>CAVQEF010000001.1:0-1413474 GCA_963711445.1 uncultured Actinomycetota bacterium
GCATCCGTTCCGTCGAAGAGCTCGCACCACTGGTCCCGGGTCCGGCCGCCCAAAATCTCTTTGAACCGCCGCTTCATCGCCGGCCACTGGGTGCGATCTTCCTGATCGGGCAGATCGGCCGGATCTATCTCGAGAAGCCGCAGCAGTTCCGACCAAAACTGCGGTTCGATCGCGCCAACGGCTAGGTAGTGGCCGTCAGCAGTCTCGTAGGCGTCGTAGTACGGCGCGGCGGTGTCAATGTAGTTGTCGGCCCGCTGATCCGACCACATGCCAATATGGCGTTGATCGTGCAGCATGGTCAGCAGCAGCGACGCACCGTCGACCATCGCGGCGTCGACGACCTGCCCCGCGCCGGAAGCGGTGCGTTCGTGCAATGCGGCGAGGACTCCCAGTGCGAGCAGCAGGCCGCCGCCGCCGAAGTCGCCCACCAGGTTGAGCGGGGGCACCGGTGGCTCACCGGCCCTGCCAATTGGTACAGGGCCCCAGCGACCGCTATGTAGTTGATGTCATGGCCGGCGGCCTTGGCCAGCGGACCGTGTTGGCCCCACCCGGTCATCCGGCCATAAATCAGGGCCGGGTTGCGCCGAAGGCATGGGTCGGGTCCGATGCCAAAAGCTCGGCGACCCCGGGGCGGAAGCCCTGAGGAGAGCATCCGACCGTTCGGCCAGCCGCAGTACCGTCTCCGCCCCCTCGTCGTGCTTGAGGTCCACCGCGATGGATCGGCGTCCCCGGCGCAACACGTCCATGGGCTCGGAGGTGCCCACCCATGCCGCCCGGTCGACGGTGATCACATCGGCACCAAGGTCGGCCAGGACCATCGCGCAGAAGGGTGCAGGGCCCAGGCCGGCGAGTTCGACGACCCTGATCCCGGCCAGGGGACCAAAGCGTTGTGACTCCATTCGTCATCCCTAGGTTAAGGTCCAACAGTTGTCGTGTTATGTATATCATCGGACCGAAGCTGTTCGTGACGATCCCTAGGAGTCGTGGTGGATTTCGTGCTGAGTGACGAGCAGCGAATGCTGCAGGATTCGGTCCGTAGGTTTGTCGCGGGAATACCCTCCGGACGTCGTGGGCGCATGCGCCAAGGCCGGTGAGCATCGCGAGGACATCTGGCACAAGTTCGCGGCGGCCGGCTGGCTGGGCGTGGGTATCGACCCCGAATATGGCGGGGGCGGCGGCGATGTCCTCGACTCCACTCTGGTGGTGGAGGCGGCATCCGCGGCGGGTGATGCAATCGGGCCGTTGTTTCCGCCCATGTGCTTTGGCGGCCACTTGCTGGAAGACCGCCGGTTGCCGAGGAACGAAGAACTTGTCTTCCGGAGTTGGTCGCCGGCCGGCGTCACTTCGCGCTCTCGCTCACCGAACCCGGTGGGGGCACCGATGTGCTGGGGGCCATGCGAACAACGGCCACGGCGGACGGTGACGGTTGGGTGATCGACGGCGGCAAGGTTTTCACGTCGGCGGCACGGTCTGCCCATCACCTGATGGTGGCGGCCCGAACAAGCCCGCTCGGTACAGGATCCAAAGCCAACGGCGTGACGCTTTTCCTGGTGGACGCCGACGCGCCCGGGGTAACGATCGACCCGATCGAGGTCTGTAGCGGTGAGGACACCAATATCGTTGGCTACGAGGGCGTGCGTGTTGGCACAGGCCGGGTCATCGGTCAAGTGGGCCGTGGCTTCTACCACCTGATCGACATGCTCAATCACGAGCGGATCGGTACCGCGGCGCTGTGCCTGGGATGGGCCCAGGCCGCGCTGGATGAGGTGATGGCCTACGCAGGGGCAGCGGGAGGCATTCGGCGGCCCGATCAACAGGTTCCAATCAGTACAGCACTTTGTTGCGCGCATGCACCTTCTGATCGAGCAGGCCAGGCTCATGGTGTACCGGGCGGCCTGGCTGCAAAGCCAGGGTCGTCCTTGTGGTCCGGAGGCCACCGGCGCCAAGGCCGTCGCCGCCGAGAATTGCTTCACCGCTTGCGACCTGGGGATGCAGGTCATGGGAGGAATCGGCTACACCATGGAGTGCGGGGTCAACCGCTATTGGCGGCGTACCCGGCTTCCCGCCTGGCTCCGATCGCCAACGAGATGGCATTGAACTTCATCGCCGAATCTCTCGGTATGCCGCCGAAGCTTCTGAGCGGGGAGCCGGAAGGGGTCTACCCGGCGGTGATGCTGGTATTCCGGCGATCGGGAAGCGGCCTCGCATGTCACGTGAACACGGGTCGGAGCGTGGAGTGCCAACACGATCGGATCAACGGGCTTGTGCTGGAAGAGTTCTCAGCCTGATTCGGCGCATCCTTCATTCAACTCGCTGATGGGTCCCACAGGGATCGAGGTGGCGGGTCCATAGATGCGGAAACCGGCGCCGACCGCTGTCAGGCCGCTCCTGCACGAGCGTACATCTCGGCAACGATCGTCTGGTTCTGGTAGTAGGGCTCGATACGGTAAAGCTTCCCGCCTCGGGCCCAGTATAGTTCCACCACAGGCATTTCGACGGATTCACCATTGGCCCGCGAAGTGAAGACCAGGGTCATGATTCGGCTCGTGGCCACGTCGCCGGCGTCGAACAGCTCGTAGCCCAGGACCTCAACCTCGAACCGCTCCAACATCTTGCCGATGAACCCCTGGAAGCCCGCGTGGCCGCGCCACATACCGCCCCACGGCAGAGCGTCGCTGTGAGCCAATTCCAATTCCGGGTCAGACACCGAGCAGAGTGGATTCCAAGTCGCCGGTGGCGAAACCGGTCGAGTAATTGCTTAGCCGCTTTGGCAGCGCTCATTGTGTCGCCTCCTAGGCATCGTCGGCGCGGGCAGGGCTGTGACGAATCGGTGAGGATCATCCGCCGGGAGATTGGACTCGGAAAGGTCCTTACTGCCAGCCGAAGGCTAACCCGATGGCCGCGCTTTGTCAATTGTCGGTCTTATGGCTTGATGCCGCCCTCGGGAGAGGACTGATCATCAGGCTTCTGAACGACGATTACTCCGTGAGCGGAGGCCGGTGCAATTCGGTGCGCCGTAACAGCCACTCGGTGGTGTCGATGGCGAGGATGTCCACTTCGTCGGCGGCGCAGCGCAAGCAGGGTCCCACAACGCTGCCGAGCACCGTCATAATCTCGGCACGACGCGGGGGCCGGTGTGGCACCGAGGTCGATCACGACGGTCGCCGCGCCCGCCGCGTCACGGGTTCGCCTCATTTTGTGCAGCGCCACCACATGGGAACGAACGCGGTCTTCGGCCACTCGACGAAGAGCACCGAATCCCCCTGCGCCAGTGGATGGGCCACCCGCGGATCCGAGGAGCGTTCGACCATCCAGGTCGGAATATTCGGCTGCACCGGCGTGGGAGTGACCGGCATGACGCGGCCGTCATCGAGCCTCCAGCCCGACCATGCACCAAAGACTGCGGCGAGGTCCTGGCTCCAATGTTGGTCCGGCCCCGGGCGGAGCAGCAGTTCGAGTCGGCCGGCGGACATCACGTCCAGGACACCGATATCCTCGGCCACCCGCAGGGGCGACGCCGAACCCCTCAAGTCGAGTGCCACCCCAATCCGCAGGTGCCGGGTGCACATTGCGGCAGCACCGGCAGCCGCGGCCACGTACGTGTCGTCACTGTTGGGCACACCGTTTCGGATAGCTCCTACGACGACGGCGTCCAGGTTTTGGCTCTCTGCGATCCTGGCGAGTTGCGTGATCTCGGCCGCATCAGCGCCGGGTGCAGACACGGCAAGCCGGTGGCCGCTCATTGCTGGATCCCGAGCTGGGGCAACACCTTGTCGGCGAGCAGGTCCAGGCATCGACGCAGGGCTGCCCCGGTAACACCGTCGAACCGCACTCGCAGTGCCAAGGTGTCCGCACCCGCGTCGATGAGCCTGCCCAGCCGGTCGACCACCTCTGCCGGGCCGCCGAAGACGGCCTGTCGAGCCATCTGTTCGGCCAACTCATCGCGTTGCGCGCGGTGTGCCACGGGATCGTCGAGCCAGAAGTTCGAGTAGTGCCGCCACATTTCGAGAAGTCGGCCTCGGGCCCAGTCCACCATTGCCGGATCCGTGTCGACCCAGCACTCCCGCATCACGCCGAAGCGAAGCGACGGGTCGCCCACTTTCGCCAAGCAGGCGGACCAGCTCGTACGCATCGAGGAGATTCTTCGACTCGTGACAGTGGGCATGAGTAGCACCGATGCCCCGAAGCGGGCCGCCCTCTCGACGCCGGTGGACACGCCGGTGCCGACCCACAGGTCTGTCGGGCCCATGCGTTCAGCGAGGTCGCTGCCACGAATCAGCTCGAGTCGTTGGTCGGTCACCCTCACCCGATCGGCCAGTTTGACTCCGGCGGCGGCGAACTCGACGGGGCGGTATCCGATCCCGACCGCCATCCTGAACCGCCCCGGTGCCAACGACGTCAACGCGGCCGATCCCTCCGCTAACCGCTGCGCGGTGTGGAAAGGCAGGACCAGCACTCCGGAAGCGATCCGAAGCGTGCTGGTGGCGCTCAACAAGCCTGCCGCAGCCGGAAACAGCGACGGGCAGTAGCCGTCGTAGGACAGGTGGTGCTCACCCATCCACAGCGTGTCGAATCCGAGCTCCTCGACGAGGCGGGCTTCGTCCCTGGCTTCCTCGTAGACGCGCGAACGCGGGATCGGGCGCATGTAGGTCGACTGCATGCTCCAAAAACCCACACCAATCTCCAACGGCTGGGTCCCTTTTGCGGTGGCAGAACTCACCTCAGACTGCGCTCCTGTCCTGAGCTTGGCACCCGCTGGCTAAATGGCTAAAGTCAGACAATACAGGTCTGGCGCTGCGAAGGAGTTGAGTGGCCACATGCTGCTGAGCGACATCATCCATGGGGCCCTCTCAAACGCCCCGCGCACACTGCGCTTGTGTGCGCGGGGCATCACTACGACTTCTCGGAGCTGTCCGATCGCGTGAACCGGCTCGCGGGCGGGTTGAGCCGACTGACTCGGCCAGGCGAACGAGTGGCGATCTTGGCGGACAACTGCGTCGAGTACATCGACTGTCTCTACGGCACATCCCAGGCCGGAAACATCCTCACGCTGATCAACCAACGATTAGCCCCGCCGGAAATTCAGTACGTACTGTCCGACGCCGAGCCCTCGATGCTGATCGTCGGCGAGAATCATTTCGAACGGGTGGCGGACATCCATAGGGCGGTGCCTTCGATTCGTCATCTGGTGGTCATCGGAGGTGAACGACCCGGCGCGCTTGGCTACGACGAACTAGTGGGTCCCGGTGCGCCCGACCCATCTCTTGGACATTCCGACGACGACGAGGTTGCGTGGCTGGTCTACACGTCGGGTACGACGGGCCGGCCGAAGGGTGCGATGCTTTCGCACCGGAACATCATGGGCGCCTTACTCAACGCGATGATCGAGTGGAAACCCGGCCGGGATGATCGCCAACTGTTTTGCTTCCCGCTGTGCCATGTGGCTGCCTTCATCCCGCTGATGTACCACTTGCGGCAAGCCACCGTGGTCCTGATGGTCGCCTTCGATGCCAGCGACTACCTCCGGCTGATCGAGGAACATGAGATCACCCATACCGGGCTCGCGCCGACGATGCTCAACTTCCTCCTGCAGCACTCCAACATCGATAGCGCCAGGCTCGATTCGGTCGAACTACTGGTCTACGGCTCGGCGCCGATGTCACCGACCCTGTTGGAGAGCGGTATCAAACGCTTCGGCGAGGTGTTCGTCCAAACCTATGGGATGACCGAACTCTCCGGCAACGTATTGGTGCTCGGGCGCGAGCAACACCATCGTGCGATCACTGGTAACCCGGTCTGTTGAGCGCCGCGGGCCAGATGGAGTGCCTCGCGACGGTTCGCCTGGTCGACGACAATATGAACGATGTGCCGATCGGCGAAATCGGCGAGATCATCGTCTCGGGCGATCAGGTGATGAAGGGCTACTGGCGCGCTGAGCAGGCCACCGGGGAAGTCCTTGTTGATGGCTGGCTACGCACAGGTGACCTGGCGCGGATGGATGACGAGGGACTCTTCTACATCGTCGACCGTAAGAAGGACATCATTATCACCGGCGGCGAGAACGTCTATCCTCGCGAGGTCGAGGATGTCATCGCCCAGCTGCCCGCGCTCAGCGAGGTCGCCGTTATCGGTCTGCCGGACGATCACTGGGGCGAGGCGGTAACGGCAGTGGTCGTTCCCCGTGCCGGGCAGCAGGTCACCGTGCAGGAAGTGCAGGCATTGTGCCGGCGATCGCTAGCGGGCTACAAGGTGCCCAAGCGTGTTGAGATCGCAGACGGCCTGCCACGCAACGCCGCCGGCAAAGTTCTCAAACGACGCCTGCGTGACCACTATGGCTAGCCCCATCGCGCCTCCTGACGCACATTGCCGAGCCGTTGCGGCGGCTACCATTTGACAATTATCGCCTCCCTCAGCGCGTTCAATCCACTCCGTGCCAAATGCGGCGTTTAGTGCGGGTATTCGCCCAGGGAGAAAGCTATCTGTGAGTACATCACGCGAAAGATGCAGAAGACCGAGCCCGGCCGCGGGGTCAGCCGAGTTGATCCAACTCCTCAACTGGCATGTGCGGGTGACGGTGGTGGCAGCAACCCAGTCATACCGGTAGGTATCCGTTAGCTCCGCGCGTACTTCGGCGGTGTGTTCACCCAGACCTGGAGCCGGCAGTCGGATATCTCGAGTTCGGTGGGACTGAAGGCGCCAAGGCGGACCGACCATCTCAATCGGCCCTGCGATCGGATGGTCTGCCTTGATAATCGATTCACGGTATTCCAACTGCGGGTCACGTACAACGTCGGCCAGGCTGTGGATCGCCGACGACGGGATACCGTGTTCGGCGAATAGAGCCAGCCACTCCGCTGAGTGTCGGCGCGCGAGGTGCTGGGCGACGGTATCGATCACTCTCGCCCGGTTGCGCTGGCGTCCGGCCGTGGAGGCAAGTTCGGGGTCGGCCGCCAGGTCGTCGTCGCCAAGCGCCGCACATAGTCGCTGCCACATCAAATCGTTGCCGGCGGCCACGACGATGGGCCGGTCACGGGTGGCGAAACTCTGGTATGGGGTCAGGACCGAATCGGTGGCGCCGCAGGGGCGGGGTTCCTCGCCGCCGGCGAGATAGGCGGCGATTCTGGGCGCCATCAGGAACAGCGCAGAGTCCAGCAGGGAAACGTCGATGACCTCGCCACGACCGGTCCGCCGTTGCCGGTACACCGCGGAGGCAATGGTGAACGAGGCAACGAGCCCGGCGACCGAATCCGACAATGCCGTGCTCATCCGTTGTGGCGAGTCGGCGGACTCCCCGGTCACGCTCATGAGACCCGACCTGGCTTGGGCGATCAGGTCGTACCCAGACAGTTCGGCATCTGGCCCCTCGAGTCCGAAACCGGAAATCAGACAGTAGACGAGTCGCGGGTGACGTTGCGCTATCGCGTCGGGCGCGAGCCCCAGGCGGGCGAGCTTTGCCGGGTTGAAGCTTGTCACCAGCACGTCGCTCGAGAAGAGCAGCCGCTCCAGGAATTCGGTGCCGTCCTGGGTCTTCAGATCGATGCATACGCCGCGCTTGTTTCGGTTCGCGGACAGGAACCACGTTGATTGTCCGTGAACGAAGGGCGGACCCCACTGCCGGGTGTCGTCACCCCGGGAGTCTTCCACCTTGATCACCGATGCACCCATATCGGCGAGGAGCATCGTGGCAGTCGGGCCAGCGTAGGAACCCGTGAGGTCCACGATGCGCAGATCCGACAGCGGCAGGTCCGAGTCTTCGGCGCCGTTTGCGGAACCTTCTCCGCGCCCGTTGGACATCCTGAAGCCTCCCTCTGGTTAATAGACGACTGTTCGACATTAGCATTCATGGCAACAGGCCGACAGTATGGTCGACATCCGGAATCGACACGCTCGATGTATCTTTGGACTCAGCGCGGTTCGATAGGGTTCAATAGGGCGTTAACCAGGGCTTCTTGGGGCTTCTTTTTGGCGACTGTCGTCGGGAGGGTGAAAGATTGACGGCTGAAGACATTTCTTCGCCATTCCTGCCGGAACCCGTGCGGCGTCCGCGCCAGCAGGTCGAGGAGCAGATCCGTGCTGCGATCCGAAATGGCGTGGTCAAAACGGGACAGAAGCTACCCACCGAGGTCGCGCTGTCGCGGGATTTCGGAGTGTCTCGCACCACCGTTAGAGAGGCGCTGCGCTCTTTGGTGGCGGATGGCCTGATAGAAAAGGTGCCCGGTGCCGGCGGCGGCAGTTTCGTTCGGGTGCTTGACCACCACACGTTCAGCGCCGAACTCGGACAAGACATGCAGAACCTGCTGCAGGTGGGGTCGATCGTCTACCGCGAGGCAGCCGAAGTCCGTCGGATGCTGGAAGTGCCTTGTGTACGCCGGGCCGCCGAGAACCGCACTTCTGACGAGGCGGCGGAGTTGCGTGACATCGTCGACCAGCAGAAGAAGCTGTCGCACGACGATCCCCAGGTGCCCGAATTGGATGTGCGTTTCCACTCGCTGATCGGCAAGGCGTCCGGAAACCGGGTCGCGGCGGCCTTTGTGCAGGCATTGCATCACGTCACCGAGCCGGTCCATCACCTGGACCTCGACGCTGCGGTGGGTGAGCGTACCGTGCGGCAGCACATAGCGATCGTGCGTGCGATCGAAAAGCAGGATCCCAACGCTGCCGAAAAGGCCATGCTCGATCACCTCAGTTACCTCGAAGGGCATCTATTACCCGAGTCGCCTTGATTGCAGGGTAAATGACCGACAGTTGACACTCTGGCGCCTCTTGGATTGACTGGAAGCACCTCAGTCAGCGATGACCCGGGTACACCCAGTCGCTGCCGGATTGGTGAGGAGGCGCGCGTTGACACTTGCACGAAGAAAACTGTCGAGGTCTGCGGTGCAGGGGACCCGGCGTCGTGTCGACTCGGCCACGTCAGACGCCGTGTGGACGGCAGTTCGCGCCCTGTCCGCCGGCGGAATGGTGATTGTCACCGACGATGAGGATCGCGAGAACGAGGGTGACCTGGTGCTGGCCGCGGAGTTGGCGACACCCGAGGACCTTGATTTCCTTGTGCGGTATACGTCCGGGATCATCTGCGTGCCGATGCACGGCGAACGACTTGATGCGCTGGGGCTCCCCCAGATGGTTGGGGATAACGAGGAAGTGCATGCGACCGCCTTCACGGTGAGTGTGGACCATCGCACCACTACGACGGGTGTCTCGGCCCTCGATCGCAGTCGGACGATCCGCGCGCTGGCCGACCCGGACGCTCAACCGGCGGATTTTCGGCGTCCCGGCCATGTCTTTCCGTTGCGTTACCGCGAGGGTGGGGTGCTGAGCCGACCGGGCCATACCGAGGCTTCGGTGGACCTGCTGCGGCTTGCCGGCCTGTCCGAGGTGGCGGTGATCGGCGAGATTGTCGGGACGGGTGGGCGGATGGCCCGCGGGGCCGAACTGGATGCTTTCGCCCGAGACTACGACTTGCCCATGCTCAGCATTGCTGACCTGATCAGCTATCGGAGAGCCACCGAACACCAGGTCGAGGTCTTGGGCAGCGCGTGGTTGCCGACTCGTTTCGGCGAGTTCCGGGCGCATGCGTACCGTTCGTGCATCGACGGCACGGAGCATCTTGCGCTCGTGATGGGCGACGTTCATGCCCCTGGCCGGTCGGAGGTCCTGGTCCGGGTGCACAGCGAATGCCTCACCGGTGATGTCGTCGGCTCGTTGCGCTGTGACTGCGGCAGCCAGTTCGATCAGGCGCTGCGCGCGATCGCCGCCGAGGGCTGTGGGGTGATCGTGTATCTGCGGGGTCACGAAGGCCGGGGCATTGGCCTGGGTCATAAGCTGCGTGCCTACACCCTGCAGGAGAGTGGCCGCGACACCGTCGATGCCAATACCGATCTTGGATTGCCTGTCGACGCGCGCAGTTTCGAGGTGGGCGCGGCGATCCTCACTAACCTCGGTGTCCAGCGAGTCCGGTTGATCAGCAACAACCCGGCGAAGTGCGTCGAGCTCGAGCAACGTGGGATCGACGTGGTCGACCGGGTCTCGTTGCCGGCGGTGGTGACCAATGACAACCTCAGTTACCTGCGGACCAAGCGCGACCGCTTGGGCCACGATCTGCAATTGCCCGAGACCTGGCGCGACCGCCACGTGCTGCTCGACCTGCTGAACTGAACGCCGGCGTCACGACGCGCGGGAAGGCGCCGAACGGCCTGAATGCAGGGTCTCTTTTCGTGCGCCGCTGGTGGTGCTCCAATGGTGTCCGACAGTAGTCACCTGGCAGTCGCCAAATCGCCACGGCGTTGGCCGCTCTGGCGGATAATGACCAACAAGAATCGCGAATTAGGGCAGAAGTCCGACAGTTGACTCATTAGGTCCTGAACTACTAATGTCGGTCACTGTAACGTCGGACCGAAGGAGACGCGGCAATGTCGATGCGCGGCAGCCAGGAGGATGTGGCACGGGTCTTCTCACTGTGGCGGGGCATGCTGCCCGACCATCCCGATCCGACGATCGACGAATTCCGCGCCGGCTATGACGACATGTTCGAGGGTTTCCCGATCGACCCGGACGCTCAGATCGCCGAAGTCGACGCCGGGGGTGTGCGGTCGCTGCAGGTTCGTGTTGATGAGTGCGATGCGGAGCGCCACGTCGTGTATTTCCACGGGGGCGGGATGATGTGCGGCAATCCGGAGGGTGTTCGCGGAACTGCGGCACGCCTGGCACGCGCTGCGCGCGCGACGGTGTTGGTACCTGACTATCGGCTCGCCCCGGAGCACGCCTACCCCGCAGCGCTCGACGACGCGACGGCCGCCTGTCGATGGCTGCTCAGCGAATATCAAGGAAGCGGTCCGGCCAAGTTGGCCCTGCTCGGTGATTCCGCGGGCGGGGGCCTGGCGATCTCGTGCGCGATCCGGCTGAGGAATGACGAAGGACACCAGCCGGCCGCACTGGTGGGCTGGTCACCGTGGGTTGACATGACGGTATCGGGTTCCACTGTCGAGTCCAAGTCTGCTGTCGATCCCATCGCCAGTGCCCAGTCGTTGACGATGTCGGCGACCGCGTATTTGCAAGGGCACAATCCGGCGGATCCGGCTGTGTCGCCGCTGTTCGCCGACCTAACCGGGTTACCGCCGATGCTGATCGAGGTGGGCAGTGAAGAGGTGCTGCTCGATGACGCACGCCGGCTGGCGGCCAAGGCCGAAAACGACGGCGTTGACGTGACACTCGAGATTGCCGAGGGGCTGCCACACGTCTACCAGTACTTCGCGTCGTTCCTGCCTGAAGGCCAAGCCTCGATCGACCGCTCGGGTGCGTTCATCAACAAGTTGACCTAGACAGTGACCGATTACATAACCAAGAAGACAGGAGGCAAGTCGGTGACCCGAAAGTGCGGGATGTTGTTCGAGATGCCGGTCGCTCGGGACGCACGACCAGGTGAAAAGCACACCGCTTTCGACTCCGAAGGCCAACCTTTCGAAGTAGAGGCGGCCTTTACGCCTGAGTCGACCGAGCGTGCTTTCCACAATGTCGTCGAGCAAGCGGTTCATGCCGAGAAGTGCGGTTACGACAGCGTCTGGTTCGTCGAGCACCACTTCTACGAGGAGGCGTCCCAGAGTTCCGCGCCCGACGTCATGCTCGCTCACATCGCAGCGAAAACGGAGCGGATCAGGCTCGGTCACGGTGTGCGGCTCCTGCCCTATGCCTACAACCATCCGATCCGGGCAGCGGAATCCGCTGCCGTGCTTGATATTTTGTCGCATGGTCGACTTGACTACGGTACCGGTCGAAGTCTCAGCCGACTTGAACTCGAAGGCTTCGGCATTGATCCGGCTGATACCAGGAGCCAGTGGGAGGGCAGCCTGGACATCATTGTCGATGCATGGACCAAGGAGGTTGTCGAACGAAGCGAGGGCGACATCGTCTTCCCGCCGCGCTCCGTGGTCCCCAAGCCCTTGCAGCAGCCGCACCCGCCGCTGTGGGCGGCGACGACGGGCGCGCCCGGTCATGAGCTGATGGGTCGCAAAGGCCTTGGGCTGCTGTCGTTTACCCTGATGTTGCCGGTGGAGGAGCTGGCCTCCCGAATCGCGCTCTACCGGGAGGGAATCAAGCACGCTGATCCCGTCGGGCATTTCGTCAACGATCAGGTTGCCGCGATGACCATGGTGTATTGCGCAGAAGACGGTCAAGTGGCCCGGGAACGTGCCAGCGAGGCGGTGATGAGCTATCTTGCCTGGGCGTTCGGCGCATTCGTCGGTGCGGCCCGCTGGATGGATCCCCGCGAAGGCAGCTACAATTACCTGCAAGAAATGATGGGCATCGACTTCGATTCGCTTACCTTTGATGTCGTCAATGACAACGACATGGTCATCGTCGGGACCCCTGATGAGTGCGCGAAGAAGGCGGAGCGTTATTTCGATGCGGGCGTCGACCACATGCTGTGCCAGACGACGCTGCCCGGAATCCCGCACGACGCTGTCATGGAGTCCATCGAATTGTTTGGCCGCGAGGTGATTCCGCAGATCACCTGACCCGCAACTCCACGACGCGAAAGTGGGCGCACAATGTCATCGGAGTGCGATCTCAGCACTCTTTCGGACGTCGCGGCGGTTCTCGCGCCGGCACTGAGTGGCGGTCGGCGCAGGGGCGCCCAACTGGTCTCCGGTGAGCGCGCTGCCTTCGGCACGGATCTGGCTACTGTCTACCTACCGGTGCGGCCACCGACGCCGTTGGGAATGAGCGCCGTTCGGGCGATGACGTTGGGGATCGCACTGCAGAGTTCGCTGACGAAGGAGATGGTGGCCACGCTCGACCTGTCCGTACTGACTCCGCGGGAACGCCGGGCCCTGCGAATCGCGGAGGGAAGGGCGGCAATGGGTTGGGCGATCGCTCAGTGGCCGGCGATGGGCCGGGACTACGCGCGGGCAGTGCCCAAGCACAGGCCCGAACATGTGCAGGACATCGACCAGCTGCTAGGAACGGCGTTCGAGTTGGCTCGTGGCGGCTCGGTGCTCAACGTTCCCGAGCTATTCGGTGTTCCGCCCGGGCTCCGGCCGCTGAGTCAGCACCGGGAGCGACTGGTCGGAGACGGAAGACGGCGAAACCGGGTGCCCTGGTCTCATCGACGCAGTCTTCGCCACATGCGCCTTGCCATGCCCGTCGGTGGTGTGGAAGGCGAGTCCCCCCGGTTGGTCACCTTCGAGGAGGCACCCGACGTCGAGGGGGAGTCCAGCGACTTTGACCGCCGGCTCGGCGTGCCGTACCCGGAGTGGGACTACCGGCTCAACCGTTATCGCCAAGACTTCGTCACCGTCGTCGAGCGCCGGATCTCGCCGCGTTATGCGCGGCCCGGCGCGCTGGATCCCAAGATTCGGCGCTGGTTCGTGGCCCCGCATGCTCTCGCCCGGCGCGGCCGCATGGAGGACGGCGACCAACTCGACGTCTGCGCCTACGTGGAGCAGTTCGGACGGCTGCGGGCCGGCGGACATCCGGATGACCGCATCTATCAGGCAATGGTGCCCGCGCAACGCGATGTGGCCACCGCCGTGTTGCTCGACGCCACGTCGTCGCTGCAGGCCCGGAGTGGAGCCGACTTCAAGCTTCAGCTTGACTGCAGCGACGCGCTGTGCGCCGGAATGAACGGTACGGCAGAGCGATTCGCGGTGTTTGCGTTCACGGGTGAGACCCGTCACCGGGTCGAGGTGATCCTGCTCCGCAACTTCGACGATCCGGTCTGGTCCCTCCCTGCGGGAGCGCAGATCCGACCGTCGGGATATACCCGCACCGGGGCAGCGCTGCGGCACGTCACCAAGAGACTCACGGCGGCGCCCGCGGAGCGTCGGGTGCTGCTGGCGATCGGCGACGCGGTTCCCTCTGACGAGGGCTACGAAGGCACCTACGCCGACGCGGATGTCAAGCGCGCCGTCGAGGAGGCAGTCGGGTCTGGGGTGGTCTTTCATCAGATCGCCGTCGGTAAAGCGACGGAGGCGCAGCTGGAGCGTCGCTTCGGCCCGGGCCGGTTTCATCGGGTGGCCAGGGCCGGGGACCTTCCCGAGGTCTTGGGCCGCATACACGAGGAGTTGACCAGACTGTGACGAACGCGACCTCGGCGGCCCACGTAGTGGCCGACACGCCGTACTACGTGCCCGCGGGTGCCGAGCGCGAAGCGATGCGCGCCGCCTGTCAGAGCGGAATGGGCGTGATGCTAACCGGCCCGACTGGCTGCGGGAAGACTCGGCTGGTCCGCCACGTCAGCGCTGAACTCGGCCGGTCATTGATCACGGTGTCCTGCCACGACGACCTTTCCGCCAGCGACCTACTCGGCCGTTACCTGGTGGTGGGCGGGGACGTTCGGTGGGTGGACGGGCCGCTTACCACTGCGGTACGTCACGGCGCCGTGTGCTACCTGGACGAGGTCGCCGAAGCGCGCCGCGACACGCTGGCGGTGTTGCACTCGGTGCTTGACGACCGTCGAGAGCTGTACCTCGACCGGTCCGGTGAGTCTATCGCTGCCGCTGATGGTTTCGCCCTGATGGCATCGTACAACCCGGAGTCGCGCAGCCTGCTCAAGGAGTTGAAACCCTCATTCCGGCATCGATTCGTAACGATCGAGGTCGATTACCTACCCCCCGAGCGCGAAACTCAGGTCGTCGCCCACGAATCGGGGGTCTCCGAGGATGTTGCCGAGCGGTTCGTTCGTAGCGCGGTCGCATTGCGGCGTGCCTGCCATGCGGGCATCGAGCCGCCGTCGACACGGCTGCTGGTAGCTGCGGCGCGATTAGTGGTGGCCGGACTCCCTCTGGAGCAGGCGGTGCGGGTGGGCATCGTCAATCCACTGTCTGCCGAGGGCCCCGCCGAGATCGCGCTGGAGGAGCTGCTCGTGGTCGAGGGCGTTCTCACCGAGCCGGGTCAGGGGCCCGCGTGAATGGTTGGTGAAGGCGACGTTGGAAAGCCGCGGAGCGCAGCGTGATACGCCAAGTACCAAATCGCACTGACAATTCGGTGATGTGCTGAGCGCTTACTCAGCACGCTGTTCGACCGTCGCGGCCCAGAACAGCGGCTTCGCGTAGGCTGCGGCGAAGAACGGGCAGGATCTGGCGCGACATATCAGCGGGGCTGTCGACCCTGATGGATGGTATGTGGCCCCAGACGTGCTCGAGCGTGTCGGGCCGGGTCGAGGTCTTGACACTCAGGCAGGCGCATCCCACACCGGCAATCCGGGCCTCGTGGAGCGCTCGCCGGGAATCCTCGCGTGCGTACACATGCTCGTACCCATCGTCATAAGGCAGCCCATCGCCGATGACGATCAGAAGTTTGTTCGCCACGCCGGACCGCTCCGAAAGCAGGTATGCTCCGTGCCTGACGGCGGCGCCGAGCCGCGTGAAGCCGGCCGGCGTCATGGCCGCCAGTCTCCGCCGGGCGGCCATGTCGTAGCGATCGCCGAAATCCATGATTCGCAAGTACCGCACGTCGGTGCGGCCCCACGACTGAAAACCGTAGCCGGCCACCCGATTACCGAACGCCGCCAGCGCTGCCAGCAACCTGGCCGCCACGTCGCGTTGGTCATCGAAAACCCGCCGACCGTCCCCACAGTCACTCGTGGAACCCGTGATATCAAGGAGCACCACGACGCCCAGATCGTGGCCGGACCGGCGCATGACCTCATAGACTCGGCCATCGGCTCGCGCCTCCCCGGCGGCCCGAGCCGTGGCCGTGTCAATCAGCGCGCTCAGGTCCAGATCATCACCGTCGGAACGATGCCGGTTTCGCTCGAACGCCAAGCCGAGGCGGGCAAGTTCGCGTCGCAACCGGATATCGCCGTCGTCGATGTCAGCGGCATCCGAGTTGGCGGCGGGGTCGAGCTCGTTGACCGTGCAGTATCCCGGTCGATATCGACCCGTGCGATAGTCCCACTCCGGGTATGACCGCCCGGCCGGGGTCCCGAGGCGTTCCAGGTGTAATTCGAGGCTGCCCTGCGCCGGCCGTGCTTTCGCCCCGACTCTGCCCGTGCGGCTTCCGGCGAGCCCTCGTTCGTGACCGCCCCCGTTGTCTTTGTCGGTGGCGGGCGCGCGCGATCCGCCCAGCATCCGTTGCAGTGCTTCGCCGATCGGGCTCCGCAGCGGCGCGGAGAACAGCTCGAGGATCGCTGACCGCTCGGCATCGTGCTCCTCATCGGCATCGTCGAGTATCGGTTGGCGATGGCCGTCTGCGCGGTCGCCATCGGTGGGTGCGGCCGCACTCGTGCCCGAAGCCAGCAGTAGTTTGGCGGGCCTGATGGTGCCGAACCATGGTGGGGCAGGAGCAATGGGCTCCGAACCGCAGGCACGTTGGTATGAGGCTGCCGCGGATGGCGAGGGAGCGCCGGAACAGTACGGGTGGACGCGCTCGACCAGGGCTCGGGGTAGCGTCGGCGCCAGCCGATGCACGGCGCGCGCCGCCTCAAGGGTGATGTACCGATCGCGGACCCGTTGGCGCCCTGTCATTTTGGTGATGATGCCTCGGTTCAGGCTGCCCGCACTCACCATCGCGGCCTGAACGAGAACCGCCGCGTAGCGGTCGGTTTCAGACTCGTTCGGTACATAGATCATTTCGCCGTCACTCCAGGCCCGAGCCGTCGCGGTCGGCGCGACGCCGAGTGTGGTGCCGGCCACCGCGCTCGCCATCAGGCCGAGGGCACGCGGGCTGGCGACGGTCACGGCGCGTACGCGTCGATAAGCGCGGTGAGACCCGCCTGCACATCGGGGTCGTCGGTGATCGGCCCGGCGATCGCAGCCCTCGCCGCGCGGTGAAACGGGATCCCGGAGTCGACCAGCTCGGCCGCCGCAATCAGGGTCCTCGTCGACGCGGCCTCGCGCAGGCCCGATTCCTTGGCGCGGCGGATCGCTTGTCCGAGACGGACAAACGCGTCGGCGATGCGCTCGTCCACGCCGGCCTCGCTCATCAGGATGCGCTTCTCGTGCTGCGCGTCCGGGAACGTTAGATCGACCGTGACCATGCGCTGCCGGGTGGACATCTTGAGGTCCTTGAGGACGCTCTGATAACCCGGATTGAAAGACACCACGAGTCCGAAACCGTTAGCAGCGCTGATTGTTTCGCCGCCGCGGCGCTCCAGGTTGAGTTCGCGGCGGTGGTCGGTGAGTGAATGGATCGCGACGGTGGCATCCTGGCGCGCCTCCACAACCTCGTCGAGGTAACAGATGCCGCCGACGCGAACCGCTCGGGTCAGGGGGCCATCGACCCACTCGGTGTCGCCACCGGTAAGCACATAGCGTCCCAACAGATCCGAGGCGGTCAAGTCCTCATGACAGGAGACGGTGAAGAGAGGCACGCCAACGCGGTGTGCCACGTGTTCGACAAGCCGTGTCTTACCGCAGCCGGTCGGTCCCTTCAGCATGACCGCCAACCCGCGCCGGTAGGCCTGCGTGAAGATCTCGACCTCGTCGCCGACGGCCAGATAGAAGGGTGCGGCAGACGGACTCATGGCCGTGAAGGTCATGACACGACGCTAGACTCCGGTTGGACATACTGTCAAGCGTAGATGTCCAACCGCTAGAA
Source organism: uncultured Actinomycetota bacterium (assembly GCA_963711445.1). GTDB lineage: Bacteria > Actinomycetota > Actinomycetes > Mycobacteriales > Mycobacteriaceae > Mycobacterium. Next base: position 17,539 of record CAVQEF010000001.1, read on the forward strand.
GCAATAGAGCGTCTTGTAGACGATGTCGGTGAAGGTATCGATGTGCGAGTCGATATCGGCTGGATCGGCGAATCGGACCAGTTGATGGTGTGCACGTTCACCCATCCACATCAGCCACGTGGCCGTCTCCAGCGGGGGTAGGCCCGGGTCGATCCAGCGCCCGGCCTGACCCCGCTCGATGTGCGCCCTGAGATGGTCGATCCCGGTGCGCATCATCGCCGCGACGTCATCGCGTACCAGCTCGTCGTAGGTGGCCTCGTCGTTGACCGCGTTCATCACGGCGGTGTGACGGCGATAGGCGTCGACGACCTCGCGGAGCGCCTCCCGGACGGCCGTCCAGGTGACGTCCGGCTCCAGCGCCCACCAGCTTTCGGTCGCGGCGTGCAGTTCCTCGACACTCTGGGCGAACCGCGCCCGCAACAGGTCGCCCTTGTCGGGGAAGTAGGCGTAAAACGTCGCCCTGGAGATTCCCGCCTGGGCGGCAATCCGCTCGACCGAGACGTCGGTATAGCTGCCGCCGTGCTCGATCACCTGGTCGACGGCTTCGAGCAAGCGCTGACGCACCTCGGTGCGCCTTTCCTCGCGGGTTTTCCGCCGCCGCGTGACCGATGCCATCAGTGCAGGGTTTTCCACACGATGGTGGTTAGCGCCGAGACCAACCGCTGACGCTTCCCTCCCGCGGTGGGGAAGCTGATTTCGTGGAATCCGCGCTCGATCATCCAGACCAACCACTGTGCCGTGCGAACGGGGTTGAGCTGCGGGTCGAACTCGCCTGCGCCGATGCCGGTACGGATGTAGTCGGCGAGCGAGTCGGCGCCGGCGTTGATGATCGCGTGGAACTGGGCGCGTATCCGCTCGTCGTGGACGGCCGAATCCACCACCGCTTCCATGAGCGCGTGGTGTGCGAGATACGTGCTGAGCATGCGCTCCAACACCGTGGCGACCTCGTCCTGGGTCGCGCTCGTTGGTAGGGCCCACCAGGAACGGGCGTCCTCGGTGATATCACCCATCACGTCGGCGGCCAGCATGCTCAGCAGGTCGCCCTTGTCCTCGAACTGGTTGTAGAACGTCGACCGCGAAATCCTGGCCCGCTTGACGAGCTGGCCCACGCTGATCGTGGTCCACGGCTGACCCTCGGCCAGCAGCTCATCAACTGCGGTGAGCAAGCGCCGACTGGTCCGCTCGCGCAGGTCCATTCGGTCGCGCCAGCCGGTCGCCTGGGTCTGCGCCGCCGATTGCATCCTCGCCAGTTTAGGGGAATCACACCTCCAGTTCCCCGCGTGCCGCCGACGCACGCCGATACGAACGCCCGCTCAGTCTCCCCCCGGCCCGAGAGGGCCGCGGTCGATCGGCACCAGCGCGGGCAGCTGCGTGCCGGGCGGAACACGCAAATGGCCGTCGGGGCCGACGCGCGCCGAGGTGTTGCCACGCGGGCTGGGCAGCGCCGGACCGAAGCAGGCCGTGTCGGTGCCCTCGCCGCACAATCCTTGGGTGAAATACGATCGCTTCTGGATGTCGGCGGGATACTCCGACATGTGGCTCGCCTGCCAGAAGAACGGCAGGTTGACACACACCGCCATGGTGACCGCGACGAATCCGCCGAGAGCCAGGAACCGCAGACCAGCCATGCGGGCCTCCGATACCTGCAGTTTCTCGACACCGCGCTCGACCCACGTATTGCCCTTGTCGTCCTTGAAGTACCGAAGCGACGACCAGCATGTCCACACCGCGCCGAACGCGAGCCCCTCGAGGAACGTGTACTTGTAATAGTGGTCGATGTGCATCGACGTCCAGTCCGGTGCGCCGGCATAGGTGTACGCACCCAGCGGCATCAGGATGAAGCCTTCCAGTACAACGTCCACCAGCACCAGGAACGCGAATGCCGATCCGATCAGACCGAGCTTGCCGATACGCGGCCAGTGCGCCTTGACCCGACGCATGAACCAGGTGCCCATGACGGTGACCAGGAAGATGACGCTGGGATAGATGGCCGCCGTCCAGATCGGCTCGGACAGCTGTGCGCCGGGACGTCCAGGCGAGACGACACCGGGTACCTCGTTGAGCCACGAGCCCATGTTGAACAGCTCGGAGTTGTAGGTGAAGACCGGCCCGCCGTAATTGGCCAGCGGATCCTGGAACCAGGCGAACACGAACAGGGCCAGACAGATCAACCCGTCGGTGGACAGGCGCCGATCATGCCGCCACGGCTTGATGATGAAATGCCATATGCACCAGATCCACAACGCGACGAAGCCGATCTCCATCGTCCGCAGCGAGAAGGTCATCCACGACGGCGGGTCGCTAGGCCCCCGCTCGACGGGCGTGAAATAGGGTCCAGTAAGCCATTTGGCGATTACGTACACCTCGAACCCGAGCACCACCGTGCCGATCGTCGCCCACACCTTCAGCGGCGAGGTGGTGCGCTCATCGAGGGCCGTCCGTCGTGAAGCGCTCTGCGGTGCAGTCGAGGTTGTGTTCGTGACGGCCATCACTTGCCTCCTGTAGCGAATTCGTCGACGGTCTCACTGCCGGGAGTGGGTACGCCCTTGGGGACGACCACGGAGCCGTGCGGATCGAAATGCACCGCGCCTCGCCGTGAGGACGGCATGTTGGGGGACGGGCAGGCCTGATCGCTGCCCGGGCCGCAGATGCCGTTGGTGAAGTACGAGCGCTGCTGTACGGTTACCGGCCACTCGTGGCTTTGCAGGTTGAAGAACTGATACGGGATGTTGTAGGTGACCATGTAGATCGTGCTGGCGACGCCCAGCAGGGCCAGGAACCGCAGAAATGTCTTGCTGCCCGCGCGGATCTTCAGTTCGTCGACGCCACGTTCGACGAGGGTATTGCCCTTGTCGTCCTTGAAGTATCGCAACGCTGCGAAGCCGGTCCAGAACAGACTGGTCAACACGGCCTCATAGATCGGAAATTGGTAGTAGTGGCCGTGGAAGAGGGTGAGCGATGGCACGGTCGCCCAGTAGTTGTAGAAGCCGAGCCGGACCCACAGCCCCTCGAAGACCAGGTCCAGCGCGAAGCCGACCACAAAAGACGCGGCCAATACGCGCATGACCCCGGCGTTGGGGAAGTGCTGCTTGGTCTTTCGCATCACCCACGTACACAAGATGCAGATCGGGAAAAGCATGTAGATGTACGCGGGCATGATGAAGGCAATCGGTTCTTGGAACATCGCGCCGGGCTTGCCCGCGCTGATCGACTGCCAGCCGGGGACGCCGCCGATCCACGAGCCGAAGTTGGGAAACCACGAGTTGTAGGTGAACGTCGGCTGGTACCAGTTGATGAACGGGTCTTGCAACCAGATGACGATGAACACGATGAGCAGCAGCCCGTCGGTGGTGAAGCGCCTTTCCCGGATCAGCGGGCGGACGATGAACCAGTAGAGTACGAACGCCGTCGCCACCAGTCCGACTGGGATGTAGATCGTGAACAGGGTCTCCATCCAGGCCGGTAGCGGAGTCGGCCCTTGTGGTACGCGCTCGAAATCGGGTCCCGTCACCCACTTGACCAGGATGTAGGTGTAGAAGGCGAGCCAAAGCGCGCCGAAGAACGCCCACCATTTGATCGCTTGATTGCGCGCCGGTGCTTGCGCGATCCGACGTGCGTGCCCTGCCTCTCGCGGCTCGGTCTTTACTACCATCACGGCTCCTCTGCCCGTCATCGGACTGAACGTCATCGTGCGCCGGGGTTGGACACTATGTCAAGCTTTACTGTCCAAGTACCGGGTGGCCAAACGGCCGCATGGTCTGCGGTTGGGGTCCGACCGGGCGCAGCAGCACCCGTCGAGGCATAGGGGTAGCTCGCCGAATTCGATTGCGCCGTATCCGCTGGCTCCCATTCGACGGGGCGAGACAGGGTGAACGGGGCCGCAGCTGTGATCTGCCCGGGGGAGAGCGAGAAGGAGCGCCGGCTTTCGCCGATAGGCGCTCAGACGCGGGATCTGACGGTTCGCGTTGGCAATGATCGGAAACACACGCGTGTACGTCGGCAAGCCGGGCAAGCACAGCACCGTCGTAGTCCGCGGCGTCGTGGTCGTTGGACCTGGCGCATCGCTGTCAGTCTGGTACCAGATTCTTGAAATCGCGAATTGCAGGGCGGAACTCAGCGGGCCAGGTCCGGCAAGCGGACGCAACCCTGGAACTGAACGGCCCGCAGCAATGTCAGCTCACTCATCGTGCCTCCTTCCCGTAGGTCAGTTGGATCGCCGTGAGCATCGTGACCAGGGGAGAGGGGGAGAGGACCTGGCCGTGGCCGGCATCGATTGCTTTGCGCACCTCGTGCTTGGAATTGTCAGCTAGCCGCGGGAAGTCGCCGGCGGAGTACGCCTTTAGCGGACTGAGCCGTAAGGCGATCTCACTCAGCGCGTGTAGATCCGGACTGTCCTGTTCTGTCCAGGCGCTCAGTTCTAGGCTCCCCTCGCGAACCTCGCCCTCGGTGCCGTCAACCGTGACGATTCGGCCGGTGATGCTGTGACCTATGTCCTTTCCGCAGCCGACTACGGCGGGGCGCCCGATCTCTCGGCTGACCACCGCCGCGTGCGAGGTGGCGCCGCCGATCCCGGTGACGATTGCGGCGGCCGCGATCATCCCGTGTACGTCATCCGGGCTGGTGTAAGGGCGGACCAGGATCACGTCTTCGCCCGCCGCGGCGGCATCGATTGCCTCGTCGACGTCGCAGTAGGCGCGCCCGGAGACGACACCGGGGGATGCCGGCAGGCCGGTGGCGAGAAGTGCTGCGCTCAGACGGATTTCCGGCTGCAGCGAGGGCTTCAGCAGCGTCTCGACATGCGCAGGTGTGATGCGGCGCAGAGCCTCCTCGTCGTCGATGAGGCCCTCATCGCGCAGTTGTAGGGCCACTCGGACGGCGGCCTGCGCGGAACGCTTGGCTGTCCGGGTCTGCAGCAGCCACAGCGCACCCTCTTCAACCGTGAATTCGATGTCCTGGACGTCACCGTGAAGCTGTTCGAGCTTGTGGGCGCTCGCGATGAGTTGTTCATAGACGGCGGGTTGTTCATCGCGCAGGCCCGTGACGGGCCCGACATCGAAGCTGCCCGAAACGACGTCCTCGCCTTGACCACGGGGTAGCCATTCGCCGAACGGTTCGTTGGCGCCGGTCATCGGGTCGCGGCTGAACAATACGCCGGTCCCGGAGTCACGCTCGAAGTTCCCGAATACCATGGCCTGCACGACGACCGCGGTCCCAGCTAGATCGTCGAGGTCGTGATGGCGCCGGTAGGCGCGTGCCCGGGCGCTGTTCCACGACGAGAACACCGCCTCGATCGCGTCTCTGAGCTGGACCAGGGGGTCGTCGGGAACCGCTATGGCCGCGCCGCCGAGGACGATGCGGCCATACATGCTGCAGAACCGAGCGCGTATGTCAGCGGCGAAAGGCACCGAGATGGCTGCTGCGAGCGCACGCTCGACGGTGTCGTCGATGCCCAGGTCCAGCACGGTGTCGAGCATCCCGGGCATCGACTGGGCCGCGCCGCTTCGTACGCTGACCAGCAGGGGACGCGGGCCGCGGCCGAACGTCCGAGTCGTCTGCGCCTCCAACCACCGGACTTTGTCGAGCACGTCGCCCCACACCAAGTCCAGAGTGTGGTCGGGATCGGAAAAGAAGTTCCGGCACACATCGGTTGTGATCGCAAACGCGGGCGGCACGGGCAGCCCGTGCCGGCGCATCGTGTTGATCCCATAGCCCTTGCTGCCCAGGAGCTCCCGCGGCAGGCTGGATGAACCGTCCAGCACCACCACTGGCGGATGTGGGTAGGTTGAATCAGCGGAGACCGCATGCCCCGATTGCATTGCGTACAAGCCCGTCCTAGGTGCCGGTAAGTGTGGCCGAATCGAGGATCTCGACGGTGCCGGCCGTCCCGTCCACGCGGATTCGGTCACCGGTCTTGATGACGTGCCGGGCATCGCGGGTGTTGATGACGCACGGAATCCCCATCTCCCGCGCGACGATTGGCCCATGGCTCAAAGGTCCGCCGATGTCGACGACGACCGCACCGGCCACCAGGAAGTAGGAGGCCCAACTGGGATTCGTGGTCTCGCAGACCAGGATCTCGCCATCGAGGAGTTCGTCGGCGTCGTCGGGGGTCGTCACGATGCGTGCGCGTCCCTCGTACACGCCCCGACTGCCGGACAGCCCGGTCAGGACCTTGCACTCGGTCTCGACGCTGTCTGCTTCGATGAGCTTTGGCAGGCCGCGGAACCGCACCGGCAGGTCCACTGTCTGGTAGTACTCGTGACGCTCTCGGCGGTAGGCGACAAGCCCCTTGTCGATGGTCGCGTGTGAGACCAACTCGTCGACTGTGAGATAGAAGACGTCGTCGCGACATACGATGGCGCCCTGGGCCAGCAAGTCGCGAGCGATCATGTCTGCCGCCGCGCGTGCCACGTCGTAGCACTGCATGAACTGCATACGGGCGGTCTCCCTCATCGGCACCATGCTCTGCGTCGCGCGAATGAGCAGGCGCACAGCAGGCCGTGCGGCTGCCGACACCGCGGACAGCAGTTGCCGTTCGGTCTCGCGGCGAGCCGCCCTGATCCGCCGCTGTGCCAGGTCGGGTTCCTCGCTGTCGTCGCAGCGGCGATAGGAGTCAACGAGTTTGAGGACCGGCCCGGGATCCATCCGCCACGAGGGAACAGCGAGCTCGCCTTGGACCGGAGCGTGGTAACCATGCCGTGCCAGGAATCTCTCCATGTCCTGTTCACCGCGCGAGACCAGCCACAAGTCCTGAACCGTCACGGCTTCCGGGGTGGGCTCGTTGCTCGTGCTCAGTGCGCCCGCCTGGTCCTGCAGCCCGTGTTGGGCGCAGACCCGCACCAGTGCGTCATAGATACCCGACGTCGACAACGTGGCGATGGTCTGGTACGTCGTAGTGGTCGTGTAGCGGTCGAACGAGTCGACCAACGCTGCTCGCGGGTCGCCTCGGGTAGAGAGTGTTCGCACCGAATTCTCCCACCAACGTTCGGTTTTCGGCGCGTTCGACAGTAGCCAGCGTCGGGCACCCAGTATCGCCGGAAGCAGTTTGACGGCGACGTGCGGGTAGCGGGCGCGATGCGGGGTGCGCCCGCCGGAGACCAATTCTTCGGAGTAGAACAGCGAACTCTCCACCTTGTCGCCGCTGTGACCCGGAATCGAATCACCGATCTCGCGCAGGATTCCAAGGTTCAGCAGGGGGTGACCGGCGTGGATCGCTACCATCCGGTCGGCCACCGCCTGCTGGCGACTGCCGCGGCTTGCGGGCAGCGCCCCCATCTTCACCCACGCGCGGCTGACACCGATGTCGCTCGACGGACCCGACCAGCTCCACGTGAGGGGAGTGGGGACACCCGGTATCGCTTCGGCGATGTTGACCCGGGTCCACAGCGACGTGGGTCCGAGGTCTTCGTTGAGTACATCGCGGGGGTCGGTCATCGCAGCTCGCCGCCGTTGGATGTGCAGAACTTGGAGTGCCGGAGTACGTCGGCCATGAACGGGATCCCTATGTTCACCAAGCCCACTGCGGTATCGGTGCCTGACTCAAATTGCAGGTGCTGGTCCCAACACAGGGTGCCCAGGGCGGGGCCGTCCATCTCAGGCTCGTGGTACGGATAGTGGAGGTCTGCCAGTGCTCGCCGGGTGATCAGGTTGACCTTACGGCCGTTGGTGAACTCCATCGCGAGATGTTGGCCCCTCGCCTCGGCGGACAGATGCAACAGGCCGCCAGACGCGGAGTGAACCCCGGAGTCGTCGGACAGCCATCCGCCGACCGGAAGCATCGCATCGGCCGCCGCATCGGGATGTTGCCAGGCGAGTAGTCCGATTGCCGCATCTGGCAGATGAACTTGCGCGAAGGTGTAGCCGTGCCGAGCCATCTTGTCGCTCTTGCGGAATCCCCACGAGCGGTCCCGATACGCGGGCCCGTCGACGGTCGCCCGCGCGTCGCCGAAGGTCAGTCGGCCGCTCGCCCGCATGGCTTGCTCGGCGTGGCCGAGGTTTTGTACGCCCTCGCTGGCCGGAATCAGCCCGGGTGTAAGGATCTGCGAGTCGACGCCGAAGTAACAGCCGGTGAACTCGAACTCGGCGTTGATGTCACCGTCGTTGAGGCGCAGGACCAGGCGCTTGGCCGGGCTCCACTCGGGGTTGAGAATCTCCAGCTCCGCCACGTCGGATGTGACGCGGCTGTCACGCACCTGCGGCGTCACGTAGTGGGTCCGCAGGTGGCGGCGTCGTCCCCATTGCAGGCCCACTGTGACCCGCAGCCCGGGCCGACGGTTGGGGGACAGAGTCAGGTGGATGACGAAGGTGACATCGGCCGCGTCATCGTGGAACGCGAGGAGCCAGGTGTCCTTGAACGGCAGGTCCAAGTCCGAGGCGGGTAGCGGGTGCGGGTACTCGTCTTCTGGCCGCGGAATGCCAACCACCGTGCGGGAGGGGTGTGCCATCGGAGCCATGTGCCGCCTCTCTGTGTGTCTTCGTCGCATGTCTTGTGTCGGCTGACCGGAATCCTCCGGTATGGCGGTAATCATCTAACTGTTTCGTTATAGTAAAACATATACCGGTTAACAACCCCGGATTGGCGGATCCCCGATACTGAGCCCACCCGGTATCAGAGTTGGGTTGCCTTGTTTCAGGTTCAGTTGGTGCCGCTGGCCGGCCCCTGGATGCGTGGGGGCGGGTCGAGCGAGACACCTGACAACGCAGTACTGGCCGCGGTGGACGACGGGGCTATTAGTGACAAGCCGGCCGGGCCCGCCGAATGATGGCGGCGGCGATTTCCGCCGCCGAGGCGCTGTCCATCGGCCTCGTTGCCGCGACGACGGAGCCTGGTCGGGGGACCGGCTGGTTAGCCCGACAGGGTCCACGGGTCGCTCTACGCAGCCGCGAATCTTCGCCTGGGCACGGGACAAGATCTGGTACCGGGCTCAGTCGGTCACGAAAGCGAAGTCGCACAACCCAACTGCTTCCGTAATCGGCTGGGGCTTTCCATTTTTCACGGGCTGCGGCACGCGGCCTGACCTGAGAAGGCGATGAGTATCGAACTCGGCGACAGTGAACCCGTCGGTGTGCCGGAGGAAACTCGCCACGACTGCGGCTCGAAGACCTGCGCGGCGCACGGGTGCGTTATGGAGTCCTCGGCGGATCGCTGGTAGCAGAGCTGTGCTTCAGGATTCATGCTTCGTGGCGGACTTGTCCTATTCATGGTGATTCGGCAACGAAGCGGCTCGCGCGTTCTAAGGCGGGGTCTGGCATCGCTCGTAGCGAGGGCGGGAATTGCGATCGCGCTAGCGTCCTCACGATCGACGGCGGCGCGACACCGACGAGGGCCGTTGGTGCGGCCGATGTTGGTCGATGACTACGGTGGGTCGCTCATCGAGGTGCGCCCAGCCACTCTGTGATCAGGGAATTGACGCGAGGCGGGTCCTCGAGCTGCATGAAGTGGCCAACGCCCTCGACGCGTTCGTAGCGTGAAGCGGCCGGCAGGGTCTCGGGGAACGCCTCCGCGATCGCGGCCTGCATGCACCCGTCCCTGGCGCCGTGGAGGTAGAGGACAGGCGCTTTCGGAGCGATCGTGAACGTGCCCTTCACGCCCCGCTGGAGATTGTTGCGGTAGTAGCGCAGCGCAGCCCGCCGGCGGCTTCGGTCCGGCAGGGCGCGGAACACGTGTGCGATGTCCTCCCGGCCGTCGTAGCCCGGCGACCAGTCGCGCCAAAGCTTGGGAATCACGCGGTCCAGGCCGCGCTCGGAACCGGGCAGCTGGTTGAACAGGAAATACCAGCTCATGCGCGCTTGGCGCAGGCCGATGCGTAGGGTTTGCACCTTCGTGAAGACTTTGACGAGCGCCGCCGTCGGTGGCACGGCGATGCAGACGTAGCTACGGAACCGACCCGGTTCGCGGTCGGTGATCGCCCACGTCGCGGCCGCGCCCCAGTCATGGCCGATCAGGACGGAGTTGTCGTCCCCGCCGAGCGCGGTATGTAGGGCAAGGATGTCGGCGGCTTGGTCTGCGATGAGGTAGGAGTCGTTGGGGGCGAGGTCCGTCGGTGCGTAACCGCGGGTGAAAGGGGCGACGGCGCGGTAGCCCTTATCGGCGAGCTCCGGGCCGAGGTGGCGCCAGGTATGAGCGGTATCGGGGTAACCGTGCACCAGCAGCGCCAGCGGGGCCTCCGGTTCGCCCCAGGCGAACGCCGCAAAAGTCAACCCGTTGGCTTCGATTCGTAGCTGCTCCATCTTGCCGACATTATCGCCCTGGATAGCCCGGTCGCGTCCGATGATCGGAAATCGCCCCGGCCATTAGCCGCTGAGATCGGTTGCCGGGCGTGCTGATGGCGAACCATCCCGGGTTCGTATGGGGCAAGCCAGCCATGGTGTGGGCGCGATCGCGGTCGAGCTCAATTGCGTTTATCGGCGAGACGAATTGCGCTTTTTGCCGGCCGATTCGGGCTGCCGCGTTTTGGTAGCGATGATCGGGTTCGACGACCTGAATTACCCGGGCGAGGCTCGGCGGAATCGGACCGCCACGTCCGGCTGTCGTGTTTTTCGACACCGACGGCCAGGCCCCCTCGGACCCTGACCAGCTCGGGTCTCGACCAACTCGGCGCCGAAAATCCGACTGCTGCAGAGGCATTGATGGCGGATTCGCGCCAGCTGGTGACATGCTGTACACGTCGGGAACCGGGGATTCGTGCCCCGGCTGCGGCATCTCGAGGTGGTGGCCGGTCGAGCTCGTCGAATCTGGCGAGGGCGGTGTCGAGATCGACGAACTGATCCATCAGGAGGAGTGGTTCCCCGTCAGCCTGGCCCCCGACCGCCACTACGAGGTGAGCCACATCGGCTCCCCCATCCTGGGGCCCGGTTCCCGCATCGCCCTCATGCTCAGCCTGGTCCCCAGCGCCGACCCGATGAGCGGCGCGACGGTCACCCGCCTGGGGCGGAACCTTTCTTCTGTGACCCGCCGACTCAGCGCAGCCCTGAGCGAGCAGTTCACCGCTGTTCGGAACTCGGATCAGAAATACATACCGCAATAGGGTGCGCGGTCAACGGCAAAGGCCGCATCGAGGCTTTGCAGCGCGCCGGGTCGTAATTCCGTAATGCGGTTTGCTCGCTGAAGCTCCGACACCCGATGCGCACCCATGTAGATCGTCCCCAAGTCGGCAAGACCGATTTCCGCGTCGGCGGGGGCGTCGTGCGGCGTGCACGTCCCGACGCCGTCGCGAGTCTGGAGCCGGAACCGCCCTCCCGCCACGCCAAGCGGATCCGTGACTTCCAGGACGACATCGATCTCGGCCCCGTACGCGCGCTGGCCGAGCACCTCGGGCACGTTCATGATTCGCAGCCACAGAACATCGTTTACCGCTGTGGTTTCCGCAGCACGCTGGTCGACGAGTTTGAGCGGAAGCGGATCATCGACCGGGACGTCGATTTCGATGGTGTGAAACACTTCCAGACGCAGTAATGCGTGAAGCAGGTCGGTGTGTGCCGCCTCGGTGATAGCGCAGAAATCCTGGACGACCACGCTGCCGAAAGGCGGCCGGAATGCGTGGCGCTTCTCATCCATCACGCGATATGTCAGGAAGCCCTCCGGATGGATGACGAAATTCAGCGGAGAGCCATTGTCCCGTTGCGCCGGCCGGTCTTCTAAAAAGTCGGCCCACCAACCGCTATCCCGGCTCAGCGATCCGTTGGTCGTGGCACACCAGCGCTCGTAAATGGTAGGCAGATAGGGTGCGGCGTCGGAAGCGTTGACCTCGCGCGCGCGGCTTGGGCTGGGTGCATCTCGTAGCTTGCCGACGCGCCGGTTGATGCGGTAAGTGCGGCTGTAGCTCGCCACGCCACCACCCAATCCGTCGTAAATTTTTGGGTGGGTCGGGAAACCGCACAGGATCGGATAACCGCGTTCCAGCAGTATCCCGAAGCCCTGGGCACTGAGTTGCTGCCATATTCCGTTTCGTTCATGCGTCGGCGCGACCGTGATCATCGAGAGCGACGCCGCGCGCAGACTGGCGCCACCGGGCACGGTCAGTTGCGCCCGGTAGGTGAGGGATGTCCCGACCAGGAAGGGCTGCTCAGGGTCGGCGACGTCTTCAGCAATCAGAAGGTCGTCGAGATGAATCCGGCGTTTCCACGCCTCGACGTCCCCCGGCGCCAGTGAAACCCCGTACACGCGGGCCTGGCTCTCGTAGACCGCTTGCAAGTCGTCATCGTTCGGAAACCTGATCCTGATGGCGTCTGCTGTGTTCATCGTTCATACGATAGAGCGCCCGTCCGGACGAACCGGTGCTCTGGCGCACCGGACTTTGTCTGGTGGAAGTCATATCGGCGTCGGGACTGGGTCGGCGTCGCTCATCGTTTCCGCTCCACCCCGGATTCGCGCCAGCGAAACCGAGACATCCGGCGCAGGGATTGCTCAGCCGCCCACGGAGCGGGTCCGCGGGGTGGTCGAGCCTTTCGCTGTGACCCGGGAAGCTACGTCGTGCGTCGCCGCACGACCGACGCTGGATCCGGGCACCGCCGACCGCGACACGATCGGCACGATCAGTCGTCAAGGCGCCGGACGCCTCGCTCACCGGCGCCATGGCCGCGCCCGAACTCGTCGCGCCCAGAGGCGTGCAACCAGACGATCACCTCGATCGCGCAGCGGGTGGATCCGGTCAAGGTGAATTTGACGTTGAGCGCGGCCGCCGGGCTGATCGGTGGGGCGCCCAACCCCTATATGTACCCGGAGAACCTGCCGCGGGTGAACGCCCGCGGCGGCCCGGGGGGCGCCCCCGGTTGCTGGCAGGAGATCACCGGTGACCTGTGGCCGGCGCCCGAGCTGGTGATGGACGCCGGCAACAGCCTCGCACCGTACAACCACCTGGACACCGGGTCGCCGTACGCGATCGACTACGTCTGGGGCCGTCAGGTAGGGGACAACACGATCAACCCGTGACGGGTGCCGCCAACGGCGGCGGACTGCCCCGGCGGATTGATCAGGCGTCGATCACCAGGCGCTCACCTTTGGCCCGCGAGACGCAGACCAGCATCTCGCCGTCGCCCTCGGCGGAGCGGCCCCGGCGGTCGACCTCCCCGGCGAGCACCTTGACCTTGCAGGTGCCGCAGAACCCCTGCCGGCACGAGTACGCAGTCGTCGGGTCGCCGTCGAGCATGACGCCCAGCGCCGAGCGGTTCGCCGGCACGCTGAGCACCCGCCGCGTGCGCGCGAGCTCCAGCTCGAACGGGGCGCCGTCGACCACCGGTGGCGGACTGAACCTTTCGTAATGCAGCGGCGCGTCCGCGTGTTCGTCGCGCGCGGTGCGCACCGACTCCAGCATGGGCGTGGGACCGCACACGTAGACGGCGGTCGCCGGCCCGGCGCCGGCGAGCAGTTCGGCCGCGGTGGGGAGTCGCCCGCGTTCGTCGTCGGCCCACACGGTGACCCGGTCCGGCGCCACCGCCAGCACCTCGTCGAGCAGCGGCATGTGTTCGCGGGCGCGACCGGCATACACCGCGCGCCAGTTGATGCCGCGCTGCTGCGCCGCCCGGATCATCGGCAGGATGGGCGTCACCCCGATGCCGCCGATCACGAAGAGCACGTCCTGCTCGTCGGTGACGAGATAGAAGGCGTTGCGGGGGCCTTCGAACTCCACGGTGTCGCCGACCTCGAACGCCTCATGCATCTCGATCGAACCGCCGCCGCCGTCGGCGATGCGGCGCACGGCGATGCGATAGTCGGTGCGCCGCCCGGGCGTTCCGCACAGCGAGTACTGGCGCCGGCGGCCCGACGGCAACCGAACGTCGATGTGCGCGCCCGGCGTCCAACTCGGCAGCATCCCGCCGTGCGGGTCGGCCAGCGTCAACGCGACCACGTCGGGTGTGAGCAACTCGCGCTTGGTGACCACCGCGGTGTTGGTCCGCTGCACCGGCGCGACCCGCGACGGCGTCCACCGCGACGCCGACGCGAAGCCGCCGAACAACGTACCCACGCCCCACAACGCGGTGTACATGAGGTCGCGCTTGCGCCGACCGTACAGGTCTGCGGGTCGACTGTTCCAAATGGTCTGTGTCACAGTGCTCGTCCTATGTCCGTCGCATGCGTGCCCGCGTCCCGCGCGATCCGGTCCACCCACTCGCCGGTCAGGCCGGCGATGACGTCGGGGTGCGAGGTCACCACCCAGTGGCCGCCCTCGATCGGGACGACTCTGGCGCCGGCCGGGATCGAGCCGGTGAACCGCTGCAGGGCGGGCGAGACGAAGTAGTCCCGGCGCGCCACCAGTACCTGCACCGGCACGGTCGTCTGCGGCAGCCGCGCCGGCGGCGCCAGGATCGGCCCGGGCATGTTGGCCCGGTACAGGTTGAGCCCGTTGAGGTAGTCGCCGGTCGACCGGTACGGCGCCGGGCGCCGGCTACGGCGTGGCCGCCCGATGCGTTCCACCGCCGCAAAGACTTTCGCCGTCGCCCCGGACCGGATGGCCACCTCCGGTACGCCAGGGCACAGGAAGAACCAGACGTACGACGAGGCCAGGGCCTGTTTGGCGACGTCGTTCACGCCGCGCGGGGTGCGTGCCGACCGCAGGAAGCGGCCCGCGTAGTTCAGGTGCGTCCCGGACACCGACGTGAACGAGGCAACCTTGCCACCGACCTCGGGGTCGGTCACCGCCGCCCAGCATTGGATCGACCCCCAGTCGTGCGCCAACAGGTGGACCTTGCCCACACCCAGGCTGTCGATCACCGCGCCGATGTCCGAAACAAGCTGGGGAAGAAGGTATCCGTCCCGGGCGAACGGTCGCTTTGATTCGCCGGCCCCGCGGACGTCGAGCGCCACGACGTTATAGCGGCCGGCGAGGCTGTCCGCGACGCCGTCCCAGACGTGGTGGTTGTCGGGATAGCCGTGGACGGCCAGGACGGTCGGGCGCCGTGCGTCGATCTGGGCGTAGGCGTGCACGGCCAGCGGTACACCGTCGGACGCGGTCACTGTGCTGCTCATGGCTCCTCCGGGAAAGGTCAGTGGGCGGCGCGGGCCGCCGGCGATCGGGCCAGGTAGTCGACCGCGCGCCCCACCCCGCCCAGTTGCGACGGATGAAAACTCGGCTTGTAGTAGGCGGCGATGACGCGCAGAAACTGAAATGGCCCGGGCACCAAGGACCGTCGCGCCGCGTCGAGATAATCACGCCAGCGTGCCTTGGTCCCCTGCGGCAGGTTCGGGTCCACCGAATACATGAACCGCACGCCGCGGATGAACAACCACAGCAGCGCCGGCGTCACCAGCAGCTGGGTGCGCACCTGCCGCCAGTACCCGGCGCGCAGATGCTTCATGGTGTCGAAGGCGACCGCCTTGTGTTCGACCTCTTCGGCGCCGTGCCAGCGCAGCAGGTCCAGCATCACCGGGTCGGTGCCCAGCGCGTCGTGTTGCGGGGTGTCGAGCACCCACTCGCCCAGGATGGCGGTGTAGTGCTCGAGGGCCGCCACCATCGACACCCGCTCGGCCAACCAGCTCTGCCGCCGCCGCGGGCGCCAGCGGGGCCGGTCACCGATCAGCTTGCCGAACAGCCAGGACATCTGGTCGGTGAAGGGCATCACGTCGACACCCTTGGCGGCGAAGTGTTCGAGCACCCCCGAATGCGCCTGGGAATGCATGGCCTCCTGGCTGATGAACCCCTGCACGTCGCGCCGCAGCTGGTCGTCGCGGATCAGCGGCAGCGCGTCCTTGAACACCCCCACGATGAACTCCTCGCCCGCCGGCAGCAGCAGGTGCAGGACGTTGCAGAAGTGGGTGGCGAAGGGTTCGTCGGGCACGTAGTAGAACGGCAGTTCGCCCCAGTCGAATTCGACGTCACGCGCCTGCAGGACGAGGTGCTCGTCCCGGTCGTCGACAGTGAACATGCTGAACTCCTTGCCGGTTGCTAGGCGATGTGTCGGTTTTCGGCCTCACCCTCGGTGATCAGACCCTCGCTGCGCAGGAACCGGACGAGGTCGTCGACCGTTGCGGTCAGCGCCGGCTCCCGCAGCCGGACGTTGGCCACCTCCCGCGCCTGCCGGTAGCGGGCGTTGTCGTAGCGCTTGTCGCGCATCGCCGCGATCTTGCCGGCCGAGCGGATCAGGAAGTCGGCCAGCGGATACAGCGCATCGCGCGGTCCGCACCGGCGGTTGATCTCCTCGATGAACGACGGAATGTCATGGTAGTCAAAGCGATACCCGTGACGTTCGGACAGGATCCGCGTGAGGTCCATCAGGTTGTAGTAGTCGTCCGCGGTCATGTTGAAGACGGCACCAGCCTCGGCCGGCAGCCCCATCAGCTCGACGACGTGATCGGCGATCAGATCCGCGGGCAGCAGGCTGATCTGGTTCAGGGCGCTCACGGCCACGCCGTGCTCGATCATGAACGCCGTGAGGCGCACCAGGATGTCCTCGGAGCTTCCGAAGCCCGCGCTGGTCGGGGAGATCAGCGACGGCCGGTAGATGCGCACGTCGAGTCCCTGCCGCTGCGCCGAGAGCACCAGCTGCTCGGCGACCCACTTGGTCTGCGAGTAGCCGAAGTCCAGCCCGCTCATCGCCTCGTTGGCGTCCCATTCCCCGACCACCGGCAGCGTGCTCCAGCCGTAGATGAACGTGCTGGACACCAGGTGGAAGGCCTTGCGGTGCGCGGTCATGGCCAGTCGCAACAACTCCCACGTGCCGGCCACGTTGGCGGGCCGCAGGGCGTCGTAGGTCCGGACGTAGTTGACCAGCGCCCCGTTGTGGACGATGGCGTGGACGCTTTCGGCCAGCTCCTGGAACCCCGCCTCGCCGAGGCCCAGCTGCGGCTCGGCGAGGTCGCCGCAGATCACCCGCACCCGCGCCCGGACCTCGGCCTCCAGCGCCGGCGACCACAGCTGGGCCCGGCGCAGGGAGGCGGTGATCCGGTCCAGGCCGTGCTGGACGTCCGTGGCGCGGATCAGCGCGTGGATGGTGTAGGAGGTCTGCCCCAACAGGCTGCTCAGCAGGAACGGTCCCAGGAATCCGGTGGCCCCGGTCAGCAGGATGTCGGTCGGCTCGCCCGAGAACTCCGGCGGGAGCTCCGGCAGCGGCAGCTGCGCGTCGGCCCGCATCTTCGTGGTCTCGTATGCCTCGTACTCTTCGGCGATCTGGGCCAGCGCTCGGCGCAGGGAGTCCAGCGGCTGCCCCGATCCCTCGCCGAATTGCCGTACCAGATCGAAGAACTCGGCGACCGTCAGGCGCTGCAGCAGGCGCGTGTTGACCTGGTCGGCCAGTTCCCCGGCCCCGTGCTCTTCCAGCAGATCCTGCAGGTCCGCACGGAGCTGGGCCAAGGACAGCGAGTCGATGCCGAGGTCGGCGAAGGAGCAGTCCTCTCCGCCGGTGAGGTCGTAGCTGTCCATGAGGTTGCCGAAGCGGTCCAGCGGACCCGCCAGAGGGCCCGCGGCGTCGGACGCCTCGTGGGGCTGCCGGTGGGTGTAGCTCGCGAACGTGGGCAGTTCACCGTCCAGCCACAGCGTGCGGGTCTGCGCGCGCCTGATCTTTCCCGACGTGGTCTTGGGGATGCTGCGCGGCGGGGCGAACACGATGGTGTGCGGGTCGATGTGACCGTGCCGGCGGATGGCCCGCGCGAGGGCCTTGCCGTCCGGCAGGTTGTGCTCGTCGCGCACCTCGGCGACCACGACCAGCGCCTCGGCGTCCTCGCGCTCGACCGAGAAGGCGGCGACGCAGCCGTTGCGGATCTGCCCGGCAGACCGCTCCGCGATGGCCTCGATGTCCGATGGGTAGCAGTTGACCCCGCGGACGATGATCAGGTCCTTGCTCCGGCCGCAGACGAACAGCTCGCCCTCGTACAGGAAGCCCAGATCGCCGGTCCGCAGGTAGGCGTGCCCGTCGTCGTCGTCGGCGGCGAGGCGGGCGCCGAACGTCTCCGCGGTACGCTCGGGGCGGTTCCAGTAGCCGGCCCCCTTGGAGGGGCCGTCCACCCAGATCTCGCCGACGCGGCCCTCGCCCAGCGCCTGCCGGGTCTCGGGGTCGACGATGCGGACCACGTTGCCGTCGGCGGGCTTGCCGCAGCTCACCACCGGGGCCTGATTGCTGTTCTCTGGCAACGCTTTTTCGACACGCGCGAGGTTCTGCTCGAGCGCCCGCTTGTTCAGCGTGACCGTCTGGCGCCCCCGGATGGACACGACCAGGGTGTTCTCGGCCATGCCGAACGCGCCGGTCAGCGCCTCGGGTTGCAACCCGCAGGGGGCGAAGCGCTCCCGGAAGCGGGCAAAGGTCTTGGCGCGCAACGGCTCCGCCCCGACAACCACGCAGTCCAGGCTGCTCAGGTCGAGCCCGGCCAGCTCGGATGCCGGCAGCTTGTCCTCGCGCAGGCAGTACTCGAGCGCGAAGTTCGGCGCCGGCGAGTGGGTCGCGCGCACGTCGCTGATGAGACGCAGCCAGGCCGACGGCCGCGCCAGGAAGTCGAGCGGTGACATCGCGTGCGTGGTGCCTCCCAGCACCAGCACGAAGAGGTAGGCGGAGATCAGGCCCATGTCGTGGTGCTGGGGCAGCCAGCTGACCGCCAGCAGCTCTTCGCCGGCGAAGGCCGAGCCGTTGGCGATGACGTTGGCGTGGCTGACGACGACGCCCTTGGGGTCGCTGGTGGAGCCGGAGGTGTACTGCAGGAAGAGGACCTCGCCCGGCGTGTCGGGCACCGGGGCGCCGCCGAAGTCCTGCGCGCCGTCCGTCGCGAACCAGGGCAGTTCGGGGAACCGCTCGGCGTCGGGCCAGCCCGGCCCGCCGTCGCGCTGGGCGAGCATCAGGCGGTAGTCGTACTCGAACTGCTTGGTCGATAGCACCGCCTTCGCCCGGCAGTCCCGGGCGATGTAGCTGAGCTTGGCCAGCCCCGCCTCGAACGCCATGGGCAGCGGCGGGCTGACGGGCACGGCGATCGCGCCGATGCGCGCGCAGGCGTAGAACGCCGCCACCATCTCCAGCCCCGGCGGGTAGCAGAGCAGCGCCCGGTCGCCCGGGCGCAGGCCGGCCTCGCGGGACAGGTAGGCGGCCAGCTCGCGGGTGCGCTCGGCGAAGCTGCGGTAGGTGTAGTGCTCGAGTTCCCGACCGTCGACGTCGACGAACCGGAAGAGGGTCTGGTCCGGCTTCCGGGCTTCCCACATCCGCAGGTAGTCAATGAGCGTCTCCATCGTAGGAGTCACCCCCTCCACGTTGGTCGGTCGTAACCGAGGTCGGCAGAACACTTCATTAATCGGTAAGACCAATGTAGCGCTGAATATCACTATCAGGCAAAGTAAATAAAGGCATTATGGGCCCCTACACATTAACCTCACAGCGGCCCCTTAACTAAGCGCCTGAAGGGTGCATCAAATGCGGGACGGCGACGGCTGAAATACGGATTTCAGTACTTCAGGATACCGATCTAGCTGTGCTTTTAAGACTGAAATCCGTGAATTAGGACATACTGGTTTGTGCATTCCATCATTTCCTTATGCGCTGATTTCCGGATCTTTTCCTGTGTCGAATAGCGCACGCCGCCGCACCCGCAATGGGCACACTGGCAAATAGGCTAAAGCCCGCCTCTGCGGCCGGCATGCTTTTTGGTGGACGCGCGTGGCGAGGCCTTCTGCCGCAATGGGTACGGGTCGCGTCCCCGCAAATACTGAGACTGATCTACTGACCGCCGCCGGCTCGCACCCGAGCGGCGGGTTCGGCTCACACCCGGGCGACGCGGATGCGCGGCCCGGCGCGGGCCGTCAGCTTGACGACCCCGTCGAAACGCTCGCCGTCGATGATCGGCGACAACGGCTCGTCCTCGGCCTCGATGGTCATCTCCCGGCCGTTGACGTCGCGGACCCGGTCGCCGCGGATCCTGCCATTGGTGAGCGCCCCTGGGAGTTGGGCGATGATCCGCGAGGGCCGTGTCTCGCCGGCCTGAAAATGCAGCGCACCGAGTTCGGCCGCCTTGCAGAACAGCCGGAACCCACCGCCGATGTGCAGGTCGATCGCGCCGGCGTGCAGCAGTCGGTGCGTGCGCGTCGGGACCTCCTCGCCGTCGATCACGACGCGGGCGCGGGTCGGTGTGAAGAGGTGGGTCGCGTAGTTCTGCCGGTTGGCGGCGCCGGGCACCACCTTGGTGGTGACGTAGTCGCCCAACGAGCGAGCGATGACGCGCACCACCGTCGTGCGGCCATGATGCGGATAGCTGTAGTACTTGTCGTAGAACCGGTTGCCCACGCCCCCGGCGGCCAGCCCGAAGCAGAGCCGATGCAGCGTCGCACCGTCTTCGGTCTCCCCGGCCAGTTCCAACGTGTCCAGGAGCACCTCGGGCGGCGGCTGGTCCTTTTCGGCGGCGGCCGCCAGCGCGCGAACGATCGCATCGGCCCGCCCGCGCAGCCCCGCCTTGCGCGCGACGGCGTTGACGCTGCCACCGTTGGTGGGCACGAACGCCGGCCAGCGTTCCGGATCCGGCACGCATCGCTGTGTCTCGTTGACCAACCAGTGCAGGGCGCCGTCGCCGCCATCGCCCACGAGGTGGGTGACCCGCGGATAGAGCTCCGCCACGGTCTTGCCGAGCTCCTCGACGGACGCGGTCTCGTGCACCTCGCCCCACGGGCCCACGATGCGACGCAACTCGGCGCTGCGATCACCCGGCGCGGCAAGGTTTTTGCGGGCGCGCGGATTGACGATGACCCCTAGATACATCCGGAGTTCACCGACCCGAGAGTGGGTTCATCGCGTCCCAATTGACCACTCCTCGACAGATATGGGGCGCCCAGGTGGATTTCGCGCGCTGTCCCTGGACGATACCCGCGGCGCCGTCGCCGCCGATCGGCCGGCCGGACTGCGCGTTACTGTGGCTGAATGGCGAATTGGACCGCGGCAGACCTGCCTTCGTTTGCCGGACGCACCGTCATCGTCACCGGCGCCAACGGTGGACTGGGCGAGGTGACCGCCCGTGAGCTGGCCCGGGTCGGCGCCCACGTCATCGCGGCGGTCCGCAACACCGGGAAAGGCGAGGCCGCCGCCCAGCGGATCGCCGGGCCCAAAACCGGCCGGGTCGAGGTGCGCCGGCTCGACCTGCAGGACCTGTCCTCGGTGCGGGACTTCGCCGCCGGCGTGGACGCGGTCGATGTCCTGGTCAACAATGCCGGCATCATGGCCACCCAGTTCGCCAGGACGGCCGACGGCTTCGAGGGCCAGATCGGCACCAATCATCTCGGCCACTTCGCGCTCACCAACCTGCTGCTGCCCAAGCTCACCGACCGAGTGGTGACGGTGTCCTCGTTGCTGCACCACATCGGCTACATCAGCCGCGACCTGAACTGGCAATCCCGCCCGTACTCGGCGTGGCTGGCCTACGGCCAGTCCAAGCTGGCAAACCTGCTGTTCACCCGCGAGCTGCAGCGCCGCCTGGATGCCACCGACTCGCCGTTGCGCGCGCTGGCCGCCCACCCGGGCTGGTCGCACACCAACCTGCAGGGCAACTCCGGCCGGAAATTGGGCGACGCGGCGGTGTTGGCCGCCGATCGTCTGGTGTCCACCGATGCCGACTTCGGCGCCCGCCAAACCCTGTACGCGGCATCGCAGGATCTGCCGGGCAACACGTTCATCGGGCCGCGCTATGGCCTGTATGGCCGCACCCAGCCGACGTGGCGCAACTGGCCGGCCATGCGGGCAACCACCGCCGCGCGGCTGTGGGAGCTGTCCGAGCAGCTCACGGACACCAAGTTCCCGCTCTGAGGCAACGGCTGCGCCGCCCCGGCTACATTAGTGAAAAGTCAGTGAGACGGCCGTACTGCCCGCGCGCATGACGGCCGCCGAGGAGGTCACCCCATGTCGAACTCGCAGATGGCGGTTCTGCTCGCCCTGTGCGCGGCGCTGGCATCCGGGATCGGCAACGTGGTCCGCCAGCGGTCCGCGCAGGAGGTCACCGACAAGCCGGTGGGCCACCTGACACTGTTCGGCATGCTGCTGCGCGACGGCCGGTGGTGGCTGGGCGGCATGGGCGACATCGTCAGTTACTGCCTACTGGCTGCGGCCCTCGACAAGGGCTCGGTGCTGTTGGTCATGTCGCTGCAGGTGACGGCGCTGCTGTTCGCGCTGCCCCTTTATGCGCGGCTGACCCGTCACCCAGTCACCCGCTGGGAGTGGACGTGGGCGGTCTTGCTGGCCGTCGCGTTGGCGGTCGTCATCTCCGTCGGGGACCCGACCGGCGGTCAGCAGCGCGGATCGTTGCAGACCTGGGCGATCGTGGCCGTCGTGATGGGCCCCTTGTTGGTGTTGGGTTTGCTGGGCGCCCGCATCTGGTCGGACCGTCCGGCCGCGGCGGTGCTGCTGGCGGCCGTGGCCGGGTCGTTCCTGGCGGTGTTCTCGGTGCTGATGAAGGGTGTCGTCGACATCCTCGAACACGGCCCCCGACTGTGGCAGACGCCCGAGCTGTACGCGTGGGTGTTCTGTGGGGTGGCCGGGATGATCATCCACCAGTCGGCATACCGCGCCGGTGCGCTGACCGCGTCGTTGCCCACCATCATCGTGGCCAAGCCCATAATCGGCGGTGTGCTCGGGGTCGTCGTGCTCGGCGAGACGTTGATCGCCAGCGGCGGGGAGTGGTTCGCACTGGCGGCGGCCGCGGCGCTGGTGATCGTCGCGACGGTGGGTCTGGCTCGCGGGGAGGCCGCGACCATGGCGGCCGGCGCCGGGCGCGACGTGAAAACCAGCGACCGCGCGGAGGCGCTGTCGCCCGGCTTCAGCGGCTGACCGGTCTCCGCTCAGCACGGCGGGGGGTCGGCGTCCCAGTCGGTCAACGTCCAGCCGTGGGCGGGGTCTCCGGTCACCACCACGCGGCCCATGTTGGGCAGCGGCGTGCCGGTCAGCAGCGAGCGGTCGGGATTGCGCACGTTCATCAGCACCCAGAGCATGATCGCCCCGCCGTGCGAGAACGCGACCGGATTCTGCTCGCCGCTGTCGTAAATCCGTTGCACGGCATCGTCGAAGCGCGCGTCGAATTCGTTGCCGTCGATCGAGCCGGGGATCCGCGCGGAGCGGTCACCCTGCAGCCAGCGCAGCGGGACGGCCAGGTACGTGCGCGCGGCGCCGGCCTCGGGTTGGCCCTCGTATTCGCCGGCCTCGATCTCGCGCAGCCCGGGCAGCACGGTGACGGGTTCGTCCAGCGCCTGCGCCGTCGGCGTCGCCGTCTCCTGGGTGCGAATCATGGTGGAGGCGTAGACGCCGTCGTAGTGGTGGGCGGCCAACGGCCCGGCCTCCAGCGTCGCCTGACACCATCCGCGCGGGGTGAGCTCCGGGCCGGGGGTCGAGGTGTCGATCAGGCCCGACGCGTTGCCGGCCGACTGGGCGTGGCGCACCAGCGTCAGCGTGATGCTGCGCGGGCCGGCAGCCCGGGCCGGGCCGCAGTACACCGCCGGCAGTGCCACGGCGACGACGGCGACGGCGACAACGAAGCAACGGGTCAGGCGGGGCGAGGGCACCCGAGAAGTTTAGAGCCCCAGGAGATGCCGACCCGAGGATGGCCAACCCCGGGCTATCCGAGCACCGGCAGCAGCAGCCGCGACGACGACCGAACCGTGTTCAGGCTGCTGGTGCCGACGCCGGCGTGTCGGAAGTTCATGATCGCCGGCGTCGACGGGTCCTGGTCGTCGCCGGCGAGCACCAGCCGGATGCGGTGGCCGGCTTTGAACCGGCGGGCGTTGGGCACCAACGGGATTCGATAGACGACCTCCTCGCCCAGCGGTATGGCCTGCGGGTTGCGGCACGGCAGCGCGGGGGCGCCCGGGCGGCTGGCCGCCTCGTCGACCTCGCGCAGGCTGCCGCGCAGCCAGCCCGCGGTCACGTCGATCGCGTCGCCGTCGGGACCCACGTCCTGCAGGGTGGCCATCCAGGCGACGTCGATCGCGGTCGCCGCGGCGACCAGCCGCAGCTCGAATTCGCCGACCACGTCGAGGTCCTCGCCCAGCGGCGCGCTGTCCCAGGTCAGCATCGACGGCGGATCGATCGGGCTGGGCTTGACTCGGCTCAGGCCCGACCCCAGCACCATGAAGTCGCGCCCGCCCGGGGTGCCTTCGTCGTGCGCGAGGGTTCCGTCGGCGCGCAACGCGAGTTCGCGATGCGCGGCCTGCGCCGGCGGCCAGGACTCGGCGGTGCGCCATTCGTCGGTGCCCGGCAGGAAGTACCGGACGGGTGGTCCGTCGGTGATCCCGGTGTCGCGGCCCTTGAGCCAATGGTCGTACCAGGCCAGCGCCTCGGTGTGCATGCTCTCCCACGGCCACGTCAGCCCGAACCTGCCCAGCATCCCCATCCGCACACAGGCGTTGTCGGACAATGCCTGCCATGCGGTGAAGGTGGACGGCAGGTGCAGCGGGACGTTCTCCCAGTCGCAGCCGAGGTAGACGGGGATGTCGACTTTTTTCAGCAGCGGCAACAGGTTTCGTTCGTCCCACCACTCGTCGCGGGTGGGGTGCTTGACGGCGGCTTCCAGCCACAGCTCATCCCACGGCCGCGGGTTGTGCGGCAGCCGCAGCAGCTGGCGCAGCATGGTCAAGGCCGATTCCCCATTGAGGGTTTCGAATTTCTTGTGGACGCGGGGGCTGTGCAGCACGCGCCGGACCAACGCGACCGGCCTGCTGCGCCACAGCTTGTCGCTGCGCTCGGAGGTCAGTCCCGTCATCGCCAGGAATGGGGTGACGAACGACGAACTCAGCAGCCCATGGTGGTTGGCGCCCTCGTAGAGGTCGGCCGTCACGGCCAGCGGGAAGATCGCCTTGAGGTGGGGCGGGCGCTCGACGGCCGCCTCGAGTTGGGTCATGGCGAAGTAGCTGATGCCGATCATGCCGACGTTTCCGTCGCACCAGGGCTGGGCGGCAACCCACTCGACGAGGTCATGGACGTCGCGGCGTTCCTCGGCGTCGAGGAAGTTGAACGTGCCGCCCGAGCCGCAGGTGCCGCGCAGGTTGGCGATGACGTGCACATAGCCGCGCGGCACCCAGAAGTCCGTCACGCCGGCCTCGATGAATCCGGCCGGCGCGCCGAAGTCCTGCATCTGCCGCGGGTAGGGCGAGGCGGCCAGCAGCGCGGGGAACCGGCCCTGCGCATCGGGCCGGTGAATGTCGGCCAGCAGCGTGGTGCCGTCGCGCACGGCGATCGCGGCGTTGAGGTCGCTGCGCGAGGCGTAGCGGGGCTCGCTGAGGTTGCGGTAGGCCCGCCCGGTGGTTTGCGGACCGTTCAAAGTGCTCACAGTTTCACGCTACGTTGAAATTAGTCTCAACGCAAGATGAAACTTCGGTATGGTGAAACGGTGGCGAAGCGAGCGATCACCCCGGGCCCGCGCGACGAGCGCGGTGTGCTGGCCGCGCGCATCCTGGCCGCGGCCCGCGAGGAATTCGCCCAGCACGGCTGGGCCGGCACGGCGATCCGCGCGGTTGCGCGCGCCGCGGGCGTCGATCCCGCGCTTGTCTACCATTACTTCGGCTCCAAGGAAGGTCTGCTCGACGCGGCCACCGATCCCCCGCGGAAGTGGCTCGACTCGGTGGGCACGACCTGGGCGACGCCGAAGGCCGAACTTGGTCGACAGCTGGTCCGCAACATGCTGGCCAGCTGGGCGGACGAGGAGATCGGCCCGACCCTGCGCGCGGTGATGCTGACCGCCGCCCATGAGACCAAGACCCGCGACAAGCTGCGCGCGGTCGTCGAGCGCGGCCTGATCGGTCAGTCCACCGTGGGCGCCGACGAAGACGAGCGGCTGCGCCGCAGCGGCCTGATCGCCAGCCAGCTGATCGGCTTTGCGCTGATGCGCTACGTCTGGAAGATCGAGCCGATCGCGTCGATGCCCGAGGACGAGGTGGTGGCGGCGCTGGGCCCCAACCTGCAGCGCTTCGTCGATGGCGACATCATCTGACCCCCACGACCCGTCACAATGGTCAGATGCCTCGGACGCGATGGTTTCTTCTGGTGGTGATCGCCATGGCGCTCGCGACGGCGGGCGGCCCTGCCGGCGCCGCGGCCGACCCCGGCGTGCCGCCGGTCAGCGACGCGGCGCATCAGGCCGGGTTCGTCGACGTTCGGAGCGTGGTGCCCGACGCCATCATCGACCTGCGCTACGCGACCACGAACAACTTCACCGGGGTGCAGTTGTATCCCTCCGATGCGCGCTGCCTGGTGCACCAGTCGATGGCACCCGGCCTGGGTGCGGCCGCGGCGGCGCTGCGCCCACAGGGCCACGTGCTGGTGTTCTGGGACTGCTACCGCCCGCACGACGTGCAGGTCCGGATGTTCAACGTGGTGCCCAATCCGGCCTGGGTCGCGCGCCCTGGCCCGTACGCGCACAGCCACGAGTCCGGGCGTTCGGTCGACGTGACATTCACCAGCGTGGCGCAGCCTTGTCCGGCCGAGCGTCACGCCGGCGGGCTGTGCCTGGCCGACATGGGCACCGACTTCGACGACTTCACCTCGCGGGCAACCGCATTCGCCACGCAGGGCGTCAGCGCCGAGGCCCAGGCGAACCGCGCTCAGCTGCGCAACGCGATGAACTATGGCGGGCTGAGCGTGTACTCCGGGGAGTGGTGGCATTTCAACGGCCCCGGCGCCGCCGACGACCTCCCGATCCTCAACGTGCCGGTCGATTAGCCGTCTCAACATATGGGACGCATAATTCACATAGCGAAACATCATCGCGGTAGGCTGCACGCATGAACGACGATCGTCCGGCCAACTACACCCACGGGCATCACGAGTCGGTGCTGCGCGGCCACCAGCGCCGCACCGCGGACGACTCCGCGGCCTACCTGCTGCCCCACCTCACGCCCGGGTTGTCCGTGCTGGACGTCGGATGCGGTCCCGGCACGATCACCGGCGACCTCGCCGCCCACGTCGCGCCCGGACCGGTCACGGCCGTCGACCAATTCGGCGACGTGCTCAACGTGGCCCGCGCCGAGGCGCAGCGGCGCAACCTGACCAATGTCACGTTCGGCACCGCCGACGTCCACAAGCTCGACTTTGCCGACGACACGTTCGACGTGGTCCATGCCCACCAGGTGCTCCAGCATGTCGCCGACCCGGTGCAGGCACTGCGCGAGATGCGGCGGGTGTGCCGGCCCGGCGGCATCGTGGCGGCCCGCGACGCGGACTACGGCGGATTCATCTGGTATCCGCAACTTCCGGCGCTGGACCTGTGGCGCGACCTCTACGGTCGGGCGGCGCGCGCCAACCGCGGCGAACCCGACGCGGGACGGCGGCTGCTGTCCTGGGCGCAGGCGGCCGGTTTCGCCGAGATCAGGCCCACGGGCAGCGTGTGGTGCTACGCGACGGAATCAACCCGCCAATGGTGGGGCGGCATGTGGGCCGAGAGGATCCTGCATTCGGGTGTCGCACAGGAACTGCTGCGGCTGGGCCTGGCCGGCACCGCCCAGCTCGAGGAGATCGCCGCGGCATGGCGAGCCTGGGCCGCGGCCCCGGACGGCTGGCTGTCGATCCCGCACGGCGAAATCCTCTGCCGCGCTTAGCGCGCTACCGAACGGAAGGGAAGCCGCCGCACAGGGACTCGAACGCATCGGCCACCCGCAACACCCTCGCGTCGTCGAATCGCTTGCCCACGATCATCATTCCAGCCGGCAGCCCGTCGACCAGGCCGGCGGGAACCGAGATGGCCGGGTGGCCGGTGATGTCCATGGGCGCGGTGTTGAGTGCCTTGCCCAGCGCCCGCGCGAGCAACCCGGCGTCTTGGGGGCCGCCGGCCGGCAGCGTCTCGGCCGTGCCGGGCACCGTGGGCAGCACCAGCACGTCGTACTCCGCGAGCGCCGCATCGTAGGCGGCCCGCACCTGCGGTAACAGGTTGCGCGCCTTGGCATACGAGGCGCCGCCCAGCGTCGTCAGGGCGTAGTGCCCGCTCAGTGCCGTCGCCTTGACGGTGCTGGCCAATTCGTCGGCATGGGCGGCGCGCTGCCGCGCGAAATGCGTCATCAGTTCCGGGTCGTAGAACCCCTCGACCCCCAGTCCGTAGCCGTTGCCGTCCACCATCTGGTAGGTGGCACCGTCGGTGAAGATGACGGTGAAGACGTGCAGCGCCGTGCGGTGCCAGGGAACGCTGACTTCTCCGACGGTACAACCGATCTCGGTGAACCGATGCGCAGCCGAGCGAACCAGCTCGTCGACCCGCGGGTGCGAGCCGGGCTGCCCGAAGCCCTCGGTGAGCAGGCCCACGCGCAGGCCGGTCACGTCGCCGGTGAGCGCGGAACGGTAGTCGAGGGCGACGAGGTCCACGGGCTGGCGCGGGTCGCGGCCGTCGGGACCGGCGAGCACCGTGAGCAGCAGCGCGGCGTCGGCGACGGTGCGCGTCATGGGTCCCAGATGGTCGATCGTCCGCTCGATCGGGAAGGCCCCCGTGTAGGGCACCAGGCCGTGGGTGGGTTTGTGCCCGACGATGCCGCACAGCGCGGCCGGGATGCGGATCGATCCGCCCTGGTCGCCGCCGAGCGCAAGGTCGACGGCACCAGCGGCCACGAGCGCGCCACTGCCACTGGACGATCCGCCCGCCTCGCGCGTGGTGTCCCACGGGTTGCGCACCGGCCCGGAGGCGGAGGTGAAGCTCGACCCCGAACAGCACAGGTCCTCGCAGACGCTCTTACCGGCGATCATGGCTCCGGCGGTGAGCAGGCGCTCGACGACGGTCGCGTCGCGGTCGGGAACGAAGCCCTCCACTGCGCGCGATCCGTTCATCATCGGGATGCCGGCGATGGCGATGTTGTCCTTGACCGCGACCGTGCGGCCCGACAGCGGCCCCGCGGCGCCCGAGCGGATCTCGGCGGTGACGTACCAGGCGCCCAGCGGGTTGTCCTCGGGCGCGGGGAACCGGTAGGCGCGGTCGGGGGCCTGCGGGCGCGCCAGCTCGTCGTACAGCGCGTCGACGACGTCATACGACGTCAGGGTGGCGTCCACGGCCGCCCGGTACTGCTGCAGGGCGGCGGCGTCGAGGTGGAAGCCGAAATGCCGTGCCGCGGCGTCGAGCTCGGCGGCCGATGGCCGCGAAACCGTCATGGTCCTCAGTCTAGGAAAGGTCCGGGATCGGCCGATCGCCGCCACCGTATCCGGACAGGTCCGCGACCCCGGCGTCGCACAGCACCGCGACGTCGATGTGGCGGTTGCCGGTGGCTTCCCGGGCCGGCCGCGAGACGATCCCGACGGCGGCATCCGCCATGATCTCGGGGCTTGCGCGACGAGGCGGCCACCCGGTCGCCGTCGGCCATGTTGCCCACGGCCGGCAGCACCACGTTGGCGCCGCGCCCGGCCGTCCCGGGCAGGCGATGATGCGGGGTGCCGCGACCCCGATCGCCATGGCCGATGCCGCGGTCGCCGCCGGAGACGACGACGGTTCGTTCGGCGCGCGAATCGTTGGACATGGTTCTCTTTTGACCTGGTCAACGGGGCGGTATTGGCATTCTCTTTTTTTGCAAGTACGTTATCAGTCGATGGATAACCAGACTCAAACCCCGTCGGGCATCCCGTTGCTGCCCGTATACGGGCCGGCGGACAGGACCGCGGAACCGCCGCCGCCCGGAGAGTTTCCCTTCACCCGGGGCAACTTCGCGTCCGGGTACCGGGGCAAGTTGTGGACGTTTCGCCAATACTCCGGCTTCGGCACCGCCGAGGAGTCCAACCGCCGCTACCGCTACCTGCTCGACCAGGGCGGAACCGGCCTGTCGGTGGCCCTCGACCTGCCCACCCAGTGTGGATATGACTCCGACGACCCCGAGTTCGGCGAGGAGGTCGGCCGGGTCGGCGTCGCGGTGGACACCCTGGCCGACGCCGAGATCCTGTTCGATTCCATCCCGCTGGACAAGATCAGCACCAGCATGACGATCAACGGCACGGCGGCGATCCTGCTCGCCTTCTACGTCGCGGCCGCCGAGAAGAAGGGGATCCCGCGGGCCAAGCTCACCGGGACCATCCAGAACGACATCCTCAAGGAGTACGCCTCGCGCGGCACCTGGATCTGGCCGCCCGAGCCCTCGCTGCGGCTGATCGCCGACACCATCGAGTTCTGCGCGGCCGAGGTCCCGCGGTTCAACGCGATCTCGGTGGCCGGCGCGCATTTCCGCGATGCCGGGGCCAACGCGGTGCAGGAGATGGCGTTCACCCTGGCCGACGGCGTGACCTACTGCGATACGGTGGTCGAGCGCGGCCGGATGAGCATCGACCAGTTCGCGCCGCAGATCTCGTTCTTCTTCTACACCCACGGCGACTTCTTCGAGGAGGTCGCCAAATACCGTGCGGGACGGCGCCGTTGGGCGAGGATCGTGCGGGAGCGCTACGGCGCCACGACGGACAAGGCGTCGATGTTCCGGTTCGGGTGCGTGTGCGGTGGCGCGTCGCTGTATGGCCCGCAGGCGCACAACAACATCGTCCGGGTGGCCTACGAGGCGATGGCCGCCGTGCTCGGCGGGGTCCAGTCGATGTTCACCGCGGCCTGGGACGAGCCGTTTGCGCTGCCCACCGAGGAGTCCACCACCCTGGCGCTGCGCACCCAGCAGATCCTGGCCTACGAAACCGGTGTGGCCGGCGTCGCCGACCCGCTCGGCGGCTCCTACTTCGTCGAATCCCTCACCGACGCCACCGAGGCCCGCATCGTGGAGATCATGGACGACCTGCAGCGCCACGGCGGCATGGTGGCCGCGATCGAGGACGGCTACCTGCAGGGCCTGATCGCCGACGAGGCCTTCCGGACCCACCAGGACATCGAGTCGGGTACCCGCCCCGTTGTCGGGGTCAACCGGTTCGTCTCCGAGGAGCCCGAACCCGACGTGGTCACCTACGAGCTGGACGCCGAGGGCCGCGACCTGCAGCTCAAGCGCCTTTCCAAGGTGAAGGCCGAAAGGGATTCCGCCGCAGTGGCTTCGGCGCTGGCGGCGCTGTCGCGGGCTGCCGAGGGGACCGACAACCTGATGCACAAGCTGATCAACTGCGCCAACGCGTACTGCACGGTCGGTGAGATGGTCTCCGCGCTCAAAGCGGTGTGGGGAGAGTTCGCCCAACCGGTGGTGTTCTAGATGGCCGTTCGTATCCTGGTTGCCAAGCCCGGTCTGGACGGGCACGATCGCGGCGCCAAGATCGTCGCGCGCACCCTGCGCGACGCGGGCTTCGAGGTCATCTACACCGGCATCCGGCAGCGCATCGAGGACATCGCGTCGATCGCGGTCCAGGAGGACGTCGCCGTCGTCGGCTTGAGCATCCTGTCCGGTGCCCACCTGACGCTGACCGCGCGCACCATCGAGGCGCTGCGCGCCGCCGACGCCGCCGACATCGCCGTCGTCGTCGGCGGGACGATCCCGCACGCCGACGTGCCCAAACTGTTGTCCGCCGGTGCCGCGGCGGTGTTTCCGACCGGGACGCCGCTGGACGTGCTGGTGCGCGACATCCG
The DNA here is from genome assembly GCA_963711445.1 of uncultured Actinomycetota bacterium. GTDB lineage: Bacteria > Actinomycetota > Actinomycetes > Mycobacteriales > Mycobacteriaceae > Mycobacterium. The sequence continues at coordinate 48,917 of CAVQEF010000001.1, forward strand.
TGCCCTGACCGGCACCACGGAATCAGAACCGAAAGAACCCGCAGCGGAGGAACAATGCGCGTCGGAGTGATGATCGGCGCCGAGCGTGGCGACATGGCCCGCAAGGTGACCAAGCTGGCCTCCGACATCGAATGGGCCGAATCCGCGGGCCTGGACACGGCGTGGATGCCGCAGGTGCCCGACGATTTCGACTGCCTGACCATGGTGTCGCTGATGGCCGCGCACAGCTCGCGCATCGAGCTGGGTACGGCGGTGGTGCCGCTACAGGCTCAACATCCGATCGCCCTTGCCCGCCAAGCGCTCTCGACGCATGCGGTGGCCGGTGGACGGCTGGCCCTGGGCGTGGGACCGTCGCACCACTGGATCATCGGGGACATGCTCGGCCTGCCGTACGAGAAGCCGGCCGCCTACACCCGCGACTACCTGCAGGTGCTCAACGCCGCCATCGCCGGGCCGGGACCGGTCGACGTCGACAACGACTCGTTCACGGTGCACAATCCGCTGGTGATCGGGGCCGACACCCCGATGCCGGTACTGGTCGCCGCGCTGGGGCCGGTGATGCTGCAGATCGCCGGTGAGCTGGCCGACGGCACCGTGTTGTGGATGGCCGACGAGCGCGCGATCGCCGATCACATCGCGCCGAAGATCACCAAGGCCGCCGCGGATGCGGGGCGCCCCGCGCCGCGCATCGTCGCGGGCATTCCGGTATGTCTTTGCGCGCCTGCGCAAGTCGACGAGGCCAAGGAGCGGGCCAACCGCATCCTGGGCGAGGCCGAGGTGTCGCCCAACTACCAGCGACTGCTCGACCGCGGCGACGCCCGCGATGTCGGCGACCTGTGCGCCGCCGGCGACGAGACGGCGATCCTGACGCGGATGCGCCGCTTCGCCGACGCGGGCGTGACGGACCTGTCGGTGCGGCTGCTACCCATCGGCGCCGATCGCGACGAGCTCGTCGCCTCCAAGCGCCGCACCCGCGAGGTGATCGCCGCGCTCGCCGCGGAGTTGCGTTGACCCGGGACCGCTCCCAGGGCCCGCTTACGGGGATCCGCATCCTGGAGGTCGGCACCATGCTGGCCGGCCCGTATGCCACCATGCTGCTCGCCGACCTCGGCGCCGAGGTCACCAAGGTCGAGCCCGACGGCGGCGAGATCTCCCGCGGGGTCGGGGACAGCTATTTCGCCAGCCTCAACCGCAACAAGCACAGCATCTGCCTGGACCTGAATTCCGATGCGGGACAACAACGCCTGGGCGAGCTGGTGGCCGGGTCGCACGCGCTGCTGGTGAACCTCAAGCCGTCGGCGATCCGCCGGCTGGGCCTGACCTACGATTCGTTGCGACGCTTCAACGAGCGCATCGTCTGCGTGGCGATCACCGGCTTCGGTCTGCACGGCGGCGACGACCCGGCCTTCGACTATGTGGTTCAGGCCTCGACCGGCATCGCCGCGTTGACCGGTGACCCGGACGGCCCGCCGACGCTGCCCGGGTATTCGTCGGCCGACAACTCCACCGGAATGTGCGCTGCGCTGGGGCTTTTGGCCAAGATCGTCTCCGGCACCGGCGGGCAGGTGGACGTGTCGCTGCGCGACGTGATGCTGTCGCAGCTCAACTACCACGCGTCGGCATACCTGAACGACGGCGTCGAGCCGCAGCGCCGGCCGTACGGCGCGCACTCGTATTACGTTCCGGCGCAGCTTTTCCCGACGGCGGACGGTTATCTGGCGCTGTTCATCACCCACGACGGCTTCTGGAAATCCTTTGCCGCCGAGGCGGGCATCGGCGGTTTCGAGACGATGGCCGAACGGGTGGCCCGCCGCGACGAGGTGCTCGCCGTCGTCACCGCGATGCTGGCCACCGACACGGCCGTCGGGTGGGAACGGCGACTGCGTCCCCTGGGGGTCCCGGCGGCCGCCGTCAGGACGCTGCCCGAGGCGCTCGAGGCGACTCCGGAAGTGGTTGTCGCGGCGGGCGATTTCCGCCTCGTCGCCAGCCCGATCCACGTGTCGGGGTACGAGCCGCGGTATCGGCCGCCCCCGCCGCTGAGCGAGTAGGCGCCGGGGCCGATCGCTCGAGCGTGAACCTAGTTTCACGTTCGGGTTCGAGCGTGAGACCAACTTCACGTTCGGCGTCAGGCCCCGACCGGGCCCGTGAGATGTGCCTCGGCGAGCTTGCGGAAGGCCACCACCAACCGGCCGCGGTCCCCGGCGCGGGTCGCCAGGACGACATGGCTTGGCTCGACGTTCTCCAGCGGCACGGTGGTGATGTCGGGCCGCAGGTTGCTGACGCGTAAGTCGGGCACGATGGCGACCGCCTGCCCGGAGGCGATGAGCTCGAACTTGTCCTCGAGCGCGTCGATGAACGGGCCGCCGGGCGCCCGTCGCCCGTCGGGGCGAGGGTCGATGCGCCAATATGCGCTCCACGCCGGATCGGAGTGGCGCACCTGGGGCATGGGCTCGTCGGCGATGTCGTCGAGGGTGACCGAGGCCCGGCCCGCCAGGCGATGGTCGACGGGCACCGCCAGCACCCGCGGCTCGTCGTAGAGGATCGTCACATGCAGCCCGTCGGTCGGAAACGGCAGCCGGGTCACCACCGCGTCCACCCGATGGTTGAGCAGCGCCTGGCGCGCCTGATCCCAATCCAGGTGCGAGACATGCACATCGGCGTCCGGGTGCTCGCGGCGCATCTCACGCACTGCGGGGGTGACGATCATGCCCGTTGTGTAGCCGATCGCGATGCGGCTGGGCTCGGCGGCAGCGCGGGCCTGGCCGACGGCCTGGCCGGCCGAGCGCAGCAGTGCCTTGGCCTTGGGCAGGAAGACCTCGCCGGCCTCGCTCAGCCGGGTGCCCTGCGGCGTGCGATCCAGGAGTCGGACACCCAGTTGCTGCTCGAGCCGCCGGATCTGGCGACTCAACGACGGTTGCGCGACCCGCAACGTGGCGGCGGCGCGGCCGAAGTGCCGCTGTTCGGCCACCACCACGAAGTACCCGACCAGTCGCAGGTCCAGGTCGATCATCAGTGATGCCGAATCGGTCATGCGGATAGTGTAGCCGGCCAGTTCACGATTGATCGCTCGCATGACCCCGCTGAGCAGCCGTGATGTCCGATCCGTATCGCGCCATATGGAATAGGTCTTGGACGGCCGGGCGCTGCGCTCATTGACTTGGTGGCGGGAAAAGAGATCTTCGCCGAAAGGAATCACCATGCACGTCTTCGTCACCGGCGCCACCGGACACATCGGCTCCGTCGTCGTCGACCAGCTTCTCGAGGCCGGCCATCAGGTGACCGGCCTGGCCCGCTCCGAGGCGTCCGCCGCCGCCTTGAAAGCCAAGGGCGCCGAAACGCGGCGCGGGGACCTCGACGACCTCGACGGCCTGCGTGCCGCCGCCGGGGCGTCCGACGGCGTCATCCATCTCGCCTTCCGCCACGACTTCGACGACTTCCTGGGTGCTGCCGAGACCGATCTGCGTGCCGTCGCAGCGATGGGTGGGGCCCTCGCCGGATCGGGCAAGCCGTTCGTCAGCACGTCGGGAACCCTGATGCTGGCGATGTTCGGGCAAAAGGGCCCCGGTACGGAGAACGACACGTTGCCCGGCGGTCCGCGAGTCGACTCGGAGAACGCGGTGATCGCCCTGGCCGAGCAGGGAGTGCGCTCGTCGGTCATCCGGCTTTCGCCCTTGGTGCACAGCAACGTCGACCACCACGGATTCGCCACTCACCTGATCAACGTCGCCCGCGACACCGGAAAGTCCGCGTACATCGGCGACGGGGCCAATCGCTGGCCCGCGGTGCACACGCTCGATGCCGCGCACCTGTACCGCCTGGCGCTCGAAAAGGCCCCGGCGGGGACGCGGTTGCACGGGGTCGCCGACGAGGGCGTGCCGTTCCGCGAGATCGCCGACGTCATCGGCCGACAACTGAACGTGCCCGTCGTCAGCATTCCCGCCGACGAGGCCGGCCACTTCGGGTTCCTCGCATTCTTTGCCGCCCTGGACAACCCGACCTCCAGCGCACTCACGCGGCAGGCGCTCGGCTGGCATCCCGGGCGGCCCGGGCTGATCGCCGACCTGGGCGCGGGCCACTATTTCGCCGCATGAGCAATCTGAGGAGGAGCGCCATGAAGGCAACTGTCGTTGAGGCCCGCCGGGCCATGGGGCCGGTGGGCGTGTGCCTGCCGGCCTCGTTCACCGAGCCTTTGTCCGCAGATCTGCAACGGGCGGCAGTGGGTCGCCTGGAAAGCGTTGGCTATCAGACGGTTTGGACTAACGAGGTCATCGGCAAAGACGCGTTGGTGCAGTCGGGTGTGCTGCTCCCCGCCACCGAGAGGGTGGTATTCGGCACGTGCATCGCCAACGTCTGGGCCCGGCCGGCCCAGACCATGCACGCCGCGGCCGCGCAACTGGCCGACGCGTACCCGGGCAGGTTCGCGCTCGGCCTCGGGGTCGGCTACCCGGAGCAGGCGGCCAGTGTGGGCAGGCGGTTCGGCGCCCCGTTGGCGACGATGCGTGACTACCTGGACGGCATGGACAGCGCGACCTGGCCGCCGGCGCCCGATGCGCCCTATCCGCGAATCGTCGCCGCCAACGGCCCCAAGATGCTCGCGCTGACGGCCGAACTCGCCGACGGTGCGTACCCGGCCGGGCTGCCCCCGGAGTTCACCGCGCAGGCCCGGCAGTTGCTCGGCCCCGACAAGCTGCTGGTGGTCGGGCTGTCGGTGGTGTGCGACAACGACGCTGAACGCGCGAAAGATGCTGCACGAGAATCGGTGTCGGGCAGGATCGGTGTGGCCTCCTATGCGTCGCGACTGGCGGGGCTGGGTTACTCGCCGAGCGACATCGCCGACGTAAGCGATCGCCTGGTCCAGGCGATCGTCGCCCACGGCGACCCGGCGGCCATCGCCGACAAGGTGCGGGAACACCTGGTGGCCGGAGCGGATCATGTGACGCTCTTGCTGCCCATGGGAGCCGATTTCGCCGCCGGGATCGACCAACTCGAAGAATTGGCACCAGAATTGGCTGCGTTCGCCCAGGCGTGAACGCTTCCGGTCGGCACCGGCCGTGCGGCCATGCAGCCGTTGGAAGCGGGTCAAGCTTCTCTAGCCCTGGGCGGCGAGTTGCCTCTCCTGATAGCGCCGCGCCCACTCGGCGCGCGGGCGGATCGACACGTCGACGTCTGTCGCGTTGGCGCGCAACGCTTTCACCGTCGCCTGCTCTGGCGTCGTCCGGGCGAACGGGTCCCAGCCGAAGAACCGGCAGGCGTTGGCCCAGGTGATCTTGTTGATGTCGGAGTCGTCGGCACCCGCGGCGGTCAGTTCGGCCAGCACCTGCTCGGGCGCGTCCGGCCAGAAGCAATCCGAGTGCGGGTAGTCGCACTCCCAGGCGATGATGTCGATGCCGATCTCGTGGCGCAGCTTGAGTGAGGTCTTGTCGGTGACGTAGCACGCCAGGGAGTGTTCGCGGAACACCTCGCTGGGCAGTTGAGAGCCGAAGTCGCGGCGCAGCCATTTCTGGTTGGTGTAGTGGCGGTCGCTGCGGTCCAGGTAGAACGGGATCCAGCCGATGCCGCCCTCGGAGAACGCGAATTTCAGGTCGGGGTAGCTGCGCATCGCGGGGCCCCACAGCAGGTCCTGGGCGCACATCGCCGACACCTGGGTGGCCAGGATGATCATGTTGTCGATCGGCGCGTCGGGCGCCATGCTGATCGCCCCGAAGCCGGTGCCGATGTGCAGGCACATCACCACGTCGAGCTCCGAGAGGGTCCGGAAAACCGGGCCCCAGTACCCGTCGTCGTGATAGCTCGGAAGTCCTTCCAGGTGGGGCAGTTCGGGCATGGTCACCGCCCGGCAGCCCTTGGCCGCCACCCGGCGGATCTCGGCGCACATGGCATCGGGGCTCCACGTCGGCAGGATCGCGATCGGAATGAACCGGTCCGGGTAGGAGCCCGCCCACTCGTCGATATGCCAGTCGTTGTAGGCCGACACCATCACCAAAGTGGCCTCCTCGCGGTGCATGTTGAGGTGGCGTGCGGAGAACCCGGTGAAGGTCGGGAAGCACATCGACGCGAGGATGCCGTTGCGGTTCATGTCCCGCACACGTTCTTCGACGTCGTAGACGCCGGGGCGCATCTCGGCGAAACCGGCGGGGTCGCGGCCCCATTCCTCTGCCGGCCAGGACACCACGGCGTTCAGGCCGCTGACGCCCTGCGGGCGGCCCTGGTACATCCACTGGTCGACGCCGTTGTCGTCGGTGACGACGATCGGGGCCTCGTCCTTGTATTTGGCGGGCACGTGGCGCAGGAACATGTCCGGCGGCTCGACGACGTGGTCGTCGATGCTCACCAGGATCAGGTCGTCGACATTCATGGGTCAGCCCCCGTGCTCGGTGGTGGTCTCCAGCAGCCGCGGGACCGGCGGCGGGTTCAATTGCAGCGCATCCGACATGTGCAGCTGGCCGGAGTTGGCCATCATGTTGTCCAGGACGGCCTGCAGGTCGTCGCCTTCGATCTCGTAGACGGCCACGTAGGGGCCCTCGGGGTTGACCGGGCGGAACCGGCGCGCCGAGACGAAGCCGTCGAGGGCCATGAGCTCGCCCAGGTGGACTTCGTCGTACCAGGTGTTGTACTCCTGTTCGCGATCCGGGGAACTGGGTTGACTCTCAACGAGGATGATGCCCTTGGCCATTCGCCTCTCCCGACTACTCGTAGCGCACGGTGACCGAGTCCGTGTCCGGCACGCCCTGGCACGTCAGAATGTAGCCCTCGGCCACTTCATCGTCTTCGAGCGCGTCGTTGACCCGCATGGTTGCATGGCCTTCCTCGAGCCTGGCCATGCAGGTGCCGCAATTGCCGGCCTCGCAGCTGAACGGCGGCTCCAGCCCCGCTCGTCGCGCGGTTTCCAGGAGCGTCTCGCCGGGAACCAGCGGTACCGACACCTTCTTGCGTTCGAGGTAGATCGTCACCGTACCGGCCTCGGTACCGTTGGATGCTGGAACTGTCACTGGGTCCTCGATGATCGCGGTGACCGTCGCTCCGACCGCCCCCTGGCTACTTGCGTTCTTCACTATAGAGAATACTATTCTCTTCAACCCGATAGGATCTTCTCAGGCATTCGGGACTGCTGGAAGGAACGGGACGTGACCGAGCCGGCAGCGCTCGTGTTCGAGGAACGGCGCTACAGCCTGCCGCAACTCGACGCGTTGGCCGCCGGGCTCGCCGCGACACTGACGAAAAGGGGTGTCATCCCAGGTCAGCGGGTGGCGGTGATGGCGTCCAACCGGCCCGAATTCGTCGCGGCGGTGCTGGCGATCTGGCGGCTGGCCGCGACCGCGGTGCTCATCAGCCCGGCGTGGAAACGCGACGAGGTCGAACACGCGCTCGCGCTGACCGAGCCCGGTGACGCCGTCGGGGATCACCCGGTGCTGGCCGGGCTGATGCCGATGTTGCACCTCGACGAACCGATCACCCCCGCCGAGTCGGCCCCCGTCTCGCCGCCGCCCGGGGCCGACGCGGTGCTGGTGTTCAGTTCGGGCACCACCGGCCTGCCCAAGGCCGTCCGGCACACCCACGCGGCGCTGGGCGAGGCCGTCGGGCACTGGCGCCGGGCGCTGCAGCTGACGGGGTGCGACCGCATCCAGGTCGTCACACCGCCGTCGCACATCCTCGGGCTGCTCAACATCCTCACCGCGCTGCGGACCGGCGCGCAGGCGCGGCTGCATCCCCGGTTCGACGTCGACGCGATGCTGCGAAACATCGAAAGCGACCGCATCACAGTCGAAATGGCCGTCGCTCCGATCGCGCTGGCGATCGCCTCGCACCCCCGGCTCGAGTCGTTCGACTTGTCGTCGCTGCGCTACATCATGTGGGGCGCGACGCCGGTCAGCGTCAGTGTCGCCGAGGCCGTGACCCGGCGCACCGGCGTGGGCTGGGTGCCGGCCTACGGCACCACCGAACTGCCCGTCATCGCGTGCAATCCGGTGGACGGGGCCCGGCTCGACACGGTCGGCCGGCCGGTGCCGGGGGTCGAGCTGCGGGTGGTCTCGGCGGACACCGGTGCGCCGGTCTGTGCCGGCGAGGTCGGTGAAATCCAGGCCCGCTCGGCGTCCCTGATGGCCGGCTACCTGCCCGCCGGGGCGACCGCCGAGGCGATGTGTGACGGCTGGTATTCGACCGGTGATGTCGGCTGGGTGGACGCCGACGGCTGGCTACGGATCACCGACCGGCTCAAAGAGATGATCAAGGTGCGCGGCTTCCAGGTCGCCCCCGCCGAGGTCGAGACGGTGCTGCACGCGCATCCGGCCGTCCAGGACTGCGCGGTGTTCGGTGTTCCGGACGGGATCAACGGCGAGGCGATCGTGGCCGCCGTGACGACGTGCGCACCGGTCGAGGCCGCCGAACTGACCGCCCGGGTCGACGAGCGGCTGGCGTCCTACAAGCGCGTGAGCCGCGTCGTGTTCGTGCCCGATATCCCTCGCCTGCCCTCGGGCAAGGTGCTGCGTCGAGTGCTGAAGGAGCGCCATGGATGTACGCCTGACAGCTGAACAGCAGCAACTGCGTGACGCCGCCGCCAAGCTGGCCGACGACCTCGGGCCGGGAGCCGTTCAGGATCTCACCGACAACGAGCGAATCGCGCGCCTGGACCGCCAGATTGCGGCGACCGGCTGGCGATCGCTGCGCTCCGACGGCGCATCCGGTGTCGAAGTGGCGATCGTCGCCGAGGAATTCGGGCGCCGCCTGGTCGACGCGCCGTTCCTGGGTCCGGTGCTCGCCGACGACCTGGCGCGCCGCGTCGGCGCCGACGTCGGCGGCGGGGAACTGACCACCGTGGCCATCGACGGCCGGGCGATCGATGCCCGTGGATGTCAGCGCGCGCTGACGCTTTCGGGCGGCACCGTCCTACAGGCCGAGCTGGACGGCGCGCGCACCGGCGCGGACTTGACCAGGGCCGAGGCGAGCCCGTTGGGATCCCCGGCGACGCTGGGGAAGATAGCCGAGGATGCCGCCGCGCAGTGGCTGGCGCTTGCGCTGGTCGCCACGACGGCCGACCTGGTCGGCATCGCCCGCGGCGCCCACGCCGTCGCCTGCGACTACGCGAAGATCCGCGAGCAGTACGGCAAAGCGATCGGGTCCTACCAGGCCGTCGCGCACATGCTGGCGGAAAGCCTTGCACTCATTGAAGGTTCGGTGAGCGTGTCGCGCCATGCCGCGTGGGCCGTCGACGAACTGGCAACTGCCGAAGCCATCCGGGCCGCTCAGATCGCCAAGGTTTACTGTGCGCGCGCCGCACGCACCGTCTGCGAGACCGCGATCCAGGTGCATGGCGGCATCGGCAACACCTGGGAGTGCCTGGTGCACGTCTACCTGCGTCGGGCGCTGACCTCGACCGAACTGTGGCCCGTAGTGCTGAAGGAGATCGATTTTGGACTTTCGTGACTCACCCGAGGAGGCCGCCTTCCGGGAGCGGCTTCGGTACTGGCTCTCGCTGCACGCCAAGGACTTCCCCAGCTCCGGCGACGAGTACTGGGCCCGCCAGGCCCAATGGCATCAGGCCCTGTACCAGGAGGGCTTTTTCGGGCTGTCTTTCCCGCGCGAGTACGGCGGCCAGGATCTCCCGCCGGTGTACGACGTCATCGTGGACGAGGAACTGACGCGCGCCGGTGCGCCGCCGCGCCCCAGCGTGGGCTATCTCATCTACGGCATCGGCAGGCACGGCGGCGAGGAACTGCGCCGGCGCTTTCTGCCCGGCATCATCAACGGCACCGAGCGGTGGTGCCAGGGTTTCAGTGAGCCCGGCGCCGGCTCGGACCTGGCGGCGCTGACCACCACCGCCCGACGCGACGGCGACAACTACGTGATCGACGGCCACAAGATCTGGACCAGCTACTCCGACGTCGCCGACTGGTGTCTGCTGCTGGCCCGCACCGACCCGGAGGCCAAACGCCACCGGGGCCTGTCTGCGTTCGTGCTCGAGATGAAACAGCCCGGGGTGCAACAGCGTCCGCTGCGCATGATCAGCGGGGTCACCAACGAATTCGGACAGGTGTTCTTCGACGGCGCAACGGTGCCGGCCGACCGGATGGTCGGCGCGCCCGGCGACGGCTGGGCGGTCGCCATGACCGTCGTCGGCCACGAGCGCGAACCCTCCACGCTCGGCTACGCCGCCCGGTACGGCAAGCTGGTGCGAAACCTGTTGGCGCGCAGCGACGGCCCGGTGTCCGAAGAGGTCGCATGGGCGGCCGTCCAGTCGGAGATGCTGACCCACCACGTCCGCCGGCGGCTGTCCGAACAGCTGGACGGCGTCTCGCACGGGCCGGAAGGGTCGCTGGACAAGCTGCTGATGACGTGGGTTGAGCAGTCGGTCGGGCACGCCGCCCTGGCCGTCGCTGGCACCCGAGACCCCGACCTGCTCGGCGCCTACCTGTACAGCCGCGCGCAGAGCGTGATGGGCGGGACGTCGCAGATACAGAAGAACATCATCGCTTCACGAATCCTGGGATTGGGGGTCTGACGTGTACGACATGCCCGACGAGATCGACGTCCGCGCCGACGGCGCGCTGCGGATCATCACGCTGAACCGGCCGGACTCGCTGAACTCGGTCAACGACAACCTGCACGTCGGCCTCGCGCGGCTGTGGCAGCGCCTGACCGATGACCCCTCGGCCCGCGCCGCGGTCATCACCGGGGCCGGCCGGGCGTTCTCGGCCGGCGGTGACTTCGCGTACCTGAAGGAGTTGTCCGAGGACGCCGATCTGCGCGCCAAGACCATCCGGGACGGGCGCGAGATCGTGCTGGGCATGGCCCGGTGCCGAATTCCGGTGGTGGCGGCCGTCAACGGGCCCGCGGTCGGGCTCGGCTGCAGCCTGGTCGCGCTGAGCGACATCGTCTACATCGCCGAAGAGGCCTACCTGGCCGACCCGCACGTGCAGGTGGGGCTGGTGGCTGCCGACGGCGGGCCGCTGACCTGGCCGTTGCACATCAGCCTGCTGCTGGCCAAGGAGTACGCGCTGACCGGCACCCGCATCAGCGCGCAGCGCGCCGTCGAACTCGGCCTGGCCAACCATGTGGCGGCCGACCCCGTCGCGGAGGCGATGGCCTGCGCCGCAAAGATTTTAAAGCTGCCCCAGCAGGCCGTCGAAAGCACCAAGCGGGTGCTCAACATCCACCTGGAGCGCGCCGTGCTCGCCAGCCTGGACTATGCGCTGTCGGCCGAGCATCAGTCGTTCACCACCGACGACTTCCGCTCGATCGTCACCAAACTGGCGGCGGGCAAGAACTGAGCGGAACGAACGCGCGTGTCACGAGCGTAAGCGCCGATGCGAAGGGTCTCCTCTGATGATCTTCGTGGCGTTACGCTCGCGACTTGATCACGGCGAAACCTACTCTTGGGCAGTCGAACGTTCGATCATCCCCATTACCGTTTCCCCGTTGTAGCTGTAGCACGCCAGCGCCTGCTGTAATTGCAGTCCGCCTCCCACCTCTGGGGGCATGACCATGAACGTTGACATCGTGGTGCAGCCCTCGATTTCGATGGTTTTGCCGCCGGCTTCGAGAACGAGCGAGACATCTTCTCCCTGTGGCTGCAAGCGATTCAAGAACGGCGCCTTGACAACCCGGGCGGGGACGACTCGGCCGTCCGAGACGATGTAGCCCTCGTTGTAGGTCGGCTTGCCATCGGTGCGCGGCGGATAGATCTGGAATCCGAAGCCGAAACCGCTTGGGAAAGAGGCTGCTTGCCAAACGTGACCCCGGAGCGGGGCCAGGCGTCGGACGCCTTGCCGGCGGATTCGATTCGCTCCGCCGCGAATCTCATGCGTCTCGTCTCCGACGCTGATGGTCCCGTCGGCGCTGCAAAGCTGTTCGAAACGCCAGGGATAGCCGATCAGGTAGCCTTCTTCCTGCGTGGACAAGACGCGGCGCGCTTCCTCGCTGGTCGAGCCGTTCTCCCAAGGGGGCAGTATCGGCCGGATGTCTATCTGCGCCTTGACCGTAACGTGCTCGCCCTCGGCCGACCACGGCATCCACCCGGCCATTTGGGCCTCGGCCGTCGTGGCGACGGCCTGGCCCTCGAGCTTGACGCGAAGGTGCCGGTAGGGCTCGAGTAGCTCGAAGGACAGCGGTCCGGCGCCGAGGATCCGGGGCTTACCGTCGGCGCCCAGCGGATCGTGGACGGGCCCGTTGCCGAAGACGTTGAAAACGCGGCCGTCGGCAAAAGCGATGTTCACCTGGATATCGTGGGTGTCCCACTGGTCGGCCAAGGCCTCGACGCCGATTCGGGGAAGACCGAACCGGCCGCTATCGTCCCAGATCCAGGCATTCACGGACTCGCGGGATTCCGGGTCCTCGGGTTGGCGAGCCCAGACATATTCCCAGTCCTCGCGCAGTCCTCCGGTCAGATCGATGGTCATGGCAGTGCACCCTTTCCCGCCGTGGTCATATCGCGACCGTCGGAGCTGTCCAAATCGCCATAAGTCGGATGTAGTCGGCGAACAGTGGGCGCACCGCCTCCATGTCCGCCCCGAACACTGCCGCTTGAGGATGCGTGTTCGGCGACCGGGACGCGGCCTCGGCCTGCCACCACGCGTGCATGCCCGCCTCGAATTCCGCTGACACCGGCTCGCCCAGCCATGCGTACAGGCGTTTGACTTCACCGATCGGATCACGTTGGACGGAAGTGAAATCCAGATCGAAAAATCGGTCATTGTTGCCGGCTGCGCGGAACGCCAGCGCGCGTTGCATACCGACTGACCAGTGCTCGACATTGAGCTGTCCCAGGTAGTGCCGGTCGACCGTGTTCGAGGTCATCTGCCGGAACTCGGCGTAGAGGTCGGCGACCGACAGGATCACCTCCGTGGGGTCACGGTGCGTCCAGACGAAGCGGGCATCGGGAAACGCCTTGTCCAAGTGCGGCAGGAACAATAAGTGCGTGGGGCATTTCAATCGCCAGGGGCGGCGAGGTTGGCCCCATTGCAGCAACTTCAGTGTCCGTCGCTCGTACGCATAGGTGGGCGTGAGATCGGCATCGAGTAACCACTGCGAATATGTGGGGATGTGCGCGAACGCCTGGAAGTACTGGCTTTTGAAGTCTAGTGCCATGAGGTCTTGACACTCTTCGGGCCCCGTCGCGGTCGTTGGCACCAACGCGGCCAGACGGGGCGCAGCGGTGTCCAACATCTCCTGCTGGGCCGCTGCGGCGGCGATCCGGGGATCGGGGTCCGCCACGGTGGAGGGTGGCGGGCACGGCTCGCCCGCCTCCCATCGGCGCAGCGAACGTGCGTGTGGATCCTCGGCAAGCAGGAAGGACAACGCGGTCGAGCCGGTGCGCGGTAGGCCGAGTCCGATCAACGGTCGCTCGATCACCTCGTCCTCTATCTCGGGGTGGCGACGGTACCAGTCCTCGATGTGCAGCCGATTTTTCAGAGCGGACATGATCAGGTTTTGAACGATGAACTCGCCCAGAGGATTCAAGTCCGCTTCGGTATTGAGCGCTTCGACGAGCACTTCAAGTCCGTCGCGGAATGAGTCGACACCAAAGTCGTCAAGCGCGGTCTCGCTGCGGGCCGCACCGAGTAGGTCTTCGACCGCGTCCATAAGACTTCTCCCTGACGGCACGTCGGCGTGCCGGCTTTACTCGGCGGCTAATTGGTGTCACCATGATGACGTGAATATCGAGGGACTGTCAATGGTGACTTCGCGCGATGAACGGCCACGCGCGCAGCGTCCCTACCGCAGCCGGGTGCGTGAGCAGAGGGCCGCCGATACGCGGGACCGGATCGTGCGCGCCGGCGTTGCGATCGTCGAGGGCCTATCCGACCTGGATTGGAGACCGATGACGTTCCAGGCCGTGGCGGACGGCGCGGGCGTCAGTAAACGAACGGTGTTCCGGCACTTCGCAACCGAACGAGACCTGCATGACGCCGTCATGCAGCGATTGCAAGAGCGTGCCGGAGTGAGCTACGAACATGTTGATCTTGCCGATGTCGCCGCGGTGGCCCGCCGCGTCTTCGAAGCGTTGTCATCCTTCGGGGTGCCGAGCTGGACCATCACGTCGGATGACCCTACGTTCACGGCCATGGATCGTGCCCGTGGTGACGCCCTGCGCGGAGCCGTCGGGGCCGCCGCGCCGGACTGGACTGCGCGGCAGCAAGCTCTGGCGGCGGGCGTGCTGGATGTGCTGTGGAGCCCGACTGCCTACGAACGTCTGGCCGCGCACTGGGGAGCGAGTTCTTCCGACGCCATAACGGCGATCGAATGGGCGATCGGACTCGTCGTGCACGGCGTCGAGGCGGGACAATCGCCTCGCTGAGAGCGAAACCCGCGGTAGATCAGTCGTGTTCCTGCAGAAAGTCGCGCATAACCTGATCAAATCGGTCCGGCTCTTCCAGGAACGGCATGTGGGAGCTGGACTCGAAGAGTTCGAACCGCGAGGCCGCGATGCGCTGGTGCATGTCCCACATGTGTTCGGGTGAGCATTGGTCGAACCTGCCCGCGAGAAGCTGCGTCGGCGAGGTTATCTCGGTCAGGCGGTCAAACACGTCCCAGTTCCGGATGGTTCCGACGATGTGGAAGTCGCTGGGTCCGAACATGGTCTCGAAGATGTCGGATCCCATGCGTGCGAACGCGTCCAGAAGCTCGGCGGGCCATGGGCGGGCACGGCACAGGTAGGTCTCGTTCCAGGTGCGGATCGCCGCCTGGTATTCGGCCGCATGGGTGGTGCCGGCGGCTTCATGGCGCGCGATGGCCGACTGGGTTTCCGCGTCGAGGTCGGCTTTGAGGTGGGTCACCATGTCCGCGAACAAGGGTATCGACGCGATGCTGTTGGAGATGGTCAGGCTGACCGGCCCGGGTGTGACGTCCAGCGCGTACTGCTGCGCCAGCATCCCGCCCCACGAGTTGCCGAAGACGTGGCAGCGTTCGAGGTCGAGTCCCCGCACCACCGAATGCATCTCGGCGACCGAGCGGTCCATCGTCCACAGCGCGGGGTTGGCGGGGCAGGCGGATCTCCCGCATCCGAGCTGATCCCAGAACACGACTTCGCGCTCGTCCGCCAGGCGCTCCAGCGAGCGCAGGTAGTCGTGCGGCAACCCCGGTCCGCCGTGGACGACGAGCAGCGGCAGACCCGGCCCGGCGCCCACCCGCTTGAACCAGACGTGCCCGCCCGGGACAGCGATCGTGCCTTCCCGCTGACTCATCTTCCCTTCCTATCGCACGACCCCTCACCTGGCTCGCGACCACCCTCCTTGCAACTCTTCTTCTCGCTCTGAGAGAATGATGTTCTCACGAATGTGTGGTTGGCTCTCGCTTCCGCACCTGCTTGCCGAACTGGAGAAGACCCGTGCCCGAAGCCGTCATCGTGTCCGCCCTGCGCACCCCCATCGGCACCGCCCGAAAGGGAACCCTGCGCGACACCAGCGCCTTCGACCTCGCCCACCACGTGGTGACCGAGGCCGCCAGGGATCTGGACCCGGCGCAGGTTGACGACGTGATCCTCGGCGAGGGCCTCTACGGTGGCGGCGTGGTCGCCCGCCACGCGGCGATCACCGCGGGGCTGAGCCACGTGCCCGGCCTGGCCAACAACCGGCACTGCGCGGCCGGGCAGGCGGCGGTGCAGAGCGGGGCGGCCAGCGTGCGCGCCGGCATGGACAGGCTCGTCATCGCCGGCGGCGTGAACTCGGCCTCCACGTCCCCGCGGTCGCGGATGCAGGTCAACGGCGACTGGGTCGACTGGTTCCCGCCGACCCACCCGGACCGCCCCGACGCGCCCAACCTCGACATGTCGATCACCGTGGGGTGGAACGCCGCGGTCAAGGCGGGCGTGAGCCGCGAGGAGATGGACGAGTGGGCGCTGCGCTCACACCGCAACGCGATCGCCGCGATCGACGAGGGCCGCTTCAAGGAGGAGATCGTTCCCATCGAGACGCCGCACGGCCTGTTCGCCGTCGACGAGCACCCGCGCCGCGACACCAGCATGGAAAAGCTGGCCGGGCTCAAGCCGTTGCACCCGGAAATCGAGGGATTCTCCATCACCGCCGGCAACGCCTGCGGCGCCAACGACGGGGCCGCGGTGCTGACCATCGCCAGCGACGAGCTCGGCCTGCCGGCGCTGGCCACCGTGCGCTCCTGGGCCTCGGTCGGGGTCGATCCCGCGATCACCGGTCTGGCGCCGGTCGACGCGATCCCGAAAGCCCTTGCCCGCAGCGGACTGTCGATATCGGACGTGGACCTGTTCGAGATCAACGAGGCCTTCGCGGCGATGTGCGTGGCGACCATCAAGTTGCTCGACCTTGACCCGGACACGGTCAACGTCAGCGGCAGCGGTTGCTCGCTGGGGCATCCGGTCGCGGCGACCGGGGCCAGGATGCTGGTCACCCTCGTGCACGAATTGCGCCGTCGCGGCGGCGGAATCGGCGTGGCGGCCATGTGCGCGGGCGGCGGCATGGGTTCGGCCACGGTGATCGAGGTCCCAGAGCCCCAAGCGCCATAATGCACACGTGACCATTGCCGATCTGATCGACAGCGCGCGCAACGGCTCTCCGCGTGCCGCGGGTCGGCTCCTGAGCCTCGTCGAAGGTGAGCAGCGCGACGAGGTGCTGGCCGGCATCGGGCCAGCGCCGGTGCAC
The DNA here is from genome assembly GCA_963711445.1 of uncultured Actinomycetota bacterium. Taxonomy (GTDB): domain Bacteria; phylum Actinomycetota; class Actinomycetes; order Mycobacteriales; family Mycobacteriaceae; genus Mycobacterium. The sequence goes on from CAVQEF010000001.1 coordinate 65,521, forward strand.
GCCGTCCCCGTCGTCGGCATCACCGGACCACCCGGCGCGGGCAAGTCGACGACGATCGCCGCCCTGGTCGGCGCGTACCGCGAGCGGGGCTCCCGGGTGGCCGTGCTGGCCGTGGACCCGTCATCGCCCTTCAGCGGCGGGGCCCTGCTCGGCGACCGCATCCGGATGGCCGCGCACATCAACGACGCCGACGTGTTGATCCGGTCGGTGGCAACCCGCGGTCATCTCGGCGGCCTGGCCGCCGCGGTGCCGGCGGCCATCCGCGTGCTCGCCGCGATCGGCTACGACGTGGTCCTGCTCGAGACCGTCGGGGTGGGGCAGTCCGAGATCGAGATCGCCGCCGTCGCCGACCCGGCCGTGGTCATCCTCAACCCCGGCGCCGGGGACGCCGTGCAGGCCGCCAAGGCCGGCGTGCTCGAAGTCGCCGACATCGTGGTGGTCAACAAGGCCGACCGGGAGGGCGCCGAGCAGACCGTGCGCGACCTGCGCGCCGAGACCGACGCCCCGATCGTCAGCCTGGTCGCCGCGCGCGGCGAGGGCGTCGCGGATCTGGTGGCCGCCATCGACGACCATCGCCGCACCGACAGCCGGGCCCGCCGCCTGGCCCGCGCCAGGGCGCAGATCCTGTCGCTGGCACAGACCCGGTTGCGGGTGCGCCCGGAACTCGAGCGGCTCGCCGAGTCGGTGGTCGACGGGCACGACGACCCCTACACCGCGGCCGAGCGGCTGCTGTCTCCTCCCCGATCCGGAATGGGATGAGTCCCGCGCTTCTGGGTACGCACGTCCGGGAGGTATTGATGGACACAACGGCGCCCGCAAGGCTACGAGCCCGACGAGCAGCACAACCTCGACATCGTCCACGAGTACATGCGGATCGCCTACCCGCCCGGCCGCGCCGGCGCGCAGGCGGTCGCCCACCTGTGCGCGCCGGGCAATCGCTTCATCGCACCCACCACGTTCCCGGACGTCCACACGCTCGAGGACTACGCCGAGGACCACGGCCGGCTCATGGAGCAGGTCAACGACCTCCATCCGGTCAGCTTCGACGCGCAATTCGCCAAAGGCGACCGGGTCTGCCTGCGTTACACCGCCGCCCGCGAATAGGGTTTCGCCGTCGGGTCACGACGACCCAGGTGGGCGATGCCGGATTTCGGGCTGTCAGCGCCGGTGCTGAATCCGCCTGTGACAGCGGAAATCCGGGCCCCCGCCCAGCGACGGAATCCACGCGGGCGGTAGCCGGCTCGGCGAGCAACGCCGTGCCCGCCGCGCCCGTCCTCAGCGGTGGTCGCTGATGAGTAGCCGGTAGCCTGCGTCCAGCCACTGTCGGTCGAGCAGCGCCGAGTGCCGTTGGTGCCAGCGCCCGGAGCGCAAGTCGGCCGCGAGCCTGGCCAGGCCGTCGGCGAGTGCTGCCTCGCTCGCGTAAGCCAGCATGGACATGCCGGCACGGACGGCGGGGTCCAGGTAGGCCTGCGGGCGTCGCCAATAGGCGGCGCCGAACCCGTCGGTGCAGTCGTGGGGGACGGGGACCGTCTGCACGTGCGCCCCTCCCAACAGGTCCACGAGCCTGTCGAGCGGCACGGACAGTTCTTCGCTGATGCGGGCCGCCTCGGGCAGATAATCACGCAGCAACCAGAAATTCCCGATGACGGTCTGGTCCCAAGTCAGGATCACTATCCGGTGGCGACTGACTCGCCGCAGCTCGTCGATTCCGGCGGTGAGATCACTCCAGTGATGCACGGTCAGCATAGCCATCGCGGCGTGAACGCACCTGTCGCGCAAAGGCAAGGCTTCCGCGACGGCCTGTACGCACGGCGCCGAGCCCGCCGGGCGCTGGGCGATCATCACCATACTGGGCTCAACCGCGGCGACCGTCTGGGCCGGTTCGTAAGAACCCGTGCCGGCTCCGACGTTGACGACGGTGCCCATCGTGGACAGCGCGGCGTGAACCCGAGAAGCGATTCGCGGATCGGGCCGTCGCGTAATGCGATAGCCAGCCCCTATCCGGTCGTAGGCGATCATAGATTCACGCGGCGCTCAACGCTTCTACAGCAGGTCGACGGACTTGCCGGTGGCGGCCGCGTGGCCGGCGCGATAGCCGAAAACCATTGCCGGGCCAATGGTCCCGCCGGCACCGCCATAGGCCCGGCCGGTCGCACCGGCCATGGCGTTGCCCGCGGCGAACAGCCCGGGTATCGGCTCGCCGGTGACGTGCAGGACGCGGCCGTCGGGGTCGGTGCGCGGGCCGCCCTTGGTGCCCATCGCGCCGATGCACACCGGCACCGCGTAGTAGGGGGCGGTGTCGATCGGGCCGAGGGTCTTGCCGGCGGGTGTGGTCGCGCTCTCGTCGCCCCAGTAGCCGTCGTACGCGCTGGAACCGCGCCCGAAGTCGGGATCGGCGCCGGCGGCCACGTAACGGTTCCACCGCTCGACCGTGCGCGTCAGTCCCTCCGCGTCGATGCCGGTCTTGGCGGCCAGTTCGGCGAGATCCGCCGACTCGCAGAACCAGTCGGGCACCGGGTCCCCGGGAGCGATACCCAGGAATCCGTAGCGTTGCAGGTGCACCGAGTCGAACACCATCCAGCCGCGATCGTTGACGTACCCGCCCCGGGGATCCAGGTACTGGAACGCGCCGGCCATCGAGTTGTAGTCGGAGGCCTCGTTGACGAACCGCCGCCCGGCGGCGTTGACGATGATGCTCCGCGGGCGGGTGCGTTCCAGGCGCACGCTGCGGCTGCGAGGCTTTCCCTCGATGGTGTCGCCCGGGATCTGCACGATCGGCACCCACCACGCCTCGCCCATGTTGGCCAGGTCCGCGCCGTGTGCCATCGCCATGCGCAGTCCGTCGCCGGTGTTGTTCGGCGGCGACACCGCGCCGTGCATCGGCCCGCGCAGAAAGGCCTGCGTCAGAACGCGATCCCATTCGAAGCCGCCGGTGCCCAGGATGACCCCGTGGCGCGCGCGCACGCGAATGGCCCGCCCCGCCTCGGTCACCCGAACTCCGGTGATCTCCCCGCCGTCGGCGACGAGCTGTTCGGCGCGGGCGTTGGTGTGCACCCTCGCCCCGAGATCGAGCAGGCCCTTGAGGAGGCCCGCGATCAGTGCGGCACCGGCGACGCACAGGTTTCCGGGTTGGCCGTCGGCCGCCGCGTGCAGGCGGGCCCGAGTTTCGGCGTCGAAGCCGACATTGGAGAAGTCGGCGGGAAACGCCGTGATCCGGGTCGCCCACTCGCCCAGGCGATCCAGGTCGTAGGGGGTCGGGATCAGCGAGCGGCCACCGGTCGGTTGCCCTCCCGGCAACTCCGGCCGGTAGTCGGGAAACCCGGTCGCGATCTCGAAGCACACGTCGCTGTGCGCCTCGACGAAGTCGAGCATCGCCGGGCCGGTACGCACGAAGGTCTCGACCAGCGCGTCGTCCATCGCGCCATGGGACTGTGCGCGTAGATATCGCAGCGCGTCGGCGGGAGTCAATTCCCCGTCGGGAGAACGGTTATGGGCCGGAATCCACACGACGCCACCCGACACCGCGGTGGTGCCGCCCACGGTCGTGGCCTTCTCGAAGATCGCCACCGAGGCGCCGGCAACAGCCGCCGTCAGCGCGGCCGTGAGCCCGGCGCCGCCGCTGCCGAGCACGGCGACGTCGACTTCATGGTCCCAGGACATGGGCGGTCATCCCTTCAGCTCAATACCTCTGACAACTGCTTGGCGGCCGTGATGACCGCATCCTTTCCGCGCATCACAACGTCTTCCCGATGGGAGATGAGGTTGATGCAGGTCGGCGGGGCCGGCGCGCGCCGCCGTACGGGAACCGCCAAACCATAAGTGTTCGGCTCGATTTCGCCGTAGGTGGTCACCCAGCCGCACTCCCGGGCGCGGGTCACCAGATCCCGTTCCCCGGGCCGCGGGGGCATGCTCGCGAGCAGGGCGATCCCGGCGGCGCCCCGGTCCAACGCGTACCGGCTGCCCTCGTGGAACGAGAGTTGATAGGCGACATGGCTGGGCACGATCACCGCCACCGCCACCTGCTGGTCGCCCTCGGCGATGAGCAAGGACACGGTGATGCCGAGCTCGTCGGCCAGAGCGCGCAGCGTCGGCAGGCTGAGTTGGCGCACGTTGTGGTCGAACGAAGCGCCGAGGACGGCGAGCCCGGCCGCCGGCCGGTAGCGCCCGTCTTCCCCCTTGCCCACCAGGCGGAACTGGACCAGCGTCGACAGCAACCGATAGGCGATGGTGCGATGCACCCCGATCTGATCGGCCAGTTGCTGCACCGTCAGCCCGCTCGGGGCCTCCGCCACCATGTGCAGCGCGGTCAATCCCCGGGCGAGGGTCTGCGAACCGGTCCCGGAACCCGTCACGGTCGCGACACAATCCTTGACAGAGTCCCGCGTGAGAGCCAAGCTCTATATATAACGCACATCAGTGTGCGATATTAGCACACGGTGTACGCGGAATACGAGAACAAGATTTCCCCCCGCCGGTAGGCCAGGAAGGAACCGTGACGGAGTTCGAGAGCATCTGGAGCGATCTCCAGGGCGTCGGGTTTGAACAGGGTTACCTCGACGCCGGGGGAGTGCGAACCCGTTATCTGCGGGCCGGCAATCCCACCCTGCCGGTGCTGATCCTGCTGCACGGGTCCGGCGGCCACGCCGAGGCCTACGTGCGCAACCTGGCCGCCCACGCGGAGCACTTCTGGACTTGGTCGATCGACATGCTGGGCCACGGCTACACCGACAAGCCCGGCCACCCGCTGGAAGTCGCGCACTACGTCGAACACCTGATGGTGGTGTTGCGCACCATCGGTGTCGACCGCGCCTGCCTGAGCGGTGAGTCGCTCGGGGGCTGGGTGGCCGCCCGCGCCGCCGTCGACCATCCCGACGTCGTCGACCGGCTGGTGCTCAACACCGCCGGCGGCTCGCAGGCCGATCCGGCGGTGATGCAGCGGATCGTCACGCTGTCCATGGCGGCCGCCGAGAACCCGTCGTGGGACACCGTGCAGGCGCGGATCAAGTGGTTGATGGCCGACAAGTCCAAGAACTACGACGACCTGGTCGCCAGCCGTCAGCGGATATACCGGCAACCGGGATTCGTCGCGGCCATGCGCGACATCATGGCGCTGCAGGACCCCGAGATCCGGGCGCGCAACATCCTGGGATCCGACGAGTACGGTTCGATCACCGCGCCGACGCTGGTGCTGTGGACCAGCGACGACCCGACCGCCGACGTGACCGAGGGCCGCCGCATCGCCTCGATGATCCCCGGCGCGCGTTTCGAGTTGATGCCCGGGTGCGGTCACTGGCCCCAGTACGAGGACGCCAAGACGTTCAACCGCCTACACCTCGACTTCCTGCTGGGGCGGTGATGGGCGCGGCTGGGCAGGGCACACCGGAGGTGGATGTCGACGTCGTCGTGGTCGGCGCGGGCCCAGTCGGGCTGACGTTGGCCAACATCCTTGGCCTGCAGGGAATCCGGACGCTGGTGGTCGACGAGCGCGACTCGCTCATCGACTACCCCCGCGGCGTCGGCCTGGACGACGAGGCGCTGCGCACCTTTCAGTCGATCGGCCTGGTCGAGCACATCCTGCCGCACACCGTGCCCAACCAGATTCTGCGCTTCGTCGACGCCAAGCGGCGGGTCCTCGCCGAAATGGCGCCGCCCGACGCGCGTTTCGGCTGGCCGAAGCGAAACGGCTTCGTGCAGCCGCTCGTCGATGCCGAATTGCTGCGCGGCCTGGACAGATTCGAGCATGTCGCCGTGTGGTGGCAGCGGCCCATGACGGAGTGTCGCCAAAGCGCCGACGCGGTCACCGTCGAGCTCGGCGGCCCCCACTCCGAGAAAGCGCACCACGACGGCGGCGATTCCAGTGTGCGGGCGCGTTACGTGGTCGGCTGCGACGGCGGCCGCAGCATGACCCGCCGCATGATGGGGGTGTCCTTCGACGGCACCACGTCCTCGACCCGGTGGCTGGTGGTCGACATCGCCAACGACCCGCTCGGCCACCCCAACAGCGAGGTCGGTGCCGACCCCGAACGGCCCTATGCCTCGATCTCGATCGCGCACGGAATTCGCCGGTTCGAGTTCATGATTCACGCCGACGAGACCGACGAACAGGCCGAGGATCCGGCATTTTTGACCACGATGCTGGCGCGGATGGTGCCGCACCCCGACCGGGTCGACGTGATCCGGCGCCGCGTCTACACCCATCACTCGCGGATCGCCGCCGCCTTCCGCAGCGGCAGGCTGTTGCTGGCCGGTGACGCCGCGCACCTGATGCCGGTGTGGCAGGGGCAGGGCTACAACAGCGGCATCCGGGACGCCTACAACCTGGGCTGGAAGCTCGCGGCGGTGGTCAGTGGGCGGGCCGACGAGAAGCTGCTGGACACCTACGACCTGGAGCGCCGCAAGCATGCGCGGGCGATGATCGATCTCTCCACCATGGTGGGGCGGGTCATCTCGCCCACCAACCGTCGCGTGGCAGGCGCGCGGGACCTGCTCGTGCGGTCCGCGTCGATCGTGCCGTCGCTCAAGCGGTATGTGCTGGAAATGCGCTTCAAGCCGATGCCCCGCTACGAGCACGGCGCGGTCGTGCACGCGGTGGGTCCCCAGGAGTCCGGCCGCGCCGACTCGCCGGTGGGCACCCTGTTCATCCAGCCCCGGGTCGACACCCGCACCCGACAAGACGTGCTGCTCGACGAGGTGCTGGGCGACTGGTTCGCCGTGCTGTGTTGGAACAACGACCCCCGCACGCTCCTCGGCGAGGCCGCCTTCAAGCAGTGGAAAGCCGTCGGGGCGCGCATGATAACCCTTCGGCCCCTGACGCAGCTGCACTGGACGGGCCAGGACGACCCCGACGTCCTGATCGTCGGTGATCGCACGGGCGGGCTGAAGTCGTGGTTCGACACCCATCAGGAATCCGTGCTGTTCCTGCGCCCCGACCGCTGCATCGCGGCGGCCTGCATCGCGCAGCGGGCGCCCGAACACAGCGCCGCGCTCTTCGACGTGCTCACCCTCACGCCGGAAGGGGGTGATGTCCGCGGTGACACTGGCTCTGTGCTGTATGTCGCACAGCCCGCTGCTGAATCTTCCGGGGCCGTCGCAGGACCTGCTTGACGACATCGAGGGCGCCATCGCGCTGGCGCGGGAAACCGTCCAACAATTCGACCCCGAACTGGTCGTCACCTTCTCCCCGGACCACTACAACGGGTTCTTCTACAAGGTGATGCCGCCGTTCTGCATAGGCCTGCGCGCCAACGGGGTTGGTGACTACGGCACGCACGCCGGCCCGCTCGACGTACCCGAGGACCTGGCGTCGGACTGTGCGAAAGCCGTGCTCGCCGCCGGCGTCGACGTCGCGGTGTCGGTCAGCATGGACGTGGATCACGGCACCGTGCAGCCGCTCGAGCGGCTTCTCGGCGGCGCGACCGCACGACCGGTGATACCGATCTTCGTCAACGCGATCGCGGTGCCGCTGGGGCCGTTGCATCGCTGCCGTGCGCTGGGTGCGGCGGTCGGGGCCTATTTGGCGGGCCTGGACAAGCGGGTACTGGTGCTGGGCTCCGGTGGCCTTTCCCACAGCCCGCCGGTGCCGACGCTGGCCACCGCGCCGCCGGCGGTGCTCGAGCGGATCGTGGACGGCCGGCCGATGACCCCCGAGCAGCGGCAGGCCCGGCAGGCGGCCGTGATCGACGCGGCGAAGGACTTCGCCGGGGGCGGCAGTGCGCTGCAACCGCTCAACCCCGCCTGGGACCACGCCTTTCTCGAAATCATCGACGGCGGGCGGCTCGCTGACCTCGACCACTGGTCGAACTCGTTCGTCACGCACGAGGGCGGCAGCTCCGCGCACGAGATCCGGACCTGGGTAGCGGCATTCGCGGCCCTGGCCGTTGCGGGCCCCTATCGGACCAGCACGCGCTACTACAAGCCGGCGCCCGAACTGATCGCGGGCTTCGCCATCAGAACGGCGGTGCCGCGATGACCGCGTCGACGCCCGCCGTGGACGGCTTCGACCGGGTGGTCGACGTGCTCGTCGTCGGCTCCGGTGGTGGGGGCATGACGGCCGCCCTGACCGCGCGGGCGGCCGGCCTGGACGCGCTGGTCATCGAAAAGTCGGCCCATTTCGGGGGTTCCACGGCCCTGTCGGGCGGCGGCATCTGGGTCCCCGGGGCACCGGCGCAACGCCGCGAGGGGTATGCCCCCTCGCCCGACGGTGTCGTCGAATACCTGCGAAACATCACCGACGGCCTGGTCAGCGAGGCGCGGATACGCCAGTATGTCGAATCGGCGCCGCAGATGCTGGACTTCCTGGAGAAGCTGTCCGGCTGGCTCGAGTTCGTCTGGAAGCCGGGCTATGCCGACTACTACCCGGAGCTGCCCGGTGGTTCCGAACTCGGCAGCACCATCAACGTGCCGCCCATCGACCTGCGCAAGCTGGGCCCCGACGAGCAGACGCTGCTGCAGCCGCTGGCGCTCGCCCCCAAGGGAATCTGGCTGGGACCCAAGGAGCTTCGATCCTTCTACCGGATCCGGCAGTCGTGGGCGGGCAAGGGTGTGCTGCTCAAGCTGATCGCACGGATGGTGCGGGCGCGGATGTTGGGCGAGCGGATGGCGGCGATCGGCCAGTCCCTGGCGGCGCGGCTGCGGCTGGCGATGCGCGACAGCGGGATACCGCTGTGGCTGGATTCGCCGATGGTGGAGTTGCTCACCGACGCCGGCGGATCGGTGACCGGCGCGCTGGTGGAGCGGGCGGGGGCCCGGCAACGCATCGGCGCGCGGCGGGCAGTCATCCTGGCGTCCGGGGGCTTCGACCACGACCTGGCCTGGCGCAAGGAGCAACTCCCGGTCATCGAACAGGATTGGAGCTTCGGAAACCCGGCCGCCATGGGCGACGGCATTCGCGCGGGGGAGCGGGTGGGCGCGGCGACCGACCTGCTCGACGAGGCGTGGTGGTTCCCGGCGATCCAATGGCCGGACGGCCGAATGCAATTCATGCTCAACGAACGGATGATGCCCGCGCAGTTCATCGTCAACGGCGCAGGGAGGCGCTTCATCAACGAGGCGGCGCCCTACATGGACTTCGGCCACGCCATGATCGAGGGCCAGATGTCCGGGGTCACCCACATCCCGTGCTGGCTCATCACCGACCACAGGTCTTGGAATCGCTATGTCATCGGCGGTCACCTGCCGATACCCAAAGTCCCCGGGGCCCCGGTGCCCACCGGGCGTAAGGTCCCGGCGGCCTGGCTGGACTCGGGCGTGGTCAAGGCCGCGACGAGCTGGGACGGCATGGCGGCCAAGATCGGCGTTCCGGCACATGAACTCGCGGAGACAGCGCGTCGATTCAACGAACTCGCACACAAGGGTCACGACGACGATTTCAACCGGGGCGACAGCGTGTACGACAACTACTACGGCGATCCCACGCTGCCCAACCCCAACCTGTATCCGCTGGGCGATCCGCCGTACTACGCGTTCCGGATCGTTCTCGGCGACCTCGGGACGTCGGGTGGGCTGCGGGTCGACGAACACGCCCGGGTCCTGCGGCCGGATGACACCGTCGTGCGAGGGCTGTACGCGGTGGGCAACACCTCGGCGCCGGTCATGGGTCGCAGCTATGCCGGTGCCGGGGCGACCATAGGCCCGGCCATGACCTTCGGTTTTGTGGCAGCCAAACACGCTGCCCAGCAAGCCGTTGACTCTCATAGGAGGTAACTGATGAAGATTTCACTGTTCTACGAGTTCGCCCTGCCGCGGCCCTGGGCGCCCGACGACGAGCGGGTCATGCTGCAGGACTCCCTGGACGAGGTCGAGGCCGCGGACAAGGCGGGCTTCTCCACCGTCTGGCTGACCGAGCATCACTTCCTCGAGGAGTACTGTCACTCGACGGCCCCGGAGATCTTCCTGGCCGCCGCCAGCCAGCGGACCAAGAACATCCGGCTGGGGTTCGGCATCATGCACCTGCTGCCCGCGGTCAACCACCCCGCGCGGGTGGCCGAACGCGTTGCCACCATCGACCTGCTGTCCAACGGTCGTGTGGAATTCGGGACCGGGGAAGGTTCCTCCGTCGGTGAACTCGGCGGCTTTGACGTCGATCCCGCCGACAAGCGCGCGCAGTGGGAGGAGTCCCTCGAGGTGGCGATCCGCTGCATGATCGAGGAGCCCTTCACGGGCTTCAAGGGGGATCAGATCCAGATGCCGCCCCGCAACGTCATTCCCAAGCCGATGCAAAAGCCGCACCCGCCGGTCTGGGTTGCCTGCACGCGGCCGGCCAGCGTCGCGATGGCCGCCCAAAAGTGCATCGGTGCGCTGAGTTTCGCCTACACCGGTCCCGGGCCGCTCACCGAGCGGGTCAACGGCTACTACTCGGAATTCGAGGAGAACGGGGTGCCCATCACGCCCGCGATCAACCCGAACATCCTGGCCATCGGCGGTGACCTGTCGATGATGGTCGCCAAGACCGACGAGCAGGCGCTGGAGCGCCTCGGGCAGGGCGGCGGGTTCTTCTCGTTCGGCATCATGCACTACTACCTGACCGGCATGCACACGCCCGGGCGGACCGGGGTGTGGAACCGCTACCTCGAAGAGGTCGAGAAGGACCCGACGCTGGCCTACGGGCCCGGCCGCGGCGCGATCGGATCCCCGGCCACGGTTCGAGAATTCCTGCGCGGCTACGAGGAGAGCGGTGTCGACGAGATCATCCTGCTGCTCAACCCGCGCAGTCACGAGGGCACCATGGAGTCCATCGAGTTGATGGGCAAGGAGGTGCTGCCCGAGTTCATCGAACGCGATCAGAAGGCCGTCGCCGACAAGGCTAAGCGGCTCGCGCCCGTGATCGAGAAGGTCGAGGCGCGCCGGCCGAAGTCGACTGCTCCGCTGTTCGACGAAACCTACGCCTTCGGTGGCCTGCCCACCGGCCGTGACAAGTTCACCGCCAGCGAAATCCCCGAGGCCATGGCGGAGATCAACGAGGGCCGCGTCCAGGCGGCGCAGCGTGCCAGGGACGAGCAGCAGAAGTAGTCGCTGAAAGACGGTGAAGCGTTGGGACAGATCGACGAGCTGTGGCGCTACGACGGCCGCCGCGCGGTGGTGACCGGATGTGCGTCGGGCATCGGCGAACACGTGGTGCGGCAGCTCACCGAGCTCGGGGCCGAGGTCGTCGGGCTGGACCGGAGTCGACCGTCCGTCCCGGTCAACGACTTTCGTGAGATAGACCTGGCTGAACCAGAGTCGATCGACGCCGCGGCGGCGTCCATCGACGAGCCCGTCGACGCGCTCTTCAACATCGCCGGCGTCTCCTCGGGCATCGGGAACCCCCTGCTGGTCACGACGGTCAACTTCCTGGGTCTGCGGCGGTTCACCGAGGCGCTGGTCCCGCTGATGCCCGCGGGATCCGCCATCGTCAGCGTGTCGTCCCTGGCGGCCGCCGGATACTCCGAACACGCTCGCGAGGTGGCGCCGCTGCTCAACACCGCGACCATGCAGGAGGGCATCGACTGGTGTCTCGCCAACCCCAATGCCCTGGGTACCGGCTACCAGCTGTCCAAGGAAGCGATCATCTTCTACACCATGCGAAATGCCACGCCGCTGGGTGCGCGCGGCATCCGGATCAACTGCACGGGACCGGGCGTGACCGAAACCCCGATCCTCGATCAGCTGCGGACCGCATACGGTCAGGGCTTCCTCGATGACATACCCAAGCCGCTGGGCCGGGTCAGCGAGCCGGGCGAGCAGGCGGCGGTGCTGGTCTTTCTGAACAGCCGGGCCGCCAGCTACATCTCGGGGCAGGTGATCTGGGTCGACGGCGGTAACATCGGCGCCGCGATCGCTGCGCAACTCGAGGAAGGAGCGCCATCCAGATGACCAAGGCCGGCTTGACCGACTTCCGGCGGATCGCTCGTGACGTCTCCAATTGGGGCCGCTGGGGTGACGCCGACGAGCTCGGCACGCTGAACTTCATCACCGCGGACAAGGTGGCGCAGGGGGCGAGCCTGGTGCGGCACGGGAAGGTATTTCCCCTCGGCGTGGAATTCGGTGCGTCGGGTCCACAGGGCGCCTTCCACTTCCGGCACAACCCCGTCCACGTCATGACCGTCGACGGGGGCGATGCCCACACGTTGGCCCGGTACGGCCCGGACTGGGCGAGCAACCCGCTGGCGACGCAGCTCAGCGGCTACATGACCGCCGACAACCCGTTCCGCTTCAACGACGACCTGATCATCATGCCCCTGCAGGCGGCCAGCCAGTGGGACGCGCTCTCGCACGTTTATTACGAAGACCGGCTCTACAACGGCTTTCCGGCCGACTCGGTGACCAGCATGGGCGCCTTCCATTGCGGCATCGACAAAGTCGACGGCAAGGGCATCACCTCGCGCGGTGTGCTGCTGGACCTGGTGCGCCATCGGGGCGCGGACGTCTTCCTCGAGGCGGGCAACCCGATCACCCCGGAAGAACTGGACGACGTGGTGCGCGCCCAGGACGTGACCATCGGGCGCGGCGACATCGTGCTCATCCGCACCGGCTGGTGGACCAGGTTTCTCATGACCGGCAACAAGACGGAGGGCTACTCCGGGCTCGACTGGCGCTGCGCTTCGTGGCTGCACGACAACGAGGTCGCCGCCGTCGCGGCCGACAATCTCCAGGTCGAAGACCTGGTCTCCGGGATCGAGGGAATCACCTTTCCCCTGCATCTGCTGTGCCTGAGGGACATGGGAATGATGTTCGGCGAGTACTGGGATCTCGCCGCGCTGGCCGACGACTGCGCCGCCGACGGCGTCTACGAGTTCCAACTCGTCGCCCCCCCACTGAGAGTTGTTGGCGCCGTGGGCTCCCCGGTGAACCCGATCGCGATCAAATAGAGAAGGCGGGCGATGGAGATTCATCGCAAGACCATGCTGGTCGACGGCCTGGCCACCAGCTATCCTGGAGGCCGGCGCAGGCGACCCGATGGTGCTGCTGCACGGTGGCGAGTTCGGGGCCAGCGCAGAACTCGGCTGGGAGCGCAACATCGGCGCCCTCGCCGAGCGGTGCCGGGTACTGGCGCCGGATCAGCTGGGGTTCGGGCATTCGGCCAAGGTCATCGACTTCGTCGACGGCCGTGGAATGCGGATCCGGCACGTCGCGCGCTTCTGTGAGGAGCTCGGCATCGACGCCGCACACTTCGTCGGAAACTCGATGGGTGCAATCAATCTGCTCGCCGACACCACCTCCGGGGCGCCGCTGCTGCCGGTCCGTAGTTTGGCGATCATCTGTGGAGGCGGGGAAATCCAGCAGAACCGGCACTTCGAGGCGCTCCAGCAGTACGACGCGACATTGCCGGCGATGCGGCGCATCGTCGAGGCGCTGTTTTACGACGCGCGCTACCCGGCCGACGACGACTACGTGCGGCGTCGCTACGAGTCGAGCACCGCGCCCGGCGCGTGGGAAGCCGTGGCCGCGGCCAGGTTTCGGCGCCCGGACGCCAAGGCATCCCCGACGCCGTCTAGTGCGCGTCCGTACGAGCGCATCGGTGTGCCGACGCTGGTCGTCGAGGGCGGCAACGACAAGCTCCTTCCGCCAGGGTGGGCGGCGCAGATCGCCAAGCAGATCGACGGCGCTCGCTCGGCGGTGGTGGACGGGGCCGGGCACTGCCCGCAGATCGAGCAGTCGTCGACGGTCAACGACCTGCTGCTGGACTTCTTCGGGACGGTCTGACAGCTCAGGGACTCAGAAGATGTAATCCAGCCGGGTCTCCATGCCCGCGACCATGTGGTAGGTGTTGTGGCAATGCAGCTGCCATAGTCCGGGATTGTCGGCGACGAGTACAGCGTTGACCTTCTTCTTGGGCAGCACGATCACGGTGTCCTTGCGGGCGCCGAGCCTGCCGTCGGCGTTGATCAGCTGAAAAGTATGGCCGTGCAGGTGAATCGGATGATACATCATCGTCGTGTTGTCGAACGTGATGGTCGGCCGCTCGCCCTGGCGGATGTGCAGCGGATTGGTCTTGCTGTAGGGCTCGCCGTTGATCGTCCAGCTGTACTGCACCATGTTGCCACCCAGCACGACGGGCACGGTGAGGCCGGGTTCGGGCCGGCCCAGGTTGACCGGCGTGCTGGCGGTGAACATCTCGACGGTGCCCACCCGCTTGTTGAGTTCCTCCGGCTGGAATTCCGGATCGGGTGGGCTGCCGGTCCCGGTGGTGAGCAGCGCGCGCGCCAGCGCACCTTTTCCTTCGGCGAGTGCGACCAGGGGGAAGACGCCGCTGGCGGCGGTCACGATGACGTCGTAGCGTTCGGCCATGCCGATCAGCACCGCATCGACCTCCCGCGGCACCACGGGGTAGCCGTCGGTGTGGGTGACGGTCATCGAATGCCCGGCCAGGGCGACCCGAAACGCGGTGTCGGAACCGACGTTGATGAGACGTATCCTGATCCGCTGGCCCGGCTTGGCGCTGAACGAAGTCGGGGCGGTGGGGATTCGGCCGTTGATCAGGTAGTACGGGTAGCGGATGTCTCCGGCGTCGCCGCCGAGCAGATCGCTTGTCCCCGCGCCGCCTCCCGACACTTCCGGCGTCGCGCTGGACGTGGCCGTCGGAGTCGTCGTCCCGCTGGACGTGGTCGTCGGGCTCGACGTGGTGGTGGTGGTCGTGGTGGTGGTCGTGGTCGTGGTCGTGGTGGTGGGCTTGTTCGGGGACGTCAGTTCGTCGTACAAATAGCGGGGACTCTTGCCTACCCCGTCGGTCCAATCGTCGAGGACGACAATCCATTCGGCGTCATAGTCGGATTCGGTGGGGTCATCCACGATCAGGGGTAGAGACAGACCCGTGTCCTCCATGAGGCCGGTGTGCGGATGGGCCCAATAAGTGCCCGGATTCGGAACGGAGAACCGGTAGGTGAAGTCCTGCCCGGCGTCGATGTTCGGGGTGGCGGGCGCGGCGCCGTCCATGTCGTTGCGAATCACGATGCCGTGCCAATGCACCGATGTGGGCTTGTCGAGTCGGTTGGCGACGTTGATCGCAAGCTCGTCACCGACCCTGGCCCGGATCAGGGGCCCCGGAATGCTGTTGCCGTAGGCCAGCGTGCGCACGACCGGCCCACCGAGGTCGACCTCGACCAGCTGAGCCGTCAGATCGGCGGTCACTGTTCGTCCACTGTGCGGTCGCGCCGCCTCGGCGGCTGCAATGGCGGCGGACATCTTCGCGCCGCTTCCCGATAGCCGGGGTTTGGACTGGCCGCACGCCGCCAGCGTCAGGCCGCCGGCGATACCGGCGGCCATGAAGCCGCGCCTGGTAAGCCGTGCGCTGTCGAACAAGCCTCCGCCGTCGGGCAGCACGGGCATCATGGCTCCTTGCCTGGTCCTGGGATCGTCCCCACTGTCTTATACCGTGCTCGGACGCCGGGCGGGGCGCAATCGCTGACACCAACGCCGGTGTGCGAAGTATCGCAACGCGCGTCATTCGAACCGAATCACGCGTTGCTGCGAGCAATGGCCGACTCCTGCCGGTCGTGGCGGCGATCCTCGGCTGCGTCGTCGTCGGGCACGCCCTGCCCTGACCGCGCCGGTCGCAACCCGCTGGAAGCGGTTGGCGGTCAATGACTGTCGTAGCCACGGGCGCGACTCGCACTCTGACGTGCGAAGGTGTGGCCGGTGGGTACCGCGACGGGAGTTGGCCCTTCCCTAGTGCGCACCACCGGGCGCATGGGAGGCCATCCAGTCGCCGAAGCGGGTGGGGTAGATCGTCACGGCGCCATCGTCATCGCCGGGAACAATGTTGTTGTCGTCGATCACCGCGCCGAAATAGGGCGCCGAAGGATCGGTCACGACCCGGCGGCGGTCGCCAGATGCGGCGAAGCGGGTTCGGACGAAGTCGTCCATGCCCAGCTTTTCCGGGCCGGCGATGTTGACGATGCCGTTGATCGGTTCGCCCAGCGTTGCGCGGGTGACGGCGGTGGCGACGTCCTCGGCTGCGATTGGCTGGAACGCCGCATGGGGCAGGCGGACAGTGTCGCCGTCGGTTGCCGAATCCGCGATGCCGTCGACGAATTCGAAGAACTGAGTGGCCCGAACGATCGAGTACGGGAAGCCCGATTCCTCGATCAGCTTCTCCTGGGCGACTTTGGCCCGCATGTAACCACTCTCCAGGGTCCGGTCGGCGCCCACGATCGAGAGAGCGACGTGGTGCCGCACACCCGCTGCGCGCTCCGCGGCAAGCAGGTTCCCGGTGGAGGTGGTGAAAAAGTGCAGAACGGGTTCGTCGTCGAAGGAAGGTGAGTTGGACACGTCCACCACCGTGTGCACACCGGCGACGGCTTCGGCAAGACCTTCGCCCGACACGGAGTCGACCCCCGAACGCGGCGAGGCCGACACCGCCTCGTGTCCGAGTTCGGTCAGATTGGCGATGACCCGCGAGCCGATGAGGCCGCTGCCGCCGATAACGAGGACATTCATGATCCCGCCTTCCCGGGGTTTCGCGCAGTTGGTGAGATCAGTATCGCCCCAGGACGCGCCGTGCGGACCCCCTGGAAATCCGCACTCAGCGCGCAGTCGCGGGTCGCGCGAAGCCGCCACCGTTAAATCAATCGCTTGACTTAATATGCCGGGCGCCGATTAACTCGTCGTGTGGGCAAGGAATTGGACGGCAGGGTGGCCATCGTCACCGGGGGTGCGTCCGGCATCGGTCGGGGCATGGTGGAGAGGTTTGTGGCCGAGGGGGCCCGGGTGGTCGTCGGCGATGTCGACGACGACCGGGGCGAAAGCCTGGCCGCGGCACTGGGCCCCGGCGTCGCCTACCGGCGGGCGGACGTCTCCGATCCCGAGCAGGTCGGGGCGCTCGTGCGCGCCGCCGTGCAGGAATTCGGTGGCCTGCACGTGATGGTGAACAATGCCGGCGTATCGGGCACCATGCACCCCGGCCTCCTCGACGACGACCTGGCCGACTTCCATCGCGTCATGGCCGTCAACGTGCTGGGCGTGATGGCCGGGACGCGCGACGCCGCCCGGCACATGGCTGTCCACGGTGGGGGATCGATCATCAACGTCACCTCGATCGGCGGAATCCAGGCCGGCGGTGGCGTGATGACCTACCGCGCCTCCAAGGCCGCGGTCATCCAGTTCACCAAATCTGCGGCAATCGAATTGGCGCACCACGACATTCGAGTCAACGCCATCGCGCCGGGCAACATCCCCACGCCGTTGGTCGCGGCGTCGGCGGCCAACGTGGATCCGGAGAAGCTCGAACGGTACGAGGCCAAGATCCGCGAGACCATGCGGGCCGATCGGCCGCTGAAGCGCCAGGGCACCCCCGACGACATCGCCGAGGCCGCACTGTATTTCGCCGGCGACCGTTCGCGCTATGTCACCGGGACCGTGCTGCCGGTCGACGGGGGCACGGTTGCCGGCAAGGCGATCCGCCGGCGCGAGTGAGGCCGCAACCCTCAGGTTTCCACCGCGGGATGCCCGGCGCGGGCTTCCCGCCGCAGCTTGGCCAGTGCCTTGGCCCGCTCGAAGTCCGGGCCGCCGAGTGTTTCCATGACCACGCTGTGGGAGTGGGTCAGCACACCCAGCACCGCCTCGGCGGGCAGCCCGGGAAACTGGCGACCCAGCGCGTCGGCCGCGTTCCGCAACCGCGCCGCCTCCGGCAGGGCCGACCGCCCGCCCGGCCGCGGTACCACTCGGGTGATGTCCTGGACATGATGCAGCGCGGCGACTGTTTTCACAGCGTCCTTGATCGGGGAATTCACCGGCATCCACACCTTGTAGATGAACTTGCCCGGACTCTGTCGGTCGGGAACGTCGTAGCGCTGCACCCCCATCCAATGCCGCGTCCCGCGGCGGAACGTCGCCTCCAGCGAGGCGGAGAGGTTGGCCACGCCGTCGGCCGCGGGATGGTTCGGGTTGTCGGGGAAGACTTCGAACAGCGGCCTGTCGACCATGCTGTCGCGCGGGTGCCCCGACACCCGTTCGTAGGCCGGGTTCACCGCACGGATGCGCAGATCAGTATCGACCAGTGCGTATGGCGCCCATTCCGCCTGAAACCACACGGATTCCTCGATCGCCGCCACCTGCCGCGCTGACAACAAGGCTTCCCCCTTCCCTGCGCATCGGCGCGCGGACACCCCTGCTTCAGCGTCGCGACACGGAGACTCCATCGTGGCGCAACCCGCCCGCCACCCGCGAGGGTCTTTGGTAACCGGGGTTCGTGGCCCGGTGCCGCCGGCGTGACGTTGCGGTCACGGAGGGAGCCGGTTGTGACGCCAACGTCACGTTCGACGGCATCATCGGCAGCCGCGGCCCAAGCCCGCCGGGGGAATTAAATCAATCGCTTGACTTAATTGCCGCGGCGTTGTTGACTGGCGAAATGACCGCAGCCGGCAGGGCCGTTCGCACCGAGCGGGCCAGCTCCACCCAGGAGGCGATCCTGGTCGCCGCCGAGCGGCTGTACGCCGAGCACGGCATGTTCGCGGTATCGAACCGTCAGGTCAGCGAGGCCGCCGGGCAGGGCAACAACGCCGCGGTGGGCTATCACTTCGGCACCAAGGCCGACTTGGTGCGCGCCATCGAGCGAAAACACCGCGGGCCCGTCGAACAGCTGCGCGAGCAGATGGTGACCCAGTTGCTGAAGTGCGGCGGCTCGGCGGAGCTGCGGGACTGGGTGGCCTGCCTGGTGCGCCCCCTCACCGACCATCTGGCCGACCTCGGGAATCCCACCTGGTACGCGCGCTTCGCGGCGCAGGCGATGACCGATCCGGCCTACTACAACATCATCGTCAAGGGCGCGCTCAGCTCGCCGTCGCTGGTCCAGGTCGTCGAGGGCGTCAACCGTTGCCTGCCCGATCTGCCCGCCGAGGTGCACTTCGACCGCAACATCATGGCCCGAAACCTGTTGATGCACACCTGCGCCGACCGCGAACGTGCCCTCGCCGGCGGCGGGCCGCTGTCCCAGCGTTCGTGGCGCGCCGCCGCGTCCGGCCTCATCGACGCGATCGTGGGGCTGTGGCTGGCGCCCGTGACTCCGTACGAGTGAAGGGGGTGTGCAGGTGAAAGTGACTGTCGACCAAGATGTTTGCGCATCGTCGGGGAATTGCGTGATGAATGCTCCAGAGTTGTTCGACCAGCGTGACGACGATGGTGTCGTGGTCCTGCTCAATCCGAATCCCTCGGCCGAGCAGGCCGAGGGTGCACGCCGGGCGGCGGCCGCGTGCCCCGCGCTCGCCATCCACATCGAGGAGTGAAATGTCGGACACACTGACGACAGCCACGACCGAGACCGACTCGGAGATCCCGGACTACCCGATGGCCCGGGAGGCCGCCTGCCCGTTCGCCCCGCCGCCGGACGTCATGGCGCTGGCCGCGTCCAGGCCTTTGTCGCGGGTGCGGATCTGGGACGGTAGCACCCCGTGGCTCATCACGGGGTATGAGCAAGTGCGGGAACTGTTCTCCGACTCCCGGGTCAGCGTCGACGACCGGGTGCCCGGCTTCCCGCACTGGAACGCGGGCATGTTGTCCACGGTGCACAAGCGTCCGCGCTCGGTCTTCACCTCGGACGGCGAGGAGCACACCAGGTTTCGGCGCATGTTGTCGAAACCCTTCACGTTCAAGCGGGTCGAAGGCTTACGCCCGACCATCCAGCAGATCACCGACGACCACATCGACGCCATGCTGGCCGGTCCCCAGCCCGCCGACGTCGTCGCCGCGCTGGCCCTGCCGGTGCCGTCGCTGGTGATCAGCCAACTGCTCGGGGTGCCCTACGAAGACGCCGAGATGTTCCAGCACCACGCCAACGTCGGGCTCGCGCGCTATGCCACCGGCGAGGACACCGCCAAGGGCGCGATGAGCCTCAACAAATACCTTTGTGAGCTGGTCGAGGCCAAGATGGAGAATCCGGCCGAGGATGCGGTCTCCGATCTGGCCGAGCGGGTCAAGGCCGGCGAACTCAGCGTCAAGGAGGCCGCCCAGCTGGGTACCGGGCTGCTGATCGCCGGACACGAGACCACCTCGAACATGATCGGACTCGGAGTCCTTGCCCTGCTGGCAAATCCCGACCAGCTGGCCATCATCCGCGACGCCGAGGACCCCAAGATCGTGGCCAACGCGGTCGAGGAACTGCTGCGCTACCTCAGCATCATCCAGAACGGCCAGCGCCGTGTCGCCCTGGAAGACATCACGATCGCCGGGGAGGTCATCCGCGCCGGCGAAGGCATCATCATCGACCTGGCTCCGGCCAACTGGGATCCCCACGCGTTCACCGAGCCGGACCGGCTGTACCTGCACCGCTCCGGGGCCGACCGCAACGTCGCGTTCGGTTACGGCAGGCACCAGTGCGTGGGACAGCAGCTCGCCCGCGCCGAGCTGCAGATCGTCTACACCACGCTGTTCCGCCGCATCCCCACGCTGGCGCTGGCCATCCCGATCCAGGACGTGCCGTTCAAGCACGACCGGCTCGCCTACGGCGTCTACGAACTGCCGGTCACGTGGTAGCCCGGCCCGGCTACGCTCCCCAACCGATCCCAACGGAAGGTCAACGATGACAACACGCAGCCCCGTCTCGCTCTACCCTCCCGAAGGCTTTGGCGCACCGAAGAATCGCCGTGGGCACGCCAGCGGCGTCGACGTGGGCCTGCCGGAAGGAACCGTGGTGTTCTCCGCGGACAACCACATCTCCCTGGCCTCCGACATCTTCTACGAGCGATTCCCGGAGGAGCTCAAGGACAAGGCGCCGCGGATCTGGTACGAGGACGGCGCCTATCAGGTCGGACGCAAGGGGCAGTCATTCCTGCCCGGCGACTTCAGCGCGGTGCTCATGCAGTACGACGACCTGCCGGGCGCCGCGAGCACCAACATCGAGGCGCGCATCGCCGAACTGCACGACGACGGCGTCGAGAAGGAACTGGCGTTCCCCAACGCGGTGCTGGCGCTGTTCCACTACCCGGACAAGACGTTGCGCGAGTTGACCTTCCGCATCTACAACGAGTACATCGCCGAACTCCAGGAGCGCTCCGGCGGCCACTTCTACGGCGCCGGGCTGATCAACTGGTGGGACCCCAAAGGTGCCAGGAAGACACTCGAGGAGCTGAAGTCGTTGGGCCTCAAGACGTTCCTGTTGCCGCTGAACCCGGGCAAAGACGACGAAGGCAATATCATCGACTACGGCAGCACCGCGATGAAGCCGGTCTGGGACGAGATCGAGGCCGCCGGCCTTCCGATCACTCACCACATCGGGGAGACCCCACCGAAAACCCCGTGCCAGTTCAACAGCGTGGTGGTCGGCATGATGATCAACATCGACGGCTTCCGCGAGCAGTTCGCCAAGTACCTCTTCACCGGAATCCTCGATGATCATCCCGGGCTGCGAATCGGGTGGTTCGAAGGTGGGATTTCCTGGGTGCCTTGGGCTCTGCAGGATGCCGAGCACCTGGTGGGGTCATACCAACACATGTTCAACCGGCCGCTGCAGCACGACGTGCGTCACTACTGGGATCACCACATGAGCGCGTCGTTCATGGTCGACCCGCTGGGTCTGCAGCTGATCGACCAGATCGGCGTGGACAAGGTGATGTGGTCCAGCGACTACCCGCACAACGAAAGCACCTACGGGTATTCGGAGAAGTCGCTGGAAGCCGTCGTCGACGCGGTCGGCCCGGCGGACGCGGCGCGCATCGTCAGCGGCAATGTGACGAAGTTCTTGGGGCTTCAGTGACGGCGGTCGCGCGCGCGGGCGGCGCCCTGGCCATCCCCGAAACGCCCGACTTCGGCCGGCTGCGCCGCGAGACCGGGGCGCGGCTGCGCGCGGCGATGGCCGAACGCGGCGTCGACGCGATGATCCTGCTGGGCAACAACGCCGTGGTGTATGCCACCGGCACCAGCTGGCCGCTCGGTGACGCCGGGCTGTCCTACGTCGAGCGGCCGGTGGCCGTCGTGGTCGCCGGCGACGAGTGGCCGCACTTGTTCCTGCCGTTCCGGGAGGGCGTTGCGCACGAGGCGGAGCTGCCCGCCGACCATGTGCATGGCCCGGTCTACCTCGAGTTCGACGAAGGGGTCAGCGAATTCGGGCGGCGGCTGGGCGAGCTGGTCCCGGCCGGCGCCGTGATCGCGACCGACGAGTGCACCGGTGCCATGTCGCGTGCGGCCAAGCTGTTGTTCCCGGGTGGCGCACCCGCCGATGCCGCCGCGATCGTCAGCGCCGCGAAGGTGATCAAGACCCCGGACGAACTGGCCTGCATCCGCACCGCGGTGCGGATCACCGACGAGGCGATGATCGAGGTCCACAAGCGCCTGGCCCCCGGCATCCGCCAGATCGACCTGTCGGCAAGCTTTCTGCGGCGGGCCTTCGAACTGGGCGCGACGGCCAGCATGCTGGAACCGATCTGGCAGGTGATGCCCCACACCAAGGCCGAGGGCGTGTGGACCACACACGGCGATCTGGCGCTGCCGCTGCTGACCACCGAGCGTGAGCTCGCCGAAGGTGACGTGCTGTGGACCGACGTCAGCATCACCTACCGCGGTTACTGCTCGGACTTCGGGCGCACCTGGATCGTCGGCCGCGACCCGACGCCGCGGCAGCAGGCGCAGTTCGAGCGATGGCAGGAGATCATGTCCGCCGTCGAGGGCGTGGCCCGCGCCGGCGCCACCGCCGGCGATCTCGGCAGGGCTGCCACGGCGGCCAACGGGGGCAACCGCCCGTGGCTGCCGCACTTCTACCTCGGCCACGGCATCGGCGTGAATGCTGCCGAAATGCCCATGATCGGAACCGATCTGGGGCAGGAGTTCGACGACGGCTTCGTGCTGCAGTCGGGCATGGTGCTGGTGCTCGAGCCGGTGGTGTGGGAGGACGGCACGGGCGGCTACCGCAGCGAAGAAGTTTTGGTGATCACCGAGGAAGGTTCGACCCGATTGACCGACTACCCCTATTCTCCTTATGGCTCCCATGTCAGTTGAAGTCTGCCCTGACGAGCGCGCGCTGCGCACGGGCCGCCGCCGGCGCGTGCTGGACCAGATGGCCACACACGATCTCGACGTCCTGGTCCTCGGCCGTCAGGCGAACATCCGCTACGTCACCGGCGCCCCGCAGCTGTGGGTGGCCGGGACCCGGCCCTTCGGCCCGTCCTGCGTGCTGGTGCGCGAGACCGGGGCGATCCACCTGCTGAGCACCTGGGACGAGGGCGTTCCGGAGGACATCCCGCACGAGAACCTGTACGGCATCTCGTGGAACCCCGCCAACACCATGGCGGCGCTGCGGCGCATCGACGGAGCGGCGACCGCACGCCGGGTCGGAACCGATGCTCTGTCACCGGTTTTCGCACAACTGCTGCCGACCGCTTTTCCCAGCGCGGAACTGGTCGACGGCGAGCTCGCCATGCGTGCGGCCCGGCGCATCAAGACGGCCGAGGAGGTGGTGGCGCTGCGCGAGGCGATCGTGGTGGCGGAGGCGGGACTGGCCGCCGCCGTGGCCGAGCTGCGCCCGGGCGTGCGCGAGCAGGCTCTGGCCGGCGTCATGCTCGAGGCGATGGCGGCCGGCGGGGTGAGCACCCCGTCGAACCAGGAATTCGCGTGGGTGACCTCGCCTGATCATCCGTGGCGGCGGGTCGACGGGGACGGCCGCGACGGCCGTGTTCGGGACGGCGACCTGGTCGCGTTCTCGGCGGGCGTCCTCGCCGGCGGCTACATGGGCGAGGTCGGGCGTACCTGGCCAGCGGGCGGCGCCGCGAACGCCGGGCCGCTGTACCGGCGCTGGGAAGATCTGTGGGCCAGGCTGTTAGCCGCCTGCCAAGCCGGCTGCGGGGCAGGTGAGCTGCTGGCCGCCTACCAGGCCGCCGGTGAGCCGGCGCCGCCGATGCCGATCGCGCGGGGGCTGGGCATGGGCTTCGACCCGCCCGTCATCTCCCAGTTCCTCCCCGATACCGCGGCACACGAACGCCTGGAACCGGGAATGGTGCTGGCCGTGACGGGCTACGTCTTCCAACGGGGCGTCGGGGCGGTGTTCGGACGCGAAGCCGTGCTGATCACCGACAACGGCCCCGAAGTGCTGACCGCGAGCCCCTCCTGGCGTGAATAGCCGTGCCTGACAAGGCTCGTCCCGCGGCGAAGAAGCTGATCCGGTACCACAAGGACGCCAAGACCCGCATCGCCACCATCACGTTCGACCGGCCCGACTACCTCAACGCGCCGACCATCGCGGCGAGGCTGCGCTACGCCGACCTGTTGCATCGCGCCTCGATCGATGACGACGTCAAGGTGTTGGTGGTCCGCGGGGCGGGCGAGGATCTGGGTTCGGGGGCCGACCTCACCGAGGTCATGTCGGTGCGCAAGGCGGGGGATCAGGCAGCGCGCCTCGCCGAGTATCGCGTTGGCGCCGATGAAGTCACCCATCCGCCGGATGGCTCCTTCCGCAGCGGCGCCACGCTCGGCCAGTGGTACGCCAACCCGAACTCGGGCATTCGCGGCCTACAGGACTTCAAGAAGATCAGCATTCTCGAGGTGAAGGGCTACTGCTACGGCTGGCACTTCTACCAGGCGGCCGACGCGGACCTGGTGATCGCCAGCGACGACGCGCTCTTCGGGCATCCGTCGTTCCGCTACTACGGGTGGGGGCCACGGATGTGGTGGTGGGCGCAGACCATGGGCATCCGGAAGTTTCAGGAAATGGTTTTCACCGGAAGGGCTTTCACGGCCGCCGAGATGTACGACTGCAACTTCCTCAACAGTGTGGTGCCCAGGGACCGACTCGAAGCCGAGGTGGAGAAGTATGCGCTCGCCTGCGCGCGCAACCGCCCCACCGACACGGTGTTCATGCAGAAGGTCTTCTTCGAGATCATGAAGCAGTTCCAGGGCGAATACATGGGCAGCATGCTCAGCGGCATCTTCGAGTCGATGGGCGGTCTCGTCCGGCCGGACACCGACGACGAGTTCACCCTCGACGGCGCGATCGAGCGCGGCCTCGGCGGTGCGGTCAACGACAACGACACCAGGTTCCCCCCGGACTGGCGCCTGAGCAAGGGCGCACGCAAGAAGGCGCACGCCACCAAGAAGTCGAAGCGGAAGCGGGACGGCTAGTGGCGCAACCTACGGTGGGGTCGCCGCTGGCCTGCTACCGGGTGATCGACCTGTCCACCGGAATAGCGGGCGCCTACTGCACCAAGCTGCTCGCCGACGCCGGCGCCGATGTCGTCAAAGTCGAACCGCCGGGCGGTGATCCGCTGCGTTCGTGGACGGCATCGGGCGCGGTCATCGGACCCGGCAGCGACGGCGCGTTGTTCGGTTTCCTGGCCGCAGCCAAGCATAGCGTCGTCGCCGATCCCGACATCGACGACGACGTCGAGCTGACCGACCGGCTGCTGGCCGCCGCGGATGCGGTGGTGTGGTCCGGTGGATCCACGGTGGCGGAACACCCGAACTTCACACCCGCGGCGATGCACCGGCGCCATCCGCACCTCACCGTCATGTCGATCACACCGTTCGGCCTGGAGGGCCCCTGGCGCGACCGGCCCGCCACCGAGTTCACGCTGCAGGCCTGGTCGGGCGGGATCGTCGGGCTCGGGCGCGGTGAGCCCGACCGGGCGCCGGTTTTCGTCGGCGGGCAGGTGGGGGAGTATTTGGCCGGGGTATACGCGAGCGCGGCGATCCTGACCTCGCTGTACGGCCGAAGCGGCGGCGGACCGGGCGAACTGCTGGACTTGTCGATGCTGGAGACCCAGATCCTCTGCCTGACTTACTATCCCGTCACCTATTTCGAGATGCTCGGCCGGCCGTGGCGCGACGCCCGGCGGGTCACCGTCCCGGGCGTGGCCCGCGCGAAGGACGGGCTCGTGGACGTCGGCTGCGGGACCGCGCAGCAGTGGTTCGACCTGTGCGCGATGGTCGGCCATCCGGAGTGGATCGATGAACAATCGCCGCTGACCATCACCGAGCAGGCGACCCTGCACGCCGACGAGATCTACGCGTGGTTCGAGAGCAACACCGGCGACGACATCCGCGAACTCGCGACGGCCTTCCGGATTCCCAACGCGCCGGTGGCCAACGGCGCCAACATCGCGTCGCTGGACCACTTCCGGGAGCGCGGCTCGTTCGTGCCCAACCCCCGCGAGGGGTTTACACAACCGGGTCATCCCTACCGGATGCGGCCCGCGCAACTGCGCCCGCCGCACCCGTCGCCGCGGCTGGGCGAGCACACCTGCCGCTACCGGACCGCCGACCTCGCCCCTCGCCCGGCGCCGAGCGGTGCGTCGAACCGCCTGCCGTTGAGCGGGATTCGGGTGCTGGACATGACGACGTTCTGGGCGGGGCCGTGTTGCACCCACTTCCTGGCCATGCTGGGCGCCGACGTGATCCACGTGGAGTCCACCCGCCGCCCCGACGGCACCCGGCTGATCGCCGGCGTGCCCGTCACCGAAAGCCAGTGGTGGGAACGCTCGCCGATCTTCGCGGCGCTGAACACCAACAAGAAGGGCCTGACGCTGGATCTGCAGCATCCACGCGGCCGGGAGCTGCTGCGCGAGCTCATCGCCACCTGCGACGTGATCGCGGAGAACTTCACCCCCCGGGTGCTCGACCAGATCGGGCTGGATTTCGCGACGGTGCAGTCGATCAAGCCCGACGCGATCTTGGTGCGGATGCCCGGGTTCGGTCTGGACGGGCCGTGGCGCGACAACCCGGCCTTCGCCTACGTCATCGAGTCGGCGGCGGGCGTGAGCTGGATGACCGGCTATCCCGACCGAACTCCCTACGAACCGTATTCGGTCGGCGATCCGAACGCGGGCATGCATTCACTGAACGCCCTGCTGGTGGCGCTTGCGCACCGTCGGCGCACCGGCCAGGGCGTGCTGGTGGAGGCGGCCATGGTCGACGCGGCCCTCAGCATCTCCGCCGAGCAGGTCATCGAGTACTCGGCCTACGGGGCGCTACTCGAGCGCGCGGGCAACCGGGGGCCTACGGCGGCGCCGCAAAACCTCTACCGCAGCGCCGATATCGACGAGTTCGGGCGCCCCGACTGCTGGATAGCGGTCGCCGTGGCCACCGACGAGCAGTGGCAGGGCCTGTGCGGCGCGCTGGGGTCGCCCGCCTGGGCGGCCGACCCGAAGCTGGCGACCGGGGCGGGCCGGACGGTGCACCAGGATCTCATCGACGAGCGGCTGGCCGCGTGGTGTGAGCCCCGCGGCGGTGACGAGATCGTTGCAACGCTCTGGGACGCCGGTGTGCCGGTGGCCAAAGTCATGCAGCCGCATCGTCAAACGGAACTGGAGCAGCTGGCATTTCGCGCCTTCTTCGAACAAGTCGACCACCCGGTGAACGGCCCGGCTAGGCTGAGCACCGTGCCGATGAGATTCTCCGCGGGGCCCCGCACGTTCCACACCCAGCATGCCCCGCTGCTGGGGCAGCACAACCGTGAACTGCTGGCCGAATTGGGCCTGACCGATGCCGAAATCGCCGAGCTGGAAACCGAAGGCGTCATAGGCATGGCGCCCGCAATGGGCACCACACCCTAGCCCCATGGCGATCGATCCCTCGGACATCCTGCTCACCGGCCGGGTGGCGGCGGTGACCGGCGGGGGAGCCGGTATCGGGCGCGGGATCGCGGCCGGGCTGGCGGCGTTCGGCGCCTCCGTCGCCATCTGGGAGCGCGATCCCCAGTCGTGTGCGCAGGCCGCCGATTCCATCGGCGCGCTGGGGATCGAGACCGACGTGCGGGACAGCGGCCAGGTCGACGCCGCGCTGCGGCGCACGACCGACGAGCTCGGCCCGGTGACGATCCTCGTGAACAACGCCGGCGGTGTCTTCTCCTCACCGCTGCTGGAGACCAGCGAAAATGGTTGGGACGCATTGTATAAGGCGAATCTGCGCCATGTGCTGCTGTGCACGCAGCGGGTCGCCAGGCAGTTGGTGTCTGCGGGGCGTCCGGGCAGCGTCATCTCGGTGACCTCGATCGAGGGCGTGCGTGCCGCGCCCGGCTACGCGGCGTACGCCGCGGCCAAGGCGGGGGTCATCAACTACACCCAGACCGCGGCGCTCGAGCTGGCGCCGCACGGCATCCGGGTCAACGCGATCGCGCCCGACATCACGCTGACCGAGGGGCTGGCGGCGCTCGGCGGTGAGCGGGCGATGGCCGCCATCGGCAACGTGGTGCCGATGGGGCGCCCCGGCCATGTCGACGAGATCGCCGGTGCCGCAGTCTTTCTGGCCTCGGACATGTCGGCCTACCTGACCGGCCAGACGCTGCACGTCGACGGCGGCACCCATGCCGCCGGCGGGTGGTACCACGACCCGCACACCGGGGACTACCGCCTGGGCCCGCCCGGCTAGTGCCTCCAGTCCTCGGCGGCCTGTTCGTCGAAGGTGCGGTCGATGCGCTCGAACCTGCGGCGGATCGAGGCGCGGGCAGCCCCGTGCGGCAGGATGTAGAGGCGGTTGGCCAGTATCGCGTCGGCCGTCAGCCGCGCGACCTCCTCGACGCCCAGGGTGTCGTCTTCCACCGGCAGCGCCGCCTCCGGTGACGACGACATTCCGTAATCGGCGCCGCGGATGCGTTCGGAGTTGGACACCAGCTTGGTCTCGACGACCATCGGGCACAACACCGAGACG
Organism: uncultured Actinomycetota bacterium; assembly: GCA_963711445.1. Taxonomy (GTDB): domain Bacteria; phylum Actinomycetota; class Actinomycetes; order Mycobacteriales; family Mycobacteriaceae; genus Mycobacterium. The sequence goes on from CAVQEF010000001.1 coordinate 94,057, forward strand.
CCGATGTCGTGGTGCTTGACCTCCCGGGCGAGCGTTTCGGCGAGGCCGACGACGCCGTATTTGGCCACGCCGTAAGCCCCCAGGCCGGCGTTGGGTACCAGGCCGGCGAACGACGCGGTGAAGGCGATGTGCCCGCCCGTGCCCTGTTCGATCAACCTGGGCAGGAAGGCCTCGACAGCGTGGATCGACCCCCACAGATCGATGTCGATCACCCAGCGCCAGTCCTCGTGCGTCATGTGCGCGAGCGGGCCGGCGACCACGATTCCGGCGTTGCTGAACACGACGTCGACGCGGCCGAGGAGGCGGAAGGCCTCGTCGGCCAGGTGAACCATCTCCTCGAGGTGGCGGACGTCGCACGTCACGCCGTGGGCCTCGTACCCGTCGTGGTGCAGCCGCGCCACCGCCTGTTCCAGTGCGGGTTGGTCGACGTCGGCGAGCACGACGCGAGCCCCGCGTCGGGCGAACTCGGTCGCCGTCGCCAACCCGATTCCGCTCGCGCCGCCGGTGATGACCGCCGCACGCCCTTTCAGTCCGTCCACAGGACGGAACCCTATTTCAGGCAGCCACCCGCATCGACGGGCAGGGTCACGCCGGTGACGTAGCGGGCCTCGTCGGAGGCGAAAAACAGCACCGCATTGCTGATGTCCACCGGCTCCACCCACGGGATCGGCATCATGTGGAACATCTGACAGATCGGCGCCATGTCGTCCGGGCCCGGGTTCTCCAGATCCGGGCGGAACATCTTGAACGTTCCCTCGTTGTGCAGCATGGGCGTCTTGACGTGGGTGGGGTGCACCGAGTTGACGCGAATCATGTGCTGCCCCAACTCGACTGCGAACGCGCGCATGAGCCCGACGACGCCGTGCTTGGCGGCAACGTAGTGGCCGGTGTGCGGGTAGGCCTTCAGCCCGCCGACCGAGCTGGTCAGCACGATCGAGCCGCCGCGTCCCCCGGACAGCAGATGCGGCACACCGGCTTTCACGGTCTTCCACACGCCGGCCAGGTTGATGTCGATCATCTCGGTCCAGTCTTCTTCGCTGGTCTTGTCCAGCGTCTCCCCGCCGTTGCCGATGCCCGCGTTGGCCACGATGATGTCCAGCCGGCCGAGCTGCTCGACGCCACTGTCCACCGCGGCTTTGAGTGCGTCATAGTCACGCACGTCGACCTCGGCCGTGACGATCCTGCGGTTGTGCCCCTTGACCAGGTCGGCGGTCTCGGCCAGGTCCTCGGGGGTCGACGCGGGGATCGCGGTGTCGGTGACGCCGTCGCGGATGGGTTTGCAGATGTCGACGGCGATGATGTCGGCGCCCTCCTGCGCCAACCGCACTGCGTGGCTGCGGCCCTGGCCGCGCGCCGCCCCGGTGATGAAAGCGACTTTGCCCTCAACACGTCCAGCCATGTCTACCTCGATTTCTTCCCCGGGGATTGCCCACCGTGCCGCACTGAACTGTGTCACCGCCCCCAACGAGTGTCAACGGCGGACTCGTTTTCGATATCTGTGGTTCTAGATTTTAGAGAATCTGATTCTCGGAAGGCAAGCCGGTGCGCCATGAGTTCGCTGTGGCGGTGTCAGCCGACGAATCCCTGCGAACAGAAGTCCCACACCTCGTCCGCGGTGATGGGGTGGACGGTCGCGTCGTCGGAGCCGCCGCTGGACTGCGCGATGAACATGACGGTCTGCATGGTCATGGCGGCCATCCGCTTGGGATTGATGCCGGTACGCAGCTTGCCCGCCTCGCAGGCCGCCTCCATGAGTTCGGTCAGCAACGCCAGCAGCGGCGCGTGCGCAACCTTGACCTCGGCGGGATGTGTGACCAGCAATCTTGGCGCAAAGTCGGTGAACAGCGGCCGCTTGGCCGTCGGGTCGGGGCGCGAGGCCTCGTAGAGCAGCTCGACGGCCACCTTCAGCCGCTCCAGGGCATCGGTGTGGCTTTCCGTGGCGGCTCGGATCTGATCGGCGGAACGGCTCAGCGCATCCTCGAACAGCGCGAGCAGCAGCTCGTGCTTGCCGTCGAACTGCAGGTAGAAGCTCCGCAGCGACTGGCGCGAGCGGTCCACGACCTCCTGGACGGTAAAGTCCGTGCTGCCCTTCTCGATGATGATCGCCTGCGCGGCATCCAGGAAGCGCTGCACGCGCTGCGCCGCCCGGAGTTTGGCGGTTTTGATGGATCGCTCGACGGCGCGCTGTTTCCAGGCCGGCTCTTCGCTTGGACTGGTCACGTGCTGCTCAGCCGACTGCCGCGAGGGGAGAACATGATTGGACTCTACCGGAGAACGCCGTGACATCGCTGCGCTCGACCCCCTCACGGTTGACGTGTTGGAGATTGTAACTTTCTAATGACGAGAATACTATTCTCTCGAGCGCGTGTTTGGAAGCGGTAATCCCAAGAGCAGGGCGCGCGGTTCGGGAGAACCACCAAACCTCGATCCATTGACCATCCGCGATCGCCGGGAACCGTGCCAGGGAGTGCCGTGCAGCTGACTTTTGACGCCGACGTCGAGGACTTTCGCGCCGAATTCGTAGCATTCCTGGACCAGCACCTGCCTTCGGATGCCGAGGCGTTCGAGCGACCGCGGTCCAGCTCCCACATCCCCGAATGGGCTCGCCGGTGGCAGCGGCTGCTGTTCGACAGCGGATGGCTGTTGCCCGGCAATCCGCCGGAGTTCGGTGGGCGCAACGCGACGCTGTTGCAGCAGTACGTCTACTTCGAGGAGCTGGGGCGGCGGCGCATCTATCAAAGCTTCAATCCGCAGGGCGTGGGCATCATCGCGGCGTCGTTGTTGTCGTTCGGCACCCCGGAGCAGATGCAGCGATGGGCGGTGCCCATCCTGCGCGCCGAGATGACCGCGTCGTTGGGCATGAGCGAGCCGGGGGCGGGCTCGGACCTGGCGTCGCTGAAGACGCGGGCGGTGCTTGACGGTGACCACTTCGTGGTCACCGGGCAGAAGGTGTGGACGTCGGGGGCCCACGACGCCGATGTGCTGTTGACCTTCGTGCGCACGGATCCGAGTGTGCCCAAGCACAAGGGCATCAGCGTGTTGCTGATCCCCACCGACACACCCGGTGTGGTGCGGCGCCCCTTCGCGTCGATGTGCGACGGCGACGAGATCGACTTCAACGAGGTTTTCTTCACCGATGCGCGCGTGCCGGCCGAGAACCTGGTGGGCGGGCTCAACCAGGGCTGGCGGGTGGCCACGGGATCACTCGGCCACGAACGCGTCATGCTCTGGATGGGCTACGTCGACTTGTTGCACGAGCTGACAATGGATTTCAGGCCGGTGGGAGCCCTGGAGCGCGACGGTTACGCATCGCTGGTCATGGACGCCTACGCGCTGCGGCTGCTGGGCTCGGCTGCCCTGGCGGGGGCCGCCCGCGGGGAGGAGGACGTGCCCGCCCAATCCGTGCTCAAGCTCCTGGGTTCGGAGGCGCTGCAGCGCGCCAACGAGGACGCGTTGGACGCCGCGGGGCCCGACGGCCTCGCGGGCCGGGCGGTCACCGCCCCGTTCGCGGCGCTGAACTTGGACAGCCACTACCGCGGCTGGTTCGACCGGTACGCCCGCACGTTCGCCGCGACCATCGCCGGCGGCACCTCCGAGATCCAGCGCAACATCATCGCCGAACGCATACTGGGGCTGCCGCGTAACTAGTCTCGCGGCACCTCGGCGTCTCGGCATTCGTGCCGCCACACCCCCGCCTGTGGTGACGTGTGTGGCCGGCTGCGGCGTCGCGTGTCGTCACATGCGTCTCGGAGTTCCCATGTGTCACGGGGAGGTCTGGGTGTGACTTTGTGCCCGCCTCACAGCGACAATTTCTGCCGCCGGGGGAGTTGTCGCTGTGAGGCGGGCACAACGACACAACCCTCCCTGCGGTGACGCGAGTGGCGGATGGGGCGGAGCGGACTACAGCTGAGCCAGCCGCGGCGCAAACCCGGTGGCCCGCAACGCCTTCCCAGCCTCCCGGGTCAGTTCCCGGGCGCTGCCCAGCAGTGTGTCCAGGATCAGTGCCCGTTTGACGTGCCGGTGCAGCTGGTGCTCGGCGGTGAAACCGATTCCGCCCAGCACCTGCTGGCAATGACGCGCGGCGGTCAGCGCGGCCTGTCCCGCCGCGGCCTTGGCCAGCAGGCAGGCCAATCCCTCGGAGTCCTCCGCGGCGGCCGGGGCGGCGTGCAGGGTCGCCTCGGCACCCTCGATCGCGACGAGCGTCTCGGCCAGCCGGTGCCGGATCGCCTGGAACGAGCCGATGCGCCGGCCGAATTGAACGCGGTCCATCGCGTGCTGGCGCGCCAGCGACAGCATCGCCGTGCTGGTGCCGACCAGCCACCAGCCCAGCGCCAGGCGCCCCGCGGCCAAGGCGGCCGGCGGCAACGGATCCGCCTGCGGCACAGCGCTCAACGGCAACTCGTCGTCGAGCGCCGACGTGGGACCGTCGCTGCGCGCCCACACCGCCCACCTGTGACCGGCGACCGGCAGCGCCACCTCACCTCCCGGTGCGGACCCGGACGCGCGCAGCACGACGTCGTTGAGCACGGGTGCGTGCGCACCGGTCTCGCCGAGCAGCCGGAACACCAAAGGGACCGCCAGATCGGGGATTTCGTGGAGCATGTCCAGCCAGCCGAGGTCGGCCAGCGCCGCGTCGAGCTTGGCGCCCGACGCGGAAGCCATTGCCGTGCGCAGCGAATCGGAAAGCAGGGCGAGCGACTCGGGATCTGTGTCGGCGTCCACGACTCACTCCTTTCCGAGGTCGAGCAGCCGGCGCGCGATGATGTTGCGCTGAATCTCGGCGGTGCCGCCGTAGATGGTCGCCGCCCGCGAGTACAGGTATTCCGAGCGCCACGGCGTGTCCTCGAGCTCGAGCGTTCCGGGCAGCAGGTCGCGCACGGCGTCGTAGAGACGCTGCTCGGCGGTGGCCAGCAGCACCTTGTCGATGGAGGTGTCCGGCCCCAGCCGCGCCCCGTCGCGCAGCCGGTACTGGGTGTCGCGGGATCGGCAGCGCAGCGTGTGCAGCGCCAGATACGTCGCGCCGAGCTCGAACTGATCGTGCTCGTCGGGCTCGCGCGCCTCGGCGATGAGTTCGTCGAACCGCGCGTAGAGATAGGCGATGCGCTGCCAAAAGCACGTCGAGCGCTCGTAGGGCAGCAGGTCCATCGCGAGCCGCCAGCCGTCTCCCGGCCGACCCAGTAGCCGGCTCGACGGGATCACCACGTCGTCGTAGTAGACCTCGCAGAACTCGTCGACCCCGTGCATCGTGCGCAGCGGACGGATGGTGATGCCCGGGGTGTCCAGGTCGACGAAGAACGCGGTGATCCCGTCGTGGCCCGGGGCCGTGCGGGTGAGCAGGACGCAGCGGGTGGAGAACTGCGCGTAACTGGTCCACACCTTCTGCCCGTTGACGACCCAGTTGTCCCCGTCGGGAACCGCGCGGGTGGACAGCGACGCGAGGTCGCTCCCGGACCCCGGCTCGGAAAATCCCTGGCACCACTGCTCGGCGCCGCTCAGCAGCCGCGGCACCATCTCGGCGGCCAGTGCCGCCGGGGCGTAGTCGATCATGGTGGGCGCGAGCACCTCGAGCATCGAGTACGGTCCCGGCTCGGCCAGCCGCCGGCCCACCACCTCTTCGCCGACGATCGCGCGCAGCACCGCGGGTCCGCCCAATCCGCCGACCTCGACCGGCCAGCCGTACCGCATCCAATCGGCGTCGTAGAGCGCGCGGCTGACGCGGGCCATCTGCTGCATGTGCCCCTGCAGCGAGTCGTCGGGCCCGGGGCTCAGGTCGTGCTCGCCGAGCCAGGCGCGCAGGCCCGCCCGGAACTCCTCGACATTCACGGCTCGGCTTTCAGGGCTGCGGGCGGCCGACCGCGTGCGGACGCCCGGAGTCATGAACGCCGCTGCGCCGGATGAAGGTCATGGCGCGGGTCTTCAGCCGCCACCCCTCGGGGGTCCGCGAGTAGGTGTCGCGGTAGTAGCCGATCCGCATGTCGTGGGTGGCGTGGTCGATGAAGCACAACGGTTGGGTTCCGCTGGCCGAATCGTCGTCGATATCGTCGACCAGTGCGGTTCCGGTGAGAAACAGGCCCTTTGGCGCGGCGGCGACCAGTTCCGGAAACCGGTCCAGGCGGTAGGTGTCACCGAAGGCGCTGTAGGTGCCGTCGGGGGTGAAGACGCCGACGAGGCCGTCGATGTCGCCCTGGGTGATGGTCACCGCGTAGCGTGCCAGCAGCTGCTGGATCTCGACCAGGTCGTCAGTTCTACTTGGCTGTGCTGTCGACATAGACCTTGCCGCCTTTCATGACGAAGCTGACGTGCTGGGTAACGGTGATGTCTTCCAACGGGTTTCCCGGCACTGCGATGATATCGGCCAACTGTCCCGCCGCCAGCCGTCCCCGGTCGACCGAGTTGATCAACTCCGCGGCGGTCACGGTGGCCGCGCGCAGCACAGCCAGCGGCGGCAGGCCCCACTCGACCAGCGTGACAAGCTCGTCGGCGTTGCGGCCATGCGGTATCGCCGGGGCGTCGGTGCCGACCGCGATCTTCACGCCGGCCTCATAGGCGGCCAGGATCGACGTCCGCGACTTGGGGAACATCTCGGCGGCCTTGGCCTGCAACTCGGGCGGGGCGTGCGAGACGTCCATGCCCTCGGCCAGCCGTCGGGTCGAGACCAGGAAGGTGCCGTGCTCGACCATGGTCGCGATGGCCTCGTCGTCGATCAAGAACCCGTGCTCGATGCAGTCGATGCCGGCGGCGACGGCGTGGCGGACCGCGTCGGCGCCGTGCGTGTGCGCGGCGACGCGCAGCCCCCGCCGGTGCGCCTCGTCGACGATGGCGCGCAGCTCCTCATCCGAATAGTGCTGTGCCCCAGGGGGGCCGGTCAGCGACATCACCCCGCCCGAGCAGCACACCTTGATCAGCTCGGCGCCGTGCTTGATCTGGTAGCGCACTGCCTTGCGGATCTCGTCGATGCCGTTGGCGATGCCCTCCTCGACCGTCAGGTCGAGCACGTGCGGCGCGAACGCGGCGAACATCGTCGGATCCAGATGCCCGCCGGTCGGTGTGATCGCATGCCCGGCCGGCACCACCCGCGGCCCGTCGATCCAGCCCGCGTCGATCGCCTTGCCCAGCGCGACGTCGAGCAGGTAGCCGCCGGTCTTGACGAACAGGCCGAGGTTGCGCACGGTGGTGAACCCGGCGCGCAGCGTGCGGCGGGCGTTGCCGACCGCCCGCAACACCCGGGTCGGCGGGTCGTCCTGCACCTGGGACAGGCCGGGCTTCTCGCCGCGCCCGCCCATCAGGAGGTTGACCTCCATGTCCATCAGGCCGGGCAGCAGGATCTGATCGCCGAGGTCGATCAGATCACCCTCGACTTCCCCACCGACGCCGGCGATTCGGTCACCGTCGATCCGCAGGAGACCGGGCGAGACGATCTCGCCGGCGTCGATGTCGAGCAGCCCGGCGGCCTTGAGTGTCAGCACCGGCTAGATCACCGGTTCCCGGATGCACTCCACCCACGCCGCGCCGCTGTCGGGCACCCGCGGCTGCTTCCACGCCTCGACCGGAAACGACACCATCACCAACGACTGCATCATGTGCATGAGGGTTTTCGCGTCCTCCGGCAGATCGTCGAGCGGAAACTCGTCACAATAGGCGATCACGTCGTTGAGCCGAGGGAACGCCGCGTCGTAGAAGCCCTGCATCTCGGCCATCGTCGAGGCCAGCCGCTTGGCGTAGCGCTCGGGCTCGGTGGCCAGGTCCCAATCCAAATACGGCTCCAGGGCCGCGAATTCAGACGGTAATTTTGCCATTGCCCTGGTACTCCTTCGCCCAATTGGCCACATAGTCACCGGTCGTCTTGTGCAGGTGACGAATCAGGACCTCCTGGTCGCACAGCAGGAAGTTCTTGACCACCCTGGTGCCGATCATCGTCTGGGTCGCCTCCAGCGTGTTGGCGTCCTGCAGCGCGTACTCCTTGAACGTCACCGCCGCCAGCTCCTGGGCGAGGCGTTCCCGCGCGGTGCGCGGCGGGACGAAATACAGCGAGCACTCGAAGGTGTGCTTGTCCACCGCGGTCGGCCAGTAGTGGTAGGTCAAAAACCAGCCCGGCTCCCAGATCAGCAGCATGAAGTTCGGGTAGAACAGCCACGAGTCGATGCCCCACTGCGGCACCCGCTTCACGTTGATGCCCGGCGGCAGCTCCAGCTTCTCGATGATCTCCGGCTTGTCCCAGGGACCGAACAGACCGCTGCGCAACACCCGGTCCAGGGGCTTGACCATGGACATGTCCGGAGGCGGCGCCTGGCCACCCCAGGTCGACTGCAGGCTGTGCGGGCCGGCCACCTCGTAGTGCAACGCCTCGTAGCCGTACTTCTGGATCTTGGCGGCTTCCTCCTTGGTGTACTGCCCCTGGTGCAGGATCGGCGCGTGGTAGAACTCGATGAACGCGTCGATGAACAGCTTCCAGTTGCTGCCGACCTCGGCCCGATACGAATAGGTCTCGGTCATCTCGCCGAAGGGGTAGCCCTCGATGCTCTTGGCCAGCGGCCCCAGGTAGTCGGTGAGCGGCGCCGCGTTGTTGTCGAAGTTGATGAAGATGAAGCCTTCCCACACCTCACAGCGCACCGGCACGAGCCCGTACTGGCTCTTGTCGAGGTCGAAGAACTCGTCCTCCTGCTGGACGAAGGTCAGATCGCCGTCCAGGCTGTAGCGCCAGGCGTGGTACTTGCAGGTGAACTGCCGGCAGGTACCCGAGGTCTCCTCGTGGGGGTAGTCGTTCCACACCAGCTTGTTGCCGCGGTGGCGACAGACGTTGTGAAACGCCTTGACGGACCCGTCCTTGGTCTTGACGACGATCACCGACATGCCGGGGCCCGCCGACGGCAGCTCCTTGGTGAAGTAGCTGCCGGTCTTCGGCAGCCGCTGCACCCGGCCGACGTTGAGCCACGTTCGTTTGAAGATCGCTTCGCGCTCGGACTCGAAGAAGGCCGGATCGATCGAGTCGGTGTAGTCGACCGGGGTGGTGCCCAGTTCGGGATAATTCTCTGTCCAGCTTCCAGCGGCCGGCTTCGGGAAGTGTGCCACCTCAGTTGTCCTTTCTGGTCCTCAGTCGACTTCGACGCCGAAAGTATTGATGGCCATCGCGAGGGCGGTGTAGCCGCCGATCGTGAAGATCAGGTCCATTCGTTGCCGCTCGTCGAGCCGCGCGCACAGAGCGGCCCATGTCTGGTCGGAGAGGTTGGACTTCTCGTCGAGCTCGTCGACGGCGTTGAGTACGGCACGGTCGAACTCGTCCCTGCCCTCCCCGGTCTGGGCGGCGGCGATGTCGGCGTCGGCCAGACCGGCTTCCCTGGCCATTTCGACGTGGTGCGCCCATTCGTAGGCGCAACCGCGGCGATGAGCCACGCGCAGGATCGCCAGTTCCCGGATGCGTGCCGGCAGCGTGGAGCCGAACAGCAGGTGGGCGCTGAACCGCAGGAAGGCCCGGGCCAGGTCCGGGTGACGCGCCAGCGTCGCCATCAGGTGGCCGGCGCCCTCGGGATTGCTGCGTTCCGGCGCCAACATCACCGACAGCGACTTCCGGACAGCCTCGTCCCACTCATCGGCGGGCAGCGGCTGCACGCGCACCGGCAGTCTCCTCTCGGACAAAGAGAATCATATTCTCATTTCCAACCAATAGACTTGCATGATTCGTTCCCGCGGTCAATCCTGTTCGCGCGGTGGTGCGCGGGCGCGTGCCGCACGGTGTGGTGCGGCGGGCCGCACCGGCCCGAGCGCGCCCGCCGACGCGACCGGGCCGCGTCTTGGCCGGTGCGGAATGGTCCGTACCGGTATTTCCGTCACGACGTCGGCCCCGGGAGAGGGCGCGATCCGCGAGTTTGGCAGGCGCGCCACCGGGGCGTGCGAGCCTCGTTCGGCCGCCGGGGATGTTGATTCTCGCATCGCGAGAAGCTAGTTTTCACACTAGTGGCGTCGGCGCTTGGCCGGCGGTTCGCCGAGGCTGTGCGGGGGAGCGGCGCGTCCGAACAAACAGAGTGGGTGGAGGAACGGCCATGAACAAAGAAGACATGATCCTGATCAGCGTCGACGACCACACCGTCGAGCCGCCGGACATGTTCAAGAACCACCTGGCGAAGAAGTACATCGACGACGCGCCGCGGTTGGTGCACAACGCCGACGGTTCGGACATGTGGAAGTTCCGCGACACGGTCATCCCGAACGTGGCCCTCAACGCCGTCGCGGGCCGGCCCAAGGAGGAGTACGGCATCGAGCCGACGGGGCTCGACGAGATCCGGCCGGGTTGTTACAACGTCGACGAGCGTGTCAAGGACATGAACGCCGGCGGCATCCTGGCCTCGATCTGCTTCCCCTCGTTCCCGGGCTTCGCCGGGCGGCTGTTCGCCACCGACGACAACGACTTCTCGATCGCGCTCGTGCAGGCCTACAACGACTGGCACATCGACGAGTGGTGCGGGGCGTATCCGGCGCGATTCATCCCGATGGCGATCCCGGTGATCTGGGACGCCGAGGCGTGCGCGGCCGAGGTGCGGCGGGTCGCGAAGAAGGGCGTGCATGCGCTGACCTTCACCGAGAATCCGGCCGCGATGGGTTACCCCAGCTTCCACAACGAGTACTGGAACCCGCTGTGGAAAGCCCTGTGCGACACCGACACCGTGATGAACGTCCACATCGGGTCCTCGGGCCGGCTCGCGATCACGGCTCCCGATGCGCCGATGGACGTGATGATCACGCTGCAGCCGATGAACATCGTGCAGGCCGCCGCGGATCTGCTGTGGTCGCGCCCGATCAAGGAGTACCCGGACCTGAAGATCGCGCTGTCCGAGGGCGGCACGGGCTGGATCCCCTATTTCCTGGAGCGCGCGGACCGCACCTACGAGATGCACTCCGCCTGGACGCACCAGAACTTCGGCGGCAAGCTGCCGTCCGATGTCTTCCGTGAGCACTTCCTGACCTGCTTCATCAGCGACAAGGTCGGCGTGGCGCTGCGCAACATGATCGGCGTCGACAACATCTGCTGGGAGGCCGACTACCCGCACAGCGACTCGATGTGGCCGGGCGCGCCCGAGGAGCTATGGGATGTGTTGTCCATCAACAACGTTCCGGACGACGAAATCAATAAGATGACTTACGAGAACGCCATGCGCTGGTACTCGTTCGACCCGTTCACTCATATTTCACGCGAGCAGGCCACGGTCGGCGCGCTGCGCAAGGCGGCCGAGGGGCACGACGTGTCAATCAAGGCGCAGGGCCACGACAAGGACAGCCGGGGCGGCTCGTCGTTCGCCGAATTCGCGGCCAACGCGAAAGCCCTTAGCGGTAACAAGGATTGAACCGCCACCGGGCGAGTCGACGCGCCGGTGCATGAACTGACCAAGGAGATCGAGCAGTGCCCGGCGGTGGAATGAACTTCGAGCTGACCGAAGACCAGGAGCTGATCCGCCGTTCGGTGGCCGAGCTGGCGTCGAAGTTCGACGACCACTACTGGATGGAAAAAGACCAGGCGCACGAATTTCCGACCGAGTTCTACCGCGCCATCGCCGACGGCGGCTGGCTGGGCATGACGATCCCCACGGAATACGGCGGCCACGGGCTCGGCATCACCGAGGCCACCATCCTGCTCGAGGAGGTCGCCAAATCCGGCGGCGCCATGAACGCGGCGAGTTCGATTCACCTGTCCATCTTCGGCATGCAACCGGTGGTGGTGCACGGCTCCGACGACCTCAAGGCGCGCACCCTGCCCCGTGTCGCCACCGGCGAAACCCACATCTGCTTCGGGGTGACCGAACCCGGTGCCGGCCTGGACACGTCGCGCATCACCACGTTCGCCAAACGCGAGGGCGATCGCTACGTCGTCAACGGCCGCAAGGTGTGGATCTCCAAGGCGATGGAATCCGACAAGATCCTGCTGCTCACCCGCACGCGCAGCTATGACGAGGTCACCAAGAAGACCGACGGGATGACGCTGTTCCTCACCGATCTCGACCGCAGCCGCGTCGACATCCGCCCGATCCGCAAGATGGGCCGCAACGCGGTGAGCTCCAACGAGTTGTTCATCGACAACCTCGAAGTGCCGGTCGAGGACCGGGTCGGGGAGGAGGGCAAGGGATTTCACTACATCCTCGACGGCCTGAACCCCGAACGGATGCTGATCGCCGCCGAGGCGCTCGGCATCGGCCGGGTGGCGCTCGACAAGGCGGTGAAATACGGCAACGAGCGTGAGGTGTTCGGCCGGCCCATCGGCATGAACCAGGGCCTGCAGTTCCCGCTCGCCGACTCGCTGGCCCGTCTGGACGCGGCGGAGTTGATGTTGCGCAAGGCCACGTGGCTCTACGACAACGGCAAACCCTGTGGCCGCGAGGCGAACACCGCGAAGTATCTCTGTGCCGACGCGGGCTTCACCGCCGCGGACCGGGCGTTGCAGACCCACGGCGGCATGGGTTATGCGGAGGAGTACCACATCGCACGCTACTTCCGTGAGGCCCGGCTGATGAAGATCGCGCCGGTCAGCCAGGAGATGATCCTGAACTTCCTGGGAGCCAACGTCCTGAAGCTGCCGAGGAGCTATTGATGCGGGCGCCGCGGGCGAACACCGGCCGATGACCGACGGCCCGGTGCTGCTGTCGGACGACCGCGACGGGGTGCGCACGCTGACCCTGAACCGTCCGCACCGCAAGAACGCCATCAACCCGCAGCTGTGGATTGCGTTGCGGGACGCGCTGAACGCGGCCGGGCGGGACCGTAACGTGCGCGCACTGGTCATCGCCGGGGCCGGCGGAAGCTTCTGCTCCGGCGCCGACATCTCGGTGGCCGACGACGTTCATCCGAACGACAAACTGCAGCGCCTGACCGACGTGGCGCTGGCGCTGCACGAGCTCCCCATTCCCACGGTCGCCAAGGTGAACGGCGTCGCGGTGGGGGCGGGATGGAACCTGGCGCTGGGTTGCGACCTGGTGGTGGCGACACCGGAGTCGCGGTTCTGCCAGATCTTCTCCAAGCGCGGCCTGTCGGTCGACCTCGGCGGATCCTGGCTGCTGCCCAAACTCGTTGGCCTGCAACAGGCCAAGCGGCTGGCGCTGCTCGCCGAGACCATCGACGCCGAGGAGGCCCGCGCGCTGCACCTGGTGACCTGGGTGGTGCCCGCGGCGGAGATCGACGCCTTCGCCGACGAGCTCGCCGACCGGCTGGCGGCCGGCCCGCCGGTCGCGCTGGCCCACACCAAGGCCCTGCTCAACGAGGGGGCCGACCGCACCCTGCGCGACGCCCTGGCCAGCGAGGCCCGCGCGCAGGTCGGCAATTTCGCCACGGTGGATGCCGCGGCCGCCTATGCCGCCTTCGCCGAAAAGCGGGAGCCGTCGTTTACTGGTCGGTGGGCGCTGTCAACATCTCACCAAGAGCAATCGGAGTGAACATGCGTGAAACGGTCATCGTCGAGGCGGTACGCACGGCAGTAGGGAAGCGCAACGGCGGGCTGTCGGGCATGCACGCCGCCGACCTGTCCGCGGTGGTCCTCAACGAACTGCTGGAACGCACCGGCGTCGGCCCGGAGGTCGTCGACGACGTGATCTGGGGATGCGTGTCCCAGGTCGGCGACCAGTCCAGCAACATCGGGCGCTACGCGGTGCTGGCCGCCGGGTGGCCGGAGAGCATCCCGGGGACGACGGTCAACCGCGCGTGCGGCTCCAGCCAGCAGGCCCTCGACTTCGCGGTGCAGGCGGTGATGTCGGGCCAGCAGGACGTCGTCGTCGCCGGCGGTGTGGAGGTCATGAGCCGCGTCCCGCTCGGTTCGGCCCGCGCCACCGGGATGCCCTACGGCCCCAAAGTCCTCGCCCGCTACGACGACTTCTCGTTCAACCAGGGTGTGTCCGCGGAGTTGATCGCCAAGAAGTGGGGCTTCTCGCGCACCCGGCTCGACGAGTATTCGGCCCAGTCCCACGAACGCGCTGCGGCCGCCCAGGACGGGGGCGCCTTCACCGACCAGATCGTGCCGGTCTTCACCGACGACGCGTCCGTCGTCACCGCCGACGAGGGAATCCGTCGCGGCACCACCGCCGAGAAACTCGCCACGCTCAAGCCCGCGTTCGTCGAGGACGGCGTCATCCACGCGGGCAACTCCTCGCAGATCTCCGATGGGGCCGCCGCGCTGCTGGTGACCACCTCGCAGATGGCGCTCGAGCTGGGGTTGACCCCGATCGTGCGCTACCGCGCGGGTGCGGTCACCGGCGCGGACCCGGTGCTGATGCTCACCGGTCCCATCCCGGCGACCGAAAAAGTGCTGAACAAGGCCGGCGTCCCCCTGTCGGAGGTGGGCGTGTTCGAGGTGAACGAGGCGTTCGCCCCGGTCCCGCTGGCGTGGATCGCCGAGACCGGGGCCGACCCGAAGCTGGTCAACCCGGTGGGCGGGGCCATCGCGCTGGGGCATCCGCTGGGCGCCTCGGGTGCGGTGCTGATGACGCGGATGGCGCACCACATGCGCGACAACGGGATCCGGTACGGGCTGCAGACCATGTGCGAGGGGGGCGGCACGGCCAACGCGACGCTGGTCGAGCTGGTGAACTAGCCGGGCGGCACGCCCGCGGAAAACTTCTTGGGGTGAGACCCTTGTCGCAGCCGCCCAAACCAACCTACTGTTTGTTCATTAGGTTGGTCAGCCCGGCCGAGGGATGAAGGAGCCCGGTGCCCGATACGCGGCGATACGACACGCTTCTCGCCAAGGGCGAGGATCGCAAGCAGCGCATCCTCGAGGTCGCCCAACGCCTCCTGACCCGCAACGGCTGGCGCAACACGACGCTTGCCCAGATAGCCGGCGAGGCGGGGGTGACCCCGGCCGGGCTGCTGCATCACTTCGAATCCAAGGAGCAGCTGCTGCATGCGGTGCTGGACGCCCGCGACCTCGACGACGACGTCCACGCCGACCGGACCGGCGACCTGTTCGACCAGATCGCCCAGGTCGCCGACCGGTTCCACCGGGCGCCCGAACTGGTGGGCACGTTCACGGTGCTCCTGGTGGAAAACATCCTTCCCGAAGCTCCCCTGCACGACCGCATGCTGGCCAGGCACCGGGCGGCGGTCGACATCGTCACGGAGCTCATCCGCCGCGGCCAGGCCGACGGCCGGTACCGCGCGGACCTCGAGCCCGCCATCAAGGCAGTGGAAATCCTCGCCTTCGTCCACGGAATGGAAACCACATGGTTGCTCGACCCTTCAATACCGCTAACCGAGGTGTTCAAGCAGTACGCCGAGACACTGGCCCGGGACTTCGCGCCGCAGAAGACGCTCGAGACGACATGAGATACCGGCTCGACGTGGTCGCCGCCGGCGTGGCCGACGTGGTGAGGTTCGCCGGGGGCTGGCTCTTCGACCGCGCGATGGCGGGATGGGACGTCACCGTGCTGATCGCCGATCATCCCGACGACCGGCCGCTGCAGATCCTCGGCGCCGGTGTGCTCGACCTCGAGGACGCCTTGACGTCAATGGAGACCCGCCCCCGGCCCCAGGCGCTGGCGGCGGCGGCGGATCTGTTCGGGTGCGACCCGCGAGTGCGGCAAGGCGTGCTGCAGGCCCTCGATCACGGCGCCACCGAGGTCACCCTCTGGGGGGAGGATTGGCCGGCCGAACTCGACGCCAGCGTGGGCCTGGTGCAACACCGGCTGAGCACCGCGGCCCAGATATTCAAGTCGCGGGCCCTGGCCGCCGCCTTGAACGCGGCGGGGGTGCCGCACGGCTCCGTCGGTCACACCGAGACCTTCCGGAGCGGACTGCTGGCGTGGCCGCCGGTCGCCGCGGATCTGGTGCCGGCCGGCTAACCGGCCCGCCTTCCCGCCGCCGGTGCGCCCCACGCGGCCGAGCGCCGCTCGTTGACGACGCGCACACGCGTGTGGAAATGTAATATTCATCTCGGAGAGGCACATTCTCACTAGCCGAGATTGAATGGAGCAAACCATGGTGAACGACCTCACCGAGATGGACTTTTTCCGCGATCAACGGCTGGTCGACAACCCCTACCCCTACTACGAGGCCCTGCGCCAGCAGTGCCCCGTGACACGGGAGAACCACCACGGGGTCACCATGGTGACCGGCTGGGACGAGGCCTGCGCGGTGCTCAACGACGCCGAGACGTTCTCGTCGTGCATCTCGGTGACCGGCCCGTTCCCCGGCTTGCCGGTGAGCCTCGAGGGTCGGGAGAACAGTGACGTCACCGACCTGATCGAGAAGCACCGCGACGAGCTGCCCTTCAGCGACCAGCTGCCCACCCTCGACCCGCCGACGCATACCAACCACCGCGCGCTGCTGATGCGGCTGATCACGCCCAAACGCCTCAAGGAGAACGAGGACGCCATGTGGGTGCTCGCCGACCAGGTGCTCGACGGGTTCCTGGCCCCCGGCGAGGGCGAGTTCATCAAGGGCTTCGCGGGCCCGTTCACGCTGCTGGTGATCGCCGACCTGCTGGGCGTGCCCGACGAGGATCGCGATCAGTTCGTCAAGGGCATCCGCCAGCACTCGGGTGGCGGCGTCGGGGGAACGGGTAAGGAGTCGTTGGCGCACAGCCCGCTGGAATTCCTCTACGGGACCTTCTCGGACTACGTCCGCGACCGTCGCCGCGAGCCCCGCGACGACGTGCTGACCGGCCTGGCCACCGCCACTTTCCCCGACGGCTCGACCCCCGACGTCGAAGACGTCGCGCGTGTCGCCAGCAATGTCTTCTCGGCAGGGCAGGAAACCACGGTGCGGCTGCTGGGCGCCGCGCTGCAGACGCTCGGCGAACGCCCCGACATCCAGGCGGAGTTGCGCAAGGATCGCAGCCTGATCCCCAACTTCATCGAGGAGGCGCTGCGCATCGAGAGCCCGGTCAAGGGCGACTTCCGGATGAACCGGGTGCCCGTGAACGTCGGCGGGGTGGACCTGCCCGCGGGTACCACCGTGATGGTGGTGCAGGCGGCCGCCAACCGTGACCCGCGCCGCTTCGAAGACCCCACCACGTTCGATCCGGCCCGCAAGAACGCCCGCCAGCACATCTCGTTCGGGCGGGGCATCCACAGCTGCCCCGGTGCGCCGCTGGCCCGAGCCGAGACCCGGGTCGCGCTCGAGCGGCTGCTCGACCGGACGTCGGACATCAGGATCAACGAACGCGCGCACGGCCCGGCCAATGAGCGCCGCTACCAATATGTCCCGACCTACATCCTGCGCGGGCTGACCGAGCTGCACCTGGAGTTCACGCCGGCATGAGGGTCTCGGTCGACGATCAGCGCTGCCGCGGCCACGGCGTCTGCGTCACGCTGTGCCCGGAGGTGTTCAGCCTGACCGACGACGGCTACGCCGTCGCAATGGAGGCCGACGTCCCGTCGGGGTCCGAGGCCGCCGTCGACGAAGCCATCGACTGCTGCCCCGAGCAGGCGATCAGCAAAACCTAACGCAGACAAGGAGCTTTGAGTGGCGAAAGGGTACGTGATCCTGACCGAGGCCATCAAGGATCCGGAAGGCATGAAGGCCTACGGCCGGGCCGCCGGGAGCGCGATGGCGGGGTCCACCATCCTCGCGGTCGACACCGCGCCCACGGTCATCGAGGGCAGCTGGCACGGCGACCAGACCGTCCTGCTGGAGTTCGAGTCGGTGGACGCGGCCCGGGCGTGGTATGAGTCCGAGGGCTACCAGAAGGCCGCGAAGCTGCGCCAGGCGGCGGCCGACTGCAACGCGGTCATCCTCAGCGGATTCGAAATGCCTTCGGCCCCGGGCTGATCGCTACTGGCTTCCCGATTCGACGATGGAGATCGCCTGCCGGGGGCACTGACGGACGGCTTCGCGGATCTGCGCCTCGTTCTCGGGCGTCACTTCGTCTTGCAAGACGCTGAGCATGTCGTCGTCGCCGAGTTGGAAGACCTCGGGGATGATGCCCATACACACCCCGTTGCTTTCGCACAGTCCCCAATCGACCTCGATCTTCTTCATCGCGGCCCCTTTAACGAATCACCTTGACGGGCACGTTCTGCCAACCCGCGACGTTCTGCATGTGGACGCGCTGCAGGCCGTCCCAGTTGAGTTCGTAGCGGGGCATGAAGTCGAGCAGCTTCTCGAGCGCGATCCTGCTCTCGAGGCGGGCCAGCGCCGCGCCGAGGCAGCTGTGAATGCCGTACCCGAGTCCGAGGTGCTGCGCCTCGGTGTGGTCGCGCTCGATGTCGAAGGTGTCGGCGTCGGTGAAGGCTTCCGGATCGCGGTTGGCCGCGGCACCGCAGAGGAACACCGGCTTGTGCGCCGGGATCACGCCGCCGCTGACGTGCGCCTCTTTGAGCGTCCAGCGGACGTTGTATTGCACCGGTCCCTCGTAGCGCAGCAGCTCTTCCACGGCGCCGGGGACCTTGTCGCGGTCCTCCTGCAGCTTCTGCCACTGGTCGGGGTGGCGGGCGAAGATCACCGCCGCGTTGCCCATCAGCTTGGTGACGGTCTCGGCTCCCGCGCCGCCCAGAAGGGTTGCGAACCCGCAGATCTCGATGTCGTCGAGACTGCGCAGCTGGCCGTCCTCGCCGGGGATCTCGGCGGCGATCAACCTGCTGATCATGTCGTCCTGCGGGCTCTCGCGCCGCTCCTGCACCAGGGTGAAGTAGTACATCGCGGTGTCGATGTTGGCCTGCATCCCGGCTTCGCTGACCTCGATCTGCCCGGGTTCGCGGTGCAGGCTGGTGTCGATCCAGTGGCGCACCTGCTGGCGGTATTCCTCGGGCACGCCGGCCATTCGGGTGATGACCTCCACCGGGAAGGGCCCGGAGAAGTCCTGCACCACGTCGAAGTTGTCCGGATCGGCCTTGCCCAGATACTTGTCGATCACCTCGATGATCGTTTCGCGCTGCGACTGAATGGCCCGCGGCGTGAACGCCTTGTTGAGCAGGCTGCGCATGTGGCGGTGCTCCGGCGGGTCCATGAAAATGATCGACTTCTGCTCGGCGGCGATGCCCTTGCGCACCATCGCCAGGTCGCAGCCACGCGCCGAGGAGTAGGTCTCGAAGTCCTTGAACGCCGCCGCCACGTCCTCGTGGCGGGTCAGCGCGTAGAAGTCCTCCTTCTCGTCGTAGTACAGCGGCGCTTCCTCGCGCATCCGCCGATAGATGTCGAACGGATTGTTGAAGTACTCCTCGGAGAACGGATCGAAGACGACCTGGGGCTTGGTCACTGCGCACTCCCTCGTGTCAGCTGCGGGCCTGGACCGTTACGGTTGAATGCCTGACTGTAACGCTAACGGTAGCGGTTCGAGGCCGAACCCGAAAGAACCACGACGGCGGTAATTGCTGAGGTTCTCCGGTGCCGCCCCAGTGCGGACTTTAATTCTCTGCGTTTACTCTTACGCGGGTTCGACAATCAAAACGAGCATTTCGAGCCAGGCGCGGTAGAGGTCCTCCGCCGCCCACCCCCGTAACCTTCCTCCTGCGCGGAGGAATCCTCGTACCTCATCGGCCAACCCGGCAACGGAGACGCACAACATGAGCAGCTCGGAACAGCGATTGCAGCCCCTCCCGGCCGACGAGTGGGGCGAGGCGGAGTACGCGGCGTTCGGCGCGCTGCTCGGCATCCCGGGCGACGAAGTCCCGCAGGCCGGCTCCGGGGAGCCCTACGACCCCGTGCGGTTCGACATCATCGGCCTGCTGGCGCGCCACCCGGAGATGGCCCGGCCGTTTCTGACGTTCAACGGCTTCCTGCTGCAGCGCGGTGAACTGCCGGCGCGGCTGCGCGAGCTGACCATCCTGCGGGTCGCCCAGACCCGCCGCTCGGCCTACGAATGGGGCCAGCACGTCAGGATGGCAGAGCGCCATGACATTTCCGGGGAGGACATCACGCGCCTGGCGCAGGGCAACGCGGGATTCGACGGCGCCGACCGCCTGGTACTGGAGGCGACCGACGAGATGCTCGCCGAGGGGCACGCGCGGTGGGAGACCTGGCAGGCGTTGAGCGAGTCGCTGGGCGAGCACGCCGCCATGGAGTTCGTCTTCGTCGTTGGTGTTTACGTGCTGTCGGCGATGGCGTTCGAAACGTGGCGGCTGCCGCCGGTGCCCGACGCCGCACCGCTGCCGGACTGATCCTGCCGGTCGGCTTCGATGGCCCCGATGACGTCGTCGAGCACGCCGAGATCGCTGCCGAGTTCCGCGGCGATGTCGCGCGCCACGGCCACGTCCTTGGCGACGAATTCACCGGCGAGCTCGCCGAACGACGCGACCGAACCCCTGCCCGCCACCAAGCCGAGCACCCGGCTGGTGGCGCTGCCATGACCGAGTGCGTCCAGCAGCACCGACTCGGGCACGCCGAGCCGCTCGCCCAGCCGGACCGACTCGGCCAGCAGCCCGAGGTGGCCCGCGAACAGCGCGTTGTTGACCAGTTTCACCTTCTGGCCGGCGCCGCCGGCCCGACGTGCAGGACCGGGTCGCCGTAGCAACTCAACACTGGTCGCACCCGCGCCACCGCATCGTCGGCGCCGCCCACGAACAGCGTGAGCCGGCCGGCGGCGATGTCGTGCGGGCCGCCGCTGACGGGAGCGTCGATGACGTCGACGCCGTCGGTGCGCGCGGCGATGGCGTGCATCGTTATCGGACTCGCGGTGGTGTGCACCACCAGCGCCGACCCGGGCGGCATGGCCGAGAGCAACGTGCCGTCGAGACAGATGTCACGCACCTGCTCGTCGGTGAACACGCATAGCACTACTACGTCGGCGTGGGCGGCCGCTCCGGTCACATCGACGACCGCGCCGGCGCCCATTGCCTCGATATCGCTACGCTTCTCGGCGCTCCGGCCCACGACCCTGACGTCGTGGCCGGCCTCGACGAGCCGGGTCACCATGGGCCGTCCCATCCGGCCAGCGCCGACGAACCCGACTTTCACCGCGGATGACCCATGAGGGCCAGTGTGGCGTCGGCGGCGGCGAGGACGGCCCCGGCGTCGGCGGCGTCCTGGTCGGCGAGGTCGACGACGAGCCGGACGTCCTTTTGCAGCAGCGTCCCGGCCACACCGGCGAGCCGCTCCAATCCGCCGATGCCGCCAAGGATGTTGAGCGCGAAGCTGTTCCCGCTGCTGCGTGCGACGACTTCGGTGAGCCGGTCCGGGTCCACGCCAAGCGTGCGGGCCAGTGAAAGGGCGGTGGCCGCGGTGCCCAGGTTGGCGGTGAACAGCAGGTTGTTGAGCAGCTTGGTGGTCTGGCCGGAACCCAGCTCCCCGAGGTGGACGACGGGGTCGGCATAGGTTTCGAAGACGGGACGGCAGCGCTCGACGACGTCGGCGTCACCCCCGACCATCACGAGCAGCCGACCGGCCGCGGCCGCCGGGCCACCGCCGCTCACCGGCGCGTCGATCACCGAAACACCCTGCGCAGCAGCTTTCTTGGCGAGCTCTCGGCAGGTCTTGGGATGCACCGTGCTGTGCACCGCGATCACACTGCCCGGCTCCATCGCGGTCAGCAGGCCGTGCTCACCACAGGCGATCTCGTATACGTCGGCGTCACCCACGACGCAAAGGCAGACCAGGTCGCTGGCCGCCCCGAGCTTCGCGGGTGACCCGGCGGTCTCGGCCGCGGTGTCGGCGAACGGCTCGAGCGTCGCGGGCCTGCGCGCCCACAGCGTCATCGGGTGGCCGCCCTCGACGATCCGTCGCGCCATGGGCCCGCCCTGGCTGCCCAACCCGATGAACCCGACGCGCATCAACCGGCCTCCAGATCGGCGTCGTCATCCCCCGAGCGTGAAGTTGGTTTCACGTTGGCGCTCGAGCGTGAACCCAGTTTCACGTTCGAGGAGGGGGCGGCGGTCACGCATTCGTCGACGAACGAAAGGACTTTCGCGTGGTAGTCCGCCGCGGTGTGGCCGAGGCTCAGATTGTGGCCCGCATCGGGCTGCCGGTGCACGGTGAAGCTCGGCGCGGCGGAGAAGGAGGCCGCGATCGCGGCCATCGCGGCGTCGTCGTTCTGCCAGACCTTTTCGTGCTCGGCGATGCTGAAGTGCACCGGTACCCGCACCGCGGGCGCCAACGCCGGAAAGTCCTGGCGCGCCCAGTTGGCCACCATCTGGTCCTCATAGGCCGGGGCCGTCGGTGACACGGTGGCCCCGCCGAGCACCTCCGGCGGGTACAGGTTTTCGGGGTGCCACAGCAGGTCGCGCAGCCCGGCCGGACGGCGTTCCCGCGTCGCGACTTTCAGAATCTCACGGGCGTCGGTGTGGTAGTGCCGCCCGGTGCCCGCCAATTCGATGCCCAGCAGGCCCGCGCCGCGCTCGTCGGCGCCCATCCGCATCACCAGTTCGCAACCGCCCGAATGGCCCATCAAGAACAGCCCGGTGCCGCGTGGCCGGTCGCCGAGGATGCGGTCCACCGCCCCGTAGGCAAGGTCGACCCGCTGCTCGGGACGGCCCATTGCGTCCGGATAGGGGGCAGAGCTGCCATAGCCGGGCCGGTCGAGGGCCACCACGGTGAAGCCGGCCGCCGCACCGGTCCGCAGCAAGGACAACGCGGGATGACCGGGGCAGTCGAAATAGATTGCGGTGGTGCCACCGCCGTGGATGGCCACGATCACGGCCTTGGGTTCTCCGGGGTTTTCCGGCTCGGCGACCAGCGCCGACATCGGCACCCCGTCGACGATCACCAGCCGCGGGCGGACGCTGCTCATGCGTCCGACCGCAGCAGCAGCACGCCGCTGGGGGTGAGGCCCCCGCTGCTGACCACGCCGACGCGGGCGTCGGCGACCTGGCGAGCGCCGGCCTCGCCGCGCAACTGGGTGATGGCCTCGTGGATCAGTCCCATGCCGTGGGTGCGGCCGTGCGAGAGCTGGCCGCCGTGGGTGTTCAGCGGCAGCAGGCCGTCGCGGGCGATGTTCTTGCCGCCGTCGAGGAATTCCCTGGCCTCGCCGATCCCGCAGAAGCCCAGCGCCTCGATCCAGGACAGGCAGTTCATGGTGAACCCGTCGTAGAGCTCGGCGACGTCGACATCGTTGGGCCGCAGCGGGGTTCGCGTCCACACGTGCGCGGCCTGCCCCAGCACCTGGGGTTCATGGGTCAGGGTGCTTTGGTCCCAGTCGATCCGCTCGATGATCTGCGTTCCCACCGCCTCCACAAGAACCGGCGGCTTGGCCAGGTCGCGGGCGGTGTCGACCGACGAGACGATGACGGCGATCGCCCCGTCGCAGGGCACGTCGCAGTCGTACAGGCCGAAGGGAGTGGTGATGGGCCGCGCGCTCAGGTAGTCGTCCATCGTCATCGGCGACCGGTACACCGCGGTCGGGTTGAGCTCGGCGTTGGCCCGCTGGTTCAACGCGATCCAGCCCAGCGTCTCCTTGGTGGTTCCGTAGCGGTGAAAGTGCCGCTGCGCGTTCATCGCCAGCGTGTGGGCGGCCGACGTGGCGCCGAAGGGCATCATCCAGCCCGCGCTGCGGCCCATCGATCCGGAGATCTTGCCCTGCTTCATCAGCTCGTTGAAGGTGGCTTCCCACAGCGTGCGGAAGCACAGCACGTGGCGGGCCAGCCCGCCGGCCACCGCGAGCATCGCGGCGATCAACGACCCGCCCGGGCCGAACGTCTCGATGCCGCCGTTGTGCCAGACCGGCCGGATGCCCAGGGCGGCCTCCAGCGCGGTCACGCCGCCCTCCCCGAACCCGCCGAGGTTTCCGCCGCCGGGATAGGTTGACAGGCCGTCGATGTCGGCGAACGTCAGCCCCGCATCGGCGATCGCCGCCTCGCACGCCTGCACCGTCAGCGCGAGCGGCGGCTGCATCAACCGGCGTCCGATCTCGGACATGCCGATCCCGGTGAGGGCGACCTTGTCTTCGAACTTCTCGGTGGTCAGCATCGGCCGGACATGGTCGCCGAAGCGTTCCGGCGCGATCTCGTCGACGGGAAGCCGGCCCGGCGCAGCGTCGGCCACCGGCCGGAACAGCGGCAGCCAGACGTCCTCGTGTTCTTCGAAGACCACCTCGACCTGTTGCCCGAGCTCCAGGAGATCGGGCTCGCAGTCGACGATGTTGGTGGTCAGCCGGACCCGGGGGTCCTCGGCGATCGCCACCTGCGCGACCACGTAGGGCGCCGGCATGCCGGGCAGGCTGAACCGGTGATTCACGGTGAATCCGGCCAAGGTTGCCCTGCCGGAGACCGCACGCACTCCCATGTCGCGGGACCGGCAGTACCGGCACACCGGCGCCGGCGGATGGATCAGCGCCGCGCACGATTTGCATTCCTGCAGCCGCAGGGTGCCATCGGCTCCCGACGTCCAGAAGAACTCGTTCTCGGCCGTGATCAACGGCAGCGGGCGTCCGCTCAACGGGTGAAACCCCATTCGGCTTCGTTGGCCTCGGTTTTGAGGTGCGCGCCCGGATCCTCGTCGCCGTCCAGGTGCGGCGGCACGTCGTCGGGTCGTCGTTCGTCGAGTTCCATGATCGCGTGCACGGGGCAGTCCATCAGCGCCCGCATGACGGCGACTCGGTCGGCCTCGGCGACCGTGCCGTCGCCGATCAGACTCGCGTATCCCCAGTCGTCGAGTGAGAAATATCCGGGCGCGTATTTCGCGCAGATGCCGAAGCCGTCGCACAGGGTGCGGTCGAGATGGATCTTCAGTGGCTTGGTCACGCGGGGATCACCGCCTCCACCTCGTACGGCCGGTCCACGCGAAATACGTTGGCGCGGCACGCTTCACAAGCGTTGTCGAGATGATGTGCGACCTCTGCCGGGAATTGGTCGAGCAGGCTCGCCGCCACGTTGGTCGCGGCATCCAGCGTGGCGCAGGCTCCACGCCCGCGCAGCGTCACCGACCAGCGCCGTAGCCGGTCGACGTCTTCGGCGGTCGCGGTGCTGTCGCGCAGCGCGCCGCTGACGGCGGCCATCGCCGCGGTGCCGTTGAAACACGATCCGCACTGCCCCGCGTTTTCCCGGTCGAAATACGCCAGCACCGACGCGGCGACCGCGACCGGACAGTCATCGGTGATCACCCCGATCGCACCGTTACCCAGACCGCTGCCCAGGCCGCGCAGCGTCTCATGGTCCAGCGTGGCGTCCAGAATCGCCCGGTTGAGCAGCCCGGCGAAATAGCCGCCCAGCAGCGCACCACGGGCCCGAGCTGGTGAAATTCCGTGCAGCGCAAGCAGGTCGGCGAACGGCACGCCGAGCGGGACCTCGTAGAGCCCCGGGGGCCGGCCCGCACCGGTGAGGGTCACCAGGAACGAGCCTGGCGACAGCGCGGTGCCCAGCGACCGGAATGCGGACGCACCGTGGCGCTGCAGGTAGGGCAGGTTGGCCAGGGTCTCGACATTGCTGACCAGGGTGGGTCGCCCGCCGACGCCGGATTGGAACGGGCGCGGCGGCTTGTCCGTCGGTTTGGCCGGACCGCCGTTGATGAACCGGGTGACCGCGGTCTCCTCGCCGGCGATGTATGTCGGGTCGACCTTCCACAGCTCGACGGTGATGTCCCCGAGCGTATCGGGCTCCAGTTCGGTCAATGCGGTCTCGATGCTGCGGGCCGACTCCGGGTCGGAGACATATACGTGAGCGCGGTTGGCGGCCACCATCGCCGCAGCGAGCCGCAGCCCGTCGAGAACCAGGTGCGGCCGGTGTCGCAGCAACCAGCGGTCCTTGATCGACGCAGGTTCTCCCTCTTCGCCGTTCGCCACCACGGCGGTGCCGTCGGCCCCTGCTTTCCGGCGCCCGTTGTCGCGCACGGCGCGCAGTTTCACCGCGAGCGGGAAGGCCGCGCCGCCACGGCCCTGCAGGCCGCTGAGCTCGACTTCGCCCAGCAGTTGGTCGGGGAGCGTGAGGCCTTGATAGCCGCCCAGGGCCCGGTAGGCCGCGTAGTCCTCCCGCGCACGGCCGGGCTGCTCGCCAAGCAGCCGTGACGCGCACCCGGGCCAGGTGGTGACGGTGATCGCCGGGGCGGCGAAGGTTTCCATCAGCTGACTCCCAGTGTGACAGGCGGGGTTCGATGGCCCAGCTCTCCCCCGCAAGCGGGCGGTACCCTCACCTCCGGCCGTTCCGGCCGGCATCGTCGCAGGGCTAATCTTGCGCACATGCGAACTGCCGTGGTGCGCGTCAACGTCGACCCCTCCGGTGTGCTCACCCGCGCGCAGCTAAGCCAGGGCATGGCTGCGCTCCTCGGGCTGGCCCGCGAACTGGGGGCGGACGTCGTCGACAACAACCTCGCGGCCATGCCGGCCGGTCGCCGCGAAGTGGAGCTGCTCAGGGCCAGCGATGACGTCGAGGGCCTCAAGCACCATGCAATCGCCTTGTGCGCCCGGGCCTTCGGCACCGCTCCGGTTGCCGGAGTGGTCACCTATGTGAGCCGGGGAACCGACGACGACGCGCACGGCGTGCTGGCCGCGTTCGGGCTCACCGGCGAGATCGTCCGCACGCCCGGCGATGACGGCTTCGACATCGTGCACGTGACCTTGCGCGAGGCCGACCTCGAGCGCATCCCGGAAAGCCGGATCCACACCGCGCTCGAGGCGTCGCTGAACTGCGAGGTTCACATCCGGACCGTGTGAACGCATCAGGAACCCAGGAATTCCAGGATCGCGGGTGCCGCCTGCACCCAGGTGTCAAACATGTTGAAGTGCTTGACCTTGCCCTGGGCGCGCTCCTCGGAGGCGCGCTCCCACGCGTCCTCCGGCCACGGCGGATCGATCAGCTTGGCTCCCTTGATCAGGCAACTGACCTCCAGCGAGGTCCGCTTGGGGTGATCCATGTCGTTCTCACCGCCCCGAATGATGAGCGTGGGAACCTGGATGCGGTCGAACATTTCGTCCTCGACGCCCGGAATGGTCTGTCCCGGCTTGGACACGAACGCGTTGAGCCAGCGCAGCATCACCTTGAGAAACTCGCCGGAGTCGAAGTCGAGGAACCGCTGCTTGTTGTTCGGGTTCTCCTCGATCCGCTCGCGCCATTCGGACACCTTCACCACGCCGTCCATTCCGGTGCCCCGCACCGCCAGGATGCTCGGGACGATGTAGAAGGAACCCAGCACGAACGTGCCGTAGATGCCGCCGACAATGTTCCACACCACAAGCTTGGTGACCATCTCCGGGTAGAGCATCGTGGTGAGCATGGAATCCCTTGCGCCACCGGAGCCCCCGGCCAGGATGCAGCGTTCGACGCCAAGCCCGCGCAGCAGGCCGTGCAGGGTCTCGGCGCGCATGTGCGACTCGCTTTGCCCGTAGAACTGCACGTCGGAGGCACCGCAGTTGGGCCGGTCCCACAGCAGCACCCGATAGCCGCCGTCGACCAGCGCCTCGGCCAGCGGGCGCAGGCCGGGGATCTCCTTGCTGAACCGCCCCCCCGGCGTCAAGGCGATCAGATCGCCGGATTCCCCGAGGATTTCGTAGACAACGTTGCCGCCGTTCACCTCGATAGAAGACACCAAACTCTCCGTTTCACGCCATCACTAGAACGTCGTTACCGATCACCCGCACCGGGTAGGTGCGGATGCTCCACTCCGGCTTGACCGCGGTCGTCCCGGTCGCCAGCTCGAAACCCCATTGGTGCCAAGGGCAGTAGATGTATTCCAGGTCGCGCACCATGACGGAGTCGCCGGGGGCGGTTTCGTCGACGATCGTGCGTCCGCGGGGGCGTCCCGAACACAGCGGGCCGCCCTGGTGCGGGCAGTAGTTCGCGATGGCATAGAAGGTGCCGTTGACGTTGTAGACCCCGACCCCGTGCCGGCCGATGGGAACGAGCTTGTGTGTGCCGGAGGGGATTTCGTCTACGGTCGCGACGATGTGCTCGCGGCCCTGGGCGAGACGGGGCTGGGGCCGCTCGGTGAGTGCCCCTTTGTCTTCGGGCGCCAATTCAGTGGACCCGGGTCTGACCCTCGAGGACCGGCACCGTGTCCGGCAGGTGATAGGTCGCGAGGCCGTTCTTGAACATCACCGCGTCTCGGGCGGCCTTGGGCAGGTGCTTGACCAACCAGCGCGGGTCGTCGAACGTCCAGTGCGGGTAGTCCGAGGAGAACAGCAGGATCTTTTCGCACTCCATCCACTCCAGGGCCCGGGTCAACTCGGTCTTGTCCTCCGGGTAGTCCAGCGGCTGGGTGGTGAACTTGATGTGTTCCTTGACGTATTCCGAGGGCTTGCGCTTGATGTCCATCCGCGACTTGCGCGCCTCGTAGAGCGCGTCCATGCGCCACATCAGCGGCAAGATCCAGCTGAAGGCGTGCTCGACGAAGACGATCCGCAGCGTCGGGAACCGGTCGAAGACGCCGTCGAAGATCAGGCTCATCACCTGATTGGCGGCCAGCAGCGAGTAGGTCACCATGAAGTCGTGGTTGTAGCTGGGGAAACCCACCGGCGGCATCGGGAGCAGCTCGTAATTGCTGCGCGCCAGGTGACAGCTCACCGTGATGTCGTGCTTGGTGGCGGCCGCCCAGATCGGGTCGTACTTCGGATGGCCCCATGAGGGCCGCGGCTCGGCCTTGATCAGGATCTGCGCCATGTAGGGGTGGCCGGCCCACTTCTCGATCTGCTCGACGGCCCCCTCGGGGTCCTCGATCGCCGCGCAGATCGATCCGCGCCAGCGCTGGTGCCAGTTGTTGTGGCCGTCCAGCCAGTGGTTGGCCTGCCAGTCGTTGAGCGCGCTGGCAAACGCCTGGTTCGCGTCGGGCAGGCGGGGCGTGCGTCCGGCCGGCTCCAGGATCGCGATGTCGGAGCCCGCCTCCATGATCAGCTGCCGAAAGGCCATATCCGGGTCACTGCAGGCGAATTCACCATCGGGCGGGAAGGTGTCCGTGCGCATGGCGTAGCTGTGCGCGTAATCGGGGGCGTCGTAGTAGATCAGCTCGCCGACCTTGTGTTCGCGGAAGAACTTGCTGCGCCAGGGCTCGGGGATGTAGGGCGTGAGCTCGCCGCGTCTGGGCATCGGGTGAACATCCGAGTCGACGCACCGGACGGCTATGCGCTCGGCGGCGGGAACCCGTTCGTGCATATGGGTCAGCGTCATCTCAATCTCCTGGTTGTCCCTTTGTCTACCTCTACTGTGCGCCCGATGCGACGGCGATGTCTATGCCGTAGAGGTCGGCCGCGTTGCGCCAGCAGAGCTTCTCGCGTTGCTCGGCGGACAGCGCCCCGGGCAGCTTGCGGATGTCGCCGCACTGCCAGTGCGGATAGCTGGAACCGAACATGACCATGTCCTCCTTGCCGGTGAAGCCGAACCACTCACCGGCGAAGTCGGCGTCCGGCGGCCCGTCGAGGCTGCCCTGCACGAAGTAGACGTGGCCGGGCAGGTAGTCGCTGGGGATGCGCGGCGCCCACGGCGTCTGTTCGAGGTGCGGCCGGCCGAACACGTCCATGCGCCAGATGAACGGGGTGACGAAGTCGGCGGCCCCGTCGGCCCAGACGAACTTCAGGCCCGAAAAGCGCTCGAAGACGCCCTCGGCGATCATGTTCATCAGGTGATACAGGTAGTTCAGCGCCATGAAGCCGACGTATTGCTCGTAGGTCTGAGTGTGCCCCGACGGGGTCGGCGGAAATCCGATGCCCTCGCCCGTTTCGATGTGGACCGCCACGGGCAGGTTCGCGTCGGCGGCGGCCTCCCACAGCGGCCAGAACTGCGGTTTGCCGTAGAGCTCGCGGGACTGCATCGGAATGCCGATCTGGACGACGTGCGGGTGGTGGCGCCACTTCTCGACCTCGCGCAGTGCGCCGGCGATGTCGTCGGGGTTGACCCGGATGGTGCCGCGAAACCGGTCGCCGAACTTCTCCGAATCCAGCCAGCGCGACACCATCATCTCGTTGTGGGCGGCGTGCAGCGCGCTGCCCAGGTGCCGGTCGGGCATGATGCCGCGCCCCATCGGATGCAGCACCGCCACGTCCACGCCGCGCTTCGAGAACAGTTCTTCGGCAACGATTTCCGGGTCCGAGCCGGGGTATTGGCGGTCCGGCCCCTGCGTGTTCGGTGCGTACTCGCCGCCGGGCGCCCCGTACCAGTCCATCTCGTAGTCGGGAAAACCGCGGCTCTTGAACGGCTCGCGTAGGACGGAGCGCAACTCCTTGTTGGACGGGAAGAAGATGTGCACGCTGGCGTCGATCACCGGCGTGCGGGTTCCGTCAGTGTGTTCGATCATCAGAGCCACCCCTGAGTATCGGTAGCCAGAGCGAGTCGCATCCAGTCATATGATAGATAATCTAACATTTCCGTCCGGCGTCGATCAACGCATTTCGGTAAGCATTTCGGTTAATCATCGGCCCTGGTAGTTATCGATTTTGCCGGCACATCCGTAAGTGTCGTTCTTCAATCCGGATAATACCATTCTCGCCTTCTGCGGCGGCGATGCGCGTTGGCGTCGTTGCTTCGCCGGCGGTCAGCGGGGCGTTAGGCGGGGGCGCGTCCCACGGTCACACCCGCCGCCCTCTCCAGCGGCTTGATCACCGCGGTGAAATCCGATTCGGCCCCCTCCGTGCGTTCGGTGGCCTCCCAGAGCCGTGCGATGGCCCGGGCGACCTCGGCCGGAGCGCCGAGCGCGTCGGCCTCCTCGAGGTACAACCGCACGTCCTTGACCATCAGCCCGGTGGCGAACCCGTAGTCGAACGTGCGCGGAAGGATCGCCCGGGGAAACTTGTCGCGGCTTGCGCTGGTCGCGCCCGAGCCCGCGTTGAGCACCTCGATCATCACCGCGGGGTCGAGCCCGGCCTTGACGCCCATGACGACCACTTCCGCCGTCGCGACCAGGACGTTGGCCGCCAGGATGTTGTTGGCCAGCTTCATCGTCTGGGCCGAGCCCGGCTTCTCGCCGATGTGGAACGGCCGGCCGATCGCCTCGAGGATCGTTCGTACGGCGTCGAATTCGGTGTACGGGCCGGACACCATGACCGCCAGCGCGCCCTTCTCGGCCCCGCCGACGCCACCGCTGACCGGGCTGTCGAGCGCGACGATGCTCCGCCCGGCCAGCAGGTCGTGGATGCGCGCCGCCGTGTGGCTGCCCACCGTCGACAGGTCGACATAGCGCTTGACCCGCGAGCCCGCGGCCACTGCCGCCGCGACCTGCAGCGACACGGCCGGCGTCGGCAGGCTGGCCAGCACCGTTTCGGCGCGATCGGCAACATCCTTGGCCGACGACGCGGGCCGGGCCCCGAGCGCCGCGACGCGCTCGAGCGCTGCGGCGCGTGTGTCGAAGGCGATGACATGGTGTTTTTCCTGCAGCAGGCGGCTCGCCATGGGAAAGCCCATGTGCCCCAACCCGATAAACCCGACCTCCATCAGCGGCGCTCCTCGGGGCTCTGCTCCGCTTCGGCGAACGCTTCGCCCGCGATGCGGAAGCTGTCGACCGCGGCGGGAACGCCGGCGTAGATCGCCACCTGCAGAAAGACCTCGCGAATCTCGTCGCGGCTGACGCCGTTGGTCAGTGCCGCCTTGATGTGGGTCCGCAGTTCGTTGGGTCGGTTGAGGACCGAGATCATCGCCAGGTTGAGCATGCTGCGCGTCTTGCGTGGCAGCTCGTCGCGGCCCCAGACCGCCCCCCAGCAGTATTCGGTGACAAGGTCCTGCAGGGGGCCGGTGAAGTCATCCGCCCCGGCCAGCGCCTGGTTGACGTAGGCCTCGCCCAGCACGGCGGAGCGGATCTCGAGTCCGCGTTGGTATGTTTGGCGATCCATTGATCTTCTCCTCTGTGACTGGGCTATCCCGTCATGATTGTGCTGCGTTGGTTGACGCCGATCGAATTGGCCTGCCGGAAAACAGCAATACCCTGCCCGCCGCCGCGGTGGCATCACGATCGTTTGCATTCCACGAGATCGGGCGGCCGGCACCGTTCGCGGCCGGGGACACCGCGTCCCGTCGACAGGCACACTGCGGCCAAGCTGCCGATACGTGGTGGCCCGGGGCGTCTAATCGGCCTCGGCCACAATGCTTGTGCCTCACGATGCGGTCGCCGACTGCCGCGTGCGGGCTAAACGCCGGACCCCGGCGTTTAGCCCCAGATGCTCAGCATGCCAGTGCATCAGCGCGGCACCTACCGCCACGGATACCGAGGCCAAGGCCGCGCCATGGCCCCCATGACAGGCGCGTTCCCGGGCGTGGCTGACTGCAGAAGCCGACGGTTGCGGCAAACGTGTGGTGTTCGTCAGCGCCGAAACGCATTGGCGATTGGCCCTGCGGGTCGAGCCGAACGAAGGCCCCGCCCAGATGCCGCAGTCGATCTGGAAGGGCTGAGCACCGGTAGCTGGACCCGGTTGCCTACAGACCGGCCGGGGCGTGTCCTCGCCCTCGGCCGCACTGTCTGCCTGTCTCGACCGCCCGAGAGCACCGGCTGCACCTTCACGCGTCCGCACTCGCATAGCCGCTTTTCGAGATTATTACTTCCGCATGCGAGAATGATATTCTCGCCGATGGCGGTGAGGACAGGAGGCGGCCCGGATGCTGTTGGAATTCGATGCCGATCAACGGCTGTGGCAGAGCACGGTGCGCGACGCACTCACCAAGCAATGCCCGCCCTCGCTGGTCCGTAGCATTGCCGAGGAGGGCGTCGACCCCAGCCCGTTGTGGAAATCGTATCTGGACCAGGGGTGGACCGAGTTGCACGACCCGGCCAGCGCGGTCGAGTTGGCGATCTTGCTGGAAGAGTTGGGCCGCGCGACCGACCCCACGCCGTTCCTGGCGACGATGAGCCAGTTCGCGCCGCTTGCGGTCGAGCGCTTCGACCCCCACGAGTCGGGCACGGCCGTGCACTCCGGGGTGACGGCGCACCGGGATGCCGACGGCTGGGTGTTGAACGGCTCGGCGCGCCACATCCTCGACGGCGACCGGGTCGACCGGCTCGCGGTGGTCACCGACGCCGGCGTGTTCCTCGCGGCGTCCAATCAGGTGTCGGCCCGTCGCTCGGCGGTGTTCGACCCCGTCCTGCACGTCGCCGACCTGTCGTTCTGCGAGGTGCGCCTGCCCGACGAGGCGCGACTCGCCGTCGACGCCGAGCGCGCCCATCACATGGCGTTGACGGGCATGGCGGTCACCATGGTCGGCGCCTGCCAACGCATCCTGGATATGGTCCTCGACCACGTCCGCAACCGGCACCAGTTCGGCGTGCCGATCGGCTCTTTCCAGGCGGTCCAACACAAGGCCGCCGACATGCACGTCGCCATCCAGCGGGCCCGCGCGCTGGCCTACTTCGCCGCGTTGACCATCGCGGCGGACGACCCCCGGCGCCGGTTGGCGGCCGCGATGGCCAAGGCATCTGCGGGGGAGTGCCAGTCGCTGGTGTTCCGGCACGGCCTGCAACTTTTCGGTGCCATGGGTTTCACCTGGGAGAACGACCTGCAGTTCGCGCTCAAGCGGGCCAAGGCGGGGGAGTTGATGCTCGGCGGGGCCGCCGAGCACCGCGCGCGGATCGCGGAGGAGTACCGTGCAGCTGACTTTTGATCCCGACGTCGAGGCGTTCCGGGCGGAATTCGCGGCCTTTCTCGACGAAAACCTGCCCCCCGCAAGCGAAACGCTGGAGCGTCCGCGCTCGGTCTCGCACATGCCGCAGTGGGCGCGTCGTTGGCAGCGGCTGCTGTTCGACAACGGCTGGCTGCTGCCCGCCCAGCCCCCGCAGTTCGGTGGGCGCAACGCGACGGTCGTCCAGCAGTTCGTCTACCTGGAGGAACTGAGCCGCCGGCGGATGTACCACAGCTTCAACCCGCAAGGGGTGAACATCGTTGCGGCGTCGCTGTTGTCGTTCGGCAGCGACGAGCAGAAGCGCCGCTGGGCGGTGCCGATCCTGCGCGCCGAGATCACCGCCTCGCTGGGGATGAGCGAGCCCAGCGCGGGTTCCGATCTGGCGTCGCTGCGTACCCGCGCGGTGCTCGACGGCGACCACTTCGTGGTCAACGGGCAGAAGGTGTGGACCTCGGGCGCCCACGACGCCGACGTGTTGCTGACCTTCGTGCGGACCGATCCCGAAGCGCCGAAGCACAAGGGCATCAGCGCATTGGTGATCCCGACCGACACCGCGGGCGTCGTGCGCAGGCCGTTCGCGTCCATCTGCTCGGCCGACGACCTGGACTTCAACGAGGTGTTCTTCACCGACGCGCGGGTGCCCGCCGAGAACCTGGTCGGCGAGCTCAACGGGGGTTGGCGGGTCGCCAACGGCTCGCTCGGGCACGAACGCACGATGATGTGGCTGGGCTTCGCCGACCGGCTCGACAACATGATCGCCGATTTCCGTCCCGCGACCGAGGTCGAGCGCGACCAGTACGCCACCACGATCATGGACAAGCAGGCCCTGCGCCTGCTGGGGTCCGTGGCCTTGGCCGGCGCCGCGCGCGGCGAGGACGACACGTCGGCGATCTCGGTGCTCAAGCTGCTCGGCTCCGAGGCCGAACTGCGTGCGATGGACCTCGCGCTGACGTCCGCCGGGCCCGACGGGCTCGTCCACCCGGGGCAGAGCGGCCCGTACGCGCCGATGAACCTCGACCACTATTTCGCCAGCTGGTTCGAACGCTATGCCCGCAGTTTCTCCGGGACGATCGCCGGGGGCACCTCGGAGATCCAGCGCAACATCATCGCCCAGCGCGTGCTGGGCCTCCCCCGTGGCTAGCGCCGCACGCCACGCATTATCTCCGAATCGCCCTTTGCCGCGGCGGCATTCGATTGGCTTCTAGACCGGGTCGAACTTCGTGATCAGCCACTTTCCGTTGACCTTGGTCAAACTCACCAGCACGCTGCTGGAAGTCATCGCGGGGTCGGGGTTGTCCTTGCTCGTCGTGCTCTGGTCCACCAGCACGAGCACGACGGCCGCGTCCGGACGTAATTCCGAGACCGCGGCCCCCACCACGCGAGCGTTGGTTTGCAGCGACTTTTCTTTGGCCGCCGGAGCGACGATCTGCTCGGTGAACTGGTTGTAGTACGACAGGAAGTCTCCAGACAGGTGCGACTTTGCGGCGGCGAAGTCCTTGTCCAGTGAATCGGGCGAGTAGGACAGCAACGCGACCGTTCCCTCGGACGCCGCATTGACGACCGCGCTGGCGACGCCGGCGTCGGTTTGTTCATCAGGCCGGTACTGCTTGAAGTACAGCCACGCCATAGCCCCACCGGAAATCAGCAGGAGCAAGATCAGAACAACGGGAACGACTCTCACCTTGCGCCGGGTTCGAGGCGCGCTAGGCCCACTGCGTTCGGTTGGTTCGGGGGAGTCGTCGGCGGCGTCGATGTCGTGGTCGTCTTCGCTCATGGGACAAACTCCACCTTGGCCATCTTGTATTGCCCACCGTCGTTTTCGACGGTCACCTTGAGCCGCCAATTGCGTGGTTCGTCTTTGGCGCCCGCGGCGTTGGTGATCCGCGAGGTCGCCGCGACGAGTACCAATGCGGAATTCGCGTCCATGGATTGCACGGCCGCCGCATTCACGGTTCCTTCGGTGACCACCTTGGACTGCTCAACGACGGTAATGAAATCTTTTGCGCGCTGCTGGAAGTCGTCCCTGAATTGGCCCGTCGAGCTGTCGATCACCCGCTGGACATCCTCCTTTGCCCTCTTGAAGTCCAAGGAAGTCATGTTCACGACACCCTGTCTGGCCCCCGCGATGAAGTTCGCGACCCGCTGGTTGCGCTCGGTGGTTTCATGACGTTCCCACACCATGTACCCGCTGGCCGCGGTGAAGGCGCAGATGAGGATGATGACGGCCGCTTTCCACGTCACGGACAGCGAGGGCAACCGGACGCGTCGCCGGGGGCGGGCCGGCTTGGGTTCCGATTCCGCGTCTTCGGGGGTTTCGTCGGAGACTTCCGCCTCGGCCTCCGCTTCGTCGGCGTCGGTGGCCTCGACGGTGTCGGTGACGTCGTCGTCGGTCTTCGCCGCGGCGGTACCGGTTGCCTCCTCGTCGGCGTCCGGCGATCCTTGCTCGCCGGCTTCGGCGGCCTTCTCCTCGAGCTGCTCGTCGGCCGGCTGCTCGGCCTCGGTTTCTTTCTCGACTTGATCTTGCGCTTTGCGCCGGAGCCGGGCGGCACGGGCGCGGGCGCGCGCAGCGGCCGCCAGCGCTTCGGCTTCGGCGGCTTCTGCCTCAGCCTCCGCGATCAAGGCCATCGTGTCGGCGTTCGCCGTGGCCGGATCCTGCGGCGGTTCGTTCGCCTCAGCCATCGCGCGTACTGCCCGTTGCCCTCATGATCGACCGACTCCTGTACGTCTCACGCGGCTACCATCGCACGAGCGAGAACGGGTAACTGTCGGTGCCCCCCGGTCCGCCACCGCAGCCCGTGTCGAATGTCGAGTCGACCTGACCCGTCAGCGTCACCGCATCCCATGAGTAAACGTCGTGCGAGGGAAAGAACTGGACCACGCAGCGCACACCGTCGGGAACGTCAACGGCCATGGTGTAGCGGCCGTCGGACAGATGCGCGTCGGTCTTCCAGGGCGCCGCTTGCCCGTTGGGTTGCGGAATCGCTTGGATGGTCAGGCATCCTGACCGTTTGGGAACGCATGGGCTGACCGCCCAAATCCAACTGTGGCCGGGATCCCGGTTGGTGTCCAACCTGTAGTTGACAAACAGCATGTCCGCGTGGGCGGCCGGCGTAAGAGTCAGCGCGGCCACGGCAAGCGCAACGTTCACTGCGAAAGTCTTCACCGATGCGTCTCCCATCTGTGCACACACGATTGCCCCAAATATAGGGTGCGGTCACGCGGAACAGGCCTACTCGCAAAAATAGCGCCAGTTGACGGACCGCGGGCGCGCGAACGGCTCAGTCGATGACGGCGGCTTCCTTGCGCTCGGTGATCGGCCGGGCGAGCTCCTGTTCGTCGCAGATGCGCTGCAGCTTCTCCAGTGTCTCGTCCAAACCCGCGCCGATGCGGCGGCCCGGCGTGAAGGTGGCCGGCAGCTTGCGCATGCCCTGGATGACGCCGATGGTCTCGTAGTGGACGGTGCCCTCGGGGTCACAGCGGTAGTCGGGCATCCGGTCGAGCACCGCGGTCAGCATCGACTTGAACACGGTGCGTGCCACGTTGGATCCGGCGCACCGGTGGACGCCGAGACCGAAGCTGAAGTGCCGGTTACCCTTGCGGTCGAGGACTATGTCGTCCGGATTCTGGAACACCGAGGGATCGCGGTTGGCCATGGCCCAGGAAATCCAGAGCCGCTCGCCCTCCTTGAAGTGCGTGCCGTCGAGTTCGACGTCGTCGGAAAAGGTCCTGCCGTCACCGGGCGCCGGGGTGAAATAGCGCAGGAACTCCTCGGTCGCGGGATCGAGCAGGGTGTCGCGTTGCTTGCTGAGCAGCTCTCGTTCGTCGGGGTGCTCGGACAACCATTCCAGCGAGTGGGCGGTCAGGGCGGTCGTGGTGTCGAAGCCACCCCCGATGACCAGGCCGAGATTGCCCAGGATTTCCAGTTCCGGAGCGGGCTCGCCGTCGATGCGCATCTGCAGCAGGGCATTGACGATCCCGGGTCGCGGATTCTCGCGGATCTCGATCATGGTGTTGACCATGTCGAGCCCCATCTGGCGGTGCATCTCGGTGACCCGCTCGATGTCGGGGGAATGCTCGGGCGTGTAGACCGCGGCGTGGACGGGCTCGCTGTACATGTTCCACTTCTTGAGCGGAATGCCCATCATCGCCAGCGTCAGGACCGCCGGCACGATGTTGGCCAGGTCGTCGACGAAGTCGATGCTGCCCGCCTCGATCCTGTCGTCGAGGCAGGCTCGCGTCACGTCGTCGATGAACGGCTCCCAGCGCTTGACCGCGGCCGGCGAGAGATAGGGGTTGAGCACGCTTCGGTAGGTGCGGTGCTCGGGGTCGTCCATTTCCAGGATTCCGCCGCGCACCGCGCTGACGCGACTGGCCGTGGGGATCGAAATGCCCTTGTAGCCGCGGCGGTCGCCGTGGATGTCGTGGTCGTTGGAGACGGCGGGACAGCGGGCCAGCTCGAACACCTCGTGGCTGCCGGCCGCGACCCAGTGCCCGCCGTAGGTTTCCGTCCACGCCATCGGGCACTGGGCGTGCATCTCCTTGGTGATCGCGCTGAACCGGGACCGATACTCGGCGGTGTGCCGGTCGAAGTGGTACGGGTTCTTCTTGCGATCGCTGTCGCTGACGACGTCGTCGACACTCAAGGCTCTGTCTCCCTTTAGCTTTCGTCAGTGATCATGATGGCCTGCTCCGGACAGGAGTGCGCGGCCTCGCGAACCTTGTCCTCCTGATCGGCGGGCACCAGCTCATTGATTGCCGATGAACTGCCGTCGATCTCGCTGAGCTGGAAAGACTCCGGAGCGATCATCGCGCACAGGGTATGGCCCTGGCAGCGTTCCGAATCCACCCAGACCTTCACAGGCTGTCTCCTCTCACCCGATGATTACGCCTCGACTGCGGGAGTCCTACCACGTCAGGCAGCCGCGCCCGTCGACACACACCTGCATGCCGGTGCGCCGGGCGGCACCGTCGAGGCCCTCGGAGGGCGAGCCCCACCGCTCCGTCTCCCACCACTTCTCCTCACAGTCGCCGAGCGCTCAGGTGTTCCGGCCGCCGTTGACACCCAGGATCTGGCCGGTGATGTAGCCGGCTTCCTCCGACACCAGGAAGGCGCACGCGGCCGCGATGTCCTCCGGTTTGCCCATCCGGCGCACGGGGGTGCGGGCGATGGTCTCCTCGATGCTGCCGAGGAATCCGTTCTTCTCCGCGGCGCGCAGCATCGGGGTGTCGATGAAGCCCGGCGGCACGGCGTTGACGGTGATGCCGCTGGGCCCGTACTCGAGCGCCAGCGACTTGGTCAGGCCGTTGACCGCGGACTTGGCCGCCACATAGTGGCTCATGTAGGGGGCGCCGGAGTGGGTGCTCGACGAGGAGATGTTGACGATCCGTCCCCACCCGGCGGCCACCATGTCGGGCAGCACGGCCTGGATGGTGTGAAAGACCCCGTTGAGGTTGACGTCGATGACCCGCTGCCAGTCCTCGAAGGCGATGTTGGTGAACCGCTTGAACCCGTCCAGGCCCGCGGCGTTCACCAGCACCGTGACCGGGCCCAGGCTGGCGCGGATCGCCGCCAGCGCGGCGTCCACCTGTGATCGGTCGGTGACGTCGGCGGTGAAGGCACGCTCGGCATCGGACGGAGTCAGGTCGATGGTGGCGACGTCCAGGCCGTCGGCTCGCAGGCGGTTCGCCACGGCCAGCCCGATGCCCGATCCGCCGCCGGTCACCACTGCGGTCTTCACGTCCGCATCACCGCGCAAACTTCCGCCGCAAACGTGGCAGTCTCAGTCACAAAGAATCTCCCTTACAATTATGAGAACCTTACTCTCACGCGGAAGTGGCGTGCAACATCGCCGCGAAACCGTGCCGGGCCTGCGCCAAGGGTCCTGGTGAACCGCCCCCGAAGCGATCAAGGCGCTGGTCAGCGGCGCCGGTCCCCTTCCCGCGACTTTCTTGAATTATCGAGACGCGGATGTAAGATTCGCCGAGTAGGAGAACGAAATTTTCGTGACCGGCACCACATCAGGGGGCTACTGAATGCCAGCGCAGGACACCGCGGAGGCCGTCGCCGAGACCACCGCGGACGCTGCGCCCGAGTCGCGCCCCGACCGTCGGCCCTCGATCGACGGGGTCCCCGCATGAGGCCGCTCGAGGGCATCCGCGTGCTGGAGGTGGCCATGTACGGGTTCGTCCCGTCGGCCGGCGCGGTGCTGCGCGAATGGGGCGCCGACGTGATCAAGGTCGAGCATGCGGTGACCGGTGACCCGCAGCGCGGGCTGCGGCAGACCGGGATGCTGCGCGTCGAGGGCGACCCGAACCCCAACATCGAGCACGCCAACCGCGGCAAGCGCAGCCTGGGGCTGGACATGTCGGTGTCCGAGGGCAAGGAAGTGCTCTACGAGCTGGTCCGCCGCTCGGACGTGTTCCTGACCAGTTTTCTGCCGGGGCACCGCAAGAAGTTCGGGATCGACGTCGACGACATCCGCGCGGTCAACCCCGACATCATCTATGCGCGCGGCAGCGCGCTCGGCCCGCGCGGCGCCGAGGCCGAGAAGGGCGGCTACGACATGACCGCCTTCTGGTGCCGGGCCGGGACCGCCGCGACCATCACCCCGCCCGGGACGCCGGGCATGATCGGGCCGCCCGGGCCGGCGTACGGCGACACGATTTCGGGCACCAACCTCGCCGGTGGCATCGCGGCGGCGCTGCTGAAGCGCGAGCGCACCGGCACGCCGTCGGTGGTCGACGTGTCGCTGCTGGGCAGCGGGCTGTGGTCGATGGGCCACACGGTCGCGCTGACCACGCACCTGGGCCAGCGGTTGGAGGCGCCGCCGCCCGGGGTGCACGGCTCGCCGGTCAACCCGTTGGTGGGCGTGTACGCGACATCCGACGACCGCTTCATCTCCTTCGTGATGATGCAGCCGACCAAGTTCTGGGCCGACGTGTGCCGGCACGTCGACCTGCCGGAGCTGGCCGACGATCCGCGCTTTGCCACGGTGGAGAAGATCGCCGCCAACACCTCCGATGCGGTGGAGATCTTGACCAAGGCCATCGCAAGCCGCACGCTGGCCGAGTGGAGGGAACGCTTTGCCACCCTCGCGGGCCCGTGGGCGCCGGTGCAGGACACCCTGCAGGCGGCCGATGACACCCAGATCCGGTCCAACGAGTACATGGTCCGCGCCGGCGAGCTCGAACTCGTCGCCAACCCGGTTCAATTCGACGTCACCGCACCGCAGACCGGGCCGGCGCCCGGCTTCGCCGAGCAGACCGACGAGATTCTGCTGGAGATCGGGCTTGACTGGGACCGCATCATCGAGCTCAAGACGGCCGGCGCCGTCACCTAGAGTGGAATTTGCCAGCCATGTTCGAGCCGACCACCGCTGCCACTGGGACGTGCCGCTCCTTGCCGAATTCTGTGAATTCGGATCGGCTGATAACGGTTGTGCGGTTTGGGTTCCCCCTGGGCGCCGTATGAGTAATAATCGCCGGACGCTTCAAGGCGTGGGTCCTCGTTCGCTCCCTGGGTTTGGAGCGCCAACTCACGCAACAGAATGGAGGGCTGGCGTGAGGATGGAAGCGGTTGGCACGCCAAAGGTAGACGCCGGAATGTGGCTGCCCGCTACGCATTTCGCCGTCGACGGTACGCATTCGGGGCCGCCGGTCCTGCCTGGTTCCCAGCGAAAGTTACTGAGGAACAAGACTGTCGGTCTCGAAACCCTGGAGGGAGCCGAGGCCGATGGCGACTAAGCGAGGCGGCCCGGAGCGGTGGACCGCCGGCCTCTCGTTGGGGCGTGGATCCAAGCCGATGGAGGCGATCGGTGGGCTGTTCGCGATGTCGGCCGATGCCGTCGGCTTCCTGTTCCGTCGCCCCTTTCAGTGGCGGGAGTTCTTGGATCAGTCGTGGTTTGTCGCGCGCGTCGCGATCGCGCCCACCTTGTTGGTGGCCATCCCCTTCACCGTTCTGGTCAGCTTCACGCTCAACATCCTGTTGCGCGAACTCGGTGCCGCGGACCTGTCCGGTGCGGGCGCAGCCTTCGGCGCGGTGACCCAGGTGGGCCCGATGGTGACGGTGTTGATCGTGGCGGGCGCCGGCGCCACCGCGATGTGCGCGGACCTGGGCTCACGAACCATCCGTGAGGAGATCGCCGCGATGGAGGTGTTGGGCATCAATCCGATCCAGCGCCTCGTGACGCCGCGCATGCTGGCCGCGGGCCTGGTGGCCCTGCTGCTGAACAGCCTGGTGGTCATCATCGGCATCGTGGGTGGCTACGTCTTTTCGGTGTTCGTCCAAGATGTCAACCCGGGCGCGTTCGCCGCGGGCATCACCTTGTTGACCGGCGTGCCGGAAGTGATCATTTCTTGCGTCAAGGCAGCGCTTTTCGGTCTGATCGCCGGATTGGTCGCGTGCTATCGCGGCCTGACGGTCAGCGGCGGCGGAGCCAAGGCCGTCGGTAACGCGGTCAACGAAACGGTGGTGTACGCGTTCATGTCCCTGATGGTCGTCAACGTGGTCGTCACCGCCATCGGCATCCGGTTTTCGTCTAAGTAGCTGCGAAGGAGGTGTAAGGACGGACCGTGATGACCCTACGCGCCACCTACCCGCGTCTGACGCGACAACTCGAGAAGCCCGTCGGCACGTTGAGCCGGATCGGCGATCACACGCTGTTCTACGCCCGGGCACTCGCGGGGGTGCCGTTCGCGGCCACCCACTACCGGCGCGAAATCATCCGTCTCGTGGCCGAGATCAGCATGGGTGCGGGGACATTGGCGATGATCGGCGGGACACTGGGAATCGTCGGCTTCATGACTCTCGCCGCGGGTGGGGTGCTGGCCGTCCAAGGCTACAGCTCGCTCGGCAACATCGGCATCGAGGCGCTGACCGGATTCCTCTCGGCCTTCATCAACGTCCGAATTGCCGCGCCGATCGTCGCGGGAATCGGTTTGGCGGCCACATTCGGCGCCGGCGTGACGGCGCAGCTGGGTGCCATGCGGATCAGCGAAGAAATCGACGCTCTGGAATCCATGGCCATCCGGCCGGTTTCGTATCTGGTCAGCACCCGGATCGTCGCCGGAATGCTCGCGGTGACCCCGCTGTATTCCATTGCCGTCATCTTGTCGTTCCTGGCCAGTCAGTTCATCACGGTGGTCCTGTTCGGCCAGTCGAGCGGTTTGTACCAGCACTACTTCACCACGTTCCTCAACCCGATCGATTTGTTGTGGTCGTTCCTGCAAGCCGTCTTGATGGCGCTCACCGTCCTGTTGATCCATACCTATTTCGGTTACTTCGCCTCGGGCGGTCCGGCCGGTGTCGGCGTCGCGACCGGCAACGCGGTGCGCACCTCGCTGGTCGTGGTCGTATCCGTGACGCTGCTGGTCTCGCTGTCGATCTACGGCTCCAACGGCAACTTCAACTTGTCCGGGTAGAGGAGGAGACCTGACGTGACTCAGCGCCTCGGGCCCGGTCCCATCGACCGTTCGGAAACTACCAGCGCCGCAGCGCCCGTCGCGGCTTCACCCGGCCGCAGCTTCGGGGCGCGGTCGTATGCGCGCCCGCTGGCGGGTTTGGCGACCGTCGTTGTGGTTGCCGCGATCGTCGCCGTTTCGATCGGCCTGTTTCGAGGTGACTTCACACAGAGCGTGCCGGTGACCGTGATCTCGCAACGCGCCGGCCTGGTCATGAACCCCGAGGCCAAGGTCAAGATGCGCGGCGTGCAGGTGGGCAAGGTGGCCTCGATCGAACCGCTGCCCAACGGGCAGGCGGCCATTCACCTGGCGATGGACCCGTCGCAGTTGCACTTCATTCCCGGCAACGTGCTGGTCGACATCGCGTCCTCGACGGTGTTCGGCGCGAAGTCCGTCCAGTTGGTCGAACCTTCCCAACCCTCGGCGCAGCACCTACACGCTCACCAGACGCTGCAGGGCCAGCACGTCATGGTCGAAA
This sequence comes from uncultured Actinomycetota bacterium, assembly GCA_963711445.1. Taxonomy (GTDB): domain Bacteria; phylum Actinomycetota; class Actinomycetes; order Mycobacteriales; family Mycobacteriaceae; genus Mycobacterium. The sequence continues at coordinate 137,350 of CAVQEF010000001.1, forward strand.
TCAACACGGTGTTCCAGCAACTGGTGTCGGTGCTGGCCCACATCGACCCGCCGAAGCTCAACGAGTCACTGGGTGCGCTGGCACAGGCATTCAGTGGGCGGGGCCCCAAGCTTGGCCAATCCCTGAGCGACCTGGATTCGTTTCTGTCCCGGCTGGAGCCGAGCCTGCCCGCATTCAGGCATGACGTCGCGGTCCTACCGGCGGTGTCCAACGCCTACGCCGACGCGGCGCCGGACCTGATGAGGACCGCATCCAACGCGACCACGATCAGCAAGACGATTGTCGACGAGCAGCACAACCTGGATGCGTTGCTGATCAGCGCGATCGGCTTGGCCGACATCGGCCACGACGTCTTGTCGACGAACCGCCAACCGCTGACGGATGTGCTGCACCTGCTGGTGCCGACCACCGATCTGACCAATGAGTACCACGAGGCGCTCACCTGTTCTCTCGGCGGGCTCATACAGATTGGGCACGGTGCGCCGTTGTCGGAGCCGAGCATCAACATCTCGGCGAGTCTGACGTGGGGCGCCGAACGTTATCGGTATCCGACGAACCTGCCCAAGGTTGCGGCGACGGGCGGCCCGCAGTGCGTGGGTCTGCCGAAGCTGCCGTTCAACACCAACCCGCCGCAGCTGATCACCGATATCGGCGCCGACCCGGTGGGGTACGGAAACCCGCAGCTGCTGCTCAACTTTGATGGCCTCAAGCAGCTGTTGTACGGACCGATCGCCGGCCCACCGCGCAACCCCGCTCAGATCGGACAACCCGGATGAGAATGCGTGCCACGCTGATCAAGTTCGGGACCTTTGCGGTCGTGATGGCGGTATTGACCGCGTTCCTTTTCTTCATCTTCGGCCAGTACCGGACGGGCGCGACGACCGGGTATTCGGCGGTGTTCACCGACGTTTCGCGTCTGAAGCCGGGGCAGTCGGTACGGGTCGCCGGGATCCGCGTGGGCACGGTCGACAGCGTTTCGCTGCAGCCGGACAAAAAGGTTGTGGTGAAATTCGACGCCGACCGCAACGTGGTCCTCACCGAGGGCACCAGGGCCGCGGTCCGCTACCTCAACCTGGTGGGAGATCGCTACCTCGAACTCCTCGATGGTCCGGGTTCGACCAAGCGTATGCCGGTTGGCGCTCAGATTCCCGTGAACCGCACCGCGCCGGCGCTTGACCTCGATCTGCTGCTCGGCGGACTGAAACCCGTTACCCAGGGCCTGAACGCGCGTGATGTCAACGCGCTGACTTCGGGATTGTTGGAGGTCTTCCAGGGGCAGGGCGGGACTCTCGAGTCGCTGTTCGCCAAGGCGACCTCGTTTTCGAACGCCTTGGCCGACAACGACCAAACCGTGCAGCAACTGATCGACAACCTCCACACCGTGATCGGCACGATCTCCAAGGACGGCACCAAGTTCTCCGGTGCGATCGATCGCCTCGAGCAGCTTGTCGGCGGGCTGTCGAACGACCGCGACACCATCGGGTCCGCGATCGACGCCCTCGACAGGGGAACCGCCTCGCTGGCGGATCTGCTGGCCACCGCCCGCCCGCCGCTGTCCGGCACCATAGCGCAGTTGAATCGGCTGGCGCCGATACTCGATGGCGACAAGGACCGCCTGGATGCCGCGATCCAGAAGGCGCCCAAGAACTACCGCAAGCTGGTCCGGCTCGGAGTGGCCGGCGCCACCATCCCGTACTACCTCTGCCAGTTGGAGCTCCGCGGCACGGACCTTCAGGGCAGGACGGTGCACTCCAATATCTTCAGGTCAGAAGCGGGAAGGTGTACGGAACCCTAATGCTCAAGTACCACGGAGCTGGGCTCGTCAAGGCCGGACTCATCGGCGTCGTTTTGGCGGTGATGATCATCCTGGTGGGCCTGTCGCCCGACCGCCTCATTTCCTGGGCGACGATGGTCCGCTACCAGGCGCTGTTCACCGAAGCCGGCGGCATCGCGTCGGGTAACCCCGTGATCGTGTCGGGGGTGAAGGTCGGCACGGTGTCGGATGTGTCGCTCAGCCACGGCGATGCCCTGGTGACGTTCACGACGAAGGGCAACGTCCCGCTCGGCGCGGAGACCACCGCGCATATCCGCACCGGCTCGCTGCTGGGCGAGCGGATGCTGACGTTGGAGTCCGCAGGCAGCGGCACACTGCATCCGATGGCTCTCATCCCCGTCTCGCGGACGTCCTCGCCGTACTCGTTGACGGAAGCGGTCAGCGACTTGACATCGGACACCAAGGGAACCAACACCACGGCGCTGAATCATTCACTGGACACCCTGTCGGCGACACTCGACCAGCTCGCACCCCAGATGGGCCCGGCCTTCGACGCACTCAGCCGGTTGTCACGCACGCTCAACAGCCGGAACAAGAACCTGGGCGAGCTCTTCAAGAGCGCCGGCGACGTCACCGGCGTCCTTTCCGAACGCAGCCAGCAGGTCAACAAGCTCATCCTCAACTCCGACTCTTTGCTCCAAGTCCTGGTGGCGCGGCGACAAGAAATCGTGGATTTGCTGGCCAACACGTCGGCGGTGGCCAAGCAGCTCACGGCGTTGGTGCACGACAACGAAAGCACATTGGCACCGACGCTGGAGAGGCTCAACTCGGTGACTGTGATGCTGGAAAAGAACCGAGACAACATCGCCAAGGCACTGAATGGTCTCAAAAAATTCGAGATCACCGTCGGTGAGGGCATCTCCAGCATGTACGCCTACTCGGCGTTCGTCCCGAACTTCCTTGCCCCGCAACTCTTCCAACCGTTGTTCGACTATCTCTGGGGATTCCGCACCTTCGACACGTCTCGCGGTCCCGGCTACCCGTCGCCGGTGCCCAGGTCGCTGACCCCCTGGCCGTACAACGCCATTCCCTCGTGCCCCGGCTGCACGCTGGGCGGCCGGGTCGGCGGGTCACAATGATGGCCCGGATCTCCCGTGTCCCGCGCACCAAGCTGGCCACCGTGGTGGCGGTTGTCCTCGTCGGGCTCATCGTCGCCGGCGCCGCCGTGCTCGTCCGTAATACGTTCTTCGGCCCACGGACGATCACCGCATATTTCACCACCGCCACGGCGGTCTACCCCAATGACGAGGTGCGGGTCTCGGGTGTCAAAGTCGGAAACATCAAATCCATTCAGCCACAGGGCACACAGGCCAAGATGACCCTCGAGGTCGACCGTGACGTGCCGATTCCGGCGGACGCGAAGGCGATCATCGTCGCCCCGAACCTGGTGGCCGCCCGCTACGTCCAGCTCTCCCCGGCCTATCGCGACAGTGGGCCGGTCATGCACGACGGGGCAGTCATACCGGTCGAACGCACCGCAGTGCCGGTCGAGTGGGACGAGGTCAAAACCCAGTTGATGCGGCTGGCAACGGATTTGGGACCCAAGAGTGGAGTATCGGGCACGTCCGTGGGCCGGTTCATCGACAGCGCCGCCAACGCCCTCGACGGCAACGGTGACAAGCTGCGGCAAACGCTCGCTCAATTGTCAGGCGTGGGCCGCATCCTCGCCAACGGCAGCGGCAACATCGTCGACATCATCAAGAACCTGCAAACCTTCGTCGGCGCCCTGCGGGACAGCAACGTTCAAATCGTGCAGTTCAACGACCGCCTGGCCACGCTCACCAGCGTGGTCAACGACAGCAAATCCGAGCTGGATGCGGCGCTGACAAATCTGTCGACCGCGGTCGGCGAGGTGCAGCGATTCGTCGCCGGAAGCCGCAACCAGACCAGCGAGCAGATCGCCAGGTTGGCCGACGTCACCCAGAACCTGGTCGACAACCACATGGCCCTGGAAAACATCCTGCACACCTCGCCGAACGCGCTCGGCAACTTCTTCAACGACTACAACGCCGACACCGGAACCATCGTGGGCGGGTTCGGGCTGATGAACTTCGCGAACCCCACGTGGGGCGGTCAGCTGCTGCTGTCCGTTCCGGGCTGCACCCAGATCGGCGCCATCGAGAACATCACCGCGGTCGAATCGGGCAAGCTGTGCAGCCTGTTCCTCGGTCCCGGATTGCGGCTGCTCAACTTCAACGAATCGCCGATTCCCATCAACCCATTCCTACAGAAGTCCATGGACCCGTCCAAGGTCCTCTACACCGAACCGCGCCTGGCGCCCGGCGGCGAGGGCCCCAAACCCGGACCACCCGAGATCCCGCCCGCGGTGTCGGCCTACACCGGCCTGCCGGGTGACCCGGTGGGACCGCCGGGTGCGGTGCCACCGGCGCGGATACCGGGCGCGGCGATGCCGCTGCCGCCGCCGCCGTCGACACCGATGGAATCGCCGCCACCACCGCCGCCGAGCCTGTCAGGCATGCTGCTGCCGGATGAAGGGCCGCAATCGTGAGCGCCCGGGCGCGGGTGCCGGGCCGGCGGGTGCTCGCCATCGTCTCCTGCGCCATGTTGACGTTGACGGGGTGCGCATTTCACGGCCTGAATTCACTGCCCCTGCCCGGTGCGGTCGGCCGCGGGCCGGGGGCCATCATCTATCACGTCGAGCTGCCCAATGTCGGGACGATGGAGTCGAATTCGCCGGTGATGGTCAACGACGTCGTCGTCGGGAGCGTCGGCACGATGCGGGTGAAAGGTTGGCACGCTGACGTCGACATCTCGGTGAAGCGCAATGTCGTGGTCCCGGCCAACGTGGTGGCCACCGTGGGTCAGACCAGCCTGCTGGGGTCGATGCATGTGGAGCTCAATACGCCGCTGGGCGAGTCAGGGAAGGGAAGGCTGCAGCCGGGCGCCACCATTCCGCTGAGCCGGTCATCGGCGTACCCGTCGACCGAGCAGACGCTGTCGTCGCTGGGTGCGGTGGTCAACGGCGGGGGGCTGGGGCAGATCGGGGAGGTGGTCCACAATTTCTCCGCCGCGTTGTCCGGACGCGAGGGCGCCGTGCGTGATCTGATCACTCGCCTCGACACGTTCGTGGGAACGCTGGACCAACAGCGGGACAGCCTCGTCGACTCCATCCAGGCGCTGAACCGGCTTGCCGCCACCTTCGCCGGACAGCGCGACGTGCTCACCGAGGCGCTGCGCAAGATACCGCCGGCGCTCGATGTGCTGATCAAGGAGCGGCCGCGCCTGACGGCTGCCCTGGACAAACTGCGCGTCTTCAGTAACACGGCCACCCGGCTGGTCAACGACGCCCAGGCCGACCTGGTCAAGAACCTCAAGAACCTGGAGCCCACCATCAAGGCGCTCGCCGACGTCGGGCCGGAGTTCGGCATGGCGATCGCCGCGGGATTCGTCTTCCCGTTCACCCAGAACTTCGTCGACCGAGCGGTCCGCGGCGACTACTTCAACCTCCATGTCGACCTTGACATCTCGATTCCACGGCTCAAGCGGGGATTGATGCTGGGGACCCACTGGGGCCAGCTCGACCAGCCGTCGGTACCGGAGCCCGGGGACCCGTATCGCATGAATTACACACTCGATCCCTTGCATAACCCCCTGCGGCCACCGTGGGTCGATCCCGATGCCCTACCGCTGCCCCCGCTGCCCGGGCCGCCGCCGGCTGCGGCTCCGCGGCCCGGCCCGGCGCAGGGTGAGTCCTCGATGCCTGACGCGGGTCTTGGTCAAGCGCCGCCGACGGCAACGGCACCGACGGGAGGTGGCGGATAGATGCTGACGCGCTTCGTCCGGATCCAGTTGGCGATTTTCGTGATCGCCGGGGCCATCGGCGTGATCGCGATGGTCCTGCTCTACATCCAGGCGCCGACCCTGCTGGGCATCGGCCGGATGACGGTGACGCTGGAGCTGCCGGCCACCGGCGGCCTGTACCGGTTCTCCAACGTGACCTACCGCGGCGTTCAGATGGGCAAGGTCACCTCGGTGGGATTGACGCCGACCGGTGCGAAAGCGACGCTCTCGCTCAACACTTCACCCAAGATCCCCGCGGACCTGACGGCGAAGGTGCTCAGTGTCTCCGCGGTGGGTGAGCAGTACGTGGACTTGCAGCCCGAAACCGACTCGCCGCCCTATCTGCACGACGGCTCGGTCATCGCCGCGCGCGACACGACGATCCCGCAGCCGGTCGGGCCGATGCTCGATCAGGTCAGTGCCCTGGTCAACAGCATCCCGAAGACCAAGCTCGGCCAATTGCTCGACGAGACATTCCAGGGTTTCAACGGTTCCGGTTACGACCTGGGGTCACTGCTCGATTCCTCGCAGACACTGTCCCGCGACGCCAACGGCGTCGTCGATCGCACCCGCGCCCTCACCGAAGACACCGGGCCGCTCTTGGATACGCAAGCACGCACCACCGATTCGATCAGAACGTGGGCGCGTAGCTTTGCCGGGGTTTCGGATGTGCTGGTGAACAACGATTCCCACTTCCGCACCCTGCTGCAAAACGGACCTGAGGCCGCTAACGAGGCGTCCCGGCTTCTCGAACAAGTCAAACCGACGCTGCCGGTGTTGCTGGCCAACCTGACCACCATCGGGCAGATCGGCGTCACCTACCACCCCTCGATCGAGCAACTCCTGGTGTTGCTGCCGTCGGCGGTGGCCATCGAGCAGGCTGCTCAGGGCGAAAACCATCCCGATGGTAAGGCGATGGGCGACTTCGCACTCACGATCGACGATCCGCCTATTTGCACGGTCGGCTTCCTGCCGCCCAGCCAATGGCGGTCCCCCGACGACCTCAGTGACATCGACACACCGGACGGGTTGTATTGCAAGCTCCCGCAGGATTCACCGCTGGCGGTTCGGGGCGCCCGCAACTACCCCTGCATGGGTCACCCGGGTAAGCGCGCGCCCACCGTCGAAATCTGCAACAGCGACAAGCCGTTCATGCCGCTGGCGATGCGCCAGCACGTCCTCGGTCCCTACCCCCTGGATCCGAACCTGCTCGCCCAGGGGGTCCCGCCCGATGACCGGATCACCGCCAACGACAGAATCTTCGGCCCGGTGGAGGGAACGCCGCTGCCGCCGGGAGCGGTGCCGCGCGGCGCACCGGCGGGGCCGCGGGGAGAAAATCCACCACCGGGCACGCTTGGGGCGGCTGTTCCGCCGGTACCGTCGTCGGGGCAGCCCCCGCTGGCACCTATGTCGCCGTTGTCGGCTGACCTGGCGCCCATAGCGCCGCTCGACGTTCCTGCGCGGGGGCAACTCCCCGCAACACCGCCACCACCACCCACGGACCCGGCGCCACAGGATCAGATCGACGGTGGGCAGCCCCAGGCCGCGCCAAGCTCGTTCGGGGCCAACGCATCTACGCCCGCGCCCTCGGTCGTGGTGGCAAAGTACGATCCGCACACCGGCCGCTATGTCGGTCCGGACGGGAAGCTCTACCAGCAGTCGGATCTCGCGACCTCGAAAGCGCCCAAGACCTGGAAGGACATGCTGCCCACTTGAAGCCGCGCCGAGACGATGGCCGAGGTGGCGGAATGGTCCGCCCTGAGCGGAGGCGGGCCAACGACGCTACGACCGCCCGGTCAGGACAGCCGGTCCAGGCGCAACGGCATGGTGATATCGAGCCACTGGTTCTGCCCGCAGGCACCGCTCGGGCCGACCGTCTTGTCCTTGCCGGCGAAGGTCGGTGACCCGATCTGGAATCCACCATTGTCGTTCACCGGATAGAAAAAGAAGGTCTGCTGCCCGGGGAACGCGGTACCGTCTTCGCACCGCTCCCAGTTCGGCACTTCGCGCCGCACCTTCCACATCTCCCCGTCATCCATATACAGGGGCGCGCTCCATCCCTGGTCGCTGGTCACCGTGCCGTGGCATTCCTGGAATGTGGCGCATGTCGAGCTGATGGTCCATATTTGGTAGACCGTCGGCTCGCCGAAGTATTGGTCATTTCTCTGGGCCCAATCGCCGATGGACGTAGCGCGGAACGTGCCGTTGACGGCCACTTCTTCCTTGGTCGTCGCCTGGGCTGTGGATGCGGTACCCAAACCGCCGAACACGGTGGCAGCCAACAGAGTTGCGGTGGTGATTGATTTTACTGAACGCATCAGGTGCTCCTCGAGCGCATCATCCGACAGTGCCTCTGGCTGCATTCTCGCCATCGGTTGCGGCGTCCTCGAGCGTTGACGTTACACCGCTTCGGCCGATCAGGTAACGGTTGGAACAAGATTCGGGGCGCTCATCCGGCCGGGTCGAATTTCGCGATCAGCCAGGAACCGTCGACCTTTGTCAGCGTGACCAGGACGCTGCTCTGAGTCTTCTCGGGATCTTTCTTTTTCGGGCTTGCCGTGGTCTGGTCGACGAAAACCAACACGACTGCAGAATCCGGATGCAAATCCGAAACGGCGGCCCGAATCACCTTGGCGGTCGCCGTCAGTTGACCCTGCTGTGCCGTCGGCGCGACGACGTTATCGGTGAATTTGGTGTAGTAGGTCAAAAAGCCGCCGGTGAGATGCGATTTCGCGTCGGCGAAATCGCGATACAAATGGTCGTAGGAGTACGACAACACCGCCACAGCGCCATCCGAGGCCGCCTGGATTGCGCGGTGTGCCGCCGCATCATCGACCCGCTGATCCGGCCGGTACAAAACGAAGTACACGCCGGCAGCGACCCCCACGGCGGCGAGCACCAGCGTTGTCGCGACTATCGAACGCCATCTCGCCAAACAGAGGCGCGCACAGTGCCGCAGCGCTGCCAGCCGGCCCAAGGGCGCCGATCCTTCGCCCGCGGGTGGCCCTCCATCCTCGTCGGGGTGCGGAATCTCCACATCGTCGATCGTCGTTTCGGTGCTGTCCAGCGAGGAGCCATGCTCGACAGTCATTGCAGGAAATCAACTTTCGACATCTTGAGCTGACCGCCTTCGCGGTCCATGGTGACACTGAGCCGAAACAGGGCCGGCGGCGGTTTGGCGTCATCCGGCCCCGTGGCATCGGTTTTCGCCGCCACCAGGACGACTCCCGAATTGTCGCTGAACGACTCGACGGCGACGGCTTCCACGGTGCCCTTGCTGCCGACCTTGGTGTCCTCGGCCCTCTTGACTATCAGGCTCGACAGCACCGACAGCTGGCTCTTCTGGTCGCCCGTAGAGGCATCGATCATGCGCTGGACGCTGTCCTTGGCGTGCTCGGCGTCGATCGACAAGAGCGTCGTAACCCCTTGCCGCGCGGCCGCGGTGAGCTCCGCGGCGAGCTGCCGGTCATGCACCGCGGTGCGGTGCTGCCACAGCATGTAACCGGTCGCGCCGAGGGAAGCGGAGGCGAGCCCGACGCCGACGCCAACGGCCACCGTTTTCCGCCCGGGGCGGCGGAGCCACCGCGGCCGCCCGGGGCGGCGGAGCCACCGCGGCTGCCTGGGACGCCGCGACAACCGTAGCCGGGCCCGCGTCGACTTTATGGGGCGCTGCTCGACGTCTCGGGGCGCGGCGTCCTCATCCGCGTCCCCGGATTCCGCTGCCCGGCGCAGCCGTACGAGGCGTGCCCGAGCCGCCGCAGCGCGCGCTTCAGCCTCGGCAACTTCGTCGTCTGTGTCCGCACCCGAGGCGGGCGCTTCGGTGTCGGCGTCGGCCCCCGAGCGCGCCTTTGGTTCGTCGGGATCGGTCACGTCCGACGGCTCACCGCAACGGTCGCCGTCGGGCCCCTCCGGATCGTGCACGGTGAAGCAGCTTATCACTTCGGCCCGGGCTCAACGCCGTGATCGGGCGGCTGCCGTGTGGCTCTTACCTGCGGAAATGCTTGCCTGTCGGGAAGGGGTGGAGGGACGGTTCGGGATGATTCGACCGGCCGAATTTGCTCGGGCGACTTTCTCGGTAGTCGGTAGTCGGTTAGTTCGAACGCGAGTAGCGTGAAGCGATCATGCGCGACGTGGCAGACATGACGTTTTGGGAGAAGATCACCATGCCGATCGCCAATTTCAGCAGCGGCCGGCGAGCTACTCGCGCCGGCGGTCAAGGCCTTTCCGGCTGTGTCGCTGCGGCGGTCGGCATGGCCGGCGCCGTCCTGCTCATCGCCCCGGTCATGCTGACGGGGGCGCCGTCTGCGCACGCTGACACCGGCCTCGATGGTTACGCTCGTTGCGTTGGAGGCGACACGAAGCCCCCGCCCCCGGGGGTAAGTGCCGAAGATTGGTTTCCCAGCGTCCATGTGATCGCGAACGATCTCGATTCTGGTGTGCCCTCCGCCCAAGTGGCTCAGAGGTTGGTGCAGATGGGCGTCGACCCGAAGGATGCCGTCACCCGAGTGCAGTGTTTTCTGGCCAACCAGCCGCGCGGGGAAGGGCATTGACGCGATCAAGGCATGGCGCGGGCTGCGCGTGGCCGGGAAGTTCAAACTGACCACCACCATCTTCTCCAACCAGGAGAATTTTCTTTCCGCGTATGGCACAGTAATTAGCGTGCGATTCTTCGTGGCGATCGTTGCTGCGTTGCTCGGCGCCGGTGTGCTGGCGGCGCCGCCATCGTTGGCCGGGCCGACCGTCTGCGACTACCCCACCTGCACTCCGGGCATCATGCCGCATCAGGTTCTAGGCGCGCCGTGTGAGAACACCACCTACTACGCCTTCGGTGTCGACGACAGTTACGTTCCCCCCGCCTCGCAGCCCGGACGGCTGATGTTCTGCGGCTCGCCCAGGAGATACCAGCCCCGATGGTTCCGGTCACCGCCAATGGCGGGAGTCAAGGACGAAAACGCCAACTGCCAGAATTACCAGAACTACGTCGCGCAGGCCCCCGATGGCCTGTTCCTGATCTGTATCGCCCACGACGGCATCATGAGCTGGGTCCGCGCCGACACGTAGCCGCGTCGTTTGTCAGTCGTGGGCTTCCCGGGGCAGCCCAAGCAGGCGCCGGCTCAAGTCGGTCACCCGTTCGAGCAGTGTGTCGTCGTCGATGTCGGCGACCAGCGGATGCATGACCGCGGTGCTGAGCGCGCCGGAGAACATGGCCGCCTCGATCCGCCCGTCCAGGCCCGCATCGCTCAGCAGCACCCGATACAGGCGGTCCATGAAGAGTTGAAACGGCTTGTGCTCGGCCAGCAACCGGACGACGACGGGATCGAATTGCAGTGTCCGCACCAACCGGCGGTCGCGAACGGCCATCTCAACCACACCGACTAGCAAGGCGTCTCGTGCTTGCGGTCCGTCGTCGTATGCTTCGGCCGCCTCGAGCGCCGGCTCGAGCCGGCCGAGTTCGCGCTCGGTCACGGCGATGACGATCTGCTCTTTGGTCCGGAATTGATGGTAGACGGCAGCTTTCGTCACACCGACGGCGTCGGCGATCATCTGCAGCGACGTACCGCTGACACCGTGTGAGGCGAACAGGTCCAACGCGGCGTCGAGTACCCGCGTCCGGGCCGCGCTGTGCGCGATCAGCCAGAACTGCTCACCGGTGACCGACTGCCGTGCCGTTCCCACGCACCGAGCGTAGACGACACTATTGACCCTAACTAGCCGATCGGCTAGCTTCGCTCACTAGCCGAGCTTTACCGGCGATTTCGTGCGGGGAAGGAGTGCCGATGTCCGACGTCGACGGAAAGGGAGCAGGTGGTCTTCACGCCGCGCGAACCGCGCCGCGGCGGACCGACGGCGAGCTGATCCTGCTTTGGACGCTGCCCGCAGCACTGATCCTCTGGGGCGTCTCGTTCTTTCTGTTTCCGGGCTTCAATCCGCCGATGTCACCCACGATGCCGGCCGAACAGGTTGCCGCGTTCTACCGCGATCCGGCCCACCTTCCTGAGATCCGGTACAGCATGATCGTGTTCAACTGGTTCGGTGTCTGCCTCGTTCCGATCCTGGCGCTGATCGTGCTGCAGATCCGCAGAATGGCGCATCGGACACCGATCTTCTCCTACGCGATGCTGGGTTGCGCCGCCGGCGGCCCGACCCTGTTCCTCGTCGCCAACGTGTGCTGGTTGCTGGCCGCCTTTCGTCCGGAGCGCAGTCCGGAGCTGACTCAGCTGCTCAACGATTTCGGCTGGATCACCTTCACCATCCTGGTCCCGTTCCTGATCGGGCAAAGCGTGATCTTGGCCCTGGCAATCTATTTCGATGATCAGGCGCGCCCGGTATTCAACCGTTGGGTGGCCCACTTCAACCTTCTGGTGGCGGCGGCGCTGGTGCCCGCGGCATTCGTCGGGGTGTCGTTGACCGGCCCGCTGGCGTGGGACGGCTTCCTGTCGTTCTGGGTGAAAAACGTTGCCATTGCGGTCTGGATCATCGTGATGGGCGTTGTCTTGGCGCAAGCGATTTATCGCGAACGTGCCGAAAACCGCGGGCGTCCCGATGAACTGGTCACCGCATGAGTGCGGTGATGACACCGCCGACGTCACCGGGCGCCCCGCCCGCGGGCCCCCTGCATCAGCGAATCGCCTGGCACGCGCGGCACAACCCCAAGCGCGAACTCTGGTTGGCCTGGTGGGCGCTCCTCGTCTTTTACAACGTGTTCTTCCCGGTGTTCTTCATCGTGTCGCAAGTCCAGCCCCCGCCGGCGCCCACGTGGAACCTCGCGACGCAGGTCCACTGGTTCTCCGAACGCCACTTGGGGATACCCGTTGGTTTCGGCATCATCTTCGCCATCGGCGGCATGATCGCGACCAACAACGCCCTCATCGCGTACTCGATGCGACGCATGTCGGTCAGCCGCGCGTTCGGTTATTCGTACCTGATCATCTACTCGCTGAGCGCGGTTCCCGGCATGCTGCTGCTCAACGTCGCGCTGATCGTCGGGACACTGCGGCCAGAGCGCGACCCCGAAGCGATCGGTTGGCTCTACGACTTCGCCTTCTTGTCTTTTGACGGGACCATGGGAGTTTTCCTGATCGGCTCGCTGATCTGGATGGCCGCGATCCTGCTCGACAAGAATCGGGTGTTCCCCAAGTGGTTCGGCTATCTCAACCTGTGCAACGCGCTCACCGAGGTCGTCGTGGCGCCCTGCTGGATCTTCCGGCGTGGTGTGTTGGCCTGGAACGGCCAGATCGCCTGGTGGCTGGACATGGTCGTGTTCGGCATCTACCAAGTCACCTTCATCGTCATGCTGTATCGGATGATCCGCCGCGAAGACTTCGGCACCGGGCCACTGCCGGACATGCCGCGTAAAGAGGCTGTCGCGCCGTGAGCCATCTCGCCGACAAGCCGACGCGTGCCAGGTTCGTGCCCGGGCAGCCTGATATGTGGGCCTTCGTGCTGTTCGAGACGTTGGTCTTCACAGCGTATTTCGGCTTCTACCTGTTTTACCGCGGCCGCAATCCCGAGCTGTTCCTGCACGCGCAGGCGCAGCTTGACCTTCGGGTGGGTGTCTTCAATACCTTGGTCTTGCTGCTGAGCTCCTGGTCGGTGGCGCGGTGTGTGCAGTCGTCGCGCGCCGGTGCCTACCGGGCGGCGCGGCGGGACGTCTTCATCACGGCCGCGCTCGCCGCGGCGTTCCTTGTCCTCAAGGTGTTCGAGTGGACCCGGTTGGTCCACGCGGGCGACGGCTTCGACAGCAACGAGTTTTTCATGTACTACTTCTTTCTGACCGGAATACATTTCGTTCATCTGCTGATCGGCTTCGTCGTCCTTGGCGTCATCGTCTACCAACTCCGGAGTCTGACATCAAAATCTCGCGGCTCCCAGGAACTGGTCGAAACCTGCGCAACATATTGGCACACCGTCGATTTCCTTTGGGTGCTCATCTTTGCGCTGTTGTACGTGGTGAGGTGAGCGGTGAAATTCAACAAGAGACTGCTGTTTGTGTGGAGTATCCTGGCCGCGCTTACTCTGGCTTATCTGTGGATAGACCACTCCGCGGGCGATCATGCCGGATCGCTGAAATCCAGTGCGGTAGTCACGTCAAGCGTCATAGTGATCGCAGTTATCAAGGTGCGCATCATTTTCCGGGAGTTCATGGAGGTGCGAAGCGCTCCCGCCCTGCTGTGCCGACTCACTGATGCGTGGGTGGTGCTGATCGGCACCGCCTTACTCACCTGCTACTTCATCGGCCTGCAGGTCCGGTAGCGCTCGTCCCCAACAGGTTTCAGCCCACCGCGGCGACCGAATCGGCAGTCGTGAACGTCAGGTGCAATTCGCTCAGGCCCCGCAGGATATACGTCGGCTCGTAGGTGTATCGGCGACCGGCGCTCGGCCCGTGGTGGGCTTCGTCGATCTCGATGTGCGACATCCGGTCCAGGATGCGTTCGATCGAGACCCGGCCCTCCACGCGGGCCAGCGGTCCGCCCGGGCAGGAGTGGACGCCGCGGGCGAAGGCCATGTGTTCGCGGACGTTCTTGCGGCGGAGGTCGAACTCGTGCGGGTTCTCGAACCGGCGTGGGTCGCGGTTGGCGGCACCCGGGAGCACCATCACCACCGTCCCGGCGGGCAGGTCGACGCCGGCGATGTTGGTGTCTTTGACGACCAATCGCGAGTCGCTCTTGACCGGGCTCTCCATCCGCAGCGATTCCTCGATGAAGCCGGGAATCAGGCTGCGGTCGTCGCGCAGCTGCTGTTGGACCTCCGGCCGGTCCCCGAGCGCCTGCAAAGCGGCGCTGAGCAGTTTGGCGGTGGTCTCCTGCCCGGCGGCAAAAAGGAATGTGGCCGAACGGACCACCTCGATCACCTCGGGTGTCGATCCGTCCGGATACTTGGCTTCCGCGAGGAACGTCAGCACGTCGCCGCGCGGTTCACGCCGCCGATCCTCGACGTAGTTGCAGAACTTGTCGTCGAGCCACTCCAGCGGATTGATGCCGACCGATTCGTGATCCAGGGCGCCCACCCGCGCGCCGGGACGGTCGGCCCCCAAGACGCTCCGGAATTCCTTGTGGTCCTCCTCCGGCACGCCGAGTAGGTCGGCGATCACCAGCGTGGCGAACGGCTTGGAATATTCGGCGATGAATTCGCACTCGCCGTTGTGCAGAAATTCGTTGAGCTGACGGTCGGCGAGGCGCCACATGAACTCCTCGTTCTGCTTCAACCGGCTCGGGGTCAGCAGCTTGGCCAGCACGGATCGGGCCTTGGTGTGGTCGGGTGGGTCCATCGTGACCATGTGCTCGTTCATCGGAAAGTAGCTGCGGTGCGCGTCGATCAGGGCCCGGATGTCGCCGCCGTCAGGCGTGAACGGCAGCGGCGGGAAGGGGCCGCCGAGTGCGACGATGTTGGAGAACGTCTCGGGATCCTTGTAGATCTCGGTCGCTTCGGCGTAACCGGTGACGGCCACGACCCCGTGGTGCGGCAGGCGCAGCACCGGGTTTTGGCTGCGCAGGTAGTCGAAGTACGGGTGTGGATCGGGAATCAGAGACGGATCGGTGAGGAAGTCGATCGAGTCGTAGTCGGTCATCGGGTTGCGTCTCCTGGGCTGGGCATACCGGTGGGATTCGGCGGCAACCGGTACCGCCGCCCACGTTTCGAGATCGAAAATGTGCTGAGCATCTGCTTAGCATGACGGTAATGTCGTGGTCAAGGTTGCTACGCCGTGCCGCGCTACCATCCGTGTGGTCGGAACGGAAACGCCGAGAGTACGGAGCAAACAATGACTTCGGCCCGCAGGATCGGGGCGCCGGACGCGAAGAATCGCGGTCTGCTGCTGGACGCGGCCGAGCGGCTGATGCTCGAAGAGGGCTATGCCGCTGTCACGTCGCGCCGCCTCGCGAACAAGGCGGGGCTGAAGCCTCAACTGGTGCACTACTACTTTCGCACCATGGAAGAGCTGTTCCTCGAGGTCTTCCGCCGCCGCGGTGAGGAGGCGCTCGAGGTGCACGCGCAGCTGCTGCAGTCGCCGCAGCCGCTGTGGGCGCTGTGGCGATTCGGCACCGATCCCGCCTTCACCCGCATTTCCATGGAATTCATGGCGCTGGCCAACCACCGCAAGGAGATGCGAGCCGAAATCGCTTATTACGCAGAGCGTTTGCGTGACGAGGAACGGCAAGCGATGACGCGGGCCCTGCAGCAGTACGGAGTGGCCAGCGAAGAGATGCCGCCGGTGGTGGTGGCCGTGCTCATGTCCAGCTTGTCGAGATTTTTGGTGCTCGAGCAGGCGATCGGCATGTCCAGCGGTCACGCCGAAACCGTGCAATTAGTCGAGGATTACTTGCGTCGCCTGGAGGGCGAACCGCAGCCGATCGAGGGTGTGCCGGAGGCCTGGGTGGTTCACCAGTTCCGCAGCGAGCAGAGCACGCCTTTGGGACCGTCCTTGGATACGACGACGGCTCCGTCCACCGCCAGCTCACAGTGAAGCCCGGGCTCGCCGGGCTCGGTGCCCGTGCTTGCCACGACCATCGCGTAATGGTCGGGGTCCGACATGTCGAACTCGAAGCTCCACGGCTGGCCCGGGCCGAGATCGACGTCGACGTGGGGTGTGAACGAGTAGGGGTTGTGGCTGTAATCGGAGAACTTTGCCGGCTGCTGGTCTAGGTAGTAGATGTCGGTGTAGATCGGATGCTGCGCGGTGACGGTGTATTTGACGTGATGCACGACCGGGTCGGCGTGGGCCCGTCCGGTGCTCACAACTGAACCGGCACCCACCAACAGCCCCGCCAGGGTCAGCGCCGAGCCGGCCCCCAGGACTCTGTACACGCCTGTCATGTCGCTCCTCCTGTCGCCTGGCGCGCACTGGCGGTGCGGTTCATCACTCGCTCTGCGGCCTGCCAGTGTGCGTCGGCAACCCACAACCGTGCAAAGGATGCTATCGCCTCATCAGGCGAAACACCGCGGATTACGCGCTTTATCTCGGTCGCCGGGTGGCGCGCCAGCGCTTTCGCGATCGGTCGCCATCCGTCGGCGGGGGAGTCGAAGGAGGCGCGGGGCAACACCTTGTCCACCAAGCCGATCCGCTCGGCCTCGCCCGCGGTCAAGGTTGATCCCGTACCGGCCAGCAGAAGCGCCCTGCCTTTGCCGACGAGCGCGGCCAGTCGCTCGGCGCCGCCCCAGGCCGGCATGATCTCCAGTTCCACCTGATTGAAGGCGATCTTGATGTCGTCGGCGGCCAACCGAATGTCGGCGGCGACGGCGATTTCGGCCCCACCACCGAAGGCGTGTCCGTTCAGCGCGGCGATCACCGGAGCGCGGAAGTTGGCCAGCTGATCGCAGACCGACCTCATCCGCTTCGCCATCGCGGCGGCGTCCTCTTCGGTCCGCAGCGAACTCAGCTCCTTGAGGTCGCCGCCTGACACGAACGCACGATCACCGGCACCCGTGATGACAAGGCCTTTGGCACCCGCCGCCGCATCGAGCGCCTTTTCCAGCTGCCCTATGGTGTCGAGCGCGATGGCGTTGCGGGCGTGGGGGCGATTGATGGTCAGCACCGCCAAACCATCGTCCATCTCCAGGTCGAGCATGGGTTGTCGCTCCTCGGGCAAGGGCCCCGATATTGGCATTCTCTTTTCGCGAGAATAACATCACTGCAGGCCCATGAATTTCGCCAGCGAGGATGGGGGTGATCCGGTGCCGAATCGAATCGGGGTCGCCGTGGCCGCCCTCACGGTTGCCGTGCTTGGGGCCTGCACGCCGCGACCACCAGCCCAACTCTCCAGCACGGCATCGGTGACTGTCAACGGCAAGGAAACGAATTTCCACGTCGTGAACTGCGATCAGCGGGAGTGGACTCGGACCATTGACATAGGCAGCAACTTCGCCGGAGCCAAGGTTGTGATCGACGAGGGGGCGCAGCCGGCGTCGGCCCTGTCGGTGGACATCCAGGACCTGGGTGGGTTCACCGGCAGGTATTCGCGGGGCGGCGGCAGCAACGCCGACATGAGCATGACCGGTGACAAATTCACCATCACAGGCACCGCCGACGGCTCCCGAGCCGACAAGCCGAATGAACCGATGTCCGCCGATTTCAAGATCATCGCTACGTGCTGACCACAGCCGCGCGATCGGCGCGAGGCAGGCCACGCCCGGGTGGCGCCGGCAGTTGCCGCCCGGCGCCAGCGACCTACCGGAGGCGCATTGCGCCGGCCGCCAGAAGAGAATAAGATTCTCACAAATAAAGAAGGAGGATTCCATGGGGCAGTTGTCGCATCGGGAAGACGTCCCGTTTCCGATCTTTGACGCGGACAACCATCTCTACGAGCCGCCGGAGGCGCTGACCAAGTTCCTGCCCAAGGAGTACAAGGACTTCGTCCAGTACGTGCAGATCAATGGGCGCACCAAGATCGCGATCCGCGGCCACATCAGCAACTACATTCCCAACCCGACCTTCGAGGTCGTCGCCCG
This sequence comes from uncultured Actinomycetota bacterium, assembly GCA_963711445.1. Lineage (GTDB taxonomy): Bacteria > Actinomycetota > Actinomycetes > Mycobacteriales > Mycobacteriaceae > Mycobacterium. Next base: position 155,429 of record CAVQEF010000001.1, read on the forward strand.
GCCGGGCGCGTGGGAGGAGTACTTCAAGTTCGGCAATCCGGACGGCAAGAGCAAGCGCGAACTGTTCGGTGAGCCGATGCGCGCGATCCCGGCGTTCTTCGAGCCCGGCCCGCGCCTGGAGAAGATGAACGAGCTGGGCCTGGACCGCACTCTGATGTTCCCGACGCTGGCCAGCCTGCTCGAGGAGCGGCTGCGCGACGACCCGGTCGCCATCCACGTCCTGATCCATGCACTGAACCAGTGGCTCGACGAGGTCTGGGGCTTCAACTACCAGAACCGGATCTTCACCACGCCGGTCATCACCCTGCCGATCGTCGAGAAGGCGATCGAGGAGCTGGAGTGGGCGGTCAAGCGAGGTGCGCGCTGCATCCTGGTCCGCCCGGCTCCCGTTCCCGGATTCCGTGGTCCCCGGTCGTTCGCGGTGCCCGAGTTCGACCCGTTCTGGGAGCGGGTCGTCGAGCACGACGTGCTGGTCGGCATGCATTCCAGCGACAGCGGCTATTCCCGGTACACCTCCGAATGGGACGGTGCCGAGCAGGAGATGCTGCCGTTCCAGACCAATGCGATGGGCATCCTCAACGAGTGGCGGCCGATCCAGGACGCCGTGGGCTCGTGGGTGATCCACGGCGCGCTCTACCGCCACCCGAAGCTGAAGGTCGCGATCGTCGAGGCCGGTTCGAAGTGGATGACCCCGTTGCTCGACGGCCTGGCCGAGGTCTTCCGGAAGGCCCCGGAGGTCTTCCCCAGCGACCCCGTCGAGATGGTCAAGAACCGCGTTCACGTCAGCCCGTTCTTCGAGGACGGCATCGATGACCTGGTCAACCTCGTCGGTGTGGACCGGGTGCTGTACGGCTCGGACTGGCCGCACCCGGAGGGGCTGGCGGAGCCGACGTTCTACGTCAACGCGCTGTCGCACCTGTCCGTCGATGACCAGGCAAAGATCATGGGCGGCAACCTCGGTCGGCTCGTCACGGTGTGAGACGCGCCATTTGAGTAAGCCGCCCTGGCGGACCATCCCCGAGATGGTCTTGAGCGCGGCGGACCGCTTCGGCTATGCGGAAGCTGTTGTCGACGGTCCGCTGCGCCTCACCTTCGTCGATCTGGTCGGGCGAATACGTTGCGCCGCAGGCGCATTCGCCGACATCGGTATCGACAAGGGCGACCGCGTCGCCATCTGGGCGCCCAACTCCGCGGAGTGGATCATCGCGGCGTTCGGGCTGCTCACCGCCGGCGGCGTGCTCGTGCCGGTCAACACGCGATTCAAGGCGGAGGAGGCCGGCGACGTCATCATCCGCAGCGGAGCCAAGGCCGTACTGGTGCACAAGGGGTTCCTGGGCCAGGACTACACCGTGCCCGCCGGCATACCGGTCATCGACCTGAAATCCGACTTCCTCGGGGGCGGTCCGCCGTTCGAGAGGGCGGTCAGCGGCTCCGACACCGCAGACATCATCTTCACCTCGGGCACCACCGGGCGCCCCAAGGGCGCGATGATGAATCACCGGCAGACGCTGCGGATGTACGAGGAGTGGGCGACGCTCGCGGATCTGCGCCGGGGCGACCGCTATCTGCAGATCAACCCGTACTTCCACACCTTTGGCCTGAAGGCGGGGCTCATCACGTCGTTTCTGCGCGGCGCGACGATGTTGCCGGTCGCGGTCTTCGACATCGATACGGTGGTGGATCTCATTGAGCGCGAACGCGTCACGATGCTGCCCGGCCCGCCGACGCTGTATCACTCGCTGCTGACGGTGCGGGACAAGGTCAAGCTGTCGACGCTGCGGGCCGGGGTGACCGGCGCCGCGGACATCCCGGTCGAACTCGTCCGACGCATCCATGGCGAGCTTCCGTTTGAGACCCTGATGACCGGTTACGGGCTCACCGAGGCCGGCAACGTCACCCTGTCGCGCCCCGGCGACTCCTTCGAGGATGTGGCCACCACCGCGGGCCTGCCGTGCGAGGGGGTTGAGGTGCGCATCGCCGACGACGGCGAGGTGCTGGTCCGCGGCTACGGCGTCATGCAGGGCTACCTCGACGACCCGGCCGCGACCGCCGAGGCGATCGATCCCGACGGCTGGCTGCACACCGGGGATCTGGGCAATTTCGACAATGCCGGCCGGCTGCGCATCGTCGGCCGCAAGAAGGACATGTTCATCGTCGGCGGATTCAACGCCTATCCGGCGGAGATCGAGGGCTTCCTGCTCAACCACCCCGCCGTCGCGCAGGCAGCCGTCATCGGCGTGCCCGACGAGCGGCTCGGGCAGGTGGGCAAGGCGTTCGTCGTCGCCACGGGCGCCGTCAGCGCCGAGGAGCTGCTCGGCTGGTGCGGCGAACGCATGGCGGGCTTCAAGGTGCCGCGCTCGGTCGAGTTCCTCGACGCCCTTCCGCTCAACGCCACCGGCAAGGTGGTCAAAGACCTACTTCGCTGATCGCGGCCGGCTGGTGTATGCCCAATGAGAGAATTCGGTTTCCGCGACTCGATTCGGCTGCGTCAGCCTGCGCGCGGCAGCGGATCGCGGGTAGGGTGGCGCAACGGCGACCTCTGGTGCGGAAACCCTCGCCCGCGCTTGGTGGCTGAGAGCAAGTGCCGTCGGCGGGCATGCGGTAGAGGAGCTTGAAATTGAGTTTCGAATACCATCGGGCCAGTGAGTGGGCAGTGGCGACGTCATGGCCCCGGCCGCTGCGTGCGCCGTCGGATCGGCCGGGGCTCTGCCTGACATCGAGCAGCGTGCTGGTGACGATGACCAAAGTCGATGTGCGGTGGCTCAATTCGTCGTTCAATCCGGTGTAGGGGGTGGCGATGACGAACGAGATCCACTCGATGGTCATCGCGTCGGACTATCGCGTCCCCGACCCGACCAAGGTGTGGCCGCTGCTGGAGCGCAACAAGTCGGCCCTCGCCGACATCGGCGCCCACCAAGTTCTGGTGTACCTGTCCACGCACGACCACGGACGGGTGTTGGTGACGATCGGCCTGCGCAGCCGCGAGCCGATCGTCGAGCTGCTGCGCTCGCGGGTGTTCTTCGACTGGTTCGACGAGGCCGGCGTCGAGGACATCCCCGCGGTGTTCGCCGGCGAGGTCGTCGACAGGTTTGTCGCGGAGCCACCGGCGAATCCCGGGGCGCCCGGCGTCGTGGTCGCCGCGTTCGCCTCCGTTGACGACGTGTCGATGCTGAGCTCCAGGGTCCGGTGCGCGATGGACCGATTCACCGCGGCCGGCATTCGCAAGACCTGGGTGTTCCAAGCTTTCGACGACGAGCACGAGGTGCTCATCCTGCAGGAGCTGCCCGACGAGGCCAGCGCGCGGGAGTGGATCGAGCACCCCGACGCCGCGGCCCAGTGGATGTCGGGGGCCGGGGCGGGCGCCTACCCGCCGCTGTTCGTCGGCCGCTTGTTCGACATGATGCGCATCGAGCCGGACTGAGCGGCTCGCCTGATGTTCGTGTGCTTGTGCAACGGAGTCACCAGCCACGCGGTGTCCGATGCGATCGCGGCCGGGGCGTCGACCACCAAGGACGTCGCGGCGGCCTGCGGGGCCGGCGCCGACTGCGGGCGCTGCCGGCGCACCGTTCAGGGGATACTGCGCTCGGCGGTCCCGGATCGAACGCCCACCCGGTCCGGACCGGCCTGAGACTCAGCGGCGCGGGCTGCCGTCCGGCGACATCGGCTGGACGAGTTCGACCAGCAGAGGGGGGATTTCGAGCCGCGGCAGCACCGCCTCGACGAGCACCATGCGCCCCTTCTCCTCGGCGGCGGCGGTGAAGGCGTCGTCGAGCTCACCGTAGGTCTCGGCCCGGAACGCCAGGTAATTCTGGACGCCCAGCGCGCACGGGATCTCCGTCCACCGCCAACTGACGATGTCGTTGTAGGGTGCCGCCTCCCCGTGGATGGCCCGTTCGACGGTGTAGCCGTCGTTGTTGACCACCACGATGACCGGGGAGAGCCCCTCCCGGGAGAAGGTGCCCAGTTCCTGGACGGTCAGTTGCGCGGCGCCGTCGCCGATCAGCAACACCGTCCTGCGGTCGGGATGCGCAACCCCGGCGCCCAGCGCCGCGGGCAGGGTGTAACCGATTGAACCCCACAGGGGCTGGCCGATGAAGGTAACCCCGCGCGGCAACCGGTGATCGGCCATTCCGTAGAAGGACGTCCCCTGGTCGGCGAGGACCACGTTCCCGTCGGTCAGTGCCGCGCACAGCCGGTCCCACAGCATCTGCTGGGTCAGCGGCCGGTCGCGCGCGGGCGTCTCGCTGCCTTCGGAGAGCGATTCGGCGGGGGCCGGCTGCACCGCCGGCGACCGCGTCCCGCGCCGCGCCAGGATCCCGGCCAGCGCGTCGAGGGCGGCGCCCATCTCCAACGGCGCGAACACCCGCCCCGCCACGCTGCTCTGGTACTGCCCGACGTCGATGGTGCGGGCCGGATCGATGTGCTGGCTGAAGAAGCCGCTGACCATGTCGGTGAACACGACCCCGGCGGTGACCAGAACCGGCGCCTCCTCGATCGCGGTGCGCACCCGCTGGGTGCTCGCCGCGCCGGCGTAGATGCCCAGAAAGTGCGGTGAGCTCTCGTCGAGCATGCTCTTGCCCCACATCAGCGTGGCGTAGGGCACCACGTCTGCCGCCAGCAGCGCCTCGAGTTCTTTGACCGCTTGCAGGCGATGAACCAGCAAGTCGGCCAGCACCGTCAGCTGGTGGTCGGCGATGAGTTCGGCGGCGGCGTCGACGAACTCCGCCAGCGCGCGGGGGCTGGTGCCCCCGGTGTAGCGGGGCAGCGGGGCGCCGGGTGCCTCCGTGGGGAAGCGTGCCACGTCGGTGGACAGCAGGATGTACCCGGGCCGTTTCTGTTCACGCACCTCGCACAGCACCCGGTCGATCTCCCGGCACGCCGTCGCGGGCATGAGATTGGCTTGGGCGCAGGTGATTTCGCGGCTGATCCGGAAGAAGTGCTCGAAGTCGCCGTCGCCGAGCGAATGGTGCAGCGCCCGCCTGGTGCCCTGTGCGTCCTTGGAGGGGCCGCCGACGATGTGCACGACGGGGACGTGCTCGGCGTAGCTGCCCGCGATCGCGTTGGCCGCCGAGAGCTCGCCGACGCCGAACGTCGTTACCACGGCCGACATTCCGCGCAGCCGCCCGTACCCGTCGGCGGCGTAGCCGGCGTTCAGCTCGTTGGCGCTGCCCACCCACCGGATGGTCGGGTGGGCGACGATGTGGTCGAGGAATTCGAGGTTGTAGTCGCCGGGAACGCCGAAGATCTCGGACACTCCGAGTTCGGCGAGGCGATCGAGGAGGTAGTCACCGACGGTGTAGGCGGGCTCGCTGGGCGCATCACTCACGAAGTCGACGGTACGCCCGAAACCGCTCCCGGTCGGGCTCCGTTTGGCCTATCGTGCGGCCATGGCAATCAAAGAGTCGCGCGACATCGTCATCGAAGCGAGACCGGCGGAGATCCTGGACGTCATCGCCGACTTCGAGGCGATGCCGCAGTGGTCGGAACCCCATCAGAGCGCCGAAGTCCTCGAGAGGGGCGACGACGGCCGGCCCAGCCAAGTCAAGATGAAGGTCAAGGTCGCGGGTATCACCGACGAACAGGTGGTGGCCTACACCTGGGGCGAGAGCGAGGTGAGCTGGAAGCTGGTCAGCTCGAGCCAGCAGAAGGCCCAGGACGGCAAGTACACCCTGGTTCCCCAAGGTGAGGACACGCTGGTCAAGTTCGACCTGCTCGCCGACCCGAACGTGCCGCTGCCCGGCTTCGTGCTCAAGCGCGCCGTCAAGGGGACCATCGATTCGGCGACCAAGGCGCTGCGCGACCGGGTGCTGCAGGTGAAGAAGGGCACGTAGTCCCGGTGGCTCGCGGCGGTCCCCTGGACGGGGTCAGGGTCATCGAGCTCGGCGGCATCGGGCCGGGGCCGCATGCCGGGATGATGCTCGCCGATTTGGGCGCCGACGTGGTGCGGGTGCGCCGCCCCGCCGGCGGGCTGACGATGCCGTCGGAAGACCGGGATCTGCTGCACCGCGGCAAGCGCATCGTGGACCTCGACGTCAAGGCGCGGCCCGCGGCGCTGCTGGAGCTGGCCGCCAAGGCGGACGTGCTGCTGGACTGTTTCCGCCCGGGCACCTGCGAGCGGCTCGGCATCGGACCCGACGACTGCGCGGCGGTCAACTCGCGACTGATCTACGCGCGAATCACCGGGTGGGGACAGCAGGGGCCGCTGGCGGGCACGGCGGGTCACGACATCAACTACCTGTCCCTCACCGGTGCGCTGTCGGCGCTCGGCTACGCCGATCGGCCGCCGATGCCGCCGCTGAACCTGGTCGCCGACTTCGGGGGCGGTTCGATGCTGGTGCTGTTGGGCATCGTGGCCGCACTGTACGAGCGGGAACGGTCGGGCACGGGGCAGGTCGTCGACGCGGCGATGGTCGACGGGGTCAGCCTGCTCGCCCAGATGATGTGGACCATGAAGTCCACCGGTTCGTTGCGCGACCGGCGCGAATCGTTCCTGCTCGACGGCGGCGCCCCGTTCTACCGCTGCTATGAGACCGCCGACGGCAGATACGTGGCCGTCGGGGCGATCGAGCCGCAGTTCTTCGCCGCGTTGCTGCACGGGCTGGGCCTGATGCCCGACGAGGTGCCCGGTCAACTCGACATCGGTTCGTACCCACAGATGTATGCGATCTTCGCCGAACGGTTCGCGGGCCGGACGCGCGACGAGTGGACGCGGGTCTTCTCCGGCACCGACGCGTGCGTCACCCCGGTTCTGACATGGAGCGAGGCCGCGGACGACGAGCACCTGCGGGCGCGGTCCACGGTGATCACCGCCGACGGTGTCGACCAGGCCGCGCCCGCCCCGCGGTTCTCCCGCACCCCGGCCGGTCCGGTCGGAGCGCCCCCGGCGGCGACCACCGCCCTCGACGAAATCGGCTGGTAGCCAAAAATTTACGCCGAACGCCCTTCCTGGGACCGGCAACGTTGCTAGGTTGACCCCAGTGGCCGTAAAAGCATCACGTGAGTTTGTCGTCGATGCGCCGCCGGAGGTAGTCATGGAGGCGCTGACAGATGTGCGCGTGCTGTCGTCGTGGTCGCCGCTGCACAAGGACATCGAAGTGATCGACCGCCATCCCGACGGTCGACCCCACCACGTCAGGACCACGATCAAGATTCTGGGGCTCGTCGACAAGGAACTCCTGGAATACCACTGGGGTCCCGACTGGGTCGTCTACGACGTCAAGGGGACCTCTCAGCAGCATGGCCAGCACGTCGAGTACAACCTCAAGCCCGAGGGCGCCGACAAGACCCGCGTGCGTTTCGATGTCACCGTCGAACCGGGGCGACCCATGCCGCAATTCATCGTCCGGCGGGCGAGCGAACATGTCCTCGACGCCTCGGTCAAAGGGTTGCGCGACCTCGTCGCCGACGGCAGAGATTCGGTGCAGGGAACATAGCGATTCGTCCCGCCCGCACCGGGCCGCATTGCTAATTTTGTCAGCAGTGGCCGTACAAGCTTCGTCCGAAATCGTCATCGACGCGCCCGCAGATGTCATCATCGACGCGCTCGCCGACATGGACACTGTGCCGTCGTGGTCAGCGGTGCACAAGAAGGCAGAAGTCGTTGACACCTATCCCGATGGACGACCGCACCACGTGAAGGTCACGATCAGAGTGATGGGCATCATCGATACCCAGTTGCTCGAGTACCACTGGGGGACGGACTGGATGGTGTGGGATGCCAAAAAGACCATTCACCAACACGGCCAGCACGGCGAGTACAACCTGACCCGCGTGGGCGACGACAAGACCCGGGTACGGTTCGGGATCACCGTCGAACCATCGGCGCCGCTACCCGAATTCGTGATCAACCGGGCCCGCAAGAAGATTCTTCACGCCGCGTTGGAGGGTCTGCGGCAGCGGGTGATGGGCGCCTAGGAGTCGGCTGACCGGCCGGCCGCGCCCAACGCGGCGAGTCGGCGGATCGCCTCGTCGAGGGTGGCCTCACGTTTGCAGAACGTGAAGCGCACCAGATGATTCCACACCTTGGCCTGCTCTTGGGCATGCGCGGCCTCCGGGTCGCAGAACGCCGACAACGGGATGGCGGCCACCCCGACCCGCTCCGGCAGCGCCGCGCAGAACGCGGTGCTGTCGTCGTACCCGAGCGGGCGCGGGTCGGCGCACACGAAGTACGTGCCGTAGCTGTCGTGCACCTCGAAGCCGATTTCGGTGAGTCCCGCGGTGAGGCGATCGCGTCGGGCCTGCAACGTGTTCCGAAGCTGGGCCACCCACTCGTCCTCGGTGTCGAGCGCCAGGGCGACCGCCGGCTGGAACGGTGCGCCGCCGACGTAGCTCATGTACTGCTTGGCCACGCGCATGCCGGTGATCAGTTCGTTTGGGCCGCAGGCCCATCCGATCTTCCAGCCGGTGCAGTTGAACATCTTGGCCGCGCTCGAGATGGTGACGGTGCGTTCGGCCATGCCGTCGAACCCGGCCAGCGGCAGGTGCCGGTGGCCGTCATACACCAGGTGCTCATACACCTCGTCGGTGATCACCAACAGGTCGGCCGCGACGGCGATCTCGGCGAGGGCCGCCAGTTCGCTTCTGCTCAGCACCGCCCCGGTCGGGTTGTGCGGCGAGTTGACGATCAGCGCGCGGGTGCGCGGCGTCACCGCCCGCCGCAACGCGTCGGCGTCCAGCGCGAAACTGCGGCCGTCGGGCACCAGCGGCACGGCCACCCGGTGCGCGCCTGCCATCGCCACCACCGGGGCGTAGGAGTCGTAGAACGGCTCGATGAGCACGACTTCGGAGCCGGGCTCCACCAGGCCGAGCACCGCCGCGGCGATGGCCTCGGTGGCCCCGACCGTCACCAGCACCTCGGTGTCGGGGTCGTACTCGATGCCGAACCGCCGGCGGCGCTGCGCGGCGATGGCTTGGCGCAGCGCGGGCACGCCGAGCCCGGGCGGGTACTGGTTGGCGCCCGCGGCGATGGCGTCCTGCGCGGCCTTCAACAGCGCCGGCGGCCCGTCCTCGTCGGGGAAACCCTGGCCGAGGTTGACCGCGCCGATCCGCGCGGCCAGGGCCGACATCTCGGCGAACACCGTGGTCGCGTACGGACGCAGGCGCGACACCGTCATGATTGTCGAGCTTAAATCGCGACTGCCGGCGCGGCCCGCACGGCCCGGAACGGGTTTCCCGGACCGCGCTGGCCCGATCGGCGGGGCGGGGGCTACGGTGCAGTAGCACATGTGACGAAGGGGTTGGTATGGCCGGACAGATCCCATTGGTCGATTACCTGGTGCTCGATGACGGCGAACCGCACCTGGTCGCCCACGAGTGCACCAACTGCGGGGCCCGGTTCTTCGACCGGCGCAACGCGTGCGCAGCCTGCTTTGGAACCGAATTCAAGACCGTCGCGGTCGCGACCGAGGGCACCGTGCGCGCGTTCACGATCGTGACTTTCGCCGCGCCGGGGATCCCGACGCCGTTCTTGGCCGCGGTCGTCGACTGTGAGGGCACCCAGGTGCGCGCCAACCTGGTCAACGTCGAGCCCGATCCCGAGCACGTGCGCGACGGGATGAAGGTGCGGCTGGCGACGTATTCGATGGGCGCCGACGCCGAGGGCACCGAGGCGATCGGTTTCGGTTTCGAGCCGGCCGCCTGAGAACCGAGTTCATGAAGGAGCAGCGACGATGAGCGCCAGCGACGAAGTCTGGATCCTGGGCATCCGGATGACCAAGTTCGGCAAGCACCCCGACCTGGATGCGGTGGATTTGGCGGCCGAGGCGGCGATGGGCGCGCTGGCCGATGCCGGCGTGTCGATGGCCGACATCGGGTTGCTGGCGGCGGGCAACCTGATGAACGCCTCCGCCGGGATCGGCCAGCAGCTGCAAAAGCAGATCGGCCAGACCGGCATCCCGGTGTACAACGTGGCCAACGCGTGTGCCACCGGGGCCACTGCGCTGCGGACGGCGATCATGGCGGTCAAGGCCGGCGAGGTCGACTACGGCATGGCCGTGGGTGTGGAGAAGCTGTCCGGGGCCGGGCTGCTGGCCGGGGGCAGCCAGAAGAAGGCCGAGGACGTGTGGGCGCCCAAGGGCCGCTACGGCGCGGTCGCCCCGGTCGACGGGCGCATCGGCACCGAGACCATGCCCGGGGTGTTCGCCCAGATCGGCACCGAGTACGGCCACAAGTACGGCGGCACCAGCTTCGAGCTGTTCGCCAAGATCAGCGAGAAGAACCACGCCCACTCGACGCTCAACCCGCTGGCGGCCTACCAGAAGCGCTTCACCCTCGAGCAGATCATGGGTGACGTCATGATCGCCTACCCCAACACCCGCCCCATGTGCTCGGCCAACTGCGACGGTGCGGCGGCCGCGATCGTGTGCAGCGGCGAGACGTTGAAGTCGCTCTCGCTCGAGCAGCGCCGGCGTGCGGTGAAGGTGTCGGCCTCGGTGCTGACCACCGACCCCTACGAGGAGGGCTGCCAGGTCCTGCCCAACGTCAACACGCTGACCCGCAACGCCGCCGCCACCGCCTACGAGCAGGCCGGCGTCGGCCCCGGCGAGCTGGACCTGGTCGAGCTGCACGACTGCTTTGCCACCGCCGAGCTGGTGCACTACGACAACCTGATGCTGTGTGCCGAGGGCGGGGCCGCCGACTTCTTCAACTCCGGGGCCACCTGGCGCGACGGCTCCACCCCGGTCAACGTCTCCGGCGGGCTGGAGTCCAAGGGGCATCCCATCGCGGCCACCGGTATCGCCAACATCTGGGAGGTCTGCCACCACCTGCGCGGCGAGGCCGGCGACCGCCAGATCGAGAACGCCAAGGTCGGGCTGGCCCACGTGATCGGCCTGGGGTCGGCCTGTGGCGTGCACATCCTGGAGAAGTCGGCGGCCTGAGTGTCGTAGGTCAATGATGGGCGCCGAGGTTTGGGGGCGACTCGGGCAGTTTCGCCCAGCGTGTTCTCACGGCGAGATTTCGTCGATTTTTTCGCCCTGACGTCACGTTGGGCGCAGCGAAGCTTCCCGGCAGGCCGAAAAACTCGAGCGTCACGGCGGGCGCAACAGCGCGATCTCGGCCCAACCAACAGGTTGGACGGGAGCCCTGTTAGTGTGCTGACAACCGGATCTACCCTTGAAGAAGGACCCCCGGAATCAACGCGAAGAGGAAGTCGACATGTCCGAAGAAGCCTTCATCTACGAGGCCATCCGCACGCCGCGCGGCAAGCAGAAGAACGGTTCGCTGACCGAGGTCAAGCCGCTGAACCTGGTCGTCGGCCTGATCGAGGAGCTGCGCAGGCGCAACCCCGACCTCGACGAGAACCTGATCAGCGACGTCATCCTCGGGTGCGTCTCCCCCGTGGGTGACCAGGGCGGCGACATTGCCCGCACCGCGGTGATCGCCTCCGGCATGCCCGACACCGTCGGCGGCGTGCAGCTCAACCGGTTCTGCGCCTCCGGCCTGGAGGCCGTCAACACCGCCGCCCAGAAGGTGCGCTCCGGCTGGGACGACCTCGTGCTCGCCGGCGGCGTGGAGTCGATGAGTCGCGTCCCCATGGGCTCCGACGGAGGCGCGATGATGGCCGACCCGGCCACCTCCTACGACGCCTTCATCGTCCCGCAGGGCATCGGCGCGGACCTGATCGCCACCATCGAGGGTTTCTCCCGCGAGGACGTCGACGCCTACGCGCTGCGCAGCCAGCAGAAGGCCGCCGAGGCCTGGTCCGGCGGCTACTTCGCCAAGTCGATCGTGCCGGTCCGCGACCAGAACGGCCTGCTGATCCTCGACCACGACGAGCACATGCGCCCCGACACCACCATGGAGGGGCTGGCCAAGCTGAAGCCCGCCTTCGAGGGACTGGCCGCGATGGCCGGCTTCGACGATGTGGCGCTGCAGAAGTACCACTGGATCGAGAAGATCAACCACGTCCACTCCGGCGGCAACAGCTCGGGCATCGTCGACGGCGCCGCGCTGGTGCTGGTCGGATCCGAGGCGGCCGGCAAGTCGCAGGGCCTGACCCCGCGGGCCCGCATCGTGGCCACCGCCACCACCGGTTCCGACCCGACCATCATGCTGACCGGCCCGACGCCGGCCACCCAGAAGGCGCTCGACCGGGCCGGGCTGTCCGTCGACGACATCGACCTGTTCGAGCTGAACGAGGCCTTCGCGTCGGTCGTGCTGAAGTTCCAGAAGGACCTCAACATCCCCGACGAGAAGCTCAACGTCAACGGCGGCGCCATCGCGATGGGCCACCCGCTGGGGGCCACCGGCGCCATGCTCCTGGGCACCATGGTCGACGAGCTCGAGCGCCGCAACGCCCGGCGCGCGTTGGTGACACTCTGCATCGGTGGGGGCATGGGCGTGGCCACCATCATCGAGAGGGTTTAAGACCATGGCCGAGAACACGATTCAGTGGGACAAGGACGCCGACGGCATCGTCACGCTGACGCTGGACGACCCGACCGGGTCGGCCAACGTGATGAACGAGCACTACAAGGAGTCCATGCACAAGACGGTCGAACGCCTTGTCGCCGAAAAGGACTCGATCACCGGCGTGGTGATTACCAGCGCGAAGAAAACCTTCTTCGCCGGCGGTGACCTCAAGAGGATGATCAACGCCGCCCCGGAGAACGCCGGCGAGATCTTCGACGAGGTCGAGGACATCAAGCGCGACCTGCGCACCCTGGAGACCCTGGGCAAGCCGGTGGTGGCCGCCATCAACGGGGCGGCGCTGGGCGGCGGCCTCGAGATCGCGCTGGCCTGCCACCACCGCATCGTCGCCGACGTCAAGGGCGTCCAGATCGGGGTGCCCGAGGTCACGCTGGGCCTGCTGCCCGGTGGTGGCGGGGTGACCCGCACGGTGCGGATGCTGGGCATCCAGAACGCCTTCGTCAACGTGCTGAGCCAGGGCACCCGCTTCAAGCCGGGCGCGGCCAAGGACAACGGCCTGGTCGACGAGCTCGTCGGCTCGGTTGAGGAATTGGTGCCCGCCGCCAAGGCGTGGATCAAGGCCAACCCGGACTCGCACGAGCAGCCCTGGGACAAGAAGGGCTACAAGATGCCCGGCGGCACCCCGTCGTCGCCGGCACTCGCGTCGATCCTGCCGTCGTTCCCCTCGCTGCTGCGCAAGCAGCTCAAGGGTGCGCCGATGCCCGCACCGCGGGCCATCCTGGCCGCCGCGGTCGAGGGCGCGCAGGTCGACTTCGACACCGCCACCCGCATCGAGAGCCGCTACTTCACCGAGCTGGTCACCGGCCAGACCGCCAAGAACATGATTCAGGCGTTCTTCTTCGACCTGCAGCACATCACCTCCGGCGGCTCGCGGCCCGACGGGATCGAGCCGGTCAAGATCAACAAGATCGGCGTGCTGGGCGCGGGCATGATGGGCGCCGGCATCGCCTACGTCTCGGCCAAGGCCGGATACGACGTCGTGCTCAAAGATGTGAGCGCGGAAGCGGCCGCTAAAGGCAAGGGCTACTCCGAGAAGCTGGAGGCCAAGGCACTGGAACGCGGCAAGACCACCGAGGAGAAGTCAAAGGCGCTGCTGGACCGCATCAAGCCGACGGGCGATCCCTCGGATTTGGCCGGCGTCGACTTCGTGATCGAGGCGGTGTTCGAGGACCAGGACCTCAAGCACAAGGTGTTTCAGGAGATCGAAGACGTCCTCGAGCCCAACGCGGTGCTCGGCTCGAACACCTCGACGTTGCCGATCACCGGCCTGGCGACCGGGGTCAAGCGCCAAGAGGACTTCATCGGGATCCACTTCTTCTCGCCGGTCGACAAGATGCCGCTGGTAGAGATCATCAAGGGCGAGAAGACCTCCGACGAGACGCTGGCGCGGGTGTTCGACTACACCCTGGCCATCGGCAAGACCCCGATCGTGGTCAACGACAGTCGTGGCTTCTTCACGTCGCGGGTCATCGGGACGTTCGTCAACGAGGCGCTGGCCATGCTCGGCGAGGGCGTCGAGCCCGCCAGCATCGAGCACGCCGGTTCGCAGGCGGGCTACCCGGCGCCGCCGCTGCAGCTGTCCGACGAGCTGAACCTTGAGCTGATGCACAAGATCGCCGTCGCCACCCGCAAGGGTGTCGAGGCCACCGGCGGCACCTACGAGCCGCACCCGGCCGAGGCGGTCGTCGAGAAGATGATCGAGATCGGCCGCCCGTCGCGGTTGAAGGGTGCCGGCTTCTACGAGTACGTGGACGGCAAGCGCACCGGCCTGTGGCCGGGGCTGCGCGAGACGTTCAAGTCCGGCTCGTCGCAGCCGCCGCTGCAGGACATGATCGACCGGATGCTGTTCGCCGAGGCGCTGGAAACCCAGAAGTGCCTCGACGAGGGCGTGCTGATCTCGACCGCCGACGCCAACATCGGGTCGATCATGGGCATCGGCTTCCCGCCGTGGACCGGCGGCAGCGCCCAGTTCATCGCCGGCTACGAGGGACCGGGCGGCATCGGCAAGGAAGCCTTCGTGGCCCGGGCCCGCGAGCTGGCCGCCAAGTACGGCGACCGGTTCCTGCCGCCGGACTCGTTGACGTAAGGTTCCGCTGCGCGAGCAGACGCAAAATCGCCCAAAAAGCAATGCTTTTGGGCGATTTTGCGTCTGCCGGGCGGGATGCCTAGCCGGTGCGGGCGGCGGCGAGTCGGCGCCACTGCTCGCGGGGAAAGGCCCGCGGGTCGGCGGTCAGCACCTGGACGCACACGTGGTCGGCGCCGGCCGACCGGTGCTCGGCGACCCTGCGCATGATCGCCTCTTCGTCACCCCAGGCGATGATCGCGTCGAAGAGCCGATCGCTGACCTGCGCCACGTCGTCCACGGAAAAGCCGCTGCGCAACATGTTGTTGGCGTAATTCGGCATCGACAGATACGACCGCAGCATGTCGGTCCCGATGCTGCGGGCCTCCTCGGCGCTGTCACAGAGGATGACCGTCTGCTCGGGCATCAGCAACGGGCCCTCACCCAAAATCGCGCGGGCGGAGGCGGTGTGGTCCGGAGTGACCAGGTAGGGATGTGCTCCGCGGGTGCGGTTCGCGGACAACGTCAGCATCTTGGGGCCGAGCGCGGCCAGCGCCCTGCGCTCTTGGGGCACCGGCCGGGGCGCGGCATCCAGCCCGTCCAGAAACGACGCCGTCGCCGCCAGTGGCTTGCGGTAACGCCCTGGCTCGCGGGCGTCGATCAGGGGGGCGTGGCTGACGCCGATGCCCAGCAGGAACCGGTCCCCGTGCTCGGCGGTCAGCGCCGCGAAGGATTCGGCGACGTCGCCCGGCGAGTGCATCCACAGGTTCAGGATTCCCGTGGCGATCACCGTGCGCTTGGTCGCGGCAAGCAGCCGGCCGATCGCGTCGAACAGCGGCCCGCCGACGTCGGGAATCCACAGCGCCGGGAAGCCCAGCTCGTCCAATTCCGCTGCCGCTTCGGCGGACTCGGCCGGATCGCCGTAACGCAGCTGACTACTCCATACCCCCACACCGCTGAGCTCCATGCAGGCCATGCTCTCAGACGTCGACTTCGGCATAGTCGGGCACCTGCATCGAGTCGTACAGGCGCACGCCCTTGGTGTTGAGCTTGGCCAGCGCCCTCGACAGCGGTGCGGGCATTCGCGAGACCAGTTGGGCGCCGCGGGTCAGCGCCCATACCCCGGCCGGGGAACCGGGAATGATGCTCTTGGCGGCGGCGCGCGCAAAGGACCGGCTCAGGTGCACCGGCTCGCGCATCTGTAGCTCGTAGGCGGCGAACGCGCGCAGGTGATCGCCGTCCGCCCGGGCGAGCTCACCGGCCAGCACGTAGGCGCCCAGCACCGCGAGGCTGGTGCTGCCGCCGACCGCGGGGCCCGGGCAGTACCCGGCGTCGCCGACCAGCGTCGCCCGCCGCCGCGACCATCGGTCCAGCCGCAGTTGACTGATCGCGTCGAAGTAGAACGCCGGCGCCTGGTCGAGTTCCGCCAGCCAGCGGTCCACCTCGGAATGCATGCCCTCAAAGACTTCGCGCAGTAAGTGCTTCTGCCGGACGGCATCCCGATGGTCATAGTCGAGTTGCTCTTTGCTGCGGAACAGATACACCGCCCGCGCGTCGTCGAGATGCTCGGCGGTGTAGATCCCCGCCAAGCGCCCGACGCCGACGTGGGTCACCATCTCGCCACCGGTGACGAGCGCCTTGGGAACCGACACCACAGCGAGATATCCGCCGAGGAAGCGGGTGAGCTCGGCCTCCTCGCCGAACGTCAGGCGACGCACGTTGGAGTGCAGTCCGTCGGCGCCGACGATGACGTCGAAGCCGCGGGCGGGAGCGTGCTCGAACGTCACCCCACCCTCGTGGTCGATGGACGTGATGGAGTCGCCGAATACGTACTCGACATCGTCGCGTCCCGCGGCGTGGTAGATCTCGCTGAGGTCGTCGCGCATGATCTCCACGTGCTTGTCGGAGGTGGCGCCGTAGATCTTGGTGAGATCGACCTCGATGGGTCGCGCCCGGCCCTCGCGGTACATGATCAGCCGGTCGATCCCGGTGGCGCGCGCCTCGATGCGCGGCAGGACGCCCATCTTCGCGGAAATGTCCATCGCCGGGCGGAACAGGTCGACGCCGTGGCCGCCGGCCTTGCGCAGCGCCGGCGCGCGTTCGACCACGGTGACCTCGAAGCCGTAGCGGTTCAGCCAGTACGCCAGCACCGGTCCCGCGATGCTGGCGCCGGAGATCAGTACCCGCACTGCGCGCCTCCATCGGCTCGATCGGCAACCGGCATCGGGCATCAGGCCGCGCGCTGGTGTTCGGCCCGCAGCCTACCGGGTCAAGGCTAAAGTCCTCTGCTATGCGCTTTGGACTTTTCATACCGCAGGGCTGGCGGATGGATCTGGTCGGCATCGATACCGCGGAGCACTGGCCGGTGATGCGCGACCTGGCCGCCCACGCCGACGGCGGCGCCTGGGATTCGCTGTGGGTGTACGACCACTTCCACACCGTCCCGATGCCGACGGGCGAGGCCACCCACGAGGCGTGGTCGCTGATGGCCGCCTATGCGGTCAGCACGTCGCGTATCAAGCTCGGTCAGATGTGTACGGCGATGAGCTACCGCAACCCGGTCTACCTGGCGAAGGTGGCGGCTACGGCCGACATCATCTCGGGGGGCCGTATTCAGCTGGGCATCGGTGGCGGCTGGTACGAACACGAGTGGCGGGCTTACGGTTACGGGTTCCCGTCCGCCGGGGTGCGGTTGGGCCGCCTGGACGAGGGCGTGCAGATCATGCGGGACGCCTGGCGCGACGGCAAGGTCAGCTTCGATGGCAGGCACTATCAGGTGGACGGTGCGATCGTGGCCCCTAAGCCATTGCAGGACAACGGGATACCGATGTGGATCGCCGGTGGCGGGGAGAAGGTGACCCTGCGCATCGCCGCGAAATACGCGCAGTACACCAACTTCACGCCGGAGCCCGAAGCGTTCGCCCACAAGTCGGACGTGCTGGCCCAGCACTGCCGCGAGGTGGGCACCGACTTCGACGCCATCGTGCGTTCGGTCAACATCAACGCGGTGATCGGAGCGTCCGACGCCGACGTGACCGACCGGATGCAACGCGTCCGCGACCGCCTGGTGCGCTACATCCCGGAGGCGGTGGCCGACGCGATGATCGCCGGCACCAGCGGCCCCGAGTCGGCGACGGGCACACCGGAACAGGTGATCGAGCGGCTCACGAAGATCCGCGACCTCGGATGCGCGTACGTGATCTGCTACTTCCCGGAGGCCGCCTATGACCGCTCCGGAATCGAATTGTTCGAGCGCGAGGTGATCCCCGCGTTGAGTTAGACGTCCGCCGTGGCGTAGCGGGTCTTGACCGGAGGCGCGGCCAGCAGGGGAGGGAGCTCGGTCAGCTTCCCGTCGCCGGCGCGAAACGCCCGGTAGGCCTCGTCGTCCTCGACCGTCGCCCAGAGTTCGTAGATGAGCCAGTGGGCTTCGTCGTCCTCGTCGACGAGCACGTCGGTGCCGAGATTGCCGGAGAACGCCCGGGTGTCCTGCAGGGCCCGGCCCATGACGTCGCGCGCCGCGGGCACCGCGTCGGGCTTGAATTTCAGTTCCAGTATCACCGTGACGGGCATGGTCGTCTCCTTGGGTTGCGGCGGCGCCTTCACGATAGTCAAGGCAGCCTCGGGTGCCCCACCACTACAGCGCGGGAGCCCGTCACACGGTTGGCGAAAGCGATATCGCCGGCGATATCGGCTCGTGGCATCGCCTGGTGGGCCGCACCGTCGCCGGACCGGCTCCTCCTGCGAGAACGTAATTTCCACTTTCATCGAATGCTGTTGTACCTTTCAGTGAGCGCATTCTCGCGCACGAACTGCGAATGATCGCTGGAGGACTTTCGATGCAAAAGGCACTCGCACCCGAAATCTCCACCTGGCCCGACGAGGAGCCGCAGCTGATCGGCAGCCGCTGCGGCGACTGCGGCGCCACGACGTTTCCCGTGCAGCAGTGGTGCCCGCGCTGCAGCGCCGGAGACATGAAAGAGGTGCTGCTCCCGCGTCGCGGCACCCTGGTGGCATGGACCACGCAGGGCTTCCCGCCCGGGGCGCCCTACGCCGGCCCGTCCGGCAAGGATTTCGTGCCGTTCGGCGTCGGGCTGGTCCAGCTCGGCTCGGGACAGGACGCGGTCATCCGGGTCGAGGGCCGGCTCACCGAGAACGATCCGGCCAGGATCCGGTTCGGCCAGGAGGTCGAGTTGACCATGGTGCCGTTCACCACCGACGCCGACGGCAACGAAATCGTCACGTTCGCATTCCAGCCGGTCTAGTGGCGATCGCGAGCGCGGCGACGCCGGGTGAAGCGGGTCGCCGCCATCTACCGGAGAGGAGCTGAAATGAGCAACGATGTCGCCATCATCGGCGTGGGGTTGCACCCGTTCGGCAGGTTCGACAAGACCGCGATGCAGATGGGCGCCGAGGCCATCCACTCCGCACTGGCCGACGCCGGCGTGGACTGGAAGGACATCCAGTTCGGGTTCGGGGGCAGTCACGAGGTGTCCAACCCCGACGCGGTGACCCGGCTGGTCGGGTTGACCGGCATCACGTTCACCAACGTGTTCAACGCGTGCGCCACCGCGGCCAGTGCCATCCAGCAGACCGCCGACACCATCCGGCTGGGGAAGTACGACCTCGGCATCGCCATCGGCCTGGACAAGCACCCGCGCGGCGCGTTCACCGACGACCCGGCCAAGCTGGCGCTGCCGCAGTGGTACGCGCAAAACGGTCAGTTCGTCACCACCAAGTTCTTCGGGATGAAGGCCAACAAGTACCTCCACGACCACAACATCTCCCAGGCCACGCTGGCCAAGGTCGCCGCCAAGAACTTCCGCAACGGCGCGCTGAACCCGAATGCATTCCGGCGCAAGCCGATTCCCGAGGAGGAGATCCTCAACTCCGCCGTGCTCAACTATCCGCTGACGCAGTACATGTTCTGCGCGCCCGACGAGGGCGCCGCCGCCGTCGTCATGTGCCGCGCCGACATGGCGCACAAGTTCACCGACAAGCCGGTGTACGTGCGGGCCTGCGAGATTCGCACCCGGCGGTTCGGGGCCTACGAGGTGCATGCCACGTCGGCACCGTTGGACGAGGATGCCTCGCCGACGGTGTACGCGGCCAAGGCCGCCTACGAGGCGGCGGGCATCGGTCCCGAGGACGTCGACGTCGCCCAGCTGCAGGACACCGACGCCGGCGCCGAGGTGATCCACATGGCCGAGACGGGTCTGTGCGCCGACGGCGAGCAGGAGAAGCTCGTGGCCGACGGAGCCACCGAGATCCACGGCTCGATGCCGGTCAACACCGACGGCGGGTTGATCGCCAACGGCGAGCCGATCGGCGCATCCGGGCTGCGGCAGGTGCACGAGCTGGTGCGCCAGCTGCGCGGCGAGGCGGGCGAGCGGCAGGTGCCCGGCAGCCCGCGCGTCGGCCTGGCCCAGGTCTACGGCGCACCGGGCACCGCGTCGGCGACCATCCTGTCGCTCTAGCTCTAGCTCTGGCGCCAGGCTTAGATCGCCGGGCCCAGCAGGTCGTCGGCGTCGCGGATGACGTAGCCGTAGCCCTGCTCGGCGAGGAAGCGCTGCCGGTGCGCGGCGTACTCGGCGTCCAGGCTGTCGCGTGCCACCACGGAATAGAAGATGGCGCCGCCACCGTCGGACTTGGGCCGCAACAACCTGCCCAGCCGTTGCGCCTCCTCCTGGCGTGAGCCGAATGTTCCCGAAACCTGCACCGCCACCGAGGCTTCCGGCAGGTCGATGGAGAAGTTGGCGACCTTGGACACCACCAGCGTAGACACCTCCCCGCGGCGGAAGGCGTCGAACAGCTCCTCGCGTTCCCGGGTCCGCGTCGACCCCTGGATCACCGGGGCGTTCAGCTCGGCGCCGAGCTCGTCGAGCTGGTCCAGGTAGGCGCCGATCACCAGGGTCTGTTCGCCGGGGTGCCGGCTCAGCACCGACTTGACCACGGCGACCTTCGAATGCGCCGTCGAGCAAACCTTGTAGCGCTCTTCGGGTTCGGCGGTGGCATAGATCATCCGCTCGTTGTCGGTCATGGTGACCCGCACCTCGACGCACTCCGCCGGCGCGATCCAGCCCTGCGCCTCGATGTCCTTCCACGGCGCGTCGTAACGCTTCGGGCCGATCAGGGAGAACACGTCGCCCTCGCGGCCGTCCTCGCGGACCAGTGTCGCGGTCAGGCCCAGGCGGCGTTTGGACTGCAGGTCCGCGGTCATCCGGAACACCGGCGCGGGCAGCAGGTGCACCTCGTCGTAGACGATCAGCCCCCAGTCGCGGCTGTCGAAGAGCTCCAAATGGCGATATTCGCCCTTGGTGCGGCGCGTGACCATCTGGTACGTCGAGATGGTGACGGGCCGGATCTCCTTGCGCTCCCCGGAGTATTCGCCGATCTCCTCCTCGGTCAGCGAGGTGCGTGCCACCAGCTCGCGCTTCCATTGCCGGGCGGCGACGATGTTGGTCACCAGGATCAGCGTCGTGGCGCTGGCCCTGGCCATCGCAGCCGCGCCGACCAAAGTCTTGCCCGCGCCGCACGGGAGCACCACCACCCCGGAACCGCCGTCCCAGAAGGAGTCGGTGGCCAGCTGCTGATAGTCGCGCAGCTGCCAGCCGTCCTGGCGCAAACTGATCGGATGTGCCTCGCCGTCGACATAACCGGCGAGATCCTCCGCGGGCCAACCGATCTTGAGCAGCATCTGCTTGACACGACCGCGCTCGCTGGGGTGCACGACGACGGTGTCGTCGTCGATGCGCGCGCCCAGCATCGGGGCGATCTTCTTGTTGCGCAGCACCTCCTCGAGCACCGCGCGGTCCAGGCTCACCAGCGTGAGGCCGTGCGCGGGGTGCTTGACCAGCTGCAGGCGGCCGTAACGGGCCATGGTGTCGACGATGTCGACCAGCAGCGGCTGCGGCACCGCGTAGCGGGAGTGCGAGACCAGCGCGTCGACGACCTGCTCGGCGTCGTGCCCGGCGGCGCGAGCGTTCCACAACGCCAGCGGTGTGATCCGGTAGGTGTGCACGTGCTCGGGCGCGCGCTCCAACTCGGCGAACGGCGCGATGGCGGCGCGCGCCGCGCCGGCCTGCTCGTGGTCCACCTCGAGCAACACCGTCTTGTCGGACTGCACGATCAACGGTCCGTCAGTCACAGCCGCCACTCCTCCTGATCATCGCCCCGGGGCGGGTCGTGCCATCCATTATCGGCCGTGGGCCGACATCACCGACGTGATGCGGTGGATGGCGAAATCACGCAGCCGCCCGGACCCCGAATCGAAGGCCACCAGTTGACCACCGCGAATGGTGATCGGCGACACCACCCGCTGGGTGGCCACGCCGGCGGCGTCGAGGTAACCGATCACCAGCGTCTCCTGGTCCTTGGCCGCGCGCTGCAGCAGCGACACCGCGAGCGCCGGATCGACGCGGCTGTTCCCGAACGGCGCGGCGGTGACCTTGCGCAGCACCGAGACGACGGCGTCCAGCGTCTCGGGGCTCGGGCGCGGCGCCGGGCGGTACGGCCGGCGCTGTTGCGGGGTGGCCACCCGGGCGCCGCGGGGCCGGACGTCGACGATCGCGCCGGAGGAATCCTCGGCGGCGGGGGCGAAGCCCGCCGCGCGCAGGGCGGCCAGCACCTCGCCGATCGGGGCGGGCGACACCGCGACCGTCGGCGCCAAAGCGCGCAGCTGCACCCCTTCGACGGCCGGCGCCGCCACCGCCTGGGCCAGCAGCGCGGGGTCTTCGCAGCGCACGAACGAGGCGGCCATGCCGATCCGGAGCTGGCCATGACGGCGCGCCACGTCGTCGATGAGGTAGGTAAGCCCCTGCGGCACGGGAGTTTTCGAATATCGGGTGAAAAAGCTCTGCATCCAGTCGCGGGTCGTGCCGACGTCGAGCGCGTGTCGGATCGACTGCTCGCTGATGCGATACACCATCGCGGCGCCGGCCGATTCGACGGTGGCGACCGTGGCCAGCTGGTCGGCGAGGTCGCGTCGTAGCGGGCCGGGGACCACGACGGTCAGGTCGGCCTGCACCAGGAAATGGTCGATGGGTTCGGGTAGCGCGCGCAGCATCGCGTCGACCGCGCCTCGCGGGTCGGCGGCGGCGTCCAGCAGTTCGCGGCCGGGCGTGCTGATCGCGCCCCGGCCCACCAGCCCCAGCGCGTGGCTCTCGGCCAGCAGATCGCCGACCGGTCCCGGCTGCAGCCGTCGCGCCCAGCGCGGGCGGCGCCACACCAGCGCCCCCGAAGCCTCGGCCGCATCGACGCCCGCCCCGGCGGGCAGCTCCGACAGCATGCCCAACAGCAGCCGCCGATCCAGCGGTGCGGCCGTCGAGTACAGCGAGTCCGACAGGGCGCCATAGGGTTTGGCGTCCGGGCCGCGGGTGCCGATCAACGCCGGGCGGCCCGGCAGGTCCAGCCAGGTGACGGCGAGCAGGTGCCACCGCTCGGCGGGGGACAGCGCGGCGAACCGGTCGGCGGCCGCCGTCGGCGCCCAGTAGGGCCCGTCCCCGTCCGCCGGTTCGGGATCGGGCGTGCCGCTGGCGATCAGCCCGGCCGCGGCCGCGACCTCGAGGACCAACCCGAGCCGGGGCTCGCCGATGCCCGTCGCCTTCGCCAGCCGCTTGAGGTCGCGGACCCCCAGCCCGCCGCTGCGCAGCTCGGAAATCGGTGCGGCGGAAAGTGTTTCGAGCACGACGTCGAGTTCACGGAGCAGGTCGATGACGGCTCCCGCGGCCGCGGCGTCGACGTCGTCGGGCGTGGTCGTCGACACCACCGGGTCGGGCGTCCTCAGCTGCATCGGACCCGGCCGCTCCCCGCGCAGCACCTGCCCGACGTGGCGGGGCAGGATCACCGTCTCGGCGTCGATGCGCCGCAGCAGCCCCAGCGCCAGCAGCTGCGGCACCGGGCGGTCCGCCGGGGCGCCGGGTGCGGCGTCGCGGGTACGGCCCATCGGCGAGCCCTCGAGCAGCTTGTCCAGCACCTCCCGCTGCGCCGGGTCGAGACCGTCGATGAGCTCGGAGATCTGTTCACCCGTTCGCGTGGCGTCCTCGAGCATGACCTGTCCCGGGTGCCACGGCAGGGCGGTGCCCGTGTCGGCGGCCACTTGGACCGCGGCCTCGCCCCAGGCCAGGGCGCGCTGCTTCAGGTCGGCCAGCGCGTCGAGCACGTCGGCCTCCGGGGCGCGGTCCCCGATCAGCGCCAGAAGCTTCGCGCCGGGGACCGGCGTCGAGTCGGCCTGCAGAACCAGCAGCGCGTCGAGCACCGCCAGCCGCAGGAAGTCGAGGTCGTCGGTGGCGGCCCGCACCGACTGGCGGGCCTGCGCACGCGCGGCCAGGGCGGCGATGCTGCCCGGTGGGGGTTGCGCGAGGTCTGGCCGCAGTTCCAGCAGTCGGATCAGCCGCTCGTCGGGCAAGTCGGCCAGCCAGGACCCCAGCGGGATATCCGGGGTGTTGTCGGTCATTGCTGACCAGCGTAAGCCAGTCGGGGGACGCGAAGCTCACGGTCAGCGGCCGCTCCAGCCCTAGATGGCAACCACGAGCGTCCTCTCGTCGGTGAGCGGCGAGTCGACCGGACTGCACGGTCCTGGGAACGAACCGCGGCAGCCGGCGGGCGCCGGGTCGTACCGTTGCACGGCCGGCGTGCCCGGTCCGCACCACCCGGTCCAGCGGCGCGTGCGGGTTGCGCACACCCCGTGGCCGACGTCCAGGAGCAAGTACGGGGCCGCCGTCGCGGTGAACACCGGTCTGGTCGCGGCCGCGAGGGGGCAGTGGTCACGGGTGGCCCCAGGTTTGCGCCCAGGATCCGCTGGTCAACCGGTGCGCGGCGGGGGGCGGGCAGCCCGCTTGAGGGCCCCTTGCCGCCACGCGCGCGTGCGCGACCTGTCAGAATGGATCCCGTGGCTGACAAGGCTGAGGGCAAAGCCCCCAAAACCAAGTATGTCGACAACGGCTGGCCGGCGACCGGCCCGGACGACCACGCGGTAAGCGAATTGGTGAGCGACCGCACGGGTGCGTTGTCGCCCTTCGGTGAGCTGGTCTTCCCGGTGCCCTCCGACGATCTGCCCTACGTCCACCCGGTTACCGAAATCAACCGTTAGGTCGCCGCGATGGCCGAGGCATCCGGGGCGGCGGCCCGCCGGTCGGGGGGAGTCGGCTCGGGCCCGTTGTCACACCTGGACGAGCAGGGGGCCGCGCGCATGGTCGACGTCACCGAGAAGGCGGCCACCAGGCGCACGGCCGTGGCTGGCGGGGCCGTGCGCACCTCGGCGCACGTGGTGGGGCTGATCTCGACCGGCGGGCTGCCCAAGGGGGACGCGTTGGCGACCGCGCGGGTCGCGGGCGTGCTGGCGGCCAAGCGCACCAGTGACCTGATCCCGCTGTGCCATCAGCTCGCGCTGACCGGGGTTGATGTCGATTTCGCCGTCGGCGAGTCCGATATCGAGATCACCGCGACGGTGCGCAGCACCGACCGCACGGGCGTGGAGATGGAGGCCCTGACCGCCGTCAGCGTGGCCGGGCTCACGCTCTACGACATGATCAAGGCGGTCGACCCGGCCGCACGCATCGACGACATCCGGGTCCTTCGCAAGGAGGGCGGCAAGAGCGGGAAATGGGTGCGCTGATGGGCGACCGATCCGCACGCGTCATCGTCGCCTCGACCCGAGCGTCGACCGGGGCGTACGACGACCGCTGCGGGCCGATCATCGCCGACTGGCTGGGCCAGCGTGGATTCGCGCCCGTGACGCCGGAGGTGGTCGCCGACGGGGAACCGGTCGGTGCGGCACTGCGCCAAGCGGTCGGCGACGACGTCGACGTCATCATCACCTCGGGCGGTACCGGCATCTCGCCCACCGACAGCACCCCGGACCAGACCGTGGCGGTGCTGGACTACATGATTCCCGGGTTGGCCGACGCCATCCGCCGCTCCGGCCTTCCGGAGGTACCGACGTCGGTGCTGTCGCGGGGGGTGTGCGGGGTCGCCGGCCGTACCCTGGTCGTCAACCTGCCCGGGTCGCCCGGCGGGGTCCGCGACGGCCTGGCCGTGCTCGCCGACGTGCTCGACCACGCGCTCGACCAGCTCGCCGGCGAAGACCACCGGCGATGACGCTGGTCGTGCGCGCCGAGGTGACCGACCGGCCGATCTTCCTGGCCGAACACGAGGACCTGGTGCGTCATCGGTCGGCCGGCGCCGTCGTCGGGTTCGTCGGCATGATCCGCGACCACGACGGCGGGCGCCGCGTGGTGCGGCTGGAGTATTCGGCGCATCCGTCGGCCCCGCAGGTGCTGACCGATGTCGTCACCGAGATCGCCGAGCGGTCCAGCGGGTTGCGCGCCGTCGCGGCCAGCCATCGGATCGGGGCGCTGCATGTGGGTGAAGCGGCCCTGGTGGCCGCGGTGGCCGCCGACCACCGACAAGCGGCATTTGCGACGTGTGCCCTGCTGGTCGACACCATCAAGGAGCGGCTACCGATGTGGAAACACCAGTTCTTCGACGACGGCACCGACGAATGGGTGGGCTCGGCCTGACGGCGCGGACGCCGCCCGGCCGCTAGGCGATGACGGAAGGCTGCGCGAGGGCGTCCAGCGCGTCGTTGCCGTGGACGCCCTGTCCACGGATCGCTTCCCACAGTCGCTTCGTGTAGGCGACCTCGGAGGCCGGCTGCGGGTCGACGGGTGCGCCGTTTTCGTCGCCGGGCGGCGGCGGGGGCATGTCGGCCGGCGGCGGCACGTCGGCCGGCGGCAGGGCGTCGGCCGGGGGCGCCGGTGGTGCGAGGTCCTCCGGGGGCGCGGGCGGCAGGGCGTCGGCGGGGGGCGCCGGTGGTGCGAGGTCTTCCGGGGGAGCGGGCGGTACGTCCGCGGGAGGCGGGATGTCCGCGGGGGGCGCGGGCGGCAGGGCGTCGGCCGGGGGCGCCGGTGGTGCGAGGTCCTCCGGGGGCGCGGGCGGCAGGGCGTCCGCGGGAGGCGCGGGCGGCAGGGCGTCGGCGGGGGGCGCCGGTGGTGCGAGGTCTTCCGGGGGAGCGGGCGGTACGTCCGCGGGAGGCGGGATGTCCGCGGGGGGCGCGGGCGGCAGGGCGTCGGCCGGGGGCGCGGGCGGCAGGGCGTCGGCCGGGGGCGCCGGCGGAGCCAGGTCTTGCGGCGCCGCGGGCGGCAGGTCCTCACCGGGGGGTGCCCAACGGTCGTTGGCGGCCAGCTCCACCCGCGCGGGCGGCGCGGGAGCGTCGCCGGGCGGCGGCGCGTCGGGCGCAGGAGCGTCCGCGGGCGGCGGGGCCAGCGGCGCCGGCTCACCGTTCATGCCAGGCGCATCCAGCGGCGCGTCCATCTCGGCCGGCGTGGTGGGCACGTTGCGCGGGGTGGCGGCCGACAGGCCGTGACCGCACACGGGCCAGGCGCCGCGTCCCTGAGTCGCCAGTACTCGCTCGCCGACGGCGATCTGCTGTTCCCGGGTGGCCAGCTGGGCCGATGGGGCGTACTCGCCGCCGCCGTGGGCGGCCCAGGTGCCCTGGCTGAACTGCAGGCCGCCGTGGTAGCCGTTGCCGGTGTTGATCGACCAGTTGCCGCCGGACTCGCAGCGGGCTACCTGGTCCCACTCGCCGTCGGTGGCCGCGGCGGCCTGGCCCGCGAGGGCGATGCCGCCGCCACCAAGCACCGCCCCGGTGAGGGCGATCTTGGCGACGTTGATGTTCGACGTGGTGGGCTTGCGGTGACGTCCACTCATGCGCGCCGGGGTTTCCTCTCGTGACGCGCCTGCGAGGTCAGCTGTCGGGTTCGGGTTGGAGAGGCCACCCGGCCTGCGTCGTGCTCGTCCGTGAGACGACGCGGGCTTCACCCCAAGGGGCCGCCGAAGCGACCCCACTCCGTCACGGTGGACCGGTGGGTCCCCCGCCTCCATCCAGATTCGGTGTCCCCCGCCCATTGGATGGAGTTCGGCGCGATAGGCGAGGGAGGAACGCCATCTCGCTATGCTTGGCGAACCTCCGGGAGACGGTAGCGGGTCCTGTTCGTGCCGTCACGTTTAACGAAACCCGGCGTTTCCGTCACGGTCACTTACGAAAACCCCAGTAACACTGGGGATTTCCGCAGGTCATACTGCCTGTAATCGGACCGTGGCTGCGCTGTTATCGTTCCGTTACGTGAGATATGTCACAGACGTTACCCGCCAGCAAACGGCGGGAGGACGTCGAGGGTGTCTCCCGTGTGCAACGCGATGGCCTCGTCTCGGACGGCGATGCCGTCGCGCAGGTACGAGCAGCGCGTCAGCACCGTGGCCAGCCGGGTGCCGCGGCCGGCGAGCCTGTCGACGAGTTCGGAAACGGTGGTGCCCGGACGCAGCACCACGGTTTCCGACTCGGTGCCCGCCGCCGCGCGTGCGGCGGCGAAGTAGCGGACCGTCACCTGGATGCCGTCCGTTTCGGCGGGGGCGTGCTCCATCGGGCTAGCCGCCGATGGCGCTCATCGGGCGATCGGGCTGGACGAAGCCGGGATCGTTGATGCCGTGGCCGGCGGGCTTGCCCCACATCGCGCTGCGCCATGCCGCCTCGATCGCGTCGTCGTCCGCACCACCGCGCAACAAGCCCCGAAGGTCGGTCTCCTCGGCGGAGAACAGGCAGCTGCGGATCTGGCCGTCGGCCGTGAGCCGGGTGCGGTCGCATGTCGCGCAGAAGGCGTGCGAGACCGATGCGATGACGCCGACCTTGCCGCTCGGGGTGTCCGGTCCCGCGTCGACCAGATACAGCTCGGCCGGGGCGGATCCGCGCGGCGCCGGGTCCGGGCGCAGCCGAAAGTGCGGCCGCAGCGCCTCCAGCACGTCCTCGGAGCTCAGCGCGGCCGCCCGGCGCCATTGATGCCCGGCATCCAGCGGCATCTGCTCGATGACCCGCAGCTGGTAGCCGTGCTCGAGGCAGAACCGCAACAGCTCGACGACGTCTTCGCGGCCGGTGGCGGGGTCGAGCACGGCATTCACCTTCACCGGCGCCAGGCCCGCCTCGTTGGCGGCGGTCAAGCCGGCCAGCACGTCCGTGAGCCGGTCGCGGCGGGTGATGGCCGCGAACCGGGACGGGTCCATGGTGTCCAGCGACACGTTGACCCGGTCCACGCCCGCGCCGGCGAGGGCGGCTGCGCGCCGCGCCAAGCCCACCCCGTTGGTGGTCAACGAGATCTCCGGGCGGGGCCGCAGGCCGGCGGCCGCCTCGACCATCTCTTCCAGATGGGGCGACAGCAGCGGCTCGCCGCCGGTGAACCGCACGCTGGTGACGCCGAGGCGGGTGACCGCGATGCGCATCAGCCTGGCCAGCTCCACGGGCCGCAGGAGTTGCTCCCCGGGCAGCCAGTCCAGCCCTTCGGCGGGCATGCAGTAATTGCACCGCAGGTTGCAGCGGTCGGTCAGCGACACCCGCAGGTCGGTGGCCGCCCTGCCGAAGGTGTCGATCAGCGGGCCCTGGGTCGGCGCCTGCGCCGCGACGTCGCGACGCTCCGTACGGCCGGGCACCGCCGGCACGCCCAGTGCGGTCAGCGTCATGCCGGCACCCGCGCTGACGAGCCGCGCGAGTCGACCCAGACGACCTGCTTGCCCAACGGCATCAACGAGACGGGGATGAGTTTGAGGTTGGCCACCGCCAGCGGAATCCCGACGATCGTGGCCGCCATCGCCACCGCGCTGAGAAGATGACCGATCGCCAGCCACAGTCCGAACAGCAGCACCCAGAGG
Source organism: uncultured Actinomycetota bacterium (assembly GCA_963711445.1). Classification (GTDB taxonomy): domain Bacteria; phylum Actinomycetota; class Actinomycetes; order Mycobacteriales; family Mycobacteriaceae; genus Mycobacterium. The sequence goes on from CAVQEF010000001.1 coordinate 184,614, forward strand.
ACGTTTCCGAGCAGCGCGCCGGTTCCGGCCGTCGGCTTGTCGATGAGCGTGCGACCGAACGGCCACAACGCATAGGAGGCGATGCGCAGCGAGGCGAAGCCGAAGGGAATCGTGACGACCAGCAGGAAGCTGACGAGCGCCGCAACGAGATATCCGGCGGCCATCCACAGGCCGCCGAATATCAGCCAGATGACGTTCAGGATCAGGCGCATATCTCCTCCGCAGTAGTGCCAGCCTAGCGACTAACGAGCAAGCCGGGGGGTGCTCCTGGAGCAAGCACCCGAGTAGGATCAGGATTCGACATCGCGTCCTGCGCAGGCGGGACGCTTCTTGTGTTGTTGAAGTAGTGATCCGTCAGACAAGCAGGTGAGACCAGTGCCGACCGGCAAGGTTAAGTGGTACGACTCCGAAAAGGGGTTTGGCTTCCTGTCGCAGGAGGACGGCGAGGACGTGTACGTCCGCGCGTCGGCGCTACCCGAGGGTGTCGAGGGGCTCAAATCCGGGCAGCGGGTGGAATTCGGCATCGCGTCCGGCAGGCGCGGACCGCAGGCGTTGAGCCTCAAACTGATTGAGCCGCCCCCCAGCCTCACCAAGCCGCGTCGCGAGATGCCGGCCGAACACAAGCACACCCCCGACGAGCTGCACGGCATGGTCGAGGACATGATCACGTTGCTGGAGAGCACCGTGCAGCCCGAGCTGCGCAAAGGCCGCTACCCCGACCGCAAGACGGCCCGGCGCGTCTCCGAGGTGGTCCGCGCCGTGGCCCGGGAGCTCGACGCCTGACCCTGACCTTTTCCTGTCGCGCGGCACCGCGCGGCGGCGTGCGGCGGCCGCACCACCTGGCGCCCCGCCGCCGATCCGGCGGTCGCTGTGCGCGGTGACGTGAGAACGGGCCAGTACTGGGTATTCCTCCTTGCAACAACCGAGGAGGCTGCGATGGCACAGCAAACACACGTCACCGAAGAGCAGGCAAGAGCCGTTGCCGAGGAATCGCGCGAAAGCGGTTGGGACAAACCGTCGTTCGCCAAAGAATTGTTCCTCGGCCGTTTTTCGCTGGACCTGATACACCCATTTCCCGAGCCAACCGAGGAGGCGAAGGCCCGCACCGGGGAGTTCCTGGACAAGCTGCGCGGGTTCCTCCAGACCGTCGACGGCAACATCATCGAGCGCGAGGCGCAGATTCCCGACGAATACGTCAAGGGTCTGGCCGAACTGGGCTGCTTCGGCATGAAGATACCCGCCGAATACGGCGGCCTGGAAATGTCGCAAGTGGCGTACAACCGCGCGCTGATGATGGTTTCGACGGTCAACCCCAGCCTGGGTGCGCTGTTGTCGGCCCACCAGTCGATCGGGGTTCCCGAACCGCTCAAGCTTGCCGGGACCGAGGAGCAGAAGCGGAAGTTCTTGCCGCGGTGCGCCGCCGGTGCGATCTCGGCGTTCCTGTTGACCGAGCCGGACGTGGGCTCCGACCCGGCACGGCTGGGTTCGACGGCCACGCCCGTCGACGACGGCGCAGCGTACGAACTCGACGGCGTAAAGCTGTGGACCACCAACGGGCTGGTCGCCGAACTGCTGGTCGTGATGGCGCGCGTGCCCAAGAGCGACGGTCATCGGGGCGGCGTGAGCGCGTTCGTCGTCGAGGCCGATTCCCCCGGCATCACCGTCGAGCGGCGCAACAAGTTCATGGGACTGCGCGGCATCGAAAACGGCGTGACCCGGTTCCACCGCGTGCGGGTGCCGCGCGAAAACCTGATCGGCCGCGAGGGCGACGGCCTCAAGATCGCGTTGACCACGCTCAATGCCGGGCGGCTGTCGATTCCGGCGAACGCGGCAGGGGCGTCGAAGTGGGCGCTCAAGATCGCCCGCGAGTGGTCCGGCGAGCGCGTCCAGTGGGGCAAGCCGGTGGCCAAACACGAAGCGGTGGCAAGCAAAATCTCGTTCATCGCCTCAACCGCGTACGCGCTCGACGCGGTGCTCGAGCTGTCCGCGCAGATGGCCGACGAGGACCGCAACGACATCCGCATCGAGGCGGCCCTGGCCAAGCTGTGGTGCAGCGAGATGGCGTGCCACATCGCCGACGAGCTGATGCAGATCCGCGGCGGGCGCGGCTATGAGACCGCGGAATCCCTGGCCGCGCGCGGGGAGCGCGCGGTGCCGGTCGAGCAGATGATGCGGGACCTGCGGATCAACCGCATCTTCGAGGGTTCCAGCGAGATCATGCGCTTGCTCATCGCCCGCGAGGCGGTCGACGCCCACCTGAGCGCGGCCGGTGACCTCGCCAAGCCCGACGCCGGCCTGCGCCAGAAGGCGGCCGCGGCGGTGGGCGCGAGCGGATTTTACGCGAAGTGGTTGCCGCAGCTGGCCTTCGGCGAGGGGCAGCGGCCGACGGGCTACAGCGAGTTCGGCCAGCTGGCTTCGCACCTCCGGTTCGTCGAGCGCTCGACGCGCAAACTGGCCCGCAACACTTTCTACGGGATGGCGCGATGGCAGGCCAAGCTGGAGCAGAAGCAGGGCTTTTTGGGGCGCATCGTCGACATCGGCGCCGAACTTTTCGCGATGTCCGCGGTGTGCGTGCGCGCCGAGGGGCAGCGTGCCGCCGATCCCGCCGTGGGCCGGCAGGCATACGAGTTGGCCGACACGTTCTGTCAACAGGCGACCCTGCGCATCGAGTCCCTCTTCGACGCGTTGTGGGCCAACACCGACAGCAGCGATGTCCGGCTGACCAACGATGTGCTCGAGGGCCGGATGACCTGGCTGGAGCAGGGCATTCTCGACCCCTCGGAGGGGACCGGACCCTGGATCGCGCACTGGGAGCCCGGGGAATCCACCGAGAGGAACCTGGCCCGGCGTTTTCTGAGCACGTAGCCGTTCAACGTCGTCTTGCTGGGCTGAAAAATGCGTTCTGGCACCAACAAGCCGGCGCCGGGTCTGGGGCAGAATTGTCGCCATGGCTTCCTACGTCGCACCGGCGGGCGAGTTCACCCGCGACACCGACTACATCACCACCCGCATCACCGCCGACGGCCGTGACGGGTATGCGGTAGAACCCGGCAGGTACCGCCTGATCGTCGCCCGGGCCTGCCCGTGGGCCAACCGCGCCATCATCGTCCGCCGGTTGCTGGGGTTGGAAGACGTTCTTTCCATTGGTTTTTGCGGTCCCACCCACGACGAGCGGAGTTGGACGTTCGATCTCGATCCCGGCGGTGTGGACCCGGTGCTGCAGATCCCGCGGCTGCAAGACGCCTACTTCAAGCGCTGCCCCGACTACCCCAAAGGCATCACCGTCCCGGCGATCGTCGATGTCCCCACCGGCGCGGTGGTCACCAATGACTTCGCGCAGATGACCCTGGATTTCTCGACGCAGTGGACCGCCTACCACCGCGACGGCGCGCCCGCGCTGTACCCGGAGCCGCTGCGGGCCGAGATCGACGAGGTGAGCAAGAGGGTTTACACCGAGATCAACAATGGCGTGTACCGCTGCGGCTTCGCCGGCTCGCAGCAGGCCTACGAGGCGGCCTACGACCGGCTGTTCGCCGCGCTGGATTGGGTGAGCGATCGCCTGGCCGGCCAGCGGTACCTGGTCGGCGACACCCTCACCGAGGCCGACGTGCGGCTGTTCACCACCCTGGTGCGCTTCGACCCGGTCTACCACGGGCATTTCAAGTGCAACCGCAGCAAGCTGTCCGAGATGCCCGTGCTGTGGGCCTACGCGCGCGACCTGTTCCAGACACCGGGCTTCGGCGATACCGTCGACTTCGCACAGATCAAGCGGCACTACTACGTCGTTCATGCCGACATCAACCCGACCGGAATCGTGCCCAAGGGTCCCGACCTGGCCAACTGGCTGACCCCGCACGGCCGGGAGGCGTTGGGCGGCAGGCCGTTCGGCGACGGGACTCCTCCCGGCCCACCCGTCGAGGGCGAGCGCGTGGCCTAGAGGCCCCGCTGGGCGCGCCGGCGCTCGGGGCCTCAAGTCACTAATACAGGGGACGAATGCCTCCTGACCGCGCGCCGGCCCGGTCTTATGGTCGACGGTGCCGAACCGAACCAGTGATGCCGAACCGAACCAGTGATGGGGCAACGATATGTCCAGCGAGTTAGCGGACCCGGGGATCGTCGTCGGGGTCGACGGATCCCCCGACTCCAACGCGGCGATGCGGTGGGCCGTGCACGAGGCGATGATGCGTAACGTGGCACTGACCCTGGTGCACGCCGCGGCGCCGGTGCCCGCGGGTGCACCGGTGCTGGGGTGGTCGGGGGAGGCCCTTCCGCCCGATTTCGTCCAACAGCTCGACGAAAACGCACGCCGGGTGCTCGCCGAGGCGGCCAAGCTGGCCGAGGACATGACCGGTGACCGCCACCTGCGTGTCAACAGCGTGCTGTCCGCCGCGTCACCCGCCCCCGCCCTCGTCGACGTGTCGACGAAAGCCGAGATGGTCGTCGTCGGCAGCCGCGGCCGCGGAGCGTTGGAACGCGTACTGCTGGGGTCCGTCAGCACGGGGGTGATCCATCACGCGCACTGCCCGGTCGCGGTGATCCACGGCGACTTCACGCCGCCGCCCGCAGGATTCGTATTGGTCGGCATCGACGGCTCGCCGGCGTCGGAGCTGGCCACCGCGATCGCCTTCGACGAAGCTTCCTGGCGCGGTGCCGAATTGGTGGCCCTGCATGCGTGGACCGACGTCGAAGTCCCCGACATCCCGGACCGGGAGTGGACCGGGACCACCAGAACCTCGTGGACGAAGCTGCGATCGGAGGCCGAGGAGACCCTGGCGGAGCGACTGGCCGGGTATCGGGATCGCTATCCCAACGTCACCGTCCATCGCGAGATCGTCGTCAACCGTCCCGGTCAGCACCTGGTTGAGCGCTCGGCGGACGCGCAACTCGTGGTGGTCGGCAGCCACGGACGCGGTGGCTTCGCCGGCATGCTCCTCGGATCGGTCGGCACGGCGGTGGTGCACGCGGCCCGCACTCCGGTGATCGTCGCTCGGCAGCGCTGATCGGCCGGCATCAGACTTCCCTCAGAAGCTAAGCCGCACAGACCATTCCGCGTGCGGGACGTCGCGCAGCTCGCCGGCGGGGTCCACCACCAAGGTCAGCAACTGCACGACTATCCCGGTGAGCGGTCCGCGCTGGCGGTCGACAGGTGGGATGGTGACCGCCATCCGGGTACCCGGGCGGAACATGGTGGCGGTGGTGTTGCTGGGGTCCTCGTAGACCTGCAGAAGCCGCCACGGTGCCCGGGAGATGGCCCGCGGCACCGACAGTTGCACGGGATAGCGTTCGCTTATCGGCAGTTGTCCCTGGGCCTGTGGCGCCTGGCAGTCGTTGAGGTCGAGCACGTTGCAGTACATGTACGGGCCCACCCGGGTCAGGTGGCCGTGGGAATACACGCTGATCTCGGGTCGCTGTGGACCCGGCTGACGCAGAAGCAGCCAGGTGGCCACCCCCGCGCCCGCCGACACCACCGTCACGAGGGCCACGACCACAACGGTCACCCCCCGCTTGCGTCCGGTCCTCACTCGGTCCTCACTTTGGCACCGCCGCCGGTCTGCCGGCGGTCCGGCGCATGCCCTCCTGCTCGACCATGACGGGCCGGTTACCGCCGAGCCCGGGAATCAACGAGTCGCCACGGAAGCTCACCAGGGTCTGCGCCAGCCCCAGGATGAGCACGGCGCTGACCGCGGTGAAGCCGACCGACCAGTCGGTGTACAACAAGACGCCGAGCGCCCCGCCGAGCACCCAGGCCAATTGCAGCGTCGACTCCGAGCGCCCGAACCCCGACGCCCGCGACTCTTCCGGCAGATCGTTTTGCAGCGAGGCGTCCAGCGAAGCCTTCGCGATTGCGCTGGACCCCGAGGTGACCAGGGTGGCGATCACCGCCGCCATCAGGCTGCCCGCCACCGCGGCCGCCAGCGCGACCGCGCACACCGCCACCGTGCAGCGGACCACCAACACCGCCGGCCTGCCCAGTTGCAGTCGCGCGCTGGCGAAGTTGCCGGCGAAGTTGCCCACTCCCGCGGCGGCGCCGATCATGCCCAGCATGCCCAGCTGGACCCAGCCGTTTGCTTGATGCGCCTTGGCCACGAACGCGGGGTACAAGAAGAGGAAGCCCACCATCACCTTGATCGTGCAATTGCCCCACAGTGACGTGATGATGTTGCGGCCCAGCGGTTGTCGAAGAGTCCCGCTGGCTTTCTTGACCTCTTCGGGCCAGCTGCGCCGCAGCCGGCCGCTGTCCCGGCGATAGCTCAGGGTGGCCGGGACCTCGCCCGCGGTCACCTCGACCCAGCGGGGAATGCGCATCGACAGCAAGGCACCGCCGACCGTGACGGCGACGATCACCAACAGCGCACCGGGCAGTTTGAACAGGTGGGTGCAGACGAACTCCACGCCGGCGGCGATCGCGCCGCCGGCAATGGTGCCCCCGAGCAAGCCGAACACTGTCAGCCGGGAGTTGACCCGCACCAGGTCGATGCTCGGCGGCATGACCCTGGGTGTGACGGCGCTGCGCAGCACGCTGAACGACTTCGACAGCACCATCATCGCCAGGGCACAGGGGTAAAGCACCCACGACGGGTAGCTGCCGGTCGGGCCGTCATAGTTCATGATCAGCAGCGCGGCCAGCCCGGTACGCAGCGCGAACGAGGTCGCCAGCGCCACGCGGCGGCCGTGCTGCAACCGGTCCAGCGCCGGGCCGATCAGCGGCGCGATCACCGCGAACGGGGCGATGGTGATCAACAGATACAGCGCGACCCGGCCCTTGCTCTCTCCGGTGGCCGCGGCGAAGAACAGCGTGTTGGCCAGGGCGACGGCCATCGCGGCATCCACCGCGGAGTTCGCCACCACCGGCCACGTCAGCGCCGTCAGCCCGGACTTGTCGGCGCCGTCGGCGGTGGCGGCGCGCTGCACCATCGAGTACATCCGGGAGCCCATTTCGCGGCTGCGCTGCGCCGCGGCGCGGGTGACGGTGATGCGTTCCCCGGCGGCGGATCCCTGCGGTGGCGCGCCGCCGGCGCGGTCGGGCTCGGCTTGCCCGCCCAGAGGGGGCAGGTAGCGGTTGGCGCTCGGCATCGGCGTGGAACGGCGCGTTCGTCGGTAGTCGGAGTCGCCGGCCGGGTAATTGGCCATGCCGGGATGCTGGTTGGCCGATCCCCTGAGGCCCGAGCGGGGCCGGCGGCCGGGGTTGGAGGCCACCCGCCCAGGATCATCACGCCGCTGTCCAGACACGACGCAATTCTCCCCTATGGCCGGTCCCTGCGTCCGCAAGTCACGGGGTGTGGCTCGCACCCCTAGTATTGGAGGCGCAATGCAGAGAGAGGTAAGCGTGACCGGACCCAGCGAGGAAGCGGCCGTGGCGACCGTGGCGGAGTGGCCCGAGGGGCTCGCGGAGGTGCTCACGGGCGCGGTCGAGCGCGCCAGGGCCGCCGTGGAGGAGTTCAGCGGGCCCGACGCGGTCGGCGATTACCTGGGCGTGGACTACGAAGATCCGCACGCCGCCACTCATCGGTTCCTTGCGCACCTGCCCGGTTACCAGGGTTGGCAGTGGGCCGCCGTCGTCGCCGCGTACCCCGGTGCCGAGCACGCCACCATCAGCGAGGTCGTGCTGATTCCCGGGCCGACGGCGCTGCTGGCCCCCGAGTGGGTGCCGTGGGAGCGGCGGGTGCGGCCGGGGGACCTGAGCCCGGGGGACCTGCTGGCACCGGCTGAAGACGACCCGCGGCTGGTTCCGGGTCACGTAGCCAGCGGCGACCCGCTGGTCGACGAGACCGCTGCGGAGGTCGGGCTGGGCCGCCGCTGGGTGCTAAGCCCCTGGGGCCGGGCCGAGGCCGCCGAACGGTGGCACACCGGACAGTACGGTCCCAACGCCCCGATGTCGCGGTCCACCAAACGGGTCTGCCGCGACTGCGGTTTCTTCCTGCCGTTGTCGGGCTCGCTGGGCGCGATGTTCGGGGTGTGTGGCAACGAGCTGTCCGCCGACGGGCATGTCGTCGACCAGCAGTACGGCTGCGGGGCACATTCGGACACGCCGGCTCCGGCGGGTAGCGGCTCGCCGGCGTACGAGCCGTACGACGACGGGGTGCTCGACGTCACGGAGAAACCCGTGACCCGGACCGACCCGCCGGAGTCTGGCGCCCCGGAGGCCCAAGCCGAGGCCCCGTCCGCCGGGACCGAACCCTCGGAGCCACAGCCGGAGGTCCACCCGGAGATCGAGCCGGAGTTGCCGGACTCACCGGAGTCTTCACCCGAGCTTCCCGAATCGCAGCCCGAGCCGCTGGAGCCGCCGGACTAACCGAGCTCGGCGGCGGCCTTGAGGCTCGCCGGCGAGGTGTTGATGCCGGCGAGCAGTTCACGTTCGAACTTCTCGGTGCCACCGAAAAACGTGTTCGCCGACAGATGCGCGAAGGCGGTCACCCCGTTTTCGGCGTGACGGCTCCCGGACACCCGGGTGCCGCCATGCGCCGCAGATCCGAGATCAGCGCCCAGACTCTCGATGCGGGCGCGTCGATGTCGACTTCTCCCCGCAGTAGCGGTGCTGCCATTGATCCGCCCCGGATTGTTTCCTCAATCGCGTTTGGCGTGCAGATACGTTTCGAGCCCGGCCTGCGCGCCGCGCGTCCCGCGCCGCGCCGCCGTCAGCTGCCAGACGAAAATGCTCGTACCGAGCAACCCGACGGCCAGCCCGGCCAGTGTCACCGGGCGCCAACTGTGCAGCGCGGGCACCAGGAACGCGGCGACCGCGGCGGCCAACCAGCCTCCCGCGCCCACCGTGATGACGGGCCACACCTCAAGTAGCGCGGCCGGCAGCGGCGGCGGTTCGCGGCTCAGTCCGGACTCGACCGACATAGTGAACAAGATAACTTTGCCGGGCCTCGAGCCGCTGCCCGGGCGTCCGCATCCGAGCGCGGCCCCCCGGAGCGGAGCGCGCAGGCGTCGCGTCTGGGCGGTCCCCGTGGCGAAGGCCGATCGTCGTGCTGCCGCCGCCGGCGGCGTGGGCGGCCACGAGGGCCTCGTATTCGATTATCGTGCTGCCTTTGGCTACCACGTCGAGGCTTATACGCCGGCGCAATGCGTCGGGCGAAATGCGCCGTCGTATTTGCAAACATACGGTAAGTTTTCGGCGCAATCGGCACAGGGCATAAAGCGCAGCTGGAGTAACGCGCGGATGCGAGCTGGGCGGCTTGTCCTGCGAATTAAAATCATGTTGAAGAAAAGGTCGGGCCGCGGTCGTGACGCCTCGGTTCGTAAACCGTTGCCCGGCCTGCGGGAACCCGGGTGTCCGCGGGGCTCTGCTGCGACAGTGGTCACAAAAGCACCAGTTCAACGAGCGATCGGGCGCGGTGCGGCGCGCCGTCCGGCCCCTAAGCGAATTCCCAGTCGCCATTCATCTGGCATTAAGGTTGGCGGGCCTTGGGTCGCGGCCGAGACGAGATCATACGCAAATTTGTAGCGACATTTCAGCGTACTTTAAGAAAACCGTTTTTGGCCGCGCCAAAAGATTTCTGCGCTGTAAAAAATCGCTCACAAGCTGCAATCCGGCCGTTGCCGCAATTATCGTTTTAGATATGCCAACCTTTAATGTGAATTCAGTTGACTGGGACGAGCTCTACCGCGGCGAGGCGTCGTACGCGCCGGGCGATCCGGGGTGGAACATCGGTAACCTGCAGCCCGAACTGGCCGCACTCGAGCAACTCGGGCACTTCCGCAGCCCGCTACTGGACTCGGGCTGTGGCGTCGGTGTCACCACGATGGCCCTGGCCGCCCGGGGTTACGACGTGGTCGGCCTCGACCTTTCGGCCGCCGCCATCGATCGGGCGCGGCATTCGGCCATGGAGCAGGGGTTGAGTGCCAAATTCGACGTCGCCGACCTCAGCCAATCGACCGGCTACGAGGACTACTTCAACACCGTGGTCGACGGCCTGGTCTTTCACTGCCTCCCGGAAGCGCTTCGCGACGGCTATGTCGCCTCGAGCGCTCGTGCCCTGCGGCCCGGCGGGAATTTCTACGCGCTCGTCTTCGCCACCGAGGCGTTCCCGCCCGGTGCCGACTTCGGGCCGCGGCCGTTCGGCGAGAAGGAATTGCACGACGTCATCGGCGCCCACCTGGTCGTCGACGAGGTGCGGCCCGCGCGGTCCTGGATCAACGTGCCCGCGCTCCTTCCCGATGGTTTCGAATACCGGAATGTGACCATCGGCTGCGACGGTCGCGCCCAGCTCCCCTCTTGGCTCGTCAGCGCCCACAAAGGCTGACCGGCTGACCCGAAACGTGCGCAGTCGTCACTTCCAGGAGCCGTCGTCGCCTCCCGGAAGTGACCCGAAGACCCCGACCGCCGCCGCCGCCGCGTCGAGCGCGATCCCACGGCCACGCCGGCCACCCGCCGGTGGCCAACTGTTCATCTAGCCCGCACCATTTGCTGGCGATCCCCCGGTCGAGGCGCATGACCAGCGTTCAACTGTCGACGGCCACATTGCCCGCCGACATCGATCGTGCGTGGTTTCCTCTCCTTTTCCGGTCCCGAGTTCCCGGGCACCGTGTAACCTCGCGCCATGCCTGACAGCGATGCGCGGCTGGCCAGCGATCTGTCGTTGGCCGTGATGCGCCTGGCCCGCCAGCTGCGGTTTCGCAACCCTTCCTCGCCGGTGTCGTTATCCCAGCTGTCGGCGTTGGCGACGCTGCTCAACGAGGGCGCGATGACGCCGGGTGCACTGGCCATCCGGGAACGGGTCCGTCCGCCGTCGATGACCCGGGTGATCGCCTCGTTGTGCGAAATGGGTCTGGTGGACCGCGTCCCGCACCCCGTCGACGGCCGGCAGGTGCTGGTTTCGGTGTCGGAGTCCGGTGCCGAGTTGGTCAAAGCGACCCGGCGCGCCCGTCAGGAGTGGCTGGTCAAGCGGCTCGCGTCGCTGGATGGCGAGCAGCGCGAGACCCTGCGCAGCGCGGCCGACCTGATGCTGGCCCTGGTCGACGAAAGCACGTGAGCGACAGGGCGAATGGCCTGGATGTCCACGACGTCGACGACCCCGACGATCCCCGGCTCGACGACTTTCGCGACCTGAACAGCGTCGACCGTCGCCCCGATCTGCCCAGCGGCAAAGGCCTGGTGATCGCCGAAGGGGTCCTGGTCGTCCAGCGCATGCTCGCGTCCCGGTTCACCCCGCACGCGCTGCTGGGCACCGATCGCAGGCTGGCCGAGCTCGCCGACGACCTGGCCGGCGCCGGGGTGCCGTTCTATCGAACGTCCGCCGATGTCATGGCCCGCGTGGTGGGCTTCCATCTCAATCGGGGCGTGTTGGCGGCCGCACGACGCGCGCCGGAACGGGGCGTGGCGCAGGTGGCCGAGGGCGCCCGCACGCTGGTGGTGCTCGAAGGCGTCAACGACCACGAGAACCTGGGCTCGATCTTCCGCAACGCCGCGGGGCTGGGGGTGGACGCGGTGGTGTTCGGCAGTGGCTGCGCCGACCCCCTGTACCGCCGCGCCGTGCGGGTGTCGATGGGGCACGCGCTGCTGGTGCCGTATGCGCGGGCCACCGACTGGCCCGGTGATTTGATCACGCTGCAGCAAAGCGGGTTCCGGCTGCTTGCGATGACCCCGGGCGGCGACGCGTGCGCGCTGCCGGAGGCGATGGAGGCGGTGCGCGACGAGCCGATCGCGATCGTGGTGGGCGCCGAAGGCCCGGGCCTGACGGCGGCCACCCTGCGGTTGAGTGACGTGCGGGTGCGCATCCCGATGTCCGGGGGCACCGACTCGCTGAACGTAGCGACTGCGGCCGCAGTGGCGTTCTACGAACGTTCTAGGCTGCGGGCGTGAACGAGTCCGTGCCGTGGGCCACGGGACTGGCGGTGGCGGGTTTCGTCGCCGCGGTGACCGGAGCCGCGATCGTAGTGCTGAGCCTCGGATTGGTCCGGGTGCATCCGCTGCTGGCGGTCGGCCTCAACGTGGTGGCGGCGGGGGGACTGGCGCCCACGCTGTGGGGATGGCGGCGCGTGCCGGTGCTGCGCTGGCTGGTGCTGGGCGCGGGCACGGGCGTCGTCGGCGCCTGGCTGACGCTGTTGACCCTGACGCTGTCGGGAAGCTCTTAGCGCTGACCGCTCGAACGCACCCCGAGCAGCACATCCTCCCAGGCCGGGATGGCCGGCTTGCCCCGCCGGGCGTGGGCGGGCTGCTCGGGCCGCGGAGCCGCCGCCGGTCGCCCGGGAGCCGGATCGGGGGCGCGTTCGGGGGTCGGTTCGGGGGCCTCCTCGAACGCGAGGTGGGCCACCGGCGCGACCGGCCGCAGCGGGCGTTCGAAACTCGGGTCGATCAGCTCGCTGCCCCCCTCGTCGAGCGCGGTCGCCGTCCCGCCGTGGGCGCCGGGCAGGTAGCAGAAGTGGGCGACGTTGTCGGAACGGCCGACCTTCCACGCCAGCTGCACCGTCCAGCGGCTGTCTTCGTTGCGCCAGGCGTCCCAGCTGACCTTGTCCGGGTCGAGGCCACGCGCCACCAACGCGGTGCTCACCGTCTCCAGCAGGGTCAGCACCGCGGGTCCGTCGGCGAGCACGGGATGGGAGGCCGTTGCCAACTCCGCCGCGCGGGAGCGCTCCAGCAGCACCGGGTGGGCGAACCGGCGGATGCGCGAGATGTCGGAACCCGACGCCGCGGCCACCTGCTCCACGGACGCCCCGGCGCGGATCCTGGACTGAATTTCCCTGGGGCTCAGCATGTTTGTGACTTCAATCTCGAGCTGGGGTTGCTCGTGCGATGTGGCGTCATCGCGCAGGGCGGCCCGCAACCGCTCGTCGGCTGCCAGTTTGAACTGCTCTGCGGGGCCAGCGCCGTCGCAGCCTTCGCAGATGAGGTATTTGCCGTCGGCATCGAGCCCAACAATTTTGAGTTCCCGCATGGCTTCTCCTCGCGGGTCCGTGCGCGTCGGCGACGGACCCATCACGTGCGCACTCTAGCCCAGCCGGCGCCGGCAATCGGTTGTGACACGCTGGCCGGTTGCCGGCTGATTGCGGGCCGGTTACAGCCGCTCCACCACCCAGTCGACGCACTGGGTCAGGGCGCTGACGTCGTCGGGGTCGACGGCGGGGAACATCGCGATGCGCAGCTGGTTGCGGCCCAGCTTGCGGTACGGCTCGGTGTCGACGATGCCGTTGGCACGCAGAATTTTCGCGACGGCCGCGGCGTCGACGTCCTCGGCGAAATCGATCGTGCCCACCACCTGCGAGCGCAGCGCGGGGTCGGCGACGAACGGCGTCGTGAAGGGCCGCTCCTGGGCCCACGAGTACAGCCGCTGCGACGAGTCGGCCGTGCGTTTGACCGCCCAGTCCAGTCCGCCGTTGCCCAGCATCCAGTCGAGCTGTTCGGCCATCAGGGCCAGTGTGCCGATCGCCGGGGTGTTGTACGTCTGGTTCTTCAGGCTGTTGTCGATCGCCGTCGGCAGCGACAAGAAGTCGGGAACCCAGCGGCCGGAGGCGGCGATGGACTCGACGCGGGCCAGCGCGGCCGGGCTCATGACGGCCAGCCACAGGCCGCCGTCGCTGGCGAAGTTCTTCTGCGGCGAGAAGTAGTAAGCGTCGGTCTCGGTGATGTCGACCGGGAGCCCCCCGGCCCCGGAGGTGGCGTCGATGACCACCAGGGCGTCACCGGAGCCGGCGGGACGCTGGATCGGTACGGCGACCCCGGTCGAGGTCTCGTTGTGTGCCCAGGCGATCACGTCGGCCGACGGGTCGCTCTTGGGCTCCGGGGCGCTGCCGGGATCCGCCTTGAGGATGATCGGTTCGCCGACGAACGGGTTCTTGGTGACGGCGGAGGCGAACTTCGCGCTGAACTCGCCGAAGGTCAGGTGCAGCGAACGCTTGTCGATCAACCCGAAGGCCGCGGCATCCCAGAACGCCGTCGCGCCGCCGTTGCCCAGGATGACCTCGTAGCCGTCGGGCACCGAGAACAGTTCGGCCACCCCCGATCGCACCCGGCCTACCAGGTCCTTGACCGGCGCCTGCCGGTGCGACGTGCCGAACAGGCCGGCCGCGGTCGTGGTCAACGCCTGCAGCTGTTCGGGTCGTACCTTGGACGGGCCGCAACCGAAGCGGCCGTCGCGGGGTTTGAGGTCAGCGGGAATCTCGAGCTGGTCAGCCATGCTCACCAGCGTAGTGAGCGGCCCCGGCGCGCCGACGGGGCGGGCCGGACACCGGCATGGATCAGGCGAGCTCGGGGTAACCCAGGCCACAGGCGAGCGCCGCGTGCGGCCTGGATCACAGCGCCTGCCGAGGTCTGGAAAATTCCCGGTACCCGCGGTATCGTCTTGGACATTGCACGTCCGTATGTAAACCTCGCTTGGGGAGGCTCGGGATGGACAGGACGCGACTGGTCCGGCGTTGGCGCCGCAACATGGAGGTGCGCGACGACGCCGAGTACGTCGACATGCTTGCCACACTGTCCGAGGGGTCGGTGCGGCGCAACTTCAACCCGTACACCGACATCGACTGGGACTCGCCGGAATTCGCGGTCACCGACAACGATCCCCGCTGGATCCTGCCGGCCACCGACCCGCTGGGCCGCCACCCCTGGTATCAGGCCCAGCCCGACGACCGCAAGATCAAGATCGGCATGTGGCGCCAGGCCAACGTGGCCAAGGTGGGGCTGCACTTCGAGTCGATCCTGATCCGCGGCCTGATGAACTACACGTTCTGGGTGCCCAACGGGTCACCGGAGTACCGGTACTGCTTGCACGAGTCGGTCGAAGAGTGCAACCACACCATGATGTTCCAGGAGATGGTCAACCGCGTCGGCGCCGACGTCCCGGGTATGCCGCGGGTGCTGCGCTGGCTCTCGCCGGGGGTCCCGCTGGTGGCCGGCCCGCTGCCGGTGGCGTTCTTCATCGGGGTGCTCGCCGGTGAGGAGCCCATTGACCACACCCAGAAAAACGTTCTGCGCGAAGGCAAGTCGCTGCACCCGATCATGGAGCGCGTGATGGCCATCCACGTGGCCGAGGAGGCGCGCCACATTTCCTTCGCCCATGAGTTCCTGCGCAAGCGGCTGCCGCAGTTGAGCAAGCGGCAGCGGTTCTGGGCGTCGCTGTACCTGCCGCTGACGATGCGGGCCCTGTGCCAGGCGATCGTGGTGCCGCCCAAGGCGTTCTGGGAAGAGTTCGACATCCCGCGCGAGGTCAAGAAGGAACTCTTCTTCCGCTCGGCGGACTCGCGAAAGTGGCTGAGCGACATGTTCGCCGACGTCCGGATGCTCGCCTGCGAGACCGGACTGATGGACACCCGCTCGGCGCGGCTCATGTGGCGGCTCTGCAAGATCGACGGCAAGCCGTCGCGATACCGCAGTGAGCCGCAGCGTCAGCACCTGGCCCCGGCCCCGGCCGCCTAGCGCGGCGCGGTCCCAGGTTTCATGCCGCACGTTATTACCCAGTCGTGCTGTAACGACGGGTCCTGTGTCTATGCGTGTCCGGTGAATTGCATTCACCCGTCGCCGGACGAGCCGGGCTTTGCCACCGCCGAGATGCTGCACATCGACCCGCTGGCCTGCGTCGACTGTGGTGCGTGCGTGAGCGCCTGCCCCGTCGGCGCGATCGCACCCGACACCCGGCTACAGCCCGAGCAGTTGCCGTTCGTCGACATCAACGCGTCGTTCTACCCCAAGCGGCCCGCGGGCGTGAAGCTGCCGCCGACGTCCAAGCTCGCGCCGGTGATCCCCGCCGCCGAGGTGCGTGCCCGGCGGCAGCCGCTGACCGTCGCGATCGTGGGCTCCGGACCGGCTGCGATGTATGCCGCCGACGAGTTGCTCACCCAGCGCAGGGTTCGGGTCAACATGTTCGAAAAGCTGCCCACGCCATACGGATTGGTGCGCGCCGGGGTTGCGCCCGATCACCAGAATACCAAGCGGGTCACCCGGCTCTTCGACCGTGTCGCCGGTAACCGTCGCTTCCGGTTCTACCTCAACGTCGAGGTCGGCGCGCACGTCAGCCATGCCGATCTGATGGAGCACCACCACGCCGTGCTCTACGCCGTCGGCGCGCCCGACGACCGTCGGCTCGGGATCGACGGCATGGGCCTGCCGGGCACCGGCACCGCCACCGAGCTGGTCGCGTGGATCAACGGGCATCCCGACTTCACCCAGCTGCCAGTCGATCTCGGCCACGAACGCGCGGTGATCATCGGCAACGGCAACGTGGCCCTCGATGTCGCCCGCGTGCTCACCGCCGACCCGGACGATTTGGCCGGCACCGACATCTCCGACCATGCGCTGCAGGCGTTTCGCGACTCCGCGGTGCGCGAAGTGGTGATCGCCGCGCGGCGCGGGCCCGCCAACTCGGCGTTCACACTGCCCGAGCTGATCGGGCTGACGGGCGGCTCCGAGGTCGTGCTCGATGCCGCCGACCACGAGTTGGTGGCACGGGATCTCGCGACGGTCACCGACGCGCTGGCCAGGTCCAAGCTGGAGATCCTGGCCAAGCTCGGCGACGGCTCGGCGCCGGCGTCCCGCCCGCGGATTCGCTTCGCCTATCGGCTCACACCGGTGCGCATCCTGGGTGCGGACCGCGCCGCGGGGGTGGAGTTCGCGGTCACCGGCACCGAGGAGGTGCGCCGGCTCGACGCCGGGCTGGTGCTGACCTCGATCGGCTACCGCGGCAAGGCGATTGCCGGCCTGCCGTTCGACGAGTCGGCGGGTCTGGTGCCCAACGAGGAGGGGCGCGTGGTGGACCGCGCCTGCGGTCGGCCGGTGTCCGGCGCGTACGTCGCGGGGTGGATCAAGCGCGGGCCGACGGGCTTCATCGGCACCAACAAATCCTGCTCGTTGCAGACGGTGCAGGCGCTGGTCGCCGATTTCAACGCCGGCCGGTTGACCGACCCGGTGGCCAAGCCGCAGGCGCTCGACGAGCTGGTGCGGGCTCGTCAGCCCGAGGCCGTCGGCTCCGCGGGATGGCGGGCGATCGACGCCGCGGAGATCGCCCGCGGCGGTTGCGACGGGCGGCCCCGCAACAAGTTCACCGATGTCGCCGGCATGCTCGCGGTCGCGGCGACCGCGCAGCCGGCGCCGCCCCTGCGACGCCGGCTCCTGGACCGGCTGCTCGGCTAACCGGCGCCCTGCCCCGACATCGCGGCCTGGATCTCGTCGTAGCCGACCTCGCGGACCGGCTGCCCCAGCGACCAGTGATGGCCGAACGGGTCTTGGACCACGCCGTAGCGGTCACCCCAGAACTGGTCGGCCAGCGGGGCGACCGCGGTGGCACCCGCGTCGAGCGCCCGCTGGAACGCGGTGTCGACGTCGGTGACGGTCAGGTGGATGGTCACCGGGGTGCCGCCCAGCGACTTGGGCGTCATCGACTTGCCGCCGCACACCTCCGGGAAGTCGTCGTTGAGCATGACCAGAAACCCGTTGATGCGCACGGCGGCGTGGACGAGTTTTCCGTCGGGACGCGGGACGCGGCCCAGCTCCTCGGCGCCGAAGGCCTCGACGTAGAAGTCGATCGCCGCGGCGGCGTCATCGACCACGAGGTGCGGGGACAGTGCGGGTTCGATCGTGATGGCCATTGAGGGTCTCCTTGTCGTCGATTGCCGACGCCAGCCCGAAGCGGGACTGGCTCACGCATATTGACTCGGCCCGCGACTCGAACTCATCGCGGCACCGGCGACCGCACTCAGGCGTCGGTGAGCACCCGCTCCCAGCCCTCGACCTCTTCCGGGCTGCGCGGGCCCGGTCCCACATAGATGGCCGACGGGCGGACCAGCCTGCCCAGCCGCTTCTGCTCGAGGATGTGCGCGCACCATCCCGCCGTGCGCCCACAGGTGAACATCGCCGGCATCATGTTGGCCGGGACCTGGGCGAAGTCCAGGATCACCGCGGCCCAGAACTCCACGTTGGTCTCGATGGCGCGGTCCGGACGGCGCTCACGCAGCTCGGCCAGCGCGGCCTGCTCGAGCGCGACCGCGACCTCGTGGCGCGGCGCGCCCAGCCGTTCGGCGGCGGCCCGCAGCACCCGCGCCCGCGGGTCCTCGGCGCGGTAGACCCGGTGCCCGAATCCCATCAGCTTCTCGCCGCGGTCCAGGATCCCCTTGACCAGGCCACGCGCGTCACCGGTGCGCTCGACCTCCTCGATCATCGGCAGCACGCGCGCGGGGGCCCCGCCGTGCAGCGGCCCGCTCATCGCCCCGATCGCGCCCGACAACGCGGCGGCCACGTCTGCGCCGGTCGAGGAGATCACCCGCGCGGTGAACGTCGAGGCGTTCATCCCGTGCTCGGCGGCCGACACCCAGTAGGCGTCGATGGCCTCGACGTGCCTGGGGTCCGGCTCGCCCTGCCAGCGCGTCATGAATCGCGCTGTCACCGTGGGGCATTCGTCGATGACCCGCTGTGGGACCGCCGGCTGGTAGATGCCGCGCGCGGATTGCGCGACGTAGGACAGCGCCATCACCGAGGCCCGGGCCAACTGCTCGCGGGCGGTGGCGTCGTCGGTGTCGAGCAGGGGCTTGTATCCCCAGATGGGTGCCAGCATCGCCAGGCCGGCCTGCACGTCGACGCGGACGTCGCCGGTGTGGATGGGCAGCGGGAAGGGCTCGGCGGGCGGAAGGCCGTGGCCGAACCTGCCGTCGACCAGCAGGGCCCACACGTCGCCGAACGTGACCTGCTGGCGCACCAGGTCCTCGATGTCGACACCGCGGTAGCGCAGCGCGCCGCCGTCCTTGTCCGGTTCAGCAATTTCGGTGGTGAACGCCACCACGCCTTCGAGGCCGGGGACGAAGTTCTCGGGGACCACAGTCATGCGAAAATTCTCGCACCCCGGTGCCGGGCCCTTGCTACCGGCTAGTAGCAATACGGTCGGGACCGGTAGCGTTGAGGCGATGGCAGGGCCGGACGATCAGCATCTGGCGGAGATGCGAGTGGAATACGGATCCGTGGAAAAGGACGGCAGCTCCGACCTGGACGTGGACTGGCTGGCGGGCGGTTGGCTTGCCTTGTTCCGCAACTGGATTGACGACGCCGAACGGGCCGGGCTGGCCGAACCCAACGCCATGGTGTTGGCCACGGTCGCCGACGGCAGGCCGGTCAGCCGAACGGTGTTGTGCAAGAGCGCGGACGAGACCGGAATCACATTTTTCACCAACTACGACTCGGCCAAGGGTTCCGACCTGGCGGTGACGCCGTTCGCGTCGGCGACCTTCCCCTGGTTTCGGCTGGGGCGGCAGGTCCACATCCGGGGCCCGATCAGCCGGGTGGATCCGCAGGTCACCGAGGATTACTGGTCCAAGCGGCCGCGCGGCTCCCAGCTGGGGGCGTGGGCGTCGCACCAGTCGCGGCCGATCGCGTCGCGCGGGGCGCTGCTCGACCAGCTCGCCGAGGTGACCGCGCGGTTCGCCGGCTCAAAGGCCATTCCGGTGCCGCCCAACTGGGGCGGCTACCTCCTCGCGCCCGAGGTCGTCGAATTCTGGCAGGGGCGGGAAAATCGGCTGCACAACCGGATTCGGATCAGCGGCGGCCGCATCGAGCGCCTGCAGCCCTGACGGCCGGTGGCCTGTCCTGCGGGGGTCGCATGGCGGAAGGGCGCACGACCGGCGAACCACGACCCCGGGCAGGCGCGCCGTCGCGATAACGACTACCTTCAGCAGTACGCACGCAGTGCGGACAGCCATATCAGATCAGCCAGAGTGCAAAGGGGTTCTCGTGGCCGACACCGACGACACCGCGACCCTCCGGTATCCCGGGGGCGAGATTGACCTGGAGATCGTCCGCGCCACCGAAGGAAACGACGGTATTGCGCTCGGCCCGCTGTTGGCCAAGACGGGGTACACCACCTTCGACAACGGCTTCGTCAACACGGCGTCTACGAAGAGCTCCATCACCTACATCGACGGCGAGGCCGGCATCCTGCGCTACCGCGGCATCCCGATCGAGCAGCTGGCGGAGAAGTCGACGTTCATCGAGGTCAGCTACCTGCTGATCTACGGGGAGTTGCCGGACAAGGACCAGCTGGCGGGGTTCACCAACTGGATCCAGCGGCACACCATGCTGCATGAGGACCTCAAACGGTTCTTCGACGGCTTCCCGCCCAACGCCCACCCGATGCCGGTGCTGTCCAGCGTGGTCAACGCGTTGAGCTCCTACTACCCCGACGCGCTGGACCCGATGGACACCGAGCAGGTCGAGCTGTCGACCACCCGCTTGCTGGCCAAGCTGCCCACCATCGCCGCCTACGCCTACAAGAAGTCGATCGGGCAGCCGTTCCTGTACCCGGACAACTCCCTGACCCTGGTGGAGAACTTCTTGCGGATGACCTTCGGGTTGCCGGCCGAGCCCTACATGCCCGACCCGGAAATTGTGCGGGCGCTGGACATGCTGTTCATCCTGCACGCCGACCACGAGCAGAATTGCTCGACGTCGACCGTCCGCCTGGTGGGCTCGTCGAGGGCCAACCTGTTCACCTCGATCTCCGGCGGCATCAACGCGTTGTGGGGTCCGCTGCACGGCGGCGCCAACCAGGCGGTGCTCGAGATGCTGGAAGGCATCCGCGAGAGCGGTGACGACGTCGGCGAATTCGTCCGGAAGGTGAAGAACCGCGAAGCCGGCGTCAAGCTCATGGGCTTCGGCCACCGCGTCTACAAGAACTACGACCCCCGGGCCCGGATCGTCAAGGAACAGGCCGACAAGATCCTCGCCAAGCTCGGCGGCGACGACGACCTGCTGGGCATCGCGAAGGAACTGGAAGAGGCGGCGCTGACCGACGACTACTTCGTCGAGCGCAAGCTCTACCCGAACGTCGACTTCTACACGGGCCTGATCTACCGGGCGCTCGGGTTCCCGACCCGGATGTTCACCGTGCTGTTCGCGTTGGGCCGGCTGCCGGGCTGGATCGCGCACTGGCGCGAGATGCATGACGAGGGCGACAGCAAGATCGGCCGCCCGCGCCAGATCTACACGGGTTACACCGAACGCGACTACGTCAGCATCGACGCGCGGTAGGACTCGTATCGCGCGTCGGCGTCACAGGGACGCCAGCACCGCCATCGCGGCGTTGTGGCCCCCGATGCCCGACACCGCCCCGCCGCGGCGGGCGCCCGAGCCGCACAGCATGATCCGCTCGTGGGGGGTGGCCACTCCCCAGCGCCGCGCGGGGGTGTCCAACGGCTCGTCGTCGTCCGCGAACGGCCACGCCAGCCCGCCGTGGAAGATGTTGCCCCCGGTCATCGCCAGTGTGCGCTGCAGATCCAGCGTCGTCGTGGTCTCGATGCACGGCCGGCCCTGCGCGTCGCTCAACAGAACCTCCTGAATCGGCTCGGCCAGAACGGAATTGAGCGACGACAGCACGAGTTCGGTGAGCTGATCGCGTACGGCGTCCGGCTCGGCGCCGTCGAACAGCGAATGGGGAGTGTGCAAGCCGAACACCGTCATCGTCTGCGCGCCCGAGTCGCGCAACCGTGCCGACACGATGCTGGGGTCGGTGAGCGAGTGGCAGTAGGCCTCGCACGGCAGGGGGTCGGGCGGCCGCCCGGCGGCCGCCCGCGTGTAGGCGGCGTCAAGTTGGGTCCACGTCTCGTTGACGTGGAATGTGCCGGCGAATGCCTGTTCGGGCGTGACGCCGGCGTCGCGCAGCTTGGGTAGCCGCCGCAGCGCCATGTTGACCTTGACCTGCGCTCCCGGCGCCAGTGCCGCCGGCTTGCCGCCGAGCAGGCCGGCCAGGACCGCCGGGGTGACGCCGGCCAGGATGAACCGCCCCCGGATCGCGTGCTCCTCGCCGTGACGGCGGTAGCCCACCATGCCTTCCGGGTCCACGGCGTCAACGTCGGCGCCCGTGATGATCTCGGCTCCATGACGGACGGCCGCCGCGGCCAGGGCCGAGGTCACCGCGCCCATCCCGCCGACGGGGACGTCCCAGTCGCCGACGCCTCCGCCGAGCAGGTGATAGAGGAAGCAGGCGTTCTGGGTCAGCGCGGGGTCGTCGAGGCGGGCGAAGGTGCCGATCAGCGCATCGGTCGCGATCACGCCGCGGACCAGGTCATTGCCCACCGCGCCGGCGATGGCGTGCCCGATGGGCTCGTCGATCATCGCCCGCCACGCGGCTGCCGCGTCGCGATCGCCGGAGGCCAGCACGTGCCGGCGGGCTTGTGCACGGGTGCGCAGCGGTTCGAGCAACGTCGGCCACAACCGTTGGGTCACCACCCGGCAGCGTCGGTAGAAGGCGGCGAAGCCGTCCTCGTCGGCGGCGGCTCCGACCGCGGCGAAGCCGGCGGGGCCGGGCGCGCCGTGCGATCCGACCAGCAGACCGGAGCGGCCGCCCGTGGCCGGATCGGGGGTGTAGGAGGAGAACCGTCGTCCGGACAGCCGCACCGCGGCGCCCAGCTCGTCGACGATGCGCGGCGGCAGCAGGCTGACCAGGTAGGAGTAGCGCGACACGTGGATCTCGACGCCGTCGAAAGCCTGTGTCGACACGGCGGCGCCGCCGACGTGCGGCAGCCGCTCCAACAACCGCACCCGCAGGCCCGCCCGGGCCAGGTAGCCGGCCGCGACCAGTCCGTTGTGGCCGCCACCGACGATGACGACGTCGACGTCTGGGGTGTCCCCGCTCAGCTCAGGTAGCCCTCGACCTCGTCGGCCGGCCGCACCTCCGCCGCGCGCGGGTCTCCGCCGCTGTCGCGCAGTGCCCGGCGCTGCCGCAACAGGTCCCAGCACTGGTCGAGTTCGACTTCCAGCCGACGCAGCCGCTCCTGCTCGTCGGACGAGGTGATCTCGCGGTGTTGGAGCTGCGCCCGCAGGGCTTTCTCCTCGGCGACCAGCTCGCGGATGTGTCCCAGGGTCTCGCTGTCGGTCGGTTTACTGCCGTTGCCCATCGCTCCAGTGTGCCCGACCCCGGAATCGCCGCGCTGCCGACTCGGTAGGCTGCATATCGCCCGAATGTGACGCGGGCACGGGGAAGGTAATCACAAGGGGGCGGTCGTGAATTTGGGTACGAGTTTGGGCCCGGCGCCCGAAACCACCGACTTGCGGGGGAATCCGGAAATGTTCCAGCGGTCGCTCGGGCGACCCTGGCTCATTGCTCTGTTGGTCATTCCGTTGTCTTTTCGGCGGTCGCTCGGCATGCCGTGGCTTATTGCCCTGCTTGCTATTCCGTTCCTGATGGCGGTGATCGGCTACGGCGCGTTGGACACCTCCACGGCCGCCACCGGACCGACCGGCGCACTCCCGACGCTGATCCCGTCGACCAGGTCCGTGCCGCCCAAGTTGTCCTTGGCGCCGCTTTCCATTGTTCGTAACGGCAACGACATTGTGCTCAGCGGCGATTTCCCCGATGGTTCCGCCAAGGCGTTGTTGCTCAAGGCGATCAAAAGCTCACTGGATCCGGGCGTGAACATCATCGATCAAATCGATATCAATCCGACGGTCGACTCGCTCGACTTCTCAAACGCCGGAACGCTTTTCAAAGACAGCGCGTCGATTCTCGATTTCAATCTGACGGTCAATGGAAGCACCATCATCGTGGCGGGCACCGCCGCGTCGCAGGAGCAGAAGGCCACCGTCGAACACGACGCGGCTATCACGTGGTCAGGCGTGAACGTCGTGGACAGCCTGGTGGTCACCGGGTCGGTGCCGGCCGGACTGGCCGGGGCGCCCTCGCCGCTCCCGGCGGCGTGCCCCGACCTGCCGTCCGTCGTCGATGCGCGCTGGAGGTCGGAGGGCGGGCAAATCACCTTCGGCGGCGACGACGGGTTCAGCTTGACCCCGCGGGACGAGCAAATGCTGACTCAGGTGGCGAGCAAGCTCAAGGCATGTCCGACCGCGCATGCGACGATCAATGGCTACAACGACGATGCCGGTACCCAGGCCATTAACATTGCGGTGAGCAGCCAACGAGCCCAGAAAGTCGCCGACTACCTGCTCGGCCGCGGCGTCTCGGGCGACCAGCTGGTTGTCAAGGGCCTCGGCTCGGTCAACCCGGTCGCTCCCGACGGCACGGCCGAGGGTCGCGCCAGGAACCGCCGCGTCGAAATCGTGGTCAGCTAAGGAGAGGCCAGCATGGATTTCGTCATCCAGTGGGTGTGGTACCTGCTGGCTTTCCTGGCGGGCTCGGCCGTTGCCTGGGTGATCGCGACGCGGGTGATCAAACGCCTCGCCGCCAAAAGGGTCCTGGCCGGCTTGGCCGACGACGAGGCAGGCGGCCGGCAGTGAGCCACGTGCACTGGTGGCTCGTCGGCCTGTCCTTCGTGCTGGGTTTGGTGTTGACGCTCGCGTTGATACTCCGTCCCGCCAAAGGCCTGGGTGCGACGTCCGCGGAGGCCGCCGCAGCGGGCCGCGCAGAACCGCCGGTCGGGACCCCCATGGAGTGGCCCACGACGCGGACCGCGGACGCCATGCAGGTGCTGACGACCGAGGTTCCGGACGCCGCTGAGCCGTCGACGACCGAGGTTCCGGACACCGATGAGCCGTTGACGATCGAAGTGCCGATGGCCGAGGAGCCGGCTTCGATCGAGGTTCCGATCGCTGACGAGCCGGTGTCGATCGAGGTGCCGGTGGCCGAGGAGCCGGAGCCGGTGTCGATCGAGGTGTCGGTGGCCGACGAGCGGGTGTCGATTGAGGTGCCGGTGGTCGAGGAGCCGGTGTCGATCGAGGTGCCGGTGTATGAGGAGACGCTGGCGAGGAGGTCCTCGGCCGTCCATGACCTGTTGTCCAGGCCCACTTCGTGGGCCGAGGAAGCGGCGTCGGCTGATGCTCGGGCCGAGGAGTTGGCGCGGGCGCAGGAGTTGGCGCGGGCCGCGGAGTTGGCGACCACCGACCTCCACGCGGCCTGGGGGGCGCTGACAAGAAGTGGCTCGTTCGCCGAGGAGTCGACGACGGCCGAGGAGCCGGCGACAGAAGTCGCATTCACCGCGGAATCGCAGGTACGAGAGCCCCCGGTCGCCGATGGGTGGGTGACTTCCGAGGTCCCGGTCACCGAGGAGTCGCCCGAAGCCACGGAGCCGATCGCTCAGGCGTCACCGCCCGTGAGGGAGGCGCCGCCGGCCGAGCCACCGGCGGCGAAGGAGACTCCGCCCGCCAAGGCCCCGCCGGCGACAGACCTTCGACAGAGCGAGGCACCGCCGGTGCAGGAGCCCCGGCCCACCAGGCCGGCGCCGAGCAAGAAGGCCCCGCCGGCAAAGAAGGCGCCCCCGCCCCGCAGGGGCTCCCCGGCCAAAGGCGCGCCGGCGAAGGTCCGGCCCAAGTTGCCCTACGCCCCTTACGGCCCGGGTTCGGCCCGCGCCACCCCCGAGGGCGGCGGACCGTCGGGGTGGTTGGTGAAGGGCCGCTCGGATACCAGGCTCTACTACACGCCCGACGACCCGGCCTATCACCTGACCGTCGCCCAGGTCTGGTTCAAGGACGAGCAATCGGCCACGCGTGCCTGCTTCACGCCGTGGCGCAACAGCTCCCGGAGGAAATAACCGAACGCCGCGGACGACCCCGCGCCGCGGTGATCACATCCTTGTGCCCGCCTCTCCGCGACAACTCGGGGCGCACCGAGTCAGCAAGGCGCCGGGAGACGCAACACCAGCCGGGCGCCGCCCAGTGGGCTGTCTTCCAGCGTTGCGGTTCCCCGGTGCAACTGGGCCTGCTGGGCCACCAACGCCAACCCCAGGCCCGACCCCGAATGCGAGGCGGTCGACCCGCGGGAAAACCGCTCGAAGACCAGGTGGCGTTCGCCCTCGGGCACTCCGCTGCCGTTGTCGTCGATGGCGATCTCCACTCCTGCCCGGGAGCTGACCGCGGACAGCTGGACCCGGCTGGCACCGCCGTGTTTGACCGCGTTGGCGATCGCGTTGTCCACGGCAAGGCGCAACCCCGCCGGCAACCCCACGATGATGCAGGTGGGCGACGGTACCAGCGAGACATCGAGGTCGGGGTAGATCCGGGTGGCGTCATGGGCGGCACGGTCGAGCAGCTCGGTGATGTCGACCGGCACGTGGTCGTCCGACGTCGACAGTTCGCCCTGGGCCAACCGCTCCAGCGCGCTCAAGGTGGCCTCGATCCGCGACTGGGTGCGCACGACGTCGTTGATCACCTCCTTGCGCTGGTCCTCGGCCAGGTCAAGGGTGGACAACACCTCGAGGTTGGTGCGCATCGCGGTCAAGGGGGTGCGCAGCTCGTGGGAGGACACGGCGGCGAAGTCACGGGCCGAGGCCAGCGCCTCCTTGGTCCGGTTCTGCTCGTTCCAGATTCGCTGCAGCATGCCCCGCATCGCCTCGGCGATCTCCACTGCCTCGCTGGCGCCGTGGACCTCCACCCGCGGTGCCTCGTCGCCGGCGTCGATCGAGCGGGTCTGCTGCGCGAGCTGTTTGAACGGGCGCACCGCGAAGGCCGCCAGCAGCCACGCGAACACCGCCGCGGCTCCGATCGCAAAACCGCAGATCAGCAACACCCTGCGGTGCAGATTGTTGGTCTTGGCGATGGTGGCGTCGTACGTCGCGCCCACGGCCACCGACGTCGGCTGCGGACCCGGAAGTTCCACCGTGCGCACCCGGTAGCGCACCCCGTGCACGTAGGCGTCCCCGTAATCGACGTCAAGCTTGGGCAGGGTGACGGCCGTGTTCGACTTGACCAGGTCGCCGCGGCGCACCGTGATGATGGCGTCCTCGTCGTTGGGCGAACGCGGGATCTCGTCCAGGCCGCGCGGCACCACGAACGGGATCGCGAAACCGGCGGCCTCGTCGAGCCGACGGTCCAGCCGCTCCTTGCGGTCGTTGGTGATCCCGACCCACACCACGGTGCCGACGATGAGCACCGGTATCGCGGCGCCGATAGCCGTCGCGACGACCACCCGCGTGCGCAGCGAGGGCGTACGGGCGAAAATCCGCGACAGGATACCCATGACCTGCTTCGATCCGGTTACTGCATGCGCAGCACGAACCCGACCCCTCGGACGGTGTGCAGCAGGCGGGGGCCGCCATTGGCCTCCAGCTTGCGGCGCAGATACCCGATGAACACGTCGACGACGTTGGTGTCGGCGGCGAAGTCATACCCCCACACCAGTTCCAGCAGCTGCGCGCGCGACAACACCGCGGTCTTGTGCTCGGCCAGCACCGCCAGCAGGTCGAACTCGCGCTTGGTCAGGTCGACGTCGACGCCGTTGACCCGGGCCCGACGACCGGGAATGTCCACTTCCAGCGGGCCCACCGTGATCGTTTCCGACGAGGACGTCGCGGTGGCGCCCCGGCGGCGCAGCAGCGCCTTGACCCGCGCGACCAGTTCGGCCAGCACGAACGGCTTGACCAGGTAGTCGTCGGCGCCGGCTTCCAGCCCCGCGACGCGGTCGTCGACCGAGCTGCGGGCGGACAGCACGCAGACCGGCACGTCGTTGTCCATGGCGCGCAGCGCCGTGACCACGCTGACCCCGTCCAGCACGGGCATGTTGATGTCGAGCACGATGGCGTCCGGCCGTGTCTCGGTGGCGCTGCGCAGGGCCTCGGCGCCGTCGACCGCGGTCGAGACCTCGAAACCGGACAGGCGCAGGCCGCGTTCCAACGAGGCGAGCACGTCGGAGTCGTCGTCAACGACCAAAACCCGCGGTGAGGTCGCACCAGTGTCCATGCCGACCATTTTGCCGGATTTCCGCCGTCGACCGTGGGAGGTCGCGGGGGAGTGGCGTCGGCCGCCGCCTCAGGCGTCCCCGGGCAACCCGACGCGCCGGTAGCGGCGCAGGCGCGCGGCCAGCCGCTCGGCCTCGGGCATGACGCGCAACGCGGACACCTCCGCGGCGATGGCGCGCGACACCCGCCGGCAGAACTCGGCCGGCTCGTCGGCGGCGTCGGGATGCTCCGGCACCACGACGTCGACGATGCCGGACTCGAGCAGCTCGGCCGACCGGATGCCCTGGATCGCGGCGAGCTCGGCGGCGTGGGCGGTGTCCCGGAAGACGATCGCGCTGGCGCCCTCGGGCGGCAGCGGCGCCAGCCAGCCGTGCAGCGCGGCCAGCACGCGGTCGGCGGGGACCATGGCCAGCGCCGGCCCGCCGCTGCCCTGCCCCAGCAGCACCGACACCGTCGGGGTCTCCAGGGTCACCAGCTCGGCCAGGCAACCGGCGATCTGGCCGGCCAGCCCGTCCTGCTCGGCCTCGGCCGACAACGCGGGCCCGGCGGTGTCGATCACCAGCACCAGGGGCAGGCGCAGCTCGGCGGCCAGCGCCATGCCGCGCCGGGCCTCGCGCAACGCCGCCGGCCCGACCCCGCCCTTTTCCGACCCGCCGGGACCTCGCTGCTGGCCGAGCACCACCACCGGCTGGCCGGCGAAGCGGGCCAGCGCCAGCAGGGTGGTCGCCGCCTCGCCGGTACCGGTGCCGGACAACAGCACCAGGTCGGTGGCGCCGCGACGCACCAGGTACCGGACACCCGGCCGGTCTCCCCGTCGCGATGCCACCACCGAGTCCCACGCCGGGACGTCGGCGATCGGTTCGCTGGGCCCCGGTTCCGGCAGCGGCCCCGGGGGATCGGCGATGACGGTCAGCGCGCGATCGAGCACCGGCCGCAGCTCGTCGAGCCCGATAACCCCGTCGATGACCCCGTGGCGTTGCAGGTTTTCCGCGGTCTGGACGCCCTCCGGAAAGGGCTCGCCGTAGAGCAACTCGTACACCCGGGGCCCCAGGAATCCGATCAGGGCGCTTGGTTCGGCGACGGTGACGTGGCCCAGCGAGCCCCACGACGCGAACACCCCGCCGGTGGTCGGGTGGCGCAAATACACCAGGTAGGGCAGGTGAGCCCGTTTGTGCAGCCGGACCGCCGCCGCGATCTTGACCATCTGCAGGAACGCGACGGTGCCCTCCTGCATGCGGGTGCCGCCGGAACTCGGCGAGGCCAGCAGGGGCAGCCCCTCGGCGGTCGCCCGCTCCACCGCGGCGGTGATCCGCTCGGCCGCCGCCACCCCGATCGAGCCGCCGAGGAAGCCGAACTCGCACACCACCACCGCCACCCGGCGCCCGAAGATGCGCCCCTCGCCGGTGAGCACCGACTCGTCCAGGCCGGTGGTGGCCCGGGCCTCGGCGAGCTCTGCCGCGTAGGCCGCGCTGATCGGCAGCGGCAGCGGCTCGGTGTCCCAGCTGATGAAAGACCCCGCGTCGAGCACCGCGTCCCGCAGTTGACCGGCCGTGATACGACTCACGTGACGAGGCTATATAGGGTGGCCACCATGATCGGTGTCACCCAGGCCGAAGCCGTCATGACCATCGAGCTGCAGCGTCCCGAACGGCGCAACGCGCTCAATTCAAAGCTCGTCGAGGAACTTCGGGAGGCGGTGCTCAAGGCCGGCGACGGGTCGATCCGCGCCGTCGTGCTGACCGGCCAGGGCACGGCGTTCTGCGCCGGTGCCGACCTCAGCGGCGACGCGTTCGCCGCCGACTACCCGGA
Organism: uncultured Actinomycetota bacterium; assembly: GCA_963711445.1. GTDB lineage: Bacteria > Actinomycetota > Actinomycetes > Mycobacteriales > Mycobacteriaceae > Mycobacterium. The sequence continues at coordinate 213,963 of CAVQEF010000001.1, forward strand.
CCGGCTCATCGAGCTGCACCGCCTGATGGACGCCACCCTGGTGCCGATGATCGCCGCGGTCAACGGCCCCGCCATCGGCGCGGGCCTGCAGCTGGCCATGCGATGCGACCTGCGGGTGGTCGCGCCGGAAGCGTTCTTCCAATTCCCGACGTCGAAATACGGTCTGGCCCTTGATAACTGGAGCATCCGCCGGCTGTCCTCGCTGGTCGGTCACGGGCGGGCCAGCGCGATGCTGCTCACGGCGGAGAAGCTGACCGCGGACGCGGCACTGCAGACCGGCATGGCCAACCGCATCGGGACACTGGCGGACGCCCAGGCCTGGGCCGCCGAGATCGCCGGCCTGGCGCCGCTGGCCATCCAGCACGCCAAGCGGGTGCTCAACGACGACGGCGCCATGGACGATCAGCTGCCGGAGCACAAGGAGCTCTTCGACAAGGCCTGGGCCAGCCAGGACGTGATCGAAGCGCAGGTCGCCCGCGTGGAAAAGCGGCCGCCGAAGTTCCAGGGAGCCTGAACGTTGCGCGCGGCGCTGCGCATGGCCGCCGGCACGGCCACGCTGGCCGGCGGGGGATGGCTGTTGCGCGCCCTGCACGGCGCACCGATGGCGCTGGGCGCCGACCCCGCGTCGATCCGCGCGGTGACGGAGCGCTCGCCGAATTACCGCGACGGTGTCTTCGCCAACCTCGACCCGGTCTCGGGGTTCGCCATGGACCGCGAGCAGCTGCGGCTGATCGCGTGGGAGTTGGTGGCCCGCCGCGCCCGTAGTCGCCCGCACGCGACGATCCCGTTGAGCGCGCCCGGGATCTTCGATGCCGACTCCGGCCGGCTGGCCGTCAGCTGGCTCGGTCACTCCACGGCGCTCGTGGAGATCGACGGCTACCGGGTACTCACCGACCCGGTGTGGAGCAGGCGTTGCTCACCGTCGGACGCGGTCGGTCCCGAGCGCCTGCATCCGCCGCCGGTGCAGCTGGAGGCGCTGCCCGCTCTCGACGCGGTGGTCATCAGCCATGACCACTACGACCACCTCGACGTCGACACCGTCATGGCGCTCGCCCGCACGCAGCGGGCCCCCTTCTTCGCGCCGCTCGGTGTGGGCGCCCACCTGCGCGCGTGGGGCATACCCGAGCATCGCATCGTCGAACTGGATTGGAACGAGAGCGCTCAGGTCGACGAACTCACCGTGGTCTGCGTGCCCGCCCGGCACTTCTCGGGGCGCTTCCTGGACCGCAACACCACACTGTGGGCGTCGTGGGCGCTGCTCGGGCCGCGCCATCGCGCCTATTTCGGCGGCGACACCGGCTACAGCACAAGCTTCGCGCAGATCGGCGCCGACCACGGGCCCTTCGACCTGACCCTGTTGCCCATCGGCGCCTACAACGCCGCGTGGCCCGACATCCACATGAACCCGGAGGAGGCGGTGCGGGCCCACCTCGACATGACGACGGCGGGGTCGGGCCTGCTGCTGCCCATCCACTGGGCGACCTTCCGGCTCGCCCCGCATCCCTGGGCCGAGCCGGTCGAGCGCCTGCTCGCGGCCGCGGATGCCGCCGAGGTCAAGGTGTCGATCCCGGTGCCCGGACAGCGCATCGACGCAGCCGGGGACGCGCAACTTCAGCCGTGGTGGCGGCCGTAGATTTTGCCGCGAGCGTCGGCGTATCACGTGTGCGCTGACGGCGTTGCCAGTGCGCTGACGGCGGCGACACGCCGGTGGCGTGCGCCGTGGCGGCACACTCAATCCCTCGAGGCCGCGCCCGACTTCTCCTCGCGCCGCATGCGGCGCGCATCGTCGTCGCGCTCTGGTTGGATTGCCCGACTTCTCCTCGCGCCGCATGCGGCGCGCATCGTCGTCGCGCTCTGGTTGGATTGCCCGACTTCTCCTCGCGCCGCGTGCGGTGCGCATCGTCGTCGCGCTAGGGTTCGGCCATGACGAAACGTGCGGCACCAGCCGCTGTCGTGGTGCTGTTGCTCGCGTTGACCGGATGCGCGACCGCACAACACCTCTCGAATCCCCCGTCCGCAGCGTCCGACGCCCCGCCCAACGAGGTCTCGGGTCTCGGCATCCCGCCCGGCCGCATCGACGAAGCGATATCGAAAGTCGACGGCCTGGTCGGTGACCTGATGAAGACCAGCGGCATCCCGGGCATGGCCGTCGCCATCGTGCATGGCGGAAAGACGCTGTACGCCAAGGGATTCGGTGTCAAGGACGCGAGCAAGGGGGACGGTCAAGACAACAAGGTGGGCCCCGGCACCGTCTTCCAGCTGGCGTCTGTGTCCAAATCGGTCGGCGCCACGGTGGTGGCGCACGAGGTGACCGACAACGTGATCACCTGGGACATGCCGGTGGGGTACAGGCTGCCGTGGTTTGCGCTGTCGGACCCCTACGTCAGCAGCCACGCGACCGTCGCCGACTTCTACTCGCACCGCTCCGGGCTGCCCGACCACGCCGGCGACAAGCTGGAGGACCTCGGCTACGACCGCCGGCAGGTGCTGGAACGGCTGAAATACCTGCCGCTGGCACCCTTCCGAATCAGCTACGCCTACACCAATTTCGGGGTAACCGCCGCGGCCGAGGCCGTGGCCGCGGCGGCGGGCAAGTCGTGGGAGGACCTGTCCGACGAGGTGCTCTACCGCCCGCTGGGCATGGTGTCGACGAGCTCGCGGTTCGCCGACTTCACGGCCCGGCCCGACCACGCCGTCAACCACGTCAAGGTGGGTGACAAGTGGGAGCCGCACTTCCAGCGGGATCCCGATCCCCAGTCGGCCGCCGGGGGCGTGAGCTCCTCGGTGAACGACATGGCACGCTGGCTGACGATGCTGCTGGCCAATGGCACCTACAACGGTCAGCGGATCACCTCGCCGGAAGCCTTGCTGCCCGCGATCACCCCGCAGGTCGTCTCCGTGCCGGCGGCGACACCCAAGGCGCGGGCCGGCTTCTACGGCTATGGTTTCAACGTCTCGGTGGACTCCTCGGGGCGCACCCTGTACAGCCATTCCGGGGGCTTTGCGCTGGGCGCCGCGACGAACTTCGCGGTGATGCCGTCCGAGGACCTGGCGATCATCGCGCTGACGAACGCCGCGCCCATCGGTGTGCCGGAGACGCTGACTGCCGAGTTCATGGACCTGGTGCGCTACGGCCAGGTCCGGGAGGACTGGGCCGGCCTGTACACGAAGGCGATGGGCTGGATGAACAATCCCGAAGGGTCACTGGTCGGCAAGCAACCCCCGGCCAACCCCGCCCCGGCCAGGCCGCTCGGCGAGTACCTCGGCGTGTACGCCAGTGACTACTGGGGTCCGGCCATCGTCACCCTGAGCAACGGCGCGCTGCAGCTGCAGATGGGGCTCAAGGACCAGACGTTTCCGTTGACGCACTGGGACGGCGAGACCTTCACCTTCCCGATCACGTCCGAAAACGCGCCTCCGGGAACGATTTCCAAGGCGACCTTCAGCGGCAACACGCTCAACCTGGAGTACTTCGACTCGGACAAACTGGGAACCTTCACCCGATGACCGTCGGTCTCACCGACGCCGAGGTGGCCCGGCGGGTCGCCGAAGGCAAGAGCAACGCGGCCCCGGAACGCGCCACCCGCAGCATCGCCGACATCGTGCGCGCCAACGTGTTCACCCGGATCAACGCGATCCTGGGCGTGCTGCTGCTGATCGTGCTGGCCACCGGATCGGTGATCAACGGGCTGTTCGGCCTGCTCATCGTCGCCAACAGCGTCATCGGCATGGTCCAGGAGATCCGCGCCAAACAGACCCTGGACAAGCTCGCGATCCTCGGCCAGGCCAAACCGTTGGTGCGCAGGCGATCCGGGACCCGGGCGCTGCCGCCCGGCGAGGTGGTGTGTGACGACATCATCGAGCTCGGCCCCGGCGACCAGATCGTCGTCGACGGCGACCTCGTCGAGGAGCACAACGTGGAGGTCGACGAATCATTGCTCACCGGGGAGGCCGACCCGATCGCCAAGCGCGTCGGCGATGCGGTGATGTCGGGCAGCTTCGTCGTCGCCGGCACCGGCGCCTACCGCGCGACCAACGTCGGCCCGGAATCCTATGCCGCCAGGCTCGCCCAGGAAGCCAGCAAGTTCACCCTGGTGAAATCCGAACTGCGCAACGGCATCAACCGGATCCTGCAGTTCATCACCTACCTGCTGGTGCCGGCCGGCCTGCTGACCATCTACACGCAGTTGTTCACCACCCGCGCGGACTGGCGGCAGTCGGTGCTGCGTACGGTCGGTGCGCTGGTGCCGATGGTGCCCGAAGGGTTGGTGTTGATGACGTCGATCGCCTTCGCCGTCGGCGTCATCAGGCTCGGCCAGCGCCGTTGCCTGGTACAGGAATTGCCCGCCATCGAAGGGTTGGCCCGCGTCGACGTGGTCTGCGCCGACAAGACGGGCACGCTGACCGAGAGCGGCATGCGGGTGCGCGACGTCGAGGAACTGGCCGCACCTTCCGAGACGGTCGCCGATGTCCTGGCCGCCCTGGCCGCCGCCGACACGCGGCCGAACGCCAGCATGCAGGCCATCGCCGAGACCTATAGCGAACCGCCCGGGTGGATGCCCACGGCGAGCGCACCTTTCAAGTCGGCGACCAAGTGGAGCGGCGTGTCCTATCGGGGTCACGGCAGCTGGGTGATCGGCGCGCCCGACGTGCTGCTCGACCCCACATCGGCGGCGGCGCAACAGGCCGAGCGGATCGGGTCTCAAGGGTTACGGGTGCTGCTGCTCGGCGCCGCCGGGGTGGCCGTGGATCACCCGGACGCGCCCGGCGACGTCACCGCGGTCGCGCTGGTGATACTCGAGCAGAAGGTGCGCCCCGACGCGCGTGAAACACTGGAATACTTTGCTGCCCAGGGAGTTTCCATCAAGGTGTTGTCCGGCGACAACGCGGTGTCGGTCGGCGCCGTGGCGGGCGAGCTCGGCCTGCGTGGTGCGGCGATGGACGCGCGCCACCTGCCGGATGATCCCGCGGCGCTGGCCGATGCGCTGGAGTCCCACACCACCTTCGGGCGGGTGCGCCCCGACCAGAAGCGGGCCATCGTGCATGCGCTGCAGTCGCACGACCACACCGTGGCCATGACCGGCGACGGCGTCAACGACGTGCTCGCCCTCAAGGATGCCGACATCGGGGTCGCCATGGGCGCGGGCAGCCCCGCGTCGCGCGCCGTCGCGCAGATCGTGTTGCTGGACAACAGGTTCGCCACGCTGCCCTACGTCGTCGGGGAGGGCAGGCGGGTGATCGGCAACATCGAGCGGGTCGCCAACCTGTTCCTGACCAAGACGGTGTATTCGGTGCTGCTGGCGTTGCTCGTCGGAACCGAATGCCTGTTTTCCAAACCGCTGCGGGCAGACCCGCTGCTGTATCCGTTCCAGCCCATCCACGTCACCATCGCGGCGTGGTTCACGATCGGGATCCCGTCGTTCATCCTGTCGCTGGCCCCCAACAACGAACGCGCTCACCCCGGCTTCGTGCGGCGGGTCCTGCTGTCCGCGCTGCCGTCGGGACTGATCGTCGGCGTCGCGACGTTCGTCTCCTACCTGCTCGCCTACCGCGGCCGCCACGCCACCTTCCAGGAACAGGACCAGGCCTCCACCGCGGCCTTGATCACGCTGCTGGTGACCGCGCTGTGGGTGCTGGCCGTGGTGGCCCGCCCTTACCAGTGGTGGCGGGTGGGACTGGTCGCGGCCTCCGGGCTGGCCTACGTGGTGATCTTCACCATCCCGCTGGCGCGGCAGAAGTTCCTGCTGGATCCATCGGATGTGGCGGTCACCTCCACCGCGCTGGGGATCGGCGTGCTGGGTGCCGCGGCCATCGAGGCGCTGTGGTGGATCCGGGCCAGGATGCTGGGCGAGCGACCCCGGTTGTGGCGGGAGCCGGCGATGGCCGTTAAGTAGGATTTCTGGGGATTCTCGGGGAAGGGAGGCGAACATGGGATTCCTGGACAAGGCAAAGGACCTGCTGGCGCAGAACGCCGACACGGTGGACACGGCCATCGACAAGGCCGGCGCGTTCGTCGACGACAAGACGCAGGGCAAATACTCCGACACCATCCACAAGGTGGCAGACGGGGCCAAGAAGGCCGCCGGTACGGCGGCCGCGGGCGAGCAGCAGAACTGAGCCATGGCGAAACTCTCCGGAGCCATCGACGTCCCGCTGCCCCCGGAAACGGCCTGGCAGCACGCCTCGGATCTGTCCCGGTACCGGGAATGGCTGACCATCCACCGGGTGTGGCGCAGCACGTTGCCCGACGACATCGACAAGGGCTCGGTCGTCGAGTCGATCGTCGAGGTCAAGGGAATGCACAACCGGATCAAGTGGACGGTCGTTCGTTACAAGCCGCCCGAAGGCATGACGCTCAACGGCGACGGCGTCGGGGGCGTCAAGGTCAAGCTGATGGCCAAGGTTGCGCCCAAAGACGACGGCTCGGTCGTCAGCTTCGACGTGCACCTCGGCGGTCCGGCGCTGTTCGGGCCGATCGGCATGATCGTGGCCGCGGCCCTGCGCAGCGACATCAACGAGTCGCTGCAGAACTTCCTCACCGTCTTCGCGGGGGGTGGGCCGGCCTCCGGTCGGGGCCGCAACGGGGACGGTCGCCCGCATCGCTGAGCGCCCGCGATGGTCGAGTGAGCCGGCGCCCGGCGTGACGCTCGACGGGCAACGCCACGCCGGCGTGACGCTCGAGGGGTGGGCGACTCCTCGAGCGGGCGCCGCGTGGCGAGCCGGGAACCCGCGCGACCCCCTATTAATGTCGCAACCATGACTCGGCTGGGCCCTGGTTGGCTGGTGGCGCTCTTCGCGCTGGTCATCTCGGCCAGCGCCTGGATGCCGTGGCTGACGACGGCCGCCGATGGCGGGGGCTGGGCCAACGCCATCGGCGGCACGCACGGCAGCCTGCAGCTGCCGCCGGGATTCGGCCCCGGCCAGCTCATCGTGCTGCTGTCCTCGGCGCTGCTGGTGGCCGGCGCGATGGTCGGCCGCGGCCTGTCGGTGAAGCTCGCTTCGATTGCCGCGCTGCTGATTTCGCTGCTTCTGGTGGCGCTCACGCTGTGGTACTACCAGCACAATGTCAACCCGCCGGTGTCGGCGGAGTACGGGATCTACGTCGGTGCGGTCGGCGCTGTCGGCGCGGCCGCCTGCTCGGTGGCAGCGGTGATCGCGGCGTTGGCTTCGGGACGGTCCGCGCGGTGAGTCTCAGGTGGCCGGAAACTCGTGTCTGCCCGAGGTGCCGCTTTCGCCGGGCTCGTTGACCCCGAACACGAACGGCGCGAACACGACTTCGCGACCGTCCGGGTCCCGATAGGTGACGGCTCCGGTCGCCTCCCAGTACGGGTCCTGTTCCACGGGCTCGGCCGCCGCGGCCTGCAGCCGTGCGATCGCCGCCTGCCGTGCATCTCGGTCGGGGAAGTACAGGCACAGCTGTTCGTGGTGGTCCACGGCCACGGGCTCGACCGACTCCACGATTTCCAGCGTCAGGTTCCAGCTGGGCAGGCCGAAGATGGCGCCGTTGCTGCCGTAGCTGTCCCCGAACGTCTCGAACAGCGGCAGCCCCACCAGCTCACGATAGAAGCGCACCGTTTCCGCGAAGTTCGACGAGCGCCGCGCGAAGCGGATCGCGCCGATCGGCGCCAGCTGTGGGGGCCAGTGCGTCCTGCGGCGGCGCTTGCGCCTGTCCATCGGTACCCCGATTCATCGAGCCTGCAAATTTGCAGGCCGTCACTTGTACTTTCCCTGCGGTTTTACAGGCTCGGCGGCTATCACAGCCCGATGGCGCCGGCCGCCGAGTCCGCGGTGTGCCAACGCCGCAGCGCGGCGCCGGGCGCCCACGTCGAATGCGTGCCGCTGGAAATGCGTTCCGGGAGTTGGAGCTTGCATACGGGCCCGGCGGTGATGTCGGCGGCGTCGAACACCACGCAGTACGAGGCGTCGGTGTTCATGTCGGTGGTGAGGGTGACCAAATAGCCGTCGTCCTCACCGGTGGCGCCCACCCGTGGGGCCATCGCGGTCTCGCTGCCGTAGACGCCCTCGCCGAACGAGATTGCCTGTTGGCCGCCGGTGAGCAGGTCGTGTTTGACCAGGCCGTCGAACAGGAACCAGCCGGGGCGGCCGGTGGCGGCGTAGGCGTAGCGGTAGTCGCGGGATGCGTAGTCGGCGTTGATCATCCCGAACTCGGTGATCGACTCCGACAACCGTTCTTCTTTGACCGCCCCGGTGACCAGGTTGAAGCGCCAGCGGTGCAGCCGGGACTGCAGCCGGTCCAGCGCCAGGAAACGGAAGAGTCGCTCCCACTTGGTTCCGCCGGTGTCCAACGGCGAGGGGTCGCCCTCGAAGAAGCCGTCGAGCACGATCTCGTCACCGTCCTCGTAGGCGTTGACGAAGTGCAGCACGAACGTCGCGTCCGCCTCGAACCATTTGATGTCTTCGGTTGAGCCCCGGCGCGGCAGCACCGCGAAGCGCGACGGCATGTCCGGATGGAACGACGGCAGGTGCACGTCGTGCTCGAGCAGGGCCGGATCCCAGAACAACGGGAAATCGTTGAGGATCACGTAGTTTTCGGTGAACGCCATGTCGTGCGGCAACCGCGGGCCCGGCAGCGGGACGTCGATGTAGTGGGTCAGCTCGTTGTGCTGGTCGACGACCCCGTAGTGCATGTACGGGTCCTGCTTGCTGTAGTTGAAGAACAGCAACTCACCGGTGTTGTTGTCCACCTTGGGATGTGCCGAAACGCCCCAGTCGGCGGGGAAGCGTCCGTTCCAGGTCTCCTTGCCCAGCGTGCCGGCCGAGTAGGGGTCCACTCGGTACAGGTCGCCGCACTGGTAGAAGCTGGTCAATGCGATGCCCCGGTGGACGACGACATCGGTGCTCGACGCGTCCTTCATCAGTGTCCGCGCCCCCCAGCCTTTCTCGCGTTTGGCCAGTTGCACCGGCTCGGCCAGGCCCGGCCACAGCGGGCCACCGGCCTCGTTCTCGGCCAGCAAGCCGTCCGTACGGACAAAGCGGTTGCGGTAAAACGCCTTTCCATCGCGGAAGCCGACGACGTGCAGCATGCCGTCGCCGTCGAACGGGTGATAGGTCTTGAGCGCCGGGTGCAGCGGGTTCTCGGTGTTGCGCAGGTAGATACCGTCCAGGTCGCGCGGGATCTCCCCCTGGACGGCGGTGAGATCGTCGGCATCCCATTCGGTGGTCTGTGGACGCCACGGCCCGGTCCGGTAGGGGTGGTCATCGTCTTCGGGCAGTGTCGACAGGAACTTCCCGACAATCTCCACATCCATGTCACAAGCCTTCGGTGCCGCTGACGACGAAACTGACTGTGGTGGCAGTGCTTCCACCGAAATTCAGGGTGCCGAATCGTCGGGCACCCTCGACCTGGTAGTCGCCGGCCGCACCGCTGACCTGCTTGGCGGCGTCGAGCAGCATCCGCACACCGGAAGCTCCGACCGGGTGCCCCCCGCCGATCAGCCCCCCGCTGGGGTTGATCGGCAGGCGGCCGCCGATCTCGATCTCCCCGTTCTCGATCGCCTTCCATGACTCGCCGGGACCGGTGAGCCCGATGTGGTCGATGGCCAGATACTCACTGGGAGTGAAGCAGTCGTGTACTTCCATGCCGTCGAGGTCGTCGAGCGTGGATTGCGCGCGGCGCAGCGCGTCGAGCACGGCGGCCCGCACGTGGGGGAGCACGTAGGGATCGTCGGCGGCGCGGTCCAGCTTCTGACGCAACCCCAGCCCCACGGTGCGGTGGCCCCAACCCTCGATGCGGCCGATCGGGCGCGCGTCGGGGTGCTCGCGCAGGTAGGGGTCGCCGACCAGAACCACTCCCGCTCCGCCGTCGGTCATTTGGCTGCAGTCGAAGCGCCGCAGCCGGCCTTCGGTGATCGGGTTGGTCGCGTCGTCGTCGGTGATGGGGTCGGGAACCGTCCACGCACGCGTCTGGGCGTTGGGGTTGCGCCGGGCGTTGGCGAAGTTGAGCTGGGCGATGCTGCGCAGGTGGGTGTCGTCGAGGCCGTAGCGCCGGTCGTACTCGTCGGCGAGCTCGGCGAACATCGACGGCCACAGGTAGCGGGCGTCGGCGCCCTCGTGGCCGGTCCACGCGGCGGCGCCGAGGTGCTGGGCGGCGGTGTCACCGGGCACGGTTTTCTCGAGCTCGATGCCCAGCACCAGCGCGGTGTCGTAAGCGCCCGACCGCAGGTCGGCGATCGCCGACAGCGCCGCCACGCTGCCCGACGCGCATGCCGCCTCGTGTCGTGAGGCCGGGGTGTCCCACAGGGCATCGCAGACCGTGGCTGGCATCGCCCCGAGGTGGCCTTGCCGGGCGAACATCTCGCCGAAGGCATTGGCGACGTGGACCACACCGATGTCGGCGGCGTTCACCTTGGCTCCGGCGAGCGTCCCCTCGACGACCTCGGCGGTCAGCGCGGCGAAGTCGCGACCCTCTTTGGTGAGGTTGCGGGCGAAATCGCTCTGGTAGCCGCCGAGAATCCACACATGTGCCGAGCCGTCCATACGCCGACGGTACTCCTGGACGGCCGGCGGTTCGGCTGTATCCCCGAGCCGAGATTTCCTGCGCTGAAAGTCCGGGGAAAGAGCGGCCCCGTCGGCTCTCGGGCTGAACCGACGGGACCTAGACGAGCGCGTGGGCCGGCCCACGCGCGCGCCTGTCATCGCATTGCCCTCAACGGCGGCCGGCAAACATGCCGGCGCGGGCCCCGTCGCACCCCGCCGCCGGACGCCGATGAGCAGCGCCAACGCTAGAGGCCCGGTCAGGCGGGGTGTTTGGGCTCACACCGCGTCGTCGACGAGCGTGGCGGGCTCGGGTCCGCGCGGGTCTGGTGACCGGGTGGCCGGATGTTGCCCGCAACGCTGGGCATCGGCGACGTCGATGGCCGCCAGGTGGATGCCTTTGGTCTCGCGGGCGGCCAGGGCCGCCGCGGCACTCACGGCCGCGGTCGCCGCCAGGTAGCAGGAAATGGGTACCGCGGATTTGTACGTCTCCAGCAAGCGAACCGCGATGATTGGTGCCAGCGAACCGGCCACGATCGAGCTGAACTGATAACTCAGCGACACGCCGGAATAGCGTATCCGCGTCGGGAACATCTCGGCCAGCGCGGCCGGCTCAACCGCATACATCAGGCCGTGGGAGGTCAACCCGATGACCACCGCGCTCATGACGATCGCGGCGCGGCCACTGTCCATCATCGGGAACGCGAAGAACCCCCACGCGCCTCCGGTGACGGCGCCCGCGAAATAGACTGGCCGCCTGCCGAATCGGTCGCTGAGACGGGCCGGGCCGTGCGGGCTGTAGCCGCGTGGTCCGGGCGCCCGACGGCCGCCGTTGCCGCCTCCGGCCCACCGGCGCCGACGGTCACCTGACCGTGGCGGGCGCCGATGTGCCAGTCCCACAGCGACTTTGGTGCCGTTTACCGCGGCGCATGAGATCGTCGCGGCGCGGGTACCCAGGCGTGGTGCCATGTGCCGGCGGGCCCCGCGCCGCTCCGACAGGCTAGGGAAGCGGCGGCGCGGGAGGCGCTGAGGGGGCCGGAGGCGCAGACAGCGTCGACGACGGCGGCGGCAACGTGGTGAGCGGTGTCGGGCTGGTGGTGGGCGCCGACGTCTCGGTGCTCGGCTCCGCTGTCGTGTTCGAGGGCGGGTTGTAGCCCAGCCAAACCGCCGCGGCGATGGCGGCGGCGGTGAAGGCGAGAAGGGCATACCGCGGGACGGTTCGGATATCCATCGCGTCGTACTCCTGGCTTGAAGGGCCTGCGTGAGCGCTGGTGCGCCACGACGTGGGCGATTCGCATAGTGGATTTGGTTAGGCCGATATACGGATCGCCACAGCGCGAACAATAGCACCGCAACCGAGGTCAGCAACACCCCCGTGCCGCGCGAGATGCGCAGGCGAGCGGGGGCGGAGACAGAAGCTGCCGGCGGCCGGCAAAGCGATGGGCGGGTGCGCCCATGGCGGGGTGAATCGGCGCCCGCGCCTGACGGCCTATCGAGCGTGGTCAGCCCGGCAAGGCGCGCAGTCTCGCCGGAAACCGAAGGGTCGCGACACGGTTACGGATGCATACCTATCAACATCTCACTGGTCACAGATGCCACGTTGATCACTATCGTCACATTTGCTCGCCGCGGCGTCAATGCGCGGTCCGGCCAGCGGAAAGGTGTTACATGTCGGCGATTCTTCGAAGCATGGCGCTCTCGATGGCGTCGGCGGCCGCTGTCGGGCTCGTCTTTGCCGTGGGTCCCGCACCGGCGGCCAACGCGACACCGTGCGGCGCCCCCGAGGCCAACGTCGAGCCGCCCGCCACGCCACCGGCGATGCCCGCGCCCCAGCCCGTCGTCCAGCCGCCGACGGGCCGCAGGCCCTCCCATACCAACGACCGCGCACCGCTGCCCAAGCTGGGTCCGCTGATCTCGTCGTTGCTCAAACCCGTGGCCCCGGGTGGACCTCGATACGCCGCGCCGATACAACAGCAGGCGGGGGTGGTCCCGCCCGGACCGAATCCGCCGGCCCCGCAGCCCCCGAACGCGAATCAACTGGCGCCCAACGCGGCCCCGGTGCAGCCCCAGCCGGCGCCGGAACCGGCGGCGGCGCCTCCGGCCTCGATCGCGGGCGCGCCGACGTCGCTCGTCGACTTCGTGACCGGACCCAACAGCCCCAACAAGACGCTGGAACGGTTCGGCATCTCCGGGACCGACCTCGGGATCGCCTGGGACAACGGCGATCCCGCCAACCACCAGGTCCTCATGGCCTTCGGTGACACGTTCGGCTACTGCAGCGTGCACGGCCAGCAATGGCGGTACAACGTGCTGTTCCGCAGTGCGGACCGCGACCTGTCCCAGGGAATCCACGTGGCCGACGGCGTGGCCAACAACCGGTACTCCGGCTCACCCGTGTGGACGACGGGCCTGTCCAAGCAGGTCGTCAACAGCATCCACAAGGCCCCGCACGAAACGGGGATCATCCCGACCGCGGCGATCGCCATCGGGCGCACCCAGTACATGAACTTCATGTCGATCCGGCAATGGGGCCGCGACGGCGAGTGGTCGACGAACTATTCGGCGATCGCGAGATCGCTTGACAATGGCCAAAACTGGGGGATTTACCCGGGCACCATCCGTACAGCGTCACCGGATGCCATCCCGGGCGCGAACTTCGTGCCGGGAAACGAGAATTTCCAGATGGGTGCGTTCATGAAAGGCACCGATGGTTACCTGTACTCATTCGGCACCCCGTCCGGGCGCGGCGGAGCGGTCTTTCTTTCGCGGGTGCCACCGAACTTCGTGCCCGACCTGACCAAATACCAATACTGGAACGGCGACAAGAACGCCTGGGTCGCGGCCAATCCGGGCGCGGCGACGCCGGTCTTCCCCGGCCCGGCCGGTGAGATGTCGGCCCAGTACAACAAGTACCTCAAGCAGTACCTGGTGCTGTACACCAACGGCGGCAGCAACGACGTCGTGGCGAGAACCGCGCCGGCGCCACAGGGTCCGTGGAGTCCCGAGCAGCCGCTCGTGTCGTCCTTCCAGATGCCCGGCGGCATCTACGCGCCGATGATCCACCCCTGGTCGTCGGGCAGGGACCTGTACTTCAACCTGTCGCTGTGGTCGGCCTACGACGTGATGTTGATGCACACGGTGCTGCCCTAGGAGCGAGCTGTCAGCGGGCCAGCGGCTTGTAGAAGACCAACCCGTTGCCCTTGTTGTCGTAGACCACGGCGCGGCGCTCGTGGGCGTCGTCGTACGGTCCCCTCACGATCCCGCCACCACTGGCCTCCACCGCCTTCGCCGCAGCGTCGACGTCGGCGGTCTTGATGCCGACGACGACCTGCCCGTGGATGGGGTGATCCACCGCGGTCGCCAGGGCGAGGGTGATCGGCCCGCCGTCGAGGGCCGCGAAATGGGCGCCGTCGCGAAACTTCAGCGGCATTCCCAGGGTTTCGCTGTAAAAGCGGATCGACTCGTCCAGGTCGTCGGTGGACAAGATGATCATCTTGACTTCGTGCTCGCTCAACGGTGCCTCCTCTGGCTGGCTGAAACCTCTACAGAGTAGTCAGCGTCGGGCGTATGCCCGACGCCGAGATCCCCGGCACGTGTTCAGTGTCCCCGCGGCGTTCGCGGCCCCGGGGCCGGGTGCGTGCCGAGTCGGCGGTCCCCTGCGGGTCGCCCGTCTCAGCGCAACCTGCCGGTGTCTTGATCGTCTTCGCCCTCGGCGTCCAGGTTCGCCCATTCGGGAAGCGGTGTATCCGGCATGGCGCCGAAAGCGGACGCCTCGTAACCGCGCTGGGCGCGAGTCTTCTTCCAGCGCGAATCCGACCTGTTGGCGCGCGAGCGCCGAACCCACGGGCGATCAGAGCGACGGTGCCCGCAACGAATGAAGCCGACCAACGCGACCTTCAAGACCAGCAACACCAGGCCCATGTCTGCTCAAGGCTCCTTACCCAGTTCGGCCCATAGCGTCGGTCCGAGATGACGCGGAGGTCTCCATGGTGTAGGCCGTCGCAACCAGAAGCGTCGCGTCAACGGCACGCTTCAACGCGCCGGTGGCAATTCTTTGTCCGCGATGGCGATCAAGTCGTTGCGTTCTCCCGAACCGTTCTCGAGAGCGGCAGGTTCCGGCAACGCGAGAGCACACCCAACGCACACTCCAACACCTCCACATCATGTCGGAACCAGGTCCCAGCGGTTAGGGACCGAGCGAATGAAGCACCGGAGTAGCGATACTCGTCGGATATGCGGCCTTGACGCGCATATTGTCATATTCTTGACTATTGAGTGACTCGATCGCATTGGTCGCGCATTCCGGGGTACAGGTCTGTGACCTGAGAACGCGAAAGCTCCGCCTAAAGAAGGGCTGACTGTGGACGACTCCGCGGGCTCAGCCGACTTTCGACTGAACTCTCGAGATGAGGCCGTCGTGGATGACAAACAAGTTCCCATGCCACTGTGGATGCCGAATCGTGGGGTGGTCGAGACCTGCAATATCACGAAGTTCGCACGCCATGTTCGTGCGACGTGCGGATTGGACCTGACCGACTATGAAGCGCTTTGGCGCTGGTCGGTTTCCGATCTCCCAGGATTCTGGGCGGCGATTTGGGAGTTCTTCGGTCTCGACGCAATCAGTGACTATGACCAGGTACTCGACAGCACTGCCATGCCGGGCGCCCGTTGGTTTTCCGGCGCCCGCGTCAACTTCGCGGACCGACTGCTGTCCGCCGGCCGTGAGACCGATCCCGCGATTGTCTCGGTCGACGAGTCGGGTAGTAGCACTGAACACACCCGAGCAGAGCTACGAGTGCAGGTGAATGCCTTGGCCCGCAGCCTCTCCGACGCGGGCGTCGGCCGCGGGGATGTGGTCGTCGGATATCTGCCGAACTGCGCTGAAGCGGTGATCGCCATGTTGGCCAGTGCAGTGATCGGTGCGGTCTGGTCGTCGGTTGGGCTCGACTACTCCCCGCAGGCCGTCATCGATCGATTCGCCCAATTGAGGCCCAAGGCCTTGATCGCCGCCGACGGCTATCGATTCAACGGAAAGGTCTACCAGCGCGCCGCAGCTGTCGAGGAGATACGGGCAGCGCTGAAAGAGACGCTCGAATTCGCTGTTCTCATCCCGCGTCTTGGCACGCGGGCGATGCCCGGAATGTCAGAATGGCATACGGTCACAACGCGAGGCCGCGTCGAAAGTCGATTGGTCGATTTCGATCATCCACTATGGGTGTTGTTCTCTTCGGGCACGACCGGAATACCCAAAGGACTGATCCATAGCCACGGCGGCATTCTGGTCGAGATGCTCAAACAGATGGGGCTGCACTGGAACCTCAGCGAATCGGACCGCGTCTTCTGGTATACCTCACCGAGTTGGGTCATGTGGAACCTACAGCTTTCGACACTACTGCTCGGCGGGAGCATCCTGTGCTACGACGGCTCCCCGACGCACCCCGACGCATCCACTTTATGGCGCTTCGTGTCCGACTACGGCGTAACCTTCTTCGGCGCCAGCCCGGGCTATCTGCAGGCATCGGCCAAGGCCGGGATCGCGCCGGCGAAACAGTTCGACTTGTCGCGTTTGCGCGCCATGGGCAGCACGGGTTCGCCGTTGCCTCCCGATCTCCACAGATGGGCATATGAAGTTGTTGCACCTATTCCGCTGTGGTCGATGAGCGGCGGAACTGACATCGCAGGCGCATTCTGCGGCGGGGCGCCAACCGTCCCGATCTGGCCCGGTGAACTTTCCTGTAGGTGCTTGGGCGTCGCCGTCGACGCGTGGAATTCCGAAGGGGAGCCAGTGCGTGGCGAGGTCGGCGAGCTGGTTGTCACCAAACCGATGCCCAGCATGCCGATCCGCTTATGGAATGACCCCTCAGGACAGAAGTATCACGACGCGTACTTTTCTTTATTCGAGGACGCTTGGCGCCAGGGTGATTGGGTGACAATCACCTCGCGCGGGTCGGTCGTCATCCACGGCAGGTCCGACTCGACCCTCAACCGCAACGGCGTTCGTATGGGCAGCGGAGAGATACATGCCGCCGTCGAGGCTCTGCCCGAAGTCGCCGAAGCGCTCGTCATCGGCGTCGAACAACCTGACGGCGGCTACTGGATGCCACTGTTCGCCGTACTTAGTGAAGGTGCGACTCTCAGCGAGTCGTTGATCACAGCGATGCGAGGCGCCATCAGCCGAGACGTCTCCCCACGCCACCTACCCGACGAAGTCGTCGTCGTGCCGGGTATACCGCACACTCGAACGGGCAAGAAACTGGAGATTCCAATCAAGCGGCTGTTCCAAGGTGCTCCGCTGGATGCTGTAGTCAACCCCGACGCGGTCGACAACCTTGCTTTCTTGCGGCACTTTCAAGAACTGGCTTGTGTCTGGCTGGAGGGTCTCCCTCCTAGTTTTTCGCGGGACTAGCGTCGGCGTCGGTGCTTGGTTGGCGCACAGGGAAATTCCTGCGCGCAGTCGGATTTAGTATAGATCTTGACTAAATTGCGATGACCGGACAGGCTGGTGCGGATGGAACTGGCAACGCGATACGGGCCGTGGGCGGTAGTGACGGGCGGATCGGAAGGTGTCGGCCTGGAATGGTGTCGTGCTCTGGCACACCAGGGCGTTAATCTGCTGATCTTGGCACGTCGCGTCGCAGTGCTAGAGGAAGCCGCGACAGAACTGCGGGCTGCCGGTGTAGACGTCCGGACGGTCGCCCGTGACATCACCGATCCTGATATGCGTGATGTATTGCGAGCGGCCACTTCCGAAATCGAAGTCGGGCTGGTGGTCCACAACGTCGGTTCATGGGACCGCACACACGGCGATTTCCTCGACGACTCGCTCGATGTGGGCCTGAAGACGATCGACGTCAATTGCGTCGCAGCGGTGACGTTAGCGCATCTGTTTGCCCCCGCCATGGCGGAACGTGGCCGCGGAGGGCTGATCTTCGTCGGATCCCTCGCCGGCATCGCAGGTCAAGCGCTTGAGGCGACTTACTCGGCGGCTAAGGCATTCACGCAGCACTTCGCCGAGGCCCTGTGGTCCGAACTGACCGATCGGGGGGTCGACGTAGTTTGCGTGCCTTTGGGCGGCACTCGGACGCCGGCGCTGGAGGCCAAGGCGCTGATGGACGTTTCTATGCTCCCAACAGCCGAAGAGGTCGTCACCGAAGCAATGGCACATCTGCAGGACGGGCCCGTCTTCGTGCCAGTCGAAGCCAATCGACGGTTCTTCGACAAGACCACAGCCCTCGATCGCCGCGCGGCGACCCAGACCATGTCCAGGCTCGCCCGCCGCGCTGTGGGCACCGGCTAAACCAACGGGAGACCTAATCGATGGAAATCTCAGGCAAGAAGGCGATCATCGTCGGCGGTGCGTCGGGAATGGGGCGTGCCAGCGCCGAACTTCTCGCTGCACGAGGCGCAAGCGTTGCGATCCTCGACAGGTCGTCATCGGACGGCAAGGCCGTCGCCGACAACGTCGGTGGCGCGTTCTTCGAAGTCGACGTCACCGACTTCGACGGAACCGAGTCCGCATTGCAAGGCGCCGTCGATGAACTCGGCGGCCTGCACGTCACGGTGACCACCGCAGGCGGTGGCATAGGCAAGCGGACCCTGAGCAAAGACGGACCTCATAATCTCGATGAGTTTCGCCAGGTCATCGACCTCAATCTGATCGCAACGTTCAACATCAGCCGACTCGCCGCGTCGCACATGTTTGGCAATGAACCGGAGGATGAAGAGCGAGGTGTCATCATCAACACGTCCTCCATCGCGGCCTTCGAAGGCCAGATAGGTCAAATCGCCTATACCGCCGCTAAGGCGGGCATCGCTGGAATGTGTCTGACGATGGCGCGTGATCTGGGCTCCCTGGGTATCCGTGCATTGGGCATCGCTCCGAGCCTGTTCTTGACTGGAATGACGAAAGACATCCCTGAGGAATGGACTGAACCGTTGACCAAGGATGCGGCATTCCCGAAGCGGCTGGGACGGCCTGACGAGTACGCCAGGTTGGTCGCAGCGATCATCGAGAACCCCATGCTCAATGGACAGTGCATCCGCCTGGACGCTGGCCAACGCTTCGCACCGAAGTGATCGGCCGCCGCGCCCTTCTACCGCGCCGGCGGCCAATTAGTCGCAGTCTTGACCATCTGCACGGGGCGATGATAACTTCAACTCACTCGAGAGTTGTCTTTGGTGTAGGTCTCATCCTCCGGCCTGCCCAGATCCTGGTTGCGACAACCTATTCGGATCGGACGAAAGGGCGGATGATTCGCCCGACCCACGACACATCGAGATATCGGACGGAGTCCACAAATGCGCGTTGAAGACATGATCCTGGTCAGCATTGACGACCACGTGATCGAGCCGAGGAACATGTTCGACCAGCATGTGCCCCAGCGTTATAAGGAACAGGCCCCGAAGTCCATCATGGATGAGAATGGCTTCGAGAAGTGGTGGTTCCAAGGCGTGTGCAGCGGGTCAACCAGTCTCAACGCGGTCGTAGGCTGGCCCAACAAAGAGTGGGGATTGAACCCCAGCACCTTCGCCGAAATGCGTCCCGGGACCTACGACGTGAACGAGCGTGTCCGCGACATGAACCGCAACGGCATTCTGGCCTCGATGTGCTTCCCCTCTTTCACCGGGTTCAGCGGCCGGTTCTTCCAAGAGGCTGCGGACAAGGACCTCTCGCTGATCATGCTGAAGGCTTACAACGACTGGCACATCGACGAATGGGCGGCGTCCTACCCCGGCCGCTTCATCCCGCTGGCACTTGCGCCGGTATGGGATCCGAAGGCGATGGTCGACGAGATCCGCAGGGTCGCGCGCAAGGGTTGTCACGCGATTGCGATGCCTGAACTTCCCCATTTGCAAGGGCTTCCGAGTTACCACGACATGGACTACTGGGGTCCGGCATTTCAGGCCGCCGCAGAGGAACGGGTAGTATGGTGCCTACACATCGGCCTCGGTTTCGCGGCCATCAATTCCGCGCCTGGAGCGCCGATTGACAACTTTATAATCCTCGCGACCCAGATTTCCACGATCGCTTGCCAGGACCTGCTGTGGGGTGGGGCGATGATGAACTATCCGAACCTCAAGATTGCGTGGTCGGAGGCCGGCATCGGATGGATTCCGTTCTACCTGGATCGGTGCGATCGTCATTTCACCAACCAGCGCTGGCTTGACAATGACTTTGGCGGCAAGCTTCCCAGTGAGGTGTTCCGCGAGCATTGCATCGCCTGCTATGTCACCGATCCGACCGCGCTACGCGTCCGCAACCAGATCGGCATCGACATAATCGCGTGGGAATGCGACTATCCGCACTCGGATTCAATCTTTCCCGACGCCCCCGAATTCGTTCACGCAGAGCTCGCGGAAGTGGGTGCCACCGATGAGGAGATCAATAAGATCACCTGGCAGAACACCTGCCGATTCTTCGGGTGGGAACCCTTCAAACACATCTCGCAGGCCGATGCCACCGTCGGGGCGTTGCGTGCTCAATCACCTGACGTCGATACCGTGATTCGGTCCAAGCACGAGTGGCGCAAGCTTTACGAAGCAGCCCACCCTGATGAGGTGCTGCCGACCATGGATCCTGCGACGGCAAGCGAAGCCCAGGTCAGTCTGTTGCCGCCAGGTTCATCTTCGGCCGGCGTGCAGTGACTGCCTCTCAGCCGGTAGTTGTCAGCGCCGTCCGTACTGCCATCGGTACCGCGTACAAGGGCACTCTCGCCGATACCCCGCCTGAGGTGTTGGCGCTAACCGTCGTACAAGAGGCGGTTCGACGATCCGGTATCGATCCGGACCGCGTCGATGACATCGTGCTCGCCGAATCTCTGAATGGCGGAGGTGATCTCGCGCGGTACGTGGCACTCCTTTGTGGCATGACGAAGGTTCCCGGGCTGGCCGTCAACCGGCACTGCGCGGCCAGCCTGGCGGCGGTCGGGGTTGCCGCCGGCGGGGTTGCCAGTGGCATGGAGGACGTCGTCGTCGCCGGGGGTGTGCATTCGTCATCGTTTATGCCGCAACTGAAACGGCGGATACCCGGCACGGCCGATGAGATGCAAGACTGGTTTCCGGCCACGCATCCCGAGACTGCCGATGCGCCGGGATACGACATGTCGATTCCGGTGGGCTTCAACACCGCGAAGCAAGCCGGATTGACCCGCGATGAACTCGACGCGTGGGCTTTGCGATCGCACCGGCGTGCCATCGCTGCTATCGATGCCGGAAAGTTCGTGGATGAGATCGTGCCGATCAAAGTCAAACTGAGGGACGGCACGATCACCGAATTCGCGGTCGACGAACATCCCCGCCGTACCACTACGGCCGAGAAGATGGCGTCGCTGCCAGTTCTGCACCCTGAGATCCCCGACTTCTCGATCACAGCGGGAAATGCCAGCGGCGCCAACGACGCCGCGGCAGCATTGACGGTCATGAGCTCAAACTTGGCGCAGTCCGAACCGATCGAAACACTGGCGACGATCCTTGGATGGGCGGCGGTGGGCGTCGAGCCGCGGTTGATGGGATACGGCGCGATCTCGTCCATCGAAAAGGTGCTTGAGCGGGCTGGGCGCAGCGTCCGGGACGTCAGACTATGGGAGATCAACGAGGCCTTCGCATCGGTGCCGTTAGCTGCATGCCGTGAACTGGGCATTGACGAGGACAGGGTCAATATTTATGGAAGCGGCTGCAGTCTAGGCCACCCGATCGCCGCCTCGGGCGCACGGATGTTGACGACGTTGATCCACGAATTACGGCGCTGCGATGGTGGATTGGGGGTAGCGGCGATGTGCGCCGGCGGTGGGCAGGGTGGCGCTGTCCTCATTGAGGTCTGAAACAAAGAGACGCAAAGTACCCGAAGCTGCGCAGCTGGCCAGTTGCAAAGACAAGGAACACGATGAAGCTTGGGTTGCACCTCGATGACTACACCTGGAATTCGGCGAACGGGTCCCTTCCGGCACTGCTGTCACAGATCGCACGTACCGCTGAAGACGGCGGCTTCTCACGCTTGAGCGTCACCGACCATGTCTGGCAGACAAGCGCACATGGTGTCGAAAGCGACCCGATGCTTGAGGCCTACACCACCCTCGGATTTATTGCCGCTGAAACGAATTCTCTTGAGCTGCTGACCTTGGTATCCGCGGTCACGTACCGACCGCCGGGTCTCCTCGCCAAGATGGTGACCACACTGGACGTGTTGTCGGGCGGACGCGCGATGCTGGGCCTCGGGGCCGGGTGGAACCAAGAGGAGGCCACCGGTCTCGGTTTGGAATTCGGGCCCAACCGGGTGCGCTTCGAACGCCTCGAGGAGGCTCTGCAAGTCTGCCTGCAGATGTTCTCCGACTCCACAAAATCGTTCCGGGGCAGGTATTACAAGCTGGCGAGCACCTTGAATTCGCCGATGCCACAAGCTAAGCCGCGGCCTCGCATTCTGGTCGGTGGGGGAGGCGAACGACGCACGCTGCGGCTCGCAGCACGGTACGCGGATGCGTGCAACGTCTACGGCGGACCAGACGCAGGGCAGAAACTTGCCGTCTTGCGAGAACACTGCCGGCGAGCAGATCGTGACTACGACACGATCGAGAAGACGGCAATCCTGGCATTGGACCCCAACGGACCCGACGGACCTGACGGGTTGTTGCGGCGACTCGCAGCTCTTCGCGATTTGGGTTTCGACCATGTGATGGGCGCCGTACCCGGCATCGATTCGATGACGCCTCTGGAAACACTCATCGCCAAGGTTCTGCCCAAAGTCGCTAGCGGGTAGCGGCGGAATTACTCTTCGGCTATCGGATGAACGTCTTTGTGATCGCGCCGTATCGCATACAGGAGCTCGATCAGTGTGCGCTGCTCTGCCTTCGATAACGATCCGAGCCCGAAGTCGTCCTCCGCGAGGATCGTGTGCGCGCGTCGCAGTCGGCGGCGGCCAAGAGGAGTCAGTTCGACGACGGTGACTCTGCCGTCGTTGGCGTCTTGATGGGTGGTGACGATGCCGCGATCGGACAAGCGAGCCACGACGTTTGTGATGCTGGTCTGGTGAACGATGAAGCGCCGAACATAGAACCTGATCTTCCCTAGCGGCATCTGGCCACCGCCGATGAATTCGATGACGGAGAGCAGATCGTAATCAATCCACGACATGTCTAGGCTGGCAAGCTGCTCGTTCATCCAGTCGACGAGTACCTCCCGAGTCCTCAGCAACGAACTGAACGTCTCCATCGCGTGCGCGTGCTCTTGGCCATACTTCGATTCCCATTGATCGCGACCCCAACGGATTGAATCTTCCTCTGGGGTCTCGGCGCTCGGACTCACAGCGGGCACAATCTTTCACCACCTCGATAGGTCCACATCTGGACTAACTGTAACCCTTGAGGCACGTGCTGCGTTCAGCGGCGTCGGGGTGTTGGGTGGGTGGATGCGCGAAGGGCTTTGGAGGCCTCAGTCAGTGGGCGCGCAGCATCGACTCCATGTTGCGTCCCATGACCGATGTCGCTGCCTGCCGGGGCAGAATCCGCGTGAGCATACCGGCGATGACCGCGTTGCGTGCTCCGGGTACGGCGACCCAGCGCTTACCCAACTTCGCCAACCCCTGCTCGACGAAATCGTCGACCTCCATCGGAGGGAAGAGCCGCGACGGCTTGCGGGCGGATCGTCGGTATGTCTCCGTGTTAACGCTGCTAGGCACAAGTGTCAAGACATCCACGTTCGAAGATCGAAGCTCGTAGCCGAGGCCCGAACCGAATGCCAGGATGAATGCCTTCGACGCACCGTAAGTCGTGACGTACGGCGAGCCGACCACCGCGGTGAGGGACGACATCAACACCAGACCACCGCGACCACGCCGGCGCAGCCGGTCACCGAATATTCTTGCCAACCCGACATATGCACGGACGTTGGCGTCAAGCTGCGCGTTCAGCTGAGCCACCTCCGTGTCGAGGACCTGCCAGCTGCCACCAGGGAAGAGGTGGTTGACGATGACCAGCCCGACATCGCACTCGCTGCTGAAGTCGGCCAACGACTGCGGCGCTGTTGGGTCGGTCATGTCGAGTACCACGGTGCTCACCGCGTGTGAGTGCTGCGCGGACAGGTCGTCCGCTGTGCGTTGGAGGCCGTCGGCGTTGATGTCGGTGAGAACGAGATCGAAGCCGCGGGAGCCGAGGACGCGGGCGAACCCGGCGCCGATACCTCCTGCGGCACCGGTGATCACCGCTGTGGGCCCATAACGTTTGCCGAACCCAGTCATCTCCGCCTCCTTAGGCATTCGTCGATAGGCGCCGAGCTCAACGCACTCTTGGCAGGCCAAGTAGCCGTTCAGCGATATTGTTTCGATTGATTTCGGTTGTGCCGCCAGCGATTCGGGTGAGCGGACTATGGTTGACATGGTGCTCAACCCAGCCTTCCGCCGCGGCCGCCGTCACGTCGTGACCGTAAAGGCCGGCCGACCCGCACAAGTCCTGCAGAAGCCGGGCGGCGCGGACGTAGCGTTCGGCCACAAACACCTTCACCTGCGAGCCGGCGACACCGGCGGGGCTGTCTTTCTCTACAGCGGCTCGCAGCCCAAGGAGCGCTCCGACCTGGTTGTCAACGGCTAGGGTCGCCACTGCCTCGCGCACAACGGGATCGTCGAGAAGGCGCAAACCTCTCTCGTCGTGGGTCGCTGCGAACCATTCAACGCTCTGCGCCAGCAGTGAGACCGCGAGCTGACTGTTCCCGAGGACCCCGCGCTCGAGGGAGAGCGCCACAACCATTACCTCCCAAGCCCGATTGGCCTCACCTACCCTCCACTGGTCGGAAACGACCACGTCGTCGAGGAACACGGCGTTGACGCGTTCGCCGCCCATCATTCGGATCGGATCGATGCGGATTCCTTTCGTGTTCGTGGGGATGAGAAACATGGTCATAGCACGGCGCCTGGCATCTGAGTCGGGCTCGCCGCCCGGCGGTAAGTCGGTCCGCGTCAGGGTGAACATCCACTCCGCATCTTGGGCGAGTGTGGTCCAGATTTTCTGTCCGTTGAGAGTCCACTGGTCACCGTCGCGGCGGCTGCGGGTGTTGATCCGAGTCAGGTCTGACCCGGCATCGGGCTCAGAGTAACCAAGGCAGATGTTCTTCGTGCCGCTCAGCAACGCGGCGACCACCTGCTGGCGCTGCATGTCCGTGCCGACCGATTGGAGTACCCCGGCGACCAAGAGGTTGACGGCGATGCCTTCGTAAGGCAGGCCGGCCTTCTCCATTTCGCTGAACAACAGATGCACGAGAACCGGATCGCGGTCGGGGCCGGGCACCGCGTGGAGTAACAGACCTGCCTGCGCCAGCGCGCCGTTGAGCCCATTGTGATGAGCGACCCCGGTCTCGAGTACCGATCGCCGGATCTGTGTCGTATCAACCGCCTGCAGAGTGGCCTGGACCGCCGCGCGGAACGTCTCTTGCTCGGTGGTCAGCGTGAAGTCCACGTCGGCTCCAGGAGGAGGTCGGCAAGCAGACGGCGCTGCGTGTTAATCGGGCCGAGCAGCAAGGGAAGCGAGCGGACCATTCGATAGAAGCTATGGATGCCCGTCTCTGCCGCGGCGCCGATGGCGCCGTGGTAGTGAAGTGCGCGATCGACAACCGCGTTGGCGGCATCGACAGCGAACAGCAGGGCCATCGACGCAAGTACGCGGGTATCGTTGATGTCGTTGCGGGCCAGATCGTTTGCTGGCGGCTGATCAGGGTTGGTCGACTGACCACGCTGCCTTGCCGACAAGTAGCCGGGCTCCGCTGAGCATCCCCGGAAGATCAGCCAATCCGTGCTGAACCACTTGATAGGCGCCAATCGGTCGGCCGAATTGGTGGCGGTCGGCAACATATGCCACTGTGCGCGCCAGGACACAATCGCCGGCCCCAACCAGGTACGCCGCGGTGAGTACTCGCCAGGTATCCAAGACGGTCTGAAGCTGCGCTGCGGGCGCTAGATATACAAACTGCTCCTCGTCGACGTCGAGATCGCAGACTCGAAGGGGGCCGAGGGTTGCGCCGATGTCGGACACCGGGGACAGCCACTGCACCCCCAGCGCGCCGAGATGAACGCCGGCCACCAACGTGGGTGTGGCGCTGGTGAGTACGCTCGTCCAGCGGCCAGAGCTGCTCGGTCGCAATGCGATGGTCGAAATCCTCTCGAGGACAGCTTCGCGAGCGGTATCGCAGGTACTTGTACCAAGGAACCGCGTTACCGCCAGGTGCTCAACCAAGCCCGCTGAGTGAAGGTTGGCCCCGGCCTCCTCGGCGAGGACGCACAATTGCGCGAGCGTCGCACGACCATCACCGTGGCTGCCGTCGGGAGCCGCCATCGTCAACGCGCCCATCGCGGCCAGCTGGGACCATAGGGTGACTCTGTCGGCCGCGGCACGTTCGGTATCAGATTCGGTTTGTTGATGTTTGGCGAAAACTCGGCCGAAGGCCGAGCGCAGCGCTGCTTCGTCCTCGGAATCGGTTAGCAGAATCATGATTCGCTGATAGTAGCGAGGCTGCCTCGTTAGTCAATATATGGAGTTATTGCCACGACGGGTCGATAAGCCTGGACTGCGTGCCGGCTGCGGGCTACTCTCGTGAGAAGGTCAATTATACGACTAATCTAGTAGTCAACAGATTCAACTGTGACCACTATTTACGTGTTCCGGGAGGCTCGATGTCGGACGAGTGCACGTGCGGAGATCTCCGTGCCATCCTTGCGCTGCAGGCGAAGTTCTGCCAGTTGTGCGATCTCGCCAAATGGGAACCGATGCGCGAGCTGTTCACCGACGATGCGGTGCTTCATGTGTTCGGCAAGGACTACGTCGGCAAGGATGCGATCATGCGG
Organism: uncultured Actinomycetota bacterium; assembly: GCA_963711445.1. GTDB lineage: Bacteria > Actinomycetota > Actinomycetes > Mycobacteriales > Mycobacteriaceae > Mycobacterium. The sequence goes on from CAVQEF010000001.1 coordinate 240,277, forward strand.
TTCATCTCGCGCCGCCACCTCGGCAAGCACATGTTGTCGGCGCCGGACATCGAGATCTACGGCGCCGAGGCGCGGGTCGTTGTCGATCACACCTTCTACCGATATCCCGACCTGGCGCTGTTCGGGGTCGGTGTGTACAAGGACATCCTTCGTCGCACCGACGACGGCTGGAAGTTCGCCCGGCGCGAGATCGAGGTACATGGCCATCACGTTGAGATGACGGCGGCCGCCAAACAGAACACCAAGCCGATCGCCGACACGCTTGAAGGAATCCCCTAGTTAGTCAAAAGTTTGAGTTTCGGATGGTGATGCTCTACCGTTGCAACGTAACTGGATGATGAAAGGCTGACTGGCGTGCAGAAACTCGAGACCGGCGTTGTGGTCCATCCCATTGCCGAGGATTGGGACCGCTACTTCGAGCGGGATCTCGGTCGAGGGAATCCGTACCGAAGTGACGCGGAACTGATCAAAGAAGTCGTCTCGGTGGCGCAGACTGCCGAGTCGTTCGGATACGACTTCATCTTCGCTCCCGAACATCACGTCTCACCGTACGGCTTGATGACCAACCCGCTACAACTGATGACCTTCCTGGCGGGTCGCACACGCAAGATCCACTTCGGCACGTCCATCGTCGTCTTGCCATGGCACCATCCGCTCCGCGTGGCGGAGGAACTGGCGCTGCTGAACAACTTTGCGCCCGAGCGGAGGCTGCTCATCGGTGTCGGACGAGGGGTGGCTCCATTTGAATACGAGGCGCTCGGGGTGCCTTACCACGATCGCCGCGAGCGAATGGACGAGTCGGTCGAGATCATTCGGCTGGCGCTGTCGCAGGAGTCGTTCAGCTACCAGGGCGAAGTGTTCACGATTCCTGAAGTCACCCTCCGCCCACGCCCGGTGTCGCCGGATCTGGCCGACTGCCTGCTGGTCGCCGCGACAAGTGATGAGACGCTGATCGAAGGCGGTCGTCGCGGATTGGGAATGATGTACTCCGGCCAGAAGTCGACTGGACTTACGAGGGCCGATGTCCAGCTGCTGAATCGGGAACGGGTTGCCGCAGGCTATGCACCAAGCCAGCCGGTTTTGCACCCATGGCTCTACTGTGCGCGATCAGAGCAGGAAGCTCACGAGCGGGTGCTTGCGGCCTCGGCCTCGTTATTGCTCGATCTGACTAACAACTACGACCAGGGCAGTTGGGACAAGTTTGACCGGTCTCTCGGCTACGAGCACTTCGTCAAGGAGATGACGGCTGGGCTTTCTCTGGAGCGGTACGCCAACATGCAGGTGTGGGGCACACCCGAGATGTGCCTGGAGCGGGTGCGAGCGCTGCAGAAGGAGACCGGCGCTCGAAACATCTCGTTCCAGGTGCAATGGGGCGACATCACCCATGACGAGGCGCTCGGCAGCCTGACGCTGTTCGCCCAGGAATGCATGCACAGCCTCCACTCGATTTCAGCACCGATGCCTGAGTGGCTGTCCCTCGACGAGCTCACCGCCGTTCCCGCGGTGGGCTGACGGGCGCAGTAGCCGCTTGCCGTTATTTGACGTCGGTGGCCGGACTATTGCTTACTGGGAATCGAATTGGGCGCGCAACCGCCGACGCAGCAGTTTCCCGGTGGAGCTAACAGGTAGTTCGTCCACCACGACGATGGCACGCGGCTTTTTGACGGACGCCAAGTGATCGCGGCACCACACCATGAGATCCTCGCCCCTCAATTCCGCCCCATCACGCAAGACCACCGCTGCATGCACCGCCTCGCCGTAGGTCGGATCGCTGACCCCGCACACACCCGCGGCGGCGACGGCCGGATGTGCCGTCAGGACCTGCTCGATCTCCGACGGCGCGATGTTGATGCCACCGCTCACGATGAGGTCCTTCTTGCGGTCGACGACGTAGACGAAGCCATCCTCGTCGATTCGAGCCACATCACCGGTGCGGAACCACTCACCATCGCGCGCCTCCCGATTCGCTGCTTCGTCACCGAGATACCCCGGACTCACCATCGGACCATGCAGTTCTAGTTCACCTTCGGCGCCAGCGTCCGACCGTTCGCCTCGGTCGTCGACAACGCGCACATCCAACCCTGCCACCGGGCGGCCGGCCGAGCGGTGCCGCGGATTGAGCGTGCCGTCGGCATCAAGGTATTCACGGCCGAGCAGCACGGTGCCCGCTCCGAGCTCGGTCATGGATAGCTGGATCGCCACACGCTGACCGAGCACCCTCGTCAGCGCGCACAGGCGGGACGGATCGCACAACGATCCGCCCAACGACAAGTAGCGCAATCCGCTGAGCTGGTCGAGGTCGATTCCGGCGTCCATGATCATGTACACCGGCGTTGGGCCTAGGAAACCGTGCGTCGCGCCTGTGTCTCGCACTAGCTCCACCCATCCGCGCGGGGAATACGTCGGCATGATGGTGTGCTTGGCGCCGGCGATAAAGCTCGCTGTCCAGCCCGCGTAGGCCGTCGCGAAGTACATCGCCAGTCCGGTGACGAAATGCGAGTCCTCATCGACCTCGAAACGCTCAATCAACGGTCCGTACGCCGACGCGGTGGTGCGCTGAGTGTGCTCGACGGCCTTCGGTTGCCCAGATGTGCCGCTGGTGGCCGATATCATCGCGAGTTGGTCGACATCGCGTAGCGGACGTTCATTCGGGTCGGCGCTCGTAAGCAGCCGCTCGTAATCGAGCGGTAGTCCGTGGCCGGTGCCGATGCCGATAAGGTGCCGGATAGACGGGGTCAGCGCCTGCAGCTCTCGGCCGCGAGCGGCGTATTCAGCTGTGACCAGAAGGATTTCCGGCTTGACCCGGACTAGGTACCGATGTTGTTCGGACAAGGTGAATCGCGCGTTGACAGGCACCCCAACAAACCCGGCTTCCGCAGCCGCGAAGTGCAGTTCGAAATACCATGGCCCGTTGCTGGCCAGGATCGCGACGCGCGTTCGCGGCTGCGCGTCCAGACTCTGGAGCGCCGAGGCGAGTCGCAGTGTCCGGTCGTAGGTCTGCGCGAAGGATTGCAAGCGGCCAGGAAGGCCTATGGCCGGGCGCGATGCGAATGTCTCGGCTGAACGACGGATTGCGGCTTGCATAGAACAGTGTGAATCGACTTCGGTGCCCGCCACGACTGAAATCTACCTCCGAGCTGCCCTAAAGGTCAAAAACGCGACTATTGCTTAGTCAGCCGACTTCAGATATGCCGCCGGGTCAGTAAGTCCAGATATTGAGTAATCGACAGCACTCCCATACGGTGTAGCCGTGACTGACGCTGGCATCGGGGAACTCGTGGCTGGGAAATCCGCGATCGTAACCGGCGCGGGTCGCGGCCTGGGAAAGGCGATCGCGTTGCGCCTATCGGCCGCGGGTGCGAACGTCGTCGTCAACGACATCGACCCGGATACCGCTGCGCAGACGGCGAAGGAGATCCGGTCACGGGGAGGCCTCGCCTGCGCTGCGGTTGCGGACATCGGAGACGAGTGCGCCGTCGAAGCGATGGTTGCCACCGCAACGACTGAGTACGGGAGATTGGACCTAGCGTGTAACAACGCATTGCCGGAGATTCAACTTTCTGAGCTAAGCGAGCTTGACGTTGAATACGCGCGCTCACTGATGTCAGTGGCGCTCCTCGGCACCGCGATCTGTCTCAAGCACGAGATCGCCGCGATGCAATCCCACGGCGGCGCAATCGTCAACATTTCCTCAACGGCAAGTGTGCGGGGACAGAAGAGGACCGGCTTCTACGCCGCCTGCAAAGCGGGAATCGAGGCCATGACCCGTGTTGCTGCTAATGAAAATGCCCGCAAAGGTCTGCGTGTCAATGCAATTCAGGCTGGGGGCATGCTGACGCCGGCACTCACAGAGACGTTCCTGAGGTCCGAGGAACGGCGTCGACAGATGAGCGAACGCGTACCCCTGGGTCGACTCGCCGACCCTGAGGATGTGGCGGATGTAGCACTATTCCTGCTCAGCGATCTCGCTCGGTACGTCACCGGGACCGTGGTGGCGGCCGACGGTGGTGGACTTCTCCACACGGACGGCGCGACAGGATAGGGCGTAGACACGATGGACGCTCGATTGACAGACGAGCAGCAAAGCGTGCGTGACACTGCAGCGCGCATGGCCCAGAAGAGCGCTACCACAACGGTCGATGGGCTGGGCAAGACGCGGAGCGTCGAACAGCTGGCACGCGCTCTCACTGCGTCCGGCTTTACGGAGCTCCGCGCGTCCGACACCATTCCAACTGGCGTGGAAGTCGCACTCGTCGCCGAACAACTCGCCTCAGCCGCCGCTGAAGCGTCATTCATAGGACCTACACTCGCGACCGACCTCTGCCGGCGGGCGGGCATCGCCGCGCCTTCGTCATGCACTATCGCGTTGACAGGCGATCTGGCGCGCCTCGCCACACAAGACGAGTTGTCGGCCGCTGTCGCCTTCGATAGCGCTTCCGTGTCGCGGGCGCTCTACCTCACGCCGTCCGGCGAGAAGTTCGGCCTGGCATCCGTACCTGTGGGTGCGGGTGCAGGTGCAGTCGACCTGACCCGGCCGCTCGCGCGGTTGTCGCAAGAGGACTCGGCCGAACTTGCCGGCGCGGCGTTGAGCGCTGACGACCTTGCGGCGTGGCGAGCGTTCGGCCATGCGGTGCTATCGGCCGATTTGTTGGGCTCTGCTCGGGCGGCGCACCTTGCCGCCATCGCCTATGCCACTGGGCGCACTCAGTACGGACGCTCGGTTGCCAGCTTCCAGGCCGTTCAACACCTGCTCGCCGAATCGCTGGTGTTGTTGGAGGGCGCAGAGAGCGCCGTCAGTTATGCGTCGTGGGCCGTCGACGCCGAGCCCGCCGCCACCGCCATCGACACCGCTCTCGTGAGCAAGTTGTATTGCACGAGCGCAGCCCGCACGATCAGCGAGATCGCCATCCAGGTGCACGGCGGGATAGGCAACACATGGGAATGCATGGTGCACATTCATTTACGACGCGCCCTCCTGGCCGGCCAAGTCCTAGGAGACGAAGGGGCACTAATGGAAGAACTCATTGAGCACAGGCTGCGGGCGGCGTAGTGGATTACCGAGATGACGCGGCCGAGGCCGATTTCCGTGGACGGTTGCGGACCTGGCTGAGCACCAACGCCCTTAAGGGCGGACTGCCCTCAACCGACGATGAGTACTGGGCGCACGCTGCCGAATGGCATAGAGACCTGTATAAGGCTGGTTGGTTCGGCGTGAGCTTTCCCGCCCGGTACGGCGGACAAGGGCTGTCGCCGGTTTACGAGGCCATCGTCGACGACGAGCTAGCCTGGGCCGGAGCGCCTCCCAAGCCGTCCCTGGGGTACATCGTGCACGGCATGCTGCGCCACGCGTCCGTGGATATCTGCGAACGGTTTCTACCATCGATGATCGCTGGCACCGAGCGATGGTGTCAGGGATTCAGCGAGCCGGAAGCAGGATCGGACCTAGCCGGCGTGCGGACCTCTGCAGTACGTGACGGCGACGAGTACATCATCAACGGGCACAAGGTCTGGACGAGCTATTCCGATGTCGCCGACTGGTGCATCTTGTTGGCTCGCACCGACACCGAAGTTCCGAAGCACAAGGGGTTGACCGCGTTTGCGATGCCGATGAATCAGCCAGCCGTCACGCAGCGGCCCTTGAAGATGATCAACGGTGTGTCCAACGAATTCGGTGAATTGCTGCTCGAGGATGCACGAATACCGGCCGCCAACCGGATTACCGAGCTCGGTGGCGGTTGGGCTATGGCGATGACCGTCCTAAACCACGAACGCAGCCCCGCTGATCTGGGCTATACCGCTCGCTATTCGCGAATCGTGCGGGAACTCGAACGACATGTTGCCGATCGACCTCGCGTCAGCTCGCTAGCTCGCCACGCATTGGGCAATGCGTACGTGCACTCGGAAGTCCTTCGCATGCACGTGAAACGTCGTCTGTCGGAACGACTGTCCGATCATGAACCGGGTCCCGAGGGAGCGATCGACAAACTCTTGATGACGACGACCGAACAGACCGTGGGCAATGCGGCACGGCAGGGCGGCATTGAACGTGCATTCAGCGGCAGCGATTCGTCGTGGTTGAACATCTACCTTTACAGCCGTGCAGCCACTGTAATGGGTGGTACGTCGCAGATCCAGAAGAACGTCATCGCGTCCCAGATCCTCAAGTTGCCGAACAGATGAACGCAGCTGCGTGTCGAAACGGTTAGCGCGGTGCCATCCGGATCGCACCGTCTAATCGCACAGTTTCACCGTTGACGTAGGAATTGCCAATCAACTCTAGAGCCATACGCGCGTACTGGGCTGGATCACCGAGTCGCTTGGGATGCGGAATGGTCGCCGCGAGGCTGTCGCGGATCTCCGGCCGCACCCGCCCCAGCATCGGGGTAAGGAAAGTGCCCGGTGCGATGGTATTCACGCGTATACCGACGCTCGCCAAATCACGGGCGGCGACCAGCGTCATGGCGTGCACACCCGCTTTTGCGGCGGAATATGACGTCTGACCTATCTGTCCTTCGAAGGCTGCGACCGACGCCGTCAGCACAATCGCACCGCGGTCGCCGTCCCTTTCTTCATTGGCAGCCATACGTTCAGCCGAGAGGCGCAACACGTTGTAGGTGCCGACCAGGTTGACGCGTATCACCTCGGCGAAGTCCTCTACCGGACTGGCGTGGCCCTCCTTGTCCAGGATTCTGCGCCGGTCACCGCCCCGACCAGCGCAGTGCACGACGGCACGCACCGGGCCCGCTGCCGCGGCGGTGTCCAACGCATGGCGGAACTGCGCTTCATCAGTGACGTCGGCAGCCACGAAATTCAATCCGAACTCCGCGGCGGTGGTCTCGGCGGTATCTGAGGGCAGGTCGACCGCCACCACGCTGGCTGCACCCGCCTCTCGCAGAGCCCGCGCTGTCGCAAGCCCGAGTCCCGAAACTCCACCTGTCACGAGTGCAGATACACCGGCGATTTCCAAGGCAGCGCCCCTCGCTGTGATCACCGCAGCCGTTGATCGGCTGCGGTCCGTCGCCACCACACCGTACCGGCAGACAGAATCTAGTCAAAATCTTGAGCAATGGTTCTTATGACACGATAATCACCATCCTGACCAACTTCGGTACTGCGCTATTGAGTCGAGCGCCGCGGAGCCGAAGGTCGCGTTGGAACACAACGAATGGAGCGATGTGAAAGTCAACTTCTCGGAGTACACGGCGGTGCAGATCGAGCGTGAAGGCCCGGTCTTGCGCGTGTGGTTCGACCGGCCCGACCAACTCAACGCGGTGAATCACGACGTCCACGGCGAACTGGAGACGCTGTTCTTCGATATCGACCGGGACGAAGCCACCAGAGTGGCTGTCGTCAGCGGGCGCGGGCGGGCTTTCTCCGCCGGCGGCGATTTGGACTGGTTGGTTGAGTTAAATGCCGATCCGGAAGCGTCGGCGCGCGCGATCAGGGCCGACCGGATCATCCAGACGGCGTTGCTGAACATGGAGACACCGCTGGTCGCTCGAGTCAACGGGCCTGCGGTCGGGCTCGGTTGTTCAATTGCCCTGTACTGCGACATCGTCGTCGCCAACCCGCGTGCGGTCTTCGCCGACCCGCATGTCTCGGTGGGCCTGGTTGCAGGTGACGGGGGAGCGCTCATCTGGCCCCAATTGATCGGATACGCGCAGGCTCGCAGATATCTGCTGACGGGCGATCACATCACCGGTGAGGACGCCGCGCGGCTGGGATTAATTACCGAGTGTGCCGTCGAAGAAGAGCTCGACAGCGTCGTGATGCATTGGGTTGACAAACTGCTCGCACAGCCTGACCGTGCTTTGCGGTGGACGAAACTGTCTATCAATGGCGGCCTGCGCGCCATCGCATCATCGGTGCTCGACGCGGCGGCAGGGTTCGAGAACCTGACTCAGATCCTCCCCGAGCACCGCGATGCAATACAGCGAATGCGTGACCGCCGGTGAGCGTCGGTACAACGCCGTGCGGTCGCCTAGTGAAGGTGGCGGACGGCTTCGCCATGGCTGAGGGGCCGCGCTGGAGGGAGGGCGCGGTCGTTCTCACCGATATTCACGCCGATGCGATCAAGCAGATCGACGCATGTAGTGGTGTTGTGACGACTCTTGTTGAGCTCGATTCACCCCCGATTAGTACCGGCTTTTTGAGCGACGGCAGCCTGTTGATCTCGTCGCTGACCGCCCACCGCATATGGCGTTACGACGATGGGGCGCTGGACACATACACCGACCTCAGTGGAATCAGCGAATACGACTGGGGTGACATCGTTGTCGATAGCCAAGACCGCGTCTATATCGCCAACCAGGGCATCAGCTATCCGCGAAGGATGCCCGAGCACATCGACTCACGCATCTACCTCCTCTCCGGCGCCGACGGGCCGCGAGAGGTGGCGACTGGGTTCCTCTACGCGAACGGGCTCGCGATAACTCCGGACGGGAGTCACTTGATCGTCGCCGAGAGCTTCGGCCACCGGCTCTGGCAACTGCCGATACATGACAACGGCAGCTTGGGTGCGCGAACCCTAATTGCCGCGTTTACGGACGCTGATAGGCCTGACGGAATCTGCTGCGACGCTGAGGGTGCGGTCTGGTCGGCCAACGCAACGGGGCGCGAAGTCGTGCGCTGTGCGATCGATGGCTCAGTGACCGACCGGATCTCGACCGGTACGGATCTAGCGATCGGGTGCATTCTCGGCGGTGCTGATGGTCGAGACTTGTACATCACTACTGCCCCAACAGCTGCTCGTGACGCAGCCAGGGAGTTGCTCGGAAGTGCTTTGTGGCGGGTCCGCGTCGAGATTGCTGCTGGAGGCAGACCGTAGCGTGACGACGAGTTCCTGACGTGGTTAACAGTCGCCGGTTTCGCGAGTAAGCGTTCAGGAAGCAGTTGTTCGGCTATCGGAAATAGTCTAAAGTTTGAGTAATTGACAAAGTCCGCGACCCCAGAATCGAGCAAGCCTTGAGCACTCCGGTAATCGACTCGGATACCCACGTCAGTGAACCGCCCGACCTGTGGAGCAGTCGGATGTCGTCTCAGAAGTGGGGCGAAATGGTCCCGGTTGTCCGTCCCGACCCACAAGCGGGTGGTCACTCCTGGTTCATCGGCGATCAGCGAATCGGCAGTTTCGGCGCTTCGGCGATGGTGAAGACGCCGGGTAGCGACTACCCGACCCGGTGGACTGAGGACTTCCCGCACATGCCTGCGCGCGACGATATTCACACGTCGTCGTGGGACGCTGCGGAGCGCGTCAGAATCATGGACCGTCACGGTATCTCGGTAGCCGCGCTGTTCGGCAATCTTGGTGTCAGCCGCAACTACTTCCGCAACCTCGACGACGAGTCGTTCAAGGTCGAGATCGTTCAGATGTACAACGACTTCTTGATCGACTGGATCAGCGTGGCGCCGGAGCGCTTCATAGCGCTGGCCAACGTCCCGTTTTGGAATCCAGATGCTGCGGCCAAGGAGGCCGAGCGAGCGGCGTCGATCGGGCACAGGGGAATCGTCATCACCGGAATCCCTGAGAAGCACGGTCTCAAGCCGTTTGCGGACAGATCGTGGGACGTTCTGTGGGACACATGCACGGAGCACCGACTGCCTATCCATTTCCACGCCGGTGGTGGCGATATCAGCCAACACTTCAACCAGGTCCGCCAAGACGTGATGGGCGGTGGTGCGATGCAGGCCGCCGGAACAACCAACATCACCCTCGACACCGCCCATTCGGTATCTGACCTACTGGCTTCCGGGGTGCTGCCCCGTTATCCGGACACGCGGTGGGTGATCGTCGAGAGTGGGGTCGGCTACTTGCCATTCGTTCTGGAGTGCATGGACCACCACTTCGAGATGTACATGAAGGACAACCCGCAGTACGCGATGTTCGATGCGCTGCCCAGTGCGTACTTCCATCGCCAAATGCTTGGCACCTACTGGTTCGAGAAGCTCGATCAACACCTCATTGACCGTGTCGGTCCGAACAACATCATGTTCGAAACGGATTACCCGCATCCGACGTGCTTGCTCGAAGAAGATATCCGCGGTGCGGCCAACGACGGTCTTGCGGGGATCGACCCGGAGCATCGCCAGCGCATTCTTTGGAAGAATGCGGCCGAGCTGTATCGACTGACCGACATTCCCGAGGCTGCTAGCTTGGCCGCCTAAAGGATGGCGGGACAAGGGCTTATCCTCATGCCTATCTCTCTGTTGGGTAGAGGATGAAGCGCTTGCGGGAAGCCGATTGACGATAGTCAATATGTTGACCTAAAGTTTTATCGTGCAGTGCGCCTCCGAGATATCGTGGGATCCGGCTGAGACAGACGGCCTCTCGGAGGACTGGCTGGATCGACTGCTCGTCGCGGTCGACGGACACACGGTTGTTCGTACGCCGGTTGGGATGCTCTTCGCCGGCGTGAGCCAGATCGAACGACTACTCGCACATCCGGCCCTAAAAGTCCCAGTGGTCGAGCAGTACGAGTTGATGGGTGTCTCCGAAGCGATTCTCGAACGCGCCCGACGGGTAATCCTCGGCCTCGATGGGGTCCCGCACACCCGCCTTCGGCGTCTGGTGAGCCGCGCTTTCACCCAGCGTGCTGTTGAAAGACTTGCGGAAACCATGCGGGCCTATCTGGCTCCGCGGCTCGATGGCGTTGACGGTGAAGTCGACTTCATCAACGAAATCGTGGGCGACTATCCCGGGGCAATCATCGGTGGCTTGCTTGGTCTGCCGGCCGCCGATCTACCGCATCTGACTTCCCTCGCCCAGGTGATCACGAGCTCCCAATTCAGCATGGATGTCGGTAGGGCGCATCAGTACCTAGCTGCCGCTGCCGAATGCGACGCCTATCTCGCTGACCTCGTCGCATCAAAGCGGCAGATCCCCAGTGACGACATCTTGACCCACTTGACCCAGGTTGAGGTCGAAGGTGATTCGCTCAGCGATGCGGAGATCGTGTCGTTGTGCGCCTCGTTGATGAACGCCGGAATCGACACCACGCGCAACCAGATTTCACTAGGAATGACCCTGTTCGCAAAATACCCGGAACAGTGGAACCGGCTGCGCGACGAACGCGTGATGGTAGGCAACGCCGTTGAGGAAATCCTGCGTTTCCTCCCCGTGACACCGCTACTGACTCGGCTCAACACCGAAGCCCTGACTTTCGATGGGGTCGACGTCCCGGAACGGACGTACATCTCACTCGGCGTTGCGGCCGCCAACCGCGACTCGACACTCAACACCGGCGATTCGTTAACGTTTGATGTTTCGCGCCCAAATCCTCGTCACTTCACATTCGGGCACGGTGCGCACTTCTGCCTCGGAGCAGCGCTCGCCCGACTCGAGATGCGCGAACTGCTGACGCAAATGGTTTCGCGTTTTGGAAGCGTCGAGGTCGTAGGACATGCCCCGCGACGATCCGCGATGGGTGTCTACGGCGTGAAGAACCTGACGCTGAGATTAGACCGGCAGTGCCAGAAAGAGTCGTGACATGCATACGCGCGCATGTACTTGGTGCAGCGGCTATGGGCGCCGCCGAACCACGATCACTGTTACCCCACAGGCTGGCTAGCGAGGTACGCACGAGTGGCTGACACGAGCGAGTTCGTCACGTACGAGGCCGTCGACGACGGCCGCATCGCCCGGATCTGGCTGAACCGGGCCGATGCGCACAATGCGCAGCACCGCACTCTTCTGGTGCAGCTCGACGACGCATTTGGTCGCGCAGAGGCCGATGACGAGGTACGGGTGGTCATCTTGGCAGCCTGCGGGGCCAACTTCTCGGCCGGTCATGACATGGGATCCGAAGGACTGATGGCAGAACTTGCGCCCGGACCCGGTCAACACCCGACCTACCGTTGCAACGGCGGCACTCGGCAGGGGATGGAGCGGCTGTACCTACAGGAGTGGCATTACTTCTTCGACAACACCCGACGGTGGCGCAACCTCCGGAAGGTCACAATCGCCTCCGTCCAGGGAAATGCCATCTCGGCCGCGTTGATGCTCATCTGGGCTTGTGACCTGATCGTCGCAGCCGATGATGCGAAGTTCAGTGATGTTGTGGCTGTTCGCCTCGGCATGCCGGGCGTGGAGTATTTCGGTCATCCCTGGGAGTTCGGGCCGAGGCTGGCCAAGGAGCTTCTGTTGACCGGAGATTGCCTCGATGCGGATTCCGCATACCGATTAGGCATGGTATCCAAGGTTTTTAGGCGGGGCGAACTTCACGACAAAACGCTGGAGTTCGCGCGCCGCATCGCAACACTGCCGACGATGGCGGCGCTTCTCGTCAAGGATTCAGTCAATGCGGCCGCGGATGCGATGGGTTTCACCGAGGCACTAAAGCACGCGTTCCACATCCACGAACTTGGCCACGCACATTGGTCAGCGCACAATGGCAACAAGTCACCGGTCGCACTGCCGCCCTCGGTTGCTGACTGGCGAAGCGCGCGACCGTCGCAGGTGATCGGGCGCGACACCGTTTGAGGCAGCGGGGCCGAGCTCGCACGCAAGCATCTTGATGGGGAATGGTCAAAATCTTGATTTTCGGTTAGAGTCTGCCAGGGTGGCAGCTGTTTCCGCTTCGGCACCGTATCCCACAGATAGCCACCGTGTACCGAGACAAAGGGGTCCGAGTGAGCGCATACGACTATGTCGTGGTGGGAGCCGGCTCGGCGGGGTGTGTGCTCGCTGATCGGCTCAGCGCAGACGGGTCGAGCACTGTCGCATTAGTGGAAGCGGGTGGTTCGGATCGCACACCAGCTGTGTCGATGCCCAAAGGGTTCGCATTTCTGCTGACCAACCCACGGTACGTGTGGGAGTACGACGTTAACCCCTTTGGTCCCTACCGGCAGGACGAGCACTGGGTCCGGGGAAAAGTGCTCGGGGGGTCCAGCGCCGTCAACGGCATGGTGTACAACCGTGGATCTCAGGCCGACTACGACGACATCGTCACTCGCGGCAACCCGGGCTGGGGATGGTCAGACATCCTGCGGATTTTCCGCACGATCGAGAACCATTCACTGGGCGCTTCTGATATGCGCGGGGCCGACGGCCCGTTATCGGTGGGCGTGGATCCCACGGGTGAAGAGGTGTCGGAGGCGTTACTGGAGTCTGCCGCCTCGCTGGGTGTCAAACGCATGGACGATGTCAACGCGTCCGACGACGAGCGCACCGGCTACGCCCCGGCCACCATTCACCGGGGGCGTCGAGTCAGCGCGGCCAAGGCATTTCTTCACCCGGCCCGCAAACGCCCCAATCTCACTGTGCTGACCCATGTCACGGTCACCCGTGTGTTGTTTCAGGGCGACCGTGCGGTCGGGGTCCAACTCGCGTCGAAGAACGGTTCCTCCGAGCTGAGGGTGACGCGCGACGTCATTTTGTCGGCTGGCAGTCTGGCTACGCCAAAATTGTTGCAGCTCTCCGGTATCGGTCCACGTGCGGTGCTCTCAGAGGCAGGCGTTGATGTGAGGGTCGATAGCCCACGGGTGGGACTGCGTCTTCGTGAACACCGTTGTCTGCCTCTACAATATCGGCTGTTGGAGAACAAGGGCTACAATAAGCGACTCGCCACGCCGCTGAGCCAGGCGGTGACCGCTGCGCGTTACCTGCTGACCCACAAAGGCCCTATCGCAACGCCCGCGTACGACATGCTCACCTTCGTGCGGTCCGACCCAACGGCCGAGCGCCCCGACGGGCAGATCCTCATGACGCCTTTCTCGGTGGGTGCCGGGCCCAGTGACGGTAGCGTGGAGACCCGCCCGGGATTTTCACTGCTTGGATTCGTGTTGCGGCCGACCAGCGAGGGCTCGGTGATGATTCGTTCAGCGAACCCTGACGACCTGCCACGTGTCGAAGTGTCCTATTTTGGAACCGAATACGACCGAAACGTATCGGCGGCCCTCTTCCGCCGCATGCGCGATATTGCGGAGCAGGAGCCAATCGCCTCGATGGTCTCGGCCGAGACTGTGCCTGGGCTGGCGGTCGAGGACGACGACGCAATACTGCGGGCCGGCTTGCTCTATGGGGGGCCGGGTTATCACGCTTCTGGAGCTTGTGCGATGGGGCCTGAACAGTCGGATGCCATCGATGCGCGGCTTCGAGTGCGGGGTGTCGACGGACTGCGGGTAGTCGACGTGTCGATCCTGCCAGCGATGGTGTCGGGCAATCTGAACGGACCGATGATGGCAATGGCCTGGCGCGCAGCCGAAATGATTCTGGAGGACCGATGATGGGCGCAGGACAAGAACCGCCTTGGCCGTGCCTGACAGTGATGTCCAACATGGGTAGGAGGTATCTGTCGTGACTGCGGTGATGCAGGGTGTTCGCGTCCTGGAGGTAGCCGAGCACACATTTGTGCCTGCGGCGTCGGCAGTGCTTTCGGATTGGGGAGCCGACGTCATCAAGATTGAGCCGGTCGAGCGCGGAGATGCGATGCGCGGAATCATGTCATCGGGTCTTTCGCATCTCGACGGAGGCAATTGGCATCCGCTGCTCCAACATTCCAACCGAGGTAAGCGCAGCATCGGACTCGATCTCAGCTCACCCGAGGGGATCGACATCCTGTACAGGATCGCTGCGACCGCGGATGTGTTTCTGACCAACAAGTTGCCCGCGGTCCGCGCAAAGCTACGCATCGATGTCGGGGATATTCGCAACGTCAATCCAAATATCGTGTACGTGCGCGGCACTGGCTACGGATCCCGCGGGCCCGATGCGGACAAGGGAGGTTACGACACTCTGGGTTACTGGTGCCGTAGTGGAGCAGCTTACGGCGCCAAACCTGTTGAAATAGATGGGATGACAGGCCAGCCGGCTCCTGCGTACGGGGACTCCATCGGAGCGATGACGATTGCAGGCGGCATCTCAGCGGCGCTGTTTCATCGTGAACGCACCGGGAAGGCGCCCCTAGTCGACGTGTCTTTGCTAGCCACGGGGATGTGGGCCATGGGCGCCGGCATCGCGCTTTCACACGAGGTGAACCATCCATGGGGCCAAATGCCGGTCGGCACGAACGTGGGCAATCCGCTGACTCGGTATTTCCGAACGAGCGACGGGCACTGGCTGCAGTTGTCGTGCTTGCAGGGCTTTCATTATTGGGCCGAGACCTGTCGTGTAGCAGGCCTCGACCACCTCGTCAGTGACGAACGCTTCGCCGACGCCGAGTCGTTCTTTGCCAACAGCGACGCGGCGGTTGCCCTGCTCGATGAACGCTTTGCAAGCGAGACGATGGCCGAGTGGAAGCTTCGACTGGCCGATTTCAAGGGCCAGTGGGCGCCCGTGCAGAGCGCCCTCGAGGTGCTGGACGATCCGCAGGTAACCGCGAACGGTTACATCGCGGAGGCGGCGGCCGTCAACGGCGAGAAGCACCCACTCGTCGCCACGCCGGTCCAGTTCGATGATGAGCCGTCACCAACTTGTCGCGCGCCGGACTTCAACGAACATGGCGATGCCATCCTGACGGGCGATTTGGGCATCGACTGGGACACCGTCATCGACCTGAAGGTGAAAGGGGTCGTCGCGTGAGCAATCGGGACGATCCATTCATCGAAACTTTGCGCGTGCGCGCAGTGCTGGAACGCTACTGCATGCTGCTCGACTCGGGTGCCGTTGACGATCTCCTTGGGTTGTTCGACGAAAGCTGTGTATTCACCATGATGGGCCGTACTTACGACGGAAAATCAGAGTTCGCCACGGTGTGGTCAGGTGCGCAACCCGTGGAGCGCCCAACGACACTTCACGCGCTGGTCAATCCCGACATTCAAGTGGACGGCACGCGTGCAACGGCTCGGAGCAACTTCGTGCTGGTCAAACGTGGCTCGGACGGTGATACCCAGATCGCATTCGCCGGCTGCTATATCGATGAGTTGCGGCGCGGAAGCGGCGGTGCCTGGCGGTTCACCCGGCGACGTGTGGAGACTTTGGCGCGGTCTGCGGCCTGAGTGTTTCAAGAGCTGAGAATACTGTTCTCTAGAACCGGGGTTTGCGTTCCTCTACAGTGAAACGCCATGGTGGTTCGGAGCCCAGTATCGTGACTGCCCGGCGTCAAGCCCCCGCGACATCGCGAGCAACGAAGGCGGTGCGGCCGCGATGGCGTTCTCGCACCGCTGAGCGCGCGAGCCGCGATGTGCGCAAACGGGCCGAATTGCGCAGTGACCGATTCCTGGCGATCGCACTGGAGCTGCTCGGCGAGGGCGGAGCCGAAAACTTTTCAGTCCGCAAAGTGGTCGAAATGTCCGGAATGTCTCTGCGTTCGTTCTACCAACTTTTCGGTGGTAGGGACGACCTGTTCTTGGCGATCTACGAAGAGGCGATACTCGGCGGGCTGGACCGGCAGATGGCAGCGGTGGCCGAAGCTGGCCCCGACCCGTTCGATCGGATTAGGGCGTTCTTCGAGTCCGAGTGGTTTGAGACCGAACAGTCGTCGCCGAAATTGCGTCGCTCGCTGGTGATTTACCATCAACGGCTGATGGAGACACGGCCCGCAGAGCTCGCCGCGGTGCTTGAACCGCAGCACAAGGCGCTTACCGAACTTGTTGCCGAATGTCGCGACGCGGGGGCCGGGACGCTTGGCCTTGACGATTCGACGACCGCCGCGATCCTGATGCAGTTGGTCATCACCACGCTGCAGAACCGTGTCCTGGACTTTGGGATTCAGGAACAGAGAGTAGGCGTTGACCAGGTGATGGCCCTCCTCAAGCCGATCTTCGGCGGCGAAGGAGCCTAGGTGCTCCGAAGGGCTCCGGATGGGGTCCACGAGGGCCCAGTAGCTCATCACCCGGCGACAAATAGGGTGTTGCCATTTTGTCATGATTTCGACTAACTTTATGAGAACACCGTTCTTCTACCACGCATACGGTGAATCAAGAACGCCTCGCGATGCGCCCGGCGAGGTGCCACAGCACAAGATCGGAGCCACACATGGCCAGCACCGCCGAGCTGCCAAAGATCTCGGCCGACGCGCACGTCGACGAGCCGCACGACCTCTGGTATGAGCGGCTCGATCCCGACCTCCGCGAGTACGCTCCGCGTCGGATCACCGCGTCTGGTGACGGCGGCTGGAGTTTGATCGTGAATGGCAACCCCATCGGGTGGAGCGAACTGAGTGCCGACGAAGCGGCCGCTCAGGAAGCGGAGCGGGTCGCCGCGGCCGCAGTCGACGTACGACTCGAGATGATGCGTACCGACCGCATCAACGGCGAAATCGTCTTTCCGACCATCGGTCTTTATGCGTGGGATATTGCCAACCCCATGGTCGGACAGGCGGTGTGCCGGGTTTACAACGACTGGATCCGCGAGAGGATCGGCGGAAACAGCCGCATCAAGCTCGCGATGATGATTCCCACCTGGGACGCCGACATGGCGATCGCAGAAGTGGAGCGCGTCGCCGGAGACGAGTCGGTCGGCGGCGTGCTGCTTCCGCTCGTGGGCAAACCTGAGTGGAACGCCAGGGAATGGGAGCCCCTGTGGACAGCAATCGCGGGTAGCGGCAAGCCGGCGGTCATGCACCAGGGCAGTGGACATGACATGATCTTTTACCGCGGCTGGGGCAGTGGAACCGCTAATCTTCTTGCCACACAGTCGATGGCGCCACGGGCGGCGGCACTGCTGAGCTGCAGTGGCATCCTGGAGCGACACCCCGACCTGCACGCGGTGTTTGTGGAGTGCAACGGCGGCTGGATCGCGTGGGCAATGCAAACACTCGACTACTACTACGAAGCCCACCGTGAAATCGGTTGGACCAAACCAATATTAGAGCACCTGCCTAGTCACTACATTCGACATCAGATCCACTCGACATTCCAAGACGACCCGGTCGCAGTCGCCAATATCTCCGACACGGGAGCACAATGCCTGTTGTGGGGTAACGACTTTCCGCACCCCGAAAGTACCTACCCCAATTCCGCAAAGATCCTGGACCGGATGTTCGAGGGAGTCGACCTCGACAGCGCACGCGCCATCGTGGGCGGAAACGCCCACCGTCTCTTTGGATTCACCGACGATGTCCTGGAAAGCGCGCCCTGAGGTGAACGCTGTCTGGCAGCTTCGCCGGGAGGATTACACACTTAGCGGCGAGCAGCAGGAGCTGCGCGACTCCTTCCGTGCGTTATTCGAGAAATCCGTTGGCGCTGATCGGGTGCGGGCGGCAGAACCGCTAGGATTCGATGCTGCGTTGTGGCAGGAAACGGGCCCGCAGTTGGTTTCTATGGCACTGTCAGAGTCGGCGGGCGGGGACGGTGCCGGGCTAGTCGACCTCGCTCTGGTGGTCGAGGAAGCCGGGCGGGCTGCCGCGCCGGTTCCGACAGTCGAAGCGATAGTCGGCGCGCGGGCTCTGGAGCGAATGGGCGCGACCGGAGAGCTCTTCGACATCGTCAAAGCCGCGAAGACAATCGTGACGATCTCTCCCGCCATCGCCAAAGCCGACCGCCGGCTAGTACCGGCGGGGGCTGTCGCGGAGGCGGTCGTCGCCGTGCGAGGCGACAATGTCATCGTCAAGACCGGGCCCACCGCCGCGCTCGTTCCAAACCTTGGCTGCGCCCCGCTGGGATGGTGGGATATCGCAGGCGGCGACATAATCGGGTCCAGGAGCGACTTCAACGGCGTAGCCGTTGAGTGGCAGATCTTGAACGCGGCGGCATTGGTCGGACTTGGACAGGCCGCGGTTGATATCGGCGTGCGGTACGCCAAGGAGCGGACCGCATTCGGCAGCCCGATCGGTGCCTTTCAGGCGATCGCGCACCCGTTGGTCGATGCCGCGGCAGCGGTCGAAGGCGCCCGCCGATTGATGTGGCGTGCGGCATGGTTCGTCGACAACGAGCCGGATGCGGTGGGTGTCTTAGGTGTTGGCGCATTGGTGTCAGCCGCGAGCGCGGCTGAGAAAGCCGGAGCGGTGACCATCCACACGCAGGGCGGCTTCGGTGTGACGCTGGAATCGGACGCTCAACTCTATTACCGGCGCGCCAAGAGCTGGGGGCTGATGGCGGCTGACCGCCGTGCCTTGCTCCACGATGCGGCAGATGTCGTCTTGGGCCCAACGGAGGGGCTGCGATGAACTTCGGTATGGTCGACCTCGACGACGACACCCGGCAATTCTGGGCGGATGTCAAAGACTTCCTGGCCGAACACATTACCGAGAATGTGCTGGCCGTCGAACGGGCCACTGGTAGTGGGTTCAGTGAATCTCTGCACCTAGCGCTCGGTGAGCGCGGTTGGGTCGCGCCTCGGTGGTCGACCGAAGAAGGAGGTGCAGGTCTCGCCGGCATCAGGGCTCGTATCATCGGCGAGGAGCTCTTGCGCAGCGGAGCACCCTATGTTCTTGCATCGACAACGCTATTACCACCCATCGCCATTCGCATGTTTGGCTCCGAGGAGCTGCAGGACGATATCCTGCCCAAGGTCGCGAACGGTACCGTCCGAATCTGCCTGGGATATACCGAACCTGACTGTGGGTCAGATCTTGCGGCTGTGCGCACCCGAGCGGTGAAGGACGGCGACGACTGGGTCATCAACGGGCAGAAGATGTTCACCACGGGCGCTCAACACAGTCAGTATTGCTTTCTGTTGACGCGCACAGACCCGACGGCTGCAACCCACAAGGGTCTCACGGTGTTCCTTCTGCCGCTCGATACACCGGGTGTCGAGATCCGTCCGATCGGCACCCTCGGCGGGGAGCGGACCAACTTCGTCTATCTGGACGATGTCCGTATCGACGACCGCTGGCGGCTCGGTGCAGTCAACAGTGGGTGGTCGGTAGTCGCCGCGCCGCTGACCGCTGAACACTCGATGGGCGGCGGCGACTCCGACGAGCTGACTTCGCCATATCTGATTGCGTGCGAAAACCTGCTGCAGGCCGCCGTCGTGTGGGCAACGGAGACCATCGGCGACGATGGATATCCGATGTCGACGCAGCCGGCGGTGCGAGAAGGAATCGCTGAGGTCGCCATCGCGATCGAACTTGCCAGGTCTACTCCCGGACCAATGGGCCGCATTGTCTGTTCGGACACGTTGAGTAACAGCGCATCCCATCTGTTGGATCTCATCGGGCCCGTCGGCCAGCTGGTCCGTGGTGCCGACGGGGCTGTCATCGACGGGGCATTCGAGGACGGATTCCGGTTCGCGCCGGGAACTGCAATCTACGGCGGCTCCACGGACATCGCTCGAAACATCATCGCCGAACGCATCCTTGGCCTTCCCCGAAGCACCCCACGAAGGAGCGCCACATGAGCAATACAGCGGGCAGTGTGGGCGGCGACGCCGACCGGATCATCGACACCC
The DNA here is from genome assembly GCA_963711445.1 of uncultured Actinomycetota bacterium. Lineage (GTDB taxonomy): Bacteria > Actinomycetota > Actinomycetes > Mycobacteriales > Mycobacteriaceae > Mycobacterium. The sequence goes on from CAVQEF010000001.1 coordinate 260,543, forward strand.
AGGCCGCCGAAACTATGGGCGCTGACCTAGCAGCAGCCCTGGCAGTCGCCGAGCCGCAAGCGGTGTATTCAGCGATCGCTGCAAGCCCGATGCTCTCGCTCCCCGGCGGCATGTTCGTGGTCGGAGCGGCTTCTAGTGTCGATGCCTTAACACGTAACCATCATGTGCGCGGGTCGGGCGCAATCGGTAACACGGGGGGTGCCGAACGCCCGCTGATCCCCCTTGACATCGACCGACCGGAACACACTAAGTACCGCAAACTTCTCGATCCCATCTTCGCGGCGAAAGCCATCGCGCACCTGGAATCCGATATTCGGGAGTTAGCCGACGAGCTCATCGACACATTCATCGAACGTGGCCATGCTGACATCTACGACGAGTTCTGCGCGATCCTGCCCTCGACCATCTTTTTGCGATTGATGGGCATTCCCGCCGGCGACTTGGACTACTTTCTGGACTTCAAGAACGACCTACTCCGCGACTTCCCTGGGGAGACCGCCCGGGCGCGCGAGGAACGCATGAAAGGGGCGGGCAAGCGCTGCTACAGCTACTTTGATGCGGTCCTTGATGACCGAGAGGCCAAGGGGATCGCAGGCGAGGACCTACTCGGAAGATTCCTTTGCGCCGAGGTCGACGGGTACCGCCTCACCCGCGAGAACATCCTTGACATCTGCTACCTGCTGATGATCGCCGGGCTCGACACCGTCGCAGCGTCGCTGTCGTGCATCATCGCGTGGCTGGCTCGCCATCCCGAGGAACGCAGGCGGGTCGTGGCCGATCCAGGGTTGTGGCCCGATGCCATAGAGGAGCTTATGCGCTGGGAGACACCGGTTCCGGGAGGGACCCGCACCCCCACCGAAGAAATGCAGATCGGTGGCGAGACCGTGCCGGCAGGCACCCACGTTTCAGTGCTCTGGGCGGCAGCCAACCTCGACCCGGAGAAGTTCACCGATCCATTGACTGTCGACCTGACCCGTCGCCCGAACGCGCACTACTCTTTTGCAGCCGGATTCCACCGTTGTCTCGGAAGCCATTTGGCACGGATGGAACTGCGGGCAGCACTCGATCAGTTTCACAAGCGGATTCCGGAGTATCGCCTCCCAGATGGTATCGAATTGACTTACGAGGCGATTCCGGTGCGGCTTGCGCGTCCTCTACCATTGATGTGGAGCGTGTGAAGTGAAGCTTAAACTCGACAGCGAAGCCTGTATGGGACACGGGCGCTGCTACAGCATGGCGCCCCAACTCTTCGACGCGGACGACGAAGGACGCAGTGTGCTGTTGTGTCCCGAGGTGCCACCCGGTCAGCAGAAGCAAGCCCGAGATGCCTACCAAAGCTGCCCAGAAGACGCAATCGCACTCGAGGAATGACTTGTCGGAAAATGAGTGAAGTCTTCTCGCCCACACATTCAGCTCTGGTCGCGGGTCACCGAACCCTCAGGAGGGGTACGCAATGACCCGAGTGGGTTTCATCGGGCTGGGCGATCAGGGCGGAGGCATGGCTGAGCGTCTGATCGCGTGCGGGTTCGACACCACCCTTTGGGCACGCCGGGAAGCTTCGTTGACGCGCTTTCGCGAGATGGCGGCTTCATTCGCTGACACGCCGGCTGAGTTGGGCGCTGCGAGCCATATTGTCGGCATATGCGTCGTGGACGACGCCGGCGTTCTGGAGGTCCTGCTCGGAGAATCCGGTGTGCTGTCGGGGATGAAGGCGGGCGGCGTCGTTGCGATTCATTCCACTGTCAGCCTGGACGTTTGCCACCAGATAGCTGAGGCAGCGGCTGAACGAGGGGTCGCAGTCATCGATGCGCCAGTCAGCGGTGGTGGGTTCGCTGCCGCCGAAGGCAAGCTCACAGTACTGGTCGGCGGTGCCGAAGAGCCTTACACCAAGGCACTTCCCGCATTGCAAACGTTCGGCGGCAATGTGTTTCACCTTGGACCGTTGGGTAGCGGGTTGATCGCCAAGCTGGTCAACAACACTCTGCACGCTGCTCACTACGCGCTGGCCGAGGACGCAATCAAGGCTGGACGCGCACTGGGGCTTGACGCAGAAGTTTTGGGACATGCGCTGGCTGCCAGCAGCGGCAACAGCTATTCCCTGAGCGCCGCGGTGATGGTCGGTGGTTTCGGGGCCATCGCGCCCATGGTGGGACCGCTTCTGCGCAAAGACGTCACCATCTTCGACGGGCTGACCGCAGAGCAAAGCGTGGACGTTGGATCTTTGGTAACCGTCGCCGAGGAGGCGTTGTCCCGGTTCGGACAGGCCCGCAAACCGTGACTCGAACGGAACTGTTCGGCCTACATGCTGAGGAGCGTTTGTGACGACATCTGATGCCACGAAGCAGAATACGAGCACCACGCTCAATGCACGGGCCGCTGCTCGCGCGGAGGCCCGCATGTTGATCGGCGGGCGGCTGGTCGATGCCGTCGACGGGCAGCGCTTCGACAACGTCAGTCCGGCCACCGGTCAGGTACTCGGCACTACCGCCGCCGGCACGGTAGCGGACATGGATGCTGCGATCTCGGCTGCGCGTAACGCTTTTGATGATACCGCCTGGTCAACTGATGTGGCGCTGCGCGGTCGCTGCCTGCTGCAGCTGCAAGAGGCGTTGGAAGCCGAACGCGAAGACATCCGCGAAGAACTCGTGGCTGAGGCCGGTGCTCCGATGATGACAACAAACATCGCTCAGCTGGACTGGCCGCTCGCCGACGCGTTGCGGTACCCAGTCGAGCTGCTCGACTCATTTCAATGGGAACGCGAGCTGGTCGGCGGGGGCGCGGGCGGCGAGAACAACCACCGTGTGGTGTGGAAAGAGGCGACCGGCGTGGTCGCCGCGATCGCGCCCTGGAACTTCCCGTTTGAGATTGTGTTGAACAAATTGGGTCAAGCCTTGGCGACCGGCAACACCGTCGTGCTCAAGCCCGATCCGAACACCCCCTGGACGTCCACGCGTATCGGCCGCCTGATCGCCGAGAAGACCGATATTCCCCCGGGGGCGGTGAACATCGTGCCGACTCCGGACAACACCGTCGCACAATTTCTGGTCGCCGATCCGCGCGTCGACATGGTCTCGTTCACAGGCTCTACAGCAGTGGGCAAATCGATTGCCCGGTCCGCAGCCGATTCGCTCAAGCGCGTATTCCTAGAATTGGGCGGCAAATCCGCAACCGTGGTCCTCGACGATGCGGACCTCGATCAGGTGATCCCGACGATGTTGCAGGTCTGCCTGCACGCTGGGCAGGGCTGCGGGATCAACACTCGCCTCGTTGTACCGCACGCACGGCTGGACGAAACCGTCGCTAAGGTGACCGAGCTCTTCAGCTTCATCGCGCCTGGGGACCCCGCCTTGCCGGAGACGTTCTTGGGTCCGGTCATCAACGGCCGCCAACAAGACCGCATTCTGGGCTTCATCGAGCGAGCCCGAGTGTCAGGTGCCGACATCACCGTGGGCGGCACCGCGCCATCGGACTTGCCCGAGGAGCTGGCCGGTGGAAGCTATGTGCTCCCCACAGTGGTTGCGGGGGTGGATAATTCAGCGGAAATCGCGCAGAACGAGGTCTTCGGACCCGTACTCGTGATCCTTGGCTACAAGAATGACGAGGACGCACTCCGTATCGCCAACGGTACCCAGTACGGGCTTTCGGGTACGGTATGCTCTGCGTCGACCGAACGGGCCTTGGCCTTCGCGCGAAAGGTTCGGGCCGGCACGATGACGGTCAACGGCGGCACCTACTACGGACCCGACGCACCGTTCGGCGGGTACAAGAGCAGTGGGTTAGGTCGCCAGAACGGCATCGAGGGTTTCGAGCAGTATCTGGAGACCAAGGCGGTGGGATACGCGTGACCACCCTACGGTCCGCGGATGGCGAGGAGCCAGAACTGATCGTCGAGATCGTGCCGCCCCTGCTGATTCTCAAGATCAACCGGAGTTTTGCCCGCAACGCGATGACAAAGGCCATCGCTGAAGACATCGCGTCAGCCTTGGACACCCTGGACTCCTCGCCCGACCTCGCGGTCGCGGCAATTACCGGTCTCGGCGGGAACTTCTGTGCTGGAATGGATCTCAAGCGGTTCGCAGCCGGAGAGCTGCCGAAGGTGCCCGGCCGCGGATTCGCCGGCTTTGTAGAGGCGCCGCCACGCAAGCCGATAATTGCGGCAGTGGAAGGTTGGGCACTCGGTGGCGGCTTCGAACTGGTTTTGGCTTGCGACTTAGCGGTTGCGGGACGTTCCGCCAAGTTCGGCCTGCCGGAAGTCAAACGCGGGCTCATTGCGCGGGCCGGCGGCGCGGTGCGCCTGCCGCGCAGAATCCCGCGTCCGGCGGCGCTGGAGATCCTGATGACGGGTGAGCCAATATCTGCCGATCAGGCCAGTCGATTCGGGTTGCTGAACCGGGTCGTCCATGATGGTCAGGCACTTCAAGCCGCGATGGGTCTGGCGCGAACCATCGCCGCAAACGCGCCGCTGGCGGTACAGGGAGTAAAGCAACTCGTCAATGAATCGGAGTCGTGGCCCGACGGCGAGATCTTCATTCGCCAGGTCCCGATAACAGATTCAGTTTTCAATTCTCAAGATGCCGAGGAGGGTCGAAAAGCATTCGCCGAGAATCGGTTACCGTTGTGGCAAGGCAGATAGGCAGTCGCATCGGTGAGCTCAATTATCAAGTTATTGACTTATATCTGGCGAACTGTGAAGATGTTCAGCGAGGACATGCTTTTCGCTATGGGGTGGGCGGCTAAGCCTACGATGGCCAGCGCCGTCGGGGACTTGTCCTGCGATGCGCTCGTCTCGCGTCGCGTGGACAGCTCATCTGCGGAGATGCAACCACGACCGATCCCCAGAAAGGGTGACACCTGATGGGTGCGAGCATTACCAATGAGATCTTCTACGATCCGTATGACGTCGAACTCAACGAAGATCCGTACCCGTTGTTTCGGCGCCTCCGGGAGGAAGCCCCGCTGTCATTCAATGAGCAGCACGACTTTTACGCCCTAAGTAGGTACGCCGACGCTCAACACGCCCTCCACGATCACCAGAACCTCAGCTCTGCGCGCGGCAACATCCTCGAGCTGATCAAAGCCAACATGCCGGTTCCGCCCGGGATGTTCCTCATGCAGGACCCACCAACTCATGACACCTACCGAAAGGTGTTGTCGCGAATGTTCACGCCGCGCAAGATGCGCGAGATCGAAAACACTGCGCGCGACTTCTGCGCGCGCAGCCTGGATCCGTTGGTCGGCGCTGGGGGATTCGACTTCATCACGAATCTCGGTGCGGAGATGCCGATGCGAGTCATCTGCGCATTGCTCGGCATACCCGAAGATATGCAGCAGGCGGTGCGCGAGCTGTCCGACAGTCATGTGAACACCGAAGCCGGCGGCACGATGAAGTCCGCCGCGTCAGGTTACGAGACCGGCGAATTATTTGCCGAATACGTCGATTGGCGAGCCAAGAATCCGTCGTCCGACATCGTTACAGAGATGCTGACAACGGAGATCATCGACGTGAACGGCGACGTGCGGCTGCTCACCAGGGAGGAGGCGCTCGTATGCATCGTGCAAGTGGCTTTCGCGGGCGCCGAGACGACCACTCGCCTGATCGGTTGGGCTGGAAAGGTTTTGGCCGAGCATCCTGAGCAACGGCAGGAGCTCGTCGCCGATCGCAGTCTCATTCCCAACACCGTCGAAGAGCTGATGCGGTTTGAATCGCCCGCCCCGCACATCGCGCGGTATGTGGCCAAGGATGTCGAGTATTGCGGACAAACTATTCCCGCCGGCAACAACCTGCTGTTGATCGTGGGTGCGGCGAATCGTGATCACCGTCAGTTCCCGCCTGATGGAGACGTCTTCGATATCCACCGTAAGGCCGTGGCACACCTAGGCTTCGGGGTTGGCGTGCATTATTGTTTGGGGGCATCCATGGCGCGCATGGAGGGAAGAGTGGCGATCGACGAGATTTTGAACCGGTTCCCCGAGTGGGACATCGACATGGCCCGGGCCCGGATGGTCACGACCTCGACCGTGCGTGGCTGGGATACATTGCCGGCGATCGTCTCCTGAGTTTCGGGTCAGATCACCGTCATACCCGTGCATCTCTGCCAGGACACGACTGTCCTAGACAGGTTGCAGTTCGAACTCGGCGATGATTTCGTCGGCGATCCGGAACTCGGTATCGCCCGCTGCGCGTCTCGGCGGCCGCGTCGTCCCAACGGGTAGACCGAGTCGAACGAGTATGGCCTTGAGGATGATCAGGCCGCCGGCGCCCAACACGCGTTGGAACAATCGAAGGGTACTGCGATACGTCTGCGCGAGCAGGGGCAGGTCGCCGGCGGCCCACGCGGCCATGAAGGCGGTGTAGAGCTCAGGGGCGATGTTCACGTCCATCGAGCTGGTGAAGCCTTTAGCCCCAAGCGCACAGGAGTCAATAGCGCGCAATGGAGATCCGGTCCACACCGGGAATCGATCGCCCACCGCTTCCAGCAGCCGCGGGAGATACACGTTGTTCTGCAGATGGGTGGCGGTCAGCCCGACGACCCGGTCGCCGTGGTCGGCGGCAATGGTGGCGAGCGTTTCCGGCGCGATCTCGTACCCAGCGGACGCATGCGATGTGAGGATGACTGGGACTTGAGTAGCGGACAAGACGGTTTCGTAGAACGATCGCAATTCGTCTTCCGTCGGAACATAGCTATGTCCAGGTTCCAGGGGCCCCACTTGCACGGCTGTGACGCCGAAGTCGGACATCCGCTTGCAGAAATGGATTGCTTGAAGAGCTGATCGCGGTTCGGTACCCATCGCGTACACCGATACCTCAGGGCCGACTTGGTCTACGGTCAGTTGCGCGAGGCGGTCTACCTCGGTGCTGGACAGTACGTTTCCCTCGGCTGTGCCGCTGCTGACGATCCAGAGATCCAGTGCGGCCGCCGCCAACCGGCGGACCTGTGCGCGATACACCTCTTCATTGATGTTGTTTCGCTCGTCAAAGGGCGTCAACAGAGACGCGCCGAGCCGGAGCGCACGGTGCGGTTGCGGCAAGCGGGTGTGTGGTAATGCGCTCTTGCCTTCGGCCATCGCCGCACCGTACCGGCCCCAATGGGTAATGATCAAGAGTTTGACCGAAGCCGCAACGCGCGACGACACGCGTGCTTGACGGCGATACGGCTAATAGTCAAAGATGTGATTAATGGTTGTCCACGCGGTGAGTCGATGTAACCGCACTCGATCGATGTCTGCTTCAACAGACCGAACCAGCCGGCCTGCGCACGCCGAGCACCGAGAAGGTAGTACGTGGAAACGCTGCTCGCTTGCTCCGGTTGGACTCGTAATGCTGCGGGTTCAGACACTGACGCGATGCCGACCGTGCCGGTGAAGGCGACTTCGTGCCGACGGCTGCACATTTTGCACTAGCGCGGCAACGCCAGGCCTGATTCGACCGTCGTGCATCCCTGAGAGGAGGCGCCTTGCGGCGCGATCTGTTCACCGACGACCACGAGGCATTTCGCTCGCTCCTGCGCGGCTTCGTCGAGAAGGAAGTGGTGCCGGAGTATCCCGGATGGGAAAAGGCTGGGCGGATGCCCCGCGGGGTGTTCAAAATGCTAGGGTCCCTCGGCGTGCTGGGGATGGGTATTCCCGAGGAGTATGGCGGCGGTGGAATACCGGACTACCGGTACAACGTGATCATGCAGGAGGAGGTATCGCGGGCATTCGTAACGTTTTCGACGGTGCGAACGCAGCTCGACGTGATCCTGCCGTACTTCTTGAACTGCGCCAACGAGGAACAGCGAGCACGCTGGTTTCCCGGGTTGGCCGACGGCAGCCTACTTACCGCCATCGCGATGACCGAGCCGGGCACTGGCTCAGATCTCGCCGGCATGCGCACGAGCGCGGTACGTGACGGTGACGAGTGGATCATTAACGGCGCCAAGACATTCATCACCGGTGGGATGCAGGCTGACCTGGTGATTGTGGTGGCGCGAACATCGATTGATTCTGGCAATCGTCGCAAGGGTTTGACGCTGTTCGTCGTCGAGGATGGAATGCCCGGTTTCACCCGTGGTCGAGAGCTGGAGAAGATGGGATGCAAGGTGCAGGACACCGCCGAGCTGTCATTCGTGGATGTTCGGGTGCCGACCCAGAACGTGCTGGGCGAGGTAGACGAGGCATTCGTCTATCTGAGTATGAACTTGCCCCAGGAGCGGCTAACTATCGCGGTTGGAGCGGTCGCACAGTCTCGGTCAGCGATCGCAGCAGCAATCGAGTACACCCGGAGCCGCAGAGTGTTCGGGACGACGGTGGCGTCGTTTCAAAACACCAAATTCGAGCTGGCGGCGTGCTCGACGGACGTCGAAGCAGCGCAGGCAATGGTCGACCGCGCCACGGCACTACACGTTGAAGATGCGTTGACGCCGGACGACGCTGCACGTGTCAAGCTGTTCTGCACCGAAATGCAACACCGAGTCGTGGATCGTTGCCTACAGCTGTTCGGCGGTTACGGATACATGATGGAGTACCCAATTGCGCGGCTGTACAACGATGCTCGGGTAACCCGTATCTATGCGGGCACCAGCGAGGTGATGAAGGTGATCATCGCGAAGTCACTAGGCCTCTGAGACACGTTGATGACGCCACCGGGCGCTCGGATTTGACCGGAAGCCACTCAGGTGTCGCCGCGCCCGCTGCGCGCCGACGCCGGCGCCTGCCGGGCCATCAACCCGGTTTAGCCGAAACCGATGACCTACGTCGTCTTTGCGCTTCTCAAGCTCGATTATCGCAATGTCGGCCTCAGGGTGTGACACCGTGCGCGCGATAGGCAGTGTCTCGGGTTGCGGATGCCAGCAATCCCAGACAGGCTGTCAGAAACCCCACGCCTCGCCACGGTTCATCCTCTGGATGCGGGATTAGACCAACCGGTGAGTCGCAATTAATCAACGAACGACGTTGGAATCGAGAGAGATTCCAAGGCCGCCCCAGCATAAGAGGCAAGAGCTTCTCCGCAGAGTGGACCAGGTGATCAATGTGCGCTTCGGGTGAAATGGTAATCGGTGGCCCACTGCGCTGGGTCGCTTGCTCCCACACCATCTCGGCCTCATCGTCATCCACCTCTACCCCGTATCGCTTCTGGACCCACTGCTTAACGTTGTCTCGCCCGGTGAATTGCATCTCTAGACGCGTCATCTGGGCCGCGAGGTATTCGAGCGAGCGCCGATGGTCAGGCCCGCGAACGTGTTGCACTGCCATGAACGTGCCGAGCGTGCCGCGCTGCTCCTCGGACAGTGGCCAGGTTCCGCCTTCAATCACCTGTAGAACTGTCGCAGCCCCGCCTTCCATCTCCGAAAGTGCTTTCTCGAAGGCGTCCGCGCCGTCGGGGTGTCCGTCGATGGAGTAAAAGTTGTTCGTCGCAGCGGTATTCCTGATACGCGACGTGTACCGCTTATCTCCCGGCAACCGCACTGTGGTGATCGGCTCGGCGTCGTCGGCGAAACCGCGTAGATAGAACTTCGGCACGGTGTGGTGCAGCTTGACTACTTCGCTCAACGGCACTCACTCCTTACCGGTAGCAATGACGGCAACGGAACCTAGCTCGATAGCAGGTTGCCACCAGCGCCGCCGAGTGCGGTGATTGCGACTTGGTACGCCGCCCCACGTAGCGACGGGGCAATCTGCTTGAACCGGCTGCGTTCTTCCGCCTGGCGTGACTCATCATCGGCGGCGGCTTCGATAGCCGCGATCACCCGTTCCAGCTGATTCTCGGGTGTTGGCCACTGCCCGGCGACGCGCAGCGCGTCGCCGGTAGGGGTGCCGACGAACACAATGTGACCGCCGCCTGCCTCCAAACTCTCATGGAAGAAGGGCTCGGTGTAGAGAGCGTGAAGCGCGCGCTGCACCGTGTCCTCATCGAATCCGGTTCTCGCAACGATGGCGCTGGCGCGTGGGCCGCGACTCTGCTCCTCGAACAGCTCCACGGCGGCCTTGAGTACGGGCAGGTCTCGCTTCGTCCAAGTTTCATCTGTCATGTGCGGGGAGTATGCAGCAGCGCACCGACACCGAGCCATACCTGGGACGGTACTGCTCGGCGCTGACAGTGCAGCCGACAATTAGTCACGCGTTATAGCCCGGATATAGCCCGGACCCGTCAAAAACGGTCATCTACCTGGTGCCCCCGGCAGTGTGGTGCCCCCGGCACTGGTGCCCCCGGCAGTGTGGTGTTTCAGGACATGCGAATAGGGTGTCTCAAGACATCGGAATAGGCGGGTCGGCCAGTTTCAGCTGGTGTCGAAGGCTCGTCTGGTCATCACCGCCGTCCTCGTCGAGGGCCGCTCGCAGTCGCAGGTCGCTCGTGATTACGCGGTGTCGCAAGGGTGGGTATCGCGGCTGCTCAAGCGCTACACGCTCGAAGGTGAGGCCGCCTTCGAGCCCCGATCGCGACGGCCACATACCAGTCCGACGCGGCTAGCCCAGACCACCATCGACCTGATCATCGAGCTACGTCATACCCTGGCCAGCAAAGGACTCGACGCCGGACCTCACACCATCGCCTGGCACCTGCAACACCACCACGCAATACACGTAGCCACCGCCTCGATCAGCCGCCACCTGCGCGCAGCCGGCCTCATCGAACCCGCACCGCACAAACGGCCCAAGTCGTCCTACATCCGGTTCGCCGCCCATCAACCCAACGAACGCTGGCAAGCTGACTTCACCCACTGGCGCTTGGCCAACGGCACCCACGTGGAGATCCTGTGCTGGCTCGACGACTGCTCACGCCTGGCGCTTTCGGTGACCGCCCACCGCCGCATTACAGGCTCCATCGTCGTCACTGAATTCACCAAAACCATTGCCAAACATGGCATCCCGTACTCCACACTGACCGATAACGGCATGGTGTTCACCACCCGCTTCGCCGGCGGCAAAGGCGGACGCAACGGATTCGAAGCCGAACTGCACCGCCACGGCATCACCCAGATCAACTCCACCCCCAACCACCCCACCACCTGCGGAAAAGTAGAGCGCTTCCACCAAACCCTCAAAAAATGGCTCACCAGCCAACTCCGCCCAGCCACCATCGCTGAGCTGCAGACCCAACTCGACGCCTTCACCGACGAATACAACCACCGCCGGCCCCACCGCTCGTTACCCCACCGAGCCACCCCAGCAGTCATCTACACCAGCCGGCCCAAAGCCGACCCAGCAACACGCATCGACACCCACAACCGCGTGCGCACCGACCGCGTCGACCAAGCCGGATCCATCACCTTGCGCGTCAACGGCCGCCTGCACCACATCGGCATCGGCCGACACCACTACCGAACCCGCGTACTGATCCTCGCCCAGGACCACCACATCACCGTCATCAACGCCACCACCGGAGAAGTCCTCCGCGACTTCACCCTCGACCCCACCAGGGACTACCAACCCACCGGCGCCCCCAAAGGCCCCAAACGGAAAAAACCGCAGACCTAAAGTAGGTCCGCGGCTATTCCGATGTCTTGCGACATCACACTGGTGCCCCCGGCAGGATTCGAACCTGCGACACCGGCTTTAGGAGAGCCGTGCTCTATCCCCTGAGCTACGAGGGCGGGGTGATCGCGACTACCGTCTTCATGCCCTGCGGGCTGGGATGCCGCCTGGCCAGACGACGTTGTTGCGTCCGCGGCTGTGAGTCTAGTGGGCACGCCGCCCGCTGAGCACCGCATGGGTGCGCCGTGGCGCCTATTGCCACTTGAGGTCTTCGTCTACGGCTGGCTCGTCGCGCCGGTCCGCAGGGCGGGTGTCGATGAGGACCTCTTGCCAATGCGCCGGGCTGTACAAATGAATGTCGTTGCCGCTGCACACCTTCAATACACCGCCGGTGAGGATTTCATAGGTCGCGGTGTCCGGATACTCGGCGTCCTCGTCGCGGCCGCAAAATTGGATCCACATTCTCATAATGGGAACCTTCCTCCGAAATCGTCAGATGGAGATTCCTGAGGCTACCGGCGCGACGGCGTGCTGGTTATTCCTCGTCGTCGATGATGTGCATCGCGGCCTCCTCGGCGGATGCCGCGCCGCCGCTGATGCCGACGTCCTCGGCGACCAACTCCGACTCAGCGTCTTCGCCGAATCCCTGGTCGGGGGCCACCAGCCTGCCCGCCCGCGCGCCGCCGACCTCGCCGCGCCGGGGGAATTCGGCGTCGCGCTCGGCGGCATCGGAGCGGCGCTGCTCGTCGTCATCGAGCAGGACACCGATTCGCGACAACGGGTCCGGTTCCTCCTCGGCGAGCAACTGGTCCAGGGTTTCGGTGGGCCCGAAGGCGCCTGGCCCGTACGGACGTTCTGGCGGTGAATAGCCCTCGTCGAGGATGTCGTCGACGCCGCGGTCGATCAGGGTGTCGTCCGGCTGCAGTTGGTTGTCGTCCTCGGCGCTGTATTCGCCGGCCGCCGGCCCGGTGCCGTAGTGAGTGCTCATGATTCCCTGTCCAGGGTCGAAGGATTCGCCGCTTGGGCAGTCCAACCATAAGGTCGGCGAATTTGCCGGCCTAGGGCCATTCGTCCCTTTGGGCGTCGACGTTCGACAGGGGAAACTGCGGGCGGCAAATGCGGAACCGGCAGCTCAGCCGATCTCGGTGCGCAGCCCTTCGTGCCTCAGCTCGAGCTCGCTGCTGACCCCGGTGAACAGGTCACGTGCGTCCACGTTGACGCCCTGCAGTTTCACCTTCAGCGCGCCCGGTTTCCTGTTGATGACGATCTTGCTGTGGGGAACCATCGGGTACTCCCTGCGGGAGTCCAGGGCTCCGGCCGTTGCCTCTGCCAACAACCGGTATCCGTGGTCGTCCCTGAGCCGGTCCGCCAACGACGTGACGATTTCACGTTCGAGCTGGTCGCGGTCGGCTGTCTCGGGCACGGTCACCGTCAGGCTGCTCACCCGCACCACGCTACTCGCCGACGGGTCGGGTGATCGGCGGTGGCGGTGGGCTGCGGTGCGGCGGGAAAGCCGCGTCAGCGCAGTTCGGCGATCACTTTGGCGAAGTTGTCGATGTGGTTGTCCTGCACGGTGAACGACGTGATTCCGTATTTGTCGCGGTACCCGGACAGCGTGTCGGCCATCTCGCGCGGGGTTCCGCTGAGCACCGACGGCATGGACAGCAACTCGTCGTCGGACATATCCGAGGCGTACATGCGGGTCATCGTCAAGTCGGGCATGCGGGAACCGTCGGTCGGCACCGCGGTGATCGCCAGGTTGAGCTCCAGCGAGTCGAACCGGTCACCGGCGGCGTTGCGCACGAACTCGACGCGCTCGGCGAACGGATCCTCGACGGCGCGCACCCGGGAGCCTGTCAGTCCGATGACGTTCGCGTGCCGGGCGGCCAGGGTCAGCACCCGGTCGCCGTTGCCCGCGATCAGGATCGGCGTGGTGGGGTGATGCTCTTTGAGATAGGTCGTCATGTGCTCGAGGTGGTCCACCCGCGCGCCGGCGCTCGGGTAAGGCAGCTCGGCGGCCTCGAATTCCTCCCGGACGTAGCCCGTGCCCAGCCCGACCTCGACGCGGCCGTCGCTCAGCAGGTCCAGGGCGTGCAGATCCCGGCTGAGCAGGGCCGGCTTGTAAAAGGCGGCATTGAGCACGTACATGCTCATGCGCATCCGCGTGGTCATCATCGCGGCTGCGGTCAGCGTCGGAAACGGCGCCGCCGCGCCCAGATGGTCGGGCACGCACAGGACGTCGAACCCGAGATCCTCGGCTTTCGTCACCTTCTCCTGCAATCTCGCCCGAGACTTGAAGAAGCGCATGCTCATTCCGAAGCGGAAATCCTTGGCCACCGACATCCTCCGTTCAACTATGCGAAAAAACTCACCAACACCGGGCCGCGTCCGCCAGCCCCTGCACCAGGGCAGAAGTGACCGGAGACAGGCCGTCGTCGCCGGGCAGTGGCTGGATTGCCCGACTCCTCCTCGGGCCTTTCGGGCCCGCATCGTCGCCGGGCAGTGGCTGGATTGCCCGACTCCTCCTCGGGCCTTTCGGGCCCGCATCGTCGCCGGGCAGTGGACTGCGCGGGCTCAGCCCGCGGACGCGCACGGACAACTCCAGCTGCGTGCCACCGCCGCGCACGCGGTTGACCGGGTTGTCCGGGTGCAGGCCGCGCAGCCCGCGCGGGATCTCGTCGAGTTCGGTGACCACCCGATACCCGGTCAGCTGGATGTGGCGTGCCAGGTGGGCGGCCAGTGCGCGGTTGCGGCCGCCGGCCAGCAGCTGCGTGCTGCGCCCGATCCGGCCATAGCCGTGTAGGGAGACGGCGACGTCGACATGATCGAGAAATTCGGCAAGACAAGCTGATTCGGCGGGATCGAACGTCGCCGACGGCAGGTGGTGCGGGTAACGGTCGGGGTGACGCAGCACGTACACCGACGCCCCGGCGGCCTCGGCGGCGCGCTCGGCGATGACGTCGGTCATCTTCTCGAGGCCGCCGCCGTGGATGGCCAGGAAGCCGAAGCGCGAGCGCAACCGGCTGGCCTCGACCATCCCCGGTTCGCTCAGCAGCGCCGAAAACGACTGCGGCGCGGGGCTGGTCGCAACAGCCGGCCGCGGCCAGTGCGCGGGATCCCAGCGATGCAGGAACGTGATCCAGCGCTGCGGCAGCCCGTGGTGGACGGCGCCGTCGATGATGCGCGGCAGGTAGCCCGGGCGCGGCGGACCGGGGTTCACCCGGGGGTCGATGTACACCCAGGCCGGGGCGGGCCCGTCGCCGGTGACCACCGTCAGCCGGTCGCGTCGGTAGCGCACCGGCACCCCCTCGGCGCCGTCCAGGGCGGCCAGGTCGCTGTCGGACAATTGCCAGAGCACGCCGTGCACCTGGTTGCCGGAGAAGGGCTCGATGGTGGCCACGCCGCGCTGGTTGATCAGCCAGTCGTGATCGGACAGCACCGCCGGCCGCGGCTCGGTCGCGTCGGGGCAGCGCTGCGCCATCTGCCGGACGCACAGGTTCGATCCGTATGCGAAATAGGGGTGCCCGCGGGCCGGCATTCAGCCGGTCACCGTCAGATAGATCAGCACCACGTTAAGCAGACTAACCATTATGGCGACCGCCCAGCCAACCACCGTGGTAATGGGATGGTTGGTGTCGTCGCCCATCAGCGTGCGGTCGGCGGTGAGCCTGACCAGCGGCAGCACCGCGAACGGTATCCCGAACGACAGCACCACCTGGGACAGCACCAGGGCGCGGGTTGCGTCCACGCCGGCCGCCAGGATCGCCAGGGCAGGACACAGTGTGACCAGGCGGCGCACCGCCATGGGCACCGACCGATGCAGCAACCCCTGCATGATCATGGCCCCGGCGTAGGCGCCCACCGATGAGGACGCCAGGCCCGAGGCGAGCAGACCGATCGCGAACAGCACCGCAATCGTCGGCCCCAGCGTGGCGTGAATGGCCGCGTAGGCGCCGTCGATCGAGGCGGCAACGTCGCGGCCCTCCAGGTTGATCGCGGCGACCAGCAGCATCGCCGCGTTGACGGTCCCGGCAACCGCCATCGCCAGCACGACGTCCAGGCGGGTGACCCGCAGCAACCGGCGTCGCTGCTGACCCGCAGCGGGATGTCCGTGCCGATCCAGCGCCAGGCCTGAGTGCAGGTAGACCGCATGCGGCATCACCGTGGCGCCCAGGATGGCGGCGGCCAGCAACACGGTTTCGGTCCCGCGGAACCGTGGCACCAATCCGGCGAGCACGGCGCCGGGTGGGGGCGTGGCGACGAAGAAACTGGCCGCGAAGCCGATCGCGATGATCAGCAGCAACCCGGTGATGACACGCTCGAAGATGATCTGGCCGCGCCGGTCCTGGATCCCCAGCAGCAGCAGCGACACCACCCCGGTGACCACCCCGCCGGCCAGCAGCGGCAGACCGAACAGGATGCGCAGGGCGATGGCACCGCCGACGACTTCGGCCACATCGGTTGCCATCGCCACGATTTCGGCCTGGCCCCAAAAAGCCAGGCGCAGCGGGCGGTTCATCTGCTTCCCGATGGCCGCGGGCAGCGAGCGGCCGCTCACCAGCCCGAATTTGGCCGACAGGTACTGCACCAGGCCCGCCAGCACGTTGGCCACCACGATCACCCACAGCAGCAGGTAGCCGTACTTGGCGCCGGCGCTGACGTTGGCCGCGACGTTGCCGGGGTCGACGTAGGCGATCGCGGCGACGAACGCCGGCCCGAGCAGGTACCAGTTCATCCTGGGCTCACGCTGGGTGTCCTGCGCCAACGTAGCGACCCTCAATTCCCGTCTACGAATAAAAAAGTGAGGGTATCCGAACATCCCCGCCCGCGGTCGACGCGGGTTCGGGCGTTCGTCTCTCGAACGCCCGGCTACGCCCGCCGGTCACCCGCCGAGGTCACCCGGGCACGTAGAGGCCCCGGCCGGTGACCAGCGGCAGGTCCAGCGTGGTCCGGATGCCCGGCGCCGCGGCGACCACGGCCGGTATCGCGTTGACGATGCGCATCGCGGTGGCGACCAGTCCAGCGTGGTTGTGGTCGCCGAGGCGGCTGCTCAAACAGATGTCCATCGCGTAGGACGGTTCGCCGGTGATCTCGACGCGGTAGGAGCCGCCGGGCTGGGCGGGCTGTGGCCACTCCGGGCACAGGTCCTCGCGCAGCCGCGTCACGTGTTCGAGGACGACGACGGGGTCACCGTCGACCATGCCGAACACCTCGAACCGCAGCGCGGCGGCGGTGCCCTCGGCGATGTGACCCGACGCGATGTCGAAGTCCTCGGGGGCCGGTTCGCGGACGTAGACCTCGGCGACCTCGTCGAGCTCGATGCCCAGGCCCGCCGCCATCTGCCGCACCACCGATCCCCACGCCATGCTCAGCACGCCGGATTGCAGCAGCATCGGGATCTCCTCGAGCGGCTTGCCGAAGCCCATCACGTCGAACATGACGGCGGCGCTGTTGTAGGTGGCGTAGTCGACGATCTCCATGCACCGGATCTGCCGGATGTTCTGGCAGGTGCCGGCCAGGGCCAGCGGCAGCAGGTCATTGGCGAAGCCGGGATCGATGCCGTTGACGTACAGGCTCGAATTACCCTGCTGGGCAGCCTCCTCCAGCGGATTGATCAGTTCCTCGGGGATCACCTGCCACGGATACTGCAAGAAGACCGGACCGCTGCCGACCACGTTGACTCCGGCCGCCAGGATGCGCCGGTAGTCGTCGAGGGCCTCCATGAGCCGGTTGTCGGCCAGCGCGGTGTAGACGGCGCACTGCGGGCCGGTGGCCAGCACGGCGTCCAAATCGGTGCTGGCCAGCACGCCGGTCGCCTCGGTCACACCGGCCAGTTCCGCCGCATCCTTGCCGGCCTTGGTGTCCGAGGACACCCACACGCCGGTGAGCTCGAACTGCGGATTGGTGATCAGCGCCTTGAGCGCGTGCACGCCGACGTTGCCGGTGCCCAGTTGGACGACGGGTATTGCCATGGCTGGCTCCTTGAAGAACTCGGGGCTCACAGGTCCGGGACGGGGATGTCGAGGTTGGGATAGGTGAGGCCGCCGTCGACCTCCAGCGTCTTGCCGGTGAGGAAGCCCCCGGCGGGCGACGCCAAATACACTGCGGCGGCGGCGATGTCGGCGGTGTCGCCGAGGCGGCGCAGCGGCGTGGCCTTTTCCATCGGCGCGCGCAGCTCGTCGTTGGAGGCGACGACGTCCAGGGCGGAGGTCAGGATCGACCCGGGCGCGATGGCGTTGACCCGGATGCGTGGGCACAGGTCCAGTGCGGACAGCCGGGTGTAGTGGGACAGGGCGGCTTTGGCGGTGCCGTAGGCGGCGAAGCCCCGCCCGGCCAGCCGGCCCATGGTGGAGGTGATGTTGATGATGCTGCCGCCGCCGGAGTGCTCGAGCATCAACGGCACGGCGGCGACCGTCAGCGCGTGCGCGGTGGCGACGTTGAAGGTGAAGGCGTCCTTGAGGTCCTTGGTCGAGGTGGTGAGCAAGGTGTTGGGCATCGTGCCGCCGACGTTGTTGACCACGATGTCGAGGCGCCCGAACGCCTCGACGGCCTGGCCGGCCAGTTGCGCGGTCGCCTCGGGGTGGGCCAGGTCGGCGGCGACGGCATGCGCGCGCCGGCCGGTGCCGCGGACCTGTTCGGCGACGGCGTCTAGTTGGGACTGGGTGCGCGACGCGATGACGACGTCGGCACCGGCCTCGGCGAACGCCACGGCGATGGCCGCGCCGATGCCACGGCCGCCACCGGTGATGACGGCGACTTTGTCGTCGAGACGGAACCTGTCGAGGATCATTGCGGCCTTTCCGTGTTGAGTTGTGGGCCGAACGGTAACAAACGCGGCCGTGTCGGCGAATGGCTTTTCTGAAACAGGTTCTAGTTTTGCACACGGGCATTGCGGTGTGACGTGGCCCATACCGCGGCGCCGGGACGCCGGGGAAGCCGGGCGTGGCGGCCGGGTGATGTCCCTTTACCAGCAACCAATGTTTGCTCGGCGTTAACCTTGTTCCTGTTAGCTTCTGGGCTGCGAGGAAGACGGCTGGTTAGCGGGCCGCGGCCCCCGGCGGCGGCGATCACCCTCCATCCCTACCGTTAGGATCTGAATTGAAAATCAACCGATTTGGCGCTGCGCTGGGTGTCCTGGCCGCCGGTGCGTCGATGCTGTCGGGCTGTGGCAGCGACAACAACGCATCCGCGGGACACACAACGACGGGCCAGTCGTCAGCGAACGTCAGCTGCGGCGGGAAAAAGACGCTCAAGGCGAGCGGATCCACCGCGCAGGCCAACGCGATGACCCGCTTCGTCAACGCGTTCGAGCAGGCCTGCCCCGGTCAGACGCTGAACTACACCGCCAACGGCTCGGGCGCCGGAATCAGCGAATTCAACGGTAACCAAACCGATTTCGGTGGCTCGGACTCGCCACTCAGCAAAGGCGAGTACGCCAAGGCGCAGGAGCGCTGCGGCTCGCCGGCGTGGAACCTGCCGGTGGTGTTCGGACCGATCGCGATCACCTACAACGTCAACGGGCTGCCCTCCCTCAACCTCGACGGCCCCACGGCGGCCAAGATCTTCAACGGCGCCATCACCACCTGGAACGATCCGGCGATCCAGGCTTTGAACGCCGGCGTCACCCTGCCGGGCGAGCCGATCCACGTGGTGTTCCGCAACGACCAGTCCGGGACGACCGACAACTTCCAGAAGTACCTCGACGCGGCGTCGGGCGGCGCATGGGGCAAGGGCGCCGGGAAGACGTTCAACGGCGGCGTCGGCGAGGGCGCCAAGGGCAACGACGGCACCTCGGCGGCCATCAAGGCCACCGAGGGGTCGATCACCTACAACGAGTGGTCCTTTGCCCAGGCGCAGAACCTGAACATGGCCAAGATCATCACCTCGGCCGGCCCGGACGCGGTGGCGATCAGCGCCGAGTCGGTCGGCAAGACGATCTCCGGGGCCACCATCAAGGGGCAGGGCAACGACATGGTGATCGACACGCTGTCGTTCTACAAGCCGACCCAGCCCGGCTCCTATCCGATCGTGCTCGCGACCTATGAGGTCGTCTGCTCGAAGTACCCCGACGCCCAGGTCGGCACGGCCGTGAAGGCGTTCCTGCAAAGCACCATCGGCGCCGGGCAGAACGGGCTGGCGGGCAACGGATACATTCCCATTCCGGACTCGTTCAAGACGAGGCTGTCGAGCTCGGTGAACGCCATCAGTTGATCCGGGATCTCATGACACGAGCAACGGTGGCCACCCCGCCGACCGGCAAGGCTCCCGCCCTGGCGGCGGTGAACACGCGCTCGGGGCGGCGGGGTGACCAACTGTTCAAGTGGCTCGCGGTCGCCGCCGGCGCGACGATCGTGATCGCGATCCTGCTCATCGCCGTCTTCCTGTTGGTTCGCGCCGTCCCGGCGTTGCGCGTCAACCACGCGAATTTCTTCACCAGTCCCGAATTCAGCACGACCGATCCCAAGAACCTGGCGTTCGGCATCCGCGACCTGTTCATGGTGACGGTGCTGAGTTCGATCACCGCGCTCGCCCTGGCCGTGCCGGTCGCGGTCGGCATCGCGGTGTTCCTCACGCAATACGCGCCGGCGCGGCTGGCGCGCCCGTTCGGCGCGATGGTCGACCTGTTGGCGGCGGTGCCCTCGATCATCTTCGGGTTGTGGGGGATCTTCGTGCTGGCGCCGCAGCTCGAGCCGGTCGCGGTGTTCCTCAACCGCAGTCTCGGATGGTTCTTCCTGTTCAAGAAGGGCAACGTCTCGCTGGCCGGCGGCGGCACCATCTTCACCGCCAGCATCGTGCTCTCGGTGATGATCCTGCCGATCATCACCTCGGTGTCGCGTGAGGTGTTCCGGCAGACTCCGAGCATTCAGAAGGAGGCGGCGCAGGCGCTGGGCGCCACCAAGTGGGAGGTGGTGCGGATGACCGTGCTGCCGTTCGGCCGCAGCGGTGTCATCGCGGCGTCGATGCTGGGCCTGGGCCGGGCGCTCGGTGAAACGGTGGCCGTGCTGATCATCCTGCGGTCGGCCGCCCAGTCGGGCAGCTGGTCGCTGTTCGACGGCGGCTACACGTTCGCGTCCAAAATCGCCTCGGCGGCGGCCGAGTTCAGCCAGCCGCTGCCCACCGGGGCTTACATCGCCGCCGGCTTCGCGCTGTTCGTCCTGACGTTCATCGTCAACGCGGTGGCCCGCACGATCGCCGGCGGGAAGGTCAACGGGTGACCGTCCAGGAGTTCGACCGACCGGTCAAGGCGGAGGTCTTTCACCGGATCAGCCTCAGACGGCGGATCACCAACAATGTCGCGACGGTGTTCTTCCTGGCCTCGTTCGTCACGGCGCTCGTACCGCTGCTGTGGGTGCTGTGGGTCGTGGTCGCCCGGGGGTGGTACGCCGTCATCCAGTCGGGCTGGTGGACCCACTCCCTGCGCGGCATTTTGCCCGAACAGTTCGCCGGGGGGGTGTATCACGCGCTGTACGGCACGCTGGTGCAGGCCGGGGTGGCCGCCGTCATGTCGGTGCCGCTGGGCCTGATGGTCGCGGTGTATCTGGTCGAATACGGTTCCGGGCGGCTGGTGCGGGTGACGACGTTCATGGTCGACGTGCTCGCCGGCGTGCCATCGATCGTGGCGGCGCTGTTCGTGTTCAGCCTGTGGATCGTCACCCTGGGATTCCAGCAGAGCTCGTTCGCCGTGTCGCTGGCGCTGGTGCTGCTGATGTTGCCGGTGGTGGTGCGCTCCGCCGAGGAGATGCTGCGACTGGTGCCCGACGACCTGCGGGAGGCCAGCTACGCGCTGGGTGTCACCAAATGGAAGACCATCGTGCGGATCGTCTTCCCCATCGCGATGCCCGGCATCGTCTCGGGCGTCTTGCTGGCCGTCGCGCGGGTGATCGGCGAGACCGCGCCGGTGCTGGTGCTGGTCGGATACAGCCGCTCGATCAACTTCGACGTGTTCCACGGCAACATGGCCTCGCTGCCGCTGCTGATCTACACCGAGCTGACCAACCCCGAACACGCCGGCTTCCTGCGCATCTGGGGTGCGGCGCTGACGCTGATCATCATGGTCGGTGTGATCAACCTCATCGCCGGCGCGACCCGTTTCCTGGCCAACCGGCGCGGCTGAGGCGGCTCCTCAGGACTTCGAGTCCGCCTTGGGGCGGGCCTTTTTGGCGGGCGGGTTTTTCGCGGTGGTTTTTTTCGCGGCGGTCTTCTTCGCCGGCGCCTTTTTCGCCGGCGCGCTGCCGTCACCGCTGCCGTCACCGCTGCGCGCCTTGACGCTGGCCTCCAGCTTGGCGAGCAGATCGGAGACGTCTTCGGTCTCGTCGAGCTCCTTGGGCTGTTCCTCGGTGGTGAACGCTTCCCCGCCTTCGAGTTTGGCGTCGATGAGCTCCTGCAGCTGCTCCTGGTAGCTGTCGTGGAAGCGGTCGGGGTTGAACTCCTCGGCCATCGACTCGACCACCTGCCCGGCCATCTTGAGCTCCGCGGGCTTGATCTCGACCTCCTTGTCCAGCACCGGGAAGTCGGGATCGCGGATCTCGTCGGGCCACAACAGGGTGTGGATCACCATCACGTCGCGCTTGCCGAAGTCCTTGACCCGCAACGCGGCCAGCCGGGTCTTGTTGCGCAGCGTGAAGTGCACGATCGCCATCCGCTCGGTTTGGGCGAGCGTCTTGGCCAGCAGCACATAGGATTTGGACGACTTGGAGTCGGGTTCCAGGAAGTAGCTGCGGTCGAACATCATCGGGTCGACCTCGCTGGCCGGCACGAACTCGAGCACCTCGATCTCGCGGCTGCGTTCCTCGGGCAGGGTGGAGATGTCGTCGTCGGTGATGATCACCATCTGGCCGTCGTCGGACTCGAAGGCGCGCGCCAGGTCGCCGTACTCGACCACCTCGCCGCACACCTCGCACACGCGCTTGTATCGGACGCGGCCGTTGTCCTTGGCATGCACCTGATGGAACTTGATGTCATGGTCCTCGGTCGCGCTGTACACCTTGACCGGCACGTTGACCAGCCCGAACGCGATCGAGCCCTTCCAGATGGAGCGCATGTAAGTCAGTATGCCCACACAGTTCGCCCGCTAACAGCGCGGCGAACCGGCCGGGCGGCTACTTCCCCTCCGCCGCGACGTGCAGCGCGGCGCGGTCCGGGAGGTCTGCGCCGGCCCTGCCGAGGGTCAGCGCCGATGACAGGGCGCCCGCCCGCAGCGCGTCGGTCAGGGCGTCGAGCCCGATCCCGGCGAGGTCGGGCCGCCGTTCGGCGCCCAGCACGCCCAGCCCCCACAGCGCGTCGAGCAGCCCGACGGTGAAGGCGTCACCGGCGCCGACGGTGTCGACCACCCGCACCGGCCGGGCGGCCACCCGGGCCTCGCCGGACGCGCACCAGGCCCGAGCGCCGCGTTCGCCCATCGTCATGGCCACGATCGCGGGTCCGGCGGCCAGCCAGCCGCGGGCGGTCTGCTCGGGCTCGTGCTGCGGGTCGATCCAGCGCAGGTCCTCGTCGCTGACCTTGACGATGTCGCTGCGCTGGACGAAGCGCTCGATGCGTTCGCGGGCCAGGGCCGCCTCGTCGATCAGCGACGGGCGCACGTTGGGGTCGAAGCTGACCGTTGCCGAGACGTGATAGGCGTCCAGCAGCGCCGCGACCGCCAGGCAGCCCGGCTCGCGCACGGCGGCGATGGATCCGGTGTGCACCACCAGCGGCGGCGCGACCTGGGGAGTGCCGGAGAGCTGCCAGTCCAGGTCGAAGGTGTAGGCGGCCGAGCCATCACGGGTGGTCGTGGCCACTGCGCGCGGCGTCCGGGCCGCGGACACGCTGCCCGGAACAAGTTGCGCGCCAGCGGCTTTGACATGCGCCGCGATGCATCGGCCCGGCTCGTCGTCGGCGATGTGGGTGAGGAAGTCGACACCGTGACCCAGCCGGGCCAGCCCGACCGCGACGTTGAGCGGGCTGCCGCCGACGCGCTCCACGCGGCCGTCGATGCTGTCGATCAACGCCTCACCGATCACCAGCCAGCGGGTCATAAGCCGCGCCTTCCCGTGTCGACGTGCAGCAACGCCTCCAGCGTCGCCCGCGCCCCGCGGGTGTGCAACGAGCCCAGCGCCCCTCGGTACGCCTCGACGAACCGCGGTGCCCGCGACAGCTCGCCGAACAGCGCCGCGTTCTCGATGAATGCGGTGGGATGCCGGCGCTGCGATCGCGCGACCGGCACCAGCGATTCCGCGAGGTTGTCGACGACCTCGATCGGTTCGCCGCGTTCGTCCACCGCCTCGGCGTAGCGGGCCCAGCTCGCCACCGCCGCCGACGCCAGCCGGACGGGCCCGCCGGTGCGCAGGTTGGCGCGGATCACCGGAAGCAGCCAGGCCGGGATGCGATCCGAGGAGTAGGCGCACAGCCGCGCCACCGTGTCGCCCACGCCCGGGTTGGTGAACCGCTCGAGGAGTTCGCGGCTGTAGGCCGCCAGGTCGATTCCGGGCACCGGCGCCAGGGTGGGAATGGCCTCGGAATCGAAGTAGGCCCGCAGGAACTCGGCGAGCAACTCATCGCGCGCCGCGTCGTGCACCATCCGGTACCCGCACAGCCAGGCGAAGTAGCACAGGCACTGATGCCCGGCGTTGAGCAGCCGCAGCTTCATCGCCTCGTAGGGCCCCACGTCGTCGACCAGCAGCACGCCCGCATCCTGCAGCGGGGGCCTGCCGTCGGCGAAGTCGTCCTCGAGCACCCAGGCCGCGTAGCTCTCGGCCAGCACCGGCCACCGATCGGTGATGCCGAAGTCGCGTTCCAGCCCCGCCACGACGTCATCGGTGGTGGCCGGGGTGATGCGATCCACCATCGAGCAGGGGAATGCGACGCGCTCGTCGACCCAGCCGGCGAGGCCGGGATGCAGCAGTCGCGCGTGCTCGAGGACGGCCCGCCGCGCGACGTGGCCGTTGTGCTCGATGTTGTCGCACGACACGATGGTGGGCGCGTTGACGCCGCGGTCGCGGCGGCGGGCCAGGGCGTCGGCGATCAGGCCGAACACCGACCCGCGGTCCCTGACCGCGTAGCCGCCCTCGGTGATGGTCATCGAGATGATGCGCGTGGACGGCGCGGCCATCAGCTCGATCGCGGCCCGCGGGTCGTCGGGCACATAGCGGTAGTCGACGATCGAGCCGATCACCCGCGCGTCGCGGCGCCCGTCGGGGCGCTCGGAGACCAGCGTGTACAGGCCGTCCTGGGCGGCCAGCGCGTCGCGCATGCGCCGGTCGGCCGGCATGACGCCCAGCCCGCAGATGCCCCACTCGCGCGCCAGGCCGCGCTGCAGCAGCCTGTCGACGTACATCGCCTGATGCGCGCGGTGAAAGTTGCCGACCCCGAAGTGCGCGATGCCAACCCCGACGCGGGCGCGGTCGTAGCCCGGCCCCGCGATCGGCAGCCGGTCCAGGGTGGCGCTGCTCAGGCGAACCACGATGCCGACGCTACCGGCGGCCGCGGCCGACCACGTACGTTGAGTCGATGGGGTCCACGGCGCAGGCGCGGGTCAAGCTGACCAACGCCGACAAGGTGCTCTACCCCGCGACCGGAACCACCAAGGGCGACGTCTTCGACTACTACACGCGCATCGCCGCGGTGATGCTGCCGCACGTCGCCGGGCGGCCCGCCACCCGCAAGCGCTGGCCCAACGGGGTCGAGCAGGACTCGTTCTTCGAAAAGCAGCTGGCCTCCTCGGCCCCGGACTGGTTGCCCCGCGCGAGCGTGACGCACCGGTCCGGGACGACGACCTACCCGATCATCGACAGTCCCGACGGGCTGGCGTGGATCGCCCAGCAGGCGGCGCTGGAAGTGCACGTGCCGCAATGGCGGTTCGTCGCCGAGTGGACTCGCGGCAAGGCCGAAGAACTCAAGCCCGGCCCGGCTACGCGGCTGGTGTTCGACCTGGACCCCGGCGAGGGGGTGACGATGGCGCAGCTGGCCGAGGTGGCGCGCGCGGTACGCGACATGATCGCCGACATCGGGCTGACGACCTTCCCGCTCACCAGCGGCAGCAAGGGGCTGCACCTCTACACCCCGCTGCAGGAGCCGGTCAGCAGTAGTGGGGCATCGGTTCTGGCCAAACGTGTTGCGCAGCAACTGGAAAAGTCGATGCCCAAGCTCGTCACGTCGACCATGACCAAAAGGCTGCGCGCCGGAAAGGTGTTCGTGGACTGGAGCCAGAACAACGGCTCGAAAACCACGATCGCGCCGTATTCGTTGCGCGGTCGGCCGCAGCCGACCGTCGCCGCGCCACGCACCTGGGCGGAACTCGACGACCCCGGGTTGACTCAGCTGCGCTACGACGAAGTGCTGGCCCGGGTCGACCGGGGCGGCGACCTGCTGGCGGCCCTGGACTCCGACGCTCCCGTCGCCGATCGGCTGGCCAAATACCGCAGCATGCGCGACGCCGACAAGACCCCCGAACCCGTTCCGGCCGCCGAACCCACTACCGGACAGGGCAATACCTTCGTCATCCAGGAGCACCACGCCCGTCGGCTGCACTACGACTTCCGGCTCGAACGCGACGGGGTGCTGGTGTCGTGGGCGGTGCCGAAGAACCTGCCCGAGTCGACGTCGGTCAACCACCTCGCGGTCCACACCGAGGATCATCCGCTGGACTACGCCACCTTCGAGGGCACCATCCCCAAAGGGGAATACGGGGCCGGGAAGGTGATCGTCTGGGACGCGGGAACCTACGAGGCCGAAAAGTTCCGCGATGACGAGGTGATCGTCAACCTGCACGGCAACCGAATCTCGGGACGCTACGCGCTGATCCAGACCAACGGCGACCAGTGGCTGGCGCATCGGATGAAGGACCAGAAGGTCTTCGAATTCGACGAGATCAAGCCCATGCTCGCCACGCACGGTTCGGTGTCGGCCATGAAGGCAAGCCAGTGGGCGTTCGAAGGCAAGTGGGACGGCTATCGGCTGCTGGTCGAGATCGACCACGGCGACTTGCGCATACGGTCTCGGCGCGGCCGCACCGTCACCAAGGAGTATCCCGAATTGCGTTCGCTGGCAGCAGACATGGCCGACCATCACGTTGTTCTCGACGGCGAGGCGGTCGTCTTGGACGCGACCGGTGTGCCCAGCTTCCACGCGATGCAGAACCGGGGTCGCGGCGCCGGCGTTGAGTTTTGGGCGTTCGACTTGCTGTATCTGGACGGCCGCTCGCTGCTGCGCGCAAAATACCAAGACCGGCGAAAGCTGTTGGAAACCTTGGCCGATGGCAGCAACCTGATCGTTCCCGAGCGGCTGCCCGGCGACGGCGAGCAGGCGCTGGAGAACTCCGGCAAGCGCGGCCTGGAGGGCGTGGTCGCCAAGAAGCGCGACTCCACCTACCAGCCGGACCGGCGATCGGCGTCGTGGGTCAAGGACAAGAACTGGAACACGCAGGAAGTCGTCATCGGCGGCTGGAAGGCGGGGGAGGGCGGACGCAGCAGCGGGATCGGCTCGCTCCTGATGGGCATCCCCGGCCGCGACGGGCTGCGTTTTGCCGGGAAGGTCGGCACCGGCTTCACCGAACGCGACCTGGCCAACCTGAAGAAGACGCTGGCGCCGCTGCGCACCGACAACTCCCCGTTCGACCCCCCGCTGCCCACGAGCGAGGCCAAAGGTGTGACGTTCGTCGAGCCGGTGCTGGTGGCGGAGGTGCGCTACAGCGAGTGGACCCCCGATGAGCGGTTGCGCCAGTCGAGCTGGCGCGGGTTGCGGCCGGACAAGGAACCAAGTGAGGTGGTGCGGGAATGAAATGGGTGACCTATCAAGGCGCGGAGGGCGAGCGGACCGGCGTGCTCTCCGGTGACGCCATCTACCCGATGCCGCCGGGTGTGACGCTGCTGGAGTTGATCGGGTGGGGTGCCGACGGGCTGCGGCAAGCCGGCGAGGAGGCGGTTCGTTCGTCGACCCCCGTGCGCCTGAACGAGGTGCGGCTCATGGCGCCGATCCCCCGACCGCCGTCGATCCGCGACACCCTGTGCTTTCTGGACCACATGCGCAACTGCCAGGCCGCGGTGGGTGCCGGACGGGTGCTCGCCGACACCTGGTACCGCATCCCCGCCTTCTACTTCGCCTGTCCGGCAACCGTTCTGGGTCCTTACGACGATGCCCCGATGGCCCCCGGCAGTGCCTGGCAGGACTTCGAACTGGAGATCGCCGCGGTCATCGGGATCGCCGGTAAGGATTTGACGGTCGCGGAAGCCGAAGCGGCCATCATCGGCTACACCATCTTCAACGACTGGTCCGCGCGTGACCTGCAACAGCTGGAGGGCCAGCTGGCAATCGGTCAGGGCAAGGGCAAGGACAGCGGGGTCACGCTGGGCCCGTGCCTGGTGACGCCCGACGAACTCGAGCCGTACCGCCACCCCGCACATCCCGGCAGGCTCGACCTGCAGGTGAGCGCGCTGGTCAACGACACCGTGATCGGTTCGGGGTCGACCGCCCAGATGGATTGGAGCTTCGGCGAAGTCATCTCCTACATCTCGCGCGGCGTGACGCTCACCCCCGGCGACGTCATCGGCTCCGGCACGGTGCCCACCTGCACGCTGGTCGAGCACCTCAACCCGGCGGCGCCGGAATCCTTTCCGGGCTGGCTGCACGACGGCGACGTCGTCACGCTGCGGGTGCAGGGGCTGGGGGAGACCCGACAAACCGTCCGCGCCAGCAGTCCACCGCACCCGCTGGCCGCCCGGCCCGACCCCGACGCGGAACCCCCGGCCGCGCGGGTCAACCCGGCCCCCGCACGAGTGCCCTACACCCGCGGGCTGCACGAGGTGGGCGACCGGGTGTGGGCCTGGACGCTGCCCGACGGCGGATTCGGCTGGAGCAACGCCGGGCTGGTCGCCGGCGACGGCGCGGCACTGCTGGTCGACACCCTGTTCGACCTGGCGCTGACCCGCGAGATGCTGGCCGCGATGAAGCCGATCACCGACCGCGCCCCCATCACCGACGCGCTGATCACCCACTCCAACGGGGACCACACCCACGGCAATCAACTGTTGGACGCGTCGGTCCGGATCGTCGCGGCCACGGCTACCGCCGAGGAGATCGCCCACGGGATGCGGCCCGAGATGCTGACGATGGTGCAGACCGCCGACCTCGGGCCGGTCGCCACGAAGTTCGTCCGAGACCGCTTCGGGTACTTCGACTTCAGCGGCATCACGGTGCGCAACGCCGACCTGACGTTTGACCGCGAGCTCACCATCGAGGTGGGCGGGCGGCGGGTCGATCTGCTGAATCTGGGCCCCGCTCACACCGCCGCGGACTCCGTGGTGCACGTGCCCGACGCCGGGGTGCTGTTCGGCGGGGATCTGCTGTTCATCGGCTGCACGCCGATCGTGTGGGCCGGCCCGATCGCCAACTGGGTCGCGGCGTGCGACGTGATGATCGCGCTGGACGCGCCGATCGTGGTGCCCGGCCACGGGCCGGTCAGCGACCCGGACGGAATACGCGCCGTGCGTGGCTATCTCACCCACGTCGCCGAGCAAGCCGAGGCCGCCTACCGCAGGGGCCTGCCGTGGGCCGAGGCCGCCGACACCATCGACCTCGGCGAATACGCGACCTGGCTGGACGCCGAACGCGTCGTGGTCAACGTCTATCAGCGTTACAAGGAACTCGACCCCGACACTCCGCAGCTGGAGGTCATGGCGCTGCTGGTGATGCAGGCCGAGTGGTTGGCCAAGCGAAGCCGATAGCGCACCGAGCGTGGGCACCACGCTCGCAGATTCGGGCTGGGCCTACGGTTTGGGTATGCCCGCTGTGGAACTGCAGACCCTCGGAGACAACATCGCCTGCGTCATCCTCAACCGGCCCGAGCGGCTCAACGCCATCGACGGGGCGCTGATCGACGGGGTGGACGACGCCCTGACCGCGCTCGCCGGCGGCGAATTCCGGGCGGCGGTCCTGACCGGGGCGGGACGCGGCTTCTGCGCCGGCGCCGATCTGAGCGGCACCGGCCAGCCGTGGACGCAGACCACACCGACGACCCCGCCGTTCAAGGTCAACTACGACGCCCAGGTCCGCCTCGCCGACCTGTTCACCCGTCTCTACGAGCTGCCCATCCCGGTGATCGCCGCGGTCAACGGTGTCGCCGTCGGCGGCGGGCTGGCGTTCACCCTGGTCTGCGATGTCCGGGTCGCCTCCGAGCAGGCCCGGTTCGGGTCGGCGTTCATCAAGGCCGGGTTCTCGTCGATGGACATGGGCACCAGCTACCTGCTGCCGAAGATCGTGGGAGCCGGAGTCGCCCGCGAGCTCATGCTGACCGGCCGCATCGTCGACGCCGCCGAGGCGTACCGGATCAAGCTGGTGCACGAGGTGGTCGCGCCCGACGAGCTGATGCCCGCCGCGCTCAAGGTGGCCCGCTCGATCGCCGAGAACAACGCCTACGGCGTGTGGCAGACCAAGATCGGTCTCAACGCGGCGCTGGACGCGCCCAGTCTTCGGCATGCCATCGAACTCGAGAACCGCACGCAGATCCTCAGCGGCTTCACCAACAATCCCGTCGAGGCCGCCATGGCCCACCGGGAGAAGCGGGCGCCACGGTGGGACCCGCTCTGATGGCCGCGGCTCGCTGGACCTTGGCGGCGGCCCGCTGCGCC
The DNA here is from genome assembly GCA_963711445.1 of uncultured Actinomycetota bacterium. Taxonomy (GTDB): domain Bacteria; phylum Actinomycetota; class Actinomycetes; order Mycobacteriales; family Mycobacteriaceae; genus Mycobacterium. The sequence continues at coordinate 290,593 of CAVQEF010000001.1, forward strand.
GAACGTGACGTCAGGGCGGAAAAATCGCCGAAAGTTCGCCCTGAGAACACGTTGGGTGACACTGTCCGAGTCGTCCCGGACCTGGCCGCGAATCAATTGGCGGCGGCCCGCTAGACCTTGGCGATCACGTTCTCGGCGAACATCTCCAGGTTGCGGATCTTGGTGTCCAGCGGCTCGGTGTCGTTGCCCTTGATGTAGGGGATGCGGAAGCCGACGATGACGTCGGTGACGCCCTTGTCCTCGAGGCGCTTGATGCCGTCCAAGGTGTAGGCGTCACCGGAGATGACGTGGATCTCGAACGGGCCGGTCTTGCCCGCTTCCTCCCGGTACCGCTGGAGCTTGGCGATGAGCCCGTCGAGCTCCTCGGGGTCGCCGCCGCCGTGCATCCACCCGTCCAGCCGCGCCGCGCGCCGCAGGGCCGCATCGGCGTGGCCACCGATGAGGATCGGGATGGGCCGGGTGGGCGCCGGTGTCATCTTGGTCTTGGGAATGTCGTAGAACTCGCCATGGAATTCGAAGTACTCGCCGCTGGACAGGCCCCGGACGATCTCGATGCATTCGTCCATCCGCTTGCCGCGCTTGGCGAACGGGACGCCCATCAGCTCGTAGTCCTCCGGCCACGGGCTGGTGCCCACCCCCAGACCGACGCGGTTGCCGATCAGCGCGGCCAGCGAACTGGCCTGCTTGGCCACCAGGGCGGGCGGCCGGATCGGCAGCTTGAGGACGAAGAAGTTGAACCGCAGTGTCGAGGTCACCGCGCCGAGCGCCGCGGTCAGGACGAACGTCTCGATGAAGGCCTTGCCGTCGAGGAACTCCCGGTTGCCGTCGGGGGTGTACGGGTACTTCGAATCGGACTCGAACGGGTAGGCGATGCTGTCGGCGATCGTCATGCTGTGGTACCCGGCCGCCTCGGCGGCCTTGGCCAGCGGGATGTAGTACGAATAGTCGGTCATTGCCTCGGCGTAGCTGAACCGCACGTCATCTGCCTTCCGTGGAGGGGACTTCACAAGACATTAGAACGTGTTCTAGTTTGACCCGCGTCCGGGGCCGAGCACAATACGGCGCGGCGGATGGTCGCTACAGCTGGTTTTCGGGGCCGATGACCGCCCAGACCGTCTTGCCGGACGTGGTGGGAGCGCTGCCCCAGCCTCGCGAGAGCGCGTCGACGATCGCCAGGCCGGAGACGTCGATGCCCTCTTCGGGCGCAGGCAGCCGCACCGCGGGAGCGTTGCTGCCGTCGGACACCGCGATCGTCGCCGTCGTGCCGTCGGTTTCGATGCGCATCACCGGGACGCTTCCGGTGTGTTCCAGCACGTTCTCCACGAACACGTTGACCACGACGAGTGCGACCGGGATGAGCTCTGTCTGTGACCACGCGGTGAGCCATTCGCGGACCAGGCGACGGGACTCGCGAAGGCTGGTGAGACTGGCGGGCAGCTCGGCGTCGGCGCACCGGACCGCTCGACGGGTGGGGCGCCCGAGCGCCCTCATCGCCCCCTTCTCGCTCGAGTACACCGGCATCAGGCGCGCGACACCGCTGCGCTTCATCGCCTCCCGGTTGGCGCGATGGGAGCACACCAACGCGATCGGGACGGCGGCCTGCGGGTCAAGCTGCCAGCGTGCGCTGATAAACGCCGTCCACGCCGATTCCGCGGGCACCCGAAGCGCCGTCACGTCGAGGACGACCGCGGAGGGCGCACCCAGCGTGGCCCGCACGATGGCATCGCGCAGAGCCGCGGAGTTGTGTTTGTCCAGCACGCCGTCGACGGTCAGCACGGCCACGGAGTGGTCCATCCGACCCGCGACAGCCAGCGAGCGCGGTGATTCAGCCGGCGCACTCACCGCAGCCACCCACTTTGCATCACGGCTTCATCGTCGCTGACGGAAAGCCGCGGCCCGGCGATCTGCGTGCGCGCGTGTCCGGATCGTGATTGAAACGGCGACGCCGCACCCGGGCATTCCCGCCCGGTCCTGTCGTCCGGCTGCAACGTGTTCATCGCATCCCCACCCCGGCTAACTGCTCACGGAACCGAGCGGCACACGCACCCACGAGCCCCCGTTCGTGCGTGACCGCCCTCCGCCGAAACGGGGTGATTACCCCGTACCGAACCGAAGTTAAACGTCAGAATTCGCCGGCCGGCCGGCCAGCCGTCCACGACGGCTCGATCGCCGCGCGTCGCGTTCGGCTCAGCCGGCGCCGAGCGGGTACGGCGGAGCGCCCACCCCGGCGACCGAGTGCGTCCCCCACGGGGTTTGTTCGGTGATGCGGGCAGGCGCGCTGCGCTCGCCGACCGTCAGCGTCGCCCGCCGCGACTGCGTGAGCGCTTCGTTCGGCAAGGGTCGCGACGGGCTGCCAAAAACCGTGCCCTGCCAGTGATACTGGCCGTCGATCGGGTCCAGGCGGCCGGCCAGCCGCACGCGCACCGGGTGGTGGGCGCCCGCGATCGTCAACGTCGCCGCGCCGTCGTAGTCCTGCCGGTCCTGGCGTCCGCGCCCGCGTGCCGCCGGTGACAGCTCGAACGCCCGCGACACCCGCTGCGGGCGCGGCGGCCGGACATAGACACGCTCGTTGAAGACCTGCTGGCTGCTTCGGCGCACCTCGATGCGGGTCGCATCGCGATCCGTCATGAGCCGCACGCACTGCGCGACGTAGCGGGCCTGCGCGCGGAAATCGGGCCCGCCGAGGAAGAAGTAATTGGGGAAACCGTGCACCGCGACCCCGAAGTAGGGCTCCATGCCGTCGACCCAGGCCTGCCGGATGCTCACACCGCCGGCGCCGACGAGCGTCTCGTCGCCGACCCGCTCGGCGAGGGTGAAGCCGGTGCCGTAGACGATCGCGTCAGCCGGGTGGTCGGCGCCGTCGCGGGTGCGGATGCCCGACGCGGTGACGGCGTCGATCGCCGACCTCACCAATGTGGGCCCCGCCTGCCCGTCGGAGGTGCCCGCCCGGAGCCGTCGGCGCAGCCAGCGCCTGGCCCGGGTGGACGGCAGCGGCAACTCGTCGACGAACCGGCGCGGCGCATGCGCGAAGACGGTCACCGAAGCCGACCGCGGCAGCTGCCCGGCGTAGTGGCCCGCCACGGAGTCGGCGCCGATGACCGCGATGCGCTTGCCGGCCGGATCGAAGCCGGGGTCGCGCTGGGCGGCGGGGAACGCCGCTCCCCGGAACTCCCCGCGCCCGGCCAGCTGCGGTGTCCACGCGGCCGTCGGCGCCGCGTGGGCGGCGATGACGATGCGGCCCCGGACCACCTCGCCGGTGGCCGTGTGCAGCGCCCAGCCGTCGGTGCCCTCGTCGAAGACCGAGCTGACGACGTCGGCGGCGCGGTCCAGGGCGAGGACGTCGGTGATGCCGGCCGCCGCCAACTCACTCTCGGCGGCCCGGCCGGCGGGACCCGCGCCGACGATGACGACGTGGCGGCCGGGCTGCGTCACAGAAACCGGGTGCGCTTCCACGCGCGGCGCGCCAGCGGGCCCAGCAGGCCCACCTCGGTCAGAAACGCCGCCAGCGGGGCAAAGCCGGACACCTGCACCCGATACCGGTGCGGGCTGCTGCGCGCGACGGCCTGTGCCCGCTTGGCGTTCAGGCCCGCCCGGGCGTAGGGGATCGGGTTGCTGAACAGGTAGCGGAAGAAGTAGCCGCCGAGCCCGTTGATGTTGGCCATGAACCACCTGTTCAGCCGCGGCATCTCCGGCACCCGCTTGCGGGCGCCGTCGCGGGCGAATTGGATGTGGCGCGCCTCTTCGGTGACGTGGATCCGCATGAGCCGCTGGATGATCGGCTGCAGGTCGGGATCGTCCATCATCTGCCGCTGCAGCGAGTCGAAGATCTCCTCCCCGATCAGGGCGGCCACCCACAGCATCGAGCCCCGCTGAAACGCCAGCGGCAGGGCGTTGATGACCATCCGGTGGAACCGCCGCGGGCGGACCGCCTTGGCGCCGATGCGCTCGATGGCCTTGCCGAACATGACCATGTGGCGGGTCTCGTCGCCCAGCTCGGTGAGCTTGTAATGCGTCGAGCGGCTGGTGGGGTCTTCGTGCAGGATGGTGCGCAGCAACGACTGGTTGAGCATGTTCTCGAACCAGATCCCGGCCGACAGCGTGTTGACCAGTTCCTGGCGGGACAGCTCGATCTGCTGCTCGCGGGTCATCTCGTCCCACATCGGCGTGCCATACAAGGACACGAACCGGGGTGGCAGATAGAACTTGTCGGGGTCCAGCGGGGCGTCCCAGTCGATGTCCACGACCGGCTCGTAGGACTTCTTGACCGAGCCTTTCAGCAGGCGTTCGGAGAATTCCTCACGACTCGGCGTGCCGGGCTTCACCGGGGTAGTCATGCTGCTGTCCCTCCATCGGGCCTTCAGACGGTACCCATGGTACTGGGTACTTGGGGTCCCGACTAGGCCTTCGAGGCTTCGATTCGGCACTCTGAATCGAGCAACGAGGAGGCTTTCTTGACGCGGCACCTACACGTCATCGGCATCGGCGCCGGCGACCCCGGCTACGTGACCGTCCAGGCGATCGACGCCCTCAACGACACACAGGTGTTCTTCGCGATGGACAAGGGCGAGGCCAAGAGCGACCTGGTGGCTCTGCGCCGGGAGATCTGCGCCCGGTTCATCCGCGAGCCGGGGTACCGCTTCGTCGAGCTGGCCGACCCCGCGCGCGCCGCCTCCGACAACAGGCAAGCCGAGTACCGGGAGGCCGTGTCGGACTGGCACGCCGCGCGCACCCGCATCTGGTCGAAGGCCATCGCCGAGGAGTTGGCTCCCGACGGCGTGGGCGCCTTCCTGGCGTGGGGCGACCCGTCGCTGTACGACAGCACGCTGCGCATCCTCGAGGCGGTCGCGGCCGACGTCGATTTCACGTTCGACGTCATCCCGGGGATCACCGCGATACAGGCGCTCACGGCCCGGCACCGCATTCCGCTCAACGACGTCGGCGAACCGGTCCTGATCACCACCGGCAGGCAACTGCGCACCCACGGCCTGTCCGGCGCGGCGGTGGTGATGCTCGACGGCGACTGCTCGTTTCAGGCGTGCTCCGCCGACACCCGAATCTGGTGGGGCGCCTATCTCGGGACGGGCGACGAGTTGTTGGTGGCCGGCACCGTCGGGGAGGTCGGGCCCCGCATCGTGGAGCTGCGGGCGCGGGCCCGGTCGCGGCACGGCTGGATCATGGACACCTATTTGCTGCGACCGGCAGACTGAAGACGTGCCCGAACTGCCCGAGATCGAAGCACTGGCCGATCATCTGCGCCGCAACGCCGTCGGCCTGACGGTTGGTCGCGTCGACGTGGCCGCGTTTTCGGTCCTCAAGACGTTCGACCCGCCGATCGCCGCGCTGCACGGGCGGTCCGTCGTCGGGGCAGACCGCTGGGGCAAGTATCTGGGGCTGCGGGCCGGGGACCTGTGGTTGATCGCCCACCTGTCGCGGGCGGGCTGGCTGCGGTGGTCCGACAAGCTGGCCGCGGCGCCGCTGCGGCCCGGCAAGGGGCCGATCGCGCTGCGCGTGCACCTGGGCGTCCCGGGCGACGCGCCGGGCTTCGACCTCACCGAGGCCGGCACCCAGAAGCGACTGGCCGTGTGGCTGGTCGCCGACCCCGGGCAGGTGCCGCAGATCGCCACCCTCGGCCCGGACGCCTTGGCGCTGAGCGCCGATGGCCTGTCCGGGATCCTGGCCGGCAATACGGGCCGGATCAAGACGGTCATCACCGATCAGAAGGTGATCGCCGGCATCGGCAACGCCTACAGCGACGAGATCCTGCACGTCGCCAGGATCTCGCCGTTCGCGACGGCCGGGAAGCTGTCGGCCGAACAGCTCGCCGCCCTGCACGCGGCGATGGTGTCGGTGTTGACCGACGCGGTGGGTCGCTCGGTCGGTCAGGGTGCCGCGTTGCTCAAAGGGGAGAAGCGCTCGGGGCTGCGCGTGCACGCCCGCACCGGGTTGCCCTGCCCGGTGTGCGGGGACACGGTGCGCGAAGTGTCGTTCGCGGACAAGTCTTTTCAGTACTGCCCGACGTGTCAGACCGGTGGCAAGGTGCTGGCCGACCGTCGCATGTCGCGGCTGCTGAAGTGATCGCTATGCTGCCTGGGTGACTCGTCAGAAGATCCTGATCACCGGTGCCAGCTCCGGCCTGGGCGCCGGGATGGCGCGCTCCTTCGCCGCCAAGGGCCGTGACCTGGCGTTGTGCGCCCGCCGCACCGACCGCCTCGACGAGCTGAAAGCCGACCTTTCGCAACGGCATCCGGGCATCAAGATCGCCGTGGCCGCGCTGGACGTCAACGACCACGAACAGGTGCCCAAGGTGTTCGGCGAACTCAGGGACGAGCTCGGTGGGCTCGATCGCATCATCGTCAATGCCGGCATCGGCAAGGGCGCGAAGCTGGGCTCGGGCAAGATGTGGGCCAACAAGGCGACCATCGAGACCAACCTGGTGGCCGCGCTGGTGCAGATCGAGACCGCGCTGGAGATGTTCAACGCCAGCGGTTCGGGCCATCTGGTGCTGATCTCATCGGTGCTCGGCAACAAGGGGGTGCCGGGCGTCAAAGCCGCTTACTGCGCAAGCAAAGCCGGGCTGACCTCCCTGGGTGAATCGCTGCGCGCCGAGTACGCCAAAGGTCCCATCAAGATATCGGTGATCGAGCCCGGATACATCGAGTCGGAGATGACGGCCAAGTCGAACAGCACAATGTTGATGGTGGACAACGACACTGGCGTCAAGGCGCTGGTCGACGCCATCGAGCGCGAGCCCGGCCGGGCCGTGGTGCCGCGGTGGCCCTGGGCGCCACTGGTGCAGTTGATGCGAGTGCTGCCGCCGCCGCTCACCAAGCGCTTCGCCTGACTTCTTGCCGCGCTTTTCGCCGCGAGTGTGCGTGTCTGTACGCGACACACCGCGCTGAGGTGTACAACCGTGCACGCTCGCAACGCTGACTCAGTGCAGGGCGGGCGTGTAATGTGCTGCGTCGGTGGTGAATTCGGGCCTTCCGTAGGTCGCGAGACGGAGCTTGAGGAGCCCGATGACATATGCGTCGGTGATTTCGGAAAGCACGGGGATGCGGCTGGCGTGGCTCGCCGCGGTGAAACGTCCGATGATGAACGGCGCGGTGAGGGCGATGCGCAGCAGATCCGTGGGCGCGAGTGAGACGCCCATGGCCTCGGCGATGTCGCGATCACCATTGCAGAAGGTGCGGACGAACGTGAGCTTGCTGAAACTCTTCTCGACCGCTTCGGCGCAACGGTCGAACAGGGAGGTGCCGGGGCGCAGATAGGCCGCCATCGTGCCGCGGACGAGTTCTTGGCAGACGGTGTCGAATCCGTGCCGCAGCAGCGCCGAGCGCGCATGCATCACGTGGATGATGTCGGCGGGTTGCGCGGGCAGCAGTTCCTCCGGCAGGCCGAGAAGAAAGCAGCGATACCTGGCGAATTCGATGACGGCGCGCTCTTCTTTGGTGAAATGCGTCCTGCCCTGCTGGCGCGCCTTACGGGCCAAGAGGTACTGGCCGATCATTCCCGCGGGCATCTGGTCGACCTGCGGCACCGGCATGCCGTAAATGGCTGTATCCCACTTGTCGGATTTCTTCAGGGCGTTGTAGCGGACCATCGAGTGCATCAGCCGCACCATGGCGGCGGCTTCGAAGCCGGGGCCGTATCGGTCCAGCGCACCGGGCAGCGTGGTGACGGCGAAGAAACTGGCCGTTTCGTTGACCCGCCGGGCGGCCCGCTTGCCCGAGAGCGCGCCGGTCAGGGCCATGGGCAGCGCGGCGTAGGTGTTGGTGAAGGTCGCGATGAAGGCTCCCCGGGTGATGAAGGGGGCCAGCAGCGCCGCGGGAATGCGCTCCTGGCGAGCGCCCTCACGCACCAGATCGAAGTCGATCCACTCCGGGGTGGCCTCCATGGCGGCGATGAACGCAGCGAGCTCGGGCGGCGCGTCGGGCACGGCCTCGATGCCCTCGCGGCAGGCCGTCTTGAGCATGCCGATCAGGTCGGAGACGCTGTGCGTCGTCATCAGCGCGGCGTAGGGGTCGGCGACGACGTCGCCGAGCAGGGTGGCCGTGCTCATCAACTCGACGACGCGGTCGTCCGCCAGGATCGGCGCGCGGTCCGCGACCCAGGCGGGCAGGGCGGAGTCGACGTCGGGTTCGGTGGCCAGCCGGTCCGGCCGCCGGTCGAAGTCGAAGTCCCCGTACAGCTCGGGCTGCAGGTCGCGCTGGCTTCGGACCCGCTCGGCGAGTTCGGGGTAATAGGCGACCATCACGACCTCCGGCTAACTAACATGTCGTGAGTAATACTCACAAGGTGTTAGTTATGCTGTCAAGGGTGACTACCGTGGACAGCCGGAAGCGGCGCATGAGCGCCGAGCTGCGGCGCGAGCAGATCCTCGACGTCACGCACGCGATCGTCGACGCCGAGGGGTTCCACGCGGCGACGCCGAACCGCATCGCGGAGGCGGCCGGGATCGACCGGTCGCTGATCTATCAGAAGTTCGGCGACCTGGCGGGCCTGTTCGTCGAGCTGATCGACCGCGAGGCGGCACGGGCCGGCGCGCAGTTCGCCGAGGCGATCTCCGGGCTGGATGCCGCCGCCGAGGACCAGTCGCTGGTGCTCGCGTTCGACGGCGTGCTGGCCGCCGTCGACGCCCACCCGGCGACGTGGCGGCTGTTCCTGTTTCCCCCGCAGGGGGCCCCGCCGCAGTTGTATGCGCGCCTGGCTCAATCTCAGGCCGTCGTGCTGGAGTTCTTCGTCACCGAACTGCTGCGCCGCAACCCCGACCTGCACGAGCCGGACTACACCGCCCGGGTTCTGCACGCCGCCGGCCGAGAATTGCTGCAGCTGCACCTCGCCGACCCGCAGGCCGCGTCGCAGGAGCGGCTGCGCACCTTCGTGCGCCGATTCGGTGCTGAGCTCTCGAAAGGTTAGTCCGCGCGGCCCCTTTCGCCGCGGTAGCGGCGGATCAGAGCGTCGGTCGAGCTGTCCGACTGCGGATCGGGTGAGCCGTCGGCGGTGAGCACCGGCAGCAGCGCCTTGGCCTGGGTCTTGCCCAGCTCCACGCCCCACTGGTCGAACGAGTCGATGCCCCACACGACGCCCTCGGTGAAGACCTGATGCTCGTAGAGCGCGATCAGCTGGCCCAGCACCGAGGGGGTGAGCCGGTCGGCGAGGATCGAGGTGGACGGCCGGTTGCCCGGCATCACCTTGTGGGGCACGACATCTGGGGGCGTCCCCTCGGCGGCGATCTTCTCGGCGGTTTTGCCGAACGCCAGCACCTGGGTCTGGGCGAAGAAGTTGCTCATCAACAGGTCGTGCATGCTGCCGCTGCCGTCGGCGGTGGGCAGGTCGTCGGTGGGCTGGCTGAAGCCGATGAAGTCGGCCGGCACCAGCCGGGTGCCCTGGTGCAGCAATTGGTAGAACGCGTGCTGGCCGTTGGTTCCCGGTTCGCCCCAGAAGATTTCGCCGGTGTCGGTGGTGACGGGCGTGCCGTCGGCGCGGGTCGACTTGCCGTTGGACTCCATGGTCAGCTGCTGCAGGTAGGCCGCGAAGCGGGCCAGGTCGTTGGAATACGGCAGTACGGCGCGCGATTGGGCGCCCATGAAGTCTGAGTACCACAGGCCGATCAGCCCCAGCAGCGCGGGCGCGTTGGACTCCAGCGGCGCGGTTTTGAAGTGTTGGTCGACGAGGTGGAACCCGGACAGGAAGTCGGCGAAGGCCTCCTTGCCGATGGCGGCCATCACCGACAGCCCGATCGCCGAATCGACCGAATACCGCCCGCCGACCCAGTCCCAGAACCCGAACATGTTCTCGGTGTTGATCCCGAACTCGTCGACCAGCCGCTTGTTGGTGGAGACGGCCACGAAGTGCTTGGACACCGCCGCGTCGCCCAGGGCGTCGGTGAGCCAGCGCCGCGCGGCCGTGGCGTTGGTGAGCGTCTCCAGCGTGGAGAAGGTTTTCGAGGCGACGATGAAAAGCGTTGTGGCCGGGTCCAAGTCGGCCAGGGCGGCGATCAGGTCCGCGGGGTCGACGTTGGACACGAAGCGTGCCGAGATGCCGGCGTCGACGTAGTGGCGCAGGGCCTGGTACACCATCACCGGGCCCAGGTCCGACCCCCCGATGCCGATGTTGACCACCGTGCTGATCCGCTTCCCGGTGGCCCCGGTCCACTCGCCGTTGCGCAGCCGGTCGGTGAAGTCCCCCATGGCGTCGAGCACGGCGTGCACGTCGGCGACGACGTCCTGGCCGGCGACGACGAGTTCGGCGTCGCGGGGCAGGCGCAGGGCGGTGTGCAACACCGCGCGATCCTCCGAGGTGTTGATGTGTTCGCCGGCGAACATCTGGTCGCGGCGCTCCTCGAGACCCGCCGCGCGGGCCAGATCGACCAGCAGCCGCAGCGTCTCGCGGGTGATGCGGTGTTTGCTGTAGTCGATGTAAAGGTCGCCGACCGTGACGGTGAGCTCGCGGCCGCGGTCCGGGTCGTCGTCGAAGAACTGGCGCAGATGGGTATCGCCGATGCGTTCGTGATGCTTGCGCAGGGCGTCCCACGCCGTGGTGGCGGTGATGTCGGGGATGGATCGCACGGAACTCATGGTTCGACCCTAGTGCGGTCCGGCGCGCCGGAGCCACCGCTTGTTGCGGCCCCTAATCTGCCGGAGCGCCGCGGAAATTCGCGGCGAACCAGCGGTTACGAATGACCGAGCCGGCCGCGGCCCAGGCGCAGCAGCAGCATCGCCAGGTCCTTGCCCTCGGGACCCAGTTCGCTGTAGCGCTCGATCACCTTCATCTCGCGGCTGTGCACCAGCCGGGTGCCGCCGGAGGCCATCCGGGCCCTGCCGATCGCCTGGGACACCTCGGCGCGCCGCTTCACCGCGGCGAGGATCTGGGCGTCGAGCCGGTCGATCTCTTCGCGCAATTCCTCGATGCTGGCCAGCGGGTCGCTCACGGCCATCTCGGTGTTCATCTCTGCAATCTCCGCGTTCTCGTGATGTGGGGGTTCTGGTCTCATCCGGTATCGGGCCTCACAAAAGAGACGAGCCCCGGTTCCTTCAGCGGACCACGGGGCTCTGCGAATGCAGCTACGCCACGGGCACCGCTGGCCGGTACCCGTAGAAAAATCGGCCTACCCACTCGTGGGGCCGACGAGGCTGCGCGTTGAGCACCAAACGAGTGTGCCACCAAGGGCCGTGCCCAGCAAAATCCGGTCGGCACGCGACGACGCGCCCGGCCGTCGCCCTGGCCGCCCCGGCCGTCGGTGCGCGGCGGTAAGTTTGGACCGACATGACTGTGCACGCAACCGAGGCCACGTCCGCCCCCGAGGTGGACCGCCTGCTCGACGGCCTCAACCCGCAACAGCGCCAGGCGGTGGTGCACGAGGGATCGCCGCTGCTGATCGTGGCCGGCGCCGGCTCGGGCAAGACGGCCGTGCTGACCCGGCGCATCGCCTACCTGATCGCGGCGCGCGGCGTCGGGGTCGGTCAGATCCTGGCCATCACCTTCACCAACAAAGCCGCCGCCGAGATGCGCGAACGGGTGGTGCAGCTGGTCGGCAACCGCGCCCGAGCGATGTGGGTGTCCACGTTCCACTCGACCTGCGTGCGCATCCTGCGCAACCAGGCCTCGTTGATCCAGGGCCTGAACTCCAACTTCTCGATCTATGACGCCGACGACTCGCGGCGGCTGCTGCAGATGATCGGCCGCGACATGGGCCTGGACATCAAGCGGTACTCGCCGCGGCGGCTGGCCACCGCCATCTCCAACCTGAAGAACGAGCTGATCGACCCGGAGCAGGCCCTGGCCGACTTGTCGGAAGGCTCCGACGAACTGGCCCGCACCGTGGCGTCGGTGTATGGCGAATACCAGCGGCGGCTGCGCGCCGCCAACGCGCTGGACTTCGACGACCTGATCGGCGAGACCGTCGCGGTGCTGCAGGCGTTCCCGCAGATTGCCCAGCACTACCGGCGGCGCTTCCGGCACGTGCTGGTCGACGAGTATCAGGACACCAACCACGCCCAGTACGTGCTGGTGCGCGAGTTGGTCGGTCGCGACGCCGGAGATTCGTCCGACGACCTGCCGCCGGCGGAGCTGTGCGTGGTCGGTGATGCCGACCAGTCGATCTACGCGTTCCGCGGTGCCACCATCCGCAACATCGAGGACTTCGAGCGCGACTACCCCGAGGCCACAACGATTCTGCTGGAACAGAATTACCGCTCGACGCAGAATATTTTGTCGGCGGCCAATTCGGTGATCGCGCGCAACGCCGGGCGCCGCGACAAGCGGCTGTGGACCGACGCCGGCGCCGGCGAGCTGATCGTCGGCTACGTCGCCGACAACGAGCACGACGAGGCCAGGTTCGTGGCCGAAGAGATCGATGCGCTGGCCGAGCGCGGCGAGATCACCTACAACGACGTGGCCGTCTTCTATCGCACCAACAACTCGTCGCGCTCGCTCGAGGAGGTGTTCATCCGCGCCGGGATCCCCTACAAAGTCGTCGGGGGTGTGCGGTTCTACGAGCGCAAGGAGATTCGCGACATCGTCGCCTACCTGCGGGTGCTGGACAACCCCGGCGACGCGGTCAGCATGCGGCGCATTCTCAACACACCGCGCCGGGGAATCGGTGACCGGGCCGAGGCCTGTGTGGCGGTGTACGCCGAGAACACCGGCGCCGGTTTCGCCGACGCGCTGCAGGCCGCTGCCGAGGGCAAGGTGCCGATGCTCAACAGCCGCGCCGAGAAGGCGATCGCCGGCTTCGTCGAACTGCTCGACGAGTTGCGGGGCCGCCTCGACGACGATCTGGGTGAGCTCGTCGAGGCGGTGCTCGAGCGGACCGGATACCGCCGCGAGCTGGAGTCCTCAACCGACCCGCAGGAGCTGGCCCGGTTGGACAACCTGAACGAACTGGTCAGCGTCGCACATGAATTCAGCACCGACCAGGCCTTGGAACCCGGAGAAGCAGCGGCGCTCGACCAGGCTTCGGAAATCGTGAGCGCCCCGGACGACGAGGACGTGCCCGACACCGGCGTGCTGGCGCAGTTTCTCGAGCGGGTGTCGCTGGTGGCCGACACCGACGAGATCCCCGAGCACGGGGCCGGTGTGGTGACCCTGATGACGTTGCACACCGCGAAGGGTCTGGAGTTCCCGGTCGTGTTCGTCACCGGCTGGGAGGACGGGATGTTCCCCCACATGCGGGCGCTGGACGACCCGAGCGAACTCTCCGAGGAGCGGCGCCTGGCCTATGTCGGCATCACGCGCGCCCGGCAGCGCCTGTATGTGAGCCGGGCCGTCGTGCGCTCGTCGTGGGGACAGCCGATGCTCAACCCGGAATCGCGCTTCCTGCGCGAAATCCCGCAGGAGCTCATCGATTGGCGGCGCAGCGCGCCCGCCCCGTCATACAGCGCGCCGGTCAGCGGGGCGGGCCGGTTCGGTACGCCGCGTTCGGCGCCCGCCCGGTCGGGGGCGAGCAAGCGTCCGCTGCTGGTGTTGCAGCCCGGCGACCGGGTGACCCACGACAAGTACGGGCTGGGCCGCGTCGAGGAAGTGTCCGGCGTCGGCGAATCGGCGATGTCGCTGATCGACTTCGGCAGCTCGGGACGGGTGAAGCTGATGCACAACCACGCCCCGATCAGCAAGCTCTGACGCCGAACGTGTTCTGAGGGCGGAATTTTCGCGAAAAATCCGCCCTGGCGACACGCTCGGCGCGGGGAGCTACTCCTCGAGCCAACGCTTGGTGCGGGGGTGCATCGCCAGCACCACGCTGGCGATCGGCAACAGCGGCAGGGCATGCACGATCCAGGCGACGCGCGCGCCCGCGATGAACACCCCGCCGTAGGTCAGCACCGCGACGACCGCGCCCGCCACGATGAGATAGCGCCCCAGGGGCCGGTGCTGGAGCAGCATGATCACCCCGGCGACGGTGGCGATCGCGAACACCAGCGCGAGGAACCCGATCGCGATGCAGAACAGGCGGTCGGTTCGCCACCAGCCGGCGATCAGGTCCGTGGCCACCACGGCGGTGGCCCACCCGCTGACGATGCTGACCGCGCACGCGGCCACGGCGGTGCGGTCGCTCGGTTCATCGGTCGACTCGCCCGGGAAACCCCCGCGGGGTCCGCCCTGGTAGGGCGGGGGCTGGTGGGGGAGCTGGCCGGCCGGGGATCCGGGCGCCTTGGGTATCGGGCCGGTCGGCGCCCGGCGAATGATCCGCGACCCAGAGTCGGGCGACGACGCATCAGTCTCGGCGGGGCGCTGGCGGGTGGGTTCGCTCGGCGACGTCACCAGATCAACCGGTGTAACTGCCCACGGTCAGGCCCCGTTTGGCCAGCCAGGGTACGGGGTCGATCCGCTGGTCACCGGCCAGCAGCACCTCGAAGTGCAGGTGCGGTCCGGTCGAGTTGCCGCGGTTGCCCATGGTGGCTATCTGGTCGCCGGCCATGACCCGCTGGCCGACGTTGACCGTTGTGGTGTTGACGTGCCCGTAGAGCGTCACCGTGCCGTCGGCGTGCCGCAGCTTGACCAGGGCGCCGTAGCCGGCGGCCGACCCGGCCTCGATGACGACACCGTCGGAAACGGCGAGGATGGGCGTTCCGATCGAGTTCGCGATGTCGATTCCGGCGTGCAGCACACCCCAGCGATACCCAAAGTTGGACGTAAAAATCCCCCTGGTCGGCATGACATAGAGCGGCTGCTGCAACCGCGCTTCGCGCTGAGCGCGGTCGTTGGCGAAGGCAACGCCCTTGGCGAGTTCCTCGTTGTGCACGGCGATGTTGGCCGCCGGCTGCACGGCGATCACCTGGGCGCCCCGCACGGTGTTGGCCCCGCCGCCGCCCGCCAGTGGCGACGCGTTGGCGGTCAGCACGGCCGCGGCCCGCGGCGCATCGGCGTGGCTGGTCGCCGAGTGGGCCGCCGCGGCCGCCGCGCCGGCGGCCATCGCGGAGATGAGCAGCCGGCCCTTGGCCGCGCTGGTGGGCTGCTTGCGGTGCTGGCCGCCGCGGCGCGGGAGGTTGATCACCTCGGTGACATCGTCGCCGTCCGGGTCGGGCACCCGCCCGATCCCGCTGCCCGGTTCGATGGCCATGCGAACGAGCAACTGGCCGGGAGCGGCGAGTCGCAGCGGAGGCAGATCGTCGCTCTCGTCGAGGTCGTCGAGCTCGGGCGCCCGCAGGACGCGCGCTTCGTAGTCGAAGGTGGAGTCGTTACTGAAGTCCAATTCGGCGAGGTCGCCGACGTCGTCGGTGAAGTCCAGGTCGTCGAAGTCGAGATCGAAGCCGTCGAGCGGCAGGATCTCGGTCACTTCGTTGCGGTGGGGCTTTCCCCCGCGGTCGCGACGACCAGTAGCTGTTGCTGCGACGGCAGCGGCACGAGCGAAACGGTGCTGGGACAAGCTGAAATGTCCTCGTATCGTGACCATAACGTTATCTGGACCCTGAGACGTTATCCGCTAACCGACGGGGCTGGCAACCTCGGGGCACGATCCCGTCCTTATTGTGATTTGCATCACGCGGCCGGCTCGGGGGGCCCGCGGTGACCTGTGCCACATCGATGGACGCGGCGTCAAGAGCCAATTGCGGTGTGGATAAAGTGCCTTCGTGCGTGTTGCCGATCGGGGCACCGCCGACGTGTAGGCCTAGCAGCAAGTCGAGCGAAGACAGTGAGTCCATGGACCTTTTCGAGTATCAAGCTAAAGAACTGTTTGCCAAACACAACGTACCGAGCACGCCGGGCCGGGTGACCGACACCGCCGACGGCGCCAAGGCTATCGCGACCGAGATCGGCCATCCGGTGATGGTCAAAGCCCAGGTCAAGATCGGCGGCCGCGGCAAGGCCGGCGGGGTGAAGTACGCCGCGACGCCCGACGAGGCCTACGAGCACGCCACCAACATCCTCGGCCTGGACATCAAGGGCCACATCGTCCACAAGCTTCTGGTCGCCGAGGCAAGCGAGATCGCCGAGGAGTACTACATCTCCTTCCTGCTCGACCGCGCCAACCGCACTTACCTGGCGATGTGCTCGGTCGAGGGCGGCATGGAGATCGAAGAGGTCGCCGCCACCAAGCCCGACCGCCTGGCCAAGGTTCCGGTGGACGCCGTCAAGGGCGTGGACCTCGCGTTCGCCCGGTCGATCGCCGAGCAGGGCCACCTGCCGGCCGCGGTGCTCGACGCCGCCGCGGTCACCATCTCCAGGTTGTGGGAGCTCTTCGTCGCCGAGGACGCCACGCTGGTGGAGGTCAACCCGCTGGTGCGCACTCCCGACGATCAAATCTTGGCGCTGGACGCCAAGATCACCCTCGACGCCAACGCCGACTTCCGCCACCCCGAGCACGCCGAGTTCGAGGACCGCGCGTCCACCGACCCGCTGGAGCTCAAGGCCAAGGAGCACGACCTCAACTACGTCAAGCTCGACGGGGCGGTCGGCATCATCGGCAACGGCGCGGGCCTGGTCATGTCGACCCTGGACGTCGTCGCCTACGCCGGCGAGTCGCACGGGGGAGTCAAGCCGGCCAACTTCCTCGACATCGGCGGCGGCGCGTCGGCCGAGGTGATGGCCGCGGGCCTGGACGTGATCCTGAACGACAAGCAGGTCAAGAGCGTGTTCGTCAACGTGTTCGGTGGCATCACCTCGTGCGACGCCGTCGCCAACGGAATCGTGACCGCGCTCAACATGCTCGGTGACGAGGCGAACAAGCCGCTCGTGGTCCGGCTCGACGGCAACAACGTCGACGAGGGACGCCGCATCCTGGCCCAGGCCAACCACCCGCTGGTGATCCAGGCCGAGACCATGGACGCCGGCGCCGACAAAGCCGCCGCGCTGGCGAACAAGTAAGGGAGCCAACAAATGTCGATCTTCCTGAACAAGGACTCCAAGGTCATCGTCCAGGGCATCACCGGCGGTGAGGGCACCAAGCACACCGCGCTCATGCTCAAGGCCGGCACCCAGGTCGTCGGCGGGGTCAACGCCCGCAAGGCGGGCACCACCGTCTCGCACGTGGACGCGAAAGGCAAGGACGTCGAGCTGCCGGTGTTCGGCACCGTCGCCGAAGCCATGAAGGAGACCGGGGCCGACGTGTCGGTCGGCTTCGTCCCACCGAAGTTCGCCAAGGACGCCATGATCGAGGCCATCGACGCCGAGATCCCGCTGCTGGTCGTCATCACCGAGGGAATCCCCGTGCAGGACAGCGCATACGCGTGGGCCTACAACGTCGACAAGGGACAAAAGACCCGGATCATCGGCCCGAACTGTCCCGGCATCATCACCCCGGGCGAGGCGCTGGCCGGCATCACCCCCGCCAACATCAGCGGACCCGGCCCCGTCGGGCTGGTGTCCAAGTCGGGCACGTTGACCTACCAGATGATGTACGAGTTGCGCGACTTCGGCTTCTCCACCTCGATCGGCATCGGGGGTGACCCCGTGATCGGCACCACCCACATCGACGCGATCGAGGCCTTCGAGAAGGACCCCGACACCAAGGTCATCGTGATGATCGGGGAGATCGGCGGCGACGCCGAGGAGCGGGCGGCCGACTACATCAAGGCGAACGTCTCCAAGCCTGTCGTCGGCTACGTCGCGGGATTCACTGCGCCGGAAGGCAAGACGATGGGCCACGCGGGCGCGATCGTGTCGGGCTCGTCGGGCACCGCGGCCGCCAAGAAGGAGGCTTTGGAGGCCGCCGGCGTCAAGGTCGGCAAGACCCCGTCGGAAACCGCGGCGCTGGCGCGGGAGATCCTGAAAAGCCTGTAACGGCTTGGCGGCCGGCTACGGCAACCCGTTCTGGCCCGGCACGCCGAGCAGTTGCCCGCCGTCGCCGCCTTGACCGCCGGGGCCGTTGGGAGTCCCAGGCCCGCCGTTACCGCCGTTACCGCCGAAACCGATCAGTAGCGCGGCGCGTCCACCGTTGCCGCCATCCCCGCCCGGATTGCCCGAGGCGGTGGGTCCGCCCGAGCCGCCGGGGCCGCCGTCGCCAACCAGCAAGCCCGCGTCACCGCCGGCGCCGCCGGCACCGCCCGCGTCGCCACCGCCGAACCCGCCGAGGCCGCCGGCGCCACCGGAACCGGACAGCGTGCCGCCCGCACCTCCGACACCGCCGGCGCCGCCGGCGGGCCCGAATCCCCCGGTGCCGCCGGCGCCGCCGGTGCCGTTGAAGAATCCGCCGTGGCCGCCGATTCCGCCCGCACCGCCGGTGCCGACGGTTCCGTCCCCGCCGGCGCCGCCGGCCCCGCCCGAGCCCATGATGATTCCGCCGGCGCCACCGGCGCCACCCGCGCCGCCGCTACCGCCGGAGCCCAACCCGGCCGGCGAACCACCGCCGCGGCCGCCGGCGCCGCCGGTGCCGAACAAGCCGCCTGCGCCGCCGGCGCCGCCCGTCCCGCCGTCGGCGTCGGTCACGGATGTCCCGCCGTTCCCACCGGCGCCGCCGGTGCCCAGGAGCCACCCGGCGGCCCCGCCCGTGCCGCCGGTGCCGCCCACGCCGGAGCCGCCGGTGCCGCCGGCGCCGCCGTTGCCGATCAACAGTCCGCCGGCGCCGCCGTTGCCGCCGGGGGCGGCATTGCTGTTGACCTTCCCGGGTCCGCCGGCTCCGCCGTTGCCGAAGAGCCCGGCGGATCCGCCATTACCCCCGGCGGGGTGGGCGGCGGTGCCCGCCCCGCCGCTGCCGCCGTTGCCGAAAAGCAGCCCGCCGGCCTGCCCGTCCGTCCCGGGTGCGCCGTTGGCGCCGTTACCGATCAGCGGGCGTCCCAGCAGCAATTGCGTGGGCGCATTGATCACGTCGAGCAGCTGTTGCTCCAGGAACTGCAAAGGATTGACATTGGCAGCCTCGGCCATGGCGTACTGCCCCGCACTCGCGGTCACGAGCTGGACAAATTGGCTGTGAAAAGCCGCCGCTTGCGCGCTAAGCGCCTGGTAGCCGCGGGCCTGCGCCGCGAACACTGCGGTGACGGCCGCCGACACGTCATCGGCGCCCGCAGCCAGCACCTCGGCGGTCGGGGCCGCCGCGGCGGCATTGGCCGCGTTGATCGAGGAACCGATACTCGCCAGATCCGAGGTGGCGTCCGCCAGCAACTCCGGCGTCACGAAGACAAACGACATACGCCACCTCCGCAAGAGGGCGTACGCATCGATCAAACGAGCTGCCCGATAACGCCAGACGGATCGATGCGTTCCGCAAGTTTTCTGATGCTAATCCGAACCGGGCCGGAATGCAGCAAACTTGTACGAAATTCTTCGTCATGGAGATGACGACTAATCATCGCCACCCTTAGAAGCGTCCCACTCCGGTCTGTGGCGGGCATGCCCGCGCGCCGTCACCCCCGGTGCGGACCGGTCCATGCCTGAGGTAGATAGCTGTGCTACGGATCTTGGTCCGCGTACGCCCGTCGTCGTCGGCGTCGGCCAGTCCGCCGAGCGCATCGACTATCCCGGATACCGGGCGATGTCACCCGTCGAGCTGGCCGCCGCCGCGTCCCGCGCCGCCCTGCAAGACTGCGCCGCGGACTTCGACGCGGTGGCAGCGGCCGTCGACACCGTCGCCGGCATCCGCCAGTTCGAGATCTCCGGGCCCGTCGCCTCGGCCGTGCTGGGGCGGTCCAACAACTACCCGCGTTCGGTGGCCAACCGCCTCGGCGCCAACCCCGCCCGCGCGATCCTGGAGATCGTCGGCGGGCAGGGGCCCCAGCACATGGTCAGCGAGCTCGCCGCCGAAATCGCCGCGGGCCGAGCAGATGTCGCGCCGGCCTTCGGGTCGGATGCGACGTCGACGCTGCGGCACTGGGCGGGCCGGTGGAGCGCTGCCGCCAGACTCGATTCAGCCGATGATTCCGGGCGACCCGGGTGCCCCGTCCACGCCGAAGAACAGCGCCGTGCCGCCTTGCCCGCCGTGGCCGAAACTCAGACCCCCGTCGCCGCCGTCGCCGCCGTTGCCGCCGTTGCCGAACAGCCCCGAGCTGCCGCCATTGTTGCCGTTTCCGCCGACATTGCCCTCGGCGCCCGCGCCGCCGGCTCCGCCGCTGCCCAACAGGATGCCGGCGTTGCCTCCGGCACCGCCGTTGCCGCCCGGGGCACCCAGACCGCCGCCGCCGCCGGCCCCGCCGGACCCGATGAGCTTTGCGCCCGCTCCGCCGGACCCGCCATCGCCACCGCCGCCGGCGAGGACTCCACTTTGGCCTCCGTCGCCGCCGGACCCGCCGCGGCCGTAGAGGACCCCGCCGTCCCCGCCGGCGCCGCCGTTGCCGGCGGGGCCGAGCGTGCTGTTCCCACCCGCGCCGCCGGCGCCCCCGGAGCCGACGAACCCGCCCGCGCCGCCCGCGCCGCCAACGCCCCCACCGGTCCCGCCAGTCCCACCGGCCCCGCCGCTGCCGCCGTCGCCGGAAAGGAGACCGCCGCCTCCGCCGTTCCCGCCGCCCCCGCCGTCGGCGATATTCGTGGCGCCGCCGCCGACCCCACCGGCGCCGCCCGCTCCGATCAGGCCGCCGCTGCCGCCGCTGCCCCCAGTGCCGGCGCTAATGCCGCCAAGGCTTGAAAAGCCGCCGGCGCCGCCGACGCCGCCGGTGCCGAAAAGCCCTGCGGTGCCGCCATTGCCGCCCGATCCGGCCGCGGCCAATCCAGTGTTGGCCCCGCCGGTCCCGCCGTTGCCGCCGGCGCCGAACAGGCCGCCGGCCCCGCCGTTGCCGCCGTTGCCGCCGAAGTATCCGGCGCCGCCCGCTCCGCCCGTCCCGAACAGGCCCGCGGACCCACCGTTGCCCCCGTTGGGGTGGGTGCTGCTTCCGGAACCGCCGGCACCACCGTTGCCCCACAGGAGCCCGCCTGCCCCGCCGCTGGCCCCCGAGCCGGCCGCCGCGTTGGCACCGTTGCCGATCAGCGGCCGTCGCAGCAGCGCCTCGGTGGGTGCGTTGATGACACCGAACACGTCCTGCACGGCGGTGTGTAACGGGTTGACGGTGGCGGCTTCGGTTGCGGCGTAGCGGATCGCGCCGGCGTTCATCAGCTGCACAAATTCGGTGTGGAAGTCGGCCGCCCGGGCGCCGAGCGCCTGAAAGCGCGTCGCGTGGGCGTCGAACACGACTGCGATGGCCGCCGACACCTCGTCGCTGCCGGCGGTCAGCACGCGTGTCGTCGGAGCGAAGGCAGCGATGCGGGCGGCCTCGATCGCCGAACCGATGTTCGCCAGATCCAAGGCCGCGGCTGTCACAAATTCGGGTGCCGTGATCACAAAGGACATTGGGCCCTCCAAAAGGGAGGAGAAAATCTGAAAGACGATCCGAAATCGCCAGGTCAGGGTGTTGAAGAAGGTGAATTGATAGTACGCCTCCAGGGGCTATGGACAACACGTCCAGAGGGATGTGCGGGCCCTGATCCGTTGCCCACCCCGATGCGCGTCGGCGGAATTGCCGGGTCGAGCGCGCGCGCCGGCCGGCAGTGAGGTAGATAGTTGTGCTATGAATCTTGGTCCGCGTACGCCCGTCGTCGTCGGCGTCGGCCAGTCCGCCGAGCGCATCGACGATCCCGGATACCGGGCGATGTCACCCGTCGAGCTGGCCGCCGCCGCCTCCCGCGCCGCCCTGCAAGACTGCGCCGCGGACTTCGACGCGGTGGCAGCGGCCGTCGACACCGTCGCCGGCATCCGCCAGTTCGAGATCTCCGGGCCCGTCGCCTCGGCCGTGCTGGGGCGGTCCAACAACTACCCGCGTTCGGTGGCCAACCGCCTCGGCGCCAACCCCGGCCGCGCGATCCTGGAGATCGTCGGCGGGCAGGGGCCCCAGCACATGGTCAGCGAGCTCGCCGCCGAAATCGCCGCGGGCCGAGCAGATGTCGCGCTGGCCTTCGGGTCGGATGCGACGTCGACGCTGCGGCACTGGGCGGGCCGCGACGACAAGCCGGACTTCACCGAGACCGTGGACGGGGAGCTGGAAGACCGTGGCCACGGCATCGAGAAGCTCATCTCGCGCTATACCGTCATCCACGGCCTGACCAGCGCTCCGATCCAGTACGGCCTGCTGGAGAACGCCCGACGCGCCGGGACGGGGCTGGGGCCGGCCGAGTACCGGCAGAAAATGGCCGAGCTGTTCGCGCCGTTCACCAAGATCGCCGCCAGCAACCCGTTCGCGGCCGCACCCGTCGAGCGCACCGTCGACGAACTGATCACCGTGTCCGAGAGCAACCGGATGATCGCGGAACCCTACCCGCGGCTGATGGTCGCCCGCGATCAAGTGAACCAGGGCGCGGCTGCGCTGCTGATGTCGGTGGCGGCGGCGCGCCGGCTGGGGGTGCCCGAGGACAAGTGGGTCTTCCTGCACGGGCACGTCGACCTGGAAGAGCAGCCGCTGCTCGAGCGCCCGGACCTGGGGCACGCGCCCTCGGCGGTGCTGGCCGTGCGCGAGGCGGTGGCGATGGCCGGCATCGGCATCGACGACGTCGCCACCTTCGACCTGTACAGCTGCTTCCCGGTGCCGGTGTTCAACATCTGCGACGGCATGGGTATCGCACCCGACGACCCGCGGGGCCTGACCCTGACCGGCGGGCTGCCGTTCTTCGGGGGCGCGGGCAACAACTACTCGATGCACGCCGTCGCCGAGACAGTGGCCCAGATGCGAAGGCTTCCAGGGCAATTCGGACTCGTCGGGGCCAACGGCGGCATCCTGAGCAAGTACTCGGTCGGCGTCTACTCCACCACGCCGGTGCCATGGACGCCGGAGGGCAACGCACGGTTGCAGGCGCAGATCGCCGGTTGGCCCACGGTGCCGGTGACCGAGAACGCCGACGGCACCGGGACCGTCGAGACCTATACGGTGCGGCGCGACGACGGGCGGCCCACCGGGATCGTCATCGGACGCCTCGACGACGGCAGCCGGTTCCTGTCGACCACCGAGGACGACGAGCTGATCGCGCTGCTGATCGACGGCGATCCCCTCGGACGCGCCGTGCGGGTGCGCTCCTTCGACTACGGCAACCGCTGCACGTTGTAGGCTCGCGCGGGGCTCAGACCGGAGCCGCGAGCTTGCCGGCCAGCCGCTCGACGTAGGCGGCGATCTCGTCTTCGGGGCGGTCCGGCAGGCCGAACAGCACCTCGGTCACCCCGAGCTCGGCCCAGCGCGCCAGCTTTTCGGGCACGGGCTTGAAGTCCAGCGCCACGATCTGCGGGGCGCCGTCGCGGCCGGCGGCGGCCCAGGTGTCCTGCAGCAGCTTGACCGGCTCGTCGATGTCGAGGTCGCGGGGGGTGGTGATCCAGCCGTCCGCGCTGCGGGCGATCCACTTGAAGTTCTTCTCGGTGCCCGCTGCGCCGACCAGCACCGGGATGTGTGCCTGCACCGGCTTGGGCCAGGCCCAGCTTGGCCCAAACTTCACAAATTCGCCGTCGTAGGCGGCCTCTTCCTGCGTCCACAGCGCCCGCATCGCCTCGATGTATTCGCGCAACATCGTGCGGCGCCGCCCGGGCGGCACGCCGTGGTCGGTGAGTTCGTCGGTGTTCCACCCGAACCCGACGCCCAGGCTGACCCGGCCGCCCGACAGATGGTCCAGGGTGGCGATGCTTTTGGCCAGCGTGATGGGGTCGTGCTCGACGGGCAGCGCGACCGCGGTCGACAGGCGCACCCGCGACGTCACGGCGCACGCCGCGCCCAGGCTCACCCATGGGTCCAACGTGCGCATGTAGCGGTCGTCGGGCAGCGACGCATCACCGGTCGTCGGGTGGGCCGCCTCGCGCTTGACCGGAATGTGGGTGTGTTCCGGCACATAGAACGTCTGGAAGTTGTGGTCGTCGGCAAGCTTGGCGGCTGCCGCCGGGGAGATGCCGCGGTCGCTGGTGAAAAGCACAAGGCCGTAATCCATGCCCAGAATTAGAACGTGTTCTACGTACGCAGGGCAAGCGACCGGGGTGCGGACGGCCGCGGCGTGCGGCCGGTCGCACCGGCGGGGGCGGCCGAACGTGCGCTAGCGTGGTGGATCGACCGCGTCGTGGCCGGAAGCGCAGGGCGATGGGCGCCGGCGGCGCGCCCGGGAGCACAGCGTCGCACCGCAAGGGTGGCGTGGTGCCGCGACGGAGTGGAAGCAACAGGAGGAGTCATGACCTACTCGCCCGGTAGCCCCGGTTATCCGCCCGCCCAGCCCAGCGGCTCCTACCCGGGTGCGACACCGTCCTTCGCCAAGACCGACGACGGCGAGAGCAAGCTGCCGCTCTACCTCACGCTCGCGGTGGTGGGGCTCGGGCTCGCGGTGTACCTGCTGAACTTCGCCCCGACCTTCACCATCGGCGCCGAACTGGGTGCCAGCGCCGGCGGACGCGCCGGTGATGCCGGCTACGCGGTCGACGTGACGGTGCTGGCCTCGCTGCTCGCCGCGGTGACGCTGGTACCCAAGGCGAAGAAGAACCTGGGTTTCATCGCCGCGATCGCGGTGCTGGGTGCGCTGATCGTGATCACCGAGATGGTCAACACGCCCGCCGGCTACGCGATCGGATGGGCGCTGTGGCCGCTGCTGGCGTGCAGCGTGCTGCAGGCGATCGCCGCGGTTCTCGCGCTGCTGCTGGAGGCCGGCGTGGTCACGGCGCCCACGCCCCGGCCCAAGTACGATCCCTACGCGCAGTACGGCCACTATGGGCAATACGGGCAGTATGGCGCGCAGCAGCCGCCTGGGGGGTACTACGGTCAGCCGGGTGCCCACCAGCAGGGCGGACCCCCGTCGCACAACCCGCAGCAGCCCCAGGGGTACGGGGCGCCGCAGTACGGCGGCGGTTATCCGTCGAGCCAGAGCCCAACTCAGGCGATGTCGACCGGCGGAGCCAATGCATTCAGTGCCCCGCCCGCGGCACCGCAGGGGCCGTCCACACCGCCCACCGGTTTCCCCAGCTTCAGTCCGCCGCCCTCGGCCGGCGCGGAGGGCGGCGGCTCCTCGGGCTCCGCGGGGGGTTCGGGGGCGGGCCCGTCCGAGCACTCCCGCCAGGGCGGGGACCAGCCGTCCTATGACCCAGGTCAGCAGCAATCGCCCTCGTCGCCGTCTGGGCCGGCGTCGGGCTGACCGTGCGCTCTTGCGCCTAGTCGGGCACGTGCGCCAAGCGTGACACGGGTGGAGGACTATCGGTCGGCCGGCGCGCGCCAGGGGCGTGACCTCGTCAGGGTCGCGTTCGGCCCGGGTGTGGTGGCTTTGGGCATCATCGCCGCCGTCACGCTGCTCGAATTGTTGATCGCCAACAGCGACATGACCGGCGCGCTGGGGGCCATCGCCAGCATGTGGCTCGGCGTGCACCAGGTGCCGATCGCGATCGGCGGCCGCGAATTGGGCGTGCTGCCGCTGCTGCCGGTGCTGCTGATGGTGTGGGCCACCGCGCGCACCACGGCCCGGGCCACCTCTCCGTCCTCGTCGTGGCTGGTGGTCCGCTGGGTGGTCGCCTCGGCGCTGGGCGGCCCGCTGCTGATGGCGGCGATCGCGCTCGCGGTGATCCACGACGCGTCGACGGTCATCACCGAGCTGGAGACGCCGAGCGCCCTGCGCGCGTTCGTCAGCGTGCTGGTGGTGCACGCCGTCGGCGCGGCGATCGGCGTGTGGTCGCGAGTGGGCCGACGCGCGTTGGCGGCATCGCCGCTGCCGGCCTGGCTCGGTGAGTCCCTGCGCGCCGCCGCGGCCGGGGTGCTGGCGCTGATCGGGCTCGCCGGGCTGGTGACGGCGGGGTCGCTGATCGTGCACTGGGCCACGATGCAGGAGCTCTACGCGATCACCGACTCGATATGGGGCCAGTTCAACCTGACCGTGTTGTCGATCCTGTACGCACCCAACGTCATCGTCGGCACCGCGGCGGTCGCGGTGGGCTCCAGCGCCCACCTCGGATTCGCGACGTTCAGCTCGTTCACCGTCTTCGGCGGCGACATCCCGGCGCTGCCCATTCTGGCCGCCTCCCCGACGCCGCCGCTGGGTCCCGTGTGGGTCGCGCTGCTCATCATCGGCGCATCGTCGGGCGTGGCGGTCGGACAACAGTGCGCCCGGCATGCGCTGCCGCTGGTTCCGGCCATGGCCAAGCTGCTGGTTGCCTCGGTGATCGGCGCCCTGGTGATGTCGCTGCTGGCCTTGGGGGGGAGCGGTCGGCTGGGCAACTTCGGCGATGTCGGCGTCGACCAGGGCGCGCTGGTGGTCGGGGTGTTCTTCTGGTTCACCGTC
The DNA here is from genome assembly GCA_963711445.1 of uncultured Actinomycetota bacterium. Classification (GTDB taxonomy): domain Bacteria; phylum Actinomycetota; class Actinomycetes; order Mycobacteriales; family Mycobacteriaceae; genus Mycobacterium. The sequence continues at coordinate 316,708 of CAVQEF010000001.1, forward strand.
GTCGGCTGGATCACGGTGGTGATGGCCGGCGGTGTCCGGCGCCGGCCCCGGCGACCGAAACCCGCACCAGAATCCGTGCGGGTGACGGTCGACGAGGCCGAATCCGCGGAGGCCGACGAGGCCGACGAGGACGACGAGGCCGACGAGGCCGACGAGCCGGCAGATGAGCCGGCAGATTTTGCAGGGCTTTTCGCGGAGTCCGACGAAGCGGCGGCCGAGTCGGCCGAAGGCGACGATGTGGCTGTTGAGGAGGCGGCGGACACCGACGCGCTGCCGCCCGAAGCGCCCGAGGAGCGGTCCGACTAGCGTCCGGGCTCGCCGGCGGCCGTCGAGTCTGCGCTGACGGCATCGAGCCTGCGATGAGCGAGTCGGCCCGTATGGTGATGTCACGCTGGACGCAGTCTCGTCGTGGCGTACGGGCTCCTCCTCCGGCCGTGCTGATGCACGGCCGGCATCGTCGCCCGCTGGGGTGGATTGACGGGCTCCTCCTCCGGCCGTGCTGATGCACGGCCGGCATCGTCGCCCGCTGGGGTGGATTGACGGGCTCCTCCTCCGGCCGTGCTGATGCACGGCCGGCATCGTCGCCCTATTAGGCTCGGCGTGTGCCCGATCCGCTCCGCGTGCCCCCCAGCGCACCGGCGCGAGTGGTGGTGCTGGCATCGGGGGCCGGTTCGCTGCTGGCCTCACTCATCGAGGCCGCCATGGGCGATTATCCCGCCCGGGTGGTCGCCGTCGGCGCCGATCGCGACTGCCCGGCCGTCGGGATCGCCGCGGCGGCGCAGGTGCCCACGTTCATCGCCCGGCTCGGCGACCATCCCGGCCGCGACGCCTGGGACGCCGCCATCACCGACGCCACCGCGGCCCACGCGCCCGATCTCGTCGTCTCGGCCGGCTTCATGAAAATCCTCGGGCCGCAGTTCCTTTCGCGGTTCTATGGTCGGGTCATCAACACGCACCCGGCGTTGCTGCCCGCTTTTCCCGGCGCGCACGGCGTGGCCGACGCGTTGGCCTACGGCGTGAAGGTCACAGGCTGTACGGTTCACCTGGTGGATTCCGGGACGGACTCCGGGCCGATATTGGCGCAGCAGTGTGTTCCGGTGGTCGACGGCGACAACGAACAGACCCTGCACGAACGCATCAAGGTCACCGAACGTCAGCTGTTGGTGGACGTGGTGGCCGCGATCGCGACCGGCGGCATGACCCTGATCGGACGACAAGCGACGATCGGACGAAAGGCGATCATAGGATGAGCACCGACGACTGGCCGGAAATGGCGAAAAGGCCGATCCGCCGCGCGTTGATCAGCGTCTACGACAAGACCGGGCTCGTCGAGCTGGCCCGGGGGCTGGCCGAGGCGGGCGTGGAGATCGTCTCCACCGGTTCGACGGCGAAGACCATTGCCGACAAAGCGATTCCGGTGACCCGCGTGGAGGAGCTGACCGGGTTTCCAGAGGTGCTCGACGGCCGGGTCAAGACGCTGCATCCGCGCGTGCACGCCGGGCTGCTGGCCGACCTCCGCAAGCCCGAGCACGCCACCGCCCTCGAGCAGCTCGGGATCGCGGCGTTCGAGTTGGTCGTGGTCAACCTGTATCCCTTCACCGAGACCGTGGAATCCGGCGCGAGCGTCGACGAATGCGTCGAGCAGATCGACATCGGCGGGCCGTCCATGGTGCGTGCCGCCGCCAAGAACCATCCCAGCGTGGCGGTGGTCACCGATCCGCTCGGCTACGACGGTGTGCTGGCCGCGGTGCGGCACGGCGGATTCACCCTCGCCGAACGCAAGCGGCTGGCCGCGCTGGCGTTTCAGCACACCGCCGAGTACGACATCGCCGTCGCGAGCTGGATGCAGTCGACGCTGGCGCCCGAGCATCCGGCCACGGCGTTCCCCGAGTGGTTCGGCCGCAGCTGGCGCCGCTCGGCGATGCTGCGCTACGGCGAGAACCCGCACCAGCAGGCGACGCTCTACGTCGACCCCGGCGCCTGGCCGGGCCTGGCGCAGGCCGAGCAGCTGCACGGAAAAGAGATGTCCTACAACAACTTCACCGACGCCGACGCGGCGTGGCGGGCCGCTTTTGACCACGAGCAGATCTGCGTGGCAATCATCAAGCACGCCAACCCCTGTGGCATCGCCATCTCGTCGGTGTCGGTCGCCGACGCGCATCGCAAGGCCCACGAATGCGACCCGCTGAGCGCGTTCGGCGGGGTGATCGCCACCAACACCGAGGTCAGCGTCGAGATGGCCGAGTACGTGAGCACCATCTTCACCGAGGTGATCGTCGCACCGGCCTACGCGCCCGGGGCCGTGGACGTGCTCACGCGCAAGAAGAACATCCGGGTGCTGGTGGCCTCCGAGCCGCTGACCGGGGGCACCGAGCTGCGACCGGTCAGCGGGGGATTGCTGATGCAGCAGCGCGACGAACTGGACGCCCACGGCGACAACCCGGCCAACTGGACGCTGGCGACCGGGTCGGCGGTCGACCCGTCCACGATGACCGACTTGGTCTTCGCGTGGCGAACCTGCCGCGCCGTCAAGTCGAACGCGATCGTGATCGCCGCCGACGGCGCCACCGTCGGGGTCGGCATGGGCCAGGTCAACCGCGTCGACGCCGCCCGGCTGGCCGTTGAGAGAGGGAATGCGCGCGGCGGTGACCGGGTCCGCGGCGCGGTCGCGGCCTCCGATGCGTTCTTCCCGTTCCCCGACGGGCTCGAGACGCTGACCGCCGCCGGTGTGAAGGCGATCGTGCATCCGGGCGGATCGGTCCGCGACGACGAGGTGACCGGGGCGGCGGCCAAGGCCGGCATCACGTTGTACCTCACCGGAGCGCGGCATTTCGCGCATTAGCCCGTGCCCGCGACGGCCCGCCGATCGCGCCGCAGGGGCGGCATCGGATGACGCACGCCGTCGCGCGCCGTAGCGTGGAGTGGTGACTTCACCGAGCAACCTGCCCCGCACGGTCGGCGAATTGCGTGCCGCCGGCCATCGCGAACGGGGCGTCAAGCAGGAAATCCGGGAAAATCTGTTGACCGCGCTGGCCGCGGGCGACGATGTCTGGCCAGGCATCCTGGGTTTCGAGGAAACGGTATTGCCGCAGCTGGAGCGGGCGCTGATCGCGGGTCACGACGTCGTCCTGCTCGGCGAGCGCGGCCAGGGCAAGACCCGGCTGCTGCGCGCGCTGACCGGCCTGCTTGACGAATGGACGCCGGTGATCGCCGGGGCCGAGTTGGGCGAGCACCCCTACACGCCGATCACGCCGGAGTCCATCCGGCGGGCCGACGAGCTGGGCGATGCCCTGCCGATCGAGTGGAAGCACCGCAGCGAGCGCTACACCGAGAAACTGGCCACGCCCGATACGAGCGTCGCCGACCTGGTCGGTGACATCGACCCGATCAAGGTCGCCGAGGGCCGCAGCCTCGGGGACCCCGAGACGATCGCCTATGGCCTCATCCCGCGGGCGCACCGCGGCATCGTGGCCGTCAACGAACTTCCCGACCTGGCCGAGCGCATCCAGGTGTCGATGCTCAACGTGATGGAGGAACGCGACATCCAGGTCCGCGGCTACACGCTGCGCCTGCCGCTGGACGTCCTCGTGGTGGCCAGCGCCAACCCCGAGGACTACACCAACCGCGGCCGCATCATCACCCCCCTCAAGGACCGCTTCGGCGCCGAGATCCGCACGCACTACCCGCTCGAGCTCGAGGCGGAGATGGGCGTGATCGCCCAGGAGGCGCACCTGAGCGCCCAGGTGCCCGACTACCTGATGCAGGTGATCGCCCGCTTCGCCCGCTACCTGCGGGAGTCCAACTCCGTCGACCAGCGCTCCGGGGTCTCGGCGCGCTTCGCGATCGCGGCGGCCGAGACCGTGGCCGCCGCCGCGCGACACCGCGGCGCGATGCTGGGCGAGACCGATCCGGTCGCGCGCGTCGTCGACCTCGGCACGATCATCGACGTGCTGCGCGGCAAGCTGGAATTCGAGTCCGGCGAGGAGGGCCGCGAGCAGGCGGTGCTCGAGCACCTGTTGCGCCGCGCGACCGCCGACACCGCGTCGCGGGTGCTGGGCGGCATCGACGTCGGTTCGCTGGTGGCCGCCGTGGAGGCGGGCTCGGCGGTGACGACGGGCGAGCGGGTGTCGGCCAAGGACGTGCTGGCCGCCGTGCCGGTGCTGCCCGTGGTGGAGAAGATCGCGGCCAAGGTGGGCGCCGAATCCGAGGGTGAGCGCGCCGCGGCGCTGGAGTTGGCGCTCGAGGCGCTGTATCTGGCCAAGCGGATCGACAAGGTTTCCGGGGAGGGCCAAACCGTTTATGGGTAAAGGTCACTCATCGCGCTACTCGGCGTACACCGGCGGGCCCGACCCGCTGGCCCCGCCGGTGGACCTGCGCGAGGCGCTCGAGCAGATCGGTCAGGACGTCATGGCCGGCACGTCCCCGCGCCGCGCGCTGTCCGAACTGCTGCGCCGCGGCACCGACAAGATGCCCGGGGCCGACAAGCTGGCGGCCGAGGCCAACCGTCGCAGGCGGGAGTTGTTGCGCCGCAACAACTTGGATGGAACTCTGCAGCAGATCAAGCAGCTGCTCGACGAGGCCGTGCTGGCCGAGCGCAAGGAGCTGGCCCGCGCGCTCGACGACGACGCCCGCTTCGGCGAACTGCAACTCGACGCGCTGCCGTCCTCACCGGCCAAGGCCGTCCAAGAGCTCTCCGAGTACAACTGGCGCAGCGGCGAGGCGCGCGAAAAGTACGAGCAGATCAAGGATCTGCTGGGCCGCGAGATGCTCGACCAACGCTTCGCCGGGATGAAGCAGGCGCTGGAGGGGGCCACCGACGAGGACCGCCAGCGGGTCAAGGAGATGCTGGACGATCTCAACGGGCTCCTGGACAAGCACGCCCGCGGCGAGGACACGGCCCAGGACTTCCAGGACTTCATGGCCAAGCACGGCGAGTTCTTCCCGGAGAACCCGCGCAACGTTGACGAGCTGCTGGACTCGCTGGCCAAGCGTGCCGCCGCCGCGCAGCGCTTCCGCAACAGCCTGAGCCCCGACCAGCGCGCTGAGCTGGATGCGTTGGCGCAGCAGGCATTCGGATCCTCGGCGCTGATGCAGGCGCTGGACCGGCTCGACGCGCATCTGCAGGCCGCGCGACCGGGTGAGGACTGGAACGGGTCCGAGCAGTTCTCCGGCGACAACCCGTTCGGCATGGGCGAGGGGACCCAGGCGCTGGCCGACATCGCCGAACTCGAGCAGCTCGCCGAACAGCTCTCGCAGAGCTATCCGGGGGCCACGATGGACGACGTCGACCTCGACGCGCTGGCCCGCCAACTCGGCGACCAGGCCGCCATCGACGCCCGCACGCTGGCCGAACTGGAACGCGCGCTGGTCAACCAGGGCTTTTTGGATCGCGGTTCCGACGGTCAGTGGCGCCTCTCCCCGAAGGCCATGCGCCGGCTCGGTGAGACGGCCTTACGGGATGTGGCGCAACAGCTTTCGGGTCGCCACGGCGAGCGAGACCATCGGCGCGCGGGTGCGGCCGGCGAGTTGACCGGTGCAACCCGGCCCTGGCAGTTCGGTGACACCGAGCCGTGGCACATCTCCCGCACGCTGACCAACGCGGTCCTGCGGGAGGCGGGAACGGCGACGCTGGACGGCCCGATCAGGATCAGTGTCGACGACGTCGAGGTCTCCGAGACCGAGGCCCGCACGCAGGCCGTGGTGGCGCTGCTGGTCGATACCTCGTTTTCTATGGTGATGGAGAACCGCTGGCTGCCGATGAAGCAGACGGCGCTGGCGCTCAATCATCTGGTGTGCACCCGATTCCGCTCGGATGCCTTGCAGATCATCGCTTTCGGCCGCTACGCCCGGACGGTGTCGGCGGCCGAGCTGACGGGTCTGGAGGGTGTCTACGAGCAGGGCACCAACCTGCATCACGCGCTGGCGCTGGCGGGCCGCCACCTGCGCCGGCATCCCAACGCGCAGCCCGTCGTGCTGGTGGTCACCGATGGTGAGCCGACGGCCCACCTGGAGGACTTCGACGGCGACGGCTCGTCGGTGTTTTTCGATTACCCGCCGCATCCGCGGACCATTGCCCACACCGTGCGCGGGTTCGACGACATGGCCCGCCTCGGTGCGCAGATCACGATCTTCCGGCTCGGCAGCGATCCGGGGCTGGCGCGGTTCATCGACCAGGTCGCCCGACGGGTCGAGGGTCGTGTCGTGGTGCCCGACGTCGACGGGCTGGGTGCGGCCGTGGTCGGCGACTACCTGCGGTCGCGGCGGCGCCGCTAGAGGTCACGGCCGGGGGCCGCGCGTGCGCGCCTTGCGCTTGACGCCCACGCCGCCCCACAGCGAGAAGCCGTGGATCTTCACCGTCGGCGCGCCGGGCGTGCCCTGGCCATCGACGGTGCGGTCGAAGCCGCCCATCACGCCGCGGCCGTGGATCTCCACGTTCACCTCCGGCGGCACCAGGATGTTCTGCATGCCCATGATCGACACGGCGTGGATCTCGACCTCGGTCGAGGTGAAGTCGGCGTAGCGCAGGTCCAGCACCCCGTTGCCCCAGAAGGTGAAGGTGGTCAGCTTCTTGGGCACGTTCCATCGGCCGCGTCGCTCGAAACCGCTCACCAACGCCAGCAGCAGTGTGGACGGCGCCGGATTGGGCTTGCCGCCGCGGCGCGGGTTGACCGTCGAACAACCCTGAAGATCGGCCCGAAGCTCATCGAGTTCCTCGTAGGTGGTCGCCGCGTACGCCTTGGTCAGGCGCTCTTCGTAGTCCTTGAGTTGAAGCCGGCCTTGCTCGGCCGCATAAGACAGCAACTGCGCGATCTGGATGCGATCGGTGTCGGCCGCGCGCGACGAATCGTCACGCGTGTCCTTCGTATCGCGTTGCGCCGGGTTGCTCATTACCCCCGAGCCTACGACGTCCAGATTTTGCTGCAAGAGGATTGGCTAAACTGCAATCTTCCCACCGATCGTGCCTGGTCGCGGGGCGCGGCGGGGATGCCGGTGTTGTTAGACGTCTGGCTAATTAGCCCAGCTGGGCGGGCGTTTCTCGAGGAACGCCAGCATGCCTTCGCGCGCCTCCTCGGACACGAACAGCCGGGCCGATTCTTCGCTGAGCCGTTCGGCGTCACGGTCGAAGCCCTCCAGTATCGCGGCGGTGGTCAGCGCCTTCGACGCCGCCAGACCCTGCGGTGAGCCGCGGCCCACGTCGGCGATCACCTGTGCGACCGCGGCCTCCACGTCCTCGACGGCCATCGTGACCAATCCGATCTCGGCGGCCTCGGCGGCCTGGAATTTCTCCCCGGTCAGGTAGTAGCGGGCGGCGGCCCGCGCCGACAGCTTCGGCAGCAACGTCAGCGAGATGATCGCGGGCGCGACGCCGATGCGCGCCTCGGTCAGCGCGAAGGTGCTGCGCGGCCCCGCGACCGCGATATCGCAGGCTCCGACGAGGCCGAAACCGCCGGCCCGGACGTGCCCGTCGATGGCGGCGATGACCGGCAGCGGCGAGGCCACGATGGCGCGCATCAGCGCCGCGAGCTCCCGGGCCCGGGCCGCGGCCAGATCGAAGCCGGATGGTGGCGACCCGTTTCGCCCGGCTGCGCCGCCCTCGCGATCGCCACGGGCCGAACCGCCGCCGGCCTCGCTCAGGTCCGCACCGGCGCAGAACGTGCCGCCTGCGTGGCCGAGCACCACGGCCCGCACGGCCGGGTCGGCGGCGGCGTCGCGCAGTCCCTGGTGCAGTTGGCCGACGAGCACGCTGGACAGTGCGTTGCGGTTGTGCGGCGAGTTCAGCGTCAGCCGGGCTACGGGGCTCCCGCACGCGGCGGGGCCGGCGTACTCGATCAGCGATTCCATCAGTAGGACCGGGGCAGGCCCAGCGAGGTCTGCGCGACGAAGTTGAGCACCATCTCGCGGCTGATCGGGGCGATGCGACCCAGCCGGGACGAGGCCAGCATGGCGGCGACGCCGTATTCCTTGGTCAGCCCGTTGCCGCCCATCGACTGCACGGCCTGGTCGACCGAGCGGGTGGCCGCCTCGGCTGCGGCGTACTTGGCCATGTTGGCGGCCTCGGCCGCGCCCCCGTCGTCGCCGGCGTCGTAGAGCGACGCGGCCTTCTGCATCATCAGCTTGGCCAGCTGGACCTCGATGTGGCACTGCGCCAACGGATGTGAGAGGCCCTGGTGCGCGCCGATGGGGGTGGACCAGACCTGGCGGGTCTTGACGTAGTCGACCGCCCTTTCCAGTGCGAAGCGGCCCATGCCGACCGCGCTGGCCGCGCCCATGATGCGTTCGGGGTTCAAACCCGCGAAAAGCTGTGCGATCGCGGCATCCTGGGCCCCGACCAGCGCGTCGGCGGGCAGCCGGACGTCATCGAGGAAGACCTGGAACTGCCGTTCGGGGCTGATCAACTCCATCTCGATGGGGGTGTAGGTGAAACCCGGCGCATCGGTGGGCACCACGAACAGGGCCGGGCGCAGCTTGCCGGTCTTGGCCTCTTCGGTGCGCCCCACCACCAGCACCGCCTGGGCCTCGTCGATCCCGGAGATGTAGACCTTCTGGCCCTTGAGGATCCAGTCGCTGCCGTCGCGCCGCGCGGTGGTGGTGATGTTGTGCGAGTTGGAGCCGGCGTCGGGCTCGGTGATCGCGAACGCCATCGTCAGCGTTCCGTCGGCGATGCCCGGAATCCAGCGCTTCTTCTGCTCTTCGGTGCCGAACTTGCTGATGATGGTGCCGTTGATGGCGGGCGAGACGACCATCAGCAGCAGCGCGCTGCCCGCTGCCGCCATCTCCTCCATCACCAGCGACAGCTCGTACATGCCCGCCCCGCCGCCGCCGTACTCCTCGGGCAGGTTCACCCCGAGAAATCCGAGTTTGCCCGCCTCGGACCACAATTCGGTGGTGTGCTCCTGCGCGCGCGCCTTGCGCAGGTAGTACTCGGCGCCGTAGTTGGACGCCCACTCGGACACCGCCTTGCGCAGGGCCCGGCGGTCCTCGTTCTCGATGAAGCTGGTGTCGGTCACGCTGAATCTCCTTCTGCTTCGGGCGCATCGACCCGCGCCAGGACGGCGCCGACCTCGACTTGCTGGCCGGTGCTGACGTTGAGCTCGACGAGAACGCCGTCGGCGGGCGCGGTGATGGTGTGTTCCATCTTCATCGCCTCCAGCCAGATCAGCGGCTGGCCCGCGCCGACGGTGTCGCCGATGGCGGCGCCGATGCGGATGACGTTGCCGGGCATGGGCGCCACGAGCGATCCCTGCTCGACGGCCGAACCGGGTTCGGGAAATCGTGGCAGGGCGACGAGATGGACGGGGCCGCGCGCCGAGTCGACGTAGACGTCGGGACCGTAACGTGCGACCGCGAAGCTGCACGCCACGCCATCGCCGTCGCTCAGCACGACCTCGTCCGGCGCGGACGAGACCAGCCCCACCGGCTCGTCTCCGGCAAACACCAACCCGGTTCTGGTGAAGCGGTATTCGACGCGTTGCTCGTTGCCCTCATCGTCGCGGTAGCTCTTGACCTGGCAGCCCGATGCGACGTTGCGCCACCCGCTGGGTAGCGAGGCGAAGACTGCGGCGATGGCGCGGTTGTGCGCGGCGTCGGCGAGCGCGGCCGCGATCGCCGACAGCCGGACCGCGGCGGCGTCGGCCAGCGGCGCGGCCAGCCGCGCGAGGCCGTGGGTGTCGAAGAAGGCGGTGTCGGTGGCGCCGTTCAGAAATGCGTGGTGCCGCAGCACGTTCACCAGCAGGTCGCGGTTGGTGCGGACGCCGTGCACCCGGGCACGCGCCAGCGCGTCGGCCAGCAGCAACGCCGCCTGCCGTCGTGAGGGGGCATAGGAGATGACCTTGGCCAGCATCGGGTCGTAGTGGATGGAGACGACGGAGCCGCCCACGATGCCCGAATCCAGCCGGATCCCGGTGCGCCGCGCCAGCGTCTCGAACCGCGTCCGGACCGCGGGCACCTCGAACGCCTGCACCAGCCCGGCCTGCGGCTGCCAGCCCTGGGCCGGATCCTCGGCGTACAGTCGGGCCTCGATCGAATATCCCTGGGCGACAGGTGGTTCGGAGTCGAGGCGGTCGCCGCCGGCGACCGCGATCTGCAGTTCGACCAGATCGAGCCCGGAGGTCTCCTCGGTGACCGGGTGCTCGACCTGCAGCCGGGTGTTCATCTCCAGAAAGAAGAAGTCGCCGTGGTCGTCGGCCAGGAATTCCACCGTGCCGGCGCCGGTGTAGCCGATCGCGCTCGCGGCCAGCCTGGCCGCGTCGAACAGCTTGGCGCGCATGCCCGGTGTGCGCTCGACCAGGGGCGAGGGGGCCTCCTCGATGATCTTCTGGTGGCGTCGCTGGATCGAGCATTCGCGTTCCCCGACCGCCCAGACGGTGCCGTGGGCGTCGGCCAGGACCTGCACCTCGACGTGGTGGCCGGTGGGCAGGTAGCGCTCGCAGAACACGGTCGGGTCGCCGAAGGCGGATTGCGCTTCGCGCCGGGCCGCGGCGACTTCTCCTGGCAGAGAAGATAATTCGCGAACCACCCGCATGCCGCGGCCTCCGCCGCCCGCGGAGGCCTTGACCAGGACCGGCAGCTGCGCCTCGGTCACCGAGTCGGGGTCGAGTTCGTCGAGGACCGGCACGCCGGCGGTGGCCATGAGCTTCTTGGCCTCGATCTTGGAGCCCATCGCCCGCACCGCATCCACCGGCGGCCCGATCCACGTCAGCCCCGCCGCGCCGACCGCGGCCGCGAATTCGGCATTCTCCGAGAGGAACCCGTAGCCCGGATGCACCGCGTCGGCCCCGGCGGCGCGAGCCGCCCCGATCAGGGCGTCGGCGTTGAGATAGTCGCCGGTATTCGGCAGCCGGACCCGGGCGTCCGCCTCGCTGACGTGTGGGGCGGCGGCGTCGGGGTCGGTGTGGACGGCGACGGTGCCCAGGCCCAGCCTGCGGCAGGTGGCGAAGACCCGTCGGGCGATTTCGCCCCGGTTGGCGACGAGTACGCGGGTGATTCCCATGCGGCTCACATCCGGAAGACGCCGAAGTTCGACGTCCCCTTGATCGGTCCATTGGCGATGGCGGACAAACACAATCCCAACACGGTGCGGGTGTCGCGCGGATCGATCACCCCGTCGTCGTAGAGCATCCCGGACAGGACCAGGGGCAGCGACTCGGCCTCGATCTGGCCCTCGACGGCCGCCCGCATCGCGGCGTCGGCCTCCTCGTCGACCTGCTGCCCACGTGCCGCGGCGGCCGCCCGGCTCACGATCGACAGCACGCCCGACAGTTGCGCGCCGCCCATCACCGCGGCCTTCGCGGACGGCCAGGCGAACAGGAACCGGGGGTCGTAGGCGCGACCGCACATGCCGTAGTGCCCGGCGCCGTAGGAGGCGCCGATCAGCACGGAGATGTGCGGGACGGTCGAGTTGGAGACGGCGTTGATCATCATCGAGCCGTGCTTGATCATGCCGCCTTCTTCGTATTCCTTGCCCACCATGTACCCGGTGGTGTTGTGCAGGAACAATAGGGGCGTGTCGGAGCGGTTTGCCAGCTGAATGAACTGGGTGGCCTTCTGCGCCTCCTCGCTGAACAGGATGCCGCGGGCGTTGGCCAGGATGCCGAGCGGGTAGCCGTGCAGCCGGGCCCAGCCCGTCACCAACGACGACCCGTACATCGGCTTGAACTCGTCGAAGTCGGAGCCGTCGACGATGCGGGCGATGACCTCCCGTGGGTCGAACGGGATGCGCAGGTCGGGGGGCACGATGCCGATCAGTTCCTCGGCGTCGAACAGCGGCTCGGTCACGGGCCCGGGCGCGGGACCCCGCTTGACCCAGTTCAGCCTGGCGACGACGCGGCGTCCGATGCGGATGGCGTCGAGCTCGTCGACGGCGAAGTAGTCGGCCAAACCCGAGACGCGGGCGTGCATTTCGGCACCACCCAGGGATTCGTCGTCGGACTCCTCCCCGGTGGCCATCTTGACCAGCGGGGGACCGGCCAGGAACACCTTCGAGCGTTCTTTGATCATCACCACGTGATCGGACATCCCCGGCACGTAGGCGCCGCCCGCGGTGGAGTTGCCGAAAACCAATGCAATGGTAGGGATCCCGGCCGCCGACAATCGGGTCAGGTCGCGGAACATCTGCCCGCCGGGGACGAAGACCTCCTTCTGGGTGGGCAGGTCCGCTCCGCCGGACTCCACGAGCGAGATGACCGGAAGCCGGTTCTCCAGGGCGATCTTCTTGGCCCGCAGGATTTTCCGCAGCGTCCAGGGGTTGCTGGTGCCGCCCTTGACCGTCGGGTCGTTGGCCACGATCATGCATTCCACCCCCGACACCGCCCCGATGCCGGTGACCAGGCTGGCGCCGACCTGGAAGGCGCTGCCATAGGCCGCCAGCGGGCAAAGCTCGAGGAATGGCGAATCTGGATCGACGAGCAGTTCGATGCGTTCGCGCGCGGTCAGCTTGCCACGGGCGTGGTGACGCTCGACGTACTTGGCGCCGCCGCCCCCGAGCGCCTTGGCGAGTTCGCCGTCGATCTCGGCGAGCCTGGCGCTCGCCGCCGAGGCCGCCTCCCCGTAGGCGGGGCCGGCCGGGTCGAGCGTCGAGTGCAATACGGTCACGATTGGTATCCCAGGGTTTTGGCCGCCAGGGCGGTGAGGATTTCGGTGGTGCCGCCGCCGATGCCCAGGATGCGCATGTCCCGGTATTGGCGTTCGACTTCGGATTCGGCCATGTAGCCCATGCCGCCGAACAGTTGGACAGCCTGGTTGGCGACCCATTCGCCGGCCTCGACGGCGGTGTTCTTCGCGAAGCACACCGCGGCGATCAGGTCGGTCTCCCCGGCGAGCTGGCGTTCGACCACGTGGCGCGAGTACACGCGGGCGACGTCGATGCGGCGGGCCATCTCGGCCAGCGTGTTCTGTACCGACTGGCGCGAAATCAGTGGGCGGCCGAAGGTCTCCCGGTCGCGGCACCACTGCACCGTCAGGTCCAGGCACCGCTGGGCGCTCGAATATGCTTGCGCGGCGAGGCCGATACGCTCTGCGACGAAGGCCTGGGCGATCTGGGCGAATCCGCTGTGCTCGGCGCCGACGAGGTTGGCCGCCGGTACGCGGGCGTCGGTGTAGGACAGCTCGGCGGTGTCCGAGGAGCGCCAGCCCATCTTGTCCAGCTTGCGGGTGACTTCGAATCCGGGTGTGCCCTTCTCCACCACCAGCAGCGAAACCCCCGCGGCCCCAGGACCTCCCGTGCGCACCGCGGTGACGACGTAGTCGGCGCGCACTCCGGAGGTGATGTAGGTCTTGGCGCCGTTGACCACGTAGTGGTCGCCGTCTGAGACCGCCGTGGTCCGCAGATGCCCGACGTCCGAGCCGCCGCCGGGCTCGGTGATCGCCAGCGCCCCGATCTTGTCCCCGGCCAGCGTCGGGCGGACGAACTCCTCGATCAGCCGCGCGTCACCGGAGGCGATCATGTGCGGCACCGCGATGCCGCAGGTGAACAGCGAGGCGAACACGCCGCCCGGCGCGCCGGCCTGGTGCACCTCCTCGCAGATGATCACCGAGTCGGCGCCGTCCCCGCCTCCGCCGCCGACCGCTTCGGGGAAATTCGCGCCCAGCAGGCCGGCCGCCCCGGCGCGCCGGTGCAGGTCGCGGGGCAACCCGCCGGTGCGTTCCCATTCGTCGGCGTGGGGCAGGATCTCGCGTTCGGTGAAGGAGCGCACCGTCTTTCGCAGCTGTTCGCGCTCCGGGGTGTGCCAAAGATTCACAAGAGCCCTTCCGGGATGTCGAGGCAGCGGCTGCGCAGCCATTCGCCCAGCCCCTTGGCCTGTGGATCGAAGCGGGCCTGGTAGGCGACGCCCTGACCGAGGATGCCGTCGATGAGGAAGTTCACCGCGCGCAGGTTGGGCAGCAGATGACGGGTCACCGGGAAGTCCGCCGCCTCGGGCAACAGCTGCCCGAGCAGCTCGACGGTCAACGTGTTGGCCAGCCAGCGCCATTGGTCGTCGGTGCGGACCCAGACCCCGACGTTGGCCGATCCGCCCTTGTCGCCGCTGCGGGCGCCGGCGATGCGGCCCAGCGGCGCGCGGCGGGTCGGGCCGGCCGGCAGCGGCGGGGGCAGAGCGGGGGTATCGACGGGTTGCAGCTCCAAAGTCTCCGTAGCGCAGGGAATTTCAACGCGCGTTCCGTCGGTGCGGACCGCGACGTGCGCCACCTCGGTGGCCTCGACATGGCCTGCGGTGAACACGCCGTACACCTGGCCGTCGCCCGGCGGGGCGGTCACGTGGAAGCCCGGATAGCTGGCGAGAGCCAATTCGACTGCTGCCGAAGAGAATTGGCGTCCCACGTTGGCGGGGTCGGGGTCGCGGACCACGCAGCGCAGCAGGGCGCTGGCGGCTTCCTCGGTATCGGCGTCGGTGTGGTCGGTGCGCGCCAGGGTCCACTGCAGCTCAGCGGGCTTGACGGTGAGCGCGGCCTCGAGCTGGCGGCGCACCAGGTCGGCCTTGGCCTCGATGTCCAGGCCGGTCAGCACGAAGGTCATGGCGTTGCGGAACCCGCCGATGCTGTTCAGCGACACCTTGTAGGTGGGCGGCGGCGGCTCGCCGCGAACCCCGCTGATGCGGACCCGGTCGGGCCCTTCCGGCGACAGCTCGACGGTGTCGATGCGGGCCGTCACGTCGGGGTTGGCGTAGCGGGCGCCGCCGACCTCGTAGAGCAGTTGCGCGGTGACGGTGTCGACGCTGACCAGGCCGCCGGTGCCGGGGTGCTTGGTGATCACCGACGAACCGTCGGCGTGGACCTCGGCCAGCGGGAAGCCGGCGTGCAGGAGGCCAGGCACCGCCGGGATTTCAGTGAAGAACGAATAGTTGCCGCCGGTGGCCTGGACACCGCATTCGATGACATGCCCGGCGACCACGGCGCCTGCGAGCCGGTCGTAGTCGGTGCGCCCCCAGCCGAAGTGCGCGGCCGCCGCCCCGACTGTCACCGAGGCGTCGGTGACCCGGCCGGTGACAACGACGTCGGCCCCGTCGCCCAGGCAGTCGACGATGCCCCACGCGCCCAGGTAGGCGTTGGCGGTCAGCGGCGTGCCCAACCCGAGTTCCGCCGCGCGCGGCGCCAGGTCGTCACCTTCGACATGGGCGACCCGGGCGGCGATGCCCAGCCGCGCCGCCAGGGCGCGCACCGCGTCGGCCAGCCCGGCGGGGTTGAGCCCGCCGGCGTTGACGACGATGCGTACCCCGCGGTCGCGGGCCTCGCCGAGGCAGTCCTCCAGCTGGGCCAGGAAGGTCTTGGCGTAGCCCCGGTCGGGGTGCTTCATCCGGTCGCGGCCCAGGATCAGCATGGTCAGTTCGGCCAGGTAGTCACCGGTGATGAAATCCACGTCCCCGCCGGTCAGCATTTCGCGCATCGCCGAGAGCCGGTCGCCGTAGAAGCCTGAGCAGTTCGCGATCCGGACGGCGCCGCCAGAAGCGCCAGAAGGAGAGGCCATGGGCGTCCTCCATTCCTGAACTCACCGGTGAGCGGAACCAACCAACCGGTAGGTTAACGGGTGCCGCGGGTGCCACGTCAAGGCTCCCCGGCGGCGCCGCTGGATATCTGGACATATCCGGCCCTCGGTCCGTCGATTTTGGCCACCAGCAGCCATGCGACTATCCTGTGAGGCAATCGTCGCCCGTTCGGCCGCACCGGCCATGCCGCGCGACGCACCGACCCAAGCCCCACATCGAGGAGTTAGGCCCGACCATGGCCGTACCCAAGCGCAGGATGTCGCGCGCCAACACCCGAAGCCGCCGCGCGCAGTGGAAAGCCGAGAAGACCGAGCTCGTCGGCGTGACGGTGGCGGGTCAGCGGCACAAGGTGCCGCGCAGGCTGCTCAAGGCCGCCCGTCTTGGCCTCATCGACCTCGACCGGCGCTAGTCGGACCGTCGGACCCCTGCCCGGGCCCGGCCGGCCCGCAGCGACGCCGGTCGCAGATCTCGGCAAATACGCGGCGCGCCTCTCAGGCCGCTCTCAGGCGCCGGGGCGAAACTAGTGGCCGTGCGGATACTGGTCGTCGACGACGACCGCGCGGTGCGCGAGTCGCTACGCCGGTCGCTTTCCTTCAACGGGTACACGGTGGATCTCGCCCACGACGGCGTCGAAGCCCTTGACATGATCGTCAGCGAGCGGCCCGATGCACTCGTGCTGGACGTCATGATGCCGCGGCTGGACGGTCTCGAGGTGTGCCGTCAGCTGCGCAGCACCGGCGACGACCTGCCCATCCTGGTGCTGACCGCCCGTGATTCGGTGTCCGAGCGGGTTGCGGGCTTGGACGCCGGCGCGGACGACTACCTGCCCAAGCCGTTCGCGCTGGAAGAGCTGCTGGCGCGGATGCGCGCGCTGCTGCGTCGCACCAAGCCCGACGACGACGTGGAGTCGATCGCGCTGCGGTTCTCGGACCTGACGTTGGACCCGGTGACGCGTGAGGTCACCCGCGGGCAACGGCAGATCAGCCTGACCCGAACCGAGTTCTCGCTGCTGGAAATGCTGATCGCCAACCCGCGCCGCGTGCTCACCCGCAGCCGGATCCTCGAGGAGGTGTGGGGATTCGACTTCCCGACCTCGGGCAACGCGCTGGAGGTGTATGTCGGGTACCTGCGCCGCAAGACCGAGGCCGACGGCGAACCCCGGCTGATCCACACGGTCCGCGGCGTGGGTTACGTGCTGCGGGAGACCCCGCCGTGATGCCGCCATTCCCACGATGATCCGCATCGACCGGCGCCGGCGCGCACCCCTGTCGCCCGCCAGTTCGCTCTCCCTGCGCTGGCGGGTGATGGTGCTGGCCATGTCGATGGTCGCGATGGTCGTCGTCCTCATGGCATTCGCGGTGTACGCGGTCATCTCGGCGGCGCTCTACAACGACATCGACAACCAGCTGCAGAGCCGGGCCCAGCTGCTGATCGCCAGCGGGTCCCTGGCCGCCGACCCCGGCAAGGCCATCGAGGGCACGGCCTACTCCGATGTCAACGCGATGCTGGTGAACCCGGGCCGCTCCATCTACACCGCCCAGCAGCCGGGCCAGACACTGCCGGTGGGGCCGGCGGAGAAGGCCGTCATCAACGGTGAGCTGTTCATGTCGCGGCGCACCGCGGCCGATCAGCGGATCCTGGCCATCCACCTGCCCAACGGCAGTTCGCTGCTGATCTCCAAGAGCCTGCGGCCCACCGAGGCGGTGATGACCAAACTGCGCTGGGTGTTGCTGATCGTCGGCGGCATCGGTGTGGCGGTCGCCGCGGTGGCCGGCGGCATGGTCACCCGGGCCGGGCTGCGACCGGTGGCCCGCCTGACCGAGGCGGCCGAACGGGTGGCACGCACCGACGACCTGCGGCCCATCCCGGTGTTCGGCAGCGACGAATTGGCCAGGCTCACCGAGGCATTCAACTTGATGTTGCGGGCGCTGGCCGAGTCGCGGGAGCGGCAGGCCCGGCTGGTCACCGACGCCGGGCACGAACTGCGTACCCCGCTGACGTCGCTGCGCACCAACGTCGAGCTGCTGATGGCCTCGATGGAACCCGGGGCGCCGCGGCTGCCCGAGCAGGAGATGGTGGACCTGCGCGCCGACGTGCTCGCGCAGATCGAAGAACTGTCCACGCTGGTCGGCGATTTGGTGGACCTGACCCGCGACGACGCCGGACAGGTGGTGCACGAGCTGGTGGACATGTCCGACGTCGTGGACCGCAGCCTCGAGCGGGTCAAGCGGCGGCGTAACGACATCGAGTTCGACGTCCAGGTCATCCCCTGGCAGGTCTACGGCGATTCGGCGGGCCTGTCGCGCGCGGCGCTGAACCTGCTCGACAACGCGGCCAAGTGGAGCCCGCCGGGCGGCCACGTCGGTGTCCGGATCAGGCAGCTCGACCCGTCGCACGCCGAGCTCATCGTCTACGACTACGGCCCCGGCATTCCGCCGCACGAGCGCCGCCTGGTGTTCGAGCGGTTCTACCGCTCGACGACGGCGCGCGCGATGCCGGGTTCGGGGCTGGGGCTGGCGATCGTGAAGCACGTCGTGCTCAAGCACGGTGGGATGCTTCGCGTCGAGGACACGGTGCCGGGCGGTCAGCCGCCCGGAACCTCGATTTATGTGTTGCTGCCCGGCCGGCCGATGCCCGTCCCGCCGTATCCGGCGTCCGCCGCGGGAGACGACACCGGCGAGAACACCGACCCGACTACCCCGGTGGCCGGAAAATCGGCGAACTTTGGGGAATCGGCGAACGTTATCTCAGTGGACTCTCAGTCCGCGCGAGCAAGGTAGTTGTACAGCTACTGTTGAAATCCAGGACAGTCGTGCCCGAAACAGCCGACGTTAGAGGAAGAGCGAACTCAGCGACATGACGAATCACCCGAGGTATTCGCCACCGCCGCAGCAGCCGGGATACCGTACTGCGCCTAACCAGCCTGTGCCCCCCGCTTATGGCCAGGGGCAGCAGAATCCGTACAACCAGCAGTACGACTGGCGCTACCAGCGTTCGCAGCCGTCGCAGTACCGCCAACCCCGCGATCCGTACGGTGGCGGGCCCGGGAGCACCGCGTCCGGCCCGATCTCGGGCGGCACCGGCACGGGTCCGATACCCGGGATGCTGCCCCCGATGGGTCCCCCGCCCGTGCGCCGAAAGCGCTCCCGCGGGGGCCTGATGGTCGTGGGCGCGTTGGCGATCGCGGTGGTGTCGGCCGGCATCGGCGGCGCCGCGGCGACGGTCGTCGAGCTGGGCTCGCACTCCGCCACCGCGAACGGCGGTCGCGTGATCGGGGCCGCCCCCAGCGTCCCGGCCGCCAATATGCCCCCGGGCAGCGTCGAACAGGTCGCGTCCAAGGTGGTGCCCAGCGTCGTCATGCTCGAGACCGACCTGGGCCGCCAGTCCGAGGAGGGCTCGGGCATCGTCCTGTCCTCCGACGGGCTGATCCTGACCAACAACCATGTGGTCGCCGCCGCCGCGGAGCCGGGCAAACCGCCCGGCGGAGGCGGTGGCGGTGCCAACCCCGCGCCGAAGACGACCGTGACGTTCTCCGACGGGCGCACCGCCCCCTTCACGGTGGTGGGCACCGATCCCACCAGCGACATCGCCGTGATCCGGGTGCAGGGCGTGTCGGGGCTCACCCCCATCGCGCTGGGCTCCTCGTCGGATCTGCGGGTCGGCCAGCCGGTGGTGGCGATCGGGTCGCCGCTGGGCCTGTCCGGCACGGTGACCACCGGGATCGTCAGCGCGCTGAACCGTCCGGTGTCCACGACCGGTGAGTCGGGCAACCAGAACACCGTGCTGGACGCGATCCAGACCGACGCCGCGATCAACCCGGGTAACTCCGGCGGCGCCCTGGTCAACATGAACGGTCAACTGGTGGGGGTGAACTCGGCGATCGCCACCCTCGGCGCCGATTCGCCGGATGCCCAGAGCGGCTCGATCGGGCTGGGCTTCGCGATTCCGGTCGACCAGGCCAAGCGCATCGCCGACGAGCTGATCAGCACCGGCAAGGCGTCGCACGCGTCGCTGGGCGTGCAGGTGACCAACGACAAGGGCTCGCCGGGCGCCAAGGTGGTCGAAGTCGTGCAGGGCGGTGCGGCCGCGACCGCCGGGGTCCCCAAGGGCGTGGTCGTCACCAAGGTCGACGACCGCCCGATCAACAGCGCCGACGCCCTGGTCGCCGCCGTGCGCTCCCGGGCACCCGGCGACAAGATCTCGCTGACCTTCGAGGATCCCGCCGGTGGCGGGAGCCGGACCGTGCAGGTGACGCTCGGCAAGGCGGACCAGTGATGAGAGTCGATGAACCCTCCGCGGCGGGTCTGTCGGAGCTCGGATATACGGTTGCTCCTATGGAGACGGGTGCGGAGTTGGTGGTCGGCCGGGCTCTGGTGGTGGTGGTCGACGACCGCACCGCGCACGGGGACGAGGACCACAGCGGGCCGTTGGTCACGGAGCTGCTGACCGAGGCGGGGTTCGTCGTCGACGGTGTGGTGGCGGTCGCGGCCGACGAGGTCGAGATTCGGAACGCGCTGAACACCGCGGTGATCGGCGGGGTGGACCTGGTGGTGTCCGTCGGGGGTACCGGGGTCACGCCGCGCGACGTCACCCCGGAGGCCACCCGCGACATTCTGGACCGGGAGATCCTCGGTATCGCCGAGGCCGTCCGCGCGTCGGGCCTGTCCGCGGGGATCGTCGACGCGGGATTGTCCCGCGGTCTGGCCGGGGTGTCGGGCAGTACGTTGGTGGTCAACCTCGCCGGTTCCCGCTACGCGGTGCGTGACGGGATGGCGACGCTGAACCCGCTGGCGGCCCAGATCATCGGCCAGTTGTCGAGCCTGGAGATCTGACGGCGCCTCAGCGCCGGTTCACTGGTTCTCGGCGTCCGCGCGGGGTCCGTGGCTGGGGGTGGGCGTCTTGTCGATGC
The DNA here is from genome assembly GCA_963711445.1 of uncultured Actinomycetota bacterium. Lineage (GTDB taxonomy): Bacteria > Actinomycetota > Actinomycetes > Mycobacteriales > Mycobacteriaceae > Mycobacterium. The sequence goes on from CAVQEF010000001.1 coordinate 337,093, forward strand.
CACCGCCGTGCTTGCCCGACGGGTCCCCGTTGGTCTGGGCCAGCAGGTCGCGGATCTCTGTGAGCAGGACGACCTGCGCGTCGTCCGCCGCCTCGACCTCGCCGCGCTTGCGCAGCGTGCTGTAGGGCAAGACGATGAAGAAGTACACGACGGCGGCGATCAGGACGAAATTGATCGCGGCCGACAGCAGGACGTTCAGGTCGATCGTCTGGCCGCCGCCGATGCTGATCCGCAGGGCGCCGACGTCGGACTGCTGGTTGACGCCGATCCGGTTGATCAGCGGCGTGATGATGCTCTCGGTGAACTTGGTGACCAGGGCCGTGAAAGCGGTACCGACGACCACCGCGATGGACAAGTCGACGATGTTGCCCCGGGAGAGAAACTCCTTGAATCCGTTGAACACAAACATGTCCTTTCTGGACTGGACAGAGTTTGCTGCGGAACGCACGCCGAGCAGCGGCCGGAACTCAATGCAGGGTGAGGGTGACCGCCTGCCCCAGCGTCGAGCCCGCCACCGTGTTCGCCACGCGGGCCGGCAGCGCAACCAACACTACGCGGTCGCCATCGGTGGCCTGGGCTTTTGACCGCGCCGACACGAGGACGACGACGGCGTCGGTGGCCACCACTTTGCCGACGGCCCGGCCGGTCGTGGTCGGGTCGGTGGCCGGCGCGGCGAGCACGTCAACCACATCGCCCACGCGGACGACGTCCAGCAGGGCGCCGTCGGCCAGTTGCAGCGGCACGATGCGGGCGCCCGGCCCGGCCTTCGACCCGATTGCGGCCTCGGCCAGCCGGCTGCCGAGCAACCGCACGTCGGTGAGCACCTCGCCGCGCCTGGCCGGGCCCGCCAGCGTCGAACCGGCCACGGCCGCGGGGTCGGTCGTGGCTCCGTCGGGAATCGTCGTCGCCGAGCGGCTTTCGAGCCGGACATCGTCGGCGGTCAGGGCGGTGCCGGGGGCGAGGTCACGCGCGGCCACCACGACCGCGGCGCGCTCGTCGCCCGGGTCGGACCGCAGCACGGCGACCCCGGCCAGCACCACCAGCCCGCCCGCGGCCACCCGCCGAGCCGGCACGGTGCGGGTCCAGTCGAGGCGCAACGAGGCCGCGACCCGGCGCCACGCCGCTGGATTCAGCGAGGATTCCGCCACGCCGCAACGGTAGGCGCGGCGCGGCGCGGGCGCCGCCGCGCGGGCGCCGCGTTGTGGATAACCGCTAGCTCGACGCGGCCGCCGGGGACGGCGTGGAACTGGAACTGTTGCTGGTGCTGGGCGCCTTCTCGGCGGATCCGGACTTCTCGCTCGATCCCGACTTTTCGGTTGACCCGGAGCTTTCCGAGGAGCCGTTCTTGGCGGACCCGTTGGTGCCGTTCGTCGCCGACTTGGCCGACTCGCGGCTGTCGGTGCGGTAGAAACCGCTGCCCTTGAACACGATCCCGACGGAGTTGAACCGCTTGCGCAGCCGGCCGGAGCACTGTTCACAGGTGGTCAGCGCATCGTCGGTGAACGCCTGCACGATGTCGAAGCGGTTGCCGCACTCCGTGCATTCGTAGCTGTAGGTCGGCACGTGAACCTCCGGGTCCGGGGCTTGAAGGATTGGGAGTCTGGTTAGCACTCTAGCGTTTCAAGTGCTAGAACCGCCACGTGGCACGCTTCATTCCCCGCCGCTGGACAGGCCGATCACCCCGCGTCGCGGGGTGATCGCATCCGTCATCGCCACGTCGTGCGCCTCCGCCGGCAGCTCGTCGAGAAGCTCGTCGTCGCGCACCACGGCGATCAGGCGCGCCGCGGGGTTGCGCGCCGGCAGCGAGCGGTCGTAGAACCCGGCGCCCCGGCCCAGGCGAACGCCGCGGCGATCCACCGCCAGCGCCGGGACGATCACCAGGTCGGCGTCGGCCAGCGCCGACGCCGGCAGCCAGGGTTCCTCGGGTTCGAGTAGGCCCCACGGCCCGGGGACCAGCGCGCCGGGCCGGTATTCGCCCCAGCGCAGCGGCATCGGGCCGCCGTCGGCGTCGGTGCGCGCCAACGGCAGCAACACCCGCCCGGCCCGGTCGAACAAGGTGTCGAGCAGCTCGGGGGATCCCGGTTCGGTGCCCACCGGCACGTACGCGCAGACCGTGGCTTGGCCGCTCACCACACGCTCCAGCCCGGCGCGAAGCATGCGCGCCTCGCCGGCGCGCACGTCGCGGGGAACGCGACGCCGCGCCGCCAGCAGCTGTGCCCGCAGCGCGCTCTTGCTCACCGTCGCCATTTGTTCACCATCGACAGGGCGGTCATTCCCGCCGCCACGCCCACTCGCGTGGCTCCGTGCAGGTTATCGTGTGAACAATGTCGCGACCTGAAGTTCCGATCCCCTACACGGCGATCGTCCCAGCGGCCGGTCTGGGCACGCGTTTCCTGCCGGCAACCAAGACGGTGCCCAAGGAGCTGTTGCCCGTCGTCGACACCCCCGGCATCGAGCTGGTCGCCGCGGAGGCGGCCGCCGCCGGCGCCGAGCGCCTGGTGATCATCACCTCCGAGGGCAAGGACGGCGTCGTCGCGCACTTCGTCCAGGACCTGGTGCTCGAGGGAACGCTCGAGGCGCGCGGGAAGACAGCGATGCTCGACAAGGTGCGCCGCGCGCCCCAGCTGATCAAGGTCGAGTCCGTCGTGCAGGCCAAGCCGCTCGGCCTGGGACACGCAATCGGCTGCGTCGAGCCCACGCTGTCGGCCGACGAAGACGCCGTCATGGTGTTGCTGCCCGACGACCTGGTGCTGCCGACCGGGGTGCTGGAGAAGATGGCGAAGGTGCGCGCCGAATACGGCGGCACGGTGTTGTGCGCCATCGAGGTCACCCCCGACGAGATCAGCGCCTACGGCGTGTTCGATGTCGAACCCGCGTCCGGCGCGGAGAATCCCGACGTGCTGCGCGTCAGGGGCATGGTCGAGAAGCCCAATCCCGCGGACGCCCCGTCGATGTATGCCGCGGCGGGCCGCTACGTGCTCGACCGCGCCATCTTCGACGCGCTGCGCCGCATCGAGCGCGGGGCGGGCGGCGAGGTGCAGCTCACGGACGCGGTCGCGCTGCTGATCTCCGAGGGCCACCCGGTGCACGTCGTCGTGCATCGCGGTTCTCGACACGACCTGGGAAATCCCGGCGGCTACCTCAAGGCTGCGGTTGACTTTGCATTGGATCGCGACGACTATGGCCCGGATCTGCGGCGATGGTTGGTGGCGCGGTTAGGCCTGACCGAGCACTAGCCGGGCCGAAAACGAGGCGGTCCCGGCGGTTTTGGTTGTCGGGCGGGCCCTCGGGCCCGGCGTCGCCGACGGTCGCGCCCGCCAGGGCTTGAGGGCAGAAAGGCGCGCTTGTGCGTTCTGTGGAGGAGCAGCAGGCCCGGATAACGGCCGCCGCGGTGGCCCCACGGCCGATCCGCGTCGCGATCGCCGAGGCGCAGGGATTGATGTGCGCCGAAGAGGTGGTGACCGAGCGGCCGCTGCCCGGTTTCGACCAGGCCGCCATCGACGGCTACGCGGTGCGCAGCGTCGACGTGTTGGGCATCGGCGAGCTGGCCGCCGACGAACACGTCGCATCCCCCGACGAGTCCTCTGGCGACCAGGTCGGCGACGAGGACTTGCGTGAGGGCCTGGTGCTGCCGGTGATGGGCACCATCGAGGCCGGTGCCCGCAGTCCCGGCCGGCTGCAGCCCCGCCAGGCGGTCCGGGTGCAGACCGGGGCGCCGCTGCCCACGCTGGCCGACGCCGTGCTGCCGCTGCGGTGGACCGACGGCGGGATGTCGAAGGTGCGGATCTATCGCGGGGCGCCCTCGGGTGCCTACGTGCGCCGGGCCGGCGATGACGTGCAGCCCGGGGACGTCGCGGTGCGGGCCGGCACCATCATCGGCGCGGCCCAGGTCGGGCTGCTGGCCGCCGTCGGCCGCGAACGCGTGCTGGTCCATCCGCGGCCGCGGCTGTCGGTCATGGCCGTCGGCGGCGAGCTGGTCGACATCTCGCGTACCCCGGGCAACGGGCAGGTGTACGACGTCAACTCCTATGCGCTGGCGGCCGCGGGCCGCGATGCCGGGGCGGAGGTCAACCGCGTCGGCATCGTCAGCGGTGACCCCGAGGAGCTCCGCGACGTCGTCGAAGGCCAGATCAACCGCTCCGAGGCCGTCGTGATCGCCGGGGCGGTCGGCGGCGCGGCCACCGAGGCGGTGCGGGTGGCGCTCTCCGAGCTCGGCGAGATGGAGGTCGTCCGGGTCGCGATGCACCCCGGGTCGGTCCAGGGTTTCGGGCAGCTGGGCCGCGAGGGCGTCCCGACGTTCCTGCTGCCGGCCAATCCGGTCAGCGCCCTGGTGGTCTTCGAGGTGATGGTCCGGCCACTGATCCGGCTGTCGCTGGGCAAGCGCCAACCGATGCGCCGGATCGTGCGGGCGCGCACCCTGTCGCCGATCACCTCGGTGGCCGGCCGCAAGGGCTACCTGCGGGGTCAGCTGATGCGCGACCAGGACACCGGGGAGTACCTGGTGCAGGCGCTCGGCGGGGCCCCGGGGGCGTCGTCGCACCTGCTGGCCACGCTCGCCGAAGCGAACTGTCTGGTCGTGGTGCCCAGCGGTGCCGAGCAGATCCGCACCGGCGAGCTCGTCGACGTCGCGTTCCTGGCCCAGCGCGGCTGACGGGCGATCATCATGCGCGCGAACCTGTTGCGGTCCAACTCCCGTCACCCGGGCTGGCCCCTGGACGTGGGCCCCCTGCGGGTCCCCGCCGGCGTGGTCCGGTTGCGCGCGGTGCGCATGCGGGACGGCGCGCAGTGGAGCCGGATCCGGCTGGCCGATCGGGCCCACCTCGAACCGTGGGAGCCCAGCGCCGAGGGCGACTGGACCATGCGGCACACCATCGCCGCCTGGCCGGCGTTGTGCTCGGGCCTGCGGTCGGAGGCGCGCAAGGGCCGCATGCTGCCCTACGTCATCGAGCTCGACGGGCAGTTCTGCGGTCAGCTGACGATCGGCAATGTGGTGCACGGGGCGTTGCGGTCGGCCTGGATCGGGTACTGGGTGGCGCGGTCGGCGACCGGCGGGGGAGTGGCCACGGCCGCGCTGGCGCTGGGTCTCGATCACTGCTTCGGCCCGGTCATGTTGCACCGCGTGGAGGCCACCGTGCGCCCCGAGAACGCCGCCAGCCGCGCCGTACTGGCGAAGGTCGGGTTCCGGGAAGAGGGCCTGTTGCTGCGCTACCTCGAGGTCGACAGGGCGTGGCGGGACCATCTGTTGATGGCCATCACCGTCGAAGAGGTCTACGGATCCATCGCCTCGGCGTTGGTGCGCGCCGGCCACGCGGATTGGGCGTGAGCCGGCGCCGCCCGGTCTTCTTTGACCGGCGCGGCGCCCCTGCCTGACCACGGCTGCGCCGGTCGGCTGTTACTGACGCGACACGAGTGACGTTTGGTGCTTGTGAGAGCGGAATTACAGGTGTGTAATTGTCCTGGTCACTTGACCCGGCCGCGCTGGCCACCGAACCGGCCTCGCGGGGATGGGAACCGAAGAGAGCAGGTCATCATGCCAAGCATCCCGCAGTCGCTGTTGTGGATTTCGCTCGTGGTGCTCTGGCTGTTCGTGCTGGTTCCGATGCTGATCAGCAAGCGCGACGCGGTGCGGCGCACCAGCGACGTGGCGCTGGCGACGCGGGTGCTCAACGGCGACGCCGCCTCCCGCCTGCTCAAGCGCGGCGGTCCGGCCGCCGGTCACCGCAGCGATCCCGACTGGACGCCCGAGCAAGATCCGGCCGACGACGAGGTCAGCAGCGCCGCGGGGGACCATCACCGCAAGCCCGACGCCGAGCCCGACGCTGACACCGACGAGTTGCAGCAGGCCCGGCCGTCGCTGATGAACGTCGCCGCCGAACCGGCCGAGCCCACCGAGCCCGACTACCTCGACGTCGACGTCGTCGAGGATTCGGGCGCCCTGCCCGCGGGTGCCGGCGCGCAGGCGGTCGAACCCGCGCCGGTGGTCGACGCCGACGAGGCGGTCGACGCCGACGAGGCCGTCGACGAGGCCGTCGACGAGCCCGAGGACGACGGCTACGACGACCTCGAGGACTCCTCGGGACTGGAGCCCGAGGCCGAGGACGACGAGCACGAGGATCCGCGCGCGGCCGTCACGCCGGGCTCGCGGCGGCGTCGGTTCGACACGAGGACCGCCGCGGCGGTCAGCGCACGCAAGTACGCCTTTCGCAAGCGCGTGCTGATGGTGATGGCGGTCGTCCTGATCGGCTCGGCCACCGCGGCGTTCGAGTTGTCGCCGAGCGCCTGGTGGGTCTGCGGCGGTGCCACCGCGGTCACGCTGCTCTACCTGGGCTACCTGCGCCGGCAAACCCGCATCGAGGAGAAGGTGCGCCGGCGCCGGATGCAGCGGATGGCGCGTGCGCGGCTGGGCGTGGAGAACGCCTACGACCGCGACTACGACGTGGTCCCCTCGCGGTTGCGGCGCCCGGGCGCGGTGGTGCTCGAGATCGACGACGAGGACCCGATCTTCGAGCATCTCGACTACGCGATGCCGGCGCGCAACTACGGCTGGCCCCGGGACCTGCCGCGCGCGGTCGGACAGTAGCGCGCGCAGTTCGGCGGTTGTCGCCGCGGCTGGTAGCCTGCTATCGGTCAGGGGCTATGGCGCAGTTGGTAGCGCGACTCGTTCGCATCGAGTAGGTCAGGGGTTCGAATCCCCTTAGCTCCACAGTATTTCTGCAGCTCAACGGTATTTTCTACCCTCAGGGCGCTGTTACGTAGCAGTCCGCGACCAGCACTCGAATCCCGTTTTCTCAGTCCGCCTGCGCCGAACGGCTCGTGAGCTTTGGCGGCCCGCCTGACACCCAGGTGCCCGCAACGGGCCATACGAGTAGGATTCAGTCGTACTGGACTATGGAGGTCGGTCATGCGAACGACGCGGCAACTGAGCATCACACTCCCAAACGACATGGCCGATGCGCTCCGCGAGCGAGTGCGCTCAGGGGAATACGCCAGCGAGAGTGAGGTGATCCGCGAAGGCCTGCGGGCGTTGTTCGCCCGAGATCAGGCTATTGAAGCCTGGCTTCGTGACGAGGTGGCCGCCGCATACGATGCCGTCGTCGCCGACCCCTCGCGCGCGGTCACTGCGCAGAGGGTACGGGCGCGCCTGGCCGCCGAGCAGGCCGGGAGCGTGTGAGTCTCAGTGTCGTCTTCACGCCCGAGGCGGAAGATCAGCTTGTCGAGCTGTACCGCTATATCGCCGCTTCGGGATCGGCCGAAGTTGCGGCGCGCTACACGGATTTGATCGTCGCTTACTGCGAGGACCTGGCCGCATTCCCCCATCGCGGCAGTGCACGCGACGACATCAGGCCAGGGCTGCGCACGATCGGCTTCAGGAGACGGGTCGTTATTGCGTTCGCTGTGTTGGACCAGACCGTGGCGATCATCGGCGTCTTCTACGGCGGGCGCGACTACGCGGCGATTCTGAATTACCCAGAGGTCGCTCCGGGATAGCAGACGGCCACGTGTCAACTCGGGTCCGGCGCTGTTACGCCACGCAACACAACGATGCCTATCCGCAGGGCAGTAGACTCCGGCGCAACAACGCCATTGGACACACGTCCCAGCTCAGAGGGTATTTCCGCACACGAGTCCAGGGGTTCGAATCCCCTTAGCTCCACAAACGTTCGAGCAGGTCAGCGCGCTCAAGCTAGCCATCACGGATGCGTGACGAGGTAGGTCTCGTTGGCCAGGCCCGCGGTGAGTTCGTCGACGTCGAAGGGCCGGTCGAGCCGGGCGTGCAACGCCTTGGGATCGACGAGCAGGCTGATCTCGGCGGTCTGGCGGGCGAAGAGCCGCCCGATGGCCGGGTAGATCCGGCGCATGATCGCCCGCTCCGCTGGGGTGCAGCGGGAGGCACAGTAGCCCACGTGGCCGATCTCGTCGGTGAGGATGTCGCTGTAGAGCAGTTCGATGCGCTGGGCGACTTCGGGTTCGTCGGCGAACAGTGTGACGCCGATGCGGCGCAGTTCGTCGAACAGGATGCAGCCCGCCATCTCCGCGGCCCCGACGAACAGGAAGCCGAGCCGTTCGGGCAGGAACACGCCCGTCTTGACGAACTGTCGCATCACGAAAGGTGGTGGGACGACTTGGAAACTCAGGTCGAAGACGTCGAGCGCGTAGGCCAGCAGCCGGGTGTGGTAGTGCTCTTCCAATTCCAGGTAGACGTTCTCGGGCGGGAGGTTCTCGTCGCTGTTGCGCCCGTATGTCTCGCCGAGCCCGACGCCGAAGCGTTCGGCCTGGTTCAGTTTGGCGGTCGCCAGCAGGAACAGCATCTTGTCGTCGAGGCCGGGTTCGGGTCGCCGGCGCCGCAGGTTGCGCAGAAAGGTCGCACGGTCGGCGGGGTGGGCCGAGCGAACGGGGTTGGCCTCGAGCTCGTTGAAGAACCGCTCCCGATTTGCCAACCGCCTGTTGAGCAGGTCGGCTTCGCCGTCCCGCCTGGCCAGGAAGTCCCGGTAGCCCTCGATGCTGGTGCGACTCATCGTTTCTCCATTCCTCGGACGATCGTTGTCACGTAACGGCTCAACAGCGCGGCATCATGGACTCCGGTGGCCAGCAGCGCGAACAGCCCGGTCAGGAAGAACGTTGCGAGTTCGCCGGCGTCAGCCTCCGCGGAGATCTGCCCTGCCTCCTGGGCGCCGCGAAGCACGCCCACCAGGAACTCCGCGAGCGGGTGCCGGGCCAATTCGTCTTCGACCGGACGAGTGGAGGAGAAATGCAATCCGAGCATGTCCCGGAAGACGACTTCGCCCAGCCTTTGTTCGGCGCCGAGCACGTGATCGACGAGCTGGGAGAGTACCGAGGCCAGATCGCCCGTGGCTTGGCCGAGCTCGCCGACAATCCGGGTCTCCTCGTTGCGCTCCAGCTCGACGAGGACGTTCTCCTTGGTGGGGAAGTGGAAGTAGAACGTCCCCCTCGCCACGCCCGCAGCCGAGGCGATGGCACTGACGTCGGCGGCGGCAAACCCGCGCCGTGATATCTCGGCCAACGCCTCGTCGAACAGTCGTGCCCGGGTTTCGAGCCGCCGCGCCTCCCGGACGCCCCCCGCCGGCGAGCCGGTCATCGTCGAGGTGCGTGGTGACTCCATGGAGGCAACGTACGCCCATTAGCTGACGGGCGTCAATGACGGGCGTCAGCGAGCTTCGCGCGTCGGGGCGGTTCAGCCGGGCTTCGCGGCGACGACGAACTGCAGCGCGCGCTGGATCTTCTGCTCGATGTCGACGAGCCCCGCCGACGAGAACAGGTCCACGAACGCGCGCCGGTCGAACATGGTGAGTCCGATCAGGCGGGCGCCGGCGCTCAGGGCGTGCCGGATCGGGAACACGTCCGGGGCGTAACTGGTGAGGATCGCGATCCGGCCGCCCGGCGCGAGCACGCGCACCATCTCGCTAGCCACGCGATACGGCTGGGGCATCAGATACAGCGCGCCGAAGCAGCAGACGGCGTCGAAGGTCGCATCGGCGAACGGCAACGCGCGGGCGTCGCCCCGGACGTAGCAGGTGCGGTCCGTGCTGTTGTCCTGGACGGCCCGGCTCAGCATCGGCTCGGAGATGTCAAACCCGACGGCCAGGCCGCCGTCGGCAAGCCGGGCCGACAGCGGGCCGGTGAAATTGCCAGGGCCGCAAGCGACATCAAGCAGTCGCCGAGCGGTGGACAGGCGCAGGGCCGTGGCCGCACGCCGCTGCTCGGCCATGGTGGTGACGCCGCTGGCGGCGTAGAACGATGTTGGACGCCACAGCCGTTCGTAGACCGTCGCGACCACCGGGCTGTTCATCGCGCGCTGCGCAAACGTCGGGGCCGGGGAGCCCATCGATTCACCCAGGACGTCGAGGAATCCGTGCCGCAGCCCGGCGGTCGTGCTCAGGAGACCGCGGGTCACTTCGACCGGATCCCGGCTCATAGGCTCGCTTTCGGCGGTTCGTGGGCGCGCTGCCGGCGTCATGGACGCAGCGCCGACGATCTGCTGCCAGGCTAGTGTGCCGGGCCGACGGGCCGGAGCCGACATCAACGCGCTCGGGAGGCGCGGAAATGACTAGTAGTCTGGTATTGGCTTTATCATTCGACATAAAGGATGTAATCCCGGGGATCGAAATCAGCCGCGGTATGACTGCGCCGAAACGCCGCCGCATGCCCGGGTTCCGGGTCGCCGTTTGAGGAGCAACATGGGATCTTAGGCAGACGGTGGTTACCACGCCGAGAACCACTTGGATCGCACCCTGCGGAGTCACGCCACGCGGCACGCCGCGGCCCCGTCATGACACGGAGCCGGCGCGTCGCGTCCGACGGGCAACGTTTCGCTCGTCCAGAATGTGAATCGTGCAGCGCCTCAGAGATTGGCACCCACGCATGACCAGCGTCTCGTTCCCAGACACGGCCGGCACGAGCCGCGTCCGATCGCCGCTCCCGCAGGCGACGGGCGCAGGTCCGATCGCAGGCATGGGGACACGGAGCGGAATTGCGGGGGGCGATGCGGCGGGTGAGGCGATTGCGGCCGCGGGCGATCCGTTCGCGGCGCGGACGGCCCGCCGATGAGCGCCGGGCGGATCAACCCGACGACGCCGTCCCTGTGGGCGCGCCCGATCGGCGCCGCCAACCTGCCGATCGGCGTTATCGACATCGAACTGAGCGTGCCGCCGACCGAATTCGTGGACGACACGACCGTGTTCCTGCTCGGTCCCGAGCAGGGACCGCCCGCCGCGGTGTTGAAGGTGGCCCGCGGCCCGCTGGGCGCCGCGGAACTGCGCGCCCAGCGCACCGCGCTGTCCGAACTGGCCATCCACCGCGGACTCGACGGGCAATGGCGCGAACTGCTCCCGCGCATCCTGGCCTTCGACAAGCGCACCGACGCGACCCTGTCCGTGGAGTCTTTCCGGCCGGGCATCGACATGGCCGAGATGCTGGAACTGCGCCCCGACCGCATCGAGGAACTGACCGCCGCGGCCCTGTGCGCGATCGCGCCGCTGCACCGCCGGACTACCAGGTTCGTCGGCGTCAACAACGCCAGCCTGGTGCGGCGATGGCTCGTGGAACCGCTGGCGGGCTTGACCTCGATGTGCCGTCGGCTGGACCCGGGCCGGATTGCGAAGGTGGACCGGCTCTCGACGATGCTGCGCAGCGACCTGGGCGGCTGGCGCATGCCGGTGAGCTGGACCCACGGTGACTACACCCCCGGCAGCGTCCTGGTCGACGGCGTCGCGGGCCCGGTCACGGGCATCGTCGACTGGGGCGGAGCCCGCGGGGGACGCCCCGCTCTGCTCGACGAATATTTGATGATCCTCACCGCGAGTTGCCAGGTTGCCGAAGCCGAGTTGGGGACGGTTGTCGCCGAACGGCTGCGGGCGGGCGGCCTCCTGGAGCGTGAGCGCAACGCGCTGCGCGCCGCGCGGGAACGGTCGGGCGCCGACACCGGCGATCGCGATCGTGTGGCGGGGCGCGTCGACGAGCGCGTAGCCATTGTGCTGGCCTGGCTGCACCGCGTCGCCGACCTGTGGCGCAGGCGCGCCACCCGTCCGAATCACCACGTGTGGTGGGCCGCCAACGTGGCTCCGGTGCTTGACGTTGCCGGCGCCTTGCGCAGCGTCGGCGGTGCCGCGCACTTCGGGGAAAGACACCTCGAGGAGTGACGATGCACAGCACACCACCTGCGCGCGGCGGTGTCGCCGGGATCCGATTCAGATCGGTTGCAGCCGTTCACAACAACGTGCTGGGCACCATCAACGTGCTGGAAGCGAGCCGCCGGGGGCGCGAGTGGGGCGGATGGTGTACGCCGCCTCGGGCGGCTCACGCTACGGTGCGCCGGCGACCTTGCCGGCCACCGAGGACACCGCGGTGAATCCGCTTTCCCCGCACGCGGTGGCCGGGTGTCGCCGCCGAATTCTCCATCCGCGCCTGCGCCGGCATGTACGGGCTGGCGCCTATCTGCCCGGCGTTGTCCAATGTCTACGGGTCGCGTCAATACCCTCATCCGAAGGCCGGCGTGGTCACGGTCTTCGGCAGCGCCCTGATCGCGGGTCACCCCACGACCATTACGGCGACGGCATCAAACGCACGGTGGACTGGTTGCGCAGCCTTCCCGATCCTCGCCCCACCGCGGTTGCCGCCGCCTGAGGCCGCACCACGCGAAGCCTGTGAGTTTGCCGGTTATCGTGCTTTGATCTCGTGGGATTGCTAGCATCGCCGTCCATGGCTAATGCTCGGTTACGTAAGGTCTCACCCGCTGACACGGACGGGGGTCAGCGGATTGAGCGGCGGCGTAACGGAAGCCCCGGTGATTCCCCGAACGACATCCTGACGCGTTTGCCCGCCGTGGTGGTCTTGGAGCGGATTCCCGTTCCGACGGTCGCCATGGCGCGCGACGGCAGCATCCTGTTCGCGAACACGGCGTTCGCCGAGATGGTGGGTTACCAGCAGGACGCGCTGGCGGGGGCGGCGTTCCCGGAGATCTTCAACGCCGAGCCCACCGCGCTCAGCGCGCTTTCCGGCGTCGACGCGCTGGCGAACATGGTGGTGGAGCTGCAGCACTGTGAGGGGTGGACGGTACGGGCCAGGATGAGCCGGTCGGCGCTGATGCGACACGATGACCCGGTCGTGCTGGTGACTTTCGAGAATCTGACCGAGCGGCTGTGGGTCGACGAGGTCTAGTGCCCTGGTTGCACCAGCCGTTTGGCCGGCATGCGGTCGTGGGCCGACCGCGGCGCCGAACTCGGCACCGGCGTTGCCGGGCTAAGGTTGGGCGTGCGCCGACGTGGCGGTGGGCAGGTCGAGCGCCAGCGCCTCGGCAGACACCTTTTTCACGGCGAGCGCGTGGCGCCGCGTGATGAATTGGATGAAGTAGTCGATCCGTTCGGGGTTGGTGAAGCATGTCAGCGCCAGGGTCCACGTCCGTTGGAGGTTATCGAGGTAACCCTCCGGTTGATCGAGGTCGCTGATCCTGCGGACACCCACCCACAGCGCCACCAGCATCTTGGCGACGTCTTCGGGTTCGTGTTGCTCGGCGACATCACCCTCGGCGATCGCCCGTTTAACCAGGGTGGTGACGAACTCGACCCACGATCGCCAGCGCGCCGCGGTCAGTTCGGTTGAGGTGTCCAGGGTTTCGAGCAGTCGGACGCCGGCCCGGGCCACGTCGTCCTGCGTTTCCTGGACGGCAAGGTGGTAGATGAGGTCGATCAGCGTTTCCAGTCCCGACATCCTGCGGGCCAGCAGCTCGCCGACCGCCGCACCGCTCACCGTGGTGACGTCGTCGATGATCGCCATGGCCAGAGCCTGCTTGGACGGGAAATGAAAATACATCGCCCCTTTGGTGAGCTCGGCCTCGGCGAGGATGTCGTCGAGGCTGACCATGCTGTAGGGGCGGTGTGCGAACTGATGCGAGGCGGCCGTGATGAGTCGGTGGCGTGTCGTACCGGCTCGTCGTTCGGTGCCTTCGGTCATCACACTTCCTGTCTCGTCGCGGTCGCCGCCTGGCGGCCCGACCGCTTCGCGCCACGGCAATTCCGCCACCGAGTCAGTCCCCGTCGATCATAGAGGGGCAGGACCCTCCCGGTGTGTTGATCTGCGTGGTAACGGCGTCGTGTTGGGCAGTGCACTCGGGGGCCGGTGGATCTGCGATGTTTCCTCCCCCCGTGTCGTCATTTTACTGGGCGACTAATAGTTTGTTACATGCGAAATCTAGCGCCTGACGGTATGTAATGTGCGGTACGGATTGGTCGTGGTAGGGACCCAGACCGGCTCGACGAAATCCTTATCGGGTTCACCGCGCGTCACCGCCCGTGACCGCGACCTTGCCGGCCGCCTCGCCCGGTCGCCGGGGCGGATCGGCGCCGGGGCGGATCGTCTGCGCGTCGGCAACCATGCGGCTTCTAAGATGTGGCGGTGACAATGCCGACCCTTGCGCCGGCGGCGGGGTTGCAGGCGCTCCCATCCGGGCACGCGTTCGCCGCTGCCGCCGAGCATCGAGGAGAACGATCATAGCCGCCCGCACCGCGCAGGTCCTCGACGCCGAAGATCCGGGCGACCAGGCGGTATTGGAGCGGCTGCGCGCCGATCCCGCCATCGAGTTCATCGACCAGCACGCCGACCAACTCGAGGAAGTGCGCCGCCTGCGGCCGCCGCCGGCCCCGGAGTTGCTCACCGAAACCGGCCGCTGGGCCTACTACCCGTGGCGCCGGGCGGTGGTGTCGGTGCTGGGGCCCCGGGGGTTTCGAGCGGTGCGGCTGGATCGCAACCGGAACGTGATCACCAGCGACGAACAGGCGCGGCTCGGTGGGCTGCGCGTGGGCGTGGCCGGCTTGAGCGTCGGGCACGTCATCGCGCACACGCTGGCCGCGCAGGGCATCTGTGGTGAGCTGCGCCTGGCGGACTTCGACAGCCTCGAGCTGTCCAACCTCAACCGGGTGCCGGCCACCGTGCTCGACCTCGGCCTGAACAAGGCCGAGGTGGCCGCCCGCAGGATTGCCGAGCTCGACCCCTACCTGGTCGTGCGGGTGTGGGACGCCGGGCTGACGCCCGACACGGTCGACGGGTTCCTCGACGGTCTGGATGTCGTTGTCGAGGAGTGCGATTCGTTGGACATCAAGGCCAGCCTGCGGCAGGGCGCGCGGGCCCGGCGCATACCGGTGCTGATGGCCACGAGCGACCGGGGCCTGCTGGACGTGGAGCGTTTCGACCTGCAGCCCGAGCGTCCGATCCTGCACGGCCTCCTCGGTGACCTGGACTACGCCCGGCTTTCCGGCATGAGCAGCCGGGACAAGGTTCCGCACCTGCTGCGCTTCCTGGAGGCCGAACAACTCTCACCCCGGGTCCTGGCGTCGGTGGTCGAAATCGACCGCACGCTGTCGACCTGGCCGCAGGCGTCCGGCGACGTCGTATTGGGCGCGACGGCGATCGCCGAGGCCGTCCGGCGCATCGGGCTGGGCGAAACCCTGCGGTCGGGCCGCACCCGCATCGACGTCGGCTCGGCGCTCGATCAGCTCGACGAGCCGCGGATGGCCTCCCGCGCGGCCGCGCCGGCGGCCGAGCACGCGGACCCCGCGTGGCCGGGAGTGTCCGGCCTGATCGCGGCGGCTGCCATCCGGGCGCCCTCCGCCTCGAACGCGCAGCCCTGGACGGTGGAGACGGGCGCCGATGTCGTCTCGATCCGTCTTGCGCCCGAACACACTTCGGCGCTCGACGTCGGGTTGCGGGCCAGCGCGGTCGCCCTCGGGGGGGCGCTTTTCAACGCCCGGGTCGCCGCCGCCGCCCTCCATGTGTTGGGGCCGGTGAGCCTGCGCGGCGGCATCGACGGCGACCCGTTGCAGGCTACGCTGCACCTGGGGGACGGTACCGATCCCGACCTCGCCGCACTCTACGAACCGATGCTGGCGCGGGAAACCAACCGCCGCCCGGGGACGCCGCAACCGATCGCGGCCGAGACGACCGAACTGCTGGTTGCCGCCGCCGAGCGAGCGGGAGCCCACCTGCGCCTGGTGACCGAGCGCGACGACATCGCCCGGTTGGCAACGATCCTCGGCGCCGCGGACCGCACCCGCTACCTGACACCGCAGCTGCACGCGGAGATGGTTTCCGAGCTGAGATGGCCCGGAGACCCGTCGCCCGATACCGGCATCGACGTGCACAGCCTCGAACTCGCCCCGGGCGATCTGGCCGTGATCGACATCTTGAAGCGCCCGGATGTGATGGCTTACCTGGCGCAGTGGAAAGCCGGAACCGGCCTGGGCGAGGACACCCGCCGCCGCGCGTTGGGAAGCGGTGCCATGGCCGTCATCTCGGTTTCCGGGGGCGCCCTGGCCGACTACGCGCGCGCCGGGGCTGCCGCTGAAGCGGTGTGGATCGCCGCGCAGCAGCGTGGGCTGGCCGTGCAGCCCGTCTCGCCGGCGTTCCTGTATGCCCGCGGCCGCGAGGAACTCGCCGCGCTGTCGACCTCGTTCGCCGGGGAACTGGCGGCACTGCAGCACGAGTTCCGCCAACTGGTCGGCCTGCCGGCCGGCGATTCAGCTGCACTGATCCTGCGATTTGCCGTCGATGCCCCGGCCTCGGTCCGGAGCCGTCGCGATCTCAGCCGCGTCCGCTTGCTGTAGCACCCGCACCGGCTACCGTATGGGGATGGCCGGCTCGTTGGACGACTTGGTTACCGCGGCGGCCGCCGCATTGATGGCGGCCACGGCGACCAACAACGTGGCGGTCAGCGAACGGGTGCTTGCTGACCTGGTCAGCCACTTCGGCGTGGACTTCGGCTTTCTGCGCCACAACGACCACACGATTCAAGCGACGGTGCTCGTCGCTTCGTGGCCGCCACGGCAGGAGGTTCCCGATCCCGACCCGATCGGCGTGGTGTATTTCGCCGATGCCGATTCGGTTTTCAAGCGGGCCGAGACGATGAAAGAGCCCGATGTCTTACGCCCCGAGCCGGCAAATGCCGATTACCAGAACAACATTGAGGGCGCGACGGGCGTGCCGGCCAGCTCGCTCGCCTGCGTGCCCCTGCTGTCCGGCGACGTGACCACCGGCACCCTGGGCTTCGTCAAGTTCGGCGACCGCGAATGGCTGCCCGAGGAGCTGAACGCGCTGCAGGCGATCGCGACGCTCTTCGCTCAGCTGCAGGCGCGCATCGTCGCCGAGGAGAAGGTCAGATACCTCGCCGAGCATGACGACCTCACTGGCCTGCTGAACCGCCGAACCCTGATCGCCCAGCTCGACGAGCGGCTGGCCGCGGGCCGTGCGGGCCCGGTCTCGGTGCTGTTCCTGGACCTGGATCGACTGAAGGTGGTCAACGACCATCTCGGTCAAAACCCGGGCAACCGATTCATCGCGGCCTTCGCCGATCTGCTGCGTGAGGCCGCCGACGTTCCCGCGGTGATCGCCCGCTTCGGTGGTGACGAATTCGTCGTCGTGCCGTTCGGGCCGATGGACATCGACACCGCTACGGACTTCGCCGGGCAGCTGCAGGAGCGGGTCCAGACGCAGGTAATGATCGACGGCGAGATGCTTGCCCGCACCGTCAGCATCGGGGTCGCCACCGGCGTTCCCGGCCGCGACACCACCTCGGACCTGCTGCGCCGCGCCGACCAGGCCACCCGGGCGGCCAAGGCGTCCGGCGGGGCCAGGGTCACCGCCTTCAGCCCCGAGATGGCCGCGAACGAAGCCATTCGCAACGACATCGAGCTGCGCCTGCAGGAGAGCATCGACGGCGGCGCCGGCGACCTGGTGCTGCAGTACCTGCCGGAATTCGACATGCTCACCGGTGAAGTCGTGGGAACCGAGGCCCTGGTCCGCTGGCAACACCCGACCCGCGGGCTGCTGATGCCCGACGCGTTCATCGACGTCGTGGAATCGATCAACCTCGCCGGCAAGCTGGGCCGTCTGGTCATGCGCTCGGCGTGTGCGCAGTTCGGACTGTGGCAATCACACGGCCTGGGGCACGGTGTGGTGTTGCGTATCAACGTATCTCCCGTGCAACTTGTTGCCGACGGAATCGTCGACGCGGTCACCGCAACCCTCGACGCGTTCGGGCTCGAGGCGAGTTCGCTGTGTCTGGAGATGACCGAACGCGTGGTGGTCGCCGACATCGACGCGACGCGCAAGACCCTCAAAGGCCTGAAAGACATCGGCGTGCAGATCGCGATCGACGACTTCGGCACTGGCTACAGTGCGTTGGGCTATCTCCAGTCGCTTCCGGTCGACGTGCTCAAGATCGACCGGGGATTCGTTCGCAATCTCGGCAGCAATGCGCGTGACCTGGCGATCGTGCAGTCGATCGTGTCGCTGGCCAACGCCTTTGGACTCGAGGTCGTGGCCGAGGGCGTCGAAACCGTGAGCGCGGCCAAAGCATTGCTGGCTACGGGATGCAGGCGCGCTCAGGGGTTTTTGCTGTCCCGCCCCCTGGACGGCGCGGCGATGGAGTCGTTGCTGGCCCGGCGATTCATCCCGATGAACTTCTCCAACGGAGAGGTTCCGGAACTCGAAAGTTCCGCCACGGCGAACAACCACGACTCCGACCCTCGATGAGTGCCCCGCCCGTCCGCCCGGCGGGTGGCGGCAATGCCCGCCGCGGGGTCATCGTGGGGTTGCGGATCGGGGCCTGACAGAGGCGGGCACCGGCGCCGCCGGAATGACGGTCAGCGGTGCCGTGGTGGGGAAGTCGTCGTTGTGCGACCGAATCTGCACGCGCCGGAGAATGCCTGCCAGCGCCAGCGTGGCTTCCTGCATGGCGAAGTGGTCGCCCAGGCAGCGACGCGGCCCGGCGCCGAACGGCAGATAGTCCCAACGTCTGCGGGGTGTGAAGTTTTCGGGCGCGAATCGATCCGGGTCGAAGGTGAGCGGATCGGGCCATAATTCGGGATCCTGGTGCAGGGCGATCACGGAGACCAGCGCCAGGGTGCCGGCCGGGACTCGGTATCCGTCGACCACGATGTCCTGCATGACCATTCGGCCCAGGGCCGCGGTCGGCGGACACAGCCGCAGCGCTTCCCTCAGCACCTGCGCGGTATATCCCAGCCGTGGAAGGTCCTGGGCGGTAATGGGACTCGAGCGTATCTCGCCCAACTCGACGGCTATCCGCTCCTGCACCCGGGGGTGGTGGCCGACCGCAAACAGCGCATATGTCAAGGCGGTGGCGATGGTTTCGTGCCCCGCGACGATGAACAACACCAATTCGTCGCAGATGGCACGGTCCGACAGCGGTGCACCGGTGTCAGGGTCTGTGGCCGCCATCAGCGCGCGGACCAACGGCGCCTCGATGTCCGGGCTGTCGTGACAGGTTTGCATGACGTCGGCGGCGAGCCGGTGCAGGGCCTCGCTGGCCGCCACGGCACGCTGCCTGCCGCGAGTCGGCCACCATCGGGGCGTGTTTATCGGCCGCATTGCCCGGCCGACCGCCCACGGCACCGCGTACCGCAGCACCGAGGCGACGACGTCGTCTCGGCCGCCGAGATCGACTCCGAGGATGGACAGGCTCATCGCGCGCAGCGTCAACGCGCGGCAGTCGCGGTCGAGATCGACTTCCCCGGTGCCGTCGAGCCAGCGCTCGACCAGTTCGTCGGCGAGCGTCGACACGTGGCCGGCGAACCTCGGAACATGGCGGATGGTGAAAAGGGGCTGGATGGCGCGCCGCCGCGGCAGCCACTGCGCGTAGGGCATGGTGAGCAGGTTGTCCCCGAGCACCGCGCTCAATTCGTGTGATACGGAGGTTTCTCCCCGTTCTGCGCGCGAGTCGGCGCGGCCGAGCAGATCGCGCGCGCCCTGTGGCGAGCAGATGAGCACGATCGGCGGCATGACCAACCGTGGCGCGAGCCGGATGCGGCTGACCGGGCCCCCCGCGGCCCGCAGCAGCGGCAAGCCCGTTTCGAAATGCCGAACAGCGCGCAACCGCTTTAGGTAGGGCAACGGGTTGAGCGGGACGGGTGGCAGCCGCTCATCGCCTACGCCGACCGACGGTTGGGTCATTCGAATTCCTCTGGGGCAGTGGCACTTCCGGGCCTACCACGGGCGCCAGCCGCGGCTCATCGGGTGCCGCGGCTTTGCCGAGTCACGCCCCACCGGCAAGTCGGGCCTCGTCCACCGAGTCGCGGTCGAACATCTGCGTCAGTTGCTGCGTCTCGGTGAGGATCTTGGCGACCTGTTCGGGTGCCGCATAGTTGACGAAATCGCGCCGGTTCCACCACATCATCTTGGTCTGGTAGCGCTCGTCGGGGTAGGGCGTCGCGGGAATGCTTGCGACCACCCCCCCGGAAGAGCGCCACCGGTTGAGTACGTATGCGGCGGCCGTGGCCATGCAGAACTGGATATCGAGCAGGGCCATCATGTGGAAGCCGCTGCGGGCCAAAGCGGCGGTGAGACAGCGATCCTGATTCAACTCGTCGGCCACCCACGCCGATTTCATCTCCAGGATGCCGAACGGCACACGGTCGCTGATCATGCTGCGGACGGCCTGTTCACCCGGCTGCCCGGCCCATTCGACGACCGCATGCGAGTCGTCGGCGGAGCGCAGCGGCCCCTTGGCGCGTACGCCCGCCACCATTTGCTCGGCGGAATCGAGGACCGCCAGGTACATGACGGTGTCGTCGCCGCTGCGCAGGGCGTCGACGTCGAGAGCGCACTCGACGCCGTGCTTGCTGTAGCTGTGGTGCGCGCCGGCCGCATAGACGTCCCACAGGCCGCGATCGGTCGACGGTTGCGAGAGCACCAGGGTGCAGTCGATGTCGGGATCACGCCAGCTAAGGCTGCGCCGGAGCTGGAACCCGTCGACGGTCGCGGCGTTCAGGGGGATGACGGTCATGAGGCGTCCTCGGAGTCGGGGCGCCGACCGGGGCTGTCCGGGTCGGCGCCTGGTTTAGGTGTCGGATCGATAAAGTGACTTCACAGACCATGCCCCGGCCGGCTGCGAATGGCCATCCTTTCGACCTCTCTCGGGGGTGGACAATTCATACCAAAAGAACGTAATCGGGCGGCCGGGTCAGGGGTCAGCATATTACAAATCGTCGCCAAAACAATGCGGCTTTTCCCGCCCAAAAGGGTCGCCCCAATCCGGCGGGCGCCAAGAATCGTTTCGCGGCTTCTGTCAAGCACGTTGACAAAAGGTTGACAAAAGGGGAAATTTTCTTGCCGCCGATTCGCGGGTGTGGACCAAGCGAGGCGCCGGCTAATCATCCGCGGCCTGATCCGGTGCTCGGCTCCAATGCGAGAGCCGGGTTCTGCAACGCCCCACGGGCAATCGTCGCACGCGGTGGAGGGGACCGCGTTGGCCCGCAATTCCGGTTGCATCTCAGCGTCGGCGCGCCGAGCCTGGCAAACTCGCGGCCGGGGCCGAATCGCGGGCTTGTCCTGCGTGGGCGGAGTCGCCCCGCCTGCCCTGCAAAGCAGCGTTTTCAGCGAAGCCCACACCCGACGGGTCCCGGTGGCGGTTAGCCGAACCGACGATTGCGCCGCGCGACCGGCGAAACGGCGCGCACCGCCGCTGAGTGAGATTGGTTTATTGCGTTCCCGACGACCGCGTAATTATTTGGCAAAATCGGACGGCCGAAACCATTGATTGGCACATTTGCACCGGCCCGACGTGGGCGGGCCGAGCCGGCAAAGCGCGGCCATTCCGCGGAATGGGATGCGCGACGGTTGTTGACGTTTCTCCAGCGCGGGTGGCCGGTCGCGGCCGGCCACGAGAGGCGCGCCGGCGGCAAGCGAGGATCCGGGGGCGGGCGATCCGGCTCGGGATCGCGACCGCGCCATGGCGGTCCGCCGGCACGCGGTCGCCGCTTCTTGCCGCACCCGCAGCAGACGCCATAACCTGAGTGGGATCGCACCGCGACGTGGAGCGGGTGAGGGTCGCGGAGGGACGAACACAGTCGGCGGGTTCATGGCAGTGCGGGGACCGCGAGGCTTCGTCGCGTGCCCGGACTCTGCGGCCCAAAGGACAGCGCAGTGCCCGAACTGACCGGCGCGCGGGCGGAGAACCTGGCGACGATGGACATCTTCGCGGGGTGTCCCACCGACGAGTTGGCGCCCTTGGCGACCCGCCTGCAGGCGCTGCGCGCCGGGCCCGGGCAGGTGTTGATGCGGCAGGGCGAGCAGGCCGTCTCGTTCCTGCTCATCTCCTCCGGTAGCGCCGAGATCACCCACGTCGGCAGCGACGGCGTGGTGATCGTCGAGCGGGCGTCCGCGGGCATGATCGTCGGTGAGATCGCCCTGCTGCGGCACATCCCGCGGACGGCGACGGTCACCGCCGCCGAGCCGCTGGCCGGCTGGATCGGTGACAACGACGCCTTCACGCGGATGGTGCACATTCCGGGCATCACCGACCGCCTGCTGCGCATGGTGCGCCAGCGCCTGGCCGCCTTCATCACGCCCGTCCCGATCAGGGTTCGCGACGGAAGCCGCCTGTTGTTGCGCCCGGTGCTGCCCGGCGACAGCGAGCGGACCGTGCACGGACACGTCCAATTCTCGAGCGAGACGCTCTACCGCAGGTTCATGACGGCTCGCCTGCCCAGCCCGGCGCTGATGCATTACCTGTCCGAAGTCGACTACGTCGACCACTTCGTCTGGGTCGTTACCGACGGGTCCGACCCGGTGGCCGACGCCCGGTTCGTGCGCGACGAAAGCGACCCGACGCTCGCCGAGATCGCCTTCACGGTGGCCGACGATTACCAGGGTCGCGGGATCGGCAGCTTCCTGATCGGCGCGTTGTCCATCGCCGCCTCCGTCAACGGAGTCGAAAGATTCTCCGCGCGAATGCTTTCCGATAACACGCCGATGCGAGCAATCCTGGACCACCACGGCGCGGTCTGGCAGCGCGAAGACGTCGGCGTCATCGTCACCGTGATCGACGTGCCCCGGCGCCGCGAGCTGGGAATCAAACGCGACATGGCCGACCAGATCAACCGCGTTGCCCGCCAGGTGATCGAGGCGGTCGGGTAGCAACGACCCAACCCCGGTCTTTCGTGATAGGAACGGGCATGCGGCCGTTCGGGATCGGCAGGGTGGCGGGCCCCGCGCTCGCCCTGCTGGTGAGCGCGTGCGCTTCGGCACCCGCGCCCGCCCCGTCGACCACGGCGTTGCCGCCGGCGCCGCACGGCACCGCCGTCAACCCCGCCAACATCAAGCGGGTCGTTCGTGACTTTCCGCCCGGCTACGAGGTGACCAGCGACATTCCGGAGCAGGCCGCGCCGGACGTGATCTGGGGCCTGAAGGCGGGCGCATCGGGGGTCAGGGCCAAGCCCGCGCGCTGCGCGGCACTCGCCGACCCGGGCGCCGGCCGTGACCAGTCCGCCCAGGGCGTCTCCGGGTCGGGCCCCGGCGGCATCGTCGACGCGGTGGTGGTGGCGCTGACGGGGCCGGTGGACCTCGACGGCGGCCTCGTCGCCGCCTGCGGCCGGTGGACCATCAGCGCCGGGCGCACCACGGCCAACGTGCGCCTCACCGCCGCCCCGCACGTCGATGGCGCCCAGACCCTCGGCATGACGGCCGACCTCAGGTCATCTGTTGAGTCGGGCACCCAAATCGATTCGCGGGCCTATACATTCGTGGCCTACCTGGGAAACTACTACGCCTTCACCACGCTGATCACCGATCCGGGCGCGCCGGTGCCGGCGCTGCCGGCGCAGTTCGCGGCCGACCTGCTGGTCAAAACGGTATCCACGTTGCGCGGCTGAGCGTGCGGCTTGGGTAGATTGGCGACGATGGTGAAGCTGTGGGTCGCGGCCGCAACCGTGTGCGCGCTGACCGGCTGCTCATCGGGCACGGGCGCCTCCTCGGAGACGGCCGACATCGGCAAGGTCGCCGACGTGAAGTCGAGCTTCGGGCCCGAGTTCAAGGTCACCGACATCGGCGAGCGGGGGATCGACCCCCAGCTGTTGGCCTCCCGAAAGTTGCCCGAGGGGCTCAGCTTCGACCCGGCGAACTGCGCGAAAGCGGCCGTGGGTCCCGACATGCCGCCGGACCTGCACGGCAACATGGCCGCCATCTCCGCCGAGGGCAAGGGCAACCGGTTCGTCGTGATCGCCGTGGAGACCTCGAAAGCCCTGCCGCTCAGCGACCCGGGCAAGGACTGCGCCAAGGTCGCGTTCTCCGGGGACCAGGTGCGCGGCGGCATCGAAGTGGTCGACGCGCCCCACATCGACGGGGTGCACACGCTTGGCGTGCACCGCGTCCTGCAGGCGGTCGTCGCCGGGGGCGCCCGCACCGGCGAGTTGTACGACTACTCCGCCCAGTTCGGCGACTACCAGGTGATCGTCATCGCCAATCCGCTGGTCGTTCCCGACCAGCCGGTGACGCCGGTGGACACCCGGCGCGCCCGCGACCTGCTGGTCAAGGCGGTTGCCGCGGTGCGGAGCTGAGCGCGCGCTAGCGGACGTCGCGCGGGCGGAACTGGATGCTGACGCGCGGACCCGCGGGCGCCGAGGTCTTGGGCACCGCATGCTCCCACGTGCGCTGGCACGATCCGCCCATCACCAGCAGGTCGCCATGCGCCTGCGGCAGCCGCAACGACGGGCCCCGGGGACCTGAGCCCCGGCGCCGCATTGCGAAAGTGCGGGTGGCGCCGAGGCTGACGATCGCCACCATGGTGTCCTGCGAACTGCTGCGACCGATGGTGTCCCCGTGCCAGGCCACGCTGTCCGAGCCGTCGCGGTAACAGCACAGCCCCACCGTGGTGAAGGGCTCCCCGAGTTCGCCCGCGTAGATGTCGTTGAGCCGCCGCCGCAGCCGCCCGAGCAGGGGATGCGGGGGCTCTTCCAGTGTGAGGTCGTGAAAGCTCACCAGCCGCGGCACGTCGACCACCCGGTCATACATCTGGCGGCGCTCGGCCCGCCAGGGCACGCTGGTCAGCAGGGCGTCGAGCGGGTTCTCCGCACCGGGCACGCCGCCCGCCAGCCAGCCGGCGCGGATCTCGATGAAGGCGCCGTCACCGAGGTGGCGGCGCTCGGTGTGCTCGAAGAGCGAGCCCTGAACCGCGGTCCCCACGGCGGCGAGTCTATCGCACACCCGTTCGAACCGATGGCGGCGCGGCGGAAGTGTGGCGCCGCGCGGGCGCGGCTACGGTTGATCCGTGGGCGTTGTTGAGTTGGGCACCAATTCCGAGGTCGGCGCGCTGCGGGTCGCGATCCTGCACCGCCCGGGCGCCGAGTTGGGGCGGCTCAGCCCGCGCAACGTCGACCAGCTGCTGTTCGACGGGCTGCCGTGGGTGGCGCGGGCGCAGGACGAGCACGACCAGTTCGCCGAGTTGCTGCGCGGTCGCGGCGTGGAGGTGCTGCTGCTCTCGGACCTGCTGACCGAGGCGCTCAACCACAGCGGGGCCGCCCGGATGCAGGGTGTGGCCGCCGCGGTCGACGCGCGTCGGCTGGGAGTCCCGTTGGCACAAGCACTTTCGGCGCACCTGCGCAGCCTGGACCCGGGCAGGCTGGCCCACGTGCTGATGGCCGGGATGACGTTCAGCGAGTTGCCGCCGGACACGCGGACCGATGTGTCGCTGGTGCTGCGCATGCACCACGAGGCGGACTTCGTCATCGACCCGCTGCCCAACCTGTTGTTCACCCGTGACTCGTCGATCTGGATCGGGCCGCGGGTGGTGATCCCGACGCTGGCGCTGCAGGCCCGGGCCCGCGAGGCCTCGCTGACCGACCTCATCTATGCCCACCATCCGCGCTTCACCGGGGTGCGGCGGGCCTACGAGTCGCGCACCGCGCCCGTCGAGGGCGGCGACGTGCTGTTGCTCGCCCCCGGAGTGCTCGCGGTCGGGGTCGGGGAGCGGACCTCCCCGGCCGGTGCGGAAGCCTTGGCGCGCAGCCTCTTCGACGACGACCTCGCCGAAACGGTGCTGGCCGTGCCGATCGCCCAGCGGCGCGCGCAGATGCATCTGGACACGGTGTGCACGATGGTCGACACCGCCACCGTGGTGATGTACGCCAACATCGTCGACTCGCTGTCGGCGTTCACGATCCAGCGCACGCCCGACGGCGTGAGCATCGGCGATGAGGCGCCGTTTCTCGAGGCCGCGGCCAAGGCGATGGGGATCGACAAGCTGCGGGTCATCGACACCGGGCTGGATCCCGTCATCGCCGAACGCGAGCAGTGGGACGACGGCAACAACACGTTGGCGCTGGCGCCCGGGGTCGTCGTCGCCTACGAGCGCAACGTCCAGACCAACGCCCGGCTGGCCGAGGCCGGCATCGAGGTGCTCACCATCGCGGGCTCCGAACTGGGCACCGGCCGCGGCGGCCCCCGGTGCATGTCCTGCCCCGTCGCCCGCGACCCGGTCTAGCCTCGACGCCGAGATTGCCGCCACGGCGGCTTGCCAAGCGCCCGAATCACGGCCCGCACGGCGGTCTGGGCGCACAACGGCGCGGGGCTCACCGCCAGCTGGGCAGCCAGATCTCCATGTTCCAGGTCTGCTGCGAGATGGGCAGCCCGGTGAGCACCGGGAACAGCCAGGCGAAATTGGTCGCCACCAACGCGACGTAGCAGCTCACCAGGATCAGTCCCAGCGTGCGACGTTCGCGGCCCTGCCCCGGGGAGTAGAGGATGTCTCCGCAGATCAGCGCGATGGCCATGACCAGGAACGGCGCCATCGTCGCGGCGTAGAAGAAGTACATCTGCCGGTCGATGTCGGCGAACCACGGCAGCCACCCCGCGCAGTAGCCGACCCAGACCGCCGCGTAGCGCCAGTCCCGGCGCACGACCATCCGCCAGGTCGCATACAGCAGGACCGGGACCGCCAGCCACCACATCGCGGGGGTGCCGACGAGCATCTCGGCCTTGACGCACGACTGCGGCCCGCAACCGGGGACGTTCTGCTGGTCGATGGCGTAGAGCACCGGGCGCAACGACATGGGCCAGCTCCACGGCTTGGACTCCCACGGGTGGTGGTTGCCGGCGGCGTTGGTCAGGCCCGCATGGAACTGAAAGGCCTTGGCGGTGTAGTGCCACAGCGAGCGGACGGCGTCGGGAAGAGGCACCACCGAGTGGGGGCCGATCGCCTGGCCCACCTCGTGCCGGTCGATCGCGGTCTCCGAGGCGAACCACGGCGCGTAGCTGGCCAGGTAGACCGCGACCGGGATGAGGCCCAGCGCGTATCCGGTGGGTGCCACGTCGCGGCGCAGCGTGCCGAGCCAGGGCCGCCGCACCTGGTACTGGCGCCGCGCGGCCGCGTCGAACGCCAGCGACATCGCGCCGAAGAACACGACGAAGTACAGGCCGGACCACTTCGTCGCGCAGGCCAGCCCGAGCAGCACCCCGGCGCCGAAGCGCCACCAGCGCACCCCCAGCCGCGGGCCCCACTCGGTTGCGGTGCCGCGGCCGGCCAGGAGCGCGGCGTGCATCCGGTGCCGCACCTGATCGCGGTCGACGATGAGCGCGCCGAAGGCCGCGACCACGAAGAACGCGAGTATCCCGTCGAGCAGTGCGGTCCGCGCGGTGACGAAGCTGACGCCGTCGCAGATGAGCAGTAGCCCCGCGATCGCGCCGACCAAGGTCGAGCGGCTGATCCGCCGGACGATGCGCGTCACCAGCGCCACCAGGACGACCCCGAGCAGCGCCCCGGTGAAGCGCCAGCCCACCCCGTCGTAGCCGAAGATCGCCTCGCCGATCGCGATGAGCTGCTTGCCGACCGGGGGATGGACGACCAGGCCGAAGCCCGGGTTGTCTTCGACCCCGTGGTTGTGCAGCATCTGCCAGGCCTGGGGCGCGTAGTGCTTCTCGTCGAAGATGGGCGTGCCGGCGTCCGTCGGCGAACCGAGGTTCAAAAACCTGGTGATCGTCGCCAGCAGCGTGATCACGCCCGTCGCGACCCAGCCGCGGATGTGATCGGTCGGCCCGAAGTCCGCGACCGGCACCAGCGGTCCCGGGCTGACGACGGGTACGACACGCTCCCGGGCGACTGGGGCTTCGCTGGGCGGGGCGGTCATCTCGTCGATCGTAGGCTGTCGGTCATGACCCACGGTCGGCTGTTGCTCGGCGCGACCCCGCTGGGGCAGCCCTCGGATGCGTCACCGCGGCTGATCGACGCGCTGGCCCGCGCCGACGTGGTGGCCGCCGAGGACACCCGTCGGGTCCGGGTTCTGGCGCGCTCGCTTCAGGTGCGGATCACCGGCCGGGTGGTCAGCCTTTTCGACCAGGTGGAGGCCGCACGGGTGCCCGCCCTGGTGGGCGAGGTCAAATCCGGCGCGACGGTGCTGGTCGTCAGCGACGCGGGCATGCCGGTGATCAGCGATCCCGGCTACCGGCTGGTGGTGGCGTGCGTCGAGGCGGGCCTGCCGGTGTCGTGCCTGCCCGGGCCGTCGGCGGTGACCACCGCGCTGGCCGTCTCCGGGTTGCCGTCGGACAGGTTCTGCTTCGAGGGCTTCGCCCCGCGCAAGGCCGCGCCGCGCAAAAGCTGGCTGGCCGCGCTGGACGACGAGCCGCGCACGTGTGTGTTCTTCGAGTCGCCGCGTCGGCTGGCCGGTTGCCTGCGCGACGCGGTCGAGCAGCTCGGCGGTGCCCGGGCGGCGGTGGTGTGCCGGGAGCTGACCAAGGTGCACGAGGAGGTGGTGCGCGGCACGCTCGAGGAGCTGGCGGAGTGGGCGGCCGACGGCGTGCTCGGCGAGATCACCGTCGTGCTGGCCGGCGCGACCCCGCGCGCGGACCTGCCGACCCTGGTGGCGCGGGTGCAGGAGCTCGTCGCGGGCGGTGTGCGCGTCAAGGACGCCTGCGGGGAGGTGGCCGCGGCGCACCCGGGGGTGCGTTCCCGCCAGCTTTACGACGCGGTGTTGCGGTTCCGGAACGGCTGAGCCGCCGTCGGTTGAGCCGGATTTAGGGCGTGCATATCCCGATGGGGCCGATGCCCGGCGTGCACAGCTGGGGATGCGGAATCGCCGGCGGTCCCGGCAGCGCCGGGAGGCCCACCGGCGGCAGTGCCGGGAGGCCCACCGGCGGAAGCGCGGGCAGCGCGGGGGCGGCGGGCAGACCCACCGCCGGCAGCGCGGGCAGCGCCGGAAGCGCGGGAGCCGCCGGGAGGCCGACCCCGGGAAGCGCGGGAACCGCCGGGAGGCCCACCGCCGGAAGCGCGGGGGCAGCCGGGAGAGCCAGCGACGGCAGGCCCACCGACGGCAGGACCGCCGCCGCACCCGGGATGGATGCGAGCGACGGCAGGCCCACCGACGGCAGGACCGCCGCCGCACCCGGGATGGATGCGAGCGCCGGCACGGCCGCCGCCGCGGTGGACAGGCCCGGGATCGAGGGCAGGCCGATGTTGGCCGGCAGGAGCCCGGCGTTCTTCAGGTAGGCCAGCGTGATGGCCGCCATGTAGGTGGTGCTCACGAGGCTGGTGCCGATGCCGACGACGCTGCCGCCGACGCCGACCACGCCCTGCACGACCGACAGTGCCACGGCCGCGCTGTTGGGCACCGCGGCCAGGCCGGCGGCTCCGGCAATGCCGGGCACGAAGCCGGCCAGGCCGTACGGGTCGGGGATGCCGGCCAGCCCCTCGTCGGGAATGCTCTCCAGGCCCGGCACGGCGGTGCCGCCGATCGCCGGTGCACCGCCACCGCCCCCGATGGCGGGACTGGTGGCCACTCCGGGCACCGCCTGGGCGGCCGGCCCGCCGGGCTCGGGTTCTCCCGGCGTTGCCACATTGCCCGCTTCGGCGAAGGGCGTCGCGGGGTGCTCGCCGGCCAGCGCCGGCGGCGCCTCGGGCATGAGAACCGATGCCAGCTTCTCGCAGCCCCCGCCGGCCGCGGCGTTGCTGCAGGTGCCGCCCGTCGGCAGGGGTGGTTTCACCGTGGTGACCGGTGTGACCGCCAGTGTTCCCCCCAAGAGAGCGGCGGCAGCAGCACCAAGGACAGCGATTCTCATTACGGCCCCCTCCAGACCAGTCGACTCGGGCGCGGCTCGGGTCGATGCCTGGATCTTAGGCGCTCGCGGTCCCGGGCGTCAGGGTTACCCACATTTTCGTCCGGAGCGAGGAGGCCGGCCACCCGACCCACTAGCCGACCCACGCCGCGGTCGGGATGTGCGGGAGCCCGACGATCGGGGCCGCCTTGTGCAAACACTCGGCCCACTCGGCGTCCGGATCGGAGTCGGCGGTGATCCCGCCGCCGACGCCCAGCACGGCGTTTTCCGCGGCGTCGAACTCGACGGTGCGGATCGCGACGTTGAGCTCGCACCCGGCGACGGGGGAGGCCAGCCCGACCGTGCCGCAGTAGATGCCGCGGCGCTTGTTCTCCCATCGGGAGATGAGCTGGCGGGCGCGGTGCTTGGGAGTCCCCGTCACCGAGGCCGGGGGAAAGGCCGCGTCCAGCAGCGCGGAGGTGGGCAGCTCGGCGGGCACCCGCGCCGACACCGTGGACACCAGGTGCCACACGCCCGGCGCGCGCCGCACCACCAGCAACTCGGGCACCGCGACCGAGCCGACGACCGCGACCCGGCCCAGGTCATTGCGGACCAGGTCGACGATCATGATGTTCTCGGCCACGTCTTTGGCCGACGCCCGCAGCGCCGACGGCCAGGCGTCCAGCGGCAGGGTGCCCTTGATCGGGCTGGACGTCACCACGGCCCCGCGACGGCGCAGGAACAGCTCCGGAGACAGCGACGCCACCGCGCCCCACGTTCCGGCGAGATAGGCCGCGCGGGCCGGGGCGGTGCGCGCGACGCCCTCGACGAAGAAGTCCAGCGGTGACCCGGCGACCGTTCCGGCGAATTGGGTGCACACACACGCCTGGTAGACCTCGCCCGCGCCGATCGCGTCCAGGCAGGCCAGCACCCCGCCGCGATGCGCCCGCCGGTCGGCGCCGTCCCAGTCGATCCGGCACCCGCGCGCCGGCGCCGCTGTCGCCGCGAGCGCGCCCGTGAGCCACTCGGGCATCGGCGCGCCCGCCAGGCTCTCGTACCACCACTGGCCGTGCCGGTCGGCGCGCAGCACGCAGTCGGTCCAGCCGCCGGCGGCTTCGGGGATCCGGCCCGCCCGCCCGTCGGCGCCGGGATCGGGGTAGGACAGGTAACCGACCCAGCCGCCGCCCACCGCGTCGGAAGCGTCCGCCCGGGAGCGCTGGCGGACGGCGAACGCGTCGGCGGCGTCGACCGGTTGCACCGGCACGCTCGGGGCGATCACCGCCGTGGCGCCGAACCAGTCACCGGTCAGCGCGGCCGGCGGCGGCAGGTCGAGCCGGCTGGTGGCGTCGCCGATCGCGCGCAGCACCTGCGGTGCGGCGCCGAGGTCGCCGAGCCGGTCGATTAGCACCGACCTAGCTTGACAGAACGCTCGCCCCCCGCACCCCGGGCGTCCGCCGTCGGGGCCCGTCAGCCGCGGCTGATGGGACGAGCGGCCGCGAGTGTCGTCAGCTTGTCGGGGTTGCGCATCACGTAGAAGTTCGTGATCTTGTCGTCCGCGATCTCCACGGTGATCGCCATCTCGAGGCGCTCCTCCCGGTAGACCAGCACCGCCGGGGCGCTGTTGCAGGTGACCGTCTCCACGCGCAGCGTCGCCGCGATCGGGCGCATCTTGCCCACCAGGCCGACGATCGCCCTGGCCACCCGGGCGGCGCCGACCACCGGCCGGCGGGCGGCGGAGACCTTGCCGCCGCCGTCGGCGGTCCAGGTGGCATCCGGGGCGAGCATCGCCATCAGCGCCTCGACGTCACCGGTGACCGCAGTCTGCAGGAACTGGGCGGTGACCTCGGCGTTGCGCCGGGGGTCGACCCCGTCGAACCTCCTGCGCCGCGCCCGCACATGCTCACGCGCGCGGTGCGCGACCTGGCGCACGGTCGGCACCGGTTTGCCGACCGCCTCGGCGATCTCGCCGTAGTCGAACCCGAACACCTCGCGCAGCACGAAGACCGCTCGCTCGTCGGGGCTCAGGGTCTCCAGCAATACCAGCATCGCCGTGGACACCGATTCCGCCAGCACGACGTCGGCCGAGGGATCCGAGTCCTCGAGGAGCAGCGGCTCGGGCAGCCACGGCCCCACATACTCCTCGCGCCGGCGGGCGTCGGCCCGCAACGCGTTGAGCGCCTGCCGGGTGACCAGCTGGGCCAGGTAGGACTTGGTGTCGCGCACCCGGGACAGGTCGACCGCCGCCCACCGCAGATAGCTGTCCTGCAGCACGTCGTCGGCCTCGGTCGCCGAGCCCAGGATCTCGTAGGCGATGGTGAACAGCAGCGGCCGCAGCAGCGTGAAGACCTCTGCGTGCGCACCGGGCGGGGTCATTGCAGCGCGCCCAGCCGGTCGGCGGCCGGGTGGGCGGGCCGCTTGCCTCCCTTGAGCCAGAAGTACGAGCCCGGCTTGGCGGCCTCACGCCGGATCGCCCCCAGCGTCCCCTTGCAGATGGCCTCCTTGACCACGGCGGCGGCGCGGCCCGATGCGACCAGGTTGACGGGCGTGTCGTCGGTGCGGGCGAACTGCAGGGTCCCGCCCGCGCGGCCCAGGCTGATGCACTGCCCGACGAACGCCTGGCTGAGCGCGGCCGGCGGCGCTCCCGCGATCCGGCGCAGCACGGTGTCGGCCGCCTGGGCCCCCAACGGGCCGGCGGCCTGGCAGCTCATCCGCAGCGGCTGCCCCGACGGCGCGGCCGCGTCACCGGCGGCGACGACGCGGTCGTCGTCGAGGCTGGTCAGCGTCTCATCGGTGAGCAACCGGCCCAGCGCGTCGGTGCGCAGCCCGCTGCGGGACGCCAGCTCCGGCACGCCGAAACCCACCGTCCACACCGTGACCGCGCTGGGCAGCACGGCGCCGTCGCCGAGGACGACGGCGTCCCAGCGCACCTCGTCGACCGACGCGTCCTCGAGCACCGCCACACCGAGCGCGCGCAGCTGCCTGCCCACCGAACGCCGGCCCCGCCGGCTCAGCGACGGCCCCAGGATGCCGCCGCAGACCAGGGTCACCGGCCGGCCCCCCGCGGCCAGCTCCGAAGCGGTTTCGATGCCGGTCAGGCCGCCGCCGACCACGGCCACCGGAGCTCCGGCGGCCACGTCGGCCAGGGCGTGGCGCAGCCGTTGCGCGCCGTCCAGGTCGCCGACCGAATGGGCGAATTCGGCCGCGCCCGGCACCGCGGGCAGCGCCGGCGTGCTCCCCGCGGCGTAGATGAGGTAGTCGTAATCGAGCTCCGCGCCCGAGGCCAGCAGGACCCGTCGGCCGGCGGTGTCGATGCGGTCGGCGCTGTCGACGACCAGCCGGATGTCCTCACCGAGCAGCGTGCCGTAATCGGCGGTGGCGGTTCCCGAGCCGGCGGCCAGCTGGTGCAGGCGGATTCGCTCGACGAACACCGGGCGGGGATTGACCAGGGTGATCTCGGCGTCGGCGCGCTGCCGCAGGCGATTGGCGGCCAGCGTTCCGGCGTATCCGCCGCCGATGACGACGACGCGGGTGGTTGGGGTGGCGATCTCGGTCATTGCTGTCTCCTGATTGTGAGGCGTGTGACCTTGAGACACCGCGGGCCGGTCGGGCGTGACAATCCCGGCCTCCAGTGTGAGCTCTTTCACTGCCGAGCCGCGCGCCGCGCGGGCGGCCACGGGCGCCGCGCATGCCCGAAAACGGCCTCTACCTGCGCGGCTCGTGCGTGATACGCTGCGCTACGCCGGTCGATGACCCGTTCCCCGGCCCCGACGTACCCACTAGCCAGACAATGAATGACGTAAGCACTCCCGGTGCGTCCGTGCGCCGAGCGGGCCGACCGTAAGACGACCATCGCCCTGACCGCGCCCGGCGGACAGCTGGGACAGGTGCTTCGTATCGGAGGAGCCCGTGCCGCGCAGCCTGGACCTCGTCGTGACCTCGGTGGCCACCCAGCTGATGGAGGCCACCGCGGCGACGGCGACGCAGGTGAGCGAGAAGGTGCTTGCGCAACTCGTCGAGCAGTTCGGTCTGGATGCCGGTTTCCTGCGCCATCACGACCACGAAATCCGCGCTTCCCTGCTGGTGGCCGAGTGGCCGAGGCGAACCGGTGTGCCCGAGCCGGATCCCCTGGCCGTCGTCCATTTCAGCCGCGCCGATCCCGTGCTCGCGCAATGCGAGCACGGCAGGAAACCGGTGGTGGTCCGGGCGGATCAGACCAGCACGTTGCTGCAGCGCCGGCTCGGCGGAACCCGGGGCGCCCCCTCGACCTCCGTGGCCGCCGCACCGCTGGTCGCGGGGGAGGCGACCACCGGCGTCCTAGGGTTCGTCAAATCCGGCGCGCGCAAGTGGCGGCAACGGGAGATCAGCACGCTCGAGGCGGTCGCGGCGCTGTTCGCCCAGCTGCAGGCGCGCATCGCCGCCGAGGAGAAGCTGCGCTATTTGGCCGAGCACGACGACCTGACCGGTCTGCACAATCGGCGCGCCCTGGTCGGGCATCTGAGCGAGCGGTTGGCGGCGGGCAGCCCCGGGCCGGTGGCGGTGCTGTATCTGGACCTCGACCGGTTGAAGCCGATCAACGACTGCCTCGGTCATGCGGCGGGTGACTGGTTCATCAAGGCCTTCGCCCAACGCGTTCGCGTCTGCGCGCCGGACAGCATGATCGCCCGCCTGGGCGGCGACGAGTTCGTCGTCATCCCCGACCATCCGATGGCGGCCGCGGCCGCGGAGGCGTTCGCCCGGCGTCTGGCGACGATGCTGCGCGAGCGACTGACCCTGGGCGGGCACATGATCACCCGGTCGGTGAGCATCGGGGTCGCGGTGGGACTGCCGGGGCGCGATATCAGCACCGACGTGCTGCGCCGCGCCGACGAGGCGGTGTTGGCGGCCAAGCGCGCCGGTGGCAACCAGGTCGCGGCGTCCACCGACGACATGTCGCTCAAGAGCGCCTTCCGCAACGACATCGAGCTGCATCTGCAGGGCGACATCGACAGCGAGGCGCTGTTGCTGCATTACCTTCCCGAGGTCGACCTGTGGACGGGCGCCATCGTCGCCGCCGAGGCGCTGGTGCGCTGGCGGCACCCGATCTGGGGGCTGTTGTTGCCCGACTCGTTCATCGGCGTGGCCGAATCGACGAACCTGGCCGGAGAGTTGGGCCGCTGGGTGCTGCGGACCGCGTGCGCGGACTTCAGCCGCTGGCGCTCCAACGGCGTGGGACAGGGCGCGGTGCTGCGCGTCAACGTCTCACCCGTGCAGCTGATCACCCAGGGCTTCGTTCGCAGCGTCGCCGACACGATCGAGGAGTTCGGCATCGACGGCGGATCGGTGTGCCTGGAGATCACCGAACGCGCCGTGGTGCACGACATCGACACCACCCGAAAGACGTTGAGCGAGCTCAAAGAGGTCGGGGTGCAGATCGCCATCGACGACTTCGGCACCGGTTACGCGGTGCTGTCACACCTGAAGTCGCTGCCCGTGGACATGCTCAAGATCGATGCCGGGTTCGTGCGCGACCTGGGCACCGACACCGGTGACCTGGCCATCGTGCGGGCCATCATCGGCCTGGCCGAGGCCTTCGGCCTGCAGGTGATCGCCGAAGGCGTCGAGACCCCCGCGGCAGCACTGACCCTGATGCAACTGGGATGCCATCGTGCGCAGGGCTTCCTGCTGTCCCAGCCCATGGCCGGCGGTGCCATGGAAGCCCTGCTCTCGGCGCGCTGGATGCCGATGCCCTTCCTCGCCGACCGCGAGACGCTGTCGACGGGCGCGATCTGATCCCGGTGGTGATGTTCGGGTCGTTGAGGAAGCGCGCGCCGGCCGTCGCGGCGTGCGTGGCGCTGCTGCTGGCCGGGTGTGGGCATCACCCCGACCCCGGGCCCCTGTCCGCCATGGTCAGTCCGGCCATCCCGCCCACCGTTCAGGAGATACCCAACCCGCTGCGCGGCCAGTACGAGGATCTGCTGAATCCGCTTTTCCCGCAGGCCAATCCCGCCCAGCAGCGGTATTCGGCGTGGCCGGCGTCCTACGACGCGAGCCTGCGCGTCTCCTGGCGGCAGTTGCAGCCCATCGACCCCCACACGCTCCCGCCCGACGCCCCCGACGACCGCAAATACGACTTCAGCGTGATCGACGACGCGCTCACCAAGCTGGCGAACCGGAACATGCGGCTGACCCTCGGCGTCTTCGCCTTCAAATCCTGTTGCGACGACTCCTATTCCGACAACACGAACATCGCGATCCCCGACTGGGTGCGTCCGGCGGCCACGGCCTATCCCGGCCCGCCGACCGGCCGCGCGCCCAGGGTGACGCAGGTGGTGCCGAACTGGAACGACCCGACCTACCTCGACGCGTTCGGGCAGCTGCTCGGCGCGCTCGGCCGCCGTTACGACGGCGACGAGCGGCTCAGCGTGTTCGAGTTCTCCGGATACGGCGACTTCGGCGAGAACCAGGTGGCATATCTGCGCGACGCGCTGGGTGCGCCGGGCCCGGCGCCCGAGGCCAGCAAGTCGACCCTGGGGTACTACAACCAGTACCGCGATCAGAACATCACGGCCGCCGCCATCCGGCAGTTGGTCACCGCGAACGTGAACGCGTTCGGTCACACGCAACTGGTGGTCGCCCCGCAGAACCCGGAGATCGTCCGCGAACTGCTCGCCGACGACGTCACCAAGAAGCTGTCCGCACCGGTGGGCATCCGCGCCGACTGCCTGGGCGTCCAGGCGCCGTTGCCGGCGTGGGCCGAGGCCAGCGATTCCCCGTACGTGCGGGACAACGACGCCGTCGTCCGGGCCGTCAAGCAACGGCTGCTCTCGGCGCCGGTGATCACGCAATGGTGCACGTTGCCCAGCGGAACCGACCCGCGCTCCTACTACGAGAAGGCCCTGCACGACATCGTGAGGTATCACGTGTCGATGACGTCGAGCATCGATTTCCCTGATCGTGACTCGCGCTCGGCTATGGACGCCAAGCTGTACCTGCTGTGGGCGCAGGCCAATTCGTCTGCCGGCTATCGGTATTCGGTGGAGGCGCGGCCGGGATCGCAGTCGATCCAGGGCAAGGTGGCGAGCATAACGGTGGTCTGGACCAACTACGGCTCGGCGGCCACCACCGAGCAGTGGGCCCCCGGCTACAAGTTGGTCGATTTCACCGGGGCGGTGGTGCGGAGCCTGCCGGCGACGGTCAACCTCAAGACGCTGGTGCACGACGACTCCAGTCAGTCGCGAGAGGAGGCGGTCCCGGAGTCCACCACCGAGTCGGTGCATGTCGACCTGTCCGGCCTGGCGCCCGGGCACTACACGCTGCGCGCCTCCGTCGACTGGCATCAGCACAAACCCGGCGCGTCGCATGTGGTGAACTACGCCCCCATGGCCCTGGCCCGCGACGGACGCGACGGCTCGGGGATGTATCCGATTGCGACGCTGGACATTCCGCGCGACTCGGCGACGTCGGCCAATACCAGGTGAGGCGTCGTGGCCGCGCCGCCCGGCCCGGTCGGTTGAGTGCCTGCACCGCGAGTGACAACCTCGCGCCCCCGCCGGTCACGATGCGGCGGCTGCGCGCTCCGATCGCGACGACCGACCGATCCCACCGCTGCTCAGCGGTGGGCGGCAAGACTCATCGCCCCGGATTTCCCGTCGTCAGCGGGGCCGTTGTCGGGTCGGCGGGCGGCGCCGCGGCGCTGAGCGTCATGACGTCGGCGAGCTGGCGGAGAACCGCCGGGGCTTGTGCCCTCAGCGAGTCGAACAGCTCGGCGGATGCCGTGAACCCCGCGGCCGTGTACGCCGACCCCTCGCCTGCCGTCGGGATGCGGAGATCGACGCAGGTCGATGTGGCGGCGATGCCGCCGTACGCCGCGAAGGCCGGGCCGCTGATCGTGCCGACCGAAACCGCCCACGCACCAGGTTGAGTGGTCAGGAATGACATGTGCTCCTCCTCGCGCTAGCGGCTCCCGCTCAGGCGCCCGGTTCGGTGACCGTGCAGATGGGTTGGCCACCGGGTTAGCCACGTCGGCGGGGCGCGAAACCATCAACCGCAAACCTCAAGTCATTCATACGCTAAGTATGTTACAAAGTCCATAACCTACTATCAGTTATTGTCCTAGGGGCGTTCAGTCATTGACGGAGAAACACCGCCGCTGCGAACATACTGCTGACATGACGAGCGCCCCGGAGGCGTGAGGCACACCGGCGAGTGCTCGCTCAGCCCGGGTGTGGGCCGGCTCGAGGAGGGCATCGTGTACGTGAATGCGGTCGGTGCCCGACCCGGCCGATGCCGGCCCGGGAGCCGGCATCGGCACAACGGTCGTTGCGGCAACCGGGCGCACTCGTGGCGCCCCGCGGTGTCATGACTGCCAGCCCCGGCGACGGGCGCGGAGACACGACGCGGCGACAGATCTTGCGAGCCGCCTCGCACCAGTTCGCCCAGCGGGCCTTCCACGACGTCGGCCTCGACGACATCCTGACCGAGGCGGAACTGACCAAGGGCGCGATGTATTTCCACTTCCGGTCGAAGCTCGCGCTGGCCGTCGCGATCATCGAAGACCAGACCGCCGCGGGCACGCTCGCCGTCGAGAACCTGCTCGCCCGCAACCTTTCGGGGCTCGAGACGCTGATCGACTTCTCGTACCTGCTGGCCGCGCAGGACATCAAGACGGACGCCGTCAGGGCGGGACTGAACCTGCTCGAGTCGGTGGGGCGTTCCGAGGGGCTGCAGGAGAAGCTGTTCGACGGGTGGGTTCAGACCCTGGCCGGCGTCGTCGAGAAGGCCATCGACGACGGTGACATCGACAACCGGTACAGCCCACGCGACGTCGGGCGCCTCATCGTGTCACTGCACATGGGGTTGCGGCAGACGAGCAATCTCAACGACCCCGAGCGTTTCCTGCTTGACCTCGAGAAGAGCTGGGCGCTCGTGTTGACCGGCATCCTGCAGCCCGACCGGTTGGACTATTTCAGCCAGTTCGTCAGGCGGCGCACTGCGCTGGCCATCAGCACGCCCCCGGGCGCCGTGGGGTCCGATTGACGCCGCCGGCAAAACCATGCAACCGGGACCGCCGCACGTTGCAGTTGTTACGCTTGGTTTCCCCGCAGCAACAAACGCGACGCCGAGATTCGGAATCTGCGCAGATCCACGGGACTTCGGAGGTGTAGGCGATGGCGCGCCAGGTTCGATCCGAAGCCACCAGGCGGAGGATTCTCGATGCCGCGATCGACGTGTTCGGTGACGTCGGATATGCGGCCGCCGCATGGGGCACGATCATCGAGCGGACGGGGATGACCAAGGGGGCCTTGTATCACCATTTCGATTCCAAGGAATCGCTGGCCTCGGCCATCATCGAAGAGGGCGCCGACACCCTCCTGGTCGCCTTCCGCAACGTGTGTGGGGCTTCCTCGCCCGCGCTCGAGAACATGATCCACGGCACGTTCACGATCGCCAACGTGGTCGGGTCGGACAAGGTGGCCCGCGCCGCTGAGCAATTGACCTGTGCCCTAAGCGGATTCAACGAATCCGCCGCGCGCTTTTGCGCGGGGCTGACCGAGCTGATGTCCGCGGAGGCGCAACGGGCAAGCGCCGAAGGCGACCTGCGGTCCGACCTGGATCCGGCAATGGTGGGTGAGTCGGTCGTCGGCGCCATGCTGGGAACGCGACTGCTCGCCAACGCGGTTCGCCTCAAGGGTTTCGACGAGGATCTCATCGGACGAACCGGCCGGATGTGGGAGTTGCTGCTTGCCGGTATCGTCAGCGAGGCCTCGCTGCCGTACTTCCGCCAATTCCTCGCTCGTGAGGCCCTTCGCCACGCTGAGTCGTACGCGGCTTCCTCCTCCGGCGTCATGGTGGCGGAGGGCACCTAGCCCGTCCTGACCCCCGTTGGGCTC
The DNA here is from genome assembly GCA_963711445.1 of uncultured Actinomycetota bacterium. GTDB lineage: Bacteria > Actinomycetota > Actinomycetes > Mycobacteriales > Mycobacteriaceae > Mycobacterium. The sequence continues at coordinate 376,284 of CAVQEF010000001.1, forward strand.
CGTCCCGCGCATCCGTTCCCGAATCCTACTCGGCCGGAACGCGTTCCGGCTTCGGTGCGGTCGCTGCGCTCACTCCGCTTCGGGGCGCTGGTAGCGGGGGAACACCCCCGTCGGCGGGGGCAGCGCCGTGCCGGGCGCCAGCCGCGAGCCGAGGGCGCCGAACGCCCGTTGGTCGTCGGTCTGACCGAGTAAGTCCAGCAGCTTGGCGGCGGACCCGGGCATGACGGGCTGAATCAGCACCGCCGCGATGCGGACCGCCTCGCAGGTGGTGTAGAGCACGGCGCGAAACCTGGCCTGGTCCGCCTCCGATTCGCTCTTGCGCAGTACCCACGGCTGCTGGGCCGAGAAGTACTTGTTGGCTTCGCCGAGCATCAGCCAGATCGCTTCCAGGCCCAGATGCATGGCCTGCCCGTCGAAACTGGCGCGCACCCGCTCCAACAGGCCGTCGGCCGTTGCCAGCAGCTCCGCGTCGGCGGGGCTCAGCTGGCCGGGTTCGGGCACCACGCCGCCCAGGTTCTTGGCCACCATGGACAACGACCGCTGCGCCAGGTTGCCCAGCTCGTTGGCCAGGTCGGTGTTGATGCGGGTGGTGATCGCCTCCTCGCTGTAGCTGCCGTCCTGGCCGAAGGGGACCTCGCGCAACAGGAAGTAGCGCACCTGATCCACGCCGAACGTGTCGATCAGGGCGACCGGGTCGACGATGTTGCCCACCGACTTGCTCATCTTCTCGCCGCGGTTCAGCAGGAAGCCGTGCGCGAAAACCCTTCGCGGCAGCTCGATTCCGGCCGACATCAAGAACGCCGGCCAATAGACGGTGTGGAACCGGATGATGTCCTTGCCGATCATGTGCAGGTCCGCCGGCCAGTAGCGGCGGAACAGCGGCGAGTCGGTGTCGGGGTAGCCGACCCCGGTCAGGTAGTTGGTCAGCGCGTCCACCCAGACGTACATGACGTGGTCGGGATGCTCGGGCACCGGAACCCCCCAGTCGAACGACGTGCGCGAGATGGACAGATCGCGCAGCCCGCCCGAGACGAAGCTGACCACCTCGTTGCGGCGCACCTCCGGGCCGATGAAACCGGGGTTGGCCTCGTAGTGGGCCAGCAGCTTGTCGGCGTACGCCGAGAGCCGGAAGAAATACGTCTGCTCCTCGGTCCAGGTCAGCGGGGCACCGGTTTCGATGGCCACCCGCGCCCCGTCGTCGAGGACCCGGGTCTCGGCTTCGACGAAGAACCGCTCGTCGCGCACCGAATACCAGCCCGAGTAGGTGTCGAGGTAGATGTCGCCGGCCGCCGCCATCCGGCGCCAGATCTCCCTGGAGGCCTCCAGGTGGTCGGCGTCGGTGGTGCGGATGAACCGGTCGAAGGAGATGTTCAGCCGCTCCTGCAGGCGCTGGAACGCGTCGGAGTTGCGCCGCGCCAGCTCGACGGTCGCAATGCCCTCCGCCGCCGCCGTCTCGGCCATCTTGAGGCCGTGCTCGTCGGTGCCGGTCAAAAACCGCACGTCGAAGCCGTCGAGCCGCTTGAACCGGGCGATGGCGTCGGTGGCGATGTACTCATACGCATGCCCGACGTGCGGGGCGCCGTTGGGGTAGGTGATCGCGGTGGTCACGTAGTAGGGCGTCATCGGCCACAACTCTATTTGTGGGCACCCTATTGTGTGCGCGTGAGTTCCCGACGCCAGCCGCCGCCCCCGCCCGAGCCGTTGACGCCCCTGATCGACGCCCACACCCACCTCGACGCGTGTGGCGCGCAAGGACCCGAGCAGGTGGCCGCCATCATGGACCGCGCCGCCGCGGTCGGGGTGGGGGCGGCGGTCACCATCGCCGACGACCTGGACTCGGCGCGCTGGGTGACGCGGGCCGCCGAGTGGGATCGGCGCGTCTACGCCGCGGTCGCGCTGCACCCGACCCGCGCGGACGCGCTGAACGACGGCGCCCGCGCCGAGATCGAGCGGCTGGCGGCCCACCCCAGGGTGGTGGCGGTGGGCGAGACCGGCATGGACTTGTACTGGCCCGGCCGCCTGGACGGCTGCGCGACGCCGGGCGCGCAGCGGGAGGCCTTCGCCTGGCACATCGACCTGGCCAAGCGGTCGGGCAAGCCGCTGATGATCCACAACCGGGACGCCGACGCCGAGGTGCTCGACGTGCTGGCGGCCGAGGGCGCGCCCGAGGTCGTGATCTTTCACTGCTTCTCGTCGGATGCCGCGATGGCCCGCCGCTGCGTGGACGCCGGGTGGGTGCTCAGCCTGTCGGGAACCGTGAGCTTCCGCAACGCGCGCGCCCTGCGCGAGGCCGTTCCGCTGATACCGGACGCACAGCTGCTGGTGGAGACCGATGCGCCGTATCTGACGCCGCACCCCTTCCGGGGCTCGGCCAACGAGCCGTACTGCCTTCCCTATACTGTTCGAGCGATCGCTGAGCTGGTGGATCGCCCCGCCGCAGAGTTGGCGGAACTGACCACCGGCAACGCTCGCCGGGTCTACGGATTGGAGCCGGATCCGGGCGTCCGCGTCGGGGCACAGCCGACACGGTGACGCGCCCGGAGTTGCCCAACAGTGGCCGGTTCGTTACCGTCTTGTGATCGTAAGGGTGGGCCTCTGGGCCCATTTGTCATTTTCAAGTTTGAGTTGGACCCATTTGGGCTGGATAGGTCGTTGACGTGGTTGCTGAGGTCGGGGTTTACGCGCGTTGAGTGTTTTGACAAAACTTCATCAGAACCCATCGCCGATGTTGCGGCTGGTAGTCGGGGGTCTGCTGCTCGTAGTGGCGTTGGCGGGCGGAGTCGCGGTCTCCGCATGCAAGACGGTGACGCTCACCGTCGACGGCATCGCGATGCGGGTGACGACGATGAAGTCGCGGGTGATCGACATCGTCCAGGAGAACGGCTTCTCCATCGGCGAGCGCGACGACCTGTACCCCGCCGGTGAGGTGAAGGTCCACGACGCCGCCACCATCGTGCTGCGGCGCAGCCGGCCGTTGCAGATCTCGCTGGACGGCAACGACCCCAAGCAGGTGTGGACGACGGCATCCACCGTCGACGAGGCGCTGGCGCAGCTGGCGATGACCGACACCGCCCCGGCCGCGGCCTCCCGCGGCAGCCGCGTTCCCCTGGCCGGGATGGCGCTGCCGGTCGTCAGCGCCAAGACGGTCCGGATCAACGACGGTGGCGCGATGCGCACGGTGCACCTGCCGGCGGCCGACGTCGCCGGGCTGCTGAGCGCCGCCGGTGTGCCGCTGTCCGACAGCGACCGGGTGGTGCCCCCCGCGACCGCGCCGATCGTGGACGGCATGCAGGTCGAGGTGACCCGCAACCGGATCGAACGGGTCACCGAGCGGATGCCGCTGCTGCCGCCCGCCCGCCGTGTCGAGGACCCGGACATGAACATCAGCCGCGAGGTCGTCGAGGACCCGGGCAGCCCGGGCACCCAGGACGTGACGTTCGCGGTGGTCAAGGTCAACGGCGTCGAGACGGGCCGGTTGCCCGTCGCCAACACCGTGGTGACGCCGGCCCGCGAGGCCGTGGTGCGGGTGGGCACCAGGCCCGGCACCGACGTGCCTCCCGTCAGCAACGGGTCCATCTGGGACGCGATCGCGGGCTGCGAGGCCGGCGGGAACTGGGCGATCAACACCGGCAACGGGTACTACGGCGGGGTGCAGTTCGACCAGGGCACCTGGGAGCGCAACGGCGGCCTGCGGTTCGCTGCCCGCGCCGACCTGGCCACCAGGGAAGAACAGATCGCCATTGCCGAGGTGACGCGCCAGCGCCAGGGTTGGGGCGCGTGGCCGGTGTGCAGCGGACGGGCTGGTGCGCGCTGACCATCCGGATGCTAGGGCGCACCGAGATCAGGCGGCTGGCCAAGGAACTGGAATTTCGGCCACGGAAGTCGTTGGGGCAGAACTTCGTCCACGACGCCAACACGGTGCGACGGGTGGTGTCGGTCGCCGGGGTCGGACGCTCTGACCACGTCCTGGAGATCGGTCCCGGGCTCGGGTCGCTCACGCTGGCTCTGCTCGACCGCGGCGCCACCGTCACGGCAGTCGAGATCGACCCGGTGCTCGCGGCTCGGCTGCCCCAGACGGTCATCGAGCACTCCAACAGCAAGGTCCATCGGTTGACGGTGGTGAACCACGATGTGTTGACCCTGCGGCGCGGCGATCTGCCCACGGGGCCGGTTGCCCCGACAGCGCTGGTGGCCAACCTGCCCTACAACGTTGCGGTGCCGGCGTTGTTGCATCTGCTCGCCGAGTTCCCGTCCATTCGGGTCGCGACGGTGATGGTGCAGGCCGAGGTGGCCGAGAGGCTCGCCGCCGAACCGGGCGGTAAGGACTACGGGGTGCCCAGCGTCAAGGCCCGGTTCTTCGGCCGGGTGCGCCGCTGCGGCATGGTGTCCCCGACCGTGTTCTGGCCGATCCCGCGGGTCTACTCCGGACTGGTTCGCATCGATCGCTACGACGGCGCGCCGTGGCCGACCGATGAGGCGTTCCGGCGCAGGGTCTTCGAGTTGGTGGACATCGCCTTCGCCCAGCGGCGCAAGACATCCCGCAACGCCTTCGCCGAATGGGCGGGCTCGGGCAACGAGTCGGCGAGCCGCTTGCTGGCCGCCAGCATCGATCCCGCCCGCCGGGGTGAGACGCTGTCCATCGACGATTTCGTGCGGCTGCTGCGGCGCTCCGGCGATTCGGGCGACACCGTCAGCACCGGCTCGGATGCCGCATTGCCCCACGTTCCCGGACAGGCGCCCGCCGGCTGAGCGTGCCGGGCGTTGTGTGTGATCCGGCGCCGGCAGCGATAGTCTGCTGCGGTGGCTGACGTGGTTGACGTGATCGACGATGTCTGACGGCAACACGGCGGCGCAGTGGGTCCCGACCGGTTCGGTCACCGTCCAGGTGCCCGGCAAGATCAACCTGTACCTGGCCGTCGGCGATCGTCGCGAGGACGGCTATCACGAGCTGACGACCGTTTTCCAGGCCGTCTCGGTGGTCGACGAGGTGACGGTTCGCAACGCCGACGTGCTGTCGCTCGAGCTGGTCGGCGAGGGCGCCGACACGCTGCCCACCGACGAGCGCAACCTGGCGTGGCGGGCCGCCGAGCTGATGGCCGAACACGTGGGCCGGGCTCCGGACGTCTCGATTTTCATCGACAAGTCCATCCCGGTGGCCGGGGGCATGGCCGGGGGCAGCGCGGACGCTGCCGCGGTGCTGGTGGCCATGAACTCGCTGTGGGAACTGGGCGTGCCCCGCCGCGATCTGCGCGTGCTCGCCGCGCGGCTGGGCAGCGACGTGCCCTTCGCCCTGCACGGCGGCACCGCGCTGGGAACGGGCCGCGGCGAGGAACTGGCCACGGTGCTGTCCCGGAACACCTTCCACTGGGTACTGGCGTTCGCCGACAACGGGCTGGCCACTCCGGCGGTGTTCGAAGAGCTCGACCGGCTGCGGGACGCCGGGGACCCGCCCCGGCTCGCCGAGCCGGGGCCGGTGCTGGGGGCCCTGGCGGCGGGCGAGCCCGCGGAACTGGCGCCGCTGCTGGGCAACGAGATGCAGGCGGCCGCGGTGAGCCTGGAACCGGCCCTGCGACGCGCCCTGCGCGCCGGTGTTCAGGCCGGTGCGCTGGCGGGCATCGTGTCCGGCTCCGGGCCGACGTGCGCCTTTTTGTGCGGCTCGGCTGAATCGGCGGTCGACGTCGGCGCCCAGCTGTCGGGGGCCGGCGTCTGCCGCACCGTGCGGGTCACCAGCGGTCCGGTACCGGGCGCCCGCGTGGTGCCCTCGCCCACCGAAGTGTGAAAACCGACTCATCTCGCGCAAAAGTTTGGGAGTTACTTAAGAGGAGTTTAAGATGGCTCGCGGTGACGAATAGCGGTGAGCGCGACCACTCCATCGGATCGTCCGCCGGGCGCCCCGGCGGACGGGTCACGGGCGGGCGCCGGCCGAGGCGGCTGCTTTCGGCCATCGCAGATCGCCCGGGCGTCGTCGACCCATCACCGATCCGAGATCTAACCGCAGCCCAACTGTGCTCGCGCGCCTGCTACCACGGGGCATCCGGCGGGCGGAATATGAAATTCCGGGCCTTGGGCAGAGTGCCGCAACCGAGGAGGCTTTCGTGAGCAGGTTCACCGAGAAGATGTACCGCAACGCCCGCACCGCGACCACGGGCATGGTCACCGGTGAGCCGCACGAGCCGGTCCGCCACACCTGGGGCGAGGTTCACGAGCGCGCGCGCCGCATCGCCGGCGGCCTGGCCGCCGCGGGCATCGGCCTCGGCGACGCGGTCGGCGTGCTCGCCGGCTACCCGGTGGAGATCGCGCCGACGGCGCAGGGCCTGTGGATGCGCGGGGCCAGCCTGACCATGCTGCACCAGCCCACACCGCGCACCGACCTGGGCGTGTGGGCCCAGGACACCATGACGGTCGTCGGCATGATCGAGGCCAAGGCAGTGATCGTCTCCGAGCCCTTCCTGGTCGCCGTCCCGGTGCTCGAGGAGAAGGGCGTCACGGTCCTCACCGTCGCCGACCTGCTGGCATCGGAGCCGATCGACCCCGTCGAGGTCGGCGAGGACGACCTGGCGCTGATGCAGTTGACGTCCGGTTCGACCGGATCGCCCAAGGCGGTGCAGATCACCCACCGCAACATCTACTCCAACGCCGAGGCGATGTTCATCGGTGCGCAGTACGACGTCGACAAGGACGTCATGGTCAGCTGGCTGCCCTGCTTCCACGACATGGGGATGGTCGGCTTCCTGACGATCCCGATGTACTTCGGCGCGGAATTGGTCAAGGTCACGCCGATGGACTTCCTGCGCGACACCCTGCTGTGGGCCAAGCTCATCGACAAGTACCGGGGCACCATGACCGCGGCGCCCAACTTCGCCTACGCGCTGCTGGCCAAGCGGTTGCGCCGCAACGCCAGGCCGGGCGACTTCGACCTGTCGACGCTGCGCTTCGCCCTGTCCGGGGCCGAGCCCGTCGAACCCGCCGACGTCGAGGACCTGCTCGACGCGGGCAAGCCGTTCGGCCTGCGGTCCTCGGCGATCCTGCCGGCCTACGGCATGGCCGAGACAACGCTGGCCGTGTCGTTCTCCGAGTGCAACGCCGGGCTGGTGGTCGACGAGGTCGATGCCGACCTGCTGGCCGCCCTGCGCCGGGCCGTGCCCGCCACCAAGGGCAACACGCGCCGGCTGGCCACGCTGGGCCCGCTGCTCAAGGACCTCGAGGCCCGCATCATCGACGAGGACGGCAACGTGATGCCCGCGCGCGGCGTCGGCGTCATCGAGTTGCGCGGCGAGTCTTTGACCCCCGGCTACCTCACCATGGGCGGCTTCATCCCGGCCCAGGACGAACACGGCTGGTATGACACCGGCGACCTTGGCTACCTGACCGAGCAGGGCCACGTCGTGGTGTGCGGCCGCGTCAAGGACGTCATCATCATGGCGGGCCGCAACATCTATCCCACCGACATCGAGCGGGCCGCCTGCCGCGTCGACGGTGTCCGGCCCGGCTGCGCCGTCGCGGTGCGCCTCGACGCCGGCCACTCCCGTGAGACGTTCGCCGTCGCCGTGGAGTCCAACGCCTGGCAGGACCCGGCCGAGGTGCGCCGCATCGAGCACCAGGTCGCGCACGAGGTGGTGGCCGAGGTGGACATGCGGCCCCGCAACGTCGTGGTCCTGGGCCCCGGCACCATCCCGAAGACTCCGTCGGGCAAGCTGCGCCGGTCCACCTCCGTCACCCTGGTCACGTAGCGAGACGCCGCATCAGGCCAGCGGGGAAAGGCCCGAGCGCACCAACTCCAGGCATTCCGCGGCGATGGCTGCCAAATCCTCCGAGCAGCCGTTTCGCCCCCACGTCTCCACGCCGACCACCAGCGCCGCCGCCAGCGTGGCGCCCGCGACCCGGGAGACCAGCTCGATGTTCGCCACGTCCGAGTAGCGCCGCTTGACGAAGTCGGTGAACACCGCGGCGAACGACGACTGAACCACGCGCAGGTGGCCGGCGATCTGGTCGCCGGTGATCAACTCGGCCCGGGCGAGTGCCGCCTGTCGAACCAGTTCGACGTCGTGGGGGTAGCTTTCGACGCTGGCGAACACCGCCTCGAACAGCGACTCGGAGTCGGGGCGCCGCGCCAGCGCGTCGGCCAGCCACTCCACCTGGGTGTCGTAGTCCTGGAACAGCACGGCTTCCTTGGTGGGGAAGTGCCGGAAGAAGGTGCGCTCGGTGACGCCGGCTTCCCGCGCGAGCTGCTGCACGGTGACGTTTGCGAAGCCCTCGCTGGCGAACCTCTTCAGCGCCACCTGTCGCAGCGCCTCATGGGTCTGCGTCCGGCGCCGCTGGTGCAGATTCTCCCGCTCGCTCATATCTGGCATCCCATCACACGACGGACTTGGCGGGGCTGACATCTTCCAATTACGTCAGTACTGACATATGTTAGTTGGGTCCGCCGGACCCGGCGATGCGGCCCGACGGCCATTCTGACAAGGAGCAAAAGCGATGACGGACTATGACGCGATCGTGGTCGGCGCCGGTCACAACGGGTTGACCGCGGCGGCGGTCCTGCAGCGCGCCGGGTTGCGCACGCTGTGCCTCGAAGCCAACACCTATAGCGGCGGCATGGCGGCCACGGTGGAGCTGATCGACGGATTCCGTTACGAGATAGCGGGTTCGGTGCAGTTCCCCACCGCCCCGCAGATCGCCGAGGAACTGGGCCTGAACACGCTGCCCGCGGTCGAGGCCGAGGTGATGAGCGTCAACATCGGCGAGTCCGGCGAGGAGCCGATGGTCTTCTACCGCGATCCGATGCAACTGATGACCCACCTCGGGGAGAAGCACGGCGTCGAGGCCGTGACCGGGATGGCCGAGCTCATCGCCTGGAGCCAGGGGCCGGCCAAGGCCCTGGGCCGTTTCGAGGTGTGCCGACCGCCCAAGACGCTGGACGAGATGTTCGCGTGCGCGGCCAACGAAGCCGAGCACCGCGCCATCCACGAGGTGCTGTTCGGCAGCGCCATGGACGCCATCGACCGTTTCCTGCCCGACAAGGACAAGCACGCGGTGCTGCGCGGGATGCTGGCGTTCCTGGCGGTCAACTCCACCTACCGCGGCCCCTACACGCCGGGCAGCGCCACCTGCCTGGCGTTCGCGCTGGCGGTTCCCGACGGCAGCACCGCGATGATGACCAAGCTCGAGGGCGGCATCGGCGCGCTCACCGACCACCTTCGCGAGCTGTTCGTTTCCCGCGGTGGTGAGCTGAGGTTCCGCGCCAAGGTCGAGCGGATCCTCGTCGACGACGGCCGTGTCACCGGCGTGCGGCTGCGCGACGGGTCCGAGATCAGCGCGCCCGTGGTGGTGTCCAACCTGGCTCCCGAGACCACGTTGACCGACATGGTCGGCGCCGAGCACCTTTCGTCGGACCTGGTGGCCCGGCTGAGCGGCCGCGACCACCGGGCGTCGTTCGTGCAACTGCATTTCGCCCTGGACGGGTTGCCCGAATTCGCACCGCCCTACGACCTGCTCAACGAGCCCGGGATGCAGCAGTCGATCGGGATCTTCGGCTCACCCGAAGACCAACAGCTCCAGTGGGAGATGTGTACCCACGGTCTGATCCCCGACAATCCCTCGCTGGGCATGCAGATCCCGTCCTGCCTGGACCCCACCCTCGCGCCGCCGGGCAAGCACGCCGCCAGCGCCTACGCGTACGCCTTCCCGGTCGAGGCCGGCCGCGACCAGCACGGCCATCTGAAAAACGAGATGGCACAACGGGTCATCGACAAGATCACCCGATTCGCGCCCAACTTCAAGGATATCCTGATCCGGCACATCACCTTTGCGCCGTATCACATGCAGACCATGTTCGGCGCCCCGTCCGGCGACTTCTGCCACGGCCTGTTGCAACCGGACCTGATGGGCCCGAACCGCCCGGGCCCCAAGGGCTTCCTCGACCTGCCCTTCGGCATCGACGGGCTCTACCTCGGCGGCGCGGGATGCCATGGGGGACCGGGCATCACCTTCATCCCCGGCTACAACGCCGCCCGCCAGGCGCTCGAGGACGCGTCGGGCTGAGGCGTGCTCGCCGCGCCTTCGGCTACCAGGCGTGCACCCGGTTCTGCGCGGGCTCCAGGCCGAGTTCGACGAGCAGTTCGGTCGCATCGGCGGCCTGCTCGCAGATCGTGGGGACCTCGGCGCGCTCGGTGCCGGTGAAGTTCTCCAGCACGAACGCCGCGGGGTCCTTGCGGCCGGGCGGGCGGCCGATCCCGATGCGGACGCGCTGAAAGTCCTTGGTACCCAGGACTGCCGCCACCGAGCGCAACCCGTTGTGCCCGCCTTCGCCGCCGCCGATCTTGAGCCGGATGCGGCCGAAGTCCAGGTCGAGATCGTCGTGGATGACGACGACGTCGCCCGGGGCCACCGAGTAGAACTTCGCCAGCGGCCCGACCTGGCGGCCCGATTCGTTCATGTAGCAGCGCGGCTTGGCCACCAACACCGGATGCCCGCCCAGCCGGCCGCTGACCACTTCCGCGCCGGAACGCTTGTGCGCCTTGAATTTCGCGCCCAGCCGCGCGGCCAGCAGGTCGGCGACCATGAAGCCGACGTTGTGGCGGGTGCGGGCGTAGTTGTCTCCGGGGTTGCCCAGGCCGACCACCAGCAGCGGTTCGGCCACGTCGGGGACCTCCTACTCGCCGTCCTCTTCTTCGACCTCGGCTTCGGCCTCCTCCGGTTCGGGGGCTTCGCCGCCGCCCTCGGACTCGAGTTCCTCGGCGCTCGGCGCGTGCGACACGTTGACCACCAGCGTCTCGGGGTCGGAGATCAAATTGACGCCGGCGGGCAGCGTGATCTGCCCGGCGGTGAACTGGGTGCCGGGTTCGGCGTCCTCGATGTTCAGCGTCAACTGCTCGGGGATCGACGACACGTCGGCCTCGATCTCGAGCGAGTTCGCCTCCTGCCTGACCAGGGTGCCCGGGGCGGCGTCGCCTTCGACCTCGACGTTGACCTCGACGACAACCTTCTCGCCGCGACGGACGACCACCAGGTCGGCGTGCTGGATCGTGCGGCGGATCGGGTGGACGTCGAGCGCCTTGGTCAGCGCCAGCTGTTCCTTGCCCTCGATGTCGAGGGTCAGGACCGCGTTGGTCCCGGCGTGCCGCAGCACGCCCGCGTAGTCGTGGCCGGGCAGCTCCAGGTGCTGCGGGTCGGTGCCGTGGCCGTAGAGGACGGCCGGGATCTTGCCCTCGCGGCGGGCTCGCCGCGACGCGCCCTTGCCGGTCTCGGTGCGGCGCGTGACCGCGAGCCGGTTGGCCGCTTTCGCCTTTGCCATGATTTCGCTCCTGTTGTGCTCGTTCCCAGTTCCAGGGGCACGGCCAGGGTCGCGACTGTGAGTCGGTCTCCGTCGATAACGGTGCCGGCCCGCAAGCCGGCCACCCTCGCCGTGACGCCCGGTCAGGGTAGCGCACGCGCACGTGGGAGCGGAAATCCGGCCCGGTTCCGTCGCGTCCGCCACGACCGTCACGGGCGGCGGCGACGCTCGTCGGGGGACAACCTATGCCGGCGGGCCAGTGTGACGGATGTGGTCTGTGGTGCCTCAGAGGGGGAATTTCGTCCCGGTGAGCTGCTCGGACAGCTGCCACAGCGCGGCGGCGGTGGCCGCGTCCCGCGCCCGGCGGCTGCGGCGCACCGGCTGCGTCCGGCCGAGCGAGCCGAACCTGGGCCCGATGAACGTGTCGCCCGGCAGGTCCTGCGACGCCGCGTACAGGGTCTGGCGGGCGCCGAAGTCGGCGTCGGTGGCGAACACCCGGGTGACCGCCGACATCAGCGCGTCACCCAGCTTGCGGCCCGAGGCGCCCTGCAGGTTGGTGTGCGAGTAGCCGGGGTGGGCCGCCACGGCGCGCAGCGGCGAGCCCGCCGCATCGAGGCGTCGCTGCAGCTCGCTGGTGAACAGCAGGTTGGCCAGCTTGGACTGGCTGTAGGCCAGCCAGGGCGAATACCGCCGTTTCTTCCAGTTCAGGTCGTCGAAGTCGATGCGGCCCGGCCAGTGCGCCATCGAGGAAATGGTGACCACCCGGTCGGTGAGCTTGGGCAGCAACAGGTTGGTCAGCGCGAAATGCCCGAGATGATTCGTGCCGATCTGGCTCTCGAAGCCGTCGGCGGTCAGCGTGTACGGGGCGGCCATGATGCCGGCGTTGTTGATCAGAACGTCGGCGGCATCCACCCCGTCGGCGAACTGGCGGACCGAGGACAGGTCCTGCAGGTCGAGCTCGCGCACCTCGATGTCGCCGGTCATCTGCCGAGCGGCGGCCTCGCCCTTGCTCGTGGTGCGGACCGCCATGACGATCTTGGCCTGTCTGCGGGCCAGCTCGCGGGCGGTCACCGCGCCCAGCCCGCTGTTGGCGCCGGTGATGATGACGGTGCGCCCGGCGAACGACGGCAGGTCTGCGGCGGTCCAGTTCGTCATGGTTGACAACCTAGTGCCCGGCGTCGAACTCCAGCGGAAGGGTCGTAGGCCCGGTGATGCCGCTGATGGCCTTCCAGGGGGCGGGGCCGGTTCGGCGGGGGTTGGGCATGCGTTGGGCGATGACGCGCAGCGCCTCGGTCAGCTCGAGCCGCGCGAGGTGAGAGCCGAGGCAGTAATGCATACCTCCGCCGAAGGTGAGCATCGGCGGAGGGCCTTCACGCGTGATGTCGAGACGGCCCGGTTGCTCGTAGACGCACCCGTCCCGGTTGGCCGCGGCGATGTTGGCGACCACGAGAGTGCCGGCGGGAATGCGAACCCCGGCCAGTTCGACGTCCTCGGCGGCTCGCCGGATGGTGCCGAAAACGATCGGGTAGTAGCGCATCAACTCGTGGACCGCGTCGGTCACCAACTCGGGATGCTGGGCAAGCAGCGCCCATTGGTCGGGATGCTCACACAGCACGTGCACCGCCGCGGCCAACTGGTTGCGGGTGGTGTCGGTGCCGGCGGCCAGCAGCGTGGCGCACAGCATGAGTACCTCGTCGTGCGTGAGCCGGTCGCCGTCGTCTTCGGCGCGGATCAGGTCGGAGATCAGGTCGTCGGTCAGCGATGCGCGCCGGCGGGCGACCAGGTCCTCGAGGTAGGCGTCGAGTTGGTCCCACGCCGCAAGGATCGCCGGGCCGTCGTCGGCGACATTCCAGTCGAAGATCTTTTTGGTGTCGTCGGTCCAGTCGGAGAACAGTTGCCAATCCTCGGGCGGCGCGCCCAGCAGCGCGCAGATGACCGGTGTGGGGTAGCGGCGGGCGATGTCGGAGACGACGTCGCAGTGCCCGACGGTGGCGAGTGGGTCAACCAGTGCGGTGATGACGTCGGCGATCAGCGTGCGCAGCCGCTCGGCGCCGCGGGGTGCGAACGCCTTCGAGACGAGCCGGCGCAGCCGGTGATGCCCATCCCCGTCGAGGCCCAAGATGTTGGCGATCGCCCTGTCCCACAGTGGGCCGGAAGTAATGCCCTGCAGGTCGAGCCCGAGGCCGCGCGCCGTGATGAAACGGCTGTCGCGTAGCACCGTGCGCACCAGCTCGTAGCCGAGCACCTCGGGTCCGTGCGGGCCGATCGCGATCGGGGCTTGCGCGCGGGCGTCGGCGATCACGCCATGCGCTTCGTCGGGATCGGTGAGGTGGTCGTAGGCGATCATGGGCAAGCCGGCGTCGAAGACGCTCGGGCATTGGTCTGTGTGCACAGTGGTCATCGCGCTCTCCTCGTTCGGTGTCGAATCGACTATCCGGCGGCGGGCGACAAAGACCATCCGCCGTAACGCGTAGATCTACGCGCCCGGTCGCGTAAATACGCGGGCCCGCTGGGTCCGTGTGCACGTTCTGGCCGATGCATTTGCGTATCGGTCGCCGCGATGCTGGCTACTGTGAGCCAACATGCGGAGATACCGCCGCTAACCTGGTGTCCGACGATCAACCGGACCGCACGCCTGTGCGATCTGGCCCATGGCGAACAAAACTCGTTAATTGAGCCGGCGCACTGCGGTCGCCTCGCACGCGCGGCGCGGCCGCGGCGAACGCAAACGCCCCGCCAGCGGCTGGGCGTCGCTGACGCCGATAGAAAACGATGCGGTGCGTCTGGTCCGTGAAGGACTGGGCAACAAGGACATCGGTGCGCGGCTCTTCATCTCGCCCCGTACGGTGCCCACCCACCCCACCCACGTCTACGCCAAACTCGGGCTGACCTCCCGGGTGCAGCTCGTCCACGAGGCTAATGGGCGCAGCTGAGGATCGCGAGCGTAACGCCACGGCGAGAATTCCGGGATTTCTTCGCCGTGAGGTTACGCTCGCGCCTGCGAGTCACTTCCGCGCGACGACGAACCCGCGGATGATGGCCTCGATGTCGGAGGAATCCGCGACCGCGTGGTCGGCGAGGCTGGTGACGGTGAGCTGGACCAGGTAGCGCTGGTTGGCCGGGGGCGATCCGGTGGGGAACACGACCCGGTTCCAGCCGTGCAGTCGCACGCCCCCGGCGTCGTAGCTGCCCTGGATCATCGCCGAGGGAAAGCCGTTGAAGTCCGCGGTCGAGGCGTCGAGTTGCTTGAAGTCGTGGGCCATCCGGGCGTCGGCGTTGCCGTGCTTGACCGCCTCCGCGGGGTCGAGGTCCCCGCTGAGTTTGAACACCATCAGCATGGCCATCGGATACTCGCCGCCGCCCTTGGAGATGGTCTTCGTGGGCTGTTTGATCTTCGGGTCGTCATACGGCGACCAGCCCGGCGGCGTCGGGATGGACACCGTCAGGTCGGTCAGGGAGTCCGGCGCAACCTGCTGCCCGGTGACGCCGACGCCCTCCAGGTACTGCGAGAGCGGGACGGGCGGCGCCGTGCTCGTCGGGGTGCTGCTGGTCGTCGAGGTGGTCGTCCAGATCGACTGGTAGTCGGGAGACTTCGGTCCACAGCCGACTGCCGACAGCAGCAGCGCGACGAGCACGGCCGTGTGGCGCGGCCTCACAAAATCTCGCGCACCGCGTCGATCGGCCGGGCCAGCCGCGTGCCCTTGGGGGTGACGACGAACGGACGCTCGATGAGGATCGGGTGCTCGGCCATGGCGTCGAGCAACTGGTCGTCGGTCGCGTCGGCCAAACCGATTTCCCCGTAGAGCGATTCGCGCTTGCGGACCGCGGCGCGCACGTCGATGCCCGCCTCGCGGATCATACGAACAAGCTCGTCGCGGGACGGCGGCGTCTTCAGGTATTCGACCACCGTCGGCTCGACACCGTTGTCCCGCAACAGATCCAGGGTCTTGCGCGAGGTGCTGCATTTCGGGTTGTGGTAGATGACCGAACCGGAACCCATCTAGGCGTCCCCGTCGAAAAGGCCGGTGACAGAACCGTTTTCGAAGACGGCGCGGATGGTGCTGGCCAGCAGCGGTGCGATCGACAGGATCGTGAGCTGGGGGAAGCGCTTCTCCTCGCCGATGGGCAGCGTGTTGGTGACGATCACCTCCCGTGCGCCGGAGGCGGCCAGCCGCTCGGCCGCCGGGTCCGACAGCACGCCGTGGGTGGCCGCGATGATGACGTCGGTGGCGCCGTCCTCGCGCAGCAGCTGCACCGCTCCGGCGACGGTGCCGCCGGTGTCGATCATGTCGTCGATCAACACACAGGTGCGCCCCTCGACCTCGCCGACGACGCGGTTGGACACCACCTGGTTGGGCACCCGTGGGTCCCGGGTCTTGTGGATGAAGGCCAGCGGCACGCCGCCCAGCGCATCGGCCCACTTCTCGGCGATGCGCACCCGGCCCGAGTCGGGGGAGACCACCACCATGTTGCCGCCCGGGTAGTTGTCCCTGATGTAGCCGGTCAGCAGGTGCTGCCCGCGCATGTGGTCGACGGGGCCGTCGAAGAAGCCCTGGATCTGGTCGGTGTGCAGGTCGACGGTGACGATGCGGTCGGCGCCCGCGGTCTTGAGCAGGTCGGCGACCAGCCGCGCCGAGATCGGCTCGCGGCCCCGGTGCTTCTTGTCCTGCCGGGCGTACGGGTAGAACGGCATGACGGCGGTGATCCGTTTGGCGCTGCCCCGCTTGAGCGCGTCGATCATGATCAGCTGTTCCATCAGCCAGTTGTTGACGGGAACCGGGCAGGACTGCAGGACGAACGCATCGCAGCCGCGCACCGACTCGTGGAACCGCACGAAGATCTCGCCGTTCGCGAACTCCCGGGCGGTTTGCGCGGTGACGTGGACGTCGAGTTCCTTGGCCACCTGGTCGGCCAGCTCGGGGTGGGCGCGGCCGGCGAAGAGCATCAGATTTTTGCGGTTATCGGTCCAGTCGTGGCTCACGGTGCCGCCCTCGCCGTATCGGGATCGAAATGGGGATCAAAACGGATGTGAAGGCCCCATCGTACGTAGCGAAGGGTACCGAGGTGTGCAGGGGTTGCGGGAGAGCGAACTCACTGTGTCTGGTCGGGCTCGGGAGTCTGTCCTTCCGGGGGCGCCGCCCCTTCGGCGGCCCGCGCGGCGGCCTGGGCGGCCGCGCTGCCCGGCCGCTTGCGCTGCACCCAGCCCTCGATGTTGCGTTGCGGGCCCGCGGACACCGCCAGCGCCCCGGGCGGGACGTCGTCGCGCACGACCGTGCCGGCGCCGGTGTAGGCCCCGTCGCCGATCGTCACCGGAGCCACGAACATGGTGTCCGAACCGGTGCGCACGTGCGAGCCGACGGTGGTGCGCCGCTTGGACTCACCGTCATAGTTGACAAACACGCTGGACGCGCCGATGTTGCTGTGCTCGCCGATGTCGGCGTCGCCGACGTAGGTCAGGTGCGGGACCTTGGTGCCGGCGCCGATGGTGGAGTTCTTGGCCTCCACGAACGCGCCGAGCTTGCCGTCGGCCCCCAGCACGGTACCGGGCCGCAGGTAGGTGTAGGGGCCCACCGCCGCGCCGTCGCCGATCGAGGAGTCGGTGCCGTGCGTGCGGATCACGGTCGCGCCGTCACCGACGGTGACGTCGGTCAGGGTGGTGTCCGGGCCGACGACGCAGTGGCCGCCGACCCGGGTGCCGCCGAGCAGCTGGGTGCCGGGGTGGACGACGGTGTCACGGCCGATCGTCACGTCGACATCGATCCAGGTGGTGGCGGGATCGACGACGGTGACCCCGGCCATCTGGTGGGCGGCGACGATGCGGCGGTTGAGCTCGACGCCCAGTTCGGCGAGCTGGACCCGGTTGTTGACGCCGGCCACCAGCGCGCTGTCCTCGACGTGCCGGGCGTGCACCGCCCGGCCGTCCCCGCGCAGGATGGACACCACGTCGGTGAGGTAGAGCTCCTGTTGGGCGTTGTCGGAGCTCAACCGGCTCAGCGCCGAGCGCAGCGCGGCGATGTCGAAGGCGTAGACGCCGGCGTTGACCTCGCGGATCTCGCGTTGTGAGGGTGTCGCGTCGGCGTGCTCGACGATCGCCATCACCTCGTCGTCCTGGGTGCGCAGGATGCGGCCGTAACCGCCGGGATCGGGCAGCGTCGTGGTCAGCACGGTCACCGCGGCCGATTCCGCGCGGTGCGCCGCGACCAGGCCGGCCAGGGTGTCGGAGTCCAGCAGCGGGGTGTCACCCGAGGTGACGACGACGACGCCGGCGTAGTCCTCGGGCAGCGCGGACAGCCCGCACCGCACCGCGTCGCCGGTGCCCCGCGGTCGGTCCTGCAGCGCGACCTCGATCGGGCGCCCCAGGTGCTCGGCCAGCTGCGCGACCAGTGGGGTGATGCGCTGGTGCTCGTGGCCCAGGATCACCACCAGATGCTGGGGCGCCATCTTGGCGATCGCGTGCAGCGAGTGCGACAGCATGCTGCGGCCGGCGATCGTGTGCAGCACCTTGGGCGTGTCGGAGCGCATCCGGGTGCCCGGCCCGGCCGCCAGAACCAGCACCGCGGTGTCACCAGGAAACGCCATCAACACTCCTTTGCCCTCGGCGCGACGAGCGTGCGTGTCTGTACTCCGACACGCCGTCAAGCGTGTCATTTCACGCACGCTCGCGGCAAAGAGCTCGTACTTTTGGGCTCCGTCGCCAGGACTCGAACCTGAACTATCTGAACCAAAATCAGAGGTGCTGCCGATTACACCACGACGGATCGCGTACCCGCGGCGAGCGGACGAAACCGCGCCACCATGACTCTAGACAATGTGCGGACCGGTTGCGGCCCCGGTCAACCGATACGCTGATCGACGTGGCTGTGCTGGACACAGGGCCGGACAAACCGGACAAAGAGGCGCGGACCCCCCGGGCCAGGATGACCGGCAGCGAGCGTCGACACCAACTCATCGGGATCGCACGCTCGCTGTTCGCCGAACGCGGCTACGACGGCACGTCGATCGAGGAGATCGCCCAGCGCGCCAACGTGTCCAAGCCGGTCGTCTACGAGCACTTCGGTGGCAAGGAGGGCCTGTATGCCGTCGTCGTCGACCGGGAGATGTCGGCGCTGCTGGACGGCATCACCTCCTCCCTGACCAACAACCGGTCCCGGGTGCGGGTCGAACGGGTCGCCCTGGCGTTGCTCACCTACGTCGAGGAACGCACCGACGGATTTCGGATCATGATCCGCGACTCGCCCGCCTCGATCAGCTCGGGCACCTACTCGAGCCTGCTCAACGACGCCGTCAGCCAGGTCGCCTCCATCCTGGCCGGCGACTTCGCCCGCCGCGGCCTGGATCCCGAGCTGGCGCCGCTGTACGCCCAGGCCCTGGTGGGCTCGGTGTCGATGACGGCGCAATGGTGGCTCGACACGCGCGAGCCCAAGAAGGAAGTGGTGGCCGCGCACCTGGTCAACCTGATGTGGAACGGCCTGACCCACCTGGAGGCCGATCCCCGGCTTCAGGATCAGTGAGATGCGCTACGACCGCACCCCGTCGAGGAAGTTGTTCAGGGCGTGTTTGCCGATTTCTCGTATGCCCAGGGAGCGGGGCAGCAGGCGGGTGACGACGAACATCATGCGCCGGTTCGGCGCACCCACCTGCATGCTGGGCCGCTTGCCGAGAGAGAGGACCGCCTCTTCGACGTTTTCTGCGGGGGTGTTGATGAGGTCGCCCCGGGCCCGCGCGACGTCGA
Organism: uncultured Actinomycetota bacterium; assembly: GCA_963711445.1. Classification (GTDB taxonomy): domain Bacteria; phylum Actinomycetota; class Actinomycetes; order Mycobacteriales; family Mycobacteriaceae; genus Mycobacterium. The sequence goes on from CAVQEF010000001.1 coordinate 395,288, forward strand.
GCGCGTCGGTGACCCCCGGCGAACTGGTCAACCCGGCCATGCACGCCAGCACGTGCACATTGTCGGGTTTCAGTTCGTACCAGAGCCCTTCGGCGAGAATGGTGTCGTATGCCTTCGTCGCGCCGTAGTGCGTGTAGTACGGACTGCCGATCAGTCCCGTGCCGCTGCTCATGATGACGATGCCACCGCGACGCCGCGCCTTCATGAGAGCCCCGTAGTGGTAGGTGAGCCCGAAAGGGCTGGCGCAGTTGACGTTTATTCGCTGCCGATCGAATTCAAGACTGTTGGCCCAAAATCCCCCCACCGTGGCCAGGGCGGCGTTGTACACCAGCAGGCCGATCTCCCGGTCGCCGACGGCCGCGACGATGTTTTCCACGGCATCGGTCGCCCCGAGCTCCTGCGAGATGGCAAGCACCTCGACGCCGAACCTTTCCACCAGTTCCCGATGTTTCTTCGCCAGCTTGGCGGGGTCGCGCGCGACGATCGCCACCGATGGGCCTTGGGACGCAGCATAATCGGCCCAGGCGCCGCCGATGCCCTCACTGGCGCCGGCCACCAGCGCCCACGGTCCTTACTGCTCGGCGAAGTCCGGCGGGGCGTGTCGTCCCAGCAGGCTGTGCGGACGCCAGTGTTCGGCGACAACGGATTTCAACGCCCGAGCCGGTTGAGCTACCTTCATCCGTACCCTCCTGGTGTGTGTTGTCGCGGCGTAGAGGAGGGCGCCTCGGCCGTCCGGGTGGGGATCGCCTTGAGGCGCTCCACGAGCATCGCCAGCACGTCGTCGGGCATGTCGTCGGCGACCGGCAGGCTCAGACCGGTGCACATGGCGGAATACCAGCGCTCGAGGACGGCGGGAATGTCGTCGTAGGTGCCTTGCGGCACCACCCGGTCGAGCACCTCGTCGGTCAGGTGCTTGTGCAGGTCGGCCCATTCGTTGCGGCGTGCCATCCCGGTGAGCTGGTCGCCGATGTCGCCGAAGCCGAAGTGTTCGAGCTGTCGGCGGTAGGCGGGGGTGCTGTAGAGGAAGGCCAGTTCCGATCGCCGCCGTTCCCGCATACGCGCCAACCCCCCCTCGGTGGCGGCCATCAGGGGTTGCGGGTTGGCCACCACCGCGAGCGGAGCCGCCGCGCGGCGGCCCTTCCTGGCACCCTCGGCCAGCGCCGGCAGGGTCTGTGCCGCGAGGACCGAGGGGTGTGAGTTGGTGGGATGGCAGACGAAGCCGTCGGAGATTTCCCCGGCCAGCAGGCACATCTTCTGGTTGACCCCACCGGTCCAGATCGGTGGGGGCGGACACGGGAGCGGACCGGGGTTGAAATATGGCTGCAGGCGGTCGAATTGGTAGAACCGGCCGGTGTAGTGCAGGGGCTCGCCGGTGCGAAAGGAGTGGAATATGGCATGCAGCGCTTCGATGTATTCCCGCAGGCGCAGGCTCGGCTGCGACCAGGGGACCGAGAATCGTCCGACGATGTTTCCGCGCACCTGGGAGGCCAGGCCGAGCTGAAAGCGACCGTCGGAATACCTGGCGAGATCCCAGGCCGCATAGGCGGTGATCATGGGGCTGCGCGGAAACGCCAGGGCCATGCTCGTCCGCACGGTCAGCCGCGCCGTCTGAGCCAACGCCATGGCCGCGAGCGTGAATGCATCGTGGGTGGTCTCGGAGACGTGGACGACATCGAAGCCGATGCGCTCCATGCGTGCGGCCCACGGACCGATGTCGCCCAGGCCCAGCTTGGTCGGCGCGGAGGCGATGACCTGCATGGGTGGCTCGGCTTTTCCCGCGCCGGTCATCGGGTCAGTCCGCGGACGATCAGCGCGGTGTTGTGTTCGAGCCAGCGCTCGTCGAGCGTGCGTTCGGTGGCCATCGACATCATCACCGTGCCGCCGATGAGGTCCATCAGCAGCCGGGCGTCGATGCCGTCGACTGCCGACCCGCCGGCGGCGGCGGTGTCGAGGTAGTCCTGCAGGCGCTCGTAGGTGCTGCCCTGCAGCCGCCGCAGCAGCCGCGCCGCCAGTCCGGGCTCCGACGGCAGTTCGGCCGTCAGGCCCGACACCGCGCTGTGCACGGCCGGCCGGCTGAACAGGTGGATCGAGCCTTGGAGCAGGCTGCGCACGACCGTGGACAGGTCGCCGGTCAACGGCAACTCCTCGCGCGGCGTCGTGGGGAACACCGCCGCGAAGACGAGTTCGATCTTGGTGGGGAAGCGTCGGTACACGGCCGGCGGCGTGGCGCCGGCCCGCGCCGCCACCAGGGGAATGGTCAGCCGGGCGTAGCCGATCTCTTCGAGCAGTTCGTTGGTGGCCTGCAGCACCGCATCGTCGATGCGGGTGTCGCGGGGGCGCCCCTGCGACTTCGGCTCGCGGCGCCGGCGCTGGGCAGGTGTTGATTTCATTACGTTCGGATCGTAATGTTTTGCTGAGCCGGGCACAACGGTATCCACCCAACGGCGAGGAACGTCCGTCATGGCCATCGAGACACCACCCAGACCGCTGCCGTTTCGGCTGATCAACGGCGCCTACCGCGGCGCCCGCGCCCTGGGCGCCCACCCCCTGCCGCTGCGCAAGCGCGCGCTCATGGACCGGGCCAGCAAGCGCGCGGGCGGCCTGACCGACTTCGGCGATCCCCGCTTCGAAGAGGGCCTCGACCGGCTGATCGAGTCGATCAACACCGAGGACAGGCTCAACGGCTTCGGCCGCATCCTGGCCACGTCGCACATCACCAACCTGTTGCGCCAGCGGTTGCTGGTCATGGACCACATCCGCAACCATCCGGCGATCCGGGACGAGGTCATCGCCAAACCGGTCTTCCTCGTCGGCGCTCCCCGCACCGGCACGACGATCACCCATCACCTGTTGAGTCAGGACGACCGGTTCCGCTTCCCCCTCACCTGGGAGTGCGACGAGCTGCACCCACCCTTGGATCCCGCCACGATGCGCACCGACCCGCGCATCGCCCGCAGCGAGAGGCAGATCCGGCGCAGCCTGGCGCTGGCCCCCGACCTCGACGCCGCCCACCCGATCGGCGCGTGGGAGGCCCAGGAATGCGCGCTGCTGCACGCCTACGCCTTTCACAGCGAAACGTTTCACGTCATGTTCAACTGTCAGGGCTACGACCGGTGGCTGGCCGGCCAGGACCGCTCCTGGGTGTACCGGGAGCAGAAGCTGCTCCTGCAGTACATGCAGAGCGGCGGACTGCGTCCGCGGGAGAGCTGGTTGCTCAAGACGCCACCGCACATGGGCAACATCGACAAGATCCTCGACGTCTTCCCCGACGCCCGCTTCGTCACCACCTACCGCGAACCCACCGAGGTCGTCGCCTCGAGCTGCAAGTTGGCCGGCACCGTCTTCGCGATGGTCACCGACGGCGTCGACTGGCACGAGCACGGCCGCTACATGCGCTGGCGCACCGGGAACCTGCTCGCCCGCAACGTCGAATTGCGGCGTCAATTCGCCGACCGCCCAGCGCAATTCATCGACTTCTCGATGGACCGCATGGTGCGCGACCCCATGACCTGCGTCAAGGAGATCTACGACCACTTCGGCATCGAGCTCACCGCCGATGCCGAGCGGAAGATGAGCAAATTCATGAGCGAACGCGGCAGGGCCAGCCGCAGACCCAACATCTACCGCGCCGAGGACTACGGACTCGACATCGCGACGCTGTGGCCCGAATTCCAGTACTACCGCGACTTCTACGGAATCGAGGACACGCCATGACCGACCAGTCGAGTGACTCGCTGCGGGCGGCGTGGCAACGGTTCGGCGACCTGCACGACGACCTGCTCGAGGTCGCGCTGGCGCAGGGGGAGCTCGACGAGGGCTCCGCCGGTTCCCTGCTCGGGCGTCTGGTCGGTCACATCCAGTACATGGGACTGCAGCTGCGCGGCGACCCGGCGCACCCGACGCTGATCAACGCCCAGTACGCGCCCTGGAACTGGGGTCACTCCAACCCCGACACCCTGTACCTGTCGGCACGGATCGACGACGCCCACGACTACCGGGTCTACGGCACGTTGGGGTCGGTGGCACAAACCACCTTCGGCGTCTACGCCGGCAAGGACGACCAAGCCGTGGCGGTCAAAACCCGGTCCGAGGACCTCGACGTCGCCGCCGACGGGTCCTTCGAGATCCGCTTCACGCGTCAGGAAGCCGGCGGCGCCAACCGGTTCCCACTTCCGCCCGGGGCCGACTCGTTCTGCTGCTATCAGACCTACGGTGACTGGCAGCGACAGTCCAAGGGCACCATCCGCATCGAGTGTCTCGACCCGCCGACACCGGCGCGACCGCCGTCGCCGGCGCAGGCCGTCGCCGCATTCGACGAGCACCTGGCCGCGTCGCGCGAGCTGTTCACCATGTGGGTCAACGACATTCCCGCGCGGGTCTTCGGCGCCCTCCCGAAGAACGTCGCCATCCCGCCGATGCAGCCGCCGTCGGCCATGGCGGGTGCGTGGTTCGTGCCCATCTCCTGGGAACTGGGCGACGGGCAGGCCCTGGTGATCGACTACCGGATCCCCACCGACAGCCCCTACGTCGGCATCTGCCTGACCAACCGGTGGAGCGAGATGATCGACATCGCGACGCGCCAGACCAGCCTGAACCTCGCCCAGTCGCACACCGACGGCGATCACGTCCGGGTGCTGCTGGCCACCGAGGACGTCGGGGTGGACAACTGGCTCGACGCGCGCGGCTACCGCAGCGGGGTGGTCACCTGGCGCGCCACTTCGCCCGAGCAGCCCGCGGCGCCGACGGTCACGGTGATCGACATCGACCGGGTCGACGACTACTTCGGCCCGTCGCGGCGCGTCACCGCCGACCAGCGGTCGGCGGCGCTGCTGGCCCGGCAGCGGCACTTCGCCGAGCGGAACGCGCTGTGACGCCGGCGACGGGGGGCTTCCCGGCGATCCCCTGACGCCGGCGGGTGGGGCGTCGGGGTGAGCTCGGTGGCTCCGGCGGGCCCTTAGAATGGATTCATCATGACCGGACCGGGGCCTGCTCGCCCAGAAACCCCGATCGCGGGGCTCGTCGAATTCGCGTTGACCGCGCCAACTTTCCAGCAGTTGACCGACAGCGCCGCCGCGCGTCCCGCCGAGTTGAACCTCGTCGGGCCGGCCAGCGCACGCTTGTTCGTCGCCGCGGCGCTGGCGCGGGTGTCCCCCTTGCTGGTGGTCACCGCGACCGGTCACGAAGCCGACGACCTCACGGCCGAACTGCGCGGCGTTTTGGGCGACGCGGTGGCGGGCCTGCCGTCCTGGGAAACCCTGCCGCACGAGCGCCTCTCGCCGGGCGTCGACACCGTCGGGGCGCGGTTGATGGTGCTGCGCCGTCTGGCCCATCCCGACGACGCCCGGCTGGGCCCGCCGCTGCAGGTGGTGGTGACCGCGGTGCGCTCGCTGCTGCAGCCGATGACCCCGCAGCTGGGCCTGGTCGACCCCGTCACGCTGACGGTGGGTGAGGAGGTCGCGTTCGAAGAGGCCATCGCCCGGCTGGTGGAGCTGGCCTACACCCGGGTGGACATGGTGGGGCGGCGTGGCGAGTTCGCGGTCCGCGGCGGCATTCTCGACGTCTTCCCGCCGACCGCCGAGCACCCCGTGCGCATCGAGTTCTGGGGCGACGAGGTCAGCGAGATGCGGATGTTCTCCGTCGCCGACCAGCGCTCGATCCCCGAGCTGGAGGTGTCCACCCTGGTCGCGGTCGCCTGCCGCGAGCTGCTGCTGACCGAGGACGTGCGGCGGCGGGCCGCCCAGCTGGGGGCGCAACGGCCCACGACCGAGCCCGCGGTCAGCGGCAGCGTCACCGACATGCTGGCCAAGCTGGCCGAAGGCATCCCGGTCGACGGGATGGAGGCGCTGCTGCCGGTGTTGCGGCCCGACGATTATGTGCTGCTGACCGACCAGCTCGCGCCCGGCGCGCCGGTGCTGGTGTGCGACCCGGAGAAGGTACGCAGCCGGGCCGCCGACCTGATCAAGACGGGCCGGGAGTTCCTCGAGGCGTCGTGGTCGGCGGCCGCGCTGGGTACGGACGCTCCCATCGACGTCGAGCAACTCGGCGGATCGGGGTTCGCCGAACTGGACGAGGTGCGCGCCGCCGCGGCCCGCTCCGGCCACCCCTGGTGGACGCTGAGCCAGCTGTCCGACGAGTCGGCCGTCGAGCTGGAGCTGCGGCCCTCCCCGTCGGCCCGCGGGCACCAACGCGACATCGACGAGATCTTCGCGATGCTGCGCGCGCACGTCACGACCGGCGGCCACGCGGTGGTGGTCGCGCCCGGGACCGGCACCGCCCATCGCGTGGTGGAGCGGCTGGGCGAATGCGACACCCCCGCGGCCATGCTGGAACCGGGCGCGGGGCCCAAGCAAGGCGTCGTCGGGGTGCTCAAGGGGCCGCTGCACGGCGGCATTGTGATACCGGGGGTCGCCCCGGGCATCAACCTGGTGATCGTCACCGAAACCGACCTGACGGGAAGCCGGGCCACGGCCGTCGAGGGCAAGCGGCTGGCGGCCAAGCGGCGCAACACCGTCGACCCGCTGGCGCTGACCGCCGGCGACCTGGTGGTGCACGACCAGCACGGCATCGGGCGCTTCGTGGAGATGGTGGAGCGCACCGTCGGCGGGGCCCGCCGCGAGTACCTGGTGCTCGAGTACGCCTCGAGTAAGCGGGGCGGCGCCAAGAGCACCGACAAGCTGTATGTCCCGATGGACTCCCTGGACCAGCTGTCGCGCTACGTCGGCGGGCAGGCGCCGGCGCTGAGCCGCCTCGGCGGCAGCGACTGGGCCAACACCAAGACCAAGGCGCGCCGCGCGGTGCGCGAGATCGCCGGCGAGCTGGTGGCGCTCTACGCCAAGCGGCAGGCCAGCCCCGGGCACGCGTTCGCGCCGGACACCCCGTGGCAGGCCGAGATGGAGGACGCGTTCGGCTACACCGAGACCGTCGACCAGCTCACCGCGATCACCGAGGTCAAGGCCGACATGGAAAAACCGATCCCGATGGACCGGGTGATCTGCGGCGACGTCGGCTACGGCAAGACCGAGATCGCCGTGCGGGCCGCGTTCAAGGCGGTGCAGGACGGCAAGCAGGTCGCCGTGCTGGTGCCCACCACGCTGCTGGCCGACCAGCACCTGCAGACGTTCACCGACCGGATGGCCGGGTTCCCGGTGACGGTCAAGGGGCTCTCGCGGTTCACCGACGCGGGCGAGTCCCGCGCGGTGACCGAGGGCCTGGCCGACGGGTCGGTGGACGTCGTGATCGGCACCCACCGGCTGCTGCAGACCGGGGTGCGCTGGAAGGACCTGGGCCTGGTCGTGGTCGACGAGGAGCAGCGGTTCGGTGTCGAGCACAAGGAGCACATCAAGTCGCTGCGCACCCACGTCGACGTGCTGACCATGAGCGCCACCCCGATCCCGCGGACGCTGGAGATGAGCCTGGCCGGGATCCGCGAGATGTCGACGATCCTGACCCCGCCCGAGGAGCGCTACCCGGTGCTGACCTACGTCGGCCCACACGACGACAAGCAGGTCGCGGCCGCGCTGCGGCGCGAGCTGCTGCGCGAGGGCCAGGCGTTCTACGTGCACAATCGGGTCAGCTCCATCGACTCCGCCGCGGCCCGGCTGCGCGACTTGGTGCCCGAGGCACGGATCGTCGTCGCGCACGGGCAGATGCCCGAGGAGCGGCTGGAACGCACGGTGCAGGGCTTCTGGAACCGCGAGTGCGACGTGCTGGTGTGCACCACGATCGTGGAGACCGGCCTGGACATCTCCAACGCCAACACGCTGATCGTCGAGCGGGCCGACACCTTCGGGCTCTCGCAGCTGCACCAGCTGCGGGGCCGGGTCGGCCGCAGCCGCGAGCGCGGTTACGCCTACTTCCTGTATCCAGCGCACACGCCGCTGACCGAGACGGCCTACGACCGGTTGGCCACCATCGCCCAGAACAACGAGCTGGGCGCGGGCATGGCGGTCGCCCTGAAGGACCTCGAGATCCGGGGTGCGGGCAACGTGCTGGGCGTCGAGCAGTCCGGGCACGTCGCCGGGGTCGGTTTCGACCTGTACGTGCGGCTGGTGGGGGAGGCTGTGGAGGCATACCGGGCCGCGGCCGACGGCCAGACCGTCACCACCGCTGAGGAACCCAAGGATGTGCGCATCGACCTGCCGGTGGACGCGCACCTGCCGCCGGACTACATCGCCAGCGACCGGCTCCGGCTGGAGGGCTACCGGCGGCTCGCCGCCGCCGACGACGCCGCCGCCGTCGCCGCCGTGGTGGACGAGCTCGTCGACCGCTACGGGGCGCTGCCCGAACCGGCCCGTCGGCTGGTGGCCGTGGCGCGGGTGCGGCTGCTGTGCCGCGAGGCCGGCATCATCGAGGTCTCGGCGCCCTCGGCGGCGACGGTGCGGCTGTCACCGGTGACGTTGCAGGACTCCGCGCAGGTGCGGCTCAAGCGCATGTATCCCGCCGCGAGTTACCGCGCCACGACCGCCACGGTGCAGGTCCCCATTCCCCGGTCCGGTGGGGTCGGCGCGCCGCGCCTCCGCGACGTCGAGCTGCTGCAGATGGTGGCCGATCTGGTGACCGCCCTGCAGGGGAAACCGCAGGTGGAAGTTGGTATAACGAGTCCGTGATCGTCGTCTTGTTCGATCCCCGCCGCCCGTCGCTGGTGCCCGTCGAGGCCATCGAGCACCTGCTCGGCGAGGTGCAGTACACCGAGGAGATGCCCGTCGCGGTGCCCTGGTCGCTGCCGTCGGCACACCCGGTCTACCTGGGCGGCCCCGACTCCCCGGCGCCGGTGCTGCTCTCGTCGGACCCCGACCACCCCGCGGTGGCCGCGCGGCTGGCGGCCGGGGCGCGGCTGATCTCGGCCCCGGCGACGCCGCGCGGCGAACGACTGGTCGACGCGGTCGCGATGATGGACAAACTGCGCACCGCCGGGCCGTGGGAGGGCGAGCAGACCCACGACTCGCTGCGCCGCTACCTGCTGGAGGAGACCTACGAGCTGTTGGACGCGGTCCGCAGCGGCGACGCCGATCAGCTGCGCGAGGAGCTCGGCGACGTGCTGCTGCAGGTCCTGTTCCACGCCCGCATCGCGGAGGAGGCGCCGCAGCACCCGTTCACCATCGACGACGTCGCCGTCGCGCTGATGCGCAAGCTCGGCAATCGGGTGCCGGGAGTGCTTGCGGGCGAACAGATTTCCCTCGAAGACCAGCTGGCCCAGTGGGAAGAGCGCAAGGCGGCCGAAAAGCCGCGGCATTCGGTGATGGACGACGTCCACACCGGTCAGCCGGCATTGGCGCTGGCGCAGAAGGTGATTCAGCGTGCGGAGAAGGCCGGGCTGCCCCCCGAGCTGGTCCCGGCCCAGGTCACGTCGGTCACCGTGTCCGCCGACGGCGATGCGGAAAGCGCGCTGCGTGCGGCGGTTCTGGAGTTCGTGGACACCGTGCGCGCCGTCGAGCGGGCGATCGCCGCGACGCGCCGCGGGGACACCGTTCCCCACGAGCTCGACGTGACTCCGCTGGGTGCCGTCACCGAGCAGGAGTGGCGAGAGCACTGGCCCGCCGGCGCGGCCGAGCCTGCGGACCCTTCCGGTGCCGGTGCAATCGAGCTCTAGCCGGGCGCCGCGGCGGGGGAGCGGGTTTTTCGGACCGGTGGGCACGCGGCGCCAGCAATCACAATCCAGTTGGCCTCGCAGCGGTTTGTCAGGGTTATCGTGGGCCAATTCCGGGTGGCAGCTAACCGCGCAGTGGCCTCGGAGAGCGTAGTCCGACGGCGTTGGGGACGTGAAATCGCCAAGTTGGTCCGAAACGCATGGGACGATGATCAAGAGACGAATGGGTCCGGTTGAGTTGCAGGGGAAAGTGGTGTCGCCGAGGCGTTGGTTGCGCGCGGCCGCCGTCATCGGCGCGACCGCCATGCTCCTGGCGTCCAGCTGTACGTGGCAGCTGAGCCTGTTCATTCCCGAGGGCGTGCCCCCGCCGGCGGGGCCCCCGGTGCCGGCGGTCGACACCCACGCCGGCGGCCGGCCCGCCGATCAGTTGCGGGACTGGGCCCAGCGGCGCTCGGGGGAGTTGGAGATCCCGGTCATCGCGCTGGAGGCGTACGCGTATGCCGCGCGGGTCGCCGAGGTCGAGAACCCGAAGTGTCATCTCGCGTGGACCACGCTGGCGGGCATCGGCCAGGTCGAGAGCCACCACGGCACCTACCGGGGTGCGACGCTGTCCGCGAACGGGGATGTGAGTCCGCCCATCCGGGGCGTGCGACTCGACGGCACCGGCGGGAACCTGCGCATCATCGACGCCCAGGAGGACGTCACGGACGACGACGGCGTGGTGCGCGCGATGGGGCCGATGCAGTTCATCCCCGAGACGTGGCGGTTGTACGGGGTCGACGCCCACAACGACGGCGTCGTCAGCCCCGACAACATCGACGACGCGGCGCTGGCCGCGGCGGGCTACCTGTGCTGGCGTGGCAAAGACCTCGCCACACCGCGCGGGTGGGTCACCGCCCTGCGCGCCTACAACAACTCCAGCGTTTACGCGCGGGCGGTCCGGGACTGGGCGACCGCCTACGCGGACGGCCACCCGCTGTAGAAGGATGTATCGCTGAGCGCGCAGCGATGTGCAGCACCGGCTACCACGCAAGGAGAACCCAGTGCCAATTATCGAGCAGGTCGGGGCCCGCGAGATCCTCGACTCCCGCGGCAACCCCACGGTCGAGGTCGAATTAGCTCTCAGCGACGGGACGTTCGCCCGCGCGGCGGTGCCGTCGGGCGCGTCGACCGGCGAGCACGAGGCCGTCGAATTGCGCGACGGCGGCGACCGGTACAACGGCAAGGGCGTGCGCAAGGCGGTGGAGGCCGTGCTCGACGAGATCGGCCCGGCCGTGATCGGTCTGGGCGCCGACGACCAGCGGCTGGTGGACCAGGCGCTGGTGGACCTCGACGGCACCCCGGACAAGTCGCGGCTGGGCGCCAACGCGATTTTGGGTGTCTCACTGGCCGTGGCCAAGGCGGCCGCCGATTCCGCCGAGCTGCCGCTGTTCCGCTACCTGGGCGGCCCCAACGCGCACATCCTGCCCGTGCCGATGATGAACATCCTCAACGGCGGCGCCCACGCCGACACCGGCGTCGACGTCCAGGAGTTCATGGTCGCCCCGATCGGGGCGCCCAGCTTCGCCGAGGCGCTGCGCTGGGGCGCCGAGGTGTACCACGCGCTGAAGTCGGTGCTGAAGAAGGAAGGGCTGTCCACCGGCCTGGGCGACGAGGGCGGCTTCGCCCCGGACGTGGCCGGCACCACCGCGGCGCTGGACCTGATCTGCCGGGCCATCGCGTCGGTGGGCCTCAAGCCCGGCGCCGACGTGGCCCTGGCCCTGGACTCGGCGGCCAACGAGTTCCACTCCGGCGGCAGCGGCTACACGTTCGAGGGCACGCCCCGCACCGCCGAGCAGATGACAGAGTTCTACACCGACCTGCTCGGCGCCTACCCGCTGGTGTCGCTGGAAGACCCGCTGGCAGAAGACGATTGGGACGGCTGGGTGACCCTGACGGCCGCGATCGGCGACCGGGTGCAGATCGTCGGCGACGACATCTTCGTCACCAATCCCGAGCGGCTCGAGGAGGGCATCGAGAAGGCGGTGGCGAACGCGTTGCTGGTCAAGGTGAACCAGATCGGCACGCTGACCGAGACGCTCGACGCGGTCGCGCTCGCACACCACAGCGGCTACCGTACGATGATCAGCCACCGCAGCGGCGAGACCGAGGACACCACGATCGCCGACCTCGCGGTCGCGGTCGGCAGCGGGCAGATCAAGACGGGGGCACCCGCCCGCAGCGAGCGCGTCGCCAAGTACAACCAGCTGCTGCGCATCGAGGAGGCGCTCGGCGACGCCGCCCGCTACGCCGGCGACCTGGCGTTCCCGCGCTTCGTACCGGAACCGAAATAGCCGATGCCCGAGGCGAAACGGCCAGAGCCGAAGCGCCGCTCCCCGGCATCGCGCCCGGGGAAGCCCGGTGCTTCGAATCGACGCTCCGCCAAGGCTTCCCGACCCGCGCAGACCGCCACCCAGGCCGGCCGCGGCGCGACGCGGACCCTGGCCGAGCACGTCGTCGAACCCATCAGGCGGCAGCTCGCCGAGTCCGTCGAACAGCGCGCCGACCAGCGGCTGGGCTTCACCGCCCGGCGGGCGGCCGTGCTGGCCGCGGTGGTCTGCGTGTTGACGCTGACCATCGCCGGCCCGGTGCGCACCTACTTCGCCCAGCGCACCGAGATGGACCAGCTGGTCGCGAGCGAGGCCGCGCTGCGCCGGCAGATCGCCGAGCTCGAGCAGAAGAAGGGCAAGCTCGCCGACCCGGCCTACATTGCGGCGCAGGCCCGCGAGCGTCTCGGCTTCGTGAGGCCCGGGGACACCCCGTTCCAGGTGCAGCTTCCCCCGGACGAGGCCGCCGAGCCCCAGCCGGGCTCGGAGGCGGCGAAGCCGGCCGACAACCAGCCGTGGTACACCGCGCTATGGCACACCATCGCCGACGAGCCGCACCTGCCGCCCGCGGCGCCGCCGTCCGAGGCCCCACCGCCGCCGGACCCCCTGGCGCCCGCCCCGCCCGGTCCCGTGCCGCCGCCCGCACCCAACCCCACATCGCCCGGTGGTTGACCGTGCCGACCTGGATGCGGTGGCGCGTCAGCTCGGTCGTGAGCCTCGCGGCGTGCTCGAGATCGCCTACCGCTGCCCCAATGGCGAACCGGGCGTGGTGAAGACGGCGCCCCGGCTTGCCGACGGCACACCGTTCCCGACGCTGTATTACCTCACCCATCCGGCGCTGACCGCGGCCGCGAGCAGGCTGGAGACGACGGGAATGATGCGCGAGATGACCGACCGGTTGCGGCGGGATCCCGACCTGGCGGCCGCGTACCGGCGCGCCCACGAGTCGTATCTGGCCGAACGCGACGCGATCGAGCCGCTGGGCACCACGTTCTCGGGCGGGGGAATGCCGGACCGGGTCAAGTGCCTGCATGTGCTGGTCGCCCACTCGCTGGCCAAGGGGCCGGGCTGCAACCCGCTCGGGGACGAGGTGCTGGCGATCCTGGCTGCCGAGCCGGCGATGGCCGACGTGGTGGAGGCGGGGCTTTGGCTGGGGAACCGACGGTGAGCCGTCTCGCGGGAATCGATTGTGGCACCAACTCGATTCGACTGCTGATCGCCGATTTCGCGGACGGGCGCCTGCGCGACGTGCACCGCGAGACGCGCATCGTGCGGCTGGGCCAGGGGGTGGACGCGACGGGCGAGTTCGCGCCGGCCGCGATCGCCCGGACCCGCGCCGCGCTGGCGGACTACGCGGCGTTGCTTCGTGGCCACGGCGCCGAGCGGGTCCGGATGGTGGCGACCTCGGCCGCGCGGGACGTCGCCAACCGGGACGCCTTCTTCGCGATGACGGCCGAGGTGCTGGGTGCGGTCATCCCCGGCGCGGCCGCCGAGGTGATCACCGGCGCCGACGAGGCCGAACTGTCGTTCCGCGGCGCGGTCGGCGAATTGGACAGGAGCAGGGCGCCTTTCGTGGTCGTCGACCTCGGCGGCGGCTCGACCGAGATCGTGCTCGGCGGGGACTCGGTGGTGGCGAGCCACTCGGCCGACATCGGTTGTGTCCGGCTGACCGAACGCTGCCTGCACTCGGACCCGCCGACGCCCGAGGAGGTGGCCGAGGCGCGCTCGGTGGTGTGCCAACGCCTCGACGCCGCGTGGGCCGCGGTGCCGGTGCACGAGGCGCGAACGTGGGTGGGGGTGGCCGGCACGATGACGACGTTGTCCGCTCTGGCGCACCACATGGCGACGTATGACTCTGCGGCCATTCATCTTTCGCGGGTTCCCGGCGCGGATCTGCTGGCGGTGTGTGAGCGGCTGATCGGCATGACGCGGGCGCAGCGCGCCGCGCTGGGCCCCATGCACGAGGGCCGGGCCGACGTGATCGGCGGTGGCGCGATCGTGGTCGAGGAGTTGGCGCGTGAGCTGCGCGCCCGCGCCGGCATCGACGAGCTCACCGTGAGCGAGCACGACATTTTGGACGGCATCGTGCTGTCGATCGCCGGGTAGGTCACTTCAGTCACACCCGTCCCCGGGAGAGGCGGCACTCTTTGTGCCCGCCTCACAGCGACAACTCCGATGTCGTACCGGTGTGCGAATGTTCGGCGATGGAACTGCATGGAATCGAGTTGCGCTATGTGCTGACGATGCACCTGGCGCACAACGGACGCGCGACGGTCGCCGAGATGATCGAGGCGCTGGCCGGACAGGGGTTTCGTGTCAGCGGCAGGGCGTCGAAGGCCGTTTCGGACGCGTTGCGCTGGGAGGCAGAACGGGACAGGGTGCGCCGGCTCCGCCGCGGCCTGCACGGGCCGGGGTACCTCCCGCGCTCCACCGAATACCGCATGCATCATCGGGTGCTCGCGCTGCGGTCGGCGGCCAGGTTGTCGCTGTGAGGCGGGCACAACGGGCGCCGCCACTTCCGGGGACTGCTGTGGCGGATGTGGTTCACGCCTCGAAGCGGTAACCCATGCCCGACTCGGTCAGCAGGTGCTTCGGGTGCGACGGATCGTCTTCGAGCTTGCGGCGCAGCTGGGCCAGATAGACGCGCAGGTAATGGGTTTCGGTGGCATACGCCGGGCCCCACACCTCTTTGAGGAGTTCCTCGCGGCCCACCAGCTTGCCGCGGTTGCGGACCAGCATCTCGAGCATGCCCCATTCGGTCGGGGTGAGATGCACCTCGGCGCCGTTCTTGACGACCTTCTTGGCGGCGAGGTCGACGGTGAACGAGTCGGTCTCGATCACCGGTTCGTCGGTCTCCGACGCCGCGGCGGCGCGGCGGAGCGCGGCCCGCAGCCGGGCCAGGAACTCGTCCATCCCAAATGGTTTCGTGACGTAGTCGTCGGCGCCGGCGTCAAGCGCCGCCACCTTGTCCGACGAATCGGTTCGCGCCGACAACACGATCACCGGGGCGGTGAGCCAGCCGCGCAGACCGGCCAGCACCTCGGTGCCCGAGATGTCGGGCAGCCCGAGGTCGAGGATCACCACATCGGGCTTGTGTTCGGCCGCGGCGCGCAGCGCGCCGGCACCGGTCGCCGCGGTGACGACCTCGTAGCCGCGCACCGACAGGTTGATGCGCAGCGCGCGCAGGATCTGCGGCTCGTCGTCGATCACGAGGACCCGCGTCATGAAACGCCCCCCGGCGCAGCTAACTCCACCACGACCGTGAGCCCGCCGCCCGGGGTGTCGCCGGCCTGGATGCTGCCGCCCATGGCCTCGACGAAGCCGCGCGCCACCGACATCCCCAAGCCAACCCCGGTGGTGTTGTCCTGGTCGCCCAGCCGCTGGAACGCCTCGAACAGCTGACCCTCGGCGCCGTGCGGGATCCCGGGTCCTTCGTCGATGACGTTGATCAGGACACGATCGCCCACCGGCCCCGCATTGACCCGAACCACGCAATGGGGCGCGTAGCGCAGCGCGTTGTCGATCAGATTGGCCAGCACGCGTTCGAGCAGCCCGGCGTCGGCCAGCACCACCGCGTCGCCGACGTCGACCTTCACCCGGTCGATCGCGGACCGGTAGAAGCCGGTGGCGCCCTTGCCGATGCTGACCAACGCGCGCTGCACGGTCTCCTCGAGGTACACCCGGCGCAGCTCGGGGTGCACCACGCCGGCGGCCAGCCGCGAGGAGTCGAGCAGGTTCCCGACGAGCGCGGTCAGCTGGTCGACGGATTCTTCGATGGTGGCCAGCAGTTCGGCGGTGTCGTCGGGGGAGAAGGCCACGTCTTCGGCGCGCAGGCTGGACACCGCGACCTTGGCCGCGGCCAGCGGCGTGCGCAAATCGTGGCTGACCGCCGAGAGCAAAGACCGGCGCAGTTCGTCGGCCCGCACGATCGCCTCGGCGCGGCCGGCCTCGTCGGCCAGCTCGCGCTGCCGGATCAGGCCGGCGGCCTGCCTGGCCACCGCGCTCAACACCCGGCGGTCGCGCGCGGAGAGCTTCTTGCCGGCCAGCAGCATCCAGAACTCGTCGTCGCCGACCTCGATCGCGGTGTCGGCGGAATCGACGGTCGCACAGGGGTCTGTGCCGACACACGCCACCACATAGCGCTTCGCGCCGCCCGCGCGGTCCTGCTCGCCGGGCTCGCGCAGCATGCTGACGGCGCGCTGGGAGTAGGTCTCGCGCACCCGCTCCAGCAGCGTCTCGAGGTCGGCGCCGCGCAGCACCGACCCGGCGAACAGCGTCAGCAGCTCGGCCTCCTGGGAGGCGCGCCGGGCCTCGCGGGTGCGCTTGGCGGCGCCGTCGACCAGCACCGCGACCGCAACCGCGACCAGCAGCAGCACCACCTCGGTGACGGCAGCGTCGGGCTCGGCGATGGTGAAGGTGTGCCGCGGATCGGTCAGGAAATAGTTCAGCAGCAGGCTCGACAACACCGCCGAAAAGACCGCCGGGGCAAGACCTCCCAGCAGGGCGACGACCACCACCCCGACGAAGAACAGCGCGCTGGCGCCGCTGGTTTGCAGATAGCGGTCGAGGGTGGTCACCGTGAACGCGCAGATGACCGAGGGCACGATGATCGCGGCCAGCCAGGAGGTGACCCGCCGCTCGCGGGGCGTGAGCGACGCCGCCCGGAATCCGCGCTTGGATTCCTCATGGGTGACCAGGTGTACGTCGATCTTGCCCGACAGCTCGACCACCCGCGGGCCGATACCCTCCTCGAAGAGGCGCGCCCATCGGGTCCGCCGCGAGGTGCCGATCACCAGCTGGGTGGCGTTGAGCTCCCGGGCGAAGTCGAACAGGGCCGCGGGCACGTCGTCGCCGACCACGGTGTGCAGCGAAGCGTCCAGGCTGTTGGCCAGCTCCCGGATCTTGGCCATGCGGGACTCCGAGAGGCCGGCCAGTCCGTCGCCGCGGATCACGTGCACGACCATCAGCTCGGCGCTGGACTTCGAGGCGATCCGGGATGCCCGCCGCACCAGCGTCTCCGATTCGGGGCCGCCGGTGACGGCCACCACGACCCGCTCGCGCGCCTCCCACGTGGCGGTGATCTTGTTCTCCGCGCGGTATTTGGCCAGCGCGGTGTCCACCTGGTCGGCCAGCCACAGCAGGGCCAGTTCCCGCAGCGCGGTGAGGTTTCCGCGGCGGAAGTAGTTCGACAGCGCCGCGTCGATCCGCTCCGGCGCGTACACGTTGCCGTGGGAAAGCCTGCGCCGCAGCGCCTCCGGGGTGATGTCGATCAACTCCACCTGCGAGGCCTGGCGCACGATCGAATCCGGCACCGTCTCGCGCTGCTCGATGCCGGTGATCTGGGCGACGACGTCGTTGAGGCTCTCCAGGTGCTGGACGTTGACGGTCGAGATCACCGTGATCCCGGCGTCGAGCAGTTCCTCGACGTCCTGCCACCGCTTGGCGTTCTTGCTGCCCGGTGTGTTGGTGTGGGCCAGTTCGTCGACGAGGACGACTTGGGGGTGGCGCGCCAGCACGGCGGGCACATCGAGCTCGGGAAAGCGGCCACCACGGTATTCGATGTAGTGCGGCGGAATGACCTCGATGCCCTCAAGCAGCTCAGCGGTTTTCGCCCGTCCGTGGCTCTCCACCACGCCGGCCACCAGGTCGGTGCCGCGTTCCAGCCGCCGATGCGCCTCACCGAGCATGGCGTAGGTCTTGCCGACGCCGGGCGCGGCGCCCAGGTAGATGCGCAGTTCCCCACGCTTGGGGCGGTGGTCAACAGCACTCACGTCAACCATCATCCCTCCTCGGCGCTAGCCCGTGACCGGATACCAGCGGTCGAGTTGCAGGTTGAGCTGCAGCACGTTGACGCACGGCTCGCCGAGGATCCCCAGGCCGCGCCCGGTTCGGCTCTGCGCCAACAGCGTACGGATCTGCTCCGGGCTGACGTGTCGGGCCCTTGCCACCCGGGCGACCTGCAGGTCGGCGTAGGCCGGTGAGACGTTCGGGTCCAGGCCGCTGCCGCCCGCGGTGACGGCATCGGCGGGCACCACCGGGTCGGCGGGCGCCGCGCCGCGGACGGGCACGATCTGGCCGATCGAGTAGTCCTCCCCGGATTTCGCGCACTCGACCCGTACGCCCTCGTAGGTCGCGACGAACGGTGCCGACGTCGATGCGCACGGCTCGTTGACGCTGACCACCCGGGTCGGGTGGGCGACGTTCCCGCGGCCGTCGCGGGGACCGAGCACCGAAAGCACCGCTCCCACACCGGATCCCGTGCAGAACGGACGTGACCCATCCACGCCTTCCAGCCGTCCCACCGCGGCGCTGCGCGAGCACACCTGGGTCAGCAGGCTCGGCTTGCCGGGCGCGTCGACGACGCTCTCGGGGCCGAGGTTGCTCGCGCCCGACGACAGCGGGTCATAGCCGGTACCGGCCGCCGAGGGGCGGCTCTGAAAATATTGCGGCAGCGGGTGACCGTCGGAGCCGGTGAACAGCTGGCCGATCAGCCGGCTGCCCACCGGTCCGCCGCCGGCGCGCAGCAGCGACCCCTCGGCCTTGTCGTGCAGCCCCGGTAGCTGGGCGACCAACCAGATGAACAACGGGTAGGCCAGGCCGGTGATCACGGTCAGCACCACCAGCGCGCGCAATGCCGCCCAGTGCAGGCGAACGAAACCCGACAGCGTCATGTCAGGACATCCCGGGGACGAATCGGACGATCAGGTCGATCAGCTTGATCCCGACGAACGGGGCGACGATGCCGCCAAGCCCATACAGGTAGAGATTGCGGCTCAATAGCTTTGACGCGCTGCTCGGTGTGTAGCGCACGCCGCGCAGCGACAGCGGGATGAGCAAAACGATGATGATCGCGTTGAAGATCACCGCCGACAGGATCGCCGACTGCGGGCTGTGCAGCCGCATGATGTTGAGCAGGTCCAGCCCGGGAAACAGCGCGACGAACATCGCCGGGATGATCGCGAAATACTTCGCGATGTCGTTGGCGATCGAGAACGTGGTCAGCGCGCCGCGGGTGATCAGCAGCTGCTTGCCGATTTCCACGATCTCGATGAGCTTGGTGGGGTCGGAGTCGAGGTCGACCATGTTGCCGGCCTCTTTGGCGGCCGAGGTGCCCGTGTTCATCGCCACCCCCACGTCGGCCTGCGCCAGCGCGGGCGCGTCGTTGGTGCCGTCGCCGGTCATCGCGACCAGCCGGCCGCCCTCCTGCTCATGCTTGATCAGTGTGAGCTTGTCCTCGGGGGTCGCCTCGGCGAGGAAATCGTCGACCCCGGCCTCGTCGGCGATCGCCTTGGCGGTCAACGGATTGTCGCCGGTGATCATCACCGTCCGGATGCCCATCCGCCGCATCTCGTCGAACCGTTCGCGCATGCCCTGCTTGACGACGTCCTTGAGGTGGATGACGCCCAGGACCGCCGCGGCGCCCGCGCGGCTCTCCCCGACGACCAGCGGCGTGCCGCCGCCGGCTGAGATGCCGTCGACGATCACGCCGAGCTGGGCGGGTACGGCACCGCCCTGCGCGCGCACCCAATCGGCCACCGAGCTGGCCGCGCCCTTGCGCAGCAGATGCCCGTCGACGTCGACGCCCGACATCCGGGTGGCGGCGGAGAAGGCCACCCAGTGAGCGTGCGCGAGTTCGCCGGGCGTGCGCGCGCGCAGGCCGAAGTGTTCCTTGGCGAACACCACCACCGAACGGCCCTCCGGCGTCTCGTCGGCCAGGCTGGACAGTTGCGCGGCATCGGCCAGTTGGTCGGGAAAGACGCCGTCGACCGGGATGAGGGCCGCGGCCTGCCGGTTGCCCAGGGTGATGGTGCCGGTCTTGTCCAGCAGCAGCGTGTTGACGTCGCCGGCGGCCTCGACGGCGCGCCCGGACATCGCGAGCACGTTGCGCTGCACCAACCGGTCCATGCCGGCGATGCCGATGGCCGACAGCAGCGCGCCGATCGTCGTCGGGATCAGGCACACCAGCAGCGCCACCATGACGATCCCCGTCACGCCACTGTTGTTGAGCGCCTGGCTGTCTCCGACGCCGGGGTTGTTCGCCTTGGAGTAGATCGCCAGCGGCTGCAGGGTCGCGACGGCGAAGACGAAGATGATGGTCAGCGCGGCCAGCAGGATGTTCAGGGCGATCTCGTTGGGTGTCTTCTGCCGGTTGGCGCCCTCGACGAGCGCGATCATCCGGTCGATGAAGCTCTCCCCGGGCTTCTGGGTGATCTTCACGACGATCCGGTCGCTGAGCACGGTGGTGCCCCCGGTGACCGCCGACCGGTCGCCGCCGGATTCGCGGATCACCGGCGCCGACTCCCCGGTGATCGCCGACTCGTCCACGGAGGCAATGCCTTCCAACACGTCGCCGTCGCCGGGTATGACCTGGCCGGCCTCGACCACGACGATGTCGCCCTGCTGCAGCAGCGGGGCGGCAACCCCTTCCTCCACGCCCGGGGAGCCGGGTGCCCAGTTCTTGAGCCGCCGCGCCAGGGTCTGCGTCTTGGCCCGGCGCAACGTCTCGGCCTGGGCCTTGCCGCGTCCCTCGGCCACCGCCTCGGCGAGGTTGGCGAAAAGCACCGTGAGCCAGAGCCAGATCACGATCAGCCACGCGAACCACGTCGGGCCGATGACCGCCAGCACGGTGCTCCACACGGCGCCGATCTCGACGACGAACATCACGGGGTTGCGCCACAGCGTGCGCGGGTCGAGCTTGCGCATCGCCTGCGGCGCCGAGGTCCACAGCATTTTGGGGTCGAGCAGCCCGCCCTGCACCCGGCTCGCCGCGGCCATCAATGGATCCCTTCGGCCAGCGGCCCGAGCGCCAGCATGGGCAAGAACGTCAGGGCGACCAGGATCAGCGTGACGCCGGCGACCATGCCGACGAACTGCGGGCGGTGGGTGGGCAGCGTGCCCGCCGATTCCGGGGTGGCCCCCTGTCTGGCCAGCGAGCCCGCCAGGGCAAGGGCCAGCACGATGGGCACAAACCTGCCGAACACCATCGCCAACCCGAGCGCGGTGTTGTACCAGTCGGTGTTCACGCCGAGCCCGGCGAAGGCCGACCCGTTGTTGTTGGCCGCGGAGGTGAACGCGTACAGCACCTCCGAGAGCCCGTGCGGGCCGCCGTTGAGCATCGCCGCGCGTTCGCCGGGCAGGCCCATGGCGGTCGCGGTGCCAACCAGCACGATCAGCGGGGTGACCAGGAAATAGCTTGCGGCGAGCTTGATTTCGCGGGGGTTGATCTTCTTGCCGAGATATTCCGGTGTGCGCCCGACCATCAGGCCGGCGATGAACACGGTGATCACCGCCAGGATCAACATGCCGTAGAGGCCGGACCCGACGCCACCGGGGGCGACCTCGCCGAGTTGCATGTCGAACAGCGTCATCAGCCCGCCCAGGCTCGTGTAGGAGTCGTGGAACGAGTCGACGGCCCCGGTGGAGGTCAGCGTCGTCGAGGCGGCGAACACCGCCGAGTCGGCGACGCCGAACCGCTGCTCGACGCCTTCGGCCGCCGCGCCGGCCGCGGTCGGCACCGTGCCGTGGTGCTGCAGCTGGAACCACAACATCAACGACACGCTGAGCCCGTACAGGGTGGCCATCACCGAGGCGATCGCATAGCCCTGCTTCGGGCTGCCCACCATGCGCCCGAACGTGCGCGGCAGCGAGAAGCTGATCGCCAGCAACAGGAAGATCTCCAGCCAGTTGGTCCACACGGTCGGGTTCTCGAACGGGTGCGAGGAGTTCGCGTTGAAGAACCCGCCGCCGTTGGTGCCGAGCTCCTTGATGGCCTCCTGGCTGGCCACCGGGCCGCCAGTGATCGTCTGCCGGGCGCCGCCGAGGGTGGTGACGACCTGGTCGTCGAGGTGGAAGTTCTGGATCGCGCCCCCCGCGATCAGGACCACGGCGCCGACGACGGAGATGGGCAACAGGATGCGCAGCACCGTGCGCACCAGGTCGACCCAGAAGTTGCCCAGATCGCCGGTGCGCTGCCGGGCGAAGCCGCGCACCAGCGCGATCGCCACCGCCATCCCGACGGCGGCCGAGACGAAGTTCTGCACGGCCAGGCCGGCCATCTGGACCAGGTGGCCCTGCGTCGACTCCCCGGAGTAGGCCTGCCAGTTGGTGTTGGTGACGAAGCTGACCGCGGTGTTCCACGCCAGCCCGGGAGTCATCCGGGTGACCGGATCGTGCAGATGCAGCGGCAACGTGCCCTGCACCAGCTGGAACCCGAACAAAAAGAGGATGCTGACCGACGAGAACGCCAGGACGCTGCGCGCGTAGGCGCCCCACGTCTGCTCCGCGCGCGAGTCGACGCCGATCAGCCGGTAGATCACCCGCTCGACGTGGGAGTCCCGCCCCGATGTGTAGACCCGAAACATGTAGTCGCCGAAGGGAACATGCACCACCACCAGGGACGCGAGCAGGACGAGGAGAAAAAGCACGCCCGCCGTCGTGGAGCTCACTAGAACCTCTCCGGGAACAGCAGGGCGCCAAAGAGGAACAGCGCCAGCAGGATCGACAGCACCAAGCCGACGACGTTCTCGTAGCTCACAGCCGCTCGACCAGCTTCTGCGCCAGGCCGAGCACGGCGAACACCGCGATCGTCAGGACGACGAATGCCAGCACGCCCATCTGGTCTCCGTTCCGACGCCGTGCGCTTGTTCAGCTTGAAGCTAGACGGCGCGCGCCGAAAAGGGCCACTGGTCGGGACTTTCCTAACGGCTTCCTAACGCCCCCGGCGTGACGTTCAGAGCCCGAGCAGGCGGTTCTTCTGCTCGGCGAACTCCTCGTCGGTGAGCTCGCCCTGGGCGCGGAGCCGGACGATCTCCCGGATCCTGGCCGCGACACCCGTTACCACGGTGCGGGGTTGGTCCGGCGACGCGTTGCCGTTACCGGCAGCGGACGCTGCGCGACCGGTGACCGGACCGCCCGGGGCCCGCGCCGCCACGCGCGTGCCGGTCGTCACCGCGCCGCCGTCGCGGCCGGCGCCGGCGCCCGCCGCACCGCCCATGCTCGCGCCGGCCATGCCCGCCAAAGCCGCCTCGCCGAACGCGCCCTGCGAGCCGGCTTCCACCGCCGCTACGGCGGCGGCGCCCACGGGCGCCTCCGGCGGTAGCGGCATCCTCAGTGCGGCGGGGCGCACCTCCGGTGCGGCGATGGTCCACGCCGACGGCACCGACATCGCCCCAATCGTGTTCGCCTGGCCCAAACCGGCGGCCACGCCTGACGCCGCCAATGGCCCCGGGTTCGTGATGATCGCGGGAAACTGTTCCGGCGGCATCGGTTGCAGCCACGGCCAGTCGTGAACCCCTTGCCAGCCGCTGAGGATATGGTCGGTGTGCACCGCCGTCGAGGTGTCGATGATGATGGTGGGGAAGAGATCCGGCACCGTCAAGATCAGGAACGGGGCATTGGCGAAAAACTCCGCCAGGTCGCCCGGTACGGACACAAAGATCGCGAGCAGGTAACTCACCAGATCGAGCGCAGAGAGCGGAGCCGGCGGGCCCGCCGCGGCCGTCGGCGCCCCCGTCGCGGCGCTCTGCAGCGCGGCGGGCACCGCCGAAATATTCTGCGGGACACTTCCCACGGTGCTTTGCCCGCCCGGGTCGGTGTCCCGCGGGGCCGGGGTGAATGGCGTCAGCGTCGTCGCGGCTGCCGACGAACCCGCGTAGCCGTACATCGCCGCGGCGTCCTGGGCCCACATTTCGGCGTACTGCGCCTCGGTGGCCGCGATCGCAGGCGTGTTCTGGCCGAAGAAGTTCGTCGCGATCAGCGCCATCAGCAGGCTGCGGTTGGCCGCGATCACCGGTGGCGGCACCGTCGCCGCGAACGCCGCCTCGTAGGCGGCAACCACCGCCCTGGCTTGGGCCGCGGTGTCCTCGGCCCGTGCGGCGGTCGTCTGCAACCACGCCACGTAGGGGTTGACCGCGGCCATCATCGACAGGGCCGACGGTCCGGTCCACAACCCCCCGAGCTCCGAGATCACCGACCCATACGCCGCCGCGGTCGCGTCCAACTCGGAGGCCACTTCATCCCACGCCGCCGCGGCGGCCAGCATGGGCCCCGCCCCCGGACCGGCATACATCCGCCCGGAGTTGATCTCCGGTGGATAAACCCCGAAATCCATCGCTGCGTATCTCTCGTCCCAGAAAACCGGCGCTCAGCCGAACGGTGGTGCCTGATTCACCGCCCGAGCAGGCGGTTCTTCTGTTCCGTGTACTCCTCGTCGGTCAAAATCCCCTCGTCGCGCAGCTTTGCGAACTCGCGCAGTTCGGCCGCGACCCCGGTCACCACCGAACGCGGCTTGTCCTGCGACGCTGCCTCGCCGGCGTCAGGCGCGGCGCCCTCACTCGTGGTCGCGCCGGCGCGCACCCGTGTGCCCGCCGCGGCTGTGCCATCACCTTTGCCCGGCTTGGTGCCCAGCGTGCCGGCCATGGCGCGCCCGGCCATGCCCGCCGCCGCCATCTGCCCGAAAGTGCCTCCCGCCCCGGCTTCGGCCGCTTCCCCGGCGACCTCGGCGGCGGTGGCGCCGACGACGGTGGGCGGCAGCGCCGGCAGCGTCACCGCGACCGGCTGTACCGCCGGTGTGGCGATCGTCCAGGTGGGTGGCACGGACAGGGCCCCGACGGTGTCGGCCTCGCCCAGGCCTGCCGACAGCGGCGCCGCCGTCGCCGCCGTGGCTGTCGCGGGCGATTCGATGGGACCGGTGATCTTCGCCGGGAACTCCGTGGGGGGCCGATCACCGGTGTAGGGCCAGGGCTGTTGGCCGTCCCAGCCGCTGACGATGTCGTCGGTGTGCAAACCGGTCCCGGCGCCGACGATGTCAAGGGGAAGCGACACCGCCGCCAAGGGGGCCAGCGGGGCATCGATGAAAAGGGTCGCCAGATTGGCCGGTGCGTCGAGAAAAATCGTGATCAGGTCGCTGATCAAGGCCAGCACGTCCTGTCCGGGGACGACCTGCGCCGGCGTCGCCGCTGCCTGCAGCGCGCTGGGCACCGCGGAAAACGCTTGTGGGGCGTTCGCCACGGTGCTCTGCACGTTGCCGGCCGACGTGCCGGCGGCTTGCCCCGCGGCGGCGGCCTGGTTGGCCGTGCCGCTGGGGTCGGTGGTCTGCGGTGCGCTGTTGAACGGCGTCAGCGCGGTCGCGGCGGCCGACGAACCGGCGTAGCCGTACATCGCGGCGGCGTCCTGGGCCCACATCTCGGCGTACTGGGCTTCGAGGGCCGCGATCGCCGTCGCGTACTGCCCGAACGTGTTCTTCGCCAACAACGTCATCAGCCGGCCGCGGTTGGCCGCGACCAGCGCGGGCGGCACCGTCGCGGCGAACGCCTCGGTGTAGGCGGCGGCGGCGGCCTTGGCCTGGATCGCTGCTTCCTCGGCCTGTGCGGCGCTACCCCGCAGCCATGCGACAAAGGGGGCGGCGGCGGCCGCCATCGATGCCGCCGCCGGACCCGACCACGATCCGGCGGTCAGTCCCGAGATGACCGAGCCGTAAGAAGCCGCCGTCAAGTGCAAGTCCGCCGCCAGCTTGTCCCAGGCGGCGGCGGCGGCGAGCATGGATCCCGATCCAGGGCCGGTATACATTCGCGCGGAGTTGATCTCCGGTGGCAAAGTCGCGAAGTCCAGTGCGGCACACCTCCTTCAGCTGGCCGAGACCGGGGCCGGCGGCCTCGGTCGACATGCGACCGGCGCTGGTCTTCAAGGCAGGCACCGACGCCCGCGTACGGCGCCCGGGTGAAGCGAACTGCCCGGTCAGGCCGGCGACCCGTGCTGAGACTACCTCGGTCGTCGGGATCATCGCCGCGTTTGCGGGGCTTGCCGTCAAACCGATTGCTTGCGAACCGTCCCGCAATGGCCGCCGGTAAGCAACCGGTTTTCGGCGATGTCGCTCCGCCGTTAGCCCTACAGGCCACCTGGGTAACCACGCTTGAAGTTGGCGATCACCGCGTGGCGCGGCGGTCCACCGAATGCCGCGCCGACGCTGGGAGGTGCGGTTGTGATTCCGGTTGACTACACCGTTTTGCTGCTGTGCGGCCCGCCGCTGGCCGTTGCGGCGGTGTGGGCGGCCGAGCGCATCGGCGTGCCCTACCCGGTGCCGCTGGTGGGGGTCGGTGCGTTGTTCTACCTGCTGCCATGGGTGGGGACGCCGAACATTTCGCCGAACATCGTGTTCTACCTGTTCCTGCCGCCGCTGGTGTACTACGCGGCGTTGTTCATCGCCCCGGACGACCTGCGTGCCAATGCCCGCTCGATCGGGCTGTTGGCGGTGGGGCTGGTGGTGGTCACCACGGCGGCGGTCGCCGGCGTGTTGGTCGGCCTCGCGGGCCTGCCGCTGGCGGCGGCCCTGGTCGCGGGGGTGGTTGTCGCGCCGACGGACCCGGTGTCGGCGACGTCGGTCTTCAAGCGGCTGGATGCACCCGAGCGGTTGTCGACGATCGTCGAGGGCGAGGGGCTGACCAACGACGGGATGGCCCTGGTGCTGTATTCGGGGGCTCTGGGCGCCGCGGTGGCCGGCAAGGTGCGGCCCGGTCATCTCGCGGAGACGCTGCTTCTGGCTCCCGCGGGCGGCGCGGCGCTCGGCCTCGTCGTCGCCTGGCTGCTCGTGCAGGTGCGCAGGCGGATGGACCACTCGCTGCTGCAGATCACCATCTCCCTGGCCACGCCCTACATCACCTATGCGGCCGCGGAGTCCATCCATCTCTCGGGGGTTTTGGCCACGGTCGCCGCCGGGGTCTATTCGGGCTCCCGCCTGAGTGCCGTCTACAAGGCGGGGGCGCGGCTGGAGGCGTTCGCGTTCTTCGACGTGCTGGTGTTCCTGCTCAACTCGGCGCTGTTCACGCTGCTCGGTGTGATTCTGATGCGCGACGTGCGCTTGGTGCCGGGTAAGCCCACGCTGCACCTGCTTCTGGTGGTGGCGGCGGTGGTTGTCGTGGTGATCGTGTTGCGGCTGGCCTGGATCCTGTTCGGGCCGGCCGTCGCGAGGCTGCGAGGCCGCGCCCACAGCCGGTCGTTCTGGCGGGAACGGGTGGTGCTGGGCTGGGCCGGCATGCGCGGCGGTGTGTCGTTGGCGGCGGCGCTGGCCATCCCGTTGCGGCTTGGCGACGGCTCGCCGTTCCCGGACCGGAGCCTCGTGATCCTCGTCGCGGCCGCGGTGATCGTGACCAGCCTGCTCGTGCAGGGCGTCAGCCTGCCCTGGCTGCTGCGCCGGTTCCAGCTCAGGGCAGAGGACTTCCAGACCGAGGTGACCAAGGCCCGGGTCAAGGCGGCCCGCGCCGCGCTGGAATGGATCGACGACCACATCGACCACGATGACCCCAATGCGGCCGTCGAATCGGTGCGCGCCAGGTACGAGGCCAGGCTGCGGCGCCTCGAGATCGCCGATCCGGGCGATGACGAGCGGTGCGGTTCGGAGGAAAACGCCGAGGAGGCCCACAGTTACAGCGCCCTACGGCTGCAACTGCTCGACATCGAGCGGTCGGTGATGATGGGGTTGCGGCGCGAAGGCCACATCAACGCGACTCTGCTGCGCAGCCTGGAAAGAGACATCGATCTGGACGAGGCGCGGCTGCGCCGTTCTTAGGCGCTGCCCCCTGGTGGCCGTTCGACCCCTCGGGCCCAGGATGCGCACGTTGCCTGTGTCCCAGATACGTTCGCAGCGAAGGCGTTGGGATGCAGTGCGCGCGCCGCGGTTATCGGGAAAGCGGTCCGGGTCCGGCGCGCAACCGGCTTGCCCGCGCTGACGGCAGCCGCCGACCGCGCATGGCCGACGTCGCCGGTCCGGCTGCCGTCGCGTCGATACCGCGACGCGGCGATGCCTTGTGCGGCTTGGTGATTCGCCACTGCGAGGCGCTGAACAGGCCTGTCGAGAAATCTGAGCAACAGCCGCGACGGACGCGGGGGTAGATATTTTCGGCGTTTGCGGGTACGTAATCGTTTGCGGCCCTGGCCGCATAACTAAATCACCGGCGCCGACCTCATCGTGGCCGGCTTGTTTTCGTGAGGAGATGCCCATGTCTTTCGTGACCACGCAGCCTGAGGCGTTGGCGGCCGCGGCGAGCGCCCTACAGCACCTCGGCACTTCGATGGGCGCTGAGAACGCGGCCGCCGCGGCACCGACCACGGGCCTTGTCCCCGCGGCCGCCGACGAGGTATCGGCATTGCAGGCCACCCAGTTTGCCGCCTACGGCAGCCTCTACCAGGCGGTCAGCTCGCAAGCCGCGGCGATCCACCAGATGCTGGTGAACACCCTGGGCAGCAGCGCCGGCTCCTACGGGGCGACCGAGGCGGCCAACCGGGCCGCGACCGCTTCGACGGCCCTGTCGGGGCTTGCCTCCGGAGCCCCCGCGGCGGCCACGTCCGCCGTCGGGTCCAACCCCGCCCAGGGGTTGCTCGGGCTGCTCTCCGGCAACAACCTTGTCTCGACCAATGCGGGCGCCGTCTTCGGCACCCCGCTCAACTGGACTCAGACCGTCGGCGCCGCCGCGTCCGACTTCTGGACCCTCGCCGCCGGCGGATTCTGGCCTGGCGCATCGGAATTCGACCCTTCGGAGATCCCCGACTACATCGCTGCCGGCTTGATGGGCGACGTCAACCCGGTGGGCGCGGCGGGACTGGGTGCGGGCCCCGTGTTGGCGGGTTTGGGCCAGGCGTCCTCGGTCGGCGGAATGTCCGTGCCGCCCAGCTGGGCCGCGGCCGGGGTCCCGGCGGCCGGCCCGGCCCCCGCGGCGTTGGTAGGCGACGGCTGGACCGGACCCGCATCACACGGTGGGTCCGTGACGGCGCTGCCGGCCGGCGTGCCAGCGATGGCCTCGGCCGGGCGGGGCGGCCTGGGCCTGGGCGCGCCGCGCTACGGCGCCAAGCCCACCGTCATGCCCAAGCCGACGGTCGTCTAGGACGCGACCCGGCAGGGCGCGGCTCAACCGAAGCGCAACTTTTCCCCTTACCAGAGAACAGGATTGAACAAATGGTTTTCGATTTCGCAGCGTTGCCCCCGGAGATCAACTCCGGACGCATGTACGCGGGCCCGGGAGCGGGACCGATGATGGCCGCCGCGACGGCGTGGAACAACCTGGCCGCCGAGTTGAGCACGAACGCCACCGCCAGCCAGTCGGTGGTCTCCGAGCTCACCGAAGGCCAGTGGCTGGGTCCGTCCTCGGCGGCGATGGCCGCCTCGGCCGCACCGTATGTGGCGTGGATGCACTCCACCGCCGCGGCCGCTCAGCTCGCCGCCACCCAGGCCATGGCCTCGGCGGCCGCCTACCAAACGGCCTTTGCGATGACGGTGCCCCCACCGGTCGTCGCGGCCAACCGGGCTCAGCTGGCGGCCCTGGTCGCGACCAACTTCCTGGGCCAGAACACCCCGGCGATCGCGGCCACCGAGGCCCAGTACGCCGAGATGTGGGCCCAGGACGCCGCCGCCATGTACGGCTACGCTGGATCTTCGGCCGCCGCCGGGCGGCTGGACCCGTTGCATCCGCCGGCGTCGACCACCAACCCCGGCGGCACCGCTGCCCAAGCCGCGGCGGTGTCGCAGGCCGCGGCGAACGGCTCGCAGGCGGCAGGTCTCAACGGGCTCGTCGCCAACATGCCCAGCGCCGTGCAGTCGCTCGCCGCCCCGGCGGCTGCGGCCGCAACTCCCGCGCAGACCCTCAGCGAGCTGGAGAACGTTCTCACCGGCGGGGTCTTGAATCAGATCTTCAACAACAATCTGGTGTCGAACGTCGGCCTGGCGTTCTTCGATGTCGCCTCGTGGAACGCGTTCAACGGCGCTGTGGCCGGAATTCTGTCCGGGCACGTGTTCTTTGCCGGTCAAGCGGTGAGCGCCGTTTCCTCGTCATCGACGAGCAGCGTGGGCGCGGGACTGGGGAGCGCAACGCTGGCGGGCGCGCCGGGTTCGGCGGGCTCCGGCGGGGTGCCGGTGCTGGCCGGGATGGGCGAAGCCTCCTCGGTCGGCGGCATGTCGGTGCCCGCGGGGTGGTCGGCCGCCGCCCCGGGCGAAACCGCTACCACCGAGCTGGCCGGCTCGGGGTGGACGGCGCCCGCCGAAGAGGGCGGCGACGTGACGGTGGCAAGCGGTATGCCGGCTGTTGCCAACGCGGCCGGGCGGGGAGGTGGCTACGGCACGGGACCCCGTTACGGCGTGAAACCCACCGTGATGCCGAAACAGGTTCTCGTCTAAGGGCGCGGGTAGCGACAACGGGGCGCGACGGGGTGCGCCGCCGCTGGCCTCGCCAGGCGCGGGTCCTTCCCCGAACGGCGAGCAACAAGAGCAAGCTTGGCGAAATGCGTTCGTGTGCCACGATTTGAGGGATGCGTTAATTCGTTGATGTGTAACGCCGTTCGTGGGGTGAGACGGCTCAGCCGGACGCGCGCGCAGTCTGCGCGGCAGGATCGGGAGCCGGTCGTTCGATCATCGGCAGCCGCACCCGAAAGACCGTCCGGCCGTCGGCGGATTCGGCGGTGACCGAGCCGGTATGGGCCTTGACGATCGAACTCACGATCGCCAGCCCCAGCCCGATGCCCGATCCTTCGGACCTCGACGTGTTCGCGCGGGCGAACCGCTCGAACAGCCTTGGGAGCAGTTCGGGATCGATGCCGGGCCCGTCGTCGGCGACGGTGAGTTCGGCGTAGGGCGCCCCGGGGCCGCTGCGGTGGCAGGTGATTCCCGTCGTCACCGTGACGCCCGGCGACGTGTGCACCCGGGCGTTGCCGAGCAGGTTGCTGACCAGTTGGTGCAGCCGCGCGGGGTCCCCGCGGACCCAGACCGGCGCGGGAGGCAGGTCCGTGACCCAGTGGTGCGTCGAGGCGGCGACCGCGGTGTCGTTGACCGCATTGGTGACGAGCTCGGCCAGGTCGACGTCTTCGGGGTGCAGGTCTTCGCCTTCGCCCAGCCGCGACAGCAGCAGCAGCTCATCGACCAGCAGCGCCATGCGCTGTGCTTCGGACTCGATGCGGGCCAGCGCGTATTCGGTCGTCGGCGGCAGCTGCGAGGAGTCCTGGCGGGTCAGCTCGGCATATCCCTGGATCGCCGCCAGCGGGGTGCGCAGCTCGTGGCTGGCGTCGGTGATGAATCGGCGCATCCGCAGGTCGGATTCGGCGCGATAGGCCAGCGCGCTGTCGACGTTGTCCAGCAACCGGTTGAGCGTGTTCCCGACGATGCCCACCTCGTTGTCGGGGTCGGAGTCCTCGGGCACCACCCGGACGCTGATGCGCTGGTCGCCATCGGTGAGCGCCATCGCGGCGACCTCCGCGGCGGTGGCGGCGAGCCGGCGCAGCGGGCGCAGCGTGTAGCCGACCAGCCACACGGTGATGCCCGCGGTCACCGCCAGGGCCGCCGCGACCAGGGCGGCGGTCGTGACCTGTTTTCGGGTGATGATCCGGTTGGCGCGCTGCAGGGACAGGGCGACGATGAGGCGGTCGGATCCGTCGAGGTGGCTGGCCACGCGGTAGGAACCCAGGTGGCCGAGGGTTTCCGTCCGCGGCCGCCCGTCGGTCCGTGACTGATCTTCGAGGGCGCGCACCACGTCGGGCGGCGCGGGCCGCGCTTCGGGTTCGGAGAACACCGCCGAGGCGACGACGGTGCCGTTGCGCAGCACGGCGGTGATGTTGCCCGGCGTCTGGTCGGTGAACTCGAGCATCGCCTGCGCCAACGGGGGCTTGCCGGCGTGTTCGCCGTCGCGGTACCGGGCGTAGGAGTTGTTCAACGCCTCCAGGGACTCGGCCACGTCCTCGTCGTTCATCGCGGTGACGTAACCGCGCAGGCTCATGACCGAGACCACCCCGACGGCCACCAGCACCACGCTGACCACGGCCAACACGCCCAACAGCAACTGGTGGCGCAGCGAACGCGGCAGCCACCACGGGGTGTTGCGCTGCCGGGTCATTCCGCTGGTCGCAGCATGTACCCGACACCGCGAACGGTGTGGATCATCGGCTCCCTGCCGGAGTCGATTTTCTTCCTCAGATACGAGATGTACAGGTCGACGATGCTGGTGCGCCCGGCGAAGTCGTAGTTCCAGACGCGGTCGAGGATCTCGGTGCGGCTCAGCACCCGGCGCGGGTTGCGCATCAGGAATCTGAGCAGTTCGAACTCGGTCGAGGACAGCGACACCGGCGTGCCGGCGCGGGAGACCTCGCGGCTGGCGGTGTCGACGCGCAGGTCGCCCACCTTGAGGGTCTCGGTGGCCGGCGGGGGCTGCTGGCTGGAGCGGCGCAGCAATCCGCGCAGTCGCGCGACCAGTTCCTCCAGGCTGAACGGCTTGGTCATGTAGTCGTCGGCGCCCGCGGTGAGGCCGGTGACGCGGTCCATGACCGAGTCGCGGGCGGTCAGGAACAGCGTCGGGGTGTAGGTGTCCGACTCGCGGATGCGCTCCAGGATTCGCAGCCCGTCGACGTCGGGCAGCATGATGTCGAGGACCAGCACGTCGGGGTTGACCTTGTCGAACTTCGCTATGGCTTCGCGTCCGTTGTGGGCGATGTCGACGACCCAGCCCTCGTAGTGCAGTGCCATCTTGACCAGGTTGGTGAGCGCCGGCTCGTCATCGACCAGCAAAACCCGGATCGCTGATCCGTCGGCGCGGTAGATCCGGGGAAGCTGCCCGAGAACGGCCTGGCGTGGGCGCTGGCTGCCTGCGAAACCCGACATTGCAGTCATGTTCCTTCATTGTCGCAAGCGACACACGCGGTTGTCACGGACTTCATAGGGTTCTCAAATAAGACTGTGCCCGGCGGGCGGTCGCGAGGAGCCGGCAAATATGTGTTTTCTATGCGTTCTCTCGGTGCGGTTGAGATCCCCGGCGCTCTCAAAAAGACTTGGTTCTCATAGTCGTTGATCCGAAAGATCCGCACCGTTGCAGGGTGCTGTTCTCGAAATCATCGGCGTGAGAACGGGTTTGACTGATCATAAGGTGCTGTTTGGTTCGGGCGCCGTCGGGGCCCAGGTTGGTACGCACGACGGCGGGGACGACGACGTCCCGCCTTTGTTAATGAAGAGTTACCTGCGACTTAACGAATGTCGGCGTATTCAAATGTTTTTGATAGCGCAGTTCAGATGCGCCGCTGATGGTGCCCGCGCCGCGAGTTGCGCGACGACCGCGGAGTTGGGCGGTGCGTGTCAGCGCACAGCTTTGCACGGCCGGTCATTGTGGGCGCGCCGAAAGGTCGCGGTCCTCGACGGTTGCCGGTCGTATCGGTGGTCGGCGGCCACCGCGCCGCAGATGTGGGTGGCATGTGATGTGCCGAGCAAACAAATAATCGGGATAAGTGAGGGATAGGTATGGATTTCGGGGCGCTGCCACCGGAAGTCAACTCAGCTCGAATGTACGCGGGCCCGGGACCAGGGTCGATGCTGGCCGCCTCGGCGCAATGGGAGTCGCTGGCCGCCGAACTGCAGGCCGCCGCGAGCGGATACCAGTCGGCGATCGCCACCCTGACCCAGGACTGGCAGGGTCCGACGTCGACGTCGATGGCGGCCGCCATCGCGCCCTATCTGACGTGGATGACGGCCACCGCGGAGCAGTGCCAGCAGTCGGCCACCCAGGCCGCCGCCGCCACGGCAGCGTATGAAGCGGCGTACGCGATGACGGTGCCGCCGCCGCTCATCGCGGCAAACCGGGCACAGCTCATGGCGTTGATCGCAACGAATTTGCTGGGTCAGAACACGCCGTCCATCATGGCCACCGAGGCGGCGTACAGCGAGATGTGGGCCCAGGACGCCGCGGCGATGTACAACTACGCCGCGAGTTCGGCGTCCGCCTCGACGTTCAGCACGTTCACGTCGCCGCCGCAGACGACGAATCCGGGCGGGATCGCCGGCCAGGCCGGCACGGTCGCCCACACGGCGGCGACCCACGCCGCCAGCCACGCCCATACGGCGCTTTCCTCGGTGCCCCAGACCCTGCAGGGCATGGCCAACCCGGGATCTGGCGCCGAAGCCTCCGGGATGGCGATGGGCGAGGGGGCATCGGTGGCGTCGGCGGCCTATTCGCCGCTGAGTTCGCTCGCCTCGCTGACCAATGCTCCCACCAAGGGGGTTTCGAACGCCGTCAAGAGCGCGGCGTCGGGAACGTCCGCCGCGTCCGCGCTGAGCGGGTTGGCCGGCGTTTTGTCGTCCCCGCAGGGCGTAATCCTCGGCACGAGCCTCGGCGTGTTCGGCGACGTGGGCGGCGCCGCTTCCGACGTCGGCGGCGTGGGCTTCGATCTGTACGGGCTGGACCTGGATTACACGGGTCTGGCGTTGGACATGGAGGGCGCGGGCTCGATTCTGGGCGCCGAGGGAGTCGGCGGCTTCCCTGGCGGCCTGGGCAACCTGGGCGACCTGGGCGGCCTGGGCGAAGGCGCGGCGGCGAGCGTGGGACAGGCTCCCTCGCTCGGCACGCTCTCGGTGCCGCCCGGTTGGGCCCACGCGGCCTCGTCGGTCACGCCACTGCCCACCGCTCTCGACGCCAACGCCGGGGCTGCGGCGGCCTCGCCGGCAACCACCACCGGCGTTTCCAGGCTGCCGCTGGGCGGGATGGTCGGCCGTGAAGCCGACCACGCCGCCGAGCGGGTCGGGTTCCGTCCGTCGGTGATCCCGCGCTCCCCGGTGGCCGGCTGACGGCGTCCGGAGCCAAAAAAGGGGCCCGCACACCCAAGGTGTGCGGGCCCCTTTTGGGGTAGTGCGTCAGGCCCAGCTGGACCCGACGGCGCTGTCGGTGCTGGCCATGTTGCTGCCGGCCGACTGCACCTTCTGGCCGTGGGCGTTGGCCTGCTCGTAGATCACCTGGAAGTTGCGACCCAGCTGGGAGATGAACTCCTGGCAGGCCACC
This sequence comes from uncultured Actinomycetota bacterium, assembly GCA_963711445.1. Taxonomy (GTDB): domain Bacteria; phylum Actinomycetota; class Actinomycetes; order Mycobacteriales; family Mycobacteriaceae; genus Mycobacterium. The sequence goes on from CAVQEF010000001.1 coordinate 430,027, forward strand.
GAACCGGCGCCGCCCCAGAAGTCACCGGCGACCAGCACGTCGCGAACGATGGCCTGGTGCTCTGCTTCCAGCGACGCGGCCTGGGCGCGGATCAGCGCACCGTGGGCGTCAACATCGCCGAACTGGTAATTGATGCTCATTGCTTAGCTCCTTAAAAGTGTTGGGTAGCAGCGGTTTTCGCTACTAGCTGGACAGGATCTGCTGCGAGGCCTGCTCTTGCTGCTCGTAGTTGTTGGCGTCGCGGATCAGCCCGTCACGCACTCCGTGGAGCATGTTGACGATGTTGCGGAAGGCCTGGTTCATCTGGCCCATCGTGTCGTACGAGGTGGCCTGAGCCTGACCGCCCCAGCCCGCCCCGGCGATGTTCATCGAGGACGCCCACATCTTGCGGGCCTCGTCCTCCACCGTCTGGGCGTGGACCTCGAAACGACCCGCCATCGCCCGCATTTCGTGCGGGTCAGTCATAAAACGTGTTGCCATGATGCCTTTCTCCTTGTCTTTCGTTTCTTCCGAGCCTTGGGTAGGCCGAAGTCTTTGTGGAGTTGTCATCCCTGCGGCGGTGCCGCATCCGGGACAGATTACGGCTTACCGGTTAAATGCTCGCCCCGAATGGGTGACATGTCTACCCCTTTGCGCTATTAGACAACCACCTGCTTGGGCATGACGATCGGCTTGAAGCCGTAGCGCGGTCCGGCGCCGTAGGCACCGGCACCCTTGGCCGCCGCCCCCATGGCGCCCATTCCGGGCATCACGCCGACCGGCTCGGCCCCACCAGCCGCCTCGGAGGCGACGGTCCAGCCCGAGCCTTCCAGCGGCGCGGTCGAGGAGGCCAGGGTCGCCGGGGTGGCCGCGGACCAGGCGCCCGGCACCGAGAGGCCGCCGACCGCGGAGGCCTCGCCCAGGCCCGCCGACACCGCTCCGCCGTAGCCCACCGAGCCCACCATGGTGCCCTCCGCGACGCCGGCCGCGCCGGCGACCGGTGCCACATCATCGGCGAGCCAGCCGCCGATCGCCGCCGGTGTGTTGGCGACCGTGTGGATCCACGACACCGCGGTCGGGATGGTGTTGCCGACGAACCATGCCGCCGTGACGCCCCACTGTTGGACGAAGTTGGCGATGAACGGGGTGCTCCAGACTCCGTCAGCTGAGGCAATGACGCTGGACAGCTGCGGGAACGAGGTCGAGAAGGCGTCCCATATGCCCTGGCCGAACTGGCCGGAAAAGAGGCTCTGAAGGCTGGTGGCCGCACCAGTCAGCCCCTGGACCGGCGAGGCCGACGCGGACTGGCCGACCGCAGCGGCCTGCAGGGCCGGGCCGGCCGGGTTGGTGGTCTGCGCGGCGGGCGTCAGCGGCTGCAACGCGCTGGCGGACGTCGCGGCGGCCGCGTAGGTGTACATCGCGGTGGCGTCCTGCACCCACATTTCGGCGTACTGGGCCTCGGTGGCCATGATCGCCGGCGTGTTGATGCCCAGGAAGTTCGTCGCCACCAGCGCGGCCAGCGTGGCCCGGTTCGCGGCGATCAGCGGCGGCGGCACCGTCGCCGCGAAGGCCGCCTCGTAGGCGGCGGCCGACGCCGTCGCCTGGGCGGCCGCCTGCTCGGCCGCGCCGGCCGTGGTGCTCAGCCACGTCACGTAGGGCTGGGCGGCGGCCGCGGCCGCCATCGACCCCGCGCCCGTCCACTGCTCGGTGGTCAGCGTGCCGATGATCGACTCGTACTGCGACGCCGTCGTGCTCAATTCCGCGGCCAGGTTGCTCCAGGACGTGGCGGCGGCCATCATCGGCCCGGCGCCGGCACCGGTGTACATGAGCCCGGAGTTGATCTCAGGAGGTAACGCTGCGAAGTCCAACATTGTTTGTCTGTCCCGTCCTTGTGGCTGAGTTTGGTTTCGTTGACTGAGTGCGGCCGGATGCTTAGACGGCCGTCGGCTTGGGCATGACGATGGGCTTGACGCCGTAGCGCGGCGCACCGAAGCCGGCGCTGTTGCGCGCGGCCGCGCCCAGCCCGGGCATCCCCGGCACGATCGTTCCCGGTCCGGCCTGCGGCGCGGCGCCGGTCCAGCCCACGGTTTGGATCGCGGTAGCCGGGCTGGCGCCCGGGGTGAAGGTACCGGCGGCCCAGCTCGGCGGCACCGCCAGCTTGCCGACCATGGTCGCCTGGCCCATGCCCGCGGCCGGCATCGCTGCCATGGCCCCCATGCCCCCCATGGGGGTGCCGACCGGCGTCGTCGTCCCCGCGAGGTCCGCGGCCCCGGCGACGTCGGCGACGTCGGTGGCGGGCCAGTCGATCAGGCCGCCGCCGGCCATACCGAGGCAGTCCGACATGGCCGAGGCCCAGTTCCCACTCTCGAAGCTCATGAAGTTGGCCGAGGCGCCGGACATGCTCAGCGGGTTGGTGGTGGGCGAGCCGCTGCCGCCCAGGAACAGGTTGAGGCTGTCGAGGGCGCCCGAGATGGGGTTGGATGCCGCGGCCGCGTTGGAGGTCTCGGCGGCCGAGTACGTGCCAGAGCTCATGCCCAGGGTGTTGACGAACTGCTCCTGCATGGCCTGGGCCTCGGCGGCGATCTGCTGATACAGGGTGCCGTACGCCGAGAAGATCCCCGCCTGCAGCATCGACACCTGGTCGGCGGCCGCGGGAGCGATGCCGGTGGTAGGTGCCGCGGCGCCCGCATTCTGCGCCGTCAGGCTACTGCCGATCGCTCCCAGCTGCCCTGCGGCGGCTAGCAACTCTTCAGGCACTGTTGTCAGAAATGACATCTGTTGCTCCTAGTGTTCGGGAACTATCGACCCGGGTGCGGTGGGTCGATGCTGGGTGTTCGCGTACTGGCCCCTGTGCGTTCGCGGTAAATCTAACGACCCACGCCTCAACAGTCCTGATCGAAAGCGGCAGGGTGACAGCCGTTTACGGCTTCTTAACGCCGAGGCTGGCAGTTTTAACACGACCCTGCCGGGTGATACGGCCGTGTCACGTGGCGAGGCCCAGCAAACGCGGCATTCCCAGCGCGGCGCGCGGATCCTACGCGAACCGCGGCTCGGCCGCATCTTCGCTGATTGGCCCGTTCCGGCCGGGGTCCGGTGCCCCGCGCAGGGGCCCGCGCGCTACATTCGCCGCCGGGCCCCCATAGCCCAATTGGCAGAGGCAGCGGACTTAAAATCCGCCCAGTGTCGGTTCGAGTCCGACTGGGGGCACCGTATATCCGCTGGTGGAAGGCTTATAGCGGCGAACGGATCGGCTCGGCGGGACTCTCGTCGCGGCGTCGTCGCGGCAGGCGGCGGGAACGCGGCGACGAGGTCGGCGTTATAGCGAACTCAGGGCACCTCTCCGATCCGCGCGGGGCCGACGGCTTGAAAAGGCGATGACGAGTGTCGGGGCCAGTTGGGACAAATTGCGGGATGCAACGTATGCCGCTCGGCGAGTACGAGCTGTTCAAGAAATGGTCGGGTCACCCGCTTACCGGGGGTGCTGGCGCTGACGGGCGGGTGTGGTTCGGGGGCAAGGTGGTGGACGGCCAGTGCGCGGTGCTGGACGAGCACCTAGCCACGAAAGATCGAGGCTCGATGACAGCCATCATTCCCCTTGCACCCTTCCGCCGGACCGGGGTGACCGGAGTGCGCCCGTCACTCGCCGATACGGGGCTCCGATGGCGATTGATCGGCCTCGTTGGCAGCATCGTGCCAGCTCATACCCGTCGCCGCTGCCACAATTCCGGCGAGTTCATCAGCTCCGACCATGCGTTCCGGGAAGGCGATCTGGCGACCCCCGCCGAGAATGCAGAAGTACTTCCATGTGACGGCGTTGTACTGCGTAGCGATTTTCTGTGGGGCGGTGACGATTTCGCCAATCTCGGACCAACGAATCGAGGTCCTGCGCAGGAAAAACCTTGCGTGCACACCCTTCTCGTCGACGCGGAAGCGCATGCCGCGACTGCTGAGTTCGGACGCCCAGAAGGCCACGGCGAAGCTCGCGCTGGGGATGGTGATGGCCGGACCCACCGGTTGGCCGACGGCGATCCACACGACCGCCCCCACCGCGCAACCGATCGTCGTGATGATGAGGAGGACCCGAATTTCGCTCCGGCCACGATCGAATCCGAATTCGCGCTGGGGCACCTCCACAAGTGGGCCGCGAGCCAATCGGGGATCAGGACCGACGACGCAATTCACCTTGGGGCCGTGCCCGGACAACAACGGCCGTAGGAGCGAGGCCATCCACGCAAAGGTGAATACGAAAGCGACGTCGACCGCCCATCGGGCGGCATCGCCGAGCCCCCACCACGGCAAGCTCATCAAGAGCAGACTGTATTTGGAGCGCAGCCCCAAGAGTAGTCCAAAACCGAGCGTGCCGAGGACAGCAAATGTCGCAGTCCAGGCCGTAAAGTGCTCGAGAACATTGGGTTCCGCGCCGCCCAGGACTGCCAACGCCGCCAATAGAAGCCCGACACCGATGTGTGGCCGAAGCCCCAAAACCAGCACCACGCACCCGGCGACGAACAACGCAGCACGCGCGACGGGGTCCATGCCGCCTTCTGCGGCAGCGACACACATCGGCCATCCGATGACGATCGAGAGCGTGGCCACGGCGATTCGCCGCGCCATCACCAGCTTGCTCCGGTCTCCAGCCATCATTTCCCTCGATTCACGTCGGCTGCCTCGTGAGGGTTTCCGATATCGATGCCCACGGGGACGAACCACCAGCTGTAGATCCTCGATATCACCATCTCGTACTCCAAAGGCCGATTGCAGAATGATGACGTGACTTTTGTCGGTGAGGAAGATCGGCGCTGCCTGCTGGCTTCCGCTGGGGCCCCTGCTGTGGTGGTTGATTCGCAGGCGCAACAAGCCGTTCGACCCGAAGAACCCGCCCGCGGACATGGTCGGTGGGTGAGGTCAACGCCCAGCGCCACCGGAATACGCGCGAATGCACTCGCGCGAGTTCGCCGACCGACGGGACGTGCCTGGGCCTCGGACGCGGGGGAACGCGGGCCATCCCCCCACTTTCATGACGCAGTGGGTGCCGCGTCGCGGCGAGCCGGCACTGGCGCTTTGATTCGATGGATGCTTATATAGAAGGATGTCGAATCAATCTGGGGTCGCGTGCTGTCCCCCGCTGGGGGCGGCGGCGCTGGCGCAGCCGCAGGCCGCGGAACTGGCGGCGATGTTCAAGGCGCTGGGCGACCCGGTCCGCCTGCGCCTGGTGAGCCTGATCGCCAGCCACCCCGGCGGTGAAGCCTGTGTCTGTGAGATCTCGACGACCTTCGACGTCTCCCAGCCGACCATCTCCCATCACCTCAAACTGCTGCGCTCGGCCGGCCTGCTGGACTGCGAGCGGCGCGGCACCTGGGTGTACTACCGGGTGGTGCCCTCGGCATTGCGGCAGCTTTCCTCCGTCCTGCAGTGTGACGATCGGGCCACCGCGACCGCGCCGGGGTGCGAGCCGTGACCCACGGCCCGGCAGCGGTGTCCACCCCGGCGCCGGTGGCGACCCGGCTCTCGACGCTGGACCGGTTCCTGCCGGTCTGGATCGGGGTGGCGATGGTCGCGGGCCTGCTGTTGGGCCGCCTGGTGCCCGGCTTCGGGCCGGCTTTGGGTACCGTTGCGGTCCAAGGCATTTCGCTGCCGATCGCGATCGGCCTGCTGGTCATGATGTATCCGGTGCTGGCCAAGGTCCGCTACGACCGACTCGACGAGATCACCGCCGACCGCAAGCTGATGGTCAGTTCTCTGACGCTCAATTGGCTCGTGGGGCCCGCGGTGATGTTCGCGCTGGCCTGGCTGTTGCTGGCGGACCTGCCCGAATACCGCACCGGGCTGATCATCGTCGGGCTGGCCCGCTGCATCGCCATGGTCATCATCTGGAACGACCTGGCCCGCGGTGACCGCGAAGCCGCCGCCGTGCTCGTCGCGCTGAACTCGCTGTTCCAGGTCGTCATGTTCGCCGCGCTGGGCTGGTTCTACCTGTCGGTGCTGCCCGGCTGGCTGCACCTGCCGCAGACCGGCATCGCCGTCTCACCCTGGCACATCGCCGAATCCGTGCTCGTCTTCCTCGGCATCCCCCTGTTGGCCGGATACCTGTCGCGCCGGCTGGGGGAGCGGGCCAAGGGCCGCACCTGGTACGAGTCGACGTTCCTGCCCCGCATCGGGCCGTGGGCCCTGTACGGATTGCTGTTCACCATCGTGATCCTGTTCGCCTTGCAAGGCCACCAGATCACCTCCCGGCCCTGGGATGTGGCGCGAATAGCGCTGCCGCTACTGGCCTACTTCGCGATCATGTGGGCCGGCGGATACGCCCTCGGATCCGCGCTGCGACTCGGCTACGCGCGTACCACCACCCTCGCCTTCACCGCGGCCGGCAACAACTTCGAACTGGCCATCGCCGTCGCGATCGCCACCTACGGCGCGACCTCGGGGCAGGCCCTGGCCGGGGTCGTGGGACCGCTCATCGAGGTGCCCGTGCTGGTCGGACTGGTCTACGTGTCCCTGGCGTTGCGTGCCCGGCTGCTCGCCGAGCCGGGCCCGACCGAGGGGACCGGCCGATGACCGACAAACCCAGCGTCCTGTTCGTCTGCGTGCACAACGCCGGACGCTCGCAGATGGCCGCCGCCCTGCTCAGCCACCTGGCCGGCGATCGCATCGAGGTGCGTTCCGCCGGAACGCAACCCGCCGATCAGATCAACCCCGCCGCCGTCGCCGCCATGGCCGAACTCGGCATCGACCTGACCACCGCGGCCCCCAGGATCCTCACGCCCGACGCCGTGCAGACCAGCGACGTCGTGATCACGATGGGCTGCGGTGACGCATGCCCGTATTTCCCGGGCGTGTCCTACCGCGACTGGAAACTGCCCGACCCGGCCGGCCGGCCCCTGGCGGTCGTGCGTGGCATCCGCGACGACATCGCCGGGCGAGTCCGGGCGTTGATCACCGAACTCGTGCCCTCGGCCACGACCCCACCCCGCACCTGAGAAAGGAACGACACCATGTCGCGTGTGCAGCTGGCCCTCAATGTCGACGACCTCGACGAGGCAATCACGTTCTACTCCAAGCTGTTCGACACAAAACCGGCCAAGGTCAAACCCGGTTACGCCAACTTCGCCATCGCCGAACCGCCGCTGAAACTGGTGCTGCTCGAGAACCCGGGTCGCGGCGGCACCCTCAACCACCTCGGCGTCGAGGTCGAATCGACCGACCAGGTGCGCGAGGAAGGCGCCCGGTTCGCGGACGGGGGAATGCTTCCCGAGCGGCAGGACGGCACCACCTGCTGCTATGCCACCCAGGACAAGGTGTGGGTGACCGGACCCGACGGCGAGAAGTGGGAGGTCTATACCGTGCTGTCCGATTCGTCGACCTTCGGCGCCGACCCCGCCCCGCTCGCCGTGGACGAGGCGTCCCGCGGGGCGGCCGAGGCCGGCGCGGCCTGCTGCTGAGCGGTAGCCGCCACGACGACGACGCCGGGTAGGGTCACCGCGGTCACGGCCGCGGCCGCGCCGCCGCGGTCGATTGCGTGAGAACGCGGGCAGCGATCTGCCAGACTGGGAACCCCGGCTGATCCCCGCGTCGAAGGAGTGAGGTTGATGACCGCGCCGACGGCAGGCCCGGACCAGCCCGACGACTCGATGCGCGGTTCCGTGCTCATCTGCGCCACGGCCATCGTCGCGGGAGCGGTCATCGGCTTCGTGGGCGGCGGATTCCGCTGGTGTCTGCAAGCGGCGGACGCCTGGCGCGTCGACTTCGTGGACTGGGCGCACCGGCTGCCCGGGCCCGGCTGGCTGGTCCCCATGGGCGCCGCCGCGGCGGGCGCCACCCTGGCCGCCCTGATCGTGCGGTGGGCGCCGCTGGCCGCCGGCAGCGGCATCCAGCACATCGAAGCGGTGTTTCGCGGCGACGCCCGGCCACCGCGGATCCGGTTGGTCCCGGCGAAGTTCATCGGCGGGGTGCTGGCGATCGGCTCGGGGCTCGTCCTGGGCCGCGAGGGACCCACGGTGCACATGGGCGCGGCCATCGGCGCCGAGGCCGCGCGACGAGCCCGGCTGCCGCTGGCCGAGGTGCGGATGATGCAGACGGCGGTGGGCGGAGCGGGTCTGGCCGTCGCGTTCAACGCACCGATCGGGGGCACCCTGTTCACCCTCGAAGAGGTGACCAAGGCGTTTCGGGTGAAAACCGTGCTGGCCACCCTGTTCGCCGCCGCGGCGGCCGTTGGCTGCGCCCGGCTCGTCCTGGGCAACCACCCCGACTTCGCGGTCGAACGCAGCGGCGCCCCCGACCTGGCGTGGCTGCCCCTGTTCGTCGTCTTCGGCCTGCTGACCGGATGCCTGGGCGCCGCCTACAACCGGCTGGTGCTGTGGTTCGTCGACCACGTCGCCGCGATCGGCCGGGTGCCCGCCCCCGCCAAGGCGGCGCTGATCGGCGCGATCATCGGGCTGGCGACCTTCGTCTACCCGCTCGCGGTCGGCGGCGGGGACCCCATGACCCAACTCATCCTCGGCGGGCACCACTTCGTGCTGTCCGTGGTGGTGGGATACCTGGTGGTGCGCGTCATCGCGGGCCCCCTGTCGTATGCGACCGGCGTGCCGGGCGGGCTGTTCGCACCGCTGCTGGCGCTGGGTGCGCTGTGGGGGGTGCTGTTCGCCGGGGTCTTCAACATCGTGTGGCCGATCAAGGCCCCGGAGCTCGCCGTCCCGATGGCGCTGGTGGGCATGGCCGCGTTCTTTGCGGCCATCGTCCGCGCCCCCGTTACCGGAATGGTCATCGTCATCGAGATGACGGCCACCACCTCGGTGATCGTGCCGATGCTGGCCGCCACCGCCGCGGCCGTCCTGTCCGCCTACCTGGTGAAATCGCAGCCGATCTACGACAGCCTGCGCGAACGGATGGCGGTCGAGGCCGCCATCGAATACGAGCCGGATTAAGACGGGTGCGCGGCGCGGTCCGTCCAGCCCAGCCGCCGGCTCACGCTGTCGGCGGCCGCGATCGTCAGCTTGGCGACGTCCTCGAACGCGGAGACCTCGAGCCGGTAGGCGGGCCCGGACACCGAAAGCGCCGCGGTGACCTGCCCGTTGCCGTCGTAGACCGGTGCGGCCACCGCGTTGAGCCCGATCTCGAGTTCCTCGCGCGCGCTGGCCCAGCCGGCCTTCCGAGAGGCGGCCAGTTCGGCCCGCAGCGCGTCGAGGGTGACGAGTGTGTTGTCGGTGAAGGCCTCCAGCCTCGTGCCGAGCCGACCCCGCAGCTCGTCGGCGTCCAGGCCGGCGAGCAGCACCTTGCCGGCGGACGTGGCGTGCGCCGGGCAGGTCTGGCCCACCCAGGTCTGCAGCGCGATCTCGGCGGTGCTCACCGCCTCGGCGATGTTGACGATTCGGTTCTCGTCGAGGACGGCCAGGGTGGCCGTTTCGCCGACCTCGGCCGCCAGCGTGTCGCAGGCGTCCTGGCTGAGCTTGACCAGGTCGAGGTGCCCGCTGCGTGAGCGCGCCAGGCGCGACACCGCGATCCCGAGCTGGTATTTGCCGCGTTCGGAGAGCTGCTCGACGTAGCCGCGCGACTCGAGCGCGGCGATCAGCCGCGACACCGTCGACTTGTGCACGCCGAGCTCGTCGGCGATCTCGGTGACCCCGCCTTTTCCCATGTCCGCCAGGAGCTCGAGCACCAGCAGGGCCCGATCAACCGATTGAACCGCGGGGCCTGCGTCGGATCGACCGGCGTGGGCATCTCCGTTCGGGCCGCGCGCCATGACGATCGAGCTTATACCGCTGTCCAGCGGCAACGCGCTCACCTCGGCTCGGCGGGGATGCCGATGCGCGAGAGGACCCACCGATGGAACTCGGCGATGTGATGTTCGGCGGGCACCAGCACACCGCCGGCGCGGTAGGCGCGCGAGGACATCGCGGGCTGGGTCCGCTGGCAGGCGTCGAAGTCCTGCTCGTTGACCCGGTGGAACAACTCGACCGAATGGGACACGTCGCCGGAGGACGCCACCTCCGGGGCATACAGCCAGTCGCACTCGACGACGGTGCGATCGGGTGCCATCGGAAACATCCGGTGGAAGATGATGTGGTCGGGCACCAGGTTGATGAACACCGTCGGCTTCACGGTGATCGCGAAGTAGCGGCGCTCCTGCTGGGCGCCGATGCCGGGCAGGGTGGCGAAGCCCGCGCTGCCGTCGACGGTGAAACCGGCGACGTCCGGGCCGAACTCGGCGCCGCGCCCCACCGAGGACTGGGCGGCCTGGCCGCGCGCGAACTCGGGTACCAGCCGGGTCAGCTCGGGGTGGATGGTGGCGCAGTGATAGCACTCCATGAAGTTCTCGACGATCAATTTCCAGTTGGCCGCCACGTCGTAGACGACGCGGCGCCCCACCTGCAGCGTGTCGATCCGGTAGTTGTCGATGGCCTCGACGTGCCCGAGGCGGTGGGTGGCCGCGCCGACGACCTCGTCGTCGAACGACGGCGGGTCGTCGCTCAGGCAGACCCAGGCATAGCCCAGCCATTCGGACAGCGCGACCGAGACCAGGCCGTAGTCGCGGCGGTCGACGCCCGCGCCGTTCGCGTCGGTCAGCGAGCCGAGGTTGGGGGCGGCCACCAGCGTGCCGTCCAGACCATAGGTCCAGGAGTGGTAGGGGCAGCGCAGGTTGCGGCGGACCCGGCCCTCGGGCTCGGTGCACAGCAGCGCGCCGCGGTGCCGGCAGACGTTGAGGAAGGCGCGCAGCACGCGGTCCCTCCCGCGCACCACCAGCACGCTCTCCCGGCCCACCTGGACCTTCTTGAACTGGCCCGGCTCGCCCACGTCCGCAGCGCGCACGACGCAGAACCACATGCTCTCGAACACCTGCTGCTGTTCGGCGGCGAAGACGTCCGCGCTGGTGTAGTAGTCGCCGCCCAGGGTCGGCAGCAACCCGGATGCCTGCTGGAAAGTGGTCAAGCGGTCACCAGCCTTTGCGGGTCGAACAACGAGATGGGGTGGGCGGTGGCGCCCTCGATGCACAGGTCGGCCAGGATCTCGCCGACCACCGGCACGAACTTGAAGCCGTGCCCCGAAAAGCCGCATGCCACCGTGACATTGGTGCAGCCGGGGTGCCGGGCGATAACGAAGTGCTGGTCGGGGGTGTTGGAGTACATGCACGTCGCGGCGTGCAGGCAGTCACCCGCCAGCGCCGGCAACAACTCGGTGACCCGCGCCGTCATCTCCTCGATCTCGCGCGCGTGCACCGTCCGGTCGATGGTGTCGGGCGTGCAGGCGACGCCCTTGCGGAAGAAGGCGACCTTCACCCCGCCGCCCGGGCCGTCGATCGCGGGGAAGCCGTATATCTGTGCACTCGAGAAGTTTTCGTCGATGAAGATGGGCTGGTCCTGGAACGCGGCGGCACCGCCGACGGGATCGAGCCAGTACATCACCTGGCGTTCCACCGTGATCGTGATGCCGAACTGGCCCAGCAGCTGCGGGGCCCAGGCTCCCGGGCAGATCACCAGCTGCCCGGCAGTGTAGGAGCCGCGGGCGGTGGTCACCCGCACTCCGGTGGCGGTCTGGCTCCACTCGAGCACCGGCTCGTCGAATTGCAATGTCGCCCCCGCTTTTTCGGCAAGGTCGAGGTGGGCTTGAACCGTCAGCTCCGGACGCGCGAACCCGGCCTTGGCCTCGTAGAGGGCGAGGTCATCGGGGTGCGGCGTGAAGTTCGGGAAGCGGGCGGCGACCTCGGCGGCGTCGAGCACCTCGTGCGGCAGGCCCCACTCGCGGCTGGCAAGCATGCTGCCCGAGAAGGTCTGACAGTCCGGCGGCCCGATGAACAGGCCCCCGGTCAGGCGGTACACCTCGCGCTGGGCGTCGACGGCCAGCTTGTCCCACAGCTCGTAGGCGCGCAGCAGCAGTGGGACGTAGCCGGGGTCTTCGAAGTAGGACTGGCGGATGATGCGGGACCCGCCGTGGCTGGAACCCTTCGCGTGCGCGGGCTGGTGGCGCTCGAGGCCCAACACGCGGTGTCCGCGGGTCGCGACATGGTAGGCGGCCGCGCTGCCCATTCCGCCCAGTCCGACGATGATGACGTCGTAAGCAGTTGTGGTGGTGCTCATCTCGGGTTACCTCCGGATCCGGGCCGACTCGGGGTCGACCACGGTTTGGGGATGGACGGTCGCGGTGTGGCGGCGTCCGCGGTGGTCGACGGTGACCGGGTCGCCGATGGCCGCGTCGGTGGGCAGCCAGGCGTAGGCGACGGTGCGGTTCAGGGTGGGCGAGTGGCCCGCGCTGGTGACGTATCCGATGCAGGCACCCCCGGCGAATACCGGCTCCTTGCCCAACGCGACCGCGGCGGGCTCGTCGAAGACGATGGTGCGCAGAACCTTTCGTGGGACGGTGTCCCGCAGGGCGGCCCTGCCGACGAAGTCACCCTTGGCCATGCGCACCGCGAACCCCAGGCCGGCCTCCGCCGGGCGGTCCTCGGCGGTCATGTCGGTGCCCCACGCGCGGTAGCCCTTCTCCATGCGCAGGCTGTTGAACGCGATCCGCCCGGCCGCGACCACCTCGTGGTCTAAGCCTGCCGCCCACAACAGATCCCACAGCGCGGCGCCGTAGCCGGCCTCGGTGTAGATCTCCCAGCCCAGCTCGCCGACGTAGGACACCCGCAGCATCGTGACCGGGATGGCACCCAGGTAGGTCTGCAGCGCGCGGAAGTAGCCGAACGCGCGGTGCGAGAGGTCGTCCCGGCACAGCGGCTGCACCAGGTCGCGCGCCCTGGGTCCCCACACCCCGATGCCGCAGGTGCCGCCGGTGACGTCGCGCAGGGTGACGCTGCCGTCGGCCGGCAGGTGGCGGGTCAGCCGGTCGAAGTCCTGCGGCCCGTTGGCGCCGACCTGGAATCGGTTGGCGCCCAGCCGCGCGACGGTCAGATCGCTGCGGATGCCGCCGGTCTCGTCGAGCATCAGGGTGTAGGTGACCGAACCGACGCCCTTGTCCACGTCGTTGGTGGTGAGCCGCTGCAGGAAGTCGACGGCGCCGGCGCCGCCGACCTCGTAGCGGGTCAGCGGCGTCATGTCGTACAGGGCGACGTGCTCGCGGGTCCAGGCCGCCTCGGCGATCGCGATCGGCGACCAGAACCGGCCGGCCCAGTCGTCGCGCGCCGGGAACTCCACGCCGGCCGCGGCGACGCGCGCCACCAGGCCGGCGTTGGCCTCGAACCACGCGGGCCGCTCCCACCCGCCGCCCTCGTAGCAAAGGGCGCCCAGCTCGGCGTGGCGGGAGTGGAAGGGGCTGGTGCGCAGGCCGCGCAGCGCGCTGCGGTGCTGGTGCGGGTGAATGATGTCGTAGACCTCGACGAACGCCTGCGCGCACGTCTCGTCGATGAACCGCGGGCTGCGCGCGAACTCCTCGAACCGGTACAGGTCGCATTCGTGGACGTCGACCGACGGGGCGCCGTCGACGATCCACTCGGCGACGGCCCTGGCCACCCCGGCCGAGTGGGTCACCCAGACCGCTTCGGCGACCCAGAACCCGCCCAGGTCGCGGTGCTCGCCGAGCAGCGAGAAGCCATCGGGGGTGAAGGAGAAGATGCCGTTGAAGCCCGCCTCGACCTTGGTGTCGCCCAGCGCGGGCAGCAGCCGCACGGAGTCGCGCCAGGCCGGGGCGAAGTCCTCCTCGGTGAACGGCAGCATCGAGGGCATCGGCTCGCCGGCGGTGTCGACCAGCAGGGTCGACATGGCTTCGGCTCCCAGGGGCATCGGCTGGTGCCCGTAGTAGCCGATGCCGAGCCGGTCGACGTGCTCGCGGAAGTACAGGTCGGCGTCCTGGTGGCGCAGGATCGGCAGGCCCGCGTCGCGCTCGTCGGTGTTGCGGCCCACCAGCGGCGCGACCTGGCCGGTCTTGGCGTACTGGTGGGCCATCGGCACCAGCGGCAATGTCAGGCCGACCTGCTCGGTGAGCTGCGCCCCCCAGAACCCGGCGGCGCACACCACGACGTCGGCGTCGAGGACGCCGCGGCCGGTGCGCACGCCGCGCACCTGCCCGTTGCGCTCCACCACGCCGAGCACCTCGGTGTGGGGCAGGAAGACCGCGCCGCGGTCCATGGCGCGGCGCGCCTGGGCCTCCGCCGCCCGCAGCGCCGCGGCGAGCCCGTCGGTGGGGGTGTGGAATCCGCCCAGGATTGCCCGGCGATCCAGCAGCGGGTGCAGGTCGGCGCACTCGGCGCCGCTCAGCAGGCGGCCGGGGATGCCCCAGGCCTGCGCCCAGCCGGCCTTGCGGTGCAGGTCGGCCCAGCGCTCGGCGGTGGTGGCGACCTCGAGCCCGCCCACGGGGTTGAACGCCGGCCCGTCCGGGTGCCGCAGCGCCGAGAACTTCTCGACGGTGTAGCGGGCGAACGCGCTCATGGTTTTCGAGGAGTTGGTCGCAAAGACCAGGCCGGGGGCGTGCGAGGTGGACCCGCCGGTGGCGAACAACCCGCCGCGATCGACGACGGTGACCTCGGTGAGACCCCGCGCGGTGAGCTCGTCGGCCAGCGACGTGCCCACGATGCCGGCGCCCACGATGACAACTTTCGGTCCCATGACCCCTGCCTCTGGAGATAGTTGCCTATGTTGCGTATTACAAAACACGTTTCGTAATGCGCAACATAGTGAGGCCGCGTGGGGGTGGTGTCAAGCCGACATGACGGCGTGGCGCGCTTTGCCGCGGGGCGTTTTCGCGGCGGCCATAGACTGGCTTGCCGTGGGCATGTTGTTCGCGTTGACGCCGTGGCTCGTCTACTGGGTGCTGATCGGCAACGTTCCGTCGACCGCGGCCGCGTCGGTCGCGCTAACGGTCGCCGTCGCGGCGTTGCTGGTCGGGGGTTTTGGGGGTAATCCCGGGCGCGCGCCGGCGGCCGGCGCCGTCGTGACGTTCGCGGTGCTGACGCTGCTGACTGTGACCCTAGGCGACTCGTTTCTGCTCCAGTGGCTCCTGCCGCTCAGCAACGCCGGCATCCTGCTCGTGACGCTGGCCGGGCCCCTGGTGGGCGCCCCGTTCGTCGCCGAGTTCGCCGCCGCCGAACAGCCGCCCGACGCCGTCAAGACCGGGCTGTTCGGCCGGATGGCCGGCCTGCTGACCCGGGTCTGGATCGCCGCGTTCGCCGGCATGACGGTGTCGTCGGTGATCCCGCCGATCGTGGATCGCGAATCGTCGATCGTGGACGCGAAGAACCCGCTGTCGGTCGTCTGTTACTGGGTCGTCCCGTTCTCGTTGCTGGCGGGGGCGGCGCTGGTGTCGCGGGTGTTGCCCGCCCGGATGCTGGCCGGCATCGACGACGTGGCGCGGGAAACCTCGTTCGTCGCCTATGACGAAGCCACCATCGACGAGCTGTATTACCTGGCCCAGGAGCACGCCAACCGCGAGGTCGGCCCAGGCAAGGAGGCCTACCAGGTCAAGGTCGGCGGGATGGGCACACCGCTGACCGGGGACGAGTCGCGAAAGTCGTGGCCCTCGACCTACAAGGTGCGCGACAAGCGACGCTGAACGCGTGCGAGGCGTTCATGTGCCGGCCATCTTGTCTTGTTAAGCCATTCGCGTGACGTGCAAGTCGGGCTGGCCGGTGGCGGCGGCAACGGTGTTGACCGCGGTGGCGGCTTGCGCGTCGGGCGGTTCGCCGTCCCGGTCGGCGCAAGCGCCCGCGTCGTTGAGCACGCGCGCCGGCGCGGCGTTGACCATCGCCCCGGACCAGATGCTGGCCGCCACACAGGGAGTGACGCCGGTGGCATTCGGCAAGCCGGAGCACGGCCGCATCGCCTACGGCTCCGACGGCGCGATGGTCTACACCCCCGATGCCGGCTTCACCGGCACCGATCAGCTGCCCGTCACCGTCAGCCGCACCGTGTTGCTCTACGCCGAGAACCAGCCGCCGCTCACCACGATCGGTGACGTTGCGGTCCAGGGCAATTCGCATGGGTCCGCGATCGCCGCGGTGCCGGGACGGCCCGACCAGGTCTACGGCCTCACCGACCGCGGACCCAACGTCGACGGGCCGGCCCCGAACGAGAAGGTGCTTCCCCTACCGGATTTCCACCCGCAGATCGCCAGGCTCAAACTGTCCGACGGCGTGGCGTCGGTGCAGCAGACGATCACGCTGTCCGGTGCGGACGGCGTCCCCCTGGTCGGGCTGACCGACTCGCGGGCCGGCACCGGGGAGTCGCTGGTGGACCTCAACGGTGCCGCGTTGGCTCCGTCGGATCACGGCCTGGACCCCGAAGGCCTGGTCGCCATGCCCGACGGCAGCTTCTGGGTGTCCGACGAGTACGGCCCGTTCGTCGTCCATTTCAACGCCGACGGCAAAGAGCTGGAACGCCTTTCGCCGTTCGACGGAACCCTTCCCCCCGAGCTCGCGTTGCGCGGCCCCAACCAGGGGATGGAGGGCCTGACGCTCACGCCCGACGGCAGGACGCTGGTGGGCATCATGCAGTCGGCGCTGCGCGCTCCGGGTCTCGTGGGCTCGGCCGAGTCGGTGCCGGTCACCCGCATCGTGACCGTCGACCTCGCCGACCGAGGCGACGTGCACGAGTACCTCTATCCGCTCGCCGACCCCGAGCGGAGCAAGGTCGCGGTGTCGGAGATCACCGCGCTCACCGCCACCACCTTTCTGGTCGACGAACGCGACAACAAGCCTGCGCCGCAAGGCGATAGGAAGATCTACGTGGCCGACATCGCCGCGGCCACCGACGTGGGACCGCGCGCGACGGTGGCCGGGCCGACGTATCGGGCCGACGCCGGGGGGCTGCTGATCGATGGAGTCGCGCTCGAGACCTGGGTCGGGGCGGGCACCGACGCGGCCGCAACCGACAAACTCAGGTCCGCCGGGATCAGCGTCGCCACCAAGACGCTCAAGCTGAACCTGGGCGCCCTGCTGCACACCCTGTCGCCCGACGGCGACTTCTTCGGACACCAGAAGATCGAGGGCATCGTCACCCCGGACGCCGGCAAGACGCTGATCATCGCCAACGACAGCGATTTCGGGCTGGCCGGGCTGGCCACCGGCTCGGGCACCCCGCCGTTCCGGCTCAAACCCAAGGTGCTGCCCAACGGCACCCAGGACAGCGGCGAGGTGCTATCGGTGGACATGACCAAGGTGCCCGCGAAGATGACCGAGCTGACGGTGCCGATCGAGGTCGGCTGACGGCGCCCGCGTTCCGGCGCGTTCGGTCCGATACGTTGGGTTCCGGCGGAGCTCACACCGAGAACGAGGACTATCGCGATGAACACGGTCGGCCCGGACGCGATCCGCGCGGAGACGATCACCATCAACGGCCACGGCGGCGACGAGATCGAGGCCTACCGTGCGATGCCGCTGGCCGAGGGTTCGCGCGGGGGAATCGTGTGGATCCACCACATGCCCGGACACGACCGGCAGACCAAGGAGTTCGTCCGGCGGCTCGCCGTCACCGGCTATCACGCGGTGGCCCCGAACCTGTATTCCCGCGAGGCGCCGGGCGCTTCCCCCGACGACGCCGCCGCGGCGGCGCGCGCGGCGGGCGGGGTCCCCGACGAACGACTGGTCGGCGATGTCGCGGGCGCCGTGGAGCACCTGCATTCGTTACCGGGGGCCAACGGGAAGTTCGGTGTCATCGGACACTGCTCGGGCGGGCGGCATGCCTTCCTGGCGGCGTGCTCGCTGCGGCTGGACGCCGCGGTGGACTGCTACGGCGCGTTCGTCGTCGAAGATCCGCCCGAGGGGACGCCCGCCGCCATCACGCCGATCCTCGACCTGGCTGCGGACCTGAGCTGTCCGCTGCTCGGTTTGTTCGGACTCGAGGACCAGTTCCCCTCACCAGGGGCCGTGGCCGCGCTGGACGCCGAGCTGTCCAGGCTGGGCAAGCCGCACCAGTTCCAGTCGTACGAGGGCGCGGGCCACGCGTTCTTCGCCGTCGACCGCCCCGCCTACCGCGTGGAGGCGGCGCTGGACGGCTGGCGCCGCATCGACGAGTTCTTCGCCACCCACCTGAAAGGCTAGGACGGGCAACGCATGTGCACCTATCTCACCGAACACGTCGAGATCGATGGCAGCGGCAAGGGTGCGACGGGATGGTTCGGCGCCAGCCGCGCAACCGTCTACGTCGACCACCCGGTACACGCCCCCTACGGCCACACCGTCAACATCGACGTCATCAACCCGCAGCTCGGACCGTCGGCACGGGTGGCGCTGGAACTCACCGAGGAAAGCGCGCTGGCGCTGGCCGAGGCCATCCGCACGGCGATCGGCCACGCGCCGGCCGGCCTCGCGTCCAAGGACCAGTAGGTGCCCATGACCACCGAGGCCGACTACCCCCAAATGGCCGCCGCGCGTGGACGAATCGAGCCCGCGGCGCGCCGGGTGCGCGGCTACCTCGGCGACGCGCTGGTCTTCGACACCACCGCCGCCCGCTACGTGTGGGAGGTCGCGTACTACCCGCAGTACTACATCCCGCTGGGCGACGTCCGCGCGGAGTTCCTGCGCGACGAGGACCATCCGCAGCGGCTGCAGTTCGGCCCGTCCCGGCTGCACTCCCTGGTCGCGGCCGAGCGCACCCACGAGTCGGCCGCGCGCGTGTTCGACGCCGACGGTGGCGGGCCGCTGGCGGGCACCGTGCGCTTCGAATGGGATCCGCTGCGCTGGTTCGAGGAGGACGAGCCGATCTATGGACACCCGCGCAACCCCTACGTGCGGGTCGACGCGCTGCGCTCGCACCGCCACGTCCGCGTGGAGCTCGGCGGAATCGTGCTGGCCGACACCAGAAGTCCGGTGCTGCTGTTCGAAACAGGTTTGCCCACAAGGTATTACATCGACCCCACCGATATCGCCTTCGAACACCTGGAGCCTTCGGTCACCCGGACGCTGTGCCCGTACAAGGGCGTGACGTCGGGCTACTGGTCGGTGCGCGTGGGCTCCGGCGGCGAGCGGGTCGTGCACCCCGATCTCGCGTGGACTTACCACTATCCGCTGCCGGCGGTCGGTCAGATCGCCGGCCTGGTGGCGTTCTACAACGAGAAACTCGACATCAGTATCGACGGCGTGGCGCAGGTTCGGCCGCACACCCACTTCGGCTGACGCACGGCGGCGGAAATGGCGCTGTTCGCCACGCGTGGCACCGGGTGTGATATTTGCCTCGACTGGCACCGAGCCTGAGAATTCCTTAATTTTTCGGTGCGATGGTCGCGCGCGCCAATAGTTAGCGGCAGCAAAGGAAGGCCTGCGGTAACCCGGGTGCGTGAGTTTGCCAATGGCCGACGTCCGCGGCGTCGCGCCGGTGGCGGCCGCGCCCCGTCCGGCCCAATTGCGTGACGTGGGTTACAGCGCGCGAATTCACATTATTTTCGCCCGGAATTCGGCCGGTAGGATCTCCAAAAAGCAGTCACCTTGCAGGTGCTGGAATACGGGTAAATCCAGGCGGTCGGCGTCGCAAAAACCTGTTGCGACCACTGTTGCGCGTGGACGTACGACGAACACAGCAAAGGCGGTGTCAGCATGAAAGACGTGGACGACCGGACGATCGCGCGGAACGGCCAGGTCATCGAGTTGGGCGGGGCGCCGGGCTTCCCGATCGTCGTCAAGGTCGCCGTACGCAACGGTCCGATCGGATCCATCGCTGCCACCCCCGACGGTGCCCGGGTGCTGGTGACCAACTACGGCGACGACAGCGTCTCCGTCATCGACGCCGCGACCTGCCGGCTCACCGGGACCGTCGCCGGCCTCGGCGAGCCCGCGGCGATCGCATTGGCCGGCCGCGACCCCGGGCGCGCCTACGTCCGCACCGCCACCACGGCCTACGACTCGATCGCGGTGATCGACCTGGCCACCAATACGGTCGCCGCGACACACCCGCTGGCGCACTCCGTGAGCGACCTGGCGGTCAGCCCCGACGGGAAGTACGTCTACGCCGGCCGAAACGGCGCCGGTGTCGCCGACGTCGCCGTGCTGGACACGGCCACGGGCGCGGTGGATTCGATCGATCTCACGGACGTCATGGGCGTGGCGGGTTTCCACGACGGGGCGGGGACCACCGCCGAGTGTCTGCGGATCAGCCCCGACGGAGGACTCCTCTATGTCGCCGCCGGTGGAGCGGTGGGCGGACAGCTGGTCGTGATCGATACGGGGGCGCACTCCGCCGAGGGTCGCGCGCGCGTCGTCGACGTCGTGGACATCGGTCTGCCCATCCGCGACGTCGCGCTCAGCCCCAACGGGGCGCTCGCCCACGTGCTCAGTTCGGTTCCGGAACTGGGCGCGGTGATCGACGTCGTCGACACCCGCACCCGCAGCATCACCGGCACCCGCAAGCTCGGCGAGGTCGGCGGTGTCGTCACGAGCCTGACGCTCAGCGGCGACGGCGACCGCGCCTACCTGGTCGGCGACGAGGGCATCACGGTGCTGTCCACGCTGACGCAGGACGTCGTCGGCACCATCGCCGTGGCCGACCAGCCCTCGTGCGTGGTGGAAAGCCCTGACGCCAACTATCTCTACATCGCCGAATACTCCGGCGCGGTCACCGTGGCGCCGGTCGCCTCGATCGTCGCCCTGGGCGTCGAAAGCGCTGCGCAGGAAGACGAATCCGCCGCCGAGTGGGTGGTGCCCGAACTGCCGCAGGGCGAGCCCGCCCTGGTGTAGCGCGGCCGGGTCCCGGCCCGACGAGCGTGCTGTTGCACCGAACCCGTTTTCTCATGGCCGCGCGCGGCGATAGCATTCGGCGCACCGAACATGAGGCTCAAAGGCGGTACATCGATGGACAGCACGATGCAGGACTTTCCGTTGACGATCGCCGCGATCATGCGGCACGGCTGCGGCGTCCACGGGGCGCGCACCGTGACCACCGCCACGGGCGAGGGTTACCGGCGCACCACCCACCGGGAGCTGGGGCAGCAGGCGGGCCGGCTGGCGAACGCGTTGCGCCGCCTGGGCGTCACCGGGGACCAGCGGGTGGCGACGTTCATGTGGAACAACGCCGAACACCTGGCGACCTATCTGGCCGTGCCGTCGATGGGCGCGGTCCTACACACCCTGAACATCCGGCTCTTTCCCGAGCAGATCGCCTACATCGCCAACGAGGCCGAGGACCGCGTCGTGCTCGTCGACCTCTCGCTGGCCAAATCGCTCGCCGCGGTGCTGCCCGAGCTCACCACCGTGCACACCGTGATCGCGGTCGGCGAGGGCGACACCGCCCCGTTGGAGGACTCGGGCAAGGCGGTGCTGCGGTATTCCGACGTCATCGCCGGTGAATCCCCCCACTTCGACTGGCCGCAGCTCGACGAGAGGTCGGCGGCCGCGATGTGCTACACCAGCGGCACCACCGGCAACCCCAAAGGCGTGGTCTACAGCCACCGTTCGAGCTTCCTGCACGCCATGGCGGCGTGCACCGCCAACGGCATCGGGGTCGGGGCCAGCGACAGCGTGCTGCCGATCGTGCCGATGTTTCATGCCAACGCGTGGGGGCTGCCGTACGCGGCGCTGATGGCCGGCGCCGACCTGGTGCTGCCGGATCGCCACCTCGACGCCGGGTCGCTGATCGACATGGTGGAGAAGCTGCGCCCCACCGTGGCGGGCGCGGTGCCGACGATCTGGAACGACGTCATGCACCGGCTCGAGGACGAGCCTGACCACGACGTGTCGTCCCTGCGCATGGTGGTCTGCGGCGGCTCGGCCGTTCCGGTCTCGCTGATGCGCACCTTCGAGGAGCGCCACGGCGTCCAGATCCGGCAGCTGTGGGGCATGACGGAGACCTCCCCGCTGGCCACCATGGCATGGCCGCCGCCGGACACGCCGGCCGACCAGCACTGGGCATTCCGTGCGACCCAGGGCCAGCCGGTCTGCGGGGTGGAGATGCGGATCGTCGACGACGACGGCGTGGTGCTGCCCAACGACGGCAACGCCGTCGGCGAGGTCGAGGTCCGCGGGGCGTGGATCACGGGCTCCTACTACCTGGGACGCGACGACTCCAAGTTCGACTCCGGTTGGCTGCGCACCGGCGACGTCGGCCGCCTCGATGAGCGGAGCTTCATCACCCTGACCGACCGGGCCAAGGACGTCATCAAGTCCGGGGGTGAGTGGATCTCCTCGGTGGAGTTGGAGAACTGCCTGATCGGACACCCCGGCGTGCTGGAGGCCGCGGTGGTCGGGGTGCCCGACGAGCGGTGGCAGGAGCGACCGCTCGCGGTGGTGGTGACCAAGCGGGGCGAGCCGGTCAGTGCCGAGGAGCTCCGAAAGTTCCTCGCCGACAAGGTGGTTCGGTGGTGGCTACCCGAGCGGTGGACGTTCGTCGACGAGATCCCGCGGACCAGCGTCGGCAAGTACGACAAGAAGGCGATGCGGTCGCGATACGCCGAGCACGGCTATTGGGTGGTCGAGACGCACGATTGAGGGGCCTGGACGCCGAGCGAAAGGAGTTGCGCGCGTGGGAAAGTCGCTGACCGTCGCGGAGTCGCGGGTCGTTGCGGTGCCGGCCGCCGAAGCGTTCGCCCGCACCCTGCCGGTGCCGCTGCCGGCGTTGTTCAACCGTTGGCACGGGCCGTTCCCGCCGATCAGGCAGGTGAGCGAGCAGACGGGCGGCTGGGACGCCGCGGGCCAGACGCGCACCGTGCGGCTGGCCGGCGGCGCCAGCATGCGCGAGGAGCTGACCGTCGTCGACCCGCCGCGCTCGTTCGGCTACCGGCTGACCGACATCGGCGGTCCCATGGCGCTGCTGGTCGACCATGTCGTGGGCGAATGGCTCTTCGACCCGAAAGGCGATGGCACCGAGATCACCTGGCGCTGGCACATCCACGCGCGATCGCCCCTCACGTCGTGGGCCCTGCCGCTGTTCGGCAGCCTGTGGAAGGGCTACGCGCGGCGGTCGCTGGCCAACTTGTCGGTGCTGTTGACCAACTGAGGTTCGTTACTGTCGACGGTATGTGTCGACTTTTTGGCTTGCACGCCGGGACCGACGTCTGCACCGCCACCTTCTGGCTGCTGGACGCCCCGGACAGCCTTTCCACGCAGAGCAGGAGGAACCCCGACGGGACCGGCCTGGGCGTCTTCGACGAGCAAGGCCACCCGGAGCTGCGCAAGCAGCCCATGGCCGCCTGGGAGGACGCCGCGTTCGCCACCGAGGCCCACGAGATGACCGGCACGACCTTCCTCGCCCACGTCCGCTACGCGACGACGGGGTCGCACAGCGTGCACAACACCCACCCGTTCCTGCAGGACGGCCGGCTCTTCGCGCACAACGGCGTGGTCAAGGGGCTCGACGCCGTCGACGAACGGCTGCGCGACGCGGGCACCGACGAACTGGTGCTGGGGGACACCGATTCGGAGCGGGTCTTCGCCCTGATCACCGCCTCGATCCGAGCCCGGAACGGCGACGTGCGGGCGGGTCTGCTCGACGCCATCCGCTGGCTGGCGGCGAACGTGCCGCTGTATGCCGTCAACGTGCTGCTGAGCACGGCCACCGACATGTGGGCGCTGCGCTACCCGGACACCCACGAGCTCTACGTCCTGGACCGCCGCCACGACCGCCGGGCCGCCGCACGGGATTTTCACCTGCGCACCAATCGGATTCGCACGAAATCACAGCACCTGGGCGCGCGGTCGTCGGTGGTGTTCGCCAGCGAACCCATGGACGACGACCCGCGCTGGCGGCTGATGGAATCGGGCGAGCTGATCCACGTCGACGCGGGGCTGCGCGTCAACAGCGGCGTGGTGCTGCCCGACCCGCCCCGGCACCGGCTCGCCAAGTCGGACCTGAGCGAGCGCGAGCAGCAGGCCCAGCACGCGAACGGCTGAACCCGGTCGTCTGGCAGAGTGCATGGGCGTGGCAACCCGACGCGCGCTCGTACTGGCCGGTGGCGGAATAGCGGGAATCGCCTGGGAGACGGGCGTTCTGCGCGGTATCGCCGACGCGTCGCCGGCGCTGGCGCGGCTGCTGGTCGACTCCGACGTGCTGGTCGGGACGTCGGCGGGTTCGACGGTCGCCGCGCAGCTGGGCAGCGGCAGCACGCTCGAGGCGCTGTATGAGCGGCAGCTCGCCGACTTCTCCGCCGAGATCGACTCCGGCGTGGACGTCGAGCAGATCACCGCCCTGTTCCTGGCCGCGCTGCGCGAGCCGGCCGACGAGCGGATGCCACGGACCCGGCAGCTGCGCAAGCGGATCGCCGATGTGGCTCTGGCCACCCGAACCGTCGCCGAGTCCGTCCGGCGCGACGTCATCGCGCAGCGCCTGCCGTCCCACGACTGGCCCGACCGGGAGCTGCGGATCACCGCAATCGAGTGCTCCTCGGGCGAACTGGTCGTCTTCGATCGCGGGTCCGGAGTCGGGCTCCTCGACGCGGTGGCGGCCAGCTGCGCGGTGCCGGGGGCCTGGCCGCCGGTGAGCATCGCGGGCCGGCGCTACATGGACGGCGGCATCGGCAGCACGGTCAACCTGCCGGTGGCCGACGACTGCGGCGTGGCGGTGGTGCTGGTGCCCTCCGGGGCCGACGCGCCGTCACCGTTCGGCGCCGGTCCGGCCGCCGAGATCGAGGCGTTCGGCGGTGCGGCGTTCGCCGTCTTCGCCGACGACGACGCGCGGGCCGCCTTCGGGCCCAATCCGCTGGATCCGCGGTGCCGCATCGCCTCGGCGGTCGCCGGGCGCGAGCAGGGACGCCGGGAAGCGGCGGCGGTCGCGCGGTTCCTGGGCCCCTGACGCGCCGCCGGCCGGTCAGCCCTCGATCGCGGGCGGGGTGGCCTGCTCGGGTGCGGTCTCCAGGGCGTCCAGCGCCTCGTCGGTGAGCCGGTGGCCGACGCCGATCACCTCCGCGGCCCGGTGGAATTCCAGGCCCCGGCAGGTCGAACGCGGCACCTCGATCATCAGGTCGGGCGGGTAGGCCGCCAGTGTGTGGCGCGCCAGCGCGGCTTGGGCGATGTCGATCGTGCGGTTCATCACCTCGAAGCTGCCCAGCTTCGGCACCTCCGGTGCGCCCTTGATGTCGATCTCGTCGGCTTCGGGTTCCTCGTCGTCGTCGGCCTCGGGCCACGTGTCCGCGCCGAACCTGGCGAGCACCGCCCGCGCCGTCGGCCGGTCGAGCAGTGAGCGGGCGGCGGCGGTGTCCAGCAGCGCCGACGTGCTGCGCACCATGCGGTTGAGCCATTCGGCGGTGGCACCGGGCTCGGCGTCGTGGCGGTCGATCACCTCGCTGCCGCTCAGGCTCACCGCGATGGTCAGGTCGGCGTTGACCGCGGCGATCGGCGCCATCGGCAGCGGATCGAGGATGCCGCCGTCGGCCAGCAGGCGTCCGCCGACCTCGTGCGGGGCGATCACGCCGGGGATCGCGATCGACGCCCGGATGGCCTCGTCGAGGGGACCGCGCTGAAACCAGACCGACTTGCCGGCCAGCAGGTCGGTCGCGACCGCGGTGTAGGCGATGGGCAGTTGCTCGATGGTGACCGGCCCGAGGATGTCGCGCACCGCGTCCAAGATCTTCTCGGCCCGCAGCACCCCGGCGGCGCTGATGGACGGGTCCAGCAGGCGCAGGATCGTGCGCTGGGTCAACGACTTCGCCCAGTCGGCGAACTCGTCGAGGCGTCCGGCGGCCTGCAGGCCGCCGACCAGCGCACCCATCGACGAGCCGGCGATCCCGACGATGTCATAGCCCCGCGCCCGCAGCGCCTCGATCACCCCGATGTGGGCGTAGCCGCGGGCGCCGCCGCTGCCGAGCGACAGCGCCACCCGCGTCGGTGCTGATCGGCGCGCGACCGCCGCGCCAGGTTCGCCGGACATCCATTCATTTTGCGCGGCCGAACCGCCCCCGGCGGCGGGCCGGGCACTTTTTTGCACCGTGATCTCAATCGCAGGGCGGCCGCGCCGCTACCCGCATTCGTTGTTGGCGGCCGCGCGCGCAGCGACGATGACGGCCGCCTGCCGGGCCGGGGTCAACTCCGGCCACGGGGAATCCCAGGTGCCCGGCGTGCCCCCTGCCGACGC
This sequence comes from uncultured Actinomycetota bacterium, assembly GCA_963711445.1. GTDB lineage: Bacteria > Actinomycetota > Actinomycetes > Mycobacteriales > Mycobacteriaceae > Mycobacterium. Next base: position 455,916 of record CAVQEF010000001.1, read on the forward strand.
CTGGACCATCGCCAGGTACGGCTCGAACAGCGACGCGCCGGTCCTGGGCTGGGCGTCCATCCACAGTTTTGCGGCGTGACAGGCCTGGAAGTACTGCTCCTCGGTGGAATCCGCGGGGACGTCGACCCTGGTCGTCACGCCGGCGGGGGAGAGCCCGATCGCGCCCGGTGTCGCGGACACCGGGGCCCTGCTCGCGGTCGGCGGAGGCGCCGACGAGGGGGCGGTCCCGCCGTCGTGCGTGCCGTGGGAGCAGCCCGCCAGCACCAGCGCACCGGTCGCGGCGACGATCGCGCCCCGCGGCGGGACTCGACCGGGGCACCAGCGCACGGTGCCAATCTATGCGACAGTGGCTGCCGTGATGGAGCGCTTCGGATCCTGCGGGTGTTGTCGGCCGTAACCCCCGGCCGCTTACCCGATCCGTCCATCCTGGAGTTCCCCGCATGTCCTCGTCTGTCACCACCCCTGCCGCCCTGCGCCCACGCGCCCTCGCCGCGCCGTCGCCGGGACCGACGCGGCTGCGGGTGCCCGACCTGCTGCACGCCACCGACCGGGCCGCCGACGACGTGCTCAGCGGCCGCTGCGACCACCTGCTGCCCGCCGGCGGGATACCGGAGTCGCGCCGCTGGTTCACCCGCATCCACGGCGACGGCGAACTCGACGTCTGGCTGATCAGCTGGGTGCCCGGGCACGCCACCGAATTGCACGACCACGCCGGCTCGCTGGGGGCGCTGACCGTGCTGTCCGGGGCGCTCGACGAATTCCGTTGGGATGGAAGGCGGTTGCGGCGCCGCCGGCTCGGCGCCGGTGACCAGGCCGGGTTCCCGCTGGGCTGGGTGCACGACGTGGTGTGGGCGGGCGAGGCCGAGGGGCCGGTGCGGCCGGCCCTGAGCGTGCATGCCTACTCGCCGCCGCTGACCGCGATGTCGTACTACGAGGTCGCCGACGGAAAAACGTTGCGCCGCGAGCGCACCGAACTGACCGACCACCCGGAGGGGCCGTGACGAGCCGCATCGATGTCGTCGTCAGGTCGGCCCGGCGCCGGTATCGCCGGCTGGCCGCCGCCGAGGTGCCCGACGCGCTGCGCCGCGGGGCGGTGCTCGTCGACATCCGGCCGCAGGCGCAGCGAGCCCGGGAAGGCGAGGTGCCGGGTGCGCTGGTCGTCGAACGCAACGTGCTGGAATGGCGGTGTGACCCGACCAGCGACGCCAGGCTGCCGCAGGCCGTGGGCGACGACGTCGAATGGGTGATCCTGTGCTCGCAGGGCTACACCTCGAGCCTGGCGGCGGCCGCGCTGCTGGACATCGGTCTGCACCGGGCCACCGACGTCGTCGGCGGTTACCACGCGCTGGCGGGCGCCGGGGTGCTGGATCAGCTGCCGGGCGCGGCGGCCGCACGCCGGAAGATTTAGCCGTTGGTGTGCAGCAGCGGCCGCAGCTTGTCCGTCTTGTCCGGTGTCCACCCGGGCGGCGACAGCACGGCGGCCCAGCCGTTGGCCACGTCGCCGACGTAGCGGTGGCCGTGCCCGGCCGGCACGTCCACGGCGACCGCCATGTCCGCGGTCACCTGCAGGAAGGTCACCACCGGGATCCAGCGGGTCTGCGGCAGCACGTCATAGCCCCGCTTCTCCTTCAGCCAGTCGGGCTCCTTGAACAGCAGGCCGGGCGTCCACCAGGCGATCGGGTCGGAGGCGTGCTGCAGATACACCACCCGCGGGTGCGCCCACGGCGCGTCGGGGCGCCCGAGATTGCTCGGCCGCGCGACGAACCGGACGTTCTTGCCGTCGTTGTAGATGGGCAGCCACTCCGGCGAACCCGCGTCGCGGGTGGCGGTCAGGTCGGTCCAGATCGTGTTGTTGAAGGTCGGTCCGGAAAACAGGGCGCCATCGGTGCGGGCCAGGACGTTGTTGAGGCTCATGAACGGCGCCTCTCCGCCGAACGAGCCCAGGCTCTCGCCGAACACCACCAGCTTGGGGCGTTGCCCCTCGGGCAGGAGCCGGATCAGCCTGTCGACGGCCTCGAACAGCGCCTGACCGGCCTGCCGGGCGTTCTCCTTGTCCACCAGGAACGACAGCCAGCTGGGCAGGAACGAGTACTGCATGCTCACGATCGCGCTGTTGCCGTTGTACATGTACTCCAGCGCCGAGGCTTCGGCCTCGTTGATCCAGCCGGTGCCGGTGGTCGTCGCCACCGCCACGACCGCGCGCTGCAACCCGCCCATGCGCAGCAGCTCCTGGGCCGCCATTTCGGCGGCCGCGGTGATGCCGTCGGCGGAGTTCAGCCCGGCATAGGCCCGGATCGGCTCGGTGGCCTGCACCCCGTTGAAGGAGGTCAGCTGGTCGACGCGGGGACCGCCCTCGACGAAGATGCGGCCCTCGCGGCCCAGCGAATCCCATGTCACCAGGGAGCCCGGACCGCCGGACCGCATCGTGGTCCTCGGCGGCGCGGTCGCGGGGCTCATCTCGTCGTTCGCCGAGGCGAAGGTGTTGTTCATGGTGCGCATCGCGAACTTGAGGACGACACCGTTGAGCAGCGTGATCGTCAGCACGATGAGGGTGACCACCACGATGGTCGCCGACAGCCGGAACGGCGCGAACCGGTCGAGCTCGCGAACCAGGAAGCTGACCAGCCAGCGGATGGCCTGACCGATCTCGACCAGCGTGAACAGCACCACCAGCGACAGCCCCGCGGCCACCGGGTAGTCGTACCACTTCAGGTGCGCGACGCCCATCAGGTCGCGCACGTCGTCCTGCCAGACGTGGAAGCGGATCGCCATGAACACCATGCCGGCCGCGCCCGTCGGGATCAGCACCATCCACGCCCAGCGCGGCGCCGGCGGGCTGGAATTCTGCCCGCGCATGTAGCGGACCAGCCAGACGGCGAAGACGCCCAGCCCGTATCCGATGGCCCCGGAGATCCCGCTGACCAGCGCCTGGAACACCGCGCCGCGCGGCAGCAGCGATGGCGTCATGGAAAACCACACGAAGACCAGGCCGCCCGCGGTGCCGGTGAAGGTGTAGTGGCGCAGCCACCACGGCCTGCCCGCCGGCCAGCGCTCGTCGGCCGGGGCGGGCGCGGCGGCTTCCGGGCCGGTTTGGGGCTCGGCTTCGGGACCGGATTCGGGCCCGGCGGCCGGGCCCTCGACCCGCTCGGTGCCGGCGCCGGTTTCCTGGCCGGCGGTGTTGGTCGCAGAACCCGGTTGGTCCATCGAAGGTCCTACCGGTGGGTGAAGTTCGGGGGGCGCTTCTCGACGAATGCGGCCATGCCCTCGGACTGGTCCTCGGTGGCGAACGTCGAATGGAACAGCCGGCGCTCGTAGAGCAGGCCCTCGGCCAGGGTGGATTCGAACGACCGGTTGACGGCCTCCTTGGCCATCCGCGCGGCCGAGCGCGACATCTGCGAAATGGTGGTGGCGACGGCCTTGGCCTCGGTGAGCAGGTCGTCGGCCGGCACGACGCGCGAAACCAGGCCGCTGCGTTCGGCTTCGGCGGCGTCGATGGTGCGCCCGGTCAGGATGAGGTCCATGGCCTTGGCCTTGCCGATGGCGCGGGTGAGCCGCTGCGAGCCGCCCATGCCCGGTAGCACGCCGAGCTTGATCTCGGGCTGGCCGAACTTCGCGGTGTCGGCGGCGATCAGCACGTCGCACATCATCGCGAGCTCGCAGCCGCCGCCGAGCGCGTGCCCGGCGACCGCGGCGATCGTCGGGGTACGCACGGCGGCCAGTTTGGCCCAGGGCGCGAAGAAGTCGGCGCCGAACGCGTCGGCGAAGCTCAGGGCGGCCATCTCCTTGATATCGGCCCCGGCGGCGAACGCCTTGGCCGATCCGGTGATGACGATCGCCCCGATGCCCGGGTCATCGTCGAAATCCGCTGCGGCGCTGGTGACTTCGTGCATCACCTGGCTGTTGAGCGCGTTGAGCGCCTGCGGCCGGTTCAGCGTGATGATGCCGACCCGTTCGTGGCGCTCGACGAGGATGGTCTCGTAGTCCTTGGAAGTCGTGTCCGTCATCAGAATCGCCTTTCTAGAATCTCAAGTCGTCGTCGACCGGCGCGAAATACGCGGCGACGTCGGTCGCACTGACCTCGGCCAGCGTCGCCGGCGACCATGTCGGATTGCGATCTTTGTCGATGATCTGCGCGCGGATGCCCTCGACCAGATCGTGCGAGCGAGCCGACGCCGAGGACACCCGATAGTCCTGAACCAAAACGTCTTCCAGCGTTTCCAGCTTGCCCGCCCGCCGCACCGCCTCGAGCGCCACCGACACCGCGATCGGGGAGCGGGTGGCGATCAGGTTGGCGGCGTCCTGTGCCGCCGCGGCGCTGTGTCCGCGCAGGGCGGCGACGATGTCTTGGGCACTCTCGCCGGCGTAGCACTCGTCGATCCAGTCACGCTGCGCGACAAGCTCACTGGGCGGGGGTTCGACGGCGTGCCGGCTCACAGCGGTCTGCGGGCCGTCGGCGACGACGGTCCGGGTGAACGCCTCGAGGTCGTCGTGCGGCATGTAGTGGTCGGCGAAACCCATGGCGATCGCGTCGGCGCCGGAGAACGGTGCGCCGGTCAGGGCGGCGTGCAGGCCCAGCGCGCCGGGCGCCCGGGACAGCAGATACGCTCCGCCCACATCGGGGACGAACCCGATGCCGACCTCGGGCATCGCGATCTTGGACGTCTCGGTGACCACCCGGACGCTCCCGTGCGCGCTGACGCCGACGCCGCCGCCCATCACGATGCCGTCCATCAACGACACATACGGCTTGGGGAAGCGGCCGATCTGACCGTTCATCAGGTACTCGTCGCGCCAGAACCGCCGCACCTCGACGCCGTCGGAGCGGGCGCTGTGGTAGACCGCGACCACGTCGCCGCCCGCGCACAGCCCGCGGTCGCCCGCCCCGGACAGCACCACCGCGCGCACCGCGTCGTCGTCGGCCCACCGGGCGAGGAGCGCCCGCAGCGCGTCGACCATCGGCTGGTTGAGCGAGTTGATCGCCTTGGGGCGGTTGAGCGTGATGAAGCCGATGCCTCCCTCGACGCGGGTCAGAACCTCGTCGGATTCCTCGTTCACGCCCTGGCCTCCTCCTGTTGAAGAATCCGTTTCGCCTGCGAAGCCGCTTGAGCCTCGACCAGAAATCTAGATCGTTCTCGGGGCGACGATGCCCGCGGGTAAGGTTTATCTTTGAGCCGGCACAGCCGGGAACCCGGTCGGGCCACTGATCGTTGAGTGTGTGTTCGCACAGCTCGAAGCCACAGCCATAAGAGAGGATCCGACGGTGCGGGAGACAAGCAACCCGGTATTTCGTTCGCTGCCCAAGCAGAGCGGCGGATACGCGCAGTTCGGCACCGGCGCACCGCCGGTGCAGCAGGGCTACTACCAGGCCGACCCGTACCGGGCCCCCTACCAGGAGACCCGTGGCACCGGCGCCTCCCGCCCGGTGACCATCGACGACGTCGTCACCAAGACCGGCATCACGCTGGGCGTGCTGAGCGCAGCCGCGGTCGTCTCCTACTTCCTGGTGGTCTCCAACGTCGCCCTGGCGATGCCGCTGACCCTGATCGGTGCGCTCGGCGGGCTGGGGCTGGTGCTGGTGGCCACCTTCGGGCGCAAGCAGGACAGCCCGGCGATCGTGCTCAGCTACGCGGTCCTCGAGGGCCTGTTCCTCGGCGCCGTCTCGTTCGTGTTCGCGCACTACCAGGTGTCCTCCACCAGCGCCGGCGCGCTGATCGGTGAGGCCGTGCTGGGCACCTTCGGGGTGTTCTTCGGCATGCTCGTCGTCTACAAGACCGGGGCCATCCGGGTCACCCCCAAGTTCACCCGCATGCTGGTCGCCGCGATGTTCGGGGTGCTGGCCCTGATGCTCGGCAACTTCGTGCTCGCGATGTTCGGGGTCGGCGGCGGAACGGGCCTGGGCCTGCGCAGCGGCGGGCCGCTGGCGATCCTGTTCTCGATCGTGTGCATCGGCATCGCGGCCTTCAGCTTCCTGATCGACTTCGACGCCGCCGACCAGATGATCCGCGCCGGAGCCCCGGAGAAGGCGGCGTGGGGCATCGCCCTGGGCCTGACCGTGACCCTGGTCTGGCTCTACATCGAGATCCTGCGCCTGCTCAGTTACCTGCAGAACGACTAGCCCCGAAACGGGAAAAACCGGCACGCCTACTGGCGTGCCGGTTTTTTGGTGCCGACGCCTCAGGACGCCGTCAGCTGAGTCGCTCGATCACCATCGCCATGCCCTGGCCGCCGCCGACGCACATCGTCTCCAGGCCCAGCGTCTTGTCGTGGGTCTGCAAGTTGTTGAGCAGCGTCGTGGCGATGCGGGCGCCGGTCATGCCGAACGGGTGGCCCAGCGCGATCGCCCCACCGGACACGTTCAGCTTGTCCTCGTCGATGCCCAGCTCGCGCGCCGAGCCCAGCACCTGCACCGCGAAGGCCTCGTTGATCTCGAACAGGTCGATGTCGCCGACCGACATGCCCGCGCGCTGCAGCGCCTTCTTGGACGCCTCGATCGGGCCCAGGCCCATGATCTCCGGCGACAGGCCGCTGACCCCGGTCGACACGATGCGGGCCAGCGGGGTCAGGCCCAGCTCCTTGGCCTTGGTGTCGCTGGTGATCACCAGCGCGGCGGCACCGTCGTTGAGCGGGCAGGCGTTGCCCGCGGTCACGGTGCCGTTGGGCCGGAACACCGGCTTGAGTTCGCTGACCTTCTCATAGGTGGTGCCGGCGCGGGGGCCATCGTCGGTACTGACGGTGCTCCCGTCCGGCAGGGTCACCGGGGAGATCTCGCGTTCGAAGAACCCGCTCTTGATCGCCTCCTCGGCACGGTTCTGGCTGCGTACCCCCCAGCGGTCCTGGTCCTCGCGGCTGATCCCGGTCAGGATCGCGACGTTCTCGGCGGTCTGGCCCATGGCGATGTAGACGTCGGGCAGGTTGCCGTCGGCGCGGGGGTCGTGCCATTCGTCGGCGCCCGCGGCGGCCGCGGCGGTGCGTTCCTGGGCCGCGTCGAACACCGGGTTCTTGGTGTCCGGCCAGGAGTCGGAGTTGCCCTTGCCGAACCGCGACACCGTCTCCACGCCGGCGGAGATGAACGCGTCGCCCTCGCCCGCCTTGATCGCGTGGAAGGCCATCCGCGTGGTCTGCAGGGACGACGAGCAGTACCGGTTGACGGTGGTGCCCGGCAGGAAGTCATAGCCGAGTTCGACGGCGACGACGCGGCCCATGTTGAACCCGGACTCCCCACCCGGCAGGCCGCAGCCCAGGATCAGGTCGTCGATCTGGTGCGGGTTGAGCGCGGGGACCTTGTCGAGCGCGGCACGCACCATCTGGGTGGCCAGGTCGTCGGGGCGGATGGACACCAGCGACCCCTTCATGGCGCGGCCGATCGGCGAACGAGCGGTGGAGACGATGACAGCTTCGGGCATGACTACTTCCTTCATGAGTGGCATGAGTGGTGGTTCGGGTACCGCCGACGGGCCTGGACGAGACCAGGCCAAATCTAGTCGCTGCCCACCGATTGGTACGAAGCAGGGGAATCGGCCGCCTGGCGCCGCCACAGCCGTGACGTCGCGGTGACCTGGGACGCCCGCGCCAACGGAGGCTCCGGCGGCGGTGCGGGCGCGGGGCCCTCGACCGCGCCGCCCAGCACCTCCGACAGCGTCACCAGCAGCGCCTCGGCCGCCAGCGCGTACGCGACGGGCGAGGGATGGTAGCCGTCGGCGGAGAACATCACCTCCGGAGCGGCGCGGAACTGCTGTGCGAGCTTCTGGGCCAGCGGCACCGGCACGCCCCCGGCCGCCTTGACGGCCGCGGCCTGGGCGCGGGCGAGCTGGGAGGTTCGCGCGTGCGCCAGCGAGCGCAGCGGCTGGGGGATGGCGGGGATCACCCCGAGGTCCGGGCAGGTGCCCACCACGACGACCGCGCCGTGCGTGCGCAGCCGCCGCACGGTCAGCGACAGCCGTTGCGCCGACTGGCTGATGCCGTTGAGGGCGGTCACGTCGTTGGCGCCGAGCATCATCACCGCCACGTCCGGCGGGGGCCCGGCCACGAACATCGCGTCGACCTGGCCGCACACACCCTTCGACGTCGCGCCGACGATGGCCTTGGTGCTCAGCCGGATCCGGGTGCCGGTTCGCTCCGCGAGCCCGCGGGCGATCAGCACGCCCGGCACCTCTTCGGCGCTCATGCACCCGTACCCGGTGGCCGTCGAGTCGCCGAAGATCATCACGTGCAGGTCGGCGTGCAGGCCGCGGTGCCACCGCTGCACCGGCCCGCCGCCGGGGGCGTACACGCCGTCGGCGCGGGGCGGGATGTCCCAGGCTTTCGGGATCACGGTGCGCACGTGCGTCGCCTGGCCGACCAGCAGGTTGCGAGCGCCCAGGTACGCTGTACCCGTTGAGGCGAGAGCCCCCGCTGTGGCCAGGGCGATCGTCGACCGACGCGGCACCCGGATGGTCACGGTGATCATTTTAAACCGGCCCCGAGGTTTGCACTGCGGCTTGTGAACAAACTGATCACGTTGTGAATCAGATGTGATATCAAATCCGCCGATTCAAATGTGCTCGTCAGCAACGCCTGTCAAGCTGAGTCCGAGGGGTTGGCTGATCGGCTCGGCAAACGCCGGTGAACCACACGCTCGGTCGCCTCGTCACATGCCGTATCGGACTACAAAGGCGTAGGAAGTGTTGAGCATGACCGCTTTTCGTGACGTATCCGAGTCGCCCCGAACCGCCGTCCGCCCCGAGGACCTCCTCAAGGCCCGCAGGGCTAACCTCCGCAAGGCCCGCCGATTCGCCGTCAGCGACGGCGCCCCGGTCGAGGTCCTCGAATCCGGGCCCAGTGTTGCCGCGCGGGTGGCCAGCCTCGCGTCGCGGCTGACGATCCGTCCGGTGCTGGCGGTGGGCAGCCACGTGCCCCACCTGCCCTGGCCCTGGGGCCTCATCGACCTCGCGTCGCGGGTGCTGCTGCCGGTGTCGGCCACCGTGCGGGAGACGGTGAACCTGCCCAACGCGTCGGCGCAACTGGTGCGCGCCCCCGGGGTGTTGCCCGCCGACGGCACCCGCCGCGTCGTCGTCTACCTGCACGGCGGCGCTTTTTTGACCTGCGGGGCGAACTCGCACGGCAGGCTCGTCGAGGCACTGTCGGAGTTCGCCGACTCACCCGTCCTGGTGGTCAACTACCGGCTGCTGCCCAAGCACTCGATCGGCATGGCCCTCGACGACTGCCATGACGCCTACCAGTGGCTGCGGCTGCGCGGCTATGAACCCGACCAGATCGTGCTGGCCGGTGACTCCGCGGGCGGGTACCTGGCGCTGGCCCTGGCGCAGCGGCTGCAGGAAGAAGGCCAGGGGGACGCAGATGTGCCGGCCGCGTTGGTGGCGATCTCGCCCTTGCTGCAGCTGGCCAAGGAATACAAGCAGGCGCACCCCAACATCAAGACCGATGCCATGTTCCCCGCGCGGGCCTTCGACGCCCTCGACGTGCTGGTCACCGCGTCGGCCGCCAAGCACAAGAGGGACGGCGAACCCGAGGAGATCTACGAGCCGTTGGAGCACATCAAACCCGGCCTGCCGCGCACGCTGATCCACGTCTCGGGATCCGAGGTGTTGCTGCACGACGCGCAGTTGGCGGCCAGCCGGCTGGCGGCCGTCGGCGTGCCCGCCGAGGTGCGGGTCTGGCCCGGTCAGGTGCACGACTTCCAGCTGGCCGCGCCGATGGTGCCGGAGGCGGTGCGGTCGCTGCGCCAGATCGGCGAGTACATCCGCGAGGCCACCGGCTAGCGTTGCGCCGCCGGGCCGTTCGGGTGCACCGCCCGAACGCGCCTGAGACGATGAGCCCATGCGAATCGCGCAGCACCTCAGTGACCTGATCGGCGGAACGCCACTGGTGCGCCTGAACACCGTCGTCCCCGCCGGCGCCGGCACCGTCGCGGCGAAGGTGGAGTACCTCAACCCCGGCGGCAGCTCCAAGGACCGGATCGCGGCCAAGATGATCGACGCCGCCGAGGCCGGGGGGCAGCTCAAGCCGGGCGGCACCATCGTCGAACCGACGTCGGGCAACACCGGTGTCGGCCTGGCCCTGGTCGCCCAGCGTCGCGGCTACCGGTGCATCTTCGTGTGTCCCGACAAGGTCAGCGAGGACAAGCGCAACGTGTTGCTCGCCTACGGCGCCGAGGTGGTCGTGTGCCCGACGGCGGTGCCGCCCGACGACCCGGACAGCTACTACAGCGTGTCCAACCGGCTGGTCGAGGAGATCGAGGGGGCCTGGAAACCCGACCAGTACGCCAACCCGGAGGGCCCGGCCAGCCACTACGAGACGACCGGCCCGGAGGTCTGGGCCGACACCGACGGCAAGGTCACCCACTTCGTCGCCGGGATCGGCACCGGCGGCACGATCAGCGGCGCCGGCCGCTACCTCAAGGAGGTGTCCGCCGGCCGGCCGGAAGGACCGGTGCGCATCGTCGGCGTCGACCCCGAAGGTTCGGTCTATTCGGGCGGCAGCGGCCGGCCCTACCTGGTCGAGGGGGTCGGCGAAGACTTCTGGCCGGCCGCCTACGACCCGGCCATTCCCGACGAGATCATCGCGGTGTCGGACTCCGACTCCTTCGACATGACGCGGCGGCTGGCCCGCGAAGAGGCGATGCTCGTCGGCGGCTCGTGCGGGATGGCGGTGGTGGCCGCGGTGCAGGTGGCCGAGCGGGCCGGCCCCGAGGCCCTCGTCGTCGTGCTGCTGCCCGACGGCGGCCGCGGCTACATGTCGAAGATCTTCAACGACGCGTGGATGTCGTCGTACGGGTTCCTGCGCAGCCGCCTGGACGGCTCCACCGGGCAGCCCTCGGTCGGTGAGGTGTTGCGCCGCAAATCCGGCGCGCTGCCCGACCTGGTGCACACCCATCCCGCCGAGACGGTGCGCGACGCCATCGGCATCCTGCGCGAGTACGGGGTGTCCCAGATGCCGGTCGTCGGCGCGGAGCCCCCGGTGCGGGCCGGCGAGGTCGCCGGCAGCGTTTCCGAGCGCGAACTGCTCTCGGCCGTCTTCGAGGGCCGCGCGAAGTTGGCCGACGCCGTCGCCCAACACATGAGCCCGCCGCTGCGCATGATCGGCGCCGGCGAGTCGGTCAGCGCGGCCGGCAAGGCCCTGCGCGACTGGGACGCCCTGATGGTGGTGGAGCAGGGTAAACCGGTCGGGGTCATCACCCGGCAGGACCTGTTGGGCTACCTGTCGGACGCGCCGCGCCGGCGCTGAGCGGGGCGCCGCGAGGGGCGCGAAAACCCCTGGCCCGGCCGCTCTTCCGAGGTTCTGCTCAGGTAGTGTTGTGCGGCCCGGTTCACCGATCCGCAGTGGAAGGTTGCCCATGACCGATCAACCGCCACCCGGCGGCGCGTACCCGCCACCTCCGTGGTCGCCCGGATCCCCCGGTGGGCAGGAACCGCAATCGGGCGGGGACGAATCCCCGCCCCCTCCGTCGGCGCCCGAAGGCGGTGCCGCCCCGTCGAGCGCCTCCGCGCCGCCGCCGCCCCCGCGCGGCGGGGGGTCCTACCCGCCGCCGCCCCCGCCCGGCGGGGGGTCCTACCCGCCGCCGCCCCCGTCCGCCGGAGGCTACGCGCCACCGCCTCCCGGCCCGGCGATCCGCACCCTGCCGAAGCAGGACTACACGCCGTGGCTGCCCCGGGTGCTGGCGTTCATCATCGACATCCTGCCGTACGTCGCCATCGTCGTCACCGTGATGGTGATGGTTCCGCTGCACACGTCATGTGTCACCGGATTTCCGCCGCACACCAACCAGATTTGCGCCACCCAGGTCTCGGTGGTCGGCGCGCTGGTGCGCTCGTTGGCCACGGTGGTGGGGCTGTGCTACCTGATCTGGGACTACGGCTATCGCCAGGGCAGGACCGGGTCGAGCATCGGCAAGTCGGTGATGAACTTCAAGGTGGTCAGCGAGATCACCGGGCACCCCATCGGTTTCGGGAAGTCCGTCGTGCGTTCCCTCGCCCACGCCATCGACGCGATGGTCTGCTTCATCGGATTCCTGTTCCCGCTGTGGGACTCCAAGCGTCAGACGTTGGCGGACAAGGTCATGTCGACCGTGTGCCTGCCGATCTGAGGTAGCCGTGCAGACCGATCGCCGATGAATGCAAACAGCACGCCGGGCCACCCCGGCAGCGCCGGGCCGGCCACCAGGGCCATCCACGCGGGCTACCGCCCCGACCCGGCGACCGGGGCGGTCAACGCCCCGATCTACGCCAGCAGCACGTTTGCCCAAGACGGCGTCGGCGAGCTGCGCGGCGGGTTCGAGTACGCGCGCACCGGTAACCCGACCCGGGCGGCCCTGGAGGCCGTGCTGGCCGCCGTCGAGGAGGGCGCGTTCGCGCGCGCGTTCAGCTCCGGGATGGCCGCCACCGACTGCGCGGTGCGCTCGCTGCTGCGGCCCGGCGAGCACCTGATCATTCCCAACGACGCCTACGGCGGCACATTCCGGCTGATCGACAAGGTCTTCACCCAGTGGAATGTCGGCTACACGCCCGTGGCGCTGTCGGATCTCGACGCCGTCCGGGCGGCGATCACGCCGCAGACGCGGCTGATCTGGATCGAAACCCCGACCAATCCGCTGCTGAACATCGCCGACATCGCGGCCATCGCCGAGATCGGTCGGCGCAGCGGTGCAAAGGTGCTGGTGGACAACACGTTTGCCTCACCGGCCCTGCAGCAGCCGTTGACGCTGGGCGCCGACATCGTGCTGCACTCGACCACCAAGTACATCGGCGGCCACTCCGACGTGGTGGGCGGCGCGCTGGTCACCGACGACGAGGAACTCGACGACGCCTTCGGCTTCCTGCAGAACGGCGCCGGCGCGGTGCCGGGGCCGTTCGACGCCTACCTGACGATGCGGGGCCTGAAAACGCTGGTGCTGCGGATGCAGCGGCACGGTGAGAACGCCTTGGCCGTGGCGGAGTTCCTGGCCGGGCATCCCGCGGTGGGCACCGTGCTGTATCCCGGCCTGCCCGGCCACCCCGGGCATGAGGTCGCGGCGCGGCAGATGCGCGGCTTCGGGGGCATGGTCTCGGTGCGGATGCGCGGCGGACGCCGGGCCGCCCGTGAGCTGTGCGCCCGCACCAAGGTGTTCATCCTGGCCGAATCGCTGGGCGGGGTCGAGTCGCTGATCGAGCAGCCCAGCGCGATGACGCACGCGTCGGCCGCCGGGTCGCAGCTGGAGGTTCCCGACGACCTGGTGCGGCTTTCGGTCGGCATCGAGGACATCGAAGACCTGCTGGCCGACCTCGACCAGGCCCTGGCCTAGCCCCCGCGGCCGGCGGGCATCAGGAGTGGTAGGGCTCAGCGCTGACCAGGGTGACTTCGACGGTGCTGCCGTTGGGCACCGTGTAGCTGCGGGTCTCGCCCACCTTGGCGTCGATCAGGGCGCCGCCCAGCGGCGAGTTCGGCGAGTACACCTCGAGCTTGCCGTCGTTGACGCCCTCCTGGCGGGTGGCGATCAGGAACGTCTCGGAGTCGGACTTGTCGCCGTTGTAGTAGACCTTGACCACCGAACCGGGCAGCGCGACGCCGGACTGCTTGGGCGCCTCACCGACCTTCGCGTTGCTGAGCAGGTCCTGCAGCTGACGAATGCGGGCCTCCTGCTGCCCCTGCTCCTCGCGCGCGGCGTGGTACCCGCCGTTCTCGCGCAGGTCGCCCTCCTCGCGGCGGTCGTTGATCTCCGCGGCGATGACCGGACGGTTGGCGATCAGCTGGTCGAGCTCGGCCTTGAGTCGGTCATGTGACTCCTGGGTCAGCCAGGTCACCTGAGTATCCGTCATCTCGTCGTGCTCCTTGTGTTGTTGGTTCCGCGTCTCCGCGCAAGTCTGCGTCCCGCTGCCGGGAGGGTCCGGGTTCCAGCCCGGTGCCGCCGCCGCGCCGGGCTACCCGCGGCCATTAATGCAGCAATACACGGTCCCAATAGGAACCGTGCATTCATCCATGTTACCACCGCGGAAACAACTGATGACCCCGAAATTCGCAGTTCGGGTGTCCCTCGCGCGGTCAGGACGGCCGCAGGTAGCCGGGCACGTCGGTGCCGCAGCCGTAGATGTCCGCCATCATCGGCGGCCGGGAGGACTTCACCGTCGTCGTCACCTGCACCGTAGCCGCCTCGGATGGCGGCACCAGGACCTCGCGCCTGCCGGTCTCGCTGCCGTCGCGGGCCCGAACCCGCACGATGCAGTCCACCGGCCGCGACGGGTCGGAGCGCGTCACGCTGATCGTCACCGAGGCCGTCTCGTCGTCGATCACCTGATAGCCGGCCAGCGAACCCGTGACGTCGCTGGTGGCCAGCCGCCGGTAGCCGACGACGGCGACCGCGAGCCCGGCCAGCACCGCCAGCACGGCCAGCGCGATGACCACCGTGCGCCGGGATAACCCGGACAGCCTCGAACGCCCGTAACGGGATTCGGGACGCGGAATAAAAGGCTGGCTCATGGGTGATTCATCTCTGGACTCCTCGGCCGCGCGACCCCGGCCCGGGGCCTGAGTGAAAGTGCGGTGATCGAGAACTGGAATTATAGGGTCGTACCGGCCGGCCGGCAGAGCCCAGCACAAAGATGCCAACGCACAGACGAGGGGGCACGTGAGCAACCTGCGGTTGATGGCGGTGCACGCCCACCCCGACGACGAGTCCAGCAAGGGTGCGGCCACGCTGGCCAAGTATGCCGACGAGGGTCATCGCGTGTTGGTGGTGACGCTGACCGGCGGCGAGCGCGGCGACATCCTCAACCCGGCGATGGACCTGCCCGACGTGCGTGGGCACATGGCCGAGATCCGCCGCGACGAGATGGCCAAGGCCGCCGAGATCCTCGGCGTGGAACACACCTGGCTGGGCTTCGTCGACTCCGGACTGCCCACCGGTGACCCGCCGCCGCCGCTGCCCGAGGGCTGCTTCGCGTTGGCGCCGCTGGAGGAGTCGATCGAGGCCCTGGTGCGCCTGGTCCGCGAGTTCCGGCCGCACGTGATCACCACCTACGACGAGAACGGCGGCTATCCGCACCCCGACCACATCCGCTGCCACCAGGTTTCGGTCGGCGCCTTCGAGGCCGCCGGCGACTTTCGGCGCTTCCCGGACGCCGGCGACCCGTGGGCGGTGTCCAAGCTGTACTACATCCACGGCTTCCTGCGGGCGCGGATGCAGTTGCTGCACGACGAGGCCGTCAAGCACGGCCACGAACCACCGTTCAAGAAGTGGCTCGAGCACTGGAAGCCCGACCACGACCCGTTCGAGTCGCGGGTGACGACGCGCGTCGAGTGCTCGGCCTATTTCGGCCAGCGCGACGATGCGCTGCGCGCGCACGCCACCCAGATCGACCCCAACCACGACTTCTTCGCCGCTCCGCTGGCCTTGCAGCAGCGGCTCTGGCCGACCGAGGAATTCGAGCTGGCCCGGTCCCGGGTGCCCGTCCGCCTGCCCGAGGACGACCTGTTCGCCGGAATCGAGGCCGACGGATGAACCGCGCGCTGCTCACGGTGCTCGCCGACGGCGCGCCGCACAACCACGGCCCCGATTTCGGCAAGGCCAGCCCGATCGGCCTGCTGGTGATCGTGCTGCTGCTGATCGCCACGCTGCTGCTGCTGCGGTCGATGAACCGGCAGCTCAAGAAGGTGCCCGACTCGTTCGACCCCGATCACCCCGCCCCCGACCAGGCCGCCGACGAGGGCACCGACACCGTCGACCCGCCCGCCGACGAGGAGCCCGAACGGCCCGGCGGGCCGGCGCGGCCGACAGGATCCGGTGATGAACCCGACTGACGTTTCCCGGACGAACGCTCTCGGCGCGGCCACCAGCCCGTACCTGCGCCAGCACGCCGACAACCCGGTGCACTGGCAGGAGTGGACGCCGGAGGCGCTGGCCGCCGCGGCCATGCGCGACGTGCCGATCCTGCTCTCCGTCGGCTACGCCGCCTGCCACTGGTGCCACGTCATGGCCCACGAATCGTTCGAGGACGACGAGGTGGCCGCCGCGATGAACGCCGGGTTCGTCTGCATCAAGGTCGACCGCGAGGAGCGGCCGGATATCGACGCGGTCTACATGAACGCCACCGTCGCGCTCACCGGGCAGGGCGGTTGGCCGATGACGTGCTTTTTGACACCCGACGGCCGCCCCCTGTTCTGCGGCACGTACTACCCGAAAGATGCTTTCCTGCAACTTCTTTCGAACGTCACGGAGGTCTGGCGGGAGCGCCGGGACGAGCTCGAGGAGGCGTCGGACCGGATCGCCGGCGAGTTGCGCGAGATGGCGGGGGGCCTGCCCGACGGCGGCCCGGCCGTGGTGCCGGCGGTGTGCGACCACGCCGTCGCGGCGGTCCTGGCCGACGAGGACAAGGTCAACGGCGGCTTCGGCGGCGCGCCCAAGTTCCCGCCGTCATCGGTCCTCGAGGCGTTGCTGCGCAACCACGAACGCACCCGCTCGCCGGCCGCGCTGGAGGCGGTCGCGCGGGCCGGCACCGCGATGGCCCGCGGCGGCATCTACGACCAGCTCGCCGGTGGCTTCGCCCGCTACAGCGTCGACGAGGCCTGGGTGGTGCCGCATTTCGAGAAGATGCTCTACGACAACGCGCTGCTGCTGCGCGCCTACGCGCACTGGGCCCGCCGCACGAAAAATCCGCTGGCCCGGCGCATCACCGTCGAGACCGCGCGATTCCTGCTCGGCGAGCTGTCCGATGCCGGCATGTTCGTCTCGTCGCTGGACGCCGACGCCGACGGCCGCGAGGGCTCGACCTATGTCTGGACGCGCAAGCAGCTGGCCGACGTACTGGGCGACGACGACGGCCGTTGGGCCGCACAGCTTTTCGGGGTGACGCGGTCGGGCACGTTCGAGGACGGCGCCTCGGTGCTGCAGCTGCGCGACGACCCCGACGACCCGCAGCGGTTCGAACGGGTCCGCTCGGCGCTGCTGGCCGCCCGGCGTACCCGGGTCCAGCCGGGCCGCGACGACAAGGTCGTCGCCTGCTGGAACGGCCTGGCCATCACCGCCCTGGCCGAGGCCAGCGTGGCCCTGGACGAACCCGACCTGGCCCGCGCGGCGGCCCGCTGCGCGGCGGCGCTGCTGGACCTGCACGTCGTCGACGGCCGGCTGCGGCGCACCAGCCTGGGCGGCGTGGTCGGCGACGGCCCCGCCGCCCTGGACGACCACGCCATGGTGGCCTCCGGGCTGCTGGCGCTCTACCAGTTGACCGCCGACGAGGCCTGGCTGACCAGGGCGACCGAGCTGCTGGACGTGGCGCTGCGGCACTTCGCCGACTGGGAGCGGGCCGGCCGCTGGTTCGACACCCCCGACGACGCCGAGCGGTTGATGTGGCGGCCCGCCGACCCGCTGGACGGGGCGACGCCGTCGGGCGCGTCGTCGATCACCGAGGCGCTGCTGACCGCCGCGCACCTGGTCGACGGCGACCGCGCCGAGCGGTATCTGCAGGCCGCGTCCGACGCGCTGGCCGCGCACTCGATCCTGCTGCCCCAGGCGCCCCGCTCGGCCGGCAATTGGGTGTCCGTCGCCGAGTCGGCGGTGCGGGGACCGCTGCAGATCGCGGTCGCCTGCGACCCGTCCCAGTCGGCGCTGCTGGCCGAGGCGCGCCGGCTGGCGCCGGGCGGGGCGATCGTCGTCGGGGGCGCGGCGGACTCGTCGGCGCTGCTGGCCGGCCGCGACCGGGTGGGCGAGGCTGACGCGGCGTACGTGTGCCGGGGCCGGACGTGCGACGTGCCGGTGACCCGGGTCGCGGAGCTGGCGGCGGTGCTGGGTGTGCCCGGGCGGTAGCCCGGCGGCTACCCTGCGACACATGCCGCACGCCGACGACAGGACCCAAGCGATCACCGACACCGTCAACCGCTACATCGAACTCGTCGCCAAGGGCACTGCCGACGACCTGGTCGAGCTGTACGCCGACGACGCCACGGTCGAGGACCCGGTCGGGGGCGAGGTGCACATCGGGCGCAAGGCGATCCACGGCTTCTACTCCGCGATGAACGGCGTGCAGCGTGACTGCGAGCTCGTGTCGCTGCGGGTGGCCGGGCCCGAGGCGGCCTTCCTGTTCCGGCTGACCGTGACCGCCGGCGATCACCGGATGGTGATCGAGCCGATCGACGTCATGGTGTTCGACGACGCGGGCAAGATCTCGGCGATGAAGGCCTACTGGTCGGCGGCCGACGTCACCCAGCTGTAGCGAGTCGGGCAATCCAGCCGTAGCGCGACGACGATGCGCGCTCAGGCCGGGTTGCCGACGTAGAACACCGCCAGCCACATGGCGATGTAGTGCAGGATCGCCGCGATCGCGGTCAGGGCGTGGAAGAACTCGTGGTAGCCGAACGTCCGCGGCCACGGGTCGGGCCAGCGCAGGCCGTAGAACAGGCCACCGAAGCTGTACAGCGCGCCGCCGACGGCCAGCAGCACCATCGCGGCCACCCCGGCGACGTGGATGATCGTCGGCGCGTACCACACGGCCACCCAGCCCAGCAGCAGATACAGCGGCACCCCCACCCAGCGGGGCGCCGTGGGCCAGCAGACCTTCAGCACGATGCCCGCCACCGCGCCGCCCCACACGATCCACAGCACCGTCACGCCGGTGCTCTGCGGCATGGCCAGGCGCGCGAACGGGGTGTAGCTGCCGGCGATGAACACGAAGATCATCGAATGGTCGAGCCGCTTCATCCGGTTCCGCGCGACAACCGATTTCCAGTGCACTCGGTGATAGGTGGCGCTGACGGCGAACATCGCCACGGTCGCCGCGGCGTAGACCAGGGTCGAATGACCGGCGCGGGGCGACGCGACCGCCCAGGACACCGACACCAGGGTCGCACCGCAGATGACCGCGAGCCACGCCGAGTAGAAGTGGATCCAGCCGCGCATCCGCGGCTTGGCCAGGATCTGGGCGGCGCCCTCGACGAACTCTTCGACGGGGTTGTCCGGCGTGAGGGCCCGCGAGTCGGACTCCGGCTTGGCGCCTGAAGCTGCAGAGGTGCTGGTCTGGCTGCTCATGTCTCCTGTTGCCTCGCACGTCGGGCTTGCACATCGGGAAGTTGGCCGGGGCCGCTGACCATCCACACTAGTCGCGAAAGGTGACGGCGAGCCGCGGTCGCACGGTGATGTCGGCTGGCAATGGCGGCCGAAATCGGTTGCTCCGACAGTAGGGTGTGTCTTCGTGGAGATCATTCCGCCGCGACTCAAGGAGCCGCTGTACAAGGTCTACGAGCTGCGCCTGCGGCAGGGCCTGGCCGCCTCGAAGTCCCAACTTCCCCGCCACATCGCGGTCCTGTGCGACGGCAACCGGCGCTGGGCGCGCGACGCGGGCTACGACGACGTCAGCTACGGCTACCGGATGGGGGCCGCCAAGATCGCCGAGATGCTGCGCTGGTGCCAGGAGGCCGGCATCGAGATGACCACGGTCTACCTGCTGTCCACCGAAAACCTGCAGCGCGACCCCACCGAGCTGGCCGGGCTCATCGAGATCATCACCGACGTCGTCGAGGAGATCTGCGCGCCGGCCAATCGGTGGAGCGTGCGCACCGTCGGGGACCTCGAGCTGCTCGGCGAGGAGCCGGCCCGGCGACTGCGCGGCGCGGTGAAGTCGACGCCGGCCGTGGCGCCCTTCCACGTCAACGTCGCCGTCGGCTACGGCGGGCGCCGAGAGATCGTCGACGCGGTGCGGGCGCTGCTGAGCAAGGAACTGGCCAACGGCGCGACGGCCGAGGAGCTCATCGACGCGGTGACCCCCGACGCCATCTCCGAAAACCTCTACACCTCCGGGCAACCCGACCCCGACCTGGTGATCCGCACCTCGGGCGAGCAACGCCTGTCCGGCTTCCTGCTGTGGCAGAGCGCGTACTCGGAAATGTGGTTCACCGAGGCGCACTGGCCCGCGTTCCGCCGGGTGGACTTCCTGCGGGCGCTGCGCGCCTACAGCATGCGGCACCGCCGCTACGGCAAGTAGCCGGGCGCAGCGGGTCGGCACGCATCCGGCCCCGTGCCACACTGAGTGGATGGCTGCGCTGTCGGCGGTGGTGTTCACGCTGAGCGGCTGGCTGGGGTTGTACCTGCTGGCCCGTGATCCGCGTAAGCCGGTCCTGGCGCTGGCGGCGACCGGGCTGTGCGGCTTCGCGCTGGTGGTGGCGCTGGACGCGGTGCGCACGGCCGGCTCCCAAACCAGTCAAGCGCACGCCGCGTTGCTCAGCCGGGTCGAGATCTACCTGGTCGCCGTGCCCAGCGTGGCGTGGTTCGCGGTGCTCGTCGAGCTGTCCCGGCCGTGCGATCACTGGCGCGCGCGCACCGGCGAGTGGCTGCTCGTCGGCGGCGTCGGCGCGCTGACCGTGTTCGGCGCGGCGCTGGGCGGCAGCGTCGACGGGCCGCTGCGGCCCGGGCACCTACTGATGTTCGCGGTGATCTCGGTGTCCACGCTCGCCGCGATGGTCGCCGCGCTGATGCGTCCGGCCCAGCCGGTGCCGGTCACCGGGATCGTGGTGGTGGCGACGCTGTTCTTCGCGCTCGGCAACGCGATCCTGATCATCCCGCTGGGCCTGCTGCCCAGCTGGCTGGCGCTGGCCTCCACCGGGTTCGACGTGCTGCTGCTGGGCGTGGCGGTGGCGCTGTGGGACGCCTTCGACGAGGGCCAGGCCCTGCGCGCCGACATGCTGCGCTCGTTCGCCGGCTCGATGGCGGTGGCGGTGCTGTTCGGCGCTCAGGCGCTGGTCGGGTTGGCCGTCACGCGGCACGACCCCGCCGCGCAGGCCCCGCTGACCGTGCTGTTGTTCACCACCTTGGCGGTCGCCGTCGCGGTGCAGGTGTTGGCCGACCCGTTCGCCGGGGCGCTGGACCGGCTGGCCTTCTCGAAGTCGCCGGCGCTGCGCGCCGACCGCGCCGCGCTGCGTCATACCGGGGCGGCGCTGCCGCTGCGGTCCGACGATCCGCTCCGCGACATCCAAGCCGTCGACGACGAGACCTTCGTCCGGCTCACCCGCCGGGCACTGGGCCACTACGGTGACCTGACCAAGCTGGTCGCCAGCCCGCTGACCGGGTTGCCCGTGATCGACGAGCGGCTGGCCGCCCGCGGCGCGGCCGACCACCCCCTGGAGCGGGCCAACGAGCTCAAGGCCGTTCTGGCCGACGCCATCGGTCGGCTCAAACCGCGCGACGCCGGTGACTTCGGCACCACCGAGCAGTGGCGCCACTACAACTCGCTGTATTTCCCCTACGTCGTCGGGGTGCGCGCCTACGCGCAGAATGCCACCGCGTCCGGCCTGGATCCCACCGCGCGGCAGGCTTGGCAGTGGCTGGTCACCGAGGTTCCGCAGCGTTCGCTGCACAACTGGCAGAACGCGGCGGCCCGGCTGATCGCCGCCGACCTGCGGGGTCGGGTGCCCGCCGGTTCGCCGAGCGCGGTCTCGCGCTAGACGAACCGGGTACACCTGCGCCGCGGCGGTTACGCTCGCAAGCGGGGGCCGCTCACCGAAAGGGAACGCGATGGCTACGGCGACGCTTCCGCCCGCGAAGGTCATCCGGGTGATCGAACGCGCCAGGCATCACCTCGGCCGGCTGTACCGCCGGACGATTCCCGCCCCGGCGGGTTTGCTGGAGATGCTGATGGACGCGTGGGTCGCGCAGGCGATCACGGCGGCGGCCGACCTCGGCATCGCCGACGCGCTCGCCGACGGGCCGCTGTCGGCCGCGGACCTGGCAGGCGCGGTCGATGCGGACCCCGACGCGCTGCACCGGCTGATGCGGGCCCTGATCTCGCGCGGGATCTTTCGCCAGCGTCGTGACGGCCGCTACGACCTCACGCCGCTGGCGCAGCCGCTGCGTCGCGACGCCGAGATCTCCCTGGCCGCGTGGGCCCGATGGGCGGGCTCGCCCCAGCTGCGGGAGCGGTGGAGCCACCTCAGCGAGGGCATCCGCGCGGGCCGCTGCACCGCCGCCGAGATGCGCGGCCAGAACATGTTCGACTACCTGGCCGGCGAGCCGGAGCTGCACGAGATCTTCAACCAGGCCATGACCAACGTGTCCGAACTGTCGATCGCGCCGCTCATGGCCGCCTACGACTTCGGTTGCTTCGGCCCCGAGGTCACCATCGTCGACGTCGGGGGCGGGCGCGGGCGGCTGCTGTCGGCCATTCTCAACGCCACACCGCAGGCCCGCGGCGTCCTGTTCGACATGCCACAGGTCGTGGCGGACGCCCCCGGGGAGCTGCGCAGACATCGCGTCGAGGACCGCGTCGAGATCGCGGAGGGTTCGTTCTTCGATGACGTCATCCCGGCCGGCGGCGACATCTACGTCCTCAAGAACGTCATCCACGACTGGCTCGACGAGGACGCCGAGCGCATCTTGCGTAACGTGCGCGCGGCGTGCGCGCCGGGCAAGCACGTGGTGCTCGTCGAACTGGTGATCCCCGCGCACAACCGCGACTCGCCCGGCAAATGGCTGGACCTGGACATGTTCGTCAGCGCCGCCGCGCGGGAACGCACCGCCGAGGAATACGTGCGGTTGCTGGGGCGGGCCGGCTTCCGTCTGACGCGGGTCGTCGAGACCGTGTCGCCCTTCAGCCTGATCGAGGCCGAGGCGGTGTAGGCGGGGTCATTGGCAGCGGTTGGCAGTGCCGCGAGTCGAGATGGCAGTGCCCCGGCGGAACGCTGAAACCTGTTCCACCAAACCGCCATCACGAGGAGTGAGCACATGACCTCTGTCTCCGGAGCAACCCGGCCCGGCACCCCACACCTGTACGACTCGACCGATTCGCTGCTGCGCTTCGCCATGCGCGCCGACGCCACGCTGACGGGGCTGTGCGGGCTGGCCGTCGCCGTCGTCGCCGACCCGCTCTCGTCGGTGACCGGCCTGCCGTCGGGCGCGGAGTATGCCTCGGGCGCCGCGTTCGTCCTCTACGGCCTGGTGGTGTTCGCCCTGGCGGCGTTGCCGAATCCGCGCCGAGCCGGTATCGGCGTCGTCGTGGCGAACGTCGTGTGCACGGTGGCGGCTGTGCTGGTCGCCGACGTGGTGCCCATGACCACCACCGGGGTGGTCGCCGTGCTGGCGTCCGGCGGCTACACCGCCGCCTTCGCCGCGCTGCAGTACCTGGGCGTGCGTCGCCTGGCGCGGTAGCGCCGCCGGCCCGGCAGGGGCGGCCCCGCGGCACGCCGCGGCGGCCGCCCCGTTCCCCGTGTCACAGCTTGCGCAGCCGCAGCCGGTTGATGGAGTGGTCGGCGTCTTTGCGGAGCACCAGGGTCGCGCGGGGCCGGGTCGGCAGGATGTTCTCGACCAGATTGGGCCGGTTGATCGACCGCCAGATCTCGCGCGCGGCGGCGACCGCCTTGGTGTCGTTGAGAGCCGCGTAGTGGTGGAAGTGCGACTCCGGGTCGGCGAACGCCGTGCTGCGCATGGCCAGGAACCGCGAGATGTACCACTGCTCGATGTCCTCGATGCGGGCGTCGACGTACAGCGAGAAGTCGAACAGGTCCGACACCATCAGCGTCGGGCCGGTCTGCAAGACGTTGAGGCCCTCCAGGATCAGGATGTCGGGGTGGCGGACCACCTGCTTGGCCCCGGGAATGATGTCGTAGTGCAGGTGCGAGTACACCGGCGCGCAGGCGTACTCCGAACCGGACTTGACCGTGGTCACGAACCGCATGAGCGCCCGGCGGTTATAGCTTTCCGGAAACCCCTTGCGATGCATGAGGTTTCGACGGTCCAGCTCGGAGTTCGGATACAGGAAGCCGTCGGTGGTGACCAGGTCGACCCGCGGGTGGTGATCCCAGCGGCCCAGCAGCGCCTTGAGCACGCGGGCGGTCGTGGACTTGCCGACCGCCACGCTGCCGGCCACGCCGATGATGAACGGCACCGGCCGGTCCGGGTTCTGCTGCGGTTCGCCCAGGAACTCCGCGGTGGCGGCGAACAGCCGTTGGCGGGCGGCGACCTGAAGGCCGATGAGCCGGGCCAGCGGCAGGTAGACCTCTTCGACCTCGAGCAGGTCGATCTGCTCGCCGAGACCGCGCAGGCTCTTCAGTTCCTCCTCGGTGAGGGCCAGCGGCGTCGACATGCGAAGCGCACGCCATTGCTTCCGGTCGAACTCCACATACGGGCTCGGCTCGCTAAGCCGCGGCATAGAGCCAGTGTCGCAGGGACGTTTGCGAGCCCGACGGCTGGGCTGGCTAAAAGTGCCGCTCGATAGACTGGGGCGCGTGACTGCTGCACCTGACGCTCCCGCCACCCCCGCCGGCACGGCCTCGGTGATGTCCGCCCCGCTCGCCGACGTCGACCCCGACATCGCGGAGCTGCTGGGCAAGGAACTGCACCGGCAACGCGACACCCTGGAGATGATCGCGTCGGAGAACTTCGTGCCGCGCGCGGTGCTGCAGGCCCAGGGCAGCGTGCTGACCAACAAGTACGCCGAGGGCCTGCCCGGGCGGCGCTACTACGGCGGTTGCGAGTACGTCGACGTCGTGGAGAACATCGCCCGCGACCGGGCCAAGGCGCTGTTCGGCGCCGAGTTCGCCAACGTCCAGCCGCATTCGGGGGCCCAGGCCAACGCCGCGGTGCTGCACGCGCTGATGACGCCCGGGGAGCGGCTGCTGGGTCTGGACCTGGCCAATGGCGGCCACCTCACGCACGGGATGAAGCTGAACTTCTCGGGCAAGCTGTACGAGACCGGCTTCTACGGCGTCGACCCGACGACACACCTGGTCGACATGGACGCCGTGCGGGCCAAGGCGCTCGAGTTCCGCCCGAAGGTGATCATCGCCGGCTGGTCGGCCTACCCGCGGACCCTCGACTTCGCGGCGTTCGCCTCGATCGCCGACGAGGTCGACGCCAAGCTGTGGACCGACATGGCGCACTTCGCCGGCCTGGTCGCCGCCGGGCTGCACCCGTCGCCGGTGCCGCACTCCGACGTGGTGTCCACGACCGTGCACAAGACGCTGGGCGGCGCCCGCTCCGGCATGGTCATGGGCAAGCAGGAGTACGCCAAGGCCATCAACTCGGCGGTGTTCCCGGGGCAGCAGGGCGGGCCGCTCATGCACGTCGTCGCGGGCAAGGCGGTCGCGCTCAAGATCGCCACCACGCCCGAGTTCGCCGACCGGCAGCGGCGCACCCTGTCCGGCGCCCGCATCATCGCCGAGCGGCTGACCGCGCCCGACGTGATCAAGGCCGGTGTCTCGGTCGTCAGCGGCGGCACCGACGTCCACCTGGTGCTGGTCGATCTGCGCGACTCGCCGCTCGACGGCAAGGCCGCCGAGGACCTGCTGCACGACATCGGCATCACCGTCAACCGCAACGCGGTCCCCAACGACCCCCGGCCGCCGATGGTGACCTCGGGCCTACGGGTGGGCACGCCGGCGCTGGCCACCCGCGGCTTCGGCGACGACGAGTTCACCGAGGTCGCCGACATCATCGCCACCGCGCTGGTGGGCGGGACGTCGGCCGACGTGCCCGGGCTCAGGCAGCGCGTCACCAGGCTGGCCTCGAACTTCCCGCTCTACGAGGGGATCGAGGACTGGACGCTGGTCGACCGCTAGCCCGACGACGATGCGGCCCGTTGCGGGCCGCTGAGGAGTCGGGCAATCGGGTCTAGCCCGACGACGATGCGGCCCGTTGCGGGCCGCTGAGGAGTCGGGCAATCGGGCCTAGCCCGGCGAGGGACCAAAGTCACCAGTTGCCCGCGACACGGCGGCGGGATTTTCACGAACCTGTGTACGCGGGTTACGGTAACCCCATGGCACAGAAACCTGTCGCTAATGCGCTGACGCTGGAACTCGAACCCGTCGTCGAGGCCAACATGGACCGCCACCTCAACACCGAGGACATCTGGTTCGCCCACGACTACGTGCCGTTCGAACGGGGCGAGAACTTCGCCTTCCTCGGTGGCCGCGACTGGGACGCGTCCCAGGTGACGCTGCCCAGGGACATCACCGACGCCTGCGAGATCATGCTGCTGCTCAAGGACAACCTCGCCGGCCATCACCGCGAGCTCGTCGAGCACTTCATCCTCGAGGAGTGGTGGGGCCGCTGGCTGGGCCGGTGGACTGCGGAGGAGCACCTGCACGCCATCGCGCTGCGCGAGTATCTGGTGGTGACCCGCGAGGTCGACCCGACCGCCAACGAAGAGGCACGCGTCGAGCACGTCATGAAGGGCTACCGCGCCGACACCTACACGCAGGTCGAAACCCTGGTGTACATGGCGTTCACCGAGCGCACCCACGCCGTCTTCTGCGGCAACCTGGCCGCCAAGGTCGAGGAGCCCGTCCTGGCCGGCCTGATCGACCGGATCGCCCGGGACGAGGTGCGGCACGAGGAGTTCTTCTCCAACCTCGTCGCGCACTGCCTCGAGTACACGCGCGACGAGACGATCGCGGCGATCGCAGCCCGCGCGGCCGACCTGCAGGTGCCCGGCGCCGACATCGACGCCTACCAGGACAAGCTGCACAACGTCGCCGAGGCGGGCATTTTCGGCCCGCAACACCTGCGGCAGGCGATCTCGGACCGCATCACCGCGTGGGGTGTGGCCGACGAGCCGGCGCTGCGGCAATTCGTCCTCGGCTGAGCCCGCCCTCGTCGGGTCGACCCGGCGCGCCTGCACGACGGCAATGCCGCGACGGGAGTAGCGTCACTGGTGATGGCCAGCGACATGCTCTGCTGCCAGGGCGGCACCTCTCGGTACGACTACGGCAGGACCGGCCCCGGTCCTGGTGCCGCAATCCCCGCCGATATGCCTGTGCGGGTCCGCGCGGGCTCATCCCGCTCGAGGAGCGCTACGTGACCGATCTCCGGACCTACGTTCTCGACACTTCGGTGCTGCTGTCCGACCCGTGGGCGTGCAGTCGGTTCGCCGAGCACGAGGTGGTGGTTCCACTGGTGGTGATCAGCGAATTGGAGGCCAAACGCCACCACCATGAGCTGGGATGGTTCGCCCGTCAGGCGCTGCGTCTGTTCGACGATCTGCGTCTCGAGCACGGACGGCTGGATCAGCCCATTCCGGTTGGGACGCAGGGCGGGACGCTGCACGTCGAGCTTAACCACACCGACCCGGCGGTGCTGCCGGCCGGCTTCCGCAGCGACAACAACGACTGCCGGATCCTCAGCTGCGCGGCCAACCTCGCCGCCGAGGGCAAGCGAGTCACGTTGGTCAGCAAGGACATTCCGCTACGGGTCAAGGCCGCCGCGGTGGGCCTGCCCGCCGACGAGTACCACGCGCAGGACGTCGTGGCTTCCGGCTGGTCGGGAATGTGCGAGATCGAAACCGCTGCCGAGGACATCGACGCGCTGTTCGCCGACGGCGAGATCGACCTCGCCGAGGCGCGAGACCTGCCGTGCCACACCGGCGTTCGGCTGCTGGGCGGCAGCTCCCACGCGCTGGGGCGGGTCACCGCCGCCAAGCGTGTCCAGCTGGTCCGCGGCGACCGCGAGGTGTTCGGGCTGCGCGGCCGCTCGGCCGAGCAGCGGGTGGCGCTCGACCTGCTGCTCGACGAGTCGGTGGGCATCGTGTCGCTGGGCGGCAAGGCCGGCACCGGCAAGTCGGCGCTGGCGCTGTGCGCGGGCCTGGAGGCGGTGCTGGAACGGCGGACCCACCGCAAGGTGGTGGTGTTCCGTCCGCTGTACGCCGTCGGCGGCCAGGAGCTGGGCTACCTGCCCGGCAGTGAGAGCGAGAAGATGGGGCCGTGGGCGCAGGCGGTCTTCGACACCCTCGAGGGCCTGGCCAGCCCGGCGGTGCTCGAGGAGGTGCTGTCCCGGGGCATGCTCGAGGTGCTCCCGCTGACCCACATCCGGGGCCGCTCGCTGCACGACTCGTTCGTCATCGTCGACGAGGCGCAGTCGCTGGAACGCAACGTCTTGCTGACGGTGCTCTCGCGGCTGGGTGCGGGTTCCCGGGTGGTGCTGACCCATGACATCGCCCAGCGCGACAACCTGCGGGTGGGCCGCCACGACGGGGTTGCCGCGGTGATCGAGAAGCTCAAGGGGCACCCGTTGTTCGCCCACATCACGCTGCTGCGCAGCGAGCGCTCGCCGATCGCCGCGCTGGTCACCGAGATGCTCGAGGAGATCGCCGGGCCGCACTGACGCCGCAGTGCGGGGCGGGCCTTTAGCTAAACTTCCAGGGTGGCGAAACGACCCGACAGCCAGGCCTGGCGCTATGGGCGCATGGTCTTCGGTGTCGCGGCCGCCGTCGCGGTGCTGGTGATCGGCGGCCTGACCGGCCACGTCACCCGCGCCGACGACCTCAGCTGCTCGGCGGTCAAGTGCGTCGCGCTGACGTTCGACGACGGGCCGAGCCCGTTCGACGCCCGGCTGCTGCAGATCCTGAAGGACAGTGGCATCCCAGACGCCAAGGCGACCTTCTTCCTGATCGGCAACAAGGTGGCGGCCGACCCGGCGGGAGCCCGGCGCATCGCCGATGCCGGGATGGAGATCGGCAGCCACACCTGGGAACACCCCAACATGACCACGATCCCGCCGGACGACGTCGCGGGCCAGTTCTCGCACGCCAACGACGCGATCCAGGCCGCGACCGGTCGTACCCCTACGCTGTACCGCCCCGCCGGCGGCCTGTCCAACGGGTCCGTGCGGCAGACCGCGGCCCGGTTCGGCCTTGCCGAGATCCTCTGGGACGTCATCCCTTTCGACTGGATGAATGACTCGAACACGGCGGCTACCCGCTCCATGCTGATGACCTACGTCAAGCCCGGCTCGGTGGTGCTGTTCCACGACACCTACTCGAGCACCGTCGATTTGGTGTACCAGTTCATCCCGGTGCTCAAGGCCAACGGCTACCGCCTGGTGACGGTCAGCGAACTGCTGGGGCCGCGGGCGCCCGGCAGCAGCTACGGCGGCCGCGAAAACGGGCCGCCCGCCAACGTGCTGCATGACATCCCGGCCGGCGAGATACCGACGCTGCCCGACACGCCCTCGCCCAAGCCGATGCCCAACCTGCCGATCACCGACATTCCGGGTCAGAACTCGGGCGGGCCGAACAACGGTGCCTAGGGCCGCGGCCGCATCGCCTGCGCGGCAACGCAAATCCGCGCGCCGGTTGTCGATTCAGTATGCGGTCGCCCTCGCCCTGGCCTACGTCATCGGCCTGCTCGACGCGTCGGCCATCCTGGTCCCCCTCTCGGGCCACACCTCGGCGACCTTCTCGCACCGCGACACGGTCACGGTGGTGGCGCTGGGCGTGCTGGGCACCGTAGGGGTCGCGGCGGCGGGCGTGCTGAACCTGGCCCCCACGCTGCGGTGGTTCGTCGCGGGGGAGGAACCGAGCCCGGCCCAACGCGAGGCCGCCATGAAACTCGCGCGCCACCAGGCGACCATCCTGTTCGGGGCGTGGGGCCTGACCGGCGGGATCTCGTTCCTGCTGAACCAGTCCGCCGGGGCGCTGCTGTTCCCCATCCTGCTCGGCGTGCTGTTCGGCGGGCCGGCCGCCGCTGGCGCCGGGCTGCTGCTGACGCAGCGCATCGTGCGGCCCATCCTGGGAGCCGCCACCCGGGGCGGTGAGCCCCGGTTGGCGGTGCCCGGCGTGTTCGCGCGGCTGGTCATGCTGTGGTTTTTGTGCAGCGCGCTACCCATCGGCGTCATCGGCGCCTTCGTCGTGATGCGCTCCCATGGCTGGTTGTTCGGCCGGTCCACGTCGCTGGACGTGCCCATCCTGGTGGTGTCGCTGGCGGCGCTGCTGCTCGGGCTGCCCACGATGATCCTCACGTCCCGGTCCATCTCCGACCCGCTGGGCGACGTGGTCGACGCGATGGCCGAGGTCGAACGCGGCCGCATCGCGACCTGTCTGGGCGTGTACGAACGGTCCCAGATCGGGCGCCTGCAAGCCGGGTTCAACCGAATGGTCGCCGGGCTGGCCGAGCGCGACCGGCTGCGCGACCTGTTCGGGCGCCACGTCGGAGCCGACGTCGCCCAGCGCGCCATCGAGGAAGGCGCCTCGCTGTCGGGTGACGTGGTCGACGCGGCGGTGCTGTTCATCGACCTGGTGGGCTCTACACAGCTGGCCGAAAGCCGCCCCCCGCAAGAGGTTGCCACCGTGCTCAACGACTTCTTCCGGATCGTCGTCGACGCCGTCGACGAACACCAGGGGCTGGTCAACAAGTTCGCGGGCGACGCCGCGCTGGCCGTCTTCGGGGCGCCGCTGCGGACCGGGGAGCCGGCGTCGGCCGCACTGGCGACGGCGCGCGCGCTGGCCACCCAACTGCGCCGGCTGCCGATCGTCGACTTCGGCATCGGCGTCTCGGCGGGCCGGGTCTTCGCCGGCAACGTCGGCGCCGAAAACCGTTACGAATACACCGTGATCGGCGACGCCGTCAACGAGGCCGCGCGGCTGGCCGATCTGGCCAAGACCTCAGACCGGCGGGTCCTGTGCGCGGCCGCTGCCGTCGAGGGGGCCGACGAGGCCGAGCGGGCGCACTGGGCCGAATGCTATTCCACCGTGCTGCGCGGGCGCTCGGAGGCGACCCACGTCTCGGCGCCGACCGGCTAGGCCGGCGCGAAAGCGCTTGCTACTTTGCGACCTTCAGCGCCGCGACGACCCGGTCGATGATGGCTGCCGAAGCCGCGTCGCCGATGGGCGTCGCCGCCATGAAGATCGTCACCGGCTTGGTGTCGACCGCGATGATGGTGACCGAGTCGCCCTTGACGTTGCGGGACGGGTCCGCGATCGTGACGTCGGCGTCGACCCGGGCGGCCTGAACCCCGTCGACGGTGGCCGACGACTTCTTCGTCGGGCCCAGCGTTGGGGACGCGTTCGCGTAGCCGGGTCCGTTGGCCACGCAATCCATCAGCTTCGATGCCTGGGTGCCGATGTCCATGCTGGTGACGAAGTTGGTGACGGCGACCTCGGCTTGCATCATCCACTGGCTGGCGCCGGGCACCTCCTGCCCCACGCCGACCGCGTCGATGAGGTTAGGGCTCTGGTCGTCGGAGAACGGCGACCACCCGGGCGCCGCGCCGGCCGAGAACGACAGCTTGCCCGCGGTGATGGTGTCACCGGTGGGCGGCGCGCCCCCCGACACGTTGGGCGTACAGCCGGTCGCGTTCTGCGGGGAATCGCTCGGCTGCGACGTGGGGGCGCTGCTGCTCGTCGAGGGACCCGCCTTGGGTGACTGGTGATGGCCGCCCACGGTAACCGCCAGGATCACCACCAGCGCGATGACGCCGAGCACGGCGATGCCGGCGAGGATGAGCCACGGCGCTTTCGAGCGTGGCCCCTGCGGCGGCGGTCCCGGCGGGTAGGGGCCGCCCGGCCAGCCGGGCGGCATCTGCTGGCCCGGCGGGGGATACTGCTGGGGAGCATAGCCGCCCGCGGCGTAGGGGTTCGCGCCGCCCGGGGGCGGGGCGTACGGGCCGCCGGGCGGGGGGTACGGGTAGCTTCCGCCCTGCGGCTGGCCGCCCCAATAGGGTTGTTGCCCATACGGATTGGTTCCGTACGGACCCTGGCCGTAGGGGTCCTCGGGAGGAGTCGTCATTGCGCAACCCGCCTTACTGTAGTCGTCGCTCTAGTCCTGCGGCTCGACGCGGGCCATCGCCAGGACGTCCAGGCGCCGGTCCAGCTCCTCCATCGACAGTTTGTCGCCGATCAGGCCGCGGTCGATGACGGTCTGGCGAATCGTCTTGTGCTCCTTGAGCGCCTGTTTGGCCACCGCGGCGGCCTCCTCGTAGCCGATGGCCGAATTCAGCGGCGTCACGATCGACGGCGACCGCTCGGCCAACTCGCGCAGGTGCTCGACGTTGGCGGACAGCCCGACGATGCAGCGCTCGGCGAAGAGCCTGGAGACGTTGGTCAGCAGCTTGAACGACTCCAGGATGTTGCGGGCCATCATCGGGATGTAGACGTTGAGCTCGAAGGCGCCGTTCGCCCCGCCCCAGGCGACCGCGGCGTCGTTGCCGATCACCTGCGCGGCGACCTGGGTAACCGCCTCGGGCAGAACGGGATTGACCTTGCCCGGCATGATCGAGCTACCCGGCTGCAGGTCCGGCAGCCGGATCTCGGCCAATCCGGTCAGCGGGCCGGACCCCATCCAGCGGATGTCGTTGGCGATCTTGGTCAACGACACCGCGATGGTGCGCAGCGCGCCGGACGCCTCGACCAGTCCGTCGCGCGCCGCCTGGGCTTCGAAAGAGTTTGTCGCCGTACGCAATTGGGACAGATCGGTCTCGGCGACCAGCACCGCGACCACTTTGACGCCGAAGTTCTCGGGGGCGTTGAGCCCCGTGCCCACCGCGGTGCCGCCGATGGCCAGCTCACCCAGCCGCGGCAGGGTGGCGCGCACCCGCTCGATTCCTGCCTCGATCTGGCGGGCGTATCCGCTGAACTCCTGGCCGAGCGTCACCGGGACGGCGTCCATCAGGTGGGTGCGCCCGGACTTCACCACCGTGTGCCAGTCGAGGGCCTTGGCCGACAACGCTTCCTGCAGCACCTCGAGCGCCGGGATCAGGTGGGTCACCGCGGCCTCGGTGGCCGCGATGTGGGTGGCGGTGGGGAAGGTGTCGTTGGACGACTGGGACATGTTGACGTCGTCGTTGGGGTGCACCGTGACCCCGCCCTTGGCCGCGATGGAGGCGATCACCTCATTGGTGTTCATGTTCGAGCTGGTGCCCGAACCCGTCTGGAACACGTCGATGGGGAACTGGTCGTCGTGGCGTCCGTCGGCGATCTCGGCCGCCGCGGCGATGATCGCGTCGGCCTTCTCCGGCGCCAGCAGCCCGAGGTCCTTGTTCACCTGCGCGCAGGCGCCCTTGAGCAGGCCCAGCGCCCGGATCTGGGTGCGCTCCAGGCCCCGGCCCGAAATCGGGAAGTTCTCCACCGCACGCTGGGTCTGGGCGCGCCACAGCGCTTTCGTGGGCACCCGGACCTCGCCCATGGTGTCGTGCTCGATGCGGTACTCGGCATCCTCGGCCATTGCTGAAGGTCCTCGCTGGTGGTGGCGGATTACGGCAGGGGATAGGCGGCGGAACTGTCGCCGGTGAAATCGATCGCGGAGTATTCGTTGAGCTTGGAAAGCCGGTGGTAGGCCTCGATCATGCGGACGGTCCCCGACTTCGACCGCATCACGATCGACTGGGTGGTGCAGCCGCCCGGGTAGTAACGCACGCCCTTGAGCAGGTCGCCGTCGGTGACCCCGGTGGCGCAGAAGAACACGTTCTCGCCGGACACCAGGTCCTCGGTGGTCAGCACCTGGTCGAGGTCGTAGCCGGCGTCGATGGCCTTCTGGCGTTCGGCGTCATCCACCGGCGCCAGCTGTGCATGGATGGCGCCACCCATGCACCGGATCGCCGCGGCGGCGATGATGCCCTCCGGCGTGCCGCCGATCCCGGCCAGCATGTCGGTGCCCGACTGGTAGCGGCACGCCGAGATCGCGCCGGCGACGTCGCCGTCGGTGATGAGCCGGATGCGGGCCCCGGTTGCCCGGACGTCCTCGATCAGCCGGGCGTGCCGCGGCCGGTCCAGGATGCACACGGTCATGTCGCGCACCGACAGGTGCTTGACCTTGGCGACCGCCCGGATGTTCTCGGCGATCGGGGCGGTGATGTCGAGCACGTGCACCGCCTCGGGCCCGACGGCGATCTTGTTCATGTAGTAGACCGCCGAGGGGTCGAACATCGCGCCCCGCTCGGCCACGGCCAGCACCGAGATCGCGTTCGGCATGCCCTTGCTCATCAGCGTGGTGCCGTCGATGGGGTCCACGGCGAAGTCGCACTCCGGGCCGTCGCCGTTGCCGACCTCCTCGCCGTTGTAGAGCATCGGCGCCTGGTCCTTCTCGCCCTCGCCGATCACGACCACGCCGCGCATCGACACCGAGTTGACCAGTTCGCGCATCGCGTCGACGGCGGCCCCGTCGCCGCCCTCCTTGTCACCGCGGCCCACCCAGCGGCCGGCGGCCATGGCGCCGGCCTCGGTGACACGGACGAGTTCCAGCGCCAGGTTGCGGTCCGGGGCTTCGCCGCGCGAGCGCGGGTGCGTCGGGCCGCGGCGTGCGGCGGCCGGCGACGAGCCGGGTTCCGAAGGACGGTCACCCTCAACTGTCATAGCTGCTGATTGTTACAGAAGCGCGCCGGCCGGCTGGAGCTGGGCTGGGGCTGGCGCCGCCCGGCTGGAATACTGCAGGGGTGACCGAGAAACCGCAGGCGAACGCCGAGTTGGCCGGCGAGCCCGCCCCGGCGGCCGGCCCCGCCGCCCGTCCTGCCCCGAGGCCGGCCAAGCCGCGGCTGCTGCAGGACGGTCGCGACATGTTCTGGTCGCTGATGCCGCTGGTGCTGGGCTGCATCCTGCTGGCGGGAATGGTGGGGATGTGCTCCTTCCAGCCGAAGGGCATGAACGCCGGGCCGGTCCCGTCCTACGACGCGGCGGCGGCTTTGCGGGCCGACGCACAGACGCTGGGGTTTCCCGTCCGCCAGCCGCGGTTGCCGGCGGGCTGGCAGCCCAACTCCGGCGGCCGCGGTGACATCCAGAACGGGCGCACCGACCCCGCTACCGGCGAGCGGCGCACCGCGCTCACCTCGACCGTGGGATACATCAGCCCCTCCGGGATGTACCTGAGGCTGACCCAGAGCGACGCCGACGAGGACAAACTGGTCGCCTCGATCCACCCCGACGCCTACCCGACCGGAACGGTCGACGTCTCCGGCACCCGCTGGGTCGTCTACCGCGGGACCGGCCAGAGCGGTGCCGACGCCGAGCCGATCTGGACCACCCGGCTCGTCGCCCCGGCCGGGGCCACCCAGATCGCGATCACCGGTGCCGGCGGCGTCGACGAGTTCCGTACGCTGGCCTCGGCGACGCAATCGCAGCCGCCGCTGCCGGGCCGGCAGTCGGCCCGCTGAAGCCCCGCTCAAACAAGGGAAGGCGTAGCAGTGACCGCACCCGAAGCAGACCTGTCCGGATGGTCGGTGGCGCCGTTCACCGGCGGCGGCTACACCCATGACGTGTACCGCAAGGGCGCGGGCCCCGGGGTGGTGCTGATCCCGGAGATGCCCGGGATTCATCCCGGCGTGCTGGGGCTGGGCAATCACCTGGTGGACAACGGATTCACGGTCGCCATCCCGTCGCTGTTCGGTGAGCCGGGCAAGCGAAAGACGCCCGGCTACGTCGTCGCTGCGATCGGCCGTGGTTGTGTGGCAAAGGAATTCGCGGCATTTGCAACCAACAAGCAGCGCCCGGTGTCGCTGTTCCTGCGCGCGTTGGCCCGTGACCTCAACGCGTCGACGCCGGGCAAGGGGGTGGGGGTCATCGGCCAGTGCTTCACCGGAGGCTTCGCGCTGGCCGCCGCCGTCGACGACAGCGTGCTGGCGCCGGTGCTCAGCCAGCCGTCGGTGCCGTTCCCGTTGACCGGCGCGCAGCGGCGCGACCCCGGGCTCAGCGCGGCCGAGTTGGCCACCGTGGCCGACCGCTGCGCCAACGACGGCCTGTGCGCCATCGGGCTGCGGTTCAGCGAGGACAAGATGTCACCGGGTGAGCGGTTCACGGTGCTCAAGGAGCGCCTCGGCGACGCGTTCGAGGTGATCGAGATCGACTCGGGCCCGCACAACACGGGCGGCTTCGGCAAGATGGCGCACTCCGTGCTCACCGACGAGGTGCGTGAAGTCGACGGCCAGCCCGCCTACGAGGCCCGCAAGAGGGTGGTCGAGTTCCTCACGCAGAGGCTGACGTAGCGCCTCTCATTCGCCTCCCGGCGTCGCGCCCGGCGTCGGGGCACGGTCGCCGCGCGGCGTGACGTTCCAGCGCGGCAGCCGGATGCGCCGGGTGCGCGGTGCCCGGGATGGACGACCGGCTCCGGTGTCCGGCTCGCTCAGGTCGGTCCCCTTGTACACCGCGAGGTAGACCTCGACGGTGGTGACGATGAGGATCATCAGCACCGGGCCGATGACGATGCCCCACGCCCCGAACATTCCGATCCCGGCGAACACCGACAGCAGCATGAGCGCCGAATTGAGCCGCGCGTCGCGCGGGACGAGGATGGGCCGCAAGAAGTTGTCGATGTTGGTGACCACGATCAGATGCCACAGGACCACGAACCCACCACCGACGACGTTGCCGTAGAACACCATTCCGATGCCGAAGGGGATCGTCACGATCCCGCCGCCCAGCGGGATGATCGACAACGCCGTCAGCAGGATCGCGAAAATGAAGAAGCCGCGGTGGAATCCGGCGACGTAGATGGACGCGGCTCCGGCGATTCCCTGGCACAGCGCTATGACGAACTGGCCGGTGACGGTGCCATTGACCATGGCACCGGCCTTCTTCAGGTACAGGTCCGTGACCTCGTCGCCGAGGGGGTTCAGCTGACCGATCAGCGCGCGCACCTTCTCGCGGTGGATCAGCAGCGCGACGAACACGTACAGGAAGATGATGGCCGAGGTGATGGCGCCGGCGACGCCGCCCACGGCCCCTTGCAGGAGATGCAGCAGCCATTCGCCGGCGTTGCGCGCCAGGGCGACCGTCGCTTTGCGCAGCGTCTCCGCGGTTATCGTCACGTGCGCGAAGGGAACCCG
Source organism: uncultured Actinomycetota bacterium (assembly GCA_963711445.1). Taxonomy (GTDB): domain Bacteria; phylum Actinomycetota; class Actinomycetes; order Mycobacteriales; family Mycobacteriaceae; genus Mycobacterium. The sequence goes on from CAVQEF010000001.1 coordinate 492,382, forward strand.
GGCCAGCACGTCGTTGACCAGGTGCAGGACCCGGTCGCTCAGCGGGGTGTCGCTCGTCTTGACCCATTCGGCGACGCTGTCGACCATCCGCGAGATCTGGACGACCGCCAGCGTCACCAACACCCCGACCGGAACGATGACGACGGCCAGCGCCGACACCAGGGTGCAGGCGGCCGACAGGCCCGGGCCAAGGCGCCTGCTGAACCAGTTGAACAGGGGCGTGAACAAATACGCCCCGACGGCGGCCACCACGATCAGCACGAAGTAGTCGCGCAGGAAGTAGGCGCCGAACAGCAGTGCGACCAGCGTGATGACCGCCAGAGCGCGCTTTTGGGGGAGCGTGAATTCGGTGTTCACCAACTAGAGACCGCCCTTCGCGTCGCTGTGGAGCCGACCTTAGCCGCGGGCGGTGCTCTACCCCGCCCCGCTGACCGTCGGCTTTGCGGCGGCGTTTTTGGCCGCGAGCGCCTGCCCCTTCATCTGGTTGAACATGTCGACGTAGTAGGGCAGGCACTCGTCCATCGCCTCGCGGGTGCTGAACCTGGGTTGGTAACCGAGGTCGCGGGCCGCCTTGGCGATGGAGAAGTAGTTGTCCAGATACAAGCGCTCGACCGCCAGCGGCTCGAGCAGCGGCGCGGGTATCCCGAAGCGGAAGTGCAGCCGCTGCCAACTCGTCATCGCCACCCGGACCATCGGGCCGTTGACCCGCACCCGCGGCCACGGCTGCCCGCACGCCTCCACCACCGGCCGGGCGAACTCGAACATGTTGATCGGATCGGCGTCGTTGATGAAGTAGGCCTGGCCCGGCGCGGTGCCGCCGGGCACCAGATGCTCGGCGGCCAGGATGAATCCGTGAATCAGGTTGTGCACGTAAGAGTTGTCCAGCCGCGCCGACTTGCGCCCGATCAGCACCCTGACGTGGCCGGCGATCACGCTTTCGAACAGCTTGCGGAACATCGTCTGGTCACCGCGGCCCCAGATGCCGCTGGGGCGTATCGCGCACGTCAGCATGCCGTCGATCCCGTTCTGGCTCAACACGAAACGCTCGGCGACCACCTTGGTCTCGGTGTAGAGGTCGTTGAACCGGTTGGTGTAGGGCAGCGTCTCGTCGCCGCCGGCGATGTTCTGGCCGCCCATCACCACGCTGTTGGAGGAGGTGTAGACGAACCGCTTGACCCCGGCGGCCTGCCCGGCCCGCACCAGGTTCTCGGTGCCGCCGACGTTGACGGCGAAGCTGCGCTGACGGTATTCGTCGGTCACCGACGCGCCGCCCATCAGCTCGATGATCGCCGCGGTGTGGAACACCGTGTCGACGCCGTCGACCGCCGCGGCGCAGACGGCGGTGTCGGTGACGTCGCCCTGCAGCACCTCGAGCTGCGGGTGTGCGGGCAGCGGCGACGGGGCGCGGTCGAAGGAGCGCACGTGGTGCCCGCGGTCGAGCAGCGTGGTCACCAGGTTGGCGCCGACAAACCCCGAGCCGCCGGTGACCAGAACGCGGCCGAGTTCGGTTGTCAGTGATGCATCACCCATGGCGCGAAGCTTAACTGAAACATGTTCCAATTCAACGGGGGTTCGCCAAAACTCTGCGCAAACCGGTGTGCGCTCAGGCGTCCTCGGTCTCGCCGGACGCGAGCGCATCCTCCACGCGTTTGCGGGCGCCGGCTAAGTGTTCCTCGCACCGTTTTGCGAGTTGCTCGCCCCTCTCCCACAACTGCAGCGACGCATCGAGATCCAGCCCGCCCTGTTCGAGAAGCCGCACGACTTCGATCAATTCGTCACGACAGGCCTCGTAGCCGAGCTGACTAATAGGAATAACCGGCCGGGTTTCTTCGGGGCCGGTATCGCGCTCAGGCGCCATCGGTCTGTCCTTCGCTCACCGCCGCGACGGCGCCGTCACCAACCCGGATCCGCAGCCGGGTGCCCGCCGGCGCGTCGTCGACCGACCGCAGCACCGTAGCAGGCCCGGCGGCGGGCACCGTCTGCACCACCGCGTAGCCGCGGGCCAGGGTGGCCGCCGGGCCCAGCGTGGCCAGCCGCGCGCCCAGGTGACCGACGCGCTCGGTCTCCGCGGCGATCAGCCGGGCGATGTCGCGGCGCACCGCCGAGCGCGCGCGGTCGATCTCGTCGGCGCGCGCCGTCAGGGCGCGCAGCGGATCGGCCAGCACGGGGCGGCTGCGCAGCTGGGTCAGCGCCCGCTGTTCCCGCGACACCCAGCTGCGTAGCGCCTGCGCGCTGCGCCGGCGCAACTCGTCGATCAGACGCTGCTCGGCGGCGGTGTCGGGCACCGCCTTCTTGGCTGCGTCGGTGGGGGTGGCGGCGCGCAGGTCGGCGACCAGGTCGCACAGCGGATTGTCGGGTTCGTGACCGACGGCGCTGACGACCGGCGTACGGCACGCCGCGATCGCGCGGCACAGCGTCTCGTCGGAGAACGGCAGCAGGTCCTCGACGCTGCCGCCGCCCCGGGCCAGCACGATCACGTCGACCTCGGGATCGCGATCGAGTTCGGCGAGTGCGGCGACGATCTGCGGCACCGCGTTCGGTCCCTGCACGGCGGTGTTGCGCACGGCGAACCGGACGCCCGGCCAGCGTGCCCGCGCCACCGTCGTCACGTCGTGTTCGGCGGCGCCGGCCCGGCCCGTGATCAGGCCGATCATGTTGGGCAGGAACGGGATCGGCCGCTTGAGCCGTGGGTCGAAAAGCCCCTCGGCGTCCAGCAGCCGGCGCAGCCGGTCGATGCGGGCCAGCAGCTCGCCGATGCCGACGGCGCGAATCTCGCTGAGCCGCAACGAGAATGTGCCCCGCCCGGTGTAAAAGGAGGGCTTCCCGCACACCACCACCTGCGTGCCCTCGGCCAACTTCACCGGCGCGCCCAGCACCAGGTCGCGCGCACAGGTCACGGTCAGCGACATGTCGGCCGCCGGGTCACGCAGCACCATGAACACGGTTTTGGAGTCGGCGCGGATGTTGATCTGGGCCAGCTGCCCCTCCACCCAGACCGTGCCCAGTTTGTCGATCCAGCCCGCGACCCGGATCGCCACCGCGCGAACCGGGAAGGGGTTCTCGGCCGAGTTCGCCTCCGAATTCGCCGCCGGGGTCACTTCGCGTTCGCGCGGGTGATCCTGTTGGCCAGCAGCGTCTGGAACGGGGCGCGGGCCTTGGTGGCCTGCTCGTAGGCCAGCAGGGCTTCGAGGTCATCGACACCGAGCGACGGCAGCCGGGCGCGCAACTGGGCCAGCGTCAGCGTCGAATAGCCGATCTCGTCCGCCACCGCCGGCTCGGCGGCCGCCGGGCCGGCCGACCGCTTGGACCGCCCGCCGGCCTTGCCCGAAGCGCCGGCGAGTCCGGCCTCGGCCGCCTCGGCCATCGAGTACAGGGCGAAGCGCCCCTCGGTCATCCGGTCGGTGTCGGCCGCGTCCCCGTCAACCGAGCCGAAAGATCCCGCGGGGGGCCCCGGCGCGCCGTCGGCGGAGTCGGGCAGGTCCTCGTCGAAGGTCGCCCAATCCGGCTTCTCGTCCTTGGGAGGAAAGATCGACTCCAGCGTGCTGTCGCCCTTGATCGCCAGCTCGGCCAGGTTCTGCTGGAACAGCATCACCAGGTGCGCGGCCTGGCTGGCCAAGGTCATCGGGTACATCAGGATCGTCTTCGGCAGCTTGATCGTTTCCTCGACGCACATCGTCGCCGCCCCGACCAGCAGCCGAACCCCATACGGTGCAGGAGCCATGGCCCAAGCCTGCCTTAACCGGCGGCCAACGCCAAGCGCGACGCCCGCGACGCGGCGGGACGATGTGCCCTTCAGGTGTCCCATACGTAGGCTGGATGTCATGCCACCGACTGTTGACATGGGGATTCCCGGTGCGTCGAAAGCGGTAGCCGCCGACCCGATCCGCAAGCGGGTGCTCCTGGCGGAGCCGCGTGGGTACTGCGCGGGCGTGGACCGCGCGGTGGAGACGGTCGAGCGTGCGCTGGAACGGCACGGCGCCCCGGTCTACGTGCGCCACGAGATCGTGCACAACCGGCACGTCGTGGACACCCTGCAGAAGGCGGGCGCGGTGTTCGTCGAGGAGACCGACCAGGTGCCCGAGGGCGCCATCGTGGTCTTCTCGGCGCACGGCGTCGCCCCGACGGTGTATGCCGCCGCCGCCGAACGCCACCTGCAGACCATCGACGCCACCTGCCCGCTGGTGACCAAGGTGCACAACGAGGCCAGGCGCTTCGCCCGCGACGACTACGACATCCTGCTGATCGGGCATGAGGGTCACGAGGAGGTCATCGGCACCGCCGGTGAGGCGCCCGAGCATGTGCAGCTGGTCGACGGGGTCGCCGCCGTGGACGACGTGACCGTTCGCGACGAGGACAAGGTGGTCTGGCTCTCGCAGACCACGCTGTCGGTCGACGAGACGATGGAGATCGTCGAGCGGCTGCGGCAGCGCTTTCCGAAGCTGCAGGACCCGCCCAGCGACGACATCTGTTATGCGACCCAGAACCGGCAGGTGGCGGTCAAGGCGATGGCGCCGGAGTGCGAGCTGGTGATCGTCGTCGGGTCGCGCAACTCGTCCAACTCGGTGCGGCTGGTCGAGGTGGCGCTGGGCGGCGGAGCCCGCGCCGCCCACCTGGTCGACTGGGCCGACGACATCGACCCGGCATGGCTGGAGGGCGTCACGACCGTGGGTGTCACCTCGGGTGCGTCGGTTCCCGAGGTCCTGGTGCGGGGCGTGTTGGAACGCCTCGCCGACGGTGGCTTCGACGTGGTTCAGCCGGTGACGACGGCCCAGGAAACGCTGGTGTTCGCCCTGCCACGGGAGATCCGGTCGGCCCGGTAGGGCTTAGCGGTCGTACTCCCAGGACTCGGCCGGGGGGCGTCCCTGGGAGCGGCCATTGCCGTTGGCCCGCGAGCGCGGGCGGTACTGGCCGCGCGGGTCGGCCCTGGTCGGCTCCCCGGCGGCCGCGCCGCGGTAGCGGACCTGCGAAATCGGGTGGTGCGATGGGTTGGCGCCGCTGGTGGCGCGCCGCCGCCTGGGTTCGTAGGCCGGGTCGTAGCGGTCGTAGCGGTCGTCGGCCTCGTACGGGCTGTAACGCCCGGCCGCGCCCGGCCGCTCGTACATGTCGTAATCGTCGAAGCGGCCGCCCCGCGCCGCCGGCCGCTCGTAGGGGCTGCGGCGGGGGCGCGGCTCGCGGCGCGCCTCCTTGGGCGGCTGGTCGCGAGGATCCGGATCGGTGTCGGGCCGGGGGCGGCGCCGCGAGCGGCGGGGTGGTTCGTCGTAATCGCGGGCCGCCGCCGGGCTTCGGCGGCCGGAGCGTCGCGGACGCTCATCGGGATCTTGTGCGTCATCCAGTGGGGGTCGGGCGTGCCGGGAGCGGGTGCGGGTGGTCCCCGCCGTCGATCGACCGGCGCGCGTCGTGCGGCGGTTCTTAGCAGCGGTGGCCGAGGTGCGGCCCCGGCGCGTCGCGGCGGCGGCCTCCTCCGGGGACTCGGGACGCAGGATCGAGTGCAGTTTGGCGGCGATGCCACCGAAGGGGGAGTGCGCGGCCGAGGATTCGGCGGCCGCGTCGTCGGTCGCGGAGGCCGTCCGCTGTGACATCCCGAAATACCACCTGACCAGCCCGATCAGCAGGACGGCCCCGGCGGTGCCCAGCATCAGCGGGAAGCGCTCGATCAGTGGGTAGCCGCAGTTGATCAACAGGTCTTTGAGGTGGCCGAGCTTGCCGCCGTGGAACAGGTAGTAGGCACCCGGCACCGCGCAGAACAGGATCAGCGGCGGCTGGATGATGGCGGTGAACAGGCCCTCTTGCCGCACGGCCAGCACCGCTGCCACACAGCCGGCGATGTAGCAGCCGGCGAAGACGTGGGTCAGCTCCTTGTGTCCGGCGTCGATCCCGTAGCCGACGGCGGTCGCGGTGATGGCGATGAGCAGGGCCGTCCACCAGGGCACACCTGGGATGTTCGGATGGATCGAGCGGTGGGAGGCTTCCACCGCTGACCTTGCCCGCTGCGCTGACACATGTAGACCGTACCGGCTATGGGACCAAAGGCGCGTATATGGCAGGGCGCAGCCCGGGCGTGCCATCCGCCTCCGGCGGGCACGACGCATGGCGGCCGGCGCGGGGGCAAAGCCTAGACTTGGTTCCCTGTGAGCCTGAGCCTGGGAATCGTGGGGCTGCCCAATGTCGGCAAGTCGACGCTGTTCAACGCGCTGACCCGCAACGACGTGGTGGCGGCCAACTATCCGTTCGCGACCATCGAGCCCAACGAAGGCGTCGTCCCGCTGCCCGATCCGCGGCTGGACACGTTGGCGGAGATGTTCTCCTCCGAGCGCATCGTGGCGGCGCCGGTCACCTTCGTCGACATCGCGGGTCTGGTGCAGGGCGCGTCCGAGGGGGCCGGGCTGGGCAACAAGTTCCTGGCCCACATTCGCGAGTGCGACGCCATCTGCCAGGTGGTGCGGGTGTTCTCCGACGACGACGTGACGCACGTGGCCGGACGGGTGGACCCGCAATCCGACATCGAGGTCGTCGAGACCGAGCTGATCCTGGCCGACCTGCAGACCCTGGAGCGCGCCGTGCCCAGGCTGGAGAAGGAGGCCCGCAACAACAAGGAGCGCAAGCCGGTGCACGACGCGGCGCTGCGCGCCCAGGAGGTGCTCGACGGCGGAACGACGCTGTTCGGTGCGGGTGTCGACGCGTCGGTGCTGCGCGAGCTGAACCTGCTGACCACCAAGCCGTTCCTGTACGTCTTCAACGCCGACGAGGCGGTGCTGACCGACACCGCACGGGTCGCCGAGTTGCGCGCGCTCGTCGCCCCCGCCGACGCGGTGTTCCTGGATGCCGCGATCGAATCCGAGCTGACCGAGCTCGACGACGAGTCGGCCGCCGAGCTGCTGGAGTCGATCGGGCAAACCGAGCGCGGCCTGGACGCGCTGGCCCGCGCCGGTTTTCACACCCTCAAGCTGCAGACGTTCCTGACGGCCGGCCCCAAAGAGGCGCGGGCATGGACCATCCACCAGGGCGACACCGCGCCCAAGGCCGCCGGGGTGATCCACACCGACTTCGAGAAGGGCTTCATCAAGGCCGAGATCGTGTCCTATGACGACCTGATGGCCGCCGGCTCGATGGCGGCGGCCAAGGCGGCCGGCAAGGTGCGCATGGAGGGCAAGGACTACGTCATGGCCGACGGCGACGTGGTCGAATTCCGGTTTGAACAACGTCTACATCGAAGGGCTAAGGCTTGCGTTTCTCCGGTTGGGCGTCGAACCAGTCGTCCACCGTCCACACGTCTGCGCCCACGGTGACGACTGCGCTCTCGGTCGCATTGCGGCGGCGGTCCATCGCTCGGGCGATCATCTCCACCTGCACCTCGTCTGGCGCACCCTGTCCTGCCACGACGGTGATCTCCAATGTGCCCGACCATTCGCCGGGGCGGAGGTCGCCGACGTCCCAGGTGACCTCGAACGCTTCCGCCGTCTCGGCCACCGCTCCCGCGTGGGGGTCGAAATCGTAGTGCTGCCGCGACAGCGCGGGAGCTGGCACGCCCACCATTTGATCGCGAAACTGATCCGGCCATTTCGGCAGCGGTGGCAGCTGATCGACGCTCGGAGGGGCGGTGTGCACGCGCAGTCCGGCCTTCGGCACGACGACCGTCAGCTGTACGCCCGATACCGGGTCGTCGGTCATGTTGCCCACCGAGAACTGCACCTTGTTCTCACCGGACTTGACGATGCCCCTGATGAGGTTGCCCGCGAGTAGGCCGCGTCGCAGCTTCGCGAGGTAGACGCTCACCCGCTTGTCGAACGTCTCAGCGTCCTCCGACTTGGCGTAACGCCCAGCCATGAATGCGCTGCCGAGGCCAGAAAAGCGATACAGATCAGCAGCCCCCGACAGACCGGCCAGTTGGTCAAACGGTCGCTGCGGCGTCTTTGGTGGGGGCGGCGGAGGGGGCGGGGGCGGTGGCGGCGCACCGCTGTTCGCCCTGACGAAGATCTCATGCCGCGTCAGCCAGTCCTCAATCTCATCGCGGTTGACCCGCAGGCGGGTCAACGGGTCTGCGGCGGACACCAGCGCCAAATCGAGATCCGGCTTGCGCGCACCGTGCAGCAGGCGCTCGCCGAGCATCTCGATTTCCTTTGGTCCCGCCGGTTCGGTGTGCGCCGCGCCGCGATGGAAGACGGCTCCGGCTTGGTGGCCAGATCCCTTGGTGTTGCCGGTGTACGTCTTCTGCAGCGGGTGCATCAGGTCGCCCGGACGTGGCGGCTCGATCACGATGACCAGTACCTCGACGCCGGAGAATTCGATGTAGTTGAGGGTGAAGCGCGGTCCGTCGGCATAGGTCTTGATCCGCTGCCCGAGGGTCGCGTGATCGAAGGCGGGCACACCGGCAGCTGAGCCAGGCTCGACTCCGACGACCATGTAGGCGACGCCCTCCATCGCAAGCTGCGCCTGCGCGACTGATCGGTTGGCAAAGCCCAAGATGGCCTTCGACACCGCGAACCTGCCCTCGGGGGTGCCGAGGTCCAACGTGCTCTTCCACTCCAACCAGTTCGTCTCCTGCGTGTTCGGCGGGGAACCGTGGATTGCGTCGACCAGCTGACGCAGTTCGTCCTCGGTACGCAGAGCGCGACCCTTGTCGATGTTGCCCAGACTCATAGTGAAGCGCAGCGTACGCCCGCCCTCCGACATCGACGGGTGAGTCAGCTACCCGCTGATGCGGCGGCGCAGGTACTCGGGAATCGACGTGATGTTGCCTTCGCGAGCACGCCTCTCGCTGTCCAGAGGTGACGCAAACCCCCACCGTTGGCCGATCGAGTGGACCAGCACGTCATGAGCCACGACGGTTGCAGCGAGGCTGTCGGGCTGGTGCTGTCCGGCCTGCCAGGTGACCGCCGACTGTTCTAGGTCGGGCAAGTGCCCGGCGATGCGGGTGGTGCCGACTTCGAGACCCTGCAGCAGTGCCGCCGACCGGGCCATCGCATCGCCGCCGCCGCGCCCCGACCCCTTCGGAGGCCAGGTGGTCACGTTGATGGGACGGTTGAGCTTGGCCCGGCGCAGCGCATCGGTGACGACACGGCGATAGGTCTCGCGAGCGGCGAACCCCTCCACGGCGATCTCCGATGCGCCGACGTCGACCGCGAGATCGACAGCGGCCCTGGCCCACTGGTCGGAGGTCATCTGGGCGGAGACGCCGGCGATGACCGCCACCACACCCTCACCCGTGAGGCTCGCCGCCACCATGCCGCAGCGGTCGCCGGAGCCGGAGTCCGACGGGTCGACGCCGATGACGGTCTTGACCGCGCCGCTCGGCGCTGCAGGAAGCCGCCACCGTTCCAGCCACTCGCGCTTGACGAGGCCACCTTCGGGAGCCGACGGCACCCCTTCATACAGGGCGTACCAAGCGCGTTCGCCGGAGGTGCGCCGGGCAGCGGCGAAGTGGTCTGCGGTGAACCCGAGCGCCGAGGTCATTGCCGTGCCGGGTGCGCGGCCCAGCACGTCGGGAACGCCCGTCTCCGCCACCGCCGGGACGTTGGTGTGGGTCCAGATGTCCGGCTCGGCGTCGAGCAGTTCGCCCGCGAGGTCGCGTTCATGCCACCGCGTCATCACCAGCAGCACCGACCCGCCGGGATGCACGCGGGTCGCCAAGGTACTCCGGTACTCCGTGATGACGCGGCGACGGTGCGCGGCAGAGTCGGCCTCGGCGGCATCCTTCACCGGATCGTCAATCACCATCAGGTCCGCACCGAAACCCGTGACGCCGCTGTTGATTCCGGTCGCCAGCAGCCCGCCCGCGTGGCCCTCGACCCGCCACCGGCCCACTGCCGTCTTGTCCGACGACAGCCGGAACCCGAGGTAGTCGGCGCGCTCGTTGATCAGCTGGCGCGCCTCGCGGCTGTGGGCCTGCGCGAGTTCGTCGCTGTAGCTGACCAGCACGATCTGCAGATCGGGGTTTCGCATTAGCGCCCATACGACCGTCCAGACCGCCAACAGCCGAGACTTGCCGGTCCGCGGCGGGGTGGTCACGATGTCGCGCTGGTCGGGGTCGGTCACTGACCGCACCGCCAGATCGGACAGCAGCCGAATCGTCGGCGTCACCACGAACTTCGCGTCCAGCCGCCGCGCCAGGTCGGCGGGCGTGGAGGGCCGTTGCCGGTCTCGACCGGCCTGCAGCGCACGGGCTGCGGTCATCGCCTCGATGGTCACGCGGCGCTCCTCCGTTGCTTGGGGTCGAGTCCGGCGTGCGCGGCGGTCCACAGATCGCTGCGCGTCCACTGGTGGCCGCAGCCTTCACAGATGTACCGGCAGATCAGGCGTCGACCACCCGGCCAAGTGATAGAGGTCGGCTCCGTCAGCGAGGCCAGCCGAATCAGTCTGTCGCCCTGGTCGCCGAGCGGGTTGCACTTGCTGCAGTAGTCGGGCAGGTAGTCGATGCTCCGGCTGCCGGGACGGCGGTCGATGGTGATCACGGGTGTCTCCTCGGTGGTGTTCGTTGGTAGGTGTTGTGGTCCGATCGCCACGCCGCCGAGGTTCGGCGCGGTGATCGGTGAGTCAGGAGGCGATCGGCGGCACGCGGCGCAATCCGGCACGCAGACTGGCGATCTGGCTACTGCCGGTCCCGCCGCCATCGGTGATGCCGAGCGCCTTCAACACGTCGTCGTTGGTCGCCTCGCCGGTCATGAACAGCTGTTGCGCGACGCGGACGACGGCGGGCCAGCCACGATCGAGCAGAGGCGGGACCGCACTGCGCGCCTCCGCCGACGGGTTGCCGTACATCTCGCGCACCCCTGCGGCGCACAACGCCTTCTCGTCGGCACGGTTGGCGCTGCGCAGCTGCTGCAGCTGAGCCATCGTCGGGCGCGGCCCGAACTCCCATCGCGCCTCGGCGAACACGCCCGCGTACGTCACGCGGGCGTCGATATGGTCCGGCACGTGGCTGAACGTCGTGAAGCCGTGCAGGCCAAACACCTTGCCGCTGGACACGACAGCCGAGCGAATCTCGCCGCCGAGCATCGCGCAGGCAACGGCGTGGCCCGCTTCGTGGACGCAGGCGGCGAGGTGCCGCCGTTGTCCGTCGGTCAGGTCGGCACGGGTGAGGGGGCGCTTGGCCTTGGTTTGGGTCATCGGGTGTCCTTCGGGGTCGAGTGATTGTCTTCGGCGGGACGTCGGGGCGATCGGCACATAGCTCAGATCACCGCCCCGACGCCCACCTAGGAGACGCAAGGAGAGTCGTTGTTGTGAGACCGCTTTGCGAGCAGCTTCTCGCGGGCCTTATGGTCGCGGGCGTCAAACCTCGCTGCCGCCGCGTCGAGGTGGCGGTCGATGCACGCCGAGCAGGTGTAGCCCCAGACGTCGCCCTTGTATTGCCGGCACGGTCCGCTGCAGGACCGGCAACGCGGGCCGCGATAATTGGTCGGGGCAGTCATCGGAAGTCGGTTCCTTTCTGTCGAATTGGTGTTCTCAGACCTCGATGCCCAACGCGGAGAGTGCGGCGCGAGGGTCGGGCTTGGCGATCGGTGCGGCGGTCTGCTTCTCGGCGGCTGCGGCGAGGGGGCGTTCGAGCGACAGCGCGGCCCGGTCGACGGTCTCGCGCAGCAGGTGTTCCAGCTTTTCCGACCGGCTCAGCTGACCCCGCAGTGCGGGCGCACCGGGCGGAAAGGCCTGCGCCAGCAGATCGCTCAGTGCAGCGTCGACCGGCTCGGCCATCTCGACCAGCGCAGCCGCCCATGAACCGTCGAGGATCATCGCGTCGCTGATCTCAGGCAGCGCCGGGCGCGGGGCGAGGTCGACCAGCGTCGTGATCGCATAGCGACGCTTGCCGGGATCATCGGCCAAGTGCTCGGTGCGGCGACGGGCGTCGCGCTCCGCCGCCCAGCCGGTGACGGTTCCGGCGAACTCGTGGGCCGCGTCGGCGTAGGCGAGGAGCGGACGCCGAAGCAGCAGCGGACTCTGTCGTGCTGCAATCTGCTCTGCCAACAGCCCCGCCACGTCGGCGATCTCGCGGCTAGCAGAGAATCTGCCCGTGTTGACGACGGACAGGTGCCCACGGCGACGGCGGCGAATTTCGGCCTGGTTCATGGCGTGTCGTCCTCCTGGTCGACGTGGGGGCGTCGACATTGCGGGGTCGCGCATCGCAATCACGGGGTCACCGTCGCCGCGTCGGTCTCGATAGGTTCGACAGCCTCGGTCTGCACGGTCTGCGGGATGATCAGGTCCAGCAGCGCCTCGGCGCGCTTCTCGGTGATGCCCATCTCGGACACCAGTCGGCTGCGAATGCGCCACCACGCAAGGGCCGCATCACATTCGGCGACGCGAGGGCCGTCGATCTCGCCCCGGCTGGCGAGCACGGCCTTGCGGCCACGCCACGACTCCATCGGCCTGGTACGGGGGTGGTCGGGGGTGGGCGTGCTCGCTGTCATAGCGCCAATCATGCCACTCGATAGAGCGAGTAGCACACCGAATTCTGTTGCGGGACAGTCTGATTACCCGACATAGGTGTGAATATTGGCCAGTGAAGTCCGCAGGTCAGTTGCGCATATTGGCGAAGGGGCGCACCCCATAGTGGGCGCGGAATTGAGCGATCATCTCGCTCTCAATCCTCGGCGCGTCGGTGTCGTCAGTGACCCGCCATCCGACCAAAAGCGCGGCATGATCGGCGACCTGCCAGATGCGCCGCCCGCCGGAGTTGCCGACTGGCTCGTCCTCACCGAATCGGCAATATTCATCGAGCCGTTTACGCAGGCCGTCGACGGGATCGGTCATCTGCCGCTGTTCCTACTTGCTGCGCGCCTTTCTGATGCTGCCCTCGCCGGTCTTCTCGTACATATCGAAGTTGCGTTCGGCGGTCAGGTCGATGAGGTCATCGAAGACCACGTTGAGGGCGACCGGCGCCTCGGGACTATTGACCTCATGGCAAATGATCAGACGGCGCAAAGGGGTTTGAGTCGACCAGCAACACGTAGAGCCGTTCAAATTGCTCGTCGCGGTCAGCCGGGTCGGCTCGCCCGGTGAACAACCGGAACCGAGGGAAGACGTTCTCAAAGGTGCTGTTGCGGCGCGGAGTGTGGTCGCTGGCCGCGCCGATGTCGAAGAAGAAGAACCCGGACACGACCGCGAACGGAAATCGGCGGTGCAGGGTCGTTGACTCGAACAAGAGGTCGCCGCGCCGGTTGGTCAGATTCTTCTGGAAGTGCCCGCCAACGCCATCGCGGAACATGATGGTCTTCACGGAGCACGCCAGCATGAGGCCGGACTCCTCGGTGGCCCAGGTGACATCGACCTTCTTAGCTCCGAGACCACCTGCGAGTCGTCGTTCTGCGCCAGACAGACCAGGGTCGCCCGGCTCACCTGGCCGCGCCCCGGCCATACCTCTCGCTCTGAGTTCCTGAGCGATCGCCAGCGCCAGGGTGTTGCTGATCCTGTTGCCCCACGGGTTCTTCTCGCCCTGCGGTGCATCATCCGCTGGCTTCGGACCCGCCGCCTTGATCGCCGCAATGAGGAGATCGTCAATCCGAGCCACGACGCCCCCTCGCGGCTCGCCGGGCGGTCAATTCCGCGTGTGCGTCGCGCAGAATTCGAACCTCGGCTCGGGACATGCCGAGTTCGCCAACAAGTAGAACCTCGTCAACGAGTTTGGAGGCCTCGATGAGCTTGCCGCTCCGCAGCAGTCCGGCGACTTGAGGACGGATATTGGTGAGGCGCTGGGCGGCAGCTTCCACCAGCGACGCTGGGGGCACCGGCAAACGATCGGCCTCTCTCGGCTCAAGCTTGAGCATCCCGCCTCCGTAGGCTCGGCCCACGGTCTCTGCACCAACGAGGGTCATTGAGGTGAGCGAGGACGAGCGGTAGCAGCGCCTTGCCGAGCTTGCGAACCTTCGGGGCGAGATAGACGCCGTGCACGGAGTTGAGGTGTGCGGCCCTGGCGGCATTGGTCGATAGCCGAGGCGTGTCGGCGTTCATGTAGGTGAGGAGCAAGTCGGCCGGGTTCAGGTTCGGGACCCGCCACCACGGCTTGCGCACGCGGCATTTGTAGGCGGTGTGGACGCCTGCAGCCTCCCCGGCGGCGATATAGGCCCGCGCCGCTGGCGACGGCTCACCCGGTGGGCGGAACAGCCAGGTGCCGGAGCCGTTGCGTCCAAGCTCGTTGAGGGCGGCAGTGCCGAAAGACAGTCCGCGCAGGTGCCGGCTGCCTGGCGGAGAGAGCCGCAAGATGTCGGTCGGTTCGAGGCCGAGGTCGGCCACTCGCGCAGGCGACAGAGCGAAGTATTTGTTGCTGCCGGTGACCATGCCCAGCGTGGTGTCACCCCAGCTTTCCAGCACGGTGAAATCGCCGTTGGTCAATAAGGCGGTGTAAGCGTCGAGGGCGTCAGCGGACAGCAGCGAGGGCGTCCACTTCTCCTCGGGCCGCGTCGGTGTCCAGGTTCGACCGGCGGCGATGGTCGCAAGTTCGGCGGCGTTGCGCGCCTGATAGATCGAGGCATGATCGGTTGGTCCCTCTAGATAGCCGTCGGCGAGGAGCAGCAGCACCTCCTCCTGGGCATCGGGGAAGACCCGCTCCGTGAACATGACCAAATCGACATGAGCGAACGACCCCATCAAGAACCGGCGCACCTCGGCGGCATAATTCACGCTCAGCAGTTCGGCGGGCAACACCAGACCCATGCGACCGCCGGGCTTCAAGAACAGCGCCGAGTGCACGGCAAACGCCGCCCAGCTGGACGCAAGGTTGGTCAGGCCGACGCCTGCCCGCAGCGCAGCCTCCCGCGATCGAGCCCGTGCCGCGCCGGAGAAGTCCTGATAGCGGATGTAGGGCGGGTTGCCAATCACAACGTCGTACGAGCCGGTTGGGTCGACGCAGAAAAAGTCATTCACCTCGACCCGTGCGTCGACTCCGGCACTTTTTAGGAGCTTGCGTGCAGCACGGGCGGAGGCGTCGTGCAGTTCAACGCCGTCAAGCGAGGCGAACTGCTCGCTATCGTTGGCACCGCGAAGCGCCGCGAGTCGGTCGACCGCCGCGAGCAGGAACGAGGCCTCACCGCACGACGGTTCGAGGATGCGGTCTGACGTGCTGCGAACGGCCCAGTCGGTGATGTATCGGGCGACCGCCTCGGGTGTGAAGAACGCGCCGCGTGCCTTACGCAGCGCCGCCGTATCACCGCTGCCAAGCACCATGCACAGGATCTTGCCTTGCCGCGCCGACATTCCGATGGAAGACACCCGACCGGGGAGGGAAAGTCGAGGCGGTCCGCGCAGCCGTCACCGGCGCTCAGTTGGGCTGATATGAGTTGAGGTAGTCCTTCACAAACGCCTCCGGGGGTGCCAGGAAGGGATCTGTAAGTCGATTCCTCTGAAGATCCGCGTGTTGACGCACGTGGGTTTTCCTGACACGCCCTGGAGGTGTTGTTGTGTCTGTGCATGCTGCCCCAGTCACTACGTCCACGATCGTTGTTGCCGTCGATGTCGGCAAGACCTCGGCGATGCTTTCTGCGACCGATAGTGCCCGTCACCGGGTGTTCGGTCCTGTTGAGTTCGCGATGACTCGTTCAGCCCTGGTTGCGACAATGCATCGAGTGAGTGCTGTTGTCACGCAGTCTTCGCAGGTCAAGGTGGGTATCGAGGCGGCCGGGCATTACCACCGCCCGGTGCTTGACTACCGGTGGCCGGTTGGCTGGGAGGTGTTGGAGTTCAATCCCGCTCATGTCGCCGAGCAGCGCCGGGTCGCGGGCCGGCGGCGGATCAAGACCGATGCGATCGATCTGGAGGCGATCACCGAACTGGCGCTGGCCGGGCGCGGACAGGTGATCACCGACCGCGAGGTACTCATTGGTGAGTTGGCGGCCTGGGCTGCCCACCGATCGCGGCGGATCATGGTTCGCACCGCGACCAAGAATCAACTGCTGAGTCAACTCGACCGTGCCTTCCCCGGGTTGACGCTGGCGTTGCCCGATGTGTTGGGCACCAAGATCGGCCGGCTGGTCGCCGTCGAGTTCGCCGACCCGGCACGGCTATCAGCCCTGGGCGTGAACCGGCTGATCCGGTTCGCCGCTGCCCGCGATGTCCAACTGCGCCGGCCGGTCGCGCAACGTCTGGTGGCCGTGGCCCGCGACGCGTTACCGACCCGCGACAGCGTTGTCGCCCGGCGGGTGCTGGGCGCCGACTTGGGATTGTTGGCCGACCTGGACAGCCAAATCACGGCTGCAGAAACCGAGTTGGCCGCGCTGGTACCACTGAGCCCTTTCGCCACGTTGACCTCGGTTCCCGGCTGGGGTGTGGTGCGGGCCGCCAATTACGGGGCGGCTCTGGGAGATCCGAACCGATGGCCGGGACCTCGTCAGATCTACCGGGCGGCGGGACTGTCCCCGATGCAATACGAATCAGCCGGCAAACGCCGCGACGGGACGATCAGCCGGGAGGGCAGCGTGGCGCTGCGCCGCGCCTTGATCGATCTCGGTATCGGCCTGTGGCTGTCTGAACCCGCCGCGAAAGCCTATGCCGCCGAACTGAAATCACGGGGCAAGCACGGCGGGATCATCGGCTGCGCCCTGGCACATCGCGCCACCCGCATCGCCCACGCGCTGGTCCGCGACCACGCCGGCTACGACCCGTCCCGCTGGAACTGAAACATCCACCGGCGGTTTCCTCGGTCCGGGCTATCGGCGCCGCAGACGCAGGCGCTGTCCACCTGCAGCGCCCGCAGCGCAGCGAGGACGAACGACGTGGACAGCGGCGAGCACCGGCGCACCCTGGCCTGACGAGGAAACCGCGACCTTCAACCGCGGACAGGAGCGACACCACCCTCGAATTTCCTCTTCACAAGAGCGGCCGACAGTGCCACGCTGGAAGGACGACGAAGGGCCGGATCAGATGCCGAATGGGCTATGGCGGACCGATCGAGGTTACGCCGGGACTAGCTTGGCACCCGGCCCTTCGCCTTCACAGCAGCCCGAACGACGCCAGATGACCCACCGACACGGTTGAGGTCGCATACATCAGCGTGGGCGCCACGGCACTCCCAACAGCTACACGGCACCCGGCTCGGCCAACACCTCAACGCCAGACCCACCACTGGCGGCGAAGCCCCGCACGCAACCCATGACTTGACACGACCTATAGCGAGCTAGATCAGCCTGAGCACGCCGCCGTCGTGGTGGTGCTCGTCTCGACCGAACCACCCCGAGGGTTGGCCGTTGTCGAACTCGACCAGGGCGTTGGTGTCGTTGACCTCCACGACGGTGCCCGTCCAGCCAGACCGATTCTCCACGCGGTCGCCAACTTTGAGCAGTTCCATACCGCTCAAGCTACGCGACGACACCGACGCGCCGCTTACGCCGCTACGCGCTTGTGGATGCGGCTGACCGTGTTCGGGAACCACTTCGAGCCGCCCTGGCCGGTTGGGGTTCCATCGGCGTTAAGCCCGTCGGCGATCGCTGCCCACGTTGCGCCTGCAGCACGCTCGGAGGCGATGCGGGCCACGACCGACGGCGGCACGGTTGTTGGGCGTCCGAGGCGCACACCCTGAGCCTTGCGGACAGCCAGAGCGGCCTTGGTCCGGTCGCTGATGAGACCGCGCTCCGACCGCCACGCTGCCCATGATCTGCGTCGTGAACCGGCCTGCCGCCGTGCTGGTGTCGACCGTCCCATCGACCGCGACGACCACGCCGCCCGCCCGCTCGGTCCGGTCGAGGACGTCGAGCAGGGTCGGCAAGCTGCGGGCGAGCCGGTCGGACTTGGCGACCATCAGCACCGCCGCCGTGGCCGACTGCACCTCGCTCAGCGCGGCGGTCAGGCCGGGCCGAGCGTCGAGTGCCTTGCCGCCGCTGATGCCCTCGTCGGCGTGCCAGGCCACCACCGTCCAGCCCGGCGCTCGCACTCGCCGGAGATGGCGGCGCGCTGTGCGTCGAGGCCTGCACCGCTGGCGGCTTGCTCCTCGGTGGAGACGCGGATGTATGCGGCGACGGTGCCATCGGAGGCGGTCTGCGTGCGGCGGCGACGGGTGCGGGGCGCGGTCATACCCGATCTTATAACGCAATCGACCGTTTGGGTTAAACGGCTGGCGCGTCTCCGGTCAGCGCGTCGAGCGCCGCCACCGCGCCCTCAAGCCGAGTGCGCTCGGTCGCAGTGGCCTCCAACTCGCCCCGCTCGATCGCGCCGAGGATCAGCCGCATTGCCCTGCGGTGGCGGCGATATCGGCGCGCTTCACGAACCGGCGCGGCTGGGACGCCACCCCGGCTCGCCCGTCGTCGCCAGCGAGCCGATGAACGCATCGTTCGGACGCTGCACGCGCCAGTCGTCGCCGAGGTCGGTCGTCGGCGCAGCGTCGAGCCACGGTTCGACCGAGTTGCCCGCCAGTCCGATCCCAGTCCACTGTTGTTGCCCATGTCTTGATCCTCCTCTGTTGGGGTGAAACTCAGTGCCGTCGAGTCGCGCCGGGGTTGAACCCGCGCAACGGGTCGTATGAGCCGCCGTGGCCCGGCGCTGCGGTGCAGGCGTCGCGTGAGCCTGCTGGGCGGCGGAGGCGAGTGCGACCAGCGCCCCCGCGACCGATTCGCCCTGCAGCGCAGCGTGTTCGGGTTCATCGTCCGGCTCGCCGTCATCGTCGGTCGATCCGGCTGGCTCTCGTCAACGCTCGCCAACGAAACCGCCGGCAAGGGGTCATAGTGTGGGGCGGGCGGTTCCACGGCTTCTCCGGCCTTGTGGCGCATCACCGCCGCCCACTCGGACAGTTCATCGGCGCTCAGCGCCCCGAGCGACACCGCCTGCCGGGCGACGTCGGCGTGCAGCGTCCACAGCGCGTCACCCTCGCCGATGACGGTGCCGAACAACTCGCGGCACTCCGCCACGGCCTGCGCTTCGAGGTCGGCGGGTGACAGCTTGCCGTCGGCGACATCGCGAGCGACCGATGCCGCTGCCTTGATCGCGTCCTCGGGGGTCATGGTGGTCATCGGGTGATCTCCTCAACTTCGGCGTCGATGATGTTGCCGCCCAACGCAGTCTGCGGCGGGCGCTGCGAAACCAGCGCCAGCAGTTCGGTTTCCAGCCGGTCGATAATCGCCGCCGGAGTGGCGCTCACGTTGACGTCGACCTCGGCGCGCTGGGGCACATACGCGCCGCCCAACTTGGCGCGCTCGGCGACGGTGGATCGCAACTCCTTGGCGTACCGCAGCGCAATGTCGTCGTCGCCGCTCTGCAGGGCGGTCAGGTAACGGGTGAATCCGCTGCGCTGCAGCAGCCGCAGCGCGTTGTCGTGCTTGCGCCGCGCCGCCTCGACCGACTCAGGTGGTGTGCGGTCGCCCAGACGCCGCACGGCCTGTTGCGCAGCCTGCCGCGAGCGATAGCCCAACTGCGTGGCGATCTCTTGCCACGTCGCGCCCGTCGCCGCCATGCGCTCGGCTGCCTCGGCACGGGCGCGAGCGTCCAGTCGATTGGTCACGTCAACAGAATGTCAACAAAACGCCCATCGCTCTAGTACCCGACAGGGGTGTGAGACTGGTTGTGCCGCTGCTTTTCCCGCCGCTCTCCGGCCAGCGAGGCAAGGGTGACGCCGCCACCGCTTCGGTCCGAGACGCCGCCTGCCGAGGGGTCGGGGTCAGCGATGAGTGAGCTGTGGATCGGGGTCGCCGCCCCCCCACCCGACACACTGCCCGCATCCGCTCCGGCTCTCCTTCGTTATAAGTCCCTTGACCACGTATCCGCCTCCCTCCTATAGGGAGGGGCGGATACTCATTACGGTTTCGCCCCTATCCGCCCCGTTCAGGGGGCGGATAGAAAGCCCAGCTAGACGGTCCTTTCTGCGCCTATCCGCCCCTATCCGCCCGACACTGTGGGGCGGATACGGACGGTCTATCCGCCCCGCGATGAGGGGCGGATAGAAACCGCAGGTCAGAGCCACTTTTGCCGTCATCTACCCTTGCGCCCCGATTTGCGGGGCGGACGCAGATCCACGACCTCGGCGATGCTCGTTGCAGCCGGAGGGTCGGCGGCGTAGAGGTCGGAGTCGTCGCCCGCGTACAGCGGATTGCGAGCCTTGGGGTCAAGCCGGTACAGCCTGGCGCGGCCCACCGAGCGCCGCGTAATCAAGCCGCGCTTCTCGGCCAGCAACAGCGCCTCATCGGTGGTCTCGTTCCTGCCGCTGACAGCACCCCTGATCTCGGTGGCGTTCATCTCGTCTTTGCCGCCAGTGGCGGTGTCGGCCAACGCATCGAGCACGGCCTGCATCCGCTTCTCGACGTTCTCAGTGTGCGCGGTGGCGACGCGGTTGCCTCCGGCATAGGTGAGCCGTCCGGTGGCGGGGTCGAACGTCAGCAGCCCCTCCGGCGCAGGCTCCTCGGCGTCGCGGACCTTGTCGGCGGCGAAGTACCGCTCGTCGCCGCCGTCGGGCCTGACGAGCTTGAGGTTGACGTCGGTCCACCCCAGCAGCGTCGAGTCGCCACGGGCGCGCTCGTTGACGTGGCCGGTGTGGTGATAGACCAGCACGTCGTCCACCTCCGCCTCGGTCAGCATCACGTCGAACGGCGTCAGAAACTTGCCCATCTCGGTGTTCTCGTTGAGGCCCATGATGTCGAGAACGGGCTTGAGGCAGTCGAACGTCACGAAGTTGATGCCCTGATCGCGCAGCCGCCGCGCCCATGCGTCGCGCAGCCGGTCGCTGCCCATGTCGAACAGGCCGGGGTTGCCGCGCAGGTTCACCACGTCGACCACGGCGTCGAGATTGCGCACGCCTCTGCGGCGCAGCCACCGCCGCGTCATCGACTTGTTCATCTCCAAGTCGATGACCGCGATGCGCACGTCGGTCGTGTGCACCTCGAACGCGCCCAGGAACGGGTCGCCGTCCGCCAAGCTGCAAATCAGGTTGATGTTGAAGTTGGTCTTGCCCGCGCCCGCCGGAGCCGCGCACGACCCCTTCGCCCCGCCCATCGGCCAGACCTGCTCGATGCGCATCCGCACGGGGTCGTCGTCTTCGGCCAGCAAGTCGGCCAGGCTGGTCATCGGCGGCAGCTCGATCACCGACGCCGAGGCGGCGGCGAGGTGCGCACGGGCGGTGTCCTGAGCTTGCAGGTTCTCCGTTGCCGCCCATGTTTTGAGCAGCCGCAGCGAGTCGAGCCGGGTCTCCGGTGTCATCGCCGCCAGCCCAACCAGCTCATCAGTCGGCGCGGCGTACCTGTCGAGCAAGTCGGCGAGCGTGAACGAGTACGTCTTGTCCCGCACCGCGTTGTCGAGGTTGTCGGCGGCAGCTTTCGCGACGGCGCTGGCCGCCCACGGCGCACCTTCGGCGGCGAGCGCGTCGACCTCCGTCAATGCAATCCGGCGATCGGCGTCCAGCCCGTTGATCGCGGCCTTGAGTCCGGCGACGTCCGCGACGGTGGCCGGTGTCTCCGGCTCCCACTCCCACCCCAGCGCCGCGTCGAGTTCGGCGTACCACTTCGACACCTCGGCCACTGACGGCTTGTGGTCACGGTCGACCAGTCCAGTTGCCCTGGCGTGAGCCAGAGACACGCTGCCCAGCGCCGCCACGGTGGCGTACCCCCGCGTGTCCCGTGTGAGCTTGCCCCGCGCCACGCCGTGCTCAGCGGCATACAGCCCGCCCACGGTCGTCGCGGCCTCGGGTGAGCCGGGCGCGAAGTCCGCGAGCCGATTGGGGTATGGGCTGCGCTCGCCGGTCGGCCGCTCATTGACCTTGGCGCGCTTGCCGTAGTCCACGGGCACGTCGATGGCGAACCCGTTGTGGCCGTTGATGCTGGCCTGCTCTGCACCGCTGCCGGTAGACTTGGCAGTGTTCTCCTCGCGGGACATGTGTTGTTGCCTTTCTGATTGTGGTGATGCGGAGAGGGTGCGGTGGCCTTCGTGGTTGTGGGCGTCGCAGACACTGATCGTTGGGGGTGATGCCGTCGGGACTGCTGGCCCGGCGGCATCACTTTTTTCACTTCTGTTGCGACACTGGCGCTCCCGGCGTGATCGTGTTGTCGTCCATCCACGCCTTGAGGTCCACCCTGTTGCGGCGCGGCCTGTGCGGAGCGGGAATCAAGCGGCGCCGCCGCTCAGCAGCACGGCGCGAATCCTCGCGGCCTGCTCATCGGTCAGTCCGGGTGCAGCGTCGACCATCTGCTTGATGACGGCGCGGTGATCGTCGGGTGCGGGCGGGTCGCAGTCGTCGCGCCGGGCCAGCATCCACGCCTCGACTTCGGCCTCATCGAAGTACAGGCGGCGCGTCACGCGGTGCGCGGGCAGCCCTTCCTCGGCGACCCAAAACCGGACGGTCTGGGGCGACCGCCGGACTCGTTCGGCGACGTCGGCGGTGGTCAGCCAGCGGCGACCGGCAGTCTCGGGGGGAGGGGCGGACAGGGTTGAGGTGGACATGCGGAACTCCGAGGGTGATCGGTACGGTTCCGCACGTATCCCTGAGCCGAGGCGACCCGTCGCACCTCTCTGGTTGACGTGCGAGGACGCCGTTTCCAGCACCCTCAACGAGCGTTGTGCATACCTCGCGCCGCACCCACCGGAGGCTGACGTTCGGTGCCCTCGGCTCCTGCGGGTCTGCTCATCGCCGGGGGCGACGATGACTATAGCTTGTTAACGTTGAGCGCGTCTAGTTGAAACCTGTTGCAGCGCAGTAGTTTCCCGACTTCGTCGGGTAGTTAGTGACGCTAGTCAGCGCCGCCACTCGATGCCAACGGTGTTGGAGTCAAACGTCTTTGAGCCTCGCGTGCCACGGCGTAGGCGCACCTCGCACAACGCGCCGATGATGCTCCGACGGCCCATCAGTGACGCCGCCAGGAACGCCTCGGCGGGGTCCGGCGCGGCCAGCACGTCACCGAGTGCGCCGCCGCCCGGCTGCGCGTCTCTCAGGCGGGCGTTCGCCTCGTCCAGGGCGGCGTTGACCTTCTCGGTGGCCTCCTTGAGTTGCCGCCCGGTGATGACGCCGTCGGCGTAGTCGGCCTCGAAGTTGGTCAGCCGCGCCCGCAGGCCCTCGATCTCGGCCCGCAGCGGTGCAGTGTCGACCTCCGGCGGAGCCAGCAGTTGCGCAGCGTCGGGGCGGCGGAGTCGACGGGCCACCAACGCGGTCACGAACTCGTCCACCCCGCACGCCAGCGGTGCCTCGCCGTCGTTCTCCGGCTCTGCGATGATCTGGCGCACCCGGTCGTTGTCGACCGGGCCGTGAGCGCGGTTGACGCACGCAGCCTTGCAGCGATACCGGCCACCGGAGAAGCTGACGACCGGCTTGCCGCAGGCGTCGCACAGGTACAGCCCCGACCCGAGGTGACGGCGGTCGGTGCCCTGCTGCGTGCGACGGCGGGGGTCGGAGAGCATCGACTGCACCGCGTCGAACACGTCCTCGGTCACCAGGGCCTCCCAGGTGCCCTTGGTGACCTCGACCGGCTCCACCGCCTTCCCCGTCCGG
This sequence comes from uncultured Actinomycetota bacterium, assembly GCA_963711445.1. GTDB lineage: Bacteria > Actinomycetota > Actinomycetes > Mycobacteriales > Mycobacteriaceae > Mycobacterium. The sequence continues at coordinate 515,756 of CAVQEF010000001.1, forward strand.
CGCGCATCGCGGGCGGCTGCATCGCTGGCGTGGCGGCGGTAGGTCGACCGGCCCGCATAGCGCGGATTGACCAGCAAGTCGCGCAGCGACGAAGGGTTCCACGGCCTGCCGCTGCGGGCAGCGACACCCTCGTCGGTCAGGGTGCGGGCGACGCCTCGCAGCGACTCGCCGGAGTGGAACAGCTTGAAGATGCGACGCACCAATTCGGCCTCGTCGGGCACGATTTCGCCCTTGGTCGAGTAGCCAGTCAGCCGGACTCCAAGCGGCGGGCGACCGAGGTTGGACCGCTGGCGGGCAGCGGCCTTCTGGCGGGCCGACTTCCGCTCCACCTCGCCGCGTGCAAAGGCCATCCGCACGCGGACGAAGGTCCGGCCCGCGTCGGTGGTCAGGTCGGCCTCCCCGTTGGCCGTCACCAGCGCCAGACCACGCTTCTCGGCGGCGTCCAGCCAGTCCTCCATCTGTCGAGGTTGGCGGGTCAGCCGGTCCATGTCGTAGCAAACCAGGGCGTCGAAGCTTCCCGCCTCATATGCAGCCACCAGTGCGTCGTAACCGGGCCGATTCTTGCGGGCATCGCTGGCGCTGATGCTGTTGTCCACGAACTCTCCGGCGGCGACCCATCGGCGCTGGCTGATTATCTGCCTGCACAACTCGCGTTGGCGCTCGACGGCCAGCCCCTCACCGGTCTGATCAAGTGAGATGCGCAGATAAACAGCGGCGCGGCGTGTCTTGGACGTCGAGGTCATACGTCGACTATAACGTTTATCTACGGGGTAATTGGGTCGAGTTCCGGTTCAACGTCTAGCGGCGAAGCCGCTGCGCGTCAGGCATGCGCGAGGGCCGGCTGGACGGGCATCTGAAGATCAACGACGCCCTGGTTGTCGGAGGCGGTGCATAGCATTCCGTGCGCAAGGCACCGCACGTTGACGGCGCCGCCGCGACCTCGAGGGAGACTGGATGAAATTCATTTCGACCCGAATCATCACCGCCGACGTCAGGCGGCTCGTCGATTTCTACGAGATGGTGACCGAGGTCTCCGCGATCTGGGGGAACGAGCTTTTCGCCGAGGTTCCCACGCCGATGGGCACGCTGGCCATCGGTAGCGACAAGACCGTGCCGCTGTTCGGAGACGGGTCCGCCGAACCGGCGGCCAACCGAAGCGTAATCGTGGAGTTCATCGTCGAGGACGTGGACGCGGAATATGAGCGGCTTCGCGGGCGCGTCGGCGAGGTCGTGACGAGGCCGACGACGATGCCGTGGGGCAACCGCGCGTTGTTGTTCCGGGATCCGGACGGAAACCTGGTCAACCTGTTCACCCCGGTCACGGAGGAGGCTCGGGCCAAGTTCGGAGTATGACCGCCGACGAGGGTGGCACGGCGGCGCGGTCGAGCTTTTCGGTTGAACGTCTGGGCGACAACCCAGGAACTGGGGGACGTTTCCTGTCCGAAATCGACGTCGGCGCCGTTACGATTGCGTGGTGCCGATCCCGGCTGTGGATCCGATCACCGACAGCGCCGGTCTGATGAAGGGTGCCATCGCGAAGTTTGCGATGACACCCGGCGGGCAGTGGTATCTCCGGCACGTCTCTCCGCGGCTCGATCCGGTCCTCATGCGGTGGACCCGCGGGCGAATGAGTTCCATAGGCCCCTGGCCGCGTTTCGTACTGCTTACCCATACCGGGGCCAAATCGGGAATCGAGCGCGTCACCCCGCTGATCTATTTCACCGACAGAGACCGCGTCGTCCTGGTGGCATCGAACTACGGTGGCAGGCGGCATCCGGCCTGGTACCACAACGTTCTGGCGCATCCCGATGTCACGCTCAGCGCGGGAGGATTCACAGGTCGTTATGTCGGTGAGGAAGCCACCGGTACCGAGTACGACCGTCTTTGGGATCGGGCTAAGGGGTGGATCCCCGTCTACGACATGTACGACGACTCGTCCGGTGATCGAAAAATCCCCCTCTTGACGTTCACGCCAGTCGGCTGAACCCTTCGATGCGGCATCGCGGGTTGTCGACCGACGGCGACGCGGTGGAGTTCCTGCTCCGCACCTAGCCCGCACCGCGTCGGCCGACTCGGAACTCCATCGCATCCGCTCTTGCTCGTGCGAGCGGCCCGCACCGCCGAGAAGACCACCGCTGTGTTCTGAAACGCGATGGCGCATGCGACATCAAGCGCGGCCGGTACGCCGCGATGGGGCGCTGCCGCTCGCGCGGAGTTCGGCCGGCCGGGCAGCCGACGATGGCCTCTCGCGGCGAGCCGGGGATCACGGCCCCAGTATCCTTGCCTGGCGATGACGCAAGATCGATCGGGCGGCCCGGCGCGCCTCCGCAATGGTCTGAAGATCGCGTTGAGGGGGCGCCACGATCCGGTGCCAGTCGCCGGCCAGCGGAGCCGGATGTCGGCGGGTATGGGCGACCTGCACACCCGCAAGGTCGTCGACCTGACCATCCGGCTCGCCGAAGTGATGTTGTCGTCGGGCTCGGGCACCGCAGACGTCATCGCGACCGCCCAGGACGTGGCGCAGGCCTACCAGCTCACCGACTGCGTCGTCGACATCGCCGTGACCACCATCATCGTGTCGGCGCTACCCGCCGCGGACAGCCCACCGGTCACCATCGTGCGGTCGGTGCGCACCCGGTCCACCGACTACAGCCGGCTGTCCGAACTCGACCGGCTGGTGCAGCGGATCACTTCCGGCGGTGTCACGGTCGACATGGCCCATGAAGCCATGGATGAGTTGACCGCGCGGCCACACCCCTACGCGCGCTGGCTGGCGACCGCGGGGTGGGCCGGCTTCGCCCTGGGCATCGCCATGCTGCTCGGCGGGAACTGGCTGACGTGTGTCCTGGCGGCCGTGACGGCGGCGGTGATCGACCGGGTGTGCAGGCTGTTGAGCCGGGTGGGCACCCCGTTGTTCTTCCAGCATGTGGCCGGGGCGGCCATCGCGACGCTGGTGGCGGTGACGGCCTACCTGTTCGCCGGCCAGGGTCCGAGCGCGTTGGTGGTCACCGGCATCATGATGCTGCTCTCGGGGATGACGTTGGTCGGTGCGGTGCAGGACGCGGTCACCGGCTACATGCTGCCCGCGGTGGCCCGGCTCGGAGAAGCGGTGTTTTTGACGTCGGGGATCGTGGTCGGCATCCTCGCCGGACTTCAGGTCGCGTCGCTTCTCGGCATCACGATTCAGTTGTATGTCGACGCGACCGGAACGTTCGTCGTCCCGAACCGGCCGCTGGCGATCGTCCTGGCGGTGCTCGGCGCCGCGCTGGCAGGTGCGTGCCTGACCGTCGCGAGCTACGCGCCGTTGCGCGCGGTGGCCACCGCCGGACTGGCGGCCGGGCTGGCCGAGTTGGCGTTGATCGGTCTGGGCACAGCCGGTTTCGGCCAGGTGATTGCCGCCGGGCTCGCCGCGGTCGGAGTCGGCTTCCTCGCCACTTTGGTTTCGATCCGCCGGCACGCACCCGCCCTCGTGACCGCCACCGCCGGCATCATGCCCATGCTGCCGGGCCTGGCGATCTTCCGGGCCGTGTTCTATTTCGCCGTCGACAAGAATTTCAGCGATGCTCAAGCCCAGCTCGTGGGGGCGGCGACGACTGCCCTCGCCCTGGGCAGCGGGGCGGTGCTCGGCGAGTTCGTGGGCTCGCCGCTCCGCTACCGCGCCGGACGGATCGGCGACTTCTTCCGGATCGAGGGACCGCCCGGGGTCCGCCGGGCCGTCGGCCGGGTTGTGCATCTGCAGCCCGCCACGGGCATGCACCCGACCGCTGCCCGCGGCCAACGCTCACGCAGTGTCGCCCTCGAGCCGGAATCGACCGAACATCCGGACTCCGGCGGGATCGGCGACCGAACAGGAGCCCACGGGGGCCGCGGCGGCGACCAGTAGCCGCCCGCCGCCAAAAGTGCGGCGTCCCTTCGGCTTTGCAGCTCGGTCGCACGGCGTTGTGCGGCTTCGGATGGGCGCGCCGCGCGCCGGTGGTAATCCTGCGCTTCCCCGGCGCGTTCTTCGGCCGCGAGGGCTTCCCGCATGGTGTAAGCAGGCATGGGTTGACCCGATCTATGGGAAACCCTCATGGTACGTGCGAGCCGGACCGCTCCCGCCGCCGAGGCGAACGGCGGCAGCAGCCATTGCTCCCGCGCTTTGGGTGATGCTGCGCACCCACGGATTGGCGGCTCGTCGGCCCATCCGAGGGATTTATGCACATGTCAAGTACATTTATCGCGTTTGCTAAATTTGAGGCGAAAGCCATTGTTAAGTAACGGAATGATTTGCGCCACATATTTTGATTCCGCATGAATATAATTGCTAGTCTCGCTCCCCATGGTCGTTCTTGCCACATTGATATCGCTGGTTAGTCAGGTTTCCGGGACTCCGTATGTTCCGGGTGGAGATTCCCCCGCCGGTACCGACTGTTCTGGATTGGCGTCCTGGATAGCGAATGCGGCGACTGACCGGCCGGTCTATGGGGACAGGTTCAACACCGGCAACGAGGAATCCGCGTTGTTGGCGCGGGGCTTCCACTATGGGTCGGCGCCCGATGCCCTGGTGATCGGTTGGAACAGTCGCCATACGGCCGTGACGTTGCCCGACGGGACCGCGGTGTCCAGCGGCGAGGGCGGCGGGGTGCATGTGGGCGGGGCGGGCGCCTACCAGGCGGGATTCACCCATCACATGTTCCTGCCCATCCCGGCCGATGGCGTGGGCCCACCGCCCCCGCCGCCGGACGCGCCCCCTCCGCCACCGGACGCGCCTCTTCCGCCGCCCGACGCCCCGCCCCCGCCGCCCGACGCGGCCCCTCCACCGCCCGACGCGGCCCCTCCACCGCCCGACGCGCCGCCCGTGTTGGTCGATGCCGTGGCCGCGGACCCGCCCCCTCCGCCGGCGCCCGGTATGCCGCCGCCGGCTCGGTGATCCGGGGATCGACGAAAAGCGCATCGGACATCCGTCGGGCCGGTGGTTACGCAAATACGGCCGGCGCGGGAGCGCGTTAACCGGTTTCGCGGCGCGACCGGCTAAATGCGCAAACTGCCGTCCTCGTTTGTGACTTACGTCACCGCTGCGCCGTATTGCGTGCGATCCGCATAACGAACTGATAGCAATATGCTTTCGCGTTGATTGCGTACGGTAATAAATTTGCTGGACATAATGCAGCGCGATTACCGTCCGCCTCGAAAGGTGTTCAGCACGCGCCCGCCGCGGCGGTGGCCGGCAACCGGATATGCTGGCGCTGTCCGCGCGGGCACCGAGCGGGCGCCATCGAAGCAGCGAGCACACCGGGGCGGGCAGTGATCTTCATCGTCGTCAAGTTCGAAACCAAACCCGAATGGACGGATCGCTGGCCGGACCTGGTCGCCGCGTTCACCGCGGCCACCCGCGCCGAGCCGGGCAACCTGTGGTTCGAATGGTCCCGCAGCCTGGACGACCCGGCGGAGTATGTCCTGGTCGAGGCGTTCCGCGACGGTGAGGCGGGCAGCGTGCACGTCAACAGCGATCACTTCAAGCGGGCGATGCGCGAACTGCCGCAGGCCCTGGCGTCGACGCCCCGGATCATCAGTCAGACGCTCGACGCGACGGGCTGGTCACGCAATGGGGGAGATGTCGGTCGACTGACCGGCGCGGCCGACCCGGTCGAGGCTCAGTCGATCCCGATCGCGATCTCCTCGCCGAGCTGGTAGCCCGGTGTCAATGGCAGGGTGTCTCCGCTCCAAAACGAGCCCGGGTCAAACCAGTTCGCATGCTTCTCCGTCACGATCAGCCCCATCTCCTCGTAGGTGATGGCCACCGTCTCCGCGCAGTAGGCCGTCTCCAGCCCGACCCGCTGCCGGGCCTTGCGGCGTTGCGTCGACTCGCGAACCCTGTTGTCCACGACCGGGATGCCCCGTATCCAGTCGTAGGCAGTGGGCAGGCGTCCGCGCAGCCACCGCCCGGTCAGCCGAGCCGTCGTCGGGAACGCCGTGCCGTCCATGCGGGCGATGACGCGCAGCAGTTGGTTCTCCTGCTCGCGAGTGGCGTAGGGCGTCAGCTGGCGCAGCCAGCAGCGTTGGCGGTAGCGCTGCCCCCACTGCAGGACGGCTTGACGCAGATCGTTGAGCTGAACGCCACGGTGGTTGGTGCCGGTCCACATGTCAATCAGCTTGTCGCCCAGTTCGGCATGCCAGATCAACGGGGGCAGGTCATCGATCGCGACCGTCATCCCGACGTGATTCACCGGGCTGTTGGTCAGGGTCTGGATCGCGCGGTCGGGTCGCGAACCGCCGCGAAACAGCCAGATGTCGCCGGTGCGTGTCTCGTTGAGTGCGCGGTCCAAACTCAGCATGGTCGGGGATGCGCCTTTCAGTGGGGTTCGCGAGAGATCTGGTAGTCGATGTACGCGTCCCAATCCTCCACACGGTGGCGCAACTCCTCGATGACGCGCGGGTGGGTGGGCACGAAGAACCGATTGCGCAGGATCGCGTCGGCGACGAGCTCGCCGACGGTCGCGGGGTCGAGCAGCTCGAACTGGTCACCGGGAGTCCGCAGCGGCGCCCCGCGGCCGAACCTCGGCACGGCGGTGGCGATGTTCGTCAACACCGGACCCGGGCACAGCAGTGTCACACCAATGCCTCTGGGCCGCAAATAGATTGCCAATCCCTCGCTGATCTGCACGATAGCGGCCTTGGTGGCCGCATACGGCAGCCGGTCGTAGGAGTAGGTGAAAAGCCCGGCGAATGACGCGGTATTGACCAGGTGGCCGCTGCCCTGACCCAGCAGCAGCGGCACGAAGGCGGCGTTGCTGCGCACCACCGACATCAGGTTGATGTCGAGGAGGCGTTGCCACTCGGCGGCGGGGATGTCGACGGGTAGCCCGTTGGTCAGCACGCCGACGTTGTTGACCACGATGTCGACTCGGCCGAATCGCTGTAGCGCCGCGCTTCGAATGCCCTGGAATACTTCAGGATCCGCGACGTCGGCGCGCTGCGCCAGGAATGCGGCATCGTGGCCGCTCAGGTCGTCGGCAAGGGCGCGCAGCCCGGCGTCGTCGACGTCGACGGCCACGATCCGCGCGCCGCGGTGGGCCAGCGTACGTGCGATGGCGCAGCCGATGCCGCCGGCCGCTCCGGTGATGACGGCGACCTTGTCGCAGAGCGTGTCCATCATGTCCCGAGGCTGCGCAGTCGTTGCCGTGGTGTTGAACAGGGCATATCAGTTAACCACACGCGTGCGCGCCGGGACCCGATGCGAATAGCCTGTCCTCATGCGTGGCGTGTGGAAGTGGCTGGGGTTGGCCAGTGTCGCCGGCGTCGTCGCCGGGGGCGCGCTGGTGGCGCGGGACCAACGCAGGCGGCGCGCCTACACGGCCGACGAGGTACGCGCGCGCCTGCATCAGAGGTTGGCCGAATCGGAGGCGGCGGGCTTTCAGCCCGGATCGGGATCTGCGTCGACTTCGACGGCGAACAAGCGATAGCTGCCCGAGAATCCCTTCAGTTCGACGTCGCGACCCCCGTCGAACCGGATGTCTTGACAGTCCGGGCAACCGCCGACGGCTTCCCGCACCGCGTCGCTCACCAGGATCTGGCCGCCGACGGCTTGCGCGGCCACCCGCGCCGCCATGGCGACGTTGCGCCCGAACAGGTCGTCGCCGCGGCGCACCGAGCGGCCCATGTGGATGCCGATCCGGACCCTGATCTGGTTGTGCCGCTTGCGTTTCGCATCTCTTTCCAGCGCACTCTGGATGTCCATGCCGCAACGCACCGCCTGTTCGGCCTGGGCGAAGGCGATCATGAACCCGTCGCCCTGGCTCTTGACCACGTGCCCCGATCGGCGCTGCACGATGCCGGACACCAGCTTGTCGTGCGAGCTGATCAGCTTGACCCACGCGCGGTCGCCGATCCGCTCGTTGAGCGCGGTGGACTCCTCGATGTCGGAGAACAGGATCACCACCCGTCCGTCCGGGGTCACCCTGGCCAGGTCGGGCCGCTCCACCTCGGCCCAGTCGGCGAGGTCCTCGATCGAGCTGCGCACCGCCGCGCCGAAGCCTTCCTTGCTGATCAGGTTCGCCTTCTGCCACACGGTTTTGACGGCCTCGCGACCGCTCGACAACAGCCAATGGCGGCTGTCGCTGCGGTGCCGCAGCTCGTCGATTTCCCGGCGACTGCGGGAGAGCAGCCTGGCCAGCACGACGAGCGCGCCCGCTTCGATCACGGCAAGCCCGGTCAGGACGTAGACCGCGATGTGCAGCGCATCAGCCACGCCAGCATCCTGCCAAACACCCGGGTGATCTCCGCTTGTCGGCCCTGGGCGCAATGTCTAGGGTTGAGGTCTGGCCGCCGCGGGGTAGTGAGTCGCAAGCAAGCCGATCAGGTGACGTTCTGGAGGTGCGGTTTTGGCCGACGGCGACAATGTGTCCTCCGACCTGCTGGTGGTTTTCGGAATTACCGGGGACCTGGCCCGCAAGATGACGTTTCGGGCCTTGTACCGCCTCGAGCGCCGCGACCTGATCGATTGCCCGATCATCGGCGTGGCCAGCGACGACATTCCCGTCGAGAAACTCATCGAGCGGGCACGGGACGCCATCGTCAAGACCGGCGAGCCGTTCGACGATGCGGTGTTCGAGCGGCTGGCGGCCCGGCTGTCGTATCTGCACGGTGACGTCACCGACGAGAAGCTCTACACCCAGCTCGCCAAGATGGTCGGCTCGGACCGCCATCCGCTGTTCTATCTGGAGATGCCGCCGGCCTTGTTCGCGCCGATCGTCGAGAACCTTGCCAAGGTCGACCTGCTGGAGCGGGCGCGTGTCGCGGTGGAGAAGCCGTTCGGCCACGACCTGGCGTCCGCGTGCGAACTCAACGCCCGGCTGCGCGCGGTGCTGGACGAGGACCAGATCCTGCGGGTGGACCACTTCCTGGGCAAGCAACCCGTCGAAGAGCTGCAGTACCTGCGCTTCGCCAACTAACGCGCTCGCCAAGCTGTGGGACCGCGACAGCATTTCCGAAATCCACGTCACCATGGCCGAGGACTTCGGGGTCGAGGACCGCGGCCAGTTCTACGACGCGGTGGGCGCGTTGCGCGACGTCGTGCAGAACCATCTGCTGCAGGTGCTCGCGCTGGTCGCCATGGAGCCTCCGGTCGGCGGCACCGCAGACGACCTCAACGACAAGAAGTCCGAGGTGTTCCGGGCGATGCCGGCGCTACACCCGGACCGCTGCGTGCGCGGCCAGTACCGCGGCTATACCGACGTCGCCGGGGTGGCAAAGGATTCGCGAACCGAGACCTACGTCGCACTGCGCACCGAGATCGACAACTGGCGCTGGGCCGGGGTGCCGATCTTTCTGCGCGCCGGCAAGGCGCTGCCGGAACGGGTCACCGAGGTCCGGATGTTTATGCACCACGTCCCCGGGTTTTCCTTCCTGCCCAACCGCCGGCCGCCCGAGTCCAACCAGATCGTGCTGCGCATCGACCCCGACCCGGGGATGCGCCTGCAACTGTCCGCGCAGGCCGGCAACTCCTGGCGTGACGTGCACCTGGACTCCTCGTTCGCCGAAGACCTCGGTGAGGCGGTGCGCCCCTACGAGCGGCTGCTCTACGCCGGCTTGACCGGCGACCGCCAGCTGTTCGCCCGGGAAGACGCCATCGAGGAAACCTGGCGGATCGTGCAGCCGCTGCTGGACAACCCGGGCCGGATCCACCACTACGACCAGGGCTCCTGGGGGCCCGAGGCCGCTCAGTCGCTGCTGCGTGGCCACCGCAACTGGCAGGAGCCGTGGCTGCCGCGCGGCACGCCAGCAGCACAGTAAGGAGACAGCAAACAAATGCAGCTAGGGATGATCGGTCTGGGCCGTATGGGCGCCAACATCGTGCGCCGCCTGGTCAACGACGGCCACGAGTGCGTGGTGTATGACCACAACCCCGACGCCGTCAAGGCCATGGCCGGCGAGAAGAACACGACCGGGGTGTCCTCGCCGGCCGAGCTCGCGGAGCGGCTCGCCGCCCCACGGGTGGTGTGGGTGATGGTGCCGGCCGGCACCATCACCACGGGGGTGATCGAGGACCTGTCCACGACGCTGGACTCTGGCGATATCGTGATCGACGGCGGCAACTCCTACTACCGCGACGACATCCGCCACGCAAAGACCTTGTCCGAGAAAGGAATTCGCCTTCTGGACTGCGGGACCAGTGGCGGTGTGTGGGGCCTGGAACGCGGCTACTGCCTGATGGTCGGCGGGGACGACGACGCGTTCGCCCACGCCGAACCGATCTTCGCCTCCGTCGCGCCCGGGGTGGCGGCGGCGGAGCGCACACCGGGGCGCGACGGCGCAGTGGCCCAGGCGGAGAAGGGGTACTTGCACTGCGGGCCGTCCGGGGCGGGGCACTTCGTCAAGATGGTGCACAACGGCATCGAGTACGGGATGATGGCCTCGCTCGCCGAGGGACTCAACATCCTGCGCAACGCCGACGTCGGCAAACACGCGCAGGCCGGCGACGCCGAGACCGCGCCGCTGTCGAATCCCGAGTTCTACCAGTACGACTTCGACATCCCGGAGGTCGCCGAGGTGTGGCGGCGGGGCAGCGTCATCGGGTCCTGGCTGCTGGACCTGACCGCGATCGCCCTGCACGAGTCACCCGAGCTCAAGGAGTTCTCCGGGCGCGTCTCCGATTCCGGGGAGGGTAGGTGGACGTCGATCGCGGCGATAGACGAGGGCGTGCCCTCGCCGGTGCTGACCACGGCGCTGCAGTCCCGGTTCGCCTCGCGCAGCCTCGACGACTTCGCCAACAAGGCGCTCTCGGCGATGCGCAAGCAGTTCGGCGGGCACGCCGAGAAGCCGGCGAACTAGGGCGCCGCCTCGGGGGCCTTGAGGGTTAGGACCGCTCGACGAAATCCACCACGGACTGGCTGAAGGCATCGTTGTCGTCGCCGGCCGCGGTGTGGCCCGCATTGGACAGTTCGACGAACTCCGCGCGCGGCACCTGGGCCAGGAAGTGCTGAACGCCCTCCGGGCTGACGACGTCGGACATCTTGCCGCGAATCAGCAGGACCGGGATGGCCAGGCTGGTCGCGGCCTCCTCGAATTTCTCCGTGCGCAGTTCGGGGTCGTCGCCGGGCTTGGTCATGAATGCCGGATCCCAGTGCCAGTACCAGCGGCCGTCACGCAGGCGAAGGTTCTTTTTCAGTCCCTCCGGGCTGCGCGGCCTGGTGCGGTAGGGCAGGTAGGCCGCGACGGCGTCGGCCGCCTGCTCGAGCGAATCGAATCCGTCGATACCGCTGAACATGAAGTCGCGGATGCGGGCGCTGCCGTTCTTCTCGAATCGGGGCACCACGTCGACCAGCACCAGTTTTCTCACCCGATCCGGACCGGCCCGGTGGGCGACAAGGATGCCGGTCAGCCCGCCCATGCTGGCTCCGATGAGGACGACGGGTCGACCGATCGCGTCGAGGACATGCATGACGTCGGAGGTCAGCGTCTCGACGTCGTAGTCGGCGTTGGGCGCGCGATCGCTGTCGCCGTGGCCGCGCGAGTCCAGCGCGATGACGTGAAAACCGTCGTCGGCGAGGATCTGGCCGGTGTTTTTCCAGGAGAACCGGTTCTGACCGCCGCCGTGCAGCATCAGGATGGTCGGGCGCTCGGCATTGCCGCGGTTCCACTCGTCGGCGACCAGGGTGATCCCTTCGTGCCCGGAAAACCGGACTGTCTGGGGCATGCTGCTCACGGCGCTCACGGGAGTCCTCTCGTCGATCGCTCTCCGACGTTACCTAGGTTCTCTATCCACCTCCCAGTTGGCCCCGGTCGGGCGCCCCGGTGAGTTCCCGCCGTCGCCGGAGTCAATCACGAAGACCAAACGCCGAGATCCCACCTTCAAGGAGGCCTCATGCCATCCATCACCCCCTCGCTGTGGTTCGACCACGACCTTCAGGACGCGGCCCACTTTTACACCGCGGTCTTCCCCAACTCGCACATCGAGGGCTTCAACCGGACCACCGACACCGGACCCGGCGAGCCGGGCACCGTCCTGTCGGGCAGCTTCGTGCTCGACGGCACCCGGTTCATCGGGATCAACGGCGGCCCGCACTTCCGGTTCAGCGAGGCGGTGTCGTTCACGGTGCACTGCGAAAACCAGGACGAGGTGGACTACTACTGGGAGCGGCTGACCGAGGGCGGCGAGGAATCCCAGTGCGGCTGGTGCAAGGACCGCTTCGGGCTGAGCTGGCAAATTGTCCCGCAGCGGCTCTATGAATTGCTCGGCGATCCGGACCCGGCCCGGGCGGCGGCGGTGACCGCGGCGATGCTGGGCATGGGCAGGATCGTCATCGTCGACCTCGAACGGGCCGCGCACGAGGCGCGCCGAAAGGCACTGCCGTAGTGATGATCTGGTCCCACGCCGAGCGTGGTTGGTGCGGCGCGGCTCACGCGGGTTAGGTTGGTCGGTGCGGAGGCGCCGAACAGGGAGTGAACATGGCCGACGATGCTGAGCGGGTAGCCCGCCATGCCTGAACCGCGCTGGATCGACGTGCCGGGGCCCGGTGCCGACCTCAAGGCCCTGACGTGGGGGCCGAGCGACGCCCCGATCGCGCTGTGCCTGCACGGCTTCCCCGACACCCCCTACGGCTGGCGCAAGATCGCTCCCCGGCTGGCCGAGGCGGGGTGGCGGGTCGTCGCGCCGTTCATGCGCGGGTACGCGCCGTCTTCGATTCCCGCCGACGGCAGCTTTCACATCGGCGCGCTGATGGACGACGCCCTGCGCGTGCGCTCGGCCGCGGGCGGCACCGAGCGCGACGTGGTGATCGGTCACGACTGGGGAGCGATCGCCGCCACCGGCCTGGCCGCCATGCCCGACGGGCCGTTCACCCGGGCGGTGATCATGTCGGTGCCGCCCTCGGCCGCCTTGCGGGCGAGCAGCGGGTTGGCCGAGCGGGGGCGATTGGCCCGCCAGCTCCCGCATCAGCTGCTGCGCAGCTGGTACATCCTCTACTTTCAATTGCCTTGGCTGCCCGAGCGTTCCGCATCCTGGGTGCTGCCGCGGCTGTGGAAGCGGTGGTCGCCGGGCTACAACGCGCAGGAGGACCTGCGCCACGTCGACGCCGCGATCGGGACACCGGAGAGCTGGCGGGCCGCGCTGGGACCGTACCGGGCCACCATCCGCAACACCCGGCCGCCGGAGCGGTATGCCGAACTGAACCAGCGGTGGACCGAGGCGCCGGTGCTGCCGTCGCTGTACCTGCACGGTCGCGACGACGGTTGCATGACACCGGCTTTCAGTCGCTGGGTGGAAAAGGTGCTGCCCCCCGGCAGCGAGGTTGTCGTTGTCGAACACGCCGGGCATTTCCTGCAGCTCGAACAACCGGCCAAGGTCGCCGACTTGGTGCTCGGGTTCATTGGGTCGCCCGGCTGACGCGGCGGTCCACCGGATGGCGGCCGTCGATGCGCAGTTCTACTGGATGTCGGCCAAGATCCCCAACGACCAGTTCCTGCTGTACGCGTTCGACGGCGAGCCCGCCGACCCGCAACGGGCCATCGAGCGAGTCTTGTGTCGGGCGCGCGCCTGCCCGGAGCTGCTGATGCGCGTCGAGGAGCTCAACCCGCTGGCCTATCCGCGGTGGGTGCCGACGGCCGTCGGGCCGGAACGGGTGGCCCGCCACGACCTGGCGGGTGGTAGCTGGCGCGACTGTCTGGCGGCCGTCGCCGGGCTCGCCGGCGATCAGCTCGACGTGCGGCTCATGCCGTGGCGGCTGCACCTGTTCACCCCGGTGGTCGGTGTCCCGGGCGTCACCGGGCCGGGCACCGTCGCGGTGCTGCAGATCGCGCACGCGCTGGCCGACGGCGCGCGGGCCGGCGCGATGGCGGCCTGGTTGTTCGGCCGCGAGGTCTCGGTTCCCGCTCTGGCGCGGCCGTCGGTGGCATTCTTGCCGTGGTGGGCGCTCGACGCGGCCCGCACGCATCGACGATTGGTGCGCGACACGCGTTCGGGGCTGCTGGCTCCCGGTGCCGGGTCGCGCCCGCTGCAGCGCACCAACGCGCGCCCCGAGGGCACCCGATCGGTGCGCACGGTGGTACGGCACCGCGCCCAACTGCCCGGTCCCACGGTCACCGTCGGGGTGCTGACCGCCGTGTCCGCTGCGCTGTCCGCCCTGCTCGGCGATGCGGCCGATTCGCTGGGCGCCGAGGTTCCGATGGCCAAGCCCGGTGCGGCGCAGGCGCACAACCACTTCGGCAACGTCACGGTGGGGCTGTATCCGAAGCTCGGGCGGGGCGCCCGGGCCGAGCGGATCGCGGCCGATCTGGCCAACGCCCGGCGCCGCTTTGGCCATCCGGCCGCCCGCAGCGCCGACCGGGCGTTCGCCGCGCTGCCCGCGGCGCTGCTGCGTTGGGGCATCGCCCAGTTCGATCCCGACGTCCGCCCGGCACAGGTGGCCGGCAACACGGTGGTGTCCAGCGTGCACCGCGGGGCAGCCGATCTGAGCTTCGGTGGCGTCGGCGTGGTGCTGACCGCCGGGTATCCGGCGCTGTCGCCCCTGATGGGCCTGACGCACGGGGTACACGGCATCGGCGACACGGTCGCGATCAGTGTGCACGCGGCCGAATCCGCGGTCGCCGACATCGACGGCTACGTGGCGTTGCTGGATGCCGCACTGTGAACACGAGGCGTGCACACGACACGCGTCCGACGCGGGTGTTATCGCTATCCGGCGGATGATCTAGTTTGGACGTATGACTCACGACGCAGTGATGAGCCAAGACGTCGGCTTACTGATCCTGCGGCTGGTGCTGGGTGTGACTCTGGCCGCGCACGGCTACAACAAGTTCTTCGGCGGTGGCCGAATCCCGGGTACCGCGCGCTGGTTCGAAAGTATCGGCATGAAACCCGGCAAATTTCACGCGACAGTGGCTGCCACCACGGAGATGTCCGCCGGGCTGGGCCTGGCCGCCGGGCTGCTGACACCGATTCCCGCGGCGGGCTTTGTCTCGCTGATGCTGGTCGCGGCGTGGACCGTGCACCGCGCCAATGGTTTCTTCATCGTCAAGGAGGGCTGGGAGTACAACTTGGTCTTGGCGGTGAGCGCGGTCGTGGTGGCCACTCTGGGGGCGGGCAAGCTCAGCCTGGATTGGCTGATTTTCAGACACAACTGGTACGACGGCTGGGCTGGTCTGTTGATCTCGGTGGGTCTGGGCCTGGCCGGCGCGTTGGGCCAGTTGCTGATCTTCTACCGTCCGCCGGCAAAACAGGCGGGATAACCGGGTTCAGCCGACGGCGGCGAAGTCGGCCGCCATCACCTCGGCGGCGGCGCGTTCACCCGAGCGGATCGCGCCGTCGACCCACCCGCACATGATCGCCGAACTCTCGGTTCCGGCCCAATGGACGCGACCGCAGGGGGCGCGCAGGGTGTAACCGAATTCGGTCAGCACGCCGGGGGGCGCGTGGCTGATCATCCCGCCGCCGGAATACCGCTCGGTGGACCAGTTCTGCTCGTGGTATTCGACGGGCTCGCGCGCCTTGTCGCCGAACCGGTCGATGAGTTCTCCGATGACCGCGGCTTTGCGCGCGGCCTCGTCGAGGTTTGTCAGCCGACGCGCGGCCGGTCCTTCCGTGATCACGCACATGATCCCGGGGGTCCCGGCGTCCGTGCAGGCGTCGATGGTCAGGGTCGCCGGCGAGCCGGGCCGAGTCGACTGGCCGGACAACCCGTCGGCCCGCCAGAACGGTTCGTCGTAAACGATCGAGGTCTTGATGACGGCGCCGCTGGGCATGCGCTGGTGCAGGAATGCCCGATCCACCGGCAGCATCGGCTCGTAGACGATCGAGGCGGCGATCGCCAGCGGGACCGCGACGATCACACGCCGTGCCCGAAGCGTCATGCCGTCCGCGCTGACCGTCACGCCGTCTGCGTCCTGGGCGATCTCGCGGACCGGCCGCGAAAGGTGCACCGCGTCGCCGAGCTCGGCGGCGACCGGTCGGTAGATGGCGGCCATGCCCCCGACGGGGCGGGCATCCTGAGCGCCGCCCCTGCCGGAGATGACGAAGTTGGGCCCGCCACCGGAGCCCATCTGCGCCAGCACCCACAGCAACGACGTCTCCGATGCCGCCGAGGTATAGGTTCCGGCCAGCGCCATGTCCAGCATCTCTCGGGCCGGCCTGGACATGGTGTTCCTGTCGAGCCATTCGCCCAAGCTGATGCGATCCCACTCGGCGGCCTGCCTTGCCTCCCAGGGGCTCTCGCGCGGGACCGATTTGCACATCCTTTCCATCGACAGCAAGCCGACCCCGAGGTTGGTGACGGCCCACGGGCTCATCGTCCACGGGATGGTGCCGCCGTAGCGGTGCTTCCTGCCGTCGATGATCATCATCGCGTCGCCGTCGTGGTGCTGCTTGTATTCCGGCACGCCGAACTCGCGCATCAGCGCGTAGATGCGATCCTGGCCCGGCCCGATCCACGCGCCGCCGCGATCGACCCACGTTCCATCCGGTCGGTAGTCGGTGAACGTGCGGCCGCCGACGCGGTCGCGTGCCTCCAGCAAGGCCACCGAACGGCCCGCCTGCCGCAATCGCAGGGCGGCGGTCAGCCCGGCAAAACCGGCTCCGACGACGCAATACTCGATCTCCGTCACGATCGACTCCTCGGCATGCTGCCCCTGCCAGCAAACTACACCGATCGCGCCCGGGCCAGAAGCGGGTTAACGCGGATTCCTCGGACGGTTCACTCCCGCGCACCTCACGGCGACGGCACGGGATCGCGGACTGATTGCACGTGCGCGCGGATTGGTTCCGCGGCGACGGTCGTGAAGGGCACGATCATGGGGAAATGAGGTTCCCGAGAGCGGATTTCGGCGCATCGAATGATCGTCGCCAGCGCCAGGGTGGCTTCGAGCATGGCGAAGTGGTCGCCGATGCACGAGCGTGGCCCGGCGCCGAAAGGCAGGTATTGCCAGCGGTCGCGGCCCTCGGAGTTCGCTGGGCTGAATCGGTCAGGATCGAAGGCCAGCGGGTGGTCCCACAGGGCCGGGTCGCGATGCAGCGCGTAGATACCCACGACGAGCATCGTCCCGGCCGGCACGCGGTAGCCGTCGACCGCGACGTCGGTCGTGGCCATCCTGGCGGTCGCGGCCCCCGGCGGGCACAACCGTAGCGCCTCGTGCAGTACCCGAACGGTGTAGGGCAAGGCGGGAACGTCGTCGGGTGTCAGCTGCCGATCCCCGATCGCGGCGACCTCGCCGCGTACCTTGTCCTGCATGTCGCGATGGTTGCCCAGCGCCCATAGGGCATAGGCCAGGGTGGTGGCGGTGGTGTCGTGACCGGCCAGCATGAACAGGATGAGCTCGTCGCGAATCTCGTTGTCGGACAGAGGCCGTCCGGTGACGGGATCGCTGGCCGCGATGAGTGCATGCACGAGCGGGGCGTCGCGGGCCGGATCGGCGCGGCACGCCTGCAGGATCTCGTCGGCGAGGCGGTGCAGCGTGCTGCTGGCGGCGCGAGCACGCCGTCGTGCAGGGGTTGGCATCCATCGTGGTGCGCTTATCGGTTGCAGCGCCCGGTCCGTGATGTATTCCAGCGCCACCCGCAGCGGCTCGGCGACGGCATCGGAGAGTTCGTCGAGATCGAGCCCCAGCACCGAGCGGCCGAGTGCCCGCAGGGTCAGCCGGCGGCATTGGTCGTCGAGGTCGATCTCGGCCGCGTCGCCCCATCCCGTGGCCACGGTCTCGGCGGCCTGGGCCATGTGTCCGGCAAAGCTGCGGACGTGCTGTTTGGTGAAGATCGGTTGCAGCGCGCGGCGGCGCGGCAGCCAGGGCTGGTGGGTGAGGTCGAACAAGTTGGGGCCGAGCAGGTGGCGCATCTCCGCGTGCACGCGGGTCTTGTCGGTCTGCCCCCCGCTGCGGCCGAGAACATCGCGGGCCCCGCGCGGGGACGTGGTCACGACGACTGGCGGCATCAGCCAGTTGGGAGCGAGTTTCAGCCGTGTGACCGGCCCGCCCGCGTCGCGCAACGTTTCCAGACCGCTGTGGAAGGTCCTCAGCGCCCGCACCTGGTGCCAATACGGTAGGGGATTGCGCGGCGGTGCGGGCAGCTCACCCAAGGCGATGGTGTCAATGGCTTCTACCACGGCGTTTCCTCACTTCCCGCTGCAAATGGAGGTCTTACCGCCATCGTTGCCCGCAACGGCCCCGGCGCAGTGAGTAGCGGGGTACTCGAATTGCGGTGCCCGCCGGCGGGGCCGATCAAGCGGTCGGCGACCCGGGCGCCCTGCCTTATCGGTGCGGGCGTTCTTGGCGCACGAGGGCGGCGAGTTCGGCGCGGCTGCTCGTACCCGTCTTGGCCATGGCGCGGTAGATGTGGCCCTCGACGGTCCGGGCGGACAGGGTCAGCCGCTGGGCCACCGCGTGGCTGGAAAGGCCCTGCCCGAGCAACGTCGCGATTTCGCGCTCTCGATCCGTCAGCGGTAAGCGCTGGCTGGCCTGGCGAAGCGCCGGGGTGCTGGCGCCGCCGCATCGGTCGGCCAGCGCGTCCGCTCGCGTCGAGCACTTCAACGCCGATCCCCGCAGGTCGCGGCGGCGGTACACGATCGCCGCGTGCGCGGCCGCATCGACCGCGCCGACAAGATCGCCGATCTCCTCGAATTGATCTGCCACCCTGGTCAATTCGTCCCCGGCGCCGGCCTGCAGGGCAGCCGCAAATCGCGCCGCGATGCCGGCGCGCGGACCCTCCACCATCTTCTCCAACTCGCGCAGCCGTGACGCATGTTTACTGTCGCCGAACTGGGTGGCGGTCTGCAAGCACACCACTTCCGCGGCGAATTGGCCATGAGCACGGGTGCTTTCGGCCGCGGCGGCCGCAATCGTGATCGCTTCGCTGACCGCACCCTGGCAGGCGGCAACCCAGGCGCGCGCCAGATCACGCTCATACTCGACGAACCCATAGCTTCGATGGTGTTCGGCCTCGACGGCGCGAAGCGCTTCGGATGCGTCGGCGGACAAGCCGCACATCGCCAGCGCCGTAGTGAGCGGAATGAGGTATCGGTACCGGAAACCGTTGGAGTCACCGGTAAAGAGCTCGACGACGGTCTCCAAGAGGGACCTCGCTTCGCCGAGGCGGCCCGATGCGGCGGCGACTCGGCCCGCGATCGCGGTACTGATCAGTCGGGCAACGCCGGGAACGTCCACCGTCTCGTTGAGCGCCCGCTCGGCCAGCGAATTCGCGTCGCCCATCCGGCCGCACTGCAGCAGCGCGCCGACATGCCTGTCGGCGATGAGAAGTCGCATGTGGGCGGCGGTTCCGGTGCGCTGCGCGTGGGCATAACCGAGTCCGGCCGTGCGGTCCGCCTCGGCGACGCGCCCCGCATCGCCGTGGGCGACAACCAGCGCCCACGCCGCCGCCGAGCCGATGATGCCGGGCAGCCGCTCCAGGTCGACGCGGGCGCCGAGCTCGCTCGCCTTTTCCGGCTGGGCCATCGATGCCCAGTACACGGTCAGGTAGGCGTCGACCCAGCCGCGAGTGGGCGTCGTCGCGATCCGCGCGGCTTCGTCGAAAAGCTCCTTGGCGCCACTCGGGGTCGCCGAGCCCCCACAGCCTGTTGAACCCTCGATTGCCGAGCAGGAACACCCGGTCGGCCTCGGTGAGGCCCTCGGTGGGTGTTGCGGCCACCGCGGCGTCGGCCTCCTCGACGCGGCCCTGCCACGCCAACGCGAAGGAACGCGATGTTGTACGCCTGCACTCCCGCGCCCGCACGGATCGCGGCGGCCGACAGCCGGTCGGCCAGCGGAGCGTCTGCCAGGAACATGGCGCCTTCGGCGGCTCTGACGAGCAGGTCGGGGTCGGGCGGAAGATCGGAATCGACGCTCAACACCGCCCGCCGCACCACCGTTCGCACCTCGTCGGCTTGGTCCGACGCGGCCAGTTCGGTGGCGACCCGACCTCGCAACCGGCGCAGCCTGGTCGACGCCGACCCGCTTTCGGCGCAGCTCGCCGTACAGCGGGTGGGCGAGCCGAACTTCCAGCCGGCCGTCGACGTTCGCCGAGCGTGATCAGACCGCGCACGTCGGCCTCCTCGACCGCCGCCGGCTCCGTGATCCGCGCCAGCGACGCCAGCTCGATCGGCTCCCCGACCGCGAGCGCGTCCACGACGTCGCCAACCGCATCGGGGAGCGTTCCGATCCGCGACTCGATCAACTCGGCCAGGCTGGGCGGCACGACCGGGTCTCCGCTCCACCGCCAGTAGCCATGCCGTTCCGCGAGCCGTCCGTCGGACACCTCCTGCTCGACGATGTTGCGCAGATACAGCGCGTTGCCCCGGGTCAGCTTCCACAGGCGCTGGACGGCGTCCGGATCCACCGAGCCACCCAGCGTCACCGACAACAGCGTCGCCGTCTCATCGGCCGAAAGGGGCTGCAGATCCAGGCGATCGAACCCGGCGCCGCGCCACACCTCGTGCACCGCGGCGGGAACCGGCTCACCGCTGCGAATCGTCAACACCACCTTCGCCGCTGTGCCGCTGGACGATCTGATGCAGGACAAAGGCCGACAGGTCGTCGAGGAGGTGCGCGTCGTCGACGGCGACAACCACCGCAGTGCGCGGTGGTGCGGCGGTCAGCGACTCGATCACGTCGCGAACCAGGTGGACCAGTTGGCTGTCGTCGGGCGCCGGCGAGCTCATCCACGCCGCGAACGGCGCCAGCGGCAGCGACCGCGCCGATGCGGTGCCAACCGCCCAGCGGGTCTCACAGCCCCCCTCCGAGGCGGCGACCGCCAGCGCCTCGCGGACGAGCCGGCTCTTGCCGACGCCAGCCGTCCCGCACACGAAGATGCCCGCCGAGTCCGGATCCGCGATCGCGGTCCCGATACTCCGCAGTTCCTCCGCGCGGCCGGTCAGCGGCCACGACAAGCGCACCGGGACAGCATAAGAACACCAGGCGCCCGTTGCAGCAGCAAATCCCCGCCCGGCCGCGTCACAACGCGGGGAAGCGCTAATACCCAGCGCCGTAGAGCGCGGTCGACGCTGCGCCCGCCAAGCCGATCGTGAGGAAAAGCGACACCAGAAACAGAAGAGCGAAAGCTCCCAGCACGCCGAAGAACACCGTGAGCAACGCGCCGCGGACGGTGTTGACCAAGGCGATCACTTGGTGCTCGAGGGCTTCGAACAGGTCAGCCCGGGCTCTGCAGGGCGCCCCATGCACCGCGGATCGAGCCGACAGTCGCGTCCAGGGGCTGCAACAGGCCGACGTTGGTGGCCTCCGCGCCGGCATACGAGGTCGCGCTTGCGGTCAGGCGTTGCACGAACTGGTCATGGATCGCCGAGGCCTGCCCGGCCACCGCCTGATAGCCCTGGGCGCACCGGGAGAACAGCTGCGCGACGCCCGTGGACACCTCGTCGGCCGCGGCGGGCGGCACCGCCGTGGTCAGCGGGCGCGGCCGTCAGGTGCGCCGCGTCGAGCGACGACCCGATGGCCGCCAACGTCCGTTGCCGCCCCGACCATCAGCTCGGGTACTGCCATCACAGCAGGCATCTCTGACCTCCTAACCGGCGCCGGATCCGGCGCGCTCGACGACGGCCGTTTGTCCGGCCTGCGGATTGCGTTGTGCGCCGCGCCGATGCACCTGGGCGACGCGATAGAGGAACGAGGGTCGAAGCAGTCGAGTGGGCGGATCGAGCAGTCCGGTCACCCGGAAGAACTGGGTGCCGATCGCCGCGTCCGTTTCGGCGGCGGCCAAGACGAAATCCGCGAGTCGATTGGTGAGTCGCATCGACGGTGTCCGCCGCCCCTCGACTTCCGGGAACGCCAGGTCTGAGGTGGCCCCGGTGCGCCAGGCCACGCCGATCGCTTTCGTGGTGGCACGGAAGTACCGCCGGGGCAGGTCGGTGACGCCGCGGCGCAGACACTCCCGCAGCGCCGTCGCCTCCAGCGCGGCCACCGACATGCCCTGCCCGTAAATGGGATTGAAGCTGCATATCGCATCCCCGCACGCCAGCAGACCGTCGGGCAGTCGCCGCATCTTGTCGTAGCGCCGCCACTGGCTGGACGGCATGCGGTGCTGCACCACCGGGCCGAGCGGCTCGCCGGCGCGCACCGCCGCCAGCAAGTGGCCGGGCGCGTGGCCCTCGGCGAAGGACAGCATGCCGCTCAGCTCACGCGGCGGTTCCCGCCCGGCCATCCCGAAAACCGTGAATATCCATGTGTCGTGCTCGTAGCCGACCAGTAACATGCCCGTGGGCCGACCCGGCGCCGGGCTGACGATGGCCAGCATTTCCTTGAGGGTCCCGGATGGGATCCGCAGCGGCTGGCTGACGTAGGTCGTGTGCATGGTGATGTGGTCTTCGGCCGGTCGCCCGTAGCCAAGATGCTCGAGAAAGGCCGGCGTGTGGGCGCTGCGGCCCATCGCGTCGACGACGAGGTCGGCCTTCAGCTGCCGTGGGGCACCACCGGCGCGGTCGACCACCCGCACTCCGGTGACCCGATGCCCCTCCAGGGTCGCGGTCAGTTCGGCGACGTCGTGTCCGCTGTGAATCGTCACGTTCGGCATCGCCTTCAGACGCCGCCGCACATGGCATTCCAGGAGCGGCCGGCTGGCCAGGTACAACGCCGTTTCCCGGTGATCCCCGGTTATCGTTCCCGACCGCACCAAAGCGTGGCCGTTGTAGCACAAGTAGCCCTTGGACAGGTCACCGTCGTCCCAGACGGGTGCGCCGGCGGCCACCAGCTCATCGAGCAGCCCGGGAAAGAACCCCTCCAGGATGCGCGCGCCGCGCGCCAGCAGGGCGTGAACATGCCGACCCTGCGGCACGCCTCGGCGGTTGAGCGGGTCGTCGGACAGGTCGTCCCGCTCGACCACGGTCACGGCCTCGAAGCAATCGGCCAGCACCCTCGCGGCCAGCAGGCCGCCCATGCTCGCCCCCATGACGACTGCGTGCTTACCCGATACCGGCATTGCGGAGCCCTTTCTTCTGCAGCGCAAGGAGTTTCTCTTCGGCGATGCGATAAAAGCCGTCAAGGGAAGCGCACTCGACGCCGACATACTCACAGATCACTTCCGGTGCCACTCCGGCCCCGCGCAGCCTCAGCGCCAGTGAGTACGGCAACGGCAGCTTGCGCAGCGCTGTCTCGCGCTCGGTGAGATCATCGGCCACCCGTTCAGCGTGCGGCGGCGGGACCGATCCGGACTGAGTAAGGCACTACTCCATTCGCGGTGGACCACCACGTCGTCTACTCGTGCACATCCCGGCGCCCGCACTACCGAGGGCTTGGATCCGTCCCGATAATCAGTGATCATGTTCCTGCACAGCGTGCGGACGCGGCGAAGCTCCGACGATTTTCCCCGCCCCGAACATCTGGCCGCCAAGATCGCGGCCGTCGCGACCGACTCGGTTCCCGTCGAACCCGACGTCGCGGAGATGGTGGCCAACCGGATCGTCGACAACGCCGCCGTCAGCGCCGCGGCCGTGCTGCGCCGGCCCGTGACGGTCGCCCGCCGGCAGGCGCTGGCCCACCCCGCGCCGGGCGGGGCGGCCGTGTTCGGTGTGGCGGGCTCCTATTCGGCCGGGTGGGCGGCGTGGGCCAACGCAGTCGCCGTGCGCGAGTTGGACTTTCACGACACCTTCCTGGCCGCCGAGTATTCCCATCCGGGCGACAACATCCCGCCGCTGGTCGCGGTCGCCCAGCAGGTCGGGGTGTCCGGCGCCGACCTGGTCCGCGGCCTGGCCACCGCCTATGAGATCCACATCGACCTGGCCCGCGGGATCTGCCTGCACGAGCACAAGATCGACCACGTCGCGCACCTGGGCCCCGCGGTGGCCGCCGGGATCGGGACCATGCTGCGGCTGGACGCCGAGACCATCTATCAGGCGGTCGGACAGGCCCTGCACCTGACCACCAGCACCCGCCAATCCCGCAAGGGCCTGATCTCCAGCTGGAAGGCGTTTGCGCCGGCGCATGCCGGAAAGGTCGCCATCGAGGCGGTCGACCGGGCGATGCGCGGCGAGGGCTCACCCGCGCCGATCTGGGAGGGCGAGGACGGCGTGATCGCCTGGCTGCTCGGTGGGCCCGACTGCGAATACCACGTGCCGCTGCCCGCCCCCGGCGAGCCCAAGCGCGCGATCCTGGACAGCTACACCAAGGAGTACTCCGCGGAGTACCAGAGCCAGGCGCCGATCGATCTGGCCCGGCGGCTGCGCGGGCGCATCGGCGACCTCGAGCAGGTCGCGTCGATCGTGCTGCACACCAGCCACCACACTCACGTGGTGATCGGCACGGGCTCGGGGGACCCGCAGAAATTCGACCCGGACGCCTCACGGGAGACGCTCGACCACTCGCTGCCCTACATCTTCGCCGTCGCGCTGCAGGACGGCGGCTGGCACCACGAGCGCTCCTATGCCCCCGAGCGCGCCCACCGCCCCGACACCGTCGCGCTGTGGCGCAGGATCGCCACCGTCGAGGACCCGGAGTGGACCCGCCGCTACCACTCGAGCGACCCGGCCGAGGTGGGGTTCGGCGCCCGGGCCGAGGTGCGGCTGAACAACGGCCACGTGATCGTCGACGAGCTGGCCGTTGCCGACGCGCACCCGCTGGGAGCCCGGCCGTTCCGGCGCCCGCAGTACCAGCGGAAATTCGCCGAACTCGCCGACGGCGTCGTGGAATCCGCTGAGCAGCAACGGTTTATGTCCGCGGTGGACGCCCTGGCCGACCTGCAAGCCACGGAGCTGGGTGCGCTCAACGTCGTGATCGACCCGCGGGTGCTGGACCGGGCGCCGGTGATCCCGCGCGGAATCTTCGGGTGACGGTCGACTGCGCGGCCGGGCGCTTAGCCGGCCCGCCGTACTGCCACACCAGCGTATGGGCGCCGGTCATCGTGGGGTTGCACCACATCGTGCGCCCGTTGACGTCGTCGGCGGTGGCGTGCAGCACCGTGCACGCATCACCGGGCGCGGGCGCGTCGGCACGGGCGGCGGGAGTCGCGGCGGCCCAGGCGATCGTCAGGACGGCGCCGACCGCCGTCCACGCGGGGAGCCGCAGCCTGTTGTTCATGAGCATTCACGGTAGGCCCTCCGTAACCCGCAGGCAAAGGATTGTTTGAGCGGACCGGAGCACGCTCGGCTAGAACAGGTTCTAGTCTGTGAAACCATGGGATTCCTCAAGCCCGACCTGCCGCAGATCGACATAGCCGAATGGAGCAAGGGCACCCGCAGCGAGAAGGTCCGCCCGATGGCCCGTCACTGGGCCGAGGTCGGCTTCGGCACGCCGGTCGTCCTGCATTTGTTCTACGTGGTCAAGATCCTGCTCTACATCCTGTTCGGCTGGCTTTTCGCGTTGGCCACCAACGGTATCCACGGTTTCACCGGCGTTGCCTCGTGGTGGTCGGAGCCGATCGTCTTCGAGAAGGTCGTGCTGTACACGATGTTGTTCGAGGTGATCGGCCTGGGCTGTGGCTTCGGCCCGCTGAACAACAGGTTCTTCCCGCCGATGGGTTCGATCCTGTACTGGATGCGGTTCGGCACCATCCGGCTGCCACCGTGGCCGGACCGGGTCCCGTGGACCCGCGGCACCAAGCGCACGCCGATCGACGTCGCGCTGTACGGGCTGCTGCTGATGGTGACGTTCGGCGCGCTGCTGTCCGACGGCACCGGGCCGGTACCCGAACTGGGCACCACGATCGGGCTGCTGCCGACGTGGGAGATCGTGCTGATCCTGTTGCTCCTCGGCGTGCTGGGGTTGCGCGACAAGGTGATCTTCCTGGCCGCCCGCGGCGAGGTCTACGCAAGCCTGGCGGTCACCTTCTTATTCGGCGGGGTCGACATGATCGTCGCCGCCAAGTTGGTTTTCCTGGTCATCTGGATGGGCGCGGCCACCTCGAAGCTCAACAAGCACTTCCCGTTCGTGATCTCCACGATGATGTCCAACAACCCGCTGGTGCGTCCCCGGTGGCTGAAGCGGCGCTTCTTCGAGAAGTTTCCCGACGACCTGCGCCCCGGGTGGCTGTCGCGCTGGCTGGCCCACCTGAGCACCGCCATCGAGATGCTGGTGCCGCTGGCGCTGTTCTTCTCCCACGGCGGCAAGCCGACCGCGGTGGCCGCGATCGTCATGGTCTGCTTCCACCTCGGGATCCTGGTGTCGATCCCGATGGGGGTGCCACTGGAGTGGAACGTCTTCATGATCTTCGGTGTGTTGTCGTTGTTCGTCGCGCAAGCCCGCTTGGGTTTGACCGACCTGCGGCACCCGGTGCCGGTGGCGATCCTGTTCGTCGTCGTCGCGGGAATCGTCATCCTGGGCAACATGTTTCCCCGCAAGATCTCGTTCCTGCCGGGCATGCGGTATTACGCCGGCAACTGGGACACGACGCTGTGGTGCATCAAACCCTCGGCCAACGACAAGATCGCCAGGGGGATCGTGGCGATCGCCAGCATGCCGCAGGCCCAGCTGGAGCGCTTCTACGGCAGCCCGGAGGCCGCCCAGATCCCGATCTACATGGGATATGCGTTCCGCGGCTTCAACACTCACGGCCGGGCGCTGTTCACCCTGGCGCACCGCGCGATGGCGGGCCATAACGAGGACGACTACGTCATCACCGACGGCGAACGGATCTGCAGCACCGCCATCGGCTGGAACTTCGGCGACGGTCACATGCACAACGAGCAGCTGATCGCCGCCCTGCAGCAGCGCTGCCACTTCGAGCCGGGGGAGGTGCGCGTCGTCCTGCTCGACGCGCAGCCGATCCACAAGCAGACCCAGCAGTACCGGCTGGTCGACGCGGCGACGGGCGAATTCGAGCGCGGCGTGGTCAAAGTCGCCGACATGGTGACCCGCCAGCCCTGGGCCGACGACGTTCCCGTCCAGGTGCTGTCGGACGCCCCGACCCCGTAGCGAACGGACACCCACGCATTGGCGCTGACTGAGCGCCCGGACCCGTGGGCCGCGCAAGGCGTTGCCCCGCAAACGAGTTGGCGTCGCGCCGCCGGATCTACCAACGACCCGGTTGTCACGCGATCGCACGCCAACCTGACGGTCATCCGGTATCCGCTCGGCGCACGCACGTGACAGCAAAGTCGGTCGCGGGCGCGTCGATGCCGGGCCGGGTGGCCAAACAGCAAAGGAGAAAACATCCCAAACATCCTCGTTGTTGACTTTTTGGCAATAGCGATGGCAACCATCTGGCTAACTAGTTAGCGAAGGGAACCGGCACGCTCTGCGTGTATGAGCAACTATTGCCACGTGCAACGAACATTCACATCTGTCACTTGCGTCAATTTGAAAACCTGCAGCTCAAATGCCATGCGAACCAATTTGACGGATGTCTTGTTTCTAACCTTACTCTCAGGTAACGTCCGGGCTGGACGCTGTGATCGGCGTCATAGGTGGAATCTAGCAAAGGAGGGACCGTGGCTTTCGTGTTGAGCAATGAAAAACAACAGGGGGCTGGCGACGCAGGGTTTTCGAGCGCGGCTACCCACATGCGGCCCTGTTTGGCCGCCGGCGTCGCGCTCGTCGGTGCCAGCATGATCGCGGTCAATCCGGTAGCGCCCGGCATCGCTGCCGACATTCAGGAACGCGCCGTACAGCTGACCGGCTCAGTCGCCTCCGACATCGGCGACGTGGCCACCAACCTTGCGACCGGGGCGGCCGGATCGCTGAACTTCAGCGATTTCGCCGCCCTGACGTCCGCTGCCGGCGCGGCGACCAACCCGATCATGGAGTGGCTCAACGTTTTTGAGACGTCGGGGGCCAACCTGCAAACCATAGGTCAGAATTGGTTCGCCGATCCGTTCCCGGCGTTGCAGCAGGTCGTCGCCAACCAGGTGGGCTACGCTGACACCATCGGCGCGTCGCTGCAGAATTTCGGCCTTGCGCAGTGGGACTTCATCACCGGAACCAGCGCCACCAGCCTGGTGCCGCTGGCGGACCAGATGATCAGCGATTTCACTTCTGGTCACATCAGCGCCGCGGCGGATGTCCTCAACACGATTCTCAGCTCGATGCTCATCCAGCCGGCCTTTAACTTGTTCCCCATCTTCAGCATCCCCACCGACATCACCGGGAACCTGGACAACGTGTCCAACGCCTTGTTCAACCTTGCCGAGGGCGGCAAGCTGATCTTCGTTCTGCTCGGCGCACTCAGCCCGGTCTTCGGCACCGTCAATGCGGTCGGTGATCAGGGTCAGGCGGTCGTCGATGCTTGGGATGCCGGAATGCCGACGACCGCACTGACCGATCTGGTGAACATTCCGGCCGTGGCCACCAACGCGTTCCTCAACGGATATGCCCCGACCGGGGCGTTGGGAGTTCTCAGTCCTTCCAACGGGTTAGTCGGCGGGCTGCTGGCGGACTTCGTCAACGTCATCCCGCAAGCGATCGCGAAGGCGATTACCCCGGCTGCGGGCGCGACCGCAGCTGCCGCATTGACGTCGCTGGATCCGGCGTCCATTACGGCGGATCTGGCCGCCGCGTTCGATCCTGCAGCGCTGGCCGCGTCGTTCGACCCCGCCGCGCTGTCCATGGCGTTCGACCCGGCGGCCGTCACCGATATCGGCTCGATGTTGGCCGCCGAGCTGGCGCCCAACTTGAGCGGGATCGTGATGGATCTGATGTCGATGTTCTGAGTCCGGCTTTGACGCGCCCTTTCCGCGGTGCGGGTTGCCGCGGAGAGGCGGCGCCGGCAGAAGCCAAAGCCGTCGAGCCGGAACCAACGCCGGGTCGATGGTGCGATGTCCTTCGTCGGGCGTTGACGAGACAGGGGGTGCCAGATCACCGAAAACCTCACGGGCATAACGGTTGGGGAATAGAATAGCCGGATACTTTGGAACACAACCGATTTGCGCTGCACCGGCAACAGCCTGTAGCTGAATGTGTCTGATGCCACGTGAATATCGACCGTTGTCGCCCAAAGGAGTGGCGGCTGTATTGAAGGAGGTGGGGGCGTGTCCTTTGTGACGGCACGACCGGAAATGTTGACCGCCGCGGCGGGGAACTTGTCGACGATCGGTGCGTCGATGGCGGTGAACAACGCGGCCGTGGCCGAGCCGACCACCGAGGTGGCCCCGCCGGCGGCCGATCAGGTGTCGGCGTTGGTGGCCACGCACTTCGCCGCGCATGGGTTGGCCTACCAGACGATCGCGTTGATGGCCAACCAGATTCACGAGTCGTTCGTGAGCGCCCTGTCCACCGGTGGCACGTCGTACGCGACGACCGAGGCGGCGAACGTGGCGGCGGCCGGCTAGGAGGGCGGCCGGGTGTTTTTCTCGTTTTTTCCACCCGAGCTCATCTCGGCAATGATGTATGCGGGTCCCGGCCCGGGGCCGTTGGCCGCTGCCGCGGCGTCCTGGGAGTCGCTGGCGACCGATCTGTACTCGACGGCCAGTTCGTATCAGTCGGTGATCGCGAACCTGAACAGCGGGTGGTCAGGGCCCTCGGCGATGGCGATGACTGCCGCGGCCGCCCCGTATGTTTCGTGGATGAGTGCCACGGCCGCGGCGGCGGCGGAGGCCGGCGCGCAGGCCGGCGCGGCGGTGGTCGCGTTCGAGACGGCGTTCGCGATGACGGTGCCGCCGCCGGTGATCGCGTCGAATCGGGCCGTGCTGGCGGCGTTGATCGCGTCGAACATCTTCGGTCAGAACACCCCGGCGATCGCGGCGACCGAGGGCGAGTACCTGGAGATGTGGGCGCAGGACGTCGGGGCGATGAACGGGTACGCCGCGTCGGCCGGCAGTGCGTTGCAGATGCCGGCGTTCAATGCGCCGCCGCCGATGACGAATCCGGCGGCGGCGGTCACGCCGTTGGTGGGTGGCGCTACCGGCGCCAACGTCCTGGCGTCATTGACCACGCTGGGCACCGAGGTGCAGACGACGCTGGGCGCGTTGACGACGTCGGCTCCCGTGGCCTGGGTCCTGAACACCACCGGTCTGGGCTCGTTGATCAACGGAACGGGTCTGACCCAGTCCTCCATATATTCGGTTCAGGCCGCGTACTACGGCGTGATGATGGGTAGCACGCCGGCGCGGATGTTCATGAGCATGGGCAACTCGGCCAGTTCGTCGGGGATGGGATTGACCAGCAGCGAGGGCCTGCTCAACAGCATCGGTCACTTCGTGGACAACAAGATGCAAATGGTCGTCGGCGGGATCAGCAATCAGCTCAGGACGTGGGGATCGACCGTCTCGGCCCAGTTGGCGCACGCGACCAAACTGGGTGGGCTGTCGATTCCGCCGGGATGGTCGACGGCCGCCCAGGGCGTGAGCCGCGCGGCGCCGGTGCTGCCGGAGACCAGCGTGGCCAGCCCGGCGCTGACGCAGGCATCGGCCATGCCGAACAGCCCATTCGCCCAGGCGCTCATGGGCTCGCTCAGCGGGCGGGGTCTGGCCGGCATGGCGAGCAAGGTGCCGGCCAAGATCATGCCCCGCTCGCCGGCCGGTGGCTGATCGAGCTCGGCACCCAGCGCCACGCTGGCGTGACGCTGGGCGACTCGCGAACGTCAGACTCCCGCCCGGACCTCTTGGGCGGCCGCGACCATGTTCTGCAGCGACACGGTCACCTCCTCGACCGAACGGGTCTTGAGCCCGCAGTCGGGGTTCACCCAGAGGCGTTGTGCCGGGAGCGCTTTCAAGGCGGCGCGTAGCGAATCGGCCATCTCGTCGGTGCTGGGCACCCGCGGTGAGTGGATGTCATAGACGCCCGGGCCCACGCTGTTGGCGAACCCGACCGAGTTCAGGTCGTCGAGCACCTCCATGTGCGAGCGCGCCGCCTCGATGGAGGTGACGTCGGCGTCCAGGTCGGAGATCGCCCCGATCACCTCGCCGAATTCCGAGTAGCACAGGTGGGTGTGGATCTGGGTCGAGTCAGCCACGCCCGAGGTGGCCAAGCGGAAAGCCCGGATGGCCCAGCGCAGGTACTCGCCCTGAGCGGCTCGGCGCAGCGGCAGCAGCTCACGCAGGGCGGGCTCGTCGACCTGGATGATCGCGATCCCCGCGGCCTCCAGGTCGACGGTCTCGTCCCGAATGGCCAGCGCCACTTGGTCGGCGGTGTCGGCCAG
Source organism: uncultured Actinomycetota bacterium (assembly GCA_963711445.1). Classification (GTDB taxonomy): domain Bacteria; phylum Actinomycetota; class Actinomycetes; order Mycobacteriales; family Mycobacteriaceae; genus Mycobacterium. Next base: position 546,723 of record CAVQEF010000001.1, read on the forward strand.
CGGCTGGTCGTCGCGGACGAACGACCACGCCAGGATCGTCACCGGCCCGGTCAACATGCCCTTGACCGGCTTGTCGGTGAGCGACTGCGCGTACGTGGCCCAGTCGACCGTCATCGGGTGCGGGCGCGACACGTCGCCGTAGAGGATCGGCGGGCGGACACACCGGCTGCCGTAGGACTGCACCCAACCGTTGCGGGTGGACAGGAAGCCCGCGAGCTGCTCGGCGAAGTACTGCACCATGTCGTTACGTTCCGGCTCCCCGTGCACCAGCACGTCGAGGCCGAGCCGCTCCTGCAACCTGATGACGTCGGCGATCTCCCGCTTCATCCGGTCGACGTAATCGTCCTCGCCGATCTCCCCGGCGCGAAAAGCCGCGCGCGACTTGCGGATCGCCGAGGTCTGCGGGTATGAGCCGATCGTCGTGGTCGGCAGCGGCGGCAGGTGCAGCCGCGCCTCCTGAGCGGCGCGGCGTTGCGCCGAGTCGCCGCGGTGCGCCCCGGAGTCGAGGATCGACGCGATGCGGGCGCGCACCCGTTCGTTGTGCAGCCGCCGATCGTCGCGACGGGAGGCGGCGGCGGCATTCGACGCCGCGATCTCGTCGGCGACCGCGGCGCGACCGTCGCGGAGCGCGCGCGCCAGCGTCACCACCTCGGCCACCTTCTCGTGCCCGAACGCCAGCCAGCCGCGCAGCTTGTCGTCCAGGCCGGTCTCCGGTTCGAGCGAGTACGGCACGTGCAGCGTGGAACACGACGTCGAAACCGCCACGGCGGCCGCCGAACCCAGCAGCGTGGCGAGCATGCCCAGCGCCGCCTCGAGATCGGTGCGCCAGACGTTGCGCCCGTCGACCACGCCGGCCACCAGGGTCTTGCCGGCCAGGTCGGGCACCGAGGCCACCGCCGTGTCGGCGCCGGCCACCAGGTCGACGCCGATCGCCTCGACCGGCGTGCGGGCCAGCGCCGCCAAAGACGCGCCGGGGTCGCCGAAGTAGGTCGCGACATAGATGCCGGGACGGTTGCTCACCGAGCCCAGCCTGTTGTACACGGCCTCGGCCAGCGCCGGCGCGTCGGGGGAGATGTCGGTGACCAGCGCCGGCTCGTCGAACTGCACCCACTGGGCGCCGGCGTCGGCGAGCCGCGACAGCAGTTCGCAGTAGATCGGCATCAGTTCCTCGAGCCGCCCTATCGGCGCGCCCGCACCCTTGATGCCCTTGCTCAGCAGCAGGAAGGTGATCGGGCCGACGATCACCGGCCGCGCCGGGACGCCCTGGGCAAGAGCCTCTTCAAGCTCGGAGAGCACCTTGTCGGGGTGCAGGGTGAACCGGGTCGCGGGCTCGATCTCCGGCACCAGGTAGTGGTAGTTGGTGTCGAACCACTTCGTCATCTCCAGCGGAGCGATGTCGTCGTTCCCGCGCGCCAGCGCGAAGTACCGGTCCAGGTCGTCATCGACGTTGCCCACCCGTGCCGGCAGCGCGCCGAGCATGAAGGCCGTGTCGAGCATGTGGTCGTAGTAGGAGAACGTGTTCACCGGCACCGAATCCAGGCCGGCGGCGGCCAGCCCCGTCCACATGTCGCGGCGCAGCGTCGCGGCGACGGATTCCAGCTCTGCCCGACCGGTGCGCCCGGCCCAGTAGGATTCGGTCGCGCGCTTGAGTTCGCGGTGGGGGCCGATGCGGGGGGAGCCGATCACGGTCGCGGTGAATGGTTGGGGGGTCACGATGTCGTCCTATCGTTCGACGGGATACTCACCGCCGGCGGACGCGCAGCCCAGGCCGCTTGGAGGTGCGCACCTCCGGCACACCAACCGCAACGGCCACGGCCAGACGCCCATTCCACGGGGCGATGAGCCGCCAGGCGCGGCGCGCCCGGCGCAGCCGGCAGGTCTTCGGACTCGCAGGCGCGCACCGTGGTGCTTGTCGGTGCTCCTACTGGCCGTCGCTTCCCAGTCGTTGGTGACCAGTGCGTGTGACGGCGGTCGTTCCTGCATACCGCTGCGGGACAGTCCCGGACTCTCACCGGGTTCCCTCTCGCGTGGCATGTATAACGTGCCCCGCTCGATGCCGACGCCACGGCGTGCGGCGACGGCAGACCAGCTGCGTCGCGGAGCTTACTCCGCGATTTGACTGCGGCCTGCCTGCGGCCTGCCCCGGCCTGCCCCGGAGCCGAACGTGACGCCACGGTCACGCTGGCAGCCGAACGTGACCGTAGGGTCACAGTCGCGGACCGGTCAGCTTGCCAGGGCTTGGGCGATCGGCGTGTCGCCGTTGTTGAAGTCGATGGTTCGGCCGACGGTCGCGTCGTCCGCCAGCGCGGCGGCCACGACGCGGGCGACGTCGGCCCGGGAGACCTCGTGTCCGGCGCCGACCGCGATCCGGCCGGTGGCCGGTTCGAGGGTGAGGCGGCCCGGGCCCAAAACGGTCCAGTCCAGGCCGCTGGCCCGCAGGTGGGTGTCGGCGGCCGCCTTGGCCTCGGCGTAGGCGAAAAACGGCTGATCCTGCGGCACACCGTGATCCGGACCCGCACCGAAATACGACACCATCACGAAACGCCGCACGCCCGCCTGCGCGGCGGCATCGATCGCGCGGATCGCGGCGTCACGGTCGACGGCGTAGGTCCGCGCCGGGTCACCCCCACCCGCCCCGGCGGCGAAGACGACCGCGTCGTGCCCGGCCAGCAGACTTGCCAGCCCATCGGTGTCGAGCCGCTCGATGTCGGCGACGATCGGTCGGGCGCCGGTGGCCGCGACGTCCTGCCGGTGGTCCGGGTTGCGGAACACCGAGCTCACCTCGTCGCCGCGTCCGGTGAGGATGGGGGCCAGATGCAACGCGACCTTGCCGTGGCCGCCGATGACGACGATTCGTCCCATACCGACCGACGGTACCGGCGGATCCCGCTGCTAGAGCTTCACCCTGCCCATGATGATGTCGATGATCGGCTTGCCCGGCGGGTAGGCGTTGGTCAGCGATGCCATCGTGTGCCCGTAGTCCACCAGCAGCGTGATGCCGTTGATGCCGAAGGCGGCGGCGCTGTTGAGGAACGCCATCACGTCGCCCATCTGCTCCGGGGTGTGCACCTTGGAGCCGGTCTCGTCGCGGTAGTCCTGCGCGAAGGTCAGCCAGAGGTCGGCGTTGGACTGGGCCAGCGGGGTGTCGGTCGGCCCCGGGCAGATCGCATTGATCCGGATGCCCTTCTTGAGCAGGGGATAGCCCTGGGTCGCCACGTAGGCGTTGACGACCTTCTTGGAAAAGCCGTAGTGGATGATGCCTTCCGACTCGTGTGCCTTGACCCACTCCTGCGCCGCGGCGAAGTCGGGGGTGGCGAGAAATTCGGTGAGCAGCTCCAGATCGTTCTCCCAGCCCATCCCGGCGACCGAGGAGATGAAGCAGATCGCCGAGCCCGAGGGGAGCTGGTTCTTCTCGAGCAGACGCTCGATGAGGTGCCGATGGCCGAGGAAGTTGATCGCCATCAGGTCGGTGGTCCCCTCGGCGATGCCGGCGGCCGAGAACAGGGCGTGGATCGGACCGTCCAGCTGCTCGAGGGCGGCGTCGATCGACGCGGGATCGCGCAGGTCCACCTGGATGGACTTGGCGACGTCGTAGTTCACCGGCGCGTAGTCCATCACGATGACCTCGGCCCCGAGCTCACCGGCCGACTTGGCCGCCGCGGCGCCCATGCCGGTCGCACCGCCGACAACGAGCGCCCGCTTGCCGTCATAGCGCAAGCGATCGACAATGGTCATGGAAATCCCCTTCTCTTTAACTGCCAACCCAGTTCTAATTGCCCAACTGTATGGGTAACAGTTTTTTGGTTCAACACCTACCTGCCGCGGACCGCGACACCCCGCAACACCGTGTCACGGGCATGCAGCAGCGCCGCGCGTTTGCCGATGTTGCGCTGGATGTTCTCCGGTATCCATTGCAGGCCGACGACACAGCGCGCCAGCATCGCGGTGGACGGGGCGTCGATGCTGATGTCGCCCGAGCGAATGCCTTCGGAAAGCAGCGATTTCATCTGCCGGAGTCGCGTGGCATACAACCAGCCCGGGTTGGGCGTGTCCGGCGGCGACTGCCGCATCCAGGCCAGCTGAATCCTGAACTCGTCGGAGAACCGGTCAAGCGCGTTGACGTTGACCCAGCTCAGGGCGTCCAACTTCTCGACGGGTGTGGCGTCCGCGCGCAGGACGGCCACCCAGCCCGCCTCGACCTTCCGGCCGAAGGACTCCATGATGGAGGCCAGCAACTCGTCCTTGGATCCGATTACCCGATAGACGGTCCCGGTACCCAGGCCCGCCGCCGCCGCGATGTCCCTGATGGTGGTGACCTCGTAGCCCCTGCGGCCGAATTCCTTTCGGGCTACCGCGCGCACGTGTGCCGCTTTGTCGCCGGCGTCCGCGCTGTCGTCGGCCCACGTCGCGATCACGTCATTGGCGGCGGCAAAAGCCTTGGACCGGTCCAGCGCGGGGTCGGTGGGTGGCCGGGAGGCCAACCCGTGCAGGATGATTCGGCACAGCAGCCCGGCGACCTGGTCCGGTGGGGAATTGTGGCGCATGACGGCAAGCCCGACCTGCAGCATCGTCTGGCAGATCCGGTCGGCCAGTGTCGGAAGGTCGATGTCGGGCTTTATGTAGCCACTCCATCGCCCGGCGCGCAGCGTCTGCATCATCGCTTCCTGAATCGCCACGGGCTGCTGATGGGTCAGCTTCATGAGTTCGGGATCCGAACTCGGCCCTTCGTAGAACGACATCTGCAGGGCGGCGCCGTGCCGCACGGCGCAGTTGGCGATCGCGGATCCCAGCTCGATGATCTTTGCGGACACCGGACGCGAGTCGGGTTCGTTCAATCTTGCTTGGGCGGCCTGCCCGATACGGTTCAGATCGTCCTGGTAACGGTGGATCAGCTCGACGAGGATGGCCTCTTTGGACTCGAAATGGTGATACAGGCTGCCGGGGAGGATGCCCGCTGCGTCGGCGATCTCCTGCAGCGATGTCCGCAATCCCGAAGAGGCGATCAAAGATGCGGCAGTCTCGAGGATTTCGGTGCGGCGAGTCCCGGCGTCGCCCGCTTGGTCCATGCGGTCGGCCGGCGACGGCTTGCCCTTCAACGATGATTCGGCTTTGGCCATGACTAGCGATGCGCAAGCCCGGACGACAGTGGATCTGGGGCCCTGCGCATTCGTCCTCCCACCGAACCAAATGTTTGTTAGAGGCTATCAGACCACGCGCAACAAACGCCCTGCATAAAGCCGTGACGGTCCCATTCTAGAGTCTGCGACCCACCCGGAGGCCGCGTGCGACCACCGCGTAGACCGGTGGCGAGGACGCGGCCCACCGTCGGCAACCGCCCCGGGTGACGCCAACACATCGCACGACGGCCTCGCACACCACGTTCCTGGACTCATCCAAGATTTGGTGAAAATGCAGACTTCTGTGCGCGATGCGCCTACTATTCGCAGATAGGGTAAATAATCGCCGTAGACGATTATATCGATAGGCGACTTTTGTATGTGGATCACTAGTAAGCCGTTGGTGCGGCCGGCCGCATAGGGGTTGCGATGGTCCTGGACTTTTCTTGGTTGCCACCGGAGATCAACTCGACACGGATCTTTACCGGTGTGGGAACGGCGTCCTTGTTCACGGCGGCGCAGGCGTGGGACGGGTTGGCGCAAGACTTGCAGGCTTCGGCGGCATCGTTCCATTCGGTGATTACGCATCTGACCGCGGGGCCGTGGTCGGGCCCGGCGTCGATGGCGATGGCGGCCGCGGCCGCGCCGTATGTGTCGTGGCTGAGCGCGGCGGCGGAGCAGGCCGTGGGAACGGCCGGTGGGGCTCGGGCGGCCGCGACGGCCTTTGAGACGGCGCTGGTTGCAACGGTGCACCCGGCGTTGGTGACAGCGAATCGGAAGACGTTTGCGTCGTTGGTGGCGGCCAATTTCTTGGGTCAGAACAGCCCGGCGATCGCGGCCACCGAGTTCGAATACATGGAGATGTGGGCTCAAGATGTCGGCGCAATGCTGGGCTATCACTCGGCGGCGACATCGGCGGCCGCGACGTTGGGGCCGTTCAATATCCCGCCGACAAGCCTGTCGGGGCTGACCTCGTGGGTGTCACAGGAAGCCTCGGGGATTTGGTCGGCCTTGCCCGCGCCGTTGCAGGGCATGGCGGCGGAGGGCCCCGCCTTGATGTCGATGGTGCAGTCGTTGCCGCTGCAAGATGTGTCGATGCTGATGTACCCGGTGAGCATGATGATGTCCCCGATGATGATGTTGATGCGCATGGGCGGCATGGGCGGCACGGCCGCCGGTCCGGCGGCGGGCGCCGCGACGTTGGCTCACGGGGTTGGGCCGGCGGCCCATGCGGCACTGCCGGCGATGAAGCCACTGGGCGGCGGCGGGCTGGGTGCGGCGATGTCGGCGGGTTTGGGCAAGGCGCGCATGGTGGGGGCGTTGTCGGTGCCGTCGACCTGGCAGGGATCGATGCCGACCCGGTTGGGCAGCGCGGCGATGTCGGGACTGGGCGGGATGAATGCCGCTGCTGCGATGGAGCAGGGTGCTGCGATGCCCATGGGTCGCATGATGCCGATGCCGATGCCGATGGGTGGCATGGGAGCCGGTGCCGGGATGCCCGGGGGGATGATGGGCCGCGGCGGCGTGAGCCCGCAAATGGCGCAGCAGCGGCCCAGTGTGATCCCGCGGACGGGAGTCTGAGGGGCGTCGCCGAACCAACCGCACGAGGCGGCGTGATCTCCGGTTCTAGAGCGCCGGGCCGTCCCAGCGGTCGCGCGCGACCACCTCTTCGACGGGTCGCCGGCGGGCCGGCCGGAACGTATGCCCGGCACGGAGCCGGCCGACCGGCAGCAGACAGCCTTGGACATACGTCGGCGGGATCCCGAGCAGCCGGCGGACTTCCTCTTCGCGGTGCAGGTGCAGCGTCGTGATGCACGTCCCGTAGCCGCGCGTATGCAGGGCCAGCTGAAAGTTCCACACCGCCGGGAAGATCGAGCCGTACACCGTGGCCTGATGGAACGACTCATCGCCTTCGATACGCGGCAGATACGGCCGGTAACAGGGGATCACCAGTACCGGAATCCTGGCCATGTTCTCGACGAGCCACTCCGTCGACGACAGGATGCGGCCCTCCGGTGTGCCGGCCGGAATGGACTCGGCAAGCAGCTGCCCGCCGACGCGCAACAGGTAGGCGTCGCGGTACAGCTCGGCGATCTTGCCGCGCAGCACAGGGTCGGTGACCACCAGCCAGCGCCACGACTGCTGATTCGAGCCGTTGGCGGCCTGCAGTCCGATGCGCAGGCACTCCCGCAGGTCGGCCGGGTCGACCGGCTCCTCCGGATCGAGCGACTTGCGCGCCGAGCGGGTCGCGGTCAGCAGGTGCTCGATGTCCATCACGCCTCCACTTTCCTATTCGCAAGGCGCGCACCGAGTTCGGTGAGGTAGCTGTCGGGCCCACCGAGGAACGCGCTCCAGCCCAGCAGGCGTTTGAGGTAGAGGTGAGCGTCGTGCTCCCAGGTGTAGCCGATGCCGCCGAACACCTGGACCGCGATGTCGCCTACGGCGGCCAGCTGCCCGGCGAAGGCTTTCGCTCGCACCGCGGCCAGGTGACGCTCCACGGCGTCGGCGTGATCGGCGGCCCACAGCGCGTGGATCACGCCGCTGCGAGCCAGCTCGACGGTCTCGTACATGTCGACGCACAGATGCTGCACCGCCTGAAAAGAGCCGATGGCATGGCCGAATTGCTTTCTGGTCTTGGCATATTCGACGGCCAGGTGCATGATGGCGCGTGCTGCCCCCAGCGCGTCGGCGGCCATCGCGATGAGCACGTCGTCGACCACCGCCGCGGTGGCCTCCGGCGAAGCCGCGGCCAGCCGGTGCGCGGCCACGCCGTCCAGCGTGACGCGAAACCGCTTGCGGGTCTGGTCGATCCCGTGTTCGGCTGTCGCCGAAAGCCCGGCGGACGCGGTCGGTACCGCGTAAAGCCCGGTCCCCGTCGCGTCCGCGGCGACGATCAGCAGGGTGTCGGCGGCCGCGGCGTCGGGCACGGCGGCGATCTCGCCCCGCACCACGCTGTGGGGCCCCTGTGCCACCGCGGTGACGGAGGAGTTCTCGGGATCCAGGAAGCCGACGGTGGCGATCGTGCCGCCGTCGGCGATGCCGCTCAGCAGCGTGGCGGTGGCCGTGCCGGTGCCGAGCGTCGTCAGCGTGCGCGCCGCGGCGACCGCGCTCGACACCCATGGCCCGGGATGCAGGGCGGCGCCGAGTTCTTCGGCGACGACGGCGGCCTCGGCCATGGTCATGCCGGCCCCGCCGCATTCTTGCGGCACCAACAGCCCCGTGGCGCCGAGGTCGGCGAGGCCGCGCCAGACCGCGTCGGTGGTGCCGATCGGGTCGTCGAGCAGCGGGCGCACGTGATCGGCAATGGAGGCCTTTTCGGCCAGGAAGCGGCGCACGGTGTCGCGCAGCGCCAGTTGCTCTTCGGTCAGTTCGAGGTTCATTGGCGCGGCAGCCCGAGCACGCGTTGTGCGGTGATGTTCTTGTTGATCTGGGTGGTGCCGCCCGCGATGGTCAACGACCGTGACGTCAACCGGTAGTCGACCCACCGCCTGTCGCGAGTGCCCAGCACGTCGAAGGCCAGCGCGGCCATTTCCTGCCCGATCTCCCCCCACACGGACTTGGCCAGGCTGGCCGACCCGAACGCCACACTGTCCGACACCGCCGTGCAGCGTCGCCGAGATCGACCGCTGGCACAGCACTTCGAGATACTTGATGCGGACGCCGATTTCGCCGAGGCGCCGCAGGGTGACCGGATCATCGAGCGCGCCCGCAACGGAGGCGAAATCGTCCACCAACTCCTCGAGCCGCACCTGCAGTTCGGCGTACAGGCGTGCGGCCCCGGCGCGCTCGTGGCTGAGCGTGGTGGTGGCCACCTGCCAGCCGGAGTTGAGCGGCCCGAGCAGGGCGCTGGCCGGCACCCGCACATCGTGAAAGAACACTTCGGCGAAATCGGCATCACCGTTGAGCGTGACGAGCGGTCGGGCCTCGATGCCGGGCAACGTCATGTCGACGATCAGGCACGAGATGCCCTTGTGTTTGGGGGCGTCGGGGTCGGTGCGCACATACAGCTGGCACCACTGGGCCCGGTGTCCCAGCGAAGTCCAGATCTTCTGCCCGTTGACCACGAAGTCGTCACCGTCGCGCACCGCGCGGGTGCGCAGCGCGGCCAGATCGGATCCGGCCTCGGGCTCCGACATGCCCTGGCACCAGATGTCGTCGGCACGCATCATGCGGGGGAGCAACGTCGTCTTCTGGTCCTCGGTGCCGTACTGCATGATGGCGGGGGCGATGTTGTTCATGCCGATCACGTTGAGCGGCAACGGCGCCCGCGCCCGGATGGTCTCCTCGGTGTGGATCAGCTGCTCGAGCACCGACGCACCGCGGCCGCCGTATTCCTTCGGCCAGGACACCGCCGCCCAGCCGGCGTCGGCCGTCTTGCGGTTCCATGCCCGCAACGCCTCGAACGTCGCGTCGGTGCGCCCGGCGGACCGGCGGGCGGCCCTCAACTCGTCGGTCAGGTTTGCCGACAGCCAGTCGCGCAGCTCGGTGCGGAACCGTTCCACGTCCGCCGGATACGAGAAATCCACTCTGCCGGACTCTACGGTTGACCGGTTAGCTGGTCAACGGTGCCCGCGACGCTGCGCGACGCCGCCAACGGTCGGTCACAGGAGGGGTCCACGATCAGCTCCTGTCGGGCTGGGGAAATTCTACGTTGGCGTTGCCGGGCATCGCGCTGATGCCGCGCCGCGCACACACGTCGAGCACCTCGTCGACGATCGAGGTGGGCACGAGGAAGTTCTCCGTCGACGACATCTGGTCGAGGTGTGCGGCGATGTCCTCTGCGGTCGGCCGGCTCGGGGCGTCGGCCAGCCAGCCCTCGGTCAGGCCGACGAACACCCGCGCGTAGCGCCCGGCCGACGCGGAGTAGTTGCGGTGGGTGAACGTGCAGGCGCCGCTGGCCAGGAAGGTCACCAGCGGCACGACGAGTTCGGGCCGGATGGCTTGCATGAAGCCGGATTCGGCGAGGAACTTCTCGTCGCCGACCGTCTCGCTGACCATTCGCGAGAAGCCGGTGGGCATCACGCAATTGGCGAGTATGCCGTGTGCTTCGCCTTCGATGGCGATCACGTTCGCCAGCCCCACCAGGCCCGCCTTGGCCGCGGCGTAGTGCGCCTCCATCGGCTGGCCGAAGACCCCGGCGGACGACGAGACGAACACGAACCTGCCGCCCCCGTTGTGCTTCATCACGCGATATGCGGGCTGGGACAGATAGAAGCCGCCGTCGAGATGCACGCGCAGCATCCGGGTCCACTCGTCGGGCGAGAGGTCCTCGAAGGGCACGCTGCCGAAGATGCCGGCGTTGCTGATGACCGCGTCGAGCCGCCCGAACGCGCCCACCGCCGCGTCGACGATGGCCCGGCCGCCCGCGGCGCTGTCGACCGAGTCATAGGACGGGATCGCGGTGCCACCCGCCCGCGTGATCTCGCCGACGACCTCGTCGGCGACCCGGGAGTCGGTGCCCTCGCCGCGCATCGAGCCGCCGACGTCGTTGACCACCACCGCGGCGCCCCGGCGCGCCAGGTCCAGCGCGTAGAGACGGCCGAGTCCGCGCCCGGAGCCGGTGACCACTGCCACGCGGTCGGTGAAGTCAATCATGGTGTGGGCTCCCGATTGCCGTGACCGACGGCTTGTCCATTGACCGCGACGAAACCGGACTTTACGGTGGAACAGATATTTGGTCAACGAGTTCGCCGCGGACCGGAGGTGGGGGCGTGGGAGACGACGCTCGCGCCGACCGGCTGCAGGCCCTCGGCATGTTCGCGTCCGCGCTGGCCGGCCGGCCCATGGCGGTGGCCGACCTCAAACGGGGTGTGCACCCGTGGACGGACGGCCACACCGTGTACGTCGACGGCGGCGCGGGGCACCGCGCGCAACTTCGGGCGATTGCCGTGCAAGCCTCGATGATCGCCGCCGGCAGCCTGGATCCCGCCGTGGTGCGCTCGCTGGTCCGCCACCCCCGGCTGGCCAGGCGTTATCTGGCAATCGAGGCGCATCGCGCATTGGTGGCCAACGGCGACCTGCTGCCGGGCGCCCTGGCGTCGTTGGGCAGCCGCGACATCGCCAGCCGCAGCGACTCGCCCGTCGCCTCGCTGGAACTGGCCGGTGGACGGGCGGCGATCGAGGCCGCGGCGCCGGAGTTCGGGGTGATCCGCGCGGACAAGGTGCTGGCCGCGTGCTCGCGCGCGGCCGAACGAGGGGAGCCGGCGAGCGCCGGTCACACTCCACGGGCCAGCGGCGCAACGGAATTGCAAACCTTGGCGGACGACGCAATCGACGATTCCGCCGATCCCGACCTGTTCACCAGCCCGGTAGGCGGGGGCGGCTTCATCGGCAAGTGGTTGCAGAAGATGCTGTCCGCAAAGAGGCAGAAGTCGCGCAGCAGCGGCGGCGGACCGCCCGGCGCGGACAGTCCCACGCACCGCACGAACCGCTCGGACCGCGGTGCCCACGCCGTGTCGTCGCCGGCCACCACGTCGCCCGAGCGCATCGGCGACCGCGGGCCCGCGACGCCCGAGGACGGCGTGACCTACCCGGAATGGGACCTCGCGCGCAAGGATTACCGGCCCGCGTGGTGCACCGTGCGCGAGGTGGAGCCGAAGATCAAGGCGTCGGCCACGCAGGCGATCGACCAGGCCATCGGGGTGCGCCGCCCGCTGTCGCGCCTCGGGATGGGCCTGCACCGCCGGCATCGCCAGACGCAGGGGGACGACATCGACATCGACGCGGCGATCGAGGCCCGCGTCGAGGCGCTGGCCGGGTCGGTGCCCGACGAGGCGGTCTACCTCGACAGCCTGCGGCGCCGGCGCGACCTGTCGGTGCTGCTGCTCCTCGACGCGTCGGGCTCGGCGGCCGAGCCCGGGACCTCCGCGCGGACCGTGCACGAGCAGCAGCGCGCGGCGGTCGCCAACCTCACCGTCGCGCTGCATGACCTGGGCGATCGCGTCGCGCTCTACGCCTACTACTCCCAGGGTCGGCGGGCGGTGAGCGTGGTGCCCGTCAAGCGCTTCGACGACCACCTCGACTCCCGGGTCATGAGGCGTCTGAACAGCCTTGAACCGGGCGCGTATTCGCGCCTCGGTGCGGCCATCCGGCACGGCTCGGCGGTCTTGGAGGCGCGCGGCGGCACGTCGCGGCGGTTGCTGGTGGTGGTATCCGACGGGCTGGCGTACGACACCGGCTACGAGCGGGCCTACGGCGCGGCGGACGCGCGGCGCGCCCTCGTGGAGGCCCGCCGCCGGGGGACCGGCTGCGTCTGCCTGACGATCGGAGCGGGCACCGACCTGCAATCGCTGCGCCGAGTCTTCGGTGGTGCCGCGCACGCGACGATCGCGCGCCCGGACCAACTCGCCGGTGTGGTCGGACCGCTGTTCCGGTCGGCGCTGCGCTCGGCGGAGATCAGCCGCAGCGTGTCGTGATGCATTGTCGGAGAACATGGTTAGCGAATTGGCGCACGACGCGACGGGCCCGCCACCAGGTCCTTGAAACAAACATCTGTTCCGGTATAAGCTGCCAAGCACTGCGCGAGCAGAAGGGAAGCTATGGCCAACGAGTCCGGGCTTGCGTACCGGAACGGCGCAACCCCCGAGGCGGAGACGGTGCGGCCCTACTACACGGCGATCGACAACGAAGAGGCCGTCTTCAAGGCGGCCTACCGCCAGGGCCTGGCGCTCGTCCTGAAAGGCCCGACGGGTTGCGGTAAGACCCGGTTCGTCGAGGCGATGGCCTACGACCTGGGCCGGCCGTTGATCACGGTCGCCTGCCACGACGACCTGACCACCGCGGACCTCGTCGGTCGTTATCTGCTCAAGGGCGGGGAGACCGAGTGGGTGGACGGTCCGCTGACCCGGGCGGTGCGCGAGGGCGCGATCTGCTATCTCGACGAGGTGGTCGAAGCCCGTCAGGACACCACGGTGGTGCTGCATCCGCTTGCCGACCACCGGCGGCAGCTGCCCATCGAACGCCTCGGCGTCACCTTGGCCGCCGCGCCCGGATTCGGGCTGGTGGTTTCCTACAACCCCGGCTATCAAAGCGTGCTCAAGGACCTCAAGGATTCGACGCGCCAGCGGATGGTCGCCATCGAGTTCGGTTTTCCCCCAGCCGATGTCGAAGAGGGCATCGTCGCGCACGAGGCGGGGGTGGAGGACGCCACCGCGGCCGAGCTGGTGCGCTTCGGGCAGGCCATCCGCCGGCTGGAGACCGGCGGGTTGCGGGAGGTCGCCTCCACCCGGGTGCTCATCGCGGCGGGCAGGCTGGTCGCCGAAGGCCTGACCCTGCGCGAGGCGGCCCGGGCCGCGATCGCCGGCCCGCTCACCGATGACGTGGCGGTCGCCAGGGGGCTGGGCGAGATGATCGAGGTCTATCTGGGTGGGGCGGGCGGGTTCGATGATTGACGCTGCATACCGCCACCGCTACTGTCAGAACAAATATTAGGTTTACAGCTGGGCCGGCGCATGCGTTCGGCACCCGGGAGGTCAGATGTCCTACGAGAGCAGCGCGGAACCGATCAAGGTCGGTTACCTCATGGACTTCACGCTCCCGCCGCAGTTCCCCGAGGAGATGAAGGCGGACTTCACGCGCTGCTTCGACCTGGTTTTCGCCGACGCCGTCGAATCCGCGGTGCTGGACCGGCCCGTGCAGATGGTCTACCGCGAGGTGGAGGGGTTGCCCAAGGGATCGGTCAAGGCGGTGATCGACGCGTTCGGCGAGCTCGTCGACGAAGGCTGCCTGGCGGTGTTCGGCCCCCACATCACCGACAACTGCGTGCCCACCCGCGAGGCGATCGAGGAGCGGTTCAAGGTTCCGGCGATCAGCGTCACCGGCACTGACGACTGGCTGGGCGAGTGGACGTTCGCCTTCCCGCAGGGCTCGATGACCGACGAGCCGATCTTCATCGCCGACCTCGTCGCCAAGCGCGGGCTGAGCGAGATCGGCGTCCTGGTCGAGCAGAACCTGATCGGCGAGAGCTACCTGAAGAACCTGCGAAGCGCATGCCGGCGCAAGGACATTCGCATCGTCGCGGAGGCGGCGATCGCGCAGACCGCGCAGGACATCAACGAAGCCGTGCGGACGCTGCACGATGCGAAGTCCGAAGCGATCGTGCATCTGGGCTTCGGCTTCGGCATCGTGTTCATCAACCCGGCGCTGCAGGCCGTCGACTGGGACCCGCCCCGATTCACCACCACGGCATTCCAGAACGCCTGGGTCAACCCGATCATGTGGAACGCGTTCATGGGCTGGACCGGGGTCGACCAGTATGACGAGCAGAACCGTCTCGGCCAGGACTTCCTCGACCGCTACGCGACAAAGTACGGCGGCAGGCGCCCCGAGTACTGCGTGCCCGTGGTCAACCGGGACGTCGCCGCCGCCCTCGTGCGCGCGTTCGGTGACGCCCACCCGCTGAGCCCGCGCGGGGTCAAGGAGGCGCTGGAGCGGGTGAAGATGATGCCGGCCGCGGCGGGCGCGCCCGGCACCCGGGTGTCGTTCGGCAAGTGGACGCGGCGGGCATGGATGGGTGCCGGCTATCTGGTGGCCCGCACGCTCGAGGCCGACGGCATCAACTCCCGGCTTGTCGATCGCTTCGGAGCGGAAGGCTGACGCGTGACCACGCTTGACGAGAAGCCCGCCCGCCCGCGCCGAGGCGACAAGCGCGGCTGGGGCGGATGGCTGGCCGGTGCCGCGCTGGCGGCGTTCGCGTTGTTCTTCATCGCGAACTGCCGCACCGCCCTGGACCCGCGTGTCGCCAACCCGAACGTGCAGGGCCGGCCGCGGCCGGTGAAGTTCCTGCTCGGGCTGGACTACATCACCTTCCTGCACATCTCCACCGTCATCATGCTGCTGGTGCTGCTGGTGGTGTTCGTCAGGGGCTGGCGGCGCAATCCGGGCAGCCCGGTGATGCTGATGTTCCTGTGCACCACGCTGATCGTGTGGCAGGACCCGATCATGAACTGGGCGCCGTTCGCGGTCTACAACCCCGACCTCATCCACTGGCCGGAGTCGTGGCCGCTGGTATCGCTGTCGCCGACGGTGGAGCCGTTCGTCGTATTCGGCTACGTCACTTTCTATTTCGGCCCCTACTTCCCGGCGATCTGGATCCTGCGCAAGCTGCAGGCCAAGTACGGGCCCGAGGCGTTCGTCTCGCGGCACCCGCTGGTCAGCCTCGGCGTGCTGACCTGTGCCATCGGCTTCGTCTTCGACGCCTGGCTGGAGATTCAGCTCGTCCATATGGGCATGTACATCTACTCGCAGGTGATCCCGTGGGGGTCGGTGTTCACCGGCACGACGTTCCAGTTCCCGCTGATCTGGGAGTCGTTCTCGGTGACCTTCGTGATGGTGCCCGCGGCGATACTGTGCTACCGCGACGACACCGGGAAGCCGGTCGCCGAGAAGCTGGCGGCCAAAGCCAGAATCTTCCCGAGCCGCCCGGTGCTCGGCACGTTCCTGGTGATGTTCGCCATCATCAACGTGTCCTACTTCGCCTACGGGGCATGGTTCGCCGTCATCAAGGTCACCCACGCGGCGACGTCCGTCGCCTGCCCGTGGCCGTATCCCGAAGCCAAAGTGTATGACCCTCAGGGGTATTACGAGAAGGCGGGCGCCCAGGGTCCCTACTCGGTCGGCATCTGGTCGACCTGGATGAGCGGCGAGCCGAACGGGCGGCCCCACGTCGATCCGCCGCCGCCGGGCAAGGGCCCCTGCGCTGCCGCGAGTGCGAATGGCTGAGCCGCGCACGGTCGTCATCACCGGCGCGTCCCGCGGGCTGGGCTTCGCCTCGGCGGTGCGCCTGTACCGCGAGGGGTGGCGCGTGGTCGCGGCCATGCGCGCCCCCGACCGCGGGATGGCGTTGCTGCGCGGGGCGACCGGGGCCCGCGAAACCGACGACCGGCTGGTCGGGGTGCAGCTCGACCTGGTGGACGCGGCGTCGGTCACCGCGGCGGCCAAGGCGATCGAAGAGACCGTCGGCGCGCCGTACGGGCTGGTGCACAACGCCGGAATCTCCGCGGCCGGAATGGTCGAGGAGACCGATATGGCTTTGTGGCAGAAGATGTTCGCCACCAGCGTCCTGGGCCCGGTCGCGCTCACCCAGGCCCTGCTTCCGTCGATGCGTGCGGCGGGGGAGGGGCGCATCGTGCTGGTGTCCAGCGCGGCGGGGGTGCGCGGCCAGCCCGCCACCGCGCCGTACTCGGCGGCCAAGGGAGCGCTGGAGCGGTGGGGCGAGTCGATGGCGTGTGAGATCGCGCCCTTCGGCCTCGGCGTCACCGTGTTGGTCGCGGGCACCTACGACACCGAGATCATCACCGACGCGGGCACCACCGACGATCGTGACTTCACCGGTCCCTACGCCCGGCTGCACAACACGATGAACTCCCGGGGCAGGGCCGCGATGAAGCTTGCCCGGCCACCCGAGCGGTTCACCGACGGCCTGCTGCGGGCGCTGGACGACAGGGGAGCGTTCCGCCGCCGCGGGGTGGGCCTGGACGCCTCGATGCTGTTGGCGTTCAACAGGGTTCTGCCCGCGTCCGGCATGCACCATGTGTCGCGGCTGGTGCTGGGCATCCCCAGGCAGGGGTCGATGCGCGGCGGGGCGTGGCCGTTGACCTGGGGCCAAAAAGCGATGGTGCTTGCCGCGCGGATGGTGCCGAAGCCGGTCTTGCAGCGCCTGGCGGCCCGAAGAGCGAAGTGAAGGAGCCTTGATGGAACAGCTTTTCGACGACCTGGAGGACTTCGGGGCCTTCGACGATGCGGTCTCCGGCGACGTGCGCGACCCCTACACGGAACTGGCGCGGCTGCGCCGCGAGGAACCCGTCCAGCGCCTCGATGTCTCCGGGATGCCCCACGAGGAGTCCAAGCCGGTCTTCATCGTGTACCGCCACGAAGAGGCCCAGCAGATGCTGCGCGACAACGAGACGTTCTCGTCGTCGGGAGTCATCGCGGCGTTCGGGCCGGTGTTGGGCGAACGCGTGATGCTCGGCATGGACGAACCGGTGCACGGGCGGCTCCGGGCATTGGTGTCCAAGGCGTTCTCGCAGAAGGCTTTGGCACGGTGGGAAGACGAGCTGGTGGGCCGGGTGGCCAACGGCCTGATCGACAAGTTCGCGCCGAACGGCAGGGCCGACCTGGTCAAGGAGTTCACCTTCGACTATCCCAGCCAGATCATCGCCGGCCTGCTGGGGCTGCCGGAGCAGGACTACCCGCAGTTCCAGCGCTGGTCCATCTCGCTGCTGAGCTGGATCCTGAACCCGGAACGCGGTCTGGCGGCCTCGGCCGCGCTGTGTGACTACTTCGCGCCGATCCTGCGGGCACGTCGCGCCGAACCGCGCGACGACCTGATCAGCGGGCTGGCGCGCGCGGAGATCGACGGGCAGAAACTCGACGACGAGGAGATCTACTCGTTCCTGCGGCTGCTGCTGCCCGCGGGGGTGGAGACGACGTACCGGTCGCTGGGCAGCCTGCTGTTCGCGCTGCTGTCGGATCCCGCCCAGCTGGAGGCGATCCGGGCGGACCGGTCGCTGCTGCCCCAGGCCATCGAGGAGGGTGTGCGGTGGGAGCCGCCCCTGCTGACCATCACCAGGGTCGCCACCCGCGACACCGAACTCGGCGGGGTGCCGATACCGGCCGGGTCGACCGTGATGCCGATGCTGGGCGCCGCCAACCGCCAGGAGGACCGCTACCCGAACCCGGACACCTTCGACATCTTCCGCGCACCCAGGTCGCATCTCGGGTGGGGGCACGGCGTGCACGTCTGCCTCGGCATGCACCTGGCGCGCCTCGAAATGCGCACCGCCGTCAACCTTCTGCTGGACCGGCTGCCGAACCTTCGCCTGGACCCCGACGGTGACGACCCGCACATCCGGGGCCAGGTCTTCCGGTCGCCGACGTCGCTGCCGGTGCTGTTCGATCCCGCGTGATCCAGGGGTCTTTGCGCGCCGACGGTTGCCAATCGGCTAGTTTCCGGTAAGGCTCTCTGTAGCCCCTCAACGATTCAGAAGAGAGTGACAACCATGACCGAAGCTGTAAAGGTTCGCTTCGAGCCGAAGATGATGATCGACGGCCAGCTCGTCGACGGCCAGGCCGGCACCTTCACCAACATCAACCCGGCAACCGAGGAGAGCCTCGGCGAGGTCGCCGATGCGTCGAAAGAGGACATGCACCGGGCCATCGACGCCGCCCGGCGCGCCTTCGACGAGACCGACTGGTCGACCGACCGCGCGTTGCGCCAGCGGTGCCTGTTGCAGCTGCACGAGGCGATAGAAGCCGAGAAGGAAGAGCTGCGCGAGGAGCTGATCCTCGAGGTCGGCGCCCCCCGAGCCATCACCTACGGCCCACAGCTGGACGCACCGCTGGCCGAGGGGCTGCGCTACCCCGCCAGGCTGATCGACGAGTATCCCTGGGAGACCGACCTCGGTGACGTGGTCGTCAGCCTCACCGGCACGCTGACCACCCGCAAGGTGTGGCGCGAGCCGGTGGGCGTGGTCGGCGCGATCGTGCCGTGGAACTTTCCCTTCGAGGTCACCATCAACAAGCTGGGACAGGCGCTGGCCACCGGCAACACCGTGGTGCTCAAGCCGGCGCCGGACACCCCGTTCAACGCGACTCGCCTCGGTCGGCTCATCGCCGAAAAGACGGATATTCCTGCGGGTGTCGTCAATGTCGTCACCGCCTCGGATCATCTGGTGGGCGAGGAGCTCACACTGTCGCCGAAAGTGGACCTGATCTCGTTCACCGGATCCACGGCGGTCGGCAAGCGGATCATGGAAAAGGGCGCGGCGACGTTGAAGCGGCTTTTCCTGGAGCTCGGTGGCAAGTCGGCCACCATCGTGCTCGAGGATGCCGACTTCGGGTCGGCATGCGCGATCGGCATATCGCCGTGCATGCACGCCGGGCAGGGCTGCGCCATTCCCACCAGGATGCTGCTACCCCGGTCGCGCTACGACGAAGGTGTGGCGATCCTCAAGAGCATCTATGAGAACGTCATGCCGGGAGACCCGCAGGATCCCGCAACCCTGACCGGCCCGTTGATCTCGGACAAGCAGCGCAAGCGGGTACTGGGCTACATCAACAAGGGTGTCGAAGAAGGCGCCACGGTACTGGTCGGCGGGCCGGACGCACCCACCGGATTCGACAAGGGATTCTATGTCAGGCCAACGCTTTTCGTCGACGTCGACAACTCCATGACGATCGCGCAGGAGGAGATCTTCGGTCCGGTGCTGGCCGTCATTCCCTTCGACGACGAGGAGGACGCGATCAGGATTGCCAACGACAGCGTGTACGGGCTGGCCGGCAACGTGATGTCGGGTTCCCTGGAGCGCTCGCTGGCGGTGGCCCGCCGGCTGCGCGCCGGCGTCATCGGCGTCAACGGTGGCGCCTGCTACGGCGCCGACACACCGTTCGGCGGTTACAAATACAGTGGCGTGGGACGCCAGAACGGCATCGTCGGCTTCGACCAGTACACCGAGGTCAAGTCGGTCGGATATCCCGCCGGCTAGGGGTCGCCGAACAGCGGCGCGACAAGGCTGCTCGACGGTCCGGCGTTTCCCGCGGGGCGGCCAAGGAACCGGTCGACCGACTGCACGGGCGCGCTCAGCGGCGCCCCTGGATGATCGCCTCGATATTGCGTTCGGCCAGTGCGGTGATCGACATGAAGGGATTGCAGCCAAGGTAACCCGGCAGCAACGCCCCGTCATTGACGTAGAGCTTGTCGTACCCGTTGACCCGCCCGAAACTGTCGGTGACAACGCCCCGAACGCAGCCGCCCATCGGGTGGACCGTGTAGGGCTCGAAGATCTTTCCGTCGAATATGTCGCTGCGATAGTCCACGCCGTTGGCTTGAGTCACTTTGTCGAAAACCGCGCGTGCTCGGGCGGTCAGGTGGTCGCTGTAGGATTCGGGCCAGTCGATGCTGATTTCGTCGGATTCACGGTCGTAGTGGATTTCCGCACGATCGTCGGTTTTGACCATGACGTAGTAGCCCAGCGTGAATGTCTCCTCCGGCAACGGAATCGAGAACATGCTGGCATAGACCGGGTTATCGGGGTCATCTCGGCCGTCGAGGTTGATCATCCCGAGCAGGGACTGCTCGGTGCCCGCCGGATCGGACTTCTGGAGCCTGTGGGCGACCATGATGTCACCGTTGTTTCCATATCCGCGGCCGATCTCTGCGCCGAGTTCGGGTAGGGTGCCCGTGTCACGCGCCCGCAACAGCAGCTTGTTGGTTCCCAGCACTCCGGCGGCGAGAAACAGTTTGTCGCAACCGAACTCGTGGTGCCCGACCTCTTTGCCCCACCGGTCGATCTCGCGCGCGGACACGACGTACTCTCCGGAGCGCTCGCGCCGGATACCGGTCACTTCGGTAAGGGTTTTCAGCGTGACCTTACGAGTCGCCAGCGCGGCTGCGATGTAGGTCTGGTCGACGCTGCCGAACCGGCCGTAGTTGTTGCCGTACTGTTGCTCGAGGGCAAGGGCCGAGCGCGGAACCTCCCGCGCCTGTTCCTTCTTCATGTAGTCAAACGAGTACGCGCTGCCGTTGTAGTCGACCGAGTATCCCGCCGCGTCCGCGTATTGGCGGCCCACTCGCGCGTATTGAAAACACGGGGCCTCTTCGAACCAGTCCATGTCGCGGTAATTGATGCGCAGCGTGCTCGCAGCACGCGGAAGGTATTTTCGGAAGAATTCCGAAGCGTCGATGTCTGGGAACGTGCTCCGGAGTTGGGCCGGGGTGGGAATTGCGGCGATGGCCGCGTTGACCATCGACCCGCCCCCGACGGCGATACCGCGAAACACCGTGTGCGCGCCAAAGGTGGTCTTGTCGCAGATGCCGGCCTGTACCGGCTGGGGTGACGGCACCCGCTTGGCTACCGCATCGATGGAGATGCCCTCGAAGGAGGGCACCAGACTCGGCGGGTGTGGGGTGAACCAGCCGGCCCGGGTGTCGGGAGGCAGCATCTTGGAGAACCGCTTGCCATCCTGGTCAGGGGTGTCCCAGAGGCGGCCTTTCTCCAGAATCAGGGTGTCCACACCCGCTTGAGCGAGACGCAACGCCGTGACTCCGCCGCCGTAGCCGCTACCGACCACAATGGCCGGGTAATGCTGCCGCGAGACCGTCGACTGGTGCGCGGATTCGCAGCCGACGAGCCCGCCGCCGACAGCCCCCGCCACGGCCGCGGCGCCGGCGCCGAAGAATCGTCTGCGTGATATCCGGGTCACGAGCGTTCGCCACCTCTCACGGCTGTGCATCCGGCGAGCGGTCGACGAGCCGGGTGCTCGGGGTCTTGCGCACCATCACGCGCCGTCCCAGTCGAATTCGCCGTCGCCGGCGCTCATGAGTGGGGCGCGTATCGCGTCAACAGTTGCGTCCGGCGGCGCGGGCTCACCGCCGCCAGGCTGATGTCGCCGCCGTAGTGGTCGAGCACCCGTCGGTCCATCAACCGGCGCCACCACACAGGGATCCATGCACTGACGATCATGGTGCCGTAGCCGGCCGGCAGCTGCGGCGCTTCGTCGGCATGGCACAGCGCCTGATACCTGCGCAGCGGATGAACATGATGGTCGGAATGGCGTTGGAGGTGGTAGAGCAAGACGTTCGCGACGACGGTGTCGCTGTTCCAACTGTGTGCGGGTGACACCGGTTCGAACCGGCCGTCGGGCAGTTTCTGCCTCCGCAGGCCGTAGTGCTCCACGTAGTTGACCGTCTCCAGCAGGCAGACTCCGATCATCGCCTGGCCGATGAGCCATGGCAGGACGACGACGCCGAACCAGACCGCCAGCACCGCGTACAAGACGACGCTCAGCAGCCAGGCGTTCAGGATGTCGTTCTCGCGGGAGAACCGGGGCCGCTTCAGCCGTGCCAGGCGCCGCGTCTCGATGCGCCACGCCGATCGCAGACCACCCACCACCGAGCGCGGAACGAAGCAGTAGACGCTTTCCCCCATGCGCGCGCTGGCCGGGTCTGCCGGGGTCGCAACCCGCACGTGGTGTCCGCGGTTGTGCTCGACGTAGAAGTGGCCGTAGCAGGTCTGCGCGAGCGCCACCTTGCTCAACCGCCTCGCCGGCTGTGCCCCTCTGTGTCCCAGCTCATGCGCGGCGTTGATGGCGCAGCCGCCGACTATTCCGACGGTCACCATCAGCCCGGCCTTGTCGACGAACGACATGGTGAGCCAACCTCCACCGGCCCACAGCCAGCAGGCGAGCAGCAGGGAAAGGTATTGAGCGGGCAGGTACAGATAGGTCGCCCACCGATAGAAGGGTTCTTGCTCGAGCCGCGCGAGTGCGTCGTCGGGGGGATTGCGTGCGTCGGGCCCCACAAGATGGTCGAGCAAGGGCATGGCCGCGAAGGCCAGCAAAGAACCGCTCCACCAGAACACCCCGAGGCCGGTAGTTAGCGCTCCGAACCATGAAATGACCACGAGCGCCGGCACGGCCGCGCTGAACAGCCATAAATATCGCTTCCGGTCTCGCCAACTCGGGGCCGGGGCCGTCTCGTTCGGCCGCGATTCTCCGCGAATTTCCGGTGGAATTCTCGACTCAGGCAAATCCAAACCGACAACCTCCTGCACGACCCCACGGCAGAGATATTAAAGCACCCAAGTCAGGCTTTCCGCCCACTTCCCGGCGCGGCAGTACAGATCCGTGGCGAGGTCCGCGGGAGCTGATTCGTTGCCAGGTCGGCAGTTTCACGCACCGGGCCACCCGAATCGGCGGTCCGTCCCGGATGACAAATGGTTGTACATGAGGGTCGGCTGTGTATGTCGGCCCGCAATTTGTAAAGTCGTTCGACACCGCCGGAACTGTTGGTAACGATTTTATAACGACTCGCCGATGCCGTATCAATGGACCCTAGTATTCCCACCAGCCAATAGCATCGCCGGATCCGCTGTTCTTTGAAAAGCAAGGAATGAGTGCATGTCATTTGTGATCGCGGCACCAGAAGCGCTGGTGGCGGTGGCGTCGGATTTGGGCGGCATCGGTTCGGCGATAGGCGCGGCCAATGTTGCGGCGGCGGTCCCGACAATGGACGTGCTGGCCGCGGCAGAAGATGAGGTGTCGGCGGCGATCGCGGCGGTCTTTTCCACGCACGGCGAGGCGTATCAGGCGATCAGCGCGCAGGCGGCGACCTTCCATGACCGGTTCGTGCGGACCTTCGTCGCGAGTGCGCAATGGTATGCCAGTGCCGAAGCCGGCAACGCTGCGGCGTTCACCACCAATCCCCTGCACAACCTCGAGCAGGATGTGTTCGGGTTCATCAACGCTCCCAGCCTGGCGTTGACGGGACGCCCGATCATCGGCGACGGCGCGAACGGCGGCCCGGGCACCGGAGCCAACGGCGCGCCCGGCGGGTGGTTACTCGGCAATGGCGGGTCCGGCGGCTCCGGGGCGCCGGGTCAACGAGGCGGGGCCGGCGGGGCCGCCGGGCTGATCGGCACCGGGGGCGCCGGCGGGGCCGGCGGGCTCGGTATGTCCGGCGCCGGCGGGGCCGGCGGTACCGGCGGTGCCGGCGGCTGGATTTTCGGCGACGGCGGGGTCGGTGGCGGTGGCGGGACCGCATACGGGGACGGCGGTGCCGGCGGGGCCGGCGGGGCCGGCGGGGTCGCCCGCTTGTTCGGCGCCGGTGGGATGGGCGGGGCCGGGGGACTCTCGACGGCCTCGGTCGGCGGGGCCGGCGGGGCCGGCGGGGCCGGCGGGCTTCTCGCCGGACTGGTCGGGGCCGGCGGTGGGGCCGGTGGGGTAGGCGGGACCGGCGACACCGGCGGGGTCGGTGGGGCCGGCGGCGCCGGTGGATTGCTCGGCGGGGCCGGCGGGTCCGGCGGCACCGGCGGGAGCGGTTTCAGCACCGGGGGCGCCGGCGGGGCCGGCGGCGACGCGGGTCTGCTGTTCGGCACCGGCGGGGCCGGCGGGACGGGCGGGCTCGGGCAGGAGGTTGTCGGGGGCGCCGGCGGGACCGGCGGCCACGCCGGCCTGGTGTTCGACAGCGGAGGGGTCGGCGGCGCCGGGGGATCCAGCCTCGACGGCAGCGGCGGGGCCGGCGGGACCGGGGGCAACGCCGGCCTGCTCAGCTGCGGCGGTGTCGGCGGTGCCGGGGGATCCAGTCTCACCCTCGATGGCGGACACGGCGGGGCCGGTGGCAGGGGCGGCCTGCTGGTGGGCGACGCCGGGGCCGGCGGCGCCGGCGGGGAGGGCGCGACGACCGGCGGGACCGGCGGGAATGGTGGCGACGCCGTGCTGATCGGCACGGCCGGAAGCGGCGGCAACGGCGGGTATGGGCCAACGATCGGCGGGGCCGGCCGCAGCGGCGTGACATCGCCGCTGCAGCCGGCATTCAACGCACTCAATGCCCCCACGGAGGCGCTGTTCGGGCGCCCGCTGATCGGCAACGGCGCCAATGCGGCCCCGGGTAGCGGGCTGGCCGGCGGAGCCGGTGGCCTCTTGCTCGGTGACGGCGGGGCGGGCGGCTCCGGCGGGCCGGGCCAAAACGGCGGTGCCGGCGGATCCTCCGGGCTGTTCGGTACCGGCGGTGCCGGCGGAGCCGGCGGAGCCGGACCGTCGGCCGGCGGACACGGTGGCGCCGGCGGTGCCGGCGGACTGCTGTCCGGCAACGGCGGGGTCGGCGGCGCCGGCGGGGGCGTGTTGGACTTCCAGGGGAGCGGGGCCGCCGGGGCCGGCGGGGCCGGCGGTGCCGCCGGGTTGCTGGGTTCCTCCGGCGGCGTCGGTGGTGCCGGCGGGAACTCCTACGGCACCGGGGCCGGCGGGGCCGGCGGTGCGGGCGGTGCGGGCGGACTTCTCGGCGGGCTGGTCGGCGGCGGCGGCGGTGACGGTGGCGTCGGCGGCTACGGCTCCATCGGCGGCGTCGGCGGAGCCGGCGGCGACGGCGGCTTGTTGTTCGGCTTCGGCGGTGACGGCGGTGCCGGCGGTGCCGGCAGCGCGGGCGGTGCCGGCGGCAATGCCGGCCTGGTGTTCGGCGCCGGCGGTGCCGGTGGGGCCGGCGGGTTCAGCGGTTACGGCGGGTACGGCGGGGCCGGCGGTGCCGGCGGGCATGGCGGGTGGCTGTTCTCCAACGGCGGCGACGGTGGGCCCGGCGGGGCCGCCACCTACGAGGGCTTCCCCGGGGCCGGTGGGCCAGGCGGTGCCGGCGGCCTGCTCAGCAAAGGCGGGATCGGCGGTGCCGGCGGAAGCGGCTACTTCAGCGACGGCGCCACCGGTGGGGCCGGCGGCACGGCCGGTCCGCTGGTGGGCACCGGCGGGGCCGGCGGCGCGGGCGGCGACAGCGCGACTCGCACCGGTGGCGCCGGCGGTGCCGGCGGTGACTCCGTGGTGATCGGCACCGGCGGTGGCGGCGGCAACGGCGGGGTCGGCGCGTACGGTGACGGCGCGCCCGGTGTCGGCGGGATCGCGCTGCTGTTCGGCGTGGACGGGCTGAACGGGTTGCCGTGACCGGGGGCCGTGGCCCGACCAGCGGTTTCAGGTGGGTACACCGTTCGCCGATCAGATCGGCGCCGCACCGGTGTCGCCGGCTTCGACCAGCGGCCGGCCAGAGAATCACCAACGCCGCGATTGCCGCGCAGGCTGTGGTTCCGGCATCGACCACGACCATGGCGGCAATCTCGGCGTGGGTCGTTCGCGTGGTGTTCGAGGCGCCGCCGCGGCCGGTCAGCTGGCCCCGTTGACGCTCGCGGAGAACGAGTCGACCGACGCACCGGTGCTGCCGCTCCAGGGTTCGAAGCCGGCTTGAATGCTGGTCAGGTACCACGAGCCGGTGACCGGTTCCAGCGTCTCGGTGTTGTCGATGAAGCCGAGCACGTTCATGTCGTTCCAGGAGGTTATCGGCGAGGTCGCGACGTAGGAGACCACGTTGTTCTGACCGTTGCCGCCTTCCCACACCACAAAGCTTCGCCCGTCGATCGTGGTGTTGCCCACCACGGACCCGACCGGCTGGATGGGGCCGACGTGGTTGAACCAGATCATGATTTCCTGCTGGTTGACGCCGGTAGTCATGGGAGTGGGATTCAGCCAGATGTCGTAGGACGCGTCGTAGGTGCCGGTGCCGGGGTAGGTGTAACTGATGCTGCTGGTGGCGGTTTGGATCTGGCTCACCTGCAGGGGCAGATTGGTCCCCGGCGAACCGGTGCCGTAGTGCCAGCCGTCGTAGATCGACGGGTATCCCAGTGGGGCTCCGTTGGTGGGGGCGGACCCGCTCTCGGTGGCGATGGAAAACCCGGTGGAGGTGACGTTGATCGACTGCCCGTTGGGGTTGTTCCACGCGTTGTTCTGGACCACGTAAGCGTTTTGGATCGTCGTCGTCCCGTACTGGGAGGTGATCACGGTGCCGCCCCCGCCGGCGCCCGTCCCACCCGAGCCGGTGCCGCCCCCGCCGGTGCCCGTCCCGCCCGAGCCGGTGCCACCCCCGCCGGCGCCCGTTCCGCCGGAGCCGTTGCCCGATCCGCCCGAGCCGGTGCCGCCCCCGCCGGCGGGCACGTTCAAGAGGTTGAGCACCTCGCGGGCGATGCTCCGCAACGGCGAGGCGTTGGCCGACTCGGCGAGCGCATACAAGCCCGTGCTGTGCGCCAGGGTCTGCACGAACCAGGCGTGGAACGCGGCCGCTTGGGCGCCCAAGGCCTGATACTCCTCGGCGAACGTGCCGAACAGCGCTGCGACGCTCGTGGACACCTCGTCGGCGGCGGCCACGGCGATGGTCGTCGTCGGGCCCGCCGCCACGGCATGCGCGGCGGTGAGCGTCGCGCCGATCCCGGCCACATCGGTCGCAGCCGCTGCCAACGCGTCTGGCGCAACAAGGACGTATGGCATTCGCGATTTCCCCTGACTGGCTTAGGCATTCGTCATCGCGGTGTTTCCCGATGCTAAAGGGGTTTGCGGCAGCTCACGCGGCCTTGAGAGAAATCCGTTCAAATTTTCCGACGTCCACGGTATTGGCGCGCCCATGGAATTGTTCGCTGTCCGCCCGGAAAGGTGCGGAGAATGGAAATCCGCGAGGTTGCCGGACGGGGCCCCGCTCCGCAATCCGCGATCTCCGAGGCGGCGCACGCGGCCGTTTTGGTGAGGCCGGAAGCGAACGCTGGCGCGGGGGCGGGCCGCGGCGGCCATTGCGCATCCTTTTCGGGTTGCTGCTTGCCCGCAATTCTCTGCTGCCCGGGAAGCGACCGTGTGAGGTGACGGGTGTCTCGTAAAGGAGGCTTTGGTCCCTTGTGGACACCCCGGTCGAGTGGTCGCATATCTCTATGCGCGCCCGATCTCGGGCGCTTCCCATACCTCATTCGGCAGGCGCCGCGAAGGCCGCGGTAGGAGGCAACGATGCGCAGCAGTCGGCGGCACAGGCGGCGGTTTCTCCGTCAACGGCGCAGGACATGGATGACCGGCCGTATCGCCCTGGGCATGTTGGCCGTCCTGGGCGGCATCTCCTACGTCGGCGCTGAGCCGGCAGGCGCCGCCCGGTTCAGCCCTGACGAACAGCGGATCGTTGCTGAGTTGCCCTTCGGGTTCTCGGGGCGTTCGTGCAATACGGCCGGCAGTGCGCCGCCTGAGTCAGTGGCCAGCCTGGACTGCGGCCAGGACGCCGGACTCAGTGCACCGTTGGAGGGCCAATTCACCTCGTTCGGCGACCCGGACTCGATGAACCGCGCCTTCCAGGAGGACCTGACGAGCCGTGGGCCCGACTATGTTCCGTCGCCCTGCCCGGGCCTGGCGGTCTCGCCGGCGACGTGGCACTACACCGCGACCCCGGGCACGGTCGCCGGGCACATCGTCTGCGGAACCTTCAACGGCGCACCCGATATCGAATGGACACGCGATCGGGAATTGCTGCTGCTCCACGTCCACGACGGTCGCGATCTGGGTGATCTGTACCAATGGTGGGATCGATACGGCAACGCGGTGCACGAGGCTTTCACGCGATGAGCGGCTGACGCGTCGGTCGCGAGGCGACAAGCCGCCCGGTCAGCCGCTGGTGTGAACGATCAGCACGTCGATCGTGGCCTTGGTGGCGATGCTGCCGGGGACGGAGAAGACCCGGCCGATGAGCGCGGATCGTGCGTCCAGTCCCACGTTGCCGACCACGAGCAGATCGGCGTCGACTTTCTCGGCGAGGTCCACCAGTGCGTGTACGGGCGCGTCCTGAATCGGCCGCTCCTCGATGTCTTTCGCCCCGGCGGCGCTGGCCCGACCGTGGGCCTCGCGCAGCACCGCGTAGACCGGCGCGTTGCCGTGCACCTTGTAGGCCTCTTGCCCCAGGGCGTCGGCCGCGCGGGTGTCCTCTTTCTGGGGGAAGTAACCGGTCGCGATGATCAGCTTCGCGTTCGACTCGGCGGCGATCTCGCCGGCGCGGTCGACCGCACGCAGCGACGACTCCGAGCCGTCGGTGCCGACGACGACGGTGTTATAGGCCTTCATCTGACCTCCTCGCCTCGTCCGCGACAGGGATCGGGGCCGGCAACGGTTTACGTGGTTGCGGCAAGCTTTTCATGCTGGGGGAACGTAGCGCCAGTGACCGGGCTGCCGGTCGTGTCGTCCCCGGCGGCCGACACGATGCGGGCAACCACCCTGCCGCCGCGGGTGACCTCGACGGGCTGCCCCGCGGCAACCCGGTCGAAATAGCGCCCGGCGCGCTTGCGCAGTTCGTCGAGTTCGATGGGCCGGCCGGCGTCCGCCCGGACGGGGGTCGCGGTCGCCCCACCGGCCGACACGATCCGCGCCAGTAGCCTGCCGCCGCGGACGACGTACACCGTCTCACCGGCCGCGACCCGGTCGAAGCAGCGCCCGGCACGCTTGCGCAACTCCTCGAGGCCGACCCACCCGGCGTCCGGTGCCGCGGCCGTGACGGATCGCGCCGGGATCGGAGCCACCCGCCCGTCACCCACCGGCACGATGCGTGCCACCAACTTGCCGCGACGGATGACGTCGATGGTCTGCCCGCCGGCAACCCGGTCGAGATATGTGCACGCGTTGTTCCGGAGTTGGCCGAGGCCAATCACATCCCGCATTTCGCTCCGATCCCTGTGCGCGGCGGCCGGCGCCGGGCTAAGTATATGACTGTACGTGCGGTCAGTGTCAACGATCCCGCCGGGCGAGGCGACGGCCGGGGCGCACGCGGCCGCCGAGGCCGGGTCCGGCGAAAACCCTTGCCGCCCAGCGTGGTCGAACGCCCCACGGGCAAGCCGGTTCAGCCCGGCGGTGCCAGCATGTCCTTCCATCCGTCGTCTCCCGTTTTGGTTGAGTTCTCCACCGCGTACCTGACGCCGTCGGGCCCGACCAGTTCCCCACTCTGGGGGCTGTACACCGCCGTGGGGGGTGCGCTCGGGGTGTAGACGCAGGGGTTCGGCTGCTGCCCGTTGCAGTCGACCGTGCCCGACCCGGGCCGCTGCAGCTCGTCGCTGACGGGCGGCGGTGTCCCCGCCACCCGGTCCGACGGCGCCGGGTTCATGCCGTTGTCGATCGACGGCGCTTGTATCACCTGACCCGGCTTGACCGGCTGATCACACCGGGCCGCCGGCGCGGGGCAGGTGAGGATCTGGTTGGGGTCCCCGTACCACGGGTTGGTGCCCGCCGGAACGTAGGGCTTGGAATCGCGGCACTCCCGCGGCGTCGCCGCGCGCTTACCGGGGACATCGACACACGGCAGGTTGCGCGCGCCGCGCACGGCGTTGGCCGGAGTGTCCTGTGGGATCTTGCAATACGTTCCCGACGGCATCGGCGCCAGGCTGGTGTCCGCCGGGGACCGCCATTGGGGCGCCGGGAGGAAGCCGGTCAGGCACGGCGGGGGCTGGTTGATCGTCAACGAGGTGCCGAGCGACGCGTAGCCCGGGAACGGCGTGGTCACCGTCTGGCCTTCCGCGGCGCCCTGGGGATAGGCGACCAGCAGTTGCTCGACGCCCTTGTGGTAGCGCTTGAGCATGTCCAGCACGATCTCGAGATTGGCCAGTGTCTGCGGAAGCGAGTCGCGGACGTCGCCGAACACCGCGTTGACCTGATCGGCGGTCGGCGCCGCCTGCGTCAGGATGCTGTGCACGTGCTGATCGCTTTCCGCGCTCTGCGCGGCCAGCACGTCCAGGTTGTGCGACCAGCGCCGGATCGAGTCCCCCGAGTTGACCTGGCTGTCGATGAGCGGCCCGGAGTTCTGGATGATGTCGTTGACGTCGCCGATGTTGGTCTTGAAGTCGCCGGCGATCGCCTGCGTCGCGTCGACCAGCCGTTGCAGCGCGGGCCCCAATCCGCCTACGGCTTGGGCTGTTTCGTCGAGCAGCGAGGCGATCTTGTCCTTGGGCAGCACGGCCAGCCCGCGGTTCGCGGCGTCCAGCGCCGGCCCGATGTCGGTGGGCACGGTGCCGTTGGTGATGGTCTGTCCCGGCGAGAAGTATTTGCCCGGGTTGCCCACCGACACCAGGTCCAGGTACTGCTCGCCGACCGCCGACACCGAATGCACGTTCGCCGCCGCATCGATCGGGATCTTGTAGCGGTCGGAGATGCTCATGGTGGCCCGCGCACCCGTCTCGGTCGGCTCGATGCCGGTGACCGTGCCGATCGTCTCACCGCGATAGGTGACGTTGGCCGTCTGGTACAGGCCGCCCGACGCGGGCAGGTCCGCATGCAGCGTGTACTGGCCGATCCCCGCCGCGGTGGGAAGTCTCAGGTAGTAGCCGCCCAGCACGACCGCGGTGACCGCGCTCAGGATGCTGAACAGGATCAGCTGGCGCTTGATCAAGGGGGTCAGCATTGCCTGTCCGCCCTTTCCACCAGCGGACCGCCCGGGGCATCATTCGGGTTCGGCGTGTACCGGACGTCGGGGATCATCGTCTCGGGGTCGCGGCCCCACGATTGCTCGAGCGCGCGCAGCGCCCCGGAGAACCCCGTCCCGGTGAGGACCGCGTTGTCGACAGAGCTCAGCGTCAGGTCGAGCGTCAACGACAGGTTGAAGTAGTCGCCGCGGAACGCCTTCGGCACGGCGTCGATGTCGAACGGCCGGACCAGGATCAGCTTGAGTGCGCGGATCAGATACGGCGAAGCACGGCCGAGTTCCCGCAACGGGCACTGTAGCGCCTCCAGGTCGGAGTGCAGGTCGGCCCGGGAGGCGGACAGGTATCGGTCGGCAACTCCGCTGAGCCGTCCCGTCGCGTCGATCGCGTTGATGAGAAGGTTTTGTTTGTCGGCGAAGTGCTTGATCAGTGGCGGGAATTCGGTGAGGACTCGATCGATGACATCGGAGCGGGGACCCACGTACGCCAGCAGCCGGTTGGTCGAATCGATGGCTCGGGTGATGTCGTCGCGTTGCTCGTTGAGCCGGGTGGTGAAGGTGGCCAGCTTGCCGAGGAAGGCGTGAATCTGCTCGCCCCGGCCGTTCAGAATGTTGTAGACCTCGTTTTGCAGCACTTCAACGTTCGGTATGCCGCCGCCGCGCAAGATCATGGCGAGACCGGCCAGTGTCTGCTCGGTCGTGGGGTAGGCGGACGCGTTTTTCAGCGGGATGGTGTCGCCGTCTTTCAGGGACTCCGGGGAAGGGTTGGGGGGAGCGGCCAGCTCTATGTGCTGAGACCCCAGGAGGCTTGTCTGCCCGATCTTTGCGGTGGCGTTCTTGGGCAGCTTGACGCCCTTGTCCACGTGTAGCGTCAGCGTGGCGATCCAGTTCTTCAGATGGATCGCGCGTACCGTGCCGACGAAGACATCGGCCACCCGCACCCGGCTGTTGTCGTTCAGGGCCAGCGTGTCGGGCATCTGCACGTAGATGGTGTAGGAGCCGGGCCCGCTGCCCGGGCCACCGGGCATCGGCACGTTGGCGATCCCGCGCCAGCTCGCACACGAGGTCAGCGCCACGGCGGCCACCAGCAGAACCAGCCCCTGACGCGCCCGAGTGCCCAAGGCGCGCAACGCTTTCACGATCCCTGCCCCCCCAACGCGGGTGGGGTGGCCGCCGCTGCGGCGGGGGCCGGTGTCGGCGCGACCGGTCCCGGGACCACGCCCGGCCCGGGCGGCGGCGGCGGGATCGGCACCTGCGGGGCCTGCACGCCGATGGGCGGCAACACCGGGTGCTCGTCGTACGCGTTCGGCGGTCCCGGTGGTGTCTGCAGCCCCGACGGCGGCGGGGCGGCGTCCGCGCCGCCCATCAGCTCGGCCAGCGAGTCGGGGGTCATCAGCCCGGCCGTGATCGGCCCCACCTGAGTGCCCTGCATGCCCGGCGCGGCCACCCAGCCGGGCTGGGTGTTGCGGTGCGACAACGGGGTGTCGGGCACCCAGATCCCGGGCACGGTGGTGTCCTTGTATCCGCCCGGCGGCTGCAGCCGCGGCTCGGAGTAGGCGACTTCCTTGGGCAGCGTCTCGGCGGTGCTGAACAGGTTCAGCCCGAAGGGCAGGTAGTTGAACTTGATCGCATCCAGGATCGGCGCAAGGTATTGCGCACACAGCTCGGCGGATTCCTGGTATCCCAGCCGGCTGCCGGCCTGAATCATGCTGCACATGAACTGCATTGGGTTCGCGAAGTTCGGGATCGCCGGGATGGACATGACCGCGCCGTGCGACGGGTGGTAGATCTGGCTGAGGTTCGTCTCCAGTGTCGGCAGCACGTGCAGGGCGGTCTCCAAACCATTCAGCGGCTCGGGTTGGACCAGTGTGTTGGTCAGGTTGGCGAGGTTGTCGATGTCGTGCGTGAGCACCTGCCGGTTCTTGTCCAAGAACGGCCGAAGCGTGGAGAGCAGGGAGTCGAACTGCTGGATCGCGGTGGCGAGCTCGGAGTCAGAGCCGGTCAACTTGTCGGTGAACTGGGCCAGGTTCTTGTTCAACGCCACGAACTGCTGGTCGTCTTTGTGCAGGGCGTTGACGAACAGCGCCAGGCTGTGCACCACCGCGAAGAAGTCCCCACGGCCCTCGTTCAACGCGGTCAACGCCCGCGACAGACTGTCCAGCGTGGTGTTGATCTGCTTGCCCTTGCCGGCCAGCCCGTCGGCGAAGGACTCGATGACGTCGCCGAAGGGACCCTTGGGCTGCTCGGGTGTCGGGCCGAGTTTGGAGACGACATTGGCGACGCTCTGGCTCAGTTGGTCCCACTCCGTCGGCACCTGCGTGCGTTCGATGGGAATCACCGCGTTGTCGGCCATCACCGGGCCACCTTTGTAGGGTGGCTCCAACGAAATGGTCCGCGATGCCACCAGGGTGGGGTTCACGATCACGGCTGACGCGTTGGCCGGCACCTTGTATTTGTTCTTGTAGTGAAAAGTCACCTTCATCTTGTCGCCGGCCGTCTCGATCTTGTCGACCGAGCCCACCCGAACGCCCATGATCTGGACCTTGTCCCCGGGATAGAGAGCGATCGCCGATGGCAGGTAGGCGACCACGGTGTTGTTGGTCAGCTTCTGGTAGAGCTGCCAGCCGAGGAATCCCGCGCCGAGGGCGAGCACCACCACCAGCGATCCGATGACCGTCCGGGAGCGCGGCCTGTGGATGTTGATGCGGCTGCTCAATTCCCTTCACCCCCTACAGGTTCCGTGCGCGCCCCGGGCGGCGCCTGGGTCGGCAGCGGCACCGGCGTGCCCGGCACGTCCGGCGGCGGCTCGCCCGGCCGGCCGGCGATGCCGATCCCCGGCGTGGGTGGCAGGCCGTTCGGGTTCGGCGGTGAGGTCAAGACGTCGACCGGTGCCGGGAAGCTGCCGCCGCCGAACGGGCCGACGTCCGCGCCCGCGCACGGCAACGGGTTCCACGGGCGCGGCAGCGCGTCGGGCGCCGGCGTGTACGAGCACGGCGATCCCGGTGGGACGGCCGGTCCCGGATGATCCGGGGTGCCTTCGGACACGGGGGGTGCGGGCGGCGGGGCGCCGTTGGGGAAGCGGGTGCCGTTGGGATCGGGAAAGCGGAATGCGGGCAGGCCGGCGCTGCGCCAGAAGTCCTCCGGGTCGATGCCACGCTTCTTGAAGGCCGCGTCGACGAAAGGCTGCAATATCCAGTAGGGCAGCAGGTTGGACAGGACTATCTTGAAGTACGGTCCCGACGCGACGGATTCTCCCAGCGATGCGGCAAATTTGCTGACATACGTGAAGGTTTGGGCCAGGTCGTCTTTGCGTGCCACCAGCACGTCGGTGAGGGTGCGCAACTGCTCCAGCACGGGATTCAGGTTCGGGTTGTCGTTGATGAACCCCTGCACCTGGGCCGAGAATGCGGAAATATTCCGCAGCAGGGCGTCGATGGCGTGGCCCCGCTCGTTGAAAGCGGCGAGCAGAGTCTTCGCATTGACCAGCAATCGGTTGACCTGTCCGCTGCGGTCACCGAGCACGCCGGCCACCTGCTGGGCCTGCGCAAGCAGGTGCTTGATCTGTTCGTCGCGCTTGCCGATGGTGTCGGAGAACTTGGCCAAACCGTCGAGTGTGGCACTCAGGTGCGGGTAGGTCTGGTCGATGGTCTGCGACAAGACATTCAGCGACTGCTTGACGGTGTCGATGTCCCAGCCGGCGGCCGCCCTGGTGATGTCGTAGTTCGCTTCGTAGAGCTGATAGGGCGTGGTGCTTTGGCTGAGCGGCAACACGCCGCCGGCCCGCAACCTGCGGCTTCCCCGCGGCTCGATCTCGAGCACTTTCTTGCCCAGGAGGGTGTCGGTCTTGATCGCGATCCGGCTCTCGGTGCCGATCGTGTTGCCGCCGATGGAGAACTTGATGACGACGTGGTCGCCGTCGATGTCGAACCCCTCCACCTTGCCGACGTTCACGCCGGAGATGCGCACCTTGTCGCCTTTGTTCAGTTGACCGGTATTGGCGAACTGGCTGTAGTAGCTCGGACTGGCGAACATCATCGGGATGCTGGTCAAGCTTTGGCCCACGGCCACGACGAGCACCAGCACGGTGACACCCATCAGCCCGACTCGGCTGCGGTTGAAGTCCGTCAGTGTCCTCATTGCGGTGTGCACCTACCCGTGGGCTGCTGCCAGATCCTGACCGTGCGGACCGGGCCGCCGGGCTGCAGTCCGTTCCATCTGATCGAAAGGTCGCAGAGGTAGAAGTTGACCCAGTCTCCGTAGAGGCCGATGCTGCGTCCGATCAGGTTGAGCGCGGTCGGCGTCTTGTGGATGAGATCGCTGAGCTGATCACGCTGGTCCACCAGCGGTTGCTGCAGGCCCTGCAGATAGTTGATCTCCTTGTGCAGCAGAGCGCGGTCGTCCGCCAACAGGTCGGCCATCGTGCCGGCGGCGTTGCTGATGTTCGCGGTGCCGGCGGCCAGGGGGTCGGCTTGGTTCTTGAGCCCGGTGATCAGCCTCTCGAAGTTGTCTATCGTCTGGTCGAACTCCTTGCGATGCCGAACCGTGGTGTCCAGCACGACGTTCAGGTTCTTGACCACCTCGCCGATCGCCTGGTCGCGTTCGGCGATGTGGGCGGTCACCTGCGCGGTCTGGTCGAGGATGTCGTTGATGGTGCCGCCCTGGCCCTGAAAGACGGTGACGATGGCCGAGGCGATGGTGTTGACCTTGTCCGGATCGAGCGCCCGGAACAGCGGCTTGAAACCACCGATCAGGGCGTCGAGATCCAGCGCCGGTGACGTTCGCGACAGCGGGATGAATCCACCCGGCGGCAGGACCCTCTCGGCGCCCTCGCCCTCGCCGCGGGTGAGCTCGAGGTAGCGGTCGGCGAACAGGTTGAGATAGCGGATCTGCGCGGTCGTCGACTGATAGAGGGGTATCGAGCGGTCGACGGAGAAGTCGACCTGTACCCGCGTGCCGCCGTCGATCAGCCGGACTTTCTTGACCTTGCCGACCTCCACCCCGGAGGCGCGCACGAACTGGCCGTCCTTCAGCCCGGTGGCATTGCTGAACTCCGCGGTATAGCTGTTGGTGCGGTTGAAGCGCAGCTGAGCGAAGACCACGACGATCGAGACGGTGATCAGCAGCAGCACCAGCGAGACGATGCCGAGTTTGATGGCGGAGCCGGTGAGTTTCATGGGTTGATCGTGTTGTCCCCGACTTGGCGGCCCCACACGTATTCGATGGCGTACGGTGAGCCGGTATCCAGGTGGTTGTACGGCGCGAGACTGGCGCCGGTGTCCATGATCAACTCGGGCGCGGGCCACAGGTCGTGGGTGATGGCCTGCCAGCAACCCGGCGCCCCCCCCGGCCCGCCGCGGGCGTTCACCCGTGGCAGATTGTCCGGATACACATAGGGATTCGGCGCCCCGCCGACCACGCCGGCCAGCCCGAGGAGCCCCTGGGTGAGGAGGGTGCCGGCCAACCCGGGGAGGGTCAGTATGCCGCCCAGCCCCGACGTCAGCTCGGTCATCGTTCTCAGTGCGTAGCCGTTACCGCCGCCCGTCGTCGCGTAGGCCGCGGGTTCTTCGTCGTAGTAGTTGCGGATGGTGCAGAAGATCTCGGGGCTGTAGGTGTCGAGCAGCTGCGCGGTGGGCACCAGATCGGCGGCCCCCCGCTGCAGGTAGGGCCCGCCGCGGGCGAAGATGTCTTCCCCGGTGTTACCCAACCCGGTGGCGGCCAGCAACGCGGCGTCCAGGTCGGCTTCCTGCCGGTGCAGCGTGCGCGCCGTGATGACCGCGTGGTCCAGGGAGTCCAACAGATCCGGCGCGGCGTCGGCGTAGGTGTCGCCCAGGGCCGCCAGCCGCGCAATGTCATGCCGGAGCTGCGGCATCTGCGGGTTGATGTCGTCGAGGATGGCGTTGCCGTTGACGATCGACTGCCCGAACTTGTCGCCCAAGCCGGTCAATGCCTGCGCGGCCGCGGCCAGCGTCAGGTTCAGCTTGACCGGGTCCACCTTCTGCACGATCGAGTTGATCGTCTCGAACAACGTGTTGAACTCCGTCGTCACCGACCTCGCATCAATCACCTGCTGCGTGGTGATGCGTTGTGGTGTAGGGTTTTTCGGCGATGTCAACGACACATACTTGTTGCCGAACACCGTGGTGGCCTTGATCTTGGCGTCCACATTGGCCGGAATCAGCTTGATGTACTTCGGTTTGACATCCAAGACGAACTTGGCAGCAGGTCTGCCATCACGCTGGATCTCCGAGATGCTGGCCACCCGACCGATTTCCACCCCGTTGTAGGTGACCTTCGAACCCGGATCCATCACCAAACCCGCCCGGGCGGCCAACATCGTCAAGTGCGTCTTCGGCGTGAGCTCGCCCCGGAACTGCAGCCACACGAGCTCCAACACCACCGCGGCGACGACCAAGAACACCACGGCCGCGGTCTTGTACGGCGGGATGCGGGGCGGGTTCTCTGCCATTTTCGGCTGCGGGGTGGTCATTGGCGGCTACACGGTGAGGTTGAAGTTCGGGCTCTTGCCGTAGACCGCCATCGCGGTCAGTACGACCACGACGACGATCGTGATCAACGACAGCCGCATCGACCGGCCGACCGCCTCGCCGACACCGACCGGGCCGCCGCTGGCGGTGTAGCCGTAATAGCAGTGGGTGGTCATCACGACCACCGCAACGAGGATCACCTCCGCAAATGACCAGCCCACGTCGTTGAGGCGCAGGAATGTGTGGAAGTAGTGGTTGTACGTGCCGGCGGACTGCCCGTAGAAGAAGACGGTGGTGGCCTGCTGGGATACGAAGGCCAGGGTGACCGCCAACCCGTAGAGCGGGATGATGACGATCAGACCGGCCACCACCCGGGTGGACGCCAGGTAGGCGACCGACCGGATGCTCATCACCTCCAGCGCGTCGATCTCCTCGCTGATGCGCATGGCGCCCAGTTCGGCGGTGGCGCCGGCGCCGACCGTGGCGGCCAACGCCTGACCGGCGGCCACGGGCGCCACGAACCGGACATTGACCAGTGCGGCCAAAAAACCGGTGAATGCCTCGACACCGATGTTGCCCAGCGTCGCGTAGCCCTGGATGGCGACCAGTGAGCCCGCGGACAGGGTGATGAAGCCGACGATGGCGGCGGTGCCACCGACCACGGCCATCGCGCCGGTGCCCATCCCCATCTGGGCGACCATCCGCAGCAGCTCTTTCGGGTAGCGGCGCACGGCGAAGGGGATCTGTCCGACGGCAGTCATTGCGAACCAGACCATCTGCCCGATCTCGACCAGCAGGGCGACGGGGGCGTCCCCGGATCGACTGAGCGTTGCGGCTGCGCGCGGGAAGCGGACACGCAGTGCGGCACCCGCTGTGGCCCCGGCCATGTCAGCGCCCCGTTCCGAACCGGACACCGATGGTGGTCAGCGCCGCGTTGACCGCGAACAGCGCGATGAAACACAGCACCACCGTCTCGTTGACGGCAGTGCCCAGTCCTTTGGACCCGCCGCGGACGATCAACCCGCGGTAACAGCCGACCAAGCCGGCGATCAGCCCGAACGTCGCGGCCTTGATGAACGCGATCACCACCTCGGGCAGGCCGGTGAGCGCTGTCAACGTCGAGAGGTAGGCACCGCTCGAGACGTTCTGCAGGTACACGCTGAACAGGTAGCCGCCCCCCAGGCCGACGGCCACCACGAGGCCGTTGAGCAGCACCGCGACGATCGTCGAGGCGACGACTCGCGGCACCACCAGCCGGTGGATGGGGTCGATGCCGAGCACCTCGAGCGCATCGATTTCCTCGCGGATGGTGCGCGCGCCGAGGTCGGCGCAGATGGCGGTGCCCCCGGCGCCGGCGACCACCAGCACCGTCACGATCGGGCCGAGTTGGGTGACCGCGCCGATCGCCGCGCCGGCGCCGGAGACGTCGGCGGCACCGATCTCGGCCAGCAGGAGGTTGAGCGTGAAGATGAGCAGCACGGTTTCCGGGATGGCTACCGCGATGGTCGGCAACAGCGAGACCCGCATCAGGAACCAGCCGACCCAGATGAACTCACGCCATTCGAACGGTTGCCTCAGGGCCTTGCCGGTCAACACGCACATCCGGAAGAACCCGCCGGCCACTTCGGCCGCCGGGCGCAGGCGGTTCCCGAGTCTGCCGGTGATCACGTTCGAGGCGGTCATCGGCGAGGCCACCCGGGGCGCTGCGAAAAGCAATATGCCAGAGGATATTTCGGGATTAGCGCCGCGGGCGACCGTCGCCGTGCTTTCTCGCCGAGGTTCCCGGGGGTCAGTGCGTCACCCGCTTCACGACGCCGACCGACCACCCGGCCCTCCCGGCTGGCGGCCCCGGCCCCTGCATTCCGGATGCCCGCCGCCCTCGTCTGCGCCATCCAGCAACTATGGCATTGGACCGTACGGTCAGTCAATAAATCCGGCGACCACCGAAGTGGTCCGCGCGCGACCGCCACGGATGTTTTCCGCGCCGCTGCACGGTTTTCGGTGATTGCCAGGCCTTTTGCGCTTCCGCGCCGCGGCCGGCGGACGTCGGTCGCGCACCCGTCGGCGACGCAAACCGGCTACGCGTACAGTCGAACGCGGCGCAGTGATCGCTCCGGGCTAAGTCCGGAGTCCGGGAGCGCTCGGCGCGTCCGGCGGACAGCGGTGACGGCCAACGGCCCATCCGCGCAGGGCATTCGGCCGCTCTCCGGTCGATTTCCCTCAGCCGGCGACCGCGGCAAGGGATTCGCGCACCACCGAGACCACGTCCGCGGACGGGTTCGCCCACTTGCTGAGGCCCAGGCGGTCGAGCAGCAGCCCGCCGAGGAACACGTCGACGAAGGCGGCCCCCACTTCTTCGGGTGTCCGGGCGTCGGTGGGGTCGAACCACACCCACATCCACTCGAGTGATCCCCACAGTTGCAGCGCCGCCAATTCCACGTCCACGCTTCGGAACACACCGTCGTGCACCCCGTTGCGGATTTCCTCGACCGTGAGCGCCTGTAGTTGGCGGCGCAACTTACGCACCTGCCGCATCGCCGGGTCGCCGGAGAGCTGAACCACCTCGCGCTGGCTTGCCACCGTCGCGTGGCGGGCGGTCACCTGC
Organism: uncultured Actinomycetota bacterium; assembly: GCA_963711445.1. GTDB lineage: Bacteria > Actinomycetota > Actinomycetes > Mycobacteriales > Mycobacteriaceae > Mycobacterium. The sequence goes on from CAVQEF010000001.1 coordinate 586,659, forward strand.
AGGAGCGCGGAGGTGTAAACAATGGCGGCGATGCGTTCGTGCGGCGCGGCCAACCGACCCCATATCATCCGCAGCGCGTCGAGCTGGCGGGCCAGATGGGTCTCTTCGAGCTCGCGCAGCATCTGCGCCTTGGTTCCGAAGTGATGGACGATGGTGCCTTTGGACATGCCGAGCTCGCCGGCGATGTCGCCGATATTCGTTCTGTCGTAGCCACGTTCGGCGACATAGCGGACAAACGCGTCCAGGATCTCACCGCGTCTGCCAGGCGATCTGGGCATCTTCAACCCTTTGGCGTCAACTAACCGTACGAACGGTCTACCATAACCTCCGCGGCGTGGGTATCCCGGACGCGACTCTCCCGAAGCATGCCGCCGGATCGCGCGTGCGGGCACGGCGGCGGCGCAGCGGGAAGCTCAGAACGGGCCCGTGTCCGAAAGGTCAACGGGGCCTGTGGCCATTGCGCCTGTTGGGTGCGGTGACGACGAACATGTTCGCCTCGGGTGCCGGCTTGATCTCGCCCGCGGTGTACACGGTCATGAGGTCTCGGCCGTCGCTGTCGACTACGCACACGTAGGTGTCGGTCTCCGCGTCGTAGTCGAAGCTCTCCCAGGCCAACAGGAACGCCAGGCAGTTACCGTCGCGGTCTGCGATGACGAGCTTGTGGACCCCTGACTCCTTCAGCAGTTCGGCATCCCGCGCGTGTTGCTCCGGGGCCCCGTTGTGGACCGTTACGCCGTTTAACATGTGTGCACTCCCTTGGCGAGGTTGTCTCCTCGGGTCCGGGCGCTCGAACGACTCGAGTTGTCCGAACCTACCGGAAAGTATCTCTCCGGACACCGCGGCCGACCAGGGCATTACGGCCCCTCCTCGCAGGTCGTAAGTCGCTTGGGCAAAGACGGCGCCGCCCCGGTCCGGGATCTACCTGGGCAAGTCCACCCGCGGCCACCCCGGCAACCGGTCTCCCAACGCGTTGGTTGACAATCGGAGGCACGACGCATTCAAAGGAGATATCACCATGGCTGAAGCCGTCATCGTCGAGGCAATTCGCTCACCCGTCGGCAAGCGCAACGGCGGGCTGTCCGGCGTGCACCCGGCCGACCTGTCCGCGCAGGTCCTCAACGGCCTGGTCGACAAGGCCGGGGTCGACCCGGCGATCGTCGACGACGTCATCTGGGGCTGCGTCATGCAGGCCGGCGAGCAGGCCCTCGACATCGGCCGCACCGCTTTGCTGACGGCCGGTTGGCCGGAGACCGTCCCGGGCGTGACCGTCGACCGCCAGTGCGGCTCGAGCCAGCAGTCGGTGCATTTCGCCGCGGCGGGCGTGGTGGCGGGCCACTACGACGTGGTCGTCGCCGGCGGGGTGGAGTCGATGTCGCGGACGCCCATGGGCTCCTCGCTGGCCAACGGTGGACGGCCGTACCCGGAGGCGTTCATGAGTCGCTACGAGGGCCAGGTCCCCAACCAGGGTCTCGGCGCGGAGATGATCGCCCAGCAGTGGGGCCTGGACCGCACCGCGCTCGACGAGTTCTCCCTGGCCTCACACGAAAAGGCCGCTGCCGCACAGGATTCCGGTGCCTTTGACGACCAGATCGTGGGCATCAAGGATCAGGACGGGAACGTGGTGCTCAAGGACGAAGGCATCCGCCGCGGCACCCCGATGGAGAAGATGGCGTCGCTGAAGCCGGCGTTCAAGGAGGACGGGGTGATCCACGCCGGAAACTCCTCGCAGATCTCCGACGGCTCGGCCGCCCTGCTGTTCATGTCCGCGGAGAAGGCCAAGGCCCTGGGGCTGAAGCCGCTCGCCAAGGTGCACACCGCGACCCTGGCCGGGGCCAACCCGGTGATCATGCTGACCGCGCCCATCCCGGCGACGCAGAAGGTGCTGCAGCGCTCCGGGCTGAGCATCGACGACATCGGGGCCTACGAGGTCAACGAGGCCTTCGCCCCGGTTCCGCTGGCCTGGCTGAAGGACATCGGCGCCGACGAGAAGAAGCTCAACCCCAACGGCGGCGCCATCGCGCTGGGCCACCCGCTCGGCGGCTCGGGCGCGCGGCTGATGACCACGCTGCTCTACCACATGCGGGACAAGGGAATCCGCTACGGGCTGCAGACGATGTGCGAGGGCGGTGGTCAGGCCAACGCCACCATCCTGGAGCTGCTGTGACGCGAGCCGTTCCGGTCGACCAGCCCGCGGTGCTGGTCGACCGGCGCGGCAACGTCATGGTGATCACCCTCAACCGGCCCGACGCCCGCAACGCGATCAATGCGGCGGTCAGCGTCGGGGTCGGGGACGCGCTCGACGAGGCGCAGCGCGACCCCGAGGTGCGGGCCGTGGTGATCACCGGCGCCGGCCGGTCGTTCTGCGCCGGGGCCGATCTCAAGGCGATCGCGCGCCGCGAGAACATCTACCATCCCGACCACGGCGAGTGGGGATTCGCCGGTTATGTGCGCCACTTCATCGACAAGCCGACCATCGCGGCGGTCAACGGCACCGCGCTGGGCGGGGGCACCGAGATCGCGATGGCCAGCGACCTGGTGGTGGCCGCCGAAAACGCGACGTTCGGGCTGCCGGAGGTCAAGCGGGGGCTCATCGCCGCGGCCGGGGGCGTCTTCCGGATCATGAACCACCTGCCCCGGAAGGTGGCCATGGAGTTGCTGATGACCGGCGAGCCGATCGCCGCCCCGGACGCGTGCCGGTGGGGCCTGATCAACCAGGTCGTCCCGGAGGGCACGGTGCTGGAGGCCGCGCTGGCGCTCGCCGCGCGGATCACCGTCAATGCGCCGCTGTCGGTGCAGGCCAGCAAGCGCATCGCGTACGGGGTGGACGACGGCGTCGTCGCCGACGAGGAAGCCGGCTGGGAGCGCACCGTGCGCGAGATGCGTACCCTGCTGAAATCCGAGGACGCCAGGGAAGGCCCGCTGGCGTTCGCCGAGAAGCGGGAGCCGGTCTGGAAGGCGCGTTAAAGGGCTCGCGCTAGCGCGCCAGGACGTTCACCCCGCGCTGGAACGCGGCGGGCAGCAGCGCGCACGCCGGCACGATCGCGCCCCGGGCCGCGCGCGGCGCGCTGGCCAGCACGAGCGCGCGGGTCAGCAGCCGATAGTCGCGGGTGATCCGGTGCCACGCGGCCTCGTACGACGCGGGCGCGTCGTCGACGATGGCGTCGATGACCGCGGCCGCCTGTTTGACCGCGAGGCTGATGCCTTCGCCGGTCAGCGCGTCCTCGTAGCCGGCCGCGTCGCCGATCAGCAGCACGCGCCCGGCCACCCGGCGCGAGACCACCTGCCGCAGCGGACCGCAGCCGCGCGCCGGCCCGGGCGCGGTGCCCGCCAAGCGCGCGGCCAGCTGCGGGAACCAGGCCAGGTCGGGTTTGCCGCGGGACAGGATCGCAACGCCGACCAGGTCGGGTTCCACGGGTGTCACGTACGCCTCGCCCCACCGCGACCAGTACACCTCGACGAACTCCGACCACACCGGCACGCGGAAGTGCCGACGCACCCCGTACCGCCGCGGTGTTCCGGCCTTCGCCTCGATGCCCACCGCGCGGCGGACCCCCGAATGCAGTCCATCGGCGGCCACCAACCACTTCGCGCGCACCCCGGCCGCGGTCACCCCGCGCGCGTCCTGCTCGACGGCGGTCACCCGCGCCTGAAGCCATTCGGTGTCTTGCCGTTTGGCGCGCTCGGCCAGCGCCGCGTGCAACGTGGTGCGCCGCACGCCACGGCCCGGGCCGTCGCGAAAGCGGGCCTGCGCGCGGCGGCGTTCACTCAGGTAGGCGATCCCGTGGAAGGGCATGCCGGCCGGGTCGACGCCCAGCGAGGTCAGCTCGGCCAATCCGCCGGGCATCAACCCCTCGCCGCACGCCTTGTCGACGGGGCCGTCCCGCGGCTCGGCCACGATCACCGAAAGCCCGTGCCGGCGGGCGTGCAACGCCGCGGCGAGGCCTCCCGGGCCGCCGCCGACGACCAGCACGTCGGCGTCGTAGTCGCTCACGTGTAGCCCAACGCCGAGTTCTCCACGCCCACACGCACCCGCAGCAGCATCGCGTTGGCCACGGTGAACAGGGCCGCGGTCACCCACGCGGTGTGCACCAGCGGCAGCGCGAATCCTTCGGCCACCACTGCAACATAGTTCGGGTGGTGCAGCCAGCGGTACGGGCCCTGGTGCACCAAGGGTGCCTGCGGCAACACGATGACCCGGGTGTTCCACCGGTGACCCAGTGTCGTGATGCACCACCAGCGCAGTCCCTGGCTCAGCGCCACCACACCCAGCATCGGCCAGCCCAGCCACGGCAGGAACGGGCGGTGCAGCGCCCACGGCTCGACCACGCAGCCGAGCAGCAGCGCGGTGTGCAGGGCGACCATCACGACGTAATGGGGCCTGCCGAACTCCTTGGCGCCCTGGGCGAAAGACCACTGGGCGTTGCGCTTGGACACCACCAGCTCCACCAGGCGTTCGAGCCCGATCGCCAGGATCAGCAGGTAATACATGTCTTCACTATCTCCTGGCCGGTGCTGCCGGGCCAACCGGCGGTTGCCAACACAACTGGCTCACGATCGGGCCGCCGGATCGGTTCACGTGCCATCGGCGGTTGACCATGCCGGTCGTATGCGGCCGCTAGGGTTGGCACTATGCGGATCCTGGTCACCGGTGCTACAGGCTACGTGGGATCGCGGCTGGTCACCACCTTGCTGGCAAACAAGCACCAGGTCGTGGCGGTCACCCGGAACCCGGCGCGGCTGCGGCGGCTGGGCTGGTTCGGCGACGTCACGCCGGTCACCCTGGACGCCGCCGACCCGGCATCGGTGCGCGCCGCGCTGGACACCGTGGGTCCGGTCGACGTGGTGTATTACCTGGTGCACGCGATCGGTCAGCGCGGGTTCCGCGACGCCGACAAGGCCGCCGCGGCGAACGTCGCGGCCGCGGCCCGCGACGCCGGTGTGCGGCGCATCGTTTACCTGGGCGGGTTCGTCCCCGCCGAGGCGGCCCTGTCCGAGCACCTGGCCAGTCGGGCCGAGGTGGCCGAAGCGCTGGCGGTCGAGGACGGCCCGGACCTGGTCTGGCTGGGCGCGGCGATCATCATCGGCGCCGGTTCGACGTCGTTCGAGATGATGCGGTATGTCGGGGACCGATTCCCGCTGATCCCGATCCCGACCTGGATGGACAACCGGATCGACCCGATCTCCATTCGCGACGTGCTGCATTACCTGGTCGCCGCGGCGGACCCCGACCGGGTGCCCGCGGGGGCCTACGACATCGCAGGCCCGGACACCACGTCCTACCGGGGGTTGCTCAGGACGTATGCGCGCGTCTCCGGCAGGTGGCATGCCGCCGTGCCGGTCGGCCCGATCGCCACCGGGCTCGCGTCGCTGGTCACCGGGGTGGCGCTGCCGGTTCCGCAGGGACTCGCCGGCGACCTGGTCGAATCGCTGGACTACCCGATGGTGGCCTCGATGAGCGGGCTGCGCGATCGGGTGCCCGATCCGCCCGGCGGCCTGCTCGGCGTCGAGGACGCCATCGCGGCGGCCTTGCGCGGCAACCATCGGCCGCGGCCCGTCAACGCTTTGGCCGATCCCCACCATCTCGCCGACAGCGATCCCGCCTGGGCCGGCGGCGACGCGCTGCGGATCCGCCGGCTCGCGCGGGCGGTCACGCCGCCCATCGCGCGGCCCACGCTGCGGCTGGTGAACAGCGTCCCCGGTCCGCTCGCCGGGGCGCTGCGCACCGGCCTGGAGATGCTGGTCGCCGTGTCGCCGAAGGTGCGCCCCGCATGAGCGAGCCGGCCGCCCCCTATCGCGCCAGCGTGACCGCCGAGGTGCACCGCGCGGTAACCAATGTCGCTGTGCCCCATAATGAACCACCCAAGGTCGTGCGCCGCCGCCGCGTCGTCGTTTCCGTCACGCTGGTCGTCGGGGCCGTGGTGCTGGGCTTGTCGCTGCGGCGCCACCCCGGCGAGGCCAGCTTCTACTGGCTGACCCTCGCGCTGGCGGCCGTGTGGGTGGCCGGTGCGTTCGCCTCGGGCCCGCTGCATCTGGGCGGCATCTGCTGGCGCGGGCGCAATCAGCGGCCGGTCCTGTCCGGAGCGGCCGTCGGACTGCTGGTCGGCGGGGCATTCGTGCTGGGCGGACTCGTCGCCAGGGAGATCCCGGTGGTCGCCGAACTGATCACCCGGGTCCTGCTGTTCGCCCACCACGGGTCTTACCTGTTCATCGTGGCGATCACGGTGGTCAACGCGGTGGCCGAGGAGATCTTCTTCCGCGGTGCGCTCTACAGCGCGCTGGGCCGCCAGCACCACCCGGTGGTGATCTCGACGCTGCTGTACACCCTGGCGACCATGGCCAGCGGCAACGCGATGCTCGGGTTCGCCGCGATCATCCTGGGCACGGTGTGCGCCCTCGAGCGCCGGGCCAGCGGCGGCGTGCTGGCCCCGGTGCTGACCCACGTCGTGTGGGGCCTGATCATGGTGCTCGTGCTGCCGCCGATGTTCGGCGTATGACGCGTGCGGCGCGGGCCTACCGCACCGCCCCGAGGATCCGCCGCGCCAGGCGGCCCAGGGCGGCGGCGTGCAGGGGCCGCGCCAGCAGCCAGTACCCGCGGCCCACCAGGCCGGTCGGCAAGAACAACGCGCGCTGGGTGTAGCGGCTGCCGCCGCCGTCGCGCGGTGCCATCGTGATCTCGAGCCACGCGTGCCCCGGCAGGCGCCTCGTCGCGCGCAACCGCAGCATGCGACCGGGCTCACGCTCGGTCACCTCCCAATGGCCGTGGCGACCGGCGGCAGCTTCGGCGGCCGCCCAGACGTCGTCGGGTTCGGCGCCGGTCTCGGCCGTCCGCACGTCGGTGTGGACGACCTCGCCGGCCCAGCCCGGGTCGCTGGGCAGCGCCTCGGCCGGCTCGGAGCGCAACGAGGCCCAGGTGGCCTCGGGACGGCCCCGCTTGGCGCGGTCGAGGGCCAGCGCGACGGCGCGCCGGTAGTCGATGAGCCCGCCCGGCGGCGGTGCGATGACGGCGTCGACGTCCGAGTTGCGCATCACCGCATCGCATTCCAGCGATTCGATCAGCGGCCGCGCCAGTCCGGAGGGGATCGGTGTCACGGTCCCCACCCACAGGCTGGCGATCGTCGGGGTCAAAAAGGGCAGCACGATCAGCCGGCGCCGCCGCAGGCCGGCCACCTCCGCGTAGACCCGCATCATGTCGCCGTACTCGAGCACGTCGGGCCCGCCGATGTCCCAGGTGCGCGAGCACGGCACCGCGGCCGTCGCCGCGGCGACCAGGTAGTGCAGCACGTCGCGCACCGCGATGGGCTGGATCCTGTTGTGCACCCACTTCGGCGTGGTCATCACCGGCAACCGGTCGGTGAGGTGCCGGATCATCTCGAACGACGCCGATCCCGACCCGACGACGACCCCGGCCTGCAGCACCACGGTCTCGATGCCGGACTCGATCAGCGCCTCGCCCACGGCTTTTCGCGACTCGAGGTGCGGCGAGAGCCTGCGGCCCTCGGGATGCAGGCCGCTCAGGTAGACGATCCGCCGCACGCCGCTGTGGCGCGCGGCCGTTACGACGTTGCCGACGGCAAGGGACTCCTCGGTGGCGAAATCCTTCGACGTGCCCATCGAGTGGACCAGGTAGTACACGACGTCCATCCCGTCGAATGCCGCGATCAGCGAGTCGACATCACCCAGGTCACCGCGCGCCACCTGCGCTTGGTCCCGCCACGGCACGTCGGCCAGCTTGTCCGGGTTGCGGGCCAGGGCGCGGACGCGGTGGCCCTCGTCCAGCAGTCGCGGCACCAGCCGGGCGCCGATGTAGCCGGTCGCCCCGGTCACCAGGCAGCGCACTGGTTCAGCCATCGATTCTCCCTCACGTGTCATCCGGCGTCGTGCACTTGAGGATTGCCGCTTTGGGCGATCGATAAGCGGGTGACGGACGGTCTCAGCGGTCGGTGAACTGGGGCGCACGGCGTTGCTGGAAAGCCGTGACGCCCTCCTTCAAATCGTGCGCCACCAGCAGGCGCGACTGTCCGTCGAATTCGAGCTGTAGCGCCGCGTCCAGCTCGGTCAGCGTGGCGGCGTTGATCGCGTGCTTGGTCTTGGCGAACGCCACCGCCGGGCCCGCCACCAGCCGGTCGATCACCTGCGTCACCTCGTCCTCGAAGTCCTCGGCCGGATAGACGGCGGTGACCAGGCCCCAGGCCAGCGCCTGGGAAGCCGGCAGTCGTTCGGGCAGCAGCGCCATCTGCATCGCCCGGATCCGGCCGATCGCGGCCGCGACCAACGCCGACGCGCCACCGTCGGGCATCAAGCCGATCTTGGTGAAGGCGAGCATGAAAAACGCCTTCTCGGAAGCCAATACCACGTCACAAGCCAGGGCGATGGAAACGCCGACACCGGCCGTCGGTCCCTGCACGACGGCGACCACGGGGTGCGGCAGCGTAGCGATGGCCCGGATCAGCCGGTTGATCTCCAGGATTATGTCAATGGGCGCGACCCCGCCGCCGGACATGTCCTCGGCGCCGATGCCCGCTCCCGAGCAGAAGCCGCGGCCGGCGCCGCCGAGCCGGACCAGCTTGACGCCGGGGTCGGTGGCGGCGTGTTCCATCGCGTCGGCCATCCCCGTGACCACCGGAAGGGTCAGCGAATTCAAGCTGTCGGGGCGGTCGATGGTCACCGACAGCACACCGCCCTTCAGCGTGACGTCGAGACCTGCGACGGGGGCAAGGGTGGCGATTGCAGAATCCGGCATGGGCCAACCCTAGGCGACCGGGCTGCGCGGCTCATATGAGCGGCTGCGAAGATGCCAACGGTCGGTTGTTCGAATCCGGGTGGAGTGAGTGGACACACGAAAGGTCGGTAGATCGTGGCTGGACCGCTGAGTGGACTGCGCGTGGTGGAGCTGGCAGGCATCGGGCCGGGCCCGCACGCCGCGATGATCCTCGGGGACCTCGGGGCCGACGTGGTGCGCGTCGACCGGCCGTCCGCCGGTCCGGGTGGCTCGGGTGGCACAGCCAAGGACGCCATGATGCGCAACAGGCGGGTCGTGACCGCCGACCTGAAGTCCGACGAGGGGCGCGCGCTCGTGCTGAGGCTCGTCGCGAAGGCCGACGTGCTGATCGAGGGCTACCGGCCCGGCGTCACCGAGCGGCTCGGGCTGGGCCCCGAACACTGCGCCGAGGTCAACGACCGGCTGATCTACGCCCGGATGACGGGCTGGGGGCAGACCGGCCCGCGCAGCCAACGCGCCGGTCACGACATCAACTACATCTCGCTCAACGGCATCCTGCACGCCATCGGCCGGGCGGGCGAGCGGCCGGTGCCGCCGCTGAACCTGGTCGGTGACTTCGGCGGCGGCTCGATGTTCTTGCTGGTGGGCATCCTGTCCGCGCTGTGGGAGCGGCAGAGTTCCGGCAAGGGCCAGGTCATCGACGCCGCGATGGTCGACGGCTCCAGCGTGCTGATCCAGATGATGTGGCAGATGCGCGCGTCCGGGATGTGGTCGGACACGCGGGGCACCAACATGCTCGACGGTGGCGCGCCCTACTACGACACCTACGAGTGCGCCGACGGCCGCTATGTCGCCGTCGGGGCCATCGAGCCCCAGTTCTACGCGGCCATGCTGGCCGGGCTCGGCCTGGACGCCGCCGACCTGCCGGGGCAGAACGACGTCAGCCGCTGGCCCGAACTGCGGGCGGTGCTCACCGAGACGTTCGCCAGCCACGACCGCGACCACTGGGCGAAGGTGTTCGGCGAATCCGACGCCTGCGTGACGCCGGTGCTGGCATTCGGCGAGGTGCAGACCGAGCCGCACATCACCGAACGCACCACCTTCTACGAGGCCGACGGCGGTCTGCAACCGTTGCCGGCGCCGCGGTTCTCGCGCACCGCGCCCGAGACGCCGCGCCCGGCGGCGCCAGTGGCTGACGCCGAGACGATATTGACCGACTGGGTATAGTCCCCGACCAACGCGTTGGTGGGCAGAAGCCGGATCAGGAAAGGATTCGCATGGAGATCAAGGACGCCGTAGCCCTCGTGACCGGGGGTGCCTCGGGCCTGGGCCTGGCCACCACCAAGCGCCTGCTCGACGCCGGAGCGCAGGTCGTCGTGCTCGACCTGCGGGGCGAGGACGTGGTGCGCGAGCTCGGCGATCGGGCGCGGTTCGCACCGGCCGATGTCACCGACGAGGCCGCCGTCAGCAGGGCGTTGGACATCGCCGAGGCGATGGGCCCGTTGCGCATCGTGGTCAGCTGCGCCGGCACCGGCAACGCGATACGGGTGCTGGGCAAGGACGGCGTCTTCCCGCTGGACGCGTTCCGCAAGGTCGTGGACATCAACCTGGTCGGCACGTTCAACGTGCTGCGGCTGGCCGCCGAGCGGATCGCCAAGACCGACCCCGTGGGGCCCCCGGATAGCCAGGAGCGCGGGGTTATCGTCAACACCGCGTCCGTGGCGGCCTTCGACGGCCAGATCGGCCAGGCCGCCTACTCCGCTTCCAAGGGCGGCGTGGTGGGCATGACGCTGCCGATCGCGCGCGACCTGGCCAGCCTCCTCATCCGCGTGGTCACCATCGCGCCCGGCCTGTTCGACACTCCGCTGCTGGCCGGCCTGCCGGAACCGGCCAGGGAGTCACTGGGCAAGCAGGTGCCGCACCCGTCGCGGTTGGGCAAGCCCGACGAGTACGGCGCGCTCGCAGCGCACATCATCGAGAACCCGATGCTCAACGGCGAGGTCATCCGCCTGGACGGCGGAATCCGCATGGCGCCGCGCTGACGGGCCCGGCCGGGTCGGGAGCCGACAAGAACCGAAAGCCCCCCGCGTCGCGGGGGGCTGACTCGGAAAACGAGAACGAGATTCAGCGGCGGAACCAGCGCGTGATAGCGGGTTCGGCCATCAGTAACCGTGCGAGAACGCTCATGGCGATCAGCTTGCCGTAGGTAGCGATTGCGAGTCTTCGAACTGCTCCGAGGTCTCGCCTTCCACCAGCATGTCGCCGTGGTAGAGGGCTTCGAAGTCAGCCTTGATGACGTCTGCGCTCGAGTCGTCGATCCACATGACACTGAGCGTATGGGCCGCCTCTAAGGAATCTTTGAGTCACGATTCGGAAAATGGTGGCAATTTACCGACGGGTAGGTTTCTCGGCGCCGATTGCCCGATTGCACGCCTGAGCGGCTTATTCGCCACCCAGGCTTCTGGCCGGACTCTTATCGTCGCTCAGGTTCGAGACGGCGATTGAACTTCTCGTTTGCCTCATCCGTCCAATAAGCGAACGGACTTGTTTGACACCTGTAAGTTGGGCGCCGACGGGTTTACCGCCCGAGGGGTGGGGCTCACGCGACCGGCACGGGGGAGGACGCGAAATGCTGCAACGGATCGCTCGGGGGGCCATCGCGGCACCGCGCCGGATCATCGGTGTCGCGGTTTTGGTATTCATCGCCGCGGCGGTCTTCGGCATCCCGGTGGCCAACAGCCTGGCGCCCGGGGGGTTCCAAGATCCGGATTCGGAGTCGGCCCGCGCCATCAAGGTCTTGAGCGCCAAGTTCGGGCAGAGCGGGCAGCAGATGCTGATCCTGGTGACCGCACCCGGGGGCGCCCGCAGCGCACAAGCCCACACGGTGGCCACCGACCTCGTTGGGGATCTGCAACGATCCCCGCTGGTCTACAACGTGTCCTCGGCCTGGACCGCGGCGAACCCACAGGCCGCCGCAAACTTGTTCAGCGGCGACGGGAAGTCGGGGCTGATCGTGGTCAACCTCAAGGGCGGCGAGAACTTCGTCCAGAAGAACGCCCAGACCCTGGCCGACGAATTCGTCCACGACCGCGACGGCGTCACCGTGCGCGCCGGGGGCTCGGCGATGGAGTACGCCCAGATCAACAAGCAGAACCAGGATGACCTGCTGGTGATGGAGATGATCGCGCTGCCGGCGAGCTTCCTGGTGCTGGTCTGGGTGTTCGGCGGGTTGCTGGCCGCAGCGCTGCCGATGGCCCTGGGCGCGCTGGCCGTGGTCGGCTCGATGTCGGTGCTGCGGCTGCTCACCTTCACCACCGACGTGTCCATCTTCGCGCTCAACCTGAGCACGGCGTTGGGTCTGGCGTTGGCCATCGACTACACGTTGTTGATCGTCAGCCGCTATCGCGACGAGTTGGCCGAGGGCTATGACCGCGAGGCGGCGCTGATCCGAACCATGGCCACGTCCGGCCGCACGGTGCTGTTCTCCGCGATCACCGTGGCGCTGTCGATGTCGGCGACGGTGGCCTTCCCGATGTACTTCCTCAAGTCCTTCGCTTACGCCGGGGTGGCGACGGTGGCCTTCGTCGCCACCTCGTCGATCGTGATCACCCCGGCCGCGATCGCGTTGCTTGGTCCCCGCCTGGACGCGCTGGACGTGCGGAAGCTGGCCCGACGCCTGCTGCGCCGGCCCGATCCGGTGCGCAAGCCGGTCGAGCAGCTGTTCTGGTATCGGTCGAGCAAGTTCGTGATGCGCCGCTGGGCGCCGGTCGGCCTGTCCGTCATCGCGCTGCTGGTGCTGCTCGGCCTGCCGTTCTTCGCGGTCAAGTGGGGATTCCCGGACGACCGGGTGCTGCCGCGTTCGGCGTCGGCGCACCAGGTCGGTGACAAGCTGCGCAGCGATTTTCCCCACGATTCCGCGACAAACGTGCCCGTCGTCGTCCCGGACGCCCGCGGTCTGAGCCCCCGCGATCTCGACACCTACGCCGCCGACCTGTCGCGGGTACCCGACGTCTCGGGGGTGGCGGCGCCGGGCGGGACGTTCGTGGACGGCAAGCGGGTGGGCCCGCCCTCCGCGGCGACCGGGTTGTCCGACGGCAGCGCATTGCTGACCGTGAGCAGCACGGCGCCGCTGTTCTCGCAGTCCTCCGACGCCCAGCTGCGGCGGTTGCACGGGGTGGACGGGCCCGGCGGCCGTCCCGTCGAGATGGCGGGGGTCGCGCAGGTCAACCGCGACAGCGTCGACGCGGTGACCGATCGGCTACCGCTGGTGCTGGGGATCATGGCCGCCGTCACCTTCGTGCTGCTGTTCCTGCTGACCGGCAGCGTGGTGTTGCCCGTGAAGGCGCTGATGTGCAACGTGCTGTCGCTGACCGCCGCGTTCGGCGCGCTGGTGTGGATCTTCCAGGAGGGCCACCTCGGCGCGCTCGGGACGACGCCGAGCGGGACCCTGGTGGCGAACATGCCGGTGCTGTTGTTCTGCATTGCGTTCGGCTTGTCCATGGACTATGAGGTGTTCCTGGTCTCCAGGATCCGCGAGTACTGGCTCGTGTCCGGGGCCGCCCGGCCGGCGAAGCCGGCCCCGGCCCGGGCGCACGAGGCCAACGACGAAAGCGTGGCGCTCGGTGTCGCGCGCACCGGCCGGGTGATCACCGCGGCCGCGCTGGTGATGTCGATGTCGTTCGCCGCGCTGATCGCCGCGCACGTGTCGTTCATGCGGATGTTCGGGCTCGGCCTGACGCTGGCGGTGTTCGCGGATGCCACGCTGGTGCGGATGGTGCTCGTTCCGGCGTTCATGCACGTGATGGGGCGGTGGAACTGGTGGGCGCCCCGCCCGCTGGTGTGGCTGCACGAACGATTCGGTATCGACGAGGGCGTCACCGCGCCGGGGGCGGCCGACGAATGCGTGAGGCGGGATCCGACGCCGTCGGTGACCCGGATCGGTTAGCCTTGCGGTCGTTGGTTTCCCCTGGTGCCCGGCCCGTTGTGGTGACCGGCTGAATCGGAAGGTTGATGCGCATGGCATCAGCGGCCGCATCGATGGTCGACAACCCGTTCTTCGCGCGAATCTGGCCGTACGTCGCCGCCCACGAAGTCGAGGCGATACGGGCACTTCGCCGGGAGAACCTGGCGGGCTTGTCGGGCCGGGTGTTGGAAGTTGGCGCGGGCATCGGGACGAACTTCTCCCACTACCCGGAGTCGGTCGACGAGGTGATCGCGGTGGAGCCCGAGCCGCGGCTGTCGGCCCAGGCGCGTGCCGCGGCGGACGCCGCTCCGGTCCGCATCGTCGTGACCGAAGAGACCGCGGAGGCCTTCAGCGACGTGGAGCCATTCGACGCGGTGGTGTGCTCGCTGGTGTTGTGCTCGGTGCACGACCCTGCCGGCGTGCTGCAGCGGCTGCATTCGCTGCTGCGTCCGGGCGGTGAGCTGCGCTATCTCGAGCACGTGGCCAGCGCCGGCGCGCGGGGGCGGTTGCAGCGCCTCGCCGACGCGACGCTGTGGCCGCGGCTGCTCGGCAACTGCCACACCCATCGCCACACCGAGCGCTCGATCGTCGCGGCCGGTTTCGAGGTGGACTTCTCCCGCCGGGAGTGGACCTTGCCGGCCTGGGCGCCGATGCCCGTCTCCGAGTTGCTGCTGGGCAGAGCGCGCCGAGCCTGAGGTTGCCGCTCTTCCCGGGTTGCGCCGAGACTGCGCTCAGCGCGGCGTCTGAGCTCTCAACCGCGATCTGTGTTCAGGCTCGGTGCGGCTAACGCAGGCTCGATGCCCGCGTTTCCAGTGCAGCGCGGACCCGGCTGACGACATCGGCGGGATGGTCCGTTGCGACCACCCGCACGACGAGCCAGCCCATCCTCTCCAAGTTCTCACTGCGTCGGATGTCCTTGGTGTACTGCCAGCGGTCGAGGCGATGCTGTTCACCGTCATACTCCGCGGCGACCATCACCTCCGGCCAGCCCATATCGAGGTAATACACCTGCGCCCCATCCGGGGTCGTCACGCGGATCTGCGTGACCGGCCGGGAAAACCCCGCGCGGATCAGCAGCAGCCGCAGCCACGTCTCTTTCGGAGATTCCGACCCGGTGTCGACGAGCGTCAGCGCCGTTTCCAGCTGCCTGAGGCCTCGCGCGCCGCGATGCCGGTCGGCCACTTCGAGCACCTCGTCGACGTTGACGTCGGCGGCCCGCAGGAGCGCGTCCAGGGCGGCGACGGCGCCGAGCATCGGCCTTCGTCGCCCCAAGTCGAATGCGGTGCGTTGCGGAGTGGTGACCGGCAGGCCCGCGACCATCCCGAATTCGTTTGCGGCAAGGCGTATGTCATGAGTCTGCACGCCGCGCGGCGGGCGTGCATTCGACCAGATCAGCGGGATGGGCAGGCGTTCGTCCACCCATTTCGAGCCATGCCACGCCGCCGCGGCATGGCCGGCGAGCACGCCCCGTCGGTGCGACCACAGCCAGGCCGCGACCGAGCGCTGCCGCAACGAGAGCTGCTGGTCGCGTCGGACGTATACGTCGGGAAACACTGCCTGGAATCGCGACCGCAGCTGATGCGGCCGCAGCATTGCGGCGCCCACCGCTTCACTGCCGATGAACGGCTCGTCGTTGAGCATGACGGCAGGGTGGCCCACCGGCGCCGGACGCCGCCTCGCCGACACTGCACTCAGCGCGGGATCTGTGGACGGACCGCGATCTGTGTGCAGGCTCGGCGCGACCGGCGCAGGCTCGGCGCGACCGGCGCAGGCTCGGCGCGACCGGCGCAGGCTCGGCGCGACCGGCGCAGGCTCGGCGGTCGGTCAGGTCAACAGCGCCGGAAGCCGCTGCAGCAGCCCCGGCAGGGCCTGGCTGGCGGTCTCGCGGATGCTGATCGTCGCGCTCCTGGACAGCGGGGTGACCTCGGGGTTGACCTCCACGACGGCGGCGCCACGGGACAGCGCCAGGTCGGCCAGCCCGGCGGCGGGATAGACCACCGCCGACGTCCCCACCACCACCATCACGTCGGCGGCTTCGGTCGCCTCGACCGCGCGCTGCCACGGCTCGTCGGGCAGGGGCTCACCGAACCACACGATGTCCGGCCTGATCAGCCCGCCGCAGTGACACACCGGGGGTTGCACCTCCAGCGCCGGCTCGGGCATTTCTGGCAGCGCGCCGCCGTAGCCCACATCGCAACGGGCGCAACGGAATTGAAATAGGCTGCCATGCAGGTGGTGCACCGGGCTGCTGCCGGCGCGCTCGTGCAGGTCGTCGACGTTCTGGGTGATGACGCTGACCTCGGCGTGGTCCTGCCAGGCGGCGATGGCCCGATGTCCGGCGTTGGGCGCGACGTCGGCCACCAGATAGTGGCGCCACAGATACCAGCCCCACACCCGCTCGGGGTTGTCGCGCCAGCCCTGGGTGCTGGACAGCTCATAGGGGTCGAAGCGGGCCCACAGGCCGTTCTTGTCGTCGCGAAAGGTGGGCACGCCGCTCTCCGCGGAGATCCCCGCGCCGCTGAGCACCGTTACGCGCATCCCACCAACATAGTCGGCGCTGGTGGATACTGGTGGCGTGGAGTTGGCTGACTGGCTGCGGGTCGACGTCAAGGCCGGCCGGCCGCTGTTCGACCAGCTGAGAACCCAGGTGATCGACGGGGTCCGGGAAGGCGCGTTGGCGCCCGGCACCCGCCTGCCGACCGTTCGGGAGCTGGCCGGCCAACTGGGCGTGGCCGTCAACACCGTGGCCCGCGCCTACCGTGAGCTCGAGAACGCGGCCATCGTCGAAACCCGCGGCCGCTTCGGCACTTTCATCGCCCGCTACGACCCGACGGATGCCGCGATGGCGGCCGCGGCGCGCGAATACGTCCAGGTGGCCCGGGCGCTGGGCGTGGACAGGACCGAGGCGCTGCGCTATGTCGAGGCGGTACCCGAGGACCCGGACGTGCGCTGAGAGCCGACGCTCGCTGTTACCCGATTCCCGTGCGGGGCACCACGTTGGGCCGCTGCTGCACCACGTGATTCGGGCTGGCCCCGCCGCGGCCCAGCATCCCGCCGGGCATGCCGGCACCGGCGCCGCCCATGCCCATCGGCATCGGCATCATCGGCATGCCGCCGCCCATGGACGCCCCGGCCGCCGCGGGGGCGCCCATCTCGCCGGCCATTCCCGACATCGCGGAGCTGACCATGCGGGCCGGTGACGACCCTTGCCACGTCGGCGGGACCGACATCGCGCCGACCAGCCGCGCGCCGCCCATGCCGCCCGACACGCCGCCCAGGCCGCCCAGGCCCGCGGCGCCGGCGCCCAGCGCCTTCAGGTCGGGCGCGGTGCTGCCGACGAACTTGGCCGCATCCACCGCACCGGCCGCGCCCGTAGCGCCGGCCAGCGATGCGGAGTTCGCACTGCCCGTGGCGGCCTGAACCGCCATCATGATCGGCGACATCGCCATGCTGGCCGGATACATGCCGATCTGGGCAACCGAGGTCAACGACGACAGCGGCAACGTCGCGGCCAACGACTGGACCGACGATACGGCGGACCCCGCGACGGCCATCGGGCCGGCCAAGGAGCCTCCCGCCGACGACATCAACCCGGCCACCTCCGACGTCACGGCCGTCAGCGGGGCCTGCAGCAGGCCCGTCAAGCCGGTCAGGTTGACCGGCGGCAGGCTGAACGGCGGCAACGCCGACGCCGCTGTCATCGCGCCGCTGTGATAGCCGAGCATGGCGGCCACATCCTGGGCCCACATCTCCACATACTCGAATTCCTTCATGGCAATCGCCGGCGTGTTCTGGCCCAGGATGTTGCTCGCGATCAGCGTCAGCAACTGGGCGCGGTTCGCGGTGACGGCCGCCGTGGGCACCGTCGCGGCCATCGCCCCCTCGAACGCCGTCGCCGCCGTCCGGGCCTGGGCAGCCGCGGCCCCGGCCTGATCCGCGGCGGCGCTGAGCCAGGCCACGTACGGCGTGGCGGCAGCCGCCATCGACAACGACGCCGGACCCGACCACGGCCCGTCGGTCAGCCCGGCGACCACCGAGTTGAACGACGTGGCCGCGCCCGCGAGATCGGCCGCCAGCCCGTCCCAGGCCGACGCGGCGGCAAACAACGGCCCGGACCCCGCGCCGCTGAACATCAACGCCGAATTGATCTCCGGCGGCAACCACGGAAACGAAGGAATCGTCACAACCCAGCTACCTCTCGATGGCAACACGTGGCGGTCGGGCGGGTGTCCGCGACCACGGCAGGATCGCACGGTGCCCCCGCACGTCGCCGCGCGGAACGCGCGACAACCGCCGCCAGCGCGACGGCACTGGCCACATACGAGGACATGCGTGACTCCGCTCCCCTGGGACTGAGCCCGATGCTGACCCCAGGACAAGTGCGCTCACTGTACGCGGGTCGAAGGGAGGTTGTCTCGATTAGGTCGCGAAATTCGCCTCTTCTCGGCCCCCGCGGGGCCGTTTCCTCGGCATTTGCCGGATCGCGGCCGAATGCCGCGCGCACCGGCTGCTCATTGCAGCACTTTCGTCAGCGTACGAAGGTTGCGAGTCGTGGTCGAGGGCTTGTAGCGCGCCTTACCCATCGTTTTGCCGACCGCGCTGTCCAGGGTGGCGCCCTTGGGCACCTGCCAATAGAGGACGCCGTCGCCGCGGCGGACCTTCTCGTTTGCGCCGGCCGTCCCGCCCGGCGCAGCCAGCGCCGTCAACTCGTCGAGCACGGCGTCGTCGACGACGAAGGTGACGTAGGACTGATACCCGGGCACCTCGCGCTCGAAAGGGTAGGCGTCGACGACCGCGCGCACCGCGGCGACGGCGTAGGCCAGCACCCAGGCGTCATAGCCGAACCTCGCCCGCAAAGCGGCTTCGGCTTTCGTGCGCACCCCGACCACGTCGTCCGGCGAATCGAGCAGCACGTTGCCACTGGCCAGCACGGTCCGCACGTTGGCGAATCCGGCCTCGGTCAACGCCGCCGCCACCTCGGCCATCTTCAGGTTGACGCCGCCGACGTTGACGCCGCGCAGGAAAGCCGCGTACCGGGTCACGATCGCATTCCATCAGCCCGGTAGACGACGGCGGGAGCGGGGGAGGGGGTCCGGCCCCGTGCGACGTAGGCTTTCGGCATGGGACGCCAAGTCTTCGACGACAAGCTGCTGGCCGTGATCAGTGGGAACGCCATCGGCGTGCTGGCCACCATCAAGCGAGACGGCCGTCCCCAGCTGTCCAACGTGCAGTATCACTTCGACCCGCGCGCGTTGGTGTTGCGGGTGTCGATCACCGAGCCGAGGGCCAAGACCCGCAACCTGCGCCGCGATCCGCGGGCCTCGATCCTGGTCGACGCCGACGACGGGTGGTCGTATGCCGTCGCCGAGGGCACCGCGGAACTGACGCCCCCGGCGGCCGCGCCCGACGACGACACCGTCGAGGCGCTGATCGCCTTGTACCGCAGCATCGCCGGCGAGCACCCGGACTGGGATGACTACCGGCAGGCGATGGTGACCGATCGGCGGGTGGTGCTGACGCTGCCGATCTCGCACGTGTACGGCTTGCCCCCGGGCGTGCGGTAGCCCCGCGCGAGCGGCCCGCGCGGGGCTAAGCTGCCCGGTATGGCTGAATCGAGCTCTCCCCGGGATGAGGAGTCCCCCGAGGACGAGACCAAGCGCAGGTTCCGGGAAGCCCTCGACCGCAAGATGACGAACTCGGCGGGTGGATCCGCGCACAAGGACAGCGGCGGCAAGCAGTCGCGTGCGCACGGCCCGGTCGAGAATCGTCGGGAGTTCCGCCGCAAGAGCGGCTGAACCTGGCTGCCGCCAAGGGACTTTCGGGGTCCGTAGCGACGTTCTTGCCCGTCGGTGCCGCTCTCTGGCCGTGTCGCCGGGATGTCATGCCGGGGACCCCCGCGCCGGTTTCGCGCCGATTTCGGGCCGGTTCCATGGCCGCGGGTCCCCGCTTCCCTGGCGGTCCCAGACTGACCGGGTGCCGAAACTGCAGCTTGTCCCAGAGCCGGCCGCCGACGCGCTGCTGGTCGGCATGCTGCTCGATCAGCTGTAGGCGATTACAACTGTCGGCCCGCCTACAGAAACGCTCAATTGCCGTACCGATCAAGCGAAACGAATTCCCCGACCGGTCCGCGCGTCGTGGGACCGTATCTGCCGATCGGCCAGCCAAGAGGGACCACCGCGCATGGAGTGACGTTCCACGGCAAGCCCAGGACTCGCTTCGCCGCGAACGTGCTCCACAGCGGCATGGTGATCAGCGCCGCGCCCAGCCCGGCCGCGCGGGCCGCCAACAAGAGGTTTTGCACCGCGGGATAGATGGAGCCGTAGGCGCTGCTGGCCGCGATCGTTGGATACGGCGCAATCACACCTTTGATGCATGCCACCACGACCACGGGGATGTCGTCGAAGTGGTCAGCCTGCCATCGCACGGCCTTTTCGATGCGAAGCATCTTGTCGTCCATGCGTTTTTGTAGCGTGCGCTTGTAGATCGGCCCGAAGGCATTCATCGCGAGGCGGTTCAGGCGGCCAAGTTTCGCGACAACTTCGCGGTCCTTGACCACGATGAACTCCCAGTTCTGGGCGTTCGAACCCGTCGGCGCCTTCATTGCCAGCTCGAGGATGTGAAGCACCAGCGAGTCGTCGACCGGGTCACTCTTGAGCCGACGGATCGCCCGCTGCGTACGCATCGCCTCTTCGAGCGGCATGGAAAAGGGCTCTTGTTGCGTCATGACCATGATTCCAACACGGTCGGGCCACGCATGGGGTTCTCTCGGGCAAACGCTGAATCGACGGGCTACCTCACCGCCGCGCTGTCCTGGACTGGCCGGGTGCCGAACCTGCGGCTAGCTGTAGCCGGTGATCGTGCCGCTGATGCCTTGCTGGACCACAGTCCTCTTGCTCTTCTCCTGGGTAGTGCTCGACCGGCAGGTGCCGAATTGAGACGGTTCAGCCTTGGGCCGGTGTGAAGAGGCTGATCGACGGGTCGGCTTGGCCTGGTTTACCGCGCAGGCTTCCTCGGGTGCTCGGGTGCCCGAAGTTCACTTGGGACGGGTCGTTTTGGTATGCCCAGTCCGCCACGATAGTGCGTTGACTGAACTTCCAGCGGCCGTCGTGTTTGGTGTACTTGTCCAGGTACCGTCCGCCGATGATGACGTCTATGTCGTGTGTGGGACCGGCGAAGGTGTGAAACACCAGGCAGTAGACCTCGCCGCGGCCCGTGTCGCCCTCGATCACGAAGTTCGTTGTGGTGATGTTGTGTTGGGAGACACGCACATGCGGTTCCGCGGCCTGCAGCTGTGCGATGAACTGTTCGACGCCGCCCGTCGAGAACGAACCGTGCGAGTCGGTCGCATCGGGGTGATACAGGCTCCGAAGCGTTTCATAATCAGCGCGGTCGACGGCCCGGCAATAGGCAGTGACGAGCTGATGCAGTTCGTCCCGGGCCAGCATCAGTGCCAATTTGGCCTCATCGAGCGCGATCATCGTCCATCACCACGCCACGATAACTCGGTGGGTTATGCGCTTTTCGTTAGCGCCGTTCTCGTGAGTAGTGTCTCAACCATCGGTCATCGGTCCTAGGGTGTTTAGCGGAAGGAAGGTCGGTGGCATTGAAGCTTTGGCTCGCTCAAGATCCTGAGGCCGACAAGCTATTGGCCGGCAATCCGTTTGCCCTGCTGGTCGGGATGGTTCTTGATCAGCAGGTGCCGATGGAGACCGCCTTCGCGGGGCCGAAGAAGATCGCCGACCGCATGGGCGGATTCGACGCCGGCGAGATCGCCGACCACGACCCGGACAAGTTCGCCGCGTTGTGTTCGGAAAAGCCTGCGATTCATCGCTTTCCGGGATCCATGGCCAAGCGCATCCAGGCCCTCGCGCAGATCATCGTGGACCGCTACGGCGGGGACGCGGCCGGGTTGTGGCGCGCCGGCGAGCCCGACGGGCAGCAACTGCTGCGGCGCCTCAAGGGCCTGCCGGGCTTCGGCGAACAGAAGGCGCAGATCTTTTTGGCGCTGCTCGGCAAGCAGTACGGGGTGACCCCGCAGGGTTGGCGCGAAGCGGCCGGGGACTTCGGCCGGCCCGGCACGCACATCTCGGTCGCCGACATCGTCGACGCCCGGTCGCTCGGGCAGGTGCGATCGCACAAGAAACAGATGAAGGCGGCCGCCAAGGCGGCGAAGTAAGGGTTGCGCAGAACAGAAAGGCGGCATCGTGAAGACACACATCACGTGTCCATGCGGAGAAGCCATCGTCGGCAAGGATGAGGACGAGCTGGTCGAACTGACCCAGGCCCACCTCGCCGCCGTTCATCCGGGCTTGGAGTACGACCGCGACGCCATCCTCTTCATGGCGTATTGACGAGAACCCGGTGCGCCCCAGCAAGGGGCGCACCGGGCGTCACGTCTTTTGGGCGGAGCGGTTCCTAAGGCACCACCGTGGAGCCGATCGTGGGCATGAACTGACACTGCTTTTCCTTGGTGGTGACCTGCCCGAAGATCGTGGACATGACGCTGCCCGAACCGGTGTCGGCGATCGCGGTCAGCGTCGTCGGCCCCTCCGGGTTGAGGTCCGAGCGTGGCTTGAGCGTGACGCTCCCGGACTTTCCGGTGGTCAGGTTCACCCAGGTGACGTTCAACGGCAGCTTCTGCACCTCGGCGGGTCCCGGGGTGCCGACGGCGGTGAACACATAAGCGGTCTGGCCCGGCCCCGGCCCCGGCAGCGGGATCTTGGCCGGCCCGGCCACCGACAGCGCGGTCGCGATCGCATTGCCACCGTCGGCAAGGCAGTTGGTGCCGATCGAGGGATACATGAAGTCCTGCGTGGGCGGGGCGTCCGGGCCGAAACCCGGCGCGGGTCCCGGCGCCGCCGCATCCGGAGCCGGCGCGGGTGCGTCCGGAGCCGGCGCGGGTGCCGGAGCCGCGGCGGGAGCCGGAGCCGGGGCCGCGACCGGGGCCGCGACGGGGGAGGCGACGGGGGCCGCGGCCGGCGCGGGCGGGGGAGCCGGCGCCGCCGCGGCCGGCGCGGACGCGCGGGGGCGACGGGGGCCGCAGCGGCGGACAGGGGACCCGGACCCACCGCGTGTGCCGGGTCGATGCCCGTCGGCAGATGCGCCTGCAGGTTGGGCTCGAGGCCCGCCGGTGGCACGTGGGCCGCCGGCGCCTGCACGAACTGGTCCACCGACGCCGCCACGTTCTTGGACTCGGCGGGCGCGGTGGGATTGTGGGTGAAAGCCTGCGCGGCGGCCATCAGCAGCTGCGTCGCCTGCTCGGGGTTCCCGGCCGCCTGCTGGATGATCGGACTCAGTTGCGACAACGCCGGCAGGCCCGGCAGTTGCTGGGCCGAGTTCGGCTGGGGTGCGGGTTGCGGTGTCGCCGGGTCGGCGGCCGCGCCCGGGCAGAGCCCGAGCGCGGCGGCCGACGCCGTGACGACAACCGCCAATCCTTTGGACAGGTTCTGGGTGCGTGCCACGATGTCCTCCGGTCCTGGTGGTGGTTTAGCCGTCTGAGGGGCTGCTCAGGGCAGGGCCGAGAGCAGGCCCTGTGGCACGGCTGCGGCGGCCGGCGCGGGCGCGGCCGGCGTTCCCGGATTCGCACCCAGCGTGACCTGCGGCGGCACGTTCACCGGCAGGCCCGGCAGGGCGGGCATGTCGATCTTCGCCTGCGGCAACGTCGGGGCCGGCGCGGCCGGGGCGGGGGCGCCGGGCAGGGACACGGGCAGGCCCGGGATCGCCGACGCCGCCTGGGCGGGAGCCGTCGCGGGTGCCGACGGCGACAGGCCCGGGATCGAGATCGGCAGCCCCGGGATCCCCGGGGAAGCCGGTGCGGCGGCCGCGGGGGGAGTCAACCCGGGAATGGACGGCAGGCCGGCCGGACCCGACGCGGGCGCCGTCGCCGCCGCCGGAGTCACGCCCGGGAAGCTGATGCCGGGAGCCGACGGGGGAGCGACCGGCGGGGTCGCGCCGAGGGCGGTCGCGAGGTTTTGCAGGATCTGCGGTGCGTTGGCCGCCGAGCTGATCAGCTGTTGCGGAATGTTCGGCATCGGCGCGGGGGCCGGCGCGGGGTCGGCGTGGGCGATACCGCCCGTCAGTAGCGCCGCGGACGAACCGACCACGATGGCGGTCGCACGCAGATAGGTCCAGATGGTTGGCATGACTCTCCCTGGTTGTCGACGACAAGTCCCGAGGGCGAAGCTACTTTGATACTGATGTGACTCAAGTGACACGTGTGGCATTTATGTGATCGTTATGGCTTCGAGTGGCGACGGTGACCGGGCGCCCGTCCGCGGCCATCGCCCACGCTGTCGGAGCCGCGGCGTTGGCTGTGATCGCTAAAGTCGGGCGGATAGACACCACCTCGGCCGCCGCGGCGGCAACCACCACCCGGCGGCTGGCGAGCCGGCTCGACGCGGCCGCGCCGGTCCTGCTGACCGTGAGCGTCGCCGCGCGGCTGGCCTGGACGTATCTGGCTCGCAACGGCGCGAACTTCGTCGATCTACACGTCTACCTCGGCGGCGCCGCCGCCATCGATCGGCCGGGCACCCTCTACAGCTACGTTTACGCCGACCAGACGCCGGACTTCCCGCTGCCGTTCACCTATCCGCCGTTCGCGGCGGTGGTCTTCTATCCGCTGCATCTGCTGCCGTTCGGCGTGGTCGCCTTGTTGTGGCAGCTCGCGACCATGGCCGCGCTGTACGGCGCGATCCGGATCAGCCAGCGGCTGATGGGGGTGCCGCCCGGCACCGGTCACCGGCAGGCACTGTTGTGGACGGCGATCGCCATCTGGCTCGAGCCGCTGCGCAGCACCTTCGACTACGGGCAGATCAACGTGCTGCTGATGCTGGCGGTGCTGTGGGCGGCCTCCACGCCCAAGTGGTGGCTGTCGGGGGCGTTGGTCGGCGCGGCGGCCGGCATCAAACTGACGCCGGCGATCGCCGGGCTCTACCTGGTCGGCGTCCGGCGCTGGGCCGCGGCCGTGTTCTCGGCGGCGGTCTTCGCCACCACCATCGGCGTGTCGGCCCTGGTCGTCGGCGACCAGACCCGCTACTACTTCACCGAGTTGCTGGGTGATACGCACCGCGTCGGGCCCATCGCCACCTCGTTCAATCAATCCTGGCGCGGCGGCATCTCGCGGATCGTCGGCCACGACGCGGGCTACGGGCCGCCGGTGCTGGCCGCGATCGCCGCCACGGCCGTCGTGGCCGTCCTGGCCTGGCGGGCCCTGGGGTCCGGAGACGCCGCGACGGACCGGCTCGGCAGGCTGCTGGTGGTCGAGCTGTTCGGGCTGCTGCTCTCGCCGATCTCCTGGACCCATCACTGGGTGTGGCTGGTGCCGCTGATGATGTGGCTGCTGCACGGGCCGCTGCGCGAGCGTCCCGGCGCGCGGGCGCTGGGCTGGATGTGGTTGGCGCTCACCATAATCGGCGTGCCGTGGTTGCTCAGCTTCGTGCAGCCGACCATCTGGACGATCAACCGGCCCTGGTATCTGGCCTGGGCCGGCCTGGTCTACATCGTTGCAACGGTGGCGACCCTGGGCTGGATCGCCGGCACCAGGGCGCGGCGGGATTAGTCAGCCGCCGACGATCCCGTCGATGTCGCGCGCCATCGAAACGTCGTTTTGGGTGATGCCGCCTTCGGAATGCGTGACGAGCGCGAAAGTTACTGTTCGCCAACGAATATCGATGTCCGGGTGGTGATCCTTGCTCTCGGCGTGCTCGGCCACCCGGCGCACGGCGTCGATCCCGTCCAGAAACGTCGGGAACTTGATCGACCGGCGCAGGGCGCCGTCGGCGCGCTCCCATCCGTTGAGTTCGGGCAGTGCGGCGTCTACTTGCTCATCGGATAACACAGCCATGATTCGACCGTATACCGTCACAGGCCATGCCGACCCAGATCGTCGTCGCTGCGGCCGTCATCTCCGGCTCCACCGTGTTGGTGGCCCAGCGCGTGCGGCCGCCGGAGCTGGCCGGCCGCTGGGAACTGCCCGGCGGCAAGGTCGCAGCCGGCGAATCCGAGCGCGACGCGCTGGCCAGGGAGTTGGCCGAGGAACTGGGCCTCGGGATCGCCGACATCGTGGTGGGCGACCGCCTCGGGGCCGACATCGCGCTCAACGACGCGACGACGCTGCGGGCCTACCGGGTGCGGCTGCTCCGCGGGGAGCCGCACCCGCACGATCACCGGGCGCTGCGCTGGGTGACGGCGGCCGAACTGCACGACCTGGACTGGGTTCCCGCGGATCGCGGGTGGCTGGAGGAGTTGGCCCGGGCCCTTCCAGCGGGCTCGGCGTGACCCGTCGCGGGTCGGCCAGTTCGCTATCCCGGGGCCCGCGCTGCCACAATCACCGACGTGTCATTTCGCAACGTCGCCATCGTCGCCCACGTAGACCACGGCAAGACCACCCTGGTCGACGCGATGCTGCGGCAGTCCGGGGCGCTGCACCACCGCGGTGACGACACCCAGGAACGCATCATGGACAGCGGTGACCTCGAGAAGGAAAAGGGCATCACCATCCTGGCCAAGAACACCGCCGTGCATCGCCACAACCCGGACGGAACCGTCACGGTCATCAACGTGATCGACACGCCCGGGCACGCCGACTTCGGCGGCGAGGTGGAGCGGGGCCTGTCCATGGTCGACGGCGTGCTGCTGCTGGTCGACGCGTCCGAGGGGCCGCTGCCGCAGACGCGGTTCGTGCTGCGCAAGGCGCTGGCCGCCCACCTGCCGGTGATCTTGGTGGTCAACAAGACCGACCGGCCCGACGCGCGCATCGAAGCGGTGGTGGAGGCCAGCCACGACCTGTTGCTCGACGTGGCCTCGGATCTCGACGACGAGGCGGCCGCGGCCGCCGAGCACGCGCTGGGCCTGCCGACGCTGTACGCCTCCGGTCGAGCCGGGGTGGCCAGCACCACGGCGCCGGCCGACGGCCAGATACCCGACGGCACCAACCTCGGCCCGCTGTTCGACGTGTTGATGGAGCACATCCCGCCGCCGTCGGGCAATCCGGAGGCGCCGTTGCAGGCACTGGTGACCAACCTCGACGCGTCGACCTTCCTCGGGCGCCTGGCCCTGATCCGCATCTACAACGGCAAGCTGCGCAAGGGCCAGCAGGTCGCCTGGATGCGCGAGGTCGACGGGTTGCCCGTGATCACCAGCGCCAAGATCACCGAGCTGCTCGCGACCGAGGGCGTGGAGCGCACCGCCACCGACGAGGCCGTCGCCGGCGACATCGTGGCGGTGGCCGGCCTGCCCGAGATCATGATCGGGGACACGCTGGCCGATCCCGACCACGCCCACGCGCTGCCCCGCATCACGGTCGACGAACCGGCGATCTCGGTGACCATCGGCACCAACACCTCGCCGCTGGCCGGCAAGGTGTCCGGCCACAAGCTGACCGCGCGCATGGTCCGCAACCGGCTGGACACCGAACTGGTGGGCAACGTGTCGATCCGCGTCGTGGACATCGGCCGGCCCGACGCGTGGGAGGTGCAGGGCCGCGGCGAGCTGGCGCTGGCCGTGCTGGTCGAGCAGATGCGTCGGGAGGGCTTCGAGCTGACCGTGGGCAAACCGCAGGTCGTCACCCGGACGATCGACGGCAAGCTGCACGAACCGTTCGAGGCGATGACGATCGACTGCCCCGAGGAGTTCGTCGGTGCGATCACCCAGCTGATGGCGGGCCGCAAGGGCCGGATGGAAGAGATGACCAACCACGCGGCCGGTTGGGTCCGGATGGACTTCATCGTGCCCAGCCGCGGCCTGATCGGCTTCCGCACCGACTTCCTCACCCTGACCCGGGGCACCGGCATCGCCAACGCCGTGTTCGACGGCTATCGACCGTGGGCGGGGGAGATCCGGGCCCGGCACACCGGGTCGCTGGTCTCCGACCGGTCCGGCACCATCACGCCGTTCGCCCTCATCCAGCTCGCCGACCGGGGGCAGTTCTTCGTCGAGCCGGGCCAGGACACCTACGAGGGCATGATCGTCGGAATCAACCCTCGCCCAGAGGATCTCGACGTCAACGTCACCCGCGAGAAGAAGCTGACCAACATGCGGTCCTCGACCGCGGACGTCATGGAGACGTTGGCCAAGCCGCTCGAGCTCGACCTGGAACGCGCCATGGAATTCTGCGCGCCCGACGAATGCGTCGAGGTCACCCCCGAGATCGTGCGCGTCCGCAAGGTCGAGCTGGACGCGACCGCCCGGGCCCGCAGCCGGTCGCGGGCCAAGGCCCGGGGTTAGCTCCTTGGCCGGGGCTGCCGCCCGTGCGCCCGATACCCTGATCGGCGTGCCGAGACGAGTGCGCCGATTGCTCGCAACCCTCGGCACCGTCGTCTCGCTGACCGCCCTGGCGCTGGCGGCGTGCACGGTCAAACCCCCGCCGGCGCCGCAGAGCACCGACACCCCCCACAGCCCGCCGCCGCCGCCCCAGCGGGTCACGCAGATCATCATGGGCATCGACGCGATCGGCGCCGGGTTCAACCCCCACCTGCTGTCGGACCTCTCGCCGGTGAACGCGGCGATCAGCGCGCTGGTGCTGCCCAGCGCGTTCCGTCCGGTGCCCGACAGCAACACGCCGACGGGGTCGCGCTGGGAGATGGACCCGACCCTGTTGGTGTCCGCGGAGGTGACCAGCCAGAACCCGTTCACGGTCACCTACAAGATCCGGCCCGAGGCGCAGTGGACCGACAACGCCCCGATCGCGGCCGACGACTTCTGGTACCTGTGGCGGCAGATGGTCAGCGAGCCCGGCGTGGTCGACCCGGCCGGATACGACCTGATCACCGGCGTGCAGTCGCTCGAGGGCGGCAAGCAGGCGGTGGTCACCTTCGCGCAACCGTATCCGGCGTGGCGGGAGCTGTTCACCAACATCCTGCCGGCGCACATCGTCAAGGACGTGCCGGGCGGTTTCACGGCCGGGCTGGCCCGCGCGCTGCCGGTCACGGGCGGCCAGTTCCGGGTGGAGAACATCGACCCGCAGCGCGACGAGATCCTGATCGCCCGCAACGACCGCTACTGGGGCCCGCCGGCCAAGCCCTCGCTCATCCTGTTCCGCCGCGCGGGGGCGCCCGCGGCGCTGGCCGATTCGGTGCGCAACGGCGACACCCAGGTCGCACAGGTGCACGGCGGCTCGGCGGCCTTCGCGCAGCTGTCCGCCATCCCCGACGTGCGGACCGCCCGGATCGTGACACCGCGGGTCATGCAGCTCACGCTGCGCGCGAACGAGCCCAAGCTGGCCGACGCGGAGGTGCGCAAGGCGATCCTGGGGCTGCTCGACGTCGACCTGCTCGCGGCCGTGGGCGCCGGCAGCGACAACACCGTCACGCTGGACCAGGCGCAGATCCGCTCTCCCAGCGATCCCGGCTACGAGCCGACCGCGCCCCCGGCGATGACCACGGCGGCGGCGCTGGCACTGTTCACCGCGTCGGGCTTCGACGTCGAAAGCAATGCTTCGGTTTCAGCGGCGCCCACGGCGCCATCGGTGCCGCCGCCGCCCGGCAACGGTCCGCCCGAAGTCATCCGCGGCCGGATCAGCAAGAACGGCCACCAGTTGTCGCTGGTCATCGGGGTCGCGGCCAACGACCCGACGTCCGTCGCGGTGGCCAACACGGCCGCCGACCAGCTGCGCAACGTCGGCATCGCGGCGACCGTGCTGGCGCTGGACCCGGTGACGTTGTATCGCGACGCGCTCAACGACAACCGGGTGGACGCGATCGTGGGCTGGCGCCAGGCGGGCGGCAGCCTGGCGACGCTGCTGGAATCGCGCTACGGCTGCCCCGGGCTGCAGGCGACCCAGCTACCGAACCCGGGCGCGCCGACGACCTCGCCGACGACGTCGCCGGCCGGGTCCGACCCCAAGTCCACCGCGCCGTCCAGCCCCGCGCCCGAGCCCGGCGCCCTGGTGCAGGCGCCGTCGAACTACACCGGAATCTGCGACCCCAGCATCCAGTCGAACATCGACGCCGCGCTCAACGGCACCAAGAACATCAACGACGTGATCAACGCGGTGGAGCCACGCCTGTGGAACATGTCGACCGTCCTGCCGATCCTGCAGGACACCACCATCGTCGCGGCGGGCCCCAGCGTCCAGAACGTCAGCCTGACGGGCGCGGTGCCGGTGGGCATCGTGGGCGACGCCGGCCAGTGGGTGAAGACCGGCCCGTAATCGCACGCCTACCCACAGTCAGGGGGCGCATGAACGAAGTGCACGCCGAATTGCGGTAAATGTTCCGGGCCGCGCGGCGGTGGCATACGATCGTCTAGTCCTTAGGGGCTTGACGACCGGGTCTTTGAGGGGGGACGGCCGTCGTGCCACGCCGATGGAGGTGCACGATGTCGTTCCTGATTGCCGCACCGGACCTGGTGACGGCAGCCGCGTCGGATTTGGCCAATGTCGGGTCAGCGCTCACCGAGGCCAATGCCGCGGCGGTGGTCCCGACGACCGGAGTCATGCCGGCCGCCCTCGACGAGGTCTCGGCGACGATCGCGGCCCTGTTCGGCACGCACGCGCAGGCGTATCAGGCGCTCAGCGCCCAGGCGACGCGGTTCCACTCCCAGTTCGTGCAGCTGTTGAACGCGGGCGCGAACGCCTATGCCGGCGCCGAGGCCAACGTCGTGCAGTCCATGCAGAGTGCGGTCGCCGCGCCCGCCCAGGCGGTGTCCGCGGCGGCCGCGAGTCCCTTCCAACAGCTCGAGGCCGCGCAGATCGGGTTCAACACCAGCCTGGTCAACGGCGAGTTGGCTTTCAACCATGCGCTGGTCACCAACGAGGTGGCGCTGGAGCAAGCCGTCTTCCGGACCGACAGCGCCTTCAACGGGGCGCTCAACCGCGGCTTCAATGTGGGCAACCTGCTGGTGGGCACGGGTGAGCAGACCATTAACACGCTGATCGGGGCGCCGGTCGTGGCGAACCTGAACTCCAGCCTGCTGCTGGGCAGCGCAGCGCAGGTGTTCAACGGCGGCCAGATCGGTGGCCCGCTGGGCGCCTTCGACCAGAGCCTGGTCGTCGGCGCGGACCTGGCCGGGCTCGTCCTCACCAGCCCGCCCGGGCAGGCAATTCTGAGTTTGCTGCCTGCGCAGACCCAGGCGGCGTTGCTCAGCGCGCCGGGCAATTTCTTGAACCAGGTTGAGGCGGCGCAGATCGCCTACAACACCGGTCTGGTCACCAACGAATTCACCTTCAACAATGCCCTGCTGACCAGCGAGCGGACATTCGAGACGCAGTACTTCGGCCCCAGTGCTTTCAACGGCGCACTCAACCGCAGCTACAACGCCTTCAATTTGTTGGTGGGCACCGGCGAGCAGGGCCTGAACAACCTTTCGGGTGCGCAGCCGCCCCAACCGGCGTTCAACCAGAGCCTGCTGACCGGCAGCTCGGCCCAGGTCTTCAACGGCGGCGAGATCGGCGGCCTGGTGGGCTCCTTCGACCAGAGCCTGATGGTCGGCGCCGACTTGATCGGCCTCGTCACCGGCCAGTAAGCACGCGCTAATCCGGCACAAAACCCCTGGTCCGTCCGGACCCGAAGGGTAACGGGCCGTTCGGCGAATATACACAAAGTCATTAGTGCAAACCACCGTTTTCGCGACGCTATTTCGATACGCTCCCACCCATCGCGATATCCGCACGATCGGGCCGAGGGGATTGCGGCCATCTTGCTGAACTGGGGAGGTAAGCGTGTCTTTTGTGATCGCAGCGCCGGATGTCATGGCCGCGGCCGCGTCCGACTTGGCGAACATCGGTTCGACCATCGGTTCGGCGAACATGGCGGCGGCAGCAGCGACGTCGGGAGTGCTGCCGGCGGCCGCTGACGAGGTCTCGGCGGAGATCGCCGCGCTGTTTTCCGCGCACGCCGCCGGCTACCAGCAACTCAGTGCGGCGGCGTCGGCGTTCCACCAGCAGTTCGTCGAGACCCTGAACCTCGGTGCGAGCACCTACGCGGCCGCCGAGGCCAACGTCGTGCAGACCCTGGCGAGCGCGGCTCCCGCGCTCGGGATCGACCTCGGCGGCGGGCTGGCCGGTCTCGAGGCCGGCCTGACGGCCGAGGTGTCGGGGCTGAGCGCCGGACTCGGCGCCGCCCTGTCGGGCAACTTCGGCGGCAGCCTGTCGGGACTGGCGCCCCTGGGCGCCGCCCTGACCGCGGACCTGAACGGCGGGTTGACGGCGCTGACGCAGACGGGCGCGGCCCTCTCGGGCGGCCTGGGCACCGGGCTGTCCGGCCTGGCCGGCCTGAGCGCCGGGCTGCCGGGACTGTCGGGCGCGCTGAGCGCCGGGCTGCCGGGTCTGGGGGCCAGCCTGACCGGCGGCTTGGCGGGGCTGAACGCCGGGCTGACGGCGGCGCTGTCGGGCGGATTCGGCGGCAGCCTTGCGGGTTTGGCGCCCCTCGGTGCGGCGCTGAGCGCCGACGTCGGTGGTGCGCTCACGGCGCTGACGCAGGCCGGCGTGGGCCTGGCCGGCGGCTTGAGTGCCGCCCTGCCCGGCCTGTCGGCGGTCCTGAGCGCGGGTCTGCCGGGCCTGGGGATCGGCCTGGGCGGGAGCCTTCCGGGGCTGGGCGCCGAGCTGAATGCGGCGTTGTCGGGCGCCCTTGGCGGCAGCCTTTCGGGGCTGGGGCCGCTGGGCGCGACGCTGATGGCGGACCTGAACGGTGCGGTCTCGGCGCTGGCGCAGACCGGTGCCGCGCTGCCCGCTTTGTCGGGGGCGCTGAGCGCCGGATTGCCCGGCCTGGTGGCCGGTCTGGCCGCGGCCTTCCCGGCCCTGAGCGCCGACATCGCCGGCATGGCGAACCTCCTGGGCCTCAACGCGGGCCTGGCCGCCAGCGTGACCGCCGGCCTCAGCGGGATGGGCGGCGCGATCACGGGCTTTTTGACCGGGGGTCTCGGTGCCAGCCTGGCCGGACTGCCCGCGCTGCTGGCCGGCCTGGCCGCACCGTGGCAGGCGCTGTTGACTGCGGCCTCGCCGGCCGCGTTCCTGGCTCAGCTGGAGGCGATGGAGCTCGGCTTCAACGGCGCACTACTCAACGCCGAACTGGGGTTCAACGGCCTGCTGACGGCCAACGAGCTGGGGATCGAGGCGGCCATCTTCGGCAACGTCAGCAACGGCGTGTTCAACAGCTTCTACAACTTCTGGAACTCGCTGCTGGGTGGCGGGGAGGCGGCCCTCAACGCGCTGATCGGAGTGCAGGTGCCCGCCGGCCTCCTCACCGGCAGCCTCCTGGTCGGTGCCAGCCCGATCATCGGCGGCGGCGCGTTCGGCGGGCTGCTCCTTGCCCTGCCCACCAAGTTCCTGTGGGACCTCGAGGTTTTCGGCGCGGCCGTCGGCGGCGCGCTGACCCTGCCCACCGCGCTGGGTGTCTCGTTGACCGGGGCGATCTCCGGGGCGGGGGTGGCGCTGGGCGGCATGCTCAACGGCTCGCTGTTCGCCGGGCTTCCCCTGACCGGGGCGGCGCTCATTGCGGCGCCGATCGGTGGCCTGCAGGGGATCGGGACGATGGAGGCCGGCCTGTTGGGCAACCTGGTGGGCGCGGAGACGGCCTTCAACACGACCCTGCTGACCAACGAAATCGCCTGGGAGACAGGCAACTTCGGTACCGCCAGTGCATTCAACGGCGCACTCAACCGCGCCTTCAACGTCGGCAACCTGCTCGTGTCCACCGGCGAGCAGACCGTCAACGGTTTCTTGGGCGGTTCGGCGGTGCCGGGGCTGTTCCTGACCGGCAGCGGAGAGCAGGTGTTCAACGCGGGCAACATCGGCGGCATCGAGGGCATCTTCGACCAGTCGCTGGCCTTCGGCGCCGACCTGGCCGGGATGCTGTAGCCGTCCGAGCGGTCAGCCGACGCGGAGCCGGGGCGGGATCACGGTATCGACGATCAGCCCCAGCTCGCGGCGGGTCGGTGGCGATCCGGTGAGCAGGAAGTGCTGGTTGATCAATGCCGGTCCGATGCGGGCGGTGAACGGCGTGATCGTGGCCGGGTCGATGTCGCCGTCCTGCACGGCGGTGTGCAGGATCGATTCGACGAGCTTCAGGCGGGGACCCACCACGGCGTCGGCGAAGATGGCGCGCAGCTCGGGCTCGTGGACGAGCTGGCCGATGATGTCCAGGCCGGGGAAGCCCGTCTTGCCGGCCAGGACGTCGCGGTGGGCGCCGAACACGGTCAGCAGGTTCTCCCGGGGCGACCGGCCGGGACGCGGCTCGGGCAATGACGGCAAGGCATAGACCAGGGCGGCGTGCACCAGGTCGTGCTTGCTGTCCCAGCGCCGGTACAGCGCCGCCTTGCCGGTGTGGGCGCGCGCCGCTATGCCCTCCATCGTCAGCCGCCCGTACCCGACGTCGGCCATCTCGGCCAACGTGGCCTCGTAGAGGGCGCGTTCGAGGACCTGGCCCCGTCGGCGGCTCCGGGTGCCCGTTGTCGGGATGAGCTGCGGCATCGTTCGATAGTAGCCACGGCCGTTCTCACTTTTGGCGGAAATGAATAAGCAACGGCAACGACCACTAAGGCGATGCGGGTTAAGGTGCGTCCATGCCTGAGACTCCGCGGCTGTTGTTTGTCCACGCGCACCCGGACGACGAGAGTCTCAGCAACGGCGCCACCATCGCCCACTACACCGCCCGCGGAGCCGACGTGCGCGTGGTCACCTGCACATTGGGCGAGGAGGGGGAGATCATCGGCGACAGGTGGGCCGGGCTGGCCGTTGATATGGCCGACCAACTCGGCGGTTACCGCATCGCCGAGCTGACCGCGGCGTTGCGCGCGCTCGGCGTCGACGGACCCAGCTACCTCGGCGGGGCGGGCCGCTGGCGCGACTCGGGCATGGCCGGCACCGACAGGCGGCGCCACCAGCGGTTCATCGACGCCGACGAGCGCGAGGCCGTCGGGGAGCTGGTCGGGATCATCCGTGACCTGCGCCCGCACGTCGTCGTGACCTATGACCCTCAGGGCGGCTACGGCCACCCCGACCACGTCCACACCCACACCGTGACGGCCGCCGCCGTGGCGGCCGCCGGCGCCACCGACCACCCGGGCGAGCCGTGGGCGGTGCCGAAGTTCTACTGGTCGGTCTTCTCGCTCAGCGCCTTTTTGGCGGGCCGGGACGCGCTGCACCGCGACGATCTGCTGCCGGACTGGATCGTTCCGCCGGACGATTTCCCGTTCGGCTATTCCGACGAGGCCATCGACGCCGTGGTGGAGGCCGGCCCGGACGCGTGGGCCGCAAAACGGGCGGCGCTGGCCGCCCACACGACCCAGGTCGTCGTGGGGCCCACGGGCCGGGCATTCGCCCTGTCCAACAACCTGGCGCTGCCGATCCTCGGCGACGAGCACTACGTTCTGGCGTCGGGTGTCGCGGGGGAGCGCGACGCGCGCGGCTGGGAAACGGATTTACTTGCAGGCCTTGGCTTCACTGCGGTATGACGCGGTAGGCTTCCAGGCAGGCAGCCACGGGAGGAATTCGCATGGACCCTGACATGGACCCGAACATGCAGCACTGGCAGGACCGGCTCGACAGTTTCCAGTGGGTCATCGGGTCGATCCTCGCGCAGGTCGACAGCGTCCCGACCTGATCGCAACCACGCCGCGCGCCGCGTCGACCGAAGGCGCCGGTTCCGCAGACGCGGCCATGCGCATCGTTGTCCTGGCGCTGTTGGCCGTCGACGGAGTGCTGTCCGCGGTCACCGCAGCGATGCTGCTGCCCTACTACATCGGGTCGGTTCCCTTTCCCGTCAGTGGGCTGATCAGTGGGCTGCTCAACGCGGCCCTGGTGTGGGCCGCCGGCCGATGGACGAGATCGCCGCGAGTCGCCGCGCTGCCGTTGTGGATGTGGCTGATCACCGTCGCGTTCATCAGCATGGGCGGCCCGGCCGACGACGTGATCCTGGGGGGCCGGGGCGTGCTGCGCTACGGGGCGCTGTTGCTGATCGTGCTGGGGGTCACGCCGGCGGCGTGGGTCTTGTGGCGGAGCGGCCGGCGCCGGTGACGCGCCGGGTCACGGCAGGTTTACCCCAATCGGGGGAAATGGCGGGAAGAAGCTGCGGATCCAGTAGATCTCGGTGGTGATGAACTGGTTGATCGACGCCGTGGTGGCCATCGAGATGTTGTTCAGCCCCTGACTGAAACTGACCGTCCCGTCGAGGAAGTCGATTGTGTTGAACAGGACGCTCTGCACGATGGGCTCGAAGAGGTCGTAGAAGTAGAGGATTTGTGGAGCGAACCAGCCGATCCAGGGCAGGTAGCGCACTGCCCACTCCGCCAGTTCGAAGCCGTATCGCACCCACGGCTCAATGGCGAGGTAAGCATTCTCGATAGCGGTGCCGATCGGCGCCAGGGCATTGGCCGCCGGCGCCAGCAGCGCGGCGGCCGCGCGCGTGGTGGCCGCACCGGTGCCGCCCAGCAGGCCCGAGGCGCCGCCACCGAGCAGCCCGGTGGCGCCGGTGCCCAGCACGGCGCCTTCCAGCTGGTGCACGGCGTTGGCGACGAAGCTGCCCACCTGGGCGCCGCCGTTTCCGATCAGCGGGTGTCCCAGCAGCATCTCGGCGGGCGCATGCACCGCATTCGTCAGCGTCCGAACGGCGTTGGCCTCAACCGACGCGTACGCGTTGGCGCCCGCGGTGAGGGCCGTCACGAACCGCTGGTGAAACTCCGACACCTGCGCGCTGAGCTGCTGATACCCCAGCGCGTGCTCGGAAAACAGCGCCGCGACCTGCGCCGATACCTCGTCGGCGGCCGCGGCGACCACGCCGGTCGTCGGCGGGGCCGCCGCGGCGTTGGCCGTGCTGATGGTCGACCCGATGCCGGCCAGGTCCGACGCCGCGCTGACCAGCGCCTCCGGCGCCGCGAGTACGAAAGACATCCCGCATCTCCCCCCGCATCGAGGCCAGTGCTCCGGGCCGCCGCACGCCGCGGCGCCGGCGGCCAACGGATACGCTCGGATCGTATCGCGGTCACCGACTTTTGACCGGGATCTCGGCGAACGGCCGCACGCGCATTCGGCTCCCGATCCCCGGATGGTCGAGCGCATGCCGTGTGTGGCTTGGCGCTACTGTTGCGCATATGGCACCGTTGCCCAGGACCTTGGACGCGCGGATGAAATTCGATCGTGGGGAAGTTACACCAACGTGCCACTGAAACCGGGGACTCCGGGCCAGGAGCCCACCGCTCTGCCTAGCCCCGTCGTTCCACCCAAGGCCGGTGTGTCAGCGCTGCGGCGGGTGCTGCGCCGGGCCCGCGACGGCGTCGCGCTGAACATGGACGAGGCGGCCGTCGCGTTGACCGCGCGCGGCGCGGACCTCACCGACCTGTGTGCCAGCGCGGCGCGGGTGCGCGACGCGGGCCTGCTGTCGGCGGGGCGGCGCGGCCCCGGCGGCGGGTTGCCGATCACCTATTCGCGCAAGGTGTTCCTTCCGATCACCCATTTGTGCCGCGACAGTTGCCACTACTGCACCTTCGTCACCGTCCCGGGCAAGCTGCGTGCCCGTGGTGAGGGCATGTACATGGAGCCGGACGAGATTCTCGAGGTCGCCCGGCGCGGGGCCGAACTCGGTTGCAAGGAAGCGCTATTCACCCTCGGTGACCGGCCCGAGGATCGTTGGCCGGAGGCGCGCGCGTGGCTCGGGGAGCGAGGCTATGACTCGACGCTCTCCTACGTGCGGGCGATGGCGATCCGCGTGCTGGAGGAAACCGGGCTGCTGCCGCACCTGAACCCCGGCGTCATGAGCTGGTCGGAGATGTCGCGGCTCAAGCCGGTGGCCCCATCGATGGGCATGATGCTCGAGACCACCTCGCGACGGCTGTTCGAAACGAAAGGCCTTGCCCACCATGGCAGTCCGGACAAGGACCCGGCGGTCCGGCTGCGCGCCCTGACCGACGCCGGGCGGCTGTCCATCCCGTTCACGACCGGCCTGCTGGTCGGCATCGGCGAGTCGCCGGGCGAACGTGCCGAGACCTTGCATGCGATCCGTAGGTCGCACAAGGAGTTCGGGCATGTTCAAGAGGTGATCGTGCAGAACTTCCGGGCCAAGCAGCACACCGCGATGGCCGCTGTGCCCGATGTCGGTATCGAGGAGTACCTGGCGACGGTGGCGGTCGCGCGGCTCGTGCTCGGCCCCGGCATGCGCATCCAGGCACCGCCGAACCTGGTCTCCCGCGAGGAGTGCCTGGCGCTGGTCGCCGCCGGCGTCGACGACTGGGGCGGCGTTTCACCGCTGACGCCCGACCATGTGAACCCCGAACGGCCCTGGCCCGCTTTGGACGAGTTGGCCGCCGTCACCGCGGAGTCCGGATACGAGCTGGTGCAGCGGTTGACCGCCCAGCCCAGGTACGTCCAGGCGGATGCGGCCTGGATCGATCCGCGGGTGCGCGGGCATGTCATGGCGCTGGCCGATCCCACGACCGGATTCGCCCGCGACGTCAACCCGGTGGGCCTGCCCTGGCAGGAGCCCGACGACGTGGAGTCCGCCGGGCGCGTGGACCTCAACGCGGCGATCGACAGCCAGGGCCGCAACACCGAAGCGCGCAGCGACCTCGACAGCGCCTTCGGCGACTGGGAGTCCATCCGCGCGCACGTGCACGAGCTGGCCGCGCGCGCCCCGGAACGCATCGACACCGATGTGCTTGCCGCCCTGCGGTCGGCCGAGCGCGATCCGGCCGGATGCACCGACGGCGAGTACCTGGCGTTGGCCACCGCCGACGGCACGGCGCTGGAAGCCGTTGCGGCACTTGCGGATGCGTTGCGCCGCGACACCGTCGGCGAGGACGTGACCTTCGTGGTGAACCGCAACATCAACTTCACCAACATCTGCTACACCGGCTGCCGGTTCTGCGCCTTCGCGCAGCGCAAGGGCGACGCCGACGCATACTCGCTGTCCACCGGGGAGGTCGCCGACCGGGCGTGGGAGGCGCACACCCAGGGCGCCACCGAGGTGTGCATGCAGGGCGGCATCGACCCCGAGCTACCGGTGACCGGATATGCCGAGTTGGTGCGGGCCGTCAAGGCCCGGGTGCCCTCGATGCACGTGCACGCGTTCTCCCCGATGGAGATCGCCAACGGTGTGACCAAGAGCGGGTTGGGCATTCGCGAGTGGCTGATCAGCCTGCGCGAGGCCGGGCTGGACACCATTCCCGGCACCGCGGCCGAGATCCTGGACGACGAAGTGCGCTGGGTGCTCACCAAGGGCAAGCTGCCGACGTCGCTGTGGATAGAGATCGTGACCACCGCGCACGAGGTGGGCCTGCGGTCCTCGTCGACGATGATGTACGGCCACGTCGACACCCCGCGGCACTGGGTCGCCCACCTCAACGTGCTGCGCGGCATCCAGGACCGCACCGGCGGA
Organism: uncultured Actinomycetota bacterium; assembly: GCA_963711445.1. Classification (GTDB taxonomy): domain Bacteria; phylum Actinomycetota; class Actinomycetes; order Mycobacteriales; family Mycobacteriaceae; genus Mycobacterium. Next base: position 625,642 of record CAVQEF010000001.1, read on the forward strand.
TTCACCGAGTTCGTGCCGTTACCGTTCGTGCACCAGAATTCGCCGCTGTACCTGGCCGGGGCCGCCCGTCCCGGGCCCACCCACCGCGACAACCGCGCCGTGCACGCGCTGGCGCGGATCATGCTGCACGGCCGGATCTCTCACATCCAGACCAGCTGGGTCAAGCTGGGCGTGGAACGCACCCGGGTGATGCTGAACGGCGGGGCCAACGACCTCGGCGGCACCCTGATGGAAGAGACCATCTCGCGGATGGCCGGTTCGGAACACGGGTCGTCGAAGACGGCGGCGGAGTTGGCCGACATCGCCGAGGGTATCGGCCGACCGGCCCGTCAGCGTACAACCACGTACGCCACGCTGGTGGCGTAGCGCACGTGGTGTCGCTGGGTGTTGAGCCGGCGGCTCAGTAGTTGTTGCAGCTACCGGCGACTTGCTGGACCAGGCCGAAGTATTGCGCAGCCTGGGGCATCGCCTGGACCTGGGCGGCCATCGCCGCACGCTGAGGCGGCGCCGAGGCGAGGAACTGGCGCAGGTAGTTCTGCGCGATCGGAGATTCGTTGAACTGAGCGGCAGCACCCGGTGAACTCGCGTTCAGCGCCGCCATGACCTGCCCGTAGTTGCAGGTCGTGTTGATGATCGGTCCCAGATCCGGGCTCGCGGATGCGACCCCGGCCCCGGCAGTCAACGCCAACGCCACGCCGCCGACCGCGGCGGCGAATTTGGTCAACGACAACTTCACCATTGTGGACACCTTCCCCATTCAAGACACCGTCGGTAAACGGCGACGACATCTGCCCAAACGGTTGCCGTCTCGGTCGAGATTACCAGTCCGCGTGGGCGCCTTCCTATCTTACGGTCTTTCGGAAGCTGCTTGCGAAATGTAACTGGGCACTGGCCGGCAACGTGGTGAGGTCCGTCACATCCGGCCTGGTGGATGCCCTGATAGGCGCCCTGACGGCATCCCGGTACGGCCGCCGGAAAGGGGTTCCCGTCGGGCCGGTGGCGGGCAGATGGGCGTGCCATGTGGTTGACGTGTATGTGCAACGTCTAGTATCAGTAACCGAAACGCTTGCCTGGCCGGCCCAAGCGGGTCCTCGGCGAGCCCACCACATCCCATAACGACAGCCCACACTGATCAGTACGAGGAGACGTCTGTGACGTACACGATCGCCGAACCCTGCGTCGACATCAAAGACAAGGCCTGCATCGAGGAGTGCCCGGTCGACTGCATCTACGAGGGCGCTCGGATGCTGTACATCCATCCCGACGAATGCGTCGACTGCGGGGCCTGCGAGCCGGTCTGCCCCGTCGAAGCGATCTACTACGAAGACGACGTGCCCGACCAGTGGAGCCAGTACACGCAGATCAACGCCGACTTCTTCGCCGAGTTGGGATCGCCCGGCGGTGCGGCCAAGGTCGGCATGACCGAGAACGACCCGCAGGTGGTCAAGGACCTGCCGCCGCAGGGCGAAGGCGACTGAGCCGGGCGGTGCCGCGTGAGCCGGGGCCGGGCCGGCCGGTAGGGGCGCTCCCGTCGCGCGCGAAGGTGTCCGCGTCCCTGCCGGAATTCCCGTGGGACACCCTGGCCGAGGCGAAAGCGGCGGCTGCGGCCCATCCCGACGGGATCGTCGACCTATCGGTCGGCACCCCGGTCGACCCGGTGGCGCCGCTGATCCGCGAGGCGCTGGCGGCCGCCGGTTCGGCGCCGGGATATCCCACGACGGCCGGCACCGCGCGGCTTCGGGAGGCGGCGGTGGGCGCGCTCGAGCGCCGCTTCGGCATCACCGGGCTGAGCCAGGCGGCGGTGCTGCCGGTCATCGGCAGCAAGGAACTCATCGCCTGGCTGCCCACCCTGCTGGGCCTGTCGGCCCCGGACGTGGTCGCGGTGCCCGAGCTGGCGTACCCGACGTACGAGGTCGGCGCCCGGCTGGCCGGTGCGCAGGTGTTGCGCGCGGACTCGCTGACCCAGCTGGGACCGCAGTCCCCGGCGCTGGTCTACCTGAACTCGCCGAGCAACCCGACCGGACGCGTCCTGGGCGTCGAGCACCTGCGCAAGGTGATCGGCTGGGCGCGTGAGCGCGGTGCCGTGCTGGCCTCCGACGAGTGCTACCTGGGTCTGGGCTGGGACGCCGCGCCCCTGTCCGTGCTGCACCCGTCGGCGTGCGACGGCGACCACACCGGGCTGCTCGCGATCCACTCGCTGTCGAAGAGTTCCTCGCTGGCCGGCTACCGGGCCGGTTTCGTCGCCGGGGACCCGGACCTGGTGGCCGAGCTGCTGGCCGTGCGCAAGCACGCCGGGATGATGGTGCCGACGCCGGTGCAGGCCGCGATGGTGGCCGCGCTGGACGACGACGTCCACGAGCACCGGCAACGCGCACGGTACGAGGCGCGCCGGGCCGCGCTCCTGCCCGCGCTGCGCGCGGCCGGGTTCGGCATCGACCATTCCGAGGCGGGCCTGTATCTGTGGGCCACCCGCGGCGAGCCGTGCCGGGACAGCGTCACCTGGCTGGCGGCCCGCGGCATCCTGGTGGCTCCCGGGGAGTTCTACGGCCCGCGCGGCGCGCAGCATGTGCGGGTCGCGCTGACGGCCGGCGACGAGCGGATCGCCGCCGCGGTCGCCCGGCTGACGTAACCGGAGTCCCAGGTCGTGACCACCGCGGCGGACAAACCACGCATCCCACTGTCGATCGGTGACATCGCCAAGCGCGTCCTGCTGGGAAAGCCGCTCATCACCGAGGACCTGTCGTCGGAAAGGCTGTCGAACCCCGTTGCGCTGGGCGCGCTTTCGCCCGACGCGATCTCTTCGACCGCCTACGGCCCCGAGCAGATCCTGGTCGAACTGCTGCCGCACGCCGGGTTGGCCGCCTTCGTGCTCCTGCTGCCGGTCACCGGCGTCATCTTGTTCATCCTGGTGCTGGTGGCCGCGTCGTACCGGCAGGTCGTCATGGCCTACACGCGCGCCGGCGGCTCCTACGTGGTCGCGCGGGAGAACTTCGGCCCGCGGGTGGCGCAGGTCGCCGCCGCGGCGCTGCTGATCGACTACGTGGTCACCGTGGCGGTGCAGACCGCGGCGGGCACGGTCGCGGTCGTGTCGGCCGTTCCCGCGCTGGGCCCCTACAGCCGGGAGATCACGATCGGTGTGGTGCTGCTGATGTGCTACGCGAACCTGCGCGGGTTGCGCGAGGCAGGCCGCGGATTCGCCGCGGCAACCTACTCGTTCGTGACCATGATGACGCTGCTGATCGTCGTCGGCGTGATCCGCTCGCTCGTGTGGGGCCTGCCCACCTACGACCCACAGCACATCGCCGGCGCGGTGCCGCTGCACCAGGGCAGTGGGTTGGTGGCGGGCGCGACCGTCCTGGTTCTGTTGCGGGCGTTCGCCAACGGTGGCTCGTCGCTGACCGGCGTCGAGGCGATCTCCAACACCGTCGACGTCTTCGAGAAGCCGCAGGGGGTCAACGCGCGCCGGGTGCTCACCACCATGGCGTGCGTTCTGGGGTTTCTGCTGGCCGGGCTGTCCTACCTCACCTACGTCACCCACGCGACGCCGTACGTCTCCGAATACCCGTCGATGCTGTCCGAGGTGGCCCGCACCGTCTTCGGCCACGGGCTCCTCGGCCAGATTCTCTTTCTGCTGCTGCAGGTCTCGACCGCGGCCATCCTGTTCACCGGCGGCAACACCAGCTTCAACGGGTTCCCGGCGCTGGCCAGCTTCGTCGCCGAGGACCGCTTCCTGCCGCGACAGCTGATGAAACGCGGCTACCGGCTGGTGTTTTCCAACGGCATCATGACGCTCACCGCGCTGTCGGTGCTGCTGCTGGTGGCGACCGGCGGCTCGGTCGGTGCGCTGGTGCCGTTCTACGCCATCGGCGTGTTCACCGGGTTCTCGATGGCCGGTTACGGGATGACCAAGCACCATCTGACCCATCGGGAGCCCGGATGGCGCAGGCGGATGGCGATCAACCTGTCCGCCGGAATCCTGTCCACGATCGTGGTCGGCATCTTCGCGGTGGCCAAGTTCACCGAGGGTGCGTGGCTGGTGGTCGTGGTCTTCCCGCTGCTGGTGCTCGCACTGACCAGGCTCAACCGCGAATACCGTTCCGAAGCAGCCATTCTCGAGATGTTTCGCACCGACCGCCCCGAATTGACGAAGTACGCGCGGCACCGGGTGTTCGTGTTCGTGGACTCGGTGGACCTGGCGGTGATCGAGGCGTTGCGGTACGGCAGGGGATTGCGGGCCGACGAGCTGACCGCCGTGCATTTCATGGTCGATGCCGCCCATGCCGCCCAGCTGCGCACGCGCTGGGACCACTTCGCCCTCGACACTCCGCTGCGGGTCGTGGACGTGCCGGACCGCCGGATCAACCGGGCCGCCCAGGTTTTCGTCACCAAAGCGCGCGACGAGCATCCGGACACCAACGTGACGGTGCTGCTGCCGCGCCGCACCTTCGCGCGGCTGCTGGGCCGGCTTTTGCACGACCGCACCGCCGACAAGATCGCGCAGGCCGTCAGCCGCATCCCGGACGCGGCGGCGACGATCGTGCCCTACGACGTGGAATCGCGCGTGCGGGAGGCCTATCCCGACCAGTTCGAGCAGCGGCTCGAAAACGAGATCGAGAAGCTGCGAGCGTGGGTGTCTGAGCAGGACGACGAGACGCTCGAGGCCTACCAGCATCCCGTGCGGCCGCCCTCGGTGATCATGGTGGCCGGCCTGATTCCGGGGCAGCGCGGCACCGTCGAGGGGCGGGTCAGTGAGGTGCAGGACATCAGCGACCGCAGGCGCACCCTGCGCAAGGTTGTCGTCGGCGACAGCAGCGGGGAGCTGACCGCCACGTTCCGTTCCGGCCACGGGGGAGCCGACATCGAGCCCGGGCAGCTGTTGCGGATCACCGGCAAGGCGCGCCGCAGCGGCAACCTGCCCATGTCGATGGTGGACCCCGCCTACCACGTGATCGAGGACCCTGCCAGGGCCGCCGAGCCGGACGACCCGGGTGAATCCGGCGGGTGATTGCGGCTACCCGCCGTAGGGCGGGCGCGGCATGGTGAAGCGCCGGCGCCCGTTGCGCAAGACGACGCTGCCCATGGATTGCTGTCGGGCGCCCCCGGTCGGCAGTCCGCCCATCGTTTCCCCTCCCGGGTGCCCATCGGCCGCCGTTGGGACGGCATGAAAACTATTGTCGGACAACGGTGTTACACCACCGGAGGATACGGCCGAGGGTTTCGCCCCCACCCAGCTCCGGGGCACGGACAATTTCCCCACCGGCGCGGCCTCGCCCACGCGTGCCAGCACCGGGCCGCGTGTCCCTGACGGGGTCATCGCGCCCGCACCGACGGCTCCCTTGGCGGCGACTTTGGCCAGCTGGCGGTTGAGCAGGGTAAGCCCAGTCCCGTAGTGCCCCGCCGAAAACACCGTGTAGGGGATCTGATATCCGATCGTTCCCGGCCCCACCACCAGCGTGTCCAAGTAGGTGAAGGCGGTGAGTAGTGGTGTCGACCCCGCCAGGGCGGCGGGGTTGACCGCCGATGCGTTGGCCGACGTGCCGGTGGCGAAGGCATGCAATTGTCCTGGCAACGCGGACATCAGCTCCGCCACGGTCGCCTGGGTCTCTCCCGCCGAGGTGCCGGTGGCCTGGGTCACCGCGGCTGCCTGCTCGGATTGACCGGCGGCGCTGGTGGTTTGCGGTGGCTGGTTGAACGGCGACAGCGCGGTCGCGGCCGACGAGGACGCGGCGTAGCCGTACATGGCGACGGCGTCCTGGGCCCACATCTCGGCGTAGGCCGCCTCCGTCGCCGCGATGGCCGGCGTGTTCTGCCCGAAGAAGTTGGTCGCGACCAAAACCGCCAGCTGAATCCGGTTGGCGACCACTAGTTCTGGCGGGACCGTCGTGGCGAACGCCGCCTCGAAGGCGGCCGCCGCCGCCCGCGCCTGGCTGGCGGTCTGCTCGGCCTGCACAGCCGTCGAGGTCGCCCAGGCCACATACGGCGCAACGGCGCCGGCCATCGTCAACGACGCACCGCCGGCCCATAGCCCCTGTAGCTCCGAAAGCGTCGAGGAGTAGCCCGCCGCATACGATTCCAGCTGGGCGGCCACGGCGTCCCAGGCCGAGGCGGCTGCTATCATCGGCCCCGAGCCCGGGCCGGAATACATTCGTGCCGAGTTGATCTCGGGCGGCAACGCCCCGAAATCAAACATCGACCTTCCTTTCTCAACCGTCCGTCAACCAGCGCCCTGGTCGGTCAGGGCGGTTCTGCCTCAGCGTTGAGGTGGTGGTTGGTGGCTATCCGCCGATGAATGGACGGGGCATGGTGAACTTGCGCGGTCCCACCCGTAGCACGTTGTTGATCGTGGAACCCGACAGCACGCCGGACTTGGTCCCGGTGCCCGCCGACGGTGCACCGCCCCACACGTTGGTCGCGGGGGTGACCTCGTGCCAGGAGGGCTCACCGTTGATGTCGGCGTCCGACAGCCAGTGCGGCTCCGCTACGGGGGTGACCGCCGGATTGGTCGTCGCCCAACTCTGCGGCACCGTCAGTTTGCCGATGGTCGTCCCGCTGCCCGCGCTGGCAACCACCGGTCCACGCAGGCCCGCACCCAGCCCGGCCGAGGTTGCCTTGGCCGCACCGCCGATGGCCGGGTTGGCGGCGGCGCTGCTTGACTGCAGGCCGACGCGCTGCAGCCCGGTACCGAAGCTTCCCGCCGACGTGAACGTGCGGCTGATGCCGGTGCCGAGGTTGGCCGGCGCGGTGAGTGTGTTGAAAGCGTCGAAGGCATTGAGGATCGGCGTCGCCCCCGCGGTCGCGGCCGATGTCGACGATCCCGTCGTCGCAAGCGATTGCAGCTGTTGCGGCACGCTCGACATCAACTGGGACAGCGCGCTCTGTGCGGTGCCCGCGGCCGAACTTCCGGTGGCCTGGGACACCGCGGCGGCCTGAGCGGGTTGGGCCCCGGCGTTGGTGGTCTGCGGTGGCTGGCCGAACTGCGTCAGCGTCGTCGCGGCCGACGAGGATGCGGCGTAGTTGTACATCGCGGCGGCGTCCTGCGCCCACATCTGCTCGTACTGCGCCTCGGTCGCGGCGATCGCCGCGGTGTTCTGCCCGAACACGTTGGTGGCGACCAGCGACGTGAGCTGGGCGCGGTTGGCGGCGACCAGCGGCGGCGGCACGGTGGCCGCGTATGCCGCCTCGTAGGCGGCGGCGGCGGCGCGCGCCTGGCTGGCGGCCTCCTCGGCCTTGGCCCCGGCGGTCGTCACCCATGCCACGTACGGCGCGACCGCGCTGCTCATCGCCTCCGATGCGCCGCCCGACCAGCTCTCCCCTTGCAGCCGGGCGATCACCGTGGAGTATCCGCGCGAGACCGACTCCAAGCCGTTGGCCAGGACGTCCCACGCCGTGGCAGCGGCCATCATCGACCCCGAGCCCGCACCCGAATACATTCGCGCCGAATTGATCTCGGGCGGCAGTGCCCCGAAGTCCAGCATCAGCATTCCCCTTCCCCGCCTCGCCCCGTCGTCACGATGCGGTGGCGCCGCGAGCGTTGCACCGACCAGTGGAATGACCCTGGCGCTCTGCATCACATGGCTGCCGCACGACCGGTCAGCCGAGCTCTCAACTGTGTCGAAGGGACCGTTGGCGGGTCGACGGTGACGCGCGATTATGGCGGGCCCCACCGCCATCGTGCGTTGCAACGACAGGGAGTATCCCCGCAACGCAACGGCATACCTGCTAGACAGTCAAACCGAATTGCGCCCGTTCGACAACGGCGAATGGCCGATGTACAGCAGATTTCCAGCAAACTTCACCGGTATGTCCAGTTATCCGTGCGGGTTTGGCCGCCGGTGATCCAGCCTCGAAACCCCGCCAGCAAACCAGGAGTTCGAGGCCTCGCGAACAGTCGAGCGCGATTGCCGTCGATTGCAAGGTCATTGGCTACGCACCGGCGACCGCCGTCGGCACCGAACCGGTACGTCGCGCCGGCCGAGGCGCTGCGGGCCGGGCCCCGGCTGCGCCGGTGCAGCGCTACCCGGATGTTCGGGTCGCAAACACCCATGCGGGTGGCAAAAGCTCTGCCGCGCGGCGGGTGCCGGGCCGAGGCCTACACGCAAGCGGTTGCGCCCTTTTCGACACGCGCCGGCAGGCCGGTCGGATTGTCCGGCGAATCGATTCCGCGCCCCGGCGTGTGCAATGCAAACCCGCGCGGCCCGCGACAGCTAATTGCGGCCTACGGTGACAGCGACCCGCCGAAGGCAATACGTGGGTGGCCAACTTGGCGTCCAGAATTGTTGCGGACCCGTTTCGCGGGTTCATTCCATTTGCTGGCGATGTGTTCCCTCACGCGCGCGCCTTCGGCATTGTGAGTTCGTACCGGCGTAAGCAGCGCCTGCGCCGCCCAGTGGTCCGTCGGCCAGGCTAGCTGGACGTCTCGGTGAAGTTAACTGGAAATCTGCTGTACATCCCCGCGCGTGAGTTGTCGAATCATCGCAATTGGGTTTGACTGACCGCAGTGAAGTGTTGCGTTGCCGGTACGGCTGCACCGAACGGGTCAACGCACTATGGCGCCGGGGCTCGCCATTATTGCGCGTCAATGTCGACCGCCACGATGCCCTGCAGCACAGACCGGTTCTGGGCCGCCCGACGACGGCGGCCACGTGTGACGCGGAGGACAATCAGTGGCGTTGGAACTCTCGTCCATGCCCGCGATGCACAGCTACGAGCGCGCTTGCGGGTGGGCGCGGCCGAAGCAGGCGTCCGCTGTGTCGCCCAATGCCCTTGACCGCCAAGCATTCACGGACTTTCCGCGCGGTTCTCGCCGGGCACGACTCCTTCTCGACGTGGGCGGGCGATAACGGAAAACCCAGACTGCCAGGACGTTTCGAAATTGGAAGTGCCGATCGCCGGCGTGCCGAACCCAAACGGGTCCCACTGCGCAAGGAGTGGCTTGATGGTTGCCCGACACTGTGAAAGGTAAGTACCGCATGTCAAGTACGCGTCGCATCCTGGACTGGGATCCGGAAGACGCCGCGGCTTGGGGGAACGGCAACAGCCGCATCGCCCGCCGCAACCTGATCTGGTCGATCGCGACCGCGCACGTCGCCTTCTCGATCTGGTACCTCTGGTCGGTGATGGTGCTGTTCATGCCGCAGGCCGTCTACGGCTTCACCACCGGTGACAAGCTGTTGATCGGGGCCACCGCATCGCTGGTCGGAGCGGTCGCGCGGATTCCCTATGCGATGTTGGGCGCCCGGATCGGCGGTCGCAACTGGGCGGTGTTCTCGTCGGGAGTGCTACTCATTCCGACGGCCGGCACCATCGTGCTGCTGTCCCATCCGGGCCTCCCGTTGTGGCCGTACCTGATCTGTGCGGCGTTGACCGGTTTCGGCGGTGCCAATTACTCCGCGTCGCTTGCCACCGCCGAAACCTTCTACCCGCAGCGGCTGAAGGGCTTCGCCCTGGGGCTGACAGGTGGCATCGCCAACCTGGGGTCGGCGACCATCCAGGCGGTCGGGCTCGTCGTGCTGGCCACGGCCGGCCACGAGGCCCCGTACCTGGTGTGCGCCGTCTACCTGGTGCTGTTGAGCCTCGGCGGCCTCGGCGCGGCGCTGTTCATGAACAACCTGCACTACCGCATCGACATGAGCCACCTCAAAGACGTCCTGAAGGTGGGCGACTCGTGGGGGATCGCGATGCTCTACCTGTGTTGCTCCGGGTCGTTCCTCGGGTTCGCGTTCGCCTTCGGCCAGGTGCTGCAGCACAACTTCGTGGCCAGCGGTCAGAGCCACGGTCAGGCCTCGCTGCACGCGGCCGAGGTGGCGTTCACCGGGCCGCTGCTGGGCTCGATCGCCCGCGTGGTCGGCGGCAAGCTGAGTGACCGCTTCGGTGGCGGCCGCGTCAGCCTGACCTTGCTGAGCTGCATGATCCTGGGGGGCGGCTTTCTGGTCACCGTCAGCACCCACGACGACGTCACCCGCGGCGAGGGCGATCCTGTCACCGGCTTCACGATGGCCGGCTACATCATCGGCTTCATCGCGCTGTTCATCTTCTCCGGCGCGGGCAAAGGCGCGGTCTACAAGCTGATCCCGGCGATCTTCGAGGCGCGCAGCCGCGCGCTCAACGTCAGCGATGCCGAACGCCGCCACTGGGCACGGGTTCGGTCGGGGACGCTGATCGGGTTCGCCGGTGCCTTCGGCGCGCTCGGCGGTGTGGGGATCAACATGGCGTTGCGGCAGTCCTACGATCGCGCCGGCAGCGAGACGCCGGCGTTCTGGGTCTTCCTCGGGTTCTACGTCGCCGCCGCGGTCCTGGCCTGGGCGCGCTACGTGCGGACGTACGACCCGACGGTGCCGTCCGCGGTGACCCTGCCGGTGGCGGCGGAAGTACCGGTGAACACTTAGTGTCCTGAGTCATTGATTCGCTTGCGTTGAGTCCACCCGCCGAACGTGGGTGCTATGCATCGGAACTCCAATGAATCCGTCCATAACCCACCCACTCGGCGCACATAAGAGGCCGAGTCGGCCGTCCTGGAGCGGCGTTGGACAAGGCGAAGGGCCGAGGGAAAATTCCCTCGGCCCTTCGCGTGAGGCTGGGTCCGCTAGGCCTCCTGAAGGAAGCGATCCGTCACCTCCGGGCCCGTCGAATGCATCTGGATGGACAGCTCGAGCAGCTTGTCCTTGGCGTGCTTGGGCAGCAACTCGATGGACTTGGTGGTGGCGGAGTCGTATTTGGCCCCCGCGAACCGCTGCAGCAGGAGGTCCTTCTGCTCCTCGGTCGTGCGGATGGCAAGCAGTTTCATGCCGGCGAAGGCCTCTTCGGCCAGCTGTGCCATCCCGGCCTTCTCCAGCGCGTCGAGCCGCTCGTCGTTGATCCACACGTTGATCTTGATGGTGCCGTTGTTGGTGCTCATGAGTCGAGTCCCTCCAGTTGATCCAGCGTGAAGACCGGCCGCCGGTTCTTCAGATACTCTTCGGTGCAAAAGGGCGACCCCTCGCCGTACTTGGCGGCGCTGTCCATGACGACTTCGAAAACCTCGTGCCGCATCACCCGCTGGGTCGGCTTGACCTCGTCGGTGAGAATGCTGCGGATCACGCTGCCGCTGAAGCTCTGCGATGTGGCGTCATGGCCGCACAGAGCCGAGTTGGTGACCTCCTGGCATTGCGGGCAGTACCAGTTCTCCTTGAGGAACACCGGTTTGATGGACAGCTCCTCCCGGTGCTTGGTGAGGAGATTCTGCGCGTCGTACGGTTGGTAGAAGTCCCCGACGCCGGCGTGGTCCCGGCCGAACATGTGGTGGGTGCAGCCGAGGTTGGCCCGCAGGATCGCGTGAAATATCGCCTCCCTGGGTCCCGCGTACCGCATGTCCCACAGCGTGAAGGACACCTTGTGCACGTCGTCGCGGAAATATCCGTTGGCCCGCAGGGCGTCCTGCGCCAGGAGAATGGCTTCGTCGATGTAGTCACCGGCCCGCTTCTGCCCGATGATGCAATTGACCAGCACGCCGGTCTTGAGCGTGTCGATGGGCAGGTCCTCGTTCGCGGCGAACCAGGCCTGCTTCATCAGGGCCTCGTGACCGGTGTGGGGCACGTTGCGCGTCTGGTGGGCGACGACGTGCTGCCAGCCCTGCTGCGTCAGTGTGTCCCGGTGTTGCTTCGGCGTGAGCCAGAAGCTCTTGAACGGCTCATTGAAGACCGGCTCGTTGATCAGGGTGATGTCACCGCTGAGGAACCTGTTCTGGTAGGACATCGTCTTCTTCACGCCCGGGTGCCTGGCGTCGGTGGTCCCGTAGGTCTTCTCGGCCATCCGTTCGAGGTCGTACTCGTATATCTGGGCGATGTCGAAGATCGCCATCGGCGCGCCGAGGTACTCGAGAAGGACGCTGCCGCCTTCTTTGATATCGAACTTCTTGATGTCGTCGGTGGACATGTCGAACACGATCGGAATGCTCCACAGCGTCCCGTCCGGCAGCTGCATGTCATCCAGCGTTCCGTCCACCTCCCGCGGCCCCATGAACCCGGTGAGCGGGGTGAAAAACCCGTAGGAGAGGCTGATCACCTCGTGCGCCGTCGCCTTGGATATGGGGACGCGCGTCAGGTCCTTGATCTGCGCGGCGGCGTTCGCGGTCGAGACCCTCTCGACAATCGGTTTGCCGTTGTGACCGACATAATCCATCCTGTTACCACCTCTTTCCGAGACAAGTTCTACCAATTGCGTTCGCTTGATATGGCGGGCTACTTCTTCGAAAGAAGCCGCTGGATTCGCCATGATTTTAACCAATCCTCCGCTCGCCTTCGCGGCGAGGCGGGAAGGCCGCACCCCGGCTTGCCCGGCGGGGCGTGCGGTGCGCATCCGATCACCGCACCATGCCGCCGTCGGATATCGCGAAAAACACTGCAGCCCAGCAGGTTACGTATTGATGCTGAGCGGCGGGGAAACGGTTCGGCGGGCCCGCCCAGCGGGTGGTCGGTGCGCTGCCGCCGGCTCGGTCGCGCGGCCGCACCGACGCGTGCGGACATGCGGGTGCGGCGGAACGGACGGCGTCTCACCTGGCTGCCCAAGGGCGTGGCGGCAGAGTCGCTTTCGCCGGTCGGCGGTCCGCCGGTGCGCCCGGTGTTCGGCGCGGTTCTCGGTGCTGGTCGGTAGCTGGACGTCTCGATGAAGTCTGCTGGAAATCTCCTGTGCATCGACCGCGCCGAGTTGTCCGACGCCCCGCGGTCGGTTTGACTGTCGACTGAGGAAATGAACTTGCGTCGCCGGGTTGGGTGGTACACCCAGCTTGACAACGCAAGACGGCGGTGGGGCTCGCCATAACCGCTTGTCGAATCGAATGTCGACGGCCAACAGTCCCTGCGGAACAGCTAATAGTGCGGCCGGCACAGTGTGTGGCCGCGTGTGACGCAGGAGGACTATGGGTAGGCATCATCATTTCTGATCACCGTGATTTTTGGTCGGCGCCACCTGCGGTCTTTCTCCGCGTGGCGCCGAGTTTCGAACAGCACCGGGCCTTTTCGGTCAATAAATACCGAAACAATTACTAGCCCAATAGCTCTCACTTACTCCCCGAACGTTGGGGGTGGCCTGACGGTTGCCAACTTGATTTTCGAAAGGTAAACAGCGCATGGCGCGTTCGCGCATCGCCTACTGGAACCCAGAAGACCCGGTTGCCTGGGCCGCCGGTAACGCCGCCATCGCGCGCCGCAACCTGATCTGGCTTGTCGTCAATGCGCATATCGCCTTTTCGGTCTGGTACCTCTGGTCGGTGATGGTGCTGTTCATGCCGCAGGCCATCTACGGGTTTTCCACCGGTGACAAGCTGTTGCTGGATGCCGTCGCATCGTTGGTCGGCGCACTCGTCCGCATCCCGTATGCGATGGCCGCCAACTGGTTTGGCGGCAGCACGTGGACGACGATCTCGTCGCTGGTGCTGTTGGTGCCCACCGCCGGGACGGTCGTGCTGCTGGCCCACCCCGGTCTTCCGCTGTGGCCCTACCTGATCTGCGCCGCACTGACGGGATTGGGCGGTGGCAACTATTCCGGATCGCTGGCCAAGGTCGACGGCCTGTATCCCCAGCGGCTCAAGGGTTTCACCCTGGGACTGACCGGTGGCCTGGCCAACCTCGGCTCGGCGGCCGTCCAGGTGGTCGGACTCGTGGTGCTGGCCACCGTCGGCCACGAGGCACCGTACTGGGTATGCGCCATTTATCTGGTGCTGCTGGCCATCGGCGGCGTCGGGGCGGCGCTGTTCATGGACGACGTCGTCGCGCACCGGACCGGACTGTCGCTGCACAACCTGCGGGCCATCGTCTCGGTACCCGACTCGTGGGCGATCTCGCTGCTCTACATGTGCGCCTCCGGCTCCTTCCTCGGCTTCGCGTTCGCGTTCGGACAAGTGTTGCAACACAACTTCTTCGCGGCCGGGGAAAGTCATGCGCAGGCCTCGCTGCACGCCGCCGAGATCGCCTTTGTCGGACCGCTGCTGGGTTCGCTGGCCCGGATCGTCGGCGGAAAGGTAAGCGACCGTTTCGGTGGCGGCCACGTCACCTTGAGCGTCTTCGTCGCCTCGATCGTGGCCGGCGGGCTCCTGGTGGGCGTCAGCATGAACGCCGATGCCGCCGAGGACCGCGGCGCGGCGGTGACCGGCCTGACGATGGCCGGCTACATCGTGGGCTTCATCGCGCTGTTCGTCTTCTGCGGCGCGGGCAAGGGGGCCGTGTACAAGCTCATCCCCTCGGTGTTCGAGGAGCGCAGCCGCGCGCTGGATCTAGACGACAGCGGTCGCCACCACTGGGCGCGCGTCAGGTCGGGCGCGTTGATCGGGTTCGCCGGCGCTTTCGGAGCGCTGGGAGGAGTGGGAATCAACTTGGCGCTGCGGCAGTCCTATGACACCGAGGGCACCGAAACGCCGGCCTTCTGCATCTTCCTGGCGTGCTACGTCGGCGCCGCGATTCTCACCTGGGCGCGCTACGTGCGGCCCCAGGACTCCGTGGTACTGACCCCAACTCACCCCGCTCCGGCCGTCGAGGGGTCCTTGAAATGACAGCGTCGAGGAGCGCGATGACAAAACCGATGTCCGAGTACCTCGACCAGGTGACCGCGATCGCGGTCGAGGCCGGAAAGCTCACCCTGAAGTATCGGCGGGATCCGCGCGTCGCGGAAAAAGGTGACCACGGCGGCGCCACCTCGCCGGTTACCGATGCCGACTTGGCGTCGAACCAATACATCGTCGAGCATCTCACGGCGCTGGACCCGCGGATCCCGATCATCACCGAGGAATCCAAGTCGGCCGATTACTCGACCCGGGAAAATTGGCGGCGGTTCTGGTTGGTGGATCCGCTGGACGGGACCAAGGAATTCGTGAAGGGAAGCGATGAGTTCACCGTGAATATCGCACTCATCGACGACCTGGAACCGGTACTCGGCGTGATTTATGTTCCGGCGCAGGAGGTGCTTTACTACGCGGAGAAAGGCCGAGGCAGCTGGAAGCAAAAAGCCGGGGCGTCTCCCGTGCAAATATTTTCGTCGACGCCCGACCTCGGTAAAGGGCTGACGCTCGTCGAGAGCAAGTCGCACCCGTCTCCGGAGCTGGAGGACTACCTGAAGGATCTCCCGGTCAGGGAGCGGGTCAGCGCGGGCAGTTCGCTGAAGTTCTGCCTGGTCGCCGAGGGCCTGGCGGACATCTACCCCAGGATGGGCCCAACCATGGAGTGGGACGTGGCGGCGGGCGACTGTATTTATCGGAATTCCGGTCGCATGGGGCAGCGAAGTTCGTCGCTGACTTATAACAAGCCCACCTTGAAGAATGGCAACTTCGTCATAGGTTTCAGGTGAGCTGAGGGATAGGGGACCCAGCAAGAGTATTCGTCGCGATTTGTTTGGAACTAGTTAAAATCAAGCTGATTAAAAGACTTGGAAAGGCGGGCGAGGTTTGAAATGGACACCAACATCACGTGGCACGACCACAGCGTGACTCGAATCGAGCGCGAAAAACTCAACGGTCACCGCGGCTGCGTCATCTGGCTCACCGGGCTGAGCGCCAGCGGGAAAAGCACGGTGGCCAATCTCGTGGACCAGAAGCTCTGTGAGCGGGGTATGCGGAGCTATCTGCTCGACGGGGACAACGTGCGCTACGGGCTGAACGCCAGCCCGGACATCATCGAACAGCACCACGGCAAGGAATTCGCCCAGCGCTTCGGACTGGGCTTCTCCGGCGAGGACCGCGAAGAGAACATCCGGCGCATCGGGGCGGTGGCAAAGCTGTTCTGCGAAGCCGGCATCATCACCTTGACCGCCTTCAT
Organism: uncultured Actinomycetota bacterium; assembly: GCA_963711445.1. Lineage (GTDB taxonomy): Bacteria > Actinomycetota > Actinomycetes > Mycobacteriales > Mycobacteriaceae > Mycobacterium. Next base: position 641,421 of record CAVQEF010000001.1, read on the forward strand.
CAGTCCCTACCGTCGCGACCGGGACCGGGTTCGGGCCACCCTCAACGACGAAGATTTTGTCGAGATCTTCGTTGACACTCCCATCGAGATTTGCGAACAGCGCGATCCCAAGGGGCTGTACAAGAAAGTTAGGGCCGGAAAGATCAAGGGCTTCACCGGGATCGACGACCCTTACGAGGCTCCGCTGAAGCCGGAGCTGCGCCTGGAAGGCGGAGCCAAGGACGCCGACACCCTGGCCGAGGAAGTGATCTCGCACCTGGAAGAGGTGGGCATCATCCCTGCCCTGGCGCGCAGCGGCGGCCCCCGGGAAGGGAGCGCGACGGGCTGAGAACTTCGTCTTTCGAAACCACTCATCGACGACCTTACAGAAAGGCACATGCATGACGAACCAACTGCTCGCACCGACCAGAGTCCTGCGGGACTACCTCTCCGATTCCCGTGTCTGGGAGGACTTCCTGGCCCAGGGCGGCTTCGTCGAGGGGGACATCGTCGTCGCCGACCCCTTCAAGGCCGGCACCACCTGGACCCAGCGCATCCTGCAACAGATACTGAGCAACGGCGAAGAGCACGACGCCGGGCTCTCGGACACCTCCCCGTGGCTCGACTCCAGCTGGGGCAAGCACGCCCACATGCTCAATGTGCTCAACGAGCAGCGTGAGGCCGGGACGCGGCGGGTCATCAAGAGCCACCTGCCCGCCGATGCACTGCCGATCGCCCCCGAGGCGCGCTACGTGTTCGTCGGGCGCAACGGCAAGGACCTCGGGGTCAGCTTCCACAACTACCTGTACAACTTCTCCCCGGCGACGATGGAGGAGATCAACCGCATCCACGCCGAATGGTCCGGCGACCCGACACCGCTGGTGATCCCGGAGGACATGCGGCAGTTCTTCGACCTGTGGCTGGACAACGACGGATACCAGTGCTGCGATCTCCTCGACATCATGGCTTCCTGGTGGCGGCTCAAGGATGAGCCCAACATCCTGCTGGTGCATTACAAGAACCTGAAAGAAGATCTGGTGGGCCAGGTTTCGCGGATCGCCGAGTTCTTGTCCATCGATCCGCAGTCGTTGCGGATGGACGCCATCCTCAAGCACTGTTCGTTCGAGTACATGAGCGGGCGGGCGGAGAAGATGGCCCCGTTCGGCGGGGAGCACATGTCCAGCGCCAAGGCGTTCTTCCACAAGGGGCCCAAGCGCGACTTCCGCACCGAGCTGACCGAAGAGCAGGTCGCACGTTTTGACCGCAAGGCTCTCGACAAGCTGGGCCCGGAGTGCGCCCGGTGGTTGGAGACAGGCGGAAATTCCTAGAGTCGAGCGTGATTCGCGGAACGGGTCGACGGGCGAACCCGGACGGCAGAATGGCCGTCCGGGTTCGCCCGAAGGCGTTGCGTCGCCTGTCAACCCAGAGCCGCCACATCGCCAAACGAGGCAACGACAGGAAACACTCAACCGAGACACAGCTAGCCGCCAGCTTGGGCGGACAGGATACCTGAAGAGTCGGGGTGAATTGAAACATGCGCGGGAAGGCGGTCGGTGGCATCGCAACGATAAGCGACCGTGGCAGGCGCGCCCGACGTCGGATGAATCCGCAGTTCAGTTGGGCCCCCGCGGCGACTTGTCAACCGGGATCCCGGTCGGCCGGCAAATGTCAATTCCGTCCTCGTTCGTTCGCAATGAGTCTTTGAGTCTTTGATCACAGCTAGGTAGAAAAGGGGGTTCGCCGTGAGTAGTCAACTCACTGCCCCGACCCGGGTCCTGAGGGATTACCTCTCCAATTCCCTTGTGTGGGAGGAGTTTCTGGCCCAGGGCGGCTTCGCCGAGGGGGACATCGTCGTCGCCGACCCGTTCAAGGCCGGCACCACCTGGACCCAGCGAATCGTGCAACAAATACTGCAGAACGGCGAGGAACCCGAAGGCGGACTCTCGGACACCTCGCCGTGGCTCGATTCCAGCTGGGGCGATCACGCCGAGATGCTCGGCGTGCTGAAAGCGCAGCGCGAGGCCGGGACTCGCCGGGTCATCAAGTCCCACCTGCCCGCCGACGCATTGCCGATCGCCCCCGAGGCCCGCTACGTGTTCGTGGGACGCAATGGCAAAGACCTCGGGATCAGCTTTCACAACTACCTCTACAACTTCTCCGAGTCGACGATGTCGGCGATCAACCGGATACACGCCCAGTGGTGCGGCGATCACACCCCTCTGGTGATCCCGGAGGACATGCGGACCTTCTTCGACCTCTGGCTCGAGACGAACGGTTACGGCTGCTGCGACCTACTCGACATCATGGCGTCGTGGTGGCGGCTCAGGAACGAGCCGAACGTGCTGCTGCTCCATTACCAACAGCTCAAGAAGGACCTGCCCGGCCAGATTGCGCGGCTGGCCGAGTTCTTCTCGATCGACCCGGGGACGTTGCGGATGGACGACATCGTCGAACACTGCTCTTTCGACTACATGAGCGCCCGCGCGGAGAAGATGGCGCCGTTCGGCGGCGCGCACATGTCGAGCGCCAAAGCCTTTTTCCACAAGGGGCTCAAGCGCGATCATCGCAACGAGTTGAGTCCCGCGCAGGTCGAGCGCTTCGACCGCGAGGCGCTGAGCAGGCTGGGTGCGGGGTGCGCGCACTGGCTGGAGACCGGTGAAACCCCGTCAACCGGCTAGCTTTCGCGTGGCCGACCCCGCTTTGACACTCCGTGATCGCCTGGTCGCGGAGGGGGCGGCGCTGCTGTATGTCGTGGCGATCGCGGTGACGGCGCACACCAGCGGCTGGCATTACCTGATGTTTCCGGCGCTGGCCGCGCTGTCGGCCGACGTGTTGACCCGGCCGTGGGGCAGATGGGCGAGTCAGCCGGGGCGGTTGATCGTCACGCCCACCCTGGGGGCCGGCGTCGGCACGCTGGTCACACGCCGGATTCCTTACGGCGTTGCCGGCGTGCTGCTTGTCGTGGCCTTGTGTCTGCTGCTGCTGGCGGTGCTCAAGTCGAACATCGCGCCCGCGATTGCCGCGGGCCTGTTGCCGTTCGCCTTGGGTATCAAGAGCTGGCTTTTCCCGTTGTCGATAATGGTCGGCCTGGTGGCGCTGGCGCTCGTTTTGTTGCCATGGCAGCGACGTTATCGGCGGCGGTATCCGGCCACCTCGCGGGAAGCGGCCGGCGATATCGACGATGTTCTCGAGGCGCGCCCCACCGGGAACAGTTGGGTCTTCCCGTTTTTCCTGTTTTTGACGGTCATGGCGAGTGGCGCGACGGCGTCGGGCCTTCGCCTGATCCTGTTTCCCCCGCTCGTCGTCATCGCCTACGAGATGTTTGCCCATCCCGCATCATGCCCGTGGGCCCGGAAACCGGTGGCGCTTCCCTTGGCCTGTTTTCTCACGGCGACCACCGGCTGGGTTGCCGTCAGCATCTTCGGGAGTGGCGGCATCGCGGCCGGGTGCAGCATGGCCGTCGGCATCGCCGTGCTCCGCCTTTTGCAACTGCACATGCCGCCCGCCCTGGCGGTCGGCCTGCTGCCGCTGGTCATCACCTCACCCACCATCGAATATCCCGTTTCCGTGACCATCGGGACCGTCGCCCTGACGCTCGCCTTTCTGCTGTACCGGCGATGGGTCATCGGCACCGGCTGCGCTGGGCGCGAGCGTCTCACCAATATGAGGAGTGCATAGTGTCGAATGTCCAATTGACTCATGTGATTTTCGCTCTGCTTTTGCTTGTCGGCATGGCGCAATTGCTCGGCTATCTGTTCGTGTGGCTTCGTCAGCCGAAGGTGGTCGGGGAAATTCTGGCCGGCATCGTGCTGGGTCCGGCGGTGCTCGGCCATGTGCCATTCATCGAGCACATGATGGACAGTGCCAGGCATACGGGCAACATCCTCACGTTCGTCTACTGGCTCGGCCTGCTGCTGCTGATGTTCGTCTCCGGCGCCGAGATGCAGCAGCTCTTCGGCCGCGGGGAGCGGCGCACGGTGAGCTGGCTGGTCATCGTGGGCACCGGAATCCCGTTCCTGCTCGGGCTGGGATTCGGGCCGCACCTGATCCGGCCCAGCCTCGCCGGACCGCACGGCAACCGCATTTCGCTGATCATCATCGTCGCGGTCGGGGTCGCCGTCACGTCGGTGCCGGTGGTCTCCAAGATCTTCGCCGACCTCCAGATCATGAACACCCGCTTCGCCCGACTGATCCTCGGTGTCGCTGTGTTGGAGGACATCGTCCTGTGGCTCGCGCTCGCCATCGCGACCTCGATCGCGGCCAGGGAGTCGCTGGAGCCGGAGCAGATGGCGGTGCACCTGGCCATCACGGTGGCCTACTTCGTGGTCGGCCTGACGATCGCCCCCCGACTCATCAAGCGCGTCAACACCGCTCGCTGGAACGTGCTGGCGCAGCACTCGCCCACCGGTTACGCCATCGCGATTCTGCTGGCCTACTGCGCGGTCGCCGGAGCGCTCGACGTCAACCTGGTCTTCGCCGCGTTCCTGGCGGGCTTCGCGGTCGTGCACAGGAAGCGCCGGATCTTCGAGGACTCGATGGAGGCGATCAGCAAGGTGGCCTTCGCCTTCTTCATCCCGGTGTACTTCGCGATCGTCGGCCTCAAGCTGGACCTCATTCGCGGCGTCTCCCTGCCGATGATGGCGATCTTCATCCTCGGCACCTGTGCGGTCAAACTGGTGTCCGTCGGGCTCGCCGGTCGGTTGGCGGGCTTCCGGGGTCTCGACGTGATCAACCTTGCGATCACCACCAACGCCCGCGGTGGCCCGGGGATCGTGCTGGCCAGTGTGGCCTACGACGCCGGCATCATCAGCCCGAAGTTCTACACCACCCTGGTGGTCGCGGCCGTGCTCACCTCGCAGCTGGCCGGCGCCTGGCTCGACTACGTGCTGCGCAAGGGCTGGCCGTTGCTCAAGTCCGACCTGGCGGCAGACGGCGCGGAGCTGTCCAGCGCGGACATGCCAGAGGCCGAACCCGAACCCGTTGGCGTGCAGCGGGAACCGGCCGGTGATGGTTCGTCACTGACCGGTTAGGCCGGCGATAAGCAGGACGCAGCCTACAGCGGTCAGCAGGGCGGCCACCTCGAGGCGCCGGCGCGACCGGATCCACTCGTGCAACGCGGCCATCGCCGCACGGGTGGTCTGCGGCGCAAGCAGATACGCCACCAGCGGGATCTCGACGAGCGCGAAGGCCACGACGTTGAACAGCAGCAGCGCCCCGACCTGAATCGTGGCGGCGGCGCCGGAAGCCAGGATGACGGCCAGCGCGGCCAGGTAATCCACCGACGGCAGTGCGATGCCCAGACCGGCAATGCCCGCGACCCACAACGACCGTCCGCTCAACAGTCGTTGCGCTCGCGCGGAAATGTTTCCGGAGCCGGACCGCCCGCCTGCGGCTTGGAAGGTCAGGACGGCGGCAACGCACAGGGCCAGCAGCCCGATCGCGATCTGCACCCTGGGCAACGTGAAGTAGGTGGCACCCAGCAGCCTGCGCCGCAAGACGAACAAGACGACCAGGCCGACCGACATTCCCATCGCGAAGCCGCCGCTCAAGAAGGCGAGGAGTTGCAGCATCGGTCGCGGCCGGTTCAGCATCAGCACCGTCATGCCGATCCGGAACGGTTCGAGGCTCACGGCGACGGCCATCACCAGCAGGGTGATCAACATGGCGAGATCTCGGCGCGGACGGTCACGCCCCCTCGAGCGTCCGGCCGGGTGCGCTCGGTGCCGGGTCCGCGATTCGCGCGGCGACGGACGAGTTTCGCATGGGCGATACGTTACCGCCGGCCCGCGGCCGGTCCGTACCGGCCGCGGCGGCCTAAAGCGTTGGTGGCTGGTTTCGTTCGGCGACGTCCGCGGCGTTGGTCGGTGCTGCGGGCCGCCGCCCTTGCCCCCGTTGTCGCCGTTGCCGCCGTTGCCGCCCGTCCCGCCGTTGTCGCCGATCACGGGATTAGCGGACCCGCCCCTACCCCGGCCCCGGCGGAGCCCGACAGGCCCGCCGACCCACCGTTTCCCCCTTTTGCCCCGCACGACCCGGCCCTGCCTAGGCGGGCCGCTCCAGCACCCGCAGCCCGAGTGAAAACACCAGCCGCGCCTCGGGATCGGCCAGCGAGATCGACAACAGCTTCTCGATCCGGCGCACGCGGTAGCGAACGGTGTTGGGATGCACCTGCAGCGACTGTGCGGCCGCGCCGATGTCGCCGAAGCTGTCCAGGTAGGCCCGCAAAGTCTCGGCAAGCACCGGGTCGCGGGCGTGCAGGTCGCGAACCCGCGGGTCCACCAGCCGTTCGTCGGTGCCGACGAGGGTGACGATCTCGTCGAGCAGGACCGTGGTGCGCGCCTCGGCCAGCGACGTGACCTGCCCCAGGAACGGGTGGCGTTCGGCGCTGTCGAGCACGCGGTCGACCTCGGCGCGCGCCGGCGCGACCCCCGCCAGGCCGGCGACCGGCCCGGCGATGGCGGCCCGCAGCTCGACGCCGAGCTCGGTGCGCAGCGCGCCGATGGTGCCGCGGACCCACGAGGTGACCGACCGCGTCGTCGCGGTCTGCGGCAACAGCACATAGATCCGCGATCCGTGCGAGGCGACCTGAGCATCAGGGCGAAAAGCGCTGGCGCTCAGGGCCATCACGTCGGACAGCCGCGCCGGGCGGGCCTCGTTCTGCGCGCTGTCCCACCCGATGAGCACGGCGTTGGCGTCGACGGAAAGGCCCAGGTCGCCCGCGATGGCGGCCACCTCGGCGGGCGCTGAGGTCCCGTCCGGATCCGTGAGTCCCAGGAGCTGTTGGACCCGGCGCGTCTGTGTCGACGGCCGCGCCGCCAGCCGCGACATGATGCGTGCGGCCAACACGGCCGCGCCCCGCAGCACTTCTTCGGCGTCCTCGGCCAGCGGGCGCGACCCCTGCTGCACCCAGATGGTGCCGGCGAACGCGGGGGCCCGGCGGGCGCCGGTCGGCGCCTGGTAGATCCCGACGGCCAGCCGCGGCCGCAGTCCCAACTCCGGGCGCTCGGCGACGCGGACCACCTCGCCGCCGGAGCGCAGCGCGTCGAAGATGCCCCACTGGCCGATCCACTTCAGGTGCTCGGGCGGGCCGGCGCGGCCCAGGATGGAAAGCCGGCGCAGCTCGTCGGCCTCGTCGTTGGAGGCCGAGTAGGCCAGCACGTGCGACTCGGCGTTCTCGATGCTGACCATGCCGTGGATGCGGTCGGCCAGCGACTGCGCCAGGCCGAACAGGTCGGTGCCCGAGTCGTCCGTGGGGTCGCTGCGGTCCCCGTGATGCTCGAGAACGTGGTTGACCAACTGATAGAGCCGCTCCCACCGCGCCCTGGGCTCCACGGCCACCACCGCCGACCCGGCCGCGACCGCCGTGGTCACCAGTTCGTTCGAGGGCTCCTTGGCGAAGATCGCCGCGGGCACGCGCTCGCGCGCCTGCTTGTTCACCCACTGCAGCGCCTCGTCGTCGGTGACGCCGAGCAGAAAGAAGATGTCGGCCGATTCCGCGGCCGCCGCCAGGCCCAGCCGTACGTCGTCGGAATCGATCAGCGCCGCCGACCCCACCAGCAGGTCCAGGCCGCGCGGTGCGGCCACCAGGCTGACCAGGGTCGCGTCCAGCGCAAGCAGTAGTTGACCCAGCCCCACGCCCGTCCACCGCATGTTGTCCGATATTACTATGAGTACGCCTTGATCCTGTCCAATCCGACAAACATCCTGAGGGCCGCGGCGGGGACCCTGGCAGGCATGGATGCGATCACCCGAGTGCCGGTACCCGCCAACGAGCCCGTCCACGACTACGCGCCGAATTCCCCCGAACGCGCGCGACTCCAAGTCGAGCTGGCCACGCAGGCCGATCATCCGATCGACCTCCCGCACGTCATCGGCGGGGACCACCGGATGGGCGGCGGTGAGCGGATCGACGTCGTCCAGCCGCACCGGCACGCCGCCACGCTGGGCACCCTGACCAACGCCGGCCACGGCGAGGCCACCGCGGCCGTCGAGGCCGCAGTGACGGCAAGAAACGACTGGGCCGCATTGCCCTTCGACGAGCGCGCCGCGGTGTTCCTGCGGGCCGCCGATCTGCTTGCGGGGCCGTGGCGGGAAAAGATGGCCGCCGCAACGATGCTCGGCCAGTCCAAGTCCCCATACCAGGCCGAGATCGACGCGGTCTGCGAGATGATCGACTTCTGGCGGTTCGACGTCGCGTTCGCACGCCAGATCCTGGAACAGCAGCCGATCAGCGGGCCGGGGGAGTGGAACCGCAGCGACTACCGGCCGCTGGACGGCTTCGTCTACGCGATCACCCCGTTCAACTTCACCTCGATCGCGGGCAACCTCCCGTCGGCCCCGGCGCTGATGGGCAACACCGTCGTGTGGAAGCCGTCGATCACCCAGACGCTCTCGGCGTATGTGACCATGCAACTGCTCGAGGCCGCCGGGCTGCCGCCCGGGGTGATCAACCTGGTCACCGGCGACGGCTTCGCGGTTTCCGATGTGGCGCTGGCCGATCCGCGCCTGGCCGGCATCCACTTCACCGGCTCGACGGCCACCTTTCAGCACCTGTGGCAGCAGGTGGGCGCCAACATCGCGCGCTACCAGGGCTACCCGCGCCTGGTCGGGGAGACCGGCGGCAAAGACTTCGTGGTCGCCCACGCCTCGGCGCGGCCCGACGTGCTGACCACCGCCCTGGTGCGCGGGGCGTTCGACTACCAGGGGCAAAAGTGCTCGGCGGTGTCGCGGGCGTTCATCGCGCACTCGGTGTGGCAGAAGATGGGCGACGACTTCCTCGGCATCGCCAGCGACCTGCGCTACGGCGACGTCACCGACCTGTCGAACTTCGGCGGCGCGCTGATCGACGGCCGCGCCTTCGCCAAGAACGTCAACGCCATCGAGCGCGCCAAGGGGGCGGCCGGCGTCACGATCGCCGCCGGCGGCGAATACGACGACGGCGAAGGCTATTTCGTGCGCCCCACCGTCCTGCTGTCCGACGACCTGACCGACGAGGCGTTTTCCACCGAGTACTTCGGTCCGGTGCTGGCGATCCATGTCTACCCCGACGGGCAGTACGAGCGGATGCTCGAGGTCATCGACACCGGGAGTCGCTACGCGCTGACCGGTGCGGTGATCGCCGACGACCGTGCCGCCGTGCAGACCGCGCACGACCGGCTGCGGTTCGCCGCCGGCAACTTCTACGTCAACGACAAGCCGACCGGCGCGGTGGTCGGGCGCCAGCCGTTCGGCGGCTCGCGCGGCTCGGGCACCAACGACAAGGCCGGTTCGGTGCTCAACATGATGCGCTGGACGTCGGCGCGCACGATCAAGGAGACGTTCGTCCCGGCGACCAGCCACACCTACCCGCACATGGGAACCGACTGATGGCCGGCGTCTTCGCCAACACCCTACGGCCGGCGATCCTGGCCGCCGGCCGGAAGTCGGGACTGCGCCGCACCGCCGAACGGCTGCCGCTCACCCGCAAGGTGGTGCAGCGGTTCGTGCCCGGGGAGACGATCTCCTCGGTGCTGGACAGTGTCGATCTGCTTCGTGATTCGGGCCGGCTCGTCAGCATCGACTACCTCGGCGAGGACGTCACCAGCGCCGACGATGCCGAGGCGGCGGTGCAGGTCTATCTGGACCTGGTCGACAGGCTGGGCCGCCGCGGTGAGCGCGGCGGCGGGGTGCGGCCGCTGGAGGTGTCGCTGAAGCTGTCGGCGCTGGGGCAGTCGCTCGAGCGGGACGGCGAGAAGATCGCCCGGGAGAACGCCTTCGCAATCTGCGAGGCGGCGCAGCGCGCCGGCGTGTGGGTGACCGTGGACGCCGAAGACCACACCACGACCGACTCGACGCTGACCATCGTGCGCGACCTGCGGGGTGATTTCCCCTGGCTGGGCACGGTTTTGCAGGCCTACCTCAAGCGCACGCTCGGCGACTGCGAAGAGTTCGCGGCCTCCGGCGCGCGGATCCGGCTGTGCAAGGGCGCCTACGACGAGCCGGCGTCGGTGGCTTACCGGGATCGGGACGCGGTCACCGATTCCTACCTGCGATGCCTGCGGGTGCTGATGGCCGGCAAGGGCTATCCCATGGTCGCCTCGCACGACCCCGCGATCATCGATGCGGTGCCCGCGCTGGCGCGCGAATCCGGTCGGGCCGTCGGCGAATTCGAACACCAGATGCTGTACGGCATCCGCGACGGCGAGCAGCGGCTGTTGGCCGACGCCGGCAACCAGGTGCGGGTGTACGTGCCCTTCGGCGACCAGTGGTACGGCTACTTCATGCGGCGGCTCGCCGAACGGCCGGCCAACCTGACGTTCTTCCTGCGGGCGCTGGCGCGGCGCGGGCACTGAGCGGCGTTGCGGCCTTTTGGTGTGAACTGAGGGCGGGGTTCATCGGCGTGTCGTCACCCCGAGCTCACACTCAAAGCCGTCGGCTCACACTCGACGGCCGACCTCAGGCGGACGGACAGTCCCGGCGGTTGGCGGCGTCGAGCGCTTTCGGCGCGTCCTCGATGGCGGTGTGCAGCGCGTCGAAAACCCGCGGGATCCCAGGTGAGCGCGGTCTTCCAGTCCAGCCCGGCGGCATTGGAGACGTAGATGCTGTGCGTGTCGTCGAAGGTGTGGCAACGCCGGTGCGGGAGCACGGAATCGGCGATATCGACCGCCAGCGCGCTGCGCAGCGCCACGATGCCGTCGTTGGGCCACACCATGGGATTCACCTGGCCCGCCTTGGTGAATTTCTTTCCACCGATCAGCACCACCGGGATCTTGTCCAGCACGCCGGCCTGGAACTGGTTCCAGCCATCCTTGCCCATCAGGTAGGCCTGGTTGACCTCGCGACCCGAGCCCGCCATCAGGCGCAGCACCTCGGTCTTGAAGTTCTTCATCGCGTTCTCGCAGAACTGGTCGCCGCCGCAGTCGGTCAATCCATGAGGTCATTGGCGTAGTCCGACAGGTAAGAGCCCTGCCACGGGGTACCGATGGTGGTCAGCGAGCGGACGTGCACCGGCGAATTCGTGGTGGTCAGCACGCGGATCGCCGCCCGCGAATACAGCCCGCCCATCGAGTGGCCCACCAGATCGACGTCGTCGATGCCTTTGTCGGTGTGCAGATAGTTCAGAAACCGCGCCAAATGCTCGCCGGCGGTGTCGATGCTGCCCGTGGAGTTCACGGTCATGTTCTCCGGCAGGGTGACCGGGCAGACCCCGAACGGCCCGAAGCCGGTCTGGTCGGTCACCTGCCCGCGGCCGGCCATCGCCGGTGAGGTGAACACCTGGTAGCCCTGCTTGAGCAGGTACTCGCGGATCGCCGTGTCGGTGTTGCCCGCGGCCAGCCCGGTGGCGCAGGCTTGGTCTCCGGTGGTGAACGGGCTCGTGGCATCGCCCCCGGAGACGATCACCACCGCGTGCGACGCCGCGTGTTTCGTCTCGTCGGACCGGCCGCAGCCCGCCAACAGAGCCATCGTCGCTGCCACCGCTGCCATGAGCGTCAGGATTCGTCGCACAACGCAGGATGCTAGCGGCCGAAGCGGGTCACTGAGTGCGCTTCGGCCGCGAGCGGTCGCCGCGGTCGCCGGCGAAGCCGCGCACCACGTGCGCGCGTACGAATTCGGCGACGACGTCGGGATCGTCCATGTCCAGCGTCGACGAGGGCGTGCTGAACAGTGAAAACAGTATCCGCGCAAACCATTCCCCGGCGGCTTCCACGTCGAGGTCCTTGCGCACCTCGCCGGTCAGCCTGGCCGCCGACAAGTAGGGCGCGAAGAACTCGACGCACTCGCGCAGCAGCACGGCGGCGTCCTTGGTGAGCAGCAGGCTGACCGCGTCCTCGTCGAAGTACCGCTCGGAAGAGATGACCCGCCGCGCCTGGGTGACGAATACCGCTGCGCGGCTGAGCTTGTCCTCGAGCGAGCCGCCCCGCTCCATCGCCCTGGTCATCTCGCGATAGAACCGCTCGGAGGCGTGTTCGGCGCACGCTTCGACGATGGCGCCCTTGTCGGCGAAGTACTCATAGATCGTGCTGCGCGAGACGCCGGCCGTCTTGGCGATGTCGACGATCGTCGCCTTCTGCAGTCCCTGCTTGCCGAAGCAGGTGTACGCGGATTCGACGATGACCTCGCGGGTGTCGGTCGTCTGAGCCTGGGTCGTCATGGCACCAGCGCGCCCCTGGGCACCGACCCCGCGTCGGCAGCGGCCAAGGCGGCGTTGATGTCGGCGAGGTGAAGGGGCCTGGGCAGCAACCGATGAAACGGAAAGCCGGTGTGCTGCAAAAAGGACAAGCCGGTCGCCGGGGTGACGGGGTCGTAGAACATCACGCCGCCTACGGACTTGTTTCCGTACACGAGGACGCTCGCGCCGAGTTCGGTGACCTCACCGACCATCTCGTGGCACATGGCGAACGGACACGGTAGTGGCAGCTCGCCGCGGCAGATGTGCAGGTCCGATCCGCAGATCCCGGCCATCCGCAGCTTCAGCGCGGCGGTCCCGGGCGCCGGATCCGACAGCGGGAATTCGGCCAGGTCGATGGGACCGCCGGGCGCGGTCAGCAGCGCGAGCTTGGGCATCGGATCCTCCCTAGCCGGCCGGCGCCAGGATCAGGCCGCTGGTGGGCACGCCGGTCCCCGACGTCACCAGCACGTGCTCGACGTTGTCGACCTGGTTGTACGACGTGCCGCGCACCTGGCGAACCCCCTCGGTGATGCCGTTCATCCCGTGGATGTACGCCTCGCCGAGCAGCCCGCCGTTGGTGTTGATCGGGAAATCCCCGCCGACCGAGAGCCGTTCGACCGTGGCGAAGTCCTTGGCCTCGCCGCGCCCGCAGAAGCCGAGCTCCTCGAGCTGGGTGAACACGAACGGCGTGAAATGGTCGTAGATGAACGCGGTTTGGATGTCCTGCGGCTTCAAGCCCGAGTCGCGCCAGAGCCGTTGCGCGACGACGCCCATCTCCGGCAGCCCGGTGATGTCGTCGCGGTAGTAGCTGGTCATCATCTCGCCGTTGGCGGCCGCGCCCTGGGCGGCCGCGGTGATGACGGCCGGCGGCTGCCGCAGGTCCCGGGCGCGTTCGGCGCTGGTCACCACCAGCGCGACGCCGCCGTCGCTTTCCTGGCAACAATCCAGCAGGCGCAGCACGGGTTCGATGATCCACCGCGAATTCTGGTGGTCCTCCAACGTGATCGGGCGCTCGTAGAACCAGGCGTCGGGGTTCTTGGCCGCATGTGTGCGGTCCACCACGGCGATGCGGCCGAAGTCCTCGTTGGTCACCCCGTACGTCGACATGTAGCGCTGGGCGTGCATCGCGACCCACGCCGCGGGCGTGAGCAGACCGAACGGCGCGTAGTGCGCCATGAACAGCGGAGTCCCCAAGTCGGAGCGCCCGCTGCCGCCGAAGCGCATGCCGGAGCGCTCGTTGAACGCGCGCCAGCACACCACCACGTCGGCGACGCCGGTGGCGACGGCCATCGCCGCGTGCACCACGGTGCCGGCGGCGGCACCGCCGCCGTGATGGACGCGGGAGAAGAAGCTCAGGTCGCCGATGCCGACATTGCGGGCGATGTCGATCTCGTCGCTGGAGTCCATGGTGAAGGTGACCATGCCGTCGACGTCGGCGGGTGCCAGGCCGGCGTCGTCGAGCGCGGAACTGACCGCCTCGCAGGCCAATTGCAGCTCGCTGCGCCCGGAGTCCTTGGAGAACTCGGTCTGGCCGATCCCGACGATGGCCGTGGCGCCGGGCAGCGAGCTCATGCGCCCGTCCCGTCGAGCAGGCTGAGCACCGCGGTGCCCGAGACGTGATCGCCCAGACTGTTGGACGCCCTGAAGGTCACCTCGACGAAGTTCTCCCCGTCCGATCCCTCGCTCTTGCCGGTGACGCTGCCGGTGAACCGCAGCGGGTCGTCGGGGAAGCACGGCACCCCAAGGCGAATCGACAGGTTCTTGACCATCGTTTCGGGTCCGGCCCAGTCGGTCAGGAAGCGCACGCAGTAGCCGTTGCTGGTCAGGATGTTCATGAACAGGTTGGGCGAGCCCTGCTTGTTGGCGTAGTCGCGGTCGTGGTGCACCGGCATGAAGTCGCGCGACGCGATCGCGCCGGCGACGATCATCGTTGTGGTGATGGGGATTTCGAGCGGGGTCACCTCGTCGCCGACGTTGATGTCGGCCCACTGCAGGGTGGTGGTGCGTGCGTGCGTGGTCGTCATCGGTTTCCTTCGGGATAGGTGCTGCCCATGGCGGCGAGCTGGGCGGAGGCCGGGCCGAGCGCGAGCTCGTTGTGCTTGGCCCACAGGAAGTAGCGGTGCAGGGGATAGGTGAGGTCGATTCCGATGCCGCCGTGCACCTGCTGGGCGGTGGCGGCGACCCGGGCGCCGGCCTCGGCGGCCCAGAATTTCGCGATGCGGGCCGCCCGGCGGGCCTCCTTTGCGGGCCGGTCGTGCGCGATCAGCCAGGCCACGTGCCAGGTGGTCCAGCGGATCGCCTCGACGTCGATGAACGCGTCGGCCATCCGCTGCTGCACCGCCTGGAAGCTGCCGATCGGGCGGCCGAACTGCTCACGCCCGCTGGTGTAGTCGGCGGCCAGCCGCAGCGCGCGCTCGCACACGCCGAGCTGGATGGCGCACAGCCCGACCAGCGCGCGGGTGTGGAGCTCATCGAGCTGGCCGACGAGCCGTTCCTCCGCGGAAACGGTTGCGCCATCCACGAATACGTCGGCATGCGGTTCGTGGTTGGTGGTCGCCACCGGCTTGACGTCGACGCCGGGATCGTCGGTCGCCACCAGGAACAGGCCCACGTCGCCGTCATCGGTGGTGGCGGGAACCAGTACGGTGTCGGCGATCTGGGCGGCGGGCACCAGCTCCTTGACGCCGTCGAGGCGCCAACGTGCGCCGTCGCGGCGCGCGGTGGTGCCGGGATTCGTCGGGTCGGAGCGACCGGGTTCGGTCAAACCGGCGGTCAGGATGCGGGTGCCCGCGATGACGTCCGGCAGGTAGCGTTGCCGTTGCTCTGCGGTGCCGTGCCGGGCGATCGGGTCGGCGCCCAGCACCAGGGTCGCGTAGGCGGGCACCGGCGCGACGGCGGAGCCCACCTCGGCCAGCAACACTCCGAGTTCCACGAAGCCGCCGCCGTTCCCGCCGAACTGCTCCGGCAGCGCGGTGCCCAGCAGGTCGGCGGACGCGAGTTCGCGCCAGAGCGTGGCGTCGTGGCGGGTCTCGCCGGCCTCGAGTTCGGTGAGGCGCTCGGGGGTGGCCCGGCGCTCGAGAATGTCCCGCGCGAGCTTGGCGATCGTCTCCTGCTCTTCGGTGAACGTGAAATCCATCGGTGTCAGCCCGCCGGCCGGAACTGGTGCAGCACCAGGCCTCCATCGGCCCCGTCGAATTCTTGATAGAAGACCTCGACGTCCATGCCGACCGTGACGTCGGCCGGGTCGATGTCGCACAGGTTCGACACCAGCCGCACCCCCTCGGCGAGCTCGACCAGCACGACGATGTAGGGGTACTCGAAGAAGGGGAATTTGGGTTCGTGCGGCATCACGTAGCTGTAGACGGTGCCGCGGCCCGACGACTCGATCGCCTCCCAGTCCAGCGACCGGCACGCCGGGCACATGGGCCGGGGCGGGTGGCGCAGCGCCCCGCAGCCGCCACAGCGCTGGATCAGCAACTTGTGCTCGCGCAGGCCGTTCCAGAAGAACTCGGTGTCCCGGCTGATCGCCGGGGCCAACCGCGACGCCATCAGCGTTCCGGCCTGAATCGCAGCACCCGGAATCGCTGGCGCCCCAGCACCTCACCGTTCTGGTCGGTGTAGGTGGTCAGCCAGGTCAGGAAGAACCCGGTGCCCAGCGCGGTCTTCTTCTCGTCGGAGACCGATTCGTAGACCGCCGTGGCGCTGATGACATCGCCCAGCCGGGGGTAGCGCTCGATCTCGAACTCCGAGTTGGTGGCGACGGTGCTGGTGTATCCGGCCTCGTCGAGGAACGCCGTGGGATTGCCGGTGATCTCGACCGGAGCCCCGCCCCGTTCCCCGATGCCTTCCAGTTTGGGGGACGGCATCGTCCAGGTCTGCAGCATGACCGGCGGTGACACGATGCCGCCGAACCGCGACGACGCCGCGAATTCCGGGTCGAGGTAGACCGGGTTCATGTCGGCCAGGGCATACGCCCAGTGCCGGATCATCGGCTGGTTCACCGGGTCCGGGGCCAGCGACGGCTTTCCGGTGCCGCCGGTGGGCCGGCCGACGAGGGCCCGCACCTTGGCGCTGACGGTGTCTGAGTCGGTCACTGACTCTGTCCTCCTTTGTCGGGGGCTCGAAGGTCGCGGGGCGCGCGGGGCATGCCCAGTCCGGCCATGGCAATGATGTCACGCTGGATTTCGTTGGCGCCGCCGCCGAAGGTGTTGATCACGGCGAACCGGTACGCGGCTTCCAGGGCCCCGCGTACCGGCGCGTCGGCGCCGCGGCGTAACCCGTTGTGGTCGAGCACTTCCAGCAGCTGGCGGGCGACCTGCTGGGTCAGCTCGGTGCCGAACACCTTGGCCGCGGAGGCTTCCCCCATGCTCAGTACGCCCTTGGTCATCGCGGCGTTGACCCGCGTGTTGACCAGCTTGTACGCGGCGACCTGGGCCTCGACCCGGGCGAGCGCGAGCCGCACCCACGGCTGGTCGATGACGCGGCCGCCGTCGAGCTCGGTGGTGGCGGCCCATTCCAGGGTCTTCTCGAAAAGCGGCCCGAGGGCGCCGAGGTTGCCCAGGGCCGCGCGCTCGAAGTTCAACTGGGTGGTGATCAGCTGCCACCCTTCGTTTTCGCCGCCCACCAGCGCGCTCGCCGGCACCCGCACGTCGTCGTAGAACGTGTAGAAAGTCGAGGCACCCGGCATGGTGTGCAGCGGTTGCCAGGAGAACCCGGGCGAGGAGGTGGGCACGATGAGGATGGAAATGCCCTTGTGTTTCTTGGCGTCCGGGTCGGTGCGCGCGGCCAGCCAGACGTAGTCGGCGTAGGCGGCGCCGCTGGTGAACATCTTCTGCCCGTTGATCACGTAATCGTCGCCGTCGCGCACCGCGGTGGTACGCAGGGAGGCGAGGTCGCTGCCGGCCCCGGGCTCGGAGTAGCCGATCGCGAACTCGACGCTGCCGTCCAGGATCGCCGGCAGAAACTTGCGCTTCTGCTCCTCGGTGCCGCACTGCATCAGCGTCGGCCCGACCGTGTTGAGCGTCACCAGCGGGATCGGGGCGTCGACCCGGCGGGCCTCCTCGAAGAAGATGAACTGCTCGATCGCCGAGAAGCCGCGCCCGCCATACTCTTTGGGCCAGCCGACGCCGAGCAGGTCGGCCGCGGCCAGGGCGCGGACGCACTCGCGCACCTCCGGTCCGCCCTCCATGCGCTCGCGGACCGCGGCGGTCCGCTCGGGCGTCATCACCCGTTCCAACGAAGCGCGGATCTCCGCGCGCAACCGCTGCTGCTCGGGCGTGTATTCGAGGTGCATCCTCAGGCCCCGAGCCGCACCGGCATGCGCTTGACCCCGGGCACCATGGTGGCCCGCATCCGGTCCACCTCGCCCACCAGCTCGAGCCGCGGGAAGCGGCGCAGCAGCTCGTCGAACATCACGCAGGCCTCCAGGCGCGCCAATTGCGCACCCACGCAGGAGTGTTCGCCGCAGCCGAACGCGATGTGCGGGTTGGGGTGGCGGGTCACCTTGAACTCCTCGGAGTCGGGGCCGAAGATGTCCTCGTCGCGGTTGGCCGATCCGTAGAGCATCACCACGACGTCGCCCGCGGCGATGTGCCGGCCGCGGATCTCGACGTCGGCCGTCGCGGTGCGCGCCATGTGGACCACCGGGCTGTTGAAGCGCAGCATCTCCTCGACGGCGCCCGGGATCAGGCCGGGATCCTCGACCAGCAGGCGGCACTGGTCGGGATGGGCGATCAGCGCCAGCGTGCCCAGGGCGATCAGGTTGCGGGTGGTCTCGTTGCCGGCCACCAGCAGTAGGAACGCGAAGTTGAGCAGGTCCTCGTCGGTGAGCCGATCGCCGTCGATCGCGGCGCCGGCCAGGACCGACAGCAGGTCGTCGCGGGGCTCGGTGCGCCGGGCCGCGATCAGTTTCTGGAAGTACTCGTAGAGCTGGCCCATCGCGACCATCGAGTCGAGTTCGATCTCCGGGTCGGCGGTTCCGGTGGCCGCGTCCGACCATGCCCGGAACTGCTCCCAGTCGTCGGGCGGGGCGCCGATCAGCTCGGCGATCATCCGGGTGGGCAGGGGGGCGGCGATCTCCTCGGCGAACTCGTGCACGGAACCCGGCTGCAGGGGCTCGAGGATGCCGCGCACGATCTCGCGGATCTTCGGTTCGAGGACGGCCACCCGCCGCCGGGTGAAACCGGCGTTGATCAGCTTGCGCAGCTGCCGGTGCCGCGGCGGGTCGGTGAAGATGAGGTTGCCCTCCTGCACCGGGTTCGGCAGGTGGGGGTCGGGGATGGTGATGCCCTTGGTCGAGGTGAACAGGGCCGGGCTGCTCGACACGAACCGGATGTCTTCGTACTTCAGCAGTGCCCAGAAATTGGTGACGTCGTTCCAGCACACCGGGGCGGTGGCGCGCAGTTCCCGGTACGCCGGATACGGGTCGCCCGCGTAGAAATCGGGGGAGTGCAGTGGAACAGTGGTCTGCACGGCGGGCCTCCCTGAACGCGCAATCCGACATATTGGCTCAATATGTCTTGCGCCGTTGTGTTTACTCCGCTCGCCCACCCCTGTCAATACGCGCGCAACTTCGTGGAATAACCGAGAATTCGTGTGTCTGGTGATTGACGGCGCAGGGGCGTGGGTGTACACCAGGTGTTTAGATGACCGACGTTCGGGTGAGGACACACATGGCCGAGCTGCAACCCCCGGGGCCTCTTGCCGACACCTACCGGCTGTACATCGACGGCGGCTGGGTCGATCCGCAGGACGGCCGCTACGACGACACCGACCCGGCCACCGAGCAGACGATCGCCACCGCGCCGGACGCGAGCGTCGCGCAGGTCGGCGACGCGATCGCGGCCGCGCGCCGGGCGTGCGACGAGGGTCCCTGGCCGGCCATGGGTCCCGAGGAGCGGGCCGGGTGCCTCAACCAGCTCGGCGACGCGCTGCTCAAGCACGCCGACGAGTTCTTCGCCCTCTCGCAGGCGGAGTGGGGTTGCGTCGCCAACGAGCGCATGATGCAGATCGACGGCGCCGGATACACGTCCATGCATGCGGCCCAGCTCGCCACGAAGCTGGTCGACGAGCCGGTCACCGGGATCGGCGCCGGGACCACCGTGCTGCGGCACGAGCCGCTCGGCGTCGTGTCCATCCTGACGCCGTGGAACTTCCCGCACATCCTCAACGTCATGAAGGTGAACAACGCGCTGGCCGCCGGCAATACCGTCGTGCTCAAGCCGTCGCCGCTCACGCCGCTGGCCGGGCTCGCGCTCGCCCGCCTCATCGACGAGCACACCGACATCCCGCCGGGCGTGGTCAACGTCGTCACCCCGTCGGGCCTCGAGGCCGCCAAGCTGCTCACCACCGACCCGCGCGTCGACATGATCAGCTTCACCGGCAGTTCGGCCGTCGGCTGTGAGGTGATGCGGGCCGCCGGCGACGCCATGAAGCGGCTCTTGCTGGAGTGCGGCGGCAAGTCGGCCAGCGTCGTGCTCGACGACGCCGAGGTGACCGACGAGATGCTCGAGCAGCTGCTGTTCAACTGTTGCTCGCTGCACGCCGGGCAGGCGTGCATCCTGCACAGCCGGCTGCTGCTGCCCGACTCCCTGCACGACGACGTCGTCGACCGGCTCGTCGCGCTGGCCCGCGACGTCAAGGTCGGGGACCCGAGGGATCCCGCGACCCAGATGGGCCCGCTGATCAGCGCGGCGCAGCGCGACCGGGTGCAACAGCACGTCGACGGCGCGGTCAGCGACGGGGCGAAGCTGGTGACCGGCGGCGGCCGTCCCGCCGGGCTGGACGTCGGCTTCTACTTCGAGCCGACGATTCTCACCGGCGTCGAGCCGGATTCGGCGATCGCCCAGGAGGAGGTCTTCGGCCCGGTGCTCACGGTGCTGCGCTACCGCGACGACGACGACGCGGTGGCGATCGCGAACAACTCCCGCTACGGGCTGTCCGGCGCCGTGTGGGGCACCGACGTCGACCGGGCCGTCGGCGTCGCCCGCCGCCTCCGTACCGGCCAGGTCGCGGTCAACGGCGTCGGGCCCGGCGACGCCCCGTTCGGCGGTTTCAAGCTGAGCGGAATCGGCCGCGAGAGCGGCGGGATCCGCGGGCTGCACCAGTACATGGAGGTGAAGGCCATCGGGATTCCCGCGTGACGGGGCCCCTGGCCGGGCTGCGCGTCGTCGAACTCGCCGGTGAGATCTCCGGCCCCTACGCCGCAAAGCTTCTCGCCGACCTTGGCGCCGAGGTCACCAAAGTCGAGCCGCCCGAAGGGGATCCGCTGCGCGGGTGGGGACCCTTTCCCGGGGGAGCGGCCGACCCGCGGCGCTGCGGGCTGTTCGAGTATCTCAACGCGGGGAAGCGTTTGACCGCAATGCCTTTCGCCGATACACGCGAACTCGTCGCGCGGGCGCATGTTGTGGTCGAGGATTTCGCGGTGGGGGCGTTGGACGGCTGGGGGCTCGGCGTCGAGGAATTGCGAAAGCTCAACCCAAACCTGGTGCTGCTGAGCATATCCGCGTTCGGCGGGTCCGGGCCGTGGCGCGACCGGCGCGCCACGCCGCTGACCCTGCAGGCGGCGTCGGGCTGGATATCAGCCCGCGACCCCGACCGCCCGCCGGTGCAGGTCGGCGCGCGCATCAGCGAGTACGTCGCGGGCGCCTACGGCGCGCTGGGTGCGCTGACCGCGTTGCGGCTGCCGCCCACCGGCCGCGTCAGACGGGTCGACGTCTCGCAGCTGGAGTGCCTGCTGTCGACGCTGCCGTATCCGATGCTGATGGCGCAGCGGATGAAACGCCTTGGCCTGCCGGCGAACCTGCGGTCGGCACCCATGCTGGGCGTCGTGCGCGCCGCCGACGGCTGGGTGGGGATCAACTGCCTGACCGGGCAGCACTGGCTCGACGTGTGCGCGATGCTGGGGCTGCCGGAGTACGGCGAGCAGCAGTTCGCCATCATGATGGGCGGGCCCGAGCGCGACGAATTCTTCGCCAAGGCCGAACCGTTGCTGGCCGGCCAGACCGTCGCCGAGATCGTCGAACTCGGCCAGGCGCTGCGCATCCCGACCTCCCCGGTCAACGACGGCGCCACGGTGCTGGGCTGTCCGCAGTACGCGCAGCGCGGGTTCTTCGTCGCGGGTGGCGACGCCGACTGGTCGTTCCGGCGCCCGGGCCCGGCGTTTCGGTTCTCGAAAACGGCTGCGCCACAACCGCCTCCGGCGGGTTCGGCGCCCGCCCCGCTGCCCTTCGCCGGGCTGCGGGTGCTCGACCTGACCACCTTCTGGGCCGGGGCATATCTGACCTGCTACCTCGGGGCGTTCGGCGCCGACGTCGTCAAGGTCGAGTCGATCCAGCGTCCGGACGGGCACCGCTACTCCGGTGCCTTCGCCTACGAGGGCGACGACTGGTACGAGCGCAGCCCCATCTGGCAGGGCACCAACCTCAACAAGCGCGACCTCACGCTCGACCTGACCTCGGCCCGCGGCCTCGACATCGCCCGCCGGCTGGCGGCGCAGGCCGACGTCGTCGTGGAGAACTTCTCGCCGCGGGTGGTCGAGCAGTTCGGCCTGGACTACGACTCGCTGGTGGCGCTGCGGCCCGACGTGATCGCCGTCCGGATGCCGGGATACGGCCTGCACGGCCCCTGGCGCGACTACGTCGGCTGGGCGCTGAACTTCGAGCAGACCGCGGGCATGTCGGCGGTCACCGGCTATCCCGACGGCCCGCCGTGCAACCCGCAGGGGCCCGCCGACCCGATCGTCGGCGTGCACGCCGGGCGTCGCGCTGCTGGCCGCGCTCGAGCACCGGCGCCGCACCGGGGAGGGCCGGCTGATCGAGATCGCCCAGATCGAGGTCGCGGCGTGTGTGACCGCCGAACCGGTGATCGAGTACTCGATGAACGGCGTCGTCCGACCGCGCGAGGGCAATCGGCGGCGCGGCTGCCTGCAAGGCGTCTACCCGACCGCGGACGACGCCTGGGTGGCGCTGTCCGTGCCCGACCGCGACGGGGCCGACCACGACGCCTTCGACGCGATCGTCGGCGCCTGGACGCGGACGCAGACGGCGGCGGCGATCCTCGAAACCTGTGCGGCGCATGGCATTGCGGCCGAGCGGGTCCTCACCGGCGAGGACATGTACGACGGTGCCTCCATCGGCGCCCAGCTCGACGCGCGCGGCTACTACGAGGAGTTCGAGCACCCGGTCACCGGGGCGCACCGCTACCCGGGGTGGCCGTTTCGCATCACCCCCGGCCCCGAGCGCCACCATCGCAGCGCCCCGCCGACGCTGGGCCAGCACAACGACGACGTGCTGCGCGGCCTGGGCTGCTCCGAGGACGAGTTGGCGTCGCTGCGCGCCGAACGGGTCATCGGCGATCGGGTGCTGAACGCCTGAGCCGGCCCGTCAGCCTTTGGTAATCGGCCCGTCACATGCCAAGCTGCTGGGCATGGCCTTCGAGATCGCCCGCCCCAAGTTGGAGGGAAACGTCGCTGTCGGTGAGGATCGCCAGATCGGCTTCGCCGAGTTCGGCGACCCGCGGGGCCGGGCGATGTTCTGGCTGCACGGCACCCCCGGCGCCCGCCGGCAAATCCCCACCGAAGCCCGCATCTACGCCAAAAACCACGGCATCCGCCTGATCGGCCTGGACCGCCCCGGGATCGGCTCGTCGACGCCCCATCGGTACGAGAACATCCGGGCCTTCGCCGACGACTTTCGGACGATCGCGGAAACCCTGGGCATCGACAAGATGGCCGTCATCGGCCTGTCGGGCGGGGGCCCGTACGCGCTCGCGTGCGCCGCGGTGCTGTCCGATCGGGTGGTGGCGGCCGGCGTGCTCGGCGGCGTCGCGCCGTTCCTCGGCGACGAGGGGATCACCAGCGGGCTGATGAACCTGGGTAAGCGGGCGGCGCCCCTGCTGCGGCTGGGCGGCGACCCGTTGCGGATCGGCGCGAGCCTGGTGGTCCGGGCGATCCGTCCCGTCGCGAATACCGCGCTGCAGCTGTACGCCGCGGCTGTCGCCCGAAGGCGACCGGCGCCTGCTGACCCGGCCCGAGTTCAGGGCGATGTTCCTCGACGACCTGCTCAACGGCAGCCGCAAGCAACTGGCCGCCCCCTTCAACGACATCATCCTGTTCACCGAGGACTGGGGCTTCCGGCTCGACGAGGTCAAGGTCCCGGTCCGCTGGTGGCACGGCGACAGCGACCACATCGTCCCGTTCGCCCACGGCGAGCACGTCGTGTCCCTGCTGCCCGACGCCGAGCTTTTCGTGCTGCCGGGCGAGAGCCATCTGGGCGGGCTGGGCCGCGGCGAGGAGATCCTGTCCACGCTGATGAAGATCTGGGACGAGCAGTAACCTGCTGACGTGCTGCTGGCCTCACTGAACCCCGCGTTGTCCACCGACATCGCCGATGCGGTGCGCATCGACGGCGTCTCGCTCAGCCGCGACGACCTGGTCGGTGCCGCTACGTCGGTGGCCGAACGGGTGGCCGGCGCCGGGCGCGTCGCGGTGCTGGCCACGCCGACCGCCTCGACGGTGCTGGCGGTCACCGGCTGCCTGATCGCCGGCGTCCCGTTCGTCCCGGTGCCCGCCGACATCGGCGCGGCCGAGCGCCGACACATGCTCACCGACTCCCAGGTGCAGGCCTGGCTCGGTCCGGAGCCCGAGGACTCAGAAGGCCTGCCGCACGTCCCCGTCAGGCTGCATGCCCGCTCCTGGCACCGCTATCCCGAGCCCTCGCCCGATGCCACCGCGATGATCATCTACACCTCGGGCACCACCGGTCTGCCCAAGGGTGTGGTGCTGAGCCGCCGCGCGATCGCCGCCGACCTCGACGCGCTCGCGCAGGCCTGGCAGTGGACGGCCGAGGACGTGCTGGTGCACGGGCTGCCGCTGTTTCACGTGCACGGGCTGGTGCTCGGGCTGCTCGGGTCGCTGCGGGTGGGAAACCGCTTCGTGCACACCGGAAAACCCACACCGGCCGGCTATGCCCAGGCCTGCACCGACACCGGCGGCACCTTGTATTTCGGGGTGCCCACGGTGTGGTCGCGGCTTGTCGCCGACGAGGCGGCGGCCCGGGCGCTGGGGCCGGCGCGGCTGCTGGTGTCGGGCAGCGCACCGCTGCCGGTCCCGGTGTTCGACCGGCTCGCCGAGCTCACCGGGCACCAGCCCGTCGAACGCTACGGCGCCTCGGAGTCGCTGATCACCCTCTCGACGCGGGCGGACGGCGAGCGGCGCGCCGGCTGGGTGGGCCTGCCGCTGGCCGGCGTGCAGACCAGGCTGCTCGACGAGGACGGCGGCCCGGCGCCGCACGACGGGGAAACCGTTGGGCGGCTTCAGGTTCGCGGCCCGACGATGTTCGACGGCTACCTGAACCGGCCCGACGCCACCGCAGAGGCGTTCGACGCCGACGGCTGGTACCGCACCGGGGACGTCGCGGTGATCGACGGCGACGGGATGCACCGCATCGTGGGGCGCGAGTCGGTCGATTTGATCAAGTCCGGCGGATACCGCATCGGCGCCGGCGAGATCGAGACTGCGCTGCTGGGGCATCCGGGCGTGGGGGAGGTCGCCGTCGTCGGGCTGCCCGACGAGGACCTGGGCCAGCGCATCGTCGCGTTCGTCGTCGGATCGCCCGACCTGTCCGCCGACGCGTTGGTCAATCATGTCGCCCAGCAGCTTTCGGCCCACAAGCGGCCGCGCGAGGTGCGCTTCGTGGATTCGCTGCCCCGCAACGCCATGGGCAAGGTGCTCAAGAAGCAGCTGCTGGCAGAAAGCTGAGGAGCGGGGTTCCCGCCGAGCATGACCGCACGCCGTCGCCTACCGTCGTTACCGTGACGATCCACGCGGGCCCCGGCGTCACACCGATGAAGCGGGTGGCGCTGGCCTGCCTGGTCGGCTCGGCGATCGAGTTCTACGACTTCCTCATCTACGGCACCGCGGCGGCGCTGGTGTTCCCCACCGTGTTCTTCCCGCAGCTCGGCCCCGCGATGGCCACGGTCGCCTCGATGGGGACGTTCGCCACGGCGTTCCTGTCCCGGCCGCTCGGCGCGGCCGTCTTCGGGCACTTCGGGGACCGGCTGGGCCGCAAGAAGACCCTCGTGGCCACGCTGCTGATCATGGCGCTGTCCACGGTGGCGGTGGGCATCGTCCCCACCACCGCGACCATCGGCGCGGCGGCCCCACTGATCCTGATCGCCCTGCGCGCGCTGCAGGGTTTCGCCGTCGGCGGCGAATTCGCGGGATCGGCGCTGCTGAGCGCGGAATACGCGCCCGCAGGCCAACGCGGCCGGTACGGGATGTTCACCCCGCTCGGCGGCGGCGTGGCGCTGGTGCTGAACAGCCTGGTGTTTCTCGGTGTGAACGCGACCATCGGCGAGACCAGCGCCGCGTTCCTGCAGTGGGGGTGGCGGGTCCCGTTCCTGGTCAGCGCGGTGCTGATCGTCGTCGCGTTGTACGTGCGGCTCAACATCGCCGAGACGCCGGTGTTCGCCGGCGAGAAAGCCCGCAGCGCGGCTCCCGAAGCGGTTGTCACCGAGGCGCCGATCAAGGAGGTGTTGCGCCGGGAGCACCGCACGATTGTTTTGGCCGGCGGCAGCGTCGTCAGCGGATTCGGGTTCGTCTACATGGCCAGCACGTACCTGGCCCGCTACGCCCAGAGCCAGCTGGGGCATTCGCGCGCCCTGATCCTGCTGGTCGGGGTGCTGGGCGGGCTGGCCAGCATCGCGCTGGTCGCGGCCTCGGCCATCCTGTCGGACCGGGTCGGGCGCCGCCGCATGATGCTGGCGGGGCGGGCGGCGTCGCTGCCGTGGGCGCTGGTGGTGATCCCGCTGATGGACACCGGCAGCCCGGTGCTCTACGCCGTCGCGATCGTCGGCATGTACGCCGTCGGCGCCATCGCGGCCGGGCCCACGGCGTCATTCCTCCCCGAGCTGTTCGCCACCCGGTACCGCTACACGGGCACCGCGCTGTCGAGCAACCTCGCCGGCATCCTCGGCGGCGCAGTGCCGCCGCTGATTGCCGGGACGTTGCTGGACAGCTACGGCAGCTGGGCGCTGAGCCTGCTGCTGGCCGCCCTGGTGTCGATCAGCCTGGTGAGCACCTATCTGCTGCCGGAGACCAGCCGCGCCGCGCTGGCGTGACTTCAGTTGGCGTGCAGCTCCTCGTTCAGCGCGATGCCGTGACCGTCGCGGGACACCACCTCGACCGCCCCGGACAGCGAGTTGCGCCGAAACAGCAGGTTGTCGGCGCCGGAAAGCTCCAGCGCCTTGACCGTCTTGCCGCCGGGCATGGCGACCTTGGTGCCCGCGGTGACGTACAGGCCGGCCTCGACGACGCAGTCGTCGCCCAGGGAGATGCCCAGGCCCGCGTTGGCCCCGAGCAGGCAGCGCTTGCCGATCGAGATGACCTCCGTGCCGCCGCCGGACAGGGTGCCCATGATCGACGCGCCGCCGCCGACGTCCGACCCGTCGCCGACCACCACGCCGGCCGAGATGCGGCCCTCGACCATCGACGCGCCCAGGGTGCCCGCGTTGTAGTTGACGAAGCCCTCGTGCATCACGGTGGTGCCCGGCGCCAGGTGGGCGCCGAGGCGCACCCGGTCGGCGTCGGCGATGCGCACCCCGGTGGGCACGACGTAGTCGACCATCCGCGGGAACTTGTCTACGCCGTAGACGGTCACCGGGCCGCGGCGGCGCAGCCTGGCGCGGACCGCCTCGAAACCGTCGATCGCGCAGGGCCCGTGGTTGGTCCACACCACATTGGTCAGCACCCAGAACAGGCCGCTCGCGTTCAGCCCGTGCGGGGCCACCAGCCGGTGCGAGAGCAGGTGTAGCCGCAGGTAGGCGTCGTAGGCGTCGGTGGCGACGTCGTCAAGTGAGCCGATCACCGCGCGCACCGCGATGGTCTGGGTGCCGCGGTCCTCGTCGCGGCCGATCAGCGCCGCCAGGTCGCCGGGCGTCGTCGGATTCGGCGAGCCTGGCGGTGGTGCCGGTGCCCGATGCCGTCAATTCCGGTGCGGGAAACCAGGTGTCGAGGATCGATCCGTCGGAGGCCAGCGTCGCCAGCCCGATTCCAGCAGCTCCAGTCACGGCGGCCAGGTTACTTGCCCTGGCGAGCAGACACAGAATCGCATCCCGAAGCGGTCGACGGTGCGATTCTGTGTCTGCTCGGCGAAGAGGGTGACCCACTACCCTTGGGGCCGTGCTGGACTTGCGCGGGGACCCGATCGAGCTGACCGCGGCGCTGGTCGACATCCCCAGCGAATCGCGAAAGGAGGCGCGCCTCGCCGACGAGGTGGAGGCCGCGCTGCGCGCCCAGACGTCGGGCTTCGAGATCGTCCGCAACGGCAACGCGGTGCTGGCGCGCACGGCGCTGGGCCGGCCGTCGCGGGTGCTGCTGGCCGGACACCTGGACACCGTCCCGGCGGCGGACAACCTGCCCAGCCGCTTGGAGGGCGGCGAACTGTACGGCTGCGGCACCTCGGACATGAAGTCCGGCGACGCGGTCTTCCTGCATCTGGCGGCCACCGTGGCCGAACCGGCGCACGACCTGACGCTGGTGTTCTACGACTGCGAGGAAATCGAGGCCGCCGCAAACGGTTTGGGCCGCATCGAGCGCGAGCTGCCCGACTGGCTGTCCGCCGACGTGGCCATCCTGGGCGAGCCCACCGGCGGCTACATCGAGGCCGGCTGCCAGGGCACGCTGCGCGTGGTGATCGGCGCCACCGGCACCCGGGCCCATTCTGCGCGATCCTGGCTGGGCGACAACGCGATTCACAAGCTGAGTCCCGTGCTGGACCGGCTGGCGGCGTATCGGGCGCGCGATGTCGAGATCGACGGGTGCGTTTATCGCGAGGGCTTGTCGGCCGTGCGGATCGACGGCGGCGTGGCCGGCAACGTCATCCCGGACGCGGCCTCGGTGACGGTCAACTTCCGCTTCGCCCCCGACCGGTCGGCGGAGGCGGCGCTGGCGCACGTGCACGAGGTGTTCGACGGGCTCGACGTGCGCATCGAACAGACCGACGGAGCACCGGGCGCGCTGCCCGGGCTGGCCCAGCCCGCCGCCAGGGCCCTGGTGGAGGCCGCCGGCGGGCAGGTGCGGGCCAAGTACGGCTGGACCGACGTCGCGCGGTTCGCCGCCCTGGGCATCCCGGCGCTCAATTACGGGCCCGGCGACCCGAACCTGGCGCACCACCGCGAGGAACGGGTTGACGTCGGTGCGATCACCGCCGCCGCGGAGATGCTGCGCGGCTACCTGAGCGCGGAGCCGGTTCGCCGACCTGCCGGTCGCGGCGACCGCGCACGCGAGTGGTCTCGATCTCTACCCGCGAAACGGGGCGGGCTTCCCCGGTTTGGCGGGCATCGTCCGTGTCGTTGGCATCTGAGCCGTAGGACGTCACGGCGTCACGACGACGTCGACGGTGTCCGCGCCGGCATCCGCCGCGACGGCCAGCAGGGGCGCGTTGGGCGCCGAAACCACCTGTCCCCCTCTGACGTTCACGTGGTAGCCGTTCGGATACTCGACCGGCGGCACCGAGACGAACGTCCGCACACCGGCAGGGAAGCGGCCCTGGCGATCGGCCCGCTCGGTCGAGTAGCAGAGCCTGAATGTGCCCGAGGCGAACGACCACGAGCCTCGGCGTGCCCCCGACCACCTGCGGGTACGGCGCGGCGAGCACCCTGAGCTTGGCCGCGTTGACGTTGGCGCCGACGGGCGGCTGGGCGGGGTTGTACACCAGCGCCTGGGCGGTCGGAGACGAGCTGGTCTTGTCATTGCCCGTATAGGCCCACTCCAGCCAGCCGATCTTGTGTCGGTCGGCATTGTGCAGCACCTCGGTGAGGTTGGCCAGGTCGTTGGTGGCACCGAACTCGGTCAACAGCGCCGGGATGCCGTGGAAGTCGGCGTAGAAGTTGGCGTTCCCGAATGTGACGCTGTCCTCCAGCCGGCAGGTGATGTTCTTGTGCAGCACCGACTCGATGGCGCAGTAGTCGTGGAACGAGAACCCGGTGCTCGGGTCCACCACACGGGTGAGGTCGGTGTGAATTCCCTCGTCGAACAACACATTCGGCTCGAAGAACACCAGCGTGGCGGGGTCGACGGCACGAATCGCCGGCACCGCCTTGCGGTAGAAGACGGTCAGCTTGTGGTCTTGCAGCGGGCAGCCCAACACCGGGTTGAAGCAGCCCTCCCAGATGAATCCGGGCCACGGCTCGTTGAGCACCTCGTAGCCGAACACCCCCGGGTTGCCCCGGAAGAAGGTCGCGACGTGCGCCCAGGCCCGTGTGTAGTGGTCCTGCAGGCCGATCCCGTCGGGCGCCGGCGCGTTGCGCCAGAAGGAATGCCAGGCGAACTCCTCGGCGGGGTTGAGGAAGTAGTTGCCCGGAAATCCCAGCTGCGGGTTGGGCAGCCCGCCCGTCTGCACCGCCCACGCCGGAGCGCCCTCGCCCTGGAACGCCTCGTTGTAGAGGTCTTGGTGGAAGTCGAGCAGGCTCACGATGCCGTGGGCGGCCAGCGTCGCGACGGTCTGCGCGATCGAGGTGAGGTAGGCGTCGTCGTAAGCGAGCGGCTGCGGCTCCACGGCCGCCCAGATGACGCCCAGCCGCATCGCGTTGAACCCGTTGGCCGCAAGGAAAGCCGCGTCGTCGTCGCCGAACCCGTCGGCCGAAGGCGTATACGGCGGCACCTTGTAGACCTGGTTGAGTCCGTGCATCACCACGACGCGCCCGTCGGCGTCGGTCATCCAACGGCCGGCGTGACCGAGCGGCATCGTCGGCCCGATGGCCGCAGCCCGCGCGGCCGGCGGGGCGACCACCGACGAGGCGTCAGTCGTCAGCGCGGCGATCAGTAGGCCGGCCGCGACGAGCCGGCTCGCACGGATACCCATCGTGCCTCCAAACCGCGGGCCGAACCGCAGCTCCCGCAATCACTTTGGAAACTGTGAGGGGTGATCGTCACCAGACCAACACGACGGCATCACGGTTCGCGCACGATACGGCGTGCCGCGCGCGGAGACGGCCTATCCTTGACAGACCCCGGCACTCGGGGGCCGATCGGCGGAGGGTCGATGACGACCGTAGCGGCATGCCCGACGTGCGGGACCGTGCCCTTGGAGGGCGCCGGTTCTGTCACGGCTGCGGGGCTTCCGTCGGCAACGCCGCTGCCCGCGCCGAATACAAGCAGGTGACGGTGTTGTTCGTCGGGTCGCCGCTGGCGTTGACGTTCGGGCTACGGGGACTCGCGCGGGCCGTCCTCAACGTAGCCGGGTGGCGAGACGACCCCGACACCGCCCTTCAGATCGCCGGTCACACTGACCCGCTGTCCCACGCGCTCGTCGTCGCTTATAGATACACCGCAGCCGTCCCGATGGGACTTGTGCCCGCCGACGATACGGCCCGGCGGAACACCGAGGAGGCGCTGCGCGTGGTGCAGGATTCCGCCGACGACATGGCCGTCGGCTACGGTCGGCTCTCGCGCGGCGTCGTATTTCTGAAAGGCGACTCCGCGGACGATCGGACCCGGGCCGTCGAACTGCTTCGACAGGCCCGGGAGATGTCGATCAATCGGCAGTTCAGCATCGCCGACCTCCCGATTATCGATGCCTATCTCGCCTACGAGCGGGCTCGCCGCGGCGATCATGAAGGTGCCCTGAAGGTGTTGCGTGACACGCTCGACGGATTGACCGGCGATGGGTTCTGCCCGGTTGGGGCGTGGCATGCACCGATCTGCTGGTCGAATGCCTGGTCAACCGCGGCACCGAGCCCGACCTTCGTGAGGCCGAGGCCGAGGCCGAGGCCGAGGCTGAGGCCGCGGCCGCGCGCCTGGCCGTGGCGGGCGCCAACCTCGATTACGCGTTCCTGGACGGCGTGGTGCTGTGGGCGCGGGCGCTGGTGGCGCGGGCAACCGGCGATGACGCGACGTACCGGGAGTACCGGCAGCCCTACCGCGACAGGGCAGCCGCGACGGCTACGACGGCCACCTCGCGCGAGCGGAGGCGATGCCATGACCGCAGCGGTCCTTTCGGGGGTAGTGACGTCTCTTTTCACCGACCGGAGGGCCGTCGCGGCGTATGCCTACGACCGAATTCATACGGCCCGAATGCGACTGGAAGCGGCCCTGACGCAGACGAGATGCATCCTGTGAACACCGGGGTCCCGGATCTGCGGAGGCTCGCATGTCGTCCGTAGCGAAGTGCCACGCTTGTGGCACAGAGCCTTTGGAGCACGCACGGTTTTGCCATCGGTGTGGTGCGCCCGTCGGTGAGGCCGATGCCCGCGCGGAGTACAAGCAGGTAACGGTCTTGTTCGCCGACGTGGTCCACTCGATGGAGATCGCCGCCGCCCTCGGCGCGGAGCGATTGCGCGAGATCATGGCCGACCTGGCTGACCGGTGTGCCGCGGTCGTAGAGCGCTATGGCGGCACGGTGGACAAGTTCACCGGCGACGGGATCATGGCGGTGTTCGGCGCTCCGGTTGCGTTGGAGGACCACGCCATGCGTGCTTGTCTTGCGGCCCTGGGAATTCAGGAGGAGGCGTCGAGGCTGGCAGCCGAGGTCACCGACCGCGACGGCATCGACCTTCGGCTGCGGGTCGGCCTCAATTCCGGCCAAGTGATCGCCGGTGAGATCGGCTCAAGAGCGTTGGGCTACACAACCATTGGCGAACAGGTCGGCATGGCCCAGCGAATGGAATCAGCGGCCCCGCCGGGCGGGGTGATGCTCAGTGACTCCACCGCAAGGCTGGTCGAACACCACGCCGAGCTGGGCGATCCGGAGGCGGTCCACATCAAAGGCCGGGTCCGCCCGGTGCCGGCTCGGCGGTTGCTGAGCATGCCGGACCGGGAGCGGCCGGCCGCGGTCGCGGCGTCACCGTTGGTCGGCCGGCAGTGGGAGATCGCGGCCATTGAGTCCTTGCTCCGACGCGCAGAGGAGGGCCACGGCGCCGTCGTCTGCGTGGTGGGCTCGCCGGGCATCGGCAAAAGCCGTATGGTGCGGGAAGTTTCGGCGGCGGCGGATAACGGAGGCGTCGAGGTGTTCAGCGCCTACTGCGAATCGCACACCACCGACGTCCCGTTCTATGTGGTGTCCCGACTGCTGCGAGCGGCATTTGGCGTGCGCGGATCGGACCCCGCGGCCGCCCGCTCGCGGGTGCGGGCCCAGATCGCCGGCGTGGACGCCGAAGACCAGCTGTTGTTCGAAGATCTGCTGGGTGTCGCCGAGCCGGACATCGAGTTGCCGAAGATCGATCCGGACGCGCGCCGACGACGGCTGACGGCGCTGGTCAATGCCGCCTCACTGGCCCGTACGTCGCCGGCGGTGTATGTCATCGAAGACGTCCATTGGATCGATGAAGTCAGCGAGTCGATGCTGGCCGACTTCGTCGCCGTCATCCCGCAGACACCCTCGTTGGTGCTGTTGACCTACCGCCCCGAATACTCTGGCGCGCTGAGCCGGGTCGTCGGTGCCCAAACCATAGCGCTCGCGCCGCTGAGCGATTTCGAAACCACGGCGCTGGTGGGCGAATTGCTCGGCCCAGACCCCTCGGTCACGGGGCTGGCGTCGCTGATTGTCGAAAGGGCTTCTGGGAATCCGCTTTTCGCCGAGGAGATCGTCCGGGATCTGGCAGAGCGAGGAACTTTGACGGGCACCCGCGGTGGCTACGTCTCGACCACCGATCTGGCCGAGGTAAGCATGCCCCCCACCGTGCATGCCACCATCGCCGCCCGCATCGACCGCCTGGACCGGCCGGCCAAACGCGCCCTCGGCGCCGCCGCGGTCATCGGCTCGACGTTCACCCGTCGCCTCCTGGACGACCTGGGGATCGATCCTGAGATTGGAGACCTGGTCGGGTCGCAGTTCGTCGATCAGGTCACCTTCACCGCGGACCGGCCTATGTTTTCCATCATCCCCTGATCCGCGCGGTGGCCTACGAGTCACAGCTGAAGTCCGATCGCACCGAACTGCACCGGCGCGTGGCGAGAACCCTCGAGTCACGCGACCCGCGGCCGCGGAGGAAAACGCCGCCCTGATAGCCGAGCATCTTGAGGCCGCAGGGGATTTGCACGCCGCCTACGGCTGGCAGATGCGGGCCGCAACCAGGGCCACTAACCGCGACATCAATGCCGCCCGGCTGAGCTGGAGCGCGCCCAGAAGATCGCCGACTCGCTTCCGGCCGATGACCCCAACCACGTAGCCATGCGCATCGCCCCCCGGACCATGTTGTGCGGAATCGCCTGGCGCATCCAACTCGACGTCGCCGGCGCCCGGTTCGAGGACCTGCGCGAATTGTGCAGCGCCGCCGGTGACAAGGCGTCCCTGGCCGTCGCCATGACCGGGTTGACGATGGATCACGGTACCGGGACGGCTGGGCGACGCTCCTCGCACCGCTGCGCCTGCGCGGCGGCGTCGGCGGCGGCCGCGCGCATGCCGAGCGCGGCCAGCTCGTCGGACACCGCCCGCAGCGCCGCCGCGTCGCGGGCGGCCAGCGCCCGCGCATGGGCGACGGCGATATGCCCACGGCGCAATCGATCTCGGCGCACAGACGGGCCAGCGGGTCCACCGCGCGGATGTCGCCGAGCCGCACCGCCTCGTACCACGCCCGCAGCGCCGCCGCCGGCTGGCCGCCGCGCTCGGCCATGCGGGCGGCGTCCCGGGCGGCGGCCACCGCGCCGTGCTCGTCGCGCACCGCCGCCAGCCGCCAGGCCCGCGCCACGCCGAGTTCGGGCGCGAACAGCGCCGACTTGGTCCCGTGCCGCGATTCGGCCCGGCTGCAACGCTTTTGCCGCCGCTGCGGTATGTCGCCCTGCTGCGCCAGCGCGGTGGCCAGCAGCATCAGCGACAGCGGCCCCCACGAGTAGCCGGTCCGCTCCAGCGTGGCGGCCGCCGGGCTCGAGCAGCGCCGCGGCGCGGCCGAAGTCGCCGGCGGCGATCGCCACGTGGGCCATCAGCACCTCTCCGATCGCGCGGCCCGGCTGCTGCAGCTCGGCGAAGTCGGTGAACTGCTGGGCGATCTCGGCCGCCGCAGTCGAGGCGGCCCGCCATCACCAGTGCGGTGGTCTGCCCCAGCCCGATGGTGAAGCGCAGCAGCCCGGGATGCTCGGCGGCCAGGGCGCGCCGCGCCAGCGGCTCGACGTCGTCGAAACGCCCTTGCCGCGCCGCGCACAGCGCGCCGGCGCTGGCCGCCCAGGCCACCGCCTGGTCGTCGGCCGACTCCGAGGCCAGCACCTCCCGCGCGACCTCGACGGCGTGCCCGACGTTGCCGGCGTTCATCGCGAAGGTGGCGCTCAGCGCCTGCAGGGTGGTGAGCGAGGCGGGGTCGGTGATCCGATTCCGCACGGTGCGCAGGAACGCGGTGGCCCGCTCCGGCTCGGACAGCATCCAGAACTGGTTGGCCGCCCGCAGCAGCGTCCAGGCCATCAGCTCGGGTTCGGTCAGCGCGGCGGGATCGACCGCGCTCAGCGCCGCTTCGGCCTCGCGGCCGCGGCCCTGCCAGGCCAGGGCGTGGGCCAGCGGCAGCCGCGCCGCCAGGTCGCCGGAACGCCGAAGCGCGGAGTGGGCCAGCCGCTCGCCCAGCGCCAGGTCGCCCAGCCGCAGCGCCTGCTGCGCGGCGGCGACGACCTCGGGCACCGGCTGCTCGGCGTCGCTGTCCAGCGCCAACGACGCCAGCCGCAACCGCTCGGAGAGGTGCTCGGCGGGGCGACGGGACCGCAGCGTCACGATCTCGGTACGGCGTCGCCGCACGCCGTCGGAGCCGAGTGCGGCGCGCGCGCGTTCGGCGAACAGCGGGTGGGCCGTGTACACCACCGGTTCGCCGCGCTCCCGCGTCTCCGCCGCCCCCCACTCCCGCGCCTGCTCCACCGCGCCGTCGCCCGCCAGGGTCTCCAGGTCGGCCAGCGACAGCGGCTCCTCGACGGCGAGGTAGTCCAGCACCGACCGCGCGCCGGCGGGCAACGCGGCGATGAACTCGTCGACCTCGGCCGGGCCGGTCGGCCCGCCGGGCGCCTCGATGTCGATCCGTTCCAGCAGGCCGTCGGTCCACAGCGCGGCGACGGCCTCAGGGGCCTCGGGCGTGGCGCCAAAGCTTGGGCCGCGGGCGGTGAGGATCATCCGCGCCGTGCCGGCCAGCGCCAGCTGGTAGGTCAGCGTGGCCGACAGGACGTCCAGGTCGTGGGCGTCGTCGACCACCAGCAGCAGCTCGTCACCGCCCAGCGACGCGCGGGCGGCCCGCAACAGCGCCGCCGGCTTGCCGATGTCGGCGATCTCCACCAGGTGGCTGAAGGCCCCGAACGGCACCACCCGTTCACTCGGGGTGCCGGTGACCCAGCGGGTGCGCGTCCCCGGGTGCCGGCGGGCGTACTCCTCGGCGGCCAACCGGGCCAGCGTGGATTTCCCGACGCCGTCGGGCCCGAGGACGGCGGCTCCCGACCCGCGCGCCAGGGCATCGTTCAGCCGGTCCAGGGCCGACGCGTGCTGCGGAACGTTCCATCGAATCGGCACTGCCGGATCTTATTGCGCCAGGGCGTCCGCGGGTGGGCGCTGTGCCACGGCGTGGTCTACCTTTGGCGAATATGTGCCCGGAAGGCAATCCTTCACGCGAGCTGACCGTGTGTGTCTACTGCGCGTCCGCGCCGACGCATCCCGAATTGCTCGGCCTGGCCGCCGAACTCGGCGAGGCGATCGCCGAGCGCGGTTGGATCCTGGTGTGGGGCGGCGGCCGGGTCTCGGCGATGGGCGCGGTGGCCGGCGCCGCGCGGTCCCGCGGCGGGCGCACCGTCGGCGTGATCCCCCAACAGCTGATGCGCCGCGAGGTCGCCGACACCGACGCCGACGAGCTGATCGTCAGCGACACCATGCGCGAGCGCAAGCAGACGATGGAGGACCTCGCCGACGCCTTCATCGTGCTGCCGGGCGGCGTGGGGACCCTCGACGAGCTGTTTGACGCGTGGACCACGGGATACCTGGGCATGCACGGCAAACCGATCGTGATGCTGGATCCGCTGGGGCATTACGAGGGTCTATGGGTCTGGCTGTGCGGGCTGGTCGACAACGGCTACATCTCCCAGGCGGCGATGGACCGGCTGGTGCTGGTCGACAAGGTGGCTGCCGCGCTTCGGGCGTGCGCCCCCGCCTGAGCAACGCTCCCTATTAGGCTGGCCGCCGAGCCCGACTGTCCACAGGGAATCGAGGGGTCCACGTGTCCGATCACGACGGGGAAGCGCGCAAGGCGGTCGGCCTGACCGATATCGCATTCAGGCTGCCGGGCGTGCTGGCCGACCTGCCGGTCATCGCGCGCGGGGCGCTGACCGGGCTGCTGGCCCGGCCCGGTTCCAAGAAGTCGATCGCCACGGTGTTCGCCGACCGCGCCGCCCGCCACGGCGACCGGGTGTTTTTGCGGTTCGGCGACCAGGAGCTGACCTACCGCGACGCCAACGCGACCGCCAACCGGTATGCCGCGGTGCTGGCCGCGCGCGGGGTCGGCAAGGGCGACGTCGTCGCGATCATGCTGCGCAACTCGCCCAACGCTGTGCTGGCGATGCTGGCCACCGTCAAGTGCGGCGCCGTGGCCGGCATGATCAACTACCACCAGCGCGGCGAGGTCTTGGCGCACAGCCTGGGGCTGCTGAAAGCCAAGGTGCTGATCGCCGAGACCGACCTGGTCAGCGCCGTCGCCGAGTGCGGCGCCTTCGAGGCCTCGGCCACCGAGACGCTGACCGTCGAGGACCTGGAGCGATTCGCCGTGAGCGCCCCGGCCACCAATCCGGCGTCGGCGTCGGCGGTGCAGGCCCGCGACACCGCGTTCTACATCTTCACCTCCGGCACCACCGGATTCCCCAAGGCCAGCGTCATGACGCACCGGCGGTGGCTGGCCGCACTGGCCGCATTCGGCGGCATGGGGCTGCGGCTGAAGAGCTCCGACGCGCTGTACAGCTGCCTGCCGCTGTACCACAACAACGCGCTGACGGTGGCGTTGTCCTCGGTGATCAATTCCGGGGCGACGCTGGCGCTGGGCACGTCGTTCTCGGCGTCGAAGTTCTGGGACGAGGTGATCGCCAGCCGGGCCACCGCGTTCATCTACATCGGCGAGGTCTGCCGGTACCTGCTCAACCAGCCGCCCAAGCCGACCGACCGCGCCCACAATGTCCGGGTGATCGCGGGCAACGGGCTGCGCCCGGAGATCTGGGACGAGTTCACCAAGCGGTTCGGCATCGGCCGCGTCTGCGAGTTCTACGCCTCCAGCGAGGGCAATGCCGCGTTCATCAACGTCTTCAACGTGCCCCGCAGCACCGGGCTGTTCCCGATGCCGCTGGCCTACGTCGAGTACGACCCGGACACCGGTGCCCCGCTGCGCGACGAGAGCGGACGGGTGCGCCGGGTGCCCCCCGGCCAGGCCGGCCTGCTGTTGAGCCCGGTCAATCGGCTGCAGCCCTTCGACGGCTACACCGATCAGGAGTCGAGCGAAAAGAAGTTGGTGCGCAACGCGTTTCGTGAGGGCGACTGCTGGTTCAACTCTGGCGACGTGATGAGTCCGCAGGGCTTGGGGCATGCCGCGTTCGTCGACCGGCTCGGCGACACCTTCCGCTGGAAGGGCGAGAACGTGGCCACCACCCAGGTCGAGGCGGCGCTGGCGTGCGACGAGTCCGTGGAGCAGTGCACGGTTTTCGGCGTGGAGATCCCGCGTACCGGCGGGCGCGCCGGGATGGCCGCGGTCAAGCTGCGCGACGGTGCCGAATTCGACGGGAAGTCGCTGGCCCGCGCGGTGTACGAGCAGCTGCCCCCCTATGCGCTGCCGCTGTTCGTGCGGGTGGTCGAGTCGATCGAGCAGACCACGACGTTCAAGAGCCGCAAGGTGGAGTTGCGCGACCAGGGCTATAGCTTCTCTGGCCCCGACGTCGACGACCCGCTGTATGTCCTGGCCGGCCGCGACGAGGGCTACGTGCCGTACTACGACGACTACCCCGACGAGGTCGCGGCCGGGAAGCGACCGCGGGGCTGAGTGTGCGGCGGCTTACGCCGAGTGTGCGGCCAGCCGCACCTGCGGCGTCGAGTGTGCGGCAGGCCGCACACTCGAGTGACGGATGGTCCGGGAAGCCGCCGTCGACACTGACCAGGCACCATAGATGCGTGCAGTCCACGCTGTGCGGCCGCCCGGTCGCAGCCGATCGCCCGCTGATCATGGCGATCGTCAACCGCACCCCGGATTCGTTCTACGACCGCGGTGCGACCTTCAGCGACGGCGCCGCCCGCGACGCCGTGCACCGGGCCATCGCCGAGGGCGCCGACGTGATCGACGTGGGCGGCGTCAAGGCCGGCCCCGGTCAGAGCGTGGACGCCGACACCGAGATCGCCCGGCTGGTGCCGATCATCGAGTGGCTGCGCGGCGCCTACCCCGACCAGCTGATCAGCGCCGACACCTGGCGCTCGGAGGTGGCCAAGGTGGCCTGCGCCGCGGGCGCGGACCTGATCAACGACACCTGGGGCGGCATCGACCCCGCCCTGGTCGAGGTGGCCGCCGAATCCGGCGCGGGCCTGGTGTGCTCGCACACCGGCGGCGCGCTCCCGCGCACCCGCCCGTTCCGGGTGAGCTACGGTACCTCCACCCGCGGCGTGGTGGACGACGTGGTCCGCCGGGTCACCGAGGCCGCCGAGCGGGCGGTCGCGGCGGGGGTGGCCCGTGACCGGGTGCTGATCGATCCGGCGCACGATTTCGGCAAGAACACCTTCCACGGGTTGGCCCTGCTGCGCCACATGGGCGATCTTGTCAGCACCGGGTGGCCGGTGCTCATGGCTTTGAGCAATAAGGACTTCGTCGGGGAGACTCTGGGAGTGGAATTGACCGAGCGGCTCGAGGGGACACTGGCGGCCACCGCGCTGGCGGCGGCCGCCGGCGCGCGCATGTTCCGGGTGCACGAGGTCGCGGCCACCCGGCGGGTGCTGGAGATGGTGGCCTCGATCCAGGGCACACGCCCGCCGGCGCGCACGGTGAGAGGACTCGCATGACGGCATCGGAGCTGGTCGCCGGGGATCTCACCCACGAGGGGACCGTGGCCGCCCGGCCGGGAGACGTCTGGTTGTGCGACCGCAGCTGGAACCGGCCCCGCCGCACTGTCGACGAGCTGACCGCGGCCAAGGCCGGGCGGACCATCTCGGTGGTGCTGCCCGCCCTCAACGAGCAGGACACCATCGCCTCGGTGATCGACAGCATCTCGCCGCTGGTCGGGGAGTCCGGGGGGCTGGTCGACGAGCTGATCGTGCTGGACTCCGGCTCCACCGACGACACCGAGATCCGCGCCATCGCGGCCGGCGCGCGCGTCGTCAGCCGGGAGCAGGCGCTACCCGGGGTGCCGACCCGGCCCGGCAAGGGCGAGGCGCTGTGGCGCTCGCTGGCGGCCACCAGCGGCGACATCGTGGTGTTCGTCGACTCCGACCTGATCGACCCCCACCCGATGTTCGTGCCGTGGCTGGTCGGCCCGCTGCTCACCGGTGACGGGATTCACCTGGTCAAAAGCTTCTACCGGACGGCCCCTGGGCGTCGCCGACGCGGACGCCGACGCGGGCGAGACGGGCGGCGGGCGGGTCACCGAGCTGGTGGCCCGGCCGCTGCTGGCGGCGCTGCGCCCGGAGCTGGGTTGCATCCTGCAGCCGCTGGGCGGCGAGTACGCGGCGAGCCGGGAGCTGCTGACCTCGCTGCCGTTCGCCCCGGGCTACGGCGTGGAGATCGGCCTGCTGGTGGACACCTTCGACCGGCTGGGGCTGGACGCGATCGCCCAGGTCAACCTGGGTGTGCGGGCGCACCGCAACCGGCCGCTGGCCGAGCTGGGCGCGATGAGCCGCCAGGTCATCGCGACCCTGTTGTCGCGCTGCGGGGTCCCCGACTCCGGGGTGGGGCTGACCCAGTTCCTCGCCGAGCGCCCCGGCGCCCCGGACGGCTCCGGTGTGCAGGGCTTCACCCAGCACACCGCGCCGGTCTCGCTGGTGGACCGGCCGCCGATGAAGGGGCTCACGCACTAAGGCAGGATCGAGCGCGTGGCGTTGGTGTTGCTGTACCTGGTGGTGCTGGTGCTGGTGGCGGTCGTGCTGTTCGGCGCGGCCAGCCTGCTGTTCGGCCGCGGTGAGCAGCTGCCGCCGCTGCCGCGGGGGACGACCGCGACGGTGCTGCCCGCCTATGGCGTGACCGGTTCCGACGTCGACGCCGTCAAGTTCACCCAGGTGCTGCGCGGCTACAAGACCAGCGAGGTGGACTGGGTGCTCGACCGCCTGGCCCGCGAGCTCGAGGCACTGCGCGGTCAGCTCGCGGCGGTCCAGGCGGCCGACCGAGAGGCAGGGCGAGGCGCCCGGCGAGCCGGCGGAACCGCAGCACGGCGCGGATCGTCAGGACTGACGTGAGTGATGACGAACTGATTCGCTGCGGCTGGGCGTCGGTGCGGCCGGGGCCGGACTTCGAGCTGTACCGCGACTACCACGACCAGGAGTGGGGCCGCCCGGTGCGCGACGGGGTGGCGCTGTTCGAGCGGATGAGCCTGGAAGCCTTCCAGAGCGGGCTGTCATGGCTGATCATCCTGCGCAAACGGGAGAATTTCCGGCGCGCCTTCGCCGGGTTCGACGTCGAGACGGTGGCCGGCTACGCCGACGCCGACGTGCAGCGGCTGATGGCCGATCAGGGGATCGTCCGCAACCTGGCCAAGATCGAGGCGACGATCGCCAACGCCCGCGCCGCCGTCGAACTCGGGTCTCCCGACGACCTGGCCGAGCTGCTGTGGTCGTTCGCCCCGTCGCCCCGGCCGCGACCGGCCGACCTCGGCCGAATCCCCTCGGCCAGCGCCGAATCGAAGGCGATGGCCAAGGAGCTGAAGCGGCGCGGTTTCCGCTTCGTCGGGCCCACCACCGCCTACGCGCTGATGCAGGCGACCGGGATGGTCGACGACCACATCCGCGATTGCTGGGTGCCGCCCGCGCGTTGACGACACGGCCCCCGCACGGCCCGGTTCGGTCGCGAGCGGTCCAGCTCAGCGGCCCCGCGCAGAACAGAGAAGCGGGGTCTTCGTGCAACTCGTGACCTGGATAGGGAACAATGGAGGGGTGATGACGCAGTTCGATGCCGAGTATGGCTGGAAGTTCGCTGGCGGGGCGTGCTCGGCGCCGACCAGGTTCGCGAGGGCGGGCCAGTTCGACTGTGGAGGGAGCACTCGATGGCGGCGATGAAGCCCCGGACCGGAGACGGTCCTCTGGAAGCAACGAAGGAGGGGCGCGGCATCGTGATGCGAGTACCACTGGAGGGAGGCGGTCGACTGGTCGTCGAGCTGACGCCCGACGAGGCCGCCGCCCTGGGTGACGAACTCAAAGGTGTCACCAGCTCCACCTGAGGTCCGCCCGCCGACCGAAGCCGGGGGCGCTACGTCGACACCTTCCGATAGACGTCCAGCGTCTGCTCGGCGACGTGGGCCCAGGAGAATTCCTCGATGCAGCGTTGCCGCCCCGCCTGGCCGTAGCGCTCCGCCCTGCCGGGGTCGGCGACGAGTTCGTTGACCGCCGCAGCCAACCTGGCCTGATAGCCGTGCGCGTCGTCGGGCTGGTAATGCACCAGCGAACCGGTGATGCCGTCGGCGACCACCTCGGGGATCCCGCCGACGTCGGAGGCCACCACCGCCGTCCCGCAGGCCATCGCCTCGAGGTTGACGATGCCCAACGGCTCGTACACCGACGGACATACGAAAACTGTTGCAGCAGACAATATTTCGCGTAACTCCCCGGTGGGCAGCATCTCCCGGATCCAGAACACGCCAGCGCGATCGCGGGCCAACTCGGCCACCGAGGCACGCACCTCCTCGCCCAATTCCGGGGTGTCGGGGGCGCCGGCGCACAGCACCAACTGCACCCCGGGGCTGAACTGGTGTGCGGCGGCCACCAGGTGCGCGACGCCCTTCTGCCGGGTGATCCGGCCCACGAATGCCACGATGGGTCGGTCGGGGTCGACGCCGAGTTCGGCCAGCACGGACCCGGCCTGCACCGGTCCGGCGGGGTACCACACGTCGGCGTCGACACCGTTTCGGATGACATGCACGGCGTTGGGATCCAGCGTGGGGTAGACCCGCAGCACGTCCTCGCGCATTCCCGAGCTGACCGCGATGACGGCGTCGGCCGCCAGCACCGCGGTGTGTTCCACCCACGTCGACACCCGGTAGCCGCCGCCGAGCTGTTCGGCCTTCCACGGCCGCAGCGGCTCGAGCGAGTGCGCGGTCAGGACGTGGGGGATGTCGTAGAGCATGGCGGTCAGGTGCCCGGCCAGGCCGGTGTACCACGTGTGTGAATGCACGACGGTGGCCGCCGACGCGGCATTGACCATCATCAGGTCCGCCGACAGGGTCGACAGGGCGGCGTTGGCGCCCTGCAGTCGCGGATCGGGCTGGTGGGCGTGCACTCCGGTGGCGCCCGGGCGGGGTGCGCCCATGCAATGGACGTCGACCTCGCACAGTCGGCGCAGTTGGGAGACCAGTTCGGTGACGTGTACCCCGGCCCCGCCGTACACCTCCGGTGGGTACTCCCGCGTCATCATCGCCACCCGCATACTCCGCACCGTAGTTCGAAATTGCCGCTGTCCGCGAGTCGGACCGCAGAATCGCACTCGGCGGCCCGCCATGGCCCGTCACGAGCCCGTCCCGGGCCAAAATCCTTGACGGACAGCCCGTCAGAACGACCGTCGACGCAGATCCCCCCTGGCAGCGGTTCGCGACGGCCGATAGGTTTGAGCCATGAGGGAAGCGCCACACGTGCTGGGCATCGTCCTGGCCGGGGGTGAGGGCAAGCGACTGTATCCGCTGACCGCGGACCGGGCCAAGCCGGCGGTTCCCTTCGGGGGTGCCTACCGGCTGATCGACTTCGTGCTGTCCAACCTCGTCAACGCCCGCTATCTGCGGATCTGTGTTCTCACGCAATACAAGTCGCATTCACTTGACCGTCACATTTCGCAGAACTGGCGGTTGTCCGGCCTGGCCGGTGAGTACATCACCCCGGTGCCCG
This sequence comes from uncultured Actinomycetota bacterium, assembly GCA_963711445.1. Classification (GTDB taxonomy): domain Bacteria; phylum Actinomycetota; class Actinomycetes; order Mycobacteriales; family Mycobacteriaceae; genus Mycobacterium. Next base: position 684,531 of record CAVQEF010000001.1, read on the forward strand.
CGCAGCAGCGCCTCGGCCCGCGCTGGTACACCGGCTCGGCCGACGCGATCTATCAGTCGCTGAACCTGATCTACGACGAAGACCCCGACTACATCGTGGTTTTCGGCGCCGACCACGTGTACCGCATGGACCCCGAGCAGATGGTCCGGTTCCACATCGACAGCGGGGCCGGCGCCACCGTGGCCGGCATCCGGGTGCCGCGCACCGAGGCAACCGCGTTCGGCTGCATCGACTCCGACGACTCCGGCCGCATCCGCGACTTCGTGGAGAAGCCACTGGATCCGCCGGGAACCCCCGACGACCCCGAGTCCACGTTCGTCTCGATGGGCAACTACATCTTCACCACCAAGGTGCTCATCGACGCGATCCGCGCCGACGCCGACGACGACCACTCCGACCACGACATGGGCGGTGACATCATCCCGCGCTTGGTCAACGACGGGATGGCCGCGGTGTACGACTTCAGCGACAACGAGGTGCCCGGCGCCACCGACCGCGACCGCGCCTACTGGCGCGACGTCGGGACGCTGGACGCGTTCTACGACGCGCACATGGACTTGGTGTCGGTGCATCCGGTGTTCAACCTCTACAACAAGCGCTGGCCGATCCGCGGCGAGTCGGAGAACCTGGCGCCGGCCAAGTTCGTCAACGGCGGCTCGGCGCAGGAGTCGGTGGTGGGCGCCGGCAGCATCATCTCGGCGTCCTCGGTGCGCAACTCGGTGCTGTCCTCCAACGTCGTGGTCGACGACGGCGCGATCGTGGAGGGCAGCGTGATCATGCCGGGAGCCCGCGTCGGCCGCGGCGCGGTGGTCCGGCACGCGATCCTGGACAAGAACGTGGTGGTGGGGCCCGGCGAGACGGTTGGGGTGGACCTGGAACGGGACCGGGAACGCTTCGCCGTCAGCGCCGGCGGCGTGGTCGCGGTGGGCAAGGGCGTCTGGATCTGAGGCGAGCAGGCGCAGAATCGCCCAATTTCGTGCCGAAAATTGCCTGCGCACTTCTCGTACCCGTTCAGCTCTGATGTGTCCCGGGTTGCACGGAGTCGATTTGCTTGACTTCTGGTCACGACGTCTGGCGAAGGAGCCGTGTCCGTGCCGACGATTTGGTGGCCGCAGGTGGCCCAATCGCCCAGATCGCTGCCGATCTGGGCATCAGCGGCCAGACAATCTACGGTTAGCGCCGCCAGGAGCGTATCGACACCGGGCAACTGCCCGGACTGAACCGCGCTGAACAGGCTCAACTCAGCGCGGCCAACTAGCGTATCCGCGAGCTGTAAACCGAAGTGGCGATCCGGAAAAGGGCTCGTGAGCTGCTGTGGGAGCCGCACGGCGACCCAAAAGGCGGTACGCGGTCATCGCCACCATGGCCGCAGAAGGGCTACCCGTGCAGACGGCGTGCCGGCCGTATTGTCGGTGGCGGCGTCGCCGGCCATCGGCCCGAGCGGCTCGCCACGCCTGGTTGACCGAACGGATCCGCGCCGTGCACGCCGCCCGACGCGGCACCTACGGCATCTGGCGGGTGCACGCCGAGCTGACCCCTGGACTCGGGCTTGAGGTCGGCCACAACCAGGTGGAGCTGTCGATGGCACGCGCGGCGATCAAGGCCCCTGCCCGGCAACCGGCCGCCACCCCGTCATGAGACACCGACGGCCACCGATCTATTCGGCCGAACGTTCACCCGAGATGCGCCAAATCGGTTGTAGGTCACACGATATCACCGAACATCGCACCCATGAAGGCACGGTCGATCGCGCGGTCGTGCTCGACACTGTGTGCCGTCAAGTGGTCGGATGGTCGATCGACTCCGGCCAGACCGCAGCGCTGGGCGATCCGCCGGCTGGGGCAATTGTTCACTCCGACCGCGTCGTCCAAGTCGATGATGAATCATTCTGGGGCAGAACGCAAACCGAGCTACTCAACCGCAAAAGATGGAAAACCAGAATCGAGTTGACCAACGAGATATTCGACTACCCCGAGATCTTCCACAACCGTCAACCGCGTCATTCCGCCCTCGGGATGCACACTCCGAAGCCGCAACCCGTCGACATACAGGACCGGATAGACCTCATCGAGCGGGCGCGATTGGTTGGCGTTGATCTCATCGACCACCTCACGCGCGACTTTGACCCCGTATACGTCCTCAAGGTGGGCTTCGATATCACGGGTGGTTATACCGCGGGAATGAATACGGCGACAGCACCACCGAATTGGTGTTGCCAGCCGGCAGGCCCGCTGGGCACGATCGTCGGCTCAAAGCCGCCGTTGCGGTCGCGCGGCACCGAGATACCGACGGGGCCGTTGACCGTGTCACCGTTTTCGGCGAGGACCCGTTGCGGGAGTTCCCGCTGCCGCAGCCGGCCGGGTCGCCGACTTCATAACCGAAGCAATGGGTTATCTCGGTGTGCAAGGCCCGCTCGCGGACCGCCTTGGTCAACTCGGTCAGCAAACCATCCGCACCGTCGATCGTGGTCCCGGACTCGACCGCGTGCTTGATCAGGGAATCCAGCGTCTCAGCGGAAATCGTCTCCGCCAGTCGCCGAACCGCCCACTTGTCCCTACCCTACTAGACGAAACTATGGGCGTGGCCACAAAATACCTCTTCTGTCCGTCCCGATGGCGATCGATGATGGACCACTCATCCCGGACTTACACAGGTGAAGTGACAAGCGGCCCTTGCGGCCAGAACACGCGGTAACCCATAATCCCCCCGATGGGGTCCGGACCCGCGATGCTGCTCACAGCTGACTACGGATCCGGGATCCTCGAAATCAAGAGTCGACCGGAAGGGCCTACTTCCGTAATGAGCGCGGATCCGAACACAGACGTCTACGCGATGTACCCAGCACCCATACAAGACCTTGAGGCATGGACCGACAGCAATTGGGAGTTGTTCGACCCTGCCCACGCTCACTCGACTTTATGGCCGGACCGCGACTACAAGCCCGATCTCGATATTTTGATCGCAGGCTGCGGTGCCAACCCCGCCGCGGTTTTCGCATACACCAACCGTTCTGCGAAAGTGGTGGCGGTCGATATCAGTCAACCGGCGCTGGACCATCTGCAGCATCTGAAAGACAAGTACGGGCTGTGGAACCTGGAATTGCATCAGGTCCCGATAGAGGGGCTGTCATCGCTGAAGCGCAACTTCGACCTGATCGTGTCAACCGGCGTCTTTCATCTCTTACCAGGCCCGGCGGCGGCCATGAAGGCACTTAAGGGTTGTCTGCGGCGAGATGGCGCTCTGGGCGTGATGCTCTATGCGAAGTACGGCCGAATGGGCATCAAAATGCTGCAATCAGCCTTCCGTGACTTGGGCATGGGTCGAGACGACGCATCGGTCCAAATGGTCAAAGAAGTGATCACGGCGCTACCGACAGAACACCCCGTCCACAATTACTTCAAGATGGCGCCGGTTTCCGCCCAGTCCGATGCCGCCCTGGCGGATACCTTCCTGCGCGGCCCTGAGTGCGATTACAGCGTCGATGAGTGCATCGATCTCGTGACGTCAGCCGGGTTGGCATTTCAGGGATGGTTCATCAAGGCGCCGTACTACCCGCATGATTGGTTCAGACCCGGGAGTTCACTCGATCAGGCGGTGAGCGCGTTGCCCGAGGCGAGGCTCTGGTCTGTAGTAGAGCGTCTCCACGTGATGAACGCCGCCCATCTGTTCATGGCATGCCGTCCCGACCGGCCGAAGAAGAGCTACGAAATCAATTTCTCCACTCCTGAGTGCCTCGAGTACGTTCCGCGGATGCGGATGCGATGCGGTATCGAGGGGGAGGAAGTGTTTCGGCCGAATTGGCGCACAAAGGTCACGCCCGCTCAGATGCGTTTCCTGCAGCAAGTCAATGGCCAGCGCACGATTCGTCAGATCGCTGATCGGGTCGCCAAGAGCGAGGAGTCGCCCGGCGCGAGCAAGGGCGACTTCGAGGAATTCGGTCGCAGGCTGTTCGAGTCGCTGTGGCGTCTGGACTTCGCGGCGATGACGCTCAAGGAGAACCCGTCCGCATAGGCAGGTCGGCTGGGTGTGCCGGTCGGCCGTTACCCGGGTGGCGACGAGGCGGGAATGCTCGGTGACCGAAACCGTGTGCATGCCAACTGGTTGCGAGTACCCGATGATCAACGGGCTACGCAGGTCCACATCGGTGGGTTGAGGCCGGTTGGTGTGTTGCGGACGCCTTCGTCGGGTGCCGATAAGCTGCCGCTGTGGCCCTCGGCGCGCCGGATTTCTGATGAGCCGGCAGTAGGTCGCGCAGACCGCGATCACCTTGAGCTGGAAGGCCACCGCCGAAGACATCATCACCAAAGTCCGACGCGGCCGAGAAACCCTCAACGGGGTCAATTCACTGACGGGCCAATGGTGTTCAAGATTACTGCCGATGTTTGCGATCGCTTCACGCTCGGGTGGCGGATCGGCAGCGGTGACGATTTGTCGGGCGGCTCCGAGCCTAATGTCGCGGTAGCGGCGTGTGGTTCGGATGGCTTGCCCGCTGCTCCAACCGTTTTGGTTCTCGATGTAGTGGTTGACGGTCGTTGTGGCGACGACGATGCTCGCTGGGCCTGGATCGACTCGCGCAGGTGGTGGTAAATCGGACGGGCTTGCAGGTCGTGCTTGTGAGCAAACGTACGTGGCCAAAGGGCACGCTGCCCGGCGTTTTCCGGTTTCGCTGAACCTCACTTCTGGCGTTACGCACTGGACTTTCGATAGCTATCGCTGAGGACCGATCATGGTCGTGCTCCTCCACGGAACGGCCCCATCTTCGCGACCGGTGTCCCTGATATTTATCGACCGCCTTCGCGGTTGGCGAGTGGAGGTTCCCGCCGGCAAACACAACGAACGTCGGCCAGATGAAGCGGTATTGCAACGATCACCCACCACCGCGGCTTGCGTCGGCGCTACCGTCGCAATGGTGATACTGCTTGCAGGGCTGGGTCTATCTCACTGGGCGCCGGGTGCCCGACCCGGCCCTGCCGGTCTGTCCGGTGCGCGTTGAGGGATTCGGGAGCATCGAGGGGCGACGTCGTTGGCTGCGGGGCGACGGCGTCGACGCACTGGTGACCAAGAACAGCGGCGGCGACATGACGCGGCGAAGCTTTATGCCCCTGCGGTGCTCGGCGTTCCGGTCGTGATGGTGGCCCGGTCGTCGCTGCCCGCGGGGGAGGGTGGGCACTGCGACGTCACGTTCGACGACGACGTCGGCCGGCGAATCGGTGACGGTGACGGGGGGCCGCGCGATGCCGCGCAGGCGGCTCAGCGCGTACCGGGAGACGCCGGGGCGTCGCCACGGCCGGTCCAGGACGGGTGCGAGTGTGCGGGCCAGGGCAATACCCCAGGCGGGCCGCGGCGGCCGCTACCAGAGATAGGGCACCAACCGGTAGCGCACGCGCTGCGAGTACTCGCGGTATCCGGTCAATTCCTCGGCCAGCAACTTCTCCTCGTCGAGGATCCGGAGGATGAGGAACACGAGGCCCGGGAGGAGGAAGGCAAGCCCCCAGTACGAGCCGAGCGCCAGGGGCAATCCGGCCATCATGATCACGTCGCCGGCATACATCGGGTGACGCACGACGCCGTAGAGGCCGCCGGTCGCCACCGTCTGGCCGGCCTCCACGGTGACGGTGGCCGCGGCATAATTGTTCTGGACGATCACCACCATGGCGATCCCGAGTCCCACCGCCACCAGAAGGTCGCCGGTCACCGACAGCCACGCCGGCACCGGCGACCAGCCGAACCGGTAATCCAACGCGCTGAACGCCGCCGTCGCGGCCATGCCCAGAAACGAGCCGGTGACGATGATCTTCTGCGCCGTCCTGGTCTCCGCGCGCGGACCGGCGTGCATGCGCCGCCGCAGCGCCGCCGGGTTCGTCCGGGCCAGGTAGGCGGTCGGCGCGATCGTCACCACCGTGAAGACGGCGACGAAAGCCCATGCCCGCCAATAGTTCAGCGTGCCGGCCGGCACGAATAGCAGCAGGCCGAACACGGCCAGACCTACGACCGACGTCGCCACCGTTTGCGCACCGATTTTCATGACACTCCTAACTACGCAGATCCCGGCGTCGGAAAGCCTTGGCGCCCAGAGCGATTAACACCGTGTCGATCGACAGCAGCCACAGCAGCGGCACGGCCGTGAAGTCGCCTCCGCCCACCCGCGGAACGTGCGTGAAGGGCTCTAGGTCGAGCAGCCACTGCGGGAGCCCGGCCAGCGAACCGATCAAAAACACCGCCACGAAGGCCACCAGCACGGCCCACGCCGTCGGGGTGAAGCGCGGCGCGACACCGAACAGCGCGACCGTCACCGCGGCGAGCAACCACACCGCGGGCAGCTGCGCCAGCGCGGTCCCGAGCACCACGGACATCTTGCCGCCCACGTCGCCGGCGGCCGTGCCGTAGGCCAGCCCGCACACCACCCCGCTGAGCAACATCGCTACCGCGGAGCCGCCCAGAGCGGCGACCAGATGGCTTGTCAGCCAACGGGTTCGCGACACCGCACCGGCCAGCGTCGTCTCGGCCCGCTGGCCGGTTTCCTCCTGGTGCAGGCGCAGGGTGAGTGAGATGGCGAACGCCGCAGCGACCATGCCCAACATGGTGAACGCCACCGCGAGGAAGGCTTGCTCCAGCACGGAGGTGCCGCCCATCCGCGCGACGATATCGTGGGCCATGGTGCTGCCTCCCAACTCGTCGCCGATGCCGTGCACCACGCTGCCCATCACCAGGCCGTACAGGCACAGCCCGGCCGTCCACAACAGCAACGAGCCGCGGTCGAGTCTCCAGGTGAGCCCGCCGACGCCGCGCAGCCGCGCTCCGGCGGCGCCCGGGCCACCGCGCTCGGCGAAGAGGCCGGCGCCGACGTCGCGGGCGGCGAGCAGTCGATACGCCACCGCGGTGAGCGCGACCGTGGTCGCCAGGTGCAGCAGCAGCACCCACCAGCGATCGCCCGCGTAGGGCCGGACCTGCAGCGACCAGCCCAGCGGGGACAGCCAAGACAGCGTCCCGTCCCCGGCATCACCGATGGCGCGCAGCGTGTATGCGGCCCCCAGCGCAGCGAAGGCGGCGCCGCGCGCGACCCGCGCACTGGGCGACAGCTGCGCGGCCACCGCGGCGACGGCCGTGAACACCAGACCTGAGCAGGCCAGCGCCGCCCCGAAGGCGAGCGACCCGCCGGCCGGGATGTCGGTCGCAAGCAGGCCGGCCGCCCCGATGCCGCCGGTGGCGATCGACGCACCGAACGACAACGCCAGCGCTGCAGTGAGACTGGCATACCGGCCGACCGCGGTCGAATCGATCAGCTCGGTGCGGCCCGCTTCCTCGTCCGCGCGGGTGTGCCGGATCACGGTGAGAATCACCGCCACGGCGATGATCAGATGGAACATCCCGGCCTTCCAAATGCCCACCGCGCCAACGCTGTCGTTGTAGACCTGCCCGTAGAGCGCGCGCTGGGCCGGGCTGGCCATGATGGACGCCGCAAGCCCGGACCGGGCGGCGGCGGTGGGGTAGACCTTCAGGACGCTCCCGACGTACACGGTGGCCAGCGGCACCGACAGCAGCAGCACCCACAGTGGCAACACGACCCGGTCGCGGCGCAGGTAGAGCCGCAGCATCCCCAGCGTGCCGGAGAAATTCGAGCCGGCCCGCGGCGCCGGATGCGCCGAATGGCGCGGCGCGGCCACGGCGGTGCTCATGACGCCGGCACCTCCTGCGCGCCGCCGGCCGTCCGGCCGTCGCTCGCGTAGTGGCGCAGGAACAGTTCCTCCAGCGTCGGCGGCTGGCTGACGAGGCTGCGCACGCCGACGTCGCCGAGCACCCGAATGAGCTCGCCGATGCTCTCGCTGTCGACCTGGGCGCGCAGCGTGTTGCCGTGCACGCTGACGTCCTCGACCCCGGCGATCCGGCTGAGATCGCCGGGGTCACCAAGCATCTCGGCCTTGATCGAGATGCGGCTGAGGTGGCGCATCGACTCCAGCGACCCGCTCTCGACGGTCCTGCCGGCCCGGATGATGGTCACCTGCTCGCACAGGGCTTCCGTCTCGGCCAGGATGTGGCTGGACAGCAGCACGGTGGCCCCGCGGTCGCGCGCCTCGCTCACGCACTGCTGAAACACGTTCTCCATCAACGGGTCCAGCCCGCTGCTGGGCTCGTCGAGCAGCAGCAGCTCGGCGTGGGAGGAGAACGCCGAGATCAGGGAGACCTTCTGGCGGTTGCCCTTGGAGTAGGTGCGCGCCTTCTTGTGCGGGTCGAGGTCGAAGCGCTCGATCAGCTCCGCGCGCCGCTTGCCGTCGACGCCGCCGCGCATGCGGGCCAGCAGGTCGATGGTCTCACCGCCGGTGAGCGACGGCCACAGCGTGACATCGCCCGGCACATAGGCGATCCGGCGGTGCAGCGCCACGGCGTCGCTCCACGGGTCGGCGCCCAGCAGCCGCACGTGCCCGCCGTCGGCCCTGACCAGCCCCAGCAGGATCCGGATCGTGGTCGACTTTCCGGCGCCGTTGGGCCCGAGGAAGCCGTGCACCTCCCCGGTGCGCACGCTCAGGTCAAGGTTGTCCAGCGCCTGGACCGCGCCGAAACGTTTTGTCAAGCCGCGGATTTCGATGGGCGCGGCGTGGTCAGCTCGCATGGGATCCTCCTTGATCTTCGGCGGCCAGGAATGCGTCGTACATGGTGCGGTCGGTCATCAGCCCTTCGGTGTAGACCTCGAGGGCGGGCAGGACCATCTCGGCGGAATAGTCGCGCAGCACGGCGCGCAGGTCGGTGGGGTTTTCGTGCATCTGCACGTACAGCAGAAAGCCGCCCCCGCCCATCAACGTCAGGAACTTCGCCCGAGCGCGCGGATCGCGGCTGGGCTTGACGGTCCCCGCCCGCACCCCGTCGTCGAGGTACGCCTCGGTATTGTCGATCATCTTGCGCCACAACGTGATCGCCAGCTCGCCGCCGGCCTGCATGCTGCGCACCAGGTAGGCGACCAGTGGTGCGTAGGACTCGATCTCGGCCAGCTGGGCCAACCAGGTGGCCGGGTCGGCGGTCTGCATCGCCGCCGACTTTTCGTTGCGGATCTCCTCGGCCACGTGGGCGTCGCAGGCCCGGCGCAGCCCGTCCTTGGAGCCGAAGTGGTGGATGACCAGCCCGGCGCTCACGCCCGCCGCCTCGGCGATGGCGCGCAGCCCGACGCCGAACCCGTGCCGGCCGAACTGCTCGATCGCCGCATCGCGGATCCGGGCGGCGGCCGTCAAGTCGGCTGAACGCATGTTCAGTACATTAAACGTGCGTTCAGCCCAGCGTCAAGCGGATTGCCCGTAAGGAGCGCGTAAAGATCCGGCCTAGTCGCGGACCGCGGCCAGCAGACCGTCGCCGAGCGGAATCAGCGCGGGGGTCAGCCGCTCGTCCTCGGCGATGAGCCGCGCCGCCTCGCGGACCGCGACGACCTCGGGGTCGCGCGCCGAGGGATCGCCGGCCCGCCCGCCCAGGGCCGCCCGGTGCACGACGATGACGCCGCCGGGGCGCAGCAGCCGCACTCCCTCGACGACGTAGTCCGGCTGGTCGACGGGGTCGGCGTCGAGGAACACCAGGTCGTAGGACTCGTCCGCCAGCCGGGTGAGCACCTCCTGGGCGCGGCCGCTGATCAGCCTGGTGCGCGACGGGCCCACCCCGGCCTCGGCGAACGCCTGCTTGGCCAGCCGCAGGTACTCGGGCTCGATGTCGATTGTGGTCAGCACGCCGTCCTCGCCCATGCCGGACAGCAGCCAGAGCCCGCTGACGCCCGCGCCGGTGCCGACCTCGGCGACGGCCTTGCCGCCGCTGAGCTTCGCCAACAGGCTCAGCAGCGCACCGGCCGCCGGCGTCACCGCCCCCGCGCCGATGTCCACGGCGCGCTCGCGGGCGCCGGCCAAGATCGCGTCCTCCGAGATCGACCCCTCGGCGTGCGCGATGAGCGACTCGGCTCGACTGGGGGCCGCCTTCCCCGCGCTGCCGCTCGGGCTGTCACTGGTGCCGTCCATGCCCGCAGCGTATGCCGGATCCGCGGCGGCGTCGCTCAGGCGCGCCTGAGCCCGGCGGCGCGGACGCGGCGGCGACACGCCGGTCGAATGCGGTGGGTTTGAGGTCGGTCCGCGGCGGATATGTCCTGCACATCACAAGTAACGAAATGGTTTCTCAGCTTCAGCTCAGATTGCTCATATATCGCACACACCCCGGTACGCGACCGTATTCGTATGGACCGCGGAGGGCGATGGACCGGGAATACAGGACGGCGGCTTCGTGTTGCCGACACTGACGAATTGCCATTGATTGGCGGATCGAATTCGGAGGAACCGATCATCACCACGCTTCTGAGCCCGACCACCATGTCGCACGCCCAGGAACTTCCCGACGACACCTGGGTGGAGACCTGCGACGAGTTGCAGGGCACCGCGGTCTTCGACGCGACCGGTGACAAGGCGACGATGCCGTCGTGGGACGAGCTCGTGCGCCAGCACGCGGACCGGGTGTACCGGCTGGCCTACCGGCTCTCCGGCAACCAGCAGGACGCCGAGGACCTGACCCAGGAGACCTTCATCCGGGTCTTCCGATCGGTCCAGAACTACCAGCCCGGAACGTTCGAGGGCTGGCTGCACCGCATCACCACCAACCTGTTCCTGGACATGGTGCGCCGCCGCGCCCGCATCCGGATGGAGGCGCTGCCCGAGGACTACGACCGGGTGCCCGCCGACGACCCCAACCCCGAGCAGATCTACCACGACGCGCGCCTGGGCGCCGACCTGCAGGCCGCGCTGGACTCGTTGCCGCCGGAGTTCCGCGCCGCGGTGGTGCTCTGCGACATCGAGGGCCTGTCCTACGAGGAAATCGGCGCCACCCTGGGCGTCAAGCTGGGCACCGTGCGCAGCCGCATCCACCGCGGGCGCCAGGCGCTGCGCGACTACCTGGCCGCACACGCGGACAATGGCACCCGCGCCGACACCGCCAGGTCGGCGTAGTCCAGCGGGCCGGCCGGCGTCCCCTCGGGCCGACGATCCAGCGGGATTCCGGGCTGTAGGCCGCCTATCGGGCCCCACCTCGCGCTACATTCGAGGTGTTGGGCGACGAAGGGAGCTGGCGATGGCCGACCGGGGACATGTGTTCCGCCGCGCGTTCTCCTGGCTGCCCGCACAGTTCGCCTCCCAGAGTGACGCGCCGGTCGGCGCGCCGCGCCGGTTCGGCTCCACCGAACACCTGTCCGTCGAGGCCATCGCGGCGTTCGTCGACGGCGAGCTGCGGATGAACGCACACCTGCGCGCCGCGCACCACCTGTCGCTGTGCCCGCAGTGCGCGGCCGAAGTCGACGATCAGAGCCGGGCGCGCGCAGCATTGCGCGACTCGAACCCGATCCACATTCCCAGCACGCTGCTCGGATTGCTGTCCGACATTCCGCGCTGCTCGCCCGAAGACGACGCGCCGCGGACACCGGAGCGCTTCGCCGACCGCGATGCGCGCGACGAACGCAAGCGCCGCTAGCTTGCCGCCGCCGGCTGCAAGCCCGGCGTGGGCGCTCATGCCGGACGACCCGCAAGCATGGATACTAGGGGAGGACACGGGCCGTGCCGGTGCCCCCCAGCCCTCATACAGTGGCCCGGTAAGTGGGCTGTCTGCAGCGCTCAGAAGAGGATCCAGAAGAGGATAAGGTGACCTCCGACCAAGACAGCGGCAAAAGCAGCGCCCCGCGGTTGGCGCCGCGCCCCATCTCCCGGCCCCCCGTCGACCCCGCATCCCGGCAGGCGTTCGGTCGCCCCGACGGGCTGCAAGGGTCCTTCGTGGCCGAGCGCGTGCGACCGGCGAAGTACCGGGAACAGGGCGATTTCACCCACGACGACAGGCCGGCCGATCCGGTCCTGCAGGAGGCCTTCAGCCGCCCGATGGGCGCGTCCGAATCGCTGCAGCGGCACCCGATCGACGCCGGTGCGCTGGACGCGGAGAAAAACGGAGCCGGGTCCGACGAGCCCGACGATCCGTGGCGCAATCCCGGCGCCGGGGCGGCGCTGGGCACCCCGGCCGTGGCCCCGGCGGCGCCGCACGCGGTGCCCGGCTACGGCGGCAAGCTCGGCGTGCGCGACGTGCTGTTCGGCGGCAAGGTGTCCTACCGCGCGCTGGCCGTCCTGGTGCTGCTCGCGCTGGTGATCGGCCTGCTTGGCGGCGTGATCGGCCGGAAGACGGCCGAGGTCGTCGAGGCGTTCACCACCTCGAAGGTGACGCTGGCGACCGACAACAATCCGCAGGGCCCGGCGGGCCGGTTCGCCAAGGCGGCGGCCGCGACCGCCGACTCGGTCGTGACCATCGAGTCCAAGAGCGACCAGGAGGGGCTGCAGGGCTCCGGCGTCATCATCGACGGACGCGGCTACATCCTGACCAACAACCACGTGATCTCCGAGGCCGCCAACAACCCCAGCCAGTTCAAGACCACCGTGGTGTTCAACGACGGCAAGGAGGTGCCCGCCAACCTGGTGGGGCGCGACCCCAAGACCGACCTGGCCGTGCTCAAGGTCGACAACGTCGACAACCTGACGGTGGCCCGGCTCGGCGACTCCTCCAAGATCCGCGTCGGCGACGAGGTGCTGGCCGCCGGAGCGCCGCTGGGGCTGCGCAGCACGGTCACCCACGGCATCATCAGCGCGCTGCACCGTCCCGTCCCCTTGTCGGGGGAGGGCTCGGACACCGACACCGTCATCGACGCCGTGCAGACCGACGCCTCGATCAACCACGGCAACTCCGGGGGCCCGCTGATCAACATGGATTCCCAGGTGATCGGCATCAACACCGCCGGTAAGTCGCTGTCGGACAGCGCCAGCGGGCTGGGCTTCGCCATCCCGATCAACGAGGCGAGGCAGGTCGCCGAAGTCCTGATCAAGGACGGCAAGATCGTGCACCCGACGCTGGGCCTCAGCACCCGGTCGGTGAGCAACGCGATCGCGTCCGGCGCCCAGGTGGCCAACGTCAAGGCGGGCAGCCCGGCGCAGAAGGCGGGGATCCTGGAAAACGACGTGATCGTCAAGATCGGCAACCGCAGCGTGGCCGACTCCGACGAGTTCGTCGTCGCCGTGCGACAGCTGACCATCGGCCAGGACGCCCCGGTGGAGGTGGTCCGCGACGGCCGGCACGTCACGCTGACCGTCAAGCCAGACGCCGATACCAGTTAGATGTTCGCCAACGTCGGCTGGGGGGAAATGCTCGTCCTCGTGGTGGTCGGGCTGGTGATCCTCGGCCCGGAGCGGCTTCCGGGCGCCATCCGCTGGACATCGACCGCGCTGCGGCAGGCCCGTGACTACCTCTCCGGCGTGACCAACCAGCTGCGCGAGGACATCGGGCCCGAGTTCGACGACCTGCGTGGCCCGCTCAGCGAGCTGCACAAGCTGCGTGGCATGACCCCGCGCGCCGCGTTGACCAAGCACCTACTCGATGGCGACGACTCGTTCTTCACCGGCAACTTCGACCGGCCCGTCGAGCCGGTCAACGGATCTCCGGCGGCAGCGCCGGCGGCAGAGCCGGCCGAAAAACACGACGGCCCCGCGCCGTTCGACAGTGACGCGACGTAGCGCGATGTGCCGAGACTGCAAACAGGGCGAGCCTGCCCGGCGTGTCGTCGACCTGATTGCAGTGTCGACGCGGATCTAGCGCCGTCAGCGCCGGGTGGGGTCCAGACCCAGCGACACCCCCGCCAGCCCGCGCTTCCGCGCGGACAGGATGTCGGCGACGCCGCGCAGCTGCTCGCCCGCCGGCGTGTCGGGCGCGCTGAGCACGATCGGGGTGCCCGCGTCGCCGGACGTCACCAGCGCGGGGTCCAGCGGGATCTTGCCCAGCAGCGGCACGTCGGCGCCGACCGCCCGGGACAACCGCTCGGCGACCTGCTGCCCGCCGCCCTCGCCGAACACCTGCACCGTCGACCCGTCCGGCAACGTCAGCCCCGACATGTTCTCCACCACCCCCACGATGCGCTGGCGGGTCTGCAGCGCGATGCTGCCGGCCCGCTCGGCGACCTCGGCGGCGGCCAGCTGGGGCGTGGTCACCACGACGATCTCGGCATTGGGGATCAGCTGGGCCACCGAGATGGCGATGTCACCGGTGCCCGGCGGCAGGTCGAGCAGCAGCACGTCCAAATCGCCCCAGTACACGTCGGCCAGGAACTGCTGCAGCGCCCGGTGCAGCATCGGCCCGCGCCACACCACCGGCGTGTTGCCCTCGACGAACTGGGCGATCGAGATGACCTTCACGTCGTGGGCGATGGGCGGCAGGATCATCGACTCGACCTGGGTGGGCCGGTCGGTGCTGCCCATCATCCGCGGGATGGAGTGGCCGTGGATGTCGGCGTCGAGCACGCCGACCGACAGGCCGCGGGCGGCCATCGCGGCGGCCAGGTTGACCGTGACCGTGGACTTGCCCACCCCGCCCTTGCCGGAGGCGACCGCGTAGACCCGGGTCAGGGAGCTGGGCTGGGCGAACGGGATGACGGGCTCGCGGGCGTCACCGCGCAGCTGCTTGCGCAGTTCGGTGCGCTGCTCGTCGCTCATCACGTCCAGGCTGACGCGCACCGCGCCGGTGCCGGGAACGTCGGCGACCGCGCTGGTGACGCGCTCGGTGATCTCGCTCTTCTTCGGGCAGCCGGCGATGGTCAGATAGATCCCGACGTGCACGCCGCCGTCGGGCTCGATGTCGATGCTCTTGACCATCCCCAGTTCGGTGATGGGGCGCCGCAGTTCGGGATCGATCACCTTGCCCAGCGACGTGCGGATGGCTGCGCTGAGGTCGGCGGTGTTATCGGAGGACATCACCGCCGAGTGTAGGCGGCCGGGCCGGCCGGCCGGGTGTCAGCCGCCCGGGGCCGGGTTGGGCGCCGGCGCCGGGGCGGGCGGGGCCAGCCACGGCGGGGGAGGCGGCGGGGCCATCCACGGCGGCGGGGCCGGTCCCGGTGGGGCCTGCGGGGTGATGCAGATTACCGTGCAGCCCGGCAGCTGGCTCTGCAGCTGCGTCTGGGGCGGGTTCATCCACGGGAACATCGGCGGCTGACCGGTGGGCTGCTGCCCGCTCAGGTCGATCAGCGGGATCCTCCCCTGCGGGTCGTCCATCGGCAGGCCGTTGACGTTCAGCGGCATGCTGGGCCCCAAACCCTCCGGGTTCTCGAGGAACGCGTCGCCGAGCGGGGGCGGCGGCCCGGTCATCGGCGGCAGGTCGACGGGCACCACGCCGGTGGCGTAGGCCGAGGCCCAGCCCAGGACGTTCTGGGCGTAGGCCATCGAGTTGTTGTAGCGCAGGATCGAGGCCATCACCTGCGTGGGCGAGCGCAGGTCGAGGCCCCCGCTGCACAGGTATTTCGCGGCGGCCAGCGTCGAGTCGAACAGGTTCTGCGGGTCGGCCCGGCCGTCGCCGTCGCCGTCGGAGGCGTACCGGGCCCAGGTGCCGGGCAGGAACTGCATGGGCCCCATCGCGCGGGCGTACGTGACGCGGTTGCCGACGTTGCTCTGGATGATGACCTCGTTACCGGGCAGGGTGCCGTCCAGCGCGGGCCCGTAGATCGGGCTGACCGCGGTGCCGCGCGCATCCACGGCGCCACCGCCCGCGTGGCCGGACTCGATGCGCCCGATCCCGGCCAGCAGGTTCCAGCTGACGCCGCAGTTCGGGTCAGAGACGGCCATCTTGCGTTCGGCGTTGCGGTAAGCCGACAGGGCCATGGTCGGGATGCCCAGGGCGCCGGGGGCGTTCACGATGGTCGGGGGCGGCGCCGACAGGGCGCCCCCGACGATGTGGAAGGCGGTCGGCCCGCGCTCGATGGCGACGACGGCCGGGCCGGAGTCGACGGGTACCGCCGGGGAGACGGCGGCCACGGGCGTGATGGCGGTGCCCACCGAGGGGGTTGGGGCCTGGGTCGGCGGAGCCTGACCCCCGACGGCCCCGGCCAGAATCAACGGGGTGATGGCGGCGACGCCGAACGCGGGTGTCCGCGCCACGCGACGCGCCCGCTGCCGGACCGCAGCGACGGGCGGGTTCGAACTCCGGCGACTCCAGCGTCCCCCAATGTGCACTCGACCGTCCTAAGCATGTGATCTGGCTGTAACCAGTTCGTTTTAGCCTCGTGAACTAGATCACCATACATAACTCTTGTGACGAGAGTGGCGCAATGGTCAGTTCTGCTCTCACCCCGATTTCTTAGAGCTGCGGTCCGGACCGTCGTCGCTCCTGACGGCGCCTGAATCCGATGCTTCCGGCAGCAGTTCGGCCAGCCCCGCGCGCAGATCGTCCAGCTCGTGGCGCAGGTATTCGCGGGTGACCACCTCGCCGACGGCCAGCCGCAACGCGGCCAGCTCGCGGGCCAGGTACTCGGTGTCGGCCTTGGTCTGGGCGGCGCGACGGCGGTCCTCCTCGAGCGCGACACGGTCGCGGTTCTCCTGACGGTTCTGGGCCAGCAGGATCAGCGGCGCCGCGTAGGCGGCCTGTGTGGAGAAGGCCAGGTTGAGCAGGATGAACGGGTAGGGGTCCCAGCGCACGCTCGCCGCGTAGATGTTCACCAGAATCCACGCCACCACCACGAGGGACTGCAGCAGCAGGTAGCGGCCGGTGCCGAAGAACCGCGCGATGGACTCGGTGAACTGCCCGACGGTGTCGGGGTCGAAGTGCGGGGAGTACCTGCGCGAGGTGCGCGGGGTGTAGAGCCGCCGCGGCGCCGAGGAATTGTTCACGCGGAGCCCCCCAGTTGTTCGACCCGCGCGGCAGCGTCGAACTCGGCCATGTCCAAGCGCCAGTTGTGCGGCAGCAGGTGGTCGAGCAGGTCGTCCACGGTGACAGCGCCCAGCAGGTGGTTCTGGTCGTCGACGACCGGCCCGCACACCAGGTTGTAGGCGGCCAGGTAGCGGGTCACGGCGGCCAGCGGCGTCTCCGGCGTCAGGGTGAGCAGGTCGGTGTCCACGATCCCGCCGACCAGTTCGGCCGGGGCCTCGCGCAGCAGTCGCTGCAGCGCCACGCAGCCCATGAACCGGCCGGTGGGGGTGGCCGTCGGCGGGCGCGTCACGAACACCATGGACGACAGCGCCGGGGTGAGGTCGGGATCGCGGACCCGGGCCAGCGCCTCGGCGACCGATGTGTGCGGCGTCAGCACCACCGGGTCCGAGGTCATCAGGCCGCCGGCGGTGTCCGGCGAGTACGTCAGCAGCCGACGCACCGGCCCGGACTCCCCGGGGTCCATCTGGGTCAGCAACATCTCGGCATCCCGCGGGTTGAGCACGCCGAGCAGGTCGGCGGCGTCGTCGGGGTCCATCTCCTCGAGGACGTCGGCCGATCGTTCGGTGCCCAGCTGGGACAGCACGTCGGCCTGGTCCAGTTCCGTCAGCTCCTGCAGGATGTCGGCCAGCCGGTCGTCGTCGAGCGCCTTGAGCACCTCGTAGCGCCGTTTGGGCGGCAGCCCGCGGATGGCGTCGGCCACGTCGACGGCCTTGCGCCCGTCGAACTGGTCCAGCAGCTCGGCCACCCCCTGACCGGGCAGCGCCAATGCGGACGGGGTCAGGCCCTGCACGTTGTTCCAGTCCACCACGTGCATCGGGCCCCGCCTGCGCAGCCGGCGCTGGCCGCGGACCGCGACCCGGGCCACGACCCAGTCCCGCGTCCGGGTCTGTTCGATGCCCAGATCGGTGATGACCACCTCGAGGCCGGCCAGCTCCGGCAGGGCGGGGTCGTTGACCTTGACCGGGGTGTCGAGCACCTGGCCGATCGCCAGCACCTCACCGGGTCGTTTCTCGAAGTGGCGCAGGGACACGCTGCCCGTGTTGAGCGTCACCGCGCCGGGCTCGATCGCGGCGACCCGCAGTATCGGGATGAAGATGCTGCGGCGCGTCGCCAGATCCACGACCAGTCCCAGGACGCGCGGTTGCTGCCGCACGATGCTGATGCTGATCACGACATCGCGGATGCGCCCGAAGTTTTCACCCAGCGGCCCCAGCACCAGCATCCGCGCGAGCCGCGCGATGTACACCCTGTTGACCGATCCCATAGACCTAGAGCCTAGGAGTGAACGGCGGCAACGTCTGTCCCGGCCTGCCGGCCCGCGCCCCGGTATCGCGTGGGGAGCGTGGTTAGTTGAGTGCCGCTGCCGAAACCAGTGAGACGGCGGCCAGTGCCGTGTCGTGCGACTTGGCGATGATGACGAAGAAGATCACGGTGAGCAGCAGGTCCAGCGCAATGGCGAAGCCTCCGACCGAAATACCGGCGATGGCCAAACCGCGGCCCGGTTGATCGGTCCGCTTGATCTGATTGAGCGCGACGATGCCGAGCACGACACCGACGATGGGGATCAAGAGGCCGACATAGCAGAAGATTGTCAGTGGGATGCCCAGTATCAAGCCCGCGATGGACGTGACCAGCGAGGCCGTCGCCATACCGTTGGTCCCGGACGACGTGGTTTGGTACGGGTTCCACGGGTTGGGAGGCCCAGTAGGAACCCCATATCCAGGCGGGCCCCCTTGATACGGCGGGCCCGCTTGATACGGCGGGCCCGCTTGATAAGGGGGGCCACCTTGATAAGGCGGGCCACCTTGATACGGCGGGCCCCCTGGATAGGCGGGGTCACCTTGATACGGCGGGCCCCCTGGATAGGCGGGGTCACCTTGATAAGGGGGTGGGTATCCGGCCGAAGGTGGATAAGGAGATGGTTGTCCCGGGTAGCCCATGGGGGTGGGCGGCTCGACCGGGGCGAACGAGTCCTCCCGCCGGGGGTCCTCGAAAGGTTGCCCGGGATTGCTCATAATCGAAAGTGCCGGACGTTCGTGGAGGCGATCGAGTCCGCGACGGCGCGTTCGTCACCGCCGACAACAACCATGCGTCCAAACTAGCGTATCGGCAGACCACGAATGGGTCGTGGGCGAGGGGCAAGGCGGCCCACCGGTGAATCGGCACGGCGAGGCAGATGGCGAGCGATCGCCCGGGAGTGGCCCCAAAGATGAGACGATGGCCGAGGCGGAGGAGAATGAGCAGCGATGACTAATCCTTTCCAGCCCGGACAGGTTCCCGGCGGCACGCCCACCGGCGCGGCGGCCGGCCGGCGCGGTGTGCCGAGTTTGCCGACGCCGCCCAAGGGCTGGCCGGTCGGCTCCTATCCCACCTACGCCGAGGCGCAGCGCGCCGTCGACTACCTCTCCGAACAGGACTTCCCGGTCCAGCAGATGACCATCGTCGGCGTCGACCTGATGCAGGTCGAGCGGGTCACCGGGCGGCTGACCTGGCCCAAGGTGCTCGGCGGCGGCGTGCTCAGCGGCGCGTGGCTCGGGTTGTTCATCGGGTTGGTGCTCGGCTTCTTCAGCCCCAACCCGTGGGCCGCGCTGGTGACCGGCCTGGTCGCCGGTGTGTTCTTCGGGTTGATCACCTCCGCGGTTCCCTACGCGATGGCCCGCGGGACAAGGGATTTCAGTTCGACTATGCAATTGGTAGCCGGCCGCTACGACGTGCTGTGCGACCCGCAGAGCGCGGAGAAGGCGCGGGACCTGCTGGCGCGCTTGGCAATCTGAGGCCGATGATCGCGAGTCGCCGTGGGCGTGCGCGCCCGCTGTGCGCGCTGGTGCTGGCGGCGACGGTCGCGGCGGCGGCTGCGGGCTGCGGCTCCGGCGACGACGGGCTGGTGATCAGCGTGTACACGCCGGCCGCCGACGGGGCGACGTTCACCGCGGTGGCCCACGAGTGCACGAAGCGATTCGGCGGCAGGTTCGCCGTCCGGCAGGTCAGCCTCCCCAGGGCGCCCGGCGAGCAGCGACTGCAACTGGCCCGCCGGCTGACCGGTCACGACCGCACCCTGGACGTGATGGCGCTGGACGTGGTGTGGACTGCCGAGTTCGCCGAGGCCGGCTGGGCGCTGCCGCTGTCCGACGACCCGGCCGGGCTCGCCGAATCCGACGCCACCGCCGACACTCTGCCCGGCCCGCTCGCCACGGCCCGCTGGAAGGAGCGGCTGTACGCCGCGCCGGTCACCACCAACACCGAATTGCTCTGGTACCGAGCCGATTTGGTCAAGGAGCCGCCGCGCACCTGGGCCGACATGGTGGCGCGGGCCACCGCGCTGCACGCCGCGGGACGACCCAGCTGGATCGCCGTGCAGGCCAATGAGAACGAAGGCCTGGTGGTGTGGTTCAACACGCTGCTGGTCAGCGGGGGCGGCCGGGTGCTCTCCGCCGACGGCCGCCACGTCACCCTGACCGACACGCCCGAGCACCGCGCCGCCACCGTCAACGCGCTGCGCATCCTCAAGTCGGTGGCCACCGCGCCCGGGGCCGACCCGTCGATCACCCGCACCGACGAGGGCACCGCCCGGCTGGCGCTCGAGCAGGGCAGGGCCGCCCTCGAGGTCAACTGGCCCTATGTGCTGGCGTCCATGCTGCAGAACGCGGTCAAGGGCGGAGTGGGCTTCCTGCCGCTGGACCAGAACCCGGCGCTGGCCGGCAGCATCAACCGGTTCGGGGCCTTCGTGCCCGACGACGAACAGTTCCGCATCGCCTACGAGGCCAGCCGGAAGGTTTTCGGTTTCGCCCCTTACCCCGGGGTGGCGCCCGGTCGGCCGGCCCGGGTGACGATCGGCGGGGCGAACCTGGCGGTGGCCGCCACCACCCGGCACCGCGCGGAGGCCTTCGAGGCCGTGCGCTGCCTGCGCAGCCTGCCGAGCCAGAAGTACGTGTCGGTCGAGGGCGGCCTGCCCCCGGTGCGCAGCTCGCTGTACTCCGACCCGCAGTTCCAGGACAAGTACCCGATGTACGCCGTCATCCGTCGGCAGCTCACCGACGCCGCGGTGCGCCCGGCGACGCCGGCCTACCAGGCCGTGGCCATCCGGCTCGCCGCCACGCTGAGCCCGATCGGCGACATCGACCCGGAGCGCACGGCCGACGAACTCGCCGCACAGGTGCGCAAGGCCATCGACGGCGAGGGCCTGCTGCCGTGACGCGCCGCGACGGTGCAGAGCGCAGCGATGAGGTGGGGGCACCTCCCAGCCGCGGAGCGGCGAGGGCGCAAGCGGCGCTCTTGACCAAGCCCTCGGAGCGGCGCTTGGCCCTGGCCCTGGTGGCGCCGGCGGCGACCCTGATGCTGGCGGTGACGGGCTACCCGATCGGGTACGCGGTGTGGCTGAGCCTGCAGCGCAACAGCCTGGCCGCCCCGGCCGACACCGCCTTCGTCGGCCTGGCCAACTATCAGACGATCCTGACCGACCGGTACTGGTGGACCGCGCTGGCGGTGACATTGGGAATCACGGTCGTCTCGGTGTCGATCGAGTTCGTGCTCGGCCTGGCGCTGGCGCTGGTGATGCACCACACCCTGGTCGGCCGGGGCCTGGTGCGCACCGCGGTGCTCGTCCCGTACGGCATCGTCACCGTGGTCGCGTCCTACAGCTGGTACTACGCCTGGACGCCGGGCACCGGCTATCTGGCCGGCCTGTTGCCGCATGACACGGCGCCGCTGACCGAGCAGATCCCGTCGCTGGGCATCGTCGTGCTCGCCGAGGTGTGGAAGACCACGCCGTTCATGTCGCTGCTGTTGCTGGCCGGGTTGGCGCTGGTTCCCGAGGACCTGCTGCGGGCCGCGCAGGTCGACGGGGCGGGCGCCTGGCGGCGGCTGACCCGGGTCACCCTGCCGATCATCAAGCCGGCGGTCGTGGTCGCCGTGCTGTTCCGGACGCTGGACGCCTTCCGCATTTTCGACAACATCTACGTGCTGACCGACGGGGCCAACGGCACCGAGTCGGTGTCGATCCTGGGCTACGACAACCTGTTCAAGGGTTTCAACGTGGGGCTGGGCTCGGCGATCAGCGTGCTGATCTTTGTGTGCGTGGGCATCATCGCGCTGGTCTTCGTCAAGGTGTTCGGCGCGGCGGCGCCCGGGGGTGGTGTCGATGGCCGGTGATCCTGCGGAACCGCGGCGCGCCGCGGCCTGGGTGGTCGTCGACACCGTGGTGGTGGTCTACGCGCTGCTTCCGGTCCTGTGGATCGGCAGCCTGTCGCTGAAGCCGACGTCAACGGTCAAGGACGGCAAGCTGATTCCCTCGTCGGTGACCCTGGACAACTACCGCGGCATCTTCCGGGGCGACTTCTTCTCCTCGGCGCTGGTCAATTCCGTCGGGGTCGGGTTGATCACGACGCTGATCGCGGTGGTGCTCGGCGCGCTGGCGGCCTACGCGATCGCCCGGCTGACTTTCCCCGGCAAACGTCTGCTCATCGGTGCCACGCTGCTGGTCGCCATGTTCCCGGCCATCTCGCTGGTGACCCCGTTGTTCAACATCGAACGCTTCGTCGGGCTGTTCGACACCTGGCCGGGGCTGATCCTGCCCTACATCACCTTCGCGTTGCCGCTTGCCATCTACACGCTGTCGGCGTTCTTCCGGGAGATCCCCTGGGATTTGGAGAAGGCCGCCAAGATGGACGGGGCGACGCCGGGCCAGGCTTTCCGCAAGGTGATCGTCCCGCTGGCCGCGCCGGGGCTGGTCACCGCCGCGATCCTGGTGTTCATCTTCGCCTGGAACGACCTGCTGCTGGCGCTGTCGCTGACCGCGACGAAGGCCGCGATCACCGCGCCGGTCGCGATTGTGAACTTCTCGGGCAGTTCGCAATTCGAGGAGCCGACCGGTTCGATCGCGGCCGGCGCCATCGTGATCACCGTGCCGATCGTGGTCTTTGTTTTAATCTTTCAGAGACGCATTGTCGCCGGGTTGACCTCCGGCGCCGTGAAGGGATGACTCGATGGCCGACATCGTGCTCGAGCACGTCAGCAAGAGCTACCCCGACGGCGCCGTGGCGGTGCGGGACCTCAGCATCACCATCGCCGACGGCGAATTTCTGATCCTCGTGGGCCCTTCCGGGTGCGGCAAGACCACGACGCTGAACATGATTGCCGGGCTTGAGGATATCTCGTCGGGGGAGCTGCGCATCGGCGGCGAGCGGATGAACGAGAAGGCGCCCAAGGACCGCGACATCGCGATGGTGTTCCAGTCGTATGCGCTCTACCCGCACATGACCGTGCGGCAGAATATCGCGTTCCCGCTGACCCTGGCGAAGATGAAGAAGGCCGAGATCGCGCAGAAGGTGGAGGAGACCGCTAAAACCCTTGACCTGAGCGAACTTCTGGACCGCAAGCCCGCCCAGCTCTCGGGCGGCCAGCGCCAGCGGGTGGCGATGGGCCGGGCCATCGTTCGCCATCCCAAGGCCTTCCTGATGGACGAGCCGCTGTCCAACCTCGATGCCAAGCTGCGGGTGCAGATGCGCGGCGAGATCGCCCGGCTGCAGAAACGGCTGGGCACCACCACCGTCTACGTCACCCACGACCAGACCGAGGCCATGACGCTCGGCGACCGCGTGGTGGTGATGCACGGCGGTGTCGCCCAGCAGATCGGTACGCCCGACGAGCTTTACGAGCGCCCCGCCAACCTGTTCGTCGCGGGCTTCATCGGGTCGCCGGCGATGAACTTCTTTCCCGCCAAGCTTTCCCCGGTCGGGCTGACACTGCCCTTCGGCGAGGTGATGCTGGACCCGCAGGTGCAGCAGGTGATCGCCCAGCACCCGACGCCGCGGACGGTGATCGTCGGCGTGCGGCCCGAGCATCTGACCGATGCCGCGCTGATCGACGACTACCAGCGCATCCGGGCGCTGACCTTTCAGGTGAACGCCGATTTGGTCGAATCGCTGGGCGCCGACAAGTACGTGTACTTCACCGCGGCGGGGTGCGCGGTGCACTCGGCCCAGCTGGACGAGCTGGCCGAGGATTCGGATTGGCACGAAAACCAGTTCGTGGCAAGGGTTCCCGCCGAGTCCAGGGCGCACATCGGGCAGCCGGTCGAGTTGGCCTTCGACACCGCGAAACTCGCCGTGTTCGACGCCGACTCCGGGGTGAACCTCACGGTCTCCCCGGCCGGGTCGAAGTGACGGCGCTCCCGGACCGGGTGCGGGCGCACCTGTGCTTGCACTTCGGCGACGTGGAGCCCGACACGGCGCGGGTGACCTTTCTGGGCACCGAGCCGTTGGACGTGCTGCGATTCCGTCACGGGACAAGCGGATTGGTGCATTACGTGACGCTGGGGTGCTCGCGTCACCCGATGGGCGACCCGGCAGAGCTCGTCGCCGACCAGGCACGGGGCCCGCGCGCCGAGGTGGTGCTGTGCCTGCGCGATCCGGGCCCGATCACCGGCATCGCCCGCAGCCTGGCGATCCTGGCCGCCGCCCCGGCCGTCGAGGGCGTGGTGCTGGCCCCCGACGCGCTGATCGACCTGGGTTCGCCGCTGTGGGCGCGGCCGTCGGGCGGGGCGCCGTTCACCGGGGTGTTGTTGGGCCGCAGCGACATTGCGGAGCTGCCGTTGGAGGCGCCGCGCGACCCGGTGAGCTTCCTGTCGGCCACCCCGATCACCGCGACCGAGGCGGCCTGGGTGCGGCTCAAGGGCGCCGAGGCCATGCGGCAGGCGTGGCGCAACGACGGCGTCGACGTGCGCGACCCGGATCGGCCTGCCGCACAACCGGGTTGAGCGCTCGGGTAGCGGAGCAGCCGGGCTACAGCCAGCCCCTCTTGCGGAAGTTGTGGTAGAGCACGACGCAGACGAGGATCATCGCGCCGATCACCGCGGGGTAGCCCCACTTCTCGTTGAGCTCGGGCATGTCGTGAAAGTTCATCCCGTAGATCCCGGCGACCATGGTGGGCACCGCGACGATACCGGCCCAGGCCGAGATCTTGCGCATGTCGCTGTTCTGCTGCATCCCGACTCGGGCCAGCGCGGCCTGCACCAGCGAGGTGAGCATGTCGTCATAGCTGGCGATCTGGTCGGCGGCCTCGCTCTGGTGGTCGGCGACGTCGCGCAGGTAGCGCCGCACCTCTTTGGAGATCAGGTCCTTGTTCTCGGTCTGCATCCGGGAGAACGCGGTCGAGAGCGGGCTCACGCACCGGCGCAGTTCGACGACCTCGCGCTTGAGCAGGTAGATCGGCTCGACGTCGAGCGTGCGGCCCGGGGAGAACGCCACCTCTTCGATGGCGTCGATGTCGGCCTCCATCAGATGGGTCACGCCGAGGTAGTGGTCCACCACGTAGTCGGCGATGGCGTGCATCACCGCATACGGGCCCAGGCTCAGGTGCTCGGGGTCGGCGTCCATCCGCCTGCGCACGTCGGCCAGCCCGCTGTGTTCGCCGTGGCGGACCGTGACGACGAACTGCTTGCCGACGAAGATCATCAGCTCGCCGGTCTCGACGATCTGCCTTGCCATCGCCACCGATTCGTGCGGGACGTAGTTCACCGTCTTCAGCACCAGGAACAGCGTCTCGTCGTAGCGCTCGAGCTTGGGGCGTTGGTGGGCGTGCACGGCGTCCTCGACGGTCAAGGGGTGCAGCCCGAAAATGTCGGCCACCTCTTGCATGTGCTCGACGTCGGGCTCGTGCAACCCGATCCAGACGAAGGCTTCCTGGCCGATCAGTTCGATCTCGCGCACCGCGTCCAGCGCGGCGGCGTAGCCGTACTTGCCGGGCAGCCGGTGGCCCTGAACGTAGACGCCGCAGTCCACCAGCGGCGCGGCGTCGGGGGCGGTGTCGGGCTCGGGGTGCACGTGATGCTGGTAAACGCGGGGCCGCGCGATCGGCCGCAGCGCTTCGGGTAACGCGTCGAATCCTTGGAACACATCCACCTCCGATCGCGGCGCAGGTCTGACCGGCGGTGCTCCATGCTACGCGCGTCGTGGCTCGTCAGCGCGACGACGCGGGTGCGGGAGTTTCGCGCCCAGCCGGGTGCGATAGTTTCGACGCCGAACCCGAATTCGCACGACCTTCTCCAACAAGGAGCCAACCGACGTGAGCGCAAGTCCTCTCAAGGTCGCCGTCACCGGCGCCGCCGGCCAGATCGGCTACAGCCTGTTGTTTCGCCTGGCCAGCGGCTCGCTGCTGGGGCCCGACCGCCCGATCGAGCTGCGGTTGCTCGAGATCGAGCCCGCGCTCAAGGCGCTCGAGGGTGTCGTGATGGAGCTCGACGACTGCGCGTTCCCGCTGCTGGCCGGCGTCGAGATCGGCGCGGACGCCAACAAGATCTTCGCCGGCGCCAACCTGGCGCTGCTGGTCGGCGCACGTCCGCGCGGGCCGGGCATGGAGCGCAGCGACCTGCTGGAGGCCAACGGGGCGATCTTCACCGCACAGGGCAAGGCGCTGAACTCGGTGGCGGCCGATGACATCCGCGTCGGCGTGACCGGGAACCCGGCCAACACCAACGCGCTGATCGCGATGAGCAACGCGCCCGACATCCCGCGGGAGCGGTTCTCCTCGCTGACCCGGCTCGACCACAACCGGGCGCTCACGCAGCTGGCCAAGAAGGCCGGCGTCGCGGTCACCGACATCAAGAAGATGACCATCTGGGGCAACCACTCGGCCACCCAGTACCCCGACATTTTCCACGCCGAGATCAAGGGCAAGAACGCGGCCGAGGTGGTGGGCGACCAGGCCTGGCTGGAGAACGACTTCATCCCGACCGTCGCCAAGCGCGGCGCTGCGATCATCGACGCCCGCGGCGCGTCCTCGGCCGCCTCGGCGGCCTCGGCCACCGTCGACGCCGCCCGGGACTGGCTGCTGGGCACCCCCGCCGGGGACTGGACGTCGATGTCGGTCGTCTCCGACGGCTCCTACGGCGTGCCGGAGGGCCTGATCTCCTCGTTCCCGGTCACCACCAAGGACGGCAACTGGACGATCGTGACCGGCCTGGAGATCGACGACTTCTCCCGCGCGCGCATCGACAAGTCGACCGCGGAGCTGGCCGACGAGCGCAAGGCCGTCACCGAGCTGGGCCTGATCTGACGCGCGGCCGTCCCCGGGCGGGCCGCGACCGCCAATTAGGTCTACTAACGGGTAATCAGTAGCCTTGGGCACTGTGTCCGAATTGGTTGAATCGATTCAGAGTCGCGCCGCCCACGGCGTGATCACCGACGCCGAGATCTTCGAGGCACACGCGGGCGGCAAGCTTTCCGTGGGCCTGACCGCGCCACTGGACACCCAGCGCGCCCTGTCGATCGCGTACACGCCCGGCGTGGCGCAGGTCAGCCGCGCGATCGCCGCCGACCACACCCTGGCCGCCCGCTACACCTGGGCCAACGAGCTCGTGGCGGTGGTCAGCGACGGCAGCGCGGTGCTGGGCCTGGGTGACATCGGCCCCGCGGCGTCGTTGCCGGTGATGGAGGGCAAGTGCGCCCTGTTCCGGGCGTACGGCGGGCTCAACGCCATTCCGATCGTGCTGGACACCAAGGATCCCGACGAGATCGTCGAAACCCTGGTGCGGCTGCGCCCGACGTTCGGGGCGGTCAACCTCGAGGACATCTCCGCGCCGCGCTGCTTCGAGATCGAGCGGCGGCTCGTCGAGGCGCTGGACTGCCCGGTGATGCACGACGACCAGCACGGCACCGCGATCGTCGTGCTGGCCGCCATGATGGGCGCCACCAAGCTGCTCGGCCGCGACATGTCCTCCCTGCGGGTCGCGGTGTCCGGCGCCGGAGCCGCGGGCGTCGCCTGCACGAATCTGCTTATGGCGATGGGTGTTTCGGACATCACCGTGCTGGACTCGCGCGGCATCCTGCACACCGGGCGCGACGACATGAACAGCGTGAAGGTGGACCTGGCGCAGCGCACCAACCCCGACGGCCGCACCGGCGGCATGGTCGAGGCGCTCGACGGCGCCAACGTGTTCCTCGGGGTGTCGGGCGGCGTGGTGCCCGAGGAGCTGATCGCCACGATGGCCCCCGACGGGATCGTCTTCGCGCTGTCCAACCCCGATCCGGAGATCCACCCCGACGTGGCGGCCGAGTACGCGGCGGTGGTGGCCACCGGGCGCAGCGACTTCGCCAACCAGATCAACAACGTGCTGGCCTTCCCCGGGGTGTTCCGCGGCGCGCTGGACGCCAAAGCCACCCGCATCACCGAGAAGATGAAGATCGCCGCGGCCGAGGCGATCTTCTCCGTGGTCAGCGACGACCTGGCCCCCGACCGGATCGTCCCCAGCCCGCTGGACGGGCGCGTCGGCCAAGCGGTGGCCAAGGCGGTGGCGTTGGCGGCAGACACCTCGGGGTGAGCATCGGCAGGCTGGCGGCGCCGCTGCTCGCCGCGATGCTGATCGTCGCCGGCTGCGGCAGCGAGACCCGCGGCGCCCGGGCCCTGATCGTCGGCTCCCGGCCCGACTCCGAGTCGATACTGCTGGCCGCGGTCTACGTGGCCGCGCTGCGCTACTACGGTTTCGCGGCGCAGGCTCAGACCGCCGCCGACCCGATGACCCGACTCGACTCCGGCGCGTTCACCGTCGTCCCCGCCTTCACCGGCGAGACGCTGCAGACGCTGCAGCCCGGCGCCTCGGCACTGTCCGACCAGCAGGTCTACCGTGCCATGGTCGCCGCGCTGCCCGAGGGCGTCGCCGCGGGCGACTACACGACGGCCGCCGAGGACAAACCCGTGCTGCTGGTCACCGGGGCCACCGCCGAGAAGTGGGGCAGCGGTGCGGCCGGCGCCGAGCTGAGCGCGCTGCCCAAGCACTGCGACGGGCTGGTCCTCGGGGCCGTCGCCGGGACGCGGCCGGCGCCCGAATCGGTGGGCTCGTGCCGGCTGCCCGCTCCGCGCGAATTCCGCGACGACGCAACGATGTTCGCCGCGCTGCGGGACGGGGGGCTGACGGCCGCGTGGGCCACCACCGCCGATCCCGGCATCCCCGCCGACGTGGTGGCGCTGGCCGACGGCAAGCCCGCGCTGATCCGCGCCGAGAACGTGGTGCCGCTGTATCGCCGCAACGCGCTGGCCGAGCGCCAGCTGCTGGCGGTCAACGAGGTGGCCGGCGTGCTCGACACCGCGGGCCTGGCCGGGATGCGCCGCCGGGTGGCCGGCGGCGCCGATCCGCAGGCGGTGGCCGACGGATGGCTGGCCGAGCACCCGCTGGGGCGGTAGTTCCCGCGGTGTGGCCGGCCGCCGGGCCTGCGCCGGCGGCATCGAGACCGCGCACAGGTCGCGAATTCCTGCGGGCGGACGCCGCCAGTGCGGTTTCGGTGGCCGGGTGCGGCCTCCGTCAG
The DNA here is from genome assembly GCA_963711445.1 of uncultured Actinomycetota bacterium. GTDB lineage: Bacteria > Actinomycetota > Actinomycetes > Mycobacteriales > Mycobacteriaceae > Mycobacterium. The sequence goes on from CAVQEF010000001.1 coordinate 713,552, forward strand.
TGCTTCGGGGCCAGCGTCCGGCGCATCACCGGGGCGAACAGCCGCTGGTAGCCCGAACCGGTCAGCCGAACCAGGATGTCGAGCACCTTGGCGTCGGGGCCGACGAGTACCCGGGCCTTGTTCTTGCGCACCCCGTCGAGGATGACCTGCGCGGCACGCTGCGGGCTGGTCCTGGCCATACGCTTGTCGAACACCTTGGCCAGCTCGTCGCGGTCGAGCCCTTCGGCGGCGCCGGCGTTGCGCGCGATCGCCGTCTTGATGCCGCCGGGATGCACCGTGGTCACCCCTACCGGGTGGCCGGCCAGGATCATCTCCTGCCGCAGCGCCTCGGTGAAGCCGCGGACGGCGAACTTGGCCGAGTTGTAGGCGGCCTGACCCGGCACCGAGAACAGCCCGAACACGCTGGAGATGTTGACGACGTGGCCGTCCCCGGAGGCGATCAGGTGCGGAAGGAACGCCTTGGTCCCGTTCACGACGCCCCAGTAGTCGACGTCCATCACCTTTTCGATGTCCTTGAATCCGCTGACCTCGATGTCGCCGCTGAACGCGATGCCGGCGTTGTTGTAGATCTGGTTGACCTTGCCGAAGTGCTCGGCGACGGCGTCGGCGTAGGCCAGGAACGCTTCCCGTTCGGTGACGTCCAGGCGGTCCACCTTGACCGGCGCGCCGATCGCCTTGACTCGCTCCTCGGTCTGCGCCAGCCCTTCGGTGTCGACGTCGCAGATCGCCAGTTTGGCACCCGAGCGGGCCAGTTCGATGGCCAGCGCCTGCCCGATGCCCGAACCCGCGCCGGTCACCACGGCGACTTTTCCGGCGAACCCCTGCATGCGGACCCTTTCTCGTCGGCTCCGTCCGAGTCGACTGTGTCGAGGCTAGACGGTACCCCGGGTACCGGGTGCGCCGGGAGCCGGCCGCTCAGCCGAACGCGATGTCGATGATCTCCTGCTGCTCGACGGCGTGCACCTTCGACGAGCCCGACGACGGAGCCGACATCGCCCGCCGCGAGACGCGCTTGAGCCCGGTCAGCTTGTCGGGCAACAACTCCGGCAACTCCAGGCCGAAGCGCGGCCACGCGCCCTGATTGGCAGGCTCCTCCTGCACCCAGAAGAACTCCCGGGCGTTTCCGTAGCGGTCCAGCGTCTCGCGCAGGCGGCGCATCGGCAGCGGGGCGAGCTGTTCGATGCGCACGATCGCCACGTCGTCGCGGTTGTCCTTGGCCTTGCGGGCCGCCAGCTCGTAGTACAGCTTGCCGGCGGTCAGCAGGATGCGGGTGACCTTGCCGCGGTCGCCGACGCCGTCCTCGAAGGTGGGCTCCTCGAGCACCGAGCGGAACTTGATCTCGGTGAAGTCCTTGACGTCGCTGACCGCGGCCTTGTTGCGCAGCATCGACTTCGGCGTGAACACGATCAGCGGGCGCCGCACGCCGTCGAGGGCGTGCCGACGCAGCAGGTGGAAGTAGTTGGACGGGGTCGAGGGCATCGCGATGGTCATCGAACCCTCCGCCCACAGCTGCAGGAAGCGTTCCACCCGGCCGGAGGTGTGGTCGGGGCCCTGTCCCTCGTGCCCGTGCGGCAGCAGCAGCACCACGTTGGACAGCTGGCCCCACTTGGCCTCACCGGAGCTGATGAACTCGTCGATGATCGACTGCGCGCCGTTGACGAAGTCGCCGAACTGCGCCTCCCACAGCACCAGGGCATCGGGGTTGCCGACGGTGTAGCCGTACTCGAAGCCGACCGCGGCGTACTCCGATAGCGGCGAGTCGTACACCAGGAACCTGCCGCCGGTGGGGGTGCCGTCCGGAGTGGTCGCCAGCAGCTGGAGCGGGGTGAACTCCGCGCCGGTGTGCCGGTCGATGATCACCGAGTGCCGTTGGGAGAACGTGCCGCGGCGCGTGTCCTGCCCCGACAACCGCACCAGCTTGCCCTCGGCCACCAGCGACCCCAGCGCGAGCAGCTCGCCGAAGGCCCAGTCGACCTTGCCCTCATAGGCCATCTCGCGGCGCTTCTCCAGCACGGGCTGCACGCGCGGGTGCGGGGTGAACCCGTCGGGCAGCGCCAGAAAGGCGTCGCCGATGCGGGCCAGCATGGCCTTGTCGACCCCGGTGGACAGGCCCGCGGGGATCATCTGGTCGGCCTCGACCGACTCGCTGGGCCGCGCGTTCTGCTTCTCCAGGTCGCGGACCTCGGTGAACACCCGTTCCAGCTGGCCCTGGTAGTCGCGCAACGCGTCTTCGGCCTCCTTCATCGAGATGTCGCCGCGGCCGATCAGGGCCTCGGTGTAGCTCTTGCGGACCCCGCGCTTGATGTCGACGACGTCGTACATGGCCGGGTTGGTCATCGACGGGTCGTCGCCCTCGTTGTGGCCGCGCCGCCGGTAGCACAGCATGTCGATGATGACGTCCTTCTTGAACTGCTGACGGAAGTCCACGGCCAGCTTGGCCACCCACACGCAGGCCTCCGGGTCGTCGCCGTTGACGTGAAAGATCGGCGCCCCGATCATCTTGGCGACGTCGGTGCAGTACTCGCTGGAACGCGAGTACTCCGGCGCGGTGGTGAAGCCGATCTGGTTGTTGACGATGACGTGGATGGTTCCGCCGACGCGGTAGCCGGGCAGGTTGGCCATGTTCAGCGTCTCGGCCACGATGCCCTGGCCGGCGAAGGCCGCATCGCCGTGCACCATCAGCGGCACCACCGAGAAGCCTTCCCCGTCTTCGTCTTTGGCCAGCAGGTCCTGTTTGGCGCGGACCAGGCCCTCCAACACCGGGTCGACGGCCTCCAGGTGTGACGGGTTGGCGGTCAGCGACACCTGAATGTCGTTGTCGCCGAACATCTGCAGGTATGCCCCGGTGGCGCCGAGGTGGTACTTGACGTCACCGGAGCCGTGCGCCTGCGCCGGGTTGAGGTTGCCCTCGAACTCGCTGAAGATCTGCCGGTAGGGCTTGCCGACGATGTTGGCCAGCACGTTGAGCCGGCCGCGGTGCGGCATCCCGATGACCACCTCGTCGAGACCGTGCTCGGCGCACTGGTCGATCGCCGCGTCGATCATCGGGATGAAGCTCTCCGCGCCTTCCAGCGAGAACCGCTTCTGCCCAACGTATTTGGTTTGCAGGAACGTCTCGAACGCCTCCGCGGCGTTGAGCTTGCTCAGGATGTACTTCTGTTCGGCGACGGTCGGTTTGACGTGCTTGGTCTCGATGCGCTGCTCGAGCCACTCCTGCTGTTCGGGCTCGAGGATGTGCGTGTACTCCACGCCGATGTGGCGGCAGTAGGCGTCGCGCAGCAGGCCGAGCACGTCGCGCAGCTTCTTGTACTCGCACCCGGCGAACCCGTTGACCTTGAACACCCGGTCGAGGTCCCACAGCGTCAGGCCGTGGTTGAGTATCTCGAGGTCGGGATGGCTGCGGAACCGGCTGCCGTCCAACCGCAACGGGTCGATGTCGGCCATCAGGTGGCCGCGGTTGCGGTAGGCCGCGATCAGCTCGACGACGCGGGCGGTCTTGTCGACGATGGAGTCCGGGTTGTCGGTGCTCCAGCGCACCGGCAGGTAGGGGATGGAAAGCTCGCGGAAGATGTCGTCCCAGAAACCGTCCGACAGCAGCATCTCGTGGATCGCGCGCAGGAAGTCGCCCGATTCGGCGCCCTGGATGATGCGGTGGTCGTAGGTCGAGGTCAGGGTGATCAGCTTGCCGATGCCGAGCTCGGCGATGCGCTCGTCGCTGGCGCCCTGGAATTCGGCGGGGTACTCCATGGCGCCGACGCCGATGATGGCGCCCTGGCCGGCCATCAGCCGGGGCACCGAGTGCACGGTGCCGATCGTGCCGGGGTTGGTCAGCGAAATCGTCACGCCGGCAAAGTCTTCGGCGGTCAGCTTGCCGTCGCGGGCGCGGCGGACGATGTCCTCGTAGGCGGAGACGAACTCGGCGAACCGCATGGTCTCGCAACCCTTGATGCCGGCCACCACCAGGGCGCGCTTGCCGTCCTTGCCCTGCAGGTCGATGGCCAGGCCCAGGTTGGTGTGCGCCGGTGTGACCGCGTTCGGTTTGCCGTCGACCTGGGAGTAGTGGCGGTTCATGTTCGGGAACTGCTTGATCGCCTGCACCAGCGCGTAGCCGAGGATGTGGGTGAAGGAGATCTTGCCGCCGCGGGTGCGCTTGAGATGGTTGTTGATGACGATCCGGTTGTCGATCAGCAGCTTGGCCGGAACCGCCCGCACGCTGGTCGCCGTCGGCACCTCCAGCGACGCGGACATGTTCTTGACGACGGCCGCGGCCGCGCCGCGCAGCACCTGCACCTCGTCGCCCTCGGCCGCCGGGGCGGCGGCCGGTGCGGCCTTGGCGGCGGGTGCCGCGGCCTTGGCGGGTGCCTCGGCGGGCGGTGCGGCGGCGGCGCCATTGCCGGCCGGGGTGGGCGGTTTCGCGGGCTCGGGGGCGGGCTTCGGCGCGGGCGCGGCGGGCGGCTTGTCGGCGGTCTTGGGCGCGGGCGCGGGCTCGGCGGCCGGCTCGGGGTTGTAGTCGACCAGGAACTCGTGCCAGCTCGGATCGACCGACGAGGGGTCCTCGCGAAACTTGCGGTACATCTCCTCGACCAGCCATTCGTTCTGCCCGAATGGAGAACTCACGTTGCTCACGGCCGCTGTTCGCCTCAATCCTTGTGTTCTGCAAGCGCATTGCGCGGCGCCTGCGAATTTCTGCACTCCGGCGCTGGTGGAGTGTCCAACACTCGTTGCGGTCCTGAAAATTCCGCCTCATAAAGGCTAGCGCTTTGCGGGCGATCCGTCTGGCGCACGTCCTCCCGGGCTTGCCGAAGGAGGGCGTGGCATTCCGCGACATCACCCCAACGGCGAGATGACCTCATCCGACGGGTCTTTGCCGCCGCATTGCGCCGGCGAACTCCGGGCGGCTCGCTACACCTAGCCCGGTCCGCCGGCGCCGCCGGATCCGCCGCTGCCGCCGCTGCCGCCGGTGGCGCCCACGGCGGGGTTTCCGGGATTGCCGGTGTTGCCAAAATCGCCGGCGTTCGCCCAGTAGTTGCCGGCACCGCCCTCGCCGCCGGTGCCGCCGTGGCCGCCGCTCGCCCCGGAGCCCGCGCTGGTGGTGCCGGTGCCGCCGTTGCCGCCGCCGCCGCCGGTGCCGCCGGCGCCGCCGGTGCCGCCGGGCAGGCCCGTGGCGTAGGACCAGCCGCCGGTGCCACCGTCGCCGCCCAGGCCACCCACGCCGGCGTTTCCACCGGTGGCGTCGCCGCCGCTGGCCGCGCCACCGTTTCCGCCCAGGCCGCCGGTGCCGCCGACGCCGCCGGTGCCCGGGGTGAGGACCTGCTCGGGGGATCCGGTGCCGCCCGTGCCACCCACTCCGCCCGCGCCGCCCTTGCCGCCGGTGTTGGTGGCCAGGCCGCCCGTGCTGGCCCCGCCGGTGCCGCCGGTGCCGCCGGTCCCGCCGGTGCCGCCGATGCCGGCCCAGCCGTTGGACCCGAAGAAGCCGCTTTGGTTGCCACCGGTGCCGCCGGTGCCGCCGGCGCCGCCGTTGCCGCCGGTCTCGGCGAGGTCGCCGGTGCCGCCGGCCCCTCCGGTGCCGCCGTTTCCGCCGGCGCCGCCGGACATGCCGATGTGAGTCGCCGTGGTGACCAGGTTGCCCGGCGCGGCGCCGCCGTTGCCGCCGGCGCCGCCGTTGCCGCCGGCCCCGCCGGCGAGGCTGGCCTGGGTGCCTCCGGTGCCGGCCGTGCCGGCGGCACCGCCGTTGCCGCCGTTGCCGCCCTTGCCGCCGGTTGGGCTGCCGCTGCCGCCGGCACCGGCGCCGCCGTTGCCGCCCGCGCCGCCGTTGCCGCCGCCCCCGCTGGCGCCGTCGGTGCCGCCGACATCCGCGTTGCCGCCGTTGCCGCCGGCGCCGGCGGTGCCGCCGTGGCCGCCGTTGCCGCCGCTGAATCCCGTGTTGGTGGCGGCGTCGCCGCCGCTGCCGCCGGCGCCGCCGGCGCCGCCGACACCGCCGTGTCCGCCCGTGGTACCGGCGCCGCTGGCCGAGCCGCCGGTGCCGCCCTGGCCGCCGGCTCCGCCGACGCCGCCGTTACCGGGTGCCAGCGGGGTGGCATCGCCGGGCCCGCCGGTGCCCCCGGCCCCGCCTGCCCCACCGTTTCCACCGGCCCCGCCGGTGTTCGAGGAAACACCGCCGGTGCTGGCGCCGCCGGTGCCCCCGGTACCGCCGGCGCCACCGGTGCCGCCGGCCGGGACCTGCGTGTAGGCGTTGGTGATGTCGCTGCCCGCACCGCCGGTGCCGCCGTTGCCGCCGCTGCCGCCGGTCTCGGCGAGGTCGCCGGTACCGCCGGCGCCGCCGGCGCCGCCGTGTCCGCCGACACCGCCGGTCGTGCCGACGGCAGGCGGGCCAATGGCGCCGTTGTTGGGGGCGCCCGCCCCGCCGACACCGCCGTCGCCGCCGTTGCCGCCTGTCCCGCCAACAGCACTGGCGAAGGTGCCGCCGGTCCCGGCCGTGCCCGCCGCGCCACCGGTGCCGCCGTCGCCGCCGGAGCCACCGGTTCCCGAGCCCGCGCCGACGCCGCCGTTGCCGCCGGTGCCGCCGTTGCCGCCGCCGCCGCTGGCGCCGTCGGTGCCGCCGGTGTCGGCGCTGCCGCCGTTGCCGCCGGCACCGCCATCGCCGGCCCTGCCGCCCGCGCCGCCACTGAAGTTGGTCCCGGCCGTGGCGTCGCCGCCGGTGCCGCCGCCCCCGCCCGCGCCGCCCGTACCGCCGCTGCCGCCGGTGGTGCCCGCGCCGCTGGCCGAGCCACCGTCGCCACCGTGTCCGCCGGCACCACCGGTGCCGCCGGTACCCGGTGTGACGACGCTCTCGGGGGAGCCGCTGCCCGCGAGGCCGCCGGCGCCGCCGGCCCCGCCGGCGCCGCCGGTGTTCGTGGAGACACCGCCGGTGCTGGCCCCGCCGGTGCCACCGTTGCCCCCGGCGCCGCCGGTGCCCCCGGTTACCGCATACCCGAGCGACCCATAGGGCGCGGTGATGTTGCCGCCGGCGCCGCCGGCCCCGCCGGCGCCGCCGCTACCGCCGGTCTCGGCGAGGTCGCCGGTGCCGCCGGTGCCGCCGTCACCGCCCTTGCCGCCGGCGCCGCCGATGGTGCCGACGTGGTTGCTGCCCGCTTCGTTGTCCATGCCGGCCCCGCCGTTGCCGCCGGACCCGCCGGCGCCGCCGGTCCCGCCGGCGGCGCTCGAGTAGGTGCCGCCGGTGCCGGCCGTGCCGGCGTTGCCGCCGGTGCCGCCGTTGCCCCCGGCGCCGCCGGAGGGCGCCAGGTTGACCGTGCCGCTGCCGCCGTTGCCGCCGGTGCCGCCGTGGCCGCCGGCGCCGCTGGCACCGTCGGTGCCGCCAACGCCGGAGTTGCCGCCGGTGCCGCCGGTGCCGCCCTTGCCGCCGTTGCCGCCGGCGTCGCCGGCGATGCCGTTGGTGGGGGAGTCGTTGCCGGTGGTGCCGGTGCCGCCCGCACCTCCGGCGCCGCCGCTGCCGCCGGTGCCCGCGGTGGCGCCACCGCCGGCGTTGCCGCCGGTGCCGCCGGTGCCGCCGTCACCGCCGGCCGGGGCGGTGATCCCGCCGGTGCCGGTGTCGGCGCCGCCGTGGCCGCCGTCGCCGCCGGTGCCGCCCGCCCCGCCGTTGCCCCCGGTGCCGGTGGCGCCGCCGTGGCCGCCGTTGCCGCCGGCGCCGCCGTTGCCGCCGTTGAAGCCGGTGGCGCCGGCCCCACCGGTGTCGCCGTTGCCGCCGCCACCGCCGTTGCCGCCGGCGCCGCTGGCGCCCGCGTTGCCCGCGGTGCCGGCCGCGCCCGCGCCGGTGCCGGCCAGGCCGCCGGCGCCCGCGTTGCCGCCGTCACCGCCGTTACCGCCGTCGCCGCCGTCGGCGGCCACGCCGGCGGCGCCGTTACCGCCGTAGCCGCCGGCGCCGCCGCTGCCGCCGAGGCCACCGCTGCCGTTGGTGCCGCCGGCCGCGGCCGACCCCCCGTCCCCGGCCGCGCCGCCGGTGCCGCCGTGGCCGCCGGCGTCGCCGGCGATGCCGTTGGTGGGGGAGTCGTTGCCGGTGGTGCCGGTGCCGCCCGCACCTCCGGCGCCGCCGCTGCCGCCGGTGCCCGCGGTGGCGCCGCCGCCGGCGTTGCCGCCGGTGCCGCCGGTGCCGCCGTCGCCGCCGGCCGGGGCGGTGGTTCCGCCGGTGCCGGTGTCGGTGCCGCCGTCGCCGCCGTGGCCGCCGGTGCCGCCGGCCCCGCCGTTGCCGCCGGTGCCGGTCGCGCCGCCGGAGCCGCCGGTGCCGCCGGTGCCGCCGTTGCCGCCGTTGAAGCCAGCGATGCCGGCCCCGCCGGTGTCGCCGCTGCCGCCGTTGCCGCCGGTGCCGCCGTTGCCGCTGGCGCCCGCGTTGCCCGCGGTGCCGGCCGCGCCCGCGCCGGTGCCGGCCAGGCCGCCGGCGCCCGCGTTGCCGCCGCTACCGCCGTTGCCGCCGTCGCCGCCGTCGCTGGCCGCACCGGCGGCGCCGTTGCCGCCGTTGCCGCCGGCGCCGCCGCTGCCGCCGAGGCCACCGCTGCCGTTGGTGCCGCCGGCCACGGCCGACCCGCCGTCCCCGGCCGCGCCGCCGTTGCCGGCGTTTCCGCCGCCGCCGCCGGTGGTGCCGACGCCGCCCACGCCGCCGGCGCCGCCGTTGCCGCCACCACCGCCCACGCCGCCGTCGCCGCCGTCGCTCGCGGTCCCGCCGTTGCCGCCGTGCCCGCCGTCGCCGCCGCTTCCGGCCGAGCCCGCCGTACCACCAGGGCCGTCGGCGCCGTTGCCGCCGTTGCCCCCGCTGCCACCGGCGCCGCCGTCACCGCCGTCACCGCCGTGAGTTCCGCCGATGCCGGTGCCCCCGGCTCCACCGGAACCGCCGGCCCCGCCGGCCAAGCCGCCGGTGCCGTCGCCGCCGTTGCCGGTCCCGGCGACACCGGCGTCGCCGTTGCCGCCACGTCCGCCGTTGCCGCCGACCCCACCGAAGCCGTCATTGCCGGCGTTGCCGCCGGTGCCGCCGGTCCCGGCGCCACCGGCTGCGCCGGCCGCGCCGCCGCCTCCGCCATCGCCGCCGTCGCCGCCGGCCACACCCCAGCCGACGCCTGAGGCCCCGGCGCCGCCGACACCGCCGGCGCCGCCATTGCCGCCGTTTGCGCCGTTGCCGTTCGTTCCGCCGTTGCCGGCGCCGCCGGTGCCGCCCTGGCCGCCGGTGCCGCCCTGACCGCCTTGACCGCCAGCGTCGCTCGTCCCGGCCTTGCCCGCGCCGCCCGCGCCGCCCGCGCCGCCGTCGGCGCCGAGGCCGCCCTGGCCGACAGTCCCGCCGGCGCCGCCTGTGCCGATTGCCCCGCCGGTGCCGCCTTGGCCGCCGTTGCCGCCGTTGCCGCCGGTGCCGGCGTCGTTGGTGCCGTCGTCGGCGTAGCCGGTGCCGCCCTGGCCGGCTTGGCCGCCGGCGCCGCCCTGGCCGCCGTTGCCGTTGGTGCCGCCGTTGCCGTTGCCGCCCTGGCCGCCGTTGCCGCCGGCCCCGCCGTTGCCGCCGGTGCCGCCGGGGTTGCTGAAGGTGCCGGCGGCGCCTTGGGCGCCGGCCCCGCCGGTCCCGCCGTTGCCGCCGTTGCCGCCGGCGCCCGCGCTGCCGGCCTGCCCGCCGGTGCCGCCGGTGCCGGCCGCCCCGCCGAGGCCGGCGCCGCCGCCGTTGCCGCCGGCGCCGCCGGCGCCGGCGTCGTTGGTGCCGTCGTCGGCGTAGCCGGTGCCGCCCTGGCCGGCTTGGCCGCCGGCGCCGCCTTGGCCGCCGTTGCCGTTGGTGCCGCCGTTGCCGTTGCCGCCCTGGCCGCCGTTGCCGCCTTGGCCGCCGTTGCCGCCGCCGGTGCCGGCGGGGTTGCTGACGGTGCCGGTGGCACCTTGTGCTCCGGCGCCGCCGTTGCCACCGGCGCCGCCGTTGCCGCCGGTGCCGGTGCTGCCGGCCTGCCCGCCGGTGCCGCCGGTGCCGGCCGCGCCGACCAGCCCGGCGCTACCGCCGTTGCCGCCGTTGCCGCCGGCGCCGGCGTCGTTGGTGCCGTCGTCGGCGTGGCCGGTGCCGCCCTGGCCGCCTTGGCCGCCGTTGCCGGCGTTGCCGCCGTTGCCGTTGGTGCCGCCGTTGCCGGCGCCGCCCTGGCCGCCGTTGCCGCCTTGGCCGCCGTTGCCGCCGCCGGTGCCGGCGGGGTTGCTGACGGTGCCGGCGGCGCCCTGGGCGCCGGCCCCGCCGGAGCCACCGGTGCCGCCGTTGCCGCCGGTGCCGGTGCTGCCGGCCTGCCCGCCGGTGCCTCCGGTGCCGGCCGCGCCGGCCAGCCCGGCGCTACCGCCGTTGCCGCCGGTGCCTCCGGTGCCGGCGTCGTTGGTGCCGTCGTCGGCGTAGCCGGTGCCGCCCTGGCCGCCTTGGCCGCCGGTGCCGCCCTGGCCGCCGTTGCCGTTGGTGCCGCCGTTGCCGGCGCCGCCCTGGCCGCCGCTGCCGCCGGCGCCGCCGTTGCCGCCGGTGCTTCCGGAGCCGAAGGCCGTCGCGCCCGCGGCGCCCTGGGTGCCTTGGCCGCCGTCGCCGCCGGCGCCGCCGTTGCCGGCGGCGCCGCCGGTGCCGCCGGTGCCCGCCGCGCCGCCGACCGCGCCCTGGCCGCCGTTTCCGCCGTTTCCGCCGTTTCCGCCGTTGCCGTAGGAGTCGATGCTGCCGCCGCCGCCGCTACCGCCTGCGCCGCCCTGGCCGCCGCTGCCGTTGGTCGCGCCGGAGACGGCGTTGCCGCCGGCCCCGGCCGCACCGCCGTTGCCGCCGTTGCCGCCCGCAGCGGCGATGTCACCGCTGTAAAGCGTGTAGCCGCCGTCGCCCCCGTCGCCGCCTTGGCCGCCTTGACCGCCCGCACCGGCGGTGTCGCCGCTGGTGGTGGTCGAGCCGCCTTGGCCGCCCGCACCTCCGCCGCCGCCGAGGCCACCCACGCCGGCGGTCGAGCCGGCGGCGTCGGCGATGCCGCCAGTGCCGCCGTTACCGCCCTGGCCGCCCTGGCCGCCGGCGCCGGCGTCATTACCACCGCCGTCGGCGAGGCCCTGGCCGCCCTGGCCGCCCTGCCCGCCCTGGCCGCCCGCTCCGGCGGTGTCACCGCTGGTGAGGGTGTAGCCGCCGGTGCCGCCTGTGCCGCCGGTGCCGCCGCTCCCGCCGGTGCCCAACGTGCCGCCGGTGCCGCCGGTGCCGATCGCGCCGCCGGCGCCGCCGGTGCCGCCGGTGCCGCCGGTGCCGCCGGTGCCGGCGTCGTTGGCGCCCGTGTCCGTGGCGCCGCCGTTGCCGTCGCCGCCGTTGCCGCCGGTGCCGCCCTGGCCGCCGCTGCCGTTGATTCCGCCGCTGGTGGTGCCGCCGGTACCGCCGGTGCCGCCCTGGCCGCCGTGGCCGCCGGCATGGCTCGAGCCATTGGCGTAGCCGCCCATGCCTCCGTCGCCGCCCTGGCCGCCAGTACCGCCGGTGCCCGCGGTGCCGCCGGTGCCGCCGGTGCCGATCGCGCCCCCGGCACCACCGGTGCCGCCGGTGCCGCCGGTGCCTCCGGTGCCGGCGTTATTGGTGCCGTCATCTTGGGAGCCGAGCGCGCCGGTGCCGCCCTGGCCGCCGGTGCCGCCTTGCCCACCGCTGCCATTGGTGCCGCCGCTGGTGGCGCCGCCGGCGCCGCCGGTGCCGCCGCTGCCGCCGGCGCCGGCGGCACCCGCCACCCCGCCGGTGCCGCCGTAGCCCACCGGCCCCGCCGTGCCGCCCTGGCCGCCTTGGCCGCCCTGGCCGCCCGAACCGGCGTCGTTGGTGCCGTCATCGGCGTAGCCGGCGCCGCCGGCTCCGCCGGTGCCGCCGTTGCCCGCAGTGCCGCCGGTTCCGTTGTATGCGCCCGAAACGTACCCACTACCGCCGTAGCCGCCGCCTCCGCCTTGCCCGCCCTGGCCACCCGTCCCCGCCGCGGCGCCGGCCGGCCCGGTGGCGCCTTGCCCGCCCTGGCCGCCCTGGCCACCGTGGCCGCCGGCACCGGCGGTGTGTCCGCTGGTGCTGGTGGAGCCGCCGGCGCCGCCGGCGCCGGCGTCTCCCCCCTGGCCGCCGGCGCCCGCGGTGCCGCCGGTGCCGCCGGAGCCGACAGCACCGCCGTTGCCGCCGAGACCGCCGTTGCCGCCGTTGGCGCCCGTGCCGGCGTTGTTGGCACCCGTGTCCGAGGCGCCCTGGGCGCCCCGGCCTCCGTGTCCGCCGGTGCCGCCCTGTCCGCCGCTGCCGTTGATCCCGCCGCTGGTGGTCCCGCCGGCCCCGCCGGCGCCGCCGGCGCCGCCGTTGCCGCCGGCGTGGCCGTCGGTGGAGTAGTCGTCGCCGCCGTAGCCGCCGGTGCCGCCCTGTCCGCCGGTGCCACCGGTACCCGCCGTGCCGCCGGTGCCGCCGGTGCCGATCGCGCCGCCGGCGCCGCCGCTACCGCCGCTGCCGCCGCTGCCGCCGTCGCTGGGGACCGCGGTGCCGCTGTCATCGAAGACACCGGCGCCGCCGGTGCCGCCCTGGCCGCCGGTGCCGCCCTGTCCGCCGCTGCCGTTGGTTCCACCGTTGGTGGCGCCGCCGGCGCCGCCGGAGCCGCCGGCCCCGCCGGCGCCACCGGTGCCCGCCACGCCCCCAGTGCCTTCGGTGTGGTTGCCGTAGAGGTTCGCCGCGCCACCGGTGCCGCCCTGACCGCCCCGGCCGCCCTGGCCGCCGGAACCCGCGTCATTGCTGCCGTCGTCGGCGTAGCCCGCCCCGCCGACGCCGCCTTGGCCGCCGGCGCCACCACTGCCGCCGTGGCCATTGACCGAGCCGGAGGCACTGCCGATGCCGGCTCCGCCACCGTCGCCGCCCTGGCCGCCCTGGCCGCCCGCGCCGGCGGCGATGCCCGCGGCGCCGGCGCGGCCTTGGCCGCCTTGGCCGCCTTGGCCGCCCTGGCCGCCCGTGCCGGCGGTGTCACCGCTGGTGTAGCTGTAGCCGCCCTGGCCGCCGGCGCCGCCTTTGCCGCCGGTGCCGCCGGCACCCAGGGTTCCGCCGGTGCCGCCGGTGCCGATCGCGCCGCCGGTGCCGCCCTGGCCGCCGTTGCCACCGATCCCGCCGGCACCGGCGTTGTTGCTGCCGCCGTCAGCGGTGCCTTGGCCGCCGGTGCCGCCTTGGCCGCCGGTGCCGCCTTGCCCGCCGCTGCCGTTGGTGCCGCCGTCGGTGGTCCCACCGGCCCCGCCGGCGCCGCCTTGGCCCCCCGCGCCGGCTTGCAGGGCGCTCGATGAGGAGCTGTAACCTTGCCCGCCGGTGCCGCCTTGCCCGCCCGTGCCACCGGCGCCCACGGTGCCGCCGGTGCCGCCGGTGCCGATCGCGCCGCCGGCGCCGCCCTGGCCGCCGGTGCCGCCTTGGCCGCCGGTGCCGCCTTGCTGGTAGTAGTTGATGGCCCCGGTGCCGCCCTGGCCGCCGGTGCCGCCCTGGCCGCCGTCACCGTTGTACGCCCCCGGCACGGCGCTGCCGCCTTGGCCTCCCTGGCCGCCTTGGCCGCCTTGGCCTGCGGTTCCGACGTCGCTGTAGTAGTTGGCTCCCGTGCCGCCTTGGCCGCCGGTGCCGCCCATGCCGCCAGCGCCGGCCGTGTCGCCGCTGTGGATGGTGGAACCGCCATTGCCGCCGGCGCCGCCTTGGCCGCCCGTACCCGCGGAGCCCATGGTTTGGCCGTAGCCGCCGGCGCCGCCCTGACCGCCGGCGCCGCCGTGCCCGCCGGAGCCGGCGTCGTTGGTGCCGTCGTCGTTGTAGCCGGCGCCCCCGGTGCCGCCCTGGCCGCCGGTGCCGCCCTGGCCGCCGGCGCCGATGGCGGCGCCCCCGGTGCCCCCGCTGCCGCCCGCGCCGCCGGCGCTGCCGGCGCCCCCGGTGCCGCCCGGGGCGGTCGCGTCGGCGCCGGCAACGCCCTGTCCGCCGGTGCCGCCCCGGCCGCCCGTACCGCCCGCATCGGCGCCGGTTGGGGTGCCGCCTTGGCCCCCGGTGCCGCCCTGGCCGCCGGTGCCGCTGCTGCCCGTGGCTCCGCCCGCCCCGCCCGTACCGGCCGCGCCCCCGGCGCCGCCCTGCCCGCCCTGACCGCCCTGGCCGCCGGTGCCCGCATCGTTGCTGCCGTCGTCGGCGTACCCCAGGCCCCCGGTGCCGCCCTGCCCGCCGGTGCCGCCCAGGCCGCCGGCGCCGTTGTACGCCCCTGACACGGCGTTGCCGCCCTGGCCGCCCTGCCCGCCCTGGCCGCCTTGGCCGCCGGTGCCGGCGACGCCGGAGGGTGCCGCGCCGTTGGCTCCGGTGGCGCCTGCACCGCCGGCGCCGCCGGCGCCGCCCGCTGCGGCTGTATGGGAGGCGTAGCTCGCCGAGCCACCCTGGCCGCCGGCGCCGCCGGTGCCGCCGTCGCCCGCCGCGCCCGCGATGCCGCCGGTGCCGCCGGTGCCCGCCGCGCCGCCTTGTCCGCCCTGACCACCGGTGCCGCCGCCGCCACCGCGGCCAGGGTTGGACGTGCTTGTGTCGTTGAAGCCGGTGGCGCCGGTGCCGCCCTGCCCGCCGGTGCCGCCCTGGCCGCCCGCACCATTCGTGTCACCGCCGACGGCGGTGCCCCCCTGCCCGCCGGTGCCGCCCGCGCCGCCGGTGCCGCCCGCGGCCGCTCCATGGGCGTTGCTGTAGTTGTAGCCGCCGGTGCCGTCCTTACCGCCGATACCGCCTTGGCCGCCCTGACCACCTTGGCCGCCTGCGCCGGCATCGTTGCTGCCGTCGTCGACGTAACCCTGCCCCCCTTGGCCGCCTTGGCCGCCTTGGCCGCCTTGGCCGCCTTGGCCGTTATAGCCAGTGGCGGAGTTGCCGCCGGTGCCCCCGGACCCGCCTTGACCGCCGTGGCCGCCGGTGTCGCCGCTTCCGGAGGGCGTGGCGCCGTAGGCGCCGGTGCCACCTTGTCCGCCGGCGCCGCCGGCGCCGCCCCAGCCGGCTGAACTGTAGATGGCGCTGGCGGAGCCGCCTTGGCCGCCGGTGCCACCGTTTCCGCCCGCGCCTGCCGCGCCGGTGGTGCCGCCGGTGCCGCCGGTACCGACCGCGCCGCCTTGACCGCCTTGGCCGCCGGTGCCGCCGGCGCCGCCGTAGCCGGCGTCTCCGGTGCCGTCGTCGGTGTAGCCGGTGCCGCCCGTGCCGCCGGCGCCGCCGGTGCCGCCCCGGCCGCCGCTGCCGTTGGTGCCGTCGGTGCCCCTGCCGCCCTGGCCGCCGGCGCCACCGTGGCCGCCGGTGCCGCCGGCGCCGCCGGCGCCGCCCGCTGTCGTGGCATTCTGCCCCGCACCACCTTGGCCGCCGGCGCCGCCGGTGCCGCCGTCGCCCCCGCTGCCGGTGTTGCCGCCGTTGGCCGCGCCGGCCTGACCGCCGGCGCCGCCGGTGCCGCCGTCGCCGCCGTCGCCGCCGGTCCCGCCGGTGGCGCCGTTGCCGGCGTTGCCGCCTTGACCGCCGCTGCCCGCGCTGGCGCCCGTACCGCCGGCGGCGCCGCCGGTGCCGCCGCCCCCGCCGTTGCCGCCGGTGCCGCCGTTGGTGCCTGTCGAACCGGCGATACCGGTGCCGCCTTGGCCGCCGGTGCCGCCGTTGCCGCCATCGCCGTTGGTGCCGCCTTGGCCGCCGGCGCCGGCCGCCCCGCCGGCCCCGCCGTTGCCGCCTTGGCCGCCGGTGCCGCCGGAGGCGCCCGCGGCGGCGTTGGGGTCGGTGGAGGGGTCATAGCCGGCGCCGCCGGCCCCGCCGATGCCGCCGGTTCCGCCGTTGCCGTTGGTGGCGTTCGCGCCGCCGGCGTCACCGCCGATCCCGCCGGTGCCGCCTTGGCCGCCCTGGCCGCCGTCGGGGGTGCCGGCGGTGCCCGCGGTGCCGGTGCCGCCGGCGCCGCCGTTGCCGGCGTTGCCGCCATCGCCGTCGCTGCCCGCGCTGGCCCCGGTGCCGCCGGCGTTACCGCCGGTGCCGCCGCCCCCGCCGTTGCCGCCGTCACCGCCGGTGGCGTTGGCCGCGGTGGCTGCGATGCCGGTGCCGCCGGCCCCGCCGTTGCCGGCGTTGCCGCCGTCGCCGTTGGTGCCGCCGACCCCGCCGGTGCCGGCCGCCCCGCCGGCCCCGCCGTTGCCGCCGTGGCCGCCGGTGCCGCCGGAGGCGCCCGCGGCGGCGTTGGGGTCGGTGGAGGGGTCATAGCCGGCGCCGCCGGCCCCGCCGATGCCGCCGGTGCCGCCGTTGCCGTTGGTGGCGTTCGCGCCGCCGGCGTCACCGCCGGTGCCGCCGGTGCCGCCTTGGCCGCCCTGGCTGCCGTCGGGGGTGCCGGCGGTGCCCGCGGTGCCGGCGCCGCCGGCCCCACCGTTGCCGGCGTTGCCGCCATCGCCGTCGCTGCCCGCGCTGGCCCCGGTGCCGCCGGCGGCGCCGCCGGTGCCGCCGCCCCCGCCGTTGCCGCCGTCACCGCCGGTGGCGTTGGCCGCGGTGGCTGCGATGCCGGTGCCGCCGGCCCCGCCGTTGCCGGCGTTGCCGCCGTCGCCGTTGGTGCCGCCGACCCCGCCGGTGCCGGCCGCGCCGCCGGCCCCGCCGTTGCCGCCGTGTCCGCCGGTGCCGCCGGAGGCGCCCGCGGCGGCGTTGGGGTCGGTGAAGGGGTCATAGCCGGCGCCGCCGGCCCCGCCGATGCCGCCGGTTCCGCCGTTGCCGTTGGTGGCGTTCGCGCCGCCGGCGTCACCGCCGGTCCCGCCAGCGCCGCCTTGGCCGCCCTGGCTGCCGTCGGGGGTGCCGGCGGTGCCCGCGGTGCCGGCGCCGCCGGCCCCACCGTTGCCGGCGTTGCCGCCATCGCCGTCGCTGCCCGCGCTGGCCCCGGTGCCGCCGGCGGCGCCGCCGGTGCCGCCGGTGCCGCCGTTGCCGCCGTCACCGCCGGTGGCGTTGGCCGCGGTGGCTGCGATGCCGGTGCCGCCGGCCCCGCCGTTGCCGGCGTTGCCGCCGTCGCCGTTGGTGCCGCCGACCCCGCCGGTGCCGGCCGCGCCGCCGGCCCCGCCGTTGCCGCCGTGGCCGCCGGTGCCGCCGGAGGCGCCCGCGGCGGCGTTGGGGTCGGTGGAGGGGTCATAGCCGGCGCCGCCGGCCCCGCCGATGCCGCCGGTGCCGCCGTTGCCGTTGGTGGCGTTCGCGCCGCCGGCGTCACCGCCGGTGCCGCCGGTGCCGCCTTGGCCGCCCTGGCTGCCGTCGGGGGTGCCGGCGGTGCCCGCGGTGCCGGCGCCGCCGGCCCCACCGTTGCCGGCGTTGCCGCCATCGCCGTCGCTGCCCGCGCTGGCCCCGGTGCCGCCGGCGGCGCCGCCGGTGCCGCCGCCCCCGCCGTTGCCGCCGTCACCGCCGGTGGCGTTGGCCGCGGTGGCTGCGATGCCGGTGCCGCCGGCCCCGCCGTTGCCGGCGTTGCCGCCGTCGCCGTTGGTGCCGCCGACCCCGCCGGTGCCGGCCGCGCCGCCGGCCCCGCCGTTGCCGCCGTGTCCGCCGGTGCCGCCGGAGGCGCCCGCGGCGGCGTTGGGGTCGGTGAAGGGGTCATAGCCGGCGCCGCCGGCCCCGCCGATGCCGCCGGTTCCGCCGTTGCCGTTGGTGGCGTTCGCGCCGCCGGCGTCACCGCCGGTCCCGCCAGCGCCGCCTTGGCCGCCCTGGCCGCCGTCGGGAGTGCCGGCGGTGCCCGCGGTGCCGGCGCCGCCGGCCCCACCGTTGCCGGCGTTGCCGCCATCGCCGTCGCTGCCCGCGCTGGCCCCGGTGCCGCCGGCGGCGCCGCCGGTGCCGCCGCCCCCGCCGTTGCCGCCGTCACCGCCGGTGGCGTTGGCCGCGGTGGCTGCGATGCCGGTGCCGCCGGCCCCGCCGTTGCCGGCGTTGCCGCCGTCGCCGTTGGTGCCGCCGACCCCGCCGGTGCCGGCCGCGCCGCCGGCCCCGCCGTTGCCGCCGTGTCCGCCGGTGCCGCCGGAGGCGCCCGCGGCGGCGTTGGGGTCGGTGAAGGGGTCATAGCCGGCGCCGCCGGCCCCGCCGATGCCGCCGGTTCCGCCGTTGCCGTTGGTGGCGTTCGCGCCGCCGGCGTCACCGCCGGTCCCGCCAGCGCCGCCTTGGCCGCCCTGGCCGCCGTCGGGAGTGCCGGCGGTGCCCGCGGTGCCGGCGCCGCCGGCCCCACCGTTGCCGGCGTTGCCGCCATCGCCGTCGGTGCCGCCCTGGCCGCCGGCGCCGGCCGCCCCGCCGGCCCCGCCGCCCCCGCCGTTGCCGCCGTTGCCGCCGGAGGCGCCCGCGGTGGCGTTGGCGTCGGTGGAGGGGTCATAGCCGGCGCCGCCGGCCCCGCCGATGCCGCCGGTGCCGCCGTTGCCGTTGGTGGCGTTCGCGCCGCCGGCGTCACCGCCGGTCCCGCCAGCGCCGCCTTGGCCGCCCTGGCCGCCGTCGGGAGTGCCGGCGGTGCCCGCGGTCCCGGCAACGCCGGCGCCACCGTTGCCGGCGTTGCCGCCATCGCCGTCGCTGCCCGCGCTGGCCCCGGTACCGCCGGCGGCGCCGCCGGTGCCGCCGCCCCCGCCGTTGCCGCCGTCACCGCCGTTGGTGCCTGCCGAACCGGCGATACCGGTGCCGCCTGCCCCGCCATTGCCGGCGGCCCCGCCGTCGCCGTTGGTGCCGCCTTGGCCGCCGCTGCCGGCCGCCCCGCCGGCCCCGCCGCCCCCGCCGTTGCCGCCGTTGCCGCCGGAGGCGCCCGCGGTGGCGTTGGCGTCGGTGGAGGGGTCATAGCCGGCGCCGCCGGCCCCGCCGATGCCGCCGGTTCCGCCGTTGCCGTTGGTGGCGTTCGCGCCGCCGGCGTCACCGCCGGTCCCGCCAGCGCCGCCTTGGCCGCCCTGGCCGCCGTCGGGAGTGCCGGCGGTGCCCGCGGTCCCGGCGCCGCCGGCCCCACCGTTGCCGGCGTTGCCGCCATCGCCGTCGGTGCCGCCCTGGCCGCCGGTGCCGGCCGCCCCGCCGGTGCCGCCGCCCCCGCCGTTGCCGCCGTTGCCGCCGGAGGCGCCCGCGGTGGCGTTGGGGTCGGTGGAGGGGTCATAGCCGGCGCCGCCGGTGCCGCCGGTTCCGCCGGTGCCGCCGTTGCCGTTGGTGGCGTTCGCGCCGCCGGCGTCACCGCCGGTGCCGCCGGTGCCGCCTTGGCCGCCCTGGCTGCCGTCGGGGGTGCCGGCGGTGCCCGCGGTGCCGGTGCCGCCGGCGCCACCGTTGCCGGCGTTGCCGCCATCGCCGTCGCTGCCCGCGCTGGCCCCGGTGCCGCCGGCGGCGCCGCCGGTGCCGCCGCCCCCGCCGGTGCCGCCGTCACCGCCGTTGGTGCCTGCCGAACCGGCGATACCGGTGCCGCCTGCCCCGCCGGTGCCGGCGGCCCCGCCGTCGCCGTTGGTGCCGCCTTGGCCGCCGGTGCCGGCGGCCCCGCCGGTGCCGCCGCCCCCGCCTTGGCCGCCGTTGCCGCCGGAGGCGCCCGCGGTGGCGTTGGGGTCGGTGGAGGGGTCATAGCCGGCGCCGCCGGTGCCGCCGCCCCCGCCTTGGCCGCCGTTGCCGTTGGTGGCGGTCGCGCCGCCGGCGTCACCGCCGGTGCCTCCGGTGCCGCCTTGGCCGCCGGCGGTGCCGTCGGGGGTGCCCGCCGTGCCCGCCGTCCCGGCGACACCGGCGCCGCCATTGCCGCCGTTCCCGCCCGCACCGGCCGTTCCCGCTCCACCCGCGGTGCCGCCATCGGTGCCCTGACCGCCGGCGCCGGCGGCCCCGCCGGCGCCGCCGTTACCGCCGGTTCCGCCAGCGCTGGTCAGCGCATCGGCGCCGACGCCGCCGCCGCCGCCGACACCACCGGCGCCACCGGCGCCGCCGTTACCGCCGCCGACACCGCCCACCCCGGCGCCACCGTTACCACCGGTACCCCCGGCGCCGCCGTCGGTACCGGCCATACCGGCGCCGCCGTCACCGATGCCGGCCGCGCCCGTCGCGCCGTTGCCGCCGCTGCCGCCGGCACCACCATCGCCACCGGCGCCGTTGGTGCCCGCGCTGCCCGCCGCACCGGAGCCCGCGCCGGCCACGCCGCCTGCGCCGGCGGCACCACCGTTGCCGCCATCTCCGCCGGCGCTGCCAGCGGTGCTCACCCCGGCAGCACCATCGCCCCCTGCACCGCCCGCGCCTCCGGCCCCGCCGGCCCCGCCGTCGCCGTTGGTTCCGCTGGCACCCGCGGCACCGCCTTGGCCGCCCGCCCCGCCGACGCCACCGCCGAAACCAGCAGTACCGCGCCCGCCCGCGCCGCCGCCCGTGACACCGCTATCGCCAGCCCCACCATTACCGCCAACGCCACCAGCACCCCCCGTGCCCGCCTTGCCCGCAGCACCGACAAACCCGGAGAGCGCCGCCGCCCCGCCGGCACCACCGGTGCCCGCGGTGCCACCGTCGCCACCCGTCCCACCGTTACCACCGGCCACGCCATAGCCGACGCCGGTGCCGCCATCCCCGCCAAGACCGCCCTGACCGCCGGAACCACCGGCACCACCGGCTCCCGAGTGGCTAGCCAACCCGTAGCTGCCACCACCGGCTCCACCGTTGCCGCCCACGCCTCCCGCAGAGCCGTTCACACCGGCCCCTCCCACAGGCCCACCACCAGCAGAACCTGCGGTGCCGGCAAATCCCGCCCCGCCGTTCCCGCCCGCGCCGCCCCTGCCGGCACTCCAGCCCAGCAGAGCGTGGTCGGCACCGCCGGCACCACCGGCACCGCCAGTGCCGCCGGCCACGCCCAGAGCGCCGGCCGCACCTACACCGCCGGCCCCGCCGGCGCCGCCGAAGCCGCCCAACGTCCCGCCGGCACCGCCGGCACCGCCGTTACCGCCGGAGGCACCGCTACCGGCGAAAGCCGTTCCGCCGGCCCCACCGGCGCCGCCGTTCCCGAACAGGCCCGCGGCCCCGCCGGCCCCACCGCGCCCCCCGGCGGGGTTGGTGGACGTGCCGGGCGTACCCGACCCGCCATTGCCGCCGTTGCCCCACAAGATCCCGCCGGCCCCGCCGGCCTGCCCGGTTCCCGCGGCGCCGTTGGCGCCGTTGCCGATCAGCGGACGGCCCACCGCCGCCTGCGTGGGGGCGTTGACGGCAGCCATGACGCTCGCCTCGGCGGACCGCAGCGGCGACGTGCTGGCGGCCTCGGCCGCTGCGTAGGCGTACCCGCCCCCGGTGAGGTTCTGCACGAACTGGTCGTGGAACTGCGCAACTTGGGCGCTCGCCGCCTGATACTGCCGACCGTAGGTGTCGAACAATTTCGCTATCGCCGCCGACACCTCGTCCTGCGCCGCAACAGCAATTTGCGTCGTCGACCCGGCCGCCACCACATGCGCCGACCGCAAAGCCGATCCGACCCCGGCCAGATCCCGCGACGCCATCGAAACCACATCCGGAGAGACGAGCGCAAATGACGACATCGCGGGCTCCCATCGGCGGGCAAAACCAACGTCGGATAGCCCGGGGACATTACGCGCTTCTGAGAAGCTTTTGAAGATTATGTGAAAACAATTGATCTCAATTAATTTCCATCAGGGCATGGGTGATGCCGCCGCGTCTCGTAAGGGCCGTCAGGGGCGCGCGGGAAATCGTGATTTCGTGTGGGCGCCGAGCGCCCTCGCTCCGCCGAAAGCCGTTGGCCAGCACTGCCGGTGGATCAAGGCGGCTCGCATTCGATGCCTCAACGGCTCGTCACCGGACAGAGCCCGAGTGTCCTTACCCCAGCTAGCCCGCTTCTTCGACCGGCGGCACCAGGTGCAGGGTGCGGGGCCAGCGCGCGGGCGGGGTGCCGAACGCGCGCTGGGCGTTGCGGGCGATCGTCCTGCCCGCGAAGTAGTTGCCGACGGCGCCGACGATGACGCCGATGCCCACCGGCAGCACCTTGCCGAACACCAGAGCGCTGCGCCGCACCGTGTACCGCTTCACCCACGACTTGAGCAGCCGTTGGTTCAGCCGCGACATCGACGACAGGGGCAGTGCGGCCACGCCCTCGGCAACCCAGCCGCCGGTGGTGCGCGACGGGCCGAGCAGCTGGCCGACCGCCTGCTTGCTGTTGTCTCCGACCAGCACCGCCAGCACCAGCGCGCGGCGCCGTTCCCGGTGTTCGGCGGGAACGCCGTGTGCGACCGCCACCGCCAGCACGAAGAACGCGGTGGCCTCGAGGAACGCCACGGTTTCGGCCGCGGCCGCCGACAGCGCGCTGATCGTGCCCACGCCGGGGACCGTCGCCACCGCGCCCACCGCCATGCCGCCGAGCGTGACCAGCGCCACGTAGCGCCGCTGCAGCTTGGCGATCACCCCGGCCGGGGTGATGCCCGGGTGCGCGTGCCGCAGGCGGGACACGTAGGCCTCGGCCGCCGGTCCCTGAATCCGCGAACTACGCTCGATGACCTGCGCCAACGCCCGCGCGGACGCTTTGGGCCGGCCGCCCGTGGGCTTAGACCCCTGCTCCGGCCCCGGCTCCGCGCCGGACTTGGGGGATCGGTCGTCAGACCTGTGTGACCTCTTGCGTCGGGCCCGCATATCCTCTCTCCTGCGAGTGGCGTTCATTTCAGGCTAACGCGCCTCGGCGCCCCGCAGTGGGTGCGTGGCCGCGCGGGCCGTCGCCGCAACCGAGATAATGGCGCTGCACGAGGGGGCGGGGAACGATCCGGCCCGTTTGCCGGTCGACGGTGGCGGAACGCCACGGTAGAGCTGAACGAGGTGGGTAGATGGTGACGGCCGAGTCGCCGCGGTCGCCCCGGTCGCCCGGGGGGAACCGGCGCGCGGGCAGCGGCCGCTTCGCCAACCGCACGTCGGGCACCGGACGTGCCGGCGATCCGTGGTGGGCGCTGTGGGCGATGATGATCGGCTTCTTCATGATCATGGTCGACTCGACCATCGTCGCCATCGCGAACCCGACCATCATGGCCGACCTGCGCATCGGCTACGACGCGGTGGTGTGGGTGACCAGTGCCTACCTGCTGGGGTATGCGGTGGTGTTGCTGGTGGCGGGGCGGCTCGGCGACCGGTTCGGACCCAAGCGGCTCTACCTGGTCGGCCTGGTGGTGTTCACGCTCGCCTCGATATGGTGCGGGCTGTCGGGCAGCGCGGGCATGCTGATCGCCGCCCGCGTCGTGCAGGGCGTCGGCGCCGGGGTGCTCACCCCGCAGACGCTGACGACGATCACCCGCATCTTCCCGGCGCACCGGCGCGGTGTCGCGGTGAGCCTGTGGGGAGCCACCGCCGGCGTCGCCAGCCTGGCGGGGCCGTTGGCCGGGGGCCTGCTGGTCGACGGGCTGGGCTGGGAATGGATCTTCTTCGTCAACGTGCCCATCGGCGTGGCCGGGCTGGCGCTGGCGGTGTGGCTGGTTCCGGAGCTGCCTACGCAGCTGCACCGGTTCGACCCGGTCGGGGTCGGGCTGTCCGGGGTGGGCATCTTCCTGATCGTCTTCGGGCTGCAGCAGGGCCAGGCCGCGCACTGGCAGCCGTGGATCTGGGCGCTGATCGTGGCCGGCGTCGGGTTCGTCTCGGCGTTCGTCTACTGGCAGTCGGTGAACCGCCGCGAACCACTGATCCCGCTGGTCATCTTCGCCGACCGCGACTTTTACCTGTGCAACATCGGGGTGGCCATCACCGCCTTCGCGATGACGGGGATGGTGCTGCCGGTCACGTTCTACGCCCAGACGGTGTGCGGGCTGTCGCCGACCCGCTCGGCCCTGCTGATCGCGCCGATGGCGATCACGGCCGGGGTGCTCGCGCCGTTCGTGGGCCGCCTCGTCGACCGCTACCATCCACGGCCGCTGCTCGGCTTCGGCTTCTCCATGTTCGCGATCGCGCTGACCTGGCTGGCCTTCGAGATGGGCCCGGACACGCCGATCTGGCGGCTGGTGTTGCCGTTCATGGTGCTCGGGGTGGGCAACGCGTTCGCCTGGTCGCCGCTGACGGCCACCGCGACCCGCAACCTGCCCCCGCGCCTGGCCGGTGCGGGCTCGGGGGTCTACAACGCCGTCCGCCAGCTCGGCGCGGTGCTGGGCAGCGCCGGCATGGCCGCGTTCATGACGTCGCGGATCGGCGCCGAGACGCCGGCGACCGTCCCGCACCGCCCCGGCACGCTGCGGCTGCCGGCGTTCGTCCGCGAGCCGTTCGCGGCCGCGATGGCGCAGTCGATGCTGCTGCCCGCCTTCGTCGCTCTGTTCGGGATCGTCGCGGCGCTGTTCCTGGTCGGGTTCGCGCCCGCGGTGATGCGGCGCGGGGGCAACGCTGGCGATCAGGCCCCGCCCGCGGCCGACTCCGACGCGGGCGACGACTATGACGACGGCTATGACGACGACTATGACGACGACGACTACGTCGAGGTGGTCCTGCGCCGGGAATCCGGCCCGGGCGTCGCCGCCGAGCGGGAGGACGGCACCGGGCCTCCACGGGAGCGGTTCGGGCATCCGCGTTCGGCGCCTGCCGACGCGTGGCACGGCGGGCCCGTCGACTCCCGGCGCAGCCTGGCCACCGACCCGGGCGCGCGGGGCCAGCCGGTTAGTTTGGCGCGCAACGGGTCTCGCGTTACCGCCGGAGGTCGCCTACGCCGGGTCGGCGAGCTCTCTCAACGTTCCGATCCCAACGGCGAGGCGACCGGCTACGGGCGGCACTCGTCCGGCACGTAGTTCCGGTCGGTCAGCGCCAAAAACGCACCGAGGTCGATCAGGCCGGCGGGCGTGGCCGGCAGGTACTCGGTCAGCAGGTGCGAGCGCGCGACCACCGCCGCGTACTGGGCGCGGCTGACGGCGACGTTGAGCCGGTTCCTGTTGAGCAGGAACGAAATCCCGCGGGGCACGTCGTCGACCGACGAGGCCGTCATTGACACGAACACCACCGGGGCCTGCCCGCCCTGGAACTTGTCGACGGTCCCCACCCGCACCCCGCCCAGCCCGGCTTCCGCCAGGCGCCGACGGACCAGCGCCACCTGCGCGTTGTAGGGCGCCAGCACCATCACGTCGCCGGGACCCAGCGGCCGGGCGCCGTGCTCGTCGGTCCAGGTCGCGCCGAGCAGCCGCTCGATCTCGGCGGCGATCTCGGCGGCCTCCTCGGGGCTTTCGGTCGAATTGCCTTGGTGGGCAACGGCGAGCACGCGCACCCCGGGCCGGTGCCCGTCAAGGCGGCGCGCGGCGGTGCGCTCGGTGTGCGAGTGCAGGCGGCCGTCGTAGGACAGCGCCGAAACCGCGCCGCACACCGCCGGGTGCATCCGGTAGGAGCGGTCCAGGAAGTAGCCCCGCTCGTCGGGCAGGGTGCGCTGACCGTCGACCAGCCACTCCAGCGCGGAGGTGTCGACCGGCTCGGGGTGGGTGCCCTGGCTGACCTGCGGCAGCTGCTGGGGGTCGCCGAGCAGCAGCAGGTTCGCGGTCGCCGGCGCCACGGCGATGGTGTTGGCCAGGCAGAACTGGCCGGCCTCATCGATGACCAGCAGATCCAGGCTGCCCGGCGGCACCCGGGCGGGGTTGGCGAAATCCCATGCGGTGCCGCCGATCACGCATCCCGGCGTGTCGGCGAGAAACGCCGCGTAGTGGCCGCTGTCGATCTGCTGCCAGCGCGCAGGGTGGTGGTCGTGGCGTTTCTTGGCGACGCGCGCCGGATCGAGCAGCCCGGCGTCGATCACGCAGTCCAGCACGTTTTCCACCGCGGCGTGCGACTGG
Source organism: uncultured Actinomycetota bacterium (assembly GCA_963711445.1). Lineage (GTDB taxonomy): Bacteria > Actinomycetota > Actinomycetes > Mycobacteriales > Mycobacteriaceae > Mycobacterium. The sequence goes on from CAVQEF010000001.1 coordinate 739,235, forward strand.
GCCACCACGCCGACGCGCCAGCCGTGCCCGGCGACCAGGTCGCCGATCACGCGCGCGCCGGTGTAGGTCTTGCCGGTTCCCGGTGGCCCGTGCACGGCCAGGTAGGACGAGTCCAGGTCCAGGACGGCGGCGGTGATGTCGGCGGCGGTGTCAGCGCCGTGCGGCAGCGGATCGCCGCTGCGGGTGCGCGGCGCGCGGCGCAGCAGGATGTCGACGATGGCGGTGTCCGGCAGCCGCGGCAACCCGTCGGCCAGCGCGGCGGCGGTCGACTCGATCGACTCGCGCAACGCCGGGGTGGGGACGGGCGGGCCGGGGGTCAGCGCGAACGGCAGCTGCTCAAAGGTGTTGCCGTCGTTGCCGGTTCGCTCGAGGATGAGCACGTCGGTGGGCAGTGCCGGGTCGTCGACCTCGACGACCTCGGCGCGCCCGGCAGCCCGGCGGTCGGGATTGTCGGTCATGCCCGGCGGGGCCGGCGGGTCGTAGAGTGCGAACACGTCCTTGGCCAGGTCGCCGCTGGTGAGCTCGCCGCGCAGCCGCACTCGCCGCTGCGGCTTGCGGGCGCGCGACGGGGTGTGCCAGTCGACGCGGACCGACGCCCGCTCGGCCAGGAAGACGTCGCTGCTGTCCGACCACTCTTCGACGGGGAAGTTCAGCCGGTCGAAGTGCGCCCACCAGAACGGCTTGTCCTCGCGCCGGTGATAGCCGCGGGCCGCGGCCACCAGCGCCACCGCCGTCTGCTGCGCCGTGCGCTCGCCGACGGCGGCGTCGCCGGTGAACCGTGCCAGCCTCGCCGCCAGGTCGTCGCGGTCCTCGACACTGTCGCCGTCGGGAACGGGTTGCGGCCCAAGAGGTGTGGTGCCGGCCTCCATGGCGCGCAGCAGGAGCCAGTTGCGCAGCTCGCGCGTCGAGCGGCAGTCGTAGTGGTTGTAGTCCTCGATCTCCTGGAGCAGCGACGCGGCGTCGTCGGAGCGTCCGTCGGCCCGCAGCTCGCAGTAGCGGGCGTAGGAGGTGATCGAGTCGGCGGCGGTGGTGACCTCTCCGGCGCGCAGCTGCGCGCCCATGTACAGCGGCTCGAGCGCCTTGAGGCTGAACGACTCCGCGCCGGTGCGAATGCTCTTGCGCACCAATGGGTACAGGTCGACCAGCGTGCCGCTGCGCAGCAGTTCGTCGACCTCGTCCTCGCCGACGCCGTAGCGTCCGGCCAAGCGCAGCAGCGCGGTCTTCTCGTAGGGCGCGTAGTGGTAGATGTGCATGTGGGGGTGGCGCCTGCGGCGCTTGGCCACCATCGCCAGGAATCCCTGCAGCGCCGCGCGCTCCTCGGCGCGGTCGTGCGCCCAGAGCGGGCGGAAGTTGCCCCCCGCCTCCAGGACGCCGAACAGGTATTCCAGGCCCCAGTCGTGGCCGTCGGCGGTCCACAGCGGGTCGCCCTCGAAGTCGAAGAACAGGTCACCGGGGTCCGGGTCGGGCAGCAGCGCCAGCGGCCGGGGATCGACGACCTCGAATTGGGGCACCTCGGTAAGGCGTTGGCGCACTTGCATTTCGGCCTGTGCGGTCAGCTTGGCGACGACGCCCGGCGCCAGGTCCGGCACCGGCCCGGTGTGGCCGGCGAGCTCGCGCAGCGTGGTGATCCCGGCGTCGATGAGCTTGTCGCGCTGGCTGACGCGCAGGCCGGCGACCAGCAGCAGGTCATCGGCGGCGCGCAGCTGCTCGACGCACAGCGGGCAGTGAAAACAGGCCCGCACGCCCTGGTCGTCCCAGCGGACGGCGGTGCCCGCGGCGTGGTGCTCGTCGAGCAGACGCTGCAACAGCGCGCGCTGGGACCGGTAGACCGGGACCAGGTCGCACACCCGGTAGGGCACGACCGTCCCGTCGCCGAGCTCCAGCTCGGCCTCCGGCGCGACCGGAACGCCCGAGGCGGCCAGCGCGTCGGCGTAGGCCGCCAGCTGCAGCAGCGCCTCGACCTTGGGCGAGCGGGCCAGCTTGGTGTCGACCACCCGGTAGCGCTCGCCGTCGCGGACCAGGAAGTCGGCGAAACCGACGAAGCGGCCGTCGAACATGGCGGCCTGATACACCGCCGGGGCGCCGCCGGCGACGGCGCGCCGGGTCGCCTCGGCGGCGGCGGTGAGCCCGGCGCGGGTGTAGGCGGGCCGGCCGATGACGGCGACCGCCGCTCCGAACGTCTCGCGCAGCGTCTCGAGGCGGCGCCGCTCGTGCTCGCCACCGAGGGCGGCGGTGCGGGCCAGCAGCTCGTCCTCGGCGGCGACGGTGGGGCCCCGGCCGAGTTTGGCGTCCAGGTCACGCAGCAGGGCGTACTCGCAGCGGGCCGCGGCCGCCAGATCCGATGCGCTGTAAACGATCTTGTCGCCGGTGACGAACACAGCAGCCACTGTAGGGCAGGGCTACGACACCCAAGCGGTGTCCGGGCCGCGGGGACGGCCGGGCTCGCGGCCGTCAGCCCCGGTTCAGCCGCATCGCGAGGAAGTCGAGCCGCCACAGCGACTGGAAAAGCTTGCGGCCGAACTGCTCCACATCGGCCATGCGGGCCCGGTCCCCGTTCTGCGCCACCTGCCCGGCGATCTCGCGGATGGTGCTGCGCCCGTCGACGCCTCGCACGAAGGACAGCTGCGCGTTGTTGAGGCCCATCCGAAAATCCGGGCGGACGATCTCGTTGCCGTCCAGGCCGCAACGCATGCGCATCAACGGGACGTAGTCGAGGGCGTCATCGGTCGAGAAATCGATCTTGTAGCTCTCTTCGGGCCGGTCGCGATGGCACGCCATGAAGAAGTGGCACGCGTTGAGCACGTGCAGGCGTTCCATCATGGACCAGAGCTTTTGCTCGGGCAGCGCGTTGACGGCCGGGTACAGGCCGGTTCCCGGCGTGAACCAGTCGTGCGGGTAGTACGGCGCATTGATCAGCCAGCCCTGGAAGGCCAGTCCGGTCGAGGTGACGAAGTCGACGCAGTCGTCGACGGTGTAGCTGCGCTCGCGACCGTGCAGGAAGGTGTCCACCACCGCGGCATCGGACTGCATGAAGCTCGGCGCGATCCGCATGTAGCTGTTGACGGGATGGTCCGGCGGCAGCAACGCCAGCATCTCCCTGACCATCTGGACCGACGCGTCGTCCTGACCCATGCCCAGGTCGCGAAACACCGACTGCATCATTTCCACGCCGATCCGGCCGTACTTCGCATACAGCATGAGGCCCATGACGCCGTCGCGGCGCAAGCATTCCGACAGCGCCTTGAGGCCCGTGGGCGGATCCGCCAGGTGATGCAAAACTCCCGTCGACACGATGAGATCGAAGTCGCGCCCCAGCGTGGGCAACTCCTCGATCGGGAGCAGCTTGAGCTCCAGGTTCCACAGCCCGAACTTGTCCTTCAGATACTGCTGGTGGTCCAGGGAGGCCTGGCTGATGTCGGTCGCCACGACCTTGGCGTCGGGATTCATGTAGGCGAAGACCGACGCCTGGTTGGTGCCGCAGCCCGCGATCAGGATGTCGAGGTCGCGCCGGTATTCCCGGTCGGGCCACAACATCGGGTAGGCGTGGGACGGGTCGAACCATTCCCAGTTGCCGGCGGTCCAGTCTTCGAGGTCCTGGATGGGCGGGGGGTACCGGTACCGCTGGTACTGGCGGCTCACCACATCGGCCCGAGGGTCGTCGTTCACGTCCGCGGTAGCTCCCTTCGGCTCAACTGCCGGGTCAAGGATCGGCGGGAATTTCGGCGCTGCACTCGCTCTCTGTCAACCGTTGAGCAAAGATGGCGGATCTCGAGTCGTGGGGAAGCCTACACGCGGCAACATGCCGTTGCTGCGCTTCCGCTTGGTTGACTGCGACGAGGCACAGATTCGTGCTCATCCCCCCGCAACCCGGCTACCGCGGAGACGCCGGCCAGCCGCGCGGCGTGCCGTTATGCCCCTCGATCGCCGCCAATGGCCGACGACACGGTAACTTCGGCGTGTGATCACCGGTGCCTTTCTCGCCGAAGCGGCTTCGGTGGTGGACAACAAACTGAGGGTGTCGGGCGGCGTGCTGTCCGGATTCGTGGTCGGGCCCGACCGGTTGGCCCGGTTTGTGCTTGTGGTGCTCACGCAGACCGAAACTGATAGCCCCGTCCGGCAAATCGAAGTGGAGATCGTGCCGCCGGCGGGCGAGGAACCGCTCAACATCACCTACGACCTGCCGGATGCCGCGGCCGGCGGCGAAATCGGATTCGCCTTTTTCGACGTCGAGGTGCCCCTGCCGATCGATGGTCGTTGGGTGTTGGTGGTGACAGGCGGTTCCGGGGCGATCTCGCTTCCGTTGCAGGTGAGTGGTTGACGCACGCTGTCCTCAGCGCGCTGGTCCCGGCCGCCGATCATGATTCCCGGCCGGCCCGGGCGCCCCACCGTTGCCAGCCGCTGGCTCGGTCAGCGGCCCGCAGCGTTGCCGATCAACTCCACCCCATTGCCGTTCCAGTGGAACCGCACGTCGGTGGCCAGGCCGTTGATGCCGCTCGGGTAGGTCAGCGCGACCGTGTCGCCGGTGGTCTGTGACTCGTCGATGCCGTTGAACCCGTAGGTGTCGGGCACGCCCTGCGGGATGAACTGCCCGAGGTGGAACAGCACGGCTCGGGTGGCGGGATGGTCGGCGTTGGTATTGGCCTTGATGATCACCGCCGACAGTTGGGCGCACTGGTTGTAGTTGCCGGCCAGCGGTTCGGGGTTCCAGGGCTGTTGGCTGCGCGGGTCGCGCGGCAGCTCCGAGACTGCCTTGGCGATGGCGGGCGCGGCGAGGTTGACCGCGCACGGGTCGGGAGGCGGGGGGCTGGCGCTGGGCGCGGGCGCCGCCTCCGGGGGTGGGTTCGGGGTCGGCGGGGCGGTGATCGACGCGGTCGCGGTGGTAGGCCGGGCCTGCGGTGTCTTGGCGACGGTGGAATCCCCGGATCCGCAGCCGGTCAGCGTCACGGCGCCGACGACGGCCGCGGCCAGGCCCGTCAGCGCACGGCTCGCTCGCAATCCCACATCGACGCACCGTACCGTCTTCGGGCCCGCGGGTGCGGCAGGCATGGCCGGGCCCGGCGGCTCGGGGCGCCCGGCAGGGCCGCGAGCGTGCGCAGTTGTACGGCCTGCGCGGCGTGTCGCCGTACAGGCACGCACGCTCGCGGGGCCCGAACGAAGCCCGGCCGCTCCCGCCGCGCTCGGCTCTGCCGATTGCGCGATCACCACTACACTCCAGGGTGCGATGACCCTCCCCGACAGCCCGCCCCAGGCTGCCCCCGCCACGTTCGCCGACCTGCAGATTCACCCTGCCGTCCTGCGGGCGGTCGCCGACGTCGGCTACGAGACCCCGACGGCGATCCAGGCCGCGACCATTCCGGCGCTCATGGCCGGCTCCGACGTCGTCGGCCTGGCCCAAACGGGCACCGGCAAGACGGCGGCGTTCGCGATCCCGATCCTGTCCAAGCTCGACGTCACCAGCAAGGCGACCCAGGCGCTGGTGCTCGCGCCCACCCGGGAGCTGGCCCTGCAGGTGGCCGAGGCGTTCAGCCGCTACGGGGCCCACCTGCCCGAGGTCAACGTGCTGCCGATCTACGGCGGGTCGTCCTACACCGTGCAGCTGTCCGGGCTACGACGCGGCGCGCAGGTGGTGGTCGGTACCCCGGGCCGCGTCATCGACCACCTCGAGCGGGGCACGCTGGACCTCTCCCGCGTCGACTACCTGGTGCTCGACGAGGCCGACGAGATGCTGACCATGGGCTTTGCCGAGGACGTCGAGCGCATCCTGTCCGAGACCCCGGAATACAAACAGGTGGCGCTGTTCTCGGCGACCATGCCGGCGGCGATCCGCAAGCTCACCACCAAGTACCTGCACGACCCGTTCGAGGTCACCACAAAATCTAAAACCGCTACGGCGCAGAACATTTCGCAGCGCTACATCCAGGTGGCCGGCCCGCGCAAGATGGATGCGCTCACCCGCATCCTCGAGGTCGAGCCGTTCGAGGCGATGATCGTCTTCGTCCGCACCAAGCAGGCCACCGAGGAGGTCGCCGAAAAGCTGCGGGCCCGAGGGTTTTCCGCGGCCGCCATCAACGGCGACATCCCGCAGCCGCAACGGGAACGCACCATTGCCGCGCTCAGGAACGGCTCGCTGGACATCCTGGTCGCCACCGACGTGGCCGCCCGCGGCCTGGACGTCGAGCGCATCTCGCACGTACTGAACTACGACATCCCGCACGACACCGAGTCCTACGTGCACCGCATCGGACGCACGGGCCGGGCCGGGCGCAGCGGGGTCGCGGTGCTGTTCGTGTCCCCGCGCGAGCGCCACCTGCTCAAGGCCATCGAGAAGGCCACCCGCCAGACGCTCACCGAAGCCGAACTGCCCAGCGTCGAGGACGTCAACGCCCAACGGGTCGCGAAGTTCGCCGACTCCATCACCGACGCGCTCGGCGCCCCGGGCATCGAGTTGTTCCGCCGGCTCGTCGAGGACTACGAACGCGAGCACAACGTCCCGCTGGCCGACATCGCCGCGGCGCTGGCGCTGCAGTCCCGCGACGGCGAGGCGTTCCTGATGTCGCCCGAACCCCCACCCGAGCGGCGCGAACGTCGGGAACGCCCAGAGAGGACGGGCGATAAGCAGAGGCCTCCAAGGGATTTCGCCACCTACCGGGTCTCCGTCGGTAAGCGGCACAAGATCGGGCCCGGCGCGATCGTCGGCGCCCTGGCCAACGAAGGCGGCCTGCACCGCAGCGACTTCGGCCACATCGCCATCGGCCCCGACTTCTCGCTGGTGGAACTGCCGGCCAAGCTGCCGAAGGCGACGCTGAAAAAGCTCGAGCACACCCGCATCTCGGGCGTCCTGATCGACCTGCGGCCGGACCGCGGCTCCGGCCAGCGCCGCACCCCGCAACCGGGCGGCAAGCCACGACGACAAGGCGCCGGATGACCCTGTCCGAGGAAACCGACCAGGGCGGCCTCGAACAGGTCTCCCACGTCGACCGGGTCGCCTCGCTCACCGGAATCCGCGCCGTCGCCGCCCTGCTGGTCGTCGGCACCCACGCGGCCTACACCACCGGCAAGTACACCCACGGCTACTGGGGGCTCGTCGGGGCGCGGATGGAGGTCGGCGTCCCGATCTTCTTCGTGTTGTCCGGGTTCCTGCTGTTTCGCCCGTGGGTGAAGTCCGCCGCCACCGGCGGCCCGTCCCCGTCGCTGAGTCGCTATGCGCGGCACCGGGTTCGGCGCATCATGCCCGCCTACGTCATCACCGTGCTGTTCGCCTACGTGCTGTACCACTTCCGCCAGGCGGGGCCCAACCCCGGCCACACGTGGTGGGGCCTGGTCCGCAACCTGACATTGACCCAGATCTACTGCAACGGCTACCTGGGCAAGTACCTGCATCAGGGTCTGACCCAGATGTGGAGCCTGGCCGTGGAAGCCGCCTTCTACGTGGCGCTTCCGCTGCTGGCCTACGTGCTGCTGGTGCTGGTCTGCCGGCGACGGTGGCAGCCCAGGCTGATGCTGGCGGCATTGGCGGGACTGACGCTGATCAGCCCGGCGTGGCTGGTCCTGGTGCACGCCGATCACTGGTTTCCCGACGGTGCCCGGCTGTGGCTGCCCACCTATCTGGCCTGGTTTCTGGCCGGCATGGCGCTGGCCGTGCTGCAGCGGATGGGCGTGCGCGGCTATGCGTTCGTGGCGATTCCGCTGGCGACGATCAGCTACTTCATCGTCTCCACCCCGATCGCGGGCGCGCCGACGACCTCGCCGGCGACGCTGAGCGAGGCCCTGTTCAAGACGATCTTCTACGCCGTGATCGCCGCGCTGGCCGTGGCGCCGCTGGCCCTCGGTGACCGCGGGTGGTACTCGCAGCTGCTGGCCACCCGCCCGATGGTGTGGCTGGGGGAGATCTCCTACGAGATCTTCCTGATCCATCTGATCACCATGGAATTCGCGATGGTCTACGTCGTCCGCGCCCACGTTTACACCGGCTCGATGCTGTACCTGTTCGTCGCGACGCTGGTGATAACGATCCCGTTGGCGTGGCTGCTGCACCGCTTCACACGCGTCCGCGACTAGCCGCCACGGGCGGCACGGGCAACCCCGGTGACCCCGGCCTGGCCGACGGCACGATCGGCGCCAACGGCGGCGGCGCCGGCACCAACGTCACCGTTCCCCAGCGGCCCGAGCGGGTAGGGTTCGCTCCGATAGAAGCAGGAACCTCACACGACGTGCAGCCCGGGCGGGATACGTTCCGGGTCGCGCCAAAAGGCGTCGCGGACAAAGCGGTTGAACAGGTCCGGGGGCAGCAGGGGGTCGCGGGGTTCGGCTTTGACCGTGGGGCGCACGGTGTGCAGGCCCGGGGTGCCGGCTCGTTCGTCGAATTCGGTGACGTCGTAGTCGATGTGGGAGAAGTCGTGGTCGAAGGCCGGTTCGCCGAGGAAGGTGTAGATGGCCTGCATGGCCTTGGCGGGGTCGGTGGACAGGGTTTCGTACTGCACCAACAGCAGCCGATCCCGCTGGGCGCCATAGCAGGCCTGTTTGAGGGCATCGTAGGGGCCGCCGACCATGCCGTCGGCGGCCACCACTTGTTTGGCGCGGGTGTAGACGGTGCCGCCGGCGCTGTAGTTGAAGATCGACGACGGGCTGAACACGTTGCGTTGGATCAGTCGCTCGATGCTGTCGACGACCCATTGCAGTTCGCGCACGCAGGCAACGACCTTCGCGTGCGGGAACAGCCGCGCGATCGCCGGCATCCACTGGCACCAGCCGCGGTTGGTGTCGAAGATGACCTCGGCGGTCGACCCGGAGTAGAAGTCGTCGAACAACCCCCGCAGGACGCGTTCACGCGTGGCGTCGTCGATGAACACCGAAAATTCGTTGCGACCGCTCATTTCGCCCAGCAGGGCGCCGAACAGGCCGGCCAGCGGGCCCGACATGCCGGCCTGGAATCGCGGGTTCTGCCGCAGCAGCGCGGCCAGCAAGGTCGAACCCGAACGCGGCAGACCCGAGATGAAATGGATGGCTCCGATGACACACCTCCACCTACCGTCCGGACCGTGAAATCGCCTGTGGGAACTGGCGCTGTGATCTCGTCATCGTAACGGATCGGGCATGATCAGCCGCGCGCGGAGACCGGTGCCGCGATCGGGACGACGAACTCCTCGATCATGGCCCGCTCGTCGGCCTCGTCGTCGCCCGGATACATCAGCAGCGACGTGAGCACCCGCACCAACCAGCGCGCCCGGCGTTGGACGACGGCGGGGTCTTCGGGCCCGAGCGAGCTCAGGAATGCCGCGGCCAGCGCGGTGATCACTTCGGACTGCCCGGCCAGCTCGCCACCGATCGGCGGGCGGCTGGTCGCGAACCACGAGGCCAACGCGGGGCTCTCGCGCACCATCCGCAGCGTTGCGGTGATGCCCGCGATCAGCCGTTCGCGCGGGTCGTCGATGCCCTCGATGCGCGCCGCGATCGCGTGGCCGAGCCGGCGGGCCTCGCGGTGCACGTACGCGGTGCGCAGCGCCTCGCGGTTCTCGAAGTACCGGTACAGGGTTGCTCGGGAACAGCCCGCAGCCTTGGCGATTTCGTTCATGCCGACCGACGCGTGGTCGCGCCCCGTCCACAACTGCTCGGCCGCGTCGAGTATGCGGTCGGCGGCCACCTCGAGGCGCCGTGTCCCCAGCCAGTCGCCGGCCATCAGGAGTTGATGCGGATCGGCACCGACAGCGGCCGGCGCACATAGCTGCCCCCCGACCAGACGATCCCCGCCTCGTCGACCTCGAAATCCGGGCAGCGGGACAGCAATTCGGTCAGTGCGACGCGCGACTGCATCCGGGCCGCCGCTGCCCCCAGGCAGTGATGCGCCCCGTGGCTGAATGTCAGGATGTTGCGTGGGCAGCGGGTGACGTCGAGTTCGCCTGCGTCGGGCCCGTATTGGCGTTCGTCACGGTTGGCCGACCCGTACAGCAGCAGTACCTTGCGACCGGCCGGGATGGTCGTGTCGTGCAGGGTGACGTCGCGGGTGGTCGTGCGCGCCAGCCCCTGTACCGGCGCGGTCAGCCGCAGCAGTTCGTCGACCGCGTCGGGAATGAGTCCGGGCCGCTCCACCAGCAGCCGGCGCTGGTCGGGGCGCTGCTGCAGCAACGGCATCGACCCGCCCAGCATGCCGGTGGTGGTGTCGTTGCCCCCGGTGACCATCGTGAACGTGAATGCCAGTACCGACAGGGTCCCCGCGATATCGCCGTCCGCGCCGACGCCGGCGACCACCAGATGCGAGATGGTGTCGTCCCCGGGTTCGGTGCGGCGCCGCTCGATCAGCGCGGTGAAGTAGGCCATCATCGACCCGACCGCGTCGCCGACGGATTCCAGCGCGCCGGCCACGCCGCCGTCGGCGGTGTTGGCCGCCACGATCACGTCCGTCCACCAGTCGAACTGCGCCCGGTCCTCCTCGGGAACCCCGAGGTAGTGGGCCACCACCATCGACGGCAGCGGCTTGAACAGCTCGGCGACGATGTCGCCGCCCCCGGCGGCGCGCAACCCCTCGATGCGCTCCACCACGAACTCGCGGACCTTGGGCTCCACCGCCTCGACCTGGCGCGGGGTGAAGCCGCGCGACACGAGTTTGCGGAACTCGGTGTGCCCCGGCGGGTCCTGCATGACGAACGGCGGGTTGTCCTGCAGCCCAATCATTTCCAGGTCACCGTAGTTGACGGTCAACCCCTGCGCCGAGGAGAACGTCTCGTGGTCGCGGGCCGCCGCCCAGATGTCGGCGTGCCGGGACAGCACGTAGTAGTCGTGGTCGGGGCGGCCGGCGGGGACGACGTGGTGCACCGGATCGCGGTCGCGCAGCGCCCGGTACATCGGCCACGGGTTCGACCAGGTCTCGGCGGTGGCGAGCGCGAACGCGACCGGCGAGCGGTGAGACATAGCCGCAGTCATGTCTCATTGATACGACACAAGGCCCGAGCTGTCAACCGCCGTGGGCGCCGAGCGTGCGGCCAGCTTCACGTTCGACGCCGAATGTGCGGCCAGCTTCACGCTCGGCCGGGCCCGAGCAGGCGCTAGATCGCCACGCCCGGGTTCAGGATGCCCAACGGGTCCAGCGCCGCCTTGATGCGCTGGTTCAACGCCAGCGCCTCGGGCCCGAGGTAGCCGCCCAGCCACGGCCGCTTGAGCCGGCCGACGCCGTGCTCGCCGGTGATGGTGCCGCCCAGGCCGACGGCCAGGTCCATGATCTCGCCGTAGGCGGCGTGCGCGCGCTCGGCCATCGCGGCGTCCGCGGGATCGTGCACGATCAGCGGGTGGGTGTTGCCGTCGCCCGCGTGCGCGATCACCGAGATCAGCACGTCGCGCTCGGCGGCGATGCGCGCGATGCCGCTGACCAACGCCCCCAGCTGCGGCAGCGGCACCCCGACGTCCTCGAGCAACAGCGAGCCCTTGGCCTCCACCGCGGGGATGGCGAACCGGCGGGCGGCGACGAAGGCCTCGCCCTCGTCGGGGTCGTCGGTCGAAAACACTTCTGTCGCATCGTGTTCGGCGAACACCGCGGCCATCACCGCGGCGTCCTGCCCGGCGGCGGCGCCGCGCTCGTCGGAGCCGGCGACCAACATGGCGGCGGCGTCCCGGTCCAGGTCCATGCGCAAGGAGTCCTCGACGGCGTTGATCGCCACCGAGTCCATGAATTCCAGCATCGAGGGGCGCAGCCGGCCGGTCACCCCCAGCACCGCGTCGACCGCCGCCTCGACCGACGCGAACGTCGCCACCACGATGCTCGAGACGTTCTGGGCGGGCAGTAGCCGCAGCGTCACCTCGGTGACGACGCCCAGCGTGCCCTCGCTGCCGACGAAGAGCTTGGTCAGCGGGAGCCCCGCCACGTCCTTCAGGCGTGGGCCGCCCAGCCGCACCGCGGTGCCGTCGGCCAGCACCACCTGCATGCCCAGCACGTAGTCGGTGGTGACGCCGTACTTCACGCAGCACAGCCCGCCGGCGTTGGTGGCGATGTTGCCGCCGATGCTGCAGATCTCGAACGACGACGGGTCGGGCGGATACCACAGCCCGTGCGCGGCGGCGGCCTTCTTCACCTCGGCGTTGAACAGGCCGGGCTGACACACCGCGGTGCGGGTGACGGGGTCCACGGTGATGTCGCGCATCTTCTCCGTGGACAGCACGATCCCGCCGTCCAGGGCCGTCGCCCCGCCCGACAGGCCGCTGCCGGCTCCCCGGGTGACTACCGGCACGCGGTTCGCGCTGGCCCACCGCAGCACGGTCTGGACTTCTTCGGTGCGCCGCGGCCGTACCACCGCCAGCGGCTTGCCGGCGGCCGGGTCGAAAGCCCGGTCCTGGCGGTAGCCGTCGGTGATCGCGGGGTCGGTGACGACCGTCCCGTCGGGCAGGTCGGCGATCAGCCCGGCCAGCGCGTCATCCACGAGCCGATCCTACGGTCCGATGACGGCTGTACAGTTGAGCGGTTCCAGCGGACAAAGGGCGGGTCGATGTTCGGGCAGCGGAAACTCAGCAAAGTCGGCGTCCGGGCGTTCGCCGACGTACTGGCCGCCGAGCAGTCGGCCGTCTCGATCACCGTCGGCAACCCGAACCTGGTCGCAAACACCGAGGTCCGCTGGAAGCTGTGCCTGCGCATCACGCCCGAGGCCGAACCGCCGTTCGAGGCCACCCTGACCGCACTGTTGCCCCAGCTGACCAGGCCGCGCCCCGGCATGCGGCTGCCCGTGCTCTACGACCCCAAGGACCACGGCCGCGTCGAACTCGACCGCCGGCCGGCCGACACCGCCGACACGGCCGTCGACGCCATCACCGCCGCCCGCCCCGACCTGGCCGGTGCGCAGGTGATGGGCATGCCGATGACCGACGTGATCCGCCAGGCCATCGCCGACCCCGCCGCGTTCCGGGCCGAGATGATGCGGCGCGGCACCGAGATGCCGCAGCAGGCGATGGCGGGCTTCCCGGCGGCGCAAAACGCGCCACAAGACCCCGTGGACCGGCTCGAGCGGTTGGCCGCCCTGAAAGAGCGTGGCCTGCTCACCGACGACGAGTTCGAGCAGCAGAAGCGCAAGATCCTCGGCGAATAGCGCATCAGAGCGGCGCGGGCGCGGCATCCAATTCCCGCAGCGACGGCAGCCGGCAGGCGAAAAGCCCGATCACAAGGATGGGCAGTGCCAGCGCCAGAAACGTGGCCTTCAGCCCGGCGGCGTCGGCCAGCGGCCCGGCCACCAGCAACCCCAACGGCCCCGCGGCATACGTCAGCGACGCCATCGCCCCGACCACCCGGCCGCGTAGCCGCTGCGGCGCCCGGGTCTGCACCACGTAGGCGTAGATCGGCTGGATCGGCCCGTAGACCAGCCCGACCACCGCGCACAGCGCCAGGATCACCGGCAGCGGCGGCAGCAACGCGATGCCGGCCGCCGCCGCGCCGAGCGTCAGCGTCGCGCCGAGCAGGGCCGCGCGCCGGCGCACCCGCGCGGACAGCGCCGCGTAGCCCAGCGCGCCGACCAGGCCGCCGCCGGCGAGCGCCATCAGCGCCCACCCCAGCGCGGCGGGCTGATGCCGGTCGGCGAAGTACTTCGGGAACAGCACGCTTTCCATCGGCAGGTACAGCGCGGTGACGGCCAGGTCGATCAGCCCCAGGGTGCGCAGCACCCGCAGGCTCCACACGAACCGCAACCCCTCGGTGATGCCGGCGACCAGCCCGTTGGCCCGGCTCTCGGGAGTCCCGGCGCCCTCGAGCCGCAGCGCGGCGATCGCCAGCAGCGATGACCCGAACGCCCCCGCGGTGACCCACATCGTGGAGACGGGGCCGAGGACGGCGATCAGCAGGCCGCCGAACCCCGGGCCGACGATGTAGCCCAGGTTCAGCACGGCCTCGTAGCCGCTGTTGACCCGGTCCAGGGACCACCCGGCGCGGGCGGCGGCCTCGGGCAGCATCGACTGTCGGGCCGTCATCCCGGCCGGGTCGAACCCGCCCGTCATCGCGGCCAGCGCCGCCAGCACCGCCACGCTGAGCGTCGAAGCGCCGGACGACCAGGTCAGCAGCGGGACGGCGGCCACCGCCGCGCCCGACAGCAGGTCGGCCACCACCGAGACCCGGCGCCGCCCGAAGAAGTCGACCGCGGTGCCGGCGACCACCGTGGAGACCACCAGCGGCACCGTCGTCGCGCCGGCCACCAGCGCCGCGTCGCGCGCGCTGTTGTTGTGCTGCAATGCCAGCCACGGGAAGGCCACCAGCGAGATGCCGGTGCCCGACGTGGCCATCAGCGTGGCGAACAGGATCAAAATCGCCGGGCCGCGGCTCGTATGGCTCATGGATATCGCGGCTGAATGTAGCCCGGGTCGGTCTGCGCGGCCACCGAATTTCCCGGTGGGCACCCGGTGACTGCACGATGTTCATGTGCTCGTTCACCCACGCACCGGCCGTCCCTTCGCGTCCCCGGTCGATCCCGGCACCGGCTGGCCCGGCGATCCGGCGACCCCGGCTACCCCGGTGGCCGCCGATGCCGCGGGGGTCGAACGGCTGGCGGCCCAAGCCGACTCGATGCCCGCGCTCGACGCGCTGATCAGTGTGTGCCGGGCCTGCCCGCGGCTGGTCACCTGGCGCGAGGACGTCGCGGTCGTCAAGCGCCGGGCCTTCGCCGACCAGCCGTACTGGGGACGCCCGGTGCCGGGCTGGGGGTCCGAACGGCCCCGGCTGCTGGTCGTCGGGCTGGCGCCGGCCGCGCACGGCGCCAACCGGACCGGCCGGATGTTCACCGGCGACCGGTCGGGGGACCAGCTGTACGCGGCGCTGCACCGGGCCGGGCTGGTGAATCAGCCGACCAGCGTGGACGCCGCGGACGGGTTGCGCGCCAACGGGATCCGGATCTCGGCGCCCGTGCGGTGCGCGCCGCCGGCCAACGCCCCGACGCCCGCGGAGCGGGATGCCTGCTGGCCCTGGCTGGACGCCGAATGGCGGCTGGTGTCCGAGCACGTTCGGGTGGTCGTGGCCCTGGGCGGGTTCGGCTGGCAGGTCGCGCTGCGGCTACCGGCCGCCGCCGGGCTGCCCAAGCCGCGGTTCGGGCACGGCGTCGTCGCGGAGCTGAGGGCCGGCGTGCGGTTGGTCGGCTGCTACCACCCCAGTCAGCAGAACATGTTTACCGGTAGGTTGACACCTGCGATGCTCGACGACGTTTTCACCGAGGCGAAGAAGCTGGCAGGGATCAAGTGACCACTCATGTCTAGGGTGCTGGTGTCCGGCGCCAGCGTGGCCGGTATTACGGTGGCGTATTGGCTTGCTCAGCACGGCTTTTCGGTGACCGTGGTGGAGCGCCATCCCGGGCTGCGGCCGGGCGGCCAGGCGATCGACGTGCGGGGCCCGGCGCTGAGCGTGCTCGAACGCATGTGGTTGCGCGCGGCCGCCGACCACATGCGGACGCGAATGCGGGGCTCCTCGGTCGTCGACCGCGACGGCAACGAGATATCCGAGGACACCGAGTCCATGCCGACCGGCGGCCTGATCGCCAGCCCCGACATCGAGCTGCTGCGCGACGACCTCGTCCAATTGCTCTATCAGTCAACCGAATTGAAGGCCGAGTTCGTTTTCGGGGACAGCGTCACGGCGCTGGACGACGACGGCTCCGCGGTCGGCGTGACCTTCGAGAACGCCGCCCCGCGCAGCTTCGACCTCGTGATCGGCGCCGACGGCCTGCACTCCACCGTGCGCCGACTCGTGTTCGGCCCCGAGGAGCAGTTCATCGAGCGGCTCGGCACGCACGCCGCGATCTTCACCGTGCCGAATTTCCTGGACCTGGAGTACTGGCAGACCTGGAACTACGGGGAGTCCAGCATGGCCGGGGTGTACAGCGCGCGTGACAACACCGAGGCCCGCGCCATGCTGGGCTTCATGGACACCGACCTGCGCCTGGACTACCGCGACACCGAGGCGCAGTTCGCCGAGCTGGAACGGCGGATGGCCGACGACGGCTGGGTGCGCCCCCAGTTGCTCGAGTACATGCGGACCGCGCCGGACTTCTACTTCGACGAGATGTCGCAGATCAAGATGGATCGCTGGGCCAAGGGCCGGGTGGCGCTGGTGGGCGACGCCGGGTATTGCTGCTCGCCGCTGTCGGGGCAGGGGACCGGCGTCGCGCTGCTGGGCGCCTACATCCTGGCCGGCGAGCTCGCCGCGGCCGGCGAGGATTACGAGAAGGGCTTCGCCAACTACCAGAACGAGTTCGCCGACTACGTCAAGCGCAACCAATGGCTGGTCGTGGACAACATCCCCGGCGGCGCGCCGATCCCACAGGAGGTGTTCGAGCGCATCGTCAACTCGATCACCCTGAAGGACTACTGAGCGGCCTCGAGTGTGAATCCTGGGCTTTGAGCGTGAAGCGTGGGCGGCGATCCGGCCCTGAATTCCGCCCGGTGTTCACACCGAAAGCCGTGAGCTCACGCTCGACGCACGGCCGGGACGGGGAACGTTCGCACCCAGGAAAGCGTTGAGGCCAGCGTGCGACTTTCCGTCCTAGACCTCGTCCCGGTGCGCACCGACCAGACGACCGCGGACGCGCTGGCCGCCACCGTCGAGCTGGCGCAGACCGCCGACCGGCTGGGGTTCACGCGTTACTGGGTGGCCGAACACCACAACATGCCCTCCGTCGGTGCCACCAGCCCGCCGGTGCTGCTGGCCTACCTGGCCGCCCAGACGTCGCAGCTGCGCCTCGGATCCGGTGGGGTGATGCTGCCCAATCACGCGCCGCTGGCCGTCGCCGAGCAGTTCGCACTGCTCGAGGCCGCCGCGCCGGGCCGCGTCGACCTGGGCATCGGCCGAGCGCCCGGTTCGGACCCGGTGACCTCGTATGCCTTGCGCGGCACCCCCGACGACAAGGGCTTCTCGGACATCGAGAACTTCCCCGACTACCTCGACGACGTGGCCGCGCTGATGAGCGCCCGCGGGGTGCGGGTGCCGCTGCGCTCCGGGGACTACCTCCTCAAGGCCACCCCGGCCGCCGCCGGTGAGCCGCGGCTGTGGCTGCTGGGCTCGTCGATGTACTCGGCGCACCTGGCCGCCGCCAAGGGGCTGCCGTACGTGTTCGCCCACCACTTCTCGGGCCAGGGCACCGAGGAGGCGCTCGAGGTGTACCGGTCCCGGTTCAAGCCCAGCAAGCTGACCCCCGAGCCGCTGACGTTTTTGACGGTCAACGCCGCCGTGGCCGAAACACGTGACGAAGCAACGGCTTTGATGCTGCCGAACCTGCAGATGATGGCGCGGCTGCGCACCGGGCAGCCGCTCGGGCCGGTGCCGCTGGTCGAGGAGGCCGAGGTCGCGCAGCTCAGCCCGGAACAGCAGCGCATCGTGGAAAGCGGGCTGCGCCGCGCCGTCCTCGGCGCCCCCGCGGAGGCCGCCGAACAACTGAGGGCGCTGGCCGAGCGGTTCGGCGTCGACGAGGTGATGGTGAACCCGGTCGCGTCGGCCCGCCGCGGCACCGACCCGGCCGCCGCGCCGGGCCGGGTCGCGACGCTGGAATTGCTGGCCAAGGAGCTCTTCTAGGACTCTGCCGACTGCCGGGACTCGCGCGCGGCCGGCGTGCGCGCGGCGATCCAGCGCCACAGTTCCTCCGGCGGCAGCGGTGGGCTGTGCACGTAGCCCTGCGTGATGGTGCAGCCGTAGCGGTGCAGCGCGTCCAGCGTAATTTCGTCCTCGACGCCCTCGGCGACGAGGTCGGCGCCCAGGCTGTGCGCCAACGCCACGGTGGACCGCACGATGGCCACCGATCGTGGGTCGTGGGCGAGTCGTGCCACGAACACCCTGTCGAGTTTGAGCTCGTCGACCGAGACGTCCTGCAGGCGAGCCAGCGACGACCACCCGGTGCCGTAGTCGTCCAGCGAGATGCGAACACCGAGGTGCTGCAGTGCGCCGACCGTGTTACGCGACCGCAGCGAGTCGATCAGGGTGCTTTCGGTGATCTCGATGATGAGCGCTCCGGCGGGCACGTCGTGGGTGTGCAGCAGCCGTTCGATCGTGCCGACCAGCTCGAGGTCGAGCAGGTTGGTCGTCGAGAGGTTGACCGCGACGGCAGTTGCCAGGCCCTGCTCGTGCCAGCGCCGCAGCTGCGCCAGGACAAGGTTCAGTGTGTGGTTGGCCACCTTGCGCATCAGCCCGGCGCGCTCGGCCGCCGGCAGGAACTCCGCCGGCAGCAGCAGGCCCCGGCGGGGATGCTGCCAGCGCAGCAAGGCCTCGACGCTGTGGACGCTGCCGTCGACCGCGTTGATCTTGGGCTGGTAGTGGCACGTCAGTTCGGCGCCGTCGACCAGCGCGGTGCGCAGCTCCTCGATGAGGTTGGGGTCGTTGTCCCGATACAGCTCGAACGCCGATTCGTAGGCCGCGATCTTGCCGGCCGCCGACCTCGCGTAGGGGATCGCCGTCTCGGCGAGGTTGAGCAGCTCCTGCGGATGGTCGCAGTGGTCGGGGCACAGCGCGATGGCGATGCGGGCGTCGACCCGCACGGTGATCGGGTCCAGCGCGAACGGCTCGCTCAAATTCTCGAGCAACCGGCCGGCCTGGGCGCGCGCGGCGATCAGGTCGGTGCCCTCGGCCAGCAGGATGGCGAATCGGTCGTCGCCGGCGCGGGCCAACAGGTCCTCGCGGCGGATACTCTTCGAGAGCCGACTTGCGATGCGGCACAACAGCTCATCGCCGAAGTCGATGCCGATCGAGTCGGTGATCTCGCCGAATTCGTACAGTTCGAGCAGCAGCAGCGCGCGACGCGACAGGGCCCCGGTCGCGGGCGCGGGCTGCGGCGGCGAGGCCGCGGTCAGGGCCGTGGCCAACGAGCGGCGATTGGGCAGCCCGGTCAGCTCGTCGGTCATCGCGTTCTTGTGGTTTTCGGCCAAAACGCTGGCGTCGCGGAACGTCAACGAGAAGCGGGCGGCGACCACGACCAGGCTCGACGCGGCCAGGGCCACCGCGAGCGGCGAGCCGTGACCCAGCACGGCGACCCCGATCGCCACGACGGTGCACGTCGCGGGCACGGCGTACACGCCCAGCCCGCGCCGACGGTTCGGCACTCCCGATGTCGACGGCGCCCAGGCTGCCACCGCCACCAGCAGGGACGCCACCGGCCAGCACGCGTCGAGCACCGTTCCCGACCGGTAGGCGTGCGCGGAGGTTTGGAACAGGTACACGGTGTCCGCGGCCGCGAACAGGACGAAGCCGGAGACCAGCAGCACCCAGCGAAAGTCGGTGCGCCAGCCGACGATCGGCAGCATGCTGGCGGCCACGGCCAACAGCACCAGATCGCCCCACGGGTAGATCAGGCCGACCAGCACGGTCGACGGTTCGCGGGTCGCGGCCGCGTGGACGGGGCCCGCGGTCAGCGCCGCGGCCACCGCGGCCACCACCAGCCCGCAGAGCACCGAGTCGAGTCGAACCGGAACGGGCACCCGTTTCAGGCGCGCCCGCATGAGCAGCAGCAGCCCGGCGTAAACCAGGGGATAGAGCGCGAGGTACCCGGGGTCGGCCGCCGAGGGCGACTGGCCGTCGGGCACCCATGCCGCATAGACGACGTCACCGGTCGCGGACGACGCCATTCCGGCCGCGATCAGCCCCCAGGCCACCCGGTCGGCGGTGACGCGGCGGGCGCGAACGGCGACCAGGGCCGCCGCGGCCAGGTTCAGCGCCGCACTCCAGCTGTCGGCGAGGACGGCGTAGTGGGTGGCGCTGCGATCGAGCGCGCTGAAGGCGGCGAAGGCTGCGAAGGCTATGACGCCGATCGCCAGCGCCCCGACGGCGATCCGCACCGCAGGCGGCGGCCACCTGATCGGGTGCGGCGCTTGGCCGGCCTCCTCCCGGCTCGGTGTCGCGGTGGTCTCGGGGGCGGGGAAACCGCCGGCGGCCGGGATCGCCGGGTCGGCCGGCGGCGGCGCCGCGCGCGGCGGGGGCAGTTCGGGCACGAAACTGTGGATACGTTGCCCGCCTTGGCGTTTGGCGGCATACATGGCCAGGTCCGCGTGGCGCAGCAGCTCGTCGACGGTGCAATTCGACGAGGGCGCCACCGTGAAGCCGATGCTCGGCCGCACGTCCAACGGAACGCCGTCGATGAGAATCGGGCGGTGGAATGCGTCCAGGACCCGGTGCGCCGTGGCCTGGGACTCCTCGACGGAAGCCTCGATGAGCACCGCGAATTCGTCGCCGCCGAGCCGCGCGACGGTCGCCGATTTGCCCGCCGCCACCGTGAGTCGCTCGGCGACCCGCACGAGCAGCTCGTCGCCGGCCGGGTGGCCCAGCGCGTCGTTGACCATCTTGAAGTTGTCCAGATCCAGGCACAGCACCGCAATCGGCGCGTCGTCGGACGGTCGACGGGCGATTGCCTGCTCGAGCCGCTGCAGGAACCGGGTGCGGTTGGCCAGGCCCGTCAGGCTGTCCCGGTAGGCCTCCCGCGCGACTTCGGCCAGCAAGCCCCGGTTTTCGACGAGCACGACCAACTGCCGGGCCAGCACGGCGGCCACCAGGATCCCCAGCGCCGCGAGCATCGGTCCGTGCTGCATCTGGCCCACCGCATTGTTGAGTCCGACCGCGGCGGCCAGGAGCAGCGGCAGGTACGGCAACCACAACTGGGTGCGGGCCGGCGTGCCCTCGGGTGCCGGCGGCCCCGGGGCCTCGTGGACCGCGGCCAGCGCCGCCAGCGTCAACAATCCAAACCCGGCCAGGCGGACCAGGTCGCCCAGACCTCCGGTGTGATAGCTACCGATCCCGGTGTGGAAAACCATCGCGATGTCGGTGAGGCCGATCATCGTCAGCCCGGCGGCGAACAGGGCCCGGCTGGGCCCGTCGCCGGGGCGAACCCGGGACAACATCAGGATCGCCGACGTCACCACGACGATGTCGATGAAAACCTCGCTGAGCGTCACAACTCGCGAGCTGCTGTTCTCGTCCAGCTGTTTCTCGAGGACGAACACCCACGAGATCACGAACAGCGACGTCGCCACGATGAGGCCGTCCAGCGTCAGTCGCCGGGGGCTGTGGCGCGACATGTGCGAGAGGGCCATCAACGACGCCATGGCCCCGATCGGATACAACAGGCCCACGACTTCGGCCGCGGCCGGGTGGGCGGCGTGGTCGAGTTCCGGACGCACGTCGTAGACCGCCCAGATCGCCTCTCCGACCACCCAGCCCAGCAGGGCCGTCAGCAGCGCCAGCCACCCGAACCTCTGGCGTCCCGCCGCCGCGCGGGCCGCGTAGCCGGCACACGCCGCCGTGACCAACAGGCACCCGACCGTGACGATCTCGTGCACCGGCCTGGTCCCGTAGGGGCCCCGCCACCCCCGCAGCGACGAGACCGCGACCAGCGTCCCGGCGACGCCGTATCCCGCGGCGACGAGCCAACCGGTGCGCGCGGACAGCCCGAGGCGCCGCCACGGGTTGCCCGCCCAGGGGTTCATTGCCGCTCCAGTTGGCCGCTCCAGTTGGCCGCTCAGCTCGATTCGCCGTGCGCGGGGGGCCGAGACGCAGTGCCCCCCGCGTGACAGCACCATAGAGCGCGCGCCGCGTCGATGGGGCTTTTCCGCAGCTAAATCCGGGTCAATGCGAAAACCGGGATGGGCCGCGACGTCCGGCGCTGGTAGCCGTTGTAGCGGTTGGCGTTGTTCTGGTTGACGATCTCCCACAGCCGCCCGTAGTCGGCGTCGTCCGGGGAGATGCGGCGCGCGGTCACCGCGAACCGCCGCGGTCCGACGTTGATCTCGCACCGCGGGTGCTTGCGCAGGTTGTGATACCAGGCTGGGTAGCGGTCGGCGCCGCCGTTGGAGGCGACGATCAGATACGAGTCGCCGTCGCGCGCGTAGCTCAGCGACGTGGTGCGCGGGCGCCCGGTCTTGGCGCCGACGGTGTGCAGCAGCAGGGCGGGCGGCGCGCCCGGGATCCGGTGCCCGATCCGGCCGCCGGTCTTCTGGTAGACGGCGTCGTGCAGGCGCAACAACGGGACACCCACCCACTGCTCGAACGGTGTGGTCATGGCCTCAATCCTGCCGACTCGCCTCGATGCGGGCCAGGCCCTCCCGCAGGATCCGGGCGGTGCCTTCGCGGTCCGGATCGCGGCGCAGCAGCATCCCCTTGGCGAACGACAGCTTGTCGCCCTGGCGGCGGGGCAGCACGTGCAGGTGGATGTGAAAGACCGTCTGGAAGGCCGCGCGGCCGTCGTTGACCGCGATGTTGGTCGCGTCGGCCAGTTCCGTGGCCCGGGCCGCCCGGGCGATCCGCTGGCCCAGGGTGGCCATCCCGGCCAGGGTCTCCGGCGGGGTGTCGGTGAGGTCGACGCTGTGGCGTTTGGGCAGCACCAGGGTGTGGCCCCGGGTGAAGGGGCGGATGTCGAGGATGGCCAGATAGTTGTCGTCTTCATGGATCCGGATGGCCGGGGCCTCGCCGGCGACGATGGCACAGAACACGCAGGACACGTTGCCCACCGTACTGGCCGGCTCAGGCGGCAAAGTCCCGCAGTGCGCCGGCGATGGCGTCGATGGCCCGATCCAGCAGGGCGCGGGTGGTCGCGAAGTTCAGCCGGGCGAAGCCGGCGCCGACGGCGGCGCCGAAGGGGATGCCGGGGGACAGCGCCACGCCTGCCTGCGTGAGCAGGTATTCCGCGGGTTCCGACGGCAGGTTCAGCGCGCGGAAGTCCACCCAGGACAGGTAGGTGCCCTCCGGGGCGGTGACCGTGACCCCGGGGACGCGCTCCGGCAGCGCCCGCGCCAGGTGGTCGCGGTTGGCCCGCAGGTAGGGGAGCAGCTCGTCCAGCCACGGCTCGCCGTGCCGGTAGGCGGCGATGTTCGCGCGGATGCCGACCGTGGCGGCGCCCATGCGGTGCAGCATGTTGACCCGGTCCCAGTCGTCGATGTCGCGGGGGTTGGACAGGATGGCCTGCGCGCACATCAGGCCGGGCAGGTTCCACCCCTTGGAGGCCGACGCCAGCGTGACCACGGTCGCCGCGGCCGCCTCCGACACCGAGGCGGCGGGGATGTGGCGCCGGCCGTAGACGACGGGTCCCCAGATCTCGTCGGCGATCACCCGGGCGCCGTGGCGGGCCGCGATGTCGACGACCGCACGCAGCTCGTCCGCGGTGCAGGCGGTGCCGAGCGGATTGTTCGGGTTGCACAGGATCACCGATCCGGCGCCGCGGGCGAACGCGGCCTCGAGCGCGTCCAGGTCGGGCAGGTAGCGCCCCGAATCCTGGCGCACCATGGGGATTTCGATGCGCTGGCGACCGGTCACCTGCAGGACGTCGAAGAACGGCATGTAGGCCGGCACGGGCAGGGCGACCGGGCTTTC
Source organism: uncultured Actinomycetota bacterium (assembly GCA_963711445.1). Lineage (GTDB taxonomy): Bacteria > Actinomycetota > Actinomycetes > Mycobacteriales > Mycobacteriaceae > Mycobacterium. Next base: position 762,519 of record CAVQEF010000001.1, read on the forward strand.
CGGCCGGGTGAGGAAGTTGACGACGACCTCCATCCCCTTGAGGACGTCGGGGACCACGCGCACCCAGTCGGGCCCGACCCGCCAGCCGTAGCGGTGCCCACACCAGTCGGCGGTCGCCCTCGCCAAGGTGTCCTCACCGAACGGGGGATAGCCGAACTCCTCGTTCTCGACGCACGCCCGCACCCCCTCGAGCACGGCCGGGGCCGTCGGATAGTCCATCTCGGCCACCCACAACGGCAACACGCCGGGCCCGAAATGGTTCCACTTGATCGTGTTGCGGCCGCGGAGCTGTGTGTCGGTCAACGAATCGAAGGCGTGATCGCGCGCGTGATCCTGCATGGGCCGAATATGCACCACGCCGCCGCGGCCGGCACCGCCGGTCTCCCGGCCCGGCCCGATATGCTGCGGCGATGGACGCTCGCGAGCTCGCCTTCGCCGGTGCGGCCGCACAGGCGCGGATGCTGGCCGACGGCGCCCTGAGAGCGCCGGACCTGCTCGAGGTCTACCTGGACCGCATCGCGCGGCACGACAGCGAGTTGCGCTGCTATCGCGTGGTGCTGTCCGACGACGCCCGCTATGCGGCCGCCGTCGCGCAGGAGCGGCTCGATGCCGGCGAGCGGCTGCCGCTGCTCGGGGTGCCGGTCGCGATCAAGGACGACGTCGACGTCGCCGGCGAGGTGACGGCGTACGGCAGCGGCGCCCACGGGCCGGCCGCGACGGCGGACGCGGAGGTGGTCCGCCGGCTGCGCGCCGCGGGCGCGGTGATCCTCGGCAAGACGAACGTGCCCGAGCTGATGATGTTCCCCTACACCGAGTCGCTGACGTTCGGCGCCACCCGCAACCCGTGGGATCTCATGCGCTCGCCGGGTGGCAGCAGCGGCGGCAGCGCGGCCGCGGTGGCCGCCGGGCTGGCGCCGCTGGCGCTCGGATCCGACGGCGGCGGCTCGATTCGCATCCCCGCGATCTGGTGCGGCCTGTTCGGCCTGAAGCCGCAGCGGGATCGGGTCTCCCTGGAGCCGCACGACAACGCGTGGCACGGGCTGAGCGTCAACGGCCCGCTGGCCCGCTCGGTGCGCGACGCGGCGTTGTTCCTGGATGCGACGTCGACGGTGCCGGGGCCGGAGGGTGAGTTCGTCGACGCGGCCGGGCGGCACCCCGGCGCGCTGCGAATCGCGTTGAGCACCAAGGTTCCGATACCCACGCCGGTCAAAATCGGCAAGGCGCAGCTGACGGCGGTCCACCAGGCCGGTGCGCTGCTGCGCGAGCTGGGCCACGAGGTGATCACCGCCGACCCCGAGTACCCGCCGGCGGCGATCCTGACCAACTACCTGCCCCGCTACCTGCGCGGCATCAGCGACGAGGCCGACGCCCAGGCCCACCCGGAGCGCCTGGAGGCGCGCACCCGCAACATCGCGCGCCTCGGCGCGCCCTTCTCGGACCGGCGGATGGCGGCGGTCCGCGCCGCGGAGCCGGCGTTGAGTGCGCGGATCCAGTCGATCTTCGACGACGTCGACGTCGTCATCACGCCCGGCAACGCGGCGGGCCCGTCGCGCATCGGCGCCTACCAGCACCGGGGCGCGGTGTCGACGCTGCTGCTGGTGGCGCAGCGGGTGCCCTACCAACAGATCTGGAATCTGACCGGCCAACCCGTCGCCGCCGTGCCGTGGGACTTCGACGGCGACGGCCTGCCGCTCGGGGTGCAGCTGGTCGGCCGGCCCTACGACGAGGCGACGCTGTTGTCGCTGTCCGCGCAGATCGAGGCCGCCCGCCCGTGGGCCCACCGGCGGCCGCCGGTGTCATGAGGGGCCGACGGCGCGCCACGCGGCCAGCTTTTCCGGTGGCGCGACGGCGTGCGCCGGGCTCGTCGACGGCAGCCGCCGATACTGGACGCCGTCGCGCTCGACCGCCAGCCTGCGGTAGAGCTCGGCGGCCTTGGCGCCGTTGAAGTACACCCGCGCAATCCGCGGTGACGCGCCAAATAGCTTGTCGAAGTCGTTGACCACCAAGGATTTCGGATCGATCGCCGAGTCCGCGCTGCCGACGCGGCGGCACCTGTGCAGCACATCCCAGAGGGCGACACCATGGCGGCGCAACGCCGTCAGCCGCGCCTCGTACGGCCCGCTCGCGTCGAAGCCGAAGAGCTGACTCATGATCGGCCAGAAGGCGTTTCGCGGGTTGGCGTAGTACTGGCCGGTCGCCAGCGACAGCGCGCTCGGGAACGAGCCCAGGATCAATACCCGGGCATGGTCGTCGGCGACCGGCGGGAGTCCCCGCAGCAGTGGTGGGATCATCGTGGCCTGCATTCTCGTCGAGGACCGCGGCGGCCGTGGCAGAGTTGACACGGTGACAGCAGGGGTGGAACGGTTCGCGATCCGCGCCGGCCACATGTTCGACGGAATCCGCTTCCACGACGGCCCGGTCACGGTCGTGGTCGAGGACGGCAGGATCGCAGCGGTCGATCCTGCGGGCGCCGCCCCTCGACCGGACGCGGCGCTGGTCGACCTGGGGGAGTCGACCCTGCTGCCGGGCCTGGTCGACGCGCACACGCACCTGTGCTGGGACCCCGGCGGCGATCCCGAAGACCTGGCCGGGGCGTCGCACGACGCGCTGGTGGTGCGGGCGCGCGAGCACGCCGCGGCCGCGCTGCGGGCGGGCATCACCACCCTTCGCGACCTCGGCGACCGCGACTTCGCGACCCTGGCGCTGCGCGAGGAATACCGGGCCGGCGCCGTCGGGCCGGAGCTTCTGGTCGCCGGGCCGCCGCTGACCCGCCGCGGCGGGCACTGCTGGTACCTCGGCGGTGAGGCCGAGGGTCCCGACGCACTCGTCGCCGCGGTGCACGAGCGGGCCGCCCGCGGCGTGGACTGGATCAAGGTCATGGCCACCGGCGGCTTCACCACCACCGGGACCGATCCGTGCCGGCCGCAGTACGACGCCGAGCAACTGGCCGTCGTCGTCGAGGCGGCCCACCGGGAAGGCCTGCCGGTGACCGCGCACGCCCACGCCACCGCGGGGATCACCGCCGCGGTCGCCGCGGGCGTCGACGGGATCGAACACTGCACGTTCCTCACCGAAAGCGGTGTCACCGCCAGCCCGGACGTCGTCGAGGCGATCGTCGGGCGGGGAGTGTGGTGCGGCATCACGATCGGCCGCGTCTTCCCCGACACCCCGGACGACATCGTGGAGCTGCTGGAAGGCGTGTGGCGAAACATCCGCCGGCTCATGGATTCCGGTGCGCGCGTGGCATTTTCGACCGACGCCGGCATCGACCCCAACAAGCGCCACGACGTGTTTCCCGACGATCTGGCCGACCTGCCCCGGCACGGCTTCACCGGCGCCGAGGTGCTCACCGGTGCCACGTCCGCCGCGGCGGCCAGCTGCGGGCTGGGCCACCGCAAGGGCCGCATCGCCGCGGGCTACGACGCCGATGTGATCGCCGTCGCGCCCGGCGTCGAGCACGACCTCGCCGGCCTGCGCGATGTCAGGGCCGTCTGGCGCGGCGGAAGGAGGGTGCAGCGTGGGTGACCCGGGCATCGACGATCTTCTCGAGGGACTCGAGGGCGCGGCGCGCACCGAGCGGGCCGAGCTGGTGGGTTGGCTGCTGGAGCAGGGCATCACCGCCGAGGAGATCCGGGCGACCAACCCGCCGCTGCTGCTGGCCACCCGCCACCTGATCGGCGACGACGGCACCTACGTGTCGGCCCGCGAGATCAGCGAGCGCCACGGTATCGACCTGACGCTGCTGCAGCGCATCCAGCGCGCCATCGGCCTGGCACAGGTGGACGACCCCGACGCGGTCGTGCACATGCGCGCCGACGGCGAGGCCGCCGCGTACGTGCAGCGGTTCGTCGAGCTGGGGCTGGACCCCGACCACCTGGTGCTCGTCATTCGCGTGCTCGCCGAGGGACTTTCGCACGCCGCCGAGGTGATGCGCTACACCGCGCTGGCGGCGATCATGCGCCCGGGGGTCAGCGAGGTGGAAATCGCCAGGGCGTCCAAGGGTTTGGTGGGCCAGATCGCGCCGATGCTCGGCCCGATGATTGAAGAGATGCTGTTCATGCAGCTGCGCCACATGATGGAGACCGAGGCCGTCAACGCCGGGGAGCGGGCCGCCGGCAAGCCCCTGCCGGGCGCGCGTTCGGTCACCGTCGCCTTCGCCGACCTGGTGGGCTTCACCAAGCTGGGAGAGGTCATCTCGGCCGAGGAACTCGGCCAGCTTGCCAGCAGGTTGTCCCACCTCGCCCGTGACGCCACTGCCCCGCCGGTGCGGTTCATCAAGTCGATCGGCGACGCGGTGATGTTCGTCTGTCCCGATCCGGCACCCTTGCTCGATGCCGTCCTGAAGCTGGTGGAGGCGATCGACACCGACGACGACTTCCCCCGGCTGCGGGCGGGGGTGGCATCGGGGATGGCGGTGAGCCGGGCCGGCGACTGGTTCGGCAGCCCGGTCAACGTGGCGAGCCGGATCACCGGGGTGGCGCGCCCGGGCACGGTGCTCGTCGCGGACTCGGTGTGGGAGGCGGTCGGCGACACCGGCGAGTTCGACGGGTCGTTCGCCGGTGCACGGCGCCTCAAGGGCATCAAAAGCGATGTCAAGCTGTTCCGGGTTCGCCGGGGGAGCACCTGACGCGTGGGCAGGCCCGGGCGACACTCGGGGACGTTTCACTCCGTCATGCGCGGGCGCTACGTGGCCGGCTCTCTGCCCCTGATCCGGCACTTTGGTTCGGTCGCTTCCGGGCCTGCTTCGCATTCAAAAGTACGCCGTCGCGGCGGCCAGATCAACGGTTTTCCCAGGTCTGCGGCGATCTGCGCGGCCCGTCGTTGCGCCCACGGCGAAAAGGTATCGATTCCGGATGTAAAGGTGTAATCATGTAATCATGAAATCGCACCACACCCACCGTCGGCCCGGGGGCTGGCAGCAGGCCCAGCAGCCCGACGCGAGCGGCGCCGCGGAATGGTTCGCCGGCCGCCTCCCCGAGGACTGGTTCGACGGCGATCCCACGGTCATCGTCGACCGCGAAGAGATCACGGTCATCGGCAAGCTGGCCGAACCCGGCACGCAGGAGAGCGAGTCCCGCGCGGCGGGCCGGGCCTCGCGGTTCCGGGAGGAAACCCGCTCGGAGCGGATGCGCATCGCCGAGGAAGCGCAGGATCGCTACGGGCGCAAGGTTTCCTGGGGCGTCGAGGTCGCCTCCGCGACGGGCACCGAACGAATCCTGTTCACCCACATCGCGGTACCGGTGATGACGCGCCTGAAGCAGCCCGAGCGCCAGGTGCTCGACACGTTGGTCGACGCCGGTGTGGCCCGGTCGCGCGCCGATGCGCTCGCGTGGACGGTCAGGCTGGTCGGTGAACACACCGAGGAGTGGCTGGCCAAGCTGCGCGACGCCATGTCGGCGGTCGACGATCTGCGCGCCCAGGGACCCGACCTGCAGCCGTAGCCAAAGGCGCTGCGCCTACTCGTTGTTGACCTTGGCGACGATCTTGTCGTTGATCTGGCTGGCCTGGTCGTTGATGTGGTAGCCGCACGCGTTGACGTCGACGACCACGTTGTTCGCCACGCTCATCGCGTGCTGGCACGCCCAGCCGTCGGCGCCCTCCTGGGTGTCCAGCACCACGAGCTTCGGCGGCGTGCTGGTGACCTGCGAGAAGGTCCACCGGTACGTCTTGCCACCGTTGTTGACGGTCACCGTCTTGCCCGAGCAGCTCTTCCACTTGTCCGCCGACGTCTGCATGAACGCCTTGGCCTTCTCGGCCGAGGGGTAGGCCACCACGGCCTGGTTGACCCAGTGGTCGTAGTCGTCCCCGGCCTCGGAGGCCACCAGCCCGCTCACCCCGGTGTAGCCGGTGCCGGCGTACACCGGGTCCTGCGTGGTGTACAGCGCCCCCTGGCAGTCCGGCGAGGACAACGTCACGGGGCTGGTGTCCATCGTCACGATGGGCTTGCCGGGCTCCATCTTCGACGCGCCCATGGCGGAGTTGACGTCCGAGGAACTCAGCAGGAGTGAGCTGAGGCGGTCGGCCTTGATCGGGTCGGGAGGCGGCGGTGCCGGCTTGGGCTTGATCGCGAGCCAGATCCCCACGCCGCCGACGGCAACGACGAGCAACACGGCGACGGCGGCGATGATCGGCCACGGGTTGCCCCCGCCCTTGCGTGGCGGTTGTGGTGGCTGCTGTCCCTGGCCCCACGGGGTCGGTCCCGCGTACGGGGGTGGCGTGGTGGGCGGGGCGCCGCCCCAGTTGGCGCTGCCTGCTTGGCTGCCTGCTTGGCTGCCTGCTTGGCTGCCCGCTTGGCCACCCGGTTGGCTGCCGGCTTGGTGGTACGGCGGGTGGGCGGCGGGCATGGGGCCGCTGCTCGGCGCCCAGCCGGGGGCGGCCGGGGCCTGCCGCGGCGGCGGCGCGGCGGGCGCCCCGGCCAGGGGTTGCGGCGTCGGCGGGGGGGTGTTGATCGCCGGCCCGGGCGGCTGGGGCGGCTGGGGCGGTGCCAGGGCGCTGGCCGCCAATGTCGGCGGCGGGCCGGGCTCGGTGGGCAGCCTGGCTTCCTGGCTGCGTCGCACGATATTGGCGGCGCGGTCCTGGTCGGGGTCGCTGAGCGCTTCGTGGGCGGCCAGGGCCAGGTCGCCGGCGCTGGCGTAGCGGTCCTCGGGCCGCTTGGCCATGCCGCGCGCGATCACCGCGTCGAAGGCGTGGGGGATGCCCGGGCGTGCCGCGCTCGCCTGCGGGATGGGCTCCATCATGTGGGCGCTGACCAGCGTGCCGGCGCTGTCGGAGCGGTAGGGCGGGGAGCCGGTCAGACACTCGTGCAGCACGCAGGCCAGCGAGTAGATGTCGGCGCGGTAGGTGACCTCGGCGTCGGAAAACCGTTCGGGCGCCATGTATTTCCACGTGCCGACCGCGGTGCCCAGTTGGGTGAGCTTCTCGTCGGTGGTGGCGCTGGCGATGCCGAAGTCCACCAGGTAGGCGAAATCGTCGTGGGTGACCAGGATGTTGGGGGGTTTGATGTCGCGGTGCATCACCCCGGCGGCGTGGGCGGCATCAAGCGCCGAGGCGACCTGGGTGATGATGGCCACCGCGCGCGGCGGGGTCAGCGGCCCATAGCGTTTCAGGATGCTGTCCAGATCGGTGCCCTCGATGAGGCGCATCTCCAGGAACATCTGCCCCTCGATCTCGCCGTAGTCGTGGATGGGCACCACGTGGGGTTCCTGCAGCCGGCCGGTGATGCGGGCTTCGCGCTTCATCCGCTCCCGGAATACCGCGTCCTTGCTGAACGTCTCCGACATCAGCTTGACCGCGCACGGCCATTCCTTGACGGTGTGCTCGGCCTCGTAGACCTCGCCCATCCCGCCACGGCCCAGCAACCGTTTGAGGTGGTAGGGCCCGAACATCGACCCCACTCGCGAGCCCTGCGCGTCGCTCATCGCCAATCCTCCCAACCAGACCCACGGTTCCCGGACACAGCAATCATGACGGTAAGCCTCCGGCACGCCGATCGCACGATAACTGCAACAATCCATCACCCGCCCCATTACCCGCCCCATCACCCGCCCCATCACCCGCCCGGCCCGTCACACGCGGCCCATCCGAGAGGCCCGCCGAGCGAAATGCCGGGCGCGGTTCACTTTCCCGCTTTGCGTTGGGGGTCGAGTCGCCTCAGCCGCATCCCGACCAGGATCACCAACACCAGCGCTTGTGCTGCGCAGGCACCGGCGGCTATCAGCCAGCTATTGACCTCGTAGTCCCACAGGGGGTCTTGATCCCCACCCGCCGTCCGGCGCAGGTCATTGAGATCGACGGTCGAGGCGGCCATCGCGTAGGCCCACCGCGACGGCGACAGCCACGCCAACTGCTCGAGGGGGATCCGGCCCTTCACCCCGAACATCCCGCCGCACAACACCAGTTCGGCCATGACAACCAGCACCAGCAGCGGCATACCGCGATCGGCGTTGCCGATCATCGCCGAAATCAGCAGCCCGATCATCATCGAGACCACCGTGACGGCGACAACTGCCACCGCCACTTCGACCCGCGGCCAGGGTATTACCACCGATTGGTCCGGACCGGGCAGGAACGCGACGCCGAGGAATCCCAGCATCAGCCCTTGCGCGGCGGTCAGCGCGGTCAGCACCACCAACTTGGAGGCCAGGTAGGCGCGGCGCGACAAGCCGATGCCGTGTTCGCGCTGATAGATTGCCCGTTCCTTGACGATTTCGCGGATCGACGCGGCGCACCCCATGAGTCCCCCGCCGATGATCAGCAGCACCAGCAACTGGGGGGGCTGAGTGGACCGCAGCTCGATCGCCTTGCTGATCGACAAACCGGCCTTGCCCGGGACGGCGTGCGCGAAGAGGCTCAGCAGCAACGGCAGGACGAGCAAGGTCACCGAGTACTGACGGTCGGCGGCGATGACCGCCAGATACCGCCGGCACAGGGTGACGAATTGGGCGAAGGCGCTCTGCTGGGCGGGGGCCTTCGCAGGACGCGCGGCAGGCGCTGCCTTGTGGACCGGGCGTGGACCCGAGAGGGCTTGGTGCAGCGGTGAAGCCGTGAACCGCCCGGTCCAGTCGGTCGCGGTGTCGTGCTCGAGGAGATTGAACAGATCCGCGAAGTCGCTGCAATTGAAGTAGCCGAGCGCCTGTTGTGGCGGACCGAAATAGGCGAGGCGGCCGCCCGGCGCCAGAATGAGCAGCCGGTCGCACAGGTTCAGTTGCGCGGTGTTATGGGTGACCACCACGACGGAACGTCCGCCGTCCGCCAGGGCGCGCAGGGTCTGCATGACCGATTTCTCGTATCCCGGGTCGAGCCCGGAGGTGGGTTCGTCCAGGAACAGCAGCGACGGCTTGGTCAGCAATTCCAGCGCGACGCTGGTGCGTTTGCGCTGGCCGCCCGACAGGCTGTCGATGCGTTGATCGGCGTGTGCCGTCAACCCGAGCTCGCCCAGCACTTCCTCGATGCGCTGCTTGCGTTCCCTGGCGGAGACGTCGTGCGGAAACCGTAACCGCGCCGCATAATTCAGCGCTCGCCGCACCGTCAACGGGGTGTGCAGGATGTCGTCCTGCGGGACGAACCCGATCCGGTGCCGCAGCTCGGCGTAGTTCTTGTAGAGGTCGCGATCGTCGTATCGCACCTCGCCGCTGCCGGCCGGGCGGAATCCGGTCAGCGCACCCAACAGGGTCGATTTTCCGGCACCGCTGGGCCCCACCACCGCCATGAAGCAGCGCTCCGGCAGGGCGAAGCTGACGTCGGCCAGCAACACCTTGCCCTTGTCGGTGACCACCCGCAGGTCGGAGACCTCGTAGGACACGTCGCCGATGTCGACGTATTCCACCAGTCGGCCATCGGCCAGGTGCAATAGCTGGTGGCCGATGCCGACGATGTCATCGGGCCCGATGACCGCGCGATTGATCCGGTTGCCGTTGACGTATGTGCCGTTGGAGCTGTTGTTGTCGACGAGCTCCCACTGGTTTCCCGAACGCCGCAGGGTGGCGTGGCGGCGGGAGACCAGCAAGTCGTGCAGCACGACGCTGTTTTCCGGTCCGCGGCCGATCGTGACGACGATCTGGTCGATGTTGTGCACCGCGGTCGGTGGCCTGGCGACTGTGGTGTCGCCGCTCCGTCGCCGCGGCGGGGAAGGGACTTCCGGCCCCCGATGCCGGTCCCTGGGTTGCGGATAAAGCTCCAGCGCTTGCCCCGAGGAGACCGAACCGAGCATGACCGTGGTGGGCTGACGTATCGTCAGGCGTTCCACTCGCTGCCCATTGACGAACATGCCGTTGTTGCTGTGGTTGACCAGCACCCATCCCGCAGGTGTCGGCTCGAGCACCGCGTGGGCTCGCGACACCCTGGGATTGTCCAGGTGGATATCGGCTTCGTTGGCCCGCCCAACGCTCCAGGCGCGCCCGCCGGTGGCCTGCCAGGTGCGTCCGGCGGCCCGAAGCTCAAGCCGCGGAAGATTGGTGGTGACGATTTCGGTCGTTTCGTCCATGCTGTGCCTCCGATGCGTCCATTCAGCTAACCGGAGTTTTCGCTTTTGCGCGACAAGGCCGACGGAATTACCCGCAAGGTTTGCCCCGGCGGATCAGCCGTTCTTCTTCCACCACGCGTACAGATCCTCGAGCGCCGGAGGGTCTCCGAAGACGTCGCTGAGCATCACCTTGCTGTCGTCGCTCCATACGATGTTCGGGTGGTTCTTGTAGGTGCCACACGCAATCATCCCGGCGGTGACCGTCGGGGTCTGGTTGCGGTGCCATCCGCTCGGCGATTGTCCTCCGCCGGGACAATCCGTCAGCTGGACTTCCTGGATGTCGTTGTTGAACGCCTTGCTCAGCACAGTGGGATTGGCGAACAACCCGTAGATGCCCTGGCTCGGGCCCCCCTGAATGGTGTTCTGCTCGCAATCGACCATGGCCAGAGCGTCGGCCCAGATGGTGTCGGATTTGGGAGTCACCGGCTTGCAGATGCCACTGGCATAACCAGCGGGCAGCATGGAGAGCAGCTTGCTCTGGGCGCCGGATACCTGACTCGTCGGCGAGGTTGTCGGCGGGGTTGTCCGGGTGGTGGTCGTTGTGCTGCTGCTGGACTTTTCGCTCTCAACGGTTTTCCCCGGTTTGCGGGTGACTACCCAGATGCCGATGGCGCCGGCGAGGAGCAGGAGCACCAGGGCGGCCGCGCCGGCCACGAACGGCCAGGGATTGCGCGTGCGCGGTGGCGGCTGACCCCAGGGCGTGGGGCCGGAGGGCGGCTGCTGCGGCGGCGTTGCCGGTGGTGCACCGCCCCAACCGCTGTTATCGCCCTGGTAGTGCTGGGAGATGGGCTGGTGCGGGGTCGACACGGGCCCGCTGTTCGGAGCCCAGGCCGGACGGCCGGGCGGCGGCGGATTAGCTGGGCCCTGACGTGGGATGGGTCCCGGGCCGGCCGGATGGGGATATTGCGGCGCGCCGGGCGTCGGCGGCGGCGGCGTGACCGTCGGGCCTGGGTCGGAAGGGGCTCCTATCGCGGTGCCGGGCAGGGTGGCTGCAGGTGGAGGGGGCTTTCTGCCCGGCAGGGTGGCTTCCTGGCTGCGTCGCACGATATTGGCGGCGCGGTCCTGGTCGGGGTCGCTGAGCGCTTCGTGGGCGGCCAGGGCCAGGTCGCCGGCGCCGGCGTAGCGGTCCTCGGGCCGCTTGGCCATGCCGCGCGCGATCACCGCGTCGAAGGCCTTGGGGATGCCCGAGCGCACGGCGCTGGGCTGCGGGATGGGGTCCATCATGTGGGCGCTGACCAGCATGCTGGCACTGTCGGAGCGGTAGGGCGGGGAGCCGGTCAGGCACTCGTGCAGCACACAGGTCAGCGAGTAGATGTCGGCGCGGTGGGTGACCTCGGCGTCGGAAAACCGTTCGGGGGCCATGTATTTCCACGTGCCGACCGCGGTGCCCAGCTGGGTGAGCTTCTCGTCGGTGGTGGCGCTGGCGATGCCGAAGTCCACCAGGTAGGCGAAATCGTCACGCGTGATCAGAATGTTTTGCGGTTTGACGTCGCGGTGCATCACCCCGGCGGCGTGGGCGGCATCAAGCGCCGAGGCGACCTGGGTGATGATGGCCACCGCGCGCGGCGGGGTCAGCGGCCCATAGCGTTTGAGCAGGTTGTCCAGGTCGGTGCCCTCGATGAGGCGCATCTCCAGGAACATCTGCCCCTCGATCTCGCCGTAGTCGTGGATGGGCACCACGTGGGGTTCCTGCAGGCGGCCGGTGATGCGGGCTTCGCGCTTCATCCGCTCCCGGGATACCGGGTCCTTGCTGAACGTCTCCGACATCAGCTTGACCGCGCACGGCCATTCCTTGACGGTGTGCTCGGCCTCGTAGACCTCGCCCATCCCGCCACGGCCCAGCAGCCGTTTGAGGTGGTAGGGCCCGAACATCGACCCCACTCGCGAGCCCTGCGCGTCGCTCATCGCCAATCCTCCCAACCAAACCCACGGTTCCCGGACATAGCAATCATGACGTTAAGCCCCGGACACGACGACCGCACGATAACCGCAACATCGGCTGCGCGGAAGGTGCTGCGCCGGCGGACCCGCCCCGATGAAAAGGGATGAAAAGGGGGTGCATCGATGGATCGACCGCCCCGGACAATCGACTGTCTGGGAAAAGCGTTGCACGGCATGGCAACTCGACTTGATTAGACCTGCTCCTCAGTTCGCGTCTTGTGCATCCGCGGCTATCCGGAAGGTGAATTCGTGGTCGCAGATGCGGATGTGGTCGCCGTCGTTGAGCGTGGCGGCTGAGCGGATCCGCCGATGCTGGACGTGCACACCGTTGGCGGAACGGAGGTCGTTGATGATGAAGTTGGTGCCGGTGTCGACGATGACAGCGTGGTGGCGGCTGACATTGGCGCCGTCCAGGACGATGTCGTTCCCGCTGAGACGCCCGATCCGGGTTTCCGCCGACAGCAGCGGGTAGCTGCGACCCGAGGCTTCATGCAGGTAGGCGGGGACCTTATGACCGGAGACGGTGCTGCGCGCGTCGAGCAGCGTAACGGTGCCGGCGGCGGTGACCTTGGCCGCTTTTTTGACGTCCAGCTGCTCTTGACGCAGGATCCGCTCATTGAGGTCGCGCAGGGTCTGGCCGGGATCGATGCCGAGATCGTCGTCGAGAATCTTTTTCACGCGTCGATAGGCGGCCAGGGCGTCGGACTGGCGATCGGTGAGGTAGTAGGCGGTGATCAGCTGAGCCCACAGTTGCTCGCGGTAGGGGTGTTCGGCAGTGAGTGCTTCCAGTTCGGTGATCACCGCCGTCGACCGTCCGCAGGCGATCTCGGCTTCTGCCATTGCGGTGTGGGCCAAGAGTTTTTCCTCCATGAGTGCGGTGGCGAAAGCGTCGACGAACCCGAAGCCCCGCAGGTCGTCGAGCACGGCGCCACGCCATTCGGCCAGCGCAACCGACAAATGCCGGCTGGCCTCCTCGAACAGGCCCACGGCCGCTGCGTGCACGCCCTCGTTTTTCGCGGTGACGAACCGCCCGTGATCGCAACTGTTCTCGGGGATGCTGAGTCGGTAGCCCGGCGGTGCCGCGGCCAACACCACCCGCCCATCGATCCCCACCCCGCTGAGCAGCTTCCGCAGGTTGGACACGTAGGAGTGGATACTGGCCCTCGCCCCCGACGGGGGCCGGCCCTCCCACAGCGCCGCGATGAGTTTCTCGACGCCCACCGGATGGTTGCGGTTGATCACCAGCGTGGCCAGCACCGCCCGCTGTTTGGGGGTGCCCAACGGCACCAGGTCGCCGTTGACACGCATCTCCAGCGGCCCGAGCACACCGAACTCGAGACGTATGTCCGCCATGGCGCTACCAGCCCCTTCGCATCCCGTGCGGCTTTCTGCCAAGGTGCCAATCATTGTGATACGAATTTCGCGGATGCGGTACAACTGCGATGCCTGCGGGCGCAGCGCCGCCGCCGCTCGGGCAGCTGAAATTTCTGCCCCGCCAAGGGGATAGTTCCTGCCGTAGCCAATCAGTCAGGCGTGCACCTCAAGCGCGCTCAGTTGCAGGCCCAGGTGTCGATGTAGCCACCGCCGAGTTTGGTCAACGCGTCCGTCATCGCGGCGCTCAGCGTGGGCCCGACCCCCCCTTGGTAGGCCTTGCCGTTCGCGGCGACGGCACCACAAGCGCTGAAACTGGTCACCACCTTGCAGTCCGAGTAGCCACAACCCCTGACCGCGGTGGCTTCCGCTGCCGCCCGCGTCGGGTAATCCCACGCCCGGCCCCAGGACCCGTTGCCGGAGTAGGCAATCGCGCCGTATTGGTCGGCGGCACCTGCCGTGGAGGCCAACGCAATGCTCATCGCTACGGCGCCCGCCATGCTCGCAACGGCCACGGTGAACCGCCGCCGATGGGTGCTCATCGTCATGGTGATTCCTTTCCGAATGCCGGCGTTGCGGCGGTTCAACAGGTTCCGTCGGGGGCGGGTTTCGTGGCGGTGACCTGCTTGCCCCAATCGGACGTGGTTATCGTCACCGAACTGTCATTGGTCGGTTTGATCTGCATCTGGACCAGATGGGACGACCCGTCCGACGCGATCCAGACCGTCGTCGGAACTGTTGAGTCGCTCTGCTCGGTCAATCGGGTTCCGGCCAGCGTCGCGATGTCGTCAGCGGATGACTTTCCGGTGATCTTGGTGGTGGCGACGCCATTCACGTTCTCGGTGCCCGCCACCGTCGCGTCCTGGAGTTTCGACAGCACGTTGGCAAGCCCCTTGTCGGGGTCCAGCAGCACCGACACGTTGTAGATCGAGGCGCCGTTGCCGAAATCCGTGCATTTTCCGGTTTGGCCTAGATCGGAATAGAGATGTCCGTCGGCGTAGATGAATTTCGCGTCCTCCGGTGATTTGCCGACGAGCAGTGTCGCGGTGCCGGTGGCGGCCGTCTGTGGCGTTTTGGAGATGTCGCCGTCGAGCTTGGTGACGCGAAGGTTGGGGACGTCGCCTTGCACGCGAAGGCTCAGGTGCATCCCGGTGACATTTCGCATCACCTCGGCGGCCTGCTTGAGCAGTGCTGAGGCCTCACCGGTCGATGTCGTGGCAGTGGTGCCGGATTTCCCGGAGGCGCCCGAGCCGCCGTTGCTCGAGCAGCCGCCGATCGCGAGTACTACGGCGAGCGCGGCGGCCGCGGCGGCGACAACGGTATGAGACGGAAGCTTCATCGACATCTCCTTCTGGTTGGCCACAGCTGTTAACTGCATAGCAATCGCCGACCTGCAAATCAACAGTGAATCCTGAGCTTGATGCGCACGGCATGCAGTTCGGCGAGTGTGGAGCGAACGCTGAATGAATTGGCCTCAGTGCGCGACGGCCACCGCCGCGGATTGCCGGCATTATGCGCAATTCCTGCCGGCCGTTTCCACCGGTCAGGCCCGCGTCATCGCGTAGTAGGACCCCCGCAGGGCCAGCAGTTCGGTGTGGCTGCCCTGCTCGACGATCCGGCCGGACTCGACGACCACGATGCGGTCCGCGTCGCGGATCGTCGAAAGCCGGTGCGCGATGATGAAACTCGTCCGGTCCCGGCGCAACTCGCGCAGAGCCCGCGCTACGAGGGCCTCGGTCCGCGTGTCGACCGAACTGGTCGCCTCGTCGAGGATCAACAGCTGCGGGCGGGCGAGGAAGGCGCGCGCGATGGTGATGAGCTGCTTCTCGCCGGCGCTGATGTTGCCACCGTCGCCGCTGACCCGGGTCTGATAGCCCGCGGGCAGCGTGTGCACGAACCGGTCGACGTAGGCCGCGCGCGCGGCCTCTGTCACCTCGTCCTCCCCGGCTTCAGGTCGCCCGTAGGCGATGTTCTCCGCGATCGTCCCGTCGAACAGCCAGGTGTCCTGCAGCACCATGCCGATCCGCGATCGCAGCGCCTGCCGGCTCACCGTGCTGATGTCGACCCCGTCGACGAGGATCCGGCCGGAACCCACCTCGTAGAACCGCATGAGCAGGTTCACCAGGGTCGTTTTTCCGGCGCCGGTGGGGCCGACGATGGCCACCGTGCTGCCCGGCTCGGCCACCAGGGACAGGTCGTCGATCACCGGAATTCCCGGCCGGTAGGCGAAGCTCACGTGCTGGAACTCCACCCGCCCGCGCGTCCGGGGGTCCCGGCCGTCGGGTTCGCCGACCTTTTCCCGGGCGGGCTCGGGGTCCGCCGACTCCTCGGGCTCGTCGAGCAGGTCGAACACCCGCTCGGCGCTGGCCACCCCGGACTGCAGGGTGTTGTACATCCCGGCAACCTGGCTCAGCGGCGAATTGAATTGCCGGACGTATTGAATGAAGGCCTGGATGTTGCCGAGGGTGATCTGTCCGGTGGCCACCTGCAGGCCGCCCAGCACCGCGACCGCGACGTAGCCGAGGTTGCCGACGAACGTGGTGGCCGGCCCGACCAGCCCGGAGGCGAACTGGGCGCCGAAACTGGCGTGGTAGACGTCGTCGTTGAGCCTGCGGAACTGTTCGCGCGCCGCGGCCTGGTGGCCGAACGTCTTGACCACCGTGAAACCGCTGTAGGTCTCCTCGATGTGGGCGTTGAGGCGCCCGGTGCTGGCCCACTGGGCGGCGAACAGGCGCTGCGAACGCTGCGCGATCGCTCGCGTGGCCGCCAGCGACAGCGGCACCGTCAGCACCGTGATGACGGTGAGCAGCGGCGAGATGGACATCATCATCGCCAGCACGGTGACCACGGTCAGCACCGACGTCAGCAGCTGGCTGATCGTGAGCGACAGCGACGACTGGACGTTGTCGATGTCGTTGGTGACCCGGCTCAGCAGCTCGCCGCGTTGCCGCCCGTCGAAGTAGGACAGCGGCAGGCGGTGGACCTTGTCCTCGACGTCGGCGCGCAGCGCGACCATGGTGCGCTGCACGGTGACGTTGAGCAGCCGGGCCTGCGCCCAGATCAGCAGCGCCGAAACCAGATAGAAGGCCAGCGCCAGCGCCAGGGTTCGTCCCACCGCGCCGAAGTCCACGCCTTTCCCCGGCACCACATTCGCCCCCGACAGCAGGTCGGCGAAGGTGGCGTCGCCGCGTGCCCGCGCCGCGGCGACGGCCTGCGCCTTCGTCACGCCCGTGGGCAGTTGCCGGCCGAGCACGCCGTTGAACAGCAGATCGGTCGCGTGGCCCAGGATCCGCGGCACGACGACCCCGATGGCCGTGCCGGTGACGCCCATCGCCATCACCGCGACGGTCGGCCCCCGTTGCGGCGCAAGCCGTTTGACCAGGCGGACGGCCGTAGCCCAGAAGTGGCGGGACCGCGCGGCGGGTGCGGGGGCGGGGGCCGACCGGTTGATCGCAGCGGTCACGGTGTGCCCCCGACTTGGCCTGATCGCAAGGCGGCGACCGACTGGGAGTCGGCGAACTCCGCGTAGGTGCCGCATTCGGTCAGCAACGAGTCGTGGGTGCCCGCGCCCACCACCTTTCCGTCGTCGATCACGATCACCTGGTCGGCCTGGGCTGCGGTCGAAATGCGTTGTGTGACAATAATTATTGTCGCGCCGCTGGCAGCTTCCCGCAGCGCGCCGCGCACCCGCGCGTCGGTGTGCACGTCGAGGGCGGCGAACGCGTCGTCGAACAGGTAGATGGCCGGGCGGCGGATCACCGCCCGGGCGATGGCCAGCCGTTGCCGCTGCCCGCCCGAGAGGTTGATCCCGCCCTGGGCGACGCGCATGCCGAGTCCGTCATCGTGCCCGCGCACGAAATCGTCCGCGGCGGCCGCGCGCAGCGCCGCCCACATCTCTTCGTCGCCGGCTACCTGTCCTGGGGCCGCGCCGTAGCGCAGGTTGTCCGCGACGGTGCCGGAGAACAGGTAGCCGCGCTGGGGGACCAGCCCGATCGCCGACCACAGCCGCTCGGTGTGGTAGTCGCGGACGTCGACGTCGTCGACCAGGACGGCGCCCGCGGTCACGTCGTAGAGCCGGCAGATCAACGACACCAGCGTCGACTTCCCCGAACCGGTGCTCCCGACGATCGCGGTCGTCGATCCGGGCCGGGCCGTCAACGAAATATTCTGCAGGACAGGGCAATCAGCGCCCGGATAGGTGAACGTCACGTTGGCCAGGCGCACGATGCCGGTGATCCCGGCCGGCGGGAACGCCGGGTTCGGCGGGTTGCCGACCGCGGCGCGCGTGGACAGTACCTCGGTGATCCGTTCGGCGCACACCGACGCCCGCGGCA
This sequence comes from uncultured Actinomycetota bacterium, assembly GCA_963711445.1. GTDB lineage: Bacteria > Actinomycetota > Actinomycetes > Mycobacteriales > Mycobacteriaceae > Mycobacterium. Next base: position 780,186 of record CAVQEF010000001.1, read on the forward strand.
GCACCACCATCGCCATGGTCGCCATCAGCACCGCCATCAGGATCTGGGTGAAGTACGCCAGAAACGCCGTCAGCGAGCCCACCTGCATCTGCCCGCGGTCGATCCGCAGCCCGCCGAACCAGATGAGCGCGACGCTGGAGCAGTTGATGGTCAGCGTGGTCACCGGCAGCATCAGCGCCTGCCAATTGCCCACGGTCAGCGCCGTGTTCGACAGCGCGGCATTGGCGCGGCCGAACCGGTCGCGCTCGAAGCCCTCGCGCGCGAACGCCCGCACCACCCGGACGCCGGAGAGCTGGTCGCGCATCACCCGGTTGATACCGTCGATCAGGCGCTGCATGCCGCGCAGGAGCGGCAGCATGTGCGACATGATCCAGTAGTTGGCCACGGCCATGACCGGAACGCTGATCAGCAGCAACCACGTCAGCGCGGCCTCCTGGTGGATGGCCATGACGACCCCGCCGAGGCACATGATCGGCGCGGTGACCAGCACGGTGCCCGAGATCTGGACCAGGTATTGGATCTGGCGGACATCGTTGGTGCTGCGCGTCAGCAGGGTTGGCGCGCCGAAGCGGGCGGTCTCGCGTTCGGAGAAGGTGGTGACGTGTTCGAACACCGCCGAGCGCAGGTCGCGGCCGAAGCCCATCCCGGTCCGGGACCCGACGTAGGTTGCCGCGACCGAGCAGAGCACCTGCAGCCCGGTGACCGACAGCATCACCAGGCCGAGCCTGACGATGGTCGCCGTGTCGCCCTTGGAGACGCCGTCGTCGATGATCGCGGCGTTGACCGTCGGCAAATACAACGAGGCCAGGGTGTTGGCCAGCTGGAGCACCATCAGCACCCCGACCAGCCGGCGGTACGGCCGGATGTACTGGCGCAGCAGTGCCAGGAGCATGGGGTAACTGTCGCACACGGGCCGCCTCGCGCCCCGCAGCCCGTGCGCCGCCGCGAATTGAAATGCCTGCTCAATCGGTGCGCCGGTGGTTGACCTTCGGGGTGGCCGCTACAGTGCATCGTGTGGACGAGCATCGTGTGGACGAGCATCGTGTGGACGAGAAGCGGGCTGAGGAAGAGGCAGAGTAGCGGTGCGGCGTAACGCGACGGCGCTGGCCCTTGGGGCCGCGGCCTTGACGATCCTGCTCCCGGCGGTCGCAGCGTGCTCGGATTCCGGCGGCAACAAGCCGGGAGCAACTGTTTCGTCGACGCCGGGCAACGCGGAAGGCCGCCACGGCCCGATGTTCCCGCAATGCGGCGGCATCAATGACCAGACGGTGGCCGAGCTGACCAAGGTGACCGGGTTGGTCAACACCGCCCGGAACTCGGTCGGCTGCCAGTGGCTGGCCGGCGGCGGGATCCTCGGCCCGCACTTCTCGTTTTCCTGGTATCGCGGCAGCCCCATTGGTCGGGAACGCAAAACCGAGGAACTCTCGCGTGCCAGCGTCGACGACATCAACATCAACGGCCACGGCGGCTTCATCGCGGTCGGTAACGAGCCCAACCTCGGTGACTCGCTGTGCGAAGTCGGCATCCAGTTCCAAGACGACTTCATCGAATGGTCGATCAGCTTCAGCCAGAAGCCGTTCCCACCACCGTGCGACATAGCCAAAGAACTGACCCGTCAGTCGATTGCGAACTCCAAATGACCGCCTCGATGCGTCCCGGCTCGCGGGGCAGAAGACGTGTGCGCACCGCCGTGACCGTGGTGGTGGCCGCGCTCCTGGTGCTCACCGGCTGTTCGAGGTCCGTGGGGGGCACCGCCGTCAAGGCGGGCGCGGGCGGCGTGCCGCGCAACAACAACTCCCAGCAGCAGTACCCCAACCTGCTCAAGGAGTGTGAGGTGCTGACGACCGACATCCTGGCCAAGACGGTGGGAGCGGACCCGCTCGACATCCAGAGCACGTTCGTCGGCGCGATCTGCCGGTGGCAGGCGGCCAACCCGGCCGGCCTGATCGACATCACCCGGTTTTGGTTCGAGCAGGGCAGTCTGAGCAACGAACGCAAGGTGGCCGACTTCCTGAAGTACAAGGTCGAGAGCCGCAACATCGCGGGGATCGATTCGATCGTGATGCACCCGGATGACCCCAACGGAGCGTGCGGGGTCGCCAGCGACGCGGCGGGAGTGGTCGGCTGGTGGATCAACCCGCAGGCGCCCGGCATCGACGCGTGCGGGCAGGCCATCAAGCTGATGGAGTTGACGCTGGCCACCAACTCGTAGGCTCAGCGTGGGACCTCGAAGCCGGTCAGCGCGGCCCCGCCGGGCTCCAGGGCCTTCCATGCGCAGGGTACGGTGAGCACCGCGATCGCCGACGTCGGGAATTTCTCCGAAATGCGCTCCGCAACAACGGTGTCGGTGTTCTCGTCGTCGGCCAGAATGAGCGCCACGGTGGATGTGGTCGGCTCGTGTCCGACGACGAGCAGGGTGTGTACCTTCTCGTCCACCGCGTTGATCTCGTCGATCAGGGTTCCGGGGGCCGCGCAGTAGAGGCGCTCAGCGTAGCGCGTCGGGGCCTCAATGCCCGTGCGCGCCAAGGTCTGCCGTGTGCGGGTCGCCGTCGAGCACAACACCGCATCGACGGCGGGCGCGTTGGCGCGCAGCCAGTCGCCGGCCAGCCCCGCCTCCCGGACGCCGCGGGGCGCCAGCGGTCGGTCATGGTCGGCGACGCCGTCCGGGTAGCTGGATTTCGCGTGCCGCATCAGCAGCAGTGTGCGCCGGCCATTCACCGGACTCACGTTAATCAGTCGCGACCACGGGTGCTATGCCGCGTCCGGACTGTCGTCTTTTTCATCGTCGTCCCCGTCGTCTTCTTCCCCGTCGCCCCCGTTGTGGAGGAGTTTTTCGGGGTGCCAGTAGGTGTTGGTGCGGGGTCGGCCGTGGTCCAGGTGTGGTGGTGGGATCCATTCGGTGTCGCCTCGGGTGTTTGCGCGGGTGGTCCAGCCTTGTTCGGTGATCCGGTGGTGGCTGCCGCAGCCGAAGGTGAGTTCGTTGATGTCGGTGATCCCGGATTTCGCGTAGGGGATGACGTGGTGGACTTCGCAGTAGTAGCCGCCCACGGTGCAGCCCGGGGCGCTGCAGCCGCGGTCTTTGCCGTACAGCACAATCCGCTGGGCCTTGGAGGCCAGCCGTTTGGTGTGATAGAGCGCCAGGGTTTGGCCGTGGTCGAAGATCACCAGGTAGTGGTGGGCGTGGCGGGCCAGCCGGATGACATCGCTCATCGGCAGCAGGGTGCCCCCGCCGGTCAACGCGCACCCGGCGGCGGCTTCCAGCTCGGCCAGGGTGGTGGTGACGATGAGGGAGGCGGGCAGGCCGTTGTGTTGGCCGAGGTCTCCGGAGGCCAGCAGGGCGCGCAGTCCGGCCAGCAGGGCGTCGTGCTGGCGTGCGGCCGGTCCGCGGGTGTCGCGGTCGATGGCGTCTTGGCTCGGCACGCCGTCCACACACGGGTGCTCGTCGAGGTTGTGGCACATGCCGGGGGCGGCCAGTTTGGCCCACGCGGCCTCGAGGGTGGCGCGCAGTTCGGGGGTGATCCAGCCGGACAGGCGTGACATTTTGTCGGGGCCCTGGGCGCCCAGGATCAGCCCGCGCCGGCGGGCGCGGTCCTCGTCGGTGTAGCTGCCGTCGGGGTTGATCGTATCGGCAAGCTTGTCCGCCAGTCCGGACAGTTCTTCGGGACGGATTCGGCTGCCCCACTTGGCCAGATCGGCTTCGGCCCGCTCGCGGGTGGGTTGGTCGACCCACGCGGGCAGCTGGTGATAGAAGTGGCGGATCGCCGCGACGTGCCCGGCGCCCAGATTGCCCTGTTCTTGGCCGGCCGCGGTGCCGGCCAGCGCCGGGGGCAGGGGTTCGCCGCTCAACCCGTGGCGCGGGCCGAGGTCGGCGGCCTCGTGGATGCGGCGGGCGGCGTCTTGACGGCTGATGAGGGTGGCTTGCGCGATCGCGTGGGACAGCTTGCCGCCCAACTCTTCCGGGGTGGCCTGGCGCCCCAGGGTGTTGATCACCGCATGCTCGAGAACCGGCAACCGGCGCCGCAGCTTTTCCACCCGCCCCAGCCAGGCCAGCAACTCCGGGGTGCTCAACGCGTCGCAGTCGTGGGCGGCCACCGCGGCGAAGGCGGCATCCAGCGCCGCCCAGTCCGCGGTCAACGCGTCACGATCAACACTCACACCACGAAACTATCGGGACCCACCGACAAGAAGCCCCGCCTTGTGACCACTGAAACCACAGTGACGGAAGTTATTTCAAGCCGGCCCTCCAGCGCCGACCCGCCCGCGGCCGCCCGAGACCTGCCGGGCGAGGTCCCGGTTCTTGTCGGTGCCCGGACCTAGACTTCGCGGTGCCTGGACAACAACGGGAAAGGAGGCCTGGTCGGGATGCGATTCCTGCACACCGCCGACTGGCAGCTGGGCATGACGCGGCACTTCCTCGCCGGCGACGCCCAGCCCCGTTACTCGGCGGCCCGCCGCGACGCGGTGGCCGGCCTCGGCGCGCTGGCGGCCGAGGTGGGCGCCGAGTTCGTCGTGGTGGCCGGCGACGTCTTCGAACACAACCAGCTCGCCCCCCAGGCGATCGGCCAGTCGCTGGAAGCCATGCGCGCCATCGGGGTTCCGGTCTACCTGCTGCCGGGCAACCACGACCCCCTGGACGCCTCGTCGGTCTACACCGGCGCACTGTTCACCGCCGAACGCCCGGACAACGTCATCGTGCTCGACCGGGCCGGTGTCCACGAGGTCCGCCCCGGCCTGGAAATCGTCGCCGCGCCATGGCGATCCAAGGCCCCGACCACCGACCTCGCCGCCGACGCCCTGGCCGGCCTGCCCGAAACGCAGGCCACCCGGATCCTGCTCGCCCACGGCGGCGTCGACGAACTCGATCCCGATCGCGCCAAGCCCTCGCTCATCCGGCGCGCCACGCTCGACGACGCGCTGGCCCGGGGCGCCGTGCACTACGTGGCGCTGGGGGACAAGCATTCGCTGACCCGGGTCGGCGACGGCGGCCGCATCTGGTACTCCGGATCGCCGGAGGTCACCAACTTCGACGACATCGAATCCGACCCGGGCCATGTGCTGGTCGTCGACATCGACGACACCGACCCGCGGCGCCCCGTCACCGTGGAGCCCCGTCGGGTGGGCAATTGGCGCTTCGTCACGCTGCACCGCCAGGTCGACAACGACCGTGACGTCGCCGACCTCGATATCAACCTCGACCACCTGACCGCCAAGGACCGGACGGTGGTGCGCCTGGCGCTGACCGGTTCGCTGACGGTCACCGACCGCGCCGCACTGGATGCCTGCCTGGACAAATACGCGCGGTTGTTCGCCTGGCTCGGCCTGTGGGAGCGGCACACCGACCTGGCCGTCATTCCCGCCGACGGCGAGTTCACCGACCTGGGCATCGGGGGGTTCGCCGCCGCCGCCGTCGAGGAACTCGTGGCGACGGCGCGCGAGGGCGATCACGACTCCGCGGCCGACGCCCAGGCGGCGCTGGCGCTCCTGCTACGGCTGACGGATCGGGGCGCGGCATGAAGCTGCACCGGCTGACCCTGACGAACTACCGTGGCATCGCGCACCGCGAGATCGAGTTCCCCGACCAGGGTGTCGTTGTCGTCCATGGCGCCAACGAGATCGGCAAGTCGTCGATGATCGAGGCGCTGGACCTGCTGCTGGAATGCCGCGACCGCTCGACGAAAAAGGAAGTCAAGCAGGTCAAGCCGACCCACAGCGACGTCGGCGCGGAAGTTGACGCCGAAATCAGCTGCGGTCCTTATCGTTTCAACTACCGCAAGCGCTTCCACAAGAAGTGCGAGACCGAGCTGACCGTGCTGACGCCGCGCCGCGAGCAGCTGACCGGCGACGAGGCCCACGAGCGGGTCAAAGCGATGCTCGCCGAGACGGTGGACAACGAACTGTGGCACGCCCAGCGGGTGCTGCAGAGCGCGGCCACCGCCGCGGTGGATCTGTCGGCGTGCGACGCGCTGTCGCGCGCGCTCGACGTCGCCGCCGGTGACCAGGCGGCGCTGTCCGGCACCGAGCCGTTGCTCGTCGAGCGCATCGACGCCGAATACCTGCGCTACTTCACCCCCACCGGGCGCCCCACCGGGGACTGGGCCGCCGCGATCTCCCGGCTGAAGAAGGCCGAGGCCGCGGTGGCGGACTGCGCGGCCGCCGTCGCCGAGGTCGACGAGCGGGTACGCCGCCACGCCGCCCTCACCGAGCGGGTCGCCGAGCTGTCGCAGCAGCGGACGGCCGCCGGGCCGCGGCTGGCCGCCGCGCAGGCCGCTGCCGACACCGTCGCCGAACTCACCGCGCAGGCGCGCGAAGCCCAGCTGGTCGCCGAGGCGGCTGGCGCGACGAGCGCGGCCGCGGCCGCCGCCCACGACGGTCGCGTGCGCCTGCTCGCTGAAATCGCCACGCGCACAACAGCTGTCACCGCCGCCGAGGGCGAGGCGCGAGAAGCGGCCGAGGCGCGGTGCGCGGCGCGCACCGTCGCGCAGGCCGCCGACGCCGCGGCCGAAGCAGCCGGCGCCGCACTGCAGGACCTGCAACGCCGCACCGACGAGGCCCGGCGCGCCGTGCAAGAGCTCGCCGACCGTGCGGAGGCCGACCGGCTGTGCGCCCGGCTGGCCAAGATCGAGGCAATCCAGTCCGACCGCGACCTGATCGGCGAACAGCTCGCCACCGTCGCCGTCACCGAGGAGCTGCTGCGGCGGATCGAGGACGCCGCGGCGGCGGCCGATCGCATCGGCGGCCAGCTGGCAATGATCTCGGCGGCCGTCGAGTTCACCGCGGCCACCGACGTCGAGCTGCGCTCCGGCGACCAACGGGTGTCGTTGTCGGCAGGCCAGAGCTGGTCGGTCACCGCCACCGGCCCCACCACGGTCGACGTGCCCGGCGTGCTCAGCGCGCGGATCACCCCGGGCGCGGCCGCGCTCGACGTGCAAGCCGAATACGCTGCGGCACAAGAAGAGTTGGCCGCTGCGCTGGCCGCCGCCGAGGTGGCCGACCTCCCCGCCGCGCGCTCCGGAAACGAGCGCCGCCGCGAAATGCAGAGCAACCGCGACCAGCTGGGCGCCACGCTGGCGGGGCTCTGCGGCGACGAAGAGATCGACGAACTGCGCTCGCGCCTCGCGCGGCTGACCGCCGGCCGCCCGGCCGATGCCGCTCCGCCGCTGGACGCCGTCGCCGCCCGCGCCGAACTCGACGCCGCCGAGCAGGCCCGCGCCGCCGCCGGCGCCGAATGCGAGGCGGCACGCCGGCAGGCGGCCGAAGCCAACAACAAGCTCGCCGAGTCGTCGGCGGGCGCAACGATTCTGCAGAACACCCTGCAGGCCCAGCGCGCCGAGCTGGACGCGGCCGCGGAGCGGCTCGACCAGCAGCGCGTCGACGCCGGCGACGAGCATCTCGCCGCGGCGGCCGACGCCGGGCGGCTGGCGGCCGAAGCCGCCGAGCGCCGCGTCGCCGAGCTGGCCGAACAGCTGGCCGCCGCGGCGCCGGACGCGGTCGCCGCCGAATTGGCCGCCGCCACCGAGGAGGCCGAGTCGCTGCGCGACCGCTACGAAGACGCCGCCCGCGCGCGGCGCGAGATCGATATCGAACTGGCGGTCTTCGGCAGCGAAGGGCGCAACAGCAAACTCGACGCCGCCGAGACCGAGCTCGAACACGCCGCCGGCGAGCACGCCCGCATCGGCGGGCGCGCCCGCGCGGCGCAGCTGCTGCGCGAGGTGATGATGCGCCACCGCGACAGCACCCGGCTGCGCTACGTCGACCCCTACCGCGCCGAACTGCAGCGGCTCGGTCGGCCCGTGTTCGGGCCGACCTTCGAGGTGGACGTCGACGCCGACCTGTGCATCCGCAGCCGCACCCTGGACGGCATCACCGTGCCCTACGACTCGTTGTCCGGCGGGGCCAAAGAGCAGCTCGGGATCCTGGCCCGGTTGGCCGGTGCCGCCTTGGTCGCCAAGGAGGACACCGTTCCCGTGGTCGTCGACGACGCGCTCGGGTTCACCGACCCGGACCGGCTGGCCAGGATGGGGGAGGTCTTCGACACCGTGGGCGCGCACGGGCAGGTGATCGTGCTCACCTGCAGCCCCGGGCGCTACGACGGCGTCAAGGGCGCACACCGCATCGATCTCGATGTTTAGCGGGGCCACGAGTCCGGGGTAGCCGTTGCACTGCTGACGGGCAGCGGCCTCGGCAGAATGGGGGCCATGGTGGGCCGACAGGGACAACGACGAACCCGAAGATGACGATGAACGCCAAACGCCGCCGGGTGCACGACAAGCTGGCACAGCTGCCCGGCGTGCGGCCCGTGCGCCGACCGGTCTCGCCGGGCAGCGCCGAGGAGTTCGACCTCTACTACGTGCGCGCCGGCCGGAAGTCCGCCCACCCGGTGGTGATCATCCCCGGCGGTCCGGGGGTGGCGTCGGTGCTGATGTATCAGGGGCTGCGGCGGCGCGCCGCCGCCGCCGGGCTCGACGTCATCATGATCGAGCATCGCGGCGTGGGCATGTCGCGCCATGACGACTCCGGCGCCGACCTGCCACCCCAGGCGATCACGGTCAACCAAGTCGTCGACGACGTGGCGGCGGTGCTCGACGACGCCCACGTGGACTCGGCCATCCTCTACGGCGCGTCGTACGGCACCTATGTCGCGTCCGGGGTCGGCGTCCGCCATCCCGGCCGGGTGCGGGCGATGGTGCTCGATTCGCCGCTGCTGTCGCGGCACGACATCGTGATGGTCCGCGACGCCGTCCGGGGGCTGCTGTTGACCGGCGACGGCCCCGAGGCCGCCGCGCTGGCGGCCAAGGTCCGCAAGCTCGTTGACGCCGGTGTGATGACCGACTCGGACGGAGAGTTGGCCGCCAGGATGTACGGATACGGCGGCCCCGAGCTGCTCGACCGCCAACTTGACCTGCTACTGGACGGCAGAATGCTGCTGTGGCACGCGCTGTACCGGTTCACCACGATCGTCAACCGCAAGGTTCCGTACCGCTTCGAAGCCGACCTGGTCGGCCGCATCGCCTTCCGTGAACTCGACTACGCCGCCGAACCCGATGGCTTGCCGCTCGATCCGGCACTGGCGATTCGCGAAACCATGCACCCGACAGTCCCTTTCGAGGCCGAGCCCTATGACCTCGCGGCCGAGATGCCGAAATTCGATTGGCCCACGGTGCTGATCTCCGGCGGCCGTGACCTGATCACCCCGCGGGCAGTGGCCGAGTGCATCGCGTCGCTGATACCCAATGCGGTGCTGCTGCGGCTGCCGACAATGGCGCACAGCGCCTTGGACTTTCGCGAGCCGGCGGCCCTGGCCGTCGCCGCCGCGGTGTGCCGCGGCGAGGCCGACTCGCTTGCCGGCCGGCCCCAGGAGCTGGATGCGCTCCCGCCGCGGTCCGGGATCCGCCTGCTGTGGAAGGCGATCGCCGTGGCCGCCGCCGTCGAGGGCGCCCTGCCGGCCCCGGCGTCGCTGCGCGACCGGCTCAGGTTCGCATGAACCCGATCGCGGTGTAATTCAGGTCGGCCAGGCCCGTCGCGCCGAAATTGGCCAGTGTGCTGCGCACCGCCACGTCGCCCGGCGATTGGGTGAGCGGCAGGCTGAACCCCTCGGCCCAGATGAGCTTGTCGAGGTCGTTGGCCAGCGCCCGCGCCTTGGCGGGGTCGAGCTCTTCGAGCGTGCGCTCGATCGCGGCGTCGATCTCCGGGCTGCCGATCTTGCCGAAGTTGCTGGCCCCGTCGGACTGGTAGATCTGGGTCAGCGACGACAGGGGGAATGCGTCGCCGAGCCAGCCGAACTGGGCGATGTCGAAGTCGCCGACGTTGACGTAGTTGCTGAAGAAGCCGCTGCCGGACCTGGCCACGAGATCCAGTTTGACCCCGATCTGGGCCAGGCTGTTCTGCGCGATCTGGGCGTAGGCCCGGGTGCCCTGCGCGTCGAAGAAGAGGTCCCGGATGACGAGCTGGCGGCCGTCCTTCTCCCGGAACCGGCCGTTGAGCTTCCAGCCCAGCTCGTCGAGCTCTCGGCGCGCCTCGGCCGGGTCGTAGGGCACGATGGCGCTGTTGTCCTGGTAGCCCTCCTGGCCCGCGACGTAGATGTGGTTGCCCAGGGCCACCGGGTCGTTGGTCAGGCCGTACTGGACGACCTTGGCGATGGTCTGCCGGTCGATGCCCTTGGACACGGCAAGGCGCAGCGCCTTGTCGGCCAGGATCGATCCCCGGGCGCCGTTGAAGGTGAAGTGCGACCAGCTCGGCGCGGGCGCGCGCCGGATCGAAAGGCCCTTGGTGCGTTGGGCGATGGCCAGCTGGTCGACCGTCCCGATGCCCGTCGCGTCGATCGTGTTGTTCTGCAGCGCCGGCAACCGCGCGGCGTCGTCGAGCACCAGGTAGGTGATGGCATCCAGGCGCGGCCGCTCTCCCCACCAGCGGGGGTTGCGGGTCAACACGATTCGCTGCGTGGTCCGGTCCAGCGACGAGACGATGAACGGGCCGGCCGAGGGGCCGGGCCCGGTGAGCTGGCCCTTGTTGAACGCCTCGGGGGTGGAGGTCATGCTCGCGGGCAGCAGCATGCCGTTGCCGGCGAACATGCCGCGCCACTCGGCGTACGGCTTGGCGAAGGTCATGACCGCCTGCCGGTCGTTCACCCCGCGGGTCACCGAGGCGACGCGGTCGGCACCGCTGGGCCCGGCGATCTCGAACGCCTTGTCGGCGCCGGACAGGGCGTGGATCTGGCTGGCGATGTCGCGCCAGGTGACCGGGGTGCCGTCGGACCACACCGCCTTGGGGTTGATCGTGTACGTGACCACCTGCGGTGAGGTCCCGGTGAGCTCGACGCCGGTGAAGTAGTCGGTGTCGACGGTCGTCGAGCCGTCGGCCCCGATGACGAACGCCCGCGGCAGCGTGGCCTTCATCATGGCCGCCACCTCGGCCGAGTTGCCGTCGATGTGCAGGATGTTGAAGTTGGGCGGGAAGTCGCTGAGCGCCAGCTTCAGGTTGCCGCCGTCGCGCAGCGTGGCGGGATCCTGCGGGTTGACGTCGCTGGTGGAGCCGACGCGGGCCTTGGTGCCGCTCTCGGGCGCCAGCCTGACCGCCGAGCAGCCGGAGAGCACCAACGTGACGGCGAGAAACGCCGCCACCAGCCCCCGGCGCGACCGGCTAGCCACGTCGACCCGGATCCGGTTGCGGCACCGCGCCCAGCAGCCGGCGCGTGTACTCATGCTGCGGATTGCCGAAGATCTGCGCACTCTCGCCTTGTTCGACGATCGTCCCGGCGTGCATCACGACCACCTGATGGGCCAGGTGCTTGACCACCGAAAGATCATGGGAAACGAACAGATACGACAAGCTAAATCGCTCCTGCAGGTCGAGCAGCAGGTTGATGATCCCCGCCTGGATGGAGACGTCGAGGGCGGACACCGGTTCGTCGAGCGCCAGGATCTTGGGCTGCAGCGCCAACGCCCGCGCGATGCCGATGCGCTGCTTCTGCCCGCCGGAGAACTCTGCCGGGTAGCGCGTCGCGTCGGCCCGGCGCAGCCCGACGATATCCAACAGTTCGGCGACCCGCGCGTTCGTGGAATCCTTGCCGAACCCGTTGGCCTGCAACGGCTCGGCGATCAGCTCAAAGACCGGCAGCCGCGGGTCCAGCGAGGCCACCGGGTCCTGGAACACGACCTGGAGGTCGCGGCGCAGCGACCGCCGGCCGGCCGCACTCAGCGTACGGACGTCGCTGCCGAGCACTTCGATCGATCCCGATTGCGGCGCAACGAGTTCGAGGATCTCGTGCAGGGTCGTCGACTTGCCCGAGCCCGACTCCCCGACGATGCCCAACGTGCGGCCCTCGCGCAGCTCGAAACTGACGCCGTCGACCGCACGGACCTCGCCGATCGTGCGGCGCAGCACCACCCCCTTGGTCAATTGGTAGGTCTTGACCAGGTCACGCACCCGCACGATCACCGGCGAGTCGCCGGGTGCCGCGCCCCGGGCGGTGGTCTCGATACCGTAGATGTCGGCGGCGCTGCGGCCGTTGACCTGCCCGGTGCGGATGCAGGCGGCCCGGTGTTCGGCCCCCACGGAGGCCAATTCCGGTTCCGTAGAACGGCATTCGTCGATGGCGAGCGGGCAGCGAGGCGCGAACGGGCAGCCGGGCGGCAGGCCGACCAGCGACGGGGGCGCCCCGGGGATGGGCACCAGCCGGGTGCCCTGCGTTGCATCCAGCCGCGGAACCGAGCCCAACAGCCCCACGGTGTAGGGCATCCGGCGATCGCGGTAGAGGTCGCGCACCCCGGCGGACTCCACGACCCGCCCCGCGTACATCACCAGCGCGCGGTCGGCGAACTCGGCGACCACACCGAGGTCGTGGGTGATGATCAGTACCCCGGCGCCGGTGATGTCGCGGGCGGTCTTGAGCACCTCGAGGATCTGCGCCTGCACCGTGACGTCCAGCGCGGTGGTCGGTTCGTCGCAGATCAACAGGTCGGGGTCGTTGGCGATCGCGATGGCGATCACCACGCGTTGCCGCTCGCCGCCGGACAGCTCGTGCGGGAACGCGCGGGCCCGCCGCTCCGGCTGCGCGATGCCCACCAGCTCGAGCAGTTCCACCGCCCGCCGGCGGGCGGCCCCGCGGCCGACGCGCGGCTGGTGGACCTCGATCGCCTCGGCGATCTGGTCGCCGACGGTGTAGACGGGCGTCAGCGCCGACATCGGGTCCTGGAACACCATGCCGACCGCCTTGCCGCGGAACCGCGACATCGCGCCGTCGGAAAGGCCCAGTAGCTCGGTGTCGTGCAGCCGGACCGAGCCGCGCACCCGCGCGTACTCCGGCAGCAGGCCGACGACGGCCATCGCCGACACCGACTTGCCCGAGCCCGATTCGCCCACCATGGCCACGACCTCGCCGGGTTCGACGCTGTAGCTGATGCCGCGCACCGCGGTCACCTCGCCGCCCTCGGAAGGGAAGGTGACGGCCAGGTCGCGCACCTGCAGCAGCGGGCTCATCGGGTGCCGCCCCGCAGCGTCGCGCTGCCCGGGTCCAGCGCGTCGCGCAGCCCGTCGCCGGTCAGGTTGGCGCACATCAGGATCAGCACCAGGATCCCGGCCGGGAACAGGAATACCCACGGGAACGTGGTCGCCGACTGGGTGCCGTTGGCGATCAGGCTGCCCAGCGACACGTCCGGCGGCTGGATGCCGAATCCGAGGTAGCTCAGCCCGGTTTCGGCCAGGATCGCCGACGCGACGTTGAGCGCAGCGTCGATGATCAGGATGGACGCCACGTTGGGCACCACGTGGCCGATGATGATCCGGCGGCTAGAAACGCCCATATACCTTGCGGCCCTGATGAATTCGCGTTCGCGCAGGCTCATCGTCATGCCGCGCACCATCCGCGAGCTGACCATCCAGCCGAAGCCGGCCAGCAGCAGCACGAGCATCAAGATGTTGGCGGAGTTCTTGGTTCGCGGCGTGACGATGGCGATCAGGATGAAGGCGGGCACCACCAGCAGCAGGTCGACCAGCCACATCAGCGCCCGGTCCCGCCAGCCGCCGAAGTAGCCCGAGACCGACCCGACGGTGGCGGCGATCCCGGTGGAGATGACTGCGACGCACACGCCGATCAGCATCGACTTCTGCATTCCGCGCGTGATCTGCGCCAGCAGGTCCTGGCCCATCGCGTTGGTGCCCAGCCAGTGCCGCGCGTTGGGCGGCTGCAGCAGCGCGTCGAAATCGAGGTCGTGATACGAGTACGGCAGCAGCGGCGGCAGCGCGTAGCAGCCGACGAACAGCAACACCAGCAGGGCCAGCGAGATCACCGCGCCCCGGTTGCGGGCGAACCGGCGCAGCACCAGCGTGCGGTGCGAGGTGAACTCGGCCGCCTCCGAACCAGCCTGAGCGTTCACGACACCCGCACCCTGGGATCGAGGGCCGCATAGAACACGTCGGAGAGCAGGCCGGCCAGCAGCACCACCGCGCCGGAGAACAGCGTGATGGCCGCGATGATGTTGGTGTCCTGGGTCGCGATCCCCTGCACCAGCCATTCGCCCATGCCGTGCCAGCCGAAGATCTTCTCGACGAACACCGCCCCGGTGACCAGCCCGGCCACCCCGTAGGCGAACAGGGTGGCCAGCGGGATCAGCGCGGTGCGCAGCCCGTGTTTGAGCAGCGCGCGCCGGCGGGTGAGGCCCTTGGCGCGGGCGGTGCGGATGAAATCCTGGCCCAGCACGTCGAGCATCGCGTTGCGCTGGTAGCGGCTGTAGCCCGACGCGGCGACCAGCGCCAGCGTCAGCGACGGCAGGATCAGGTGCCGCAGCCGGTCGAGCAGGTGCGTCCACGCCCCGCCCTCGACGCCCGGCGAGGTCTCCCCGGTGTAGTCGAACAGATGCAGGCCCACCGCCCAGTTCACCCGCAGCGCCCCGAGGATCAGCAGGTTGGCGATGACGAAGGTCGGGGTGCTCAGCACCAGCAAGGCCACGGTGGTGACCACCCGGTCGCTGAGCCGGTACTGGCGGATGGCGCCCCACGCGCCGGCCACCACGCCCAGCGCCGTGCCCACCACCGACCCGATGACCAGCAACCGCAGCGTCACCCCGATGCGGCGCCAGAGCGTGGCGCCGACGGGCTGGCCGGTGACGGTGGACCCGAAGTCGCCTCGAACGGCGTGGGCGGCCCAGTCGGCGTAGCGGATCGGCACCGGCTTGTCCAGGCCGAGAGTGTGGGCCTTCGCGTCGATGACCGACTGCGGCGGCCGGGGATTGCGCTGCAGGAGGCTGTCCAGTGGCCGGAAGGCATACGACGTCAGGCAGAAGGTCAAGAAGGACGCCAGCGCCAGCAGCACGAGGTAGTTGAGCAGCCGGCGAGCCAGGAAGCGGATCATGCCCCGGTGCCTCGCCCAGTGCCTCGCCCGCGCCGCATTGGGACAGGCTATCGGTTGCGATCCGGGTGATTTTCACCCGTGAACTCGACGGGGCCGGTTGTTACGATGCACCGCGGCACCGATCTGCCCGGCAGATCCCACCCAAGGGAGGCTCGCGTGACGGTCACCGACGACTACCTGGCCCACAATGCCCAGTACGCGGGCGGCTTCCAGGGCCCGCTGCCCATGCCGCCGAGCAAGCACGTCGCGATCCTCGCGTGCATGGACGCCCGGCTCGACGTCTACCGCATGCTGGGCATCAACGAGGGGGAGGCGCACGTCATCCGCAACGCCGGCGGAGTGGCCACCGACGACGCGATCCGCTCGCTGGCCATCAGCCAGCGGTTGCTGGGCACCCGGGAGATCATCCTGATCCACCACACCGACTGCGGCATGCTGACGTTCACCGACGACGACTTCAAGCGCGCCATTCAGGACGAGACCGGGGTCAAGCCGCACTGGGCGGCGGAGGCCTTCCCCGATGTCGCCGAGGACGTGCGACAGTCGCTGCGCCGCATCGAGAACAGCCCGTTCGTCACCAAGCACGTCTCCCTGCGCGGGTTCGTCTTCGACATCGCCACCGGCAAGCTCGACGAGATAACCGCCTAGCGCCGGCCACCAGACCGGGTCCACCGCCGCTTCGTCAATCCGTTTGCTGTACGGCGGCCAACTGCCGTTGACACCGGCCGACGCAACTGGTTCTATATCCGGCAATGCCTATAAACTTGACCAATTCAACCAACTTTATCGAGAATACGGGGGAACGATGACCGGCGCGGTGCAGGCGGCCCCCACGCCCGGCCAATACGAACTGAGCCAGCTGCGCTCGCTCGAGGCCGAGGCCGTCCACATCATCCGCGAGGTGGCCGCGGAGTTCGAGCGGCCCGTGCTCTTGTTTTCCGGCGGCAAGGACTCCGTCGTCATGCTGCACCTGGCGCTGCGGGCGTTCCGGCCCGGGCGGTTGCCGTTCCCGGTGCTGCACGTCGACACCGGCCACAACTTCGACGAGGTCATCGCCACCCGCGACGAGCTGGTGACCCGGCACGGGTTGCGGTTGATCGTCGCCTCGGTCCAGGACGACATCGACGCCGGTCGGGCCGTCGAGCCACCGCAGGGCCGCAACTCGATCCAGACCGTGACGCTGCTGCGGGCGCTCGGTGAGAACAAGTTCGACGCCGCGTTCGGCGGCGCCCGCCGCGACGAAGAGAAGGCCCGCGCCAAGGAGCGGGTGTTCAGCTTCCGCGACGAGTTCGGCCAGTGGGACCCCAAGGCCCAACGGCCCGAGCTGTGGAACCTCTACAACGGCCGACACCACAAGGGCGAGCACATCCGGGTGTTCCCGCTGTCCAACTGGACCGAATTCGACATCTGGTCCTACATCGGCGCCGAGCGGATCGCGTTGCCGTCGATCTATTTCGCTCACCGGCGCAAGGTGTTTCGCCGCGACGGCATGCTGCTGGCGGTGCACCGGCACCTGCGACCGCACGCCGACGAGCCCGTCTTCGAAGAGAGCGTGCGCTTTCGCACCGTCGGCGACGTCACCTGCACCGGCTGCGTGGTCTCCGGCGCGGCGACCGTCGAGGAGGTCATCGCCGAGACCGCGGTGGCCCGGCTCACCGAACGCGGGGCCACCAGGGCCGACGACCGCATCTCGGAGGCCGGGATGGAAGACCGGAAACGGCTGGGGTACTTCTGATGTCGGCAGAGAGGATGTCGGCACGATCCACGCTGTTGCGCATCGCCACCGCCGGCTCCGTCGACGACGGCAAGTCCACGATGATCGGGCGCCTGCTCTACGACTCCAAGGCCGTCATGGAAGACCAGTGGGCGTCGGTGGAGCAGACCTCCAGGGAGCGTGGCCACGACTACACCGACCTGGCGCTGGTCACCGACGGTCTGCGCGCCGAACGCGAGCAGGGCATCACCATTGACGTCGCCTACCGCTACTTCGCCACTCCCCAACGCAAATTCATCATCGCTGACACCCCGGGCCACATCCAGTACACCCGCAACATGGTGACCGGCGCGTCGACCGCGCAGCTGGTGATCGTGCTCGTCGACGCCCGGCACGGCCTGCTGGAGCAGTCGCGCCGGCACGCCTTCCTGGCCTCGCTGCTGGGCATCCGCCACCTGGTGCTCGCGGTCAACAAGATGGACCTGATCGACTGGGACAGGGCACGTTTCGAGGCGATTCGCGACGAATTCCACGCCTTCGCCGCGCGGCTGGACGTGCACGACGTGGCCACAATCCCGATGTCGGCGTTGCACGGCGACAACGTGGTCACCAAATCGGACAAGGCGCCGTGGTACGAGGGGCCGGCCCTGCTGTCGCACCTCGAGGAGGTGTACATCGCGGGTGACCGCAACCTGGTCGACGTGCGGTTCCCGGTGCAATACGTAATCCGGCCGCACACCCACGAACATCGGGACCACCGCAGCTATGCCGGCACCGTGGCCAGCGGGGTGATGCGTCCCGGCGACGAGGTGGTGGTGCTGCCGATCGGCAAGACCACCCGGATCACCGCCATCGAGGGACCGAACGGCCCGGTGGCCGAGGCGTTTCCACCGATGGCGGTCTCGGTGAGCTTGGCCGACGAGATCGACATCTCCCGCGGTGACCTGATCGCCCGCACCACCAACCAGCCCAGGAACAGCCACGAGTTCGACGCGACCGTGTGCTGGATGGCCGATTCCGCGGTGCTCGAGCCCGGGCGCGACTACGTCATCAAGCACACCACCCGCACCACGCGCGCGCGGGTCACCGGGTTGAAGTACCGGCTCGACGTCAACACCCTGCACCGCGACAAGACGGCGGAGGCGTTGCGGCTCAACGAACTCGGCCGGGTATCGCTGCACACCCAGGCGCCGTTGCTGCTCGACGAGTACTCGCGCAACGCGAGCACCGGCTCGTTCATCCTGATCGATCCGAACACCAATGCAACGGTGGCGGCGGGCATGGTGTTGCGTGACGTCTCGGCGCAGGCGGCGAGCCCGAACACCGTGCGGCACAAGTCGTCGGCCGTCGCCGAGGCGCGCCCGCGCGGCAAGACGGTGTGGTTCACCGGGCTGTCCGGCTCCGGCAAGTCATCGGTGGCCATGCTGGTCGAGCAGAAGCTGCTGGAAAGCGGAACGGCCGCTTACGTTCTCGACGGGGACAACCTGCGGCACGGCCTCAACGCCGACCTGGGCTTCAGCATGGCCGACCGCGACGAGAACCTGCGGCGGCTCGCGCACGTGGCGGCGCTGCTGGCCGATTGCGGCAATGTCGTGCTGGTGCCGGCGATCAGTCCGCTGGCCGAGCAGCGCGAACTGGCCCGTAGGGTGCACGCCGACGCCGGATTCGACTTCGTCGAGGTGTTCTGCGACACCCCGATCGACGAATGCGAACGCCGCGATCCCAAGGGGTTGTACGCCAAGGCGCGGGCGGGCGAGATCACCCAGTTCACCGGCATCGACAGCCCGTATCAGCCGCCCGCCGATCCCGAGCTGCGGCTCACCCCGGACCGCAGCCTGGACGAGCAGGCCCAGCGGATCGTCGACCTGCTCGAGTCGCGCCGATAGCGGGAGGGCGCCGGCTCGGGTGGCACAATCCTGCACGTGCGGATGTCAGCCAAGGCGGAATACGCCGTGCGGGCGATGGTCCAGCTCGCCACGGTCGCCGGCGGCACCCGGGCCACCACCGACGACCTGGCCCAGGCTCAGGGCATACCGCCGCAATTTCTCGTCGACATCCTCACCAACCTGCGCACCGACCGGCTGGTGCGCAGCCACCGCGGCCGCGACGGCGGCTACGAACTGGCGCGCCCGGGCGACCAGATCAGCATCGCCGACGTGTTGCGCTGCATCGACGGGCCGCTGGCCAGCGTCCGCGACATCGGCCTGGGCGACCTGCCCTACTCGGGGCCGACGGAGGCGCTCACCGACGTGTGGCGGGCGCTGCGCGCCAGCATGCGTTCGGTGCTCGAGGAGACGACGCTTGCCGACGTCGCCGCCGGCAACCTGCCCGGCCACGTCGCCCGCCTCGCCGACGACTACCGCAGGCAGGAGAGCCGGCGGCATCGGCGTAGTCGAGGCTGACCCCCGCGAGCGTGCGTGTCTGTACGGCGACACGCCGTCCGGGCCGTCACTCTGCGCACCCTCGCGAAACGACTCCCTCGATCACTTCGGCGCGGTGAGCTCCAAGGCGATGTTGTCGGGATCGCGGAACTCCAGGATGTAGGACGGCCCGATGTCCTTGACCGGCTCGTGCTGCACCCCCAGCTCGTCGAGATGTGCTGCTGCGGAATCCAATTCGTCCCTGCTGTCGAGCCGGAACGCGAGGTGGTCCAGGCCGGTGCGGTTCTCGTCGAAGCGGTCGGTGGCGACCGGCCGCAGGCCCAGTAGCGTGCCGCCGAGGTCGTAGATGACCCCGCCGAACAGGAAGTCCAACGCCTCGCGGGTGGCCCGGTCGGCGTTGTCGGGAACCTCGAGGAACACCGGCCATCCGAACACGCTCTCGTAGAACCGCCGGGACCGCTCGATGTCGGTGACGGTCAGGCGCACGTGCGCGATGGAGGTGCTGCTCAAACCCATCCGGCCCATGCTGCCAGAATCGGTCCTGTGCGGATAGCAATGACGATGCCGGTGATGGAGCCCGACCTGGACGCGGCGCTCTTGCGGGACTGGGCCCGCGCGATCGACGAGGGACCGTTCTCGTCGCTGTGCTGGGGCGAGCGGATCGCTTTCGACAACCCCGACAACCTCACGCTGCTCGGGGCGCTGGCGGCCTGGACGGACCGGGTGCGGCTGGTGACGACGGTGATCGTGCCGCAGCTGCACGACCCGGTAATGCTGGCCAAGGGGCTGGCCAGCGGGGACATGCTGTGCGGTGGACGGCTGACCGTCGGCGTCGGCGTCGGCGGCAGGCACGAGGACTACCAGGCCGTGGGCGCAGACCCGGCGACGCAGACGATGCGCGGCATGGCCGAGCGCGTGGCCGTGATGAAGCGAGTGTGGGCGGGGGAGAAGCTCACCGACTCGGTGCTGCCGGTCGGGCCCGCGCCCGTCCAGCCGGGTGGCCCGCCACTGTTGGTCGGCAGCATCGGGCCCAAGACCGTCCGCAGCGCCGCGGCCTGGGCCGACGGGCTGGCCGGCAACACCCTGGACCTCGACGCCGCCAAGCAGAACGAGCTGTTCGACGTGGCGCGGCAGGCGTGGGCGCAGGCCGGCAAGCCGAACCCCCACCTGATGACGTCGTTCTGGTTCGCGTTCGGGTCGCCCGAGGACGCCCGCGCGCAGGTGCACCGCCATCTGCGGCGCTACATGAACTGGATACCGGCCGAGTTCGTCGACGCGATGGCGCCGACGACCGGGTGGGCCGGCACCGAGGACGAGCTGCTGGCCGTGCTGCGCACGTTCGAGGACATCGGCACCGACGAGGTGCAGCTGATTCCGACCAGTTCGGACCTCGACCAGGTGCGCCGCGCCGCCGACGTGGTCGGGCGGCTCTAGAGACCGCTAGGAGGCGCGCTCGTTGACGGCGGCGGGGGCGGGCGGCTGCCCCTTGCGCAGCGTGGCCAGCAGCTCCCGGTAGGGCCCGACCAGGTAGACGGTGTCGCCCCCGCGCAGCCAGGCGTCGCGCCGCGGATGCAGGTTGACCGGCGCGTCCTGCCGGGTGATCGCGATGACGCGGGTCCGGGTGGACAGTTCGAACATCCGCAGCCCGTCGAGTTCGCTGTCGGGCGCCACATGCATGGCGCCGACCATGAAGGACCGCTGCCGCACCGAGAACGTTCCCAGCACCTGCAGACCCATCGCGGCGCCGATGAACCACGGCACGGCCAGGTCGACGGTCGAGCGCACGTGCTCGAATCCGAACCGCTGCGCCACCGAGCTGCCCAGCTTGCGGTCGTAGATGCGCAGCACGATCGGGACGTCGGGCCGGTGGACTTCCGGCCTCACCCGCGGGCCCAGCATCTCGCGCAGCACGATCCCGGTCTCGATGTTGACCATGTCGTCCTGGGTCAGCACCGCCACCGCGCGGGCATGGTCGACGCGGGCCGATTCCAGCGTCTGGCGCAGCGTCGCGTCCCCGAAGATCACGGGCACGTCCAGTTCGGCCGCCGACGACAGGAACCGGCTGTTCTCGTCGCGCTCGATGACGGCCACGTCGTATCCGGCGGCCGTCAGGTCGCTGACAACGCGGATGCCGAACGAACCCAGCCCGACGACGATGATGTGGTTGCGCAGGTGACGCGCCTGCCGTCGCCCGGCCGAGTGGGCGAAGCGGCGCGACAGCAGCAGGTCGGCGACGAAGGCGACCAGCAGCGCGGTGGTGGTCACCCCGGCGAACATCAACATGATGCTGAACAGGCGCAGCCACGTGGGCTGGTGCATGAAGCTGAAGTCGCCGTAGCCCACGGTGGCGACCGTCTCGGTGCTGAAGTACAGCGCGTCGATCCAGGTCATCCCCGGCGGGGTCTGATAGCTGAAGCGCAGCACCGCCGTCGACCCGATCCACAACGTCATCGCGGCGGCCAGCGCGCGGTAGAACATCGGGTTGACCTCGTTGCGCAGCATGCGCACGCTGTCGAACGCGCGCCGCAGCCGGGACCGGTGAGTGCGGGTGCGGTCGGGGCGGGGGGTTTTGATGCCGCGGTTGGCCAGCTCCTCGGCGCTGCCGATCATCGCGGTCCAGTCGCCGGCGTGGACCGTCAGGTCCCGCCCCGGGCACGGGACCAGTTTGCCGGGCGCCGGCGAGCCCTTGCCGTGGATCACCGCCACCGGCGCCAGGTCGCCGTAGATCTCGCGCAGGGTGCCGTCACGTGGTGCTTCGGCGTCGCAGACCAGGAGCTCGATGCCGGCCGCGTCGATCGGGTGCGCCTTGCGGGCCAGGCATGCCTCCACCACCGACGGCGCCGTGAGTTCCGCGACATCGAGGATGGCGCCGGGGCCGTTGTCGTCGGCCACCGCCTCGCGCAACACGCTGTTGGCCAGCCGCGCCACCACGCGCACGTGCGGGTTGGCTCGCCGTGCCAGCAGGGCGATTTCGAGGTTGATCGCGTCGTCGTCACCGGCGCAGATGACCGCGATCGCGTGGGCGACCCCGGCGCCGGCCAGCTCGGCCGGGGTGGCGACCTTGACTATGCTCTCGCCGGCGGTGTTCAGCTCCTCGACGATCGTGGTCGCCAGCGCGTCGTCACCGCTGACGATGATGTGGCGGCGCATGGTCAGGCGTGTTCCGTCGTCGGCTCATCGGGCATAATCCCCACCTCTGCTGATCTTGGGTTTCGCTGGTAGCTACGACTATCTGACAACCGGGCCCGTTGTGCCACCGAAACGCCGCGCGCTCGGCGGCGTGTCGCCCAGTGCGCCGAGCGGCCGACGGTCGGCTAGTCGATCGGAGCCGTTGTGCTGCAGTCGTTTTCGGGTGCGACCGCACACCGGCGCGGCCGGCCGCGGCGATGGCCGCGATACTGGTCGGGTGTCCTCCATCGACCGCGTCGCCTCCCGTGAGATCTATCGAAATGCATGGCTGTCGGTCCGCGAGGACGACATCCGCTTCCCGGACGGCACCCCGGGCATCTACAGCGTGGTGGACAAGCCGGACTACGCGCTGGTGCTGCCTTACGACGGGGACCGCTTCCGGCTGGTCGAGCAGTATCGGTACCCGCTGAGCGCGCGGTGCTGGGAGTTTCCTCAGGGCACCGCCCCCGACCGGGCGCACCTCGAGCCCGCCGCGCTGGCCGAGCGGGAGCTGCGGGAGGAAACCGGCTTACGCGCGACGTCGTTCGAGCCGCTCGGCCGGATCGACACGGTTCCCGGACTGACCAGCCAGCGCGGGTGGGTGTTCCTGGCGACCGGGATCACCGAGGGCGAGTCGGATCGCGAGCACGAGGAGCAGGGCATGCGCGACGCCTGGTTCTCACGCGGGGACGTCGAGCAGATGATCCGCTCGGGGGTGATCGCCGACGCGCAGTCCCTGGCCGCGTACAGCCTTTTTCTGTTGCGTTGCGGCCCAACGGGATAACGACTGATGCGGGGACCCGCGTGGGGTCCCCGCATCGTGGTGGGGGTCGTCAGGTCGTCGTGGTGACGTACTGGGGGCAGTAGACCGAGGCGGCGTCGACGGCGAACGTCTTGGCGCCCTGGAAGCTCAGGCCGGTGGACTTGGCCACGGCGCTGTAGATTTCTCGGCTCGAGTGGCCCTCGTCGAGGGCCGCGCAGACGGCGTGCCCGTCGCTGACGGCGCGTGCCGCGGTCGGCGGTGTGATCCCGTCCGCCTGCAGTTGGGCGAGGAACGCGTCGTCGTTCGTGCTCGCGCCGGCGGTTCCGGCCAGGCCGAGTGCGGCGAAGCCGAGGGCGGCGGCGGCCAGGCTGGTGCCGGCGAAAGAGGCGGTGAAGCGGCGAGTGAACATTGTGGGTCTCCTTTGTCGATTCGGTTTGTCGGTGGACGCTGGCTGCGCTGAAAACAGAATCGAGGCCCCGCCTTGACGGCTTCTCAATAAATTCTTGATGCCGAATTCTTGATGCCGCCGATATCGCGTTGCGTCGTCGGTACCGCATCATCGGGGCGATGTGGCGTGCAGCGGCGGTCTTCGGTTCCGTCGCGGCCGCGATCCTCGCCAGCCCCGCCTCGCCCGTTTCCGCGGCCACCCCGGCGTGGAACGGGAAATACTCGCTGGTCAGGTATGCCGCCGACAAGTCGGGAACCAGCCTCGCCGCCCGCCAGGCCGAACCCACGTTCAGCGCCGACTACGTCTTCGTCACCGCCTGTTCGGCGGGCCGCTGCGTCGCCACGGCCACCGACGGGCCCACGCCGGCGAACCCGACGCTGCCCACGCCGTCCCACTACGCCTGGGACGGGAGCAGGTGGGTGGAGCGCTTCGACTTCCAGTGGGATTGCTACCTGGGCGAAGGCGTACCGAAGGCATGGGCCCCGGCAAGGTCGTGGGCGTACTACACGCCGCAGCCCGACGGGACGCTGCGCGGTAGGTGGCACACCGACATCTCCGGGGGCCCGTGCGGCGGAACCGTCGAGATGCCGGTGGCGGCGTTTTCCGCCGCGTCGTGAACCGATTCAGTGGAACGGGAAGAAGATCGGCACCAGCAACGGAGTCGCTATCAGCAACAAGACGGTCAGGGGCGCGCCCAGGCGCACGAAGTCGGTGTAGCGATAGCCGCCCATCGCCCACACGATCGTGTTGGTCTGATAACCGATGGGCGTCAGAAACGACTGCGTCGCCCCGAACATCACGACCACGGCGAACGGCAGGGCATTCAGGCCCACTTGTCCGGCGATGGCGATCGCGATGGGAAACATGAGCGCGGCCGCGGCGGTGTGCGAGATCACCTCGGTCACCAGCATGGTGGCCGCAAGGACGGCCGCGAGCAGACCGTAATTGCCCAGCGGCGCCGCGGCGCCGACGACGGTGTGCGCCAGCTCGCGGGCGAGCCCGCTGCTTTCCACCGCGCGCCCGAGCGCGAAGCTCGTCGCCATCAGGAGCAAGACGTTGAGGTCGATGGATCGGCGTGCGTCTTCCAGCGTCACGATCCTGGCCGCGACCAGTCCGAAGGCGATCAGCAGGGACACCTGCAACAGATCCAGGAGTCCGGTTCCGGCCACGACGACGAGTGCGACGATGCTCAACTCGACGACCCCGGCGTGCTCGCGCCGGATCGGCCGGTCCCAGTTCAGCGGGGCGACGATGGCGAAGTCGCGGTGCTGTTGAAAGCGTTGGCTGAAGTCGGGACCCGCCAGGACCAGCAGGACGTCTCCGGCCCGCAGGCGCACTTCGCCGAGTTTGCCCTTCAGTTGCTCGCTGGACCGATGGATCGCCACGACCGCCGATCCGTAGCGGCGGCGGAATCCGGAGGCCTTCAGACTCGATCCGACCAGCGGCGACCCCGCACCGATCACCGCTTCGACGAACTGGCGCTGGGGGTTGCGCGCCAGGTGGTCGAAGTGACGTGCTTCGGAGGAGACGAGTCCCGACATTCGCTGCAGATCCAGCACGCGCGCGAGGTTTCCGACGAACACCAGGCGGTCCCCGACCGTCAGGAGCTCGTCGGGCCCGATCGCGGCGATCACCTTGTTTCGGCGTTCGACCTCGACGAGGAAGACCCCCTCGAGGTTGCGCAGGCCGGCCTCGGCGACGGTGGCGCCGGCCAGCTCACTGTTCTGGGGAATCACCATCTCCACGGTGAACTCACGCTCGGTGCCGGCCAGGCTTTCGCCGGGTGTGGGGCGCTCCCGCAACAGCCGCGGTCCCATCAGCACCATGAGCACAACGCCGCCGACGGCGAGCGGAAATCCGATGCCGGTGACCGCGAACAGGCTCAACCGGCCAATGCCCGCCTTGGCGATGAGATCGTTGACGAACAGGTTGGTCGAGGTCCCGATCATCGTCGTGGAACCGCCCAGGATGACGGCGTAGCTCAGCGGCATCAGATACCGCGAGGGCGACCGGCCCGTGCGCCGGCACCAGCGAATCACCCGGGGGGCCAGCATCGCCACCAGTGGGGTGTTGGCGATGAACGCCGACGCGGCCGCGGCCGGTCCGCACGTCCGCAGGAGCTCTCGATGGGGCTGGACCTGCGTCCCCCTGCCGAGCAACCGGGAGGTGACACCCTCGAAGGCCCCGGTGACATCCGCCGCGCCGGCCAGGACATAGAGGGCGGCGACCACGGCCAACGACTCGTTGGCGAAGCCGCCGAGCAGCTGGCCCTGGTCGACCACCCCGGACAGGTAAAGGGTCAGCACGGCGCCACCCATGACCAGGGTGGGGTTGAACCGGTCCCGCACCAGCAGGGCGATCGCCACGATGGCCACCACCAGGGTGATCCAAGCGCCCGCAGTCATCCGTGCTGCCCCTTTTTTGCCCGCTCGCGCGCGAGCGCCCATACCGGGGTGCTCGGGCCTTAGCTACGCAAACAACCGAGTCAATCTAGCCGATGGTGTGGAGACGGCGTCAGCGCACCGCCGCCGCTCGAGTTCCGACCGGTTCGACATTTCGGCCGAGGTGGTCGCACGCGTCCACAGTCCGGTGCGTGCGCAACGCTGTCGTCGGTCGCCTCTTTGGGGAACTCGCGCGCCGACCGGGCGATTGCCAGACAAATGCATAGGCGAAACGATCCCAATTATTTGTCATATGCGCCAATGACTTCCGCGCCAGTAGTCCGGAGGCGCCGAAATTCATGCGTTTGCCACAACGCGCGGAGATCCGTTCTCCGGCGGGATACCATACGACTCCAATGGTGATCCCCGACCGTCGTTTTTCTGTCGCGGAGGTAGCAGCTGTCGACGTTCGTGACCGCGTTGCCCAAGTTCGTGACGGCGGCGGCTTGGGACCGGGCGCTCGGCACGCGCTGACAGTGCGATCCGCCGCGCGGCCATCAGTCATCGAAGGAGACGGCAATGCTCGAAATGATCGACAAGGGGTTCGCAACCGAATCCCATCCCGTATCGCTTCTTTTCGTCCACGGCGCCTGCAGCACAGCACAGGTCTGGGACGAGCACTTTCTGGACTTCTTCGCCAATAACGGTTACCGCGCCGTCGCGCTGAGCCTTCGCGGCCACGGTGCCAGCAGCTCGTCCAAACCGCTCAAATCATGTTCTATTGCCGATTACGTGGAGGACGTGGTCGCTGTCGTCGGCAACCTGGGTTCCCCGCCGGTGCTCATCGGTCACTCGATGGGTTGTTGGGTCGTACTGAATTACCTTGCGGTGCAGGGTGCCCGGGCCGGGATTCTCCTGGCGCCCGGCACACCACGGGGATTACGACGGTGGGCGTTGCGTACCGTCCTTCGTCATCCGTGGTTGATTTTGCGGAGCAACACCTTCGGGAATCCGGCTGATCTGTTCAGCACTCCGGCCTCGGCCCGCGAATTCCTGTTCTCCACGCACACGCCCGAATCCGTCATCACGTCCTGTGTGGCCCGTTTGGAGCCCGAGAGCACGCGTGCCGCACGAGAGACGGTCAACCGACTCCCCGATGCCGGCCGGGTGACGGCTCCGATGCTTGTTCTCGGCGCAGCAGACGACGGCATGCGAGTCGATGGCGATGCCTCTGCCGTTGCGGAGATATACCACACAGATGTGGAGATCTTTCCCGACATGGGCCACGTCATGATGTATGAGCCGGGCTGGCGGGCCGTCGCCGAAAGGATCGATGGCTGGCTGGCGGGCCGGGGACTTTGAGAGCGGGATTCGTGCGGGTCGGGTAGACCGGCAGGCGAGACCGCCCGCGTCGCCCCGGCTACGGC
The DNA here is from genome assembly GCA_963711445.1 of uncultured Actinomycetota bacterium. GTDB lineage: Bacteria > Actinomycetota > Actinomycetes > Mycobacteriales > Mycobacteriaceae > Mycobacterium. Next base: position 807,313 of record CAVQEF010000001.1, read on the forward strand.
AGCCCGTCCAGGCCGAGCAGCAGTCCGCCGGCCCCGCCGGCGCCGGCGGCGCCCGGAGTCGTGCCGGTTCCGCCGTTGCCGCCGTTGCCGCCGTCGCCGATCAGCACGGCATTGCCGCCCGCGCCACCCTTACCGCCCGTATCGCCGACGGCGGACCCGGCCGTACCGCCGCTGCCCCCGCCACCGCCGTTGCCGATCGCCCCGGCCTTACCGCCGGCCCCGCCTTTCCCGCCGACCATGTCGGCGGTGCCGCCCGCGCCGCCGGCGCCGCCGGCGCCGAAGAGCAGGCCGGCGTTGCCGCCGGCGCCGCCGTTCCCACCGTCGGAGGCCGCGCTCACACCGGCGCCGCCGGCCCCGCCGGCACCCCCGGCGCCCGCGAGCAGGCCGGCGTTGCCGCCGATGCCGCCGTTCCCGCCGATGCCGTCGCCGGCCCCGCCGGCCCCGCCGTCGCCGCCGTGGGCGAACAGCCCGCCGGTCCCGCCGGCCCCGCCGTTGCCGCCGATGCCGCCGCCGAACCCGCCGGCGCCCCCGTCGCCGCCGGCGCCGAACAACAGCCCGCCGGTCCCGCCGGCCCCGCCGTTGCCGCCGATGCCGGCGGCGCCGCCGCCGCCGGCGCCGCCCGCGCCGCCGGCGGCGAACAGACCGCCGGTTCCGCCGGCTCCGCCGTTGCCGCCGATGCCGGTGCCGAAGCCGCCGACCCCGCCGTTGCCCCCGCCGGCGAATACCCCGCCGGCGCCGCCGGTTCCGCCGTTCCCGCCGATGGCGCCGCTGCCGCCGGCGCCGCCGGTGCCGCCGGTCGCGAACCCGCCGCCGATTCCCCCGGCCCCGCCGTTTCCGCCGATGGGTCCGGGCCCGCCGGCCCCGCCGACCCCGCCGCGGGCGAACGGCCCGCCGGCCCCGCCGCCGCCGCCGCTCCCGCCGACACCGGTGGAGGGCAACGTGCTGGCGCCGCCGGCGCCGCCCGCACCGCCGGGGCCGAACAGCCCGCCGGCGCCGCCGTTTCCGCCGCGCGCGCCGTTGGCGGTCGACGAGGCCCCGCCCGCGCCGCCGGACCCGCCGACGCCGAACAGCCCGCCGGCGCCGCCGTTTCCGCCGGCGTGGCCGGTGGTGCCGGCGGCTCCCGACCCGCCGTTGCCGCCGTTGCCGATCAACCACCCGCCGGCCCCGCCGGCGGCCCCGGTCCCCGGGGCCCCGTTGGCGCCGTTGCCGATCAGCGGGCGCCCGGTGAACGTCTGGAAGGGCGCGTTGATCACGTCGAGCAGGCTCTGCAACGGCGACGCGGCGGCGGTTTCAGCGGCCGCATACTGTCCGCCGCCCGCGGTCAGCGCCTGCACGAACTCCTCATGGAACGCCGCCGCCTGGGTCTTCAGGGCCTGATATTCCAGGGCGTGCGCCCCGAACAGCGCCGCAACGGCCGTCGACACCTCATCGGCGCCCGCGGCCAGCACCGAGGTCGTCGAGGCCGCCGCGGCGGCGTTGGCCGCGCCGATCGTCGAACCGATGTCTGCCAGGTCCGTGGCCGCCGCCACGAGCGCCTCCGGCGCCGCGATCACAAATGACATTTGGCACCTCTGATCCGCCATGACCGATAAGTCATGCCGACCAGCCGACGCGCTGCGGACATCGACCAGTCCGCACTGCAGGGATTGTATGGCCGGTGATGGCCAAACGTCCAAGGATTTCCGCAGGGCATGCGGAATAGGGCGGCGTTGGTGTTTGGCGGGGTGGTGCCCCTCGTCAGACGTGCTCGTCGAGTGAGATCACAAGCGTCTTGGCGGGCGCCGAAATGTCGACGTAGTGGTGACCCGCAGCCGGGTGCTGGCGCATATCCCTCAGTAACTCGATGATTTCCGCCGCCTTGGCGTGGTCGAGCCGCCAGACCGCCTCATCGTCATGGAACTTCACGTCAGCGGCGCCCGGTTCGATCACGAACCGGTGATTCATGCGATCGACGTCCCGTCGAGACGACCCCTGCTGCCGTGCCTCGATCAGCGCGGCGAGGAAGGGATCAACCCCGGCGTTGTCCATGGCCAACAACACCGCATCGCGGCCGAAGTAGGACTTCGGAGCCAGCCCGGTACGAGAACAACGGTCATGGTCCTCATGCTTTTTCACGGGTCGCAGGGACGGCAAGGATCGAGGACGAGTCTCAGCAACGGTGGATGCTCGACCGGCCCAGGGCGGCAGAATGGTTCGTAACCACATGCACGGCCAGCCAGTCCGTCGCGGCAGTAGCCCAAACGGCGGATCGACGGCAACTGGGCTCTGAGCTGCGAAAACTGTGGTGCCCCCGGCAGGATTCGAACCTGTCGGACTATTCCGGTGTGGCTGGTTTCATTACATGCGGTTTCTGTGCTTCCACCTGCTGTTTCGGCACTTTCACCTACCCGGCAGTATAGGACACTGCCGGACACATCTGTACACTCTTGTTGTGCAAATCTTGCGCGGAGAACTGACTGGTGGCGCGTAAACGGCGGGGATTCGGCCGGGTACGGCAGGAACGCTCCGGCCGCTACAGCGCCGCCTACATCGGCCCCGACACGAAGCTGCACCGCGCCCCCAGAACCTATGCGACCGAGTCGGACGCCGAAGGCTGGCTGGCGGCCGAGCGCCGCAAAATCGACCTGGGCACCTGGGGCGCCGTCGAACGCTCCGATGGCGTCACGCTACGCGCCTACGCCGACAAGTGGATGCAGCAGCGGCAGTTGCGGGCCCGAACCCGCCAGCATTACGAGTCGATGCTTAACCGGCTGATCTTGCCCGACCTCGGTGACGCGAAAATCGTCACGCTGACACCGGCCCGCATTCGTGAGTGGCATGCCGGCCTCGGCGGTGGGCACGAAACGCGTAACGCCCACGCGTACGCGCTGCTGCACGCCATCTGCGCGACCGCCGTCCAAGACGAAGTGCTCGACGCCAACCCGTGCCGTATCCGGGCGGCGATGCAGACCAAGCGCCGCCGAGACGTCGACGTGCTCACCCCCGCCCAGGTGGACAAGCTGGCCGCCAAGATGCCCGCCAGGTTGCGCGCCAGTGTGCTGCTGGCCGCGTGGTGTGGGCTGCGTTGGGGGGAGACGTCGGAGCTGCGCCGCAAAGACATCAGCTCCGATTGCGCCACATTGCGCGTCCGTAGGGCTGTTACGTACCGGAAAGGCACGTTCTACCCCGGAGAGCCGAAGACCGCGGCCGGTGTTCGCGACGTCGCGATTCCCCCTCATATTCGCCCGGTCATCAAGGCGCACTTAAAGAACCACGTCGAGCGCGATGGCGAATCACTGCTGTTCCCCACCGACGACGGCAACCACATGCACGGCGATAATTACCGGACCTACTGGGAGAAGGCCCGCGCGGCGATTGGCAAACCAAACTTGCGAGTCCATGATTTGCGCCACGTCGGAGCGGTACTGGCTGCCCAATCTGGCGCTACCACAGTCGAACTCATGCACCGTCTAGGCCACACCACACCACAGATGGCGCTGAGATACCAGCACGTCGCCGAGGGCAGAGACGCCGAAATAGCCGAACGGTTGTCGCGACTGGCGCAGGCGGTGAAGTGATGGACTCAGACGTGGTCGTCAAGCAGTACAAGGCGCTGTCTGAATCTGGTCTCCGCGAGGTTCTTCTCGTCGAATACCGTTGCTACAAAGGGTGTCTACTGCTGCACGTGTGGCAGTCGCCCGCGGGTGTGCTGTACTACCGCCCAGCGGTACGTATCTCCAAAAAGATGCAATCTCGCACCGGCACGGCGCATGTCGGGAAAGTAGCGGGAACCGCAGGCAATCTGGACGATCTGAGCGAGGCGCGTTGGGTGTGGGGGGATGACAAGAACTCGATTCTGATGGGCTGCTGGCACTGCATCGGGTTACGGCTCCCCGCAGCTACGATCAAGGCTGACGCCGCGGCTGCCACACCGGGTAACCCGGTGAAGGTTGCCGATTTCCGCAATTAAGAGGACAAACCGCGACAGGTAGCGACTTGAACGGTCACTGTTCGGCTATTGTGGACATGAGAATTTCACAGGCGCCCCGGTACAGACCCTTACCAAGATCCCGAGGACTGGGCAGCTCGGAAAGAGCCGAAAGGCGTCTTTCCGCATGCCCAAAACCGCACCACGTCCACCTGCCAACCGTCGCGAGCGCCGTCATCCTGAACTGATCGGCCTGCAAGAAGCCGCCGAACGCTGCGACGTGTCCTACCGCAGCATTCGCCGCTGGATCGCCGCCGGCCGCCTCAACGCCGTCCGCGTCGGCCCCCGCCTGCTGAAAGTTGACGTCGCCGAACTCGAGGCAGTCGTGACCCCGGTCGGCGGTGCAGCGTGAGAACACGAAAAAGGCCGGCCCCGCCACAGAGCCGACCCCTTCGAAACAACACCAGTACAACCAACTTTACCGCCCCCTGGCAGCATGACCCGCACGAACCGCTGACCGCCGAGGACCGCGCCGACTTCGACGTACTGATCGCAGCGGCCGAACGCGGATTTCGGCTCGCAACCCGGTGCACCCGCTGCGGGCAATGGCTGGTGGCGCCGTCATCGGTACGCGCCCACATGGGCCCGGTATGCCGAGCGAAGGCGAACGGCGATGCCTAACCTCGCATCCCCCCAGGTTTCGTGGTGGTCGCTCCACGAGCACATCGCCCCACTGCTCAATAGGGTGGGCGACTGGCCCACAGTCGGCACGCCGCAATGGTGCGAACTCGACGACGGCGACCCACGAAAACTCGCTGCCATCTTCGATGCCGCGCAACACCACGCACTGCGGCTCGAGCTCAACCAGGAAGCCCACGCGCAAGCATCCCGCGACATCGCGGCAGCAGTCGACTGGCCGGCCTTGGCGCGGGAAATCAACCAGCGCACCGACTTCTACGCGGCGCGGCCATGGCTGAAGCGGGTGTCGTAGTGGCTGAAATCCCTTACGGCACCGACTACCCCGACCCTGGTTGGATGGATGAGGACGGCAACGTCCACGGTGGCACCGTCACACTCACCGAGGCCCACGAGGTATTCACACGGTGGCTCGGCGACGACTACGACACCTCCGCGCTCGACGCGGTATTAGCCACTGCCGCCGTCGAACGCCTCGACGGTGACCCGCTCTGGCTGCTGCTGATCTCAGGCAGCGGCAACGCGAAAACCGAAACCGTGCAAGGACTGGACGGCATCGGCGCCATCATCACCAGCACCATCTCCTCGCCCGGTGCGCTGTTGTCGGCCAGCCCGAAACGCGAACGCGCCAAAGACGCGACAGGCGGGCTGCTGCGCAAGCTAGAGCCCCGTGGCGTCCTGGTCATCAAGGACGTGACCAGCATCCTGTCCATGTCCGGAGAATCACGCGCCGAAGTGCTCGGCGCACTGCGCGAGGTCTACGACGGCCGGTGGTCACGCAACGTAGGCACCGACGGCGGGCTCACTCTCGACTGGGCCGGCCGTATCGCCTTAGTCGGCGCGGTCACTACAGCCTGGGACAAAGCACACAGCGCGATTGCGGCAATGGGTGACCGGTTCGTGCTCGCGCGCATGGACTCCACCACCGGGCGCCTTGCGGCCGGCCGCAAGGCCATCGGCAACACCGGCTCCGAAATCACGATGCGCGCCGCGTTGGCCGAAGCTGTGGCCGGCGTCCTAGCTGGGATGAACACCGACCCAATCACCGTCACGGACGCCGAAACAGACGTTCTGCTGGCCGCCGCCGATCTGGTGACCCTGGCCCGCACCGGCGTCGAATACGACTACCGCGGCGATGTGATTGATGCACACGCACCGGAGATGCCCACCAGATTCGCCAAGCAGTTGAGCCAGGTGGTACGTGGCGGTGTCGCTATCGGGATGGACCGTCCCGCCGCGTTGCGCCTGGCGATCCGCTGCGCCCGCGACTCCATGCCGCCGCTACGGCTCGCGATCATCGACTGCCTGGCCGAGCACCCGCACAGTTCAACCGCCGAGATCCGCAAGCAGATCGGCAAACCCCGCGCCACCGTGGATCGGCAGTTGCAAGCACTGCACATGTTGGGCGTTCTCGACTGCGACGAAGAAGATTCCACTTGGGCGGGCCGAGATACGACGCGCTGGTATTACCGGCTCTCCGATGGCATCGAACCGAGCGCACTCGACCCAAAATCAGTACCAGATTTAGCGGTACATACCCCTAGACCCCATAGAAGAAGGGCTAGCAACGGCTCTGGCCTACACGTACCCTCCGCTATTTCTGGCACTGATTCCACAAACGGCGGTGACCACCTTTTCGGCGACCCGCCGGCCCACAACGGCGAGACCGCAGACCAACACTGCGCCTGCGGCAACCTCCTCCCCACACCCGAGGCGATCAGGTCCGGCAAGTGCAAACCGTGCCGGGACAAGTTGATGGAGGGATACGCATGACCGGCCAGCCCCGCCGGTGGTGCATCCACTGCAGGACCGCCCGCGCAGAACCCGACTCGCGCCGCTGCGCCAACTGCCGCCCCCCACAAGACGCGCTCTACGACGACCCCGACCTCGCCGAGACACGCGAATGAAACCAGCAAACCTAGGCCCACTGACCTGCGGCTATGGATTCCCCAGACTCGCAGACACCGCGACGCGGACAGCGGAGGCGCCCCGAGCACGCTCCCGACCTGCGATTTTCTCCCGCCCCCCGTCGCTGTGTACGGGTCTGCGCCAGGGGGGCGGGCCGAAAATCACGAAACCGAAACACACTCGCGAAGACCCCTGCTCGCCGCGACGCAGTCTGTACAGGGTCTGGGACTTTTTGCGGGATTTCTGAGGAGGAACGCGCGTGACTAACCCGGCCGGCAGCCGCATCACCAGCGGACAGCGACCTCAGCGCCGCAAAGACCCCACACCGGGCCCGTGGCGGACCATCGCCGTCACACCCACCAGCGGGTTAATCGCCATCTACCGGCTGACAACAGACGGCTCCTACTTCCAGGCGCCGGTGGTGGCCTGGTTCGTCCAGGCCCGCCACACCGGCCAGGGCCGCATCGAACGGGTCGTGTGCGCGGTGCTGGATCTCGAGTCCGGCGAAATTCAGGCGGTGAACCACCCGAATCAAAACACCCCGACCCGCCAATTGATCGCAGTCGGCGACGAAAACGACGTTCGCGCACTATTCGGCGACGCCACCCCGCAAGAAAACCCACAATGACGAAAAAGGGAGACGAAATGAACGACAACCAAGTATTCAGTGCCCGCACCGCAGCCATATTGGCGCACGCCGTCAATAACCTCTCCGCGGAACAAAAGGCCGAAAGGGCCGCCTGGTGCGAAGCCAATAACATCTACGGCATCCGAATGCACATCGACGAAAACGACTCGATGCGGGAATTCCGGTGGGGCGGGAAAACTCTGGCCCTGGTCGAAATGGATGCACTCACCGACGACGGGCCGATTGAATTCGACCGTATCGCGGACTTACCTGATGACCCGCGTGACCTGCAATGACCGCGAAATGGTTGCGTCGCGGTGTTAGGATTGGTGTCGGCTCGGCATCACCGCAGCACCGGAACCCGAAAAGGGGCAGACCGGACAGCGTGTCGCCATGCAGACCGCACTCCCGCGCGAGCAATTCCCTGGTGACGCCTGATGAGCACAATTCTTTTCCGCGCCGCTGACCTCACGCCCGGCGCCGGCCGCACTGTTCACGGCCTCGCCGTGCCCTTCGGCCCCACCGCCGAGGTGCAGGACGGCTACGGCCCCCCGTACCGGGAGCGTTTCGAATACGGCAGCTTTGCCCGCACGATCCGCGAACGGGGCGGGAAAATCCGTTTGTTCGGCAACCACAACACCCGGCATTTCCCGGTCGGCAAAGCAGTCGAGTTGCGCGAGCGATCGGACGGTTTGTATACGGCGTTCGAGATCGCGAAAACCCGCGATGGAGATGACGCACTGGAATTGGTGTACTCCCGCGTCGTCGATTCCTTCTCTGTGGGTTTCCGCCCGGTGCGCGACCGGCAAGAAAACGGTGTGACCGTGCGCACCGAGGTCGCATTGATGGAAGTGTCGTTAACGGCGTTGCCGGCTTATGCCGGCGCAGAAATCGCCGGTGTGCGGTCGCAATTTGTTATTTCCCGCAGCCTGGCCCAGGCCAGAATCCAACTCATGAATTGGTGATCCACAATGACCGATGTCGACATTGACCAGATGTCCCTCGAGCAGACCCGCGCCGCCGCGCAGGAATTGCTCGATTCCACGACCGGCGATTTGACCGGCGACGACGCGCAGCGCTTCGCGGCGTTGACCGGCCGCGCCGACCAGCTACGGCAGCGCCAGACCGCCGAGGCCCGCCGCGACCTTGAACGCCGCTGGCAGGCCGGGGGTTTGCGGGCCGACCACGGACTCGACACCCACCAGCCCGACGACGACGCGCTGCTGACCGGGCCCGTCCCGCAGGCTGTGCGGCAACGCGACGCCGCCCTGCGCGTGCTGGATCGCAGCGTCAAGGACGGCACCCTGGGCGCCGGGGGCGCTGAAACCGTGGAACGCATGGTGGAGGTCGGCACCCCGTCATCGCGGTCCTGGGTGCGCCGCTGGGCGGCCACCACCGGCGACCCGGACTACCTGCGCGCCTTCTCCCGCATGATCGGCGACCCCACCAACGGCGCCTCGCTGTTCACCCGCGAAGAGTCCGAAGCGTGGCGCCGCGCCGCCCAGGTGCAGGCCGAACGGGCCATGTCCACCAGCGGCGACGCCGGCGGCTACCTCATCCCCATGCAGCTGGACCCCGCCGTCCTGCTGTCCAGCGACGGGTCCACCGACCCGCTGCGCTCAATCGCCCGCATCGTCCAATGCACCGGCAACGAGTGGTACGGCGTGTCCAGCGACGGCGTGGACGCGCACTGGTACACCGAGGCCGCCGAAGTGTCCGACGACAGTCCCCTCCTCGCGCAGCCAAGCGTGCCGGTCTACCGCGGCTCGGCGTGGGTGCCGTTCTCGGTCGAGGTCGGGGGCGACGGGGCCGGGTTCGTCACCGAAATCGGCCGGCTGTTGACCGACGCCGTGCAGCAGCTGCAGGCGACCGCGTTCGTCACCCGGTTCCGGCTCCGACGAACCGACCGGGTTTGTCACCGCCCTGACGGGCACGGCCAGCGTTGTCGACGGTGACGGCTCCGAAGCCCTCGCGGCATCGGATGCCTACAAGCTGCAAAACAGCTTGCCGCCCCGCTTCCAACCCAACTCGCAGTGGGGCGCCGCGCTGGCAACCATCAACACCTTTAGGCAGTTCGAAACCAGCAACGGTGCGCTGGCCTTCCCGTCGCTGCAGGAGACACCGCCGACCCTGCTCGGCCGCGCCATGAACGAAGTCAGCAACATGGACGCCACCCTCAACGCCGCACTTACGGAGGACAACTACCTGCTGGTCATCGGCGACTGGTCGCAGTTCGTCATCGCTGACCGGGTGGGCTCGCAGATCGAACTCGTCCCGCACGTGTTCGGCGCGAACCGCCGACCCACCGGGCAGCGTGGCTTCTTCTGCTGGTTCCGCACCGGCTCCGATGTCCTGGTCGACAACGCGTTCCGCCTGTTGGACGTGGCGACGACCTCCTAGTCGTGGTGCTGCGCATCAGCAGAAGACATCGAGGCTGTTGTTTCAGAACATCGAGTCGTATTTCGCGAACTACCCGGACCTGACCAAGCGGGTGCGCACGGTGTCCTCGGCGTTGGGGCGTGAGGAGATCAGGCTCAAATCGGGTGCGGTGATCGTGTTCCCGGCGAGGACCCGCCAAACGTTGCGGGGATGGTCGGTGGACGCCTACCTGGCCGACGAGGCCCAGTTGATCACCAACGAGCAGTGGGCCAGTGCGAAGCCGGGCGATGGCCGCCCGTAGGGGCTCTCAGACGTGGATGGCCGGTACCGCGCCCTCGGCGTTGGGGGATGCGGAGGTGTTCGGCAGGTTGCGCCGGGCCGCCCTGATGGGCACCGATGATTCGTTGGGCTGGCTGGAGTACGGGGCCGACGACGGCTGCGACCTCGACGACCCGGAGCAGTGGATGAAAGCCAATCCGGGCAGGGTGGAGATGGAGGCGATCATGTCGGAGCGCCGCGAGTTATCCCCGGAGGACTTCGCGAAGGAACGGCTGAACATCTGGCCGACCGAGCAGGCCGACCACATTTTCGGCAGCCCCGAGGTGTGGCCCGCGCTGGCCGGTAAGCGCCGTGACGACCTCGGTGCGGCGACCGCCCTCGGGGCGGACCGTTCCCCGGACGGTTTGGTATGCATGGTGGCCGCGTACCGGGACTTCGATGCGGGGACGACGCACCTCGAGGTGGTGTACCTCCGCGACCAGGCGAACAATCCGGCCGAGGTGGTCGACTGGTTGCGGGCGAACACCAACCGGGGCGTGCCGATTGCGGTGGATGCGGTGTCCCCGGCCGCGGTGGTGGTTGCTCATTTGCAGGCGGCCCGCCGCAACGTCATCACCACCCATGTCGGGGAGATGGCGCGGGCCTGTATGGGTCTGACCGATGATGTGATGGCCGGTCTGATCTCCCATGCCGATAGCCCGAACGGTGACCTTGGTCGGGCTGTTGATGGTGCCCGCCGACGACCTGTTGGTGATGCGGGTGGTTATGCGTGGGATCGCAGGGATGGGTCGGTGGCGGTGAGCCCGTTGGTGGCGGCGTCGTTGGCTCATTATGGGGCGGTGGCGCATGGGCGTCGGCCCCGGAAACCCCAGAAGGTTGTGGTACTCCGCTAACTGGCTCAGGTTTCCGAATCGTCTTGGAAGGTCCTGCCGCGGACGATCCGCATGACCGTGTTCCGCGAGCAGTCGAACCGCCGCGAGATCTCGGTCATGTTCACCCCGGTCGAATACATCTCGCGGATGGCCGCCACCTCGTCGGGTGTGCGCACCCGACGCCTGGGTGGGCCGTCACGGTCCTGTCTCCAGTGCAGATGGCAGTAGCCCCGGGCGATGTGCGGCCGTGTGCAGCCCTCCACCGAGCAGCCCTTAACCCCATACTGGCGCAGCGGGGTGTCGAGGGATTTGCCGCGGAGCCGGCGGCGGTTGTGGGCGTCACAGAGCCTGTTGGCCACCGCGGGGCGGTCACAGCCTGGAACGGTGCAAACGCTAGGCACGGCCCCAAACTTTAATTCGCCCCTGAGCGAAGATTCGGCCTCCAGTGCGGGACGCGGGGTGTACCGGTGTAGCCTTTCCAGATCCAGGGGAGATTGCCAGGGGGATGGGGCAGTGGCCCGGCGCGGCGAAGCGGCTTAGGGATTGAATATGTTGAAGTCTGTTTCCGCCATCGCGATCGCGATCGGCACTGTGAGCGCCGGTGCTTTGGCCATCCCGGCGAACGCCGACAATACGACTTGGGCGGCAGTCGCTTTCTCGGCAAGCACGGACGTCATGGGCTTCTCGTGGGGCTATCCGATGGGGAGCGGCCCAGATAGTGCTGTTGCCCAAAGGGCCATTCAAGAGTGCGCCAACCATCCCTTGCGGCCCACCGACTGTCAGTGGTTCCAATCGGCTCCATGCGTTGCGATGGCTGTCAGCGCGGAGTACGGCCAGTCTGGCGGTGGGTTTACCCGTGAAGAAGCCGAGAACAGCGCTAAAACTATTTCAAAGGGCTCACCAGTTCCCCCGAGTGCACCGAGCATGTTCTCTGTCTGCAGTGAACCCGGTGAAGCCCCGGGTGGAGTAAGCCGGATAGTCGAGTAAGCGGGGGCAGAGCACGGCGCCGGTACCTCGGAGCGGCTGTTGGATATTGGCCGCGACGTAGTTCGTTACTTCGTCGGGGTGGGCAACAAGTCAGATTCTGGCACTACTGTTTCCCCGCTTGAATTACCTGCTGGCGGGTGCGGGGATGCTGGGCGAGCGTTCGCCGTTGGCCACGGTGGTGGTGATCCAGTCGCGGGCGGCGTCCCTGCTGGGGTGGGGCTCGCTGAGGCGTTCAAAGCTGGTGCCGATGCGCTGCCAGACGTAGTAGACGGGGCCGGTTTTGCGGATCTTGAAGTCCTGCGCGGTGATGGTGGTGGTCATGGTTGTTCTGACTCCTCATTCATGGGGAGCCGAACCGAGTGAGCCAGTGGTGCGTATCTTGTGCGGGTTCGCGTTTGTGCTGCTAGATGGGTGCCCCCGGCAGGATTCGAACCTGCGGCCTTCTGCTCCGGAGGCAGACGCTCTATCCCCTGAGCTACGGGGGCGCACGTGCAAGATGCTGCGCCGTCGGGCCCCGACAGCCTAACGCATTCGCACGGGCGCTTCCTCACCGCGATGGATAGCGGGAGCGCCGCAGCCCATAGGATGGACGCTCGTGACCCCCGCCGACCTGGCTGAGCTGCTCAAGACCACCGCCGCCGCGGTGCTGGCCGAGCGCGGGCTGGACGGCGCCGCGCTACCGCCGACGGTCACCGTCGAGCGGCCGCGCAACCCCGAGCACGGCGACTATGCCAGCAACCTGGCGCTGCAGCTCGCCAAGAAGGTCGGCGCCAACCCGCGCGAGCTGGCTGGCTGGCTGGCCGAGGCGCTGGCGGAAGCCGACGGCATCTCCGCGGCGGAGGTGGCCGGTCCGGGCTTCATCAACATGCGCCTGGAGGCCTCGGCGCAGGCCGTCGTCGTCACGCGGGTCGTCGAGGCCGGCGACACCTTCGGCTACTCCGACGCGCTGGACGGCCAGAAGATCAACCTCGAGTTCGTCTCGGCCAACCCGACCGGGCCGATCCATATCGGCGGGACCCGCTGGGCCGCCGTCGGCGACGCGCTGGGCCGGCTGCTGGCCACCCAGGGCGCCGACGTGGTGCGCGAATACTATTTCAACGATCACGGCGCCCAGATCGACCGGTTCGCAAGCTCGTTGATCGCCGCGGCCAAGGGCGAACCGGCGCCCGAGGACGGCTACGCCGGCAGCTACATCACCGACATCGCCGCGCAGGTGCTGGCCAAGGCGCCCGACGCGCTGAGCCTGCCCGCGTCCGAGATGCGGGAGACCTTCCGCGAAATCGGCGTCGATTTGATGTTCACCCACATCAAGGAGTCGCTGCACGAGTTCGGCACCGACTTCGACATCTACACCCACGAAGACTCGATGCACACCAGCGGCCGCGTTGACCAGGCCATCGCCCGGCTGCGCCAGACCGACAACATCTACGAGAAGGACGGCGCAACCTGGTTGCGCACCAGCGCTTTCGGCGATGACAAGGACCGGGTCGTCATCAAGAGCGACGGCAAGCCGGCCTACATCGCCGGTGACATCGCCTACTACCTGGACAAGCGGCAGCGCGGCTTCGACCTGTGCATCTACATGCTGGGCGCCGACCACCACGGCTACATCGCGCGGCTCAAGGCCGTCGCCGCCGCCTTCGGCGAGGACCCGGCCACCGTCGAGGTGCTCATCGGGCAGATGGTCAACCTCGTTCGCGACGGCGCAGCCGGTCCGCATGAGCAAGCGCGCCGGGACCGTGATCACGCTCGACGACCTGGTCGAGGCGATCGGCGTCGACGCGGCGCGCTACAGCCTGATCCGCTCCTCGGTGGACACCCCGATCGACATCGATCTGGCGCTGTGGTCGTCGGCGTCGAACGAAAACCCGGTCTACTACGTGCAATACGCGCACGCGCGCCTTTCGGCGCTGGCCCGCAACGCCGCCGAGCTCGGCCTGGCCCCCGACACCGCACACCTGGAACTGCTCAACCACGACAAGGAGGGCACGCTGCTGCGCAGCCTCGGCGAATTCCCGCGGGTGCTGCAGACGGCGGCCTCGTTGCGCGAGCCGCACCGGGTCTGCCGGTACCTCGAAGACCTGGCCGGCGACTACCACCGGTTCTACGACTCGTGCCGGGTGCTGCCCCAGGGCGACGAGCCGCCCTCCGACCTGCACGCCGCGCGGCTGGCGCTGTGCCAGGCCACCCGCCAGGTCATCGCCAACGGGCTGGCGATCCTGGGGGTCAGCGCCCCGGAGCGGATGTGACCGTCCACCCCGCCGGTCCCCGGCACGCCGAAGAGACCCGCCACCCGGGCAGCCCGCCGCGGCCGCAGTCGCCCGAAGAGCTGCTGGCGTTGGCGCCGAATGTGTGGCCGCGCAACACCACTCGCGGACAATAGCGGCGTGGTAAACGTTGCCGGAGTGCCGGTGGCCGAGTTGGCCCGCGAGTACGGCACCCCGCTGTTCGTCATCGACGAGGACGACTTCCGGTCGCGCTGCCGCGACATGGCGGCGGCGTTCGGCGGCGGGCGCAACGTGTACTACGCGGCCAAGGCGTTCCTGTGCAGCGAGGTCGCGCGCTGGGTCGACGAGGAGGGCCTGTCCCTCGACGCGTCCACGGGCGGGGAGCTGGCCGTCGCGCTGCACGCGGGCTTTCCCCCCGAGCGGATCGCCTTCCACGGCAACAACAAATCCGTCGCTGAGTTGACCGACGCGGTCAAGGCCGGGGTGGGGCATGTCGTCGTCGACTCGATGACCGAGATCGAGCGCCTCGACGCGGTCGCGGCGGAGGCGGGCGTCGTCCAGGACGTCTTCGTGCGGCTGACCGTCGGCGTCGAGGCGCACACCCACGAGTTCATCTCCACCGCGCACGAGGACCAGAAGTTCGGGCTGTCGGTGGCCAGCGGCGCGGCGATGGCGGCGGTGCGCCGGGTGTTCGCCACCGATCACCTGCGACTGGTCGGGCTGCACAGCCACATCGGCTCGCAGATCTTCGACGTCGCCGGCTTCGAGATCGCCGCGCACCGCGTCATCGGGCTGCTGCGCGAGATCGTCGCCGAGTTCGGGGTGGACAAGACCGCGCAGCTCTCGACCGTGGATCTCGGTGGGGGACTGGGAATTTCGTATATGGCGTCCGACGACCCGCCCCCGGTTGCCGAGCTGGCGGCCAAGCTGAGCGCCATCGTCGGCGAGGAGTCGGCGGCCGTGGGCCTGCCCACGCCCACGCTGGTGGTCGAGCCCGGGCGGGCCATCGCCGGACCGGGCACCATCACGCTCTACGAGGTCGGCACCGTCAAGGACGTCGACATCAGCAGCACGGCGAACCGGCGCTACGTCAGCGTCGACGGCGGCATGAGCGACAACATCCGCACCGCGCTCTACGGCGCGGAGTACGACGCCCGGCTGGTCTCGCGGCTCAGCGATGCGCCGGCGGTGCAGGCACGCATCGTGGGGAAACACTGCGAAAGCGGTGATATCGTCGTGCGCGACGCCTGGGTGCCCGGCGACCTGCAGCCCGGCGACCTGCTTGGGGTGGCCGCGACGGGTGCATATTGCTATTCGCTCTCGAGCCGCTACAACATGATCGGCCGGCCGGCCGTGGTCGCGGTGCGCGACGGGCGGGCCCGCCTGATCCTGCGCCGGGAGACGGTCGACGATCTGCTGAGCCTGGAAGTGAGGTGACGAACTGTGTCGGGTGCTGAAAAGCCGGTCGGGGTAGCGGTACTCGGATTCGGCAACGTCGGTAGCGAAGTTGTTCGCATCATCGAGGAAAGCGCCGAAGACCTCGCTGCGCGCATCGGCGCGCCGCTGCTGCTGCGCGGCATCGGGGTGCGCCGCGTCGCCGCCGACCGTGGTGTTCCGATCGAATTGCTCACCGACAACATCGAAGAACTCGTCTCGCGCGAGGACGTCGACATCGTCGTCGAGGTGATGGGCCCGGTCGAGCCGGCCCGCAAGGCGATCCTGACCGCGCTCGAGCACGGCAAGTCCGTCGTCACGGCGAACAAGGCGCTGTTGTCCACGTCCACCGGAGAGTTGGCGCAGGCAGCCGAAAACGCCAACGTCGACCTGTATTTCGAGGCGGCGGTCGCGGGCGCCATCCCGGTGATCCGGCCGCTGACCCAGTCGCTGGCCGGCGACACGGTGCTGCGGGTGGCCGGCATCGTCAACGGCACCACCAACTACATCCTTTCGGCGATGGACAGCACCGGCGCCGACTACGACGGCGCACTGGCCGAGGCCAGCGCCCTGGGTTACGCCGAGGCCGACCCCACCGCCGACGTCGAGGGTTACGACGCCGCGGCCAAGGCCGCCATCCTGGCCTCCATCGCCTTCCACACCCGGGTGACCGCCGACGACGTGTACCGCGAGGGCATCACCAAGATCACCCCGGCCGACTTCGCCTCCGCGCGGGCCCTGGGGTGCACCATCAAACTGCTGTCCATCTGCGAGCGCATCACCACCGACGAGGGCCAACAGCGGGTTTCGGCCCGCGTGTACCCGGCGCTGGTGCCGTTGTCGCATCCGCTCGCCACCGTCAACGGGGCATTCAACGCGGTGGTGGTCGAGGCCGCGGCCGCGGGTCGGCTGATGTTCTACGGTCAGGGCGCCGGCGGCGCACCCACCGCGTCGGCGGTGACCGGCGACCTGGTGATGGCCGCCCGCAACCGGGTGCTGGGCAGCCGGGGCCCGAAGGAATCCCGGTACGCCCAACTCCCCGTCGCCCCAATGGGTGTCATCACGACGCGCTATTACGTCAGCATGAACGTCGCCGACAAGCCAGGCGTGTTGTCCACCGTGGCCGCGGAATTCGCCAAGCGCGAGGTGAGCATCGCCGAGGTCCGCCAGGAAGGCGTGGTGGACGAGGGCGGGCACCGGGTGGGAGCGCGGGTCGTGGTCGTCACCCACAGCGCCAGCGACGCCGCGCTGTCCGAAACCGTCGAAGCCCTGGCCGACATGGACGTCGTGCAAAACGTGGCCAGCGTGCTGCGGCTGGAAGGAACCAGCCTATGAGCGCTCCGCGCACGGCCACCCACGTACCGTGGCCGGGGCTGATCGCGGCCTACCGCGACCGGTTACCGGTCGGCGACGACTGGACGCCGATCACCCTGCTCGAGGGTGGGACCCCGCTGATCCCGGCGACCCGGCTCTCGGAGATGACCGGTTGCACGGTCCACCTCAAGGTCGAGGGCCTCAACCCGACCGGCTCCTTCAAGGACCGCGGCATGACGATGGCGGTGACCGACGCGGTGGCCCGTGGCCAGCAGGCCGTGCTGTGCGCCTCGACCGGTAACACCTCGGCGTCGGCCGCGGCCTACGCCGCGCGTGCCGGCATCACCTGCGCGGTGCTGATACCGCAGGGCAAGATCGCGATGGGCAAACTCGCGCAGGCGGTCATGCACGGCGCCAAGATCATCCAGATCGACGGCAACTTCGACGACTGCCTGGAACTGGCCCGCAAGATGGCCGCCGACTTCCCGACGATCTCGTTGGTCAACTCGGTCAACCCGGTGCGCATCGAGGGCCAGAAGACGGCGGCGTTCGAGATCGTCGACGTGCTGGGCCGCGCCCCCGACATTCATTCCTTGCCCGTCGGCAACGCCGGGAACATCACCGCCTACTGGAAGGGCTACCGGGAGTATCACCAGGAGGGCGTGATCGAGAAGTTGCCCCGCATGCTGGGCACCCAGGCCGCCGGCGCGGCGCCCCTGGTGCACGGCGAGCCCGTCGCCCATCCCGAGACCATCGCGACCGCGATCCGCATCGGCGCGCCGGCGTCGTGGGCGGCGGCCGTGGCGGCCCAGCAGCAGTCCGACGGCCGTTTCCTGGCCGCCACCGACGAGGAGATCCTGGCCGCGTACCACTTGGTGGCCAGCAGCGAGGGCGTGTTCGTCGAGCCCGCCTCGGCGGCCAGCATCGCGGGCCTGCTCAAGTCGGTTGACGACGGCTGGGTGGCCCGCGGCTCGACGGTGGTGTGTACGGTGACCGGCAATGGCCTCAAGGATCCCGACACGGCGCTGAAAGACATGCCCAGCGTGTCCGCGCTGCCGGTGGATCCTGTGCTCGTCGTCGAGAAGTTGGGACTGGCCTGACGGTGACTCAGCTGCTGCCCTCGGGCCTGATGGCGAGCGCCGTCGTGTCGGCGTCCAGTGCCAACCTCGGGCCCGGCTTTGACAGCATCGGTCTCGCCCTGAGTCTGTGCGATGACATCGTCGTGGAGACAACGGATTCCGGGCTGTGCGTGCACGTCGAGGGCGAAGGCGCCGACCAGGTGCCGCGGGGCCCCGAACATCTGGTGGTGCGCGCCGTCGAACGCGGGCTGCGGGCCGCGGGGGTCCGCGCGCCAGGTCTGGTGGTCCGCTGCCGCAACGTCATCCCGCACTCCCGCGGTCTCGGCTCCTCGGCGGCGGCGGTGGTCGGTGGCCTGGCCGCGGCCAACGGCCTTGTGGCGCAGACGGGTTCGACCCCGCTGACTGACGCTCAGCTGATTCAGCTGTCCTCGGAATTCGAGGGCCATCCCGACAACGCCGCGGCCGCGGTGCTCGGCGGTGCGGTGGTCACCTGGATTGACCGCAGCGGGGAACGTCCCGCCTACTCCGCGGTGCCGCTGCGGCTGCATCCGCAGATCCGGCTGTTCTGCGCGATACCCGAGGAGCGTTCGTCGACCGCGGAAACCCGGGTGCTGCTGCCCGCCCAGGTCAGCCACGCCGACGCAAGGTTCAACGTCAGCCGCGCCGCGCTGCTGGTGGTGGCGCTCACCGAACGGCCGGATTTGCTGATGGCGGCCACCGAGGACATGCTGCATCAACCGCAACGCGGCCCGGCGATGCCGGCGTCCGCGGAATATCTGCGGCTCCTGCGGCGTCACAATGTGGCAGCGACGCTTTCCGGGGCTGGTCCGTCATTGATCGCACTCAGCACAGATCCGGAGTTGCCCGCCGAAGCGGTGGAGTACGGGGCCGCAAACGGATTTACCCTTTCCGAGATGACCGCCGGCGAAGCAGTTCGCTGGGGTCCGGGAGTCACGGTCGCCGGTTGATCCGCGGCGCGGCCGACGGGTTTGCTTGCTTCCGGCCAGGATGCGGGCTATCCTCGGAGCCGTCCAGCAATCGCAGCATCTGCATCTGCATCCATACTGCCTTGCCGCTAGGACACCACCAATTCTTCTCGTGGACGAGGTTCGCCGTTTCCCACGCCGATCCTGGCGCCGATCCTGGCGATCACCGTTGCAGAGTCGATGATTGGGCGCACTCGGCAATTCGGGCTACGTGCGCAACAGAACCCCTCGTACGACGTGAACAGCGGGGGAAGAAAGGAAATCCGTGACTGATACGGACCTCATCACGGCTGGCGAAAGCACCGAGAACGATCACATGTCGAATTCCGTGAACCAAGACGCGCCAGACGTTCAAGCCTCAGCTTCGGCCGGGTCACTGTCTGCGATGGTGCTGCCCGAGCTGCGCGCGCTGGCCAATCAAGCCGGCGTCAAAGGCACGTCGGGCATGCGTAAGAATGAGCTCATCGCCGCGATTCAAGAACACCGGGGAAAGGCCAACGGCGCATCGGCCGGTGGCGGGCCGGGTCCTGACGACCGCGGCGAATCCAACGCCGCCGGCGCCGAAGCGTCGGCCTCCGAGGGCGAGCAGAACGAATCGAAATCCGAGGCGCCGCGCCGGGAACGCCGCGGGGCGTCCCGCGATGCGGGATCGAGTAACCGTGGCCAGGACGAGGTTCGCGAAAACTCGAACGCCGCCGAGGGCACGGCCGACGATCGCGCCGACAATCGCGCCGATAGTCGGCCCGACAATCGCCCCGACAATCGTTCTGACAATCGTTCTGACAATCGTCAAGGGCGCCAACAGGACAACAAGCAACAGAACAGCAAACAACAGGACAACACGAAGTCCGACGAGCGCGGACGCGACGGCAGCGACCAGAGCGGCGATCAGCAGGGCTCCGGCGGCCAGCAGTCGCGCGGTGACGACGACGGCGAGGGCCGGGGCGGCCGGCGGGGACGCCGGTTCCGCGACCGCCGGCGCCGCAGCGAGCGGTCGGGCGACGGAGCCGACTCCGAGCTGCGTGAGGACGACGTCGTCCAGCCGGTGGCCGGCATCCTCGACGTCCTCGACAACTACGCGTTCGTGCGCACCTCCGGCTACCTGGCCGGCCCGCACGACGTCTATGTGTCGATGAACATGGTGCGCAAGAACGGCCTGCGCCGCGGCGACGCGGTGACCGGCGCGGTGCGCGTGCCCCGCGACGGCGAGCAGCCCAACCAGCGCCAGAAGTTCAACCCGCTGGTGCGCCTGGACACCGTCAACGGCGGCTCGGTCGAAGACGCCAAGAAGCGTCCCGATTTCTCCAAGCTGACGCCGTTGTACCCCAACCAGCGCCTGCGTCTGGAGACCACCTCCGACCGGCTGACCACGCGGGTCATCGACCTCATCATGCCGATCGGCAAGGGCCAGCGCGCGCTGATCGTGTCGCCGCCCAAGGCCGGTAAGACCACGATCCTGCAGGACATCGCCAACGCGATCACCAAAAACAACCCGGAATGTCACCTGATGGTCGTGCTCGTCGACGAGCGGCCCGAAGAGGTCACCGACATGACGCGATCGGTCAAGGGTGAGGTCATCGCGTCGACGTTCGACCGGCCGCCGTCGGACCACACTTCGGTCGCCGAGCTGGCGATCGAGCGGGCCAAGCGGCTGGTGGAGCAGGGCAAGGACGTCGTGGTGCTGCTCGACTCGATCACCCGCCTGGGGCGCGCCTACAACAACGCCTCGCCCGCATCGGGCCGGATCCTGTCCGGCGGTGTGGACTCCACCGCGTTGTACCCGCCCAAGCGGTTCCTGGGCGCCGCGCGCAACATCGAGGAGGGCGGATCGCTGACCATCATCGCCACCGCGATGGTCGAGACGGGGTCCACCGGTGACACCGTCATCTTCGAGGAGTTCAAGGGCACCGGCAACGCCGAGCTCAAGCTCGACCGCAAGATCTCCGAACGCCGCGTGTTCCCCGCGGTCGACGTGAACCCGTCGGGCACCCGCAAGGACGAGCTGCTGCTCTCGCCCGACGAGTTCGCCATCGTGCACAAGCTGCGCCGCGTGCTGTCGGGCCTGGATTCCCACCAGGCCATCGACCTGCTGATGTCGCAGCTACGCAAGACGAAGAACAACTACGAGTTCCTGGTCCAGGTGTCCAAGACGACGCCCGGGTCCATGGACAACGACTGACACGTCGGCGCACCCGTCGCCCAGGCGCCGGCCGCACGTCAAGCCGCGGGAATGCCCGGCCCCGTCCCGGTGTTTGGGAGGATGGCGGTTGACCTGGCATAATCGAGGCTCGACTCGCCCGGAACCGTCTCAGGTTCGCACGTTCACGCCGGCCGCCGGAGTTGTGCGGGGCCGGGGCGACACACGATCGAAGAGGACAGCATGAAATCTGACATCCATCCCGCCTACGAGGCGACCACGGTGCACTGTGGGTGCGGCAACACCTTCGAGACCCGCAGCACCAAGCAGGGCGGTCGCATCGTCGTCGAGGTTTGCTCGCAGTGCCACCCGTTCTACACGGGCAAGCAGAAGATCCTCGACAGCGGCGGCCGGGTCGCCCGCTTCGAGAAGCGGTACGGCAAGCGCAAGGGCGCCGCTGACAAGGCCGACGCGGCCGACAGCTAGCCGGCTCACCGACGCCCGGACTGTGTGGGACCCGCACAGGCGGGCGTCGGTTCGTGTCTGCCCCGGGGCCGACGAGCTTGCGGAAGGAGGTGTGACGTGACGCAGCCGACGCAGACGATCGACGTGCTGCTGGCCGAGCATGCCCGGCTCGAGCAGCGGATGGCAGATCCCGAACTGCACAGCAATCCCGTCGAGGCGCGCAAGGCCGGACGCCGGTTCGCCCGGCTGGCCCCCATCGTCGCCACACACCGCAAGCTGACCTCCGCGCGGGGGGACCTGGAGACGGCGCGCGAACTGGCCGCCGACGACGCGTCGTTCGCCGACGAGGTCACCGCCCTGGAAGCGCAGGTCGCCGAGCTGGACACCCAGCTGACGGACATGCTCGCGCCCCGCGACCCGCACGACGCCGACGACATCGTGCTCGAGGTGAAATCCGGCGAGGGCGGAGAGGAGTCGGCGCTGTTCGCCGCGGACCTGGCCCGGATGTACATCCGCTATGCCGAGCGGCGTGGCTGGACGGTGACGGTGCTGGACGAAACCTTCTCCGATCTGGGCGGCTACAAGGACGCGACGCTGTCCATCGCGTCCAAGGGCGACGCGGTCGACGGGGCGTGGTCGCGGTTGAAGTTCGAAGGCGGCGTGCACCGCGTGCAGCGCGTCCCGGTGACGGAATCCCAAGGTCGTGTTCACACGTCGGCGGCCGGAGTGCTGGTCTACCCCGAGCCCGAGGAAGTCGCCGAGGTGCAGATCGACGAGTCGGACCTGCGCATCGACGTGTACCGCTCCTCGGGCAAGGGTGGCCAAGGGGTCAACACCACCGACTCGGCGGTGCGCATCACCCACCTGCCCACCGGGATCGTCGTCACCTGCCAGAACGAACGGTCCCAGCTGCAGAACAAGACCCGCGCCCTGCAGGTGCTGGCCGCCCGGCTGCAGGCGCTCGCCGAGGAGCAGGCGCTGGCCGACGCGTCGGCCGACCGGGCCAGCCAGATCCGGACCGTCGACCGCAGCGAACGGATCCGCACCTACAACTTCCCGGAGAACCGGATCACCGATCACCGGGTCGGCTTCAAGGCGCACAACCTCGATCAGGTGCTCGACGGTGACCTGGACGCGCTGGTCGACGCGCTGCGCGCCGCAGACAAGCAGTCCAGGCTGCAGCAGGTATGACGACCCGATTGCGGCGCTCGATCGACTCGGCGGCCGCGCTGCTCTCCGACGCGGGGATCGACTCCGCGCGTTGCGATGCCGAGCAGTTGGCCGCCCATCTGGCGGGCACCGACCGCGGCCGGCTGAGCCTGCTCGAGACGCTCGACGAGGAATTCTTCGGCCGCTACCGCGATGTCGTCGTCGCCCGCTCGCGGCGGGTGCCGTTGCAGCACCTGATCGGGACGGCGGCGTTCGGGCCGCTGGTGTTGCGCGTCGGCCCGGGTGTGTTCATCCCTCGTCCGGAGACCGAAGCGATGCTGGAGTGGGCGCTCGCGCAGCCGCTCCCGGCTCACCCGGTGATCGTCGACGTGTGCACGGGGTCCGGCGCGCTGGCGCTCGCGCTTCGGGCCGGCCTTGGCCCGAAAGCCAGGATCATCGGCATCGACGATTCCGATACTGCCCTGCAGTACGCGCGCCGCAACGCGGAGGGCACAGCCGTGGAGCTGCTGCGCGCCGACGTCCGCGTGCCGGGTCTGCTTCCCGAACTGGCCGGGGGCGTGGACCTGGTGGTGGCCAACCCTCCCTATGTTCCCGATGGCGCGGTGCTGGAACCCGAAGTGGCCCAACATGACCCGCATGATGCGGTGTTCGGTGGGCCGGACGGGCTGGCTGTGATCGCCCCCGTCGTGCGCCTCGCCGGGCGCTGGCTGCGCCCGGGTGGCCTGTTCGCGATCGAACATGACGACACCACGGCGACGCGGACCGCCCAACTGATCGAGGGCGCAGGCCTTTTCGACGACGTCCGGCCCCGGCGCGACCTGGCGGGCCGGCCGAGGTTCGTGACGGCCGTGAGGGGGAGTGGCGCTTTTGACTGACGTGTTCGACTGCGCCGACCTCGAACAGCGCGCGCTCGGAATCGCCTCGGCGGTCGGCGCGCTCAAGGGTGGCCGGCTGGTGGTGCTGCCGACGGACACCGTGTACGGGCTCGGCGCCGACGCCTTCAACGGTGCCGCCGTGAGCGCGCTGCTGTCGGCCAAGGGCCGGGGTCGGGACATGCCGGTCGGCGTGCTGGTCGGCTCCTGGCACACCATCGAAGGCCTGGTCTACACCATGCCCGACGGGGCCCGGGACCTGATCCGCGCCTTCTGGCCGGGTGCGCTGAGCCTGGTGGTGACGCAGGCGCCGTCGCTGCAGTGGGACCTCGGCGACGCCGGCGGCACCGTGATGCTGCGGATGCCGTTGCACCCGGTCGCCATCGAGCTGCTGCGCGAGGTCGGCCCGATGGCGGTGTCGAGCGCGAACGTGTCGGGCCGCCTGCCCGCGGTGAACGCCGACGAGGCGCGCACCCAACTCGGCGACCTCGTCGACGTCTATCTCGACGCGGGCGCCTCCCAGCGGCAGGCCGCCTCCACGATCGTCGACCTGACCGGGGCCACCCCGCGCATCCTGCGGGCGGGTCCGGTGAGCGCCGAGCGGATCGGCGAAGTGCTGGGCCTGGATCCCGAATCCCTGACGGCTTAGGCTCGCGCCGGTGTTCGGGGCTGCCGATCGGTGCAGTACGTTCTCGAGGTGTCCAGCGACGTGACCAGCCTTGCCGGTGGTTTTCTCGCTTTGGCCGACCGCGGCGCGGGGGTCCCGCTGCGCGAGCTCGCCCTGGTCGGGCTGACGGCGGCGATCGTCACCTATTTCGTGACCGGACCGGTGCGCGTACTGGCCACGCGGCTGGGAGCGGTCGCCTACCCGCGGGAACGCGATGTGCACGTGACGCCGACCCCGCGGATGGGCGGCCTGGCGATGTTCGTCGGCGTCCTGGCCGCCGTCTTCCTGGCATCCCAGCTTCCGGCGCTGACCCGCGGTTTCGTCTATTCCACCGGGATGCCCGCGGTGCTGGTGGCGGGCGCGGTGATCATGGGCATCGGGCTCATCGACGACCGCTGGGGTCTGGACGCCCTCACGAAATTCGCCGGCCAGATCACCGCGGCCAGCGTGCTGGTCACCATGGGGGTGGCCTGGACCGTTCTCTACATCCCGATCGGCGGCGTCGGCACCATCGTGCTGGACCAGGCCTCCTCGATCCTGCTGACGCTGGCGTTGACGGTGTCGATCGTCAACGCGATGAACTTCGTCGACGGGCTCGACGGGCTGGCCGCCGGGTTGGGGCTCATCACCGCGTTGGCGATCTGCATGTTCTCGGTGGGCCTGCTGCGCGACCACGGCGGCGACGTGCTGTTCTATCCGCCCGCCGTCATCTCGGTCGTGCTTGCCGGCGCCTGTCTGGGCTTCCTGCCGCACAACTTTCACCGGGCCCGAATCTTCATGGGCGATTCCGGTTCGATGCTGATCGGCCTGATGCTCGCCGCCGCGTCCACGACCGCCGCCGGCCCCGTCTCGCAGAACGCCTACGGCGCCCGCGACGTGTTTGCTCTGCTGTCCCCGTTCCTGCTGGTGGCCGCGGTGATGTTCGTGCCGATGCTGGACCTGCTGCTGGCGATCGTGCGCCGCACCCGCGCGGGCCGCAGCGCCTTTTCCCCCGACAAGATGCATTTGCACCACAGATTGCTGCAGATCGGCCATTCGCACCGGCGCGTGGTGCTGCTGATCTACTTGTGGGTGGGCATCGTCGCCTTCGGCGCGGCGAGCACGATCTTTTTCAACCCCCGCGATACCGCCGCGGTCATGATTGGGGCGATCGCGGTCGCCGGCGTGGCGACGGCGATCCCGCTCCTGCGCCGTGGCGATTACGAAGACGACTACGAAGACGACTACGAAGACGGCTCCAAAGACGGCGACCGGGACTAGCCGGGACAAGCCGGGGCGAGCCTACGACAGGCAGTAGTAGGTGGCTCCGCCCTATGGTACGGTGCAGGTAGAACCCCGAAAAAAACCTCGAGGGTTGCCGGCCCACCGGCCCATCGGTCCCTTGTCCGAACGCGCCGATCCACGACCGACGCAGGGAGTTACCCCTTGGGTGATTGCACCGTGATGACTGCGATACGCTCGGCGGGCCACCGATCAGTTGGTCGGGGTGTCCTAGCTTCACTAATCCGGGATTGAGGTGCTGCAGTGACGACGCCAGCGCAGGACGCGCCGTTGGTGTTTCCCTCTGTTGCTTTCCGCCCCGTCCGGCTCCTCGTGATCAGCATGGGCATCACTGCGGTGGCGGTGGTGGCCGCCGGACTGGCCGGCCGCCTGATGGTCGGGGTGTTCTTCGGTATCGGATTGCTGCTGGGCTTGCTCAACGCGTTGCTGGTGCGTCGCTCGGTCGAGTCGATCACCGCGACGGCGCACCCGCTGAAAAGGTCCATGGCGCTCAACTCGGCGTCACGGCTGGCCGTCATCACCATTCTCGGGCTGATCCTCGCGTTTGTTTTCCGCCCCGCCGGGATAGGCGTGTTATTCGGGATCGCGCTCTTCCAGCTGGTGTTGGTGGCATCGACCGCGCTGCCGGTCTGGAAGAAGCTGCGTAGCGAGCAGTCGACGATGTCGTACGCGAGCGACCAGCCGGCGGGCTCGGACGGCGGCGCGCTGGCCGCGGATGGAACGGAAGAAAGGAACGTCGGCGATGATTGAGTCGATCCTGGCCGAAGCCAAGATCGAGGTCGGCAAGCACCACACGGCGACATGGCTCGGTATGACCGTCAACACCGACACAATCCTGTCGACGGCGATCGCAGCGGTGATCGTGCTCGGTCTGGCCTTCTTCCTGCGCGCCAAGATCACCTCGACGGGGGTGCCCAGCGGGGTGCAGCTGTTCTGGGAGGCGATCACCGAGCAGATGCGCGCGCAGATCGAAGGTGCGATCGGCATGCGGATCGCACCCTTCGTGCTGCCGCTGGCCGTCACGATCTTCGTGTTCATCTTGATCTCGAATTGGCTGTCGGTGCTTCCGCTTCAATACGACGAGAACGGGCATCCCAAGGAATTACTCACGTCGGCAGCCGGCGACATCAACTATGTGCTGGCGCTGGCCCTGTTCGTGTTCGTCTGCTACCACGCGGCCGGGATCTGGCGTCGCGGCATCGTCGGGCATCCTCTCAAGTTACTCAAGGGTCACGTGGTCTTCCTGGCCCCGATCAACCTGGTCGAAGAACTTGCCAAGCCGATCTCGTTGTCCCTGCGTCTTTTTGGCAACATTTTTGCCGGCGGCATCCTGGTCTCGCTGATCGCTCTCTTTCCGGCGTACATCATGTGGGCACCCAATGCGATCTGGAAGGCGTTCGATCTGTTCGTCGGAGCGATCCAGGCCTTCATCTTCTCGATTCTGACCATCCTGTATTTCAGTCAAGCCATGGAGCTGGATGAGCACCATGACTAGGCCAATCAGCCCGACCCGCACACGATTACACAAGCCTGGTAGATCGATACCAGTTATCAAGGAGGACTAGGAATGGCAGCAGTGGATCCACAAATTGTTCAGGGTGCACTCATTGGGGGTGGCCTGATCATGGCTGGAGGCGCGATCGGCGCCGGTATCGGTGACGGCATCGCGGGCAACGCTCTGGTGTCGGGGATCGCCCGTCAGCCGGAGGCGCAGGGCCGGTTGTTCACGCCGTTCTTCATCACCGTCGGCCTTGTCGAGGCGGCGTACTTCATCAACCTTGCCTTCATGGCGTTGTTCGTTTTCGCGACCCCCGGCGCCTCGTAATTCGTTGTGATGGGTGACGCGAGCACAATGCTTCTTGCCGCAGGCCGGGCAGCGGAGGAGGGCGGCGAGCAGCAACCTTTCCTCATTCCCAACGGCACGTTCTTCTTCGTGCTGGCCATCTTCCTCATCGTGCTGGCTGTTATCGGCATCTGGGTGGTGCCGCCGATCCTCAAGGTGCTGCGCGAACGTGACGCCATGGTCGCCAAGACCCTGGCCGACAACAAGAAGGCGACCGAGCAGTTCGAAGCCGCCCAGGCCGACTACGACGAAGTGCTGACCAAGGCTCGCGTCGAGGCGTCGTCGTTCCGCGACAACGCCCGCACCGAGGGCCGTAAGGTGGTCGAAGACGCGCGGGCCCGCGCCGAGCACCAGGTGGCGTCGACGTTGCAAACGGCCGCCGAGGAATTGAAGCGGGAAAGGGACGCAGTGGAATTGGATCTGCGCGCCAACGTGGGGACCATGGCGGCGACTTTGGCCAGTCGAATCCTCGGTGTCGAAGTCGCCCCCGTCGCCACCGCCACCTCCTCGACCACCTCCTCGACCGGGAAGTCCGGGCGGTAGCCGCTCATGTCGACGTTCATCGGACAGTTGGTGGGGTTCGCGGTCATCGTGTGGCTGGTGGTGCGTTACGTCGTGCCGCCGGTGCGCAACATGATGGCCACCCGGCAGAACGTGGTGCGTCAACAGTTGAAGGACGCGTCCACCGCAGCGGACCGGTTGGCCGAGGCCGACGAGGCCCACACCAAGGCCGTCGACGACGCCAAGTCGGAGTCGAAGCGGATCATCGAGGAGGCCCACGACGACGCGAAGCGCATCGCCGAGCAATTTCAGGGCCAGGCCGAGGTGGAAGCGGAGCGCGTCACGGGACAGGGTGCCCGCCAGGTCGAGCTGCTGAGGACCCAGCTGGCCCGGCAGCTCCGTATGGAGCTCGGCCACGAATCGGTGCGCCGCGCAGGGGAACTGATGCGCAACTATGTCGCCGACGCCGCGCAGCAGTCGGCCACCGTGGACCGTTTCTTGGACGAGCTCGATGCGATGGCGGCCGGCTCCGCCGACGTCCAGTCCCCGCTGCTGGCCAGGATGCGCTCGGCAAGTCGGCGGGCGCTGGGCGAAGTGTCCGACCGGTTCGCGGCCCTGGCCGCGGACCTCGACAACGACGCCCTGTCCACCATTTCCGACGAGCTGGTCGCAGTGGCCAAGATGCTGAGCACCGAAACGGTGGTCACCCGCTACCTCACCGTGCCTGCCGAAGACTCGGCGCCCCGGGTCCGGTTGATCGAGCGGCTGCTCTCGGGGACGGTCGGCGACGCCACGCTCGAGATTGTGCGCTCCGCGGTTTCCGAGCGCTGGTCGGCCGATTCCGATCTGGTCGATGCGATCGAGCACGTGTCGCGGGAGGCGCTGCTGGAAGCCGCCGATCGCCAGGATCAGGTCGGCGAAGTCGAAGATCAGCTGTTCCGTTTTTCCCGCATTATCGAGGCGCAGCCGCGGCTCGGGATCCTGCTGGGTGACTACGTCGTTCCGACCGAAAAACGAGTAGAGTTGCTGCGCAAGGTACTTGAGAACGCGAGCAATCGCCTCAACCCGATCGTGGTGGCGCTGCTATCCCACACCGTTGAGTTGCTCAGGGGTCAGCCGGCCGAGGAGGCCATGCAGTTCCTGGCGGAAGTGGCGGTGGCTCGCCGCAGCGAGATCGTCGCGCAAGTCGGCGCGGCCGCCGAGCTCAGCGATGCCCAGCGCACCCGCCTCACCGAGGTGCTGGGCCGCATCTACGGTCACCCGGTGACCCCGCAGCTGCAGATCGACCCGGCGCTGCTGGGCGGGTTGTTGATCGCGGTGGCCGACGAGGTGATCGACGGGACGCTCGCCTCTCGCCTGGCCGCGGCCGAGGCGCAATTGCCCGACTGACCACGAACTAGCCATAACAACCTCAAGCGACCCTAAGTAGGAAGACGAAAAGCCATGGCCGAGTTGACAATCTCCGCTGGTGACATTCAGAGCGCCATCGAGGAGTACGTAGGCTCTTTCACCGCCGACACCTCCCGCGAGGAGGTCGGCACCGTTGTCGACGCCGGGGACGGCATCGCGCACGTCGAGGGCCTGCCGTCCGTGATGACCCAGGAACTGCTCGAGTTCCCCGGCGGAGTCCTCGGGGTCGCGCTCAACCTCGACGAGCACAGCGTCGGCACGGTGATCCTGGGTGACTTCGAGAAGATCGAACAGGGCCAGCAGGTCAAGCGCACGGGCGAGGTCCTCTCGGTGCCCGTCGGCGACGCGTTCATGGGGCGGGTCGTCAATCCGCTGGGTGAGCCGATCGACGGGCGCGGCGACATCGAGACCGACGAGCGGCGCGCCCTCGAGCTGCAGGCGCCCTCGGTGGTGCAGCGGCAGAGCGTGAAGGAGCCGCTGCAGACCGGGATCAAGGCCATCGACGCGATGACCCCGATCGGCCGCGGCCAGCGCCAGCTGATCATCGGCGACCGCAAGACCGGCAAGACCGCCGTCTGCGTCGACACCATCCTCAACCAGCGGCAGAACTGGGAGAGTGGCGACGAGAAGAAGCAGGTGCGCTGCGTCTACGTGGCCATCGGGCAGAAGGGCACCACCATCGCGTCGGTCCGCCGCGCCCTGGAAGAGGGCGGCGCGATGGACTACACCACCATCGTCGCGGCACCGGCCTCGGATTCGGCTGGCTTCAAATGGCTTGCGCCGTACACCGGTTCGGCGATCGCCCAGCACTGGATGTACGAGGGCAAGCACGTGCTGATCATCTTCGACGACCTGAGCAAGCAGGCCGAGGCGTACCGGGCCATCTCGTTGCTGCTGCGCCGTCCCCCCGGCCGTGAGGCCTACCCGGGCGACGTGTTCTACCTGCACTCGCGGCTGTTGGAGCGCTGCGCGAAGCTTTCCGACGAGCTCGGCGGCGGTTCCCTGACCGGCCTGCCGATCATCGAGACCAAGGCCAACGACATCTCGGCCTACATCCCCACCAATGTCATCTCGATCACCGACGGCCAGTGCTTCCTGGAGTCCGACCTGTTCAACCAGGGCGTGCGGCCCGCGATCAACGTCGGTGTCTCGGTGTCCCGCGTGGGTGGTGCCGCGCAGATCAAGGCGATGAAGGAGGTGGCCGGTTCGCTGCGTCTGGATCTGTCGCAGTACCGGGAACTGGAATCGTTCGCCGCCTTCGCCTCCGACCTGGACGCCACCTCCAAGGCGCAGTTGTCGCGCGGCGAGCGGCTGGTCGAGTTGCTCAAGCAGCCGCAGCACCAGCCGATGCCCGTTGAGGAGCAAGTGGTTTCGATTTTCCTGGGCACCGGCGGCCATCTGGACTCGGTGCCGGTGGAGGACATCAAGCGGTTCGAGGCGGAGTTGCTCGACCACATGCGGGCCTCCGAGGACAAGGTCCTGGCCACCATCCGCGACAGCCAAAAGCTGGACGAGGACACCGAAAACGCGCTCACCGAGGTGATCAACAAGTTCAAGAAGGGTTTCGCGGCCACCGGCGGTGGCTCGGTGGTGCCCGACGAACACGTGGAGGCCCTCGACGAGGAGCAGGTGGGCAAGGAGTCGGTGGAAGTTCACAAGCCGGCGCCCAGGAAGGAAAAGAAGTAGTCAAGCATGGCCGCCACACTTCGCGAGTTACGCGGTCGGATCCGCTCGGCAGGGTCGATCAAGAAGATCACCAAGGCCCAGGAGCTGATCGCGACCTCCCGCATCGGCAAGGCGCAGGCCCGGTTGCAGTCCGCGCGCCCGTATGCGGTCGAGATCACCCGGATGCTGACCACCCTGGCCGAGGAAGCCGCCCTGGACCACCCGTTGCTCGTCGAGCGGACCGAGCCCAAGCGGGCCGGCGTACTGGTCGTGTCGTCGGACCGCGGCCTGTGCGGCGCCTACAACGCCAGTGTCTTCCGGCGCGCCGAGGAGCTTTTCTCCCTGCTGCGGGAGGAGGGCAAGACGCCGGTGCCCTACGTGGTAGGCCGTAAAGCGCTGAACTACTACACGTTCCGGAACTGGGACATCATCGAGTCGTGGACGGGCTTCTCCGAGCAGCCCAGTTACGACAACGCCGCGGGGATCGCCTCGACGCTGGTCGACGCGTTCATGCTGGGCACGACCGGCGGCGAGGACGGTCAGCAGTCCGAGACCGAGGGCGTCGACGAGCTGCACATCGTCTACACGGAGTTCAAGTCGATGTTGTCGCAGTCGGCGGTGGTGCACCGGATCGCCCCGATGGTGGTCGAGTACGTCGAGGAAGAACGCGAGCTGCACACCCTGTACTCGTTCGAGCCGGACGCAACAACGCTTTTCGAGGCGCTGCTGCCCCGCTACCTCACCACCCGCGTGTACGCCGCGCTACTGGAGTCGGCGGCATCCGAGCTGGCCTCACGCCAGCGTGCGATGAAGTCGGCCACCGACAACGCCGACGACCTCATCAAGGCTCTGACGCTGGAGGCCAACCGCGAACGGCAGGCCCAGATCACCCAGGAAATCAGCGAAATTGTCGGTGGCGCAAACGCGCTCGCCGACGCCGCCAAATAGGCACCGAAGGAAGCGAAAAGGATATGAGTGCTACTGCCGAAAAGACCGGCGAGGCCGCGAAGTCGGGGGACACCGACACCAACGGCCGCGTGGTGCGCGTGACGGGCCCGGTCGTCGACGTCGAATTCCCGCGGGGCTCGGTGCCGGAGCTGTTCAACGCGCTGCACGCCGAGATTACCTTCTCCTCGCTGGCCAAGACCCTCACACTCGAGGTCGCGCAGCACCTCGGGGACAACCTGGTGCGCACGATCTCGTTGCAGCCCACCGACGGTCTGGTGCGCGGGGTGGCGGTCATCGACACCGGCAAGCCGATCTCGGTGCCCGTCGGCCAGGAGGTCAAGGGACACGTCTTCAATGCGCTGGGCTACTGCCTGGACGAGCCGGGTTACGGAGAAGACTTCGAGCACTGGTCGATTCACCGCAAGCCGCCGGCCTTCGAGGACCTCGAGCCGCGCACCGAGATGCTCGAGACCGGCCTGAAGGTCGTCGACCTGCTGACCCCGTACGTGCGTGGCGGCAAGATCGCGCTGTTCGGTGGCGCCGGGGTGGGCAAGACGGTGCTCATTCAGGAGATGATCAACCGCATCGCCCGCAACTTCGGTGGCACCTCGGTGTTCGCCGGTGTGGGGGAGCGCACCCGCGAGGGCAACGACCTGTGGGTCGAGCTCCAGGAAGCCGACGTGCTCAAGGACACCGCGCTGGTGTTCGGCCAGATGGACGAGCCGCCGGGCACCCGCATGCGGGTGGCGCTGTCCGCGCTGACGATGGCGGAGTGGTTCCGCGACGAGGCCGGCCAGGACGTGCTGCTGTTCATCGACAACATCTTCCGGTTCACCCAGGCCGGCTCCGAGGTGTCGACACTGCTCGGCCGCATGCCCTCGGCGGTGGGCTACCAGCCCACCCTGGCCGACGAGATGGGCGAGCTGCAGGAGCGCATCACCTCGACCCGCGGGCGTTCGATCACGTCGATGCAGGCGGTGTACGTGCCCGCCGACGACTACACCGACCCCGCCCCCGCGACGACGTTCGCGCACCTGGACGCGACCACCGAACTCTCCCGAAACGTGTTCTCCAAGGGCATCTTCCCCGCGGTGGACCCGCTGGCGTCGAGCTCGACCATCCTCGACCCCAGTATCGTCGGTGAGGAGCACTACCGCGTGGCGCAGGAGGTCATCCGGATCCTGCAGCGCTACAAGGACCTTCAGGACATCATCGCGATCCTCGGTATCGACGAGCTGTCCGAAGAGGACAAGCAGCTGGTCAACCGGGCCCGCCGCATCGAGCGGTTCCTGTCGCAGAACATGATGGCGGCCGAACAGTTCACCGGCCAGCCGGGTTCCACGGTCCCGGTCAAAGAGACCATCGACGCGTTCGATCGGCTGTGCAAGGGTGAGTTCGACCATGTGCCCGAGCAGGCGTTCTTCCTGATCGGCGGCCTCGATGACCTGGCCAAGAAGGCCGAAAGCCTCGGTGCCAAGCTCTAACTGGCGATTGAGTCGAAAGGTGGTGTGCCATGGCGGAACTGAACGTTGAGATCGTCGCCGTGGACCGAAAGATCTGGTCGGGCGAGGCGGCTTTCCTGTTCACCCGCACCACCGTCGGCGAGATCGGCATCCTGCCGCGTCACATCCCGTTGGTGGCGCAGTTGGTCGACGACGCAATGGTGCGTGTGGAACGGGAAGGCGAGGACGACCTCCGGATCGCGGTCGACGGCGGCTTCCTGTCGGTGACCGAGGAGAGCGTGAGCATCCTCGCTGAGTCCGCCGCGTTCGAGTCGGAGATCGACGAGAGCGCGGCCCGGGAAGACTCCGAGTCCGACGACCCTCGCATCGCCGCACGGGGACGCGCCAGATTGCGCGCCGTCGGCGCGATCGACTGAGGCGCCGATGAGCGCGCCCATGGCACTCATGGTCGCGCTCGTCGTCGTGCTGGGCGTGGCCGTCCTGGCGCTGAGCTATCGGCTGTGGAAGCTGCGCCAAGGCGGAACGGCGGGAATCATGCGCGACATCCCCGCCGTCGGGGGGCACGGCTGGCGTCACGGCGTAATCCGTTACCGCGGCGGCGAAGCCGCGTTCTACCGGCTGTCCAGCCTGCGGCTGTGGCCCGACCGGCGGCTGAGCCGGCGCGGGGTGGAGATCGTGGCCCGGCGCGCGCCACGCGGTGACGAATTCGACATCATGACCGACGAGATCGTCGTCCTGGAACTGCGTGACACGACGCAAGACCGCCGGTCCGGCTACGAGATCGCCCTGGACAAGGGCGCGTTGACGGCGTTTCTGTCCTGGCTGGAATCCCGGCCGTCACCGCGCGCCCGCCGCCGCAGCGTCTAGACCGGCCACGGAGCAACGGTCTGGCATCCGAACTCCTCCGGGGCGACATCGCGCAGTGTCTGGCTGAATTGCCACCGGTGGCCCGCCAAATCCTGCACGGTGCACTCCCGTTCGCCGTACTCGCGATCCGTCGGGGGCTCCAGCACCCTCGCCCCGGCCGCCCGCGCCCGTTCGAACTGGGCAGCGACGTCGTCCACCCGAACCTTGATCTCGTGGGTGGCGATGTCGGCACGCGGCGGCTGCCGCTGGGCCCCCACGTCGGCGACGATCATCGCGCCGTCGGCCCCGACACTCATCTGCGCCCGGTGGCTCTGCCCGATCCGGGTCCGCTCGGTGAAGCCGAAAGCCTCGGTGAGCCAGGCCACCGCCTGGCGCACGTCGGGATAGACCAGCACCGGGATGACGGCCACGGGTGGAATCGACCGATTGTGCTTCACGACAGCCCTTTCGGCTGGTCGGACGCCGGCGTGCCGCCGCCTGGCTGCCACAGCACATCCTCGCCCGCGTTGGCCACTCGCGACAGGATGAACAGCAGATCCGACAACCGGTTCAGGTACTTCGCCGGCACGACGCTGACCTGCTCGCCGTACGCGTCCACGGCGGCCCACGCCGACCGCTCGGCGCGGCGCACCACCGTGCGCGCGACGTGCAGCAGCGCCGACAACGGCGAACCGCCGGGCAACACAAAGGAGTTCAGCGGCGGCAGTGGCTCGTTGTATGTGTCACACCACTTCTCGAGCCGGTCGATGTAGGGCTGGGTGACCCGCAGCGGAGGGTATTCGGGATGGTCCACCACCGGGGTCGACAGGTCCGCGCCGGCGTCGAACAGATCGTTCTGGATCTGGCGCAGCACACCGCGAAGGTCCTGGTCGGGCTGGCCCAGGGCGATCGCGACGCCGATCGCGGAGTTGGCCTCGTCGCAGTCCGCGTACGCAACCAGGCGCGGGTCGTTCTTGGAGACCCGTGAGAAGTCGCTCAGCCCCGTCGTCCCGTCGTCGCCGGTGCGGGTATAGATGCGGGTCAGGTGTATCGCCATGACCAAACGGTACTCGTCCCAGCGACTCGGCTCGATGGCTCGACTCGCCCCCTCGCCGCTGCGCGGCTGGGGGTGCCCCCACCTCAATCCGCTCCGCGGAGCGCATCGTCGTCAAGCGGGCTGACTGACAAGCCGATAGCGCTTCACTAGACTGACGCGGGTGGCTGAGCGATTCGTGGTGACCGGGGGGAACCGGTTGTCCGGCGAAGTCGCTGTGGGGGGCGCCAAGAACAGCGTCCTCAAGCTGATGGCCGCGACGCTATTGGCCGAGGGCACCAGCACGATCACCAACTGCCCGGACATCCTCGACGTGCCGCTGATGGCGGAGGTGTTGCGTGGCCTGGGGGCCACCGTCGAGCTCGACGGCGACGTCGCCCGCATCACGTCGCCCGACGAGCCGAAATACGACGCCGACTTCGCGGCGGTGCGACAGTTCCGGGCGTCGGTCTGCGTGCTGGGGCCGCTGGTGGGCCGCTGCAAGCGGGCCAGGGTCGCGTTGCCGGGCGGTGACGCGATCGGGTCGCGACCGTTGGACATGCATCAGGCGGGTCTGCGCCAGCTGGGTGCGCAGTGCAACATCGAGCACGGATGCGTGGTCGCGCAGGCAGAGACGTTGCGCGGTGCGGAGATTCAGCTGGAGTTTCCCTCGGTGGGCGCCACCGAGAACATCCTGATGGCCGCGGTCGTGGCCGACGGTGTGACGACGATCCACAATGCGGCGCGCGAGCCCGACGTGGTCGACCTGTGCACGATGCTGAACCAGATGGGCGCCCAGGTCGAGGGGGCCGGCTCGCCGACCATGACCATCACCGGCGTCCCGCGGCTGCACCCGACCGAGCACCGCGTCATCGGGGACCGCATTGTTGCGGCCACCTGGGGCATCGCTGCGGCGATGACCCGCGGGGACATCTCGGTGACCGGCGTCGATCCCGCCCACCTGCAGCTGGTGCTGCACAAGCTGCACGACGTCGGCGCCACCGTGACGCAAACGGACAGCAGCTTCCGGGTGGTCCAGTACGAGCGCCCCAAGGCGGTCAACGTCGCGACGCTACCGTTCCCGGGCTTTCCCACCGACCTGCAGCCGATGGCCATCGCGCTGGCGTCCATCGCCGACGGCACGTCGATGATCACCGAGAACGTCTTCGAGGCGCGCTTCCGGTTCGTCGAAGAGATGATCCGGCTCGGCGCCGACGCCCGCACCGACGGCCATCACGCCGTAGTGCGAGGTCTCCCACAGCTTTCCAGCGCCCCGGTGTGGTGTTCGGACATCCGCGCCGGCGCCGGCCTGGTGTTGGCGGGGCTGGTCGCCGACGGCGACACGGAGGTTCACGACGTCTTTCACATCGACCGCGGCTACCCCTTGTTCGTGGAGAACCTGCAGATTTTGGGAGCCGAGATCGAGCGGGTAGAGTAGCTGGAGTCTTCGGACAACAGGAGCCCAAAGGTGCGGCCACAGAACGAAGTTGGCCAAAATCGACGGGCTTGACCCTCCTGCTGGATGTGTACTAACCTGGCACGGCCGCCCCACAGCGGGCCACAGAAACGGCCACAAACTGGGGCTTGACTCCACTGCCAAGTTGGTATTAAGCTGGCAGGGTTGCCCCGGAGCGGGCGAGACAATCACCCAGACGGGTGAAACCAAGTGTTGTTTGAGAACTCAATAGTGTGTTTGGTGTTTTTGTTTGTTGTTGTTTTTTTTGACCATGCCGTACACGCCCCGTGTGTGGGTATGGTCGTTTTTTGACGCCAGATCATGGTGTCTTGTCAGGTATCTCTGATTTGAATTCGATTCACGCGTCAGCGTGGGTAGTTTTTGTTTGGAGAGTTTGATCCTGGCTCAGGACGAACGCTGGCGGCGTGCTTAACACATGCAAGTCGAACGGAAAGGCCCCTTCGGGGGTACTCGAGTGGCGAACGGGTGAGTAACACGTGGGCAATCTGCCCTGCACTTCGGGATAAGCCCGGGAAACTGGGTCTAATACCGAATAGGACCTCGAGACGCATGTCTCGAGGTGGAAAGCTTTTGCGGTGTGGGATGGGCCCGCGGCCTATCAGCTTGTTGGTGGGGTGATGGCCTACCAAGGCGACGACGGGTAGCCGGCCTGAGAGGGTGTCCGGCCACACTGGGACTGAGATACGGCCCAGACTCCTACGGGAGGCAGCAGTGGGGAATATTGCACAATGGGCGCAAGCCTGATGCAGCGACGCCGCGTGGGGGATGACGGCCTTCGGGTTGTAAACCTCTTTCAGCAGGGACGAAGCGAAAGTGACGGTACCTGCAGAAGAAGCACCGGCCAACTACGTGCCAGCAGCCGCGGTAATACGTAGGGTGCGAGCGTTGTCCGGAATTACTGGGCGTAAAGAGCTCGTAGGTGGTTTGTCGCGTTGTTCGTGAAAACCGGGGGCTTAACCCTCGGCGTGCGGGCGATACGGGCAGACTAGAGTACTGCAGGGGAGACTGGAATTCCTGGTGTAGCGGTGGAATGCGCAGATATCAGGAGGAACACCGGTGGCGAAGGCGGGTCTCTGGGCAGTAACTGACGCTGAGGAGCGAAAGCGTGGGGAGCGAACAGGATTAGATACCCTGGTAGTCCACGCCGTAAACGGTGGGTACTAGGTGTGGGTTTCCTTCCTTGGGATCCGTGCCGTAGCTAACGCATTAAGTACCCCGCCTGGGGAGTACGGCCGCAAGGCTAAAACTCAAAGGAATTGACGGGGGCCCGCACAAGCGGCGGAGCATGTGGATTAATTCGATGCAACGCGAAGAACCTTACCTGGGTTTGACATGCACAGGACGCCGGCAGAGATGTCGGTTCCCTTGTGGCCTGTGTGCAGGTGGTGCATGGCTGTCGTCAGCTCGTGTCGTGAGATGTTGGGTTAAGTCCCGCAACGAGCGCAACCCTTGTCTCATGTTGCCAGCACGTAATGGTGGGGACTCGTGAGAGACTGCCGGGGTCAACTCGGAGGAAGGTGGGGATGACGTCAAGTCATCATGCCCCTTATGTCCAGGGCTTCACACATGCTACAATGGCCGGTACAAAGGGCTGCGATGCCGCAAGGTGGAGCGAATCCTTTAAAGCCGGTCTCAGTTCGGATCGGGGTCTGCAACTCGACCCCGTGAAGTCGGAGTCGCTAGTAATCGCAGATCAGCAACGCTGCGGTGAATACGTTCCCGGGCCTTGTACACACCGCCCGTCACGTCATGAAAGTCGGTAACACCCGAAGCCAGTGGCCTAACCTTTTGGAGGGAGCTGTCGAAGGTGGGATCGGCGATTGGGACGAAGTCGTAACAAGGTAGCCGTACCGGAAGGTGCGGCTGGATCACCTCCTTTCTAAGGAGCACCACGAAAAACACCCCAACTGGTGGGGTGTGAGCCGTGAGGGGTTCCCGCCTGTAGTGGGTGGGGGCCGGGTGCGCGACAGCAAATGATCGCCAGACACACTATTGGGCCCTGAGACAACACTCGGGTTTGTTTCGAGTGGTGTCCCTCCATCTTGGTGGTGGGGTGTGGTGTTTGATTACTGGATAGTGGTTGCGAGCATCTAAATGGATGCGTTGCCGTCATGGTGACGTGTTCATTTTGTGTAATTTCTTTTTTGGTTTTTGTGTTAGTAAGTGTTTAAGGGCGCATGGTGGATGCCTTGGCATCGAGAGCCGATGAAGGACGTGGGAGGCTGCGATATGCCTCGGGGAGCTGTCAACCGAGCATTGATCCGAGGATTTCCGAATGGGGAAACCCAGCACGAGTGATGTCGTGTTACCCGCATCTGAATATATAGGGTGCGGGAGGGAACGCGGGGAAGTGAAACATCTCAGTACCCGTAGGAGAAGAAAACAATTGTGATTCCGCTAGTAGTGGCGAGCGAACGCGGAACAGGCTAAACCGCACGCATGGGTAACCGGGTAGGGGTTGTGTGTGCGGGGTTGTGGGAATGATACGTCTCAGCTCTACCCGGCTGGGAGGTAGTCAGAAAGTGTCGTGATTAGCGGAAGTGGCCTGGGATGGTCCGCCGCAGACGGTGAGAGCCCGGTACGCGAAAATCCGACACCTACCTAGTATCAACTCCCGAGTAGCAGCGGGCCCGTGAAATCCGCTGTGAATCTGCCGGGACCACCCGGTAAGCCTAAATACTTCTCGATGACCGATAGCGGATTAGTACCGTGAGGGAATGGTGAAAAGTACCCCGGGAGGGGAGTGAAAGAGTACCTGAAACCGTGTGCCTACAATCCGTCAGAGCCTCCTTGTGGGGTGATGGCGTGCCTTTTGAAGAATGAGCCTGCGAGTCAGGGACATGTCGCAAGGTTAACCCGTGAGGGGTAGCCGCAGCGAAAGCGAGTCTGAATAGGGCGCTTGAGTGGCATGTTCTGGACCCGAAGCGGAGTGATCTACCCATGGCCAGGGTGAAGCGCGGGTAAGACCGCGTGGAGGCCCGAACCCACTTAGGTTGAAGACTGAGGGGATGAGCTGTGGGTAGGGGTGAAAGGCCAATCAAACTCCGTGATAGCTGGTTCTCCCCGAAATGCATTTAGGTGCAGCGTCGCGTGTTTCACCACGGAGGTAGAGCTACTGGATGGCCGATGGGCCCTACTAGGTTACTGACGTCAGCCAAACTCCGAATGCCGTGGTGTATAGCGTGGCAGTGAGACGGCGGGGGATAAGCTCCGTACGTCGAAAGGGAAACAGCCCAGATCGCCGGCTAAGGCCCCTAAGCGTGTGCTAAGTGGAAAAGGATGTGCAGTCGCAAAGACAACCAGGAGGTTGGCTTAGAAGCAGCCACCCTTGAAAGAGTGCGTAATAGCTCACTGGTCAAGTGATTGTGCGCCGATAATGTAGCGGGGCTCAAGCACACCGCCGAAGCCGCGGCAACCGTAAGGTTGGGTAGGGGAGCGTTCCTCATTCAGCGAAGCCTCCGGGTAACCGGTGGTGGAGGGTGGGGAAGTGAGAATGCAGGCATGAGTAGCGATTAGGCAAGTGAGAACCTTGCCCGCCGAAAGACCAAGGGTTCCTGGGCCAGGCCAGTCCGCCCAGGGTGAGTCGGGACCTAAGGCGAGGCCGACAGGCGTAGTCGATGGACAACGGGTTGATATTCCCGTACCCGTGTGTGCGCGTCCCTGACGAATCAGCGGTACTAACCACCCAAAACCGGAACGACCATTCCCCTTCGGGGGCATGGAGTTTCGGGGCTGCGTGGAACCTTCGCTGGTAGTAGTCAAGCAATGGGGTGACGCAGGAAGGTAGCCGTACCAGTCAGTGGTAACACTGGGGTAAGCCAGTAGGGAGAGCGATAGGCAAATCCGTCGCTCACTATCCTGAGAGGTGATGCATAGCCGATTGAGGCGAATTCGGTGATCCTCTGCTGCCAAGAAAAGCCTCTAGCGAGCACACACACGGCCCGTACCCCAAACCGACACAGGTGGTCAGGTAGAGAATACCAAGGCGTACGAGATAACTATGGTTAAGGAACTCGGCAAAATACCCCCGTAACTTCGGGAGAAGGGGGACCGGAATATCGTGAACACCCTCGCGGTGGGAGCGGGATCCGGTCGCAGAA
This sequence comes from uncultured Actinomycetota bacterium, assembly GCA_963711445.1. GTDB lineage: Bacteria > Actinomycetota > Actinomycetes > Mycobacteriales > Mycobacteriaceae > Mycobacterium. The sequence continues at coordinate 847,888 of CAVQEF010000001.1, forward strand.
ACCAGTGAGAAGCGACTGTTTACTAAAAACACAGGTCCGTGCGAAGTCGCAAGACGATGTATACGGACTGACGCCTGCCCGGTGCTGGAAGGTTAAGAGGACCCGTTAACCGTAAGGTGAAGCGGAGAATTTAAGCCCCAGTAAACGGCGGTGGTAACTATAACCATCCTAAGGTAGCGAAATTCCTTGTCGGGTAAGTTCCGACCTGCACGAATGGCGTAACGACTTCTCAACTGTCTCAACCATAGACTCGGCGAAATTGCACTACGAGTAAAGATGCTCGTTACGCGCGGCAGGACGAAAAGACCCCGGGACCTTCACTACAACTTGGTATTGGTGTTCGGTACGGTTTGTGTAGGATAGGTGGGAGACTGTGAAACTCCAACGCCAGTTGGAGCGGAGTCGTTGTTGAAATACCACTCTGATCGTATTGGACACCTAACGTCGAACCGTATATCCGGTTCACGGACAGTGCCTGGTGGGTAGTTTAACTGGGGCGGTTGCCTCCTAAAATGTAACGGAGGCGCCCAAAGGTTCCCTCAACCTGGACGGCAATCAGGTGTTGAGTGTAAATGCACAAGGGAGCTTGACTGCGAGACCTACAAGTCAAGCAGGGACGAAAGTCGGGATTAGTGATCCGGCACCCCCGAGTGGAAGGGGTGTCGCTCAACGGATAAAAGGTACCCCGGGGATAACAGGCTGATCTTCCCCAAGAGTCCATATCGACGGGATGGTTTGGCACCTCGATGTCGGCTCGTCGCATCCTGGGGCTGGAGCAGGTCCCAAGGGTTGGGCTGTTCGCCCATTAAAGCGGCACGCGAGCTGGGTTTAGAACGTCGTGAGACAGTTCGGTCTCTATCCGCCGCGCGCGTCAGAAACTTGAGGAGAGCTGTCCCTAGTACGAGAGGACCGGGACGGACGAACCTCTGGTCCACCAGTTGTCCCACCAGGGGCACCGCTGGATAGCCACGTTCGGCTAGGATAACCGCTGAAAGCATCTAAGCGGGAAGCCTTCTCCAAGATCAGGTTTCTCACCCTTTTAGAGGGATAAGGCCCCCCGCAGACCACGGGTTCGATAGGTCAGACCTGGAAGCTCAGCAATGAGTGCAGGGAACTGGCACTAACCGGCCGAAAACTTACCAACACATATCGCAACCACTGTCTTTGAGCACCACACCCCCCACCGGAACACTCTCAATGAAATATGAATAGAGTTACGGCGGCCACAGCGACAGGGAAACGCCCGGTCCCATTCCGAACCCGGAAGCTAAGCCTGTCAGCGCCGATGATACTGCCCTTTTCGGGTGGAAAAGTAGGACACCGCCGAACATACACAAAAACACCCCCGTGACGCGGGGGTGTTTTTGTGTTCGTCAGTCGAATAGCGACAAATTGGCCGATAAATTCGCCGGCGTCCGTCGCTTTTCCAGATTCAGCAGGGTGCGTTTGCGGTCGAGCCCGCCGCCGTAACCGGTCAGGCTTCCGCCGGCGCCGATGACGCGATGGCACGGTACGACGATCGCGATGGGGTTGCGGCCGTTGGCCAGTCCCACCGCGCGCGCCGAACCGGGTGCGCCGATCTGCTCGGCGATCTGTCCGTAGGAGCGGGTCTCGCCGTACGGGATCGTCAGCAGCGCCTGCCACACGCGCCGCTGGAACGGGGTGCCCCGTAGGTCGAGTTCGACGTCGAAGTCGATGAGTTCCCCGGCGAAATAGGCGCCGAGTTGCTCGACGGCGTCGCCGAACGCGTCGGGCTCGGGCGACCAGCCGGCTCGGCTCGGCTCGTGGGCCTGATCGACCATCCGCAGGTTGGTCAGCACCGTGCCGTGCCCGGCCAGGGTCAGCGGCCCGATCGGGCTGTCGACGGTGCGGTAGTGAATCATGCAACCTCCCAATGGTTTACCGGGTGTGCGAGTGTGGTCCACAGATGCTGGGTGGCGTAGGAGCGCCAGGGACGCCAGCGGGCGCTGTGCTCCACCAGGGCGCGTTGCCCGGTGGGCAGGCCCAGTCGCCGGGCGGCCAGTCGCAGGCCGAGGTCGCTGGCGGGGAACGCATCGGGGTCGCCGAGGCCGCGCATGGCGATCACCTCCGCGGTCCAGGGGCCGATCCCGGGCAGGGCCAGCAGCTGGGCCCGCGCGCCGGCCCAGTCGCTGCCGGCGTCCAAGGAAAGGCGTCCCGTGGCGAGGCCGCCGATCAGGGCGCTCAGCGTCCGCCGGCGGGACTCGGGCACCGCCAGGTGAACGGGATCGATCTCCGCCAGTTGTTCGACCGAGGGGAAGGTGTGGGTCAATGCGCCCTCGGGATCCTGCAGCGGCTGTCCGTAGGCCGCCACCAGCCGGCCCGCGTGGGTGCGCGCGGCCTTGGTCGAAACCTGTTGGCCCAGCACCGCTCGCACGGCGAGTTCGGACTCGTCGACGGTGCGTGGGATGCGCTGCCCGGGCGCCTTGGCCACCACCGGCGCAAGGTCCGGGTCGCCGGCCAGCGCGTCGATCACCGCCGCGGGGTCGGCATCGAGGTCCAGGAGTCGTCGGCAACGCGCGATCGCGCTGGTGAGGTCCCGGAAGTCGTCGAGCATCAGCCGGCAGCGAACGTGGTCGATCGCGGGTGTGAGGGCGACCACGGCGTTGCCGGCGGGCAGCCGCAGGCTGCGCCGGTACGCCCCGTCGCGGACCTCTTCGCACCCGGGCACCGCGGTGGCCCCCAGGTGACCGAAGACGCCCTCGTGGGCGAACGGGGTGCGCACCGGCAGTCGCAGGCTCACCGCCCCGGGCGACGCCGCACCGGGCCCGGGCCTTGTCGCGGCGCGCCGCCGCAGCGCCGTCGGTGTGCCCTCGAAGACCAGGCGCACGGTGTCGTTGAACTGACGGATGCTGGCGAAGCCGGCGGCGAACGCGACGTCGGCGAACGGCAGGCCGGTGGTTTCGATCAGGAGCCGGGCGGTCTGGGCTCGCTGCGCGCGGGCCAGGGCGAGCGGGCCGGCGCCGACCTCGGCCTGCAGCAGGCGCTCCAGCTGGCGGGTGGTGTAGCCGAGGTGGGCCGCCAGGCCGCCGACGCCGTCGCGGTCCACCGCGCCGTCGGCGATCAGCCGCATCGCCCGGGCGACGACGTCGCCGCGCGCGTTCCATTCGGGGGACCCCGGCGACGCGTCGGGGCGGCACCGCTTGCAGGCCCGGAAGCCGGCCCGCTGGGCGGCCGCCGCGGTCGGGTAAAACCGGACGTTGCGGGCGAAGGGCGGCCGCACGGGGCAACTGGGCCGGCAGTAGATGCGGGTCGTGAGCACCGCCGTGACGAACCACCCGTCGAACCGGGCGTCCTTGGACTGCACGGCCCGGTAGAAGCGTTCGAAGTCCTCGTGCACGGTTCCACAGTGACACCCGCCGGCCGGCAAAACTAGCGGAAATGCGACATCAAAGTGGGGCGCGGTGCCCGTCCGGCGGTTCGGCGCGAGCGGGGCCCGCATATGGTCGAGCGGTGACGATCACCTACGACGACGCGCTGCGCGAAGGGGTCCGCGCGCACCTGGCGGGGCACGAGCGCCGCGCCGTCACCGACCCGACCAAGCGGCACGCGGCCGTGGCGGTGGTGCTGGTCGATTCCGAGGTGGGCGAGGACAGGGTGGATCCGGCGCCGGTGGACGAGTGGAACGCCGGGCGTCCGCTGCCGGAGGCGGGCCTGGACGGCCGCATGGTCGACGTGTCGGGTGGCGCCGCATTCCTGCTGTGCCGCAGGGCCTCTCGCCTGACCTCGCACGCCGCGCAGTGGGCCCTGCCCGGTGGCCGTCTCGACCCTGGCGAGACCGCGGTCGACGCCGCGCGCCGCGAGTTGCACGAGGAGGTCGGCGTCGACCTGCCGGATTCGGCCGTGCTCGGCCTGCTCGACGACTACCCGACGCGGTCGGGATACGTCATCACCCCGGTGGTGATCTGGGGCGGTGGGCGGCTCGATCCCCGCCCCGCGCCCGACGAGGTGGTGGCCGTCTACCGGGTGGGTCTGCACCAACTGCAGCGCGACGATTCGCCGCGGTTCATCGCCATCCCGGAGAGCCCGCGCCCGGTGGTGCAGATCCCGTTGGGCCAAGACCTCATTCACGCGCCCACCGGAGCCGTGCTGCTGCAGTTGCGCTGGCTGTGCCTGGAAGGTCGCGGCGACCCGGTCGACGGGCTCGAGCAACCGGTGTTCGCCTGGAAGTAGGCAGGTGGCGGTGTGGCCCGGGACCGGTTCGGTCGCTTCGAGTAAGTTAACTCGGCAGACCGCTGCCGACCACCGCGTTGAGCCCGCCGGTTGGCGCAGCAGGGCGGCAGGAGACTTCCTGAAGGGGGTAGAGGAGGATATGAGCGGGGCCGAACAGCTGGCCGGCCAGAGGAATCGCGGAGGTCCATTCTGATGTCGCGAGTCGCAATGATCACGGGAGCCAGCCGGGGGGTCGGTGCCGCGACCGCCCGGGTCCTCGCGGAGCGGGGTTTTCGGGTCGTCGTCAACTACCGGTCCAGCGCCGGGGAAGCGGACCAGGTGGTGCAGGCCATCACCGCGGCGGGCGGCGAGGCAGTGGGGATTCGGGCCGATGTCACCGAAGCCGCCGACGTCACCGCGATGGTGGGCGAAACCGAGCAGCGGTGGGGCCGCGTCGCCGTGCTCGTGCACAACGCCATGATCCCTTTCGATGTCACCTCGTTCACCGACCTCACCTGGGAACAGCTCGGCGGCAAGCTGAACGCGGAGCTGCATGCCGCGTACCTGCTGACCAAGGCTGTCGCTCCGGGGATGATTTCGAGTGGCTACGGCCGACTGGTCTACATGAGCACCGGGCTGTCGCGGCATCCGCGTGACGGGATGATCGCTCTCGGCACGGCGAAAGCGGCCCTGGACCAGTTCGTCCGGTACGTGGCGCTCGAGCTGGCGCCGCACGGCGTCACCGCCAACCTCGTTGCACCGGCCACCGTGGCCGGGACGAAGGTGACCGAGAAACTCCCGTCGGACCGGGTCAGTGAGCTTGGTGCGGCCGCCCCGATGGGGCGCCTCGTCACGCCCGACGAGGTGGCCAAAACGGTGGCGTTCCTGGCAAGTGAGGAATCCGGCTTCACCACCGGGCACTACCTGCCCGTCAACGGCGGCCTTGAGATGTATTGAACCTGGCTGCGCCGCATTTGATTTCAGCAAACCGGCGGAAGGGCTCCCATTGATGGAAACGATCGACCTCGCCTATGTCGGGCGCGGCATCCACGAGGAATTGGTCGCCCACGTCGCCGACCAGGAGGGATACTTCGAAGACGAGGGCGTCCATGTCGCTTTGCGTGATGGAACGCGCTGGGACGCGGAGCGTCTGCGCCGCTGTGCGACCATCGGGCTCGGCCGTGCCCTGTTGTTGCGGCTGACCGAGGGCGGCGAATGGACGGCGCTGAGCGTCAACACCCACCGCCCATTGTTCTGGTTTCTCGGCAACGCCGGCGTGACGTCCATGGCGGACCTCCGCGGGCGTCGGCTCGCCGTCCATGCGCCGGACAGTCCGCCCGGATGCTTCGCGCGCATCGTGCTGCGTCAGCACGGCCTGGATCCCGACCGCGATCTGCACTGCGTGGTACGGCATCCGGGTGACTATCAAATGGACCTACGCCGTCTTCGCGACGGTTCCATCGACGCCGCCTACGTCGGCAGCACCGTGGGTCCCGCGCAGATTGCCGCGGAGGAGGGGTTTCAGGTGCTCGCCTGGGTGGGCGACCACTTCCAGATCCCCACCGTGGGAATAGCGGTGGACCCAAACCACGTCCACATCGACAGTGCGGCGGTGCAGGGTCTGGTCCGGGCCAATCGGCGGGCCCTGAGAGCGATGGCGGAGCAACCAAATCTGGCGGTTGACTACATCGCGTCGTTCCTGAGCCGGATGACACGTGAGGAGGTGCAACGCTACTACGAGCACTACATCCGTCCGTGCTACACCATCGACGGCCGGGTGGACCTCAACATCGCGCAGCAAGGAATCGACGCCGTCGCAGCCGAACTGGGTGTCGAGACGATTGCCGCCGATGCCGTCTACGGGCCGTCCAGGCATCAAGGTGACGGAACCCCACCTCGACCGCGACCTTGACGGCATTCTGCGCTTGTTCGTTGTCCGGCAGCGAAATCCCGAACCCGAGCGCCGGGATTTCACCGCTGCCGTTGTTCAGGATAAGCCTGTGCTGACTGAGATCCCCATTCGATGCCATGGCTTTCCGTCTCCTCGGTGAGATGAACGCGCCACGAACTGCGGTTCACATCACCGCGCTCCCCGGCAGCGCGATCCAAGACATCAACGAGCGCCTGAGGGCTCGGGTTCGATTCGATTCCGTTGTCGACGGCGGGGAACCGGGATTTCAATGGCACGTTTAGTGGCACTCAAGCGCGCCGAACTCGACCCCGAAGAGATCGACGGGTGGGATGTCTTGCGTGCACAGTCACACCGCCGCAGGCTCGGTCTCGGCGAGGGCGGGTATCGCCGTGGTGATCACCTGCTCGGGAACGAACTGGACCCGGCGACCGGTTCGGGTGTCGTCGCTGATGACGGTGGGAGCGTCCCAGCCTACGGTCGCGCTGCCGGAGAGGTGGACCGCGATGCCGGCACGGAAGTCCAGGAACAGCAGGGCCGCGGTGGGGTCCAGGGCGAGATTTCCCAGGCTGTTGAACATGTTGTTGCCCTGATAGTCGGGCCACCACAGGCGCCCGGGCGCCACGCGGACGAATCCGGGAGGGCCGCCGCGGTGGGAGGCGTCATTGCCCGTGGCGGCGTGGGTGGTGCCCAGAAAGAAGGTGTCGGCGGCTTCGATGACGTGGATTTCCTCGGGCCGCAACGTATCTCCGGCGTACAGCCGCGTTGAGTCGTCCCTGGGCGGTCCATCGAGATGGATGCGGTGCTCCTGTATGTATCGGGGGCAGTTGCCATAGGCCTGGTCGACGGCGATGGTCAGCCCCTCCCCGTCGGCGGCGGCGAGCAGACCGTTGATTCGAACGCGCCGCCGGGTGATGAAGTCGATGGCGATGACACCCACCGGCTGCCCGGGAGGCAGGCCGTGCAGTGGGTCCGCGTTCGGCACTGACGTGTTGACCCGCAGCGTGGTCGGCGTGGCGGCCCGCAGGAACCCGGGCGGCCCCAGCAGCGGTGATGTCCAAAGCCGCCCCGCCCGGTCGCGGGCGGCGATGGCCGCGAATGGCGCCGCCGAGACGAAGGCGGCCATCCCGGCCCGCAGTCGGCCGTGGGCCAGCATGGGCGTCAGCCGGGCGGCCTGTGCGTCGACGCCGGCCTGTCGTTGGACGGCCAACTCCCCGCTGTGAAAGCCCGCGGCGGCCGGGCTCTGCTCAACATTCCCGGGCATGCCAGCAGCAACCCCAAGGCTCACGCGGGTATTCCCGCAGATCGGTGGGATCGCTTCTCAGGCGTGCCGCAGCGGGCGCGGACGCACCAGGGTCGGCCACCAGAACCACGGCCCGAGGACGCGGATGATGCACGGCACGATGAACGAACGCACGATCAGCGTGTCGAGCAGCAGGCCGATGCATACGGTCGACCCGACCTGACCGATCGTCCTCAGGTCGCTGGTCAGCATCGCCAGCATGGTGAACGCGAACACCAGCCCCGCGGACGTCACCACGCCGCCGGTGCTGCCGAGCGCGCGGATGAGGCCGGTGTTGATCCCCGCGTGCAGCTCCTCTTTGACCCGGACGATCAACAGCAAGTTGTAGTCCGACCCGACCGCCACCAGGATGATGAACGTCAGTGGCAGCACCAGCCAGTGCAGGGGCAGGCCGATGAGGTGCTGCCAGACGAGGATGGACAGCCCGAACGCGCCGGCGTAGGAGAAGGCCACCGTGCCGGGAATGACCAACGCGGCCATCAGACTTCGCGTGAGGAACAACATGATCAAGAAGATCAGCACGAAGGCCGCGATCGCCACGATCAGCAGATCCGACGCGGCGTATTCCTTGATGTCCTTGTCGTTGGATCCCGAGCCTCCGATGTAGACCCTCGCGCCGGCCAGCGACGTCTCTTTGAGCGCCGTGGTGATCGCCGTCGGGAATTTTTCGACGTGTTCCACGCCCTCGGGTCCCATGGCGTCGCCCTCGTGGGTGACGATGAACCGGGCGGCCTCGCCGTCCGGCGACATCAGCAGCTGCATGCCGGTTTTGACGTCCTCGTTGGCGAAAGCCTCATGCGGGATGTAGAAGAAGTCGTCGTCGCGGGACCGGTCGAAGTCGAGGCCGACGTTGACCAGGTCGTCGAACGTCTGGTCGGTCTGCGTGGACTGCAGCGCCGACTGGCCGTAGGTGCTGACCAAGAGCTTGGCCAGGGCCTCCGAGTCGTCGGCCGTGAGTTTCAGCTGCGTGATCACCTGCGGCAAGATCTTGTCCAGGGCCTCGAGGGTGGTCTTGGCGTCCGTGATGTCTTCGGCCAGCTTGTCGATGTTGTCGAGCGCATCGAACAGCGATCGGAATGTCCAGCAGATCGGAATGTCGAAACAGTGCTTCTCCCAATAGAAGTAGCTCTTGATCGGCCGGAAGAAGTCGTCGACGTTGGAGATCTCCTGATTCATCTGGGCGGTGATTCGTTGCAGATCCTCGACGGTGAGAACGGTCTTGTGCAGCTCGTCGGACATGTTCTGGAAATAGACGATCTCCTTGCGTAAGACCGCGACAGAGTGCTCGGTGATCTGTGCCTGCTGGTTGGTGTTCGAGTTCTGCAGCTTGTTGAACGGGAGCTGTTGACCGTTCCCGCTGCCCTGCGTGGTGAACAAGTAGGGGATCGTGGCGTGTTCCAACGGTCGACCCAGCGGCCTGGTGATGCTTTGCACCATCGCGACGCCGGGAAGGCGGATGAGGCTCTTGGCGACCCGGTCCAAGGAGATGAAATCGGCCGAGTTCCGCATGTCGTGATCCGCCTCGATCATCAGCATCTCGGAGAACAGCTTGCTCTTGGGGAAGTGCCGATCGGCCGCCGCGAAACCCAGATTGGCGGGGGAGTTGTGCGGCTGGTAGGCGCGGTCGTCATAGTTCTGCCGGTATGTCGGCACGAAGATCGCCCCGAGCAGGACGGCGGCGGCGCTGGCCACCAGGATCGGCACCGGCCACCGCACCACGCTCGCCCCGATCCGCCGATACAGATGCGCCTTGGCCTTGCCTCTCGGGTCGAAGAGACCGAAGAGGCTGCCCACGGTCAGGATGGCCGGGCCGAGCGTCATCGCCGCGGCGATGTTGAACAGCATGGCGATGGCAACGGCGGGCCCCATGGTGTGGAAGTAGTTGAGCCGCGCGAAAACCAGGCAGAAACACGCCCCGGCGATCGTCAGCCCCGAGCCGATGATGATGGGCGTGACACCCTTGTACGCCGTGTAGAACGCGTCCTCCCTGCCTTCGCCGGCCTGCCGCGCCTCGTGATAGCGGCCCATCAGGAAGATGCCGTAATCCGTCCCCGCTCCCAGCGTCAACGCGACGACGATGTTCACGGCGAACGACGAGAGCTCGATGTACCCGAGATGCCCGAGGGTGGCAATGACGCCCTTCGCGACCAGCATCTCGATCAGGACGCCGAGCAGGGGCACCAGCAGGGTGGAAATGGAGCGGTAGACGAGCAGCAACATCGTGACGATGAGAATGATCGTCACGATCGTGATGTTGTTCAGGCTCGAATTGGCAATCGCCACGGTGTCCGAGGCGAGCGGAGCCGCCCCGCTGACATAGACCCTGAGCCCTTGCGGTGGCGTGTCTTTCGCGACGATGTCCCGAACGGCGTTGACCGACCGGTTCGCCTGCATCTGGCCGATGTCGCCCGCGAGACGCAGCAGCACGTACGCGGCCTTGCCGTCGACGCTCTGCGCCCCGGCCGCGGTGATGGGCTTCCCCCACAGGTCCATGACGTACTGCACGTGCTTGGGGTCCCGCTTGAGCCGGCGCACCAAATCGTCGTAATAGCGGTGATCCACGTCGCCCAGCGGGCGGTCGGCCTCCAGCACCAGCATGGTCAGATTGGTCGAGTCGGATTCGTGGAACTTCTCGCCGATGGCCAGCAACGCCCGCTGCGACGGCGCGTAGTGCGGGACCATCGGCCCGGCGAGTTCTTCTGCGACCTTTTCGACCTGCGGCATGAAGGTGTTCGTCGACACGGCGAGCAACGCCCAGAAGGCGATGATCGGTATCGCGAAGGCGCGGACCATCCTCGGGACGAAAGGTCGCCTCGGCCGGGGCTCGCTCATGCCGATTTCACCCGGCACATGACGTGCGCATCGCCATGGTTATCCGACTGTTCGTCGCGGACAACGCCGTTGACCAGCATGCGGCAGCCGAGCTGACCGCCGTGAACCTGCGCCGAGACGCTGCCGGACACCACCGTGAGCGTGGTCGTCTCCGTGTGGGACCACGGCAGGGTCGTCAGATCGACCTGGTGCGGATGGCCATCGATGTCCAGGTAGACGAGCATTCCCCCTTCCCCGACGGAGCCGAACAACTCGTAGGTGAGCTCCTTGGTGTTGAACTCCGGGGGTGCCGCCGGGCCATTGACCGTGATGACGGGCGGGGGAGCGGAGAACTGGTGCACCTTCCACATGCCGACCGCTCCCGCCGAGACCGCGACGACGGCGACCAATGGCATCCAGGCTCGCGCCAAGACTGTCCTGCCGACTGACCGAGGGCTCACTCGATCACCTCCCAAGCGGGTCTGCGACCTCGTGGTTTCGCTCGGTCGACACCGATGTCAGTGCAAATAGTAGACGGTCATGTGCCCAAAGGCCACGCGAACGGCCAAGACCATCCGCACCGCGGCCCCAAGGCGACAGCGAAGGCATGCGGACGCGCCCGACCGCCGGTGACCCCGAACGGCTCGGGAGATGCCCCGGGGAGGCTCACGACATCTTCTGCAGGCGCCCTTTCAGCCGTGCGCTGTTGAGCATCCGGAGGCTGAAGTTCGTGGCGGCCAACATGGGGAAGACGCCGAGAAATGTCCGCTCGGAGGGCGTCGCCCCATGCAGGTGATAAAGACTGCCGAACACATAGAAGCAACCCACCATGAACAACGCGGCGGGGATGCAGTACGCCATCGGGGACGACCGGTCGGCAACGATCTGTCGCGCGAAGTCCAACTCGTCCGCGGACATCGGTTCGCGTTTGCGCACTTTGCGGATGACCGTATTGGCGCCACCGATCTCCTCGCTCATCGACGTGGGCCCGCGGTCGCCCAGCCGCCTGACGAATACCGTGGCAACGGCGGCAAACATCAGCGCCAGCACGAAGGAAAGTACGGTCAGATAGCCGAACAAGGCCGAATCCACGATTCACTCCTTCGCTTCGCCGCCCGAGACTGATCGAAACGCTACTCCAACACACGCCGCACCGCCCGCAGTCCCCGTCCCGACCCGGGTGCCAAAGCCAGTCGTCGGCAACGGCATACGGGTGGGCGAAACTGCTGGGTCATGATGGAGGCATGACGCTGCACAAGGCCGGCGACGTGCTGGGAGTCGGCCGCTTCGAGCCGACATTCGAAGCCGAGCTGGCCGCCCGCTACGACATTCCCCGGCTTCCCGACGGTCCCGGGCGGGCCGAGTTCCCGGCCGAGCACGGGCCCGGTGTCCGGGTGCTGGTCACGTCGGGCAGCGCCGCGTCGATGCCGGCACCATCGCGGCGCTGCCCGACCTGGAGGTCATCGTCAGCAACGGCGCCGGGGTGGACCTGATCGACCTGGACGCGGCGGAGCGCCGCGGCATCGGCGTGAGCAACACCCCGGACGTGCTCTCGGACACCGTCGCCGACACGGCGCTGGGGCTCATCTTGATGACCGTGCGCCGGTTCGGCGCCGCCGACCGCTACGTGCGGGCCGGCCGATGGGAGCGCGAGGGCCCGTTCCCCTACGCCGGGGACGTCGGCGGCCTGCGGGTCGGGATCCTGGGATTGGGCCGCATCGGCTCGGCCATCGCGACCAGGCTGCTCGGATTCGGCTGTGCCGTCGCGTATCACAACCGCAACCGGATAGACGGATCGCCGTACCGGTACGCGGGATCGCCGGTGGAGCTGGCCGAGTCGGTCGACGTCCTGGTCGTGGCCACCACCGGCGACAGCTGGACCCGCCACCTGGTGGACCGCGCCGTCCTGCGGGCGTTGGGCCCCGGGGGTTACCTGATCAACATCGCGCGCGGCAGCGTGGTCGACCAGGACGCGCTGGTCGAGCTGGTGGCCGGTGGCGGGCTGGCCGGGGCGGGGCTGGACGTCTTCGCCGACGAGCCGCACGTGCCCGCGGAGCTGTTCGGGCTGGACAACGTCGTGCTGTTCCCGCACATCGGCAGCGCGACCGCCCGAACGCGGCGGGCGATGGCGCTGCTCGCGATCGACAACCTCGACAGCTACCTCGACACAGGGGAGCTGGTGACCCCCGTGCTGCGACCGCGGCAGGGACGCCGTCGCACGGATCAGTCGCCGGGCTGAGCCGACTCGGCGGGCGAGGCCAGCCGGGTTGGCCGCTCGTGCCCGCGGAGCGTGACCGTGTCGCCCAAAGACCAACGGCCACGCTCGCTTTCGCTCGCACCGTCGAGCGCGTCGGCCGCCGCGAGCAACCGGTCCGGGTAGGACTTGGCCAGCTCGCACAGCCGGGCCGCCTCGTTGACCGGCTCGCCGATCACGGTGTACTCGAAGCGTTCCCGGGCGCCGACGTTGCCGGCGACGACCTGGCCCGCCGCCACGCCGATGCCGGCCTGGCACTCGGGCCTCTCGGTGTTCAGGCGCCCGGCGATGCAACGGGCGGCGGCCAGCGCCTGGTCTTCGGGACGCTCGAGGCGGTTGGGCGCACCGAAGACGGCCAGCGTCGCATCGCCCTCGAACTTGTTGACCAGCCCGCGGTGGCGGTCCACCTCCTCGACGACGATCCCGAAGAACCGGTTGAGGATCGCGACGACTTCCACCGGGGGCCGGGTGGTCACCAGCTGGGTGGAGCCCACGATGTCGATGAACACGATGGCGACGTGGCGTTCCTCCCCGCCCAGCTGCGGGCGCTCGCGTTCGGCGGCGGCGGCCACCTCGCGCCCGACGTGCCGCCCGAACAGGTCGCGCACGCGCTCGCGCTCCCGCAGGCCGTCGACCATGGCGTTGAACCCGCGCTGCAGCTCGCCGAGCTCGGTGCCGTCGAAGACCACCAGGTTGCCGCGCAGATCGCCCTGCTCGACGCGCTCGAGCGCCGCGCGCACCACCCGCACCGGCGTCGCCGTCAGCCACGCCAGGATCCACATCAACAGGCAACCGAAAATCAACGTGGCGGTGGACACCATCAGCACGCCGACGGCGAACTCGGTTTCGGACAGGTTCCGCATCACGAGCTGGAAGAGCGCCAGCAGGGCGATGCCGATGACGGGCACGGCCGACCCGAAGAACCAGACCATCATCGTGCGGCCCATGAGGCCCGCGGTCAGCCGCTGCGGCGGCCGTCCCGCCTCGAGCGCCTGCGCGGCCACCGGTCGCAGCGCGAACTCGGCCAGCAGGTAGCTGCCGGTGGCCACCAGCACGCCGCAGAACCCCACCACGAACAGAAACCGCGGGATGAACAAGGTGTTGACCAGGCCGTAGAGCACCGTCAGCAGCACCGCCCCGCTTCCCCAGAGGACGAGGTCCACGACCGCGACCCGCCAGGGGGCCAGAAAGGTGTTGCGCTCGTCCTCCCGGGTCGGTGTGCGCTCCTCGATCGCCCAGCGCAGCGCGAGCACGGTCCGCCGGGTGATCCAGAACGCGCCCAGCGCCAGCGCTACCGCGATGTAGGCGGGCACCACCGCGAACGCGAGCCAGAGCGGCGCGTCGTCGAACACGCTCGGCGCGGGGATCGCGACCGTCACCAGCAACAGGGCGACGCCGATGCCGATCAGGTTCACGGCCACGACGAGCACGGTCAGGATCACCTGGATGCGGATGCGCCGGCGCCGTTGGCTTTCGGTGACCCGCCCCAGCAGCAGTGAGCCGTAGGCCGGGGTCTCCGAGAGTCGGCCGCTCTGACGGGTGAGCGTTTCGAGCACCCGGCCCAGGCGCCGTGCCACCGTCTTTTCTGCCGACATGGTGGCGCCAGCCTAATTTGTCGGCCACGCTCTAAGGTGAGTCGGGTGCGACTCGTGATTGCCCAGTGCACCGTCGACTACGTCGGCCGGCTCACCGCGCATCTGCCGTCGGCGCGCAGGTTGTTGTTGTTCAAGGCCGACGGATCGGTCAGCGTGCATGCCGACGACCGCGCCTACAAGCCGCTGAATTGGATGAGCCCGCCGTGCTGGCTGACCGAAGACCTCGCCGATCAGACTCCGGTGTGGGTGGTGGAGAACAAGGCCGGCGAACAGTTGCGCATCACCGTCGAGGAGATCGAGCACGACACCAGCCACGACCTGGGCGTCGATCCCGGGCTGGTCAAGGACGGCGTGGAGGCACACCTGCAGGCGCTGCTCGCCGAGCACGTCGGGCTCCTGGGCGACGGGTACACCTTGGTGCGGCGCGAGTACATGACCGCGATCGGGCCCGTCGACCTGCTGTGCCGCGACGAACGCGGCGGCTGCGTCGCGGTGGAGGTCAAGCGGCGCGGCGAGATCGACGGCGTGGAGCAGCTCACCCGTTATCTCGAGTTGCTCAATCGCGACAGCCTGCTGGCCCCGGTGCACGGGGTGTTCGCGGCCCAGCAAATCAAGCCGCAGGCGCGTACGCTGGCCATCGATCGCGGGATCCGCTGCCTCACACTGGATTACGACAAGATGCGGGGCATGGACAACGACGAATATCGGCTGTTCTGATTCGCCGGATTAGACTGGCCGCATGGCACGGCGCCACACACCGTCGCGACGGCAGCGGCCGTTCTCGCCGCCGCCGGTGCTGGTCCGGGTCGAGATCGGGCCCGACGGCCACGAGTACGAGGTGCGTCCGGTCGCCGCAATCCGTGCGGTCAAGACCTACCGGTGCCCCGGCTGTGACCACGAGATCCGTTCGGGCGTCGCCCATGTGGTGGTGTGGCCGGTGGACGCCCCGCACGCCGGGGTCGAGGACCGCCGGCATTGGCACACCGCGTGCTGGGGCAGCCGCGCCACGCGCGGGCCGACCCGGAAATGGTCGTGACTGCCAGGGGCGGTCGGGAAGAGAACCCTCAGGAAGCGGGCTCGACGAGCTCGATGAGCACGCCGCCGGCGTCTTTGGGGTGGACGAAGTTGATGCGCGAGTTCGACGTGCCGCGGCGGGGCTTTTCGTACACCAGCCGGACGCCCTGGGAGCGCAGCCGCTCGCTGATCGCGTCCAGGTCGCCGACCCGGACGGCCATTTGCTGGATGCCCGGTCCGCGCTTGTCGAGGAACTTCGCGATCGTCGACGACTCGTCGATCGGGGCCATCAGCTGGATCTGCGCGGTGCCCTTCAGGGCGCCGGGCACCGCGAGCATCGCCTCGCGGATGCCCTGATCGTCGTTGACCTCCTCGTGCACCAGGATCATGCCGAGGTGTTCGTGGTACCAGGCGATGGCCGCGTCCAGGTCGGGGACCGCGATGCCGACGTGATCAACCGCCGTCACGAGCGCGGTAGACAGGACCTGACGGGCGTCAACTTGATCGGTCGTCATCTCACAACGGTAACCTGGCGGCAACGATTGCGCTTCTCCAGGGAGCGTAATCGGCCGTTCGTGCACCCCTAGGAGGTAGTTATGACGACGTCGGTGATCGTTGCTGGAGCCCGGACACCCATCGGCAAGTTGATGGGTTCGCTGAAGGATTTCTCGGCCAGCGACCTGGGTGCCATCGCGATCTCCGGCGCGCTGGAGAAGGCGAACGTGCCGGCCTCGGCGGTCGAGTACGTGATCATGGGCCAGGTGCTGACGGCCGGGGCCGGGCAGATGCCGGCGCGGCAGGCGGCGGTGGCGGCGGGCATCGGGTGGGACGTCCCGGCGCTGACCATCAACAAGATGTGCCTGTCCGGGATCGACGCGATCGCGCTGGCCGACCAGCTCATCCGGGCCGGGGAGTTCGACGTGGTGGTGGCCGGTGGGCAGGAGTCGATGTCCAAGGCGCCGCATTTGCTGATGGACAGCCGCGCGGGCTACAAGTACGGCGACGTCACGGTGCTCGACCACATGGCCTACGACGGCCTGCACGACGTGTTCACCGACCAGCCGATGGGCGCGCTCACCGAGCAGCGCAACGACGTCGACAAGTTCACCCGGGCCGAGCAGGACGAATACGCCGCCGGGTCGCATCAGCGGGCGGCCGCGGCCTGGAAGGACGGCGTCTTCGCCGACGAGGTGGTGCCCGTCAACGTTCCGCAGCGCAAGGGCGACCCGCTGCAGTTTGCCGAGGACGAGGGCATCCGCGCCAACACCACGGCCGAGTCCCTGGCCGGTCTCAAGCCGGCGTTCCGCCGCGACGGCACCATCACCGCCGGTTCGGCGTCGCAGATCTCCGACGGCGCGGCCGCGGTGGTGGTGATGAACAAGGAGAAGGCGCAGCAGCTGGGGCTGCCGTGGCTGGTCGAGATCGGCGCGCACGGCGTCGTCGCCGGCCCGGATTCCACCCTGCAGTCGCAGCCGGCCAACGCCATCAAGAAGGCGCTCGGCCGCGAGGGCATCACCGTTGACCAGCTCGATGTGGTCGAGATCAACGAGGCCTTCGCGGCGGTGGCGCTGGCCTCGACCCGCGAGCTGGGACTGAATCCCGACATCGTCAACGTCAACGGCGGGGCGATTGCCGTGGGGCATCCCATCGGCATGTCGGGGGCCCGGATCGCCCTGCATGTGGCCCTGGAACTGGCGCGCCGCGGCTCCGGCTACGGCGTGGCCGCCCTGTGCGGCGCCGGCGGCCAGGGCGACGCGCTGATCCTGCGGGCGGGGTAGCCGGCCCGGGCTCGGCGCTCCGGTCAATTTTGCTGGCGCGGCGATCCCGCGCGCGGGTGTGATGTTCGTCTCAACGGCCGGCAGATGTTGATTTCGTCACCGAGCCCGCCGGTTTTCGCGCCGGGTGAACGTCCGTGCCACCGGGTGGCTCGCCCCCCGCGGTGCATGACAAACTTGACGGCGTGACGCGTCCGCCATCCCCCATCGGGCCCGCGCTGGCTGGTGCGGTCGACCTGTCCGGCCTCAAGCAGCGAGCCCAGCAGAACGCCTCGACGGGGGGCCCCGGCGCCCCGTCGGCATCGGCGCCGCCCGGCGCCGTCGAGGTCACCGAGGCCAATTTCGAAGAGGCGGTGCTGGTCCGCTCCGACGAGGTGCCGGTCGTGGTGCTGCTGTGGTCGCCGCGCAGCGACGCGTGTGTCCAGCTGCTGGAAACCCTGTCCGGCCTGGCCGCCGAGGACAACGGCACGTGGGCGCTGGCAACGGTCAACGTCGACGCGTCGCCCCGGGTGGCGCAGGCCTTCGGCGTCGAAGGGGTCCCGACCGCGGTGGCCCTGGCCGGCGGGCAGCCGCTGTCCAGCTTCCAGGGCATGCAGCCGGCCGACCAGCTGCGCCGCTGGATCGACTCGCTGCTGGCGGCCACGGACGGCAAGCTCAAGGGGCCGCGGGCGGCCGGGGAGCCCGAGGAGGTCGATCCGGAGGTCCAGCAGGCCCGCCAGCAGCTGGAGGCCGGCGATTTCGACGCCGCCAGGGGTTCCTACCAGGCGATCCTGGACGCCAACCCGGGCAGCGTCGAAGCCAAGGCGGCGATCCGCCAGATCGACTTTCTCGCGCGCGCGACAACGCAGCGGCCCGACGCCGTGGCCGTCGCCGATGCCGCGCCGGGCGACATCGACGCCGCGTTCGCGGCCGCCGACGTCCAGATCCTCAACCAGGAGGTCGGGGCCGCGTTCGAGCGCCTGATCGCGTTGGTGCGCGGCACATCCGGGGATGAGCGCGGCCGGGTCCGCACTCGGTTGGTCGAGTTGTTCGAGCTCTTCGACCCCGCCGATCCGGAGGTCGTCGCCGGCCGGCGCAACCTGGCCAACGCGCTCTACTGAGAGCCATTGAGACCAGGGCGGCCCGGGACGGCACGCGGCTAAGTCAACCCGTCGAACCCGTTCAGGCCCAACAGCCCGGCGGCGCCGCCGGCGCCGCCGGGCCCGTTTGGTGCACCGAGCCCGCCGTTACCGCCGTTGCCGCCGTCACCGATGAACGTGGCGTTGCCGCCGGCCCCGCCGGTACCGCCGGTACCGCCCAGATCGAAGGTCGACCCACCTGCCCCGCCGTCACCGCCGTTGCCGATGATCCCGGCGTTGCCGCCGTGCCCGCCGTTACCGCCGTCACCGCCGAAGGCGATCCCGCCGGTACCGCCCGCGCCGCCGTCACCGTAGAGCAATCCGGCATTGCCGCCGGCGCCGCCGGTCGCGCTGGTCTGGCCGATCCCGGCGGACCCGCCGGCACCTCCCCACCCGGCGAGCATGCCGGCGTTCCCGCCGGCCCCGCCGGCCCCGGCGACCGAGCCGGTGTCGATGCCGGTCCCACCGGTGCCGCCGGAGCCGCCGGAGCCGAACAATCCTCCCGTGCCGCCGGCACCGCCGGCACCAGCGTTGGTGTGGCTGGCATTTCCGCCGGAGCCGCCGGAGCCGCCGGCGCTGAACAGCGTGCCGGCGCCGCCGGCACCGCCGTTGCCGCCTGTGCCGTTCGTTGAGGCGGTCCCGCCGGCGTGCCCACCGGTGCCGCCGGCGCCGCCGGAGCCGCCGGGACCGAACAGCCCGCCGGTCCCGCCGGTCCCGCCGCGCCCACCGGCCCCGGCGACCGAGGTGTCCCCTGTGCTGAACCCGCCATCGCCGGCGGCGCCGCCGGCGCCGCCGGAGCCGAACAGCCCGGCGGCCCCGCCGCCCCCGCCGTGACCGCCGTCACCGGCGGTCCCGCCGGTCCCGCCAATCCCGGTGCTGAGCCCGCCGGCCCCGCCGGCGCCGCCCGCGCCGCCCGAGCCGAACAGCCCGCCGGCGCCGCCGGCGCCCCCGGCGCCGCCGTCCGAACCGTCCGAGCCGAAGCTGCCGAGCACACCGCTGCCGCCGGCGCCGCCATTACCGAAGAGGACGCCGCCGGCCCCGCCGGCCCCGCCGGCCCCGCCGACGGCGCCGTTGATGGCGAACCCGCCCGTACCGCCGGCGCCGCCGTTGTCGAACAGCCCGCCGGCCCCGCCGACCCCACCGATCCCGCCGGTGCCGCCGGAGCCGCCTCCACCAACGCCGCCGGCGCCACCGGAGCCGAACATTTCGAAGAAGCCGCTGCGCCCGCCGGCCCCGCCGGCCCCACCATCGCCGCCGAACCCGCCGGCGCCGCCCATGCCGCCGGAGCCGAACAGCATTCCGGCGCCGCCGGCCCCGCCGGCCCCACCGGCGGTGGCGCCGGAGCCGCCGACCCCACCGGTGCCGCCGGCGCCGAACAGCAGCCCGCCGGCGCCACCGGCCCCGCCGGCCCCGCCGGTACCGGTGGTAGCGGCGCCGCCGGCTCCGCCGGCCCCACCGGAGCCGAACAGCCCGGCAGCACCGCCGGCGCCGCCGGCCTGGCCCGCCGCTCCGGACCCGCCGGCCCCGCCGTTGCCGATCAACAGCCCGCCTGCGCCGCCGGCGTGCCCGGTCCCCGGTGCTCCGTTGGCGCCGTTGCCGATCAGCGGGCGTCCCAGCAACAACTCGGTAGGCGTATTGATGACGTTGAGCAGCTGCTGCAGCGGCGACGCGTTGGCCGCCTCTGTCGCGGCAAACGCGCCGGCGCCCGCTGTCAGAGTCTGCACGAACTGGTCATGAAAGCTTGTTGCTTGGGCGGCGATCTCCTGATAGGCCTGGGCATGCTCCCCGAAGAGCGCCGCGACGGCCGCCGAAACCTCATCGCCGGCGGCGGCCAGCACGCTGGTGGTCGGAGTTGCCGCCGCAGCATTGGCCGCTGTGATCGTTGATTCAATACCGGTCAGATCCGAGGCTGCCGCCCCCAAGATTTCCGGTGATGCAATCATGTACGACATCGCGAAGACCTCCCAATTACGTTATGGACCGAAGTAATTCGGCCATACAACTGAGGAATGCAACCCAGAAATGCATGGTCTACCTAATGATTCAATTTGCCGTGCGGAGCTTATCGTGCCGGGTGCAACAATATCTATGGGTTTGCCAAATTTTCGTCGTACTCTTTGCGCGATCAATTTATAACCGCGCCGCCCGGGCCCCGTGGCATTGCCCGAAGCGCACCGCGCCAACGCTCTCTGAGCTGGGGATTGGGCTGTTTCGGGTGTGCTGTTTCGGGTGTGGTTGTCCGTGGCTGTGCGGACTTCTGGCATTTGCTCGGCGCTGCCGGCGGAATGACGTGCTACTCCGGTGCCAGCCACAGCGCCGACGTGGGCGGCAGCACCAGACACGCCGACGCCGGCCGGCCGTGCCAGGGGTCCTCGGTGGCGTCGACGCCGCCCATGTTGCCGACGCCGGAGCCGTTGTAGTCGGTCGCGTCGGTGTTGAGCACCTCGCGCCAGCGCCCGGCGCACGGCAGGCCGAGCCGGTAGCCGCCGTGCTCGGCGCCCGCGAAATTGAACACGCAGGCCATGACCGAACCGTCGCTGCCGTACCGCAAAAAGCTCAGCACGTTGTTGCCCGAGTCGTTGGCGTCGATCCAGGAATAGCCGTCCGGGATGGTGTCCTGGCTCCACAGCGCGGGATGGGTGCGGTAGATCTCGTTGATGTCGCGGACCAGGCGCAGGACGCCGTTGGAGAAGCCGTGCTCGTCGAGTTGCCACCAGTCCAGGCCGCGCTCCTCGGACCACTCGGCGCGCTGCCCGAATTCCTGCCCCATGAACAGCAATTGCTTGCCCGGGTGCGCCCACTGGTAGGCCAGCAGGCTGCGCAGCCCGGCGGCCTTGACGTGGTTGTTGCCCGGCATCCGCCCCCACAGCGTGCCCTTGCCGTGCACGACCTCGTCGTGGCTGAGCGGCAGCACGTAGTTCTCGCTGAACGCGTAGAGCATCGAGAACGTCATCTCGTGGTGGTGGTAGCTGCGGTAGATCGGGTCGCGGCTGATGTAGTCGAGCGTGTCGTGCATCCAGCCCATGTTCCACTTCATCGAAAAGCCCAGGCCGCCAAGCGCGGTCGGTCGCGTCACCCCCGGCCACGACGTCGACTCCTCGGCGATCGTGACGATGCCGGGCGCGGTCTTGTGCGCCGTGGCGTTCATCTCCTGCAGGAACTCGACCGCTTCGAGGTTCTCCCGCCCGCCGTAGATGTTCGGCGTCCAGCCGCCCGCGGGCCGCGAGTAGTCGCGGTAGAGCATCGAGGCGACCGCGTCCACCCGCAGGCCGTCGATGTGAAACTCCTCGAGCCAGTACAACGCGTTGGCCACCAGGAAGTTGCGCACCTCGCGGCGGCCGAAGTCGAACACGTAGGTGCCCCAGTCGAGTTGCTCGCCGCGCGTCGGATCGGAATGCTCGTAGAGCGCGGTGCCGTCGAAGCGTCCCAACGCCCAGGCGTCCTTGGGGAAGTGCGCCGGCACCCAGTCCACGATGACGCCGATGCCGGCCTGGTGCAGGGCGTCGACCAGCGCCCGGAAGTCGTCGGGGGAGCCGAACCGCGAGGTCGGCGCGTAGTACGACGTGACCTGGTAACCCCAGGAGCCGGCGAAGGGGTGTTCGGCCACCGGCAGCAACTCGACGTGGGTGAAGCCGTGTTCCACCACGTAGTCGGTCAGCTCGCGGGCGAGCTGGCGGTAGGTGAGCCCGGGGCGCCACGAGCCCAGGTGGACCTCGTAGGTGCTCATCGGCTCGAACACCGGGTTGCCCTGGGCGCGCCGCACCATCCAGTCCTCGTCGCTCCAGCGGTACTTGCTCACCGTCACCCGCGACGCGGTGTGCGGCGGCACCTCGGTGGCGAAGGCGAACGGGTCGGCGCGCTCGGTGACCACGCCGTCGGCGCCGTGCACGCGGAACTTGTACAGCCCCTCGGTCGAGAACCCGGGCCAGAACAACTCCCACACCCCCGAGGAGCCCAGCACCCGCATCGGCGCCTCGTCGCCGGTCCAGCCGTTGAACTCGCCGATCAGGCTGACGCCCTTGGCGTTGGGCGCCCACACGGCGAACGACACACCGTTGACCACACCGTCGGCCGTGGTGAACGAGCGCGGATGGGCGCCCAGCACCTCCCAGAGCCGCTCGTGGCGACCCTCGCCGAACAGGTGCAGGTCCATTTCGCCCAGGGTGGGCAGGAAACGATAGGCGTCGGCGACGGTGTAGGGCTCGGAGCCCTGGTAGCTGACCTGCAGCCGGTAGTCGATCAGGTTCGTGAAGGGCAACGCCACGGCGAACAACCCTGATTCGATGTGCCGCAACGGGTACCGGTCGTCACCGACGAGCGCGACGACTTCGGTCGCGTGCGGGCGGAACGCCCGGATGACGGTGTGGTCGGTGTACTCGTGGGCCCCCAGGATGCCGTGCGGGTTGTGATGCGTGCCGGCCGCAAGCCGCGACAGGTCGGCGGCATCGGGCGCCAGGTGGGTTTCGGCGAGTTGGCCCGCTTGGCTCATATCCATTTCACCTCCGGTGATTTCATCGTCTGCGGAGCAGCGTGATCCGGGATTCGGTCGGTATGAGTGGCATGTTGATGACGTGCGCGACTGCTTGCGCAGGGTCGATGCGAACGTAATTCGCCTGCCCCCATTGGAATTCGTGGCCCGTTATCTCATCGCGCACCCAGAAACGTTCGTAAGGTTCCATACCCAATGCGGCCATGTCTAACCGCAGCGTGGCTTCCTCGGGCCCGAAAGCGTTGAGGGTCACCACCACCAGCACGCAGTCCCCGGTGGCCGGGTCGAACTTGCTGTAGGCCAGCAGCGCGTCGTTGTCCACGCTGTGGAAGTGGATGGTGCGCAGCTGCTGCAGCGCGGGATGCAGGCGGCGGATCTCGTTGAGCTGGGAGATGAACGGCTCCAGCGACCGACCGTCGGCCAGGGCGCCGGCGTAGTCGCGAGGGCGCAGCTCGTACTTCTCCGAGTCCAGGTATTCCTCGCTGCCCTCGCGCACCGCGCGGTGCTCGAACAGCTCGTAACCGGAGTACACGCCCCACGCCGGGCCCATGGTCGCGGCCAGCACGGCGCGGACGGCGAACATGCCGGGGCCGTTGTGCTGCAGGATCGCATGCAGGATGTCGGGGGTGTTGACGAACAGGTTCGGCCGGCGGAAGTCCGCCAGCGCGGCGATGTCGTTGCCGAACTCGGTGAGCTCCCACTTGGCCGTCCGCCAGGTGAAGTAGCTGTAGGACTGGGTGAAGCCCAGCTTGGCCAGGCCGTACTGGCGGGCCGGCGGCGTGAACGCCTCGGACAGGAACAGCACGTCGGGGTCTTGGTCCTTGACCTGGCCGATCAGCCAGGCCCAGAAGTTGGGGGGTTTGGTGTGCGGATTGTCGACCCGAAAGAACTTGACGCCGTGGTCCATCCAATGCCGGACCACCCGCAGCACCTCGTCGTAGAGACCGGCGGGGTCGTTGTCGAAGTTCAGCGGATAGATGTCCTGGTATTTCTTCGGCGGGTTCTCGGCGTAGGCGATGGTCCCGTCCGGCAACTCGGTGAACCACTCGCGGTGCTCGCGGGCCCACGGATGATCCGGGGCGCACTGCAGCGCCAGGTCCAGCGCCACCTCCATGCCCAAAGCCCTTGCCGAGGCGACGAACTCGTCGAAGTCGTCGATGGTGCCCAGGGCGGGGTGGATGGCGTCGTGGCCGCCCTCGTCGCTGCCGATCGCCCACGGGGACCCCACGTCCCCGGGTGCGGCCGTCGGGGAGTTGTTGCGGCCCTTGCGGTGCACCTTGCCGATCGGATGGATCGGCGGCAGGTACACGACGTCGAATCCCATGTCGGCGATGCGGGGGAGCTGGGCCGCGGCCGTGGCGAAGGTGCCGTGCACCGGCTCCCCGTCGGCGTCCCACCCGCCGGTGGAGCGCGGGAACATCTCGTACCAGGAGCCGAAGCGGGCCAGCGGCCGGTCCACCCAGACGCCGAACTGCTCGCCCCGGGTCAGCAGGTCGCGCAGGGGGTAGGCCGCCACGAGCTCGTCGATCTCGGGCGAGAGGGCCAGCGCGGTGCGGGTCACCGGATCCCCCGGGGCCCGCAACGCCGCGGCCGTCGCCAGCAGCGGGTCGCGGCGCGCGCGGGGCACACCGGCCGCGGCCCGCTCGAACAGCCCGGCGCCGACCAGCAGGTCGTTGGACAGCTCCGTCTCGCCCTGGCCGGCGTCGAGCTTGGCCAGCACCCCGTGCCGCCAGGTCGCGATCGGGTCACCCCAGCCGTCGATGCGGAACATCCACAGCCCGACGCGGTCGGGGATGAATTGGCCGTGGAACACGTAGGGCTCCTGGCCCATCGTCATGGGGATCGACTCGGGCTTGACGCGCTCCTGGTCGGGGATCCCCGCCGCCGTCCGCTCGGGGGCCTCGACCGCCTTGAGCGTCGGGACGTCGCTGCCCTGCGGATAGCGTCGACCGAGATAACGCACCACCAGCGTCGCCGCCACGGCGTCGTGGCCTTCCCGCCAGACGGCTGCGCTGACGGGGACGACCTCACCGACCACCGCCTTGGCGGGGTACTCGCCGCAGGAAACGACGGGCGCGACGTTGTCGATCTCGACACGACCGGGCACCAGGACTCCGTTCGGCGTTGTGCGGCAACCGCGGTGTCCTTCGTCGCGGCATGCCTCTCGTCTTAAGAAACTCTCTTCTCGCGGGGGGCCACGTCCGACGAGCCGCGGCGCAGCCCCACCATTACCCGATACCCACCCTAGTGTCCGGTCACACCACCGGAGGTAAACGCTGGGTTAGTAGCCCTGCACGGGTTGGAATCCTCAGTAAGGTGTTGACGTGTGAAAGCCCTCCGCCGCTTTACCGTCCGTGCTCACCTGCCCGAGCCCCTGTCGGCGCTGGAACAGCTCTCCACCAACCTGCGGTGGTCGTGGGACAAGCCGACCCAGGACCTGTTTGCCACGATCGACTCGACGCTGTGGACCCATTGCGGCCAGGACCCGGTTGCGCTGCTGGGCGCGGTGAGCCCCGCACGCCTCGATGAGCTTGCCGTCGACGACGAGTTTCTGGGCCGGCTCGACGGCCTGGCCGCCGACTTGGCCGACTACCTGCGCCGGCCCCTGTGGTATCAGCAGCAGCAGGACGCCGGCTCAAAGATGCCGGCCGCCATCGCCTACTTCTCCATGGAGTTCGGTGTCGCCGAGGTGTTGCCCAACTACTCGGGCGGCCTGGGGATCCTCGCCGGCGACCACCTCAAGGCCGCCTCGGACCTGGGAGTGCCGCTGGTGGCGGTCGGCCTGTACTACCGCTCCGGGTACTTCCGGCAGTCGCTGACCGCCGACGGCTGGCAGAACGAGACCTACCCGTCGCTCGATCCGCAGGGGCTGCCCCTGCGGCTGCTCACCGACGCGACCACCGGCGATCCGGTGCTGGTCGAGCTGAACCTGCCGGACGCGGCGCAGCTGCGGGCCAGGGTGTGGGTCGCGCAGGTCGGCCGGGTGCCGCTGCTCCTCCTGGACTCCGACGTGCCCGAGAACGAGCACGACCTGCGGGGCGTCACCGACCGGCTCTACGGCGGCGACCAGGAGCATCGCATCAAGCAGGAGATCCTGGCCGGCATCGGCGGGGTGCGGGCGATCCGCGCGTTCACCGTCGTCGAGGGCCTGCCCGCGCCCGAGGTGTTCCACATGAACGAGGGGCACGCGGGCTTCCTCGGGGCGGAGCGCATCCGCGAGCTGGTCACCGACTCGGGCCTGGACTTCGATACCGCGCTCACCGTCGTGCGCTCCAGCACGGTGTTCACCACGCACACCCCGGTGCCGGCCGGCATCGACCGGTTCCCCGCGGCGATGGTGCAGCGTTACTTCGACGACGAACGTGAGGCTGCTCTGCTGCCGGGCCTGCCGACCGCGCGGATCCTCGCGCTCGGCGCCGAGGCCGACCCGGCCAAGTTCAACATGGCCCACATGGGGCTGCGGCTGGCGCAGCGCGCCAACGGTGTCTCGCTGCTGCACGGCCGCGTGAGCCGGGCCATGTTCAACGAGCTGTGGCCCGGGTTCGACCGCAGTGAGGTGCCGATCGGGTCGATCACCAACGGCGTGCACGCGCCCACCTGGGCCGCGCCGCAGTGGCTGCAGCTGGGTCGCGAGCTGGCCGGGTCGGACTCGTTGAGCGAGCCCACGGTCTGGCAGCGGCTGCAGCAGGTCGACGCCGGTCACCTGTGGTGGATCCGCTCCCAGCTGCGCTCCCTGCTGGTCGAGGATGTCCGGGCGCGGCTGCGCCGGTCGTGGCTGGAGCGCGGCGCGTCGGACGCCGAACTGGCCTGGATCGGGACGGCGTTCGACCCGGACGTGCTGACCATCGGCTTCGCCCGGCGGGTGCCGACCTACAAGCGGCTGACCCTCATGCTGCGCGACCCTGAGCGGCTCGAACAGCTGCTGCTCGACGAGGAACGGCCGATCCAGCTGATCGTGGCCGGCAAGTCGCACCCGGCCGACGACGGGGGCAAGGCGCTGATCCAGCAGGTGGTGCGTTTCTCCGACCGGCCGCAGGTGCGTCACCGCATCGCCTTTCTGCCCGACTACGACATGTCGATGGCCCGGCTGTTGTACTGGGGCTGCGACGTCTGGCTGAACAACCCGCTGCGTCCCCTGGAGGCGTGCGGCACCTCCGGGATGAAGAGCGCGCTGAACGGGGGACTGAACCTGTCCATCCGCGACGGCTGGTGGGACGAGTGGTACGACGGCGAAAACGGTTGGGAGATCCCGTCGGCCACCGGGCTCTCCGACGAGACCCGCCGCGACGACCTGGAGGCCAACGCGCTCTACACCCTGCTCGAGGAGGCGGTGGCGCCGAAGTTCTACGAGCGCGACGCCCAAGGGGTGCCGCCGCGCTGGGTGGAGATGGTGCGCCACACGCTGCAGACGCTGGGGCCCAAGGTGCTGGCTTCCCGCATGGTGCGTGACTACGTCGAGCACTACTACACCCCGGCGGCGCAGTCCCTGCGCGAGACCGTCGGCCCCACCGAAACCGGCGAGGGCGGGCAGTTCGGCGCCGCGCGGGAGCTGGCCACCTACCGTCGCCGCGTCCACGATGCCTGGCCGAACGTCACCATCACCGACGTCGACAGCACCGGCCTACCGGACACCCCGCTGCTCGGCTCGAAGCTGACCCTGACGGCGGCCGTGCGGCTCGGCGGTCTGCGGCCCGACGAGGTGATCGTGCAGGCGGTGCTGGGCCGGGTGGACACCAGCGATGCCCTGCAGGACCCGGTCACCGTCGAGATGCCGCACACCGGCACCGTCGACGGCGGCATGGAGGTGTTCTCGACGACGACGCCGCTGCCGCTGGCGGGCGCGGTCGGATACACCGTGCGCGTGCTGCCCCGCCATCCGATGCTCGCCTCCAGCAGCGAGCTGGGCCTGGTGGCTCTCGCGGGATAGCCGGACGCCGCCTCAGGCCGACAGGCCCTCCGACGAGGTGCGCAGCCGCTCCAACGCGGCCCGAACCTGCCCGGCGTCGGTGGTCGCCCAGAACGGGGGCAGCGAGGCGCGCAGGTAGCCGGCGTAGCCGGCGGTGGCCATCCGCGAGTCGAGCACCGCGACGACCCCGCGGTCGGTGACGCGACGCAGCAGCCGTCCCGCGCCCTGGGCCAGCAGCAGCGCCGCGTGGCTGGCGGCGACAGCCATGAACCCGTTGCCGCCCCGCGCCGCCACCGCGCGCTGCCGCGCGCCCAGCAGCGGGTCGTCCGGGCGCGGAAACGGGATGCGGTCGATGAGCACCAGCGACAGCGAGGGGCCCGGCACGTCGACGCCCTGCCACAGCGACAGCGTCCCGAACAGCGAGGTCTCCGGGTCCGCGCTGAACCGCTCGACCAGCGCCGAGGTGCTGTCGTCGCCCTGGCACAGCACCGGCGTCGCCAGCCGTTCGCGCATGGCCTCGGCCGCGGCCCGGGCCGCCCGCATCGACGAGAACAGGCCCAGCGTGCGCCCGCCGGCGGCGGTGACGAGCTCGGCGATCTCGGTCAGCTGTTCGGCCGAGCCGGTGCCGTCGCGCCCCGGCGGCGGCAGGTGCGCGGCGACGTAGAGGATCCCCGCCTTGGCGTGCTCGAACGGCGACCCCACGTCCAGGCCCCGCCAGGTGGGCCGGGGCACATCGTCCCCGCCGTCCGACCCAGCCAGGCCCCACGCCGCGGCCATCGCGTCGAACGACCCGCCGACCGTCAGCGTCGCCGAGGTCAGCACGGTGGTCGAGCGCGAGAAGACCCGCTCGCGCAGCACGCCCGCCACCGAGAGCGGGGCCACCCGCAGCAGGGGCCGCGGCGAGCCCCGATTGTCCTCGTGCTCGAGCCAGACGATGTCGGTGCGATCCGGGATGGCGGGGGCGAACGACGCGAGGACGCGCGCCGCGGTGTCGGCGATCTCGCCGAGCGCGGCGACGGCCTCGGCGCGGGCCGACGCCGCCCGGGCATCGGCGCGCGCCGCGCCGGACGTGTCGATGGCTGAGCGCGCGCCGGCGGCCGCGTCGCGCAGCGCCGTCAGATAGGTCGCCATCTCGTCGTCGAGGTGATCGATGCGCCCGGGCCTGCCGTCGTGGATCGCGGCCGCGAACGTCGTCGTCGCCGCCTCCAGCCGCTGGGTCAGTTCCGGTTCCACCAGCCGGGCGATGCGCCGCGCGGCGACGCCCAGGGCGGCCGGCGTCAGCTCCGCGGTCGCCACCGAGGTCACCCGGTCGACCAGCTCGTGCGCTTCGTCGACCACCAGCAGCGCGTGCTCGGGCAGCACCGCCGTTTCGCCGACGGCGTCGATGGCCAGCAGGGCGTGGTTGGTGACGACGACGTCGGCGCCGCCGGCCCGGGCCCGCGCCCGTTCGGAGAAGCACTCGGTGCCGAACGGGCAGCGGGCCACGCCGACGCATTCGCGCGCGGACACGCTGACCTGCGACCACGACCGGTCGGGGACACCGGGCCGCAGGTCGTCGCGGTCACCGGACTCGGTCGTCGACGCCCAGGCGGTCAGCCGTTGCACGTCGCGCCCCAGGGCGCTCACCGCCACCGGATCGAACAGCTCCTCCTGCGGGAGGTCCTCGTCGTCGTCGCCACCGCCCTGAGAGCCGTTGTGAATCTTGTTCAGGCACAGATAGTTCCGCCGGCCCTTCAGCAGCGCAAAGCGCGGCGGGCGGGGCAGCGCGTCGGCCAGCGACTCGGCCAGCCGGGGCAGGTCGCGGTCGACGAGCTGGCGCTGCAGCGCGATGGTGGCCGTCGACACGACGACCGGCGAGTCGTCGCCGAGGGCCCGCACCACCGCGGGCACCAGGTAGGCCAGCGACTTGCCGGTGCCCGTGCCCGCCTGCACGACGAGGTGCTCGCCGGTGTCGAACGCGCGCGCCACCGCGGCGGCCATCTGAACCTGCCCGCTGCGTTCGCTGCCACCGAGCGCGGAGACCGCGGCGGCCAGCAGCCCCGGCACGGAGACGTCGGACGTGGTCACGTTCCCGGCTAAGCCCTATGCGCCGGCCGGGATCAGCCGCGTGGGAATCGCCGGGTCGCCGGGCGCCAACGCCAAGCCCTCCCACGGCAGGCTGCGCAGACCGGACGCCACCAGCTTGCGCGCCGGCGCCAGGGCGCCCGTGCCCGTGTCGGCGACGACGCGGCCGCCGCGCACCAGGGGCGTGGTCAGCAACCGGAACGGTTCGTCGACGGCGGGCGCCCGGCCCGCCGGATACACGACCTCCTCGGTGACGGTGCCCGTCGGGCGCGCCACGCGCAGTGCCTCCTTGCGGCCGCCGCGGGACTCCTTGTGGCTGCTGCGCTTCTGCACGGGCAGGCCGTCGACCTCGACCAGCTTGTAGACCATGCTCGCGGTCGGGGCACCCGAGCCGGTGACCAGCGACGTGCCGACCCCGTAGCTGTCGACGGGCTCGGCGCGCAACGCCGCGATGGAGAACTCGTCGAGATCGCCGGACACCACGATGCGGGTCCGGCCGGCGCCCAGCTCGTCGAGCTGTCGGCGCGCCTGGCGGGCCAGCACGCCCAGCTCGCCGGAGTCGATCCGCACCGCACCCAGCTCGGGGCCGGCGGCGGCCACGGCGTTGGCCACACCGGTCGTCACGTCGTAGGTGTCGACCAGCAGGGTGGTGTCCACACCCAGCGCCGCGACCTGGGCGCGGAACGCGGCCGGCTCGTCGGGTCCGTCCGGCTGGGTGTGCAGCATGGTGAAAGCGTGCGCGGCGGTGCCCTCGGTGGGGATCCCGTATCGGCGCTGGGCCTCCAGGTTGGAGGTCGCGGCGAACCCGGCAAGGTGGGCGGCGCGGGCCGCGGCGACGGCGGCGTGCTCGTGGGTCCGTCGCGATCCCATCTCGATCAGCGGGCGCTGGCCTGCGGCGCTGACCATGCGCGCGGCCGCGGACGCGATCGCGGTGTCGTGATTGAAGATCGACAGCGCCAGCGTTTCGAGCACCACGCACTCGGCGAAGCTGCCCGTCACCGACAGCACGGGAGACCCCGGGAAGTACAGCTCGCCTTCGGCGTAGCCGTCGATGTCGCCGCCGAAGGAGAAGTCGCGCAGGTAGGCCACCGTGTCGGGGTCGAGGAACTGCGCGAGCAGCCGGCACGCCTGGTCATCGAACCTGAACTGTGGCAAGGCTTCCAGCAGCCGCCCCGTCCCGGCGACCACGCCGTAGCGGCGGCCCCGGGGCAGCCGGCGGGCGAACAGCTCGAAGGTGGTCCGGCGGGTGGCGGTGCCGTCGTGCAGCGCGGCCGCCAACATGGTCAGTTCGTACCTGTCGGTCAGCAGCCCCGCAAGGACCGGGTCGTCCATCCCGTTACGGTATCGGCTGGCATCGGGTGCTCGGTATTCAGACACGTGGCTCGCTATCCTGGGAACCATGGTTGTTGCGTCAGCGCCCACGGAGCCGAAGTCCCGGCCGGGCACTACCGGGCAACGCGAGTCCGCTCCGGTAGACGCCTCGGCCAGTCCCTGGGTGACCATCGTGTGGGACGACCCCGTCAACCTGATGACCTATGTGACCTATGTGTTCCAGAAGTTGTTCGGTTACAGCGAGCCGCACGCCACCAAGCTGATGCTGCAGGTGCACAACGAGGGCAAGGCGGTGGTGTCGGCGGGCAGCCGGGAATCCATGGAAGTCGACGTGTCCAAGCTGCATGCCGCCGGATTGTGGGCGACCCTGCAGCAGGACCACTGAGACGCGAGGGTAGCCGATTCCCTGTGCGCAAATGGAAGCGCGTCGAGACCGCGAACGGTCCCCGCTTTCGCTCCTCCCTGGCCGCCCATGAGGCCGCGCTGCTCACCAACCTCGTCAGCGCGATGATCGGCCTGCTCGACGAGCGCGAATCTTCCTCGCCCGCAGACGAACTCGAGGAAATCACCGGGATGAAGACCGGCAACTCCGAGCCGCCGCGCGACCCCACGCTGCGCCGCCTGCTGCCGGACTTCCACAGAACCGACTACGACGACCAGGCCCCGCCCGACGTTTCCGAAAGCCTCAACGCGGCTCTGCGCAGCCTGCACGAGCCGGAGATCATCGACGCCAAACGCGATGCGGCACAACAGTTGTTGCAGACGGTCCCGGACGGCGGCGGCCGGTTGGAGCTGACCGAGGACGAGGCGACCGCCTGGGTCGTGGCGGTCAACGACCTGCGGCTCACGTTGGGGGTCATGCTCGAGATCGGGCCGAACGGACCGGATCGGCTGCCGCCCGACCACCCGCTGGCCGCCCATTTCGACGTCTACCAGTGGCTGACCGTCCTGCAGGAATACGTGGTCCTGGTGCTGATGGGCTCCCGATGAATTCGATCGCCGACGTCGGAGGTATCCGCGTCGGCCACTACCAGCGCCTGGACCCCGACGCGTCCCTCGGCGCAGGCTGGGCGTGCGGCGTCACCGTCGTGCTCACCCCGCCGGGAACCGTGGCCGCGGTCGACTGCCGCGGCGGCGCGCCGGGCACCCGGGAGACCGATCTGCTCGATCCCGCCAACACCGTGCGGTTCGTCGACGCCGTGCTGCTGACCGGCGGCAGCGCCTACGGCCTGGCGGCCGCCGACGGCGTAATGCGCTGGCTGGAGGAACGCGAGCGCGGCGTCGCCATGGACGGCGGCGTGGTGCCCATCGTGCCCGCCGCGGTGATCTTCGACCTGCCCGTCGGCGGCTGGGACCGCCGGCCGACGGCGGAGTTCGGCTACCTGGCGTGCGAGGCCGCGGCGAGCGGGGCCGCGGCTCCCGCTCCCGTGGCCGTCGGCTCGGTCGGCTCGGTCGGCGCGGGGGTCGGGGCGCGGGCCGGCGCGCTCAAGGGCGGCGTCGGGACGGCGTCCACCACGCTGCCGTCCGGCGTGACCGTCGGCGCGATCGTCGTGGTGAACTCCGCCGGCGACGTCGTTGACCGGGCCACCGGCCTGCCCTGGATGGCGGACCTGATCGCGGAGTTCGCGCTGAGGCCGCCGCCGCCGGGGCAGATCGACGCGTTCGCGCAGTTGCCGTCCAAGCTGAGTCCGTCGAAAAGCACGCTGAACACGACGATCGGCGTGGTGGCGACCGACGCCGCGCTCAGCCCGGCGGCCTGCCGGCTCGTCGCCACCGCGGCCCACGACGGCCTGGCCCGCGCGGTTCGTCCGGCCCACACCCCGCTGGATGGCGATACGGTGTTCGCGCTGGCCACCGGGGCCGTCGAGGTGCTGCCCGAGGCCGGCGGGGACGGTGTGCCCGCCGCGTTCTCCCCGGAGACTGCGCTGGCCGGCCAAGTGGGTGTCGCCGCGGCCGATTGCCTGGCGCGCGCGGTGCTGGCCGGTGTGCTCGCCGCCGAGTCGGTGGCCGGAATACCGGCCTATCGGGACGTGTTGCCGGGATCGTTCGGCTGATGGAGGGGTCATGAGCAAGCGCAAGGCACAGTCCGGCGCGGCGGCGAACCAGAAGCCGCGGCCCGCCTGGACGGTTGGCGGAGCCACGATCCTCACCTTCGTGGCGCTGCTCTACCTCGTCGAGCTGATCGACCAGCTGACGCGGCATTCGCTGGATGAAAACGGCATCAGGCCACTGCGCGTCGACGGCCTGTGGGGCGTCGTCTTCGCGCCGGTGCTGCACGCCAGCTGGGAACACCTGATCGCCAACACCGTCCCGCTGCTGGTGCTGGGGTTCTTGATGACGCTGGCCGGGCTGTCCCGGTTCGTCTGGGCCACCGCTGTCGTGTGGATTCTCGGCGGCCTGGGCACCTGGCTGATCGGCAACCTGGGCAGCAGTTGCGGGCCGACCGACCACATCGGGGCCTCCGGCCTGATCTTCGGCTGGCTGGCCTTCCTGCTGGTGTTCGGGATCTTCGTCCGGCGGGTGTGGGACATCATCATCGGGCTGGTCGTCCTGTTCGTCTACGGCGGCATCCTGCTCGGCGCCATGCCGGTGCTGGGCCAGTGCGGCGGCGTGTCGTGGCAGGGTCACCTGTGCGGGGCACTCGCCGGCGTCGCGGCCGCCTACCTGTTGTCCGCGCCGGAACGCAAGGCACACGCGGCCAAGAAGGCCTCGTCGCAGCGGCGCAAGATATGAGCTCGCCCATGGCGCCCGTCGGGATCTTCGACTCCGGGGTCGGCGGGCTGACCGTCGCGCGGGCCATCATCGACCAGCTGCCCGACGAGGACATCATCTACGTCGGTGACACCGCGAACGGTCCGTACGGACCGCTGACCATTCCCGAGGTCCGCGCGCACGCGCTGGCCGTCGGCGACGACCTGGTCGACCGCGGCGTCAAGGCGCTGGTGATCGCCTGCAACACTGCGTCGGCGGCGTGCCTGCGGGATGCGCGCGAGCGCTACGACGTGCCCGTCGTCGAGGTGATCCTGCCCGCGGTGCGGCGCGCGGTGGCCACCACCCGCAATGGCCGCATCGGGGTGATCGGGACGCAGGCCACCATCGCCTCGCACGCCTACCAGGACGCGTTCGCCGCCGCCCGCGACACCGAGATCACCGCGGTGGCCTGCCCGCGCTTCGTCGACTTCGTCGAGCGCGGGATCACCAGCGGCCGTCAGGTGCTCGGTCTGGCCGAGGGCTACCTGGAGCCTTTGCAGCGCGCCCAGGTCGACACGCTCGTGCTCGGCTGCACGCACTACCCCCTGCTGTCCGGGATCATCCAGCTGGCGATGGGCGAGAGCGTCACACTGGTCTCCAGCGCCGAGGAGACCGCCAAAGAGGTGCTCCGGGTGCTCACCGAGCGCGACCTGCTCCGGCCGCATGACGCCCCGCCGGCCGCCCGGGTGTTCGAGGCCACCGGGGATCCCGAGGCGTTCACCAAACTTGCGGCGCGGTTCCTCGGGCCGTCGGTGACCGGTGTGCAACCGGTTCGCCAGTCCCGCCCTCGCTAGCTCGGTGGGCGAGATTCTGATCACATAAATGCGGCCATGTTTTCGTCATGCCGGTATCGGGCATGGCACAGTAGTGTCCGTGCGAATCACCGTGCTCGGCTGCTCAGGCAGCGTGGTGGGCCCGGATTCGCCTGCGTCGGGTTATCTGCTCCGGGCGCCGGACGCCCCGCCGCTGGTTCTCGATTTCGGCGGCGGCGTGCTGGGGGCGCTGCAGCGCTATGCGGATCCCAGCTCCGTGCACGTCCTGTTGTCTCATCTGCACGCCGACCACTGCCTGGACATGCCGGGGCTGTTCGTGTGGCGGCGCTACCACCCGTCGCGCCCCGACGGCAAGGCGCTGCTCTACGGCCCCAGCGACACCTGGTCGCGGCTGGGGGCGGCGTCGTCGCCCTACGGCGGGGAGATCGACGACTGCTCCGACATCTTCGACATCCAGCACTGGGTCGACGGGGAGCCCGTGGCGTTCGGTGCGCTGACCGTGGTGCCGCGGGTGGTGGCGCACCCGACGGAGTCCTACGGTCTGCGGATCACCGACCCCACCGGCGCCTCGTTCGTCTACAGCGGTGACACCGGCGCGTGCGACCAGCTGGTGGAGCTGGCCCGCGACGCCGACGTGTTCCTGTGTGAGGCCTCGTGGACGCACTCGCCGGACCGGCCGCCCGCCTTGCACCTGTCGGGCACCGAGGCCGGCCGGGCCGCCGCGCAGGCCGGGGTACGGGAGTTGCTGCTGACCCACATCCCGCCGTGGACCTCACGGGAGGACGTGATCAGCGAGGCCAAGGCCGAGTTCGACGGTCCCGTGCATGCCGTCGTGTGCGGAGAGACGTTCGACATCCGCCGCTCCGAACGGGTCTGAGCCGGCCACGTTAGGGTTGGCCTCGTGTCCAAACGAGAAGACGGCCGTTCCGACGACGAGCTTCGCCC
The DNA here is from genome assembly GCA_963711445.1 of uncultured Actinomycetota bacterium. Taxonomy (GTDB): domain Bacteria; phylum Actinomycetota; class Actinomycetes; order Mycobacteriales; family Mycobacteriaceae; genus Mycobacterium. Next base: position 883,097 of record CAVQEF010000001.1, read on the forward strand.
CGTGGTCATGACCCGCGGCTTCACCGACCATCCGGCGGGTTCGGTCCTGATCGAATTCGGCCACACCAAGGTCATGTGCACCGCCAGCGTCACCGACGGCGTCCCCCGCTGGCGCAAGGGGTCGGGCCTGGGCTGGCTGACCGCCGAGTACGCGATGCTGCCGTCGGCGACCCATACCCGCTCCGACCGCGAATCGGTGAAGGGCCGCCCGTCGGGGCGCACGCAGGAGATCAGCCGGCTGATCGGCCGGTCGCTGCGGGCGTGCATCGACCTGGCTGCGCTGGGGGAGAACACCATCGCCGTCGACTGTGACGTGCTGCAGGCCGACGGGGGCACCCGCACCGCCGCCATCACCGGCGCCTATGTCGCGCTGGCCGACGCCGTCACCTACCTGTCGGCGGCGGGCAAGTTGTCGGATCCGCGGCCGTTGTCGTGCGCGATCGCGGCCGTCAGCGTCGGCGTGGTGGACGGCCGCATCCGGGTGGACCTGCCCTACGAGGAGGACTCGCGCGCCGAGGTCGACATGAACGTCGTCGCCACCGACACCGGGACGCTGGTGGAGGTGCAGGGAACCGGCGAGGGCGCGACGTTCCCGCGCTCGACGCTGGACAAGCTGCTCGACGCGGCGCTGGCCGCCTGCGACCAGTTGTTCGCCGCCCAGCGCGAGGCGCTGGCGCTGCCCTATCCGGGTGTGCTGCCCGAGGGGTCGCCGCCGGCGAAGGCGTTCGGCAGCTGACCCGGCTGCGGGTGGACAACACAAATGGGCCGACATGGGTGGCCGCAGCGTAGTTGGGTCGGCCACCGACATTGAGATTGAGCAAGCGGGTCGATTGACGGTTCGACACCCCGTAACTTGGGGACTTGCTCAACAACCGCCGCGCGCTGCTCCGCTTCTGAGATGAATACCGTTGTGTCACAGGGACGTAGGCATACAATCCGGATGGGATAGGAAGCGTTCGCTGTCCGTTCGGGACGTCACCAAGTCAAACCGAACGTCAGGGCACCGCTGCGACCATACAATAGCGCCATGGCAGCGCAGGTGCGCTCAGCTTGGCTCGTCGGTGGCGTCGGCGAGCGTTGCTCATGACGGTGCTCCCGCCGCCCGGCTGGTACCCAGACCCAGACGGACGCGGTGGCCGAAGGTACTGGGACGGTACACAATGGCCGGCCAAGCGCAGACTCGTCTGGTGGGCTTCACTGATTGGGGCCGGGTATCCCCTGGCCGCCTATCCAAGCGCGACGCCGTTGGCGATCGGCTGGTATCCGGAGGCGCCCTCCAGTAGCGACCAGAGGTATTGGGATGGCACTCGGTGGGTCGACGCCGGAAAGAAGAAACCGTCCTCCGGCTTCCGGCTCGGGGTAGGACCACCTATGCACGACGCTGCCCTGCGCTGGGCCATGCATGGCTTCTTCGTGAGCTTTCTGATCATCGGCAGCTTCGGGGGTGTCATCGCAGTGATCGTGGGCCTGGTCGCCCGTTACCGCGCCAGCAGGGGCATTCAGAATCAATATGACCCCCCTCAGTTGACGATCGCCACCGCCACTATCGCCATCGCGGTGGGATTGCTCGACATAGCCATCGGCCTCGTCGCGCTGTATCTCTGGAAGCTCTAAACGGGTCGGGCGTGTTCGACTTCACCGGATGAACCCGGCAGGGGAACGGCGGATACTCACCCGGATACCACCCGAGCCGTACCGCCAACCATCGAGGAATCACCGATTTCGCGCATGAGGTTCCATGTGGCCCTACAGCGAATCTGTTCAGCAACTAGCCTGTCCAAGTGGTGGCTACCAGCGGAGTGTTCGGGGGTGATTGGTGACCAAGCTGCTGGTCGCCAGCCGCAACCGCAAAAAGCTGGCCGAGTTGCGCCGGGTGCTCGACGGTGCCGGTCTGTCCGGGTTGACGCTGGTGTCACTGGACGACGTGGCGCCGTTCGACGAGACCCCGGAAACCGGCGCCACGTTCGAGGACAACGCGTTGGCCAAGGCGCGGGACGGTTTCGCCGCGACCGGGCTGGCCTGCGTGGCCGACGACTCCGGCCTGGAGGTGGCCGCCTTGCACGGGATGCCCGGGGTGCTGTCGGCGCGCTGGTCGGGTGACCACGGCGACGACGCCGCCAACACCGCACTGCTGCTGGCGCAGTTGCGCGACGTTCCCGACGACCGGCGCGGCGCGGCCTTCGTCTCCGCCTGCGCGCTGGTGTCGGCGTCCGGCGAGGTCGTCGTGCGCGGCGAGTGGCCGGGCCGGATCGCGCGAGAACCGCGGGGCGACGGCGGGTTCGGCTATGACCCGGTGTTCGTGCCCGACGGTGCTGGGATCCATGACCGCACGGCGGCGCAGCTGAGCCCGTCGGAAAAGGACGCGCTGTCGCATCGGGGCCGCGCGCTGGCGCTGTTGGTGCCCTCGCTGCGGGCGCTGGCCTGACGTCCGCGAACGTGAAACTGGCCGCACGTTCGGCAACGAACGTGAAACTGGCCGCACGCTCGAGCGCTAGCTAGAGCCCGAAGCGCGCCTTGACGTCCCTGGTCTGGAAGTGCTCCACGATGATGCCCAGCAGCGGGATGGTGCCCGAAAGCAGCACGCCGATGGTCTTGCCGATCGGCCACCTGACCTTGATCGCGAGGTTGAACGCGGCCAGGACGTAGATGAAGTAGACCCAGCCGTGTACCACTTCGATCCACCGGATCTCGTGGCCGAAGACCAGGTGCGAGACGATCTCGTAGCACAGCGCGATCAGCCACAGACCCGTCGTCCACGCCATGACCCGGTAGGCGAGCAGCGCGGTGCGCAGCTTGTCGGCCGGCACCGCGGGCGCCGGTGCTCCGGGGGTCTCGGGTGTGGTCATGCGGTGGTCCTGTTCTGCTCTTGGGCGTCTTGTTCGGCGAGCTTCGCCAGGTAGGCGTTGTACTCGCGCAGCGTGGGATCGTCGGGCGGCTGCTGTTCGCGTTTGGGCCGCTCGGGCAGCAGACCGGCGGGAATCTCGGTTGCGGCCTCATTATTCCCCGGCTCGGGCGGTGTCTCCTCGTAGCGGACGAATTTGCGGTAGGCGTAGACGCAGAACCACGCGAACAGCGGCCACTGCAGCGCGTAGCCGAGGTTCTGGAAGGTGCCCGACACCGACTGGAATCGGGTCCATTGCCACCAGCCCAACGCCAGGCAGCCGCAGGCCGCGACGATCACCAAGGCGATCAGCGCGGGCCTACGACGATGCGGACTGGACACACCTTGACGGTACCGCGCGGCGGTGGGCGCAGCGCACGGACGAGTCATGACATCGTTCATGCCGCCGGCGAGGAGGCGCTGCCCGGGCTCGGAATTCCTCCGGCGATCGCGCCCATGTGGCTAGCGGTACGATCGGCACGCTGCGGGCGTGGTGAAATTGGCAAACACGCCGGTTTTAGGTGCCGGTGCTCGTGAGAGCTTGAGGGTTCGAGTCCCTCCGCCCGCACACCTCCGCCCGCACCGATGCCCCGCCCGGTCGCCGGCCACCTTTGACGCCGGATGCTATTGGCCCGTGCCGCCATTTCCGCCGGTGGCGGTGCCGTCGCCGACGCTCATGACCACGGCACTGCCACCGCCGCCACCGCCGCCTGAGCCGGGGAGGAACTCGCGGGCGCCGCCGCTACCGCCGGTGCCCCCGCCGCTTCCGGTGCCGCTGTTACCGGAAAATCCGGGAGTGAGGCTGGTGCCGCCGGTGCCGCCGGTGCCGCCAGGGATCGTGGTGGCGGCGCCGCCGGCGCCGCCGGTGCCGCCGCCGGTCAATTGGCCACTGCCGCCGCCGCCACCACCGCCGCCGGCAGCGTCGACGGCGGAGGCGTTGGTCCCGGTGACGGATCCGCCGGTGCCGCCGAAGCCGCCGGTGTTGCCGGCAAGGCCGCTGCCGCCGTTGCCGCCGGTGCCGGCGGTGATCGTGGTGGCACCGACGTTGACGGCGCCGCCGCCACCACCGCCGCCACCGTCACCGCCGAGAGTCACAAAGTTGTTGCCGCCGCCTTGACCGCCGCCGCCGCCGGTGCTGATGACGTCGAGGCCGGCGCCGGGGTTGATAATTTCTGCTCCGCCGCCCGCACCGCCGGCACCGCCCTTGCCGCCGTGGGTGCCGGCACCGCCGGCGCCGCCCCCGCCGCCACCGCCACCGGCGATGGCGCCGCTGGTGCTGGTGGTGAGGATGCCCGCCCCGCCCTCACCGCCGTTGCCGCCGTTGCCGCCGTAGACGCCGACGCCGCCGGGGCCGCCGTTGCCGCCGGTGCCGCCGACGGCGCCGGTGAAGTTCGCGGTGCCGCCAGCCCCGCCGTTGCCGCCGCTGCCACCGGTGCCACCGACGCCGCCACCACCGCCGTCGCCGCCGCTGCCGCTGACGGCGCCCGTACCGCTGGCGTCACCGCCGTTGCCGCCGTTGCCGCCGTTGCCGCCATTGCCGCCGTTGCCGCCGCCCCCACCGCCACCGCCGTTGCCGCTGACGGCGCCGGCCGCGCTGGCGGCACCGCCGTTGCCGCCGGTGCCGCCGGTCCCGCCCGTGCCGTTGGTGCCGCCCAACGAGCCACCGCCGGTCCCGCCGCTACCACCGACGCCACCGGCACCACCGGCACCACCGTTGCCGGTGGCGCCCGTCCCACCGTTACCGCCGGCGCCCCCTACACCGCCGGCCCCGCCAGCACCCCACAGTCCGCTGGTCCCGCCGGCCCCACCCGTGCCGCCGGTGCCGCCGGGACCGCCAGCGGGGCCGTTCCCGCCGTTCCCGCCGGTCCCGCCGTTCCCGCCGGTCCCGCCGGTGCCGAACAGCAGCCCGCCGGTCCCGCCGGTCCCGCCGTTCCCGCCGGGCCCGCCAATGCCGCCGGGGGCGCCCGCACCGCCGGTCCCGCCGGTGCCGCCGGTCCCGCCGTTACCGAACAGGAAGGCCGAGCCGCCGGCCCCACCGTCCTGCCCGGGGCGGCCCGACCCGCCATTCCCGCCGTTGCCGAAAAGCCAGCCACCCGGCCCACCGGCCTGGCCCGTGCCCGCCGCCCCATTGGTGCCATCGCCGAACAGCGGCCGTCCCGTCAGGACCCGCCAGGGCGAGAACGACTGGACACTTGCGGCCGCTTGTTCGACGGTTCGCAACGGCGACACGCTGGCCGCCTCGGTGGCCGCATAGGCGCCACCCGCGCCGCTCAGCGCCTGCACGAACTGGCCGTGGACCGCCGCCGCCTGAGCGCTGAGCACCTGAAACTGCACGCCGTGGCCGGAAAACAGCGACGCGACCGCCGCCGACACCTCATCCTCGGCCGCGGCCAGCACCCCCGTCGTCGGGGCCGCCGCGACCGCATGCGCAGCGGTCAATGCCGAGCCGATCTCGGACAAATCCGTTGCCGCCGAAGTGAGGGACTCTGGGGCCACCGCCAGATACGACATCGCTACCTCTAGTCAGGTCGTCTAGTCAGGTCGTCGCCACATATGGGTGATCGGATGAACGTAACAGGTGCCGAGAGAATTAGCTGCCGGTTGCGGCTCCGAAAGGCCAGGGTCCCGGTGGGCTTCGATGGCCAGCGCCAAAACCCGATGTTTCGCTTCCTTGAAAGCGGGCACGCGCCGCCATGACCGGGAAAAGCTGCACCACACAGGGGAGGCGCCATGGCCACCGGACCCGAGGAACCGTCACCGGATGAATCCATCACCGCCGAGACCGTGGAAATGGCCGAACGGCGGGTCGGCGAGGCCCGCGAACGCGCCGCGCACGCCGGGCTCTCGGCCGCCAAGAGCCTCGAGAAATCCGCGCGCCTCCACGAAGAAGTGGCGCAGGTGCAGGAGCGGACCGTCCAACAAGGCGCCGCTCATTCGGGCCTACACCGGGAGTCGGCAAGCACTCACCGCAGGGCGGCGGCCGCCGACCGCGAGCTGGCCGAGCGCAAGCGCGAGGAGGCCCAAGCCGAACTGGCTCCCGACGCCGACCACCAGCGCCGCGCCGCGACCCTCTCGGTGATCACCGATCCCGCCGAACGCCCCCCTGCCCTGAGCCCGGTGGCGCGACCGCGAACCCCGAGCAAGTAAAGGTGATCGGGGGGCAACCCGTCACGCGCGGCCAGCTCGCTCAGCGAACAAGTGTTTAGCGAAAGTGGCCGCCGGGAAGCCGGTCAGGAACCGTGATTCATCCGACTCACGGCACTCCGATCAGACCGCAGGAAGAGAATGGGTTCTACGCTTCGCACACTCGCCCGATGGAGCACGGCGCCCGCGAAGGGCGTGCAGACCGCCAGGTCCTGGGTCAACGTGCCGCGCGGGCTGGCCGCCCGGGCCACTACCCCGCTGCTGCCCGATGACTATCTGAAGATGCTCAACCCGCTGTGGTCGGCGCGCGAGTTGCGCGGCCTCATCGTCGACGTCAAACCGGAGACCGCCGACTCGGCGACCGTGACGATCAAGCCGGGCTGGGGCTTTTCCGGGAAGTACACGCCGGGCCAGTACGTCGGGATCGGGTTGCGCATCGACGGCCGGTGGCACTGGCGCTCCTACTCGCTGACGTCGATCCCGCGGCGCGACAACAAGAACATCACGATCACCGTCAAGGCCACCCCGGAGGGCTTCCTGTCGACCCACCTGGTCAACGGTGTCAAACCGGGCACCATCGTGCGGCTCGCGGCGCCCAAGGGTGACTTTGCGCTGCCCGACCCCCCGCCGGTCAAGATCCTGTTCATCACGGCGGGTAGCGGCATCACGCCGGTCATGGCGATGTTGCGCACGCTGAAATCCCGCAAGCAGCAGGCCGACATCGTGCACATCCACTCGGCGCCGAGCGCGGACGCGGTGATCTTCCACGACGAACTGCGCGAGCTCGAAAGCAGCCAGACCGACTACCGACTGCACCTGCAGCTCACCGAAACTCAGGGTCACTTCGATTTCGACAGGCTCACCGACATCGTTCCCGACTGGCAGCAGCGCCCGGCCTGGGTGTGCGGCCCGTCCGCCCTGCTCGACACGGCCGAAGCTTTCTGGAAGGACGCGCGCCGCGACGAGCAGCTGCACCTGGAGCGGTTTACCATCGCCGCCACCGACAAGGGCGGCGAGGGCGGCACCGTGACCTTCGCGATCTCCGACAAGAGCGTCGAAATCGACGGCGCCACATCGATTTTGGAAGCCGGTGAACAGGTAGGCATTCAGATGCCGTTCGGGTGCCGGATGGGCATCTGCCAGACCTGCGTGCTTCCGCTGGAGGCCGGCCACGTCCGCGACGTTCGTTCCGGGACCGAACACCGCGAAGGTGACCGCATTCAAACCTGCATCTCGACCGCGTCCGGCAGCTGCACCATCAAGATTTGAGGGGTAACCGATGGCAATCACCGATATCAAGGAATACGCCCACCTGACCACCGAAGACGTCGAGCAGCTCGCCCAGGAGTTGGACGCGATCCGCGCCGACATCGAGGAGTCGCGGGGCGAGCGCGACTCGCGCTACATTCGCCGAGCCATCCAACTGCAGCGGACGCTGGCCGCCGGAGGGCGAATTGCCTTGTTCGCCAGCCACAACAAGCTCGCGTGGCTCGCCGGGACGGGAATGCTCGCCACGGCCAAGATCATCGAGAACATGGAGTTGGGGCACAACATCACCCACGGCCAGTGGGACTGGATGAACGATCCCGAGATCCATTCCACGGAGTGGGAGTGGGACACCACCTGCCCGAGCGTGCAGTGGAAACACTCGCACAACTTCGTCCACCACAAGTACACCAACGTGGTCGGCCTCGACGGCGACGTCGGCTACGGGATCATGCGGGTCACCCGCGACGAGCCGTGGGAGCCCTGGATGCTGGGCAACCCGATCAACAACATCCTGCTGGGCACGCTCTTTCAGTACGGCGTCGCATTGCACCACATCGAGACGGCCAAGATCCGCAAGAAGGAGAAGACCTGGGCCGAGGCCCGCAAGGATCTGCGCATCATCAGCAAGAAGGTGTTCAAGCAGGCCGGCAAGGACTACCTGATCTTCCCCGCGCTGACCGGGCCGAACTGGAAGCGCACCGTGAAGGCCAACATGGTCGCCAACCTGATCCGCAACTACTGGGCGTACGGGGTGATCTTCTGCGGCCACTTCCCCGACGGGGCCGAGAAATTCACCGTCGAGGAGTACGAGAACGAGACGCACGGGGAGTGGTACCTGCGGCAGATGCTGGGATCGGCGAACTTCAACGCCGGGCCGCTGATGGCGTTCATGAGCGGCAATCTGTGTTACCAGATCGAACACCACCTCTTCCCCGACCTGCCCAGCAATCGCTACGCCGAGATCTCGGTGCGGGTGCGCGAGCTCTGCGAGAAATACGACCTGCCCTACACCACGGGCTCCCTGGGTCGCCAGTACTGGCAGTCGTTCTGGACCATCCTCAAGTTGGCTTTGCCCGACAAGCTGCTCAAGGCCAGCCCCGACGACGCCCCGGAGACGCGCTCGGAGCTGAAGTTCCGTGTCCGCGAGGGCCTGCGGGAGAGTTTCGTGGACCCGGCGACGGGCAAGCGGCGCGGCCTGCGCAGCGCCCTGCGTGAGCTCCAGGGACGCGCGGCCTGACGGGAGGCGGTCCCAGCTCGAGCTTGACCTTTGGTAAGGCAACCCTTAGTTTGTGGGCGAGGGCAACGTACCGGATCTAAGCGTGGTGTCGTGGCAGAGGTCAGCGCCGCAGGAGGGGACTGCTGGTGGCACGCGGATTCCAGGGCGTGGTGTTGCGGGTGTTCGGCGCCCGTGACCACACGGCGACAGTGATCGAAACCGTCAGAATTGCACCGCATCTCGTCCGGATACGCATGGTGTCGCCGACGTTGTTCGAGGATGCGGCGCCCGAGCCCGCCGCGTGGCTGCGGTTCTGGTTTCCCGACCCGGACGGGTCGAACACCGAGTTCCAGCGCGCCTACACGCTGTCGGAGGCGGACGTGGACACCGGCCGCTTCGCGGTCGATGTCGTGTTGCACGAACCCGCCGGCCCGGCGTCGTTGTGGGCGCGCAGGGTCGAGCCGGGCACGACGATCGCGGCCATGTCCCTGATGGGGTCGTCGCGCTTCGAGGTCCCCGACGAGCGGCCGGCCGGTTATCTGTTGATCGGTGACTCGGCATCGGTTCCGGGGATCAACGGCATCATCGGGACGGTCCCCGACGATGTTCCGGTCGAGCTGTACCTCGAGCAACACGACGACGACGACCCCCTGATCCCCTTGGCGCACCATCCGCGCCTGCGGGTGCACCGGGTTGCCCGCCGTGACGAGAAGTCGCTGGGCGATGCGATCGAGGGCCGCGACTGGTCGGGCTGGTACGCCTGGGCGACACCGGAGGCCGCGACCCTCAAGCACGTGCGAAAGCGGCTGCGCGACGAGTTCGGCCTCCCCAAGTCCGCGATCCACGCGCAGGCATACTGGAACGCCGGTCGCGCGATGGGGACCAGCCGCGGTGACGTCCCGATGTCCCCCGAAAGCGTTGCGCCACAACATGATCGCTCAGCACCGACCTGCGACGAAGCGCCCGCACCGGCTGCCCAGGGCGATCGGCGGTCTCAGGCGTTGGGCCGGTTGCTCGCGCCGTTGCGACGGCGATGATCCGCGCCGGACAGGTCACCGCCGACGGTGCTTGCCGTATGTCTTACAGTTTGACGGTCGGCAGAGCTGTCTAACGAAAGGCATGGGCATGAGTGCGGTGGCGTCGATTCCGCGGTATCCCACCGACGTGACGCCCGAATGGTTGTCGGCCGCGCTCAGCGGGCAGCGGGCCCCCGTGCAGGTCGCCGACGTCGACGTGGCGGCCATCGGGACCGGGCAGACCGGCGCGACGTACCGGGTCACCGCCCGATACGCGCCCGACCCCGGCGACCTGCCGCGCACGTTCGTCATCAAGCTGCCCGCCCAGGACGACGCCGTGCGCGACCGGGTCACCGTCGGCTACCGCAGCGAGTGCGCGTTCTACGCCTCGGTGGCCGACCGGGTGCGGGTGCCGACGCCGCAATGCTTCTATTGCGAGATCACCGACGACGCCCTGGACTACGCGCTGCTGCTGGCCGATCAGGCGCCGGCGGTACAGGGGGATCAGATCGCGGGCTGCGGCGAGCAGGAGGCGCGGCTGGCGGTGCTGGCGCTGGCCGGACTGCACGGGCCCAGCTGGTGCGATCCGGTGTGGCTGGACTTCCCGGGCATCGCGTTCGCCCGGCCCGACGAGGCCGGCGCCACGGGGTTGGGTGAGGTGGCCACGATGAGCGCCGACATCACCCTGGACAAGCTCGGCGACCGGATGAGCGCCGAAGACCGCGAAACCTTCACCGCGACAATGGGTATGGTCACACCCTGGTTGCTCGCCGAATACGACCGGTTCGCCCTGCTGCACGGCGACTACCGGCTCGACAACATGCTGTTCGACCCCGACCGAACCCGGGTGAGTGTGGTCGACTGGCAGACGCTCGGGGTGGGGCTGCCCACCAGGGATCTCGCGTACTTCACGGCCACCAGCCTGGATTCGGCGCTTCGCCCGAAGATCGAACAGGACTGGTCGAGGACTATCACCGCGCGCTGCTGGGCTACGGGGTCACCGGCTACGACCGCGAAACCTGTTGGCGTGATTACCGGCTCGGTGTGCCGCAGGCCCTGCTGATCTCGGCGCTGGGCTTCGCGTTCGCCACCGCCACCGAGCGCGGCGACGACATGGTGCTGGCCATGCTGCGGCGCGGCTGCCAGGCGGTCCGCGACCTGGGCACGCTGGAGCTGATCGGCTGAGGCCTACAGGTCCCCGGTGAAGTCGGCGCTGAGCCAGCGGTCGGGGCGGATGGTGAACAAGACCTCCTCGACACCCTCCATGCTGCGGACGAACGCCCGGCCGCTTTCTTCGCCGAGGTACCGGATGGCGATGGCTTCCTGCGCATCGGCGGGGGCGGGCCTGGTGGTGTCGACGACGGTGCCCTCCACGACCACGTACTGGTAGGGCGGCTCCTCGCGCTGGGCCACCAGCGTCACCGCGCCGGTGCGCTCGATGAGCCGGGCCTTGCGGCTGGACGCCCCGGTCATGATCCGCACGTCGCCGCCGGGCGTGTAGTCGTACCAGATCGGCACGCTGGCCGGTGGCCGGCCGCCGCCGGCGTCGACCGACAGCACGCCGACGTGCGTGGCGGCGAGGAATTCCTGGCGTTCGGCTTCGGTGAAGCTTTTCATGCCGACTGCAAGCGCCAGATCCGCGAGGCTATTCCCGGGCCGAAGGCGCTCAGTACTGCGTCGAACCCTGGTCCACCGGGATGCGGGCGGCGGTGATGTTGCGCGACTCGTCGCTGGCCAGCCAGCACACGGCGCTGGCGACGTCGTCGGGTTCGGCGACCCAGTTGGGCAGGAACGGCGTGAGCATGTGGGACAGCTGAGGGTTGGTCTCCATGACCTTGCCGATCGCCGCAACCATGTCGCCCGAGCCCATGGGCGTGTTCACCGGGCCCGGGTGGACGCTGTTGACCCGGATCGAGTGCTTGCCCAACTCGGCGGCGAAGGCGCGGGCCATGCCGGTGACGGCGTGCTTGCTGGTGGTGTAGTGCACCATGAACGGCTGCAGCTTCATCCCGGCCGCGGAGCTGATCAAGATGATGGAGCCGCCGCGCCCGCCCTCGATGATCCTGTCGGCGCCGGCCATCACGGTGTTCCAGGTGCCGGTCACGTTGATCTCCATGACGTCGCGAAAGGTTTCGGGCGTGATGTCGTCCCAGGCCTGCGGGGCCGAGATTCCCGCGTTGGCGACGATGACGTCCAGGCGTCCCAGGGCGGCGACGCCGTCGTCGACGGCCGCGCGCAGCCCGTCGTAATCGCGGGTGTCGACGACCGAGGCGACGATGCGGCGGTTCGCTCCCTCGACGAGGCGAACGGTTTCGGCGAGATCGTCGGGTGTGGCCGGCTCGTAGGGGACACACGACGGCAGTTTGCCCGCGATGTCGACGGCGATGATGTCGGCCCCCTCGGCGGCCATCCGGACGGCGTGCGCACGGCCCTGTCCGCGTGCCGCCCCCGTGATGAACGCGACCCGGCCCGCAAGCCGGCCGCTCACCGCTGCGCCGCCTTGACCAGGTTGGAGCCGATGATCAGCCGCTGGATCTCGCTGGTGCCCTCGTAGAGCCGCAGCAGCCGCACGTCGCGATAGATGCGCTCCACGGGCACCCCGCGCATGTAGCCGCTGCCGCCGTGGATCTGGACCGCGAGATCGGCGACCCTGCCGGCCATTTCGGTGCAGAACAGCTTGGCCGCCGACGGCGCCACCCGCCGGTCCTCGCCCGCGAGCCACATTCGGGCGGCGTCGCGGACCAGCGCGCGGCCGGCCAGCACCCCGGCCTGCTGGTCGGCGAGCATCGCCTGCACCAACTGGAAGCCCCCGATCGGCGTCCCGCCCTGGGTGGCGGTCGCGGCGTAGGACACCGACTCGTCGAGCGCGCGCTGGGCGGCCCCGACGGCCAGCGCCGCGATGTGGACCCGGCCGCGCGCCAGCGAGGTCATCGCCGCGCGATAGCCGAGGTCCTCGCTGCCGCCGATCAGCGCCTCGGCCCCCACCCGGACGTCGGTGAAGCCGACGTCGGCCGTCCAAGCGCCCTCCTGACCCATCTTGGCGTCCTTGACACCCACCGCGACGCCCGGCGGCGTCCGCGGGCACCAGGAAGACGGCGATCCCGGGCCCGTCGGTGTTGGCGGGGTCGTCGGCCGGCCGGGTGCGCGCGAACACCACGAACAGGTTGGCGACGGGCGCGTTGGTGATGAAGCGCTTCTGCCCGGATATAACCCAATTGCCCTCTTCGCGAACGGCTTTGGTCTTCAGGCCGGCCGGGTTCGAGCCGGCGCCCGGCTCGGTCAGCGCGAAGGAGGCGACGACATCGCCGGAGGCCATCGGCTCGAGCCAGCGCTGCTTCTGCTCGTCGGTGCCGAACCCGACGAGCACCTGCCCGGCGATGCCGTTGTTGGTGCCGAACATCGACCGCAGCGCCAGCGAGGTGTAGCCCAATTCCATTGCCAGCTCGACGTCTTGGACGAGGTTCAGCCCGAGCCCGCCCCACCGCTGGGGGATCGCGTACCCGAACAACCCCATCTTCGCCGCCTGTTCGCGAAGGTCGTCGGGTACCCGGTCGTCGGCCAGGATCTCCGGCTCGCGCGGCACCACGGCGGTGCGAACGAACTGACGGGTCGCGGCGAGGATCTCCTGGAAGTCCTCGTCGCAGACCTCGGGAACTTCGGCGGTTGTCATTCGGCAGGCGCTCCTCACTGGCTCGGCCACCCCGGCTCGGGGACAGATCCTATATGAAATACGATATTCGAAACGGTGGCGGCCCCCGGCCGAGAGTAGACGAGGATGGGTGATCCAGTGTCGTTGTTGAGCGGTCAGACCGCGGTGATCACAGGTGGTGCGCAGGGTCTGGGTTTCGCCATCGCCGAGAGATTCGTCGCCGAGGGGGCCCGTGTGGTCCTCGGTGACGTGAACCTCGAGGCCACGCGGGTCGCGGCGAAACAGCTGGGTGGTGACGATGTGGCGCTGGCGGTCCGGTGCGACGTGACCCGGGCCGCCGACGTGCAGACCCTGGTCCAGACCGCCGTCGAACGCTTCGGCGGGCTCGACATCATGGTCAACAACGCCGGCATCACCCGCGACGCGACCATGCGCAAGATGACCGAGGAACAGTTCGATCAGGTCATCGACGTGCACCTGAAGGGGACGTGGAACGGGATCCGGGCCGCGGCGGCGATCATGCGGGAAAACAAGCGGGGCTCGATCATCAACATGTCGTCGGTGTCGGGCAAGGTCGGCATGATCGGCCAGACCAACTACTCGGCGGCCAAGGCGGGCATCGTCGGCATGACAAAGGCGGCGGCCAAAGAACTCGCCTACCTGGGTGTCCGGGTGAATGTCATCGCCCCCGGCCTGATCCGTTCGGCTATGACGGAGGCCATGCCGCAACATATTTGGGACCAGAAGGAGGCCGAGGTCCCGCTGGGCCGCGCCGGCGAGCCCAGTGAGGTCGCCGGTGTCGCGCTGTTCCTGGCCTCCGACCTGTCCTCGTACATGACCGGCACCGTGATGGAAGTGACCGGCGGACGCCACATATGAGTGTTCTCACCGCTCGGCAAAGGAGTCGACATGCGTGAAACCGTCATCTGCGAACCCGTGCGGACGCCGATTGGCCGCTACGGGGGAATGTTCAAGTCCTGCAGCGCCGTCGACCTCGGCGTGGCCGCACTGAAAGGGCTGCTCGAACGGACCGGGCTCGCGCCGGACGCGGTGCAAGACGTGATCCTCGGGCACTGCTACCCGAACAGCGACGCCCCGGCGATCGGGCGCGTGGTGGCGCTGGATTCCGGCCTGCCGGTGACCGTGCCCGGCATGCAGGTGGACCGGCGCTGCGGGTCGGGCCTGCAGGCGGTGATCCAGGCGTGTCTGCAGGTGGGCAACGGCGACCACGACCTGGTCGTCGCCGGCGGCTGCGAGAGCATGAGCAACGTCGCCTTCTACTCCACCGACATGCGCTGGGGCGGGGCCCGCGGCGGCGTCGAAGTGCACGACGGGCTGGCGCGCGGTCGCACCACCGCCGGTGGCCGCCACCACCCGGTCCCGGGCGGGATGCTGGAGACCGCCGAGAACCTGCGCCGCCGGTACGGCATTTCACGCGAGGAGCAGGACGAGCTCGCGGTGCGCTCGCACCAGCGGGCGGTGGCCGCGCAGAAGGACGGCGTATTCGGCGAGGAGATCATCCCGGTTTCGGTGCGCACCCGCCAGGGCGAGCAGCTCATCGACACCGACGAGCATCCGCGCGCCGACACGTCGGCCGAGTCGCTGGGTAAGCTCAAACCCGTTCTGTTGGGCCAAGACCCGGAAGCCACGGTCACCGCCGGCAACGCCAGCGGGCAGAACGACGCGGCATCGATGTGCGTGGTGACCACCCCCGAGAAGGCCGACCAGTACGGCCTGAGGCCCCTGGTGCGCCTGGTGTCGTGGGGTCTGGCCGGCGTGGCGCCGGACGTCATGGGCATCGGCCCGGTGCCGGCGACCGAGGCCGCGCTCGCCAAGGCCGGTCTGAAGCTGCGCGACATCGACCTCATCGAGCTCAACGAAGCCTTTGCCGCCCAGGCGCTCGCCGTCATGCGGGAATGGCAGTTCGGCGCCGCCGACCACGACCGCACCAACGTGCACGGCTCGGGCATCTCGCTGGGCCACCCCGTCGGTGCGACCGGCGCCCGGATGCTGGCCACCCTGGCGCGCGAACTCGACCGCCGCCAGAGCCGCTACGGGCTGGAGACCATGTGCATCGGTGGCGGCCAGGGGCTGGCCGCGGTGTTCGAGAGGGTCGCGCCGGCATGACCGATCCGGGGTTGCCCCTGGACGGGCTCACCGTGGTGGAGGTGTCCAGTTTCGTCGCCGCGCCGCTGTGCGGCATGACGCTGGGACAGCTTGGCGCGCAGGTGATCCGGATCGACCCGATCGGCGGGGCTTCGGACGTGCAGCGCTGGCCGCTGGCGCCCGGCGGCACGTCGATCTACTGGACGGGGCTGAACAAGGGCAAGCGTTCGGTCACCATCGATCTGCGCTCGGCCGAGGGGCAGGAACTGGTCCAGCGGCTGATCGTCGAGGGCGACGGCGTCGTGGTGACCAACGCCGCCGGGCTGTCGTGGCTCGGCCACGACGTGCTGGTGGCGCGGCGTCCCGACGTCATCTGCGTCCAGCTGCTCGGGCGCGGCGACGGCTCCACCGCGGTGGATTACACCGTCAACGCGGGCCTTGGGTACCCGCTCGTCACCGGCCCGGCCGGGCACGCGGGCCCGATCAACCACGTGCTGCCGGCCTGGGACGTGTGCTGCGGCCTGTACGCGGCGCTGGCCGTCGTCACCGCCGTGCGGCGGCGCGAGCGGTGCGGCGCGGGCGGGCGGATCAGCCTGGCGCTCGAGGACGTCGCGCTGGCCACGGCGGGCAACCTGGGACTGCTCACCGAGCCGCAGGTCACCGGGACCCAACGCGAGCGGCTGGGCAACGCGATCTACGGCCAGTACGGCCAGGATTTCACCAGCCGCGACGGGATCACCTTCATGGTTGTCACGTTGACGCGCAGACACTTTCGCGACTTGGTCGCGGTGACCGGCACCGGGGAGGCGGTGTCGGCGCTCGCCGGGGCGCTGGGGGTGGACTTCGCCGACGAGGGGGACCGCTACCGCTACCGCGATGTGCTGTCGGGCCTGTTCGCCACCTGGTTCGCCGACCACGCCGCGGACGAGATCGTCGCGGCGCTGTCGGGAACCACCGTGCTCTTCGAGCGGTACCGCACCTTCGCCGAGGTCGCCGCCGACCCGAAGGTGAGGGCCAACCCCCTGTTCTCGCGGCTGCACCAATCCGGTGTCGGAGACTATCTCGCCCCCGGGCTGCCGGCCGCCTTCGACGGGTCCCACCCGGGCCCCGCGGCCGCCCCGGCGCTGGGACAGGACACCGCCGGTGTCCTCGCCGAGCACCTGGGCTTGACGCCCGCCGACATCGAACGCCTGGCCGACGCGAACACGATCGCCCGCGCGGCCCGCGGAGAGAAAGGCAGCCCATGACCAAACTCGCCCAGACCCTCGGCCTGACCGAATTCCAGACCGAGATCATCGCCACGGTACGGCAATTCGTCGAGAAGGAAGTCATCCCGAACGCCGCCGAACTCGAGCGCGGCGACACCTACCCCCAGGCCATCGTCGACCAGATGCGCGAGATGGGCCTGTTCGGCCTGATGATCCCCGAAGAGTACGGCGGCCTGGGGGAGTCGCTGTTGACCTACGCGCTGTGCGTCGAGGAGTTGGCGCGCGGCTGGATGAGCGTGTCCGGGGTGCTCAACACCCATTTCATCGTGGCCTACATGCTGCGCCAGCATGGCACCGACACCCAGAAGCGGCACCACCTGCCGCGCATGGCGACCGGCGAGTCGCGCGGGGCGTTCTCGATGTCGGAGCCGGAGCTGGGTTCCGACGTCGCCGCCATCCGGACCCGGGCGCAGCGCAACCCGGATGGCAACTACACCATCAACGGCCAGAAGATGTGGCTGACCAACGGGGCCAGCTCGACTCTGATCGCCGTGCTGGTGCGCACCGACGAGGGCGCGGACAAGCCGCACCGCAACCTGACCGCGTTCCTCGTCGAAAAGCCCACCGGCTTCGGCGAAGTGGTGCCCGGCCTGGTCATCCCCGGCAAGATCGACAAGCTGGGCTACAAGGGCATCGACACCACCGAGCTCGTCTTCGACGGCTACCGGGCCAGCGCCGACGACGTCCTCGGCGGGACGCCGGGGCAGGGGTTCTTCCAGATGATGGACGGCATCGAGGTCGGCCGGGTCAACGTCTCGGCGCGCGCCTGCGGTGTCGGCATCCGCGCGTTCGAGCTCGCGGTGCGCTATGCCCAGCAGCGTCACACCTTCGGCAAGCCGATCGCCGAGCATCAGGCCATCGCCTTCCAGCTCGCCGAGATGGCGACGAAAGTCGAGGCGGCGCACCTGATGATGGTCAATGCCGCGCGCCTGAAGGACTCCGGCGAGCGCAACGACGTCGCCGCCGGCATGGCCAAATACCTTGCCAGCGAATACTGTACGGAGGTCACCCAGCAGAGCTTCCGCATCCACGGCGGCTACGGCTACTCCAAGGAGTACGAGATCGAGCGGTTGATGCGTGACGCGCCGTTCCTGCTCATCGGCGAGGGCACCAGCGAGATCCAGAAGAACATCATCAGCAAGCGACTGCTCGCCGAGTATCGGGTGTGAGGCGATGAGCTTCCCGGATTTCGCCGCGCGGCCGCAACTTTCGGACGACGTCGCGGGCCTCATCCGCGGCAGGATCTTCGACGGCAGCTACGTCGCGGGTTCCTACATCCGTCTGGACCAGCTGGCCGCCGAGCTGGGGATCAGCGTCACACCGGTGCGCGAGGCGCTGTTCGCGCTGCGTGCCGAGGGCTTGATCGCCCAGCAGCCGCGTCGCGGCTTCGTGGTGCTGCCGGTCACCGGGCGTGACGTCGCCGACGTCGCCAACGTGCAGGCGCACGTCGGGGGCGAACTCGCCGCGCGGGCCGCCGACACCATCACCGACGAACAGCTGCGCGAACTCAAGCAGATCCAGGCACAGCTGGAGGACGCCTACGCCGCGGACGACCACGAGGGTGCCGTGCGCCTCAACCACGAGTTTCACCGGGCCATCAACGTTGCCGCGGACTCGCCCAAGCTCGCCCAGCTGATGTCGCTGATCACCCGTTACGCCCCGGAATCGGTGTTCCCGACGATCCAGGGCTGGCCGGAACAGTCGATGAAGGATCATCGGCGGATCCTGTCCGCGCTCAAGAAGCACGACGGCGAGCTGGCGCGCGCGGCGATGTCGGAGCACCTCGCCGTCGGCGCGGGTCCCCTGATCGACCACCTCGTGGCCCACGGCGTGGTCGTCGATGCGAGCCCTCCCGCGTAGGCCGCCCGATGATCGGCACCGTGATGTTGGTCCTGCGATCAAGCGGCAGCGGCCCGGCGCCCGCTGTCGTGGTGGCGCACCTCAGTCTTTGACGCAGTCCATGATGACCAGGAACGGGTTGTTGAGTAAGTAGTCCCAGTAGTCGCCCTCGTCGCCCGCTTCGCCGGCGGGCTCCAGATCGGGTATGTGCATGGCGAAGTCGTGGAAACCGGCCTCGCGGAAAGCGGAGGCATAGGCCTCGATCGGCAGGTAGTAGTTCCTGACGTCCAGCGAGGAATCGGCGAGGTGGAGCGTGATGTCGATCGGGGCGCCGTCGAAGACGTGGTCGGCCAGTTCCACCTCGAATCCATACTTGCGGTAGTCGGGCCGGAAGGAGTACACGCCCGGATTGGTGTTTACGGTGACGAACCGGCCGCCCGGCTTGACCCGGCACGCCAAGCCGCGGCACATCTGCGCGAGCTCTGCTCGGTCTTGGGCGTACACCAGCAGCCAAGCGCTGACGACGATGTCGTAATCCTGTTGCGCGACGATCGAACGGGCATCCGCCACGACGTATTCGATACCCAACGGCTCCTGCGATTCCTGTTCGCGGGCCAGGGCGATCATGCGTTCGGAGATATCGAGTCCGACCACCTGCGCGGCGCCGGCGCGACGCAGCAAGCGGGTGAAATACCCTTCGCCGCAGGCGACGTCGAGCACCTTCTTGCCGTTGATGTCGCCAATGTGTTTCAGAAAGGAATAGGTCTCGATGCGTTCTCGCCAGGCCTGCGTTTTCGCCTCTTGATACTGCTCGGCGATATGCCCCTGGTTGTAGTCGATTGCCATGCCGCCCAGCCTTCCCTAAAGCAGAAACCCAATCCCGTTATTGCGGAGATTCACTGCACAAGCCAACTTCGATCGGTCCATGCGGCGGGCAGGTGTGCCGGGTTGGCCATCATCGCTTCCCAAAACCAGATACTGGCGAGCCCGGAGGCTTAGACGCCGCAGCAATGCATTCAGCGTAGCCGCGTCGGAGCGGCCATCGCAGCAATCATGCCCACCGCCTCTTCGTTGAGGCGCAGGGCTTCCTCCCTGCCCAGATCGGGCCAGTGTGCGGCGAACCAACGGTCGATCTCGCGTGCGGCGCCGAACAGCGCGTTGGCGAGAAGGGTCTGCGGCACGTCGGTCCGGATCGCGCCGACCGACTGGCCGATGGCGATCAGCCTGTCCGATTGCGCGCGGATGCGCGCGAGGGGTTCGGTGAGAGCGGCTTGGGCGCCCGGGCCCGCATAGATGCCGCGGGCCAGCACGGCGAGATTGTCGTCCTGTTGCAGCGCCACCGTGAGGCGCTCGAAAATCGCTGCGATCTGTCGCCAGAATTCTTCTGCCGTCGTCGGTTCCGGAAGGCTGGCGTCGATGGCTTTGGCGAGTCGCTGCAGACCGCGTTCGATGACGGCACGGTAGAGGTCGGCCTTGTCGGCGACATAGTAGTAGGCCTGTCCCTTGCTCATGCCGGCTGCGGAGAGAATGCGGTTGAGCGATGCGCCCTCGAAGCCGTGTGCGACGAATTCAGCCTCCGCAGGATCGAGCAATCGTGCTTGACGCTCGGCGGGTAGAGCAGCAAGTCGGGCTCTTGGGCTATCTTTTCTCGATCGTTCGCGGTCTACGCGTTCACTCATCCTGATCTTGCCTCGAAGCTCCGACCAGATCCTCTGGCGCGGCATCCAGATGGTTCCACAACCAGATGCTGCCCGCGATGTTGGGGACGAGCAGGAACCAGGTACCGAACGGCGCGAGCACATAGCCCGCATAGGGCGCGGGCAGAAAAATGCCCACCATGATCGTGATGACCAGCGTGCCCAGCGGCGATACGAGCACGAACCAGCGCGGATAGATCGTTTTCCCGCTCAAAATGCCGATAGCGAGCAGGAAGGCGCCGGCGTCCAAGGCCAAGATGGCCGTCAAATCGCCCATGAGGAAATGTTCGATGATGTAGCGGTTCGCCAACGCAAAGAATGTGGGGTCGGTGCTGCCCACTACGGACTTGGCCTGTTCCAGAACACTCAGGAAGGCGAACCCGGCGTGCTGGATGCCGCCGATCATCACGACGGCATAGACCAGAAGAAGAACTGGAAACGTGCCCAGCCAGAACCCGGCGCGGCGCATGCCGATCCACCAATGTAAGTAGGTGAGCGCGAACAGCGGATAGAGCCAGCCCGCCGTTTGCGCGATCAACATCATCCAATGCGGACGCCCGTCTGCGGTAAGCACGGTGGTGATGACCGAAGGCGAGAAATAACTCGTCCCACTCAGGGTCTCGGAATATCCATAGATCAGGTCGCACACCCCATTCCACAGAATGAGAATCGATCCTCCGACCCCCAGCAGTTTGAGACACCGGCGCAGCCGGTCGATCTCGAGGCTCAGTTCTTTCGGTGCCATGGGTGGCCCTTCATCGGACGGACTGGGTGCGCGTCATATCGCCGGCGGACTTGTGCGCCTTCTGTGATCGGAACCGATTGCGGCCGGCGACAAAAAGCAAAGCGGCAAGAGCCAAGAGGGCGGCGTAGGCGATGACGGGGCCGGTGCGGCTGTAAAGAGTCGACGTTTTGCCTACTGGCAGGTAGGCGAGCATCACCCGGTCGTTGTTTCCGAAATTGGGCAATGCCGCCAGAATCTGGCCGCGGCTGTCGAACGCCATCGAAGTTGCGCCATCGGCGGGACGCAGGATGGGGAAACCGCCCTCGATGGCCCGCAGCCGTGCCATGAGGGTGTGGCGGCGCAGCATGCCCCGCCAATCGAGGCCGGGGAGCACGACGAACTCTGCGCCGAGGCGGGCGTAGCTGAGTGCCGGCTGTGGAAAGTCGAAGTCGTAGCAGATGGCGCCTGCCCCGTCGCCGAACGCGGTCGGGATCAGCCTGAGCGGGGCCCGCCCCGGCACGCTGCCCTCTCCGGGCACGGGATGATGCTTGTGGTAGGTCTGCGCGATCTCGCCCGTATCGGTGATCCAGGTGAACTTGTTCTCCAGGTGATAGGGCGCGCCCTCGGGAAGCTGGACGGCATAGGCCGCGACGACGGCGATCTGGTCAGTTTTCGCGAGTTCGGCAAGTCGGTCCAGCAGTTGTTTTTCGCCGCTGCGCGTCACGATCGTCGATCCTTCGGCCCAGACGGCGAGCGCCGCGCCCCGGCGGGCCGCCATGGCCGTGTCCGCGATCAGGTCGTCCGTGTTGCGTGCGACCACCGGGTCCGCGGGGTCGGGCAGCGTGCCGGTGAACGTGTGGTCGGTGCCGACCGCAGCGGCGCGGATGTACCTGCCCGCCGGCACATAGTCCAGGCGCAGATCCCCAAATACGTTGAGAGCGATAAACACGGCGACCAGGACCGCCGTTTGGGTCTTCATCCCGGCAACGCCTCGGTTCAGCACGATGGCGGCAACAAGAGCCGCTGCCCAGGCCATGAGCGCGGATATCCCTAAAAAGCCGAACAGGGCGGCTGTTTGCAGCAGCGGCAGGTTGGACACCTGGGTATTGGCCAGCGCGCCCCAGTCGCCGAGCGGCGTGTAGAAGGCCTGCAAATACTCCAGGCTCACGACAACGACGGGAAAAGCCGCGATGCCGGCGAGGTTGCCCGCCCACCTGCGGATGTAGTCCCACAGGACGAAGGCGAGGAAGAATCGGAGGCCGGTCACCGTTCCGCTCATCACCGAAAACGCCGCCGACATCAGCAAAGGATCGGAAACGGTCTTGGCGAGCGTCAGGATCGAGGCCGCCACCAGCACCAGCAGCAACCGAAGACGGTCCTTGCCGCCGCGACAAAGCGCAGCATAGACCAGGAAAGGGGCGGGCAGGAACCAGGCGAAAATTCCGGCACTGCCGCGCATGTCTGAGAGAAGAGCCAAAAGAACGCCAATGAGCAGCAAACTGCGGCGGCGCAAGAGCCAGGGTTGGCCCGAAGCAAAGGGATGTCCCGATTGATCGCCGCTCGTCACCTGTGCATCTCCTCGGCCCGGCACTTTAGACCACCAGTCTAAAATTTTTTAGACCGCCAGTCTAGGGCTTCGGGCCGGGCTCTTCGGTGCGCGATGACAGGCAGGAAATGCCCCGGCGTTTGTGCCGTCCCGGCCGCGGTCGCGGCCTTTGAGGCGGCGAACTGTCAACCCTGGGCCCGGGTCTCCTGAGACGTCACCGCGGAAGGTAAGGGAACTCGCACCGCCTCGCCGTCGGCGCGGGTCCCCTGATTGACCACCTCGTCGCGCGGGGCGTGGTCGTCGATGCGGGCCCCCGCCGTCGCCGAGCTAACCCGGCCGTTGTTGCTCCGCCCGCGTGGCCTAGGCTGCGACTGGGGTGGGCATCAATACGGAGAGAGCAATGGCCCCAACGCTTCGCGCATCGGCATTGTTCGCTGCGTCCATGGCGGCGATAGCCTTCGCTGCGCCGGCGGTCGGCGAACCAACCGACGAGATTCCGGGCAACGGTGTCTTTATCGTCGGGCCCGACATTTCACCGGGCCTGTATCACTCGGGCGGCTCGGCATCGGCCTTCGGGGTTTGGATAAACAACGTGCCGACCCAGGACTCGATGTGCTCGTGGTTCACCTACAGCACCCCCGATGCGAACAAGGACCACGTGCTTCAGACGAATACCTCGATCGGCCCGATGTATGCGAACATCAACACAACGGTCAAGGCCTTCGAGTCGCGGAACTGTCAACCCTGGCAACGGGTCTCATGAGGCGCATAAACCCGGGACGACTCGGCAAGGCCGGCAACCGGACAACAAGCCGACCATAAACCGCCAGCTTGCGCACGACGACATCGCTGTCTGCGGCCATGGGTTCAATACCATCCCCACCGCCTACCGCAAACACCTTCAGCGCCACACGCCGAAGCCCCCTTCGCCGGCCGATGGTCGAAGTGCCTGGGAAATGAGGGATTGAGATGATACTATGGAATTAATATAGTCACATGATATCCCATCGCTTGGGAGGTACTCATGCGGATGCCCTCGATTGCTTACGCCGTGGAGTACTGGTTGGCCCCGGAGCGGTTCTTCGCGCGCACGACACGGCTCGGTGACCGCTTCCTGCTCAATCTGCCGGGGGCCGTCGACGCGTTGTGCGTCACCCATCCCAACGACGTTCGGGCGGTGTTCAGCGCGAGCAATTCGGTCCTCCAATTGACGCCGGCCATGGACCGATTCCTGCCGCACCATGCGGTCTTCGGCGAGAACACGTTGATCAGCATGGAGGGCAGGGAGCACGCCACCAACCGGCGTTACGTCAGCCCGCCCTTCCACGGCAGGGCGCTGAAGTCGTACGAAGCGGCCATGGTGCGCCTGACGGAGAAGGCGCTGGCGTCGTGGCCGATGGGTGAGGAGGTCAGCTTCCGGGATCGCTCCGGCCCTATCGCGCTCGACATCGTCGCCGAAGTGATGTTCGGCGTGACCGATCCGCAGCGCTCCCTTCGGGTGCGTGACGCCGCGATCGCGTGGCTCGACTCGATCCGGAGCACGCGGCTGGCCATCCAAACCGCTTGGGCCACAAGCCGCGGCGGCAAGTGGACCGGGAACTACGACGCGATCACCAACGCGCGCCTCGCGGTCGAGGCGCTGGTGCAGGAGGAGATCGACGAGCGCCGGCGCGCCGGAAGAGATGGTCACGACGACGTGCTGGGCATCTTGCTCGGTGTCCGCGACGACCAGGGCGATCCGCTTCCTGACATCTTGGTGCGCGAACAGGTCGCAGGGTTGCTGATCGCCGGCTACGAGACCACCAGCCAAACCTTGTCCTGGCTCGGTACCGAGATCACCCGCCTGCCAGAGCTGCTCGAGAGTCTGACCAGTCCGCACAGGGTGACGACCCGGAGTGGATCGACGCGACGATCTATGAGGTTCTTCGGATGCATCCGCCCGTGATGTTCAACCTGCGCTACGTGGCCGAGCGATTCGCGTTCGACGACGGTGTGGAGCTGACACCTGGCCGCATCATCATGCCGTTCACGTACGCCGTGCACCGCCGCCCGGACCTCTACCCCGAGCCTGACAAATTCCTGCCCGAGCGATTCCTCGGCACTCGACCAAAGACCTCCGAGTGGATCCCGTTCGGCGGCGGTACGCGCCACTGCCTAGGCGGGCCCTTCGCACTGTTCGAGATCCGCGTCATCCTGCGGACAATCCTGCGCCACGCCCGGTTCCGGGTCGCGACAACGCCCGTCGAACCGCCGGTACGGATGAACGTTTCGCTGGTCCCCAAGCACGGCGGCCGCGTTGTCCTCGACCGGGCTTGACTCCTATCGTTGGCGCATGCCCGGCCAGGATTCAGAAGACGAAGTCGGCGAACGGATCCTCGACGCCGCGCTCAGGTGCTTTGAAGAGGTCGGTATCCGGCGGACCTCGATGGACGACATCGCCCGCGCGGCCGGAGTCAGCCGAATGACAGTTTTCCGGCGCTTTGAGGGCAAGGACCAGCTCACGCATATCGTGCTGCTACGGGTTGGCGTCGAGGTGACCGAACTGGCCCGTGCTGCGTTTACCGGCGCCCGCGACCTCGAGACTGGGCTTACCGAGGCACTGGTCTTGGCCGTGAAAGTGGTGCGCGACCGCCCGCTGTTCGTGAAGGTGCTCAGGACGGAACCCGAGGCGTTCCTGCGGTCGCTAACGACTAACGGAGTGAGCATGATCGAGGTTATGCGGCGCTCGGTCAGCGAATGGCTCGGCGACAGCGGCGGCGGGCCGCTTAGCGACGAGGACGCGGAGATGGTCGCCGAAGGCATCACGCGCCTCGGTGTGTCACTGGTTCTCTCACCGGAGGGTCCGATCCCGGTCTATGACGACGATGGATTGCGCGGATACTTGGCGCGGTACATCGTTCCGGGCATCGCGCGGCTAGCAGCGTCGTAAAAGCGCAGAATGCGGCTCCGAACTCGGCCGGAGGGACGTCGGCCAGATAGCCGTGTCTGTGGCCGGTGTTGTGCCAGTACACCCGGCTCAGGATGGCCAGCTCGACGCTTTCGACGGTCTTCCAGGGCCTGGTGCGGTCCGAAGCAAACCGCGATCCGGCGTCGGAGTGACATATCAAGCCCGGCAACGTGTTTCCGCGTGGCCAGAGAGCGAACCATCGCCAACGCCTCGAGGACCATGGTGGTGCGCATGTGGGAGGCCACCCGCCATGGCCCGATTATGCGGGAGACGCGTCGACGATGGAGCAGCCCGGTGCTGCGCCGCGTGTGCGGGATCCGTAAGCAGATTCGACTGCGACAAACACGCCGCCGCCCGCCGCAACACCTCATTCTCGTGCTCGGGCAACTTGATCCCGCGGGCGAGCACCGAAATCGGCTGCTATCTGCTCGGTTGACGATTGGCTTGAGTCAACATCTCGCGCAGCCTGCGGGTGTCGACCTTGCCCGTGCCGCCCCGCGGAAGGTCGTCGTCGGATTCCAGCAGTAGCCACATCGTGGGCATCTTGAAGGCGCTCAACAACTTCCGGGTGGATCCCGTCAGCCGCTCGGAGGTAAGCGTGCGGTCGCTGCACACCACCGCCGCGCCCACCCGTTCGCCCGCGGCTGTGGGCACGTTGGTGACGTAGGCGCCCTCGACGCCTTCGATGCTCCGCAGCGCCCGCTCCACCTCGCCGGGATAGACGGTGGCGCCGCTGACCTTGAACATGTCGTCGGACCTGCCGCGGTAGAACAGGAACCCGTCGGCGTCGAGGTGGCCGAGGTCGCCGGTGGGATAGAAGCCGTCGGCGGTGAACACCTCTTCCCGGCTGCGCCGGCAGATGCTGCGCAGGGTGTGCGGTCCCCGAAGCTGGATCATGCCAACGGTTCCCGCCGGGATCGGCCGGCCGGTGTCAAGGTCGACGATGCGGATCTCCATGCCGGGGAACGGCTTCCCGCAACTGCCCCACGCCGAAGCGGGCAGGTCGGTGTCGGCGGGATAGCCGCAATAGGGGCCGAACGCCTCGGTCATCCCGAACAGGGTGGCCCGCGCGCCCGGGCGCGCCCGCAGCTCGGGCGGCAACAGCGCCTCCAGGCTGCCCGCCCGCAGCGCCGAAAGGTCGGCGCCGGCCGCTGCTGCATGCCGCGCCAGCGCCTCGGCCTGGTCGGGCCAACCCCGAAAGAGCGTGACCCGTTCGCTTTCCAGCAGCCGCAGCGTGCTCTCCGGCTTGGGCACCTCCTCGGTGACCAGGGTGGCGCCGGCCAGCAACGCCGACAGTATCCCGCTGCCGAAACCGCCCACCCAGAAAAAGGGCATCGGCAGATACAGGCGGGTGTCGACCGTGATGCAGCGCGCCGCCAGCCCCGACCGCACGGCGCCCAGCGCGCTGCCGTGGGAGTGCACCACCCCCTTGGGTGGACCGCTGCTGCCCGAGGTGAACATGATGACCAGCGGGTCGGCGGGGGCGACCGCCCCCGCCATCGCGTCGACGACCAGGCGCGCCCGTTCAGCCGGGGTCGCCTGCGTGAGCCGATCGGCCGGCCAAATTTCCCGCAGTGCGGGCAGTTCCTCCCGTCCCGCGCTACTCAGATCCTCCAGGTAGCGGTGGCCGCGAAACTCCTCGACGCTCACCAGCAACTGCACCGACGCGGTACGCAGCTGGGACACGAGTTCGGGCGCCCGCAGCAGGGTGCTCAGCGGGACCAGCACCGCGCCGATGCGGGTCAGCGCCAGCGCCACCTGCACCCAGCGGGCGCTGTTGGGCATGATCAGCCCGACCCGGGTACCCTTGACGACGCCGGCATCGACGAACACCGCGGCGAGATCCTTTGTGGTCGAGTCGAGTTCGCGGTAGCTGACTCGGGCCGCCGGGTCGACCACCATGGACTTGTCGCCGTGGTGGGCGGCCTGCAGCGTGACCAGGTGGTCGATCGTGTCAGGCATCGAACAGCTTCCGCAGTTGGCGCAGGTCGACCTTGCCGCTGGGGAGCTTGGGGATATCGCCGGGCGGCACGGCGAGGAACCGCCTGGGAATCTTGTACGCGGACAATTCTGCCCGCAGCCCGGCGCGCAACGCCGCGCCGTCGAAGGGGACGCCGTCGGGCTGTGCGATGACCGCGGCGACCACCTGCCCGCGGTCGGGATCGGGGATGCCCACCACGTGGGCCACCATGCCGCTGACCGTGGCGATGGCCTTCTCCACCTCGGCCGGTGCGACATTGGCGCCCGCGGTCTTGATCATCGCCCCGAGCCGGCCCGCGAAATAAAAGAAGCCGTCGTCATCGCGGCGCACCAGGTCTCCGGTGTGCAACCAGCCGTCGGCGTCGAAGCACTCCTCGCGGCTGCGCTTGTGGTAGCGCTGCATGACATACGGCCCGCGGATGCAGAATTCGCCGAACTCGCCGGCGCGCGCCGGCGTGCCCGTGTCGGGGTCGACGACCATGGTCTGAAATCCGGGCGCGGGCTTGCCGAACGATCCGCGCCGCGATTCGGGTTGGTCGGATTCGTCGCCGCTGAGCAGCACGACGCTGCCGGCCTCGGTCATGCCCAGCATGGCGTGCCGCAGTT
This sequence comes from uncultured Actinomycetota bacterium, assembly GCA_963711445.1. GTDB lineage: Bacteria > Actinomycetota > Actinomycetes > Mycobacteriales > Mycobacteriaceae > Mycobacterium. The sequence goes on from CAVQEF010000001.1 coordinate 910,985, forward strand.
CGGGGTCGGCCGGGCGGGCCTCGGGCGCCATGATCGGGTACAGGTTGCCGCACCGCAGCGACGACAGGTCGCGGCGAGCGAAACTCGGGTGCTCGGCCAGATGCGCGATTCCCGAGGCGAAACCGTTGGTGAGCGTGGGCCTTTCGGCCTCCAGCAGGTCCAGCGTCGCAGCCGCGTCGTGGGCGTTGGAGCACACCAGCGTCGCCCCGGCGACGATGGTGGCAAGCAGACCGAAGGCGAACCCGCCGATCCAGAAGAACGGGGAGTTGCAGAACAGCCTGTCATCGGCGGTCAGGCCGCGGATCGCGTTGAGGTTGCGCTGATGATCGAGCAGCGCGCCGTGGGTGTGCACGACGCCCTTGGGGGCGCTCGCGGAGCCCGACGTGTACACGATGGCCAGCGGATCGCAGCTCTCGACGTCGTCCTCCATCGCCGCGAGCAGCGCGGGGTCGACGGCGTCGGCCGCCCGGAGCAGCCGCTCGATGCCGCGGACCCGGCCCACCGCATCGGGGCCGTAGCTGATGCCCACCTCGCGCAGGCACGGCACGGCCCGGGCGAACAGCCTTTCTTCGGAGCCGAATTCCGGATCGGAGACCGCCTCGCGCAACCGCTCCACGTAGTCGTGCGAGCGAAACGACGCCGCGCTGAGCAGTATCTCGGCATCGCTGTCGGCCAGCTGCTCACGCATCTCACGGGCGGTCGCGAAGGTCGAGAAGGGGATCGCCACCGCGCCGATCCGGGCCGCCGCCAGCATCGCGACGACGAACTCCGCGCCGTTGGGGTAGAGCAGCCCCACGTGGGTGCCCTTGCCCGCGCCCAGCGCGATCAATCCGCGGGCCAGCCCGGCCGAGCGTCGATCGGCCTCGGCGTAGCTGATGCGGTCGTCGTCGCAGACCAGCAGCGGGTGCGCCGCGCGCGAATGAGCTTGGTGGCGCAGCACGGAGGCCACCGTGCCACGATCACCGGGCATGGTCGTCGTGCAGGGCGGGCTCGCGGAAGAACTGCCGCACCGCACTCAGGTCGGCCTTGCCCGACGGCGTTCGCGGTAGCGTCTCGACGATCGCGATCTCGGTGGGAATCTCGTAGCGGGCCAGCCGGGTTCGCAGGTGCTCCACCAGCGCGTCGGCATCGGCGGCCCCCGGTGCGTGCAGTTCCACCATGGCGACGGGGGTCTCCCCGAGCCGCGCGTCGGAGCGCCCGACCACCGCAGCGCCGGCCACCGCGGGATGGCTCTCCAGCGCGGTGCGCACGTCGTCGGGCAGCACCTTGAAACCACCCCGGATGATGGCCTGGTCGGCCCGCCCGACGATCCACAGGAAGCCGTCGGCGTCGATGCGCGCCAGGTCGGTGGTCCGCATCCAGGGCGCCGATGGCCCGAGTTGACTCGGCTTGACCTCCAGCAGGCCGACGGCGTCCGGACCCATCGGCGTGCCGTCCTCGTCGACCACCCGCAGCCGCGCACCCGGGTTGGCCCGGCCGACGCTGCCCCGCTTGTCCCGCCAGTGCTTCTGGTGGTCGGGGAGGGTCCAGCCCGCGACCCCGCCGCCGAATTCGGTTGCCGCATAGGAGGTCAGCACCGGAATCCCGTACTTGTCGGTGAATGCGTCGGCGTCGTCGGCCGACAGCGGGGCCGTGCCGCAGGTGACGGCGCGGATGCCCTCCAGGTCTTCGCGCGGCAGGCCGGAGTGCAGCACCGCGCGCAGCGCGGCCGGGACCAGCGACACCGCGCGGGGCCGATGGGTGCGCACCGCTCGCGCCCACGCGTCGAGTTCGAAGCGTTCCAGTAGCACGAAGGGCCTCGCCTCGACGACGCACTGCAGCACCCGGAACACGCCGCCGATGTGCACCAGCGGGGAGTTGACGATCGCGACCCCGCGGCGCAACTCGGTGGGCGCCGCCGCGCTCTCGGGTTCGGGGCCCATCACGCTGCGCGCCAACATGTCGTAGCTGAGGTCGATACGCTTGGGGGGACCGGTCGTTCCGCTGGTCAGCATCCGCACCGCTACGCCTGGCCCCGACGGGGACGTAGGGCTCAGTTCCGGCGCGTCGGCGTCTTCAGTGAGGGCCGGAATCACCACAGTGGGGGTATCCGGGGCGACCATCGCGGCGAGATCGTCGCTCTCGCCGATGATCAGCGGCAGCGCCAATGCGGCGATGTCGGCTTTCGTGCGCTCGTCGCCGCGTGACGGGTTGATCACGACGACCGTCCCGCCGCCCAGCAGCACTCCCAGGAAGGCCGCCACGTGGCCGGGTCGGTTGCGCAACAGCATCCCGATTCCGCCGCCGCGCTCGGCGGCCAGGGCGGCGGTCCGCCGGGCCGCGTCGCCGACCTCACGCCACGAGTACCAGTGGCCGTCATACTCGATGGCACGCGAGTCCGGTTGCAGTTCGAGCACATCGGCGATGCGCGCGCTGAGCGGATGCCGGGGCATCAGCGGATTGTGGGTTCGCGGTCGGCAACCGTGCCCGCGGCATCCCCTTGTGCGGCCAGTTCGGCCGTCCCCAGCGGGTTGCCCAGCCGGGTGTAGATGAGGCCCTGCTCCAGGGCGGCGCGGTAGGGCTTGTCCAGCGATTCCCAGATCGCTTTCACCGTGCCCTGGGTGGCCGACGGTGGCTTGGCGGCGATCGCCGCGGCGATCTCGTGGGCACGGGCCCACAGCCGTTCGCCGGCAACGACCTCCGAGACCAATCCGATCCGCAGCGCGGTGTCCGCGCCGACGCGCTCGTCGTTGCCCATCAACGCGATGCGCAGCGTCTCGCCCAGGCCGATCCGTCGCATCAGCCCGATCGGCTCCAGCGCGCACACCAGGCCGGCCGAGACGTGTGAGTCGAAGAACGTCGCGTCCCGCGAGCAGATCACGATGTCGGACTCGTTGACGAAGTAGAAGGCGCCCGCGGTGCACATGCCCTGGACGGCGCACACCACCGGCTTCCACATCTTCTGCCACTTGGGGCTCAGCGCCTCGCCGGGATCCTCGTGGTTCCAGACGTTTTCGGGTTGGCCGTAGGGCGTCTTGACGTCCAGGCCGGCGCTGAACGCGCGGGGGCCGGCCGCGCGCAGCACCACCGCGTGCACCGACTCGTCGAGCTTGACCGTGCGCCACACCTGGGCCATCTCCTCGCACATGGTCCGGTCGAAGGCGTTGAGCCGCTCGGGCCGGTTCAGCGTGATCGTGGCGACGTGGTCGGTGGCGTCGACGTCGAGCAGGACGGTCTCGAAGCTCATCGGCACTGCCAATCGGGCTTGCGCTTCTCGACGAACGCCTTGGGTCCTTCGGCCGCGTCCTCGGTGCGCAGCACCCGCTCGCGGAACGCCTCGGCCATGATCTCGGCTTCGTGCAACGGGACGTTGAGGCCCTTCAGGATGGCCAGGCGGGTACCCCGAACCGCCAACGGCGCATTGGAGTTGACGATGTCGGCGATCTCGTGGGCCCGTCGGAGGAGTTGGTCGTGCTCGACGACCTCGCTGATCAATCCGAGGTCATAGGCGCGCTGTGCGCTCATTCGCTCGTGCTTGCCCGTCAACGCCATCCGCAGCGCGATGTTGCGCGGCAGCACCCGCGACAGCCGCACCATCTCGCGACCGGCGACCAGGCCGATGCTCACATGCGGGTCGAAGAACGTCGCCTGCTCCGAGGCGATCACGATGTCCGAGGTGGTGACCCAGTCCATGCCGGCGCCACAGCACAGCCCGTTGACCGCCGCCAGCACCGGCTTGGCCGACGTGCGGAACGGGGGCGTGCCCTCCTGCGGCGCCTCCCACTGGTCGTAGGTCGACAGGTACGGACGCTCGTAGATCACCTTGCCGTCCTCGGGAATGGCTTTGACGTCGGCCCCCGTGCAGAACGCGCGACCCGTGCCGGTGACTATGGTCAGCCACACCTTGTCGTCGTTCTCGGCCTCGTCGTAGGCCGCCCGCAACTCGGTGATCATGTGCGGGCTCAGCGCATTGAGGGCCTCCGGGCGGTTCAACGTGATGGTGGCGGTGTGCCCGTCGACGTCGTAGCCGATGGTCTCGAACGGGTCAGTAGGCATCCGTGCTTCCCTCATCTCACCGGCCGCGGAACTGCGGGGCGCGCCGTTGCCGGAAGGCCTCCAGGCCCTCTTTGAAATCGGCTGTCCGACAGGACAGTTCCAGGTTGTAGAGCTCGCGTGTCATGGCCTCGCCCAGGGTGGCGTCCTGACCGAAGGCCAGCGACTGCTTGGCCAGGCCGAGGGCCACCGTCGGCCCGCTTGCCAGCCGGTGCAGCAGCGCCTCGCAGGCGTCGTCGAGTTCGGGCGGGCTGACGGCCTGGTGAATCATGCCCCACTCGGCGGCCTCGGCCGCGCCCACCTTCTCGCCGAGCAGCAGCATCCGCCGCGCCCGAGCCACCCCGACCAGCCGCGGCAGCAGCCAGGTGGAACCCGAGTCCGGGCTGAAGCCGCGGTCGGTGAACGGCTCCCAGAACACGGCGTCGGCGGCGGCCACGGTGAAGTCGGCGGCCAGCGCCAGGTTGCAGCCGAAACCCACGGCCCAACCGCGCACGCCGCAGACGACCGGAAGGTGGATGCCGGCGACGAGCTCGATCACGCGGTGGGCGCCGTGCGGAATCCGGCGCACCAGATCACCGGTGCGGGGACGCTGGCGATCGTTGGCCGCGACCCAATCGGAACCGGCGCAGAAGTTCTCGCCCGCGCCGGAGATGTGGATCGCGCGCAACGAGTCGTCGGCGGCCGCATGGCTCAGCTCGTCAATGAGCGCCTCGATCATCAAGGCGGTCAACGCGTTACGCCGGGCGGGGCGATCGAGCGTGATCCGCAACACCGCACCGTCCCGGCGGGACGTCACCGAGCCCTCGGCTGCGGCCGCGTCGGCCTCGTGACTCACCGTCGGATCCGGCCTTTCTCGCCGATACGGTTACCCATACAGTAGGCAATACGATTGATACGCTGTATAAGTTAGCAAGGAAACACCGCCGACGGAAATAGCCGGGCGGACCCCTTCCACAGCGGTTGAAGGAGGGAAAGCATGGCAACTCCGGGTGACGCGAGGTTCGGCGAAGCGCCGCTTGCCCAGACCGTGGCCGCCGCCGGCGCGATCCGCCGGCTCGCCTCGCTGCTGCTCAGCCTCGAGCACCCCCACCCGGCGGTGGACGAGATGTTGGCGAAGTTCGCCGAGTGGGAGACCGAGCTGACCGCCGCCGCTCCGGCCGACACCGCGTTGCGGATGAACGGCGAAGCCACCTCCGGCCGGGTGTATCTCAACCACGCCACCGACATCGGCGCCTACAACCCGTGCTTTCCCGAGTACCGGTTCGACCGCCTCGACGCCGAGCGGGCCGGCGGCCGGGTGTCCTTCCCACTGGTCTACGAAGGCCCGCCGGGGCTGGTGCACGGCGGCTTCCTCGCGGTGTTCTTCGACTGCGTCATCCAGCACCACAATTGCGTGACCGGAATGTCCGGCAAGACCCGATCGCTGGGCGTGACGTTCCGCCGGCCCACGCCGGTGTCGACCGAGCTGGGCTTCGACATTTCCCGCGCGCAGCGCGAGCGGGGCATAGTCTCGACGGCGCGGCTGCTCGACGGCGACCAGGTGCTGTGCGCGGGCGAGGTCAGCACGTTGGCGTCGCCGCCGGAGCGGCTGGCGGCATTCACGTTCGGCAGGCGGCGAAAGGAGCCGACCGCATGACCGCCTCTTCGACCTCCGACGAGCGGGTCCTCTTCGACGTGGAGCCCGGCCGGCACATCGCCACGATCACGCTGAACAATCCCGGGCACCGCAACTCCTATGACGCCGCCATGCGCGACGCCGTGGCCCGCTGCCTGGACGTGGTGGCCGACGACGACGACCTCACCGTTGTGCTGCTGCGCGGGGCCGGCGGGGTGTTCTCCACCGGCGCCGACATGAACAACGCGTACGGCTGGTACGGCGGCCGCGGCCCTGCCGGCGGCGACGAGCCGGCGGCCAAGCGACGGCCCAGCCAGCGGCGGCGACTGACCGTGGACCGCAAGTCATTCGGCTTCTACCACAATTTCATGGGGTTCCCGAAGGTGACGGTGGGCGAGATCGCCGGCTACGCGCTGGGCGGCGGCTTCGAGATGGCCTTGATGACCGACATCTCCGTCATCGCCCGCGACACACGGGTGGGCATGCCGGCCACGCGCTTTCTGGGTCCGGCACTGGGCAGCCTGCACATGTTCTTCCACCGATTGGGGCCGGTCCTGGCGCGGCGCCTGTTGTTGACCGGCGACATTATCGAGGCAGGCGAGCTCGAACATCTCGGAATCTTCACCGACACATGCGATCCCGGCGCGGTGACGGCGCGCGCCCGCTACTGGGCTGAGAAGGCGGCCAAGATGCCCGCCGACGGGGTCGTCATCGCCAAGGAGGCGTTCCGGCTCGTCGAGCAGACCCAGGCCTACGCCGGCGAGGAAGTCGCGAGCTATCTGTTCCACGCCTTCGGCACCAACTTGCAATTCGGGCCGGGCGAGTTCAATTTCGTCAAGACCCGCGCGCAGCACGGCACCAAGGAGGCGTTCCGGCTTCGCGACGAGCACTTTGATGTGCCGGAACCCGAAGGCTGACAACCTGATTCAGCACTAATTCAGCGCGTGCGCTATCGCGGCGGTGACGTCTTCGGCCGTCCGCGCGCAGCCGTCGACGTGGTGGGCTTGCGCTGCCGCGCCGCCGCCGACGTGGCCCGGGTGCCCTCCTCGATCAGCCGGCCGGCATGGTCGAGGATGCAGGTGAGGCCGTATTCGAAGTTGGCCTCGTCGGGTGCCCCGATGCGGTGCCCCTGCCCGCCGACCTGGGCGATCAGGGGAGTGGTCGCCGGGTCGATGGCCACGGTGTCCTCGATCGCGCGCGCCCCGTTGTCCGCCGATTGGTTCTTCTCGTAGAGCCGGTGCAGCACCACGGAGCCACGGACGTGGACCGAAACGGCGGAGTAGGTGTCGAACGCGTCCTCGGGACTCAGGCCCGCCTCAACGAGATTGGCGATCGCCCGCTCCACCTCCTGGGCGCCCAGCCGCGCCGCCTTCGGGCTCAGCGCGGCCCGGATCAGGATCAGGTCGCACAGAATCGGGTTGCCCATGAACGTCTTACGCATCAACCACGCGTGGTTGCGCAGGCTCTCCCGCCAGTCGCTGGCCTCGACGTAGGGGGTGGCGAACACGTACTTGCTCAGGGCGCGGTCGGTCATCGCGTTGAGCAGATCGTCCTTCTTGCGGAAGTACCAGTAGATGCTCGTGACGCCGACGCCGAGGTGCTTGCCGAGCAACGGCATGCTCAGGTTGTCGATCGAGACCTGCTCCGCGAGTTCGAATGCGCCACTGATGATGTCGTCGGGGTTGATGGACCCGCGTTCGCGTCGTCGGCGCTTGTCGGCGGTGGCCTGCTTTGCCACTACGGGCACCTCCATCAAGGTCTCGCTTGCACACTGGCGTTTCGTTCGGCGCTGACCGTCAACCTTACCGGTGGCCGTTCGAGCACCCCGTCTGGATAGCCTTTCGTGCGGTTTCCCATCTGCTACTGTAATACCTATCGTAGGCTTTTTGGTAAAGGAACTTGGTACAAGTTCTGGGCGTAAGCCCACGGGTGAGTCACGGATTGTCCAATGGATCTAGGGCTGGCCGATGCAGCGGCGGTCGTCGTCGGTGGTAGTCGTGGCATGGGTTTGGCCACCGCCCGATGCCTCGCGGAGGACGGTGCCCGGGTAGCCGTGATCGGCCGCACACCTGCGGCGATCGACAGCGCGGTGACCGATCTGGCGGGCCGCGGCAGCCCCGACGCCCTCGGGCTCGTCGTCGACATCGGTGACGCGGGCGCGGTGGACCGGGCGTTCGCCGAACTGGGCGAGCGGTGGAACGGCGAACTCAACGCACTGATCAACACGGTCGGTCCCGGGGCCGCGGGCAGTTTCGAGGATCTCACCGACGACCAATGGCGCCAGTCCGTGGAGGACGGCGTGATGGGCATGGTGCGCTGCGTCCGCGCCGCACTTCCGCTGCTGCGCAAGGCGCAATGGGCGCGGATCGTCAATTTCTCCGCGCACTCGACCCAGCGCCAGAGCGTGATGCTGCCCGCCTATACGGCGGCCAAGTCCATGCTGACGAGCGTCTCCAAGAACCTGTCCCTGCTGCTGGCCAAGGACGAGATCCTGGTCAACGTCGTCTCGCCGGGCAGCATCGCATCGGAGTCCCTGGTCGGCTGGGCCAGGTCGGTCGGAGTCGACGGCAACGACCCGTACGCCCTGATGGACGCCATCGCCGAGCATTTCGGTCATCCGGCCCACCTGCCGCGAGCCGGGCTGCCGGAGGAGATCGGGCCCGTCGTCGCGTTCCTCGCATCGCGGCGCAACTCCTACATGACGGGGGCCAATATCAACGTCGACGGTGGATCGGACTTCACCTGACATCGAACCTGTTGCGCGACAGAAGGAGTGATCATGGCGACTGCCAGTGAGGCGCGAGTATGGGCGCGCAACGCGTTGCGGGGAATCGGCGACTCGCTGTACACGCCTTTCTGCGGCCCGGACGGCGACGACATCGACTGGGCGGCCTACCGCACGTTGGTGCGCTACTGCGTCGGCGAGCTCGGACACCCGATGTTGTGGTGCACCAGCGGCATCGCCGAGTTTTGGGCGTTGACCCTCGACGAGCGCAAGCACCTGCTGGAGGTCGCGATCGAAGAGGGACGCGGCGCCAACCCCGACGTCGTCATCCAGGCCTGCACGGCGGCGACGAGCGCGAAGGACTGCGTGGACCTCACGCTGCACGCCCAGCAGGCGGGCGCCGACATCGCCTACATCCAGACGCCGATGATGGAGGCGCACGGCGGCGAGGGCGTGCTGCGTTTTTTCGCCTACGTCGCCGCGCGCACCGACATCGCCCTGGGCATGTTCAATTCCCCGTCCTCGGGCTATGTGCTGACCGCGGCCGAGAGCGCGCGGATCTACGGCGAGGTGCCCGCTGTCTGCGCGACCAAGGAGGGCGCCTTCCGGCCTGCCAACAGCAGGCTGTTGCACCAACTTGCGCCCGATCTGGTGGTCTGGGAGTGCGACAAGACGGTGTACCGGGCCGGCTGGCTGCGCGACGGGATCGTCTGCCCGGCGCAACTGGGCACGACGGGTTACCTCTTCGACACGCCGCAGCGGCGCTTGTTCTCCGAGTACTGGGATCTGGTGCGCAACGACAAGCTGCTCGAGGCGATGGACTACGGACGTGAATCCGGCCTCGACCAGTTCGATCTCGACGTCGGCTCGTGGTGGACCTGCTACCCAGGCCGGGCCGACTACTTCACGCACTGGGGCGGCGCCTTCAAGTATGCGGCGTCGCTGCTGGGCCTGCCCATTGGCGACTTTCCTCATTCGCGGCCCCCGCAGGCACAGCTGCCGCCGGAGGCCAAAGCCCAGATCGAGACGGCGTATCGCCGCCTGGGGCTGCTGGGCGCCGGACACAGCGGAAGGCCCGGCCACGGGCATCCGTGACCGGGCCTTCGCCATCGAGCGCCTACTGCTTCGAACGCTGTTCGGCCTTCTCGCGCTCCTCGTAGGTCTTGGCCTCGGCCCGGGCCTTCTCGGCCTTGGCCTCCTTCTTGGCGGCGTCGCGCTGCGCGTCCGCCTTGTCCAGTTGGGCGTGGCCTTCCTTGATCATGTCGTTGCGGCCGAGCACCGCGCCGAGGATGACCTTGGCCTTGCCGAAGACGCCCTCCACGACGCCCTGGACGGCTTCGAGCGGTCCGCTGTTCTTGTCAGCCATGTGCACTCCCTCCCTCTGATGAGCACTTGTGTCGCGGTTTCCCGATCGGGGCAGCCCGGCAAACGCGTTCCCGCTGTGTCGCTCGCCACACAAGGCGGCGTTGTCGGCCGTCGCCGGCCTCGCACAACCGTCATGCGAGCCAAATCCGTTCTCACCCTTGATATTCCGATGGTGTCTTGCCGTCGGCGTTGGTGAGCGGCGACGTCTCCGAGCCGTACGCGGGCGTGGCGGGCGCACCCGGGCCCGCCGGTCTGCTGTCGGCCTTCTGGCGACGCCGTGCCACCGCCAGAAGACCGACGGGCGCCGCGATCAGCGCCCCCCAGAACAGGGTTTGGGTGAGCGTCGCGGCCAATTCGGCGCCCAGCACCACCTGGCGGGCCTGGCGCAGCCGCTGCACGAGGGCCTGTGCTTTCGCGGTCATGATCGTCTCCTTCACGTCCTCCAAGCCGGCTTCGCGCCGACGAAATGCAGGTGAGGTTTGTTTTCGGGTCCCCGGCGCGGCGCGTCCTGAAACCCCGCGGGCCGAGAAAAGATGACCCCGGCGTCGGGCGTGTCCGCGGCGCGCGGGTGTCCCGGCACCGGCGTCGCCATGGGAGCGCGCAGTTGTGCTTCCAGAAGCGGGATTTCGCTGCTCTGCCCCGGTTTTGCGGCCGCGGGCCGGCAGTTGTGGAATGCGCTACCGATAGGTATACAGTATGCGTACGGAGCGGGTTCGCAGGAGCGTGAGGGAGGTGCCGCGGAAGATGCCCGGCAGCGACGGTGCCCCCGGCGACGCCGTGCTGTACGACACCACGGACAGCGGCGTCGCGGTCCTCACGTTCAATCGCCCGGACCGCCTCAACGCCTGGGGGCCCGACATCGCCGCCGGGTTCTACGCCGCGATCGACCGCGCCGAAGGTGACCCGGCGATCCGGGCGATCGTGCTCACCGGCCGCGGCCGGGGGTTCTGCGCCGGCGCCTACCTGGGCGCGCCGAGCTCGGCGGACAACTACGGCGAGACGATGCAGAAGGCCGGCCAGACGAATCTCGCCGACCTGGTCGGCGAACGCCCGCCCCATTTCGTGACCACGCTGCGCAAGCCCGTGATCGCCGCCATCAACGGCGCCTGTGTCGGCATCGGCCTGACCCAGGCGCTGATGTGCGACGTCCGGTTCGCCGCCGCCGGGGCCAAGTTCGCCGCGGTGTTCGCCCGACGCGGGCTGATCGCCGAGTTCGGCATCTCCTGGATACTGCCGCGCCTGACCACCTGGGGCGTCGCGCTCGACCTGCTGCTGAGCGGCCGGACCTTTCTCGCCGAGGAGGCCGCCGAGCTCGGGCTGGTCAAGGAAGTCGTCGCGCCCGGGGAGCTGCTGGATCGCGTTATGGCATACGCGGAGGACATCGCCCGCAATTGCTCGCCGGCGTCCATGGCGGTGATCAAGCGGCAGGTCTACGGCGACGCGACCCGCGACGTCGTGGAGTCGACCTCGCGCGCCGAGGTGCTGCTGCACGAGGCGATGCCGAGGCCGGACGTCATCGAGGGGATCACGAGCTTCCTGCAGAAGCGCCCGCCGCAGTTCCCCGCGCTCAATTCGACCGATGCCTAGTGCCGCCGGTGGTACCGGAAAGGATGACCATGAATAACTTGCCCTACAAGGCGATCGACGTCGACAACCACTACTACGAGCCGCTGGACGCCTTCACCCGACACCTCGACAAGAAGTTCAAGCGCCGGGGCGTGCAGATGCTCAAGGACGGCAAGCGCACGTGGGCCGTGATCGGGGACCGCGTCAACCACTTCATCCCCAACCCCACCTTCGACCCGATCATCGTGCCGGGCTGCCTGGACCTGCTGTTCCGCGGCGAGATCCCCGAGGGTGTCGATCCGGCCTCGCTGATGAAAGTCGAGCGGCTGGCCGACCACCCCGAGTACCAGAACCGCGACGCGCGGGTTGCGGTGATGGACACCCAGGACATCGAGACGGTATTCATGCTGCCCACGTTCGCGTGCGGCGTCGAGGAGGCGCTCAAGGCAGACATCGAGGCGACGATGGCGTCGGCGCACGCCTTCAACCTGTGGCTCGACGAGGACTGGGGCTTCGACCGGCCCGACCATCGAATCATTGCCGCGCCGATCATCTCGCTGGCCGACCCGGCCAAGGCACTCGAAGAGGTCGAGTTCGTGCTGGCGCGCGGCGCCAAGCTGGTGCTGGTACGGCCGGCGCCGGTGCCCGGCGTGGTCAAGCCGAGGTCGCTGGGCGACCCCAGTCACGACCCGGTGTGGGCCCGGCTTGCCGAGGCCGGGGTGCCGGTGGGATTCCACCTGTCCGACAGCGGCTATCTGCACATCGCGGCGCAATGGGGAGGCAAGGCGACCTTCGAGGGGTTCGGCGACAAGGACCCGCTGGATACGGTGCTGCTCGACGACCGTGCCATCCACGACACGATGGCCTCGATGATCGTGCACGGCGTGTTCACCCGCCACCCCAAGCTGCGGGCGGTCAGCATCGAAAACGGCTCCTACTTCGTCCATCGGCTGGTCAAGCGCCTGAAGAAGGCGGCCAACAACTACCCGCGGCATTTCCCGGAAGACCCGGTGGAGCAGCTGCGCAACAACGTCTGGGTCGCCCCCTACTACGAGGACGATCTGCTGGAGCTGGCCAACGTCATCGGTGTCGACAAGATTCTGTTCGGGTCGGACTGGCCGCACGGCGAAGGCCTCGAGACGCCGGTGTCGTTCACCGGGGAACTTCAGGGTTTCAGCGCCGCCGATGTACGAAAGATCATGCGCGACAACGCTCTTGATCTCCTCGGCGTGCAAGTCGGATCGGTCGTCTAGCGGCTGTTGCTATGAGCGAGTGGACCATAGGCGCTGTCTTCGACGCGATCGCCGACGTCATCGGAGACCGGCTGATGACGGTCTGCGGCAACCGCCGCAGCACCTTCGGCGAGGCGGCCGACCGGACTCGCCGGCTGGCGAACTTCCTGGCGGGCAAGGGTTTAGGCGCTCACCGGGAACGGGTAGACCTGCGGAACTGGGAATGCGGACAGGACCGGGTCGCACTGCTGATGCACAACGACCTGTACCCGGACATGGTCATCGGGTGCCTCAAGGCGCGCACCGTCCCGGTAAACATCAACTACTACTACACGCCACGTGAGGTCGGCGAGCTGCTGGACTACGTGCAGCCCCGGGCGGTCATCTACCACCGCGCGCTGGGCGCGAAGTTCGCCGAGGTGCTGGCGCGTGCCGGCGTGGAGCTGCTGCTGTCGGTCGACGACGCGGGCGCGGCCCCGGAGCTGCCCGGCGCGGTGCCGCTGGAAGACGCTCTGGCGCTGGGGGATACCGACCAAAACGTGGTCGCCTCGCCGGATGATCTGCTGATGATCTGCACCGGCGGCACCACCGGCCGGCCCAAGGGCGTGCTGTGGCGACAGTCCGACATCTACGTGTCGTCCATGGTGGGCGCCGACCACGCCGGTGCCGAGGAGATCCACGACAAGGTGCGTTCGGCCGCCGGGGCGCCATGGTTCGCCGTCTCGCCGCTGATGCACGCGGCCGGCATGTGGACCGCATTCTCCGCGATCATGGCCGGCACCCCCGTCGTGCTCTACGACACCGGCAAGAAGCTCGAGCCGCAATCGGTGTGGGAGACCGCGCAACGCGAGAAGGTCGGCCTGATGACCATGGTCGGCGATGCGTATGCCGCCCCGCTGGTGGCCGAGCTGCAGCGCGGCTCCTACGACCTGTCCTCGCTGCATGCCATCGGCACCGGCGGTGCCGCGACGAACCCGAAATACCAACGCGCCCTGCTGGAATTGCTGCCCCACATCACCCTCATCAACGGCTACGGCTCATCGGAGACCGGGAACATGGGCTTCGGTCACAGCCGGCGCGACACGAGCACCGACACGTTCCTGCTGCGCGAGGGCGGACTGGTGCTGTCCGAGGACTACAGCCGCTTCCTGTCGCCCGGCGAGGCGGAGGTGGGCTGGGCGGCCCGGGAGGGACGAATTCCGCTGGGGTACTTCAACGATCCCGATGCCACCCGCAAGACCTTCCCCGAGATCGACGGCAAGCGGGTGGTGATCTCGGGCGACCGCGCCGCGCTGGAGCCGGACGGCACCCTGCGGCTGTTCGGCCGTGACTCGCTGGTGGTCAACACCGGGGGCGAGAAGGTGTTCGTCGAGGAGGTCGAAGAGGTGCTGCGCGCGCACCCGGCGATCGCCGACGCGCTGGTGGTCGGGCGCCCGAGCGAGCGCTGGGGCGAGGAGCTCGTCGCCCTGGTCGAACTCCGGGCCGGTGCCCCTGAAGCCCACACAGCGCCGGCCGAGGCGCTGCACGCACACTGCACGTCGCAACTGGCACGGTTCAAGGTGCCCAAGGAATTCCTCTTCGTCGGTTACGTCCATCGGCTGGGCAATGGCAAGCCCGATTACCGTTGGGCGAAAAGCCGAGCTCGAAAGCAAGCCGGCGAACAAGTTGCAGCAAAGGCGCCGATGTCGACATGAAAGCAATTGACTGCCTGGTCAACGTGCACTTCGGTGAGACCGAGAAGCAGCCGACGTGGATGCTCAAGGTGCGTGACGACTACTTCAAGGGCCCCGAGTCGATGTTCGCGCCGGTCGAGCTGCCGAAGTTGCTCGAGGAGATGGATGAGCAGGGGGTGCGCAAGGCCATCCTGATGGACAACCTCGCCAAGCCCTCGGTGACCGCCCGCAAGTTCGTCGAGGACAAGCCGGAGCGTTTCAGGTTGGCGATGGGCGGTGTGAACCTGCTGCGGCCCATGCCCTCGCTGCGGGAGCTCAGCGCCATCGTCAAAGACCTGCCCGTGGCGTATGCGGCTGTGGGACCGAGCTTCTGGGGCGATGGCCAGTATCCGCCCAGCGACGCCGTCTACTACCCGCTGTACACCAAGTGCGCCGAGCTGGAGCTGCCGCTGTGCGTCAACACCGGCATCCCCGGCCCCCCGATCCCCGGCGAGGTGCAGAACCCGATCCACCTCGATCGGGTGTGCGTGCGATTCCCCGAACTGAAGCTCTGCATGATCCACGGCGCCGACCCGTGGTGGGACGTCGCGATTCGGCTGCTGATCAAGTACGCCAACCTGCGCCTGATGACGTCGGCGTGGTCGCCGAAGCGATTGCCGGACAGCCTGTTGCACTACATGCGGACTCGCGGTCCCGACAAGGTGATCTTCGCGTCCGACTGGCCGGTGCTGAAAATGCGCCGCGTCGTCCCCGAAGCGGTCGGGCTGGATCTGCCCGCCGACGTGCTCGAGAACTACCTTTACCACAACGCGCAGGATTTCTTCTTCGGCGGCCAGGAGGAACGCTAAGCATGGACCGATACGAACTACGCAGGCTCGACTACAGCCTGACCGCGGACCACGAGGCGTTGCAGGCCGCCTACCGCGACTTCTTCAAGACACATTGCCCGATCGAAACCGTGCGTGCCGCCGAGGAATCCGGCTTCGACAAGAACCTGTGGGAGCGGTTGTGCGCGATGGGCGCCACGACGATGGCGCTGCCGGAGTCCGCGGGCGGGGACGGGGCGACACTGGTCGATCTGACGTTGGTGGCCGAGGAGATCGGCCGCTCGCTGGCGCCGGTGCCATGGATCGACCAGGTCTGCGCGGCGCGGCTGCTGGCCCGGCTCGGCGCTGCCGAATCCGATGTCGTGCAGGGCAAGCAGCTCGCGGGGCTCGATCCGCAGCACGACAGCGTTGCCGGGTCGCGGCTCATCCCCACCGGATCGATCGCCGATCAGATCATCGTCCGCGACGGTGTCGACGTGGTGCGGCTGACCTTCGCCACACGCCCGGCCAAGGTGGACAACATCGGCCGGCTGCCGATGGCGTGGGTGGATCCGGCGGCTGCCGACGGTCGTACCGTGCTGGCCAGCGGCCCCGGCGCGCTGGGGGAATACCAACGGGCACTGGACGAGTGGCGGTTGCTGACCGCGGCGGCATTGGTGGGCCTGGTGGAGGAGACCATGACCATCGCGGCCGAGTTCGCCAAGACCCGGTACACGCTCGGCGTGCCGATCTCGACGCTGCAGGGCATCTCGCACCCGCTGGCCAACATCGCGATCACCGTGCAGGGTGGCCGCAACCTGGCGCGGCGGGCGGCGTGGTTCTTGGACAACGAGCCCGACGAACGCCCGGAGTTGGCGCCCTCGGCGTTCGTCTTCATGGCCGAGGAAGCGGCGAAGGCCGCGACCATGGCGGTGCACGTGCAAGGTGGACTCGGTGTCTCGGCGGAGGCGGCCGCCACGGCATATCTGGTGCGGGCCCGGGGTTGGGCGGTGGCCGGTGGGGACCCCGGCGCGGCCGCCAAGTACGTCGGCGAGCTGGTCGCCGCACGCGAAAGCGGAAAGGGCGCATAGGGTGGACTTTTCACGAGTCACGCTGTCGGCCGACGATCGGGAATTTTTGGAACAGTCCCGCGATTTCCTGCGGACGCAGGTGACCGAAGAGGTCAGGCGGCGTGACCGCGAGACGGGCGACAACTTCGACGAAGGGGTGCACCTGGCGCTGGGCGCCGCCGGCTACCTCGAGCGGGAATGGAAGCCGGAGGCCGAGGGCGGCTTCAGCAGGTTGCACCGTCGCATCTGGGAGCTGGAGAAGCGGCGCGCGCACGTGCCCTGGGTGACGTGGGGCACCACCGCCATGGTGGCCCGCTCGGTGGCCAAGTTCGGCTCCGATGAGGTGCGGGAGGAGGTGTTGTCGGGTGTCTTCAGCGGGCACGTGCGGTTATGCCTGGGCTACACCGAACCCGAAGGCGGATCCGACATCGCGACCTGCAAGACCCGCGCGGTGCGCGACGGTGATGGATCAACGTGGATCATCAATGGCTCCAAGATGTTCACCACCGGGGCGCACAACTGTCAGTACGTCTTCCTCATCACGAACACCGCGCCGGAGGCGCCGAAGCACCAGAGCCTGACGATGTTCCTGGTCCCGCTGGACTCGCCGGGGATCGAGATCCAGGGCATCCGCACCGTCGACGGTGACCGCACCAACATCGTGTACTACAGCGACGTGCGTGTCGACGACAAGTACCGCCTGGGGGACGTGAACGCCGGCTGGACGGTGCTGCGGGAGCCACTCAACACCGAACACGGCGCGGTGGCGGCGGCCCCGGACGGGCTGCAGGACGTGTCGATCATGATGCACCAGGCCGGTTTCATGGCCGACGCCCTCGACAAGGCGGCCGCCAAGGCCACCGAGAAAGACCCGGCCGGGTGCAGGCTCATCGACGACGCGTCGGTGGCATACCGGTTGGGGCGCAGCGCCGCCCGCATGGAGGCGGCACTGAGCGCGCCCAGCATCTTCGGCCGCGTCGCCCTCGCCCAGACGATGCGCGACATCTCACCGGAGCTGATGGACATCCTCGGTGCGGCCTCCGCGCTGCCGCTCGGCACCGACGGTGCGGCCGACGACGGCGCCTCGGAGTACACCTTCCGATTCGCACCGCTGGTCGGGATCTACGGCGGCACCCTGGAGGTGTTCCGCAACATGATCGCCCAGTACGTGCTCGGCCTGGGCAAGCCGGCCTACGCGCCGCCGAAAGCCTCCTGACTCGCCCAGCGTGACGTGAGGGCGAACGCCGCCGGCGTGTCGTCGCCGTCAGTTCACGCTCGGCGCGTGGCGAAAGCCGGTCAGGTCGTCAGGATCGTCGCCGCGGCGGTGCCGGGCGCGCCGTAGAGCTGGGCGAACCCCACGCGCGGCTCGCCGGGCACCTGACGATCACCCGCCTGGCCGCGCAGTTGGGTCACCAGCTCGTGGATTTGGCGCAGGCCCGACGCGCCGATCGGCTCGCCGTTGGCGATCAGCCCGCCGTCGGTGTTGACCGGCATCGACCCGGCGATCTCGGTGGCGCGAGAGGCGAGCAGCTCTTCCTGCTCGCCGTCGGCGCAGAACCCGCATTCGGCCATGTGGATGATCTCCGCGCCGGCGTCGGTGTCCTGCAGCTGAATCACATCGACGTCGCCGGGCGCCACGCCCGCCCGCTCGAACGCGGCGCGCGAGGCGTACACGGTCGGGGACGCGTCCTCGTCGACCGGGGCGAAGGTGGTGTTGACCTCATAGGCCCCGTAGCGGCGGGTGCGCACCTCGACGGCCCGCAGATACACGGGCTTGGGGGTATAACGATGGGCGATGTCCGCGCGGCACATCACCACCGCGGCGGCGCCCTCGTCGGGCGCGCAGAACATGTACTGGGTGAGCGGGTAGTTCAGCATCGTCGAGTTGAGGATGTCCTCTTCGGCCATCGGCTTGCGGCGAAAGGCGTTGGGATTCAGCGCCCCATTGCGGAAGTTCTTGGCGGCCACCTTGGCCAGCGTCCGCTGTGAGATGCCGTGGTCGTACAGGTAGCGGTTGGCCTTCATGCCGAAGAACTTGGTCGTCAGGTATTGCCCGTTCTCGGCGTACCAACGCGGCATGCCCACCAGGGCCGGGTCCTCGGTGAAGGCCCCGCGCGGATGCTTGTCCAGGCCGATGGCGATCCCGATGTCGTAGTCGCCCAGCCGGATTCCGTCGGCGCACACCTTGGCGGCGCTGGCCGCGGTCGCGCATGCGTTGAACACGTTGGTGAACGGGATGCCCGACAGCCCGACCATGGCGACGATCGCGTCGGGGTTGGCCACCGTCCAGCTGCCCCCGGTGGCGGCCTGGACGTCCTTCCATTGCACGCCCGCGTCGGCGACCGCGAGCCGGATTGCGTCGGCGCCCATCTCCATCGCGGACTTGCCCTCGAAGCGGCCGAACGGGTGCAGGCCCACCCCGATGATGGCGACGTCGTTCATTGGCGCCGCTCCTTCTCATCGCTTCGTCCCCCGCAAGCGGGCGGTGCCCCCGTTGCATGGTCGCCGGCGCGCGTCACGCGATGGCTCCCGACTCCTTGAGTTCTTCGATGCGGTCCCAGTCCATGCCCAGCTCCATCAGCACGAGCTCGGTGTGTTCGGAGGCCTGCGGCGCCCGCGTGGTCTCCAGCGGCTCGTGGTTGAACTGGACGGGTCCGCGCACGACGCGGAAGGGCTTGCCGCCGCCGGCGAGTTCCACCTCGGCGATCATGTCGTTGGCGATGGCCTGCTCGTCTTTGGCCAGGTCGAGGAGGCTCTGGAAGGGCGCCCATTGGCCCTTCATCGTCTTCAGGTGTTGTCGCCAATAATCAAACGGCTTGCCGGCGAACGCTTTCGCGATCAGTTCGGCGGCCGCGTCGGCGTTCTGTATCAAGGGCAGCACGTCGGAGAATCGGGGGTCATCGGCCGCCTCGGGGATGCCGAGGTGCTCGAACGTGTCGCGGATCAACCCGGTAGGGCTGATGATGCACAGGTTGATGGTGCCGCCGTCGGAGGTGGTGTAGTTGCCCATGAAGGGATTCACCGACGCCGCACCGGATCCCGGCATGGGCGTGCGCATGACTTCGCCGGTCTCCATGCCCTGCGTCATGCTCGCGCCCGCCGCCCACCAGGCCGTGCTCAGCAGCGACACGTCGAGTTCGAGGGCTTCGCCGGTGCGCTCGCGATGCAGCAGCGCGGCCGAGATGCCGCCGGCGATGAACATGCCGCCGATCGAATCGCCGAATGCGGGAATGCCCTGCCCCAGTGCACCGCCCAGCTCTTCGGGTGTCAGCGCGTAGCCGATGCCGCTGCGCGTCCAGAAGGCCGTCCCGTCATACCCGCCGACGTCGCGCTCGCCGCCCTTGTCGCCGTACGCCGAACCCCGCGCATAGACGATGTCCGGGTTCACCGCGCGGATGTGCTCGACGTCGAACTTGTGCTTCTGCCGGTGCGCGGGCAGGTAATTGGTGAGGAACACGTCGGAAGTCTTGGCCAGTTCGTAGATCACCTCCTGGCCGCCGGGCGTCGACACGTCGATCCCGACGCTGCGCTTGCCCCGGTTGGGATGCTCCATCAACGGATGCCGCTCCGGGTCGATCTGGATGCCACCCATGTTGATGAAGCCGCGTTGCGTGTCGCCGCGCAGCGGGTGTTCGACTTTGATGACATCGGCGCCCCAATCGGCGAGGATGGCTCCCGCCGCCGGGACGAACGTGAACTGCGCAAGCTCCAGGACCCGAAAGCCCGCCATTACCTTGACCATTTTGGGGACCCTACTTGGCGTCGAACGTCACCGGAAGTGCCGTCGGCGAGCGGAAGGGCTGGCCGTGGATGTGGGGGTCTTGAGCGTCACCGTCGGTCAGCAGGGTGATGTTGGTCAGCCGACTGAGCAAGCATTCCAGTGCGACGCGGGTTTCCATCCGCGATAGGTGAAGACCCAAACACGTATGTTCACCGGCGGCGAAGGAGATGTGCGGGATTTGTGTGCGGAAGATGTCGAATTCCTCCGAACGTTCCCAGCGGTGCTCGTCCCGATTCGCCGAACCCATGCACACACCGACTACCGAGCGTGCCGGGATCGTGACCCCGTCCAGCTCGGTGTCTTTGGTGGTGAAGCGCTGCACGGTGGTCAGCGGCGTTTCGAAGCGCAACCCTTCCTCGATTGCCTGGGGGATCAGCTGGTGATCGGCTTGCACCGCGGCGAACTGGTCCGGGTGCGTGAGCAGCAGATACAGCAGGTTTCCCGACGACCGGTAGGTGGTCTCCAGCCCGGCGGGCAACAGCAGCCGCAGGAAGGAGTAAATGGCTTCGTCGCTGAGCCTTTCGCCGTCGATCTCCGCGGTGACCAGGTCGCCGATGATGTCCTGTGTTGGTCTGGAGGTGGGCCCGGACCTGCGCTGCTCGACCTGCTCGAGGAAGTAGTCCTTGAGCGCCGCCGAGGCCTCGAAGGCGCGTTCGTAGTCGACGTGGTAGCTGATCAACTGGACGGCGCGCTTGCGGAACGCCGGCAGGTCGTCGGCCGGCAGCCCCAGCAGCTGCGCGATGACGCGGGTGGGGAATTCGAAGGTGAACTGCCGCACCAGGTCGGCCTCGCCGGCGTCGATGAACTCGTCGATCAACGCGTTGCAGATCGGGCGCACGATGGTGGGCTCCCACCGGGCCAGGGCCTTGGACTTGAAGGCCGCCGACACCAGGTTGCGGTGGTCGCGGTGCTTCTTTCCCCCCATCGCCAGGATGGTCGGGCCCATGAACAGCCCGATGGTCTTGTCGTAGGGCGCCGAGCTGAACACCTGGCCGTCCCGGAACACCCTGTTGACCGCGTCGAAGGACACGGCGGAGTACTCACGCTTGGGCATCAGCGACTCGGGCGTCTTGGAATAGTCCATGACCGTCCCGCGGAACACGCCGGCCTCCCGCCGCTTGCGGGCGAAGAACGGGTAGGGGTCACGCAGGCTGACGGTCTGGTCGTCGGAGCCGGTGGCGGCGTGAACGTTGGTTGTCACCTACATCTCCAGCATCTTCGGCAGGACGGGCAAGCGCTTTGCGTTAGATCGTACTGTAATTATTACAGTAGGCAATATGAGCACACTCGGCGCGGGCCTGGCCGGCGCAACCGCATCGACCGGCTGATGGCGCTCGTGCTGGACAACACCGACGCGTTCGTGGACGCCATGGCCGCCGACTTCGGCACCCGACCCCGGGCCGTCACCGTAGTTCACCGAGGTGATCGGCATGGTCTCGGTCTCGAGCACACGAGATCGCATGTCGCGTCAAGATCCGCAGCGGCGGGGTGGCCCGCAACGACGTTGCGGCGCAGATGATCCCGTCGGCCGCGCCCTTCGGCGCGCCGTTGCGGCTGGGGCGCCGACGCCATGATGCGCATGACGCGGGCGCGCACGCGCCGCCGGCTCAGGCGCGGCTAACGGGTCAGCCGCGCGGCGCGGCCGAACAGGCCGGTGTAGCCGGCACCGAGCAGCCGGGGCAGCGCCGCCATGGCGCGCCCGTCGGCCCCGATGAGGATCCTGGGCCGGTTGCGCTCGACGCCCCGCAGGATGAGCCGAGCGGCCTTCTCGGGCGAGGTGAGCGCCGCACGGGCGAACAGCCTGGCCGCCTGGTCGGGGTCCTCGGTGGCCGCGGTGCGCATGTTGGCCCCGAAGTTGGTGCGCACGACGCCCGGGTGCACGCAGTGCACGGTCACCGGGCGGCGCTCGATGAGCATCTCCTGGCGCAGCGCCTCGGTGAGGCCGCGCACCGCGAACTTCGACATGCTGTAGGCGCCCTGGTAGGGCACCGCGATCAGGCCGAAGGCGCTGGACAGGTTCACCAGCCGGGCGGGGCGCCGCGGGGAGCCCGACTCGATGAGCTGAGGCAGAAACGCCTTGGTGCCGTTGACGACGCCGCCGACGTTGATGCCCATGAGCCAGTCGAAGTCCGTCCAGGACATGTCGGCCACGCTGGCGAACAGGTCCACCCCGGCGTTGTTGAACACCATTGAGGCCGGCCCGAGTTCGGCGCGCACCTGCCGTGCGTAAGCCAATACCGCGTCGCGGTCGGTGACATCGACGCGCTGAGTCGTAACGTGACCCGGCGGGCACGCCGCCCGCGTGGCGGCCAGCCCCGCCTCGTCGATGTCGCAGGCCGCGACGTGCGCGCCGCCTTGGGTCAGCGCGCAGGTCAGGGCGCGGCCGATGCCGGATCCGGCGCCGGTGACCACGGCGATACGGCCTTGGTAGGTCATGGATCCCCGGCTTCGGCGATGGCCCGGATCCGGCGCACTGAGGCGTCGAGGTTGTTCTGCAGATCTGCCCCGCGATCCCGGACGAACATGAACAGATGCTCGAAAATCAGCACACCCCAGGGCAGGTCGACGCACATCGCGAACTCCTCGGTCAATCGTGTGGTGCCCGCGCCCGGCCCCGGTTCGATGCGGTAGGTCCATTGCGTCCAGTCCCCGCCCAGGGCCTGAACCACGAACGAGAACCGACGGCCCGGCTCGGCGTCCACGACGTTGGCGACCGTGCTCCACCGGCTTAGCCGGCGCCGGTTCCAGGCCCGAAACCGTTCCGGCGCAATCCACTCCGCGCGTACTGTTTCCGGGCTCCACTCGGGAATGCGCGTGACATCCGAGACGACGGCATAGACCCGCCCGGCGTCGGCGCGCACCTGTGTCGACGCCGTCAGCATCTCGCCCTTGCGCAGCCGCGGCATGCTCAGCCGTCCGTCGCCTGCTCGCGCGCCCACCGGTAGTCGGCCTTACCGGACGGGCTGCGTTCGATGGCCGGGCGGAAGACGATGGCCTTCGGGAGCTTGTAGCGGGCCAGCGAAGCCGCGGCGTGGGCCACCAGGTCGGCGGCCTCGGCGACCGCGCCCGGGTTGAGCGCCACGACCGCGACGACCTCCTGGCCCCATCGCTCGCTCGGCCGCCCGGCGACCACTACGTCGGCCACCGCGGGGTGCGACGCGAGCGCGGTCTCGACCTCCTCGGCGAAGATCTTCTCGCCGCCGGAGTTGATCGTCACCGAATCGCGACCCAGCAGCTCGATGCTGCCGTCGGCGCGGTGGCGGGCGCGGTCACCGGGGATCGCATACCGCACCCCGTCGATCACCGGGAAGGTGGTGGCGGTCTTGGCCGCATCGCCCTTGTAGCCCAGCGGGACATAGCCGCGCTGCGCCAGCCAGCCGATGCCCTCGTGACCGGGTTCGAAGATGGAGGACAGGTCTTCGGCGGCGACGAAGGTGTCCGGCCCGGCGTTGAAAGTGCCGGTCGACACCGCCCCCGAGGTCGACATGTGGTGCATCTGCGCCCCGGTTTCCGAGGATCCGACGCCGTCGACGACGACGGCGTTGGGCAGGGCGTCGATCAACCGCTGCTTGACGTACGGCGTCAGCAGCGCGCCGCCGTTGGCGACCACGCCCAGCGACGACACGTCGCTGATGCCCTTCTCGATGGCGGCCACCAGCGGGCGCGCCATCGCGTCCCCGACCACCGTCACCACGCTCACCCGCTCGGCCTCGATGGTGCGAACGACGTCGTCGGCGTCCAAATGGTCGACGACGGAAGGGAAGACGATGGACTGCCCGGTGTTGATGGCCGTCATCACGCTCCACTGGGCGGCGCCGTGCATGAGGGGCGGCAGGATCATCAACGTGGTGCCCGGGCCCGCGGTGGTGCGGGCCACGATCTCCTCGACGGACTGTGCGGGCTCGCCGGTCATCAGGTTGCGTCCGCCGAAGGAGGTCATGAAGATGTCGTGCTGGCGCCACAGCACGCCCTTCGGCATCCCCGTGGTGCCGCCGGTGTACAGCACGTACAGGTCATCTGGGGAGTGGTGCACCGGTGGTTCGGCGGCAGCGGATGCCAGGGCGGCCTCGTAATCCACCGCCCCGTCCAGTAACTCGTTGCCCGAGTCGTCGGCGATCTGGATCAGCACCCGCAGCTGCGGAAGGTCCGGCAGCACCTCGGCCACGCGCGGCGCGAACACCGCGTGGTAGACCAGCGCGGTCGCTCCGGCGTCGGCGAGCAGATACTGCAGCTCGTTCTTGACGTAGCGGAAGTTCACGTTGAACGGGGCGACCCGGGCCCCGAACGCGCCGAGGAACGCCTCGACGTATTCGTTCCCGTTGTAGGCATAGATACCGAGCAGGTCCTGGCCCACCTCGTGGCCGGCCAGCGCGGAGCGTTCGGTGTGGCAGCCCAGCCCGCGCGAGTGCAGATAGGCGGCGAGCCGGTTGGAACGCTCGACCACCTGGGCATAGCTGTACCGCCGGTTGCCCTGGATGAGCAGGTCGCGGTCACCGATCGCCGCCGCGATCGCCTTGGTGACGGCGGGCACCGTGAATTGTGTTGTGGTGTGCACTATTTCCTTTCGCCGAGCAGAAGCGGAATCGCACCCGGATGGCCGCCAAAGCGCGATTCTGTGTCTGTTCGCACGGCGGTGACTCCTCTCACGGCTGGTGGGGGAGCAGCCGGACCATCAGGCCGGTGGCCTCGGTGAGCAGCGTGCCATCGGCGGCCGTCATCGTAGCGGAGATGAAGACCTTCCGGCCCTCGATGTCGGTGATGCGGCCGAAGGCGGTCAACGGCTCGTCGATCGGGGTGACGTTGCGGTAGTCGACGTGCAGGTACCCCGTGCGGGTGGGGGGACAACCGGCGGTGGACACCACCATCCCGAAGAGCCAGTCGTAGAACAACGGGATCATGCCGCCGTGCACGGCGTTGTTGCCGCCCACGTGCGACCGGGTGAAATGCCCGTCCATCGTGACACCGTCCGGACCCGAGCCCCGGACGGTCCAGGGCGGCAGCAGGGGATGGCCCAACCCGGGCAGTTCGATGACCCGGCCGGCCGGCGCACTGCCCTCGGGCACCTGGTGGCCGTCGAGCAACTCGCAGGCGTTCTCGACGTGTTGGGCCGCGGTGGCCCAGGCCGAGGCGTCCGGGCCGGAGCACACCGTGAGGTCCTGCAGGCGGCGCATCGCGGCCACGAACCGGCCCAGCTCTGGCGGCGCGTCGTCGGCCGGCTTGATGTCGGGAAACCCGCCGCGAACTCCGGGAGCGGTGTCGGTCACCGCTGCCACACCCGCAGCAGATCGTCGGTGCTGGTGATGGTCGCCAGCAGCGACAGTGTGTTCGCGATGACCGCTTCGCCGTACTCGGCGGGTATGCCCGCCACGGCATCCCGGGGCACGACGACGCGATAGGCGGCGTTCACCGCGTCCATCACGACGTTGGGGATCGCGATGTTCAGCGAAACGCCGACCACGACGATGGTCGACACCCCGAGGTTGCGCAGCACCGCGTCCAGGTCGGTGCCGCCCATCGGGCCGACGCCGTGCCAGCGGCTGAGCACCAGATCGGTTGGCTCCGGACCCAATTCGGGCAGCAGTGCCGCTCCGGGGGTGCCGGGCGCGATGTCCACCGCACCCTTTCCGGGGCCGCGGCCCGCGCTGAAGATCTTGGCGTTGTGGTTGGAGCCCAGGCCGTCGGGCCGGCGCCGCACCAGGCAGTGCACGACTTGCACCCCGGCCGCCCGTGCGGCGGGCACCAGCCGCACGATGTTGGGCAGCGCGACGCGGCGGGCTTCGGTGGCCAGCTGCACCAGCCCGGCGTCCGGGCCGATGACCGCACCCTGGCACTCCTGGGTGACGATCGCGGTGTGCCCGGGCGCCGCGAGGTTCTCGAGCGCGGTCATGCCGGCACTTCGTAGAACTGGGTCGCCCATTTGCGCAGCGCCATATAGCCTTTCGCGTCGACCTTGGACAGTGCCGGATTCTCCACATACCTCTGATAGCGCCAGATCTGCAGATCGTCGAAAACCGTGGACAGGAACTGCTTCTCGATGACCTCGCGCAGCTTGCCCTCCGGCACGTCGGCGGTGTCGCCGGGGTTTCGGGGCCACCAGATCGAATAGAACAAGTCCGAACACTCGTCGTCGACGGGCGTGCAGGTGAAGATCAGCCGATGGTTCTGGGCGCCCTCGAAGACGCTGATCGCCCCGCCGAGGCCGAACAGGTGGCTGTGGAATCGCAGGGCGAGGTCCCCGGGATCGTCGCTGCGCGCGTCCGGCCAGCCCGCGACGAATCGCCATTCGTGGTCGGCGATCCTCCAGTCCAGCACCTTCGGGGTCACCGTGGCGTGATGGACATACTCGAAATGGGCGCTGTCGGGAGCGTTTTCCGCCACGATCTGCGGATGCACCGGTTCGCGTTCCGCGCGGCGGGAAAACTCCGGATACGCGCGGTAATAGGCCGCCGGGTCGGTCTCGAACTGCGGGAACTTCTTGAAGATGTCCGGCATCTCCCATTGCGGCTCCTTGCCGTCGGGCTGATGCCAGACGAACACGCAGTCGTACTGCTCGCGCACCGGGAACACCCGCAGCCGCAGCGCGCGGTTGGGCCGGTCCGGCTGGTAGGGGATGTACCGGTTGGTGCCGTCCGGGCCCCAGCGCCACCCGTGGAACGGGCACTGGACGCAGTCGCCGACCACCTTGCCGCCGTGGCCGATGTGCGCGCCGAGGTGCTTGCAGTGCGCCTCCAGCACGTGCAGCTCACCGGAGGAGTCGCGGTAGGCCACCAAATCCTCGCCGAAGTAGTGCAGGGGCCGCACCTCGCCGACCGGGAATTCCGGGGACCAGCCGACCATGAACCACCCGGTGACCTTCCAGGTGAAGGGCACTAACACAGCGAAGCCTCCGGTTCGTTGATACTAAGTCCGTTACAGTATAGATTTCAGCAGTTCGGCCGGCGCGGGGCAAGGGAGCTGTATGGATCGCGAGGAACTTCCCCAGGGCGACGACGACGGGCGCCTCGACGTGCTGGTCGTCGGCGCCGGCTTCTCCGGCCTGTACATGCTGCATCGGCTGCGGCAGCTCGGCATCCGTGCCCGGGTCCTGGAGATGGCCGAGAACGTCGGTGGCACTTGGCTGTACAACCGCTACCCGGGTGCGCGCTGCGACATCGAAAGCATCGAATACTCCTACAGTTTCTCCGAGGAGATCCAGCAGGAATGGGTCTGGACGGAGTCGATGCCGGCCCAGCCCGAGATCGAGGCCTACCTGAACTTCGTCGCCGACCGGCTCGACCTGCGCCGCGACATCGCGTTCGGCACCAAGGTCGTCGCGATGACCTTCGACGAGGACGCCGCCGCCTGGGAGGTGCGCACCCGGGCCGGCGAGACCTTCCGCGCCCCGTTCGTCATCGCCGCCACCGGGATTCTGTCGGTGCCGCTGGAACCCGACATCCCCGGCATGGACGCGTTCGCCGGGACGTCGCTGTTCACCAGCCGCTGGCCGAAGGAGGGCTTCGATCTCGCGGGCCGGCGGGTCGGCGTCATCGGCACCGGCTCGAGCGGTGTTCAGCTCATCCCCGTTGTGGCGCGGGAAGCCGCACAGCTCTACGTGTTTCAGCGCTCCGCGACCTACACGCTGCCCTGGCGGGTGCACCGATTCGAGCCGGGCGAGCTCGAGGAGATGAAGGCCCGCTACGGCGAAATCCGGGCCGCCCAGCGGGAGCACCCGATCGGCGCGGCGCGGTTGAGCGCATTCTCCGTGTTGCTCGAAATGCTGGGCAGGCCGCCGCTGAAGTCGGCGACGCGCGAAGAACAGCTGCGCGCCATCGACGAGCACGGCATCCTGGGCGCGCTGAACTGGGGCGATATCTTCTTCGACATCGAGGCCAACCGGATGGCGGCCCGACTGTACGGCGAGGCGGTGGCCCGCATCGTCAAGGACCCGGACACGGCCGCATCGCTGGTGCCGGTGCACCCCTTCGCCTGCAAGCGACCGATCATCGACCAGGGCTACTACGAGACGTTCAACCGGGACAACGTCACCCTGGTCGACCTGCGCAAGTCGCCGATCCGTGAAGTCACGCCGACCGGCATCCGCACCGAGCACGCGTCGTACGAGCTGGACGTCATCGTCTACGCCACCGGCTTCGACGCCATGACCGGTGCGCTGAGCCGCATCGACGTCCGCGGCCGCGGCGGGGAGTCGCTCGGTGGGTTCTGGGCCGATCAGGGCCCCCTGTCGTACCTGGGCCTGGCGGTCGCCGGCTTCCCGAACCTGTTCACGGTCCAGGGCCCGGGCGGCCCGAGCCCCGCGACGAACTTCGTCGCCGCCCTCGAGCAGCATGTCGAGTGGATCGCCGACTGCATCGGGTATCTGCGGGCCAACAACATCCGCACCATCGAGGCGCTGGCCACCGCCCAGCAGGAGTGGATCGAGCACGCCACCGCGCTCGTCGCGTCGACGGTGCTGGTCCACCCTTCCTGCAACTCCTGGTACAACGGGGGCAACGTACCCGGCAAGAAGCGCATGTACATGGGCTACACCGGCGGAATTCCCGAATACCGGCGCCGCTGCGACGAGATCGCGGCGGGCGGGTACACCGGTTTCAAGCTGGCATAGCGGGTTAGGGTGAGCGCCATGTCGTGGCTGACGAGGACTCCGGACGTCGCGCGGGAGCTGGCGATGGTGCTGCCGCGGACGGTGGCCGGTCTTCACGAGTCCACCGGGTGGACCCCGGCGTCGGCGCGCGGTGTGCGTCAGTTCGGTGAGGTCATGCTGGACGAGCTTGTGCTGAGTGCCTTTTCGCTGCTGGGCGGGGCCCCCGCCGCGCTGCGGCCGGTGGCCGCATGCACTCCGGCGGCCGAGGAACTGTCCGTGCTCGGCATCGACGGCGCACACGCCGAGCCCAAGCCGTTGCGGCCGACGTCGCTGCGGCACCGCCGGGTCGCCGGCCTGGCCTACGAGCGGATGACGTTCGAGCACGATCCGGCGTTGCCGGCGGCGCTGCAGGCCGACGGGCTGGGCGGGCCGGCGAGGGCGGTCGTGCACCTGTGCCGGCACCGCGACGGCCCGCGGCCGTGGCTGGTCTGGGTGCACGGCGCCGGCCAGGGCGGCACCGAGGATCTGTTGCTGACGCGGGTCGGCCGCATCCACCAGGAGCTCGGCTTCAACGTCGCCCTGCCGGTGCAGCCGGGACACGGTTGCCGGCGCCGCGAATGGCCGGCATATCCCGACGTGGACCCGCTGGGCAACGTCGCGGGCATGATGCGATCGGTGTCGGAGGTCCGCGCCGTGGTGCGATGGGTGCAGCCGCAGGCCACCGCCGTTGTGGTGGCGGGGATTTCGATGGGCAGCCCGGTGGCCGCGCTGGTTTCACACCTGGAGCGGCAGATCGACGGGGTCGCGCTCTACACCCCGATCCTGGGTCTCAACGCGATGATCGCGCGACACCTGGGGCGGTGGGGGTCGTCCCGCGACGGGTTCCGTGAGTTGCTGGGATCGGCCGAGGTCGCGCAGCTGACCTCGGTGATCGACCCGCTCGCGGTCGACCCGGGCCCGCCGCCGCACCGCCGGCTCATCGTGGGGGCGTGGCATGACCGGATGGCGATGCGTGAGCCCGCGGTCGCGCTGCAGGAACGCTGGGGCGGCCGGCTGCACTGGTACGACGGCAGCCACGTCGGGCACGTGTTCTCCCGGCGGGTGCAGCGGGTCACCGCGCAATTCCTGCGCGAGGTGGCCTCGCAAAAAGCAGACGCGGCGACGTCCGGCTGATGGCATCCACGCGCACGGCCCGCGAAGTGGTCGAACTCTACAACCTCGTGGTCTGGAACGAACGCAATTTCGGCCTGGCCGGGGAGCTGTTCGCCGACACCGTCATTCGCCACGGGGTCGGCGAGGCGCACACGCTGACCCGCGAGCAGGCCGTCCAGCGGGTGGTCGACACCTGGGCGATGTTCGACGCGTTGCGCTTCGAGTTGAACGTGGTGGTCGCCGGCGACGACGGTGAACACGTGACGATCGTCTACGACTCGACGATGACCACGACGGACGGCACGCACGCCAGGATCGCCAGCATCGAGGTGTTCCGTGTGGTCGACGGTGAGATCACCGAGGTGTGGAATTGCGGCTACCAGCAAGGGGTTTGGAATTGAGCAACGATCGCGCGCTCGACGAATTGGGTTACTACCTGCTGGCCGGCGCCGGCGGGGAGGGGCCGGCGACCTTGATGGACGAGGCGCGCCGCGGCGAGGAGTTGGGCTTGGGGACGGCCTTCATCTCCGAGCGCTGGAACGTCAAGGAGGCGTCGTCGTTGACGGGGGCTGCGTGCGCCGTGACGACGCGCATGCAGATCGCCACCGCCGCAACCAATCACAACACCCGCCACCCGCTGATCAGCGCGTCGTGGGCCACCACGATGCACCGGCTTTCCGGGGGGCGGTTCACGCTGGGCATCGGCCGCGGCATCGCCGCGATCTATGGCGCGTTCGGCATCCCGGCGGTCACGACCGCGCAGATGGAGGACTGGGCGCAGGTCATGCGCCGGCTGTGGCACGGCGAGCTGATCTTCAACCACGACGGCCCGATGGGCAAATACCCCGTCCTGTTCCTCGACCCGGACTTCAACGAGGACATCCGCTTGGCGCTGGTCGCCTTCGGGCCCAACACGCTTGCGCTGGGCGGCCGGGCGTTCGACGACGTCATCCTGCACACCTACTTCACCCCGGAAACGTTGCAGCGCTGCGTGGCGACCGTCAAGACCGCCGCGGAGCAGGCCGGCCGCGACCCCGACGGCGTGCGGGTGTGGTCCTGCTTCGCCACGGTCGGCGACCACCTGCCCGAACAACTGCGGCTGAAGAAGACCGTGGCGCGGCTGGCCACCTACCTGCAGGGCTACGGCGACCTCCTGGTGCGGACCAACGACTGGGATCCCGCTGTGCTGCAACGGTTCCGGGAGGATCCGGTGGTGACGTCCATCGCGGGCGGGATCGACCACAAGGCCACGCCCGAGCAGATCGAGCACATCGCGACGCTCATCCCCGACGAATGGCTCGAGCCGTCGGCCACCGGGTCGGCCGCCCAATGCGTGGACCGCATCCGCAAGGAATTCGGCTACGGCGCCGACGCGGTGATCATGCACGGAGCCACGCCCGACGAGCTCGAGCCGGTGGTCGTGGAGTATCGCGGCGAGGCTTAGCCGTGAGCGTGCGTAGTTGTACGCCTGTAGCGGCGTGTCGCCGTACAGACACGCACTCTCGCGCCAACAAGTCAGGGCATGATGACCGTGCGCGACACCGGTTCCGCGGCGGCCTGCCGGCTGGAGATGCCGCGCCGCAGGGCGGCGAGCAGGGCGTCACGCGTCTCGCGGGGGTCGATGAGCTCGTCGAAGCCCATGTTCTCGGCCGACCGGAACGAGGCCTGCAGCTCGGCGTCGCGCAGCTTTTCGGTGAGGTCCTCCCCGGCGTGCGACGCGCGGCTGAGCGCCGCGGCGCTCATCGCGCCCATGGTCGCACCGGGATAGGCGAAGGTCGCGGTCTGGTGGTCGAAGCCCAGCAGCGACATCACCATGGAGCCGAACCCGTACGCCTTGCGCAGCGTCAGGTGCAGCTTCACCGTGGTGGCCGCGGTCTGGGCGGCGAACATCCGCCCGCCGGCGCGCAGCACGCCGCTGCGCTCGGAGCGGCTGCCGGGCAGCATGCCGGGGTTGTCGGCGAGGAACACGATCGGCAGGTGGAACGAGTCGGCCACCATGATGAAATGCGCCGCCTTGTCGGCGGCATCGGCGTCGATGGAACCGGCCAGCACCTGCGGCTGGTTGGCCACCACCGCGACCGGGTGGCCGCCGAGATGGGCCAGGGCGCAGATGATGGCCCTGCCGAACTGCGGCTGCACCTCCAACCAGTCCGGTGAGTCGAACACCACGTCGAGCACCGCGCGCATGTCATAGACGCGGCGGTTGTCGCGGGAGACGATGTCGAGCAGCTCCGGTGTCGGCCGCGGCGCGGCCGCGTCGGAGGGGGGCAGCGGCGACGGGTAGGACCAGGCGCTGGGTGGGAAGTACGACAGGTAGCGGCGGATTTCGTCGAGCACGGCCTCGTCGTCCTCGGCGACGTTGTGGATCACCCCGCTGGGCAGCGCGACATTCGGCCCGCCGAGGTCCTCCTTCGAGATGTCCTCTCCGGTGGACTCTTTGACGACGGGCGGCCCGGCCGTGAAGATGGCGCCCTGGGCGCTCATGATCCGGAAGTCGCACACCGGGGCAACCAGGGCGCCGTGCCCCGCCGAGGGGCCGAGCACGCCCGCGACGGTCGGCACCCGGCCCGAACACTGGGCCTGGGCCAGCAGGTCGGTCGGCGTGCGCCCGTAATGCCCGCCGGTGGGTCGGAAGCCGGCGCCCTCGAGCAGCATCACCAGCGGAACCTTGTCGCGCAGCGCCAGCTCGGCGATGCGGTAGCGCTTGGAATTCCCCCCGGGTCCGATGCTGCCCGCCAGCGTGGTGAAGTCCTCGGCGCCCACCAGCACCGGCGAGCCGTTGACCGAGCCGGAGCCGACGACGATCCCGTCGGCGGCGATCTCGCCGCCGACCAGGGTGCCGAATTCCCGGAAGGTGCCGGGGTCGAGGAGCCGGTCGATCCGCGCGCGGGCGTCGAGCTTGCCCTTGCCGCGGTGCTTGTCGAGCCGCTGCGGCCCGCCCATGGCCCACGCGTGCCGTCGGCGACGGTCGAGGTCCGCGAGCGTCTCCTCCCAATCCTGGGGTTTTGCCATGCCTATGTCCTACCTCACGGGGGGTGCGAGCGGCGGCCGCGATCGCCACCAGACGAGTAGGGTCACATACTGGATTGCTTACTGTAAAGTTACCCGCATGGCCGACGCCCGCCGCCTCAAGATCGACGGGGGCATCCCCAATCGCCTCGATCACGCCGCCGCGGCGGCCGACGATCTGGAACGCCAGGGGTACGACGGGGGCTGGACGGCCGAAACCAGTCACGACCCGTTTCTGCCGCTGCTGCTGGCCGCCGAGCACACGTCGTCGCTCGAGCTCGGCACCAACATCGCGGTGGCCTTCGCGCGCAACCCGATGATCGTCGCCAACCTCGGCTGGGACCTGCAGGCGTACTCGAAGGGCCGCTTCGTCCTCGGCCTGGGCACGCAGATCCAGCCGCACATCGAGAAGCGCTTCAGCATGCCGTGGAGCCATCCGGCGCGCCGCATGCGCGAGTTCGTCACCGCGCTGCACGCGATCTGGGCCGCGTGGCGCGACGGCACCAAACTGCGCTTCGAGGGCGAGTTCTACACCCACAAGATCATGACCCCGATGTTCACCCCCGAGCCGCAGCCCCATCCGCCGCCGAAGATCTTCCTCGCCGCGGTCGGGGAGGCGATGACCGAGATGTGCGGCGAGGTCGCCGACGGCCACCTCGGTCACCCGATGGTCTCCAAGCGCTACCTCGACGAGGTGACGGTGCCCGCGCTGGAGCGCGGCATGCAGCGTTCCGGCCGCGGCCGCGGCGACTTCCAGGTCGCCGGCGAGGTGATGGTGGCCACCGGCACCGACGAGGCCGGGCTGGCGGCGGCCACGGCCGCGGTGCGCAAGCAGATCGCCTTCTACGGATCGACACCGGCCTATCGCAAGGTCCTGGAGTTGCACGGCTGGGGCGATCTGCAAACCGAATTGCACCGCCTGTCCCTGGAAGGCAGGTGGGACACCATGGGGGCGCTCATCGACGACGAGATGCTCGCGGCTTTCGCCGTCATCGGCCCGGCCGACACCGTCGCGGCGGCCCTCCGGCGCCGCTGCGAGGGCAGCCTCGACCGCCTCCTGCCGATCTTCCCGACCGCTTCGCAGGCCTGTATTGCCGCCGTATTGAAGGAGTTTCGCGAGTGAGCACGACACTGGACGAGGCCGGCAGGCTGTTGGCGGATCCCCTGGCATACACAGACGAGCAAGCTCTGCACGCCGCGCTGACCCACCTGCGCGCCAACGCGCCCGTGTCGTGGGTCGACGTGCCCGATTACCGGCCGTTCTGGGCGATCACCAAACACGCCGACATCATGGACATCGAACGCGACAACGCGCTGTTCACCAACTGGCCGCGCCCGGTGCTCACCAACGCCAAGGGCGACGAGATGCAGGCCGCCGCGGGCGTCCGCACGCTCATCCACCTGGACGACCCGCAGCACCGGGTGGTGCGTGCCATCGGCTCCGACTGGTTTCGCCCGAAGGCCATGCGGGCGCTCAAGGTTCGCGTCGACGAACTGGCCAAGATCTACGTCGACAAGATGGTGGCCGTCGGGCCCGAGTGCGACTTCGTGCAGCAGGTCGCGGTCAACTACCCGCTCTACGTGATCATGTCGCTGCTGGGGCTGCCGGAGGACGACTTCCCGCGGATGCTCAAGCTCACCCAGGAGCTGTTCGGCAGCGAGGACGCCGAATTCCAGCGGGGCGCCACGAACGAGGACCAGCTACCCGCGCTGCTGGACATGTTCGCCTACTTCAACGCGGTGACCGCCGCCCGCCGCGAGCACCCGACCGAGGACCTCGCCTCGGCGATCGCCAACGCGCGCGTCGACGGCGAGCCGCTCTCGGACATCGACACCGTGTCGTACTACCTCATCGTCGCCACGGCGGGCCACGACACCACCAGCGCCACCATCTCCGGTGGCATGCAGGCGCTCATCGAGCACCCCGAGCAGCTCGACCGCCTGCGCGCCGACCCGCGCCTGATGCCGTTGGCCACCGAGGAGATGATCCGCTGGGTCACCCCCGTCAAGGAATTCATGCGCACCGCCGCCGCGGACACCGTCGTGCGCGGGGTGCCGATCGCCGCGGGCGAGTCCGTGCTGCTGTCCTATGTCTCGGGCAACCGCGACGAGGACGTCTTCACCGACCCGTTCCGCTTCGACGTCGGCCGCGACCCCAACAAGCATCTGGCCTTCGGCTACGGCGTGCATTTCTGCATGGGAGCTGCGCTGGCCCGCATGGAGGTCAACAGCTTCTTCTCCGAGCTGCTGCCCAGACTCAAGTCCATTGAGCTGACCGGTGATCCGGAGCTCACCGCCACCACGTTCGTCGGCGGCCTCAAGCACCTACCGGTGCGCTACCGCGTGGAGTGACGCGATAGCCCCGGTGAGTACACTGCCCCGGGAGGACCGCAATGACGCGAAAGACGATCGTGATCACGGGCGCCAGCGACGGCATCGGCGCCGCGGCCGTGCGCCGCCTGCACCGCGGCGGCGACAACGTTGTGCTGGTGGGACGGTCGGAGGCCAAGACCGCCGCCGTGGCCGCGGAATTGAACGCCGCCTATTTCGTGGCCGACTTCGCCGACCTGTCCCAGGTGCGGGCGCTGGCCGACAAGCTCCGTTCCGAATACCCCCGCATCGACGTGCTGGGCAACAACGCCGGCGGCATGTTCACCCACATGCACAAGACGGCCGACGGCCACGAGATCACCTTCCAGGTCAACTACCTGGCGCCGTTCCTGCTGACCACACAGTTGCTCGACGTGCTCATCGATTCGCGGGCCACGGTCGTCAACACGACCAGCTCGTCACAGAAACTGCTCCACCACGTCACTCTCGACGACTTCGAAACCACGGACCGCCGCCGGCCCGGCACCGCCTACGCGCTGGCGAAGCTGGCCAACATCCTGTTCACCCGCGAATTGCACCGCCGCTATCACGCCGACGGGCTCTCGGCCGCCGTGGTCCACCCCGGCTTCGTCAACACCAACATCGGCACGGCGTCGGGATCGCGGTTCCTGGTGTTCATGCAGCACACCCCGGTGCGGCTGCTCATCGCGACCGCGGACCACGGCGCCGACCAACTGGTCTGGCTGGCGTCGAGCGCGCCCGGTGCCGATTGGGCTCCCGGCGAGTACTACGCCAAGGGCAAGATCGCCAAAGCCAACCGCGCGGCCGACGATCCCGTTTTGGCACGCGAGCTGTGGGATCGCACGCTGGCTCTCCTGGGCTAGCCGTGCGGCGTGGGACCAAAGTCCCCAATTCGCGACACACGGGGCCATAAGCTCGGAAGTGACGCTGTCTCGCAGCATCATTCGAGATATGTACCAGCACAACAGACGTTCGGGTTCTGCCGCACACCCGACGGTCACGGTGGCGATCGACGAGCAGCACGGGAGAACCCACGCTCGGGTCGAGTTATATTGGGGGACTAAGCAGTTGGCCGGAAGCGGCGTGGCCTACCGCCACCCGGCAGACCATTGGCCCGGCGAAGACCGTCAGGAGCTGGCCACGGCGCGTGCGCTGTCGGACCTGGCGGATCAGGTTGCCGCGCTGTGCCGCGCCAAGAACTGACCGGTTCGGTATTAAGCTGGGAGCTCGTGCTAGGAGTTCACCACTCGGCGATCTGCACCGCCGACGTCGAACGGTCGCTGCTGTTCTGGCGTGACGGCCTCGGCCTGACCCCGTTGCTCGACCACCGCTTCACCGGGGACTGGCCGGAGCTGTTCGGCGCAAAAAGCAACGAACTGCGCTCCATCTTCTTGGGCGATCCGCAAACACCGGACAGCGGCATCGTCGAACTTGTCGAGTTCGCGGGTGCCGGCGCGGCGCTGCCGGCATCGCCGGCGCCCCGGCACGGGTTCTTCTTGCTCTCCCTGCAGCGTGACGTCGACGAGACACTCGCCGCGCTGGGCGAATTGGGCTTCACGGACGGCGTGCGCCGGATCACCGTGCCGGCCCCGGGCGGAAAGACCGTCGCGATGGCCGTTGTCACCGCGCCCGACGGCGTACTGGTCGAGTTGATCGGGCCCGCGCAATGAGTGACGCCGTGGCCTCGGTGGCCGTAGTGACCGGGGGCGCGTCCGGCATCGGGCGCGAAGTCGCCGGGCGGCTGCGCGGCCTGGGTCACGACGTCGTGGTGTGGGACCTGTCCGGTGGCGACATCGCCTGTGACGTCAGCGATCCGGAGGCGGTGTCGGCGGCGATGGGGCGCACCGTGCGCGAGCACGGCGCGCCCACCCGGCTGGTGACCTGCGCGGGCATCGGCGCGTCGGGCATGTTGCTGGATCAGTCCCTCGACGACTGGCAACGGGTGCTGGCGGTCAACCTCACCGGCACCTGGCTGACGATCCGCGCGGGAGCGCGGGCCATGATCGACGCCGGATCGGGCGGTTCGATCGTCGCCGTCTCCAGCATCAGCGGCACCCTCGCCGACCGGGACATGGGCGCCTACTGCGTGTCCAAAGCGGGCGTGGACATGCTGG
Organism: uncultured Actinomycetota bacterium; assembly: GCA_963711445.1. GTDB lineage: Bacteria > Actinomycetota > Actinomycetes > Mycobacteriales > Mycobacteriaceae > Mycobacterium. The sequence goes on from CAVQEF010000001.1 coordinate 948,058, forward strand.
TGCGGGTGGCCGCCGCGGAGTGGGGCGGCCACGGCATCCGGGTCAACGCCGTCGGACCGGGCGTCACCAGGACCCCGATGCTGGCCAAACCCGAGCAGCTGCCCGGCTGGGTGGAGGCGTTGTCCGAGCGGACCGCGCTGGGTGGCGTGGGGGAGGCGACCGACGTGGCCGAGGCGATCGTGGGCGTCCTCGAGTTGCCCTGGGTGACCGGCCAAATCGTGCACGCCGATGGTGGCCTGGCGCTGCACAGCCCGATCGACGCGTACGGTCAGCTGCAAAAGGTGCTGGGCTCCAAGGGCTTCAGCTGATCCCGAAATCGATGATGCCGCGGATGATCTCGCCGTTCAGCAGGTCCTCGTAGGCCTCGTTGATGTCCTCGAGGCGATAGCGCCGGGTGATCATCTCGTCGAGCTGGAGCCGGCCCGCCTCGTACAGCCTGGCCAGCCGGACGATGTCCGCCTTCGGGTTACAGGACCCGAAGACGGTGCCCGCCAGCGACTTGTTCATCAGGATGAAGTCCTGCAGGTCGATCTTGACCGACCGGGTCAGTTGCGAGGTCATGCCGGTGAGCACGCAGGTGCCGCCCTTGCGGGTGAGCTGCAACGCGTCACGGACGTCCTCGGCGGAGATCAGCGACGGCGAGACCACGACCGCGTCGGCCATCACCCCGTAGGTCAGGCCGCGCACCAGATCCAGCGCCTCGGCCACCGTGGCCGCGCTGTGGGTGGCGCCGAACCGCAAGGCCGATTTCTGTTTGAAGTCGACCGGGTCGACGGCGACGATCTGCGCGGCGCCCCCGATGCGGGCGCCCTGGATGGCGCCCGTTCCGATCCCGCCCGCGCCGATGATGACGACGGTGTCGCCGGAGCGCATGTTGGAGCGGTTCGCGACCGAACCGTAGCCGGTCGGGATGGCGCATGACAGCAACGCGCTCGGCGCCAGCGGTAGGTGCGGTTCGATTTTGACGAGCGAATTCGTGGCCACCACGGTGTGCTCGGCGAAGGCGCCGACCTTGGAGAGATGCCCGAGATCGCGGCCGTCGGCGGTGTGGTGGCGGAACGTGCCGTCGGTCGGCATTCCCGGCGTCATGGTGCCGATGCCGGCGTCGCAGATGTACTCCATCCCGGTGGCACACCAGCGGCACTGCCCGCACACGGCGACGAACGACATCACCACATGGTCGCCGACCGCGAAATCGGTGACGCCCGGCCCGATTTCGCGCACGATCCCGGATCCCTCGTGGCCGCCGATCGTCGGGAACATGGTCGGCAGGCCCAGCGATCGCAACACCTCGTTGGGCGCCGACATGTCGCCCTTGAGGATGTGGTCGTCGGAGTGACACAGCCCGGCGGCGGCCATCTCGACCAGGACCTCGCCGGCACGCGGGGGATCCAGCTCGAATTCCTCGACGGACCAAGGCCCCCCGACATCGTGGAGGATCGCGGCGCGGCTCCTCATGCGGCGGGACTGAACGTGACCGGTAGCTTGTTGGGTGACCGGAAGATGAGCCCGACGATTCTCGACTCCTCACCGGTTCCGTCGTCGGCGACCAAGGCGAGGTCCGTGACGCGGTCGAACAGGCTGTTCAACATGACCCTGGTCTCCAGCCGCGCCAGATGCATACCGAGGCACATGTGGATGCCGCCGGCGAAGGCGATGTGGGCTTGGCGGGGCCGGCGGATGTCGAAAGCTCCCGCATCGGTCCACCGGCTCTCGTCGCGGTTGGCCGAGCCCATGCACAGGTCGATCTGCGCCCCGGCGGGAATCGTCGTGCCGCCGAGTTCGACGTCTTCGGTGGTGGTCCGCATGACCATGGTCAGCGGTGTCTCGAAACGCAGGCCCTCTTCGATCGCGCCGGGAATCAGGGACCGGTCCTGGCAGACCGTCGCCAGCTGTTCGGGGTGGCTCAGCAACAGGTACAGCAGGTTGCCCGACGATCGGTACGTGGTCTCCAGCCCGGCGGGCAGCAGCAGGCGCAGGAAGGCGATGATCGCCTCGTCGGTGAGCTTCTCGCCGTCGATCTCGGCGGCGACCAGGTCGCCGATGATGTCGTCGGTGAGTTCGCGGCGCCGCTGCTCGACCTGCTCGAGGAAGTAACCGTGCAACTCCGCCGCCGCGTTCAGCCCCGCGACGATGTCGGTCGGGATGGAGATGAGGTCCAGCGAAAGCCGCCGGAACAGGTCGAGGTCCTCGGGCGGCAGCCCGAGCAGCGTGGCGATGATCCGGGTGGGAAACTCGAAGGTCAGCGCCTTCACCAGGTCGGCCTGCCTGTCGTTCTTGATCTCGTCGACCAGCGCGTCGCAGACCGGTCCGATGACCGACGGCTCCCAGCGTTCCAGCGCGGTGGCGCGGAAGGCCTTGGCCACCAGGTTGCGGTGATCGTGGTGTTCCTTGCCGCCCATCGCGAGGATGGTATGGCCCATCACCAGCCCGATCGTCTTGTCATAACCGGCCGAGGTGAAGATCCGGTCGTCGCGAAACGCCTGGAACACGCCGTCATAACCGAACAGCACCCACTCGTCGTCGGGCCGTAGCTCGTCGGGCAGCTGGGAATGGTCGGCCAGCGACCCGTGCCAGACCGGGTCCGTGTGCCGCATGTACTCGAAGAACGGATAAGGGCTCGTTTCGCCGGTGGTATCGAGAGCGACGGGCTGATCGTCGGGGTCGGTACGCAGCGTCATCAACGCTCCTCGGGACTCGGGCGGGAATATCGCTATCATAATATAAATAGCAACGAAGCCCAACGGCTTGTCTGGTCGCCCCGGCGGGCATCAGTATTGGTACCGCTGGTGTCCCGGGAGGCGGTGATGGGTGTGCTGCGACGCGCCGCTATGTGCGGTCACCGGATTCCCTGCCGACCGGCGGGCGCGGATCCCAAGCGGGAAAGCGCGGGCCGGTACGGTTTACCGGCCACCCTCGAGGCTCTAACCGCGATAACGGCCAAGAAAGACAGCCCATGACACAGACGAACTTGTCCCGGCCGCAGGGCCTCGGCCGCCTCGACCCGGTGCTGCGGGAAGCCGCGACCGAGTTGGGGGTGGTCGAATTCCGGGCCGAGACGCTGGCCGCCGAACGGGAACGGGCCGACTCCGCGGCCGCCGGCCGCGCCGCCGCCGCCGACACCGCGGGCGTGACCGTGGAATCGGGGTCGATCGCCGGCCCGGGCGGCCACGACCTGGGCCTTCGGCTGTACCGCGGACTCACCGGATCCCGCGCGCCGCTGCTGGTGTACGCCCATGGCGGCGGCTTCGTGACCGGCAACCTGGACACCGACCACGCCCATTGCGCGGAGCTGGCCCGGTCGGGGGGATGCCTGGTGGTGTCGGTGGACTACCGGCTGGCACCGGAGCATCCGGGGCCGGCGGCCCTCGACGACGTCGAGGCGGCCTTCCGGTACGCCGTGGACCACAGCGCCGACCTGGACGCCGACGCCGGCCGGATCGCGGTGATGGGCCGTGACGCGGGTGCCGCGCTGGTCGCGTGCCTGTCCCAGCGCATGTTCGACCGGGAGGGCCCGGAAATCCTGATGCAGATCCTGCACCAGCCGATGCTCGACTCCGACGCCACGCCGTCGCGGCGCGAGTTCCAGCGCACGCCCGGCCTCAACGGTCCCGCGGTGAGCAGGGCGTGGGGCCATTACCTGGGCCACGCCAATGTGACCGGTCAGCTCGTTCCCGCGCATCGGGCGAATTTGGAGGGGCTGCCGCCCACGTTCATCAGCTGCTCGGAGATCGACCCGTGCCGCGACGAGGCCATCGGCTACGCCAACCGGCTGCTGCACGCGTTCGTGCACACCGAATTGCACGTCATCGCAGCAACATTCAGCGGCTTCGACTCAATGGTGCCGGATTGGGTCGTGTCTCGGGAGTATCGGGCGCTGCACGCCCAGGCGCTGCGCCGCGTGTTCGCCATGTAGCAGGCGAACGCCTAAACCGGGGTGAACTTGGTGACCAGCCACTTGCCGTCGATCCGGTTCATGCGCACCAGCGCGCTTCTGATCGCCAGGGACGGTTGGGGGTTGTCCTTGATCTTGGTGGTCTGGTCGACGAAGACGAGAACGACGGCCGAATAGGGTTGCAGTTCCGACACCGCGGCGGCGGTCACGTGCGCCGTGGTCTTCAGCGACTTCTGTTTGGCCGCCGGCGCCACGACCTGTTGGCTGAAATCGTCGTAGTAGGACAGGAAATCCCCGGCGAGGTACGACCTCGCGGTGGCGAAGTCCTGGTCGAGCGTGTCCGACGAGTACGACAGCAACGCGACCGTCGCGTCGGATGCGGTGTGGGCAACGGCGCGGGCGACGGCGGGGTCGGTCTGTTGGTCGGGCCGGTACTGCTTGAAGTAGAGCCACGTCGCCGCGCCGCCGGAGACCAGCAGCAGCAGGACCAGGGTCACGGACAGGGCACGCGAGTTGAGCGCCCTGCGCGTCCGGGTCCAGCGCGGTCGCCCGGGTGCGGCGGTGGGCTCTTCCTCGAGTTCCTCGCCGGCGTCCGGCTGGATCGACGGATCGTCGAATTCGGTTTCGGTCGAGCCGATCTCGTCATCGGCCGAGAGGTCGCTGACATGCTCTGTCACGGTATGTACTCAACTTTCGACATCTTGTACTTCCCGCCGACATCGGCGATGGTCACCCGCAGTCGCCATATCCGGGGCGGTTCGTCCTTCCCGGGTGGGGAATTGGTGACGCGAGACGTCGCCGAGACCAGGACCACCGCCGAATTGTCGTTAATGGATTCGACAGCCGCCCCGTTGACCGTGCCCTCGGTCACGGCCTTCGACTGCTCGACCACCTCGATGAAATCCTTGGCCCGCTTCTGGAAGTCGTCCTTGAAGTCCCCGGTGGAGCCGTCGATTACCCGCTGCACGTCTGCCTTGGCCCGGTTGAAGTCGAGGGAGATCATGTTCATCACACCCTGCTTGGCCCCGGCGACGAACGCCTCCTGGCGCTGTTGGTAGCGCACGGTATCGCGATGTTGGAGCACCGCGTACACACTGAACGCGGCAAAGCAGGCGATGAGGATGACCGCGGCCACTCTGGAGGTCGCGGCCAGCGATGGCAACCGGCTTCGCCAGTCGTTCCGGCGCGTCGCGGATTCCGGTGCCGCCTCGCCGTCCTCGTCGTACGCGCCGTCGTCGTAGTCGCCGTCGCCGTCCTCGTCGTATTCCTCGTCGTCGGAGTAGTCGTCGGAGTAGTCGTCGGAGTAGTCGTCGGGCGTCTCGTCGTCCTCGGCGTAGTAATCCTCGGCGGCCGCCGCATCGGCGGCCGCGGCCGCCGCGTCACCGTAGTCCTCGGCGTCCTCTGCCAGAGCCATCGCTTCGCGGCGCAGGCGGGCGGCGCGGGCGCGGGCGCGCGCCGCGGCGGCCATCGCTTCGGCCTCGGCGGCCTGGGCTTCGGCCTCCTCGGCCATGGCCATCGCCTCGGCCCTCGACGTGACCGCCGGCATGGCCTCCGACATGGCAGGGGTCTCCGCCGATGAGTCCGCCGGTTCGTCCGCCTCAGTCATCACGGTTACCGCTCGTCACGATCATTATCGACAGAACTCCGGTATCTCTTACTGTATTGCCCGTTGCTAACATCGAGTCGCCAGCGAACTCCTACGAGGGCCGAACAGGCGGATGACGACCACCCACCCACCCTTTCTCCTCTGCATCTTTCGCGGCGGCGATCAACTGCTAAGGAAGGTCCGGCCGGCATCATGACCGCTGTCGACTCTCCCGAAAAGATACTATTCACCTCCACAACCCAGGCGTTTCTGCAAAAAGAAGCGCCGCTGAGCCGCGTTCGCGAACTGCACGCCGCCGGGGAGTCCTTCGACCCGGCCTGGTGGCGGCGGGCCGCGGAGCTGGGGTGGACGGGCCTGCTCGTGCCGGAGGAGTTGGGCGGCGGCAGCGTCTCGGGCAGCGGCGTCGCCGACCTGGCCATGGTCGCCGAGCAGCTGGGCAAAACGGTGGCGCCCGGACCGCTGTACCCGGTCAGCACCGTGCTCGCCGGTCTGGTCGCGTGCGCCGAGCCGCACGCGCACGCCGCCACCATCGAGTCGCTGATGTCCGGGGAGCTGGTCGCGTCGTGGGCGGTTTCCGAGCCCGGTCGCGGCTGGGCGCCGCTGGATCCGTCGGTGACGGCCACCAAAACCGATACCGCGACCGGTTCCGGCTACCGCATCGACGGGACCAAGGACCGGGTCGAGGCCGGGGCGCAGAGTGGGCTGCTGCTGGTCGTGGCCCAGTGCCGGGATGAGGTTCGCCAATTTCTGGTCCCGACGGATGCGCCGGGGGTTCGGGTGGTGCCCCAGCAGTCGGTGGACCTGGTCAAGCACTACGCGACGGTGCACTTCGACGGCGTCGCCGTCGGGGGGTCCGCGGCCGTCGGCGGCGCGGACGACACGACCGCGCTGATCGAGCGGCAGGCCCAGATCGCCCAGGTCCTGCAGTGCGCCGAGGTGGTCGGCATCCTGCAGACGGTGTTCGACCTCACCGTCGCGTGGGCGCTGGACCGACACACGTTCGGCCGCCCGCTGGCGTCCTACCAAGCGCTCAAGCACAGGTTCGCCGACATGAAGCTCTGGCTGGAGGCGTGCCGGGCCACCACCGCCGCGGCGGTCGCCGACGTCGCCGCCCGGGCGCCCGAAGCGGGCCTGTCGGCGAGCATCGCCAAGTCCTATGTCGGCGAGATGGCCGGCCAGATCGTTCAGGCCTGCGTGCAGATGCACGGCGGGATCGGTGTCACCTGGGAGCACGACCTGCACCTGTACCTGCGTCGAGTCACGTTGTATCGCGCCATGTTCGGGACGCCCGAGGAACACAATCTGAGCGTGTACGGTCGGCACGCGCGCGCCAAGACCGGCCGCGCGGCGCAATGACGCCGACCGGATCCGTCGCGGAGTTCGCGGCCCGGGCCAGGGCGTGGTTGGCGGACAACATGCCCGCGATCGACCCCGAATCCCCGCCGCCCGCCCCGCGCGACGACGAACGTTCCTGGGCGCGGGCCCGGGAACTGCAAAAGCGGCTCTACGAAGGCGGATTCGCCGGCATCTGCTTCCCGCGTTCCTACGGCGGCCTGGGTCTGGATTACGAATACCAGAAGGCATTCGACTCCGAATCCCGGTGTTACGAGATGCCGTTGATCCTGAACACCCCGACGTTCACCATCTGCTGTGCCACGCTGCTCGACACGGGCACCGAGGACCAGAAGAAGCGGCACATCGCCGCGGCGCTGCGCGGCGAGGAGATCCTGGTGCAGCTGTTGAGCGAACCCAGCGGCGGATCCGATCTGGCCGGTGTCCTCACCCGGGCCGAACGCCGCGGCGACCGGTGGGTGATCGACGGCGCCAAGACCTGGAGCACCAGCGCCTTCTCCGCCGACTACGGCCTGTGCCTGGCCCGCACCGACTGGGATGTGCCCAAACACGAAGGCCTGACCATGTTCCTGGTGCCCATCGATCATCCGGGAATCACATTGCGGCGCATCACCATGCTCAGCGGTTCCACCGAGTTCTGCGAGGAGTTCCTCGACGGCGTGGACGTCGGCGACGACGCGGTCGTCGGCGAGGTGAACGGCGGCTGGGCGGTGGCCTCGCGCCAGCTGTACCACGAACGCCGCGCGGTGGGGCAGGGGTCGGAGTTCGCCAGCGGCAGCGGCAGCGAGGGCGGAAACGCGAATCCCGTCGACTACGTCGACCTGGTGGCCCGCACCGGCCAGACCGACAACGAGCGCGCGCACGAAATGGCCGGCCGGGCGCTGGTGCACCGCGCGGTCGCCGAGCAGTTGATCGCCCACGTGTACCGCAGCGTCCGGGACGGGGAGCTGCCGCCGGCCGCCGGGACGCTGATCAGGCTGTTCCACTCCGAGACCGTGACCCTGGATGTCGATACGGCGCTGGCGATCGCGGGGGCCGCCGGCGTCGTCGGCGAGCGCGGCGACGGCCTGGAAACCGGGCTGCGTTACCTGTCGCGGCAGACCGTCGCCATCGGGGGCGGGACCACCGAAATGGCCCGCAACGTCATCGGTGAGCGGGTGCTGGGCCTCCCGCGGGAACACGCCGCCGACCGCGGGGTGCCGTTCAGCCAGGTTCGCCACGGCCGGGCGCGCTGAGCGCGAGACGCGCTAGCCACGGTCCGGCCCGGCTTCCTCGGCCGGCTCGCCGTCGGGGTGGCCGCTGACGAAGGGAATCTGAACCAGCGACAACACGTGGTGTGCCGGGCTTCCGGGTGGGGCCACCAGCACGCAGTCGCTGCCCTGCCTGCCGGCCCGGTCGCGGGCGTCGGCCAGCGCGCTGACGCCCGCCGATCCAAGGTGGGTGACCGCGCTGAGGTCGATCGTCAACGAGGCTATGCCCGAACGGCTTTCGACCGCGATCTGGCGGTCCAGCACGGAAGCGGTGTCGGAGTCGACATCGCCGCTGACGACGATGCGGCCGCCGGCGTCGACCAGGGAGGCGAATTCGGAGTCGGCCGAACGGGGGCGGGGCGCCCGGTTGATCGGTGCGTCGGTGACGAAGTTCGCCGGCCGCCACAGGCCGTGCAACACGCTGGCGGTGGTGCCACGTGCACCGCGGGTGATCTGCGACCGGGACACCAGCGCCCCGACCATCGCCAGCCCGCGTCCGCGGCCCTTCTCGCCGGTGCGGTGATCCTTCCAGGTGCCGCGGTCGGCGACCGACGCGCGCAGGTTGCCGTCACCGGCCAGCGCGGCCTCGATGACGATCCGGGCACGACGCCACGCTGAAGCGCTCCGCGCTGGAGGCCTGCGCGGCGACGTGCAGGCATGCTGCTCACCGTGCTGACGTTGCTTCCTGCCTGCGAAGTCCCGATGCGGCGCATACCTGCGGCGGGTATGACCAAACGCGACCGCGGATCACAGGGCGAGCAAAGGCATTTCGAGCCGCTGGCTACGTCTTCCCGACGAGCGCGGTCTGTCCGACGAGCGCGCCGTAGCTGTCGGGGCGCCGGGTGCGCAGGAACGGGAAGGCGTCGAGCCAGTCCCGGCGCTGGTCGAGGTCGAGGTCGGCGATCAACAGCGCCTCCTCGTCGCGCGGCGCCTGCGCCAGCACGCGGCCGTACGGGTCGGAAATGAACGACGAGCCGTAGAACGTGAGCTTGCCCTCGTCGCCGGTGCGGTTCGGCACGATCATGAACAGGCCGTTGGCGATGCCGTTGCCGACGATGACGTGCTGCCATCGTGGTTCGCTGTCGAATTCGGGGAACGCGGGCTCGGATCCGATCGCGCTGGGATAGACCAGCATCTCGGCCCCGCGAAGCGAATACGTCCTGGCCACTTCGGGAAACCATTCGTCCCAGCACGTCGGCAGCCCGATCCGCGCGTCCAGGCCCTGCGGCGCCAGCACCGGATACGGGTCTTTGTCGGCGGGGCCGGGCCGAAAGTAGTCCGTCTCCCGGTAACACTCGGAGTCGGGGATGTGCATCTTGCGCACCCGCGCGACGAGCTCGCCGCCCGGCGACACCAGAATGGCCGTGTTGTAACCCAATCCGTCCTCCGCGCCGTCTTCGGAGGGCGCCTTCTCATACAGCGAGGCCTGCACGAAAACGTCGTTGGCTTGGGCGCATTCGGCCGCGAAGGCGAACGTCGGGCCGGCGAGCAGATCTTCGGCGGCGCTCACCGGGGGAGACGGCGCGGTGAGGTCCCCCGGATACCGGATGAGGGTCAGCTCGGGCAGAAACACCGCGCGCGCGCCCGCGGCGGCGGCCCGGGCGATCGCTTCGCCCAGGACGCGGGTGAGATCGGCGTGGTCGGCGCGCCAGCGATGCTGGACCAGCCCAACCCGCAGCGGCGGGCGCTGCGACGGCGTGGTACGCGTCAGCGATTCGGGTGCGTCAGCGGTGAGTGTGATCATGGCGCACCTCCCCGGGGTCATTCCGTGATGTGCAGATCGGTGTCTGGTGAATGTCCATCGCCCAATCGATTACCCATAGCACCCGGCCGCAATCCCACAGTTGCTTGGTTAACGGTCTTTCGCCGCGGTACGGGCGCGCACGCTGTTAGAACGCGCCGATTCCGGGTAACCCGCGCGGTGGGTCCCGACGGCGGGCGGCGCCCGACCGTGGCCATTTTTACGCGAGGTGCAACACGAGGAGCAGCCAGATGAGCCAGCCGGATGCGATCATTCACGACCTGCACGACGTCCTCGGCAAAGAGGAGGGCCTGGCCGACCAGCTCGAGCGATCGTTGGTCAGGGCCCGGAAGTCGGCCGAGGCGGAACTGGGCGCCGAGCTTTTCGAGGCCCTCGACTGGCCCGAGGACGTCGGTCAGTACGAGGAATACCTGAAGGGCTTTCTCAGGTGGTTGCCGCGGCAGTCCGATGCGAAGGCGTGGCGGGGGATGAAGCCCGAGGACAGGCACGCCAAGGAGGTCAGCGACCGCATCTCGCACTTCTTCTTCCTGGTCGATCAGGAGGTCGACGGCGGCGCGCCTCAGGACTGCGACGCCTTCCGCGGCTGGATGACCGAATTCTCCCGCCAGTGGGGCAGTTTCCTGGACACTCCGGAGTCGTTCACCCCGGAGATCCTGCAGTCGTTCATCGACTACGCGCCCGAGTACCGGGTCTACGAGTCCCTGGTCGAAGGCAAGCCCAACGAGCCGAGCGGCTGGTTGACGTTCAACCAGTTCTTCGGGCGCCGGCTCAACGGCGGGCTGCGTCCGATCGCCGAACCGGGCAGCAACCTGGTGGCCACCTCGCCGGCCGACTGCGTGTTCCAGCACGCCTACGACATCGACGCCGACTCCAACGTCCCGGCCATCACCATCAAGAACACGCACAAGTACGGCAACATCAAGCAGCTGATCGAGGGCAGCCGGTACTGCGACAGCTTCGCCGGCGGCACGTTCGTGCACTACATGCTCAAGCCGTCGTCGTATCACCGCTTTCACCTGCCGGTCTCGGGCCGGATCGAGGAGTCCTTCCGGGTCAGTGGGACGGTGTGCATGCACGTCGGGCTCGAGGACGAGAATTTCGTGGCCAGCGACAGCGCGACCACCGGCTTCGAGTTCACCCAGAACCGGGGGGTGGTCACCGTCGACACCTCCGCGTCCGACGGGGGCGACATCGGGATCGTCGCGGTCATCCCGGTCGGGATGGCGCACGTGTCCTCGGTGGTGATCACCGCCGTCGACGACACGCGGATGGCCAAGGGGGAGGAGTTCGGCTACTTCCAGTTCGGCGGGTCGGACATCATCGTCCTCTTCCAGGAGGGCGCCGCCGCGCAGATCGACACCAGCACGGACTACCGGCTCTTCGGGACGCCCATCGCCCGCTGCCGGCCCGTCGCGCCCTGAGCCCGCGGGCTCGACATCCCTCGACATCCCTCGACATCCAGGGCCACGCCGGGAACGTTTTGCCGGCGGCCGCGCGGGACAATCCCTGACGTGGGCGAACCGCCGCTTTCTCGTGGCGACCGCGCCGACGCAAGGAGATGAGCGCGATGACGGATCTACTCCACGCACTGGTCGACGGATGGCGTCCTCCGCTCTACGCGGTGGTCAAGGCGCTCGCGTTGTTCCTCACCGCCGCAGCGGCTTTCCGGCTCACGCTGCGCCGCACCATCGCGGAGCTGACCCCGTTCGACTGGGTCACCGGCGTCGCGGTCGGCGCCATCATCGGTCGCACCGCCACGGCCGCCAACACGTCGTGGATCACCGGGACGGCCGCCTTGCTGACCTTGATCGCCGCCCACGACGTCGTCGCGCGCCTGCGCTTCGTCCCCTGGATACGCCGCCTGGTCGACCCACCGGAGCGCGTGCTGATCCGCGACGGCCAACTGCAGAACGCGAACCTGCGGCGGTGCAGGCTCACCCGTGCCGACCTCGACGCGATCCTGCGTGAACACGGTCACCAGGGTCCCGAGGACGTTCGCCTGGCGATCTGGGAGTCCAGGGGCGCGGTGTCCATCTGCGCCGGCGAACCTTCGGGCACCCAGCGGTCACCGGGGCAGCCGGATCCCCCGGATTCGTAGGGGTACGGCCGGGTGGATCAGGCCGACACCGGCTTCTTCGAGGCGGGCGCGGACACCTTCATCACCTTCATCATGTTGCCGCCCATGATCTTCTCGACGTCCTCCTGGCTGAGGCCTTCGAGCTCGTCGACGAAGGAGATGGGATCTTTCAGGCCCTCGGGGTGCGGCCAGTCGGATCCGAAGACCACCCGGTCGGTGCCCACCATGTTGACGATCTCGGCGAACCGGTCCTCCCAGAACGGGCTGACGTACACGCAGCGCTTGAACGCCTCGATCGGGTCTTCGGCGAAGGCGTTGGGCATCTTCTTGTAGACGCCCTTAAGGCCCTTGAACAGGTGCGGGACCCAGTCGGCCCCGTTCTCGATCGACAGGATGCGCAGGTCGGGGTTGCGGGACAGGGCGCCGTGGCAGACCAGGGCGCCCATCGCGTCCTCGATGGGCCGGTGGCCGGTCGCCAGGCTGCGGAAGGCCGTCGGCTTGAACGGCAGGAACTCGTCGCCGGGTTCCCACACGTTGAGCAACTCGGCGTAGCCGCTGTCGGAGGCGTGCATGGAAACGGGGATCTCGGCGCGCACGCAAGCCTGCCAGAACGGGTCGAACTCCTCCAGGCCGAAGGACCGGCTGCCGCGGTAGCCCGGCACCGGCGCCGGGCGTACCAGCACGGTGCGGGCGCCGCGCTCCAGGCACCATTCGAGTTCTTCCAGGGCCCGGTCCACGATGGGCAGGGTGATCACCGGGGTGGCGAAGATGCGGTCTTTGTAGTTGAACGACCACTGCTCGTGCATCCATTGGTTGAGCGCGTGGATGACGTCGTGGGTCATCTCCGGGTCGTCCTTCATGCGCTCTTCGACCAGGCTGGCCAGCGTGGGGAACATCAGGGCGTAGTCGATGCCGAGTTCGTCCATGACCTCGAGCCGGGCGCCCGGCTCGCGGAACGCGGGGATCGCCTTCATCGGCTCGCCCATCACCTCGCGGTAGCTCTTGCCGCCGCTGCCGTGCCGGAAGTAGTCCTCCTGGGCGCCGGGCCGGGCCACCACTTCGAAGGTGGGGTTGGGGATGTATTCGCTGATGTGCCCGCGGACGACGATCTTGGTGCGACCGCGCACCTGTACGTAGTCGATGACCTTCTTGCGGTTGTCCGGCAGGAACTTGGTCAGGGCTTCCTGCGGCTCGTACATGTGGTTGTCGGCGTCGAACACCGGGAAGGAAAGCTCGCGTGACGGCATGGCGATCTCCTTGGAAAGGGCTGGACTCTCTGTGTGGTAATGACGTTACCACTTTTGCGTAACAAGGTATAGCAGGGCTTATGGGTCCGCCCGCAGTCCCGAGGTCGGGGTCGCCCCGTTGATGATCGCGAAGTTCACGGTCGCGGTCGCGGCGAGCTCGTCTTGGCCGTCGGCGTAGATGTCGACCTGCATGACCATCGCCCGCCGGCCGGCGCGCAGCATCCGCGGCACCGCGAGCGCCGATCCGCTGCGGATCGGCCGCAGGTAGCGCACCACCAGGTCGGCGGTGGTCATCGTGGTGCCCGGTTGCAGGAAGTCCAGGCCGAACTGGCCCCCCGCGACGTCGACGAGCGTCGCGATCAGGCCGCCCTGCAGCGCCCCGGAGGTGTTGACCACCGCCGGGCTGACCGGCATCGTCATCGCGAATTCGCCGTCGCGGGTGCCGGGCCGCATGCCGAGCTGGGCGAACAGTTCCGCCAGCGACGGCGCGGCCGACTCGTCGTCGGTGTCGCGGATGCCCAGGGCGCGGCTGCAGAAATCGTAGAGTTGGCCCGCGTCCACCGGGGCCCCGTTCAATTCGGCTCCCAGCCAGTGCATCCGCTGGGCGCCCATCACCGTCTGCATCACGATCGCGGCCGCGGCCCCCACGTCGAGTCCCGGGTTGAAGACCCCCTCGGTGATGCCTTGCCCCACGATGTCGCGGATCAGTTGATGCAAGGGGGAGAGCACCCGGGCGTATTCGCGGGGGCGGGTCTCGGCCAGGTGCTGGTTGTAGAGGGTCAGCGCCCGGTTGAGGCTGTCCTGGGTGCTCGACTCCGGTTGTTGGCTGACGCGGTCGACGACCAGCTTCAGGGCGGCGGTGCTGTCCAGCCCGGTCGTCTCGGCGCGCCAGGCCTGCGCCGACTGCGCGATGGTCCGCTCGAACAGCGCCAGCAGTAGTTCGTCCTTGCTGCTGAAGTGCTGGTAGAAGGCCCGCAGCGAGGTCTTCGAGCGGGTGACGACTTCCTGGACGGTGAAGTCGGTGCGTCCCGTTTCGCCCAGTATCGCCACCGCGGTCTTGATGAAGCGGTCGCCGCGCGACACTTCTACGTCCTCGCCGGGGGCGGTCATGAGCTGTTCGGTCCCCTTCCGCCGCGCAGGTGGGTGCGCGTTGAGAATGAGGTTACCGCGTCGTCGTCGCCGACGGTGGCGACAGGCTGGCTGGGGCGGATGCGCTCAGGCGTCCCCGCGGGGACCGCGCTGGCTGCGTCGCGGGTTCGGTATGGGTTCCGCGCCGCGCGAAACCAACTCCTCGGCGATGTCGGCGAGTCGCATGTTGGAGTCTTGCGAGACGCGGGCCAGGAGTTCGAAAGCGCGGACCGCGTCGACATCGAACCGCTCCATGATCATGCCCTTGGCCTGACCGATGACGTCCCTGCTCGCCAATGCGGACCGGAACTGCAGTCGTTCGTCGTCGGCGATGAGCGCGACCGCGGCGTGCGTGGCGAACATGGCACCCACCGGCCGTGATTCGGCGGTGAAGGCGTCGGCTCGGGTGCCGAAAAGGTTCAGTGCCCCCATGCGTCTGTCGTAGGTATACAGCTGGAACGACATGACGCTGTGGACACCGGCGGCAACGGCCGCTGCCGCGAAGCGTGGCCACCGCGGCTCTTCACGAAGGTCGTTGCACACGACCATGGCCTCGCCGGCGCCGGCATCCAGGCACGGCCCCTCGGAAAACCGTTGCTGCAGAACGTCAATGGTGACAGCCAGCTGTGAGGTCGCCGCCACCGACTCGAAGCGGTCACCGCCGGACATCAGCAGTACGTCAGCGCTGTCCACGCCGTCAACCAACTCGACGCAGCTCGCCGTCACGCTGTGCAGGGTGTCACCGATGTCGGTGGGGTGGGCGAATCGCTCGGTCAGCTCCGCCATGGTGTGGCGAAGCACTTCGGCGTAGCCGCGGTCGTCCATGAAAGTGGTCCCTTTCGCAAGTCTGGATGCGAGACGGGCCGAAAAGAAGGTGAACCGAACGGTCGTCGGGGACCGTCAGCGACTAGTGAACCGTGCGCCCGCGTGGCTTGGGTGGCCAGGCGTGGGCCTGACGTTACTCCGCCCAACGACGCAAGTACACCCCGCCCACCAGCGACCAAAAGCGCGGAATGCGTGGTGTGTTCGGCGAATATCTGTTCGCGCCCGATTCCTCATTCGGCGGCCCTGGGTGCGACGGGCCGCGCCGCGCTATCCGCCCCGGGCGGCGATCAGCGCCGAGCGATTGACCTTGGTCGCCGCGGTGCGGGGGATGGCGTCGACGAACTCAACGGTCTTGGGGGCCTTGTAGTGCGCCAGCCGGCTTTTGGCGTACTCGATCACCTGCTGTTCGGTCAGTGGCGCGCCGTCGGCGGGTTGCACCACCGCGTGCACCCGGCGGCCCCACTGGGCGTCGGCGAGTCCGATGACCACGACGTCGGCGATCCCGGGGTGGCCCGCCAGCGCCGACTCGACTTCTGCGGGAAAGACATTGGCGCCGCCGGTGATGATCATGTCGACGCGGCGGTCGACGATGTAGAGGTAGCCGTCCTCGTCGAGGTAGCCGATGTCGCCGGCGGAACTGAACCCGTCCTCGGTCGACGGCAGCGGTGTCGCGCCACCGAGGTAGCGCGATCCCGCGCTCATCGGCGCGCGCAGGTACACCTCGCCGCGTTCGCCGGGTCCGAGCGGTTCGCCCCGCGCGTCCAGGATCCGGATCTCGGTCTCGCGGAAGCCGCGGCCGACGCTGCCCGGGTGGGCCAGCCACTCGTCGCCGCGCAGCGCGGTCAGTCCGAGGTTTTCGGTCATGCCGTAAGCCGTCACGATCTTCTCGGGGCCCAGCAGCTCGAACCAGGTGTGCATCAGCGGCGGCGGCATCACGGCGGCGCCCTGCAGGACGAAGACGACGCTGGACAGGTCGCGCTCCCGGATGTCGGGCAGGGCCGCGATGCGTGACAGCATCGTCGGGGTGGCCGTGAAGTTGGTGATGCGGAACCGTTCGATCACGTCGAGGGCCAGCGCCGCGTCGAACTTCTCCAGGATCACCAGGTGGTCGCCGGCCAGCAGCATGAGGAAGGTGGCAAAGCCGTTGGTGTGGTACATCGGCGCGGGCACCATGATGGTCTGGGGCTGAGCCACCGGGGTCCAGTTCGACAGGAACGGTTCGCCGTGCTGCGGCGTCCACAGCGATGGCGCCAGGCTCAGGATCACCTTCGGCACGCCGGTCGAACCGCTGCTGCAGATGCCGTTGGCGTTGGGCGACACGGCCGTGGGCAGCGGAGCGGCGGACTCGCCGGCCGCGCGCGCATCGAGTTCCCACCGGCTGCCTTCGTCGACGACCACGGCGGGGTCGATCACCGCGCGGACCCGATCGCGTTCCCACTCGGGCAGGTCCCAGTGCATGGGCACCGGGACCGCGCCGATCTTCCAGCAACCCAGTGCGCCCAACACCAGATGCTGCGAATTCGGAATAGCCAGCGCGACCAAGGAACCCGTGCCGGCACCGCCCGAGGTCAGGGCCCGGCCCCACTGGTTGGCCCGGGCGTCGAGTTCGCCGAAGGTCAGCGATTGCGCGGTCCCGTCGAGCGCGACGACCGTCACGGCGGGGTCGTCGCGCCGTTGTTCGGCGAGCTGGGCCAGCCTGTCCCCGAACGGGACACCGTCGGCCAGGGGGTCGGCGGCGGCTCCGGCGGCTGCGGGTTCGGCTTTCACGCGGGCACCGGCCCCGTGAACAGCGTCTCGAGGTGGCCGTCACGCACGGCGGAGACCAGCCGCAGGGAGAGCGCCTCGGCGCCCAGCGGGAGCCGGATCAGCGGCTGGGTGTGCCGGTCGAGCACGCTGATGTCGGACTCGTCGCAGAAACCCAGGGCCCCGAGCAGCTGGTGAGAGGTGCGCAGCACCTGCCGCGCGGTGTCGGCGGCCTTCAGCCGAAGGACGAGCGCGTCGGCCGAATGAACTCCCATGGCAAGCGATTCCGGTCGGCAGAGGGTGTATTTGGCCAGTTCGTGCAGGCCGCGCACCGCGACGGAGGCATCGGCGACGGCGAAC
This sequence comes from uncultured Actinomycetota bacterium, assembly GCA_963711445.1. GTDB lineage: Bacteria > Actinomycetota > Actinomycetes > Mycobacteriales > Mycobacteriaceae > Mycobacterium. Next base: position 965,304 of record CAVQEF010000001.1, read on the forward strand.
CTGACGGCCTGGAATTCGGCCAGCGGCTTGCCGAACTGGATCCGGGCGTTCACGTGCTCGGTGACGATCTGCAGCGCCTGCTGCACCGCCCCCAGCATTCGCCACGATCCCAGCACGAGATGAAGGTTAACGTCGGCGGCCGGGACGGTTCCCTCGGGTGCGCCGAGCGACGCCGGCACCAGAAAGGGCCCCAGCTTGGCGGCCGTCCGGGACGCCGGTTGCGGGTGGTAGCGGTTGCCGTCGACGTCGGCGGCGATCCACTCGCCGGGCAGGTCGCCGTGGTCGATGCGCGGCGCCGCGGGATCGACCAGGGCCAGCCGGGCCCCGTCGATAGCGAGCAGCTCCTCGACCAGCGGGTAGGGCAGCACCATCGCGCCGGCGGCCTGGCAGAGCACCGCGGCGGCCAGCGCGTCATCGGATGACGACCGCACGTCGAGCTCGAATGCGCCGAGTTCGCCCAGGGCCGCGCGCGCGGCGTCCCGGACGGTGTCGTCGGCCTCGGCGCGCAGGGCCGCCGGGGGCCCGCCCAGCCGGGCCAGCCGCTTGGCGGCGACCGTGGCGAAGTCGCTGATGTCTTGCGGTAGTGCGGTTTTCACCGATGTCCTCCCAGGGCTTCTCGTGCCACCAGCATCCGCTGGACCTCGATTGTTCCCGACGCGACGGTGGCCGCCTGCGCGTAGCGCCAATGGTCTTCGATCGCCCCGTGCAGCGGCGCGCAGGTGCCGCTGTCCAGGGCCGTCGCGCCGAGCACGTCGAAGAGCAGCTCGGCGACCTGCTGGTCGCAGGTCGTGGTGGCGATGCGCGCGGCGCTGGCCGCCGCGCCCGCCGCCGGGTCGTCCTGCAGCGAGACGGCGCGGTAGGCCAGCAGCCTGGCCACCCGCAGGTCGACCAGCGCCCGCACCCAACGGGTGCGAAGCGTTTCGGGTAGTTCGTCCCAATCGTCGCCGAGCTGAGTGCGCAGCCGGTCGAGCAGCGATTCGCATCGTGCGTACCGCGCGATGCCGACGCGCTCGAACGCCAGGGCTTCGCGCATCACCCGCCAGCCGTCGCCGACCTCGCCGAGGACGTCGCCGGGGTAGGCCGGCACGTCGTCGAGGAACATCTCGTTGAGGTGATGCGGCCCCAGCATCGACGGGATCGGCCGGACCGTGAAGCCCGGCCGGTCCATCGGGATCAGGAAAAGCGTGAGCCGGTTGGCCTTGGACGCCTCGGGGTCGGTGCATGCCGCCAGCACGCACCACGACGCCATCAGCGCGTACGACGTCCACACTTTCTGGCCGGTGATCCGCCACCCGTCACCGTCGGGAACGGCGCGGGTGCGCAACGACACCAGGTCGGTACCGGCCTCCGGCTCGGAGAAGCCCTGGCACCAGATCACGTCCCCGGCCGCGATGGCGGCCAGGTGCTTGGCCTTCTGCTCGGCCGTCCCGTAGCGCATCAGCGCCGGACCCACCCAGTTGATGCCCATGTACTGCGGGCCGCGGGGCTCGTGCTGGGCCCACATCTCCTCACGCAGCACCGTCTGCTGCCACACCGAACCACCGCCGCCGCCATGCTCTTTCGGCCAGGCCAGTGCCAACAGGCCCTCGGCGGCCAGCAGCTTGCAGAACGTCTCGGTGGTCGCCAGGTCCTGGGGGTTTTCCGTGCAGGCGCCCAGGAAGTCGGGGGGAACGTGGTGGGAGATCAACTCCCGCAGGCGGTGTCGCAGTTGGTCGGCGTCGTCGCCGAGATCGTAATCCATCTTCCTCATCCCTTCGGCAACCCGAGCAGCCGCTCGGCGACGATGTTGCGCTGGACCTCCGACGTGCCGCCGTAGATGGTCGCGGCCAGCGCATCCTGGCGCTCGAAGAGCAGATCCGCGTCACCGGCCGAGCCGGGGCCCTGTGCGGCGGCGGCGAGTTCCCAAACCCGCTGCAGGGTAACCGATCCCAGCAGCTTGAGCACGTCGGCTTCGGGGCTGGGGCGCCCGGCCAGCTCGTTGCCCAGGGCGCGGTATCCGGTGGCGCGCAGCGCCTCGGCGTCGGCGAGCAGCGAGCCCAGCTCGGTGTAGAGGTCGGCGTCCGAGGTTGCCCGTGCCGCGTCGAGCCCGCGCTTGATCTCGACCCAGTTCATGATCCAGATCATCTGCCGCTCGTGGTGCAGCGACGACAACGCGACGTTCCACCCGCCGTGCAGGGGCCCGAGCAGGTTGTCCGCCGGCACCGCGACATCGTCGAGGAAGACCTCGCAGAACGTCTCGTCGGAGATCGACGCCATCCGGATGGGCTCGATGCGCACCCCGGGCGCCCGCAGGTCGAGGATGAAACACGAAATCCCGCGGTGCTTGGGGGCTTCCGGGTCGGTGCGGGCATACAGGGTGCACCAGCGCGACTCGTGGGCCTGCGTGGTCCAGATCTTGTGCCCGTTGACCCGGAACACCTCCCCGTTGGGGCCACAGCGTTCGGCGCGCGTGCGCAGGCCGGCGAAATCGGATCCGGCTTCCGGCTCGGACATGCCCAGCGCCCACCACTCGTCGCCGCGCAGCAGGGGGACCAGCAGCCGTTCGACCTGGGCTGGTGTGCCGAATTGGCGGATGCCCGGGGCGGCCACGTTGGGACCGGCGATGTTGGGCAGCTTGGGCGCCGAGCGCAGCGCCGCCTCGAGCCGCACTTCCATCGCGTCGCGCAGACCCAGCGACCGCCCGCCGTGCTCGCGTGGCCAGGTGGGCTGTAGCCAGCCGCCCTCGAAGGCGGCCCGTTGGTAGTCGCGCCGCAGCGCCAGGTCCCAGCGGTAGGTGCGGTAGTTCTCGTAGTAGTCCCCGGGCAGAAACTCCGTCAGCCACGCCCCGAATTCGGTTACCACCGAGCTCATTCCGCGCCCCCCGCGAAACGGCGACCCACCTCGTGGTAGAGCGCGCGGCTGTCGCCCAGCAGCGCCGCGCACTGCCAGGCGTGGCGGACGTAGAGGTGGATGTCGTGCTCCCAGGTCTGAGCGAGGGCGCCGTGCACCTGGACCGCGGTGCGCGCACAGTTGACCGCCGCGTCGCCGGCCGCCGCCTTGGCCAGCGCCGCAGCGGTCCAGGCGCCCGCGGGCGCGGTGTCCGGGTCTGCGAGCCGGGCCGCCGCCGCGTAGGTGAGGCTGCGGGCGCGCTCGAGGCCGACGTAGTTGTCGGCCAGCGCGTGCTTGATCCCCTGGAACGCGCCGATCGGCGCGCCGAACTGGCGCCGTGACTTGGCGTGCTCGACGGCGCGGTGCAGCACGGCGCCCGCCACCCCGACCAGGTCGGCGGCGGCGGCGACCAGCGGCGTGGCCAGAGCCGATTGCAGCCGGACCGGAGCGGTCGCCAGCGGCTCGGCGTCGACGTCGGCGGCGGCCAGCGGGTGTGCGGGATCGGTGGACTCGCCGGCTTCCTGCGCCACCCCGTCGCAGCAACGGGCCACCGCCACCACCACACCGTCGTCGGATTCTGCCAGCGTGACCAGCAATTCGGCGCGGCCCAGGTCCGGGACAGCGACCGCGCGCCCGCGCAGCCGTCCGCCGCGCAGCACCATCGGCGCCCCGGGCAACCGGGCGCCGGGGGCGTGGACCGCCAGGGTCGCAACGGCGCCGCCGGCAATGTCGGCGAGCCCGCAGTCCGGGCCGGTGCCGCGCAGCGCGCCTGCGGCCAGACCGACGCTGCTCAGCAACGGGATCGGCGCGAGGGCGGCGCCGCATTCCTCGAGGACCACCGCCAATTCGACGGGCCCGTAGTCGTCGGTGCCGGCCGCGAGCTCGGTCCAGCCCAGGCCCACGACGGTCTTCCACAGGCTGCGCCAGCGCTCCGGGTCGGTCCCCGAATCGTCCATCACCTGGCGGGCGGCGTCGGGCGGGCACTCGGCGCGCAGGATGTCGCGCACGGCGTCGCGCAGCGACAGCTGGTCCGAGTTCAGTCCGACATCCATAAGACCTCTAACATACTAAAGATAGCGAGCTAAGGCGCCACCCCGAGTCAGGAAGGTCGCTGCGTGGTCGCGCGCCTCCGGGCCTCGGTGGGCACGACCGGCGGTCGCGCGAAGGGGCCGCGTTGTACCGCGCTGAGCCGGATCTCGGGCAGGTCGACCGACGGGTCGACGGTGTCGAGCCAGGCGACGGCCGCCGCGACGTCGGACGCCTGAATCGCATACATCTCGAAGGGAACGTCGGCCAGCATCTCGGTCGCCACCGGGCCCGGCGTGACGAGGTGGACGCCGATGCCGTCCCGGTCCACCTCGAGCGCCAGGGCCCGGGCGAACGCGTTCATGCCCGCCTTGGACGCCGAGTAGGCGGTGCGCGCCGGCATCGGCTCGTGCGCCGCCGACGAGGAGATGAACACCAGCCGCGAGCCGGGGCGCATCCGCGGCAGGACCGCGGCGGTCACCGCGAAGCACGAATCCAGGTTCGCCGAGAGGATGTCGCGCCACTGCGCGAACGTCTGCTTGCGCGCGTAGGTGCCGCCCAGTGTGCCGGCCGCATGCACGACGAGGTCGATCGTCGCCAAAGCGCCGATCGCGGAGGCGAACGCGTCCGGATCGGAGGCATCGGCCACGAGGTGGCGCGCCCCGATCTCCTCGGCGGCCGCGCGCAGTGGGCCTTCGCGGCGTGCCACCAGCACCACGTCATAGCCGAGCTCACAGAGCTTGCGGCCGCACTCCTTCCCGATCCCGCCGCTGCCGCCGGTGACCAACGCGGTTCTCACGGGCCCGCCTTTCAGGACCGCCGGACTTCCCGCGCGCGCGACCCTGAGCGCGAGAGGGCCTGCGGCGACAGCGCATAGATGCGTTGGTGGGGCCGCCCGGACAGCACGTAGGTCTGCGTGTCGGCCAGGTGACGGCCCGCGATCCGGCGGGCCCGGTCGACGTCGCCCTCGGCGATCGTCTCGGCCAGCTTGATGTGGGTGTTGAGCACCGCGCGGCGCTTGGCCAGGGACGGGTAGGTGCCACGCGCCGCGCTCTCGTCGGCCCACTGCCGTTCGTGGCTGCTCCACAGCGTCTCCAGGCTGCCCACGACCGCGATGATGGTGTGGTTGCCGCAGCCGTGCACGACGAGATCGTGGAATTCCCGGCCGATTTCGGTGCACGCCCGACCGTCGTCGAGGTGCTCGGCCATGGCGTCGTTGACCCGGTTGAGCTCGGGCACCAGGGTGTCCGCCCGGTCGGGCCGGCGGGCCGCCAGCGCGGCGCAGGCCGGTTCGAGTTCCTGCAACGCCATGCCCAGGTCGGCGACCTCCACGGACTCGCTCTGCAACAGCAGGCCCAGCATGTAGGCCGCGCTGGTTTTCGCCGGGGCGTGCACGACGGCGCCGCCCCGGTTGCCCCGGCGCACCGAGACCAGCCCTTCGGTCTCCAGGATCCGCAGCGCCTCCCGCAGCGAAACCAGGCTGACGTTGAACTGTTCGACCAGCACCTCCTGGCGTGGCAACAGATCGCCGTCGGCGAGCTCACCGTCGATGATCTGGCGACGCAACTCGTCGGCTACGATTTCGGCGATCCGCGGCGCCGACAACCGGCGGCGGGTCTCAGGGCCAACTCCCAAGGCGGTCATCCGATCCTCGCAACCAAAAGCGCTCCACTGGGTTAGCTATTTTAGCAGTAATGGTATAAATAGCCGCGTGAGCCGCGGGGCCAACTGCCGCCCGACACCGCTGCACGAGTTGCGTGTCGTCGAGATCGCCGATCGCATCGCCGGCAGCTACTGCGGGAAGCTGCTGGTCGACGCCGGGGCGCAGGTCCGCAAAATCGAGCCGCCGCAAGGGGATTGGCTGCGGCGGTACTCGGTGAGCTGCGTGCCGGTCGCGGGCGGTGACACCGCGCCCCTGTTCGCCTACCTCAACGCGGGCAAGCAGAGCATGACGTTCGCCCCGGGCTCGCAGCGCCATCGCGCCGAACTGGCCGCGGCCGACGTCGTGGTCGTCACCGCCGGCCGCTCGCAGGCCGCGGCGCTGGGCGTCGATCCGCAGCAACTGCTGGCCGATAACCCGCGCGCGATCGTGATCACCGTCTCCGACTTCGGCTGGGCCGGTCCGTACGCCGACCGCGCCGCCAGCGAATTGACGTTGCAGGCCTGGGCGGGCTCGCCGGGCTTTCGCGGCGACCCCGACGGTCCGCCCATCTCGATCGGCGGCGACCTGGGTGAGTACATGGGCGGCGCGTACGCCGCCTTCGGCGCGCTGGCCCTGCGCCGCCGCGTCGAGCGCGGTGGCCCCGGCGAGCACCTCGACCTGTCGATGCTCGAGGCGATGACGGCGATGCAGAGCAGCGAATGGTTGCATTCGCAGTTGCTGCGGGTGCCGCCGATCCGGCGCACTCTCGAAGTGCCCTCGATCGAACCGGCCCAGGACGGCTACGTCGGGATCACCATGGTCACCGGCCAGCAGTGGCTCGACTTCTGCGCGATGGTGCAGTGCCCACAGCTGGAGGAGATCGAGCAACTGCGTTTCCAGATCGGCCGGTGGGCATACCGCGACCTGATCCGCGAGCAGATCGGGCCGTGGCTGGCCGAAAGGACCGTGGCCGAGGTCGTCGAACTCGGGCAACTGTTCCGGTTGCCGATCGCGGCGCTGGGCAACGGTGCCACGATCCGTGACACCGAATACGTCAAGGAGCGCGACGTGTTCGTGGCGAACCCCGCCGGCTTTCACCAGCCCCGCCCGCCGTGGCTGATGACGGCGTGCGCGCCCGCGCCAGCGGGCGCCACCGGCGCAGCGGGCGCCGACAACGACCAGCCGCCCTGGACCCCACGGCGGACCGAAGCCGAGCCGGCGCCGCCGGGGCCGCCGCTGGACGGCGTTCGCATCGTCGACCTGACCGCGTTCTGGGCCGGCCCCGCCGCCACCCACCTGCTGGCGGCGTTCGGTGCCGACGTCGTCAAGGTCGAGTCGATCCAGCGTCCCGACGGCATCCGTTACTCGGGCGGGATGCGCACCGACGTGGACGACTGGTGGGAGTACGGGTGGGTGTTCCACGCGATGAACACCAACAAGCGTTCCGTCACACTGGATCTGGGCTCCGACGAGGGCCGTCGCCTGTTCCTGGCCCTGGTGGCCGACGCCGACGTCGTCATCGAGAACTTCTCACCGCGGGTGATGGAGCAGTTCGGCCTCGACGCCGACGTGCTGCTCAAGACCAACCCCGGGCTCGTCGTCGCCCGGATGCCCGCGTTCGGGTTGGCGGGCCCGTGGCGCGACCGGGTCGGGTTCGCTCCGACCATGGAGCAGATCGCGGGACTGGCCTGGGTCACCGGACTGCCCGAAGCGCCCCCGGTCACACCGCGCGGGGCCTGCGATCCGCTGGCCGGGGTGCATGCGGCGTTCGCCGCGCTGGCCGCGCTGAGCTTCGCCGAGCGGACGGGCACCGGTCAGCTGGTCGAGCTGCCGATGCTCGAGACGGTGCTCAACGCGACCGCGATCCAGGCGATCGAAGCCGAGGTGTTCGGCGTGACGCTGGGCCGGCGGGGCAACCGCGGCCACGGCGGGGTGCTGCAGAACCTGTACCGGTGCGCCGGGGACGACGAGTGGATCGCCCTCACCGTGCGCGACGACCCGCAGTGGCGTGCGCTGGTCGAGGTGATGGGAGGCCCCGAATGGTGCGACGAGAGCCTGGCAGGCGCGGCGGGCCGGCGACGCGCGGCCGACGACATCGACCGACGGCTGGCGGACTGGTTCGCCGGGCAGCCGCTCGAGGCGGCGGTGCAGCGGCTGACCGCGGCCGGGGTGCCCGCCGCCCCGGTGGTCTCGCCGTCGCTGGTGACCGAGAACCCGCAGCTGCGGGCGCGCCGATTCTTCGAGGCGCTCGAGCACGCGAGCATCGGCGCGGCGCTGTATCCCTGTCCGCCCTTCGCCTTGCCCGCCGGCCAGGACAGGTGGCTGCGGCGCCCGCCGCCGCGGCTGGGTGAGCACAATGGGGAGGTGCTGCGCGAGCGGTGCGGGCTGACCGACGAGGACCTGGTGGCCCTGGCGGCCAGCGGGGTGATCGGGACCCGACCCAAGGGCCTGTGAAAACCGACGAAGGGAGGCATGCGATGCGCGTGATCGTGGACGAGACCCTGTGCGAAGCCAACGGCTTCTGCGAGTCGCTCGCCCCGGAGGTGTTCGAACTCGGCGACGCCGACGTGGTGCAGATCGCCGACGGCCCGGTGCCGCCGCGCCTGGAGATCGACGTGCGCGCCGCGGTGGACCAGTGCCCCAAGGCGGCGCTGCGGATCGTCGACTGAGCGCAGCCGCCCGGACCTGACGCCGCCCGGACCTGACGGCGCTCGGACCTAACGCCGCCCGGCGAGCGAGATCGGCAGCTCGTCGTAGATCGACATGTTGGTGGTCAGGTTCGGGTAGGCCGCCTTGGCCGGTCCGACGGCGATGTCGTCGCAGCGCAGCAGCAGTTCGTCCCACACGGCGCGCAGCTCCGCGCGCGCCAGCATGGCCCCCAGGCAGTGATGCGGCCCGCCGCCACCGAAGGCCACGTGCGGATTGGGCTGGCGGCCGATGTCGAAGGTGAACGGCGAGTCGAACACCTCCTCGTCGCGGTTGGCCGAGCGCAGCATCGACACCACCCGCTCGCCCCGCGGGATGTGCTGCCCGTCCATCTCGACGTCGACCTTGGTGGTGCGGGTCCAGTACGCCACCGGTGAGGCCCAGCGCAGCACCTCCTCGACGGCGCTCGACCGCACCGACTCCTCGGCGCGGTACCGCTCGATCTGCCCCGGATTCGCCACGAACGCCTGCAGCCCGGCGGCCAGCGCGTTCTTGGTGGTGTCGCTGCCGGCGAACGTCAGCACGAAGAAGAAGAACTCGAGCTCGTTGGCGGGCAGGCTGAACTCGTCGCCGTCGTCGCCGGTGATCACCGCGGACGCCAGCGTGCTCCAGATGTCGTCGGTGGGATTGCGCCGTTTTTCGGCGGTGAGCTCCATCGCGTACCCGAAGACGGTGGCGTAGAGATCGGTGTAGTCCTGCCTGCTGAGCCGCTGCTCCGCCGAGTTGGCCTTCAGGATGCGGTCCAGGGAATCGAAGATCCGCGGCCGGTCGGGTTCCGGTATGCCGATGATGTCGCCGATGACCGTCATCGGCAGGGCGTCGGCGACATCATCGATCCAGTCCCCGCCGCCCTCGGCGAGCAGGCGGTCGATCATGCGCGCGGCGCGCGCCCGGATGCCGTCCTCGAGCCTGGCGATCGCGCGCGGGTTGAATGCGTTCGAGATGAGCTTGCGGCGCTTGTTCAGCGCCGGCGGGTCCATGTTGATGATGGTCGGGTAGGACGCGAACATGCCGACCGGCTGGATGAGCGGCCCGTCGACCGCGGTGAAGGAGTCGGTATCGCGGTGCAGTCGCACCGCGTGCCGGTGTTTGGTGGCCACCCAGAACTCGCGCCGGTCCGTCCCGGCGAACAACCGGGCGACGCCCGGGGTGGGGTCGTGCCGGAAGAGCGGTCTGTCCCGGCGCAGTTGCGCAAATAGTTCGTCGGGAAAGCCGTTGCGCCACAGCGCGAAATCGGAAAGATCCACTGCGACAGCCGTCATGGGAGACCTCGTTCCGGGCGGGGCACCGAGCCCCTCGTTGACGTTCAATGCTTAAGATAGTAAAAATAGCCTTAGTCGTCGAACTTCGGAGTGAACGTGACGCATACAATTTCAGGATCGGCCCCCCACACGCCCGAAGACCCGTCGGAACGGGAGTTCGGTCAGGCCGGTATCGCGCTGTCGTCCTACCGGTACCCGACGGGGTGGTTCATCGTCGCCTTCGGCTCCGATCTGGCTCCCGGCCAAGTCAAGCGCGCGCACTACTTCGGCGAGGAGCTGGTGCTGTTCCGCACCGAGTCCGGCCAGGTCCACGTGCTGGACGCCTACTGTCAGCACCTGGGCGCCAACCTGGGCGTCGGCGGCACCGTGGAGGGCGAACACATCGTCTGCCCCTGGCACGGCTGGCAGTGGCGCGGTGACGGCAGCAACGCGCTGATTCCCTACAGCAAGATCGGCTGCAAGAACAACGTCCGGGTCAAGACGTACCCGAGCATCCAGTGGTACGGCTTCATCCTGGTCTGGCACGAGCGGCACGGGCGGGCACCGTACTGGCGGCCCCCGGTGCTGCCCGAGCTGGAAACAGGCGAGTACTACCCGCTGCACCCGCACACCCAGATGGTCAACCGCGTGAAGGTGCACCCGCAGATGATCATCGAAAATGCCGCCGACCCCTACCACGTCCAGTACGTGCACAAGGCCGCCAACCCGGCGACCACCGCGTCGTTCGAGGTGGCCGGCTACCACCTGCACGCCACGGTCAACGCCCACTTCGGCGGCGGGCGCGCCCAGACCTGGCTGACCCCGAACGGGCCGGTCGACGCCAAGATCATCTACGACAACTACTCGCTGGGCCTGGGCGTCGTCCGGTTCCCCAGCGAGTTGGTGGCCACGGTCCAGGTCACCGGGCAGACGCCGGTCGACGAGGACTACACCGACTACTTCTACACCCAGGCTTCCATCCGCGAGCCCGGCGACACCGGCGACGTGCCCACCGGCCGTGCCGCCCGGTTCCTCGCCCTGCAGCAGGAGGTCATCAAGCAGGACTTCTTCACCTGGGAGAACATGAAATACCTCGAGAAGCCCAACCTGGCTCCCGAGGAGGCGCACGACTACGCCGCCCTGCGCCGCTGGGCGCACCGCTTCTACCCGGGGCCGCAGGCCTCACCCGCCGACTTTGGTTACACCGCCGAGGGTGCGCCCGACCCGGCGGCGGCCGAAGCTTGATGCAGGCCCGATCGGGGTCCTGATGACCGGGCCCGCCGCTTTCGGGGTCGATCGTTTCACCGTGCCCGCGGTGCTGGACCGGCGCGCCGAACAGTTTCCCGACCGGGTGATGATGTCGATCGAGGGCACCGACGTGACGTTCGAGCAGCTGCGGCGGCGGTCGTGCGCGGCGGCGCGCATGCTGACCGACCTCGGTGTGCGGCGCGGGGATGGCGTCGCGTTGTTCACCGCCACCTGCCCCGAATGGGTCTACTTCTGGTTGGGTGCGGCGCGGATCGGCGCGGTCAGCGCGGCGGTGAACGCCGCGAACAAGGGCGACTTCCTGCTGCACTGCCTCCGCTTGTCGCGGGCGAAGGTCATCATCACCGATGCCGAGCGTCGCCCGCGCGTCGACGAGGTCGCCGGCGCGCTGGACACCGTGACCGACGTTGTCGTGCCAGATGATTCACTCGCCGACGCCCTGGACCGCGAGGCCGGGCGTCCGCCCGTCGCGACCGCCGCCCAGCCCGGGGAGGTGGGTTGCCTGTTCTACACCTCGGGCACCACCGGGCCGTCGAAGGCGGTCGCGACCAGTTGGCACTACCTGTTCTCGGTGGCCGCGACGGCGGCCTCGGCCTGGGAGTTCGCCGCGGGGGAGGTGCTGTGGACGTCGATGCCGCTGTTCCACCTGAGCGCGGCGCCCAGCGTGCTGGCCCCGATGCTGGTCGGCGCAACGACCGTGCTGGCGGCGGCATTCCACCCCACCCGGGTGTGGGATGACATCCGCGCCCGCGGCGCCATCGGTTTCGTCGGGGCGGGCGCGATGGTCTCGATGCTGCGCAACCTGCCCGCGGACCCGCGCGATGCCCAACTGCCCTTGCGGTTCATCTCGGCGGCACCCATCGACGCGCACTCCTACCGCGACATCGAAAGCCGGTACGGCTGCCGCATTGTCACCATGTACGGGATGACCGAGGCGTTTCCGATCGCGGTCAAGAGCGTGGCCGAGGAAGGAGTCCCCGGCACCTCGGGGCGGCCCAATCCCGATTTCGACGTGCGCATCGTCGACGCGAGCGGTGAACCGGTGCCCGCGGGCACCGTCGGAGAGATCGTCTGCCGGCCCAGGCGCCCGCACGTGATGAGCGAAGGCTATCTGGGTCCGGGTGGGAACGTGATCCCACACGAAGACTGGTTTCGCACCGGCGATCTCGGTCGCTTCGACGCCGAGAGCAACCTGACGTATGTGGACCGCAGCAAGGACTGCCTGCGCAGGCGGGGCGAGAACGTGTCCTCGGTCGAAGTGGAGGCCGTCGTCGTGGGTCATCCGGCGGTGGCCGGGGCCGCCGCGATCGGCGTACCCAGCGAGTTGGGCGAAGACGACATCCTGGTGGTCGTCACGTTGCGCCCCGGAGCCACATTGGATTGCGCGGAACTGCTCGATTTCTGCGCGGCGCGGATGCCGTACTTCTGCGTGCCGCGCTACGTAGAGAAAGTCGATGAACTTCCTATGAATGTCATCGGTCGGGTGCGCAAGGATTTATTGCGCGATCGAGGATTGAGTCCAGACGCTTGGGATCGCGAAAGGCAGGGATATACCGTTAGCCGGTAAGTTACGTAGATGTTACGCAATAGTCGGCAAGTTACCGTAATGTTACGCCAGCTCGGTCGTTGGCAGTCATTTCCGAGAAAGGCCGGAGAGCAGAAATGACCATGACTTACCAGGAACAGCAATTGCTCCAGGCCGCCACGGGCCGGGCTGCCATTCTCAACCTGAACGCCCGGCACAACCGGGCGTTCTCCGAGGGCGACCGCGACCGCTGGATCGCGACGTTCCGCCATTCCGGCGCCGGCTACACCCGCGACGGCGAGTCCTTCCCCGATCTGCGCGCGGCCTTCAACGGCGGCGACGGGCAGCGCCTGGTGACCCTCGACCACGAGATCTACGTCGACGGCGTCAACGCGAGCCAGCGTTGTGTCGCAGCGCTTTTCGCCAGCATGTACGGCGACACCATGCTGCGGGCCACCGGCGTGTTCCGGGACACGCTGATCTACGAACGCGGTGCGTGGTACTTCGCCTCCCGGGAACTCACCTGGGACGTCGTGCCGAGCCGCCACCCGCTCGTCATGTGACCGGTTACCAACTGGCCTTCGGTACCTACGAGGACGCGCTGCGGATGGTCGGCGCGGCGAGCGAACCGCGAACCGCGCCGACGCCGGTCAGCGGCGCGCGCATCCAGTTGTTCGCCGCGATGGTCCACGACGGCAACCGCTCTTACTGGGACGCCGACTTCGCCCGCCGGCGCTGGGGTGGCCTGGCGGCACCGCCGGCGCTGCTGATGGGGTGGCTGATCCCTCCGCCGTGGCGACCTTTCGACGCCGAGGACGCCGACCGGCCGGCCGCCTCGCTGGCGCTGCGAGTCCCGTTGCCGGGCAGCACTTTCATCAACGCGGCCAATGACTGCGAGTTTCTGCGGCCCATCGTCGAGGGCGACGTGCTCACGGTCGTCGAGGAACTGGTGTCGGTGTCGCCGGAAAAGCGGACCCGGCTCGGTGTCGGCCATTTCGTCGAGACGCTCGAGACCTATCGCCGCCAGGACGGGACCGTGGTCGCCACCTGCCGGAACACGTTGTTCAGGTTCACCCCCGCGGAGGCCCGGTGACCGGCGCCGGACTGGATTGGCACGAGCTCGCCGTCCCGGTCGAGCTACCCGAGGTCGTCGACCACATCAGCTACCAGCGGGTCGTGGAGAACGCCGGCGCGACCTGGGACTACTTCGCCGGGCACTTCGACCCCGGCTACGCCCAAAGCCAAGGGAATCCAACGATTTACGTCAACACCATGCATCTGGCCGGGTTCGCCGACCGCGTCGCGACCGACTGGGCCGGCCCGGGCAGCCGCGTCGTGCGCCGCGCCATGCGGCTGCTCGGCTCGATCTACGCGGGGGACACCATGGTCGGCAGGGGCCGCGCGGTGGCCAAGCGGCGGGACGCCTCGGTGGACCCGCCGCGCTACCTCGTCGACATCCAGATCCAGGTGACGAATCAGCAAGGCGCGCTGTGCTGTCCGGTCGAACTCACGCTGGAGATGCCCGGAGGCGGGGACGAGGCCGATGGATGACGGCGTCGGCGGAACTGCACTTGGCGGTGTGCCGACGGTTCGGCGCGGCGGTTGAATCGGCGACCGGCGAATGGGATCGCCCCTCGCCGTGCGATGCGTGGGACGCCCGCGGAGTTCTCGAGCACGTCATCGGATTTCATGACGTACTTCTGCTGCGTCCGCTGAAATTGAAACCCAGCCGACCCCAAGACCCCCAAGCGCGATGGCAACTGACATACGACGCGCTGCGAGAGGCCTTCGACCCCGCCCGGGCTGTCTTCGAAAAAGTCCTCGACGTCCCTGAAATTGGGAAAAATCGATCGACACGGCTGGATGCGCGCACGCTGGTGCCGAACCTGACCCGCGACGTCTTGGTGCACACCTGGGACCTCGCCCGTGCGGTCGGGGCCGATGATCGACTCGACCCGGAATGGTGCGAGCTCTTCTACGCCGCCTTGCCGACAGACCCGCAGGCGTTGAGTGCGTCAGGCATGTTCGATCCTCCGGTGGCCGTGTCCGACGAAGCCGATGTGCAGTCAAGGCTTCTTGCGCGGCTGGGCCGCGATCCCGCATGGCGAAGGGACTGAGCTAAAGAGGTGGAAGGTGCCCCTTGGACACCACCGACTGCAGCTCCACGTACTCGTCGAGGCCCTCGGGGCCGAATTCGCGCCCGATGCCCGACTGCTTGAAGCCGCCGAACGGGGTGGCCGTGTCGAGCATGTACATGTTGATGCCGTAGGTGCCGGTGCGCACCCGGGCGGCGATGTCGAGGCCGTGCGCGGTGTCGGCGGTCCACACCGAGCCGGCCAGGCCGTAGTCGCTGTCGTTGGCAATCGCCACGGCGTCGTCCTCGTCGCGGTAGCGCAGCACCGTCAACACCGGGCCGAAGATCTCCTCGCGGGCGATGCGCATGTCGTTGGTGGCGTCGGTGAACAGCGTCGGCCGCACGTACCAGCCGCGCTCGGCCGGGCTGTCCTCGCCGCCGACGACCACGCGGGCGCCGTCCTGCCGGCCGGACCGGATGTAATCCTGCACGCGGCGCTGTTGCCGTTGTGCGACAAGGGGTCCGACGTCGGTGGCCTCGTCGGCGGGATCCCCGACGCGCAGGCCCGACATCATGTCGGCCAGCGCGTCGACGACCTCGTCGTGCCGGCGCTCGCTGACCAGGATGCGCGTTTGCGCGACGCAGGCCTGCCCGTTGTTCATCAGCCCCGCCGTCTTCAGCCCGGCCACCGTCTTGCCGACGTCGGCGTCGTCGAGCACGATCGCCGCCGACTTGCCGCCCAGTTCCAGGCTCACCCGCTTGAGTTGCTCGCCGCACAACGCCGCGATCCGGCGCCCGGTGGCGCTGGAGCCGGTGAACGCGATCTTGTCCACGCCGCGGTGGCGCACCAGCGCCTCGCCGGCGTCCGTGCCGCCGGGCAGGATCGACACCACCCCGTCGGGCAGGCCCACCTGCTCGATCATCTCGGCCAGCCACAGTGCGTCCAGGGGCGTCTCGGGGGCCGGCTTGACGATGACCGCGCAGCCGGCGATCAGGGCCGGGATCAGCTTGGGCATGATCAGCACCTGCGGCACGTTCCACGGCACGATCGCGCCGACCACCCCGACCGGCGCCCGGCGCAGGTGCACTTCGCCCAGCACGCCCTGGCGACGTTCCGCCCAGGGGTGATCGCGCGCGACCGCCAGCGCGAGGTGCATCTGGGACGCCGCCCCGGCCGCCTGGCCCAGCCGGCTGAAGCTGCGCGGAGACCCCATCTCGGCCGTGATGAGGTCGGCCATCTCCTCGAGGTGGCCGGAGTAGATCGCGGCGAGCTTCTCGACCGCGGCCATCCGCTCGGCGGGGGCCAGGCGTGGCCACGGCCCGTGGTCGAAGGCGTGCCGCGCGGCAGTGACGGCGGCCTCGACGTCGTCGGGCCCGGCCAGCGCCGCGTGCCCGATGGGCTCTTCGGAGTGCGGCGAGATGACATCGAGGCGGTGAGAATTGGCGGGTTTACGCCACTGTCCGCCGACGAAGACCTCGTCATAGGAACGATGGCCGGAGTTGGGCGTCATCGGCGGCCTCACGGGGGCGGGGAGAAGGGCATCCGTAAATTCGCTATTGACGCTAACATAGCCAAGATGGCGACAAGCGACTGGCGCAGCTACCCGTTCCAGTTGGTGCCCGGTGATGACCAACTGGAGTTTCCCGCCGCCGAGGGCGAGCACCCCGGCCAGGAGTCCGACACCTGGTTCATCGCCGGCGAGCTCGACGCCGCCGAGAGCGGCCGCTCGTTTGCGTTCCTCACCATCTTCAACAAGAACCGGCCCGGCGGGACCGTGGTCGCGGACTTCTACACGATGGCGCTGTTCGATCTGGACACCGGTGACTACGGCACCTACACGGACTACGACATGCCACCGGCCAACTCCGAACCCGGCGCCCGGCCCAAGCTGGCCATGGCGTCGGGCCACCTCGACCTCAGCTATCACAGCGGTGCCGGTACCGCGTCGTGGACCACCTGCCGCAACGGCGACGGCGGGTTGTTGCCCTACACCTACCGTGTCAGCCTGGTGGGCGGGGATCAATCCGGCCGGCCCATGCGGCTGGACCTGGCCGTAACCCCCACGCGCGCACCGACACCGGTGGGCGCGTCGACCTACAACGGGAAGATCGTCTGCTTCGGCCAGAGCGACACGTACTCTTATTTCCAGACCGGAATGGCGATGACCGGCACCCTGCGCTGGGGCGACGTGGTCGAGCAGGTGTCCGGCAGCGGCGGGCACGTCGACCGCCAGTGGTTCCCCAAGTACGCCGGCGGCGGCGGAACCGGAGGCGACCCGCGGGCCCGGTCGCACGAGTGGCGCACCATCACCCTGGACAACGGCGTCGACCTGAGCATCTGGCGGCAGTTCGACCGCACCAACGGCAATGCGCTGCAGCCGTTTTCCGGGGCGACGACGAGCTGCCCGGACGCGGCGTTCGAACTCGCCCAGCCGCCGGAGTGCGCCGAGGACGTCGAGGTCACGGTGAGCAGCTATGTCCGCTGGCCCGACGCGGTGCGCCCGCTGATGCGCCCGCCGGCCGCGGTCCGCTACATGCCCGACCGGCACCGGATCACCAGCGCCGCAATGCGACTCGACCTCACCGGCGAGCCGCTGGTGGCGGCGCCGGCGCACGGCCTGCCGATCGAGTACATGGAGGGGCCCTATCGCTACCAGGGGACGCTGTGGGGAAAGCCGGTGACCGGCTTCGCCTTCTACGAACGATCGCTGGCCCTGTACCGGGACTGGGAGCTTGTCGACGTGCTGGCCGCCGCCGTCGCGGAATCGCCCGAGCCGCACCTGAGCGACCTGGTCGACGAGCTGTCCGGCTTGGTGGCCGCCGGGCGCCGCGGCGAGGCGATCGATCTGCTGAACCGGGCACCGGCCGGCCAAACCGACGCGGTGGCAGCCATTCTCGAGGACCTCCTAGCCGCGCTGTCCGCACATCATTGACGGGCAACTCGCACCGAGACTGTAAATCTGCGGGTGTCCACTCGCACTTTCACTGCGGAATTACAGCTTCGACGACGTTTGGCCGGCCGCGCCGGCGATCGCCTTCTCCCAGTTGACATGGCGGTGCTGCAGCCCGGGCTCGTTGCGCCCGAACAGCAGGTGATCGCGGGCGCCGGAGGCCAGGTTGGCCTGCAGCCCCTCGGCGAGCCGGTAGTCCTCGTCGCGCACCGTGGCGTGCGCGTAGTCGAAGACGGCCCGGGCCCCGGCGGCCACGGACTCCTCGGAGAGGTCCAGCGGTGTCGAGTTCTGGTGGACGGTGATCGATCTCCCCGGCACGTCGCCGGGGTAGACCCGGAACAGTTCGCCGTTGGCGACCGTCACGGACAGCACGATGTTGGGGAACAGCGCGTAGATCACCACCATGTTGTGGAAGGGGTCCCAGCGTTCCTCGGGGACGTCTTCGAGATCGAGGATCGTGTTCAGCGGGAAGATCAGCCGGTGGTGCGGCCCGTAGGAGTCGAACACCGTGCAGTTGCTGCGTGCGATGGTGGCGAACGTCTGGCGGTGCACGGTGGCGAAATGATAGTTCTCCGCGAAGGTGTCCAGCGCAAGCTTCCAGTTGATGCCGGCGTCGAGGATCTTCTCACCGAGCGGAGACCACCGCCCGATGCCCCACGAGTCGAGCTCGCCGGCCAGTGGTCCCAGATGGGCGGCCACGTCCAAGGTTGCGCCGGGATCCATTGCCACCCAGAGGAATCCGGCGAATTCGGTGGCGGGCAGCTCGGTCAGCCCGTCGGAGTTGACGGTGACGTCCGGAAAGCCCTCGCGGCCCGGCAGCGCCACCAGCCTCCCGGTGTTGTCGTACGTCCACGCGTGGTAGGGGCAGGTGAACCGCCTGGCGGTGCCGCAGCCCTCGGCGACCCGTGACTGCCGGTGCAGGCAGACATTGTCGAACGCGCGGACCGTGGCGTCGGACGCTCGCGTCAGCAGGATCGAGCGGCCCAGCACCGTCTTGGTGCAGTAGGAGCCGGGCCCCGGCAGCTCCGAGACGTAGCCGATCAGTTGGGGGCTGGCCGCCAGCATGGCCCCGTCGCGGTGATGGCGCTCCATCGAGGTGTACTCGTGCGCCTGCACGAGGTGCTGGCCGGCGGCGAGGTCGGTTGTCTTGTCGCGCGCCAATTTCAGCGCTCGGCGCGTCAGGTCGATGAGCTGGTCCCGGTCCATCGGTCCAGTACAGACCTTGCGACGGTTGTAAGGTCAAGGCGTGGCTGAGCAGTTGCTGATCGGCGAGGTCACCGCCCTGACCGGGATCGCGTCCGGCCGCATCCGCCACTACGAGAAGATCGGGCTGCTGCGCGCGGAGCACCTCAGCAACGGCTATCGGGTGTTCGACGTCGAGCAGGTCCTCGACCTGTTGCGCATCGACCTGTTGAGAAGCCTGGGCGTCGGTATCAACGACATCGCGCGGCTGCTCGAGCGCGGGCCGACCAGCGTGGCCGATCTGCTCGCCGAGCACCGTGCCCTGCTGGTGCGCCAACGCGATCGGCTGGACCAACTGATCGCGGCCATCGACGAAGCACGGGCCGAGGCGCACGCGGCCACCGATCGTCGCGGCGCCGACCCCGGCGAAGACATCCTGCGCAGGCTGGCGACCACGCACCGGGACAGCATCGGTGTCATCGGGCGGCTCAGCGCGCCGCTGCCCGCGCCCGTCGCCGCGATGTATGCCGACCTGTTCGACGAGTGGCAGCTGCCGGTCCCGGCCCTGTTCGGGCAGATGGTGTTGCCCGCGGCGGCCAGCACGCTGCTGGCCCAACTCGCCGAGGCGCCGGGCCGGGAGCCCCTTTTCGACAGGTTGCGCGGGCTCGCCGGCGAGGTGATCGCGCTGGCCGACAACGACGCGGCCGCAACCGAACTCGCGCGAAGCTGGATCGACCGGCAGCTGGCCGACCCGCTGCCCGGTGACGTGGTGGAGGTGCTGCGCGGGGTGCAACCGCTGCTCGAGCGCGACCCGGTGATCGTGCAGGGGTTCCGCGCATGGGCGGCATCGATCAGCCCCGCGGCCGCGCACTTCCTCGACGAGGTCGCCGCCCAGACCGCTCGGCGCGGTCTGGATGCGGTGAGCGTCATCGTGCTGCCGGCACCCTGAACGCGTGATGCGCCACTGTGACACAGCTGTGACTACTGGGGCTCATGTGCCGCATGGGGTTAATGTCGTACCCTGTGGCCATGTCGGTCTCGCGGCGTGAGGTGCTGAAGTTTGCGGCCGCGACGCCGGGGCTGGTGGGTCTTGGCGTCGCGGCGGCGTCGCTGCGCGCGGCGCCGGCCCAAGCTTCTCAGGCATCCCTGGGCACGTTGCTCGACTATGCGGCCGGCGTGATTCCCGCCAGCCAGATCAGGGCGGCCGGCGCCGTGGGCTCGATCCGGTACGTGTCCGACCGTCGCCCCGGCGGCAACTGGATGCTGGGCAAGCCGATCCAGGTCGCCGAGGCGCGCGACCTGGCCAGCAACGGACTCAAGATCGTCTCCTGCTACCAGTACGGCAAGGGCAGGACCTCCGACTGGCTGGGCGGTGCCGCCGCCGGCGTGCAGCATGCCCGGCGAGGAATGCAGTTGCACGCCGCCGCCGGCGGTCCGCCCAGCGCACCCATCTACGCCTCGATCGACGATGACCCGTCTTATGACCAGTACAAACAGCAGATCGCTCCGTATCTGCGGTCCTGGGAGTCGGTGATCGGCCACCAGCGCACCGGCGTGTACGCCAACTCCAAGACGATCAACTGGGCGCTGCAGGACGGGTTGGGCTCCTACTTCTGGCAGCACAACTGGGGCTCACCCAGGGGCTACACCCATCCGGCCGCGAGCCTGCACCAGGTCGAGATCGACAAGCGCAGCGTCGGTGGCGTCGGGGTGGACATCAACGAGATCCTCAAGCCGCAATTCGGGCAGTGGGCGTAGGGCGCCGACCTACTTCAGCAAACACTTGTTCGCTCATCCCGGGATGCCGGCGCGGCGAGGCCGTCGCGCGACGGCACGGTTGCCCGCTCCCGCAGCGCCGCCGAGACCCGGAATTCTTAATATAACGATTACATAACAAAAGCGCTTTGAACAGCGAAGTTATAGCTACTCGACCGTAACCACCTGCATGCAGCAGGTTTGTTCGCGGCGCCCGCGCGCCGGGTTTAACCCGGTGTTACCCACGACACGGTTACCCGAGCGTAGAACTCACCAGTAACCAACTAGCTGGGAAAAAGGGCACTGCTCCTTATGACACTCTTATTACAGCCGGTGCAGTCCGCCGGGCCGATCGACCAAGGGACGGCCCGTCGAACAACACACCGGTCAGCCGCTCGAAGGGGGCGATTCGACGCGGAATCGACTCGAACCGGCCGGGCCCCGTGCACCCGGGACTGACCGAACGAACCGATGAAGACGCATATGAAGACGCATACAGGGAGACGCAGACAGTGACGATCCACGAGCACGACCGAGTGTCCGCAGACCGCGACGGGCACGGCCCGCACAGCACTCATGCTCTGGTCGACCGTCTGACTGCCGGGGAGCCGTACGCGGTCGCGTTCGGCGGCCAGGGCAGCGCCTGGCTGGAGACCCTCGAAGAACTGGTGTCCTCGGCGGGGATCGAGACCGATCTGGCGACGCTGGTCGGCGAGGTGCAACTGCGGCTCGAGCCGGTCGCCAAAGAGCTGGTCGTGGTGCGTCCGATCGGCTTCGAGCCGCTGGCCTGGGTGCGCGCGCTGGCGGCCGAGGACCAGATTCCCGCGGACAAGCACCTGACGTCGGCGGCGGTCTCGGTGCCCGGCGTGCTGCTCACCCAGATCGCGGCCATGCGCGCCCTGGCCCGCCAGGGCATGGACCTGACGACCACCCCGCCGGTGGCCCTGGCCGGGCATTCCCAGGGCGTGCTCGCCGTCGAGGCGCTCCGGGCCTTGAAAGACGGGGCCGCCCGCGACGCCGAGCTGCTGGCCCTGGCGCAGCTGATCGGCGCGGCGGGCACGCTGGTGGCGCGCCGGCGCGGGATCTCGGTGCTGGGCGACCGCCCGCCGATGGTGTCGGTCAGCAACGCCGACCCCGAGCGCATCGGCCGGCTGCTCGACGAGTTCGCGCAGGACGTCCGCACCGTGCTGCCCCCGGCGCTGTCCATCCGCAACGGCCGACGTTCGGTGGTCATCACCGGCACGCCGGAGCAGCTGTCGCGCTTCGAGCTGTACTGCCGGCAGATCTCGGAGCGGGAAGAGGCCGAGCGCAAGAACAAGGTGCGCGGCGGCGACGTCTTCGCGCCGGTCTTCGACCCGGTACAGGTGGAGGTCGGGTTCCACACGCCGCGGCTGGCCGACGGCATCGACATCGTCGCCGGCTGGGCGGAGAAGGTCGGCCTCGACGTGGCGCTGGCCCGCCAGCTGACCGAGGCGATCCTGGTGGCCCCGGTCGACTGGGTCGACGAGATCACCCGGGTGCACGACGCCGGGGCCCGATGGATCCTCGACCTGGGGCCCGGGGACATCCTGACCCGCCTGACCGCCCCGGTGATCCGCGGTCTCGGCATCGGCATCGTGCCCGCGGCCACCCGCGGCGGGCAGCGCAACCTGTTCACCGTCGGGGCCGTTCCCGAGGTGGCCCGCGCCTGGTCGAGCTACGCCCCGACCGTCGTGCGCCTGCCCGACGGGCGCGTCAAGCTCTCGACCAAGTTCACCCGGCTGACCGGCCGGTCGCCGATCCTGCTGGCGGGCATGACCCCGACCACCGTCGACGCCAAGATCGTCGCCGCCGCGGCCAATGCCGGTCACTGGGCCGAGCTGGCCGGCGGTGGGCAGGTCACCGAGGAGATCTTCGCCGACCGCGTCGCCGAGATGTCGCGACTGCTCGAGCCCGGCCGCACCTACGAGTTCAACGCGCTGTTCCTCGACCCGTACCTGTGGAAGCTCCAGGTCGGCGGCAAGCGGCTGGTGCAGAAGGCCCGCCAGTCCGGGGCGGCCATCGACGGCCTGGTCATCAGCGCCGGCATCCCGGAGCTCGAGGAGGCCGTCGAGCTGATCGACGAGCTGAACGACGTCGGCATCACCCACGTCGTGTTCAAGCCGGGCACCATCGAGCAGATCCGCTCGGTCATCCGCATCGCGACCGAGGTGCCCACCAAGCCGGTCATCATGCACGTCGAGGGCGGGCGCGCCGGCGGGCACCACTCCTGGGAAGACCTCGACGACCTGCTGCTGGCCACGTATTCGGAGCTGCGGTCGCGGCCCAACATCACCGTGTGCGTCGGCGGGGGCATCGGCACGCCCGAGCGTGCGGCCGAATACCTGTCCGGGCGCTGGGCGCGCGCCTACGGCTTCCCGTCGATGCCGATCGACGGCATCCTGGTCGGCACCGCGGCGATGGCGACGCTCGAGGCCACCACGTCGCCGTCGGTCAAGCGGATGCTGGTCGAGACCCAGGGCACCGACCAGTGGATCAGCGCCGGAAATGCCCAGGGCGGCATGGCTTCCAGCCGCAGCCAGCTGGGCGCGGACATCCACGAGATCGACAACAGCGCCTCGCGTTGCGGCCGGCTGCTCGACGAGGTCGCCGGCGACGCCGAGGCGGTGGCCGAGCGCCGCGACGAGATCATCGCCGCGATGGCCACGACCGCCAAGCCGTATTTCGGCGACGTCGCCGAGATGACCTACCTGCAGTGGCTGCGGCGCTACGTGGAGCTGACGATCGGGGACGGCGACTCGACCGCGGACACCGCCGGCCCGGGCAGCCCCTGGCTGGCCGACACCTGGCGCGACCGGTTCCAGCAGATGCTGCAGCGCGCCGAGTCGCGGTTGCACCCGCAAGACCACGGGCCGATCGCCACGCTGTACGACGACCGGGCGCTGCTGGAAAACCCCGCGGCGGCGATCGACCTGCTGCTCGCCGACTACCCCGACGCCGAAACCGTGCAGCTGCATCCGGCGGACGTGCCGTTCTTCGTCACGCTGTGCAAGACGCCGGGCAAGCCGGTCAACTTCGTGCCCGTCATCGACAAGGACGTGCGCCGCTGGTGGCGCAGCGACTCGCTGTGGCAGGCGCACGACGCCCGCTACGACGCCGACCAGGTGTGCATCATCCCGGGCACCGCGGCGGTGGCCGGCATCACCCGGATGGACGAGCCCGTCGGCGAGTTGCTGGACCGTTTCGAGCAGGCCGCCATAGACGAAGCGCTCGAGGTGCTCGCATCATCGGGCATCCAGCCCGAGGCCGTCACGTCGCGCCGGCGGGGCCGCCCCGACGTCACCGGGCCGCTGGCCACCGTCTTGGATGCGCCCGACGTGCTGTGGGCCGGGCGCACCGTCGCCAACCCGGTGCACCGCATCGGCGAGCCGTCCGACTGGCAGGTGCACGACGGACCCGAAAGCCGCTGCGCCACACACTCGTCCACCGGCGCTCGCTTGCAGGTGGAGGGGGCGGACCGGGTGGTGCTCAGCGTCCCGCTGTCCGGCGTCTGGATCGATATCCCATTCACGTTGCCTGCCAACACCGTTGACGGCGGCGCCCCGATGGTATCCACCGAGGATGCCGGTGGCGCCATGCGCGGTGTGCTGGCGATAGCCGCCGGCGTGGACGGGCCGGAGTTCCTCCCCGCGGTCATCGACGGGACGGCCACGATGGCGGTCGACTGGGATCCCGAGCGGGTCGCCGACCACACCGGCGTCACGGCGATCTTCGGTGAGCCGCTGGCACCCACCCTGACCACCGTGCCCGATGCGCTGGTCGGCCCGTGCTGGCCGGCGGTTTTCGCGGCGGTAGGCGCCGCGACGACCACCGCCGGTGTTCCGGTCGTCGAGGGATTGCTCAGCCTGGTGCACCTGGACCATGCCACCCATCTCGTCGGCGCGCTGCCCGAGACCCGGGCCCAATTGGTCGTCACCGCAACGGCTTCCCCGGCCATTGACACCGACATGGGCCGCGTTGTCGGAGTGTCGGTGTCGATCGAGACGGCCGGCGGTGAGGTGATCGCCACCCTCGACGAACGTTTCGCGATCCTCGGGCGCACCGGGGCCGGCGAACTCACCGACCCGCCCCGGGCCGGCGGTGCGGTTTCCGGGAACGCCACCGACACCCCGCGCCGGCGCCGCCGCGACGTCACCCTGACCGCGCCCGTCGACATGCGCCCCTTCGCGATGGTGTCCGGCGACCACAACCCCATCCACACCGACCGCGCGGCCGCGCTGCTGGCTGGGCTGGAATCACCCATCGTGCACGGCATGTGGCTCTCGGCCGCCGCTCAGCACGTCGTGACCGCCACCGACGGGCAGGCCCGCCCGCCGGCCCGGCTCCTCGGCTGGACCGCGCGCTTCCTGGGCATGGTCCGCCCCGGCGACGAGGTGGACTTCCGCGTCGACCGGGTCGGAATCGACCGGGGCGCCGAGGTTTTGGAGGTCGCCGCGCGGGTCGGCTCGGACCTGGTGATGTCGGCGACCGCGCGGCTTTCCGCCCCCAAGACGGTGTATGCGTTCCCCGGCCAGGGCATCCAGCACAAGGGCATGGGCATGGAGGTGCGGGCCCGGTCCAAAGCGGCCCGCAAGGTGTGGGACAGCGCCGACAAGTTCACCCGCGAGACGCTGGGCTTCTCGGTGCTCAACGTGGTGCGTGACAACCCCACCAGCATCATCGCCAGCGGCGTGCGCTACCACCACCCCGAAGGCGTGCTCTACCTGACGCAGTTCACCCAGGTGGCGATGGCCACGGTGGCCGCCGCGCAGGTCGCCGAGATGCGCGAGCAGGGCGCCTTCGTCGAGGGCGCCATCGCCTGCGGCCACTCCGTTGGCGAGTACACCGCACTGGCCTGCGTCACCGGCGTCTACGAGTTGGAAGCGTTGCTGGAAATGGTGTTTCACCGCGGCTCGAAGATGCACGACATCGTGCCGCGCGACGAGTTGGGCCGGTCCAACTACCGGCTGGCGGCCATCCGGCCGTCGCAGATCGACCTGCCCGACGACCAGGTCCGGGCGTTTGTCGCCGACATCGCCGAGAGCACCGGCGAGTTTCTGGAGATCGTCAACTTCAACCTGCGGGGCTCGCAGTATGCGGTCGCCGGCACGGTCCGGGGCCTGGAGGCGCTGGAAGCCGAGGTGGAGCGTCGCCGCGAGATCACCGGCGGCAAGCGGTCGTTCATCCTGGTGCCCGGCATCGACGTGCCGTTCCACTCGCGGGTGCTGCGGGTCGGGGTGGCCGACTTCCGCCGCTCGCTCGAGCGGGTCATGCCGCGGGACAAGGATCCCGAGGTGATCATCGGGCGCTACATTCCCAACCTGGTGCCGCGGCCGTTCACGCTGGACCGCGACTTCATCCAGGAGATCCGGGACCTGGTGCCGGCCGAGCCCCTCGACGAGATCCTCGCCGACTACGACACCTGGCGCAACGAGAAGCCGCACGAGCTGGCCCGCAAGGTCGTCATCGAGCTGCTGGCCTGGCAGTTCGCCAGCCCGGTGCGCTGGATCGAGACGCAGGACCTGCTGTTCACCGAGGAGGCCGCCGGTGGGCTGGGCGTGGAGCGCTTCGTCGAGATCGGCGTGAAATCCGCGCCGACCGTCGCCGGGCTGGCCACCAACACCCTCAAACTGCCCGAATACGCGCACAGCACCGTCGAGGTGCTCAACGCCGAGCGCGACGCAGCGGTGCTGTTCGCCGGCGACACCGACCCGGAGCCCGACCCGGAGGCCGACGAGCCGGACTCGGCGGCGCCCGAGGCCGCGGCGCCCGAAATCGCCGCGGCCGCAACGGCACCCGCCCCAACCGCTCCGTCGGGCGGGGTCCGGCCCGACGACATCGCGTTCGACGCCGCCGATGCCACCCTGGCGTTGATCGCGCTGTCGGCCAAGATGCGCATCGACCAGATCGAGCAGCTCGACTCCATCGAGTCCATCACCGACGGCGCGTCGTCGCGGCGCAACCAGCTGCTGGTCGACCTGGGTTCGGAGCTGAACCTGGGCGCCATCGACGGTGCCGCCGAGGCCGACCTGGCCGGGCTGCGCGCGCAGGTGACGAAGCTGGCGCGCACCTACAAGCCCTACGGCCCCGTGCTTTCCGATGCGATCAACGACCAGCTGCGCACGGTGCTGGGGCCCTCGGGCAAGCGGCCCGGGGCCATCGCCGAGCGGGTCAAGAAGACCTGGGAGCTCGGCGACGGCTGGGCCAAGCACGTCACGGTCGAGGTGGCGCTGGGAACCCGCGAGGGCACCAGCGTTCGCGGCGGCGCGATGGGCCACCTGCACGAGGGCGCCCTGGCCGACGCCGCCTCCGTGGACAGGGTGATCGACGCCGCGGTGGCTTCCGTGGCCGCGCGCCGCGGCATTTCGGTGGCGTTGCCGTCCGCCGGGGGTGGCGGCACGGCGACCGTCGACGCCGCCGCGCTGAGCGAGTTCACCGACCAGATCACCGGTCGCGACGGTGTGCTGGCCGCAGCGGCCCGCCTGGTGCTGGGCCAGCTGGGCCACGACGACCCGGTCAGCGCGCTGCCGGCGGCCACCGACGCCGAACTCATCGACCTGATCACCGCCGAGCTGGGCGCCGACTGGCCGCGCCTGGTGGCGCCGGTGTTCGACGCCAAGAAGGCCGTCGTCTTCGACGACCGCTGGGCCAGCGCCCGCGAGGACCTGGTCAGGCTGTGGCTGACCGACGAAGGCGACATCGACGCCCGGTGGTCGAGCCTGTCGGAGCGATTCGAGGGCGCCGGTCACGTCGTCGCCACGCAGGCCACCTGGTGGCAGGGCAAGGCGCTGGCCGCAGGCCGCCAGATCCACGCGGCGCTGTACGGCCGGATCGCCGCCGGCGCCGAGAACCCGCAGCCGGGCCGCCACAGCCGCGAAATCGCCGTCGTGACGGGCGCTTCGAAGGGTTCGATCGCGGCGTCAGTGGTCGCGGGACTGCTCGACGGCGGCGCGACCGTCATCGCGACCACGTCCAAGCTCGACGAGGAGCGGCTGGCGTTCTACCGCGGGCTCTACCGCGACCACGCCCGTTTCGGCGCGGCGCTGTGGGTGGCCGCGGCCAACATGGCGTCCTACTCCGACATCGACGCCCTGGTCGAATGGGTCGGCACCGAGCAGACGGAAAGCCTTGGGCCGCAGTCGATTCATATCAAGGACGCGCAGACCCCCACGCTGCTGTTCCCGTTCGCGGCGCCGCGCGTGGCCGGCGACCTGTCCGAGGCCGGCGCCCGCGCGGAGCTGGAGATGAAGGTGCTGCTGTGGGCGGTGCAGCGGCTGATCGGCGGGCTGTCGAAGATCGGCGCCGAGCGCGACATCGCCTCGCGGCTGCACGTGGTGCTGCCCGGCTCGCCCAACCGCGGCATGTTCGGCGGCGACGGCGCCTACGGCGAGGCGAAATCCGCGCTGGACGCCGTGGTGTCGCGGTGGCACGCGGAGGCCTCGTGGTCGCAGCGGGTCAGCCTGGCGCACGCGCTGATCGGCTGGACCCGCGGCACCGGGCTGATGGGCCACAACGACGCCATCGTCAGCGCGGTCGAGGAGGCCGGCGTCACCACCTACTCGACCGAGCAGATGGCCGCGATGCTGCTGGACCTGTGCGACGTGGAGTCCAAGGTGGCCGCCGCCCACACGCCGATCAAGAAGGACCTGACCGGCGGGCTGGCCGAGGCCGAGCTGGACATGGCCGAGCTCGCCGCCAGGGCGCGCGAGCAGGCCACCGCCGGCGACGACGTCGCTGACGAGGCCGCGCCCGAGGGCACCATCGCGGCGCTGCCGTCCCCGCCGCGCGGGTTCACCCCGGCGCCGCCCCCGCAGTGGGACGACCTCGACGTCGACCCGGCCGACCTGGTGGTGATCGTCGGCGGCGCCGAACTCGGCCCCTACGGCTCGTCGCGCACCCGGTTCGAGATGGAGGTGGACAACGAGCTCTCGGCGGCCGGCGTGCTGGAGCTGGCGTGGACCACCGGCCTGATCCGCTGGGAGGACGACCCCCAGCCGGGCTGGTACGACACGCAATCCGGAGAACTGGTCGACGAGGCCGAGCTGGTGGAGCGCTACCACGATGCCGTCGTGCAGCGTTGCGGCATCCGGGAATTCGTCGACGACGGCGCAATCGATCCCGATCACGCCTCGCCGCTGCTGGTCTCGGTGTTCCTGGACAAGGACTTCTCCTTCGTCGTCTCCTCGGAGGCCGACGCCCGCGCCTTCGCCGAATTCGATCCGGAGCACACGGTCGTGCGGCCCGTCCCGGCCTCGAGCGACTGGCAGGTGATCCGCAAGGCGGGCACCGAGATCCGGGTACCGCGCAAGACCAAGCTGTCGCGGGTCGTCGGCGCGCAGATCCCGACCGGGTTCGACCCGACGGTGTGGGGCATCAGCCAGGACATGGCCAGTTCCATCGACCGGGTGGCGCTCTGGAACATCGTCGCGACGGTCGACGCGTTCCTGAGCGCCGGGTTCAGCCCGGCCGAGGTCATGCGCTACGTGCACCCCAGCCTGGTCGCCAGCACCCAGGGCACCGGGATGGGCGGCATGACCTCGATGCAGACCATGTACCACGGCAACCTGTTGGGCCGCGGCAAGCCCAATGACATCCTGCAGGAAGTCCTGCCGAACGTCGTTGCCGCGCACGTGATCCAGTCCTATGTCGGCAGTTACGGCTCGATGATCCATCCGGTCGCCGCATGCGCGACCGCGGCGGTGTCCATCGAGGAGGGCGTCGACAAGATCCGCCTGGGCAAGGCCGAGCTGGTGGTGACCGGCGGCCTGGACGACCTGACGTTGGAGGCCATCATCGGCTTCGGGGACATGGCGGCCACCGCCGACACCTCGATGATGCGCGGCCGCGGCATCGCCGACTCGAAGTTCTCCCGCCCCAACGACCGGCGGCGGCTGGGCTTCGTCGAGGCGCAGGGCGGCGGCACCATCCTGCTGGCGCGCGGCGACCTGGCGCTGAAGATGGGGCTGCCGGTGCTGGCGGTGGTGGGCTTCGCACAGTCGTTCGGCGACGGCGTGCACACCTCGATCCCGGCCCCCGGCCTGGGCGCGCTGGGCGCGGGCCGCGGCGGCAAGGAGTCGCCGCTGGCGCGTGCGCTGGCCAAGCTCGGCGTGGGCGCCGACGACATCGCGGTGGTCTCCAAGCACGACACCTCGACGCTGGCCAACGACCCCAACGAAACGGAGCTGCACGAGCGGCTCGCCGACTCGCTGGGCCGCTCCCCGGGCGCTCCGCTGTTCGTGGTGTCGCAGAAGAGCCTGACCGGGCACGCCAAGGGCGGCGCGGCCGTCTTCCAGACGATGGGCCTGTGCCAGATGCTGCGCGACGGGGTGATCCCGCCCAACCGCAGCCTGGATTGTGTCGACGACGAGTTGGCCGGCTCGGCCCACTTCGTCTGGGTGCGCGACACGCTGCGGCTCGGCGAGCGGTTCCCGCTCAAGGCCGGGCTGTTGACCAGCCTCGGGTTCGGGCACGTCTCCGGTTTGGTGGCGCTGGTGCACCCGCAGGCGTTCATCGCCGCGCTGGACCCGGCGCAGCGCGCGGACTACCGGCGTCGCGCGGACGCCCGCCTGCTCGCCGGCCAACGCCGGCTGGTCTCGGCCATTGCCGGCGGCGAGCCGATGTATCAGCGGCCGCCGGACCGCCGCTTCGACCACCACGCGCCGGAGAAGCGGCAGGAGGCGGCGATGCTGCTCGACCCGGCCGCCCGCCTGGGCGAGGATGGCGCATACCAGGTCTCCGACGGAATGACTCCGCCTATCAGCTAGCCTGGCGATCCATGGGCATCGTCGGAGTGGGGATCGACCTCGTCTCCATTCCTGACTTCGCCGCGCAGGTCGACCAGCCGGGCACGGTCTTCTCCGAGACCTTCACTCCCGGAGAGCGCCGCGACGCCTCGGACAAGAGTTCGTCGGCGGCGCGTCACCTGGCGGCCCGGTGGGCGGCGAAGGAGGCGGTGATCAAGGCGTGGTCGGGTTCGCGGTTCGCCCAGCGGCCCGTGCTGCCCGAGGACATCCACCGCGACATCGAGGTGGTCACCGACATGTGGGGACGGCCGCGGGTCCGGCTGACCGGGGACATCGCCAAGCACCTGGCCGACGTGACGATTCACGTGTCGTTGACCCACGAGGGCGACACCGCGGCCGCGGTCGCCATCCTCGAAGCACCGTAACCTCAACCGCGAGCGTGCGTGTCTGTGCGCGACACGCCGGTGGTGAGCGGCATTCTGCGCACGCTCGCGCAGAGAAAGGGAGACCATGAGTGACCTTGTGGAGCGCGTTCGCGACGTGTTGCCCGCCGTCCGTCGCGATCTGGAAGACCTGGTGCGCATCGAATCGGTGTGGGCCGACCCCGACCGCAGGCCGGAGGTGCACCGCAGCGCCCGGGCCGTGTCGGATCTGTTGTCGCGGGCCGGCTTCGGCGATGTGCGCATCGTGGCCGAGGGCGGCGCCCCGGCGGTCATCGCGCACCATCCGGCGCCGCCCGGCGCGCCGACCGTGCTGCTCTACGCACACCATGACGTGCAGCCCGAAGGCGACCGGAGCCAGTGGGCGTCGCCGCCCTTCGAGCCGACCGAGCGTGACGGGCGCCTCTACGGCCGCGGCAGCGCCGACGACAAGGCCGGTATCGCAACGCATTTGGCCGCATTCCGGGCGCACGGGGGGCAGCCGCCGGTGGGTGTGACCGTGTTCGTCGAAGGCGAGGAGGAGTCCGGGTCGCCGTCGCTGGGCCGCCTGCTGGCCGCGCACCGCGAGGCGCTGGCCGCCGACGTGATCGTGATCGCCGACTCGGACAACTGGAGCACCGAGACGCCGTCGTTGACGGTGTCGCTGCGCGGGCTGGTCGACTGCGTGGTCGAGGTCGCCACCCTCGACCACGGCCTGCATTCGGGCCTGTGGGGAGGGGTGGTTCCCGACGCGCTGAGCGTGCTGGTGCGGCTGCTGGCCAGCCTGCACGACGACGACGGCAACGTGGCGGTCGCCGGCCTGCACGAAACCGATGTCGCGGGCCTCAACTATCCCGACTACCCGACCGACCGGGTGCGCGCCGACTCGGGCCTGCTGGACGGGGTGTCGCGAGATCGGCTCCGGCTCTGTGCCGCACCGGATGTGGGCCAAACCGGCGATCACGGTGATCGGCATCGACACCACCGCGGTGGCGGCGGCGTCGAACACGCTCATCCCGCGGGCCCGGGCCAAGGTCAGCATGCGGGTGGCGCCCGGGGGTGACGCCGCGACGCACCTGGACGCACTGACCGCGCACCTGCGGCGGCATGCGCCGTGGGGCGCCCACGTCAGCGTCACCCCCGGCGACAAGGGCGAGCCGTATGCCATCGACGCCAGCGGCCCGGTCTACGACGCCGCGCGGGCGGCGTTCCGGCAGGCGTGGGACGCCGAGCCGATCGATATGGGCATGGGCGGCTCGATCCCCTTCATCGCCGAGTTCGCCGACGCGTTCCCCGAGGCCAAGATCCTGGTCACCGGCGTCGAAGATCCCGGCACCCAGGCGCACAGCAGCAACGAGAGCCTGCATCTGGGCGTACTGGAACGTGCGGCGGTCGCCGAGGCGCTGCTGCTGGCCAACCTGGCCTGACCGTGAGGATCTGGTGCTATATCCCCGTGCAAAGCGTGGGGGCGTCGCACACGTTGCCGGGGCAATAGGTCGAGTGTGCGGCGTTGACGATGGTCCCGACGTCCAACAACGTGACGTTCTTCTCGTCCAGCTGGGCGTGAATGTCGTCGGCGATCTGTTGCGGCGTCCAACCCCAGGTGAGGTCGTAGCAGACCAGGTGCGCATCCCCGATGAGTGCCTCTTCCGTCTTCGGCGGCCAGGTGAGGCCGGCGGCGCGCAGTTTTTCCAGGTATGCGTCGTCAGTGGGATTGGCGGTCGCGGTCGCGGCGCCGCTGACGAGGGCAGCGCCGGCCAGCACCGGAATGATGAGTCCGGCGAGCCAGCGAGGTGAGGGCATTGGATTGGCGTCCCTTCGTTCTTGGCGCCACAAAGGCCGCCGGTCGTGTGCGTCCAAGGCAGCACGAATAGGAAGCGTAGCGAAATCCCGCAAATGCGGCTGCGCGCAATGGGGAGTGCGTTGACGCTCTCGTTCGAGAAGGATTTCCTTGCCGGAACCATGGTGAACGGCGCGGCGATGGCCAGGGCGCAGCTGACCAAGGCCGGCCGAACTGGCGCCTAAGCGGCTCCCGCGTCGCCGAGAATCTGCGTGATCCTCGATGCCGTGCTTGCGGCCTTCACGTTGTAGTGCGCGGCGGCGATCTTGCCCTTCTCGTCGACGACGAAGGTCGAACGGATCACACCCTGCACGGTCTTGCCGTACATCTGCTTTTCGCCGTAGGCGCCCCAGGCCGTCAGTACCGCACGCTCGGGATCGGACAGCAGCGGGAACGTCAGCTTCTCGGCGTCCCGGAATTTGGCGAGCTTTGCCGGCGGGTCGGGGGAGATGCCGACGACGTCGATGCCGGCCTCGTCGAGGTCGCGCAGGTTGTCCCGGAATGCGCAGGCCTGCTTGGTGCAGCCCGGCGTGGAGGCCGCCGGGTAGAAGTACACGATGACGCGGCGACCCTTGAAGTCGGCCAGCGATACCTTGTTGCCGTCGGCGTCGGGCAGGCTGAAGGCGGGCGCCTTGTCGCCCGGCGCGAGCCGCGTGGTTTCGGTCAACGTTCCGCCTTTCTGTTCACCGGAGCGTGGGGAGTAGCGCCAGCTGATCTAGGGTAGTGCGTCAGATGCACGAGCAGGACTTGGAGGACAGACACGTGGCGGATCGGGACCCCGAGACCATCAAGCAGGAGATCGACCGCGCCCGCGACGAGCTGGCGGCAACGGTCGATTCCCTCGCCGAACGTGCCAATCCCCGCCGCCTCGCCGACGACCTGAAGACCCGTGCGATCGAGTTCGTCAAGAAGCCCGTGGTGGTGGTGTCACTGGCCGGGGTGGGCGCCCTCGTCGTCGTGGTGGTGGTGCACCGGGTCAGGAACCACTGAGCCGCCGGGCCGGCTCTGGAGGTGGACCGGCAGGTCGTCGGCCCAGGGCTGCGTGGACACCATGTCCTCGACGTCGACGTGGCCGCGCTCGAACTCGCCCGTGGCGGCGTCGACGAGCCGGTACTCCTGGCGCTGCCGGTGGATCGGCTGGGCGTCGAGGATCACCACGCGCACATCGCCGGGGGCAAAGCCGCACCGCTGCTGTAGCGCCTCGATGAGGCACTCGTTGTGCATGTGCCCGTCGCCGAAGTTCCAGCCGAGCACCATCGAACAGAGGACCTCGCCCTCGCACAGGTTGTAGTCGTCCTCGTCGTAGCCGGCCATCGCCCGGTGCGCCAGGGTGAGCAGCGCGCGCCCGTGGGTGTTCATGCCCCGGAACGCCAGGGCGAGGTGCAGCGGGATCAGGGTTTCCTCTTTGCTGCCGTAGAGCCGCTCGAGCTGCAGGTGCTGCATCGGGCCCAGCGCGCGGGAGCCGGTGCGGAACTTCTCGTCGACCGCGGGCTTGACGCACCACAGCGTGGTGTCCCAGTTGCCGGCGTAATACCGCATGCCGGGCAGGAACGAAACCTTGCGCGGGTAAAGGTTTCCGACGACGACGGTGCCGGCGAGCACCACGAACAGCAGGGCCACCGGTAGAGGGTGAGTGACATCGGCCAATCCCAGGCGCGCGTGCGCGACGAACAGCCACAGCACCCCGAAGATCATGAAGACGTTCCATTCCAGCGGCACGCCCATCGGGAAGGCCAGCAGGATGTTGAGGTGGAAGACGATCATCACGAACGCGGCGACGGCCGTCGGCCAGCCACCGTGGGAGAAGAACAGCGCCAGCGGCACCAGCCCTTCCACCGCGGTGGAGAAATGCGCGATGAAACCCGACAATGCGCTGGGGCGCAGGTCATCCGGATATCGCTTGAACAACGACCGCTTGAGAATCCCGCTGGGGATGAACGGGTTGTTGGCCAGCATGGTCGAGATCACGAACGGGAAGTGCCGGGTGATCTTCGACGTCGCCGCGCCGATCCAGATCACCATGAAGACCACCTTGGCGCCGACGACGATGTCCGGCCCGGAGAACAGGAACGCCAGCGCCAGCGGTCCGTACACCTCGCCGCGGGCGGCCAGGAAGATCACCTTGTCACGCAGGCTGAGCACGGCCAAGACCGCCAGGATGGCGACGACCTGCCACCACGGCAGCACGCCGATCATCGTGTCCAGCGAGTGAATTGGGCCGGCGCCGTTGGACACCAGGGCGACCAGGAGCAGCACGAGCAGGGCGCCGTAGAGCAACGCGTCGAGCCCGGTTCTGTTGTGGCCCTTGGTCAGTGGCACCCGGTCGGGCCACGGGGGCAACCGGATGGTGCCGGGCCTCAGCCAGTACAGGATCGACCCCATCGGCGGGAAGTAGCGCCCGGCCAGCGGCCCGAAGCAGCAGCCCAGGCCGACGACCTCGAACAGCATCGTGAACAGCACGGCCTTCTCGAACACGATCGGTTCCGTCCACCAGGCGGTGACGTTGGTGAAGCCGTCGATCCCGTTCGTGCACCACGCGAACAGCCAACCGCCGAGGATGTACAGCGCGATCTTCACGCCGTACATCAGGTGCATGATCAGCGGGGTGCCGAAGCCGTTCTCCGCGATGTGGCGCACCATCGGCACGATCCGCTGGGCGCGCGGCTCCTTGCTCCACTCGGCCACGTCGACGACGGGCAGGTTGGGCTGGATGAACCCCATTGCGGCTCCTTCGGCGCGGCTCGTTTCAAGGGGCGCCAATCGGCACCGCTCACGCCAGTGTGAGGAAGAAATTACAGCTAACGACCGCCGCTGGGTAGGGTTATGGCGACGGTCGCCGGCTGATCCGCTGACGCATACCAAACCTCGTGCGGCGCTGCGGATCCAAGCGGGATGGGCTTGCTCAGCCGGCTTCGACCGCGTTGGTCCAGGCCAACGGGTTGAGATCGCGGAAGGGGTCGTTCGCGCGAACGGCCAGCAGTTCGGCCAGCATCGTTTCCAGCGAGCGCCGAGTGTTGTCTCGGACCGACGCCACCCACTCCTCGGCCGATACGCCGTCCGGTCGTGTCGTCATGATCGGTTCGCCGAAGCACAGATACATCCGTTGCGGACGGGGGATGAGCGTGGGACCGATGCCCCTCATCAAGGGCATTGCCATGTCGGCGTCACCGGTCAGCCTCGTGCTGACGGCGCGGCTGAGCCGGCCCAGCGGGCTGTTGCGTGTCACCAGGCTTTTGTAGACGTCGTCGCCGCCGACCAACCCGACGGGGACGATCGGGTAATCGTTTTCCACGGCGACGCGGGCGAACCCGGAACGGCCCTGCCAGTTCAGGTGGTATTCCTCCCCTTTGAATTTGGCGATCTCGCGGCCGCCGCCGGGAAATACCAGGATGGTTTCGTTGTGCCGCATCAGCTCTCGTGCGGTTTCCGGGGCGCCGACAACACCGCCGTAGGCGGTCATCACATCGTGGCCGAACCCGGGCTTCTGGGCGAACCTGCGATCGGCCAGCGGCCGGACCCGGACGCCGATGGCGCGACGGACGAAGTGCGGAATCAGCAACACCTCGCCGCCGATGAACTGAGTGTGGTTGCCCACCAATAGGAATCGGCCGTCGGCGGGCAGTTGCTCCAGGCCGCGCACGTATGGCCGCGTCAGGTCGATCAGGGGCGCGATGCCGTCGTGCACTTTGTCCACTGCGCCGCGTAAGGTCTGGACGCGGCGTGGGTGGTTCATCACGGCATCGATGTCAATGGGCATATCAGAGCGCTTGGTCACGGCGTCCTCAACTCGAGTTCAATGGGATGTCTCTGCCAATGTACCAAACGAACTAGTTCGTGTGGGCTATGATTTCTCTGTGCGAACAACCATCGAACTTCGCGACTCGATCCTGACCGCCGCGCGCTCGGAGTTTGCGCGACACGGGTACGCCGGCGCCCGGATCGACCGCGTCGCCCGCGCCGCCAACGCCAGCAAGGAGCGCCTTTACGCCCACTTCAAAGACAAGGAGACACTGTTTCGTGGTGTTGTCGCCGCGGACATGGCTGAGTTTTTCGCCGCCGTCACCCTGCGCCCGGAGGCGGTACCGGAGTTTGTCGGGGAGATTTACGACCTGGCCTGCAGACGACCCGAGCACCTGCGCATGATCACCT
Organism: uncultured Actinomycetota bacterium; assembly: GCA_963711445.1. Taxonomy (GTDB): domain Bacteria; phylum Actinomycetota; class Actinomycetes; order Mycobacteriales; family Mycobacteriaceae; genus Mycobacterium. Next base: position 1,001,709 of record CAVQEF010000001.1, read on the forward strand.
GGGCCAACCTCGAGGGACTCTCCCTCGATCCGCCTCCGGTAGCGGGCCTGGAGTCGGTGCAGGCCCGCGACATCGCCGTGATCCGGGCCGCCCAGGCCGCCGGCCACGTCGACGCGGCCTGGAACCCCCTGGACCTGCTCGTCTTGTTGTTCGGGATCGGTTTGGCCTGGGCCCAGTCGCCGCATCCCGATGCGCTGACCGCCGACGCCGCCGTCATCGCGGCGCGGCGCGCGGCCGCGGTGGAGGCGGCACGTCGCGTCGTTGCTCCGGCGACGTGAAGCGTGACCGCGGGTTTGACGTGGGTGCGCCAGCGGTTCGTCCGGCCGCCGGCGGCAACGTCGGAAGCTCGTTTAACACATCGTTAATCGGCCGCTGAGTACGTTGGCTGCATGCCCCCCGAGCCGCTGCGAACGATGGGCGTCGAAGAGGAGTTTCACCTTGTCGACCTCAGGACCAGGCGGCTCACTACGCGCGCCCCCGAGCTGCTCGCGAAGCTGCCGGAGGACTACGTCGCCGAGCTTCAGAGCTGCGTTGTCGAGACCAACAGCGGCGTCGTCGGCGACCTGGACGCGCTGCGTGCCGACCTGCTGCACCATCGGCGGTTGTTGGTCGACGCGGCCGAGGAAATCGGCGTCGGCGTGGTGGCCGCCGGTGCCGTGCCGCTGTCGGTGCCCGCCGAGCTGCAGGTCACGCAGACCGACCGCTACCTGCACATGCTCGCCGATTACCAGCTGCTGGCCCGCGAACAGCTGATCTGTGCCACGCATGTGCACGTCGGCATCGATGATCGCGATGAAGCCATCGCCGTTGCCAACCGCCTGTTGCCCTTCCTGCCGACGCTGCTGGCGCTGTCGGCCAGCTCGCCGTTCTGGGCCGACGGGTCCGACACCGGCTATGCCAGCATGCGCACCCTGGTGTGGCGGCGATGGCCGACCACCGGGCTGGCCGCCCCGGTGCACTCGGCAACCGAGTACGACGCATTGGTCAACGCCCTTGTCGCCAGCCGGGTGATCACCGACCTCGGCATGGTCTACTTCGACCTTCGGCCATCAAGTCATGTGCCCACCCTGGAACTGCGGGTATGCGACAGCTGCCCGTCCGTGGACACCATCGCGCTCGTCGCCGGACTGTTCCGGGCCATGGTTGCGCGGGAGGCCAAGGCGATCCGGGCCGGCGTCCCCGCGGCGGCGCTCCCGTCGACGCTGGGCAGCGCGGCGCTGTGGCGCGCCGCCCGCTCCGGGCTCGAGGGTGACCTCGTCGATCTCAGCGGCCCCCTCCCGGCCAGCCGGCCGGCAAGCGATGTGGTCAACAAACTGGTGTCCTCGCTGCGCCCGGAGCTGGAAGACAGCGGCGACTGGGAGATGATCAGCGAGCTGACTCGTCAGGCACTGCTGGCCGGTACGTCCTCGGCTCGGCAACGGCAGGCGCTGCGCCGCCGCGGGCGCCTCACCGACGTGGTGGACCAACTCATCGCCGAGACCGCCGGCCGCCTCAAGCCCCGGGCCGCGGCGGTGGCAGACGATTCCGCGCTGCTCTTCGGGTATGAGCCCGCCGGCGACACCGGCAAACCCGCCGGCGACATGTTCGCCAGCTACGACGAAGCCGTCGATGCGAACGGCTGCGCGCGTCCGGCCTATGCGGAGGTGCTGAGGACGATCGCCGGCCTCGGCGTGGGCGCGCTGCGGTCCCGGGAGTGCGCGATCGCGCAGGAGCAACGTGCCGACAACGTCACCTTCGGGGTCACTTTCCGGGGCGCCGGGCAAAGACGGGCGCAGGTGTTCCCGCTCGATCTGATTCCGCGGGTGGTGGCCGCCGACGAGTGGGCACAGCTGTCCAAAGGCCTCGGGCAGCGAGCCAGGGCGCTGGACGCCTTCCTGCGCGACATCTACTCCAGGCAGGAGATCCTGGCGGACGGTGTGCTCGGTGCGCAGGCCCTCGACCGGGCACCGGGTTTCCGCTCGACGGGCCGGCTGGCCGGAGACACCGTCCACGCGCACATCAGCGGCACCGACCTGGTGTGCGACCGGGCCGGTAACTGGATGGTGCTCGAGGACAACCTGCGCATCCCATCGGGTCTTGCGTATGCGATCGTCAACCGGCGGCTGCTGCACAAGCACCTCCCCGAGCTGCCGATGTCCGCCGGGGTTGCCGACCTCGATCAGGTGCCGCACCTGCTGCTCGACACGCTGCGGGCGGCGGCCCCGCCGCACACCGACGACGAGCCGACGGTCGTGCTGGTGTCCGCCGGATGCCAAGACCCCGCCTGGTTCGAGCACGGGTTCCTGGCCGAGGAGATGGGCGTCGCGTTGGTGGCGCCATCGGACCTGTCGGTGCGTGATCGAAAGGTATTCCGCCACAGCGGTTCCAGCGGCCAGCCGGTTGACGTGATTTATTCGCGGATGTATGAGGACATGCTGCTGTCGTCGACCGGCCACGACGGCGCGCCGCTGCGGACCGGGCTGCTCGAGGCGCTGGGCGCCGGCAACCTGACCATCGTCAACGCGCTGGGAAACGGTGTCGCCGAGGACAAGGCGGTCTATGCGTTCGTCCCCACGATGATCGAGTACTACCTGGGTGAGAAGCCGTCCCTGGCGCAGGTGCCGACGTGGATCTGCGCCGAACGCCCGCAGTGCGACCACGTGCTGGACCACCTGTCCGAGCTGGTGGTCAAGCCGATCGACGGGCTGAGTGGCAGCGGTGTGCTGATCGGGCCGGAGGCCACCGACGCCGCGCTCGAGGCGCGCCGGCGCGAGCTGCTGATCCAACCGGAGCGGTTCATCGCCCAGGAACTGGTCGCAGTGTCGACCCACCCGACTTTCGATGACGACGGGCTGTACCCGCACCACGTCGATTTGCGCGCTTTCGTCCATCTACGACAGGCGCCCGGCGGCCCGGTGGAAGCGCATGTGATGCCGGCGGCGCTGACCCGGGTGGCTCCTCGTGGATCGCGGATCGCGAACTCGTCGTCCGGCGCCGGCACCAAGGACACCTGGATTCTTGCCGAACGCCGGGCAACCGGGAACTGAGCAGCAGCGTTACTGGCCGTATCCACCGGCGGTGTCGTGCGAGTCAGCGGTGCCGGCAGGCTGGCTCGCGGATATCATTTGCCTGATCGGGCTTTTCGCGACTCGGGAGGTGTTGCGGCGCGGACGAGCACCTCGGCGGAGCGCCCCGGATGTCCGCGGCTCGTCGACGACATCACCGAGCGGCGCATCCTCATGGACGCCGCCGTCGAGGTGATGCAACACAGTGTCCGGTGGAAGCGTTGACCGCGCGGCTGGCCGCGGTCGTTGACCTGTCGTTCGAACAGCGCGGAGCGGCTCGCGTCGCCGCGCTGAGCACGCCCGGCGACAGGTTGCTGGGTGCGTGGCCTCCCGCAGCGGGAGACCTGGTGGAGGCAAGCGGGGCCGATTTGGACGCCGGGTGGCCGTCCAAAACACGCGCATCAGACGGCAAGATACGGGTTGAACTGCGGTAATGGAACTGTGCGCCGTCAGGGTTTCGAACCCCGGACCCGCTGATTAAGAGTCAGCTGCTCTACCAACTGAGCTAACGGCGCTTGCGGTCAAGCGTGACTGCGTTTGCGACAATAACAGGCGTCCCGCCGCGGACGGAAATCCCACACCCCTACCAGGATAGCCGTCGGGCCGCGAGCGGTTCCGGCTTGTCGGCGCGGGCCCGGTCGGCCGCGCGCCACGAAGGTTCGCACGCGGGCCGTGAGGAACCCCCGAGAATGCTCCGGGCCCGGGGGACGCTGGTCGGTGAGTTTGAGTGGCAGCGGGTCGTCGACCGGCACATCGATCTCCACCACGCCGAACATTTTCAGAACCAACAACGTCTGCAGCAACTCGGTGTGAGCTTCGTCTGTGATGGGGCAGAAATCCTCGACCACCACGTTGCCGAACGGCGGTCGGTAGGCGTGCCGCTCCTCGACGAAGATCCGATAGGTCAGGAAGCGGTCCGGATGGGTCGTGCAATACAGCGCGGATCCGTTGCCGCACTGCGCCGGCCTGTCTTCCAGGTAATCGGCCCACCACGCGCTGTCCCTTGTCCACGGCGCCGGCGGTGCTGGCGCACCATCGCCGGTAGCTGTCGGGCACCTGCTCTCTTGCCTCCGAAGCGCTGACCTCGCGCGCCCGATTGACGTCGGGCGTGGCGCGCAGCTTCGCGGCGCTGCGGTCAATCGCATATGAGTGGCTGTAGCTGGCCACGCCGGCGCCGAAGCCGTCGTGCATCACGGTCTGGGTCGGCGCCACCGCAATGGGACCGTGCCGCGAGGGCGGTGACCCGTCGCAGCAGCACCCGACGGAACGATGGCCTGCCACCACGGCATCGGACCCTGGCTGGCGGTTCCATGCTTGCAGCGCAATGATTTTCGCGCTGCACGGCGGTCGGAGGGTCAGCGGTACAATTGCCGACGTGGCGGGTATCCGTTCGTCAATGCTGCCGGTATCGAAGGGGACGCCGCGTTGACGGCGAACACCCAGATTGCCGCTCTGCTTGCGCTGGCTGCTGCGCTGTGCATCGCGGTCGGCGACGTGCTTCAGCAGCAAGCGGCGCACTGCATCACCGATCCGTCGGTCGGCAACATCGAGTTGATCGGCAGCCTGGTGCGCAACAAGCGTTGGTGGTGCGGCGCCCTGCTGTTGGTCGCGAGCGTTGGGTTGCAGGCGGCCGCTCTCGCGCACGGTTCGGTGGTGCTGGTGCAGGCGCTGGTTATGCTCTCGCTGCTTTTCGCGTTGCCGATCAATGCCGGGTTCCTGCACCGGTGGGTGACCGGCGGAGAGTGGGTTTGGGCCGGATTGCTCACCGCTGCGGTCGTCGTGATCGTTGCCGTTGGCAACCCGCAGGCCGGTCGATCCAGCGCACCACTTTCGACGTGGGCCGCTGTGGCCGCCGTGCTTGGTCCGGTGTTGGTCGCGTGCGTCGTGGCTGGCCGAATTCGGGGTGGTGCCACGGCGGCGGGGCTGTTCGCTTTCGTGGCCGGTTGCCTGTGGGGCGTCTTTGCGGTGCTGACCAAGGAGGTCGTCGGCCGGCTTGGCGAGACCGGATGGGCGGTGACCCGCACTCCCGAGTTGTATGCGTGGGTGTTAGCCGTGCTCGGAGGTCTCGCATGGGGGCAGGCGGCGTTCAGGGCCGGGCCCTTGACCGCGTCGATGCCGACGCTGCAGGTGTCGCAGCCGGTCGTAGCGGCGGTGCTGGGTGTCGTCGTCCTCCACGAGAAGCTGAACACGAGCCGCGTTGGCGTGCTCGCCTTGGCGGCGTCCGCCGTGGTGATGGTGGCGGCGATCTTCAAACTCGCGCGTGTCGACGCGGTCGCAATCCGCGAGAGGGTCGACATGGGGTCCCGAGACCCCGTGAGCGAACCGGCGTAGTCACCGCGCGCCACGCCTGAGTGCGGATCCGTCACGACGGCGACACAGAACCGTTGACCGTTCCATGTCGGCATCGGGGGGCCTTGTGAGCCATTAGACTTCTTGCAAAATTTTCTGGTCAGCGGTGACCACAGTAGACGGAATCAGATGGAAGGTCACTGGATGCCGCCTTTGCGGATACGTCGATCATGGCTGGCTGCGATGGCGGTCACGGTTGCTGTGTTCGGCGTTGCCTGCAGCAGCGGCCAGCGGGCCGCGCCGCCCCAGGTCATCGTCGACAAGGGCACGCCATTCGCTGACCTGCTGGTTCCCAAGCTCACCGCCTCGGTGACCGACGGCGCCGTCGGCGTCACCGTGGACGCGCCGGTGACGGTGACCGTTGCCGACGGCGTGCTGGCGTCGGTCACCATGGTCAACGAGAACGGCAGGTCCATCAGCGGGCGGCTCAGCCCCGACGGGCTGCGGTGGTCGACCACCGAGCAACTCGGCTACAACAGGCGCTACACCCTGAACGTGAAGGCGCTGGGCCTGGGCGGTGCGGCGAACAAGCAGATGACCTTCCAGACCAGTTCGCCCGCGCACCTGACGATGCCGTATGTCAACCCGGGCGACGGCGAGGTCGTGGGCATCGGGGAACCGGTGGCGATCCGCTTCGACGAGAACATCGCCAACCGCGCCGCGGCGCAGAAGGCCATCAAGATCACCACGAACCCGCCGGTCGAGGGCGCGTTCTACTGGCTCAACAACCGCGAGGTGCGTTGGCGCCCAGAGCATTTCTGGAAGCCGGGCACGGCGATCGACGTGGCCGTCAACACCTACGGCGTCGATCTGGGCGACGGGATGTTCGGCGAGGACAACGTCAAGACACACTTCACGATCGGTGACGAGGTAGTCGCGACCGCCGACGACAGCACCAAGATGATCACCGTGCGGGTCAACGGCGACGTCGTCAAGACCATGCCGACGTCGATGGGCAAGGACAGCACCCCGACGGCCAACGGCGTCTACATCGTCGGCGCCCGGTTCAAGCACATCATCATGGACTCCTCGACCTACGGGGTTCCGGTCAACTCGCCCAACGGGTATCGCACCGAGGTCGACTGGGCGACGCAGATGTCCTACAGCGGCGTGTTCGTGCACTCGGCGCCCTGGTCGGTGGGCGCCCAGGGGCACACCAACACCAGCCACGGGTGCCTCAACGTGAGCCCCAGCAACGCCGAGTGGTTCTACGACCACATCAAGCGCGGCGACATCGTCGAGGTCGTCAACACGGTGGGCCCGACGCTGCCGGGCACCGAGGGCCTGGGCGACTGGAACATCCCCTGGCCGGTGTGGAAGGCGGGCAACGCCGACACCTGAGGCGCGCGCGTGTGTCGGGCGCCGTGCGCCACAGTTGTCTGGGGGTCCCGAATCGGCTGAATCGGGTCAGGAAGTGCTGCTGGACAATTCCCGACCCCGACACCGTGGCCTTCGTCGCCGGGCACGCCCAACGCGGCCTGGTCGATCCGATCGCGGGCACCGGCTATTGGGCCTACCTGCTCGGCAGCTGGGCATCGAGGTCATCTGCTACGACCTCAATCCCGGAATGCCGCTGCACGCCGACGGTTGGCACGGCGAGAGCCGGTATGCCGAGGTCCGCGCCGGCGACGGGGCCGACGCGGCAGCCCTGCACCCCGACAGGACGCCGTTCCTGTCGGGGCCGCCCTACGCCCAGGATGTCGGCGCCCGCATCCTGACGACCTACCGGGGCGACCACATCATCTACATCGGCGAGGCCGGGGCCACACCGGCGACGACGAGCTGTGTCTGGCCCTCGAGACGGCGTGGACCGAAGTCGATTGCCACCAGCCGGTGCAGTGGTGGGGCGTGGACGACCGGGTGACGGTTTTTGAGCGCGGCAAAACGCCCTGCGGCCCCGGATTGACCGCCCGCTCACCGCCCATCCGGGGGTCGATGTCCAGACGCCGTCAGGGGCCCGGTCGTATGTCGCCGACACCAAAACCGCCTAGGGCCATTACATGAGCGTCGTCTTAAAGACCGCTGAAACCGCCGAACCCGCCGAAGCCGCCGATGCCGCCGATACCGCCGAGACTGACGGTGCCGATACCGGCGATGATGCCGATGTTGCCGAGGGGACCGGTGCCCGCAGTGCCACTGCTACCACTGCCGCCGGCGCTGCCGGCGCCGCCGGTGGGCCCGGTGCCGCCGGTACCGCCGGTGCCGCCGTTGCCGCCTGCGCCGCCGTTGCCGGCGGTGCCAGTGAGCGCGGTGGTGGCACCGCCGAAGCCGCCGAAACCGCCGAAGCCGCCGGTACCGCCGGTGCCCCCGGTGCCGGTGCCCAAGATGCCGCCGGTTCCGGTCGCGCCGCCGGTCCCGCCGGTCCCGCCGGTCCCGCCGGTGCCGCCGGCGCCGGCGTCGTTGGCGCCGGTGGTGTCGAAGAAGCCGGTGCCGCCGATTCCGCCGATGCCGCCGGTGCCGCCCCGGCCGCCGCTGCCGTTGATTGCGCCGGAGACGGCCGAGCCGCCTTGGCCGCCTTGGCCTCCACTGCCGCCCTGGCCGCCGGTGCCGCCGGTGGAGCCGGGTACGCCGTCGCCGGGGAAGCCGCCTAAGCTGCCGACGCCGCCGGTGCCGCCCTGTCCGCCCTGCCCGCCCGTACCGGCGGTGTCGCCCGGGGTGGTGGTGGCGCCGCCGGCGCCACCGGTGCCGCCGGCCCCACCGGCGCCCGCGGCACCGAAGGTGCCGTCGGTGCCGCCGACGCCGGCCAGGCCGCCGAGGCCGCCGTTTCCGCCCAGGCCACCGACGCCGCCGGTGCCGGCGTTGTTGCTGCCGTCGTCGGCGTAGCCCGCACCGCCGGTGCCGCCGCTACCGCCTTGGCCGCCGGCGCCGCCCGCGCCATTGATTGCAGTGGAAACGGTCGCGTTGCCGCCGGCACCGCCCGTGCCGCCCAGGCCACCGATGCCGCCGCTGGAGCCGGAGCCGCTGGCCGGGCCGACGCGACCGGTGCCGCCGGTGCCGCCTGCCCCGCCGTTGCCGCCCGTCCCGGCGGTGTCACCGGGGGTCGCGGTCGTGCCGCCTGCCCCGCCGTTGCCGCCGTTGCCGCCGACACCCGCGGTGCCGCCGATGCCGCCGATGCCGCCGGTACCGGCGTAGCCGCCGGTGCCGGCGGTGCCGCCTGCCCCGCCGTTGCCGCCGGTGCCGGCGTCATTGCTGCCGTCGTCGGCGTGGCCGGTGCCGCCGGTGCCACCGGCGCCGCCCCAGCCGCCGGCTCCGCCGGTACCATTTGCGCCCGCGGTGCCGTGCGTGGCCGTTCCGCCGGCCCCGCCAACCCCGCCGCCCCCGGCGTCACCGCCGTTACCGCCGTTACCGCCCGCACCGCTGTTGACACCGGCCGCGCCGGCCGCACCGGCCCCACCGAGGCCCCCGGCGCCGCCGAATCCACCGGTCCCGCCGAGCCCGCCGTTGCCCGAGATCGAGCCACCGGCCCCGCCGTTGCCGCCGGTGCCGCCGTTGCCCCCGTTGCCGCCGGTGCCGCCGTCAGCACCGGCGGTGGTGGCGTTGGTGCCGGCCGCGCCGGCCCCGCCGGTGCCACCATGCCCGCCGGCCCCGCCGTTGCCGACCGCCCCGCCGTCCCCGCCGTTGCCGCCGTTGCCGCCGTCGGCGCCCGCGGTGATAGAGGTGTAGCCGGCACCGCCGGCGCCGCCGTTACCGCCGCTGGTGACCGCCGCGCCGCTGGCCCCGGTCACACCCGCGGCCCCGCCGCTGCCCCCGGTGCCGACCGCCCCGCCGGTCCCGCCGGCCCCGACCGCACCGGGATCCCCGCCGTGACCGCCGTTACCGCCGGTGGGCTCGGCCGCGGTCCCGGCCGCACCGGCCCCGCCGTTACCGGGGGTGCCGGCCTTGCCGCCGGTCCCACCGGCCCCGCCGTACCCGTTGCGGCCCGCGGTGCCGTGGCTGGCCGTGCCGGCGTTGCCGCCGGCCCCGCCGGTCCCGCCGGCTCCGCCGTCACCGCCGTTACCCCCGGTGCCGCCCGCGCCGCTGTTGGTCCCGGCCACCCCGGCCGCCCCGGCGGCCCCGGCCCCACCGGCACCGCCCTGATTACCGGCACCGCCCCAGCCGCCGGCCCCGCCGTTGCCCGAGATCGAGCCACCGGCCCCGCCGTTGCCGCCGGTGCCGCCGTTGCCCCCGTTGCCGCCGGTGCCGCCGTCAGCACCGGCGGTGGCGGCGTTGGTGCCGGCCGCCCCGAACCAACCAATGCCGCCGTTGCCGCCGTTGCCGCCGTTGCCGACCGCCCCGCCGTCCCCGCCGTTGCCGCCGTTGCCGCCGTCGGCGCCCGCGGTGATAGAGGTGTAGCCGGCACCGCCGGCGCCGCCGTTACCGCCGCTGGTGACCGCCGCGCCGCTGGCCCCGGTCACACCCGCGGCCCCGCCGCTGCCCCCGGTGCCGACCGCCCCGCCGGTCCCGCCGGCCCCGACCGCACCGGGATCCCCGCCGTGACCGCCGTTACCGCCGGTGGGCTCGGCCGCGGTCCCGGCCGCACCGGCCCCGCCGTTACCGGGGGTGCCGGCCTTGCCGCCGGTCCCACCGGCCCCGCCGTACCCGTTGCGGCCCGCGGTGCCGTGGCTGGCCGTGCCGGCGTTGCCGCCGGCCCCGCCGGTCCCGCCGGCTCCGCCGTCACCGCCGTTACCCCCGGTGCCGCCCGCGCCGCTGTTGGTCCCGGCCACCCCGGCCGCCCCGGCGGCCCCGGCCCCACCGGCACCGCCCTGATTACCGGCACCGCCCCAGCCGCCGGCCCCGCCGTTGCCCGAGATCGAGCCACCGGCCCCGCCGTTGCCGCCGGTGCCGCCGTTGCCCCCGGCGCCGCCGGTGCCGCCGTCAGCACCGGCGGTGGCGGCGTTGGTGCCGGCCGCCCCGAACCAACCAATGCCGCCGTTGCCGCCGTTGCCGCCGTTGCCGACCGCCCCGCCGTCCCCGCCGTTGCCGCCGTTACCGCCGTCGGCGCCCGCGGTGATAGAGGTGTAGCCGGCACCGCCGGCGCCGCCGTTACCGCCGCTGGTGACCGCCGCGCCGCTGGCCCCGGTCACACCCGCGGCCCCGCCGCTGCCCCCGGTGCCGACCGCCCCGCCGGTCCCGCCGGCCCCGACCGCACCGGGATCCCCGCCGTGACCGCCGTTACCGCCGGTGGGCTCGGCCGCGGTCCCGGCCGCACCGGCCCCGCCGTTACCGGGGGTGCCGGCCTTGCCGCCGGTCCCACCGGCCCCGCCGTACCCGTTGCGGCCCGCGGTGCCGTGGCTGGCCGTGCCGGCGTTGCCGCCGGCCCCGCCGGTCCCGCCGGCTCCGCCGTCACCGCCGTTACCCCCGGTGCCGCCCGCGCCGCTGTTGGTCCCGGCCACCCCGGCCGCCCCGGCGGCCCCGGCCCCACCGGCACCGCCCTGATTACCGGCACCGCCCCAGCCGCCGGCCCCGCCGTTGCCCGAGATCGAGCCACCGGCCCCGCCGTTGCCGCCGGTGCCGCCGTTGCCCCCGTTGCCGCCGGTGCCGCCGTCAGCACCGGCGGTGGCGGCGTTGGTGCCGGCCGCCCCGAACCAACCAATGCCGCCGTTGCCGCCGTTGCCGCCGTTGCCGACCGCCCCGCCGTCCCCGCCGTTGCCGCCGTTACCGCCGTCGGCGCCCGCGGTGATAGAGGTGTAGCCGGCACCGCCGGCGCCGCCGTTACCGCCGCTGGTGACCGCCGCGCCGCTGGCCCCGGTCACACCCGCGGCCCCGCCGCTGCCCCCGGTGCCGACCGCCCCGCCGGTCCCGCCGGCCCCGACCGCACCGGGATCCCCGCCGTGACCGCCGTTACCGCCGGTGGGCTCGGCCGCGGTCCCGGCCGCACCGGCCCCGCCGTTACCGGGGGTGCCGGCCTTGCCGCCGGTCCCACCGGCCCCGCCGTACCCGTTGCGGCCCGCGGTGCCGTGGCTGGCCGTGCCGGCGTTGCCGCCGGCCCCGCCGGTCCCGCCGGCTCCGCCGTCACCGCCGTTACCCCCGGTGCCGCCCGCGCCGCTGTTGGTCCCGGCCACCCCGCCCGCCCCGGCGGCCCCGGCCCCACCGGCACCGCCCTGATTACCGGCACCGCCCCAGCCGCCGGCCCCGCCGTTGCCCGAGATCGAGCCACCGGCCCCGCCGTTGCCGCCGGTGCCGCCGTTGCCCCCGGCGCCGCCGGTGCCGCCGTCAGCACCGGCGGTGGCGGCGTTGGTGCCGGCCGCCCCGAACCAACCAATGCCGCCGTTGCCGCCGTTGCCGCCGTTGCCGACCGCCCCGCCGTCCCCGCCGTTGCCGCCGTTACCGCCGTCGGCGCCCGCGGTGATAGAGGTGTAGCCGGCACCGCCGGCGCCGCCGTTACCGCCGCTGGTGACCGCCGCGCCGCTGGCCCCGGTCACACCCGCGGCCCCGCCGCTGCCCCCGGTGCCGACCGCCCCGCCGGTCCCGCCGGCCCCGACCGCACCGGGATCCCCGCCGTGACCGCCGTTACCGCCGGTGGGCTCGGCCGCGGTCCCGGCCGCACCGGCCCCGCCGTTACCGGGGGTGCCGGCCTTGCCGCCGGTCCCACCGGCCCCGCCGTACCCGTTGCGGCCCGCGGTGCCGTGGCTGGCCGTGCCGGCGTTGCCGCCGGCCCCGCCGGTCCCGCCGGCTCCGCCGTCACCGCCGTTACCCCCGGTGCCGCCCGCGCCGCTGTTGGTCCCGGCCACCCCGGCCGCCCCGGCGGCCCCGGCCCCACCGGCACCGCCCTGATTACCGGCACCGCCCCAGCCGCCGGCCCCGCCGTTGCCCGAGATCGAGCCACCGGCCCCGCCGTTGCCGCCGGTGCCGCCGTTGCCCCCGTTGCCGCCGGTGCCGCCGTCAGCACCGGCGGTGGCGGCGTTGGTGCCGGCCGCCCCGAACCAACCAATGCCGCCGTTGCCGCCGTTGCCGCCGTTGCCGACCGCCCCGCCGTCCCCGCCGTTGCCGCCGTTACCGCCGTCGGCGCCCGCGGTGATAGAGGTGTAGCCGGCACCGCCGGCGCCGCCGTTACCGCCGCTGGTGACCGCCGCGCCGCTGGCCCCGGTCACACCCGCGGCCCCGCCGCTGCCCCCGGTGCCGACCGCCCCGCCGGTCCCGCCGGCCCCGACCGCACCGGGATCCCCGCCGTGACCGCCGTTACCGCCGGTGGGCTCGGCCGCGGTCCCGGCCGCACCGGCCCCGCCGTTACCGGGGGTGCCGGCCTTGCCGCCGGTCCCACCGGCCCCGCCGGACCCGTTGGTGCCGCCCGTGTTGGCCCCGCCGGCTCCGCCCTGCCCGCCGTTGCCGGCGTTGCCGCCGTTACCCCCGGTGCCGCCCGCGCCGCTGTTGGTCCCGGCCACCCCGGCCGCCCCGGTGGCACCCGTGCCGCCAGTACCGCCGGCACCGCCGGCGCCGCCGTACCCGGCCACCCCACCGGCGCCCCCCCCGCCGACTCCGCCGATCCCACCGTCACCGCCGGTCCCGCCGTCCGTGCCCGTCGCCGCTGCGGCCGCACCGCCGGCCCCGCCGTACCCGGCCGTCCCACCGGCCCCGCCATGCCCGCTGCTGACCAATGTCGCCCCGCCGTTACCGCCGTTACCGCCGGTACCGCCGTTACCGCCGACCCCGTTGTTGGGCAGCCCCGACTCACCGGCCCCGCCGGCCCCGCCGGCCCCGCCGAACCCACCGGCCCCGCCGTTGCCGTGTGCCGTGCCCCCGGCCCCCCCATCACCGCCGGTCCCGCCGATCCCACCGGCCCCACCCCCGGCCCCGCCCACACCACCGGCCCCGGCGGCCCCACCAGCCCCACCGTTACCTGTGGTGCCGCCCGACCCGCCGGGCCCGCCGTTACCACCGGCCCCACCGGTCCCACCGTTGACTGGAGTCCCGTTGGCCGGCAGCACCCCGGCACCACCCGCACCACCGGCCCCGCCCGGGCCGCCCGGGGCACCGTTGAGCAGTGTGGTCCCGTTGGCGTTAGCGCCGGCCCCCCCAGCCCCACCATTCCCGCCGTTACCACCCAGCGAGCCGGCCCCTCCAGCCCCGCCGGCCCCACCAGCCCCCAGCACCCCGTGGTACCCGGCCACCCCGGCCACCCCGGCCGCACCGTTCCCGCCGTTCCCGCCGTTCCCGCCTAACAACCCGGCAGCACCACCAGCACCACCGGCCCCGTCGTTGACCCCCGCCACCCCAGGAGCGCCGTCACCGCCGTTGCCAAACAAGATGCCGCCGGCCAATCCCGCGGCCCCCGGCGTCGTCGCCGCAGCAGCATTACCGATCAACGGACGCCCCACCAGCATTTCGGTCGGCGCATTAACCACCTGCAGGGTCGCCGACCCCACAGCCTGCAACTCCGACACACTGGCCGCCTCGGCGGCCGCATACGTGCCCCCCGCCCCACTCAGCGCCTGCACGAATTCGCTGTGAAACGCCGCCGCCCGCACACTCAGCGCCTGATAATCCTGGGCGACAGCGCGAAACAGCGAGGTGACCGCCGCCGACACCTCGTCCTCGGCCGCAGCCAGCACATTCGTCGTCGGCATTGCCGCGGCCGCAGTCGCCGCATCCAACGACCAGCCAATACCGGCCACATCGGTGACCGCCGCTGCCAGCGCCTGGGGTGTAGTGATCACATACGACATTCAGGGGCCTCCTACGGGTCGTCATCGACCCATCGGACACGGCCGCCCCGCCATCGACCATTGGATGTATGGAGATAGCTAAAATGCGATGCTTAATATGAATATCACGAACCTGCCCATCACTTCTAGGGTTTCGCTATGCTCCGGTCTCCGTTTCGTTGAGAAATTGTGGCATTGAGGCGGGTTCGTGGTAAGGCGGATGCGGTCGTACCGACTACGCGAGACCGTGGCGCTGGGATTGACAGCGAATTCGGCAATCGTGACCGCCGGTTCGTGGCATCCGATTCGGTCGGGAATGGCGGCTTCGGTCGGGAATGGCGGCGCAAATTGGTGGTATCGCCCGCGTCGTGATAGTTGCTGATCGCCACACGTTAAGGCACCCACCGCCAAGTCGACCAGGGGCGACAGGCCGAGATGTTCGCCCGTCGGATTGCTAAGGCGCGCAAGGCGCTAGGGGCCGGTGCGCCGCCCGAGATCACCCTGTACGGGCTGCGGCACACTCACGCGACGATTCTGCTGGAAGCGGGGGAGAACGCGCAGGTGGCGAAGGAACGTCTCGGTCACACCAATCGATTACGGTCAGTATGGACATCTACAGCCAGGTCACACCGACCATGCACCAGGCCGCGGTCGACCGTTTCGCAGCCGCCATCCGCGGTGCCGGAAAGGCACCCCAGTCGTAGGGCTTACTGCATAGCTCGTTGTGTTGACCCCCGAAGGGGCCAGCGCCCATTTGCATTTGTAGGGCACTGTTTTCAGTCGGGGTGAGTGACGGGACTCGAACCCGCGACCCCCAGGATCACAACCTGGTGCTCTACCAACTGAACTACACTCACCATGGCCGCAGGCTGACCCCGACCGGGGGCCAACGAGCGGCGACTGTCGATACTAGCCGCTCGGTGGCTCGGGGGCCGAATCGCTCGGCTGCGGTGCGTCGTCTGTGCCGGCAAGGTTTGCGGCCACCATCTCGATTTCGCTGGTAGAGGGTCCCGGCGGGGGCACGAACGCGGTCCGGCGGTAATACTGCAGTTCGCGGATGGACTCGTGGATGTCGGCCAGCGCCCGGTGCGCCAAGCCCTTGGCCGGCTGCCCGAAGTAGATGCGCGGGTACCAGCGCCGGCAGAGCTCCTTGATCGAACTGACGTCGATCATTCGGTAGTGCAGGAACGCATTCAGCGCGGGCATGTCGCGGGCGATGAACGAACGATCGGTGGCGATGGAGTTGCCGGCCAGGGGCGCGGTCTTGGGTTGCTTGACGTGGTTGCCGATGTAGTCCATCACCATGGCCTCGGCGGTCGCCAGGTCGACGGTGGATGCCTTGACCTCCTCGGTCAGCCCCGACCGTGAGTGCATGTCGGCGACAACGTCGATCATCGACGACAGGGCGGCGTTGTCGGCGTGAATCACCACGTCGACCCCGTCGCCGAGGATGTTCAGGTCGGCGTCGGTGACCAGCGCCGCGATTTCGATCAACTTGTCCGAGCCCAGGTCCAGACCCGTCATCTCGCAGTCGATCCACACCAATTCGTCAACCACAGCGCTCACCCTAGGCCCACGCGACCCGTGCGCCCGTCGCCGCCCGCCAAGTAGTGTGATGCTTTGCCTGACCACCGGGGGAGAAGGGCACAGCGCCATGAGCACCGATTCGGCCGCAACGACGCCCGCGCAACAAATCGCCGGCGGCTACGCCGTCAACGGCCAGGCACTGGAACTGGGCGCGGTCGTCGTCGACGGGGTCGTCGACCCGTCCGCGCAGATCCGCATCCCGCTGGCCACCATCAACCGGCACGGCCTGGTGGCCGGCGCGACCGGCACCGGCAAGACCAAGACCCTGCAGCTGCTCGCCGAACAGCTCAGTGCCGCCGGTGTGTCCGTGCTGATGGCCGACGTGAAGGGCGACCTGTCGGGTCTGTCCCGGCCGGGGGAGGACAACGTGAAGAGTGCCGCGCGGGCCAAGGACACCGGCGACAACTGGGCGCCGACGGGGTTCCCGGTGGAGTTCTTGTCGCTGGGCACCGGGGGTCTCGGCGTGCCGGTGCGAGCGACCGTCGACAGCTTCGGTCCGGTCCTGCTGTCAAAAGTGCTGGGGCTCAACGCTACCCAGGAATCGACGCTGGGGCTGATCTTTCACTGGGCCAGCGAGAACGGCCGCCCTCTGGTCACCCTGAACGATCTGCGCGCCGTGATCACCCACCTGGCCAGCGACGAGGGCAAGGCCGACCTGAAGGACCTGGGCGGGGTGTCGTCGACGACGGCGGGTGTCATCCTGCGTGCGCTGGTGAACCTTGCCGGCGAGGGCGGCGACACATTTTTCGGCGAGCCGAAGCTCGACCCGCACGATCTGCTGCGCGTCCAGGACGGTCAGGGCGTCATCTCGCTGCTGGAGTTCAGCGGGCAGTCGTTGCGCCCGGTCATCTTCTCCACGTTCTTGATGTGGGTGCTGGCGGACCTGTTCACCGTGCTGCCCGAGGTCGGCGACGTGGACAGGCCAAAGCTCGTCTTCTTCTTCGACGAGGCGCACCTGCTTTTCACCGATGCCTCCAAGGCATTCCTCGAGCGGGTGGAACAGACCGTCAAGCTGATCCGCTCCAAGGGCGTCGGGGTGTTTTTCTGCACCCAATTGCCGACGGACCTGCCCAATGATGTGCTCTCCCAGCTGGGTGCGCGAATTCAGCACGCACTGCGGGCGTTCACCCCCGACGACCAGAAGGCACTCAGCAGGACCGTTCGAACCTACCCGAAAACCGATGTCTACGACCTGGAATCGGCGTTGACGTCGCTGGGGATCGGCGAGGCCATCGTCACCGTGCTCTCGGAGAAGGGCGCGCCCACGCCGGTCGCGTGGACGCGGATGCGGGTGCCCCGGTCGCTGATGGCTTCGATCGGGACCGACGCGATCGCCGAAGCGGCCAAACGTAGTGCACTGCAAGATAAGTACGGCCATACCATCGAGCGCGAGCCGGCCGCACAGCCCCGCCCCGGGCCGAAGCAGCCGCAGGCCCAGTCCGACTACCCACCGGTCCCGTCCGAAGTCCCGGTTCCGCCAATGCCCGCTCCCTTCGAGCCGAAAGGCCCCGCGATGTGGGAAGAAGTGCTGAACAACCCGACCGTGCGAAGCGCCGTCAACACCGGCGTACGCGAGATGATCCGCAACTGGTTCGGCAGCGGCCGTCGCCGCCGGAAGTAACGCCTACCCGCCGCCGAGCTTCTTGTAGAAACTACCCACGATCGGCGCTACGACGGCGCGCGGGGCGTAGCCGCTCGCCAGTGACATCGCTTTCGACGTCAGGCCGGGAACGACGCGCATTTTGTTGCGCCCCAATGCATCCAGCGACACCTGAGCGGTGTGCTCGGTGGAGATCCACAGGAAGTCGGGTACCAGTCTTTCCACCAGCGAGGCTTCGGCGTCCTCGGGCAGGTCGGTGCGCACCGGACCCGGTGCCAGCAGCGTGACGTGCACGCCGGAGCCGCGCAGCTCACCGCGTAGCGATTCG
The DNA here is from genome assembly GCA_963711445.1 of uncultured Actinomycetota bacterium. Classification (GTDB taxonomy): domain Bacteria; phylum Actinomycetota; class Actinomycetes; order Mycobacteriales; family Mycobacteriaceae; genus Mycobacterium. The sequence goes on from CAVQEF010000001.1 coordinate 1,019,238, forward strand.
CTGAAGGTGTTCACGAACGCCTTGGTGGCCGCGTACGTCGCGTTGTAGGGAATCGGCGAATTGCCCGCCGCCGAACCGGAAATCAAGATGCCACCGGCCTTGCGCTCGACCATGCCGGGCAGCACCGCCAGTGTGAGGTCGTGCACCCCAAGGACATTCAGTTGCACCTGGGCCTTCTCGCCCGCCGGGTCCAGGCCCGCCACCGGTCCGAACGTCGCGGTGCCCGCGTTGGCGCACAGGATCGAGATCGGGCGGCCGGCGAGCTCGTCGCACAGCTTGGCCCGGTCGCCCGGGTCCGCCAGATCGGCGGGACGCACGTCGACGGCGACGCGGTACTTGTCGACCAGGCGCGCGGCCAGCTCGTTGAGCAGCTCTTCGCGCCGGGCGGTGATGATCAGGCCGTGTCCGCGGGCGGCGAGCTCGGTGGCCAGCGCCGTGCCGATGTTTTGCGACGCCCCGGTGACAACGGCGCGCGCGTCGGGACTGGGAGCGGGTACCGGCATGCGCCAATCGTAGACAGGCTGGGTTCGTGACCGGGCGCGGCGGGTCGCCCGCCAAACCGATGCGCGGGTGATCGCGAGTGCGGCGGAGCCGGGCGCGGCGGGTCGCCCGCCAAACCGATGCGCGGGTGATCGCGAGTGCGGCGGAGCCGGGCGCGGCGGGTCGCCCGCCAAACCGATGCGCGGGTGATCGCGAGTGCGGCGGAGCCGGGCGCGGCGGGTCGCCCGCCAAACCGATGCGCGGGTGATCGCGAGTGCGGCGGAGCCGGGCGCGGCGGGTCGCCCGCCAAACCAATAGAGTGCCGACATGAGTCAGCAAGGTTCGCCGGCGGTCAGACCCATGCGGTCTCGGGTCGTGGCGTGGGCGCTGTGGGACTGCGGCTCCCTCGGTATGAACGCCGTCGTCGCGACCTTCGTCTTTTCGGTCTATCTGACCGGCAGCGTGGGGGCGGGCATGTCGGGCACGTCGCCGGCGAGTTGGCTGGGTCGCGCACTGGCCGTCTCGGGGTTGACCATCGCGGTGTTGGCGCCGCTGGTCGGGGTCTGGGTGGAAGCCCCACACCGCCGGCGGGTGGCGCTGACGGTCTTGAGCGGTCTCGCGGTGACGTCGACCAGCGCGATGTTCCTGATCCGCGACGACCCGAGCTATCTCTGGGCGGGCTTGGCGCTGCTGTCGGCCACGGCCGCGTGCGGCGATCTGGCCGGCGTCCCGTACAACGCCATGCTCCGTCAGATCTCGACGCCGCAGACGGTGGGGCGCATCTCCGGCCTGGGTGCGGCCTCGGGGTTTGCCGGCAGCGTCATGCTGCTGTTGCTGGTCTACGTGGGGTTCGTCTCGGGCAGTGGCCCGGTGCGCGGGCTGCTGCGGGTGCCCGTCCATGACGGGCTCTACGTCCGGGCGGCGATGTTGCTGACCGCGGCGTGGTTCGCGGTGCTGGCGCTACCGCTGCTGTTCGTCGCCCACCGGCTGCCGGACTCCGGCGAGACGTCGCATCCGACGACCATGCTGGGCGGTTATCGCAAACTGTGGGCGGAGGTGGGCGCCGAATGGCGCCGCAACCGCAACCTGGTCTATTTCCTGTGCGCCAGCGCGCTGTTCCGCGACGGGCTGGCGGCCATATTCGGCTTCGGTGCCGTGCTCGGGGTCAACGTGTACGGCCTTTCCCAGGGCGATGTGTTGGTGTTCGGCGTGGCGGCGAGCGTGGTCGCCGCGGTGGGAGCGGTGGTCGGCGGGTTCGTCGACCACTGGATCGGATCCAAATCGGTGATCGTGGCGTCGCTGGTGGTCATCATCGGCGTGGAGATCGCGTTGCTGGTGTTGTCCGGTCCGCACGCCTTCTGGGTGTCGGGATTGCTGTTGGCCCTGTTCGTCGGTCCGTCGCTGTCCTCGTCGCGCGCCCTGCTGCTGCACCTGGCGAAGCATGGCGGGGAAGGCGTCGCGTTCGGCCTCTACACGATGACCGGGCGCGCGGTGTCGTTCGTGGCGCCGTGGTTGTTCTCGGTGTTCGTCGACGCCTTCGGTGCCGTGCGCGCCGGACTCGGCGGTATCGCGCTGGTGCTGATGGCCGGGCTGCTGGCAATGCTGGGGGTACGTGCTCCGCTGCGCGGCGCCGTGCTCGCCGAACAGCCGTAGCGCGCTCAGCCCCGGGAGTCGCAGATCGTCAGCCCCATCCCGACGCGGTGGCTGACCTGGACGCCGCCGACGGTGACGGTGCAGGCGACGTCGTGGCCGAAGTTCACGATCGTGACGTTCGCCGGGTGGGTCGCCGACTTCGCCAGGCTGACCTGTTTGCTCCACGGCAGGGCGACGTTGAACTCGGTCTGGATGAGCCCGCCGGTGGCGACGTACATGATGCTGAGTGCGCGGCCTTCGCCCGTGACGTCGTAGACGACGTCTTGCATCGCCGCGGGCGGGCCGGTCGTCGTCTCACTCGGCGTCTCGGGGCCGAGGGTCGGCGGCACCGGAATGGGAGACCGTGACGTGCGCGTCGGCGGCGCCGTGGTGGGCGTCGGGACCCACGTGCTCGGCTCGGGCATGGACGGCATCGGCGGCACGGCCGTCTGGGTCCGGATCGTGCCGTTGACCAGCACCAGCGCGACGACCAGCGCCACCACCAGCAGCACCGCGGCGCCCGCGGCGATCCATAGCCAGCGCGGCGTTTTGGGGCGCTCCGGCGGTGTGGGAGCCATCCCGTCGGGAGGCGCCTCGCCCAGCGGGGGCTGGTCGTACTGCCAGTAGGCCGGCAGCCGTGCGGTCGGGTTGGCCTCGTTCGGGCCGGTCGCCCACGGGGGGATGGGCCCCCCGTACGTCGGCGCGAACGGCGCCTGGTCGGCGTAAGCCGGATCGACGGGAGGCGGGTACCAGCGACCCTGCGGATCGGTGGGTTCTGACCCCGGTTGAGGGGAACTGAACCGCCCGGGTCGACGTGGATCGTTCATGTCCACCTCATGGGTTGCAGGGTACCGGGCGGCACTCGGGACCGAGGCTCACCCGGGGGACATCCGGCTCAGGGGCACTGATTCCCGGCCCGCACGGCGGCAACGGTCATCGCCCGCATGACGGCGCGCGACCGCGCTCGCCCGGGCTTGGTGCGCGAATTGTCGGCGGACTTCATGCTGTGCTGCGTCGAATTCAGCAGACCGAACACGGCGTGGGCCGCCAGCCGGGCATCGGCCTCGGCCAACTCCGGGTTCAGTTCGCGCAGCACCCCGACCCAGACTTCGACGTATTGGCGCTGCGCCTTGCGGACCTGCTTTTCGGCCGCCTCGGGCAGGTGCGCCAGGTCGCGGTCCTGGATGCGGATCAGGTCGGGCTCACCGAAGGCGAAGTCGAGGTGGAAATCAATGAGGCCGTCCAGTGCGGCCGCCGCACCGGCGCTGCGAGCCGTCACGTCCCGGGCCCCGGCCAGCAGTCGGGCACTGATCCCGACCAGCAGTTCGACCAGCATCGACTCCTTGTTGGGGAAGTGCCGATAGATGGCCGGACCGCTGACACCGGCGGCGGCGCCGATGTCTTCCAGCCGTACCGCCAGGAAGCCGCGCTCGGCGAACAGCCGCTCGGCGGCGGCCAACAGCTGCATGCGCCGGTCGGATTTCAACCGGCTGCGACGATTCGGGGTGTCGGGATCGCCGCTCTGGCTCTGCGGGGCGGACGCCGTCACGACGAACCTCCCGTGCCCAACTCGTCCATTCGGTTAATCGCCACTAACGTAGCACGCGTCGGGTGGTCTCCGGCGGGTTCTCCCAGCCTGGACGCGGTGGTGGATACGGTGGTATTCTCTCGCCTTGAGTTAATGAGCATTAACTGAATCCTCGACCGCCCCGACGGCAAGGAGGCTGCTGCGCCGATGGACAAGGTGGTGACCTCACCTAACGCGGCCGCGGAAGCCGTCGCTGACATAACCGACGGCTGCTCGCTGGCGGTCGGCGGGTTCGGCTTCTGCGGCATCCCCGAGGCGCTGATCGCGGCGCTGGTCGACAGCGGCGTGCGCGACCTGGAGACGGTGTCGAACAACTGCGGCGGCGCCGGCGGTATCGGGCTGGGCATGCTGCTGCAGCACAAGCGGATTCGCCGCACCATCGCCTCGTATGTGGGTGACAACAAGGAATTCGCACGGCAGTTCCTGGCCGGCGAGCTCGAGGTGGAACTCATCCCGCAGGGCACGCTGGCCGAGCGGCTGCGTGCCGGCGGGATGGGCATACCGGCCTTCTACACCGCCGCCGGGGTGGGCACCGCGGTCGCCGACGGCGGGCTGCCGTGGCGCTACGACGCGTCCGGCGCGGTTGCCGTGCTGTCGCCGCCCAAGGAGACCCGCGAGTTCGACGGCGCCACCTACGTTCTCGAACGGGCGATCCGCACCGACTTCGCGCTGGTGCACGCCTGGAAGGGCGACCGGCACGGCAACCTCGTCTACCGCGCGTCCGCCGCGAACTTCAACCCCGACTGCGCCCAAGCCGGCGCGATCACGATCGCCGAGGTCGAACACCTCGTCGAACCGGGAGAGATCGATCCCGCCGCGGTGCACACGCCTGGCGTCTTCGTGCAGCGAATCGTGCACGCGCCCAACCCCGTCAAGCGGATCGAGAAGGTGACGGTGCGGGCCGAATGAGCGCGCCGGCGACGATGCAGAGCGTAGCGATGAGGTGGGGGCACCTCCCGCATGCGGGGGAGAGCGGCGCCAGATGAGCTGGGACCGTGACGCGTTGGCCGCGCGGGTGGCCGCCGAATTCGAGGACGGGCAGTACGTCAACCTCGGCATCGGCATGCCCACGTTGGTGCCCAACCACATTCCCCCCGGTGTCACCGTCGTCGTGCATTCGGAGAACGGGATCCTGGGCGTCGGGCCGTATCCCCGCCGCGAGGACATCGACGCGGACCTGATCAACGCGGGCAAGGAGACGGTCACCACGCTGCCCGGCGCCGCGTTCTTCGGCTCCTCGACGTCGTTCGGCATCATCCGCGGCGGGCACCTCGACGTCGCCGTGCTCGGCGCCATGCAGGTCTCGGCGAGCGGCGACCTGGCCAACTGGATGATCCCCGGCACGATGGTCAAGGGCATGGGCGGGGCGATGGACCTGGTGCACGGCGCCCGCCAGGTGATCGTGATGATGGAGCACACCGCCCGTGACGGCAGGCCGAAAGTCGTTGAGCGGTGCACGCTTCCGTTGACCGGCGTGGCATGCGTGAACCGCATCATCACCGACCTGGCCGTCATCGACGTCCGCGACGACGGCCTGCACCTGATCGAGACCGCGCCCGACGTCTCGGTCGACGAGGTGCGCGCCAAGACCGAGCCGCCCCTACTGCAGACGACAACTGTGCAGGCGACAACTGTGCAGGCTACAACTGTGCAGGCGACAACCGGGAGGCAAGTGTGAGCTCCACCGTGACCGTTCAGGCGCCCTCGTTCGCCGGCGAGCACCGCCGGCTGGTCGAGGAACTGAACGCCAAACTGGCGGCGGCCGCCCTGGGCGGCAACGAGCGGGCGCGGGAACGCCACGTCAGCCGCGGCAAGCTGCTGCCCCGCGAACGGGTGGATCGCCTGCTCGATCCGGGCAGCCCGTTTTTGGAGCTGACCCCGTTGGCCGCCAACGGAATGTACGACGACGAATCCCCCGGGGCGGGCATCATCACCGGCGTCGGCCGGGTCGCCCAGCGCGAATGCGTCGTCGTCGCCAACGACGCCACGGTCAAGGGCGGCACCTACTACCCGATGACGGTCAAAAAGCACCTGCGCGCACAGGAAGTCGCGCTGCACAATCGGCTGCCGTGCATCTACCTGGTCGACTCCGGCGGCGCGTTCCTGCCGCGGCAAGACGAGGTGTTCCCCGACCGCGAGCATTTCGGCCGGATCTTCTACAACCAGGCCACCATGAGCGCCCAGGGCATTCCCCAGGTGGCCGCCGTGCTCGGCTCCTGCACGGCGGGCGGGGCCTATGTGCCGGCGATGAGCGACGAGGCCGTCATCGTCCGCGAGCAGGGCACGATCTTTCTGGGCGGGCCGCCCCTGGTCAAGGCCGCCACCGGCGAGATCGTCTCGGCCGAAGAGCTCGGCGGCGGCGACCTGCACTCGCGGATCTCCGGTGTCACCGACCATCTCGCCGACGACGACGAGCACGCGCTGCGCATCGTCCGCGACATCGTGGCGACCTTCGGCCCGCGGGAACCCAGCCAATGGGAGGTCCGACCGCCGGTCGAACCCGCGCACGCCCAGACCGAGCTCTACGACGTCGTGCCTCCCGATCCGCGGGTGCCCTACGACGTGCACGAGGTCATCGTCCGGCTGGTCGACGGGTCAGACTTCAGCGAGTTCAAGGCCAATTACGGCAAGACGCTGGTGACCGCCTTCGCGCGCATCCACGGCCACCCCGTCGGGATCATCGCCAACAACGGCGTGCTCTTCGGTGAATCAGCTTTGAAGGGAGCACATTTCATCGAGCTGTGCGACAAGCGCAAGATCCCGCTGCTGTTCCTGCAGAATATCGCCGGCTTCATGGTCGGTCGCGACTACGAGGCCGGCGGGATCGCCAAGCACGGCGCCAAGATGGTCACCGCCGTGGCCTGCGCCCGAGTGCCCAAGCTGACCGTGGTGATCGGCGGATCCTATGGCGCGGGCAACTACTCGATGTGCGGCCGCGCGTATTCGCCGCGCTTCCTGTGGATGTGGCCCAACGCGCGGATCTCCGTGATGGGCGGCGAGCAGGCCGCCTCGGTGCTGGCCACCGTGCGCGGTGAGCAGCTGACCGCGGCGGGCAAACCGTGGTCGTCCGACGAGGAGGAGGCGTTCAAGGCGCCCATCCGCGAGCAGTACGAGGACCAGGGCAACCCGTACTATTCGACGGCCCGGCTGTGGGACGACGGGATCATCGACCCGGCCGATACCAGAATGGTTGTCGGGCTCGCGCTTTCCGCGTGTGCCCACGCGCCGCTGGAACCGGTCTCCTACGGCGTCTTCCGGATGTGACGGCCATGGATGTGACGGCCATGGATGTGACGGCAATGGATGTGACGGGAATGTTCGAAACCGTGTTGGTGGCCAACCGCGGCGAGATCGCCGTGCGGGTGATCCGGACGCTGCGCCGGCTGGGCATCCGGTCGGTCGCCGTCTACAGCGATCCCGACGCGCAGGCGCGTCACGTTCGCGAGGCGGATACCGCCGTCCGGCTGGGGCCGGCACCGGCGCGCGAGAGCTACCTGGACATCGCCAAGGTGCTCGACGCGGCTGCGCGCACCGGCGCCCAGGCGATCCACCCGGGCTACGGATTCCTCTCCGAGAACCCTTCTTTCGCCGCCGCGTGTGAACGCGCCGGGGTGGTGTTCCTGGGACCGCCGGCTCGCGCGATCGAGGTGATGGGCGACAAGATCGCCGCCAAGAACACCGTCGCCGCCTTCGACGTGCCGGTGGTGCCCGGCGTGGCCAAGCCCGGGCTGACCGACGACGAACTCGTCGCGGCGGCCGACGAGGTCGGCTACCCGGTGTTGATCAAGCCGTCCGCGGGCGGCGGCGGCAAGGGCATGCGGCTCGTGGAGGACCCGGCCCGGCTGCGCGACGCGCTGGAGGGCGCCCGTCGCGAGGCCGCGTCGTCGTTCGGCGACGACACGCTGTTCATGGAGCGGTTCGTGCTGCGGCCCAGGCACATCGAGGTGCAGGTGCTCGCCGACACCCACGGCAACGTCGTCCACCTCGGGGAGCGGGAGTGCAGCCTGCAGCGGCGCCACCAGAAGGTCATCGAGGAGGCACCCTCCCCGCTGCTCGACTCGCAGACCCGCGCCCGCATCGGGGCCGCGGCCTGCAACACCGCCCGCAGCGTCGACTACGTCGGCGCGGGCACGGTCGAATTCATTGTTTCCGCCGAGCGTCCCGACGAATTCTTCTTCATGGAGATGAACACCCGCCTGCAGGTGGAACATCCGGTCACCGAGGCGGTGACCGGCCTGGACCTCGTCGAGTGGCAGCTGCGGGTGGCCGCCGGTGAAAAGCTGGCGTTCGCCCAAGATGACGTCGAGTTGCGCGGGCACGCGATCGAGGCCCGGGTGTACGCGGAGGACCCGGCCCGCGGGTTCCTGCCCACCGGCGGGCGGGTGCTGGAGGTGCTCGAGCCGTCGGGCGCCGGTGTGCGGGTGGACTCCTCGCTGCTGGCCGGCACCGTGGTCGGCAGCGACTACGACCCGATGCTGAGCAAGGTGATCGCCTACGGGGCCGACCGCGACGAGGCGCTGGCAACGCTCGACCGGGCGCTGGCACGGACGGCGGTCCTGGGCGTGCAGACCAACGTCGAGTTCCTGCGGTTTCTGCTGGCCGACGAGCGGGTGCGCGCCGGCGACCTCGATACCGCGCTGCTGGACGAGCGGGTGGCGGACTTCGCGCCGCTGCCCCCGCCCGACGACGTGCTGGCCGCCGGGGGCCTGTACCGGCAGTGTGGAATTGCCCGCCACGCCGACGGCAACCCGTGGGCGGTGCCGAGCGGATGGCGGATCGGTGGTGGCGCGGCGCCGGTGCGCACCGAGATGCACACCGCGCTGCGTACCGAGACGGTCTCGGTGTGGGGAGAGCCGGAGGCGGCCACGGTGCGGGTCGGTGATGGCGAGCCCCGCGCTGCCAATGCCGAGATCGACGGCATGCGGCTCAGCGTGACGCTCGACGGGGTGCGCCGCGACTACGTGTGGGCCGAGTCGGGCCGTCACCTGTGGCTCGCCGACGAGCGCGGCGCCTGGCACCTGCGCGAGGCCGAGGAACAGAAGATTCACCGCGCGGCGGGAGTGCGGCAGGCCGACATCGTCAGCCCGATGCCCGGCAACGTGATCGCCGTTCAGGTCGAGCCCGGCGCCGAGGTGGCCGAGGGCGACGTGGTGGTGGTCGTCGAGGCGATGAAGATGGAACATTCGCTGGCCGCCCCGGCTGCCGGACAGGTGGAGGTGCTGGTGTCCGTCGGCGACCAAGTCAAAGTCGACCAGGTGCTGGCGCGGATTAAGGATCAGGAATCATGACGACAATTACCGCGGGAACATTACCCAAGGAATACGAAGACCTGCGGGCCACGGTGGCCGACTTCGCGCGGACGGTGGTCGCCCCGGTCTCGGCGAAACACGATGAGGAGCACAGCTTCCCGTACGAAGTCGTGGCCAAGATGGGCGAGATGGGTCTGTTCGGGCTGCCGTTCCCCGAGGAGCACGGGGGCATGGGCGGCGACTACTTCGCGTTGTCGCTGGCGTTGGAGGAACTCGGCAAGGTCGACCAGTCGGTGGCGATCACGCTCGAGGCAGGGGTCAGCCTGGGCGCGATGCCGATCTACCGGTTCGGCACCGAGGAACAGAAGAGTCGGTGGCTGCCGGACCTGACGGCCGGCCGCGCGCTGGCCGGGTTCGGGCTCACCGAGCCGGGTGCCGGTTCGGACGCGGGCGCCACCCGCACCACCGCCCGGCTCGACGACGGGGAGTGGGTGATCAACGGCAGCAAGCAGTTCATCACCAACTCGGGCACCGACATCACGTCGCTGGTCACCGTCACCGCGGTCACCGCGACGCGCGATGGTGGCAAGAAAGAGATCTCGACGATCATCGTGCCCAGTGGCACAGCGGGATTCACCGTCGAACCGGTCTACAACAAGGTGGGCTGGAACGCGTCGGACACGCACCCGCTGACCTTCGCCGACGCCCGGGTGCCCGACGAGAACCTGCTGGGCGCCCGCGGCACCGGCTACGCGAACTTCCTGTCCATCCTGGACGAGGGGCGCATCGCCATCGCCGCCCTGGCCACCGGGGCGGCGCAGGGCTGCGTCGACGAGAGCGTCAAGTACGCCAACGAGCGGCAGTCGTTCGGCCAGCCGATCGGCGCCTATCAGGCGATCAGCTTCAAGATCGCGCGGATGGAGGCGCGCGCCCACGTCGCTCGCACGGCGTACTACGATGCGGCCGCGAAGATGTTGGCCGGCAAACCCTTCAAGAAGGAGGCGGCGATCGCCAAGATGATCGCGTCCGAGGCGGCGATGGACAACGCCCGCGATGCCACCCAGATCCATGGCGGATACGGCTTCATGAACGAGTATCCGGTGGCGCGGCACTACCGCGACAGCAAGATCCTCGAGATAGGGGAGGGCACCACCGAAGTGCAACTGATGCTCATCGCGCGATCGCTGGGACTGTCGTGAGTGGCAAGTCCATCGTCCAGCGAGGCCTGTGGTTCGAGGAGTTCGAGATCGGCACCACCTACCAGCATCGGCCCGGCCGCACCGTCACCGAGGCCGACAACGTTTTGTTCACCACGCTGACGATGAACACCCAGTCACTGCACCTCGACGCGGCGTGGGCCGCCGAGCAGCCGGGATTCGGGGGAGAGCGGCTGGTGAACTCCATGTTCACGCTCTCGACTTTGGTGGGGTTGTCGGTGTCGCAGCTGACGCTGGGCACCATCGTCGCCAATCTCGGCTTCTCCGAGGTGTCGTTCCCCAAGCCGGTCTTTCACGGCGACACCCTGTACGCGGAGACCGTGTGCACCGCCAAGCGCGAGTCGAAAAGCCGCCCCGGGGAGGGCATTGTCACTCTCGAGCACACCGGGCGCAACCAGCACGGCGACGTCGTGGCGCGCGCGGTGCGGACCACGTTGGTGCAGAAGCGGCCGGACTCGGAGGGCGGGCGATGAACCTGCGCGCCGCCGGCCCGGCCTGGCTGTTCTGCCCGGCCGACCGTCCCGAACGCTTCGCCAAGGCCGCCGACGCGGCCGACGTGGTGATCCTCGACCTCGAAGACGGTGTCGCCCAGGCCGATAAGGCCGCGGCCCGCGAGGCACTGCGGGACACCCCGCTGGACCCCGAGCGCACCGTGGTGCGGATCAACGCGGCCGACACCGACGAGCACCCGTTGGACCTGGCGGCCCTGGCCGACACCGCGTACACGACGGTGATGCTGTCCAAGACCGAGTCGGCGGCGCAGGTCACCGCGCTGGCGCCGCGCGATGTCGTCGCGCTGATCGAGACGCCGCGGGGTGCGGTGTTCGCCAGAGAGATCGCCGCGGCCGATGGGACGGTCGCGCTGATGTGGGGGGCCGAGGATTTGGTGGCCGACCTCGGTGGCAGCTCCAGTCGGCGGGCCGACGGCGGGTATCGCGACGTCGCCCGGCACGTGCGCTCGACGGCTCTGCTGGCCGCGTCGGCGTTCGGCCGGATCGCCCTGGACGCCGTGCATTTGGATATTCGCGATCTCGAGGGCCTGCGGGCCGAAGCCGACGACGGCGTCGCGGTGGGATTCGATGGGACGGTGTGCATCCATCCCACCCAGGTGGCGGTGGTGCGCGAGGCCTACCGGCCCAGCGAGGAGAAACTCGACTGGGCGCGAAGGGTTTCGGCGGCGGCCAAGACCGAGCGGGGGGTGTTTGCGTTCGAGGGGCAGATGGTCGATTCTCCGGTGCTCAAGCACGCGGCAATGCTGCTGCGGCGGGCGGGGGAGGCCGCGGCCGGCTGACGCTCAGCTCGCCTCGCCGTCGTCTTCGTCCTCGTCGTCATCCCCGCCTTCGTCCCCGTTGTCGCTGTGGAGCAGTTTTTCGGGATGCCAGTAGTTGTTGGTGCGGGGTTGTCCGCGATCCAGGTGCGGCGGTGGGATCCATTCGGTCTCGCCGTGGACGTTTTTGCGGGTGGTCCAGCCCTGTTCGGTGATCGGGTGATGCCCGCCGCAGCCGAAGGTGAGGAAGTTGATGTCGGTGATGCCGGATTCGGCGTAGGGGATGACGTGGTGAACTTCGCTGTAGTAGCCGCCCACGGTGCAGCCCGGCGCGCTGCAGCCGCGGTCCTTGCCGTACAACACAATCCGCTGGGCGCGGTTGGCCAGTCGCTTGGTGTGGTACAGGGCCAAGGTTTTGCCGTGGTCGAAGATGGCGAGGTAGTGGCGGGCGTGGCGGGCCAGGCGGATCACGTCGCTCATCGGCAGCAGGGAACCCCCGCCCGTCAACCCGCACCCGGCGGCCGACTCCAGGTCGGCCAATGTCGTGGTGACGATGATCGAGGCGGGTAACCCGTTGTGCTGGCCCAAGTCGCCGGAGGCCAGCATCGCGCGCAGGCCGGCGAGCATGGCGTCGTGCTGGCGTTGGGCGGGCCCACGGGTGTCGCCCTCGATGGCCTGTTGACTCGGTGTCCCGTCGATGCAGGGCTTTTCGTCGAGGCCGTTGCACATGCCCGGCGCTGCCAGTTTGGCGAAGACGGCCTCGATCGTGGCGCGCAGTTCGGGGTTGATCCAGCCGGACAGGCGCGACATTCTGTCCGGACCCTGGGCGCCCAGGATCACCCCGCGCCGCCGGGCGCGGTCTTCGTCGGTGTAGTTACCGTCGGGGTTGATGGTGTTGTCGATTTTGTCGGCCAGCCCGGAGAGTTCTTCGGGACGGATGCCTTCGCCCAATTTGGCTAGGTCGGCTTCGGCGCGCTCGCGGGTGGTTTGGTCGACCCAGCCGGGTAGCCGGTGGGAGAAGTTGCGGATCACGGTGACGTGTTCGGATCCCAGGCCGCCCTGGCGCTGGCGCGCGGCGGTCTCGGCCAACACCGGGGGCAGGGGTTCGCCGGTCAGCCCGTGGCGGGGTCCCAGGTCGGCGGCCTCAGCGATGCGGCGGCCGGCTTGCTTGCGCGAAATGAGCGCGGCTTCGGCGATGGCGTGGGAGAGCTTGCCGCCCAATTCTTCTGGGGTGGCTTGGCGGGCCAGGGTGTTGATCACGGTGTGCTCGAGAGCGGGCAGGCGGCGGCGCAGCTTTTCCACCCGGGCCAGCCAGGCCAGCAACTCGGGCGTGGTCAGCGCGGCGCAGTCGTGGCCGGCCACCGCGGCAAAGGCGGTTTCCAGCGCCGCCCAGTCCGCGGTCAACGCGTCGCGATCAACACTCACACCACGAAACTATCGGCGACCACCGACAAGAAACCCCGCTTTGTGACCACTGAAACCACAGTGACGCAAGTTTTTTCGGGTGCGACGCGGCCACTACCGTCGCAGTGCGGCGGCCAACCTGCGTGCGAATTCCGGCGATTGGATGGTGTGCGCCTGCGGCCCCAACTCGGTGTGCATCGCGAATTCGTGTTGCTCGTTGTCGAGCGCTCCCGGGCTGGCGGTGGCGCGCATGGTGGCCTTGGTCGCCAACACCACGTCACGCGGGGCGGCCGCCGGACCCGCGGCCAGTTCGAGCGCGGCGGCGACCGGGTCGTCGGCGACGCTGAGCGCCAAGCCGTGGCGCACGGCGGCTTCGGCGTCGAAGCGCATGCCGAACAGCAGCGCCGCGCGGGCGACCTGCGGGCCCACCGCGCGCTGCAGCATCCAGGTCGCGCCGCCGCCGGGATGCAGCCCGAGCTTCTGGAATCGGGCGTCGAACAGGGCGGCCGGCCCGGCGATGCGCACGTCGGCGGCCAGCGCCAGGTTCAGCCCCGCGCCGACGGCAGCGCCATTGACCGCTGCGATGGTGGGCAGGCGACAGTTGCCGACGGCCATGAAGCCGTCGTAGATCCGCTGCAGGCCGGACTCCGCCCCCTCGGTGCCCGCGGAGCCGAGCGCGCTCAGGTCGGCGCCGGCGCAGAAGGCCTTGCCCGCTCCGGTCACCACCACGGCGTGCACGTCGGTGTCGTCTTCGGCCCGCCGCACCGCGGCGCGCAGCTGCGCCGACATCTCGGCGGTCACCGCGTTGCGGCGGTCGGGATCGTTGACGGTGATGAGCGCGACGTGGTTGTCGACGTGGACGAGCACGGGTTCGGTGACGGTCATTGCCGCCAGAGTACTGGCCGCCCTATACCGGTACGTAGCTGGTCAAGCCGCCGTCGACGACGAACTCCGCGCCGGTGGCGTCGGACGATTCGTCGCTGACCAGCAAGAGCGCGAACGTCGAAAACTCGCTCGGGGTGCCGCCCCGGCGCATCCTGATGGGCGCCAGGAATTCTTCGGTGACGCCGTCGCTCATCGGGGTGTGCACCAGGCCAGGCCCGGGTGGATGGAGTTGACCCGGATTCCGTTGGCGGTGGGCTCAACCGCGGCCGACTTGGCCAGGCCGCGCAGGCCGAACTTGGAGGTGACGTAGGCGTGGTGGACGCGAGATGCTGGCCTGGGCGGGCACGACCGTGATGTTGCTGCCCGGTGCGGCGAACCGCGATCCCGCCCATTTCGCCTGCCCGCCCGAATTGCGGCTGGACCGGCCGAGCGCGCGCCAGAACGTGGGCTTCGCCCGCGGCGTGCGCGGTTACCCGGACGGGCCGCTCGCCCGGATCGGAGGCCGAGCCGTCGTCGAGCGTATCCTGTTCAGGTTCAGCGATATTCGACTAGGCGAGTCCCGGCGCGGCCCGCCGGATGATCGGCGGCTCGACTGTGCGCCCCCGCACATCCGCCGGGGGCTGCAGGCGCCGCACCTAAAGTTCGTCGCGACGGCCTGACCGGTATCGATCGGCTGCACGCTTCGCTGCCGGGCTGGCGGCTCGGCCGAGCCGAAACCTTTGCTGGTGGTTGTGGTCCTCATTCTGGGTCGGCTATTCTCAGGCGTCGATCGCGAGGCGAAGGGCCGGTGATGAAGCGTCGACATGCCTTGCCTCCGAAGGCCGCAGCGCCCCTGGCCATGCCCACCGTTTCGCCTTCGGCTATCCGTGCGGAATACCCGCAGCTCACCCGCGGGCGTGCGCGACTGTACGTATTGCTCACGATCTGGGTGGCCGGCTGGACCACCGTCCACATGTTCTTCGCGCGAACGGTCTTCTCGAACGACCTACTGTGGTTGCAGTACTACGTGATCGATTACAAATCTGGGTTCGTGCGTCGCGGTCTCGCCGGCGAACTGGCCCCGAAGTTCCGCTCCGGCGGCCATCCTTTCGCGGCGGCCTATGCGGCACTGTGGGCGTCGGTGGTGGTCTGGCTGCTCGCGATTGCGGTGCTGATGTGGGTAATTGCCTTCTCGGGCATCAGATCTGAGCGAAAGTTCATGCTTGCGCTGGTTGTGCCCGTGCTGCCCTTCGCATTTTCGTACGGCGTGTACAGCCCCCATCCGGAGCTATTCGGGATGACCGCACTGCTGGTTCTCGGTGTATCGCTGACCACGTTGCGAAGCCCTCGTTCCAGGATGCTCCTCAGCGCGCTGTACGGACTCGTGGTAGCGGTGCTGGCGCTGATGCACGAAGCGATTCCGCTGGCGTTAGCGCTCGGCGCAACCCTGGCGATAGTCGTCCTGGCGAAAGATGCAAGGCCGGCCGTGCAGCGAATTTGCGCCGCCGCTGCGGTCGGTCCGGGACTCGTCGCACTAGTGGTGGTCGCCGCGCTGGGCCGCCGCGATGCGGCGGCGCAGCTGTGTGCCCAAATGCCCCATGGGCTGGTCGATGATCCCTGGACGGTTGCTACCTCGCCGCGGGCAGCTCTCGACTACATGCTCGGTCACATTGAGAGCAGAGTGGATTACCACGACTGGGTGTGCCAACGGGTAACGCCCACCTTCAACGCCGGCCTGGTCAACGGCGTCCAGGCGGTAATCCTGTGGGGCTTCGTCCCGCTCGTCGGCGCGTTCGTCCTCGGGTTGCTGTACTTCGTCGGCTCCACGTGGGCGATCCGCTATGTCTCCGGCGTCCCGGTGCGGGCCTTTCTGGACGAACTTCGCGGCAATCTGCTGCTGCCCGCGCTGGGATCCGCTTTGGTGGCTCTGCTGTTCGTGACTGCCGTCGATTGGACCCGCTGGTGGATACTGATCACCTTCGATGTGGCCGTCGTCTACCTCCTGTACGCGATCGGCAGGCCGGAAGTCGAGCAAGCGCCAACCAGAAGAGGCGTCGTGATCTTCGCCTGGTACTTCGCCGCCCTGGCTGTGATTCCGCTTGGGTGCGCCAACAACATCGGGACTTTCTGAATAGCCGGCATCACCAGATCAGCCTCGAAAGATAGGTCAGGCTCAACGGGATTCAGGCAGTCGCGAGTCGCTTCACTCGCCACTGGCCGTGCCTATGGCGCCGGCTCGCAGTGCGGCCGCGGGGAAGCGGCGGCTTCGAGTTCGCGGCGGGCCGCTTTGCGTTCCCTCTCTGCGGCGTCGCGGTGTGCGGAGGTGTCGCCGAGACCCTCCTCGGCGGCCAGCTGGTGCAGGTCGGCCGCCAGCCTGTGCACCACGGCGGCCTCGTAGTGGCAGGCGAGCGCCACTCGGCGTACTTCCTCGGCGAGTTCGTGTGCGGCTCGGGCGCGTTGAGCCGATCGCTCGCGGTCGTTCTCGTACGGCGTGGCCGCCAATTGCCGCAACTTGGCGCCCAGCTCGCCATGCTGCTCGGTCAATTCGCGGTGCATCTCGGCCAGTTCCCGATGCCCTGAGGCAAGTTCCTCAGCACGCGCGGAAACGACTTCAAGAGGCAACGAGGCCATGAACGGATGGTAGCCCGACTTGCCCTGTCGACATTTCCTGCTGTATTGGGTCCGCAGCAACCGAGCGGCTCCTGCCTGCGTCCGAGAAGCTCCTCAAGCGGCCCTTCGTGATGTCGGTGACGTCGCTAAAGCGCCGGGCGCCGATCGCGCCGTCACTCCGGGTCGGGGATTGGCGCTCGATGCTCCGAAGCACTAATTTTCCTGGGGTGAGTTTCTCAGCTGCTGGTGCAGTCGCGCGGTGGATCGCCCCCTTCCTGACGGTTGCGACCGTTGCCGGCTTGGGCGTTGTTGCCGACCCGGGGCAGGTCCGCCCCGCCCCGCCGGTGCGCCTGGCCGATGCGGCCAACCCGCTGGCCGGCGCGCCGTTCTATGTCAATCCCGGCTCGGCTGCGATGCGTGCCGCGCAGCACGCCGATCCGCCTAGTCCGGAGTTGACCGCCATCGCCAACACGCCGCAGGCGTACTGGATCGTCCCGGGTTCGTCCGCGGCCACGGTCGCGAAGTACACCGGCGACGCGCAGGCCACCGGCGCCATCCCGGTGCTGACGCTGTACGGAATCCCGCACCGCGACTGTGGCAGCTTCGCCGCGGGCGGCTTCGCGACGGGCGACCAATACCGCGCGTGGATCGACGGCATCGCATCCGACGTGGGTGCTTCGCGAACGGCGATCATCCTCGAACCCGACGCGCTCGCCATGGCCGACTGCCTGTCGGCCGAGCAGCGCCAAGAACGCTACGACTTGATTCGCTACGCCGTGGACACGCTGACCCGCAATCCGGCCACGGCCGTGTACGTCGACGGTGGTCATCTGCGCTGGCACAGCGCCGAGGACATGGCCGCCAGGCTCAACCAGGTCGGTGTCGGCCGCGCGCGGGGCTTCAGCCTCAACACCGCGAACTTCTTCACGACCGGGGACGAAATCGGTTACGGAGAGGCGATCTCGGGGCTCACCAACGGTTCGCACTATGTGATCGACACGTCGCGCAATGGCGCCGGACCGGCGCCCGACTCCGCGCTCAACTGGTGCAACCCCGCCGGCCGGGCGCTGGGCACTGCGCCCACCGCGGCCACCGGAGGCGCGCACGCCGACGCCTACCTGTGGATCAAGCGTCCCGGTGAATCCGACGGGACGTGCGGCAAGGGTGATCCGCCGGCGGGCACGTTCGTCAACCAGTACGCGATCGACCTGGCCCGCAACGCCGGCCAGTAGGATCCGGCACGCGCGCCACGATCTCGGGACGGGCGAGGTGGCCCCGCGATTTCCGTCGCGCCAAGCCTCTCTTACGAGCGTCCCCCGGCACGACTCGAACGGGCGACCGCAGGGATCACCCATCTGAGCCGGTGCAGGCCTTCACGTCACGGTTGTCACCGACAACCTTCGAGGCGGGCTCCGGCTCGAGGTCGAGGATCCAAATATTCGTCGAATCCGTTGATGCGCAACGTGAAACGGGCATAGTAAGCATCCGGGAGAGGTATCGGCCAATCGCCGGTTGATTTGGCTGTTGACATCGTTAAGCGGGGCAACCAAAAAATTCACCACACGCGTCAGCAAATCCGAATTAAGATGATGAGCGCGTGGTCTTTGGGGATCATTCGCGGCGGTCTTTGCGCCATCAGGCCGTCACAATTGTCCGTTAGGAGTCCCCAGATGTCGTCGTTTGTGGTTTCTGCACCCGAGGCGTTGGTCGCAACGTCGCGGGATATGGCCAGGATCGGGTTGGCGCTAAGGTCGGCCGCCGAGCTGGCGGCGCCGGCGACGACGGGGGTGTTACCCGCGGCCGCCGATGAGGTGTCGGCGGCGATTTCGCGGTTTTTCGGTGGCTATGCGCAGCAGTTCGACGCGCTCAATGCCCGGGCGGCGGCGTTTCATGCCGAGTTCGTGCAGGCGCTGACCAGCGCGGGAAGCGGGTACGCGACCGCTGAGGCCGCCAATGTGTCGCCCTTGCAGACCCTCGAGAACGACGCCTTGGCCGTGATCAACGCTCCCACCAACGTGTTGTTCAAGCGTCCATTGATCGGCAACGGCGCCAATGGGGCGCCGGGCACGGGCCAGGCCGGGCAGCCGGGCGGGTTTCTTCGGGGCAACGGCGGCAACGGCGGGTCGGGGGGGCCCGGGCAGCCCGGGGGGGCCGGTGGGTCGGCCGTGTTCGGTAACGGCGGGGCCGGGGGCGCCGGTGGGGCCGGGCAGCCCGGGGGGGCCGGTGGGTCGGCCCTGATGTACGGCAACGGCGGGGTTGGGGGTGTCGGAGGGATCGGGACGGTCCGGGCGGCCGGCGGGGTCGGCGGCCATGGCGGTGGCGGCGGGTGGTTGGGCGGCTCGGGTGGGGCCGGCGGGGTCGGCGGGCACGGGTTTGACAGCCCCACCGGGGTCGGCGGGAACGGTGGTGCGGGGGGCGCCGGTGGCGCCGAACGCGCGCCGCAGGCTTTGACTTGGTCGGGTGGGGCCGGCGGGGCGGGCGGCACCGGCGGGATGGGCGCGGCCGGCGCTGCGGGCACCTCGAATTACGTCGCCGGGGGTACCGGTTTTGTGGGCGGTGCCGGTGGTGCCGGCGGGGCCGGCGGTGCCGCCGCCGGGGTGTTCGGGCACGGCGGTGCCGGCGGCATGGGCGGCATCGGCGGGGTGGGTGGCGACGGCGGGGCCGCCGGGGCTATCGGGACCGGCTACCTCGGCGGCAACGCCGCCAGCGGCGGCGTCGGTGGTCACGGCGGTGCCGGCGGTACCGGCGGAGTGTATGGAGCCATGGGCAGCGGGGGTCATGGTGGTCGCGGCGGCACCGGCGGCGACGGTTCGGGAGGAGTGGGCGCTCTCGGTGCCGGCGGCAGCACGGGAACCGGCCCCGCGGGGAGCGTCGGCGGTATTGGCGGGGCGGGTGGGGGCGGCGGCGTCGGCACCATCACAGACCCCGGCTTCAACAGCCCGGCGGGGGCGGCGCTCGACCCCGCTAACGGCTATCTCTACGTCTTGAACGCGGGCGGCAACTCGGTGTCGGTGATCAGCCCCGCCACCAACACCGTCATCACCACCATCACCAGCGCTGACTTCGACACTCCGAACGCGGTGGCCTACAACCCCAGCAACGGGTTGCTCTACGTCGCCAATGCCACCGGCGACTCGGTGTCGCTGATCGACCCCACCACCAACGCCGTTGCTGCCACCCTCGCCAACACCAACGGCAATACCTACTTCGCGGCGCCGACCGCGGTTGCGGTGAGCCCGGCCACCGGCAACGTCTACGTCACCAATTTCAACGGCGACTCGGTTTCGGTGATCGACCCCACCAACACCATGATCACCACCATCAGTGTGGGTGCCAACACCCATCCGATTGGGGTGGCGGTCAGCCCCACCACCGGCGGCGCTTACGTCACCGATATCGGCGGCGACTCGGTTTCGGTGATCGACCCCACCAACACCCTGAACACCACCATCACCGACACCGCCTTTATGGGGCCGCACGGGGTGGCGTTCGACCCGAACACCGGCTACGGCTACGTCACCAACCTTGGCGGCAACAGCAACACAGTGTCGGTGATCGACCCCGTCATGAACGCGGTCGTCGGCAGCCCGATCACCATCACCGGCACCCATCCTGCACCGTTTGAGGTAGCGGTCGACCCCGGCACCGGAGGCGATGTCTACGTCGCCAACCCCGGAGATGGATCGGCCGGCCCGGCCGGCATCGGCATTGGGGGCAACTCGGTGTCGGTGATCGACCCCGCCACCAATACCGTGACCGGCACCATCGGCGTCGGCCTCTCACCGGCCTATGTGGCGATCGACCCGACCACCGGCAACGCCTACGTCACCGACGGGATCAGCAACGCTATTTCGGTTATTCACCTGTGACCTGAGGTGACCGTTTCTCCGATGGCCGCGGCGGGATTTCTCGCGTGCCGCGACGGTGGCTGACCGGTGTCGTCAAGGTGCAACCGGGCGGGCTACTCGGGCGGAATCGCCCCGTCGCAGCCACCGGGCGGTGGCGGGCCCGGCACAGGTTCGTCGCCGCCGACGCAGTCGTAGTAAAACTGAGGGCCGGCAATCCAGGTTTTCATCCACTGGTGCCAAAAAGACCCGTCGGGGTACTTCTCGCCGTCGCACACGGCCAAATTGCCCCAACCCCATCGGCCACCCGGGCAGTAGCCCTTCGTCATGTCCGGCTGATGCGGGTCGGGCGGATCGGCGGTGGCCACCGCAGTGGAAAACACAAACGCCGCAGCACAACCCAATATCGCAGCGCCAAGGCGAGCGGCCTTGAACTCCATCTCGACTCCCCTAGACCGTCGAATCAACACAGCCGATTCCAATCGATGATGAGAGGCGGCGATGAGACGTAGTTGGATGGCCATTGCCGAGGGCTGGTCCGGTTCATCCGATCAAGAGCCGCCATTGACGCATTAGTTCGGGAAGGCACACCCTTCTTTTCGATAGCTACGAACCCTTTTCGACAGTCTACGACGCGGCGAATCGGGGACGTCGGCTCGACGTGGCCTCAGGTGCTCCGGGCCGGGTCGCCCGGGTTTGTTCACCCGGGTTGCGGCCGTCCCAGATTTCTGCCGATCGCTCATTGGCGTGCGGTCGACGTCATTGCCCCGGCAACCAAACATTCACTGTGCACGGGCACCAGCAGCAGCACCCGCCCCGTGGCGCCCGGTGCCGCGGTGTGGTGCAGCACCTTCGTGGCGGGTGGGGGATTGCGCTGCGATCGGCGGCTGGCGAGAGAGTGCCGCGGCCGTCGGTGCGCCGACCCCTGGATCACCCCGAGTCGTGGGCCTGGTCGGGGAAGGCGTCTTGGACATGGCCGCCGCGCAGGCTGCCGTCGATGTAGGCGGCCCGGCAGGCGGCGTGACCGACCTTGCCGGTGGAGGTGCGCGGGATCGAACCGGCCGGCACCAGCAGCACGTCGCGCGCGGCGACGCCGTGGCGCACCGCGACCGCGGCGCGGATGTCGTCGGCGATCGACTGGATGTCGGATTTCGGCGCGCCGGGGGCGCGTTCGCCGACGATCACCAGCTGCTCCGAGGAGTCCTCGGGGTCACGGTCGAGTCCTGAGTGAGGATTGTCGAACACCGGGGAGGGCAGCTGGTTGGCCGGCACGGAGAAGGCCGCCACGTACCCGGCGCGCAGCGCACGGCTGGCCTCCTGCGCGGTGTACTCCAGGTCCTGCGGGTAGTGATTGCGGCCGTCGACGATCACCATGTCCTTGGCCCGGCCGGTGACATACAACTGGCTGTCGAAGTAGGTGCCGTAGTCGCCGGTGCGCATCCACCGGCCGTCGTCGGGCACGCCCTCGGCGTGCGAGGGGCTGGCCCGGGTTCGCAGGATGTTGCTGAATGTGTCTTCGGTGTCCCGCTCGCGGCCCCAGTAGCCCGAACCGATGTTGTCACCGTGCAGCCAGATCTCGCCGATGTGGCCGTCGGGCTGCTCGGTGGCCGTGTCGGAATCGACGATGGCGGCCCACTGGTCGATCGAGACCACGCCGCACGCCACCTGCGTGACGGCGGTGGGCGCATCGTCGGCAACCCTGACGAAGCGGCCGCGGGTCAGCTCGTCGCGGTCCACGTGAACGGTGGTGGCCTTCTGTTTCATGTCGATGGTGGAGACGAAGAGCGTCGCCTCGGCCATGCCGTAGGACGGCTTGATGGCGGTGGCCGGAAGCCCGTACGGGGCGAACGCCTCGTTGAACTTGCGCATCGCTGCGGTCGAAATCGGCTCGCTGCCGTTGAGCAAGGCGAACACATTGCTCAGGTCGAGTTCGGGATCGCCGTCTTTGGGCAGGCCGCGCAACGCGGCGTGCTCGAAGGCGAAGTTCGGCGCCGCCGAGAAGGTCGGGCTGTCGTCGTCGCCCAAGACCCCGAGCTCCCGTATCCACCGGATGGGGCGGCGCACGAAGGCGGCCGGGCTCATGATCGTGATGCAGTGTCCGACGACCGACGGAACCATGGCGGTGACCAGACCCATGTCGTGGAACAGCGGCAGCCACATCACGCCCCGCTGGCCCTCTTCGACCTGCAGCGCGGAATCGGTGGTGGTCAGGATCGCCGACGGCGTGCAGTCGTCGAGAACCGAGTGCAGCCGGCCGACGTGCCCGGGTTCCGCGGGGTCGAACAGCGGCACCGCGATGACGCCGGCGTAGAGCGCGCCGTAGAACGCCACCATGTAGTCCAGGCCCTGGGGCGCCAGGACCGCGACACGGTCGCCGGGCTGGGTGACCTGCTGCAGGCGGGCACCGACGGCACGGTTGCGGGCACCGAACTGCGACCAGGGCAGGTCCTTGTAGACACCGTCGGGTTCGGCGGAGAAATCGAGGAAGCGGTAGGCCAGGCGATCCCCGCGCAGCTTGGCCCACTCTCCACGTGACGGACGAGGCTGCCGTGCTCGGGCAGCTTGATCCGTCCCGTTTGCCGGTCGATGTAGGGGTTGGGCACTGGCATACCAATTCTCCTGTCGCGCGTGTACAGCGGACGGGGCCGGCCTCGTTGCCGGCTGGCCACCCAACCTCAGCGATGCTACCCAGGCGTGCGCTGCCCACCGACGGACCCGCGGACGACTCCGGCGAGGGTTCCCTCGCTGCAGCAGGCGTACCCGGATGGGCAGGTCGAGCTCCGACCAGGCGCTGCCGGCGGTCAGTATCTCGGGGGGCGTGCTGCGCACCGTCAAGGCGGGGCAATAGCGAGTTGTCATGCGCTGCGGTGCGACGAGCCACCTCGACGACCGAGCTGGCCGCCGCCCGGCTGGGCACCGCGTATTCCGCTCCCGCCGCGCTGCCGATGTGATCCGCGCCACCTATAGTTGACGAATTGTGAGCGCCCCGAGCGAGGCCGAAGCCTTCCCCACATTTGATGACGATCAAATGGCTCGGTTGCGCAGCTACGGCACTCAGGCCCAGGTCGAGGTGGGAGAGTTGCTGTTTCAGGTCGGCCAATCTAGCTATGACTTCGTTGTTTTGGTGAGCGCCGCCGTCGAAACGGTTCGCGAGGCCAGCGCCGAACACGGCGAAGTCGTCCTCGCCCGCCACGGCCGGGACCAGTTTTTAGGGGAACTGAACTTACTGACCGGGCAGGCGGCCTACCTCAGTACGCGGGTAGTTGAAGCAGGCGAAATTTTAAGGATCAGTCCAACCCGGTTTCGCGAACTGATGGACCGTGACACCGAGCTGTCCGATTTGATTCTCCGTGCATTTCTGGCCCGCCGTCAGCGCCTGCGCGTCGGTGAGGCTGCACGCAGCATGGAGCTGATCGGCAGCGGGTTTTCCGCAGAAGCGATGGCGCTGCGTACCTGGTTGGCACGCCTACAGGTACCGCACGCCTTTACCGACACTGACACCGCCGAGGGGGCGGCGCTTGCAAAGGCGCTGGGGTTCACCGTCGGTGATTTGCCGGTCTTCATCACGCCGAAGAAGACCTTGCGGCGCGCCACAGCGGCGCTGGCCTCCCAGGAGTTGGGACTGGCCTATAGTGCGGCATCCGGGGCGAACGACCGGATTTGGGATCTAATCGTCGTCGGCGGCGGTCCTGCAGGACTGGCCGCAGCGGTATACGGCGCGTCGGAGGGTCTGACCACGTTGCTGTTGGAGGCGGTCGCGATCGGAGGCCAGGCCGCGGCCAGTTCGCGCATCGAAAATTACTTGGGGTTCACCTCAGGTATCAGCGGTGCGGAGCTGACTGGGCGCGCCACCATCCAGGCACAAAAATTCGGTGCTCAGCTCAACAGCCCAAATATGGTCACCGCGGCCACCGCCAACGCCGACGCGCTGAGCATCAAGCTGTCCGACGGCAGGGATCTAGCCGCCCGTGCGGTAGTAATCGCCACGGGGGCGCGCTATCGGACGCTGCCACTAGACCACTGGCACGAATTTGAAGGTGCCGGAATCTACTACGCGACAACAGAATTGGAAGTTCGCTTAGTCTCGCCGCATCCAGTCGCTGTAGTGGGCGGCGCAAACTCGGCCGGTCAGGCCGCACTGTATCTAGCTGGCGCGGGAAGCCCGGTCGATCTAATTGTGCGCGGTGCAGACTTACACAAAGACATGTCGGCTTACCTCTCCGACCGCATCAGCGCGAACCCACTGATCACGGTGCACCTCAACACCGAAGTCAGCTCCCTGCACGGCCGGCGTCACCTCACCGAAATCACGGTCACGGACAACGCCGTCCAGTCCACCAACACACTGCCCTGCCGGGCCTTGTTCAACTTCATCGGCGCCGTGCCGGCCACTGACTGGCTGAACGGCGTATACCTTGACCGTCGCGGGTTTATCCTCACCGATGCCGCGCTGCCCGAGGATGCGTTGGCCATCACGTGGCCACACCTTGGGCGCCGCCCGCTGCCTTTTGAAACCTCCGTGCCAGGAGTCTTTGCCGTCGGAGATGTGCGCGCGGGGTCGGTGAAACGTGTGGCTGCCGCGGTAGGCGAAGGAGCGAGCGCAGTGCGATCGGTGCACCAGAGCGTGGCGGCTTCCAGCCTGCGCGCCACGCCGTAATGATCCATCAACACAACCCCGCGGTCAGACTCGACTGATCTCGAACCTCACAACGGGGTGACGAAGGAGAGCTTCATGGGTCAATTGGACGGCAAGACAGCGCTCGTGACCGGCGGTAGCTCCGGCATTGGTTTGGCCGCCGCGCAGCGGCTCGCGGCCGAGGGTGCGCATGTGTTCCTGACCGGCCGTAAACAGGACACCATCGACGCAGCGGTCTCGTCGATCGGTGCAGCGGCGAGCGGTATTCGCGCCGACGTGTCGAGCTCGGAGGACCTGACTTCGGTCGCCGAGACCGTGGCGGCGCGGGGACGCGGGCTCGACGTGATCTTCGCCAACGCCGGCGGCGGGGAGTTCGCGCCGTTGGGCGCCATCACCCTCGAACATTTCGCCAACACCTTCATGACAAACGTCGGCGGCACGCTCTTTACGGTGCAAACAATGCTGCCGCTGCTCAACAGGGGCGCGTCAATCGTGTTGACCGGATCAACCGCTGCTTACAACGGGACGCCGGCGTTCAGCGTCTACGCGGCAACCAAAGCGGCGATCCGCTCGTTTGGACGCACCTGGGCCGCGGAGCTCGTCGGACGCGACATCCGGGTGAACACCGTCGTTCCCGGCCCGGTTGAAACTCCCGGGCTAAAGGGCCTGGTCCCGCCAGAGCAGGAGCAGGAATTGCTTGAGGGCGAAGCGGCCAAAGTACCCATGCGCCGCCTGGGCAGGCCCACTGAGATCGCCGCCGCAGTACTGTTCTTGGCTTCCGACCAAAGCAGCTTCATGACTGGAAGCGAGCTGTTTGTCGATGGCGGCGCTGAACAGCTATGAACAAGCGCTTGTGATGACACCTTGTGATGACGCCTTGTGATGACCCCAGACCATCCGATCGGTCGGCGCCGCGCAATCGCGCTCGGTGGACTCGGCGCGACCTCTATCGCCTCGGGCATCGTCGGTTGCATCACCAACGATGATGGGGAGAGGCGGACCCAAAGCAGAATCCGCCGCGGCGATCGTCAGCGAGTTTGCTGCCCTGGCAGCCATGGGCGGCTTCCGGCAATCCAACCTCTTTTGTGCCGCTGCCGGGTCCGCTGCCCGTCGAAACACCGCCCCTGACCAGTGCCCCCGGCACGACTCGAACGTGCGACCTAGGGATTAGAAGGCCCTTGCTCTATCCACCTGAGCTACGGAGGCAATGTGCAGGTCAGTCTAGCCAACGGATCCCGGTGGACCAGCCCGGCAACACGACGCGCCCGAAAAGCCTTTCGCCACCGCGATTATCGGTTATGGTGAGACCCTCGACACACGTACAACATCGGCTGGACATCGGCCGTTAACCGCAACGAAGCGTGTGCCTGACGTCGAGGGGTGGCGTTGCTATGAGCGTGGCCATGAACGTGGCTTCGCAGTGCTCGCGGGCCGGTGCCCAGGCGCTGCGACTGGCGGCCGACGCCAGGGATACCTGCCGTGCCGGCGCCTTGTTGTTGCGCGGTTCGCCGTTCGCGGTCGGGTGGGTCGCCGGCTGGCTGTCCACCGAATTTCCCCCGCACGTCGTGACCGGGCACGCGTTGAAGCGGGTCGCGCACCCCTCGATTGGCCGCGTCGGCACCACCTGGGCGGCGCAGCGCGCCGATCAAGCGCTCACCGCCGCGCTCGAGGAGTCCCTCGGCGCGGAGTACCGCGACCACGTGCGCCACCCGACCTGCCGGCAGGGCGAGTGCACGTCGGGCGGTGGGCTGTTCAACCGGCCCGGCCCGCACCGCCGCTACGCGGCACAAACGTCCGACATCTCCTACGGTCCCGGCGGCACCGCTCACCTGCTCGACATCTGGCGCAGTCCGGAGGTGGCGCCCGGCAGCCGCGCCCCGGTGCTGATCCAGGTGCCGGGAGGCGCGTGGACGGTCGGCGACAAACGGGTGCAGGGCTACACGCTGATGGGTCGCATGGCCGAGTTGGGCTGGATCTGCGTCTCGATCAACTACAGCAAGAGCCCCCGCTGCACGTTCCCGGCGCACCTCATCGACGTCAAGCGTGCGATCGCCTGGGTCCGCGAGAACATCGCCGACTACGGCGGCGACCCCGACTTCATCGCGATCACCGGCGGGTCGGCCGGCGCGCACCTGGCGTCGCTGGCGGCGCTGACTCCCAACGATCCGGCGTTTCAACCCGGGTTCGAACGCGCCGACACCACGGTTCAGGCGGTGGCGCCCTACTACGGGGTCTACGACTTCGTCAACGCCGAGCACATGCACGACCTGATGCTGCCGTTCCTCGAGCAGTTCGTCATGAAGGCCCGCTATGCCGACGCCCCCGAACGGTTCGAGGCCGCCTCGCCGATCTCCTACGTGCGCCGCGACGCCCCACCGTTCTTCGTGCTGCACGGCGAAAGGGACGAACTGGTGCCGTGCGGGCAGGCCCGGACCTTCTGCGCGGCGCTGCGCGCGGCCGGGGCCCCCACGGTCGCCTACGCCGAGCTGGCCAACGCCCACCATGCTTTCGACATCACCCCGACCGTTCGGTCGCGGCTGGCCGCCAACGCGGTCGCCGACTTCCTGGGCGTCGTCTATGGTCGGCGCTCGCGGTCGCTGATGGACCCGTTGTCGGTGCCGGTGACGTCGGCCAGCTGACCCGGGCGTCCGGATCCGCGCCCGGACCGTGCCTTTCACCAGCGCGTCAACGCGACTAGCGTTGTGTTGGCGATTGGTCCCGATCCCTGGGCAGGAGGCTTGGTCGGCGGTGACAGCGTTGGCGCGTCGAATCGATGAACATGGCTGACCCCTCGGATTCCCTGGCCGCCGTGCGGCTGTCCGACGAGCTGGGGCCGGTCGACTACTTGCTGCACCGGGGCGAGGCCAACCCCCGGACCCGGTCGGGAATCATGGCGCTGGAGGTCCTCGACACCGCCCCGGACTGGCAGGCGTTTCGGTCCCGGTTCGAGAACGCTTCCCGGCGGGTGCTGCGGCTGCGGCAGAAGGTCGTCGTGCCGACGCTGCCGACGGCGCCGCCGCGCTGGGTCGTGGATCCCGACTTCAACCTGGACTTCCATGTGCGCCGGGTGCACGTGTCCGAACCCGGCACGCTGCGGGAGGTGTTCGATCTCGCCGAGGTGATCCTGCAGTCACCGATGGACATCTCCCGGCCGCTGTGGACGGCCACCCTGGTCGAGGGGCTGCCCGACGGCCGGGCCGCGGCGTTGCTGCACGTCAGCCACGCGGTCACCGACGGCGTCGGCAGTGTCGAGATGTTCGCCGAAATCTACGACCTCGAGCGCGACCCGCCGCCCAAGCCGACCCCGCCGTTGCCCGTGCCGCAGGACCTGACGCCCAACGAGTTGATGCGGCAGGGGCTCAACCGCCTCCCGTTGGCGTTGGTCGGCGGCGTCCTGGGTGCGGTGTCCGGGGTGGTATCGGCGGCCGGGCGGGTGATTTTGGAGCCCGCGTCCACGGTCTCGGGTCTCGTCGGGTACGCGACGTCGGGGATGCGGGTGCTCAACCGGGCCGCCGAGCCGTCGCCGCTGCTGCGCCGGCGCAGTCTGGCCACCCGGACCGAAGCGATCGACATCCGGCTCTCCGACCTGCACAAGGCGGCCAAGGCGGGCGGGGGATCGATCAACGACGCCTACCTCGCCGGGCTGTCCGGGGTGTTGCGGCGCTACCACGAGGCCCTCGGCGTGCCGGTCAGCACGCTGCCGATGGCGGTGCCGGTGAACCTGCGAGCCGAAGCCGACACGGCCGGCGGCAACCGGTTCACCGGGGTCAATCTGGCGGCGCCGCTGGGCACCGCCGACCCGATCGCCCGGATGAAGAAGATCCGCGCGCAGATGACCTTGCGCCGCGACGAGCCCGCGATGAACATCATCGGTTCCCTCGCGCCGGTGCTGAGCGTCTTGCCAACCGCGGTGCTGGAGGGGATCACCGGCTCGGTGGTCGGGTCCGACGTACAGGCCAGCAACCTCCCGGTCTACCCGGGAGACACCTACATCGCCGGCGCAAAGATCTTGCGGCAGTACGGCATCGGCCCGCTGCCAGGCGTGGCGATGATGGTGGTGCTGATTTCGAGGGGAGGGTGGTGCACCATCACCGCGCGCTACGACAGGGCGTCGATCCGCAACGAACCGTTGTTCGCCCAATGCCTGCTGGAAGGTTTCGACGAGATCCTGTCGCTGGCCGGTGACCCGGCGCCCCGCGCGGTGCCCGCCTCGTTCGCCGAGCCGGCCAGTGCGGCGTCGCGATCGGTGTCGGGATCATGAGCGCGTCCGAACGGCGGGGCCAGGACCGCGATAAGCCCGCCGCCGACCTCCGGTTGCCCGGTTCGGTCGCCGAGATCATGGCCAGCCCGCCCGGGCCCAAGATCGGTGCGTTCTTCGATCTGGACGGAACGCTGGTCGCCGGCTTCACCGCGGTGATCCTCACCCAGGAGCGCCTGCTGCGCCGCGACATGGGCGTGGGCGAGCTGCTCGGCATGGTCCAAGCCGGCCTGAGCCACACGCTGGGGCGCATCGAGTTCGAAGACCTCATCGGCAAGGCCGCCTCGGCGCTGGCCGGGCGACTGATCGACGACCTGGAGGAGATCGGCGAGCGACTGTTCGTCCAGCGCATCGAGTCCCGGATCTACCCGGAGATGCGCGAGGTGGTGCGGGCGCATGTGGCCCGCGGTCACACCGTGGTGCTCAGCTCGTCGGCGTTGACCATCCAGGTCAACCCGGTGGCGCGCTTCCTGGGCATCACCAACATGCTCACCAACAAGTTCGAGACCACCGAGGACGGGCTGCTCACCGGCGGCGTGCAAAAACCCATCCTGTGGGGGCCGGGCAAGGCCGCCGCGGTGCAGCGGTTCGCGGCCGAGAACGGCATCGACCTCAAGGACAGCTACTTCTACGCCGACGGCGACGAGGACGTCGCGCTGATGTATCTGGTCGGCAACCCGCGGCCGACCAACCCCGAGGGGAAGATGGCCGCGGTGGCCAAGCGCCGCGGCTGGCCGATCCTGCGGTTCAACAGTCGCGGACCCGTCGGCCTGCGGCGCCAGGTGCGCACCCTCGCCGGTTTCGGCTCGCTGTTCCCGGTCGCGGCCGGCGCGGTGGGCATCGGCCTGCTGACCCGCAGCCGGCGTCGCGGCGTCAACTTCTTCACCTCGACGTTCTCCCAGATGTTGCTCGCGACCACGGGCGTGCAGCTCAACGTGATCGGGCAGGAGAATCTGACCGCACGACGCCCGGCGGTGTTCATCTTCAACCACCGCAACCAGGTCGACCCGGTCATCACCGGCGCGCTGGTGCGCGACAACTGGACCGCGGTGGGCAAGAAGGAACTGGCCAAGGACCCGATCATGGGCACCATCGGCAGGGCGATGGACGCCGCGTTCATCGACCGCGACGATCCGGCCTCCGCCGTGGAGTCGCTGCACCAGATCGAAGAGCTTGCCCGCAAAGGGCTTTCGGTCGTGATCGCCCCCGAGGGCACCCGCATGGACACCACCGAGGTGGGGCCGTTCAAGAAGGGCGCCTTCCGCATCGCGATGGCGGTCGGCATCCCGATCGTCCCGATCGTCATCCGCAACGCCGAACTCGTCGCCGCGCGGAACTCCACCACGATCAACCCGGGCACCGTCGACGTCGCGGTGTTCCCGCCGATCCCGGTGGATGACTGGACTGTCGACACGCTGCCCGAGCGCATCGCCGAGATCCGCCAGCTGTATCTGGACACCCTGGCCGACTGGCCCTCCGGCGAGCTGGGCGAGCTGCCCCGGGTCGACCTCTACGCCGAGAAGAAAGCGGCGAAGAAGACCGCCGCCAAGCGGGCCCCGGCCAAGAAGGCCCCGGCGAAGAAGGCCCCGGCGAAGAAGGCCCCGGCGAAGAAGGCGCCGGCCAAGGAGGCGCCGGCCAAGGAGGTCGCGGCCAAGAAGGTCGCGGCGAAGAAGGCCCCCGCGAAGAAGGCCGCGTCCGGGGCCGACGCCGAGGCGCCCAAACCCCGGCCCCGAGGGCGCGCGTGACCGAACCGGCCGCAGATACCAGCGCAGTGCTCACCGCGCAGGATTCGCTGGTACTGGCGTCCATGACCTCCGCGGTCGAAACGGAGCTGGTGATGGCCTGGGTGGGCCAGCAGCGCGCCGACAACCCGGGGGCGAGGGTCGACGTGCTGCGGCTGCCGGACCCCGACGCGCCGCCGGCGGCGCTGACGGCGCTGGCCGAACAGCTCGACTCCGGCGCCAAGTCCGAAGAGGACCGCTCGATCGTGCCGGTGCGGGTGTTCTGGCTGCCGCCGCCGGACCGCAGCAGGCTCGCCAAGGTGGCCGGCCTATTGCCCGGCCGGGACCCCTACCACCCCAACGAGCGTCAGCAACGACGCATCCGGCGCGAGGCCCCCCGCCGGGTGCGGGTGGTGGCCGGCGAGGCGGCCAAGCTGTCCGAGCTCCGCCAGCAGTGGCGCGACACCACGGTCGGCGAGGATCCGCGCGACTTCGCCGAGTTCGTCGTCCGCCGCGCGATCCTGGCGATCGAACGCGTCGAGTACCGCATCCTCGGGCCGCAGTACAAGTCCCCGCGGCTGGTCAAGCCGGAGATTCTGACATCGGCGCGGTTCCGCGCCGGCCTGCAGAAGATCCCGGGCGCGACCGTCGAGGAAGCCGGACAGATGCTCGACGAACTCTCCACCGGATGGAGCAGGGTGTCCGTCGACCTCGTCTCCGTCCTCGGCCGGGCCATCAGCCGGGGGTTCGACCCCGAGCTCGACTACGACGAGTACCAGGTGGCGGCGGTGCGCTCGGGCCTGGAGACGCACCCGGCGGTGCTGCTGTTCTCGCACCGGTCCTACATCGACGGCGCGGTGGTGCCGGTGGCGATGCAGGAGAACCGGTTGCCGCCGGTGCACGTGTTCGCCGGTATCAACCTGTCGTTCGGCCTGATGGGGCCGCTGCTGCGCCGCTCGGGCGTCATCTTCATCCGCCGCAACATCGGCGACAACGCGCTCTACAAATACGTCCTGCGTGAATACGTCGGCTACATCGTCGAGAAGCGGTTCAACCTGAGCTGGTCCATCGAGGGCACCCGCTCGCGCACCGGGAAGATGTTGCCGCCCAAGCTCGGTCTGCTGGCCTACGTGGCCGACGCCTACCTGGACGGCCGCAGCGAAGACATCCTGCTGCAGCCGGTGTCGATCAGCTTCGACCAGCTGCACGAGACGGCCGAGTACGCCGCCTACGCCCGCGGCGGGGAGAAGACCCCCGAGGGGATCGGCTGGCTGTACAACTTCATCAGGGCCCAGGGCGAACGCAACTACGGCAAGATCTACGTCCGCTTCCCCGAAGCGGTGTCCATGCGCCAGTACCTCGGCCCGGCCAATGACCCCCTGGCCCACGACCAGGACGCCAAACGCCTTGCGCTGCAAAAGATGTCATTCCAGGTCGCGTGGCGGATCCTGCAGTCGACGCCGGTCACCGCGACGGGTCTGGTGTGCGCGCTGCTGCTGACCACGCGCGGGGCGGCGCTGACGCTCGACCAGCTGCACCACACCCTGCAGGACTCGCTGGACTACCTCGAACGCAAGCACACCCCGGTGTCGACGAGCGCGCTGCGGCTGCGCTCTCGCGCGGGCGTTCGCGCGGCGGTCGACGCGCTGTCGGGCGGTCACCCGATCACCCGGGTCGACGGCGGCCGCGAGCCGGTGTGGCACATCGAGGCCCGGGACGAGCACGCCGCGGCGTTCTACCGCAACTCGGTCATCCACGCCTTCCTGGAGACCTCGATCGTCGAACTCGCGCTCGCGCACGCCCGCCATGCCCCGGATGTTCGAGCCGACCGCATGGAGGCGTTCTGGACGCAGGCGATGCGGCTGCGCGACCTGCTGAAATTCGACTTCTATTTCGCCGACTCGGCCGCGTTCCGCGACAACATCGCCGAGGAGATGGCCTGGCACGACGACTGGCAGGCCCACGTCGGCGCCGGTGGCGCCGAGATCGACGCGATGCTGTTCGCCAAGCGCCCGCTGATGTCGGACGCGATGCTGCGGGTGTTCTTCGAGGCCTACGAGATCGTCGCCGACGTGTTGCGCGACGCGCCGCCCGACATCGGCCAGCAGGAGCTGACGGACCGCGCGCTCGCGGTGGGGCGACAGTACGTCGCGCAGACGCGCGTCCGCAGCAACGAGTCGGTCTCCACGCTGCTGTTCGCCACCGCCCGCCAGGTCGTCGTCGACCAGGACCTGATCGGCCCCGCCGGTGACGTGGCAGGCGACCTCGCCGAACGGCGGATCGCCTTCCGGCGGGAGCTGCGGAACATCCTGCGCGACTTCGACTACGTCGAGCGCATCGCGCGCGAGCAGTTCGTGGCCCGCGAGTTCCGGGCGCGTCAGGACCGCCGGGACAGCGCGACGGCCTGACCGCGGGGCGCCGCCTCTGCCCTGATCCACAGTCACGACTTTCTCCACAGGAACGCGGTGCGGGCCCCGCCGAGCCCCGGCTCCCGTCGGTGGCGCCGGGCCCAATGGCGGCAGGAAACGGGCGGTGACGTGGTCACCGGCCCACACGCAACCGAGAAAGGGACCAGCCAATGTTCGAAACCCCGCTTACCGTCGTCGGTCACATCGTCAACGACCTGCAGCGCCGCCAGGTCGGCGACCAGGAGCTCATCAAATTCCGGGTGGCCAGCAATTCGCGCCGCCGCACCGCCGAGGGCGGCTGGGAGCCGGGCAACTCCTTGTTCGTCACCGTCAACTGCTGGGGGAGGATGGTCACCGGTGTGGCCGCCGCGCTGGGCAAGGGCGCCCCGGTGGTGGTGACGGGGCACGTCTACACCAGCGAGTACGAGGACCGCGACGGCAACCGCCGTTCGTCGCTGGAGATGCGGGCCCTCGCGGTGGGGCCGGACCTCTCGCGCTGCCTGGTCCGCATCGAGAAGCCCGCGTACACCGGTCCCAACCCGGATCAGGTCCCGGCGACGGTTTCCCCGGCCGCCCCCGCGGGCGAGCCGGCCGAGAAACCGACCGACGATGCCGCCGCCGCGGGCGACACCGCCGCGGGCGGCGACCCGCTGCCGCTGTCGGCGTAGCCCTCAACCGGGCAGTCGGCCCGGCAGTCAACCCGGCAGGGGGCCTGGCAGTCGGCAGAGTGCCTCCGGGCGATGCCTAGGATGGTCCGCGAGATCATTCTGCAAGACCAGAAAGGCATGACCCCGGCATGGCTGAGTTCATCTACACGATGAAGAAGGTCCGCAAGGCGCACGGCGACAAGGTGATCCTGGACGACGTCACGTTGAGCTTCTATCCGGGCGCCAAGATCGGTGTCGTCGGGCCCAACGGCGCCGGCAAGTCGAGCGTCTTGCGGATCATGGCCGGGCTGGACAAGCCCAACAATGGCGAAGCCTTCCTGGCCGCCGGCGCCACGGTCGGCATCCTGCGGCAGGAGCCGCCGCTGAACGAGGAGAAGACCGTCCGCGGCAACGTGGAAGAGGGCCTGGGCGATATCAAGGTCAAGCTGGACCGCTTCAACGAGGTCGCCGAGTTGATGGCCACCGACTACTCCGACGAGTTGATGGAAGAGATGGGCCGGCTGCAGGAGGAGCTGGATCACGCCGAGGCGTGGGACCTGGACTCCCAGCTGGAGCAGGCCATGGACGCGCTGCGCTGCCCGCCGCCGGACGAGCCGGTGACGACGCTGTCCGGCGGTGAGCGCCGCCGGGTGGCGCTGTGCAAGCTGCTGCTGTCCAAGCCCGACCTGCTGCTGCTGGACGAGCCGACCAACCACCTGGACGCCGAAAGCGTGCAGTGGCTCGAACAGCACCTGGCCGCCTACGCGGGCGCGGTGCTGGCCGTCACCCACGACCGCTACTTCCTGGACAACGTCGCCCAGTGGATCCTCGAACTCGACCGTGGCCGGGCGTACCCGTACGAGGGAAACTACTCGACCTACCTCGAGAAGAAGGCCGACCGGCTGTCGGTCCAGGGCCGCAAAGACGCCAAGCTGCAGAAGCGGCTGGCCGACGAGCTGGCGTGGGTGCGGTCCGGGGCCAAGGCGCGTCAGGCCAAGAGCAAGGCGCGCCTGCAGCGCTACGAGGAGATGGTCACCGAGGCCGAGAAGTCGCGCAAGCTCGACTTCGAGGAGATCCAGATTCCCGTCGGGCCGCGGCTGGGCAACGTGGTGGTCGAGGTGGAACACCTCGACAAGGGCTACGGCGGACGCACCCTGATCAAGGACCTGTCGTTCACCCTGCCCCGCAACGGCATCGTCGGCGTCATCGGACCCAACGGCGTCGGCAAGACGACGCTGTTCAAGACCATCGTCGGTCTCGAGGAGCCCGACAGCGGGACCGTCAAGGTCGGGGAGACGGTCAAGCTGAGTTACGTGGATCAGACCCGCGCGGGCATCGATCCGAAAAAGACGGTGTGGGAAGTGGTTTCGGACGGCCTGGACTACATCGAGGTCGGTCAGAGCGAGGTGCCGTCGCGGGCCTACGTGTCGGCGTTCGGGTTCAAGGGCCCCGACCAGCAGAAGCCGGCGGGCGTGCTCTCCGGTGGCGAGCGCAACCGGCTCAACCTCGCGCTGACGCTCAAGCAGGGCGGCAACCTGATCCTGCTCGACGAGCCGACCAACGACCTGGACGTCGAGACGCTGAGTTCGCTGGAAAACGCGCTGGTGAACTTCCCCGGCTGCGCGGTGGTGATCTCGCACGACCGCTGGTTCCTCGACCGCACGTGTACGCACATCCTGGCGTGGGAAGGCGATGAGGACAACGAAGCCAAGTGGTTCTGGTTCGAGGGCAATTTCGGGGCATACGAGGAGAACAAAGTCGAACGGCTGGGCGCCGAGGCCGCGCGTCCGCACAGAGTGACCCACCGCAAGCTGACGCGCGACTAATGTCAGCCTGAGCCAGCGCCGGCGCCGCTCGTAGTGTGCTGGCATCCGTCGCGAGTTGGGAGCAATCGGCATGACGATCGATCCCGGGGCCAAGCAGGACACCAAGCCGTGGACCGCGTTTGCTCGGGACGAGGACATCCCCGAGTGGGTCGCGCAGGCTTACCTCGAGAGCTATCGCGGCCCGCACACCGATGAACCCGGAGAGGCCGGGCCGATCGATGCGAGCCCGCCCGGCGCCCTCGTGACCGCCGACATGCTCGGCGCCCACTACCGACTCGGCCGGCGCCGTCCGGCCGGGGAAAGCCGCGTGGCCGTCTATCCCCCGGACGATCCCGCCGGGTTCGGTCCCGCGCTGCAGGTCGTCACCGACCACGGCGGCATGCTGATGGACTCGGTCACGGTGCTGCTGCACCGGCTCGGCGTCGCCTACGCCGCCATCATGAACCCGGTGTTCGAGGTGCATCGCGGCCCGGAGGGCGAGCTGCGCAGCGTCGGACCCAAGCCCCCCGGCTCGTCGCCGTACGTCGGCGAGGCGTGGATACACGTGCAGCTTTCCCCCTCCGTCGACAGCAAGGCGCTCGCCGAGGTCGAGCGGCTGCTGGCCAAGGTGCTCGCCGACGTCCAACAGGTCGCCAGCGACGCATCGGAGCTGATCGCCGCTCTCAACAACGTGGCTGGCGACGTCGAGGCCAACACCGGCGACCGCTTCACGGCGCCCGACCGTGACGAGGTCGCCGCGCTGCTGCGCTGGCTGGCCAACGGCAACTTCCTGCTGCTGGGTTACCAGCGTTGCCGGGTCCACGACAGCGAGGTCTCCAGCGACGGGGCCCCGGGCCTCGGCGTGCTGCGGACCCGCACCGGTTCGCGGCCCCGGTTGACCGACGACGACACCATGCTGGTCCTGGCCCAATCCGTCGTCGGCAGCTACCTGCGCTATGGCGCCTACCCGTACGCCGTCGCGGTGCGCGAGTACGTCCAGGAAGGCGACGGGCCAGCCATCGTGGAGCACCGCTTCGTCGGGCTCTTCACGGTCGCCGCCATGAACGCCGACGTGCTGGAGATCCCGATGGTCTCGCACCGCGTCCGCGAAGCGCTCACGATGGCCGACAGCGACCCCGCCCACCCCGGCCAGCTGCTGCTCGACGTCATCCAGACCGTCCCGCGCTCGGAGCTGTTCACGCTGAGCGCCGAACGGCTCTTCACCATGGCCAAAGCCGTGGTGGACCTGGGCTCCCAGCGGCGCGCGCTGCTCTTCCTGCGCGCCGACCGGCTGCAGTACTTCGTTTCGTGCCTGGTCTATGTGGCCCGCGACCGCTACACCACGCAGGTGCGGCGGCGCATCGAGGACATCCTGGTGCGCGAGTTCGGCGGGACGCGGCTGGAGTTCACCGCCCGCGTCAGCGAATCCCCTTGGGCGCTGATGCATTTCATGGTCCGGCTGCCCTCGAGAGAGGGAGATGCTGTGGCGGCCCCGGTCGACGTCTCCGAACGCAACCGGGTCCGGATCCAGAGCCTGCTGAGCGATGCGGCGCAAACCTGGTCCGACCGGCTGCTCGGCGCCGCGCTGGACGGCTCGGTCGACCAAGCGGACGCCGAGCATTACGCGGGCGCCTTTCCCGAGGCCTACAAGCAGGCCGTCGCGCCGGGCGACGCGATCGAGCAGATCGGCATCATCAACGGGCTCACCGACGATTCGGTCAAGCTGGTGTTCTCCGACACCGGGGAAGAAGGGCTCGCCCAGCTCACCTGGTTCCTGGGCGGGCACACCGCATCGCTGAGCCAGCTGCTGCCGATGCTGCAGAGCATGGGCGTCGTCGTGCTCGAGGAGCGGCCGTTCTCGGTGATCCGGCCCGACGGGTTGCCGGTGTGGATCTACCAATTCAAGATCTCGCCGCACCCGACCATCCCGCAGGCGTCGTCGGCCGAGGAACGGGACGCGACCGCGCAGCGATTCGCCGACGCGGTCACCGCGATCTGGCAGGGTCGCGTCGAGATCGACCGCTTCAACGAGCTGGTGATGCGCGCGAACCTGACCTGGCAGCAGGTCGTGCTGCTGCGCGCTTACACCAAATACCTTCGGCAGGCGGGTTTTCCCTACAGCCAGTCCCACATCGAAGCGGTGCTCAACGACCACCCCTCCACGGCGCGCTCCCTCGTCGCGTTGTTCGAGGCGCTGTTCAACCCCGAGGGGTCGTCGGGCAGCCGCGAGGCGCAGGCGGCGGCCAACGCGGTCGCCGCGGACATCGACGCGTTGCGCAGCCTGGACACCGACCGCATCATGCGTGCCTTCGCGTCGCTGGTCCAGGCCACGCTGCGGACCAATTACTTTGTCACCCGGAAGGATTCGGCCCGGGACCGCAACGTCCTGGCGCTCAAGCTCGACGCGCAGCTCATCGACGAGCTGCCGCTGCCGCGTCCCCGATACGAGATCTTCATCTATTCGCCCCGCGTCGAGGGCGTGCACCTGAGGTTCGGGCCGGTGGCGCGCGGCGGCCTGCGCTGGTCGGACCGGCGCGACGATTTCCGCACCGAAATCCTCGGGCTGGTCAAGGCGCAGGCGGTGAAGAACGCCGTCATCGTGCCGGTCGGGGCCAAGGGCGGGTTCGTCGTCAAGGACCCGCCGCTGCCCACCGGCGACGCCGCCGCCGACCGCGACGCCACCCGCAACGAAGGCGTCGCCTGCTACCAACTCTTCATCTCCGGGCTGCTCGAGCTCACCGACAACGTCGACCACGCCACCGGCAAGGTCAATCCACCGCCTGGGGTGGTGCGGCGCGATGGCGACGACGCCTACCTGGTGGTGGCCGCCGACAAGGGCACCGCCACGTTCTCCGACATCGCCAACGACGTTGCCAAGTCCTACGGGTTCTGGCTCGGCGACGCCTTCGCCTCCGGCGGATCGGTGGGCTACGACCACAAGGCCATGGGCATCACCGCCAAGGGCGCGTGGGAGGCCGTCAAACGGCACTTCCAGGAGATGGGGGTCGACACCCAGGCCGAGGACTTCACCGTCGTCGGCATCGGCGACATGAGCGGCGACGTGTTCGGCAACGGCATGCTGCTGTCCGAGCACATCCGGCTGATCGCCGCCTTCGACCACCGGCACGTCTTCCTCGACCCGGACCCCGACGCCGAGGCCTCCTTCGCCGAGCGTCGCCGGCTCTTCGATCAGGCCCGGTCCAGCTGGGACGACTACGACAAGTCGCTGATCAGCGAGGGCGGCGGGGTGTACGCCCGCGAACAGAAGGCCATCCCGGTCAGCGAGCAGGTCCGCGCCGCCCTCGGCATCGAGGGCCAGGATGAAGGAGGGGTCGACGAGATGTCCCCGCCCAACCTGATCAAGGCGATCCTGCAGGCGCCGGTGGACCTGCTGTTCAACGGCGGCATCGGCACCTACATCAAGGCCGAGTCCGAATCCGACTCCGACGTGGGCGACCGCGCCAACGACCCGGTGCGCGTCAACGCAAACCAGGTGCGCGCCAAGGTGATCGGCGAAGGCGGCAACCTCGGCGTGACGGCGCTGGGCCGCGTGGAGTTCGACCTGTCCGGCGGCCGCATCAACACCGACGCGATGGACAACTCCGCCGGCGTGGACTGCTCCGACCACGAGGTCAACATCAAGATCCTGATCGACTCGCTGGTCACGGCCGGTAAGGTCGACCCCGGCGAGCGCAAAGACCTGCTGGAGTCGATGACCGACGAGGTGGCGCGGCTGGTGCTCACCGACAACGAGGACCAGAACGACCTGATCGGCACCAGCCGGGCCAACGCGGCCAGCCTGCTGCCCGTACACGAACGGCAGATCAAGTTCCTGGTGGACGAGCGCGGGCTCAACCGCGAGCTGGAGGCGCTGCCGTCGGAGAAGGAGATCCGCCGCCGTGCGGAGGCGGGCATCGGGCTCACCTCGCCCGAACTGTGCACCCTGATGGCCCACGTCAAGTTGGGCCTCAAGGAAGACATGCTGGCCACCGAGCTGCCCGAGCAGGAGGTGTTCTCCTCCCGCTTGCCGCAATACTTTCCGGCGCAGCTGCGGGACCGGTTCACGCCCGAGATCCGCAATCACCAGCTGCGCCGCGAGATCGTCACCACCATGTTGATCAACGACCTGGTGGACACCGGGGGCATCAGCTATGCCTTCCGGATCGCCGAGGACGTCGGCGTGCGGCCGGTCGACGCGGTGCGCACCTATGTCGCCACCGACGCCATCTTCGACGTCGACCGCCTGTGGCGGCGGATCCGAGCGGCCGGCGTGCCGGTGGCCCTGTCGGACCGGCTGACGCTGGACACCAGGCGGCTG
The DNA here is from genome assembly GCA_963711445.1 of uncultured Actinomycetota bacterium. Classification (GTDB taxonomy): domain Bacteria; phylum Actinomycetota; class Actinomycetes; order Mycobacteriales; family Mycobacteriaceae; genus Mycobacterium. The sequence goes on from CAVQEF010000001.1 coordinate 1,059,187, forward strand.
ATCGACCGCGCCGGGCGCTGGCTGCTCAACTACCGCCCGCAGCCGCTGGCCGTGGGCGCCGAGATCAACCGGTTCGCCGCCCAGGTCAAGGAGCTGACCCCGCGGATGTCGGAGTGGCTGCGCGGTGACGACAAGGCGATCGTCGAGAAGGAAGCCGCGGAATTCGCCTCCGACGGCACCCCCGAGGACCTGGCCTACCTCGTCGCCGCAGGCCTGTACCGCTTCAGCCTCCTCGACATCATCGACATCGCCGACATCAACGACATCGACGCCGCCGAGGTCGCCGACACCTATTTCGCGCTGATGGATCGGCTGGGCACCGACAGTCTGCTTACGGCGGTGTCCGAGCTGCCGCGGAATGACCGGTGGCATTCGTTGGCGCGCTTGGCGATTCGTGACGATATCTACGCCTCGCTGCGCTCGCTGTGCTTCGACGTGCTCGCCGTCGGGGAACCCGACGAAACGGGCGAGGAAAAGATCGCGGAGTGGGAACACATCAGCGCCTCGCGGGTGGAACGGGCCCGCCGGACGCTCACCGAAATTCAGGAAACCGGGGCCAAGGATCTGGCGACGCTGTCGGTGGCCGCGCGCCAGATTCGCCGCATGACCCGCACGAGTGGAAGAGGTTCGTCGAGTTGAGTGTTGGCTACGTCGCGCCCGTGCCGGTGCGCTGGTCGGATATCGACATGTACCAGCACATCAACCACGCCACCATGGTCACGATCCTCGAAGAGGCGCGGGTGCCGTTCCTCACCGAGCCGTTCGCCCTCGACATCGCCACCGTCGGGTTGCTGATCGCCGATGTGCGGGTCACCTATAAGGCCCAGCTTCGGCTCACCGATTCGCCTCTGCAGGTGACCATCTGGACCAAGCGGCTGCGGACGGTCGACTTCACCCTGGGTTACGAGGTGCGTTCGGTCAACGCGGACCCCGACTCCAGGCCCGCCGTCATCGCCGAGTCGCAGCTGGCCGCGGTCCACATCGAAGAGCGGCGCTTGGAGCGGCTTTCGCCGCGGCAAAAGGAGTACCTGGCACGGTGGATGCGGGACTAGGTGGTGGCGCCGCCGAGCGCGGATTGTGGCTGGGCCCCGGCGGCGGCGCCGCCCAGCGCGCCGACCTGGCCACGTTCGTCGAGCGCGCGATGCGACTCGACGATGCCGCCGTGATCCGGCTGCGGGCCCGGACGGGTGGGTTGGTGACGGCCTGGGTGGCAACGGGTTTCGACGTGCTGGCCTGCCGTGTGGTGGTGGGCGGTGTGCGGCCCGATGACCTGTCGGTGGCCGCGGACTCGTTGGCGCGCGGCCTGGCCGCAATGGACGACTCGGGCTACGTGGACCCGGGTTTCTCGATGGACTCGGCGTGGCGGGGGGCCCTGCCGCCGGAATCCGGCTTCACCCATCTCGACGACGTGCCCGCCCGGGTCCTGCTGGATTTGGCCGAGCGCGGCGCGCGCCTGGTCAGGGAGCACAGCAGTTCCCACGGTCCGCCGGTGTCGCTGCTCGACCAGGAGGTCATCCGGGTCAGCTCCGGCGACACGTCGGAGGATGTCACCGTGGGGTTGCCGATGCGCTGCGTGTTCGCTTTGACCGCAATGGGTTTCCTGCCGCAGCAGCCGGACGCGATCGCCGACGACGAGATCATCCGGGTCCGCATCATGCCGACGTGGTTGCGTGTCGACGCCCGATTCGGCTCGGTGTACCGGCGCCGCGGTGACCCGGCGCTGGTGCTGCGCTGATCAGGGCCGACCGCCATTTTTCGCGATGTCCACCACCGGCAAAAGCCGGGTCGATCCAGGCGATCTCGGCGCCCGCTATGCCGCGGTCCAGAAGCTTTCCCACCCCGGCGATTCCCGCGGGCCCGGCTCCGATCACCGTCCACGCGTACGGTCTCACGCGTCTGGGGCTAGACCAGCCAGGCCGCGGCGTCGGGGGGCAGTGCGCCGTCGACCAGCGGCGCGCTGGTCAGGATTGTCTCGCCCTCCGGCAGCGGGATGGGGCGGGCGCCGGCGTTGAGGGCGCACACCAGGCCGCCGCCGCGGCGGAAAATCAGCGCATCGCGGGGGGCGCTCAGCCAGTCCAGCATGCCGTCGAATTCGCTTCGGACCCTGCGCAATTCGATCGCCCGTCGGAAGAACGAAAAGGTCGACGCGGTGTCGGCGCGCTGCTTTTCGACGGTCAGCGCCGCCCAGTTGGCGGGCATCGGCAGCCAGGTGTCGGCGGAGCTGGAGAACCCGAACGGGGGAGCCTCACCCGACCACGGCATCGGCACCCGGCACTTGTCGCGGCCCCGCTCGGTGCGCCCGGACCGTTCCCATGTCGGGTCCTGCAACACCTCGTCGGGCAGTTCGACGTCGGGCAGGCCCAACTCCTCGCCGTTGTAGACGAACACCGCGCCCGGCAGGGCGAACATCACCATCGCCATCGCACGCGCCCGGCGCAGCCCTGCTTCGCCGCCGCCGTAGCGGGTGACCTCCCGGCCCACGTCGTGGTTGGACAGCGTCCACGTCGGTGTGGCGTCCTCGATCGCGGTTGCCGCCAACGAGTTCTGGATCGCGTCGTGGATCTCGGCCGCGTCGAAACCGATCTTGGTCAGCCGGAAATTGAAGCCCAGGTGCAGTTCGTCGGGGCGCAGGTACTCGGCCCAGCGGGCGTTGTCGAGGACCCAGACCTCGCCGATGGTCACCGCCTGGGGGTAGTCGTCGACGATGGTGCGGATTCCGCGGTGAATCTCGTGCACGCTCGGGTTGTTGAAGCGCGGGTCGTCGTCGCTGTGCTGCAACACCTTGACGTCGTCCTTGGCGTCCGGCAGCCCGGGTGGCTTGGCCATGCCGTGCGCCACGTCGATGCGGAAACCGTCCACCCCGCGTTCCAGCCAGAAGCGCAGCGTCTTCTCGAAGTCGTCGAAGACCTCCGGGTTGTCCCAGTTCAGGTCGGGCTGCTCGGCGTCGAAAAGGTGCAGATACCACTGGCCGGGATTGCCGTCGGGCTCGACCACCCGCGTCCAGGCCGGCCCGCCGAACACCGAGTTCCAGTTGTTCGGTGGCAGCGACCCGTCGGGTCGGCGTCCGTCCCGGAAGAAATACCGGTCGCGCGCCTCGGTGGCCGGGCCCGCGGCCAGGGCCGCCTCGAACCAGGGATGCGCGGAACTCGTGTGGTTGGGCACCACATCCATGGTCACCTTGATGCCCCGCTCGTGGGCCGCGGCGATCAGCCGTTCGACGGCGGCCATCCCGCCGAACAGCGGGTCCACGTCGCGCGGGTCGGCCACGTCGTAGCCGTGGTCGGCCATCGGCGAGACGGTGACCGGGTTGAGCCAGATCGCGTCGACGCCCAGTTCTTCGAGGTGGTCCATCCGGGCGGTCAGGCCGTCCAGATCGCCGACCCCGTCGCCGTTGCTGTCGGCGAACGATCGCGGATACACCTGGTAGAAGACCGCGCTCGACCACCACGGCTTGCGCATGTTTTCTCCAGACATCAGATCGTGGAATTCACCAGGGAGTGGGCGGCCATCTCGAGGTAGTCGATCAGCTCTTTGCGGTGCTCGTCGTCGAGGGTCTGCGAGTCGATCGAGGCGACGGCGGTGTGCATGCATCGCAGCCAGGCGTCGCGCTCGATCGGAGTGATCCGGATCGGCGCGTGCCGCATCCGCAGTCGCGGATGGCCGCGCCGATCGGAGTACGTTCGCGGCCCGCCCCAGTACTGCTCGAGGAACATCCGCAACCGTTCCTCGGCGCCCGCCAGGTCGTCGGCGGGGTACAGCTCGCGCAGTATCTCGTCCTCGGGAACCTGAGCATAGAAACGGGACACGATCGCGTTGAAGGTTTCCGCACCGCCGACGGCGTCGTAAAAGCTCTCCTGATCCATCCCCTCCATTGTGGTGCATCGGCGGCGCGGCGAGGCGAGCCGGGCCACAACCTCGCCTGGTGTTCACCGGTTCGACACGGCCTACACCTGCAATAGGCGTGCGATTGGCGGCGAATCATGGTGGACTATCGGCGGAGGATCTATGGCGCAGGGCAAGAGACGCCGCAATCACCGCAGTTCCGGTGCCGCGGCAGGGTCGACCGGGCCGGCCGCGCCGTGCCTGCACAGGGTGGAGAACCACCCACGCGTCGACACCCATCCGCCCACCCGCCAAGACTGCGCGTCGATCTGGAGTCGTCGCCGGGTGCTGCTGCTGAATTCGACGTACGAGCCGCTGACCGCGCTGCCCATGCGGCGCGCGATCGTGATGGTCATCTGCGGCAAGGCCGACGTCGTGCATCACGACCCCGCCGGGCCGGTCATCCACTCGGCGAGCAGGTCGATCGTGGTGCCCTCGGTGATCCAGCTGAGGACTTTCGTGCGGGTGCCGTACCGCGCCCGGGTGCCGATGACGCGCGCCGCGCTCATGCACCGCGACCGGTTCTGCTGCGCCTACTGCGGGGCCAAGGCCGACACCGTCGACCACGTGGTGCCGCGCAGCCGCGGCGGCGACCACTCCTGGGAGAACTGCGTCGCGTGCTGCTCGGCGTGCAACCACCGCAAGGGCGACAAGCTGCTCAGCGAGCTCGGCTGGCACCTGCGGCGCACGCCGATACCGCCGACGGGCCAGCACTGGCGGCTGCTGTCGACGGTCAAGGAACTCGACCCGGCGTGGGCCCGGTACCTGGGCGAAGGCGCCGCCTAGTAATTCCGGGCCGGTCCTGGCGCCCCGAAAGCCGGTCGGGTGGGATACGGTTTGCCTCGTGAGTCTTCTTCAGGTCCACCTGTTCTTTATCGGAATCCCGTTGTTGCTGGTGATCCTGCTGGCGGTGCCGATCTGGTCGCACAAGGGGCCCCACCCCGCGACCTACAAGCTCTCGGAGCGGTGGACGCATCCGCCGATCCTGTGGGCCGCCACGGACGAAGCCGTCGGCCACGCGCACGGCGGGCACGGCTCGGCGACGTTCTCGGTGGGAGGTGGCGCCAGTGGCACATGGTGAGCTCGCGACGATCGACCCGAACAACCTGCCCGAGGGCGCGGTCATCACCAGCAGCGGACGGATCTCGGCGGTCACCGAGCCCGGCGAGCTGTCGGTGCACTATCCGTTCCCGATCAAGGACCTCGTCGCGATCGACGACGCGCTGAAGTACGGCTCGCGGGCGTCCAAGGCGCGGTTCGCCATCTACCTCGGCGACCTGGGCAGCGACACCGCCGCGCGGGCGCGCGAGATCCTGGCCAAGGTGCCGACGCCGGACAACGCGGTGCTGCTGGCCGTCTCGCCCGACCAGTGCGCGATCGAGGTCGTCTACGGCTCGCAGGTCCGCGGGCGCGGCGCCGAGTCGGCCGCGCCGTTGGGCGTGGCCGCGGCCGCGTCGGCGTTCGAGCAGGGTGACCTGGTCGACGGGCTGGTCAGCGCGATCCGCGTGCTCAGCGCGGGCATTTCACCCGCGTAACGGCGCGCAGCGCCGCCGGCGAGCGTGCGTGTTTGTGCGAGACACGCCGCTCACGGGCGTACAACCACGCACGCTCGCGGAGGCGTTAAGCGCCGGCGGCGTCCAGCGTGCGGGCCCGCAGGGCCCGCTTCACCCCGGCCTGGCCCTCCAGCACCAGCCTGCGCAGCGCCGGCGGCACCTCCGACTCCGGGGCGCGCAGGAACTCGTCGGCTGCGGCAATGCCTTCCTCGCTGATGTCCCAGTGCGGGTACAGGCCGATCACGACGGTCTGGGCGACCTCGCTGGACCGGCGCGCCCACACGCCGGGGATCGCCTCGAAGTAGCGCGCGGCGAACGGCTGGAGCAGCGCACCCTGGCCCGGCGCCGCGATGCCCGCGATCATCGAACGGGCGGTGATGTTGGCCAGGGTGTCGTCCTCGACGACCTTGGTCCAGGCCTCCTCCTTGACCCGCGGTTGCGGCCGCGCCGCCGCGGCCTGGGCGGCGTGCCGCCGGCCGGCGGCCGTCGCGTCGCGTTGCGCCTCGGCGTCGATGAACGGCGTTGCGGGCCCGTCGGCGTCGACGTGCCCGGCAGTGGCCAGCGCCGTCACGATGCGCCAGCGCAGGTCGGTGTCCACCTCGAGGCGGGGCAGGCCCAGCTCGGCGGGGTCGCGATCGAGTAGGTCGGCCAGCGTCGCGACGTGCCGGCCCGACAGCACCGACGAGCACAGCGTGTTGACGAACGCGAGCTGGTGATCCGACCCCGGCTGTGCGCCGCGCGCCAGCTCCAGCAGCCGGTCGGCGAACTGTGGCCAGCCGTGCTCGCGGGCCCAGCCCGGTTCGGAGTAGGACGCCAGCGCCGTCTGCGCCTGCATCAGCAGCCGCTGGGCCACCCCGACCTCGGTCTCGGCGTGCACCCCGCCCGTCACCAGCGCCACGAAGTCGCGGGCACGCAGTTCGGCCTCGCGGGTCATCTCCCACGCCGCCGACCACACCAGCGAGCGGGGCAGCGGCTCGGCGATGTCGGCGATCCGATCCAGCGCGGTCCGCAGCGACTCGCCGTCCAGGCGCAGCGAGCAGTACGTCAGGTCGTCGTCGTTGACCAGGACCAGCTTGCCGCGTGAAACACCCACCAGCGCAGGCAGTTCCGTTTCCGGTCCCTCGACGTCGAGCTCCTCTCGGTGCGTCCGCACCAGCTTGCCGGAGCCATCGTCGTCGTAGATGCCGACCGCCAGCCGGTGGGCCCGGGTCTCGCCGGCACCCGGCGTGGCGCCGCCCTGCGTCACCACGAACCGGGTGAACCTGCCCTCGGAGTCGACGTCGAATTCGGGCCGCAGCGTGTTCAGGCCGGTGGTCTTGAGCCATTGGCCGCCCCAATCCGACAGGTCGCGCCCGGACGCCTTCTCCAGCGCGGCGATCAGGTCGGAGAACCTCGCGTTGCCGAATGCGTGCGCACGGAAATAGTCGCGCAGCCCGGCCAGGAAATGCTCCAGCCCGACGTAGGCCACCAGCTGCTTGAGCACCGAAGCGCCCTTGGCGTAGGTGATCCCGTCGAAGTTCACCTCGACGGCGGCCAGGTCGGGGATCTCGGCGGCGATCGGGTGCGTCGAGGGCAACTGGTCCTGGCGGTAGGCCCACGACTTCTCGACGGTGGCGAAGGTCGTCCACGCCTCGGTGAACTCGGTGGCCTCGGCCTGGCACAGCACCGAGGCGAACGTCGCGAACGACTCGTTGAGCCACAGGTCGTCCCACCAGGTCATGGTGACCAGGTCGCCGAACCACATGTGCGCCATCTCGTGCAGGACCGTCTCGGCGCGCCGCTCGTAGGAGGCGCGGGTGACCTTGCTGCGGAACACGTAGTCCTCGAGGAACGTCACCGCGCCGGCGTTTTCCATCGCACCGGCATTGAATTCGGGGACGAAGAGTTGGTCGTACTTGCCGAACGCGTACGGCATCCCGAAGTTCTTGTGGTAGAAGCCGAATCCCTGCTTGGTTTGGGTGAACAGCCGCTCGGCGTCCATGTATTGCGCCAGCGAGGCGCGGCAGTAGATGCCCAGCGGGATCTCGCCGTGTTCGTCGGTGTAGCGGTCTTTCCATTCCGCATACGGGCCGGCCACCAGGGCCACCAGATACGTGCTCATCCGGGGCGTGGTGGCGAAGGTGTGCACGCCGACCCCGTCCGTCTCGGAGACCGACATCGGCGCGCCGTTGGAAATGACCTTCCAGTGCTTGGGCGCCACCACCTTGAGCTCGAACGTCGCCTTGAGGTCGGGCTGGTCGAAGCAGGCGAACATGCGCTTGGCGTCGGCGGTTTCGAATTGCGAATACAGGTAGGTCTCGTCGTCGACCGGGTCGACGAAGCGGTGCAGTCCCTCGCCGGTGTTGGAGTAGCGGCAGTCGGCTTCGACGACGACGACGTTGCGCTCGGCCAGTCCGCGCAGCGGGATGCCGGTCGACTCGTCGTACCCCGACACGTCGAGGGCGCGGCCGTTGAGGGTGGCGCCGCGGACGGTGTCGGCGGCGATGTCGATGACCGTGTCGGCGCCGGCAAGCGCGTCGAACACGACGGTGGTCGTGGAGCGGAAGGTTCGGTCGCCGGGTGCGCCGGACCCATCGGTGAGGTCGAGGCTGATCTGATAGCTGTCGACGGTGACCAGAGCGGCGCGTTCGACGGCTTCGTCCCGAGTCAGGTTAGGAAGTGCCACGGTCCTAACTTACGTGCAGGAGCCGTGCGGTGGCGGGCGGGAACACACGCGCGGCGACTACGGTTGTGCTGAACGGTGTTGTGCGCGTCTCGAGATCTCTAGGAGAGGACTGCCGTTATGCCTGCCGAGGCCCCCGTCAAATCCCAGGCCGATTTCTGGTTCGATCCGCTGTGCCCGTGGTGCTGGATCACCTCCCGCTGGATTCTGGAGGTCGAGAAGGTTCGCGACATCACGGTGAACTTCCACGTCATGAGCCTGGCGATCCTCAACGAGAACCGCGAGGGGCTGCCCGACAAATACCGCGAGATGATGAAGCACGCGTGGGGGCCGGTGCGGGTGGCGATCGCCGCCGAGCAGGCCCACGGGGCCAAGGTGCTGGACCCGTTGTACACGGCGATGGGCACCCGGATCCACAACGAGGACAACAAGGACCTCCCCGAGGTGATCAAGGGATCGCTCGCCGACGCCGGCCTGCCGGCCGAACTCGCGAAGGCCGCCGACAGCGACGCCTACGACGAGGCGCTGCGCAAGAGCCACCACGCCGGGATGGACGCGGTCGGCGACGACGTCGGCACACCGACCATCCACGTCAACGGGGTGGCCTTCTTCGGGCCGGTGCTCTCCAGGATCCCGCGCGGCGAGGAAGCGGGCAAGCTGTGGGACGCCTCGGTGGTCTTCGCGTCCTACCCGCACTTCTTCGAGCTCAAGCGGACTCGCACCGAGAAGCCCGAATACGACTAGACCCGCGCTCGCGATCGCCGGCCGCCGGCCGGCGCGCCGCTGTGCAAGGATTGCGGGCATGCGCGTCTACCTGGGTTCCGACCACGCCGGATTCGAGCTCAAGCAGCGGATCATCGAGCACCTCGAGCAGGCCGGCCACGAGCCGATCGACTGCGGTGCCTTCGGCTACGACGCCGAGGACGATTACCCGGCCTTCTGCATCGCCGCCGCGACGCGCACGGTCGCCGACCCGGACAGCCTGGGCATCGTGCTGGGCGGTTCGGGCAACGGCGAACAGATCGCCGCGAACAAGGTTCCCGGCGCCCGCTGCGCGCTGGCGTGGAGCGTCGAGACGGCGACGCTGGCCCGGCAACACAACGACGCGCAGTTGATCGGGATCGGCGGCCGCATGCACAGCGTGGCGGACGCGCTGAGTTTCGTGGACGCCTTCGTGACCACGCCATTCTCGAAAGCCGAACGCCACCAACGTCGTATCGACATACTTGCCGACTACGAACGCACACATCAGGCGCCGCCGGTGCCCGGCACCCCGGCTTGAGAGATGCCCGAAGGGCATACGCTGCACCGGTTGGCCCGGTTGCACCAGCGGCGATTCGCCGGCGCACCGGTTGCGGTGTCCAGCCCGCAGGGCCGGTTCGACGCGGCGGCCGTGGTCAACGGGCGGGAGTTGCGCCGCGCCGGCGCCTGGGGCAAGCACTTGTTCCATCACTACGCCGGCGGCCCGATCGTGCACGTGCACCTGGGCCTGTACGGCACGTTCACCGAATGGCCCCGGATGGACGACGCCGCGCTGCCCGAGCCGGTCGGGCAGGTGCGGATGCGGATGGTGGGCGCCGATTACGGCGCCGACCTGCGCGGCCCGACGGTGTGCGAGGTGATCGACGAGGGCCGGGTCGCCGACGTCATCGCCAAGCTGGGCCCCGACCCGTTGCGCAAGGACGCCGATCCGTCCTGGGCTTGGTCGCGGATCACCAAGTCCCGCAGGCCGATTGGCGCGATGCTGATGGACCAGGCCGTCATCGCCGGCGTCGGCAACGTCTACCGCAGCGAGTTGCTGTTTCGTCACGGCATCGACCCGTTCCGGCCGGGCCGCGACGTGGGCGAGGCGGAGTTCGCGGCGGCGTGGTCCGACCTGGTGGCGCTGATGAAGGTCGGGCTGTCGCGGGGCAAGATCATCGTGGTCCGCCCCGAACACGACCACGGTCCGCCGTCGTATCGGCCCGGGCGGCCCCGAACCTACGTGTACCGCCGCGCCGGCGAGCCGTGCCGGGTGTGCGGTTCGCCGATCCGCACCGCAGTGCTGGAGGGTCGAAACGTGTTCTGGTGCATGGCCTGTCAGGATTGACGCGGCCACTTTCCGTGCGCAGGCGGCGGCGATTGACAGGAAACAGCAAGGAGCACAACCGGCTACTTCAGCCCCACTTCAGGTTTCACGGGTAGATCTGGCAACCATGAAAAGTTCATCACGTTTAGCCGCAACGGGTTTCGCGCTGATCGTCGGTTTGGGGCTCGCCGGTGCGGGCGCCGCAACGCCGGCCCACGCCGCGCCGGGTCCCTTCCCGCAATGGTGCCCGGGCAACTTCTGGGACCCCGCCTGGGGCCCGAACTGGGACGGCAACCACTGCCATGAGAACTGGCACGGGCCGGGGAGCAACCCCCATCCCGAGCCCGGGCACCCCGGCGGCCCCGGCGGACCGCACTGACCGACTCGTCACCACACTCCGCACCCTGCCGACGATCGTTCGGCAGGGTGCGGCTTACTCGGCGGGCTTACCTGTCCAGCGCAATGCCCAGCGCCGCGTAGACCTCGTTGCTCAGGGCGACGCTGCGCGGGTCGGCGTTGGCCTTGGTGGCGTCGAAGCGGTTCATCACGTACGCGTAGCCGATGCGGTGTTCGAGGTCGACGAACCCGAAGGACCCGCCCAGCCCGCCGTGGCCGAAGATCCGCGGGTTGGGCCCGTTGATGCAGCGTTGGTTGAGCATGTAGCCCAGACCCCACCCGTGGTCGGCGACGCGGGGGCCGAGCACCAAATCGCTTTCCCATCCGCCCTGACACACCCGGGCCAGATCCATGTGCTCGCGGCTCAGCAGCTTCTCCTGGGCGAGCGCGTTGTAGAACGTCGCCAGGCCCAGCGCCGAGACCTGCCCGTTGGTGCCGGGGAACTCCAGCTGCCGCCACAGTTGCAGGTCGTGGGAGCCCAGCTCGTCGTCGGGGGCGAATCCCATCGAGATGGAAAGCGCCGCCTTGGGGTGTTCGGTCAGGCTGGCCGGATAGGCGGGGGCGTTCGCTTCGGCCAACAGGTCCCGGGCGTGCGGCTTGTTCACCCGGTCGGCGCAGCGGCGCTGTTCGGCCGGGGACAGGCCGATGTGGACGTCGGCCCCGATCGGCTCGGCGATCTCGGTGCGCAGATACTGGCCGACCGTGCGCCCGGTGACCCGGCGGAACACCTCGCCGAGGATGAAGCCGAAGGTCGTCATGTGGTAGCCCTGGGCGGTGCCCGGCTCCCACCGCGGTTCGGCGGCGGCCAGCTGCGCGCAGACGAAGTCCCAGTCGGCGACTTCCTCCCACCGCATCCGGTTGCGCGGCCCGATCACGCCGGAGCGGTGGCCCATCACCATCGCGAGCGTGATGTCCTCCTTGCCCGCCTGCCCGAATTCGGGCCAATAGCGGGCCACCGGGGCCTGCAGGTCCAGCTCGCCGCGGTCGGCGAGCTGGTGGACGCAGGTGGACGTCAGGCCCTTGGTGCCGGACAGCACGGTGGTCAACGTGGTTTCCCGCCAGGGCCGGGTGCGGGCCGCGTCGGCCCAGCCGCCCCACAGGTTGACCACCAGGTCGCCGTCCACCCAGGCGGCAACGGCCGCGCCGACCTCCCGGTGCTGCGCGAAGTTGCGTTCGAACGCGTCGCGTACCCGGACGAAATCCGGCGCGCACGAGCCGCGGATGGCAGCGTGTGGTCCGGCGTCGCTCATGGCGCCTTTCTATCGAGCAGATATCAGCCCGAGCGGGCGACGGGAATCGAACCCGCGTCGCTAGTTTGGAAGACTAGGGCTCTACCATTGAGCTACGCCCGCAGTGTTTTAGTCGAGCGAGACTGTATCGGTCCGCGTAGATCAAATCTAATCGACGCGGTTTTGTGATGGTTCTGTGAGGCTGTGGGCGGCTGCGAAGCCGGCACGGTCGGGCCGTAGGATCGCCTGGTCAGTGCGGGGTGTAGCGCAGCTTGGTAGCGCATCCGCTTTGGGAGCGGAAGGCCGCAGGTTCAAATCCTGTCACCCCGACCAGCGCGACCGGCACCGCGCCGCAATTGCGCGGGCACGCAAAGCCACCAATAGCGAGCCCTAGAGACAAGCCAGACAAGCCAGGAACGACCACCGAGGAGCACGCCCGTGAAGAGCAGCGTCGAGCAGTTGAGCCCCACCCGGGTGCGCATCAACGTGCAGGTGCCTTTCACCGAACTCGAGCCCGATTTCCAGCGGGCGTACAAGGAGCTGGCCAAGCAGATCCGGCTGCCGGGCTTCCGGCCCGGTAAGGCGCCGGCGAAGCTGCTCGAGGCCCGGGTCGGCCGGGAGGCGATGCTCGACCAGGTGGTCAGCGAGGCGTTGCCCGCCCGCTACGGCCAGGCCGTGATGGATTCCGAGGTCCAGCCGCTCGGTCAGCCCGAGATCGAGGTCACCAAGAAGGAGTACGGCGAGGATCTCGCGTTCACCGCGGAGGTCGACGTCCGCCCCAAGATCGACCTCCCGGACCTGAGCGCGCTACGGGTCTCGGTGGACCCGATCGAGGTGGGCGACGAGGACGTCGACGCCGAGCTGGAGTCGCTGCGCGCCCGGTTCGGCACCCTGACCGGGGTGGAGCGGCCGGTGGCCACGGGCGACTTCGTCTCGATCGACCTGTCGGCCACCGTCGGCGGCGAGGAGGTGCCCAACGCCGCCGCCGAGGGCCTGTCCCACGAGGTGGGCTCGGGCCGCCTCATCGCCGGGCTCGACGACGCCCTGGTCGGCCTGTCCGTCGACGAGTCCCGCGAGTTCACCGCCACGATGGCGGCCGGCGAGCACGCCGGGCAGGACGCGCAGGTGACCGTCACCGTGCGGTCCGTCAAGGAACGCGAACTGCCCGAGCCCGACGACGAGTTCGCCCAGCTGGCCAGCGAGTTCGACACCATCGAGGAGCTGCGCGCCAACCTGCGCGAGCAGGTGAGCCGGACCAAGCGGGCCCAGCAGGCCGAGAAGATCCGCGACGCCGCCATGGAGGCCCTGCTCGGGCAGGTCGACGTGCCGCTGCCGGAGGCGGTGGTGCAGAGCCAGTACGACAGCGCCGTGCACAACGCGCTCAGCAGCCTGGGCCATGACGAGGCCAAGCTCGCCGAGACGCTCGCCGAGCAGGGCAAGTCCCGCGAGGAGTTCGAGGCCGAGGCCCGCGCCGCCGCCGAGGAGGATGTCAAGCGGCAGCTGTTGCTGGACGCGTTGGCCGATGACCTGGAGATCCAGGTGGGCCAGGACGACCTGACCGAACGGCTGGTCGCCACCTCCCGGCAGTACGGCATCGAGCCGCAACAGCTGCTCGGCTACCTGCAGGAGAACAACCAGCTGCCGGCCATGTTCGCCGACGTTCGGCGCGGGCTGACGATCGCCGCCGTGGTCGAAGCCGCGACGGTCACCGACACCGCCGGGAACACGATCGACACCAGCGAGTTCTTCGGGAAACGCTCGGAGACCGCCGAGACCGCCGAGACCGCCGAGACCGCCGAGACCGCCGAGACCGCCGAGACCGCCGAGACCGCTGAGACCGCTGAGGCCGGCGACGCAGGCGAGGCCCCCGAGGCCCCCGAGTCCGAGGCGGTCGAGTCCGAGGCGGTCGAGGCGGAAGACGCCGAAGCCGTCGCCGCCGACACCCAAGAATGACCCGGCCCATGACGCTCTGAGCGAACGTGCCCTGTGGAGGGGGTGCGCGACCGCCACACGGCGGGCTCAGTTGGTTAGGGTCGGAGCAGAGAAGAACTCGAGAAAGCAGGTAACCCAGTCGTGACTGACATGCGTTCGAACTCGCAGGGTCTCAACCTCACGGACTCGGTCTATGAGCGCTTGCTGTCCGAGCGCATCATTTTCCTGGGTTCGGAGGTCAACGACGAGATCGCCAACCGGCTGTGCGCGCAGATTCTGCTGCTCTCGGCCGAGGACGCCACCAAGGACATCTCGCTGTACATCAACTCCCCGGGCGGATCGATCAGCGCGGGGATGGCCATCTACGACACCATGGTGCTGGCGCCGTGTGACATCGCCACCTACGCGATGGGCATGGCCGCCTCGATGGGCGAGTTCCTGCTGGCGGCGGGCACCAAGGGCAAGCGCTACGCGCTGCCGCACGCTCGCGTCCTGATGCACCAGCCGCTGGGCGGGGTGACCGGCAGCGCGGCCGACATCGCGATCCAGGCCGAGCAGTTCCACGTCATCAAGAAGGAGATGTTCCGGCTCAACGCCGAGTTCACCGGGCAGCCGATCGAGCGGATCGAGGCGGACTCCGACCGCGACCGCTGGTTCACCGCCCCGGAGGCCCTGGAATACGGGTTCGTCGACCACATCATCACCCGCGCCCACGTCAACGGAGAAGCGTAATGAACCCTCAGATCCAGCCCCAGGCGCGGTACATCCTGCCGTCGTTCATCGAGCACTCCAGCTTCGGCGTCAAGGAGTCCAACCCCTACAACAAGCTGTTCGAGGAACGCATCATCTTTCTCGGCGTCCAGGTCGACGACGCGTCGGCCAACGACATCATGGCGCAGCTGCTGGTGTTGGAGTCGCTGGACCCCGACCGCGACATCACCATGTACATCAACTCGCCCGGTGGCGGATTCACCTCGCTGATGGCGATCTACGACACCATGCAATACGTGCGCGCCGACATCCAGACGGTGTGCCTGGGCCAGGCCGCGTCGGCCGCGGCGGTGCTGCTGGCCGCCGGGACGCCGGGCAAGCGCATGGCGCTGCCCAACGCGCGGGTGCTGATCCACCAGCCGTCGCTGTCGGGCGTGATCCAGGGCCAGTTCTCCGACCTGGAGATCCAGGCCGCCGAGATCGAGCGGATGCGCACGCTGATGGAGACCACGCTGGCCCGCCACACCAACAAGGACGCCGCCGTGATCCGCAAGGACACCGACCGGGACAAGATCCTGACCGCCGAAGAGGCCAAGGACTACGGGATCATCGACACCGTGCTCGAGTACCGGAAGCTGTCGGCGCAAACGGCCTAGTCGATCGGCGGCGACCCGCCGCCGATCGACTAGGCCGGCTGCACCGCCCGCGCGAGGCGCCGCGACGTTTCGCCGAGACTGTAATTCTGCAGCGAAATCGCGGGTGGCCCCGTGCGAAATTACAGGCTCGGTGAAAGGGTTCTCGCCAGGTCCGCGATATCCGACGGCCCCACCCGGCAGCAGCCGCCGACGATGCGGGCCCCGGCGGCCACCCAGCGCGTCGCCAGCCCCGCGGAAAACCGGCGCGGTCCCGTCCACGCCCCGGCGTCCCACCGCTCACCGCTGTTGGGGTAGGCGATGATCGGCTTGCCGGCATCGGCGGCAAGGGCGATCGCGGGCAGCACGTCCTCGGGTGCGCAGCAGTTGACGCCGACCGCGACGATCTCGGGAACCCCGGCAGCCACGGCGAACGCGTCCGCCAGCGGTTGCCCGGCGCGGGTCCGGGTTCCCTCGATCGTGTAGCTGAGCCAGGCCGGCACGCCCACCGAGCGCACCAGGCCGACCAGCGCTTCGGCCTCGTCGACGTCGGGCACGGTCTCGAGGGCCAGCACGTCGGCGCCGGCGTCGGCGAGGACCTCCAGCCGCGGTCGATGCCAGCGCGCCAGGGTGGCGACCGAAAGTCCGTAGCGCCCGCGGTATTCGGAGCCGTCGGCCAACGCCGCCCCGTACGGACCGATCGAGGCGGCGACGACGCGGCCGGGCGCGCCCGCCCCGTCGCGAGCGGACCCGGCGAGTTCGACGCTGCGGCGCAGCAGCCCGATGGCATCGTTCCGGGAGATCCCGCGTGCGGCGAATCCCTCGAAGGAGGCCTGATAGCTGGCGGTCGTCGCGACGGCGGCGCCGGCGCGAAAGTACGCCGCGTGCACCGCGGCGATTTCCTGCGGGGCGTCGGTCAGCAGCCGCGCCGACCACAACGGGTCGGAGAGGTTGTGACCGCGCGCCTCCAGCTCGGTGGCCAGGCCGCCGTCGCTGATCAGTACGGCTTCGCCGAGGCCGTGGAATCCGACAGCCACTCCCACAGGGCCACTGTAGGGTGGGGCACTACCCGCAGGAGGGTCCGCAAGCGTGGGAGCCTCGGCCGGGTAACGACCGCAACACGCGCAAGACACGCCCCGCGCGTCTCGGCGAGCGACGGGCACCGTCTGCTTATATGTTGCATTCAGAAGGACGGACACGAATACCACCGACGCGATTCGCGCTATTTGTCGCGTGGGGCCCGAACAAGCGGGTAGCGTCGGGGATTACATGCAGCACGGCACGACCAACGGCGATCAGGAAGTAGGCCCTTAGCACCATGGCGCGCATCGGAGACGGCGGCGACCTGCTTAAGTGCTCGTTCTGCGGGAAGAGCCAGAAACAGGTCAAGAAACTCATCGCTGGCCCCGGCGTGTACATCTGCGACGAGTGCATCGACCTGTGTAACGAGATCATCGAAGAGGAACTCGCCGACGCCGACGACGTCAAGCTCGACGAACTGCCCAAGCCCGCCGAGATCCGGGACTTCCTGGAGGGATACGTCGTCGGGCAGGACACCGCCAAGCGCACGCTGGCCGTCGCTGTCTACAACCACTACAAGCGGATTCAGGCGGGCGAGAAGAGCCGCGACTCCCGCGCCGAGCCGGTCGAGCTGACCAAGTCCAACATCTTGATGCTGGGTCCCACCGGCTGCGGCAAGACCTACCTGGCCCAGACGCTGGCCAAGATGCTCAACGTGCCGTTCGCGATCGCCGATGCCACCGCGCTGACCGAGGCCGGCTACGTCGGCGAGGACGTCGAGAACATTCTGCTCAAGCTGATCCAGGCCGCCGACTACGACGTCAAGCGCGCCGAAACCGGCATCATCTACATCGACGAGGTCGACAAGATCGCCCGCAAGAGCGAGAACCCGTCGATCACCCGCGACGTGTCCGGCGAGGGTGTGCAGCAGGCGCTGCTGAAGATATTGGAGGGCACCCAGGCGTCGGTGCCCCCACAGGGCGGCCGCAAGCACCCGCACCAGGAGTTCATCCAGATCGACACCACCAACGTGTTGTTCATCGTCGCGGGCGCGTTCGCCGGGCTGGAGAAGATCATCTATGAACGCGTCGGCAAGCGTGGCCTGGGATTCGGCGCCGAGGTCCGCTCCAAGGCCGAGATCGACACCACCGATCACTTCGCCGACGTGATGCCCGAGGATTTGATCAAGTTCGGCCTGATCCCAGAGTTCATCGGCCGGCTGCCGGTGGTGGCCTCGGTGACCAACCTGGACCAGGAGTCGTTGGTCAAGATCCTGTCCGAGCCCAAGAACGCGTTGGTCAAGCAGTACACCCGGCTCTTCGAGATGGACAGCGTCGAGCTGGAGTTCTCCGACGACGCGCTGGAGGCGATCGCCGACCAGGCGATCCACCGCGGCACCGGCGCCCGGGGCCTGCGGGCCATCATGGAAGAAGTCCTGCTGCCGGTGATGTACGACATCCCCAGCCGCGACGACGTCGCCAAGGTCGTGGTGACCAAGGAGACCGTGCAGGACAACGTGCTGCCCACGATCGTGCCGCGCAAGCCGTCGCGCAGCGAGCGGCGCGACAAGAGCGCCTGACTTGCGAGCCGGGCCGCGCGCCCGGTCCCGCCTCACTTACGCCCTATCGGGTCGCGATGCCCGAATCCGTATCCAGGGAATCGGACGACCGGAACGTCCTATCTCAGGGGTCCGCGGCCCTTTAGCCGGGTGACGTGACCAATACCACAGTTTTGTGCCGGCCCTGCCGCCATCCCCCCGCTGACTACGGGTTTTCGTCGAAAAGCTGCCGCGTGGCAGCCGCCAAAGACGGCCATGCGGCGCGAAATACAGTGCCATAATTGGTACTACGAGTGACATAAATGAGCGAGGGCGCGGTAACTGCTCCGACTGCGCGTAACGTGATGCTGCGGCGGAGTGCCTGTCCGGTTAACAAATGGGAGGCGGAGACGTGGATCCGAACGGCGGCGGAGCCGGATCAGATTCTCATAGCGGGGCGTCGCACGCCGGGACCGAGCGCCAGCGTCTAGAACAAGTAGTGATCCGCTTCGCCGGGGACTCCGGCGACGGTATGCAGCTGACCGGTGACCGATTCACCTCGGAGGCCGCGCTTTTCGGCAACGACCTGGCGACCCAGCCGAACTACCCCGCCGAGATCCGGGCCCCGGCAGGCACCCTGCCCGGGGTCTCGTCTTTCCAGATCCAGATCGCCGATCATGACATCCTGACCGCCGGCGACCGGCCCGACGTCCTCGTCGCGATGAACCCGGCGGCGCTCAAGGCCAACATCGGCGACCTGCCGCGCGGCGGCATGGTGATCGTCAACACCGACGAGTTCACCAAACGCAACCTGACCAAGGTCGGCTACGTGAGCGACCCGTTGGAGTCCGGCGAGCTGTCCGAGTACGTGGTGCACCAGGTCCCCATGACCACGCTGACTCTCGGTGCGGTCGAGACGATCGGCGCCTCCAAGAAGGACGGGCAGCGCGCCAAAAACATGTTCGCCCTTGGCCTTTTGTCGTGGATGTACGGGCGGCCGATCCAGACCAGCGAGAACTTCATCCGGGAGAAGTTCGTCCGCAAGCCCGATGTCGCCGAGGCCAACGTGCTCGCCCTGAAGGCGGGCTGGAACTATGGCGAGACGACCGAGGCGTTCGGCACCACCTACGAGGTGTCACGGGCGAACCTGCCGGCCGGTGAATACCGCCAGATCTCGGGCAACACCGCGCTGGCTTACGGCATCGTCACCGCGGGACGGATGGCCGACATTCCCGTCGTGCTCGGCAGCTATCCGATCACGCCCGCGTCGGACATCCTGCACGAGCTGTCCAAGCACAAGAACTTCGACGTCATCACCTTCCAGGCCGAAGACGAGATCGGCGGCATCTGCGCGGCGATCGGCGCCGCCTACGGCGGCGCGCTCGGGGTGACCAGCACCTCGGGGCCGGGCATCTCGCTGAAGTCGGAAGCGCTCGGCCTTGCCGTGATGACCGAACTGCCGTTGATCGTCATCGACGTGCAGCGGGGCGGCCCCTCCACCGGGCTGCCCACCAAGACCGAGCAGGCCGACCTGTTGCAGGCGCTGTACGGCCGCAACGGGGAATCGCCGGTGGCTGTGCTGGCGCCGCGCACGCCGTCCGACTGCTTCCAGACCGCGCTCGAGGCGGTGCGCATCGCGGTCTCCTACCACACGCCGGTGATCGTGTTGTCCGATGGCGCGATCGCCAACGGTTCGGAGCCCTGGCGGATCCCCGACGTCGACGCGCTGCCGCCGATCACGCACGCCTACGCGAAGGCGGACGAGCCCTTCCAGCCCTACGCCCGCGACCCGGAGACGCTCGCCCGCCAGTTCGCCGTTCCGGGCACGCCCGGTCTCGAGCACCGCATCGGCGGTCTGGAGGCGGCGAACGGTTCGGGCAACATCTCCTACGAGCCGGTCAACCACGACCTGATGGTCCGGCTGCGCCAGGCCAAGATCGACGGCATTTCCGTGCCTGACCTGGAGGTCGACGATCCGACGGGGGATGCCGAGCTGCTGCTGATCGGGTGGGGCAGCTCCTATGGGCCGATCGGTGAAGCCTGCCGGCGGGCGCGGCGCAGGGGCACCAAGGTCGCGCACGCGCACCTGCGTTATCTCAGCCCCTTCCCGGCCAACCTCGGTGATGTGCTGCGGCGCTATCCGCAGGTCGTGGCGCCGGAGATGAACCTGGGTCAGCTGGCGCTGGTGCTGCGCGGCAAGTACCTGGTCGACGTGCAATCGGTTACCAAGGTTCAGGGCGTCGCGTTCCTGGCCGACGAGGTGAGTCGACTCATCAACGCCGCGCTGGGCGGAACATTGGCCGAAATCGAGCAGGACAAGAAGATGGTCGCCAGAATGGCGGCAGCAACGGTTGGAGCCGGCGCGTGACATGCGCGGCGACGATGCAGAGCGAAGCGATGAGGAGGAGCGGCGCTCGTGACTGACGTGATCGACAACCTGGTGGGTACGGACCTCGGGGTTACCCCGAGGCCGACCAAGAACACGCATGTGCCCACCACCGACCAGCCGCAAAAGGCCAAGGACTACACCAGCGACCAGGAGGTCCGCTGGTGCCCGGGCTGCGGTGACTACGTCATCCTCAACACCATCCGCAACTTCCTGCCCGATCTGGGGCTGCGCCGCGAGAACATCGTGTTCATCAGCGGCATCGGCTGCTCGAGCCGGTTCCCGTACTACCTGGAGACCTACGGCTTCCACTCGATCCACGGCCGCGCCCCGGCCATCGCGACCGGTCTGGCGCTCGCCCGTGAGGACCTGTCGGTGTGGGTGGTCACCGGCGACGGCGATGCGCTCTCGATCGGCGGCAACCACCTGATCCACGCGCTGCGCCGCAACGTCAACATCACGATCCTGCTGTTCAACAACCGGATCTACGGGCTGACCAAGGGCCAGTACTCGCCGACCTCCGAGGTCGGCAAGATCACCAAGTCGACGCCCATGGGTTCGCTGGACCAGCCGTTCAACCCGGTGTCGTTGGCACTGGGCGCCGAGGCGACCTTCGTCGGCCGCGCGCTGGACTCCGACCGCAACGGGCTGACCGAGGTGCTGCGCGCCGCCGCCGAGCACCGCGGCGCCGCCGTGGTCGAAATCCTGCAGGACTGCCCGATCTTCAACGACGGCTCGTTCGACGCGCTGCGCAAGGAGGGCGCCGAGGAGCGGGTCATCAACGTCCGCCACGGCGAGCCGATCGTGTTCGGTGCCAACGGCGAATACTGCGCGGTGAAGTCGGGCTTCGGCCTCGACGTCGCCAAGACCGCCGACGTGGCCGCCGACGAGATCGTCGTGCACGACGCGCACGCCGACGACTCCGCCTACGCGTTCGCGCTGTCGCGGCTGTCCGACCAGAACCTCGACCACACCGTGCTGGGCATCTTCCGCGATGTCAGCCGGCCCACCTACGACGACGCGGCCCGCTCCCAGGTCCGTGCCGCCCAGGAGTCGACCCCGTTCGACCGCGTCGCGTTGCAGTCGCTGCTGCGGGGGCGCGACACCTGGACTGTGGACTAGAGAGGGCGAAGCGAGTGCCGGACGCAGTGTCGCTGGCCGGGGTGGTACTTGCCGGTGGGGCATCGCAGCGCATGGGCCGCGACAAGGCCAATCTGACCATCCCCGAGCCGGCGGGGGGCCCCGGCGCCCGCACGATGATCGAGCGGGTGGTCGACGTCGTCGCACAGTGCTGCGACCCGGTGTTCGTCATGGCCGCCCAAGGCCAACCGCTGCCCGCGCTGCCGGCGCGCATCGTGCGCGACGAGCTACGGGGTATGGGGCCTCTGCCGGCGACCGCCCGCGCGTTGCGCGCGGCGGCGGAAGCGGGTGCCCGGCTGGCCTTCGTCTGTGCGGTCGACATGCCGCTGCTGGCCGCCGACGTCATCGACGATCTCGTTCGCCGCGCCAACGAGACCAACGCCGACGTGGTGCTGCCCTGGGATGGGCGGGACCACTACCTGGCCGCGGTGTACCGGACGGACCTGGCCGAGCGGGCCGACGCGCTGGTCGCGGCCGGTGAGCGCAAGATGCGCGCCCTGGTCGACGCTTCGGACACGCAGCGCATCGTGCTGCCCGACGCGCGCTCGCTGACCAACGTCAACACCGAAGCCGACCTGCGGGCGCTGGCGTAGCCTCGGCCACCTCGCCTCCCGCACTTGCCGTGCACCGCGCCCGCCGCGGCGCGGCTGCCCGATTGCGGTTAACCGGTTTTATGTCCTATTTGGCCGACGGCTAAATCCCATTTAGCAATTTATCGGCAATCCGGTGCCGCCCGGATCATTCGCCCATTATTTCCGGAACTTTATCTAAGCTACATATGGGTGTGTCGCGCCCATGTGTTGATGTAGTCCGTTGCGGGGACGTGGATTTCGGGTCGTTGCGGGGGCTCGTCCCGTCGATGACACTGCGCTCCGGCGCGGGCCGAATTTCGCCGTTTGCGGCAAAACGGGGGCCGTGCCTTGCCCTGCGGGGCGATATGCGGAGGGTCCGCGCGCCGAGCAAGGCGTGGCCGCTGGCGACCCGTCTGTCATTGGCCATGTGTCCGATGAAAGAGGTTATACACATGAAAAATTCGATCAGTCACTTCGGAAGTTGTTCTCAGCGTTGGTAATACGCTGATGTGAAAGATGATGCCCGGCAGCATCTTTGAATCGCCTGCACCGGGGTGTCGCCTTGCGGCGCGGGCGCTTCGGCTGGTAGTGCGTGGCGCCCACGAGGCCAAACGCCGCACAGCCGTGTCCTGGCTCACAATTTGGGCGTGATTCGGCTCACTATCGCCCGGTGTTATACGCGCGGTGACGCCAGCACAAATCCCGCCGTTGACCTGCAGAGATATTCGGCGGCCTGCTCTGTGATCGGTTCGTTATAGGAACGAGATATCCAATTTCTGCGGATGAAAAACATTGCCGATTCTCGTACCGTCCCAGGTGGCCCACGACGGGCAAACACAATTGAATCCACGGCCCCGCGTGTGAGCGGGGGGTGGGGACGGCGTCAGCCGATCCCCGGCCGGCGGCCACCAGCCCCGCCTGGCGCATGCGAACCCCCGCTGTCGTGCCGAAACGTGACGGCACGCCCCAAAGCACCCTTCCGCACCAGACATGGCACCGGCCCACCTCGGTGGGCTTGCTTTGGCGCGCGCAAACCGCGAAAGGAACATCGTTGAAGAACGTCCGCAAGAGGCTCATTGCCGCCGCGATCATCGGGACGCTGGTGAGCGTGCCGTCGGCCGCCACCGCGACCGCGGATCCGGCCGGCCTGGACCCGAACGGGCCCCCTCCCGCCCCCGTGGGCTTCGACCCGAACGTGCCTCCGCCGCCGGACGCGCCGCCGCCGCCGGCCCCGTGGGCCGCGCCGGCTCCGGACGTACCGCCGCCGCCTCCGGCGCCCGTGGGTTTCGACCCCAACCTGCCCCCGCCGCCGGACGCGCCGCCGCCCCCACCACCGCCGCCGTGGGGCGCGCCGGCCCCCGAACCCCCGCCCCCGCCGCAGCAGGCCTACAGCGTGGACTGGGACTCGATCGCGCAGTGCGAATCGGGCGGTAACTGGGCCATCAACACCGGCAACGGCTACTACGGCGGTCTGCAGTTCACCCCCGGCACCTGGCACGCCAACGGTGGTTCGGGGTCGGCGGCCAACGCCAGCCGCGAGGAGCAGATCCGCGTCGCCGAAAACGTGCTGGCCAGGCAGGGCATCGGCGCCTGGCCGGTCTGCGGTCGGCGCGGCTGACGAACAGGCTGACGACCGCCCTGACCGGCGGCTCGAGCAGCTGACGGCCGTCGCAAGCGCGCGATAAGTAATGCCGGGCCTGCGGGCCCGGCATTACTTATCGGCGGGTAGCGTCGGGACCCGTGACCGCAACGCCGCGCGAATTCGACATCGTCGTCTACGGGGCGACCGGCTTCGTGGGGAAGCTGACCGCCGAATACCTGGCGCGGGCGGGCGCGCACGCGCGCATCGCGCTCGCCGGCCGGTCGGCCGAACGCCTGTGCGCCGTTCGCGACACCCTGGGGGAGGCCGCGCAGTCCTGGCCGGTGCTGGTCGCCGATGCGTCGTCGCCGTCGACGCTCGACGAGATGGCCGCGCGCACGCAGGTCGTGATCACCACGGTCGGGCCCTACACCCGCTACGGACTGCCGCTCGTGGCCGCCTGCGCCGCGGCGGGCACCGACTATGCCGACCTCACCGGCGAGGCGATGTTCGTCCGCGACAGCATCGACCAGTTCCACAAGCAGGCCGCCGACACCGGCGCCCGCATCGTGCACGCCTGCGGCTTCGACTCCGTTCCGTCGGACCTGAGCGTGTATGCGCTCTACCGCGCGGCCAAGGACGCGGGCGCCGGCGAGCTCACCGGCACCGACCTCGTCGTGAAGTCGTTCTCCGGCGGCTTCTCCGGCGGCACCATTGCGTCGATGATGGAAGTGCTCAACACCGCCTCCCACGACCCCGACGCGCGCCGCCAGCTCGCCGACCCCTACACGCTGAGCCCCGACCGCCACGCCGAGCCCGACCTCGGCCCCCAGCCCGACCTGCCGTGGCGACGCGGCCGCCAGATCGCGCCCGAGCTGACGGGGCTGTGGACGGCCGGGTTCGTCATGGCGCCCTACAACACGCGGATCGTGCGCCGCAGCAACGCGCTGCTGGACTGGGCCTACGGCCATCGGTTCCGCTACAGCGAGACCATGAGCGTGGGTTCGTCGCCGGTGGCGCCGCTGGCGTCCGCCGCCGTCACCGGCATCGCCGGCGCCACGTTCGGGCTGGGCAGCCGCTATTTCCGGCTGCTGCCGCGCCGCCTGCTGGAGCGCATCGTGCCCAAGCCGGGCACCGGCCCCAGCGCAGCCGCGCGTGAGCGGGGTTTCTACCGCATCGAGACCTACACCACCACGAGCACCGGAGCCCGATACGTGGCGCGCATGGAGCAGCGGGGTGATCCCGGCTACAAGGCGACGTCGGTGCTGCTGGGGGAATGCGGCCTGGCCCTGGCCACCGACCGCGACAAGCTCTCCGAGCTGCGCGGCGTCCTGACGCCCGCGGCGGCCATGGGGGAGGCCCTGCTGGCGCGATTCCCGGCCGCGGGCGTGTCGCTGCGCACTGACCGACTCTAGATCGGTTCGCCGCAACGGCTTTCGTTCCCCGCGATTCCCCGGTTTCGATCGCCCCGGGGGCAGCCCAAACGCCCGGCTGGTGCTGCAGGACGACGGCAACCTCGTGCTCTACGCCGGCGGCGGGCCCGTGCGGGCCAGCCACACGCGGACCGACGATTCCCCGGCACCGGGCGGGGGTCCCGGAGCCCCGGATGTGACGGACGCCACCGCTGGCGAGCCGGGCTCGGAGGGTTCGGCCGAACGCACCTACACCGTCATCCACGGTGACACCCTGTCGGCCATCGCCGCCCGCTTCTGCGGCGACGGCAGCAAGGACCAGGCGATCGCCGAGGCCAACGGCATCCCCGATCCCGACCTGATCCACCCCGGGCAGGTGCTCACCATCCCGTGATCGCCGACGGCGGGCCGAGCACAGCCGATTTGGGCGCTTACACGCCCGCGCGCGGCGCTTCCTAGAATTGACGGGTGACCGCCAGCCGCAGCTCCGCCACCGACCTGCCCAAGTCGTGGGATCCCGGTGCGCTGGAGGGCGTGATCTACCAGCGGTGGCTGGATGCCGGCTACTTCGCGGCGGACGCCTCCAGCGCCAAGCCCGGGTATTCGATCGTGCTGCCGCCGCCGAACGTGACCGGCAGCCTGCACATGGGCCACGCGCTGGAGCACACCATGATGGACGCCCTGACTCGCCGCAAGCGCATGCAGGGCTATGAGGTGCTGTGGCAGCCGGGCATGGACCACGCGGGCATCGCCACCCAGAGCGTGGTGGAAAAGCAACTGGCGGCCGACGGCAAGACCAAGGAAGACTTCGGCCGCGAGCTGTTCGTCGAGAAGGTCTGGGATTGGAAGCGCGAGTCCGGCGGCGCCATCGGCGGCCAGATGCGCCGGCTCGGGGACGGCGTGGACTGGACCCGCGACCGGTTCACCATGGACGAGGGCCTGTCGCGGGCGGTGCGCACCATCTTCAAACGGCTCTATGACGCCGGGCTGATCTATCAGGCCGAGCGGCTGGTCAACTGGTCGCCGGTGCTGCAGACGGCGATCTCGGACCTCGAGGTCAACTATCTCGACGTCGAGGGCGAGCTGGTGTCGTTCCGGTACGGCTCGCTGGACGACTCGCAGCCCCACATCGTGGTCGCCACCACCCGGGTCGAGACCATGCTGGGCGACACCGCGATCGCGGTCCACCCCGACGACGAGCGCTACCGCACCCTGGTCGGCACCACCCTGCCGCACCCGTTCGTGGATCGGGAACTCGTCGTGGTCGCCGACGAGCACGTGGACCCCGAATTCGGCACCGGCGCGGTCAAAGTCACGCCCGCACACGACCCCAACGACTTCGAGATCGGGCTGCGCCACCAGTTGCCGATGATCTCGATCCTGGACGCCAGGGGCCGGATCATCGATACCGGAACGCATTTCGATGGCATGGACCGTTTCGAGGCGCGCGTGGCGGTGCGCGAGGCGTTGGCCGACCAGGGCCGGATCGTCGCGGAAAAGCGCCCTTACCTGCACAGCGTCGGGCATTCCGAGCGCAGCGGCGAGCCGATCGAGCCGCGGCTGTCGCTGCAATGGTGGGTGCGGGTGGAATCGCTAGCCAAGGCTGCCGGCGACGCGGTCCGCAACGGCCACACGGTGATTCATCCGGCCAGCCTGGAACCTCGCTGGTTCGCCTGGGTCGACGACATGCACGACTGGTGCATCTCGCGGCAGCTGTGGTGGGGCCATCGCATCCCGATCTGGTATGGGCCGGGCGGCGAACGGGTGTGCGTCGGCCCGGACGAAACGCCCCCGCAGGGCTGGGAACAGGACCCCGACGTGCTGGATACCTGGTTCTCGTCCGCGCTGTGGCCGTTCTCCACATTGGGCTGGCCGGAAAAGACTGCGGAACTGGAAAAGTTCTATCCGACAAGCGTTTTGGTGACTGGTTACGACATCTTGTTCTTCTGGGTGGCCCGGATGATGATGTTCGGCACCTTCGTCGGCAACGACGATGCCATCACCCTCGACGGTCGCCGCGGCCCGCAGGTGCCGTTCACCGACGTCTTCCTGCACGGCCTGATCCGCGACGAGTCCGGGCGCAAGATGAGCAAGTCCAAGGGCAACGTCATCGACCCGCTGGACTGGGTCGAGATGTTCGGGGCCGACGCCCTGCGCTTCACGCTGGCCCGGGGCGCCAGCCCGGGCGGTGACCTGTCCGTCGGCGAGGACGCCGTGCGGGCCTCGCGCAACTTCATCACCAAGCTGTTCAACGCCGCCCGGTTCGCTCTGCTCAATGGGGCGCGCCCGGCGCCGCTACCCGATCTGGCCGACCTGACCCACGAGGACCGCTGGATCCTGGGCCGGCTGGAGGAGGTGCGCGGCGAGGTCGATTCGGCGCTCGACGGCTACGAGTTCGGCCGTGCCTGCGAGGCGCTCTATCACTTCACCTGGGACGAATTCTGCGACTGGTACCTCGAGGTGGCGAAGGTGCAGCTCGCCCAGGGCGCCGAGGGTGCAGCGCACACCACTGCCGTGCTGGCCGCGGTGCTCGACACGCTGCTGCGGCTGCTGCACCCGGTGATCCCGTTCGTCACCGAGGCGCTGTGGCAGGCCCTGACGGGCGAGGAGTCGCTGGTGATCGCCGCGTGGCCGGAGCCGTCCGGTATCATCCTGGATCCGGTTGCCGCACAACGGATCACCGATGTGCAGAAGCTGGTGACCGAGGTCAGGAGGTTCCGCAGCGATCAAGGCCTGGCCGATCGGCAGAAGGTGGCGGCCCGCTTGCGCGGTGGTGGCGAACTGAGCGCAGAGGTGACCCCCTTGACCTCCTCGCTGGCCTGGTTGACCACACCGGGTCCGGAGTTCAGCCCATCGGCCTCGCTGGAGGTGCGGCTCGGTGCCGGCACCGTCGTCGTCGAACTCGACACGTCGGGCACCATCGACGTCGCCGCCGAGCGCCGGCGCCTCGAAAAGGACTTGGCCGCAGCGCAAAAGGAGCTGGCCTCAACCGCCGCGAAACTGGACAACGCGGACTTCCTGGCCAAGGCCCCGCAGAACGTCGTCGACAAGATCCGCGACCGCCAGCGGGTGGCCCGCGAGGAAGCCGAGCGGATCACCGCGAGGCTGGCCGGGCTCTCATGACCGAACCGGCCGAGTGGGGGGCGGTTGACGGCGCTGCACCCACCCCGGACGAGATCGCGTCCCTGTGGCAGGTGGAGCACCTGCTGGACCAGCGCTGGCCCGAGACGAAGATCGAGCCGAGCCTGACCCGCATCAGTGCGCTGCTGGACCTGCTCGGCTCGCCCCAACGCGGCTACCCGTCGATCCACATCGCCGGCACCAACGGCAAGACCTCGGTGGCGCGGATGGTGGACGCCCTGCTGACCGCGCTGAACCGGCGCACCGGGCGGACCACCAGCCCGCACCTGCAGTCGGCGGTCGAGCGGATCGCCATCGACGGCAAGCCGATCAGCCCGGCGGGCTACGTGGCGGCCTACCGGGAGATCGAGCCCTACGTGCAGATGGTCGACGCGCAGTCGCAGTCCGGTGTTTTCGGGGAAGCCGGCCCGGCCATGAGCAAGTTCGAGGTGCTCACCGCCATGGCGTTCGCCGCGTTCGCCGACGCGCCGGTCGAGGTCGCGGTGGTCGAGGTGGGGATGGGCGGCCGGTGGGACGCCACCAACCTGGTCAACGCGCCGGTGGCCGTCATCACCCCGATCGGCATCGACCACGTCGAGTACCTCGGCGAGGACATCGCCGGGATCGCCGGGGAGAAGGCCGGCATCATCACCAGGGCCCCCGAGGGTGCGCCCGACACCGTCGCGGTGATCGCCCGCCAGGCGCCCGAGGCGATGGAGGTGCTGTTGGCCCAGTCCGTGAGAGCCGACGCCGCCGTGGCCCGCGAGGACTCCGAGTTCGCCGTGCTGGGCCGCCAGGTCGCGATCGGTGGGCAGGTGCTGCAGCTGCAGGGGCTGGGCGGGGTGTACCCCGACGTCTACCTGCCGCTGCACGGCGAACACCAGGCGCACAACGCGGCGGTGGCGCTCGCCGCCGTCGAGGCCTTCTTCGGCGCCGGCGCGCAGCGCCAGCTCGACGTCGACGCGGTGAAGGCCGGTTTCGCCGCCGTCACCAGCCCGGGCCGGCTCGAGCGGATGCGGGCCGCGCCCACGGTTTTCATCGACGCCGCTCACAACCCGGCCGGTGCGGCCGCCCTGGCGCGGACGCTGGAGGGCGAATTCGACTTCCGGTTCCTGGTCGGCGTGCTCAGCGTGCTCGCCGACAAGGACGTCGACGGCATCCTTGCCGCGCTGGAGCCGGCGTTCGATTCCGTCGTCGTCACCCACAACGGGTCTCCCCGGGCGCTCGATGTCGAGTCGCTGGCGCTGGCGGCGGGCCAGGTGTTCGGGCCCGATCGGGTGACGACGGCGCAGAACCTGCGCGACGCCATCGACGTCGCCACCGCCCAGATCGACGCCGAGACGGAGGGCGCCGCCGCCCAGGGCGAGGCCGAGGCGTTCTCCGGCACGGGGATCGTCATCACCGGCTCGGTGGTCACCGCCGGGGCCGCGCGGACCCTGTTCGGTCGTGATCCGGAATGAGCGGGCAAGCCCCCCAAAGCGCGCCGCCCGACCCGTGGAAGGGCTTCGGCGCCGTGATGGCCGCGACGCTGCTGCTGGAAGCGATCGTGGTGCTGCTGGCGATCCCGGTGGTGGCCACGGTCGGCGGCGGGCTGACGGCGGCGTCGCTGGGCTATCTGATCGGGCTGGCGGCGCTGTTGGTCCTGCTCGCCGGGGTGCAGCGCCGGCCCTGGGCCCTCTGGGCGAATTTGGCCGCGCAGCTGGTCGTGCTCGGAGGCGTCCTGGTGTATCCGGGCATCGGCTTCATCGGGGTGATCTTCACCGGGGTGTGGGTATTGATCGCCTACTTCCGCGCCGAAGTCCGGCGGCGGCAGGCCCCCGGGCCGCCGCGGCAGCCACCGGACTGACCGCCGCCCCGTTCTGTACCCTCTGGGACGTGACCGAACGGACGCTCGTACTGATCAAGCCGGACGGCGTCGAGCGGCGGTTGATCGGCGAGATCATCGACCGCATCGAGCGCAAGGGCCTCACCATCGCGGCGCTCGAGCTGCGGCACGTCAGCGGAGACCTGGCCACCCGGCATTACGCCGAACACGAGGGCAAACCGTTCTTCGGGTCGTTGCTGGAGTTCATCACGTCGGGACCGGTGGTCGCCGCGATCGTGCAGGGGCCACGCGCGGTCGCGGCGTTTCGGCAGCTCGCGGGCGGCACCGATCCCGTGGACAAGGCCGCACCCGGCACGATCCGGGGCGATTTCGGGCTGGAGACGCAGTTCAACCTGGTGCACGGCTCGGATTCGCCCGAGTCGGCCGCCCGGGAGATAGCGCTCTGGTTTCCCGGCGCCTGACGGGCCGAACTGTCGGGGGACATTGGGCTCGCGGAGTGATGTGGGATACTGACACCGGGTGAACGTCGCCGGACCGGCGTCAGACACCCGAATGAAGACTTGGACAAGTGCGACAATCACCATCGCTCACCATCGTTGTGGTATGGCGCAGCATGTCAGGCCGTCATTCAGCACGGCGCCGAGCGTGTTCTCGATGGGCCGCTCGGGGCGAGACCAATACAAGCCCGGGAGAAGTGACCCGGGCACATAGGGATGGCCCTCGCGTGGCCGCGTCGTAGCGACGCGCCCGGGGGCTTGAGGAGAATACGTGGTAGACGGTGCCCCGCCTTCAGACACATCACACGAGCCGGCCCAACAGCCGGACCTGCCGGACCGCCTGAGGGTCCACCAGCTGGCCCGCGCGCTGGGCAGCACCAACAAAGAGGTGCTCGAAGCGCTCACCACACTCGACGGTCAGGCGCGCACCGTGCAGTCCGGCGTCGATCGCGAGGACGCGCTGCGGGTGCGTGACCTGCTGTTCGCCAAGCCCCTGGCGGGCGCCGCGGATTCCGGTGGCGCGGCGGGCGCCGGGGAACCGGCGCAGGCCCCGGGCGGTGCCGACCTGCCGGACCGCCTGAGGGTCCACCAGCTGGCCCGCGCGCTGGGCAGCACCAACAAAGAGGTGCTCGAAGCGCTCACCACACTCGACGGTCAGGCGCGCACCGTGCAGTCCGGCGTCGACCGCGAGGACGCGCTGCGGGTGCGTGACCTGCTGTTCGCCAAGCCCCCGGGGCGCGCCGCGGCCTCCGGCGGCGCGGCGGGCGCCGACCAACGGGCGCAGGCCCCGGAGAACGGCGCCGACCGTCCGGCGTACCTGCCGCTGTTCGTCGCGCCCCAACCGATGGACGACGAGGCCGGCGCCTCCGATGACTCCGACGCCGACGACGCCGACGACTCCGATGACTCCGACTTCGACGGCGACGACGAGCAGTCCGATCGACCGGCCAACCGGAGGCGCCGCCGCGGTCGCCGTGGCCGTGGCCGCGGTCGCGGTGAGCAGGGCGGACCCGACAGTCAGGGCGACGACGACGGGGACGCCGACCAGCAGGGGCAGGCTCAGGGCAACCGCGGATCCTCGGAGTCGGACGAGGACGACGACGACTCCGACGACGGCGACTCCGGTGACGACGAGAACGGTTCCTCGGAGGGCGGCAGTCGCCGCCGTCGGCGCCGCCGGCGCCGCAAGTCCGGGTCCGGCGACGGCGACGAGTCCACATCGACCGACGATCCGCCCAACACGGTGGTGCACGAACGGGCGCCGCGCGGCGGAAAGGGCGGCGGCCCCGACGGTTCCGGGAACGGCTCGTCGACCGCCGAGATCAAGGGCATCGACGGCTCGACGCGGCTGGAGGCGAAACGGCAACGGCGCCGCGACGGGCGCGACGCGGGACGGCGCCGCCCGCCGGTGCTGAGCGAGGCCGAGTTCCTGGCGCGTCGCGAGGCCGTCGAACGCGTCATGGTGGTGCGCGACCGCGTCCGCACGGAGCCGCCGCACCCCGGCGCGCGGTACACGCAGATCGCCGTGCTCGAGGACGGCATCGTCGTCGAGCATTTCGTGACCTCGGCGGCCTCGGCGTCGCTGGTGGGCAACATCTACCTCGGGATCGTGCAGAACGTGCTGCCGTCGATGGAGGCGGCCTTCGTCGACATCGGCCGCGGCCGCAACGGCGTGCTCTACGCCGGGGAGGTGAACTGGGAGGCGGCCGGCCTCGGCGGTTCGGACCGCAAGATCGAACAGGCCCTCAAGCCCGGCGACTACGTCGTGGTCCAGGTCAGCAAGGATCCGGTCGGGCACAAGGGTGCGCGGCTCACCACGCAGGTGTCGCTGGCGGGCCGCTTCCTGGTCTACGTGCCCGGCGCGTCGTCGACCGGGATCAGCCGCAAGCTGCCCGACACCGAGCGCCAGCGGCTCAAGGACATCCTGCGCGAGGTGGTGCCGTCAAACGCCGGAGTGATCATTCGCACCGCCTCCGAGGGCGTCAAAGAGGACGAGATCCGCAAGGACGTCGCGCGCCTGCAGGAGCGCTGGACGCAGATCGAGGACAAGACGGCCGAGACCAAGAAGAAGGCCGGCGGCGCCGCGGTCGCCCTCTACGAAGAGCCCGACGTGCTGGTCAAGGTCATCCGCGACCTGTTCAACGAGGATTTCTCCGGCCTCGTCGTCTCCGGCGACGAGGCCTGGAGCACGATCAACGAGTACGTCAATTCCGTTGCGCCCGAACTGGTTCCGAAGCTGAACAAGTACGAGCCGGCCAGTCCGGAGGGGCCGGACGTGTTCGCGGTGCATCGCATCGACGAGCAGCTGGCCAAGGCGATGGACCGCAAGGTGTGGCTGCCCTCGGGCGGCACGCTGGTCATCGACCGGACCGAGGCGATGACGGTGGTCGACGTCAACACCGGCAAGTTCACCGGATCCGGGGGCAACCTCGAGCAGACGGTCACCAAGAACAACCTGGAGGCGGCCGAGGAGATCGTGCGTCAGCTGCGGCTGCGCGACGTCGGCGGCATCGTGGTCATCGACTTCATCGACATGGTGCTCGAGTCCAACCGCGACCTGGTGTTGCGTCGGCTGACCGAGGCGCTGGCCCGCGACCGCACCCGCCACCAGGTGTCCGAGGTGACGTCCCTGGGGTTGGTGCAACTGACCCGCAAGCGGTTGGGGACCGGGCTCATCGAGGCGTTCTCGACGTCGTGCCCCCATTGCAGCGGGCGCGGGATCGTGCTGCACGCCGATCCGGTCGACTCGGCGCCGCCCAACAACGGCCGTAAGTCCGAATCCGGCGGCCGGCGCGGCAAGCGATCCAAGAAGGGCCGCTCCGAAGAGCCCGGTGAGAAGGGCGTCGTGGCCAAGGTGCCGGTGCACGCCCCCGGTGAGCACCCGATGTTCAAGGCGATGGCCGCCGGGTCCGCCACCGCGCGCGGCGACGACGAATCCGACGAGTCCGGCGACGGGCTGAACGGGGAGGCAGAAGAGCGGGCCACCGCCGATTTCGAGGAGCAGGGCGCGGCCGAACTGGCCGAACAGGACGAGCTCGACGAGGCCGACGACACAGACGACGACACGGACGACGACGACACGGACGACGAGGACGACGAGGACGACGAGATCGACGACGAGGACCTCGGCGACGACGAGGACCTCGATCTCGACGATGACGACGAGGCTGATGACGACGACGACGAGGACGACGAGGAGGACGACGAGGACGACGATGATGACGATGACGATGACGATGACGACGACTCCGACTCCGACTCCGACGCGGGCGCCGGTCGCCCCCGCCGGCGGCGCGCCGCGGGCCGGCCGGCCGGCCCGCCGATCCACGTCGACTGAGCGGCGGGCCGGTTTGACCCTGTAGCCGCTGGTCAAGTACCCTTGATCAGTTGTCGTCGGGCGGAGGAGCCCGACCAGCGCGGGACTCCCGGGCGATCGGCGCAGACCCGCAACCCAGACCCACCACGCACCCGCCGGTGGCACGCGCGCGAAGCGCGGCAGAGCAGAGGCGAGAAAGAGGCAGGAGCAACGATGGCGACCTACGCAATCGTCAAGACGGGCGGCAAGCAGTACAAGGTCGCCGTCGGAGACGTGGTCAAGGTCGAGAAGCTCGAGTCCGACCCCGGCGCCCAGGTGTCGCTGCCGGTCGCGCTCGTCGTCGACGGCGCCACCGTCACCACCGACGCCGCGGCGCTGGCCAAGGTCGCGGTGACCGGCGAGGTGCTCGAGCACACCAAGGGCCCCAAGATCCGCATCCACAAGTTCAAGAACAAGACCGGCTACCACAAGCGCCAGGGACACCGTCAGCGGCTGACGGTCCTGAAGGTCACCGGCATCAAGTAGTAAAGGCGACAGACATGGCACACAAGAAGGGCGCGTCCAGCTCTCGCAACGGCCGCGACTCAGCAGCCCAGCGGCTGGGCGTCAAGCGGTTCGGCGGCCAGGTCGTGCAGGCCGGCGAGATCCTGGTCCGGCAGCGCGGCACCAAGTTCCACCCGGGTGTCAACGTGGGGCGCGGCGGTGACGACACGCTGTTCGCCAAGGAGTCCGGCGCGGTCCAGTTCGGCCTCAAGCGTGGCCGCAAGACGGTCAGTATCGTCGCGGCCGCCTCCGCCACCGACTGAGCAGTCGCCGATGCGCGGTCCGCGTCGGCGGTAGTTTGATTGGACCCACGATGCCTCGGTTCGTCGATCGCGTCGTCGTCCACGCGCGTGCGGGTTCCGGCGGCAACGGCTGCGCCTCGGTGCACCGCGAGAAGTTCAAGCCGCTCGGCGGCCCAGACGGCGGCAACGGCGGCCACGGCGGCAGCATCGTGTTCGTCGTCGATCCGCAGGTCCACACGCTGCTGGACTTCCATTTCCGCCCGCACATCACCGCGCCGTCCGGCAAGCAGGGGATGGGCAACAACCGCGACGGGGCGGCCGGCGACGACCTGGAGGTCACGGTTCCCGACGGCACCGTCGTGCTGGACGAGAACGGCCGGCTGCTGGCCGATCTGGTGGGGGCGGGCACCCGCTTCGAAGCGGCCGCCGGCGGCCGCGGCGGGCTGGGCAACGCCGCGCTGGCGTCGCGCGCCCGCAAGGCCCCCGGCTTCGCGTTGCTCGGCGAGCCGGGCCAGGCCCGCGACCTGACGCTGGAGCTCAAGACCGTCGCCGACGTCGGCCTGGTCGGGTTCCCGTCCGCCGGAAAGTCCTCGCTGGTGTCGGTGATCTCGGCCGCCAAGCCGAAGGTCGCCGACTACCCCTTCACCACGCTGGTCCCCAACCTGGGTGTGGTCTCGGCCGGCGAGCACGCGTTCACCGTCGCCGACGTGCCCGGCCTGATTCCGGGTGCCTCGGCAGGCCGGGGCCTGGGGCTGGACTTCCTGCGGCACATCGAGCGCTGCTCGGTGCTGGTGCACGTCGTCGACTGCGCGACGGCGGAACCGGGCCGCGACCCCGTCTCCGACATCGACGCGCTGGAGGCCGAGCTGGCCGCCTACACGCCGACGCTGCAGGGGGATGCGGTCCTGGACGACCTCACCGAGCGGCCCCGCGCGGTGGTGCTCAACAAGATCGACGTGCCCGAGGCCCGCGAGCTTGCCGAGTTCGTCCGCGACGAGATCGCCGAGCGCGGCTGGCCGGTGTTCCTGGTGTCCACAGTGACGCGGGAAGGATTGCAGCCGTTGATCTTCGGGCTGTGGCAGATGGTGGAGGCCTACCGGGCCGCGCAGCCGCCGGTCGTGCCGCGGCGGCCGGTCATCCGTCCGGTACCCGTCGACGACAGCGGCTTCACCGTCGAGCCCGACGGGCAGGGCGGCTTCGTGGTCAGCGGCGCGCGCCCCCAGCGCTGGGTCGGCCAGACCAACTTCGACAACGACGAGGCCGTGGGATACCTCGCCGACCGCCTGGCCCGCCTGGGCGTCGAAGACGAATTGTTGCGGCTGGGCGCCCGGCCGGGGTGCGCGGTGACCATCGGCGACATGACCTTCGACTGGGAGCCGCAAACGCCCGCGGGACAGCAGGTTCCGCTGTCGGGTCCCATGTCCAGGAGAGGCACCGACGCGCGGCTGGAGCGCACCGAGCGGGTCGGCGCGGCCGAGCGCAAGGCCGCCCGGCGGCGGCGCCGCGAGCACGGGCCCGAAAACGGTGGGGCGTGATGAGCGCCCAGCGCGACGCCATCCGCACCGCCCGCAGCCTGGTCGTCAAGGTCGGGACCCACGCGCTGACCACGCCGTCGGGCGTCTTCGATGCCGGACGGCTGGCCGGGCTGGCCGATGCGATCGAGGCGCGCATGAAGGCGGGCACCGACGTCGTCATCGTGTCCTCGGGAGCCATCGCCGCCGGCATCGAACCGCTCGGATTATCCCGCCGCCCCCAGGATCTGGCGACCAAGCAGGCGGCGGCCAGCGTCGGGCAGGTCGCGCTGGTGAGTTCGTGGAGCGCGGCGTTCGCACGCTACGGCCGCACCGTCGGGCAGGTGTTGCTGACCGCGCACGACATCTCGATGCGGGCCTCCCACACCAACGCCCAGCGCACCCTGGACCGGCTGCGGGCCCTGCACGCGGTGGCGATCGTCAACGAGAACGACACCGTGGCCACCAACGAGATCCGGTTCGGCGACAACGACCGCCTCTCGGCGCTGGTGGCCTACCTGGTCGGCGCCGAGGCGCTGGTGCTGCTGTCCGACATCGACGGCCTCTACGACTCCGATCCGCGAAAGACCCAGGGGGCGCGGTTCATTCCCGAGGTGTCCGGCGCGGCGGACCTGGACGGTGTGGTCGCCGGCCCGGGCAGCCAGCTGGGCACCGGCGGGATGGTGTCGAAGATGTCGTCGGCGCTACTGGCCGCCGATGCCGGGGTGCCGGTGCTCCTGGCCGCCGCGGCCGACGCCGCGGCGGCGCTCACCGACGCCTCGTCCGGCACGGTGTTCGCGGCCCGGCCGCAGCGGATGTCGGCCCGCCGGTTCTGGGTGCGCTATGCCGCCGAGGCCGCCGGATCGCTGACGCTGGACGCCGGCGCGGTGCGCGCCGTGGTCGGTCAGCGCCGCTCGCTGCTGCCGGCGGGCATCACCGCGGTCTCGGGCCGGTTCTACGGCGGCGACGTCGTCGAACTGCGCGGTCCCGACGCGGCCATGGTGGCCCGCGGCGTGGTCGCCTACGATGCGGCCGAGCTCACGACCATGATCGGCCGGTCCACCCCCGAGCTGCCCGACGAGCTGCGCCGGCCCGTGGTGCACGCCGACGACCTCGTCGCGGTCACCCCGATGCCGGTCTGAGCCGCGCTGCCTGCCCGGCGAGCTCGGTGGCCAGCAGCGTCAGCAGCTCGGAGCAACCGCCGTCGACCTTGAGGGTGGCCAGATCGTCACCGCGGGTGGGGCCGCGGTTGACGATGGCGACCGGAATGGACCGCGCGGCCGCATGGCGCACGAACCGGTAGCCGGAGAACACGGTCAATGACGACCCCGCGACCAGCAGGGCGTCCGCCTGGTCGACGAGCGAATAGGCCTGTGCCACAATCTGTTTGGATACACTTTCACCGAAGTAGACGATGTCGGGCTTGAGCATGCCGGCGCAGCGTGGGCAGTCGGAGTAGCGGAACGACGTGGTGTCGGCGACGACGGCGTCGGCATCGGGAGCCACCGCCAGGCCGCCGAGCGCGCCGGTGCGCGCGAGGAAGCCGGGGTTGAGTGCCTCGAGCCGATCGGCCAGCGCGGCGCGGCTCATCGTGTACCCGCAGTCCAGGCAGACCACCCGCGCATAGGTGCCGTGCAGGTCGATCACGTTGGCGCTGCCGGCCTTGGTGTGCAGCAGGTCGACGTTCTGGGTGATCACGCCCGTCACGATCCCGGCGCGCTCCAGCGCGGCCAACGACCGGTGCCCGGCGTTGGGCAGCGTGTCGTCCATGTGGCGCCAGCCGACGTGGTTGCGCGCCCAGTAGCGCTGCCGGAACACCGGATCGGCGGTGAACTGGCGGATGGTCATCGGGTTGCTCGGCGGCGAATCCGGGCCCCGGTAGTCGGGGATGCCCGAGTCGGTGGAGATGCCCGCGCCCGTCAGCACCGCGACGCGGCGGCCCGCCAGCAGCGCGACCAGCTCAGGCGATTCGGCGCGACGGGCACTCACTTTTTCGAGGGTAGCCCCGCCCCGCGTCGCCCTCCTCGGCGAGCGTGCGTGTCTGCACGATGACACACCGGTGCGGGCGGCATTCTGCGCACGCTCGCGCCCGAGGCCGTCAGCGCAGGCACTCCGCCGCGGTGGTCAGCTCGACGTCGAGGTTGCGTTCCATCATCGTGCCCGCGGCCGAACCCAGCTCCTCGTAGATGTGGGCGACCGCGTCGGTGGGCACCACCACGGGGAAGTGGCGTAGATACGCGTCGAGCGCGCTGTAGAGGACGCACTGCTCGGTGACCTGCCCGGTGAGAACCAACCGCCTGGTGCCCAGCCGGTGCGGCAGGTACTCCAGCGCGGTGCCGAAGAACACGCTGTGGCGGACCTTGGTCAGCAGGCGGCAGCCCTCGGCGGGCACGATCGGCTTCAGCAGGTCGGGCCGCGCGCCACCCAGCGCGGATTCGACGATGTCGGAGAACTCGGCGGAGAAGTCGCCGTAATTGTCGTTGACGTAGATCAGGTCGACATGGCCGGATTCACGGCCGGATTCGCGCGCGCGGCGCACCAGGTCGGCCAGCGGATCGATGATCCTCTCGACATTGGGTATCAGTTCCTCGGCGTCGGGGTGCTGACAGGTGTTCATCATGTCGACCACCAGGACGGCAGTGTCACTCATGGGGGAGTGATACCCGGCAAACCCGCGCTGACACCGCCTGGGCGAGAATGGGGAGACGATGGACTTCTACAACAGCTACAGCCAGGGCTTTGTCCGCGTCGCGGCCTGCACGCACCACACCACCCTCGCCGACCCGGCCGCAAACGCCGCGTCGGTCCTGCGGCTGGCCCGCGAGTGCCACGACGACGGCGTCGCGCTGGCCGTCTTCCCCGAGCTGACCCTGTCGGGGTACTCGATCGAGGACATCCTGCTGCAAGATCTGCTGCTCGACGACGTCGAGGCCGCCCTCGCCCAGCTCGTCGAGCGCTCGGCCGAGGTGTTGCCGGTGCTGGTCGTCGGCGCCCCGCTGCGCCACGGGCACCGCATCTACAACACCGCGGTCGTCATCCACCGCGGGGCGGTGCTCGGCGTGGTGCCCAAGTCGTACCTGCCCACCTACCGCGAGTTCTACGAGCACCGCCAGATCGCGCCCGGGGCCGACGAGCGGGGGACGATCGTGGTCGGTGGCGTCTCGGGTCCGATTGAGGCGCCGTTCGGCCCCGACCTGTTGTTCGCCGCGTCAGACCTGCCGGGTTTCGTCCTGCACGTGGAGATCTGCGAGGACATGTTCGTGCCGATTCCCCCCAGCGCGCAGGCGGCGCTGGCGGGCGCGACGGTGCTGGCCAACCTGTCCGGCAGCCCGATCACGATCGGCCGCGCCGAGGATCGGTGCCTGCTGGCCCGCTCGGCATCGTCGCGGTGCCTGGCCGCCTACGTTTATGCCGCCGCGGGGGAGGGCGAGTCGACCACCGACCTGGCCTGGGACGGCCAGACCATGGTGTTCGAAAACGGCGTGCTGCTCGCCCAGTCCGAACGCTTCCCCAAAGGGGAGCGACGCAGCGTCGCCGACGTCGACACCGAGCTGCTGCGCGCCGAACGGCTGCGTATGGGGACCTTCGACGACAACCGGCGCCGGCACCGGGGCTCGGCGGAGTCGTTTCGGCGCATCGAGTTCCGGCTGAATCCACCGGCCGGCGACATCGGGCTGCGCCGCGAGATCGAACGCTTCCCGTTCGTGCCCGCCGATCCGCAACGCCTGCAACAGGATTGCTACGAGGCCTACAACATCCAGGTCGCGGGGCTCGAGCAGCGGTTGCGCGCCCTGGACTACCCGAAGGTCGTCATCGGGATCTCCGGCGGGCTGGACTCGACGCACGCCCTGATCGTCGCCGCGCGCGCGATGGACCGTGAAGGGCGGCCGCGGGCCGACATCCTGGCATTCACGCTGCCCGGCTTCGCGACCGGAGACCGCACCAAGCGCAACGCGATCGAGCTGTGCCGCGCGCTGGGGGTCACGTTCTCCGAGATCGACATCCGCGAGACCGCGGAGCTGATGCTCAAGGAGATGGAGCATCCCTTCGCCCGCGGCGAGCAGGTCTACGACGTCACCTTCGAGAACGTGCAGGCCGGCCTGCGCACCGACTACCTGTTCCGCCTGGCCAACCAGCGCGGCGGGATCGTGCTGGGCACCGGCGACCTCTCCGAGCTGGCGCTGGGATGGTCTACCTACGGTGTGGGCGACCAGATGTCGCACTACAACGTCAACGGCGGCGTCCCCAAGACGCTGATCCAGCACCTGATCCGCTGGGTGATCTCCTCGGGGGAATTCGAGTCCGAGGTTACCGACGTGCTGCAGTCGGTGCTCGACACCGAGATCACCCCGGAACTGGTCCCCAGCGGCGAGGAGGAAGAGCTGCAAAGCAGCGAGGCCAAAATCGGGCCGTATGCGCTGCAGGACTTTTCGCTGTTCCAGGTGCTGCGCTACGGCTTCCGGCCGTCGCGGGTGGCGTTTTTGGCCTGGCACGCCTGGCACGACCGCGGGCTCGGCAACTGGCCGGCGGGCTTCCCGCAGGACGAACGACCCGAGTACTCGCTCAAAGAGATTCGGCACTGGCTGGGCGTGTTCGTGCAGCGGTTCTACTCGTTCAGCCAGTTCAAGCGCTCGGCGTTGCCGAACGGCCCCAAGGTATCCCACGGCGGCGCGCTCTCGCCGCGAGGGGATTGGCGCGCCCCGTCGGACATGTCCGCGCGCATCTGGTTGGACGAGATCCAGCGCGAGGTGCCCGAGGAGTAGGGCGGGCGATTTCTCTTCCGTCACAAGAGCACCCGGGTCGTACCCGGGAAAGATTCAGCTGACCGCCGTGCCATGGTCTTGGCCGCCGCCGCCGCCGCCGCGCAGCGCCGCGTCGATCGCCTCGTCACCCGGCGCGCAGTCGCCGGCGCCGGCGACCCGGGTCGCCAGCGCCCCCGCGGCGCAGGCGCGGCGCAACGCGTGCAACCGCTGTGCCTGCAAAGCCGGTTGCGTGCCGGGGCGGGGCGGCCAGCTCGCCGCCAGCACGCCGGCGAACACGTCGCCGGCTCCGGCGGTGTCCACCGCGTCGACCGCCGGGGCGGGCACCGTGAACTCGCCGTCGGCGCCCACGTAGCGGGCGCCACGCGCGCCCAGGGTGGTCACCAGATGGGTTGGCCGCCAGCGCCATCCGTCGGCCTCGGCCTCGTTGGCGATCACCACGTCGGTCACGGCCGCCAGTTCGGCCAGCAGGCCGTCGTCGCGTCCGGCCGGTGAGGGGTTGACCATGACCAGCGCTCCGGCCGAACGGGCTTGACGTGCCGCCGCCAGCGCCGCCTCCACCGGAATCTCCAACTGGGTCAACAGCACGTCGCAGTCGGCGATGACCGCGCGCACCGTCTCGTCGGGCGGCGCCAGCGAAAGCCGGCCGTTGGCGCCCGGGGACACCACGATGGTGTTCTCGGCGCCGGCATCGACCACGATGATCGCCGCGCCGCTCGGGCCTGCAACGGTGACCGTCCCGTCCAACCCGACGTCGTTGGCCGCCAGATGGGACCGCAACTGCTCGGCGGCGGCGTCGTCGCCGAGAGCGCCGACGAACTGCACCCGTGCGCCCGCCCGCGCCGCGGCGATCGCCTGATTGGCGCCCTTGCCGCCCGGGCGCACGGCTCGAGGACGACGCCAGCACCGTCTCGCCCGGCCGCGGAAGCGCATCGACGCCGAACGTCAGGTCCACGTTCACGCTGCCCACCACACACACCCGCGCCATGCCGCCGACGGTAGTCCCCTCGGCCGGGGCGACAACGCGGCGACCACCGCCGGCATCCAGCTCCGCTTTGCTTGCAATCACCAATTTCTTGAGGTTGGCGCGCTACTCTGCTGCCTTAGCGAGGCCGAATCCTGTCGACGAGAGGCGGAAAGGCGCTTGGCATCGAGCGAGATGAAGAACGCCGAACCCGCTTTCGAGGAAGGCGGGGACAAAGGGCGGGAAATGGGCCGGGAAGCGAGCCGGGAAAAGGACGGGCAGAACGGCGGCAAAGCCGCCCCGGAAGACGCGGGGGAATTCGCCCCGGCCGAAATGACCCGTAAGAGTCACCGCCGGTTTTTGCGGTGGCCGCGGTTCCGGTTCGG
Organism: uncultured Actinomycetota bacterium; assembly: GCA_963711445.1. Lineage (GTDB taxonomy): Bacteria > Actinomycetota > Actinomycetes > Mycobacteriales > Mycobacteriaceae > Mycobacterium. Next base: position 1,101,062 of record CAVQEF010000001.1, read on the forward strand.
CATCCAGTCCAAGATCCTGGTGGCGCTGCTGCTGTCGAGCATCCTGGGCGTGGCGGTGATCGGCTTCATCGGGGCCGTGGCCGGCCGCGACGCGTTGGCGCAGGTCGAGTCGGAGCGGTTGATCGAATTACGCGGGTCCCAGAAGCGCGCGGTGGAGGCGCTGTTTCGGCAAGTGACCAATTCGCTGATCGTCTACAGCGGCGGATTCAGCATCGTCGAGGCAACCGACGCGTTCACCGCGGGCTTTGGCCAACTGGCCGACGCGACGATCACCCCCGCCCAGCAGCAGGCGCTCGTCGACTACTACCAAAACCAGATGATCGCGCCGATCAAGCAGCTGACCGGTGACACGATCGACCTCAACGCCGTCCTGCCGAGTTCCAACGCGCAGCGGTATCTGCAGGCGAACTACACCGCGGTGCCCACGCCGCCGACCGAACAGGCGGGCATGCGGGACGCCGGCGACGGCAGCGCCTGGTCGGCGGCCAACGCCCGCTTCAACTTCTACCTGAGCGGCATCGTGACGCGCTTCAAATACCGAGACGCGCTGCTGTTGGACACGCAGGGCAACGTCGTCTACAGCGTGCGAAAAGGCCCCGATCTCGGCACGAACATCCTCACCGGACCGTACCGGGAATCCAATCTGCGGACCGCCTACCAAAAGGCATTGCGCTCCAACGACATCGACTTCGTCTGGATCACCGACTTCCAGCCCTATCAGCCACAGCTCGACACGCCCACGGCGTGGGTGGTATCGCCGGTCGGCATGAACGGCAAGACGAGCGGCGTCATGGCCCTGCCGGTGCCGATCGCGATGATCAACACGATCATGACCGCCGGCAAGCAGTGGAAAGGCGCCGGGATGGGTGCCGCGACCGAGACCTATCTGGCGGGCCCCGACGACCTCATGCGCTCGGATTCACGCATTTTCCTGGAAGACCCGCAGGAGTACCGGCGCGCGGCCATCGCCGCCGGCACCCCGCCCGACGTCGTCGACCGTGCGATCCAGTTGCACACCACGGTGCTGGTGCAGCCGGTTCCGAGCACCGGTCTGCGCGCCGCCCAGCGCGGCGAGAGCGGGACCGTCAGCGGCACCGACTACACCGGTAACCGGGAGCTGGAAGCGTATGCCCCGGTGAACATCCCCGACTCCGACCTGCACTGGTCGATCCTGGCGACCAGGGACAACGCCGACGCCTTCGCGCGATTGGGCAGGTTCAGCCAAACGCTGGTGATCGCGGTGACGGCGATGGTTTTCGTCATCTGCGTGGCCTCGATGCTGGTCGCCCAGGCGGCCGTGCGCCCGATCCGGCGTCTCGAGGCCGGCACGCGCAAGATCAGCTCCGGGGACTACGAGGTCGACATACCGGTGAAGTCGCGCGACGAGTTCGGCGATCTCACAGCGGCGTTCAACGAGATGAGCCGCAATCTGGCGATCAAGGAGGAACTGCTCAACGAGCAACGCAGGGAAAACGAACGCCTCCTGCTGGCGCTGATGCCCGAGCCGGTGCTGCGACGCTATCGCGGCGGTGAGGAGACCATCGCCCAGACGCATCAGGACGTCGCGATCATCTTCGCCGACATCGTCGGCCTCGACGAGATCTCCGACGAGCTGCCCGGTGACGAATTGGTCGGAATCGTCGACGAACTGTTCCGGCAGTTCGACTCGGCGGCCGAATCCCTTGGCGTCGAACGCATCCGCACATTCCACAACGGTTACCTGGCCAGCTGTGGGGTGATCACCCCGCGCCTCGACAGCATTCACCGGGGCGTGGATTTCGCGCTGCAAATGCGGCACATCATCGACCGATTCAACAGCCAGAGCGGCCGCAAGCTGGGTCTTCGGGTCGGCGTCAACACCGGCAACGTCGTCAGCGGCCTGGTGGGCCGGTCCGGTCTCAGCTACGACATGTGGGGTGGCGCGGTCAGCCTTGCGTATCAAATGCACAGTGGCGCACCGCAGCCCGGAATCTACGTGAGCCGGCAGGTGTACGAGGCGCTGCGCGACGTGCGGCAGTTCACGCCGGCGGGCACCATCCTGGTCGGCGGGTCCGAGCAGGCGCTCTACCGGCTCTCGGAGCGATGATGAACGCCTGGAACGCCCCGTGGTTCTATTGGGCGATCGCTGTCGCGGTCGGATTCCCGCTCGCGTTGATCGTGCTCACCGAGTTGAACAACACCCTGCTCCGCAGGAGGAGCCGCCTGGCCCGGCAGGTGAGCCTGCTGCGCAACTACCTGCTGCCGCTGGGTGCGCTGTTGCTGCTGCTTGTCAAGGCCTCGCAGATCCCGGCCGGCGACGTCTCGGTGCGCATGCTGACCACCCTGTTCGGCTTCCTGGTGCTGCTGGTCGTGGTGTCGGGGCTCAACGCCACCGTGTTCGAGGCAGCCCCCGACGACAGCTGGCGCAAACGGCTGCCGGGCATCTTCCTCGACGTCGCCCGCTTCGCCGTGATCGGCGCCGGCCTGGCCCTGATGTTGTCCTACATCTGGGGTGTCCGGGTGGGTGGCCTGTTCACGGCGCTCGGCGTCACCTCGGTGGTCATCGGCCTGATGCTGCAGAACTCGGTCGGCCAGATCGTCTCGGGGTTGTTCATGCTGTTCGAGCAGCCGTTCCGGATCGACGACTGGCTCGACACCGGAACCGCCAAGGGGCGCGTCGTCGAGGTGAACTGGCGGGCCGTGCACATCGACACCGGCAGTGGGATTCGCGTCACGCCGAACTCGATGCTGGCCACGACGTCGTTCACGAACCTCAGCCGCCCGCCGGGCACCCACAAATTGGCTCTGACCACGACGTTCTCGGTCGATGACCCACCCGATCGGGTCTGCGCGATGCTGTCGCGGGCCGCCTGCGGGCTGCCGCAGCTCAAGGCCGACAGCGCGCCGCGCTCGGTGCCCGCCGGCGGCGGCGAGTACCGCACGAGCTTCGGGCTGAACTCGCCGGCTGACGACGGCGCCGCCCGGTCGACGTTTTTGCGCTGGGTCTGGTATGCCGCACGGCGGGAAGGGCTGCACCTCGACGGCGCCGACGACGACTTTTCTACGCCCGAACGCGTGGAGAGCGCGCTGCGCACGGTGGTGGCGCCGGCCTTGCGGCTCAGCATCGACGAGCAGCGTTTGCTGCATTCGCGCGCGCAGCTGGTCCGATACGGCGCCGACGAGATCGTGGAGTACGCCGGTCAGGTGCCGGCGGGCATGACGTTTTTGGTCGCGGGCAGCGTGCAATTGGTCGCGACGGGCGAGGACGGGTCGCTCGCGGTGATCAGCACGCTGGCCGAGGGCTCGTTTCTGGGGCTCACGGCGCTGACCCGGCAGCCGAACCTCGCCAGCGCCTACGCGCTCGGGGAGGTGACCGCGTTGGAGATCGACCGCGAGCACCTCGAGCCGCTCGTGATGCGGGAACCCTTGCTGCTGCAGAACTTTGGTCGCATCCTCGAGGAGCGCCGCACAAAAGTGCGACAGGTCGGTCGGGGTGAGCGGGTAGGGTGAGACACCCCGGCAGGCGACCGATACCCTGGTTCAATGAGTCTGCGAGCACCATCGCGCCCGGACTTGCGCCAAGAAGTCCACGATGCCGCGCGCCGTGGCCGGGTCGCCGCCCGCGAACTCGCGGTGTTGCCGACGGTCGCCAAGGACGCCGCGCTGCAGTCCGCGGCCGCCGCGGTGGTCGCGCACACCGAGTCGATCCTGGCGGCGAACGCCGAAGACCTGAACGCCGCCCGCGCCGCCGGCACGCCGACGGCGATGCTCGACCGGTTGGCGTTGGACGACAAACGCGTCGAGGGAATCGCCGCCGGACTGCGCCAGGTGGCCGGATTGCCCGACCCGGTCGGCGAGGTGCTGCGCGGCTACACGTTGCCCAACGGCCTGCATCTGCGGCAGCAGCGGGTGCCGCTCGGCGTGATCGGCATGATCTACGAGGGTCGGCCCAACGTCACCGTCGACGCCTTCGGCCTGGCGCTCAAGTCCGGAAATGCCGTGCTGCTGCGCGGGAGTTCGTCGGCGGCCAAGTCCAACCAGGCGCTCGTCGACGTGCTGCGGGCCTCGCTGGCCAGTGAGGACCTGCCCGCCGATGCCGTGCAGCTGCTGCCGGCCACCGACCGGTCCACGGTGACGCACCTGATCCAGGCCCGCGGGCTGGTCGACGTGGTGATCCCGCGCGGGGGAGCCAGCCTGATCGACGCGGTGGTCCGCGACGCGCAGGTGCCCACCATCGAGACCGGCGTCGGCAACTGCCACGTCTACGTGCACGAGGGCGCCGACCTGGAGGTGGCGGAGCGGATTCTGCTGAACTCCAAGACCCGACGGCCCAGTGTGTGCAATGCCGCCGAGACGCTGCTGGTGGACGCCGCGATCGCCGCGGAGGCGATGCCCAGGCTGCTGTCCGCCCTGCAAGGCGCCGGGGTGACCGTGCACGGGGGGCTGCTCGAAGCCCCCGGCGAGGACGACCTGCGCCGCGAATACCTGTCGATGGACATCGCGGTGGCAGTGGTCGACGGCGTCGACGCCGCGATCGCCCACATCAACGAGTACGGCACCGGACACACCGAGGCCATCGTGACCACCAACATGGCTGCGGCCCAGCGGTTTACCGACGGGGTCGACGCCGCGGCCGTCATGGTCAACGCATCGACGGCGTTCACCGACGGCGAGCAGTTCGGCTTCGGCGCCGAGATCGGCATCTCCACCCAGAAGCTGCACGCCCGGGGTCCGATGGGACTGCCGGAACTGACCTCGACCAAGTGGATCGCTTGGGGGGACGGCCAGATCCGCCCGGTCTGACACCTGTGACAACGTTTTGAGGAGAATCCAGATCGTGAGCCTGCCCGCCCGGCCCAAGCCGCTGTTCGCCGACATCGACGATGTCTCGCGGCGATTGGCGCAGACCGGTTACCTGCCCGACACCGCCACCGCGACGGCGGTGTTCCTGGCCGACCGGCTCGGCAAGCCGCTGCTGGTGGAGGGCCCCGCCGGCGTCGGCAAGACCGAACTGGCCCGCGCGGTCGCCCAGGCCACCGGCTCGGGGCTGGTGCGCCTGCAGTGCTACGAGGGCGTCGACGAGGCGCGCGCGCTCTACGAGTGGAACCACGCCAAGCAGATACTTCGTATTCAAACCGCCAACGCTGCCGGACATGGCGACTGGGATCAGACCAAGGACGACGTGTTCAGCGAGGAGTTCCTGCTGTCGCGCCCGCTGTTGACCGCGATCCGGCGCACCGAGCCGACGGTGCTGCTGATCGACGAGACCGACAAGGCCGACATCGAGATCGAGGGCCTGCTGCTCGAGGTGCTGTCCGACTTCGCGGTGACCGTCCCCGAGCTGGGCACCATCACCGCCGAGCGGGCCCCGTTCGTCGTGCTGACGTCCAACGCCACCCGCGAACTGTCCGAGGCGCTCAAGCGCCGCTGCCTGTTCCTGCACATCGACTTTCCCAGTCCCGAGCTGGAGCGCCGCATCCTGTTGTCCCGGGTCCCCGAGCTGCCTCAGCACCTGGCCGAGGAGCTGGTGCGCATCATCGGCGTGCTGCGCGGCATGCAGCTCAAGAAGGTCCCCTCCATCGCCGAGACCATCGACTGGGGCCGCACGCTGCTTGCGCTGGGCCTGGACACCATCGACGACGCGGTGGTCGCCGCGACGCTCGGCGTGGTCCTCAAGCACCAATCCGACCAGCAGCGCGCCAGCGGCGAGCTTCGGCTGAACTAGGCAGGCAGCGATGGCTCCCCGCCGCATCCGACCCAGCCGGCCGCTCGCCCCGAACGGGCTGCCCGGCCACCTGGTGGGTTTCGTGGAGGCCCTTCGCGGGGCGGGCATTTCGGTGGGGCCCTCGGAGACGGTGGACGCCGGACGGGTGATGGCCACGCTCGGCCTGGGCGATCGCGAGGTGCTGCGTGAGGGCATCGCGTGCGCCGTGCTGCGCCGGCCCGACCACCGGGAGACCTACGACGCCATGTTCGACCTGTGGTTTCCCGCGGCGCTGGGCGCCCGCACGGTGGCCTCGGAGGGTGCGGCAGACGACGCGCAAGGCGACGACTCACTGCCGCCCGACGACGTCGAGGCGATGCGCCAGATGCTGCTGGACCTGCTCTCCGAAAACCCCGACCTCGCCGACATGGACGAGCGCCTGGTCTCGATGATCGCGCGGATCGTCGAGGCCTACGGCAAGTACAGCTCCAGCCGCGGCCCGTCGTTCTCGTCGTATCAGGCGCTCAAGGCGATGGCGCTGGACGAGCTGGAGGGCAAGCTGCTGGCCGGTCTGCTCGCCCCCTACGGCGACGAGCCCACCCCCACCCAGGAGCAGATCGCCAAGGCGCTTGCCGCGCAGCGGATCACGCAGCTGCGCAAGCTGGTCGACGCCGAGACCAAGCGCCGCACCGCCGAACAGCTGGGCCGCGACCACGTTCAGATGTACGGCATCCCACAGCTTTCCGAGAACGTCGAGTTCCTGCGCGCCTCGGGTGACCAACTGCGCCAGATGCGCGGGGTGGTGGCTCCGCTGGCCCGCACGCTGGCCACCCGGCTGGCGGCCCGCCGGCGGCGCACCCGCGCCGGGACGATCGACCTGCGCAAGACGCTGCGCAAGTCGATGTCCACCGGCGGGGTCCCGATCGACGTGGTGCTGGCCAAACCGCGGCCGGCGCGCCCGGAACTGGTTGTGCTGTGCGATGTCTCGGGTTCCGTCGCCGGGTTCAGCCATTTCACGCTGCTGCTGGTACATGCCCTGCGCCAGCAATTCTCGCGTGTTCGGGTGTTTGCGTTCATCGACACCACCGACGAGGTCACGCACATGTTCGGGCCCGAAGCCGACCTGGCCGTGGCGATCCAGCGGATCACCCGGGAGGCCGGCGTCTACTCCCGCGACGGGCATTCGGACTACGGCAACGCGTTCGTGTCGTTTCTGCAGTCGTTTCCCAATGTGCTCTCGCCGCGGTCCTCGTTGCTGGTGCTCGGCGATGGCCGCACCAACTACCGCGACCCCGCGATCGACGTGCTGGACGACATGGTGACCGCCAGCCGGCACGCGCACTGGCTCAACCCCGAGCCCAAACACCTGTGGGGCAGCGGCGACTCGGCGGTGCCGCGCTACCAGGAGGTGATCACGATGCACGAATGCCGGTCCGCCAAACAGCTGGCCGCGGTGATCGACCAGCTGCTGCCGGTCTGAGCCCCGCCGGCGGTCAGCGCCGGGAAATCGGCGCGATCGCCGGCTCAAGTAAGCTGGCTGACCATGCACAAGCGCAGGCTGGGGGTGATGGGTGGGACGTTCGATCCCATCCATTACGGCCACCTGGTTGCCGCGAGTGAGGTCGCCGACCTGTTCGACCTCGACGAAGTGGTGTTCGTGCCGAGCGGCCAGCCCTGGCAGAAGGGCCGCCACGTGTCGGCCGCCGAGGACCGTTACCTGATGACCGTGATCGCGACCGCGTCCAATCCCCGCTTCTCGGTGAGCCGGGTCGACATCGACCGCGCCGGCCCCACCTACACCAGGGACACGCTGCGGGACCTGCACGCCCTCAACCCCGATTCGGAGCTGTACTTCATCACCGGCGCCGACGCGCTGGCGTCCATCCTGTCGTGGCACGGCTGGGAGGAGGTTTTCGAGCTGGCCCGTTTCATCGGGGTCAGCCGGCCCGGCTACGAGCTGCAGCGCGAGCACGTCACCGGCGTGCTCGGCGAGCTGCCCGACGACGCGTTGACGCTCGTGGAGATCCCGGCGCTGGCGATCTCGTCGACCGATTGTCGCCGGCGCGCCGAGGAGTCCCGCCCGCTGTGGTACCTGATGCCCGACGGCGTCGTGCAGTACGTCTCCAAGCGCCGGCTCTACCGCCGCGCCTCAGACGCCGGCGGCACCGCGAACCCGAACGTTCTGGCCACCGGGAACAACTCATGAGCGCGACCCGGGAAGCCATCGACATGGCGACCGTGGCCGCCGAGGCGGCCGCGGCCAAACTGGCCAACGACGTGCTGGTGATCGACGTGTCGGGCCAGCTGGTCATCACCGACTGCTTCGTCATCGCCTCGGCGTCCAACGAGCGGCAGGTCAACGCCATCGTCGACGAGGTGGAGGAGAAAATGCGCCGGGCGGGATACAAGCCGGCGCGCCGCGAGGGCACCCGGGAGGGGCGCTGGACCCTGCTCGACTACCGCGACATCGTCGTGCACATCCAGCACCAGGACGACCGCGACTTCTACGCGCTGGACCGGTTGTGGGGCGACTGCCCGGTGGTGCCGGTGGACCTGTCGGCGGAGGCCCAGGACCCGGGAGATGCCCAGGACACAGCGGAGCGGTCATGAGCATCCGTCGCCTGATCATGTTGCGGCACGGCCAAACCGCGTTCAACCTCGGCAGCCGGATGCAGGGGCAGCTGGACACCGAGCTCAGCGAGCTGGGCCGGGCGCAGGCCGTCGCGGCCGCCGAGGCGCTGGCCAAGCGGCGGCCGCTGCTGATCGTTTCCTCGGACCTGCGCCGCGCCTACGACACCGCGGTCACGCTCGGGGAGCGGGCCGGGGTGGAGGTCCGGGTGGACGAGCGGCTGCGCGAAACCCACCTGGGCGACTGGCAGGGCATGACCCACACGCAGATCGACGCCGAGGCGCCGGGGGCCCGGCTGGCGTGGCGCGAGGATGCCACCTGGGCCCCGCACGGCGGGGAAAGCCGGGTGGACGTGGCCTCGCGCAGCGTGCCGCTGGTCGCCGAGCTGATCGCCGGAAGTCCGGAATGGGGCGACCCGAACCAGCCGGACCGACCGGTGGTGCTGGTCGCCCACGGCGGGCTGATCGCCGCGCTGTCGGCCGCCCTGCTCGAGCTCCCGGTTCCGAACTGGCCGATCCTGGGCGGCATGGGCAACGCCAGTTGGGTGCAGCTGTCCGGCCATTCGCGCGACGACGGAGCCGACGCGGACAACCTGGCCGGCATCGGCTGGCGCCTCGACGTCTGGAACGCTTCGGCGCAGGTCTTCGGCGATGTCCTCTGAAGCACGACCCACCCTGCTGGTGTTCGCCGACTCGCTGGCCTACTACGGCCCCACCGGCGGGCTGCCAGCCGATGACCCGCGTATCTGGCCTAATATTGTTGCGGCGCAGCTTGATTGGGACCTGGAGCTGATCGGCCGCATCGGCTGGACCTGCCGGGACATCTGGTGGGCGGCGACCCAGGACCCGCGGGCCTGGGCGGCGCTGCCGCGGGCCGGCGCGGTGATCTTCGCGACCGCCGGGATGGACTCCCTGCCATCGGTGCTGCCCACCGCGTTGCGCGAGCTCATCCGCTACGTGCGCCCGTCGTGGCTGCGGCGCTGGGTCCGTGATGGCTACGGGTGGGTGCAGCCGAGGCTGTCGCCGGTGGCCCGGCCGGCGCTGCCGCCGCACCTGAGCGTCGAATACCTTGAACAGACCCGTGCCGCAATCGATTTCAACCGCCCCGGTATCCCGATCGTGGCGTCGCTGCCGTCGGTGCACATTGCCGACACCTACGGCCGGGCCCACCACGGCCGCCCGGGCACGGTGGCCGCGATCACCGAATGGGCGCAGGACCGCGACGTTCCCCTGGTCGACCTCAAGGCCGCCGTGGCCGAGCAGGTCATGAGCGGGCGGGGCAATCCCGACGGGATCCATTGGAACTTCGAAGCTCACCAGGCCGTCGCGGAGCTGATGCTCAAGGCGCTGGCCGAGGCCTTGCAGAAGGCTCAAGTGAGCACCGAGAAGTCGTGTGACTGACCCATGACCGTCGTGGTGGTGACCGACGCGTCGTCGCGGCTGCCCGCCGACGTGTGCGACCAGTGGGCGATACGCGTGGTTCCGCTGCACATCCTGCTCGACGGCGTCGACCTGCGCGACGGCCTCGACGAGATCCCCGACGACGTCCACAAGCGCCACGCCACCACGGCGGCCGCCACCCCGGCCGAACTCGCCGACGCCTACCGGCGGGCGCTGACCGACAGCGGGGGCGACGGCGTGGTGGCGGTACACATCTCCTCGGGGTTGTCGGGCACCTATAGCGCCGCCCAGCGGACCGCCGCCGAGCTGGGGCCGGCGGTCCGGGTCGTCGACTCGAGGTCGGCCGCGATGGGCACCGGCTTCGTCGCGCTGGCCGCGGCGCGGGCCGCGGCCGGCGGCGCCGGCCTGGACGCCGTCGCCGGGGCCGCGAGGTCGGCGGTGTGCCGCACCCATGCGTTCGTGGTGGTTCATCGGCTGGACAACCTACGCCGCAGCGGACGGATCGGCGGGGCCAAGGCGTGGTTGGGCACCGCGCTGGCGCTCAAGCCGCTGCTGCGCATCGAGGACGGCAAACTCGTTCTGGCCCAACGGGTGCGCACGGTCAGCAACGCGACCGAGGCAATGATCGACCGGGTCTGCGAGGTGGTGGGCGAGGGCAGCGCCACGCTGGCGGTGCACCACGTCGCCAACCCCGACGGCGCCGAGCTGGTGGCCGCGGCGCTGGCGCGGCGGCTCCCGGGGTGTGCGCCCGCGACCGTGACCCCGCTGGGGCCGGTGCTGGCGCTGCACGTCGGCGCCGGCGCCGTCGCGGTCTGCCTGGAGCTGGCCGAGCCGTCCGCCGGTCAGACCCGCACGCACGACGTCCAGAGTTCGTAGGCGGCCGAGAGCTCGAGCGCCGCGTCCTCGGAGCCGGTCGCGAGGACGGCGTCCTGGAGCCGCTCGCCGATCGCGGGCTGGCTCAGCCAGGACAGCACCGTGTTTTTCGCCGCTGGCCCGAACGGCGTCTCGAACGTGCAGACGTCGGAAACCAGGTCGGCCAGATGCCTTGCAGCGCAAAGCGTGTCGACGTCCTGCCAGCCTTCCAGGAACGGCTCCAAGCCGATGTCGCACCAGTCCGCGAGATTCAGCATGGACCGGGTATCGGACAGATAGCCGAGACGGGCGGGGTAGGCGCTCAGGAGTTCGGCCCAGACGGCGTCGAGGACCCGCCGGACGGCCGCGGTCTCCGCCTCTTCCCACGCCGGCAGCCGGCCCTTCAATCTGTGCAGGCCGTAGCCGAAATCGAAGGGCGGAGCGGGTTCGACCAGCAGCAACTCGACCAGGCGCGGAAAGAAGTGGCGCAGGGCATCGTCGCCAAGCGACACGACGTGCACCGCGTCAAGTTGCCGGCCGGACAGTGAGCACAGCGACGTCGCGGCGATGTCGGCGGCGATGTCGTCGGCGGAGGATTCGGGGCCGCATTCAGGACACGGCTCGAGGCTCTCCGGGAGCGGGTAGCTGCCGAACCGCGCGTACATCCGCTCGACCGCCTCCTCCACGGAGGCCGGCAAGCCGCGCTCGTCGCGGACGTTCATCCGAGCACCATCTCATGTGTTGTGCGTCCCCACCGGTATCGGGGCGGTGTCGGCCTCGCGGGACGCCGACCGGCGCAGCCCGTAATCGCCGCGGGGGTGGACGACCTGCGGCCACCAGAACCAGCGTCCGAGCATGGTGGCGATCGACGGCATCAGCAGCGTGCGCACCACCAGGGTGTCCAGCAGCAGGCCGATGCAGACGGTCGACCCGAACTGGCCCAGAACCGTCAGATCGCTGCCCAGCATGGCTGCCATGGTGAAGGCGAACACCAGTCCGGCCGACGTCACCACCGTGCCGGTGCCGGCCATGGACCGGATGATGCCGGTCTTGAGCCCGGCGTGGATCTCCTCCTTGAACCGGGAGACCAGCAGCAGGTTGTAGTCGGACCCCACGGCCAACAGGATGATCACCGACAGCGCCATCACGATCCAGTGGATCTTGAAACCGAACAGGTCCTGCCAGATGAGCACGGACAGCCCGAACGACGCCGCGATCGAGCTGGCCGCGGTGCCCACGATGACCAGGGCGGCGACGGCGCTGCGGGTCAGCAACAGCATGATCATGAAGATCAGCGTCAGCGCCGACACCACCGCGATCATCAGGTCGTACTTGGCGCCGTCGTGCATGTCCTTGAAGGTGGCCGCCGTCCCGCCCAGATACACCTTGGCCTCCGACAGGGACGACTGCTTCAACGCCTCCTGGGCGGCGGTGCGCTCGGAATTGACCCGCGAAATGCCTTCCGGCGTCATCGGATCGCCCTGATGGGTGATGAAGAAGCGGGTGGACTTGCCGTCGGGCGAGAAGAACATCTTGATGCCGCGGATGAACTCCGGGTTGGAAAACGCCTCGGGCGGCAGGTAGAAGAAATCGTCGTTCTTGGACTTGTCGAAGCTCTGCCCCATCACGATCGCGGTGTCGTTCATCGCGTCCATCTGGTTGATCATCGCCTGAAAGGTGCTGTGCATAGTCAGCGTCAACGCCTTGGTGGTCTTCATCGTGGCGATCATCGGCGGGATCAGCGCCTGCATCTCGTGCGTCGCGTCGGCGGTGCGCTGGATGTCGGAGCTGAGTTCATGGAATTTCTCGGCGAGCTTGTCGAAACCGTCGATGGTGTCCCAGATCGACCGCAGCGAGAAGCAGATGGGAATGTCGTAGCAGTGCTTCTCCCAGTAGAAATAGCTGCGGATCGGCCGCCACATGTCCTCGAAGTCGGCCAGGTGGTCGCGCACCTGGTCGGTGATGGCCGAGGTCTCGGCCGTGGTCCGCGCGCTGTCGTCGGCGGCCTGCGACAGGTTCTGGGTGACCTGGTACATGCGCTCCATCGTCTCGATCTGGAACTGCATCATGTCGGCCATCTTGAGCATGTCGGCCATGCGCTCCCTGAGGAAGTCCATGTTCTGCATGGTCGTCTGGCCGGAAATGCTGTTCTGGAAGGGGATCGAGCTGTGCTGGATCGGGATCCCCAGCGGCCGGGTGATGTCCTGGACCATCGCGATGCCGTGCGTGCGGATGAGGTTCTTGGCGACCTTGTCCAGCACCAGCATGTCGGCCGGGTTGCGCATGTCGTGGTCGGCTTCGACCATCAGCATGTCGGGGTTCATCCGCGCCTGCGAGAAGTGCCGGTCCGCCGCGGCATAGCCGAGGTTGGCCGGGGCTGATTCCGGCAGGTAGTAGCGGTCGTTGTAGCTGGTGGTGTATCCGGGCAGGCCGAGCATGCCGATCAGCACGACCGCGCCGCTGACGGCGAAGATCGGCAGCGGCCAGCGCACCACCGCCGTGCCGACGCGGCGCCACAGCCGTCCCTTGGCCGCCCGCTTGGTCTCGAACAGGCCGAACCGGCTGCCCACGAAGATCACCGCCGGACCCAGCGTCAGGGCGGCCAGCACGACGACCAGCATTCCGATCGCCACCGGCGGGCCCATCGTGTTGAACCAGGGCAACCGGGCGAAGCTGAGGCAGTACGTGGCCCCGGCGATGGTCAGGCCCGACCCGAGCACGACGGGGGCCACACCCCGGAAGGTCGTGTAGTACGCGCTCTCCCGGTCCTCGCCGGCCCGGCGCGCCTCCTGATAGCGGCCGACGAGGAAGATGCCGTAGTCGGTTCCGGCGGCGATCGCCAGCATCGTGAGGATGTTCGCGGCGAACGTGGTCAGGCCGAACGCGTTGAGATTGCCCAGCGCCGCGACGATCTGCCGCGACGAGGCCAGCGCGATACCGGTCATGAACAGCTGGATCAAGGTGGTGACGAACGAGCGGTACACCAGCAGCAGCATGATCGCGATCGCGCCGAGGGTGAACAGGGTGATCTTGGCCAGGCTGGCGTTGCCCATGATGTGCGTGTCGTTGCTGAGTGCCGCCGGTCCGGTGACGTAGGCATGCACGCCGGGCGGCGCCGGGGTTTGGCTGACGACTTTGCGGACGGCCTGTACCGAATCGTTGGCCTGAGTGGTTCCTTGGTTGCCGGCGATGTTGACCATGACGTAGGAGGCCTTGGCGTCGGCGCTCTGGGCCCCGGCGGCGGTGAACCGGTCACCCCAGAAGTCCTGGATGTGCTGCACGTGCTCGGGATCCTGGCGCAGCGTGCTGACGATGTCGTCGTAGTAGCGGTGGGCGGCGTCACCGAGCGGCTGCTGGCCTTCCAGCACGATCATCACGGTGCTGTTGGAATCGAATTCCTGGAAGTTGTGGCCCAGCCGCATCATCGCCTTCATCGACGGAGCGTCCAGCGGGGCCATCGGCGCCGAGTGCGCCTCCCCGACGACTTCCAGCGCGGGGACCGCGACATTGACCAGAACGGTCAGCGCGACCCAGCCCAGGATGATCGGCACCGCGAAGATGCGGATGAAGCGCGGAATGAACGGCCGATGGGGACGCTCGGAGCCCGGCGCCGCGGCGCTCTGCGTTTCCTGGGTGCTCGTCGCGGTCATGCGGACTTCACCAGGCAGAAGGTCTGTGCGTTCACGCCGTCGGCGCTCTGCTGTTCGCGCACCACGCCGTCGACGGTGATCCGGCAGCCGATCTGGCCGGCGTCACTTTGGGCCATGATGTTCGCGCTGACCGAGGGCAGCGTCGTCGACAGGGTGTAGGACCACGGCAGCGGGGCCCCGTTGACCTGGTGGGTGTTGGCGTCGGCGTCCCAGTAGTTGATGTTCGCGGTGGCCCCGGGCGGCCCGGTGATCTCGTAGGTCACGACCTTGGGGTTGAACTGCACGATCTCGATGCCGGCGCCGGCGTTCGCGTTGAGGTCCTGCGAGCCGAAGATCCGGTGCAGTCGCGACACGACCAACCCGGAGACGCCGAGCACCACGACCAGCACCAGCGGTATCCACGCTCGTTTGACCAAGCCGGTAATGGAAACCGATCTCATGTCACCGCCTTCCACTCACCGCCATGTGGCCCGCCGTCCAGCCGGAAGGGTCAACACCGTCGTCGACCAGCCAAATCAACGAAACCTTTGCTCGGCTAAGTATGTTAAACCTTAAGGCACGGAAGCGTTCCTCCGGGCCCCATTCGTGTGGTGAACGGCATAGCTTCAGCGCGCCACCCGGCCGGTGACCGGCGGCAGGTCGGCGAGCGTCGCGATGCCCGGCCGCGCGGCCACCACGGCCGGGACCGCGTTGGTCACCGGCATTGCGGTGTAGATCATCCCCAGGCCCATGAATCCGGGCTCGGTCCAGTCCTTCGGCGGCAGGCAGTGCAGGACGGTGCGCATGTTGGGCAGCCCGAACACCTGGATGACGTGGCCGTGCTCGAGCGGCTTGGGCGGGGCCACGTGGTTGCCCATGGTCCAGTTGAATCCGACGCTGACGACGTTGCGATCGCCCTGCCAGCCACGGTGGTACCCGTAGACGCCGCCGACCGTTCCGGCGGGGATCTTCATGAAGCCCAGGTCGGAGTCGGCGGTGGCCGCGGTGAAGGTGACGTCGAAGGTCATCTTGTCCAGCTCGGCCCCGATCGCGTCGGCCATCATCGCCGCCGACTCGGCGAACACTTCGCTTTCCCGCCGGACGTTCTCGGCCAGGCCCGGGGTGTCGGGGTCCTGGGAGAACCCCATCGCCGTCTGGGTTTCCGCCGATTCGTAGGTCGAGCAGTCCACCGACTCGGTGATCCGGATCTCGTCGACGCGCTCGCAGGAGGCGGACAGCACCATGCCGACCATGTTCGTCATCCCGGGGTGCGCGCCGCTGCCGAAGATCGTCGAATTGCCGCGTTCGCAGGCGTCCAGGATGCGCGTGCGGTCCTGCGGTGTCTGCTTGCCGCCGGTGATCCAGGCCGCGCTGGTACACACGTTGACGCCCGATTCCAGCAGCCGGACCAGTTCGTCGATGCTGGGCCACAGGGGGTTGTAGCAGCACGCGTCGGCGCCCAGGGCGAGCAGCGCGTCGATGTCGCTGGTCGCTTGCACTCCGGTCGGTTCGGGCCAGCCGGCGAGGTCGGCGGCGTCGACGCCGACCTTGTCCGCCCCGTGCGCGTAGACCCCGACCAGTTCCATGTCGGGCCTTCCGATGATGGCGTGCAGCGAACGGCGCCCGATGTTGCCCGTCGTCCACTGGATCACCCGAAGCGGACGGTCTGTGTGTGTCGTGCTCATCGGGGCTCCTTTGCCGGTGTGATTGCACTCATTATGTGCAACCCGGTCCGCGTGCCCGCGAGTCGGGCGCGTCGTGATCGGATCCGGGCCGGCCGGGTTTGTGCTCAGGCGTCCAGCCGGGCGAATTGGTCCCGGCGGTACTGCTCGACACAGGCGGCGCGCCGGATCTTGCCGCTCGTCGTGGTGGGGATCGACCCCGGCGGCACCAGAACGAGGTCCCCGACCGTCAGGCCGTGCGCGTTGGATATCGCCGAGGTGACGTCACTCCTGACGCCGCCGAGCCAGTGCATCGCCTCCTCGTCGGAAACGCCTCGCTTCTTGAGCTCGATGATGGTGACCAGTTCCTCGGTGCTGCGCACCGGAACCGAGATGGCCGCGACCCGACCGCCGGTGACCTCCTGGACCGTCGCCTCGATGTCCTCCGGATAGTGATTGCGTCCCCGGATGATCAGCAGGTCCTTGATGCGGCCGACGATGAACAGCTCGCCGGAGAAGATGAAGCCCAGATCGCCGGTCCTCAGCCAGGGTCCCTCGGGCGTGCCCGGCGACGGGTCCACGAGCGTCGCGCCGAAACAGCGCTGTTCCTCCGGCGGCTTGTGCCAGTAGCCCTCGGCGACGTTGGGGCCTTGTATCCAGATCTCGCCGACCGTGTCGGGCGGGCTCTCGCGGCCGGTGCCGGGGTCGACGATCCGCAGCGTGGGTGACTGCGGCACTTTGTATTTCACCAGCGCCGTGCCGGTCCCGGCCGCACCCGGCCGGACGCGGCCGGCGGACAGCGCGTCGGCGTCGAAGCGAACCGTGCTCGACGACTCGCTCCAGGTGCCGGCCGTCACGAAGACGGTTGCCTCCGCCAAGCCGTACGACGGGCGCACCATGTGGTCCCGAAAATCGAAGTGGGCGAAGCGATCCACGAAGCGTTGCAAGGTGGCCGGCTCGACACGTTCGGCACCGCTGATGATGCCCAGCACGCCGCCGAGGTCGAGACCGGCCAGGTCGGCGTCGCTGGTCTTGCGGGCGGCCAGGTCGAACGCGAAGTTCGGCGCCGCCGAAAACGCATGAGTGCTCGCGGCCAAGGATCGCACCCACCTCGCCGGCCTCTCCAGGAACGACACGGGGCTGGTCAGCTCCCCGCGATAGCCGCCCAGGATCGGCGCGCAGACCCCCAGCACCAACCCCATGTCGTGGTAGAAGGGCAACCAGGAAACGATCGTGGTGTTCGGCGGGGCTTTGATGTGGGAGTCGGCGAAGAAGCTGCGCATCAGCTGCTCGAAATTCACCTGCAGGTTGCGGTGCGAGATCATGACCCCGGTCGGCAGTCGGGTCGAGCCCGAGCTGTACTGCAGGTACGCGACGCCGGGCAGATCGCCTGTCCGAAGCCGCGTTTCGCCCTCGGCGTCCAGGTTGATCGCATCGATTTCGACGATCTTCGGAACCGCGTCCAGGCGCGCTCGATCGACGTATTCGGTGACCTCGGCCGCGACCCCGGACGTGGTGAGCACCACCGCGGGCGACGTGTCGGCGAGGACCGCACTGACCCGGTCCTGAGTCGAGCCGCGGTGCGGCAGCGGGAGCGGCACCGCGATGAGCCCGGCCTGCATGGCGCCCAGGAACGCCACGATGTAGTCCAGGGACTGGGGCGCCAGGATCACCGCCCGGTCTCCGACGGAGCCGTGCAGGTCGAGTTCGCGCGCCACGTTGAGCGTTCGGCGGGACAGCCGCGACCACGTGAGACTCTCGGGAACGCCCCCCCAGTCGGCGTCGTAGTCGGTGAAGGTGAACGCGACGTCGTCGGGCCGCAGGCTGGCACGTCCGTGCAGCATCGAGAGGATGGAGGACTGGGCGCTCGGTGGCATGGGTGTCATGGGCGTCACATCGCGTCCGTACGGGTTTGTCCGATGCACCGCATCGAGGTCAGTGGTCCGCCTGTCCTGCGCCGTGGGACAACACGGACAGGGCACCGGCGAGGATCTGCGAGAACGGGTCGGCGCCGCCGCCGAATGTGGCCTGGTTGGCCGGCGCGGTGACCTCCGCGGGGTCGAAGCCGTGCACCGGGTCCACCTGGACCGGGGCGGTCGAGGGGTCGTCGTTGCGCGCATAGCCCGCGTTGACCCGGGGCGCCAGGATGGCGTCGAGCTTGTTCAGGGTGTCCTCCGGGATCCCGATGTAGGCCAGCGGCATGACCAGGGGAAGGTGCTTCTCCGGGACCATGACCGTCGTGATCTTCGCGCCCCTGGAGTTGACCGTCGTCCTGACGTTCTGCGGCGGCACCATGCTCGCATTCGTGAAGGCCACCGCGGTGTGGCCGGTGGCCAGGCCCATGAGCGTGTTGGCGAGGGCGAACATGTTGTCCGGCCGGTCCGGGAAGTCAGCGATCGAGTCGTAGGCGGCCACGAACTTGTCGGTGTCGTACTGGCTCTCGTAGGGCGGTGGCATGGTGTAGTCGAGCGCGGGAACCACGCTGCCGACCGGGAACACGGCGCTCAGGAAACTCTGACCGAAGGCGTGCCGCCCGATCGGGTCGCCGAACGTGGCGAAGTTCAGCGTGTCCGGCGGGGGAGCGGTCGGGTCGTCGGCCAGCCGAGCCTGCGCCCCGTCGACCACGAACCCGCCCTCGGACAGGCCGATCGCCGTACCGGGGCCGCCGGCCTTGATCGCCGCGACGAGGTTGTCGATTCCCACGTCGACCGACTCGCCGACGCTGGGGCCGTCCAGGCCCAGGCCCGGGAAGTTCTCGCCGAACTTCCCGATGCCGGGGAAGAGTCGCTCCAGCACGTGCCCCTGGACCTGTCCAGCCGGGTAGCCGACGATTTGCCGCTTCTGGCCGGGGAACCACTGGGCCCCCTCCTGGCGGATGTACTCGTCATAGGGGATGCCCAGCACGTGAGCGCCGCCGAGGGCGTACGCCGTCTGGTCGCCCGGTCCCCCCGGTGTCGGCGGCCCGCCGATGGCCGTGTCGTCGGCGGAGACCGTCGCGACGCCGAAACATCCTGCGGCACTGACAGTTACCAGCGCCATGACTCCTGCGAGGAGCTTTCCCATCCCTACCCCTGACCGCTCGGCTTCTCTAGTTTCACATACGGCACGGATGCGTGCTAACCCGGCTGTGGCTCGGCGCGTCCGGTCGGCGACCGCCGCGGTAACCTCGGCCAGGACCTCCGCGCGGACCTCCGCGCGGACCTCCGCGCGCCGGTTCCCGACGGCCACCAGTTGGCCCGCCCGATCAGCGCGGCGATGGCGGGGACCGTGATGGTGCGCACCAGGAAGGTGTCGAGCAGGATCCCCACCCCGATCACGAAGCCGCCCTGGACCACGGTGCCGATGCTGGAGAACAACAGGCCGGCCATCGAGGCGGCGAAGATCAGGCCCGCCGCCGTGATGACGCCGCCCGTCGAGCTCAGGGTGCGAATGATGCCGTACCGCATGCTGTGCGGAGACTCGTCGCGCATTCGCGAGACGAGCAGCATGTTGTAGTCGGCCCCCACCGCGACCAATACCACGAATGCCAGCGGGGGCACGCTCCAGTGCAATTGCTGGCCGAGGATGAATTGGTATACCACTGCGCCGATGCCCACCGCCGACAGATACGAGATGACCACGGAGGCAACCAGATACAGCGGCGCGACGATCGCACGCAGCAGCACGATCAAGGTCAGCAGCACCACGAGCAGGGTCACCGCGATGATGAACCGGATGTCGTGCCGGTAGTAGTCGCGCGTGTCCTTGAGGCCGACGGGGTAGCCCGCCATCGATACCGTGGCGTCCGCCAATGCGGTGTTCGGCTGGGCCCGGTGAGCGGTCGCGGTGATCGCGTCGACCTGATCCATGGCCTCGGTGCTGAACGGATTGAGTTTGGTCTGAACCAGGTATCGCACGGTGTGGCCGTCCGGCGAGATGAACACCTTGGCGGCCTTCCGGAACTCCTCCAGATGCAGCAGCTGGGACGGGATGTTGAACCCGGCCATCGCCGGTCGTGCCGCGTCGTTTTTCAGCGACAACAGAAACGCCGACGACTCGCTGAGCCCGGCGCCCAGCTTCTTGACCTGTTCGACGAGCTGGGCCACCGCGTCGGCCACCTGCCGGCTCCCGCCGGCGAACCGGTCCGCGCCGCCCTGCAGGCTGTTCAGGTTCGCCTGCAGGCCACCGGGCTGGTCCATCCCCATGGACTTGAGCACGCCGGCGAGCCTGGCCACCGCATGACGCAGGCGCTCCGTCGAGGCCTTCAGGGCCCGTTTGTCCGGGTACTCCTGCAGCTGGTGCGACAGGTCATTGATCGCGTCGAGGTCTTCCTGATCGCGCCCACCGGTCAGCTGCTCGAACGTCCCGCGGGTGGCGCTGCACGACGGGTCGGCGTCGCAGACCGGGTTGCCCCGCAGCGCGACCAGCACGGGCTCGATCCAGGCGAACATGTTCTTTGCGGCGGTGAAGTTCCAGCCCATCGCGTTGCTGAGCGAGTTGACGTGGTCGACGAGCTGGGCCGCGAGGTCGACCTCTTTGACCAGCGCGTCGCCGCTGTACTGGTTCTTCGCGGCGGAGAAGGCGTTCTCCAGCTCGTGCACGCCGGCGGCCAGCTGGTCGACCTGGCCGCGCACGTCGTCGAGGTTGTCGGCCAGCTTGTCGGCCCCGTCGACGAGCCGGTTGAGGTCTCCCGTGTGGTCGTTGATCAGGGTGGAGCCGCCGGCCAGGAAGCTGCCGATGGCGCCCGCCTGGTAGGTGGCCCGGAACTGCTCGGGCACGTTTCCGGTGGGGCGGGTGATGCCGCTGATCGCGGCGATGTTCGGCAGTTGGCTGATCCGGTCCGCCATCTGCTCGAGGTCCGCAAGGGCCTGCGGGGTGCGCAGGTCGTGGGGTGATTGGACGAGGATGTACTCGGGAATGGACTGATTCACGGGGAAGTGGCGATCCAGCGCGGCATACCCGAGGGAACTGGGGGCCGAAGACGGCAGGGCCTTGCGATCGTCGTAGTTGTAGCGCACCAGGGCCGCGCAGCTGGCCAGGATGGCCAACACGAGCACGCTGGCCACCAGGTGCACGACCGGCCGGCGCACGATGCGGATGCCGGAACGCCGCCAGAACGGGGCGGTCAGTTCACGCCGCGGCTTGACCCAGCCGCGGGGCCCGGCGATCACCACGATGGCCGGCAGCAACGTCATCGCGGCGAGGAAGGCCACGCCGACCCCGATCGCCGCCGAGATTCCGACCGTCTTGAACACTCCCATCCGGGAGAAGCTGATGAGCAGGAACGTGATTCCCACGGTGGTGGCGGAGGCGGTGATCACTTTCCCGATCGAGATCATCGCGCGCTTGATCGCCTCGTCGAACCCCGCGCCCGAGCGCAGGTAGTCGTGATAGCGGCTGATGAGAAAGACGGCGTAATCCGTGCCGGCGCCGGCCATGATCGCGCTCAGGAACACGATGGACTGGTTCGAGACGCCCGAGCCGGTGAGCTGCGAGTAGCCCGCCACCACCGCCTGCGCGATCACCAGGGACAGGCCGATGGATATCAACGGCAGCAGCATGGTGACCGCGCTGCGGTAGACCACCAGCAGGACCAGCAGCACCAGGACGGCGATCGCCAGTTCGATCGGCAGCCGGTCCCGGTTGCCGGCGACCGTGAGGTCGGCGACGGTGGCCGCGGGGCCGGTGAGGTTGGCGGTCAGGTGCGCTCCGGCCGGGGCCTGGTCCAGGGCGTGTTTGACGATGTCGCCGATCCGGTTGAACGCGGCGTAGGACCGCGGCGTGCCCAGCTCGCCGGCGATGCCGACCGGCAGCACCCAGGCCTTGTGGTCCGCACTGGTCAGGACCGAACGCAGGGGTGGCGCGCTGACGAAGTCCTGCAGCATCACGACGTCGCGGGTGTCCCGGCGCAGCGCGTCCACCAGCTTGCGGTAGGCGGCCTCGTCGGCGGGGCCGAGCCCCTTGTCGTCGGTCAGGACCACCAACAGGAGGTCTTCGGTGCCCGATTCGTGGAACGCCTCGGTCATCTTGCGGGCGGTGACGTTCGACGGCGCGTCGGCGGGCAGGATGGACAGCGGATGCTTCTGGGCCATCTCGCCCAGGGTGGGCAGGGTCAGTGGCAGCGCGACCGCGATCACGGCCCAGAGCCCGATCACCGCCCAGGGCCACCGCACCACGAAATCGGCTAGCCGTCGCATGTCGTCCCCGCCCCTTCTCGGCGCGCTCGGGGGCGCCTACCGGCGACACTGGCCGACGCGTGAGTCCAACCGCGCGATCTCGCAGCACGAGCCATCGAACCACTCCTAGGCAACGCGTCCCCACTGCCCGGTGGCGGCGACCCGCCCGCACACCGATTTCATGGCATCCACATAGCGGGCGACGGATTTCTGGGCGACCGGATTGTCGGGGAACATGATCGCCATCACCGTGCCCTCGCCGTACCGGAATACATAGATGGTCAGCTGGTAGGAAAACCGGCCGTCCGAATAGATCCCGATGTTGTTCGCGTAGCCCAGGTCGGCCGCCGCAAGAACGGCGTTGAGCGGAGCGGCGCCGCCATGCAGGAAGTTCGATACCGGGAAATTCGGCCGTGGCCAACTCAGCCACGGGGCCAGTTCCAGCACGCGGTAGTACGGCACCTTCGCCAGATTCTGACCGGAATCGAAAGAATCCTGCGCCGCCCACGCGGCATCGCCGAAAGAGGCCGCGGCTATTGGCACGGTGATCGGGACAAGGCCGGTAAACCAGCCCTGCGTCATGAAATTATCCGTAGTCCGGCGTGTGTCCCTGGGAGTGAGGCCGTAATAGGTGGGAGCACCCGTGAACTCGTGCTCTACCAGGGCGATGCAGGCGAACAATCCGCCGATGAAGCGGGCGCCGACCGCCGTGCAGGCCGATTCGAACCGTTCCGTCTGTGCCGCGTCCATCAGGAGTTCGGAGACCATGTCGCTGCCACTGGGCGCCATCGGGTCACCCAACGGGAGCGGGAATTCGGGGAAGCCACCGTTGTTGTTCTCGGCGAAGTCGATCCACGCGCGCACCTGAGGCGAATCCACCGTCAACGTCGAGGTGTACCCGCGTTCGCGGGCGCAGAACTCGTCAAAACTGCCGGCATCGGGAAGCGCCAGGGCTTCACCGCCCCCGCTCAACGCCGTATACATCCCGTTGGCCTCGAGCATCGTCGTGCCGATCAGCGTCGCGTCCCCGTGGACGTGATCCATCGCGGCAAAGAAAGTGAAATGACTCTCGCATTGGATGATCCCGAAGGTGAAGCAGGCCCATTCCAGCGGATTCGGGATGCCCACGAGGTGGGCGCGTATCTCGTCAACGGTCATCGTGCCGTGGTCGATCGGAACGAACTCGATGTCGGCGGGATCGGTGACGGCGCGCCTGACGAACTCGCCGTCACCGGTGTGGTCGAACCAGCTGCGGAAGGTGTCATGCCGGCGCAGGTAGGCGTTCAGGGCGTGATCCATGGCCGAAATGTCGCATCGGCCGGCTACGTCGCAGGTACCGATGATCTGCCGCGAGAAGCCCAGACCCGCCTCTGTGCGCTGGTGATAGTTGCGGAGATGTTGGCCCTGCATGTAGCTGACCGGCACGGAACTGACCGGCGCCTGCCGGGCCTTTTCGGCGGCCGCCGCCGTCGGGTGCCAGGAGATGACCGATCCCGGGGTCGGCGTCCAATCGCCGAGTGAGCCGATCGTGATCTTCCCGATTCGCAATATTTTCTCCTCGATCTGGACGGCTGCAGTCCCGCCCCGTCCCCCCCGTCGGTAGCGACACCAAGATAACCCGCTCGACGACCACCGGTGCCGGCATGCGCGCACCCGCATGCGACGATTCACGGGCGCGGCGGGCGACCGTGCTGAGTAAACGGCCCGGCCGGGAAGCCCCGGCCGGCCGCCACACCCGGCGATTCTTGGGCGCCGCGCCGTCGCGCCGCCCCATTACTGGGCATACTTGCGGTCGGAGGTGATTCGGCTGCGCGAGGGGCTCGGGCATGTGTACATTTCCCACGACGGTCGCGGAAGGCAGCACACCGGGGGAGTTCCGCCAGGTCTGTTCCTGGGGGAGGGCGGCGAGCGGCTCACGACGTGGTGCGGAGCACGACGGTTCCGGCGCCGCAGCAAGGGCCCGCGGGCATCGAATCTTCCGATCGAAACAGGGAGGACAACCGCATGACATCCGCCGAAGGCCCCATGGAGTCGGCCTCGGGCTTTGCAATCGTGGGCTACGCGGCACGCTTTCCGGGGGCCGCGGACGCGGATGAATACTGGCAGGTGCTGGCCGAAGGCCGGGACGCGATATCCGAGGTGCCCTCCGACCGGTGGGATGCCGACGAGTTCTTCGACCCGGATCCCGACGCTCCCGGCAAGATCGTGACCCGCCGGGCGGGTTTCGTCGACGATGTGACGGGGTTCGACGCGCCGTTCTTCGGCATGTCGGCGCGCGAGGTCAGGTTGCTGGACCCGCAGCACCGGCTCCTGCTGGAGACGGCGTGGCGGGCGGTGGAGCACGCGGGCACCGCGCCAACGGCTTTGGCGGACACCAACACCGGCGTGTTCGTCGGCTTGGCCACCCATGACTACCTGGGGATGGCCTCCGGCGAGCTGACCTACCCCGAGATCGAGGCCTACATGGCAATCGGGACGTCGAACGCCGCGGCAGTCGGCCGGATCAGCCATCGGCTGGGGCTGCAGGGCCCGTCGGTGGCCGTCGACACGGCGTGCAGCTCGTCGCTGGTGGCGATCCATCAGGCCTGCCAGGCGCTGCTTTTGGGGGAATGCGACCTCGCGCTGGCCGGCGGCGCCAACGTTTTGCTCACCCCGGCGACCATGATCACCTTCTCCCACGCGCACATGCTCGCGCCCGACGGCCGGTGCAAGACATTCGACGCGGCCGCCGACGGTTACGTGCGCGGCGAGGGTTGCGGTGTCATCGTCATCAAGCGGCTCGACGACGCGATCCGCGACGGCGACCGGATCCGGGCCGTGATCCGGGGCAGCGCGATCAACCAGGACGGCGCATCGGGTGGCTTGACCGTGCCGAACGGCATTGCGCAGCAACGGGTTATCGCCCAGGCGCTGCGGCGGGCCGGCGTCGCGCCCGGCGACGTCGGATACCTGGAGGCGCACGGGACCGGGACATCGCTCGGCGATCCGATCGAGGCCCAGGCCGCGGGCGCCGTGCTCGGCGAGGGGCGCGAGGAGGACCGGCCGCTGCTGATCGGGTCGGCGAAGACGAACATCGGGCACCTGGAGGCGGCGGCGGGAATCGCGGGCGTCATCAAGGTCATCCTGTCGCTCGAGCACGGGTTGTTGCCGCCGCACCTGCACTTCCGTAATCCGTCGCCGCACATTCCGTGGGACCGGCTGGCGCTGCAGGTGGTGCGGGAGGCCACACCGTGGGAGCGGAACCGCCGGCCGCGCATCGCGGGCGTCAGCTCGTTCGGGTTCGCCGGGACCAATGCGCACGTCATCATCTCCGAAGCTCCAGTGGCGCCCGAGGACGCAGGCCCGCCCGCGCAGCCGCCGAGTCCGGTCGAGGCGCCCGGGGACCGGCGGTTCAGCGTGCTTCCGCTGTCGGCGCGCACGCCCGCCGCCCTGGTGCAGGTCGCCGCCCGGTACCGCAGCTGGTTGCGCGCGCACCCGGAGGCCACCCTGGCGGACCTGTGCCTGACCGCCGGGGTGAGTCGGGCGCACTTCGAGCATCGGGCCGCGTTGGTGGTCAACTCGACGGAATCCGCCGGCGAGTTGCTCGGGGCGCTCGCGGACGACCGCCCGGCGCCCGGCCTGGTGCGCGGCGTATCCGACAGAACGCCCAAGACGGCGTGGCTGTTCACCGGTCAGGGCAGCCAGTACGCCGGCATGGCCCGGGAGTTGTTCGACACCGAACCCGTGTTCGCCGAGACCATGACCCGGTGCGCGGCGGCGGTCGCCGACGTGCTCGAAAAGCCGTTGCTGGACGTCATTTTCGAGGCGGACGGCCCAGACGGCGAAGAGGCGCTGCGGCAGACCGCCTACGCCCAGCCCGCGTTGTTCGCGGTGGAGATGGGCCTGGCCCGGCTCTGGCAGTCGTGGGGTTTTGAACCCGACGTGGTGCTGGGCCACAGCGTGGGCCAGTATTCGGCGGCCTGCGTCGCGGGCGTGTTCAGCCTCGAGGACGGGGCGCTGTTGATGGCCGAGCGCGGCCGCCTGTTCGGCAGTTTGCCCGCGGGCGGCCGGATGGTCGCGGTGTTCACCGCGCCCGAGCGGGTGGAAGGCCTCACCAGCGAGTTCCCGAGTCTGTCGGTGGCCGCCTACAACGGCGCCAACACCGTGCTGTCGGGACCCGGTGAGGATCTGGAGCGGGCGGTGGCCGGGTTGACGGCCGACGGGGTCCGGTGTGAGCGGCTGGACACCAGCCACGCGTTCCACTCGGCGCTGCTGGATCCGATCCTCGACGAATTCGAGTCGTATGCGAACCGATTCGATTACTCCCCGCCGCAACGGATTCTGGTGTGCAACCGCACCGGCGCCGCACTCGGCGCGAGCGTGAAACTCGATGGCTCCTACTGGCGTCGCCACGCGCGCCAGCCGGTGGAATTCGCCAAGAGCGTGCGCACGCTGGCCGATCTGAGTTGCAAGGTGCTGGTGGAGATCGGCCCGCAACCGGTGCTCACCGCCGCGGCGATGCGGGCCTGGCCCGACCCGGCCACCGCGCCGCGGGCGATCGCGTCGCTGCGCCGCAACACCGCCGACCACCGCCAGATCACCGAGGCCCTGGCCGACGCGTACGTCGCCGGCCACCTGCCCGACTTCGGCGCCGCCATCGGGCCGGCGCGCAAGCTCGACCTGCCCACCTATCCGTTCCAGCATCGCGAGTACTGGTACCGGGACAACCGGGAACGACCCAACCAACAACAGCACACCGCCGCGACCACCGAAGCCGTGCGACTGCTCGAGGACGGCCGGATCGAGGAACTCGCCGCGCTGCTCGACGGTGCCAGCGCCAGCCGGCAGACCGTGGAGGTGCTGACAAAGCTTGCGGCACAGAACGACCAACAGCGCAGAACCCGCCTTATCGCCGACGACCGCTACGAGGTGCGCTGGGAGAAACCCACCACCGGGGCCGCCAGAGGTGACGCCGGCGACGGATCTGCCTGGCTCATCGTCGGCGACGATGCCGATGCGGTTCGCCCCTTGGTCGACGCGCTGAGCGCGCAGGGTTGCAAGCACCGGGTTCTCGGGTTGCCGGCATCCGACGCGGACGAGGAACAGCTCGAGGCCGTGTTGCGCGACGCCGTGACAGACGATCCCACGCTACGGATCCTGCATGTCGCGGCTTTGTCCTCCGACACCGCACCCTCGACGGAATCGCTGCTGCGGATGCAACGTCGGGTCCTGGGCGGGACACGGCGGCTCTTTCGCGCCGCGGCCGCCGCCGAACTGCGCGCGCCCATCTGGGTGGTGACCCGCGGCGCGCAACGGGTCACCGACGCGGACACCGTGTCACCGGATCAGAGCTGCCTGTGGGGATTCGGCCGGGCCGCCTCGCTGGAGCATCCGCAGGTATGGGGCGGCCTGGCGGATCTTTCCGCCGGTACCCCCGACGAGTGGTCGCGGCTGATCGATCACGTGGCATCGGCACCGCGCGGCTCGTCCGGCGCGGAAGACCAAGTGGCGCTGCGTGATCGGTCGCTCTATGTGCCCCGGCTGGTTCGACGGGCGGGGCAGCCGATCGCCACGCCGCCGGCGCTGCGCGGCGACGCGACGTACCTGGTGACCGGGGGCCTCGGCTCGATCGGGCTGGAGATCGCGGGATATCTGGCCGCGCACGGTGCCCGGCAGCTGGTGCTGACCGGCCGCCGTGCGCCCGGCGATGCCGCGCAACGGCGCATCGAGGCCATCCGCGAACAGCATGGCTGCGAAACTCGGGTCGTCGCGGCCGATGTCGCCGACGCCGGCGACGTCGCGGGCCTGTTGGCGATGGTGCGGGCCGAGCTACCGCCGCTGGCCGGTATCGTCCACGCCGCGGGCGAGATCGGTACCACCCCGTTGCGCACCTTGGACGACGCCGAGATCGATCGGGTGTTTGCCGGGAAGGTCTGGGGCGCTTGGCATCTGAGTGAAGCGGCCGCCGATGTGCAGCTGGATTTCTTCCTCAGCATCTCCTCGATCGCCTCGGTATGGGGCGGCTTCGGCCAGACCGCCTACGGTGCGGCCAACGCCTTCCTCGACGGGCTGGCCTGGCGACTGCGCGAGCGCGGCGTTGCGGGAATCAGCGTCAACTTCGGTCCCTGGTCGGCGGGCATGGCCGACGAACAGGCGCGTGCCCGACTGGCTCAGCGCGGGGTCCGGACATTGTCGCCCGCCGACGCACTGGCGGGCATGGCCGATCTCATGGCGGCTGCCTCCGCGCACGGGGCGGCACAAGGAGTCGTGGCCCGGATCGACTGGGCCCGCTTCCTGCCGCTCTACTCCCAAGCCGGGAGGCGGCCATTCCTGGCCGAGCTGGAGCGTGAGGTGCCCACCCAGACGACCGGGGTCGGGTCGTCAACGCTGGCCGGGAAGACGCAACTGGTCGAGCAGCTCACCCACGCTCCGGCGCAGCGGCGCCGGAAGCTGCTCGTGGATTACCTGCGCCAGGCGGTGGCGGAGGTGACGCGGGTCGACGCCGCGGAGATCCGGGAGGACGCCGGCTTCTTCGATCTCGGCATGGATTCGCTGATGGCCATCGAATTGCGGCAACGCATCGAGCAAGGCGTGGGCAAGGAGATACCGGCGACCCTGGCGATGGACTACCCACGCCTGTCCGACGTCGCGGACTACCTGCTCGGCGACGTGCTGGGGCTCGGTGAGCGATCGGACGCCGATTCAAGCGCCGTTGCCGGGGCCCGGCCGGCCGCGGCGGGTGCCGATGAGCCGATCGCGATCGTCGCGGTGTCGTGTCGTTTTCCCGGTGCGCCCGACCCCGAAGCTTTCTGGGAGGTGCTGTCCGGAGGTGTCGATGCGATCCGGGAAGTCCCGGAAGACCGCTTCGACATCGACGAGTTCTACGACCCCGATCCCGACACGCCGGGCAAGATCTACAGCCGCTTCGGCGGATTCCTGGACGCCGTCGACGGATTCGACCCGGAATTCTTCGGTATCTCCCCGCGCGAGGCGGTGTGGATCGAGCCACAACAGCGGTTGATGCTCGAAACTGCCTGGGAGGGCCTCGAGCGGGCCGGCTACTCCCCGGGAGCACTGCGCGGCAGCCGCACCGGCATTTTCGTGGGCGTCGGCGCCAACGAGTACTCGCACCTGCTGTCCGCCGAGTCGGTGGAAAAGCTCGAGCCACACTTCATCACGGGCAACGCGCTCAATGCCATCTCGGGCCGGGTCGCCTTCGCGCTCGGGCTGGAAGGTCCGGCGGTGGCGGTCGACACGGCGTGCAGTTCGTCGTTGGTGGCCGTCCATCAGGCCTGCCAGGGGTTGCGCTCGGGCGACTGCGATCTGGCGTTGGCCGGCGGCGTGAACGTGTTGCTGAGTCCGGTATCCATCATTGCCGCCTCGCGCGCGAGAATGCTTTCCCCCGTCGGCCGGTGCAAGACCTTCGACGCCTCCGCCGACGGCTATGTGCGCAGCGAGGGCTGCGGCATCCTGGTGCTCAAGAGGCTGAGCGACGCGGTGCGCGACGGGGATCGGGTGTGCGCGGTCATCCCGAGCAGTGCGGTGAACCAGGACGGCGCGTCCAGCGGTCTCACAGTGCCCAATGGTGGCGCACAGCAACGGCTTATCAGCGCGGCGCTGGCTCGCGCCGGCCTCGTCGGCGGGGATGTCGACTACCTCGAGGCGCACGGGACGGGTACCCCCCTGGGCGATCCGATCGAGGTGCAGGCGGCCGGGGCCGTCTACGGTGCCGCCCGGGACGCCGACCGGCCATTGCTGCTCGGATCGGTGAAGACCAACATCGGCCACCTGGAGTCGGCGTCGGGCATCGCCGGTCTGATCAAGGTCGTGTTGTCGCTACAGCACGAAGTGCTGCCGCCGAGCCTGCACTTCGAGAAGCCGTCGCCGCACATTCCGTGGGATTCGCTGCCGGTGCGGGTGGTGGACAAGGCAACCCCGTGGCAGGCCAACGGGAAACCGCGACGCGCCGGCGTGAGTTCCTTCGGGTTCACCGGCACCAACGCGCACGTGCTGATCGAGGAGGCGCCACCACAATCGGCGACGGCCGACGAATATTCGACGGGTGACGTCGGGCACGACGTCGACGTGGCGCCGGAGTATGACGTTGGCGAAGAGCCGGTCGAAGTGTTGCCGTTGTCCGCGCGGTCACCGCAGGCGCTGGCGGCATTGGCGCAGCGATACGGCGAATGGTTGAACTGGCACCCGAAGGTCGACGTTGCCGACGTGTGCTTCACGGCCGGGGTCGGGCGTTCGCATTTCGAACACCGGGCCGCGCTGGTGGTGGATTCGGTTCAGAGCGCCCGCGAACTGCTGGCCGAGTTGGCCGAGAACCGGATGCGACCGGGAGTGGTACGCGCGGAGTGCACCGATCCGCCGACGACGGCGTGGTTGTTCACCGGCCAGGGCAGCCAGTACCCCGGGATGGCGCGTGAGTTGTTCGACGCCGAACCGGTTTTCGCGGAGACGGTGACACGGTGCGCGGAGGCGGTCGATCCGATCCTGCCGCGCCCGTTGCTGGAGGTGATGTTCGCCACCGACCGCGACGCCGGCGCGGAGGCCGGAGAAGCGCTGCGGGACACGGCGTTTGCGCAGCCCGCGATTTTCGCCGTCGAGATGGGCCTGGCCCGGCTGTGGCAGTCGTGGGGCATCGAGCCCGACGTGGTGCTGGGCCACAGCGTGGGCCAGTACGCGGCGGCGTGCGTGGCCGGGGTGTTCAGCCTCGAGGACGGGATGCGGCTGATGGCCGAACGGGGACGGCTGTTCGGCAGCCTGCCCGGCGGTGGCCGGATGGTGGCGGTGTTCGCCCACCCCAAGTACGTCGAGGAGATCGCGGGCGGGTTCCCCCGGGTGTCGGTCGCCGCCTACAACGGCCTCAACACGGTGCTGTCGGGCCCGGGCGCGGATCTGGAACAGATCGTCGCCCGGTGCGGCGATGAGGCAGTCCGGTGCAGCTGGCTGGAAACCAGCCACGCGTTCCACTCGGAGTTGTTGGAGCCGGTGCTCGACGAATTCGAGTCGTGCGCGGCGCGGCTGCAGTTCGGTGTGCCGACGCTGCCGCTGGTCTGCAACCGCACCGGCGCCGTGCTCACCGCGGAAAGCCCGCTGGACGCCCAGTATTGGCGGCGGCATTCCCGCCAGCCGGTGCAGTTTGCCGAGAGCGTGCGCACCGTGGCGGCGCTGGGCTGCTCGGTGTTGATGGAGATCGGTCCGCAACCGGTGCTGACCGGGGCCGCGGTGCAGAACTGGCCGGAACACCTCGCCGCGCCGCGCGCGATCGTGTCCCTGCGAAAGGGCGTCGGCGACCGGCGCCAGATCGCCGAAGCGCTGGCCGGGGTCTACGTCAGCGGCCACCGGCCCAAGTTCCCCGCGCTGCACCGTCAACCACGCCGCAGGCTCGAACTGCCCACCTACCCGTTCCAGCGCCGTCGCTTCTGGCCCAAGGCGTCCGGCCTTCCGGCTGGGTGGGGCGGCCTCGACGGGCCGGGCGCTGGCGTATCCGGAATACTGGGTAGCGCAAAGGAACTCGCCTCTGGGGACACCGTCTACACCAGTCGGCTCTCGGTCAAGTCGCAGCCCTGGCTCTCCGACCACGTCATCTACGGCACCGTCGTCGTTCCGGGAGCGACGTATGCGGCGATGGCCCTGGCCGCCGTCGGGCCGCCGGCGCGGGTGCAAGACGTTTTCTTCTATGAGCCGATCATCCTGCCCGAGAAGGCTTCCCGCGAGGTGCAGTTGACCTTGCATCCGCTGGAGGACGGCGTACACAGCGGTGCGGCCTGGAGCTTCCGGGTGCACAGCCGCCCCTACGGCGTCCATGAGGCCGAATGGTCGCTGAACGCCGACGGCACCGTCGTCAGCGGTGTCACCGAAACCGAGGACCAGCCGGTCACCGATCCGGCGGATTCCGCGGATTCCCTTGCCGCGTCCATCGAGCGGATGGAGCGCATGCGCCCGCAGCAGCTCTTCGAGACCTTCGCCGACATGGAGCTGGCCTGGGGGCCCAATTGGTCTGGTTCGTTGAAGTCGCTGTGGCTCGGCGAAGGTGAGGCGATCGGCGACATCACCGTCGGCGAAGAACTCGCCGAAAATCTCGGAACGGAGCCGATGCATCCGGTGCTGCTCGACCTGTGCACCGGCGTCGCCTTCCCGGCGTTCCCGGCGCTCCTTGCGGCCGAGCAGGGTGTGAACGATCTTTTCCTGCCGTTGCGGTACGGGCGAGTGGAGCTGCGGGAGAAGATGCCGCGGCGGTTCTACTGCCGCGCGAGGTGGCACACGAGCGCACTCGACAGCGAAACCCAGGTCTTCGATCTCGACTTCGTCGATCGGGATGGCCGCCGCCTCGGCGGGATTGGTGAGTTCACCGTCAAACGGGCGCCCCGCGAGGCGCTGTTGCGCGGGCTCGGCGGCGATGTCACCCGGCTGCTGTACACCCTGGGCTGGCACGAAGTGCCGCCGCCCGCGCCGAGCGGTGCCGCCGAGAGCTCCGCAAGCGGGATCGGCACCTGGCTGGTGGCCGGATTCGACGAACTGGCGGCCGAGCTGCCCGGTTGCATTCCTTTCGACCGGACAGTCGATCCGGAGCCGCTGGGCCAGTTGCTGGTTCAGGCCAAGGAGCGCGGCTTGCCGTTCTCCGGCATCGTCTGGCGCAGCACCGGACCGGCGGTGGCGGAGTCGAGCGCGCAATCCGCCGCAAGGCTGGAGACCGAGATCGCCGACCTGCTCAGCGCCGTGCACGCCTTGCAGTCCACCGATGACAAGGCGGGGGCCAGGCTTCCCCACGGACTGTGGATCGTCACCGAACGGGCGGTGGCGACCGAATCCGGCGAGCCCGTCGACGCGGTGCAGGCGGCGCTGTGGGGGCTCGGACGCACCATCGTCAACGAGGAACCGGCGCTGCACTGCAGGATGGTCGACTGCGACGGATCGGCGCAGGCCGTGCGCTCGCTGGCCGGCCTTCTCGGCGCGCCCCTCGACGAACCGGAACTCGCGCTGCGCCAAGGCAAGTTCTTGGCGTCTCGGTTACTGCCATGGTCGCGTAGCGGTCATCTCGCGGTACCGCGGGCGACCGACTACGTCCTGGCGCCCACCGAACGCGGCGCGATCGACAACCTGCGTCTGACCGAGGCCGACGTGCCACCTCCCGGCGACGGCTATGTGCAGGTCCGGGTCGAGGCCGCGGGCCTGAACTTCCGGGACGTGCTGAACGTGCTCGGCTTGTATCCGGGCGACCCCGGCCCCATCGGCGGCGACTTCGCCGGCGTCGTCACCCAATTGGGCGGCGGCGTAACCGGACTCGAGGTCGGCCAGCGCGTCTACGGGTTCATGCAGGGCGCGTTCGCCAGCCGGTTCAATGTGCCGGCCCAGTTGCTGGCGCCGATTCCCGCTCGCGTGCGGGCGGTGGAGGCCGCGACCATTCCCGCCGCGGCGCTGACGGCCCGGCTCGCGTTCGACTGGGCGCAGCTCAAGCCCGGTGACCGCGTGCTCATCCACGCCGCGAGCGGTGGTGTCGGACTGGCTGCCATCCAGATGGCCCAGCGGCACGGTGCGACCGTCTTCGCCACCGCCAGCACCTACAAGCGTGCGACCCTGCGCGAGCTGGGCGTGGAATATGTCTACGACTCGCGCAGCACGGATTTCGCCGACCAGATCTTGGCGGATACCGGCGGCTCGGGTGTTGATGTGGTGCTCAACTCCCTCACCAACGAGGGGTTCGTCGAGGCGACCGTGCGGGCCACGGCGCACAATGGCCGCTTCGCCGAGATCGCCAAGCGAGACATCTGGACTCCCGAGCAGATGGCGGCGGCCCGTCCCGACATCGCCTACGAGATCGTTGCGCTGGACACGGTCACCTTCCAAGACCCGGAGCGTATCCGGGGTCTGCTCGCCGAGGTGTCGGACGGGTTGGCCAGCGGCGAGTGGGCGCCGCTGCCCGCCGAGATCTACCCGCTGACGGAGGCGAAGACCGCGTTCCGCCGCATGCAGCAGGCGCGGCACATCGGCAAGATCGTACTGCAGATGCCCAATCCGCTACAGCCGCACGGCGATCGGAGCTATCTGATCACCGGGGGGCTCGGCGCGATCGGCCTGCACGCCGCGGCCCAGCTGGCCCAGTTGGGGGCCGGTGACATCGTGCTGACCAGCCGGCGCACGCCCGACGCGGACGCGCAACGGTCGATCGACGACATCGCCGAGCGCTACCGGTGCCGCGTGCACACCTTCGCCGCCGACGTCGGCGACGAGGCGCAGGTCGAACAGCTGCTGGCGCGGATCCGCGCCGAGTTGCCGCCGCTGGCGGGCGTGGTGCATCTGGCCGGCGTGCTCGACGACGCGCTGCTGTCCCAGCAGACCCCGGAGCGTTTTCGGACGACGTTGGCGCCCAAGGCGTTCGGAGCGTGCTACTTGGACCGGCTGACGAAGGACGACGATCTGGATTTCTTCATCGTGTCCTCCTCGGTGTCCAGCTTGCTCGGTTCACCCGGCCAGGCCAACTACTCCACCGCCAATGCGCTGCTCGACGGGTTGGTCGCGGAACGAAAGGCGCACGGGCTACCGGCGACGGGGGTCAACTTCGGTCCCTGGGCCAAGGGGGGCATGGCCTCTTCGGATGCCGCGCGCGCCAATTTCACCGCGCAAGGGCTCATTGCGCTGGAACCGACGGCCGCCCTGGGCGCCCTGGCCGAGGTTGTCGCCAGCGGCGTCGGGCAGGCGACCGTCATCAAGGCCAACTGGCAGCGCGCCGCGAAGGTGCTGGGCGCTTCTCGCCCACCGATTCTCGACCTCGTGTTGCCCAGTGCCGTCTCGGAGGCGACCGGCGACAGCGAGTTGCTCCGGCAGCTGCAGGAGATTCCGGCGGCGCAGCGCGCCGGTTTCATCACCGAGTTCCTGCAGCGCGAGGTGCAGGGCTTCCTGCGGCTCGCGCAACCGCCCGCCGAGACCAGCCGGTTCCTGGACCTCGGCACGGATTCCCTGATGGCGGTCGAACTCCGCAACCGGTTGCACAGCCAGTTCGGCGGCGCGTTCACCATCAACGCCACCGCGGTGTTCGACTATCCCACGATCGGGGGGCTCGCCGAGTATCTGGCAAGTCAGCTGCCCGAGCCGGAAGCGCCGGCGGTCGCGGCGGACTCCGATGCGGCGCCCGAGCCGGACGCGGAATCCGCGGCGGACTCCGATGCGGCGCCCGAGCCGGACTGAGTCAGTCGGCGACGTCGAATCCGGTGATGACCTTGGTCGGGCGCACGCGCACCACCAATTCGCCGGGAACGGCATTGCGACGGCCGAACTCCTCGGCGCGGTCGGCGCCCATGTAGCGGGCGCCGATCCGCGTCGCGGTGTCCAGCAGGTCGTGGCGGTCCTCGCTCACCGCGGCCACACCCTGAACCTGGACGAACGAATAGGGCGGGTGCGGGTCGTCTACGCAGACCACCACGCGCGGATCGCGGGCCAGCGCACGGCCTTTGGACGTGTCGCGGCCCGTGTTGAACACCACCTGGCCGTCCTCGACCACGATCCACACCGGCGCGACGAGGGGCCGGCCGTCGGCCGCTGCATATCCGAGCATGCCGGTGCGGGTGCCGGTCGACAGGAACGACACCACCCGCTGCGAAAGCTCGGCCGCGCTCAGAGCCTGACCAGGTCGTAGTCGGCGACGCGGTCCAGCAGCGCGTGCAGGTGGTCCTGCGCGGAGCCCAGGGTGTGCTCGATCGCGGTGAGCCGGGCGGCGTAGTGGCTGACCGGGTACTCCGCGGTCACGCCGATGCCGCCGTGCATCTGGATCGCCTCCTGCGCGATGTGCCGGCCCGAGCGGCCGATCTGCAGCTTGGCGCGCGAGGCGATCAGCGGGTCGAGATTGCCGTCGGCGATCGACATCGCGGCGTACAGGCTCATGCTGCGGGCCAGCTCCAGCGACACGTACATGTCGGCGGCGCGCTGGGTGAGCGTCTGGAACTTGTTCAGCGTGACGCCGAACTGCTTGCGGGTCTTGAGGTACTCCGTGGTCAGGCGGAGCGCTTCCTCCATCGCGCCGACGGCTTCCGCGCACAACGCCGACTGGATGCGGACGATGGCGTGGCCGACGGCGCGCGAGGCGTCCCGCACTTCAGCGGGGTCGCCCAGCGGCTCGGCGGGCGCGGAGTCCAGGTCGATCTGCGCGGCGCGCTGGCCGTCGAAGGTCGGATAGGAATTGCGGGTCACCGCATCGGCGTCGACCAGGAACACGCCGGTGCCGCCGTCCGGCAGGGCGGCGCTGATCACCAGCGTATCGGCGCAGTCGCCGGCGAGCACCGGGTTCTTCCGCCCGCTCAGTGTCCACGAGTCACCTTGCCGCACAGCGGAAGTGGCGACCTTGGTGGTCGGCTTGCGGTGGCCGGGCTCCAGGTGGGCGAACGCCAGCAGCCGCTGACCCGCCGCGACCTCGTCCAGCTGCTGCTGTTGCGCCTGGCTGCCGAGCTCGGCGATCAGCGCCCCGGGCGCCAGCGCGGCGTGCAAGACGGGCTCGGGCGCCAGCCGCCGGCCGATTTCGGTGAGGACCACCATGATCTCGATCTGCCCGGACTCGTCCGGGTCGAAGCCCAGGCCCAGGATTCCGGTGTCGGCGAGCTGGCTGTAGACCTCACGGCTCCAGCCCAGCTCGGAATCGATGACCTTGTTGCGGCTCTCCGGGTCGTAGCTGCGCGCCAACAGGTCGCGGGTGGTGTCGCGCAGCAGGCCCTGCTCGTCGCTCAATTGAAAGTCCATGGCTGCCTCACAATCCCAGAATGGTGGACGCGATGATGTTGCGTTGCACTTCGCTGCTGCCGCCGTAGATCGACGTCTTGCGGTAGTTGAGGTAGTGCGGGGCGGCGGCCTGCGCCCACGGCGGTGACGCGATGTCCGTACCGTCGGAGGGCAATGCGTCCGGGCCGGCCACCTCGACGAGCAGTTCCGTGGCCAGCTGCTGCAACTGGCTGCCGCGCAGCTTGAGCACCGACGACGCCGGGTTGGGCTTGCCGCCCGAGGAATCCGACACCACCCGTGCCTGGGTGAGTTCCAGCGCCAGCAGCTCGTTTTCGGCCTCGGCCAGGCGCGCCGCGAACAGGGGATCGTCGAGCGCCCCGACCTGGGCCGCGTGTTTTTTGACCTCGGCGAGGCGCACCTTGGTCCTGCCCACCCCGGCGATGCCGGTGCGTTCGTTGCCCAGCAGGAACTTCGCGTACGTCCAGCCCTGATTCTCTTCCCCGACGAGCTGATCGGCGGGCACGCGAACGTCTTCGAAGAAGACCTCGTTGATCTCCTGGCCGCCGTCGATGGTCTTGATCGGCCGCAGCGTGATGCCCGGCGTCTTCATGTCGAAGAGCAAAAACGAGATGCCGGCCTGCCGCTTGGGCGCCTGCGGGTCGGTGCGCACGAGGCAGAAGATCCAGTCCGCGTGCTGGCCCAGCGTCGTCCAGGTCTTCTGGCCGTTGACGACGTAGCTGTCGCCGTCGCGGACCGCGGTGGTGCGCAGCGAGGCGAGGTCCGAGCCGGCCTCCGGCTCGGAGAAGCCCTGGCACCACCAGATGTCGAGGCTGGCGGTCGGCGGCAGGAAGCGCTGTTTGATCTCCTCCGAGCCGAATTCGGCGATCACCGGGCCGACCATCTTGGTGTTGAAGTTCAGCGGTTCGGGCACCGACGCCAGTTGCATCTCGTCGGCCCAGATCTGGTGCTGGGTGGCACTCCAGTCCTTGCCGCCCCATTCGACCGGCCAGTTCGGCACCGCCAGGCCGTGCTCGTGCAGGATCTTGTGGCTGGTGACGATGTCGTCGTGCCGCACTTCGGCGGGGCCCCGGCGCATCCGCTCGCGCAGTTCCTCGGGGATCTTGGTGGTGTAGAAGGTACGGAGCTCGTCGCGGAACGCGGCTTCCTCCGGTGTGAGCGCCAGTTGCATGGCGGCCTCCTGTCGTATCGGGTGAACGCGGGGCCTTCGGGCAGGCGCGCCCGGCCTCGGGTGCGTTCGTGGTCTTATCTTGACCCATCCCTCGCGGTGTCTGTGCACAGCCTCGGGTTAGTCCACAGGCTGGCATCGCGGCGCCGTCGGATCGGGTCAGGGCGGCGGTCGGCGCGCCTACGTTTTGCGCATGCGCACAGACCTTCCCGCCGAGCGACTGCATAAACGACTCGCCGCCGCCCCCGATCCCGCCGACTCGTTCGCCGATGCCGGGGACGCCGCCGACGAAGACCCGAATTCGGTGCTGCCGCGCTGGCTTCCCGACGCGTCGGCGGGCCGCGGCTGGGCGGCCAGGATACGCGCCGATCCGGGTCGGGCCGGCGCCATCGCGTTGGCGGTGGTGGCAGCGCTGGCCGTGCTGGTCACGGTGTTCACCCTGCTGCGCGACCGGCCGGCCCCGGTGATGTCGGCCAAGCTGCCCCCGGTGGAGAAGGCCGCCCCGGCAAACCCCCGGTCATCGGCGAGCCCCGGCGCCGGCCCGCCGGCCGACGCCGACCGGCCGGTGGTCGTCAGCGTCGTCGGCCTGGTGCACAGCCCCGGGCTGGTCACCCTGGCGCCGGGCGCGCGCATCGCCGACGCGCTGCAGGCCGCCGGCGGCGCGGTGGCCGGCGCGGACACCGTCGGGCTGAACATGGCCCGTCCGCTCGGCGACGGCGAACAGATCGTGGTCGGGCTGGCGGCCGCCCCGGGCCGACCCGCGACGCTGGGCAGCTCGGCCTCCGGCCCGGCGCCGGCGTCGGGGCCGCCGGCACCGGGTTCCGCGACCCCGAAAGCGGGCGAGGTGCTCAACCTCA
The DNA here is from genome assembly GCA_963711445.1 of uncultured Actinomycetota bacterium. GTDB lineage: Bacteria > Actinomycetota > Actinomycetes > Mycobacteriales > Mycobacteriaceae > Mycobacterium. The sequence continues at coordinate 1,139,808 of CAVQEF010000001.1, forward strand.
ACACCGCGACCGTGCAGCAGTTGGACACCCTGCCGGGGGTCGGACCGGTCACCGCCGCGGCGATCGTGGCGTGGCGGCAGGCCAACGGCAAATTCACCAGCGTCGACCAGCTGGCCGATGTCGACGGCATCGGTCCGGCCCGGCTCGAGAAGCTGCGTGCCCTGGTCCGGGTCTGACACGCGCGGGCCCGGCATCGAGGGAGGGGCTGCCGCGCGCGTCGACGTCCGCCTGGTGCCGGCAGCGCTGACCGGCTGGGTGGTGACCGCCGCCGGGATCGTGTGGCCGGTCGGCCGGGTGCTGGCGTGGTGTTGCCTGGCGCTGTGCGCCGCCGCGGGCGTCGTGGCGTACTACGCGGCGCACGGCTGTGGCCGGCCCCCGTGGCTGCGGGCCGCCGGCGCCGGCCTGCTCGCCGCCGCCGTCGTGGGCACCGGCTTCGCTCTCGCGGTCGCGTTGCGCGCCGACGCGTTGGGGCGCCACCCGATCACCGCCGCCTACGGGACGGTTGCCCCGGTCACCGTCACCCCCACCGAGAGCCCGGTGTCGCTCGGCAGTGGCCGGCTGATGTTCCGCGCCGTCCTGGTGCGGCTGCGCTCCGGCGAGATGTCGGGCCGCGTGGTGGTCTTCGCGCGGGCGTCGGACTTCGGCCCCGAAACAGCCGCGCCGATGGTGGGCCAGCCGGTGCGGTTCACCGCCCGGATCGGCCGCCCCGCCCGCCACGACCTGACCGTCGCGATACTCAATGCCTCGGGCCGGCCGACCGTCGGCACCGCCGGGGCACTGCAGCGCGCGGCCCACGCGGTGCGCACGCGCTTCGCCGCCGCGGCCCGCGACGCCCTGCCGGCCGCGCAGGCCGCGATGCTGCCCGCACTCGTCCTCGGCGACACGTCGGCGCTCACCACCGAGACCGGCCGCGAATTCCGCGCGGCGGGGATGACGCACCTGACGGCGGTGTCGGGGGCCAACGTCACCATCGTGTGCGCGGCGGTGCTGTTCTCGGCCCGGCTGGTCGGGCCGCGCGCCGCCGTTGCGCTCGCCGCGGTGGCGCTGGCCGCGTTCGTCGTCGTGGTGCAGCCGACGGCGAGCGTGTTGCGGGCGGCCGTGATGGGTGCGATCGGGTTGGCGGGGATGCTGTCGTCGCGTCGGCGGCAGGCGATACCCGCGCTGGCGGCCACGGTGCTGGTGCTGCTGGCGGTCGCCCCCCAGCTGGCGGTCGACGTGGGCTTTGCGCTGTCGGTGCTGGCGACGGCCGCGCTGGTCGTGATCGCGCCGGCGTGGTCGCGACGCCTGGTCGCGAGGGGCTGGCCCAAGCCGGCGGCCGACGCGCTCGCGGTCGCCTGGGCCGCCCACCTGGTGACCGCCCCGCTGGTGGCCGGCATCTCGGGCCGAGTCAGCCTGGTGGCCGCGGGCGCCAACCTCGCGGTGGCGCCGGTGATCGCGCCGATCACCGTGCTGGGCAGCGCCGCGGCAACGCTGGAGCCGCTGTGGCCGGCGGGGGCCCGGCTGCTGATCCGCTTCACCGGGCCGGAGCTGTGGTGGGTCCTGGGCGTGGCGCGGTGGGCCGCCGCGGTGCCCGCCGCCACCGCGCCCGTACCCTCCGGTGCGCCCGGCGTGCTCGCGGTCGGCGGCGCCACGGCGGTGCTGCTGGTGCTGGGCCCGCTGCTGCGGCGGTGGCGCCGGTTTCGTGTGGCGAGCCAAATCGCCGGGGGGCTCCTTCTCGGCTGCCTGCTGGCCTGGTCGGTGTCGGGATTGGTCGCACCGCCGTGACACCATCGTGGGGTGAGTGAGCCTTCGTCGTTGCACCTGGTCTTGGGAGACGAGGAACTGCTGGTCGAGCGTGCCGTCGCCGAGGTGCTGGGCTCGGCGCGCCAGCGGGCCGGCACCCACGACGTCCCGGTCAACCGCATGCGGGCCGGCGAGGTCAGCACCTACGAGCTCCTCGAGCTGCTGAGCCCGTCGTTGTTCGCCGACGAACGCATCGTCGTGCTCGAGGCCGCCGCCGAAGCGGGCAAGGAGGCTGCCGCGGTGATCGCGTCGGCGGCCGCCGACATCCCGCCGGGCACCGTGCTCGTGGTGCTGCACACCGGCGGCGGCCGCGCCAAGGCGCTGGCCTCCGAGCTGCAGTCGCTCGGCGCCGCCGTGCATCCCTGCGCGCGGATCACCAAGGTCGCCGAGCGCATCGACTTCGTCCGCAAGGAGTTCCGCGCCCTACGGGTCAAGGTCGACGAGCGGACGGTGATCGCGCTGCTGGATGCCGTCGGCTCCGACATCCGCGAGCTCGCCGCGGCCTGTTCGCAGCTCGTCGCCGACACCGGCGGGTCCGTCGACGCGGCCGCGGTGCGCCGATACCACAGCGGCAGAGCCGAGGTGAAGGGGTTCGACATCGCCGACAAGGCCGTGGCCGGCGACGTCGAGGGGGCGGCCGAGGCGCTGCGGTGGGCGATGATGCGGGGCGAGCCGCTGGTGGTGCTGGCCGACGCGCTGGCCGAGGCCGTGCACGCGATCGGCCGGGTGGGGCCGCTGTCGGGTGACCCCTACCGCTTGGCCGCGCAGCTGGGGATGCCGCCGTGGCGGGTGCAGAAAGCCCAGAAGCAGGCGCGGCGGTGGTCGCGCGACACGGTGGCCGCCGCGATGAAAGTGGTGGCGGCGCTCAATGCGGACGTCAAGGGGGCCGCCGCGGACCCGGACTACGCGCTGGAGTCCGCGGTCAGGCGGGTCGCCGAACTGGTGGCCGACTGACCGGTGGGGGCTTCGGGACCGCGGCTCAGATCTTGTTGAGGGCGCGCGCCAGGGCCGACTTGCGGTTGGCCGCCTGGTTGCGGTGGATCACGCCCTTGCTGGCCGCCTTGTCCAGCTTGCGGGTGGTCGCCGCCAGCAACTCGGCGGCCTTCTCTTTGTCGCCGTTGTGGGCGGCTTCCCGGAACGCGCGGACGGCGGTACGCAGCGAGGACTTCACCGACTTGTTGCGCAGTCGGGCCCGCTCGTTGGTGCGGATGCGCTTCTGCTGCGACTTGATGTTGGCCACGCTTGAGCTTCCTTCGTTGTTCGGCAATTGCTTGGGGCCGGCACCCGATATCCCCGATAGCGACTGCCCAGGTTATCAGTCGGTTACGATTTCCCCCAAAAGGGGAACCCGTAGCCTGCCGCGACGTCAATTTGAGGCAGCATCTGAAAAGTGAGTTTCACGAACCAGCTCGAGGTGACCAGGCAAGAGTCGCGGGGCCCGCTGCGGGCCGAGCGGATCTTCGGCGGGTACAACACGTCGGACTCCTATGCGATGGCCTTCGACGAGATGTTCGACGCCACCGGCGCCGTCCGCGGCCCGTACAAGGGCATCTATACCGAGCTGGCGCCGTCGGACGCCTCGGATCTCGAGGCCCGCGCCGAGGCCCTGGCCCGCGCGTTCATCGACCAGGGCATCACGTTCTCGCTGTCGGGCCAGGAGCGTCCGTTCCCCCTGGACCTGGTGCCCCGCGTGATCTCGGCGGCCGAATGGACCCGGCTCGAGCGCGGCATCATCCAGCGGGTCAAGGCCCTCGAGATGTATCTCGACGACATCTACGGGGACCAGGAGATCCTCAACGACGGCGTCATCCCGCGCAGCCTGGTCACGTCCTGCGAGCACTTCCACCGCCAGGCCGTGGGCATCGTCCCGCCCAACGGCGTGCGGATCCACGTCGCCGGCATCGACCTGATCCGCGACGACCGCGGCAACTTCCGGGTCCTGGAGGACAACCTGCGCTCGCCGTCGGGCGTGTCCTACGTCATGGAGAACCGGCGCACCATGGCGCGGGTCTTCCCGAACCTGTTCGCCACCCATCGGGTGCGGGCCGTCGACGACTACTCCGCGCACCTGCTGCGCGCGCTGCGCAACTCCGCGGCCACCAACGAGGCGGACCCCACCGTGGTGGTCCTGACCCCGGGCGTCCACAACTCGGCCTATTTCGAGCATTCGCTGCTGGCCCGCCAGATGGGCGTCGAGCTGGTCGAGGGCCGCGACCTGTTCTGCCGCGACAACCAGGTGTACATGCGCACCACCGACGGGGAGCGTCAGGTCGACGTGATCTACCGGCGCATCGACGACGCCTTCCTGGACCCGCTGCAGTTCCGGGCCGACTCGGTGCTGGGGGTGGCCGGCCTGGTCAACGCCGCCCGCGCCGGCAACGTCGTCATCTCCAGCGCGATCGGCAACGGCGTCGGCGACGACAAGCTGGTCTACACCTATGTGCCGACCATGATCGAGTACTACCTCGGCGAGAAGCCGCTGCTGGCCAACGTGGAAACGTTCCGGTGCTGGCTGGACGACGAACGCCAAGCTGTGCTGGACCGCATCGACGAATTGGTGCTCAAACCGGTCGAGGGTTCCGGCGGGTACGGCATCGTGTTCGGCCCGGACGCGTCCGGCAAGGAACTGGCCGCCGTCGCCAAGAAGATCCGCGACGACCCGCGCAGCTGGATCGCGCAGCCGATGATGGAGCTGTCGACCGTGCCGACCCAGATCGACAGCACGCTGGCCCCCCGTTACGTGGACCTGCGGCCGTTCGCCGTCAACGACGGCGACGACATCTGGGTGCTGCCCGGCGGCCTGACCCGGGTGGCCCTGGTCGAGGGCTCGCGGGTGGTCAACTCCAGCCAGGGTGGGGGGTCCAAGGACACCTGGGTGCTGGCGCCCCGGGCGTCGGCCGCCGACCGCGAACTCGGCGCCGCCGAGGTGGTGCGGGTGCTGCCCGACTCCATGCCCGACCCGGCCGCCGACGGCGCCGGGAAGCAGAAGCAGAACCCCTCGCCGCGGACCGAGCGACAGCAGAACGAGCAGCCGCAGCAAAAACAACAGCAACGGCAACAGCGGCAACGGACGAAGGGGAAGCGCTGATGCTGGCCCGCAACGCCGAAGCGCTCTACTGGATCGGCCGATACGTCGAGCGGGCCGACGACACCGCGCGCATCCTCGATGTCGCGCTACACCAACTGCTCGAGGATTCCAGCGTCGACCCCGACCAGGCATCCCGGGTGCTGCTGCGGGTGCTGGGCATCGACCCCCCCGACCACGAGCTGGACGTCTGGTCGCTGACCGACCTGGTGGCCTACAGCACCGAGCTGACCGGAGGGTCCTCGATCGTCGCCGCGATCACGGCGGCGCGGGAGAACGCGAAGTCGGCGCGGGAGGTGACCTCCAGCGAGATCTGGGAGTGCCTCAACACCACCTACCACGCCCTGGCCGAGCGCGAACGCGCCGCCAAACGCCTCGGGCCGCATGAGTTTTTGTCCTTCATCGAGGGCCGGGCAGCCATGTTCGCCGGCCTGGCCGACTCGACGCTCTCGCGCGACGACGGATACCGGTTCACGCTGCTGGGCCGCGCGATCGAGCGCGTCGACATGACGGTGCGGCTGCTGCTGTCGCGGGTCGGGGACAGCGCGTCCTCGCCGGCGTGGGTCACGCTGCTGCGCTCGGCGGGCGCGCACGACACCTACCTGCGCACGTACCGCGGCGTGCTGGACGCGGGCCGGGTGGTCGAGTTCATGTTGCTCGACCGGCTGTTCCCGCGCTCGGTGTTCTTCTCGCTGCGGCTGGCCGAACACAACCTCGAGGAGTTGCTGCACAACCCGCAGAGCAGGGTAGGGGCCACCACAGAGGCGCAGCGGTTGCTCGGCCAGGCCCGCAGCGAACTGGAGTTCGTCCAACCCGGCGTGCTGCTCGAGTCGCTGGACACGCGCCTGGCCGGCCTGCAGCGCACCTGCCACGACGTCGGGGAAGCGTTGGCGCTGCAGTACTTTCACGTCACGCCATGGGTGGCGTGGACGGATGCCGGCCAGCTGGGTCGGCTGATGGCCAGTCAGGACGAGTCCTGATGTGGCGGATGCGGGTGGTCCACACCACCGGCTACGCCTATCAATCGCCGGTGACCGCCTCCTACAACGAAGCCCGGCTGACCCCGCGGTCGAACAGCAGGCAAAACGTCGTCCTCAACCGGGTCGAAACCATCCCGGCCACCCGGTCCTACCGCTACATCGACTACTGGGGGACCGCCGTCACGGCGTTCGACCTGCACGCGCCGCACACCGACCTGACGGTGACGTCGTCCTCGGTCGTCGAAACCGAGCTGCAGGGGCCGCCGGTGACGGGCGTCGACTGGGGCGAACTGCGCTCCGAGGCCGTGATCGACCGATTCGACGAGCTGCTGCGCCCGACCCAGCACACCCCGTCGAGCAAGCGCGTCAGGTCGGTGGCCAAGAAGATCGCCAAGGAGCACCAGCCCGCCGAGGCCGTCGCCGCCGCCGCCGAGTGGGTGCGCGGCGCGCTGAAGTACCTCCCGGGAACGACCAGCGTGCACTCCTCGGGGCTGGACGCACTGAACGCGGGTAAGGGCGTCTGCCAGGACTTCGTGCACCTGTCGCTGATGCTGTTGCGCGGCATGGGCATTCCGGGTCGTTATGTGTCCGGTTACCTGCATCCCAAGGCCGACGCCGTGGTCGGGGACACCGTGGACGGGCGCAGCCACGCCTGGATCGAGGCGTGGACCGGCGACTGGTGGAGCTTTGACCCCACCAACGACTGCGAGATCAGCAAGCAGTACATCAGCGTGGGCGCCGGCCGTGACTACGCCGACGTCGCCCCGCTGAAGGGCATCTACTCCGGCGAGGGGGCCACCGACCTCGACGTCATCGTGGAGGTCACCCGCCTGGCCTGAAGCGTCGCGTGCCCTCCGGCCGCGGGCATATCGTGCACGCCATGAACGATTCACCGACAGCGAGAAACGGCGGGGCTCGGCGTGTCCGGCGGCAACCCGGACCGCCGCTGGTGCTGCTCGCCCTGATCTGCATCGGGCTGCTCTTCGGTGGACTGGCCATCGGGGTCGGGATGGGCGGGGTGATGCCGTTGCCGTACGGACCGGTGCCGGCGGTGCAGGCCTACGTCCGCTCCGCGCCGCTCGCGGTCCGGGTCATCGCCACCGCGGTGTTCGCGTCGTCGGTGCCGCTGGCGATCTATGCCGCCACCGCCGGCGCCCGGCTGCGGCAGCTCGGCGTGACCGCGCCCGGCGCGACGATCGCGCTGACCGGCGGCACCCTGGCGTCCGGCGCGCTCGCGCTGACCGGGCTGCTGGGCTGGACCCTGTCGCGGCCGGAGGTCGCCGCCGACACGGCGCTGGTTTCGGCGGTGTATCTGCTGGTGTTTCTGGTCGGCGGCCCGGGGCACCTCGTGGCCGTGGGCCTGCTGGTAGCCGGGATGGCGGTGCCCGGTCTGATCCTGGGCCTGTTGCCCAGGCCCGTGGCGTGGGCCGGTCTGGGGATAGCGGCGCTGGCCGAGTCGGCGACGCTGGTGTTGGTCTGGACGGGACTGGGGCCGATCCTGCCGATCGCGCGCGTGTCGGCACTGCTGTGGCTGGTGGTCGGCGGGGCGCTGCTGCCCTTGCGGCGCAACGAAGTCCGGCGACCCGGGGTCACGACCGCGCGGTGACCTCGACCCGATGCAGGTCGTCGCCGAGCTCGATGTGCCCACCGAACTCGCCGGCCGCCAGCGCCCGCCACTGGTCTTCCTGGCCGGGCACCAGCGCCGGCACGTAGTGCGTCATGACCAGCGTGCCCACCCCCGCGCGGGCCGCGGTCGCCGCCGCCTGCTGCACCGACGAGTGGTAATCGCAGATGTCCAGGAACCGCTGCTGGGGGATGTTGGCGACGAGGTCCTTGCGGATCACGGTGTGCACCAACGCATCGGCGCCGGCGGCGAGCTCGTCGAGGGTGTCGCAGGGCACCGTGTCACCGGCCAGCACCACCGCCGCCCCGCCCGATTCGATGCGGAACCCGATCGTGGGCGCCACCGGGCGGTGGTCGGTGGCGCCCACCCGGATCGAGACGCCGTCGCGGTCCCAGACCGGGCCCTCGGTGCATTCGTGGACCTCGACGGCCGGCGGCGCGTTCAGGTCGGCGTGATGGGCGATTCGGTAGCCGATGTCGTGGTGGAACGCCCGCAGGGTGGCCTCGACCGCGTCGGCCGTGCCGGGTGGCCCGACGATCGGCAGCGGCGCCGGATCGGGTGCGAAGGTGGTGATCCAGCGCGTGATGAGCAGGTCGCCGAGGTCGCCGATGTGGTCGCTGTGCAGGTGGGTGAGCAGCAGCGCCGACAATCCGGCGGCTCCCACGCCCACAGCCGCCGCGCGCTGCAGGACTCCCCGCCCGCAGTCGACCAGGAATACCTGGCCACCGGCGCGCACCAGCGTCGACGGCCCGGCGCGGTGGGGGTCGGGGATGGGGCTTCCGGTTCCCAGCAGGGTGATCTCGATCATGGCGCCATCCTCGCAAGCTGAACGGTTGGGCGGGGTCAATTGCGCCGTCCGGGGGTGTCGTGTCCGGGCCGTCGACCTGACGGTGAGGACGCGGTAACCTGGTGTGAACCAGATCACCCGGGCGGGAGGGCTTGATGCGCATCGCAGACGTCTTGCGGAACAAGGGGGCGGCGGTGGTGACGATCAACCCGGACGCGACCGTCCAGGAGCTGCTCGCCGGCCTCGCCGAGCAGAACATCGGCGCCATGGTGGTCGTCGGCGCCGAGGGCGTCGCCGGCATCGTCTCGGAGCGCGACGTGGTGCGCCAACTGCACGCCCACGGCGCCAGCGTGTTGTCGCGCCCGGTGTCCAAGATCATGACGGCCGCGGTCGCCACGTGCACGAGGTCCGACACGGTCGACACCGTCAGCGTGCTGATGACCAAGCAACGGGTGCGGCACGTGCCGGTGCTCGACGGCAAGAAGCTGATCGGCATCGTCAGCATCGGCGACGTCGTCAAGACGCGGATGGAAGAGCTCGAGGCCGAGCAGCAGCAGCTGCATTCCTACATCACTCAGGGCTGATCGCCGCGGGGTTCGAAAGCCCGGCGCCCTAGCGCCAGGAGTAGTCCGCGCGCAGCCTGGCGGCGATCACGTCGAAGACCGCGCGATCCAGGATCGCGCCCTCGCGGCGGATGCCCTCCTCGGGAACGTCGAGCACCCGGTCGAGCCGGACCCAGCTCTGCCGGCCCTCGTCGTCCCAGGCGCCGGCACCGATCCCGACCCAGTCCCGGTCGGCGGCGTGGCGCTCCTGGCTGGACACCATCAACCCCAGCAGCACGTCGCGGTCGCGCCCCACGACGAGCACCGGGCGGTCCTTGCCGCGGGTGGGGTCGTCCTCGTAGACGACCCACGTCCACACGATCTCCCCGGGATCGGCGCGGCCGTCGAGGTCGGGGGCGTAGACCAGCCTGCGGGCCCGGTGCGCGGTGGGGAAGCTGGTGCTGGTCACCGGCCGGCCCGCGGTGATCGCGGCCGGTGGCGCCGGTGCGACCGCGGCGATCACATTGGCGGTGATCTTGACGGCGTGCTGGAGTTCCCGCAGCACGCCCTGCGAGTTCTCCAGGTGCCGGACCAGCCGCGGGGCCCCGGTGGCCACCAGGTTCTCGGCGAAGCGCTGAAACGTCTTCCACTGCGACTTTCGGGTAGACGCCATATGTGCAGCATAGACGCGAGCCGACGGCGCCTGATTGCGTCTGAGTGTGTCCCGGCCGCCCCGCCTAGCTACCCTGGACATGCCTCACGTGCCGATCGACCAGGAGATTCCCATCAGCAGTTTCGCCGACAAGACCTTCACCGCGCCGGCGCAGATTCGGAACTTCTGCATCATCGCCCACATCGACCACGGCAAGTCCACGCTCGCGGACCGCATGCTGCAGCTCACCGGCGTCGTCGACGACCGGACGATGCGCGCCCAGTACCTCGACCGCATGGACATCGAGCGCGAGCGCGGGATCACCATCAAGGCCCAGAACGTGCGGCTGCCCTGGAAGGTCACCGGCGGCCCCGACGCCGGAAATGACTATGTCCTGCACCTGATCGACACCCCCGGCCACGTCGACTTCACCTACGAGGTGTCGCGCGCGCTGGAGGCCTGCGAGGGCGCGATTTTGCTGGTCGACGCCGCCCAGGGGATCGAGGCGCAGACCCTGGCCAACCTCTACCTGGCCCTGGACCGCGACCTGACGATCATCCCGGTGCTCAACAAGATCGACCTGCCGGCCGCCGACCCCGACCGCTACGCGGGCGAGATCGCCCACATCATCGGCTGCGAGCCGGACGATGTGCTGCGGGTGTCCGGCAAGACCGGCGAGGGGGTGGCCCGCCTGCTCGACGAGGTGGTCCGGCAGGTGCCCGCTCCGCGGGGCGAGCCCGACGCGCCGCTGCGCGCCATGATCTTCGACTCCGTCTACGACATCTACCGCGGCGTGGTGACCTACGTGCGCGTGGTGGATGGCAAGATCGTCCCACGGGAGCGCATCCTGATGATGTCGACCGGCGCCACGCACGAACTGCTCGAGGTCGGCATCGTCTCGCCCGAACCGAAGCCCAGCGACGGGCTGGGGGTCGGGGAGGTGGGCTACCTGATCACCGGCGTCAAGGACGTCCGTCAGTCCAAGGTCGGCGACACGGTGACGACGGCCCGCCACGGCGCCACCGAGGCCCTGACCGGTTACCGCGAACCCAGGCCGATGGTCTACTCGGGGCTCTATCCCGTGGACGGCTCGGACTACCCGGACCTGCGGGACGCCCTGGACAGGCTGCAGCTCAACGACGCGGCGCTGACGTACGAACCGGAGACCTCGGTGGCGCTGGGTTTCGGCTTCCGGTGCGGCTTTTTGGGCCTGCTGCACATGGAGATCACCCGCGAACGCCTGGAGCGCGAGTTCGGCCTGGACCTGATCTCGACGTCGCCCAACGTCGTGTACCGGGTGATCCTGGAAGGAGGGGCGGACGACGGCGTTATGGTGACCAACCCGTCGGACTGGCCCGCAGGCAAGGTTCACACAATCTATGAGCCTGTTGTGAAGACCACCATCATCGCGCCCAGCGAGTTCATCGGCACGATCATGGAGCTGTGTCAGTCGCGCCGTGGGGAACTGGGCGGCATGGATTACCTGTCGCCCGAGCGGGTGGAGCTGCGCTACACCATGCCGCTGGGGGAGATCATCTTCGACTTCTTCGACTCGCTGAAATCGCGCACCCGCGGGTACGCGAGCCTCGACTACGAGGAGGCCGGCGAGCAGGAGGCCCAGCTGGTCAAGGTCGACATCCTGCTGCAGGGCGAGGCGGTCGACGCGTTTTCCGCGATCGTGCACAAGGATTCGGCGTTCGCCTACGGCAACAAGATGACCACCAAGCTCAAGGAGCTGATCCCGCGCCAGCAGTTCGAAGTGCCCGTGCAAGCGGCGATCGGGTCGAAAATCATTGCGCGCGAGAACATCCGCGCGATCCGCAAGGACGTGCTGTCCAAGTGTTATGGCGGCGACATCACCCGCAAACGCAAACTGCTGGAAAAGCAGAAGGAAGGCAAGAAGCGGATGAAGACCATCGGGCGCGTCGACGTGCCGCAGGAGGCGTTCGTCGCCGCGCTGTCCACCGGCACCCCCGGCGACAAGGGCACCGACAAGAGCAAGAAGTAGCCGTGACAGCGTGAGGGGCCGCTGGATCTTCGCGCTGGCTTTGGTCGTGCTGCTGACCGCCGGCTGCACCTCCGTCATCGCCGGCGCCGCGCGACCCACCGCGGGGTTGACGTTGCGGCCGCTCACCGGCGATGGCGTCAAGGCGGTGTTGCTCGACGACGCGGCGCTGTCGAAAATGCTCGACCAATCCTTCACGGCCAAGCCCCAATTGCCGCCGCGCTTCGGCGGTCCCGACACGTTGCAGCAGGCTTTCGGGACGGTCTCGCCGGTCGCTTGCGTGGGCGTCACGCTGATGCTGGAGAAGAACGCCTACCAATCCGGTGACGTCGGAATCGTTGCGCGCGAGACGTGGTGGAATGTACGCGGGCCGGCGAAGGTGATCAGCGTGGCCGAGGGCGTGGCCGCGCTGCCCACGGCCGCCGCGGCCACCGCCCTGTTCGAGACGTTCGTGCGGCAGTGGAACACCTGCAACGGCACGACCGTGACCATCGCGCGGCCCGGCATCATCATCAACCGCCCTCCCGCCACCGTCGCGGACTCGATCTCCGACGTGCGCGTCGCGGATTCCGTGCTGGCCGCTACCCTTTCGGTCGATTCGCAATTGGCCGGCTCGCAGCCGAGCGGATCCAGGCCGGTGGCGCGGGCAATCGGTGTGCGGGCGAATTGCCTTGTCGAGGTCGATATCTCGTTCTTCAGCATCCGAAACCCGTCGGATCGCGGGTCGGGCAATGTCAACACCAGCGCCGTCGAGGTCGCGCACGCCATGATGGACCGGGTCAGCGGCCTGGGCTGACGCAGTCAGACCTGCTTGTTCGCGATCAGGTCTCCGGAGCCCGCGTTGATCGTGACCTTGTGCTCGACGATGAACGAGTCCCACACGTCGGCCTCCCACACCACCGTGTTGCCGTTGCCGTCGGCGAGATGCATCTCGGTGATGGAGCCGTTGGGCACCGCGGCCAGGAACTTGTCCACGGCCGCGCGGTAATCCAGGCGCGCGCCCTGGACGAGGGCGCGGTTCTTGGCTTTGTCTGCGTCACTTTCGTTTTTCGGGGTCGGGCCGACGAGCACCGTGACCGCGTCGGACGACACGTCCGTCGACTGCTCGGTGCCGTCGGGGGTGACGACCAGGACGCGCCAGGTCGACGTCTCCTGGCTCCTGATCAGGCTCAGCGTGCCGTTGGGCACCTGCCCGACGGCCAGCGCCCCGGCGCGCAACAACGTTTGCGGATCGGGGGGAGCCGACGGACGCGACCATTGCGCGCTCGTCGCGGCGCTGCTCGCCGACGTTGCGGCGGGCTTGTCGCCATGACCGCAGCCGGCCGAGGCCGCGATCGCCAGGCAGATGAAGGTGGTCCGGGTCCGGGGTCGACGACGCGTCATGGCGGGCACCGGCGCATGGTATCGCGACCCGCGGCTGCGGGGTCCGGCGCGTCGGGGCGTTACATGGGAGCGTTGGCCGGCTGGAACATCCCGGAGCCGTCGGCCTCCTCCTCGGCGCGAATCACGTGGACCACCGCGTTGATCAGCGCCAGGTGGGTGAACGCCTGCGGGAAGTTGCCCAGGTGCCGGCCGGTGCGCGGCTCGATCTCCTCGGCGTAGAGGTGCAGGGGGCTGGCGTAGGCCAGCAGCCGCTCACACAGCCGCTTGGCCCGGGTCACCTCGCCGATCTCCACCAGCGCCGACACCAACCAGAACGAGCAGATGGTGAAAGTGCCTTCCTCGCCGGACAATCCGTCGTCGGTCTCCTCGACGCGGTAGCGCAGCACCAACCCCTCCTCGGTAAGCTCGTTGGCGATGGCCAGCACCGTGTTGCGCACCCGCGGGTCATCGGGCGGCAGGAAGCGGGTCAGCACCACCAGCAGCAGCGAGGCGTCGAGCGCGTCGCTGTCGTAGCGCTGGGTGAACACGCCGCGCGTGTCCACGCCGTGCTCGAGGATGTCGGCCTTGATCTCCTCGGCGACCGCGCGCCACTGCTGGGCGTAGCTCTTCTCGCCCTGCCGTTCGGCCAGCTTGGACCCGCGGTCCAGCGCCACCCAGCACATCACCTTCGACGACGTGAAGTGCTGCGGCTCCCCGCGCACCTCCCAGATCCCGCGGTCGGGCTCGCGCCAGTGCTTGATGGCCTCTTCCACCTGCTTTTTCAGCACCGGCCACAGGCTTTCGGGTATCTGCTCGCGGGACTTGCAATGCAGATAGAACGAGTCGAGGATCGATCCCCAGATGTCGTGCTGGACCTGGTCGTAGGCGCCGTTACCGATGCGCACCGGGCGCGCGTAGTCGTAGCCGGACAGGTGGTGCAGTTCCTCTTCGACCAGGCTGCGCTCGCCGCCCACCCCGTACATCACCTGCAGCGGATGGCGTTCGTCGCTGTTGGCGCCGGAGACATCGGCGATGAACGAGAAGAAGTCGTCGGCCTCGCGGTCCAGGCCCAGCGTGTAGAGCCCCCACAACGCGAACGTCGAGTCGCGCACCCACGCGTAGCGGTAGTCCCAGTTGCGCGCTCCCCGCGGCGTTTCCGGCAGCGACGTGGTGGCCGCCGCCAGCAGCGCGCCGGTGGGCGAATAGGTCAGCCCCTTCAGGGTCAGCGCGCTGCGTTGCAGGTACGCCCGCCACGGGTGATCGGGGAAATTGCCGATGTTGATCCACTGCCGCCAGCACTCGGTGGTCTGCCACATCCGGTCGGCGGCCTCTTCGAAGGTCTGCGGCGCCGGGTGCTTGGTCCAGCTCAGGGCGACGAACACGTCGTCGCCCTCTTTCATCCGGGTGCGGGCGCGCGCCTCGCGCCCCTCCAGCCCGATCCGCAGGTTGGTGGTCAGCCGCAGGGTCGGGTGGTCGTCGGGTTGCCTGCCGGCTCGGGCAACGGCCTCGCTGTAGGCGTTGGCCGAGTATTCCCACGTGGTCCCGACCCGGTGGTAGTCGAAGGCCGGCTCGCAGCTCATCATCAGCTCGACGGTGCCGCTGACGCAGCGCACCGTGCGCAGCAGGATGTGCTCGGCGTCCCAGTCCATCGGGGTGCGGCGGTGCGTGCGGGATCGGAGCTCGACGTCGTGCCAGGGGCCCATCACCAGCGCGTCGCGCACGATCAGCCACCCGGTGTGGGTCTGCCAGGTGGTCTCCATGATCAGGCTGCCGGGCAGGTAGCGGCGCGCCGAGGGCACCGAGACGCCGTAGGGGCCGAGCCGGAAATGGCCGGCGCTGCGGTCCAGGATCGCGCCGAACACGCTGGGGGAGTCGGGCCGGGGCACGCACAGCCATTCCACCGACCCGGCCGGCGAGATCAGGCACGTCGTCTCCCAGTCGGACAGGAACGCGTAATCGGCGATCGGCGGGAACGGGTTGCGCAGCGCCGAGCTCGGCGAAAGCGGCGCGGGTGCGCTGAAATCGGTGGGCGTGCTCAAGGGCGATTCCAGCGCCGCCTCGAACGCGTCGCCGGCGTCGGCGGGTTCGTCGGCGCGGGCGGGTTGGTCGGCGGGTTCAACGTGCAACACCATGCCGACATCATCGACTGTCGAGCGGTCCGGCGTCCACGCTTTCGCCCATGTGGCGAGCGGGTCACCCGCGGCGTCGGGCGAATCTCGGCGCGTGCTCGGGCAGGGGGCCGATGGCGACAAGGTAGCCGGCCAGGCGCCGCAGCGCCGGCAATCGGCCCACCAGCCGCACGCCCATCGGCGCGGCGGGATCGTTCCCGGAGACCGCCTTGGCGATCACGTTGGCGTGGATGATCCGTTGTGCCGATTGAAGAATCGCCGTGGGAACCCAGCGGCGCGCCTGCACCCGGGCCAGTTGCCGGGTCGACACGCGTCCGGCTCGCAGCGGGTGGGCAAGTATGCGTGCGGCGGCCACCGCGTCGGCCACCGCCAGGTTGATGCCGACACCGCCGACGGGCGACATCGCGTGCGCCGCATCGCCGATCAGCAACACGCCGTCGGAATACCAGCGGCGGAGCCGATTGAGCCGCACGTCGAGCAGTTTCACGTCGTCGAAGGACGTCACGGTGTCCACCCGGTCGGCGATCCACGGCACCATGTCGACCAGCGCGCGATGCAGCGTTTCGATGCCCTGGGCGCGCATCTGGGCATCGGTTCCCTTGGGAATGATGTAGGCGATCTGGTAGTAGTCGCCGCGGTCGATCATGATCGTGGCGTGCCCGGCCCGGAACACCCCGGCAAGACCCGGCGGGTCATCGGAGCGGCGGGGCAAGCGGAACCACCACACGTCCATGGGAGCGCCGAAGCTGCGGGGGGCCAGGCCGACCGACGAACGGATCGTCGAAACGCGGCCGTCGCAGCCGACCGTCAGCGCGGCACGCAGGTGCCTGGTGGTGCCCGACCCGTCGCGATAGGTCACACCCGCGACGCGCCGACCGTCGCGGATCACCCCGAGCACCTCCGTGCTGCGCAGCAGCCGGAAGCCGGGCTCGGCCTCGGCGGCGGTGGCCACCATTTCGAGGAAGTCCCACTGCGGCACCAGGGCGATGTGCTGGTGCGTGCCGGGCAGGCGGGTCAGGTCCATGGTCACCGGCTGGTTCTGGATCTCCATCTGGATGGTGTCGATGAGGCGGTGCGGGATCGCGGCGAACCGCGGCCCCAGCCCGAGTTCGTCGAGCAGCTGCAACGTGCTCGCGTGCACGGTGTCTCCCCGGAAGTCGCGCAGGAAGTCGGCGTGCTTTTCCATCACCGTGACCTCGACGCCGGCGCGGGCCAGCAGCAGGCCGAGCACCATGCCCGCCGGCCCGCCGCCGGCGATGAGGCAGGTCGTGTCGGTCCCGGAGGCCTCGGGGGAGGGCACGTGCTCGATCCTGGCACATTGGCTGCACGTTGGCTTACCGGACCGGGGCGAATAGGGTAAGCCCGGTGGACGCGTTCCTGAACTGGTGGGACGGCAACGAGCTTTGGCTTTCCGGGCTTCCGTTCGTGCTGCAGGCGATGGTGGTGATGCCCGTCGTGCTGGCGGCCGCCTACCTGACGGCCTTGGTCCTCGATGGGCTGCTCGGCAAGGGGATCGAGCTGATGCGCCGCGTCCGTGGCGCCGACGGGACGCCCCGGTAACCCATGCCCCGTTCGCACGTGACGTTGATCCTCGTCGCCCTCGTGGTGCTCGTCCTCGTCACGTGGTTGTTGACTCGCTGAGTGCCGGGGCCGGCCGCGGCCCCGGGTGGCGGGCCGGCGGACTCCTGTTAGGCTTCGCGCCATGCATGTCGCGTGGGGTTTCGTGGGTGTCGTAACGCGCCCTGCCCTCGTGCGCTGTTGTCGCTGACTCTCCAACCCGTGCGCGGTCCGGTGTCGAGTTCGTGACCCCTGCCGAAGTGTCCGGCGCCTTTCCGCAGCAACGGGACCGATCCGCGTAAGTCCCGCACCGGAAGGCCAGCCATGCTCATCGCCATGCCCATCGCCATGCTCATCGCCATCGCCGGCGCCATCGCCGGCGCCGGCGCCGCGCGGCGGCGGTCCGTCGTCGTTCTCGCCTTCGCGGTCGGCCTGGTCGCCGGGTGCCATGGCGGTCCCAGCGACGTCGTCGGCGGCGGGGGCCCGGCCAACGCGCGCACGACCATCACGCTCGTCGCGTACTCGGCCCCGGAACCGGGTTGGAGCAAGGTGATTCCCGCGTTCAACGCCTCCGAGGAGGGCAAGGGCGTGCAGGTGATCGCCTCCTACGGCGCCTCCGGTGACCAGTCGCGCGGCGTCGTGGACGGCAAACCGGCCGACGTCGTCAACTTCTCGGTCGAACCGGATGTCGCCCGGTTGGTCAAGGCGGGCAAGGTCGCCCCGGGTTGGGACAAGGACGCCACCAAGGGCGTCCCGTTCGGTTCGGTGGTGGTCCTGGTGGTGCGCGCGGGCAATCCCAAGAACATCAAGGACTGGGACGACCTGTTGCGCCCCGGCGTGGAAGTGATCACACCCAGCCCGTTGAGTTCGGGGTCGGCGAAGTGGAACCTGCTGGCGCCCTACGCCGCCAAGAGCGTCGGCGGCCAGGACAGCCAGGCGGGAGTGGACTTCGTCCACGCGTTGGTCAGCGATCACGTCAAACTGCGGCCCGGTTCGGGGCGGGAAGCCACCGATGTCTTCGTGCAGGGCAGCGGCGACGTGCTGATCAGCTACGAGAACGAGGCCATCGCGACCGAGCGGCAGGGCAAGCCGGTCGAGCACATCATCCCGCCCCAGACCTTCGAGATCGCGAACCCGCTGGCGGTCGTGGCCACCAGCGCGCATCTGGACGTCGCCACCGCGTTCAAGAACTTTCAGTACACCGTTGCGGCGCAGCGGCTCTGGGCACAGGCGGGCTTCCGGCCCGTCGATCCGGCCGTCGCCGCCGATTTCCGCGACCACTTCCCGACGCCGGCCAAGCTCTGGACCATCGCCGACCTCGGCGGCTGGGACGCCGTGGATCCGCAGTTGTTCGACAAGAACACCGGCAGCATCACCAGGATCTATCGGCAGGCCACCGGATGACGACGGCGCTGCGGCCCGAACTCGACGACGCCGGCGCGGCCCCGCCGGCGGGCGGCCGGCGCGGCTCCGGGGCGGGCAGCGCCTCGCTTCGGTTCGGCGTGGCGATGGCCTGGCTTTCGGTGATCGTGCTGCTGCCGCTGGCCGCCATCGCCTGGCAGGCGGCCGACGGCGGCTGGCGGGCGTTCTGGCCGGCGGTCACGTCGAACGCCGCGCTGGAGTCGTTCCGGGTGACGCTGGCCATCGCGGCCGGCGTCACTGTCGTCAACCTGGTGTTCGGCCTGCTGATCGCCTGGGTGCTGGTGCGCGACGACTTCGTCGGCAAGCGGCTCGTCGACGCGGTCATCGACCTGCCGTTCGCGCTGCCCACCATCGTCACCAGCCTGGTGATGCTGGCCCTGTACGGCAACCACAGCCCGGTCGGCCTGCACCTGCAGCACACGCCGGCGGGCGTGGCGGTGGCGCTGGCCTTCGTCACGCTGCCGTTCGTGGTGCGCGCGGTGCAGCCGGTGCTGCTGGAAATCGACCGGGAAACGGAGGAGGCGGCGGCCTCACTGGGCGCCAGCTCGCCGAAGATCTTCACCTCGATCGTGCTGCCGTCGCTGATTCCCGCGCTGTTATCCGGTGCGGGCCTGGCATTTTCGCGCGCGATCGGGGAATTCGGTTCGGTGGTGCTGATCGGCGGCGCGGTGCCCGGCAAGACCGAAGTGTCGTCGCAGTGGATCCGGACCCTGATCGAAAACGACGACCGCATCGGGGCGGCCGCGATATCGGTTGTGCTGCTGTCCATCTCGTTCTTGGTGCTGCTCGCGCTGCGCGTCATCGGGGCGCGTGCGGCCAAGCGCGAGGAGTTGGCCCCGTGACGCCGTCTCCCCGGGTTCGTCATCTCATGCGATTGGTCGCGCTGTCGTATGTCGGCGTGCTGGTCGTCGTTCCGGTGCTGGTGATCCTGTGGCGGACATTCAAGCCCGGGCCGGGGCAGTTCGTCGACTGGGTCAGTACCCCGGCGGCGATATCGGCGCTGAACACCTCGCTGCTGGTGGTGGCCATCGTGGTGCCGCTGAATGTCGTATTCGGTGTCCCGACGGCAGTGGTGCTCGCGCGCAACCGCTTTCGTGGCAAGGGCGTGCTGCAGGCGGTCATCGACCTGCCGTTCGCGGTCTCGCCGGTGATCGTGGGCGTCGCGCTGATCCTGCTGTGGGGATCGGCCGGTGCATTCGGCTTCGTCGAGCAAGACCTCGGGTTGAAGATCATCTTCGGTTTGCCCGGCATGGTGCTGGCCAGTGTCTTCGTCACGCTGCCTTTCGTGGTGCGCGAGGTGGAACCCGTGCTGCACGAGCTGGGCACCGACCAGGAGGAGGCCGCGGCGACGCTGGGTTCGCCTTGGTGGCAGACGTTTTGGCGGATCACGCTGCCGTCCATCCGGTGGGGTCTGACCTACGGCGTCGTGCTGACCGTCGCGCGCACCCTCGGTGAGTACGGCGCGGTACTGATGGTCTCGTCCAACCTGCCGGGCAGGTCGCAGACGCTGACGCTGCTCGTCTCCGATCGCTACCACCGCGGCGCCGAGTACGGTGCCTACGCGTTGTCGACGCTGCTGATGGCCGTGTCGGTACTGGTCTTGATCTTCCAGGTCCTTCTCGACTTTCGCCGGGCGCGAGCGACCGCGCCGGACAAGGAGGCTCGACCATGACCGGCGCCGCCGACCACGCGATCGTCCTGCGCGACGCCTGCAAGCGCTACGGCGGCTTCGTCGCGCTCGACCACGTGAACTTCGTCGTGCCGGCCGGTTCGCTGACGGCGTTGCTGGGCCCCAGCGGTTCGGGCAAGTCGACCCTGCTGCGCACGATCGCCGGCCTCGACCAGCCCGACAGCGGAACGGTCACCATCAACGGTCGTGACGTCACGGGGGTGCCGCCGCAGCGCCGCGGCATCGGCTTCGTGTTCCAGCACTACGCCGCGTTCAAACACCTGAACGTGCGCGACAACGTGGCGTACGGGCTGAAGATCCGCAAGCGGCCCAAGGCCGAGGTCAGGGCGAAGGTGGACAACCTGCTCGAGGTGGTCGGTCTGAACGGAATGCAAAACCGTTATCCCAACCAGCTTTCCGGCGGTCAGCGGCAGCGGATGGCGCTCGCGCGGGCCCTGGCCGTCGACCCCGAGGTGCTGCTGCTCGACGAGCCGTTCGGCGCGCTCGACGCCAAGGTCCGCGAGGACCTTCGGACGTGGTTGCGGCGACTGCACGACGAGGTGCACGTCACCACGGTGCTGGTCACCCACGACCAGGCCGAGGCGCTGGACGTCGCCGACCGGATCGCCGTACTCAATCAGGGCCGGATCGAACAGGTCGGGTCCCCGACCGACGTCTACGACACCCCGGCGAACGCATTCGTCATGGGATTTCTGGGGGCCGTGTCCACGCTGAACGGCAATCTGGTTCGACCCCACGACATCCGGGTGGGCCGTACCCCGGAGATGGCGATCGCCGCCGCAGACGGCACGGCCGAGTCCACCGGCGTGGTGCGCGCCACCGTCGACCGCGTGGTGGTGCTGGGTTTCGAGGTGCGCGTGGAGTTGACCAGCGCGGCCACCGGGGGCGCCTTCACCGCCCAGATAACCCGGGGTGACTCCGCGGCGCTGGCCCTCGCCGAAGGCGACACCGTGTACGTGCGGGCAACCCGGATACCGCCGATAACGGTCGACGCGGCGGGCTCTGCGGGCGGCACTGACCCACGCCACGCGGACGTCAGTGTGGGTTAGGGCTCCTCGTCCTCGTCCCCGTCCCCGTCCCCGTCCCCGTCCCCGTCTTCGTCGTCCCCGTCGCGCAACAGTTTTTCGGGGTGCCAGTAGGTGTTGGTGCGGGGTCGGCCGTGGTCCAGGTGTGGTGGTGGGATCCATTCGGTGTCGCCTCGGGTGTTGGTGCGGGTGGTCCAGCCTTGTTCGGTGATCCGGTGGTGGCTGCCGCAGCCGAAGGTGAGTTCGTTGATGTCGGTGCGCCCGGATTGGGCGTAGGGGATGACGTGGTGGACTTCGCAGTAGTAGCCGCCCACGGTGCAGCCCGGGGCGCTGCACCCGCGGTCTTTGCCGTACAGCACAATCCGCTGGGCCTTGGAGGCCAGCCGTTTGGTGTGGTAGAGCGCCAGTGACCTGCCGTGGTCGAAAACCGCCAGGTAGTGGTGGGCGTGGCGGGCCAGCCGGATCACGTCGCTCATCGGCAGCAGGGATCCCCCGCCCGTCAACGCGCAGCCGGCGGCCGACTCCAGGTCGGCCAATGTCGTGGTGACGATGATCGAGGCGGGCAGGCCGTTGTGTTGGCCGAGGTCGCCGGAGGCCAGCAGGGCGCGTAGGGCGGCCAGCAGGGCGTCGTGCTGGCGTGCGGCCGGTCCGCGGGTGTCGCGGTCGATGGCGTCTTGGCTGGGTGCGCCGTCGATGCAGGGTTTGTCATCGAGGCCGTTGCACATGCCCGGGGCGGCCAGTTTGGCCCACGCGGCCTCGAGGGTGGCGCGTAGTTCGGGGGTGATCCAGCCGGACAGGCGCGACATTTTGTCGGGGCCCTGGGCGCCCAGGATCAGCCCGCGGCGCCGGGCGCGGTCCTCGTCGGTGTAATTACCGTCGGGGTTGATGGCGTCGGTGAGTGTAATGGCCAGTTGGGCCAGGTGGTCGGGCCGGAATTGGGTGGCTTGTTGGGCCAGGGTCACTTGGGCGGCTGTGCGGGTGGTGTCGTCGACCCAGCCGGGTAGCTGGTGGTAGAAGTTGCGGATCACCGTGACGTGTTCGGGTCCCAGGCTGCCCTGGCGCTGGTGCGCGGCGGTCTGGGCCAACAGCGGGGGCAGGGGCTCGCCGGTCAGCCCGTGGCGCGGGCCCAGGTCGGCGGCCTCGGCGATGCGGCGGGCGGCTTGTTTGCGCGAAATGAGGGTGGCTTCGGCGATCGCGTGGGACAGCTTGCCGCCCAGTTCTTCTGGGGTGGCCTGGCGGGTCAGGGTGTTGATCACCGCATGCTCGAGCGAGGGCAGCCGGCGGCGCAGCTTTTCCACCCGGGCCAGCCAGCCCAGCAACTCCGGGGTGCTCAACGCCTCACAGTCGTGGCCGGCCACCGCGGCGAAGGCGGCCTCCAGCGCCGCCCAGTCCGCCCTCAGCTCCTCGCGATCAACACCCACACCACGAAACTAGCGACCACCACCGACAACAAACCCCACCCTGTGACCATAGAAACCACAGTGACACAAGTGGTTTCAGGCCCCGGGGGCGGCCGTCAGGACGCGTGCAGACCGCACTCGGTCTTGGCCATGCCCTGCCAGCGGCCGCTGCGCGGATCGGCGCCCTCGGCGGGCTTGACCGTGCACGGCGCGCAGCCGATCGACGGATAGCCGTCGTAGACAAGCGGATTCACCAGGACACCGTGCTCGGCGATGTAGTCGTCGATGTCCTGGTCGCTCCAGGCGGCCAGGGGGCTGACCTTCACCAGCTTGGAGCTTTCGTCGAAGCCGACCACCGGGGCGTTGGCCCGCGTCGGCGCGTCGGCGCGGCGCAGCCCGGTCACCCACGCCGAATAACCGCGCAGCGCGTTGCGCAGCGGGACGACCTTTCGCAGCCGGCAGCATTCACCGGGGTCCCGGGCGAACAGGTTCTTGCCCAGCAGTTCGTCCTGCTCGGCCACCGTGTGCTCCGGTGTGACGTTGAGCACGTGCACGTCGTAGACCGACTCGACCGCGTCGCGCGTGCCGATGGTTTCCGCGAAGTGGTAGCCGGTGTCGAGGAAGATGACCGGCACGCCCGGCCGCACCTTGGCCGCCAGGTCCACCAGGACGGCGTCCTGCATGCTGGACGCCACCACGTAGTCGGACGTCTCCCAGGTGCGCGGCCCGTCGCCGCCGCCGAAGGTCTCGTCGGTCCAGCGCAGCACGTCGGTGGCGGTGGCGCCCTCGAGTTCGGCGGCGCCGCGGGCCGCCAGTTCCCGCAGCTCGGCCTCCGAGAAACTGCTACGGAGGTCGGCCTGGGCGGTTTGGAAGGTGGTCATTCGGCGTTCTCCTGGGAAAAGGGCCGCAGGCGTGGACGCGCAACTCACCGAAGTTTTCTTGCGGCGGCGCAGATCCGGACGCCAGCTGGACTTAACAGGTGGGCGGGTCTACGAGATCAAGGCAGACAGCAACAGCTGCAGACGCGCTTCAGATCGATATGCCGACGGGCCACCAGCGCAATGCGCACACGGGGCTGGGCGACGATCACGCGGTCCATTGTGCCACGGGCGGCGACGGGCCGTGCGGCAGGGGCCGCACACGGCCTGCCCGGCGGGTCGGCGTGCCATCATTTGGCATGAGCGTTAGCGAGGAATCGGTCGAGCTACCCGGTCTGCAGCCGGGCCCCGGGCGGCCGTTCGGGCTGTACGTGCACGTCCCGTTCTGCGTGACCCGCTGCGGCTACTGCGACTTCAACACCTACACCCCGGCCGAGTTGGGTGGTGTCAACCCCGACGCCTGGCTGCTGGCGCTGCGCACGGAACTCGAGCTGGCGGCCGCGCGGCTGGGTTCACCGACGGTGAACACCGTGTTCGTGGGTGGCGGGACGCCGTCGCTGCTGGGCGGTGCGCGCCTGGCCACCCTGCTGGACATGGTGCGCGACCAGTTCACGCTGGCTCCAGACGCCGAGATCACCACCGAGGCCAACCCCGAGTCGACCTGGCCGGAATTCTTCGACGCCGTCCGCGCGGCCGGCTACACCCGGGTATCGCTCGGCATGCAGTCGGTGGCGCCCCGGGTGCTGGGGGTGCTCGACCGGGTGCACACCCCGAACCGGTCGGCGGCCGCGGCCCGCGAGGCGATGGCCGCCGGTTTCGAACACGTCAGCCTCGACCTGATCTACGGGACGCCCGGGGAAAGCGACGACGACCTGGCGCTGTCCGTCGACACCGCCGTGGAAACCGGTGTCGACCACGTGTCGGCCTACGCCCTGACCGTCGAGGAGGGCACCGCGCTGGCCCGGCGGGTGCGCCGCGGGGAGCTGACCGCTCCCGACGACGACGTGCTCGCCCACCGCTACGAACTCGTCGACGAACGGCTGTCGGCGGCCGGGATGTCCTGGTACGAGGTGTCCAACTGGTCCCGGCCGGGCGGCGAGTGCCGGCACAACCTGGGCTACTGGGGCGGAGGCCAGTGGTGGGGGGCCGGCCCGGGGGCGCACGGGTACGTCGGGACGACGCGCTGGTGGAACGTCAAGCACCCCAACGCCTATGCCGAGATGCTGGCCGGCGCCAGACTGCCGGTGGCCGGATTCGAGCAGCTCGGCGCCGAGGCGCTGCACACCGAAGCCGTGCTGTTGCAAACCCGCCTGCGCGACGGGCTTGCGCTGGACCGGCTGGATGCCGCCGAACGCCACCGCGCCGAGACCGTGATCGCCGACGGACTGCTGGTCGCCGACGGCGACAGGCTTGTCCTCACCGCCCGCGGACGGCTGCTGGCCGACGCGGTCGTGCGGACGCTGCTGGGGTGACGCTAGAACCAGTGCGAGACCAGGCGGTTGACCTCGATGTAGAGCGGGATTCCGATGGTGACGTTGTAGGAGAACGTCAGGCCCAGTGATGCGGCCAACGGCAGGGTGGGGCTGGCCTCGGGGATCGCCAGCCGCTGGACCGCCGGAACGGCGATGTAGGACGCCGCACCGCACAGCACGGCGAACAACACGTAGGTGCCCGGCTTGAAATCGGCACCGGTGGCCGACGAGTAGATGTGGGCGATGATGATCCCCAGCGGCGCAAAGATGTTCGGCGCGAGCAGGCCGAAGAAAATGAAGCCCGGCCCGGCCGTCCGCAGGTCCTTCAGTTTGCGGGAGGCCGTCATGCCCATCTCGAGCAGGAACAGACACAGCACGCCCTGGAACGCCAGGACGAAGAACTTGTCGTCGTCCTGGACGACCTTCTGCCCCTGCAGCCCACTGATCAGGCCGATGGCGATGCCGCCCATGAGGAGGACCAGCCCGGGGTTGAGGAAGACCTCTTGGAAGAGTTCCCGTGAGAGGATCGACACTCCCCGCTTGGCCTTCGGGCGGGGCGGGCTGTGGTCGGGCTCCCAGTCCGGGTGTTCCAGCTTCTCCAGCGAAAACTCCAGTTCCTGCTCGACGCCCCGCTCGGTCTCGGCCTCGAGGCTCTGGCCGTGCGGGGGCTTGGCCGCGGTGCCGGGCCCGACCCCGACCGTGACCGGCGGGGTGTAGCCGGGCTCGTCGGGCATGTTCCCCGCCGCGTCCATCCCGCGGTGGCGCAGCCGCGCCACCAGGTACAGCGCCACCAGGCAGCCCGGAATCTCCATCACGGCCAGCATCACCGGCATGAAGGCGTTGAAGGCCATGCCGATGGCGGCCAGGACGGCCAGGCAGGTGGCGAAGGTTCCCGCCGAGTCCGACCCGTAGTAGCCCGCGACCGTCGCCCGGTCGATCCGCCGCACCGACGTCAGCACGCTCAGCAGCAGATAAGCGAGGCCGCCCATCAGGAAGTTCGTCACGAAGCCCAGCACCATGAAGCCCACGATCACCCCGACGTCGCCGGCGCTGACCTGGGCGAGTTCTTCGCCGCCGTGCCAGCCGATGGCCAGCAGCAGGTACATGGTCAGGCCCTGATAGATCACGTACGGGAACTCGAAGCGCACCTTCAGGATCGGGATCAGGAAGCCGAAGTAGAAGAACAGCAGGAGGGGCTTGAACAGATTGTGGGTGAAGTTGTGCCAGAACTCTTGCAGCATGATGTCTCCCTTGGCCCGCGCGATGATCATGGGAAGCACCGTCCGCAAGCGAGCAAACCACGAACATCCCGGCGATCGTGGAAGAATCTAGCCCCGCGGGTGCCAAACCGCCACTCATGGAAGGCCCGGCGAGGCGGCGCCCAGCCGAATCGCCCAGAACGTTTCTTCGAGAAAAAACAGCTGGTCAGCGGCGTTGGCCTGGCGAATCGCGCCCCCCACCGTTAATCCGAATGTGGTGTGAATTAGCTGTGGATTCCCTGGGGGAGTCAGTAGCCGATCGTTGGGTGGCGTGGGCGTAAATGAGGGGTAACGCGCGGGAGTGGTTAAAGGGCGGGGGGCCGAACCCTGCTTCCGTCCTGGCCGGGCGGGGAGCGGGTGGCGCGCGATTGGATAGGTTAGGCTACATTTACTTGCGTGACCGACGTCAGCGTTGAGACGAGTCCCGCCGACTGCGCGTCCGCGCCGATTCCACTCCCCGCCCATGTCGACCCGGCGGACGTCGCGGCCGAGCTCGCCGCGGTGCTGCCGGAGCGAGTCGGCGAGGAGTACATGCTCTACGAGCGCGCCGGTCAGTGGGTGCTGGCCAGCGGCGTGCGGGCGATGGTCGAGCTGGATTCCGACGAGCTGCGGGTGATTCGCGACGGCGTGACCCGGCGCCACGGTTGGTCCGGGCGGCCGGGGCCGGTCCTGGGCGAAGCCCTCGACCGGCTGCTGCTGGAGACCGACCAGCTGTTCGGCTGGATCGCCTTCGAGTTCGGGGCCTACCGTTACGGGCTGCAGGACCGGCTGGCGCCGCGGACCCCGCTGGCCAGGATGTTCTGGCCGCGCAGCCGCATCGTGGTGACCCGCGACGAGGTGCGTCTGGTCGGTGCGCCGGCCGGCCACCGCGACACCGTCCTCGGACTGCTCGGCGGCGGTGTGCCCGACGTCCGCGACCCCCGCGCGATCGACGTGACCGCCGACCCGTCCGCCTACCGCGAGCGGGTGGCGGTGGCCGTCCGGGAGATCTCCGCCGCCCGCTACCACAAGGTGATCCTGTCCCGTTGTCTGGAAGTGCCGTTCGCGCTGGACTTCCCGGCCACCTACCGGCTGGGCCGTCGGCACAACACGCCGGTCCGGTCTTTCCTGTTGCGGCTGGCCGGGATCCGGGCGCTGGGCTACAGCCCCGAACTCGTCGCCGCCGTCTACCGGGACGGCGCGGTGGTCACCGAGCCGCTGGCCGGCACCCGTGCATTCGGGCGGGGCGCCGCGCGTGACCGTCAAGCCCGGGCCGACCTGGAATCGAACTCCAAAGAGATTGTCGAGCATGCGATTTCGGTGCGCAGCTCGCTGCAGGAGATCACCGAGATCGCGAAGCCGGGCACCGCGTCGGTCACCGACTTCATGACGGTGCGGGAGCGGGGGAGCGTGCAACACCTCGGCTCGACGATCACCGCGCGCCTGGACTCGTCGGCCGACCGAATGGACGCGCTGGAGGCACTCTTTCCGGCGGTCACCGCGTCGGGCATCCCCAAAGTGGCCGGTGTCGAGGCGATCCTGCGCCTCGACGAGGCCCCGCGCGGCCTGTACTCCGGGGCCGTCGTGACGGTTTCGGCCGACGGCGGGCTGGACGCGGCGCTGACGCTGCGGGCGGCCTACGAACGGGACGGGAAGACGTGGCTGCGGGCCGGTGCCGGGATCATCGAAGAGTCGGTCCCAGAGCGCGAATTCGAGGAAACCTGCGAGAAACTGTCCACCCTCGCGCCCTATCTGATTGCGCTTCAATAACTTTCTGGCCGCTCGAACGGTGCAGTGGCCGCTTGCCGCGCGCGTAGGGACTTTAGGCCCTTTTTTCTCGACGCGCCGCGTGGCTTTCTTGATGTAACCGCATGACACACATACATTGCGTGCTACTGACCGCTACAGATAACTCGGAGGTCCCGTGTCCAAGGACATGACCAACTTGCAGCTACTGCACGAGCTCGAGCCGGTGGCGGAGGAGTTGCTCAACCGCCATCTCGAGAAGTTCAAGGAGTGGAACCCCCACGACTACGTCCCGTGGTCGGACGGCAAGAATTTCTACGCGCTGGACGGCCAGGACTGGGAGCCCGGCCAGAGCCGGCTCACCGACGTGGCGCAGGTCGCGATCGTGCAGAACCTGCTGACCGAGGACAACCTGCCCTCCTATCACCGCGAGATCGCGATGAACTTCACCATGGACGGCGCGTGGGGCCAGTGGGTGAACCGCTGGACCGCCGAGGAGGCCCGCCACAGCACGGCGCTGCGCGACTACCTGGTGGTCACCCGCGCGGTCGATCCGGTCGAGCTGGAGAAGCTGCGCCTCGAGCAAATGACCCGGGGCTTCAGCCCGGGCCAGAACCAACAGGGCGACATGTTCGCCGACAGCATCTTCGACTCGGTCATGTACGTCTCGTTCCAGGAGTTGGCGACCCGCGTTTCGCACCGCAACACCGGCAGGGTCGCCGGCGACCCGATCGCCGAACAGCTGATGGCGCGGGTGTCGCACGACGAGAACCTGCACATGATCTTCTACCGCGATGTCAGCGCCGCGGGCCTGGACATCGCGCCGAACGTGGCGATCCGTTCGGTGCACAAGATCCTGCGCAACTTCAAGATGCCCGGGTTCACGGTGCCCGAGTTCCGGCGCAAGGCGGTGATCATCGCCGTCGGCGGCGTCTATGACCCGCGCATCCACCTCAACGAGGTGGTCATGCCGGTGCTGAAGAAGTGGCGCATCTTCGAACGTGAAGACTTCACCGGCGAGGCCGCCTGGATGCGCGACGACCTGGCGCTGCTGATCAAGGAACTCGAGGAAGCCTGCGACAAGTTCGACGAGAGCAAGCAGCGCTATCTCGAGCGCGAGGCCCGCCGGGCCGAGAAGATCACCGCGAGCAAGGTGCTGCAGACGAAGGGGACGCTGACGCTGAGCGGGCGGTGAGCGCTCAGGTGACCCGGCGCAGCCCGGGCTCGGTCTCGGAGGACTGCTCGAGGTAGTCGGCGAGGATACGGCCGACCAGTGACTCGATGTTGGATTCGATCGACGCCGCGAGCGTGGCCGTGACGCTCGCGACCGCCTGCGTGCGGAACCGGATCAGCATGGTGATCAGCTCGGCGATCTCGGCGTCGGCCGGCAGCGGCACACCCGGTTTGATGCGGTCCATGACGTGTTCGGCGCCGGCGCGCACCAGGATGTCGCTGACCTTGTCGATCTCGGGGAGGATCTGCTCGTGCAGGTCGATGAGTTTGTCCAGTCCGACGCCGTAGGCGCGGACCTCGTTGAACGCCTCGATCAGCTTGGGGCGGGTGACGGTGGCCTGGGCGCCGTCGACGCGGATCAGCTGCAAACCGACCAGCCGATCGAATGCGCGGGGGTCGTCGACGAGGCGCTGCGCGTCGGCGAGCGGCATGGTTTCGGGCCGCTCGGTGGCCCAGGTGCCCACGATGGCCGTCTCCAGGCCCAGCACGTCGCCGAGGTCCTTGCCCTGCTCCCACGCGCTGAGCATCTCCCGCACGTGGGCGATGTTGTAGCCGCGGTCGAGCATCGAGGTGATCAGCCGCAGCCGGGTCAGGTGAGTGTCGTTGTACAAGGCGATGCGCCCGACCCGCAACGGCGGCGGGAGCAGTCCGCGGTCGCGGTAGACGCGGATGTTGCGGGTGGTGGTGCCGGCCAGCCGGGCGAGGTCCTCGATCCGGTACTCGCCGGAGGCCGGGATCCCGTGCGGGTGGCGGGCTGCCGCGTCGAACAGCTGCGTCACCGCGGACTCGAGGATCTGGCGGTATTCGCGCGACTGGCGCCGAACCCGCCGGGGCGCGCGCCGCAGGTTGTGCAGCACGCTGGCGATCGTGCCGGGCTCGGGTCGTGCCGGTCGGTCGGCGGGCATCTCGGCGTGCCGCATCAGGCCGACGAAGTGGCGCGCGCCCGGGTGTGGTGCGCGCACGCGTCGTAGTCGGCGTAGCGAAAATCGGCCATCTGGCGAAGATACTGCGTGGCGAATCCGGGATACATCGAGGCGTTGAATCCGTCCTCGGTGAGATACCAGCTGCGGCAACCCGACATCCAGGTCGTCTTGGCGAGTCGGCGCTGGAGGCGTTCGTTGTGCCGGTGCTGCACCTCTTCGCGGACGTCGAGATAGCGCAGGTCGTTGTCGAGAATGGTGGTGATGGCGCGCACCGCGTAGTCCAGCTGGCCTTCGATGTAGACCAGCAGCGAGTTGTGGCCGGGCCCCGAGTTGGGGCCGGTCATGAAGAACAGATTGGGATAGCCGTGGGCGTTGATGCTCTTGTATGCCTGTGCGCCACCGGACCATTCGTCGGCCAGCGACCGTCCGCCCAGGCCGGTGACCTCGAACGGCGGGCCGGCCAGGTGGACGTCGTAACCGGTGGCGAAGACGATGCAGTCGAGGTGGTGCTCGATGCCGTCGCTGGTGCGGATGCCGACCGGGCTCAGCGTGGCGATCGGCCAGTCGATCAGCTTGCAGTTGTCGCGCTGCAGGGCGGGGTAGTAGTCGCTGGACACGAGCATGCGTTTGCACCCGGGCCGGAAGTCGGGGGTCAGCTGGCGGCGCAGCCAGGGGTCTTTGACCTGCCTGCGCAGGTGGGCGCGCCCCAGCCGGGCGACCAGCGACGTCAGCGGGGTGTCCCACACCAGCGCCGTGGCGCTGGCCTCGTGTCCCCAGAACAGCGCCTGGCGGGCAAGCGATTGGGCGGCAGGCACTTTGGCGAACAACGTCTGCACCGCGGGCGGGGTGGCGACATCCAGGCGGGGCAGCACCCAGCCCGGGGTGCGCTGGAACACCTTGACGAACGCGGCCCGCTTCACCAATTCGGGGACGATCTGGATGGCGCTGGCACCGGTGCCGATGACGGCGACCCGCTTGCCGGTGAAGTCGTAGTCGTGGTCCCAGCGGGCGCTGTGGATCTTGTGCCCGCGGTAGCTGTCCAGCCCGCGGATGTCGGGCAGGCTGGCGTCGGACAGCGGACCGGATGCCAAAACGACGGTTCGTGCGTGAAACCGCTTGCGGTCCTTGGTGGTCGCGGTCCACGCGCCGGCATTTTCGTCGAAGGCCAGGGCACTGACTTCGTGGTTGAACCGGATGCGGCGGCGCAGGTCGAACCGGCTCACCATGTCCTCGAGGTGGCGGCAGATCTCCGGCGCGGGCGAATAGGCCCGCGACCACGCCGGGTTCTGCACGAACGAATAGGAGTACAGCAGCGAGGGGATGTCACAGCTGGCGCCCGGGTACGTGGTGTCGCGCCACGTGCCGCCGACGCGATCGGCGCGCTCGAGGATGGTGAGGTCGGTCACCCCGGCTTCGGCCAGCCGGATCGCCGCGCCGAGCCCGGTGAAGCCCGCGCCGATGATCAGCGCCGCATGGATGTGGTCGCCGGGCATGGTCACGCCGCCGGCCGGTGGGTGAGTTCCTTGAACCAGCTGGGCACCGGTTTGAGCAGCGGCCGCGGATAGCGTTCCGAGAGCCACACCATGGAATTGGCCAGCAGGTGATAGGGGTGATCGGGGTTGACCACCATCGCGGCGTGGCGCTTGAGGAGTCGGTAGGCGGGCACGCGGTGGGTGCGTTCACCGCGCTCGCCGAGTTGCTTGAAGCGCTTGACTGCGTTGTAGAGCCGCTCGGGTTCCATGCCCATTCCGGCCATCTCGTTGCGGACGCGATTGAGTAGCGGGATGTACATCAGCGTGCCGATGATGACGCCCGGCGATGCGACGGTGCCGACGAATTCGATGGCCAGCCGGCGCGCGTGCGCGTGCCCGATCATGTCGAGCACCTCGAAATCGACGGCGATGTGCCGGGACTCGTCATTGTTGATCTTCTCGAACACCTGATGGCACACCGGGTCCTCGACGGTGTCCAGCAGGAACTTCAGCAGCGCGCCGTCGAGGGCGACCTCGAGCATCGGGATGACGGTGCCCAGCACCGACAGCGGCATGTTGTCGGCGTAGGTGTCGAGCCACTCGATGGCCAGGCGGATGTTGACGTTCGGTGCGGGCACCTCGCCGTCGTCGAGCATGCCCCAGCGCTTCATCAGCGCCATCTCGGCGTTGGCGTGGCGCTGCTCCTCGGCGTGGAAGTACCGGTAGATCTCGGCCACGGTCGGGTTGGGCGCCTTCTTGGCCAGCGCGGCGAACCCGCGGGCGCCCACGTTCTCGATCCAGCACAGGTCGGCCATGAACGACTTGAGCTTGGGCCGGAATTCGGGCCGGATGGTGTCGGCGCCGGGCGCGTCCCAGTCGATGTCGGCGAGCGCCCACTGGCGATCCTTGATCTTGGCGAGCATGGCTTCCATGTCGATGGCCATCGGGGGCTCCTTCCGTTCAGGGCAACACGCGGGACGCGAGGCCGGCCGCTCGGGTGTACGCCTGGGGTGCAAGGCGTTTGACGTTCCAGCCGAGCTTGGCGTCGAGTTGCGGCATGCAGTACAGGTCGCCGCGATCGTGCGCGTCCAGGCAGCTGCGGGCCACCTTGTCCGGCGAGAGCCCCGTCCAGCGCATCAGCCTGGCCGCCAATTCGCCGGATTCGGCGCTGATGCGGCCGGATTCGACGATGTTGGTCTTGACGAACGTCGGGCACAGCACGGTGACTCTGACCCCGGTGCCGGACAATTCGGCCGCCAGGGTTTCCGACAACGAGAGCACCCCGGCCTTGCTGACGTTGTAGGCGGCCATGCCGGGGGCCGCGCCGAACGCCGCCGCCGACGCGACGTTGATGATGCCACGGCGCGTGTGTGACCGGCCGGCGTCGCGCAGGATCGGGGTGAACACGTGGCAGCCGTGGATGGGTCCCCACAGGTTGACACCCAGCGTCCACACCCAATCGTCCAGGGGAACATCGCCGATGGCCGCGCCGCCGGCACCGACGCCGGCGTTGTTGATCACCAGCGTGGGTGGCCCGCCGAACCATTCCTGGGACCGCTCGGCCAGCGTCTCGACATCCTCGATCCGCGACACGTCGCAGCGGACGGCGGTGGCCTTCGCGCCGCCTGCGGCGATCGCGTCGGCCGTCTTCTGGGCGGCGGCCTCGTCGATGTCGCTGCAGACCACCGCGCCGCCGCGGCGGCCGAGTTCGACCGCGAACGCCGCACCGATCCCGCTGCCGGCGCCGGTGACCACCGCCGACGCGCGGTGGCTGGTGCGCTTGCGCGATCCGAACATGTTCAGCGCACCCCCTCGGCGAGGGCGCGCGCATCCTGCATGGCGTGCGCGACGAAACGGGCCACGTACGCCATGGCCTTGGCGGCTTCGGGGGTGATTCGCGGCAACGCCTGGAACACGTGGACCTGGTGCGGCCACACCTGCAGCTCGCACCTGCCGCCGGCGGCGCGGATCTCGGCGGCCAGTTGCCTCGCGTCGTCCTGCAGCATCTCGGCGCCGCCGGCCTGCATCAGCGTGGGGGGAAGTGCCGGGCCCGCAGCGACTTTCAGTGTCAGCCGAGGGTGGCCGGGCTCGGTGCCGGCGTGATACCTGCCCACCAGGCGGGCCGCGTCGGCCGCGCGGATGGCGGGGTCGGGGCGCACCCGTTCCCGGGCGAGGCAGAGCGCGAACGTGAGGTCGAACAGCGGTGAGAACAGCACCAGAGCGGCGGGGTGGTGCGCGGCGACCCCGGGTTGCAGCAGCATATCGGTGGCCAGGTGACCGCCCGCCGAGTCGCCCATCACGACAAGCTGTTCAGGCGAGACACCGCGGACGCGCGTCAGCCAGTCCCAGCCCGCCCTGACGTCGTCGGCCGCGGTGGGGAAGCGGTGGCGCGGGGCGAGGCGGTATTCGACGCTGAACACCGGCAGGCCGGTCAACGACGAGAGCCAGGAAGTCAAGCGCCGGTGGGTCTTCGGGGAACACACGGCGTAGCCGCTGCCGTGTATGTAGTGGATCGCGCCCGATTCGGTCGGGTCCGGGATTGTCGCCCGGCCGGCGCTGCGACTTGTCGGCGTGCGCGGTCCACAGATCCATTCGCCTTTGACGCGGCGCCCGTCGGGCAGCGTGGTGTCGACCGGTTCGACGCGGGTGCCCGCCAGCGGAGGCCCGAACGCGCCCATCACTGCGGCGATGATCCGCCGCGACAACCACAGCCCCCACGCCCGCTCGGGTGGCAACAGGCCCGACAGCGGCCGCAGCGTGTAGGTGCTCACCGCTGCCGCCCCGCGCGATCGCAGGGAACCCCGGGCCGGAACACCGTCCGTCATGGGACGCAGTCAACTGCAAATGGTGACATTAGTCAATGGCACCATTGGGTGTTGCCGGGTGGCGGGGCCGGACGGCTACGAAATCGCGCCTCGCGCACCCGACCCGGCGAGGGAAAAGGCATCGGGGCAGCACGATTGAGGACGCCATGGGCGGGGAACCATCCAGTTGTCCCCAGCCGCATTTGCACGGAAGGATGCGATGCCCCCCACCTGGCTGGTCGTGCTGTCCTGGTGCGCGCTGGCGGTCGCGTTCGTCTCGGCGGGGATCATCCTCGTCGACATCTACGGGCGCGGCTACCGCCAACGGATGGCGGTGATGGAAGCCGTGTGGCCGGTGACCGCGCTGTACTTCGGGCCGCTGGCGCTGCCCGTGTACGCCCGGTACGGGCGCCCCAGCAGCGGCAAATGGTTGGCCGAACACGACCGCGACAGCCCGCCGGACAAACCGGGGTGGGCCACCACCGCCGTCGGGGTCAGCCATTGCGGCGCCGGGTGCACCCTGGGTGACATCCTGGCCGAGTTCGTGATTTTCGCGTTCGGGTTCGAGATCCTCGGCCGGGCGCTGTTGCCCGAGTTCATCGGTGACTATGCGGCCGCCCTGGCGCTGGGAATCCTGTTTCAGTACTTCGCGATCGCACCCATGCGCGGCCTGAGCTTCGGGAAGGGCATCGTGGCGGCCGCCAAGGCCGACGTGTTGTCGCTGACCGCGTTCGAGGTG
The DNA here is from genome assembly GCA_963711445.1 of uncultured Actinomycetota bacterium. Taxonomy (GTDB): domain Bacteria; phylum Actinomycetota; class Actinomycetes; order Mycobacteriales; family Mycobacteriaceae; genus Mycobacterium. The sequence goes on from CAVQEF010000001.1 coordinate 1,174,355, forward strand.
GGGCTCTTCGGCTGGATGGCCCTGATGGCGCTGGTGTTCTTCCCCTCGCCCCCGCTGCATCCCGACAGCCCGGTCTACTGGTTCCTCATGCAGGTCGGCATGATCATCGGGTTCGCCACGGCGTGGCCGATGAACGTCTGGCTCATCCGGCGCGGGATCAAGGAGGCGATGTAGCGGTCAGTGCGCCGCGAGCGTAACGCAGCGGCGAATTCCGGGGCCGATTCTCCGCCGTGGCGTTACGTTCGCGGAGTGGTCGTCTGGCGTGATCCCGCTCAGCGCGCCCCAAGCCGGCCCGCGATCGCCTTCTTGTCGACCTTGCCGAGGGGCGTGGTGGGCAGCGCCGCCATCTCGACCAGCATATCGGGCCGGGCGTGCGCGGCGACGCCGCGCTGCTCGAGGTAGGCGTTCAGCTCCGCGATGCCCAGCGGCGGCCCGGCGAAAACGACGGCGGCGCAGATCTTCTCCCCTAGCTGAGGGTCGGGCAGCGCAACGGCCGCGGCCGAAGCGACCCCCGGGTGGCTCAGCAGCTGTTCCTCGATGTCCGCGGCGGCGATGGTCTCCCCGGCGCGGCAGATCACGTCTTTGACCCGGCCGGTGACCACCAGATAGCCGTCGTGGCGCAGGCGGACCAGGTCGCCGCTGCGGTAGAAGCCGTCGGGATCGAAGCAGCGCGCGTTGTCGCGTTCCGCGCGGAAATACCCGTTGAACGTGTACGGGCCGCGCACCAGCAGCTCGCCCTCGGCCCCGGGCCCCACCGGCAGGCCCGCGGGGTCCACGACGCGCACCTCGTCGTCCGGGCACAACGGGCGTCCCTGGGTGTGCTCGACGAGCTCGGGCGGGTCGCCGGGCCGGGTGTAGTTCAGCAGCCCCTCGGCCATGCCGAACACCTGCTGCAAACCCGGCGTCAGCGCCGTGCGCACCAGGCGAGCGTCCTGCGGCTCCAGTCGCGAGCCACCGACTTGCAAGAGCCGCAACGACTTCGGCGGCTGTGGTTCCCACTCGCAGGCCTGTGCCCACAGCTTGGCCAGCGCCGGCACGAGCGCGGTGACGGTCACGCCGTGGCGGGCGATGGCGGCGAACGCGGCCTCGGGGCTGGGGTCGGTGCCGAACACGGTGGTGGCGCCGACCGTCATCGCCCCCAGCAGCCCCGGGCAGGCCAGCGGGAAATTGTGTGCCGCCGGCAGCGCGACGAGGTAGACGTCGTCGCTGGTCAGTCCGCACAAGCGGGCGCTCGCGGTGGCGTTGTACAGGTAGTCGTCGTGGGTGCGCGGAATCAGCTTCGGCGCGCCCGTGGTGCCACCCGACACGAGCACCAGCGCGGGGGAGGAGGTGTCGACGGCCACGCGCGGCGCAGCGCCGGCGGGCAGGTCCGGCCAGGAGGTGAAGGGCCCGGGGTCGCCGTCGACGACGACGTGGCGCAGTGGCGGATGCAGCGCCACCAACTCCTCGGCCATCCCGCGGTAGTCGAAACCGCCCGCGGTGTCGGCGACGATCAACCCCACCGCGCCGGCGACCTCGCTGAAGCGGCGCAGTTCGGCCAGTCGGTGCCCGGTCAGGCACAGCACGGGAACGGCCCCGGCGCGCAGCAGGCCGAACAGCGCGACGGCGAACCGCCGGCTGTTGGGCAGTTGCAGCAGCACCCGGTCGGCCGGTGCGATGCCCAGGGCGGCGAAGCCCCCGGCGGCCCGGTCGGCCAGCCCGTCGAGTTCGGAGTAGGTGTGGCTGCCGGCGGCGTCGCCCGCGTCGACAACGGCGACGCGGTCGGGCCACGTCGAGGCGGCGTCGCGCAGCACCGAGTCGAGCGGCCGCCCGGCCCAGTAGCCGGCCTCGCGATAGCGGGCGGCGCGTTCGGCCGGGAAGGGAACGAAACCGTGCAGCACTGCGCGCTGTTCTGCGCTTTCGGGTGGCTGCGGGGAATCAGCTGGCACGTGCGGAACTCCGTCGGGGGCGGGCGTATCCTGCCGTTCCCACATAGGGTAGCGTACACAAAGTTAGGGCAGCCTGGGCTAAGCTAATCGACGGCTAATCGACGGCTAATCGACGGCTAATCGACGGAGGTGGGGTTGTGGGCGGCGTGACATTCGCCGGCGTGCCGGCGAGCCGGGAATGCGGCCACTACCCCCACCCGAACGCGGTGGATGCGCGATGACGGACACGCTCGCGGTCATCGGGGCCGGCGCCAAGGCCGTGGCGGTGGCCGCCAAGGCGGCGGCGCTGCGCGACATGGGCGTCGAGGTGCCCGAGGTCGTCGCCGTCGAACGCTCCGGGGTGGCCGCCAACTGGCGGGCCGGTGGCGGCTGGACCGACGGTCGCCAGCGCCTGGGCACCAGCCCCGAGAAGGACGTCGGCTTCCCCTACCGGTCCAACCTGCTGGCGGGCCGCGACGCCGAGGTCGACGAGCGGATGATGCGATACAGCTGGCAGTCCTACCTGGTGGCCAGCGACCAGTTCGTCGGCTGGGTCGACCGGGGCAGGCCCGCGCCCACCCACGACACGTGGGCGGGCTATCTGCGCTGGGTTGCCGACGTGGTGGGCTTGAAAGTCATTGGCGGCGAGGTGGTGGCGATCTCCGTCGAGGAATCGCGCTGGGTGCTGCGCACGCGGGAAGCCGGCGTGTCCGCCGACACGTTGATGGTCACCGGCCCGGGCCAGCCCGACAAGTCGATGCTCTCGGGCGATCCGCGGGTGCTTTCGATCGCCCAGTTCTGGGAGCGCGCCGGGCGTCATGACCGGATCGTCGCCGACAGCGTCGCGGTGATCGGCGGCGGCGAGACGGCCGCGTCGATACTCAACGAGCTGTTTCACCACCGGGTTTCGGCGATCACGGCGATCTCGCCGCAGGCGACGCTGTTCACTCGCGGCGAGGGATTCTTCGAGAACTCGCTGTTCTCCGATCCCACCGGCTGGCGCACCCTGACCCAGTCCGAGCGCCGCGACTGCATCGCCCGCACCGACCGCGGCGTGTTCTCCGCGCGGGTCCAGGAGTCGCTGCTGGCCGACGAGCGGATCAAGCACCAGCGCGGGCGCGTCGCCCGGGTGGCCGACCGCGACGACCGGATCTGGATCACGCTGTGCACCGACAACTGCGGGGAACCGCTCGAGACGCTGCATCGGTTCGACCTCGTCATCGACGGTTCCGGCGCCGACCCGGTGTGGTTCCTGCCGCTGATGTGCCCCGCCACCGTGGAACTTCTCGAGGCGGGGCTGGACGCTCCGGTGACGCTCGAGGCGCTGGAGGAGTCCATCGGCCCCGACTTGGCCGTCGCGGGTGTGACCCCGAAGCTGGTGCTGCCCAACCTGTCCGGGGTGAACGAAGGGCCGGGCTTTCCCAACCTGAGCTGCCTGGGCCTGCTGTCCGACCGCGTCCTGGGGGCCGAGCTGGGCGCCACCGCGCGCCCGAGGGGGAGAAGCGGTGAATACCAATCCGTTTGACGATGACCGTGCCGACGCGAGGTTCTACGTCCTGGTCAATGACGAGGAACAGCACAGCCTGTGGCCGGCGGCCACCGAGGTGCCGGCCGGCTGGGCCGTGGTGTTCGGCGCGGATTCCCGCGCGAACTGCCTGGCCCACATCGAGCAGAACTGGACCGACATGCGGCCGAAGACGTTGCGCGAGGCGATGGCCGGCGGCCGGGGCTAATCGCTCAGCCGCGCCAGCACGTCGGCGACCGACGCCCCGCCGAGGAGGTCGGCGACCTCGAGGTCCCGGCCGAATTCGGCCTTGACCCGCCGGCGTAACTCCAAGGCCTGCAGCGAATCCAGCCCGAGCGCCACCATGGGGACGTCCACGTCGATCAACTCGGCGCGCTCCACGCCGATCGCCCGGGCCACCAGCGTCACCAGCCGCTGGGGCGCCTGCGCCGCCGCATCCTGGGCGGGCGCGTCGGGGGCCTTGGGCGCCGGCGGCTCCAGCCTGGACAACAACGAGCCCCGCCCGCAGGCTTCCAGCGCCGAGCTTGCCCGGTCCACATCGAACGCCACCACGCCGGCATTGCCGTGAAACCCGCTGCCGGCCAGCGTGATCGCGTCGCCGGAGGCCATTGGCAGCAGGCCCGTCGGGGACAGCTTCGCGGTGCCGGAGGCGGCCGGGTCGAAGGTGACCGCCCACTGCCCCCACTGCACGGCGGCGCAGTCCAGGCCCTCGGCGCGAAGCCGGTGCGCCAGCGCGTCGAGCATCCGGTTGGCCGCCGCATACAGGATCATGCCGCGTCCGCCGACGGTCGCCGCGACCGAGGAGCACAACAGCACGCGGCAGTCGCCGGCCCGCGGGTAGGTGTCCAGCACTCGCGAGATGCCGACGACCTTGGCGCGCAACGCGTCGTCGGCCGCCTCGGCGGTGATGTCGGCCAGTTCGGCGCCCGAATACCGCACCGCGGCGTGGACGATCAGGTCCGCGGGTGCGTAGGGATGCCGTTGTGCCAGTTGCGAGACGGCCGCGGGGTCACCCACGTCGCAGCGCTCGACACCGATGTGCGCCGACGTCGCCGACCGGATCCGCTCCAGCCGCCCCGCCACCGCGTCGGACCCGCCCGACCTGCTCACCAGCGTGACGCGCCGCGCCCCCCGCCGGGCGAAGTGCTCGCAGAACTCCAGCCCGAGGTTGCCCGTGCCCCCGATGATGAGCACGTGTTCGGGAGGTCCGCCCGCAGCACCGCGCCCGGCGGAGTCGTTTTCGACGACCCGCTTGGCGTATAGCCCACCGCCGCGCAGCGCCAGCTCCGACTCGCCCGCGGTGTGCAGCGCGGTGAGGATCGCGGTGGCGGCCTCCGGCGAGGCCGAGCGCGCATCCAGGTCGAGGTGCCGCAACCGCACGCCGGGATGTTCGGCGGCCAGGCAGCGGAAGCCCGCGGCGGCGGCCGCATGCACGGGGTCGGGCGGCTCGTCGCCGGCGACCACCTCGCCGCCGATCGTCACCAGCCAGCATTCGGTGATCGCATTTTCGAGTTCGGGCCACCACCCACGTTGGGAGAAGAACGTCGCCACCTCCGTCGCGGCGGCTTCGTCATTGAGCGCCGGCGTGGGCGGCAGCAGGATGACGCGGGTGTCGACAGTGGCCGCGGCATCGCGGTTTTCGCCGCCGAGTACCCGGGCCGTCGCGCCGATCTCTTCGGCCGCGGCGCACAGGGCGTGGGCCAGCCCGGCGCACGCTCCGGTGTGGTCGACGATCCCGAAGGCGCGCGGGGGCGCCAGCGAGCGGTGCGACAGCCGCACCCACTCCTCGGCGAGCAGCCGCGGCGCCGCGGCGGCCGGAACCGGTTCGGACGCCGCGACCCTCGCCGCCGCGCGGGTGCGCCGCGGCAGGACCTCGTCGTAGGGCAGCCACAGGGTGGTCTCGTTCATCACGGTGTTGGGGAAGTCGCGCAACGGCAGCGGGACGGGGCTTTCGGCCTCGGCGCGCAGGCACTCCCAGGGGTAGTCGAGGTCGTGCACGGCCAGCAGCGCGAGGTTGCGGGTGAACTCGCCCAGATCGCCGGCCGCCCGGTCCGAGGTGCCGACCACCAGCGGCGCGCGGTCGTCGGCCTCGGTGGTGCACGCCGCGAGGTTGTCCCGGATCGCCAGCTGCAGCGTCGGGTGTTCGGCCAGTTCGACGAACGTGTCGACGCCGAGGGCGAGCGCGGCCGCGACGGCCTTGTCGAAGCGCACCGGGTTGCGCAGGTTCCACAGCCAATACTCGTCGACGGGCAGGTCCCTGGTGATCGGGCCGCCGAGCGTGCTGCCCAGGCAGGCGATCTCGGTGTCGGAGAACTCCGGAGCCCGCAGCTCGTGGTGGGTGAGGTTGCGGACCTTGTCGGCGAGCTCCTGGATCAGGCTGGTGTGCGCCGGGTACCGGACCGCGATGACGCGGGCGAACGTGCCGCGTTCGGTGAACGCGTCGACGATGCCGTGCACCGTCTCGCGGTCGCCGGAGATCCCGACCATGTTGGGCGAGTTGACCACCGACAGCTGCGCCCATCCCGAGCAGCGCGCGAGCGCGTCCTCGCAGGAGTCGCGGTCGGTGGCGACGACGGCCATCGCGTAGTCGCCGGGGCCGAACTCGTCGGCCGCGTGCGCACGAATCCCGATGATGCGCACGGCATCCGGCAGGGCGATGGCGCCGCAGACGTAGGCGGCGGCGATCTCGCCCTGGCTGTGCCCGATCGTGGCGCGCGGCGCGATGCCGAAGGATCGCCACAGCGCGGCCAGCCCGGCCATCTGGGTGAACAGCGCGGGCTGCACGGTGCCCGCATCGTCGCGCGCCGGAAGGCGTTCGTCGAGCAGGTAGTCCAGCGGCGACAGGCCCACCAGCGCGCGGAACGCGGCGTCGCAGCGCTCCACCTCGTCGCGGAACGCGGGGACCGAATCGTAGAAGAGCCTGCCCATCCCGGGACGCTGGCCGCCCTGCCCGGGAAAGACATAGGCGAGGTTGCGTGCCGCGGCGGGCGTGTCGCCGCGCACCACCGCCGGGTGTGCGCGGTCGTCGACCACCGCTCGCAGCGCGCCGGTCAATTCGTCGTGGTCGGTGACCATCGCCAGGGCCCGGTGCCGGCGCGCGGCCCGCGTTCGGAAGAGCATCGCCGCGATCGCCTGCGGCGGCACGCCGGGATGCCGTTCGGCGTAGGCGAGCAGGGCCGCCGCCTCGGCGCGCAGCAGCCCGGGCGCATCGGAGGACAGCAGGACGGGAACGGTGCCGTCGGGGAGCCGGTAGGTCACGGGTGTCACGTCCTCACTGCCAGGGGTTTTCGGGCATGGCGATGAGCGCGTGCGCGTTGGCGCCGCCGGCGCCGAATGACGACACGGCGCCGTAGCGGACGCGGTCGGTCGCCTTCCACTCGTGCAGCTTGGTGGCCAGCCGCAGGCCCGTGCGGTCCCAGTCCAGCATCGTGGTCGGGTTGTCGGCGAAAAGGGTTGGGGGAATGGCGCCGTGCTCGCCGGCGAGCAGCAGCTTGATCAGCCCGAGGATGCCGGACGCGGCCTGCGGATGCCCCATGTTCGACTTGATCGAGCCGACCGGTGCCGCGCACCCCGCCGCGCCGTAGGTCTTGAACAGGGCGAGCAATTCCACCGGGTCGCCGGCCACAGTGCCGGTGCCGTGCCCCTCGATCATCCCCACCGCGGCCGGGTCGATGCCGGCCGCGTCGAGCGTCTTGCGGATCAGTTGTTCCTGTGCGCGCACCCGGGGCACCAGGATCGGCTTGCCCTTGCCGTTGTGGTTGGTGCGGATCGCCAGGATGCGTCCATGGACGGGGTGGCCGAGGTCCCGTGCCCGCGATTCGCGTTCCACCAACACCATGCCCGCGCCCTCGCCCCAGACGGTGCCGCTGGCGTCGTCGGCGTAGGCGCGGCAGTGCCCGTCGTCGGAAAGCGCGTTGAGCCTTGCGAATTCGTAGAATGCCCCGGGGGAGCCCATGACGCACACCCCGCCGGCGATCGCCCAGTCGCATTCGTCGGCGGCCACCGCGGTGGCGGCCAGGTGCACCGCGGTCAGCGACGAGGCGCAGGCCGTGTCGATGCTGACCGACGGGCCGGTCAGCCCCAGGCTGTGCGAGATCCGGGCGGCACCGCCCAGCTGCCCCAGGCTGGCGATCCGGTGTCCGGTGTGGGCGTCGGCGACCGAGGCTCGGGGTCCGTACTCCATCGGCGACATCCCGACGAAGCAGCCGACGAATTCCCCGTCGAGCCCGCCGGGATTGACCCCGGCATTCTCCAGCGCCTTGAAGGCCACCCGCATCGCGACCCGCTGCTGGGGGTGCATGACGATGGCCTCGCGGTGGGTGATGCCGAATAGCCCCGGGTCGAACGTTGTTGCCTCGGAGAGGAATCCGCCGGCGTCGCGGACCGGGCCCCAGCCGTCGAGCTCGGACACCGACAGCAGATCCTCGATCGGCCAGCCGCGGTCGCGGGGGAAGGGCCCGATGAGTTCGCGGGACTCCGCCAGCGCCGACCACAGGGCGGCCGGCCCGTCGATCCCCCCGGGCGCCTCGACCGCCATCCCGGAGATGACGATGGGGTCGCCGCTCACGCCGCCTGCCCGCTGTGCGACGTCAGCAGCGGCGCGATCGCCTCGACGTGGTGGTCGAGGTAGAAGTGCCCGCCGTCGAACATGGTCACCTTGACGGTGTCGGTGTGCTTGCCCCAGCCGTAGAGGTCGCTCAGCGTCACGTACGGGTCCCGATCACCGCCCATGGCGTGGATCGGGGCCGCCACCTTCACGTCGTCGGCGCACGAGTAGGCGTCGAAGGCCTTGAAGTCGGCGCGGACCACCGGCAGGGTCAGCCGCATCAGCTCGCGGTCGGCCAGCACGCCGGAGTCGGTGCCCTCGAGCCGCAACAGGTGGTTGAGCAGTTCCTCGTCGTCGTCGGTGGGGTGTGCGGGTTTGCCCGCGGCGTGACAGGGGGCGACGGTCGCCGAGACGTTGAGCTGGTCCACCGGGGTGCCCCGGGACTCCGCGAGCCGGACGAACTCGAACGCCACCATGGCCCCCATGCTGTGGCCGAAGGCCACGACCGGCACTCCGCGGTTGTGCTCGGAGGCCGAGAACTCCTCGAAGGCCCCCGCGGCGATCTCCGGCAGGGTGGCCAGCGGGGCTTCGGCGGCGCGGTCCTGACGACCCGGGTACTGGAAGACGACGACCTCGAACCGCCGGCTGAGCGCCTTGGAGAAGTCGCGGTAGGCCGACGCGCCGGCCCCGGCATGCGGAAACACCAGCAGCGGAGGACTCCCGGGCAGCTGCGGGTCGTGGAACTGCCTGGCCCACCCCAGCTTGCGCGGCATCCGGTCCCACCTCTCGGTCGTTCGAGCCGCTTTCGGGGCCCGCGTTCGCGTCGGTCCACGGGCGCGGTGCGCAGCCCCGCGAACCGTGTAACTTAGCGAAGGCTAACATAAGCTGCTGGGCCGGTGAGCGGTCCCCGGACGTGGGCCGATCACGGGTCCGGACCTGGCCGACCAGCGACGATGGAGAGGGGTGCGATCGATGCGCGTGGTGTCGTTCGGTTATCAGACCTGGGGATGCAAGACCCTAGAGGCGCTGATCGACCTCGATCACGACGTCGTGCTCGCCGTCACCCATCCGGCCAGCGAGCACTCCTACAAGGCGATCTGGTCGGAGTCGGTCGAGCAACTCGCGCGCGACAACGGCATCCGGGTCCACCTGACCGAACGCGTGGACGCCGAGACCATCGACCTGGTCAAGAGCGCCGAGCCCGACGTCATCGTCGTCAACAGCTGGTACACCTGGATGCCGCCCGAGCTGTACACCCTGCCGCCGCACGGCACCCTGAACCTGCACGACTCGCTGCTGCCCAAGTTCACCGGCTTCTCCCCGGTGCTGTGGGCGCTGATCAGCGGGGCGTCGGAGTTCGGGTTGACGGTGCACCGGATGGACGACGGCCTGGACACCGGGGACATCCTGATCCAGCGCTCGCTGCCGATCGGGCCCACCGACACCGGCACCGACCTGGTGATGCGGGGGCTGGACCTGATCCCAGCCGCGGTGCGCGACGCGCTGGCGGCCCTTCAGGCCGGGACCGCGGTGTGGCGGCCGCAGAACAAGGCCGAGCGCACCTACTTCCACAAGCGTTCGGCGCGTGACAGTTTGATCGACTGGAGCTGGCCGGCCGAGGATCTGGAGCGGTTCGTGCGGGCGCTGTCCGACCCCTACCCGCGCGCGTTCACCTGCTACCGCGGGGAACGCATCGAGGTCGTGCAGGCCCGGGTTTCCGAGGCGTGCTACGGCGGCACCCCGGGCCGGGTGATCGTGCAGGAGGGCGGCGGCGCGGTGGTGTGCGGGCCCGACGCGTTCCGCGGCGACAACCGCGGCCTGGTGATCACGCGCATCCGCTGCGCCGACGGTTCCGAGCGCCGCGGGGACGAGTTCTTCCTGCGCGGTGGCTACGTGAACAGCCCAGTGGACAACCAGGCGAACTGACGGGTAGTGGGGCGAGCTATGGCAGAGGACGCCGGGAGTGTGCAGGAACGTCGTCGCGAGCTCTTGCGCCGGCGCATCGCCGAAAGTGGCCTGACGGCAACCGCATCGGCGGACGACCAACCCGTGCGTGCGGGGGAGCGCTACCCGCTGTCGCCCGGCCAGCGGCGGATGTGGTTCCTGCAGGCGATGGACGCGGGCGACGTCACGCTCAACGTCTGCGTCGCCTATCGCCTGACGGGCACACTGGACGAGTCGCGCCTGCGCGCGGCGTTGCGCGATGTCATCGCGCGCCACGCCATCCTGCGCACCACCTACGGCGTGGACAGCGAGGGCGAGCCCTACCAGGTGTTCTCCGACGACGTCGAGATCGGCTGGCCGGCAGTCGACGTGACGCAGCCGCCCGGGGTCCAGCGCGAGCACCAGATCGAGGAGCTGGCGCGCAGCGAGTTCGGCCGACCGTTCGAGCTGGCCGCCGAGTTGCCGCTGCGCACCACCCTGATCCACAGCGGGACGGACGAATTCGTGCTGCTGCTGGTCGCCCACCACATCTGCTGGGACGACGACTGCTGGGCGGTTTTCGCCGCCGAGCTCAGCGCCGCCTACAACGGCGAGGAGCCCGGCGGCGATGCACCGCAGTTCGTGGCGGTCGAGGTGCTCAAGGCCGCTGCCGAACCCACCGTCGCCGACGTCGGCTACTGGGCCGACACGCTGCGGCCGGCGCCCGAACCGCTGCAGCTGCCCGGCCTGCCCATCGCGAACCCGTCCCGGCGGGCCGAGCGCCGCGCCCGGGTGGTGCCGGCCGAGTTGTTCGGCAGGGTAGAGGAATTCGCTCGCGAGCACTCCGCCTCGCCGTTCATGGTGTTGCTGGCGGCCTTCGGTGTGCTGGTGCGCCGCTACACCGGCGCAACGGATTTCCTGGTCTCGGTGCCGGTCACCGAGCGCGGACCGGCCGCCGCGGGTGCCATCGGCTACTTCGGCAACACGCTGCTGTTGCGGCTCACCCCGCGCCAGCGGGACACCTTCGACTCGTTCCTGCGCGCGGTGCGCGAAACCTGCCTCGACGGCTTCGCGCATCAGTCCGTCGGCATCGACCGCGTCGTGCGCGAAGTCAACCCCGAGCGGGTGGGGCACGACGGCATGGACCGCCTGGTCCGGCTGGGCTTCTCGATGCGCAAGACCGCCAACGAATTCGCGCTGCACGGCGTCACCGTGCGCCAGCTGGACCTGGCCGCGGTGACCGCGCACCTGCCACTCGCGCTCGCCGTCGTGCTCGACCCCGACCGGGTGTCCGTCGAGTTCGAATACCAGACACAGCTGGGCGGTGAACTGATCGATCAGCTGCTGACCCACTACCTGCAGCTGCTCGACCACGCGCTGGCCGAGCCCGGTCGCCGGCTCACCGGGATCGACCTGCTCGGCCCGGGCGAGCGGGCCGGTGTCCTGGCGCAATCGCACGGCGAACTCGTCGCGACCCCGGCCACCACCATGGTCACGCTGCTCGAGTCGGCCGCAGCGGCCACGCCCGACGCGGCCGCGCTCGTCACCGACGAGACGCGGCTGACCTACGCCGAGCTGCACCGCCGCGCAAACCGCCTGGCGCGCTGGCTGGTTGGGCAGGGGTTCGGTCCCGACGACATCGTCGGCCTGCGCATGACCACATCGATCGAGTTCCTCGTCGCGATGCTGGCCGTGCTGAAATCCGGTGCGGCCTACCTGCCCATCGACCCCGCCTACCCGGAGGAGCGCATCGACTACCTGGTCGCCAGCGCCCGCCCGCGGACGGTGCTCGGGCGGCCGGAGTTGGCGGCCGCCGAACGCGACGCCGAGCGGCTCCCCGACACCGCGCTGGCCGACCCCGACCGGCTCGGCCCCCTGCACCCCGACCATCTGGCCTACGTCATCTACACGTCGGGCTCGACCGGCCGGCCCAAGGGCGTCGCGGTGTCGCACCGGGCGATCGCCGAGCACGTGGACGGTTTCATCGCCGAGTGGAGCATGACGGCGCACGACCGGCTCCTGCAGTCGTCGTCGGTGAGCTTCGACGCGTCGCTGCTGGACATCTTCGTCACCCTGACGCTGGGCGCGCAGCTCATCGTGCCCGGGCCGCTGAAAGGCGGGTTGTTCGGCGACATTGACCATCTCGCCGACCTGATCGGCCGCCACCGTGCCACCGTGCTGCACATGGTGCCCTCGATGCTGAGCACGCTGCTGCTGCTGCCGCAGGCCGACCAGTGGCGGGCGTTGCGGCACGTGCCGGTGGGCGGGGAGGCGCTGCCCGGTGAGGTGGCCGACAAATTCGCCGGCTACTTCGACGCGCAACTGCGCAATCACTACGGGCCGACCGAGGCCGTCGTCTGTTCGACACACATGAAAGTCGAAGGCCCGCAAGGTGCCCGCGTGGTACCCATCGGAGTGCCCAACCGCAACGTGTACGCCTACGTGCTCGACGAGGAGTTGCAGCCGGTGCCCGCGCAGGTGATCGGCGAGCTCTACCTGGGCGGCAATCAGTTGGCGCGCGGCTATCTGGGGCGGCCGGGCCTGACCGCGGAACGCTTCGTCGCCGACCCGTTCAACGTCGGGATGCGGATGTACCGGACGGGGGACCTTGTCCTGCGCAACCTCTCCGGCGAGCTGGAATTCGTCGGGAGGGCCGACGAGCAGGTCAAGGTCCGCGGCTTCCGCATCGAACTCGGCGAGGTGGAGTCCGTCATCGCGGCCCACCCGGCGGTCCGGCACTGCCTGGTCGTCGCCGAGGACGGCGAGGCCGGGCCCGCGCTGGCCGCCTACCTGGTGCCCGCCACCGGCGACGAGGTGAATGTCGAGGAAATCCGCGCACACGCCGCGGCCGCGCTGCCGGAATACATGGTGCCCAACGCATTCGGCGTGATCCCCGAGATCCCGCTGACCGTCAGCGGCAAACTGGACAAGCGGGCGCTGCCGGCGCCGACGCCCGTCGCGGTGCGCGGCTACCGCGAGCCGGCCACCGACCTCGAGCGCCGGATGTGCGCGCTCTTTTCCCGGCTGCTCGGCGGCGATCGGGGCCTGGACCGGATCGGCGCCGACGACTCGTTCTTCGGGCTGGGCGGCCACTCGCTGCTGGCGGCCCGGCTGGTGGCGCGGATCCGGACCGAATTCGCGGTGGACTGCAACGTGCGCGCGGTGTTCGACACCCCGACGCCGGCGGGGTTGGCGCGGCTGGTTGCCCGGCTGCGCACCGGGTCCGGGCTCGCCGCAACTCGCCCGGGGCTCGGCGCGGCGGTGCGCCCCGCACGGCCCCCGTTGTCGCATTCCCAACTCGCCATGTGGTTCCAGTACCGGATGCGAGGCGCCAACGACGTCTTCAACATGGCGCTCGCGCTGCGCTTCCGCGGCCCGCTGGACGCGCGCATCCTCACCGAGGCACTCAACGACGTGGTGGCCCGCCACGACTCGCTGCGCACGAATTTCGTCGAGCACGAGGGCATGCCGTACCAGCACGTGCATCCCCAGCTGCGGCTCGACCTGCCGGTGATTCAGGTCGCCGTCGACCGGGTGGACCAGACGATCGCCGAGTTGCGCCGCCACGTGTTCGCGCTCGAGTCCGAGCCGCTGATCAGGCCCACGCTGCTGGCGGCGGGCCCCGACACGCACGTGCTGCTGCTGCTCGTCCACCACATGGTGACCGACCACAGCTCGTTCGGCGTCATCGCCGAGGACCTCATCGCCGCGTACCGGGCACGGTCGGAGGCGCGCGCGCCGCGGTGGGCCGCGCCGGCCGTGCAATTCTCCGATTACGCCGCGTGGCAACGGGATACCTTCGACGCACCCGGTCCCTGGGCGGCCGCGCAGCTGGCGTACTGGCGCGACGCGCTGGCCGGACTGCCCGGCGACGTCTGCGTGGTTCCCGACCACACCCGTCCGCCGGTGCTCGGCCGACGCGGGGAGGTGGTCGACTTCACCGTGTCCGCGGCCCGCCGGGCGAACCTCACCCGGCTCGCCGAGCGGCACGGCACCACCGAGTTCACCGTCTACCAGGCCGTCCTCGCCGTCGTGCTGCACAAGCTCGGCGGCGGCACGGACATCGTCATCGGCAGCCCGGTCGCCTCCCGGGTCGACGAAACCACCGCCGAGGTGACCGGCCCGTGCGCCAACGTGGTGGTGCTGCGCACCGACCTCTCCGGCGACCCCAGCCTGCACACCATCGTCGCGCGCAGCCGCGACACGGTGGTCGACGCGCTGGCACACCAGGAATTCCCCATCGAGAAGCTGGTCGAGGCGATCAACCCGCCCCGCTCACCCTCGCGCAACCACCCACTGTTCCAGAACTCGATCCACTTCCGCGGCGAGGACTGGGCGCTGTTGCCGCGGGACCTCACCGGCGGCGGGGAGACCACGGTGTCCGCACTGCCCATGGATTTCGAGATATCCCTGCTCGACCTCAACGTCGGCGTCAACGTGACGCCGGACGCCGAACTGGATGTGCGGGTCGTGGCCAACGCCGATCTCTACGAGCCCGCGACCGTCGGGCTGATCGCCGAGGCCCTCGACACCGCCTTCGACGCGTTCGCGACCGCACCGGAGGCGTCGCTCGCCGCGGTCGAGCTGCTGGCCCGGGCCGACCTGGAGGCGCTGCTGGCCCCGCCGGTTGAGCCCGGTGTTCGGCCCGCCCGACCGCACGCCGGCGCCCGGGAGGGTTCCGCGGAAACCGAACGGGCCCTGATCGCCCTGTTGGAGGAGCTGCTCGACATCACCGGCGTCGAGGGCGAGGACAACTTCTTCGCCGTGGGTGGCGACAGCATCGTGTCGGTGCAGCTGGCGGCCCGGGCCACCGCGCAGGGACTGGCGCTGACGCCGGCGATGGTCTTCGAGCACCTGACCCTGACCGAGCTGGCCGCTGCGGTCGATGCGGCCGCCGACCAGCCGGCCGCACAAGGGGATTCGGCGCCGCAGCCCCGGTCCGCGCCGATGAGCGCGTCCGGCCTGGACGCCGACGCGCTGGCCGAGCTCACCGCGTCCTGGCGCCGGGAGTCGTGAGTCCATCGTGACGACCACGCCCGCCGACGCCGCGCCGCAGATCGAGGACGTTCTCGCCCTCAGCCCCCTTCAGGAAGGGCTGTTCGCGCTCTACCGGCTGTCGGAGGACGGCATCGACCTGTACACCATGCAGTTGCGGGTCGACATCGACGGGCCGGTCGACGTCGAGCTGTTGCGCCGCAGCGCCGCCGCGATGCTGGACCGGCACCCGAACCTGCGCGCCGCGTTCTGGGACCGCGGCGTGCCCAGGCCGGTGCAGATCGTGCCCGCCCAGGCGGAGCTGCCGTGGACCGAACACACCGCGCTGCCAACGGAATTCGATGCGATCGCGCGATCCGAGCGGCGCCGCCCGTTCGACCTGGGCCGCGGCCCGGCGTTGCGCATCGTGCTGCTGTCGGAGCCCGGGGAAACCAGGCGCCGGTTGATCTTCACCGCCCATCACATCCTGATGGACGGCTGGGCGCTCGGGGTGTTCTTCACCGAGATGCTCGCCGCGTACCGGGCGGGTGGATCGGCCGGCGCGCTGCCGCCCCCGCGGCCCTACCGCGACTACATCGCGTGGCTCTCCAAGCAGGACCGGGCGGCGGCGATGGCGCGGTGGACCGACTACCTGCGCGGCGTGTCGGGCCCGCTCATGGTGGCCGACGGCACGGTCGTCGCGCGGGACGGCGTGCCGGGCAAGGCGGAGTTGCTGCTGTCCGCCGCGGACACCGCGCGGCTGCGGAACTGGGCCGGCCGCAACGGCTTGACCCTGAACACCGCCGTGCTGTTCGCGTGGACGGTCGTGCTGAGCAGGCTGACCGACCGCCGCGACCTCGTCTTGGGCACCGTGGTGTCCGGCCGTCCCGAACACCTGGCCGGCGTCGAAAGCATGGTCGGCCTGTTCATCAACACCGTGCCGGTGGTCCACCGGATCAGCGGGACCGCCACGGTGGTCGACCAGTGCGCGCAGCTGCAGCGCGAGTCGTCAGCGATGCGCGACATCGGTTACCTCAGCTTGTCGGAGATCCAGCGCGCACACGGGCGCGGCGCATTGTTCGACACCCTGTTCGTCTTCGAGAACGCACCGGTCGAAGACGCGATCCGCGCGGTCACCACGCCCGACGGCGCCCGCTTTTCGCCGGTCGAGATGGAAAGCCTGACGCATTACCCCCTGACCGTGGTCGCGCACCGCAGAGACGACGCGCTGGTGGTGCTCGTCGAGGCGATCGCCGAAGCGCTGCCGCACCTTCGGCCCGACCAGACGTGCCGGCGATTGCTGGGGGTGCTGCGCCAACTGCCCGACATCGGCGACCGGGGTCCCGAAGCGCTGGAGGTGCTCACCGCGGCCGAGCGCGCCGAACTGCCCGGCCCGGCAACGCGGCCGGTGGCCGACCCGGGCGCCACGGTGTGGGAGGCGTTCGCGCGGCAGGCCCGCGCCACCCCGGACGCGGACGCGCTCGGCGCGCCTAGCGGTGAGCGCTATACCTATGCCGAACTGCACGCGCAGGCCTGTCGCCTGGCCACCGAGCTGGCCGCCCACGGCGTCGAGCCGGAATCCGTCGTCGCGCTGGTCATGCCGCGCTCGCCGCGATCGATCGTGGCCATCCTGGCCGTGCTCGCCGCCGGCGGCGCCTACCTGCCGGTGGACACCACGCTCCCGCCGGCCCGCATCGATGCCATGCTGGCGCAGGCCCAGCCGGTCCTCGCCATCACCACGCGCGGCTGCCAAAGCCTGGTCGGTGGTGCCACCGCCACGCTGGTCGTCGACGATCCCGCCGTCGCCGGGCGGATCTCGCGGGGCGCCGCCGTCGCGCCGACGGTGCCGCGTCACCCGGAGCAGTGCGCCTACGTCATCTTCACCTCCGGCTCGACCGGCGAGCCCAAGGGCGTGCTGGGCACCCACGCCGCGTTGCTCGGTTACTTCGCCGACCACCGCGAGCGCGTCTACCGGCCCGCGGTGGCGCGCCTGGGCCGCCCGCTGCGCATCGCGCACGCGTGGTCGTTGAGCTTCGACGCCTCCTGGCAGCCCATGGTCGGCCTGCTCGACGGCCACGCCCTGCACCTGTTCGACGCCGAGGAGATGCGCGACGCCGACCGGCTGGTGGCGGGCATGGCCGCCCACCGGGTCGACATGATCGACACCACCCCGTCGCTGTTCGGGCAGCTGCGCGGCGCCGGGCTGGCCGATCGCGGTCTCGCGGTGCTGGCCCTGGGCGGCGAGGCGATCGACGCCGTCCTGTGGGAGCGGCTGCGCGCGCTGCCGGCGGTGCAGGTCTACAACTGCTACGGGCCCACCGAGACGACGGTCGAGGCCGTGGTCGCCCCGGTCGGCGGGTACCCGGCGCCGACGATCGGCAGCGCGAACGCCGGAACATTCGCGTACGTCCTGGATTCCGGCCTGCGGCCGGTGCCCCACGGTGTGGTGGGCGAATTGTATCTGGCCGGCGCACAACTCACCCGCGGCTACCTTCGCCGCCCGGCGCTGACCGCTTGTCGCTTCGTGGCGGACCCCTTCCGTCCGGGGCGGCGCATGTACCGGACCGGCGACCTGGTGCGCCGGCTGCCGCACGGCGGCTTGGCCTATCTCGGGCGCGCCGACACCCAGGTCAAGATCCGCGGCTACCGGGTCGAGATCGGGGAGATCGAGGCCGCGCTGTGCGGCCTCCCCGCGGTGCGGGACGCCGCGGTTTGCGTTGTGCGCCGGGAAGAGTCCACCGCGTTGGTCGGTTTCGTCGTGTGGTCAGAGCATGCGGGGGACGACACGGGCGCGCTGCGTGCCGCCCTGGCCGAACGGCTGCCGTCGTACATGGTTCCGGCCCGGGTCGTGGCACTGCCGCAGCTGCCGCTGAACGACAACGGCAAGCTGGACGGGCACACGCTGGATCGGCTGGCCGAGCGCGCGCTGGCGCCGGCCACCGGCGAGGCGGTGGCCTCCACCGACACCGAGCGGGCGCTGTGCGAGGTGTTCGCCGAGCAGTTCAACGGGGTGGTGCCCCGCCTCGACGACGACTTCTTCTCCTTCGGGTTGGACAGCATCGTGGCGATCTCGTTGGTGCACAAGGCGCAACGGCGCGGCCTGGCACTCAGCCCGCGGATGGTGTTCTCCGCGCCGACGATCCGCGAGCTCGCGGCCGCCGTCGACGCCGGGCTCGGCCCCGATGCGTCCGTGGCGCTCGCCGACCACGGTGAGGTGTTGCCGCTGCCGATGGTGTCGTGGCTCTACGAGCACGGCAACTATCGACGGTTCACGCACACCGTCCTGCTGCGGCTGCCCGCCGGGATCGATCGCCCGTCGATCGAGGCCATGCTGCAGCTGCTGCTCGACGGCCACGACACCCTGCGCTCGGTCCTGGCCGACACCGCCGCGGGTCCGCGCCTGGTCACCCGTGAACCGGGGATCGTCCGCGCCCCCGACCTGATCGACCGCATCCAGCTGCCGGAAGCCACGGACACCGCGCTGGTTTCGGCCATCGCCTCGTCCGCGCGCGCCGTGATGGACGAGATCGACCCGCGCGCCGGGGCGATGGTGCGGGCCGTTTGGTACTCCGGCGCGGACCGGGGGGACGTCCTGCTGCTCACCGCCCATCACCTGACCGTGGACGTGGTGTCCTGGCACATCATGCTGGGCGACCTCGTCGAGGCGTGGCGCGCCGTGACGGTGGGTTCGGCGCCGAAGACGCTGCCGGAGTTCACCTCCTACCGGCGCTGGTGCGAGCTGATGTGGCAGCGGGCCGCCGCGCCGGAGGTGCACGATCAGCTCGGCTACTGGCTCGAGCAGGTCCGCGCCCCCGACCCCGCGCTGGGCGCCCGGCACGTCGACCCCACCCGGGACGCCTGGTCTTCGCTGCGGGTGACACGGGTCGCCCTCGAGGCCGCGACGACCGAGCCGATGCTGGCCGCGGTCACCAAAGACGAAGGGGTGCGGGAATTCCTGCTCACCGCGACGACGATGGCGATCGCCAGCTGGCGCCGCGAGCGCGGGCAGGACCCGGCCGCGGGCACGCTGGTCGCGCTCGAGGGCCACGGTCGCGCCGATGCGATCCTGGACACCGACACCACCAACACCGTCGGCTGGTTCACCACCGCGTTCCCGGCGCGTCTGGGAGCGGGCGCGGTGACCGTGGATGTCGAAGCGGCCGAGCGGGATCCGCGGGCGGCCGGTGCCCTGCTCGACGCGGTGGTGGCCCACCTGGGCGCGGTCCCCAACGACGGGCTGGACTACGGGCTGCTGCGCTACGTCGCGGACATCGGCGAGTTGCGGGCGGCCGCCGAGCCGCAGATCCAGTTCAGCTACCTGGGCCGGCTGGACCTCGGTGTCAGCGAACAACCCTGGTCGTTGCTGACCGGCCCGTACCTTGATGCGCTGCCCGACGATCCCGAACCGGACCTGCCGCTGCGCTTCGCGGTGAACCTCAGCGCCTTCGTGGCGATGACGCCCGAGGGCGCGCAGCTGATCAGCAACTGGCGCTTCAGCGAGGCGCTGTTCACCGCGTCCGACATCGACCGCCTGACGCAGTTGTGGCGGCGCGGCATCACCGCGCTGGCCGCCGGGCTGGATCCGGACCGCGGTGCGAAGTCATCCCGGGAACTGGCATAGAAGGGATTTCGGTGGAGTCGATGCACGGTAGCCGCGTCAGCAGGGACGCGATCAGGGCGGCGGTCGCGGCGCAACTCGGTTGCCCCGCTGCCGATGTCGCGGACGACGCGAACCTGATCCAGTTGGGCCTCAACTCGATCCGCATGATGGCCCTGGCCGGGGGCTGGCGAAAGGGCGGCCTGGACATCAGCTTCGCCCAGCTCGCCGACGCGCCGACGGTGGAGTCCTGGCACGGCCTGCTCGGCGCGCAGGAGAGCCGAACCGCCGAGCCCGCAGCACCCGCAGCACCCGCCGAACCGGTCGGCGAGGAGGCGCCGTTCCCGCTGGCCACCATGCAGCACGCGTACTGGGTCGGCCGCTCCGACGAGCAGGAGCTCGGCGGGGTCGCGGCTCATCTGTACGTCGAATTCGACGGCCGGGCGTTAGATCCCGACCGCCTGGCGCGCGCGGTGGACGAGCTGGTCGCCCTCCATCCCATGCTGCGCACCCGATTCCTCCCCGACGGAACCCAGCAGACGATGCCCAAGCCGGGCCGCCCGGTCTTCGCCGTGGTCGACCTCCGCGGAAAGGGCGCGCGGACCGTCGAATCCGAGCTGGCGGCGGTGCGCGACCACAAGACGCACCAGCGCCTGGCGATCGAGGACGGCCAGGTGCTCGACGTCACGCTGACCCGCTACGACGAGGATCGCGCTCGGCTGCACCTCGACGTCGACATGCTGGCCGGCGACGCGATGAGCTACCGCGTCCTGGTGTCGGAACTGGCGCGGTTGTATGCGGGTGCGACGCTGCGGCCGCCCGGCTACACCTACCGGCGGTATCGCACCGAGCGCCGCGTCGATCTCGCGGCGCACGCGCGGGACCGGCAGTGGTGGCAGCGGCGGTTGCCCGAACTGCCCGGCGCCCCCGAACTTCCGACCGTGCCCGTCGGGGAGCGCCGGACACCGCACCGCACCGTCCGCTACCACCACTGGCTGGCGCCCGAGGCCAAGAGGACACTGATCGCCGGCGCCCACGCCCGCGGTGTCACGCCGGCGATGGCGTTGGCGGCGGTGTTCGCCGACACCATCGGCGGCTGGTCGGCCCAGTCCCGCTTCCTGCTCAATGTGCCGTTGTTTCAGCGGGACTCGGCCCACCCCGACATCGCGCGGGTGGTCGGGGACTTCACCTCCTCGGTCATGCTCGAGGTCGATGTCACCGACAACGTCTCGGTGGCCGAGCGGGCCCGCGCGATCCAGCACTGCATGTACGAGAGCGGCTCGCATTCGGCCTATTCCGGGCTCGAGGTGCTCCGGGACCTGGGTCGCCACCGCGGGGAGGCGGTGCTCGCGCCCGTCGTCTTCACCAGCGCCCTCGACCTCGGCGAGCTGTTCGCCGACGACGTGGTCGACACCTTCGGCGAGCCGGTGTGGATCGTCTCGCAGGGGCCGCAGGTGCTGCTGGACGCCCAGATCACCGAGGTGCGCGGCGGACTGCTGGTGAACTGGGACGTGCGCGAATCCGCCTTCCCGGATGGCCTGATCGAGGCCATGTTCACCACCTTCACCGAGGCGGTCCAGCGGCTCGCCGACGGCGACGCGGGCTGGGACGCCGAGGCGGCGGTGCGGTTACCCAGCGTTCAGGCCCAGGTCCGTGCGGCCGTCAACGCGACCGACGGGCCCCTCAGCGGGCGGTGCCTGCACCAGGGCTTCTTCGAGCACGCCGCGGCGAATCCGGCTGCGCCTGCGGTGGTCTGGGGCCTCGGAGATGGGCGGGGCGCGTGGAGCTACGGGGAACTCGCCCAACGCTCGCTCGCGGTGGCGGGGGCGCTGCGCGCCGCCGGCGTGCGGCAGGGCGACGCAGTCGCCGTCCAGCTGCCCAAGGGTCCGAACCAGATCCTGGCCGTGCTCGGGGTGCTGGCCGCGGGGGGAGTCTACGTGCCGATCGGGTTCGACCAGCCCGACGGGCGGCGGGCCAAGATCCTTGCGTCTGCCGGTATCGTGGCGGCGCTGACGACCGAGGGCGCGACCATGGGAGCCTCCGTCTCGTGCCTGCCCGTCGAAGCGGCGCAACGGTTTTCGGAGCCGCTGCGAGCGCCGGTCTATCCCGACACCGCCGAGATCGCCTACGTCATCTTCACGTCCGGTTCCACCGGCCTGCCCAAGGGCGTCGACATCAGGCACGGCGGGGCGATGAACACCATCGACGCCCTCAACGAGTGGTTCGCGATCGACCGCGCCGACCGCGTGCTGGGGCTGGCGGCGCTGGAGTTCGACCTGTCGGTCTACGACATCTTCGGGCTGTTGTCGGCGGGCGGTTCGATCGTCGCGATGGATTCCGAGCAGCGGGCCGCGGCGACCACCTGGGTGGAATTGATTCGCCACCACCGGGTCTCGGTTTTGAGCTGCGTGCCCAGCTGGGTGGACATGATCCTGGAGCTCGGCGGGGACCGGCTCGGCGACTCCCTGCGGGTCGCCATGCTGTGTGGCGACTGGGTGGGCGCGGACCTGGCCCGCAGGCTCGCTGACCAGGCGCCGGGCTGCCGGTTCGCCGGCCTGGGCGGCGCGACCGAGACGTCGGTCCACGGAACCGTGTGCGAGGTGGTGGGCGAGCCGCCCGCGCGGTGGGCGACGGTGCCCTACGGGGTTCCCATGCGCAACGTGCGGTGCCGCGTGGTGGCGCCGTCGGGGCGCGATTGCCCCGACTGGGTCCCCGGCGAGCTGTGGTTCAGCGGCCCCAATGTGGCCGCGGGTTACCGCAACGACCCGACGCGCACCGCCGAGCGGTTCGTCGAGCACGACGGGATGCGCTGGTACCGCACGGGTGACCTCGCCCGATACTGGCCCGACGGCACGCTCGAATTCCTGGGCCGCGCCGACCATCAGGTGCAGATCCGCGGCTACCGGGTCGAACTCGGCGAGGTGGAGAGCGCGCTGCGCACGGTGCCGGGGGTGCGCCACGCCGTCGCGGCCGTCATCGGTGCGCGGGCACCCAAGCTGGCCGCCGCGGTGGCGGGCGATCCGGTCGGAGACCTCACCGCGGCCGTGGCGGAACTGCTGCCGCACTACATGATTCCCACGCGCGTCGTGGTGCTGGAGGCAATCCCGTTGACTCCCAACGGCAAGGTGGACCGCCGCGCCGTGGCGACGTTGCTGGAGGACGAAGCCCACGAGGGCGCCGCGTGCGCGCCGCGCAACGACGTCGAGGCGGCGCTCGCCCACATCGTCGCCGAGGTGCTGGGCGCCCCGGCGGTGGGCGTGCACGACGACTTCTTCGCATTGGGCGGCGATTCGGTGCTGGCCACCACGGCCATCGCCCGGATCCGCGACTGGCTGGACGTCGGCCACGCGATGGTTGCCGATCTGTTCGCGGCGCGCACGGTCGCCGGATTGGCCGAGCGGCTCGACGCGCGGGAAGCCCAGCGCGGCGCCCCGGGCCGCCTGGCCGTCATCGCGCGCCACTATCTCGACGTCGCCGCGATGACCGACGAGGAGGTGCTGGCCCGGGGTTAGCCCGCCGGGGCGGGCGGGGCAAATCTCTAATCTGCTACACAGGTTGGGCACAGCTGCGACTGCGAACGGGTGCGTAGCGTCGCGGTCACGAAACTCACGGTCACTAGGAAACAGCAGTAACAGGGCGCACAATGGCACCACCGATCACAGCAGGGTGGCGCCGCGACATTCCGTCCCTGTCCGTACACATCGAGGGGGAAAACCGAGCATGAAAACCTTCACATCCATCGCCACCGGCGTGGCCGCCCTGGGCGCCTTTGCGGCCGCGGCCGTCGGCGTGACCTCCGTCGCGTCCGTTCCCGCCGATGGTCCCGCCCAGGTGCGGCTGGCCGCGGTCGGCGCGCCCCTGCCGCTGGACCCGCCGGCGCCGGCGCCGGCCAACGGCGCCAGCGTTCCGACGGCCGCCCAGTTGAACGGCCTGCTCACCAGCCTGGCCGACCCGAACGTCTCGTTCTCGGCCAAGGGCAACCTGGTCGAAGGCGGAATCAGCGGACTGGAAGCCCACGTCGCCGACAAGAAGCTGAAGAAGGCGGCCAAGAACGGCGACCTGCCCCTGTCGTTCAACGTGACCAACATCCAGTCCACCGTGCCCGGTTCGGCCACGGCCGACGTGGCCGTGTCGGGCCCGAAGCTGGCGGCGCCGGTGTCGCAGAACGTCACGTTCGTCAACCAGGGCGGCTGGGTGCTCTCGCGCGCCTCGGCGATGGAGCTGCTGCAGGCAGCCGGTCAGTGAGCCGCAGGGTCTGGTCCAGCTCCAGCGACGGGGGAACCGTGAAATCCGCAGCAACCGTGGCCGTCCTGGCCGTCCTCGGCGGCGCCGCCGCAGGCCTCTCGCCGCTCGCGGCGCCGGCCGGCCCGGCCCCCGTGCGGCTGGCGGCGGTGGGGGCGCCGCTGCCCCAGGATCCCCCGCCGGGGCCGAACCTGCCGACGCCGGAGCAGTTGTCGAACCTGTGCAACCAGGTCACCGATCCCGGCGTGTCCTACACGACCAAGACCGACCTGGTCGAGAACGGCATCAGCCCGGACGAGGGCCACGTGGCCGACCACGACCTGAGGAAGGCCTACCGCAACGGGAACTTCCCGGAGACCTTCACTGTGACGAACATCGCGCCGGCGGGGCCGAACATGGCCAGCGCCGACGTGGCCATCGCGGGCCCGAGGTTCGCCGGGCCGGTCATCAAGCAGCTCGCGTTCGTCAGCACCGACGGCAACTGGATCCTGCAGCACGACGCCGCGATCGCCCTGATCCAGGCGGCGACGGCGACGAACTAGCGGGCTAATCCGCTGACGTCGATCCGGGCGACGCGCGCCGGGTCGGCCAGCACGTCGATCGCGGCGATCCGACCGTCGCGGACCACGAACCCCATGACGGCGGTGGCCCGCCCGGCGACGAAGACGGCCGCACCCGCGGCGCCGTTGACCATTGCGGCCCGCACTTCGCGCTCGGGTCCCGCATAGCCGCGCGCCAGCTCGGCGACCGATCGGGCGCCGCCGGCGCGGAACCCGGGGGTGCCGGGGCCGAAGTCGCCGCGGAGCACTACGTCGGGGTGCAGCACCGCCACCAGTCGGTCCAGATCACCCGAGCGGCCCGCGGCGAAGAAGGCGTCGACGGCCTCGCGCTGCGCGGCGATGCCGGCGTCAGGCGTGGGGCCGGCCCGCTCGATGCGCCGTCGCGCCCGGCTGGCCAGCTTGCGGGTCGCCTCCGGCGTCCGCTCGACGATCGGCGCGATCTGGTCGAACGGGACGGCGAACACGTCGTGCAGCACGAAGGCCAGGCGCTCGGCCGGGGACAGCGTGTCGAGCACCACGAACAACGCCAGGCCGACCGCGTCGGCCAGCATCGCCGCATGCTCGGGATCGGATTCGTCGGGTGCGTCGACGATCGGGTCCGGCAGGTGTGCCACAGGTTCCTCGCGCCCGCGGCCCCGGCGGTCGCGCACCGCGTTCAGGCAGATCCGGGACACCACGGTGGTCAGCCAGGCGTCGAGGTTCTCGATATCCTCCGCGCCCGTAGCGGCGGAGCGGCTCAGCCGCAGCCACGTCTCCTGCACCGCGTCCTGGGCGTCGTCGATCGAGCCGAGCATGCGGTAGGCGATGGCGCTCAGCTGCGGTCGGGTCGCCTCGAACCGCGCGGTCAGCGACTCCGACGCGGTCACGTGCCACCCGCGTCGGGCAGCGCGCACACCTTGCCGCCGGAGAAACCGGACGACCCGACGCCCAGCGCGATGTTGAAGCGGGCGCGCAGGTTCCCCAGCGTGATGACGTGGGTGAGCCCCACCAGCTGGGGGGTGTCGAAGTGGTCGCGCAGCGCGTCGAAGAGCTCATCGCCCACCTCGACCGGGGTGCGGCTGATCGCGGTGGCGTATTGCAGGATCAGCTTGTCGACGTCGGAAAAGCACGTCGCGTCCCGGTAGTCGGCCAGCGCCGACAGCTCCTCGTCGGTGAGTCCCCACCGGCGGGCGATCTGGGAGCCGAGGTCGATGCAGTACTCGCACCGCACCGTGGTCGCCGCCTTCAGCTCGGCCAGCGCGCGGTGCCGCGGGCTGAGAATGTCCAGCCGGGACTCGGCCTGTTCCAGCCGGCCGTAAGCGCTGAGCAGCCTGGGGATGTGGGCGTACAGGCGCAGCGGTTCGAGCATCCCCACGGTTTGCAGGCCGGTCATCCTGGCCAGCTTGCGCCGGGTGAAGAAGAACGCGAGCTTGGCGCCCACGCCGGCGTCGCGGTCGGAAACACCGGTGAGTCGGGACATGGCACCCTCCTGGCAGACGAGGTCGTCACTACGTCGACACCCCGGCACACCCGAACGTGACCGGCTGCTATCTCATGACGGGTTTCAGCGCAGGTCCATGTCGAACACCCGGGCGTGCAGCACGGTGCGGTTCCGCAGCGCGGCGCGCACCGCGCGGTGCAGGCCGTCCTCGAGATAGGTGATCCCCCGCCACCGCACCGCGTGCGGGAAAAGATCGCCGTAGAAGGTGGAGTCCTCCGACAGCAGGCGGTCGAGCGCGAGCACGGTCGTCGTGGTGACCAATTCGTCGAGCCGGATCTGCTGCGGGGGTATGCGGGACCAGTCTTTGTACGACAGCCCGTGCTCGGGATACGGCTTCCCGTCCCGCACGCCTTTGAAGATCATGGGCAGATCATCGGCGATTCTTCCCCGACGTGTTGCTGGGGCCCGACGGATTCATGCTGGATAGGCTAGCGGCAAAAGTTCGCCGGAGCGCCGGCGCTTTCCGCTGATGCCGGTCCGGGCATCTCCGGCCCGTAAAATGAAGCCGGTCAAACAGGTGTCAGGGAGGTGACGAACGATGGGCAGCGCCGACGACCGTCGCTTCGAGGTGCTGCGCGCCATCGTGGCCGACTTCGTCGCCACCAAGGAACCGATCGGTTCCAAGTCCCTGGTGGAGCGGCACAACCTGGGCGTGTCATCGGCGACGATCCGCAACGACATGGCGGTGCTGGAGGCCGAGGGCTACATCGCCCAGCCCCACACCAGCTCCGGGCGGGTGCCCACCGAGAAGGGCTACCGCGAGTTCGTCGACCGGCTCGACGACGTCAAGCCGCTGTCGTCGGCCGAGCGGCGCGCGATCCAGAGCTTCCTGGAGTCCGGCGTCGACCTCGACGACGTGCTGCGCCGCGCGGTGCGGTTGTTGTCACAGCTGACCCGCCAGGTGGCCGTGGTGCAGTACCCGACGCTGTCGTCGTCGACCGTGCGTCACCTGGAAGTGATCGCCCTGACCCCGGCCCGGCTGCTGATGGTGGTCATCACCGACTCCGGTCGGGTGGACCAGCGCGTCGTCGAACTCGGCGACGTGATCGACGACCACGAGCTGGGCCAGTTGCGCGAGATGCTCGGCCAGGCGCTGGTCGGCAAGAAGCTGTCAGCGGCCTCGGTCGCGGTGGCCGACCTCGCCGGACAGCTGCGCGGCCCCGACGGCTTGAGCAACGCCGTGGGCCGCTCGGCGACGGTGTTGCTCGAGTCACTGGTGGAACACACCGAAGAACGACTGCTGATGGGCGGCACCGCCAACCTGACGCGCAACGCCGCGGACTTCGGCGGCTCGCTGCGCTCCATCCTGGAGGCGCTCGAAGAGCAGGTCGTGGTGCTGCGGCTGCTGGCCGCCCAGCAGGAAGCCGGCAAGGTGACCGTGCGCATCGGCCACGAGACCGCGGTCGAGCAGATGCTGGGCACCTCGATGGTGTCCACCGCCTACGGCACCTCCGACACCGTCTACGGCGGAATGGGTGTGCTGGGACCGACTCGAATGGACTATCCGGGAACTATTGCCAGCGTTGCTGCGGTTGCTCTCTATATCGGCGAAGTGCTGGGTGCTCGATGAACGCGCACCCGTCGAATGCGTAACGCGGCGCAAGACCACATTGAGGAGAATCAGGCGTGGCACGCGATTATTACGGGCTGCTCGGGGTGAGCAGCAACGCAAGCGATGCGGACATCAAACGTGCATACCGCAAAATGGCGCGCGAATTGCATCCCGACGTCAACCCCGACGAAGCCGCGCAGGCGAAATTCCAGGAGATCAGCGCCGCCTATGAGGTGCTCAGCGATCCGGAGAAGCGCCGGATCGTCGACATGGGCGGCGATCCCCTGGCGAACGCCGCGGCGGGTGCCGGAGGGTTCGGCGGCGGCTTCGGCAACCTCGGTGACGTGTTCGAGGCATTCTTCGGCGGCGGCTTCGGCGGCGCCGGCACTTCGCGGGGACCGACCGGCAGGGTGCGGCCCGGTTCGGACTCGCTGCTGCGGATGCGGCTCGACCTGGAGGAATGCGCCACCGGCGTGACCAAGCAGGTCACCGTCGACACCGCGGTGCTGTGCGACCGGTGCCAGGGCAAGGGCACCAATGGCGATTCGGCGCCGGTGCCGTGCGACACCTGCGGCGGCCGCGGGGAGGTGCAGACGGTCCAGCGTTCGCTGCTGGGCCAGGTGATGACGTCGCGCCCGTGTCCCACCTGCCGCGGCGTCGGGGTGGTCATCCCGGACCCGTGCCACCAATGCATGGGCGACGGCCGGGTGCGGGCCCGCCGCGAGATCAGCGTCAAGATTCCCGCCGGTGTCGGCGAGGGCATGCGGGTGCGGCTGGCCGCGCAGGGCGAGGTCGGGCCCGGCGGCGGGCCGGCCGGTGACCTGTACGTCGAGGTCCACGAGCAGGCCCACGACATCTTCGTCCGCGACGGCGACGATCTGCACTGCACGGTCTCGGTGCCGATGGTCGACGCGGCCCTGGGCGTCACGCTCACCGTCGACGCCATTCTGGACGGCATGAACGAGATCACCGTTCCGCCCGGCACGCAGCCGGGCTCGGTCATCACGCTGCGCGGCCACGGGATGCCGCACCTGCGGTCGGGCGTGCGGGGCAACCTGGTCGTCCACGTCGAGGTGGTGGTCCCCACCAAGCTGGACCACCAGGACAGCGAGCTGCTGCGCGAGCTGAAGACCCGCCGCAGCCGCGACGTGGCCGAGGTCCGCTCGAACCACCACGCCGCCGGCGGCGGGCTGTTCAGCCGGCTGCGTGAAACCTTCTCCGGGCGCTAGCCGGGAGTCGTCAGGGGCCGCGCAGGTGGTGGCGACACTGTTCTACGTCGACGCGCTGCCCGCCACCGGCGGGCTGGCCGTCGTCGACGGCGACGAGGGGTTCCACGCCGCCACCGTGCGCCGGATCCGCCCCGGTGAGCAGCTGGTGCTCGGCGATGGCGCCGGCGCCCTGGCCCGCTGCGAGGTCGAGCACGCCGGACGCGACGGGCTGCGAGCGCGGGTGCTGGGGCGGTGGAGCGTCGCGCCCGGGCGTCCCGGCGTCACGGTCGTGCAGGCGTTGCCCAAGTCCGACCGCTCGGAGCTGGCGATCGAACTGGCCACCGAAGCCGGCGCCGATGCGTTCCTGGCCTGGCAGGCGGCCCGCTGCGTGGCCACCTGGCACGGCCCGCGCATCGACAAGGGGCTGCGCCGGTGGCGCGCCGTCGCCCGGTCGGCGGCCCGGCAGTCCCGCCGGGCGCGCATCCCGCCGGTCGAGGGCGTGGTGTCCACCGCGGCGCTCACCGAGCGGGTCCGCGCGGAGGCGGCCGCCGGCGCGGCGGTCCTGGCGTTGCACGAGTCGGCAACCGATCGGCTGGTGGACACCGCTGTGGCGCAGGTCGACTCGGTGTTTCTCGTGGTCGGCCCGGAGGGCGGCATCGCGCCGGAGGAGATCGCCGCGCTGACCGGCGCGGGAGCGGTGGCGGTCCGCCTCGGTCCGCAGGTGTTGCGGACGTCGAGCGCGGCGGCGGTGGCACTGGGGGCCCTGGGCGTGCTCACCGGGCGATGGGACCGGGTCGCCGACTGTGAAATCGGCGACGAGACACGCCGATGAGGCGTCGCCGCCCGCACGATCGACGGCGAATGCCCGGCAAATCGACGGTTGGGACGCGTCCTGACCAGCGCTAGACTGGCGAGCTAGAACTTCCCCCGGATACCAGAAGGTAGGCATCGGAAACCACGTGACGCCCCGCGACACCAGCGCTGCTGACGCAGCCGGAGCCCCGAATGCCTCCACACAGGTTCGCAGCAGCATCGATGTCCCACCCGATGTCGTCGTCGGCTTGTTGGGTTCGGCGGATGAGAACCTGCGGGCGCTGGAACGCACCCTGAACGCCGATCTGCATGTGCGCGGCAACGCCGTCACCGTCGCCGGTGAGCCGGGCGACGTCGCCCTCGCCGAGCGGGTCATCTCCGAGCTGGTGGCCATCGTGGCCGGCGGGCAGCCGCTGACCCCGGAGGTGGTGCGGCACAGCGTCGCCATGCTCGTCGGCGCGGGAAACGAGTCGCCGGCCGAGGTGCTCACCCTCGACATCCTGTCGCGGCGCGGCAAGACCATCCGTCCCAAGACGCTGAACCAGAAACACTATGTCGACGCGATCGACGCCAACACCATCGTCTTCGGGGTGGGGCCCGCCGGCACCGGCAAGACCTACCTGGCCATGGCCAAGGCCGTGCACGCCCTGCAGACCAAGCAGGTCACCCGCATCATCCTGACCCGTCCGGCGGTGGAAGCCGGTGAGCGCCTTGGCTTTCTGCCGGGCACGCTGAGCGAGAAGATCGACCCGTATCTGCGGCCGCTCTACGACGCGCTCTACGACATGATGGACCCCGAGCTGATCCCGAAGCTGATGTCCGCCGGTGTGATCGAGGTGGCGCCGCTGGCGTACATGCGGGGGCGAACGCTCAATGACGCGTTCATCGTCCTGGACGAGGCGCAGAACACCACCGCCGAGCAGATGAAGATGTTCTTGACCCGGCTCGGCTTCGGCTCGAAGATCGTCGTCACCGGCGACATCACCCAGATCGACCTGCCGGGCGGGGCCAAGTCCGGCCTGCGCTCGGCGATCGAGATCCTCGACAGCGTCGACGACATCCACATCGCGGAGCTGACGAGCGCGGACGTGGTGCGCCACCGGCTGGTCTCCGAGATCGTCGACGCCTACGCCAAGTTCGAAGAGCCCGGCCTGACGATGAACCGGGCGGCCCGCCGGGCGTCGGGCTCCCGCGGTCGCCGATAGGGGTGCGGTGATCACGCGATGAGCATCGAGGTCTCCAACGAGTCCGGCATCGACGTCTCCGAATCCGAACTGGTCAGCGTCGCACGGTTCGTCATCGCCAAGATGGACGTCAACCCCGCCGCCGAGCTCTCGATGGTGCTGCTGGACACCGCCGCGATGGCCGACCTGCACATGCGGTGGATGGACCTGCCCGGGCCCACCGACGTCATGAGCTTCCCGATGGACGAGCTCGAGCCCGGCGGCCGCCCCGACGCCCCCGAGCCGGGGCCGGCGATGCTGGGCGACATCGTGCTGTGCCCGGAATTCGCCGCCGAGCAGGCGACCGCCGCCGGCCACAGCCTCGGACACGAGCTGGCGTTGCTGACGATCCACGGGGTGCTGCACCTGCTCGGCTACGACCACGGCGAGCCGGACGAGGAGAAGGAGATGTTCGCCCTTCAGGAGCGGCTGCTCGAGGAGTGGGTCGCCGAGCAGGTCGAGGCCTACCACCATGACCGTCAGGACGAGAGGGATCGCCGGTTGCTGGACGAGTCGAGGTATTTCGAGCTTTGACCGGCCTGTCTGAGCTGCTCGGCGCCATCGCATTGATCGTTCTGGGCGGGCTCTTCGCGGCGATCGACGCCGCCATCGGCACGGTGTCGATGGCCCGGGTCGCCGAAATGGTGCGCGACGAGCAACCCGGTGCGGTGGCGCTGTCGAAGGTGATGGCCGAACGGCCGCGCTACATCAATCTGATGGTGCTGCTGCGGATCACCTGCGAGATCACCGCCACCGCGCTGCTGGTCGGGTTCTTCCGCCAAGTCCTGAGCCTGGACGGGGGCCTGTTCGTCGCCGCCATCATCATGGTGGTGGTCAGCTTCGTCGTCATCGGCGTGGGACCGCGCACCCTCGGGCGTCAGCACGCCTATTCCATCTCGCTTGCGACGGCCCTTCCGCTGCAGGTGATCTCGTGGCTGCTGATGCCGATCAGCCGGTTGCTGGTGGTGCTGGGTAACGCGCTGACGCCGGGGCGCGGCCTGCGCAACGGGCCGTTCGCCTCCGAGATCGAGCTGCGTGAGGTCGTGGATCTGGCCCAGCAGCGCGGCGTGGTCGCCGCGGACGAACGCCGGATGATCCAGTCGGTGTTCGAACTGGGCGACACGCCCGCCCGCGAGGTGATGGTGCCACGCACCGAGATGATCTGGATCGAAAGCGACAAACTCGCCAGCCAGGCGATGACGCTGGCCGTGCGCAGCGGCCATTCCCGCCTCCCGGTGATCGGCGAGAACGTCGACGACATCGTTGGCGTCGTATACCTGAAAGATCTTGTTCAGCATACGTTCTCGGCGAACAATGGCGGTCCGGCCACCACCGTGGCGCAGGTGATGCGCCCGGCGGTGTTCGTGCCGGACTCCAAGCCGCTGGACGCGCTGCTGCGCGAGATGCAGCGCGACCGCAACCACATGGCCCTGCTGGTCGACGAGTACGGGGCCATCGCCGGCCTGGTCAGCATCGAAGACGTGCTCGAGGAAATCGTCGGCGAGATCGCCGACGAGTACGACCAGGCCGAGACCGCGCCGATAGAAGACCTGGGCGACAAGCATTACCGCGTCTCGGCGCGGCTGCCGATCGAAGACGTCGGCGAGCTGTACGACGTGGAGTTCGACGACGACCTCGACGTCGACACCGTGGGCGGCCTGCTGGCCCTGGAGCTCGGCCGGGTTCCGCTGCCCGGCGCGGAGGTGGTGTCGCACGGGCTGCGGCTGCGGGCCGAGGGCGGCATCGACCATCGCGGACGGGTGCGGATCGGCACGGTCCTGCTGAGCCCGGCCGAGTCGAACGGATCCAATGGAGCCCAACCATGACGCCGAGCGTGCAGTCACGGCGGAAAATCGGCGTGAAATTCGCCCTGTGTACACGCTCGATGACGGGTAGCCATGGCTGAATTCCGTTCTGGCTTCGTCTGTTTGGTCGGCCGGCCGAACACCGGCAAGTCGACCCTGACGAACGCACTGGTCGGGGCCAAGGTGGCGATCACCTCGGTGCGGCCGCAGACCACCCGGCACACCATCCGCGGGATCGTGCATCGGGAGAACTTCCAGATCATCCTCGTCGACACCCCGGGCCTGCACCGGCCGCGCACGCTGTTGGGCCAGCGGCTCAACGACTTGGTCCGCGACACCTACACCGAGGTCGATGTGATCGGGTTGTGCATCCCCGCCGACGAGCCGATCGGCCCGGGCGATCGCTGGATCGTCGGGCAGATCCGTTCGACCGCGCCGACGACGACGCTGGTGGCCGTCGTCACCAAGATCGACAAGGTGCCCAAGGACCGGCTGGCCGCGCAGCTGGTCGCGGTCAGCGAGCTGGTCGGCGACTCCGCCGAGATCGTCCCGGTCTCGGCGGTCACGGGTGAACAGGTCGACGTGCTGACCGGTGTGCTGGCCGCGGCGCTGCCACCCGGCCCGGCGTACTACCCGGACGGCGAGCTGACCGACGAACCCGAGGAGGTTCTGATGGCCGAGCTCATCCGCGAAGCCGCCCTGGAGGGGGTGCGCGATGAGCTGCCACATTCGCTAGCGGTGGTGATCGACGAGGTCGCCCCGCGCGAGGGGCGTGCCGACCTGATCGACGTGTACGCCGTCCTCTATGTCGAGAGGTCCAGCCAGAAGGGGATCATCATCGGCAAGGGCGGGGCCCGGCTGCGCGAGGTGGGCACCGCGGCCCGGGGCCAGATCGAGAAGCTGCTGGGCACCAAGGTGTACCTGGACCTGCGGGTCAAGATCGCCAAGAACTGGCAGAGCGACCCCAAACAGCTTGGCCGGCTTGGCTTTTAGAACCCATCCGCACCCGACAAGTGACCGCATCGGATCACCTGGACCCGGGGGCGGCGGGCCCAGCGCCCGTCCCGGTGTTCCACCACACCTGGGGCTGCTCGTTGGCCCAGCCGCAGACGGCCTCCAGCTCGGCCGCCAGCGAGATCAGCATGCCCTCGCTGTTGGCAGGGCCCATCAGCTGCACCCCGATCGGCAGGCCGTCGGAGGTGAACCCCGCCGGCACGTTGATCGACGGCCAGCCCAGCACGTTCCATGGCCAGGTCACCGGGCAGGCGCGGATCATGGCTCGGTCCAGGCGCAAGCCGCCCAGCCTGTTGAGCGCATGCACCGGCGGAGGCGGTTGCGCGGTGGTCGGCGCCAGCACCACGTCGACGATGTTGAAGATCGAGCCGACCCGACGCTGCGCGGCGGCTTCGTGGCGGCGGGCGCTGCGCAGCGTGGCCTGCCCCAGCACGTGCCCCGTGCGCAGGTTGGACACGGTGCGCGGGTCCAGGGTGACGCCGTCACCCAGCCGCTCCTCCCATTCACGCAGGCCCGAGGTGGACCGCACCAGAAAGTCCCATCCCAACCGCAGGCCGTAGTCGGGGTTGCCCGGCACCACGTTGTGGCCGAGCAGCTGCAGCTGCTTGGCCACGGCGCGCGTCGCGGCCGCGATCTCCGGGTGCAACTTGGCGCGAAAAACCGTGTAGGGGAATCGGGTTGACAGCGCGATGGTCAGCGGGCCGGGCGCGATGCCGACGTAGTCGGACGCCGTGACGGGCGGCGGCTTGTGCCGGTCGCCCTCGACGTTGCCCGACGCGGCGTCGAGCACGAGCGCGGCATCGGCCACCGTGCGGGCCAGCACGCCGTTGACCGTGATCCCGTTGAACGCCTCGGGCAGCGGCCAGGTGGAGATGCGGCCGCGCTGCGGTTTGATGCCCACCAGGTTCGTCCACGCCGCCGGGATGCGGACGCTGCCGGCGCCGTCGGAGCCGATGGCGGCGGTCACCAGACCCGCGGCCACCGCGGCCGCGCTGCCGCCCGACGACCCGCCCGGGGTGTGCCGGCGCGACCAGGGGTTGCGCGTGTGCCCGAACGCGGGCCCGCTGGTGAACGGCCACTGGCCCAGCTCGCAGGTGTTGGTCTTGCCGACGATCACCGCCCCGGCAGCCTTCAGCCGGCGAACCACCTCGGCGTCCTCGGTGGCGGGGCGGACGTACCCGTCGGCGCCGTACGCGGTGGGCACTCCAGCAACGTCGACGTCGTCCTTGACGGCGATCGGGATGCCCAGCAGCGGGGCCACCTCGCCGGCGGCCCGGCGCCGGTCGGCCTTGGCTGCGTCGGCCAGCGCGGACTCGGTGAGCACCACCCGGAAGGCGTTCAACGTGGACTGGCTGAGATGGATCGCGTGCAGGGAACGGCGGACCAATTCCTCGGATGTCACCGAGCGGCTGGCGAGCTGATAGAGCAGGTCAGTGAGCGTGGGAAGGCGCTGTCTGCCGGAACCGGGGACGGACCCGGAAGCGGACCCAGAAGCGCCAACCACGGGGTACGAGACTATCGGCGCGGATCCCCACGATGTCGCGGTGGGGTGCAAAACTGTTGTAATGCGGCTGTATCGAGACCGGGCGGTTGTACTGCGCCAGCACAAGCTCGGCGAGGCCGACCGGATCGTCACCCTGCTGACCCGCGATCACGGGCTGGTTCGGGCGGTGGCAAAGGGCGTGCGCCGCACCCGCAGCAAATTCGGCGCGCGGCTGGAGCCCTTCGCGCACATCGACGTCCAGCTGCACCCGGGCCGGAACCTGGACATCGTCACCCAGGTCGTCTCGATCGACTCGTTCGCGAGCGACATCGTCGGCGACTATGGCCGCTACACCTGCGGGTGCGCGATGCTGGAAACCGCCGAACGCCTTGCCGGTGAGGAGCGGGCGCCCGCGCCGGCCCTGCACCGGCTCACGGTGAGCGCGCTGCGGGCGGTGGCCGACGGGCGCCGCCCCCGCGACTTGCTGTTGGACGCCTATCTGCTGCGCGCCATGGGCATCACCGGATGGGCCCCGGCGCTGACCGAGTGCGCCCGTTGCGCCACGCCCGGGCCGCATCGGGCGTTCCACGTCGCCGCCGGCGGCAGCGTCTGCCCGCACTGCCGCCCGGCGGGCTCGACCACCCCGCCGCCGGGCGTGCTGGAGCTGATGTGCGCGCTGCACGACGGCGACTGGGCGGCCGCCGAACAGGCGCCGCAGTCGCACCGCAACCACGTCAGCGGACTCGTGGCCGCACACTTGCAGTGGCATCTGGAGCGTCAGCTCAAAACGTTGCCGCTGGTGGAGCGGACTTATCGGGTCGACCGCACGATCGCCGACCGGCGCGCAGCGCTGATCAGGCAGGATATGGATTGTGGCTAGGGTCGGGGGCGGCGGAGCCGGTCGTAAGGCCGACCGCACGCCGCAATCCAGCGACTTCCCGCAGCTGCCCCCCGCTCCCGACGACTACCCCGTCTTTCCCGACACCTCGACGTGGCCGGTCGCCTTCCCGGAGTTGCCGCCCGCTCTCGGCGGCGGGCCGCGCCGGCCCCCGCAGCACATCTCCAAGGCCGCCGCGCCCCGAATTCCGGCAGACCAGCTGCCCAACCACGTTGCCATCGTGATGGACGGCAACGGCCGCTGGGCCACCCAGCGCGGGCTGCGCCGCACCGAGGGCCACAAGATGGGCGAGGCCGTTGTCATTGACATCGCCTGCGGCGCAATCGAACTCGGTATCAAATGGCTCAGCCTCTACGCGTTTTCCACCGAGAACTGGAAACGCTCGCCCGAGGAAGTCCGGTTTCTGATGGGGTTCAACCGCGACGTGGTGCGCAGGCGCCGCGAAAGCCTCAACGAGATGGGGGTGCGGATCCGCTGGGTGGGCTCGCGGCCACGCCTGTGGCGCAGCGTCATCCACGAACTGGCGGTCGCCGAGGCCATGACCGACGGCAACGACGTCATCACCGTCAACTACTGCGTCAACTATGGTGGCCGTACCGAAATCGCCGAGGCCGCAAGGGAAATCGCACGTGAGGCGGCGGCCGGCACGCTGAATCCGGACAAGGTCACCGAGGCCACGATCGCCCGGCACCTGCAGCGATCCGACATCCCCGACGTCGACCTCTTCCTGCGGACGTCGGGGGAGCACCGGTCCAGCAACTTCATGCTGTGGCAGGCTGCCTATGCCGAGTTCGTGTTCCAGGACAAGCTGTGGCCCGACTACGACCGCCGCGACCTGTGGGCCGCGTGCGAGGAATACGCAGCCAGGAATCGACGGTTTGGGAGCGCCTAGTGCCAACCTTGCAGGAACGCCTGTCCCCGATTCTCCGCGACATCCTCACCGTCGAGGAGGAGCCCGACGGAGCCCTCACGGTCCGCCACGCGGGCACCATCGCCTCGCTGCGGGTGGTCAGCATCGCCGAGGGCCTGGACCTGGTGTCGCTCACCCAGATCCTGGCGTGGGACCTGCCGCTGACGAAAAAGGTCAGCGACCAGGTGGCCAGGCAGGCGCGCGACAGCAATTTCGGCAGTGTGACGCTGGTCGAGAAGCTCAACGAGAAGGCCGTGCGGCGCAATTCCGGCAGGGGCGCGTCCAAGAGCGCCGACGTGATCCTGCGGTACAACTTTCCCGGCGCCGGCCTGACCGACGAGGCGCTGCGCACCCTGATCCTGCTGGTGCTGGACACCGGCGCGGAGATGCACGCCGCGTTGACGCCGTAGGGGTCAGGACCGGCAGTCCGCGCACGTG
Organism: uncultured Actinomycetota bacterium; assembly: GCA_963711445.1. Classification (GTDB taxonomy): domain Bacteria; phylum Actinomycetota; class Actinomycetes; order Mycobacteriales; family Mycobacteriaceae; genus Mycobacterium. The sequence continues at coordinate 1,211,453 of CAVQEF010000001.1, forward strand.
CCGAAGATCTCGATGGTGTGGCTGACGTCGGAGTAGCCGTGCTTGGCGGCCACCGCCTCCGCCCACTGTTCGACCTCGTGGTCGCCCACCTCGATCGTGGAGCCGCAGCTGCGGCACACCAGGTGGTGGTGATGGTGCTCCGAGCACCTGCGGTAGACCGACTCGCCGGTGTCGGTGCGCAGCGTGTCGACCATTCCCGCCGCCGCCATCGACTGCAGCGTCCGGTACACCGTGGTCAGTCCGATGTTCTCGCCGCGACGCCGCAGTTCGTCGTGCAGTTCCTGGGCCGAGCGGAACTCATCGAGCGTCTCCAACAGCGTGGCGATGGCGGCCCGCTGGCGGGTGGAACGGACACTCGGGCCGCTCATGAACGCGGCTCCTCCTCGCCGGCGTGGGTCACGGCGTCGACGACGATGTGGGCCAGGTGGTGATCGGCGAGCCGGTAGAGCACCTCGCGGCCCGAGCGCTCGCCGGTGACCACGCCCGCCGCCTTGAGGATCTTCAGGTGCTGGCTGACCAGCGGCTGCGGCACGCCCAGCGCGTCGACCAGTTCGTGCACGCAGCGGTGGGATTCGCGCAACTGCAACACGATGGCGATCCGCACCGGGGCGGCCAGCGCGCGCAGCAACTCGCCGGCGGCGTCGAGGATCTCCCGCGGCGGCGGCACGGGGTAGCCCACGAACGCGGCGCGTCCACCGGGCGCGGCGGTGCCGTGCTCGTGGGCGGCCAGGCCCAGGTCGGCTCCCGTGTCGCCGTCGGCGGCCGTGGGCGTGGAGGAGGACATCGCCATGGGAAGTCATCTCCTCGAGAAGTGCCATCGGATTGCCGGCCGCGGCTCAGCTGTTACCGATTCCCACCGTTGTTACCGATTCCCACTGTCACATGCATGATGACGCATGTCAAAGACCGCCGGGCCGGTCGATACCATGACGGAGTCCTGGGGACGGCGATTGGCCGCCGCACCCGTCCTGACCTATCCATAAGGAGTGCAGCGCGCCGTGGCGTCCGTCATCGACACCGTAGTGAACCTCGCGAAACGGCGGGGCTTCGTCTATCCCTCGGGCGAGATCTACGGCGGCACCAGGTCGGCGTGGGACTACGGCCCGCTGGGGGTGGAGCTCAAGGAGAACATCAAGCGGCAGTGGTGGCATTCGGTGGTCACCGGGCGCGACGACGTGGTGGGGCTCGATTCGTCGATCATCCTGCCGCGCCAGGTGTGGGTGGCCTCCGGCCACGTCGAGGTGTTCAACGACCCGCTGGTCGAGTGCCTGAACTGCCATCGCCGGCATCGCCAGGACCACATGCAGGAGGCGTACGCGGCCAAGAAGGGGATCGACGACCCCGATTCGGTACCGATGGCCGAGATCGTCTGCCCCGACTGCGGCACCAAGGGCCAGTGGACCGAGCCGCGCGAGTTCAACATGATGCTCAAGACCTACCTCGGGCCGATCGAGACCGAGGAGGGGCTGCACTACCTGCGGCCGGAGACCGCCCAGGGCATCTTCGTCAACTTCGCCAACGTGGCCACGACGGCCCGCAAGAAACCCCCGTTCGGCATCGGGCAGATCGGCAAAAGCTTCCGCAACGAGATCACGCCGGGCAACTTCATCTTCCGGACCCGCGAATTCGAGCAAATGGAAATGGAGTTTTTCGTCGAGCCGTCCACCGCCAAGGAGTGGCATCAGTACTGGATTGACACCCGCCGGCAGTGGTATGTCGACCTGGGCATCGATCCGGAGAACCTGCGGCTTTACGAGCACCCAGCCGACAAGCTGTCGCACTACTCCGACCGCACGGTCGACATCGAGTACAAATTCGGCTTTACCGGCAACCCGTGGGGCGAGCTGGAAGGCGTGGCAAACCGCACCGACTTCGACCTGTCCACGCACGCGAAGCACTCCGGCGCGGACCTGTCGTACTACGACCAGGCCACCGACTCCCGCTACACCCCGTACGTGATCGAACCGGCCGCCGGGCTGACCCGCTCGTTCATGGCGTTTTTGATCGACGCCTACACCGAGGACGAGGCCCCCAACGCCAAGGGCGTGCCGGAGAAGCGGACGGTGCTTCGGCTGGACCCGCGGCTGGCGCCGGTCAAGGCGGCCGTGCTGCCGCTGTCCCGACACGCCGACCTGAGCCCCAAGGCCCGCGACCTGGCCGCCGAGCTGCGGAAATACTGGAACATCGAGTTCGACGACGCCGGCGCCATCGGTCGGCGCTACCGGCGCCAGGACGAGGTCGGCACGCCGTTGTGCGTGACCGTGGACTTCGACTCCCTGCAGGACAACGCCGCCACGGTGCGCGAGCGCGACGGCATGACGCAGGAGCGGGTCGCCATGGACGCCGTGGCCGATTACCTGGCGGCGCGGCTCAAGGGCTGCCGGTAGATGTGCCGCCGTTCCCGTGCTCCCGTCCGCCGGGTCGGGGAGGTCGGCCATGCGGCGACGGGGGCTTTGGTTCACCTCTAGCGTCGCGTGATCTTGAAGGAGAAATCGGCGCCGGTTTGCCCAACGTTTTGAATACCACCTTTTTCGCATTGTCGAAGCCGTATTTCGCACACTTTCCCGGTTAACCGGGCAAATTATCGGACGCGATCGGCCGCCGTCGCGCCCGATTAAATGTTTGGTGAAAGCGTGCGTTTCAGCTGCTGAAGTGCTCTAAGCTCAAAGCCGTGGCGGCGCCCACGGGCCCGCTCGCCACACGTGGAAATGAAGCTGGGTGATTCTCGTGGCCGTTGAGCGGCTGGATGTGGGTGGGGTGTAGATGTTTCCTACGTTTCCGTGGTTACCACCGGAGATCAACTCTGCGTTGATGTTCTCCGGTGCGGGATCCGGGCCGTTGTTCACCGCCGCGTCGGCGTGGAACAGCCTGGCCGCGGATCTGTCGGGTGCGGCGTCGTCGTTCAATTCGGTGGTAGCGGGGCTCTCCGGCGGAGCATGGACGGGTCCCGCATCGATGTCGATGGCCGCGGCGGCGGTGCCGTACGTGAGCTGGCTCAACGCGGCCGCCGGTCAGGCCGAGGCGGCGGGCGCGCAAGCCATAGCGGCCGCGTCGGGTTTCGAGACCGCGCAGGCGGCGACGGTGCCCCCGGCGGCCGTGACGGCCAACCGGACCCAGCTGATGACGCTGGTCGCGACGAACTTCCTGGGCTTGAACACGCCCGCGATCTTCGCCACCGAGTTCGAGTACATGGAGATGTGGGCCCAGGACGTGGCCGCCATGTTCGGCTACCACGGCGCGGCGACCGCGGCCGCGGCCATAATGCCGGCCTTCAGCGCGCCGCCGAATCTGCTGTCCGGCTTATCCGGCCTGGGAAGCCTGACGGGCCTGGCGTCGGGGCCGCTGGCCGCTTTGTCTTCGGCGCCGGCGGCTTTGGGCGGGATGGAGGCGGCGGTGATGGCGCTACCGCTGGTCGGGTCGTTGGCGGCGAATCCCTCGTCACTGATGTCGGTGGCCCAGATAGGCATGTATCCGGCCAGCATGATGATGTCGCCGATCATGATGGCCGCCCAGGCCGGGATGCGTGGGGGTACGGCCGGGCTGGCCGGTGCGACCGCCCCGATGGCCCAGGCCCCCAAGTTCGTCGGCAGCACCATGCCGAAGGGGCTGGGCGGCGGCGCCGGGGGGCTGGGTGCGCTGGGCGCGTCCGCGGGCCTGGGCAAGGCCCGGTTGGTCGGCGCGATGTCCGTGCCGCCGACCTGGCAGGGGTCGTCGCCGGCCCGCATGGTCAGTGCGGCGATGTCGGGCGTGGGCGCCGAGATGCCCGCCGCCGCGGCCGCGGGCGCCCCAACGGGCGGTATGCCGATGATGCCGATGCCGATGGGCGGCATGGGTGCCGCCGCCGCCGGGATGAACGGCGCCCTCGGGCGCGGCGGGGCCAGCCCGAACCACGTGGTGCAGTCCCGGCCGAGCGTGGTCCCGCGCACGGGCGTCGGATAACAGCGGAGGGCATCCCTCCGGTTGGAGTTGGCCGTCGCAGCGGGTCCGGACCTGGCGTGTTGCGGCGCGTGATGGAAATTCAGGCCCAGTTGTGAAAGGAGCAACATCATGCCGACACGGTTCATGACGGACCCGCACGAGATGCGGGCGATGGCGGGTCGTTTCGAGGTGCACGCCCAGACGGTGGAGGACGAGGCCCGCAAGATGTGGGCGTCCTCGATGAACATCGCGGGCGCCGGCTGGAGCGGTCAGGCTCAGGCGACGTCCTACGACACGATGGGGCAGATGAATCAGGCGTTCCGCAACATCGTGAACATGCTGCACGGGGTGCGCGACGGGTTGATCCGCGACGCCAACAACTACGAGCAGCAAGAGCAGGCCTCGCAGCAGATTCTGAGCAGCTAGCCGCTTCGGGCGATCAGGAAGGCGATCAGGAAGGTTTGTGCCATGACGATCAATTACCAGTTCGGCGATGTGGACGCCCACGGTGCGCTGATCCGCGCCCAGGCCGCGTCGCTGGAAGCAGAGCACCAGGCCATCGTTCGCGACGTGCTGGTCGCCGGTGACTTCTGGGGCGGCGCCGGTTCGGTGGCCTGCCAGGAGTTCATCTCCCAGCTGGGTCGCAACTTCCAGGTGATCTACCAGCAGGCCAACGCCCACGGCCAGAAGGTGCAGTCGGCCGGCGGCAACATGGCCAGCACCGACAGCGCCGTCGGCTCCAGCTGGGCCTGACCCGTGCCGAGGGGCGCGGACAACACCTGCGGAACGCGGTGGTGTCCGCGCCTTCGGCGTGTCGGGGCCCGGGTCGGGCCCTCCCGGGGCGCTCATTTTGCCCCGGGGGGCAGCGAAATGCGGGATTACCCGATATTGTCCTGAGAATTGACTTACGATTCTCGGAGCGCTTGGTGGTGGATGGCTCGCCGCCGGGCCCGAGATGTGATCGGCTGAGGAAGGAGGCAACGTGTTATTGCCTCTGGGTTCGCCCTTGCCGGACGATTCGGTGTCGGCGAAGCGGGGCGAGTCGGGCATGCTCGGCGGCCTGTCGGTCCCCCTCAATTGGGGCGTGGCCGTGCCGCCGGATGACTACGACCATTGGGCGCAGGAACCGGAGGACGGCGTTCCCGCCACCGAGAAGGCGATCGAGGAGCCCGTTCCCGGGGCGATCACGGTCGACGACACGGACGAGTGGGACGAGTGGGCGCAGCAGTACAGCGAGTGGCAGGAAGAAGCCGAACCCCGCTTCGACGTGCCGCGGTCGAGCGGCGTGGTGCCGCATTCCCCGGCGGCCGGTTAGCTGAGAGGGGGAAGGAAGACTGTCGGTGTTCACAGCGCTGATCGACGGCTCCGGTACCCCGCGGCCGCAACGGCAAAGACTTTTTGACGAGTCCAGGTAACTAATTCAGAAGGAGACAGGCAACATGCCAACACGTTTTATGACTGACCCGCACGAGATGCGGGCGATGGCGGGTCGTTTCGAGGTCCACGCCCAGACGGTGGAGGACGAGGCCCGCAAGATGTGGGCGTCCTCGATGAACATCGCCGGGGCGGGCTGGAGCGGTCAGGCTCAGGCCACCTCGTACGACACGATGGGCCAGATGAACCAGGCCTTCCGCAACATCGTCAACATGCTCCACGGAGTGCGTGACGGGCTGATCCGCGACGCCAACAACTACGAGCAGCAAGAGCAGGCCTCGCAGCAGATCCTGTCCAGCTAGTAGCGAAAACCGCTGCTACCCAACACTTTTAAGGAGCTAAGCAATGAGCATCAATTACCAGTTCGGCGATGTTGACGCCCACGGTGCGCTGATCCGCGCCCAGGCCGCGTCGCTGGAAGCAGAGCACCAGGCCATCGTTCGCGACGTGCTGGTCGCCGGTGACTTCTGGGGCGGCGCCGGTTCGGTGGCCTGCCAGGAGTTCATCTCCCAGCTGGGTCGCAACTTCCAGGTGATCTACGAGCAGGCCAACGCCCACGGCCAGAAGGTGCAGTCGGCCGGCAGCAACATGGCCAGCACCGACAGCGCCGTCGGCTCCAGCTGGGCCTGAGCAAGTAATCGGTTTGCGGCGGCGCGCCGGGCCTACCCGGCGCGCCGCCCTCCACCGCTGTACCGCCGCCCCCGGGACCTATGTCCCGGGGGCGGCGGCCTGTCTGGGTCAGAACCGGCCGCCGCCGCCCATGAAGCCGCCGCCGGACGAGCCGCCTGGACCGGACGAGCCGCCGAACGACGTGGGGCTCCAGCCGCCGAACCCGCCGCCGAACCCGCCCCGCATGCCGCCGGCGAGCAGGTCGCCGATGATGATGCCGCCCATCATCGCGCCCATGTCGCTGCCCCCGCGGCGGGTGTAGGCCCGCTGCGTCGATTGCACGTCGGCGTTGGCCAGCGCCTGCGCGGTGGCGGCCAGCGTCGCCGCCGCGTTGGCGTGGGCGATCGCCTCGGTCAGATCGGCCGACCGCTTCTGGTGTGCGGCCTCGAGGTGCCGACTGGCCTCGGCGAGCCGGGTCCGCGCCTCGGGCCCGATGCTGCCCCGGCGCGTGTCGATGTATTCGGAGACCGCGCGCACCCGCGACTCGGCGGTGAACAACGCCTGCTCGAGGGCGCGCTTGAGCCGTTCGAGGTTGGCGCGCTCCTCGGCCACCGTGTCCAGCAGCCGGTCGAGGTCGGCGTCGGCCTGGGACAGCCCGGCGAAGGCGCTCAGCGGGTCCGCGGAGCCGGTGCCGCGCGCGTGGTCGAGCGCCTGCACCGCCGCGTCGCGCGCCGCGGCCAGGTCTCCGGCGTGCGCGGCCCTGCCGCCCTGAGCCGTCTGCAACTGCGTGTCGGCGCGTTCGATGCTCGCCTGGAGGTCGGAGATGGCCGACGGCAGCCCGTCGATGGCGTGCCGGATGTCGGTGGCCGCGCTGTCGACCGCATCGAGCAGCGCGCGGGCCTGCCCGAGCGCCGATTCGGCGGCGCGGACCGCATCCACCAGGGCGCCCTGGCCCCCGCTGACGGCCCGGCCGGCCCGGTCGCGGGCGGCGCCGATGTTGCGGTCGGCGAACGCCAGCCGCTCCGTGGCCGTCGCGACGTTGTCGGACACCGAACTCAGCGCCGCGGCGTCGAATTCGCGCTGCAGCTCGGCCAGCCGCTGTTCGGCCGGGGCGATGCGCGCGCTGAGTTCGACGTACCGCTCGGTCAGCCCGTCCAGCCGCGAGGGCGCGTTGATCACCAGGTCGCGCAGCTTCTCGAACCTCTCGGTCTGCGATTCCAGGTCGCGGTCGGCGCGCGCCGCCGACACGATGACGCGGGTGAGCAGGTCGCGGCGCTGCTGCGGCGTCTCCGGGGCGGCGTCGTCAAGCTGCTGACGCACGGTGAACGCCTGGGACAGCGCCGCTTTGGCGCTGGCGACGGCCTCGGTGAACGGCTTTGTCCGGTCTTGTCCGAACTCGTCGATCGCCAGGGTGAGTTCGTTGGCGCTGGTGCGCAGCGCGTTGTCGACCGCCACCACGATCGAGCGGGACAGGTCGTCGAGCGCCTCGAGCGGCACCGCGGCCAGCGCGTTCGCGTCGGTGGGGTCGACCCGCCGCGCCGCGGCCGATTCGGCGGCGCGGCGCCGCCGCCGCCGCAACCGCATGACGACCACCAGGGCCAGCACGGCGGCGGCGATGATGCCCAGTGCCACCAGCAGGCTCACCGGGCTCGTGGACGTCGTCGTGGACGTCGTGTTGAGCCCGTCGGCCGCCGCGACCGCAGCGCCGCTCCAGTCGCCGCTGTGCAGCGCGGGTTCGATCTTGCCGCGCCGCAGCTCGTCGACCTGGCCGGAGCTGACGGTGTTGACCGTGGTGGGCACCAGGAAGGCATAGGCGCGCCCGGTGGTGGCGACGGCCAGCAGGGCGTCGTCGGCGCCGAGGTCGCTGAGGCGGTAGGTGCGCTGCGCCCAGTCCGTCGGCCTGAAATCGGAGAAGTCGTCGACGTAGACCACCCACAACCGGACGTGACGGTCGGCGTAGAGCTTGTCGACGGCCGACGTCACCGCGGCGCGGCCGGAATCCGACAGCGCGCGGGCGTCGTCGGTGACGTAGTCCGCCAGCCGAAACGGCGGTTGCGCGGCGGCGGGCGGCGCCAGCAGCAACCCGGCGGCGAGGACCGTCAGCATCACGCCGAGCAGGCGAGTGGTGCGCATGACGTCAATCTAGCCCGGCGGCGCCGCCGGTCTGCGCGGCCGAGGACGCGCCGAGCGCGGCGCGGCCAAAACCCCTGGGCACAGAGCGGACCTGTCGGGCGTTCCCTGGCAGACTGTGCCTCGGTGAGCACGAATCAGCACGACCCCTACGGCGACTTCGACCGTCAGCGGCGGGTACCCGAAGCGGCGAAGACTGCGGGTCTGCCGGGCACGGAGGGGCAGCACCGCACCGACTTCGCCCGGGACCGGGCCCGCGTCCTGCACAGCGCGGCGCTGCGGCGGCTGGCCGACAAGACGCAGGTCGTCGGGCCCCGCGAGGGCGACACCCCGCGGACCCGGCTGACGCACTCGCTGGAAGTGGCCCAGATCGGGCGGGGCATGGCGGTAGGGCTGGACTGCGACCTCGACCTGGTCGAGCTGGCCGGCCTGGCCCACGACATCGGGCACCCGCCGTACGGACACAACGGCGAGCGCGCGCTCAACGAGCTCGCCGCCGCCTACGGCGGCTTCGAGGGCAACGCGCAGAATTTCCGGATCCTGACCAGGCTCGAACCCAAAGTGCTTGATGCGCAAGGCGAGAGCGCGGGGCTGAACCTGACCCGGGCGTCTTTGGACGCGGTCACCAAATACCCGTGGACACGCCGCGAGGGGGACCGTAAGTTCGGCTTCTACGAGGAGGACCGCGAGCTGGCCGCGTGGGTGCGCGCGGGCGCACCGGGGGAGCGGGTGTGCCTGGAAGCCCAGGTCATGGACTGGGCCGACGACATCGCCTATTCCGTGCACGACGTCGAGGACGGCGTCGTCTCGCAGCGCATCGACCTGCGCGTGCTGGCCGACGAGGAGGAGGCGGCCACGCTGGCCAGGCTGGGGGAGAGCGAGTTTCCCCGGGTGCGCGCCGACGATTTCCTGGCCGCCGCCGGCCGGCTGTCGGGTCTGCCGGTGGTCGCCGCGGTCGGCAAGTACGACGCCACGCTGGCGGCGTCGGTCGCGCTCAAGCGGTTGACCAGCGAGCTGGTGGGCCGGTTCGCCTCGGCCGCGATCGCGACCACGCGCGCGGCCGCCGGCGCCGGGCCGCTGGTGCGCTACCGGGCCGACCTGCAGGTGCCCGACCTGGTGCGCGCCGAGGTCGCCCTGCTGAAGATCCTGGCGCTGCAGTTCATCATGTCCGATCCGCGGCACCTGGACACCCAGGCCGCCCAGCGCGAGCGCGTCCAGCGGGTCGCGCACTGGCTGCATTCCGGAGCGCCGCGCACGCTCGACCCGATCTTTGCCGCGGCGTTCACCGCCGCCGCCGACGACCGCGCCCGGTTCCGGGTCGTCATCGACCAGATCGCGTCCTTCACCGAGGGACGGCTGGAGCGCATCGACGCCCACCAGGTGGGTTCGTGGCGGGCGAGCCCGGCGTCGGGGGCTCGGCCGTAAACTAGCCAGATGTCTTCTCCGGCGGGTTCGACGAATGCGGGCCGCCCCAAGGGCCGGGCCCGGATTCCCGACCGCGATATCGCGGCGATCCGCGAGCGGGTCCGCATCGAGGAGGTCGTCGGCGACTACGTCCAGCTGCGCAACGCGGGCGCCGATTCGCTGAAAGGCCTGTGCCCGTTCCACAACGAGAAGTCCCCGTCGTTCCATGTGCGGCCCAACCACGGCCACTTCCACTGCTTCGGCTGCGGCGAGGGCGGCGACGTGTACGCGTTCGTCCAGAAGATCGAACACGTCAGCTTCGTGGAGGCCGTCGAACAGCTCGCCGACCGGGTCGGTTACCCGATCAGCTACACGGGCCCGGCCACCAGCGTGCAGCGCGACCGGGGCACCCGCAGCAGGCTGGTGGCGGCCAACGCGGCCGCCGCGGAGTTCTACGCGGCCGCGTTGGAGTCCGCCGAGGCGGCCCCGGCCCGCCAGTACCTGACCGAGCGCAATTTCGACGCCGAGGCGGCGCGCCGCTTCGGCTGCGGATTCGCGCCGTCGGGCTGGGATTCGCTGACAAAGCATCTGCAGCGCAAGGGTTTCGATTTCAAGGAGCTGGAGGCCGCCGGCCTGTCGAAGCAGGGCCGGCGCGGTCCGATCGACCGCTTCCACCGGCGGCTGCTGTGGCCCATCCGCTCCTCGGCGAGCGAGGTGATCGGGTTCGGCGCCCGGCGGATCTTGGACGACGACCCGATGGAAGCCAAGTACATCAACACGCCCGAGACCCTGCTGTACAAGAAGTCGTCGGTGATGTTCGGCGTCGATTTGGCCAAGCGGGACATCGCCAAGGGCCACCAGGCCGTCGTCGTCGAGGGCTACACCGACGTCATGGCGATGCACCTGGCCGGGGTCACCACGGCCGTGGCGTCGTGCGGCACCGCGTTCGGCGACGAGCACCTGGCCATGCTGCGCCGGCTGATGATGGACGACAGCTTCTTCCGGGGCGAGCTGATCTACGTGTTCGACGGGGACGCGGCCGGGCGCGCCGCGGCCCTCAAGGCCCTCGACGGCGAGCAGAACCTGGCCGGGCAGTCCTTCGTCGCGGTGGCTCCCAACGGCATGGACCCCTGCGACCTGCGATTGAAGTCCGGCGACGGCGCGCTGCGCGACCTGGTGGCGCGGCGCACCCCGCTGTTCGAGTTCGCGATCCGCACCGCGATCGCCGAGATGGACCTCGACACCGCCGAGGGACGGGTCGCCGCGTTGCGCCGCTGCGTGCCCATGGTGGGCCAGATCAAGGATCCGACGCTGCGCGACGAGTACGCCCGCCAGCTCTCCGGCTGGGTCGGCTGGGACGATGTCGCGCAGGTCATCGACCGGGTGCGCAGCCAGGCCAAGAAACCCAAGGCCCCCGCCCGCGGCCCCCGGCGGGGCGAGCAGCATCCGGCCGGCGCCGCCGGGGCCGAGCCCCGGGAAATGGGAGCCGCCCGCCCCGACCCGCGCGATCCCACCCTGTGGCCCCAGCGCGAGGCCCTCAAGTCGGCGCTGCAGTACCCCGCGCTGGCCGGCCCGGTCTTCGACACCCTGACCGTCGAGAGCTTCACCCATCCGGGCTACGCGGCCGTGCGCGCGGCCATCGAGACCGCCGGCGGCACCTCGACCGGGGTCACCGGGGCGGAGTGGCTCGACACCGTGCGCCAGCGGACCACCTCGGCCCTGACCGCGGGCCTGATCAGCGAGCTGGGGGTGGAGGCCATCGCGGTCGACGAGGAGCACCTGCCGCGCTACATCGCCGGGGTGCTGGCCCGCCTGCAGGAGGTGTGGATGGGCCGGCAGATCGCCGAGGTGAAATCCAAGCTGCAACGCATGTCACCCATCGAGCAGGGCGACGAGTACCACGCCCTGTTCGGCGACCTGGTCGCCATGGAGGCATACCGGCGCAGCCTGCTGGAGCAGGCTAGCGGCGACGATCAGACGGTGTGACGGCCTCGTCGGCGGGGCACTCCACGGTGCGCTCCATGACCTCGGTTTGGCCGTCGATCTCGGCCAGGGTCACGAACCCGGTGTCGGGCGAGATGCGGTTGGCGACCTTGCGGCGTCCGCCTTCGATCATCGACTGCACCATGGGATGGCTGGTCAGCGCGTGATACGTGCCGGTGATCTGTTCGTAGCGACGGCGCCCGGCCTTCGTGCCCAGCACGTAACCCAGGCCGAGCGCGACGACATACCGGATCAAAGCTTTCCTCCCGATGACGATTCGGACCTCCCCATCCTGCCTCACCCGGCCGGGTGCGTGCGCGCCCGATCTGCCGCCCTCTCGTTGGGCTCTAGTTGGGCCCGGCCAGGCCAGTACGCTAGAGTCGTCCCGCGGTAATCCCCTGTAGCTCAATTGGCAGAGCATTCGGCTGTTAACCGAAGGGTTGGTGGTTCGAGTCCACCCGGGGGAGCTGAGGTGGCCGCCTCTGCGTCCGCCCGGGCCCGCCCTAGTCGTAGGCCGGTGTCCAGATGGTGTCGAGGACGGCCTGCCGGACGTTCTGCTGGGTCTTGCGGGCCACCCCGTCGCCGACGGCCGCGTGGTACACGGCCTCGGCGACGGCCGTCGAGATGGCGCGCAGGTTTCGCACATCGGGCAATAGCGGATCCCCGGGCTCTGCCGGACTTGCCTGGTGCACAACGGCTTCCGCCGCCGCCCGCAGCATTTTCGCGGTGAGCAGCCGGGCGCCGGCGACGATGATGCCCAGCCCGATCCCGGGGAACACCAGCGCGTTGTTGGCCTGCGCGATGGTGTGGGTGGTGCCGTCGTACTCGACGGGGGAGACCGGGGTGCCGGTGGCCAGCAGCGCCTTGCCGTGCGACCACTCGAGCACGTCGCCCGGCATGGCCTCCATGCACGAGGTGGGGTTGGACAGCGGAAAGATCATCGGGTGTTCGCACGAGGCCGTCATCGCCTCGACCACCTCGCGGGTGAATGCCCGGTGCACCGTCGAGCAGCCCAGCAGCAGGGTGGGTGAGGCGAGCTTGATCGCGTCGACCAGGCCCACCCGGTCGCCGGCGGCCACGCCCAGCTCGTGACGGTTCTTGGCGTAGGGCCGCTGGAAGTCGCGCAGGTCGTCCATGTCGTCGAAGAGCAGGCCCTGCTTGTCGATCGGCCAGATCTGCGCGGTGGCCTGCTCGACCGTGGCGCCGTCGGCGACCATCGCGTCGCAGATCTGGTCGGCCACCCCGATCCCGGCGGTCCCGGCGCCGAAGACGATCGCCGTCTGGTCGCCCATCGGGGCGCCCGTGACGTGGCATCCCCCGTACACGGCGGCCACGACCACTGCCCCGGTGCCCTGGATGTCGTCGTTGAACACGCAGTACTTCTGGCCGTAGGTCTGCAGGATCCGGCGCGCGTTCAGCGGCCCGAAATCCTCGAAATGCAGGACGGCGTTCGGAAACAGCCGGTGTGCGGTCTCGACGTAGCGCCGGACGAAGTCGTCGTATTCGTCGCCGCGGAGCCGGGGATGGCGGTTGCCCAGGTAGAACGGGTCGGCCAGCAGCTGCTCGTTGTCGGTGCCGACGTCGAGGGACACCGCGATGCAGCGGCGCGGATCGATGCCGCCACCGGCGGTGTACAGCGCCAGCTTGCCCACCGAGATCTGGATGCCGCCCACTCCCCAGTCGCCGATGCCCAGGATCGCCTCGGCGTCGGTGCACACGATCAGGTCGACGTCGTCGGGCCCCAACCCGAACGTGTCGAAGGCGGCTTCGATCTCGTCCGGCTCGTCGATGCTCAGGAACAGTCCCCGCTGCCCGCGGTACTCGTCGGAGAAGCGCTGGATCGCCTCGCCGACGGTGGGGGTGTAGACCACCGGCAACAGCTCGGGCAGGTGGTCCTCCAGCACCTTGAAGTACAGCACCTCGTGCCGGTAGTGCAGCTGCTCCAGCAGCAGGTTGCGCCCCAAATCCGTTGCTGCACTCTGTAATTGGTGCCACACGCGGTCGGCCTGTTGGTCGAGGGTGAGCACCGCCGACGGGAGCCGGCCGGTCAGCCCGAGCCGGCGCCGCTGCTCGTGGGTGAAGCCGACCCCTCGGTTCAGGCTCGGCACGGACAACGCGGCCGGAACCCGCGGCGCGTGGGGATCGCTCATGACAGCCACGCTAGCGTCAGCCGGCGATCAGATGGAGAAGTCCTCGCCGTGCCACACCCCGGCTTCGGGCGGCCGGATGACTCGTTCGCCCGGCTGCCCGTTGTGCCGGCCGTCGGTCGAGTCCTCGAGCTTGGCCACGCGGGTGAGCAGGGACTGCAGGCTGACGCCCACCAGGTCCGGCATCATCGAGTCGTCCGGGCTGCCCCGGCCCGGGCGGCTGATGACCTGCCCGGGAACCCCGACGACGACGGCGCTGGACGGGACCGGCTTGACCACCACGGCGTTGGCGCCGATGCGTGCGTCATCACCGATTTTGATCGCGCCGAGGATTTTGGCGCCGGCGCCGATGGTCACGCTGTCCCCGACGGTCGGGTGGCGCTTGCCGGTGTCGGAGCCGCTGCCGCCGAGGGTCACGCCGTGGTACATGGTGACGTTGTCGCCGACCTCGGCCGTCTCTCCGATGACCACGCCGGTCGCGTGGTCGATGAACAGGCCGGAGCCCAGGATGGCGCCGGGATGGATGTCGACCCCGGTCACGATGCGGGTGAACTCGGCCAGCGTGCGGGCGGTCACCCGTGCCCCGCGGTTCCACAGCCAGTGGCTGACCCGGTGACCCCAGATGGCGTGCACGCCGGGATAGGCGAAGACCACCTCCAGCGTGGTCGGGGCGGCCGGATCGCGCTGCCTGGCGGCGCGGATGTCTTGGCGGATGGCGTCGAACATGGCTAGTCGGCCAGGTCCGCGAACAAAGGGGTGCTCAGGTACCGCTCCCCGTAGCTGGGGAGCACGACCACGACGAGCTTGCCGGCGTTCTCGGGCCGGCGGGCCACCTCCAGGGCGGCCACCACGGCCGCACCCGAGGAGATGCCGACGAGCAGTCCCTCCTCCCGCGCCAACCGCCGCGCCATGGTGAACGAGTCTTCGTTGTCCACGGTGACGACCTCGTCGACCAGGTCCATGTCCAGCACCGGCGGGACGAACCCGGCGCCGATGCCCTGGATGGGGTGGGGGCCCTTCTCCCCGCCGGACAGCACCGCCGACGCGGCCGGCTCCACCGCGACGATGCGGGTCGAGGGCTTGCGTTCCTTGAGGACCTGGGCCACGCCGGTGATGGTGCCGCCGGTGCCCACGCCGGACACGAAGATGTCGACCTTGCCCGCGGTGTCGCGCCACACCTCCTCGGCGGTGGTGGCGTGGTGGATCGCCGGGTTGGCCGGGTTCTCGAACTGTTGCGGCACGAAATACCGCTGGTCGGTCTTGGCGAGTTCCTCGGCCTTGGCGATGGCGCCCGCCATGCCGTCAGCGCCGGGCGTCAGGACGAGCTCGGCGCCATAGGCGCGCAGCAGCATCCGGCGCTCGTTGCTCATCGTGTCGGGCATCGTCAGCATGCAGCGGTAGCCCCGCGCCGCGCACACCATCGCCAGCGCGATGCCGGTGTTGCCGCTCGTCGGCTCCAGGATGATCGTGTCGGGCTTGATCAGGCCCGCCTGCTCGGCCGCGTCGATCATGGCGACCCCGATGCGGTCCTTGATGCTGTTGGCCGGATTGAAGAATTCCAGCTTGGCGACGACGTCGGCGACCGCGTCCTCGGTGACCCGGCGCAGCCGGACCAGCGGCGTGCCCCCGACCAATTGGGTGATGTCCTCGGCGATGCTCATGTGTCTTCCTCGACGATGTGTTGGACACGTCGGCCTGCCAGGTACGGGGTGTGCGAGCCTTGGTGAAATACGTTCATGGGTGGTCGGTCTTCCTGGTGATCGACGCGCGTCGTGGTGCCGCCCCGGCGTACTCGTGGTACCGCCCGCGTCTGGCGCCAAACGCAGAGAACAGTTGAGCGTCGGAAGGCGTCAGGAAATCAACAACAGCGACAACAACAGTCCACGGCGGGGCGGCGCGTAAGGACGAAGCGCGGCTGTCTGGCCTGTTGCATAGCCCCACTATAGGACATCGGCGCAGTACGGCGGCCCGGCTCATGGGAGCGGTCACCTCGCCTGGAAGCCGTCGCCGTGCATACGGGTCTCAACCGGGTGAACCGTCGATCGATTCCCCGCGAATCATTCCGGCGGCGCCGCGCTCGCCGGGTGGGCCGCGCCGCATGCCTCGCGCCGAACGTGCGCTGACGGCGAAATTCTGGCCGGATCTTCGCCCTCAGTGCACGCTGGGCGCTGACACCGGCCGCGCCTTGGTGGGTGCGCCCCGACCGAAGCCGACGGCGCCGCCCCGGCACCCGCGGCGCTCTTCAGCAGCCCTCAGGTCGCGCCCGGGTCGTGGCCACCGTCTTCGGCGGAGGTTTCGCACGCGCACAGCTGTGCGCGGTCGTGCAGCCATCGCGACAACGAGTTCTCCCGCTTGCGCAGCAGGTGTTGCACGTAGACCCTGTCGCGCTGGTTGGGGGAAAAAACCAGGTCCAGGTTCACGCGCAGCCCCGCCCAGTCGACCAGGTCACGCGCCGACGCATGGTCATGCTCTGGGGCGGCGCCGCCGCGCAGTGGACACTGCCGGGGACACCTGCTCTTCGCCGCGTACTTGACGGGCCCGTCGTACTCCCGCGCCACGCTTCCTCCTCGAGGCCCAAGCCGATGAGTGAAATGGTGCGACGGAGATGTTTCAGCGGTGGGTGTGCGACGTTTCCGTCGCATTACGGGTCGCGGGGATCAGTAGACGTCGCGGTGGTAGCGCTTGTCGGTGCTCAGCGACCGGACGTAGGCCTGCGCCGCGTCGCGGTCGAGGTTGCCGTGCTCGGCGGCGATCTCGCACAGCGCCCGGTCGACGTCCTTGGCCATCGGGTCGGCGGTGCCGCACACGTACAGCTGCGCCCCGTCCTGCAGCCAGCGCCACAGCTGGGCGCCGCGCCGGCGCATCAGATGCTGCACGTAGACCTTGTCGCGCTGGTCGCGGGAGAACGCCAGGTCCAGCTCGGTGAGGAACCCGTCGGCGCGCATCTGCTCGATCTCGTCGCGATAGTAGAAATCGGTCGCGGCGTGCCGCTCACCGAAGAACAGCCAATTGGGCCCGGTGTGGCCGAGCGCGCGGCGCTCCTGCAGGAATCCGCGGAAGGGCGCGATCCCGGTTCCGGGGCCGATCATGATCATCGGGGTGTGCGCCTGCGCCGGCGGCCGGAAATTGCTCGACGGCCGCACGTAGAGCGCGATCTGGTCGCCCGGGCGGCGGTCCGCCAGATACGTCGAGCACACGCCGTGCCGCGGCACCCCCTGGAAGTTGTACCGCACCGGCGAGACCGTCAGGTGCACCTCGCGCGGGCTCACCTTCGGACTGGACGAGATCGAATACAGACGCGGCTGAAGCGGTTTGAGCACGCTCAGCCATTCGTCGACGGAGGCGCTGACCCGGAATTGGGCGAGCAGGTCGACGGACTGCCGTCCCCACGCCCAATCGGCCAGTGCGCGCTTGTTCTCCGGCCTCATCAACTCGGCGAGTTCGGTGTCGCCGCAGCGTTGCTGCACGAAACGCAGCAGGTCCGGGCTGATGTGGGCGATCTCGAATCGCTCGGTGAGCGCCGAACGCAACGACATCACGCCGTGGCCGGCGACCTCGACCGCGGCTTCCTCGTCGAGCCCGGTGGCCGCCAGCCATTCGTTCACGAGCCGGTCGCTGTTGCGGGGCCACACCCCGAGCGCATCGCCGGCCTCGTAGCTGATCGTTTTGTCGGGCAGGTCGAACACCAACTGCCGCACGTCCTTTGCCGACTGCGGCCGGCTGAGCGTGACGTTGCGCATCATGCCGGTGATCAGCGGGCGCTTCTTGCCGTAGGCCTGGGTTGCGGGCGTGCCGAGCGGGCGGGGGCGCGCCGCCAGCGCGGAGGAGGCCGACGACGCGGACGCGGCCCCGGCCGGGTCGGCACCCGGCCCCCGCGTGAGCGCGTCGATGACCTGACCCAGCCACCCGGCCGCCGCGTCCTCGTAGTCGGGTTCGCAGTCGACCCGGTCGAGCAGGCGGGTCGCCCCCAGTTCGGCGAGGCGCCCGTCGAGCCTGCGCCCGTAACCGCAGAAGTCGTCGTAGTTGGAATCGCCCAGCGCCAGCACGGCGTAGCGGGTGTCGGTGCAGCGCGGCGCGCCGTCGGCCGTGAGCGCCCGCCAGAAGGCGGCGCCGTTGTCGGGTGGCTCGCCGTCACCGGTGGTGCTGGTGATCAGCAGCAGGTCCCGCGTCGCGGGCAGTTCGGCCGCGGCGAAGTCGTCCATGCCGCGCAGCACGACCGGCAACTGCGCGTCGGTCAACTGCGCGGCGACATCGGCGGCCAGCTCCTCGGCGTTGCCGGTCTGCGACGCCCACAACACCACGACCGGTGGGGTGTCGATCGTGCGGGTCGCCGGTTTCGCGGCGACCGGCTCGGCCGCGGGGTACGGCGTTTCCGTGCGAGCGAACAACCCCGCGAGCAAACCGTTGACCCACAGCCGGGTGGTGTCGCCCAGCGGTGCGCCGTCGGGTACGGTGGGCACCCCGGGGGCGCGCCGGCCGGCGTCCGAACGCAGCGCGGTCAGCAGCCCCGACAGGTAGGCCCGCTCGGGTTGGGCGAGTTTCGGCGCGGGTTCGTTTGCCACACCCAGGATTTCGGCGAGCGCGTCGACGCGCGTCATGTCCTGCACTCTCGTGGCCGGCGCGACGGCGACCTTGGTCACGCAGACCGCGCAGGCCTTGTATTCCGGCTGATGCGACACCGGGTCGACGGCGTCGTTGGTGACGGCGTTGATCGATAGGTATTCGCCGAAGGCGTCGTTCCAGTGAAACGGTGCGAAGCAGTTGCCGGGCCGCACCCGGTCGGTGACGACGGCCGGCAGCACGGCGCGGCCACGGCGCGAGGCGATCTCGACCGCGTCCTTGTCGAGGATGCCGAGTCGGGCGGCGTCGTCGGGATGGATCTCGACGAACGGCCCCGGGTTGAGCTTGTTGAGCTTGGCGACCTTGCCGGTCTTGGTCATCGTGTGCCATTGGTGCGCCAGTCGCCCGGTGTTGAGCACGAACGGGAAGTCGTCGTCGGGCATTTCGTCGGGCGGCAGGTGCGGGCGGGCGAAGAACACGGCGCGTCCGCTGGGAGTGGGGAAGGCCAGCCGGGGGACGCCGCCGTCCGCGCGGACCAGCCGGGTCTGGCTGACGCCGTCGTTGAGGTAGCGGATCGGATTGCGGTCCCCGGCCGTCCCGGGCGGGCACGGCCACTGCAGGGGGCCCTGACGCAGCCGGTCGTAGCCGGCCCCGCGCAGGTCGTATCCGGTTGCGGGGTTCCAGAACTGCTTGATCTCTTCGAAGACTTCCCCGGCAGAGTCGTAGCTGAAGGCGTCCGAAAATCCCATCGCACAAGCGATCCGGGCGATGATCTGCCAGTCGGGCAGCGCCTGGCCCGGCGCGTCGACGGCCGGCCGGAACAGCGTCAGGTTGCGCTCGGAGTTGACCATCACCCCTTCGCACTCGGTCCACAGCGCGGCCGGCAGCAACACGTCGGCGTATTCGTTGGTCTCGGTGTCGGAGAACGCGTCCTGGCTGATGACCAGCTCGGCCTCTTCCAGGCCCTCCAGCACCGTCTTCCGATTGGCCACGGAGGCAGTGGGATTGGTGCAGATGATCCAGCACGCCTTGATCGCGCCGTCGGCCATGCGGGAGAACAGGTCGATCGTGCCGGCGCCGGTGTCGGCGCGCAGCGATCCCCGGGGGATGCCCCACCGGTCCTCCACGAACGCGCGGTCGTCGTCGGATGCCACCGAGCGCTGACCCGGCAGACCCGGCCCCATGTAACCCATTTCGCGACCGCCCATCGCGTTGGGCTGCCCGGTGAGCGAGAAGGGACCGCTGCCCGGTTTGCAGATCGCGCCGGTGGCCAGGTGCAGGTTGCAGATCGCGTTGGTGTTCCAGGTGCCGTGGGTGCTCTGGTTGAGTCCCATTGTCCAGCAGCTCATCCAGTTGGCGGATTCGCCGATCCAGCGGGCCGCGGTGTGCAGGTCTTCGACGGCAAGACCGGTGACCGCGGCGACCGCGTCGGGGCTGTACTGCTGCAGGAAGCCGGGCATCGCGTCCCAGCCCTCGGTGAAGTCGGCGATGAACTCGGCGTCGGTGTGCCCGTTTTCGACGATCAGGTGCAGCAACCCGTTGAGCAGCGCGAGATCGGAGCCGGGAGCGATCTGCAAAAACAGGTCGGCCTTCTCCGCGGTCGCGGTGCGGCGTGGGTCGACGACGATCAGTTTGGCGCCGGCCTTGACCCGATCCATCATGCGCAGGAACAGGATCGGGTGGCAGTCGGCCATGTTGGCGCCGATGACGAAGAAGACGTCGGCCCGGTCGAAGTCTTCGTAGGAGCCCGGCGGGCCGTCCGCGCCCAGGGACAGCTTGTAGCCGGAACCCGCGCTGGCCATGCACAGTCGCGAGTTGGACTCGATTTGGTTGGTGCCGATGAAGCCCTTGGTCAGCTTGTTGGCCAGGTACTGGGCCTCCAGCGACAGCTGCCCCGACACGTAGAGGGCAAACGCGTCCGGCCCGTGCTCGTCGATGATGGCCCGTAACCGCTTCGCGGACTGGGTGATCGCATCGTCGATGTCGATCGGCTCGGCGGGCGCGCCGCGGTCGGTCCGCATGTGCGCGGTTTCCATCCGGCCCGGCGCGGCGAGCAGGTCCGCGGTGGTCGTGCCTTTGGTGCACAGCCGGCCGAAGTTGGCCGGATGTTGTTTGTGGCCAACGGACTTGGCGATGTGACGTCGGCCGCATCGGGCGTCCGTTGTGACCTGCAACACCATTCCGCAGCCGACGCCGCAGTAGCCGCACACGGTGTGTACCGAAGCCTTGTCGGCGTCCTCATCGGGTGCCATGGGGCTCCCTCGCCACGCTTACGTCCCTCCCTGGCTGCGCGAGCAGATTCATCGTGCGACAAAGCCATTCAGCATCGGGATTGTTTCGGCGCCGGGCAGCCGATGTTTCCGTCGCTTTACGGCTTTGTCACTACGGCGCCGAGGTAGCGGTGAAGCGCGCGGAAGTCCGTCATCGGCGCAGCTCACCATGGGTCACCGTCGACCAGCGAGCCTGGCACGACAGTACCGTCCGGGCGCGCGGCCAACCTGACCAAATGTGGGCTTCGGACCAAACCGATGGGACATTCACAGTCTTCGCTAAGCTTGCCCCGTGCGTCAGCTGGTCATCGCCGCGCTGATCGTGGTGCTCGCGGCGTGCGGCTCGAAGCCGCCGGCCCCGGCGTCGCGGCCGTCGGACACCTGCAAGGACTCCGACGGGCCCACGGCCGACACGGTGCGCCGGGCCATCGCCGCGGTCCCGATCGCGGTCCAGGGCACGACATGGGTCGAAATCGCACGGGGGCACACCAAGAACTGCCGCCTGTACTGGGTGCAGGTGATCCCCACCGTCGCCACCGAGTCGACGCCCCAACAGTTGCTCTTCTTCGACCACAACACCGCGCTGGGCACGCCCACGCCGAATCCCAAGCCCTACATCACCGTGCTGCCGCCGTCGCAGGACACGGTCACGGTCCAGTATCAATGGCAGGTCGGCGGCGACGAACCCTGCTGTCCCACCGGCAGGGGAAAGGTGAGGTTCCAGATCGGCCCGGACGGCAAACTCCAAGCGCTCGGCGCGATTCCGCACCAATAGCCGCCCGGCGCGCGCCGAATCCGGTGACGAGGGACGCCGGATCTTCACAGCGTTCGTTCAGCACACTCCTAGCGGCGGGGGCGAACATGAGCAGAGAAGCGCTGGCATCCTGGGCAACGGTGCCGACGGCCACCAAGAGTTGCGGCCGCAACGAGGTGCAGCGTGGCACCACGAACGTACGACCGCCTGACCCACTGTCGCTGAGGGCGATTCGATCCACATCCGGTGAATTTCGGTGTGAAAGGCAAGACAATCCATGGGACGTACGCGCCACATCTCGCACTGGGACCCCGAAGACGTCATCGCCTGGAAGGCCGGTAACAAGGTCATCGCCCGGCGCAACCTGATCTGGTCGATCGTGAACATGCACGTCGGCTTCTCGATCTGGACGCTGTGGTCGGTCATGGTGCTGTTCATGCCGCAGTCCGTCTACGGCTTCACGGCCGGCGACAAGCTGCTGCTGGGCGCCACCGCGACGCTGGTCGGCGGGTTGGTGCGCATTCCCTACGTGATGGCCACCGCCAGGTTCGGCGGCCGCAACTGGGCGATCTTCTCGTCGTCGATACTGCTGATCCCCACCCTCGGGGCCATCGTGTTGCTGGCCAACCCCGGCCTGCCGCTCTGGCCGTATCTGGTGTGCGCCGCGCTGACCGGCTTGGGTGGGGGTAACTACTCCGCCTCACTGGCCAACGTCGAGGCGTTCTATCCCCAGCGGCGCAAGGGCCTGGCGCTGGGCCTGACCGGGGGACTGGGCAACCTGGGGGTGGCGGGCATCCAGGCGGTCGGCCTGCTGGTGCTGGCCACCGCCGGCAACGAGGCGCCGTACTGGGTGTGCGCGATCTACCTGGTGCTGCTCGCGGGAGCCGGCGTGGGCGCGGCGCTGTTCATGGACAACCTGACCCACGCCATCGAGATGGGCCACGTGCGGTCGGTGCTCAAGGTGCCCGACGCGTGGGGCGTCTCGTTCCTGTACATGTGCGCTTCGGGGTCGTTCATCGGGTTCGCGTTCGCGTTCGGCCAGGTGATACAGCTCAACCTGCTGGCCGGCGGGCAGACCCACGCGCAGGCGTCGCTGCATGCCGCCGAGATCGCCTTCGTCGGGCCGCTGCTGGGCTCGGCGGCGCGGATACTCGGCGGCAAGCTGGGCGACCGTTTCGGCGGCGGCCGGGTCACGCTGGCCGTCGTGACCGGCATGATCCTGGGTGCCGGGTTGCTGGTGGCGGTCAGCACCCACGACGACATCACCCGCGGCGCCGGCAGCCACACGACCGAGACCACGATGATCGGCTACGTCGTCGGGTTCATCGCGTTGTTCATCTTCTGCGGCATGGGCAAGGGGGCGGTGTTCAAGGTGATCCCGTCGATCTTCGAACAGCGCAGTCACTTCTTGAACGTCGGCGAGGCCGAACGGCGGCACTGGACGCGGGTGATGTCGGCGTCCCTGATCGGGTTCGCGGGCGCGTTCGGGGCGCTGGGCGGCGTCGGGATCAACCTGGCCCTGCGGCAGTCCTACCTGAGCAGCGGCACCGAAACCCCGGCGTTCTGCAGCTTTTTGGTGTGCTACCTCATCGCCGCGGGCCTGACCTGGGTGCGCTACGTGCGACCCCGGCGCACCGTGGCGCGCGCCCGCGTGCAGGCGCCGAGCCGGCCGAGCCTGGAGGCGATCGTCGAGAAGGAGCCGGTCAGGGCGTGACCGCGGTGGTCCCGGCCTCCGAGGGCTGCGAGGCATCCGACAGGTTTTCCGGGTGCAGCATCTCGGCGTAGCGCAGCGCCTCGGGGATCCCGAACCCGTCGACCAGTGTCCGGGCGTGCGGGCGCAGCGTGCGGCACCGGTCGTTGATCCCGCGGGTGACGGCCTTGGCCCGCTCGGTGGACAGGTAGCGGTGTTCCACGTACCAGGCCTTGTCGTCCTCGATCACCGACAGGGCATAGACGTCGCAGACCAGCTCGAGTAGCTCGCGCGCCCCCTCGTCTTCGCACGAGTCGATGCCGGCGACGAAGGCCTCCAGGATCACCCGGTCGATGTGCGCGCTCGCCGCGTGCAGCACGTGGTCCTGCACGGAGTTGAACGCGTCGAAGGCCGACATCTCTTTGGACTTGCTCTGCAGCCGGCGCGCGACGGACGACAACAGATACTCCTCGCGGTCCTCGAACATCTTGATCTGGGTGCCGCGGTTGAACAGGCTGCCCTCTTCCTCGTTGTCCTGCCGGGCGTCCACGATCGTCTGGATGATGGTCTCCGCCGCGGTGCGTTTGACGACGCGGTCGCTCACGGTGCCGGCCGCGAAGCGCACCCACTCGACCGGGCTCATGCTGCGGATGTCGTCGGCGTAGGCCGTCAGCAGCTCCTTGGCCACCAGCTGGGTCAGCACATGGTTGTCGCCCTCGAAGGTGGTGAACACGTCGGTGTCGCCGCGCAGCCCGATCAGCCGGTTCTCGGCCATGTAGCCCGCCCCGCCGCAGGCCTCGCGCGCCTCCTGGATGGCCCGGCTGGCATGCCAGGTGTTGGCCGCCTTGAGCCCGGCTGCCCGCGACTCCAGTTCGCGCTGTTCCTCGGCGTCGGGCGTGTCGGCCGTCTGGATGTCGTGGCACTTGCCGACCAGTTCGTTCTGGGCGAACTGCAGCGCGTACGACTTCGCTATCAACGGGAACAAGCGCCGCTGATGCACCAGGTAATCCATGATCAGCACCTCGGTGTCGTCGTCATCGGGTGCACTGAATTGCCTGCGCTGCAAGGCATATCGGGTCGCGATGTCCAGCGCGACCCGGGCCGCGGCGCCGGCGCTGCCGCCCACGGTGATCCGGCCGCGGACCAGCGTGCCCAGCATGGTGAAGAACCGCCGGTTGGGGTTGTCGATCGGCGAACTGTAGGTGCCGTCCGGCGCGACGTCGCCGTATTTGTTCAGCAGGTTGACGCGGGGCACGCGCACGTGGTCGAACACGATGCGGCCGTTGTCGACGCCGGGCAGCCCGCCCTTGTATTCGCAGTCCGACGTCGTCACCCCGGGCAGGTCGTTGCCGTCGGCGTCGCGGATCGGGACCAGCAGGCAGTGCACGCCGTGGTTGACCGGCTCGCCGTCCTCGGTGGTGATCAACTGCGCGAAAACCGCGGCCATCCTGGCCGTTTCGGCGGCGCCGCCGATGTAGTCCTTGCGGGCCGACGGAGTGGGGGAGTCGATGACGAACTCTTCGGTGTTTGCGTCATAGGTCGCGGTGGTCTCCAGCGACTGCACGTCGCTGCCATGACCCGTCTCGGTCATCGCGAAGCAACCGCACAGCTCGAGGCTGATGATGTCCTTGACGTGGGCCTCGTGGTGGCGCTCGGTGCCCAGGTTCTCGACCGCACCGCCGAACAGGCCCCACTGCACCCCGGCCTTGACCATCAGCGACAGGTCCGACATCGCGAGCATCTCGATCATGGTGATCGCCGCGCCGACGTCGCCGGTGCCGCCGTGCTCCTTGCGGAAGCTGTCGGCGGCGGCGCCGAACGCGGCCATGATCCGCATCTGCTCGGCCACCTTGGTGCGCGCGATCACGGTGTTCGGTGTGTAGTGCGGGCGGAACAGGTCCTCGGTCATCGTCGCCCGCATCCGGTTCTTCACGTCACGCCAGCGCCCGTCCAGCGTATTACGCAGATGTTGGGCAGTGCTCGTCGTGTTGGGCGCCATCATTCGACCGTAGCCCGCCGTCGCCGTGTCGGGAACAACGATGCGAATTCGCTTCGCGAAACCGTTACTCGCGCTCGGCTTCTCGGCCGCCCGGCCCGTCCGGTTCCGGCTGCCGGCGATCCGGCGGGCGGTTGCGGGTTTTGGGCGCGCGGGGCAGTAACCAGTACCAGGTGAGCCCGGCCCACAGCACGCCGAACAACGTCAGCATGCCCATGTCGAACACCCACCAGCCCGCGTAGTGGGTCCACATCTGGATGTTGGTGGCCAGCGTGTCCACCCGGCGCAGGTCGACGGTGGACGCCGACGCCGCGAAGCCCCACTGGGCCGGGACGAACCACGAAATCTGCTCGTAGCCCCAGGTGCCCACCAGCCGGATCAGGCCCCCGGCGAACAGCGCCGACGCCAGGATCAGCGGCACCGCCAGCGGCAGCGCCTCGCGCAGCGACCGGGCCCGCGCGGACAGCGCCAGTCCGACGATCGCCGACACCGCGGCCGTCGCGGCCACGCTCAGGTACAACTCGACGCCGGCCCCGAAACCGCTGTTGCCGAGCAGGACGGCGCCGCGGGTCGGCCCGCCCTTGCCGATCATCACGAGGACGGTCAGCACGGCCGTCAAGAGGGCCGCGGCGATGGAGAACACCACGAGTTTGCCGGCCAGGTAGGCCGCCGCCGACAGCCCGACGGACTGCTCTCGCCGGTAGATGCGGCGCTCCCCGACGAGGTCGCGCAGGGTCAGCGCGAAGCCGATGAGCACCCCGGCGAAGTTCAGCGCGGCCAGGATCTCGACGGCCTCGTGCATGTTGGGGCTACCGGGGTCGGGACGGCCCAGCCCGGAATCACCGGGGATCAGCAGTGTCAGCGCCGCGAGCGCCAGCGGCAGCAACGCCAGGAAGACCCCATGCAGCGGGCGGGCCAGGAGCAGGCGAACCTGGCGGCGGACGACCAGGCGGGTCTGCCGCGACAGTGCCGGCCCGGCAGGTGGCGCCCAGGGCGCGGCGACGCCCGGCGGTGCCGGCGAGGCCGCCGCCGGTTGGCGGTCCCGGAAGGCGCGGTGGGCGCCGTCGGGGTCTGCGCTGACCCGCGCGAGGATGGTCGGCCAGTCGGCGGTGCCCAGCGCGGGTTCGACCTGCAGCGGCGTCCCGACGTAGGCCACGGTGCCGGCCGCGGTGAGCGCCACGACCTGGTCGCACATGACCACCCTGGCCAGCGAGGTCTGCGACGTCAGCGCGACCACGACCGCGCAGCCGAGGTCGGCTTGACGGCGCAGGACCGCCATCACGTGGGTTTCCTGGGTCGCGTCCAGCCCGGCCCCCAGGCCCTCCACCACGAGCAGCGTCGGGCGGCTGACGAGTTCGATCGCGAGCGCCACGCACCGGCGCACCTCGGGCCCCAGCTTGCCGATCGGCGCCGCGGCGTGCGGTGTCAGCTCGAGCTCTTCCAGCAGTTGGTCGACCACGCGGTGCCGCTGCTCGGGTGCGGTCTCCGGCGGCAGCCGCAGTTCGGCGGCGTAGTCCACGGCCCGCCTGACCGTGAGCTTGCCGTGCACCCGGTCGTCGCGCGGCACGATCCCGATGCGGGTGCGCATCGGTTGCGGCTCGGCGTGCACGGCGTGGTCGTCGACGGTGACGACGCCCGAGCTCAGTTCCCGGGTGCCGGCGAGCAGGTCCAGCAGCGCGCCGTTGCGCGCGGCGGAGGGCCCGACGACGGCGGTCAACGTGCCCGGACGCGCGGTGAACGAGACGTCGCTGATCACCTCGCGCCCGTCGACGGCCAGCCCCACCCGGTAGGCGGCCACCCCGGTGGTGCGCGCCCCCGGGCGGAGTGGCAATCGGTAGGTCGCGTCGGTCTCGTCGGAGCGGAACGAGGGGCGCGGGCCGCGCAGCTTGCGCCCCGCGGCGGTCATCCGCTTGATCAGGCCGCGGGTCTTGGGCCGCTCATCCTGCGCGGGGGCGTCCTGCGCGGGGGCGTCCTGCGCGGGGGCGGGCTGCCCCGTGGACTCCTGGGGCGGCGCGGGCGGCGGTGGCGCGGGCGGCGGTGGCGCGACGGGCGGCGGTGGCGCGGGCGGCGGTGGCGCGACGGGCGGCGGCGTGGTGACCGGCGCGGGGGCAGGGGGTTCGGGCGGCCGCGCGGCCCCCGGCGGGGGCACCCGCATCTGCTGGGTGGGGGACTGGGTCGGTGCCAGCGGGCCGGGACCGCGCCGGTCGGGCGGGGGTGCGCCCGGCGGCGGCAGCGGCGGCAGCGGCCGGGCGTGGGGGGGTGGCGGGGCGTGGGGGGGTGGCGGTCCGGCCGGGCGCTGCGGCGGGCCGGACGGCCGAACGGGCGGGCCGACCTGGAACACCAGGCGCGGGCCTCGCTGCGGGTCGCCGATCGTGATCGCCTGCCCGTCGCGGATGTTGACCGTCGCCACGCGGGCGCCGTTGGCGAACATCCCGTAGGGGCTCGTGTCGATGGCGACCCAGTGACCGTCGGCGAACCGCAGCACGACGTCGGAACGTGGCGCCGGCGGCGGGGAGTCGGCATGCCCGGGGCCGCCGAGCGGAACGTCGCAGCCTCGGCCGGAGCCGACGATCACGTCGCGGCCCGGGGCGAAGACATACCGGGTCGATCTGACCCACACGGTCAACGGGGGGGCTGGAAAGGCCGAGGCCTCGGGCCGCATCACCGTCACCTTTCGTCACCGATCGGGCCGAAAGGTCCGCAGACCGATCGGCTTGCTTAAGTGTCTACCCCGGGGGCGCCGGCCGATCCACCGGGATCGGCGGCGGTCCCGGGCTGCCGCGGCGGCGGGTGGCCGCGGTGTTGTCCAGCAGCCGCCGCAGCACGTCGACCGCCTCCGACAGCACGCGGCGCTCGCCCGGCGCGAGCTGACCCAATTGCGGCTCGATCGCGGCGGCGCGGTCGGCCCGGACCGCGTTCAGGGTGCGCCGCCCGTCGGCCGTGATCCGGATCCGGACCGCCCGGGCGTCTCCGGGATCGACGGTCCGGGTCACCAGGCCGGCCTCCTCGAGGCGCCGCACCTGGGTGGTCATCGTCGGTTGGGAACAGTGGTCGACCGCGGCCAGGTCACCGATCCGGGTTTCTCCGTGGGCCTCGATCGTGGCGAGCAGCCTGGCCTGCGCCGCGGGCAACGGCATCTGGATCCGCTGGGTGGCCAACCGGTTGAGCCGGGCGACCACGGCCAGCAGGTCCGCGCCCAGTCCGGATTGCGCTTCGGTGTTTGCCGCGACACCGGCGACACCGGTGACACCGGTGACACTATTGGCGGCACTGACCCCACTGACGTTGTGGTGGTCGGCGGATGCATTCATGCCTCCATGGTTCCATAGCTTCCCTAAGCGAGCTGCTGCCCGAACGGCGTGGCGCAAAAACGCAGCTGGCGC
Organism: uncultured Actinomycetota bacterium; assembly: GCA_963711445.1. Taxonomy (GTDB): domain Bacteria; phylum Actinomycetota; class Actinomycetes; order Mycobacteriales; family Mycobacteriaceae; genus Mycobacterium. The sequence continues at coordinate 1,239,731 of CAVQEF010000001.1, forward strand.
GGTGTTTCGCGGGGTGTTACCGGCGCGGCCTGGCAGAATCGATGAAGTGACCGGTCCCAGATCCCTGCCTGCGCGCCATCGGGGTGGGCCGCTGCAACCGGTCGAGTTGGCGCAGGCGTCGGTCATGGGGGCGTTGTGTGCGGTCGTCGCGATCATCTCGGTGGTGGTCCCGTTCGCCGCGGGGCTGGCCTTGCTGGGCACCGTGCCGACGGGGCTGCTGGCCTACCGCTACCGGCTGCGGGTGCTGCTCGCCGCGACGGTCGCCGCAGGGGTGATCGCGTTCCTGATCGCCGGCCTGGGCGGCTTGATGACCGTCATCCATGGCGCCTATATCGGCGGGCTGACCGGATTCGTCAAACGCAGACGGCGGGGCACGCCGACGGTGATCGTCGTGTCGTTGGTCGCCGGGCTGGCGTTCGGCGCCGTGTCGATCGCCGCGCTGGCCGTCATGACCCGGCTGCGGCACCTGATCATCGGCGTGATCACCGCGGACGTCGACGGACTCGCCGCGTTCATGAACCGGATCCACCTGCAGGGCCCCGCCACCGAGCTGAAGCGGTATTTCGCCGTGGGCGTGCACTTTTGGCCGTGGATCCTGCTGGTCTACTTCACCGTCGGGATCATGGTCGTGTCGCTGATCGGTTGGTGGGCGCTGTCTCGGCTGTTGCAGCGCATGCGCACCATACCCGACGTGCACAAACTGGAAGCCTGGTCGGGCGTCGAGGGCGAGGGCGGCCCGGTCCCGGTGCGGCTGGACAAGGTCCGCTTCCGCTACCCGAACGCCGGACAGGACGCCCTGCGCGAGGTCAGCCTGGACCTGCGGGTCGGCGAGCACCTGGCGATCACCGGAGCCAACGGGTCGGGCAAGACCACGCTGATGCTGATCCTGGCCGGCCGGGAGCCGACGTCGGGCACTGTGCAACGTCCGGGCGCGGTCGGGCTGGGCAAGCCCGGCGGCACCGCCGTGGTGCTTCAGCATCCCGAGAGCCAGGTGCTGGGCACCCGGGTCGCCGACGACGTGGTGTGGGGCCTGCCGCCGGGCACCAGGATCGACGTGGACCGGCTGTTGGCCGAGGTCGGCCTCGACGGGCTCGCCGACCGCGACACCGGGGGCCTGTCCGGGGGTGAACTGCAGCGCCTGGCGCTGGCCGCGGCGCTGGCCCGCGAGCCGTCGTTGCTGATCGCCGACGAGGTGACCACCATGGTCGACCAGGAGGGGCGGGACACCCTGCTCGGCGTGCTGTCCGGCCTCACCAAGCGGCACCGAACCGCTTTGGTGCACATCACGCACTACAACAACGAGGCCGAAACCGCGGACCGCGTCATCAATCTCAGCGATTCCCCGGACAACGCCGAGATGGTGGACACCGTGTCCACCCCGGCGCCGGCCGCAGTGGCGGCGGGCAGCGCGTCGGCGCCGGCGCTCGAGCTCGTCGAGGTCGGCCACGAATACGCCAGTGGCACACCGTGGGCCAAGACCGCGCTGCGCGACATCAGCTTCGTCGTGGAACAGGGTGACGGGCTGCTGATCCATGGCGGCAACGGCTCGGGCAAGTCGACGCTGGCGTGGATCATGGCCGGGCTGACGGTCCCGACCACCGGCGCCTGCCTGCTCGACGGCCGTCCCACCCACGAGCAGGTCGGCGCGGTTGCGCTGTCGTTCCAGGCAGCCCGGTTGCAGCTGCTGCGCAGCCGTGTCGACCTGGAGGTGGCCTCGGCCGCCGGCTTCTCGTACCGCGACCGGGACCGCGTCGCCGCGGCGCTGGGCGTGGTCGGGCTGGACCCCACCCTGGCCAAGCGGCGCATCGACCAGCTCAGCGGTGGCCAGATGCGCCGCGTGGTGCTCGCCGGACTGCTGGCGTGCTCGCCACGGGCGTTGATCCTCGACGAGCCGCTGGCCGGCTTGGACGCCGCGAGCCAGCGCGGCCTGTTGCGGCTGCTGGAGGATCTGCGCCGCGAGCAGGGCCTGACGGTGGTGGTGATCTCCCACGACTTCGTCGGGCTGGAGGGCGTCTGCCCGCGCACCGTGCATCTGGCCGGCGGCGTGCTGGAATCGGTGCCCACCGCGGCCGGCGGTGTGGCATGACGACATCGGCGGCGACGTCGGCCCCGGGCGGTCGCGGCGCGGGCCGGCGCCCGCCCCGCCCGGTGGTGCTGCTGGTCCCGGTGCCCGGGACGTCGACCATCCACGAGCTGTGGGCCGGCACCAAACTGCTTGTGGTTTTTGGGATTTCGGTGCTGATGACGTTCTACCCGGGGTGGGTCACGATCGGGCTGGTGGCCGCCCTGGTGCTGGCGGCGATCCGGATCGCGCACATCCCGCGGGGCGCGCTGCCGACGTTCCCGCGCTGGCTGTGGGCCATCCTCGCGCTCGGTGGCATCACGGCCGCGCTGGCCGGCGGCAGCCCGATGATCGCGCTGGGCGGCCTGCACGTGCCGCTGGGCGGGACGTTGCAATTCCTGCGGATCACCGCGCTGTCGCTGGTGCTGTTGGGGCTGGGGGCGATGGTGTCGTGGACCACCAACGTCGCTGAGATCGGGCCCGCGCTGGCGACTTTGGGCCGGCCGCTGCGGTGGTTGCGGATCCCGGTCGACGAATGGGCGGTGGCGGTGGCGCTCGCGCTGCGCGCCTTTCCGATGCTGATCGACGAATTCCAGGTGCTCTACGCCGCCCGCCGGCTGCGGCCCAAACGGATGGCCCGCGGCCGTAGGGCGCGGCTGCGGCGCTACGCGCTGGAGGTGATCGACCTGCTTGCCGCGGCCGTCACCGTCACGCTGCGGCGCGGTGACGAGATGGGCGACGCGATCACCGCGCGCGGCGGCACCGGGCAGCTCTCCGCCAACCCGGCGCGGCCGAAGATGGCGGACTGGGTCACCCTCGCGATCACGGTCGCGGTCAGCGGCGCGGCGGTGTGGCTGGAGACGGCGCTGCACCTGGCCCGCTGACGCGTGCGGCAAACCTCGGTGCGACCGACCGCCGTCGCGTAGCTTGGGCACGTGGCAGACGCGCACCGCAGCCGCACGATCGCGGCTCGCCCCCAAGAGATCTGGGATGTCCTCGCCGATTTCGGCTCGATCGGCGAGTGGGCCGGCAACGTCGACCACTCCTGCATCCTGTTCTCCGGTCCCGACGGGGCGGCCGTCGGCACCGCGCGGCGGATCCAGGTCAAACGCGACGCCCTCGTCGAGCGCATCACCGAGTTCGACCCGCCGCACGCGCTTGGCTACGACATCGAAGGCCTGCCCGGCCCGCTGCGCCGGGTGGCCAACCGCTGGACGCTGGCGGGCACCGCGAGCGGCCCGACCGTCGTGACCCTGACCAGCACCGTCGAAATCGGGTCTCGTCCACCGCAACAGCTCGCCGAACGCGCGCTGTGCCGTGTCCTGGCGCACCAGTCCGACGAGATGCTCGCCGGGCTGGCGAGCCGATTGGAGAAGGCACGTGTCTGAGCGGCCGCCCCGACGTCATCGTCATCATGACCGACGAGGAACGCGCGGTGCCGCCCTACGAGGCCCCCGACGTGCTCGCCTGGCGCGACCGGACGCTGGCCGGCCGCAAGTGGTTCGACGACCACGGTGTCAGCTTCGCCCGCCACTACACCGGGTCGCTGGCCTGCGTGCCCAGCCGGCCGACGATCTTCACCGGGCACTATCCCGACCTGCACGGGGTCACCCAGACCGACGGCATCGGCAAGACCGCCGACGATTCCCGCATGCGCTGGCTGCGCCGCGGCGAGGTGCCCACCCTGGGCAACTGGTTTCGCGCCGCGGGATATGACACCCACTACGACGGCAAGTGGCACATCTCCCACGCCGATCTCACCGACCCGGCGACCGGCCGCCCGCTGTCGACCAACGACGACGACGGCGTCGTCGACCACGCCGCCGTGCGGCGCTACCTCGACGCCGACCCGCTGGGGTCGTTCGGCTTCTCCGGGTGGGTCGGACCGGAGCCGCACGGCGCGTCCCTGGCCAACGCCGGGGTGCGCCGCGACCCGCTGATCGCCGACCGCGTCGTGGCCTGGCTCACCGACCGCTACGCCCGCCGCCGCGCCGGCGACCCCGCCGCGCTGCGTCCGTTCCTGCTGGTCGCCAGCTTCGTCAACCCGCACGACATCGTGCTGTTCCCGCTCTGGTCGCGCCGCAGCCCGGTCAAGGCGTCGCCCCTCGACCCGCCGCCGGTGCCCCCCGCGCCCACCGCCGGCGAGGACCTGTCGACCAAGCCGGCCGCGCAGATCGCGTTCCGCGAGGCCTATTACTCCGGCTACGGCCCGGCGCCGGCGATCAACTGGGTCTACGACCGCAACGCCCAGCGCTACCGCGACCTGTACTACCGGCTGCACGCCGAGGGGGACGGACCGATCGACCGGGTGCGGCGGGCCGTCACCGAGGGCGGCTCGGCCGAGGCGGTGCTGGTGCGCACCGCCGACCACGGCGACCTGCTCGGCGCCCACGGCGGGCTGCACCAGAAGTGGTTCAACCTCTACGACGAGGCCACCCGCGTCCCGTTCGTGATCGCCCGGGTCGGGCGGCGCGCGACGGTGCCGCGGGTGGTCACCGCGCCGACCTCGCACGTCGACCTGGTCCCGACGCTATTGTCGGCCGCCGGCATTGATGTTGCTGCCGTGACGTCCGCGCTTACCGAGTCATTCTCCGAAGTGCACGCATTGCCGGGCCGCGACCTGATGCCGGTCGTCGACGGCGCACCAGCCGACGCCGCCCGGGCGGTCTATCTGATGACCCGCGACAACATGCTCGAGGGCGACAGCGGCGCCTCGGGGCTGGGACGTCGGCTGCGGCGGACGGTCAATCCTCCTGCGCCGCTGCGCATTCGGGTCCCGGCCCACACCGCGTCTAACTTCGAGGGCCTGGTCGTTCGCGTCGACGACGCGCCCGGCGGCCAGGGTCACCTGTGGAAGCTGGTCCGCACGTTCGACGACCCGGGCACCTGGACCGAGCCCGGGGTGCGTCACCTGGCGGCCAGCGGGCTGGGCGGCGAGGCCTACCGCACGTCTCCGCTCGACGACCAGTGGGAGCTCTACGACCTGACCGCCGACCCGATCGAAGCCGACAACCGCTGGAGCGATCCGGACCTGCACGAGCTCCGTGGGCATATGCGCGCGCGCCTCAAGGAGGCCCGGGCCGACTCCGTCCCCGAACGAAACCGGCCGTGGCCCTATGCATCTCGCCGGTCACCGTCCCCATCACGGTCGCGGTCGGGCGTGCTTGCGCGGCTGGCTCTTTGGCGCCGGGACCGCTGAAGCACGGCCACATCCAAGGGGCGGCACGTCACAGCATGGAATGGACCATCATTCCGGCGTCGCCGATGGCCTGAAGTGACGCGCCGCCGGCCTGCCTGAAGTCGACGAAGGCCGACAGATTATTCGAGGTGTTCAGGAGCTCCTCGAACACGCCCAGGATGGGAAGCGTGCCCTGCTGAGTCGATATGTCGGCGCTGTAGGGGACCGAAGCCTGCTGCTGGAACTTGGCGCTCTGCAGCGTCTTCGTCTCGGGCGCCTCCATGTTCGTCACATTGGTTAGTCCCGTTGATGCCGAGCCGGTCAGCCGATTGATGTCACCCTGCAGGACGGCAACGACGTCTGTCCCGTCGGCCGGCTTGACCGTGACCTGCATCCGGGAAGTGTTGTCGGCGTCGTAAAGCGTCACCGAGTTGGATTCCTGCTCGCCGAGCGTCCAACCCGGCGCGAGGGTGATCGAGATGCCGTCCGTGATGGCGATCGAGTCGGCCGCGGTGAGCATGATCGTCAGCTTCTGCGCGGTGGCTTGGCTGCTGGGTAGCATCGGTGGCGGTTTGGGCCTGCTGGTGTTGCCGGTGAAGACGATTGCCGCGGTCACGGCCGCGGCAATCAAGATGGTTACGCCGATGATGATTGCGATGACGGCCGGGTGCAGGCGGTGCCCGACCCGTCGGCCGCGATCCGGGAAATGCACGGGTGCCGGCGTGTGCGGGGGCGGTGGCGTCGATGACATGGGTGGCTCCTGGTTCGGCTGTGGTATTCAGACCCTCGGTGCGGCGCCCGTCGCGCCTGTTGCCGGGAAGGGGTGGCGCGCCAGTGCGGACGTGGCAGTTCCGCAGACCTGGCAGAAGGCGGCACCGGCACCAATTGCCGCGCCGCAGTGCGCGCAGATCTCTTGGGTTTCGGGGGCCCGGCTCGTGGCGCGGCCCTCGGCGAGGGCAGCCCCGGCTTCGGTCACCAGCGAGGTGTGCAACGTGTCGCGCGTGCCGAGCAGTCCGGCGGCGGCCAGCACCAACGCCGCCAGGGTGGTCAGCACGATGCCGCGGGCGCCGTAGGGCGTGAGCAGGGTGGTGGCCAATTCGTAGAGCAACACGAGCACCACGCCCCTGACCAATCCCAGCGCGACGTTGCCGCCGGCGCCCCGCAGCGGCAGGACGGCCAGGGCCGCGGCGGTGGCCAAGATGACGGGCTGCAAAAACCCGAGCGTCAGGGCGATGAATGCGACGTGCGCCGGATCCCCGGCGGTCGCCTCGACGTGGGTGAACGCGCCTCGCTGCACGACCACGCTGAGCCCCAGCGAGAGCGCCGCACCACTGAGCGAGCAGACGATCACGGCGTCGACGGGATGGTGAAAGGCGCTGCGCGCGGTCGTCAGAATCGGCGCGATCAGCACCGCGACGAACGCCACGACTGGGACGAGCACGCCCAGTTCCAAGATCTGGTTGAGCTTGGGCAGCCCGTGATTCGGCGCGGCCAGCAGCGTCCGACCGGTGAAGCGGTCTTCGAGCAAACCCACCCCGATGCCGAGCAGGAGGGAAAGCAGAAAATCCACGCCGATGACGGTGCCGGGCTCGTCACGCCACACGTCGTGGTCGTGGACATAGGTCAGCACCACCGCCGGAAGCGCAATCGCGGCCAATATCAACGCGATCGAGAGGACCCCGAACGCCGCGGCGGTCAACGCCGCCAGCAGCGCGATGGCGATCGCGGTCCGGTAGACGTGGTGACGCCCGCCCGACAGGTGCGGCATCAGCGTGCTCGTCATCGCCAGCGCTCGCACCGGTTCCTCGGGGTGGGCGGCGAAATGTTGTGACCGGTCGAAGCCCGGCTGCAGGGGTGTGCCGCACCGGGCGCAGAAGCGGGCCGCGTCAGGTTGAGGGGTAGAGCAATTCGGGCAGTTCATCCTCTCCTCCGTCTGGCCAGTCGCCACATGCTTTTTCGAAACCGCGCCTGCATCGTCGTCGAAATGTGACTCCGAGGGCGCCAAATTCTTTACCGGCCGCGCCATAATTACGCATTGAGTTCCTTGCGGGCCGACCCGAATCGTTCCATCGTGCATCCCCCGGCACACACTTCTCGAACTGCTCGGATCATCTCGAACTGCTCAGATCATGTTTTTAGTCGATGTTTTCGCGTCTTGAACAAAGCCGACTGGAAGAGCCGACCGTATCAATGGTCATCTGTTTACATCGTCAAGCATAGGGACTTCCGGCCCTAATTTATCTGTCCGGTCGGAGCGTTGATTGATGAATTCATTCTGGGGAATGGTCGCGTGCGGCATCGATATGCGAGCGCGGCGGGATGCTGACGAAGTCGCGACGCGCGACTGCTCCGCGGGCCTCCGTGTAGTCGCCGCCGGCCCGAGTGTGGGGCCGTGTTGCCGCAGGAGGTTTCTGCTGTCCACACGCCGAGCAGGCTCTTAGGCCCTGCGGTCGGGATGGATTCGCGTCTTGTCGCGGATCTTCGACCGCGCATGACGGATGGGGTCGGCGGCCCACCGTCGGTATACCCGCTGTGCCCAGGACGTCTGCTTGTGCGGGCGCTGCGTGCGCCGGACCGGCTCGAGGTCGACGTGGTCCGGTATCATCCGCGCCGATTTCAGTGGTCCCGTCGCGGCGGATGAAGTCGAGCAGCAGCGCGTCGCGGTCGAGTAACTCGCGCTCCCAGGCGTCGTGGTCGTCGACGTCGGCGATGCCGATGGTGTCGGCGGCGTCGCGGATCGCCTCACCCAGTTCGCCCTGCAGCAATTGGGCGAACGCGCCGGCCCCCTGACGCGGGTCGGCGATCATCCACGAGTGGTACGCGCCCGACACCCGGTACAGGCTGCCGTCGGCGTCCGTGGCGATTTCGTGGGCGCAGGTGAACGGCACGATCAGGTCTTTCTCGGCGTGCAGCACCATCGTCGGCATGCCCTCGTCGCGCATGGTGTGCAGCATCGGGGTGTAGTCGCCGGACTCGACGATGGCCTTGATCGTGCGAAAGGCCGCCCGGGGATGCAGCAGGTTGGGCGTTGCCACCGACGCCAGGAGGCGCAGATAGCCGACCTGGTCGAAGGATTTCATCCGCAGCGGGTCCCCGAGGGTGTCCCGGAACGCGGTGGAGACCGCCCCCAACAGCCCCGCCGGAGACTTCACCAGCTTGGGCATGGCGTGGTCGAAGTGTGCCCCGGCCGCCGGGTCGAACAGCACGGCGGCCAGCACCCGCTCGGGTGCGCGGGCGGCGAGGTGAATGGCCATCCGCCCGCCCATCGAATGGCCGGCGAGGACGGCCTGCCCCACCCCGAGTGCGTCCAGCGTGCGCAAAACGGCTTCGGCGCGATCGGTGAAGCTGCACGCGTTCGCGGGCAGCTGCCGGGTGTCGCCGTGGCCGGCGGCGTCGACGGCGATGACCAGGAATCCCTGACCGGCGATCCGGCTGAGCACCCGCAGGTAGGCGCGCCGGCTCAGCAGCAGCGCATGCATGAAGACCAGGGGGACGCCCTGCCCGCCGACCGAGAGGCCGACGCGGCGGCCGTCGTCGAGTTCGACGATGTGATGGGTCAGGCGGACACGTGCTGTCTTCGTCATTGTGCTGTCTTCGTCATTGCCTAGGCAGGGGTTCCCGGCCGGCGGGCGGGCGAAACGGCGTGCGGGACGCCGCTAGGGCCGCGTGCGCTCGATGAGGTCGGACAGCACGACGATGCTTTCGCTGCGTTCGATGTCCGCGCTCGAGCGGATGCGCTCGAGCGCGGTCTCCAGGTGCTGCATGTCGCGGGCCAGGACGTGCAGGATCGCGTCGGCCGTGCCGGTGACCGTCGCCGCGCTGACCACCTCGGGGATGTCCAGCCAGGCCGCGCGCAGCTCGGCCGGTGAGATCCTGCCGTGGCAGAACACCTGCACGTAGGCCTCGGTGTTCCAGCCGAGCGCGTTGCGGTCGATGACCGTGGTGAAGCCCTTGATCACGCCGGTGTCGAGCATCCGGTCGACGCGTCGCTTCACCGCCGGCGCCGACAGGTTCACCGTCTGCCCGATCTCGGCGAAGGTGGCCCGCGCGTTGTCGGTCAGCTCGGCCAGGATGCGCTCGTCGGTCTCGTCCAGCCGGTCCATGGCCCGTCCTTTCGTGGGTGCGCAACAAATGACCGTCATCTCGGCTCTAGTGCAACAAATACGCGCCCAATACGCAAGGCTCGACGTTTGATTGTTTCGTAGAGTCCAAATATGGTGGATTTGTGACGGATTACTATTTTCCCGAGTCGGCGGCGCCGGTCGCCGCGCCCGCAGCCGCGGGCCGGCCGGCGGCCGAGGCGCCGCGGCGCGCATCCCGCGTCCGCCGGTACGCGATGACGCCGCCGGCCTTCTTCGCCGTCGAGTACGCGATCAACCCCTGGATGGACCTGTCCACCCCCGTCGACGTCGCCGTCGCGCACACGCAGTGGGAAAGCCTGCGCCAGACCTACCTGCGGCTGGGCCATCACGTGGACATCGTCGAACCCGCGCCCGGGCTGCCCGACATGGTCTACGCCGCCAACGGCGGGTTCATCGCCCAAGACATCGCCATCGTCGCCAAATTCCGCCACGCCGAGCGTGCCGGTGAGTCGCGGGCCTACGCGGCGTGGATGTCCTCGCTCGGCTATCGGCCCGCGTCCACCCGCCACGTCAACGAGGGGCAGGGCGACCTGCTGATGGTCGGCGAGATGGTGCTGGCCGGTCACGGCTTCCGCACCGACCCGCGCGCGCACGACGAGGTCTCCGCGGCGCTCGGCCTGCCGGTCGTCTCCCTGGAACTGGTCGACCCGCGCTTCTATCACCTCGACACCGCGCTGGCCGTCCTCGACGACCACACGATCGCCTACTACCCGCCGGCCTTCAGCGAGGCCGCCCAAGACCAACTGCGTGCCCTGTTTCCCGGTGCTATCGTGGTGAACAGCGCCGACGCTTACGTGCTGGGTCTGAACGCCGTTTCCGATGGCCTGCATGTCGTACTCCCTTCCAGCGCAACCCATTTCGCCATGCAACTGCGCGCCGCCGGGTTCGAGCCGGTCGGTGTGGATCTCTCGGAGCTGCTCAAGGGCGGCGGTTCGGTCAAATGCTGCACATTGGAGGTATTTTCGTGACGATTCTCGACGCCGTGAACACCGACACGATCGCCGCGACGCGCACCCAGAGCGCGATCGCATTGGTCGAAAAGTATGCGGCGCACAACTATTCGCCGCTGCCCGTGGTGGCCGCCAGCGCCGAGGGTGCATGGATCACCGACGTCGAGGGCCGGCGTTACCTGGACTGCCTGGCCGCCTACTCGGCGGTCAACTTCGGTCACCGCAACCCCGAGATCTCCGCGACGGCCCACGCGCAACTCGACACCATGACGCTGGTGAGCCGCGCCTTCCATGCCGAGGGTCTGGGGCCGTTCTGCGCCGCGCTGGCCGGGTTGTGCGGCAAAGACATGGTGCTGCCGATGAATTCGGGCGCCGAGGCCGTGGAGAGCGGCCTGAAGGTCGCACGCAAGTGGGGCGCCGACGTCAAGGGCGTTCCCGCCGGACAGGCGAACATCATCGTCGCCGACAACAACTTCCACGGCCGCACGATCAGCATCGTCAGCTTCTCGTCGGATCCTGCGGCGCGCGGTGGCTTCGGGCCGTTCACGCCCGGCTTCCGTTCGGTGCCGTTCGGTGACGCCGCCGCGCTGGCCCGGGCGATCGACGCCAACACGGTGGCGGTGCTGCTCGAGCCCATCCAGGGCGAGGCGGGGATCGTCGTGCCGCCCGACGACTACCTGCCGACCGTGCGCGCGCTGTGCAGCGAGCACAACGTGCTGATGATCGCCGACGAGATCCAGTCGGGTCTGGCCCGCACGGGCTACACCTTCGCCTGCGACCGCTGGGGCGTGGTGCCCGACGTCTACCTGCTGGGCAAGGCGCTGGGCGGCGGGGTCGTGCCGCTGTCGGCGGTCGTCGCCAACCGCGACGTCCTCGGCGTGCTGCACCCGGGCGAGCACGGGTCGACGTTCGGCGGCAACCCGCTGGCCACGGCGATCGGCACCACGGTGGTCTCCATGCTGACGCGCGGCGAATTCCAGGCCCGTTCGGCCGAACTGGGCATGCACCTGCACCGGCGGCTGGCCGAGCTGATCGGCCACGGCGTGGTGGCGGTGCGGGGCTTCGGGCTGTGGGCCGGGGTCGACATCGAGCCGACGCTGGCCACCGGTAAGCAGATCAGCCTGCGGCTGGCCGAGCGCGGTGTGCTGGTCAAAGACACCCACGGCTCGACGCTGCGGTTCGCCCCGCCGCTGGTGATCACCGCGCAGGAGATCGACTGGGCGGTTCAGCAGTTCGCCGCCGTCCTGCGGGAGGCTGCCGCATAATCAGCTGATCGGTGCAACAGGAGGCGCCCTTGCCCGCGACGTCGATCGGCCTGGCTGAGCAGATGCTGCGCCGCCGACCGGTGACCGGCGCCCCCGTCGCCCACGGGGCCGCCGATCACCTCAAGCGGAGCATCGGCACGTTCCAGCTCACCATGTTCGGCGTCGGCTCGACGATCGGCACGGGCATCTTTTTCGTGCTCTCCCAGGCGGTGCCCGAAGCCGGCCCCGCTGTGATCGTCTCGTTTATCATCGCCGGCGTCGCGGCCGGGCTCGCGGCCATCTGTTACGCCGAACTGGCCTCGGCCGTGCCGGTTTCCGGTTCGTCGTATTCGTACGCCTACAGCACGCTGGGGGAGGCCGCCGCGATGGGCGTGGCGGCCTGCCTGCTGCTCGAGTACGGGGTGTCCACCGCGGCGGTCGCGGTCGGCTGGAGCGGCTATGTCAACAAGCTGCTGGACAACGTGTTCGGGCTCAAGGTGCCACACGCGTTGTCGGCCGCGCCGTGGGATTCCCAACCGGGCCTGTTGAACCTGCCGGCGATCATCCTGATCGGCCTGTGCGCGGTGCTGCTGATCCGCGGCGCCAGCGAGTCGGCGAAGGTCAACGCCATCATGGTGCTGATCAAGCTCGCCGTGCTGGTGATGTTCGTGGCGATCGCGTTCAGCGCCTTCGACGCCGGCCAGTTCACGGACTTCGCGCCGTTCGGGGTGGCCGGCGTCGGTTCGGCGGCGGGCACGATCTTCTTCTCGTTCATCGGCCTCGACGCGGTGTCGACGGCGGGGGACGAGGTGAGAGACCCGCAGCGGTCCATGCCGCGGGCGCTGATCGCGGCGCTGGTGATCGTCACCGGCACCTACGTGCTCGTCGCGCTCGCCGCGCTGGGCACCCAGCCGTGGCAGGACTTCGCCGCACAGCAGGACGCCGGGCTGGCCACCATCCTCGACCACGTCACGCACGGCATCTGGGCCAGCACGATCCTGGCCGCCGGCGCGGTGATCTCGATCTTCACGGTCACGCTGGTCACCATGTACGGCCAGACGCGCATCCTGTTCGCCATGGGACGCGACGGCCTGTTGCCGTCGCGGTTCGCCACCGTGCACCCGCGGACGATGACCCCGGTGACCAACACGGTGATCGTCGGGATCGCCGCGTCGTTGTTGGCCGCGCTCATACCGCTGCAGAACCTGGCGGACATGGTGTCGATCGGCACGCTGACCGCGTTCATCGTGGTGTCCCTCGGGGTGATCGTGCTGCGGGTGCGCCAGCCCGACCTGCCCCGGGCGTTCAAGGTGCCCGGTTACCCCGTCACGCCGGTCCTTTCGGTGGTGGCGTGCGCCTACATCCTGGCCAGCCTGCACTGGTACACCTGGCTCGCGTTCAGCGGCTGGGTGGCGGTGGCGCTGGTCTACTACGTGGTGTGGGGGCGCCACCACAGCGCCCTCAACCGTCGCGGGGAGGAACCCCTGCCGCCCGCCGGTCCGGCGGTGGACGAGGTGCTCAACCGCCCCCCCAGGGAAATGCTGTGACGGTCGTCGTCGGCTACCGCGCAGGCAAAGTCGGCCTGTCGGGGCTGCACCTGGCCGTGCGCGCGGCGCGAACGCTCGGTACCTCCCTCGCGGTGGCGACCATCGTGCCCAGGCCGTGGCTGACGCCGTCGCGCGCCCGCGTCGACGCCGAGTACGAGGATTGGGCCGACCACCTGGCCGCCGACTCGGCCAGGGAGGCGGCCCGCTTCCTGCACACCCTGGCCGAGGGCATCGAGGTCACCTATGTCCACCGCGCGCACCGCTCGGTGGCGGGCGGCCTGATCGAGGCGGTCGAGGAGATCGGCGGGGACGTCCTGGTGCTCGGGTCGCTGCCCAGCGGCGGGCGCGGGCAGGTGGTGATCGGCTCGACCGCCGACTGGCTGCTGCACGCCTCGCCCGTGCCGGTGGCCATCAGTCCCCGCGAATACCGTTCCTACACTGGCAAATTGACGCGCCTCACCTGCGCCTACTCGGCCACCCCGGACTCGGTCGAGGTGGTGCGGCGCTGCTTCGGGTCCGCCGAGCGGCTCGGGGTGCCGATGCGGGTGATCACCTTCGCCGTGCGCGGCAAGACGATGTACCCGCCGCAGGTGGGGCTGGACGCCGAGGACTCGATCCTGGACGCGTGGGTGGCGCAGGCGCAGGACATCCTGGACCAGTTGAAGACCGAGCGCATCGTCGGCGACGACGTCCTGCTCGACGTGGTCGCCGGCCACAGCTGGGAGGAGGTGCTGAGCAAGACGTCGTGGGTGGACGGCGAGATCCTGGCACTGGGCACCGCGCCGCGCGGCGACATCCGCAGCGTGTTCCTGGGGTCGCGCAGCGCCAAGATCATCCGCAACAGCCCGGTGCCGGTGCTGGTGCTGCCCGGCTGACGCGTGGCCGCTCGCCGCCGAGCCGGGGGCACCGCCCGCTCGCGGGGGACACGCCAGCGTGGCGGTCGAGGCGGTACGTCAGCGACGCGCGGCGGCGTTGGCAGCGGCCTGGGCCCGCTCCAGGGTGGCCGCGACATCGCCTCGGCCCAGGAACATCTCGTCGAAGTAGCTTTGCAGGGCCACCTCGCCGGCGGGGAAACCCGCGCCGCCGGGCGCCGGGATCCGCGGGCCGCGCAGCACCGCGAAGAACGGTGTGACGTCGACGCCCTTGGCGGCCCAGTAGTCGAAGTAGACCGGCTGGGCCGACAGCACCGCCGGGATCGCCGCACCCTGGCGGCCCAGATACGCGTTGCCCTGCATGCTGCCCAGCCACGCCAACACCTCACGCACCGCGTCGGGGTGCTTGGTGGCCGAATTTCCCACCGCCGCAATCCCATTGGTGACGCTCACCCGGCCGGCGGGGCCGATCGGCAGCATCGCGATGCCCCAGCGGAAGTGGGCGTCGCGGGCCACCGCCGCGAGGTTGTAGGTGCCGGACTGAAAGAGCGCCATCCTGCCGGCGAGAAACTGGTTGCGGGAGAAGTCGCCGTTGTCGTTGGTGTCGGAGGCCGGCGGCGCGACATGGTCGTCGTTGATCAGGCCCACGAGGTAGCGGAACGCCGCTATCGCCGCCGGGTTGTCGAAGGCGAACTCGTCGCCGCGCTGGAACACCCCGCCGGCCGAACCGATGTAGGGCAGGTAGATGCCCTGGGGGTCGTTGGCCGCGTTGTATCCCCATTGCCGGACCCGCCCCGCGTCGAAACCCGTTGTGCCCGCCGCCCTCCCGTCGGCGTCGCGGGTCAGCCGGGCCAGCAGGGGGCGCAGGGTGTCGTCGGCGGCGCGCGGGCTCCATCGCAGGGTGTCCAGTTGCGCGGGACCGATACCGGCCGCGGCGAGCAGGTCGGCGTTGTAGTACACGGCGATGCCGGCGTCGGTCAGCTGCGGCACGCCCCACAGCACACCGCCGCGGGTGAACTGGTCCACCACCGCCGGTTCCCAGTCCGCGGCGGCGTCCGGGCCCAGGGTCTTGCCGATGTCCAGCAGCCGGCCGCCGTCGGCGTAGGCGGCCAGGTAGGCATTGGACAGCCAGAAGATGTCGTCGGCGCTGCCACCGGCCACGTCGGTGCGCAGCGTGTCGAAGTACGTCGGGTAGGCCACCATGTTGGCGCGCACCTCGATGTCGGGATGTGCGCGGTTGAAGGCGGCGAACGACTGCCGGTAGGCCAGCGCGATCGGTTGCGCCCAGAACCGCACCCGCACCACGGTCTTGCCGCCGTGCGGTTCGCCGGAGTAGTCCAGCAGTACCGCCGTGGCCGCCAACAGGACCGCGACGAGGACGAGCACCGCGGCCGCCAGCGTGGAACGGCGCGGCGGGCTCACTTGAGCCCCGAGACGACGATGGAGGCGACGATGTGGCGCTGGAACACCACGAACAGGGCGACCAGCGGCACGATCGCGATCGTCGTGGCCGCCATCACCAGCGTCCACTGGGAGTTGAACCGCGACTGCAGGTCGGCGGTCGCCACCGTGAGCACCCGCCACTTGTGGCCGCTGGTGATCACCAGCGGCCACATGAAGTTGTTCCACTGCGAGACCACGGTGATCAGCATCAGCGCCGCCAACACCGGCCGGCTGGACGGGAGCACCACGTGCACGATGACGTCGAGCGTGTTGGCTCCGTCCAGGCGCGCGGCGTTCACCAGGTCATCGGGGATCATCCGAAAGTGCTCGCGCAACAGGAAAATCGCGTACGGCGAACCGAACATGAACGGCAGCACCAACGCCCAGAACGTGTTGCGCAGCCCCAGCTGGGCCATCATCAGATACAGCGGCACCACCGTGACCGTCCCCGGCACCATCAGCGTCGCGATGTAGACCCAGAACACCGCGTCGCGCCCGGGAAACTTCAGCCGCGCGAACGCGTAGGCGGCCAGCACCGAAAAGGTCAGCTGCCCAAGCAGGATCACCGCGGTCATCAGCGCGGTCACCGCGGCCGCGCGGCCGAACCCGACCCCGCCCAGGTCGGCGTAGTTGGCCAGCGTCGGCGGTCGCGGCCACTGCAGCGGGGTGCCCGTGACGAACTGGTGCTCCGAGGTGAAGGACGTGAGCAAACCAAGCAGAAAGGGGGCCAAGGTGATCAGCGCGCCGCACGCAAGCGCGACGTAGAGCACCGCGGGGGACAGGGAGCGGCTAGGTGAGGTCATAGCTGATCCGTCGTCGAAAGTACGACTGCTATGTGATACTCCGTACATGACCAGTACGCGGACGGGAGTCCGCTCCGAGCAGCCCGGCTCCGCTGGCTGCGTACGCGCCATCGTCGGTGCTCGCGTGTCGTATGTCCAGGGGGCCGAGAAGACCTCGCACATCTCCCAGCGATCCAAAGGGGAGTCCTACGCCGAGTCACAAAGCTGGACTGTAGTCGGTGCTTTCGAGGACCTCGACGTTTCCGCTATCAAGCTGTCCCCGTGGGATAGGCCAGACCTCAGGGCGTGGTTGGGGGAGCGTGCCGAAGAGTGGGATGCGCTGATCTTCGCCAAGACCGACCGGGTGTTCCGGTCAGCGAAGGACTGCGTCGACTTGGCCGAGTGGTGCAAACAGAACCGCAAGATACTCGTCCTGGTGGACGACGGCATCAGGCTGGACTACTACCACCCCGAGGACGCGAAGGACGTGTTCGCCGGGGCGATGTCGAAGGTGTTTCTGATCCTCGCCTCGGTGTTCGCCGAGATAGAAGGGCAGCGGTTCGTGCAGCGGGCACGGGACCGCGTGGCGTTCCTCCGCAACACCGACAGGTGGGGGTACGGTCTGCCGCCGTTCGGGTTCAAGATCGTGGACCACCCGTCCGGTAAGGGCAAGGCTTTGGACACGACGCCGACGCCCAGCGGATACTGCACGACGCGGCTTCGCGGTTATTGGCGGGCGGATCACTGACCGGGATCGTTACCGGGTTCAACAAGACCGGGGTGCTGAGCCCCCGTGACTTTCACGCTGCCCGGTCGGGTAGGCCGATCAAAGGCAGCAAGTGGACCGTTGACAACCTCCGGTTGATCCTGAGCAACCCAACCACCCAGGGGTTCAAGACGATTAACAGCACCCGCACCGGGAAGCGGATGGCCGGCAAGCCAGTGCTTGATGAGAACGGGGAGCCGGTCATGGTGGGACCGGCATCGTTCGACGCCGAGACATGGCATCGGATTCAACAGGAGCTTGCCCAGCGGTCCCAGGAGCCGCGTAAGCGCCGACACACGAGTAGACCCGCTTCTCGGGGTGGCGAAGTGTGGGCGGTGCGGGAAGAACATGCGCGAGCGTTCGCAGACGACGCCGAAAGGCGTCACCCATCGCTACTACGTGTGTGGCGACTCCCCGAGCGGGTGCCCCAGCGTGTCGGTTATCGCCGCCGACGCCGAGGAGATGGTAGAGAAGGCGTTCCTGTACAGCCACGCAGACCGCAGGGTAAAGGCCCGCGAGTGGCGGGCGGGGTCGGATCACTCAGCCGAGCTTGAGCAGACGCAACCGGACGATCGAGTCGCTACGCGAGGACCGCGCTTTGGGGCTGTTCACCACGCCCGAGGACGAGCAGATGTTCCGGCAGCAGATGGCCGCGCTGATCGCCAAGCGCGAATCGCTGGCGATGATGCCGGTCGTCAAGGCCGGGTGGATCGAGGTCGAAACCGACGAGACTACGCTGATGTATGGCCGACGGCAACCCCAGAGGAACGTCGCAAGATGCTCATCGACGCCGGGGTCCGGCTGGTGGTCCACCGCCCGAACCAACTGGACCTCTACGAGGACATGACCAAGCTGCTGGGGGAGGGGGCGAGCGCCGAGGACTGGCGGGTGCGCTACGAGAGCCGCACGGTCCCAGCGGAAGATCCCGACTTTGCGGCAAGAGTCAAAGCATTCCAGCCTAATCGGGCTACTGTATAGGACTCCCGAAATCATCTAGACGCGGCCCAAGACCTCCGTCTCCGCACGCGGCCCCCACGTCCCGCAGATGTTAACGTTGTCGTCTTCACCATCTCGGCTGTATCCGATTTGAAGCCACCCTTCCGGGTGCGTCAGAGTCCTGCGCGCTGGGGCACATGGATCTACACCGGTTACCTGGCGCTCCAACCTGGTCACCCAAATTGTGTATCCCGGCAGACTGCGGAACCTGATATCTACTTTGCCGCCAGGCACAAAGGGCCTGTCCATGTCGGGCTGGCTCACAGGTCCATCTGCATTGCAGCCGAAACATGTCTCACCGTCTTGGCCATAGTCGAGGCGCAGACCGCCTGCGCCATGGTGTCCGGTGTCGTCGGTCTCGGAAGTGATGAACCTGGTGAGGGTGAATGTCCAGCGAGGCAAACTCTCGAACTTGAACGCTGCTATCTCTCGAACGTAAACCCCCTTGCTTCAATCTTGCCCGACTCAGTGCGGGTATCTGAAATTGCGATTGTCATAATCGGGACGATAAGGCGAGGGTCTGACAACTTGCGGCAGCCACGCGCGTTAGTTGTCAAGTTTCGTCCGCGCGAAGTCGATTGAGGCTTTCTAGTGGCGACTCCCAGTCGCGGGGCACGATGCGCTCAAGGATCTTTATAGCTACCGGGGTCAGTTCGCCACCCTTGCGCCCGGCAGAACCCTTGAGAAGATGGTGTTGCGTCCTGGCTTGCCAGAGATGCCCCCGGATCGTCTGCACCCCTTTTCCTAGATCGTGGGCTATCGCCTCGACCGGCTTGGGTTGCCCACGGTTGACTCGCGACACGTACAGCGACGACAACAGGGCCAGGTATTCGGGGCTGATGCCCTTGGCCAGCTCGTCTCGGATCCGATCTAGCCGCTTGGCCTCGTATTTGTCGCGCGACTTCTGGCGACGCTCCCCGACGGCGAGTTGTTTCCGTCGTTGGGCGGATGCATCGCGGAAATTGATCCGGCGTAGCACGCTGCTTGACAGGCCCCCAGCAGGGTAGGACTCCGGGTCGGTGGGACGGACGACCAGAGTGGCCGGCCCGCCTTGTGTTTCGCCTTCGGGCCACTCCATCTCCACGACCCAACCCGGGCTCAAATCCATCTGGACGCTGTTCTTCATGTGGACGAGGGTATCACGGATACAACATGTTGGCCTTGTCAAACGTGTTGGAATCTGTTTTACTTAGCTCACCGCTCAACAAGAGCAACCAACGGCAGCAGGACGGCTGCCAAACAATGAGAGGAACGATGAGTGTCCGAAACTGAGATCGAGACCGCCACCAAGGCAGTCGAAGATGTAATCCGCGCTACCGCATGGAAACAGGGCCTAGACCTACAGAAGTCGGCCGGCACGTACGGTCTGGGCACCGACAACGGGCTGTCACTCGATGAGGTGGCAGCCAAGGTGGGTATCGAGGTCGTCTACAGTGACAACGGCGTACCGAGCATCCACCACAGCACCGAATGGCGAGGCTGATGACCGGGATCGACGGGGTGGACAACACCGCCCTCCACCTCCCGACTGTCGACCTGCTACAAGTCCTCGGTAACGATGGTTTCGAGGACATCTCGCTCACGTTGGACCTCTGCGAGCCGTGCTGGGTGTACGCCGGGAGGATTACCAGAATGGACACGGGATTGTCCTGGCGCTTCGTCTATCGGACGACCTTAGATCTGCCCAAAACGATGTATCAACAGCTTCTTGACCTGCTCAACGGAAGCATCGTGATCGACTCCAAGATCGTGGTCGATCCCGACATGATGTTTGGCACCGGCGAGTTGTCGCTGTGGGAGCTGGCCCCGATGACGCTCATGGAGCCAGCCGGGACGGATGGCTGATGGACCGCCGGGCGGTCGATGTTGCGACCAATATTGTTCTGGTCGAGACCGCTGGGCAGCCGACCAGGCGCGGTTGAAGGCTTGGCGCGCTGCCAATCCGATGGTGCCGTGGGTTAAGGACTATTCCGACCCCCGGTGTGATCGGACGAGGAGTCCACTGCCGCACCACCGCGACTGCGAGTGCAAGCTCAAGATGAAGGGGCTGAAAATCACCAAGACCGTGCGCGGTCGCTCGGTTGTCCACGCTGGTCGGGTGTACTACTCGGGCAGGTGCAGCGATTGCGGCTGCCGCGTCTGCTGCCGCAGGGTGCTCGGTGCCAAGTCTGGTAGGTGGCCCCAACGGTGTGCGGTGTGCAAAGCGAAGCGGGACGACTACGAATCGACCCGCGTCCGCAAGGCGATGGCCAAGACAAGGAAGCGCCAGAGGGCGATTAGGGATCAGCAGATTAAAGCCAAAGGTGGCCAGCCGGCTACGCAGGGAAAGCCAGCGCAGGACCGTAACGGCAAGGTGTTGCTTAGCCCGGAAGCGTTGAAACGTTATGAGAAGCTCGAAGACGAATGGTTCATGTACGGCGGCGATGAGCAGGACTAGTGTTACTGCCTTCTACATAAAGGTTGTACGGGGTAAGGAGATTGACGAGCGCGACCGGGCTGCCCCTAATTGGCCACGCGAGCGCCGTCGAGAGGCAGCCTTTCCCTAACGGGCTGCCACAGAGCGGGCCTGTTGTACCCCCCGCTCCCAACAGGCGGCAGGTAGCCCTCTCTCGGCCTGTCGCCATTGGACTTAGCGGCCCCCGTAACTCCGGGCCGCTGAGAGGGGTTCCGGCTTGGTAACCCGGAGCATGTTCACGGGATGCCCTCCGGTTGGCTGCTGTTGACCCAGTAGCCGCCGGGGGGCTCTCCCCTTTTTGGACTCTTTGACTACCCCCGTGTCTGCGGCACGGGTGTCTTGTTGACCCCGGTCGTCTGTGGCGACCAATTCGGAGTGATCGGAGATCACGATGGCCAAACCACGTTGCACCAAACACCCGGAGCACCTGCGCCGTAATGGCCGGTGCCAGCCCTGCCAGCGCGCCTGCCGTGCTCGGTACGAGAGGTCTTGCCGCCAGGCAAAACAGAAGCTCCGCGAGCTTGAACAGCTTCTAGCGGCCTGAGAGGCCCTGGGGGCGACGAAAAGGCTCTCCCCACAAAACCTATACCCCGTAGGGGTAAAAGGCTCTCGGAAGCGATCTGAGGGCCAGGAATACATGGCTAGGTGCCATAAACCAACCAGGAAAGGAATCCAAACCATGAACATACGAAGCAAGAAGCTGGACGACTGGGACATCCCCGATGATGTAAAGCAGTACATCCGAGACCTGCGGCAGGAGAACGGCAGGCTGCGGACTCAGCTCACGGGCAAGGGCATGCAGGTCCGGCCCGGTATGGACATACTCCCGGTGAAGGCCCGTAACGAGATAGGCCGGCTCAGGGCCGAGGCTGCGAAGTGGCGTAGTCAGTTCCGCGAGGCCCAGGCCGAACTGGCCGCGCAGCGGGCCGAGGCCTGAAGATGGCCGAGGTACATCCCAAGACGCTGTGGGACCAGGCATACAACCGGAGCGGGACGCTGCCGAAGCACCGCACTGTGCTAAACGCACTGAGGACGTGGGCCAACCCCCAGACGCTGCGGTGCTTTGCCAAGCTTGAAGACATAGCGGAGTGGACCGGACTGTCTACAAGTGCCTGCTGGCGTCAGATAAAAACCAACGAGGCAGCCGGTTGGATTGAGATAGTCCATCAGGGCCACTCGGGTGGCAAGGCCAACGAGTATCGCCTACTGAACCCTGGCGTCCACGCCAGGGTTTCCCAGGGTACGGCCAACGAGAACCCTAGCGTCCACGCAATGAACCCTAGCGTCCACGCTAGGGAGACCCTAGCGTCCACGCACAACCAGTTAGGGATAAAGGAGATCCCAAAGGGGATCTCCAAAGGAGAAGAGAACCCTAGCGTCCACGCTAGGGATGGACAGGACCTCCACTCGGCGAAAAATTCGCCTCGTGTCGGTCCCCCCAGGGAGGCAGATCCTTGGGGATCTGCTCTATCTTCCGGCCAACATACGGAACCCCGAAGGGGTGAAGTGCAAGGGGATTACAACCCTAGCGTGGACGCCAGGGTTTCGGTTGCGTCAACGCAACGACCGTGGGAGGAGATGCCCTTCGAATCTCCACCGGGGAGGCCCGAGCCGTCGAAGGCGTTCTTTGACCCGTTCGCAGACTGAACAACTGAACATCGACGGCCCGTCTGCAATCCGGCTCCGATCACAGATCGGTGCCTCAAAGCGCAGCAGCTCCCGCTGCAAGCGCCGGCAGGCGGGTCTTTTTCATGCACAACCAACGAGGGAGAAACAACATGGATCACGACCCACTGCATGACCCGGACGATTTCCTGAGCCTGCTAGCCAGCTCGGGGCCGATGACGTTCCGCGTACCGGATGGCGCGAGCTTCCTGCGGCCTGACGACCGCCGCCACAACGACGGTAGCCACCCGCTGGCCGGCGCAACCATCACCTACTGGCCCACGCACCAACCCGAGGAGATCAACCGATGACCGAACAGACACAGGCCGCCGAAACGGGCGCCAGCGGGGCTGGCCCCCTCAAGGGAAGCACCTCCGGTGCTCCCGCTGGAGCCCAGATCAACGCTGACGGCCAAACGGTACAGGGGCAGGGTAATGACACCGGGGAGCCTCAAAACGGCGCTGAGAGCCCGGAGGGTGAATACAAGCCCCCCAGGGAGCAGCGGTACCGACTAGAGCGCAACGAGGCCCGAGCACTGGTCGAGGCCCTACAGACCCGCGAGGTTGAACGCCTCGCCGGGGATCTGCTGTCCCAGCCCGGCGACCTGTTGGAACTGGGCGGTGTCTCGCTGCCGGACCTCCTGACCGAGGCCGGTCACGTCGACTCCGAGGCTGTAGCCGAGGCTGCCGCCGCGCTTATCGCGGCACGCCCCGGCCTGGCGAAGAACCCGAAGGACCGGCCCGTGGACATGTCACAGGGCATCGGAAACAACAGGCCCGGTAAGGCTCCAATCACCTGGGGTGACCTTCTAAGGAGTTAGGGAGACAGGCCGTCCGTGACGGCCCTCCCGCAGTAGCTGCGGCTACCGCCGCAAGCGCAAGGGGCTGTGCCCCAAAACGATTCCCGTCCGTGGCGGGATGACTGTCAACCATCATCTCGGCTCTTGGCTCGAATAGCCAAGGGCCGCTTTGTTTCTAAGGAGAAACATGACGTACGCAGGTGCAGTGCGCGCAGACCAGGCCGGTGCCTGGCTGCCTGAGGACTTCGGCAAGCTGCTCTCGCTCGAGGTCCAGTCCAAGTCCGTTGCCGCCCAGGTCTCGACCGTGTTCAACACGGACAAGGCCAAGGCGAACTTCCCGATCTGGAACGGCGGGGTTACCACGGCGTTCTACGACGAGCTGGACGAGATCACCCCGAGCAACGGCGACACCGGCGAGGTTGTGATTGAGCCTGTGAAGGCTGCGGGCCTTCACCTGTCCAGCTCCGAGTTGTTCGATGACGCGGACCCGGACATCGCATCCCAGATCGGTAAGGCCCTGGCGAATCAGATCGCCGAGAGCTACGACGCGGCGCTGTTCGCCAACACCACGGCCAAGGGCTTCGACGGTCTGCTGTCGCTGGCTTCTACCGCTGTGGATACCGGGGCCAGCCTGGCCAACCTGGACAACTTCGTCTCGGGTCGGTACGCGGCGGAAGCCCACGGGGCCAAGCTGACTCACTGGCTGATGTCGCCGACCACGGCTGAGGCCCTGTCGCTGCTGAAGCGCCAGAGCGGTTCTAACGAGTCGCTGATTCAGTTCGTAGAAGACGGTATCGCCGTCGCGGGGCTGCCGGTGATTACCTCGATCCACGTTGACGCGAACACGTTTGCGTGGGGCATCGACAAGACCCAACAGCGGTTCGTGGTCCGCAGCGGCACCAAGGTGGAGCGGTTCCCCTCGGTCACCAATGACGGGCAGTGGGTCCGGGGCATCATGCGTGCCGCCTGGGGCACGTTGAACCCCGCCGGCATCGTGCGGCTGTACGACGCCGCCTGATCCAAACCCAAACAGGGACAACTGAATAGCCAAGCGGCAAAGGCCCCGGTGCCATAAACACCGGGGCTTCCTGCTTTACGTCGACTAGCTGCCGAGATGCCAAACTCCGCACCCGTTGGTCATGAACACTAAGCGATGATCTTTATTTATCTCACCGCTAATCGAGCTAACGTCGCCGTCAGGCTGAACGTTGACCCGTACCGCCTCGCCTGGGACAGCAGTCCCGCTGTCTAGCACCAGTCCCGGGCGGTAACGGGCCACTGAGCGGATAGACCATTCACAATTGCCGGTTGCCGTTGCTTCGTAGACGCCCCAGTCCTTGCCGTCGATCCCACCCATCTGATAGGTGCCGTTGCCTGGCATCGTGCGGTGGTCGTCGGCTGGCGCCACAGGCGCACCTTGCCCGGATGTCGATGGGCTCGTGGCGTTTTTGCCTGTGTTCGAACCGATGAAGATGGCAACGCATGCGCCCAGTAAGAGAAAGCCACCTAAAAGGACGACGGCGCAGCCAATCCCTTTGCTAACGGCGCTCATGTCCTTCAGGTTAGCTGGCTTGTCTCCTCGGACCGTCGTGTTGGTCACTGCGGCGTGGTGATCGCACAAGGGGGCAGCACAGTTGCGGGGGCCTGCCCTGGGTAGGGCAGGGCCTGGGGTGGAGTATCCCCTCCCTCCGCGCGTGGGGAGGGAGGGCACTCCGGCCTAGGGCAGGCCCAGGGCACCAGGCACCCCCTCGGGGTAGGGCGGCAGGGTAGGGGCCTGGGGTGGGGGTTATCGGGGGGCACAGAGGCACGCTGGCCCCTCCTGGGGGCAAGGGGCAGGGCACAGGGCGGCATCGCCGCAGGTAGGGGCGGGCAACCTTGGCCCGCCGTGGGTACCCCAGGGGGCATACCTCCACCCCCGCACTTTGACCGGACGGTAATGCGCCCCGTCGATCCGATGCGAATCGCATAGCTCGATTTTTTGGCTTGGCTACGGTGCTTGCCATTGCTCGACACCGCCGTGATGCGAACAGGCGCCGCGTCGGCTCCTGCCGGACCACGGAGTGCCATCGTTGCAGATAGCGGCGACCGTCGGTGGTTGGTTCACGGTTGCCGATGGCCGGTTCACTGTCGCTGTTGGCCCGTTCGCGGGCGGTGAAGATTCGGGGTTGCTCACCAGGAGAACCACGAACACGACGACTAACGCGATTATGACTACCGCCAGCACGCCCAGAACCACGCGCTTCGTGTCGCTCGACATTGATTGATGGTCCCAAAACGAGGCCCTGAAAGGAAGCTAAAAAAATGGCAGAAATGGCTAGGAAAGCTCTGCTTTCCGACGCCCAAAGCGCGGAGAGCTCCGGTCCCGAGCGCCCCGATACGCCGTCTACACCGCGTGCTCCGCGCGGCCTCGACAAGGCCGGCAAGGGGCTGTGGAAATCGCTACACCAAACGTTCGACTTCACCGACGAGCCGCACTTGCTCGCCATCTTGGAGCAGGTTTGCCGGACCCGAGACGAGATCGACCGGCTGGAGGCCGCGATGGAAGGCCAGCCGTACACGGTGCTGGGCTCGGCCAAACAGTTACAGGTCCACCCGCTCGTCTCCGAGGCCCGGTTCCAGCGCAAGGCCCTGGCCGAGCTGCTAAGCCGGATCGGCTTGCCCGACAACGCAGATCCCGATGACCCACACGCACGCCGTAGCGCGGCTGGCCGCAAGGCAGCCCGCGCCCGATGGAACAGAGGCTACTGATGCCACAACGACGCAACCTCAGACAAAACCCCGATGATCCCGCCGTCCTGGCGGCTGGGCTCCCAGCCGAACTCCGGTCCTTCGAGGGTTGGCACTACCCGAGCGGTTTTCACGATTACATGGCCGCCCTGAGCCAGTTTCTGGTTGAGGGACAACCGCTAACGCCTGTGATGAACGCTGCGGGGCTATCCGCTGCCGAGTGGTATCGGCGGGTGCTCTCCAAGGAGGTCCACGAGGGCCCGGAAAGGTTTGCCCCCAAGCCCTGTTTGAGAATCCTCCAGATAGAGCGACCATAGCTGCCCATCTCGGGGGGTATCTCGTCCGCCGGACGGCCTTATGACAGGCTTTTGGGCCGTACTGGCTGGGGCATTCGCCTTGGGCAGTTGCCCGGCGGACGCACCGCAGTTGGTGAGTATACGAGCGATTGCACCATGCTCAGTCTGCGTCACCCACAGCCCATAGGCGGTCTTCACGTCGACTATGCGGGAAACGTACGTGCAGCGGTAGGATTTGTTGGGCGGCAACCACGTTGCAGCGTCGCCGTCCTTCTTCTGCTCATTCATCGACCTGGTAGTGGCCTGAAGATTGATTGGGTCGTTGGCGAAGTTGCGGCGTTTGGCCGCATCCCACTGTTGTGCGCCCTTCTGCCACGCGTCCGACAACGCGACCACGTGGTCGATTTGCACCAGCGAGGACGTGCGCCGGCCACGGTGGAACTCGACCGTGGTGCCAGAGTAAGGATCGTGTAATACCCCGCTGAGCACGGTGCAGCCGTTCGATCCGGGTTTGGTCTCGACATTGACAAGGTCACGCCGGAGGATGTCATTGCGGGTGTCGCAGCCGTTATGCCCGTCGGCCACCGTCACGTCGTCGGTCCACGCGTGGCCGAACAGGCTGCGGGCATACCCGGTTTTCGGTGCGCGTCCCTTGATCGGCAGGGTGGCGAGTTTCGCCAACTCTGCCGACTCCGGGTTCTGTGACTGTGCTGGGTGCTGGTCACTATGTAAGAGAACGAAGGTCAATAGCAGGGCCAATAGCAGTCCGCAAATGATGGTGAGGGCGATCAGAGGTGACCGGTAGTGGTCGCCTCTCTTCACGTGGAAGCCCTCACTCAACGGTTCACCCCACTTGTGTTATGTGACGTTCGCCCGATTCGCCGCAGCGTAGGCCCGACGTGCGTATGACAGCAAGGGAACATGCTGGTTACGGGCTTCGCCTTGGAGGCATCGCTACGTGGTGCCGGGTGATGCTGAACGGGGGACGGCGCTATTCTTTCAGAGCAGATCGTATGTACTACGTTGCTTAAAGTACGACTGCTGCACCATGGTGACCGCGATGAGGATGACGAACAGCACCACCGCCATCACCGATGCCCGCCCGATGGCCGCCGAGCCGAACGCCTCGGCGTAGATGCGGTGGGCCACCAGGTCGGTGCTGCCGGCCGGCCCGCCGCCCGTCAGCGCGTAGACGGTATCGAAAACCTGTGCCGCGCTGACGATCCCGGTCACCAGGACGAAGAACGTGGTCGGGCGCAACATGGGCAGGGTGATGCGCCAGAACCGCTGCCAGGCGGTGGCGCCGTCGGTGCGCGCGGCGGCGTGGATGTCCTCGGGGATCGCCAGCAGCCCCGCCAGGAACGACAGCGAGACGTACCCGACGTTGGTCCACACGACGACGGCCGACACCAGCGGCAGTGCGAAGTCCGGATCCGACAGCCATTCGATGTCATGCCCCAGCACGGTGGCGACGGCGCCGTCGGTGGGAGACAGGATCCAGCGCCACAGCACGGCGATGGCCAGCGGGGCGCAGATCCACGGGAGTACGTAGACGGTGCGAAACAGCCCGGTGCCCGGAAGTCGGCGCGCCAGCATCGCAGCGGCCGCCAGCCCCAGCACCGTCTGGGCGGGCACCACGATCGCCACGAAGACGGCCGTGACGATCAGCGAGTTGCCGAAGCCGGGGTCGGTCAGTACCGAGCGCCAGTTCGCCAGGCCCACATAGCGCAGCGGGCCGAGCAAATCCCATCGGTACAGGCTCAGCCACACCACCACGAGGATGGGCAGCAGCAGGAAGGCGACCACACCGAACAGGCTGGGCGCCAGCAAGGTATAGCCCAGCGCGGTGGAGCGACGGGTCACGTCGGGCATGGGTGTATTAAAGCGGGCGCCGCCGCGGTTTGGGGGGAGCGGTCGTTACGGTGGAGCCGTGACACCGACTCGGGAGATCGATCCCGACTTCCTGGACCTGCCGCGCCACGAATTGGCCGATGCTGCGTTGTCGGCGGCCACCAAGGCCGGGGCCGGCCACGCCGACCTGCGGATTCAGCGCATCAGCACCGAGGTCATCCAGCTGCGCGACGGCGAGCTCGAGAATGCGGTGATCAGCCGCGAGGTGGGCCTGGCGGTGCGGGTGATTGTCGACGGCACCTGGGGTTTCGCATCGCACGCGGAGCTGGCGCCCTCGGTCGCCGCCGAGACCGCCCGTCGCGCGGTCCAGGTGGCGAGGACGCTGGCGGCGCTCAACCGCGAGCGCGTCGAACTGGCGCCCGAGCCCGTGTATGCCGACGCGACGTGGGCGTCGAGCTACCAAATCGACCCGTTCGGCGTCCCCGTGCCCGACAAGATCGCGGTGCTGCAGGATTACTCCGGGCGCCTGTTGAGCGCCGATGGAGTCGACCACGTGTCGGCCTTTGTCACCGCCGTCAAGGAGCAGACCTTCTACGCCGACACCTTCGGGTCCTCGATCACCCAGCAGCGGGTTCGGGTGATGCCGTCGCTGGACGCGGTGACCGTGGACACCGCGGCGGGCAGCTTCGACTCGATGCGCACGCTGGCGCCGCCGATGGGCCGGGGCTGGGAGGCGCTGGCCGGCGACGAGGTGTGGAATTGGACCGACGAGCTCGCCCAGCTGCCACCGCTGCTGGCCGAGAAGGTCAAGTCGCCCACCGTGACGCCCGGGCCCACCGATCTGGTGATCGACCCGACCAACCTGTGGCTGACCATTCACGAATCCATCGGCCACGCGACCGAATACGACCGCGCCATCGGATACGAGGCCGCCTATGCCGGGACCTCGTTCGCGACGCCGGACAAGCTGGGCAGCATGCGGTACGGCTCGCCGGTGATGAACGTGACCGCCGACCGCACCGTCGAACACGGTTTGGCCAGTGTCGGTTACGACGACGAGGGGGTCGCCGCCCAGAGCTGGGATCTGGTGCGCGACGGCGTCTTCGTCGGCTATCAGCTGGACCGGGTGTTCGCCCCGCGGCTGGGGCAGCCGCGCTCCAACGGCTGCTCCTACGCCGACTCCCCGCATCACGTGCCGATCCAGCGGATGGCCAACGTGTCGCTGCAACCCGGCACCGACAACCTGGCCACCGCCGACCTGATCGGGCGCGTCGAGAACGGCATCTACATCGTCGGCGACAAGTCGTGGTCGATCGACATGCAGCGCTACAACTTCCAGTTCACCGGCCAGCGGTTCTTCCGGATCCGCGACGGCCGCCTCGACGGTCAGCTGCGCGACGTCGCCTACCAGGCCACCACGACCGACTTCTGGAATTCCATGGAGGCGGTGGGCGGCCCCTCGACGTGGCGGCTCGGCGGGGCATTCAACTGCGGCAAGGCCCAGCCCGGGCAGATCGCCGCCGTCAGCCACGGGTGCCCGTCGGCGCTGTTCCGCGGTGTCAACGTGCTCAACACCCGCACCGAGGGCGGCCGATGATCCCCCCGCAGCACGTCGTCAACCTCGTCCTGGACGAGGCCGCCAAACGCGGCCGCGCCGACGAGACCATGGTGCTGGTCACCGACCGGGTCGAGGCGACGCTGCGCTGGGCGGGCAATTCGATGACCACCAACGGGGTTTCGGTCGGCCGCAGCATGACCGTGATCTCGATCGTGCGCGACGGGGACGGCGCCCGCCTGGGCACGGTGGTGTCCGCCGAGGTGGACCCGCGGGTGATCCCGGGTCTGGTGGCCGCCTCCCAGGACGCGGCCCGCTCGGCGCCGGAGGCCGGTGATGCCGCGCCGCTGATCGCCGACACCGCGACGCCCGTCGACTGGGACGCCCCGGTTTCGGGTACCGGCGCCGAGGTGTTCGGCGACGTCGCCGGGTCGTTGAGCCGGGCGTTCCGGGGCACCGACACGCTGTACGGCTTCGCCCACCACAGCGTCGCGACGACGTTCCTGGCCTCCTCGACGGGTCTGCGCAGGCGCTACACCCAACCCACCGGCTCGGTGGAGATCAACGCCAAGCGCGGCGACGCCAGCGCCTGGGCTGGCATCGGCACGGCCGACTTCGTCGACGTGCCCATCGATCCGCTGCTCGAGCAGCTGTCGACCCGGCTGGGGTGGGCCAAGCGGCGCATCGAACTGCCGGCGGGCCGCTACGAGACGGTCATGCCCCCGACCACGGTGGCTGACATGATGATCTACCTGGGGTGGTCCATGTCGGGCCGGGGCGCCCAGGAGGGCCGCACCGCGTTCTCGGCGCCGGGCGGCGGGACCCGCGTGGGGGAGCGGCTGACCGACCTGCCGCTGACGCTCTTCTCCGATCCGATGGCCCCGGGCCTGGCGTGCGCGCCGTTCGTCGCGGCGAGCAGCTCCTCGGAGACGGTGTCGGTGTTCGACAACGGCATCGAGATCGGCCAGGTGGGCTGGATCCGCGACGGAGTGATCAACACGCTGGCCTACCCGCGGGCCACGGCGGCCAAATACGGCACCGAGGTGTCCGTCGCCGCCGACAACCTGGTGATGACCGGCGGATCGGCCGATCTGGCCGACATGATCGCGGCCACGGAGCGCGGCCTGCTGCTGACCACGCTGTGGTACATCCGCGAGGTCGACCCCGCCACGCTGCTGCTGACCGGGCTGACCCGCGACGGCGTCTACCTGGTCGAGAACGGCGAGGTGACCGCGGCGGTGAACAACTTCCGGTTCAACGAGAGCCCGCTGGACCTGCTGCGCCGGGCCACTCAGGCCGGCGTCAGCGAGCGGACCCTGCCGCGGGAATGGGGCGACTGGGCCACCCGGGCGGCCATGCCGTCGTTGCGGATCCCGGACTTCCACATGTCCTCGGTGAGCCGGGCGCAGTAGCCGATTGCCCGGGGGCCGGGCGCGCTCTAGCGTGTGTTGAATGACGGCCCCGGTTTCGCTCGCCCAGGATCAGCTGACCCGGTTGGTGGCCCTGTCACCGGGCGACGGCCGGGAGTCGGCGCTGGTGCGGCGGGTGTGCGCGGCGGCGGTGTCGCTGCCGGCGTTGCCCGCTCCCGTCGAGGTAGGTGAGCCGCAGTCGGAGGCCGAGGCCGTTGTCGCCGAGTTCGCCGAGCAGTTCAGCGTCGACGTCACCGCGATCACCGCCGAGCAGCGGTCGCGGCTGTGGCGGCAGCTGGGGGAGCGCACCTTCGGCGTGGTCGTGCTGATGTATGTCGCCGACTTCGTGCCGCGGGTGCGCGCCGGGCTGGAAGCGCTCGGCGCGGGTTCGCAGTACCTGGGCTGGGTGGGGGGCCCGATCACCTGGGATCACGCCACCGAGCCCTCGGATGCGGTGTTCAACGACTTTCTGCTCGCGGTGGCGCAAATGCGGGGGCTGGACCCGGTCACCTCCGAGCTGGTCCGGCTGCGCGGGGCGGCGCAGCACAACTGCCGGCTGTGCAAGTCGCTGCGCGAGGGCGCCGCACTCGATGCCGGGGGCTCGGAGGCGCTGTACGGCGAGCTCGACCACTTCGCGACCTCGGGTTTGCTCGACGACCGCGCAAAAGCAGCGCTCCGCTACACCGATGGGTTAATTTGGACGCCTGCGCACCTCGTCGCCGACGACGTCGCCGAGGTGCGCTCCCGGTTCACCGAGGCCGAAGCCGTCGAGATCACTTTCGACATCATGCGCAATGCCAGCAACAAGGTTGCCGTGGCGTTGGGCGCCGACGCGCCCCGGGTCGAGCAGGGCACGGAACGCTATCTGATCGGCGCCGACGGCCAGACCGTCTTCAGCTGACAGCAAAGTCCGGGGCCGCGGTGTGCCCCGGCCACCGGTGGCGCGACTTGTTAGCTGCGGCCCGAGAGAACTTCCAGTACGCAAGTGTTGCGGTTTGCTTGTGTTTGGTAGGTCAATTGTTTCCCTCGACGGGGAAAGTACCGAATGTTAACCTGTCGTACATGCTCAGGCCAGCGGGTGTTATCGCTGTGGACTGGGCTTGCTCGCTAGTTTCATGGCGGACGCCGACACTGAAATGTGTCTGATGTGACGGTGATCTGAGATGGCAGCGCAGCCTCGGTCGATACGGCCATCGATCGCGCGCCCGTTTGCCGCGGCACGAATGGCCTTATGGGCCGATTGTTTGCAGAGATTGCGGCTTGGCTTGCGTCGGAGGGCAAAGGTTTTCCACGCGGAGGGAATTCGAACATGACGACGACACGTACACGCTTGCGCACGCGGGCGCTGTCGGTGGGGGCTGCCAGCGCTGTCTGTGTGGCCGGATTGCTGGGCGGCGGCCTGCTGTCGGCGCCGCGAGCATGGGCGGGCTGCACGTTGACGCCCCAAGACGAGCAGTACATCAGCCTGCTCGCCCAGGACAAAATGATCCACGGGACCGACTACAACGACTGCAACATGGCCGCCGAAGGCCGGTGGTTCGCCGATCAGGTGCGTTCGGCGCCCGATCCGATGGCGACCGCCAAGTCGCTGGTGAAGATGGTGGACGACGGGACACCGATGAAGTCCGACCAGGCCGAGTACGAGGTCGAGGCGGCGATCTACGTCTACGCGCCCGAGATGGTGCCCAAGATCAAGGACGAATTCGCGCACCAGCCGCCGCCGCCGGAGGGGTAACGAGTCGGTTCGAAGCGACTCCACCCCGCAGGCATTCGAGGCCCCACGGCCGGCCGACTGGCTTGACAGGAGGCGCGATGCGCTGGCGGGGCGTTCACCACGTGGAGTTCAACGTCGTGGACTACGACGAGTCGATCGCCTTCTACGACGCGATGTTCGGCTGGCTCGGCTACATGAGCTTCTGGACGCTGGACATCGAGTACCGCTCGACCTACTACATGGCTCGATTCCCATTGCCGCACAGCTACATCGGTATCCAGCCGGCCGCGACCGGACAGAAGCTGCGGCACGGCGACCAGGCGGTCGGCATCAACCACATCGCGCTGTGGGCCCGCACCCGCGCCGAAGTCGACCGCTTTCACCGGGAGTTCTTGATCCCGCGCGGCATCCCGGTCACCGATCCGCCCGCCGAGTACCCGCAGTACACGCCCGGGTATTACGCGGTGTTCTTCGACGACCCGATCAACGGGATCCACTGGGAACTCGCCCGGCTGCCCTCCATCCCGTCGCCGCGCGATTTGTGGAAGTCCTACCGGGCGCTGCGCAAGGAAGCGGCAGCCCATCCGGAGTGGACCCGCTCCGTGGCTCGGGAAGCCAAGCGCACGCTGCCGGGCCGGACCCCGCCCTGATGCGGCCGTTGGCCACCCCGCAACCCTGCGAAGCGCGGAAGCCGGCGATACCAGGCCGCGACTCATACTGTGGATGAAACGTGCCTGAGCATGGACAAGGCCGGTGGCGCTGTAGCGACCCGGCCTCTAACTCCCCATCTGGCTTCTACAGAAGCCCAGGGAACTGGTTGCAACCCTACGGCATACCGGCCGGGAGCCCGCGATTACGGCGAAAGGCCGAGCCGACCTTCCCTTCTCTGATGCGGTACGTCGGGCGGTCAATGCCGTCGGCCAAACGACAGCGCGGGGACTCGCTTGAGCCCGTCAACAGGACTGGCCGCGTGAACGATTCGCGGCGTGTGACGTCATCTCTGTGACGACGGAACGGCCGTGCCCGCGAGGAAATTCCTTAGCGGCCGCCACCAAAATATCGACAGCGCGGACGAACCCGGTCGCGATATCGTCGACCGCAGGCACATTGTCGGGGCACGCACACACGCTCACATCCAATTCGTCACCACGGGAGGTCAGCGCGATGCTCAACCCACTGCCTTCGGCTAGTGGCGCCACGGTATGCATGCCGACGACCTTGGTGCCGGCACAGTATGCCGGCACCGACTCACCGGCAACGTAGGAGACACTGCCGTGACAGATCGGCTCGAGCTGGCTCCGCAGGCCTGATCGGGTGTAGAGCTGCATACCCACGCGAGCCACGGTCGGCGGGGTAAGCGAGGCCATTGCCGCTACATCGACTCTGGGAGAACCATTTTTGCTACCGCGACTGCAGATTGCGTTCAGTCTTTCGGTGGCGGTATGGAGGTTGGCGACAACCTGCACCGGGTCGGCGAGGTGTACCGGGATGCGCAGCTGCCCGACGGTCAACGCCCTGCCAACCCTGGGGCGACCCGTGGCTGGTAACTCGAACGGCATCCGCATCAGCAGCGGATCGTCGGGTACCTTGTCGTGCCGTTGCAGCCAGGCGCGCAATGACAGTGTGCAGGCAGCCAGCACAACGTTGGTGATGCTGCCCCCGAACGCGTTGCTGACCGCCTCCACGTCTGCCAGCGGGATCGAGGCGAAGGCCACCGTACGCCGCTTGGTCAGCGGCGCGTCGAAAACTGTGTGCGGCACCGGCCTGCTCACCGACGATGCGACCGGGGCCGTCCGGGCGCCCACGCGCATGCGGAGCAGCCGACCACTTACGGCCTGCAGCACGCCGGAGATTGTCTCGGCGATCAGCCACATTCCGGCGACATGGTTTTCGACGGTCTCGCTCATCACATCGGTGACGAGGTCGCCGACGGAAGGCGCCGAGCCTAAGCTCGGCTCGGGCGGCAGATTGTTGGCCGGGTCGGCGCGCGGTCGGGTAGTCAGCAGCCGCGGCCACACGGACGCCGCCCCTGCGGCTCCATCGTTCAGCGCAGGTGACATCTTCACCGCCAACGCCCACCGGCCGCCCGCCAGTCCGTCGATGCTCCACGCTTCCCACAGTCGGCTAAGGCAATCCTGTCGCCTGGTACTCAAGTCCGCGATGAGCTCGGCAAACTCGCGCCGGCCGCCGGGAGCGCGAACCGTAGCGCAATGAATTTGCGCAGAAGGGTCATAGCCGTCAATCTCTGCCCAGACGGGCTGCCCCACACCCAGCGGCTTGGTCACCAGTCGGCTGCGGAATCGCGCCAGCTGCGGCAGCGACGCGGCCACCAGTTGGTGTAGCCGCTGGTGGCTGAGCTGGTCGGATGCATCGATGATCACCAGCGTAACCGTGTGCGCGGGCATCTTCGGGCTTTGTGTGTGCAGCGCCAGCGCATCGGCCCCCGACAGTCGCATAACCATCAGCTTGCCCCCTTTCCAACGAAACCTCTTGAGCCACGGCCGTCTAACCAACACATCTCAACGGTGAGGCGAACAGGATCACTCCACCGAGCCAGGCTCTCTTCCTCGGTGACGAGTTCTTTACTCCGCTTGTGTCAGTTGATCATTCAATTCGATGAGTTGATTCTCGAGTTCGACCACGGCATGTGCGACGGCGCTGGACGCCAAGGCGGCGCGCGCAGCCACGGTGATCGGGCCGACGGTTGTCGAATTGTCAACGCCCTCGCGCCGGTCTTCGCGTCGGTCCTCGCGTCGCCGAAGCATGCGCCGCGAAACTGCCGCCCCGGCGGGGATGTCGTCAATACCGAAGTCGCTGAACGCTTTGAATGCCGGGTCGTCTTTTGTCATCGTCGGTTTGTCCCTAAGCTGTGGTGCGATGGAGGCGCGGTGCCCGTAGGGGGAAGACGACGGAAGACCTGCGTCGGGGTCGACGGTCATCCTCACAATCGGCTGTTGCGCCTGGCATTCCGAATCCCAGCGGTCCCGCGCGGCGTCCCTCTCGGTGCGGCTTTCCCGGTCTCCCGTGCTGATCATGAGCAGGGTATCGACGGTTGAAGCGTCGCCCGGCGCTGCGGCTGCCATCACAATGCCATGCGCTTGATCGGGGTCGATGTGAACCGGAACAACCAGCAACACAATGTTATCGCCCTTGGGGTCAAGGACTTCGACCGTGTTGTGCGGCGCTCCGGGGTATCCGTCAAGCTGGGCCACACATCCGCCGCTCACAAGTTCGGCGGGCGATGTTCTCCATTCGGTGTTGTTGTACGTCACACAACTGATCACGCCCAGGCGCCTCGACAGAACCGCGATCAGGCCGGGCAGCTGCGTCGTCAGGTCATCGCTGTGCGGCCACCATGCGCCATCCACATGCCCGCTGCCATGCACCGTGGGTTTCAACCGGAACCGCGGCGTACGGACGCCCCGGTTGGCGTCCTGTCTCGAGCTGTCGCGGGTTTGTCCTCGCGTCATCGCGACGCTCCCGTCTTGACCGCACTAGCGGCCAGATTGCTCGAATCGGCGACGACATGAACCCGAACGATCACAAACGGAATACCGCCGATGTGTTTTCACACTACTCCGATCCGGGCTGGAGCGAAGGGGCGCCGGCAACCAACGCGCTGCCCGCCCGGCTCCCCCGCATCAGGCCGCCCGGATCGGCCAACCCCCTGCAATTCGCGGCCGTCCGGTGAGGGGCATCAAGACCGGCGCTGGCCCGAATACCGGCTCTACCGAAGAGCCGTGCTGCGTTTGTCCACACAGCGAAGAGTCGACGGCGGCCAGTCTGGTGCTGACTGCTTAACACCACAGTTGCGCACCAACGGCCATCTAGCAACAGACTGCGAACGCAACCTGTTCAAATCGGTTGCTGGCTCTCACGGTATCCCGTATGGAACACAGATAGAAGACCAACGACGGACCACTGCCGGCATGTGTTGGTGGGCAACGTTGATCGCGGGAGGGGCGGACGCGCTGACGATCCACCGGCGCGGCGCCGACGGTTTCGGTTTCGGCATCGTGGCGGTGCTGGGGGGCACCGGTTCGGGTCTGGCGGACGCATGTGCAGGGAACACGCCACCCCGAACCGACGCCGCCGCACGGCTGGCGGATCCGCAACGACTGGCGCATCATCAGGCTATGAGACGCGAAGTGGGCGCCGAGATCGAAGTCGAAATCACCGCGCCCACGACGCTGGAGTTTCAGATTGCCGTTGCCCCGCATCCCGGCACTGAGGTCTTCGAATCGCTGCGCTTCGTCTTGAACGGCAGGTCCGTCCAGCCCTTGGAAGTCAGCGGCGTGCATGGCAACCGCATCCACAAGTTCGACGCGGCGGTGGGCACCCTGAAAGTCGACTACGCGGCGACAATCGTGGGTCAGACCGATCCGGCGCCGGTGACCGAATACGACCTGTCGATGTATCTGCGACCCAGCCGCTACGCCGAGGCCGATAAGTTCTACGGTTTTGCTGCAACCGAATTCGGCACCTACGGCGATTCGTCGACGCTGTTGGAGAACGTGAGCTCGTGGGTGGGCACCAGGCTGAACTACGTGCCCGGCTCAAGCGATCCGATCGACGGGGCGGTGGACACCCTGCTCGCCGGTGAAGGCGTGTGCCGCGACTACGCGCATCTGGTGGTGGCGCTGCTGCGCGCGGTCAACGTCCCGGCGCGCCTGGTATCGGTGTACGCCCCGGGGGTGCAGCCGATGGATTTTCACGCGGTCGCCGAAGCTTTTGTCGAGGGGCAGTGGCGGGTGGTCGATGCGACGCTGCTGGCGCCGCGGCAAACCCTGGTGCGCATAGCCACCGGTCGCGACGCTTCCGACACCGCGTTCCTCGACAATCACAAGGGCGCGATCACGCTGAACCAGCTGGTGGTGACCGCCGTCGTCGACGGCGACTTACCCCAGGATTCGATCGACCAACTCGTTTCCATCCGCTGAGATCGCGCGCCGATCGGCTGGTCGGGACCATCGAGTCGCCGTGGCTTGTTACGGACCGCCCGCGTAGTGTGTGAATCATCGGCGGCATCTCGTACCTGACTAGTCACAGCCATGTCGTCGCCGATTCGAATGATTTGGCCGATTTCGCGGCCAAGACAGGAGCGTCGTTGTGACGCTGAAACAGGAGCACACGGATGTTGAGCACCGGCATACCCCACCGGAACACACACCGCGCTTGAGGCTAAAGCCCAAGGCGCCGCAGAGCGGATGTGTCGATGGGGCATGGTGGCCGCACAGTGAGGACCTTACGGCGGAGCTACCGGATCTGCTGTCGGTGCTGTCAGTTCGACTCGGACCGATTGGCCGCGTGGTCTACAATATGAGCGAATGGGCAACGCCACCAGCAAAATTCGCGGTGGGTGGGCGAACGGTACGCCTCGACGGATATCACCTCCAACCCGTCAGCACTGTCGAAGTCCTCGGGCTCAATCGCAACAAGATCGTGCTACTGGTCGTGTCCCCGCACGCCGAGCCGGACCAGGCGCACGCGATCATGATGACCGCAGCCAGCCCTGACAATGCCTCGCCCGTCGAGCGCCTGCTGATGACCAGCGCGGAAGAAACGGAAACGCGCGTCTAGGCCCCCTGCAAGAGGGCGTAGCGCCACGTGTCAGTGGACCAACGAATTTTCGCTCGACGCCGGGTTCACGCACCCCGCCCTGGGCATTGCGTGAGGCACGATCATGGCCACACCGGCCGGTTCGGTAGGGGCCGATCAGAAGGTTCGCCCGCGCGCCGTGCTCGGGCGGGTCGCCCGGCCGTTCGCCGTCGCCCGGCCGTTCGCCTCGGTGGGCGGTCTTGACATAGGTTCAACCCGGTGGCACCTCGCTCCCGGGGGAACTCGTCGAACGGGTCGACCTGCGATTAGTGCATCATCTCGCCGACAAGGGTCTATGCTGAGGCTATCGTGGGTTTGTCGAGTACCGCCCCTTCGGTAGCCGTCTGCGATAGCAAAGTTAGTAGACGGGAGCGCCACGGTGGCGCATGTTTCCTCCCCCCCTTCAAACCTGACCCGACTGGCGCTGTGTGAACGCGACAATACCCCTGCCGCCGTAGATGGGGCGTGGTGGCCAAAGAGCTTGGACCTGAGCTCAGAGCTACCCGACTTGCTCGCCGTATTCGGTTTATGGATCGGCACGGTGCACCGCGTCGTTTATGACCCGAGCGGGTGGTCGCCCGCTCCGACGCGAATTATTCGCGGCAGCGAAATGGTTTCACTTAATCCTTACCGGCTGGTCTTCAGCGACACCATTTACCTAATGGGTACGCATTCTCGTGACGCAGTGTTGTTCGTGGTATCGCCGTCGAGCTCGGAGGAGGAGGCGGGGCGTCTGTTGGGCGAGGTCTGCACTTCAGCACAACCGATGAATGCGGGGGCGTTGCGGCAGCTCGTCCGCGAATACACCACGAGCACGGGGGGTTCGGAACAATCGTCGCTCTGATAGCAGGAGTCGCTGAGAAATCACGTCCCTCGACGGTTGGCCCAGATTGGGCTCGCCGAGTCCTCCCATTCGCTCCGCCGGCGAGCGTGAGGTCAATTATCGGCGCACAGTATCGAGCTGCAACCGATGGACCCAAAGAGCATTTGCCGAGTAACCGCAGGGAAATTTCCCGCGGTCCCGCTTTCTGGCTTTTATCCATAGTATGGTCGGTTGTGAGCGTACTCAATTACGCTTACATTGGAAAGAGAGAGAAGTTAGTATGACACAGGGAACCGTGAAATGGTTCAACAGCGAAAAAGGCTTCGGCTTTATCGCCCCTGACGGCGGCGCAAAAGATGTGTTCGTCCACCACTCGGAGATCAAGGGCGACGGTTTTCGTTCCCTTGAGGAGAACCAGCGAGTGGAGTTTGAGATCGCCCAGGGGCCTAAGGGCCCCCAGGCGGTGGGAGTGAGTCCCGCCTAGGGACTCGATACGACGAAGATCCCTGGGGC
Source organism: uncultured Actinomycetota bacterium (assembly GCA_963711445.1). Taxonomy (GTDB): domain Bacteria; phylum Actinomycetota; class Actinomycetes; order Mycobacteriales; family Mycobacteriaceae; genus Mycobacterium. Next base: position 1,279,118 of record CAVQEF010000001.1, read on the forward strand.
TGTCCGGCGGCCGCCCTGTTCTCTATCGGCAGGATTCCGCTCTTTGTCGGCTCCGGGGGTTTTTGTGCATCTCCAGCGTGGTGCGGGAAGTGAGCCAAGGGCCGCAGGTACGCAGGTGCCTTCCGTCTGGATGCCCTGGGGCCGGGCGTACTGCCCCACGTCGTGTGTCACAGTCGCGGCCCTGCGGCAGCCACGCGTGTACGGCACGGTTCGCTCATCGAATGCGTTGCCCCACAGTGGTGTTTCGCAACGGATTTGCACACCACGAGGGCAGGCCCATGACACCGAATTGGGTGCATCAGCTGCTTTCAACCCAGGAGCGGGCAGGTGGTCTGCGGGCCTGCTTTGGGTGGAGGCGCCTGCACCAGACATGATGGACACCATGAACCAGGCGAAGTGGGCACCATGACCGATTCCGGCGCGACCCGCGTCGCCGTCTACCTCGACTTCGACAACATCGTGATATCGCGGTATGACCAGGTGCACGGCCGGAATTCGTTCCAGCGAGACAAGGCAAAGGGGCTGGACAAGGAACGGCTGGGGTTGGCGACCGTCGACGTCGGTGCCATCATCGATTTCGCGTCGTCGTTCGGCACCCTTGTGCTCACCCGCGCCTATGCCGACTGGTCAGCCGATGTCAACGCCGCCTATCACGGACAGCTCGTGGGCCGCGCGGTGGATCTGGTGCAACTGTTTCCGGCGGCCGCGTACGGCAAGAACGGCGCCGATATCCGGCTGGCCGTCGACGCGGTCGAGGACATGTTCCGGTTACCCGACCTGACCCATGTGGTGATCGTCGGCGGAGACTCCGACTACATCGCTCTGGCGCAGCGGTGCAAGCGCCTTGGTCGTTACGTTGTCGGCATCGGCGTGGCCGGCGCCAGCAGCCGGTCGCTGGCCGCCGCTTGCGACGAATTCGTCACGTATGACGCGCTGCCCGGGATACCGACCGTCGCGGCGCAACCCGCCGAACCCAAAAAGCGCGGCCGACAGGCGAGCGCCCCCGAATCCGACGACGAGCCGGCGCCCGCCGACACACAGGCCGCCGCCACCGGGCTACTCGAACGGGCCCTGCGAATCGGCCAGGAGAAGGAGGACACCGAGTGGCTGCACAACTCCGCGGTCAAGGCTCAGATGAAGCGGATGGACCCGTCTTTCAGCGAGAAGGCTTTGGGCTTTAAGTCGTTCAGCGATTTCCTGCGGTCCCGCGGTGACCTCGTCGACCTCGATGAGACCAGCACAACACGCATGGTGCGGCTACACCCCGATAGCGCGCCATAGCGGGAGGCCGGTTGCTGCGTGTCCGATGCGAGATGAGGTATCGGCCGGGCGCGCCGCGAGTCGTCGCCGGCTACGTGTGGTGAGTGCGTCGGGAGTCGAAGTCGTTGCGGCACAGTAGTAAACGCCGGGCATGCTGCAACGTCGACATCGCCGACAGGGTCGACTCGGCGCCCTGGTTATTGTCGGCGCCGGACGCGTGCAGGCCGTCGTACCCCCCGCCCGTATCCGGGTCCCACATCGGCTCTCCGGCGTCATTGTCGCCCATGAACCAGGCCGCGGCGGCCGTGATGCCTGCCGGCCAGATCGGATCGGTGTCGACGGCGGCGGCGCGTGCGCACGCATCGGCGAGCGTGGACACCTCGATGGGCCGCTGGTCGAATCCGGGCCTGGCGTCCTCGGCGCCTCTGCCCCCAACGGGGGTGGGCGACAGGTGGCCGTCTGCCGTTTCGAACGCGACCAGCCATGCCAGCAGCTTCAGACCGCGCTGACACAGCGTCGCGTCGGCGAGCGCCGAACCGGCGGCGATCATCGCCTCGGGCACAACGGCGTTGGCATAGGTCAGTCGCGGCTCGGGCCACGGCCACCCGGAATCGTTGGTCGGTGCGGGCACCGAGCGGGCATAGTCGGTGAGCAGTGCGCGAGCCGCATGGTGTGTCGGGTCGAAGGTGAGGAGTTCGGCGGCGCCGAGCGCCGCGAACGCCATCGCGCGCGGCCATGCCGACCGCTCCTGGGCGGCGCGCTCGAACTGCATGATGGCCAACCGGCGGGCCCAGGCGACATTGCTGTGCGCGGCCGCGGTCCCCAGAGCCCAGACGCACCGCCCCCAGGCGTCCTCGATGGCAGGCTCGTCGAGCCAGTGGCCATTGCCGTCCATCCGATTGCGGCATCCACCGCTGAGCGCCTGGGCGTCGTTCAAGAACCGCAACGCAACACTGGCCAGGCTGTTCAGTATTCGGTCGGGGCCATGGTCTCGGGTGGCGACAACGAGCACCCGGGCCACATCGTCGGTGCAGTAGCCGTGCTCGGGCAGTGGCTCGGCGAGCCGCGCGTGCGCCAACGTGCCACGGCGGTCCGTCAGCCGCAGCAGGTGATCGAAGATCGGAGCCGGTGAGGTAGCGGTCACACCGGTGCTCGTCGGTGTGAAACGAGTCGATGCGCCAGCCGCAGATACTCCCGCGCGACGACCGGCCAGGCCATCTCGGGCGCCAATCTCCTGGCCTCGGCCGCCATCGCACCGGCGAGACGCGGCTCGGTCAGCACTCGGCGCAGGGCGGAGGCCAGCGCATCCGGGTCGTCATGCGCGACGACGATGCCGGCCCCACTGGCCAGCAGTTCGACGGCGTGCGGGAACGCGGTGGCCACGACCGGGCGGCCGCTCGCGACGGCGTCGGCCAGAGCACTGGAGGTGACCTGATCGGTCGAGTCGTAGGGCAAGACCACGACCGCTGCGGACTGGACGAGCGCGGTCAGCATGGGACGGTTGCGGTCACCGGTGTCGAAGCACACCGAATTCGCGACGCCGCTGCGCCGCGCCTGCTCGATCCGGGCATTGCGGTACGCTTCGCCCTCGGCGGCCAGCACCTTGGGGTGCGTTGGGCCCGCCACCAGATACCGCGGCTGGCCGGGCAGAGCATGAAGCGACCGCATCGCCTCGATCACCCGCTCGATGCCCTTACCCGGGCCCAGCAGGCCCCCGGTCAACACGATGGGTCGACCGCCCCGCACGCAGGCGGGCTTCGTCGGGACGGTCGCGCCGTGGGGGATGGTGGCGACTTTGCGGTGGGCGATGTCGAAGTCCCGGCGCAGCCTGTGGCTGGCCGCGGCCGACATCACGATTACCTGGTCCGCCCGTGTGGCCAGCGCCTGGAGTACCGACCGCTGGTGTGGCGTAGGGTTTTTGGGAATGGTGTGAGCGACCAAGATCGATGGGACGCGCAGTGCCTCGATGATCCCCAGGATTTCGTCGCCGTCCACGCCTCCGTAGATGCCGTACTCATGCTGGATGACGGCGACGTCGCTCCGGTTCAGCAACTCGGCGCATGCTGCGACCGACGCCGCCGAGCCGTTGACCAGTTCTCCGACGACGCGGGCACTCGAAGACGGCGAGCCGTCGGACACCCGAACGACGCTGACGTCGGCACCAACGGTGCCCAACCCCTGGGCCAGAGCGGCGCTGAACGTCGCCGGCCCGTACGGCGTGGGCGGATACGTACTGAGAAGGCCGAAACTTGGTGCGTCAGCCCGCCCCTGTCCCCCCGAGGAATCCATCAAAGATGGAATGCTTAACGAGGCGCTCAAGGTGATCCAAACGAGAGGTGGTCACCTGCGTGCCCGGCGCGAGCGGCTTGCTCAGTGCGATCAGCGGTGTAAGGCTGACTCAGCCCGGACTGCCTGGATTTCCAACTCCTTTGACGATACACCCGCCGAGGCCCCGGTGCGGTGCCCGAGGATCCCATTAACTGCCGGCCGTGGGGTACACGTGGGGTACAGTCGGAGAACCGGGACCAGCCAGGCCCCACGATGAAGGGCCAGCGATGTCCGATAAGTCTCCTCGACAAACAATGAGCAAGAAGTCCGGAAAGTCATTGAAGGAGAAACGCGCCGACAAGCACGTCAAGACCGCCCGCCGCGCCGCGGTCAACGATGCGTTGCTTCGCGACGAGAAGCGCTGAAGCACAATCTCATCGCGCGAGCAAGCGGGAGGTCGTCAACGCTTTGACAGGGCGCCGACCCCTGATGAGCCGGCGGTCGCCTACTCCGTGTCGTCGTCTGGCTTGCTCAGCGCATGATCCGCGCTGCGCACAATGCTGCGGTGGAATTTGTATTGCGCGTCGACGAGCTGGTCGGCCAATTCGATGGCGGCGTCAACGATTTTCTTGCGCAGCGGTTGTACGGACTCGGGAAGGGCTTGATCGACTGTGTCACGGAACTTGCGTAACGCTTTGGCCGCGGCCTCCTGTCCGGCTTTAGCCGAATCACGCACCTCATCGACCAGTTCCAACGCGCGAGGCGCCACCGTCTTCTTCTCGGCGCTTTGGCTCATATCCGAATCTCCCTAGTATTTTTCGCTATTCGCTCGCTGTGGTTAACCCGACGCTAGCGGTCGACGGTGGTCAGCCCATATGGCCGAAGGTCACACTCTGAAGAGCCGATGGTCCGCGTGCTCAGGCCGCGCCCATGGACTCGCCGGCGGTCCGGGGAGGAACGGCACCCGAAGGACGCCGCCGCGGTGGCCTTGAGCGCCGGACAGTGGCGTCAGAACCGGGCGGCCAGGCGGCCAAACCACGAATCGCAGCGCCTCGCGCGGCCACTTGTGCGGTCAACACAGCTGCAGTGGGTGACTTGCGTCCCGGATGGGACTTACGGCCCTAGCCGTGTTGTGATTGCGCCGGGCATCATTGGATCGCAGCGGTACGCGGAATATGGTTGCGGCCGAAGGCAGTTATGCGTTCCGGCCTTGGGCATTCCGCCAGCTCGCACCACAACCGTGGTTCGTCGAGGAGATGGCATCGTGGGATGGATGTCGGCAAGGCCCGTCGGCAACATCTGACGGCTGCTGGTCCTGGGGGCCGCCGATAACTACGCGAACGCATGTGCGTCGACTTCTCGGGTCAGAGCGGTGGAGCGGCCTTCCGACGGTCGACCAAGGAGCGGGAATGAACAAAGATCAGGCAGATAAATTCGAGCACGAGCTGATGCAGCCGCTCGCGCAGGCCCTTCGCGCAAGACTTGATGCTGCGGGGGCGGTCCACGTCAACAACGAGCCGCACCTGATCAGTGGGGACAAGGTTGTGTATGCCACGTGGCTCGAAATCGTGCTCAAAGATGCACGAACCGAAGTCATCTTCAGGCCCCTCGGCCGCGAAGACTTCTCTGCGGTCTGGCAATGGGGAAAGAACGGCCGATTCATCTTCCCGATTCCACAGGGCGACGGCGATGGCGGCGACAGCGCCACAGCGTCCATTGACGCTGTGGCCGAACGCATCCTGCAAACCGCGAGTATGTGGCATGAGGAGCCGCCCGAATCGTTTGGCTGGTCGGTCACCTGAAAGCAACATGGCCGCCACGGCAAGGGTCGCCGTTGACCGAACGAGACGGGGAGGCCATGGCCGCGGTCTGAAAGCCTGGCTGTGGTGGACGGTGAGGCTGATCTTTTGATGATGGCCATCGCTGCTTCGACGATGCTGGTGATCGCGTCCAGCTCGCCGCCGCGTTCCCGGCGCTCACCGTGCTGTCACCGGCGGACTCGGGGGCGCGTTGCGCGGATCACGCTGGCCGGCAGCGCGAAACGCTCTGCATGGTTTCAGCAATTTCGCCGAGTGCACCCTATGGAGTACCGTTTATTGCGGTTGATTCCACAGCCTTCCGGAAACGTCCGGCGGCGACCTTACGGAGGTCCCCGCCGTAACGTGTCTGCACATCCGGTTGAGCCGACAGTTAATGGGTTGTGATTCGCCACTGCCCCTGACGGAGTCCCGTGCGTAGAGCGTTGATTGCTGCACTCGTCGGCGGCATCGGCCCGGCTGGGAGGCTGGTTCGCTGCCAGCGTGCGGCGGCTGTGGGCCGCACGTGTTCGACGCCGCGCAGTTCCGCCGCGTTGGGGCCCGCAGTGGCCCGCTCGCAATCTGGGCCCGAGATTCGCGGCTCAACCTCGACATGTTCAACGCCTCACTGGGACAAGCGCGGTCCAACGTTGAACTCCCGGCGCCCCGTCGGAGACAAACCGCGGCGCCTGCGCGCCCCCAGTTAAAGGGATGATCTTGAGCAAATTCACCGAAACGATGTATGGCACCGCCGGGTCCAGCCCGAAGGGCCTGGTCAGCGGGGAGCCCCACTGCCCCGTCCGGCACACCTGGGGCGAGGTGCACGAGCGGGCCCGCCGGATCGCGGGCGGATTGGCCGCTGCCGGCGCCGGCGCCGGTGACGCCGTCCCGGTGCTGGCCGGTGCCCCGGCCGAGATCGCGCCGACCGCGCAGGGCATCTGGATGCGCGGCGCCAGCCTCACCATGCTCCACCAGCCCACCCCGCGCACCGATCTTGCGCGCTGGGCCGAGGAGACCGCCGGCGTCATCAAGATGATCGGCGCCAAAACAATTGTCGTCTCCGACCCGTTCATGGCCGCCGTCCCATTGCTGTCCGAGCTGGGCGTGCGAGTGCTGATCGTCGATCAACTGCTCACCAGCACCCCGATCGATCCGGTCGACACTGCCGACGACGACATCGCGCTGCTGCAGCTGACATCGGGGTCCACCGGATCGCCCAAGGCCGTGCAGATCACCCACCGCAACGTGGTGTCCAACGCCGAGGCCATGTTCATCGGCGCAAAGGTCGACCTGGACACCGACGTCATCGTGAGCTGGCTGCCGCTGTTCCACGACATGGGCATGACCGGATTCTTGACCGTGCCAATGTATTTCGGCGCCGAGCTGATCAAGGTCACCCCGATGGACTTCCTGCGTGACATCCTGCTGTGGGCCAAGCTCATCGACAAATACAAGGGCACGATGACCGCGGCACCGAACTTCGCCTACACGTTGTTCGCCAGACGCCTCCGTAAGCTGGCCCAGCCCGGCCAGTTCGACCTGTCCAGCCTGCGATGGGCGCTGTCGGGCGCCGAACAAGTCGAACCCGCCGATGTCGAAGAACTGTGTGAGGCCGGTGAGCCATTCGGGTTACGTCCGGAGGCAATCCTGCCGGCTTACGGCATGGCCGAGACGACCGTGGCTGTGTCGTTCTCCGAGTGCGGGGCAGGCCTGGTCGTCGATGAGGTCGACGCCGACCTGCTGGCCTTGCTGCACCGCGCCGTTCCGGCGACCAAGGGAAAGACCCGGCGGTTGGCCACGCTTGGCCCCCTGCTGAAGGGGCTGGAGGCGCGCGTCGTCGACGACGATGGGAACCTGCTGCCCGCACGGGGCGTCGGCGTCCTTCAGGTGCGCGGTGAACCGGTGACGCTGGGCTATGCCACAATGGGCGGTTTTGTCGCAGCGCAAGACGACCGAGGTTGGTATGACACCGGCGACCTGGGCTACCTCACCGAGGCCGGGCACGTCGTCGTCTGCGGCCGGGTCAAGGACGTGATCATCATGGCAGGCCGCAACATCTACCCGACCGACATCGAACGCGCAGCCGGCCGCGTGTCCGGGGTGCGGCCCGGCGGTGCCGTGGCGGTGCGCCTGGATGCCGGACGCTCGCGGGAGACGTTCGCTGTCGCCGTGGAATCCAACCGCTGGCAGATACCCGCCGAGGTGCGCCGCATCGAGCATCAAGTGGCCCACGAGGTGGTTGCCGAGGTCGACGTCCGGCCCCGCAGCGTGGTTGTGCTCGAGCCGGGGACGATTCCCAAGACGCCTTCGGGCAAGCTGCGGCGCACCCATACGTTGGCGCTCGTCGACTGAAATATCGGGACACGGCTAAGAGTAGATTGGAGTCCTGCACGGGTGTACGGGGGAGGAGGGCTGTTGACCAACTTCGACGCCCAGGCCGGTCGCAAAGCGCCGCCCGCACTTTCTCCCACCCAACGGAAAGCGGACGAGTCCGAATTGTATGCGGCGCTGCGCGGGGTGGCCGGGATTGTGGCCGGCGCCCAAGGGGTGATCGACTTGCTCCGGGACGTGGCGGAGTTCGCCGTCCAGGCGATTCCCGGTGCCGACAATGTGGGCGTCGCGTTGATCGACCCGCGCCAAGGCATATCCAGCGTCCAGACCTGGGCGGCGACAGCGGTACTCGTCCACGAGATCGACACAGTCCAGTACGACGAACTGCACGAGGGACCCTGCATCACGTGCATGCAGTCGCAGCGCCCTACGGTGAGCGGATCGCTGGGCAGCGACGACCGTTGGCCACACTTCGGTGGCCGGGTGGCCCGGATGCGCGTGCACTCCGCGCTGGCGTTGCCCTTGATCGTCGGCGAGCAGGTGATCGGCTCCATCAATGCCTATGCCAAAAGCCGAGATGCCTTCGCGGAGCACGCCGTACGGTTGGGATCCCAATTCGCCAAGCCTGCCGCGGTGTCGGTATATAACGCGCAGTTGTTGGCCAGCGCCCAGGAACGAACGACACGATTGCAGCGCGCGTTGGACACCCGCGCGGTCATTGATCAGGCGATCGGCATCATCCGCAGCCGGTCGGGCGGGAGCGCGGATGAGGCCTTCGAACGGCTCGCGCACATCAGCCAGACCGAGAACCTCAAGCTGCACGCCGTCGCCGAGCGGCTGGTCGAGGAGGCCGTGCGGCGCGCCCGCGCCCGGCATCGCTGAGCGCTTCAGCGCGGCGGGGCGGCCAACAGGTCGGCGAACTCCGCCACGAGTCTCGGGCGGGAACGCCGATCGGTCATCAGTCGGCGGGCGACTTCGGTCAGGTGTTCGTCTTTGACCCGCGCGTAGGTGCGCAACAAGGCGAACGCCTCCTGCACGGTCACACCCAGCATTTCGCGGAGGAACCCCTTGGCCTGCTCGACGATGACGCGACTGGTCAGCGCCGAGCGCAGTTGCGGCATGACCGTGACGGGCGTGGGTGGATGTTCCTGGAGTATCGCGACGCACGCGATGTGCGTCAGGGTCTGGCTCACCAGCAGATCGGCTTCGTTGAGCTCACCTGGGCGGGTGCCGAACAAGCCGAGGGCGCCCAACACGATGCCGGCGGCGCGCATCGGGACGGCGTGCACCGAGGCGAAACCGGCCCCGACCGCGGCGGGAACGAACCGCGGCCACCGCTGCGGTCGCCCCTCCGATGTCGGCGACCGAAACCGGTTGGCCGGTGGCATAGCAGTCCACGCATGGACCCTCGTCGGCTTGTAGCTGGAAGAGTTCGAGTTCGCGGGCCTGTTCAGTAGTGGCGGCCAGCAGCCGCAGTTTGTGCAAGGGGTCGGCGAGCAGAAATCCCACGGCCTCGATGTCGAGCAGCTCGGCGCAGCGTTCCGTGAGTCGGGTCAGCAGTTCGACGACGTCGAAGTCGTCGAGCAGGCTGTCGACCAGCGAGACGACGGCGTCCAGCACGCGGGTTTCCCTAGGGGTGTCGGTCACGTCGCCCTCCTTCCTGGACTGTTTGTGTCTGGCGAATCCGCATCTCAGTCGGCCTCGAGCTTGAGTCGGCGATCGAGGATGTCGCGGGCGACGTCGGTGGCGCTGCGGCCGGTGGCGTAAGCGTGAGCGCGCAGCCGGACAAGGGCCTCGGCCGGTTCAAGCCCCAGCTGGGCGACGAGCATTCCGGTGGCCTGGCTGACCTCGGTGCGGCTCAGCGTGTTGAGTTCGGCCCAGGCATTGCTGGTGGGGTCGACGACGGCGGCCTGCAGGTCGGCGTCCAGAAGGTCCAGGACCGGGATGGCTGCGAGCTCGGCCGCGGCGATGGCGTCGATCAACTGCTCCTCAGGCAGGGGACCCGCCTGCGCGCGGAACAGGTCGAGGGCGCCGACGAATTCGCCGGCCACGACGATGGGTATCGCGTACACGCTTCGGATCTGGTGGGCCAGCATGGCGGGCCAGTAGGCCGGCCACCGAACCTCCCCCGAATCGGCGAGGTCGACAGCCAGAATCGGAATCCGTCGGGTGACGGCCTCTAGGCACGGTCCCTCGCCGAGGGTGAACTGCAGTTCGTCGTACATGCGCGCAGGCTCACCGGTGGATCCCAGCGTTCCGCTGCTCGCGCCGTCGAAAACGAGCGAAATGGCCGCCGCATCGACATCGAGAAGGACCACGCAGGCCTCGCACAGACGGTCGGCGGCATCGACGCCGCGCCGGCCGTCGACGGCGGCGAGAAGTTGCTCGTGGATCGCCACTCTCAGCCGAACGCGGTTCGGGCGGCTGCGCAAGCGCCGGGGGGTCTCGGCATCGGCATCCCTCCACCATCCTCTAGTTCGAGGGATTTGACGAGCTTACGGCCGCTATCGCCGGGCGCATCGGCCACTGATGGCTCAGCGCGGCCACGATCGCGCCTCGGTTCGATAGCCCGGCAAATCGGTGATTGACCGGTGCGGGCGGTTAGCGGGAGAATCCTCACGGTGGTCGCCGGGAGGATTCCCGGAGGGTGGACGCAGCCGGCCTGCCACGACGATCTGGAGAGCCATGAGTTCCGAACATGCAGTCGAAAAGGTGCCGCTATCGGAGATCCGCGAGGGCGACATGCTCCAAGATCCGAAGTCCGGCAAGTGGATCAAAGTCACGCACACTGCCGACAGCACAACCAGCGTCGGCGAAACTGGACTCCGAGCGGGAGCAAGCGGTAGCCGAGCACTACCGCGTCTACTCCGGCGACGGAGGCGAAGTGATTGATTCCCGGTCTGTTGCGGGCCCCGTCAACCGCCAGGTGCGAGAGTAATCGCGCATACTCTGGTGGCCAGGCGCGGACGCCGAAGAATCGCCTTGCGCCGCAACATCATCGGCGATGCTTCTCCAGGTCCGACCGGAATTCGGCGCTCCGCGGGGTGGCGAGGGGACGAAGCGCGGCTCTTTCCTCGTAGGGGCCGGCCGGCGGGCGGCCCACGCTCCGCCCGACCGATGCGATGTCGACCTGTCGGCACGGACGCGGGGTGGCCGGCCCGCGGTCAGCGCAGGCGCTAATGTCGAGGTCGTGCAGAGGCTTCTCGGACACGCGACGGTGGCCATGACGCTTGACCGTTACGGGCGCTTGCTGAGCGACGATGTGGCTGGTTCAGCGAATGTCTTGGGCAAAGTGGTCGAGGGCACTGCGATTTTGGACGCCGAGGCTGCGAGTCTGGAGACCATATCCGCAGCTAGTTGGTACAAGGGGCGGTAGCTCAGTTGGTTAGAGCCGCGGACTCATAATCCGTTGGTCGCGGGTTCGAGCCCCGCCCGCCCTACAACTTAAAATGTATGACCTCGGCTGATGCTTGACATTTCATCTTCGGGTGATGCCTGACAGTGTGTCGGGTGATGCCTGACAGTTACTTCGGCTGATCCCCGACACTCCTTGACTGAAGGAGTTGAGCGTGGCCGAGCAGAGGTATCAGGCCGTGTTGGCGGTGATCAGCGACGGATTGTCGGTGTCGCAGGTGGCCGAGAAGGTTGGGGTGTCGCGGCAAACGCTGCACACCTGGTTGGCCCGCTACGCGGCGACGTACGAAACAAACGGGGCTTTCGCACCAGCGAACGACCCGATCACTAACCCAGAGCGTCAAGGATCAACCGACACAGAAACGTCAAGAATCAAGCGACTCTGGACAGCGGGCACTGGTTCGCGGTGGCCGGCCCGGCGTTGCCCTGCGCCGGCCACCGGTGGCGCCGCATAGGGGACTTTCCGCTGGCCCCACTTGTTGTGCCACAGCGGTGGCCGTCGAGGCCTGCCAAGGCCCCCGGATGCCCGGTCGTCGCCCGAGCAATCCCCACACGCCACGAAGGCGCTGCACCGCACCGCGGCGCAAGGCGCCACGGTGTGGTGTTACTGCTGGTGCCTGGGGGGTTGAGCACCGGAGCATTTGCTACCGGCTACCAGGGCAAACGCCAATCCGCGACTTATCTCGCGAAGGACCTGTACGGTCCAGATACCGGGCGCATCGATAGCGATCATTCAACCGGGGACCGGGAGATTGCTATGTCGTTCGTCGTCGCACTGCCTGAAATGCTGGGGACAGCAGCAAACGATCTGGCCGGCCTCGGCACGACGCTCGAAGCAGCGCATGGCGCCGCGGCGGTTCAAACGACGAGCGTGCTGGCCGCCGCCGAGGACGAGGTGTCGGCGGCGATCTCGAGTCTGTTTGGCACCTTCGGGCAGGAGTATCAGGCGGTCAGCGCGCAATTCGGGCTGGTTCATGCGCAGTTTGCGCAGGCTTTGACCTCCGGTGGGCTCGCGTATGCGGCGGCCGAGGCCACCAACGCGTCGCCCCTGCAGACCCTGGAGCAGGACGTGCTGGCGGTGATCAATGCGCCCACCAACGTGCTGTTCAACCGGCCGTTGATCGGCGATGGTGCCAGTGGGGCGCCGGGGACCGGGCAGGCCGGCGGGGCCGGCGGGTTGTTGATCGGCAACGGTGGCGTCGGCGGGTCGGGGACGGCCGGCGGCGGCACCGGTGGGGCCGGCGGGAACGCCGGCCTGTTCGGCAATGGGGGAGCCGGCGGTGCTGGTGGGGTTGGTGCCATCGGCCTTGCCGGTGGGCACGGCGGTGCCGGCGGTGCCGGTGGCTGGCTGGGCGGCTCCGGCGGGGCCGGTGGGGTCGGCGGCACGGGCGGGGCCGGCTGGGCCGGCATGGTGGGCGGTGCCGGTGGGGCCGGCGGTGTTGGCGGCGCCGACAGGGCGCCGTTGTTCTGGTCCGGCGGGGCCGGCGGCGCTGGCGGTGTCGGCGGCGCCGGCGGTGTGGGTGTCGCGGGCACTGCGGGCGGCGGGCCGGTCGGCGGGACTGGCGGTACGGGCTTTGCGGGTGGCGTGGGCGGGGCCGGCGGGGCCGGCGGCACCAGCTCCGGGCTGTTCGGTAATGGTGGAGCCGGCGGTGTCGGCGGGGTTGGCGGAGCCGGAGGTGACGGCGGGGCAGGCGGGGCCGGTTCGGCCTTCACCAATGTCATCGGCGGCAATGGCGGCATGGGTGGCACCGGTGGTGCCACCGGCGCCGGCGGGGCCGGCGGGGCCGGCGGCATCTTTGGGTCAGGATTGCTAGGGTCCGGCGGCCAAGCGGGCGCCAACGGCACCGGCGGGGTCGGTGGCACCGGCGGTATCGGTGGCACCGGCGGTACCGGCGGTGCCGGCACCGGTGACGGTGGCAGCGGTGGCAACGGTACCGCGGGCGGCACGGGCGGCATGGGCGGTGCGGGCGGTGCCGGCATTGGGGGTGTCGGGGGCGGTAACGGTGGGGCCGGCGGGGTCGGTGGCACCGGCGGCATAGGCGGTACCGGCGCCGACGGCGTCCTGAACAGCGGCGGCCACGGCGGTAACGGCGTCACCGGCGGTGCGGGCGGGGCCGGCGGCACCGGCACCGACGGCGGCAGCAACGGCGCCAACGGCAATGGCGGCACCGGCGGCAAGGGCGGCGCGGGTGGCAACGGCCAGGGCATCACCGTCGACAACTACGGCCAGGTCGGCGGTACCGGTGGCACCGGTGGCATGGGCGGTGTAGGGGGCGCGGGCGCTCTGTACGGTGCCGGCGGGGCCGGCGGCGACGGCGGAACCGGCGCCAGCATCCTTCAGGGCGCCGGTGTCGGTAGCACCGCGACGGCCGGCACCGGCGGTGCTGGTGGCGCCGGCGCTGCGGGCACCGCCACCGAAGCCGGCCGCGGCGGTGGCGGTGGTGGCGGCGGTGGCGGCGCGGCCATCGTGGCCACCAACGGTGGTGTGCTTACCTCCGACAGCACCGCGACCGGCGGTGACGGCGGCGGTGGCGGAGACGGCTCCCTCACCGCTACCGGAGGTTACGGCGGCACCGGCGGCGGCGGCCTGATCGCCGCCGACGGCGCAGGCGCCACCGCTGGCGGTGGCGCCACCGGCGGTGCCGGCGGAAACGCGACCGGCACCGGCACCGGCGGCGACGGAGGCGGGGGCGACATCCAGGCGCAGGGTGCAGGGGCCAGCGCCACTGGCACGGGCACCGGCGGTGCCGGCGGCGCCGGCATCGACGGCGGTACCGGTGGTGGAGGCGGTGAGGGATCTATTTACGCCGGTCCGTCCGGCAACGCAGACGGTGCCGCCCACGGCGGCAACGGCGGGTCCGGCACCGGCGTCGGCAGTACCGGCGGCGATGGTGCTTTCGGTCAGATCCAAGCCGGCTACTCGGGCAACAACCCCACCACCGGCGGTCACGCAGGCGGCATCGCCGACGGCGGCTCCGGCGGCGACGCCACCAACGGGGGCACCGGTGGTGATGGCGGCGGCGGGCTGATGCTGGCCGCAGGGCCTACGGGCGTCGCTGACGGCAGCGCCATCGGTGGCGACGGCGGCGCGGCCAGCGTTGCCGGTGCCACCGGCGGTGCCGGTGGTTTCTCCAACGTTGCCGGTTTGAACGCGAGCATCACCGGCAGCCACGCGATCTCCGGTGACGGTGGCGCCGGCGTCGGCGGTGACGGCGGCGACGGCGGTAACGGGTGGATTCAGGGTTATGACCCGACCGGCGCCGCAGGCACGCAAATAACGGGCGGTACCTCGACCGGCGGTGCCGGCGGTGACGGCGGTCTCGACGGTACGAACGGTGCGACCGGCGGTGACGGTGGTGCCGGCGGGAATAGCACCTTCTGGATGTCTGGCGGCCAGACCTCCACCGGCGGTGTCAATGCGGGTGGGGCCGGTGGCGCCGGCGGCAATGGCGGCGTCGGCGTCGGCAGCAACGGCGGCGTCGGCGGTGCCGGCGGCATAGGCGGAACCGTTGCAGGAGACCTGGGCATCGGCGGTAACGGCGGCGTCGGGGGTGATGGTGGGACCAACGGCGGCATCGGCGGCGCGGGCGGCGCGGGTGGCCACGGCTTTGGCACGCCCGACAACGGCACGGCCACCGGCGGTAACGGCGGTGACGGCGGCGCTGGTGGCGACGGCCACGCCGGCGGTGCGGGTGGTGGCGGCGGCGTCGGCACCATCACGGCCACCAACGGTGGTGTGGTTATCTCCGACAGCACCGCGACCGGCGGTGACGGCGGGGCCGGCGGGGCGGGTGACGCCGCCGCCGCGGGCGGCGCGGGCGCCGTCGGCGGGGCCGGCGTCGTCTCCGTCGACGGTGCAGGCAGCTTCGTCGCTGGCAGTAGCGCCACCGGCGGGCTCGGCGGGGCCGGCGGTACCAACGGTGGCACCAGCGGCGCCGGAGGCGACGGCAACGTCGAAGCCACCAACGGCGGCGCCGTCCTTGACGGCACCGCCACCGGCGGTGCCGGCGGTGCCGGCAGCGACGGCGGTGCCGGTGGTGTCGGCGGGGACGGCACCGTTTCCGCCACAGCCGCCAGCAGTACGGCCAGCGGCACGGGCACCGGCGGTGCCGGCGGTGCCGGTAGCAGCGGCGGTACCGGTGGCGCCGGTGGTGAGGGCGTCGTTTCTGCCAGTGGGGGCGGGAGTTCGGCCGGCGGCACGGGCACCGGTGGTGCCGGTGGTGCGGGCAGCAACGGCGGTAGCGGTGGTACCGGTGCTCAGGGCGGGATCCTTGCCCAGCAGACAAGTGGCGATGCCACCGGCACCGGTATCGGTGGTGGCGGCGGGGACGCTGACGGGGCCGGCAGTACCGGTGGCGACGGTGGCGGCGGCTGGATTCAGGCGGGCGGCAGCCACAGCACTGCCGGCGGGTATGCCCTCGGCGGTGCGGGTGGCAACGCGACTACCGGCGGCCACGGCGGTGCCGGCGGCCAGGCCATGGTGCTCGCCACCGGGGGTACTTCCCAGGCCACCGGCACCTCGTTCGGTGGTGCCGGCGGCGCGGGCGCCGACGGCGGAACCGGCGGCGCGGGGTCGCTCGGGCAGGTGGTAACACTGGGCACCGTATCCACGGCCAGCGGTACCGGCGTCGGCGGTGCCGGCGGCAGCGGCACCGGCACCGGCGTCACGGGTGGCTCGGGTGGGTCCGGTGTGGTCAGCGCGGGAGGTGTCAACAGCACCGCCGCGGGGACCGCCACCGGTGGCGACGGCGGGGTGGGCCAGGCCGGCGTCGATGGCGGTGACGCGGGTTCGGGCACTATCTCGACCCAGAATTTTGGCGACTCCATCGGGGGCAGCACCGCGACCGGCGGTGACGGCTTCACCGGCGGCCAGGGCAACGCTGCCCAGATTGTCACCAACCGAGGCCAGGTCACCAACAGCACCGTGACGGCCGGCATCAGCACTGACGGGGCCGCCGGCGGCGGCGCCAGCATCAGCGCCACCGGTGGCGCCAGCATCAGCGCTGTCAGCAACACCGAGGTCACCGGTGGGGACGCCGGGACCGGCGGGGCCGGTGGTGACGCGACCGTGACAGCCAGTAACGGTGGCTCTGTCTCCGGCAGCTCTGCGACCGGCGGGAACGGCGCCGACAGCGCCAGCGCCGCGGGCGGCACGGCCACTGTCACTGCCGACGGCAGCGGCACCACCATCACCGATGGCATCGCTACCGGTGGCAATGCCGGGGCCGGCGGCGCCGACGGCACCAACGGTGGTGTCGGTGGTGATGGCGGCCCCGGCGGTAGCGCGGGCGTCACCGCTGCCACCGGCCAATCGGTCACCGGCGCCACCGCCACCGGCGGCGACGGCGGTTCCGGCGGCGCCGGGGGTGACAACGCTGACGGCGGTGACGGTGGTAGCGGCGGCACCGGCACCAGCGTCGGCAACGGTGACGGCGTCGGCGGTAACGGCGGCGTCGGCGGTGATGGTGGCACCAACGGCGGCACCGGCGGCGTCGGCGGTGTCGGTGGCAACGGCGGTAACCTCACCACGGGCGGCACCGGCGGCACCGGCGGCGACGGCGGCCCCGGCGGTGACGGCACGCCCGGCACACCCGGCACACCCGGCGCCAACGACCCCCCGTAACGTCATCGCCGCCGGCCAGCCCACAGCCGTTCGAAACGATGCGTGGTCGTGCGCAACGACACCGACTTCGTGACCCTGCATTGCACGGTCGCGGAACTCAATTACCTACGGACCCTCGGGCGGGTCCGGCAGGTGGTTACTCGTAATTTATTGCGATGCTGTTGACCTGCAGATATCTGCTGGTCGGACTCGTCCAAGGACTAATTCGGGAACGGGTTGCCCGGAGGTGCGATTGTCGTTTCTCGGCGTGGCACCAAAGATGATGGCCTCCGCGGCAAGGGATTTGGCGAATATCGGTTCGGCGATCAGGGCGGCCGAGTGGCCGCGGCGACCCCGGCCACCGAGATCTTGGCCGCGGCCGACGATGAGGTGTCGACGGCGATCGCGGCGCTGTTTTCCGGACAGGCCCAGGACTTTCAGGCGATGAGTGCGCGGGTGGCACAGTCTCATGAGCAGTTTGTGCAGGCCCTCAAGGCGGGCGCGGGCGCTTATGTGGCCGCGGAGTCGGCCAATGCCGCGCCGCTCGAGCAGGTTGCGTCTATGGGCCCGCGGACCGCACCGCGGCCGCCGTTCCGGATGTCCGATACGGCCGACCCACAAGTGGCTGCCAAACAATCGACGGGTACGCACCCCGCACATGCTGTGTAAACAATGATTTACAGCTGTTGATAATCAACCCTCTCTATACAGAGAGCATCTATTTGCATACAATGGGCCGACCACTGCCACCGTTGGACGGACGCATGGAGCGACGGCCTGGCTGATCGACTTGGGCCATTGCTCGGGTGAGGCCTATATGCAGTACAGGGGGTTGGAACGGCACGATGGAGCTGGCGTACCGTTCTGACGGCTTGTGGCGCCATTTCTCCGGCGCCGGCCTATTGGAAAGGGCGACGCAGCCCAGACCGCGTGCTGTGCTCTCCTGGAATCGTTTTGTCGGTCTCCCGCATCGCGCTACCGGCCAGCACGGCCAAGCGCGACTTCAACGCGCGGGGCCAGGGGGCCGGAGTTGACGAACGCCCCCAACGCACTTCACCCGGCTGACGGATTCCCTCGCGAGGCCCCCGCGGGCACGCCGGGCTCAGGGCCCGGGCAGGCCTTTGGGTTTAGACGCTTCGCCCGACCGCTAGCCGGGCTGGTCACGATCGCCGTGGCGTGCTTGGTCATCCTCCTTGCCGCCGGCTTGTTCAATGGCGCGTTCCGCGAGACGGTTCCGGTCACCGTCGTCTCCGCTCGAGCCGGCCTGGTGATGAATCCCGACGCCAAGGTCGAGATGCACGGCGTTCAGGTCGGCAGGGTCGCCTCGATCGAAAGCCGACCCGGGGGCATGGCCTTGATACATCTGGCGATCGACCCGGGTCGAATACATCTCATCCCCGAGAACGTCGGTGTCGACATCTCCTCGACAACGGTTTTCGGCGCGAAGTATGTGCGGTTGATCGCACCCGAAATACCCGCGCGGGCAACGATCCGGCGTGGGCAAGTCATTCAGGGAGAGCATGTCACTGTCGAGGTCAACACTGTGTTCGAGCGCCTCAGCTCCGTGCTGTCGGCGATCGAGCCGGAAAAGCTCAATCAGACACTGACGGCGATCGGGTCCGGGTTCAACGGACGCGGGCACAAGATCGGCGACACCATCCACGATCTCGACGCGACGCTGTCCGAGTTGGATCCGAGTCTCTCAAATCTGAGCCGTGACATCGACGCCCTACCAGAGGTTCTCAACGCTTACGCGGATGCCGCACCAGACCTGCTCACCACCGTCCACAACGCGAGTTCGCTCAGCCGGATGATCGTGCAACGTCAACACGACCTGGATGCACTCCTTGTCAGTGTCATCGCCCTCGGCGATGTCGGCAACGACGTAATCGGCGCCAATCGGCGGTCGTTGGCCGATGTCCTCAAGCTGTTCAACCCGATCACCGGGTTGACCAACGAGTACAACCAGGCGCTGTACTGCTTGCTGGCGGGGGCGGTCAGGCTGGCGGAAATCCCTCCACTGAGACTTCCCGGCGCAGAGGTGCTCGCAGGTTTCGAGTGGGGCGCCGACCCGTATCGCTATCCGTCGGACCTGCCGAAAGTGGCAGCCACCGGGGGACCGCGCTGCGTCGGGTTGCCGGATCTTCCGTTCGAGACGCGGCCTCCGTATGTGGTCGCCGACGTCGGTACCAACCAGTTCAAGTACGGCAACGAGGGCATCGTTCTCAATTTTGCTGGGCTCAAGGAAATGTTGTTCGGACACATCGATGGGCCGCCCCGGAATTCAGCCCAGATAGGGATGCCCGGATGAACCGGGGTCGACTCACGGGACTGAAGTTCGGCGTGTTCCTCGCTGTGATGCTGGTTCTCACGGCCGCCCTGTTCGCCGTGTTCGGGGGGTACCGCGGCGGCTCTGTCGAGGCCTACTCGGCTGTGTTCAGCGATGTGTCCGATTTGCGCGCCGGTGATTCGGTCCGGGTTGCCGGAGTGCGGGTTGGCACGGTGACAAGTGTCGTACTACAGGAAGACAAGCACGTCGTTGTCGGCTTCGACGCAGATCGGAGTTTGACGTTGACGGCCGCGACGAGGGCCGCCGTGCGTTACCTCAACCTCGTGGGAGATCGTTACCTCGAGATCATCGACGGCCCGGGATCCACGCGGATCGTGCCGCCGGGGTGGCGAATTCAGATCGACCACACTATGCCCGCCCTCGATCTTGATGTGCTGCTCAACGGGCTCAAACCTGTCGTCCAAGGGCTCAACCCCGAGGATGTCAACAAATTGACCACCTCTTTGATTCAGATCATGCAGGGCCAGGGCGGCGCGATGCAATCGCTGTTCTCCCGAACATCATCGTTCGCCAACGCGCTGGCTGACAACGGTGAGATCCTCGAAAGGCTCATCGACAACCTCAACGCGGCCATGGCAACCCTGGACGGTGACAGTGGTAAGTTCGCCGAAGCCATCGATCGCCTTCACCGCCTTGTCGCCGAACTGTCGGCTGACCGGGACCCCATCGGTGCGGCGATCGAATCGCTGAGCAAAGGCACCGCGTCACTGGCCAGCCTGCTCGGAGGTGTTCGGCCCCCTCTCGCCGCCACCGTAGACCAGCTCAACCGCCTCGCACCATCCCTGGAATCGGATAAGGCACGCATCGACGGCGTGCTGCAGAAGGCCCCGGAAGACTATCGCAAGCTGGCCCGGATGGGGTCCTACGGCAGCTTCTTCAACTACTACCTGTGCGGCGTGACAATCCGGGTGAGCGACCTCGAAGGTCGCACCGCGGTATTCCCGTGGATCAAACAAGACACCGGGAGGTGCGCCGAGAATCCATGAACAAGTACCGCGGGAAAAAGCTGATTCGCTCCGGTTTCATCGGCTGGGTGCTCATCGTGCTGACCATCGCCGTCGGGCTGAAACCCCAACAGCTGCTGGATTGGGCGACAACGATCAGGTACCAGGCGCTATTCACCGAAGCCGGAGGCCTGGAGCCAGGTAACGCCGTGAAAGTCTCCGGGGTGAAAGTCGGCACCATCACCGACGTGTCGCTGCGCGACGGTGACGTCTTGGTCACCTTCGCCGTCGACAGTGCGGTGCCTTTCGGCTCGATGACCACCGCACATATTCGCACCGCGACGATGCTCGGCCAGCGCATGTTGACGCTCGAGTCCGCAGGTAGCTCGACCCTGCGACCACTTTCGTGTATCCCCGCTTCGCGGACCTCGTCGCCCTATTCGCTCACCGACGCGGTCAGCGACCTCACCACCGATGTGGCGCAGACCGATACGCAGTCACTCAACCACGCCTTGGATGTCCTCTCGTCGACCGTCGACCAGATTGCCCCGCAATTGGGGCCGACATTCGATGGGCTTACCCGGTTGTCGCGATCGCTGAACAGCCGCGACGAGACCATCGAGGAACTTCTCAAGCACACGGCCGACGTGACCGGCATCCTGGCCCAGCGCAGCCAGCAGGTCAACGCGCTGATCCTCAATGCCAACGACCTGACCGGAATGCTGGTCCGCCGACGAGAAGCAATCGTCCGCCTGCTCGCCGACACCTCGGCGCTCGCCCAACACATAACGGGTCTGATAGCCGACAACGAAAGGAAGCTGGCCCCCACCCTGGAGAAGCTCAACGCCGTCATCAAGGTGCTGGAGAAAAACCGCGACAACCTCGCCAAGGCCCTGCCCGGGCTGGCCAAATTCGAGACCGGGCTCAGCGAGATCGTGGCAAACGGGCCGTATTACATCGGCTACATCCCGAATCTCACCCAGGGCAGCATCCTCCAGCCGTTCTTGGACTACCTCTTCGGGTTCCGGAGAGGGACGAACGCCGGCCAACCGCCAGACCAGGCGGGCCCACGCGCGGAAGTCCCCTTTCCGTACAACGGAATTCCGCAAGGACCGCGGTGATCAACTCCAACCGGCTGCGAGCCGCCATAACAGTCGCCCTGGTCATCGGCGCGCTCGGCGGCGCCGGAGTGCTCATCCGCGACACCCACTTTGCGCCTAAGACGATAGTCGCCTACTTCGTGACCACCACCGCCGTGTATCCCGGGGACCAGGTACGGGTTTCCGGTGTCAAAGTCGGCACCATAACGGCGATTCAACCCGAAGGCGCCCAGACAAAGATGACATTGTCCGTGAAGCACGGAGTGCGCATTCCCGCTGACGCCAAGGCCGTCATCGTTGCCCCGAATCTCGTCTCAGCGCGGTATGTCCAGCTTGCACCAGCCTATCGATCGAGCGGTCCGACCATGGCCGACGGCGCGGTGATCCCCATCGACAGAACGGCTGTGCCCGTCGAGTGGGACGAAGTCAAAACGCAGTTGACTCGCCTGGCGACCGAATTGGGCCCTCAAGGTGGCGTCTCTGATACCGCGACGGGCCGGTTCATCGACAGCGCCGCCGATGCCCTGGCCGGCAACGGGAACAAGCTGCGCCAGACCTTGGCACAGCTGTCCGGGGTTGGCCGCATTCTCGCCGACGGCAGCGGCAACATCGTCGAGGTCATCAAGAACCTGCAAACGTTCATCGCGGCGTTGCGCAACAGCACCGAACAGATCGTGCAGTTCCAAGGCCGGCTCGCCACCCTCAGCGGTGTGCTCGACGGCAGCAAGTCCGATCTGGACGCGGCGGTGAGGAACGTGTCCGAAGTCGTGGGGGAGGTGCAGAGATTCGTCTCCGGCACTCGGGGCCAAGTCACCGACCAGGTTCAGGCGCTGGCCAACGTGACACAAAACATTGTCGACCACAAACGCGATCTCGAACAAATCCTCCACGTCGCGCCGACGGCCATTGCGAACACGTTGAACATGTTTGATCCCCGAGACGGTGGAGCGACAGGAACTTTCAGCCTCTCCAACTTCAGCAATCCGGTCGAGTTCTTCTGCGGCATGATCGGCGCCCTCGAAAACGTCACGGCGCCGGAGACGGGAAAGTTGTGCAGTCTGTATCTCGGACCCGCGCTGCGCCAGATGAATTTCAATTACCTTCCCTTTCCGGTGAATCCGGTGTTGGCCTCGGTGCCACCTCCTCAAGACCTGCTCTACACCGAACCCGGCCTGGAACCTGGAGGCGCCGGCCCCAAGCCGGCACCGCCGCAAATCCCGCCGGCCGTATCGGCGTACACCGGCGCCGGGGACACGCCTCCGCCCCCCGGTTACGGCCCCGCCACACCGCCGGCTGACCCGGTGCCGGCGCCGCGAAACCTGTCGGGAATGCTGCTGCCCCCACAAGTAATGATTCCTGACGATCCGGCGGCCGCACCGCCGGCACCGGCGGCGACGATCCCGGACATCGCCCCGACCGACACGCCATCGCCACAGCAGAAAGCATTCTCCCAATGAACATCACCGCTTCGATACGGCGGGCCACCACGGTGTGCTGCGTTGCACTGACCGCAGCGGGGTGCGGCTTTCAAGGCCTGAACTCCCTGCCGCTTCCCGGAGCAATCGGACGCGGGCCCGACGCCGTGATCTATCATGTTGAAGTCGCCAACGTTGGTAGCTTGGAACCGAATTCACCGGTTTTGCTCGACGACGTCGCGATCGGCAGCGTCGGCAAGATGGCCGTCGACCACTGGCATGCCAGAGTCGACGTGGCCGTGCAGCCCGGCGTCGTCGTTCCCGCCAACGCGGTCGCCGCGGTGGGGCAAACCAGCTTGCTCGGCTCGATGCACCTGTCCCTGGACCCGCCGCTGGGTCAAGCCCCGCAAGGACGGCTGACGCCCGGCGCCACCATCCCGTTGAACCAGTCCCGGACCTACCCGTCGACTGAACGGACACTCTCGACGCTATCGGCTGTGGTCAACTCGGGAAGCCTGGGCCAGATCGGCGACATCATCCATAACTTCAACATTGGCCTGGATGGACGGCAGTCCGAGGCACGCGAGCTGATCGGCCGCCTGGACACCTTTGTCGGAGTGTTCGACCGCCAGCGCGATGCGGTCATCGCGTCGATCCAAGCGCTCGACCGCCTGGCCGGCACGCTGGCCGCCCAGCGGCCCGTGATACAAGAGGCGCTTACCGACATTCCGCCGGCCCTGGACGTGCTCATCTCGGAGCGCCCCCGCATCACCACTGCCCTCGACAAGATGCGGGCACTCAGCGACAACGCCACCGGGTTGGTCAACGACACCCAAGCCGACCTGGTCACCAACCTGGAAAACCTGGCGCCCACCACGCGAGCACTGGCCGACGTCGGAGACAAGATCGACGTGGCGCTGGCCTTCTTGCCGGTCATGCCCTTTGGGCAGAATGTCATAGACCGAGCGATCCGCGGCGACTACATGAACCTGTTCGCCACAATGGATCTCACCGTCCCGCGCCTCAAACGCACCCTGTTGGCGGGAACGCGCTGGGGCAATGAACAGCTGCAGGTCGTGCCAGCACCAGGAGACCCTGGCTACGAAGCGTTCTCCCGCAACCCGCTCACTGCCCCACTGATATCGCCGCCACCATCCGAGCCCCCGTCGGACAACACGACTCCGCCCCAGGGGCCACGTTGATGTTGACCCGACTGGTTCGGACGCAACTGATCGTCTTCTCGATCGCTTCTCTGGTTGGCTTGACGGTGATGGTTGTCAATTACCTGCAAGCGCCAACCATGCTCGGGTGGGGCCGCATCACGGTGAAAATGAATCTGCCAGACACCGGAGGTCTTTACCGCCTTGCCAACGTCACCTACCGGGGAGTTGAGGTCGGAAAGGTCACCGCGGTCGAACTCACCTCGACCGGCGCCGAGGCGACGCTGTCGCTGGTCACCTCGCCACGGATTCCCGCGGATTTGATTGCGCAGGTGCGGAGCATCTCCGCCATCGGCGAACAGTACGTCGACCTGCGTCCGCGCACATCGTCGGCCCCCTACTTGCACAACGGGTCGGTGATCGGCGTCGGCGACACCTCGATACCGCAGCCGGTCGGGCCGATGCTGGATCGGGTCAGCGCACTCCTGGGCAGCATCCCCAAGCAGAAGCTCGCAGCGCTGCTCGACGAATCGTCGAAAGGCTTCAACGATGCGGGGTTCGATCTAGGGTCACTGCTTGACTCCGCGGCCACGGTGACGCATGACTCACGAGCGGTTGCTGAGCAGATCAGGTCGCTGATTGATGACAGCAGACCCATGCTGGAGGGGCAAACCCAGACCGCGGACGAGACCCGCACGTGGGCGCACCACTTCGCGAACGTCACCGACCAGCTGGTGGTCGACGATCCGCAGCTGCGCAACATTCTGCAAGCCGGACCTGCTGCGCTGCAGGAGGTTTCACGCCTTCTGTCTGGCGTCAAGCCCACCTTGCCGGTCCTTCTCGCCAACCTGGCCAGTCTGGGCCAGGTCGGTGTGACATACCTACCGTCGCTGGAGCAGCTGTTGGTGCTATTCCCCCCTTACCTCGCCGACCTACAAAGCATCGCGCCCGACCACAATGCGTCGGGACTACCACTGGCCGACTTCCGCGTTGAGTCCAGTGATCCGCCCGCCTGCACTGTCGGATTCCTCCCGCCGTCGCAATGGCGTTCACCGGCAGACACCACCACGATCGACACACCGGACGACCTTTACTGCAAACTGCCCCAGGATTCACCCATCGACGTTCGCGGCGCCCGAAATCTTCCCTGTATGGCGCACCCGGGAAAGCGGGCCCCGACGGTGGAGATCTGCGATAGCGACAAGCCGTACGTGCCGCTGGCGATGCGTCAACATGCCCTGGGCCCCAGCCCTCTTGACCCCAACCTGATCGCCCAGGGTGTGCCGCCCGACGACCGGGTCAACCAGGGTGATCGGATATTCGGTCCGACCGACGGAACGCCGCTGCCGCCAAGCGTCGATGGGCCGGGGAAGCCCGCCGAGCCAGGGCCGCCGCCCACGCCGGCGCCGGGCGCAGTACCGGCGCCAGCGCCGTCGGGCGGTGAACCGCAAGCCGCGCCCGCTGCGCCGAGTTCGTCACGGGCGACGACCCCCGACGGGCCTTCGGTTGCCGTGGTTCCCTACGACCCCCGCACCGGCCGGTATATGTCGCCCAGCGGAGTGGTTGCCGAGCAGTCAAATTTGGTGGCCGGACACGCACCGACACGTTGGCAGGACATGGTTATCGGACCACAGTACCGGTCGCCATGAGCGGCATACCGAATTGGACTCGACGCATCACGGTCGCAGCCATCGTGACAGCGACGGCCTGCGCCGTCCTGCAGGCCCCGCCGGGGCACGCGACCATCGACGAACTGGCCCTCAACGGAACGTACACCGCGGTCTCGAATGGTCAATGGGCCAAGACCAACGAGAGATTCCACGACGAGGCAACCGTCTCCAGCACGTGGACCATAGCTTCCTCGTGCACCGGGATCTTCGACTGCACCGGGCGAGTGACGAGCGACTCGGGCTGGAGCGCCGACGCACGCTACGTCAGCGGGATGTGGTTTGTCACCCACAGCGTCGACAACTGGGAACACTGCCCCGACGGCGGCACCGCAGCCGGCAAGCAGATATTCAAGTTCTATCCAGATCCGAAGAACCGGTCTGTATTCGAGGGATGGGACACCACGACGGGCCCTAGTGGCGCCTGCGGACGCAATCTGCCTCTGACAATCGAAATGCCGTTCACGCTGAGCCCAAAATGACCTGGGTCGGCGAGCGCCCCGCGCGACGGAAGGCGCGACCGATGGTCATGCGCTCCGCCACTCCGGCGGGGGCGTGACCGTCAAGTCCTCCAGCGCGACAAAGTACTTGTTCCGCCAAAGGGAGGCGTCGAGCGGATCCTCGATCGTGACGATGCCATCCCCGAATGTCTGGTGGACTTCGAGTGCCAGCGCGAGTTGCGCGATCATTGTGGGCACGGTTGGCGCATACCGAAGCTCCTTGAGCGCGGCCAGGTCGCTGAAGGTCTTGAGGTCCAGATCGGTTGCAGCCGTGAGGCGGCGCCCATCTCGGGCCGATTACGTGGGCGCCACATCGATGAATCTGTTCGAGGTGAATCGTTGCGCAAAGCCGCGGAATACTTCCAGGGGATCCAAGGTTGCCGGCGTCAGTTCGGCGGCGAGCATCGCCTGCAGTTTGAACGCGCGGGCGGCCGGGCTGAGCCGATGCTTGAGCCGTCCGATTCCCTGGCCGAGCCCCGATGGCCAGTCATCGCCCAACATTGCCGTCGCGGCGTGGTTGCGCAGCGATGCCTCATTGAAATACTCCCGCACCGCACGATCTTGGTGGTACAACGGCGATGAAGCGATGATCGCTTGCGGCCACGACGAATCGCTGCGGAGGCTGTCAAGCCTTGCAAGCGGTGCAGCTTTGGCGCCGAGTATCCGCAATGGCCGGTCATCACGGGAAACGCCCAAGTACACGACGACGTCCCAGCCGCCAAGTGACCAGTCGTAGATCAATCCTCCTGCAGCGTAGACAACGTCGGACTCCTCGGCTCCGAGCACCACCAAGAGATGTCTGGTGGCCCGACGAGGGAAGGGTCGCGGCGCGTCGGACGACTCTGCGCTGCCTTCTTGGGTTGTCACAGGCGTCACTTGACCATGAGGACCACTCATGCCGAGCACGCCCGCCTCGCGTTGTGAGGGGGCATCTGCAATACCTCGGGGTCGTCGTCGCACATCCGATGCTGGTTGCCGGCCGCCCCTGCGGGGGGATAGGTGGCCAGTCCTACCTGAACGCCGTCGCTTTCACAACGAGCCACAAGCTACTCCCACCCCGACCGGTGATTGACTGTCCAGCCGACCCATGTGCGATCATGGCGATAATGATTCATTTTATTTTCGAGAATACACATATCCGCGCTCGAGGTGCCGGGCAGCGCCGCAGGGGTATGACGTGAGGCCACTGCCACAGCTCGCGCCGTGGAATCGCTGGTTCTGGACGTCGGGGCGGGACGGCAATCTGCGCATCCAGCGCTGCACGCAGTGCGATACCTATGTCCATCCTCCTGTGCCGATATGCCCGTCGTGCCGCGCGACATCGTCCGAACCCGCAGTGGTTTCCGGCCAGGGGACGGTCGTGGGCTATACCGTCAACGAGCACCAGTGGCTCCCGGAATTGGAGCCGCCGTACGCCATCGCAGTCGTCGCACTCGATGAGTGTCCTGAGGTGCGTCTGACGACCAACGTCGTCGGCTGCTCGCCGGACGCGGTGCACATCGGTCAGCGAGTCGCTGTGGAGTTCGCGCACGTCGATGACGTGTGGATCCCGCTGTTCGGACCCACGGGCGCCACCGACGAGCGGGACCTGGTGGGCCCGCCGGCTTGCACACCGCCTAGACGGCCGCCGACCACGGAGCGATTCGAGCATCGATCCGTGATATCGGGCATCGGCCGGTCTGCCACCGGTCGGCGGCTGCTGGTCGATCCGCTGTCGCTCGCGGTCGACGCATGCTTGGCCGCGGTCACGGACGCCGGTTTGGAACTTGCTGATATCGACGGGCTTTCGACCTACCCGGGCCCGGTGGGTATGGGCATGAGTGAAGGCGGGATCGCGGCCGTCGAGGAGGCACTGCGCGTGCATCCGACATGGATCAACGGCGGCATGGACCTACCGGGTCAGGGCGGCGCGATCGTCGCGGCGATGATGGCGGTGGCCGCCGGCCTGTGCCGGCACGTCCTGTGCTTCCGGACGGTGTGGGAGTCGACGTTTGCAGCGCTTGGGCTGCACGGGGGCGGCGGACGGGTGACGGGGCCACAGCAGTGGTCGTTGCCGTTCGGCGCGGCCTCGGCGGCCAACTGGATCGGCGTCAACGCCAACCAGTATCTGCACCGCTACGGCGGCGACCGTGAGCTGTTCGGCATGATCGCCGTGAATGCGCGGCGCAACGCCGCGCTCAACCCGTCGGCCATCTACCGCCACCCGATGACGATGGACGACTACTTTGCCGCGCGACCCATCACGTCGCCATTCGGCTTGTACGACTGCGATGTTCCCTGCGATGGATCGATCGCGGTCGTCGTGTCCGATGCGTCGGTCGCCAATGACTTGCCGCGACCGGCAGTGCGCTGCGAGGCCGTCGGAACGCAGGTCACCGAACGCATCTCGTGGGATCAGGGAACCCTCACTCACGAGCCGCAGGTCATCGGTCAGGCCGCCCACTTGTGGAGCAGGACCGATTTGCGCCCCAAAGACGTTGACCTTGCGCTGCTGTACGACGGCTTCACGTTCAACTGCGTGTCCTGGTTGGAGGCCCTGGGCTTTTGCGGCTTCGGCGAAGCCCAGGGCTGGCTGGATGGTGGGAGACGCATTGCGCTGGACGGCGAGCTACCACTGAACACGCACGGCGGCCAGCTGTCCGAGGGGCGTTTGCATGGGTTCGGCTTCGTCTACGAGGCGGTCCTGCAACTGCGCCACCAAGCCGGCGAGCGGCAGGTGCGCAACGCAGACACCGCCGTGGTCAGCACGGGTGGGGGCGTCCCGTCAAGTGCCATGCTGTTCCAACGCGCGACGTGACGCCACGACACTGAAAGCCAGGCGCGGAACCGGGTCACTCGAAGGCGATGACGCCGCGGATGTTCTTGCCGGCGCGAAGGTCTTTCATGGCCTCGTTGATGTCGTCGAGCTTGTACTTCTGCGTGACCAGCTCGTCGAGCTTGATCAGGCCCGCCTCGTACATCGACAACAGTTTCGGCATGGCCTCACGAGGATTCATCTCGCCATAGAGCACACCTTTGATTGTCTTGCACGAGCTGACCATGTCTGCAAGGAGGAGCGGGACCATCATGTCGGTCAGCTTGCCCATCCCGGTCAGAACGCAGGTCCCACCCTTGCGCAACAACATCATTGCCATCATCACCATGTCCACGGGAACGACCCCGGGCGTGAGAACCACCCGGTCGGCCATCACGCCCCAGGTGATCTCCTTGACCAGTTCCAGCGCGGCACCGGTGTCGGCGGCGGTGTGGGTGGCGCCGAATTCCGGCGCGATCTGGCGTTTGAACTCATTGGGGTCGACGGCAATGATGTGCTTGGCGCCCGCGACCCTCGCGCCTTGCACCGCGTTCATGCCGATTCCGCCTACACCGACCACGACGACGGTATCGCCCACCTGGGTGCCTGCTGCGACCGATCCCGACCCAAATCCGGTCGTCACACCGCAGGATACGAGCGAGGCCGCCTCGAGCGGGATCCAGTCATGGATCTTGACGAGCGAGCGCTCGGAGGCCACGACGTACTCCGAGAACGTGCCGACCTGCATCATCGCCATGAGGTCTTCGTCGCCGAGGTGGCGACGCCGGGTGCCGTCGGTGGTCATCGCCTTGTTGTAGATGTCGGCTCCCACGTCGCACAGGTAGGTGTAACCGGTGGTGCACCATCGGCAGTTGCCGCATGCAGGCAAGAACGAGATGGCCACGTGGTCACCGGGTTGCAGCGTCTTCACGTCGGGACCGACCGCTTCGACGACGCCGGAGCCCTCGTGGCCGCCGAGCATGGGGAACCATTCGGGCACCGGAAGGCCGGACGCCCGCATCATCTCTTCCATCTCCGGCGTCGGCACACTGTCGCCGGTGTAAAAGTGCTCGTCGGAGTGGCAGATCCCGGCGTAGGCCATCTTGACCAGTACTTCGCCGGCGTGTGGCGGGTCCAGGTCCACTTCGGTGACTTCCCAGTCCACACCGACACCGCGCAACACCGCTGCTTTGGACTTCATCGCGTCTCTTTCGTGGGGGAGTAGGGTCAGGAGGCCGGCCAGCCGACTGTCTTTGTCTCGGTGAAGATCTCGAGTCCTTCGATGCCGCATTGGCGGCCGACGCCGGACTGTTTGTAGCCGCCGAACGGCGCATCGGCGCCGTACCAGAGTCCGCCGTTGATGCCGAGGGTGCCGGTTCTGATACGACTCGCCACCGACTTGGCGCGGTCGAGATCGTTGGCGAACACCACGCCCGACAGTCCGTAGATCGACTCGTTGGCGATCCGCACGGCGTCGTCGTCGTCGTTGAATCCGATCACCGACAGCACCGGGCCGAAGATCTCCTCCTGCGCGATGGTCATCTTGTTGTCGACATTGGCGAACACGGTCGGTTCGACGAAGTAGCCCTTCGGCAAGTGCTTGGGCACCCCGCCGCCGGTGACGAGGCGGGCGCCTTCCCGCTTGCCCTTCTCGATGTAGCCCAGGACCCGGTCCTGCTGCTTCTTGGAAATCAGTGGACCCTGGAGCACCGACGGGTCGGTGGGGTCGCCGTATTTGTTCTTCTCCATCGCGGCCTTGACGATCTCGACCGCTTCGTCGTAGCGCGAGTGGGGCACCAGCAGCCGGGTGGGCATGGCACAGCCCTGCCCGGCATGCATGCAGACGAACGCGCTGCCGCCGACCGCGCCGCCGATGTCCCCTTGCGTCGTCGAGGACCAGGTACACCGACTTGCCGCCGAGCTCGAGGAACGTGGGCTTGACGGTTTCGGCGGCGGCAGCCATGATGCGCCGGCCGGTGGCCGTTGAGCCGGTGAACGCCACCATATCGACCAGCGGCGATGTCGAAATCACCTCGCCCACAAGGTGGTCGGACGAGGGGACGATATTGATGACACCGGGCGGGATGTCGGTGCGCTCGGCGATGATGCGGCCGATCCTGGTGGCGTTCCACGGTGTGTCCGGGGCGGGTTTGAGCACGCACGTATTGCCCATCGCCAGGATGGGACCGATCTTGTTGAGGATGATCTCGAGGGGGAAATTCCAGGGGGTGATGACGCCGACGACGCCGACCGGCTCCTTCCAGACCTCCCGGGTGGTGAGGTTGCCCATGCCGAAGGCATCCTTGTCGGGAAGGGTGCGCTTCCAAGCGAATTCGCCGATCATGTCCGCGGGCCAGGTAAGGGCCTCGTTGAGGGGCACGTCGAGCTGCGGTCCGTAGGTGGACAAGACGGGACAGCCCACCTCGGCGACGAGCTCGGCGCGCAGCTCCTCGCGTTCTGTTTCAAGCGCTGCCTGCAGCTGCCGTAACCCGGCGGCACGCGCATCGCCGTCGCGTGACCACTCGGTGTTGTCGAACGCGTGCCGCGCCGCGGCGATCGCGCGCTCCATGTCGGCGCGGGTGCCGTCGGTAGTGGTGCCGAGAACCTCTTCGGTCGCCGGGTTGATGTTGTCGAACTGGCGTCCGGTCTCGGACTCGACGAGCTTGCCGTCGATGAGCATCCGCGATTCGTGGTTCACCATTGCCGAAGTTCCTTCACTGCGTCGGAGGCGCGCGGCGCCAGAGTTAAGTAGGGGATGAAACTGCTGTTGCCGCAATGAATGACAGCACTGACGACGTCGGTCAGGTGCTCGGCATCCACAAGGCCGCCCAACATGTACTTGTTGTCCATCCAATACCTGATGGCCTTCTCGAGGGTGTCGGGATCCCAGCTCTTGTTGAACTCGGTCTGCGCGTCGCCGGTGCCGCCGAGGCTGTCGCCCACGGCGAGGCGGGTGAATCCGATCTCCGGATGTTCGACGCGCCACGCCTCCACGAGCTTGTCCAGCGCGCTCTTGGTTACCGCGTAGGCCCCGAGCATCGGCCACGGCGTCGTGTAGGACGCGCTCAGCGACGACAGGTACACGGCCGAGCCCGCCGCCGCGGCCAAGTGCGGTGCGGCTGCTGCGGTGATGAGCGAGGCTCCGGTGACATTGGTGGCGAACAGCTGCGCCCACTGCTCTGCGGTCACATCACGTAAAGGCGCCAACACGCCCATGCCGGTCGTGTACACGAGGGCGTCCAGGCCGCCCAGCGCGCCGACCAGTTGGACCATCGCCTTCTGACATGCTTCGGCCACCGTCACGTCACACGCGATGGCCACCGCGCCGTTGCCGGCCTCCTTGGCGGCGTCGACCAACCTGTCGTATCGACGCGCCAGCAGTGCGACGTGTGCGCCGCGTTGTGCGAGACCGGTGGCGATACACCGGCCCAGGCCGGAGGAGGCGCCGACGACCGCAATGCGTAGCGGCCGTTCGTTGTCAGACATCGAGTTTGGCGCTGACGGAGCCGAGAGTTGCGCCCGCGATACGTTCGAACCGGCCGTGGTCGAAGCTGCGGATCTCGACGTCGTGGTCACCGGCCTCGGCGCGCAGGGCGCCCACCGTGCATTGCTCGCGGGTGCGGTGTTCGAACGGGTCGAACGAATACCAGCGGCAAGCGTTCTCGTAGGTGATCTTGTTGATTTCGTCGTCGGGCAGCCCAGTCGTGTAAAAAGCAAGTTCTTCTGCTGCCGTCGGCCACGACGAGTCGGAGTGCGGATAGTCGCATTCCCAGGCGATGTTGTCGATACCGATGTCGTGGCGGAGTTTGATGCCGATCGGGTCGGCGATGAAGCAGGTCAGGAACCGCTCCCGGAAGATCTCGCTGGGCAGCTTGTCACCGAAGTCCTGGCCGGTCCACAGGTGATGCATCTCGTAGGTGCGGTCGAGCCGATCAACGAAATAGGGGATCCATCCGGTGCCGCCCTCAGACAGCGCGAACCGGACGTCGGGGAATTCCTTGATGACTCGCGACCACAGCAGGTCGGCTGCCGCCGAGCAGACATTCATCGGCTGCAGCGTGATCATCACGTCGATGGGGGCGTTGTCGGCGGTCATCGTGATCTTGCCCGACGACCCCAAGTGGACCGAGAGCACCGTGTTGGTGTCCGAGAGCGCCCGCCACATCGGATCCCAATACTCGTCGTGGAAGCTCGGGAAGCCGAGGGTGGCGGGATTCTCGGTGAACGTCACCGAATGGCAGCCCTTCTCGGCATTGCGGCGAATCTCTTTGGCACACAACTCGGGATCCCATAGGACGGGAAGTCCCATCGGCAGGAAGCGTCCAGGGTAGGAACCGCACCACTCCTCGATGTGCCAGTCGTTGTACGCCCGGGTGACCGCGAGGGCGAGGTCTTTGTCGGGATGCGTGGCGAACAACCGGCCGGCGAAACCCGGGAAGGACGGGAAGCACATCGACCCGAGCACACCGCCCGCATCCATGTCCTTGACTCGCTCGTGGATGTCGTAGCACCCCGGTCGCATCTCGTCGAAGGCGGTGGGCTCGATGCCGTACTCCTCGCGGGGGCGACCCGCCACAGCGTTGAGGCCGATGTTGGGAATGATCGCGCCGTTGAACGTCCAGACCTCCGACCCGTCTGGTTGGCGGATGACTCGCGGCGTCTGGTCGGCGTACTTGCTCGCGACCCTGCCCTCGAACAGGTTCGGGGGTTCGACCAGGTGGTCGTCGACGCTCACCAGGATCATGTCTTCGGGCTGCATGGGTCTCCTTGCGCAGAGTTGGGATCGAGGCTATCAGTCAGTGGGAGGACGCGTATTCATATTTCGGGAATGTATATTTCCATGCATCCGGCATTGGGCGGCACGCGGTGAGCACAACAGTCACCGCGGCAGTACTTTTCGGGGTTCGACGGCAAAAGTGAGCAGGAGCCGGTCGAGGATCTTGGCGGCCCGCCGGCGCGCCCGGCCGGGACTTGCGGAATGCGCGACCATTAGCGCGGCTTCCTCGAGCGCGGCTACGAGCATGTGTGTCAGTTCCGTGATGGGTTGATCGTCGATGATGCCCTCCGCGATCGCCTCGCGGACCATGTCGTTGATGAGGGCGATGCTGTTGCCCTCCTGGATTTCACGCAGGGTCTGCCAGCCCAGCACCACCGGTCCATCGAGGAGTATCACCCGTTGCACCGCGGGTTCCTGTGCCGCTTCCAGGAATCCGCGCAGGCCGTTCGTGAGCCGCTGCCACGGGTCCGCGCCTGCCGGGGGAGCGGCGATGGACCGAAGGGTGAGGTCGTTTTCGACGTCTTCGAACACGGCGCGAAACAACTCGGCCTTGTCCTTGAAGTGGTGGTAGAAGGCGCCCCGCGTGCCGACGCCCGATGTCGTCACGATGTCGCCGATGCTCGTGTTCAAGAATCCGTGTTCCACGAACAGCTCCCGACCCGCATCGATCAGGTCGCGGCGGGTCCGCTCGCCGCGGGCGCGCCGATCGTCGTCGGCCCCGCCGCGCTTCGCCATGCCGACGATCGTAGCAACATTCAGGCTGAATGTTGAGGGCCCCGCAGAAGCAGGGCCCCGCAGAAGCGTTGTCAGCGGACGATCCCGCGAACGGTCATGAGCCCAAGGTCGGCGTGGGACTTGAAACCCGGCGGCGCGTCGCAGATGGCGGGAATGGAGTTCACCGGTTCCATCGCGGTCCAGGCGTAGCCGATGTAGCCGGGCTTCGCGTGATCTCGTGCATGCTGGTTGCCCCGCAGGATCAGCTCGGTACCCGGATCGCCCTCGATCACCACGCGGTAGTGGTAGTACGGCTCCCAATCAGGCTTCGGGTCGATGGCGTCGTGTTCAACGAACGAGTAGAGCTCGTGCAAGGTGATAAATGGCCTGCCGTCCACCCACGCCGTCCAGAGGTGATGTTGGGATGCGACGGTGCCCTTCTTGATCACCCCTTTGAGGCCCGGCATGTCCATATCCGGAGTCCCCTCATAGGGGATATCACGGGTGGCCGTGCCCAGCTCCACGTCCGTCGTGAACTTCTCGACGGTTTTGCCCAGTCCTTCGACAACCATCGTCAGCGACTGCGCGAACAACGACCACGCTTCTTGGAAGAGATTGCCCTTGGCGAACTCGGTCGGGGTCTTTCCAAACCCCATCTCGTCGAGATACTTCAAGGTGTCCTTGTTGAAGTTCACCGCCTCGTAGATGTGGATGTGGTCGGTCTTGCCGACGATCCGGGCCAGCGTCAGAACGAGCAGGTCCGCGGCATAGCCGGGGTGGATGCCACCTCCGTGGAACGAAGTACCGCCGTCCTGGCACGCCGCTTCGATCTTGTCGATGTCCGCGCTGTTGGTCTCGGTCCGATGCCACCACGCGCCGCCGGAGGCGACAACGCTCTTTCCCCCGCGGAGCAGGCGGCAGATCTCGTCGACGTCCGACCAGAGCGGCGCGTAGAACACACACTCGGCGTCGAGGGCCTCCAGGGCGGACCTGTCGGTCGTTGCCAGCACGCCGATCGGCCCCACCCCGACGAGCTCGCCTGCGTCCCTACCGACCTTCTCCGGGCGATTGCAGAGCACTCCGACCACTTCGTACAGGGGATTGTGTGCGAAGTGACGCAGCGCCAGCGTGCCGACATTGCCCATGCCCCACTGGATCACGCGATACTTCTTCTCGGCAGGCGGCGTCCGGGATTCCAGCGGCGAGGTGAGCGTCATGGCGTCTCCTTCGGTGCGACCCCCTACTCGGCAAGCTATCAGTTCAGAATGCTGACATGCAGTGGCTGTAAACGATAATTTCCGGCCGTCGCGGAGTTCGGGAATCCGCGGTGTCCAGCCAACCTTCGTCCTGTATGTTGCCGCTATGGCAGACGACGAGATTCGCGCATATGGTTCGGTCGCTCCCCTGAAAGTCGGCTTGCTGAACGACTATCCGACCAGTGGCGACACCGACAACGACAGCACCGATGCGCTACGGCTGGTGATGGACGAAGCCCTTCATTCCGGGCTGGTCGACCGGCCGATCGAACTGGTGACACGCAATGTCGTTGGCTTGCCCAACGGCACATACCTTGCGGTCGAACGGGCCTTCGACGAGCTCGTGGCGGAGGGTTGTCTTGCGATTTATGGGCCGTGGGTCTCGGACAACGTCGTGCCGCTGCGTTCCCATGTCGAGGCCACCGCACGGGTTCCCATCGTCACTCTCTCCGGGTCGGAGGGGGCGCTCGGTGAGTGGTGCTTCGCGCTGAACAACGGCTCGATGGCCGAGGAGCCGGTGATGCTGGCCGCGGTGATGATCGGCGATGGTCGGTCACGGATCGCCATCGCCTACGAGGCGTCGCTGATCGGCAAGGAGTATCTCGCCTTCGCTCAACGGGCATACGACACCGCGGGTTTGAAGGTCGTTACGACCGTGGCGATTCCTCAGGTGGAAGCCGACAAGTCCGACGCGGTCGCCGCGCTGCGTGCCTCGGCTCCCGACGCGCTGGTGCACGTCGGTTTCGGGCACGGCCTGTGGGGCTTCACGGATGCACTGCTGGCTGCGGGCTGGGATCCACCCCGGTACACGACGACGGCGTTCGAGATGGCCCATATCAACCCGGAGTGGAGGCGTCAGCTGTCCGGGTGGATCGGCCTGGACAGCTACGACGAGCGCAACACCGTCGGGCAGGCCTTCCTCGATCGGTTCGAGGCCCGATACGGCCGTCGCCCCGGCCACTCGATGCCGGGTTTG
Organism: uncultured Actinomycetota bacterium; assembly: GCA_963711445.1. GTDB lineage: Bacteria > Actinomycetota > Actinomycetes > Mycobacteriales > Mycobacteriaceae > Mycobacterium. The sequence goes on from CAVQEF010000001.1 coordinate 1,315,442, forward strand.
TCACACGACGCGGCCACCGTGATCGTGCGCGGCCTCGCCGCTGCTCGCCCGCTCACCGGGGAGGGCGTGAAGAACGGGATGGAGCAGGTCAAGCTCGTCCCGTCCGCCAGCGGCGCCCCGGGCACCTTCCTGCGGTTTGGCCGGTTCATCCGGCAGGGCTGGCTGGGTTCGGACTATCTTGTGGCCCGGCGCGTGCTGCCCGACGGCAGCGCACACGTCTTCCATGCGGCGCCCAGCGACCACATCGCCCGCGCGGTCACGCGCGCCTCACGCTAGTTGGATCGCACCGAATACCGGCGCGGTGACGATGCCCGGGGGTTGGGCGAGCACGTAGGGAATGGCGCGAACCGCGCCCATCGCGATCATCAGGTGCCCCGCAATGGCGTGCTGGCCGGGTTGCGGCGAGCCGTCTGATCCGACGTCGAGCTGCAGTTCGAAGCTCGGCTCGCCTTTGATGACCGCGCGGATCAGCGGCGCTTTCTCGCCGGGCGCCAGCGGCGCCATGCCCCACTGGGGAAGGTCGCGGGTCAACACCCACTCCTCATGGATGGCCAGCAGTGGACGGTCCGACCAGTGGCCGACCCATGAGAACCGCTGCCCGACGACCGTACCCGCCTGGATCGTGCCGGCGCGGACCTCGATGTCGTGGGGCAGTGTGGTGGCGTCGACCGCGACGTCGATGTGCGACAAAGTGATTCCGAAGACGTCGGCGGTGGCGTTGAGTGCCTGACGGTAGGCCAGGTCGAGCTTTTTGAGGATCGGGGAATCGACGGTGACGTCGCCCGGCGGCCTGCCCATACCCATGAGGTCGACGAGCATCGGTCGACTGTCGACGGCCGAGACGTCGGTGGCCTCGTAGAGGTCGATTCGGTCGATTGTCTTGCTCAGTCCCGTCACGGTTGCGACGAGTCGCTCGAACATGAATCCGGGGTTCTCGCCCGCGGCGTGGAAACGTGACCCGCCCCGCCGGCAGGCGTCGACGAACGCCGACTCGGTTTCGGCGCCGTAGGTAGGCAGGTGGTTGTACGACGTGGTGGTGATGACCGTGCTGCCGGCCGCGAGGAGGCGGCAGATGTCGTCAGCGTTGGTCTCGATGGCGTGGGCCTTGCTGGCTGCATGGACGACGACGTCGGCGCCCAGGGCGATGATCTCGTCCTTGTCCGTCGTGGCGAGCACGCCCGTGGTCGCGGGCAGCCCACAGAGCGCGCCGGCGTCGTGGCCGGCCTTTGCCGGGTCGTACACCAGCACGCCCGCCAATTGGTAATGAGGATTCTCGATGAGCTCCCGCAGCGCGGCGCGACCGACGGCACCGGTCGCCCACTGCACGACGCGAATGACCAATCGAATGCTCCAGGTTGTGCTTTCGCGATTGAGACGAGCTCTGGTCGGCCCAATATACATGAGGTACGTTTGCAACCAACAGAGTGTAGGTTGGGCGGCTGGAGGAGAGGTGGCACGTGGCGGAACCGGCGGTTACCGACGACATCGAACAGCGCATCCGAGAGGCGCAGGAGAAGTTCAACGCCGGAATGGGTGCTGACGGCGACGCGACCCCTTACCCGCTGTTGCGCGAGCTCCGTCACAAGGCGGCCGTTCACCCCGGCTGGCCGGAGATGGGCGTTCCCCGCGATGGACCCGACGGCAAGCAGACGTTCACGGCCTACTCGTTCGAAGCCGTCAAGGCCGTCTTCACCGACAACGTCACCTTCAGTACGCGAATCTACGAAGACATGGTGCGGCCGTTGCAGGGTCCGACAATCCTGGAGATGCAGGAACCGGAGCACGCGACCTACCGCAGATTGCACGAATTCGCTTTCGCCAAGTCCTCGATGAAACGCTGGGACACCGAACTCGTCGGCCCTCTCGTGGATCGCACGATCGCCAAGTTCCGCGACGACAAGCGCGTCGACTTGGTCGAAGCGGTGTTCATGCCGATCCCTGTGCGGATCATCGCGGCCCTTCTCGGCTTGCCGGAGTCGGACATCGGCGAGTTTCACCGGCTGGCCATCGACCTGTTGGGCTTTCGCGCCGACATGGAGACGGCGATGAAGGCGTCGGCCGAAATGAAGGAATACTTCGTCGGCATCCTCGCCGACCGTCGCAAGTCGCCGAAGGACGACATGGTGACGATCCTGTCGCAGGCCGAGATCGATGGCGTCAAGATGTCGGACGAGCAGATCTACGGATTCATGCGCAATCTCCTGCCGGCCGGAGCGGAGACCACGTCACGATCGACCGCCAGTCTGGCGTTCGCTCTGTTGACTCACCCCGACCAACTCGACGCGGTGCGTGCCGACCGGAGTCTGCTGCCGCAGGCAATTGAGGAAGGGATCCGTTGGGAGACACCGTTGTTGAACTTCATCCGGGAGGTCAGTGCCGACACCGAATTCTTCGGCCACCACATCCCGAAGGGATCGACGATGATGGTGAACCTGGGCAGCGCCAACCATGACGAGACACGCTGGGAGGACGCCGAGTCCTTCAACATCTTCCGGGAGCGCAAGCCGCATATCGGGTTCGGCCATGGCGCCCACTTGTGCCTGGGAATGCACTTGGCCCGGCTGGAGAGCACCAAGTTCTTCAACGCGCTCTTCGACGAACTGCCGGGGCTGCGGCTCGACCCCGACGCACCGCCGCCCTATGTGACCGGCACGATGTTCCGGTCGCCGCCGCGCCTCGACGTGGTGTGGGATTGAGGGTCGCCTGTCATGACTCGCGTGATCCAGTGGGCGACCGGCGTGACCGGCATGATGTCGTTGCGTCACGTCCTGGGCCGCCCGGATCTGGAATTGGCCGCGGTGCGCGTGTACGACCCGGCGAAGGCCGGGCTCGACGCGGGGACCCTGTGCGGACTCGCGGAAGCGGGGGTGCTGACGTCGGCCGATCGCGACGCCGTCATCGCCACCGACGCCGACGTGGTCCTCTACATGGGCAAGGTGGAGACCGACACGCCAGGCTGCTTTGCCGACGTCTGTGACCTTTTGGCCTCGGGTAAGAACGTGGTGGCCACGGGTAGCCGGTTCATCCATCCTCGTTCGCTGCATGAATCGCTGGCTGACGGCATCGAGAAGGCTTGCCGCGCAGGAGGCTCATCGTTTCTCGGGCTCGGCCTTTACCCGGGCTTCGTCGGCGAGTCGCTGGCGCCGATCCTGTCCCGGCTCACCGAGCGCACCGACCGGATCAGTGTGCGGGAGGTGCTGAACTACTCGACCTACGCCAGCCACGACCTGATCTTCAACGCGATGGGGTTCGGCCATGCACCGGACGACACCACCCCCTTGCTGACCAACAGGGACTACGCGGCAAGCGCATGGATTGGGAGCGCGACGGTGCTGGCGCAGGCGCTCGGGCTGGAAATTCACTCCGTCGAGGGGTTCCGGGAAGTCGCGACGACGCCGCGGGCGCTGACGGTGGCTGCCGGCGAGATTCCCGCGGGAACCGTGGGAGCCATGCGATTTGGCGTCGTGGTCGACTGCGGTGAGACCACGATCTCCGTCGAGCACCTCACCAGGATGGACGACGACCTCGCGCCCGAGTGGCCGACCGAGATCGGTTATGCGGTGAGCTTCGAAGGCAAGCCCAGTATGAACCTTCACCTCGTCATCGGCTCCCACGGGGAAGATCACGCCGAGCAGGGTTGCCTGGCCACGGCTATGCATGCCATCAACGCCGTCCCGGCCGTGGTCGCGGCCGAACCGGGGCTGTACGACCTGTCGACGATCGCGCCGTTCGTCGCCCACTGGACCGAGCGCGGCGTCGTGTCCACGACGCCGCTGCCTGCTGGAGGCTGCAGTTGATCTCGTTCACCGATCGTGTCGTCCTGGTCACCGGCGGTGCCCGCGGACTCGGCGAGGCGTACTGCCGTGAGATGGCCCGCCGCGGAGCCGCCGTGGTGGTCCACGACAGCGGCGTCGAAACCGACGGGAGCGGAGGCGATGCCGCGCCGGCCGATGACGTTGCCGCGGCGATCCGTGCTACGGGCGGACGGGCTGTGGCGTGCGCGTCGGACGCCAGCACCGAAGAAGGGGGCAGGGCCGCGGTCGACCTCGCCGTGCGGGAGTTCGGGCGATTGGACGCGATCGTCGCCAACGCCGGCATCATCCACGACGACCCCCTCCCGGACTGGCCGACCGAACGCTTCGAGGCGCTGCTGCGCCATCATCTGTTGGCCGCTTTTCACGTCGTCCGACCGGGTTTCGCGGTGATGCGGGACGCCGGATACGGCCGGCTGGTGTTCGTGTCCTCCGCGGCGGGGGTCTTTGGGCAGCCAGGCTTGACCGGATACGCCACGGCGAAGACGGGGATGCTCGGGTTGATGAACGTCGCGGCGCTCGAAGGTGCGCAGTATGGGATACACGCCAACGCCATCATGCCGATGGGCGACACGCGAATGGCTATGGCGCTCATGGGCGAGGCCGGGCGCACGGCCGATGCGCGGGCGTTCCTGGAGACGCTGCGACTCGATCAAGTGGCGCCCGTCGTTGCCTACCTCGCCAGCGAGCACTGCACACTGACCCACAGGGTCCTCAGCGCTTTCCGTGGACGGGTAGCCGCGCTGCAGATCGGTGTGACTCGTGGCTGGTTCGGCGTCGACGGCGCCTTCGCCGCAGAGGACGTGGCGGCCAACCTCGACCGCATCCTCGATCCGTCGGGGATGTTCGTGCCCGGCAGCATCTTCGATGAGATGGAGCATGCGTTCGCAGCGGCTCCGACCGAGTTGGGCACGAGGCCCTGACCGGCGGTAGCGACGTGGCGCTGCGAGCCTGCCTCCCCGGCCGCGGGTCCGATGACGTTGACCGGTCACGCACCACGGGCCGAGATCTCCCAAGTCGACAGGCTCTGGCCGCATAGTTTCCACCTCGTTGGGCCGCGCCGGCGGGCGTCTCGAGGTGGTCGATCACGCCGGTCGATCGAAACGCGATCAAGCATTTTCGTGGGGCATTCCGGAGCCGCCGGGGAAATTGTAGAATGTCTGCAATCCTGCGTTCGGGCGCCTGACCACGAATGTTCCTGGGAGATGGGAGAGGACGTGTCGGCGGTGCGTTGTGCTCACTGAGCGGCAGACCGAAAGGTTGGCCCGACGGGTGGGCGAACTGTTGGCCGGCGATCGGCAGTTCGCAGCCGCTCTGCCGCGCCAAGACGTCAGTGAGGCGATTGTGCGGCCCGGATGTAGCTGGGTAGGCCTGATGCGCACGGTCGCCGAGGGCTACGCGGACCGCCCGGCACTGGGCCGGCGCGCATCCGAGGTGGTCACCGCGACCCAAGGGGGAGACCAGCGACTCGAGGTGTTGCCTCGATTCGACACCGTCACCTACGGCCAGCTGTGGCAGCGTGTCCGCGCGCTGGCCGCCGCGCTGGCTGCCCGCGCGGTGCGGCCGGGAGACCGGGTGGCGACGTTGGGCTTTTGCAGTGTCGACTACACCACGGTGGACATGACTATTCCACTGCTGAGCGCGGTGTCGGTGCCGCTGCACGCCGGCGCGCCGCTCAGCCAGCTGCAGCCGATCGTCGACGAGACCGAGCCATCGGTGATCGCCTGCAGTGTCGAGCATCTCGCGGATGGCGTTGCACTCGCACTAAGCGCATCTCCTCCGCGAACGATCGTGGTGTTTGACCACCACCCCACGTTTGCGGCACACCGCCGAGCGATTGACGCCGCACGTAACCGCCTCGTGTCCGCGGGGAGCTCCGTGGTTCTCGAGACGCTGGGGGAAGCTCTGCAGCGGGGTCGCGAGCTTCCGCCGTTGCCCGACCCCCCGGCCGACGGGGAGCGCCTTGCGGTGGTCATGTACACCTCGGGAAGCAGCGGAAGCCCCAAGGGGGCGATGCAGCCCGAGAGTCTGGCTCAAGCGGTATGGACGGTGACTGCAGCGGTGCAAGTCGAACGTGGCTTCGCCATCCCAGCGATCACCTTGAACTACATGCCGATGAGCCATACCGCGGGACGGGCCATGCTTTATTCGACTTTAGGCGCCGGTGGTACCGCCTATTTTGCCGCCAAGAGTGACATGTCGACAATCCTCGATGACCTGTCGCTGGTGCGCCCCACGCAGCTCAACTTTGTGCCACGGATCTGGGAGATGCTCTACCGCGAATACCGTAGCGCGGTGCGGCGCGGCGGCGACGGCGCCGCCGTCGACGAGGAGATCCTGGCCGATCTGCGCACCCGGGTCCTGGGCGGGCGCTACCTGTCGGCGCTGACCGGTTCCGCGCCGATTTCCGCTGATCTGGCGGCATGGGTGGAGCAGCTGCTCGACTCGCACCTGATGAATGCGCTGGGGGCGACCGAGTCGGGTTCGGTGGTCATCGATGGCAAGGTGCAACGTCCCCCGGTGACCGACTACAAGCTTGTCGACGTACCCGAACTCGGGTACTTCAGCGCCGACCGGCCTCATCCGCGCGGTGAGCTTCTGATTAAGTCGCGCACGCTGTTTCGCGGATACTACAAGCGCGCCGCCTTGACCGCCGAGGCGTTCGACGAGGACGGTTTCTACCGGACCGGGGATGTCGTCGAAGAGCTTGGCCCCGACGAACTGCGTTACATCGACCGCCGGAACAACGTCATCAAGCTCTCCCAGGGTGAGTTCGTCACCATCTCAAAGCTGGAAGCCGTCTACGCCAATTGTGAACTCGTCCACCAGATCTACGTGTACGGAAGCGGGGAGCGGCCATACCTTTTGGCGGTCGTGGTTCCCACCGAGGCTGCGCTGGCCCAATATGACATCGACGCACTCAAACCCTTGATTCTGGCCTCGCTGCAGCAAGCCGCGCGCGACGCCGACCTGCGAAGCTATGAGGTCCCGCGTGATCTCGTCCTCGAAATCCGGCCGTTCACGCTTGACAACGGATTGCTGTCAGGCATCCGCAAGCCGTCACGCCCGAATCTTCGACGACGCTATGGCGCTCGCCTCGAGCAACTGTACGTCGAGCACGCCCGGGCGCAGGGTGCGCGTCTGCGTGAGCTTCGTGATCGGGCCGCGGGGCAGCCGGTCGTCGCGACCGTGTGCGGCGCCGCGAGCGCCCTGCTGGGCCTTCCCGGCGTCGACCCGCCACCCTCCAGCCGGTTCACCGACCTGGGCGGAGACTCCCTATCGGCGTTGACATTCACCGATATCCTCAACGACATCTTCGCAGTAGACGTGCCCGTCGGTGTCCTCATCAGCCCGGCCGATGACCTGCAATCCGTCGCCGACTTCATCGAGGCGCAACGGGGTACGGGCGCGTACCGACCGACCTTCGCGTCGGTGCATGGAGCGGGAGCGAACGTTGCGGATGCCCGCGACCTCACTCTCGACCAGTTCCTCGACTCGGCGACGATCGAGGGCGCACGCGCGCTCGCGGGACCCAACACCGACGTCCGCACCGTGTTGCTCACCGGGGCGACCGGTTATCTGGGCCGCTATCTGCTGCTGGAATGGCTGCAACGGATGGACCTCGTCGACGGAACCGTGATCTGTTTGGTTCGCGCGAAGGACGACGCGGCCGCACGCGCCCGGCTCGACAGCGTATTCGACAGCGGAGACAGCGACCTGCTGTCACGGTATCGGACGCTGGCCCGCGATCACCTGGAGGTCCTTGCCGGTGACAAGGGCGACGCGGATCTCGGACTGGCGCAGGCAAGCTGGCGCCGCCTGGCCGAAACGGTCGATCTGATCATCGACCCGGCCGCCTTGGTCAACCACATGTTGCCCTACCGTGAGCTGTTTGGCCCCAATGTCGTCGGCACCGCTGAGCTGATTCGATTGGCGTTGACCACCCGGCAGAAACTGATCGCCTACGTCTCGTCGGTCGGTGTCGGGGCGACGGTCGCTTCCGGGCAGCTCGCCGAAGACGCCGACATCCGGATGATCAGTACAACACGGCCGGTCGATGACAGTTACGCCAACGGCTACGCCAACAGCAAATGGGCCGCGGAGGTGCTGCTGCGGGAGGCCCACGATCACTGTGCACTACCGGTGCGCGTGTTTCGCTGCGACATGATCATGGCCGAAACCACCCACCGCGGCCAACTCAACGTGCCGGACATGATCACACGGCTGATCCTCAGCATCGCCGCAACCGGGCTTGCGCCGGAATCCTTTTATCTCCCCGGCCCCGGCGGCTCCCGGGCCAGGGCGCATTTTGACGGCCTGCCAGTCGATTTCGTCGCGGAATCCATCTCCACGCTGACAGCGAACGCTGCCGCGGAAGGCAAAGGGTTCCTGACCTTTCACGTGGTCAACCCGCACGACGACGGCGTAGGTCTCGACGAGTATGTGGACTGGATTATCGAAACCGGCCGTCCCATCGAGCGGATCGGCGACCACGATCAATGGTTCACCCGGTTCGACAGCGCACTGCGCAACCTGCCGGAAACCCGCCGGCAGGCCTCGCTGTTGCCGCTGCTGGCGACTTTTCGACATCAGCTGCCGCCGACACGGGGAGCGTTCGCTCCCGCGGACCGCTTCCGCGCCGCGGTGATCGATGCGGCCATCGGACCGGTCGGTGACATCCCGCACGTCGGTAAGCCCATCATCGAGAAGTATCTGACCGACCTAGAGGCGCTCGGACTGCTGGACCCTGGCTGTGCCGTGCCGGGGCAGGATTGACATGGCGCAGCAGATCGAATCGAAACCCACCGCCACCCAGCGGTCGTCGAGCCATCTGCGCACGAGTGGAATCCGGGTCTGCGCGTCGGCCGAGCGGGGACCGGACTGATGACCCCTCAGATACTTCGACCTGATGAGGAAACCATTTCGCGTGCTGCGGGCATCTGACCGTCAAATAGCAAAGGAGAACTGGTGTTTGAAAATATTGATTTCGAGGTAATCCGCCAGACGCCGTCGCTCCAGCATTACCGGCGGGAGTGGGCGCCGGCCGACGGCACGGCACTGGGCGGCATTTGGGTGGGCGCGATGGTGCGCGACGAGTCAGGCCAGGACTACTGGGGTGTGCGGGGGACCGACGACTTCATCACCGGGATGACCCACGTAGTGTCGCCGATTTGCGGTTTCCGCAAGCTGCACGAGGGCATGGACACCGACGCGTCACATCTGTTCCCCGAATACTCGACGCTGGACTGGTTCGAACCGCTGCAGTACGCCGATGACGGCGTCCGGCTCCAGATGTCCTACTGGAGCGGTCGAATCGAGCGGGAGGCGACCGGATTTCACTGGTATGACGCCAGCGGCAGGTGGGAAATCCACGGCAAGAACATCAGTGACATCGTCATCACCCACGTCCCTGAACAAGACGGCATCGAGCACGCCGTCTACTACCGGCACGAACTGATGCACGCCAGCGGCACCGTCAACGGTGTCGAGGTGTCGGGGTACGCACACCAGGATTTTGCCTACGGGCCGCCGGGGATGGCCTATACCGAATTGGCGATCGCCCGTCACCTTCAGGGCATGTGGGTGTCGTGGCTGCACGAGTTCACCGACGGCGAGGTTGGCGGCGGCAGCTTCTGGCAGGGGCGCGACGGGATGGCCTTCGGCCCGGGCTATCAGGTCAAGAACGGTGTCACGACCGTCCATAAGGACATCGTGGCGAAGCCGGGTTTCAGCGACGCCGGACGCATGGTGAGCCTGGACGCCACCATCGGATCGGATTCCTACTCTTTCGCATTCGATTCCAGTGGCAGCCCCCTGCATGTGTTCGGTCCGCTGACAACCAGCTCGTCCGGTAAGGAACCGGCCCGAAGCTGGTGCTGGGTCGAATATGCCGGCGGGATGTTGACGCCTGAGCTCCTGGACATGGCGATGGTGCCTTTCCAGCTGGCCCGGGGGCGCTGATCATGACGCTGCCTACCGAGGCCGACGTTGCCGCATATATCGACGATCTGAAAAACTGGGGCAGGTGGGGTCCAGACGATCAGCTCGGCACCCTGAACCTGATCAAGCCCGAACACCGAACCGCTGCTGCGCGCCTGGTCACCGAGGGACGCACGGTGTCCTGCGCGCGGGATCTCATCACAGCCTACGGGCACCCCGACAACTGCGCGCAGATGTACTACGTCGCGAGCGGCGAGGGAGTCGACCGTGCCCCCGGTGTTCCCCCCACCGCGCTGGGTCGCGGTGACCTCGGCTCCGCCGTCGAGTTCGTCGGCCTGGTTTACCACGGCACCAACGTCACCCACATCGACTCGGTTGCGCACCTGTTCTGGAAAGGCCAGATCTACAACGACCGCCCGTCTGGGCTGGTCACCTCAGAGCACGGTGCACTGTTCGGGGCGGTAACCGCGATGAAGGAGGGGATCGTGGGCCGCGGTGTGCTTCTCGATGTGCCCCGCGCCGAAGGCGTCACGGCACTGGAAGGCGGTCGAGCCGTCACCCCCGACGATCTGGAAGCGACGGCGGCGGCCCAGGGCGTGACCGTGGGCCCTGGCGATATCGTGCTGCTGCGAACCGGCCGCTGGACCGCCGCCGAAGACCCCGAACCCGCTGAGTCTTACAAAGATCCGCACGATGACGCGAGATGGGGGCAGCGGGCCGGCTGGCACCCAGCATGCATGCCGTGGCTGCGCGACCGCGAAGTCGCCGTAATCGGTTGCGACGGACCACAGGAGCCGCTCCCCCCGCCCTACCCTCGCGTGCCGGGCGCAATGATCCATGTCTATGCCCTCTACGCGATGGGAATGCCGCTGATCGACAACTGCGACCTCGAGCAGTTGTCCGCGGTCTGCGCCGAACTTCGTCGCTGGGAGTTCCAATTTCTGGTCAACCCACTGCGGGTGGTCGGGGGGTCGGGATCGCCGGTCAACCCCGTGGCGGTGTTCTGATGACGCTGCCCGATGATGTCATCGCCTGGGCCGAGCAGCGTTGTGGCGGAAGTGTTGTCGACGTCGAACAACAGATCCGTTGGCGACCGCACCATTTCTTGACCATCGAGCGGCCCCAGGGCGCCATTGGTGTGCTGGCGCGGTCAAAGCGCGACGACGTCCCCGGCGCCGGCTTCCTCAAGCACTTCGACATCGCCCACGAGGCCCGGGTCCTCGAGGCGCTGCAGGGTCGCGGCCTGAAGGTGCCCGAATTCTTCGGCTTCCACGAGGGACACGGGGTCATCCTCATGGAGCGTGTCGAGGGCAGCAACGAGTTATCCACCATCACCGACGACACCACGCGCACCCAGGTGATGACCGAATACATCGAGGAACTCGCCAAATTGCACCGGGTCGACGTCGACTCGATGCGCCTGTCGGGGCTGACCATCCCCGACACGCCCGATGAGGCCGCCTTCGGCGGAAAGTTCAAATACATCGAAGCCGACTTCAACCGCTGGCGGCCCAAGCTGCGACCAGAGCCGTTTCTTGAACTCGGTATCTGGTGGCTACACGCCAACGTCCCCGCCGGCGAGCGCCGCATCAGCTTCGTACAGGCCGACACTGGCCCGGGCCAGTTCATGTTCGCCGACGGCCACGTCACCGCGCTGATCGACTGGGAACTGGCCCACATCGGGGACCCGATGCTCGACCTGGGGGTGATCCGAATGCGCAACATGCTCTACCCCACGGGAGCGCTGGCCGGGCCGTTCGCCCACTACGAGCAGGTCAGCGGCCGTCCGATCGATCGCCAGGCGGTGTGCTTTTACACCGTGATGTCGATGCTGCTCACGCCGATGGGGGTGTGCCCGGTGATGCAATACCCGACGGCCCGCGTCGAGCACACACTGCCCTCTTTCGGTTGGGACGCCACCCTGCGGCGCGGGCTCGGCGATGCGCTCGCCGAGGCCATCGGCATGGAAATCGAGCCACCCGAGCTTCCGGAAAGTCCGGATTGCCAACAAGCTTCGCTGGAGTCATTCCTGGTCGAACAGCTGGAGCTGAATTGCGAACCCGCCGCGGCCGACAAAGCAGGACGATTCCACATCACCTCGGCCACGGCAATCGCACGTGCCATCCGGCTCAAGTCGGCCGTCGGGGCCGAGCTGCTCGAGGCCGACCTGAACGACATGGCTTCGGTGCTGGGACAGCGTCCCGACACACGCGAAGCCGGCATGGCCGCACTGAGCTCGATGGTCGCGGCCGCTCCGGCGGAGCACCTCGAGCGGCTCGTCTGGTTGTTCGCCCGCATCGAGCGCCGGCGCGAATACCTGCTCAAGCCGATGATGATCGACTCCGCCTCGGGGGCATTCGAACGGTTGGCCGCCAAGGAGGTGGCATGATGACCAGCAACGGCTCTGCCGATGGTCACGCGTTCGAGCTGCCCGACACCCTGCAAATCGGGGCGGATGTCGATCCGCATCCCTATGTCGCCGAAGCCCGGCGGCGCAACGCTGTTCAACGAAAATGGCCGCTCCCGATGGCCCCGTCCATGAGTCCCGGGGGTGAGGGGGATGGCGGCATGGGCAAGACGTACAACGTCCTCGGCTATGAGGAGGTGGCCATGGCGTTCCGCGATGACGTGACGTACTCTTCTTCTCTGATCGCCCAGAGCGTCGGTCCGCTGTTGGCCAACACCATAGTGGCGATGGACGAGCCAGAACACCACATACACCGCTCGATCGTCTTCAAGGCGTTCCGACCAAAGCTGTTGTCGCGGTGGGAGAACGAACTTGTGCGCCCCCTGGCCCATGAGTTGGTCGATTCCTTCTCCGGGGACGGACGGGCAGACCTGGTTCGGCGATTAACCTTCGCATTGCCGGTACGTGTGATTGCGCGCATTCTCGGTCTCCCGCAGCGCGATGCACAGCGGTTCCAGAAGTGGTCGATCGACGTGATCAGCATCGGGACGAACTGGGACCGCGGCATGGGCGCCTTCAACGCTCTGCGCGACTACTTCGCCGAGTTGGTCGCGCAGCGGCGCCGCGACGCGCAGGACGACCTGATCACCGAACTCGTCCAGGCCGAAGTTGACGGCCAACGGCTCAGCGACGAGGAAATTTTCGCGTTCCTGCGCCTGCTGCTGCCCGCCGGCATCGAGACGACCTACCGCTCATTGGGCAATCTGCTGTACGCGCTACTGACTCATCCGGACCAGCTGGAGACAGTGCGGCTGAATCGCGGGCTGATCCCGCAGGCCGTCGAGGAGGCTCTGCGCTGGGAGCCGCCGATCTTCAACACAGGCCGTATCAGCAGCCGCGACAGCCAGCTCGGCGGCGTCGATATCCCCGCCGGATCGGTGGTGACGTTGTTTATCGGCGCGGCCAACCGAGACGAGAAGGTGTTCGCCGATCCGGACAGGTTCGACATTCACCGAAAGCCCAACCCACATCTGGCGTTCGCCATCGGGACTCATTCGTGCCTGGGTATGCATCTGGCACGGATGGAAAATCGGATCGCCCTCGAGGTGATCCTGCAGCGCCTGCCCCGGTTACGGCTCGATCCCCAAGCCGCCCCACCGAAGATCGTTGGCCTGCCGCTGCGCTCACCCGACGCGCTTCCCGTGCTGTTCGCGGCCACCCTGTGCTGAGCATGGTGAAACCACCGGGAGACTTCGGAGGCGCATGCCTGATCGGTGAATGCTCATTCATCTCCGATCTGCTGCAGCCGTCGTCGACCTACTTCGGTCTGCAAAAGTCGGGCTCCTACCTTTATGGCACGCTGCGCGACGAGGAGGGGAATCTCCTCAGGATATTGCGCGGGGTTGAGGCCGGACAATCAACCATGTGTTCGGTGTTCGTAGCAGAACCCCGCGGTCAGCTGCAGCGTGATCTGCGAAGCGATCAGATGTGGAGTGGCCCTACGTCCATCGTCGGCGACGACGGCGCTGTCGTGTTCGCCAGCGTCGGGCCGGACGAGCGCGGGAGCTTTCGCTTTGTTAACTCGGCGAGTGGGTGTGTTTGGACCGAGGGCGACCTCGTCGCCGTCTCCGGCGACGCGGTAGGGCCGGCCGTTCAGTGGTTCAACACCTGGGGCGGTGGAGCCTGCTTCTCGGCGACATCGAAATATCGCGTCCAGGGCGCCTGCGTGGGTCGTGCCGTCGAAGGGTTCGTAGGCCATGAAATCCATTACTTTCCAGCGGGATTCAATTGGTTAAACGCGCCGTATGGCCGCGGCCGCGAGATCTGTTGGCAACAGATCGCCAACGAATATGATGACGGCTCGATGATCCAGGCCACATTCGCCTACGGAGTCGACGGATGGGGGTTTGCGATGCTCCACGACGAACAGGGCGCGTTTTTCGGGACGACCGACGTTCGCGCGCAGGCAACGGTGCGCGCCAATGGCTACCCGGAGACCATTCGGTACGAATTCGCTGACCAGTCCTGGACATGGCGCATCGACCCGCAGGGGGAGCGACCTTCGATTGCCGGAATTGCCATGCTCGGTGCCGACGGCACCTGCGTCCGGGATGGCGACACCCGTTCGGTTCGCTACAGCATGGGCAATTCCGACTGGTGGTCTGACGGTCGCGCCCAGAGGATCATCCGCGGCGCTTCTTGAAGGCTTTCATCAACAGGTCCAGGCACTCGCGCTGCATCATCGCATGAGCAGAGTTCGCGCGCTCACTGTCGCGGTCGCGAATCGCGGCGATCACCGCCAGGGTTCCCTTGCGGCTGATCTCAATGGTGCTGGGCGCGACGCCGAAGATCGTATCGATCGACGTGGCCCGGGTGCGCCGAACCGTGCGTGCCACCGCCGGTGCACTGGCCGCATCGAAGAGCACGTCGAGATAGTGTTCGCATAACACCGAAACGGTCTCCGGATCCCGCGTTGCGGTCAACTCGGCGGCAACATCGGCGAGTTGCGCATCAAATTGCGGCGTCAAACGCGCTACGGCACGTCGAACGACCAAGCCGAAGACCAGGTCCCAGACTTCGGCGTTGTCGCTGACCGACGTCTCGATCGGCAGGACGAACCCACCCCGGTGCATCTCCATCTTTACCCAGCCCTCCTGCTCAAGGATTACGAGGGCTTCGCGCACTGGCACCCGGCTCGTTCCGAGCCGGACGGCGATGTCTTCTTGGGTGAGGCGTTGGCCTGGCCCCAGTTGGCCGGTGATGATCTGGCGGCGAAGGTGGTCGGCGACCAGCTCGCCGCTGCTGCGCCGGGCTAGTTGGGAGCGGGCCCTTGCCGGGTGGCTCATCCGCCGACCTTTCTTCGCTGTCGTCGGTCCGGCCGAGACCGGCAAGCAGATCGTAGACCCCGATTGTCGACTTATACGTCCGGCGCGACGCACCACCAGATTGTAGACAATCTGCAATTAGCCCGATTACTCTGCAAACTTGACCAGCCGCGAGGAGGCAACCCCGTGCACGCGTATGACCGGCTCTATATCGGCGGCGAGTGGGTTGCCATGACCGGGATCGACGCCGTCGAGGTGACCTCGCCGCACAGCGAACGGGTCATGGGCCGCGCACCGCGGGCCTCTGGGGACGACACAGCTCGCGCCGTCGCGGCCGCACGCGCGGCGTTCGATGACGGCGAGTGGCCGCACCTGGCGCCTGTCGAGCGCGCCCGATACCTCATCGCGCTAAGCGGTGCCTACGAGCCTCACATCGATGAGATGGCGGCGCTGATCACCGAAGAGATGGGGTCACCGATCTCCTACAGTCGGTTCGGGCAAGCGCTGCCCGGGACGATGATTATCAACGCAGGCGTCGGGTTCGCCTCGGGCTATGCATGGGAGGAGACCCGGCGCGGTGAGCTGGCTGACACCGTCGTGCGCCGAACGCCCGTCGGTGTCGTGGCGGCCATCGTGCCGTGGAACATGCCGCAGTTGAGTGCTTTGACCAAGATGGTCCCGGCACTGCTGGCCGGCTGCACCGTGGTGCTCAAGCCGGCGGCCGAGACGCCGATTGACGCCCTGCGGTTGGCTGAGATCATCGACGGGATTGGCCTGCCGCGCGGTGTCGTCAACATCGTGACCGGCGGCCGAGAGGTTGGCGAGTATTTGATTCGGCACCCGGGCGTCGACAAGGTGTCGTTCACCGGATCGACGGACACGGGGCGCCGGATCGCGTCGGTGTGCGGTGAACAGCTCAAAAGGGTCAGCTTGGAGCTGGGGGGCAAGTCGGCGGCTATCGTGCTCGATGACGCCGACTTGCATGCCCTGGCTGACGGCTTGCGGTTCGCGTCGTTTGCCAACAACGGTCAGGCATGTGTGGCGCAGACGCGAATTTTGGCCTCGCGTCACAACTATGAGGCGGTTGTCGATGCGGTCGCGGGCGTGGCTGCATCGCTGAAAGTGGGCGATCCCACGGACCCGGAAACGGAAGTCGGCCCGTTGGTCACCCGGCGCCAGCAGCAGCGAGTCGAGGACTACATCGCCATGGGCCAGCACGAGGGCGCCCGGGTGGTCGTCGGTGGCAACGGTATGCCGAAGGGCCTGGACGCGGGCTGGTATGTGCAGCCGACGGTGTTTGCTGACGTCGACCAGCGTATGCGCATCGCGCAGGAGGAGATCTTCGGGCCGGTGTTGACCGTGATTGCCCATGACGACGTCGACGACGCGGTGCGCATCGCCAACGATTCGCGTTACGGCCTCGCGGGCACCATCTGGACGAACGACACCGAGCGTGGGATGGACATCGCCCGGAGCATCCGCACCGGGTCGGTTGGTATCAATCAATACCTGCCCGACTTCGCCGCGCCGCTAGGCGGTTTCAAGGACAGCGGTATCGGCCGCGAGGGCGGAACCGAAGGCATCGACCAATATGTTGAGCTGCAATCGCTGCTGCCCGGCGCACGGGTTTAGAAAGAAGGGACAAACCATGTCCTATCGCATCATCCAGTGGGGAACCGGCAACGTCGGCATGCATGCATTGCGGATCATCGCAGAACGTCCCGACTTTGAACTTGCGGGTGTGCGGGTGTACAACGCCGCCAAGGTCGGCGTCGACGCCGGTGAGCTGCTCGGCTCGACGCCAACGGGTGTGCTCGCCACCGACGATATCGAGACCATCCTGGCCCTTGATGCCGACTGCGTCTGCTACAGCCCGCTCGGCGGCACCCTCGACGGCGGCCGCGGCGCCGTCGACGACATCTGTCGGCTGCTCGCCTCGGGAAAGAACGTCGTCTCCAGCGCCCACGAGCACCTCGCCTATCTGGGTCCCGACGTGCAGCTGCCCGGCGCCGGCCCGGAGACCTATCAACGGCTCAGCCGGGCATGCGACGAGGGCGGCGTGTCGTTTTTTCATGTCGGCATCAATCCTGGCTTTGCCATGGATCTGTGGCCCATGCAGCTGACCCGGCTATGTGGGCGCATCGACACCTTGCGGGTCAGCGAGATCGTCGACATGAGCCGCTACACGTCGATTCACATGGTGCGCGACGCCATAGGGTTCGGACTGCCCGCCGACGCCTCGACCCCGTTGGACGCCCACTTCAGCCAGGTCGACAAATCGCCGTTCTACCTGTCGATGCGAATGCTGGCCGACGCCATGGGGGTTCAGCTCGACGATGTGAAGTACCGCCGTGAGGTAGCGGCGACACAGCGCGACCTGACCATCGCGGCGGGCACCATCGAAGCGGGCACCATCGCCGCCATGAAAATGTGCCTTGACGGCATCGTGCAGGGACGGCCCACCCTCCTTTTCGAGCTGATCTGGCGGGTGACCGACGAGGTGGCGCCCGACTGGCCCGGAGGCGACAGCAGGTGGCTGCTGCACATCGACGGCGACATGACGGTCGATTCCGAGATCGCCCTGGCGACCACTCGTGGCGCCGGCCGGGCCGTCTCACTGGCTGTGGCAACCCTGTTGCTGAATGCCATTCCCGCGGTGTGTGACGCCGACCCGGGCCTGATCAACAACCTGACGTTGGCGCCGCACGCCGGTGGCTACCTAGCGCAGTAGTGACTGCTCGCGCCACCGGGCCCGGCCGCCGATGAGCGTTGCACTCGTACCCCAAGCCGCACCCAGCCGCGACCCTTGCGGGGCGGACTTTGAGCGCAAAACGATGATGGCGATAACCGACGCTTCAACCCGCGACGCTGTCGGGCAGGTCGCCAAAACCCGTGTAGCTGCGTATCAGTGGCAGGTCCGCCATGGTGGCGAAACCCGCCGGCGCGGCGCATATCGCGGGGATGGCGTTGACCACCTGCATCGCGACGGCGACCAGGCCGGCTCGCACATGCTCCTCGACCGACGCCGGTCGCGAATAGCTGGCCAGGCAGAAGAAATGCACGCGCATGGAGGGGTCGCCTTCGAGCGTCAGAGTCCAGCCGTCATCCGGTTTGGGCCAATGCTGCGGATACTCGCCCCCCACCGTCCAGAGCGTCTCGAACTCGATGAGCGGCTCGCCGCGGCGCTGCCCGACGAAATTCCAGCGTTGCCCCGCGGTCGTGCCCGCGCGCACCTGATGATCGAAGATCTGAAAGTCCTTGGTGGCCGCCACCGCGTCGACAGTGACCGTCACGTCATCGATCGCGGCGTTGAGGGTATCGGCGATGAACCACGTCTGCTGGGTGAACAGGGCGGTGTTGAAAGTCAGGAATTCGTTGGCAGTCGGGGTGATGTCCTCGGGTGGTCGCCCGAACCACATTCCGTCAAAGGTGATATCGGTGCTCTCCCACAGGGACCAGTCGGCGCGCTCCTGCAGGGTGAAATGCTCGATGGTGCGGCTCATCCCCGACAGCGCCAGTGGCAGTACACCCGACAGGTTGCCCGGGTTGAGACCGCTGGCATGGATCGTGCTGTTGCCCTTCCGGCAAGCCGCCAGCAGTCGGGCGCGGTCGGCTTCACCGATGCGCCGGGGGTGGAAGAGGAACGAAACGGTCGCGACGTTCTTGCCGCTCTCCAGGAGCGCGCACACATCATCGAGGCTGGTGAAAGATGGTGCGTAGAGCACGATGTCGGCATCCAGATCGAGGATCTCGGCGACGTCGGACGTCGCAGTCACGCCGATCGGGCTCCGGCCGACCAGCGTGCCGACATCGACACCGTCTTTGAAGTCGGAGTACACCCGCGCCCCGACCAGTTCGAGGTCGGGCCGGTGGTCGAGGATCGTGTCGATCATTTCGGTTCCCACCGCCCCCGTCGCCCACTGGATAACCCGAAGCCGCCGGGAACTCGCAGCCAACTTCCGCACTCCCTTCAGCGCCACTGTGGAACCCCGTTACTCTATCCGCAGCGATAACAGTTATTCTCGTTTTTGCGTAAGTACACATTCTCACCTGTGTCGAAGGGACCGATCCGTGAAGGATGCACTGGGCTATGAGGGCAAATCTGTCGTTGTGACGGGTGCGGCGTCTGGGATGGGCCGGGCGACCGCAGAGATTCTCGTAGAGTTGGGTGCGACAGTGACGGCGCTCGACATCCAGCCGACGAGCGTGCCGGTGGCCCACGCGCTGCGCATCGACCTGCGCGACCGGGCGAGCGTCGATGAAGTGGCGGCCGCCATCGGGGGCCCTGTGGACGGCCTGTTCAGTTGCGCCGGGCTTCCTGGACCGCCGTTCAGTGAGCTGGACACCATGCTGGTGAACTTCGTCGGAGCCCGCCATCTTGCCGAATCGCTGGTGCCGAAGATGCCGAAAGGCTCTGCAATCAGCGTCATCTCCTCATCGGCGGCCATCGGCTGGCAGAACCACATCCAGGCCGTCACCGAACTGCTCGAAACCGCCGGTTTCGACGCCGCGATCGAGTGGCTCGAGGGGAACGAGGCGAAATGGTCTTGGAGCGGTTACGCATACTCGAAGTACGCGATCGACGCGTGGGTGGGTTGGTGGTACCCCGAGCTCGCGCACCAGGGCATCCGCATCAACTGCATCAACCCTGGGCCGACGGAGACGGCCATGATGCCGGCGTTCCAGGACTTCGCGGGCAAGGATCTGGTCGATCAATCGGTCGGACCCGTCGGACGGTACTCCACCCCCGAGGAACAGGCCTGGCCCCTGATCTGCCTCGGCAGCCCGCGGCTGAGCTACGTGGGTGGCGAGGTGCTGTGGACCGACGGCGGCTGGAACGGCGCGATGACCATGGGTCGCCATAGGGCGCAGTGGGCCGAGAAACCCGAAGACGCTCTGCCGAAGAAGAGCTGACGACGCCTCAGATGAAGTCCGATCCGCCGTCGACGTTGACCGTGGCGCCCGTCACGTAACCGTTTCGCCGCGACGCCAGATACGTGGTGACGGATGCGATCTCCTCGGGCAATCCAGCCCTACCCACGTCACAGGGATGGCCGTAGGTTTTCTCGACCCACGTCATCACGTCATAGGGATCCGACGAGTCCAGGCCGTCGGCGGCCAGCACCTCGCGCAGTATTTCGGTGAAGCTCGCCGTCACGATGGTTCCCGGGCACACGCAGTTGACTAAAATCCCCTCCGCGCCAAGGGTCTTGGACAGGTTCTTGGTGAAGCTCGAAAGCGCCGATTTGCTGGCCGTGTAGGCGACCAGACGCGCACTCTGGCGCTGGATCGAGTGCGCCGAGAGGGTGACGATGCGAGCCCAATCGGCCGATCGCAGCAATGGCAGGGCAGCGCGGACCGAGCGCACGGCGGAGAGCGTGCCGAGATCGAAAGCGGCGTGCCAGTCATCGTCGTCGAGATCCTCAAACGCGCCCGCGTTCGGACCGACGGTGTGCACCAGGACATTCAGGCTGCCCCAGGCCTCACCAACCGAGGCGAAGGCCGCCGCGATGGATTCGGCATCAGCCATGTCCGCGCCAATTGCGAGCACCTCGGGGGCGCCCGCACGGCGGATCTGCTCTGCGGCCACGTCCAACGCGGCCCGGCCACGAGCCATGATCGCGACCGAGGCGCCCTCGGCTCCGAGACTTTCGGCGATCGCCAGCCCCATTCCCTTGCTGCCCCCGGTCACGACCGCTGTCGCGCCCTCGAAGCCCAGGTCCATTCGAGCGTCCTTTCTTTGCGACTGCCGGTCATGGTCTGCCGGACCCTGTGATTCTGGGTGCCAGGTGAACGATCTCGCTGACGACTGTGGGGTTCGCGCGCGATATCGCGATGAGGGAAAGCATGGCATTGGCCACGTCCTCGACCGTGGACATCTCCTCCGGAATCTGGCCCCCGCGCGCCCACGCCCGGTAAAGGTCGGCCAGCAAGTCGCGATCGGCTCCGCGCAGGATCTCCGTGTCACAGGTGGGGCCAACGCTGACCCTGATGACCGCGAGCTCCGGATGTTCGGCCCGCCAGGACCGCAGGATCTCGTCGAGCGCGGCCTTGCTCGCATGGTAGGCGGCCACACCTGCGCGGGGACTGCCGACGTCATGGCTCGACGCCACGACGACCACGGCGTTGTCAGCCAGATGGGGCAGGGTCGCGCGCACCACATGGGAGGCGCCGACGGCATTGACGGCATAGGCATGCAGCCAGGTCTCGACATCTGTCTCTTCGATCAGCGCGAACGGCACCATGGCACTGGTGAAAACGACCGCATCGAGCTTCCCGAACTCGGCGACGACCTCGCCGACCACGCATTCGATGGCGCGCGGGTCGGACACGTCGAGTTCGTGTGCGGATCCGTGGAGTTGGCCAGCCAGCTTCGACAGGAGGTGGATCCGCCTTGCGGCGAGCGCCACGCTGGCGCCCCTGGAGTGGGCGGCAAGGGCCAACGCTTGGCCGATGCCCGACGACGCCCCGATGATGAGCATCCGTGTGCCCGCGATGCTGGAGTGCCGGTCGCTCATTCTCTGCTTCCCTTGGTTGGGTCGGGGATGCCGACAGCGTGGAACCATGCGAAGAGGTACGGCGAGCGCAACAGGCTGAGCAGCGGTTGTTCGGTGCGGATGCCGACGATCACCAGGACACACTCGGGATCGACGATCGACTCGTAAGCGCACACGTAGCGAGCACCGCGGTCGATCAGGTGGTCCGCGTGACGTTTCAGGACAGAGCCAATGCGACCGGATCGGCCACTCCGGAGCTCGACGGCAAAAGCGAAGCTGCGCAACGCCGTGCGGGCCACCATACGCCTCCTCGGGTGAGTTGTCCGACAACTCAAAACCTGAGCCGCAGCCATGTAAATTGTAATTCTCTCATCCGAGAGGTGATGATCTCACCGGGCCGGGTCGACTCGCTGCCCGGGTTGGCAGGAGGCGACATGATCGATTTCAACGACCGGGTGGTGCTCGTCACCGGCGGGGGCGCGGGCATCGGGCGAGCCACCGTGGCTGCTTTCGCCGACCTGGGTGCGTCGGTTGTGGCACTGGAGGTCGACCCGGGTCGGGCGGACGAGCTACGCGGCCAGCTCGATGACCGGGCGCTCGTAGTGACGGGCGATGCGACGGTGGCCGCGGACGTCGTAGCGCTCGCCGACAAGGTCGGCGAGCGCTACGGGCGCCTTGATGTGCTGGTGAACAATGTCGGCCACTTCATGACGCGGCCGACGCCGTTCGAGCGGCTCACCGACGAGCAGATCGATGACGTCTATCGCCTAAATCTGAAGCACATCTTCCTGGTAACCCGCGCGATGTTACCGCTGCTGCGCACCGCTGAAGGCAGCCCGAGCATCATCAACGTATCGTCGATCGAAGGTTTCCGCGGAATACCCGGATTTTCGGTGTACGGCGCTTTTAAGGCTGCGGTGACGGGCTTCACCATGAGCCTTGCCCTCGAGTTGGGCCCCGCGGGTATCCGGGTCAATGCCGTCGCGCCGGAGACCACCGACACCGCCCAAGTGCCGCTCGACCGCATGATCCACGAATCGCAGCGACACCACATTCCGCGCTGGATTCCGCTGGGGCGCTTCGGAACCCCGCAGGACATCGCGGGCTGTGTGCTGTTTCTCGCGAGCCCGCTGGCCGCTTGGGTGTCGGGCACCGTGGTCCATGCCGATGGAGGCGCGCTGGCCGCTGCGGGGTGGTATCGCGACGACGGCGGTACCTGGACGAACATGCCTGTCATTCAAGGCAACAGTTCCAAGCCTGCTGCGGCGACAGGCTGAGGGCCGCCCAACTTAGGCGAAAGAGGTTGTTTGTGCTCTCCGATAATGCGTATTCTCGATCGGGCGAGGGTGTTTCTCGGTGCGTGGAAGGAGGAACCGCCGCGTGAAGCGCACAGTGGACTCCGACCCCTACTACGACCCTTTCGACTTCGAGATCGACGACAACCCGTACCCGTCGTGGAAGCGGCTGCGCGACGCCGCACCGCTCTACCACAACGAGAAGTACGGCTTCTACGCGCTCAGCCGGTACGAGGATGTCGCGCGCGAGCTCGTCAATTGGGGTGACTACCGCTCGGGCAAAGGCACCATCATCGAAGTCATACTGAACGGTGTCGATGTCCCTCCGGGCGTGATCCTGTTCGAAGACCCTCCCATCCACGATGCTCATCGCAGGCTGCTCTCAGGAGTTTTCACGCCGCGGCGCATGGCGGCGATCGAGCCGCTGGCTCGCGAGTTCTGCCGCCGTGCGCTCGAGCCGTTGACCGGACAGGACACCTTCGACTTCATCGCGGACCTCGGCGCCTTGATGCCGATGCGAACCATCGGCTATCTCCTCGGGATTCCCGAGGAGAGCCAGGCCTCGATCCGCCGAAACACAGACAAGCTTCTCGAGCTGAAACAGAGCTCGCCCCGGCAGGTCGTCGAGGACATGATGACGCGCCAGTCACGACTGCTTGAAGAGTTCATCGACTGGCGCTACGAGCATCCGTCCGACGATCTGATGACCGAGTTGGTCAACGCCGAGCTCGAGGAGCCCGACGGTACCCGTCGCCGACTGACCCGTGCGGAGGTGCTGACCTATACCGGTACGGTCGCGGGTGCGGGCAACGAGACGACGACCCGGTTGATCGGGTTCGCCGGCGCACTGTTGTCGGACCATCCGGATCAGCGCCGTGAGCTCGCGGCCGATTTCAGTTTGATACCCGGCGCAGTCGAGGAGATTCTGCGCTATGAAGCGCCGTCACCGGTGCAGGCCCGCTATGTGGCCCGCGACGTAGCGCTGCATGGGCAACAGGTCCCCGAAGGGTCGGTGATGCTGTTGCTGAACGGGTCGGCGAATCGCGACGAGCGCCAGTTCCCCGACGCGGACAGGTTCGACATCCACCGGAAGGCGGCCCACTTGTCGTTCGGCCACGGCATTCATTTCTGTCTCGGTGCCGCGCTTGCCCGAGTGCAGGCCAAGGTCGCGCTCGAAGAGGTGCTATCACGGTGGCCGGACTGGGAAGTCGATTACGACCAGGCAAGGCATGCGCACACCACCAGTGTCCGGGGCTGGGCCACGCTGCCGGTGAGGGTGTGAGGTGACGAAAGCCGTCGATCCCACAACCGATTCGTGTCCTGCCAACCCGATTGGGGCCAATGGGTCGCCGTTGGGGCGCGGGGTGGGGTGGGGACTGTTCGGGGTCGCGTATCTGGCCTTCGTCGTCCTGACCCTCGCCACCATTCAATCGGGCACCCACGGCGACCCCCGCATCACCAACCCGAACCCGGGTCCGGCGCCGTACCCACCTTTTCTCGGCTTCGACAACTGGCCGCTGGCGGTCTCCTTCAGCTCCATTCCGATGGCGATCGGCCTGATCGGGACTCTGGTATGGCTCTCCGTGCGACAACGCAAGGTGCACTGGGCGGTCGTGGTGGCCTTCGCGGGCCTGATCACCGGCGCGTTAGACCCGCTTGCCAACTGGGCAACTTTCGCGATCTTCGACCCGCGCATGTTGCACTTTCCGCTGTCGTGGCCATACGTAGACATCTCGCCGGACCTCGAGCCCGCACTGTCGTTCCTCGGGGGGTATGCGGCCTATTACCTGCTCACCGGGCTGGCGATACTGCAGCTGCACGACCGGTTCTTCGATCCGGTGCTCCGTCGCCACAGTGGGTTCGCGCGCCACCGGCTCACCGCGGTCCTGCTCGGCGCATTCGTCATCGCATTGCCGCTCAACGGGCTTGTCCAGTTCACCTGGATGAGGTTCGGCATCTTCTACTACACCGAGGCGGTCGGGCCGACTCTGCAGATCGGCCACATCCATTTCCCGCTCATCATGGCGGTGTACGACTCGTTCATCTTCGCGATGGTTGCCGTCATGTGTGTCCGCGACGAGTGCGGCGAGCTGGTACTGATCAACAGCATCGCGCGCCGGGTGCCGGCGCGACGCGGCGGTGACAACGTCACGCTGACGCGTCGGCTGCTGGTGTCGGCTTCGGTGGGTCTCGTCTCGTTCGCGGTACCGCTGGCGGTCCTTTCGGCACTGCGGGCGGCAGGATTGTCCGAACCCGCATACGAACGCAACCCGTACCCGAATATCAAGGTTTACGACCCTTACGGGCATCTCGAGCAAGCGGGCAAACCGGGGCCCTTCTACAGGTAAGCCCCATGCACAGATGGTCGCAGATGCGATTACCGAAGGGAACGGTTGATGACTGAGCGTGGTTTCGCCCGCTATCGTGTCGCGCACATCGGGACGGGGCTTACCGGCAGAGAAGCGCTGCGGGCGGAGATTCTCGATCCGGCCTTGGACCTGGTGGGCGTGAAGGTTTCAACGCCCGGCAAGGTCGGAATTGATGCGGGCCAGCTCTGCGGCGTGGCCGACGTGGGCGTGCAGGCCACCGGCGACATAGCGGAAATCATTGCACTGAAACCCGATTGCGTGTGCTACTGCGCAACGGCGGTGCGCCGCGAAGACGATGCGATCGCGGACATTGCCGCAATGCTGGAGTCGGGGCTCAACGTCGTCACGATTTCGACGATTCCGATGGTGTTCCCGCCCGCGGCACCGCAGCGTTGGCGCGCCGCGCTCGATTCAGCTGCCAAGAAGGGAAATTCGACCTTTTACGCTACCGGTAGTGAGCCCGGCTTCATAAGCCTCAATCTTCCCACCGCCCTTCTCGCTGGCGCGGGTAAGGTCGATTCCTACCGGATGGATGAATACGCCGTCGACTTGGACAAGGCCTACCCGATCTGGGATGTACTGCACGAGTCGATGGGTTTCGGCAAGCCGGACGGCCACGTACCAGCCCGGATAGCTTCGGGCAAGGTGAATCATGACTGGGAAACCGTCGTGCGCTACCTTGCGGAAATACTCGGAATCGAACTGGACCGCGTAGAGCTCGACTGGGAGACACTGCTGGCCCCAGAAGATCTACCAACCGCCGTCGGCGTGGTGCCGTCGGGCACGATTTGTGCGCACCGCTGGCAGCTTTCCGGAGTGGCCAACGAGCGGCCCGTGGTGGCAGTTCAATATTTCGCAACTGTGAGTTCGACGCCATGGCCGGCACGCTGGCCGAAGCCTTCACGCGAAGGACAGGGCGGCATGGTGTTTCGCGTCGAAGGGGATCCCAGTATGAGCCTGGAGCTCTACCTCGAACACTCCAGGGAGAACCGGGTCAATCCGGGAATCACGGCCACCGCCATGGCCGCGGTCAATGCGATCCCCCGCGTGGTGGACGCGGCGCCTGGCGTCATCGAATTTCCGCTGGCCGGAACCGGCATCGTCACTCGACTGTCGCGCACCGGGCAATGACGCTATTCACCCTGCTACACGGCGGGCTGCACCGTGGCTCGTGTTGGGACGCGGTCACCGCAGAGCTGGCACGGTCGGGCCACCAGGTGGTCGCACCGGACTTGCCGGTCGACGACGACTCGGCCGGAGCGCTCGAGTGGGCGCAGGTGGCGATCGACGCGATCCAGCGGGTCGGGAGAGCCAGCTCATCCGAGGATGTTGTCGTTGTCGCGCACTCGATCGCGGGGCTGTGCGCACCCGTCATCGCCACGCACTACCCGGTGAACCAGCTGGTGTTTGTCGGTGGCGTGCTGCCCGTGCCCGGCCAATCGTTCGTTGAACACCTGGCCGCCAACCCGGATGCGATCACGTTTCCGGAGCCGCAAGAGCAAGGTACCGGACCGTTCGGGCTGAGCTGGGAAGCGGTGCGAGCAGGCTTCTACCACGACTGCCCGGAATCGCTGGCGCGTGCCGCATTCGACGAGTTGCGGCATCAATCGTTCACCGTTTTCACCGAACGGTGCCCGATCGACCACTGGCCCGAGACCCCCTCGACCTACGTGCTCATGCGGGACGATCGCGCGGTGGGGGAATCGTGGGCCCGGCGCAATGCGGTCGGCAGGATCGGGGCTCGCCTGGTCGAGCTGGACGGTGGCCACTCGCCCTTCTTTGCCCGTCCGGTCGAGCTGAGCGCAGTGCTGCTACGCCTGTGCGACTCCGACATCAACGGAGATCGCGGCTGCCGTGACGAATTTCGACTCATCTGAGGCCAGCCACGCAACGGCATTCGCGACATCCTCGGGCATCGTCACCGCGTTGGGTAGGAGTTGCTTGCTGAATCCGTATTGAGGATGAGAGTAGGACTCGGCCGCCTGCTGCATCGCTTCGATCATCCGGCCACTACCCATCGGCGTCGCGACCGAGCCGGGGTGAAGGCTGTTGACCCGTATGTCGTAGCGGCCGAGTTCCACTGCGAACGAACGGGCGAGGCCCGTGACGCCGTGCTTGCTCGCCGTGTAGGCCACCATGAAGGGCTCCATCTTCACCCCGGCCACCGATCCGATGAGAATGATCGAACCGCCACGTCCACCGGCGATGATGTGCTTGGCGCCGGCCATCACCGTGTTCCACGTACCGACCAGGTTGATGTTGACCGTGTCCTGGAAGTCGCGGGGGGAGACCTGGTCCCAGGGAGCCGGACAGCAGATGCCTGCGTTCGCGACGATCACGTCGAGCCGGCCCAGTTCGGCTACTCCCTTGTCGACTGCGGCGCAGAGGGCGTCGTGGTCACGGGTGTCGACGGCCGCGGTGACGGCGCGCCGGCCGTTCGCGGCGACGAGGCCGGCGGTTTCCGCCAAGTCCTCGGGGGTGGCCGAATCGTATGGGACGCTTGGCGGCAAAGGGCCGGCGATGTCGACGAGGATGGTGTCTGCGCCGTCGGCGCTCAATCTGACCGCGTGCGCGCGGCCCTGGCCGCGGGCGGCCCCGGTGATGAGCGCAACCTTGCCCGTCATGTCTGGCACATGGGTACGCTACATCACGCATGGCCGCCCGAGAACAATGTTGTGCCGAAACTGAGAATAGATATTGCCGACCGGTGGTAGCGTCTGCCTTCGTAGTCCCCACCGCAGAAAGTGTGTCACTCGACGAAGAGGGAAGGATCGCATGGGCGTACTGGACGGACAGACGGCGTTCATCCTGGGAGCATCGGCAGGGATCGCCCAGGCGAGCGCAAGGCTGCTGGCCGCGGATGGCGCCACGCTGTATCTTCTCGGCAGGTCGAGCAAGCGCCTCGATGCGACCCGCGAGGGCATCCTCGCCGTAGCCCCAGAAGCCGAAATCGTCCTCTGCAAAGGAGATCCGGAGGACGAGGGTACAGTCGCGGCCGCCGCGCAGGCCGCTCATGACCTCAAGGGGCGGCTGGACATCGTCCTCGGCACCGTTGCCGGCGGAGGCACCGGTCCGCTGATTCAACAGGACCTCGAGACTTTCACCAACTTCGTGATGGGCAATCTGCGGTCGAACTTCCTGGCACTGCGTTACTCAGCGCCACTCATGACCAACGGCGGGTCGATCGTGTTCATCTCGTCGACCTCGTCGAAGATCCCGATGGAGGGCCTTGGGCACTACTCGGCGGGCAAGGCCGCGCTCGAGATGATGATCCGGGTCGCGGCCTCAGAACTCGGCCCGAAGGGCATTCGGGTCAACGCAGTGCGGCCCGGCTTGACCGAGGCGGCCACCACCCAGGGCTACATACATCTGGAGGAGTTGACCAGCAGCTTCCTCGAGCGGGTTCCGTTGGGCCGGCTTGGGGTGTCCGACGACATCGCACCCGGCGTCCGTTACCTGGCAGGCCCCGAGTCGAGTTGGATGACCGGGCAGAGCTTTGCCATCGACGGCGGCAACGAGGTCAGGGGCGCCCCCCGCGGCCCGATGTTCACCGTCTAGCCGAAATCCAGTGCGCCGCGAGGCGCCGTGATCGGTAGGTCCAGGGATGTCGCGATGCCCGGGGCGGCATCGACGACGTAGGGGATCGCGTTGACCACGCGCATGGCCGTTGCCTCCATGGCGTTGTCGTTCGCCGATGCGGCGGTGCCCTCGGTACCGAAACGGAGATCGCAGTGGATGTGCGGTTCGCCCTCGATGACGATCCGGTAGGTGCCGTGCGGCGCCGATGCCCACTGCGGCGCCAGGTCTGGAGCCATGCGGTTGATGTGTTCGATGGTGATCACCGGATGACCGTCGACGACCCCTGTGGTCTCGGCCCGCACCGCCCCGCAGGTGCCCGCCGGGATCAGGCCGCACGCGACGTGCAGGTCGCGCGGCGTGACCACCCGCTCGTAGCTCTCGGTGACCTTTTCGAGCTCGACGCCGAGTGCGCGGGCGACCAAACCGATCGGTGGTCCCCACGCGAACTGCTGTGCGCCCTCCAGCTCGAGCAGCGGCGTGAAATCCAGCGGGCGACCGAAGCCCATGGCGTCGAACATCAGGTACTCGTTGGGGTAGGCCGAGTAGTCGAAGATCTCCTGTGCGCGAACCGAGCGGATGGTGTTGGACAAGGTCGACAGTAGGACGGCGAACTGGTCGCCCGCGAAGCCCGGTTCGATACCCGACGTGTAGACCGTGACGCCGCCCGCGAGCGCCGCGGCGCGCACCTGGTCGGCCAGGTCGGGGATCCACCGGTCGGGAAACATCATTCCCGGCGTGTTGGTGGTGACCACGTTGATGCCGGCATTCAGCAGACGGACGTAGTCACGAACCGCGGCTGCATCCATCTCGTCGCTGGTGGCCGCGTAGACCACGCAGTCGGGCTTGAGCTTGATGATGTCGTCGAGGTCGGCGGTGGTGGTCACGCCGATGGGTCCGAGTCCGACGACTTCACCGGCGTCGCGGCCGGTCTTCTCGGGGCTGTGCACCCATACGCCGACGAGGTCGAGGTGCGCGCGCCGGTTGATCGCGCGCAGCGCGATGCTGCCCACACCGCCTGTCGATATGACTGCTACGCGCAAGGCTTTGTCCGCCACGGTCACTCCTTCGCTGGGTGTTTGCCGACTACAGATCGGGGATCGGAAGGGAAGAATTCGGTCCCTGCAGACCACCGTCGACGATGAAAGTCGAATTGGTGGCATAGCAATCGCGGGTGGACAGGTACACCGTGAGCCGGCCGAGGTCTGCCACATCGCCGATGCGGTGCAGCGGCGTGAGCTCCTTCAGTTTCTCCTCGGAGCCCGGCATCAGGTCGAAGCTCGACTGCAGTCCGGTCGTCATGAACGCGCCCAGGGCTATGGCATTCACGCGGATCTTGGGGGCCAGCTCCTGCGCCATGGCCCGGGTCAGTGCTTCCAGCCCACCCTTGGCCACGGAATACGGCAGCAAGCCACGGATTCCGAATCGACCCGCCCCGGAGGAGATGTTGACGATGGATCCCCGTCCCACTTCCAGCATGTGGGGCACGGCAAGCTGGCTCATGATGAACGCGGAAGTGACACAGTAGTCGAACGTCTGCCGAAGGTTGTCGTCGGTGAGGCTCAGAAATGGGCCGTAGGTCGCAAAGCCGACGTTGTTGACGAGGATGTCGATGCGACCGAACTTCTCGACCGCGGTCTGCACCACGCGCTCGCTATCGGAGCGCACGAGCGCGTCGGCAGTAAGTGCAAGGCCTTTGCCGCCCGCCGCTTCGATGTCCTTGATCGTCTGTTCCACCTCGGACGACGTTCGCGCCGTGCCAACGACCGTGGCACCTGCTTCCGCGAGCACCTTGGCGATGCCCTCGCCGACACCGCGCCCCGCACCGGTGACTATCGCTACCTGACCGTCCAGTTTGAACTGTTCGAGTGCCACGAAGCACCTCTCCGCGCGTAGCTTGTGGTGTGCAGCCGCGAATTTACCGTACAAGAGAATTACTGTTTCCGAAATGCGCAATACAGGTTTCGATAGGCCGTAGAGTCGCTGACATGCCCGAGTCGCTGCCGCTGTTGCACCATGTCGTGTTCGCGATCGGCCTCGAGCGGCTCGACCGCGCTGCCGACTATCTGAGCGCATTGGGCTTTCAATTTCAGGCCTTCGAGATGGAGCATCTCGGGCTTCAGATCCGCCTCGACTGGGAGCGCGGATTCGAGCTCATCGCCCCGACCGCGGCCGCGCCAACGGACCCGGGCACCGCGGCGGATTTCTTGGCCCGCAACGGCGACGGGCTGTTCTCCGTCGTGGTGCGTACGGCGAATTGTGCTGACAGCGAGCACATCGCAGCGCGATACGGCGTCCAGTCCGACTTCCGGCAGCGGCACGAAGGCGACGGGTACGAGTTGACCGAAGTCAAGCTGGAGCCGCTGTATGGCATTCCCTTGACACTGATGACCACGAACATGGCCGATGGGCAGCAGGTTGCCCCTTAGGGGCGCGCCAACAGTGCACTGAGCCCCTGTGCCAGCTCTGCCTTCTTGATCTTCCCGGTCGCCGTGAACGGCAGGTCGTGCTTTGCGGTGACCCAGATGAACTTCGGCACCTTGTACGCCGAGAGCCGGCCACGCAGTTGCGCCCGCAACGATTCACCGTCGAGCGTCGACCCGGCGCGCGGCACCACCGCGGCGGCGACCACCGTTCCGTTGTCACCGCTTTCGGCGCCGACCACGTATGCCTCGAGCACCCCGTCGCACTCGGCCAGCGCCAGTTCGACTTCGCTCGGCGTGACATTGGTGCCGCCGCTTGTCTTGATCAGATCGCCCAATCGCCCGGTGAACGTGATCCATCCGTCGCCGGACTCGACGCCGCAGTCGCCCGTCCGGTAGTAGCCGTCGGGCGTGAACACGTCCTCGCGTTCCCGCTTGTGCAGGCGCTGCATCAACGCGTATCCGCGGACCCAGATTTCGCCCGGCGTGCCGACGGGCACCGGCCGCCCCGTCTCGGGGTCCACGAGCAGGTGGTGCAGCCCGTCAATCGGTAGGCCGCCGGGTTCGGACCGATCGGGCGGCTGCGGCAGATACGGGTCGACCCCGATGTGATTGCCGCACAGCTCGGTCATCCCCAGTCCGGCGGAGCCCTTGGGTTGACGCTGCGGCGGCACCATCGCGGGCATGCTGGTGCGTTGCACGGAGCTCAGGTCGCGTGCGGAAAAGTCGGGATGTTCGGCCAGCGTTTTCCCCTGTTGTGGCCAGCCCAGCGAGATCGTCGCGCGGTGGCGCTCCATCAGTTCCAGGGCCTCTGTCGCGTCGAACGCGGGCTGTGTCACCAGCGTCGCTCCGTGGTGGATCACCGCATGCAATCCGGTGATCAGCCCACCCACCCAAAAGAAGGGCATGGAGGTGAACATCACGTCGTCACGGGTGACGCCGTACATGAACGTGAGGTTATAGGTGTGGCGGACCAGTGTGCCCTGGCTGTGTACGGGACCCTTCGGATCACCGGTGCTGCCCGAGGTGTAGATGATCATCGCGTCGTCGGCCGGTGTCACGCAGGATTCGACGTCGACGAGGAACTCGACGTCCTCGACCGACAGGGCGTTGTCGGCATTGATGGTTGTCGTCCAAGGCCGATCCGACGGTCCCCACACCGCGACGGTCCGCAGGAACGGGGCTTTGCGCACCTTGATGCGGCCCGGCTCGCGTTGGTCGGCCAGCCCCGGCAGCGCCGCCTCCAAGCGGGCGAGGAAGTCGTGGTTACGGAACTGTGACCACGCCAAGACGGCGCGCAGATCGGCGTGGCGGGCGGTCCAGGCGAGTTCGGGCGCCTGGTAGAAGGTGTTGAGCGGCACCGCGACCGCGCCGATCCGCGTCGTGGCAAACCAGGCCACTGCCCAGTCGATACTGTTGGGCATCAGTATTCCCACGTGGTCGCCCTTACCGATGCCCTCCGCCAGCAAGGCCGTCGCCATCTCGGCCGATCGCCGGTCGAGCTGGGCATAGGTCAATTCCTGCCCGCCGGCGATCAGGAAGGGCTTGTCTCCGAAGCGTGCGGCGGACGACCTCACCAGAGCTGGAATTGTGGGCCAGATGTTCGGGAAGGGCATGAGCGCAGGATAGTAGGACTTGCAGGAAACAAGAACGTCGGTTCTCATCCTTTCACTTCCGCCTACAATTTCGCCATGTCTACAGAACCGAGGGGTTCGCGCGGCGGACGGTTGGACCGGATCGAGTCGAGCCTCGCGATAAGTCAGCTGCCCAGCCGCTACGCGATGGCCCTCGATGCCCGTGACCTCGACGCGCTCGTGGCGTTGTTCGTCGACGACGTCCACGCGGGGCCGGAAGGTCACGGCAGGGATGCGTTGAAGCGTTGGTACGACAGCGTGCTGCGAAGGTTCTACCGCAGTATCCACCTGATCTGTGGCCACCAATACGACTTCGTCGACGACGACCGCGCGATTGGATCGGTCTACTGCCGCGCCGAGCATGAGGATGGTGACGGGTGGTACGTGATCACGATGCGGTACGACGACGTCTACGAGCGCCGCGACGGTCAGTGGTGCTTCGTCAAGCGACGCGAGCATCCCTGGTATTCAGTCGACGTAACGGAGCGCCCGGGACCGGAGTTCATGCGCTGGCCCGCGGATGTCCCATTGCGCGCGGCCATGCCGCAGCGGATGCCGACGTGGCGCGCGTTCTGGGCCGACGGAGATCCGACGCTGCCCGAACGGCTCTCGGCACGCCCGTAGTTCCCGCCGTCATGGCGCAACGTCGGCCCAGTTTACAAAAGTTCGCAGAACTGACATTCTCGGTAAATGCAATCGGGCGTTACCGCCGTTGCTACCCATCGGTGCGCTCGCCCTCATTACCACCGTGACCATTGGAGGCCCTCATTTCCGTGGACAAAGTACTCAGCGGTGTGCGCGTCCTGGAGGTAGCCGCGTGGACTTTCGTACCCTCGGCCGGCGCCGTGCTGGCCGAATGGGGTGCCGAGGTCATCAAGGTCGAGCCGCGCGAGGGCGGCGACCCACAGCGTGGCCTGGTCACTATGGGTATCGTGGACGAGGGCGGCGGCGCGGTCAATTACATGATCGAAATTCCGAATCGCGGGAAGAAGTCCATCGGCGTCGACCTGAGCACTCCCGGCGGTCAAGAGGTCCTTCGCGCCCTCGCCGCGACGTGCGATGTGTTCCTCACCAGCTATCTGCCGAGTCGCCGCAAGAAGCTGGGCATCGACGTCGACGACATCAGAGCCGCGAACCCCAGCATCGTCTACGTGCGCGGTTCGGGTCACGGCCCGAAGGGCCCCGATGCGGACAAACCCGGCTACGACGGCGTCTCCTACTGGGCGCGCGGCGGCATCGCCACCGTGCTCACCGAAGAGGGTGACGAGTTGGTGCGCTCGCGACCGGCCTTCGGAGACCTACTCGGGGGCATGACGATTGCCGGGGGGATCGCCGCCGCGTTGTACAAGAAGGCGACCACCGGCCAAGGGTCCGTGGTCGATGTCTCCCTGCTGGGGCTGGCGGCCTGGAACCTCAGCCCCGACGTCGCCGTCAGCCAGATCCATGGCGGCGGCGCCATCCCGAAGTACGGTCACGCCGATGCGCCCAACCCGTTGGTGGGGACCTACCGCACCAAGGACGACCGCTACGTGCAGCTGATGATGTTGCAACTCGACAAGTTCTATCCGGAAGCAATGCGCGCGATCGGCCTGCCAGAGTTGATCGAGGATGAGCGGTTCGCCGATCCCGCATCGCGATTCGCCAACCGGACGGAGCTCATCGCCCTGATGGACGATGTGTTCGCCCAACGCACCCTCGCCGAATGGCGTGAACAACTGGCGGGCATTTCCGGTGCCTGGGGTGTGGTGCAGACGCCGGGAGAGTTGTGCCATGACCCGGCTGTGACGGCGAACGGCTACGTCGCGACCACTACCACCATGAACGGTTCACCTTTCACGCTGCCTACCAACCCCGTCCAGTTCGACGAACGGGCGGTTGTCCCCCCGGGGGCTCCCGAACACGGCCAGCACACCGAAGAAGTGCTGATGGAGGCGGGGATCGACTGGGACACCATCATGGCCTACAAGCAGACCGGGGCGATCCTTTGAACGTGACGGCGCAACAAGCCGTTTCTGGCGAACCGGTTGAATTCGACCCGTTTTCGCCGGACTTCTTCAACGGGGCGTTCGACACCTACCGGCGGCTGCGCGACGAGGCTCCGGTCTATTACAACGCCAAATGGGACTTCTGGGCGCTGACCCGCTACGACGACGTGGCTCCCGCCACCAAGGATTACGAAACCTTCTCCTCGGCGAAGGGCGCCACGTTGGACATGGTGCACGCGCACGACGATGCGTTGCCGGTGCCCAAGGTCATCATCTCGATGGATCCGCCCGAGCACCAGAAGATGCGCCGGCTCGTGAGCAACGTGTTCACCCCCCGCGCCATCGCCGAGCTGGAGGACATGGTGCGCGACAAGGTCTACGAGCGCATCCACGCGCTCGACCCGTCCTCCTTCGACGTGGTGGCCGACTTCTCAGCCCTGTTCCCCAACGAGGTCATTACCACCATGCTCGGCGTGCCCAAGCAGGACCGCGACCAGATCCGCATCTGGCTCGACTTGCTGCTCGAACGTCGTCCGGGTGAGATCGCCATTACCGCGGAAGGATTCGAGGCCTCGACAAAGACCGGGATCTACTACTACAACCTGGTACAACGGCGTCGCGACGAACCGCGTGACGACATGATCAGCCGGCTCATCGAGACCGAGGTCGAGCGAGACGGGCAGGTGGAAAAGCTCACGGATGTCGATATCACCGGGTTTGCGACCATGCTCGGGGGAGCGGGGGCCGAGACCGTCACCAAGCTGATCGGCAACGCGATCGTCGCTTTCGCCGACTTTCCCGAGCAGTGGCACAAGCTGCGGGAGGACCGCGGCAAGATCCCCGCCGCCATCGAAGAGTTGTTGCGCTACGAGGCGCCGTCGCAGTATCAGGTCCGCACCGCGACCCGCGATGTGACGTTGCACGGCACCACGATTCCCGAGGGCAGCGCCGTCCTGCTCGTCACCGGCTCGGCGACGCGTGATGAGCGGATGTTCCCCGATCCCGACCGGCTGGACATCGACAGGGAGCGCAAGATGGGTTTCAACCTCGCGTTCGGGTACGGCGTGCACAGCTGTTTGGGGGCGGCGCTGGCGAGGATGGAGAGCCGCATCGCGCTCGAGGCGCTGCTCGACCTCATTCCCGAGTATGAAATCGACCGCAGCGGGCTGCGCCGGGTAGCTATGTCGAATGTCTTTGGATGGTCCAACGTTCCGGTCCGCAAAAGGGATTGAGGCAACGATGTCCGATCGAGTGGCTCGGCACCGCAGGATCGCCCACGCGAAGTGGGAGACCTACGCGCAGGCTCCGGCGACCCAGAAGATCACCTATGGCGAGGAGTGGGTCTACGCCCCGGACGCCGTCATGATGTGCCCCCTATTCAACGGCGGCAGTGACCATGTGATGGCCGACCTCGCGTCGGAGGAGATGCTCGAAGCCATGCAGAAGTATGCTCCCGACGGAGACATGCTGACGTGCGAATTCCGCATGTGGTGGAAGCACATGCCCGACTTTCGAATCGTGACCCCCTTCGACTGTAGGGCTGCCGACTGGGGGTTTGCGGTCCACGACACCTATGCGGGAACGCTGGCCGACGGTACGGTACTCAATCTTCACGAATGGGATTACGTCTGGATCAACGAGGAGGGCCAGATAACTCGCTGGGATTGGTTCGTCGATTCAGCGGAGTGGTTTCCCTTTCTGGACCTCATCGGCCTAAACCGTAACGGCCTGACTTACCAGGACTACACCATCAACTTTCTTCGGCAAGGCAGCCTGCTGGGGTGACGCCGGGCCACCCATCGGCCCGCCGGGCCGCGGTTCGGCGACGCGCCGGGACCTCCTACGACCTCCTGCGCCGGTCGTCGAGAAAACCCCGCACTACGTGGTTACGCACGAACTGGGCCACCACGTCGTCGTCGCCCATGTCGAGGTAGGGCGACGGAGTGGTGAACAGCGAGAACAACATCCGCGCGAACCACTCGGTTGCGGACCGGGTGTCAAGGTCACTGCGGACCTCGCCTGTCAGGCGCGCCGCCGAGACATACGGTGCAAAGAACTCGCTGCATTCCTGCAGCAGGGTCGCCGCGTTCTTGGTCAACATCAGGTTGACCTCTTCGGGGTCGAAATACGACTCGGGCTCCACCACCCTGCGGGCCTGGGTGACGAAGACGCCTGCGCGGACCAGCTTGTCCTCCAGGGTGCTGCCGCCATCGCGATCGATCGCCCTGGCCAGTTTGCGATAGAAGCGCTGTGACGCCGCCTCCGCGCAGGCCTCGACGATTGCCTCCTTGTCCCGGAAGTACTCGTAGAACGTGCTTCTGGACACGCCTGCGACGCGTGCGATGTCGACGATCGTCGTCTTCTGCAACCCTTGCGTACGGAGGCAGGCGAACGCGGCCGAGATGAGGGCCGCGCGCGTATCCACCGCGGTCGCACTCGTCATGGGGTCCCTCGCATCCTGTGCTCAGTGATCCGGCGCGAGGATCAAACCGCTCGTCGGGACACCCGTGCCCGACGTCACGAGCACGTGTTCGACATCGTCCACCTGATTGTGGGATGTGCCGCGCACCTGACGCACTCCCTCGGTGATGCCGTTCATGCCGTGGATGTAGGCCTCGCCGAGCAGTCCGCCGTTGGTGTTGATGGGCATGCGGCCGCCGAGCGACAGTTCGTCGACCGAAACGAAATCCTTGGCCTCCCCACGGCCGCAGAACCCCAACTCCTCGAGTTGAGTGAAGACGAAAGGCGTGAAGTGGTCGTAGAGGAACGCCGTCGATATGTCCTGCGGCTTGAGACCGGAATCCCGCCAGAGCTTGTCACCGACCACACCCATCTCAGGCAGGCCCGTAATGTCCTGACGGTAGTAACTCGTCATCACCTCGCCGTCGTAGGCGGCGCCCTGGGCCGCTGCCGTGATGACGGCGGGCGGCTTGTCCAGATCGCGTGCGCGTTCGACGCTCGTCACCACCATCGCGACGCCCCCGTCGCTTTCCTGACAACAGTCGAGCAGCCGTAGCACCGGTTCGATGATCCAGCGAGATTGCTGGTGCTGCTCAATGGTTATCGGCTTCCCATAAAACCAGGCGTCGGGATTGTTCGCGGCGTGCTTGCGGTCGATGACCGATATCTTGCCGAAATCGGCATTGGTGACCCCATATGTCGTCATATAACGCTGAGCATGCAACGCCACCCAGGCGGCCGGCGTCATGAACCCGAACGGCGCATACGGTGCCATCCACAGCGGCGTCACACCCGGCTGGCGACCGGCACCGCCAAAGCGGAAGCCGGAGCGCTCGTTGAACGCGCGGTAGCACACCACCGCTTCTGCCGCGCCCGTCGCGACCGCCATCGCGGCCTGCATCACCGTCCCCGCGGCGGCCCCGCCACCGTGCGGGACCCTGGTGAAGAACGTCAGGTCCCGGATTCCGACATTGCGGGCGACCTCGATCTCCTCGTTTTCGTCGACGCTGAAAGTGACCATGCCGTCGATGTCGGCGGGCCGTAGTCCGGCGTCGTCGATGGCGGCCTTGACCGCCTCGCAGGCGAGCTGCATTTCGGTGCGGCCCGATTCCTTGGAAAACTCGGTCTGGCCGATCCCGACGAGGGCGGCCCTGCCGCCAAGACCGCGCGAACCGTCGCTCATGCAGCCACGCCTTCGAGCAGGCTGAGCACCGCGGTTCCCGAGACGTGGTCGCCCAGGCTGTTGGTGCCCTTGAACGTGACTTCGACGAACCCTTCGCCGTCGGCTGCCGATTTGTCGGTGACGGATCCGGTGAAACGCAGCGGATCGTTCGGGTAGGCGGGGACGCCGAGCCGGATGGACAGCTTCGTGATCATCGCCTCGGGGCCGGCCCAGTCGTTCAGGAATTTCACGCACAGCCCGTTGGTCGTCAGGATGTTCAAGAAGATGTCCTTGGAGCCTTGGGAATTGGCGAAGTCGCGGTCGTGGTGTACCGGCATGTAGTCGCGCGATGCGATGGCGCCCGCGACGATCAGGGTGGTGGTCACCGGCACATCCATGGGGGTGACCTCGTCACCCACGTTGATCGCGTTCCATGCCAACGTGGTGGTGCGGTCGACGGTGGAGGTCATTTGCTTCCTTCCGGGTATGCGGAGCCGAGGCGGACGAGTTGTTGGGGGGCCGAACCGAGCGAAAGCTCGATCTGCTTGGCCCACAGAAAATATCGGTGCAGCGGATAGGTGACGTCGATGCCCATGCCGCCGTGCACCTGCTGCGCGGACGCGGCGACCCGCGCTCCGGCTTCAGCCGCCCAGAACTTGGCGATGGCCGCCTCGCGGGCCGCAGGTCGTCCCTCGGCCAGCAGCCACGCCGCGTGCCAGGTGGTCCAGCGGATCGCCTCGACATCGATGAAGGCATCGGCCAGTCGTTGCTGCACGGCCTGAAACGAGCCGATCGGCCTGCCGAACTGCTCGCGTTCGCCGGTGTAGGAGGCGGCGATCTTCAACGCGCGCTCGGCCACGCCGACCTGCATCGCGCACAGCCCGACGAGGGCCCGGGCGTAGAGCGATCCGACCGCGTCGGCATCGTCGCTGCCGCTGAGCCGGTGTCCGAGGGCGCCGGCGAGTTCGACGTCAGCGTACGGCTCGCCGTTGGTGGTCCGTGCCGGCGTGATGCTGACGCCGTCGGTTGCCGCCTCGACGACGAACAGGCCCGGGCCGTCGTCGGCATGCGCCGAAACCACGATGGCATCGGCAAGCTGCCCCGCGGGCACGAGTTCCTTGCAGCCGTCCAGGATCCAGGTGTCGCCATTGGCCCGCGCGGTGGTGCGCGGCGTAGCCGGGCCGGAGTTGCCCGGTTCGGCGAGTGCGGCGGTCAGGATGGTGCTGCCGTCCACCACCTTCGGCAGGTAACGCTGCTGGGTGGCCGAGTCACCGTGCCGCGCGATGCTGTCGGCACCGAGGACGAGGGTCGCGTACACGGGGACCGGCGCAACGCTCCAGCCGACCTCGGCAAGTAGCACGCCGAGGTCGAGGAAGCCGCCGCCGCTGCCCCCGACGGACTCGGGCAGCGCGATGCCCAATAGGTCCGACGAAGCCAGCTCACGCCACAGCGCCCGGTCGTAGCGGACATCGCCCGATTCGATTTCGGTGAGGTGTTCGGCGGTGGCGCGGTGCTCGAAGAGCTGGCGGGCCACCTTGCCGACCGTCTCTTGTTCTTCGGTGAAGGAAAAGTCCATGCTCGCTTGATGCCTCGTTTGTCAGCGTGCGGGCCGAAACTGGTGCAGCACCAGTTCGTCCCCGCTCGGGATGGCTTCGAACGTCTCGTAGAAGACCTCGACGGACAGCCCGGCCTCGATGTCTTCGGGTTCGATATCGCACAGGTTCGACACGATCCGCACGCCTTCCTCGAGCTCGACCAGCACCACCACGTACGGGTATTGGAGGAACGGCAGCGGGGGGTACTGCGGCATCACGAAGCTGTAGACCGTGCCACGCCCGGTCGACTCGACGGTGTCCCACTTGAGCGACTGGCAATTTCCGCACATCGGGCGGGGCGGCACCCGCAACGTCTGGCAGTCGGCGCACCGCTGGATCAGCAGCTTGTGGTCCTTGAGGCCCGACCAGAAGAACTCGGTGTCCGGACTGATCGAGGGAGCGAGTCTGGTGGCCATCAGCTTCCCGTCTTGAATCGGAGTGTGCGGAACCGCTGGCGGCCGATCACTTCACCGGTCTGGTCCCGGTAGGTCGTGACCCAGGTGACGAAGTAGCCGTTGCCCATCGCCGTTTTCTTCTCGTCGGAGATCGTCTCGAACACGGTGTCGGCGGTGATGTCGTCGCCGACCTTTGGGTATCGCTCGAGCTCGAACTCGGAGTTGGTGGCGACGGTGCCGGTGTAGCCGGCATCGGTCAGGCACTGCAGCGGATTTTCCCCCTTCAACTCCACGGGAACCCCGCCGCGCTCGTGGATCCCGGCGAGTTTGGGTGGCGCCATGGTCCATGTCTGCAGCATGACGGGGGGTGACACGAGTCCGCCGTAGCGGGAGGAAGCGGCGAACTCCGGGTCGAGGTAGGCGGGATTCTTGTCGTCGAGCGCGTACGCCCAATGCCGGATCATGGCCGCGTTGACGGGATCCGGCGCCTTGACCGGCTGCCCGGCACTGATGGGCTTGCCGATGAGTGCATCGAGGCGCTCGCGCAGGTCGTCTTTGGCTGTCTCGCTCACGGGTTGGAGCTTCCTTTCTCCGATGCGCTGGCCCGCATGTCCCTGGGTGCGCGGGGCATCCCGAGGCCGGCCATAGCGATGATGTCGCGTTGGAGCTCGTTGGCTCCGCCGCCGAATGTGTTGATGACCGCCAGGCGGTACGCGGTTTCCAGCTCGCCCTTGAGCGGGGCAGTGAAGCCTTTGCGCACACCGGCCTGTCCCACGACTTCGAGCAGCTCTCGGGCTACCTGTTGGGTGAGCTCGGTGCCGAATACCTTTGCCGCGGAGGCCTCGCCCATCCCGAGTGCACCGGAACTCATGGTCGCGTTGACCCGCAGGTTCAGCAGGCGGTAGGCGGCTACTTGTGCTTCCACCCGGGCCAGCGCCTGCTGTACCCAGGGCTGGTCGATGACCATGCCGTCGTCGAGCGGCGTCGAGGAGGCCCACTTGAGCGTCTTGCTGAAGAGCGGCTCCAGGGCACCGAGATTGCCAAGGGCGGCGCGCTCCAGGTTGAGCTGGTTGGTCACGAGCGTCCAACCCTGGTTTTCGCCGAGCACGATGGCACTCTCCGGCACCCGGACGTCGTCGTAGAACGTGTAGTACGTGGACACCCCCGGCATGGTGCGCAGCGGCTTCCAAGAGAAGCCGGGGGAGTCGGTCGGCACGATGAACAAGGTTATTCCCTTGTGCTTCTTCACCGTTGGATCGGTGCGCGCCGCCAGCCAGATGTAGTCGGCGAACTCGGCGCCGCTGGTGAACATCTTGGAACCGTTGATGACGAACTCGTCGCCGTCGCGTACTGCTGTGGTCCGCAGCGACGCGAGGTCGCTGCCGGCGCCGGGCTCCGAGTAGCCGATCGCGAATTCGACGGTGCCCTGGAGAATCGCCGGGAGGAACCTGGCCTTCTGCTCGTCGGTGCCGTACTGAATGAGTGTGGGGCCCACGGTGTTGAGGGTGATCATCGGCAACGGTGCGTTGACCCTGCGCGCCTCTTCCGAGAAGATGTACTGCTCCAGGGCGGTCAACCCGCCGCCCCCGTATTCCACCGGCCAGGCGACACCGAGCAGCCCGGCCTCGCCGAGAGCGCGCCTGCACTCGCTGATCGCGGCGCCACCCTCGGTGAGGTCGGCGACGGCGGCGCGGCGCTCCGGGGTCATCACCGCATCGAGGCGGGCCCGGTATTCCTTGCGAAGCTGCTCCTGTTCGGGCGTGTAGTCGAAGTCCATCAGTTGCCCGCTCCCAGTCGAATCGGCATGCGTTTCACACCGGGCACCATGGTCGCGCGCAGCCGCGCCACGTCGCCGCTGAGTTCGATCGTCGGGTAGGCGCCCAGCAGCACCTCGAACATCACCCGGGCCTCCAGCCGGGCCAGCTGCGCACCGAGGCAGGCGTGTTCGCCGGCCCCGAAGGCGATGTGCGGATTGGGGTTACGGGTGATATCGAACTCTTCGCCGGTGGACCCGAAGATCTCTTCGTCGCGGTTCGCCGAGCCGTAGAGCATGACCACGGTTTCGCCCGCCTTGATCTTCTGGCCGCGAATTTCGACGTCCTCGGTGGCGCAGCGGGCCATGTGGGTGACCGGGCTGGTGAATCGCAACATCTCTTCGACGGCGCTCGGCAGCAGCGAGGGATTCGAACGCAACAGGGCGAACTGGTCGGGGTGATCGATCAGCGCCAATGTGCCCAATGCGATCAGATTGCGGGTGGTTTCGTTGCCGGCAACCAACAGCAGGAACGAAAAGTTGAGCAGGTCCGCGTCGGTGAGTCGCTCACCGTCGACCTCGGCCGCGGCGAGGATGCTCAACAGGTCGTCCTGCCCGCTGACCTCGCCGGAGCGCCGTGCGGCGATGAGTTTGGTGAAATACTCGTACAGCTCACCGAGTGCGACCACCGAATCCAGTTCGATGTCCGGGTCGGCGGTGCCAACCGCGGCGTCCGACCAGGCTCGGAACTGTTCCCAGTCTTCGGGCGGGGCGCCCAGCATCTCTGCAATCATCCGGGTGGGGAGGGGGGCGGCGATGTCCTCCGCGAAGTCGTACTCT
Organism: uncultured Actinomycetota bacterium; assembly: GCA_963711445.1. Taxonomy (GTDB): domain Bacteria; phylum Actinomycetota; class Actinomycetes; order Mycobacteriales; family Mycobacteriaceae; genus Mycobacterium. The sequence continues at coordinate 1,358,410 of CAVQEF010000001.1, forward strand.
CGCGACGGGTCGACATTGTCGACAATGCCCTTCACGATCTGGCGCACCTTGGGCTCCAGCAACTGCACCTGACGGCGCGTGAACCCGGAGTTGATGAGCTTGCGGAGCTGCCGGTGGCGCGGGGGGTCGGTGAAAATCAAATTCCCCTCTTGCACCGGTTCGGGCTGGGCGGGATCCGGGATCGAAATGCCCTTCGTCGACGAGAAAGTCAGCGGGTGGCCCGAAACGTAGCGGATGTCCTCGTACTTCAACAGCGCCCAGAAATTCGTGACGTCGTTCCAGACGACGGGGGTTGTGCTGCGGAGTTCGCGATAAGTGGAGTAGGGATCGCCTGCGTAGAAGTCCGGTGAGTGCAGGGGGGCAGTAGTAGTGGGCAACAGATGCCTTCCTCGACGCTGGAAGCTGTCCGGACATATCAGACAAGAATGTCCGTTTACAGGTTGTCTACCGTATGACCGCTTCGCGTGTCAATCGCGTTGTATTGAACCGAATTGTGAAGAGTACTGGCTGTTGACGGGTGCGCACGAGGCGGTGTACACACAGAAAGGATATGTAAGTTCTCTTCATGGCGTTGCTGGGGCCACGCCGCCAGCAATCAATCAGGAAGGCAGCAGGTGATGGCTGGGTCGCGTTCCCTCCTGGACCCTTGCGGGCATTACATCGACGGCCAGTGGACCGACCCGGACGGCGGACGATACGACGTCGTCAACCCCGCCACCGAGACCGTGATCGGGACAGCGCCCGATGCGAGCGTGGCGCAGGTCCAACGGGCGGTCGCCGCGGCGAGAGCCGCTTTCGACACCGGACCGTGGCCGGCGGCCGAGCCTGCCGAACGCGCCCGCTGCCTGCAACAGCTCAGCGACGCGCTGCTGGCCAGGGGCGAAGAGATCTATGGCCTGGCGCAGGCGGAGTGGGGTTGCTCGGCAAACGAACGGCTGATCCATGTCGACGGTCCGGCCTTCATGGTCGGTCACGCCGCTGAGCTGGCAACCGAACCCGCCGAGGCGCCGATGGAGGCGTGGGGTGCGGCGGGCACCACACTGTTGCGCTACGAACCGCTCGGTGTGGTGGCGGCCATGACCCCCTGGAACTTCCCGCACACGCTGAATGTCATGAAGCTGGGAGCAGCGCTGGCGGCGGGAAACACCCTCGTGCTCAAGCCTTCGCCGCTGACTCCGTTGGCGGGGCTCGCGCTGGCCCAGATCATCGATGAGGACACCGACATCCCGGCCGGTGTGGTCAACGTGGTCACGCCGACCAGTGTCGAGGCGAGCCGGAGCCTCACCCTGGATCCCCGGGTCGACATGGTCAGTTTCACCGGAAGCTCGGCAGTCGGCCGCGACGTGATGGCGGGCGCGGCGACCACGATGAAGCGCGTTCTGCTGGAATGCGGTGGCAAGTCGGCGACCATCCTGCTGCCTGACGTCGACGTCAGTGACGGATTGCTGGAGCGGTTGCTGTTCGAGGGGTGCACGATGCATGCCGGTCAAGCCTGCATCCTCAACAGCCGGCTGCTGCTGCCCGACGCGATCCACGACGACGTGGTCCACCGGCTCTCCGAGCTGTGCCGTGGCGTCGTGATCGGCGATCCTGTCGATCCGGCGGTCACCATGGGGCCGTTGATCAGCCGCCAGCACCTTGACCGCGTCGAGGGATTCGTCAAGCGCGCCGAAGCCGACGGTGCGACCGTGGTGGCGGGAGGTTCCCGCCCGAAGAACCTGAGCAGCGGCTTCTACTTCGAGCCGACGATCCTCACCGATGCGTCCGCCGATTCATACATCGCGCAGGAGGAGGTGTTCGGTCCCGTGCTGACCGTGCTGCGGTACGGCGACGACGACGATGCGGTGGCGATCGCCAACAACTCGGCCTACGGGCTCGGTGGCGCGGTGTGGGGCAGCGACGTCGATCGTGCGGTGGCCATCGCTCGCCGGATCAGGACCGGACAGGTATCGATCAATGGCACGATCCCCGGGGACGCGCCGTTCGGGGGCTTCAAGCAGAGCGGCATCGGCAGGGAGGGCGGTGTGATGGGACTGCGGGCCTATATGGAGCCCAAAGCCATCGGGATACCCGCGTGACCCGGCCCCTGGCGGGTTTGCGCGTCGTCGAGCTGGCCGCAGAGATCGCGGGGCCCTATTGCACGAAGCTGCTCGTCGATCTCGGCGCTGAAGTGTGCAAGATCGAGCCCCCGTCGGGTGACCCGCTGCGTCGGTGGGGCCCCTTCCCGTCAGCGGATCCGGATCCGGAGCGCAGTGGGCTGTTCGAGTATTTGAACGCCGGAAAAACCGGCGCGACGATCGATCTCACGCTCGAACGCAACGTCGCGATCGTCCACGACATGATCTCTTCGGCAGATGTGCTGGTCGAAGACATGCCGGGAGGCGCGCCTGAGCGGCGAGAGTGGGGCCTCGACACGGACACCCTCGCTCAAGTCAACCCGAACCTGGTCGTGGTCCGGCTCTCCAGCTTCGGGCAGGAGGGGCCGCTGCGCGACCGGGTGACCACCCCGCTGACGATGCAAGCGGCGGCGGGCTGGGTCAACACCCGAGAGCCCGGCCGAACCCCGGTGCAAGCCGGAGCGCGCATCCCGGAGTACATCGCAGGTGGTTACGCCGCCCTTGGCGCGCTGACGGCACTGCGGATCGCCGCGGCCGGACCGAACCGCCCGGTCGAGGTGGACGTCTCGATGTTCGAGGCGCTGTTGTCGACGTTGCCGTATCCCATGCTGATGGCCGAACGCCTGAAAAACCTTGGCTTGCCGACTAATTCCAAAGCCGCCCCGATGCTGGGTATTGTGCGGGCCGCCGACGGCTGGATCGGGATCAATTGCCTGACCGGCCAGCACTGGCTGGATGTATGCGCGATGATCGGGTTGCCCGAGTTCGGCGAGCACCAGCTCGCGATCATGTTGGGCGGGCCGGAGCGTGACGAGTTCTTCGCCAAGGCGCAGCCCTTTCTCGCTTCCATGTCCGTTGCCGACTTGGTCGACTTGAGTCAGGCCATGCGGATACCCGCGGCACCAGTCACCGACGGAGCGTCGATCCTGCAGTGTCCGCAGTACAGAGAGCGGGGGTTCTTCGTCGAGGGGGGTGCCGACTCTTGGCGGTTCGTGCGGCCCGGTGCGCCGTTCCGGTTGTCCAAGACACCGGTTCTGTCGCCGCGGCCCGCTCCCCGCTTGAGCGTGGATGACACCCCGTCGTGGGAGCCTGGTGGGCCAAAACGCATCGCGTCGGAAGCGGGCGACGTGACGGCGCCGTTCGCAGGGCTGAAAGTGTTTGACCTGAGCACTTTTTGGGCGGGCGCCTATTTGACGTGCTATCTGGGGGCGTTCGGCGCCGATGTCATCAAGCTGGAGTCGATTCAGCGACCCGACGGCCACCGGTACTCAGGTTCTTTGCTGCGCAACAGCGACGACTGGTATGAAGTCGGACCGCTCTGGCAGGCGACCAACCTCAATAAGCGGGACATCACCCTCGATCTCACTTCGAACGTCGGGCGTGAGCTGGCGCTGCGCTTGGCCGCTGAGGCCGACGTGGTCGTCGAGAACTTCTCGCCGCGCGTCGTCGAGCACTTCGGTCTGGACTATGAGTCTCTGGCCAACACGAACCCCGACGTGATCATGGTCCGGATGCCGGGGTTCGGACTCGAGGGTCCGTGGCGCGACTACGTCGGTTGGGCGTTGAACATCGAACAGGTTTCGGGTATGTCGGCCGCGACCGGTTACCCGGACGGTCCGCCGTGCAATCTGCAGGGGCCTGCTGACCCGATTGCCGGCGTGCACGCCTGCGTCGCGCTGCTGGCCGCGCTCGAGCACAGGCGATCTACCGGCGAGGGCCAGCTCATCGAGGTCGCGCAGATCGAGGTCGGCGCAGCCGTGACGGCAGAGCCGGTCATCGAGTACTCGCTGACAAATCACGTGCGTGAACGCGAGGGAAATCGGCACCGCACTTATGCGCAGGGCGTGTATCCGACGAAGGGTGACGACGAGTGGGTGGCCGTCTCAGTCCGCGACGACGCCGACTGGGCTGCCGTCGTCCAACTGATCGGCCGTCCCGAACTAAATGACGATGGGCGGTTCGCGTCACAAGCAGCACGGGTGCAAAACCACGAAGCTTTTGATGAGGTGCTGACGAGCTGGGCTCGTACGCGGGCGGCCGAAGAGGTGGCCGACACCTTTCGTAGCTGCGGCGTGCCCGCTGAACGATTGCTCGCTGCGGATCGCATGTACGACGTCGGCCAGCTCGACGCACGCGGCTACTACGAGGAGCTCGAGCATCCGCTATCGGGCCGACAGAGGTTCCCGGGCTGGCCCTTTCGGGTCACTCCGGGGCCTGCGCGTCACCACCGCACGCCGTCGCCTACGCTCGGTCAACACAACGACGACGTGCTGCGCACCCTCGGGGTTTCCGAAACCGAGCTGGCGGCCCTGCGCGAACAACGCGTGATCGGGGAGCGGCTGCTCAACACTTAGTTCCGCCAAGCGTCGGGGCGAGTGATTTTGCGATCCGCTCACGAATTCGGTATTCGGTGTTCGGTGTAAGGGGGACCCATCTGGTGGTCCAGGCGCTATGCGGCGTTGGGTTGGTGGGTCGTAGTCCACCGTAGTGCGACCTGGCTTGGGGTGCGGTCGAAATACGCGTACCCCCTCGTCGCCGAGGCCATCGACGCACAGAGGACGACTGCGTCGAGCTGAAACGGTTGAGACCGTTGTGGTTGGTCAAGGGTCTCGATCGTTGGGCGTGATGCTTGTTTGAGTTGCCGCTTTGGTACTGCGACGGGCCTCAGCGCAGCGTTTCGATTGCGGTGTCCAGTTGTCGGAGCGCTTGCTGGGCTAGCGTGGTCATGGATTTCCGATTCCCGGGTTGCAGCCAGCGTTGGAGGGCATCTGCGAGGGCCAGTGCGCCGATGTTGGCGGCCAGCTTGGCGGTGGGTGGTTTCACCCCGCGCGCGACGAGCGCATCGGCCATCGCCGCTGTCAGGGCGGCGGCTTTGAGCAGGTCTCGCTCCTTGAGGTCGGAATTGGCGTCGATGACGGCTTGACGTTGGGCCACAAATTCCCGGCGGTCGTCTGCGAAGCCCGCTGCGAAGGCGGCCAGTGCGGCGCCGATCGCTTCCAAAGGGCCGGCTTCGGCGGGCGCATTGGCGATGGCGTCGGCGAACATCTCGCGGTAGGCGTCCTGGCCATGAAAGAGAATTTCGCGCTTGTCGGCGAAGTGACGAAAGAACGTCCGTTTGGTCAATCCTGCGCGCTCGGCGATCTCCACCACGGTGACGTCCTCGAATCCGCGGTCGGCGAACAATTCCACCGCAGCGACTCCTAACCGCGCGGCCGCGTTGGGTTCCCAGCGACTCATGTCCGCATTCTAAGTGCACCGCGACCTGATGGCACCAAGTGACGTGAGGGTGTAACGCTGATGGCACTTGGTGCCGTCACGGCAGCGTCATCAACTTCCCCGATAACCACCGCCCGTGCAGACAGGAAACGCTGATCAAACACCTCATCCCGCGATCGTTGTCGGCCAAGATGTTCGGCTGGCTATTCGGCCGCGCTCTCATCGACACCGCGCCCCGAGGGCAATGAGGCGCAATCACACACTGCCGCATCGTATTTTGAAAGGAACCATCCTTTGCACATTCCCGGGATACCAGTCGACATCCCCGACGAAATGCTGTCAGCGGTGATGCGGCCCGAATTCGACACCCTGGGACCGGTCGAAGTCTTTCCCGGAGTGGCGAGCTATCTGGATCGCCCGTATGCCAACCCCGTTGGGTTTCGGCAACTCACCATGGATCTGCACATCCCCCACCAACCGGTGGCAACACCGATTCCCGTTGTGGTGTACGCCCATCCAGGGGGATTCTTCATCGGCACCAAACAGATGGGGCCCTGGAGATTTTTGCTCGAGGCTGGCGTGGCTGTGGTGTCGGTCCAGTACCGCCTCAGCGGCGAGGCCGTATTTCCCGCCGCTATCCACGATGTCGCTGCGGCCGTGCGCTGGGTGCGGGCCAACGCCGATCCCTACGCCTTGGACGCTGAGCGCATCGTGGGCTTCGGTTCCAGCGCAGGCGCCTACCTCATCAGCGCCGTCGCGCTCGCCGGCGACGACAGCGACCTGGTGAGCAGCCCCGAATCCTGTCCGCAGATGTCCTGCGGACTGACCGCTGTCGTGGAGCACTACGGACCCACTGATTTCCTCAAACACGACGACGACGCACACCCTGACGCCATCGAACGAATGCACGGCCCAGACAGCACGCTGGCGCGCTTCTTCGGGTTCGTGCCCGCCACGCGGCCCGAAGAGGTGGAACGCGGCAACCTGTGCCGTCTGGCACACCAGGGCGCGCCGCCGTTCCTGATCGCCCACGGAGACCAGGACCGCCGTGTCGGCATCGAACAGAGCCGGCGACTCCACCGCGCGCTCACCGCGGTGGGGGTCCGCGCAGACCTGGTGGAGATCGTCGGCGGCGACCACGGCTCTGCTCACTTCAACGCTCCTGCGCTGCATGACACAACGCTGACATTCCTCGAATCTGTTCTGGCACTGCACCTACACCGTTGACACACCACACCACTGAACGGAGACTCCGTATGCAGACGTTGAAGCGCATTCAGTATCACCGTTACGGCGGACCTGAAGTCATGCGACTCGAAGACTTCAAGCCCCGGCAACTCGGCGCCGACGATGTCCGTGTCCGGGTACGCGCGGCCGCGGTCAACCCGATGGACTTCGGCATCCGAAACGGCAAATTGAAGACGGTTACCGGCCGCAGCTTCCCGCGCGGGCTGGGCTACGACTTCGCCGGCGTCGTCGAGGCCGTCGGCCAAAACGTCACCCGACTCCGCGTCGGTGACGAAGTGCTCGGCGCCCCGTCTATCAAAGGCTCAGGTGCCTTCGCCGACGTGGTCGTCGCCGACCAAGCGGGCATCGTCCACAAACCCGCCGGTCTGCCCTTCGAGGCGGCCGCCACGCTTCCCATCGCCGCCGGCACCGCCTATCAAGCGCTGTTCAGGGTAGGGAAGTTACGGCCAGGGGAGGCGGTGTTCGTGCATGCCAGCCTCGGCGCGGTTGGCCGCTCAGCCGTCCAATTCGCGCTCACCCAGGGGGCCACCGTGGCCGGCAGCTGCCGTCCCGGCTCCGAGCCCGAGGCCCGCGAGCTCGGTATCAATCCCATCGTCGACTTCGATTTCGACCCCGCCGCGCTTGCCCGGCGTTTCGACATCGTGCTGGACACCGCCGGCACGTTACCGATCAAGACAGCCCGACGAATGCTGACGCCGAAAGGACGCATCGTCAGTGTCAACCCCAGCCCAGCGAATGTGATCAGAAGCGCACTGCCCGGACCGTTCCACGTCGTGATCGCCAAGTTCGTCACCGCCGATCTCGAGGCGGTCGCACGCGCCGCCGGCGACGGTCATCTGCGGCTACCGATCGCCCGAACGGTGCCGCTGGCACAAGCAATCCCAGCTCTCACAGAACTAGAACAAAACGGCACTGCCAAGCGGGGCAAGCTCATCATCGTGCCCGGGTGAGCTTCCCGGGTAGCCAATGCCCGGCCGTTCCGGATACAGGCATCTGCGCTATCACAGGAACTCCGACGATCGACAACCAAATTTTCGGGCCCGCGGCGTCACAACCGCTCCATGTGTGACCAGTCCAATACTGCATGAAAGGGGAACTGCACCATGCGATTAGGTGTGCAATTCGTCAACTATTCACCGCCGCCCGGCGAGCAAATTGGCCCACGTCGAGGCGGGCCGCCGTCTTAGCTGATGAAACCGGTGCCCCGATGTTCACCTTGCCCAACCCCGAACGTTGACAACCCATCCGGAAACTTTTCTCGACGAGGTGAACCCCGCAATGACAGACGATCAGATCAGTTCAGAGTCCCAGCCGAGGAATCGTCGAACTGGGTGACGGAATCAAGGCGGGCTTGGGCTAGGCGTCGACCATCGCAGCAATGGTGTCGACCACACAAGCCGGTCGGTCCGACCCCTCCACCTCGACGGTAACCCGCACGGTGGCCCGGCCGCCCTTGTCGTTGCGATCCACCTTGATCAACTCGGCGCCCGCACGGATCCGTGAATCCACGGGGACGGGGGCGGGGAACCGAAGCTTGTCGACGCCATAGTTCACCTGCATCGATAGGCCGGTCACCTGGTAAATCTGTTGCACGAGGACGGGAACCAGCGACAGCGTGAGGTAGCCATGGGCGATCGTGCTGCCGTAGGGGCCCGCAGCCGCCTTCTCGGGATCGACGTGGATCCACTGGTCATCACCGGTCGCCTCGGCGAAGAGGTCGATCTCCTTTTGCGTGACCCGCCGCCAGTTGCTATAGCCCAGGTGCTCGCCGGTGTGGGCCTCGAAGGCGGCAATCCCGTCGTACAGCTTCGGAGACGTGGACGCCTGCGTCATGCCGGGACCTTGAGCCCCAATTGCTCAATCGCATTGCCGCCCATGACTTTCGCCTTGACCGGTTCTGAGACGCCATTGAGCCGGTCGACGAAGCTCAGCGGGTCACCGATGCCCTCGGGGTGCGGGAAGTCGGAGCCGAACATCACGTGGTCCTCGCCCATGATGTCGATGATTCCCTTCAGATCGTCCTCGAGGAACGGGTGGATGTAGATGTTGCGCTTGAACACCTCGACGGGATGCTCGTCGAACTCCTTGGGCATGATCTTGTATGCGGTGTTGAGTTGCTCGAGCAGATTGCGCACCCAGCCGCTGCCGTTCTCGACGCAGAGGATCTTCAGGTCCGGGAACCGCGACAGCGCGCCGTGGCAGATCATCGCGGCCAGGCTGTCCTCGATGGCGCGGTGGCCCATCACGACCTCGCGAAGGGCGCTCGGCTTGAAGGACAGGTATTCGTCGCCGCCTTCCCATTCCATGAGGTGCTTTTGATAGCCGCTGTCAGACGCATGCATGGTGACCGGCATGCCGGCGTTGACCACCTCTTCCCAGAACGGGTCGAACTCGGGCAAACCCATGGACCGCGAACCGCCGAAGCGGCTGGGCACCGGAGCCGGGCGGACCAGGAACGTCTTCATGCCGCGCTCGAGGCACCAGTGGAATTCCCTGATGGCTTCCTCCACGATCGGCAGGCAGATGACCGGAGTCGCGAAAATACGCTCGTGGTAGTTGAACGTCCAGTGTTCGTGCATCCACTCGTTGAGCGCGTGGATGATCGCGTGGGTGAGGAGGACGTCGTCGGTGGTGCGTTCCTCGATGAGGCTGGCGAGGGTCGGGTACATCACGCATTGGTCGAGGCCGAGTTCGTCCATCAACTCCAGTCGGGGTGCGGGCGCTTGGTAGGCGGGAATGACATCCATTGCCTCGCCGACGAACTCGCGGAAGTTGAGGCCCTCGGGATTGTTGCCGAGGAAGTAGTCCTCGGCACTGCCGGGCCTGGCAACCCGGGCGAACGTCGGGTTGGGGATCATGTGGCTGATGTGGTCTTTGACGACGAGTTTGGGTCGACCGTTGACCTCGACGTAGCCAACCTTGCCGCGGTGTTGCTTCGGCAGGTACTTCGTGAGTGCGTCCGTCGTCTCGTACATGTGGTTGTCGATGTCGAAAACCGGGTACGGCAATGAACGGGAAGACATCTGACTTTCCTCCTGAACAGCGAATATGAGCATTTACGCTCGGTGAGAATGACATTATCAGTTTTGCGGTGCGACGGCCAGATCGGGGCGGCGCCAGGTGTCACGCCTGTGCATTCCACGCGTCGACAACCGCACTGGTCGGGACCACCGTGGCGAGCAGCGTCAAAGTGTTGTCGATGATCGAATCGGCGTACTCCCGGGGGTAACCACTCACCGCGTCGCGTGGCAAGACGAACTGGTAGCCACGGTTGACCGCATCCATGACGAAGTTCGTAATGGCTACATTGACCGAAACACCCACCCCCACAATCGTCCTGATACCCAGGTTGCGCAGCACCGAGTCGAGATCGGTGCCGCACATCGGGCCGATGCCGTGGGTTCGAGTGAGGACGAGGTCGGTATCGACTGGGCCCAGCTCCGGCAGAATCGAGGCGCCGGCGCTGCCCGGCGTGAGGTCGACGGGGAACGATTTCCCGGCCGCGAACAGCCGGGCGTTGGTGTTGGAGCCGCGGCCGTCGGGGCGCCGTTGGATCAGGCAATGCACGACCGTGACACCGGCCGCCCTGGCCGCGTCGAGCAGTGTGGCGATGTTGGGTATGGCATCGCGGCGGGCCTCTTCGGCGAGTAGGGGGAGGCCGGCCTGTGGCCCTATCACCCCACCCTGGCATTCTTGGGTCACGAGCGCGGTGGTCGCCGGATCGAGCAGGTCCTGAAGACTTGGCTGCGGCATGAGAATAAACGTTATCGTCCGGCGGAAATCTCATTGGCGAGGAGGTCGGGTGGAGGCTTGGGAGCTCGAGGTGCGTGAGTCGGTGCGGCAGACGTTGGCCGACTACACCGCGGCGACCGATCGATTCGATCTTCGCGCGCTGGCGGCATGTTTCGCCGACGAGGGCGTGCTGGAGTTCACCGGAGGCGTCGAACCGCTGAAGGGGCCCGCGGCGATCGAGGCCGGTCTCGGCGCCGCCCTGGCCAGACCGCCGGAGCCGGGGCGGCGGCTGCCGACTCACGTCCGGCACCACGTGTCCAGCGTCCGGTTCAACTCGGTGGCCCGCGACAGGGTCGAGGTCAGCAGTTACTTCGCCGTGCACACGGACATTGGGCTCGACCACTGGGGTCGGTACCGTGACGTGCTGGTCCCCGGGGACGGTCGGTGGCTCTTCGCCCATCGGCGGATCGGTGTGGACGCATTCGCGCTCGACAGCCTGATGGCCTGAGAACGCGTCACGCCGCCGTGATGAATTCCCCGGCGAATGCTCGGGCGCGGTCGATGAGTTCCGACCGATCGGCACCCGGGGCCGCGATGGTGAGCCAGGTGACCCCGGCGGCCTCGAGTCGCGCAATGGTCGTGTGGCGTTCGTCGGCCGATCGGCTGTCGTCCAGCAGGTTTCCCGCCGAGAAGCAGATGTCCAGCGGTGCGGTACGGCCGATTTCGGCCGCGTACTGCTTGGCCCAGTCGATGGCCACCTCCAGCTCGTCGAGCGTCGAGATCTCCGCGGTACGCGACGCCGCGGCGTAACCGAATGTATTGAAGGGCGCCCATCCCTGGGCGCGCGATACGGCGCGGCGCACCGCGGGCTTGCTGTTGCCGCCGACCCATACCGGTGGCCGGGTGGCTGGCAGCGGCCGCAATCGGACACCGCGGGCGGAAAACGTCGTGCCCTGGTAGGCGATGTCCTCGCCGGTGAGCACCTTGTCCAGCACGTCCAGCGCCTCGTCGAGCAGTGCGCCGCGGTTGTCGAAGTCGATTCCCAACGCTTTGAATTCGGGCTTGAGGTATCCCGCAGCCGTGCCGAGGATGAGTCGCCCCTTCGACAGCGCGGCAAGGCTTTGGATCGATTTGGCGCCGAGGAATGGGTTGCGGTAGGCGGCGATGTAGACATTGGTCAGTAGCTTGACGTCGGTCGTCGCGGCAGCGGCGAATGCCAACGCGACGAACGGATCAAGGGCGTGGTGGCCGCCGTGGTCGAGCCACTTCGCATCCGGTGCGGGGTGGTCGGTGACGTGCACGGCGGCGAAGCCGCTTGCCTCGGCCACTCGTGCGACGTCGGCAATGGCTTCGGCGGTCACGAACTCATCGACCGCCTCGACACGCTGGGTCGGCAGTTCGAGGGAGAAAGCAACGGTCACGAGTGTCCTTTCGCTCAGGAGACGAGATGGGCCAGGCGCTGGGCGTGGTAGTCGGGGGCGCCGAAAATCAACTGGGTGGCCTTGGCGCGTCGGACGAACAGGTGGGCATCGTGTTCCCAGGTGAAGCCGATGCCGCCGTGGATACGCATGTTGTCGAGTGCGACCTGGAGGAAGGCTTCCGAACACACCATCTTCGCCACCGACGCCGCAGTCGGCAGGTGATCGGTGCCGGCGGCGTCGGCCGCGTGCAACTCGGCCGAGCGTGCGCCCTCCACCTGAACCAACATGTCCGCGCACCGATGCTTGACCGCCTGGAAGCTGCCGATCGGTCGACCGAACTGAATGCGGTTCTTGGCGTAGTCGACGGCCATGTCGAGACACCGTTGCGCCGCACCAACCTGTTCTGCCGCCAGCGCGACAATGGCGAGATCCGATGTTCGCGCCAGAACGTCTGCGGCACCACCATCCGGCCCGATGAGGTCTGCTGGCGCACCGTCAAACGCGAGCTTGGCCACCTTGCGCGTGCGGTCGAGGCCGGCCAGTGGCGTGCGACGAACCCCCTCGGACTCGGCGCTTATCGCGAGCAACGAGATGCCCGCGTCGGTGCTGGCCGCGGCCAGCACGACGTCCGCGGTGTGGCCATCGATCACGAGGGGGGCCTCGCCGTGGATCCGGTAGCCGGTGCCATGGCGTTCAGCCCTCAACGTCACCGCGGCAGGGTCCCACGCGTCGAGTCGGCCGTTGAGGATCAGCGTCGCGGTCGCAGAGCCGTCGGCGAGTCCAGGGACGAAACGTTCCGCCGCCGCGTCGTCGCCGCTGGCGAGGATGGCCTGTATCGCCAGCGCTACAGTGGCGAAGAACGGGGAGCACAGCAACGCGCGCCCCATCTCCTCGAAAACCACCGCCAGTTCGGCCATACCGGCGCCCGCACCGCCCCACTGCTCGGGCACGGCGATGCCCTGCAGGCCCAACTCGCGGGCCATCTGGCGCCAGGCCCCCTCGTCGTACCCGGTTTCCGACTCCATCAACTTCCGAACGGTGCCGGTGGGCGATGTCGCGGTCAGATAGTCACGCAGGACGCCGCGCAGATCGTCGGCTTCACTTCCCGTCACAAGTGCCCCCAGGTGCCGGTACGACGGTGCCGACGCGTCAGAACCGATTGACTACCGCAACAATCCACAGACTCATTGCTGCCCATGGATCGCTCTGGCCCTCAGTCGCTTTCGTGTGGTCATGGCGTTCTACCGTGCGGTGGCCGCACTGCGGCGCCACCACCTTGGCGCGCCCCGCTCATCCCGCCCGGTATAGCCATTGCCGGATCAGGATAGTATGTTTCCTACAAATAGAGAATACGCATTCTCTCGCGAAGGAGCGACGTGGTGACGACACTCGACTATGGCATCTTTGATTGCGACACCCACTGCTACGAGACGCGTGACGCGTTCACCCGTTACCTGCCGGAGAAGTTTCGGGACCGTGCCGTCACCACCGTGCGCGGGGCCGACGGTGTCGAGGTGATCCTTGCGGGGCATCGGGTCGCGACCTTCAACAGCGAAGGAGGCCTGGGTCTCGACGTCGCTTACCGGCCCGGTTCGCTCAAGGAGATGCTCAAGCAGATGGGCTCGGGCAACCCTGAGGAGTCCTACGAGCCGCAACCCATGCAGCCGGAATTCATCGAGCGAGCCGCGCGCCTGGCGGTCATGGCCGACCAGAACATCGAGCGTATGGTCATCTATCCCAGCGGCATGGCCCTGGCCGCCGAACACTACGTCGACGACACGGCGGCACTGTATGCCAATCTGCGCTCGTTCAACCGGTGGTTTGACGAGGAGTGGGGTTTCAACTACCAGGATAAGATTTACGCCACGGCACTGATGTCGTTGCGCGACTTGGATTCTGCGATCGCGGAGACGGAGGCGATCATCGCGCAGGGAGCAAAGTTCGTGCTGCTGCCAACCGGGCCGGCCTACGGGAGATCGCCCGGCGACCCGTATTTCGACCCCATCTACGCGCGGCTGCAGGAGGCCGGCTGCATCCTGGTCTTCCACATCATGCCGTTCTGGTATTTCGACGCCATCTCGCCCGCCTGGGGACAAAACTCCGACCCCGCCTCCTGGCACATGTCGGCGTGGCAGTGGATGAACATCTACGGCCAGCGGCCGATCGAGGAGACGTTGTCCGCGCTGATCTTCGACAACCTGTTCGGGCGATTTCCGGGATTGAACGTCCTTGTCGCCGAGCACGGGGCGGAATGGGTCCCGTTCTTCATCAGACATATGGACAAGAGCCGCGGCATGGGCCGCAACGGTCCGTGGATCGGCGGCAAGCTGACGGAGCGGCCGTCGGCGATCTTCCGACGTCATGTCCGTGTCGTGCCGTACCCGGAGGACGACATCCCCGCGATCGTCACGGGCATGGGTTACGACGACTGCCTGGTGATGGGCTCCGATTACCCGCACGCCGAGGGCCTGGCGGTGCCGGCCGACTTTGCCAAGCTGCTCGATCCGCTCGACGACGCCGCCAAGCGGCGGATCATGCGTGACAACGCCGAACAGCTGCTCTCCCGGAGCTGACAGCACATGGCTGGCGAGGATTCAGCCTTGGTCGATTTCGGGGTCGAGCTCGACCTGCTGAGAGCATCGGCGCGGGAGTTCCTGGCCGAACGCGGGGAGAAGGATTCTGTCAAGGATCTCGCGGCGATGGACTGGACCGGACTGCTCGTCGACGAAGCGATGGGTGGTGCCGGCTGGCGCCCGGTCGAGACGTGCGTCGTGGCCGAGGAACTCGGGCGAGCGCAGGACGGGTCGGCGTGGTTTGGTACCACGTTGGCAGCCGCGGCGCTTGCGTCGGCGCCAGACGAGGTCAGGAACGAGTTGCTGCCCGGCTTGCTGTCCGGTGCCGCGACGGCGGGCTTCGCCGTCGTCGACGACATCGTGCGAATACCGCGCGGCGATCAGGTTGACACCGTCGTTCTCGCGGGGCGCAACGGAGTCCACCTGGTCCGCGAACTGGATGCCTCGCGGTTCAGGCTGGACGGTGATCTGCTGGACGTCACCAGAACGGTATGGCGCATGGATCTCGCGGACGCACCCACCGCCTTGATCGGATCGCCCGGACGTGCCGACGAATTGCTCGCCGTGGCGAGGCTGCTCGTTTCCGCCGACTCCGTCGGCGCCGCGGCGATGACCCTTGAACGGCTGACGGCATACCTCAAGGAGCGCGTCGCTTTCGGTGCGCCGATCGCGAGTTTCCAGGCGATCCAGCACCGGCTCGTCGAGCTCTTGGTCTTCGAGGTCAAAGCGCGCGCCGTCGTCATGAGGGCGGCACGCGCAATCGCCGCCGCCGACGCAAGGGCGACCGCGCTGACCGCCGCGGCCCACGCCTTCGTGGCGGCGAAAGCCACGGCAGCCGTGGACGAATGCATGCAGCTTTCCGGCGGCATCGGATTCACCTGGGAGTACCCGCTACACCACGAACTTCGTCGGGTCTTCACCAACGGTCAGCTGATGGGCACGGCGCGCTCGAGTCGGGCGCTGCTGGCGGAGGCGTCCGGCTGGTGAGCGCCTCCGTGAACCGGCCCACCGAGGCCGAGCTGACCGAGTTCAGGCGCCGGGTCAGGGCGCACATCGCCGAACACGCGCCGCCGATCGAAGCCCGCGAAGGCCACCGAGCGCCCGAGACCGCCGACGAAGAAGCCCAGCTGCGCGCGTGGTTCGCCGGCCTGTTCGAGGCGGGATTCGTCGGTGCGGACTGGCCGGTCGAATATGGCGGGCGCGCCGATCACCACCCGCTGCACGATCGGATCGTCAGCGAGGAGATTCTGCGCGCCCGCGCACCGCGCCCGGTCGACCAGGTCAACCTGGCCGCGCACGTGCTGTTGCACTTCGGGTCCGAAGAGCAGAAACGAACCTTGCTGCCACCGATCCGGCGCAGCGAACACGTCTGGTGCCAGCTGCTCAGCGAGCCGGATGCCGGCAGTGACATCGCCGCCGTGCGCAGCCGCGGCGCGCGGCAAGACGACGGCGGCTGGCTGATCGACGGGCAGAAGACCTGGATCACCGACGGCCACTGGGCCGACATGGGCCTCGCCCTGATCCGCACGGACCCGACGTCGTCGCGCCACCACGGCCTGTCGGTCTTCACCGTGCCGCTGTCGGCAGACGGTGTCGAGATTCGCCCGATCCGGACGATCGGGGATGCGATCGAGGTCAACGAGGTGTTCCTCACCGGAGTCAGGCTCGGTGCCGAATGCCTGATCGGCGGGGCGGGCCAGGGCTGGTCGATCATCATGGCGGGCCTGGACTTCGAACGATTCGGCATCGGCGGAAACGTCATCCTGCTGGAATTGCTGATCGATGATGTGGTCGCCGTGGCCCGCCACGCGCACATCGACGGCGCGCCCGCGCTGGAGTCCGGCGATATCCGCCAGGAGGTGGCCGAGTTGGCCGTCGAGGTAGAAGTGGCCAAGGCGTTCATCGACGACCACGTGGAGCGGCTGACGTCGGGCGACGAACAACCGGGTGACGGCTCGATCGCGAAGTTGAGCTTTGCCGAGACCTACCACCGGGTCGCGGCCTATGGCGCGCAGCTCGCGGCGTCCGTTACCACCGTCGGGGATGCAGACCGGGACGTGCAGCAGGCCAAACAACGGTTGCGTGAATGCTGGCTGTGGTCGCGCGCCTACACGATATCGGGTGGCAGCTCGGAGATGATGCGCAACATCCTTGCCAAGCGCCGACTGCACCTGCCGAGCCGGTGACCCCACCACCCGCCGCGCAGACCTACTGGTCCCTGATCGAGACGGGTGCGCGGGCGCACCCCGACCGGGTGGTCCTCGTCGATGACTACGGGCGCAGCCTGTCCTGCGCACAGCTGCGGGAGGCGGCGCTGACGTGCGCGGCTGCGCTGGCGCAGCGGGGGATCGGTGCGGGCACGGTGGTGTCCTGGCAGCTGCCGTCCACGCTGGAGACGATGGTCGTCATGGCGGCCCTGACCCGCCTCGGTGCGGTGCAGAATCCGGTGCTACCGATCTGGCGGGAGAGCGAACTGCGCTTTGTGACAACGCAACTCGCGACCGAGGTTGTGATCGTTCCGGGACTGTGGCGCAACTTCGACCACACCGCGCTCGCGCATCGGCTTGCCCGCGAACGGGCCGGTGCGCGGCCCATGTCCGTCGTGGTCATCGACCACGACTCGCCCAGCACCGACGCACTTCGGCTGCCCGCGGGCGATCCATCGGCGCTCCCGCCGCCGCCGACCAGCGGCGAGGAACCGCGCTGGATCTACTACTCGTCGGGCACCACGGCGGCACCCAAAGGCGCGCGGCATTGCGATCGGTCGGTCATCGCCGGCTCAGCCGGGGTCGTCGGGATCGTCGGGGCTTCCAGCAGCGACGTCAATCCGATCGCGTTCCCGATCTCGCACATCGGGGGAGCCGCCATGCTCGCCGCGGCCCTGCATACCGGCATGAGGCTGGTGTTGTTCGACGCCTTCGACCCCGTCGAAACCCCGATCGCCATTGCGGCACACCGCCCGACCCTGCTGGGCAGCGCAACCCCGTTCTTCGTCGCGTTCATGGCCGCGCAGCGCGCGCATGGCGCCGAGCCGCTCTACCCCGACCTGCGCGGCTGCGTCGGTGGCGGGGCGCCGATCACCGCCGAGCTTGGCCACCAAGTGCGGCAGGTACTTTCGGTCGACGGGGTGGCCAATTCCTGGGGCCTGACCGAGTTTCCGGTCGCCACGTCCCAGGCGCCCAATGGTCCCGCGAAGGTGCTGGATCACACCGTCGGAAGACCGGTTCCAGGTGTTGCAGTGCGCGTCGTCGACGAAGCAGAGGGGGAGGTCGCGCGCGGCGCGGAGGGGGAACTGCGGCTCAAGGGGCCCCAATGTTTCCTGGGCTACGTCGATGCCTCCTTGGATGCTCACGCGTTCGATCACGACGGATGGTTCCGCACAGGCGATCTGGGTCGCATCGATGACGCCGGCAATGTCGTTGTCACCGGGCGCATCAAGGATGCGATCATCCGCAACGCCGAGAACATCTCGGCATCGGAAATCGAAGGTGTGCTCGCAAGCCACCCGGCGGTGTCCGACGTTGCGGTGATCGGCATTCCGGACGAGCGAACCGGGGAACGCGTCTGCGCCGTCGTGGTCGCGCACCCAGGTCTGACGGTGACGCTGTCGTCGATCTTCCAACATTGTCAGGCTCAGGGGCTCAGCAAGCACAAAACGCCCGAACGACTCGAAATCGTTGATGCGCTGCCTCGCAACCTCACTGGCAAAGTGCTCAAGACCGAACTACGCGTTCAGTTCGGATGACGGTGACCCTGACCCAGTATCGGTGGACAAAGGATGTGAAGCGTTGCGTGCAGTAGTTCTGCGAGGCGGCGAACTGACGGTTCGGGAGACCGCCGACCCCGTCCCAGGCCCAGGCGAGCTCCTGCTGAAGACACTCAGCACCGCAATCTGCGCCTCCGATGTCCATTTCATGGATCACCCCGAACTCGCGATCGACGACCCGACCGGGCGGTCGCTCTACGACGCCGACCGGGACATCGTCATGGGCCACGAGTTCGTTGGGGAGGTCATCGGCCATGGCCCGGGATGCAGCGACGCGTTCCCGATCGGGACACGCGTGACGTCGATGCCGATCCGGCTCGTCGACGGAGGGGCGGGCGGGCTGCGCATCATCGGACAGCACCCTGACGCGCAGGGCAGTTTCGGCGAGTTGCTCGTGGTGCCGGAGGCGACCGCGAAGGCCGTCGAGGGTTCGGTATCCAACGACGCGATCGCCGTGGTGGATGCGTTCGCCGTCGGTGAGTTCTATGTTCGCGCCTCGCGACTGGAGCCCGGCGAGATCCCGATAGTGATCGGAGCGGGCGCCATCGGCCTGTCGGCGGTTGCGGCGTTGTCCGCCCGTGGCGTGGATCCGATCATCGTGTCCGACTACAACGTGGACCGTCGCGAACTGGCGATGTCGGGGTTCGGGGCACACGTCCTGGTCGATCCCGCGCAACGCTCGGTGTTCGAGGTGTTTCGCGAGGTCCGTGCCGAACGCCACATGGGCGGCTCGGCGGTGGTATTCGAGTGCGTCGGCGCCGCCGGCCTCATCGACACGATCGCCAGAGAGGCCGAATTTTCCTCGCGCATCTACTGTGCGGGTGGTTGGTACAGCGGCGACACCCTCGACATCACCGAGGCCACGCGGAACGGGTTGAGTCTGCAGTTCGGTGGCGGTCCGTTGCCACAGGACTGGTACGGCGTGCTCGACGCGGTGGTGGCGGGCACGCTCGACCCGCTGCCCAGCGTAGGAACGATCATCGGACTCGACGAGACGCCGGACGCGCTGGCCCAGGCACGCCGATCCGAGGGACCGCCTCGGGTTGTGATACACCCCAACGGAGACGTCGGATGACACAACAGAGTGACCATGATGAGATCTTCGATCTGACGGTGCGTTACGCCACGGCGATCGATAGTTGCCAATATGACTGTCTTGCAACGGTATTCACCGACGATGCCGAGCTCGACTACGGAATTGTCGGGCGGTGGACGGGGGCCGCGGAAATAGCGCAGTTTATGGAGGCGGCCCATGCCGGCGCAGCCCACACCCTGCACCGCATCACCAACCAGGTGATCGCGATGGAGGGCGACACGGCGATGGTCCGCAGCTACGTCGACGCGCTGATCCTTGCCGCGGACGGTTCGGGCGCGAATCCTGTCGGTTACTACGACGATAACGTCGTACGCACCGGGGACGGATGGCGCATCGTGCGCCGCAGGTACACGTCCGTGCGCCTAGTAGCGGTGGCGGGACAATGACCGCCGACTTGGCGGCAAAGTACGGACCGTGGGCGATCGTCGTCGGCGCGTCGGACGGCTGCGGCGCGCTGTTCGCCGAGCGCCTTGCATGCAACGGTGTGAACGTGGTACTCGTTGCGCGTCGACAACAGCTGATGGACGAGGTCGCCGCCGGAATCCGCGGGCGCACCGGTGCCGCAACGCGGACACTGGCCGTCGATCTGACCGCTGACGATGCGTCGAGTGCGATCATCGACGCCACCGCTGATCTGGACATCGGCATGCTGGTGTACTGCGCAGGCGGGGATCCCAACTATCAACCGTTCCTTGCCAATCCGGCATCTGCCGGGGAGGCCTTGCTGCGACGCAACTGCCTGGTCCTCATGCAGCTGTGCCACCACTTCGCCGGCACGATGGTGGAGCGCGGTCGCGGTGGAATCGTGAACTTCAGCTCGGGCGCGGCGTTGGTGGGCGGCCCGAACATGGTCGCCTACGGCGGCACCAAGGCATTCGACATGGTCTTCACCGAAGGCCTCTGGGCCGAACTGCACGACAAGGGAGTCGACGTGTTGTGCTTGATCCTCGGCAAAACCGACACCCCAGCCCTGCGCCAGCTCGAACACCGCCGGGGACAGATCGCTTCCCTCGACGAGGTTCCGCCGGGCGCCGTGTCCGCCGAGGTTGTGATCGACGAGGCATTCGACAACCTCGCCAACGGGCCCACGATCATGGTGGGAGACATGATGCGCATGGCAGAAGGGGTGTTCAAGACACTGAGTCGCAATGACGCGGTCCGGATGGTCATCCAGGCTGGCGCGGAGGTCATGGGTTCGGACGACGCTCGATCGCCGGGCGGACATCAGCCGTGATGTTCACGCTGCGGTTCGACATGCGGGCGCCGTCCATCGGCGCGCATCCGACGGCGCTGTATGCCGCGGCCGGCGAGATGGCGGCATGGGCGGAGACCCGTGGCTGTGTCGCGGCGGTGTTGTGCGAGCACCACTGTGCCGACGACGGTTACCTACCCGCACCCCTGATGCTGGGCGCGGCCATTGCCGCGCGCACCGAACGGTTGATGCTGAACCTGGTGATCATCCTTCCGTTCTACGACATTGCCCGCCTGGCGGAGGACATGGCGGTACTAGACCACATCAGCGCGGGCCGTGCGAGTTATGTCTTCGGAATCGGCTACCGCGCGGAGGAATTCGACCATTTCGGATTGTCGCTGTCGGATCGTGGACGGCTGGCCGACGAGAAGCTCGGGATTTTGCGTCGGCTACTGGCCGGCGAGGAAGTCGAACACGACGACCGTCGGATGAAGGTGCGGCCGCTGCCGCGTTCGCCCGAAGGGCCGGTGATGATGTGGGGCGGCGCCAGCCTGGCCGCGGCCAGGCGGGCGGGGCGCAATGGCCTCGGCCTGCTTGCCAACGGCGTGGTGCCAGGGATGAAGGAAGCCTACGAGCACGCCTGCCGCGACAACGGGTTCGAGCCGGGTTTTCTCCTGCTGCCCGAGCGCGACGCTCCCACTAGCTGCTTCGTCGCCGACGATGTCGACGCCGCCTGGGACGAGATCGGGGAGTATCTGCTGCACGACGCGATGGCTTATGCCGCGTGGAACCCCGACAACACGGTGTCAGCCAACATCACCCCCGCCACGACCGTCGACGAGTTGCGCAGCGCGGCATCCTCGCATGTGATTCTTTCGGTCGACGAAGCGCGGGACCGCATCAGGGCAGGGGAGATGTTCAACATCGCCCCGCTGTGTGGCGGTATTCCGCCGGACATCGCGTGGCCGTACCTGAAGCGCTTCGCCGCACTCGGCTAGAGGCCGATGAGCTCCTTGAGGTTGCCGCCCATGATGCGCGCCGTGGTGGCCGCCGGAAGGCTTTCGAGTTCCTTGACGAAGTCGGTGGGCTCGGCCAGCCCCTCCGGATGCGGGTAGTCCGACCCGAACATCACGCGATTCGCGCCGAGAATGTCGATCAGGTGCGCCATGTCCTCCTCGTGAAACGGGTTGACCCACACGTGCCTGCGAAAGACGTCGCACGGGTGCTCACTGAAGTCCCGCGGCTTCTTGCGGTACACCCGGTCGAACACCTCCATCAGGCGCTGGGCCCACGATCCGCCGTTCTCGACGACGCCGATGCGCAGGCCCGGGAACCGCTCGAACACCCCATGGGCGACGAACGCCGCCAGGGTATCGAAGATGTGGCGGCTCTCCTCGTAGACGAATCCGCGGAACTTGGTCAGCTGGAAGCCCTGGAACTCCTCGCCGTTCTCCCAATCGGAGAGGTAGCGGTCGTAACCGGCGTCGGAGTTGTGCATCTGAACCGAGATGCCCGACGACTCGACCAACCTCCAGAAGTCGTCGAACTCGGGCAGTGCGGGTGACCGCGAGGTGCCGTCCTCCCGCGGTACGGGCGCCGGCCGGATCAGCACCGTCTTCGCGCCGTTCTCCAGGCACCACTCGAGTTCGGCGACGCCCTTTGCGGGGTCGTTGAGCGAAATCGCCGGGACCGGGAAGATGCGGTCCTTGAAGTTGAAGGTCCAGTCGTCGAGCAGCCAGCGGTTGAAGGCGTGGGTGACCGCATGGGTGAGCTCCGTGTCGGATTTCGTCCGCTCCTCGAGCATGCCCGCCGTGGTCGGAAACATCAGCGCGCCGTCGACCCCTTGGCGGTGCATCAACGCCAGACGCAGGTCGGGACGCCGGAACTCGTCCGGACAACGGATCGGCTCGGCAAGCTCGCGCAGCGTCTTGCCCTCCGGGTTGATCCCGCGGTAGTAGTCGGCCCACGCGCCCGGGGTGGGAATCACTTCGTAAGTGGGGTTCGGAATCGTCTCGGTGATGACGCCGAGGATCTCAAGCTTCTGCCGGCCGTTGACGTCGACGAATCTCAGCGCGTCGGAATACTTCTCCGGCAGGTAGCGCGTGTAGGCGTCGATCGTCTCGTACATGTGATTGTCCGCATCCCACACTTCGAAGGCGTTGCCTTCCTTCACTTACACCTCCACAGTTGAAACGAGAATGCAAATTCTTAATATAGCAAACCAGTATATCCGTCGGCGGTTACCTTCAGAGGTTCATGAAATGGCCGCCGTCGACACCTAGGGTTTGCCCGGTGATGTAACGGGCGGCGGGGCCGACCAGGAACGCGACGGCCGACCCGATGTCGCGCTCCGGGTCACCAATCCTTCCGAGCGGCACCCGCCGTGAAAGGCGTTGCTCCATAGCAGGTTCAGCTTCGATAGCAGCGCTCAGGGCAGGGGAATAGGCAAGCGGTGATACGACATTGACGGTGATGCCGTGGGGCGCCCACTCGCGGGCCAAGCTCTTGGCAAAACCGCGAAGAGCGCCCTTCATCGTTGCGTAGAGGGGGAGAGTCGCGCTGCCCTCGATCCCCGCAGGTGATGTCATCACCAGGAACGTGCCGCCGTGACTCCTGAGAGCGTCGAACGCCGCGGCTGCGCAGTGTTGGGCACCGCCGATCGAAACCTCGTAATGGTCGTCGAACAGGGACCGACCCGCCTCCTCGAGCCGATGCGGCCGGCTGGAACTATTGCTCGTAGCGTTGTGCACCACTGCGTCGAGTCGGCCCGTGGTCCCGAGCGCGATACCCACGGCATCGGCGACCTGTTCGGCTGCGGTTACATCGCAGTGTGCCCACGTGGCTCGTTGCCGTCGTCGGGTGATCTCGCCGACGACGGCGCACCCGGACTCGGACCGAGATGCGACCACGACATGCGCGCCACTGTCGGCAAGCGCGTAGGCGATACCGCGCCCCACTCCTGCACCCGCACCGGTCACCAACACCGTATGGCCCTCAAGCCTCACGGCAGCATCACTGACCCCCCGTCCACGACGATGGTTGCGCCCACAACCTGATCGATGTCACGTCGGAGAAGGAATTTCGCTGTCTCGACGATGGAGTGGAGAAGCGTGCCGTCGTCGGGGAACGCGGCCGCGGTCAGATGGGACGCGTCCAACCCTTGTGCGAACAGATTTACCGGAGCCGCGATGAGATTGACCGTCACCCCGTCACCACACCATTGTCGGGCTGCCGATTTTGCCATCGATCGGATTCCTTCGATCGCCGTGGTGTAGGCCACTGCGCCGGCCGCACCCACCATGCCGATCGTGGGGAGGACGACCACGATACGGCCCCCGAGCGGGGTCATCGCAGAATGCGCATGTTGCAAAGCGACAAGCGTTCGCCACATCGCCTCGCGGGCATCGGCGGTTGGCTGTGGGCCGGCGCCGACAACGACCACGATACCGTCGACTGCAGGCGGCAGCGGCGTATCGAGTTCCGCCGCGATAGCGCCGAGTTCCTCGGCGAGCGCGCTCGTCAGCGGATCAGCGGGCCCCAGAACACGAATTGACACCGCGGGACACCTCAGCCGTTAACCAGCGCTGCCAGCTCGCGCTTGACCACCTTGCCGACGTCGTTGCGCGGAAGTTGGTCGACGAACACGAATCGCACGGGTACGCGATACGGCGTCAGGCACTCGCGACACCACGCCATGAGCCCGTCCTCGGATACCGAATCGTCGCGGCGCACCACGAACGCCCACGGCACCTCGCCGAGCCGCTCGTCGGGAATGCCCACCACGGCGGCCTCGACGACACCGTCGGCGGCCACCAGCACGTCTTCCACGGCGCCGGGAAATACCTTGAGCCCGCCGCGGTTGATCATGTCGGACACCCGTCCGTCGAGCCAGAGGAAGCCGTCGTCGTCGAACCAGCCCAGGTCGCCGGTGTGGAACCAGCCGTCGTCGGTGAGCCGGTCGAGGAAGGCCGGATCGATGTTGCGGGCCGCGGTCGTCGGCGTGCGTACCATCACCTCGTCGTCTGCGATGGTGACGTCGATGCCTGGCAGCGGACGCCCGACCGAACCCAGCTTGGCCTCGCCCCACTCGCGGGCGTCGGCCGCCGACCAGCCCACCACCTCGCCCCCGAGTTCGGTCTGGCCGTACGAGTTCAGCACGATCACCCCGAACTTGTCCCGGAACCGGGCAGCCTGAACGGGCGACAGGGGAGCGGTGATCGACCGGACGATCTTCAGCGGGGACAGGTCGGTGACCGAGTCGTCGTAAAGCACCATGGTCAGGGCCGCGGGCGGCAGCACCGTGGAGCGCAGCTGGTGTCGTTTGACCAGCGCGGCGAAATCCGACGGGGAGAACCGATCCATCAGCACCACACCGGATCCGGCGCGGAACGCGAACAGCACCTGGTAGATGCCGGCCCACAGCGACAACGACAAGGGCACTAGGTTCGGCATGGGGGCCCGCTTCGGTTTGTCCCCGGCGGGTTTCGTGCCGCGGAGTTTGGCCAGCAGCCGGTCGATCAGGTCGAGCACCGTGCTGTGCCGAAGCGGCACCGGCTTCGGGGGCCCCGTGGTGCCGGAGGTGAACTGCAGCAGCGCGACATCGGCGTCGTAGCAGCGCCCACCGGCGGCGTGCTCCACCGACGGGCCAGCCGACCACTTCAGTCCGTCGCCCGTGACGACCGGCAGATGGAACCTCGAGAAACGTTGCGCCAGCTCGGGAGTTGTGATGACAACGGCGGGCTGCAACGTTTCCAGCATGGCCGCGACCTCGGCGTCCGCCGCCCTGGGGTTCAGCGGCGTGTACACGCCGCCGGCGCGCCACGTGCCGAACAGCGCGGCGACAGTCGTGGCGTCGTTGGGCAGCATCGCGGCGACCACCTGCCCCGCGTTCAACCCGCCCTCGGCGAGCAGCGTCCCGAGCCGCTCGGCGCTGGTCGTCAACTCGTCGCGCGACACCTCGGCATCGAGCATGTGCACCGCGACGTCGGGCAGGCCGTCGAGCAGCTCTGCGAGGCTCACGAATCAGCCTCCAGCGGTGCCCAGTTCGCAGTTCGTTTGTCCGCGAAGGCAAGCGGGCCCTCGTTCTGATCTGGATGCCCCCACATCGACGTCAGGTGCTTGGCGCCTTCGCGGCACGCGTCGGTGAGGCCGTATTCGAGTGCGCCCCACAGCGCTCGCCTGGTGGCGCGCATCGCAGCGGGGGAGTTCCGGGCGATCTTCTCGGCGAGCTGCTGGGCGACCTCGCGCAACTGTTCGGGCGGGTCGACGACCTGGCTGATCATGCCCAACTCGTACGCACGCTGGGCGCTGAGCCGTTCGTGGCTACCTACCAGGGCCATACGCAGCACGGCCTCGGCGGGCATCTTGCGCATCAGCGCGATGGTCTCCAGGGCACTGACCTGGCCGATCGACACGTGCGGATCGACGAAGCTGGCATCCGATGACGCGATGACGATGTCGGCGTCGGCCACCCAGTGCAGTCCGCCGCCGGCGCACACCCCGTTGACGGCGGTGATGACCGGCTTCTCGACCTTGCAGTGCCACGCCGTCAACTTCAGGTCCAGCGTGCGCATGGTCTCCTGGAACTGCAGCACCGCCTCTCCGTCGAGCTCCGCGACATCGGCTCCCACCTGAAAGGCCCGCCCGTTACCGGTGTGCACGATGACGCGAACATCCGGATCGTCGTTCAACTCCGCCCAGGCCCTGGGGAATTCCTCACGCATCGCCACGTCGTAGGCGTTCAGACGGTCCGGCCGGTCGTTGATGATCCAGCCGACCGGTCCGCGGCGCTCCACGATCAGTCTCTGGTATGTCATGAAACCTCCACTGCATCCGACAGCGGTCGCCACCGCGGGGCGCGCCGCTCGCGCCACGCCCGGGCGCCCTCGCTGTGATCGGGATGATTACGCAGCCGCCAGATCTCGTCGGCGGCATCGTTGCGGGCCTGCGTCAGTCCCACTTCCAGGGAGTGCCACAGCGCCTTCTTCGTCGCACGCATCGCGGTCGGCGAATTCGTGGCGATCGCCGCGGCGAGCCGCCCGGCTGCCGCGCGGAGTTGGTCGGCCGGCACCACCTCAGACGCAATCCCCAACTCGTAGGCGCGCTGCGCCGAGATGCGCTCACCGTTGCCGATCAATGCCATGCGGGTGATGGCCTCCATCGGGGACTTGCGCAACAGCGTGATCGCCTCGTAGGCGACGGCCTGGCCGACCGATACGTGTGGGTCGACGAAAGAGGCTTGCTCGGCGGCGATCACGATGTCCGCGTCGGCCACCAGGTGTAGGCCGCCACCAGCACAAACCCCGTTGACGGCCGCGATCACCGGCTTCCACACGCCGCAGTGCCACGAGGAGATCTTCAGCTCGGCATCCCTGGTCCGGCGCGAATGCCGGCGCATCGCCTCTTTGTCGCGGGCCACCTGCACCACATCCATGCCGGTGCAGAAGGCCTTGCCGTTGGCTGTGTTGACGATCACGCGGACGTCGGGATCGGCATCGAGGCCGGCCCAGGCGGACTTCGAGCTCGTCGAGCATCAACGAGTCGAAGGCGTTGCCCGCGTCCGGCCTGTCCAGGATGAGCCAGCCGATACCCTCGGATTTCTCCACCACCAGGCGCTGATAGGTGTTCACGACCGCGGGATGTCCTTCCAGGGCTTGCCTTTCCACGGGTCCGGCTCCTTGGGCAGCCCGAGCACACGCTCGCCCAGGATGTTCTTGTTGATGTCGGTGGTACCGCCCTCGGTGCCGTTGGCCAGGCTGCGCAACATGCCGTGGACATCGCGCGGCAGGGCGTCCGGGTCGCCGGTGGCCGGCCAGGCGATCGCATCCGTGCCCAGCAGATCCACCATCAGGTCCTGGATCTGCTGATTCAGAGTGGCCTGGTGCACCTTGCCGATCGAGGACGCCGCCCCCGGGGACTGGCCGGCCGAAAGTGCGGCGCGTACCCGGGCGTTCGTCCAGCCACGGATCTGCTCCTGCGCCCACAACCGCATGACCTTGTTGCGGACGACGGGATCGTCCCACCGGCCGGTTTCGCGCGCCAGAGTGATCAGGCGTTCGGCCCCGGAGCCGCCGAGCCGGCCCATGCCTCCCGATCCGGAACCCGAAACCATCTGGCGCTCACTGGACAACGTCGACGCGCTGACACGCCAACCGTCGTTGACATCGCCCACCCGGTGCGCATCGGGGACTCGCGCGTTGTCGATGAAGACCTCGTTGAACTCCGCCTCTCCGGTGATCTGGCGCAGCGGTCTGACCTCGACGCCCGGTTGGTGCATGTCGAGCAGGAAGTAGGTGATGCCCCGGTGCTTCGGTGCCTCGGGGTCGGTTCTTGCCAGGAGAATCGCGAAATCCGCCTCGTCGGCCCACGTGGTCCAGACCTTCTGCCCGGAGATCACCCAATCGTCACCGTCCCGAACGGCGCGTGTGGCCAGCGACGCGAGATCCGAGCCGGCACCGGGTTCGCTGAAGAGCTGGCACCACTTTTCCTCGTTGCGCACGATCGGCGGGAGAAAACGACGGCGCTGCTCCTCGGTGCCGTGGCTGAACAGCGCGGCGGCGGCGTTGTTGAGCCCCAAGGGATTCAGCCGGGACAACCGCAGTGGACTCAAGACGGTCTCGATGGCGCCAGCGACGTCGTTGCCGATGCCCAGGCCGCCGTGGTCGGGGAGCCAGGTGGGGGCCACCAGGCCCGTCCGAGCGAACGTCGGGTACCACCGCCGGTAGTCGGTTGGTGTGCGGACGGCCCGCAGGGCCGCCGGCCCCTCGGTGGCGGCAGAGCGCCACGCCGCGGGGACCTCTGCGTCGATCCACTCGCGCACCACCGCGACGGCGTCGTCGACGGGGGTGTCCTGGGTGATCGGCAGTGGCGTCATGATTTTCTCAGCGCCCCTGAAACTTCGCATCGCGTTTGTCCCGGAAGGCGGCCAGACCCTCTTTGAAGTCCTCGCTGCGGCTGGATAATTCGAGCGCCATCGCCTCGTTCTGCAAGTGGCGGTCGAGGTCGAGTCCGTTGGCGCTGTGCAGCAGCCACTTGGTGAGTCCCAGCGCCACGGTCGGCGCATCCCCCAGCCGGGTGACCAAGCCGGTCGCGGCCGCGTCCAACTGGTTCTCGGCGACCGCAGCGTGGATGATGCCCCATTCGGCTGCAGTGGCTCCGGAGAGCTCCTCGCCGAGCATCAAGAGCTGCCGGGTGCGGACCATCCCGATCAGCCGCGGCAGCAGCCAGGCCGCGCCACTGTCCGGCGTGAAGCCGCGGGCCATGAACGGCTCCCAAAACCGCGCGTCGTCGGCGGCGACGCAGAAGTCGGAGGCCATCGCGATGTGGAAGCCGAGGCCGGCGGTCCAGCCGCGCACCACCGACACGATGGGGACCTGCGTCTCGAGCATCAACGGGATGAGCCGGTTGGCCTTGTTGGGCAGCCGGCGCTGGGTACTGCCCACCCTCGGCTTGCGCTCCGAGCGAGCGTTGTTGGCAATCAGATCGGATCCGGCACAGAAGTCCGGGCCCTCGGCATCGATCCGAATCACGCGCACCGACTCGTCGCTGCCCGCGACGGCCAGATGCGCGATCATCGCGTCGAGCACCACATCGTTGACCGCGTTCCGGCGATCGGGACGGTCCAACGTCAGGCGCAGGACCGGCCCCCGATGTTCGGCGCGTAATCCGGGAACGCAGTCGTACGACATGGCTCAGCGCTCTGCGAACTGTGCCGAGACGGCGGCGAGCAGGTCGGTGAGGCTGCTCGCCCCACCGGGGGGATCGGGCAGCCGGACGGGTCCGCGTTCGCGGCTGGGCAACAGAATGGTCGCATGCCCGGGCGCCGTGATCTGGCCGCGGTGGTTGGTCGCCGCCAGTTCGAGGTCGACGGCGGGCCGATCACCATCCGCCAGATATTTACGCACCACCTGTCCGGTGATGGTGTGCAGATCTCCGACGTAGTTGAAGAGGCGGAACTCGCAGTCGAGCTTCCACAGCCAGCCGTCGTCACCCATCCAGTCCGTGCACAGGTGGATGAGCCACGTCTCGCGCATGCGGCCGTAGTCGAAGGTGGTGGGGTTGCCCGCATTGCGGGCCGCGTCAGGTTCCCAGTGCACGCGCTGCTGCACATCGGGCACACCGTGTTCATTGGGCGTGTAGAAACGGGGAATGCGCTGCCGGTTGCGCCAGGCCAACCGCAGGGGCCGCACGCCGTACATCCCGGTCCCCATGCCGACGTGCCAGCAGACCATGTCGGTGACCGTCAGCGGGCCTTTTGTCAATGGGCCGACGGTGTCGCCCTCGTCGACGTCCTCCCACCACCGCGGTTCGGCGCCGCGCGGTGATTCGCACGCGTATCGCTCGTCGATTTCTGCGATCTCATCCGGCGTCCACGACTTCAGTTCGACGGTGTCGTACTTCTTGCGGCCGCGCGCCTTGCTGCGCTCGGTGCGGATCATGTTGCGGTACTGGGCGCCCAGGATGATGCCTTCGTCGTCGCGGTACACCTGGGCCGACCATTCGTGGACGGCGCGGCCGGCGAACTCGCTGCTCTTGTCCAGCGCCGCCACCAGGGCGTTGCGCCGGAAGACCCGATGATTTGCACGCAGCGGCGCCCACCATTCGCGCGACGACGAGGCGTAGAAGGCATGGACCCCGCGCAACGGGTCGCCCTTGGTCAGCGCGCGGTCCGCCTCGGAGAGCGCTGTCACCTCGTCCTCACCGATCAAGGTGTCTCCGCCGACGAGCGCGGGCGGTGCGATGGACTCGCCCCACACGGATTTGGCGGCGTACTCCGGATCGGCCCACAGCGGGTTCGCGTCGCCGTAGCTCTCCGCCACGTGCCGGAAGCTGTCCTCGTTCGGTCGAATGTAGTGCGGCGGCTGCGTGTGCGGAACGGCGATACCGATGGTGGCGCGCAACCGAGCCAGTCCCTCGTCGGTAATCTGACCGGTCTCGGGCATGGAAATTAAGATACCCGAAAAGCGGAAACGGCGTTAACGCAGGGATGGGGAGTATGAGTGAAGCAGAATCGTCCGGCATCGTGGTGGCTGTCGGTGACGACGGAGTGCAACGAATCACCATCGATCGCGCTGGCGTGGGAAACTCGTTGTCGCCCTTGGCGCGTGACGCGCTGACCGAGGCGTTCACACGGGCCGACGATGACTCGGCCGTCCGCTCCGTGCTGTTGGGTGCGGCCGGTGATCGGCACTTCTGCGCGGGCGCGGGCCTGCCGGCAACAACGTCGGGTGCTGACGCGCCCTCGATGCCTGAAGCGGACAGACGACCCGGCGACATCGCTCGCATGCTGCAGACGGGCTGGCAGCGCCTTGTTGCGGCGATCCTGGACTGCGACAAACCCGTGGTCGCCGCGGTCAAGGGCACCGCTGCCGGTGCCGGTGCCAGTCTCGTGCTGGCGTGCGATCTGGTCGTCATGTCAACGGAGGCAAAGCTTGTGGAGTCATTCGTGCACCGCGGGATCCTTCCGGACTCCGGCGCCATTCACCTGCTGACCAGGATCGTGGGCCTGCGCAAGGCAACCGAACTGCTGATGCTCGGTGAGCCCGTCGACGCTGCCACCTGCGAAAGGCTCGGACTGGCCAATCGCGTCACCGCACCGCACGACACCGACGTCCTCGCCGAGGAACTCGCGGTACGCCTGGCCGCGGGGCCGACGGTGATGCTGGCGCTGACCAAGCGGCTGCTGTCGGTGTCGTCGGAGTCGGACAGGCAGCGCGCATTCGAGCAGGAGGCCTGGGCCCAGGAGATGGTGTCGCGCACGGCGGACCTCCAGGAGGGCCTTGCGTCGTTCGCCGAGCGCCGGGAGCCCAGGTTCCTCGGTCGTTGACCGCCCGCGCCTCAGCCCGCGGTCGGTCCGCCGCGAATGGTGAAGGTGGCGGCGTCGTCGATTTCGTCGATCGAGGATGCCACCGACTCGGCAGTCAAGGACGTGTCCTCGATTCCCTTGGTGACTCCGATGAACACCCGTGACACCTTCCCCGCGCCCACCGAGTAGATGTGTGCCGTGCGGTCGCAGGACCGATGACAGAGATAGACCACCACGGGTGTGACGAGCTCGGGATCCATGGCCTTGCCGGCTTCGCCCATGATGTCCTCGGTCATCCGGGTTCGCGCGATGGGTGCGATGGCGTTGACGGCGATGCCATTGCGGGCGCCCTCGATTGCGAGAACGTGCATCATGCCCACGAGGCCCATCTTGGCGGCGCCATAGTTGGTCTGACCGAAATTGCCGAACAAGCCCGTCCCAGAAGTCGTCTGAACGATCCTGCCGTAATTCTGCTCTCGCATGATCGGCCACACCGCCCGCGTCACGTTGAACGCGCCGGAGAGATGCACCGCGATGACGGCGTCGACCTGGTCGGCGGTCATGTTCTTGAATGCGGCGTCGCGCAGGATGCCCGCATTGTTCACCAGCACGTCGACCCGGCCGAACGAATCCATCGCGGCCGCAACGATCGCCGCGCCACCCTCTTCGGTAGCCACCGAGTCGCCGTTGGCGATGGCGGTGCCGCCGGCCGCGGTGATCTCGTCGACCACGGCTTGGGCGGCCGATGTCGAAGCTCCGCTGCCGTCCACCGAGCTGCCCAGGTCGTTGACCACGACCCGGGCGCCACGCCGGGCGAGCTCCAGGGCGTGGCAGCGGCCGAGTCCGCCGCCGGCCCCGGTGATGATGGCCACCTGGCCGTCGAAAGTCATTGGATGCATGGTTGAGAGGATACATTTACTAAATTGAGAGCGAGCATTCGTATCGGGAGGAAGCCTCATGACTGGCCCGACTGAGCTGCTACGACATGCGCGTCGGCGCGCCGGAGAGCTGCGGTCGCGCTACCGCGCGGCCGGTATCTGGGCGGCGGAGCCGGTCGACCTGGTGCGAACGACCGCGGCGCGGCACGGCGCCCGGCTCGCCGTCGCGGCGCGAGGAGCCCGACTGACCTACGGCGAACTGGACGAGCGCATCGATGCGGCCGGGATGGCGATGGTCGACGCCGGCATGGTTCCCGGCAGCGCGATCGTCTTGGTAGTCGGGAACGACGTGGACTCGGTGGTGGCGGTCCACGCGGCGCTGCGCGTCGACGCGGTAGTACTGCTCGTGCCGCGCAGCGCGGGCGCCAAGCAGCTCGCTGACATCCTCACCCGCACCGGCGCTCCCTTCGGCGCGGCGCCGAACTGGACGGCGACCGCCCAGCCGGAACTGTCCGGGCGTTGCCGCTGGATCGAACTCGGTGAGGACGCCGCAACGAGCGTCTCCCGGCGTCTTCGCCCGGCGCGCGCAGCCGACGAGCCGAGCGTGGTGCTCTACACCTCGGGTACGACGTCTCGGCCCAAGGGCGTGATCCACTCGCTGAGCACGCTGGGCAAGGCCTCGGCGAACTACATCGCCGCGGCGGGCCTCGGTGGGGACGACCGGATCTTCCTGATCAGTCCGCTGGCATCGGTCACCGGGGTGCTGCAGGCGCTGTTCATCGCGCCGATGCTCGCGATACCGGTAATTCTCGAGGACCGTTGGGAACCGCAGGCGACCAGCGATCTGCTGGTCACCTCCGGCGCGACGTGGTACGGCGGCCCGGATCGGCTGCTGAACCGGATGCTCGACGAGACCGTCGTGCGTGGCGCTGCGGTCCCGTTGCGAGCGGTGTATCTGGGCGGCGCGATGCTGGACCGGCGGATCGTCGAACGCGTCGAGGACGATTTCGGCATCGTCGTCATGCGCGCCTACGGATCATCGGAGATCCCGGTCAGCACGTCCGGCCTGCGGACAGAGTCCCGGGACGTCCGCCATGCCGACGACGGAGTGGCGCTCGGTGACGTTGACGTGCGGATCGGATGCGTGGCCGAACCCACCGAGTGCTGCGTCCAGGGTCCGCATGCCTTCCTCGGCTATACCGATGCCGAAGACGACCGCCCCGCGTTCGACGGCGAGTGGTTCCGCACCGGCGACGTGGCCGAGATCGTCGACGGGCGGTTGCGGATCATCGGCCGGATCAAGGACATCGTGATTCGCAACGGGCTGAAGATCCCGGCCGCCGAAGTGGAGGAGGCCGTCTCGAGGATGGGCGGAGTCCGCGAATGTGTCGCCTACCCCGTCGCCGACGACACCACCGGTGAGCGACTGGCCGTCGCGATCGTGCTCGCACCGGACATCGAGATGTCGCTCACCGAGGTTGGCCAGGCCCTCGTCGCCGAGGGATTGCCGAAATACAAGCTGCCTGAGGAGCTGGTGTTCTGGGACGAGCCCCTGCCGCGCAACGCGAACGGGAAAGTGGACCGCGCCAGACTCGACGGAGGTTCGGCCGGGCGACGGCGGCTGCTCGCCGATCGTCTCGCAGCCCCGGGGTGAACTAGTCGGCAGTAGGGTGGAAAACCGGGACGACGAAGCCGTCTTCGTCGTCGCGGAACGCCATCACCAGCTCCATGTCCGCCCGCAGCTCTTCGGGCCGGCAGTTCTCCACGACCGTCATCAGCCGGGGTCCCTCCTCGAGGTCCACCATGGCCAAGACATACGGCGTGCGCTCGGCGAAGGGCGCGAAATTCTGGTGGACGACGCTCCACGTGTAGAGCCGCGCTCGTCCGGTGGCCGGCACCAATTCGACGTCCTCACCCCAACAGTGCGGACAGAACGGCCGGGCGTACAGCGACGCCTGACCGCAGGACCGGCAGGCGTTGACCATCAGGATTCGGTCCTGCGTGGCCGCCCACCACGCCTGGCCGTCGGCGTCGATCGTGGGCCGATCGGGAGCGGTCACTCACTGCCTCCCGAGAATCATCGTGGCGCTATGGGTGAAGAAGCCACCCATCGCGTGGACGCATGCCAGCCGCGCACCGTTGACCTGGCGCTGTTCGCATTCCCCCCGCAACTGCCGCACCGCTTCCACCATCAGGAACATCCCGCGCATGCCGGGGTGGCACGCGGCCAGCCCGCCGCCGTCGGTGTTGGTCGGGAGCGCCCCGCCCGGTCGAAGCGCGCCGGATTCGATGAAGGGCCCGCCGTCACCCTTCGCGCAGAAGCCGAGGTCTTCCACGGTCAGCAGCACGGTGGAGGTGAAAGAGTCGTAGAGCTGGCACACATCGATGTCGGCGGGGCTCACGCCCGCCTGCGCGAAGGCCCGTGGCCCTGAGCGCGCCGCCGCCGACGTCGTGAAATCGGGCCAGTGGCTCATGCTGACGTGGGACGTCGCGTCGGCCGCACCGAGGATCCAAATCGGCTCCTTCGCGCAATTCTTGGCCACCCGCTCGCCGGCAAGCACGACGGCGCCGCCGCCATCGGTGCGCAGGCAGACATGCTTGGCGGTGAACGGGTCGGCCAACATCGGCGCGGCCGCGACGTCGGCCGCGGTGAGGCGGTCGCGTTCAAATGCGCTCTCGTTCATGGCCGCCCATTCGTGGGCGGCGACGGCGACCTCGGCCAGTTGGTCGACGGTGGTGCCGAATTCGATCATGTGACGCCGTGCCGCCATGGCGTACTTGGCGATCAGCGTCGCTCCGTAGGGCGCCTCGTACTGCAGCGCGCCGCCGGTGCCCATCGCCGCAGCGGACGGCCGTACCCGACGCTTGACGTCGGAACGCGCGGTCGACCCATAGGTCAACAGCGCGACCTCGATCTCACCGGCCGCGATCGCCGCAGCGGCGTGACGGGCCAGCACTTCCCACGACGATCCGCCGACATTGGTCGCGTCGACCCAGTCGGGCCGCAGGCCCAGGTACTCGCTGACTTCGACGGGTGGAAGCAAGGCCCCGTGTCCGCCGAAACCGTCGATGTCCTCCTTCGTCAGCCCGGCGTCGGCGATCGCCCGCCGCGAGGACTGGGCCATCAGCGCCATTGCGGTCTTGTCCGGAACCCGGCCACAGTCGGAAAGGGCCGCGCCCACGATGGCGACGCGATTCGACGGCATAGCTATGGTTATCACATCGATGGCGTTGCCGATAACAGCCGCTGGCGAAAATGTAGAAACAGTATTCTCGGTCGGCTACGGTTGGCCTATGACCACGGCGCTGCGGGATGCGTTGCGCGGAGACGCGCTTGTGCTGTGCCTGGCGCTGCTCAACTCCCGCACCCCCGATGTACCCGCGGTGGCGGCGGCGTGCGGGTACGACGCCGTCTACGTCGACCTCGAACACACGTCCACTTCGTTGGAGACGGCGCAGATGCTTTGCGCGAGCGCGCTCGGGGCGGGGATCTCCGGCCTGGTGCGGGTGCCGTCGCAGGACCCCAGCGTCATAGCCAGAGTATTGGACGGCGGAGCGGTTGGAGTCATTGTCCCGCACATTAATTCGAAGGACCAAGCCGAGTCCGTCGTCCATGCGGCGCGGTTCCCGCCGATCGGCCATCGGTCCATCGCGGGTCCCAATGCGGTCAGCGGATACCAGCCCCGGACGGCGACGCAATTGGTGGAGATTCTCGAACAGCGTACGGTGGTGGCGGTGATGATCGAGACGCCGGAGGCAGTGGCGGCGTGCGACTCCATCGCCGCTGTCGAAGGCATCGACATGATCCTCGTCGGAGTGAGCGATCTGAGCGCCGAAATGGGCATCCACGGCCAGTATGAGAATGTAGATTTCCAACGTGCCGTAGAATCTGTGGCGGCGGCATGCCGCAGTCGTCGCGTAGCACTGGGTATGGCCGGAATAAAGTCCCTTGAACTGCTGAATCGGTTCGTGGGACTGGGATTGCGGTTCATCTCGGCGGGCACGGATATCGGGATGATGACCGAGGCGGCCACGACCCGTGCACAAGCGCTGCGCGGCCTGCGGACCTGCCGCGGGAACCAACCCGACGCATGACCCCGACAGCCGAAAAGCGACGCCAATCAGGAGGACCGGATGCCTACAGCCATCTACACCAAGCCCGTCACCGACCCCATGGCGTGGACCGGAGCGGACTTCACGAGCAAAGAGGACTTCGCCTTCGACCTGTCACCGCGCAATGTGGCTGCGCTGGAATCGATCCTGGCCAAGACCGCCGACAAGGAACGGGACGACATCACGCCCGGGGACGCTCGGCATCCAGACCTCGACGACGACCTGGCGCGCCTCTACCGGGACCTGATGTTCGGCAAGGGCTTGGCATGCGTACGCGGCTTCCCCGTCGAGCAGCACTCGATCGAGGACCTCGAACGCATCTATTGGGCGTTCTGCACGCATCTCGGCTACCTGGTGTCGAACAACTCCTTCGGACACCGGATGGTGCGCGTCCAGGAGGAGATCCTGCCCGGCGGAGTGCAGCCCGCTCGCGGCACGAAGTCCCGCGCCGAACTCGCGATGCACAACGACGCCGCCGACATCCTGTCGCTGCTGTGCGTGTACCCGGCAGCTCAGGGTGGGGAGAGCCAATTCGCGAGCGGGCCCGCGGCGCACAACAGGATCCTCGCCGAACGCCCGGACCTGCTCGAGGTGCTTTACCAGGGCTTTCCGCATCATCGACGTAGTGAACAGCCCGACGACCAGCCGGACGTCACCCCGTACGACGTGCCCGTCTTCTCCCAGATCGACGGACGGATCTGTATCAACTTCACCTACAGCAGCATCCTGCCCGCCATGCACGCGCTGGGTCGCGAGTTCACGCCGGAGCAGAATGAAGCGGTAGAGTTGCTGCGCAACATCCTCATCGAGCAGCAGGTCGAGTTTAGGTTGGAATCGGGTGAGGCGGCGGTGGCCAACAACTTCGCGATGTGCCATTCGCGCTCGGACTTCGTCAGCAGCAACGACCCGAAGAAGGCCCGCTGCTTCCTGCGCGCCTGGATGGAAGTGCCACTGGAGGACCGGCGGCTACCGATCGGCCGCGAGTACTTTCACATGGAGAACAAGGACCTGCGGCTGGGGTACGACGTCGTCGAGGGCCGGGACGGAACGATCGCCATCAACGACTACAAGAACGTCAACGCCGAGCTGGCCGACATGTTCAAGGCGGCGCAGGTGAAGCCCAAAGCGAAGAAAGCGTGAGCGCTCGCCCGCGTCTGGTCTACGAACGGTGGACCGATCCCGTCGCCGGCGAAATCCTCGAGGTCGGTGATGTCGATCTGGTCAGGCTCGATCTGACCGCGCCCGCCGAGACGAATTGGGCCGCTCTGGAATCCGCGCACGGATACCAGGTCGCCACCCGGACCGACGTGGCCGGACACGCCGACGGTGCACAGTGGCTGGCCGGACCGGCGCTGGTCGAGCGTTGCGGACAACTTCTCGCCGTATGTTCGGCCGGCGCCGGGTACGACGTCATCGACGTGGAGGCGTGCACTCGCGCCGGGATCGCGGTCTGCAACAACTCGGGTCCGGGTGCAGAAGCCGTCGCCGAGCACGCCTTGGGCCTCATGCTCGACCTGGCCAAGAAAATCACCGCCGCCGACCGGGTGCTGCGCGGTGGCCGGCTGGGGGATCGGTTGGTCCTGCGGGGCAGTCAGCTCCTGGGCAAGACGCTCGGCGTCATCGGGCTCGGGGCCATCGGAGGTCGCCTTGTGGAGCTGTGCGCGCCGTTCGGCATGGAGGTCCTGGTGTTCGACCCCTACCTGGACGAGGTCAGTGCACGCGCACGCGGAGCGCGGCCCGTCGCGCTCAACGAGCTTCTCGAGCGCTCGGATTTCGTCCAGGTGACCTGCCCGTTGACCGGTGAAACCCAGGGGCTCATCGGCAGGGCGCAGTTCGCGGCGATGAAACCGACCGCCTTCTTCATCACGACGGCGCGCGGACCCGTCCACGACGAGGCGGCGCTGCTCGATGCACTCGTCAGCGGAGGCATCGCGGGCGCGGGACTCGACGTGTTCCACGAGGAGCCGCCGCGCCCGGACAATCCGCTGTTGAGCCTCGAGAACGTCGTGGCAACGCCGCACACCGCGGGCATCACCGTCGAGGCGGCCCGCGACATCGCCGTCGCCACGGCTACGCAGTGGCAGACGATCTTCGGCGGCGGTATGCCGCCACGTCTACTGAATCCCGACGTCTGGCCGCGCTACTGCGAGAGGTTCCAATACATCTTCGGCTTCCTCCCCAGCGCCACGGACGTTTTGGAGAGCGGGGGGCGTACCAGGTGAAAAAGTACGAGACGATCGAGGTCGAGGTACGGGGGCATACCGCATGTGTGACCCTGAATCGTCCGGAGGTGCTCAACGCGATCAACGACGAGATGATCGCCGAGTTGGCGCTGGCGTACACGGAAATCGAACGCTCGCAGGATGTCTGGACAGTTATCATCACGGGAGCGGGCCGCGCGCTCTGCGTGGGGGCGGATGTCAACAAGGCCGCCGACCATGACATGGAGAACGCGGCCGGCATCGACAACCAGGGCGAGCCGATCCTCAGCTCGATGCGACAGTGGGACGCACCACAGGAGGCGACGCCGCCGTGGTTGCAGATGACCAAACCGATCATCTGCGCGGTCAACGGCATCGCCTGCGGCGCGGGAATGGACCTGGTGACCACCGCGGACATCACCATCGCGTCCGAGCGCGCGACGCTGATGGACCCGCACGTCAGCATCGGCGTGACGTCCGGGCGCGAAGGGGTCAGGCTGGCCCGGATCCTGCCGCTGCCCGTGGCGATGCGTCTGATCCTGATGGGTAAGCACGAGCATCTCGACGCGCAGCGCGCCTACGAATTGGGGATCTTCACCGAAGTGGTCCCGCACGACGCGTTGCCGGCACGGGCCTGGGAGATCGCCGACATCGTGAATTCCAATGCACCGCTGGCGGTCCGGGGTTCACGGATGGCCGTGCGCAAGGGTCTCACGCTACCCATCTACGAGGCCGAGTTGCTCGCCGAGAATTACCGGATGAAGGTGGCCCTGACGAAGGACGCCGTCGAGGGCCCGCGCGCCTTCCTGGAGAAGCGCAAGCCGGACTGGCAGGCGCGGTAACGCATGCGAAGGGCCGGTCCGAGACGCCCGGACCGGTCGCTCACGCCAGGCCGAAGAACGTCTTGGCGTTGGTGGACAACACCTTCCGCTTGGTCTCCTCGTCCAGGCCTTCTGTCGCCTTGTTGGCGACCTCGAGGCTCCTCGGCCAGTTGGTGTCGTTGTGAGGGTAGTCGGTCTCGAACATGAGCTGGTCTGGCCCGACGAGGTCGAGGATGCGGAACGCGACCGGGTCACCGAAGGTGGAGAAGAACACGCGCCCGGGCACCTGGCTGCTCGGCGGTTCGGTCAGCAGGGGATGGATGCCACCCCACGCCCGGCGGTCCTCCCAGACCTCGTCGACGCGTTGCAGGTAGTAGGGGATCCAGCCGGCTTGCGCCTCGGCGAAGGCGAGCTTGAGTCCGGGGAACTGCTTGAGCTTGGCGGAGAACAGCCAGTCGACCATGGCGATGGTGCAGTTGACCGCCATCAGCGCGCTGGTGACGACATGCGGAGAATCGGGGGAGGACTTGGTGAGCGACGAACTCGACCCGATGTGCAGCATGATGCCCACCTGGTTTCTTTCGCAGGCGGCGAAGAACGGGTCCCAATAGCCGCTGTGGATGGAGGGCAGGTCGAGGCGGCTGGGAAGCTCGGAGAAACACACGGCGTGCATGCCGCGGGCGGCCACCCTGTCCACCTCCTTGGCGGCCAGTTCGACGTCCCAGAGCGGAATGATGCCAAGGGGGATCAGCCGACCGTTAGAGCTGCCGCCCCATTCGTCGATCTGGAAGTCGTTGTAGGCCTCGACACACAGCCTGGCCAGTTCCTTGTCCTTGCCGTAAAGGAAGCGTTGGCCGCAGAAACGGACGAGGGTGTTGGGGAAGCAGGCCGAGGCCTCGATGCCGGCGATGTCCATGTCGGCGAGCCGGTCCGCCGGACGGTAGCAGCCCGGCCGCATCTCGTCGTAGGTGATGGGATCGGTGGTGAGTTCGTCGAGCTCGTAGCCGGCGGCCGCGCTGATGAGCGGGATCGGGATGACGGCATCCTCGTAGTGCCAGATGTCCGCGTCTCGGCCCTCGTCGTCCTCGATGAACGCGACATCGGAAGTGACGGTTGGATCCATGCGTCCGCGGGTGCGAACGATCCGCGGCCCGATGTCGCGATAGCGTTCGGGCAGCCGGCTCGTCCACAGATCGGCCGGCTCCACCAGGTGGTCGTCCGGCGAGACGATCAGAATGTCTGTACTCAACGCTGCGCTCCTTCGCGACGGCCCGCGAATCCAGTTTGCGGCACACTGATTCACGGAAAAAGAGAATCTGCGTTTCCACGCTACCGCATCGGTTCCGACCGACGCACCTGGGCGTCTGTCACGCCATCGGCTGGCCGGCCTCTGCCCGGAAGCGTTCTTTGGGGCACTGGTACAACGTCGCAAATCAGCGCTTACGCCATGCGATAAGTAACATGCGCGTGTAGGTAGATCGCACATTCCCGCGTCGTTCGCGTATTCTTGTGGGCACTATGCCTGCGAAGAAGACCACCGGTCCCCAAGGCGATACCGGCTTGGAATTGGTTGACACCGACGCCGAGGTGCCCAGCACCTGGCAGCAGCGCACCATCGAGCGGCGCCTGAGCACGGCGAGAGCGCGTGCTCTCGCGCGTAGTTCGAGGTTTCTGGCCACCGCGCTGGAGTTGGTGGAGGAGTCGGGCAAGGCCGACTTCACGATCCAGACGCTCATCGACAGGTCGAATCTGAGCCTGCGAGCGTTCTACCAGCACTTCGCCGGCAAAGAAGAACTCATGTTGGCGCTTTACGAGAACGTCACGAGCCAGTTCACCGAGGACATTCGGCATGACGTTGCCGCGGCCGACGGTCCGATGGAGCAGCTCGAGGCGTTCTGCCGCGGCG
This sequence comes from uncultured Actinomycetota bacterium, assembly GCA_963711445.1. Classification (GTDB taxonomy): domain Bacteria; phylum Actinomycetota; class Actinomycetes; order Mycobacteriales; family Mycobacteriaceae; genus Mycobacterium. Next base: position 1,399,494 of record CAVQEF010000001.1, read on the forward strand.
TGCTGTCTCGCGCGGAGTCATCGGAAGCGGTCGGCGGCCGGGTGATGACGATCTACAACCTGAGCCTGGAAATCGAGCGGCCGGACGACTTCGCCAAGGTGTGGGAGCCGCATCTGAAGCTGCTGACGAAGATCCTCACCTCGTGTGCCCGGGCGGGACTGGTGCGCACGGACCTGACCCCCGCCCAGCTGACCACGTTGCTGAACACCACGCTCACCGCGCTCGCTCAGATCGGGGTTTTCCACCTGGGCGGCAAGGGCATCAGGCTGACCGAAGACCAGTTGTGGGCGTGGTGCAAACAAGCCGTCACGCCGCCCGTCACCGACGCCAAGTCGACACCGGCGCGGAAGTCGACGCCCCGTGGGACATCTGCCCGCCGGGCCAAGAAGCTAACGGGGTAGGCCGAGCCCGCGCTGCGCGATGATATTGCGCTGGATTTCGCTGGTGCCCGCGTAGATGGTCGTTCCCAAGGAAAAACGCAGCGAATGGTCGAAGCGCCCGCGTTCGGGTGCCGTCGGGTCGAGATAGCTGCGTAAGCCGTCCGGGCCCACGAGCTCGACCACGTCCTGGCTGGCGCGTTGGAGCGCCTCGGTGCTGAACAACTTCGACATGGACCCCTCTGCCACCGGGATGTCGCCCTGTTCGAGCATCCACACGCACCGCCGCTGCAGCAGCATCGCCACCTCGGTCTCGATTGCGACCCGGGCGAGCCGGCGGCGGACGTCGGCATCCACGATGGGCGGTGCGCCATCATCGGACATGCTGGTGGTAGCCCAGTGTTCGGCATGGTGCAACAGCCGGATCAGATGCGGACCCCAACCCGACGCATGCTCGTCACGTAGGGAGAGCCCGAGCACCTGCCAGCCGCCGTCGACCTCGCCGATTCGCCACTGATCGCCGATGCGGACGTCGCTGTAGAAGGTGATGTTCGTGCGCTCCCCGGAAAGTGTCCACACCGCTTGAGCCTCGAAGCCCGCGGAGTCAGTCGGAACCAGGAACATCGTCAACCCTTTGTGTTTCGGCTTGTCGGGGCTGGTGCGCGCTAGCAGGAACACGAAGTCGGCGATGTGGCCGTTGGTGGTGAACATCTTGGAGCCGTTGATCACCCAGTCTGCGTCTTCTCCGGGGCCGTCGCGAACGGCCCGGGTGGCGGCCGCCGCGACGTCCGACCCGCATTCCGGCTCGGTAAAGCCGAGGGCGATGGTGATGTCACCGTTGATCGCACCGGTGAGGATGAGATCTTTCAACGCCGGGGTGCCGACCTCGCGGATGATCGACGCCACCATCCTGGTGGTCTCCGAGAGGTACACCGGCGCGTCAAAACGCATGAGCTCCTCTTTCACGACCTGGTCGTCCCAGGCGTTGCGGTTCTGCCCGCCGAACTCCACGGGCCAACCCGGTGCAAAATAGCCCTTTTCGACCAGGCCCTTGGCGAACTCGTCGTCGTGCGCGACGCCGCTGAGGTAGATGCGTTCCTCGAATTCGGGAGTCAACACCTCCCGAAGGTGGGCCCGCACTTCGTCGCGGTACGTTGCGGTAGCTGCATCGAGCTGAAAGTGCATGTATGCCCGCCGATCTGTCGTCGCACACGCTTCCGGGCGGTGCGTTGAGGACTGATACTCTCACTTCTGAGAGTAACCATATCCGCACCCGATAGGACCGGCGATCGTGGACCTGAGCCTGACGGGCGAACAGAGACTGTTGGTGGATTCGTTCACCGCACTGCTAGCCCGCGAGTCGACCTCCGAACGTGTTCGGGCGGCTGAGCCGTCGGGCTTCGATCTCAAGCTGTGGAAGGCGCTGCTCGAGACCGGAGCGGTGCAGATGGCGGTGGACGAGGCGGCCGGTGGTTGGGGTGCCTCGGAACTGGAGCTTGCGTTGATCGCCGAACAGCTCGGCCGGGCGCTCGCATCCGCTCCGGTCGTCGAAGCGCAGGTTGCGTCGCGTCTGCTGGCGAGGGCTGCCGGGCGCGGTGCCTCGCTGCTCAGCGCGGTCCTGGCCGGCGATCAACTGGTCACGTTCGCGCCCCGGGCCGCACGCGGTGGCCAGTTGGGGATGGTGCCCGCCGGTGCCGTGGCGGACCACGTAATTGCCCTGGCGGACGGGCGACTGCTGGCTGTGCCGATCGGAAGCGACCGCACCGCGGTGGCCAACCTCGGATCAATGCCGCTGGCGGACATCACGATTGGCACCGATTCGGTCGTTCTCGCCGAGGGTCGCCAAGCGCGCGACCTGTTCTGCGACGCCCTTGACTTGTGGCTGGCGCTGACCGCCGTGGCGTTGGCGGGCGCGGCCAAGAAAGCCGTGGAGATCGGCGTCGACTATGCCAAAACGCGGAATGCCTTCGGGACCGTGATCGGCACCTTCCAGGCGGTGTCTCACCCGCTGGCCGACAGCGCCGCCGCCGCCGACGGGGCACGGTTGCTCGGACTCAAGGCGGCCTGCGCATTCACCGACGAGCCCGATCGTGCGCGCGAACTGGCCGCCATGGCTTTCGCGTTCGGCTACGAGACGGCCCGCGACGCGACGCAGCGCAGCCTGCACATCCACGGCGGTTATGGATTCGGCATGGAGGGTGATATCCAGTTGTACTTCCGCCGGGTGCGAGGCTGGGCAATGGTCTTCGGCGAGCCCGCCGTCGCCTTGGAGCGCGTCGCCGATGCGCGCTACGGTGCCGCCGCGGGCTGAACCGGGCCGCGGGGCGCAAGGATCGCGAAGCTCAGCGTCGCTCGTGCCGCAAGCCTGTTGCGGCCGACGTCGGCGACGTCAACGCCGACAACGATCATGCGTTTTCCGGCGCGGACCAGCCCGGCGGTCGCGCGTGCGGGACCTTCGACGATCGGCGCCAGGAAATGGATCGACATGTCCGCGGTGCCGGCAGCGCTCCCTTCGCCGGCGTGCTTGATCGCAAGCCGTCCGCCGGCCACATCGATCAGGGTGGCGACCAGCCCGCCTTGCAGCGCACCCCGAACGTTCACCAGGTCCGGGCGGTTGTGCAGATCGACCACGACCACGTCGTCGGTATCGATGACGTCGTAGAACGGCAGCTGCCCGAACAGGTGACCGGGGATCGTCACCTCCATGGGTTGCGGCGTCGGTTCGGCGGCCGAAACGACACCGGTCACGCCTCGGACCGAACCTGATCTTTAACCGCCAGGACCACCGGGGGAGCGGTCCGCCAATTCGGCACGCCCTGTTCTTCGCCCGCGGTGGGTCGCTTGTCGTCGCGAATCTGCGCCCAGTGGGAATGATTCAGTTGATGCAGCGAGAAACACGATTGCAGCGCGTTGTAGAAGCCCATGCTGTCGACGGACTGGTTGACCGACTCCTTGATCAGCAGGGCCGCCATCGTGGGTACCTTGGCGATGCGCCGCGCCAGCTCGATTGTGCGCTCGGCGAGTTCGTCGCGTTTGAAGATCTTGCTGACCATGCCTAGCCGGTACGCCTCTTCGATCCCGATCGCGTCGCCGGTGAGCATGAGTTCCTTGGTGCGCCGCGGCCCGAACTCCCAGGGGTGGCCGAAATACTCCATCCCGCACATGCCCAGGCGCGTGCCGACCACATCGGCGAAGCGAACCTCTTCGCTGCCCACGATCAGGTCGCACGCCCAGATCAGCATGAGCCCCGCCGAGAACACGTCGCCGTGCACCTGGGCGATGGTGATCTTGCGCAGGTTGCGCCATCGCAGGTTGTTCTGGAAGAAATAGTGCCATTCCTGCAGCATGGTTCTCTCCGCGCCGTCGCGGGTACCGCCATTGATCGCCACCGTGGGGTGTTGGCCGGGGCCCGGGCTGAACTCGGCCCGTGCCTGCTTGGAGCCGATGTCGTGACCCGAGGAGAACATCGGGCCCTCGCCGGCGAGGATGACGACGCGTACCGTGTCGTCGGCTTCGGCGCGGGCAAACGCCTGATCGAGTTCGACCAGCATGCCGCGGTTCTGGGCGTTGCGCTGCTCGGGGCGGTTCAGTGAGATCCGGATGATCATGCCGTCGTCTAACGTCTCCCACTTCAAGAACTCGTAATCACTCATCGCGCGCCTCTTCTCTGATCTGCATGTGGCAATGATGCTATCTATATATGAGAGGAAATATTCTCATAGAGCGGTCGGTGAAGCCCGGAAGGGGTGCAGATGGCGGACGGTCAACGGAAGCCGCGAGTCATTCTGTGGGGTCCGGGCCAGGTCGGCGTCGGCGCGTTGCGCGCGCTCATCGCGCACCCCGGCCTGGAGCTCGCCGGCGTGGTGGTGCACGCCGAAGCCAAGGACGGCAAGGACGCCGGTGACCTGTGCGGACTGCCCGCCACCGGAATCATCGCCACGCGGGACATCGGTGCCGCGCTGTCGGTGGACGCCGACGTCGTGGCCTACTTTGCCTCGGGTGACTATCGCTACCACGAGGCGGCGCAGGACATCGCACGTTGCCTGCGCGCGGGCAAGCATGTGGTTTGTACCTCGCTGGTGCCGATGTGCTACCCGCCCGCGGCCGACAAGGAAACCGTCGAACTGCTCGCGGCGGCGTGTGCGGAGGGCGGCACCAGCTTCTTCAACAGTGGTGTCGACCCGGGCTGGGCGAACGACGTGATCGCGCTGACGATGACAGGCTTCAGCAGCCGTGTCGACACCATCACCATGCTCGAGATCCTCGACTACGGCCCGATCAATCAGCCCGACATCATGTTCGACTTCATGGGCTTTGGACACCCTCCCGACCATCCGGCCCCGCTTTTCGACACCGAGCGTCTGGCCGCGCTGTGGGCACCCACCGTCCACCTGGTTGCCGACGGGGTTGGTCTCCCGCTCGACCGTGTCGACACGTCCATCGAGAAATGGCTGGCCACAGAGCGGTACGAGGTGGCCTCGGGCTGGATCGAGGCCGGCACGATGGGGGGTATGCGCTTCAGGCTCGCCGGCATCGTGGGCGGCGAGGAGCGTGTGGTGCTCGAACACATCACTCGCATGGGGGATGGGTCCGCGCCGGACTGGCCGCGGCATCCCTCGCCGCACGGCGGCTACCGGGTCATCGTCGACGGGCTGCCCACCTACACCGTCGACATCGAAATGCATGGCCGCGGGAACAACATGCGTGGTCTGACTTACGCGACCGTCATGCGCGAGCTGAACGCCATCCCCGCCGTGCTGGCCGCCCCAGCCGGTTTACTGTCGACACTCGATCTGCCCCTGGTCACCGGTCCCGTGCGCGGAGGAACATGGAGCGGCGTGCTACCGGCGACGGTGCAGCCATGAGCGGGCAAGCGGTCCCGCCGACGTCAGCGGACCTGTGGGAGGTCATGCGCACCGCATCGGCGGTACGGCGGTATCGCGACGAACCCGTCCCCGACAAGGCCATCGACACCTGCCTGCGCGCGGCAAGTTGGGCGCCGTCCGGCGGCAACCAGCAGCCGTGGAAGTTTGTCGTCCTCAGGTCGAGTAGCCTGCGCGACGTGGTCACCGCCGCGGCTCACAAGACGTGGGACGTCATGGCCGAGTTCTATCGGTTCTCGATGCCCGAGGATGGGGCAGACGACGCGAAGTCGCGCGTACTGCGTGCGATGGCCGAGCATATGGGCGTCGGTGGCGCAGCGCCCGTGTTGGTGCTGTTCTGTGTCCAGCCGCAGCGAGGAACCACCGAACTGCAACAGGGCGGGTCGATCTTCCCGGCCGTGCAGAACTTCCTGCTGGCGGCCCGCGCGCAGGGCCTCGGCGCGGCGATCACCTTGTGGCACGGGTCGTGCGAGGATCAGCTGCGGTCCATGGTCGGAATTCCCGACGACTGGCTGATCGCGACCCTGCTGACGGTGGGCTGGCCCAAGGGCGGGCATCATGCGGTGCGGCGCCAACCACTCACCGAGGTTGCGGCGATCGATCGTTGGGATCAATGCTGGGGAGAGACGACGGAATGACGAGGCGCAACCCAGAAATATCGCTCTACCTGAGAACATTTGCCGATGCCCCCCAACATGATTGGCGCGCGACGCTGAGGTCCGCGCAGGCCATGGATGTTGCAGGCATCGACCGTGTGGTGGTTTCCGACCATGTGGTGTTCGGCGAGAACCTCGAGGCCTACGCCGATCCGTCCGTCGGTGGCGCTTCGGGCGGCCGCCAACCTACCGGGCCCGACGGAAGCTGGCTGGAACCGCTCATCGTCCTGACCGCGATCGCGGCCACCACCCAACGGATCAGGCTGGGGACGTCGATACTGCTGGCCGCCCTGCGGCGGCCCGCAGTCCTGGCCAAACAGCTGGCCACACTCGACGTGCTCTCCGAGGGCCGCGTCGATCTCGGCGTCGGGGTGGGCTGGCAACGAGAGGAATACGAGGCCGCCGGGCTGTCGTTCGCCCACCGCGGGCGGCTGTTGGATCACACATTGGAAGTCTGCAAGACGTTGTGGACGCAGCAGCGAGCCTCCTACGACTCGCCCGAGCTGTCCTTCGACGCCATTCACCAGATGCCGAAGCCGGTGCAATCCGGCGGCGTGCCCTGTTGGATCAGCGGAACGGTCAACGACGCGGTCGCGCGGCGAATCGCGCGATTCGGCAGCGGCTGGATTCCCTGGGGGTCTGCGTTCACCGACCTTCCATCCGCAATAAAGACGATGAAGGACAAGGTGTTCGCCCACGGTGGCGATCCGAGCGATCTGCAAGTTCAGGGCGCCGCACGTGCCATGCACGGCGATGACGGATCAATCGACTACGCGGCGTCAGTCGCATCGGTGCCGGGCCTGGTCGCCGCGGGAGTCACCGACGTCCGGTTCACCGTGACGGTGCCGGCGGACGGTGATCGTGCAGTCGAGGTCCTCTCACCGCTCGTCCGGGCGTTCCGCGACGTCGCGCGCTGATCGGCTGTCGGGCGATCGAATGCAGCTTCGTGACCACGGCGACTCCGTGAAATCCGCTGTGATCCTTCATCCCTCCGGCACCGTCGTGAGCTTCGCGAGCCTCGATGCCGGCTCGAACCGACTCGCCCACTTCCTGAGACGATCGGGCCTGGTAGCCGGGGACACGGTCGCGGTCCTGATGGAAAACAACGAACACGTCCACATCGCGATGTGGGCGGCCAAGCGAAGCGGGCTGTACTACACGCTGGTCAACACGCATCTCAGCCTTTCCGAGATCGCCTACATCGTGGCGGACAGCGGGGCGAAGGCCATCATCTCCTCGAAAGCGATGCGGAGCGTGTGCCGCGGCCTTGCCGACGAACTGCCGGCCGGATTGCCACCCGTTGCGCTGATCGCCGACGACGACCTGCGCGGTTGGCAGCGCTATCCCGAATGCGTGGCCGCCGAATCGTCGAAACCGATCGTCGACGAGTGCGACGGGCAGCTTCTGCAGTACTCCGCGGGCAGCACCGGTCGCCCGAAGGGAATCCGCCGACCGTTGAAGCCACAAGAATCCGGTGTTTCGAGCGTGTCGACTCCGGTCTTCGAGGCGCTCGGGGTGAGGCCCGACTCGGTCTACTTGAGCCCCGCCCCGACCTACCACACCGCCCCGGCCATGTGGACGATGGCGGCGCAAGCCGCCGGCGCGACAACGGTTCTCATGGAAGCTTTTGACGCCGAACAGGCCCTCGAATGCATTGAGCGTTACGGTGTTACGCACGCCCAGTTCGTGCCGACGATGTTCGTCCGGATGCTGCGGCTGCCCGAAGCAACGCGGCGACGCTATGACCTCTCGAGTTTGCGGCGCGTCGTCCACGCCGCCGCCCCTTGTCCGCCTGAGATCAAACGCCAGATGATCGACTGGTGGGGGCCGATCGTCGATGAGTACTACGGGTCATCGGAAGGCGCAGGCATCTCGTTCATCCGTGCCGACGAGTGGCTCGCGCACCCGGGCTCGGTGGGCAGGCCCATGCTCGGTACGCCCCACATAGTCGATGACGAGGGCACCGAGCTCGGACCGGGACAAGTCGGTGAAATCTACTACGAGGGCGGTTATCCGTTCGAGTACCTCAACGACAACGCAAAGACGGCCGCAGCGCGCAGCGCCGAAGGCTGGGTCACCGTCGGCGACGTCGGCTACCTCGACGACGAGGGCTATCTCTACCTCACCGATCGTCGCAATCACATGATCATCTCCGGCGGGGTGAATATCTACCCGCAGGAGACAGAGAACGTGCTGGTCAGTCACCCACTGGTGGTGGACGCCGCGGTGTTCGGCGTGCCGGATCCGGTGATGGGGCAGTCGGTGACCGCCGTCGTGCAGTTGGCGGACCCCACCTTGGCTTCCACCGGGCTCGCCGAGGAGTTGATCGCGTGGCTTCGCAACAGCGTGGCGCACTACAAGTGTCCGCGGACGTTGCATTTCGCGGCCCGGCTGCCACGAACCGATGCCGGCAAGCTCTACAAGCGGGAGCTCATTGCCAAATATGTGGGAGCCGGCCCTGACGACGCCGAGCCTCGAGCCTGAAACCGCAGACGATAGCGGAGCGAGAAATACAGCGCCGCCGTGTACCGGAGATCCGAATGACGGGCCATGACCGGCAAGGCCGAGATGGCGTGTGACCCGGACCGGATCGCGCTGCTGCCGGGGTCGGCGGCGTCATCGTTTATTCATCGATATTGATCGAGAATCGACAGGAATCGGTGGGGACGGCTCGACCTAGTGATGGACAGTCCGTCGGCTTACTGATGGCGACGATACGACGTCAAATAGCCGAGCGTATGACCACCATACTCAACTAGCTTCGCTAGCTGGGCATTTGTTGCCGTATCTTGACGATAATCGAGCCCAGGTCATACGCTCAAAGCATATATGTCCGTACGATCGCCCGTCTGGGCGCCAACGGAAGTTGAGACACCGATGAACGTAAAAAGCACCGCTCTCAACGTGCTCGACGCTTGCGCGCCCATCGCGATTGGGCCCCTCGGCCCGGAAATCCTTTCCTACGATATGGCTCGGGAAATACTGCGCGACAATAGGTTTCGCATGCCTCCCGGCATCACGCTGGCGGCGCAAGGCATCACCTCGGGCCCGTTGTACGACAAACTGATGAGCAGCCTCCTAGGTCTCGAGGGCGCTCCGCACACTCGCTTACGCAAACTGGTGTCCAAAGCATTCACTCCCCGCGCGACGGCGTCTCTTCAAGACACGATCCACGAGGTGGTGAATGGCCTGATCGATCGGGTAGTAGACGCCGGACGTTGCGACGTCGTGACCGACATCGCGCGGCCTTACCCCACCCCGATCATGTGCGCGCTGATCGGCGCGCCTCGCGAGGACTGGCAGCTGTTCGCACAATGGACTGACCATATCTTCAAGGCTTTCAGTTTGCAGACCGACGCCACCTTCGATGAAGCCGAGATCATGCGGGCCTGGGGCGAACTCGACGCGTACGTCGACGACATGGTCGCCGTCCGCCGAAACAACCTGACCGATGATCTGCTCTCCGAGCTCATACGCGCCGAAAGCGACGGCGACCGGCTGAATCTCGACGAACTGCGCAGTCTGGTCGCCGGCTTCTTGATGGCGGGAACGGATACCACGCGAAACCAGTTGGCTGCGTCGGTGCAGGTGCTGTGCGAGCATCCGGATCAATGGGCGAAGCTCGGCGACCAACCAGAACTGGCGATGCAGGCGGTCGAGGAAAGCATGCGTCACTCACCGGCGGTCTGTATCGCGCCGCGCGCCGCCACCGAGGATGCCGAATTCGGTGGCTACATGTTTCCGGCAGGGACTTTCGTGGTTGTCAATACCTTTGCGGCCAACCGTGATCCAGCGATCTATGACGATGCAGATCGCTTCGACGTCTCGCGCAAGGACTTGCCCGCAATTCTGACCTTCGGCGGTGGTGCCCACTATTGCCTGGGGGCGAACCTCGCGCGCCGGGAACTGGCAGAAGCACTGACCATCCTCCCCCGACGTCTCCGTGCGCCCCATCGCGTCGGTTCGGCGCCATGGAAATCCCTGCTGGGAATGAGCGGCCCCACAATGCTCGAGATCGCGTTCGACTCCGAAATGCTGGTGGCAGCGGATGCGTAGTCGCGGCTGGGCAGGATCTACGCCCGCCTCGGACGAGGAGGCAATCGACCGCATTCTGATTGCGGTGGCCGATGTGGTCGCCGAACACGGACCAGCGATACGCCTGGCCGACGTCGCCCGGAAACTCGGAGTCACTCGTCAGACGGTGTACCGCTACTTTCCCAATGCCGACGCGCTGCTCATCGCCAGCGCAATGCGTGCCGTTGACGGTTTCATCGACCAGGTCGCAGAACACGTTCGGGGACTCAACGACCCAGTCACCGCAATCGTCGAAAGCGTGTCGTTTGGAATCGACAATCTTGCCGGTGATCCACAGCTCGAAAATTTGCTGACCCGGCGGCATGAGGGCGAAGCCGTCACCTCGCTGACGTCCGACACGGCCATCACGATCTGTTTGTCCGTCTTTCACCGCTTCGATGTGGATTGGAGGCTGCACGGTTACGACGACAGCGCGCTCGGTGAACTCGCTGAAATGACCCTGCGCACGGTGCAATCCATCCTGACCGATCCCGTACAGCCGCCCCGTGAGGGAGTCGAACTACGCCGGTTCATTACTCGATGGCTCGGTCCAGCGATCCTCTATCCACGGATGACGTCGCTGTCGATCCACGAACGACACGCATCATCGGACCGCCACTTCGAAGCAGAAAGACCCACCTCACTGTCGCAAACTGGTCCCCAACGAGATTGAGGTGCACGTACCCGCCATCGATGAAGACCAGCCGACCCTCTGTCATGGTTAGTTCGAGGCGCCGCGGATGCCCACGCCCTGACCATGAGCGGTCGTGTCGCAGGCGATTGACCGGTCCTCATGAACGTCGTAGCCAAGGGCGAAATACTAAATCATTGACTGAATTGCCGCGCAGCGTGAGGATGAGCACGGTTGTGCGCGGCTCGATTATTGGCTCGCGGGGGCGTCCTGCCCTGGCCTACCCAGTAGTTCGTCCGACGAGCGGTCGGATGCGTCCGATGGAGGGAGTTCAGCTTTATGGGTGTCAAGGCTGCGAGTGAGGTGTTCTACGACCCCTACGATGTCGAACTCAACGCCGACCCGTATCCGCTGTTTCGGCGGCTCCGCGAGGAGGCGCCGCTGTCCTACAACGAACAACACAACTTTTACGCGTTGAGTCGATTCGACGACGTGCATGCGGCGCTGAATGACCATGAGACGTTCAGCTCTGCCCGGGGCAACATTCTCGAGTTGATCAAGGCTGACATGCCGATTCCGCCCGGACTTTTTCTTATGGAGGACCCGCCCCTTCACGACATCTATCGCAAGAGTCTTTCTCGCATGTTCACGCCACGCAAGATGCGCGAGGTCGAGGCCACCGCACGGCAATTCTGTGCCGAGAGCCTAGATCCGTTCGTTGGTACCGGGGGCTTTGACTTCATCGCCAATTTGGGCGCCGAGATGCCGGTGAGAGTCGTGTGCAGGCTGCTGGGAATTCCCGATGAGATGCGGCAGGAGGTCCTTGACCTCGCCGAAGGTCAGGTCAACACCGAGCCCGGCGGGGAAATGAAAGCCGCGTCCTCAGGGCTGGAAACAGGGCAGTTATTCGCGGAGTACCTCGATTGGCGCGCTGAACATCCCTCCGATGACGTTGTCACCGAATTGCTCGGCGTTGAATTCACCGATCTCGATGGCACGGTACGGGGGTTGACCCGTGAGGAACTACTGCTTTGCATCACGCTGGTCGCTGCGGGCGGCGCCGAGACAACGACCCGGCTAATCGGATGGGCGGGCAAGGTTTTAGCTGAGCATCCCGAGCAGCGGCGGGAGCTGGTCGCCGATCGCGGCCTGATTGTCGGCGCAATCGAGGAGCTGCTGCGTTTTGAACCCCCCGCGCCACACATCGCGCGCACCGTCACACGCGATCTGCAGTACTACGGACAACACGTGCCAGCCGGCAGCATCATGATGTTGCTCGCCGGTGCTGCAAACCGTGACCACCGGCAATTCCCACCCGATGGTGACGTCTTCAACCTTCACCGCAAAGCCGGAGCCCATGTCGGCTTCGGTGTTGGCGTGCACTACTGCCTGGGAGCGTCTTTAGCCCGGATGGAGGGACGCGTGGCGCTCGACGAGGTGCTCAACCGCTTCACGGAGTGGTACATCGATATGTCTGGGGCACGCATGACCACGACATCGACAGTCCGCGGCTGGGAAACTTTGCCAGCCGTCCTAGCATGAAAACGCCGCCCGACCTTTGACCCGATGACCGGTAACCAATCGCGGCGCCCTGACGGTGCTCGCCGACAGTTCCGGGGGACCGGACTGGCTCAACTTCTTCGCTCTAATGCCTAAAGTCACTGCGGGGAATTGACTTTGGTCAACACGAGCGCGGCTTCGTTGTACGGAAACAGGCGATAGAACACACCAGATGGCCCAGTAACGAGCGCTGCGCCCTCAGCCTTACTCAGGAGGCGGGGATTGGCGAGCGCGATACTCTTGCCGCGCTTGTGCAGCACCGCCCGTCCGCCGGCGAATACATTCTTCAACCAGTCTGATTCCAGCCCATACCCGATGAGAACGACGAAGCCGTCGCGGGTGGGAAAAACCAGCAGCGGCGTTCGATAACGCTTGCCTGATTTGCGTCCGACATGTTCGAGGGTCCCTTGGCCTGGAAGCCATGGCGTGATCGACCGAGCCGCTGGATTGGTGACTCGACTATTGAAGTTTGCGACGGCCCTTGGCACCCGCATAGCTCCCTCATTCCCAACGAAGCTTGAAATGAACGATGTCTAACTCATGCGGTCGACGGCACCAGGGCGCTGATGTCCTCGCCCTGTAGAAGCTTTATTGTCAGGTTCAGGTCGAAATAGTCGGTCCAGCGAGTGATCCTTTCCTCGTCATCGATGACAAAGGTCCCCATTACGGGGATGGCGGGCTTGCTTCCGTCCGGAGCCTGGATGTAGTCCAAGCGTTCGGTGAGCACCACGGATCCCTCGCTGGCGAGGTTGACGATTTCGAAGGCGTAGGCGTCGGGGAACATCGCAAACTGGGCGGCCATGTTCTCCACGATGGCGTCTGGTCCGGTGAAGGCGGGCATCCCCACATTTTGATAGATGGCCCCTTCGGCGAGCAGGGGGCGCAACGCTTCGGCTTCCCGCTGCTCCATCAAGGCGCAGAACCGGCGGACGACATCGGCTGGCGAAGGCATGAATGAAATCCCTTCAGAAGGGTAGGTGAGTTGACTTGCGCGGGCTGGAAATTGATGCGGATATGCCCTTCTAACACTCAGTGGTCGTGGATGATCACCCCGCGTATGTTGCGGCCGGCGAGCATGTCGTCGTAGGCCTCATTGATGTCGTTGAGCTTGTACTCGGCGGTGACGGTTTCGTCTAGCAACAGCTTGCCGCTTCGGTAGAGGCTGATGAGTCGAGGGATGTCGGCCCGCGGGTTGGCTTCGCCGTACAGGCTGCCCAGGAGGCGTTTTTGGAACAGTGTGAACAACGTAAGCGGCAGCGTTGGAGTCACGTCGGACATCGATGCCAGGGCGGTTGCCACCACGGCCCCGCCCTTTCGCACCGCATTCAGCGCGTCGTTGATCATCGCGCCTTCGAGCAGGCCTGGCGTGAGGATGGCCGAGTCGGCCATGACTCCACGGGTGATCTCGCCAACCAAACTGGTTGCTTCCTCCATGGAGGTGACAAAGTGCGTGGCTCCGAATTGAAACGCTTTGTCGCGCTTGCTCGGCTCAATATCGACTACGACGATCTGCTCCGCTCCGGCCAACCGCGCGCCCTGAATGGCACCGCTGCCGATCCCTCCGCAGCCAACCACGAGCACCACGTCGCCGGGACTGACGTTCGCGGTATTGACGGCTGAACCCCAGCCGGTGGTCACGCCGCAGCCGAGCAGACATGCGCGCGATAGCGGCACATCGTTGTCGATCTTCACCACTGAGGCTTCCGATAAAACGCCCCACTGCGCGAAACTGCCGACGCCAGAGAGGGCTCCGATGCCCCGCCCTCTGGCCCGGCGCCGGAAGGTGCCGTCGGCTTGGAC
>CAVQEF010000002.1:0-2748374 GCA_963711445.1 uncultured Actinomycetota bacterium
GCAGCCGCCGCCGTCCGATGTCGTGGAGTCCTCGGGTTGATGCAAGGAAGACCGTCACTCACTGAAAGCTCGACTTGTGTCTGTTGTCGGCTCTGGCAAGGCATCGGGCTGGGTGATCGGAAATCAAAAACTGCTGATTCATGCCGCAGAAACTGGCCGCTAACCCGTACAACTTCCGAGGCGGTATGACCCTCTGGGTGGCCGGGTTCCAGGGCCGGGAGTCATCCCCGACCCCGGAGGCTCAGCTTCAGCCGCGACCAGCTTGGCGCCCGCGCGCGATCACGCAGCGAAGCTGCCCGACTCAGATGGCGTCTGACGCGCCGCATTGTCCAAGGGTGCAAGGGGACTAGCGTCAGGCCCTTGCTCCCTTGCCCCCTTCGCACTCCCTTGCTCTGTCGGCCGGCCGACGTCGAGCTGCCACACCCACAGGTTTCCCGACTTGATCGAACGTACATTGCACTTCTTCTTCACGCGTTTGAGCACGTGGTTCGAGTAGCCAACGGCGGCGCCAGCCTTAAAGACGTCATTGGCCTTTGCTTCACCTCCGTTGTCGATCAGGTGGTCGACCAGCCACTCGGCCGCCTCGGTGCGCTCGTCGTCTTCATCAGAACCCGCGCGCGAGTCACGTAGGACATCGGAGACCGAGCGGTCCGACTCGCCAAGGAACACAAACTTTCCGGTCGTTGTGACCCCCTTTGCGGTCTCGAGTTCAGCACCCTCGATCGTGTACGCCAGACTCGGTAGATCGTCGCGTCCGAGGCTGTTTTTCACCTGTGACATCACCCGCCCACCGTTGTCGTCAGATTCGTCGCGTGCGAATCCGAACACCGACCGAGGAACGTTCTTGAACGCACCAGATCCCGTGATGAGGCTGGCCGCATCGGTTCCGCTGCTCTTGCTGAAGTGTGCGATGCCGAGGATGACTGCGCCGGTACGGTCGGCAAGTTTCGCTAACGGATCGAGGAAGATCTCACGTCCCGTTCGCGGTGCGTGTCGATCCGCTCACCGATTACTGACATCAACGGGTCGATCACAACGCCTGCGACTGAATGCTCGCGAATCGCATCTTCGAGCAGTGCATTGTCATATGGCAGGCTAAGTACAAGTTCCTCGTCGTCCAAGCCCGCGACGACATCGAAGCGCCCGATAAGATTTAGATCAGCGCCAGCGGCGATGAGCCTAGGGACGAGGGTGTACTTCCAAGAGTCCTCTACGGCGACGTAGAACACCCGACGGGGCTCGCCATAGAAGCTGCCAGGCAGTGTCCCACGGGTCATCTGCGCGGCCATCCAGATCCCGAAGCTGGACTTGCCGGTGCCCTCGCGCCCTGCGGTGACACAGAGCGACCCGGCAGGAATGCGCCCGTCCCATTCGGTCGCCACGCCCACACGACCGGTTCAGGTTCAATAGTCGAGGCCCATGTAATGCGTGCGCGGCGATGTGGCGGATCGGTTCCGGCCTCGTGTTCGGTCTCTACGTCGACCAGCTCGTCGAGCGTTGCACCCGATGCAA
The DNA here is from genome assembly GCA_963711445.1 of uncultured Actinomycetota bacterium. Classification (GTDB taxonomy): domain Bacteria; phylum Actinomycetota; class Actinomycetes; order Mycobacteriales; family Mycobacteriaceae; genus Mycobacterium. The sequence continues at coordinate 1,513 of CAVQEF010000002.1, forward strand.
TGTGGTCCGCTAGATCCTTGCCCACGGCGGCTTCGACGACCCGCACTGACGTTGCAATGCCTGGATTTGGTTAATCACATCCGCTGCGTGTTGCGTCCCGGCGTGTCTTTATCCGCGACGACGATCACTGCTTTGCCGTCGAGCGGACGCCAATCGAACCTGCTGGCCTTGCCGGCGCCCATCGCCGGACAAACTGCAACGAGGCCAGCGGCCTCCGCGGCAAGCACATCCTTCTCGCCCTCGGTGACGTAGACCGTCGCCGCGTCCCCAATGCGGTCGGACCGATAGAGGCTGCGGTCACTCTTGTTGCCGCTCTGCGGAAATGACTTGGCAGGTGTGCGCCTGACGATGCGGCCGCCGGGATACGTGTACGTCGCACCAATCGGGTTGTCGAACAGGTCGGACATCTGCAACTCGAGTGCGGCGACGATCTCGGATGCCTGGCATCCCGCGTGGCAGTAAATGAGTGTCTGCCCTTCAATCCGGCGCACGGCTAGTGACGGATTGCTGTCATCGTGGGCTGGGCAACGACTCTGAATTGAATCACCGCTATCACGGGCGATTAGGCGGTCCGCGTTCAGGCGGTCTCGCACCTTCTGGAAGGACTTGCTCATGCGGCGCCGCCGGCTTCGAGATTTGCGATCAGCTCAACGATGGCCGATTCGGGGATCAAACGCCTGCGGCCGATCTTCACACTGCGCAACCGTCCGCTGCTGATCAGTTCGTAGCCCTTTGCCCTGCTCACGCATAGGCGCTCAGGGCGGTGTCGACAGAGTGCAGCCGGGCCGCAGAAGTTTCGTGTGAGGTACTCACTAGGGCTCCATATTCAGTTGTTTATTCAGTTGTTTTGCAGAGGTGAGCCGTCGCTGGCTCGTCTGCCACTGTACATTAAAGTGTTCCGGAATACCGTTCAATCTGCCGTAGAATGTTTCGCTATGCCGAGGGTGGACGAACAGGGCAAAGCTTACGAACTGACGATCGCCGGGCGGGTGGGCGCCGCAATACAGGCGCGGAGGAAGGCGCTCGACATGACGGCTGCGCAGCTAGCTTCGCGCGCGGGGGAGCTTGGCTATCCGATGACCCGCGTGACCATTACCAAGATTGAGACCAACACCAGGTCGGGGAAACTGGACGTGGCCGAGTGGCTGGTGCTTGCGGCGGCCTTGCAGGTGCCGCCGGCGCTCTTGCTGTTGCCGAGCTATCCAGACGGCGGCGCGATCCTGTTGCCGGGGTTCAACGTTGGTACTGAACTTGCGCTCGCTTGGTTGGCAGGAATATTGCCGCTGCCGACGACACCGGCGGGAGCGCAGGGCGCGACATCTGACGATAACGCCGGGATCCGGCTCATCGCATCAGTACTCGATCGGAACGCTCGGGAGCGAAGCGCGTTTGAGCTCGAACAAGGACTCCGCGACGAGGGCCGTTCAGCGAACGAAGTCGAGGGCTACAAACGCCTACTCGATGCTGAGCGAGAAGCGATCGTTCGTGTGATCGGGTGACCTGAACACGCGCCAAGGCAGACCTATGGCGCAACCCGAACGACGAGATCAACGCCGTGTTGTGGGATCAGCGAGAGGACGAAAGCGATGGCTAGGCAACAGCTTCCGCCGCAGATCAAGAAGGTCGAGGTACTCGATCGCAAGACCGGGAAAACCGTTGTTCGGTACCAACTTACGGTTGATGCGGGCGTAAACGTTGAGACGGGCAAGCGTCAGCAGGTCCGGCGGCGCTTCGCGAGCGAGCGAGAGGCGCGCGATGCGCTGGCCGAAGTTACCGATGCCGCACGCGAGGGCACGTTCGTTCCTCGTCGCGCGATCACGGTGCGTGAGGTCTGCGAGAGCTACGTCAGAGGCCGTCACAAGCTGCGCGCGAGCAGCAAGGCCAAGCTCGAGTACGATCTCGGGCCGCTGATCGAACGCCATGGTGACGAGCCGGTGCAGCGACTCACCAAGGCGCACGTCGACGCGCTTGTGGCGGACCTGCTAGCTGGTGGCACCAAGACAGCCAAGGGGCGCACGCGTCGGCCATGGGGACCCATTGCCGTGAATAAGTTCACACAGACTGTGGCGATGGTTCTGACCGACGCTCAGCGCCAGGGCCTCGTTCCGCGCAACGTCGCGGAGCACGTCGACCCCGTTGCGGCCGGGCATCGCGCCATCGACACCTACACCGAGTCGGAGGTGCGGACGCTGATCGAGTCGATTGCGAGGGACCGGCTTGGGCACGCCTGGGAGCTGGCGCTATGTGGCCTGCGGCGCGGCGAGATCGCGGGTCTGCGATGGACCGACGTCGACCTCGACGGTGGAAGCCTCTCGATCGCCAACAATCGCGTGGATGCTGGCGGGGACGGCCGTCGAGAACGATCCGAAGTCAGCCATGTCTCGGCGCACGCTTCCGCTGCCGGATCGGCTGGTGTCGGTCTTGCGGCGGCGAAGGCACGGCAAGCGGCCGAACGACTGGCGACCGGCTCGTCGTACCGGTCGGGCGAGTACGTGGTGAGCAATGAGGTAGGCGACCCGTATCACCCGCAGGTGCTTTCGCGTTACTGGCAGGACGCGGTGAAGTCGGCGGGGCTGCGTCCGATCAAGCTGCACGCCGCGAGGCACACCGCTGCCACCGCTATGCATCTCGCCGGTGTGCCCGTCGCGGTCATCGCCGCTTGGATCGGGCACAAGGACGCGAGTCTGACGATGCGCCTCTATGCGCACTCGCAGGACGATGCGTTGAGGGCGGCTGGTGAAACTTTCAACCGGGTTGTGACATCGTCGTGACACCGAGGGCGGGTTTCGAACGGTTCGAACAGCGTTGTCGCTGGTCACAGTGGAGCCGATGACGGGAATCGAACCCGCGTATTCAGCTTGGGAAGCTGATGTTCTGCCATTGAACTACATCGGCGCTGCTGCTCGGAAAGGCTAGCATCCGGTGGCGCGTGCTCGCGGGGTACCGGCAGGGCACCGCGGCGCTGCGGGCGCGGCGCCGCGGCGGCGCCCGGCGGGCCGTCGCGACACCACGCGGTGCCCCCGCGCGGCCGATTCGGAATATTGACAGCCGAATGTTTACACTTTCGTGATATTTCGTTATCTCGTAGGGTGCGTTTTGTGGGCAGGCATGAATTACCTAGGGCACGCCGCAAGTCGGCGCCGCTCCTGGCGGCGATCGTCGCCCCGGCCGCAGTCTTGTTTGCCGTAGGCGCAGACGTCTACCCGGACGCTGTCCGCGACGAGGCCCAGCCGGTGGTCAGCGACGTGGAGCCGTGCTGCTTCGAGGTGGTGGCGGCAACCCCGAGCCCGGGAGCCTCGGGCATGGCCGGTGACGCCGCGGCTCGAGGCACCGAGCTCGTCGCCGCCTCCCGCTACCACCGCCAACCCCGATTCCTGCCGGCCGGCGTGGCGCCCGAGCACGGCCTGCAGGTCAGGACGATTTTGGTGGCCCGCGCCATCAGCGCCGAGTTCCCCGAGATCCACGAGATCGGCGGGGTGCGGGCCGACCCGCTGCCCTGGCATCCCAACGGCCTGGCGATCGACGTGATGATCCCCAACCCCGGCAGCGCCCAGGGCATAGCGCTGGGGGACGAGATCGTCGCGTTCGTGCGGCGAAACGCGCGCCGCTTCGGGATGCAGGACGCCATCTGGCGGGGCGTCTACTACACGCCCAACGGCGCGCAACGCTCGCGGCTCGGCCACTATGACCACGTCCACGTCACCACCACCGGGGGCGGGTATCCCACCGGCCGGGAGATGTATCTCCGCTGAGGTGGGGCTACCCGCGCGTGGTGTGGAGTCGGGGTTGCCACGGAACCCCTCCCGGCGACGGCCCGGCGGGCCCCGTGCCCCGCTGGTGACCGTCGGGGCCGAAACCACCCACAACCGGTCAACGCCGCAATCCAGTCGGTTGTGGCGGAAACTCGGCTGCTGAGCTAGGAATCATGAGGACAGCCCAGGAGGCTGAGCCGGTCGCCGGCGCCCGGCCGGGAAGGCGGAAGGAGCATCGTGTCGGAAGTGCTGCTCACCGGATTTGGACCGTACGGGGTGACGCCGACAAATCCGGCACAGCTCACCGCTGAAGCACTGGACGGTGCCACCATCGCGGGAGCAACGGTGGTCTCGCGGATCGTGCCCGGCGCCTACTTCGAGTCGATCGCGGCAGCTCAGCAGGCCATCGCGGAGATCGGTCCAGAGTTGGTGATCATGCTGGGTGAATACCCGGGACGCAGCATGATCACCGTCGAGCGGCTCGCGCAGAACGTCAACGACTGCGGACGATACGGCCTCGCCGACACCGCAGGCGCAGTTCTGGTTGGTGAACCGACGGATCCGGCCGGCCCGGTCGCCTACCACGCGACGGTGCCGGTTCACGCGATGGTGCTGGCTATGCGCAAGGCCGGTGTCCCGGCTGACGTCTCGGACGCGGCGGGCACGTTCGTGTGCAATCACCTCATGTATGGAGTGCTGCACCACCTCGCCCGGGAGGGCCTGCCCATTCGCGCCGGCTGGATTCACCTGCCATGCCTGCCGAGCGTTGCCGCCCTGGATAGCAACCTCGGTGTGCCGAGCATGTCGGTGGATACGGCAGCAGCCGGAGTGGCGGCCGGTATCGAAGCTGCCATCCGGCAGTCCCGTGATACCAGCGAACCTGTCCCGTCCCGATTGCAGATCTAAGCTCGCCCGCGTCGTCGGACCTTCGAGCGGTTTCCGGCGGCAGATAGGCTCTGCGGATGCTGCTCTCCGATCGTGACCTCAGGGCCGAAATCGCCGCCGGCCGGGTGGGCATCGACCCGTTCGACGACGCCCTGGTGCAGCCCTCCAGCATCGATGTCCGCCTCGACAGCATGTTCCGGGTGTTCAACAACACCCGCTACACCCACATCGACCCCGCCGAACAGCAGGACGAGCTGACCAGCCTGGTCGAACACCCTCCCGGGGAACCATTCGTGCTGCATCCGGGCGAGTTCGTGCTCGGCTCGACGCTGGAGCTGTTCACCTTGCCCGACAACCTGGCCGGGCGCCTGGAAGGCAAGTCGTCGCTGGGGCGCCTGGGCTTGCTGACCCACTCGACGGCCGGCTTCATCGATCCCGGGTTCAGCGGCCACATCACGCTGGAGCTGTCCAACGTCGCGAACCTGCCGATCACGCTGTGGCCGGGCATGAAGATCGGCCAGCTCTGCATCCTGCGGTTGACCAGCCCGGCGGAGCACCCGTACGGCACTTCGAGCGTGGGGTCGAAATACCAGGGCCAGCGGGGCCCCACGCCGTCGCGGTCCTACAAGAATTTCATAAGAACTACCTAAGTTCGCGCGCCCCACCGCACCGCGTGTTGGTGCCAGTATTAATCAAGCGTTAAAAGAGCGGTCGCTTGATTGCTCCTCCGCCCAGACCATGACCGGCTGCGGAACTTTGGAGGATGTTGTGGAAACCGTGCTCGGGGTGTCGATGGCACCGGCGGCGATCCAGATGGTGCTGCTGGAAGGCGAGAACGCCGACGGCGCCACCATCGAAGAGGACGAGGTCGACGTCGCGCCTGCCACCGACGCGGCCACCGCGGGCGCCCCCGACCAAGTGATCGCCGCCATCCTCGGCACACGCGAGGGCGCCGCCGACGCGGGCCTGGACCTGGCCGCGATCGGGGTGTGCTGGACCGACCAGCACGAGGCCGCGGCGCTGCGCGACGCGCTGGCCGCCCACCGGATCGACAACGTGATGCTGGTGTCGGCGTTCCTGGCCGCCGCGGCGCTGGCCCAATCCGTAGGCGGCGCAATGGGTTACGAGCGTACCGCGGTGCTCTTTGTGGAGCCCGACACTGCCACGCTGGCCCTCGTCGAGACCTCCGACGGCTCCATCACCGACGTCTGCAAGGAACGCCTCTGCGCCGGGGAGCAGGCCGCCGCGCAGCTGAGCGGGATGGTGGCCGGGCTGGACGACGTGGAATCGGCCCCGGGCGGGCTGTTCGTGGTCGGTTCCGGCGTCGACCTCGCCCCGCTGAAGCCGGCGCTCGAGGCGGCGACGACGCTCGGCGTGAGCGTGCCGGAGGAGCCCCAGACCGCGTTGGCCCGCGGCGCCGCCCTGGCGTCGGCGAACGCACCGCTGTTCGCCTCGTCGACCGCCGCGCTGGCCTACGCCCAAGACCCCGGCGCCGACGCGGCCGACGGATTCCCCCTGCCCGAATACCTCAGCCTCTCCGGGGTGCCGGCCAGCGCCGGAGCCGGCGAGGACGACGTGGCCTACAGCGCCGTGCCGGACGAGGACGCCGAGGCCCCGACGGTCCTGATCGAGGAGCTCTTCCTGACCGAAGAAAGCCAAGCGCGTCGTCGGCCGGTCCTGCTGGTCGGCAGCGGCTTGGCGGTGGTCGGCATCAGCGCGGTGCTGGCGCTCGAGATCGCGCTGGCGATCGGCATCCGCTCGACGGTGGCGCTGCAGCCCACCCCCGGCCAGCACCTCATCGTTCCCACCCAGCAGCCGCCCGCGCCCGCGCCGGTCGAGGCAGCGGCCCCCGGGCCGAAGATCACCCTGCCGACGGCGGTGCCGGCGCCCAGGCCCCAGACCCCAGCGGTCGCCGCCCAGCTGCCGGACGTGCCGGCTCCCGAAGCGCCCGCGGTGGCCGCGGCGCCGGTGGTGCCGGTGGTGATCCCGCCGGTGGACCCCGTCGTGGTGCCACGGGTCCATATCCCCGCGCCGCTGATCGGCGTGCCCGCCCCCGACCGGATCATCAGCCCGCCCGTCGTCCAGGCCCCGACCCACCCCTCCCCACCTGCGGTGATCCCGCACCCCGTGCACGTGCCGAAACCGCAGTCGCCGCCCGGAGGCGGTGCCACGGGCCCGCTGTCCCCGCCGCACCACACCCCGCCGGGACAGGGCCCGGGCGGCATCGGCGGCGGCCACGTTCCGGTTCCCGGGACGGGTCCCGGTGGCCCGGGTGAGGGTCCTCGGCCGATCCACCTTCCGGGTGGGCCGGGCGGCATCGGCGGTGGTCACATTCCGGTTCCCGGGACGGGTCCCGGTGGCCCGGGTGAGGGTCCTCGGCCGATCCACCTTCCGGGTGGGCCGGGCGGTATCGGTGGCGGCCACGTTCCGGTTCCCGGGACGGGTCCCGGTGGCCCCGGCGAAGGTAGGGGGCCGATCGGCATCCCCGGCGGTGGGATCGGTGGGATCGGTGGGATCGGTGGCGGTGCGCCCGCCGGTCGCGGGCCGTTCGGCGGCGGACCGATCGGCGGTCACGGCGGCGGTGGGCCGTTCGGCGGCAATGGCCCGGCTGGCGGCGGGGACCGTTCGGCGGGGGCGGCTTCGGCCACGGCGGGGGCGGACCGTTCGGCGGGGGCGGCTTCGGCCACGGCGGGGGTGGACCGTTCGGCGGGGGCGGCTTCGGCCACGGCGGGGGTGGACCCTTCGGCGGCGGCGGCTTCGGCGGCGGCGGCTTCGGTGGCGGCCACAGCGGTGGCGGCTTCGGTGGTGGTGGCCACAGCGGCGGCGGCCACCACTAAGCCGGCGCACCCCGCTTGATCGGAACCCGCGCGGCCCCCGGGTAGGCTTGGAAAACATTGCGGTCGGTTGAGGATCTGCGCCGTCCCGTCCGCGAGCCAGAACTCCACAACGCCCGCAAATCCCGGCTCACGTCGGTTGAGCCGGAATCGGCAGCCAGGCAGTTCCGGTGCGCGCGGGCAGGGGCCGGCGTAGCGAAGTGTTCAGGGGGACGTGAACAGTGGTGGGCATCGTGCTCGGCGTCTCGATGACGCCGGCAAAGGTCCGCATGGTGCTGGTCGAGGGGGAGAACGCCGACGGGGTCATCGTCGACCAGGACAACTTCGACGTAGCTGGGGACGCGTCGCCCTCGGAGGCGCCGCCTCAGGTGGTCTCGGCGATCCTGGGCACTCGGCAGGGCGCCCAGGAGGGCGGCTACCGACTGCTGTCGACCGGGGTGACGTGGACCGATCACGTCGAGGCCGCGATGCTGCGCGACGCGTTGATCGCCCACAAGCTCGAGAACGTCATGCTGGTCTCGGCGTTCATGGCGGCCGCGGCTCTGGCTCAGTCCGTCGGCGACGCGACCAACTATGCGCACACCGCGTTGCTTTTCGTCGAGCCGTACACCGTGACCCTCGCGGTGGTCAACACCGCCGACGGCTCGGTTTCCGACGTGCATCGGAAGGTTCTTGCCGACGATGACGACATGGCGGTGACCGAGCTTGCCGCGATGATCTCCACCGCGGCGGCGCTGGATGCGCGGCCCGACGGCGTGGTCGTCGTCGGGTCGGGCGTCGACGTTCCGCTGATCAAGCCGGCGCTGGAGGCCGCGACGTCGCTGGAGTTGTCCGTGCCTGACGAGCCGGAGACGGCGCTGGCCCGCGGCGCCGCGCTGGCGGCGGCGAACGCGCCGTTGTTCGCGTCGTCCACCGCCGCGCTGGCCTATGCGCTGGATCCCGGCACCGGCGAGGTCGACCCGATGGCGCTCGCCGGACAGTCTCCCGGCCTGCTGCCCGGCTACCAGGGCCTGTCGGAGGCGCCCGCCGATGCCGGCGAGGGCGACCCCAACATCGCCTACAGCGCCGTGCTCGACGAGGAGGGCGACGCCCAGACGGGTGTCGTCGGCACCGGTGTGAGGGTGCGGCGGCGCAGGTCCCTGCTGCTGGTGGGCAGCGCATTGACGGCCATCTGCATCGCCGCTGTCGTGGCGCTGGAAATCGCGCTGGCCATCGATATCCGCCCGACCGTGGCACTGCGGCCCAGCCCGAACGAAAACCTCATCGCCCCAGCGCATCCCGCGCCCCCGGCGCAGGCCAAGCCGAAGGTCCAGCTGCCGCCCAAGCCGGTGGCCGTGCCGCACCCCATGCGACCGCCGGCCGTAGCTCCCGCTCCCGCGGCTCCACGGGTGCCCGCCCCGATCCCGGTGGTTCCTGCGCCGGTGCCCGTTCCCCTGCCCCGGGCGCCGATCGTGCACCCGCCCGTGCCCCGGCTCGGCGGCCGCGGGCCCCTGGGCCGGCCCGGCCCCCGAGGACCGCTGCGCGGCGGGCACGGCCCCCTGCGCGGGGGGCACGGCCCCCTGCGCGGCGGGCACGGCCCCCTGCGCGGCGGGCACGGTCCGGTGGGCGGTGCGCATCCACGCGCTCCCTTCGGCGGTGGCCACGGCCCGTTCGGCGGCCATGGCCTCCGCGGGCCCTTCGGCGGCCGCGGCCCGTTCGGCGGTGGCCGCGGCCCCATGGGTGGGCTATTCGGCGGTGGTCATGGCGGTTTCGGCGGTGGCCACGGGTTCGGCGGCCACGGCTTCGGCGGTTTCGGCGGCGGGCACGGGTTCGGCGGCCATGGCTTCGGCGGCCATGGCTTCGGCGGTTTCGGCGGCGGGCATGGATTCGGCGGCTTCGGACGCCGGTAGACGCCGGTAAGCGCCGTGGCCGGGGTCGGTGGAAGGCGTAAAATCGAGGACCCACGGGAATATCAGGGGAATACGGGTGGGGGATGACCGGCGCGTTCCTGTCGCTGGAGGCGCGGCGACCGCAGCCCCCGCGCCACTGACCGGCGAACGACGATGGAGGAGCTTTGGACACGGTACTGGGCGTGTCGATGGCACCGACGGCAGTCCGGATGGTGCTGGTCGAAGGACAAGGAGCCGACGGCGCCACCGTCGATGAGGACACTTTCAACGTCGCCGCCCAGGAGGACGTGGCAACGGTGAGCGCGGCCGACCAGGTGGTGTCGGCAATCCTGGGCACCAGGGAGGGCGCCGCCGAGGGCGGCTACCAGTTGGCCTCGGCCGGAGTGACCTTCACGGATCCCACTGACGCCGCCGCCCTGCGCGATGCGCTGGCCGCGCACAAGATCGAGAACGTGATGTTGGTCTCGGCGTTCCTGGCCGCGGCCGCGCTGGCGCAAGCGGTCGGCAACCAGACCAACTACGCCCAGACCGCCCTGCTCTACATCGAGCCCGACACCGCCACCCTGGCGGTCGTCGACAGCGCGGATGGGTCGATCACCGACGTTCATCGACAGGCGCTGCCCGACGACGACGACGAAGCGGTCGCCCAGCTGGCCACGTTGGTCTCCAAGGCCGACGGGTTGTCCCCGCGCCCGGACGCGGTGTTCGTCGTCGGGTCCGGCATCGACATCCCGATGATCAAGCCGGCCCTCGAGGACGCGACGACGCTTCCCTTGACCGCGCCCGAGGAGCCCGAAACGGCGCTGGCCCGGGGTGCCGCGCTGGCGTCGGCGAGTGCCCCGCTGTTCGCGTCGTCGACCGCGGCGCTGGCCTACGCCCAGGATCCCGGCACCGGTGCCATCGACCCGCTGGCCATCGCCCCGGGTTACTTCGAGGCCGCCGGCGGGGCCGGCGAGGGCAACCTGGCCTACAGCGCCGTCGCCGACGACGACGCCTACACCGGTGACCAGACCGCCGTGACCAGCCTCGTCGACGGGGGTTACCACGATCGCAGGTCTTTCAAGCCGCTGGGGACCATGCTGGCGGGGATCTTCGTGGTCGGCGTTGCGGCCCTGGTCGTCGCCCTGGCGATCGCCATCCGGCCCACCGCGGGTGTGCGACCCAATCCCGGCCACAAACTCGTCGCCCCCACGCACCAGGCGCCGGCGCCGTCCGCGCCCGCGCCCAGCCCCGCCCCGCAGGCTCCCGCCCCGGCCCCGAAAGCCCCGGCTCCGGCCCCCCAGGCTCCGGCTCCGGCCCCGCAGGCTCCGGCTCCGGCCCCGAAAGCCCCGGCTCCGGCCCCCCAGGCTCCGGCGCCGGCCCCCCAGGCTCCGGCTCCAGCCCCCGCACCGCCTCCGGTGCAAATCCCCTTACGACTCCCGCCGTTCATCGGCGGGGGAGGGGACGATGACGACGGCGGTTTCCCCGGCATTCCTCACGGCGGCCACGGTCACGGATTCGGCCACGGCCACGGCGGCTTCGGGATCCCGGGCATCCCCGGGCTGTAGCCGCGGGAGCCGCGGTACCAGCTGTCATCTGCCGTTTGCCTCCCGCTCAGCGGCGTGATGCAGTTAGCTCATCGCGGCCGCCTACACCGGTGGTATGCGATGCACCGTCTTCGGCACCGGCTACCTGGGTGCCACCCACGCCGTCGGGATGGCGGAACTGGGACACGAGGTCGTCGGGGTCGACATCGACCCGGGCAAGGTCGCCAAACTCGCCGGGGGCGAGATCCCCTTCTACGAGCCCGGCCTGCGCAAGCTGCTGACCGACAACCTCGCCGCCGGGCGGCTGCGGTTCACCACCGACTACGAGATGGCCGCCGAGTTCGCCGACGTGCATTTCCTGGGCGTGGGCACGCCGCAGAAGAAGGGCGAATACGGGGCCGACCTGCGCCACGTCCACGCCGTCATCGAGCAGCTGGTGCCGCGGCTGACGGGGCCATCGGTGCTCGTCGGCAAATCGACGGTGCCGGTGGGCACCGCGGCCGAGCTGTCCCAGCGTGCCGCGGCGCTGGCGCCACACGGAGTCGACGTCGAGGTCGCGTGGAACCCGGAATTCCTGCGCGAGGGCTACGCGGTCCACGACACGTTGAGCCCGGACCGCATCGTGCTTGGCGTGCAACGCGATTCGGTGCGCGCCGAGCCCGCCGTGCGTGAGTTGTACGCGCCGCTGCTGCAGGCGGGTGTGCCGTTCCTGGTGACCGACTTGCAGACCGCGGAACTGGTCAAGGTTTCCGCCAATGCCTTTCTGGCGACCAAGATCTCGTTCATCAACGCGATCTCCGAGGTTTGCGAGGCCGCGGGCGCCGACGTGAGCGTGCTGGCCGACGCGCTGGGCTACGACCCGCGAATCGGGCGCCAATGCCTCAACGCGGGTTTGGGTTTCGGCGGCGGCTGCCTGCCCAAGGACATCCGGGCGTTCATGGCCCGCGCCGGCGAGCTGGGGGCCGACCAGGCGCTGACCTTCCTGCGCGAGGTGGACAGCATCAACATGCGCCGGCGGACCCGGATGGTCGAACTGGCGACCGCCGCCTGCGGCGGCTCCCTGCTGGGCGCCAACATCGCCGTGCTCGGCGCGGCGTTCAAACCCGAATCCGACGACGTGCGCGACTCGCCCGCGCTCAACGTCGCGGGCCAGCTGCAGCTCAACGGCGCCGCGGTCAACGTGTATGACCCCAAGGCGCTCGACAACGCGCAGCGGCTGTTCCCGACGCTCAACTACGCGGTGTCGGTCGAGGAGGCCTGCGAACGCGCCGACGCGGTGCTGGTACTCACCGAATGGCAGCAGTTCGTCGAGCTCGATCCCCACGGCCTGGCCGACCGGGTCCGGGCCCGCGTCGTCGTCGACGGCCGCAACTGCCTGGACGTTGCCCGCTGGCAGCGGGCCGGCTGGCGGGTGTTCCGGCTGGGGGCGCGGCGGTCCTAGCTCACCGGGCCGGGCATGGTTGCTACCGCGTCGGCCAGCAGCTCGCCCAGTTCGTCGGCGTAGGCCAGTTGGCGCCGCGCCGGGCTGGCCACACACGTCACCGACCGCGACCGCATCGCGCAGCACTGGCATGAGGGCCTGACCGTCGACTCCGGCAAAGGCCCCACCGTCCGGACCGGCGGCAGGTAGCCTGGCCGGCGTGGATTATGCCGCCGCATTTCTCGAGGAGAACCGGGCATTTTCGGAGCTTTTCCGCGATGTCGATGACTCCACGCCGGTGCCGACCTGCCCGGGCTGGACGCTCAAGCAACTGTTCCGCCATGTGGGCCGGGGCGAACGCTGGGCGGCCCAGATCGTCCGGGACAAGCTCGACCATGCCCTCGATCCCCGCGAGGTCGAGGGCGGCAAGCCGCCGGAGGATCCCGCCGACGCGATCTCGTGGCTGCAGGGCGGGGCCCAGCGGCTCATCGACGCGGTGGAGCTGACCGGCGCGGAAACGCCGGTGTGGACTTTCCTGGGGCCACGCCCCGCGAGCTGGTGGCTCCGGCGCTGGGTGCACGAGGTCGCGGTGCACCGCGCCGATGCCGCCATCGCCACCGGCGCCGACTTCGGCCTCGCCCCCGGCATCGCGGCCGACGGGATCACCGAGTGGCTCGAGCGGGTCGCGGTCCAGGCCGGGCATGACGGCGCCGACCTGCCGCTCGCCGACGGCCAGACCCTGCACCTGCACGCCACCGATGCCGGGCTGGGCGAAGCCGGCGAGTGGACCGTCGCCGTCCAGGACGGCCGCATCACGTGGTCCCACGAGCACGCCAAGGGCAGCGCGGCCCTGCGGGGTGGCGCCACCGAGCTGCTGTTGGCCATCCTGCGCCGGGTGCCACTGGCCGAGACCGGCGTGGAACTGTTCGGCGACGAGGCGGTGTGGAAAAACTGGCTGGACCGTACGCCGCTCTAGCCACGGGCGCTGGACGCACACGGTAATTTGCACACCATGACCACATCGGAGATAGCAACCGTGCTGGCCTGGCATGACGCCCTCAACGCCGCCGACCTCGACACGTTGGTGGCGCTGTCCAGCGACGACATCGAGATCGGCGACGCGCACGGCGCCGTGCAGGGCCACCAGGCGCTGCGCGAATGGGCAGGGTCCCTCAACCGCACGGCCGAGACCGGCCGGATGTATGTGCACGACGGGGTGGTGGTCGTCGAGCAGAAGATCGGTAGCGCCGACGATCCCGGCGCCGTCACCAACGCCGCGTCGGCGTTCCGGGTGGTCCACGACCACGTCACCTCGGTCTTCCGCCACGAGGACCTGGCGTCGGCACTGGCGGCCACCGAACTCACCGATTCCGACCTCGTGAACTAGGAGACACGCATGCGGGGCATCATCCTGGCCGGCGGATCGGGCACCCGCCTGCATCCGATCACCATCGGCATCAGCAAGCAGTTGCTGCCGGTCTATGACAAGCCGATGATCTACTACCCGCTGTCCACCCTGATGATGGCCGGTATCCGCGACATCCTGGTGATCACCACCCCGCACGACTCGGCGGGCTTTCAGCGGCTGTTGGGTGACGGCGCGCAGTTCGGCGTCAACATCAGCTATGTGACCCAGAACAGCCCCGACGGCCTGGCCCAGGCCTTCGTCCTGGGGGCCGAACACATCGGCAACGACTCGGTGGCTTTGGTATTGGGAGACAACATCTTCTACGGCCCGGGACTGGGCACCAGCCTGAACCGTTTCCAATCCATCAGCGGCGGAGCCATTTTCGCCTACTGGGTGGCCAACCCGTCGGCGTACGGCGTGGTCGAATTCAGCGACGACGGCATGGCGCTGTCGCTGGAGGAGAAGCCCGCCACGCCCAAATCGCAGTTCGCCGTGCCGGGTCTGTATTTCTACGACAACGACGTCATCGAAATCGCCAAGGGCTTGGGGAAATCGGCGCGGGGCGAGTACGAGATCACCGAGGTCAACCAGATTTATCTGAACCGGGGCCGGTTGGCCGTCGAGGTGCTGGCCCGCGGGACGGCGTGGCTGGACACCGGCACCTTCGACTCGCTGCTGGATGCCAGCGACTACGTCCGCACCCTGGAAAGGCGGCAGGGCCTCAAGGTCAGTGTGCCCGAGGAAATCGCCTGGGCGCAGGGCTGGATCAGCGATGAGCAGCTGGAAACCAGCGCGCGCACGCTGGTCAAGTCCGGCTACGGGGGCTATCTGCTGGACCTGCTGGAACGGCGCTGAGTTCGGCCGGTCGCGCGGCGGACACGCTCACTGCCGGTAGCCGGCCAGGAAGTTGCCGAGCCGCTCGATCGCGGCGGCCAGGTCGCGGGCCCACGGCAGCGTCACGATCCGCAGGTGATCCGGTGCCGGCCAATTGAACCCGGTGCCCTGGGTGACCAGGATCTTCTCCTGCAGCAGTAGGTCGAGGACCAGTTGCTCGTCGTCGGCGATGTCGTAGACCTCGGGGTCCAGCCGCGGGAACGCGTACAGCGCGCCCTGCGGCTTGACGCAGGAGACCCCCGGGATCTCGTTGAGCTTCTCCCAGGCGACGTCGCGCTGCTCGAGCAGCCGGCCGCCGGGCAGCACCAGGTCCTCGATGCTCTGGTGGCCGCCGAGAGCCACCTGGATCCCGTGCTGCGCAGGGACATTCGGGCACAGCCGCATGTTGGCCAGCAGGCTGATGCCCTCTATGAAGCTGCCGGCGTGGTCCTTGGGTCCGGTGATGGCCAGCCAGCCGGCGCGGTAGCCGGCGACGCGGTAGGCCTTGGACAGCCCGTTGAAGGTCAGGCAGAGCATGTCGGGCGCCAGCGCGGCGACGCTGATGTGCTCGGCGTCGTCGTAGAGGATCTTGTCGTAGATCTCGTCGGCCAGCAGCAGCAGCTGGTGTCTACGCGCCAGATCGACCATCTGGGTGAGGATCTCGCGGCTGTAGACCGCGCCGGTCGGGTTGTTCGGGTTGATCACCACCAGCGCCTTGGTGCGCTCGGTGATCTTGGACTCCAAGTCGGCGATGTCGGGCTGCCAGCCCTGGGTCTCGTCGCACAGGTAATGCACCGGCGTGCCCCCCGCCAGCGAGGTCGACGCCGTCCACAGCGGGTAGTCCGGCGACGGGATCAGCACCTGGTCGCCGTTGTCGAGCAGCGCCTGCAGCGTCATGGTGATCAGCTCGGAACAGCCGTTGCCCAGGTAGACGTCGTCGACGTCGAACCGCGGGAAGCCCTCGACCAACTCGTAGCGGGTGACCACCGCGCGCCGGGCGGGCAGGATGCCCTGGGAGTCGGAGTAGCCCTGCGCGTACGGCAGCGCCTGGATCATGTCGCGCATGATCACGTCGGGAGCCTCGAAGCCGAACGGCGCCGGGTTGCCGATGTTGAGCTTGAGGATGCGGTGCCCCTCGGCTTCCAGCCGTGCGGCGTGCTGGTGCACCGGACCGCGGATCTCGTACAGGACGTCCTGCAGCTTGGACGACTGCGCGAACAGCCGCTGCCGGTGGTGACCGGGCGCGTGCACGGGCAACTGGTGAGTTGTCACCACACTATGGTGCCATCGCTGTCCACCGATATTTTGCTGACCGGCCTCAAAACCTCAGGTCGACGTGGTGCGCGCGCCGGCCGATGCCGACGGCCCCTTGTCGCCGAGCGTGTTCCCAGGGCGAGAATTTCGTCGATTTTTCGCCCTGAGAACACGCTCGGCGTGCCTGGTCAGCGCTTGCCCGGCGGGCGCGCGCCGCGGGCGATGCCCAGCCCCTTGACCGGGGGCGCCGGGGGCGTCTCGTCCTCGTCGGTCTGCTTTGCCGGCTCGGTCTCGGGCTCCGGCTTGGCCCCCGGTTGCTCCTCGGGGGCCTCAGCCTCGGCCTCGGCCTCGGCGGGCTTGGCCTGCACGGGCTTGGCTGCGGACTTCTTGGCGCCGGGCCGTTTGGCGCCGGCGGCGATCCCCAGGCCCTTCACGGGTGCGGCGGGCTCGGCGGATTCGGCGGGTGCCTCGGTGGGCTCCACCTTTTCGGGGGCCTTTTCCGGTGCCTTGGCCGCGGGCGCGGCCTTCTTGGCGCCGGGCCGCTTGGCGCCGCCGGCGATGCCCAGCCCCTTGACGGGCGCGGCCTCGGTTTTCGCCTCGGCCGCCTCGTCCGCCTTTTCGGGGGCCTTTTCGGGGGCCTTCTCCGGGGCCGCGGGCGCGGCTTTCTTGGCGCCGGGCCGTTTGGCGCCGCCGGCGATGCCCAGCCCCTTGGCCGGGGCGGCCTCGGCCTTTCCGGAGGCCTTGGCGGGCTCCTCGGCCTTGGCGGGAGCCTCGGCCGGCGCGGGCGAGGTCGCGGCCTTGGCCTTGGGCTCGGCCTTGGGTGCCGCCTTCGCGGCCTGTTCGGCGGCGGCGCCCTTTGCCGGCAGGGTGGCCTTGTCGTACTCGATCGAGCCGAGCAGCACCTGCGCCACATCCATCACCTCGACGCCCTCGCGGCCGGCCTCCTCCTGCCGGTCGTTGACGCCGTCGGTGACCATCACCCGACAGAACGGGCAGGCGGTGGCGACGGTGGCGGCCCCGGTGGCCAGGGCCTCGTCGACGCGTTCGTGGTTGATGCGCTTGCCGATGTGCTCTTCCATCCACATCCGCGCGCCGCCGGCCCCGCAGCAGAAGCTGCGCTCGGCGTGCCGGGGCATCTCGGTGAGGGTGGCCCCGGCGGCCCCGATCAGCTCCCGCGGCGCCTCGTACACCTTGTTGTGCCGGCCCAGGTAGCACGGGTCGTGGTAGGTGATCTCCTGGGAGACCGGGGTGACCGGCACCAGCTTCTTGTCGCGGATCAACCGGTTGAGCAGCTGGGTGTGGTGCAACACCGTGTAGTTGGCGCCCAGCTGGCGGTACTCGCGGCCCAGGGTGTTGAAGCAGTGCGGGCAGGTGACCACGACCTTGCGGTCCACGGTCTCCACGCCCTCGAACACCCCGTCCAAGGTCTCGACGGCCTGCTGCGCGAGCTGCTGGAACAGGAACTCGTTGCCCGAGCGGCGCGCGGAGTCGCCGTTGCAGGACTCCCCGGAGCCCAGCACCAGGTACTTCACGCCGGCGATCGCGAGCAGTTCGGCGACGGCCTTGGTGGTCTTCTTGGCCTTGTCGTCGTAGGCGCCCGCGCAGCCCACCCAGAACAGGTACTCGTAGCCCCCGAAGCTCTCGACGTCCTGGCCGAAGACGGGGACGTCGAAGTCGACCTCGTCGATCCAGTTGGTGCGGTCCGACGCGTTCTGCCCCCACGGGTTGCCCTTGGTCTCCAGGTTCTTGAACAGCGTGGACAGCTCGGAGGGGAACTCCGACTCCATCATCACCTGGTAGCGGCGCAAATCGACAATGTGATCGACGTGCTCGATGTCCACCGGGCACTGCTCGACGCAGGCGCCGCAGGTCACGCACGACCACAGCACGTCGGGGTCGATCACCCCGCCCTGCTGCGCGGTGCCGACCAGGGGGCGGGCAGCCTGCTCCGGCCCGTGGCCGGGCACCCGGCCGAACCCGGACTCCGGCACGTGGTGGCCCTCTTCGTGAACCGTTTCGAGGTCGAGACCCTCGAGTGGCTCCGCCTGCTTCTCGCCCAGGAGGTATGGCGCCTTGGCCATCCAGTGGTCGCGCAGGTCCATGATGACGAGCTTGGGGGACAGCGGCTTGCCGGTGTTCCAGGCCGGGCACTGCGACTGGCAGCGGCCGCACTCGGTGCAGGTGGCGAAGTCCAGCATGGCCTTCCAGCTGAAGTCCTCGATCTTGCCGCGGCCGAACTGCGCGTCGTCGGGCGGGTTTTCGAAGTCGACCGGCTTGCCCTGGTATTCGACCGGCAGCAGCGGGCCCAGCCCGTCCGGCAGCCGCTTGAAGATGACGTTGATCGGCGCGGTGAAGATGTGCAGGTGCTTGGAGTGCAGCACGATGATCAGGAACGCCAGCATGACCGCGATGTGCGCCAGCAGCGCCGTCGTCTCGATGATCTCGTTGGCGGGCTGGCCCAGCCCCCGCAGGATGGCGCCGAACAACTGCGACAGGAACGCGCCCTTGCCGTAGGGCAGCGTGCCGTTGTTGACGGCCGAGCCGCGCACCAGCACGTAGGTCCAGATGACGTTGAAGATCATGAACAGGACCAGCCACGCGCCGCCGTTGTGCGAGCCGTAGAACCGCGACGCCCGGCCGAGTTCGCGCGGGTTGCGCACGGTGCGGATGATCCCGAACGTGACGATGCCGAGGAAGACTGCGGTGGCGAAGAAGTCCTGCAGGAAGCCCAGCGCGTCCCAGGTGCCGATGATCGGGATGTGGAAGTTCGACTGGAACAGGAAGCCGTAGGCCTCGATGTAGACCGTGAGCAGGATGAAGAAGCCCCACATGGTGAAGAAGTGCGCCAGGCCCGGAATCGACCACTTCAGCAGCCGGCGCTGCCCGAAGACCTCGGCGATCTCGGTCCAGACGCGCCTGCCGGGGTCGTCGGTGTGCCCGGGGGCCGGCTGTCCGGACGTCGTCAGCTTGAACAGCCACCAGACTCGGCGCAGGGCCAGCGCGGCCATGACCAGGGTCATGCCCATGCCCACTGTCAGTCTGATGAGCATCTGCGTGTGCACAGAAAGTCTCCCCAATGCATCGTTGGTTCAGCGCGCTTGAATTGCCTGCTTAGCCCCGCTCATAGTTACATCTCCGCCGCTTGGGACGCGAGAAAGGGTGCCCTAACCTACCGGGCACCGGCGCCCCTGGCCTGCGGCTCAGGCCGGTGCGGCGGCGTCGACGGGGGGCCGGGCTCAGTGACTGAACCGGGGCTCGAAGCGGGGGAACAGCCTTTCCCGGGTGGTCGTGGGCGGCGCCGTGGTCGTCGCCTGCGACGTCGTGGTCGGCTGGGTCGTCGTGGTGGTGGACGGCGGCGCTGAGGTCGTGGTCGTCGTGGTGGTGGTGGGTGGGGCGGTGGTCGTGGTGGTCGTGGTGGTCGTGGCCGGCGGCGCGGTGGTCGCGGCGGTGGTCGGGGCCTGCTCGGACGACGGCGGCGGTGCCGGGATGACCGTCACGGTGGTGCTGTTGTTGGGCAGGGTCACGGTCACGGTCTGCGGTGTCGGCGCGCCCGGTTTGTTCGACTCGTCGCGGCCCAGGGTGAGCGCCAGCAGCGCGGCGACCAGCACCGCCGCCCCGGCGCCGACCAGGCTCAACACCAGCGCCGTGCGCTTGTACCAGGGCAGGGAGGTGTCCTCGTCGGCGTAGTCGGCCTCCGGTTCGCGGCCGTAGCCGCCGGTGTGCTCGGGGCCGGTGTAGGGGACCGGCTCGTCGGAGTCCTCGGCGTCCTGCGACCAGGCCACTGGATGGTAGTCGCCCGAATCGTCGGCGGCCGCCCAGGCGGCCTGGGTCAGCTCGGCGGGAATGGCGGCCAACTCGGTCGGGCTCTCGACGACCGGTGCGGCCGTGGTCGGGGCGCCCGCCGACGACCGCTGCATACCGAGCAGCGCGGCGCCGACCGCCGCGCTGTAGCCCGGTTGCGGGGTGGCCAGGATCGGTGACCGCAGGCGCCCCGACACTTTCGCGGCGATCAGCGGCATCCCGGCGCCGCCCCCGACGACCGCCACCGCGGCGAGGTTGGATCGGTCGATCCCGTTGCGCCGCAACGTCTCTTCGAGGGCATCGAGGAAGCGGTCCAGCGGCCCGGAGACGAGTTGTTCCAGCTCGGTGCGCGAGAGCCGGACGTCCTCGCCGGACACCGCCGGGACCGTTGCCTGCGTGGCCGCCGACAGTTCTTCCTTGGCGCGCCGGCATTGGCTCCGCAGCCGGGTCAGCGATCCCATCCGCGTGGTGCCGGCGGCGCCGGTCGCGTCGATCTCCGGTTCGGCCGCCCGCACGCGATCGAGGAGGAGCTGGTCGATCCCGTCGCCGGAGAACTCCGCATAGCGCAGCGTCGAGCCGATCTGCCGAAAGCCCGCGCCCGCGTCGCTCAGTGTCACGCTGGTTCCGCCCGCGCCGAAGTCGCACACGACGACGACACCGTCGCTCGGGAAGCCGGGGCTGCCGCGCAGCGCCGCCAGCGCGGCGGTGGCGTCGGACACCAGAACCGGAGGCACGCCGCCGCGCGCCAGGTCCGGTTGGGCGAAGAACTCGTCGCGCAGCGCGGTGGCCTGGGCCTCGGACCAGTACGCGGGCACCGCGACGGTGATCGGTGTTCCCGCGCCGACGGTGCGGGCCATCGCCTCGATCGCCTCGACCGTCACCACCTCGCCGAGGTACGTCGTCCCGTCGGCCGCCACCAGCGGTGCGCGGTCGCCGACGCGTTCGACGAATCCCCGCAGCACCAGGCCGGGTTCGGTGAGGTTCGGGTTCTCGTCGGGCAGGCCGACCTCGGTCGCCCGGTGTTCATACAGCGTCACCACGGAGCTGCGGCGCACCGGCGCGCCACCCGAGCGGGCCGCGACCAGGTTGGCCACCCCGATCGACAACCCGAGCGCCTCGCTCATATCGCACACCCCTCACGCCGCGGATTCCAGCGAGTCTAGGTGGGGCGGCGTGCCGGTGGCCCGGCGGCGCGGCGGCGTGTCCTCAGGGCAGGCCGGGCGGCAGCGTGATCACGGTCGGGACCTCCGGGATGGTGATCACCGACGGCAGATGCGGCAGGTGGTGGTGGTGCGGGGGCGGCTGGGCCGGCTGCTCGGTGTGTCGCTGGGTGGGCTGCGGCGCCGGGGCGGCCGCGCTGCTGCTGGTCGGCGTGGTCGTGGTCTCGGTGGGCGTCGTCGGCGTCGTGGTGGTGGTCTCGGTGGTGCTCGTCGCCGAGGTCATGCTGGTGGAGGGGGCGTTGCCGGTGCCCTGGTCCCCGTGGATCAGCTCGACGATGCCGAAGGCGATCAGCCCGGTCAGGATCAGGACGAGCACAATCCAGCCGATCAGCATCGCGGGCCGGCGATACCAGGGGGTGGGCTCGTCGTCCTTGTCGAAGAAGTCGGGACCCTCGGGCTGCCCGGCCTGTTCGGGCGCCTCCGGTGGGGGTTCGCCATGCGGTGGGGGCTCGTCGTGCGGTGCTCCGCCCAACCCCCAGTTAGCGTGCTCGGTCGGTTGATTGTGGAAGTCGTCAGGTGGGCCGTAGCGTGCCACGGAACCGATATTACTGACCGCCACACCGGTGCCGCCGCCGCCCGGCGATGCCGGTGCCTAGAAGGTGTCGACCTTCTCGATGCTGACGAACATCCCGTGGCCGGTGGCCTCGTTGGTGAAACGGGTGCCGTCCTCGGCGGCCTTGATCGTCCAGCCCTGCGCCGCGTAGGTCTTGTAGTCGAGCGTGACAGTCGGGATGGCCCCCAGGTTGCCCAGCACCCACTGCACGGTTCCGCCGGCGGTGACGCTGACGCCGTTGGCGTGCTCGCCGTCCTTGAGCGGGGAGTTGGCGAACGGCGCCTCGCAGCCGACCGTCTCCTTGTTGATCTGGCACCGCGTCGTCCCGGACTTGGTCTCGATGAAGACGTAGCCGTTCTGGTCGGGTGCGAGCGGGATGGCACCGGCGGGGTTGGTCGGCCCGGTCGGGGCCGGGACCCCGGTGCTCGGCGACGGCGGCAAAGCCTGTCCCGGGGCCTGTCCCGGGGCCTGTCCCGAGCTGGGCGTGGGAAAGCTCGGTTCGACCGGGCCCGCGCCGGGCGCGGCGACCGGGTTGCCGTCGATGCTGGAACTGCAGCCCGAGACGGGCATCGCGCTCACCAACACGGGCGAGAGCAGCAGCGAGCCACCCGCGAAATACCACCGTGCCCTTTGCGACAACCGCACGCTTGACTCCTGAAATCTGGAATATCAGGTGCAGATTATTCAGGAACCGGGGCCGGTTACCCCGGTGACGCGCCCGCGGCGGATTGCAAATCGGCAACGCGCATCGCCTCGGCGGCCCGATGCGCGGCGGTGACGATGCCCTGGTAGCCGGTGCAGCGGCAGAAGTTGCCGGACAGGCCCTCGCGGATCTCCGCGTCGGTGGGCTCGGGGTTGTCGCGCAGCAACGCCGTCAGCGACAGCACGAAACCCGGCGTGCAGAAGCCGCACTGCAGCCCGTGGCACTCCCGCAGCGCCGACTGCACCGGCGACAGCGTGCCGTCGGGGGAGGCGATGCCCTCGACCGTCGTCACCTCCGTGCCGTCGGCCTGCACCGCGAACATCAAGCACGAGCGCACCGCGGCGCCGTCCAGCAGCACCGTGCAGGCGCCGCACGCCCCGTGTTCGCAGCCCAGGTGGGTGCCGGTGAGCCCGCACTCCTCGCGCAGGAAGTCCGCCAGCGTCATGCGCGGCTCGACGGTGGCGGTGATCGGTGTTCCGTTGACCGACAACCGCACCGGTTGGTCATGCATGAGCTGCCCCCGCTTCTCCGATTGCCTGAGTCCAGGCGCGCGCTGCCATGGCCGCGCCCACCTTGGTGCGGTACGCCGCCGACCCCTGCAGGTCGGTCGGGATGTCGTCGAGCCCGGTCATCGCGGCCCGGCCGACGTCCTCGGGCACCAGCTCGGCGGCCGGCTTTCCGGTGACGGCGTGCTCGGCCGCCGTCGCGCGCCGGACCGTGGCACCCAGGCCCAGCAACCCGATCGCGCACCGGGACACCCGGTCGGCGTCGTCGAGCGCGACGGCGACCAGCGCGCCCGCGATCGCGAAATCGCCGTGCCGGCGGGCGAATTCCTGGATCGCGAACCCGGACCTGCCGTTCCACACCGGGAAGCGGGTCGCGGTCAGCACTTCGTCGGGCTCCATGCTGGTCTCCCACACGTCGGTGAAGAAGTCGGCGGCCGCGATCTCGCGCCGCCCCCGCGGGGAGAGCACCTCCATCACCGCGTCCAAAGTCAGTGCGACTGCGGGGTATTCGCCCGCGGCGTCGGCGTGGGCGATCGACCCGCCCAGGGTGCCGCGGTTACGGATCTGGAAGTGCCCGACGAACGGTGTCGCCCGCGTCAACAACGGAACCGCTTGGCGCACTTGCGCATCGGCGCCGACCTTGGCCTCGGTGGTGCCCGCGCCGATCCACAACTGCTGGCCCCTGCGCTCGATGCCCTGCAGCTCGCCCAGCCGGGAGATGTCGATGAGGTGGTCGAAGTACGCCAGCCGCATCGACAGCATCGGCACCAGGCTCTGGCCGCCGGCGATGATCTTGGCCTCGTCGCCCAGCTCGGCCAGCAGCCCCACCGCCTCCTCGGCGGTGCCGGGGCGGTGGTAGTCGAACGCGGCGGGCTTCACCGGTCCCCCTCGGCCAGCAGCGCGGCGATCGACGCCGGGCTGGCCGGCAGCCGGGTGATGGTCACGCCCAGCGGCGCCAGCGCGTCGTTGATCGCGTTGATCACCGCGGGCACCGACCCGATGGCCCCTCCCTCGCCGGCGCCCTTGTACCCGCCGGGGCCGGGGCCCGGTATCTCGACGTGGCCGAACTCGATGGGCGGCACCTCGGTGGCCGTCGGTAGCAGGTAGTCGACGAAAGTCGTTGCCAGCGGATTGCCGTCGTCGTCGTAGGCCAGGTCCTCCATCAGCGCGCCGCCGATGCCCTGCACCGCCCCGCCGGCGATCTGGCCCTCCACGATCGCCGGGTTGATCATCGGCCCGACGTCCTCGCTGACGATGTAGCGCAGCAGCGTCACTTTGCCCGTCTCGACGTCCACCTCGCAGGTGCAGGCATGCGTCGCGTTGGCCCACAGGATCGGCGCCGCCGCGACGTAGCGGGCGGTGGCCTCCAGCTCGGGCGAGGTCCCCGGCGGCAGCGCCTGCGGCGAGTAGTACGCCACATAGGCCAGCTCGCCGAAGCTCACCCTCCGCGACGGGTCGCCGCGCACGGTCGCGGCCGAATGTGCCAGCTCCACTTCGGATTCGGCGACCTTGAGCTGGTGTGCGGCCAGCGCCACGATCTTCTCGCGCAGGATGGCCCCCGCCTGGGCGACGGCCCCGGCGGTCATCGGACCGCTGCGGCTGCCCTGCGTACCGGCCCCGTAGGGCGTGACCGCGGTGTCGCCCTGGATGGTGGCCACGTCGTCGATGTCGGCGCCCAGCGCGTCGGCGGTCAGCTGAATCACCGTGGTTTCCAGGCTGTTTCCGCTCGAGCCCCCGTTGACGTAGACGTTGATCCGCCCCGTGGGCTCCATCCGCATGGTGGCGCCCTCGGTGGCCAGGTGTCCGGTCGCCGCGCCGGTGGGCTCGACGTAGGCCGAGAATCCCACGCCCAGGTAGCGGCCCTGCGCCAGCGCCTCGGCCTGCTCCTTGCGAAACCCTTCGTGGTCAAGGATTTTCACGGCCTGCTCGAACGTCTCGGCCGGGGCGACGTGGTCATAGGGCATGCCGTTGGGATTGACGTAGGGCATCTCGTCGCGGCGCAGCAGGTTGCGCCGGCGCAGCTCGACGGGGTCGAGGTCCATCGTGCGCGCGGCGACGTCGAGCAGGATCTCGCGGGCCAGCGACTCGTATTGCCACGGCCCGCGGTAGGCGGCCAGGCCGCTGGTGTTGGAGAACACCGTCTTGTAGTTGAAGCTGGCCTTGGGCACCCGGTACGGGCCGGGGAAGAACATGCCGATCGCGGCCGTGGTCAGCACCGGGTAGGGCGTCGGGTAGGCGCCGATGTCCTGGGTGAAGTCGATGTCGGCCGCCAGGATGTTGCCCTCGTCGTCGAACGCCATGCGGGCGGTGCCGTCCACGTGGCGCGCCTGCCCGGCCGACATCAGGTTCTCGCGCCGGTCCTCGATCCATTTCAGCGCCGCGGGCACCTTGCGCGCGGCCAGCATGATGCACATGTCCTCGCGCATCGGGACGACCTTCTGCCCGAAACCGCCGCCGGTGTCGCGCATGATGACCCGGACCCGTTGCGCCGCAATGCCCAACAGGCGCGCGCAGAACGCCCGCAGCTCGTGCGGGGTCTGCGTGGACGCCCACAGGGTGAGCTCCCCGGACGCGGCCGACCACTCGGCGACCAGCCCGCGGGTCTCGATCGGCACCGGCGCGTAGATCTGCTGGTAGATGTGCTCTTCGACCACGCACGGCGCGTTGGCGAAAAGCTCTTCGTCCGGCGGCGCCCCGCCCATCCCGCCCGCGACGTTGTTCGGGTAGGCGTCGTGCACCAGCACGTCGGAGGTCTGGGCCCGGGTGAAGTCGGTGACCGCGGGCAGCGGCTCGTAGTCGACGTCGACGAGTTCCAGCGCGTCCTCGGCGACATACCGGCTCTCGGCGACGATCAGCGCGACCGGGTCGCCGACGAACTTCGCCTCGCCCTCGGCCAGCGGCGGCCGCGGCGTGTCGGGGACGTCCTTGCCGGCCACGGCGTGCCAGGCCTCGTGGACGTCCGCGTTGAGGTCCGCGGCGGTGAACACCGCGCGCACCCCGGGCAGCGCCAGCGCCGCCGAGGCGTCGATGCCGTTGATCCGGGCGCGGGCGAACGGGCTGCGCACGAAGCACGCGTGCAGCATGCCGGGGCGCGAGATGTCGTCGACGAAGCTGCCGCGCCCCGTCAGCAGGCGCAGGTCCTCCACCCGCTGAACGCGCGTGCCGGCATAGCGGGGCGCCGGGCCGGTCGGGGCTGCATGCACGTCCTGGGTCATGACGCTCCATCCGCGGGTTGCGCACGGTTATCGCTCGAAGAGAAGTCCAATGTCATCATAGGAGAGTGCCGTTATCGCAGTCGAGGCTGGCGCCGCGCCACGTCGGGGTCCTGCTGGCGGCGGGCGCGGGGCGGCGCTACGGCAGGCCGAAGGTGCTGGTCGAGGGCTGGCTGGACGCCG
This sequence comes from uncultured Actinomycetota bacterium, assembly GCA_963711445.1. GTDB lineage: Bacteria > Actinomycetota > Actinomycetes > Mycobacteriales > Mycobacteriaceae > Mycobacterium. The sequence continues at coordinate 27,532 of CAVQEF010000002.1, forward strand.
CGGTCGGTGCCCTGCGCGGCGGGGGCTGCGCCGACGTCGTCGTGGTGCTGGGCGCCGCGGAGGTGGTGACGCCGCCCGGGACGACCCCGGTGATGGCGCCGCGATGGCAGGACGGCTTGAGCGCCTCGATGCGCGCCGGCCTGGCCCAGGCGGACCGTTTGCACGCCGACTACGCGGTGCTGCACGTCGTCGACACCCCCGATGTCGGCCCCGACGTGGTGGCGCGGGTCCTGGAGCGCGCGGTCGCGTCGGGCAGCGGCCTGGCGCGCGCCGTCTTCGGTGACCGGCCCGGTCACCCGGTGGTCCTCGCGCGGCGGCACTGGCCGGCGGTGCTGGGCCGGGTGTCCGGGGATCGGGGTGCGGGGGCCTACCTGCGCGACCGGGGCGACGTCGAACTCGTCGACTGCGCCGACCTGGCCGGCGGGCACGACATCGACGAGCCTTAGGCCGCCAGGGGAGGCTCGGCGGCCGGGGCGCCGCTGTCCTGCGCGATCGCCCGCACGCGGTGGCGCACCACGAACCAGCCGCCGACGAATGCGGGAACGCCGAGGATGACCGCGCCGATCATCCAGGGGCCCTGGACCTTGTCCAACATCATCTCGACCAGGACGCCGGCCAGGAACACCAGCGTGAGGTAGCCGCTGTAAGGGGCGAACGGCATCCGGAAGGCCGGACGTTGCACATCGCCCCGGCGGGCCAGAAAGTGGAGCCGCAGCTGACACGCCACGATCGTCGCCCAGGCCACCACGACGCCCACCGCGGCGATGTGCAGCACGATCTCGAACGCCTGGCTGGGCTGGACGGCGTTGAGCACGATCCCCAGCAGCCCGACGGCGGCGGTGAGCAGGATCCCGCCGTAGGGCACGCCGTTCTTCGACATCGGCGCGGTGAACTTCGGGCCGCTGCCGTTGATCGCCATCGACCGCAGGATGCGGCCGGTCGAATACAGGCCGGCGTTGAGGCTGGACAGTGCGGCGGTGAGCACCACGAGGTTCATCACGGTGCCCGCCCCGCCGAAGCCGGCCTTGGAGAAGAACGTGACGAACGGGCTCACGTGTTTCTCGTAGGCGGTGTGCGGCAGCAGCAACGCCAGCAGCACGGTCGACCCGATGTAGAACACCGCGATGCGCAGGACCACCGAGTTGATCGCGCGCGGCATGATCTTGTGCGGATTCGCCGTCTCCCCGGCGGCGATGCCGACCAGTTCGACGGCGGCGTAGGCGAACACCACACCCGAGGTGACCAGGACCAGGGGGACCACGCCGCTGGGCAGCAACCCGCCATGGGTGTCCCACAGCGACGGGCCGGTGTCGTGGCCGTCGACCTGGAAGCGCCCGATCACGAAGACCGCGCCGATGACGAGGAACGTCACCAGCGCCAGCACCTTGATCAGCGAGGCCCAGAACTCCAGCTCGCCGAAGAGCTTGACCGAGATCAGGTTCATCGACAACACGGCCACCAGCGCGATCAGCGCCAGCGCCCACTGCGGGACGGTGTACAGCGACCTCCAGTAGTGGCAGTAGTGCGCGATCGCGGTGGTGTCCACGATCCCCGTCATCGCCCAGTTCAGGCAGTACATCCAGCCCGCGACGAACGCCGTCTTCTCGCCGAAGAATTCGCGGGCGTAGGACACGAACGACCCCGAGGACGGGCGGTGCAGCACGAGTTCGCCGAGGGCGCGCAGGATCAGGAAGACGAAGATCCCGCAGATCCCGTAGACCAGGAACAGCCCGGGCCCCGCCGACGCCAGCCTCCCCCCGGCGCCGAGGAAGAGCCCGGTTCCGATGGCCCCGCCGAGGCCGATCATCTGCAGCTGGCGGTTGTTGAGGGCGTGGTGGTAACCCGCGTCTTCACGCCTGAGCCGCTCGGCGGCGCTGTCTGGCGATGGCGTCGGGGACGGCATCGGGCTCCTATCGCCGTGGCTTCGTTCGTTGCCGCGACACCGGCACACACCCGGGAACGGACTGGCGGTCAGGCTATACCACCCGCGGGATTCGGGCACGGTGGGTTTGCTGAACACGCCTGAAACGATCCGTGCCCGGCGGCCGGTCGGCGGCCGGCGGGCCCGGGATGGTTGGCCCGGGGAGACGAGGAGCGCGACCCCGGGAACAAGACGGCCACGTCTTCCGTTGGCATGATCAACAACTTGAGTGAATCCGACTCAACCCTAAGTTGACACCACACCGGCGCGACCGGCAGGCTTGAGCGCGGGTCACTCAGACATAGTGCAGTAAGACTCTCGACTACTCAGGAGGAATCACCATGGCTCGTGCGGTCGGCATCGACCTCGGGACCACCAACTCCGTCGTCTCGGTCCTCGAGGGTGGCGACCCCGTTGTCGTCGCCAACTCCGAGGGCTCCCGGACCACGCCGTCCATCGTCGCGTTCGCGCGCAACGGTGAGGTGCTGGTCGGGCAGCCCGCCAAGAACCAGGCGGTGACCAACGTCGACCGCACCGTGCGATCGGTCAAGCGGCACATGGGCACCGACTGGTCCATCGAGATCGACGACAAGAAATACACCGCGCAGGAGATCAGCGCCCGCGTGTTGATGAAGCTCAAGCGCGACGCGGAGGCCTACCTCGGCGAGGACATCACCGACGCCGTCATCACCGTGCCCGCCTACTTCAACGACGCCCAGCGTCAGGCGACCAAGGAAGCCGGCCAGATCGCCGGCCTCAACGTGCTGCGCATCGTCAACGAACCGACCGCCGCGGCCCTGGCCTACGGCCTGGACAAGGGCGAGAAGGAACAGACCATCCTGGTCTTCGACCTGGGCGGCGGCACGTTCGACGTCTCGCTGCTCGAGATCGGCGAGGGCGTGGTCGAGGTCCGCGCCACCAGCGGTGACAACCACCTCGGTGGCGACGACTGGGACGACCGGATCGTCAACTGGCTGGTCGACAAGTTCAAGGCCAGCAGCGGCATCGACCTGACCAAGGACAAGATGGCGATGCAGCGGCTGCGGGAGGCGGCCGAGAAGGCCAAGATCGAGCTCTCGAGTTCGCAGAGCACCTCGATCAACCTGCCCTACGTCACCGTCGACGCCGACAAGAACCCGCTGTTCCTCGACGAGCAGCTCACTCGCGCCGAGTTCCAGAAGATCACCCAGGACCTGCTGGACCGCACGCGTCAGCCGTTCCAGTCGGTGATCAAGGACGCGGGGATCTCGGTGTCCGAGATCGACCACGTGGTGCTGGTCGGTGGTTCGACCCGCATGCCCGCGGTCTCCGAGCTGGTCAAGGAGATGACCGGCGGCAAGGAGCCCAACAAGGGCGTCAACCCCGATGAAGTCGTAGCGGTGGGAGCGGCTCTTCAGGCCGGCGTCCTCAAGGGCGAGGTGAAAGACGTTCTGCTGCTTGACGTCACGCCGTTGAGCCTGGGCATCGAGACCAAGGGCGGGGTGATGACCAAGCTCATCGAGCGCAACACCACCATCCCGACCAAGCGGTCGGAGACCTTCACCACCGCCGACGACAACCAGCCGTCGGTGCAGATCCAGGTCTTTCAGGGTGAGCGCGAGATCGCCTCGCACAACAAGCTGCTCGGCTCCTTCGAGCTGACCGGCATCCCGCCGGCGCCGCGCGGCGTGCCGCAGATCGAGGTCACCTTCGACATCGACGCCAACGGCATCGTGCACGTCACCGCCAAGGACAAGGGCACCGGCAAGGAGAACACGATCAAGATCCAGGAGGGCTCCGGCCTGTCCAAGGAGGAGATCGACCGGATGATCAAGGACGCCGAGGCGCACGCCGAGGAGGACCGCCAGCGTCGCGAGGAGGCCGACGTCCGCAACCAGGCCGAGTCGCTGGTCTATCAGACGGAGAAGTTCGTCAACGACCAGAAGGAGGCCGAGGGCGGCTCGAAGGTCCCCGAGGACACGCTGAGCAAGGTCGAGTCCGCGATCGCCGAGGCCAAGAGCGCGCTGGAAGGCACCGACATCGGCGCGATCAAGTCCGCGATGGAACGGCTGGGCCAGGAGTCCCAGGCGCTCGGGCAGGCGATCTACGAGGCCACCCAGGCTGCCGGCGGCGAGGCCGGCGGCGAGCCCGGCGGCCCGTCCGGTTCGGCCGATGACGTCGTGGACGCGGAGGTCGTCGACGACGACCAGGAGTCCAAGTGAGCGAAGGCGACCAGGAACAGGTAACCGTCACCGACAAGCGGCGCATCGACCCCGAGACCGGCGAAGTCCGGCACGCCCCTCCCGGCGCAGCAGCGCCGGGAGGGCGCGAGCCGGCCGGCTCGGCAGGCCACAGCGGCGACGCCGACACCCGGGTCGCCGAGCTGACCGCCGATCTGCAGCGCGTGCAGGCCGACTTCGCCAACTACCGCAAGCGGGCGCAGCGCGACCAGCAGGCCGCGGCCGACCGGGCCAAGGCCGGCGTCGTCAACGAATTGCTGGGCGTGCTGGACGATCTCGACCGGGCGCGCAAGCACGGCGACCTGGACTCGGGGCCGCTGAAATCGGTGGCCGACAAGCTGCTGGGCGCGCTGACCGGGCTCGGCCTGACGGCGTTCGGCGCCGAGGGCGAGGACTTCGACCCGGTGCTGCACGAGGCCGTGCAGCACGAGGGTGACGGCGGCGAGGGCGCCAAACCGGTCATCGGCACGGTCATGCGCCAGGGCTACAAGCTGAGCGACCAGGTGCTGCGCCACGCCCTGGTCGGCGTCGTCGACACCGTCGTGGACGACGGAGGCGTTGCCGAAACCGGGCGGGACACGGACGATAACGGCGCCGGCTCCGGTGACTAGAGCACACAATCAGGACAACAACACAACTCGGTGAGAGGAGGTGACGCGGAATGGCCCAGCGTGAATGGGTCGAAAAGGACTTCTACAAGGAGCTGGGCGTCTCCTCCGATGCCAGTCCCGAAGAGATCAAACGCGCCTACCGCAAGCTGGCGCGCGACCTGCATCCGGACGCCAATCCCGACAACCCCGCCGCCGGCGAGCGTTTCAAGGCGGTGTCGGAGGCCCACAACGTGTTGTCGGATCCGGCCAAGCGCAAGGAGTACGACGAGACGCGGCGGCTGTTCGCCGGCGGCGGGTTCGGCGGACGCAGGTTCGATGCCGGCAACTTCGGCGGCTTCAACGCGGGCGGGGACGGCGCCGAGTTCAACCTGAACGACTTGTTCGACGCCGCGGGCCGCAGCGGGGGCGCCACCATCGGCGACCTGTTCGGCGGCCTGTTCGGGCGGGGCGCCGGCGCCCGGCCCAGCCGCCCGCGGCGCGGCAACGACCTGGAGACCGAGACCGAGCTCGATTTCGTCGAGGCCGCCAAGGGCGTGGCGATGCCGCTGCGGCTGACCAGCCCGGCGCCGTGCACCAACTGTCACGGCAGTGGCGCGCGGCCGGGCACCAGCCCGAAGGTGTGCGCGTCGTGCAACGGCTCCGGCGTGATCAACCGCAACCAGGGCGCGTTCGGCTTCTCCGAGCCCTGCACCGACTGCCGGGGCAGCGGCTCGATCATCGAGAACCCCTGCGACGAGTGCAAGGGCACCGGGGTCACCACCCGCACCCGCACCATCAACGTGCGGATCCCGCCCGGGGTCGAGGACGGGCAGCGGATTCGGCTGCCCGGCCAGGGCGAGGCCGGCCTGCGGGGCGCGCCCTCGGGCGACCTGTACGTGACGGTGCACGTGCGCCCGGACAAGGTCTTCGGCCGCGACGGCGACGATCTCACCGTGACCGTGCCGGTCAGCTTCACCGAATTAGCTTTGGGTTCAACGATTTCGGTGCCCACGCTGGACGGCAAGGTGGGTGTGCGGGTACCCAAGGGCACCTCCGACGGCCGCATCCTGCGGGTGCGGGGCCGGGGTGTGCCCAAGCGCGGCGGCGGCAACGGGGACCTGCTCGTCACGGTGAAGGTGGCGGTGCCGCCGAACCTGGAAGGCGCGGCCCAGGAGGCGCTGGAAGCCTACGCGGCCGCCGAGCGTTCCAGCGGCTTCGACCCGCGGGCCGGATGGGCGGGTAACCGCTGATGGCGCAAAACTCCAAGAACCGCAGGGAAGAAGAGGCCCGGACGTTCCTGATCTCGGTGGCCGCCGAGCTGGCCGGCATGCACGCGCAGACGCTGCGCACCTACGACCGCCTCGGTCTGGTCCGCCCGCGCCGCACTTCCGGTGGGGGACGGCGCTATTCCGAGCGCGACGTCGACCTGCTGCGGGAGGTGCAGCGGCTCTCCCAGGACGAGGGCGTCAACCTCGCCGGGATCAAACGCATCATCGAGCTGACCAATCAGGTCGAGGCGCTGCAGTCGCGGGTCAAGGAGCTGTCCGACGAGGTGATGGCCTTGCGCGCCAACCAGTCCCGCGATATCGCGGTGGTGCCCAAGAGCACCGCGCTGGTGGTCTGGCAGCCCCGCAGGCCGCGCAACCGCTGACGGCGCGCGGGCCCCTACGGTCCCGTGCCGCTGTTGAGCACGCCGGAGAGCTGGGTGCCGAAGTTGCCGAATCCGGAGATGAAGGCCTGCTGCATGAGGTCGAGCGCGGTCGTGTTGTAGAAGCCGGACATGAAGTTGCCCAGGTTCGCCCAGCCCGACTCCAGCGTTCCGACGTTCTGCAGGCCCGAATTCCCGTCGCCGCCGGAATTGAGGAAGCCCGACGTCTCGGCGAAGGCGTTCTTGATCCCCGATACCGCGCCCGCGGCGTCGTTGAAGAAGCCCGACGCCCCGCCGGCTCCGGAGTTGAAGAAGCCCGACGACGGGAGCGTGCTCGAGTTGAAGAAACCCGGGCTCTGCTGCCACTCGAAGCCGAACGGGAAGGGCCCCAGCGCCCCGTTGCCGGCGAAGTCGATCGGCTGCGAGATCACCATGTCTATCGGGGTTTCGGGGTTCAGCGGCGCGGCGTCGATGGTGAAGGGGCCGACGTGCTCCGTCGTGATCGGGATGGTGATCGAGGCCGACAGCACGCATCCGACGAACGGGATGTAGATGATGCAGATCGTGGTCTCCAGGCTGATCGGTATCGGGAACTGGGAGATGGTGAACATGTCCTGGGTGACGGCGTTGATGGTGCCCGTGATCGGTATCTCGATGTCGGAGTGCACGTCGTAGTGCCACGGGATCTGCGACACGCTGCTGTGGTAGCTGAAGCCGGCCAGGCCCTGGTAGTCGCCCCGCCACAGGAAGCCGTTGTCGTAGTTGCCGGAGATGAAGGCGCCGGTGTCGACGTTGCCCGCGTTGGCGATGCCGGTGTTGGAGTTGCCGGTGTTGAAGTAGCCCGTGTTGTAGTCGCCCGGGTTGAAGCCGCCCGTGTTGTAGTTGCCCGGGTTGAAGCTGCCGGTGTTGGTGTTGCCCGCGTTGTAGGCGCCGGTGTTGAAGTTGCCCGCGTTGCCGAAGCCGGTGTTGACCAGGCCGGAGTTGAAAAGGCCCGTGTTGGTGCTGCCCGTGTTGCCGATGCCGGTGTTGTAGTTGCCGGAGTTGCCGATGCCCCAGTTGCCGGTGCCGGAGTTGAAGAAGCCGACGTTGCCGGTGCCGGAGTTGAACAGGCCGACGTTGCCGGTGCCGGAGTTCCAGCCGCCGAATCCCGTCAGCGTGTCGCCGTGCAGCCCGATGCCGATGTTGCCGTCGCCGGTGTTGCCGAACCCGATGTTGCCGTTGCCGGTGTTGCCGAACCCGACGTTGAAGCTGCCGGTGTTGCCGAACCCGATGTTGTCCAGGGCCGCCGTCAGCGCCGGCCCCGCGTTCCCGAAACCGATGTTGCCGCTGCCGATGTTGCCGCTGCCGAAGTTGTGGCTGCCGAGGTTGCCGCTGCCGACGTTGTAGCCGCCGATGTTGCCCAGGCCCACGTTGAAGCTGCCGACGTTGCCGCTGCCGATGTTGTAGTCGCCGAGGTCGGCGCTGCCCAGGTTCCAGAACCCGTGGTTGGCCAGGCCGACGCTGAACGAGCTCACTCCGGTCACGCTGTTCTGGTACCAGCCCGCCAGGTCGGCGCCGACGTTGTAGAAGCCCGAGAGGTTGGCCGGCGCGCCGACGCCGGTGTTGAGCACGCCCGAGATGGAGTCGCCGAGGTTGGCCACGCCGGACAGCAGTGAACCGTAGTTGCCGAAGCCCGACATTCCGAGGCCGCCGGTGGCCACGTTGTAGAAGCCGGAGACGCCGGCGCCGAAGTTCGCCACGCCCGAGGAGGGCCCTGCGCCCCAGTTGAAGAAACCCGACGACGGGCCGGTCGTGGTGTTGAAGAAGCCCGGTGCGGGCTGCAGGTCCAGCAGCGGGATGGTGGCGGGACCGACGCCGGCGGTGCCGCCGATGTGGATGATCGTGGAACCGTCGGGCGCGCCGATGTTGATGTTGATCGCGGGTTGCGTGCCGAAGTCGATCGTGATGGGCGTGCTGGACGGCGCCGAGTTGTCGCCGCCGTGGATCGTGATGGGGCCGATCGGGGCGAACACGGTGCCCTTGATGATGGCCAGGTCGACGGTTCCGCTGGCGTTGATCTTCGGAATGGTGATGGCGGGGATCGACACGTCGGTGATGGTGCCGGTGATCGGTATGTTGACCGGGATGTCGACGTTGAGGAACGCCGGGATCTCGTCGATCTTCACGGTGTAGTTGGCCGCCAGCAGGCCGAGCCTGTCGCCGCGCCAGAAGAAGCCGTTGTCCTCGTTGCCGGTGATGAACGCGCCGGTGCCCAGGCTTCCGGCGTTCGCCATGCCGGTGTTGTAGTTGCCGGTGTTGAACATGCCGGTGTTGTAGTCGCCCGGGTTGGCGATGCCGGTGTTGTAGTTGCCGGTGTTGAACATGCCGGTGTTGTAGTCGCCCGGGTTGGCGATGCCGGTGTTGAAGTTCCCGGTGTTGAACAGGCCCGTGTTGTGGTTCCCGCTGTTGCCGATGCCGGTGTTGCCGGTTCCGGTGTTGCCGATACCCCAGTTCCCGGTGCCCGAGTTGCCGATCCCGACGTTGCCGGTGCCGGAGTTGAACAGGCCGACGTTGTAGCTGCCGGAGTTCAGGCCGCCGATGCCCACCTGGTGGGTGCCGTTGAGCCCGATGCCGACGTTGCCGGTGCCGCTGTTGCCGATGCCCCAGTTCCCGGTGCCCGAGTTGAAGAACCCGGCGTTGCCGGTGCCGGAGTTGAACAGACCGCTGTTGGAGGTGCCCGAGTTGAAGAAGCCCGTGTTGGCCAGGCCCGAGTTCAGCGAGCCGAACCCGACCTGGTTGTCGCCGGTCAGCCCGATGCCGATGTCGTTGTTGCCGGTGTTGGCCAGGCCGATGTTGTCGTTGCCGGTGTTGGCGAACCCCTGGTTGTTGCTGCCCGCGTTGGCCAGCCCCACGTTGTGGTCGCCGGCGTTGAACAGACCGAGGTTGCCGATGCCCGCGTTCAGCGAGCCCAGCCCGATCTGGTTGTTGCCGGTGAGCCCGATGCCGATGTTGTGATCGCCGGTGTTGCCGAAGCCGATGTTGTGATCGCCGATGTTGCCGAAGCCGATGTTGAAGCTGCCGGTGTTGCCGACGCCGATGTCGTGCAGGGCGGCGGTCAGGCCCGGGCCGGCGTTGCCGAACCCGACGTTGTAGTCGCCGATGTTGCCCGAGCCGACGTTGAGGCTGCCGACGTTGCCGAACCCGATGTTGGAGCCGCCCAGGTTGCCGCTGCCCAGGTTGAAGTCGCCGAGGTTGCCGCTGCCGACGTTGAGGTGTCCCAGGTCGGCCAGGCCGGCGTTGAACAGCGTGCCGGTCGGGGTGCGCAGCACGCCGGCCAGGTCGGTGCCGACGTTGGAGAAGCCCGACAGGTGGGCGGCGGTGGCCAGGTTGGCGGTGCTGGTGTTGTAGAAGCCCGAGACGGTGTTGCCCAGGTTGGCCCAGCCCGACTGCAGCGAGCCGAAGTTCTGGAACCCGGAGTTGCCGATCGCGCCCGTCGGCGCGCCGTTCCAGAAGCCGGAGTTGTTGCCGCCGATGTTGCCCAGACCCGAGGCGGTGCCGGTGCCGGTGTTGAAGAATCCCGACGACGGGCTGGTGGTGGAGTTGCCGAAGCCGGGTGCGGCCGGGATGTCCAGCAGCGTGACGTGGATGGGGCCACCGCCGCTGCGGATGGCGATGGGTATCGAGGCGGTGGGACCGCCGATGGTGACGTCGATGACGGGCAGGGTGCCGGTGATGGTCGGGATGGTGATGGGGCCGATGCTGAGGTTGGTGATGTAGAGGGCGTTGATGCCGATCGCCGGGATGGTGAAGCCGTTGACGCCGAGGGTCCCGAGGTCGACGTGGATGGGGATGTCGACGGGGATGCTGATGTCCATGTTCAGCACGGGGAATGCCGGGATGTCGACTCCCACGTGGGTGCCCCACAGGCCCTGGTAGTCGCCGCGCCACAACAGGCCGTTGTCGTAGTTGCCCGCGATGAACGCGCCCGTGTCGACGTTGCCGGAGTTCGCCAGGCCGGTGTTGTAGTCGCCGGTGTTGAAGTAGCCGGTGTTGTAGTCGCCGGCGTTGAAGCTGCCCGTGTTGAAGTCGCCGGTGTTGTAGTCGCCGGTGTTGTAGTTGCCCACGTTGGCCGTGCCGGTGTTGGTGCTGCCCGTGTTGTAGGCGCCCGTGTTGTAGGTGCCCGCGTTGGCGATGCCGGTGTTGCCGGTGCCGGGGTTCCACAGGCCCCAGTTGCCCGTGCCGGCGTTGCCGACGCCCTGGTTGGCGATGCCCGCGTTGCCGATGCCGACGTTCCCGCTGCCGGAGTTGCCGATCCCGACGTTGCCGGTGCCGGAGTTGAACAGGCCGACGTTGCCGGTGCCGGAGTTGAACAGGCCGCTGTTGGAAGTGCCGGAGTTCCAGCCACCGAACCCGACCTGGCCGTTGCCGGTGAGCCCGATGCCGATGTTGCCGGTCCCGGTGTTGGCGAAGCCGATGTTGTGATCGCCGTTGTTGGCGAAGCCGATGTCGTAGTCGCCGAGGTTGCCCAGGCCGACGCTGTGGCTGCCCAGGTTGCCCAGGCCGATGTCGTAGTTGCCCAGGTTGCCGAAGCCGAAGTCGTGGAGCCCGCGGTTGCCGCTGCCGACGTTGAAACTGCCGATGTTGCCGTCGCCGAGGTTGGCGCTGCCCACGTTGCCGAAGCCGAAGTTGCCGGCACCGACGTTGCCGCCGCCGACGTTGCCCGAGCCGACGTTCCCGAAGCCGAGGTTGAACGTCGGGTTGTTGTTGAACAGGCCCGCGATGTCGCTGCCGACGTTGCCGAGGCCCGAGATGTTCGCGGGCGTGGAGAGCCCCAGCGTGCTCGTGTTCAGGAAGCCCGAGACGGTGTCGCCGAGGTTGGACAGCCCGGAGGCCAGCTGGCCGAAGTTCTTGACGCCGGAGAGCCCGCCGGTGCCGGAGCCGAGGTTGAAGAAGCCGGACAGGTTGGCGCCGACGTTGCCGAAGCCCGATTCGCTGCCGGGGCCGGAGTTGAAGAAGCCCGACGAGGGGATGGTGGTCGAGTTCCCGAAGCCGGGGGCCGCCGGGATGTCGATGAGCGGGACCTTGATCGGCAGCAGCCCGCCGCTGCCGGTGATGTCGATCAGCGGGCCGGGACCGGCGCCCAGGGTGGCGCCGACGGTGGGCAGGGAGATGGAAATGCTGGGGACGTTGATGGCGCTGACGCTGACGGCCCGGAAGCCGATGCCGACGAGGTTGAGGTCGACGGTGACCGGGGGGATCCGGAAGCCCTGCACGGTGAGGACGCCGAGCGTGGCGGTGACCGGAATGTCAAGGTAGATCGGCACATTGAAGTTCACCGGGATGGCGGTGTCGGGAATCGTGAGGGCGGAGCTGATGCCGAACAGGCCCTGGTAGTCGCCGCGCCACAGCAGCCCGTTGCTGTAGCTGCCGGCGATCAGGGCGCCGGTGTCGACGTTGCCGGAGTTGGCCAGGCCGGTGTCGAAGCTGCCCGTGTTCAGCCAGCCCGTGTTGTAGTCGCCCGGGTTGAATCCGCCCGTGTTGAAGCTTCCGGTGTTGAAGTTGCCCGAGTTGTAGTTGCCGGGGTTGGCGATGCCGGTGTTGACGTTGCCGACGTTGAACAGGCCGGTGTTGACGTTGCCGGGGTTGAAGAAACCCGTGTTGGTGTGGCCGGCGTTGCCGATGCCGAAGTTCCCGGTGCCGGAGTTGCCGATCCCGATGTTTCCGGTGCCGGAGTTGAACAGGCCGACGTTGCCGGTGCCGGAATTGAACAGCCCGATGTTTCCGGTGCCCGAGTTCAGGGCGCCGAACCCGACCTGGCCGTTGCCGGACAACCCGATGCCGATGTTGTTGTTGCCGGTGTTGGCGAAGCCGACGTTGTGATCGCCGTGGTTGCCGAAACCGATGTCGACGTTGCCCAGGTTGCCCAGGCCGACGTTGTGGTCGCCGAGGTTGCCCAGCCCGATGTTGTAGTCGCCGAGGTTGCCCAGCCCGACGTTGTGGCTGCCGTGGTTGCCGGAGAAGACGTTGAAGTCGCCGACGTTGCCGCCGCCGAAGTTGGCGCTGCCCAGGTTGCCGAACCCCAGGTTGTGGTTCCCGACGTTGCCGAAGCCCACGTTGTCGTGGCCGACGTTGCCCATGCCCAGGTTGAACGTCGACATCGAAGTCACGTTGTCGCGGAAGAACCCCGCGAGGTCGCTGCCGACGTTGTGGATCCCCGAGACGTTGGCCGGCGTTCCGATGCCCGTGTTGAACATCCCCGACACGGTGTCGCCCAGGTTCGCCAGACCGGATTGCAGCGAACCGTAGTTGACGAACCCCGACGTCCCCGAGGTTGCGACGTTCCAGAAGCCCGAGAGGTTGGAGCCGACGTTGCCGATGCCCGATACGGTTCCGGTGCCGCCGTTGAAGAACCCCGACGACGGACCGGTCGTGGAGTTGAAGAAGCCCGTGCCACCCGGGAAGTTGATCAGCGTCCAATCCACGGGGCCGATGCTGGCCGTGGCCGGGATCGAGATCACCGTGGTGCCGCCCGGGTCGCCGATGTTGACCGACAACGCCGGACCGGTGGCCGTGATCGGCGGCAGCGTCACCGAGTTGATCGTCCCGTTGAAGATCGGGATCGGCCCGAGACTGATGGTGAAACCGAAATTGACGTTGCTGAGCGTGATTCCGCTGTACTGGGTGCTGGTGAAGCTGGCCGTGATCGGGATGTTCAGGGGCACGGTCACGTCGACGTGCGCGGGAATCAGGGGGACGTGGATCGCGTAGTAGGCGCTGCCCAGCCCCTGCTGGTCGCCGCGCCAGAAGAACCCGTTGCCCATGTCGCCGGTGATGTACGCGCCGGTGTCGATGTTGCCGGCGTTGGCGAAGCCCGTGCTGTAGTTGCCGGTGTTGAAGGCCCCGGTGTTGTAGTCGCCGGTGTTGGCGACGCCGGTGTTGGTGTCGCCGGTGTTGTAGGCGCCGGTGTTGTAGTTGCCCGCGTTCGCGATGCCGGTGTTGACGGCGCCGGTGTTGAACATGCCCGTGTTGGTGCTGCCCGCGTTGCCGATCCCGGTGTTGTGGACGCCGGAGTTGCCGATGCCGACGTTCCCGGTGCCCGAGTTGCCGATGCCGATGTTGCCGGTGCCGGAGTTGAACAGGCCGATGTTGCCGGTGCCCGAGTTCCAGCCGCCGAAGCCGGTCAGGCCGTTGCCGGTGAGCCCGATGCCGATGTTGTGATCGCCGGTGTTGCCGAAGCCGATGTTGTTGTCGCCGGTGTTGCCGAATCCGATGTTGCCGCTGCCGAGGTTGCCAAAGCCGATGTCGTGCAGGGCGGCGGTCAGGCCCGGGCCGGCGTTGCCGAACCCGACGTTGTGATCACCGATGTTGCCCGAGCCGACGTTGAGGCTGCCGACGTTGCCGAACCCGATGTTGGAGCTGCCCAGGTTGCCGCTGCCCAGGTTGAAGTCGCCGAGGTTGCCGCTGCCGACGTTGAGGTGTCCCAGGTCGGCCAGGCCGGCGTTGAAGATCGTGCCGGTCGGGGTGCGCAGCACGCCGGCCAGGTCGGTGCCGACGTTGGAGAAGCCCGACAGGTGGGCGGCGGTGGCCAGGTTGGTGGTGCTGGTGTTGTAGAAGCCCGAGACGGTGTTGCCCAGGTTGGCCCAGCCCGACTGCAGCGAGCCGAAGTTCTGGAACCCGGAGGTGCCGATCGCGCCGGCCAGCCCGCTGTTCCAGAACCCCGAATCGCCGCCGCCGAAGTTGCCGAAGCCCGACGTGCCGCCGCTGCCGGAGTTGAAGAAGCCCGACGACGGGCTGGTGGTGGAGTTGCCGAAGCCGGGGGCCGCCGGGATGTCGAGGAACGTGATCGTGCGGCTCTCGACGGCGCCGACGATGCTGATCGGCACGGTCACCGACGGCCCGCCGATGGCCAGCGTCACGATCGGAGCGGTGAGCGAGGACGCGCCCAGGTTGATCGGGCCGAGGTAGAACAGGCCGCCCAGGTAATAGGTTATCGGGAAGATCTGCCCGGCCTGGGTCACCGGAATCACCATGCCGCCCAACGTCATCACGTCGTTGACGGGAATGACCATCTGCTCGTCGATGGGGACGTATGGCGTCGTGTAGGACAGGTTGATGCCGATCTGGCCCTGGTTGTCGCCGGTCACGCCGAACCCGTTGTTGTAGTTGCCCGAGTCGAAGGCGCCGGTGTTGACGTTGCCGGTGTTGAAGAAGCCGGTGTTGATGTTGCCCGGGTTGTAGTCGCCCGTGTTGGTGTCGCCGACGTTGAAGTTGCCCGTGTTCGTGTTGCCGACGTTGGCCCCGCCGGTGTTGTGGCCGCCCGCGTTGGCCCAGCCCGTGTTGACGGCGCCGGTGTTGAGCAGGCCGGTGTTGTCGGTGCCCGCGTTGAGCAGGCCCGTGTTCAGGCTGCCCGCGTTGCCGATGCCGAAGTTCGCGGTGCCGGAGTTGCCGATCCCGACGTTGCCGGTGCCGGAGTTGAACAGCCCGGCGTTGCCCGTGCCGGAGTTGAACAGGCCGGTGTTGCCGGTGCCGGAGTTCAGGCCGCCGAACCCGACCTGGCCGTTGCCGGTGAGCCCGATGCCGATGTTGCCGTCGCCGGTGTTGGCGAAGCCGAAGTTGCCATCGCCGGAGTTGGCGAAGCCCCGGTTGTAGTCTCCGGCGTTGGCGAACCCGACGTTGGCACCGCCCAGGTTTCCCCAGCCGATGTTGGCACCGCCGAGGTTCCCCGAACCGAAGTTGCCGCTGCCGATGTTGCCGCTGCCGAGGTTGTAGCTGCCGATGTTGCCGCTGCCGAAGATGTTGTAGTCGCCGACGTTGCCGCCGCCGAGGATGTTGTAGTTGCCCAGGTTGCCGCTGCTGAAGATGTTGTAGTCGCCGACGTTGCCGCTGCCGAGCATGTTGCCCACGCCGTCGTTGGCGAAGCCGAGGTTGAACGTCGTCGGGCCCCGGAAGAAGCCCGCCAGGTTGTTGCCGCTGTTGAAGGCGCCCGAGACGAACGCCGGCATCGTGATGCTCAGCAGGCTGTCGTTGACCAGGCCCGAAACGGTGTTGCCGGAGTTGAACAGGCCCGATTCCAGCACCCCGGTGTTGGCGAAGCCCGAGTTGCCGATCGCCCCCAGGGATTGGTTGAAGAAGCCGGAGTTGTTGGCCCCGGAGTTGAAGAAGCCCGACGCGCTGCCGGTGCCGCTGTTGAAGAACCCCGACGAGGGGACGGCGGTCGAGTTGCCGAAGCCCGGCTGGCCGAACAGCAAACCCTGGTAATCGCCCCGCCAGAACAGGCCGTTGCTGTAGTTGCCGGCGATGAAAGCGCCGGTGTCGACGTTGCCGACGTTGGCCAGGCCGGTGTTGTAGTTGCCGGTGTTCAGCCAGCCCGTGTTGTACTTGCCCAGGTTGAAGTCGCCGGTGTTGCTGCTGCCCGGGTTGAAGGAGCCCGTGTTGTAGCTGCCCGTGTTGCCGATGCCGGTGTTGGCGATGCCGGAGTTGAAGAAGCCGGTATTGGCATCACCGGAGTTGCCGATGCCGGTGTTGTAGCTGTTGCCCGAGTTGCCGATGCCGAAGTTGCCGGTGCCGGAGTTGCCGATGCCGATGTTGCCGGTGCCGGAGTTGAACAGGCCGATGTTGCCGGTGCCCGAGTTCCAGCCGCCGAAGCCGGTCAGGCCGTTGCCGGTCAGCCCGATGCCGATGTTGTTGTTGCCGGTGTTGCCGAAGCCGATGTTGTTGTCGCCGGTGTTGCCGATGCCGATGTTGTTGTTGCCGGTGTTGCCGAAGCCGATGTTGTTCAGCGCCGCCGTCAACGCCGGGCCCGCGTTCCCGAACCCGATGTTGCCGCTGCCGATGTTGCCGCTGCCGAAGTTCTGGGAGCCGAGGTTGCCGGAGCCGATGTTGAAGTCGCCGACGTTGGCGTTGCCGACGTTGCCCTCGCCGAGGTTGGCCAGACCGAGGTTGCGCAACGCGGTGCCGGCGACCTGCTGGGCGGCGGCCGGCACCACGCCGGCCAGGGCGCGCAGTGGCTGCGAGAACGGCGTCAACGCCGTGACGGCCGCCGACGCCGTGGCGTGGTAGTCGACCATCGCGGTCACGTCCTGGGCCCACATCTGCTCGTAGGCGGCCTCGGTGGCCGCGATGCCGGGGGCGTTCTGCCCGAACAGGTTCGAGGTCGCCAGCCACACCAGTTGGGCGCGGTTGGCTGCGATGGCCACCGGGTGCACCGAGGCCGCCTGCGCGGCCTCGAACGCGGCCGCGGCCACCCGGGCCTGGGCGGCCGTCTGCTCGGCCTGCGCCGCCGCCGCACTGAGCCACCCGAGATAGGGCGTGGCCGCGGCCGTCATCGCCGCCGATGCCGGCCCCCGCCACGACGAGCCCGCCAGCCCGGACGTCAGCGACGAGAACGTGGTGGCGGCCGCTCCGAGTTCGGCGGCCAGCCCGTCCCAGGCCGCCGCGGCCCGCAGCATCGGGGCCGAGCCGGCGCCGACGAGGATCTGCCACGAATTGAGTTCGGGGGGTAACACTGCGAAGTTCATCACGTGTACCTCCACGGAAGCGATGGCATCCGCCGGGACGCCCGGTGCCCTCTCCCGCGGGTAGCCAGGGCCTCACCATAGACTTCCGAGCAGCGCCTACATGCGGGATCGGCGGGATTGATCGGAAATTCCGGGGATTTGCGGGGAGCGCGGCGGCGGGCCGTCAGACGCGGAGGGAGAACACCGCGCCGGCCGGCTCGTCCGGGCGCGCACACCGGTAGCCGCCTCGGCGCAGCGCGTCGGTCGGCGCGGTCATCGGCTCGAAGCACACCACGTCCTCGCCGGGTGGCGCGAAGATCTGGGTCACCGGGTAGCCGCGCTCGAAGTGCACCTCCAGCCGCCGCCCCCCGCCGGACACGGCGAACACGGCGCCGTCGGGCACCTGGTCGTAGGCGTCGTCGAAAGCGGTGTCGCCCAACCGTTGTTGCTTCGCCGGCTGCGCCCGCGATTCGCCGGTGGGCAGGCCCCGGTCGTCGAGGCTCAAGTGCCGCAACCGGGGCGTCTGGATCGTCCACTCGCCGCGGGCCACCCCCGGCAGGCACAGGTAGGGGTGGAAGCCGAAACACAGCGGGACCGCGGTCTGGGCGGTCGCGGTGACCGTGGTGGCGACCCGCAGCGTTCGTTGGGCCAGCCGCACCGACACCGTGAGCGCGTGCGGGAACGGGAACCCGGCCAGTAGCCGCGGGTCGGCTCCGAAGTCGAGTTCGGCGGTCAGCTCGTTGTCCGCTTCCGCCGTCACCCGCCAGCCCGGATAGGCGGCCAGGGTGCCGTGGATGGGCAGCCCGTTGGGGTCGGCGCGAACGCCGTTCTCACCCGGCTCCAGCCGCACGGTCACGCCCTCGGCGGTGTAGGTGTCCCCGCCCAGCCGGTTCGCCCAGGGATACAGGATGGGAATGCCCATCGTCTTGCCGGCCTCGAGGTAGGCGTCCAGGCCGCGCCGCTGGCCGAGCAGCTCCACCCCGTCGTCGCTCAGCGAGATCCCGATCATGCCGCCGTCGGGGACGAACCGGGCCGCGACCGGTGCGGACGGGTCGCGCAGTGTGACGATGTGCATGCCTTACCCCGTCTCACCTGGACAGTGGGTCGTGCTGGATGCGTTCCGGCGGCGCGCCTCTGGCGATCAGGGCGGCTGTGGTGGCGCGGACCATGTCCGGGCCGCCGCAGATCAGGATCTGCCGGTCGCCCCACCCACCGTATCGGGTCACCACGTCGGGCAGCCGGCCCGTTTGGTGCACGTGCAGGCCGCGGGGCGGGGTGACGTCGGGATAGTCCGCGGCCCAGGGCGGGTCACGGCGGTACTCCGACACCGGCGAGACCGACAGCCAAGGGTTGTGCGCGGCGACCTGCCACAGCGTGGGCAGGTCGTAGAGCTCGCAGCGGTAGCGGGCCCCGAAGAACAGGTGCACCCGCGGGTTGACCGCATACCGGCTCAGGTCGAGGATCAGCGCGCGCAGCGGGGCCAGACCGGTGCTGCCGGCCACCATGAGCACGTCGCCGCCGTCGCGGTCGACGTGCAGCCCGCCGTGCGGGCCCGACAACCGCCAGCGGTCGCCGGGCCGGGTCTCGTTGACGACGGCGGTGCTGACCAAGCCGCCGGGGACCACGCGGACGTGAAACTCGATGCCGCCGTCGGGGTCGGCCGGAATGGCCGGGCTCAGGTGGCGCCAGCGGCGCGGGCACTGCGGGACGCAGACGTTGACGTACTGGCCGGGGTGATAGCTCATCGGGCGGTCCAGCCGCAGCCGCACCACGGCGAGGTCGCGGGAGGCCCGCGCGTGCTCGACGACCGTGCCGTCCCACCAGGCGGGCCCCTCCTCGGCCTCGGCGGCGCCGCTCATCACCCCGGTGATCAGGTTGAGCGACTGGCGCGCCGCCTCCGCGACGGCGTCGGTCCAGGCCGCGCCCAGCTCGTCGCGCAACGTGTCGTACAGCGCCTGCCGCAACGTCGCGTAGTGCGGCGCGGCGACCCCGTATTTGCGGTGGTCGCGGCCGAGCTGGGCCAAGAACGCCACCGGGGCCTCGGCGCGCTGCGCGACCAGTTCGCCGTACACCCACTCCAGCGCCTGGGCGAACGCGGTGCGCTGGCCCGCCATGTCGGGCGGGAACAGGTCGTGCAGCGTGACGTCGTGGGCGAACCAGCGGTCGTAGAAGCGGCCGACGAGCCCGTTTCTGTCCGCGGGGGCCGCGCGCGTGAACGCGGCATGCAGCACCCGCAGCGCATCCCGGTCGTCGAGGCCCACGGCCGACGAGTTTATGCGCGCCGGCTGAGGAAGCCCTTACCCGAACGGGGGTGGATGGCCGCGCCGAACCCGGCCACGAACGGCGCGTCGATCACCCAGCGCCGCAACGCCTCCAGCGTCATGACGCGGGCGCCGGGACCGCGAGCTCGAGGGTCTGATGCACTGTCATCCGTCCTGACCGTCGCAGCGGGCGTGCCTCGGGCCCCGCCGAAACCCGGCACGGTGGACCGAAGCCCCTCGATGCCTCGACTTTGTGCCCTTGCCGGCGCCGCACCGGCGGGCCGACGATATGGCCGGCGCACGCATGTCCGCGAAAGTCGAACATGAGCGGAACAGACTCAACCTTGACGACGTTGAACAACCCGACAAGCATTTTTCGAAGACGTACCCGAACGGAGATGTCGTGGACTCTTTCAACCCGACCACCAAGACCCAGGCGGCGCTGACCTCGGCGCTCCAGGCGGCCTCGGCTGCCGGGAATCCCGAGATCCGCCCCGCTCACCTGCTGCTGGCCCTGCTGACGCAGGCCGACGGGATCGCCGCGCCGCTGCTGGAGGCCGTCGGCGTGGAGCCGGCCACCGTCCGCACCGAGGCGCAGCGCCTGCTCGACCAGCTGCCGCAGGCCAGCGGCGCCAGCGCCCAGCCGCAGCTGTCGCGCGAATCGCTGGCGGCCATCACCACCGCCCAGCAGCTGGCCACCGAGATGGACGACGAGTTCGTCTCGACCGAGCACCTGATGGTCGGCCTGGCCACCGGCGATTCCGAGGTCGCCAAGCTGCTGACCGGCCACGGCGCCTCACCGCAGGCGCTGCGCGAGGCCTTCGCCAAGGTGCGCGGCAGCGCGCGGGTCACCAGTGCCGACCCCGAGGCCACCTACCAGGCGCTGGAGAAGTACTCCACCGACCTGACCGCGCGGGCCCGCGAGGGCAAACTCGACCCGGTCATCGGGCGCGACAACGAGATTCGCCGCGTCGTGCAGGTGCTGTCGCGCCGCACCAAGAACAACCCGGTGCTCATCGGTGAGCCCGGCGTCGGCAAGACCGCGATCGTGGAGGGCCTGGCCCAGCGCATCGTCGCCGGCGACGTCCCGGACAGTCTGCGCGACAAGACCGTCATCAGCCTGGACATGGGCTCGATGGTGGCCGGCGCCAAGTACCGCGGCGAGTTCGAGGAACGGCTCAAGGCCGTGCTCGACGACATCAAGAACTCGGCCGGCCAGATCATCACCTTCATCGACGAGTTGCACACGATCGTCGGCGCCGGCGCGACCGGTGAGGGCGCGATGGACGCCGGCAACATGATCAAGCCGATGCTGGCCCGCGGCGAGCTGCGCCTGGTCGGTGCCACCACGCTCGACGAGTACCGCAAGTACATCGAGAAGGACGCCGCGCTGGAGCGCCGTTTCCAGCAGGTGCTGGTCGGCGAGCCGTCGGTGGAGGACACCGTCGGCATCCTGCGCGGCCTGAAGGACCGCTACGAGGTGCACCACGGGGTACGCATCACCGACTCGGCCCTGGTCGCCGCCGCGACGCTGTCCGACCGCTACATCACCGCCCGCTTCCTGCCGGACAAGGCCATCGACCTGGTCGACGAGGCCGCCAGCCGGCTCAAGATGGAGATCGACTCGCGCCCCGTCGAGATCGACGAGGTCGAGCGGCTGGTGCGCCGCCTCGAGATCGAGGAGATGGCGCTGGCCAAGGAGGAGGACGAGGCGTCCAAGGAGCGGCTGGACAAGCTGCGCTCCGAGCTGGCCGATCAGAAGGAGAAGCTGGCCGAGCTGACCACCCGCTGGCAGAACGAGAAGAGCGCGATCGACGTCGTCCGCGAGCTCAAGGAGCAGCTGGACACGTTGCGCGGGGAGTCCGAGCGCGCCGAGCGCGACGGCGACCTGGCCAAGGCCGCCGAGCTGCGCTACGGGCGCATCCCCGAGGTCGAGAAGAAGCTCGACGCCGCGCTGCCGCACGCCGAGGCCCGCGACAACGTGATGCTCAAGGAGGAGGTCGGGCCCGACGACATCGCCGAGGTGGTGTCGGCGTGGACCGGCATCCCCGCCGGCCGCATGCTCGAGGGCGAGACCGCCAAGCTGCTGCGCATGGAGGACGAGCTTGGCAGGCGCGTCGTCGGACAGACGAAGGCCGTGCAGGCGGTCTCGGACGCGGTGCGCCGCAGCCGGGCGGGTGTCGCCGACCCCAACCGGCCGACCGGGTCGTTCATGTTCCTCGGCCCGACCGGTGTCGGTAAGACCGAGCTGGCCAAGGCGCTGGCGGAGTTCCTGTTCGACGATGAGCGCGCGATGGTCCGCATCGACATGAGCGAGTACGGCGAGAAGCACTCGGTCGCCCGCCTCGTCGGTGCGCCCCCCGGGTACATCGGCTACGACCAGGGCGGTCAGCTGACCGAGGCGGTGCGACGGCGCCCCTACACGGTGATCCTGTTCGACGAGATCGAGAAGGCGCACCCGGACGTGTTCGACGTGCTGCTGCAGGTGCTCGACGAGGGCCGGCTCACCGACGGGCAGGGCCGCACGGTGGACTTCCGCAACACCATCCTGATCCTGACGTCCAACCTGGGGTCGGGCGGCAGCGAGGAGCAGGTGATGGCCGCGGTGCGCTCGGCGTTCAAGCCGGAGTTCATCAACCGGCTCGACGACGTGATCGTCTTCCACGGCCTGCAGCCCGATGAGCTGGTGCAGATCGTCGACATCCAGCTCGCCCAGCTGCAGAAGCGGCTGGCGCAGCGTCGCCTCGCGCTGGAGGTGTCGCTGCCGGCCAAGGAGTGGCTGGCGCAGCGCGGCTTCGACCCGGTCTACGGGGCGCGGCCGTTGCGCCGGTTGCTGCAGCAGGCCATCGGCGACCAGCTGGCCAAGCAGTTGCTGGCCGGCGACGTCCACGACGGCGACACGGTCCCGGTCAACGTCAGCCCGGACGGCGACTCGCTGATCCTGGGTTAGTTCTCGCGCTCAGAACTGCACCTGCGGCGGTGTCTGCTGGCCCTCGGGCGCCTGGTAGAACGGCCGCTTGGTCACACCCGCCAGACCGGTGAAGAACACCCAGGGGATGGTGACCACGCGCTGGTTCAGGCTGGCCGCCGCGTCGTTGTAGTACTGGCGCGCGAAGGCCAGCTGGTTCTCGGTGTCGGCGAGTTGCTCCTGCAGCTGGCCGAAGTTGGCCGAGGCCTTCAGGTCCGGGTAGTTCTCGGCAACGGCGAGCACGTTGCCGATCGCCCGGTCCAAGCGGCCCTGCGCCTGGCCCTTCTCGTCGACGGAGCCGGACGCCGCCGCCCGGGTCACCCCCGCCCGGGCGGCGGTGACCTCCTCGAAGATCGACTTCTCGTGCGCCGCGTATCCCTTGACGGTGTTGACCAGGTTGGGCACCAGGTCGGCGCGGCGGGTCAGTTGGACATCGATGCCGCCGAGGGCCTCCTGGGCCTTGACGTCGAGTCTGCGCAGCGCGTTGAACGCGATGACACCGAGGATCACCAACCCCGCCAGCGCGATCGCGCCGATGGTCACGAGGACACCCATTGACATAGCACTACCTCCTTCGGCCCGAACCGATCCGGTCTACCACGTACCCCCGCCCCCGCCGCCGCCCCCGCCCCAGCTGCCGCCGCTGCTGCTGAAACTCGAGCCGCCCGAGCTCGACGAGGAACTCTGCGCGGCGTGATAGGCGCTGATCGACGCCGACACGGCGGACTCGAAGCTGTCGAACCCGCCGGACGACGAGTACAGCGTGGCCGCGCGGCTGTCCGACGAGACCGGATACCAGGTCGGGATCGGGGGCTCGGACCCCGTCGCGGTCCGGTACTTGGCGGCCCACCTCTCGGCGGCGTCGAACGCCACGGCGTACGGGATGTAGGAGACGAACAGATCCCTGCGCGCGGCATAGTCGAATCGGTCTTCGGCCGAGGGCGTGGTCAACAGCCGCTCGAAGCCGGCCGCCCGTGACCACAGCCGGCGACCCGCCGGGGTGCGGCGGGTGCCGACACCGCCGGCGAGCAACCCGATCCCGCCGATCGCGAATGCCGCGAACGGCAGCCCCCACATGGTCCACACGAAGACACCGGCAAACCCCAGCACCGCCAGCACCAGGCAGAGCACGACCAGGATCCGGCCGACCCACTCCGCGGCGGCGGTCACCACCAATCCCTGAGTGCGGGCCCAGGATCGGCAGCTGGACCTTAACCGGTCTCTTGCCTCCGAGAGCTTCAGGCCCGCGGTCTGGCTGCCGGTGACACTGAATTTGGCGCCCGCGGTGCCGATCCCCAGCGCGTCGCCGACCTCCCGGGTAACCGGGTCTACGGCCGCCCACCGGTCCGGGGTGCCGAGGCCGGTGACGCTGAAGCGTTTGGCCTTGGCCCTGTCGAGTCGCACCAGTCCCCGCTCGGCCATGTACAGCAGCGTCGCCACCAGCGCGTGCTCGCCGACCTTCTCGGTGACGATGTAAGCGGTCTGCACCGGCCCGAGCCCCTCGGGCGGGACGTAGAGCACCGGAGCGCCGGGGGACGCCTCGCGGGAGCGACGATGCCACGAGTAACCGCCCAGCGCGGCAAGGACCGACAGCAGCGCCGCCAGGCCGGCGATCGGGACCGATCGACCGAAGATCTTGTCGAAGCGCTCGGTCCACGGCAGCGTGACGCGGTGCGGCAGCGGCACCTGCAGATCGATCCGCACGGTGACCGGGTTCTGCGGCGGCAGCTGCGCGGCGGTCACCGTGACATGGCCGGTGCCGGCGCCGGCGATCGCGCACGGGATCGCCCCGGTCTCGTCCGCGGCACATTGCACCAGCCCGGCCGGACCCGGCAGATCGATGGTGACGTGCGCGGCGTCGATCTTCATCGCCCAGAAGCCGACCACGTTGTAGTAGAACGACGCGGTGGGTGTGGCGGGGTTCGCCCCGGCGCGACTGGTGAACTTCCCTGGTGCGGCCGGCGGTCTCACCAGGCCGCCGTCGACCGTGTAGTTGATCGTGTAGGTGTGCAGACCCGGGCCCGCCGTCACGTTCGGGTCGCCGATGCGGGCGACGTAGAAACGGCGACTGTCGCGCCACTCATAGCTCACCGGCACCGCCCGGTCGTCCAGGGTGACGCCGGTGATGGTGGGAACCATCCGCGCATGCGGGTCGGTGGGGTCGGCGACGGGAAAGAACCGGAAGATGCCGTGCCGGTCTGCGCCGAGCCTGACCGCGAGCACCTCCGTGGCCGCGATGCGCCCGTCGGCGGCCACGCGGTAGGTGGCGGCGTAATCGTTGATCTCGGACTGCCAATCGATCGCGCTCGTCGCCGAACCCGAGCCGTCGCCCCGGGCCAGCGGCCACAGCAGGCCCAGGCCCGACAGCGCGACGAGCACCATCGCCACGACCAGCTTCTTCATCGCAACGGATGCCTCCGGACGGCACGCTCCTGCGTCACCCACCGATCAGTGGGACGTTTGCCGCACGCGGAATTCTGCCACGAACGCACCTGGTTTCTGCCGCGAAAGCGCTGACTGCGGCGGGGAGCCCGATGCCCGTCGCGCGGCGCTGGGTGCGAATTGTGCTGTCACGTGCCTGATGCGCGGTTGTGACCTGCTCGGATTCTCCACTCCGGCCCAAGAGCAGATACCCTAGCTGGGATGGTCCCCCTTTGGTTCACGCTGTCCGCCCTGTGCTTCGTCGGCGCGGGTGTGTTGCTGTATGTCGACGTCGATCGACGCCGCGGGCGCAGCCGCCGCCGCAAATCGTGGGCGCGGTCGCACGGATTCGACTACGAGCGGGAATCGGCCGAGATCCTCAAACGCTGGAAGCGCGGCGTGATGTCGACGGTCGGCGAGATCACCGCCCACAACGTCGTGCTGGGCCAGATCCGCGGCGAGGCGGTGTACATTTTCGACCTCGAAGAGGTCGCCACGGTGATCGCGCTGCACCGCAAGGTGGGCACCAACGTCGTGGTGGACCTGCGGCTCAAGGGACTCAAAGAGCCGCGGGAGAATGACATTTGGCTGCTGGGCGCGATCGGGCCGCGGATGGTGTACTCGACAAATCTGGACGCGGCCCGGCGGGCCTGCGACCGGCGCATGGTCACCTTCGCGCACACGGCGCCCGACTGCGCCGAGATCATGTGGAACGAGCAGAACTGGACCTTGGTGGCCATGCCGATCGCCAGCACGCGCACCCAATGGGACGAAGGCCTGCGCACCGTGCGCCAGTTCAACGACTTGCTGCGGGTGTTGCCGCCACTGCCCCAGGAGACTCCGGCGGAGGCCGGGGCGCCGGCGGGGCTGCGTAACGCCGCGCCGGGCCGCCCGCTGACTCCGGCCGGCCGCGCGGAGCTGCCGCCCCGGCGCGCGCAGCAGGATGTGGCGGGCCTGGTGGGCCCGGACCTGCAGCCGGGCCGGCGCGCCCCGGAGCCCGTGCGCCGGGACCAGGGTCGCACCGAGGGCCGCACCGAGGGCCGCCCCGAGGCCGTTCGCCGGTCCCCGCCCTCGGGGCGCAACGGCCACGAGGCCACCAACTACCAGCGCTGACAGCGCGCCGGGCCGGGCGCGGGGCCGCTGGGAGCGCCGTCATTATGATGTCGCTCATGCCTCGCCCCGTCGCCCTGATCACCGGGCCCACGTCCGGGATCGGCGCCGGCTACGCGCGCCGCTACGCCCGTGACGGCTACGATCTGGTCCTGGTCGCCCGCGACGCCGACCGGCTGACCAAGCTCGCTGCCGAACTCGAAGGCGAGGCGGGCAGCGTGGCCATCCTGCCCGCCGACCTGGCCGACGCCGCCGACCGGGCCGAGGTCGTCGACCGCCTCGCCGGGGGAGTGCGAGTGTTGGTCAACAACGCGGGATTCGGGACGTCCGGCGAGTTCTGGGAGACGGATCCCACGCTGCTGCAGGCGCAGCTGGACGTCAACGTGACGGCGGTGATGCAGCTGACCCGGGCCGCACTGCCGGCCATGCTCGCCGTGGGCGCCGGGACCGTCCTCAACGTCGCCAGCGTCGCCGGGTTGGTCCCGGGGCGGGGGTCGAGCTATTCGGCGTCCAAGGCGTGGGTGATCTCGTTCAGTGAGGGTTTGGCCGTCGGCCTGCAGGGCACCGGCGTCGGCGTGCATGCCGTCTGTCCGGGATACGTGCACACCGAATTTCACGCCCGGGCCGGGCTCGATATGGCCAGGCTGCCGTCGTTCATGTGGCTCGAGGTGGACGACGTGGTCGGGCAGAGCCTGGACGACGTCGCCCGCGGCAAGGTGATCAGCATTCCGGGCAAGCAGTACAAGGCGCTGGTGAGCGCCGGACGCATGCTTCCGCGGCCGCTGATGCGCGCCGCGACCAAACGATTCGGCGGGGGCCGTGGACGAAGCTGACCGCGCGGAGCTGGCTGACCTGGTGCGGCGGTTGGCGGTGGTGCACGGCCGGGTCACGCTGTCGTCGGGCAAACAGGCCGACTACTACGTCGACCTGCGCCGCGCCACCCTGCACCACCGGGCCTCGGCCTTGATCGGCACGCTGGTGCGCCAACTCACCGGCGACTGGGATTACGCGGTGGTCGGCGGGCTGACCCTGGGTGCCGACCCGGTGGCGACGGCCGTCATGCACGCACCCGGACGCCCGATCGACGCGTTCGTGGTGCGCAAGTCGGCGAAAACCCATGGAATGCAACGCCTTATCGAAGGATCGGAGGTCGCCGGCCGACGGGCGCTGGTGGTGGAGGACACCAGCACCACGGGCAATTCGGCGCTGACCGCGGTGCGCGCCGTCCGGGACGCCGGCGGCGAGGTGGTCGGGGTGGCCACCGTGGTGGACCGCGCCACCGGCGCCGCCGAGGCGATACGGGCCGAGGGGCTGTTGTACCGCAGCGTGCTGGGCCTCGCCGACCTGGGGCTCGGCTAGGTCGCCGGCGATCCCCGGATGCCTCGGAAGTCACATCTCCCACGGGAGTCTCGCGGCCGGGCGGCACTCTTTCTGCCCGCCTCACAGCGACAAAGTCACCGTCGCCGAGTTGTCGCTATGAGGTGGGCAAACAGTCGACCCCTCCGCCGAGAGGCTGCAGTGCAGCATGTGAGGACTGTGGCGAAAGGGGCGCGCAACGTCGTGGCGGTCGTTATCGCGGCCTGCCTGGCGGCGACGGCCTGCTCGCGTTCGAGCCATCCCGCGAGCCCGTACGGCGCCCAGGGGGCGCGGCTCGGCGAGTCGCTGGCGCTGCTCGGCTGGAACATGGGGGTGTCGAACCTGCGCTGGTCCGAGGACTTCGTGCTCGTCGACGTCGACGCCAGCGTCGCGTCGCCCAAGGACCCGCACGCCACAGCCGAGGACATCCGCTTCGGTCTCTACGGCGCGCTCGCGCACCCGTTGGAAGCCACCGGGCTGGGCAGCTGCGACGCCGCGCTGGGCAGCGGGCGCACCGTCGGATCGCCGCTGTCGGCGCCGCCGAACCGGCTGACCGGCACGGTTTGCCTTGGGCCGCTGAAGGATCGAAGCCAGGTCCGCGGGGTGTACGCCTACTCGCCGCGCGACCGGATTCCCAAGACGTCGGCGGCCTATCCGGTGGCGTTCCCGGTCGGGTTGATGCCGACCAACGCCAACGACACCGGGCTGGTCGTGCAGACGGTGAGCCTGTCGGCCTGGCGCGCCGACGGCACCCCGGTGACCAAGGCGCAACTCGGCGACCCGGCCGCGTTCACCGGCAACGGCTACATGCTGCTGGGGCTGCAGGCCGACGCCATCGCCGGCCGGTATCGTGACGACTCCGCCGAGCGCGGCGGCCCGATGATGCTGCTCGCCTCCCCGACCCTGCCCGCCCCCGGCCTGAACAAGGCCTGCGCGGCGTACGGGTCCTCGGTGCTGATCCTGCCCGACGCGTCGCTGGATGCGGTGCACGTCAACGCGTCGCTGTGCACCCAGGGTGAGATCAACCAGGCGCTGCTGTACGCGACGGTCGCCATCGACGGCACCCACGCCGGCGTGTGGACGCAGCGATGAGCGAGCCCGGGCCCACCGAGTGGGGCGCCCCGGCCGGCGGGGTCGGGCCGTGGGGGGGCGCGCCGCCCGACGACCCGCGCTATGACCCGAACCTGTTGCGCGACGGCGACTCCCGCAATGTCGTCGACGCCTACCGGTACTGGACGCGGGAGGCGATCATCGCCGACATCGATCGGCGCCGGCACCCGTTGCACGTGGCGATCGAGAATTTCGGTCACGACGCCAACATCGGCTCGGTGGTGCGCACCGCCAACGCCTTCGCGGTGCACACCGTGCACATCGTGGGGCGGCGGCGCTGGAATCGCCGCGGCGCCATGGTGACCGACCGTTATCAGCGGCTGTGCCACCACGACAGCACCGCCGGACTGCTCGCGTTCGCCGCGGGCGCCGGGTTGACCGTCGTCGCGGTCGACAACGTCCCCGGCGCGGCGCGGCTGGAGCAGACCGAGCTGCCGCGGGACTGTCTGCTGGTGTTCGGCCAGGAGGGGCCGGGCATCACCGACGACCTGCGCGCGGGCGCGGCCGTCACGGTGTCGATCGCCCAGTTCGGCTCGACGCGCAGCATCAACGCCGGGGTGGCGGCCGGGATCGCGATGCACGCCTGGGTCCGGCAGCACGCGGACCTGTCTCGGGCGTGGTGAGCGCGACCCTTCAGCGCGTTGAGTGTGCGGCCTTGGCTTTGGGTGTGAAGTGGTGGCGGGGATCGTCGGCGTGTCGCCGCCCAGGATTCACACTCGACGGCGCGAATTCACACTCAACTCCACAGCGTGACATGCACCTTGGGCCGAAACCGGGTCACGCCGACCCCGCTGCCGCGGATCATCGCCTGGGTGCAGCGCGGCGTGGTGATGAAGCGCACCAGTTCCGACACCGCGGGCTGACGGGCCGTCGGCGCCAGTGTCGCCGCGCACCATTCGCCCGCCCGGTCCAGGCCCGGCCCCTTCACGTGCGCCAGCCGGCCGGCGGCCAGGTCCTTGGCGACCGCGAAGCCGATCGCCAGGCTCACGCCGCCGACCCGCTGCACCTCCTCGAGCGCGGCGGCGTCGCTCTGGAAGATCCGCTGCTGTGACTCGGGAATGTCCAAGGCGCGCAACATCGCCGCGATCTCGCCGTCCACGCTGCCCGCCGACGGCCCGAGCATCCACTGCTGCTGGCGCAGCAGCGCGGGCGCCGGAACACCGGCGGCCAGCGGGCTTTTCGGTGACACGACGGTGATGACCTGATATTTCAGGAAGGGGCGGGAGAAGATCGCGTCGTCGGCGCCCAGCGAGCTCGCCGGACCGATCGCGATGTCGACGGCGCGCGAGCAGATCAGGTCCCGGAACCGGCTCGTCGGGTGGACGCTCAACTCGACCGACAGGTCGTCGGCCCGCGACGAGAACAGCTCGATCAGTCCCGGCGCGGCGTGCTCGGCGAACGCCGACGACGCGGCGATGCGCAGCAGCCTGCGGCCGTGGGCGGCCTCGGTGACCTCGATCGCGGTCTGCTGCTGCAGGCCCAGGATCTCGACCGCGCGGCTGGCCAGCCGCAGCCCGCCGGGCGTGAACGCCAGCCCGGCGCCGGTTCTGGTGAACAACGGGTCGTCGAGCTCCTTGCGCAGCGCCGCCACGTGCATCGAGATCCCGGCGTCGGAAACACCCAGTTCCGCGGCGGCCGCCCGCACCGAACCCAACCGAACCACTGCCGAATAGGCCCGAAGTTGAGCCGGAGTCACGCCTATGAGCTTACGTTGGAATGCGTGCGCGACGTGCTTGCCGAGCTGATGCCGATCTGGCGTGCCGGTGCGACCGCGGGCCTGGGCACCGTGGTGCGCACGCTGCGGTCGGCGCCGCGGCAGCCCGGCGCCGCGATGCTGGTGGCGCCGGACGGCTCGGCGGCCGGCTCGGTGTCGGGCGGCTGCGTGGAGGGCGCGGTCTACGAGCTCGCCACCGAGGTCGCCCGGACCGGGACGCCGCGGCTTCAGCGCTACGGGGTCAGCGACGACGACGCGTTCGCGGTCGGCCTGACCTGCGGCGGCATCATCGACGTCTTCGTCGAGTCCGTGTCGCGGGCAACGTTTCCCGACCTCGACTCGGTTGCCGAGGACATCGACGCGCGCCGCGCCGTGGCGGTCGCGACCGTCGTTGCCCACCCCGACGCACGATGGGTCGGCCGCCGCATGGTGGTGCGGCCCGATGCGCTGGCCGGGTCGCTGGGCTCGGCGCGCGCCGACGCCGCGGTCACCGACGACGCCCGCGGCCTGCTCGCACTGGGCCGCAGCGAGGTCCTCGAGTACGGACCCGACGGCCAGCGCCTCGGCGACGGCATGGAGGTCTTCGTGTCCAGCTACGCCCCGCCCCCGCGGATGCTGGTGTTCGGCGCCATCGACTTCGCCGCCGCCCT
This sequence comes from uncultured Actinomycetota bacterium, assembly GCA_963711445.1. Classification (GTDB taxonomy): domain Bacteria; phylum Actinomycetota; class Actinomycetes; order Mycobacteriales; family Mycobacteriaceae; genus Mycobacterium. Next base: position 57,975 of record CAVQEF010000002.1, read on the forward strand.
CGCCCGGCAGGGGTCGTTGCTGGGCTACCGGGTCACCGTGTGCGACGCCCGCCCGGTCTTCGCCACGCGGGCGCGCTTCCCGTCCGCCGACGAGGTCGTCGTCGACTGGCCGCACCGCTATCTCACCGCCCAGGCGCAGGCGGGCGCCGTCGACGCGCACACGGTGATCTGCGTGCTGACCCACGACCCGAAGTTCGACGTCCCGGTGCTCGAGGTGGCCCTGCGCCTGCCCGTGGGATACGTGGGGGCGATGGGATCGCGCCGCACCCACGACGGCCGGATCGCCCGGCTGCGGGCGGCCGGGCTCACCGACGCCGAGCTGGGCCGGCTGTCCAGCCCGATCGGGCTGGACCTCGGCGCGCGCACCCCGGAGGAGACCGCGGTCTCGATCGCCGCCGACATCATCGCCCGCCGCTGGGGCGGCGGGGGCCTGCCGCTGGCCCGAATCGTGGGCCGGATCCACCACGACGCGCAGGTGGGGGGCGAGTTAAAGGATCCCTTAACTCGCTATTGACGCCCCATTCGGCGCCGCCCACACTGGGGTTCCCACTCCCAGTGAGGTGCGTCACATGCAGGTACCAGGGCCCTTCGAATACGAGCGCGCGACCAGCGTCGACCACGCCATCGGACTGCTGGATCGGTTGGGGGAGGGGGCGCGGGTCGTCGCCGGCGGGCACAGTCTGCTGCCGATGATGAAGCTGCGCATCGCCAACCCCGAATACCTCATCGACATCAACGACCTGGCCCTCGAGCTGGGCTACGTGATCACCGACCCGACCCTGGTCCGCATCGGCGCGATGACGCGACACCGCGAGCTGCTGGAGTCCGACACCCTGGCCGCGGTGTGCCCGATCTTCCGCGACGCCGAAAAGGTGATCGCCGATCCCGTGGTGCGCAACCGCGGCACGCTCGGTGGCTCCCTGTGCCAGGCGGATCCGGCCGAGGACCTGTCCACGGTGTGCACGGTGCTGAACGCGGTCTGCCTGGCCCGGGGTCCGTCGGGGGAACGCGAGATCGCGATCGACGACTTCATGACCGGGCCGTACGAGACCGCGCTGGCCCACGGCGAGATGCTCATCGAGGTCCGTATCCCATTGCGGCCCAGCATGTCCAGCGCATATGCGAAAGTCGAGCGGCGGGTCGGTGACTGGGCGGTGACGGCGGCCGGCGCGGCGATCGCGCTCGACGGCGACGACATCGCGGCCGCCCGCGTCGATTTGACGGCGGTGAACCCCGACCGGGCCGCGCTGGCCGCGCTCTCGGCCGCCATGGTCGGGCGGCCGGCCACCGAGGAGACCTTCGCCGAGGCGGGCCGGCTCGCCGCGGGGGCCTGCGACCCGGTGACCGACATCCGCGGCACGGCCGACTACAAGCGGCACCTGGCCGCCGAACTGACCGTCCGCACCCTGCGCGCCGCCGCGCGGCGGGTGCGGGCAGAAGGGAACTGACGATGCAGGTGACCATGACCGTCAACGGTGAACCGGTGACCGCCGACGTCGAGCCCCGGATGCTGCTCGTGCATTTCCTGCGGGATGAGTTGCGGCTCACCGGGACTCACTGGGGCTGCGACACCAGCAACTGCGGGACCTGCGTGGTCGACGTCGACGGCGTGCCGGTGAAGTCCTGCACGATGCTGGCCGTGATGGCGTCGGGACACAGCGTGCGCACCGTGGAAGGGCTGGCGGTCGAGGGCACGCTCGACCCGGTGCAGGAGGGCTTCATGCGGTGCCACGGGCTGCAGTGCGGCTTCTGCACGCCGGGCATGATGATCACCGCCCGCGCCCTGCTGGACCGCGACCCCGACCCGGACGAGGAGACCATCCGCGAGGCCATCTCGGGCCAGATCTGCCGCTGCACCGGCTACACCACGATCGTGCGCTCCATCCAGTGGGCCGCCAAGCACGGCGCAGCGCAGGCGGTGGAGGCGGGATCATGACCACGATCGAATCACGGCCCCCCTCACCGGAAGACACCGCGGACAACGACCAGAAGCCCTGTGGCTACGGCCGGATGCTGCGCAAGGAGGACCCCCGCTTCATCCGCGGCCGCGGCACCTACGTCGACGACGTGTCGTTGCCGGGGATGCTGCACCTGGCCATCCTGCGCTCGCCGTACGCCCACGCCCGCATCGTGAGCATCGACACCACCGCGGCCCTGGCCCATCCCAAGGTCAAGGCGGTGGTGACGGGTGCGGACCTGGCCGAGCAGGGCCTGGCGTGGATGCCGACCCTGTCCAACGACGTGCAGGCCGTGCTGGCCACCGACAAGGTGCGTTTCCAGGGGCAGGAGGTGGCGTTCGTCGTCGCCGAGGACCGGTATTCGGCCCGCGACGCGCTGGAGCTCATCGACGTCGACTACGACCCGCTCGATCCCGTCATCGATGTCAGGCATGCGCTCGATTCATCGGCGCCGGTGATCCGCACCGACCTCGAAAACAAGTCGGACAACCACATCTTCGACTGGGAGACCGGCGACGCCGCCGCCACCGAGGCGGTGTTCGCCACGGCCGACGTCGTCGTCAAGCAGGAGATGGTCTATCCGCGGGTGCATCCCGCGCCGATGGAGACCTGCGGCGCGGTGGCCGATCTGGACCCGGTCACCGGGAAGCTGACGCTGTGGACCACCTCGCAGGCGCCGCACGCGCACCGCACCCTGTACGCGTTGGTCGCCGGCCTGCCCGAGCACAAGATCCGGGTGATCTCCCCCGACATCGGCGGCGGCTTCGGCAACAAGGTGCCGATCTATCCCGGCTACGTCTGCGCGATCGTCGGCTCGCTGGTGCTGGGCAAGCCGGTGAAATGGATGGAGGACCGCAGCGAGAACCTGACCTCCACCAGCTTCGCGCGCGACTACATCATGGTCGGCGAGATCGCGGCCACCCGCGACGGCAAGATCCTGGCGCTGCGCTCCCACGTGCTGGCAGACCACGGCGCGTTCAACGGGCAGGCGGCGCCGACGAAGTACCCGGCCGGGTTCTACGGCGTGTTCACCGGCAGCTACGACCTGCAGGCCGCTTACTGCCACATGACCGCGGTCTACACCAACAAGGCGCCCGGCGGGGTGGCCTACGCGTGCTCGTTCCGCATCACCGAGGCGGTGTACTTCGTCGAGCGGCTGGTGGACTGCCTGGCCTTCGAGCTGAAGACCGACCCGGCGCAGCTGCGGCTGCGAAACCTGCTGAAACCCGAGCAGTTTCCCTACACCACCAAGACCGGCTGGGTGTACGACTCCGGCGACTACGAGGCCACGCTGCGCAAGGCCATGGACATGATCGGCTACCAGGCGCTGCGCGCCGAGCAAGAAGAAAAGCGCAAGCGCGGCGAGCTGATGGGCATCGGCATGTCGTTCTTCACCGAGGCCGTCGGGGCCGGGCCGCGCAAGGACATGGACATCCTGGGCCTGGGCATGGCCGACGGGTGCGAGCTGCGTGTGCACCCCACCGGCAAAGCCGTTGTGCGGCTGTCGGTTCAGACCCAGGGCCAGGGGCACGAGACGACGTTCGCCCAGATCGTCGCCGAAGAGCTGGGCATCCCGCCCGACGACATCGACGTCGTGCATGGCGACACCGACCAGACACCGTTCGGGCTGGGCACCTACGGCAGCCGGTCCACCCCGGTGTCGGGCGCGGCCGCGGCGATGGTGGCGCGCAAGATCCGCGACAAGGCCAGGATCATCGCGTCGGGCATGCTCGAGGTGTCGGTCGCCGACCTGGAGTGGGAGAAGGGCACGTTCAGAGTCAAGGGCGACCCGTCGGCGTCGGTGACCATCGCCGACATCGCGATGCGCGCCCACGGGGCCGGCGACCTGCCCGAGGGCATCGAGGGCGGCCTGGACGCCGAGGTGTGCTACAACCCGTCGAACCTGACCTACCCGTACGGCGCGTATTTCTGTGTGGTGGACGTGGATCCGGGCACCGCGGTGGTCACGGTGCGCCGCTTTCTCGCGGTCGACGACTGCGGCACCCGCATCAACCCGATGATCATCGAGGGCCAGGTGCACGGCGGCATCGTCGACGGCATCGGGATGGCGCTGATGGAGATGATCGCGTTCGACGCCGACGGCAACTGCCTGGGGGGATCGCTGATGGACTACCTGATCCCGACCGCCATGGAGGTACCGCACCTGGAGACCGGCCACACCGTGACGCCGTCGCCGCACCATCCCATCGGCGCGAAGGGCATCGGCGAGTCGGCCACCGTCGGCTCGCCGCCCGCCGTGGTCAACGCGGTGGTGGATGCCTTGGCGCCGTTCGGCGTTCGGCACGCCGACATGCCGCTGACGCCGTCGCGGGTGTGGGAGGCCATGCAGGGTAGAGCCAGGCCCCCGATCTAGCCGCGCGGCGACGATGCAGAGCGAGGGACGAGCGATGAGGAGGAGGCGCGCAATCGAGCAGACGACCATCAGCGAGCGCGCGCAACAGCTGCTGGCGGCACGGACACCGTTCGTGCACGCGACGGTGGTGCGCGCCCAGCCGCCCACCTCGGCGTATCCCGGCGACGAGGCGATCCTGTTGCCCGACGGCACGATCGAGGGGTTCGTCGGCGGCCAGTGCGCGCAGAACTCCGTCCGCAAGGCGGCGCTGGGCGCGCTGCAGGCGGGCGAGAGCGTGCTGCTGCGGGTGCTGCCCGACGGCGACGTGCACTTCCCCGAGGCGCCCGGCGCCTGCGTGGTGGTCAACCGGTGCCTGTCCGGCGGATCGCTGGAGATCTTCCTGACCCCCCGGCTGCCGGCCCCGCTGGTCTCGATCCACGGCGCCACCCCGATCGCCGACGCGCTGGCCCGACTGTGCGCGTTGCTGGGCTACGAGATGCGGCGGGACACCGATCCGGGCGATGCCGCCGCCTTGCCGACCGCCGTCGTGATCGCCAGCCACGGCGGCCCGGAGGCCGAGACCATCCGCGCCGCACTCGATCGCGGCGTCGGCTACGTCGGCCTGGTGGCCAGCAGGGTTCGCGGCGCTTCGGTCCTCGACTCGCTCGGCCTGTCGGCGGCCGAACGGTCCCGGGTGCACACGCCGGTCGGCCTGGACATCGGCGCCAAGACCCCGGCGGAGATCGCGGTGTCGATCGCCGCCGAGCTCATCGCCGGCATCCGCGGCGGCCCGGGCCGCCCGGCGTTCACCGCGGGTAGAGGCGGGGCGTGACGTTCAGCGGTGTCGACGAGGTCATCGGCCGGTTCGACGCGCACGACTACCTGCTCGACAGCGGCACCGCGTCGGCGATCTATCTCGCGTGCACGCTGGGCAGGCCGCTGCTGCTGGAGGGCGAGCCCGGCGTCGGCAAGACCACCGCCGCGAAAACCCTTGCCGCGGTGCTGGACACCACCCTGGTCCGGCTGCAGTGCTACGAGGGCCTGACCGCCAACGAGGCCCTCTACGACTGGAACTACCAGCGCCAGTTGCTGTCCATCCGCCTGGCCGAGGCGCGCGGCGCCGCCATGGACGAGGCCGACCTGTACACCGAGGCCTACCTGGTCGACCGGCCCATCCTGCGGTGCGTGCGGCATCGCGGCCCGGCGCCCCCGGTGCTGCTGGTCGACGAGATCGACCGCGCCGACGACGAATTCGAGGCGCTGCTGCTGGAATTTCTCGGCGAGTCCTCGGTCACCGTGCCCGAGCTGGGCACCTTCGCCGCGCAGCGCCCGCCGATCGCGGTGCTGACCTCCAACCGCAGCCGTGACCTGCACGACGCGCTGCGCCGCCGCTGCCTGTACCACTGGATCGACTACCCGGAGCCGGCCCGCGCCGCCGCCATCGTCCGGCGCACCGTGCCCGGCGCCACCGCGCCCCTGATCGAACGCGTCACCCAATTTGTCGGCAGCGCAAGGGAACTCGACCTGGACAAGCCGCCCGGCGTGGCCGAGACCATCGACTGGGTGGCCGCCCTGGTGGCGCTGGGTGTCGCCGACCTGGCCGACCCGGCGGCCGTCACCAGCCTGGGGGCGCTGGCCAAGACACCCGATGACCGTACGCTGATGCGCGACGCGTACCACACGTTCACGGAGTGCAGCCTGACCTGAGAGGACCCACCGCATGAAGATCGCCCACCAGTTCACCGTCAGCGCGCCGATCGAACGGGCTTGGGACGTGCTGTGCGACCTGGAGCAGGTGATCCCGCTGATGCCGGGAGCACAGCTGACCGGCCACGAGGGGGAGGACTACCTCGGCAAGGTCAAGGTCAAGGTTGGGCCGGTCACCAGCGAGTTCAGCGGCAAGGTGCACTTCGTCGAGCTGGACCGCGGCCGGCACCGCGCGGTCATCGACGCCAAGGGCAAGGAGACGCGCGGCACCGGCAACGCGGCCGCCACGGTCACCGCTCAGCTGCACGGGGACGGGGACCGCACCAGCGTCACCGTCGACACCGACATGAAGATCGTCGGCAAGCTGGCCCAGTTCGGCAGCGGCATGCTGCAGCAGGTGTCGGAGAAGCTGCTGGGCCAGTTCGTGGAGTCCCTGGAGGCCAAGCTGGTCGCGGAAAGCGTGGCGGCGGCGACGCCGACCAACGGCGAGGCCGCACCCGTGGCGGGGCCCCGCCAGACGGCTCCGGCCACCGAGCCCGAACCCATCGACCTGCTCGAGCTCGCCGGCGGCGACCAGCTCAAGAAGTACGGTGCGCTGGCGCTGGCGGCGCTGGCGGTGCTGGTGCTGATCTGGGTGCTGCGCCGGAGGGGGTAGCGGCCCCATGACCGGCGCTGCCCCGGCGCTGTTGCCCGGCGTCGACCGGGCGGCCTTCGCGGCCGCCCTGGTGGCGCGCCTGCGCCGCGCCGGGGTGCACGTGCCGGCCGACGGGCCGGCGATCTTCGTGCCGGCCCTGCGTGGGCTGGGCGTCCGCACCCCGTCGACCCTGTATTGGGCGGCCCGGCTGAGCCTGGTCAACCGAGCCGACGACCTCGGCGCCTTCGATGCGGTCTTCGCCGCGGTGTTCGGCGCCGCTCGGGGCGGCGCGGCCACGAGTTCGGTCGTGGCCCCGCCTATTTCGGCCGCCGGGGCGCGTCCGGTGCCGGGCGGTGACGGCGGCTCCGGCGATCGAGGCGCCCTCGGCCTGCCCTGGACCACGCGGGCCGCCGCGGACGACGACGGCGCGGGCCCGAGCGCCCTGGTGCCCGAGGTGCTGCCCAGCCGCGTCGCCGCGCGCGCCGACGAACCCTTCGAAAGCTTCGACGCGGACGACCTGCGCCGGCTGGGCGCCTGGCTGGAGTCGGCGGCGGCCCAGTGGCCGCGGCGGCGCAGCCTACGCTCGGAGCCCAGCGCCGGCGGCAAGCGAATCGACCTGCGCGCCACGATGAACGCGTCGCGCAGCACGGGCTGGGAAGCGGTGGTGCCGGCGCGAACCCGGCCGCGCCGCAGGCCCCGTCGGGTCGTCCTGGTCTGCGACGTGAGCCGCTCCATGCAGCCCTACGCCGCCGTCTACCTGCATTTGATGCGCGCCCTGATGCGCCAGACCGGGCTTCGCCCCGAGGTCTTCGCGTTCTCGACGTCGCTGACCCGGCTGACCGCGGTGCTGTCGCACCGGTCGGCCGAGGTGGCGCTGCAGCGGGCCAACGCGAAGGTCACCGACCGCTACGGCGGCACGTTCATCGGCCGCAGCGTGGCTGCGCTGCTGTCCCCGCCGCACGGCAACGCGCTGCGCGGCGCGGTGGTGATCATCGCCTCCGACGGCTGGGACAGCGATCCCCCCGAGGCGATCGCGCACGCGATGGCCAGGCTGCGGCGCCGCGCCGCCGTGCTGGCCTGGCTCAATCCCCGCGCGGCGCACGACGACTACCGGCCGCTGGCCGGCTCGATGGCCGCGGCCCTGCCGTATTGCGATCTGTTCCTGCCGGCGCACTCACTGGCCGGGCTGCGCGAGCTGCTGCGGGCGCTCGGTGGTGTCCTTGAGGGCGATGCCCGAGCGGCCCAGCGTGCGGGCCCCGGCCACCAGCGCGGCGGCGATCGCCGCGGCCGCCGGGTAGTCGAGGCCGTCGGGCGGATGGATGTTTGAGATGCAGTTGCGGTCCGCGTCGGTGAGCCCCGGCGCCGGCCGGTGCGTCAGGTAGATGCCCAGGCTGTCGGCGACCGAGAGCCCGGGCCGTTCGCCGATGAGCACGAGCACCGTTGCCACGCCCAGGGCCGCACCGATGTGGTCGCCGAGCGCGACGCGCGCCTGGGTCGCGATGACCGGCGGGGCGAGGCGGTAACGCCCGCCGAACTCGCGGACCAGCGCGTCGACCGTGCCCGCGGCGTGCTCGGTGAGCGCGCGGGGCGAGAGCCCGTCGGCCAGCACGATGCCGATGTCCGCGTGCGTCTTCGGCAGCCCCGACAGGTCCGCGGGGCTGCGGCCGAGGTCGGGCCGGCGCAGGTACTCCCCGCGCGAGGCCACCCTGCTGGCCACCCGCAGCGGTCCGTCCATGCCCTCGATGCCCGCGCCGCGCAGCCGCGCGACGAGGGCGTCGACGTCCAGCGGGTCATGCACGGCGTCGCGGGCCGCCGCGTGGGCGGCCTGGAACTCCAGGACGCGCCGGGTGGGCAGTGAGTTCCCCACCCGTCCGAGCCCGATGCGCGCCCGCGTGGTGGCTCGCAGCGGCGCCCAAACATCTTCGCCGGCAGGTAAATTCGGCGCACTCATCGTCCGGTGGCCAGTTCGCGCAGCGGTGAGGTGGCGGGGTCGACGGGCAGGATTCGGCCGTGCGCGTCGGCCATGCCCAGGCCGGCCAGCCAGGCCTCGAATTCGGGCGCCGGACGCAACCCCAGCGCCTGCCGCACGTACAGCGCGTCGTGAAACGACAGGCTCTGGTAGCCGAGCATGACGTCGTCGGCGCCGGGAACGGTGATGACGAACGCGGTGCCCGCCACGCCCAGCAGGGTCAGCAGCGTGTCCATGTCGTCCTGGTCGGCCTCGGCGTGGTTGGTGTAGCAGACGTCGACGCCCATGGGCAGGCCCAGCAGTTTCCCGCAGAAGTTGTCCTCGAGCCCGGCGCGGATGATCTGCTTGCCGTCGAAAAGGTATTCCGGCCCGATGAATCCGACCACGGTGTCGATCAGCAGGGGCTGCAGCGCCCGGGCGACCGCGTAGGCGCGCGCCTCCAGCGTCTGCTGGTCCACCGGCTTGTCGCCCACCCCGAGGTGAGCCCCGGCCGACAGGGCCGAGCCCTGCCCCGTCTCCAGATACATGACGTTGTCGCCGACCGTGCCGCGGCGCAGCGACCGGGCCGCCTCGTTGGCCTCCGTCAGCATCGCGATGGTGGTGCCGAAGGCGGCGTTGGCGCTCTGCGTGCCCGCGATCGACTGGAAGACGAGGTCGACCGGCGCGCCCCGCTCGATGAGTTCCAGGGTGGTCGTCACGTGGCACAGCACGCACGACTGGACGGGGATGCCGAAGCGCCGGCGGACGTCGTCGAGCAGGTGCAGCAGGTCGGTCGCGGCGGCCGGGGAGTCGGTCGCGGGGTTGATGCCGATCACCGCGTCGCCGCAGCCCATCAGCAGGCCGTCGAGCATCGCCGCGGCGATCCCGCGCGGGTCGTCGGTGGGGTGGTTGGGTTGCAGCCGGGTGGCCAGCGTGCCCGGCACGCCGATGGTGGTCCGCAACGCCGCGGTGTTGGACGCGGCGGCGGCCACCAGGATCAGGTCCTGGTTGCGCATGATCTTCGACACCGCCGCAACCATTTCCGGGGTGAGCCCGGCGGCGACGGCGGCCAGCCGCGCCGCGGCGTCGCCGCGCGACGCGGTGTCCAGCAGCCAGTCCCGGAAGCCGCCGACGGTCAGGTGGGCGATCGGGGCGAAAGCCTCGCGGTCGTGGCTGTCGATGATGAGCCGGGTGACCTCGTCGGTCTCGTAGGGCACGACCACGTCGTTCAGAAACGTCGCCAGCGGGATGTCGGCGAGCACCCACGCGGCCGCGGCGCGTTCGGCATCGGATTGCGCGGCGCACCCCGCGAGTTGGTCACCCGAGCGCAGGGGCGTCGCCTTGGCCAGCACGTCGATGAGGCCGTCGAAGCCGTAGGTGGTCCCCGAAACGGTGTGCCGGTAGCCCATCTGAAGAACAGTAGGCCACCGGTGCCGGCATGAGGCAGGATCGGCAGGTATGGATCAGCTCTGGGCCAACCGGGCGGCCAGCGCCGAAGCCGCTGTCGCGCAACGGCACTTCAAACGGCTGTGGGCGCTGCCGGGAACCCAGCTCGGGGTGGTGGCCTGGCCGCCGACGCGGCGCGACCGGCTGTTCGGCAGCTGGCACTACTGGTGGCAGGCCCACCTGCTGGACTGTCTGGTCGACGCGCAACTGCGCGACCCGCAGCCGCAGCGGCACACCCGGATCAACCGGCAGGTGCGAACCCACCGGCTGCGCAACAACTTCGCCTGGACCAACAACTACTACGACGACATGGCGTGGCTGGCGCTGGCGCTGGAACGGGCCGCCCGGATCGCCGGCGTGCGGCGCCGGCGCGCACTGCCCAAACTGGCCGATGAGTTCCTCAAGGCATGGGTGCCCGAGGACGGCGGCGGCATCCCGTGGCGCAAGCAGGACCAGTTCTTCAACGCCCCCGCCAACGGCCCGGCCGGGATCTTCCTCGCCCGCTATCCCGCCGGTGGCGACCGGATGAGAAGGGCCCAGCAGATGGCCGACTGGATCGAGGACACGCTGATCGACCCGGACACCCACCTGGTGTTCGACGGCATCAAGGGCGGCTCGCTGGTGCGCCCGCAGTACACCTACTGCCAGGGCGTGGTGCTCGGGCTGGAAACCGAGCTCGCCGCCCGCACCCACGACGACCGGCACGCCCCGCGGGTGCACCGGCTGGTCGCCGCGGTCGCCGAACACATGGCGCCGGGTGGGGTGATCAAGGGGTCGGGCGGCGGCGACGGCGGGCTGTTCGCCGGCGTCACCGCGCGCTACCTCGCCCTGGTGGCCACCACGCTGCCGGGCGGCTCGGCCGACGATGCCGCCGCGCGCGAAACCGCCCGGGCGATCGTGCTTTCCAGCGCGAAGTCGGCGTGGGACTGCCGGCAGACCGTGGACGGGCTGCCGCTGTTCGGGGCGTTCTGGGACCGCGACGCCGAACTCCCCACCGAAGAGCGGGCGGCGGGCACCGAGGCCCAGTCGGTCGACGGCGCGGTCGACGGTTCCGAGGTTCCCGAACGGGACCTCTCGGTGCAGCTGTCGGGGTGGATGCTGATGGAGGCCGCCTGTAACGTCACCGCCGTGAAATCAGGCAGCCAGACATGACCCAACCCGGCGGCTGGGCCCCCGACGAGGCGACGCTGGCCGCAGCGAACCTCACCCGCTTCATGGCCTGGCTGGCCGAGACCGGCCGCGGCCACTACGCCGACTACCACGAGTTGCTGCGCCGCTCGGTCGGCGACATCGACTGGTTCTGGGACGCCGTCTGGAACTACTTCGACATCCAGGCCGACAGCCCGCCCGAGGCGGTGCTGGGTGAGCGTTCGATGCCGGGCGCGCAGTGGTTCCCCGGCGCCACGCTCAACTACGCCACCGAGGTGTTCCGGCACGCCACCGGCGATCGGCCCGCCCTGATCGCCGTCGGGGAAGACGGTGCGACCGAATGGTCCTGGGCGCGGCTGCAGGCCGAGACCGCGGCGTTCGCGGCCTACCTGCGCGGCCTCGGGGTCGGGCCCGGGGACCGCGTCGTCGGGTACCTGCCCAACGTCGCCGAGGCCGTCGTCGCCGCCCTGGCCGCCGCCGCCGTCGGCGCCGTGTGGGCGGTGTGCAACCAGGACGTCGCCGTCGACGGCGTGATCGCCCGGCTGGGCCAGGTGGAGCCGACGGTGCTGGTGGCCAGCGACGGCTCGGTGTACGGCGGCAAGCGCATCGACCGCCGCGAGGAGCTGGCCACGATCCGGCGCGGCATGCCGACGCTGCGGGCCACCGTGGTGGTGTCGCGGCTGGGCCTGGACTGCGGCGCCGACACCGTCGGGTGGGCCAGCGCGGTCGCGGCCGAGGCCCCCCTCGAGATCGCCGCGGTGCCGTTCGCGCACCCGCTGTGGGTGATGTTCTCCTCGGGAACCACCGGCAAGCCCAAGGGCATCGTGCACTGCCACGGCGGGGTGGTGCTGGAGCACCTGAAATACCTGAGCCTGCAGCTGGACCTGCACCCCGGCGACCGCTTCCTGTGGTACTCGTCCACCAGCTGGATGATGTGGAACCTGCTGGTCTCCGGGCTGTTGGTGGACACCACGATCGTGCTCTACGACGGCAGCCCCACCCACCCGTCCACCGACGGCCTGTGGCGGGTGGCGGCCGACGCCGGCGTCAACGTGCTCGGCGCCGGGGCCGGCTACCTGCTGGCGTGCGCCAAGCAGCAGCTGAAGCCCGGCGCGTCGTACCCGCTGGAGGAGCTCCGCGCGGTGGGGTCCACCGGGTCGCCGCTGCCGGCGTCGGGGTTCGCCTGGGTGCAGGAGGGCCTGGGCCGGCCGATCCCGGTCATCTCGATGAGCGGCGGCACCGACGTGTGCACGGCCTTCCTCGGCGGGAACCCGCTGCTGCCGGTGGTGCCCGGCGAGCTGTCCTGCATCTGCCTGGGCGCGGCGATCGAAGCCTGGGCGGGCGAAGCCAACCCGGTCGTCGGGGAGGAGGGCGAGCTGGTGCTGACCAAGCCGATGCCCTCGATGCCGGTGTTCTTCTGGAACGACGACGACGGCAGCCGCTACCGCGGCGCCTATTTCGACAAGTACCCGGGCGTGTGGTGGCACGGGGACTGGATCACCATCACCGACCGGGGCTCGGTCGTGGTGCACGGCCGCTCGGACGCCACCCTCAACCGGCTGGGCGTCCGCATGGGCAGCGCCGAGATCTACACCGCGGTGGAGGGCATGCCCGAGGTGCGCGACTGCCTGGTGGTCGGCGTCGAGCAGGACGACGGCGGCTACTGGATGCCGCTGTTCGTGCACCTGGAGGACGGTGTCGAGCTCGACGAGAAGCTGCGCTCGCAGATCGTCGCGGCGATCCGGGTGCACGCCTCGCCGCGCCATGTGCCCGACGACATCCTGGCCGTGCCGGGCATTCCGCGGACGCTGACCGGCAAGCGGCTGGAGATCCCGATCAAGCGCATCCTGCTGGGGGCCGCGCCGGACCAGGCCGTTCAGCAGAGCTCGGTCGACCGCCCCGAGCTGCTAGAGGCTTTCGTTGCGTACCGCAGGAGCAGAGTGTCCTGAGTCGGCGTCGGGCTCGGGCTCCTTGGCGGCGCGCCGGCGCCCCTGGTAGCCGCGCCAGGCGGCGATGAACGCCGGCAGCAGCGAGACGACCAGGATGACCAGGATGATCTTCTCCAGGTTGTGGTGCACGAACGGCACGCTGCCCAAAAAGTAACCCGCGAGTGTCACGCCGCCACCCCAGGCGATGCCGCCGACGATGTCGAACGCCAGGTACAGCGGGTAGCGCATGTAGGAGACCCCGGCGATCACCGGCACGAACGTCCGCACGAACGGCGCGAACCGGGCCAGGATCACCGCCCACGGCCCGTACTTCTCGAAGAACGCGTGCGACTCGGTCACGTAGTGCTTCTTGAAGAACCGGGAGTCTTCCTTCTTGAACAGCGCGGGCCCGATGCGGCGCCCGATGAAATACCCGGTCTGGTCGCCGAGCACGGCGACCAGCGCGACGGCCGGCGCCAGCACCCAGATGTCGGCCGGCGGGTGCGGATGCGCGCACAGCAGGCCGCCGGTGAACAACAGCGACTCGCCCGGCAGCAGCGGGAACAGCAGGCCGGTCTCGATGAAAACGATGACCAGGATCCCGGGCAGCACGGCCGAGCCGAAGACGCCTCCGGCGCCCAGCCAGTACATCGGGTCGAGAATGTCCGGCAGGGCCGTCACCGCTGTGCTGCTCACGATGCCTCAACATACCGGCGCGATCGGCCCGCTGTTGCGATACTGGGTCCACCCGGTCTCCAGGAGGAACTCCCATGCCCATCGCCACCCCCGAGGTCTACGCCGAGATGCTGGGACGCGCCAAGGAGAACGCTTACGCCTTCCCGGCCATCAACTGCACGTCGTCGGAATCCGTCAACGCCGCCATCAAGGGCTTCGCCGACGCGGGCAGCGACGGGATCATCCAGTTCTCCACCGGCGGTGCGGAGTTCGCCTCCGGGCTCGGCGTCAAGGACATGGTCACCGGGGCGGTCGCGCTGGCCGAGTTCACGCGCGTCGTCGCGGCCAGATACCCGATCCACGTCGCGCTGCACACCGACCACTGCCCCAAGGACAAGCTGGACAGCTACGTCCGGCCGCTGCTGGCGATCTCCGCGCAGCGCGTGGCCGCCGGCGGCGACCCGCTGTTCGGATCACACATGTGGGACGGCTCGGCGGTGCCGATCGAGGAGAACCTCTCCATCGCCAAGGAGCTGCTCAAGGCGGCGGCGACCGCCCGGATCATCCTCGAGGTCGAGATCGGGGTGGTGGGCGGCGAGGAGGACGGCGTCGCCCACGAGATCAACGACAAGCTCTACTCCACCCCCGAGGACTTCGAGAGGACCGTCGACGTGCTCGGCAACGGCGAGCACGGCAAGTACCTGCTGGCCGCGACGTTCGGCAACGTGCACGGCGTCTACAAGCCCGGCAACGTCAAGCTGCGTCCCGACGTGCTGGCGCAGGGCCAAAAGGTGGCGGCGGCCAAGCTGGGGCTGTCCGCCGGCGCCCAGCCCTTCGACTTCGTCTTCCACGGCGGCTCGGGTTCGCTGAAGTCCGAGATCGAGGAGGCGCTGCGCTACGGCGTGGTCAAGATGAACGTCGACACCGACACCCAGTACGCCTTCACCCGCCCGATCGCCGGCCACATGTTCGCCAACTACGACGGCGTGCTGAAGGTCGACGGCGAGGTCGGCGTCAAGAAGGTCTACGACCCGCGCAGCTACCTGAAGAAGGCCGAGGCGTCGATGAGCGAGCGGGTGGTAGAGGCCTGCACCGACCTGCACTGCGCCGGGAAGTCACTCGGCTAGCTCCGGCTAGCTGGAGGTCTGGCAGATCTTCCACTGGTCGTCGCGGTACTGCAGGTCCAGGCTGCGGGTGGAGCGGACCTGCGGGTCGTAGGCCATGAACGTGGTGACGTTGGCCTCGGCGTGCCGGTCGTTGACGACGACCTGGTCGATGCTGGCGATCACGGGATACTGCCGGGCGGCGGAGACCCGGCGGTAGGTCTCCTCCCACTGGTGTTCGTCGTAGTCCACGTAGCCGTCGCGGGTCGTTCCGCACGTCAGGGTGCGCAGCAGCGTCAGGTCACCCTTCTGCACCGCGGCGTCGAAGCTCGCGATGGTGTGCCGAACCTGGTCCTCCTGCGAGACCTTCGAGTGCTTTCCGCGGGTCAGCAGCACCGTGCCCAGGATCGCGATCGCCGCCAGCGCCAGCACGAGCACCACCAGCGCCAGTACCCAGCCCCAGTTGAACTTGGTCGACGGGTTCAACCTCTCCCCCAGTCGGGGCGGGATCGATTGTGGCACAGCCGCTTTCGGCGGTGCCTCGTCCGCGCCCGCCGGTCCGGGCGGTGTCGATGCGAAGACCTCCGTGGCCGGATCGGACGTGGTGGCGATGACGGCGGTCTCCTTGGCGTCGAAGCCCGGCGCGGTGAAGCGGCGTTCCGGCTGCCCGGTCTCCGGGTCCGCCTCGTGGTCGTCGCCCCCGGACTTGCTGATCACGACGGTCTCGGTCTCGGGATCGTCGGCCACCATCGGGTGGCCCTCGGTCGCCTCGTCGCCGGGCTCCGCCATCGGCTCGTTTCTGGGTCTGCGCGGGTCGGACCCTGGCCGCTTCGAGGTGGAGTCGCGGCCCGGCTCGCGTGGGTTGGCCATGAGCGCTGCTGTCCTCCTACGAGTGGGTAGTTGCAGAGCTTAGCGACCCGGCGCGAAGTTGGGGTCACGGCCGAGGCGCGGGACACCGGCCAATCGGAGGACGGCAGAATGGGCGCCATGACCTCAATGGGTGATCTCCTGGGCCCCGACCCGATCCTGCTTCCCGGCGACCCGGAAGCCGAAGCGGAACTGCTCGCGGGCGAGAACCCGGGCATCGTCGCCGCCGCCCATCCGTCGGCGTCGGTGGCCTGGGCGTCGCTCGCCGAAGAGGCGCTGGCCGAGGACAAGGCCGTCACCGCCTACGCCTATGCCCGCACCGGCTACCACCGCGGCCTGGACCAGCTGCGGCGCAACGGCTGGAAGGGGTTCGGCCCGGTGCCCTATGCGCACGAGCCCAACCGCGGCTTCCTGCGCTGCGTGGCGGCGCTGGCGCGCGCCGCCGACACCATCGGCGAGACCGACGAGTACGCCCGCTGCGTCGATCTGCTCGACGACTGCGATCCCACGGCCCGCCAGGCGCTCGGGCTCTAGCGGCGACCCGGCTCAGACCCAGGCGCTCCAGAAGCGGGTCAGCGCGTTGCCCGCGGACGCCAAGAAGTGCGGCACGCCCGAGAAGTCGAACAACCAGAACACGAACCCGAACAGCCCCTGGTTGAGCGCCGGCGCCAGGAACAGGATCAGCAGGAAGAAGACGCCGTACTGCTTGGCCGGCGCCACCGCACGCTGGGTCTCCGGGCTCAGATGCGGCTCCAGGGCGTCGTAACCGTCCAGGCCCGGGATGGGCAGCAGGTTCAGCACCATCGCGGTGATCTGCAGGAACGCCAGGAACGCCACCCCGGCCCACAGCACCGCGTGGTCGGGGTCGAAGAACAGCCGCGTCAGCGTCAACAGCAGCACCGCCAGCAGCAGATTGGCGGCCGGGCCCGCCAGGCTGACCAGCGTGCGGCGCGCCGGGGTCATGAACCACGTCCGCAGGTACACCGCGGCGCCGGGCAGGCCGATCCCGCCCAGCGCGATGAACACCATCGGCAGCAGCAGCGACAGGCCCGGATGGCTGTAGCGCCGCGGGTCCAGCGTCAGGTAGCCGCGCATCGCGGCATCGTGGTCGCCGAACCGCCAAGCGGTCACCGCGTGCCCGAACTCGTGCAGGCACAGCGACACCAGCCAGCCGGCGATCACGAAGACGAACACCCCGGCGTAGGACAGCGGCCGCACCGTGGCCCCGGCCAGCCAGGCCAGCACGCCGCCGGCCGCCGTCACCGCCAGCAGGCCCAGGAAGAGGGGGCTGGGCCGCAGCGATTCGCGCCGTAGGGGCAAGTTCACCGGTCGAAAACTACCGGACCGGCCGCCAGCCCTCGACGTGGCGGTAGAACGTCGAGCGCCGAGCCGGTCGCTGCGCCGGGACGCCGTCGCGCACGACGATGGCCCCGGTGCAGCCCAGTTGGGCCGCGCGGCCGGGCACCCAGCGGCGCCGGGCGCCGTGCACCCGGGCGCGCAGCCCCGGCATCCCCGGCGTCGGCTCGACGCGGCAGCCGGCCACCTCGCCGTCGAACAACACGGTGTCGTCGATCACCGCCTCGCCGTGCAGCGGCCCCCGCTCGTCGGGCGGCAGCCAGTGCGCCCGGCCCACGATCACGCACCCGGTGTCGTCGCGGATCAGAGGCGCCGGCCGCGCGGCCCCGCGCCGCGCCCGCCGCGCGGCCCGCCACCCCGACGGCAGCCGGTAGGCGCGCGCGGCCGCGGTGCGGCGGCGCGGCACGTAGGCCACCTCGACGTCGAGCCGCTCGGTCCGCATGAGCCGGGTCAGCAGCGCGGCCAGGTCGGCGTCGGCGCCGACCACCACCAGCCGGCCGTAACGGCCGACGGCGTCGTCCAGTTCGGCCGGGCTTTCGGGGCGGTACACCGGCAGGCCCCGCAGCGGCCGCGGCACGGACCGGTCGCCGAACAACACGACCGCCACGTCGGTCACGGCTCGCAACCTCCTGAGATAGTCTGGGTCACCGGCTGGACCACAATACGCAGGCGAGACCAGGTTGGAGCATGTCATGCCGGCAATCGTCCTCATCGGCGCCCAGTGGGGCGACGAGGGCAAAGGTAAGGCGACTGACCTGCTCGGCGGGCGCGTGCAGTGGGTGGTGCGCTACCAGGGGGGCAACAACGCCGGGCACACCGTCGTCCTGCCCAGCGGCGAGAATTTCGCGCTGCACCTGATCCCGTCGGGGGTGCTCACGCCCGGAGTCACCAACGTGATCGGCAACGGCGTGGTGGTGGATCCCGGGGTGCTGCTCGACGAGCTCAAGGGGCTCGAGGACCGCGGCGTCGACACCACCAAGCTGTTGATCTCGGCCGACGCTCACCTGCTGTTGCCTTATCACGTGGCCATCGACAAGGTCACCGAGCGCTATATGGGCAACAAGAAGATCGGCACCACCGGCCGCGGCATCGGCCCGTGCTACCAGGACAAGATCGCCCGGCAGGGGATCAGGGTCGCCGATGTGCTCGACCCCGAGCTGCTGACCCACAAGGTCGAGGCCGCGCTGGAACTGAAGAACCAGATCCTGGTCAAGATCTACAACCGCAGGGCGCTGGACCCACACCAGATCGTCGAGGCCCTGCTGGAGCAAGCGAAAGGGTTCCGCCACCGCATCCGCGACACCCGGCTGCTGCTCAACGCCGCGCTGGAGGCCGGCGAGACGGTGCTGCTGGAGGGCTCCCAGGGCACCCTGCTCGACGTCGACCACGGCACCTATCCCTACGTGACGTCGTCGAATCCGACGGCGGGCGGCGCTTGCGTGGGGTCGGGGATCGGCCCGACCCGGATCACCGCCGTGCTGGGCATCCTCAAGGCCTACACCACCCGGGTGGGCTCGGGACCGCTCCCCACCGAGCTGTTCGACGAGAACGGCGAATACCTGACCAAGACCGGCGGCGAATTCGGTGTCACCACCGGGCGGCGCCGGCGCTGCGGCTGGTTCGACGCCGTCGTCGCCCGCTACGCCACCCGGGTCAACGGCATCACCGACTTCTTCCTGACCAAGCTCGACGTGCTGTCCAGCCTGGAAACGGTGCCGGTCTGTGTCGGCTACCAGATCGACGGGGAGCGCATCCACGACATGCCGATGACCCAGAGCGACCTGCACCGCGCCGAACCGATCTACGAAGAGTTGCCCGGCTGGTGGGAGGACATCTCGGACGCGCGGGAGTTCGACGACCTGCCCGCCAAGGCGCGCGACTACGTGTTGCGGCTGGAAGAGCTTGCGGGAGCACAGGTTTCGTGCATCGGGGTGGGTCCGGGGCGCGAGCAGACGATCGTGCGCCGCGACGTGCTGGCGGCCCGCGGGTGACGGACATCGAACCGGATCCCAAAGCCCTCGACCCCGAGTACGAGCACCACGGCGGCTTTCCGGAGTACGGCCCGGCCAGCCCCGGCCCGGGATTCGGCCGGTTCGTGGCGGCGATGCGGGCGTTGCAGGACCTGGCCGTGTCCGCCGATCCCGGTGACGACGTCTGGGACGACGCGGCCGGGCGCGTCGCGGCGCTGGTGGAGCTGCTGAGCCCGTTCGAGGCCGCCGAGGGCCGGGCGCCGGCCGGGCGCACCCCGGACCTGCCGGGCATGGGCAGCGTGCTGCTACCGCCCTGGTCGCTGACGCGCTACGGGCCCGACGGTGTCGAGATGACGGGTCATTTCAGCCGATTTCACGTCGGCGGCAACCACGCGGTGCACGGCGGGGTGCTGCCGTTGCTGTTCGACCACATGTTCGGCATGATCTCGCACGCCGCCGGCCGGCCGATCAGCCGCACCGCCTTTCTGCACGTCGACTACCGCCAGGTCACGCCGATCGACGCCCCGCTGACGGTGCGCGGACGGGTCAGCAGGACCGAGGGGCGCAAGGCGTTCGTGTCGGCGGAACTGGTGGACGCCGAGGGGGCGTTGTTGGCCGAGGGCACCGGCCTGATGGTGCGGTTGCTGCCCGGCCAGCCCTGAGTCGGGCCCGGCGCGCCCGTCCGCCGCGCACCTATCCTTGAGCCGTGACCGACGGCCAGACGCAAGGACCGCAAGAGCCCGACGACAAGAACAAGACGACCGCGATCGTCATGGCCCCCCGGGACGCCGAAGCCCGCCCCGACGCCGGCGGCGCCAGGCCCCGCGTGGCGGTGCTGGGCTCCGACGAGTTCGGCCGGGAGCTCACGGTCGCCTTGGGGCGCCTCGGCGCGGAGGTGACCGTCGTCGGCGCCGACCCGGACGGTCCCGCGCTGAGCGACGCCGCCGCGCTGGCCGACGCCCTGGGGCGGCTGCGCCCGGACGTCGTGGCGACCGCCGGCGACGCCGTCGCCGCCGAGGCCCTCGACGGCCTCGACCACACCGAGTTGGTGCCCAGCGCCCGCGCCGTGCGGCTCGCCGGTGACCCGGAGCGCCTGCGCCGGCTGGCCTCCGACGAACTGGGCCTGCCCACCGCGCCGTTCTGGTTCGTCGGGTCGGCCGGCGAACTCGAGGCGGTGGCCGCGCACGCCGGGTTGCCGTTGCTGGTCAGGCCGGTGTCCGGGGCGCCCGGGCGCGCGCAGTCGGTTGTCACCAAACGCCACGACCTCGAGGCGGTCTGGGAGGGCCTGTTGGGGAAGCCGGCGGGGGAGGGCCGCTACCGGGTCCTGGCCGAAACCGTGGTCGACGTCGAGGTTTTCGTCACGCTGCTCGCGGTGAGCAGCGAGGGGCCGCGGGGCCCCCGGATCGAGTTCTGCGCGCCGATCGGCCACAGCCGCGCCGAGGCCGGCGTGCTGGAATGCTGGCAACCGCAGCAGCTGAGCCCCGCCGCCCTGGACGCCGGCCGCTCGATCGCCGCGCGGATCGTCAAGGCCCTGGGCGGGCGCGGGGTGTTCGGCGTCGAACTGATGGTCGCGGGCGACGAGGTGTACTTCGCCGACGTCACCGCGCGCCCGCAGCACAGCGCCTGGGTGACCCTGCGCAGCCAGCGGCTCTCGGCGTTCGAGCTGCAGGCCCGCGCCATCCTGGGCCTGCCGGTGGACACGATGATGACGTCGCCGGGTGCCGCCCGCGCGATGAGCCCGGGCGCCCGGGCGCCGGGCGGCGGTGTTTTGACCCGCGCGCTCGGCGTGCCCGAAAGCGACGTCCGGGTGTTCGGACCGGCCCCGCAGGCGAATTCGTGGGTGGCGCTGGCCACGGCGCCGGACGTGGCCGCCGCCCGCGAACGCGCCCGCGAGGTCGCCGGCCCGACGCATGTGCCAGACTCGAACGAGTGAGCTACGCAGGAGATATCACGCCGCTGCAGGCCTGGAAGATGCTCAGCGAGAACCCCGACGCCGTGCTGGTGGACGTTCGCACCGACGCCGAATGGCGCTTCGTCGGTGTGCCCGACCTGTCGAGCCTCGGCCGCGACGTGCTCTACATCGAGTGGAACACTGCCGACGGCACGCTCAACGCGAACTTCCTCCCCGAACTACGGTCGCGGCTCGCGCCGGCGCTCGGCGGCCAGGAGCGGCCGGTGGTGTTCCTGTGCCGCTCGGGCGGGCGCTCCGCCGCCGCGGCCGAGACCGCGACGCAGGCGGGCATCGCACCGGCCTACAACGTGCTGGACGGCTTCGAGGGCCACGTCAACCCGGGCTGGCGGGCAACGGGGTTGCCCTGCAAGGAATTCTGAGGCCCGTTAGCCGGCCTGGCGTTCGGCCGCGTCGGCACTTTCTGCCGCCGCCAGCGTTTCGGCCTGCTGCTCGACCCAGTTCACCAGCGGCCGCGCGTAGATCATCTGGCTGGTGATGGCCATCTGGCCGCGGGTGCGGCCCAGGAACGAAATCCCCCAGGCGAACATCGCGGCGATCCGATTCCGGTGGCCGACAAGGTAATACAGGTGCAGCAGCAGCCACGCCAGCCAGGCGATGAAGCCGCCGAATTCCAGCTTGCCGACCTGGGCGACGGCGCTGTAGCGGGAGACCAGGGCCATGCTGCCCTTGTCGCGGTAGTGGAACGGCTGCCGGTTGGCCGGGTCGTCGGTGCCCTTGACCGCGTGCTTGATGATCGTGGCCGCGTAGTCTGCCCCCTGGATCGCGCCCTGGGCCATGCCGGGCACCTCGGGCACCGACATCAGGTCGCCGACGACGAACACGTGCGGATGGCCCTTGACGGTGAGGTCGGGCTCGACGATCACCCTTCCGGCGCGGTCGGTTTCGGTGCCCTCGGACTGGTCGGCGATCATCTTGCCCAGCGAGCTGGCCTGCACGCCGGCGGCCCACACCTTGCAGGCGCATTCGATCCGGCGTTCGCCGCCGTCCTTCTCCTTGATCGTGATGCCCATGTAGTCGACCGCGGTCACCATCGCGTTGAGCTGAACCTCGACGTCCATCTTTTCCAGCCGGCGCTGCGCGATCAGACCGAGCTTCTCGCCCATCGGCGGCAACACCGCGGGGGCGGCGTCGAGCAGGATGACCCGGCAGTCGCTGGGCTTGATGGTGCGGAACGCCCCGGCGAGGGTGCGTTCGGCGAGTTGGACGATCTCGCCGGCGAGCTCGACGCCGGTGGGTCCGGCCCCGACCACCACGAACGTCAGGCGGCGCTGCCGCTCGGCGGGGTCGGTGGCGACCTCGGCCGCCTCGAACGCGCCCAGGATGCGGCCCCGCAGCTCGAGGGCGTCGTCGATGCTTTTCATGCCGGGCGCGAAGGCGGCGTACTCGTCGTGGCCGAAGTAGGACTGCTGCGCGCCGGCGGCCACGATCAGGCTGTCGTAGGGCGTCACCGTCTCGATGCCCATCAGGTGTGACGTCACCGTCTTGGCCGTGAGGTCGATCGCGCTGACCTCGCCCCACAACACCCGGATGTTCTTCTGCTTGCGCAGGACCAGGCGGGTGGTCGGCGCGATGTCGCCCTCCGACAGGATTCCCGTGGCCACCTGATACAGCAGCGGCTGGAACAGGTGGGTGGTGGTCTTGGAGACGAGGGTGATGTCCACGTCGGCGCGTTTGAGCTGCTTGGCCGCAGTCAGCCCGCCGAATCCGCTCCCGATGATGACCACGCGATGACGCGACATACTCGTCCTTTCCCGTGAGGGCCGTCAGTGCAGCGCACATATACCGTACGACGCCGGTCCGGCGCCGGGGCCGTCGCTCGAGACGATTGTTGTCGGACCCTTCTGGTGTACTCGCTCGTATGTTCGAAGAACGGGCGGGGACGCGGCCTTCTGCTGAGTCGATCGCCGCGCTCGATGAGTGGTTTGAGCGGTGTCATCCGAGCCACGATGGGATCAACCCGCTTCAATGTTGTTTAACACTCCGCACGATTGCGCCGATGATGCCAACTATCATCGCCAGGATGCTGGCCAACCAGACCACGAACAACACGAACCCAATGATCTGAAACCACAGTGTCCCGGAGCCAGCGCTATTAGCGGCGCCAAAGGCCAGCTGCATGAGGACAAAAGACACCAGGGCGATGACTGGGCCAACGATCGCCATGATGACGAATGGCCACACAGATTTGGTCTGGCGCGGTCTTTCGGATTGTGGGTTCGGTGGCGGCAACGGACCTGGGCTGTACGGCGGGTTAGATGACGCGAGGTGATCGGTCCACTTTGTGCCGTCGAAATATCGCTGAGTGTTAGCGCCGCCGGGGTCTGGATACCAGCCTGGCGGTGGTGGCGGTGCCGTCATGCTGTTCCCCACACGGTCCGTAGCGTAGGGCACCCCGGGCCAGGTGGCGGGGTTGCAACGCTGCGCGCGAGCACCAGAATTTTCTGAAGTGTTCTTTGGCCAGCCGCACCCATCATTTGATCAAGACGTTTTTGGGGTGGGCCGAGCAGCAGCTGGCCGACGGCACGCTGATCTTGACCTCCCCGTCCGGGCACACCTACCTCACCACCCCGGGCAGCGCGCTGCTGTTCCCGAGCCTGGCCCGCGCCGTGGGCGGGTGCCCGGCCCCCGAAATCGACCCACCCGACGACTACTGCGGCGAGCGCACCGCCATGATGCCCAAACGGCGCCGCACCCGCACCCAGAACCGCGCCGCGCGCATCGCCACCGAACGCAAACACAACCGGCAGGCGCGCACCGCGGCGACGCCCGACTACACCCACACCGGCCCCGCACCCCCCGAAGACGACGACCGGCCACCCTTCTGACTCACGGCCAGCCGCGGGCGTTGTCCTTGAACTTGTCGTTGAGATCGACGCAGAAGTCCGCGGAGGTCCCAGCAAGAAAGATGTAGTAGGTCTCGACCTTGCGCAGGTCGGCGTTGGTCGGGGTTTCCCAGCTGCTGTTGCACATCGCGTGCTCCCCGCCGGCGCTGGCCCGGCGCCAGTTGGTCATGACGCACTGCTTGAACGCCTGGACGCTCGCGTCGCCAATGTCGCTCGAGCCGCTCGAGCCGTTCGAGCCGTTCGAGACGTTGCTCTTGGCGGCGACCAGCATCGCCCCTCCCCACTTGCCGTCGGCGCGCCGATAGGCGCGCGCGCCGAACCCGGAGTTGTTGTTCTGGCACGACAACGCCCGGTGCAGCAGCGAGAAGGGGGCCGAGAGCTCCTGGTCGGTGACCGCGGCGGCGGCGTTGATGAAGTTGGCCGCGTCGGTGCCGTCGCCCTGCTGGACGTCGGGATTGCCGAGGTCGACCAGTTGGCCGGAGATGCCCGATGATGAGCCGCCGCCGATGATCGACCCCCCGCCGTCCGAGGTCAGTGGCGGCAACGTGGCGGTGGGATCGGCGTGCGCCGCCGGCGACCCGGCACAAGCGAACAGGATCGAGGACGCAGCCAGAAGTACACGTGTCCTAGGACTCATGACTCCCATGATCCGCTACCAGCGCGTCGAGCACGTACCGGGTCTGCAGCCGGATGTATTCGTCGACGGTGTAGATCGGCCCGAAGTGCCAGTGCTTGAGCGCCCAGCCGTGGGCGAGCAGCATGATGTCGAACACGGCGAGGTCGACGTCGACGCCGCGGAAGATGCCGCGGGCGATCCCGGCCTCGATCACCGACCGCAGCGGCGCGGCGGTGGCGATCTCGAGCTCCTTGATCTGCGCGCGCCCGGCCGGCGCCAGCGTCCGGCTCTCCCGGTAGGTCAGCACCACCCCGTCGAGGTTTTCGTCCACGATCTCGACGTAGCGGCGGATGCCCGCGGTCAACTGGGCGACGACGTCGTCGCCGGCTGCGGCCATCACCGGGGCCAGCTGATCGCGGAACACCTCGAGGATGCGCACGATCGTCGCCAGCAACAGGTCTTCCTTGCCGCCGAAGTACTTGTAGATCAGGCCGACGCTGACGTTGGCCTCGGCCGCCAACTCCTGCATTGACATCCGGTGAAACCCGTTGCGGCCCATCACCTTGACCGCGGCGTCGAGCACCTGGCGACGCCGGGAGCCGGTCCGCGCGGCGCGCACCGCCTCCTCGACGGGCAGGGAGCCATAATCCACGGCGACTAGATGCCCAGGTCCTTGGCGATGATCGTCTTCATGATCTCGTTGGTCCCGCCGTAGATCGTCTGGATGCGGGCGTCGACGAACGCGCGCGACACGGCGTACTCGCGCATGTACCCGTACCCGCCGTGCAGCTGCAGGCAGCGGTCGGCGGTGCGCACCTGCAGATCGGTGGTCCACCACTTCAGCTTCGCGGCCCGCGCCGCGGTCAGCCTGCCGTCGAGGTGCTCGGCCAGGCAATCGTCGAGAAACGTTCGGGCGATGTCGATTTCGGTGGCCAGTTCGGCCAGCACGAACTGGCTGTGCTGGAAGCTGGAAATCGGCGAGCCGAACGCCTTGCGGTCCCGGACATAGGCGAGCGTGTCGGCCAGGATTC
This sequence comes from uncultured Actinomycetota bacterium, assembly GCA_963711445.1. Classification (GTDB taxonomy): domain Bacteria; phylum Actinomycetota; class Actinomycetes; order Mycobacteriales; family Mycobacteriaceae; genus Mycobacterium. The sequence goes on from CAVQEF010000002.1 coordinate 83,531, forward strand.
CCTCGGCCGCGGCGACGGCGCCCACCCCCAGCGCGAGCCGTTCCTGCGGCAGGTTGCCCACCAGCTGATAGAAGCCCGCGCCCTCCTGGCCCAGCAGGTTGCCGACGGGCACGCGCATGTCGGTGAAGGTGAGCTCGCTGGTGTCCTGGGCGTGCAGGCCGATCTTCTCCAGGTTGCGGCCGCGGGAAAATCCAGGCGTGTCGGCCTCCACCAACAGCAAAGACAGGCCCTTGTGCCGGTCCGGGGAGGTGCGCACCGCGATCACGAACACATCGCCGCACTGCCCGTTGGAGATGAACGTTTTGGCCCCGTTGACGACATAGCAGTCCCCGTCACGCACCGCAGACGTCCGGATCCCGGCCAAATCGCTGCCGGCGCCGGACTCGGTCATCGCGATGCCCAGCACCGTCTCGCCGGTGACCACCCCGGGCAGCCAGCGCTGCTGTTGTTCGGGCGTGGTCAGGTCGGTGAGGTAGGGCAGCACGATGTCGTTCTGCAGCGTGAACGCGATGCCCTCGGCGGCCGCCCCGGCCCGCGCCAGCTCTTCGATCACGATCGCGTTGTAGCGAAAGTCGTCGACACCCGGGCCGCCGAGCCGCTCGGGCACCGAAAAGCCCAGCAGCCCAAGCTTTCCGGCTGCCAAAAAGAGCGACCGGTCCCACTGGCCGTCCCGCTCCCATTGCTCGTGGTTGGGCACGACGGTCTGCTGCACGAAATCGCGCACCAGTTCCCGGAACTGGTGATGCTCGGGCGTGTATTCCAGGCGGGCGGTCATCGGATTCTCCTGTCAGCGGAAGGCGTCGCTGCCGGTGAAGGCCTGACCGAGGACGAGCTGGTGCATCTCGGCCGTGCCCTCGTAGGTCAGCACCGATTCGAGGTTGACCATGTGTCGGATCACCGGGTACTCCAGCGATATCCCGTTGCCGCCCAAAATTGTTCGGGCGGTGCGGCAGATCTTGATCGCCTCGCGGGTGTTGTTGAGCTTGCCGAAGCTGACCTGCTCGGGGCGCAGCCCGACGCCGTCCTTGAGGCGGCCCAGGTGCAGCGAGAGCAGCTGGCCCTTGTGCAGTTCGAGGGCCATGTCGGCGAGCTTGGCCTGGGTCAGCTGGAAGCCGGCGATCGGACGCCCGAACTGGGTGCGCTGAGTGGCGTAGTCGAGGGCGGCCTGCCAGGCCGACCGGGCCGCGCCCATCGAACCCCAGATGATCCCGTAGCGCGCCTCGGACAGGCACGACAGCGGGCCGCGCAGGCCCTTGGCTTCCGGCAGCATCGCGTCGGCGGGCAGCCGGACGTTGTCGAGCACCAGCTCACTGGTGATCGACGCCCGCAGCGACAGCTTGTGGTGGATGGTGTTGGCGGAAAACCCCGGGGTGTCGGTGGGGACCACGAAGCCGCGGATCCCGTCGTCGGTGCCGGCCCACACGACGGCCAGGTCGGCAACCGAGCCGTTGGTGATCCACATCTTCCGGCCGTTGAGCACCCAGTCCGAACCATCTTGCCGCGCCCGGGTTTTCATCGCGGCGGGATCGGAGCCCGCGTCGGGCTCGGTCAGCCCGAAGCAGCCGAGCAACTCGCCGGTCGCCATGCCGGGCAGCCACTGCCGCTTCTGGTCCTCGGACCCGAAGTTCCAGATGGCGAACATCGCCAGCGACCCCTGCACCGACACCATCGACCGGACGCCGGAGTCGGCGGCCTCGAGTTCGGTGCAGGCCAGGCCGTAGTGCACCGCCGAGGCGCCGCCGCAGCCATAGCCGTGCAGGTGCATGCCCAGCAGGCCGAGTTCGCCGAACTGCTTGGCGAGTTGACGCACCGGCAGGTCGCCGATCTCGAACCATTCCCCGATGTGGGGCAGCACGTGTTCGGCACAGAATTTGCGGACCGTGTCGCGCACCGCGATCTCGTCGCTGGACAGCGATGCGTCCAGGGCCAGCGGATCGTCTCTGTCAAAGGGGGGCGGTCGGTGGGTGCTCATTCGCCTAGCCTGCCACTAGCCGGCCACTAGCCGGCCATCGTGAGGCCGCCGCTGACGCTGATCACCTGTCCGGTGATGAACGACGCGGCCTCGGATGCGAAGAACAGCACGGGCGCGGCGACCTCCTCTGGCGTGGCCAGGCGACGGAACGGGATCGCCTTGACCAGCGCCTCTTTCAGCTTCTCGGGCTGGGCGTGGAACAGTGGGGTGTCGGTCGGGCCCGGGCACACGCAGTTCACCGTGATCTGGTGGCGGGCCATCTCGCGGGCCAGCGACTTGGTCAGCGCGATGACGCCGCCCTTGGCGCCGGCGTAGATGGATTCGCCGGCGCTGCCGACACGGCCGGCGTCGCTGGCCAGGTTGACGACGCGCCCGCCGGCGTTCGCCTCGACTATGCCTGGCAGGAACGCCGAGCACACGTGCACCGGCCCCAGGTAGTTGATGGCCACCACCTTGGCGGCGAATTCCGGTGTGGCGTTGAGGAATTGGTCGGTGCGGTCCCAGCCGGCGGCGTTCACCACGATGTCGGGCACGCCGGCTTGGCTGTGGGTGCGGTCGCGGAGGGTGTCGACCTGGGCGGGCTCGGCGACGTCGACTCGCATCGCGGTGATCAGGTCAGGGTGCCGCCCGGCGGTGGCCGCCGCGCCCGCCTCGTCGAGGTCGGCGGCGACGACGCGGTCGCCCCGGGCGGCGAACGCCAGCGCTATCGCCCGGCCGATGCCGGATCCGGCACCGGTCACCACCGCGAGCCTGTCGCGTGAATGGATATTCATCGCGAACGAATTTAGGTTCACCGCCGTTGCCGGGTCAAGGCGCCCGGCTCGGCCCGGTAGTCTCGCTCCATGCGGCGCCTGGTGTACCTGGTCGTGGACGTCCTCGGTGTGCTGGTGTTCTGCGCCGTCGGACGGCGCAGCCACGCCGAAGGCGTCACCGTCACCGGCGTCGCGGCGACGGCGTGGCCCTTCCTCACCGGCACCCTCCTCGGGTGGTTGGTGTCGCGCGGTTGGCGCCGGCCCACCGCCGTGGCCCCCACCGGGGTCGTCGTGTGGCTGTCGACCGTGGCGGTCGGCATGGTGTTGCGCAAGGCCACGTCGGCGGGTGTGGCCGCCAGTTTCGTGGTGGTGGCGGCGTCGGTGACCGGGGTGCTGTTGCTCGGTTGGCGAGCGGCCGCCGGGGTGATCGAGCGCCGCCGCCCGCGCCACTGACGAACGCCTCCCCACGGTTGACAGCGCCCCGGCGGCGCCCGGTCTATTTAAGATAGTTAATAATTAATTAACTTACCGATATCCCTCATGCTCGAACTTCTCGGGGCGTAACGTCGTGACAACTACGGAAATAGCGCGCCGGACTAGGGGTGTGGCACGTGAGACTTGTTCACTCGAGCGGACAGTCGGGCGCACATGCGGTGGCGTCCATGGACGACCTCGACGACCTCTGCGCGCCGCCGTGGACGCCTGGCGCCGAACACGGCGCCTGGCGGTCGGATTTCCGGTCGGCCGTGCTGGACGCGGTGGGCGGGTTCGTGGCCGCCCGCACCGCCGAACCCGAGGGCGAGGCCCTCGGGTCGGTCGGCGACATGCTCGCGGAGTTCGTGTCCGGCGGGAAATGCCTGCGGTCGGCCTTCATGTATCTGGGCTGGCTGTGTGGAGCGCCGCCGAGCGGCGCGGCCCTCTCGGCGGCGGCGAGCCTGGAGCTGTTGCACGCCTTCGCGCTCCTGCAAGACGACGTGATGGACGATTCGGACGAACGGCGGGGCCTTCCGGCGGTGCACGTTCGGCTCGCACGCTGGCACCGCCGACGCGGACTGTCCGGTTCGGCGCGCCGGTTCGGCCAATCGGCGGCCATCCTGCTGGGTGACCTCTGCTTGATCTGGGCCGAGCAGATGCTGCGTGAAAGCGGGATCGAACCGGACCGTCTGCAGCGGGCGTGGCCACGCTACGACGCCATGCGCATCGAATTGGCCGTCGGCCAATTCGCTGACCTGGCAAGCGATATCCGCCGGCTGCCTTCGCTCGAGGCGGTGCTGGACGTGGCGCGCCGCAAGTCGGGTAACTACACTGTGCGGCGCCCGCTGGAAATCGGTGCGGCCATGGCCGGCTGCGACGAGCGGCTGTTGTGGCACCTGGGCCGCTACGGCACCGCCGTCGGTGAGGCGTTCCAGCTGCGCGACGACGTGCTCGGCGTGTTCGGCTCACCGGCTGTCACGGGCAAGCCCAACGGTGGGGACCTGCTCGAACGCAAGGCGACCAGCGTGGTGGTCAGCGCCTACGAGCTGGCGGACGCCCCGACCAGGGAAGAGCTCACCGAACTGATGCACACCGCGGAACTCGACGAGGCCGCACTCGACCGCTGGAGGGCATTGATCGCCGCGACAGGGGCCGTGGACAGGATTGAAGACATGGTCGCCTGCCGGCTGGCATCCGCGCGAAAGCACTTGGCGGACATGCCGATCAGCGATTCTGTTCGCGCCGCGTTGTCCGACCTGGCGAGCGCGTGCGGGGAGCGTTCGCAATGACGACCACGATCCTCAAACCTGCGACGCCGAAGGCGACGGGGCGGCACCGCAAGCGGCGCGACCCGTTTTCGGCGCTGGCTCGGATGGCGCTGGCCACGCCGCGGCGGGTCATTGCGGTCGCGGTCCTCCTCATGGCCGCCGCGGCCGTCTTCGGCCTGCCCGCTGCCAGCCACCTGTCCGGTGGTGGGATGGTGGACCCGACATCGGAATCCGCCCGTGCCTCCGCGCTGCTGGCCCGGAAGTTCCACCGGGGCGAGATGCAGATGATGTTCCTGGTGAGTTCGGACGGTGGCGTCAACGCCGGGCCCGCGCGATTCGTCGGCGCCGACATCGTGAGTCAGCTTGCGCGGTCCCCCTTCGTCGCGCAGGTCTCCTCACCGTGGGATACGCCGACACCACCCCCGGGCACGATCAGCGCCGACGGAAAGTCCGCGCTGATCGTCGCCGCACTCGACGGCGACGAGAACAGCGCGCCCAAGCATGCCCAGGCGCTGGCCGACAGGTTGGCCCGCGACCGTGACGGGGTCACCGTCCGTGCGGGCGGTCCCGCGATGCTCTACGCACAGATCAACCAGCACACCGAAAAAGACTTGGTCCGAATGGAATCCATCGCGGTACCGGCGAGTTTCGTCGCGCTGGTATGGGTCTTCGGTGGGCTGCTGGCGGCGGCGGTGCCCATGGTCGTGGCGGGGTTCGCGATAGTGGGCTCGCTCGCGGTGCTGCGGGGGCTGGCGCTGGTCACCGATGTGTCGATCTTCGCCTTGAACGTGGCGGCCGCGCTGGGCATGGCGTTGGCCATCGACTACACCCTCCTGATCATCAGCCGTTATCGCGACGAACTGTCCGACGGTCGGAGCCGCGACGACGCGCTCGTGCGCAGCATGGCGACGGCGGGTCGCACGGTGCTGTTCTCGGCGATGACCGTGGCCCTGGCGCTGGTGCCGATGGTGCTGTTCCCGGTGTACTTCCTGAAGTCGTTCGCCTATGCCGGCATCGCGGTGGTCGCCCTGTCCGCCCTGGCGGCGCTGGTGGTCGCGCCGGCCGTGATCGTGGTGTTGGGCGACCGAATCGATTCATTCAACGTCCGGCACTTCTTGCGTCGGCTGTTCCGCCGCCCCGAGCCTTCGGCGCGCCCGATCGCCGAAGATGTCTGGTACCGGACGGCGAGAGTCGCCACACGCCGGGCGATTCCGATCGGCCTGACGATCGTGATCCTGCTGCTCGTGCTGGTGGCGCCGTTCTTGCACGTCAGGTGGGGCAATCCCGACGACCGGGTGCTTCCGGCGTCGGCAACGGCACGAACGGTGAGCGACGCGATCCGCGGTGAATTCAGCGCGGACGCCGCGAGCGCGGTGACCATCGTCATCCCCGAACTCGAACCGCCGGCAAAACCCGAACTCGACGCGTACGCCGCGCAGCTGTCCCGCGTGGCCGACGTTGCGTCGGTGTCGTCCCCGACCGGCACGTTCGTCGCCGGCGACCGCAGGGGACCGCCCTCCACACCGGCCGGAATGGCCGACGGCAGCGCATATCTGACGGTCAGCACCACGCTACCGCTGTACTCGCGCACGTCCGAAGCCCAGCTGGACCGCCTGCACGCGGTCGTGCCGCCGGGCGGGCAGGCGGTGCAGATGACCGGGAACGCGCAGAGCAACCGCGACTCCGTCCACGCCATCACGTCGCGGTTGCCCGTGGTCTTCGGCTTCATCGCGGTTGTCACGCTGGTGTTGCTGTTCATGCTGACCGGCAGCGTGGTGTTGCCGATCAAAGCGGTGCTGCTCAACGTGCTTTCGCTCACCGCGGCGTTCGGCGCGCTGGTGTGGATCTTCCAGGATGGGCACCTGGGCGCGCTGGGCACCACGCCGAGCGGCACGCTGGTTGCCACCATTCCGGCGATGATGTTCTGCATCGCGTTCGGGTTGTCGATGGACTACGAGGTCTTTTTGATCTCGCGCATCCGCGAATACTGGCTGGGCTCTGGCCGGACGCGCGCCGACAACGACGAGAGCGTCGCCTTGGGTCTCGCCCACACCGGCCGCGTCATCACCGCGGCGGCGCTGTTGATGTCCATCTCGTTCGCCGCGCTGATGACCGCCGACGTCGCGTTCATGCGGATGTTCGGCGTGGGGCTGACGCTTGCGGTCCTGGTGGACGCGACGTTGGTGCGGATGCTGCTGGTGCCGGCCTTCATGCACCTGTTCGGCGGCCTGAACTGGTGGGCGCCCCGAGTGCTGCTCCGGCTGCGGCAGCGCGTCGTCGCCGACGACCCGGGCCACGCCGGAATGCATCGGGCTCGGGGGCGTTAGATCGTTACGTGATGTCTACGCCGCCGGCCCCGGCTGGCCGGCTCGAGTTCCTGTCGGTGACCCACGACGACCCGCTGGCGCAGCCGTTGCTGGCCGAACTGGCCGTCGAGTACGCGCAGCGGTACGGCGGCACGCCCGACATGCACCTGGCGTGGTTGCCCGTTCCGCCGGACGAGCTGGCGTCGCCGGACGGCGGCCTGCTGATCGGCGTGCTGGACGGTGTCCCGGTCACCGGCGGCGCTTTCCGGCCCTACGACGCCGACACCGCCGAGCTCAAACGGATCTGGACCGACAGCGCGCACCGGCGCCGCGGCTACGCGCGGGCGCTGCTGGCGGCGCTGGAAACCGAGACCGCCGCGCGCGGCTACCGGCGGCTGTACCTGATCACCGGCAACCGCCAGCCCGAGGCAGAGGCGCTCTACGACGAGACCGGATACACCCGGGTACCCGCCGACCCGCTCCCGTCCTGGGGGCCGTTCCGCCCGATCGCGTTCGAGAAGTGGCTGACGCCCGCCGGTCGGTGACGGCGCTACCGGGGTTGGGCCAGCGCGATGGCCGCCTGCGTCGCCTCGCGAATCGGGCCGCGCCAGACGTCGCCGTGGCCGGGCAGCAGGACCTCGGTGTCCAGCAACGACAGCGCGTTCAGGCTGCGCAGGCAGTCCTGCTGGCTGTGGCTGAACACCGCCGGCAGCAGCTGCGGACCGCGCCGGCGAAGCAGCGGATGGCCGGTGATCAGCGCGTCGCCGCTGGCCAAAACGCCGTCGATGACGTACGAACAGTGCCCGCTGGTGTGCCCGTGCGTGGGCACGGCCGTCGGGCGGCCCGGCAGCGCGGCGGCTGCCTCCGCGGTCAGCGGCCTGGCCGACGGGATGCCGTCGCGAACCAAACCGCCGCTGCGCACCACGTGCAGGCCCCACGCCGCCCATCGAGGGCGCCAGATGCGCAGGGCGACATCGAAAACCGAAGCCTGCTCCAGGTATTCGCGCTTGGCGTGGCCCACTTCGTCGGCGTGGCAGTACACCGGGGTCCCGTGCTCGTTGGCAAACCAGATCGCCGAGCCGAGGTGGTCGACGTGGGCGTGGGTCAGCAGGATCGCACGCACGTCGCCGGCCTCATATCCCAGCTGTCGCAGCGAGGCCAGCACGTCCTCCCGATCCCCGGGATAGCCGGCGTCGATCAGCATGACCCCGGTGTCGCCGGTGACCAGGGTCCAGTTGACCGCGTCGCCCCGGGCGAGGTGCACGGTGTCGGTGACCTGAACAAGCGTTGGCGCCGGTCCCATGCCCGTGAGTGTAGGAGCGCGTCTGGGAGCGATCGCCAGCGCGGTGAAGCCGGGCGCAGCGGGTCGCGACAACAGAAGGAGGAGTAGAAATAACGGGTGGCTGAACTGAAACTCGGATACAAGGCATCCGCCGAACAATTCGCACCGCGCGAGCTCGTCGAACTGGCCGTCGCCGCCGAGGCGCACGGAATGGACAGCGCTACGGTCAGCGACCACTTCCAGCCGTGGCGGCACGAGGGCGGGCACGCCCCCTTCTCGCTGGCCTGGATGACCGCGGTGGGTGAACGCACCCAGCGGATCATGCTGGGCACCTCGGTGCTCACCCCCACCTTCCGCTATAACCCCGCCGTCATCGCGCAGGCCTTCGCCACCATGGCGTGCCTGTACCCGGGCCGCGTCTTCCTCGGCGTGGGCACCGGGGAGGCGCTCAACGAGATCGCGACCGGCTACGAGGGCGAGTGGCCGGAGTTCAAGGAGCGCTTCGCCCGGCTGCGCGAGTCGGTGCGGTTGATGCGGGAGCTGTGGCGCGGCGACCGCGTGGATTTCGACGGCGACTACTACCGGCTCAAGGGCGCCTCCATCTACGACGTGCCCGAGGGCGGCGTCCCGATCTACATCGCCGCGGGCGGCCCGGCCGTCGCCAAGTACGCCGGGCGCGCCGGCGACGGCTTCATCTGCACCTCCGGCAAGGGCGAGGAGCTCTACACCGACAAGCTGATCCCGGCCGTCAAGGAGGGCGCCGCGGCCGCCGACCGCGACGTCGAGGACATCGACCGGATGATCGAGATCAAGATCTCCTACGACCCGGATCCGGACCTGGCCCTGGAGAACACCCGGTTCTGGGCGCCGCTGTCGCTGACCGCCGAGCAGAAGCACAGCATCGACGACCCGATCGAGATGGAGAAGGCCGCCGACGCGCTGCCGATCGAGCAGGTCGCCAAGCGTTGGATCGTGGCGTCCGACCCCGACGAGGCCGTCGAGAAGGTCGGTCAATACGTGACGTGGGGCCTGAACCACCTGGTGTTCCACGCGCCCGGCCACGACCAGCGGCGGTTCCTGGAGCTGTTCGAGAAGGACCTGGCCCCCAGGCTGCGGCGACTTGGCTGAATCCGGGCCTGTGTCGAAGGCCATCTACATCGCGGCGCCCGAGCCGGAAACCGGCAAGTCGACGATAGCGCTGGGGCTGCTGCATCGGCTGGCCGCGACGGTGGCCAAAGTCGGTGTGTTCCGGCCGATCACCCGCCTGGGCGAGGAGCGCGACTACATCCTCGAACTGCTGCTGGGGCACACCACCGCCAGCCTGCCCTACGAGCGGTGCGTCGGGGTGACCTACCCGCAGCTGCACGCCGACGGCGACGACGCGATCGCCGCCATTGTCGACGCCTACCATGCGATGGCCGAGGAGTGCGACGTCGTCGTGATCGTCGGCAGCGACTACACCGACGTCACCCGGCCCGCCGAGTTGTCGATCAACGCCCGGATCGCGGTGAACCTCGGCGCGCCGGTGCTGTTGACGGTCAGCGGCCGGAACCGCACGGCCGATGACGTCGCCCGCGTCGTCGACGTCTGCCTGGCCGAGCTGTCCGGCCAGCGCGCCCACACGGCGGCGATCGTCGCCAACCGGTGCGACCCGGGCGCACTGTCCGCGATCGCCGAGGCACTGCGAGTGTTCGAGCAGCGCAGCTACGTGCTGCCCGAGGAGCCGCTGCTGTCGGCGCCCACGGTCGCCGAGCTGGAGAGGGCCGTCGACGGGACGCCGGTCAGCGGGGAGACGTCGCTGCGCGAACGCGAGGTGATGTCCGTGCTGGTCGCCGGGATGACCGCCGACCACGTGCTGGAGCGGCTGCGCGACGGCATGGCGGTCATCACCCCAGGCGACCGCTCGGACGTGCTGCTCGCGGTCGCCAGCGCCCATGCGGCCGAGAACTTTCCGTCGCTGTCCTGCATTGTGCTCAACGGCGGGTTCGAGCTGCACCCGTCGATCGCGGCGCTGGTGGCCGGGCTGCGGCTGCGGCTGCCCATCATCGCCGCCGCATCCGGAACCTATGACACCGCCAGCGCGGCCGCCTCGGCCCGCGGGCGGATCACGGCGACCTCGCAGCGCAAGATCGACACCGCCCTCGCGCTGATGGAACGGCACGTCGACGTCGCGGACCTGTTGGCACAGTTGGCGATTCCGATCCCGACCGTGACCACGCCGCAGATGTTCGTCCACCGCCTGACGCTGCTGGCCCGCGCCGACCGCAAGCACATCGTGCTGCCCGAGGGCGACGACGACCGCATCCTGTCCTCGGCCGGTCGCCTGCTGCAGCGCCGTGTCGCGGAGCTGACCATCCTGGGCGACGAGGGGCAGGTCCGTTCCCGCGCGGCCGAACTCGGCGTCGACCTGGCCGACACCGCGGTGATCGACCCGCGTACCAGCGAATTGCGCGACCGCTTCGCCGACCAGTACGCGCAGTTGCGCAAGGCCAAGGGGATCACCGTCGAGCACGCCCACGAGATCATGCGCGACGCGACGTATTTCGGCACCATGATGGTCCACAACGACATGGTCGACGGCATGGTGTCCGGCGCCGCCCACACCACGGCGCACACCGTTCGCCCCGCGCTGGAGGTCATCAAGACGGTCCCGGACGTGTCCATCGTCTCGAGTATCTTCCTGATGTGTCTGCCGGACCGGGTGCTGGCCTACGGCGACTGCGCGATCGTGCCCAACCCGACGCCCGAGCAGTTGGCCGACATCGCGATCAGCTCGGCGCGCACCGCGTCGCGGTTCGGCATCGAGCCGCGGGTGGCGATGCTGTCCTACTCCACCGGCGACTCGGGTACCGGAGCCGATGTCGAGAAGGTAAGGACGGCAACGGCGTTGGTACGGAATCGAGCGCCGGACCTGCCCGTCGAGGGCCCCATCCAATACGACGCCGCGATAGAACCATCGGTTGCCGCGGCCAAGTTGCGGGATTCGCCGGTGGCCGGCCGCGCAACCGTACTGATCTTTCCCGACCTCAACACCGGCAACAACACGTACAAGGCGGTGCAGCGCAGCGCCGGCGCGATCGCGATAGGGCCGGTGCTGCAGGGGCTGCGCAAGCCGGTGAACGACCTGTCCCGGGGAGCGCTGATCGAAGACATCGTGAACACGGTCGCCATCACCGCGATCCAGGCGCAGGGCGGCCATGGCCGGTAGCCGACTGGTGCTGGTGCTCAACGCCGGCTCATCTTCGCTGAAATACCAGCTGATCGAACCTGATTCGGGCGCAGCGCGCGCATCGGGCCATGTGGAGCGGATCGGGGAGGCTTCGGCAAGTTCGGGGTCTTCGGTTCCCGACCACGATGCGGCACTGCGGCGCGCATTCGACGAATTGGCCCGGGACGGCATCGAGCTGCACACCTGTGGCCTCATGGCGGTCGGACACCGGGTGGTGCACGGCGGCACCAGGTTTTATCGGCCCACCGTTCTCGACGACGCGGTGATCGCGAAGCTCGAGGAGCTGTCGCCCCTTGCCCCCCTGCACAACCCGCCCGCACTCGAAGGCGTCGAGGTGGCGCGCCGGCTGCTGCCCGACGTCCCGCACGTCGCGGTGTTCGACACGGCGTTCTTCCATGACCTGCCCGCCGCCGCGGCCACCTACGCCATCGACCGCGAGCTGGCCGAGCGGTGGCGGATCCGCCGCTACGGGTTTCACGGCACCTCGCATCACTACGTCAGCGAGCGGGCCGCCGACTTCGTGGGCAGGCCGGTTGCGCAGCTGAACCAGATTGTGCTGCATCTGGGTAACGGCGCGTCGGCATCGGCGATCGCGCGCGGCCGGCCGGTGGACACGTCGATGGGGCTGACCCCGCTGGAGGGCCTGGTGATGGGAACGCGCAGCGGCGACATCGATCCTGGCGTCTTCAGCTACCTGGCGCGCGCCGCGGGCATGAGCGTCGAGGAGATCGAGTCGATGCTCAACCACGAGTCCGGCATGCTGGGGCTGGCCGGCGAGCGCGACTTCCGTCGGCTCGGCGAGATGATCGAAATCGGCGACGCCGCAGCAAAATTGGCCTACGACGTGTTCATCCATCGGCTACGCAAGTACATCGGCGCCTACCTGGCGGTGCTGGGCCGCACCGACGTGGTCACCTTCACCGCCGGCATCGGCGAGAACGACGCGGCGGTGCGGCGCGACGCGCTGGCCGGCCTGGAGGGGCTGGGCATCGTGGTCGACGATCGGCGCAACGCGGGCGCCGGGGGTGACGCGCGACGCATCTCCACCGACGATTCACCGGTCACCGTGCTGGTGGTCCCGACCAACGAGGAGCTGGCCATCGCCCGCGACTGCGTGAGCGTTCTATAGGAAGCCCAACGCGGTGCGACCGGGGCCGACCGACGGTGTCGGATCGGTCCCGACGGTGCGCGTCAGCAGCTCGTAGTAGACATCGCGAAAATCTGTGGTGTATTTCAGGTCCCCGTGATCGAGGTTGGTGAGGCTGGGCTCTTCGCCGTAGCAGCCGCCACGCACGGGTGCGCCCGCGACGAAGACGGGACCGGCGGTGCCGTGATCGGTGCCCTGCGAGGCGTTGGCCCGCACCCGGCGCCCGAACTCCGAATAGGCCATCACGACGACGTTGCGCCCGCAGCGGTGATCGGACAGCCCGGTCAGGAACCGGCTGACCGCCTTGTCGAAGCTCTGCAGCAGGCGCTGCTGGGTCGCGCGTTCGCCGGCGTGGGTGTCGAAGCCCGCCAACTGCACCGTGTACACCCGCGTGGGCACCCGGGCTCGCACGGCGGCGGCAATCGTGCTGAGCTGGGCTTCAAGCGAATTGCCCGCCCCGGCAACGGGTTCGATGAATTCGAACGCGGTGCTCGTGGCGCGTGCGGAGCGATAGGACTTGCGGACCGCGGCCATCGCCGGGGTGTCGTCCGGGTCGTCGGCGCCGAGCGCTGCCATGATCGTGTCCAGCCTCCCGGCCTGCCCGGCGGGCGTCGGGCCCGGGGAAAGTGCCGCCGCCGTGTGCTTTTCGCCGACGGCCAGTGGGGGCAGGACGGGACCGATATTGAGGGCGCGCAGCGGGTCGTCGCCGGTGGCGTCGAGCCAGCGGCCGATCCAGCCGGTCGGCACGGGCTCGGCCGGCGACGCCGTCTGCCAGATGTCCATGGACCGGAAGTGGCTGTGGTCGGGCTTCGGATAGCCGACCCCCTGGACGATGGCGAGCCGGCGCTGGCGCCACAGCTGCGCCAGGCCCGTCAGTGCGGGATTGAGTGCCAGTCGGTCGTCTAGGGGTAAGACGTCCCGCGGGGCGTACGCCAGTTCCGGCCGGGCGTCGTGATAGGCGTTGTCGGTGTAGGGGATCACGGTGTTGATGCCGTCATTGCCGCCGTTGAGCGTGACGATGACCAGCACGCCGGCATCCTCGGCCAGCGGTCGGTCTTGGGCCGCGCGCCTCAGGTCGTGCCAGCCGACCGCCACCGCCCCCGACAACAGGCCCGCGGCGTAGGTGCCCGCGCTGGCGATCAGGAACTTACGGCGATTCATCGGGCTCATGACGTGAGGTACTCGGGAGTATTGACGGCGGCCGCCACCAGCTGGGGTGGCCTGCGCACCAGCGGGCGCAGGGCGTCGGCGCTGCGATCCGACCAGCAGCCGACGCCGATCAGGTAGCCGATCGCGTCGATGCGGTCGCCGGGGCGGGCGCCTTCGATGCCGGACAGGTCACCGGCGTGCGCCAGCCGGGCGGCCGCGCGCAGCCGCGTCTGGGCGCTGGCGGTGGACAGCCACACCTGGCCGTGCGGCCAGCCGCCGACGCTGGGCGGGTAGAACGGGCGCTGCCCCAGCGTCAGCAGCGTCCCGTCGGGGTTGAGTTGCGCGGCCCGCTCGACGGGAACCCGCAGCGCCCGCAGTACGCCCACCAGCCACTCCACCGGTGTGTTGACCTTGTAAGTCGCGGCGGCCGCGTCCGCGCCGGTGAACGCGCTGTCGGTGAGGACCGCCCGGGTCAGCGCCCGCAGGTCGCGTCCCGGGCCGTAGGCGGAGACCAGCCGGTCCAGCGTCGTCGGCGCCGGCGGCTCGTCGGAGGCCAGCTGTTGCCACAGGCGTCCGGCGACGTACTCGGGTGACTTGGGTTGGGCGAGCACGGCGTCGCAGAACCCGGCGGCGTCGAAATCCCCGGTGCGGCCGAACAACGTCTTGGCGGTGAAGTCGTGGCGTTTCGGCACCATCGCGGTCCGGCCGTCGGGTCGGGTGATCCAGCCGGTCAGCGCCCGCGCGCCGGCGCGGACGTCGGCCTCGGTGTAGCCGTTGCCGTGGCCCAGCGCGAACAGCTCCATGAATTCGCGGGCCAGGTTTTCATTGGGCGCCGCGGCGGTGCTCGTATGGCCGTCCAGCCAGATCAACATCGCGGCGTCGGTCAGCATCGCGTAGGCCAGGGTGCGGAAGTCGCCCAGCGAGAGGGTGCGCAGCTTCTGGTTCTGCGCCGCCATGTGCGCGGTGAACGGCACCTTGGCCGCCGAGGCGGCAAAGTGGTTGTGCCACAACAGCGTCAGCTTCTCGTGGAACGGCTGCTCAACCATGATCATGCGGCGCAGCCACCACCCCGACAGCACATTCCGCTGTTCGGCGACGTGCCGGTTGAATTGCACGCGCGCCGCCTGGGTCGCGCGTCTGCCGGGCGGGCGCGAGGTGGGCAGGGCCGGCATCGGGGTGGCGATCGCGCCGGGGTCGGCGTCGGGGTCGGCGCCCAGCATCGCGTCGACGTACGACGGCCAGTCGGTGGTCACCGCCGCGTCGACCTCCGGCCCGGTCACCCCGAACCCGGCCCGGCGCAGCGCGCGGGCCGTGGTGATCCATTGGGCGGACTGCCCCGACATGAGTCAATTGTGCGTCAGGCACCTAGGCCTTCGCTGTGGATAACCGAAGTCGGGCGTCATGACGGATGTGCGATCGTTCGGCGCATGCGGGATGCGGGGCCGGTCATCGGCAGTGAGGCGCTGGCGTCGGGGGCGCTGAACAGGCACCAACTGCGGACGCGCTACCGAGCGGTCTTCCCGGATGTCTACGTGCCCGAAGACGGCTCGCCCTCCCTCGAGCTGCGCACCGCCGCCGCGTGGCTGTGGTCCCGACGCTCGGCGACCGT
This sequence comes from uncultured Actinomycetota bacterium, assembly GCA_963711445.1. Taxonomy (GTDB): domain Bacteria; phylum Actinomycetota; class Actinomycetes; order Mycobacteriales; family Mycobacteriaceae; genus Mycobacterium. The sequence continues at coordinate 98,719 of CAVQEF010000002.1, forward strand.
CGTCGGAGCGGCCGCGGCCGCGCTACACGGCGCGCGGTGGATTCCCGACGACGTCCCGGTCGAGCTGCTCTACGCCAACAACCGCCCGCCTCAGGGCATAGTGACCCGTCGCTACGCGCTGGCCGACGGCGAAACGCAGACCATCGACGGATTGCCGGTCACCACACCGGAGCGCACCGCCTTCGACATCGGCCGGCGCGGGGCCGTCCGCTCGGCGGTCGCGCGGCTGGATGCGCTGGCGCGGGCTACCGGATTCAAGGTCGACGACGTGCTGCGCGTCGCGAAGTGCCACCCGCGCTCGCCCGGGGTGCGGCGACTGGAGGCCGCGCTCGAGCTGGTCGACCCCGGCGCGCAGTCGCCGCGGGAGAGCTACCTGAGGCTGCTCCTGATCGACGCGGGCTTCCCGCGGCCGCAAACCCAGATTCCCGTGCTCGGTGCCGACGGCATCCCCGTCGCCTACCTCGACCTGGGCTGGCCCGAACACCTGGTCGCCGTCGAATACGACGGCGACCAGCACCGCACCGACCGACGCCAATACGTCAAGGACATCCGGCGGAGCGAGATGCTCGAGCGGATGGGCTGGATCGTCGTCCGGGTGGTCGCGGAGGACCGCCCCGCCGGCATCATCGGCCGGGTTCGGGCCGCGCTGGACGCATCGAGTGTGAACTCACGGCTTTGAGTGTGAACACAGGGCGGGCCACGTCGGCGTGTCGCCGCCCGAGATTCACACCCGACGGCGCGCGAAACGCGGCCCGGCTAGAACGTGCTGGTGGGCCGCACCTTGTTGGCCATGTCCACCAGCGTGTAGCGGTGCCGCTGCGTGGGCGCGACGCGGGCCAGGTTGCGCAGCGACGCCTCGACGCCCAGCCGCAGCCCGTGCTCGGTGAACGGATAACCCAGGATGTGGTTGGTGCTGGCCTCGTTGTCGGCCAGCCAGTCCAGCGCGCCGCCCAGCACCAGGGCGCGGATCTGCAGCACCCGCGGCTCGGTGGGCGGCAGCGCCTCCACCCGCCGCGCGGCGTCGCGGATCTCCTCCTCGGTGATCTCACCCGCCGACCGACCGGACATCAGGGTGACCGCACTGGTCAGCCGCGCGGTGGTGAAGTGCCGCGAGGTCGCGGGCACCTCGTCGAGGGTGCGCACCGCGCCCGCCCGGTCGCCCTCGGCCGACAGGGCCCGCGCCAGCCCGAACGCCGCCGAGATCACCCCGTCGTTGGTCTGCCAGACCGTCTCGTAGAACTTGTGCTCGTCGGTGTCGCCGGCGAGTTCGGCGGTGGCGGCCAACGCCAGTTTCGGCGCGAGCTCGCCGGGGAAGGTGTCGAGCACCTCGGTGAAATGCTCGGTCGCGGCGTCATAGTCGCCGGTGAGCAGCTCGGCGACGGCCCGGTACCACACCAGCCGCCACTGCCAGCCGACCCGCTCGGCCAGGTCGTCGAGCTTGCGGGTGGCCTTGGCCACGTCGCCGAGGTCGAGCAGCGCGCGCACCTCCATCAGCGGCAGCTCGATCGATTCGGACAGCTCGACGTCGTCGGCGCTCAGCGACCCGTGCCGGGCCGCGCGCAGCGAGTCCAGCGTCTGCACCGGTTGCGAGAGCACCGTGGCCTGCAGCACCGGGGCGGCGACGTCGGCCGGGTTGACCAGCGGCACCGCCAGTGCGGTCACGATCTCGCGGGCGGTCAGCCGCTCCGAGTGGACCTGCCCGTCCAGGTAGACGTCGGTGTGGGCGACCAGCAGCTCCACCCCGAACGTCGAACGGCTGGGGGAGAAGATCGTCGACAACCCCGGCCGGGGCACCCCGCTCTCCTTGGAGACCACCTCCCGCAGCACGCCCATCAGCTGCGCGGACATCTCCTCGGCGGTGACGAAGCGGCGCCGCGGATCGGGGTCGGTGGCCCGCCGCAGTAGCCGGCCGAACGAGTCGTGGGCGTCCAGTACGGGGTCGCCGCCGGGCAGCCCGTCCACGTAGCGGCCGTTTCGGGTGCGCAGGTTCAGCGTGAGCGCCGCCAGTGTGCGCCCCACGGTGTAGATGTCGGTGGCCACCGTCGGGCCGGTCCGCACGATCTCCGGCGCCTGGAAGCCCGGCGTGCCGTAGAGGTAGCCGAACGAGTTCACCCGCGACACCGCGCCCAGGTCGATGAGCTTGAGCTGGTCTTCGGTGAGCATGATGTTCTCGGGCTTGAGGTCGTTGTAGACCAGCCCGATCGAATGCAGGTAGCTCAGCGCCGGCAGGATTTCCAGCAGGTAGGCGATGGCCTCGGCGACGGGCAGCTTCTCGGCCTTCCCGTCTTTGGAGCCCCGCTTGAGCGACTGCCCGCCGATGTATTCCATGACGATGTAGCCGACGGGGTCGCCGTGCCGGTCCTTGTGCTCGACGAAGTTGAAGATCTGCACGATCTGCGGGTGGACGACCTCGGCGAGGAACTGCCGTTCGGCCATCGCGATCGCCTGCGCCTCGGCGTCCCCGGAGTGCACCAGGCCCTTGAGCACCACCGGACGGTCGTTGACGTTGTGGTCCAGGGCCAGGTACACCCAGCCCAGGCCGCCGTGCGCGATGCAGCCCTTGACCTCGTACTGGCCCGCGACGGTGTCGCCTGGATTCAGCTGCGGCAGAAACGAATACGGGCTGCCGCACGAAGGGCACCAGCCCTCTGACGCGCCTTTGCTCTCCTCGGTGGAGCGCCCGACCGGCTTGCCACAGTTCCAGCAGAACCGCTTGGACTCCGGCACCACCGGATTGGTCATCAACGCCTCGAGCGGGTCGATGTCGCGGCCCCGCGGAATCTCGACCAGGCCGCCGCCGAGCTTGCGCACGGGCGGCAGCACCCGGGTGGCCGCCGTGCGTTCCTGCGGCTCGGCGCTCAGCCCGCCGAGGGAGATGTGCGGCAGGCCGTCGTCGTCATCGTCGAAGTCGGGCCGGAACAGCGCCTGGGTCGCCTGGACCCGCGCCGACCCGGTGGTGGTCAGCACGTCGGCGCGCTGGGTGCCGGGGCCCGCGTCCTCGGCGTCGGAATCCGGGTGTTCCGACACCTCGTCCGGCGTGTTCTCCGATTCGGCCATCAGTCCACGTACCTCGGCGTGGGCGGCGCGGGCGCCGGCCCGAGTACCGTCAACCACTTGCGGTACAACGTGTTCCACGTGCCGTCGCGGCGGATGCGCTCGAGCGTGCCGTTGACGAACCGGACCAGCCCGGTGTTGTCCAGGTTGATCCCGACGCCGTAGGGCTGGGTGGCCATGTTCGGTCCGACGATGTGCAGGTAGGGGTCTTCCTCGACCAGCCCGGCCAGGATGGAATCGTCGGTGCTGACGGCCTCGATCTGCCGCTGTTGCATAGCCACCAGGCAGTCCGCCCAGTTCACCACCGACACGATAACCGGCGGCGGCGCGATCTGCCGGATCCGGTGCAGCGACGTGGTGCCCCTGGCCACGCAGACGCGCTTGCCGGACAGGTCGGCCGGCTTGGCGATCGGCGAGTCGCGCGGGGCGAGGATGCGCTGGGATGCGTCGAGGTACACGGTGGAGAAGTTCACCAGCTTGCGCCGCTCGCAGGTGATGGTCATCGTCTTGACGACGACGTCGACCTCCGAGCGCTGCAGCGCGGTGATCCGTTCCTCCGACGACAGGATCCGGTACTCCACGTGCGACGGCGCGCCGAAGATGTCGCGGGCGATCTCACCGGCGACGTCGACGTCGAAACCGGTGATCTCGCCGGTGATCGGGTCGCGGAAGCTGAACAGGTTGCTGCCGATGTCGAGCCCGACGATCAGCCGGCCGCGCGCGCGGATGTCGGCCACCGCGGCGTCGGCCTCGGCCTTGGTGGGGAAGGGGCGCAGGCTGGCGGTGGCGTCGCAGTCGGCGGTGGCCTCGTCGCGGGGCAGCGGGGGCTCGGGGGGCAGCTGCCGCATGCCGACCGGGGTGGGCGGCGGCAGCGTCGGCGTCGGGGCCGCCGTCAACGATTCCGTGTGACCGCAGGCGGACAGCACGGTCGCCAGCAATGACACAGCGAGCAGGGCGCCCACCCGCCGGACCCGCCCCGGGCCGCTCATCACCGATATTCTTTCAGCCGCGGCCACAGGCCCAGGGCGACCGCGATGGCGGCGCCGAGGCTGAGGACCACCGCGCCGACCTGGGCGCCGGACAGGCCGCTGCGCGCGCTGAGGACGTCGTTGCGCAGGTGGTTGCGGCTCTGATCCATCGCCTTGACCAACAGGTCCTCGAGCTTGTCGAAGGCGGGGGTGGCGTCGTCCTCGCCGCTGCCCAGCGCGACCTGGGTGGCGGCCCGGTAGTTGCCCACCGAGATGAACGAGTTCATCCGGTCGTTGGCCTGCCGCCAGCGAACCAGCAGCTGGTCGGCGCCCTGCAGGTCCGGCTTGTCGACGGCGTCGGCGCGCGACACGTACTGCTCGAGCTGGTGGTGCATGTTGTCGATGCGGTGATAGAACGACTGCTTGCGGATGTCCTCGTCGCCGCGCCGAATCAGCGACAGCGTCTCGTCGGCCCGCGCCTGCTGGGCGGTGATCTCGACGTTGGTCACCGTCTTGAGCGAGTCCGCGGCGGTGTCCTTGGCGCTGCGACTGGCGGTCGTGGAAATGGTCAACGCTGTCCCGACCCACACCACCATGACGAGGATAGCGAGCCCGCCCACGATGAGCCCGGGGTTGATTCGTCGCCTGGTGCGCCGGGCCAGCCAGCGGTGGGCGAACGCGCCGAAGGCGACCGTGGTGCCGACCACCAGGATCACCGGGGCCGGGATCTTGGTCGAGGCGGTGGTTTCGTCGTCCACCCGGGCCGACGTCGCCTCGTACAGCCGCGCCGCGTCGGGCAGAATCGTCGCCTGCATCAGCCCCGAGGCCTCCGACAGGTACGACGACCCGACCGGATTGCCCTCCCGGTTGTTGGTCCGCGCGATCTCGATGAGCCCGGTGTAGACGGCGAGCTCGGCGTTGATCCGGCCCAGCAGCGCAATCAACGGTTCGTCGGTCAGCCCGCTCGACGCCTTGGTGACCGCGACGGTGGCGTCGGTGATCGCCTGCTCGTAGCGCTCCCGGACCGAGCGCGGCTCGGCCTCGGCGATGAAGGCGGTGGCCGCGGCGGCGTCGGCCACCGACAGCGTGGTGTAGAGCCGCCCGGCGGCGAACGACAGCGGCTCGGTGTGGTTGAGCACCGTCGTCAGCACCTGCTGGCGGTGGTTGATGGTCGTCGACGTGGCGAACGCGGTCAGCCCGCCCAGGGTCGCCAGCACGATGCCCAGCGTCAGGATGCGGCCCGGGGTCGTCGAGATGAACCACCAGCGCGGATGGGCCGGTTCGGCCGGCGACCGCGACCCCTGCGGTTCGGTCGTCGGGTGGGCCAGCTCAACCGTCACGTCTGTTCAGACCTCATCTTTCGGCCATCGGTATGCACTCGCGTCAACTTGTATAAGCGAATTCTAAGAGAACCTTCCCGATGATGGGGGGAGGCCGATCCAAATGACCCCGCATATTCTGAACGGGTGCAGGGCGACGGCGACGGATGGGTGATCTCCGACAACGGCGCCCATTATTGGGGTCGGTACGGCGCGGCGGGCCTGCTGCTGCGGGCCCCGCGCCCCGATGGGACCCCGGCGGTGCTGCTGCAGCACCGGGCGGTGTGGAGCCATCAGGGCGGCACCTGGGGGCTGCCGGGGGGCGCCCGCGACAGCCACGAGACACCCGAGCAGACCGCGGTCCGCGAGGCGCACGAGGAGGCCGGCCTGCGCACCGAGCGGCTCGTGGTGCGGGCGACAGTCGTCACCACCCAGATCCTCGGCACCGGCGGCACGCGCTGGTCCTACACCACTGTCGTCGCCGACACCGAGGAACTGCTGCACACGGTGCCCAATCAGGAGAGCACCGAGATGCGCTGGGTCGCCGAGGAGGAGGTCGACGGCCTGCCGCTGCATCCCGGCTTCGCCGCCAGCTGGCAGCGGCTGCGCACGGCGCCGGCGCTGGTGGCGCTGGGCGACGGCGACCAACGACGGCACCGCCTGCCCCGCACGCTGCAGATCGACGAAGGCGTCTTCGTGTGGTGCATGCCCGGCCCCCCACTTCAAGCGGGGCATGCGCCCTCGCAGCTGAGCCGCCGGGTCAGCACGCTGCTGCAAGAGCCGACTTCAGCCCCCGCGCCGCCGCCGCCGGGTCCGGGGCCGCGGTGATCGCGCGCACCACCACGATGCGGCGGGCGCCGGCGGCCAGCACCTCGGGCAGCCGCTGTGCGTCGATGCCGCCGATCGCGAACCACGGTGTGTCGCCGCGCAGGTCGGCGGCGGCGCTGACCAGCCGCAGGCCCGGCGCCTGGCGGCCCGGCTTGGTCGGGGTGGGCCAACAGGGGCCGACGCAGAAGTAGTCGGCATCGCCGTGCGCGGCGGCGGCCAGCTGGGCGTCGTCGTGGGTGGACAGGCCGATCAGCGGTTCGGGCCCGACGATCTCGCGCGCCACGGCCGGCGGCAGGTCGCCCTGCCCCAGGTGCAGCACGTCGGCGCCGGCCGCGCGGGCGACGTCGGCGCGGTCGTTGACCGCGAACAGGGCGTGGTGGCGGCGGGCCGCATCGGCGAGGACCTCCAGCGCGGCCAGTTCGTCGCGCGCCTCCAGCGGGCCGAACCGCCGCTCTCCCTCCGAGCCCTTGTCGCGCAGCTGGATGATGTCGACGCCGCCGGCCAGGGCGGCGTCGACGAACTGGGCCAGGTCGCCGCGTTCGCGCCGGGCGTCGGTACACAGATACAGCGTGGCCGCGGCGAGGCGGGTCGCCAGCGGGGCCCGGCGAGGGGCAGAGGAGACGTGCACACCGCGACGCTAGCGCGCTAGCGTGGGATGGGAGAATTACCAGACACGGGAGTCCCGGGTAGCTGCGGGGCTGAGAGTGGGCACAGCCGAACCGGACCTGCCCTTACCGTCACACCTGATCCGGGTCATGCCGGCGATAGGGAGGCAACGATGCAGCCGGACTTGGCCGTCATCGGCGGCGGCGTCATCGGGCTGGCGGTGGCGCGCGGGGCGGCGCGGGCCGGACGGTCGGTGCGCGTGCATCGCACCGGCGAGCGCGGCGCCTCGTGGGTGGCCGGCGGGATGCTCGCCCCGCACAGCGAGGGCTGGCCCGGCGAGGAGCGGCTGCTGCGCCTGGGCCTCGAGTCGCTGCGCCTGTGGCACGACGGCTTCCTGGACGGGCTGCCGCCGGAGGTGGTCACCGCGCGCGAGTCGCTGGTGGTGGCCGTCGACCGGGCCGACGTCGCCGACCTGCGCACCGTCGCCGACTGGCTGTCCGCCCAGGGGCATCCGGTGAGCTGGGAGTCGGCCGCCCGCGACGTCGAACCGTTGCTGGCGCAGGGCATCCGGCACGGCTTCCGGGCGCCCACCGAGCTGGCGGTGGACAACCGCGGCGTGCTCGACGCGCTGGCGGCGGACTGCGAGCGTCTCGGCGTGCGTTGGGCCCCGCCGGTGACCGACCTGTCCGAGGTCGACGGCGACGCGGTGGTGATCGCCAATGGCGTCGACGCGCCGGCGCTCTGCCCCGGCCTGCCCGTGCGGCCGGTGAAGGGGGAGGTGCTGCGCTTGCGCTGGCGTAAAGGATGTATGCCGTTGCCGCAGCGGGTCATTCGTGCCCGCGTGCACGGCCGACAGGTGTATCTGGTGCCGCGTGCGGACGGCGTGGTGGTCGGGGCCACCCAGTACGAACACGGCCGCGACACCGTCCCGGTGGTGTCGGGCGTGCGCGACCTGCTCGACGACGCGTGTGCGGTGCTGCCGGCGCTGGGCGAGTACGAGCTGGCCGAGTGCGCCGCGGGGCTGCGCCCGACGACGCCGGACAATCTGCCGCTGGTGCGGCGCCTGGACGAGCGGACCCTGGTCGCGGTCGGTCACGGCCGCGCCGGGTTCCTGCTGGCGCCGTGGACCGCCGAACAGATCCTGTCCGAGCTCGAACCGGTGGGGGCGCGGCGATGATCGTCGTGGTCAACGAGGAAGAGGTCGAGGTCGACGAACACACCACCGTCTCCGGGTTGCTGGAGTCGTTGGGCCTTCCCGACCGGGGCATCGCGGTGGCGCTGGACTCGTCGGTGTTGCCGCGTTCGGATTGGACGACAAAGCTTTTCGACGGTGCGCGGATCGAGGTCGTCACGGCGGTGCAGGGTGGCTGACTCGAAACTGACCATCGCCGACCGCAGCTTCGCCTCGCGGCTCATCATGGGAACCGGCGGGGCGGCCAACCTTGCGGTGCTCGAGGAGGCGTTGATCGCCTCCGGCACCGAGCTGACCACCGTCGCGATCCGCCGGGTCGACGTCGAAGGCCGGACCGGGCTGCTGGACCTGCTCGACCGGCTCGGCATCACACCGCTGCCCAACACCGCGGGCTGCCGCGGCGCGGCCGAGGCGGTGCTCACCGCGCAGCTGGCCCGCGAGGCGCTCGAAACCAACTGGGTCAAGCTCGAGGTGATCGCCGACGAACGCACCCTGCTGCCCGACGCGGTCGAATTAGTCCGGGCCGCAGAACAGTTGGTTGACGACGGATTCGTCGTGCTGCCCTACACCAACGACGACCCGGCGCTCGCGCGCCGGCTGGAAGACACCGGCTGCGCCGCGGTGATGCCGCTGGGTTCGCCGATCGGCACCGGCCTTGGCATCGGGAACCCGCACAACATCGAGATGATCGTCGCGGCGGCCGGCGTCCCCGTGGTGCTCGACGCAGGCATCGGGACCGCCAGCGACGCCGCGCTGGCCATGGAATTGGGTTGCGACGCAGTGCTGTTGGCGACGGCGGTGACCCGCGCCGCAGATCCGCCCGCCATGGCCGCCGCGATGGCCGGCGCCGTCACCGCCGGCTACCTGGCCCGGCGCGCGGGCCGGATTCCCAAGCGATTCTGGGCCCAGGCTTCTTCTCCTGATCCATGAAACGCTATGTCGCGTTGGGCAGTTCGATGGCCGCGGGTCCCGGCATCGGGCCCCGGGCCGCAGGCGCGCCGCGGTGGTCGGGCCGCTCGGCCCGCAACTACCCGCATCTCGTCGCCGAACGGCTGAACCTCGAACTCGTGGACGTCACCTTCTCCGGGGCGACCACCGCCCACGTGCTCGTCGATCGACAGCGCGGGCAGCCGCCCCAGCTCGAGGCGCTGGACGGTTCGGAGAGCCTGGTCACCATCACCATCGGCGGCAACGACGTCGGCTATGTTCCCCTTTTACTGGCCGCCGCGCTGCCGCGCCCGGTCCGGCGCCTGCCGGTGCTGGGTACGCGCATATCCGAACTGCTGGAACGCAATGCGCGCGAGGAGGCCCTGACGCAGGTGTTCGATTCGTTGTGCGCGGTCGGGGCCGCCGCGCGTCGGCGCGCCGCGGACGCCCGGGTCTGCTTCGTCGACTACCTGACCATCCTGCCGCCGGCGGGCACCCCGGCCCCGCCGCTGTCGGCCTACGATGCCGACCTGGGCCGCCACGTGGCCGCCGCGCTGCAGCGGTGCACGGCCGAGGCCGCGGCGGCGACCGGCTGCGAACTCGTTCGCGCCGCCGCACACAGCCGGACCCACCACGCGTGGTCGTCCGAGCCCTGGACCACCACCCCGGTCAGGTACGGTGTCGGGCTACCCGGCCGGCCGGCCCCGCTGCACCCCAACGCCGCCGGGATGAGGGCGGTCGCGGAACTCGTTACGGCCCAACTGTGATCAGCCGTTGTTGCGCCACCACTCATAGAGCGGCGGGACGTCGGTGTTGGACGCGCGGATGTAGCTCAACACGTTCTTGGCGTCGATGGTCCAGATGACCTCGGCGGCGTTCTGAAAGGTGCCGCACGCCACCTGCCCGGCGTCGCTGGTGGCGTTGCTGCCCTGGTGCCACACGGTGGGCGACTTCTGGTCCCCGCAGTTGGTCAGCGTGTCCTCTTTGATGCTGGTCTTGAACATGTTGGCCAGATCGTCGCCGTTACCGAACAGGATGTACTTCGCCTCGGCGGGCCCGTTGGGGTCGGGGCTCTGCCCGCATTGCAGGGACGCCAGTTGCCCGGGGGCGATCGGCTGGGGGGTGCAGTCTTTGAGGTCGTACCCTTTCGACAGGGAACCGGCCAGCGCGTCGATGTCCGACTGGTTTCCCGTGTCGGGATCGGCGCTCGCCGCGGCGGTGCCCGCGAAGGCCAGACCGCCCATCAGAGCGGCGACCGCCGCGAACCGTAGCGTCCTGGTCGACTGAATCATCCTATGACTCCTCGCTCACCGGATACGGAGAAAATGCATGACGAAAGGGATCGTAGGGCTATCTGTCGACTATGCCATAAGTGCCGCGGGGCATTGTCTGTGTGAGCATCTTTCGCGCTGCGCGCAAACCGCGCGCACGATTGGGCGAGGCGGGATTTGGGGCGAGTTTCCGCTGATGTAGTGCCATTGTGGCCCCTCTCGGGTAGGGTAGGCCCCGCTGGGCGCCAGCTAACTTTCCGACTGGAGAATTCAATGACTGCACAACCGCCGCCTCCCTCGCCCGGTTATCCGCCGCAGCCGCCGGCAGGGCAGGCGCCGAACAACTATCTGGTGTGGTCCATTCTGGTGACGCTGTTCTGTTTTCCGATCACCGGGATCGTGGCGATCGTCAAGGCCAGCCAGGTCAACGGGATGTGGGCGCAGGGCCTGTATGCCGAGGCGCAGGCGGCCGCTGACAGCGCAAAGAAGTGGGTGAGGTGGTCGGTCATCATCTGGGTTATCGGAGTGATCGTCTATGGGCTCATTCTGGTGTTGGCCGCCGTCAATTCGCCCGATACCAACTCCGCGATGCTCGCCGCGATGTTCTGAGCCGGAGCCGCCCTGATGGTGACCCGTCACGCGTCGGTCTCGTCGAGTCTGGCTGCGCCCCTGGCGGTGGCGGCGTCCACCGTACTCGTGTGTGCCGCGGTCTGGGTGGGCGATCCGACCACGCCGCACGGTCCGCTACCGGTCTGCCCCACCAAGGCTCTGCTGGGCATCGACTGCCCCGGATGCGGCAGCCTGCGCATGTTGTATTCGCTTCTGCACGGCGATCTGGTCGCGGCCGCCAGGTTCAACGCGCTGGGCCTGGCGGCGCTGGTGCTGCTGGTGTGGGCATACCTGGCCTGGACGTACGGGCGCGTGGTGGGTAGACGGATCAGGGGCTGGCAACACCATCACCGGTCGGCCGCGGTGACGCTGGCGCTGGTGACGGTCTGGTTCGTGGTGCGCAACATACCGTTCGCTCCATTCACCGCACTGCGCGTCTGATCCGGGTCTAACCTGGGCGCGATGGTCAACAAATCCAGACCGCTGTCGGTGCTGCTCGCCGTGGTGGGCCTCGCCGCCGCGCTGACCGGTTGCTCGCATTGCTCGGACAAATATCAGCAGGCGACCGGTAACGCCGCCGCGGTCAAGTTCGCCACCGCGTTACAGCACAAGGTCACGACCGACGCGATGATGGCGCACCTCACCAAACTCCAGGACATCGCCAACGCCAACAACGGCACCCGGGCCGTCGGCACCCCCGGCTACGAGGCCAGCGTCGACTACGTCGTCAACACGTTGCGCAACAGCGGTTTTGACGTCCAAACGCCCGAGTTCTCGGCCCGCGTGTTCCACGCCGAGAAGCCGGCCGTGACGGTCGGCGGGCGGCCCGTGGAGGCGCGTGCGCTGGAGTTCAGTCTCGGCACCCCGCCGGACGGGGTGAGTGGTCCGCTGGTGGCCGCCCCGACCGGGGAGGCCCCGGGCTGCCAGGCCGCGGACTACGACCGGCTGCCGGTGCGGGGCGCGGTCGTACTGGTGGACCGCGGCACCTGCCCGTTCGCGCAGAAGGAGGACGCCGCCGCCCAGCGCGGGGCCGCGGCGATGATCGTCGCCGACAATGTCGACGAGCAGCAGATGGGTGGCACGCTCGGGGCCGACACCGACGTCAAGATCCCGGTGGTGAGCGTGACCAAGTCCATCGGCGTGGAACTGCGCGCCCAGCCGGGGCCCACGACCATCAAGCTGACGGCCGGCAGCCAGAACTTCAAGGCCCGCAACGTCATCGCACAGACCAAGACGGGGTCGCCGACGGACGTGGTGATGGCGGGCGCGCATCTGGACAGCGTGGCCGCGGGACCCGGGATCAACGACAACGGTTCGGGGGTGGCCGCAATCCTGGAAACCGCGGTTCAGCTGGGCAACTCACCGCAGGTGCACAACGCGGTGCGTTTCGGCTTCTGGGGCGCGGAGGAACTCGGCCTCATCGGGTCGCGGAACTACGTCGAGTCGCTGGACCTTTCCGGACTCAAAAACATTGCGCTGTACCTGAATTTCGACATGCTGGCCTCACCGAATCCGGGCTACTTCACCTATGACGGCGACCAATCGCTGGCCGTCGACGCCCGCGGCCGGCCGGTGGTGCCGGAAGGCTCGGCCGGCATCGAGCGCACGCTGGTCGCCTACTTGAACACCTCCGGCAAGACCGCGCAGGACACCTCGTTCGACGGTCGCTCCGACTACGACGGTTTCACGTTGGCCGGGATCCCGGCGGGCGGGCTGTTCTCCGGCGCGGAGAACAAGATGTCGCAGGAGCAGGCCAAGCTGTGGGGCGGAACCGCAGACCAGCCGTTCGACCCCAACTACCACGAGAAGACCGACACACTCGACCACATCGACCGCACCGCGCTGGGCATCAACGGCGGCGGGGTCGCCTACGCGATGGGGTTGTACGCCCAGGACCTCGGCGGCCGGAACGGGGTCCCGGTCATGGCCGACCGCACGCGCCACCTGCTCGCCAAGCCATGATGCGGCGCCTTGGTTCGGCCTTGCTGCTGACCGGGCTGCTCGCGGGATGCTCGTCGTCGCAGTCGGGGTCGCCACCCGCGGCGCCGGAACTGGGTCGCGCATTGGCCGGGAAGGTGACCGCCGAGGAGATGTTCACCCACCTGCGCGCGCTGCAGGACATCGCCAACGCCGACAAGGGCACCCGGGCCGACGGCACGCCGGGCTACGACGCCAGCGTCGACTATGTGGTGAAAGCGCTGCGCAGCAGGGGCTTTGAGGTGTCGATACCGGAGTTCGACCGGCTCTACACGGTTTCGCCGGGCAAGCCGACGCTGACCGTGGCCGGCCGCAGCTACGCGGTCGACCAGGCCTCGCTGCTGGTCAAGACCCCGCCCGGCGGTCTGACCGGGCGGCCCGTCCGGCCGACGCGAGCGTCCGGCTGCGCCCCCGGCGACTACCCGGCCACGGTGCCCCAGGGGGGCATCGCCGTCGTCGACGACACGGGGTGCTCGGTGGTCGCCAAGCTGAACAGCGCGGTGGCCAGGGGTGCGGCGGCGCTGCTGGTGCTCAGCGTGCCCACCGGGCAGGGGGCTCCCCCCACGCTGTTCACGCCCGGCTACTTCAAGCAGCTCACCGCGCCGGTCGCGGTGGTCGGCGCCTACGGCGCCGCGGCGCTGGCGGGCAACACCGCGCCGGTCCGGCTGGTGCTCGACGGCGAAACCACCATGATCACCTCGAAGAACGTTGTGGCGCAGACCAAGACCGGCTCGCCGCACGAGGTGATTGCGGTCGGCGCGCGGCTGGACAGCGCGGCGAGCGGCCCGGGCATCAACGACAACGGGTCCGGGGTGGCCGCGGTTCTGGAAACGGCGCTACAGCTGGGCCCGTTGGCCCCGGTCAACAACGCGGTGCGGTTCGTATTCTGGGGAGCCGAGCTCAACGGCGCCATGGATTACGTCTTCGGCATGGACGGCGATCAACTCAACGACCTCGCGATGTACCTGGACTTCACCATGCTCGGTTCGCCCAACGCCGGCTTCTTCACCGACGACGGCGACCAGTCGGGTCCACCCGGTGCCGGGATCGCTTTCGGCGACGTGCCCGACGGGTCGGCCGGGATCGAACGCACCCTGGCCGCCTACCTGAACCTGGCCGGGAAGCGACCCGCCGACATGCCGTTGAGCACCAGGACCGAGTACCACCCCTTCATGGTCGCGGGGGTGCCGATCGGCGGGATGACCGCCGGGGCTTCGCAGACGAAAACCACTGTGCAGGCGCGGCTGTGGGGCGGGCAGGCCGGTATCCCGTTCGACCCGAACTACCAGAGCCCCCGCGACACCGCCGACAACATCAACCGGGACGCGTTGGCGATCATGGGTTCCGGCGTGGCCTTCGCGGTGGGCAGCTACGCGGAATCGATCGAGGGCGTCAACGGAGTCCCGCCGCACGCCAAGCGGCATCGCGAGCGGGTGCCGTAGCGCGGCCGGCCTGGCGGGAATGCCGGTCGTACCCTTCTGACGTAATCGAAACTATGTGCGAAGGCGGCGGAGGCGGGACCGTCCCGGGAGTCGATCGCCGCGCGCGATGAGTGGTTTGAGCGGCGGCACCCGTCGGTGACGGCGGAGTCGGCGAGCTGATCCCCCCGAGCCGGTGGGCAACGTGGCCGCCACCGCCACGCTGGTGCCGCTGACCCATCCCACTCGTATACCGGCCGATGCCTACCCGCACATCGGTTGGGTCGCGCTTCGACCACTCCTCCTGCCGCGCGGGCGAGGATTAGTGGTAGTTGCGACGTCGTTCGGTTTCGGTCATCTCACGCGTGATGTAGCCCTGCTCCCGCCGGGCAGCGGCATGGTCCCGCTGGGTACTGGCTGCCAAGCGCTTCTCGTGTTCGTCCATGCGTTGCAGTCGCTCGCGTTCACGCTCCGCAGCCGTGCCCTCGCGTTCGTCCGCGCGGCGCTCTCGTTCGTCTGCCCCCTGTTCGCGCTCGTTTGCGATTCGTTCGCGGGCGTCAGCGGCCTGATCTCTCTCATCAGCGACCCGATCTCTGTTGCCAGCGAAATACTCGCGGCCTGCGACCTCGGCTTCATGCTCCGCGAGGGATTTCTCACGCTCCGCGAGGGACTTCTCGCGCTCATCGAGTTCGCCAGCCCGGGTATCGAGCTCATCGGGCGGGTTGGCGCCGTCTTCAGCAACCATGAGTCACTGTATCGCTGCGACACCCGACAGCGTGCGAAGGGTGCCCCAACGACGGAATCCGGCTCAGAACGAGCGTAACCAGCACACCGCCCGCCAGAACCTACTTCAGCCGGTCGGCTCCATCATTCGATCAAGACGTTTGTGGGGTGGGCCGAACAGCAACTGCCCGCCGGCACCTTGATCCTGGCCCCCCGTCCGGGCACACCTATGTCCCGAGCCTGGCCCGCGCCGTGGGCGGGTGCCGGCCCCCGAAATCGATCTATCGCAGGACTGCTGCGCCCCCCGCACCGCCATGATGCCCCGCCGGCGCCGCACCCGCGTCCGGCACCGCGCCCACCGGGTGGCCACCGAACGCCGAAAAAACCGGCAGGCGCGCACCACGCCGCCGCCCGCCCACACCCACACCGGCCCCGCACCGCCCGAAGACGACGACCCGCCACCCTGCTGACTCGTCCTGGCCCACGCCCCGGCTTTGCTGAGCACCGTCGTTTTGCCCGGCGCGCGCTAGATTACGGATCTAGAATGAGTTCCCTTTGATGCTGCGTGTCGGCCGGCCGGGATGAGGATGGCATGAACAACCGCGTGCGGAATCGACGTCGGCTGGCCACAGGCCTCTCGCACGGGGCGCTGACGGCGATCGCCTGCGTGGCGGCGGTGGCAGTGGTGGCGGGCTGCACCACGTTCGTCGGCGGCCGCGCCCTGTCGATGCTCAACGACCCGTTCCGGGTGGCCGGCCTGCCGGCGATCAACGGTCCCAGCGGCATCCGTCCGAACGCGCCCAGCCCGACGGGCACGGTGATCAACACCAACAACGGCCAGATCGACAAGTTGTCGTTGCTGTCGGTCAACGACATCGAGGAGTACTGGAAGTCCGTATACAGCCAGTCGCTGAAGGGCACGTTCAAGCCGGTGAGCAAGCTGGTGTCGTATGACTCCGACGACCCCGACGGCCTGATCGTGTGCCACAACAACACCTATCAGCTCGTCAACGCCTTCTTCACCTCGCGGTGCAACCTGATCGCGTGGGACCGAGGGGTTTTCATGGCCGTCGCGCAACGCTATTTCGGCGACATGTCGGTCAACGGCGTGTTGGCGCACGAGTTCGGGCACGCCCTGCAGCAAATGGCCAGGCTGGTGACCCGCAACGACCCCACCATCGTTCATGAGCAGCAGGCCGATTGCTTTGCGGGCGTGTATCTGTTCTGGGTGGCCGACGACAAGTCGCCGCGGTTCACGCTGAGCACCGCCGACGGGCTCGACCACGTGCTGGCCGGCATCATCACCACCCGCGACCCGGTCATGGACTACGACACCGAAAACGATGACGAGCACGGCTCGGCGCTGGATCGGATCAGCGCCTTCCAGATGGGCTTCGTGAGCGGCGCGTCGGCGTGTGCCGGAATCAACCAGAAGGAGATCGAGGGTCGGCGCGGTGACCTGCCGACGGCGCTGCGGCTCGACTACAACGGGGATCCCGAAACCGGTGAGGTCCCGATCAACCAAGACACCCTGTCGACGCTGATGGACCTGATGGGCAAGGTCTTCTCTCCCCAGAAGCCGCCCACGCTGTCCTACCAGGCGGCCAGTTGCCCCGACGCCAAGGCGAGCCCACCGGCGTCCTACTGCCCGGCCACCAACACCATCGTGGTGGACCTGCCCGGCCTGGCCGCGATGGGGAAGGTCGCCGACGTCAAGGAGCACAGCCTGCCCCAGGGCGACGACACCGCCCTGTCCGTCGTGATGTCGCGTTACGCGCTGGCGGTGCAGCACGAACGCGGGCTGCCGATGCAAAGCCCGTGGACGGCGCTGCGGACGGCGTGCCTGACCGGTGTGGCGCATCGCAAGATGGCCGAACCCATGGACCCGTCCGCGCCGAATCAGCTCGTGTTGACCGCCGGTGATCTCGACGAAGCCGTCTCCGGTCTACTCACCAACCATCTAGTCGCCAGCGACGCGGACGGCACCAGCGTGCCGGCCGGTTTCACCCGCATCGCCGCGTTCCGCGGGGGAGTGGTCGGGAACATGGACGCGTGCTACTCGCGCTATCCCGGATGACGGGCGGTCAAGCGGCTCAGGGAATTTCGGCTAGCCGGGGTATCACCCGGTCACCCAGGCGGCGGATGAAGCCGACGGGGTCGGGGTTCCCGGGGAACGGGCCGGCGTTGACCATATCGACGCCAAGCCGGGCGTAACGCTCGACCGTCGCGAGATATCCGTCGGGGTCGTCGAACGGGTCGGTGAAAAAGCCGACGGTCTTACGGATTTCGCCAGGGTCCCTGCCGACGGTGTCGCAGTGGCGGTGCAACACGTCGATCTTGTGTTTGAGCTCGTCGACATCGGCCACGGTGCTGTTCCAGACGTCGGCGTACTGCGCGACCAGTCGCAGCGTCTTGCGCTCGCCGTCGCCACCGATCAGGATCGGGGGTCGCCGAATCGGTGGTGGTTCACAGATCGTCTCGGCCAGCCGGTAGTGCTTGCCGACGTACGCTCCATTGTTGTCGCTCCACATCTGCCCACAGATCTGCAGCGTCTCCTCCAGCATCTCGAAGCGCGCGCTCAACGATGGATAGGGAATCCCGAGGGCGGTGTGTTCGCGGTCGTACCACGCGCCGCCCAGCCCCAGCAGCGCCCGGCCACCGGAGAGCACGTCCAGGGTGGTGACCGCCTTGGCCAGCACACCGGGATAACGATAGGTGACCCCGGTGACCAGCAGCCCCAGGTCGATCGTCGCCGTCCGCCCGGCCAGGAACCCCAAGGACGTATATCCCTCGAGGAAGGGATCCTCGGCGCGTCCGACGTTCTCCATCTGGAAGAAGTGATCGGCCAGGCTGAACAACGTCGCGCCGCCCTCCTCGGCGGCCGTGGCCGCGTCGGCCAGCGTCGGGCCCAGGGCGGCGGGGTCGCCCGGCAGAAAGTCGATGAAATGCACTCCCAATTCCATTGCGGTTCTGTCCCTCTCGTCATTCGGTCAAGCGTTCGAGCAGGTTCAACGCATCGAGGATGACGCGACGCTCGCGTTCGGAATACCGGTCGTGGATGGCACGCGCCAGCCACTCCTCGCGTACCCGCCGGTTGCTCTCGGCGCGTTGCCGGCCAGCGGCCGTCAACGAGATCAGTTGTCGCCGGCCGTCGTGCGGGTCGGGCGTGCGCGCGATGAGCCCAAGCTCGTCAAGGGCGGTCACGATGGTGGCCATGGACTGTGGACGCACGTGCTCACCGGAGGCCAGGGCGCTCGCCGATGAGGCGCCCTCTTTCCAGAGCCGGTTGAGCACCGCGGTCTGCGAGGGAGTCAGTTCGCCGTCGGCGGCGAGCTCCCTCAACCGGCGTCGCAGCCGACTGAACATCACCCGCAGGTCGCGGGCTGCCGCGGCCGCGGACTCGGCGATGCCATCCATGACACCACCCTAAATTAGTCAGTTAAAACTGTCCAGTTTTGGCTGGCTAAATCCTGCCCAGGATTCGCAGCGCGGCGTCGACCGCCAGTTCGGCCACGTTCAAGGTCTTCGAGCGCAGATCGTGTCGCGCACCGGCGATCTCGACGACGGCGGTCGTGCCGGACACCAATGCGGCGGCCTCGTTGAGTTCGGCGGGCGTCCCGAACGGGTCTGACGTCCCGTGCGTGAACACGGTGGGCACGGTGATCGCGGGCAGGTGTTCGGTCCGGGGTCGCTCCGGTTTGCCGGGCGGATGCACCGGATAGGAGAATAGCGTCAGCAGGTCCACATCGGCGTCGCGGGCGGCGACCACCATGGACGTCTGCCGGCCCCCGTAGGAATGCCCGCCGGCGATCAGCGGGCCCCCGGCAAGGCCACGGCACACCGCGATCGCCTCGACGATGCCCGCGCGATCGGCGGCCGCCGAACCGGACGGCGGACCCTTGGGACGGCGCCGCCGGTAGGGCAGGTTGTAGCGGATCGCGAGCCAGCCGCGCCGCGCCCATTCATCGCAAACCTGTTGCAGCAGCGGGGAATCCCGGTCGCCGCCGGCGCCATGGGTCAGCGCCACGACGCCCGCCGCCGAGCCCTCGGGTTCATGCGCCACACCGGCGATCTGGTCCAGGTTCATGCCATCATGCCAGCCGGAACAGCGGGGACACGGGGCCGTGCCCATGGCCCAGGGGATAGGCGGCGCGCAGGCATTCGGTGACCCACCGCTTGCCGAAGCCGACGGCGTCCGGGACGCCGAACCCGTGCGCCAGCGCGCAGGCGACCGCGCTCGCGAGCGTGTCGCCGCCGCCGTGGTCGTTGTCGGTGGGCAAACGTTCCGAGTCGAACTCGTGGAAGTCGGCGCCGTCATAGAGCAGGTCGCGGCTGCGGTCCGACGAGCGCAGGTGGCCGCCCTTGACCAGTACCCAGCGCGGTCCCAGCGCGTGCAGCGCCTTGGCCGCCGCGCGCTGCGAGGCGTCGTCGACCACGTCGATGCCGACCAGCAGCCGCACCTCGTCGAGGTTGGGGGTCACCAGCGTGGCCAGTGGAAACAGTTGGTCGCGAAGCGAATCCAGCGCGGACGGCGCCAGCAGGGCGTCGCCGTGCATGGACGCGCACACCGGGTCGACGACGAGCGGAACGGCCAACCCGAGCCGCCGCCAGGTGGCCGCCACGGCGCCGATGATGGCCGAGGAACCCAGCATCCCGGTTTTGGCGGCCTGGATGCCGATGTCGGTGATGACGGCCTCCATCTGGCCCGCGACCACGTCGTCGGGTACCTCGTGAAAGCCCTTGACGCCCAACGTGTTCTGCACGGTCACCGCGGTGACCGCGACGCAGGCGTGCAGGCCGAGCAGCGCGATGGTGCGCATGTCGGCCTGGATGCCGGCGCCGCCCCCCGAGTCCGATCCGGCGATGGACAGCACCCGCGCCGGGGTGGTGCCCGCCGCCGGCACGGGCAGCACGGGAGGCAGGTGATTCACTGCGTGATCGGCAGATAAACCCGGTTGCCCTGCTCGGCGAACTCGCGTGACTTCTCGGCCATGCCGTCGGCCAGCATGGCCTCGATGTCCTCCTCGGTCTCGAGACCGTGTTCGGCGGCGTAGGCCCGCACGTCGGCGGTGATCCGCATCGAGCAGAACTTGGGCCCGCACATCGAACAGAAGTGCGCGGTCTTGGCCGGCTCGGCCGGCAGCGTCTCGTCGTGGAATTCCCGCGCGGTGTCCGGATCCAGGGACAGCGCGAACTGGTCGGTCCAGCGGAACTCGAAGCGCGCCTTGCTCAATGCGTCGTCGCGCTCCTGGGCGTGGGGATGGCCCTTGGCCAGGTCGGCCGAGTGCGCGGCGATCTTGTAGGCGATCACGCCGTCCTTGACGTCCTTGCGGTCGGGCAGCCCGAGGTGTTCCTTCGGTGTGACGTAGCACAGCATCGCCGTGCCGGCCTGGGCGATGATCGCCGCGCCGATCGCCGAGGTGATGTGGTCGTAGGCCGGGGCGATGTCGGTGGCCAGCGGGCCCAGCGTGTAGAAGGGGGCCTCCTCGCACAGCTCCTCTTCCAGCCGCACGTTCTCGACGATCTTGTGCATGGGCACGTGGCCCGGGCCCTCGATCATCACCTGCGCACCACGGGATTTCGCGACCCTGGTCAGCTCGCCCAGGGTGCGCAGCTCGGCGAACTGCGCGGCGTCGTTGGCGTCCGCGATCGACCCCGGCCGCAGCCCGTCGCCCAGGGAGAAGGTGACGTCGTAGCGCGCGAAGATGTCGCACAGCTCCTCGAAGTTGGTGTACAGGAACGACTCCCGGTGATGGGCCAGGCACCAGGCCGCCATGATGGACCCGCCGCGCGACACGATGCCGGTGACCCGCTTGGCGGTCAGCGGGACGTAGCGCAGCAGCACGCCGGCGTGCACGGTCATGTAGTCCACGCCCTGCTCGCACTGCTCGAGCACGGTGTCGCGGTAGACCTCCCAGGTCAGCTCGGTGGGATCGCCGTTGACCTTTTCCAGCGCCTGATAGATCGGCACCGTGCCGACCGGCACCGGGGAGTTGCGCAGGATCCACTCGCGGGTCTCGTGGATGTTCTTGCCCGTGGACAGGTCCATGATGGTGTCCGCACCCCAGCGGGTGGCCCACACCATCTTGTCGACCTCCTCGGCGATCGAGCTGGTCACCGCCGAGTTGCCGATGTTCGCATTCACCTTGACCGCGAACGCTTTGCCGATGATCATCGGCTCGTTCTCGGGGTGGTTGTGGTTGGCCGGGATCACCGCGCGGCCGCGGGCGACCTCGTCGCGCACCAGCTCGGCGGGCATGTCCTCGCGGGCGGCGATGAAGGCCATCTCCGCGGTGATCTCGCCGGCCCGGGCGCGCTGCAGCTGGGTGCCGCGGTCGCGGACCACCCCGGCCCGCGCGGGCAGCCCGGCCGCCAGGTCGATCACCGCGTCCGGGTCGGTGTAGGGCCCGGAGGTGTCGTACAGGTCGAAGTGCTCCCCGGTGGACAGGTGGACGCGCCGAAGCGGCACCCGCAGGCCGGGGAAGGCCGCCAATTCGCGGTAGGCCTTGCTGCTGCCCGCGATGGGGCCGGTGGTGACCGATGGTGCGGTGGTTTCCGCCGGTGCAGTGGTTGTGGACAAGGTCTCGGTCATTCTCATCTCCCTACGCCGGCATTACCCGGTCAGGTTCGTACGGTCGACGGCCCCGAGCCGTCCTCTCAGCGCACTGACCGTGCGCTCCCGCGTCGTGTTCTGTTGGGTCGACCCCTCAGGCGAGGCTACCCCGACGCCAAGCCGTTCGGTACGGGGGCGGTCGGGTCGTGGGAAGATGCGGGGGTGCAACGGTCCAGGCGGACGGATGTGACGACACCCGCGGGAACCCGCGAGCAGCCGCCCGGCGTGGTCGCGAGTGCCCCGGGCTACCTGACCGTCGGCGCGTTCCGCTTCTGGTTCGTCGGCCAGCGCTGGGAATGGTCCGACGAGGTCGCCAGGATGCACGGCTACGAGCCGGGGGCCGTGGCGCCGACGACGAAACTGTTGATGGCGCACAAGCATCCCGAGGACCGCGCGCATGTCCAGGACGTGCTCGACTACGCGTTGCAGTCGGGGGAGTCGTTCTCGAGCCGGCACCGGTTCGTCGACACCGCGGGCAAGGAGCACAACGCGATCGTGGTGGCCGACCGGATGCTCGACGAGGGGGGTGTCGTGGTGGGCACCGCCGGCTATTACATCGACCTCACCGACACCTTCGACGAGACCCGGCAAGAGGTGCTCGACGCCGCCCTGCCCGACCTGTTCGAGAACCGCGCGGCCATCGAGCAGGCCAAGGGCGTGTTGATGTTCGTCTACCGGGTCAGCGCCGAGCAGGCCTTCCGCGTCCTGCAATGGCGTTCGCAGGAAACCAACACCAAGTTGCGCGCGCTCGCCCAGCAGCTTCTCGCGGAGGTCTCGACGCTGGATGCGCCGACGCCGGCCGTCCAGAGCGGGTTCGACCATGTGCTGCTGACGGTGCACGAACGGATTCCCCCCGAGCCGGCCCGATAACGGCCCCAAATCGCCGACGCGGCAGGTCGGAATGGGATTAGGATCCAGACATTGCGATGCGCAACGCGCGTATTCGCGTGCCGCGTCATCGGGCTCAGCGGCTTTATGTGACACGTCCGGGGCGGCGAAAGGCACGGGATTGTTGGCGGTCGAACACGAGGCCCATGAGGATGCCGTGGTGGTGCGCGTCAAAGGCGACGTCGACTCCAGCACCGTCGAGGAGCTCACCGCTCAGCTGACCGCGGCGCTCGACCTGGCCGCGAGCCACCCGGCCCGGCTGGTCGTCGTGGACCTGCAATCGGTCGAATTCTTCGGTAGCGCGGCCCTGAACGCAGTGCTGGACTGCCACGAGGCGGGCGGGCAGGCCGGGACCTCGGTCCGGCTGGTCGCCGAGCACGACCATGTCCTGCGGCCCATTCAGGTGACCGAGTTGGACCGTGTCTTCGACATCTACCCGACGCTGCCGCAGGCGCTGCAGGGCACGCGAGAGCCATGAGCGGGGGGCTTGCGGCGGACCTGGCGGCTGCGGCCGCCCTGGGCGGGGAGATGGGCCGTCGCTTCGCCGAATTCGACTGGGCGGCACACCCGCTCGGCCGGCCGGAGGGCTGGTCGGCCGAGGTGCGGGCGGCGGTGGCGGTGACCCTGACGTCGCGGTTCCCCATCGTGCTCTGGCTGGGCCCGCAGGACCAGTTCTTGATGTACAACGACGCCTATGCCCAGATCCTGGGCGACAAGCACCCCGCGGCACTGGGTCGACGCGCAGAACAGGTTTGGTCGGAGGTTTGGGACGCCATCGGCCCCATGCTGGCCGGCGTGTTCGCCACGGGCAAGGCGACGTGGTCGGATGACCTGATGCTGCCGCTGGTGACCGCGGGCATCCCGCAGGAGCGGTATTTCACTTTCACCTACAGCCCGATCATCGGCGGCGACGGCGCGGTCACAGCCATCTTCTGCGCGGTGATCGAAACGACCGAACGCGTGCTGAGCGAGCGCCGGCTGCACCTGCTCAACACGGTCGCCGCGGCGACCGTCGAGACCCGGACGATCAACGAGGCGGTGAGCGCCGCCGTCGCCGCATGTGCCACTCAGCGCGCCGATCTGCCCTTCATCGCCGTCTACGTCCACGACACGGAAGCGGGGGCGGAAGCGGGGGCGGAAGCGGGAGGTCATGTTGCGCGGCGCGACGCCGGTCGTGTTGCCGCTGCTGCCGCGCGACCTGAACCAGCTGACCGACTGGGATTCGGCGTCGCGATCGCGGAAGGAGGTTCGGGTCATCGATGAGCTGGCCGCCGCGATCCCCGGCATCGACAAGGCCTTGGGGCCGAATCGCTGTGGGCGGGCTTTGGTCTTGCCGCTGGGGGAAGCCCCGCAAACCGGGGCGCTGGTGGTGGGAATCAGCCTGCTCCGTCCGTTGGACGCGCAGTACCGCGGCTTCTGCCAGTTGCTGGCCGATCAGCTGTCGTCGACGTTTGCACAGATCGTCTCCTACGAGCAGCAGCGGCAGCGAGCCGACGCATTGGCCGAACTGGATCGGGCCAAGACCGCGTTTTTGACC
Organism: uncultured Actinomycetota bacterium; assembly: GCA_963711445.1. Classification (GTDB taxonomy): domain Bacteria; phylum Actinomycetota; class Actinomycetes; order Mycobacteriales; family Mycobacteriaceae; genus Mycobacterium. The sequence continues at coordinate 122,649 of CAVQEF010000002.1, forward strand.
AACGTCAGCCACGAGTTCCGCACGCCGCTGACGCTGTTGCTCGGCCCGCTCGATGATGCGCTGTCCGACGCGGCGCCCGGCAGCGTCCTGGCGGGTCGGCTGGGCACCGCGGCGCGCAATGCGCGCCGCCTGCAGCGCCTGGTCGACTCGTTGCTGGATTTCTCCCGCACCGAGGCCGGCCGGGCGAACGCCAAGCTGGTGTGTGCCGACGTCGGCGCGCTCACGTCGCACATTGCCTCGTCGTTCTCCGAGCTCTGTCAGCGCGCGGGCCTGGATCTGGTGCTGGACTGCACTCCGTCGCTGGCCGACGTCGATCCGGGCAAGTGGGAGACGATCGTCCTCAACCTGCTGTCCAACGCGGTCAAATACACCCTGCGGGGCTCGATCTCGGTCGAGGTGCGCGCCGAGTTCGCCCACTGCGTGCTCACGGTCCGTGACACCGGGGTCGGGATCGCCGCCGACGACCTGGGCCGCCTGTTCGAGCGCTTCTACCGGGCCGACAACGCGCGGGGCCGCAGCGTGGAGGGCGCCGGCATCGGACTGGCGCTGGTGCGCGGCCTGGTTCAGCTGCACCGCGGGACCGTGGAGATCGACAGCGAATTGGATCGTGGGACCACGGTGACCGTCCGGCTCCCGCGCTCGGCCACCGACACCTCCGACACCGCGGTCGAGCGGTCGCCCGCGACGCTGCTCGACGAGACCAACCCCTACGTGCTCGAGGCGACGCAGTGGCTGACGCGGGCGTCGGAAAGCGGCCCGGAAAGCGGCCCGGAGACCGGCCCGGAGACCGAAGCGGTGCCGGCGGCACCCGACGCGCGCCGCCAGGTGGTGCTCATCGCCGACGACAACGCCGACATGCGGGATCACCTGAACCGGGTGCTGTCCACACGCTGGGAAACGGTCCTCGTGGCCGACGGCGAGTCGGCGCTGGCGGCGGCCCGCAAGCTGCGCCCCGACGCGATCGTGACCGACGTCATGATGCCCGGCATCGACGGCTTCGGCCTGGTCGCCGCGATTCGGGCGGACCCCGCGCTGGCGCCCACGCCGGTGCTCATGTTGTCCGCCCGGGCCGGCGCGGAGGCCGTCACCGAGGGCTTCGCCGGAGGCGCCGACGACTACCTGCCGAAGCCGTTCCGCTCACAGGAACTGGTGGAGCGGGTGGCGTCCCGGTTGTCCGCGGTGGCCCGCGAACGCGACCGTCAGCGGCGCGAGGCGAACCAGCGGCTCGCCTCCGACCTGGTGCACCTCGACTCCGCGCTGCAAGCCGCCGACTCGGTCGCCGGAATCCTCGACGCCGTCTCGCATTCGCCCTTCGGCTCCGGCGATGCCGCCGCGGTCACGATCGGGGTGGTCGACGGCGACCATCACGCCCGGTTCGAATACGCCGGCGACATCCCCCGGGAGCTGCGCGACCGCTACCACGTGGTCACGCTCGACGCCCCCCTGGTGGGAGCCGATGTGGTGCGCACCGGTGAGCCGATGGTCATCACCGACACGCTCGAGCTCCCCGAGCGCTATCGGCACGCCGCGCAGGACACCGCGGCCAGCGTCCGGGCGTGCGTCGCCCACCCGCTTCGCGACGCCTCGGGCCGCGTCATCGGCGTGCTGGCCCTGCTGTGGCCCGTGCCCCGCCACTTCGAACCCGCCGAACTCGACACGTTCCGCCGGATGGCGGAGCTCACCCAGTCGGCCCTGGACCGGGTCCGGGTGATGGCGCGCGAACACCGCATCGCCGTCGACTTCCAGGAACATCTGCTGGACCTGGATCGCGGGTCCACCGCGGGGGTGGTGGCGGCGGTGTACCAGCCGGCCGGTGAGGCGATGCGCGTCGGCGGCGACTGGTATTCGGTCACCCCCTTGTACCGGTTGGGCAAGGTCGGGATATCCGTCGGGGACGTCGTCGGGCACGGCCTGGCCGCGGCGATCGTGATGAGCAGGCTGCGTGCCGCGGTGGCCGCCTCGGCGCTCACCGCGGCCGAACCCGACGCGGTGCTGGGGGTCCTGGACCGATACGCGGCCAGCATCGCGGGCGCCCGCTGCGCGACGGTGGCCTACGCCCTCGTCGACGCCGGGCTGGAATGGGAGGCCGCCACCGTCAGCTACAGCTGCGCCGGGCATCCCTACCCGCTCCTGATCCCTCCCGACCAACCTCCGCTCTTCCTCGAATCCGGCCGGCGCACGCCGGTGGGCGTCATGGAAAACGACGTGAACGGCGTGGACGACGACTCTGCCAACGCCACCGCAACGGCGGACCTGCCGCCGGGGAGCGTGATCCTGCTCTACACCGACGGGCTCATCGAGCGGGCGGGCGAGACGCTCGACGACGGGTTCGCGCGGCTGCGGTCGGTGGCCGCGGACTGTGCCGACCTTCCGGTCGAGTCGCTGTGCAGCGAGCTACTGCAGCGGATGACCCCGTCGTCCGGCTATCGCGACGACGTGGTGCTGCTCGCGCTGCGCCCCAGCCACGCGGCCCAGCGCAGCTTCGCCACGGTGGTGCCCGCCGCGGCGGCTCAGATACCCGTCGCCCGCGGCCGGCTGCGGGGCTGGCTGAACACCGCGGCCGTCGTTCCGCGTCGGGAACTGGACATCCTGCTGGCCACCGGCGAAGCCGTCACCAACGCGATCGAGCACGGCAGTAACGGCGAGCCGCACCGGACGGTCTCCGTCGAGGCCTTCCTGCGCCGGGACACCGTCGCGATCACGGTCAGCGACACCGGGCAGTGGGTCGGCGATTCCTCGGCCAGCCTGCGCCACCGGCGGCGCGGGCGCGGGCTCACCCTGATGGGTGGGCTGGCCGACCGCGTCGACACGGTACGTACCCCCGGGGGCACCCGGGTGACGCTGGAGTTCGACGGCGCGCTGACCGGCTGACCAGGGGATTCAGGCGTCCTCCATCGCCTCGCCGAGCTCCTCGAGCAGGCGGTTGTGGTGGTTGCTCGCCATCAGATGGCCGGCGGCGATGACGACGGCCACCGGCCAGTCGATGAGCTCGAACGCCGCCAGGGCGGCCAGGCCGCCGTAGTAGGCCAGCTGCTCGGGCCGGGGTATCTCCATCTGTCCCACCAGCGGCAGGTTCACCACGAAGGTCTCGCCCTCGCGGATCTTCTGCACCGCCTCGTGCTGCGAGGTTCCGCGGCGCGCCTTCTTTTCCGTCATCATTTGCCTTTCGGTAACGGGGGGTTTCCCGCCCCGCCGGATCACGCGGCCAACGTCGGAGGTATGTCGACGACTGAGTCCGTGACAGATCCGCTGGTTTCGTCGATCGCTTCGGTGCTCAAGGTGCCGTTGGTTGAACTCTATGCGCTGCTGTGGCGCGTCGGGGTGGTCGAGATTTCGGAGACCGAGCCCAGGGTTCGTCGCCGCTCGCAGCCACGGTCTCGGGGGGCTCAGGCTGCGCGGGGGCCGGTGTGCCCGGACCCGGCAGCGCACGGCTCAGAATTCCTGTCGCGATGGTTGCCACCGCAGCCGCTCCCAGGCCCTGAGCCCAGCCGAGGGGGTCCAGCGGCGTACAGCCGAGCAGTTGGCTGACGCCCGGGGTGGTGACCAGGACGCCGACCAGGCCGAGCGAGCCCAGCGCGGTGAGCACCACCAGCGGGGCCTGGGACTCCACCAGCGTCTGGCCCAGTTCGGTGCCCACCAGCGCGACCAGGGCGACCGTCGACGCGCGTCGGGGTAGCGGCGGGCCGGTGAGGCCCGCGACCGCCCACGCCACCGTCGTCGCGGCCGCCGTGGTGGCGCCGCGGATGGCCACCGCCTGCCACAGCGCCGGCTGATCGGCGCCTCGCAGCCGCGGGTCGACCGGGCCGCCGGGCTTGCTGACCGCCAGCGCCGCGGCCGGCAGCGCGTCGGTCATCGTGTTGACCAGCAGCAGCTGGCGGGTGTTCAGCGGTGAGGTGCCGGTGATCGCGCTGCCGATCAGCGCGAAGATCACCTCGCCGGCGTTGCCGCCCAGCAGCACCGACACCGCCGACTGCACCCGCCGCCACAGTTGGCGCCCCTCGTCGATGGCCTGCATCAGCGCCTCGATGCGGCCCTCGACGAGCACCACGTCGGCCACCAGGTGGGCGGGGTCGCTGCCGTGCGCGACCACCCCGATCCCGACCGTGGCGGCGCGGATGGCGGCGGCATCGTTGGCGCCGTCACCGACCATCGCGGTCCGCACGCCGGCGTTCTCGAGCGTCCGGACGACCTGGACCTTGTTCTCCGGCGTCATCCGGGCGAAGATCGCCCGCTCGGTCACCACGCGCTCCTGGTCCTTACGCGACAACGACTCCCACTCGGCACCGGTGATGACCTGCTGCGCGCCCACCCCCAGGCCGAGTTCCGCGGCGATGGCCTTGGCGGTGATCGGGTGGTCGCCGGTGATGAGCTTGATGCCCACCCCCTGCCCCTGCAGGCCGGCGAGCAGCCCGGCGGCCTGCGCGCGCGGCGTGTCGGACAGGCCGAGGAAGCCGGCCAGCGTCAGCCCGTCGGCGCAGAAGCCGGCGATGGCGTCGGGGTCGTCCCGGATGGCGCGCGCCTGCTCGGCGGTCAGCCGCCGCTGCGCCACCGCGATCACCCGCAGCCCGCCCGCGGCCAGCTCGGCGACCGTGCCGTCGAGCGTCGCGAGGTCCCCGGACGCCGCCAGCACCACTTCCGGCGCCCCCTTGACGGTCAGCTCGGTACCGGTCACCGACGCCGAGAACGACCGGCCGGAACGGAACGGCAGGTGCGCCGTGGCCGCCGTGGTGGGCGCGCCGTTTCCCGCCCCCGAGGCTGAAGCCGCCTCGACGATGGCGAGGTCGGTGGCGTGCACGTGCGGGCCGCCGTCGGACGCGGGCGCGGCGTGCGCCGCGCAGCGCAGCACCTCGCGGTCCGAATATCCCTGGGCGGGGTGGACGTGTGACACCCGCAGCCGGTTCTCGCTGAGCGTTCCGGTCTTGTCGAAGCAGACGACGTCGATGCGGCCCAGGGCCTCCACCGAGCGCGGCACCCGGACCAGCGCGCCGAACTTGGTCAGCCGCCGTGCCGATGCCGCCTGCGCCAGGGTCGCCACCAGCGGCATGCCCTCGGGGACGGCGGCCACCGCGATGGCGATGCCGCTGGAGACCGCGTGACGCAACCCGGTGCGGTGCAGCAGCCCCAGGCCGCCGACCAGCGCACCGCCGGTGATGCTGACCGGCAGCGCCCGGTTGGTCAGCTGGCCGAGCTGGTGTTGCAGCCCGATGTCGGAGGACAAATCGCCCGAGATCAGGTCGGCGGCGCGCCGCTGCTGGGTGTCGGCGCCGACGGCGGTCACCACCGCCACCGCCGTGCCGGCCACCACGGTCGTCCCGGCGAACAGCATGCAGCGGCGCTCGGCCAGCGGGGCGCCCGGCGTGGCCTCCACCTGCTTGTCGACCGACAGCGACTCCCCGGTGAGCGAGGACTCGTCGACCTCGACGTCGACCTCCCGAAGGATCCGCGCGTCGGCGGGCACCACCTCGTGGGTGCGCACCTCGATCACGTCGCCGGGACGCAGCAGCTCCGCGAGGACCTCGGTGTAGGTCCGCCGCCCGCCGGAACCGGTCACGACCTTTCGGGCGGGCGGAGTCTGTTGCGCCAAAAGGTAATTCAGCCGCTTTTCGGCTCGCAGCCGCTGGGCGGCGGCCAGTATCGAGTTCCCGGTCAGCACCGTCCCGACCAGCACGGCGTCCACCGGCGAACCCAACACCGCACTGGCGGCCGAGCCGAGCGCCATCACCGGGGTCAGCGGGTCGGACAACTCGGCGCGCACGGCCCTGGCCAGCTGCCAGGTCGCCTGCGCGGGTGTCTCCACCACGCGCAGGGCCGCGGGCGCGCGCCGCCGCGGTGCGACCGCCGTCTCGGGGTCGGGCTCCGGCAGTGCCTTGCGGACCTGCTCGGCCGACATCGCGTGCCACTCGCGCACGGCCGCCGGGCGCGGCGTGTCCGCACCGACGATCCGGCGGGCCAGCAGGTAGCCGGAGAGCAGGCCGGCCGCCGCGCCGATGTTGACCGGGCCGGGCCCCAGCGGCCGCACGCCCGGGATCATGAACAACGATCCCATCGCCGTCGCGGCGGCCGAGAGCCCGGACCCTCGTTGTATGGCGGTCCGGGCCGCCGGCAGCGCATGCAGCACCCGCCAGGCGGCGCCCAGGTCGGGCAACAACAGATCGGCGTCCCACGGCGGTGCTGCCCCGGGCGCAGGCATCAGTCCCAGCGCCACGTCGGCCACCGAAATGGCTTGGGCCGCAGACGAAGACAGCACCGCCACGGTCCGGCCGGCCTCCTGCAGGCCGGCCACCGCGCGGGCGAGCGCCTCGTCGAGGGCCTTGTCCGTTCCGCTGCGCAGCGGCCGGACGTCGTCGAACGCCGGACGCAACTCGTCGAGCGAATCGGCGTCGACGGAGACCAGGTCGGCCCCGGTGCGGTGCGCCTCGGCCAGCACCGCCGACGCCAGGGGGTCGTGCGCATGCAGCAGCAGCGCCTCGATCTTGGCATCCGGCCGGCTCGCCGGCATCCCGGGCACCTTTCGCCACCCCGGCCGCAGGCCCTTTCTCTCCAGCATGAGCTGGGCAGCGTTCCAGGCCGCGGACAGCTCGGTGTCCTCGGCGCCGCGGACGCGCGCGACCCGCAGGGCGTCGGTGCACAGGGCCCGGGGGTCGATGAGGATCGCATCGATGAGGTGCAGCCGGCGCAGCGCGTCGGGCCGCAGCGGCAGCACCGCGTGGTGATCGGCCAGGCCCCGGCCGAGCGCGGCGGCGAACGCCTCGGGGGTGATGCGGCTGGCCTTGGGCGCGGTCACCAGCGCCGCGGTGGCCGCCATGTTGACGTCGCGGGTCCCGGCACCGATCAGCCCGGCGCTGAGCGCCTGCAGCAGCGCGAGCCGACGGGCGCTGGTCGCGGCGGGCCGGTACGGCTGCGGTCGCCGCCCGCCGTGGGCGGGCGGCGGCTGGTCGGCGTGCAACGCCAGCGCCGGTTCGTGGCGCCGCCAGGCCTGCGCCTCGGCCATGCCTTCGGCGGCCTTCAGCGACTGCATCGTCAGCCCCACCGACAACGCCGTCGGCGACTGCGTGACGGCCTCGGCGGCCGCCGCGGCCAGCGCCAGGACGGTGTCGGTGGCGGGCCCGCCGATGCGGTTTTCGAGCCGGCCACGCAGCCAGGGCTGGTAGCTCGCCAGCGTCACGCCGGCCAGCACGGTCATGGGCATGCGCGGCCACCGCATCGCCCGGCCGGTCAGCGCGATGCCCAGCCCGGCGGCGTTGGCGGCCACGATCACCGCCCTGGTCGCCAGCACCACGCCGTCGCCGGGCAGGCTCGCCGGAGCGTGGGCCGACATGTCGCCGTCTTCGATTGGCGGGCAACGCTTCTCGGCCTCTTCGACGACACGGCACAGGTCGCGCAGTGGCACGTGCGGGTCGCCGATCTCGACGACGACGCGCGACAACGGGTAGTTCAGGCTGGCCGCGGTGACGCCGGGGTGGGCCGCGACCGCGTCGAGCACCGCTCGCCCGAGCTCGCCGTCGACCGCGCCGGACAGACCGCGCACCTCGATCCAGGCGCGGCGATCGCCGCGCCAGCAGTGCCGGCGCAGTGTCTCGCGGGGCAGGTCGACCGACAGCGCCCGCGCGCCCTCCCGCAACGGGATGGCGGCGATGGTGAGGCCGGTTCCGGCCGCCGACATCGTCGCCTGCAGGCCCGCGGACAGCGCGCGCGACGGCAGCGACCGCCGTATGGAGGTGGTGATGTTCAACGCTCGATCAGAGATTCCCGGTCAGTTGGTGCTGCGCAGCCCGCTGGCGCCGGCCCGGCGGCCGGTGGCCTTCTTGGCCGCCGGCTTACCCGCGGCTTTTTGCTGCACCGCTTTTTTTGCGGACGTCTCCGACGGCACTGGCGTGAGATTGGCTTTCGCGGGCGGTTCGGGCGTGCGATGCATCCGGTGCAGCAACAGCGCTCCACCGCCGACGGCCAGCAGCACGGGCCACTCGACCAGGCCGGCCACCCCGACCGCGCCCAGCGCCAACGCCGCCGCCGGGGTCGAATGGCTGCCCGAGCTGATGCCGCGCTTGATGCCCTCGGCGGCTCCGGTGACGCCGCCGACGATCCCGTTCACGGCCGCCCCGCCCACGGCGCCGGCGGCGGCCGTGGCCGCGTCGGCGGCGCGATTCACCGTGTGGCCCACGCTTCGGACTGCTCCGCCGACGACACTCATGATGGCTCCCTAGGTCCTGTTATCGTCCTCGCCCTGACCGGTTGACGCCGGCTGTATACCCGTTTAACGGGGCGTGAACAGTGGCACCCAAATATTCCCGATATCTTTCCTCACAAAAGCCTGCCACGCTACCTGGGGCGTGTACAGCGAGCGGGCGTCGGGAAATGCGGTGAATGCGGCGTTTTTTACGCGGTTCAGTCCGCGCGCAAATCGACCAGCACCGGGGCATGGTCGCTGGGCGCCTTGCCTTTGCGTTCCTCCCGGACGATCTGCGCGGCCGTCACCCGGTCGGCCAAAGCCGGTGAGGCGAGGATGAAATCGATGCGCATGCCCTGCCTCTTGGGGAACCGCAGCTGGGTGTAATCCCAGTAGGTGTACACCCCGGGCCCGGGCGTGAAAGGCCGCACCACATCCGCGAATTGTGCGTCGAGGATCGCTGCGAATGCCCGGCGTTCCGGCTCGGAAACGTGCGTGGCACCGGTAAAGAATTCGGGGCTCCAGACATCCTCGTCGGACGGGGCGATATTCCAGTCGCCCACCAATGCGATCTGGGCCGCGGGGTCCTCGCGCAGCCACCCGGCCGCCGCGTCGCGCAGCGCCGCAAGCCAGTCCAGCTTGTAGACGTAGTGCGGGTCGCCGACGGCGCGGCCGTTGGGCACGTACAGGCTCCACACGCGGATGCCGGCGCAGGTGGCGCCCAGCGCGCGGGCCTCCGGGGTTGCGGCGAGCTCCGGCTTGCCGCTCCAGCCGGGCTGGCCGTCGAAGCCGACGCGCACGTCGTCGAGGCCGACGCGCGACGCGATCGCCACCCCGTTCCACTGGTTGACGCCGACATGAGCGACCTCGTAGCCGAGCTCGAAGAACGGCAGGGCGGGGAACTGGCTGTCCGCGCACTTGGTTTCCTGCATGGCCAGCACGTCGACGTCGGCGCGGGCCAGCCAGTCGACGACGCGACCCAGGCGGCTGCGAATCGAGTTCACGTTCCAGGTGGCCAGCCGCATGGACTAGACGGTATCGCCCCCCAGGGGCCGGGCCGCGAAGTATCGGCGGCGGTGGTGTGGCCGCAGACCCAGCGCCTCAGCGAGGGCCCGCTCGGCCGGGGCCGGGTGCGCGTCGCCCTCGTCGAGCGCCGCGTATCCGCGGGTCGCGCCGCGACGGGCGCCCCAGGCCAGCAGGGCCTCGCACACGAGGCGGGCGCCCTGCCCGTCGCCGACGCTCAGCGCCGACAGGCCCACCCACCGGGTGCCGTCCGGGGCGTCGGTCACCGCCGCACGCGCCGCCGCGCCCGGATGCGCGCCGAACATCAGCTCGCCGTCGGTGACGCCGGTGAGCGCGTCCACGGAAAGCCGCCGCCGGCACGCCGCCAGCCAGGCGTCGTCCGGCCGGGCCGACAGGGTGACGGACGGGTCGGCGTCGCCGGTGGCCGCGCCCGAGACGTCGCGGACCACAAGTTGCTCGGTGCGTTCGGCGGTCCGCCCGGGCGGCGGCGGCAACAGGCGATCGGGGATGGCCAGCCGCGCCGTCAGCCCGCGCTCGCCATACCAGGCCGAGATCGCGGGCAGCGCGCTGATGTGCGCCGACATATCCAGCGGCACAGCGGAATTGGGTTCGGCGCCGGCGCCGGGAGCGGCGCGCAGCAGCCAGCCGTCCAGCCAGGCGTGTTCGGTGCCGGGCCAGGCCTGCGCGGCCGCCCGCTCGAGCGCGCGGATCTCGGAGGTGCGCACCGGCGCGTCGGTCAGCACCCGCAGCGCCACGACGTCGGCGGGCGCGAATTCGACGACGGCGCCGGTTTTCGTGCGCACCCGCACCACCGGGTCGACGGCCAGCAGGTGTCCCACAGCGTCGGTCAGTGGCGGGACCGATCCGCTCGCGCGCCGGTAGCGCACCGTCACCCGCGTGCCCGGGTCCGGCCAGGCGACCATCAGTGGCCGAACGGGTCCGGCCCCTCGCCCGGCAGCCACGACAGGCCGGGCACGCCCCAGCCGTGGGCCTTGACGGCCCGCTTCGCGCTGCGGGCGTGCCGGCCGATGAGGCGGTCCAGGTACAAAAACCCGTCCAGGTGCCCGGTTTCGTGCTGCAGCATCCGCGCGAACAGGCCGGTGCCCTCGACGGCGACCGGGTTGCCCTCGGCGTCGAGCCCGGTCACCTTTGCCCACTCCGCGCGGCCGGTGGGGAACGACTCCCCGGGCACCGACAGGCACCCTTCGTCGTCGCCCGTCGGGTCGGGCATGGTCTCGGGAACCTCGGAGGTCTCCAGCACGGGGTTGACGACCACGCCGCGGCGGCGGTCGGTCAGTCCGCGGTCGTCGGCGCAGTCGTAGACGAACAGACGCAGCCCGTATCCAATCTGATTGGCGGCCAGGCCGACCCCGTGGGCCGCGTCCATGGTGTCGTACATCGTCTCGATCAGCTCGGCCAGATCGGTCGGCAGTGAACCGTCCGCGGCGACCGGCACCGGCTTCGTCGGTGTGTGCAACACCGGGTCTCCCACGATGCGGATCGGTACGACTGCCATGACCGGCTAGCTTAAGACGCGCCGGCCCCCGAATATTCTCCGCGGGCCGGAACGGCCCGAGGAGAAGGCGGGCAATCGGGCGACTCGCGGGTCTGGGTCCCGACGCGAGAGTTCCCCGCGTGGTTGAATATCGGCCGGACATGCCCGTATCTAAGTCACCAGAGCAATTCGAGAATCCGCCGGAAGGGTCCAGGGGAAGCAATATGGACAGCGCCATGGCGCGGGCAAATCGATCGGGGGACGACGCCGAAATCGCCGATGGGCTCACCCGCCGCGAACACGACATCCTTGCGTTCGAACGACAGTGGTGGAAGTTCGCCGGGGCCAAGGAAGACGCGATCAAAGAGTTGTTCTCCATGTCGGCGACGCGCTATTACCAGGTGCTCAACGCGCTGGTCGATCGGCCCGAGGCGCTGGCCGCCGACCCCATGCTGGTGAAGCGGCTGCGCCGGCTGCGCGCCAGCCGCCAGAAGGCGCGGGCGGCGCGCCGTCTCGGCTTCGAGGTGACCTGACTCGCTACAGTGGGCTCGATGAAAGAGCGCGTCCCCGACTCCACGGGGCTTCCGCTGCGGGCCATGGTGATGGTGCTGCTGTTCCTCGGCGTCATCTTCCTGCTGCTCGGCTGGCAGGCCCTGGGCTCGTCCGGGAACTCCGATGATGACTCGGCCTCGCCGGTATCCGGCATGACCAGCACCACCAGCGTGTCGGCCACGTCGACGACCACGCCGGCGGCCAACCAGGCCGACGTGCGCGTCTACAACATCTCCGCCCAGGAAGGTGTCGCCGGGCGCACCAAGGACGAGCTCACGGCCGCCGGGTTCCGGGTCACCGAGGTGGGCAACCTCACGGTGCCCGACGTCGGGGCCACCACGGTGTACTTCACCGACGCCGACGGCGAGCACGCCACCGCGGACGCCGTGGGCCAGAAACTGGGCGCACCCGTCCAACCGCGGATCCCCGCGCTCAGCAACCAGCCACCGGGCGTGATCGTCCTGGTGGCCGGCTGAGGCGTCCGGCCGCTCGATCGGTCTCGGGGGGAAACGTTAGGCTCTCGCTATGCCTATGCTCGCCGGTCACCGGAATGCCGCCACCACCAAGTCCGTCGTAGCCCCTTGCCTGGCGGTCGCCTGCGTCGCGCTGCTCAGTGCCTGCTCACCGAACCAGCCGCCCGCGACCACGCCGGGCACCACGCCGGCGATCTGGACCGGATCGCCCGCGCCCGCTGGACCCACCGGCGCCGAGAACGCGGCGTCGGCTTCGCAGAGCATCACCACCAAGCTGAAGTCCCCCGACGGCATCGAGATCGCGACGGCCAAGTTCGATTTCAGCAATGGCTACGCCACGGTCACGATCGCAACGCTCGGCGGCGGCCACCTGGCGCCCGGCTTCCACGGGGTGCATGTCCACAAGGTCGGCAAGTGTGAGCCCAACTCGGTCGCCCCGTCCGGCGGCGCGCCCGGCGACTTCCTCTCCGCCGGCGGGCACTTTCAGAAGCCCGGGCATTCGGACCACCCCGACAGCGGTTACCTGCCCCCGCTGCAGGTTCGCCAGGACGGCAGCGGGACCTTGATGACCACCACCGACGCCTTCACCATGGACGACCTGCTGACCGGCCAGCAGACCGCGATCATCATCCACGCCGGCGCCGACAACTTCGGCAACATCCCCGCCGACCGCTACACCCAGACCAATGGAACGCCGGGTCCCGACGCGACGACGATGAGCACCGGTGACGCCGGCAAGCGAGTGGCGTGCGGTGTCATCGGTTCCGGCTAACAGGGCCACCACCCGCATCGACTTCGCCCGCTCGCCGCGGCCGACCGTCGGCGTGGAGTGGGAGTTCGCGCTGGTGGACGCCAAGACGCGCGACCTGAGCAACGAAGCCACCTCGGTGATCGCCGAGATCGGCGAAAACCCGCGCGTGCACAAGGAACTGCTGCGCAACACCGTCGAGGTGGTCAGCGGTGTGTGTGAGAACACCGCGGAGGCCATCGCGGACCTGCGCGAAACCCTGGGCCCGGCCCGCCGGATCGTGCGCGAACGCGGCATGGAACTGTTCTCCGCCGGCACACACCCGTTCGGCCGCTGGTCCACCGCGAAGCTCACCGACGCGCCGCGGTATGCGGAGTTGATCAAGCGCACCCAGTGGTGGGGCCGCCAGATGCTGATCTGGGGGGTGCACGTGCACGTCGGCATCCGCTCCGCGCACAAGGTGATGCCGATCATGTCGGCGCTGCTCAACTATTACCCGCACCTGCTGGCGCTGTCGGCGTCCTCCCCGTGGTGGGGCGGCGAGGACACCGGCTACGCGAGCAACCGGGCGATGATGTTCCAGCAGCTGCCCACCGCCGGGTTGCCGTTCCAGTTCCGCACCTGGGGCGAGTTCGAGGGCTTCGTCTATGACCAGAAGAAGACCGGCATCATCGACCACATGGACGAAATCCGTTGGGACATCAGGCCGTCACCGCACCTGGGCACCCTCGAGGTCCGCGTCTGCGACGGGGTGTCCAACCTGGCCGAGCTGGGCGCGCTGGTCGCGCTGACGCATTGCCTCATCGTGGACCTGGACCGCAGGCTCGAGGCCGGGGAGACGCTGCCGACGATGCCGCCCTGGCACGTCCAGGAAAACAAGTGGCGCGCCGCCCGCTACGGGCTGGATGCGGTGATCATCCTGGACGCCGACAGCAACGAGCGGCTGGTCACCGACGACCTCGCCGACGTGCTGACCCGACTGGAGCCGGTCGCGAAATCGCTGGACTGCGTTGACGAGCTGGCGGCGGTGGCCGACATCTGGCGCGACGGCGCCTCCTACCAGCGCCAGCGGCGCGTCGCCGAGGAACATGACGGCGATCTGCGCGCGGTCGTCGACGCGCTGGTGGCCGAGCTGGAAATCTAGGACCCATGGCGGATTCCGAAACGATCGAGCTGGCGATGTTCCCGCTGGAGTCGGCGCTGCTGCCCGAACAGGATCTGCCCCTGCGGATCTTCGAGCCCCGCTACGGCGCGCTGGTGCGGCACTGCATCGAGGACGGCGACCCGTTCGGCGTGGTGCTGATCTCGGCCGGCCGCGAGGTCGGCGGCGGCGATGCGCGCTGCGAGGTCGGCACCCTGGCCAGAATCGTTGAGTGCGTCGACCACGGCGCGGGCCGGTACTCGCTGCTGTGCCGCACGGGCGAGCGGATCCGGGTGTGCGAGTGGCTGCCCGACGATCCCTACCCGCGGGCCGCCGTGCGGCGCTGGCCCGACGAGCCGGGGGAGGCGGTGCCCCCGGCCCGGCTCCGCGACGTCGAGGACCGCGTCATGGCGGTGTTCGAGCTGATCGCGCAAGCCCGCGGCGCCGAGCTGCCCGACCGCGCCGCGCTGCTGGGGGAGTCCCAGGCCGGCGATCCCGGGCAGCGCCTGTTCGCGTTGGCCTCGCGGGTTCCGCTCGGCGCCGCCGACCGCTACGCCGTGCTGGCGGCGCCGTCGGCCGCCGACCGGCTGGCCGCGTTCGGCGAGGCCGTCGACGCGCTGGCCGACATGGTGAAGTTCGAATTGTCCTGACATGAAAGTGCATCTGCAGATCGACGGCGCACCGACCGGGGCCGGCGCAAGCGCCGCCGGCATCGCCGCGACGGGCGCCGACGGCCTGTTCACCTTCGAGGGCCAGCACGACGTGTTCTTCCCGCTGCTGATCGCCGCCGGCGAGACCGGCCTGGACCTGATGACGAACGTGGCGATCGCCCCGCCGCGCAGCGCGCTGCACCTGGCGCACGCGGCCTATGACCTGCAGGTCTACAGCGGCGGCCGGTTCCGGCTGGGCTTGGGCTCGCAGGTCAAGGCCCACATCGAAAAGCGTTATGGCAGTAAATGGGAGAGGCCGGCGGCGCGGATGGCCGAAACCGTCGCGGCGATCAAGGCGATATTCTCGGCGTGGGAAGGCCAGTCCCGCTTGGACTTTCGCGGCGAGTTCGTCACGCACACGATCATGTCGCCCAACTTCAACCCGGGGCCCAACCCGTTCGGGCCCCCGCCGGTGCTGCTGGGCGCGCTGGGCCCGGTGATGACGCGCACTGCGGCCGAGGTCGCCGACGGGCTGCTGGTCATGCCGTTCAACAGCGCTCGCCATTTCGCGCAGCGCACGCTCCCGGCGATCGGCGAGGGCCTGCGCCGCTCGGGGCGGGGGCCCGGCGATTTCCAGCTCGTCGCCCAGGCCATGGTCGCGGTGGGCCGCGAGGAGGCCGACCTGGCCGCCGCGGTCGACGGGGTGGCCAGGCTGATCGCGTTCTACGGCTCGACGCCCGCGTACCTGCCGGTGCTCGAGGCCGAGGGGTGGGCGGACATCCACCCCGAGCTCAACGCGCTGTCGAAGCGGGGCCGCTTCGCCGAGATGCGCTCGCTGGTCACCGAACCCATGGTCGCGCGGATCGGGGTCACCGGAACCCCCGAGGAGTGTGCGCGGCAGATCGCCGAGCGGTTCGGCGAGCACGCCGCCGAGGTGTGCTGCTATTTCCCCGGCTACACCCCGCGCGACGACGACGTCGCCGACCTGATCGGCGCCCTGCACCGGATCTCGGTCCCGTGCTGAGCGCCGCCGTGACCGTCGAGGTCGACGCGGGGGTGGCGGTGCTCACCCTCAACCGCCCCGAGCAGCTCAACGCCTACACCGCCGAGATGGGCGCGCTGCTCAGCCGCGCGTACGCCGAATGCGACCGGGACGACGACGTGCGGGTCATCGTGGTGACCGGAGCGGGCCGCGCGTTCTGCGCGGGTGCCGACTTCTCCTCCGGCGCATCGCCGTTCGACGCCCCGGCCGACGACGGCGCGTTCTCCGCGTCCCCGATCGACCCCGCCGCCTTCGAACTGCGCAAGCCGGTGCTGGCCGCGCTCAACGGCCACGCCATCGGGATCGGCCTGACCATCGCGCTGCAGGCCGACGTGCGCGTGGTGGCCGACGACGCGAAATACGGTGTGGTGCAGGTGCGCCGGGGAGTGATCCCCGACTGCATGGCGCACTGGACGCTGGCGCGGCTGGCCGGGCTGGGGGTGGCCGCGGATCTCCTGCTGACCGGGCGCACCTTCGACGGGGCCGAGGCCGTGGCGCTCGGGGTCGCCAACCGGTCGCTGCCCGCCGACCGGGTGCTCGACCACGTGATGCAGATGGCCCGCGACATCGCCGCCAACGTGGCCCCGATGTCGGCGGCGTTGTGCAAGCGACTCCTGTGGGACACCGCGATCAACGGCTACCCGCCGCGCGAGGTCGCGTCGCTGGAAACGCAACTGCACCACCGGGTGCTGGGCGGCGCCGACGCCCGCGAGGGCGTGGCCGCGTTCCTGGAGCGCCGGCCGCCGCGCTTCACCGCGCGCGTGGCCCGCGACTGGACGGCGCTGCCCGAGCCCGGTTGAAGCCGGTTCACGTTGCCGCGCAGAGCCTTTCGGAGATGTCCCACCACCGTGCCGCGCGTCGCTCGTCGACCGCGTAGGGGGCAACCGCCGCGCTGACCCGGCAGTCTTCGAGGTAGAGCGCGCCCCGATCCGCCAGCTCGGGGCCGACCGCCGCCCACACCTGGGTGGCCGCGCCGCGTTCGGGCGTGATGACGTCGAGGGAGCCGTCGCTCTTCTCGCCGCGCGCCGCCGCGGCGGCGACGACGTGGTCGCGCAGCAGCGCGAAGTCCGCGCGGGACATATGCCGCGCCAGCGCCGTGCCCACGGTGCCGGGATGGACGGCGTAGGCGCGGATGCCGTTGTCGCGCAGGCGCCGGTCGGCTTCGACCGCGTGCAGGATGTTGGCCGTCTTGGCGGCGCCGTACGCGACGAACTTGTCGTAGTCGCGGCCCTCCCAGTTGGGGTCGCCGAAATCGACGTCACCCAGGACGTGGCCCCCGGAGGAGAGGTTGACGATCCGGGCGCCGCCGGCGGCGCCCAGCTGGGGGAGCAGCAGCCGGGTGAGTTCGAAATGCCCGAAATGGTTTGTGCCGATCTGCATCTCGAAGCCGTCCAGGGTCCGCCCGAACGGCGTGAACATGACGCCGGCGTTGTTCATCAGGATGTGGACCGCGGGCGCCAGCTCACCGATGGCGGTTGCGGCCGCGCGCACGCTCGCCAGCGAGGTCAGGTCGAGCCGCACCGCCGAGGTGCGCGCGGCGGGCACCTCGGCGCGTATCCACTGCTCGGCCTGGGCCACGGCAGCCATGTTGCGGGCGGCCAGGACGACGTGGGCGCCGGCGGCGGCCAGCGCCCGCGCCGACTCGCGGCCCAGCCCCGACGACGCGCCGGTGACCACACATGACTTGCCCGACAGGTCGATTCCCTCGACGACCTGCAAGGCGGTCTTTCCGGCGGCTGTCATAGGGCGTCCCGCACTTCACAGTGTCTTGGCGAAGGCGCGCAGGCTGTCCACCTGCGCGGCGTCCAGGGAGGGACGCACCGCGGCGCGGGCCGCCGCCAGGTCGGCGGCCGTCACGTCGGCGGCGTCGATGGATCGCCGCATCGCGGCCAGCGCGGCCTCCCGCAGCAGCGCCACGCAGTCGGCGGCGCTGTAGCCCTCGAGACCGGCGGCCACGTCGTCGAGGTCCACGTCGGGGCTCAGCGGGATCGACTTGCCCGCGGTGCGCAGGATTTCGCAGCGCGCGCCGGCGTCGGGCGGTTCGACGAACACCAAGCGCTCCAGCCGCCCGGGGCGCAGCAGCGCGGGGTCGATCAGGTCGGGCCGGTTGGTGGCGCCGAGCACCACGACGTCGCGCAGCGGGTCGATGCCGTCGAGCTCGGTCAGCAGCGCGGCGACCACCCGGTCGGTGACGCCGGAGTCGAAGCTCTGCCCGCGCCGGGGCGCCAGCGCGTCCACCTCGTCGAGGAACACCAGCGACGGCGCGGAGTCGCGGGCGCGCCGAAACAGCTCCCGCACGGCGCGCTCGCTGCTGCCCACCCACTTGTCCATGAGCTCGGAGCCCTTGACCGCGTGCACGGACAGCTGCCCGGTGCTGGCCAGCGCGCGCACCACGAAGGTCTTGCCGCAGCCGGGCGGGCCGTAGAGCAGCACGCCGCGGGGCGGGTCGACACCGAGGCGGGCGAAGGTGTCGGGATGCCGCAGCGGCCACAGCACGGCCTCGGTCAGTGCCTGTTTGGCGTCGGCCATGTCGCCGACGTCGTCGAGGGTGGTGCTGCCGAGGGTCAGCTCCTGACCGGCCGAGCGGGACAGCGGCCGGATCACGCTCAGCGCGCCGACGAGGTCGTCCTGGCCGAGCTTGGGCGGTCGCCCGTCGGCGCTGGCCCGCGACGCCGCCCGCAGCGCCGCCTCGCGCATCAGCGCTGCCAAATCGGAGACGACGAAACCAGGTGTGCGGGAGGCGATCTCGTCGAGATCGAGGTCCTCGGTGGGCACCGGTTTCAGCAGCGCCTCCAGCAGCGCCTTGCGGGTCGCGGCGTCCGGCAGCGGCAGGCTGAGCTCCCGGTCGCACAGCTCCGGGGCGCGCAGCCTCGCGTCGAGCTGGTCGGGCCGCGCGGAGGTGGCGATCAGCGCGATGCCCTCGGTGGCCACCGCGGTGCGCAGCTCGCCCAGGATCAGGGCGGCCACCGGCTCGGCGGTGGCCGGCAGCAGGGCGTCGACGTCGGCGATCAGCAGCACGCCGCCGCCCTGCGATCCGTCACCGCGCACCGCCCTGACCGCCGAGGCCACCGCCTTGAGCCGGTCGTCGGCGCTCAGGGCGCCGACTTCCGGGCCGTCGAGCTCGACCACCCTGCGGCCGTCGCACACCGCGCGCACCAGCGTCACCTTGCCCACCCCGGCCGGGCCCGACACCAGCACGCCCAGGTTGGTGCCGGCGCCCAGTGAGCGCAGCAGGTGCGGTTCGTCGAGCGCGAGCTTGAGCCATTCGGCGAGCTTGGTCGCCTGCGGCTGCGAGCCCTTGAGCTCTTCCATCAGGATCGCGGTGGTCCCGGTGGTCATCGGTTCGTGCGTGGGCGCCGCCGCGCGGTAGGGAACGCCGGCTCCCCAGCTCAGCAGCGAGTTCGGCTGGACGCTGACCGGTCCGTCCGGGTCCACGCCGGTGACGGTCAGCAGCTCCGAGGTCCAGCTGATGCCGACCGCCGCCGCCAGTGCGCGGGTGGCCGCCGCCCGGCTGCCGGCAGGGGCCGACGTGCCGGGGCCGAGGTCGCGGGGCAGCAGCGACACCGCGTCGCCGACGGTCAGTACCTTGCCGAGCAGGGCCTGGCGCAGGGTGACCGGCGAGATCGACTGCGTGGCCAGCGACGAGCCGGACAGCGTGACCGAGCGCGCGCCGTACACGGTGACCGCGCCGACGAGCACCGCCGTGCCCTCGCGCAGCCCCGCGTTGGACAGCGTCACGTCGTCGAGCAGCACCGTGCCGACCGGGGTGTCGGGGCCGGCCAGGCCCGCCACGGCCGCCGTGGTCCGCGCCCCGGTCAGCGACACCGCATCCCACTCCCGGATCCCGAGCGCGGCGATGGCGCTGGGGTGCAAGCGGATGACGCCCCGCCGGGAGTCGAGCGCCGAGGTGTTGAGCCGGGCGGTCAGCGTGAGCCGACTCATCCCGGCCACGCCCGGTCCGCTCACGTGATGCGCCCGCCCGGCTTGCGCAGTCCCAGCCGCGTCATCGACCGGCGGTGCGGCCGGGCCTGCCGGATCGCGCGCCGCGCGGCGCGCCGCTGCTTGGGTTTCTCGGTCCACGCCTCGGGGTGCGCGGCCAGCCAGCGCTGGTTGCGCACCGCGAACGGAACGTGGCACAGGTAGGCGATGATGATCGCCCAGATCAACAGGAAGGGCGCCAGCACCGCGGCCGCCGCGAAGATCGCCAGCACCGCCAGCAGCGGTGCCGCCCAGTTCGGCGGCACCGCCACGGCGTGCATCTTGCGCATCGGGATCTTGCTGACCATCAGCATCGAGGTCCCGGTCACCCAGATGCACAGGAACACCGTCGACGTCCACCAGCCCGGCCCGAACTGCAGCTTGAGCCCGATCAACCCGATCATCGACACCGCGCCCGCCGGGGCGGGCATCCCGACGAAGAACTCGCGCGCGTAGGCGGGCTGGGTTCCGTCGTCGAGCAGCGCGTTGAACCTGGCCAGCCGCAACACCACGCACACCGCGTACAGCAGCACCACCACCCAGCCGGCCGGCGACGTCGACAGCATCGTCACGTACAGCACGATCGCCGGGGTGACCCCGAAGTTCACCGCGTCGGCCAGCGAGTCGATCTCCGCGCCGATGCGGGACTGGGCGTCCAGGATGCGGGCCACCCGGCCGTCCAGCCCGTCCAGGATGGCGGCGGCGGCGATCAGCGCCATCGCGGCCTTCGGCTGCTGCTCGAGGGCGAACTTGATCGAGGTCAGCCCCGCGCAGATCGACAGCACGGTCATCGAGCTGGGCAGGATCTGCAGGCTTACCGCTCGCCTGGCCCGGGGTCTGATGGTCATGGCAGCTCGGCCAGCACGGTTTCGCCCGCCACCGCGCGCTGGCCCACTTCGACGACCGGGGTCGCGCCCGGCGGCAGGTAGGTGTCCAGCCGGGAGCCGAACCTGATCAGCCCGTAGGTGTCGCCGATGGACAGCTTGTCGCCCACCCGCGCGTCGCACACGATGCGGCGCGCCAGCAGCCCGGCGACCTGCACGGCGATGACCTCGGGGCCGTCAGCGCCGGGGCCGGTCCGGATCCGCAGGCTGGTGCGCTCGTTCTCGTCGCTGGCCGACGGCAGGTCGGCCGACCCGAAGCGGCCTGGCCGGTGCCGCACGGCGATCACCTCGCCGCTCACCGGCGCGCGCTGCACGTGCGCGTCCAGCAGGGACAAGAAGATGCTCACCCGCGGCCACGGCGTCTCGCCCAGGCCGAGTTCGGCGGGCGGGGCAGCGGAGTCGATCACGCAGATCACGCCGTCGGCGGGCGCGACGACGGCATTGCGCCCCACCGGCGGCACGCGCGGGGGGTGCCGGAAGAACGCCGCGCAGGCACCGGCGGCCAGCAGGCCCGCCCGGCGCAGCCAGCGGTGGTGGCGTCCCGCCACGGCAACGCCCAGGCCGGCGGCGACGAACGGCCGCCCGGCGGGATGCATCGGCGGGACGGTCGAGCGCACCAACCCCAGCACGTGGCGCGGACCGAAACTCGGGTCCTCGGCGGTGGGGCCGAGGGTGGGGGGGCGTCGGGCCACGCGGTCATCTTACGGAGCCGCGGCGAACGGCGCCGCAAAGTCCGTACCCCGACTCAGCTGAGATCCCACACCTGCAGCCGGGTCCCGGCGGGCACCTCCACGACGTCCTCGGGGATGTCCAGGAGCGCGTTCGCCGAGGCCAGATACCGCAGGTGGTGTGACGCCGGCGGCCCGTAGCTGATGACGCTGCCGGCCTCGGCGTCCAGGATCGCGCGCCGGAACTGGCGTTTGCCGCGCGGCGAGGACAGCGATTCGGTGAGCACGGCCGGCCGGTGCGGGCGTTCCGGGTCCGGCAGGCCCATGGCCGTGCGCAACGCGGGACGCAGGAACACCTCGAAGGACACCAGCGCGCTGACCGGGTTGCCGGGCAGGGTGACGATCGTGGTGTTCCCCACCCGGCCGACGCCCTGCGGCATGCCGGGCTGCATGGCCACCTTGACGAACTCGACGCCCTGGTCGCCCTCCCGGCCGAACGCGTCCTTGACCACCTCGTAGGCCCCGGCGCTGACGCCGCCGCTGGTGATGATCAGGTCGGCGTGCGCGGCGTGCCGGTCCAGCAGCGAGCTGAACTGCGCGACGTCGTCTTGCGCGGTCGCGACCGCGATCACCTCGGCGCCCGCCTCGCGGACCGCCCCGGCCAGCATGACGGCGTTGGACTCGTAGATCTGTCCGGGCCGCAGCGGCGTGCCCGGCTCCACCAGCTCGGACCCCGTCGACATGACCAGGACCCGTTGGCGCGGAACCACCGGCAGCCCGGCCATTCCCAGCGCCGCGGCCAGGCCCAGCACCGCCGGCGACACGACCTGCCCCTGGCGCAACACGGTGGTGCCGGGTGCGACGTCCTCGCCCGCCCGCCGGATGTGCTTGCCCGGTTCGCGGGATTGCCGGATCGCCACGGAGTCCAGTCCGCCGTCGGTGTCCTCCACGGGGACGACGGCCGTCGCGCCGGCGGGGACGGGCGCGCCGGTCATGATGCGGTGCGCCGTCCCGGGCCGCAGCGTCAACTCGTCGGTGCGTCCGGCGGGAATGTCCTCGGCGACGGGCAGCACGACCGGGTGCTCGGGTGTCGCCGACGAGACGTCCTGCGCGCGCACCGCGTAGCCGTCCATCGCGGAGTTGTCGAAGACCGGCAGCGCCAGCTCCGCGACCACGTCTTCGGCCAGCACCAGACCCTGGGCGTCGACCAGGGCGACCACGGCCGTTGGGCGGGCACGGATCAGGCCCGCCACGACCCGCTGGTGTTCGTCGACGGAGCGCACTCAGACTCCGAACGTGACGCCGGTGAGCTCTTCGGAGACCGCCCACAGGCGGCGTTGCAGTTCCCCGTCGTGGGACTGCGCGCTGGACGCGACGAGCCTGGGGTGGCCGCGCTGCTCGAGGAACCCGTCCGGGCCGTAGTACTGCCCGCCGCGGGCGGTCGGATCGGTGGCGGCCCGCAGGGTCGGCAGGGCGCCCATCGCCGCGCTCTGGAAGAGCAGCGGGCCCAGCACGGCCTTGACCGGCTGGAAGATCCCCGGCAGGTTGCGGGCCAGCTCGGTGTTGGAGCCACCCGGATGGGCGGCCAGGGCAATGGTCGCGGCACCGTTTTCCGTGGCCCGGGCCGCCAGCCGGCGTTGCAGCTCGTAGGTGAACAGCAGGTTGGCCAGCTTGGACTGCCCGTAGGCGGCCACCCGGTCGTAGCCGCGCTGCCACTGCAGGTCGTCGAAATGGATCGCGGCCCGGATCCGGTGGCCGAGGCTGCTGACGGTCACCACCCGCGAATTACGCACTCCCAGCAGGTGGTCGAGCAGCAGCCCGGTCAACGCGAAGTGGCCGAGATGGTTGGTGCCGAACTGCATCTCGAAGCCGTCGGCGGTGACCCGCTTGGGCGTCCACATCACGCCCGCGTTGTTGATCAGCAGGTCGATGCGCGGGTAGGCGGCCCGCAGGGCGTCGGCTGCCGAATGCACCGAGTCCAGCGAGCTCAGGTCGAGTGCCTGCAGGGTGACGTCGGCGCCCGGATGGGCGGCGACGATCCGCGACAGGGCGGCGTTGCCCTTCGCGAGGTCGCGCACCGCCAACACCACGTGGGCGCCGCAGGAGGCCAGCACGGCGGCCGTCTGGTAGCCGATGCCGGTGTTGGAACCGGTGACCACGGCGACGCGGCCGCTCTGGTCCGGCACGTCGGCCTCGGACCAGTTGTGGGTCTGTTCGTCGTTGGGGGCCATGGCCAAAAACATACTCACCCCGATACGGGGAGGCCGCCGGCTCGGCGACGAGCCGCACCCCGGGCTAGGGCACCCAGTGGTTGTCGTGGCGGATGAACCACTCCCGGCGCTCGTCGTCGGTCATGTCGGCCAGCGCGCCGAAACCCTCGAAGTAGGCCTCCCGCGGTGCGCCGGGCGCGAACAGCATCAGGATCGACGCCGGCTCGTCTGCCTCGTTGCGGAAGCCGTGGACACCGCCGGGCGGGACATAGAGGAAGTCGCCCTGGTGCCCGTCGGCCCATCCGGTGCCGTCGTAGAGCTGCATCGTCCCGGACAGCACGAAGAACGCCTCGGACATGGCCCGGTGGAAGTGCGGTCCCGGCCCGCCGCCGGCCGGCGGGAGGTCCACCCGGTACAGGCCGTAGTCGCCGTCGGTGGCCCGTTGGTCGGCCAGGTAGTGGTAGCGGGCTCCCGTCGGCGCTGCGTAGTCCGGGGGCGCGTCGGCCCGCTTCAGCCAGGCGCTGATCTCCGGCTCGTCGGCGGTGTAGCGGGGCGGGGGATAGGGCGGGACGACCAGGGACATGCAGTAAAGCCTGCCAGCTACCATCGCCGGTGTGGAGGGGCCGACGACCGAGGAAAGCGTGCGGGTGCGGCGGCTTCTGGACGCCGAGCACAAGGCGGCGCGGTTGTTCGACGAGATCGAGCGGCGCGCCATGATCCGCCCCGGCGTCTCCGAGCGGCGCCTCTCCGACGAGATCAACGACCTCGCCGCCGAGCTGCTCGGAGTCACCCGGCACTGGCACCGGCGGATCGTGCGGGCCGGGGAGAACACGCTGCAACCCTTCAGCGAGCGCCCGCCGGACCGGGTGATCGCCGACGGCGACATCGTCTTCCTCGACCTGGGCCCGATCTTTGCGGACTGGGAGGCCGACTTCGGCCGCACCTTCGTGCTCGGCGACGACCCGGACAAGACGGCCATCCGCGACGCGCTACCACGTGTGTGGGCGGCCGGGCGCGAGTACTTCAACCGGCGCCCGGACGTCACCGGGGCCGAGCTGTTCGACTTCGTCGTCGGGGTGGCGCACGCCGAGGGGTTCGAGTTCGCCAGCTCGATCGCCGGTCACCTGGTCGGGGAGTTCCCCCACAAGAAAATCGCCGGTCCCGGCGTCGAGTGGTACATCATGCCCGGATCGGCCAAGCCGATGCGGCGCACGGACCCGAGCGGGCGGGTCTGCCACTGGATCCTGGAGATCCATCTGGCCGACCGGGTTCGCGGCTTCGGCGGCTTCTACGAGCAGCTGCTCGACTTGCCCTAGTTGAGGGGGTACGTCACTCCGGTGAGCTGCTCGGAGACCTCCCACAGCCGCCGTTGCAGGTCGGCGTCGTGGGACTTGTCGCTGGATGCAACGAGTTTTGGGTAACCGCGTTGCTCGCCGAACCCGTCGGGGCCGTAGTACTGGCCGCCGAGCACTCCGGGGTCGGTCGCGGCGCGCAGCGTCGGAAGCGCGCCCATGTCCGCGCCCTGGAACAACGGCTCCAACACGGCGGCGACGGGCGTGAGCAGCGCGGGCAGGTTGCGGGTCAGCTCGGTGCGCGAACCCCCGGGGTGCGCGGCCGCGGCGATCGTCGTTCCGCGGGCCGCGAGTCGGCGCTGCAGTTCGTAGGTGAACAGCAGGTTCGCGAGCTTGGACTGCCCGTAGGCGCCCACCCGGCTGTAGCCGCGTTCCCACTGCAGGTCGTCGAAGTGGATGTCGGCGCGGATGCGGTGGCCCATGCTGCTGACCGTCACGACCCGGGAGCCGGCGACGGGCAGCAGCCGGTCCAGCAGCAGCCCGGTGAAGGCGAAGTGGCCGAGGTGGTTGGTGCCGAACTGCAGCTCGAAGCCGTCCTTGGTGCTGGAGCGCGGCGTCCACATCACGCCCGCGTTGTTGATCAGCAGGTCGATGCGCTGGTGATCGGACTTGAGCTGGTCGGCCGCGGCGCGGATGGAGTCCAGCGACGTCAGGTCGAGCTCGGCCAGCGCGACCTCGGCATGCGGCCTTTTGGCGGTGATCCGGGCGGCGGCGTCCTTGCCCTTGTCGAGGTTGCGCACCGCCAGCACGACGTGCGCGCCGCGCTCGGCGAGCGCGGCGGCGGTCTCATAGCCGAGCCCGGTGTTGGCTCCGGTGATGACGGCGATCCGGCCGGTTTGGTCGGGAATGTCCGCGGTGGTCCACTTCGCCATGACGGCCTCCTTGAACGAGTAAAGTAAGCGGGGCGAGCGCTCCGGTTGATGGTCAACTATACGGAACGTACGCCCCGTTTTGTCAAACCGGCGGGAAGGTGAACCGATGGGGCAACCCGCGCGGCCGTTGCGCGCCGACGCCGCGCGCAACCGCGCCCGCGTCCTGGACGTCGCCTACGCAACCTTTGCGGCCGAGGGCCTGTCCGTGCCGATCGACGAGGTCGCAAGACGGGCCGGAGTCGGGGCGGGCACCGTGTACCGCCACTTCCCGACCAAGGAGGCGCTCTTTGCCGCGGTCATCGAGGACCGCATGCGGCGCCTCGTGGATGACGGCCGCGCCCTGCTGGAAAGCGAGGGAGCGGGCGAGGCGCTCTTCGCCTTTCTGCGCTCGATGGTGCTGCAGTGGGGGGCGGCGGACCGCGGACTGGTGGACGCTTTGGCCGGGTACGGCATCGACATCGCCTGCGCCGCGCCCGGGGCCGAGGACGCGTTCAAGGCCATGCTGGGCGAGCTGCTCCGCGCCGCGCAGGAGGCGGGCACCGCGCGCCGCGACATCGACATGCGCGACCTGAAGGCGATCCTGGTCGGCTGCCAGGCGGTGCAGGCGTACGACTCGGCGCTCGCCGAACGGGCGACCGACGTCGTCATCGACGGTTTACGCCCGCCGCGATAAGCCCGCCCCGTCGTGATTGCCCTGCTCCTCCCCGCCCCGCTGCGCGGGCCGCATCGTCGCAGGGCGACCTTGCACTCGGCATAGGCGAGTGCTAAGAATGACGTTGGCACTCGCGACCTGCGAGTGCTAGGTCGGGACGGTGAGGCCAGTGTGGTCGTCCGTCGCGGGCACTGCGCCCGGCCAGCGTAAGTAATGGGGTCCGGTCACCCGGTGGCCCCAGTTTCATTCCCGATCCGGAGGAATCACTTCGCAATGGCCAAGACAATTGCGTACGACGAAGAGGCCCGTCGCGGCCTCGAGCGGGGGCTCAACGCCCTCGCCGACGCGGTAAAGGTGACGCTGGGCCCCAAGGGCCGCAACGTCGTCCTGGAGAAGAAGTGGGGCGCCCCCACGATCACCAACGATGGTGTGTCCATCGCCAAGGAGATCGAGCTGGAGGACCCGTACGAGAAGATCGGCGCCGAGCTGGTCAAGGAAGTCGCCAAGAAGACCGACGACGTCGCCGGCGACGGCACCACGACGGCCACCGTGCTGGCCCAGGCGCTGGTCAAGGAGGGCCTGCGCAACGTTGCTGCCGGCGCCAACCCGCTGAGCCTCAAGCGCGGCATCGAGAAGGCCGTCGAGAAGGTCACCGAGACCCTGCTCAAGCAGGCCAAGGAGGTCGAGACCAAGGAGCAGATCGCCGCGACCGCCGCGATCTCCGCGGGCGACCAGTCGATCGGTGACCTGATCGCCGAGGCGATGGACAAGGTCGGCAATGAGGGCGTCATCACCGTCGAGGAGTCCAACACCTTCGGCCTGCAGCTCGAGCTCACCGAGGGTATGCGGTTCGACAAGGGCTACATCTCGGGTTACTTCGTGACCGACGCCGAGCGTCAGGAAGCGGTGCTCGAGGACCCCTACATCCTGCTGGTCAGCTCCAAGGTGTCGACCGTCAAGGACCTGCTGCCGCTGCTGGAGAAGGTCATCCAGGCCGGCAAGCCGCTGCTGATCATCGCCGAGGACGTCGAGGGCGAGGCTTTGAGCACCCTGGTCGTCAACAAGATCCGCGGCACCTTCAAGTCGGTGGCGGTCAAGGCCCCCGGCTTCGGTGACCGCCGCAAGGCGATGCTGCAGGACATGGCGATCCTCACCGGTGGCCAGGTCATCAGCGAGGAGGTCGGCCTGTCGCTGGAGAGCGCCGACGTCGCCCTGCTCGGCAAGGCCCGCAAGGTCGTCGTCACCAAGGACGAGACCACCATCGTCGAGGGCGCCGGTGACACCGACGCGATCGCCGGGCGGGTGGCGCAGATCCGCAGCGAGATCGAGAACAGCGACTCCGACTACGACCGCGAGAAGCTGCAGGAGCGCCTGGCCAAGCTGGCCGGCGGTGTTGCGGTGATCAAGGCCGGCGCCGCCACCGAGGTGGAGCTCAAGGAGCGCAAGCACCGCATCGAGGACGCGGTCCGCAACGCCAAGGCGGCCGTCGAGGAGGGCATCGTCGCCGGCGGCGGCGTGGCCCTGCTGCACGCGGCCCCGTCGCTGGACGAGCTGAAGCTCGACGGTGACGAGGCGACGGGCGTCAACATCGTGCGGGTGGCGCTCGAGGCCCCGCTGAAGCAGATCGCCTTCAACTCCGGGCTGGAGCCCGGCGTGGTCGCCGAGAAGGTCCGCAACTCGCCCGCCGGGACCGGCCTGAACGCCGCCACCGGTGAGTACGAGGACCTGCTCAAGGCCGGCGTCGCCGACCCGGTCAAGGTGACCCGTTCGGCGCTGCAGAACGCCGCGTCCATCGCGGGCCTGTTCCTGACGACGGAGGCCGTCGTCGCCGACAAGCCGGAGAAGGCGGCCGCTCCCGCGGGCGACCCGACCGGCGGCATGGGCGGCATGGACTTCTAAGTCGCCAACGAAAAGCCCGGTCCCCCTTAGGGACCGGGCTTTTTCGTGCGCGGCACACCGCCGAACGTGAAGCTGGTTTCACGTTCGGCGCCGAACGTGAAACCAGCTTCACGTTCGGCGGCGTAGGTTCGACCCGTGGCCCTTCCGACCCCCTCACCCACCAGCACCGCCGTGGTGACCGGCGCATCGTCGGGCATCGGCGCCGACATCGCCCGCGAGCTCGCCGGCCGCGGACATGGCGTGACGCTCGTCGCCCGCCGCGAGGACCGGCTGCGCGAACTGGCCGCCGAACTGGCGCAAAGCGGCCCGCGCGTCGAGGTGATCGCCTGCGACGTCGCGGACTCCGCCGCCCGCGCCACCCTGTTCGACGAGGTGGACCGCCGCGGGCTGACCGTAGACATCCTGGTCAACAACGCCGGCATCGGCACCATCGGGTCGGTGACCAGGACGCCGGTCGAGGACGAGATCGCCCAGGTGCGGGTCAACGTCGAGGCCGTCATCGACCTGACCACCCGCGCGGTCCAGCAGATGGTGCCCCGGGGAACGGGCGCGATCCTCAACGTCGGGTCCACCGCGGGGTATCACCCCTTCCCGGGGCAGGCCGGCTACGCCGCCACCAAGGCGTTCGTGCGGACCTACACCGAGGCGGTGCGCGCCGAGCTCGCGGGCACCGGTGTCACCGTCGCGCTGCTGTGCCCCGGGCCGGTGCGCACCGAGTTCCTCACGAACGCGGGCATGGACGAGCGCACGTTCGCCGACGCGTTCCCGAAGTTCCTGTGGATGCCGGCACGGTGATCGCCGGGCTGCCAAGCCAACTGTCCACCCGGCTGTTCGAGTTCATGCCGCGACGGCTGCTGCTGCCGCTGCTGAGAAGCCAGCATCCGGGGCTCAAAAGGGACCGGTCAGCGAGCTAGCGGCCAGGGCCGCATCCAGCCCTCCACCGGAAGCGCGAGGGCGTTGCACAGCGTGCAGATCGTGCGGTACCAGCCGACGGCCGTCAGCAGCTCGATCCGTTGCTCGTCATCGAGGAAGCGCCCCAGCGCCGCCCACGTCTGCTCCGACCAGGAGCCGGTGCGCTCGAGTTCGTCGACCGCCGCGATCAGCGTGCGCTCGGCGGGGCTCCACCGCGGATCGTCGGGGGCATCCGCGCCGCCGGTCACCAGCGCGTCGCACTCGTCGTCGCTGACGCCCGCGATCGGGCCCCAGAACGCCGCCTGCCCGCCCCACTCATACTCGCAGCGCAGCAGCGCGCACGTCCGAAGGATCGCGATCGTCCGCGTGCGGGCCGGCAGAAGCGCTGCGACGTAAAGGGTTTCGCCGAGCTTGCGCAGTCGGGCGGCCAGTGCGGGATGGCGCTGCAGGCAACGCACCAAGAGCAGCGGCTCGTAGCTGCGGTCCGGGTGTCCCCAGCTGTTGATGCCAGTGGCATCTTCCTCGCTCCACGGCGGGGCGAGCGGTGCGACGCGGCTCACGGATGAGACTGTACGACACCGTGCGAGGGCCTCACGCCGGCAGCGAGAACACCACGCAGTCGTGCAGGCCGCCCGCCGCCGCGGGGTCGGCGTCGCGGTGCAGCAGCGCCCGGGTGGGCACGACCGCGACGGGCGCGGACTCGTCAGCAGGGTCGCTCGCCGCGGCACGCCCGTCGACGATCAGCGAGTAGCCGCCGGGCTCGGGCGGGGGCCACAGCAGGGTGACATCGCCGCGCTGGGCGAGGTTCTCGCGGGTGTGCCCGCCGATGGGCCCGATGTCGAGGGCCGAATCCCGCAACCGCGGCCGGACCGTCACGGTGTGCACGCGGTAGGCCTCGTCGACGGTGATCAGGTATGCGTACGGGTAGTCGGCGAGGGCGGCGGCGAGCCGCTCGAGGTCCACCCTCTTGTTCGCGCGCATGGTGCCCAGGGTAGGTGCCCGGCTAGCGCTAGCCTCGATTTTTCGTCGAGGTGATGTCGGTCGAACTTGGCGATTGGATGCGTCGTGACCGGGGTTCTTGTAGTTCAGGGCGTGCTGGGGTTGCCCTGTGTCGCCGGGTTGGCGGGCTTTCCCAGGGCCAGTGGGTCTTTCGTGCTCGGTCGGTCAGATGGGCTGTCGGTCAACCGAAGGCGGTGCGGATGCGTTGCCATGCGGTAGCGATGACTGTGGCCCACCGCCAGGTGGCGTCGATGCGTAATCGGGTTCGGCGGGCGCCGCGGGTGATGCGGGCGGCGACGTGCAGGACTCGGTAGCGGAAGGTGGTGATCTCGGCGCGGGCCAGGCCGGGGTGTCCGGTGAATCCGAGGAGTCGGCACCAGGTGACCAGATCGGTTGCTGCCAGCACGATCTCCAGCCAGGCCGCGTTGGCGTCGAACGCGTGACACGGCAGGTTGCGCAGGCCGGTGGCTTTGAGTTCGCGGATGCGGTCCTCGATGCGGGCGTGCTGGCGGTGCCGTAGTTCCAGACCTGCGACCTGGCCGGCGACAACACCGGGCGGTGTGTCGGTGATGAACGCGGTGACCCGCATCCCGTCGGCGTCGGTGAACCGCAACTGCGCACCCGGATGGGGCCTCTCTTTGCGCAGGATTAGCCGGGTTCGGGCTGGCCACGAGGACAGGTTGACCAGGTCGGTGGCCTCGGCGACCCAGGCGCCGTCGCGGATGCCGCCGTCGGTGTCGATCGCCGGGTACCAGCACTGCCCGAGGTTGAGGGTGTCCACGGCGTCTTGCACCCGCCAATCGACGGGGTATCCGAAGGAGAAACCCACCCCGGCGGTGCGGCAGGCTGTGGCGAAGTCGTGGGTGGCTCCGGCGGTGTCGCAGCGCACCAGCACTGTCGGCTTATCGGGGTCGTCGCGATGGTCGGGCCGCCACGCAGGCGGTAGGGAGGCCAGCGCCTGTTCCAGGACGGTGATGTGGTCGGTGGCGGTGTTGGAGCCAGCGCGCCCGGTGCGCAGCAGCCCCGCCAGGGCCTCGCCGCCGCCGATCTCGGGGCGGTCCAGAAACGCCAGCAGCGGGTGGTGACCGTAGGTCTTCTTCCAGGTCGGCGCCGCCAATTCCTTGTTATCGGAGTGGTCGGCGACCAAGGTGGCGTCGATGTCGATATGCAGCCACCCATCACTTACGGGGGCGGCTCCCGCGCTCCAGGCCGCCGCTCGGGCCGCGGCTCGGGCCGCACGCACCCCGGGTAGGTGCGCGACATCGATGCGTTCATCGACCAGCCGCCACATCGTCGTCGTCGAGGCCTTCGCACCCAGGACATGCTCACGATCGCCGCACCGCTGTCCGACACCGTCGATGCAGTCCGCCCCGTCGGCCACCGCGACAGCCAGATCGGCGAAGACATCCCCGGGTGCGTACACCCACGGGCCACGGTAGGTGTCGGCCAACGCGGCGGTGACCTGCGCTGATAACCCGGTCCGGTCAGCGAGCTCGCGCACCATGGCCATCCCGGCGTGCGACACGACGCCATGGCCATCAGCCGACACTTTCACCCGCGACCCGACCGCGATATTCTTCACCTGCGAAGTGCCTTCCCGTCAGGATCTTTGAACCGTAGAGAAGTCCAATTATCCCTTGCAGGACAGGCACTTTCGCGTATCTACACCCCAAAACTCACAACGTTTGACGAAAAATCCGGGCTAGCCGGGCAGGCCGGGCAGGATCGGCTCGCCGGGCTCGCCAAGCAGGAGGGGCTCGCCCGCCAGGATCGGCTCGCCGGTGCCCGCGTTGGGACCGCCCAAGCGCTCGCCCTTGCCGAAGAAGCCCGAGCTGGGGATGCCGGTTTCGCGGGCCGCCGCATTGCGCAGGTGCGGGTCGGCGCCGGAACCGTTGCGCAGGTTCGACTCGGTGCCGGCGCCGGACAGGGCGCTCGCGGGAGCGGCCGTGGTGGTCCGCACGCCCACGGTGGGCGTCGGCGTGCCGGCGACGGCGACCGCGGCGGCGTTCGCGCCGCTCAATTCGGCGCCGGCCGCCATGGCGGCGGGAGCGCCCGCGGGGGCCGTGTAGGCGGCGCCGGTCGCGGCCGGGTTGAACAGGCCCGCGGTCCCCAGCCCCGAGGTGAGGCCCCCGGTGTTGGCCGCCGCCGAGGTGAGCAGGGCCGAGCCCGCGCTGGCCGCACCCACGCCGCCGGTGACGTAGTGGCCGGAGCCGAGCAGCGCGGCGTCGGCCTGGGGCGCCACGGCGTTCTCGCCGAAGAAACCCATGTTGGAGGCGCCGGTGTTGAAGAACCCCGTGTTCATCATGCCCGAGTTGGCGAAGCCGGTGTTGAATGAGCCCGAGTTCCCGATGCCGAAGTTTCCGGTGCCCGAGTTGAAGAAGCCGATGTTCCCGGTGCCCGAGTTGAACAGGCCGATGTTCCCGGACCCGGAGTTGAAGCCGCCGAAGCCGAACTGGTTGCTGCCGGTCAACCCGATGCCGAAGTCGTTGTTGCCGGTGTTGCCGAAGCCGATGTTCCCGCTGCCGAGGTTGCCCCAGCCGATGTTGTACTCACCGGAGTTCCCGGCACCGACGTTCTGGCTGCCGAGGTTTCCGAAGCCGACGTTCCCGCCGCCCAGCGCGGCGGGGATGCTGTAGCTGAGATGGCCGTCGGTGAAGCGGAAGCCGAGCTTTTGCAGCACCTGCTGCCAGGGCGCCAACTGCGCGGCGGCCGCCGACGCGTCGATGTGGTAGTTGAACATCGCCGCGACGTCGGCGGCCCACATCTGCTCGTAGGCGGCCTCGGTGTCCATGATCGCCGGGGCGTTGAGCCCGAACCAGTTCGTGGCGGCCAGCGCCTGCACGAGGGTGCGGTTGGCCCCGACCACCGCCGGCTGGACTGTGGCCGCCAGCGCCGCCTCGAAGGCCCCCGCGATGGCCATCGCCTGGCTGGAGGCCGCCTCGGCCTGGGCCGCCGCCGCGCTGAGCCACCCGGAATACTGCGTGGCGACGGACAGCATCGCCGCCGCCGAAGCGCCCTGCCACGACCCCCCGGCCAGATCCGTCGTCACCGACAGGAACGATGACGCTGACGACGCCAGATCCTCGGCCAACCCTTCCCACGCGGTCGCCGCAGCAAGCAGCGGCGCCGCTCCCGGACCGGCGTAGAGTAAAGCCGAGTTGATCTCAGGCGGCAACCACGCAAAATGCGGGCTCGTCACTGACCCAACTTAACCGGGACAGGCCGCCTTTCGTGGCGTTATGGGGCGGGTACTGGGGATGGCCTGCGGCCGCGGACCAACTTGCCGGGACGGGCGTCGGTGGGCGCCCCGTTTTCGGCGATTACCTCCCCGGACACGATGGTCGCGATGTATCCTTCCGCCGTCTGATCCAGGCGGCGCCCGCCGGCTGGCAGGTCGTGACGGATCACCGGCTTGTGCAGCCGCAGGGCGGCGTGGTCGATGACGTTGAGGTCGGCCTTGTAGCCCACGGCGATGCGGCCGCGATCGCCCAGGCCCGCCACCCGGGCCGGCACGGAGGTCAGTTCGCGGACGGCCTCGGGCACGGAGAACCGCCCGGCCTTGCGGTCGCGGGCCCAGTGCGCCAGGAAGTACGTCGAATAGCTGGCGTCGCAGATCATCCCGTAATGGGCGCCGCCGTCGCCGAGGCCGAGCACGACGTCGTCGCGGTGCAGCAGGGTGCCGACGGTGTCCAGCGAATTGTTTGCCAGGTTGCTGGTCGCGACCAGCAGCATGGCGCGGCCGTCGTCGTCGAGGAGCCGGTCGTAGGCCTCCTGCATGGGGTCGACCCCGCGGGCCCGGGCCCGGGCGCCGATGCTGTCCGCCGGGTCCGGCTCGTAGTCGGGGTACTCGCCCAGCGGGTAGATCCAGTCCCACATCTGGGCGACATACAGGATCGGGTGGCCGACGCCGGGCTTGTCGGCCAAGATGCGGGCGCGGACCTCCGGCTTGCGCATCTCGGCGACGCGCTCGGCCAGCGGCAGGTGCGCGATCTCGCGGTAGCTGGGGTAGAGCACGAAGGGATTGGCGGTCAGCTGCAGCCCGATGATCAGCCCGATCGGGCGGGGCAGCAGCTGGGCGGTGAACTGTGGGCCGCCCGCCCCCGCGTTCGCGTTCGCCTTCTCGATCATCGTGATCGCGTCCTCCCACGTCGGGTCGCCGGCGTTGGCGACCACCAGGGTGAACGTGACCGGCAGGCCGACGTCCTCGGCCACGTCGAACACCGTCTGCAGCACCGGCTGGTAGCCGCCGGAGGGGATGTCGGGAACGAACTGCAGCAGGCCGCCGCCTCCGTCGACGACGCCCTTGGCGATCTCCTCGATCTCCTCGCGGGCGGCGTCGTAGCTCGGGATCGGCGAACCGCTCTCGGTCTTGTGGATCGTCAGCCGCGACGACGCGAAGCCCAGCGCGCCGACCTCGATGGCCTCCTTGGCCAGCGCGCGCATCCTGGCCAGGTCGTCGGGGGTGGCCGGCTCGCGGTCGGCGCCGCGCTGACCCATCACGTAGACCCGCAGCGGCGAGTGCGGCAGGTAGGCGGCCACGTCAATGTCGCGCTGGCCCCCGTCCAGCGCGTTGAGGTATTCGGGGAAGGTTTCCCAGGTCCACGGCAGGCCGTCGGTCATCACGACGCCGGGGATGTCCTCGACCCCGGCCATCACGTCCACCAGCACGTCGTGGTCGGACTGGCGGCACGGCGCGAAGCCGACCCCGCAG
Organism: uncultured Actinomycetota bacterium; assembly: GCA_963711445.1. Classification (GTDB taxonomy): domain Bacteria; phylum Actinomycetota; class Actinomycetes; order Mycobacteriales; family Mycobacteriaceae; genus Mycobacterium. Next base: position 157,077 of record CAVQEF010000002.1, read on the forward strand.
TTGCCCATCACCACCGTGGTCACCCCGTGCGCCGACGATGGCGTGAGCCGCTCCGACCAGATGGACTGGCCGTCGTAGTGGGTGTGCAGGTCCACGAAGCCGGGCGTGACCAGCAGCCCGGTCGCGTCGATCTCCCGCCCGGCGGCGGCGCCGTTGACGGAGCCGACGGACGCGATCACGCCGTCGCGCACCGCGACGTCGCCGACGTACGGCTCACCTCCCAGCCCGTCGACGATGGTGCCATTGCGGATGATGAGGTCGTAGGACATCTAACTAATCTACGACCGCGCCGGGGGTCTTGCCAGCGTCAATGCCTCCCGTAATGTCGCTGGTATGGCCGACCCCGACGCCGCCGTTTCCGAACTTCTGCGCGACGCCTTCACCCGGTTGATCGAGCACGTCGACGCCCTCACCGACGGTTTGACCGACGAGGTGTCGAGCTACCGCCCCGCCCCCGGCGCCAACAGCATCGCCTGGCTGCTCTGGCACAGCGCCCGCGTGCAGGACATCCAGCTGGCGGACGTGGCCGGGGTCGAGCAGGTGTGGACCCGCGACGGCTGGGTGGACCGGTTCGGGCTCGACCTGCCGCGCAACGACACCGGCTACGGGCACGGCCCCGACCAGGTGGCGAAGGTCCACGCGCCCGCCGCCCTGCTGTCCGGCTACTACCACGCGGTGCACAAGCTCACCCTTTCCTACCTCGCCGGCGTCACGGCCGACGAGCTGTGCCGTGTGGTGGACACCAACTGGGACCCGCCGGTGACGGCCAGTGCGCGACTGGTCAGCATCGTCGACGACTGCGCCCAGCACCTCGGGCAGGCCGCCTATGTGCGGGGAATCCAGTAGGTTTTCCGACCGTGCGGTTCGCGGTGACGGCGCTGCTGTGGCTGGCCACCACGGTGTCGCTGGCCGTGGCGGTCCCGGCGGCGTGGACCCAGCTGCACGTCGTCGACGCCGACGGCTACGCCACGCTGGCGCAGCAGGCGGCCGGTGATCCGGCGCTGCAGTCCGCGATGGCGGCCGAGCTGTCCGACCGGGCGATGTCGCTGATCGCCGCGCACGGCGGCGGCCGTCAGCCGGTGGACCGCTCGCAGGTTCACGACGCCGCGGCCGCGTTCACGGCCGGGCCGGCGTTTCCGCCGCTGTTCGCCGCCGCGAACCGGGCGGCGCACGCCTGGTTGTTCGCCGACCCGCGGGCCGGCCCGAACGGCAACCAGTGGGCCATCGACGTGGCCCCGATGCTCAAGGACGGCGCGCTGCAGCGGCTGTTGAGCCGCCACAACGTGGCGGTGCCCGCCGAGCTGAGCGTCCCGCTGACGGAGCCGGGACCGCCGCTGCGGCAGGGACAGCTCAGCGGGCTGTCCACCTGGGGCCCGTGGCTGAGCCTCGGCGCGGCGGCGCTGGCCGCGGTGTGCGCCCTGCTGACGCTGGCCGCCGCGCGGCGCCGCGGCAAGGCGCTGACGAGCCTGGGCGTCTCCGCGCTGCTCGTCGGCGCGGCCGGCTGGGCGGGCACCGAGGTCGGCGACCGGCGCGTCGACGAGGCGCTCAACCGCAGCAGCGACGGCATCCGCCGGGTCGCCGAGGTGATCCTCGCCCACGCCGAGGCCGGCGTGCACCAATGGCTCAACGCGACATTGCTGGCCGGGGCCGCGCTGGTGGTGCTCGGCGTGCTGACCGCGATGCTGGGCGGCCTGCTCAAGAAGGGCTAGCCAAAGGTGAACGAGAAGACCCGCAGCCCTTTGCTGGCCCGCATGTCGAGCTGATCGCGGCGGGCGGTGTCATCGCCGACGATCCGGTGCAGCGTGGGCGGCCCGCCGATCGGCGTGGTGGTGGTCTTGCCGTCCCGCGTCACCGTGAGGGTGCCGGTGCCGCCGACGACGGCGTAGACCTCCTTGGCGGTGTAGTCGAGGCGAACCGCGGCGTCGTCGGAGTCGGCGGTGGCGCCCTGGTCGTCCAGGGTCCAGCGGCCCCGCAGCGCGAACCGGTCGGCATGCAGTGTCGCCGGAACGCCGAAAGACCTTGTACCCGCGGTGTATTCGCCGTCGCCCTGGTAGTTGATCGCCTTGCCCACGCCCAAATAGGTTTCGGGGGTGAGCCGGGTCTGCGGCGTGGTGTCGGCCGAGTTCGTCGCGGGGGGCAAGTGGACGTCGGGGTTGGCCGCCTTCAGCAATTCGCGGATCAGCTTCTCGGTGCCGTCGTAATCGCCCTCGCCGAACTTGGTGTGCCGCACCGCCCCCCCGGCGTCGATCAGGTACTCGGCCGGCCAATACAGATTCTGGTAGTTGTTCCAGGTCGCGTAGTCGTTGTCCAGCGCGATGGGGTAGGTGATGTGCAACGCGGCGGCCCCGGCGGCGACGTTGTCGGGGACTCGTTCGAAGGCGTACTCCGGGGTGTGCACGCCGATGGCCACGAAGCCGTCGTCGCGATAGCGGTTGTACCAGTCGACGACGTGGGGAATGGCGCGCTGGCAGTTGATGCACGAATACGCCCAGAAGTCGATCAGGACCACCCTGCCGCGCAGCGACGCGAGGTCGATGCCCGCGCCGCCCGGCGTGTTGAGCCATCGCGTGATCCCGGCCAGCGTCGGCGCCGGGCCGCAGTCCTGCAGCCGGTCGGCCCCCTCGGTGCAGTCGGCCAGCCGGCCCTTCGGGCTGCCGCCCGGGTTGAGCCTGTGCCGGATGTCGTTGGCGCCGAGGCGTTTCTGCATTGCCGCCGTGTAGTCGGGCACGGCGCGCTGCAGCACCGCGGGCAGGTTGAACACCAGCGCCGCGGCCAGCAGGATCATCGCGATCCCGCCGGCGACCCGGACCGCGCGCTGGCGGCGGCGGAACGCGGCGACGCGCTCGGCGATGCGCCGGCCGGCCAGCGCGAAAGCCAGCAGCGGCAATGCCGTTCCGATCGCGAACGTCGCGGTCAACATGAGCGTCGCCGGGCCGATGGCGGCCGTGCCGCCGGCGACCACGATCGCGGCCAGCACCGGTCCCGCGCACGGCACGTAGAGCGCACCCAACGTCAGGCCCAGCCCGAAACCGCTGCCGGCGCCGCCGCTTTGGCGCACCGGAATCCGCGCGAACGGCCGTTCGAGCAGGTGCTGCAGCGGCGGGAAGATCAAGCCCAGGCCGACGAGGGTCAGCGTGACCAGGGCGGCCCACCGGATCGCGTCCTGCGGCAGGTGCAGTGCCGACAGCAGGGCCGAACCGGCCAGGGTGACCACGGCGAAGCTGCAGACCAGGCCCCCGATCACCAGGTAGGGGCGCGCCGCGGACCGGCCGTCGCCGGTGGCACCGGAGACGAAGACCACCGGAAGCACCGGCAGGATGCACGGCGAGATGCCGGTGATCAGGCCGCCGAGAAATCCGATGAGCGCGATCGTGTGCACTGAGCAGGATCAGTCGCTGTAGGCGTACGGGCGGTCCGGGACGGGCCGGGCCGGGACCCGCGGCGGTCGCGACCGCACCCGCATGGGCCACCAGAACCAGCGTCCCAGCAGCGCGGCGATGGCCGGCGTCATGAACGCGCGCACGATCAGCGTGTCGAAGAGCAGGCCCAGGCCGATGGTGGTGCCCACCTGTCCGACGACGCGCACGTCGCTGACGACCATGGAGGCCATCGTGAACGCGAACACCAGCCCCGCGTTGGTGACGACCTTGCCGGTGCCGCCCATCGAGCGGATGATGCCGGTGTTCAGGCCGGCGCCGATCTCCTGTTTGAACCGCGACACCAGCAGCAGGTTGTAGTCGGAGCCCACCGCCAGCAGCACGATGACCGACATCGCGATCACCAGCCAGTGCAACTGGATGCCCAGGATGTGCTGCCAGAACAGCACCGACAAGCCGAACGAGGAGCCCAGCGACAGCGCGACGGTGCCCACGATCACCGCGGCGGCCACGAAGGCGCGGGTGATGATCAGCATGATGATGAAAATCAGGCACAGCGAGGAGATCCCGGCGATCACCAGGTCCCATTGGGCGCCCTCGGAGATGTCCTTGAACACCGCCCCCGTCCCGCCGAGGTAGATCTTGGCGGCCTCCAACGGGGTGCCCTTGAGCGACTCCTCGGCCGCGGTGTGGATCTTGTCGATGCTGGCGATTCCCTCGGGCGAGGCGGGATCGCCGCGGTGCAAGATGATGAAGCGCGCCGCGTGCCCGTCGTCGGACAGGAAATTGTTCATGGCCCGCTTGAAGTCCTTGTTCTTGAACACTTCCGGCGGCAGGTAGAACGAGTCGTCGTTCTTGGCGGCGTCGAAGGCATGGCCCATCGCGGTGGCGTTGTCGCTCATCTCGTCCATCTGGTCGAAGATGCCCGACATGGTGCTGTGCATGGTCAGCATCATGGTGCGCATGTTGACCATGGTCTCGATCATGGGCGGGAACTGGGCGATCATCTGCGGCATCAACCGGTCCAGGTCCTTGATGTCGCCGATGAGGGTGCTCAGTTTCTCGTCGATCTGGTCCAGGCCGTCGATGGCGTCGAACAGCGACCGGAACGACCAGCACAGGGGGATGTCGTAACAGTGCTTCTCCCAATAGAAATAGGAGCGCACCGGGCGCCAGGTGTCGTCGAAGTTGGAGATCTCGTCGCGCAGCTCGTTGGTGATCTGCTGCATCTCCTCGGTGTGGCCGACCATGCGGTGGGTGGTGGACACCAGCTGGGTCATCAAGTCGTACATGCGCTGCATGGTGGCGATCGTCTTGGCCATCTCGTCGGCCTGGGTGAGCATGTCGTTCATCCGGTCCCGCTGGTACTTCATGTTCTGCAGCTGACCGGCGTTTTGCATGCTGAGCTGAAACGGGATCGAGGTGTGGTCCATCGCCGTCCCGTCGGGCCGCGTGATCGCCTGCACGCGAGAGATTCCCGGCACCCGGAAGATGCCCTTGGCCAACCTGTCCAGGATCAGGAAGTCGGCCGGGTTGCGCATGTCGTGGTCGGTCTCGATCATCAAGACCTCCGGCTTCATCCTGGCCTGGGAGAAGTGTCGATCCGCGGCCAGAAAACCCGCGTTGGCGGGGATGAAGGTGGGCAGGTAGTTGCGGTCGTTGTAGTTGGCCTGATACCCGGGCAGGGTGAGCAGGCCGACGAGTGCGACGGCGCACGTGACGGCCAGGATGGGCAGCGGCCAGCGCACCACAACGGTCCCCACCCGTCGCCAGCCCCGCACCTTCAGCAGCCGCTTGGGATCGAACAGCCCGAACCGGCTGCCCACGGTCAGCACCGCGGGCCCCAGCGTCAGCGCCACCGCCACCGCCATCAGCATCCCCACCGCGCACGGCACGCCCAGGGTCTGGAAATACGGCATCCGCGCGAAGCTCAGGCAGAACGTGGCCCCGGCGATGGTCAGGCCCGACCCCAGGATGACGTGGGCCGTGCCGCGATACATCGTGTAGAAGGCCGTTTCGGAGTCCTCGCCGGCCTGGCGGGCCTCCTGGTAGCGGCCGATGATGAAGATCCCGTAGTCGGTGCCGGCCGCGATCGCCAGCGAGGTCAGCAGGCTGACCGCGAAGGTGGACAGCCCGATGAGCCCGGTGTGCCCGATCAGCGCGACCGCGCCCCGCGCCGCGGTGAGCTCGAAACCGACCGTGAGCAGCAGCAGGAACACGGTGATCGGCGAACGGTAGACGAACAGCAGCATCACCAGGATCACCGCGACCGTCGTCAGCGTGATCTTCACCATGGAGCGGTCACCGCTATGGTGCAGGTCGGCGGCCAGCGCCGAGACGCCGGTGACATACGCCGTGAGCCCGGGCGGCGCCGGCACGCCGTCCACGATCTTGCGGACCGCCTCGACGGACTCGTTGGCCAGCGGCTCGCCCTGGTTGCCGGCGAGGTTCACCTGGACGGTCACCGCCTTGCCGTCGCTGCTCTGCGCGCCTGCCGCCGTGAGCGGATCCCCCCAGAAGTCCTGGACGCTGAGCACGTGCGTCCGGTCCTGGCGCAACCTGCGGACCACCTCGTTGTAGAACCGGTGGGCGTCGTCGCCGAGGGGCCGGTCGCTCTCGAGAACGAGCACCGCCGAACTGTCGGTCTCGCCCTCCTTGAACACGTGGCCGATGCGTTTCAGCGCCACGAACGACGGCGCGTCGGTGGGGCTCAGCGACACCGACCGCTCCTGCCCGACGTCCTCGAGCGACGGGACGAACACGCTGAAGATGACCGCGGCGGCGACCCAGAACAGGATGATCGGCACCGCCAGGGTGTGGATCATCCTGGCGACAAAGGGCCGTTCGGCCTCGGCGGCGCCGGGGGGCCCGGGAACCGGGGCACTCACGCGGACTTCACCAGACAGAAGGTGTAGGCGTTGACCTCGTGGGAGATCCGTTCGGCTTTGACCTCGCCGTCCACCGTGATCCGGCAGCCCAGGGTATCGCTATCGCCTTGCGCCACAAGGTTTCCCATTACCGCGGCCTTCGTGGTGCTGATGTGCAGCGACCACGGCAACGAGGCCCCGTCGACCCGTTGCGGGTCGCCGTTGATGTCGAAGTAACTGATGTCCGCGACGGTTCCGGCCGGGCCGAACACCTCGTAGGTGATCTGTTTGGGGTTGAACGGCTTCGGGCTCTCGAGGTTGCTGTCGGCGTACGACGGCCGCTTCGTCGAGCCGAAGTAGCCGTGGACCCGGTACACGATGAACCCCCCGACGACCACCACCGCCAGGACCACCAGCGGAATCCAGGTCCGCGACAGCAACTTGAAGATGGGAGTCCCCTTCACCGGTCGGCAGTTCGACGGGCGGACCCACCGCCGCCCGCCCCAGCTTGTTCAGCTGCGGATCGCTGGGTTGCGCCGTCCACACGCCGATCCCGGTGGTGCCATCGATCCGTTCTGGTCACTCGAACCGGCGGCGTTGCGGCAGGAACACAACCAAGGCTTACCTAAGTAAATCATGGCCCGATTCGGCCCACGGCCGAGCCCGTCGACTCCTTCCCCTCGCGCCCCTGCAGTGTAAGGCATATCACGTGCGTAACGGTACGCCGCACAGTTACCCACGTCACAAATCACGCGATGTGCGTTATGCAAATCACAGTGCGCGCGTTACGCTCGGGCAGTGGCGCAACTCACCTTCCAGCGCGCCCGCACCGAGGAAAAAAAGCGCCAGCGTGCGGCGGCACTCGTGGAAGCCGCGCGTTCGCTGGCCCTCGAGACCGGAGTCGCGTCGGTCACGCTGACCGCGGTCGCCGGCCGCGCCGGGATCCACTATTCGGCGGTGCGCCGCTACTTCACGTCCCACAAAGAGGTCCTGTTGCACCTCGCCGCCGAAGGGTGGGTGCGCTGGTCGGACACCGTCCGGGCGGATCTGGCCGAACCGGGTCCAATGTCGCCGGACCGGGTCGCCGAGACGCTGGCCAACGGGCTGGCGAGCGACACGCTGTTCTGCGACCTGCTGGCCAACCTGCACCTGCACCTCGAGCACGAGGTGGACATCGAGAGGGTCGTCGAGGTCAGGCGGACCATCACCGCCGCCGCCATCGCGCTCGCGGACGCGATCGAGAAGGCGTTGCCCGCGCTGGGCCGGTCCGGCGCCTACGACATCCTGATCGCCGCCTACTCGCTGGGTGCCGCCTTCTGGCAGATCGCCAACCCGCCGCAGCGGCTGCTCGACGCCTATGCCCAGGAGCCGGACGTCCGCCCGCCGGAGTGGAACATCGACTTCCCGTCCGCACTGACCCGTTTGCTCACCGCGACCTGTCTCGGCCTCCTCTCGGGGGCGCAATGAGCGGGGAAGGAGACCGTACTTCCGTGGCATGGCGCACTGGAACTGACGAGAGCGAGGCGGGGATCTTCGAGTCCCCGGCACCGCAGGACGAAGCGCGCGCTTCCGGCCCGGAGCCGCGGGCGCCCGGCACGGCGGGCCGCCCGCGTGGTCGGCGCGGGCCGTGGCGCAGGCGGCCGAAGGTGCCCGGGGGAGCCCAGACGGCGGGAGGTCCCGGAATGGGGGGAAGCCTGATCGGCGCCGCGTTCAAGAAGATGTGGATCCTGCTGGTCGTGGTGGCGGTGGTCGCGGTGGCGGGTTTCTGCGTCTACCGGCTTCGCGGGGTGTTCGGCGCACAGGATGCGGGCGCGGCGGGCGGCAGTGTCCCCGAGGAGATCAAGCCGTTCAACCCCAAGCACGTGGTCTACGAGGTGTACGGCCCGCCCGGGACGGTGGCCGACATCAACTACCTGGACATCAACGCCACCCCGCGCCGGGCCAGCAGGGTGCCGCTGCCCTGGACGCTCTCGGTCACCACCACGCTTCCCTCGGTGAGCGTCAACGTGGTGGCGCAGGGCGACAGCGACGAGATCGGCTGTCGCATCATCGTCAACGATGTCGTCAAGGACGAGAGGTCGACGACCGGAGTGAACGCGCAAACCTTCTGCATTGTGAAGTCGGCATGACGAGCAACGAGGCGGCGGGTCTGCCGCACATGCCGCTTTTCGCGCGGTCGGTGCACAAACTGGCGGTGCCGATCATCCTGTTCTGGATAGGGATCGTCGTCGTCCTCAGCGTCTTCGTCCCACCGCTGGATCAGGTGGCCAAGGCGCACCAGGTGTCGATGAGCCCCCAGCAGGCGCCGTCGATGCACGCGATGAAACGTATCGGCAAGGTGTTCAACGAATTCAAGGGCGACAGCGCGGCAATGATCTTGCTGGAGGGCGACAAACCGCTCGGCGATGACGCCCACCACTTCTACGACGAGATCGTCCGCAAGCTGCAGGCCGACAAGAAGCACGTCGAGCATGTCCAGGACTTCTGGGGCGATCCGCTGACCGCTGCCGGCTCGCAGAGCACCGACGGCAAGGCCGCCTACGTCCAGGTGTATCTGGCCGGTAACCAGGGCGAGAGCCTGGCCACCGAGTCCGTGGAGGCGGTCCGCAAGATCGTGGACAGCGTGCCGCCGCCGCCGGGTGTCAAGGCCTACGTGACCGGCGCGGCGGCGTTGCTGGCCGATCAGTCCCACGCCGGGCAGAAGAGCGTTCAAAAGGTCACGATGATCACCTTCGTGGTGATCGTCTTGATGCTGCTGTGGGTGTACCGCTCGATCGTCACCGTGATCGCCACCATGCTCATGGTGGTCATCGAATTGATGGCCGCGCGTGGGGCCATCGCTGTGCTGGCCTACAACAACGTCATGGGATTGTCCACCTTCGCGGTGAACATCCTGGTGCTGTTGGCGATTGCCGCGTCGACGGACTATGCGATCTTCATCTTCGGGCGCTATCAAGAGGCGCGTTCGCGGGGTGAGGACCGCGAAAGATCCTTCTACACCATGTTTCACGGGACCGCGCACGTCGTGCTGGGCTCGGGCCTGACCATCGCCGGCGCGATGTACTGCCTGAGCTTCACCCAGCTCCCGTATTTTCAGACGCTGGGAATCCCCTGCGCCGTGGGGATGCTCGTCGCCGTCGTCGCGGCGCTCACCCTCGGCCCGGCGGTGCTGACCGTGGGCAGCTTCTTCAAGCTGTTCGACCCCAAGCGCGCGATGCGGACCCGGGGATGGCGGCGGGTGGGCACCGCGATCGTGCGCTGGCCCGGGCCGATTCTCGCCGTGTCGGTCGCGATCGCCCTCGTCGGTCTGCTCGCCCTGCCCGGCTACAAGACCAATTACGACAACCGGCTCTATCTGCCCACGAGTGTCCCCGCCAACGTGGGATACATTGCCGCCGAACGGCATTTCCCCTCGTCGCGGCTGAACCCGGAATTGCTGATGGTCGAGAGCGATCACGACCTGCGCAACCCGGCGAGCATGTTGGTGATCGACCGGATCGCCAAGGGCGTCTTCCACACCCCGGGCATCGCCCGGGTCCAGGCGATCACCCGGCCGTTGGGCACGCCGATCGAGCATACGTCGATCCCCTTCCAGATCAGCATGCAGAACACCACCCAGGTCGAGAACCAGCAGTACATGCACAAGCGCATGGACGACATGCTCAAGCAGGCCGACGCGATGCAGGAGTCCATCGACACCATGCAGCGCATGTACAACATCACCGCCCAGATGGTGGGCGTCACCCACCACATGACCGGCCTCACGCACGAAATGGTCGACGTGACAAGCCTTTTGCGCGACCGCATCGCCAATTTCGACGACTTCTTCCGGCCGATCCGCAGCTACTTCTACTGGGAGAAGCACTGCTTCGACATCCCCGTCTGCTGGACGCTGCGGTCGCTCTTCGACGCCCTCGACGGCCTGGATCAGCTCACCGAGAAACTGGTGTACCTCTCGGGCGACCTCGACCACCTCGACACGCTGATGCCGCAGATGCTGGCCCAGATGCCGCCGATGATCGCGACCATGCAGACGATGAAGACGATGATGCTGACGATGCACAGCTCGATGTCGTCGCTGTATGACCAGATGGACGTGATGAGCCAGAACTCGACCGCCATGGGCAAGGCGTTCGACGCGGCGCACAACGACGACTCGTTCTACATCCCGCCGGAAGTGTTCGACAACCCCGACTTCAAGCGGGGGCTGAAGATGTTCCTGTCCCCCGACGGGCACGCGGCCCGCTTCATCATCTCCCACGACGGCGATCCGGCCAGCACCGAAGGCATCTCCCACATCGACCCGATCAAGAACGCGGCCAAGGAGGCGATCAAGGGAACCCCGCTGGAGGGGTCCAAGATCTGGGTCGCCGGCACCGCCGCGGTCTACAAGGACATGGCCGAGGGCTCCAAGTACGACCTGATGATCGCCGGAATCGCCGCGGCCAGTCTGATTTTCATCATCATGCTGATCATCACCCGCAGCGTGGTGGCCGCGTTCACCATCGTCGGCACGGTCCTGCTGTCGCTGGGCGCCTCGTTCGGGCTGTCCGTGCTGCTCTGGCAGGACATCATCGGCTTCAAACTGCACTGGATGGTGCTGGCGATGTCGGTCATCCTGATGCTGGCCGTCGGGTCCGACTACAACCTGCTGCTGGTGTCCCGGTTCAAGGAGGAGATCCATGCCGGGTTGAAGACGGGCATCATCCGGTCGATGGCCGGCACCGGCAGCGTGGTGACGTCGGCCGGCCTGGTGTTCGCCTTCACCATGGCGTCGTTCATCTTCAGCGACCTCAAGGTCACCGGGCAGGTGGGCACCACGATCGGGCTGGGCCTGTTGTTCGACACCCTGATCGTGCGGTCTTTCATGATGCCGTCGGTCGCGGCGCTGCTGGGTCGCTGGTTCTGGTGGCCGCAGAAGGTGCGCACCCGCCCGGCCAGCCAGATGCTGCGGCCCTACGGGCCGCGCCCGCTGGTTCGTGCGCTGATGCTGCCGCGGGAGGAGTCGGACGCGGCCGACACCGATCGGTTCTCGGCGGCGACGTCCCCGCACTACTGAGCGGCGCCACTGAGCGGTACTACCGAGCCGCGGCGACGGCGAGCTTCGAATTCACCCGAACCGTGGCGGCCTCGCCGCGGTCGGACTGGGGGATGGCCGCGACGTTGAAGTCGGCGAGCGCCCCGGGCCGGAAGACCAGGCAGTGCGTGGAGCCGCCGAACTGGAAGTAGCCGAGTTCCTCGCCCTTGCCGACGTGGTAGCCGGGCGTGATGTTCTCGCCGATCAGGGTGGAGGAGACCTCGCCGATGCCGACCGCCACGAACGCGATCAGGCCGATGACGGGATCGTCGGCGTCGATCAGGACGACCGCGCGCGCCGCGACGTGCGCCATGTAGGACTGGGAGTCGGGGGGCGCCAAGGCGTCGTACCGCGTGGACACGGTCTCCGAGAAATAGGTGCCCGGCACGACGAACGCGCGGACGATGGTTCCGGCGACCGGGCTGTGCCAGTGGTGGTACTTCATCGCCGACAGGTAGGCCTGGTAGACGGTGCCACCGATGAACTGGTCGACCGACTCGTCGTTGGCCAGCATCTCGCGCAGCGAGTACGGCTGTTGCTTGATCCAGAATTGGTCGCGGCGCGCGACGTCGGTGGCGATGCGATAGGGGGTCGACTCGCAGGCGCTGACGATCACCTTGTCGTCGTCGGGCGAGGCGACCGGGCGCCGGCCGTCCTTGAAGCGCCGGGTGAAGAAGTCGTTCCAGGACGAAAAGCCCCAGTGCTCGTCGTCGGGGTCGTGGACGAACTGCTCCATGCCGATCGCGCGGCGGGCCTCGGGGGACTTCCAGCCCGTGGGCGAATCGTTGAGCACGTACAGCGAGTCGGGGCCGTCGAGGAATTCGCACCACGCGCCCAGGATCTTGCGGATCATCTCGTTGATCCGCGGGTCGCGGTATGCGGCAAACCCGGCCGGGGTGGTCGTCGACCAGTCCAGGACCGCGCTGAGCGGGATGATCACCGAGTTCCGGCCGAACTCCGGCGCGACCGTCAAGACCTCGTTGATGAGACGCAGCATCTCCTCGACGCTGTGCAGGTGGCGCTTGCGGTAGGGCTTGGTCGGCGGAACCTGTTCGATCATCTCGTGGATGTACATGCGTACGACGGGGTCCGTCTCGATCAGCCGCTCGAACTCCTTGAGCACCGGGTGCAGCCCGGTCCGCTGGCTTTTGACCTCCGCCCGCTTGCGGTGGCCGCTGAGCCACGACTCCAGCTCGTCGTGGTCTTGCGGCAACCAGCCGGCCCGGCGCCGCACATCCAGATCCACGCTCACATCGACATCGTCGGTGTTGGTCGTCATGGCAACCAGCCTTCCCGCACGTTCGGCGGGCCAAACGGGCCGCACCGCGGCTCGGGGCCGCTCACACGAAGGGGAAGGGGCTCAGCCCCAGTTCCACACCGACATGTCGCCGGCAGGGTAGCCGTTGCACACGTCGGTGGCCTTGGCGACGACGCCCTTGTTGTTGAAGAAGATCTTCATGTGGTTGCGCCAGCCCCACCAGATCGGGTCGATCGAGTCGTAGAAGTGCTCGGAGTATTCCCTGCGCCCAACGGGGTTCATGCCGAAGAACCAGTGCACCTTGTCCTGCACCGCCTGCGCGTACTGCAGGTGGTTGTTGTAGTCGATCATGTAGCGCTCGTAGTACACCGGGCTGGTGTCCCGGACGGCCGCCAGGTACTGCTCGGCGTCGCACGTCGTCGCGATCATCCGGCGGGGAATCGGAAAGTCTTCCGTGGAGTCGGCCTTGGCGGCCGTGGGGAAGACCGCGGCGGCCAGGACCAGAGCGAGGCCCAACGCGAGTAGAACGACGCCCGCACGCAGGCCAGAGCTCAGCCGAGACATAGTTGTTACCGTAGCACTTTCCGGGGCCCGGCCGTAGCGGCTTGGCGATATTTGTAGTCCGTCTCACTATCCGCCGTCATCAGGGACGATGACGTGCGTGGGATCGGGCCGCAGCTCCGGCGGGGCCTGGCTGTAGTCCCCGAACGGGCCGTCGCGGCGTTCGACGGCCGCCCGCACGCCCTCCGTCTCGGCCGTCTGGACGAAGTCGAGCGCGTCGGGGGTGTTGCGCATCAACCCGTCGAGGATGCCGCCCAGCGTCTGGGTGGACGCCAACCCCATGTTCTCGTAGGCCTGGTTGACGATCAGCTTCTGCGCCCGCAACTGCGACAGCGGGATGCGGGCCAGCTCGGCGGCGATCTCGGCGACGCGGGCCTCGAGCCGCTCGAAGGGCACCGCCTCGTTGATCAGCTCCACCTCGGCGGCCTGGACGCCGGTCAGCGGGCGGCCGGTCAGCGAGTGCCACTTCACCTTGGCCAGGCTCAGCCGGTACAGCCACATGCCGGTCAGGTAGGCGCCCCACATCCGGGCATACGGGGTGCCGATGACCGCGTCCTCGCTGGCGATCACCAGGTCGGCGCACAGCGCGTAGTCGCTGGCCCCGCCCACGCACCAGCCGTGCACCTGCGCGATCACCGGCTTGGAGGCGCGCCAGATGGCCATGAACTTGTGCGTCGGCCCGGTCTCGCGGGCGCTGACCATAGCGAAGTCCTTGCCGGGGTCCCACGTGCCGTCCGTCATCATGGCTTCGCCCCAGTGCTGGAAGCCGCCGCCGAAGTCGTAGCCGGCCGAGAAGGCCCGCCCGGCCCCGCGCAGCACGATGACCTTGATGCCGGGATCACGCTCGGCCAGGCCCACCGCCGCCTCGACCTCGTCGGGCATCGGCGGGACGATGGTGTTGAGCTGCTCGGGGCGGTTGAGCGTGATGGTGGCGACGGGGCCGGCCGTCGTGTACAGCAGGGTGTCGAAGTCGGGTGTGCGCTGCCCAGGTGTCATAGCCCGGCAGCCTACGGATCCGGCTGGCGGTTCTCCGGCGTCGACGCATAGATCCGCCCGCCGATTTTGAGGTAGGGCGTGGTCAGGTAAGCCGAGAAGACGACGATGGCGACGAACAGCGACGCGGCGAGGACGGCGTTGGGCCAGATCTTGCCCACCCCGATCGCAAAACAGACGATGCCGATGACCGACGTCGTCCAGTAGTAGCGCCGGCCCGCGCGGCGGTCCGAGATGTAGCGGAAGCGGGCCTGCGTTGCTCCGGCCGCGATGCCGATCAAGCCGGTCACCAGCAGCGTGAGTTCGATGCGTTCGAGCGCTGACACGTCGTTGATCCTATGTTCGCCGACCGGCGTCCGCGCAGCCACCGGATCAGTACGGCGACGGCGACGGCTGCGACGGCGGCGAGCACGTAGTTCTGGTGGCGGCGGAATTCGGCGTAGATCGCCCCGATGTGGTCGCCGGCCAGGTACCCGGCCAGAGAGCACCCATAGCCCGACCCAGGCTGCGGCTCCCAGCGCGTTGTAGGCCAGGAAGCGCCACCACGGCATGTGTGCCAGCCCGGCGACGAAGCCCAGTGCCAGCACGATGGCCAGGTTCAGCTGGCCGGTTCCGGCGTAGCCGTACCGATGCAGCACCGGTGCGAGCGAGTGCAGGATCCCCGGCAGCTGGGCGGTCATGGGCACCAGGGTGCCCCCGGATCGCGGGGGCTAATCGGGGGGCCGCGGCGGCAGCGTCCGGTGCAAAAACGAGTAGATCAGCGCCGACTTGAACGCCAACTGCTCGTTGTCGGCCGCGCCGGCGTGCCCGCCCTCGATGTTCTCGTAGTACCAGACCCGCTGGCCCGCCGCCTCGAGGGCCGCCGTCATCTTGCGGGCGTGGCCGGGATGGACGCGGTCGTCGCGGGTGGACGTGGTGATCAGCACCGGCGGATAGTGCCGCGTCGCCGAAATGTTTTGGTACGGAGAGTATTCGGAGATGAACTTCCAGTCCTCTGGGTTGTCCGGGTCGCCGTACTCGGCCATCCAAGAGGCCCCCGCCAGCAGCAGGTGGTAACGCTTCATGTCCAGCAGTGGCACGCTGCACACCAGGGCGCCGAATCTCTCCGGGTACTGGGTGAGCATGATGCCCATCAGCAGTCCCCCGTTGCTGCCGCCCTGCGCCCCGAGCTGGGCGACGGTGGTGATACCGCGGTCCACCAGATCGGTTGCCACCGCGGCGAAGTCCTCGGCCACCTTGTGCCTGCCCTCGCGTATCGCCTGGGTGTGCCAGCCGGGCCCGTACTCGCCGCCGCCGCGGATGTTCGCCAGCGCGTAGGTGCCGCCGCGGGCCAGCCACAGCCGGCCCAGCACGCCGCTGTAGGCCGGCGTGTTGGCGGTTTCGAATCCGCCGTATCCGTACAGCATCGTGGGGCCCGGGTGCGCCGCGCCGGTGGGCCGCACCACGAAGTACGGGATGGGTGTGCCGTCCCGTGATGGGACGAAATACTGTGCGACCGAGAAGTTCTCGCCGTCGAAGAATGCCGGCGCGGACTTGATGGCGTCCAGCGGCCCGTCGCCGGTGCCGCGCATCATCCGCGAGGGCGCGACGAACCCGCTGGAGTCGAGGAAGAACTCGTCGCCGGTGTCGTCCGCGGTGACGATCACGGTGTTGGTCGCCTCGGGTATGCCCGGGACGGGTTCGCGGCGCCAGGTGCCCGGCGTGAGGATCTCGACGCGGCTGGCCACGTCGACCAGCGTGACGATCAACAGGCGGTCTTTGGTCCAGGCGTAGTGGTGCAGGGCGGTGTGCTCGTCGGGCTCGAACACCACCCGCAACTGCGCCGTGCCCGCCAGGAATTCGTCGTAGTCGGCGGCCAGCAGCGAGCCCGCCCCATACGTCGCGGTGCCCAGGTACCAGTCACTGCGCAGCTCGATCAGCAGCCACTGCCGGTGTATCGACAGACTCGCGTCGGTGGGGGCGTCGATCCGGATCAGCTCGGAGCCGTCGGGGGAGCCCCGCAGTTCGTAGATCTCCTCGTTCCAGAAGTCGACCGCCCGTCCCAGCAGGGTGCGCTCGAACCCGGGGGTGCGGTCCACCGACGCCGCGACGCGCACGTCGGTGACCGCGCCCTCGAACACCGTGTCCGCGTCGGCCAGCGGGGTGCCGCGGCGCCACCGCTTGATCACCCGCGGATAACCGGAGTCGGTGAGCGATCCGGCGCCGAAGTCGGTGCCCACCAGGACCGTGTCGGGGTCGGCCCAGGCGACCTGCGACTTGGCCTCGGGCAGCTCGAACCCGTCGGAAACGAATTCCCTTGTGGCCATGTCGAACTCGCGCACTACCGACGCATCCGAGCCGCCCCGCGACAGGCCGATCAGCGCGCGCGTGTACTCGGGTTCGATGACGCCGGCGCCGGCCCATACCCAGTTCGTGTCGTCGGCGCGGCCCAGCGCGTCGACGTCGATCAGCACGTACCACTCCGGGGACTCGGTGCGGTAGCTGTCCAGCGTGGTGCGCCGCCACAGCCCGCGCGGGTTGGTGCCGTCGCGCCAGAAGTTGTACAGGTGCTCACCGCGCCGCACGACGTAGGGGATCCGCGCGTCGGTGTCGAGCACCTCGAGCGCCTCGGCGCGCATCCGTTCGAAGTCGGCGCCGCCGAACTCTTCGAGCGTGGGCTCGTTGCGCGCCCGCACCCAGTCCAGCGCCTCGTCGCCGGTGACGTCCTCGAGCCACAGGAAGGGGTCGGTCCCGGAAGTCCCGGAAGTCTCGGAAGTCTCGGAAGTCTCGGAAGCCTCAGAAGCCTCAGAAGCCATGGAAGCCATAAAAGCCATTGTGGCCCCGGCGGTACTGTGAGGTGTATTACACGCGGTGAGAACAAGGAGCCGAGCAGATGACCGTCTTCGCACGTCCGGGTGCCGCCGGGGCATTGATGTCGTATGAGTCCCGGTACGAGAACTTCATCGGGGGGCAGTGGGTCGCGCCGGTGGGCGGCCGCTATTTCGAGAATCCGACGCCGGTGACCGGGCAGACGTTCTGCGAGGTGCCCCGCTCGGATGCGGCCGACATCGAGGCGGCGCTCGATGCCGCGCACGCGGCGGCGCCGGCCTGGGGCAAGACCGCACCGGCCGCGCGCGCGGCCGTCCTCAACAAGATCGCCGAGAAAATCGAGCAGCACAAGGACGCGCTGGCGCTGGCCGAGGCCTGGGACAACGGCAAGCCGATCCGCGAGGCGCTGGCCGCCGACATCCCGCTGGCGGCCGATCATTTCCGGTACTTCGCCGCGGCGATCCGCGCCCAGGAGGGCTCGCTGAGCCAGATCGACGAGGACACCGTCGCCTATCACTTCCACGAGCCGCTCGGGGTGGTGGGGCAGATCATCCCGTGGAACTTCCCGATCCTGATGGCCGCCTGGAAGATGGCGCCGGCGCTGGCGGCGGGCAACGCGGTGGTGCTCAAGCCCGCCGAGCAGACGCCCGCGTCGGTGCTCTACCTGATGTCGCTGATCGGCGACCTGTTGCCGGCCGGGGTGGTCAACGTCGTCAACGGGTTCGGCGCCGAGGCCGGCAAGCCGCTGGCCTCCAGCAACCGCATCGCCAAGATCGCGTTCACCGGCGAGACCACCACCGGGCGACTGATCATGCAGTACGCCTCGCAGAACCTGATCCCGGTCACCCTCGAGCTGGGCGGCAAGAGCCCCAACATCTTCTTCTCCGACGTGCTGGCCAAGGGTGACGATTTCCAGGACAAGGCCCTGGAGGGCTTCACCATGTTCGCCCTCAACCAGGGCGAGGTGTGCACCTGCCCGTCGCGCAGCCTGATCCAGGCCGACATCTACGACGAGTTCCTCGAGCTGGCCGCCATCCGGGCCAAGGCGGTGCGGCAGGGCGATCCGCTGGACACCCAGACGATGCTGGGCTCGCAGGCCTCCAACGACCAGCTGGAAAAGATCCTGTCCTACATCGAGATCGGCAAAGATGAAGGCGCCAAGGTCATCACCGGCGGCGAACGCGCCGAGCTCGGCGGCGACCTGTCCGGCGGCTACTACATGCAGCCGACCATCTTCTCCGGCCACAATGCGATGCGGATCTTCCAGGAGGAGATCTTCGGCCCGGTGGTGACGGTGACGTCGTTCGACGACTACGACGACGCGATCTCGATCGCCAACGACACCCTCTACGGCCTGGGCGCGGGGGTGTGGAGCCGCGACGGCAACACCGCCTACCGGGCCGGCCGCGACATCCAGGCCGGGCGGGTGTGGGTGAACTGCTACCACGTGTATCCGCCGCACGCCGCGTTCGGCGGCTACAAGCAGTCCGGCTTCGGGCGCGAGTGCCACCTGATGGCGCTCGAGCACTACCAGCAGACCAAGAACCTGCTGGTGTCCTACTCCGACAAGGCGCTCGGGCTGTTCTAGATGGCACCGGGTCCCCCGATGGGTGTGGTGATCACCGCCCCGGCCGCGGAGCTGCTGGCGCGACTGCGGGAGCGCCACGGCCCGGTGATGTTCCACCAGTCCGGCGGCTGCTGCGACGGGTCCTCGCCGATGTGCTACCCGCGCGGGGACTTCCTCGTCGGCGACCGCGACGTGCTGCTCGGTGTGCTCGACTTGGGTTTTCAAGGGCCCGACGGGGTCCCGGTGTGGATCTCGGGCTCGCAGTACCAGACCTGGAAGCACACCCAGTTGGTCATCGACGTGGTGCCGGGCCGCGGCGGTGGCTTCAGCCTCGAGGCGCCGGAAGGGGTGCGGTTTTTGTCCCGCGGCCGGGTCTTCACCGACGACGAGAAAGCCGTCCTGGCAGCCACATCCGTGATCACCGGCGCCGGCTACGAGCGCGGCGAACGCCCGCCGGTGCGCGGTGAGGTGATGGCCGACACCGCACCGGGAACGTGCCCTCGATAGTCGGGGACCGCAGTAATGTCGTCACCGTGATCCCGCTTCCGCGTCCGTGGTTGCTGGCCGGCGCCATGCTGGTCGGGTGCGCGGTCGGGCTGCTGGCCGGGGTCGCGTTCGCCGCGGCGGACCATGCCGGGATCCGCCCGGACCTCGCCATCGCGCTGGTGGTCGGGATCCCCAGCGCGACCGGGCTGGTGACGATCCTGTTCTCCGGGCGTCGCTGGCTGACCATGCTGGGCGTGTTCGTCCTGGCGCTGGCGCCCGGGTGGTTCGGTGCGCTCGTCGCCCTGCAGGTGGCCTCCGGTGGCTGACGATCGCGAGCCCGACTCAGGTCCCGGGACCGCGGCGTTCGTCCCGGATTTCTCCGACGACGAGGACGCCGGCACCGCGTCCTGGGTACCGGATTTTGACGACACCGGGTCGCAGCCCGTCGCTGTCGTGACCGAGCCGGACCAGCCGGCCGAGGCCGAGCCGAAGCCGGTGGCCGGGCACGACGCGGCGTCCGAGTCCGCCGGCGCGCCGGTGCAGTCGGTCACCGTTCCCGGGCGCTATCTCTACCTGAAGTGGTGGAAGCTGGCGCTGGTACTCCTCGGCGTGTGGTGCGCGGCGGCCCCGGTGGGGCTGGGCCTGTTTTATTGGTGGTACCACGAGATGGACAAGACGCTGCCGGTGTACGTCGTGTTGGTCTACGTCGTCGCCTGCGTCGTGGCCGGGGTGATGCTGGCGATGGTGCAGGGCAGGGCGCTGGTTTCGGCGCTGTCGGTCGCGGTGCTGTCGGCCCCGTTCGCCGCCGTTGCCGCCGCCGCCCCGCTGTACGGCTATTACTACTGCCGGCAGATCGGGCACTGCGTGCTGGGCGTCATTCCGTATTAACGCCCCGGGGGACCGGCCATTAGGGTAAGGGCCGTGACTCACTATGACGTCGTCGTCCTCGGAGCCGGCCCCGGCGGGTACGTCGCGGCCATCCGCGCCGCCCAGCTCGGCCTCAACACCGCCATCGTCGAACCCAAGTACTGGGGAGGGGTCTGCCTCAACGTCGGCTGCATCCCGTCCAAGGCGCTGCTGCGCAATGCCGAACTCGCCCACATCTTCACCAAAGAGGCCAAGACGTTCGGCATCGGCGGCGAGGCCACCTTCGACTACGGGATCGCCTACGACCGCAGCCGCAAGGTGGCCGAGGGCCGGGTGGCCGGCGTGCACTTCCTGATGAAGAAGAACAAGATCACCGAGATCCACGGCTACGGCCGGTTCACCGACGCCAACACGCTGGCCGTCGAACTCAACGACGGGGGCACCGAGAACGTCACCTTCGACAACGCCATCATCGCCACCGGCAGCAGCACCCGGCTGGTGCCCGGAACGTCGCTGTCGGCCAATGTCGTCACCTACGAGGAACAGATCCTGTCCCGCGAGCTGCCCGAGTCGATCGTCATCGCCGGGGCCGGCGCGATCGGCATGGAATTCGGCTACGTGCTGCGCAACTACGGCGTCGACGTGACCATCGTGGAGTTCCTGCCCCGCGCGCTGCCCAACGAGGACGCCGAGGTGTCCAAGGAGATCGAGAAGCAGTTCAAGAAACTGGGCGTCAAGATCATGACCGGCACCAAGGTCGAGTCGATATCCGACCCTGGATCCAGTGGCGCGCAGGTCACCGTGGTGGTCAGCAAGGACGGCGAGGTCCAGGAGCTCAAGGCCGCGAAGGTGTTGCAGGCCATCGGGTTCGCGCCCAATGTCGAGGGCTACGGGCTGGAGCAGGCCGGCGTCGCGCTCAACGAGCACAAGGGCATCGGCATCAACGAGTACATGCGCACCAGCGTTCCCCACATCTACGCCATCGGCGACGTCACCGCCTACCTGATGCTCGCCCACGTGGCAGAGGCCATGGGCGTGGTGGCGGCCGAAACCATCGCGGGCGCAGAGACTTTGCCGCTCGGCGACTGCCGCATGCTGCCCCGCGCGACGTTCTGCCAGCCCCAGGTCGCCAGCTTCGGGCTCACCGAGGAGCAGGCCCGCGCCGAGGGGTACGACGTCACGATCGCCAAGTTCCCGTTCACCGCCAACGGCAAAGCGCACGGCCTGGGCGACCCCAGCGGCTTCGTCAAGCTGGTCGCCGACGCCACGCACGGCGAGCTGCTGGGCGGGCACCTGATCGGTCACGACGTGTCCGAGCTGCTGCCCGAGCTGACGCTGGCGCAGAAATGGGACCTGACTGCGAGCGAGCTGGCCCGCAACGTGCACACCCACCCGACCATGTCCGAGGCGCTGCAGGAGTGTTTCCACGGCCTGACCGGCCACATGATCAACTTCTGATGGCAGCGGCGTGATGATTCGCGGCGACACCATCGTCGGTGGCCTGGGCGGCGTGGCCGTCGGTTACGTCGGATGGCTGCTGGCCTTTTCGGTCGGCGGCGACACGACGACGGTGAGCCGCTGGGCCCCGCTGGTGCTGCTGGTCGCCGTCGCGGTCGGGCTCGGGGCCGGGCTCTGCGGATGGTGGCTGCGCCGGCGCCGGAAGTACCCGTGGTCGGCGTTCGCGTTCGGCCTACCGGTGCTGCCCGTGGCGCTCTCGCTGGCCGTGCTGGCCGACCTCTACCTCTAGCGAGGGTTGTCCAGCGGGATGTCGAGCGTGATGATCGTCGCGGCCAGCCCATCGTATTGGCTTGCCAGCAAACAGAATTCGATCAACTGTCGCTGATCGAGGTGCCCGGCCAGCTGTTGCCAGGTCGCGTTGGTCAGCGTGCGATCGTTGACGAACTCGTCGGTGGCCCGCAGCAGCGCGATCTGCCGGGCGCTCAGCGTGGCGGCGCCGTCGGGGGTCTGCGGCCAGGCGAAGATCGCGGCCTGGGTGTGCGCGTCCAGGCCCGCCGCGCGCCCCATCCGCCGGTGGTGCTGCAGCTCGTATTCACAGCCGCGGACGTGTCCGACCCGCAGGATCACCAACTCGGCGTCGGCCCGCGACAGCCGGCCCCGCAGCAGAGCGCCCGAATAGGGCATCCAGAACCACAGCAGCCGCTTGTGCCGGCCCAGCGTGGTGAACAGGTGCATCTCGGGCGCCCGGACCGTCCGTGCCATCAGCTTGGCGGCCACCCAGTTGATCAGCCCCAGGTCGCGCAGCTTGGTCGACGAGGGGATCCGCCCCTGCTCCGCGGGCCCGCTCACGGTTGCTTCACCAGGTAGGGGGAGACGGTGCTGCGGTGCTCGTCGAGGTCGAGCGCGCGCCCCAGCGCCGGGAACGCCCGCTGCGGGCAATTGTCGCGTTCGCAGACGCGGCAACCGGCGCCGATCGGTGTGGCTGTGGTGCCTGGGCCGCCCGACAAGTCCAGTCCTTCCGAGTAGACGAGCCGGTGAGCGTGGCGGAGTTCGCAGCCCAGACCGATCGCGAAGGTTTTACCGGGCTGACCATACCGCGCGGCGCGGCGCTCCACGGTGCGGGCCACCCACATGTAGTTGCGGCCGTCGGGCATCTGGGCGATCTGCACCAGGATCTTGCCCGGGTTGGCGAACGTCTCGTAGACGTTCCACAACGGGCAGGTGCCGCCGCTGGAGGAGAAGTGAAACCCGGTGGCGGACTGGCGTTTCGACATGTTGCCGGCCCTGTCCACCCGGACGAACGAGAACGGCACGCCGCGCATCGACGGCCGTTGCAGCGTCGAGAGCCGGTGCGCGATGGTCTCATAGCTGATCGAGTAGAACGACGAGAGCCGCTCGACGTCGTAGCGAAAGTTCTCCGCGACGTCGTGGAACTGGCGGTAGGGCAGCACGGCCGCCGCGGCGAAGTAGTTGGCCAGCCCCAGCCGCGCCAGCGTGTGTGACTCCTCGCTGGTGAACTTCCCCTCCTCGACCATGTCGTCGATCAGGTCGCCGAACTCGAGGTAAGCCAGCTCGGCGGCCATCTTGAACACCTGCTGGCCCGGCGAGAGGTGGTTGCTGAACTCCAGCGTGTTGGTGGCCGGGTCGTAGCGGTGCAGCACGCTGTCGCCCAGGTCGATGCGCCGGTTGATGTGCACGCCGTGCACCTCGGTGAGCCGGCGGGTCAACTCGCGGGCCAGATCGCCGTGGTGGAGCCGCATCTTGACGGTGAGGTCCTCGGCGGCGGTGTCCAGTTCGTGCAGGTAGTTCTGCCGTTGGTAGAAGTAGTCGCGCACCTCTTCGTGCGGCATGGTGATCGACCCGGTGCCGCTGCCGTCGAAGAACCGCTCCTCGGTGGCCGCGGCGAGCTGCGCGGTGGTGATGCGGTAGCGGCGGTGCAGGTTGACCACCGCGCGCGCCAGGCCCGGATGGGCGCTGACCATCTCGGCGACCTCGGTGGGGTCGACGTCGATGTCCAGGTCGCGGTCCATCGTCACCTCGCGCAGCTCGGCCACCAGGCGGGTGTCGTCCTGCGAGGCGAAGAAGGTCGCGTCCACCCCGAACACCTCGGTGATCCGCAGCAGCACGGCCACCGTCAGCGGCCGGACGTCGTGCTCGATCTGGTTGAGGTAGCTCGGCGAGATCTCCAGCATCTGGGCCAGCGCTGCCTGGGAGAATCCGCGCTCGTTGCGCAGCTGGCGAACGCGCGAGCCGACGAACGTCTTCGACATCTCAGTGAGGGTACCCGTGCTGCGAAGGCCGGGTTCGCAGAGTTGGCAGCAGGACACGACTTCGTCACGATTAGTATTCGGGGGAGGTCATTGGCATGATTCGCATCGGCCCCGGCGTCACGCTTGGGTGCCAACGAAGAGTAGTACGGGGAGCGACGCGGTGAGCCTGGACAAACAAATGATGCCGGTGCCGGACGGACACCCCGACGTGTTCGGCCGCGAATGGCCGCTGCGGGTGGGCGACATCGACCGCGCCGGCCGGCTGCGGCTGGACGCCGCCGCCCGGCACATCCAGGACATCGGCCAGGATCAGTTGCGCGAGATGGGTTTCGAGGAAACCCATCCGCTGTGGATCGTGCGGCGCACCATGGTGGACCTGATCCGCCCGATCGAGTTCGGCGACCTGCTGCGCCTGCGCCGGTGGTGTTCGGGGACATCCAATCGGTGGTGTGAGATGCGGGTACGGGTCGACGGGAAGCGCGGGGGCGGGCTGATCGAGTCCGAGGCGTTCTGGATCAACATCAACCGCGACACCCAGATGCCCTCGCGCATCGCCGACGACTTCCTGGACGGCCTGCGCAAGACCACCGACGTCGACCGGCTGCGCTGGAAGGGCTACCTCAAGCCCGGTAGCCGCGACGACGCGTTCGAGATCCACGAGTTTCCGGTGCGCGTCACCGACATCGACCTGTTCGACCACATGAACAACTCCGTCTACTGGAGCGTGATCGAGGACTACCTGGCTTCCCATCCCGAGCAGCATCTGGAGTTGATGGCCGGCCCGCTGCGGGTGACCATCGAGCACGAGGCACCGGTTGCGCTGGGCGACAAGCTCGAGATCATTTCGCACGTGCACCCGGCCGGTTCGACCGACCGGTTCGGCGCCGACCTGGCCGATCGGGCTGTTACGACGCTCACATACGCCGTCGGCGACGAGACGAAAGCCGTCGCCGCGCTCTTCGCTTTGTGAGCCCGAAGCACCCGGTCCGTTCGCCCCGCTAATTACCCAGTTGACCTGCGGCGTTGCGGTTACCGATGGGTAATTTCTGAAACGGTTAAGTTAACTGCCGGCTTTGCAAGATTCGCAAAGTTCGGGCAAGTCGTGGCCGAAATTGGCAAATGAAATGGGTGGACTGGCGTCCGCACGCTGTGCCATCGTCGAGTTAGCACATCAGCGAAGTCGAGCCCGCAGCTACCGCCGCGCGGCGGCACCGGGCCCGACGGTCAAAGTTTGTTAAGGAGTAAGCCCAATGTCTGTCGTTGGCACCCCGAAGAGCGCCGAGCAGATCCAGCAGGACTGGGACACCAACCCGCGCTGGAAGGACGTCACCCGCACCTACGGCGCCGAGGACGTCGTCGCGTTGCAAGGCACCGTGGTCGAGGAGAACACGCTGGCACGCCGCGGGGCGGAGGTGCTGTGGGAGGAGCTGCACGACCTGGAGTGGGTCAACGCGCTCGGCGCCCTCACCGGCAACATGGCCGTCCAGCAGGTGCGCGCCGGCCTCAAGGCGATCTACCTGTCGGGCTGGCAGGTCGCCGGTGACGCCAACCTGTCCGGCCACACCTACCCCGACCAGAGCCTCTACCCGGCCAACTCGGTGCCGCAGGTGGTTCGCCGGATTAACAACGCCCTGCAGCGCGCGGACCAGATCGCCAAGATCGAGGGCGACACCTCGGTGGCGAACTGGCTGGCGCCCATCGTCGCCGACGGCGAGGCCGGCTTCGGCGGTGCGCTCAACGTCTTCGAGCTGCAGAAGGCCATGATCGCGGCCGGCGTCGCGGGCACGCACTGGGAGGACCAGCTGGCCTCGGAGAAGAAGTGTGGCCACCTGGGCGGCAAGGTGCTGATCCCGACCCAGCAGCACATCCGCACGCTGACCTCGGCCCGGCTGGCCGCCGACGTGTGCGACGTCCCCACGGTGGTGATCGCCCGTACCGACGCCGAAGCGGCCACGCTGATCACCTCGGACGTCGACGAGCGCGACCGTCCGTTCATCACCGGGGAGCGCACCCGGGAGGGCTTCTACCGCACCCGCAACGGCATCGAGCCCTGCATCGCGCGGGCCAAGGCCTACGCCCCGTTCGCCGACCTGATCTGGATGGAGACCGGCACCCCCGACCTCGAGGTCGCGCGCAAGTTCTCCGAGGCGGTCAAGGCCGAATATCCCGACCAGATGCTGGCCTACAACTGTTCGCCGTCGTTCAACTGGCGCAAGCACCTCGACGACAGCACCATCGCGAAGTTCCAAAAGGAGCTGGCCGCAATGGGGTTCAAGTTCCAGTTCATCACGCTGGCCGGATTCCACGCGCTGAACTACTCGATGTTCGATCTGGCCTACGGCTACGCCCGCAACCAGATGAGCGCCTACGTCGAGCTGCAGGAGCGTGAGTTCGAGGCCGAGGAGCGCGGCTACACCGCCACCAAGCACCAGCGCGAGGTCGGTGCGGGTTACTTCGACCGCATCGCCACCACGGTGGACCCGAACTCCTCGACGACCGCGCTGACGGGCTCCACCGAGGAGGGCCAGTTCCACTGATCGCGTCGAGCAGACGCAGAATCGCACGTTTGCGACTCAGATCAGGCGAGTCCGCGTCTGCTCGCGGCTGAAGTAGCATGGGCCCCGCCCGGCCACGCCGGGCGGGGCCCATTGCGGTGCAGGACAATACGACGCGAGAGAGAAGACGGGTGAGCGACGCAGCTGCGATCCAGCGGGTAGGGGTTGTCGGGGCCGGCCAGATGGGATCCGGCATCGCCGAGGTGTCGGTGCGCGCCGGTGTCGACGTGACGGTGTTCGAGACGACCGAGGCGCTGATCACCGCGGGCCGCAACCGCATCGTGAAGTCGCTGGAGCGCGGCGTCAGCGCGGGCAAGGTGACCGAACGCGAGCGCGACCGCGCGCTGGGCCGGCTGACGTTCACCACCGACCTGGGCGACCTGGCCGACCGGCAGCTGGTCATCGAGGCCATCGTCGAGGACGAGGCCGTCAAGGCGAAGGTCTTCGCCGACCTCGATCGGGCCGTCGCCGACCCCGACGCGGTGCTGGCGTCCAACACCTCCAGCATTCCGATCATGAAGATCGCCGCGGCCACGCAGAACCCGCAACGCGTGCTGGGCCTGCACTTCTTCAACCCCGTCCCGGTGCTGCCGCTGGTCGAACTGGTCTGCACCCTGGTCACCGACGAAGCCGCCGCCGCCCGCACCGAGGAGTTCGCCGGCGCGGTGCTGGGCAAGCAGGTGGTGCGCTGCTCGGACCGGTCCGGGTTCGTGGTGAACGCGCTGCTGGTGCCCTATCTGCTGTCGGCGATCCGGATGGTCGAGGCCGGCTTCGCCACCGTCGAAGACGTCGACAAGGCCGTCGTTGCCGGGCTGTCGCACCCGATGGGCCCGCTGCGGCTGTCCGACCTCGTCGGCCTGGACACCCTGAAGCTGATCGCGGACAAGATGTACGACGAATACAAGGAGCCCCACTACGCGCCGCCCCCCTTACTGCTGCGCATGGTGGAGGCGGGTCGGCTCGGCAAGAAGGCGGGCCGGGGTTTCTACACGTACTGACGCGTATGACAGCTCCGCGCGGATCGGTTATTATTCTCCCGTTCAGTACTCGGGAGGATAACCGCAAGCATGACAGCGTTGAGGCCGTACTACGAAGAGTCACAATCGATATATGACGTCTCCGATGAATTTTTCGCGCTATTTCTAGATCCGACTATGGGTTACACGTGCGCGTACTTCGAGCGCGACGACATGACCCTCGAAGAGGCGCAGAACGCGAAGTTCGACCTGGCGCTGGGCAAGCTGAACCTCGAACCCGGGATGACGGTCCTCGACATCGGGTGCGGCTGGGGCGGCGCGTTGCAGCGGGCGGTCGAGAAGTTCGACGTCAACGTCATCGGGATCACGTTGAGCCGCAACCAGTTCGAGTACAGCAAGAAAAGGCTGGCCGGTGTTGCGACGACGCGCAACATCGAGGTGCGCTTGCAGGGCTGGGAGGAGTTCGAGGACAAGGTCGACCGCATCGTCAGCATCGGCGCCTTCGAAGCGTTCAAGGCGGATCGCTGGCCCGCGTTCTTCGAGCGCTCCTACGACCTTCTTCCCGACGACGGCCGGATGCTGTTGCACACGATTCTGACGTATCACTGGCACGAGATGACCTCGCTCGGTATCAAACTGACGATGCGCGACGTACGATTTGCGCGATTCATCGGCACCGAGATTTTCCCGGGCGGGCAGTTGCCGACGCAGGAAGACATTATTGAGCTCGCGCAACCGGCCGGGTTTTCGGTCGAGAAAGTGCAATTACTGCGCGAGCATTACGAGCGGACGCTGCATATCTGGGCGGCCAACCTGGAGGCGAACAGGGAAAAGGCGATCGCCATCCAGTCGGAAGAGGTGTACGACCGGTACATGCACTACCTGACCGGGTGCGAGAACTTCTTCCACAAAGGCATCAGCAACGTGGGGCAGTTCACCCTCGTCAAGTAAGCGTCAGGTAAGCCGAGCCGGGGCGCCGGCGTCGATCACTTCGCCATCGTGAACTGGTTGACGTCGGTGTATCCCTGCCGGAACAGCTTCGCGCAGCCGGTCAGGTACTTCATGTAGCGGTCGTAGACCTTCTCGGACTGGATCGCGACGGCCTCGGCCTTGTTGGCCTCGAGGGCGGTCGCCCAGGTGTCCAGCGTCTTCGCGTAGTGCAGCTGCAACGACTGGATCCGGGTCACCGTGAAGCCGGCCTCGCTCGCGTGCTCTTCCACCGACGGGATGGTCGGCAGCCAGCCGCCCGGGAAGATCTCGGCCAGGATGAACTGGGTGAAGTGCACGACCTCACGGGTCAGCGGTGTGCCCTTCGCCCGGGCCTCCTTGAAGGTGGGACGCGTGATGGTGTGCAGCAGCATGAGGCCGTCCGCCGGCAGCACCCGGTGGGCCATCTTGAAGAAGTGGCCCCAGCGCTGGCGGCCGAAGTGCTCGAACGCGCCGACGGAGACGATCCGGTCGACGGGCTCGTGGAACTTCTCCCAGCCCTCGAGTAGCACCTGCCGGGTGCGGGGGGTGTCCATCTGGTCGAACATCTTCTGCACGTGCTCGGCCTGGTTTTCGGACAGCGTCAGGCCCACGACGTTGACGTCGTACTTCGCGAGCGCACGCCGCATGGTGGCGCCCCAGCCGCAGCCGATGTCGAGCAGCGTCATCCCCGGTTCCAGGTTGAGCTTCCCCAGCGCAAGGTCGATCTTGGCGAGCTGCGCCTCCTCGAGAGTCATGTCGTCGCGCTCGAAGTAGGCGCAGCTGTAGGTCTGGGTGGGGTCCAGGAACAGCCGGAAGAAGTCGTCGGACAGGTCGTAATGGGCTTGGACGTTTCCAAAATGCGGCGTGAGCTGCACGGACATAACGAAATGGGCCTTTCTGTATTCCCGGAGGTACGGACGCGCGGTCGAACTGCGCACTCCAACTACCCCCAACGCATCCCCTGCATGCTAGCGGTTCGCGCGGTTAAAGTCGCCTTCACCGCGTAGGGTGCCACCGATCCGGCGCCTCCGCCAATGCGAATACGGTTTTGCAGTCACCGGCCACACAGCGGCGGGTCATTCCCCGGTCGGCGGGACGATCGGCGTTGGGTGCGGCTCCTCACGGAACTTCTCCAGCGACCCGCCGACCTCGACGATTCCGCACAGCGCGCTCCAGCTGAGCATCGTCAGGTAGTCGATCAGCTCTTCGCTGGTCATCCGCGGGTCCGACATCCACGAGTGGGTGGCCAGCTGAACACCGCCGACGATCAGGTAGGCCCACGGCTCCACCCCGCCGGTGTCCATGCCCGCCTCCTGCATGCGGCGGCGCATCATCACCGCGAGCATGCGGGCGATGATCCGCTCGGAGTCCGCGATCACCTTGCTCTTGCTGGCCGAGCTGTTCGCCATCACGAAGCGGTACGGCTCGGGCTCGTTCGCCACCGTCTCGACGTACACCCGGATGACCTCACGGGCCAGGTCGATGCCGTCCAGGTTCGACGAGAGCGCGGCGGCCATGTTGGGGATCAGGGTGGTCTGCGCGAAGCGCATCATCACCGCGGTGGTCAAGTCGTTCTTGTCGACGAAGTAGCGGTAGAGGACGGTTTTGGAAACCCCGATCTCCGCGGCGATCTCGTCCATGCTCACGAAGCGGCCCTGCCGGCGGATCGCGTCAATCGTGCCGTCGACCAACTCGTTGCGGCGCTCCACCTTGTGCTGGTGCCAACGCCGCTTGCGACCATCGGTCTTAACGATCCCAGCCGGGATGTGCTCAGCCACTGTCACGGGTTTCCATTCACTAGACGCCCTCGATACTACGGCCTGACGGGGGTCATTCGGTGGGCCGCGCGGGCATCGTCCGCGTGTCCCCCGGCCCCCCGCCGGGACCGCCGGAGTGGCGTATCGCGGCGATCGCGACTGCCGGCTCGGCGGCCCGTGGATGATGGTGTGGTGGCACACAGAGCCGTGGATCGGGCGCAACCGGCGGGCTCACCGCCGCCGGGGCGGGACGCGATCGCGCCGCCGGCGGAATCCCCGCGGCCGCGCACGTCGTTGGCGGAATCGTTCGCCGGGGCGGACCCGCAGGCCGACGCCGAGCGGCGGGTGGCCTTGCGCCGGATGAAGCTGGTGGCGCTCGGATTCCTGGTCGGTGCCACCGGGGTGTTCCTGGCCTGCCGGTGGGCGCAGGCCCACGGCGGCGCGGCCGGTTGGGTCGGCTACGTCGGGGCCGCCGCGGAGGCCGGGATGGTGGGCGCCCTGGCGGACTGGTTCGCCGTCACCGCGCTGTTCAAGCACCCGCTGGGCATCCCCATCCCGCACACCGCGATCATCAAACGCAAGAAGGACCAGCTCGGCGAGGGTCTGGGAACGTTCGTGCGGGAGAACTTCCTGTCCCCCTCGGTCGTGGAGACCAAGCTGCGCGACGCCCAGGTGCCCGGGCGGCTCGGCAAGTGGCTGTCGGAGGCCTCGCACGCGCAGCGGGTGGCGAGCGAGGCGGCGACCGTGCTGCGGGTCCTGGTCGAGCTGCTGCGCGACGACGACGTTCAGCAGGTCATCGACCGGATGATCGTGCGCCGCATCGCCGAACCGCAGTGGGGCCCGCCGGTGGGGCGGGTGCTGGGCACGCTGCTGGCCGAAAACCGGCAGGAAGCCCTGATCCAGTTGCTGGCCGACCGGGCCTTTCAGTGGTCGCTGAATGCCGGTGAGGTCATCCAGCGGGTGGTCGAGCGCGATTCGCCGAATTGGTCGCCCCGATTCATCGACCATCTCGTCGGTGATCGCATCCACCGCGAATTGATGGACTTCACCGACAAAGTGCGGCGCAGCCCCGACCACGAATTGCGCCGGTCGGCGACCCGCTTCTTGTTCGAGTTCGCCGAAGACCTGCAGCACGACGCGGACACCATCGCCCGCGCCGATGCCGTCAAGGAGCAGCTGATGGCGCGCGAGGAGATCGCCAACGCGGCCGCCACGGCGTGGCGGACGCTCAAACGGCTGGTGCTCGAGGGCGTCGACGACCCGTCCAGCACCCTGCGCTCACGCATCGCCGACACGGTGGTGCGCATCGGGGAGTCGCTGCGTGACGACGCCGACCTGCGTGACAAGGTCGACAACTGGATCGTGCGGGCGGCGCAGCACCTGGTCTCGCAGTATGGGGTGGAGATCACCGCGATCATCACCGAGACGATCGAACGCTGGGACGCCGAGGAGGCCAGCCGCCGGATCGAGTTGCACGTGGGCCGTGACCTGCAATTCATCCGGATCAATGGCACCGTGGTGGGTGCGCTGGCGGGCGTGGTGATCTACGCCGTCGCGCAGCTAATGTTCTAAGAACCGCTAACCAATGCTTGCAAAAGCAAGCACTGCTCCGTACGCTGGTGCCGTCAACCGCCCCGTCGAGCACAGGAGCATGCCATGTCAGCGGAGGAGAAGCTCTCCGCCAAGGTGTCCACGGCGGCCTCGGACATGGCCTCTGACATCGGCAGCTTCATCCGGAGCCAGCGCGAACTCGCGCAAGTGTCGGTGCGGCAACTGGCCGAACGGTCCGGGGTCAGCAACCCCTACCTGAGCCAGGTGGAACGCGGGTTGCGCAAGCCGTCCGCCGACGTCCTGAACCAGATAGCAAAGGCGCTGCGCGTCTCGGCGGAGGTGCTCTACGTGCGGGCGGGGATTCTCGAACCGGGCGAGACCAGTCAGGTGCGCGACGCCATCGTCACCGACACGGCGATCACCGAGCGTCAGAAGCAGATCCTGCTCGACGTCTACGCCGCCTTCACCCACCAGAACGAATCCACCCTGGAGGAGTCGCTCGCCGAATCCGGCACCGACGCCCGGGCCGATCCCGCCGCCGGTGCACCGTGACGCATAGATATCCGGTCACCGGGCAACCCAAACAGGAGGTTTTCCGGCAAATTGCGACCATGTGACCACAGCGTCCCCGGCTTCCGGACTGACCAGTAATCACCACCGACCACGAAAACAAAGCATGAAAGGAAAAACAATGGCAGAGAACTCGAACATCGAAGACCTGCGGGCCCCGTTGCTGGCGGCGCTGGGCGCGGCCGACCTGGCCCTGGCAACCGTCAACGACCTGCTTGCCAACATGCGCGAACGCGCCGGGGAGACGCGCACCGACACCCGCAGCCGCGTCGAGGAGAGCCGCGCCCGCCTGGCCAAGCTGCAGGAGGACTTCCCCGACCAGCTGACCGAGCTGCGCGAGCGGTTCACCAGCGAGGAGCTGCGCAAGGCCGCCGAGGGCTACGTGGAGGCGGCGACCAGCCGGTACAACGAGCTGGTCGAGCGCGGCGAGGCCGCCCTGGCGCGGCTGCGCAGCCAGCGGCCGTTCGAGGACGCCTCGACCCGCGCGGAGGGCTACGTCGACCAGGCCGTCGAGCTGACCCAGGAGGCGCTGGGCAACGTGGCGTCGCAGACCCGCGCGGTCGGGGAGCGGGCGGCCAAGCTGGTCGGCATCGAGCTGCCCAAGAAGGCCGAGGGGGCCAAGAAGGCCCCCGCCAAGAAGGCTCCGGCCAAGAAGGCTGCGGCCAAGAAGGCCCCGGCCAAGAAGGCCCCGGCCAAGAAGGTCACCCAGAAGTAGTCGGGTTCCGGGTCGCCCCGCGGGGCGACCCGGACCACCCGCGGTCGACGTTTCGGGCGGTGCCCGCATACGCTTAAGGGCGTGAGCCACCTCGTGGGTACCGTCATGTTGGTCTTGCAGGTCGCCGTCTTGGTGACGGCCGTATACGCCTTCGTGCACGCGGCGATGCAGCGGCCTGACGCCTACACCGCTGCCGAGAAGCTGACCAAGCCGGTGTGGTTGGTGATCCTCGGGCTGGCCGTGGCGCTGACCTCCATCCTGAGCTTCGTCTTCGGGGTGCTGGGCATGGTGATCGCCGCCTGCGCCGCGGGTGTGTACCTGGTCGACGTCCGGCCCAAGCTGCTCGAGATTCAGGGCAAGTCGCGCTAGCGGGATGAAAGCCCTGCTGGTTGCGGTGCTTCTCGCCCTGCTGGGCCCGATGCCCGCCGCCGCGGCCGACCCCGCCGGCGGCGCGGGCACCCCGCCGGTACCTGCCCCGCCCTACGTCGATCACACCGTCTGGACGCAGTGGCTGGGCATGCCGAGGCTGCGGGTCTTCCCGACCCCTTCGGGGCGGGCGGCTTCCCGCCTGCCCGAGACGGCGTCCGCGGGCCAGGAAGCCTGGGCCGAGGTGCTCACGCTGTCCCCGGACGCCGACACCCCCGGCATGCGTGCCCAGTTCGTCTGCCACTGGCAGTACGCCGAAACGGCGCAGCCCGGCAAGGTCAGCTGGAACCTGGAGCCGTGGCGGCCCGTGGTGAGCTACGACGACATGGTGGCGTCGGAATGCAACCCCGGTGGCGCGGAAGACGCGTCCTAGTGCAGGGCCGACCCACCCGGGCGCAGCTGGCGGCGCTGGTGGACCACACCCTGCTCAAGCCCGAGGCCACCGAGGCCGACGTGGCCGGCCTGGTCGCCGAAGCCGCCGAACTGGGCGCCTATGCGGTGTGCGTGTCACCGTCGATGGTGCCGGTCGCGGTGCGGGCCGGCGATGGCGGCGTGCGAGTGGCGGCGGTGGCGGGTTTCCCGTCCGGCAAGCATGCGGCTGCCGTCAAGGCGCACGAGGCCAACCTGGCCGTGGCCTGCGGCGCCGGCGAGATCGACATGGTCATCGACGTCGGCGCGGCGCTGAGCGGAGACCTCGATGCGGTGCGCTCCGACATCGAGGCGGTGCGCAGCGCCGCGCCCGGGGCCGTGCTCAAGGTGATCGTGGAATCGGCGGTGCTGTTGGGCGCCGGTGAGCGCGTGCTCGCGGACGCGTGCCGCGCCGCCGAGGCGGCCGGCGCCGACTTCGTCAAGACCTCGACCGGTTTTCACCCCGCGGGCGGCGCCTCGGTGCGGGCGGTCGCGGTGATGGCCCACAGTGTCGGCGGGCGCCTGGGGGTCAAGGCCAGCGGCGGCATTCGCACCGCCGCCGACGCCCTGGCGATGCTGGAGGCCGGTGCGACCCGGCTCGGCCTGTCGGGCACCCGCGCGGTGCTGGACGGGCTCGGCTGAGAGCGCTCCAGGTCTGGCCGGAACCCGTCAGATGTTGGCGAAACAGGGGTCGTTGTTGCTGCTGCCGTTGCCCGCCGGGATGGACGCGTTCTGGGTCGAGAACTTGCTCACCACCCCGGTGTCGGTGACCTGCACGCTGTCGGCGTGGATGCCCAGCGGGTAGTTCTTGGTCAGGTTCGAGGTGAAGTCGTCCAGCGTCGACTGCACCGATTCCTTGGGCATCGTGAAGCCGAGCGCATTGAACGTGAGGATCTGCAGCTGCAGGCCGGTGCCGGAGATGACCGGCTTGGCGGTGATGTTGTCGAGCATCCCCTTGAGCTCGATGGTTCCGTCCTTGGGGTGGGTGGTCACGTCGTTGGTGACGAAGGGACCCAGCACCGGAATGGCGCTCTGCACCGTATTTTTGATGCCCTCGGCCGTCCAGGTGATGGTGGCGTCGAGCGATCCGATGGTGCCCTTGGAGTTGCCGGACGACCTGAGCCGCACGTCCTTGATGTCGATGGCGATCTTCATGCCCTTGGCGTCACGGATCTGATTGCCGGCCGTCGAGACGGAGATGTTGGTGAAGTGCTTGGTGGCCAGCTGCCACAACATCAGCGGTGTCACCCCGAACGACGCGGTGGCCTGGTCCTTGACCTCGCAGGCCACCGCCTCGGCGACCTTGGTGTCGGCCTCGTGGCGGGCGTACAGCTCGGCCCCGATCAACCCACCCAAGACCAGCGCGAACACGATGATGCAGGCCAGCAGGATGGACAGCGGGTCGCGCAGGAAGCGCCGCTTCTTCTTCCCGGGCGGCGGGTTGTCGTCCGCGCCGGCCACCCGTTCGGTGGGGGCCGTCGGCGGGTTCGGCGGGGGAGTGGGGGCGCGGCGTTGCTGCGCCGCCTGCGGCGCGCCCAGCTGATCGGTCTGGCCCGGCTGTCTGCCGGGGGCGGTGTCCGGCGGCGCCTGGGACGGGTCGCCGGCGGGCATCCGCCCGGTGGGCCGCTCGGTGGGTGGTTGACCGAAGGGACCTTGATTGCCGGGTCGGGCCCAGGTCGACGGGCCTTCGTTCGGCGGTCCTTGTGGGTTCGTCACCCCACCGATTCTGCCGTATCGGCGCGAGCAAAGGTCGATCGGTTGCGCAGCACCGCGATGGCGTCCCGCGCTTTCGCCACCCGGTCGACGTCGATGTCGGCGACCACCAGGTGCGGGTGCGCCCCGGCCGACGCGACGACCTCGCCCAGCGGAGAGGCCACCAGGCTGCCGCCCACCCCGGTCGGCGCGCCCGAAGAGGTCAAGGCCTCGCCGGGGTCGGCCTGACCGGCCGCGGCGACATAACTCATCGAATCCAGCGCGCGGGCCCGCGCCAGCAGCGTCCACTGGTCCAGCTTGCCGGGGCCCGAGCCCCAGGAGGCGCAGACGGCGATCAGCTGCGCGCCGCGCCGGGCCAGCTCGGTGTAGAGCTCGGGAAAGCGGATGTCATAGCAAACGCTCAACCCCACCGCGACGCCGTCGACCCTGATCACCACGGGCTCGTGTCCGGGTGCGACGGTCCGCGACTCGGTGAAGCCGAACGCGTCATAGAGGTGGATCTTGTCGTAGTGGGCCCAGAGCTCGTCGGGGGCACCGGGCCCGGCCGCGATCAGCGTGTTGGTCACCCGCCCGTCGCCGGACGGGGTGAACATGCCCGCGATCACGGTGACGCCGGAGTCGGCGGCGATCCGGCGGACACCGCCGGCCCAGGGCCCGTCGATCGGCTCGGCGACCGGCAGCAACGGGACCCCGAACCGGCACATCGTCGCCTCGGGGAACACCACCAGGCGCGCGCCGGCGTCGGCGGCCCGGCCGGCGTACTCGCGGACCAGCCGCAGGTTCGCCGCCGGGTCGGTGCCGCTGAGGATCTGCGCCAGCGCGATTCGCATGACGCCAGCCTAGGCGGCCGATCGCAGGGGGCGTGCCGGGTCAGGCTCGGGTCAAGAGTCGCCGGTGATCCACTCGGTGGTGAAGCGCTGTTCGGCCGCCACCAGCTCGGCCAGCCGGGCGCCGATGATCTTCTCCACCTTGCCGCCGATGATGGGCGCCCGCACCTGGACGTTGATGCGGACATCCAGCCGCGCGCCGCCCGACTTGCCGATCGGCGCCAACTCGGCGGTGCCCCACACGTTGACCGGCGCGTCCACGATCTCCCCCGCGATGGACGCCGTCGCGGCCCCGCCGGTGAGCGGCCCCCAGGTTTCCGCGCGCCGGATGCACAGATCTCCCCGGTGCAGCTGGGTGACGAGCGCCGGCAGGTTGTGGCTGCGCACCACCTGCAGGGTGACCACCTCGATGGAGCCGTCGCCGCCATCGCCCCCGATCCGCATGGACTCGAGTTCGGCCTCGTCGACGGGAATGTCGGCCAGCCGGGCCCGCCAGTACTGCTCCTGGCGGAACGCGCGGTGAATCTCCTCGACGCCGCCGGCGTACTCGGCGGACAAGTCGAATGAACGCGGCATAGCTGGTCAGGCTACCGTTACGGGCCATGACACCGGGCGGCGCCGCTTCGCTGTACGCCGGCGCGCAGGTCGCCGACGCGGTGCCGCTGGCACCGCTGACGACGCTGCGGGTCGGGCCGGTCGCGCGGCGCCTGATCACCTGCACCACCACCGAGCAGGTGGTCGCGGTGTTGGGGGAGCTCGACGCGCGCGCCCGCGGCCGCGATGCCGGCGCCGACGCCGGACCGCTCCTGGTTTTCGCCGGCGGCTCCAACATCGTGATCGACGACACCCTGACCGACCTGACCGCCGTGCGACTGGCCGGGGAGGGCATCAGCGTCGACGGCAACCTGGTGCGCGCGGAGGCCGGCGCGGTGTGGGACGACGTCGTCGTCGCCGCCATCGAGCACGGGCTGGGCGGGCTGGAATGCCTGTCGGGCATCCCCGGGTCGGCCGGGGCCACCCCGGTCCAGAACGTCGGGGCCTACGGCGCGGAAGTGGCCGACACCATCACGCGGGCGCGGGTGCTGGATCGCGGCAGCGGCGCGGTGCGCTGGGTGCCGGCCGGCGAGCTGGGCTTCG
Organism: uncultured Actinomycetota bacterium; assembly: GCA_963711445.1. Classification (GTDB taxonomy): domain Bacteria; phylum Actinomycetota; class Actinomycetes; order Mycobacteriales; family Mycobacteriaceae; genus Mycobacterium. The sequence goes on from CAVQEF010000002.1 coordinate 194,271, forward strand.
GCTACCGCACCAGCGTGTTCAAGCGGGCCGCCCAGGAGGGGCGGGGAACGCCCGCGGTGGTGCTGGAGGTGGAGTTCGCGCTGGATCCGTCGGGCCGCAGTGCGCCGCTGCGCTACGGCGAACTGACCGCCGCGTTGAACGCCACCGGCGGCGAGCGCCTCGACCCGCAGTCGGTTCGCGACGCGGTGCTGGCCCTGCGCGCCCGCAAGGGCATGGTGCTCGACGCGGCCGACCGCGACACGTGGAGCGTGGGGTCGTTCTTCACCAATCCGGTGGTCGCACCCCAGGTCTACCAGCGGCTGGCCCGGCTGGGCCCGGTTCCGCACTGGCCGGCGCCCCAGGGCGTCAAACTGGCCGCCGGCTGGCTGGTGGAGCGGGCCGGCTTCGCGAAGGGCTACCCCGACGACCCGGCGGCGCGCTGCCGGCTGTCCACCAAGCACGCGCTGGCCCTGACCAACCGCGGCGGCGCCACCGCCGCGGACGTGCTGGCGCTGGCCCGCACCGTGCGCGATGGGGTCCGCGACGTGTTTGGCATCACACTGACCCCCGAGCCGGTCCTGCTCGGCGACGCGCTCTAGCTGTTGGTTTGCCGCGGTCGCGCCGCATCCCGGAATCGTCGTGGCGGGGCAGGGTCGTTTCTGCCGGTATCTTTGTTTGGCGTGAGCAGATCCAGCGCCCCACCGCCGATCAATCGGCGCCTGGCCCTGGCGGCTCTCGGGCTCGGCGTCCTGGCCCCCAACGTGTTGGCCGCCTGCGGCGGCGCCGCGACCAAACAGGCCCAGAAGAAGGAGCCGCCCGCGCCGAAGCTGAACTTCCAGCCGGCCGACGCCACCGCCGATGTGGTTCCGACCGCTCCGATCAGCGTCGCGGTCGGCGACGGCTGGTTCCAGAAGCTGGCGTTGACGAACTCGGCGGGCAAGGTCGTCGCCGGGGTGTTCAACTCCGACCGCACCGCGTACACGATCACCGAAACGCTGGGCTACGACGCGACCTACACCTGGAGCGGCTCGGTCGTCGGACACGACGGCAAGGCGGTGCCCGTCGCGGCCACGTTCACCACCGTGACGCCCACCAAGACGATCGACGGCGGGTTCCAGCTCTCCGACGGCCAGACCGTCGGGGTCGCGGCGCCGGTCATCATCCAGTTCGACGCGCCGATCAGCGACAAGGCCTCCGTCGAGAAGGCCCTCACCGTCACCACGGACCCGCCCGTCGAGGGCAGCTGGGCCTGGCTGCCCGACGAGGCCAAGGGCTCCCGCCTGCACTATCGCCCGCGCGACTACTACCCGGCGGGCACCTCGGTCAACGTCGACGCCAAGTTCTACGGGGTACCGTTCGGCGACGGCGCCTACGGCGCGCAGGACATGTCGCTGAAGATCGCGATCGGCCGCCGCCAGGTGGTCAAGGCCGAGGTCAGCTCGCACCGCATCCAGGTCGTCACCGACGCGGGCGTCATCATGGACTTCCCGTGCAGCTACGGCGAGGGCGACCTGGCCCGCAACGTCACCCGCAACGGCATCCACGTGGTCACCGAGAAGTACTCCGACTTCTACATGTCCAACCCGGCCGCCGGCTACACCAACGCCCACGAACGCTGGGCGGTGCGGATCTCCAACAACGGCGAGTTCATCCACGCCAATCCGTCGAGCGCGGGGGCGCAGGGCAACAGCAACGTCACCAACGGCTGCATCAACCTGTCGACGGCCGACGCCGCGGAGTACTACCACAGCGCGATCTACGGAGACCCGGTCGAGGTGACGGGCAGCTCGATCCAGCTGTCCTACTCCGACGGCGACATCTGGGACTGGGCCGTGGACTGGGATACCTGGGTGTCGATGTCGGCGCTGCCGCCCCCGAGCGCGCATCCGCCCGCGACCCAGATCCCCGTCACCGCGCCGGTCACGCCGCCGGACGCCCCCACCCTGTCCGGCACGCCGACCACGACCACGAGGCCGAGCACCTCCACGACCACGTCGGGGACGACCCCTACCAGCTCGGAGCCGTCTAGCGTCGGCGGTTGAACCGCCCGCCCGCCGCCTGGTCGCGCGGCCGGATGACGACCAGGTCCAGGTCGACGTGGGCGGGCCGGGAGGCCACGAAGCCGATCACCTCGGCGACGTCGGCGGCGACCAGCGGCGTGATCCCGGCGTACACGGCGTCCGCGCGCTGCTCGTCGCCGTCGAAGCGCACCAGCGAGAACTCGGTCTCGACCGCTCCCGGCGCGATCTCGGTGAGGCGCACCGGCTTTCCCAGCAGCTCGCCGCGCAGCGTGCGGTGCAGCGCCCCCTGGGCGTGCTTGGCCGCGGTGTAGCCCGCGCCGCCGTCGTAGGTCTCGAGCGCGGCGATCGAGGTGACGGTGACGATCAGGCCGTTGCCCGAGTCGACCAGCCCGGGCAGCAGCGCGCGGGTGACCCGCAGGGTGCCCAGCACGTTGGTCTCCCACATCCACCGCCAGTGCTCGAGGTCGGAGTCGGCGACGAATTCCAGCCCAAGCGCGCCGCCGGCGTTGTTGACCAGCACATCGACGCGACCCAGGGCGTCCGCCAGCGCGGCGACCGCCGCATCGTCTGTGACGTCGGCCACAATCGCGGTGCCGCCGATCTCGCGGGCCAGGGTCTCGATGCGGTCTTTCCTGCGGGCCACCGCCACCACGTGAAACCCCTGTGCGGCAAGGGTTCTGGCCGTTGCCTCCCCGATTCCGGAACTGGCACCGGTGACCACCGCGACCCGCTTCTCCCCGCCGGCTGTCGTCATCGGGCCAACTCTAATAAACGTGCTAAATTTCCTGTGTGCACCCCAGCGCCTTGTCGAACACGAGCACCGCGTGTCGTTACGCGGCATGCGCGTGTTGTTGCCGCGCAATCTGCCGCTCCTGAATCCCGGGGGCGGTCACGGACCGGCCGGTAAATTTCGGACAAAGGACGCTCGTGCGCTCGACCACTCTCACCCACCCCCACTCGGCGGGTCGCAAAACCCAGGTGCGGTCGCACCGCCGGATCATGCCGCCGGCGCTGCATCTCGCGGACTCCGCGGCGGCCGCGGTCTTCCGCGCCGTCCGGCTGGGCGGCCCCGTCGCCCGTGACGCGATCGCCGGTGTCACCTCGCTGAGCATCGCCACGGTCAACCGCCAGGTCACCGCGCTGCTCGACGCCGGTCTGCTGCGGGAGCGCGCCGATCTGGCCGTCGCCGGGGCCATCGGGCGCCCGCGGGTGCCCGTGGAGGTCAACCACGAACCGTTCGTGACGCTGGGCCTGCACATCGGCGCGCGGACCACCAGCATCGTGGCCGCCGACCTGTTCGGGCGCACGCTGGACACGGTCGAGACCCCCACCCCGCTGCATCCGGCCGGTACGGCGCTGGCGTCGCTGGCCGACAGCGCCGCCCGCTACCTGAGGCGCTGGCACCGGCGCCGCCCGCTGTGGGTTGGCGTGGCGATCGGTGGGACCGTCGACGGCACCACCGGTCACGTCGACCACCCCCGGCTGGGCTGGCGCGCGGCCCCCGTCGGGCCGGTGCTGGCCGACGCGCTGGGCCTGCCGGTCTCGGTGGCCTCGCACGTCGACGCGATGGCCGGCGCCGAGCTGCTGCTCGGGCTGCGGCGGTTCGCGCCGAGCTCGCCGACCAGCCTGTACGTCTATGCACGCGAAACCGTGGGTTATGCGCTGGTGATCGGCGGTCGGGTGCACTGCCCGGCCAGCGGTCCCGGCACCATCGCCGCGCTGCCGGCCCACTCCGAGCTGCTCGGGGGGACCGGGCGACTGGAGACCACCGTCAGCGACGAAGCGGTCCTGACCGCCGCCCGGCGCCTGCGCATCCTGGCCCCTGGCTCCGCCGGCGGGTCCGCGGGTGCGATCACGGACCTGCTGCGGGTGGCCCGGGCCGGCAACGGGCAGGCCCGGGAGCTGCTGGCGGAGCGGGCCCGAGTTCTCGGCGGCGCGGTGGCGCTGCTGCGCGACCTGCTCAACCCCGACGAGCTCGTGGTCGGCGGCCAGGCGTTCACCGAGTATCCGGAGGGGATGGCGCAGGTGAGGGAGGCCTGCGCCGCGAGCTCGACCCTGCCGGCGCGCGACATCCGCGTCACCGCCTTCGGCGACCGGGTGCAGGAGGCCGGGGCGGGGACGGTGTCGCTGGCCGGGCTGTACGCCGACCCGGTCGGCGCGATGCGCCGCGCCCGCGCGCTCGACGCCCGGCGGCAGGACCCCGGGCCCGAGCCGTCCGCGTGATGCGCCCACCCGACCTGTGCGCTTACCCGTGCCGCGGGCAGGTCCTGTAAAGATGAAAGAGTGCGGCACGACGACGTCTTCCGGCCATCCGGCGACACCTCGGGCCGTACCGCAATGACGCCGCGCCGGGTCGCGGTGCTGGCGGTGCACACCTCGCCGCTGGCCCAGCCGGGCACCGGCGACGCCGGCGGCCTGAACGTCTACGTGCTGCAGAGCGCCCTGCATCTGGCCCGCAGGGGCATCGAGGTGGAGATCTTCACCCGGGCCACCGCGTCGGCCGACCCGCCGGTCGTGCGGGTGGCGCCCGGAGTGCTGGTGCGCAACGTGGTCGCCGGGCCGTTCGAGGGCCTGGACAAATACGAGCTGCCCACCCAGCTGTGCGCGTTCGCGGCCGGGGTGCTGCGCGCCGAGGCGGCCCACGAGGCCGGCTACTACGACATCGTGCACTCGCACTACTGGCTGTCGGGGCAGGTCGGCTGGCTGGCCCGCGACCGTTGGGCGGTGCCGCTGGTCCACACCGCGCACACCCTCGCCGCGGTGAAGAACGCGGCCCTGGCCGACGGTGACGCGCCCGAGCCGCCGCTGCGCACGGTCGGGGAGCAGCAGGTGGTCGACGAGGCCGACCGGCTGATCGTCAACACCGACGATGAGGCCGGCCAACTGGTGTCGATCCACCGCGCCGACCCGGGCCGGATCGACGTCGTCCACCCCGGCGTGGACCTCGACGTGTTCCATCCGGGCGACCGCGCGGCGGCCCGGGCCGCGCTGGGGCTGCCGCCCGACGAGGACGTGGTCGCCTTCGTCGGACGGATTCAGCCGCTCAAGGCGCCCGACATCGTGCTGCGCGCCGCCGCGAAGCTACCGGGGGTGCGCGTCGTCGTGGCCGGCGGCCCGTCGGGCAGCGGGCTGTCCTCCCCGGAGGGGCTGGTCCGCCTTGCCGACGAACTCGGCATCACCGCACGGGTGACCTTCCTGCCGCCGCAGTCGCGCACCAACCTGGCCACGCTGCTGCAGGCGGCCGATCTGGTTGCGGTGCCGAGCTATTCGGAGTCGTTCGGGTTGGTCGCCATCGAGGCGCAGGCCTGCGGCACGCCGGTGGTGGCTGCCGCGGTCGGGGGGCTGCCGGTGGCGGTGCGCGACGGGATCACCGGCACCCTGGTGGCCGGGCACGACGTCGATCGCTGGGCCCGGGCCCTCGACGACCTGCTGCGGCTGCGCGGCGGGCCGCGGGCCGAGGAGATGAGCCGCGCGGCCACCGCGCACGCGGCGACGTTCTCGTGGGAGAACACCACCGACGCCCTGCTGGCCAGCTACCGGCGCGCGATCGGCGAATTCGGCGCCGAGCGCCAGCGCCGGGTCCGGGATCGGGCCTCGGCCCGCGGGCCCCGCCGCTGGGCGTCGCGTCGCGGGGTGGGCGCATGACCTCCGCCGACGGGCCCGTGCGGCAGGTGATCGAGAGCGCGCTGCAAGCCAGCGGCCTGACCTACTCCGAGACCCCCGGGACCCACGGCGGGCCGCCGGGACTGGTCGTGGAGCTGCCCGGCGAGCGCAAGCTGAAGACCAACACCGTGCTGAGCATCGGCGAGCACTCGGTGCGCGTCGAGGCGTTCGTGTGCCGCAAACCCGACGAGAACCACGAGGGCGTCTACCGCTTCCTGCTCAAGCGCAACCGCCGCCTCTACGGGGTCGCCTACACGCTGGACAACGTCGGCGACATCTACCTGGTGGGCCGGTTCTCGCTGGCGTCGGTCGACGCCGACGAGCTCGACCGGGTGCTCGGGCAGGTCCTCGAGGCGGTGGATTCGGACTTCAACACGTTGCTGGAGTTGGGCTTTCGCTCCTCGATCCAAAAGGAGTGGGACTGGCGGGTGTCGCGCGGCGAGTCGCTGAAGAACCTGCAGGCCTTCGCGCATTTGATCGACGAAGACGACGATGCAGAGCGCGAAGCGCGATGAGGAGGAGTCGAGCAAGGGTCGACGAAGACGACGATGCAGAGCGCGAAGCGCGATGAGGAGGAGTCGAGCAAGGGTCGACGAAGACGACGATGCAGAGCGCGAAGGCCACCGGGACGGCGACGGCGCGGATGGGAACAACGGCCCCGCGCGCCCGTGAGATGCTAGGCCGATGCAACTGCGGAACCCCGGCACGCTGGTGCTGCTGCGCCACGGTGAAAGCGATTGGAACGCCAGCAATCAGTTCACGGGTTGGGTCGACGTCGGGCTGACTGACAAGGGCCGGGCCGAGGCGGTGCGCAGCGGCGAGCTGCTGGCCGAGAACGGGTTGTTGCCCGACGTGCTCTACACCTCGCTGCTGCGCCGCGCGATCACGACGGCGCACCTGGCCCTGGACACCGCCGATCGGCTCTGGATCCCGGTGCGGCGCAGCTGGCGGCTCAACGAACGCCACTACGGCGCGCTGCAGGGCCTGAACAAGGCCGAGACCAAGGCGCGCTACGGCGACGAGCAGTTCATGGCCTGGCGGCGCAGCTACGACACCCCGCCGCCGCCGATCGAGAAGGGCAGCCGATACAGCCAGGACACCGACCCCCGCTACGCCGACATCGGCGGCGGCCCGCTGACCGAGTGCCTGGCCGACGTGGTGGCCCGGTTCCTGCCGTATTTCACCGACGTCATCGTCCCGGATCTGCGCAGCGGCAAAACGGTGTTGATGGTCGCGCACGGAAACTCGCTGCGCGCGCTGGTCAAGTACCTCGACGCGATGTCCGACGAGGAGATCGTCGGGCTGAACATCCCCACCGGAATCCCGCTGCGCTACGACCTGGACGCCGACCTGCGGCCGGTGGTCCCCGGCGGCACCTACCTGGACCCGGACGCGGCCGCCGCCGGTGCGGACGCGGTTGCCGGCCAGGGCCGCGGATAGCGCCCGACAGGCCAGGCAGACCACGGTGAAACCGCGCTTTGCCTAACATCGCGTTAACGGCAGCCGAATACCTGTAGCGCAGGATGTGACTTGTCCGATTTTGGCCTCGCTCCGCTAGGGCAGTGTTCAGAAGGATTTGTAGGATTTTCTATGTGACTGTGTTCTCGGCACTGTTGCTGGCCGGGGTGTTGTCCGTGCTGGCGCTGGCCGTAGGTGTTGCGGCCGGGATGCGGCTGTCGCAGCGGACGGCCCAGCGCCGCCAGCGGGTGGCCGCCGACTCGACCGGGATCACCGTCGCGCAGATGCTGCAACGCATCGTCGCGCTGATGCCGTTGGGTGCCGCGGTGGTGGACTCCCACCGCGACGTGGTCTACCGCAACGAACGGGCCAAGGAGCTGGGCCTGGTGCGCGACCGCCAACTCGACGATCAGGCCTGGCACGCCGCGCAGCAGGCGCTGGCGGGCGAGGACGTCGAGTTCGACCTGCGGCCGGCCAAACGCGCGCCCGGCCGCTCGGGGCTGTCGGTGCACGGGCACGCCCGGCTGCTGAGCGAGGAGGACCGCCGGTTCGCGGTGGTGTTCGTCCACGACCAGTCCGACTACGCCCGCATGGAGGCGACCAGGCGCGACTTCGTGGCCAACGTCAGCCACGAGCTCAAGACCCCGGTCGGCGCGATGGCCCTGCTGGCCGAGGCCCTGCTGGCGTCGGCCGACGATTCCGAGACCGTCCGCCGGTTCGCCGAGAAGGTGCTCATCGAGGCCAACCGCCTCGGCGACATGGTCGCCGAGCTCATCGAGCTGTCCCGGCTGCAGGGCGCCGAGCGGTTGCCGAACGTGACCGCCATCGACGTCGACACCGTCGTCACCGAGGCCATCGCCCGCCACAAGGTGGCCGCCGACAACGCCGACATCGATGTTCGCACCGATGCGCCCAGCGGCCTGCGGGTGTGGGGCGACCAGACGCTGCTGGTCACCGCGCTGGCCAACCTGGTGTCGAACGCGATCGCCTACTCGCCGAAGGGGTCACTGGTGTCGATCAGCCGTCGCCGCCGCGGCGACAACGTCGAGATCGCCGTCACCGACCGTGGCATCGGGATCGCGCTGGAGGACCAGGAGCGGGTCTTCGAGCGGTTCTTCCGCGGAGACAAGGCGCGCTCGCGGGCGACCGGCGGCAGCGGCCTGGGCCTGGCCATCGTCAAGCACGTGGCGGCCAACCACGACGGCAGCATCGGGGTGTGGAGCAAGCCGGGAACCGGGTCGACCTTCACGCTGTCCATCCCGGCGGTGACATCGTCCCAGCAGGACGACGAGGGGGAACTCGAGCAATCACGGAGTCGCGAGGTGCGGCCCGGCCGGTCTCAACGAGAGGAAGAACTAAGCCGATGACCCGCGAGGAGGAGTGGCGCCCATGACGAGCGTACTTATCGTGGAGGACGAGGAGTCGCTGGCCGATCCGCTGGCGTTCCTGCTGCGCAAGGAGGGCTTCGAGGCGACGGTGGTGACCGACGGCTCGACCGCACTTGCCGAGTTCGATCGAGCCGGTGCCGACATCGTGCTGCTCGATCTGATGCTGCCGGGCATCTCCGGCACCGACGTGTGCAAGCAGCTGCGCGCCCGTTCCAGCGTGCCGGTGATCATGGTGACGGCGCGCGACAGCGAGATCGACAAGGTGGTCGGGCTGGAGTTGGGCGCCGACGACTACGTGACCAAGCCGTATTCGGCGCGTGAGCTGATCGCGCGGATCCGCGCGGTGCTGCGCCGCGGCGGCGATGACGACTCCGAGGTCAGCGACGGCGTGCTGGAGTCCGGGCCGGTGCGCATGGACGTCGAGCGCCACGTCGTGTCGGTCAACGGCGACACGATCACCCTGCCGCTCAAGGAATTCGACCTGCTCGAATACCTGATGCGCAACAGCGGGCGGGTGCTGACCCGTGGGCAGCTGATCGACCGGGTCTGGGGCGCCGATTACGTGGGCGACACCAAGACGCTCGACGTGCACGTCAAGCGCCTGCGGTCCAAGATCGAGGCCGACCCGGCCAACCCGGTGCACCTGGTGACGGTGCGGGGGCTGGGCTACAAGCTCGAAGGCTAAGAGTTCGTATCGAAGACGGTCCGCTCGTCGTCGCTGGCGCTCAACGTGATACGCCGGCGCATGTCTTCGGTCATCGGCGGCAGCCGGTCGAGGTCGAACCACGCCGCGGCGGTGCACTCGTCGTCGGCCGCAAAGGGCTCTCCCGATAGCCACTGCATGCGGAACACGTGATCGAGATACTGGGCCCGGTCGCCGTTGGCGTGTACGGCCGGCCGGGTCACGTGCACCCACGCCAGCCGCATGGCCCGCGCGCTGACGCCGGCTTCTTCGCTTACTTCGCGAGCCGCGCAATCCGCCGGATTCTCCCCGGGCTCGACGATACCTGTCACGGCCGTCCAGGCGCCGTTATCCGCGCGCTTGACCAGCAATACTTTTCGGTCGCGGATCGTGACCGCCGTGACGCCGGGCAGCCATAACGGCGCAGTGCCAACGGCGCGACGAAGCCCAACGATGAAGTCGGGGATCGGCACGCATCGAGTGTGCGTTGCGGCCGTTGAGTGTGCACTGAGGGCCACTCCCACCGGCGTGTCGCCACCCAGGATTCACACTCGACTAGCGGGCGCGGCCCACCTCGTCGATCACTTCGTCGGCCACGCCCAGCGCCAGCGCCATGATCGACACCTGCGGGTTGACCTCCGGGCAGCTGGGCAGGATCGACGCGTCGGCCACCCAGACGCCGTCGACGCCGCGCAGCCGACCGGTCGCGTCGACCGGGCAGAGCTGCCCGTCGGCGCCCGCGGCCGCGGTGCCGGTCGGGTGAAAGGCGGCCAGGTGCATGCTGCGGGGATCGCTGCGCCCCAACGCATCCTGGAGTGCGGGCAGTGAGGTCACCGTCGGCGCGCCGGGTAGGCCGGTGAGCACTTCGACGGCGCCGGCGGCGAACAGCAGCCGGCCCATCGCCTCGATCGCCACCCTCAGCTTGGCGACGTCGCCGGGGGCGATGCCGTAGCGCACCACGGTCTCGCCGCGCACCGAGTGCACCGAGCCGACGCCGCGGTCGGCGACCATGGCGCCGAACGTCGCCACCCGCGGCGCCCGGTCGAGCCAGCCGAGCAGCTCGGCGCCGTAGCCGGGGAAGACCATCGAGCCCATGCCCGGCGGCGTGGAGGTCGCCTCGATCAGCACGCCGTGTGACTCGTGCAGCTCGTCGACGGCGGCGCTCTGCAGCACCCCGTGCCAGGCCATGACGTCCTCGTCGAAGCGCCCGGCGAGCATCGTGGCCGGATGCAGCGCCAGGTTGCGACCCAGCCGCGGATGCTCACCGAGGCCGCTGCGCCGCAGCAGGTTCGGCGTCTCGGTGGCGCCGGCGGCGATGACGACGGTGTCCGCCAGCACGTCGAGCGCGGTGCCGTCGGGCCGCCGGGCGCGCACCCCCCGCGCGCGCCCGTGATCGTGCAGCACCCGCTCCACGCGCGCGTGGGAGATGATCCGCGCGCCGTCCGCACACGCCTGGGGCAGCGCGTTGAGGTGCACGCCGAACTTGGCGTTGCGGGGGCAGCCGATCGCGCACTGGCAGCAGCCGCCGCAGCCCGGCGCGTTGCGCGGGATGGGGGCCGCCCGCCAGCCCAGCGTCGCGGCGGCATCGAGCAGCAGGCGCCCGTTGCGGCCCATGACGTCGGGCGGCACCGGTGCCACCCGCAGGGTGCGTTCGACGTCGTCGAGGCGCTCGGCGAGCCGGTCCGGGTCGGCCAGGGCGAGGCCGAAATCGTCGTTCCACCGCCGCTGCACCGAAAGCGGTGGGCGGTAACAGGTTCCGGAGTTCACCACGGTGGTGCCGCCGACGGCTCGGCCGATCGGCAGCACCACCGACGGGCGCCCCAGCGCCACCGTGGCCCCCGCGCCGCGGTACAGCCCGGCGTAGCGGTCGATCGGGTGGGTGACGCGGAACTCCTCGACCGTCCAGCGCCGACCCTCCTCGAGCACGACGGTGTCCAGGCCGGCCGCGGCCAGGGTGCGGGCCGCCATCGCGCCGCCGGCGCCGGAGCCGACCACCACCGCGTCGGCGGTCACCACCGAACGACTCTCGGCCGAGGGGGTGACGCGCAGGTCCGCGTCGGGCCGCACCGGGTCGTGCTGCTGGGCGCGCGAAAGCAGTTCCGGCGCGAAGGTATCCGCGCCGTTGGCGAGCAGCACGATCGCCTTGAGAGCCTCGACGGCCGCGCCGGCCTCGGGGGTGAGCGCGGCGACCCGGCGCAGCACCCGGTCGCGTTCGCCGGGGACCAGCCCCGACAGGGGGCGGCCGGTGCCCAGGTAGCTCGCCGCGGCCAGCGACGCGAACCCGGTGCGCATGGCGAGCCGCGTCGAGCGCGGCAACTGGGCGAGGTAGCGCTCCACGCGTTCGCGGAGCTGAGCCGGCGTCGGCCCGCCGTGCTCGGGGGGCAGCAGCGCTGCGCCGAAGGAGGCGGTCAGGCGATCGGCGAACCGGCTCACAGCAGGCGGCCGACCCGCCGGCCCAGCTTCAGGAAGAAGGGATAGGTCGCGAAGATCGCGCCCGCCGCCGCGTGCATGGGCCAGTCGAGCCGCTCGGTCTGCACGCCGAAAACCCCGCTGTTCCACATGAAGTCGCGGCCGTTGCGGGCGCGGAACGGGCGCCACAGCAGCCCGAGTCCGGGCACGTTGTGGTACAGCCCGAACGACCCGCCGAAGAAGACGCCCAGGGTGGCCGCCTCGGCGACGTCGCGGCGGTCAGACGGCAGGCGCCGCTCGATGAGCAGGCCGGAGGCGAACAGCAGCGGCGGGTCGAACAAGAAGCTCACGATGGAGTCCTTTCGTCGATGTCGGGCGCCTCGGCGCCGCGCAGGCCGACTTCGGCGTGCCCGGTCCCGGTGACCGACCAGCGCCGGTCGTCGATCTCGATGTGGATGTCGGCCTGCTCGGTGTTCGTGCACACCGCCGTGCCGCCGTCGGGATCGGCGTAGTGCAGGCTCACGCAGCGGTCCGGGGGCTGGTCGACGCGGATCAGCGCGCGGCGGGCACCGATGCGTCCCTCCAGCTGCCAGTGCCGCACCCCGAGCGTTGTCCGCATCCGCAGCGCGGGCAAAGGGCTTGCGGGCCAATCCTTTCCATTGATACGCAAGCGAACGAACGCCATCGGGGCAAGCCGGCTCAGGCCCGGCTTGTGCGACACGGCCGTGACGACTTCTGCGACGTCGCCGCCGCCGAGGTCGGCATGGATCCACCCCCAGCGCTTGGCGTTGCCGTGCCCGTAGATGTGTGCGACGCCGCCGCGCCACCCCTCGATGGGCGCGGCGGTGTCGTCCACGGTCAGTGCGCCGGTGAACTCGGCGGTGGGGGCGATGACCACCTGGGCGCCCGGGAGCACCTCGCGCTCCCAGGCGGCACGGGGAAACGTCCACAGCGGCCTGCCGGTGTCCTTCCAGGACAGGTCCCAGCCCAGCGACCCGGCGCGTCCCGTCAGCTCTTCCGGGCCCGCCCGCACGCCCGCGGCGTCGAACCACGGCCCGAAACGGGGAAAGCCGGTCGCGGGCCGGGCGGGTTCGGGGCCGAACCGCTCGGTGCGCGGCGGGCCGTCGGCGGCAAACCACGTCACCCAGCCGTGCGCAAAGGGGTCTGTGGGGGCCCGCAGGGGCGCGACCGTCTCGCAGTGAATCCACAGCCCGGCACGCGTCACCGGATCCGACAGGGTCGCGTACCACACCTCCAGGCGTCCGGCCTTGCCCCGCCAGCGCGGCTCCGACGCCGACCGCAGTTCGTCGTCCATCGCTCACCTCCCACGGCCCGCATCCACTATATTGGTTGGACCAATGAACCAGTCAAGCCCGATCCGGCCGCCGGATCGCCGGCGAGTGGACGAGCAGATCGCCGCCTCGATCGCCGATGCGATCCTCGACGGCGCCTTTCCGCCGGGCTCGACCCTGCCGCCCGAACGGGAGCTGGCCGAGCAGCTCGGCGTCAACCGCACATCGCTGCGTCAGGGCCTGGCCCGGGTTCAGCAGATGGGCCTGATCGAGGCCCGCCACGGCAGCGGCAACGTGGTGCGCGACCCGCAGGCGCTCACCCACCCGGCGGTGGTCGAAGCGCTGGTCCGCAAGCTGGGACCCGAATTCCTGATCGAGTTGCTCGAGATCCGTGCGGCGCTGGGCCCGCTGATCGGCCGGTTGGCCGCGCAACGAAGCACCGCCGAGGACGCCGAGGACCTGCGCGCGGCGCTGGACGGGGTGCGGCAGGCCAACAGCGCCGTGGCGCGCCAGGCCGCCGATCTCGCCTACTTCCGGGTGCTCATCCACTGCAGCCGCAACCGCGCGGTGGGTTTGCTGTACCGCTGGGTCGAGCAGGCCTTCGGCGGCCGCGAGCACGAGCTCACGGCGGCCTACGACGACGCAGGGCCGGTGTTGGCCGACCTGAGCGCCATCACCGAGGCCGTGCTGGCGCGCGAGCCGGCGGCGGCCGCCGCGGCGGTCGAAGCCTACCTGTGGGCCAGCGCGGCGCGAATGGTCGCGTCCTACGGCAAGAGCCAAGCCGACCCGGCGGGGTCGCCGCTATTCGGCGAAGCGGGTGGCGGGGTGCACCGCGATCAGCCCTAACTTGCTGCGCCGCTTGCACATTGCCGCCAGCTCGGCGTAGGCCTTCGCGCCCAGCAGCTCGGTGAGCTCGTCGGCCAGGCTCTCCCACACCTGCGTGGCGCCGGTGTGGGTGCCCGGGTCGCCGGTGCAGTACCAATGCAGGTCGGCGCCGCCGGAGCCCCAGCCGCGGCGGTCGTATTCGGTCACCCAGGTTTTGAGGATCTCGGTGCCGTCGGGTCGGGTCACCCATTCCTGGCTGCGTCGAATCGGCAACTGCCAGCACACATCCGGCTTCATCGTCAGCGGCGGCACCCCCAGCCGCAGGGCTTTGCTGTGCAGCGCGCAGCCGACGCCGGCGGGAAAGCCGGGCCGGTTCAGGAAGATGCACGCGTCCTTGTGTTTGCGGGTGCGGTACTGCGGCTGGCCCTCGTGCTCGTCGAGCTCGAGGTATCCCTTGCGGCCCAGGCCCTTCTCGCGGAACTGCCAGTCGTCGTCGGTCAGCTGCTGCACCGCGTCGTCCAGGCGGGCGCGGTCGTCGTCGTCGGACAGGAACGCCCCGTGCGAGCAGCACCCGTCGTCGGGGCGGCCCGCCACCGTGCCGTGGCAGGCCGGCGTGCCGAACACGCACGTCCAGCGCGACAGCAGCCAGGTCAGGTCGGCCGCGATCAGGTGCTCCGGGTTGTCGGGGTCGTAGAACTCCACCCACTCGCGGGCGAAGTCCAAGTCGACCTCCTGCCCCGGACCGGGTTGCGAATTCCCCACGGGTTCCACGTTAGACGACGATTCGGGCGCGCCGGCCCGCCGACACCCGGGCGGCGGGCGGTCCTCGGTTGCTGCGCCGCGAACATCCTCGTGCCGGGCGATACGGCGCCCCCGACGGGGCCCGGCTACTTTGTTTACGTGCGATTGGGCGTGCTCGACGTGGGTAGCAACACGGTGCATCTGCTGGTGGTCGATGCCCATCGTGGCGGACATCCGACCCCGATGAGCTCGACGAAGGCCACGCTGCGGCTCTCCGAGTCGCTCGACAGCTCGGGCAAGATCACCAAACGCGGTGCGGAGAAGCTGATTTCCACCATCGACGAGTTCGCCAAGATCGCCGACAGCTCCGGCTGCGCCGAGCTGATGGCGTTTGCGACGTCGGCGGTGCGCGAGGCCGAGAACTCCGAGGATGTGCTGGCCCGGGTGCGCAAGGAGACCGGCGTCGAGTTGCAGGTGCTGACCGGGGTCGCAGAGTCGCGGCTGACGTTTTTGGCGGTGCGCCGCTGGTACGGCTGGAGCGCGGGGCGGATCATCAACCTCGACATCGGTGGCGGTTCGCTGGAGCTGTCCAGCGGCGTCGACGAGGAGCCCGAGGTCGCGCTGTCGCTGCCGCTGGGAGCCGGACGGCTGACCCGCGAGTGGCTGCCCGACGACCCGCCGGGACGGCGGCGGGTGGGGATGCTGCGCGACTGGCTGGACTCCGAGCTCGCCGACGCCGGCGTCGCCGTGCTGGACGCGGGTGCGGCGGACCTGGCGGTGGCGACGTCGAAGACGTTCCGCTCACTGGCGCGGCTCACCGGGGCGGCGCCATCGGCGGCCGGACCCCGCGTGAAGAGGACGCTTACCGCCAACGGCCTCAGACAACTCATATCTTTCATCTCTAGGATGACGACCGCTGACCGCGCGGAGTTGGAAGGGGTAAGCGCCGAGAGGGCACCGCAGATTGTGGCGGGTGCGCTGGTGGCGGAGGCGAGCATGCGAGCGCTGTCGATCGAGACCGTGGATATCTGCCCGTGGGCATTACGGGAAGGTCTCATCTTGCGCAAACTCGACAGCGAAGCCGACGGAACGGCCCTCGTCGAGACCGCGGTGCGCGATGCTGGAGGTCGGGTAGGGGATCGGCACGCGAACCGATCGAGAGGCAACAAAGCATGACCGGACCACACTCCGAGACCGAGAGCCCCAGCACGCGGCCCATCTCGGTGGCCGAGCTACTGGCCAGGAACGGGACGATCGGCGCCCCGGCGGTCACCCGGCGGCGCCGCCGCCGCCGCGGCGACAGCGACGCGGTCACCGTCGCCGAGCTGACCGGCGAGATCCCGGTGATCCGCGAGGACCGCGACCTGGCCGAACACGAGGCCGAACCCGAGACCAACGGGACGGCCACCGGGGCCGCGGCCGCCCAGCCGGCCCCCGCCCCGGTGGCCGAACCGGAACCGGACACCGAGGAACAGCACAAAACCGCATACTGGTCCGAACCGGAGCCGCGCTGGCCCAAGTCGGAGGCGCAGCCCGAACGCACCCCGGGCCCGGAGCGCAGCGCCTACCCGCGGCCCCAGCGCCGGGCCGACGAGCACGACGCCGAGCAGCGGTCCGGAGCCGAGGGCATGAGCCCGGACCCGCTCGACGACTACGCCGGCATGCCGGTGGACGTGATGGACGCCGAGGTGCGCGACCCCGAACTGGCGCCCGAAGACTCCGCCTACGTGCGCTCCTACCTGAGCGATTCGGGCCCGCTCGAGGATTCCACCCTGTTCGGCGGGCAGACCCTGGCCGACGAGCTGGCCCGGAACCGCGGCCGGGCGGGCGACGAGGAAGACCTCGACGACCACCACCGTGCCGTGGCGGCGGCGCAACCGGAGGAGGCTTGGGACCTCCGCGGGCCGGGCAGGTGGCAGGCGCTGTGGCGCGGCTGCGTGATCGTGGTCCAGTCGATCCTGGCCGTCGCGTTCGGGGCCGGGCTGTTCATCGCCTTCGACCAGCTGTGGCGGTGGAACAGCATCGTGGCCCTGGTGCTGTCGGTGCTGGTCATCCTTGGTCTGGTGGTCGGCGTGCGGGTGGTTCGCAAGACCGAGGACATCGCGAGCACGCTGATCGCGGTCGCGGTGGGGGCGCTGATCACGCTGGGGCCGCTGGCGCTGTCGTTGCAGTCGGGCTAGACACTTCAGACAGTGCGCCCCGCCATCAAAGTCGGCCTCTCGACGGCCTCGGTCTACCCCCTGCGGGCCGAGGCCGCGTTCGAGTATGCGGCCAGGCTCGGCTACGACGGGGTCGAGTTGATGGTGTGGAGCGAGTCGGTCAGCCAGGATATCGACGCCGTCAGGAAGCTCTCGCGCCGCTACCAGGTGCCGGTGTTGTCCGTGCACGCCCCCTGCCTGCTCATCTCGCAGCGGGTGTGGGGCGCCAACCCGATCGCCAAGCTGGAACGCAGCGTGCGGGCCGCCGAAAAGCTCGGCGCGCAGACCGTCGTCGTGCATCCGCCGTTCCGCTGGCAGCGGCGCTACGCCGAGGGATTCAGCGAGCAGGTGGCGGCCCTGGAAGCCCGGAGTGAGGTGCTGGTCGCCGTCGAGAACATGTTCCCGTTCCGCGCGGACCGGCTCTTCGGGGCCGACCAGTCCCGGGAGCGGATGCGCCGGCGCGGCGGCGGGCCGGGTCCGGCGATCTCGGCGTTCGCGCCCTCCTACGACCCGCTGGACGGCAACCACGCGCACTACACGCTGGACCTGTCCCACACCGCGACCGCGGGCACCGACGCGGTCGACATGGCGCAGCGGATGGGCTCGGGACTGGTTCACCTGCACCTGTGCGACGGCAGCGGTCTGCCCGCCGACGAGCACCTGGTTCCCGGACGCGGCACGGAGCCCACCGCCGAGGTGTGCCAGATGCTGGCCGCCGGCCAGTTCGCCGGCCACGTGGTGCTGGAGGTGTCCACGTCGAGCGCGCGTTCGGCCAATGAGCGGGAGGACCTGCTCGCCGAATCCCTGCAGTTTGCCCGGACCTACCTGTTGCGATGACCGCCAGCGACCCCAGGAGATCATGAACGCGCTATTCACCACCGCGATGGCGCTGCGGCAGGCCGGCCCGGGCGTCTTCGAAGGGGAGCTCGACAAGCGCTGGACGATCGGTCCGAAGGTGCACGGCGGGGCCATGCTGGCGCTGTGCGCCAACGCGGCCCGCACCGCGTGTGGCGGCCAGCCCGACGGTCTGGAACCGGGCCTGCAACCGGTCGCCGTCGCGGCGAGCTTCCTGTGGGCGCCCGATCCCGGGGAGATGCGGCTGATCACACAGGTCCGCAAGCGCGGCCGCCGGATCAGCGTCGTCGACGTCGAGCTCATGCAAGGGGACCGCACCGCCGTGCACGCGGTGGTCAATCTGGGCGAACCGGAGCACTTCGTCCCCGGCGGGGACGTCTCGCCGCTGCTGTCGGCGAATCCGGTACCCGAGCTCATGGCGCCCGAACCGCCCGACGACCTCGAACCGATCGGCCCCGGGCACCCCCTGGCCGGGCTGGTGCACCTGGGCGAGGGCTGCGACGTGCGGCCGCTGCTGTCGACGATGCGGCCCGGCGATGATGGCAGCCCGCCGGTGATCCAGATGTGGGCGCGGCCCCGCGGCGTGGCCCCGGACGCGTTGTTCGCGCTCATGTGCGGGGACCTGTCGGCGCCGGTGACCTTCGCGGTCGACCGCACCGGCTGGGCGCCGACCGTCCAGCTGACCGCGTTCCTGCGGAGTCTGCCCGCCGCTGGCTGGCTGCGAATCATCGCCACGTGCACCGAGATCGGGCACGACTGGTTCGACGAGGACCACGTTGTCGTCGACAGCCTGGGCCGCCTGGTGGTGCAGGCGCGGCAACTGGCGTTGGTGCCCCCGCCCCGCTAGCGGCCGGTGTCTGCGATGCTTTCCGGCATGGCAAGGATCGCGATCATCGGCGGGGGCAGCATCGGCGAGGCGTTGCTGTCGGGTCTGCTGCGTGCCGGCCGGCAGGTCAAGGACCTGGTGGTGGCCGAACGGATACCCGAGCGGGCCAAGTATCTGGCCGACACCTATTCCGTGCTGGTGACCTCGGTGGGCGAGGCGGCGGAAAACGCGACCTTCGTCGTCGTCGCGGTCAAGCCCGCCGATGTCGAGTCGCTGATGGCCGAGCTGTCCCGGGCGGCCTCGGCCGCCGAGAACGACACCGCCGACCAGGTGTTCGTCACCGTCGCAGCGGGCATCACGATCACCTACATCGAGTCCAAGCTGCCGGCGGGCACGCCGGTGGTGCGGGCGATGCCGAACGCGGCGGCGTTGGTCGGCGCGGGGGTCACCGCCCTGGCCAAGGGCCGGTTCGTCTCCCCGGCACAGCTCGAGGAGGTCTCCGGGCTGTTCGACTCCGTCGGCGGCGTGCTGACCGTTCCCGAGGCGCAGATGGACGCGGTGACCGCGCTGTCCGGCTCGGGGCCGGCGTACTTCTTCCTGATGGTCGAGGCGTTGGTGGACGCCGGTGTCGCGGCGGGCCTCACGCGCGAGGTCGCCACCGAGCTCACCGCGCAGACCATGGCCGGGGCGACGGCCATGCTCGTGGAGGCGATGAACTCCGAGCTGCGACCGGGCGCGGGGGAGGGGCTGGGCGCACGGGCGGACGCCACGGCCGCGCAGTTGCGCGCGACCGTCACCTCGCCGGGCGGTACGACCGCGGCTGCGCTGCGCGAACTGGAGCGGGGCGGCCTGCGGGCCGCCGTCGACGCGGCCGTGCAGGCCGCCAAAATGCGGTCTGAGCAGCTAAGAATTACATCGGAATAATTCAAGTTTTTTGAATTAATTATCCCCCACCAGTACCAGTAACCCCATCAGTCCCGCTATTCTCCTCCTTGTATGCACGTGTGGGTGCCAGCGGAGGGGAAGCCGCTGGCATTGCGCGGGCCTGACACGATTGGGTTGCGATGACGTCGACGAACGGACCATCCGCGCGAGATTCTGCTGGGAAGGCGCGGGACGCCAGTCCCGTCGACGGCCAGCAGGCCAGGACACAATTTCTGACCGTCGCCGAGGTGGCCGCGCTCATGCGAGTCTCCAAGATGACGGTGTACCGGCTGGTGCACAACGGCGAACTGCCCGCGGTTCGCGTCGGGCGGTCCTTCCGCGTGCACGCCAAGGCCGTGCACGACATGCTCGAGACGTCGTACTTCGACGCGGGCTGATCCGCATCCGCGCCGGCCGGCTCGGCGGGCACGCGGTGCGGTTTGGTGTTGGGCGTGGCCGGCCGGGTAAGGTGGCGGGGTCTTTTCAAGTCCTCACGGTCACGGGTCAGATAGCGGAGTTATGGGTTCAGTAATCAAGAAGCGGCGCAAGCGCATGTCGAAGAAGAAGCACCGCAAGCTGCTGCGTCGCACCCGGGTGCAGCGCAGAAAACTCGGTAAGTAGGGCCCGCCGCGCGGGTCCCCGTCCCGCGCCGACCGTCATGCGGCCGTAACGCCGCAGCCCCGCATGGCCGCTAGGCTGTTCGGGTGGATCTGTCGAGCGGGGACGGCCCCGGAACGGGCGGCGCCGGGGGCACCGGGGGCGAGGTCATGCACTACCCCAAGGTGGTGCTGGTCACCGGTGCGTGCCGTTTTCTGGGCGGTTACCTGACCGCCCGGCTCGCGCAGAACCCGATGATCGGTCAGGTGATCGCGGTGGACGCGATCGCCCCCAGCAAGGACATGCTGCGCCGGATGGGACGCGCGGAGTTCGTCCGCGCCGACATCCGTAATCCGTTCATCGCCAAGGTGATTCGCAACGGCGAGGTCGACACGGTGGTGCACGCCGCGGCGGCGTCGTATGCGCCGCGGTCCGGCGGCAGCGCCGCGCTGAAGGAGCTCAACGTGATGGGCGCGATGCAACTCTTCGCGGCCTGCCAGAAGGCGCCCTCGGTGCGCCGGGTGGTATTGAAGTCCACCTCGGAGGTGTACGGGTCCAGCCCGCACGACCCGGTGATGTTCACCGAGGACAGCAGTAGCCGGCGACCCTTCCGGGCCGGGTTTGCCAAGGACAGCCTCGACATCGAGGGCTATGCGCGGGGGCTGGGCCGGCGCCGTCCCGACATTGCGGTCACGATCCTGCGGCTGGCCAACATGATCGGCCCGGCGATGGACACCACCCTGTCGCGCTACCTGGCCGGGCCGTTCGTGCCCACGATGTTCGGCCGCGACGCGCGCCTGCAGTTGCTGCACGAGCAGGACGCGCTGGGCGCGCTGGAGCGTGCGGCGATGGCCGGCAAGGCCGGCACGTTCAACATCGGCGCCGACGGCATCATCATGCTGTCCCAGGCGATCCGGCGGGCCGGGCGGCTTCCGCTGCCGGTGCCCGGCGTGGGCGTGTGGGCGCTGGATTCGCTGAGGCGGGCCAACCACTACACCGAGATCTCCCGGGACCAGTTCGACTACTTGAGCTACGGCCGCGTCATGGACACCACCAGGATGCGCGCCGAACTCGGCTACCAGCCCAAATGGACGACGGCCGAGGCCTTCGACGACTACGTGTGCGGCCGCGGCCTGACTCCCATAATCGACCCCCATCGGGTACGCTCCTGGGAGGGTCGCGCCATAGCCTTTGCGCAGCGCTGGGGAAGCCGAAATCCAATTTCATGGGGTGGGGTCAGGTAGATATCGTGGCGGGTGACACTAGAGCGAATGTGATTCCCCTGCACACTAATCGGGGTCGGGTAGCGGCGCGTCGGAGAGCCGATCAACGCGCCGATTCGTCGAAGCAGCATCCCTCCCTGCTCTCGGATCCGCGCGGTCGTGCCTCGGCCGAACAGATCGCCGCCGTGGTGCGCGAAATCGACGAGCACCGCCGTGGTGCGGGCGCGGCCGGCCCGCCCGGAACGGCGGAGTTGCCGCTCAACGAACTTGCCCAGCGTGTCGCCGCGGTCGCCGGCTTCCTTCGGCAGCGGTTCACCGGCGATTACACCGTCGACGAGTTCGGCTTCGACCCACACTTCAACAGTGCGATCGTCCGCCCTTTGCTGCGGTTCTTCTTCAGGTCGTGGTTCCGGGTCGAGGTCACCGGTGTCGAGCACCTGCCCAGCGAGGGCCCCGCACTGGTGGTGGCCAACCACGCCGGGGTGTTGCCGTTCGACGGGCTGATGCTGTCGGTGGCCGTCCATGACGAGCACCCGGCGCATCGGGACCTGCGGCTGCTGGCCGCCGACATGGTGTTCGACCTGCCGGTGGTCGGCGAGGCGGCCCGCAAGGCCGGCCACACGATGGCGTGCACGACGGACGCGCACCGGCTGCTGGCGGCCGGCGAGCTCACCGCCGTGTTCCCGGAGGGATACAAGGGGCTGGGCAAGCGTTTCGAGGACCGCTATCGGCTGCAGCGGTTCGGGCGCGGCGGCTTCGTGACGGCGGCGCTGCGCACGAAGGCGCCGATCGTCCCGTGCTCGATCGTCGGCTCCGAGGAGATCTATCCGATGCTGGCCGACGTGAAGCTGCTGGCGCGGCTGTTCGGGCTTCCCTACTTCCCGATCACGCCGCTGTTCCCGCTGGCCGGGCCCGCGGGCCTGGTGCCGTTGCCGTCGAAGTGGCGCATCGCGTTCGGGGAGCCGATCTACACCAACGACTACGCCGCCTCCGACGCCGAGGACCCGATGGTCACCTTCGAGCTGACCGACCAGGTGCGCGAGACCATCCAGCAGACGCTCTACCGGCTGCTCGCCGGCCGGCGCAACATCTTCTTCGGCTGAGTTCGGCGCGCCGAGCAAGCGCCCCGGTGCCGAACGGCACCGGGGCGCTTTGCGTGCAGGACTGTTTGACCGGCTATTTGACCAAAGTGAACTGGCAGACGTCGGTGTAGCTGTCGCGGAACAGGTCCGAACACCCACGCAGGTAGTGCATGTAGATGTCGTAGGTCTCCTGCCCCTTGAGGGCGATCGCCTCGTCCTTGTGCGCCTCGAGCGCGTCCGCCCAGGCGTTGAGCGTCGGAACGTAGTTCTTGCCGATCCGGTGGTAGCGCTCGACCTTCCAGCCGGCGTTGGACGAGTAGTGGTCCACCTGCCTGATCTGGGGCAGCCGTCCGCCCGGGAAGATCTCGGTCAGGATGAATTTGATGAACCGCAGCAGGCTCATCGGCGACGTCAGGCCAAGCTGCTTGGCTTCGTCGGCATCGGGGACGGTGATCGTGTGCAGCAGCATCCGGCCGTCGTCGGGCGTCAGGCTGTAGAACTTCTTGAAGAACGTGTCGTAGCGCTCGAACCCGGCGTCGCCCGCGCCGTCGGCGAAGTGCTCGAACGCGCCGAGTGACACGATGCGGTCCACCGGCTCGTCGAATTCCTCCCAGCCCTGGATCCGCACCTCCTTGCGGCGGGGGCTGTCCATTTCTTCGAATTTCGCCACGTCGTGGGCGTACTGGTTCTCGCTCAGCGTCAGGCCGACCACGTTGACGTCGTACTCGGCGACGGCATGACGCATAGTCGAGCCCCAGCCGCAGCCGATGTCGAGCAGCGTCATCCCGGGCTCGAGGTTCAGCTTGTCCAGCGCGAGCTTGCGTTTGGCGTACTGCGCCTGTTCCAGCGTCTTGCTCGGACGGTCGAGGTTGAGCTCCGAAGGCTCGTCGAAGTAGGCGCAGCTGTAGGTCATCGACGGGTCGAGCCACAGCTTGAAGAACTGGTTGGACTTGTCGTAGTGGGATCGCACGGCTTCGACCGGCGGCTTGAGCGTGCCCCCCGATTTCCCCTGTGACGTCATTGAATCGACCCTACTTTCCGGCAGATATGGATGCAATTGCGGCGACGGCTGCTTCAGCGCCGGCTTCCTGTTGTGCGGCCTCACCGAGCATCGTCACCGTGCTGGTGACTACCGGGGTGCCCTCCGCGTCGGTGACTTCGCTGCGGATCTCTGCGATGACAGTACCGTGCGACTCGAGGACCGAGTCAAGATAGGTGTCGAAGTACAAGCGGTCGTTGGCCAGGATCGGCCGGTGAAACGTGAACTTCTGGTCGCGGTGGAAGACCCGCGCGATGTTGATCGGGATGTTGAACTTGGTGAAGATCTCCAGCTGCACGCGCCGGCCGGCGACGGCCAGGAACGTCAGCGGGGCCACCACCGTGGGATAGCCGGCGGCCGCGGCGTCTTCCTCGCTGAAGTGCATCGGATGCTCGTCTTTGATCGCGGCCGCGAACTCCCGGATCTTCTCGCGTCCGACCTCGAAGTAGTCGGGTGCCCGGTAGTGGCTGCCGATCAGTTCTTGGGCTTCTTCGGGAATTGTCATGCCGCTGCGCTCTCCGCTCGGATACGGGTTTGACGGCGCAGCTTATCAGCGGGGTTGGCGTCGCGAAGCCAGCGCCGCCAGCGCGCCCCCCGCGGCCCCCAGCGCCAAAGCGGAAGGTACACCGATGCGTGCGGCCTTGCGGGCGGTGCGGAAGTCGCGGATCTCCCACCCCTTCTCGCGGGCCAGGCTGCGCAGCCGGGCGTCGGGGTTGATGGCGACCGCGGTACCCACCAGGGAGAGCATCGGTACGTCGTTGTAGCTGTCGGAGTAGGCGGTGCATCGCCTGAGGTTCAGACCCTCCCGGATCGCCAGCGACCGCACGGCGTGCGCCTTGCCGGTGCCGTGCAGGATGTCGCCGACCAGCCTGCCGGTGAACACCCCGTCGACCGACTCGGCGACGGTGCCCAGCGCGCCCGTGAGCCCCAGCCGCCGAGCGATGGTCGCCGCGAGCTCGTACGGCGTGGCGGTGATCAGCCAGACCTGCTGGCCGGCATCGAGGTGCATCTGGGTGAGCTCGCGGGTGCCGGCCCAGATCTTGTCGGCGATGATCTCGTCGTAGATGTCCTCGCCGAGGGCCACCAGTTCCTGGACCGGGC
This sequence comes from uncultured Actinomycetota bacterium, assembly GCA_963711445.1. Lineage (GTDB taxonomy): Bacteria > Actinomycetota > Actinomycetes > Mycobacteriales > Mycobacteriaceae > Mycobacterium. The sequence goes on from CAVQEF010000002.1 coordinate 218,574, forward strand.
GGCCCTCGATGAACGTGAGCGCCTTGCGCCGGCCGGCCGCGACGTCGTTGCTGTTTTCCTTGCCGAGGACCTGAAACTTGGCCTGGGCGTAGACGAATCCGAGCACGTCGCGATAGGTGAAGTAGCGGCGGGCGGCCAGGCCGCGGCCGAAATGCACCGCCGACGAGCCCTGCACCAGGGTGTTGTCGACGTCGAAGAACGCCGCGGCGGTCAGATCGACCGGCGGCTGCGGAGCATCGTCGCCGGCGCCGGTGGCTGCCTGCAGGCCCTCGAGCGCACGCGCGGCGCTGGCGTCGGCGGCCAGCGATTCCAGGTCGACCCGACCACGGGGATCCGCGCCGCCCGCCTCAGCGGAAGTCATCGCCCAGCCTCCTACTTGCTGTGCCGCCCGTAACCCGTGGGTGGCGGTATCAACCCTATCCGGACGGTGTTTGGAGTGGGTTCGCACGGAACAGGTCCTCGCGCCGCCCAGCGTGACGCTGGCGTCACGGTCGGCGCCGAGTGTGACGCCAGCGTCACGCTGGGCGAGTCGGCTTGCCCTCAGCTCAGGACCACATGGCCAGATTCGTTGCCATCACACCGGTGTAGTTGGCGTGCGCGGTCGCGCCCGCGGTCTTCAGCTGCACCAGCGCCGCACGCATCGTCGCCTCGCCGAGCGTCCAGTGCCGATGCGCCTCGGCGTGGGCCGCCGCGGCAGCACCGGTCCACGCCGTATGCAGACGGCCCACCACGGAATCGATCTCGGCAAGCATGTCTTCGGCATACCGCTGGAAGGCCGCCATCCACTGCACGGTCTCGGCCAAGGCGTCCGGATCGACCGCGAACGCCTCAGCCACCGCGCACCTCCCGCATCGCCCGGGCGGCCCCGGCCTCGTTGCCCTGGTAAACCGACGCGGCCTGCGCGATCGCATGGGCCAGGATGGACAGCCCCGCTCGCACCTCGCCGGCCCCGCGATGCCACGACTCCCACGCCGCGCCGTAGGCATCGCCCGACACGCCGCGCCAGCCGCCCAGCGCCCGGCCCACCTGATCGTCGAGCTCGGCCAGCTGGGCCTGCAGATGCTCGGCCGCGCCGCTCAGCGACGCGGCGGCCCCCTGCAACGTCAGCGGATCGACGCGCACTGTGTCGTCGGCCATAGCGGCAACCTAGTGACCTGGGCGGGACCGGACAATTCACCCGGGGCCCCACCGCCCCGGTGCCACACTGGTGCCATGACCCACGCCTCGAGCCGGCCCCAGGTCGAGTTGCTGACCCGGGCCGGTTGCACCCTGTGCGCGCGGGTGGGAGAGCGGCTGGCCGAACTGGCCGTTGAGCTCGGCTTCGACCTTGCGACGACCGACGTCGACGCGGCCGCGGCGGCGGGCGACCCGGGGCTGCGGGCCGAGTTCGGCGACCGGTTGCCGGTGATCCTGCTCGACGGGTGTGAGCACAGTTACTGGGAGATCGACGAGCCCCGGCTGCGTGCCGATCTCGCCCGCTGACGAGGGTGGTCGTCGGGCATTTATTTGGTAGCCCACCTGATAAACGTTTACCGTGGACAGCAGTTCAATTACTGGAGCAAGCAAGGGAGCTGGCCAGGTGATGCTGCCGTGAGCATCCTGCTCTTCGGGGTTTCGCACCGCAGTGCGCCGGTCTCCGTCCTGGAACAACTCAGCATCGACGAGTCCGAGCAGATCAAGATCATCGACCGGGTGCTGGAGTCTCCGCTGGTGACCGAGGCGATGGTGCTCTCGACCTGCAACCGGGTCGAGGTCTACGCGGTGGTTGACGCGTTCCACGGCGGGCTGGCGGTGGTCGGTCAGGTGCTGTCGGACCACTCCGGCATGCCGATGGCCGACCTCACCAAATACGCCTACGTCCGCTACAGCGAGGCCGCCGTCGAGCACCTGTTCGCGGTGACCAGCGGCCTGGACTCGGCGGTGGTCGGCGAGCAGCAGGTGCTCGGGCAGGTGCGTCGGGCGTACGCCGGCGCCGAGGCCAATCGCACCGTCGGCCGGGTGCTGCACGAGCTGGCCCAGCGGGCGCTGTCGGTGGGCAAGCGGGTGCATTCCGAAACCGGCATCGACGCCGCCGGCGCCTCGGTCGTCTCGGTCGCCCTGGGCCTGGCCGAACGCAAGCTGGGCGGGCTGGCCGGCAAGACCGCCGTGGTGATCGGCGCGGGCGCGATGGGCGCGCTGTCGTCGGCGCATCTGACCCGCGCCGGGATCGGGCGCGTCTATGTGCTCAACCGCTCGTTGTCCCGGGCGCAGCGGCTGGCCCGCAAGGTCCGCGAATCCGGTGCGCGGGCCGAGGCGCTGGCGCTCGAACGCCTGCCCGAGGCGATGGCGGAGGCCGACGTCGTGGTCAGCTGCACGGGGGCGGTGAGCCCGGTGGTCTCGCTGGCCGACGTGCACCACGCGCTGGCCGCCTCGGACCGCTCGAGTGTTGATGAGTCGGTCCACCCGCTGGTGATCTGCGACCTGGGCATGCCCCGCGATGTCGATCCCGCGGTGTCCGGGCTGCCCGGGGTCTTGGTCGTCGACGTGGACCGCGTCCAGAACGAGCCCTCGGCTCACGCCGCGGCCACCGACGTCGATGCCGCCCGTCACATCGTCGCGGCCGAGGTCGCCTCCTACCTGGCCGGACAGCGGATGGCCGAGGTCACCCCGACGGTGACCGCGCTGCGCCAGCGAGCCGCAGAGGTGGTGGAGGCCGAACTGCTGCGCCTGAACAACCGGCTGCCCGGCCTGGAGAGCGGGCATCGCGACGAGGTGGCCCGCACCGTGCGGCGGGTGGTGGACAAGCTGCTGCACGCCCCCACCGTGCGGATCAAGCAGCTCGCCAGCGCGCCGGGCGGCGACAGCTACGCCGAGGCGCTGCGCGAACTCTTCGAACTCGACCCGACCGCCGTAGACTCCGTAGCCGCCGTGGCCGCCGGTGAATTGCCGGTCGTGCCAAGCGGATTCGACGCGGGTATCCCGCAACAGCCCGCCGAGTAGCCGATAGGCGAACGTGATCCGGATAGGCACCCGGGGCAGTCTGCTGGCCACCACCCAGGCCGCGACCGTCAGGGACGCATTGATCGCCAACGGCCATCCCGCGGAACTGGTGACCATCTCCACCGCGGGGGACCGCTCGTCGGCGCCCATCGACACGCTCGGGGTGGGCGTCTTCACCACCGCGCTGCGCGAGGCGATCGACGAGGGCCGCGTCGACGCCGCGGTGCATTCGCACAAGGATTTGCCGACGGCCGACGACCCGCGGTTCACGATCGCGGCGGTACCGCCGCGCAACGACCCCCGCGACGCGGTGGTGGCCCGGGACGGGATGGTACTCGCGGAGTTGCCGACCGGTTCGCTGGTGGGCACGTCCTCCCCGCGGCGGGCCGCACAGCTTAGAGCATTGGGTCTCGGTTTGGAAATCCGCCCCCTACGAGGCAACCTAGATACCAGGTTGAACAGGGTAAGCAGTGGTGATCTTGACGCCGTCGTGGTGGCGCGGGCCGGTCTGGCCCGGCTGGGCCGCCTCGACGACGTCACCGAGACGTTGGAGCCGGTGCAGATGTTGCCCGCACCGGCTCAGGGTGCGCTCGCGGTCGAGTGCCGCGCCGGCGACGGCCGGCTGGCCGCGGTGCTGGCCCAGTTGGACGACGCCGACACGCGCGTTGCGGTCACCGCGGAGCGAGCCCTGCTGGCCGAACTGGAGGCCGGTTGCTCCGCACCGGTGGGTGCGATCGCCGAGGTGGTCGAGTCCATCGATGAGGAAGGCCGCGTCTTCGAAGAGCTGTCGCTGCGCGCATGCGTGGCGGCGCTGGACGGATCCGACGTGATCCGCGCGTCCGGCGTCGGCAATCCCGGTCGGGCACGGGAGCTGGGGCTCTCGGTCGCGGCCGAGCTGTTCGAACTGGGCGCCCGGGAGCTGATGGCCGAAGCGCGCAGGGATCCGGCGCAAGAAAATTGAGTAGAGAGTTGAAGTGGGAGCGACAATGACTCGCCAATCAAGCATGCGAGGGCGTAAGCCCAGGCCGGGCCGCATCACTTTCGTGGGTTCCGGTCCGGGCGACCCGGGGCTGCTGACCGCGAAGGCCGCCGCGGTGCTGGCCAACGCGGCCCTGGTGTTCACCGATCCCGACGTGCCCGAGTCGGTGCTGGCGCTGATCGGTAAAGACCTGCCACCTGTGTCCGGCCCGGCGCCGGCGAGTCCGCCGCCGGCGAGCGCCGAGGGCGATAAGGGTCAGACCGCACCCGCGGTGGTGCCCGGCGGCCCCGATGTCCGCCCGGCCCTGGGCGAGCCGGCCGAGGTCGCCAAGACGCTGACCGCCGAGGCCCGCTCCGGCGCCGACGTGGTCCGCCTGGTCGCCGGCGACCCGCTGACCCTCGACGCGGTCATCACCGAGGTGAACGCCGTGGCGCGCTCGCACCTGCACGTCGAGATCGTTCCCGGCCTGGCCGCCGTCACCGCGGTCCCGACGTATGCGGGGCTGCCGCTGGGCTCGGCGCACACGGTCGCCGACGTGCGCGACCCACATGTCGACTGGGAGGCGCTCGCGGCGGCTCCCGGGCCGCTGATCCTGCAGGCCACCGCGTCGCACCTGGCCGAAGCGGCCCGCACCCTCATCGAGCACGAACTGGCCGAGACCACCCCGTGCGTGGTGACCGCCAACGGCACCACCTGCCAGCAGCGTTCGGTGGAGACCACGCTGCAGGGGTTGACCGACCCGGGTGTGCTGGGCGGCATGGACCCCGGTTCACCCCTCGCCAACGGGAGCGATCCCCAGACCGGCCCGCTGGTGGTCACCATCGGCAAGACGGTGAGCAACCGGGCGAAGCTGAACTGGTGGGAGAGTCGCGCGCTCTACGGCTGGACGGTGCTGGTGCCGCGCACCAAGGATCAGGCCGGGGAGATGAGCGAGCGGCTGACGTCGTACGGCGCGCTGCCCATCGAGGTGCCCACGATCGCGGTCGAGCCGCCGCGCAGCCCCGCTCAGATGGAGCGGGCCGTCAAGGGCCTGGTCGACGGCCGCTTCCAGTGGGTGGTGTTCACCTCGACCAACGCGGTGCGCGCGGTCTGGGAGAAGTTCGGCGAGTTCGGCCTGGATGCCCGCGCGTTCTCCGGGGTCAAGATCGCCTGCGTCGGCGAGTCGACGGCCGACCGGGTCCGTGCGTTCGGGATCAGTCCCGAGCTGGTGCCGGCCGGCGAGCAGTCCTCGCTCGGCCTGCTCGACGAATTCCCACCGTATGACAGCGTTTTCGACCCCGTGAACCGTGTTCTGCTGCCCCGCGCCGACATCGCCACCGAGACGCTGGCCGAGGGACTGCGCGACCGCGGCTGGGAGATCGAGGACGTCACCGCCTACCGCACCGTGCGCGCGGCGCCGCCGCCGGCGGCGACCCGCGAGATGATCAAGACCGGCGGCTTCGACGCGGTGTGCTTCACCTCGAGCTCCACGGTGCGCAACCTGGTGGGCATCGCCGGCAAGCCGCACGCGCGCACCATCATCGCCTGCATCGGCCCCAAGACCGCGGAGACGGCCGCGGAGTTCGGTCTGCGGGTGGACGTCCAACCCGAGATCGCCGCCGTCGGCCCGTTGGTCGACGCACTGGCCGAACACGCCGCGCGGCTGCGCGCCGAGGGAGCGCTGCCACCGCCGCGCAAGAAGAGCCGCAGGCGCTAGTGGCTGCCGGGCGGGCGAGCCGGGGCCCCCTCCCGCTTGCGAGCGTGCGTGTCTGTACACCGACACGCCGTCGCGGCCGGCATTCCGCGCACGTTCGCGGTCACGACCCGCGATGAGCGGCGGCGCGTTTCCCCGGCAGCGTCCGCGCCGGCTTCGCTCCACCCCCGCCCTGCGTCGCCTGGTGGCCCAGACGTCGGTGGAACCAAGGCATCTGGTGCTGCCCATGTTCGTCGCCGACGGGATTGACGAGCCGCGGCCGATTCCGTCGATGCCGAACGTGGTGCAGCACACCCGGGATTCGCTGCGCAGCGCCGCCGCAGCCGCCGTCGCCGCCGGGGTGGGCGGGCTGATGCTGTTCGGGGTGCCGCGCGAGGAGGACAAGGACCCGGCCGGGTCGGCCGGCACCGACCCCGACGGCATCCTCAACGTCGCCCTTCGTGACCTGGCGAAGGATCTCGGCGACGCCACGGTGTTGATGGCCGACACCTGTCTGGACGAGTTCACCGATCACGGGCACTGCGGTGTCCTCGACGAGCGGGGTCGGGTCGACAACGACGACACCGTGTCGCGATACGTGAAACTGGCCGTCGCGCAAGCCGAGTCGGGCGCTCATCTGGTCTCGCCGAGCGGGATGATGGACGGTCAGGTGGCGGCGATCCGCGACGGCCTGGACGCGGCGGGCCGCACCGACGTGGCGATCCTGGCGTACGCCGCGAAGTTCGCGTCGGCGTTCTACGGCCCGTTCCGCGAGGCGGTCAGTTCCAGCCTTTCCGGGGACCGCCGCACCTACCAGCAGGAGCCGGGCAACGCCCGGGAGGCGCTGCGCGAGGTCGAACTCGACCTCGGCGAGGGGGCCGACATCGTGATGATCAAACCCGCGATGGGCTACCTCGACGTGGTGTCGGCGGCGGCCTCGATCTCACCGGTGCCGGTGGCCGCCTACCAGGTGTCGGGGGAGTACGCGATGATCTGCGCCGCGGCCGCCAACGACTGGATCGACGGACGCGCCGCGGCGCTGGAGTCACTGACCGGCATCCGGCGCGCCGGAGCCGATATTGTGCTCACCTACTGGGCCGCGGATGCCGCGGGTTGGCTTTCGTGACGGGTCCGGCGGGGTAACACACACCAGGTGAGGCAACAGATGACATCAGCCAGCGAGGCTAGCTCCACACCGCTGTTCTACGAGCCGGGGGCCAGCTGGTACTGGGTGCTGCTGGGGCCGTTGTCGGCGGTGTCGATGATCCTGATCGAAGTCTGGAGCGGTGCCGGGATGCAGTTGCTGACCCCGCTGATCTTCCTGGTGATGGTGTCGGCGTTCGTGGCGCTGCAGGTCAAGGCCGCGCGCATCCACGTCTCGGTGGAGCTCACCGAAGACGCCCTGCGCGAGGGCACCGAGACGATCCTGGTGCGCGAGATCGTCAGGGTCTATCCGGAGGCCGAGAACCACGAGGCGTCCGGCAAGGAGCTGGCGAAGTGGCAGTCGGCGCGGGCGCTCGGCGAATTGGTCGGGGTTCCGCGCGGCCGGGTCGGCATCGGGCTGCGGCTCACGGGGGGTCGCACCGCGCAGGCCTGGGCGCGGCGCCACCGTGACTTGCGGGCGGCGCTGGCCCCGCTGGTCCAGGAACGGGTGCCACCCCCGGACGCCGTTGCCGGCTTCGACCGTGACGACGACGACGCCGGGTCGGCGCAGTGATCGCCCGCTCCCGGGCCGGCTATCGGGCGTTCCTCGAATTGGCCTTGGCCTGTGCGGCGGCGGTGGGCGCGGGCGTGAGCTGGGTGCACGCGCACCGCAGCGTCGACGTCGCGCCGATCGCCGACGGGCAGCCCGTCACCACCTCGCTGGTCTATGACCCGCAGCTGCTGCTACTGACACTGGTTCTGGTGGCGGCGGCCGGGGTGCTGGCGGTGGCCGGGGTGGCCAGGGCGCTTCGCGCGCGGCGCGGCCCCGAAAGCTAGGGCGTCAGGCCGTCTTCCCGACGAGCGGCAGCATCAGTTGGCGGCGGCCGGCGATGGCCTCGGCCAGGTCGCGCAGGGCCTGATGGACCGAGCCCGTGATCGGAAGCCGCGCGGCGTCCTCGCCGCCGTGGTCGCCAAGCGCGTCGAGGACCGCCGGGCTGGTGACCAACATCCACTCCACGCCGGCGGCGCGGCACTGCTCGTCGAACATCGCGAAAAGCGAGATGGCCGACGCAGCAAAGTGGTGCACGTCGCTCATGTCGACCACCACCGGGTTCTCCCCCAAGACGAAGTGCCTTAGATGCTCGCCGACCTGCTCGACATTGCGCGCGTCGATCTCGCCCCGGACCGTCACCACAGTCGCCAGGTGACGGCAGTGCGCCCGGATCTCGGCGCCACCACAGGTGAAGGTGTAATTGCTCTGTCGAGTCCTGATGTTCGCGATCGTCATGAGCATCCTCATTCTCCGTGGTATCCACAGACTCCTGGGGGGCCGAGTCGGCACCGACCAAGCCGTGTAGTAGTACGTTTACCCGCGAAATTAAGGAGACCGACAACCGCGTCTAACTCTTCGCTAAGGAAGCGGAGCGGGGGCCGCGAGCAACGTCGATGCGGCCGGCCGAACGGGGCAGCGCACCGGCGCCCCTGACGCCCTCGGGGCGTGCTCGCTGCTAGGCTGCCAGGGCTGCCGGATGCGGGTCGGGGGGCTCGACAATCACGACCGCCCGGGCGGCCGGACCGCACTCGCATGACGAACGGCACAGTCCACAGGGAAAGAGCATCGTGCGCACCGGAGAGATCAAGGGCGAGATCAAGGCCCTGACCGGACTGCGCATCGTGGCCGCTGTGTGGGTGGTGCTGTTTCACTTCCGGCCGATGCTCGGCGACGCCTCGACCGACTTCCTGGACGCGCTGGCCCCGGTGCTCAATTGCGGTGCGCAGGGCGTCGACCTGTTCTTCATTCTCAGCGGGTTCGTGCTGACCTGGAACTACCTCGAGCGGATGGGCCGATCGTGGTCGGTGCGGCCCACCCTTCACTTCCTGTGGCTGCGGCTGGCCAGGGTGTGGCCGGTGTACCTGGTCACCCTGCACCTGGCGGCGCTGTGGGTGATCTTCACCCTGCACGTCGGTCATGTGCCCTCGCCCGACGCGGGCCAGTTCACCGCGGTCAGCTATGTGCGCCAGATCCTGATGGTCCAGTTGTGGTTTCAGCCGTTCTTCGACGGGTCCAGCTGGGACGGGCCGGCCTGGTCGATCAGTGCGGAATGGCTGGCCTACCTGTTGTTCGGGCTGCTGGTGCTGGTGATCTTCCGGATGACGTACGCCACGAGGGCGCGCAGCCTGGCCCTGCTGGCGTGCGCGGCGACGCTGCCGCCGGTGGTGCTGTTGCTGGCCAGCGGCCAGTTCTACACGCCCTGGAGCTGGCTGCCGCGCATCGTCACGCAGTTCGCCGCGGGCGCGCTGGCCTGCGCCGCGGTGCGCAGGCTGCGGCTGACCGACCGCGCCCGCCGCGTCGCCGGCTACGTCTCGCTGGCACTGCTGGCCGCCATGGTGGGTGTCCTCTACTGGTTCCACGCGCACCCGATATCCGGAGTCGTGGAGAACGACAGCGGCGGGGTGGTCGACGTGCTGTTCGTCCCGCTGGTGATGACGCTGGCGACCGGCCTGGGTAGCCTGCCGAGGCTGCTGTCGACCCGGGCGATGGTTTACGGCGGGCAGATCTCGTTCTGCCTCTACATGGTCCACGAACTCGTGCACACGGCATGGGCATGGGCCGTCATCCAGTTCAACCTCACTCCATGGGAACAGGACAACCCGTGGAAGTGGAACATCATCGGCCTGCTCGCGATCGCCGTGATTCTCTCCGTCCTGATGTATCACTTCGTCGAAGAGCCCGCCCGGCGCTGGATGCGCGGCATGGTCGACATCAAAGCCGTGAAGACGAGATCCGGGCCCGGCGAACCGGCAAGCACCAGGGTCGCCCAGATCGATCGTGCGCGGGAAGGCGTTTCGGTGCGGGCGGTGTGATCGGTGCTTGCCCGCCGCGCGTTTGACCGCGAGTCGGCGCCGGTTTCTTCGTACGATTCTTACGGTGTGGGTGCGGCACTCGTCGGAGCCGTTCGCTGGGGAGGTTGTTGTGAGTCGTCTGGCCACGGCCGTCACCGGCCTCGCTTTCGTGGCCGGCGTGGTCCTCGGGCAGCTGGCGCATCCGGCTAGGGTGCGCGCCCACGACAACCTGGACACCCGGCTCTACCGTGTCGCGGTCGTCGGCGACTCCTACACCACCGGCACCGACGAGGGTGGGCTGGGCCCGTATTCGTGGACCGCCCGGACCTGGCGGGCCCTCGCCGGGCAGGGGGTGCGAATCGCGCCCGACGTGGCGGCCGAGGGCAGGGCCGGCTATGTGGTCGTCGGCGACCACGGCAGCATTTTCGAGGACCTGACCGCGCGCGCGGTCACCCCCGACGACGTGCTGGTGGTGTTCTTCGGCTCCCGCAACGACCAGGGCGCCGATCTGGGGATGCTGGCCGAAAAGGCCCGCAGCACATTCGATCTCGCGCGGCACCTGGCGCCCAAGGCGCGGCTCCTGGTGATCGGGCCGCCGTGGCCGACCGCCGACGTGCCCGGCGACATCCTGGCGATTCGCGACGTGCTCAACGTCGAAGCCCGGGCCGCGGGGGCGGCTTTCGTCGATCCGCTCGGCGACCGCTGGTTCGTCGACCGGCCCGATTTGATCGGCGCCGACGGCGTGCACCCCACCGACGCGGGGCACGAGTACCTGGCGGACAAGATCGCACCGCTGATCCGCATGCAACTGCCCCGCTGAACCGATCGGGAGCGCAAGTTGCGGGGCCCAGAGTTGTCGGACCTTGCTGTGATGATGTGGGTATGTGTTTGACCGCGTCGTTGGGTCTTGGCGAGGTGCCTGCTGAGCCGCTTAGTCCGCAGGAGCGTTTGGCGGTGTTGTTTGAGGAGTTATCGGAGTTGGCCGGTCAGCGCAACGCCATTGATGGGCGCATTGTGGAGATCGCCGCCGAGATCGACCGGGACGGGTTGTGTGGGATGACGGGGGCCCGCTCGGTGGCGGCGTTGGTGGCCTGGAAGCTGGGCTGCTCGTCGGGGAACGCGCACACGATCACGACGGTGGCCGGCCGGCTACAGGAGTTCCCGCGCTGCGCGGCGGGGATGCGGGAGGGCCGCTACTCGCTGGATCAGGTCGGGGTGATCGCCGCGCGGGGCGGGGCGGGTTCGGATGAGCATTATGCGCAGTTGGCGCGTTCGGCGTCGGTGAGCCAGTTGCGCACCGCGGTCAACCTCGAACCCCGACCGCAGCCCGAGGCGGGCCCGGATCGGCAGTCCTCGATCACCAAATCCTCCTCCAGTGAGGAGCTCACGTGCTGGCGGATCAAGCTTGCGCCGCTGCAGGCCGCGACGTTCGAGGCCGCGCTGGCCGCCCACCGCGATGCGCTGATCGCCGTGTGGAAACACGACCGCGCCGATAGCGAGCAGACGCCGGAGAGCGCCCCGCCGTTGCCGGGCACCCTGGAGGCCTTCCTGCGTCTGGTGGAGACGGGCTGGGACACCGAGGCCGCCCGCCGCCCGCACGGGCAGCACACCACGGTGGTGGTCCACCTCGATGTCGAGCGGCGTACCGGCGCGCTGCATCGGGGTCCGCTGCTCAGCGACGCCGAACGGCGCTACGTGAGTTGTGATGCCACCTGGGAGGCCTGGTTTCACCGTGACGGCGAGTTGATCGGCGCCGGGCGGACGACGCGCCAGATCAGCCGGCGGCTGCGCCGCGCCCTCGAGCACCGCCACCCCAGCTGCGCGGTGCCCGGCTGTGGGGCCACCCGCGGCCTGCACGCTCACCACCTGCGGCACTGGGAAGACGGTGGGCCCACCGAGTTGGCCAACCTGGTCCTGGTCTGCCCCTACCATCACCGGCTGCACCACCAAGGCCACATCACCCTCACCGGACCCGCCGACGATTTGACCGTCACCGACAGCGACGGACACCCCCTGAACCCGGGCTCGCTGGCCCGACCACCCACCCTGGCCCCACCGGCCGTCGCCCCCTATCCCGGGCCCACCGGCGAACGCGCCGACTGGTGGTGGTACGACCCCTTCGAACCCCAACCACCACCGAGCACCAACTAGAGTCGCTCAACGACGCCGAAACCGGTCGTCGCATCGAGGATTTCGTTTGACCGATACGGCCTGGGTGTGCCGGGGCGGCTTCTTGGATGAGCTGAACCCGGGACGACACACCGGCGGCCGGCGGGCGGGACGAACATCGGCAAAACTGCGCAGACCGCGGCCGGTGACATGCGGAGTGAGCGCCGGTGTCTCGGCACCCGGGCCGTTCAGTCGTCCGCGTGCCGCTCGTAGTCCCATTGCTCGAGGCGTTCCTGCAGGCGCATCAGGCCGGCGCCCACCAGCGGCGTCACGGCCGCGATGCAGACCAGCAGCAGCGGAGTCATGCGGGATACCTCCAAGGTCGTTCCACTACTGAGACGTTCGGCGGCGGCGGGAAGTTCATGACGTCCTCACCCGCCCAGCACCCGGTCGGCCAGCGCGCCCAGCACCGGTGCCAGCAGCCGGGCGTACTCGGGCGTCACGTGGTTGTCGTCACGGAACACCAGGGTGTTGCCGACGATCACCGGGCAGCGCTCGGGCGTGCAGAACAGGTCGGTCAGGTCGGCGTATCGACCGCCGGCGTCGCCGGTTGCCGCCCGCTCGGCGGCGACGCCGACGTCGTCGATCCCGGCCGATCGCGCCGGCGCGCAGGCGCTCGCGTCGTCGAGGTGGCCGGACAGGCACGCGGGCACCAAGGAGTGCGGATCCGCGGCGGGGCCCAGCACCAGGACGGTCGACCCGTTCTCGTGCAACTGCCTGACGGTGTCGGCCAGGGTGGCGATCCACGCGGGGTCATACGAGGTGAAGCCGAAGTCCGCGCCGTAGCGCCGGCTCATGCTCACCACGACCAGGCGCGGGCGCTCGGCCTTCATGCGGGCCATGATCTGGCCGCGCCACTGGTCGCACTCGGTGAATTCGCGACCCAGGTACGGGCTGGTGATGCGCAGGGCCTGCAGGGGACAGGTCACTTTGGCCAGCGTTTCGAGCCGCCAATGCCGTTGCGCGGCAACCTGTTCGAATGCCGGGTCCCACATGGCCGCGTGTGAGTCGCCGACCAGGGCCACCGTGGTCGGCGAGGCGGTGTCGCCGGTGGCGCACTCGTCCTGCCCGAGGTCGCGCCAGGAGCGCACGCAGCCGTTGACGAACACCGTGGGCTTGTCGGCCGCGTGGTCCAGCGGCGGGTCCAGGTTGGACGGGACCGCGCCCAGGTTCGCCGAGGCCGCGACCGCGTCGCGGACCTGCGCGTAGGCGCGGCGCAGCGCCTCGTCCAGTGGGGCGGCCACCGGCGCCGTCGGAGCCGGCAGCGCGGCGATGCTCGCCCTGGGGGCGGCCGCCCCATGGCCGGCGGGCACCGGCACCGCGTTGAGCAGCAGCACGCAGGCGCAGGCCGTGGCCGCGCTGGCGGCGCCGGCCACGACCAGGCTCGTCTTCGCGGATCGGCGCAGCGCGGCCGCGAACCGGCCGGGATTCTCCACCAGGTGCAGCGTGATCACGGCCAGCCCGGCCGAGACGGCGGTGGCGGCCAGGCGGGCGGGCAGGCCGGCGGGGCCGCCCAGCAGCGCCGGCAGCAGCAGCAGCACCGGCCAATGCCACAGGTACCACGAGTAGGACACGCGGCCGATCGCCCGCATCGCCGGGCGGCACAGCAGGCGACCCGCGCCCAAACCGCCGGCGGCGCAACCGCCGCCGATCACCAGCACGGTGCCCAGCACCGGCAGCAGTGCCGCGGTGCCCGGGTAGGGGGTGCGGGCGTCGAACTGGGTGCAGGTCAGCAGGATCAGCGCCAGGCCACCGCTCCCGGCGACCGACGCGGGCAGCAGCGGCAGCCGGCGCCAGCGGCGGATGGACAGCGCCACCAGGCCGCCCGCCGCCAGTTCCCAGGCGCGGGTCGGCAGCGAGAAGAACGCCCACGGCGGCGACTCGCGGGTGCACAGCACCGCCGTGGCCAGCGACGCCGCCCCCACCAGCCCCAGGGTCACCGCGTAGGGCGCCGCCCGGGAGGCGTCGCGGTGCAGGCGCCGGACGAGCCAGGCCGCACCGATGATCAGCGCCGGCCACAGCAGATAGAACTGCTCCTCGACGCCCAGCGACCAGTAGTGCTGGAACGGTGACGGCAGCTCGGCGCCCAGGTAGTCGGTGCCCTGCGCGGCGAAGCGGTAGTTGCCGACATACAGGGCGGCGGCGATACCGTCGACGAACACGCTGCGGGCCTGCAAGGGCGGCAGCGCGATCGCCGCGGCGATCGCGGTGGCGGCGCCGACGGTGGCAGCGGCCGGCAGCAGGCGGCGGGCGCGCGCGCCGTAGAACCGGCCGAGCCGCACCGTGGCGGTGGTGCTCACCTCGCGCCACAGCAGCCCGGTGATCAGGAAACCGGAGATCACGAAGAAGACGTCCACACCGATGTAGCCGCCGCGGATTCCCGGGACGCCTGCGTGGTAGGACACGACCGCCAGTACCGCGACGGCCCGCAGCCCCTCGATGTCGGGTCGGAACCCGCCCGCCTTGGTGCGCCGCTCGAGGGTCATGCCGTTTCCATGCGCCTCGGCTAGGACGCCAGCCAGGTCAGCTCGCCGGGCAGCTGGCCTTTCCAATAGAACATGTCGTGGCCACCCAACGAAAAGCCGCCCGCCGGTGGGGCTTTCAGTTGGCCGATGAATTGGCGGGTGGCGAAGGAGAAGCGGTCGAAGGTTCCGCAATCCACCCGCAGCGGGATCTGCGACAGCGCCGGCACGCCGAACACGCTGTTGGCCACCCAGTCGTCGTAGCTGTCGAATGCCCCGGGGGTGCTGCCGGTGAACGAGGTGAACAACGCCGGGCTGATCGCGCAGATCCCGGCCGTGCGCGCCGGGCCGAGTTTGGCGCCCAGGTGCAGCGCGCCGTAGCCGCCCATCGACCACCCCATGAAACCCACCCGGGAGGTGTCCATCCCCATCGAGGTCAGCATGGGCAGCAGTTCGTCGAGCACCATCGCGCCGGAGTCCACCCCCGATGCCCGCCGGTGCCAATAGGTGTTGCCGCCGTCCACGCCCACCACCGCGAACGGCGGCCGGCCCTCCTTGACCAGTTGCGCGAGCCCGTTCTCGACGCCGACCTCGAGCATCTGGTTGGCGTCGCCGTCGACACCGTGCAGCGCGATCACCGGGCGCAGCGCCCCCGTCTGGCCCGGCGGGAGGGCGATCACCCAATTGGTCTTGACGCCGCCGCGGGCGGCCGAGACGAACGAGCCGGTGAGCCTGGTCGGCAGGGTGGTGCCCGCGGTCGAGGGCTCGAACGGGGCGGGCGCCTGGGGCTGCGGCGCGGCCTGCAGCTCGAGCGGGTCCAGCAGGGCGCTGAGCGCCCACGCGCCGGCGGCGGCCGCGCCGGCACCGGCGCCGATGCGCAGCACCGCACGGCGATTCAGGTCAGGCACGAGCGTCATGATGCCGCGCCGAGGGCGCTTTGCCGGCCGAGCCACGCCGTGTGGCGGTTTTGTGATGCAGGGGTCACGAACGGGTGACATTCCCGGCGCGGGGGTGTTGGCGAGCCGTTCGCCCCGCGGATGCCGGGCGACGGGTTAGGGTCGGTCGTGCTTTGCGGCATCGCAGTGCCTCGCGTCGCCGCCCTGCTCGCGGTGCTCGCCCTCGTCGCGTCGTGTGCCCGGCATCCCGCCGCGCCGGGCGCCGGGCCCGTCACCGCGACCCCGATCCACCATCTGGTTGTCGTCTTCGAGGAGAACGTCTCGTTCGACCACTATTTCGGCACCTACCCCCAGGCGGCCGGGATAGACGGCCAGCCGTTCACGGCGAAGCCGGGCACGCCCGCGGTGGACGGGCTGACCCCGGAACTGCTGTCGCACAACCCGAATGCGGCCCAACCGGTGCGCCTGGGCGGGCCGGGGCAGCAGGTGACCTGCGATCAGGACCACGCCTACCGGGCCGAGCAGCTGGCCTTCGACGGCGGCGCGATGGACCGGTTCGTCGAGCACACCGAGGGCGGGCCGTGCGCCCCGCCGGCCTTCACGGCGCCCGGTCTGGTGATGGGCTACTACGACGGCAACACGGTGACCGCGCTGTGGAACTACGCTCAGCACTACTCGTTGAGCGACAACTTTTACAACACCACCTTCGGCCCCTCGACGCCGGGGCACCTCAACCTGGTGTCCGGCCAAACACACGGCGTCACAGAGACGTTCATGCCCGGTGGGCGACCCTTCCCGCCGCACCATGTCATCGACGACGCCGGCAACGGGCAGGGGACGCTCATCGACGATTCCCAACCGCTGGGTGACGACTGCTCGACCCGCGATCAGGTTCGGTTCGCCGGCAACAAGAACATCGGCGACCTGCTCAACGCCAAGGGCGTCACCTGGGGCTGGTTCCAGGGCGGCTTCAGGCCGACCTCCCGAAGGCCCGACGGCACCGCGGAGTGCGGCGCGACGCACAACATCGGGGCCGCCCTCGGCGGGACCGGCACCGCCGGCGCGCTGGGTTTCGGCGTCAAACCCGACTACGTCCCCCATCACGAGCCGTTCCAGTACTTCCCGTCGACGGCGAACCCGCACCACCTGCCCCCGAGCGCGATCGACAGGATCGGCCGCACCGACCGGGCCAACCATCAGTACGACCTGTCGGACTTCTGGTCGGCCGCCGGCGCAGGGCGGCTGCCGTCGGTCAGTTTCCTCAAACCGCCCGCCTACCAGAACGGGCACGCCGGTTACTCCGACCCCCTGGACGAACAGCGGTTCCTGGTCGAGACGATCAACCGCCTGCAGGGGCTGCCGCAGTGGCGCGACATGGCGATCGTCGTCGCCTATGACGACTCCGACGGCTGGTACGACCACAAACCCTCACCGATCGTGTCGCCCTCGGCCACGAGCGAAGACGCGCTGGACGGTCTCGGGCGCTGCGGTGACCCGGCCGCCACGCCGGTCGCCTACCAGGGGCGGTGCGGATACGGGCCGCGTCTGCCGCTGCTGGTGATCTCGCCCTACGCCCGAGCCGACTTCGTGGACCACACGCTGACCGACCAGACCTCGATCCTGCGGTTCGTCGAGGACAACTGGAAAACCGGGCGCCTCGGCGACCACTCCTTCGACGAGCGGGCCGGCTCGCTGGCCGCGATGTTCGACTTCGCCGGACCCGCGCAACCGGGGCTCGCGCTCGACCCGCGCACCGGCAACCCGCGATAGCGCCCCGGCCACGGTTCGCGCCGGGGTGCACGCGCGGGCCATATACCGCCCGGGGCATTCGGCATTTCGCAATTGTGACCTTAGTTCACAGTTGCAGACGGCTACGAGTACACTGAAGTCCCGGTGTGAGAGCGACGGATCCTGCGGACAGTTTTCCGCATGTGAAGTGGTACGCATGTGGCTCAACCCGGATTGCGTCGCTTTCGCTCGACGGAATGCGTTGGAGTTGAATCCACCCATGGCTCGGGGGAGGATGTCGGCGCATTTCGGGACTGTAGGCGCACCGCACGCACAACCGAGTTGCACATTGCGTCGGGCGACTGGAAAGAAAGGTTACATGTCGAGTATATCCGCCTCGCGAGAGAACGTAGAACTCAAGTTGCATGACCAGGTTTACGGTGATGACCCGTTGTCGGACCGTGACACCGAACTGTATCGCGCAGAATATGTGATGAGCTTTGTCGAAAAGTGGGACGAACTAATCGACTGGGATGCTCGCGCCGAATCGGAGGGACGATTTTTCGTCGACGTCCTGCGTGCGCGCGGCAAGCACCACGTCCTCGATGTCGCCACCGGCACCGGTTTCCATTCCGTTCGTCTGACCCAGGCGGGCTTCGACGTGACGAGCGCCGACGGGTCGGCGGCAATGCTGGCGAAGGCGTTCGAGAACGGCAGGAAGCGCGGTCTGATCATCAGGACCGTGCAGGCCGACTGGCGGGAGCTGAACCGCGGCATCCAGGGGAAGTACGACGCCATCATCTGTCTGGGCAACTCCTTCACCCACCTGCACGACGAGCACGACCGCCGCCGGGCGCTGGCCGAATTCTATGCCGCTCTGCGCCACGACGGAATTCTGATTCTCGATCAGCGGAATTACGACGAAATTCTCGATCACGGCTTCAAGTCGAAGCACAAATACTACTATTGCGGTGACCGGGTCACGGCAGAACCGGAATACGTTGACGACGGCCTCGCGCGTTTCAAATACACGTTCCCGGACGGCGCCGAATACACATTGAACATGTTCCCGCTGCGCAAGTCCTATGTCCGCCGGCTAATGTACGAAGCCGGGTTCACCAGCGTGCGCACTTACGGCGACTTCCAGGAATCGTTCGAGGACACCGAGCCCGATTTCTTCGTTCACGTGGCGGAAAAATCGATCAACGGCGACGGAGGCGACGGGCCAAATAGCGAAACGACGCAGACGAACGGGCTCGCCGAGTCGGAGGCCTACTACGACAGCGCCGACGCCGACGCGTTCTACTCGAAGGTCTGGGGCGGCGAGGACATCCACGTCGGCTGCTACGAAGGCACCCGCGACATCGCCGCCGCCGGCATCGAGACCGCCGACCGCATGGTCCGCCAGCTCTCCAAGGTCGACGCCAACACCACCGTGCTCGACCTCGGCTCCGGTTACGGCGGATCCGCGCGCCACCTCGCCACCGAACACGGCTGCACGATCACCTGCCTGAACCTCTCGGAGGTGCAGAACGAGACCAACCGGCACAAGACCCGCGACGCCGGCCTCGAAGGCCGGATCCGGGTCGTGCACGGCAGCTTCGACGACATCCCGGCGCCCGACGGCAGCTACGACGTCGTCTGGTCCCAGGACGCGATCCTGCACGCGCCCGACCGCCGCAAGGTGCTCGAGGAGGCATTCCGGGTGCTCAAGCCGGGTGGTGAGCTGATCTTCACCGACCCGATGCAGGCCGACGACGTGCCGGACGGGGTGCTGCAACCGGTCTACGACCGGCTCAACCTGTCCGACCTCGGTTCGATGCGCTTCTACCGCGAGGCGGCGCACGCCATCGGGTTCGAGGTGGTCAGCCAGATCGACCTCGTCGGCAACCTGCGCGCCCACTACCAGCGCGTTCTCGAGGAACTCGAGGCCCGGCGCGCCGAAGTCGAGCAGGAGGCGTCGACGGAATACCTCGACAACATGCAGGTCGGCTTGAAGAACTGGGTGAGTGCGGCCGACGCGGGTCACCTCGCCTGGGGCATCCAGCACTTCCGCAAGCCCAACTGAGTCCGGCCCCGAGCCACGGCGGTGTGCGCGCACCGCGCACACCGCCGTGGGCCGGTAACGTTGGTCACTTGACGTGCGGAAGGCAGACGCAATAGACACCGAGCCAACACTGCACCGGGGGCTGTCACAGCGGCAGCTCAACATGATCGCCATCGGCGGCGTGATCGGCGCCGGCCTGTTCGTGGGATCCGGCGTGGCCATCCGCGCCACCGGCCCCGCCGTATTCCTGACCTACGCGCTGTGCGGCGCGCTCATCGTTCTGGTGATGCGGATGCTCGGCGAGATGGCCGCCGCCAACCCGGTGACGGGGTCGTTCGCCGACTATGCCGCGCAAGCCCTGGGCGGCTGGGCGGGGTTCTCGGTCGGCTGGTTGTACTGGTACTTCTGGGTGATCGTCGTGGGGTTCGAGGCGGTGGCCGGCGGCAAAGTCGTCACGTACTGGATCCACGCGCCGCTCTGGTTGACGTCGTTGTGCCTGATGACGCTGATGACCGCGACGAACCTGTTCTCGGTGTCGTCCTTCGGTGAGTTCGAATTCTGGTTCGCCGGGATCAAGGTTGCGACCATCGTGGCGTTCCTGATCCTGGGCACCGCGTTCGCCTTCGGCCTGCTGCCGGGGCACCACATGGACTTCTCCAACCTCACCGCGCACGGCGGTTTCTTCCCGAAGGGCGTGGGTGCGGTCTTCACCGCGATCGTGATCGTGGTCTTCTCCATGACCGGCACCGAGGTCGTCACGATCGCGGCCGCCGAAAGCCGTGACCCCGAGCGCGCGGTGCAGCGGGCGATGAACTCCGTGCTGGCGCGGATCGGGATCTTCTTCGTCGGGTCGGTCTTTTTGATCGTGGTGGTCATGCCGTGGAACGCCGTGCAGGTCGGCAGCTCGCCCTACGTCGCCGCGCTGCGGCACATGGGCATTCCCGGCGCGGATCAGCTGATGAACGCGGTGGTGCTCACCGCGGTGCTGTCCTGCCTGAATTCGGGCCTGTACAGCTCGTCGCGCATGCTGTTCACCCTGGCCACCCGGGGCGAGGCCCCGGCCCGGCTGGTCAAGATCAGCGCGCGCGGGGTTCCCGCGCTGGCCATCTTGAGTTCCTCGGCGGTCGGCTTCGGGTGCGTCGTGATGGCGTGGGTCGCGCCCGACACGGTGTTCATCTTCCTGGTGAACTCGTCGGGCGCCATCGTCTTGTTCGTCTACGTGCTGATCGCGGTGTCCCAGATCGTGCTGCGCCGCCGCACGCCCGCCGACCGGCTCCGGATCAAGATGTGGTTGTTCCCGGTGCTGTCGATCCTGACCGTGGCCGGGCTCGGGGCCGTGCTGGGCCGCATGGCGTTCGATCCGTCGGCGCGCAGCCAGTTCTGGCTCGGGCTGTTGTCCTGGGCCGTGGTCATATCGCTGTATTTCCTCGCCAAGTGGCGGCGCGGGCGGCGCGGGGCGGCGACGTCGTCGTCGGCGGGGGACGACGCGGCGGGCGATGCGGCGCCCCTTCCCACCGGCCGGCGCCGCAAGTCGTTGGGGGACTTGACGCAATAAGCGTGCGCCGCTGCCCGGTCAGGCCCATCGCCGTTCGATCGACCTGATCACCGCCGTGAGTGTCGCGTTCACCGGTGCGGCCACCCCGACGCGCGCGCCGTGCCGCGGCACCGCACCGTTGATGACGTCGATCTCGCTGACCCGGCCCGCCTCGTGATCCAGCAGCGCCGACGGCTTGGCGTCGGGCAGCTGCGCGCCGAAGGCGCGGGCGTGCTCGACGGGGTCGGTGACGGCGAGCGCGATGCCCGACGCGCGCGCCACCGTCCACGCCTCCGTCGCCGCCGCCCGGCTGACCGGGCCCATCTCGGCGTCGTCGCGCACCTGGCCGACGGTCATGCGCGTCAGCGCGCAGGGCGCGCTGTAGGCGGCGTTGCAGATGAGCTTCTCCCACTGCATGGCGGCGATGTCGGTGACCGCGGCGGCGTCGAACCCGGCGGCGGCCCAGGTTCGTGCGATCGACTCGACCGCCGGGTGCGGCAGCGACGAGTAGGCACCGAAGCGCATGGCGCGCATGGCGTTGTGATGCACATGCCCGGCGGCAACCCGCGACGCGCCGAACCCGCTGGCGATGCCGACCACGACCCGCCGCTCCCCGACAATGCCGGCGACGGTCTCCGCCGACCCGAGGCCGTTCTGGATGGTGAGCACCGGTGTCGATGCGCCGAGCATCGGAATGGATTGCCGTGCAGCGTCTTTCACGTCCGCCGCTTTGACCGCGAGCACCACCAGCTCCATCGCCTCGGCCGGCGCGGTGCCGCTCGCTCGCAGGCGCACCAGCTGATCGGATTCCGGGCCGGTCACCCGTAGCCCGTCCCGAGTGATCCGCTCGACGCTGTCGGGGTGACGGTCGATGACCACCACGTCGTTACCCGCGACGGCGAGTTTGGCCGCATAGATGGAACCCATTGCGCCGCAGCCGATCACCGCGATCTTCATTGCACCCTCTCCTAGGCCGTCAGTTCGGCGATCAGCTCGGCCAGGTCCGCCTTCTGCTCGAGCCCAAACCCCGGCGCGTCGGTCGGCGCGATCCGGCCCCCGGCCGGCGCGCAGCAGTCCGGGTAGCCTCCTAAGGGCGCGAACACCCCCGGGTACGCCTCGCAGCCGCCCAGCCCGAGTCCGGCGGCGATGTGCAGGTTGATCAGGTGCCCGCCGTGCGGGAAGGCGAACCGGCGGTCGAAACCATGGCCTTCGAGCACTCCCAGCATCCGGGCGTATTCCGTGAGCCCATAGCTCAGGCCGGCGTCCATCTGGAACACATCGCGGCCGGGCCGCATCCCGCCGTAGCGCACCAGATTGGTGACGTCGGCGACCGAGAACAGGTTCTCCCCGGTGGCCACCGCGCCGTCATAGCAGGCCGTGACCGCCCGGTTCAACTCGAAATCCAGTGGGTCGCCGGGCTCTTCGTACCAGCGCAGGCCGTAGGGGGCCAGCGCGGCCGCCCACCGCGTTGCCGTCGCCCGGTCGAACCTACCGTTGGCGTCGACGGCGACCCGGCCCGCATCGCCGACCACGTCGATGACGGCTTCGATCCGCGCCAAGTCCTCGGCGAGGGGCGCGCCGCCGATCTTCATCTTGACCGCGCCGTAGCCGGCCTCGAGGTACCCCCGCATCTCGGTGCGCAGCCGATCTCCATCGCCGCCGGGGTCGCCGCCGGGGTGGTAGTAGCCGCCGGCGGCGTACACCTCGACCGCCGGAGCGGGCGCACGCCCGAAGTGGCGCGCGATCGTCGCGCAGGCCGGTTCGTCGCCGAGTTTGGCGTTGAGGTCCCAGCACGCCAATTCCAGGGCGGCCGCGGCGGCCGCCCGGTCCCCGTGGCCGCCCGGCTTCTCGCCGGCCAGGGCGCACGCCAGGACCCGGGCGGGATCGATGCGCCCCGCGCCGTCCAGCAGCGCCTCCGGGGCCGCGGCCAGCACCCGCGGGGCCATCCGCTCCCGCAGGATCCCGCCCTGGGCGAAGCGGCCGATCGAGTCGAAGGCCACCCCGGTCACGGGCCCGCCGCCCCGCGCCGCGTCGGCACGCAGCGCGACGAGGGAGACGGTGTGGCCGGTGAAGTCGACGACCGCGTTGGCGGGGCCGCCGTGCAGCGTGACCGTCCGCTCGAGGATTGCGGTGATCCGCATCACCCGGTTTTGGTGAGCAGCACCGCCTGCTCGAACGGCAGCCGGGCGAAGGCCGCCCGCCACCGACCGGTGATGTACTGTGCCGCCTCGTCCTTCGACACCACGCGCGCATCTGTGATGCCGAACGTCTTGGCGTTGCGGCGCATCCGCCCGCCGCCGGCCGCGGTGAGGTTCTTCAGCCAGTCCCGGTCCGGGCCGTAGGTCAGCACAATCGCCACACCGGGTTTGCCGTCGACGCTGGTGTGGAACGCGTTGACCGGTGTCCGGTACGGCTTGCCGGAGCGCCGGCCGACATGTTCGACGATGGCGAACGGGGGCAGCCAGCCGGCCCACATCCGCTGGATGGGATTGGTGACGTGACGGTTGAACCGGGCGAGCCGTTGCGGAAATTGCATACCGCCATCAAACTCGCCCGCCGGGCCAGACATCAACAGCTTCCGCGCGCCGACCGGTCGAGGGGTCTACTGTCGCCCCTGTGGCCGACTCACGGGGCAACGAGGCCGCGTAGCGCGCGGCTGAACTGCCGCGCCGGGAGCGGGAACTCACCGCCCACCAGGCCGTCACCGAGGATGACGTCAAGCGGGCCGCCGAGCGCGCCACGCAGGCCCACGAGCGCGACGACGAGGCGCACCGGCGCGTGCGGCAACGGCACTACCACGCCGCCGTCGCCCACGAACGCGCCGCAGCAGCCCACGAAATCGCCGCCGAGGAGGGCCTCGGCGACGTCGATGGGCACCGGCGCGCGGCAGAACGGCAGCGCGAGGCCGCGCGCCATGACCTGATCGCGGCGCAGGAGTCCGAGCAGCAAGACGCCGACTGACCTGCGCGGTCGCCAGGCGGCGAGCGCGGCGGGCATGATGTAGCCGGGTCCTGCTACACCCTGTAGTGGACCGGGCCGGCACGGCTGGAACACTGGTGGCCATGGGTAGTTCGGAGCAGACCACGACGTCAACCGCGGTTTCCGCGCGGCTTTTCGAGGACGCCTGCGCGCTCATCCCCGGCGGGGTGAACTCCCCGGTGCGCGCGTTCGCCGCGGTCGGTGGCACCCCGCGCTTCATCACCGAGGCGCGCGGCTGCTGGCTCACCGACGCCGACGGCAACCGCTACGCCGACCTGGTCTGCTCCTGGGGCCCGATGATCCTCGGCCACGCCCATCCCGCGGTCGTCGAGGCCGTCGCCACCGCGGCCGCGTCCGGCCTGTCCTTCGGGGCGCCCACGCCGGCCGAGAGCGAACTGGCCGGCGCGATCATCGGCCGGGTGGCCCCCGTGGAGCGGATACGGCTGGTGAACTCGGGCACCGAGGCCACGATGAGTGCGGTGCGGCTGGCCCGCGGGTTCACCGGCCGGGCCAAGATCGTCAAGTTCTCCGGCTGCTATCACGGGCACGCCGACGCGCTGCTCGCCGACGCCGGCTCGGGCGTGGCCACGCTGGGTCTGCCGGCCTCGCCCGGGGTCACCGGCGCGGCCGCGGCCGATACGATCGTGTTGCCCTACAACGATATCGAGGCGGTGCGGCAGACCTTCGCCCGTTTCGGCGACGAGATCGCGGCGGTGATCACCGAGGCCAGCCCGGGCAACATGGGCGTCGTGCCGCCCGCGGCCGGCTACAACGCGGCGTTGCGTGCGATCACCGCCGAGCACGGGGCGCTGTTGATCAGCGACGAGGTGATGACGGGCTTCCGCGTCAGCCGAAGCGGTTGGTACGGAATCGATCCCGTCGCCGCCGACCTGTTCACCTTCGGCAAGGTGATGAGCGGTGGACTGCCGGCCGCCGCGTTCGGCGGGCGTGCCGAGGTGATGGAACGGCTGGCGCCGCTGGGTCCGGTGTACCAGGCCGGCACGCTGTCGGGTAACCCGGTGGCGATGGCCGCCGGCCTGGCGACGTTGCGCGCCGCCGACGACGCCGTGTACGCCACGCTGGATGCCAACGCCGATCGCCTGACCGCGCTGCTGGCCGAGTCGTTGACGGACGCCGGTGTGCCGCATCAAATTCCGCGGGCGGGCAACATGTTCAGCGTGTTCTTCTCCGAAACGCCGGTGTCCGACTTCGCGTCCGCCCGGGCCAGCGCGACGTGGCGTTACCCCGCGTTCTTCCACGCCCTGCTGGACGCCGGGGTGTACCCGCCCTGCAGCGCGTTCGAGGCGTGGTTCGTCTCGGCCGCCCTGGACGACGCCGCCTTCGACCGGATCGCGGCGGCGCTGCCTTTGGCGGCTCGCGCGGCCGCTGCCGCCGTTGAACCCCGGGAATCCTGATGGCCGAGCAGACCCGCGTCCACGTGGTGCGCCACGGCGAGGTGCACAACCCCAGCGGCATTCTCTACGGCCGGCTGCCCGGGTTTCAGCTGTCCGAGCGTGGTAGGGCCCAGGCGGACGCGGTCGCCGAGGCGCTGGCCGACCGCGACATCGCCGCGGTGATCGCCTCCCCGCTGCAGCGGGCTCAGGAGACCGCCGCGCCGATCGCCGCCAAGCACGACCTGACCGTCGACACCGATCCCGACCTGATCGAGTCGGCCAACTTCTTCGAGGGCCGCCGCGTCGGCCCGGGCGACGGCGCGTGGCGCGACCCCCGGTTCTGGTGGCAGCTGCGCAACCCGTTCACCCCGTCCTGGGGTGAGCCCTACGCCGAGATCGCGGCCCGGATGAGCAGCGCGGTGCACAAGGCGCGCGCCCGCGGCGCCGGTCAGGAGGTGGTGTGCGTCAGCCACCAACTGCCGGTGTGGACGCTGCGCCTGCACGTGACCGGCAGGCGCCTGTGGCACGACCCGCGCCGCCGGGAGTGCGGGCTCGCCTCGGTGACCACCCTGGTGTACGAGGGCGAGCGGCTCGTCGACGTCGAGTATCAGCAACCGGCGGGCGCCTGATCATGCTGCGCCTGAGGATGGCCGGGACACTCGCGGCTTTACTGGCGGGCCTGCTGCCCGGCCTGCTCGCGGGCTGCACCGGTCGCGACGCGGTGGCCCAGGGCGGCACCTTCGAATTCGTCTCGCCCGGCGGGAAGACCGACATCTACTACGACCCGCCCGCCGGCCGCGGCCGCCCCGGCCCACTGTCGGGTCCGGACCTGACCGACCCGGCCCGCACCCTGTCCCTCGACGACTTCGCCGGGCGGGTCGTCGTCATCAACGTCTGGGGCCAGTGGTGCGGGCCGTGCCGCGCGGAGGTCAGCCAGCTGCAGCAGGTCTACGACGCCACCCGCGACTCCGGGGTGTCGTTCTTGGGCATCGACGTCCGCGACAACAACCGTCAGGCCGCACTGGACTTCGTGCAGGACCGGCACGTGACCTACCCGTCCATCTACGATCCCGCGATGCGCACGCTGATCGCGTTCGGCGGCAAGTACCCCACCACCGTGATCCCGTCCACGCTGGTGTTGGACCGTCGGCACCGGGTCGCGGCGGTGTTCCTGCGCGAGCTGCTGGCCCAGGACCTGCAGCCCGTGGTGCAGCGGGTCGCGCAGGAGTCCCCGGCCGGTCGGGCCGCGCCGGGAGCGCAATGAGCGGGTTGACCGAGGTCGCCGCCGCCGGACCGTTGCTGGTGGCGTTGGGCGCGTGCGTGCTGGCGGGGTTGGTGTCGTTCGCCTCGCCGTGCGTGGTGCCGCTGGTGCCGGGCTACCTGTCGTATCTCGCCGCGGTCGTCGGGGTCGCCGAAGAAGAGGCGGGACCCCGCCCAGGTGCGGTGCAGGCCCCGCCGGCCGCGCGGTGGCGGGTCGCGGGGGCCGCGGCGTTGTTCGTCGCGGGGTTCACCGCGGTGTTCGTGCTGGGCACCGTCGCCGTGCTGGGCATGACCACCACGCTGATCACCGACCAGCTGGTGCTGCAACGCGCCGGCGGAGTGCTGACCGTGGTGATGGGGCTGGTGTTCGTCGGCCTGATCCCGCCGCTGCAGCGCCAGGCCCGGTTCAGCCCGCGCCACCTGTCGACGGTGGCGGGCGCGCCGCTGCTGGGCGCCGTGTTCGCCCTGGGCTGGACGCCGTGTTTGGGGCCGACGCTGACGGGAGTGATCACCGTCGCCTCGGCCACCGACGGGGCCAGCGTGGCGCGGGGCATCGTCCTGGTCATCGCCTACTGCCTGGGCCTGGGCATCCCGTTCGTGCTGCTGGCGTTCGGCTCGGCGGGGGCCGTGGCGGGCCTGGGCTGGCTGCGGCGGCACACCCGGGCCATCCAGATCTTCGGCGGCGTGCTGCTGATCGCGGTCGGTGCCCTGCTGGTCACCGGCGTGTGGAACGACTTCATCGCGTGGCTGCGCGACGCGTTCGTCTCCGACGTGAGGCTGCCGATTTGAGTGCCTTGCTTGCCTGGGCGCGCAACACTTGGCGCGCGCTGACCTCGATGGGCACAGCGCTGGTGCTGCTGTTCCTGCTCGCGCTCGGCGCCATCCCCGGCGCCCTGTTGCCGCAGCGCAGCCTCAACGCCGGCAAGGTCGACGACTACCTCAAGGCCCACCCGCTGATCGGGCCGTGGCTGAACGCGGCGCAGGCCTTCGACGTGTTCTCCAGCTTCTGGTTCACCGCCATCTACGTGCTGCTGTTCGTCTCCCTGGTGGGCTGCCTGACCCCCCGGATGGTCGAGCACGCCCGCAGCCTGCGCGCCACCCCGGTGGCCGCCCCGCGCAACCTGGCCCGGCTGCCCAAGCACGCCGCCACCCGGCTCGCGGCGAGTCCCGGCGACCTGAACGCCCTGGCCAACACGATCGACGGCCGGCTGCGCGGCTGGCGCACGACCATCCGGCACGAGGGCGACACCACGCCAGAAACTGTCGAAGTGTCCGCCGAGAAGGGCTACCTGCGCGAATTCGGCAACCTGGTCTTCCATTTCTCGCTGCTGGGACTGCTGGTCGCCGTGGCCGCCGGCAAGCTGTTCGGCTACGAGGGCAACGTGATCGTCATCGCCGACGGCGGCCCCGGCTTCTGCTCGGCCTCACCGGCCGCGTTCGACTCGTTCCGCGCCGGCAACACCGTCGACGGCACCTCGCTGCACCCGATCTGTATCCGGGTCGACGACTTTGCGGCGCACTACCTGCCGTCGGGCCAGGCCACGTCGTATGCCGCCGAGATCGACTACCAGTCCGGCCGGGACCTGGCAACCAACGACTGGCACCCATACCGCCTGGAGGTCAACCATCCGCTGCGGGTCGGCGGCGACCGGGTCTACCTGCAGGGCCATGGCTACGCCCCGACCTTCACGGTGACGTTCCCCGACGGGCAGACCCGCACGTCGACCGTGCAATGGCGACCCGACAACCCGCTGACCCTGTTGTCCTCGGGCGTGGTGCGCGTCGACCCGCCGGCCGGCAGCTATCCCGACCCGGTCGAGCGCCGCCGGCACGAGATCGCGATCCAGGGACTGCTGGCGCCGACCGAGCAGCTCGACGGAACGCTGCTGTCCTCGGGCTTCCCGGCCCTGAATGCCCCCGCGGTGGCCGTCGACATCTACCGCGGCGACACCGGCCTGGACAGCGGGCGGCCCCAGTCGCTGTTCACCCTGGACCCGCGGCTGTTGCAGCAGGGCCGCCTGACCAGGGAAAAGCGCGTCAACCTGCGCGCCGGCCAACAGGTCGTCATCGACCGTGGCCCGGCGGCGGGCACCGTCGTCCGCTTCGACGGCGCCGTGCCGTTCGTCAACCTGCAGGTCTCCCACGATCCCGGCCAGATCTGGGTGCTGGTCTTCGCGATCACGATGATGGCCGGGCTCGTCGTGTCCCTGCTCGTGCGCCGCCGCCGGGTGTGGGTACGTCTGACGCCGGCCGGCGACACGGCCCCGGGTACGGTGAACGTCGAACTGGGCGGCCTCGCGCGCACCGACAACTCCGGCTGGGGTGACGAGTTCGAGCGGTTGACCGGGCGGCTGTTGGCCGGGCTCGGCGAGGCACCCGCCGCGTCCAAGAGGAGTCTTCAGGTGGACGTCAAATGAATACCCTGCACGTCAACATCGGGCTGGCGCGCTACTCCGACTGGGCGTTCACCTCGGCGGTGGTGGCACTGGTGGTGGCGCTGCTGTTGCTCGCCGTCGAGCTGGCCTACGCGGGCGGGCGGCGCGCCGAGGAGCGCGAGCGGGTGCTGGCCGGGGCGGTCGGCGCCGACAGCGCCACCCCGGGCATCGTGGCGGACGTTCCCGCCCGGCCGTTCGACGAACGGGTCGGCCGGGCCGGGCTGGCCGTGGTCTACCTCGGCATCGGGCTGCTGCTGGCGTGCGTGGTGCTGCGCGGCGCGGCCACCCTGCGGGTGCCCTGGGGCAACATGTACGAGTTCATCAACCTGACGTGCCTGAGCGGCCTGGTGGCCGGCGCGATCGTGCTGCGCCGCCCGCAATACCGCCCGCTGTGGGTGTTCCTGCTGGTGCCGGTGCTGATCCTGCTGACGGTGTCCGGCCGCTGGCTCTACACCAACGCCGCGCCGGTGATGCCCGCGCTGCAGTCCTACTGGCTGCCGATCCACGTGTCGGTGGTCAGCCTGGGGTCGGGCGTGTTCATGGTCGCCGGGATCGCCAGCATCCTGTTCCTGCTGCGCACGTCGCGGCTGGGGCACCCGGAGACCGACGGCCCGCTGGCCCAGATGGTGCAGCGGCTCCCCGACGCCCAGACGCTGGACCGCATCGCCTACCGCACCACCATCTTCGCGTTCCCGGTGTTCGGCTTCGGGGTGATCTTCGGTGCGATCTGGGCCGAAGAAGCCTGGGGCAGGTACTGGGGCTGGGACCCCAAGGAGACGGTGTCCTTCGTCGCATGGGTGGTCTACGCCGCCTACCTGCACGCCCGCTCGACCGCGGGCTGGCGGGACCGCAAGGCCGCCTGGATCAACGTTGCGGGGTTCGTGGCCATGGTCTTCAATCTGTTCTTCGTTAACCTGGTCACCGTGGGTCTGCACTCGTACGCGGGCGTGGGCTGACAATCAGCAAACCGACTAACCGAGCCGGGGGAAATGCACGTGTCCGAGGATCCGACGACCGGCGCGGGGGCGCCCGAACAGCCGACCAGCCAGTTGTCCCCGCAGGAGCCATCCCAGCAGCACACCGGCGACGATTCGCCCACCCGCGCGTTCGCCGGATTCCGCACGGAGCGGCGCCAACCCGCCGACAGGCCGGCGCCGCCACCGCCCACCTCGCCGGTGCCCGCCGGGATGCCGCACTGGGACAACACGCCGCCCACCGGCATCACCCGCGTCGACCCGACGGCCTACGGGGCCTATTACGCCGGCCCGGTCGACGCGCGGCCCACGGAAGGCGCGGTGGCCCCGGCAGGCCCGCGCCGCCCCGAGCCGCTGCCCCACACGCCGTACCCCGAGCTGTCCACCAGCATGCTGTTGCGGCCGGCCAAGCCGCCGCCGTCGGACGGCTGGCGGCGGTGGCTCTACGCGCTGTCCGGTGGCCGGATCAACGTGGGCGAGAGCGCCCGGGCCGCCCGGTACAACACCCTGGTGGCCCAGGTCAACCGGCCGCTGCGGGGTTGCTACCGGATCGCGTTGCTGTCGCTGAAGGGCGGCGTGGGCAAGACCACGATCGCAGCGACGCTGGGGGCCACCTTCGCCACCCTGCGCGGCGACCGGGTGGTGGCCGTCGACGCCAACCCCGACCGCGGCACCCTGAGCCAGAAGGTTCCGTTGGAGACGGCGGCGACGGTGCGCGAGCTGCTGCACGACGCCGGGAGCATCCAGCGCTACAGCGACGTGCGCCGGTACACCTCGAAGGGGCCGAGCGGGCTGGAGGTGTTGGCCTCGGAGACCGATCCCGCCGTCTCGGAGGCGTTCAGCGCCGACGACTACGTCCGCGCCCTGGACGTCCTGGAGCGGTTCTACGGCCTGGTGCTCACCGACTGCGGCACCGGGCTGCTGCATTCGGCGATGTCGTCGGTGCTGGACAAGGCCGATGTGCTGGTGGTCGTCAGCTCGGGATCCATCGACGGCGCGCGCAGCGCCTCGGCGACGCTGGACTGGCTGGACGCGCACGGCCACGAGGAACTGGTCCGTAATTCCATCGCGGTCATCAACGGGGTGCGGCCGCGGACCGGCAAGGTCGACATGAACAAGGTGATCGACCACTTCTCCCGGCGCTGCCGTGCGGTGCAACTGGTGCCGTTCGACCCCCACCTCGAAGAGGGCGCCGAGATCGACCTGGAGCGGCTGCGGCGGGGAACCCGTGAGGCGATCACCGAACTGGCGGCGGCCGTCGCCGACGGGTTCAGCGGCGACCAGCGCAACGCGGGATTCGGCTGACGGACTCGACGGGTTGTCAGCGGGGGTTGTTGTCGCCGTGGCCTAATCGCCGCAGGAATTCTGGATCGTCGTCGGGACCGATGACGCGAGTCTTCGGCCGGTTGTGCTGCGACCGCGCCGCGCGCCAACCAACGTAGATCAGGGTGCCCAGAATCAGGACGACCAGCAGGTAGAGCACTCAACACCTCCTGCAGCGAATATACCCGCGTCGTAGGCTCGGGCTGTGGCAGAAAGGCCTGGCGACACCAGCACCGGTAAGCACGGCAGGGGCGTCCTTCTCGACGTGTTGGCTTATGCGGCAGCGCGGTTGCTGCTGGTGGTCCTGCTCAGCGGAGTGATCTACGGGGTCGCGCGACTGCTGGGCATCGCCCGGTTCCCCCTCATCGTGGCGGCGTTGTTCGCCCTCATCATCGCGATGCCGTTGGGCATCTGGTTGTTCAGCCCGCTGCGCCGGCGCGCGACCGCCGCGCTTGCGGTGGTCGGCGAGCGCCGCCGTCGGGAACGGGCGCAGCTGCAGGCCCGGCTGCGCGGCGAGCCGGTGGACGACCCACCCGGCGAACGCGACGAACGCGACGAGCGCGACGAACCCGACGACGGCTAGCGTCGGTGCAGTGTGCGCTCAGGGCGGCGACACGCCGACCGAGGTCGCCAGGGATGCCCGCTCAAAGCCGTGAGCGCACGCCGGCTCAGCGCCCCAGCGCCAACGCGCAGGCCACCGCGACCGCCCACACCACCATCGCCAGGCCGGTGTCCCGCAGCACCGGGATCAGCTCGCGGCCGCCGCGGCCGCCGCGCACCGGGCCCGCGGCCCGCAGCGCCAGCGGCGTGGCGACCAGGCCCACCGCGCACCACGGCGTCGCCGCCGTCAACACCAGGGTCACCACGCCGGCGGTGCCCAGCAGTGCCTGGTACAGCAGGCGGGTGCGGGCGTCACCGAGACGGACCGCCAGGGTGATCTTGTTCGACCGCGTGTCGGTGGGGATGTCGCGCAGGTTGTTGGCCACCAGCACCGACGACGACAGCGCCCCGATCGACACCGCCAGCAGCAGGCCCACCCAGTCCACCCGCAGCGCTTGGGTGTACTCGGTGCCCAGGACGGCCACCAGGCCGAAGAACACGAACACCGCTACCTCGCCGAGGCCGGCGTAGCCGTAGGGCTTCGACCCGCCGGTGTACAGCCAGGCCGCCGCGATGCAGGCGGCGCCGACCGCGATCAGCCACGGCGCGGACAGCAGCGCCAGCGCCAGCCCGGCCGCCGCGCCGACCGTCAGGCTGGCCACCGCCGCGGCCAGCACCGCGCGCGGCGCCGCCAGCCGCGACCCCACCAGCCGCACCGGGCCGGCCCGTTCGTCATCGGTGCCGCGGACGCCGTCGGAGTAGTCGTTGGCGTAGTTGACGCCGACGGTCAGCGCGACCGCGACGGCCAGCGCCAGCAGCGCCTTCCACCACACCGCGGCGTGCAGCCACGCCGCGGCCCCGGTGCCCGCCACAACCGGCGCCACCGCGTTCGGCAGCGTCCGCGGCCGGGCGCCCGAGATCCACTGCCCGAAACTGGCCACGAGAGCATCCTGCCAGGGCGCAACGTGGGCCATGCACCACAATGGGCGGATGCTCGGAGTCATCGGCGGCAGCGGCTTCTACACGTTCCTCGAATCCGATACCCGCACCGTCACCGTGGACACCCCGTTCGGGCGGCCCAGCGCGCCCGTCACGATCGGGACCGTCGGCGGGCACGAGGTCGCCTTCCTGCCCCGGCACGGCGCGACCCACGAATACTCGGCGCACACCGTGCCCTACAAGGCCAACATGTGGGCGCTGCGCAAGCTGGGGGTGCGGCGCGTCTTCGGCCCGTGCGCGGTCGGCAGCCTCGACCCCGCCAACGGCCCCGGCGCCCTGGTGGTGCCCGACCAGCTGGTCGACCGAACCAGTGGTCGTCCCGACACCTACTTCGACTCCGGCGGCATCCACGTCGACTTCGCCGACCCCTACTGCCCGTCGCTGCGGGACGCGGTCACCGCCCTGCCCGGTGTCATCGACGGCGGCACCATGGTGGTGATCCAGGGGCCGCGGTTTTCCACCCGGGCCGAGAGCCGCTGGTTCGCCGCGGCCGGGTTCAGCCTGGTCAACATGACCGGCTACCCGGAGGCGGTGCTGGCCCGTGAACTCGAAATATGTTATGCAACAATCGCTTTGGTGACTGATCTGGACGCGGGCATCCAGGTCGGCGAGGGTGTGAAGACCGCGGAGGTGTTCGCCCAGTTCCAGCAGAACGTCGAGCCGTTCAAGAAGCTGGTGCGCGAGGCGATCGGCCGGGTGGCCGACGAACGCACCTGCACGCACTGCCTGCCGCACACCGGCGTGACGTTGCCCGTCGAGCTGCCATGAGGGTGCTGCTGACCGGCGCGGCCGGGTTCATCGGGTCGCGGGTCGACGCGGCGCTGCGGGCGGCCGGCCACGACGTGGTCGGCGTCGACGCGCTGCTGCCGGCCGCGCACGGCCCCGACGCGGTGTTGCCGCCGGGATGCCACCGCGTTGACGTGCGCGACGCCGACGCGCTGGCCCCGCTGCTGGCCGGCGTCGACCTGGTGTGCCATCAGGCCGCGATGGTGGGGGCCGGCGTGGACGCCGCCGACGCGCCCGCCTACGGCGGCCACAACGACCTGGCCACCACGGTGTTGCTGGCCCAGATGTTCGCCGCCGGGGTGCGCCGCCTGGTGCTGGCGTCGTCGATGGTGGTCTACGGGCAGGGGCGCTACCAGTGCCGCGAGCACGGGCCCGTCGACCCGCTGCCGCGGCGGCGCGCCGACCTGGACGCCGGGGTCTTCGAGCACCGCTGCCCCCTCGGCGGCGAGGAGCTGCAGTGGCGCCTCGTCGACGAGGAGGCCCCGCTGCGGCCGCGCAGCCTGTACGCCGCCAGCAAGACCGCGCAGGAGCATTACGCGCTGGCGTGGTCGGAGGCGACGGGCGGCTCGGTGGTCGCACTGCGCTACCACAACGTCTACGGCCCGGGGATGCCGCGCGACACCCCCTATTCCGGGGTGGCGGCCATCTTCCGTTCGTCGCTGGAAAAGGGCCAACCGCCAAGGGTTTTCGAGGACGGCGGGCAGATGCGTGACTTCGTCCACGTCGACGACGTGGCCGCGGCCAACGTGGCGGCGGCGACCGGTGAGCGCGCCGGCTTCATCGCGGCCAACGTGTGCTCGGGACAGCCGATCTCGATCATGGAGGTGGCGAGCACGCTGTGCGGGGCGCGCGACGGTTCACTCGCGCCGGTCGTCACCGGGCAGTACCGCAGCGGCGACGTGCGTCACATCGTCGCCGCCCCGGGGCGCGCCGCCGAGGTGCTGGGGTTCTCGGCGGCCGTCGGGCCGCGGGAGGGGTTGCGGGACTTCGCCTTTGCGCCCCTGCGCGGCTAGGCCGGACGCTGCGGGGCCGATGGACCCCCGAGCGCCGGGAAAACTCGATGATTACTTCCCTCGCAGTGAGGTACTCACCACCCTTGGCCACGCTGAAGGAGAACTGGCCGCTGCCGGGCAGGGCGCTCGGGTTGGGGATGCCGCTGACCATGGCGCTGATCGCGATCCCCACGCACTTCATCACCCGGTTGCACTTCCTCGAGCGACGTACCGGTGGCCAAGAGGCTGAAGGTGGAACCGCCCGGCAGCCCGCCCGGCGGCGGAAAAAGTTAGCCCGCTACGCGGGGTCCTGCGGCGGCCGGAAGATCCTGGGTTTGGGGACCGGGATC
The DNA here is from genome assembly GCA_963711445.1 of uncultured Actinomycetota bacterium. Lineage (GTDB taxonomy): Bacteria > Actinomycetota > Actinomycetes > Mycobacteriales > Mycobacteriaceae > Mycobacterium. The sequence goes on from CAVQEF010000002.1 coordinate 253,119, forward strand.
TGCTTGGTCGCCGAGTCGTCGCCGCGGAAGATGCGAGGCCCCGGCGACCCCGATGCCGCCTGCGGTATCTCCGTGGTGGGGTGGTCCGCGTCGGCACCCGCGGCGCCGGTCGGGATGTGGGTCGTCGCCGCCGCCGAGGGCGGGGCCGGGCGGCCGACCCGCACGCGCGTCGTCGGCGCGTCCACGGAGGGGCGGGCGCCGGCCGGCGCGGCACGCTGGAGCGCGGGACTGCGGCGCCGCGTGTGTCGACCCGTGACGATCGCCGCCGTCAGGATGCACAGCGCCAGCCCGCACAGCGTCACGTCGAAGACGCTCGTGATCTGTTGGGCGAGGTCGTTGCCGTACACCGGGTTCTGCGCGGCGGCATGAGGCGCCTCGGCGAACCGCGGGGCCAGCGCGACGCCCAGCACCACGCGGGCCACCGTGAGGGTGGCGACGAGCCCGCACAGCGACGAGACCAGCCTCGCCGAGACGGTGTCGTTGACCAGGTTGATGCGCAGCCAGATCGCCAGCACGGCGGCGGCCAGGTCGAAGCCGGCCAGCACCATGCTGTCGTACCGCGAGAACGGGTAGTCCAGGCCGACCGCGACGGCGAGGTCGGTGATCCGCATGGCCATCGACCCCAGACACCACACGGCGACCAGCAGCAGACCGTGCCGGGCCGCCGCCCGCCAGGCATTCGCCTCGGCCGCCCGCGTCCGGGGCCAGAACATCGCCGCGGCCGCCGCCCACGCCAGATAGCCCTCGAAGCCGACCCCGGCCAGCGAGGTGTTCTGCGCGATGCCGTGGAACGCGTCGACGTCGCGGCCGACGGGAAGGAGCCACACCAGGGCGCCGGCGACCAGCGCCGACCCCGCGAGCGCGACGGCGGCCAGGCGCGACGCCCTGGTGGTGCGCACCAGCCAGGTGGACGCCACGACGACGGCGGCCAGGGCCACCACGCCGTACACTACGGCGGTGGCGATGACCGCGATGTTCTGCTTGCCGAACTCGGCACCGCCGAGCGCGTAGCGCACCCGCCAGTACAGGTTGAACCCGAAGCTTCCCGCCGCGCCGAGCATCGACGCGTAGCCGATGACCCGGGCGGCGGGAAGCTTCTCGCCCGCCGGTTCGGGGTTCGCCGGTTGCGCGCACAGCAGCGATCCGGCGACGCCCAGCCACGCGCCCGGCCCGACACCGCCGGGCACCTGCACGGTGCCGCCGAACCGGACGGTTTCGTAGCCGTCGAACCCGACGAACGCCAGCACCAGCAACAGGTAGGGAACGTTGAGCCCCAGGCGGATCCGCCGGGCCAGGGCGGGGTTGGACCGCGTCGGACCCAGCCGGGTCACGACCAGCGACACAAGCGACAGCACGGTCACCGCCAGCAGGACCGCGAACACCGCGCCGTCGCTGCCGGGGATGCCGAGCCCGAAATACAGGTTCCACGGCAGTAGTGGCGCCACGATCAGCAAGGCGGCGGCGGTCAGGTCGCGGATGGTGTCCCACCGCCGCGGCGCCGGCGCGGCCTCCGGTGCGCGGTGCTCGGCCGGCCGGGGGATGCGTTGGGTCTGCCCGCCGATGGGGCCGGTAGGCGTGTCGTCGCTGCTCTGGCTCACGAGGCCCCCCGGATGTCAAGGACGGTTACCGTCGCCGCAGATTCGGTGGTGCGGCGGGGGAGCACCCCGCCGGGCCGAATGCGTTGCTCGGTTGCGAACATAGTCTCCGTTCGGACGCCGCGGCAGTGGCCGGTCAATCGCTGTCGAAGTCGCTTGCGCGGCAGGTCGTTGCGGGGACCGTCCCGCCGTTCGCCGACGCTGATTAGGCTGCGCTCGTAGGCGAACTGATAATGCCGACGGTATCGCAGTGTAATGAAGGCAGGACATTGCTGGCTGTGGGGTCGCCAGTCGAAGGAGAGCCGGGATGGACGTCGTTTTGGGGGTCGCGGTCACAGGCCCCGTTGCCCGCTTGGCGCTGGTCGAGCAGGGCGCGCAGGGCGGTGACGTGATCGACCAATCCGTCGTCGACCTCGAAGACAACCCGGTCGGGAAGCTCACCGAGACCGTGGTCGGCACCAACCGGCTGCTGGCCGGGGAGAGTCACCACCTGGTCGGCACCCGGCTGTGCTGGACGGATCACCCCCAGGCCGAACTGCTGCGGCGGGCGCTGGAGGACTCCGGCGTCCCCAACGTCGGGGTGCTCTCCGAGTCGCAGGCCGTGGCGGCCCTGATGCGGGCGGCGGGGCACCCCGGCGCCGTGCTCATGGTCGACGACGAGACGGCCACGCTGTCCCTGCCGGGCTCCGGTGCCGATGACGTCGATGCGCCGCCGACGCTGCTGGCTTCCGGGCCGCTCGCGGGCGGCGACGCCACCGCGACGTTCGACACGCTGATGGCGCGGCTGGGCGAGCATCCCGACGCCGCCGGAGACGTCTACCTGGTCGCCGCCTCCGACCGCACGTCGACGGACCTCACCCGGCTCGCCGGCCAGCTCCGCGACGCCTCCACCGCCCGGGTGCAGATCCCCGACGACCCGACCTTCGCCCTGGCCCGCGGGGCGGCGCTGGCCGCGGCACCGTTGGCCGGCGGGCCCGACGCGACCCGGGCCGCGCCGGCGCTGGCGGGCGAGGAGACCGCGCTGCTGGGCGGCGCGGACGAGACCGCGTCGGCGCCCGCGCCCGAGGCCGCCGCCGAGGAACAGCAGCTGGCGTACTCGATGGCCGGCGAGTCCGAGCCGCTGCCCGCGTTCGACGAGTACGGCGACGAGTACGACGAAGCGGGCGGCGACGGCGCCCGGGCGCCGCTGAACCGGCGGGCGCTTTTGATCGGCAACGCCGTCATCGCGTTCGCGGTCGTCGGGTTCGCGTCGCTGGCCGTCGCGGTCGCGATCGCCGTCCGGCCGACCGCGAGCCAGCAGCCCGTGGTGGGGCACCAGAACGCCGCCCCGGGCAAGTTCATGCCGCTGCTGCCGACGCAGCAGCAGGCCCCGGTGCCGCCGCCGCCTCCCGAGGCGCCCAACGCGGGATTCCAGGGCGGCACCATCCCGGCCCCGGCGAACGGCGGCACGGCCCCGCAACCTGCGTCCCCGCCCGCCGGCGGTGGCGGGACCCCGGCGAGCCCCGCACCGGGCTTCGTGCCCAACCCCAACCCGAACGTGCCCATCCCGGTCCCGATCATCGTTCCGTTCCCGGGTTGGCAACCGCCGTACCCGCGGCCGCCCTACAACCCGCCGACGACGGGCTCCACCCCGCCGACGACGACGTCGAACCCGCCGACGACGACGTCGAACCCGCCGACGACGACGTCGAACCCGCCGACGACGACGTCGAACCCGCCGACGACGACGTCGAACCCGCCGACGACGACGAACCCGCCGACGACGACGTCGAACCCGCCGACGACGACGAACCCGCCGACGACGACGAACCCGCCGACGACCAGCCACGCCGCGGCGACCACCACGTACGTCCCACCGACCACGACGATGGCACCGGTCACCCCGACCCAGCAGTCCACCGTGCCGACCAAACCGCCCACCACCCAGGCGCCGGCACCGACGCACACCCAGACGCAAGCGCCCCAGACCGTGGCGCCGAAGCCGCAGACCCCGCAGGGGTCGAGCGGCGTCGGCGGGCAGCACGGGTCGGGATCCTGAGCGCACGCCCATGCCCGCTCCCCAGGACGTCACGGTGGTGCTGCCCTGCCTCAACGAGGAGGAGTCACTGCCGGCCGTGCTGGCGGCCATCCCCGCGGGCTACGCGGCGCTGGTGGTCGACAACAACAGCACCGATGACACCGCCGGGGTCGCGCGCCGTCACGGCGCCCGGGTGGTCGCCGAGCCGCGGGCCGGGTACGGCTCGGCGGTGCACGCGGGCGTGGCCGCCGCGACGACCCCGATCGTGGCGGTCATCGACGCCGACGGCTCGCTCGACGCCGGCGACCTGCCGCGGCTGGTCGCCGCGCTCGAGGGCGCCGACCTCGTGATCGGCAGGCGCCGGCCCGTGCCCGGGTTGCACTGGCCGTGGGTCGCGCGGCTGGGCACCGTGGTGATGAGCTGGCGGCTGCGCACGCGCCACGGCCTGCCGGTGCACGACATCGCGCCGATGCGAGTCGCGCGGCGCGAGGCGCTGCTGAACCTTGGGGTCGCCGACAGGCGGTCCGGCTATCCGCTGGAGCTGCTGGTCCGCGCCGCCGCTGCCGGCTGGCGGGTGGTCGAACTCGACGTCAGCTACGGGCCCCGCACCGGCGGGGTGTCCAAGGTCAGCGGTTCGCTGCGGGGCAGCGTGATCGCGATCCTGGACTTCTGGAAAGTCATCTCGTGAGCGTGCTGCCGGTGACCGTGCTGGTCGTCGCCAAGGCGCCGGAGCCCGGCCGTGCCAAGACGCGGCTGGCCGCAACGGTCGGCGAGCGGGTCGCCGCGGACATCGCTTCGGCCGCGCTGCTGGACACGCTGGACGCGGTGGCCGCCACGCCGGTGGCGGCGCGGGTGGTGGCGCTGGCCGGCGACCTGAGCGCCGCCGCGGGCGCCGCCGAGATCGCCCGGCGGCTGGAGTCGTTCACCGTGATAGGCCAGCGCGGGGAGGGCTTCGGCGACCGGCTCGCCCACGCACACGCCGACGCGGCCGACGGGCATCCGGTGCTGCAGATCGGGATGGACACCCCGCAGGTGACGGCCGAGCTGTTGGCCGGCTGCGCGCGGCGGCTGCTCGACGCGACGGCCGTGCTCGGCCTGGCGCGCGACGGCGGTTGGTGGGTGCTCGGGGTGCGGGCACCCGCGATGGCGCAGTGCCTGCGCTGCGTCCCGATGTCTCAACCGGATACCGGCGAGCTCACCCTGAAGGCATTGCGCGCCAACGGAATCGACGTCGCCCCGGTGGAACGGCTGGCCGACTTCGACGTCGTCGGCGACGTCGCGGCCGTGCGCGGCGCGTGCACGCCCGACAGCCGCTTCGCGCGGGTCACCCGCGCGGCCGGCCTGTAAGGGCTACCAGTGCGTGACGATGACGGTGTTGAGCAGCAGCGCCCCCGCGGCGTTGAGCGCCAGCCACCACCGGTGTGAGGGTGCGGGCAGCAGCGTGGGCGCCGCGGTGAGCCAGACGGTGAAGGGCAGCCAGATCCGTTCGACCTCGGCCTTGCTCAGCGTGGTCAGATCCGCGCAGACGATGGCGGCCACCATGGCCAGCAGCAGCAGCGGAAAACCCCTGCGGCGGCGCAGGGCGCTCGCGTCGAACAGGCGGCCGAGTCCGGCGACGCTGCCCAGCCCGATCGCGCACACCACGCACGCCAGGTTGGCCCAGCCCCAATACTGGAACGGCCGGTCCCTGGCGATGCCCTGCCAATAGCGTTGCTGCACAAGGGTGTAACCGTCGAACCAGGAGAACCCCGCGGCGGCGAACGCCACCGCCGCCGCCAGCGCCGCCGCGACGGCGGGCCCCAGCGCCCGCAGCGCCGCGCGCCGGTCCGGCGCGGAGGCCAGCACCGCCAGCGCCGGAATCGCCATCAACCCCAGGCCGTAGCTGAGAAACACGGCCCAGCCCAGCAGCAGGCCCCCGCCCGCGGCCGCCGCGGCGGGGAACCGCACCGTCCGGTGCACCGCCACGGCCAGCAGGGCGATGCCCCAGGCCGCGACCCCGGCGAAGTACCCGTCCGCGGAGACCGCCACCCAGATCGCCGTCGGGGCCACCGCGACGAACGGCGCGACCCGCCGCGCGGTGGGCTCGTCGGCCAGCGCGCGGGCCGCCACGACCACGGCCGCCGCCGCGCTCGAGCCGGCCAACAGGCACAGCAACCCGGCCCACGCGCCGCCGTGCAGGCCGATCCGGTCCAGCCACACGAACGTCAGCAGCGCCCCCGGCGGATGGCCCGAGACGTGCGTGGTCCACGAGTTCGGCTGGAAGTCGAGGATCCGGCCGGCGAACGTGCGCAGCGTGGCCGGGATGTCGATGACACCGGGCACCTCGTGCAGGTATTCGTCGCGGGTGGTCAGCCGGCCGGCGAAGCCGCGCTGCCAGCCGTCGATCATGGCCAGCGCAAAAGCCCACCCGCAGGCGGTGGCCCAGGTCCCCAGCGTCAGCGTGCGCCACGAAAGGCGCTGGGCGAGCGCCGGTCCCCAGATGACCACGGCCGCGGCCAGGGCGACGGCGGGCGCGGTGCCCCAGCTCGCGTGGATCTCCCACGCCCCGAAGATCGGGGCCGATCCGGCGTGCGTGGCGAACCGCTCCGGTCCCACGCCGAGCAGGGGTTTGACCCCCAGGTGCAGCCGCGGCAGCACGAACGCGGCCGCGACCAAACCAACCCCGACCGCGACCGCGACCGCCTCCCGCGCAAACTCCCGTCGCGCAATGCTCACGGTCGACCAGCCTATTGACCGCCACCGAACCGCCGCGCCAGCGCCCGCCGGTCGACCTTGCCGATGCCGCGCCGCGGCAGCTCCTCGACGACGTGCAACTCGCGCGGCGCGGCGCTGGCGTCCAGGGTGCTCCGCACGTGCGCCCGCAGCGCCTCCAGGGTCGGTGCGGCGGCGCCGTCGGCAGCCACCACGGCGGCGACGACCCGTTGGCCCAGCCGGTCGTCGGCGACCCCGAACACGGCGCAGTCGCCGACGGCGGGGTGGGTGCACAACGCCGCCTCGACCGGCTGCGGCAGCACCGTCAACCCGCCCGTGCTGATCGCGTCGTCGGTGCGCCCCAGCACCGTCAGCACGCCCGCGTCGTCGAGGGCGCCCAGGTCGTCGGTGCGGAACCAGCCCGGCTCGGCGAACGGGTCGGGATCGGCCGGGTTGCGGTAGCCCTTGGCCAGCGTCGCGCCGCCGATCGAGATGCGCCCGCCGCCCGACACCCGCAGCCGCACCCCCTCGAGGGGGATGCCGTCGTACACGCAGCCCCCGGCGGTCTCGCTCATCCCGTACGTGCGGACCACCGCGACGCCGGAGGCCGCGGCGGCGTCGAGCACCGGTTGTGGGGCCGGCCCGCCGCCGAGCAGCACGGCGTCGAGTTCGGCGAGCGCGGCGGCGGCCGCCGGGTCGGCCAGCGCCTTGGCCAGCTGGACGGCGACCAGTGACGCGTAGCGGCGTCCGGGGCCCAGCCGCCCGAGGGCGCCGGGCAGCGCGGTGACGTCGAAGCCGGCGGAGACGTCCAGCTCGACGGGCGCCGAGCCGGCCAGCACGCTGCGCACCACCACCTGGATCCCGGCGATGTGGTAGGGCGGCAGGGCCAGCAGCCAGGTGCCCGGCCCGCCGAGGCGGTCATGGGTGGCCGCCGCGCTGGCGTGCAGCGCCGCGGCGGTGAGCAGGGCGCCCTTGGGGAGGCCCGTGGTTCCCGTCGTCCCGGAAGTCACAGCCACCAGGGCCACGTCGTCGTCGATGGGCTCCCCGACCCGCAACGCGCGCAGCGCCTCGGGATCGGGCTCCTCGGGCACGACGACCAGTGCGGATTCGCGCCCGGCCAGCACCCGTTCCAGGGCCGGCAGCAGCACTTCGGCGGCGCGGCCCGACGGGAGGCTGAGCGCGCGCAGGACGGCTATGCGTGGTCTCCGGCGCTGTGCTCGTCCTCGAACGGCCAGCCCTTCTCGGCCAGCCGCTCCCGCACCCGCTCGATGTCTTGGGGCGACGGCAGCTCGTCGGTGATCTGGGTGATCGCCACCCCGATGTCGATGTGGTCGAACTCGCCGCGCTCGATCAGCTCGTTGGCCACGGCCACGACCTGGTCGCTGCTCAGCCGGCGGGTGAGCAGGGCCAGCACGGCGAAGGTGTCCGTCGGGGGAACGCCTTCGGGGTAACCGGCGCGCAGCCACGCCACGATCGAGCTGAGGAATCCGTTCATGTGCAACCTACTCCCGGGCGGGTGCTCGGTATTCGGTGAAGAACCGGACCCGATGCTACTTGACCTTGGCTCCAAGGAAGGAATACCCGGTGTGGTGCGCGACGAAATCCCGGGAGATGTAGGCCAGGGCGAACAGGATCACCGCGACCACCAGCGCATAGATCGCCCAGGCGGCCGCGGTCAGCCCCGGGTTGCGCTGCGGTGTGGCGCCGTTGGTGGTGACGTCCCCGGCGCCCATGGCATGCAGCCGCAGGCCCAGGGCGAACAACCCCGGCAGCGCGCCACCGGCCAGCATGCTGAATACCAAAATCTTCAGGGAGGCCTGGTAGTTGAACCATTCGCTGAACTGGCTCATGACAGGCTCCCCGCGCCCACCGTGGGGTCATCGGAGCCCGACCGCGACGTGGCGGCGGTGCCGCCGATCGTCGGCCCGGTGCCGGGCGGGCCCTGCTTGTCCTCCAGGCCCTCCAGACCGGCGGTAAGGCTGCCCTCCCATTCGGCGTTGACGTTCTTGTGGTCGACCTTGACTTTGCGCGACCGGACGTAGATGGTGGCCGCGACCGCGACCAGCAGCCCGAACCCGATGATCGCGCCGGGGTAGCCGCCGATGAGGTGGACGATCCAGTAGGTGAGCGCGCCGACGAGCCCGGCCAGCGGCAGGGTGACCAGCCACGCGACCACCATCCGGCCGGCCACGCCCCAGCGCACCTCGCCGCCGGGCTTGCCCAGGCCGCTGCCCATCACCGAACCGGTGCAGACCTGGGTCGTCGACAGCGCGTAGCCGAAGTGGGTGGACAGCAGGATGACCGCGGCCGAGGACGACTCGGCCGCCATGCCCTGTGGCGACTGGATCTCGACCAGTCCCTTGCCCAGGGTGCGGATGATGCGCCAGCCGCCCAGGTAGGTGCCCGCCGCCATGGCGATGGCGCACGCCACGATGACCCACAGCGGCGGCGCCGCGGTGTTCTTGCTGATCGACCCGTAGGACATCAGCGCGAGGAAGATGATGCCCATCGTCTTCTGCGCGTCGCCGGTGCCGTGCGCCAGCGAGACCAGCGAGGCCGAGCCCCATTGGCCGTACCGGAAGCCGGCTTCGGTGCGCTTTTCGTCGAGGCCGCGGGTGACGCGGTAAACCAGCCAGGTCGCAAGCGCTCCGACGCCGATGGCCAGGATCGCGGCCACCACGGCCGGGATGAGCACGTGGGACACCACGCCCTTCCAGATCACGCCGTGCCCGCCCACCGCGGCGATGGTGGCCCCGACGATGCCGCCGATCAGCGCGTGCGACGAGCTCGACGGGATGCCGAGCAGCCAGGTCAGCAGGTTCCAGACGATGCCGCCGACCAGGCCGGCGAAGACCAGTTCCAGCGTCACGATGTGCCCGTCGATCAAACCTTTGGCGATTGTGGCGGCGACGGCGGTGGACATGAAGGCGCCCACGAGGTTCAGCACGGCGGACAGGCCGACGGCCACCTTGGGCTTGAGCGCGCCGCTGGCGATCGACGTCGCCATGGCGTTGCCGGTGTCGTGGAAGCCGTTGGTGAAATCGAAAGCGAGTGCCGTGATTACGACAATGATCAAGAGGAACAAGTCTATGTTCACAGCGCCTGATTCTCGTAGTCGGAGGATTCGATTGTCGAACGCAGGAAGACCGCAAACGTCGGTGTACCTTGACTCGTCGCCATAAGTTACCTCGTCGTTAACCTGACTTGGCCTGCCGTTCACCACGGGTATCGCGGCGAAGCGGGTGGTCAGCGGGGATCTGGACGAAAATCAGCGTGATGCCGTCCGGGTCGGTCACGTGCATCTCGTGCAGCCCCCACGGCTCCTGGCGCGCCTCGCGGGCAATCGGCACGCCCCGGCCCCGCAGCTCTGCCTGGGTGGCCGCGATGTCGCGGACCTGCAGCCACAGCGCACCCGGAAAGGGTCCCCGCGAATGGTCCGGGGAGCCGAAACCGGCCAGCTCCAGCAGCCCCTGGCCGGCGAAAAAGACTGTGCCACCGCCGTAGTCGCGAAAAATCGCGAGGCCGATCTCGTCCCGGTAAAAGCTCAGCGACCGCTCGTAGTCCACCGGCCGGAGCAGCATCCGGCTGGCCAGGATCTCCATACGCTCGTGTCTATCACGTCCGCCGCCGCGGCCGCGATGGCCTTAAGTCAGCTATCGGCCGCGCGGTTGGGCTGGATGCTCTGCCGCTGCATGAGGGTGTTCACCCAACGCGGGCCGATGGTGTCGAGCGCCCGGGCCGCGATCGCCATCCGCGGCGCGATCCGCACCGGCCGGGTGCGCGCGGCCGTGACCATCCACTCGGCGGCCTCCTGCGACGTCAGCGCCGGAACCCCCTCGTAGGCCTTCGTCGGCGCGATCATGGGTGTGGCCACCAACGGGTAGTACAGGGTCGTCGAATGCACGCCCCGGTGGCCCCACTCGGTTTCGACCACCCGGCTCACCGCCGAGAGCGCGGCCTTCGAGGCGTTGTACACCGCGAACAGCGGCGAGGCCTCCGACAGCACGCCCCACGTCGAGACGTTGATGATGTGGCCGTCGCCGCGCTCGAGCATGCCGGGCGCAAGCCCGCGGATCAGCCGCAGCGGCGAGTAGTAGTTGAGGGCCATGGTGCGCTCGACGTCATGCCAGCGCTGCAGGGACTCGGCCAGCGGGCGGCGGATGGACTTCGCGGCGTTGTTGACCAGGATGTCGATCCCGCCGAGGCGCCCCTCGACGTCGGCCACCAGCGCGTCGACGGCGTCCATGTCGGAGACGTCGCAGGGGATCGACAGCGCCTTGCCCCCCGCGGCCGTGATGCGGGCCGCCAGCGCGTCCAGCAGCTCCTGGCGCCGGGCGGCCACGACGACGGTGGCGCCGAGCCCGGCGAACTGCTCGGCGGCGGCCTCCCCGATGCCCGACGACGCCCCGGTGATCAGGATCCGCTTGCCGTCGAGGTCGATCGGTTTGATCGCGGGCCGGTTGACCAGCACCTGCGGTGCGGCGGGCGGTCGCATGGTCGCCAACACGATCTGGTCGGTGATCCGGCGCAGGGGGCTTTTGCTCACGCGTGGAGTCTAGGGCGCCTCGAGCCGGTAATTTTGCAGGCCGCTACTCGCACTTCCGCTGCACTTTTACAGCCTCGACGCTAGAAATACCGCGGAAAGGGGCTCCAGTCCGGCGGGCGCTTCTGCAGGAACGCGTCGCGGCCCTCGACGGCCTCGTCGGTCATGTAGGCCAGCCGGGTGGCCTCGCCCGCGAACAGCTGCTGGCCGACCAGGCCGTCGTCGAGCAGGTTGAACGCGAACTTCAGCATGCGTTGCGCCTGAGGCGATTTCGCGTTGATCTCCGCCGCCCACTGCACGGCGACGCGTTCCAGGTCGGCGTGGTCGACGACCTCGTTGACCGCGCCCATGTGGTGCATCTGCTCGGCGGTGTACTCCCGGCCGAGAAAGAAGATTTCCCGGGCGAACTTCTGGCCCACCTGGCGGGCCAGGTACGCGCTGCCGTAGCCGCCGTCGAAGCTGCCGACGTCGGCGTCGGTCTGCTTGAAGCGGGCGTGCTCGCGGCTGGCCAGGGTGAGGTCGCAGACCACGTGCAGGCTGTGCCCGCCGCCGGCGGCCCACCCGTTGACCAGGCAGATGACCACCTTGGGCATGAACCGGATCAGTCGCTGCACCTCGAGGATGTGCAGCCGGCCCGCGCGGGCGGCGTCGACGGTGTCCGCGGTTTCTCCGGACGCGTACTGGTAGCCGGACCGGCCGCGGATGCGCTGATCGCCGCCCGAGCAGAACGCCCAGCCGCCGTCCTTGGGCGACGGGCCGTTGCCGGTCAGCAGCACCACACCGACGTCCGGGGACATGCGCGCGTGGTCGAGCGCGCGGTACAGCTCGTCGACGGTGTGCGGCCGGAAGGCGTTGCGCACCTCGGGCCGGTTGAACGCCACCCGCACCGTGGCATCGGTGACGTGGCGCTGGTAGGTGATGTCGGTCAGGTCGTCGAACCCGTCGACCGGGCGCCACGCCTGTGCGTCAAAGGGGTTGTCGGTCACAGCGGATCCAGCCGGAACACCGGGCAGATGCCGGCCAACGCCTCGAACTCGTCGGGGCGTCCCTGTTCGACCAAGCCCGACCGCTGCATGAAACCGACGCCGGTGGGGACCTCGGTCGGGAAGGCCCGCAAGAACGGCCGCGCGTCGTCGGCGGACAACTCCACCATCCGGATCCTTTCCCGGGTGCGGCCGCGGCTCAGGGTGACCTCGCCCGCGGCCCGCGCGTTTTTCACCCAGTCCGCGCCGGGGAAGCCGCCGACGACGTAGCGCTTCCCGGCCACCGTCATCGGGGTGACCGGCGTCGACCGGGGCGTGCCGGACTTGCGGCCCGGCACGGTCAGCACCACCGGGCTCTCGCCGCCGAAGATCAGGCCCAGCCGCGACATTTGGATGAAGACCTTGTTCGCCGGTTTGAGCCACCACGGCGGCTTGAGCCCGTCAGCATTCGGCATGACCGCAACCCTAGTCAGGTCTGGGGCGCCTCCAGGAGGGGTTCGACGCCGTGCGCCCAGGGGTCGGCCCCCGGGGTGGTGACGGCGTCCAGCCGGGCGATCGCGTCGGCGCTCAGCGTGACCTCGCCCGCGCCGAGGTTGTCCTCGAGGTGCGCCGGCGAGCGGGTGCCCGGGATCAGCAGCGTGTTCGGCGCGTGGGCCAGCAGCCACGCCAGCCCGACCTGGGAGCCGGTGAGCCCGAGCTCGCCGGCGATCTCGGCGACCACCGGATGGTCGGCGACCTTCGGGAAGCCGGGGAAGGCCGACCCGAGCGGGAAGTAGGGCACCCAGGCGATGTTCTCGTCGACGCAGACCTCGACCATCTCCTCCTGGGAGCGGTCGAGCAGGCTGTAGGCGTTCTGCACGCACACGATCCCCGCCGGCAGCGCCCGACGCAGCACCTGGAGCGGCACGCTGCTGATCCCGATCGCGCCGATCTTGCCCTCGTCGCGCAGCGCGATCATCTCGGCCAGCTGGTCGTCGAGGCCGACGACCTGGTCGCCCTCGGCGCCCACGGCCGGGCCCAGATCCATGCGCCGCAGATTGACCACTGGGATGCGATCCACGCCCAGTTGGCGCAGGTCGTCCTCGACCGCGGCGCGCAGCTCGGCGGGCCGCTGCGCGGCGGCCAGGGGTATCGGCTGCTCGCCGGTATAGCGCGCGCCGACCTTGCTGACGATGACCAGGTGGTCGGGGTAGGGGGCCAGGGCCGCCCGGATGCGGCGGTTCACCTCGCCCGGGCCGTAGAACGACGCGGTGTCGATGTGGTTGACGCCCAGCTCGACGGCGCGGCGCAGCACCGCGGTGGCGTCGTCGGGTGAGGTCTCGAAAAGCTGCATGGCGCCGTAGCCGAGGCGGGCCACGTGGTGGCCGCCGAGGGCGCCGGGGCCACCGGGCTGGTGTTTGGTCATCGGGTGCTCCCGTCTGAGACACTGGAGAGAATGCGGAGGATCCTCCGATTGCGTCAGCGTAGCAGAAACGGAGGAGCCTCCACTTTGGCTGGATCGGTTCGCGCCGACGCGCGCCGCAACCGCGACAGGCTGCTCGAGGTGGCCACCGCGGCGTTCGCCGGCGCGCAGGGTCGGCCCGTGTCGCTGGAGTCGATCGCGCGCGACGCCGGCGTCGGGATCGGCACGCTGTATCGGCACTTCCCGAGTCGTGAGGCGCTCATCGAGGCCATCTACCGGTCCGAGCTCGCCGAGGTGGCCGCGACGGCCGGGCAGTTGCTCGAACGGCACCCGCCGCGGCTGGCCCTGCGCCGCTGGATGGACCGCTACGCGGGTTTCGTGGCCGCCAAGCGGGGGATGGCCGAGTCGTTGCAGGCGATGTTCGAGTCGGGCGCCATGCAGCGCAGCCAGACCTACGACCGCGTCGTCGGCGCCGTCGAGGCGCTGCTGCGGGCCGGCGCCGCCGACGGCAGCCTGCGGGCCGACGTGCGGGCCGAGGACGTGGTGTCGAGCCTGATCGGCATCTTCCTGGCCAGCAGCTCGCAGGAGCAGACGGGCCGCATGCTCGACCTCCTGGTGGCCGGTGTGGCCGCTGCCTGAGCCGGGCCCCAATGCGGCGAACGTGAAACTAACTTCACGCTCGCGCCCGAGCGTGAAACTAAGTTCACGCTCGGCGGGCGAAATCAGCCCACGGCGCGGCCCGCGCCCTCCCAGAACCGCGCCCGCACGGCCTTCTTGTCCGGCTTGCCCAGCGCGGTCACCGGCACCGACTCGACCACGATCACCTGCTTGGGCGACTGCACCGAGCCCTTGCGCTCCTTGACCGCGGCCTGGATCTCGACCGTCACCCGCTCCACCGACTCCTCGTCGGAGGGATGGTCGGGCCGCAGCACGATCACCGCGGTGACGGCCTCGCCCCACTTCTCGTCCGGCGTGCCGATCACGCACACCTGCGCGACGGCCGGGTGCTCGGCGACGACGTCCTCGACCTCGCGGGGGAACACGTTGAACCCGCCGGTGACGATCATGTCCTTGACCCGGTCGACGATGAACCAGAAGCCGTCCTCGTCCTCGCGGGCCATGTCGCCGGTGTGCAGCCAGCCGCCGGAGAACGTCTTGGCCGTCTCCTCCGGCAGGTTCCAGTACCCGCCGGAAAGCAGCGGCCCGGACACGCAGATCTCGCCGACCTCGCCTTGGGGCACCGGGTTACCGTCGGCGTCGAGCAGCGCGGTGCGGGCGAACAGGGTGGGACGCCCGCAGGAGGTGAGCCGCTTCTCGTCGTGGTCCTTCTTGGACAGGTAGGAGATCACCATCGGGGCTTCGGACTGCCCGTAATACTGCGCGAAGATCGGCCCGAAGCGGCGGATGGCCTCGGCCAGGCGCACCGGGTTCATCGCCGAGGCGCCGTAGTAGACGGTCTCCAGCGAGGACAGGTCGCGGGTGTGCGAGTCCGGGTGGTCCATCAGCGCGTAGATCATCGACGGCACCAGCATGGTCGCGGTGATCTTCTGCTCCTCGATCACCCGCAGCACCTCGGCCGGGTCGAACTTGGTCAGCACGACCAGCTCACCGCCCTTGATGATCGTCGGCACAAAGAACGCCGCCCCGGCATGCGACAGCGGGGTGCACATCAAAAAGCGCGGGTTGTCCGGCCACTCCCACTCGGCGAGCTGGATCGTGGTCATCGTGGTGATCGACTGCGCGGTGCCCAGCACACCCTTGGGCTTGCCGGTGGTGCCGCCGGTGTAGGCCATCCCGCCGATGTGATCGGGCGGAAGGTCGGCCGCCACCAACGGCTTCGGCGGATACTTCGCGGCTTCGGCCACCAGGTCCACCGCGGCATCGCCGAGCGCTTCGGGGACCGGGCCGATGGTCAGGACCTGCTTGAGGCCGGGCACCTTGTCCAGCAGGCCCAGCGCCCGTTCGACGAACATCGGGTTGGGGTCGATGATCAGCGACGTCACGCCGGCGTCGCCCAGCACGTAGGCGTGGTCGTCCAGGGAGCCCAGCGGGTGCAGCGCCACGCGCCGGTAACCCTGGGTCTGGCCGGCGCCGATGATCATCAGCACCTCGGGGCGGTTCAGCGACAGCAGCCCGACGGTCGCGCCGGTGCCCGCACCGAGCGCCTCGAACGCCTGAATGTACTGGCTGATCCGCTCGGCGAGCTGTCCACCGGTCAGCGTGGTGTCGCCGAGATGCAGCACCGGCTTGTTCTTGTTGCGCTTGAGCGCACCGACCGTCAGGTGTCCGGAATGAATGGGATGGCGCAGCAACTCGTCACTCATGTGGCAAGACTAGAACGTGTTGCAATTCCGGTGGGCCGGACCCTCCGAGCACTAGGATTTCTGCGTATGGCCGATGCAGACCTCGTCATCACCGGGACCGTGCTGACCGTCGACGACGAGCGGCCCACCGCCGAGGCGCTCGCCGTCGCCGGCGGCCGGATCGTCGCCGTGGGCACCCGCTCCGACGTCGCCGGACTCATCGGCCCGGACACCCAGACCATCGACATCGGTGACGGCTGCGTCATGCCCGGATTCGTTGAGGCACATGGCCATCCGCTGATGGAGGCCCTCGCGCTGTCGGACCGGATCGTCGACATCCGGCCGGTCACGGTGCGCGACGCCGGCGACGTTGTCGGCGCGGTCCGCCGCGAGGCCGCGTCGAGAGGGGCGGCCGGCGCCTACCTGAGCGGCTGGGATCCGCTGCTGCAGCCCGGCCTGCCGGAGCCGACCCTGGCCTGGCTCGACGACATCGCGCCGGACGGCCCGCTGGTGATCGTGCACAACTCCGGGCACAAGGCCTACTTCAACTCGGCCGCCGCCAGGCACGCCGGGCTCACCCGCGACACACCCGACCCCAAGGGCGCCCGCTACGGCCACGGCGCCGACGGCGAACTCGACGGCAGCGCCGAGGAAATCGGAGCGGTGTTCCCGCTGCTGGCCGGGGCCATCGAGCCCAGCAGCTACCCGGAGATGCTGCGCGACGAATGCGCCCGGCTCAACCGCGCCGGGCTGACCACCTGCTCGGACATGGCATTCGATCCGGCGTTCGCGCCGCTGCTCGCCGCGCTGCACGACGAACTCACGGTGCGGCTGCGCACCTACGAGATGTCCAACCCGCAGATGTCGGCCGCCGCCACGCCCGGGCAGGGCGACGACCTGGTGCGCCAGGTCGGCATCAAGATCTGGGTGGACGGCTCGCCGTGGATCGGCAACATCGCGCTGAGCTTCCCCTACCTGGACACCGCCGCCACCCGCACCATCGGCGCGGCCAACTCCTGCGGGCACGCCAACTACACCCGCGAACAGCTGGCCGAGATCGTCGGCGCCTATTTCCCGCTGGGCTGGCAGATGGCCTGCCACGTGCACGGCGACGCCGGTGTGGACACCATCCTCGACGTCTACCAGGAGGCACTGCAGCGCTGGCCACGTCCAGACCACCGGCTGCGACTCGAACACGTCGGCGCCATCCGGCCCGACCAGCTCCGCAGGGCCGCCGACCTCGGCGTCACCTGCAGCATCTTCGTCGACCACATCCACTACTGGGGCGACGTCATCGTCGACGGGTTGTTCGGCCCCGAGCGCGGATCCCGGTGGATGCCGGCGGGATCCGCGGTGGCCACCGGCATGCGGATCTCGCTGCACAACGACCCGCCCGTCACCCCCGAGGAGCCGCTGCGCAACATCAGCGTGGCGGTGACCCGCACCGCGCCGTCCGGTCGCGTGCTGGCCCCCGAAGAGCGGCTGACGGTCGAACAGGCCATCCGCGCGCAGACCCTCGATGCCGCCTGGCAGCTGTTCGCCGACGACGTCATCGGCTCGCTTCAGGTCGGCAAGTACGCCGACCTCGTGGTGCTGTCCGCCGACCCCCGCACCGTGCCGCCGGAGCAGATCGCCGATCTGGAGGTGGGTGCGACCTTCCTGGCGGGCCGTCAGGTCTACCCGCGGTGACGCGCCCGTTCTTGCCAAGCGCCGCCGACCTTTTGGACCGCCTGCACGTCGTCGCGCTGCCGATGCGGGTGCGGTTTCGCGGCATCACCACCCGCGAGGTCGCGCTGCTCGAGGGGCCGGCCGGGTGGGGGGAGTTCGGCGCGTTCCTGGAGTACGGCCCGCCCGAGGCCGCGCACTGGCTCGCCTCGGCCGTGGAGTCGGCCTACCGCGAGCCGCCGCCGCTGTGCCGCGACCGCGTCCCGATCAACGCCACCGTGCCGGCCGTCGGGCCGGATCAGGTGCCCGGCGTGCTGGCGCGATTCCCGGGTGCCCGCACGGCCAAGGTCAAGGTCGCCGAGCCCGGGCAGACGCTGGCCGACGACGTGGCCCGGGTCAACGCCGTGCGCGAGCGGGTCCCGACAGTGCGGGTGGACGCCAACGGCGGCTGGACCGTCGAGCAGGCCGTCGCGGCCGCTGCCGCGCTGACCGCCGACGGCCCGCTGGAATACCTCGAACAGCCCTGCGCGACCGTCGCCGAACTGGCGGCACTGCGTGCGCGGCCAGACCTGCCGGACGTGGCGATCGCCGCCGACGAAAGCATCCGCAAGGCCGACGACCCGCTGGCCGTGGTCCGCGCCGGCGCCGCCGACATCGCGGTGCTCAAAGTCGCTCCGCTGGGCGGGATTTCGGCGATGCTCGCGATCGCCGCCCAGATCGACATCCCCGTCGTGGTCTCCAGCGCGCTGGATTCGGCGGTCGGCATCGCGGCCGGGCTGACCGCCGCGGCCGCCCTGCCGCGCCTGCACCACGCCTGCGGGCTGGGCACGGGCGGGCTGTTCTCAGCCGATGTCGCCGACGTCGCCCCCGCCGTCGACGGATGCCTGCCGGCCGGGCCGGTGACCCCCGACCCGGCGCGGCTGCGGGCACTGGCCGCGCCGCCCGAGCGGCGGCAGTGGTGGATCGACCGGATCACGGCGTGCTATCCGCTGCTTGTACCGTCTGTCGGGTGATCAACCTGGCATACGACGACCGCGGCTCCGGGGAGGCCGTCGTTTTCATCTCGGGCCGCGGCGGCCCGGGCCGCACCTGGCAACCGCATCAGGTACCGGCGTTCCTGGAAGCGGGCTACCGGGTCATCACCTTCGACAACCGCGGGATCAACGCCACCGAGAACGCCCAGGGGTTCACCACCCAGACCATGGTCGCCGACACGGCGGCGCTGATCGAGTCACTGGACGCCGCGCCGGCCCGCCTCGTCGGGGTGTCCATGGGCGCGTTCATCGCCCAGGAGCTCATGGTGGTCCGGCCCGAGCTGGTCAGCTCCGCCGTGTTGATGGCCACCCGCGGGCGGCTGGACACCGCCCGCCAGTTCTTCCACGACGCCGAGGTCGACCTTCACGCGTCGGGCGCCCAGCTGCCGGTCTCCTACGACGCGCGCACCCGCCTGCTGGAGAGCTTCTCCCGCAAGACGATCAACGACGACGCGGCCGTCGCCGACTGGATCGCGATGTTTTCCACCTGGCCGATCAAGCAGACCCCGGGGCTACGCTGCCAGCTGGACGTCGCTCCGCAGACCAACCGGCTGCCGGCGTACCGCAGCATCGCCGCCCCGGTGCTGGTGATCGGCTTCGCCGACGACGTGGTGACGCCGCCGCATCTGGGCCGGGAAGTCGCCGACGCGCTGCCCAACGGGCGCTACCTGCAGGTTCCCGACGCCGGTCACCTCGGGTTCCTGGAGCGGCCGCAGGCCGTCAACACCGCCGCGCTGCAGTTCTTCGCCAGCGTCACGGTCTGAGCGGCGCCAACGCCACGTTCGGCGCGCGGATGGCGCGCTGTGACACGCTGTATGGGTGAACCCCTCGACGACCCAGGCCCGCGTCGTCGTCGACGAGCTGATTCGCGGCGGCGTGCGTGACGTGGTGCTGTGTCCCGGCTCGCGGAACGCCCCGCTGGCGTTCGCCCTGCAGGACGCCGACCGCGCCGGGCGGGTCAGGCTGCACGTCCGCATCGACGAGCGCACCGCCGGCTACCTGGCCATCGGGCTGGCGATCGCCGCCGGGGCGCCGGTGTGCATCGCGATGACCTCGGGGACGGCGGTCGCCAACCTGGGTCCCGCGGTGGTCGAGGCCAACTACGCACGGGTGCCGCTGATCGTGCTCTCGGCCAACCGGCCCTACGAGCTGCTGGGCACCGGGGCCAACCAGACCATGGAGCAGCTGGGCTACTTCGGCACCCAGGTGCGCGCCACCATCAGCCTGGGCCTGGCCGAGGACGCGCCCGAGCGGCTGGACGCGCTCAACGCCACGTGGCGCTCGGCGACCTGCCGGGTGCTGGCGGCCGCCACCGGTTCGCGCACCGCCAACGCCGGGCCGGTGCAGTTCGACATCCCGCTGCGCGAACCCCTGGTGCCCGATCGCGAACCCCACGGCGCGGTGACGCCGCCCGGCCGGCCCGGCGGCAAGCCGTGGACCTACACGCCGCCGGTCACGTTCGACCAGCCGCTGGACATCGACCTGTCGCCCGACACGGTCGTCATCGCCGGACACGGCGCCGGCGTGCACCCCAACCTGGCGCCGTTGCCGACGGTCGCCGAGCCCACTTCATTTTCTGGCCGCCCGCCGCCCAACCCGCTGCACCCCCTGGCGCTGCCGCTGCTGCGCCCGCAGCAGGTGATCATGCTGGGTCGGCCCACGCTGCACCGCCCGGTCTCCGCGCTGCTGGCCGACCCGTCGGTGCCGGTCTACGCGCTGACCACCGGCCCGCGCTGGCCCGACGTGTCCGGTAACTCGCAGGCCACCGGCACCCGCGCGGTTACCACCGGGGAGCCCAGCCCGGGGTGGCTGCGGCGCTGCGCGGAGCTCAACCGGCACGCCGTCGAGGCCGTGCGCGGCCAGCTGGCCGCGCACCCGCTGACCACCGGCCTGCACGTGGCCGCCGCCGTCGTCGACGCGTTGCGTCCCGGCGACCAGCTGGTGCTGGGCGCGTCGAACCCGGTGCGCGACGCGGCGCTGGTCGGGCTCGACCCGCACGGCATCTCGGTGCGCTCCAACCGCGGCGTCGCCGGCATCGACGGCACGGTGTCGACCGCGATCGGCGCGGCGCTCGCCCACGACGGTCGCACCGTCGCGCTGATCGGCGACCTGACCTTCGTCCACGACAGCTCCGGGCTGCTGATCGGCCCCACCGAGCCGACGCCGCAGCGGCTGACCATCGTGGTGTCCAACGACAACGGCGGCGGCATCTTCGAACTGCTCGAGCAGGGCGACCCGAGATTCTCCGACGTGTCCTCGCGCATCTTCGGCACCCCGCACGACGTCGACGTCGGTGCGCTGTGCCGGGCTTACCACGTCGAGAGCCGGCAGATCGAGGCCGACCAGCTCAACGCGGCCCTCGACGAACCCGGGGCCGGCATGCGCGTGCTGGAGGTCAAGGCGGACCGCTCCTCGCTGCGCCAGCTGCACGCCGCCATCAAGGCCGCGCTATGAGACTAGCCCCGTCGTGACCTCGGCAAAGGCGTTGCTGCACATCCTCATTCACGGCCGCAGTGACCACCCGCCGAAGACCCGGGCGCGCATCGCGCTGCGGTGGGCGCGAATCGCGGTGCTCATCGTGGCCGGCCTGGTCACGCTGCAGTCGGCGCTGTTGGTGGCCGGCGCCTTTCGCAACGACCTGTCGATCGAGCACAACATGGGCGTGGCGCAGGCCGAGGTGCTCAGCGCCGGGCCGCGACGCTCCACGATCGAGTTCGTCACGCCCGAGCGGGTCACCTACCGGCCCGAGCTGGGCGTGCTGTATCCGTCCGAGTTGTCGACGGGCATGCGCATCTACGTCGAATACAACAAGAACGACCCGAACCTGGTCCGGGTGCAGCACCGCAACGCCGGCCTGGCGATCATCCCGGCGGGGTCCATCGCGGTGGTCGGGTGGCTGGTCGCTTCTTTGCTGTTGGTGGTTCTGGCGCTGCTGGACAGGCGGCTGGACCGGCGCGACGAGCCCGGCCAAACGACGTCGGCAGAGGGCTGAGCAGCAGATTTCGCGTGTCGTATGCCCGTCGGCAACCTGGTCGACAGCCGGTGCTGCCACGATGGTGGTGTGCGCGTTGCGATTGTCGCCGAATCGTTCCTCCCGCAGGTCAACGGTGTCAGCAATTCGGTGATCCGGGTGCTCGAGCACCTGCGCCGCACCGGGCACGAGGCCCTCGTCGTGGCGCCCGACACCCCGCCGGGCGAACCCCCCGCCGAGCGCATCCACGACGGCATTCGCGTGCATCGGGTGCCGTCGCGGATGTTCCCGAAGGTGACCACCCTGCCGCTCGGCGTGCCCACGCCCCGGATGGTGCGGGCGCTGCGCGGCTTCGACCCCGACGTCATGCACCTGGCCTCGCCGGCGCTGCTGGGTTACGGCGGCCTGCGGGTCGCGCGCCGGCTCGGGGTGCCGACGGTCGCGGTCTACCAGACCGATGTCCCGGGTTTCGCCGCCAGCTACGGCATCGGGATCACCACCCGTGCGGCGTGGGCATGGTTCCGCCACCTGCACGGCCTCGCCGACCGCACCCTGGCGCCGTCCATTGCGACGATGGAATCGCTGACCGCACAGCGTATTCCGCGGGTTCATCGCTGGGCTCGGGGGGTCGACGTCCTCGGGTATGCGCCCTCGGCGCGGGACGAAGCGCTGCGGCGGCGCTGGTCGCCGCGGGGCAAGCCGATCGTCGGGTTCGTGGGCCGGCTCGCACCGGAGAAGCACGTCGAGCGGCTCGCCGCGCTGGCCGCCGCCGACGCGGTGCAGCTCGTCATCGTCGGTGACGGTGTCGACCGGGCCAAACTGCAATCGGCGATGCCGACAGCGGTTTTCGCCGGTGCGCTGTATGGCGGGGAGCTGGCCGCGGCGTATGCCAGCATGGACGTCTTCGTGCACACCGGTGAGCACGAGACGTTCTGTCAGGTCGTGCAAGAAGCGCTGGCGTCGGGGTTGCCGGTGATTGCCCCCGACGCCGGCGGCCCACGTGACCTCGTCACGCCGTGCCGCACCGGATTGCTGTTGCCAGTAAGGGAATTCGAGTCCAGGCTGCCCGCCGCCGTCGCGCATCTGCTCGCCGAACGGCACCGCTACTCGCAGGCGGCCCGGCGCAGCGTGCTGCACCGCAGCTGGCCGGTCATCTGCGACGAGCTGCTCGGCCACTACGAGGCGGTGCTGTCGCCGTCGGCGCGCGCCGACGCTTCGCGGTGGCGGAGGCGACGCGCCTAGCGCCACGGTCAGCCCGTATCGATCGGCGTCTTCTTCGTGTCGTCGAGGAACTTCGCCAACAGCCGATCGAACTGCCGGAGCTCGGCGGCCGACCAGCTCGAAAGCGCCCGCGCCAGGTGATCCCGGCGGACGTTGTGCAGCGCCCCGGCGGCGCGTTCGCCGGCCACCGTGGTGCCGATGATCCAAACCCGCCCGTCGCCGGGATCGGGCCGACGCGTGACCAGTCCGGCGTTGGCCAGAGCGTGCACGCGCCGGGTCGTCATCCCGACGTCCATGTGCGCCATGCTCGCCAGGCGCCCGATCGGTTGGCAACCCTCGTCGATCAAGACGCGCAGCAGAAGGTAGGAGGGTTGTGACAACTCGGTGTCGGCCGCCGCGGCCTGCCGGGCGAACGCCGACCGGCTCACGCTGAGCCGCACGATGCGCGCCAGCGTGGCGCTGATGGAATCGACCGAATCCAGCTTGCGCGCGAACGTCACGAAGGCTCCGCTTCGGGCACGGGAGAACCGTACCCGCACTTCCTTGACATAGTCAAGTAAATGCCGTTAGCCTGGCCGGAATCAGCATGGGCTGAGGAGGTTTCATGTCCGCGACGCGCTTCTACTTTGACTGGCCGAACTACCGGACGATGCTTCGGCTGTTGCGTCGCGACCCGCCGGCCTCCAGGCGCTGGAGCCGCTACTTCGGCTTTTTGGTCGGTGTGCCGGCGATCGCCGGGGTCCACGCGGTGTGCTTCGCGCTCGACCCGATCCTGTTTCCATCGCTGCGCCGCACGAAGGTGACCGGGCCGACGTTTTGCATCGGACACGCGCGCAGCGGCACCACGTACCTGCACCGGCTGATGGCCACGGACCCACAGTTCTCCTACCCCTTGATGTATGAGTTGTTCTTCCCATCGCTGGTGGAAAAGCGGCTGCTGCGGCTTCTGTTTCGTCTCGACGCCGCGGTGTTGGGCAAGCGGGTGCGCCGCCGGCTCGACGCGATCGAGGAACGCCGGTTCACACCGACCGACGACATGCACAAGACCGGGTTCTTCGTGCCCGAAGAGGACGACGCCTTCCTGACGTGGTCCCTGTGCTCGGGCTTCTGGATCCTGATGTTCCCGTTCATGGGCGAGCTCGACTTCTACCATGTCGACCGGTGGCCCGAACGCAAACGGCGGCGCGTGATGGGCTTCTACAAGGAATGCGTCCGGCGGCAGATTGCGGCCAACGGCGGGGGAATCCACTTGAGCAAGAACCCCACCTTCTGCGGCCGGGTCGAATCGCTCATCGAGACGTTCCCGGACGCGAGGATCGTGGTGCCCATGCGCAATCCGGCCGAGACGATCCCGAGCCTGCTCAAGATGCTGCGCTCGGAGTGGGAGCTGCGCGGCCGTGATGAGCGGCTGATCGCGAAATCGCTGCGCGTACTGGCCGATCAGTCGTTCGACTCCTACGAACATCCGCTGGACGTGTTGGCCGCGCACCCCGGGATCCGGTCGGTGGTGATCGACTACCGCGAGCTGGTGGCGCAGCCGGCGGCGACGATGCGTCGCATCTACCGGGAGCTGGGCCTCGACCTGGGGCCGGTGGCAGCCAAGGCATTCGAGTCCGCCGGTGGCGGACACGAGTCGGCCCACCGCTACAACCTCGAGGAGTTCGGTCTCGACCCCCTCGAGATCCATACCCGCCTGGCCGCCCTGTTCGACCGATATCGCTGGGATGCCGCAGGAGAGGACGCGCATGTCCACTGAACCGAGCCCACTGGCTCTTCGCGCAGCCTGGACCGATCTGATCGACGCCCTGAACCGGGCGCGTGATGCCGTCGACTCCGCCGAGTTACACGCGCCGCCGGTCACCGAACAAGGCCTCGCGGAGGGTTATCGCTACCTGTTGGGCTTCGTGTTCGGCGGCATCGAACGGGCGTTCTGCGAAGATCCCGAGTTCCCCTATTTCCGGCGCGCGATCCAGCCGCTCGACAAGGCGACCATCGACAACGCGGACGCCCTGTACCTTTCGGCGGCGATCGACGGTGCCCGGCGCTACCTGGTACGCGGCCGGCTCGCCGATCGCGGCCACTGGCAGCCGGGCGCGCCGGGCGGGGGAGGGCCGAAGGCGCCGCAGTACCTCATCTTCGAGGCCCACACCGTCTACGCCGGGGACACCGGCGGGCTCGCCGAACTCGGGCCGGGGGGCCGCGTGATCACCGGGGCACTGGATGTCGCGGACCTGGCCGTCGACGACGACGGGCGGTTCGAGATCCTGCTGGCACCCCGGCGGCCACCCGGGCACACGGGAAACTTCATCGCCACGGCCACCGCGGACGGCGCCGAGACGGCGCGTTTCCTGATCGCCCGCATGCTCTTTGGCGACTGGGAGCACGAGGTTTCCCCCGACCTGCACATCGCGCGGATCGGCAACCAGGGTGCCCAGCCGGCGCCGGTCGACCCCGCCACCGTGGCCCGCCACATGCGCCGCGCCGGCACGATCGTGGAAAACCAGATGAAGTTCTGGAACGAGTTCTACGACGTCGTGTTGGAGGCGCACGGCGACAAGAACGGCGACGGGTTGACCCTCATGCCGCGAAACGCATTGAACGAACCCGCGTTTGCCAATCTCGCGATGGGCGGCGGCCAGAGCACCAACGTCTTTTCCGGCGGCGTCTTCGACCTGGAGGCCGACGAGGCGCTGCTCGTCGAAGTGGTCGTTCCGGTGCGGCCGTCCTACATGGGGTTCCATCTGTCCAACCTCTGGGGCGAATCACTCGACTACGCCAACCACACCAGCAGTCTCAACGGATTTCAGTCCGAGCCCGATCCCGACGGGACGATCCGCTACGTCGTCGCCGGGGCCGACCCCGGGGTCCCGAATTGGCTGGACACCGTCGGCCACCGCGGCGGATTCCTGACCCTGCGGTGGACCTACCCGACGCCGCCGCCCGAACTGCCGAAAGCGACCGTCACCCGGGTGCCCCTGGCGAACGTGCGCCGGCACCTGCCGGCGGCCACCCGCGTCGTGTCCGCCGAGGAACGCCGAACGCAGATCGGGGTCCGCCAGGAACACGTCCAGCGGCGCTACCGCCAGTACTAACCGATTCGGGTCGCTCGGCGACCGGATCGCGGGTCAGGGCATCAGGATGTAGGACATTCCCGGGACGTTCTTCACGTCGCGGGTCCACCACGCACCGGCGCCGCCATGGGAGGCGTTGTTCATTTCGATGATGTTGATCCAGGTCCCGTCGAAGCGTTCGGTGACCGAATTCACCCATGCGGCATGGCCGTACGGACTGACACCCGGCAACCAGGGCTGGAAGACGACGATCGCGCGGGGCTGGGGGTCGGTGACGACCGTCCAGCCGTGCGCCCGCGCCGAGTCCGCCCAGTCCGAGGCGTTGCCGGCCAGGGCGGGGTAGTAGCCGCCGGCTTCGAACCACTGGTTCAACGCGCCCCATGTGCACTGGCCTTCGGTGCCGCTGTTGGTGGGCTGGTGTTGCCCCATGGCGCGCCCCGCGTTGGTCGCCGGCGCAGCGCCGCGGTCGTCCAGGCCGGCGCAGTCGGGCACGAACGCGTTGAGCGTGGCGGTTTCGACGTCTGCGCCGTTGACGAAATACCCGTCGGACGTCTTGTACCAAAGTGCGTTCCCGTCACCGTTGCCGGTGGTGGAATGGGAAAGGCCCCTGGTCGCCTGTCCCCGCGTCGAGCACACCAATGTCAGCCGGTCATTGACGTTGTACCAGCCGTCCTGGCGTGAATTCGACGCCGGTTGGGACATGCGTTGGGTCCGGACTTTGACCGTACCGGCGGGTTCGGCGTGGGCGGCAGCCGCGAAAACCATGCCGCACGCGGCAAAAATTGCGGCCATCGCGGCCCCGGCGCGCGGGCGGCGGCGATCGGCGACCCCCCGACACCGCTGCAGCGATGAAGGTCTCGTGCTGACGATCAGGCCGAATGCCATTAGCGTCGCGCCTCCATATAACAAGTGTGCAAAGTCGAGCTTAAATAGCGGCCGCTTTCGTCGAAGGGAAAATGCGAAGAATTGCTGCGGGAATAGGAAACGACGACGGCGAATCGGGGTCCCGATGCGGCCGGGTAGCGTCTAACTCGTGAGTCGCGCCGCCCTGGACAAGGATCCCCGAGACGTCGCGTCGATGTTCGACGGCGTCGCCCGCCGGTACGACCTGACCAACACCGTGCTGTCGCTGGGCCAGGACCGGTACTGGCGGCGGGCCACCCGCTCGGCGCTGCGGATCGGGCCCGGGCAGCGGGTGCTGGACCTGGCCGCCGGGACCGCGGTGTCCACGGTGGAGCTGGAGAAGTCCGGGGCGTGGTGTGTGGCGGCCGACTTCTCGGTGGGGATGCTGGCCGCGGGCGCCGCCCGCAAGGTGGCCAAGGTCGCCGCCGACGCGACCAGGCTGCCGTTCGGTGACGGCGTCTTCGACGCGGTCACCATCAGCTTCGGGCTGCGCAACGTCGTCGACCCGCAGGCGGCGCTGCAGGAGATGGCCCGCGTCACCCGCCCCGGCGGGCGGCTGGTGGTGTGCGAATTCTCCACCCCGACCAACGCCGCGTTCGCGACCGTCTACAAGGAGTACCTGATGCGGGCGCTGCCGCGGGTGGCGCGGGCGGTGTCCAGCAATCCCGAGGCCTACGTGTATCTGGCCGAGTCGATCCGCGCCTGGCCCGACCAGAGCGGCCTGGCGCAGGAGATCACCCGGGCCGGCTGGTCAGCGGTGCGGTGGCGCAACCTCACCGGCGGCATCGTGGCGCTGCACGCCGGCTACAAGCCGGTCGGGCAGATCGCGCGCTGAGGCTCTCAGGTCCCGGCTCGCTGGATGAAGCCGACCTGCGCGGGGCAGTAGTGGTCGATCCCGGCGCCGAGGAACTGCAGGGCCTGCCCCTGGGTGGTGCCCAGCGGCAGGTTGCGCTGCAGGAAGACGGCGGACTGGTGGGCGTCGTGGTCCACGCCCCGCTCGATGCGCTCGCACTCGATCTTGGCCAGCCACGCCAGCTGGTCCTGGGGCCCGTAGACGCCGAAGTCGTTGACGGTGTTCTTGAAGTCGGTGTCATAGTCGGCGTGAGCCAGCGGAGCCAGCGCGATCGCTGCAGCCGCCACGGCGACGCCGGTAGCCAGCCTCGTACGCTTCATTAGCCGGACTATACACCGCGATCACGGTTCGGTCTCCGGGTCAGCTGAACGGCCTGCGGCGGTCGATCAGCCGCGACAGCCGCCCGGCGCCGCGCCAGGCCCGCGCCAGCCAGTCGGCGTCCTCGTCGGTGACCAGGTTCGCCATCACCCGCACGGCGATCGTCATCAGCGCCGGGGAGCGCATCGCGATCGGTCCCGTCGCGGGCAGGAACCGCTGGAAAGTCAGCAGCAGCCCCAGCCTGCGCGCGACCGAGAAGCCGCGCGCATAGTGCTGCTGCAGCAGCGAGGGCCAGGCCTGCGACACGTCGCCGCAGTCCAGCAGCTCGGCGGCCAGCCGCCCGGTTTCCAGCCCGTAGTCGATGCCCTCGCCGTTGAGCGGGTTGATGCAGGCCGCGGCGTCACCGATCAGCATCCAGTTCGGCCCGGCCACCCCGGACACGGCGCCGCCCATCGGCAACAGCGCCGAGGCCACCGCGCGCGGCTCACCGGAAAATCCCCACTCGTCGCGGCGCAGGTCGGTGTAGTAGGAGATCAGCGGCCGCAGCGCGAGGTCGGCCGGCCGTTTGGCGGTGGACAACGCCCCGACGCCGATGTTCACCTCGCCGTTGCCCAGCGGGAAGATCCAGCCGTAGCCGGGCAGCACGGCCCCGTCGGGCGAGCGCAGTTCCAAATGCGAGGTCAGCCACGGGTCGTCGGCGTGCGGGGTGGCCAGATAGCCGCGGGCGGCGACGCCGTACACCGTCTCCTGATGCCAGCGCCGGCCCAGCTTGCGGCCCAGCGAGGAGCGCGCCCCGTCGGCGACGATCACCTGCCGGCAACCCACCTCGGTGCCGTCGGCCAGGCGCAGCGACGCCGCTCGCCTCGACGAGTCATGGTGTGCGCCCACCACTTTGGCGCCCAGCAGCATGCGCGCGCCGGACTCCTCGGCGCATTTGCGGATCCGGTCGTCGAGCTCGACGCGGGCCACCGCGCTGCCCGTCGACGGGAACGACGGGCCGGGCCAGTCCACTTCGAGCTCGCCGCCGAACCCGCTCATCCGCAATCCGCGGTGACGGATGTGGGCGTCGAGCCACTCGCCGAGCCCCAGGCGTTCCAGCTCGGCGACCGCGCGCGGGGTCAACCCGTCCCCGCACGCCTTGTCGCGGGGAAAAGTGGCCGAATCGATGACCAGGACGTCCTTGCCGGCCCGCGCGGCCCAGGCGGCGGCCGCCGAACCGGCGGGTCCGGCGCCCACGACCACCACTTGGGCGTCCAAGGCTCGGGTCTGCACACTCACCAGTATGTTGGTCGCGTGGGAACTCCGGCGACGGTGGTGGCGGGCGTTGACTTCGGCGATGCCGCGTTGGCGGCGACCGTGCGGGACGGCGTCGAGCGGATCGAGCGGCTCATGGACGCCGAGCTGCGCAGCGCCGACGACGTGATGACCGACTCGCTGACGCACCTGTTCAAGGCCGGCGGCAAGCGGTTCCGCCCGCTGTTCACGGTGCTCTCCGCGCAGCTGGGACCCAATCCCGATGCCCAGGAGGTGACCATCGCCGGCGCCGTGATCGAGCTGGTGCACCTGGCCACGCTCTACCACGACGACGTGATGGACGAGGCGGAGGTGCGCCGCGGGACGCCCACCGCCAACGTGCGCTGGGGCAACAACGTCGCCATCCTGGCCGGCGACTACCTGTTCGCGACGGCGTCGCGGCTGGTGTCGCACCTGGGTCCGGAGGCGGTGCGGCTCATCGCCGAGACGTTCGCCCAGTTGGTGACCGGGCAGATGCGCGAGACCCGCGGCGTCGAAGGCGAGGTCGACGGCGCGGATCCGGTCGGGCACTACCTCAAGGTCATCTACGAGAAGACCGCGTGCCTGATCGCCGCGGCCGGCCAATTCGGCGGCATGTTCTCCGGCGCCGACGAGGATCAGGTGGAGCGGCTGAGCCGGCTCGGCGGCATCGTGGGCACCGCGTTCCAGATCTCCGACGACATCATCGACATCGACAGCGACGCCGGTGAGTCGGGCAAGCTGCCCGGCACCGACGTGCGCGAGGGTGTGCACACCCTGCCGATCATCTACGCCCTGGCCGAACCCGGTCCCGAGGCGGCGCGGCTGCGTGAACTGCTGGCCAGGCCGGTCGACGACGACGAGGCGGTGGCCGAGGCGCTGACGCTGCTGCGGGGTTCGCCGGGCTTGGCCAAGGCCAAACAGTTCCTGGCCCGGCAGGCCGCCCAGGCGCGCGACGAGCTGGCCCTGCTGCCCGACACCCCGGGCCGGCACGCGCTGCAGACGCTGGTCGACTACACGGTCAGCCGGCACGGCTAACGAGTCGCGGAACCCATGCGGAACCCATGAGGTCATCCCGAGCGTTCAATGAGCGGTGGCCGGTGAGCACCGGGCGTGCCGCATCCGTTGAAGGAGGACTCTGATGACCTGGCATCCCCATGCCAACAGGCTGAAGACCTTTGCCCTGTTGGTCGGTATGTCCGTGTTGATCGTGGCCGTCGGCGCGATGTTCGGCAAGACGGCGCTGATCCTCGCGATGCTGTTCGCCGTCGGCATGAACGTCTATGTCTACTTCAACAGCGACAAGCTGGCGCTGCGCGCCATGCACGCCCAGCCGGTGTCGGAGGTGCAGGCGCCGATGATGTATCGCATCGTGCGTGAGCTCGCGACGTCGGCGCACCAGCCGATGCCGCGGCTCTACATCAGCGACACCAATGCGCCCAACGCGTTCGCCACCGGCCGCAACCCGCGCAACGCCGCCGTGTGCTGCACGACCGGCATCCTGGGCATCCTCAGCGAGCGCGAGTTGCGCGCCGTGCTGGGGCACGAGCTCTCGCACGTCTACAACCGCGACATCCTCATCTCCTGCATCGCCGGCGCGATGGCGTCGGTGATCACCGCGCTGGCCAACATGGCCATGTTCGCCGGCATGTTCGGCGGCGGCGACCGCGACGGCGAGAATCCCGCCGGTCTGCTGCTGGTCGCGCTGCTGGGCCCGATCGCCGCGACGGTGGTGAAGCTGGCGGTGTCCCGCTCGCGCGAGTACCAGGCCGACGAATCCGGCGCCGTGCTGACCGGCGACCCGCTGGCCCTGGCGTCGGCCCTGCGCAAGATCTCGGGCGGGGTGCAGTCGGCGCCGCTGCCGCCGGACCCCAAGCTGGCCAGCCAGGCGCACCTGATGATCGCCAACCCGTTCCGGGCCGGCGAGCGGATCGGCTCGCTGTTCTCCACGCACCCGCCGATCGAGGACCGCATCCGCCGCCTGGAGGCCATGGCGCGGGGGTAGGGGCGGCGTCGATCGCGGAGCCGGGTAGAGCTAAGCGGCCTCGGGCCGTTCGGGTTCCACCAGGTGGTGGGTCACCCGCCCGGTCCCGACCGGTCCACGGATGCGAACCCGCCCGCCGGTGGCGCAATGCCGTCGCTCCCAGTCGCTGATCGCCTGCTGCGCAGCGTGATCGAGGTATTTGACCGAGATGTCGACCAGCACCGTCGCGCCGTCGGGGACCGACGCGAGCACCCGGGTCAGCCGGGGCAGGGCCAGGAAGGTGCACGCCGGCCCCTCGATGACCACGTGCCACGCGCCCTCCGCCGGCCCGGCTTCCACGCGCGCCCGGATGACCCGCCATCCGGTCAACGCGATCGCCAACGCCAACCCGATCAGCACGCCGTGCAACAGGTTGAGGAAGACGACGCTGACGGCGGTCACCACGTAGACCGCCAGATCGCCGTGCTTGGATGCCGTTTCGATGTGGGCGGGCTTGAGTAGCTGAATACCGATGACGATGAGCAGGCCCGCCAGTGCCGCGGCCGGGATCTCGTCGACCAAGCCCGCGAACGGGATGGTAAACAGCAGGATCCAGAACCCGTGCAGCACCGCGGAGGCCCGCGACTTCGCGCCCGCGTCGACATTGGTTGAGCTGCGGACGATTACACCGGTCACCGGCAGCCCGCCGATGGCCCCCGACACCACGTTGGCGGCGCCCTGCCCGATCAGCTCCCGATCGAAGTCGGTGCGGGGACCGTGGTGCATCCTGTCCACCGAAACGGCGGACAGCAGGCTCTCGACGCTGGCGATCAGCGCGACGGTGATGATTCCGGTGGCGATCCCGCCCCAGTCGCCGTGTGGAATCCCGGGTAACTGCAGCGCGTCCAGCGGCGAGCCGTCCAGGTCGATCCGCTTCACGCGGAAGGGGAAGACCACCGAGATCACCGTCACCGCGACGATGGCGACCAGCGGGCCGGGAACGCGGCGCACGGCGGCCGGCAACCAGCGCCAGGCAATCAGGACGGCGATGACCAGCGCGCCCAGCAGCGCGCCGGGCCGGTGCGCGCTGACGATCTGACCCGGCAGGCCGATGACGTTGTGCCACGCCGTGCTTTTGGACTTCCCGCCCAGCAACACGTGCGCCTGCTGGAGGGCGATGGTGATGCCGATGCCGGCCAGCATGGCGTGCACGACGACGGGCGAGATCGCCAGCGCGGCACGCGCAACCCGGCTGAATCCCAACAGAACCTGCACCACTCCGGCGGCGGCGGTGATGAAACACGTTACCGCCCAACCGAAATTGGAGATGAGGTCGGCGACGACGACGGTCAGCCCGGCCGCGGGTCCACTGACCTGCAGCGGAGACCCACCGATGGCCCCGACGATGATGCCCCCGACGATCGCGGCGATCAGGCCGGCGAGCACCGGTGCGTTCGAGGCGATGGCGATACCCAGCGACAGCGGCAGGGCGACCAGGAAAACGACCACAGAAGACGGCAGGTCGTGGCGCAGCACCGAACGCATCCGATCGCTCCGGAATACCTTGCGGCCCCCTACTTTCGGCATCGGTCGCTTTCCCTCGTTGGTTGGAGCGGGGGGCGTCCGATCTCCAAGCCCCGTGTCGCGACAAGTAACGTCAGCGTAACTTGTTGGTGCACAGCCAATTACGTTCCCAGTCCGCCCGCGCGGAGTGGGAATGCCCGGCTACCTGCTTCGACGGTAGGTGGGCGGCAAACAACCGGTCAAGCCGGCGAGGGCAGCCCATATCGAATCCAAATATTTGGCTGCCGCGGCCGTAGCGCCGGGTCAGAACCCCGCGCCGTGCACCTCGTGCCCCGGGACCTCGACCATCAGCCCCCGATAGGCCTGCTCGACGGTGGAGCCGTTGTTGATCACGGCGTCGACCTCGCGGGCGATCGGCATGGTCAGGCCGAAGCCGTTGGCGAACTCCATGATCACGCTGGCGGCCTTGACGCCCTCGGCCACCTGGTTCATCGAGGCGATGATCTCGTCGATCGGCTTGCCGGCGCCGAGCTGTTCGCCGACGTGGCGGTTGCGGCTGCGCTGGCTGGTGCAGGTGACGATCAGGTCGCCCAGGCCGGCCAGCCCGGGGAAGGTGTCGGGGTCTCCGCCCACCGCCACGCCGAGCTTGGTCATCTCGCGCAGCGCGCGCGCGATCACCAGCGCGCGGGTGTTCTCGCCGATGCCCAGCGAATAGCCCATCCCGACGGCGATGGCGTAGACGTTCTTCAGGGCGCCGGCCATCTCCACCCCGACGACGTCGTCGGTGGTGTAGACGCGGAAGCGCCGGGTCCCGAAGAGCGCCGCGAGCCGGGTCGCCAGGTGCTGGTCGGGCATGGCCAGCACGGCCGCGGCGGCGTAGCCCTCGCCGACCTCGCGGGCGATGTTGGGTCCGGCCAGGATGCCCGCGGGATGGCCGGGCAGGATCTCCTCGATGATCTGCGACATCCGCATGTTGGTGCCCTGCTCGAGCCCCTTGACCAGCGACACCACCGGGACCCACGGCCGCAGCTCCCTGGCCAGCTCGGTGAGCACCCCGCGGAAGCCGTGCGACGGCACGCCCATGACCACGACGTCGGCGCAGTGGGCGGCCTCGGTGAAATCGGTGGTGGCGCGCAGGCCGTCGCTCAGGACGACGTCGTTGCCGAGGTAGCGGCTGTTGCGGTGGTTGTCGTTGATGTCCTCGGCGGTCGCCTCGGAGCGCACCCATTGCAGCGTCGGGCCGCGGCGCGCGCAGATCGACGCCACCGTGGTCCCCCAGGAACCACCACCGAGGACGACGACTTTGGGTTCACGCTGTTGGGCTGCCATGGCGATCAGCGTATGGCCGACACCGCAGATTTAGAAGCAGTTCACCGACCGCGCGGCGGCCGGAAGTCGAAACCAACGACCCCCGCGCAGGGGACTTCGGTCCCTACCCCCCGGGCGGCCGGCTGCCGGATCGTCGAAGGCCTGGAATAAGGAGGAACGATGCGCAGACGCCGGTGGGGCCGGGTGTTCGCCTCGTTGTCCGCGGTCGCCCTCGCGCTGGTGCTGGCGCCCCCGGGCATCGCGTCCGCCGACGGCGGGCGTCCGCAGGCCAACCCGCAGGAACGGGCGGCGGCGCTGATCCGGCCTGCCGTGATGTTCCTGTCGGGCCAGGCGTACGGCCAGGTCCGGCTGCCCGACGGCCAGCTGCTCACCCAGTTCGGGGAGGGCTCCAACATCCCGTTCACCGCGACGTGGTTCTGCACCGGCTTCGTCGTCAATCCCGACGGCTGGGTGGCGACGTCGGGACATTGCGTCGACCCGGACAGCGCCAAGGATCTCCTCCTCCGCAAGGCCGCCAACGAATTCGCGATCCAATTCCCGGACTCGCCGGTCGCTGCGAACCCCACCGCGATCTACCAATGGCTGCAAACGAACGCGAAGGTCGAGGGCGACACCCCGGACAAGGGCCCGCAGAGCACCCTCACGCTCGTGTACGGCACCGGGACCCACGTCGTGGCCAAGCTGCCCGCCAACGTCGTGGATTTCCGGCCCCTCGGCAAAGGCGACGTCGCGCTTCTCAAGGTGGAAAAGCACAACATGCCGTCCTCCGAGCTGGCCCCGGACGCCGACGTCAGCATCGGCACACCGATCCTCGCGGTGGGTTTCCCCGAGAGCACCAAACGGATCACCGACCCGTCGCTGGACCCGACGAACAAGAGCGGCACGGTCAGCAAGAAGTCAACCCTGGGCAGCATCCCGGAGTACGAGATCGATGCCGCCGTCACCGAGGGGATGAGCGGTGGCCCCACCATCGAGCTCAACGGCAAGGTGATCGGCATCAACAGCTTCTCGCCGGTCGGCGAACCGCAGCCGTTCAACTTCGTCGCACCGGCCGGCAACCTGGCCGGGCTGCTGGCGGGCAAGGGCGTCACGGCGAGGTTGGGGCCGGCCGACGCGCTCTACCGCAACGGGCTGGACCACTTCTACGCCGGCCACTACACCGACGCCATCGATGACTTCGACCGAACGCTGGCCATGTCGCCCGACTACCCGGGGCTGGTCGAGCTCAAGACGACCGCGGTGAACCTGCGCCAGCAATACGGCGATGCCGTGGTGCTCAGTGGCACCAACCTGATGTGGTACGTCGTCGGTGGCGTCGCGCTGGTGTTGGCCGCCGCCGCCGGGTTGACCTTCATGGTGGTGCGCGGCCGCTGGCACCTGTATGCCCCCGTGAAAGTCTCCGGCGTCCAGCTTGTTCCCACCGCCTCGGCCAACGGCAAACGGGCCGGCGCCCCGGCGGGCGTCAAGAAGGGCGCCGCCCGGCTCATCGGCGTGGTGCCCGCACCGAAACCGGCGGCGGGCGAACCGCATTACTGCCCGAGTTGCGGAGCCGAGCACCACCCCGCCGAGACGTTCTGCCCGAACTGCGGCAAGCGGATCGCGCCATCTGGCTTGGGCGCCAACAAGACCGGCTGACGCTCAGCCCGCCAGCGCTGCGCGGTCGCCCACCCTGCCGAACTCCATCGCCTCGTCGATGCGGTCGAACCGGTAGTCGATGGCGTCGGCGAGGTAGTTCTGCCGGACGTTCCACGGCCGTTTGGTGCCGGACTTGGGCAGCGCATGCAGCGAGCGCAGCACGTAGCCGGCGTTGATGTCCCAGGCCGGCTTCTCGTTCATTAGCTCGTCGCCCAGGTGCGGGTAGGCGCGCGTGTAGCCGTGGGAGGCCATGTGCGCCATGAGCTTTGCCGTCGCCCGCGAGGTGATGTCGGCGCGCAGTGTCCACGAGGCGTTGGTGTAACCCACGCACCAGAACAGGTTGGGCACGTCTTCGAGCATGTGCGCCTTGTAGACGAAGCGCTCGGTGGGGTCGATCCCGACGCCGTCCAGGCTGATCGCGACGCCGCCGAGCGCCTGCAGTTGCAGGCCGGTGGCGGTGACGACGATGTCGGCGTCGAGATGGCCGCCCGATTGCAGGACGATGCCCGTGGCGTCGAAATGGTCGATCTGGTCGGTGACCACCTCGGCTCGGCCCGCGCTGATGGCGTCGTACAGATCGGCGTCGGGGATCAGGCACATCCGCTGGTCCCACGGGTCGTACCGCGGCTTGAAGTGGGTGTCGACGTCGTAGCCGGCGGGCAGGCTGTTGATGGCCTTGCGGCGCAACAGCCGGCGCACCAAACCCGGTGCCTTGCGGGACAGGGCGAAGAACCCCGCCTCGGTCAACGCGGCGTACAGCCGGATCACGAGGTGAGCGGCTCTGCGGGGCAACAGCTTACGGGCGACGGCGGCGACCGTGCCGTAGCGGGACGCCGAGATCAGATAGGTCGGGGAGCGTTGCAGCATGGTCACTTTCCCGGCCCGGTCGCCCAGCGAGGGCAGCAGCGTCACCGCGGTGGCCCCGCTGCCGATCACCACGACCTTCTTGCCCGTGTAGTCGAGGTCTTCCGGCCAGTGCTGGGGATGCACGACGGTGCCGGCGAACGTCTCGATGCCGGGAAACTCGGGGGTGTAGCCCTCGTCGTAGTTGTAGTAGCCGCTGCCGAAGAAGACGAACCGGGCGCGGTAGGTCTTGCGGGCGCCGTCCTGCTCGGCGGTGATGATCCAGGTGTCGGTGGCCGAATCCCAATCCGCCGAGAGGACATGGCTGTTGAACTGGATGTGGCGGTCGATGCCGTACTTGTGCGCGGTGGCGCTCAGGTACTCGCGGATGTGGACGCCGTCGGCGACGCCCTCCTCGCGGGTCCACGGCTCGAAGGGAAACGACAGCGTGAAGATGCTGCTGTCCGAGCGCACGCCGGGATAGCGGAACAGGTCCCACGTCCCGCCGATCCGGGCGCGCCGCTCCAGGATCGTGTACGTCGCGCCCGGGTTGCGCTCGGTGATGCGGTAAGCGGCGTCGATGCCGGAGATCCCGGCACCGACGATGACGACGTCGAAGTAGCCTTCGGCCGGTGTCCGGCCGGCGGCTTCCCCGGAAGTCATGGTCATCGTGCACCTCGCTTGCTAGGAGCCTGGGGAAACAACTTGTGCTCCCCACCACAGTAGGCACCCTGCGGCGGGCGGGCCAAAGACGGGGCTACCGGTAGTTGACGAACTGCAGCGCCACGTCGAGATCGGCGTTTTTCAACATCGCGATGACCGCCTGCAGGTCGTCACGCTTTTTGCTGGTGACGCGGATTTCGTCGCCCTGGATCTGGGTTTTGACGGTTTTGGGTCCCTCGTCGCGGATCAGCTTGGTGATCTTCTTGGCGTTCTCGCTGCTGATGCCCTGCTTGAGGGTGCCGCTGACCTTGTAGGTCTTGCCCGAGGCCTGGGGCTCGCCGGCGTCGAACGCTTTCATCGAGATGTCGCGGCGGACCAGCTTCTCCTTGAAGACGTCGACGGCGGCCTTGACGCGCTCCTCGGTCGACGACGTGAGCTCGATTGCCTCGTCGCCCTTCCACGCGATCGCGGTGTCGGTGCCGCGGAAGTCGAACCGGGTGGCCAGCTCCTTGGCGGCCTGGTTGAGCGCGTTGTCGACCTCCTGGCGGTCGACCTTGCTGACGATGTCGAACGATGAGTCCGCCATTGGATCCGTCCCTTCGTGCGGTGGTGGCCGTTTGTGCTTTGTCTACCCGTTCGTTGTAACCTGTCTGGCGGCAGGTTGCCCGAGCGGCCAATGGGAGCGGACTGTAAATCCGTCGGCTTACGCCTACACAGGTTCGAATCCTGTACCTGCCACTCCCGTCGCAGCAGGTCAGGAACACAACATCAGCCCTGACACTGCTCGCGTGCAACCAACGTGCGCTGCGCGCCAGCAATGACACGCCCCAAATCGGGTAGCTGGGGCGCTGTCGGCAACTCAGCGCGGATGTGATCCTGTACCTGTTGGCCGCGCAGTGCTCACAGCGCCGACAAGCAGCCTTGGTGGCTTAGCCTAAAAGACGCTCATTTGGCGCGCGTTCGGACCCAGAAATCCGCGCCAACACGGTGTGTCGGTTTGACTCGGCACATATCTGCGTAAACTCACCAACAACTGACTTTTTGTGCAAATTTAAAGGTGGTAAGAAAATGAACGCAAAAATAATGATTGACGGTATTGCCGTTGGTTCCGTTTTTTGGTGGCACTCAGCCCAACGTCCAAAATCAGCCGCGCCCCCAAGTGCTTTGCCGCTGGGTTACACCACCCACGCCCACGTGCCGGCGGACTCCACCGTCGACGCGACCGAGGCCATCACCGGAGTTATCGAGCGGTTCGCGCCCGGGTTCCGCGAAATCGTGGTGGCGGTCCGGGCCGTGCCCGCCACCCGGATGGCCGACCACAACACCAACTACGTCGGCGGCGACATCGGGATGGGCGGAAATTCCTTCTGGCGCGCCATCGCCGGACCGATGCCTTGCCTAAACCCTTGGAGCACAACGGTTCGTAAGGCCTCTCTGTGTTCGGCGGCCACCCTGCCGGGCGGGCGGAGTGCACGGCATGTCCGGTTTACTACGCCGCCCGGGCGTTGTTGCGCCGCGAATTCGGCATCACCAGCATGCCTGAGCTGTCGCCGTGACAAAGCTTGCGGTTACGCATTACCCGCAGCGAGTCCTGACGCCGCGCCGGCTGAATGACTGTAAGTGTCGAGAGCCCGATCACCCGTTCGGACCCGGCTGGATTGGATGGTCGCGAATGGCGTCTTGGCAGCCATGCTTGTAGTCCATCGAGTCCGCCATACTGAACTTGTACTCGTCAGGGATCTCCGAGCACGCTGCGTTGGCGGTCATGCCTTGGTGCATCCGTTCGCGAGCGTTGCCGCCTTGCATGCCACTGTAGTAGCCGTTGTCGTAGGCCTGGGAATGGGAAGGCCCGCTGGACGGGGAGGGGGATTTCTCAATCTTACGGTTGAGCAGGTCTTGAAGCCCCTTTGAATTCGCGAATATTATGGCGCCGGCGATTGCGACGACCGCGAATATGACGACCGCGAGTAGGATCATGCCTTTGATGCCGCGGATGATTCCCTTTGTCGCGAGGACGATTGTGGGTTCGATAGGCGCGCCAGTGGGGCTGGGCGTCGCGGGGCTAGCCGGGCTGGGTGTCGCGGGGCTAGCGGGGCTAGTTGCTTGCCATGCCTCGCCGTCCCAATACATCTGGCCGGAATTGCCCGGCGTCGGGTCCGGATACCAGCCAGCCGGCGGTAGTCCTGCAGCCATGTAATTTTCCATCCCTGCTGAAGGTGTCCGCGCGGCCTGGGTGCCGTGATGGCGTGGGGTCTTCGCTGCAACCGCGTCGGTGCGGTCCCGGTCGTCCAAAGGTTGCAGCCAACGCCTTGTCGGATTCTTGGAGTGCATGGTATCGCCCAGGCACTGCACCGGGTCTCGATCTGCGCGGCACAGACGGAACATAGCAGTGCCGACGCCTTTCGCATAGACAGCAGAATCCAAAATCGCCATTCAAGAAGATGGCTAACGAAAACTGACTTCGGATTTATCCGCCCACGGCGACGGCCTTCCCCGGACAATCCAACGTTCGCTAGCTTCGATCATTCGCGTGGCCGATGTGGCCGCTTGACTGGTTTCGGATTTGTTTGTTGATTTTGAATTCTGAGGTCCAGCTTGGCTGAACCCACACGACCGAATAATCCCACCTCGGCGCCCAGCAGCGCCCCTCAGCCAGATAGCCCCCGCCGTCTCGGCGGTACGCACCAACAACGCCGACCCGGCCTGCAACGCGACACCCGTTCCCGATGCGTCAAACGACAGCGACGGATAACCCGACCTAGACTGACCCACCAGAAAGGCACTCCTCGATCAGCGACAACACGGCCCTCGGCAAGCCGAATTGTCATAGTGAACCATCCCGCGTTTGATGCGCACCCTCCTTCTTGGGAAGGTGCCCTTTATGGCGAGCAAGTACGACCTGGAGACCCGGGCCAAGGCCGTCCGTCTGGTGTTGGAGCATCGTGATGACTATTCCAGCGAGTGGGCAGCGATCACGGCGGTGTCCAAGCGGTTGGGGATGACCGCTGAGACGTTGCGGTCGTGGATCCGTCAGCATCA
Organism: uncultured Actinomycetota bacterium; assembly: GCA_963711445.1. GTDB lineage: Bacteria > Actinomycetota > Actinomycetes > Mycobacteriales > Mycobacteriaceae > Mycobacterium. The sequence goes on from CAVQEF010000002.1 coordinate 292,957, forward strand.
GATCGACGAGGGCCAACGTGACGGTGTGTCCAGCGAGGCCGCCGAGCAGATCCGCGCCCTCAAGCGTCGCAACGCCGAGCTCGAGCAGACCATCGAGATTCTCAAGGCGGCCACGAGTTTCTTCGTGCGGGAGAGCGACCCGCGCAACCTCCGCTGATCGCCACGGTCTGTCAGTTCATCGCCGCCAACAGGGACCGTTTCGGGGTCGCTCCGATCTGCCGCGTGCTCTGCGAGCACGGAGTGCCGATCGCTCCGAGAACGTTCTATGCCTGGGCAGGTCGGGCGCCGTCGAAACGATCTCTGTGGGACGCCACGATCACCGAGGTCCTGGCCGGTTACTACGAGCCCGACGAGCATGGCCGCCGCAAGCCCGAGTCGCTGTATGGGTCGTTAAAGATGTGGGCCCACCTGCAGCGCGAGGGCATCCCGGTGGCCAAGTCCACCGTGGAGCGGCTGATGCGCCAAAACGGCTGGCAAGGGGTACGGCGTCAGAAGAAGGTCCGCACCACCATTGCCGATCCGGCGGCACCCCGGCCACCGGATCTGGTGGACCGCCAGTTCGGCGTGGCCGCGCCCAATCTGCTGTTGGTTGCCGACTTCACGTATGTGAGGCTGGTGACCGGGGTCTTCGTCTACGTCGCGTTGGTCATCGACGCTTACGCCGGGGCCATCATCGGCTGGGAAGCCTCAGGATCCAAACACACCCGGTTCGTCGAATCGGCGATCCGCCAAGCCGCTGCGCTACGGTCACGCCAGGGCCATCCCATCGCCGACGCCATCCACCACTCGGACGCCGGATCTCAATACACCAGCGTGAAATTTGGTGAAACACTGAGCCTTTCGGGCCTACGACCCTCGGTTGGCAGCGTGGGCGACGCCTATGACAACGCGTTGGCTGAGACCACGATCGGACTCTACAAGAATGAATGCATCCGGGCGGACTCCCCGTTCCGATGCGGCCCGTTGAAGACCCTGGGCGACGTCGAGTACATCACCGCCGACTACATCGCCTGGTACAACCAACAGCGCCTGATGCACCGTCTCGGACGCGTTCCACCCGCCGAAGCCGAGGCCCACTACTATTCACAAACCGTGACCGACCGACCGGCCGGCTCACAGAACCCCGAGGGTGCATGAAACCCGGGACGGTTCATAGTTCAGAGCACCTTTCGTCGCGAACGGCACCTGCCCAGACTGAGTTTCGCTGAAAGCGCGAGGCTAGGCCCGCGGCGACGGGCTCGGCCCAGTCCATCAATGTGATGCCCTCACCCGTGTGCGGCGGGCAATGCTCTTGGCGGTCGATGGTCAGATCAGGCGATTAGCGCCTGTGTAAGCTGTCCGCCCCGACGCCGGTGTCGGCGGCCAGCCAGGCCGTACGGCTTTGGCGCCGATGTGGGCTCGCCTATCTTCGAGCTGCCAATGCCAGTCGCTTGGGGACCGAGATGGTTGATCGCCTCGCCCCGCGGGACCCCACTGCCCCTGTCGCGCCTCGAGTTCGGTATGAGTCAGATGCGTGCTCTGGAGTCTAGGCTGACGCCGTGACAAAACTCGTCATCATCTACTACTCGGCCACCGGTCATGGCACCGTGAGGCCCAGCGCGTCGCCGCGGCGGCCGAGTCGACCGGCGCCGAGGTCCGCCTGCGGCACGTCGCCGAAACCCACGACCCGGCATCCTTCGCCCACAACCCGGCGTGGACCGCGAACTACGAAGCGAACAAGGATCTCCCGGCGGCCAGCGGCGACGACATCGTGTGGGGCCTCGTGTGCCCCGATCTGTGGAGCTGCCGACATTGTCTGCGTCGTCCTGCTGTGCACCATGTTGGGCTGCCGGATCATGCGCAAAGCCAAGCAACGCTGGCCCGGCGTCAACACCCTTGGAATTGATCGGCATCGTGGTCGTCTGGACGTTCTTCTTCGACCTGGTCATCGAAGGACTGTTCCTGATGCCGATGGCACTTTTCACCTATCCCCTTGCCATTCGGTGGCTTTCGATCAACGCTGGCCCACAAAGCGCTCGAAGAGCTGCGCGGCGGAGGCGTCGCCTGCCTGTGTCTTTCCATCGGTTCCGCCGCCACCACCGAGATCCTGTCGCGTGTCTTCGGCTCAGCAGGCTGCGCCAGCGCCCCCATCCTGGCGCACCTGAGCCCCCAGATGGACGAACTTTTCCTGGCTTCCCTGCGAGAACTCGCCGCACCGGGTGTCCGCCCCGGCCGGAAAGTGAGGAGATGATTCCGAGCTGGTGAGATCCGTTGCATTCCAGCGTCTCCTGCGACGCCGCGGGCGTGTCTGTGCGGCCGAGCTTGCCGACCTCGACGCTGCGCTCAGGCTTCACCTGGCGCTGTAACGGCCGGCGAGGAACTGTGCCGAAATACGATGCGGCCGTGCAGCCAGGCCAGCGGTTTGGGGGCCCACCAGTTCGCCCTGCCGAGCACGTGCATGAACGCCGGAACCAGGATCATGCGCACCAAGGTGGCGTCGGCGAGGACGGCCAGAGTCAGGCCCACCCCCAACATGCGCATGAACGACACCTGCGATGCGCTGAGCGCGGCGAACGCGATGGCCATCACCAGCGCCGCCGCGGTGATCACCCGGCCGGTGTAGGCCACGCCCAGCGCGACGCTTTCATCGTTGGCGGCAGCGGTCTTTCGGGATGCCAGCCAGTATTCGCGGATCCTGGATATCAGGAAGACCTGGTAGTCCATCGATAACCCGAACGCGATGCAGAACAGCAGCACCGGCGTGTTGGCCACCAGTCGTCCGGTGGTCGTTGTGCCCATACCGCCGAGGTGGCCGTCCTGGAAGACCCAGACCAGCGCCCCGAACGTCGCCGACAGCGACAGGACGTTGAGCACCAGCGTTTTGACCGGCAGCAGCACGCTGCCGGTCACCAAGAACAGCAGGATCGCGGTGATGATGCCGATCAGGCCGAGCACCAGCGGCATCCGCGCGGTGATGGCGTCGACGCCGTCGCGATTGCTGGGGCCCGGCCCGGCCAGTTGAATCGCTCGGCCTCGCGGTGCGGCGACCGCGTGCAGGCGGTCGAGCTGGCTGTCGGAGGCTTGGGAGAACGGTGGCGCCGTGCTGGTAACGGTCAAGAATGCGCTGCCGTCGGCGATGCCGGTGGGGGCGGCCGGCGGTCCGACCGCGCGTCCCGCGACGAAGGTCCCCGTCGGGGCGGTCACCGCGGAGACGTCGGGCACGTCGGAGAGTGCGGCGGCGTAGCGGTCGAAATCGGCGGCGTCCAGCCCGGCCGCATCGGGGATCACCACGCGCACCGTCGTGGCGACATCGTCGGCGAAGTCGTTGCGCACCTGATCGCCGACCTGGTGCGCCGACGCCGACGGCGGTAGGACGCGATCGTCGGGAAACCCCCACTTCACCCCGAGGAACGGGACCCCGGTCAGTGCCACCAGGCCGGTCACGGCTAAGCCGACGGGCACCGCGTGCCGCATGACAAACCGGGTGGATCGGTACCAGAACAGCTGATCGGGCGGTTTGCGGGTGGGCTCGCGACGCTGCAGGCGCGGGCCCCACCACACGATCACCGCAGGGGTGACCACGATCGCTGCCGCGGCGGCGAATGCGACGGTTGCCACGCCGGCATAGGCGAAGGACCGCAAAAAGTACATCGGGAACAGCGCCATGACCGCCATCGACAACGCGACGGTGGTCGCCGAATACAGCACCGTGCGCCCGGCGGTCTGCATGGTCCGGACCAGCGCCTGATCGGGAATGCCGCCCGCGGCAAGCTCGTCGCGGTACCGGCTGATTATCAGCAGCGTGTAGTCGATCGCCAACGCCAAACCCAGTGCGGTGGTGAGGTTCATCGCGTAGACCGACACGTCGGTGACAAACGTGAGGAGGCGAAGTATCGACATGGAGCCCACGATCGCCATCACGCCCACCGCGACCGGCAACGCGGCCGCTGACAATCCTCCGAACACCCAGACCAACACCAGGAAACTGAGCGGGATCGCGATCGATTCCATCAGGAAAAGATCGTGCTCGATCTGCTTGTTGATCTGGGCGTAGGCGATCGCCAGGCCGCCCGCGCGGACGGTGACGCCATCCCGGTCGTGCGCCAATTCGTCACAGAGCGACTCGGCGTATTTCTGCGCGTTGTTCTCCCCGCCGGTGAGGTTGGCGACGATGAGCCCGGACTTGCCGTCGTTGCTCACCAGGCGCGCCGCGGCTTGCGGCGTGGCCGTCCATGGCGACCAGACCTGGAGAACAAAGCGTGAGCGTTGCAATTGCTGGACGATGTCGGTTCCGACAGCGCGCGCATGCCCGCTGTCCGCACCGCCGGGCGCGGTCACCACGAGCAACAGCTGTTGATCGCTTTCCCCGAACTTCCCGGTGAGCAGCGCACTGGCTCGGCCGGACTCCGATTCAGGGTCGTAAATACCCCCGGCAGAAAGGCTTTCGGCCACCGGGGAGCCGAAGATGGCAGCCCCGAAAAACACCAGCAGCGCGACCGCGATGACCCGCCGGGGTGCGGCCAGGGCCAGCAATGCGATCCGACGCGGCACGCCGTTCCCCTTTTCTCGGTGGCTCTCGCCGTGGCGTTACCGGGCCGCGCTGTGGCGCGCTCGTAGCACTGCGTCCGTCCGCAACTGCGTCACCCTTCTTTCCGAGCCGCCGCCACCGCCACGGTCAGCCAATCATCCAATCGTCCGCGCCGCATATTCGACGACAACGAGCTACCGCATGGCTTTCCAAGGGCCGCCCGTGCAAAGCGCGCGGGACGAATCCACCAACTGGTGGCAAATCAACGCCGCTATGTGCAACTGGTGGAGGTCAAAATACCCAACACGGACGTCGCAGACAAGCTGGTGAGTCGATGGGTTGAGCCGGCTCGGCGGTGTGCGGGCCCGCTCATTTCGCGGTCCCGCCGCAAGGGAATTCGACCAGGACGCCAAGGAAACCCGTGACGCGCGGTGCCCCGCAGCGGCTAACCGGGTGGCGCCGGGTCGGCGACGGCGGATCGCTCCGTGCGCTCGGCGGCCAACCGGTCGCGTTGCACCACGAATCTGCGCAGCAGGGCGATTGCGCTCGCGATGCAGAGGATGAGAACCATGGGGCCGATCGAAACGATCAGGATCTGCGAGACGTCCACCGACAGGCTGAAGATCCAGCCGACCGCGACGAAGGGAAAGAGGCCGCAGAGCAGTCCGAGCCGGGCGCACAGCCGCGCGTGCAGACGGTGCCAGTCGTGGATGTCGTGCTGCGTCCACCCCCGTTCGGGCAAAGCCCTGTCTGCGACGCCGGGGAGGATCGCGCCGGCGATTTTCACCGTGACAGGCTTGCGCAGCAGGCCACTCGCGGCGACGCTCCACACCATCAATGTCACCGGAACGAGTTCGACGACCTGCACCAAGCGGGGGTTCTTCGTGGTGAACGCCACGGTCAGCGAGGACGCGGCGGCCACCAGCACCAGCCCGTTGAGGGGCTCGAATCTGTGCTTGCGCACCACGGTGAGCAATCCCTGCACCGTTGCCACGACGATCGCGCCGACCAGCGCCAGGTATGGCGCCACGTCGAACAAGCGCAGCCCGTAATAGGCGATGACCGGCGGCACGGTGTTGATCGCCGTGGTCTTGATGTAATCCCGCAACGACGTGGGGGCGTCGATACCCGCGTCCGGGGACTCGTCGTCGAGATTGGTTGTGTGCGGCGACATCGGGCCAACCTAGCCGACGCCTGATCGTTGCCCGTGCCGAGTTGGGCGGTCGGATCCCTGCTGACCCTAGAGTTTCGGGTTGCCGGCGCAATCGAAGGAAGTCGGGAAATCGGTGCACGCGGGCCGGTTGACGTCGACCCAGCCGAGGTTGGTGCAGATGGTGTAGGCGCCACCGCCGTCGGGCCCGACCGTCCCCAGGTGGGCGCAGGACCCGTTCGGGTCTTGTTTGAGGGGCTCGTTCACGTGAACCCAGCCCACCTCGGTGCACAGTGTGTAGGCGCTGGTGTCCAAGACGACCGTGCCCACATCGGTGCTGGAACACGGCCCGGTGGGGTATGCGCCCGCCACCGGCGGGGCGATGAGACCCGCAGCGACGACCATTGCCGCCGGGATGGCTTGCACCGCGGTAGGTTTCATGAGCGTTTTACACCGCCTATTCGGGCACCGGTCGCCGCTCACCGACGCTGCGACGAGGAAAACTCTAAGGCACTGCAGGCAAAGGAGCGAGCACTATCGGTCGGTACTTTCCCCGGCGTTCGTTCGGCATCGGCACCGGGAAAAAGTGCCGTCGGTGTGGCGACCGGGGGATCTGCTGACCGGTTGCCTCCGCGGCATTTCGGTAATGCCCGTCGCAGTAGGTCGGGGGTGCGTGATATCCGGTGTCTGCGGCAGACCAAATTGGTGGTTGAGTGTCACTGACACAAACTGTCCGATATGGAAAGATTTGTTCGCCATGTCTGCCGACCCTTTTGGACATCTCGGCGGCCATTTCCGGCGGGGAATCGGTTTGGCCGGACTTGTAGCGTCCGGGCGCTGGACGTGCAAGGATGCCTACCAGTCGAGCTTTCGATCGATGACACGTCGCGACGGAATTGCGGCTTTTGTCCGGCGTGAATGCATTTCAGGTTGAGGAGTCAACAAATGAACAGCACGGCACGACTCGGCGGCAAACTCGCCGCCATTGTGGGCGGTATTGTGCTCGCCGCCGCCCCTCTCGCCAACGCCGACTCGGCGGATGACGCCTTCCTGGGTGCGCTGACCAAGGGCGGAATCAGCTGGGACAACGGCAAAGACCAAGCCATGATCGGCGTCGGGCATGCGGTGTGCGCGGACTGGGCCCAGGGCTTCGACCTCGACCAAACCTTCGCCGATGTGAAAAAGGGCCTGGGATTGAGCGACACCTCCTCGGGCTACATCATCGGTGCGGCGACGCAGGCCTACTGCCCCCAATACATGTCCAAGGCGCAGCCGGGATAAGTCAGGCCGGGTGCAGGGTGACGGGGATGCCGGTTGGTTAAAACCAGGGGCCGGGGTAGTGACCGTCCTGGTCTTGCACCAGCACGATCTGCTGGCACGCGCCATTGGCGGACGCCGCGCCCCGGCATACCAGCGTCCACTCCGAGATCCGCCCGAACGGCCGGACCGACCAGTCCGAGGCCACCGGGTCGGTGGCGGGCAGCGCGAGCACCGAGAACGTGCCGTCGGCCTTGGTGATGTAGAGGTGGTCCTCGAAGAATGCCAGTCTGGCGATGGACATCTGCTTCGCGTCGTCCCGGTTCTTCAGGAAATCCCAGTGCCGCGTGCGCAAATTCCACACCCCGAAGCCGAATTGGGAATCCCGCGAATCGCGGCCGTCGACAAACAGCTTTCCGTCCGACAGCGTCGCTGCCAATCCGCCGCCGGATAGTTTGTCCGAGTCACCGACCTTGATGGTGGCTTTGGAGTTCAGGTCGTAAAACATCGTCGACACCGACGCGGGCTGATGCGAATCCCAGCGCGTCAGCTGCACCAAATCGTCGGGGCCGTCGGACAGCTCGGCATCGACCGTGCGGACGTCGTTGTCCTGAAAGATCGCGTCCCCGTTGGGCCGGCGCAGTTCGGCTCCCGACGTCGTGGCGCCCGCGGTGTTGCGGTGGAAGGCCAAGACGTCCTGCCAGACCTGGCCCTGCTGCGGGTCGTTCCACATCATCGACAGGTCGGCATTGGAGAGCACCACCGTGCGAGGCGCGGCGGGCGCGTGCCCGTCGGTGAAGGCGTTGACCCACGCCACGCCGGACGTGGTCGACGCGAGCCCCCACTGATCGGCCGCCGACAGCGTCACACCGGGTGTCGGCGGCTGGAGCTCCTGGGTGGCCAAGGGCCGGTCGGATGTGAGGTCGAACAAGTAGGCGGTCGTCGTGGTGGTTGCGGGTGCCGGCGGTTGCGCCGGTGTGGCCGTCGTCAGCAGATACACGACCCTCATGTCGTCGACCGTGCCGGACAGCGCGCACACGGCGCCGGTCAAGTTCTCGCCCGCGGGAACCATGGGGGTCGCCGGCGCGACGTAGCGCCCGGTCTTGATGTCGAAGATCTTGGGGCGGATGTCCTCGAGCGCCGTCTTGGCGACCGACACCTTCTCGGGGCAACCGAAATACGCCGTTCCGCCGTAGCTTTTCCAGTCCTTCTCCAGGGGGCCCGTCACCGAAGCCTTCGCGGGCGCCGCGGCACCGGGCGTGGTGGTCGGCGAAGACGGAGACGTCGAGGTTGTCCTCGTGGCCGCGGGCGGGGGGACGGTCGCCGAGCAGGACGCGACGAGCAGACACGCCGCCGACCCCGCAGCCGCCATTCCGCGTCCGGGCATGCGTAGCCCTTCGATCACACGCATCAGCAAATCCCCCGTTGACATCCCTCTCACCGACGAGCCTATAGCCGGTCGGGCGCGACCGCGATTCGTGCCCCGGTGAGCACCGCTCGCCCCGGCCGGTCGGCGAGTCGCCGGGCCGGCCGGCAGGGCCCCGCCGGCAAAGCCCAGCCCCGCCCTCCATGTCCTCGGCCGGCGCGGCGCGTCCCGCGAAACCGGGTTTCGTGGCCGCCCGGCGGTAGCGCTCCCGCAAATCCCGGTGGGCGGATTCGTCGGAACTCGAGCCGATCACCGCTGCCGGGTCGAAGCGTGCGTGCAGGAGCTGCCCGGTGACGGTGCCGCCGGCAACGCAGCCGTCTTCGCCCGCTAGCGGGTGTCGAACTCGATGGGCAGGCGCGTCGGACCGCTCAGGGTCGACATCGACTTCCACGGCACCGGGCCGGCGACGCGCGGATCGCGCATCCGGTGGGCCAGGACGGTCAGCGCTTCGGCGATCTCCCGCCTGGCGAGGTTGGCGCCCAGGCAGTAGTGCACGCCGCCGCCGAACGTCAGTATCGCCGGTGCCCCCTCGTGGGTGATGTCGATGCGGTCCGGGTCGTCGTAGACCGTGGGATCACGGTTTGCCGCAGCGGTATTCACCATCACCATGGTGCCGGCGGGGAACAGATAGCCGCCCAGCTCGGCGTCTTCGACCAGCAGGCGAAGGGTGCCGCACACGATCGGCGAGTGGCGCATCGTCTCCTCCACCGCCCGCATGGCCAGCTCGGGGCGCGCCTCGAGCAGATTCCACTGCTCGGGGTGCTCGCACAGCACCTGCACCGAGGCGGCCACCTGGTTTCGCGTGGTGTCGGTGCCCGCCAACAGCAGACCCCCCGCGAGCATTCGCAGCTCGGAAGTGTTGAGCCGGTCGCCGTCGTCCTCGGCGCGAATGAGGTCGGAGAGCAGGTCGTCGGTCAGGCTGTCGCGCCGCCGGGCGACCATCTCGTCGACGTAGTCGTCGAGCTCCCCCCACGCGCGCATGACGACGGGCTCGACTTCACGCAGATCCGCGGTGAAGCTGAAGGCTTTGAAGACGTCGTCGGCCCAACGCGAAAACTGTTGCCAATCCTCGCGGGGAGCGCCGAGCAGCGCGCAGATGATCGGGACGGGGTAGGGGCGTGCGATGTCGGTGACGACGTCGCAGCGGCCGGCATCGGCGACCCGGTCGACCAGCTCGTTCATCACGTCGGCCATCGTGTCGTGCAAGCGCAGGACCGCCCGGGGCGTGAATGCCTTGGAGGTCAGGCTGCGCAGCCGGTGGTGTGCGTCTCCTTCGAGGCACAACAGGCTGTTGACGACTTTGTCCCACAACGGACCCGACGTGAGGCCCTGGGCCAACAGATTGATGCCGGGCGGGATCTGGAATCGGGTGTCGCGAAGCACCGAACGCACCAGGTGGTAGGAGAGCACTTCGGGCCCGTACGGCCCGAGCGCGACCGGCGCCTGCCGCTGTGCGGCCAGCAGGCGGGGATAGACCTCGGCGGGTGTCTCCTCGGGTTCATACGCGAGCGTCGGTAGATCGGCGTCGAAAACGCTTGCCGCGGCAGTACCGACGGCCATGACGGTCTCCTCAGGCTGGAGGGTGCAGCTGGCGACGACTTTTCCACAATGTATGGCCACGGGCCGGCGCTGTCAACGCTCTCGAGCGACCGACGAGGGCCGGGCGATGGCTCTAATAAGGCAACTTGCGGCTGGATTTGCCCGGGCGACCGCACGTGACTGAACACCACGTATTCGGCACTTCCGCCATACATAACGTGAAATATGTATAGCCATGCGATATCGCGCGGGCGCCGCAGCGGCGTTGCCAAGCAGCTGCCGCGGGGACGCCGACAGGCCTACTGTCGGTAGCAGGCGTGCCAACCACGCTCCGCGCAGCCTTGGGAGGTTGACCGGTGGACCCCTTGAGCCCCGATCGGATCATGGCGATCGGCGCGGGCTACTGCGCCTCGAAGGTATTACTCACGGCGGTTGGGCTGGGGCTCTTCACCGAACTCGCCGACCAGGCGATGACGGCGGAGGCCATCACCGAACGCCTCGGGCTCGTCAGGCGACCGGCGGCGGACTTCCTCGACGCCTTGGTGTCGCTGGACTTGCTGGAGCGCGACGGCGACGGGGCCGGGGCCCTCTACCGCAATACGCAGGCGACGGCACACTTCCTCGACGAGGCCAGCGACGCATACCAGGGTGGGCTGCTGAAGATCTGGGACGAACGCAATTATCGCTTCTGGGCGGACCTGACCGAGGCGCTGCAAACCGGCAAGCCCCAGAACGAGGTCAAGCACTCGGGACGCCCCATGTTCGAGACGGTGTATGCCGACCCCCGGCGGCTCGAAACCTTCGTGGACGCCATGGACTCGGCATCGCGGCGCAACGTCGAACTGTTCGCCGCACGTTTCCCTTTCGAGCGCTACCGGAGCCTTTGCGATGTGGGGGGCGCCAACGGTCTCTTGTCACGGACCGTCGCCACGGCCCATCCGCACCTGCGCTGTGTCAGCTTCGACCTACCCGCCGTCACCGAGATCGCGCAGCGCAAGCTGACGGAAGAGGGTTTCGGCGACCGGGTGCAGGCCCTTGCCGGCGACTTCCTGGCCGACCCCCTGCCGGTCGCCGACGTCATCACGATGGGCCAGATCCTGCACGACTGGAACCTTGACCGCAAACACCAGCTGATCGCGAAGGCCTACCAGGCCCTGCCGGAAAACGGGGCGTTCGTCGTGATCGAGACATTGATCGACGACGCACGACGCGAGAACACCGAGGGACTGATGATGTCGCTGAACATGTTGATCGAGTTCGGTGACGCCTTCGACTACTCGGGCGCCGACTTCCGGGAGTGGTGCGGCGCCGCGGGATTCCGGTCGTTCGAAGTGATTCCGCTTGCCGCCGGCTCCAGCGCGGCCGTCGCCTATAAGTAGCCCCGCCGCAGGCCCGGCCCGGCGGATGTGTGCAGGCCCCGCAACGCCCACACGTGCGCGCGCAGCCGTACCATCCGCGTCGCCGACGTCTGGTCCAACTCGACGACGTCGGACCGCGAGCGCAGGAAGTCGCTGAACGACCGGAAACCCAAAGACCTTTCGCTGAACGACGGATCCATCCGCTTCATCTGTGCCTTCACGGCGGAGTTGTGCAGCCAGTCGACGTCGTCTTTTTCCAGGCCGATCTGCAGCGCGCGGGTCAGCACCGCCGTGGCGTCGGCCTGGGGATCGGCTGCCTCCGGCTCCTCGGGTTCGGCCGACTTGGTGCGCCTGGTCCGTCGCTTCGGCGCCTCCGGCTCGAGCGCCGGGACCCCGGGAAGCGCGTCATAGATGACGAAGTCGGCGCAGGCCGCCCCCAGCGCCCGGCTCGACGCGCCGGCCACCCCGATGCCGACCACGTGGCGGCCGAGCCGCTTGCAGGGCTGGGCCAGCGGGATGTAGTCGGAGTCGCCGGCCATGATCACCACATGGGTGAGGTCGGGCAGCCGGAACATGTCCTCGACCGCGTCGACGGCCAGCCGGATGTCGGCGCCGTTCTTGCCGTAGGCGGCGGCGGGGAACAGCTGTACCAGGTCGACCGCGCGGGCGACCAGCTGCCCGCGAGATCACGATGTTGTCGAAGTCGAGGTAGACGGCCAGCGGGGGGCGCCTGGTTCGGTCATGCACCAAATCATCGCCGGGTCCGCCGGCGCCGGGTTGCCGCGGCTCGCGTGTCCGGTGTTTTTCGAGCCGCCGCAGGCCTGGACAGCCGTCGTAGTGTGGTAGTGATGGTCACTGCCACGCCGACCGCGCTGCCACCCGGACCCCGATACCCCCGGTGGGTGCAGGCCGCGCTCATCTGGCGTCACGGGCCACGCTTTCTGGCCGCGTGCCGGCGCCGGTACGGCGACGTGTTCACGCTGCGCGTCGCGGGATTGGGCACGCTGGTGTACTTGGCCGACCCCGCCGACATCAAAACGGTGTTCGCCGGCGACCCGCGCGTTTTTCATGCCGGTGAGGCCAATTCGATCCTGAGCGGCTTACTCGGGGAGAGCTCGCTGTTGGTGATCGACGAGGACGTGCACCGCGACCGGCGGCGCCTGATGATGCCGCCGTTCCACCGTGACGCCGTCGCGCGCCAGGCCGCGCTGATGGCCGAGATCGCCGCGGAGAACGTTGCCGGGTGGCCCGTGGGCACGAGCTTCCCGGTCGCGCCCAAGATGTCCGAGATCACGCTCGAGGTGATCCTGCGGACCGTTATCGGCGCGACCGACCCGGCCCGGTTGGCCGCGCTGCGCAAGGCCATGCCTGCGCTGCTTGACGTGAGCCCGTGGGCGACTCTGGCGCTGGCCAATCCGAAGCTGCTGCGCGGCACGTTGTGGCGCGGGCTACAGCGGCGGATCGCCGCGGCCGACGCCCTGCTCTACGCCGAGATCGCCGAGCGCCGCGCCGATCCCGACCTTGCCGCGCGCACCGACGTGCTGGCCATGCTGGTGCGGGCCACCGACGAGGACGGCCGCGCGATGACCGACGGCGAACTGCGCGACCAGCTCATGACGCTGCTCGCGGCCGGGCACGACACGACCGCGACGGGACTGTCCTGGGCGCTGGAACGCCTGACCCGGCACCCGGCCGCGTTGGCCAAGGCGGTGCAGGCGGTGCAGGCGGCGCAGGCGAGTGCGGCCGGCGACCCGGCCGGCGACGAGTATCTCGACGCGCTGGTGAAGGAGATACTGCGGATCCGTCCGGTGGTGTTCGACGTCGGCCGCATGCTCACCGAGCCGGTCGAGCTGGCCGGCTACCGGCTGCCGGCCGGCGCCATGGTGATCCCGGGGATCGTGCTGGTCCACGCCGACGCCGGGCTCTACCCCGAGCCGGGCCGGTTCGACCCCGACCGGATGCTGGGCGCCACCCTGAGCCCCACCACCTGGCTGCCCTTCGGTGGCGGCAACCGCCGCTGCCTGGGCGCCACCTTCGCCATGGTGGAAATGCGCGTCGTCTTGCGCGAGATTTTGCGCCGCGTCGAGCTGAACACCACGACGGCCGCCGCCGAAAAGCAGCGGCTGCGGCACGTCACCCTCGTGCCGCACCGAGGCGCGCGCGTCAGCGTCCGGGCGATCGCGCAAGTCCCCGCGGCGCCGCGGGCGACCCCGCGGACGCGGGCTCGCTAGCTATATCCCGTAGTCCGGCAGGTCGAAGTCGTCGCGTATGCCGCCCGCGAAAAGGTTTGCCAGCGGCCCGAAGTTCATGGTGCGCATCGCCATGTTGCGGAACCACAGGCCCAGGCGGGTTTTCGTGGCGAAAAAGCCGATGTAGCGCTCCGCGCCGGCCTGCTTGGCCTCGATGAAGGGACGCAGGCGCGCCTCGTAGGCGGCGAAGGCGCGGCGGTGGTCGCCCCCCGCCCGGGCCAGCTCGCCCGCCAGCACGTAGGCCTCGGTGATCGCCAGTCCGGTGCCCTCGCCGCCGAGCAGCGAGATGCACCCGGCCGCGTCGCCCATCAGCAACACCCGGTCGCGTGACCAGCGGTCCATGCGGATCTGGCTGACCACGTCGAAGTACAGGTCGTCGACGTCGTCGAGGGCCGCCAGGGCGCTGCGTGCCTCCCAGCCGACCTCGCCGAACTCGTTGCGCAACTGCTCTTTTGGCGACGCCGCGCTGCCCGAAACGGATGGGTGCCCGGCGCGGAAGATGAACAGGAACATGGTGCGGTCACCGCGCAGCGCGACCCGGTTCAGCTGCCGGCCCGGGGTGGCGTAGGTGACGTAGACCAGCTCGTCGCGCGGTCGGTAGCCGTCGACCACGCAGGCCGCGACCTTGCAGCCCAGGTAGTGCTCGAAGCTCTGCTCCGGCCCGAAGACAAGTCGGCGCACGTTCGAATGCAATCCGTCGGCGCCGATCACCAGGTCGAAATCGCGTGGCGGGCGATTTTCGAAGGTCAGGCCGACACCGTCGTCGCGCTGGTCGATCGCGCTGATGCTGTCGCCGAATATGGTTTCGACCTTGTCCTCGATGGTGGCGTAGATCGCCGAGGCCAGGTCACCGCGGGGCAAGCTGGTGAAGTCGTCGCCGAACTTGGAGCTGAGGAGGTCGACGTTGACGTCGGCCTTGATGTTGCCGTCGGGGCCGACGGAGCGCAGCCGCTCGATCTGGTAGCCGGCGGCCAGGATCTGGTCTTCGATGCCCATGCGTCTGGCGACTTCGTAGCCGACTCCCCAGAAGTCGATCATGTAGCCGCCGGTGCGGAACTGCGGCGCCTGCTCGATGACGGTCGGGGTGTGGCCGGTGCGGTGCAGCCAGTGGGCGAGTGCGGCCCCGGCCACGCCGGCGCCACTGATGGCGATTCTCATGGTGGTGTCCACGTTCGCACCCACCGCCATGCGGCGTCCAGGTGTTCGCGGTCAAATGTCCGCAACTCGCCGCCCATGACGCACGCGGCGGCGAGGTTGACACACCATTGCTCCCAGCGCGGAGCGCCGACGACGGCAACCTTGTCGAAGTCTCTGCGGTGCTGGACATCAAAGATCGTGTTCACCCAGGCGGCGCGCAGGCTCCAGCCGCGAAAGGCGTCGTCGAGCAGGAATAACACCTTGAGCGTGGCGCAACGGTGCAGTGCGGTGCGCACCGCGGGCACCAGCACCTCCCGGTAATCGGTCACCGTGAGTTTCCCCGTGGCGCGCAGGCCCAGCACATCGCCGTCGCTTTCGGGCATGACTTCGATCATCGCGGAACTCCTGTGGTGTACGGCGCGAACACAATGTCGGCGGCAGTGCCGGGTTCGGCTGGGGCGTCGACGGTCACGACGAACTCGTCGCGGCCTTGCTCGGTGGTGAAGCGCAAGAACGGACAGCACCGCCGTTCGAGGCGAACCAACTCCCGCGCCTCGGCGGCAGCCGCCGGATGGTACTCCAGTCGCAGTCGATTGCCGTCGCGCTGGTAGCCGAGCAGCGCGGTCGCGTTGAGTTCCTCGATCCACGCCACTCGGGCCGCGTGATCGGCGGCGGTCAGCGTGCAGGCCAGCGGCAAGGAATCGGGATCGGTGGGCATGGCTCCAGGATCGGACTTCACGTGGCTTGAGGGTCAAGACCGCAGCCGCCACCATGGGCGTATGACGTTGAGGATCGGTGAGGTGGCCGAGGCGACGGGGGTGAGCGCCCCGGCGATCCGCTACTACGAACAGGTCGGCCTGCTGCCCAGGCCGAGGCGGGTCGGCGGTCAGCGTCGCTACGGCGACGAAGATGTGCGACGGCTGACATTCGTTCGGCGCTGTCGTGAATTCGGTTTCCCGATCGAGCAGGTCCGCAGCCTCGTCGAGCTGACCCGCGACGGCGAACGGTCGTGCCTCGCCGCCCGCGACGTGGCGGAGGCCCACCTCGCTACGGTGCGGGCCAGGCTGGCGCAGTTGAGCGCACTACGAAGCGTCCTCGCCGAGTTGATCGATTCGGCGAAGACCGACTGTGGCGGTGGACCCGCAGCGGAATGCGCTGTGCTGGAAAGGCTTTCGCGGCCAGGCTAGGGCGCCTCCGCCGTGGCCGGGTTTTCGATCAGGCCCTTCAGGTAGCGCAGCTCCGTCCTGGCGTGCTCGCGATCCTTTTGCACGCCGTTCAGGAGATGCACGAACGCGAAAGCGGCGAGGCGTCCCACGCGGTGACGCGGGAACGTCGCCCACACCCGCGCGCTGACGCGAGTTGCCTCCCACACCTGCGCATGCGGGGCCGCTATCAGGACCGATTCGGTGAAATCAAACATCGCGCAGCACGTCCTCTCGACTCGGCTCCGGTACACCCACGATGGGATAATACATGCGTATGTATGCATGTTTCAGCGTGGGCCGGCGGCCCCGCGGCCTGCCTAGTGCGCGACCGGGCGGGTGCCGGCGTAGTCGACCTGCCAGTGCTTGATGCCGTTGATGAAGGGGGAGCGCAGCCGCTCGGGGGCGGCCAGCGGGGTCAGGTCGGGCAGCTGGTCGGCGATCGCGTTGACCATCAGGTCGATCGTCATGCGTGCCAGGTTGGCGCCGATGCAGTAGTGCGCGCCGGTTCCACCGAAGCCGACGTGTGGGTTGGGGCTGCGCGAGATGTCGAAGGTGTAGGGGTCGTCGAAGACGTCCTCGTCGAAGTTGGCCGAGCGGTAGAACATGACCACCCGTTGGCCCTTGGTGATGCGCACCCCGCCGAGCTCGGTGTCGGCCAGGGCGGTGCGCTGAAACGCCGTGATCGGGGTGGCCCAGCGGATGATCTCGTCGGCCGCGGTCTTGGGCCGGTACTTTTTGAACAGCTCCCACTGGTCCGGATGGTCGGTGAAGGCCATCATGCCCTGCGTGATCGAGTTGCGGGTGGTCTCGTTGCCGGCGACGGCCAGTGTGACCACGAACATGCCGAACTCGGCCTCGGAGAGCCGTTGCCCGTCGGCGTCGGCCTGCACCAGCGTCGTGACGATGTCATCGGCGGGCTCTTCGCGCTTACGTGCCGCCAATTGCATTGCATACCACATCAATTCGCCCGCCGCGGTGAGCGAATCGCGGTCGGCGAATTCGGGGTCGTCGCCGCCGATCATGTTGTTGGTCCAGTCGAAGAGCTTGTCGTAATCCTCGATCGGAACCCCCAGCAGGCCGGCGATGGCCTGCAGCGGCAACTCGCAGGCCACCTGGCGGACGAAGTCGCCCGAGCGTTCTGCCGCGGCCCGGGTGACGATCCGCCGGGCCCGCTCGGCCAGGTCGGCGCGCAGCCGCTCTACGGCGCGCGGCGTGAACGCGCGCGAGACGATCTTGCGCAGCCGGCTGTGCTCGGGATCGTCCATCATGATCATCGACGTGCGTCCCGCCTCGATCTGGCCCGCCGCCACCGCCTCCCCGTAGCGCGGCACGACGGACTTCGCGGCCGACGAGAACACGTCGGTGCGCAGCGAGACGTCGCGGACGTCGCGGTGCTTGGTCACCACCCAGTAGCCGCCGTCGCCGAACCCGCCTTGATCGGGCGGCTGCTCGTTCCACCACACCGGTGCGGTTCGCCGCAGCTGGGCCAACTCCTGCACCGGCAGGCGGCGGGCGTAGATGTCGGGGTCGGTGAAGTCGAACCCCGGCGGCAGGTCCGGAGTAGCCATGGGATTGCTCCTCGCGAATGGCTTGTTGTCCCGGCGATCGTAACCCGCACCCGCCGCAAGAATTCCGCATGAATTCCGCGAGTATCCGGCAAGCGAGGTGAGCCAGCCTGGACACCATGAGCACGCGGGTCGTCAGCGGGGCGCCGGCGAGCCGGCGGAAAGAAGCCGTCGGGAAGATCACGGCGCTGGGGGTGCAATACCTCCCCACCTCCCCGCCCACCAACAGCTGCAGGTTGAGGGAATGCTGCTGCGAACGACGCTGCAACTGGCCGACCTGGCAAGGAAGGCACAGGGGCCTAATCAGCCGTGCTACCTCCCGTTCTGCCTGCCGGGCCTGTAGCGGACGCAACCATCGCCCCGCGTCTTCATCGCGGTGCGGTGGAGCCGGCATCGGCGGTCGCGCTGGGCACCTGCGTGCCCTCGCGCGCGCCCAGATCGGCAGCGGCGGTGGCGATCAGCCGGTCGAGCTGGCGAAGCGAATGCACCGCGGTCAACAAGCGGCGGGTGTCCGGTCCTGGTTCGGGCCCGGCATCGCGGCGCCGGGCCAAGGTTTCGGCGGCGTCGAGGTCGTCGGTCGGCGTCGCGATCGTGGGCGGGCGATCGCCGCCGATGGCGGCGATCAGCGCGTCGAGGTTGCGCCGGGTCTGGGCGGCGGCCGAGGTGAACGCGGTCGCCAGTTCGCGCGATCCGGTGCCGTCGGCGCACCGCTCGGCGCTGTGTGCCAGGGACCGCCCGAAGTGGTCGGACGCGGTGAACAGCTGCAGCCCCCGGCGCACGCTGCGGCGGCCGGCGAACCCGGCGACGCCGACCAGCAGCGGCTTGGCGGTGGTGCGGAACTGTTGCAGGTCACGGTCGAGTTGGCGGGCGCGCTCGGTGGGGCCGACGGTCGCGGCGCCGCCGAACATGGTCGCCGTGGCGGTCTCGATCAGCGCCGACAGCGTCGTCAGGAAGGCGCGGGCGTCGTCGCGGATGGTGGCGCGGGTATTGGTGGGCAGCACCAATATCGCGACGCCGACGCCGATGACGGCGCCGAGCGCGGTCTCCTCGATGCGCAGCAGCAACACATCGACAAAGAACTGGCCGAGCAGCCCGTAGAGCAACGCCAGCATCGTGGTGATCCAGAAGATCATCAGGCTGTAGCTGACGGTCAGGAAATAGAACGCACAGAACAGGCAGACGAAGATCAGCACCAGCGAGACGACGGTGTTGCCGGACACCAGGGTGGCCACCAACATGCCGCACGGCACGCCCAGCGCGGTGCCCAGCAGCCGCTGCCAGCCTTTGGTCAGGGTCTCGCCCCAGGAGTTGGTGCCCGCGAAGATCACGAACGCCGCGATCACCGCCCAATACCAGCGCAACGGCGACACCAACTCGCCGCCGACGATGGCCAACGTTGCGGCGACCGACACCTGGATGGCCTGCCGGGTGGTCGGCCGCAGGCCTGAGCGCCGCCCCGCGGTGCCATCCGGGATCTCCGACGCGGGGGGCGGAGCGCCGACGGCACCGGTGCGCTCGACGATCTTTCGCACTTCGGCCGTCGCCGTCGCGGCGTTGGCGATCGCCAGGGCGAAGCGGCGCACGGCGGCGTCGGCCGAGTCGGGGTCGGGGACCTCGGCGGCGCGGTCGGGCACGGCATGCCGGTCCACCAGCCGCTGCGCACGGTCGGCGGCGTGCTGCAGGCCGCCCGACTCGGGCAGGCGGATCGCCCGGGCCAGCTCCGCGAGCGTCTCGACGAGCTCGCCCCGGGTCGCCTCGGGGATGTCCGCAGCGCAGTCCGCCGCCCTCCGGCCGGCGGTGGCGACCCACTCGACGGCCAGCTCGGCGTCGAACAGCCACGGGGTCAGCTGCCTGCTGGTGATGCCGAGCCACCGCATGGCGGGGTCGGCCCGGTCCTCGATCTGGCTCTGCACCAGCAGCGCGGTCTCGTTGAGCCGGACGACGCGCGCCCGCATGCGCCGCCGGCGCCGCTCGTCGAACCGGCCGGTGCGTACCGTTTCGGCGGTGGTTTCCACCACGATCGCCATCCGCGCCCGCAACGCCCGGATGGTGGCGCGCAGCACCCGGTCGGGCCGGTCGGGCATGACATAGGTGGTGATCACGAACGTGCACACCGTCCCGACCGCGACCGCCCCGATCATCCAGGGCAGCTCCGAAAGGCGGGCGCGCAGATACAGGCTGAAGAAATACGCCATGAACGCGACCATGCCCAGCGCCCTGCCGCGCGCCCCGAAGCGGCGGATGTAGGCCGCCACGAACACGATCACCACGAAGACCACGTCGCCGGCCACCCAGTAGGGCGAGAGCAGCGCGGCCGCGGTGACGGCGACGGCGGCGGGCACCGGCAACAGCCCCATCGTGATCCGCTGCTGGCGGGGGTCCGGCTCGTTGACCGACCGCGACGCGACCATGGTGATCACGACACCGAGCAACGCGACGGTCAACGGCTGGCCGGTCGCCCGCGTGAGGAGGAACAGGACGATCAGCGAGCAGCCCAGCGCGGCCGTCGTCCGGCCGGCCATCCGCAGCCGCAGCAATCCGGGATCGGAGCCGATCGCCCAGGTGCGGGCCCGCTCGTACAGACCAATGATCGCTCCGACCGCCTCTCATCTCGGTGACACCCCATGGTTACCCGAACCGCGTCGCGGCGACCAAGCTAGTGTTCGACATCATGGCGCCGACGCGGGCGAAGCTGGCCGATGGCCGTGACCTGCTGTTCTTCGCGCTGCCCGGGCGCCGCCCGGCGCCGGTCGCCGACCGCAGGCCGCTGCCCGGGCGCGACCCGGAGCAGTCGCAGCT
Source organism: uncultured Actinomycetota bacterium (assembly GCA_963711445.1). Classification (GTDB taxonomy): domain Bacteria; phylum Actinomycetota; class Actinomycetes; order Mycobacteriales; family Mycobacteriaceae; genus Mycobacterium. The sequence continues at coordinate 313,149 of CAVQEF010000002.1, forward strand.
GCGCTACGACCGCACGACCGGGCAGTGGGTGATCATCGCCGCGCGACGCCAGGACCGCACCTACAAGCCGCCCCCCGACCAGTGCCCGCTGTGTCCTGGGCCGACCGGGCTGACCAGCGAGGTGCCCGCCCCCGACTACGACGTCGTCGTCTTCGAGAACCGGTTTCCGAGCCTGTCCGGTGTCGGCGACCGGGCGCTCGCACCCGCCGGCGCCGGCTTCGTGTCCGCTTCCGGGCACGGCCGCAGCGAGGTCATCTGCTTCTCCAGCGCGCACACCGGATCGTTCGCACAGTTGCCACCGGACCACGCGAGACTGGTCGTCGAGGCGTGGCGGCATCGCACCACCGAACTGATGGCCACACCGGGCGTCGAGCAGGTGTTCTGTTTCGAAAACCGCGGCGAGGAGATCGGAGTGACACTGACCCACCCGCACGGGCAGATCTACGGCTACCCGTACGTGACGCCGCGGACCGACGCCATGCTCGAGCGGGCGCGCGAACACCGAGCGCGCCACGGCGGCAACCTCTTCGCCGACCTGCTGGCCCGCGAGGTCGCCGCCGGTTGCCGCATCGTGGCGCGCACCGAGCTGTTCACGGCCTTCGTGCCGTTCGCGGCGCGCTGGCCGGTGGAGGTGCACATCTACCCGAACCGGTTCGTCCACAACCTGGCCGAATGCACCGAGGACGAACTGGACGGCTTCACCGAGATCTACCTCGACGTGCTGGCCCGGTTCGACCGGATGTATGCGGCACCGCTGCCCTACATGTCGGCGCTGCACCAGTACTCCGGCGCCGCCGGCCAGGAGGACGGCTACTTTCACGTCGAGCTGATGTCGATCCGGCGCAGCGCCACCAAGCTGAAGTACTTGGCGGCCTCCGAATCGGCGATGGACGCCTTCATCAGCGACGTCACGCCCGAAAGTGTGGCGCAGCGGCTGCGGGAGCTGCGATGACGGTCCGGTACGCCGCGCCGGGGCGGATCAACCTGATCGGGGAGCACACCGACTACAACCTCGGGTTCGCGCTGCCGATCGCCCTGCCACAGCGCACCGTGGTGACGTTCACGCCCGACGGCACCGATGCGATCACCGTGCGCAGCAGCCGTGCGCGCGAGGCACTGCGGTTTCCGCTCGGCATCGTCCCCGGCCAGGTGACCGGCTGGCCCGCCTACGTGGCCGGGGTGGTGTGGGCGCTGCGGCAGGCCGGCCACCCGGTGCCCGGGGGCGTCATGTCGATCACCAGCGATGTGGAGATGGGATCGGGCCTGTCGTCCTCGGCGGCGCTGGAATGCGCGACGCTGGGCGCCATCGCCACGGCCGCCGGCGTCCGCATCGACAGGACAGAGCAGGCGCGGATCGCGCAGCGCGCCGAAAACGAATACGTCGGCGCGCCAACGGGGCTGCTCGACCAGCTGGCGTCGGTGTACGGGGAGCCCTCGACCGCAATGCTGATCGACTTCCGCGACCTGAGCGTCGTGCCGGTGCCCTTCGACCCCGCGACCGCGGGCGTCACGCTGTTGCTGATCGACTCCCGCGCCCGGCACGCCCACACGGACGGCGAATACGCGGTTCGTCGCGCCTCGTGCGAACGTGCGGCCGCCGACTTGGGAGCGTCGTCGTTGCGCGAGGTCTGGGATCGCGGGCGCGCGGAGCTGGACGCGGTGCGCAACCCGATCGATGCGCGCTGCGCGCGCCATGTGCTCACCGAGAACGGGAGGGTGCTGGATTTCGTTGCGGCGCTGGGGGAGTCGGACTTCGTCGAGGCCGGACGCATACTCACCTCCTCGCATGTCTCCATGCGCGACGACTTCAAGATCACCACCGAACACCTCGATCTGATCGCCGACACCGCGGTGCGCGTGGGAGCCCTCGGCGCCCGCATGACCGGCGGCGGATTCGGCGGCTGTGCGATCGCGCTGGTGCCCGACAGCCGGGCGGACGCCGTCGCGGAAACGCTGCGCCGGACGGTGCCCGGTGCGGGTCACCCGCGGCCCGTGATCATCCGCACCCATGCGGCCGCGGGTGCGGGGCCGGAGGGATGAGCGAGCCGGGCCGGCTCCCTACGACAGCGCCCGGGCGGCATATCCGTAACGCCGGGCGATACCTGTAACGTAACGGCTATGGTCGTGACGCTCTGCGCCGGGTGCGGCACCGACTTCTCCAAACGGTGCGACGCGCTCTATTGCTCGGCCACGCGGCAACAAATCGACACCCAGTGGCACCGGGCGGGCACCGGTGCCGCAGGAAAGGCCGCGCCGTGGCGCGGGATCTGAACGGCCAGGGGGAATCGGTCGAGCAGGCCCTCGCCGGCGGTGCGCCGCAGCGGGTGGGGTGGTTCCGCTTCTTCTTCGCAGACCAGCGCTGGGAGTGGTCGGACGAGGTGCAACGCATCCACGGCTACGAACCGGGAAGCGTGACACCGACCACCGAGCTGATGCTCTCCCACAAGCATCCCGACGATCGCCAGCGGGTGGCGGCCAGCATCGACGACATGGTCAACCTCCGCCACGGGGCGTTCAGCACCCGGCACCGCATCATCGACACCCGTGGTGACGTCCACGACGTCGTGGTGGTGGGGGATCAGATTCGCGGGGCCGACGGCGAGGTCGTCGGCACCCGCGGCTTCTACATCGACGTGGCACCGGAGTCCCCGCCCAGTCAGGACATGATCACCGAGCGGGTCGCCGAGATCACCGAACGCCGCGGCGCGATCGAGCAGACCAAGGGCATGCTGATGATGGTCTACGGCATCGACGAGGCCGCCGCGTTCAATGTGCTCAAGTCCCTGTCGCAGGTCCACAACGTCAAGCTCGGGCTGCTGGCCCAACAGGTCGCCGAAGACTTCTGCGCGTTGGGCCCGACCATCATCGCCGCGCGCTCGCGGTTCGACCAGGACCTGCTCACCGCGCACCAGCGCGCCGCCGAACACTTCGACGGCGCCACCGGCTGAGCGGTATCCCTAGCCGGCCGGGGTCAAGCGGACCGCCGCCAGGTGCAGCCGGTCGACGGCCTCGGCGAACTCCTCGCGCGTCGGGATGCGTTGGTCGCGGAATTTCAGCCCCATCATCCGCTGCGCCCGCGCCACGCCGTAGGACTCGGCGCAACGATGGAACAGATCGGGGACGAGGGCGCGGTCGGCGATGAGCTCGCCGCGCATCGCGGTCGTCTTGCCGTCGTAGACGACGCGGGCCGGCGCCCCGCCGCGGAAGTTGTGCTTCCACCCGGCGCCGGTCAGCGCATAGAGTTGACCGGCGATCATGTGGGCGCTCAACGGAATTGAGTAGGTCTTGGCGGTCTTGCGGCCGGTGAAGCTCAACACCATCAGCTGCGTGCGCGCGGGCCCGGCGAAAGGAGTGCGCAGCAAAAACCCCAGCGCCGGGTTGACGAGGCGCAGCAGCGCGGACGGCGGATGCCCGACGTCGATCGCGTACGACGGTTCTGTCATGGCGAATACGTTAAGGCCGCGTGGCCGTGCGCAACAGGGGCGCGACGGGTGAATCCATCAGTCAAACGGCCACGCGAAGCGCCGGTTATGCAGTAAGGAACCTCTATGCGTATGCGGTCACGAAGCGCCCTCATCGCGCTGGTGGCGGTGCTGGCCGTCGTCATGACGTTCGTCGCGGCCGCTCCGCCCACCGCCTACGAGGGGGTGCCGCAGCTCGTCACGAATCCCGTCGACTATGTCGACACGCTGATCGGCACCGGGACCGGAGGCGAGACGGTGGGGGAGATCAACAACTTCCCCGGCCCCACCGTGCCGTTCGGCATGGTGCAGTACTCGCCGGACACCGCCTACAACTACGCCGGCTACAGCTACGGCAACCCGCACTCCACCGGGTTCAGCATGACCCACGCGTCGGTCGGGTGCCCCGCCCTGGGCGACATCTCGATGCTGCCGACCACCACCGGGATCGGCGCACAGCCCTGGAACGCCTGGGAGACGATCGCCCACGACGACACCGAGGTGGGCGAGCCCGGCTACTACTCGGTGCGGTTCCCGGACACCGGCGTGGTGGCCGAGTTGACCGCCACGACCCACACGGGCATCGGCCGGTTCAGCTACCCGCACAACGATCGGCCCGCCGTCTTCCACGTGCGCTCCGGCGCGTCGCTGGCCGGCAACTCCCGGGCGACCATCCGGATCGGTGAGGACAACCAGACGATCACCGGCTGGGCGAGCAGCGGCGGGTTCTGCGACAAGCCGAACACCTACACGGTGTATTTCGCCATGAAATTCAGCCGGCCGTTCTCCTCGTACGGAACCTGGGACGGCTACTGGGTCTACGCCGGCGCCCGCAGCGCGGCGTCGCCCTACAGCGGGGGCTATGTGGAGTTCCCCGCCGGCTCGGTCGTCGAGGTGCAGACCGCGATCTCCTACGTCAGCGTCCAGGGGGCCAGGGCGAACCTGGAAGCCGAGAACGGGGTGAGCTTCGATCAGGTGCGCGCCGCCGCATCCGCGCGGTGGAACGCCGCTCTGTCGCGCATCACCGTGGCCGGCAGGGACACCGGCGACCTGGACACGTTCTACACCGCGCTCTACCACTCACTGCTGCACCCGAACACCTTCAACGACGCCGACGGCCGCTACGTCGGATTCGACGGCTACATCCACAGCGTGGGCAACGGGCACACGCAGTACGCGAACTTCTCCGACTGGGACACCTACCGCTGCCTGGCGGCCCTGCAGGCGCTGCTCTTCCCCGACCGGGCCGGCGACATGGCCCAATCGCTGGTCAACGACGCCGAACAGAGCGGATCACTGCCGCGCTGGGCCTTCGCCAATTCCGCGACCGGCGAGATGACCGGGGACAGCGTGGTGCCGCTGATCGTGAACCTCTACGCCTACGGAGGCAAGGACTTCGACGTCAAAGCGGCGTTGCGGTACATGGTGGACGCGGCAACCAACGGGGGCAAGGGGTTGCGCGGCTACGTGGAGAGACCGGGCATCGCGACTTACCGGGCGCTGGGCTACGCGCCGCACACGCTGGAGTTTCGCACCGACGGCCACATCGCCGACGCCTCCATCACGCTGGAGTGGTCGGTCGACGACTTCGCCATCTCCCGCTTCGCCGACGCGCTCGGCGACACGGCCACCGCCGCCGAATTCCAGGCCAGGGCGCAGTACTGGCAGAACCTGTTCAACCCCAGCACCAGGTACGTCTCGCCGCGAAGTGTGTGGGGATTCTTCAGCAGCGGACCGGGATTCGTGGACACCAGGGGTTTCGGCCAGGACGGGTACGACGAGGGCAACGCCGAACAGTACGTGTGGTGGGTGCCGCACAACGTCGGCGGCCTGATCACCGCCCTCGGCGGGCGCGGGGCGGCGGCGCAGCGGCTCGACCGGTTCACCAAGAAACTCAACGTGGGCCCCAACGATCCGTATCTGTGGGCCGGCAACGAGGTGGGTTTCGGGGTGCCGTGGCTGTACAACTACGTCGGGCAGCCATGGAAGACGCAGCGCACGGTCGACCGGGTGCGCGGGCTGTTCGGGCCGACGCCCGACGGTGAGCCGGGCAACGACGATCTCGGCGCGCTGTCGAGTTGGTACGTGTGGGCCGCGCTCGGGATGTATCCGGGCACGCCGGCGGTCCCGGTCCTCGGCCTGAGCGCGCCGCTGTTCGATCGGGTCGTGTTCGCCCTGCCGGGGGGCAAGTCAATCCGGATGTCCGCGCCGGGTGCCTCCGGGCCCAACCACCTCAAGTACATCAGCGGCCTGACCGTGGACGGCCGGCCCAGCGATCACACCTTTCTTCCGGAGTCGATCGTGCGCACCGGCGGCGAAGTGAAGTTCTCGCTCGCCGCCTACCCCGACAAGCGCTGGGGCACAGCGGAATCCAGCGCGCCACCGTCGTTCGGTGCCGGCGGTACGGCGGTGACGGTCAACATCTCGCGGCCCGCCGTCACGATCCCCCCGGGAGGCACGGGCACGGTGAAGGTGGACCTGCAGCGCATGGCCGACGGCCCGGGCGACTACACCATCACCGGAACGTCCTATGACAGCGGGGTCACTCCGGTCCGGGCGTTCGGGCACTTCGCCTCCGACGGGTCGGCCACCGTGAACGTCGCGATCACCCTGGAGCCGTCGGTTGCCGAGGACTACTACCCGGTCTTGCTCACCACCACGGTCGGCGACAGCACCAGGCGGTTCATGATGCTGGTGGTGGCCAGCGCGTTGGAATAGGCATGCCGGCCAACCCGACCGGGCGCTCAGATCAACTCGTGGTTGGTCAGCCAGCGCATCACCGGCCACCCGACGAACACCGGCAGCCAGCAGGTGAGCACCCGATACAGCAGCACCGACGGCACGCTGACGGCCGCGGGCACGCCGAAGGCGGCCAAACCACCGATCAGCGCCGCTTCGACGGCCCCGACCCCGCCGGGAGTCGGGGCGGCCGAGGCCAGCGTGCCGCCGACCATCGTCACCACGGTGACGGTGACGAACGATGCGTCGCCGCCGAAGGCTTCGATGCTGGCCCACAGCGCCAACGCCGCGCCGAGTGTCGTTCCGGCGCAACCGAGGACGATCAGACCCAGTCGTTTCGGCTCTCGGGCGAGCTCGACGAGGTCGTTGCCCACCTCCTGAAGTTTCGGGCGCACGTCCGTCGCCAGCCAGCGCCGCAGCTTGGGCACGAACAGGAAGGTGCCGACGATGCCCAGCGCCACACCGGCGATCAGGTAGAGCACCGTGGCGGTCGGAACGAAATGGGAAAGGTCCGTCGACGCGCCGGCAAGGGTGCTGAACAAGATCAGCAACACCAGATGCATGATCACCTGCACCGACTGCTGCATCGCGACCGCCGCGGTGGCGCGAATGGTCGACAGGCCGCCGGCCTTCTGCAAGAACCGCGTGCTGAGCGCCAGTCCGCCCACGCCGGCGGGCGTGGTGGTCGCGGCGAACGTGTTGGCCACCTGCGCGATCGACAGCCTCCAGAAGTTCACCGCCCCGTCGGCGCAGGCCCACAGTGCGGCCGCCGCGCCCACGTACGTCAGCGCCGATATCAGTAGGCCCAGCAGTGCCCACCACCAGTTCGCGGTCGCGAGCTGGGAGAAGAACGTCGGCACGGTGCTGATGAAGGGATAGGCCACGTACACCAGCGCGCCGAACAGCACCAGCTGGATGAGCTGGCCGCGGGTGAACCGGGTGATGGTTTCGGGTTTGATCTGGTCGGCGCCCGTCTGCCGCTGCACCTCGGCACGGGCGTCGGAAATGGTGGCGCCCGCGTCTGCCACGGATCTGCGGAGGCGTTTGGGCACAGCGGATTTGGTGAGCCGGCGCGACGCGGTCAAGATGGTGTCCTTGCCGAACTCGTCGATCGCCGCGCCGACCGCGGGCTGCGCACCGTACAGCGCCGTCGTGGTCACCAGGAGTTGGGCCAGGTCCGATTGGAGCTGGGCGTCGGTGGCGCCGTACTCGGAGTTGGCGTACCCGCCGAACAACACGGCGCCGTCCTCGGCCGTGATCTCGTGACTGCGCAGGTCGCCGTGCGAGATCTGCTGGTCGTGCAGCGCCCGCAGCGACTGCCAGACCCGCGCGACCGGCGTTGTCTGCGTGCATTCGTCAAGCCGGGCGCCACGAATGGGGTGGTGCGCGTAGAGCATCCAGCCCCGGGCCAGGGTGGCGACGGCGACCGTGGAGGTGTTGGCTACGCCCGCATCGCCGATGGCGATGGCCATCAGCCCGCGATGCTCGACGACGCGGCGCATGGAGGCCACCAGGGGCGCGGTCTCCTTGTCGCGCAGCCGCACCTTGCGCCAGAGCTGGCGCAGGGCGCCGCCGCTGCGTTGATGGGGTCCATAGAGCTCCATCACCGCCGTAGCGGGATTCGCCGAGGTGGCGCGAAGCACCAGCGGCCCGGCCCCGGCCGGCCGGACCACGGCGAGTTGCGACACGACGAACCCGCGTTTGGCCATGGCGCGGACCGCGTCGTCGAGCGGCACCTCGAGCGCGGGCGTGCCGACGACCAGGACCACCAGCGACCCGACCGCCCACCCGACCGCCAGTCCGAGCAGCGAGCGGGCCGGCACGATGGCGCTGATGACGAGGTGGATCGGCACGAAGGCGAGCAGCAGCGCCCACCACCAGTGCCGCCAGCGCGCCGGCAGCCAGGGGCCCGACACGGTCAGCACGGCCGCCAGCAGCGCGATCCATCGGGGGTCGTCGAGGAACTGCGCGGGCAGGGTGGTGAGCCGGTCGGACAGCTCGAAGTGCCAGCGGGGCGCCGCGATGCGGTTGCGGCTGATCGACAACAGGATGACGGCGATCAGCCCGGCGCCCGCGTAGGCGCCCAGCAGTTTCCACTGCCGGGAGATGATCAGGCCCATCAGGATCACGAACGGCAACGCCACGATCGCGAATCCGTACACCAGGTAGACCGCGTCGGCTTGGGCCGGCGACAGCACGCCCACGATCTGCGAGACGGACCTCTCCAGCGCCACCCAGTCGGGCCGGGTGATCAGTGAACTCGTGATCACGGTGGCGAAGAACAGGGTGGCCAGGGCCAGGCGCAGGATGTCGTTGGTCCGCCGGTTCAGCGGTTGCAGCAAGCTGCCCGAGACACCGATGTCGCGCCCGTCAACTCGCATGCTTCACGCATCCTTTGAGATCCCTCGGATCGGCGCCGCGCTCGCCACGGCTGGGCGCCAACCTAGCCTGCCTCGCAGACCAGACTGCCAGGCGAGTTCGCCTGCCGGTACGCGGCACGCGCGCGACGGGCGGTGTCCGCTGTTCAAAGGACCCGCGTCGCAGGCGTTTAGCGTCCGTGGCCAGAGTGGCGATCACGGCCATTCAAATCGAAAAGTGTTGGTAGACAGGGAGGTTTGCGACCCGGGTAGTGTCGGGAGGTAGGCGTGCGAGCGAATGGGAGGACCCGGCGTGGCCAGAACCGACAACGACAGTTGGGACATCACCGAGAGTGTGGGGGCGACGGCCCTGGGCGTCGCGGCGGCCCGCGCGGCCGAAACCGAGAGCGAGAACCCACTGATCAGCGATCCGTTCGCACGGGTGTTCCTCGACGCGGCCGGGGAAGGCATGTGGAGCTGGTTCGCCGCGCCCAATCTGCCCGCGCAGATCGCCGCGGCCGAACCCGACCTGAAGCCGCGCATGCAGGGCATGGTCGACTACATGGCCGCACGGACGGCCTTCTTCGACACGTACTTCTCCGAGGCCGCGAGGGCCGGCGTGTGCCAGGCGGTGATCCTGGCGGCCGGCCTGGACTCGCGGGCGTGGCGGCTGCCCTGGCCGGATGGCACCACCGTCTACGAGCTCGACCAGCCCCGGGTCCTGGAGTTCAAGTCGTCGACGCTGCGGGAGAACAATGCGCGGCCGACGTGCAACCTGGTGCATGTCCCGGTCGACCTGCGCCACGACTGGCCGGCCGCCCTGCGGCGGGCCGGCTTCGACGCCACCGCGCCCAGCGCCTGGTCGGCAGAAGGGCTGTTGCCGTTCTTGCCCGCGGCCGCCCAGGAGCTGCTGTTCGAGCGGGTTGATCGGCTCGGTGCCCCCGGCAGCCGCATCGCCGTGGAGGCGCCCGGCCCGGGCTTCCTCGACCGGGCCGCGCGCGAGAAGCAGCGCCAGACCATGCAGCGGTTGCGCGACTTGATGGCCGAGGCGCAGCCGGAACGGGAGATCCCCGACGTCGCGGACCTGTGGTATTTCGAGGAGCGCGAAGACGTCGGCGACTGGCTGCACCGCCACGGGTGGGAGGCGACGGTCACGCCGTCCGAGGAGTTGATGGCCGGCTACGACCGCATGCCCCCGCGCGACATCGAAGACGCCGCCCCCCGGACGCTGTTCGTGACGGCCCGGCGCGCGGGCGGCTGATCGCCCCAGGTTCGGTGTGAACCCACGGCGGCGATTCCCGGGCGTTTCGCCCCCGTAGTTCCATTCCCGGCGCCCAAAACGCCCACTCGATGCGCGGCCGCGCCACGCCGTACTGGTCATACCACTTGACGTCTGGCCTCTGACCAATACACTTCGACGCATGGCGCTGCAGCCGGTGATCCGCCGATCGGTGCCCGAAGAGGTCTTCGAGCAGATCGCGGCCGACGTGCTCAGCGGGGAATTGCAGCCCGGTGAGGCGCTGCCCAGCGAGCGCCGGCTGGCCGAGTTGCTCGGGGTGTCCCGGCCCGCCGTCCGCGAGGCGCTCAAGCGGCTCTCGGCCGCCGGGCTGATCGAGGTGCGCCAGGGCGGGGTCACGACCGTGCGCGACTTCCGGCGCCACGCCGGCCTGGACCTGTTGCCCCGGTTGCTGTTCCGCAACGGCGAGCTGGACCGCGCGGTCATCCGCAGCGTCCTCGAGGCCCGCTTGCGCAACGCTCCGAAGGTCGCCGAACTCGCGGCCGAACGACACGGGCCCGAGCTGGCGGGGTTGCTCGCGGAATCGCTGCATGCCCTGGAGTCCGAACACGACCCGGTCGAGTGGCAACGCCACGCGCTCACGTTCTGGGAACACGTGGTCGACAGCGCGGGCTCGATCGTATTCCGGTTGATGTACAACGCCTTTCGCGCGGCGTACGAACCGGCGATGGCCGCACTGGGGCCGGGGATGACCACCGAGGTGAAACGGCCGGAGACCTACCGGGCGCTGGCCGAGGCGATCTGCGCCGGCGACGCCGCCGCGGCGAAGAAAACCGCCCACGACGCGCTCGAAGCCGCCAACACGGCGCTGTTGGCGGTGCTCGAGGACTCCGAGGACCGGCGATGACCGCCCCCGCCGTGATCACCGCCTACCTGCGCGGCCAGATTCAGCCCGGAATCGACGCGGTGGGCGGCTTTTCCGGACCTGTGTGCTGACCGGAAAGGCGCTGTTCCGCAGGCCCTTTCAGTGGCGCGAGACGGTCGAGCAGGGCTGGTTCATCACCAGCGTGTCCCTGCTGCCGACGCTCGCGGTCGCGATCCCACTCACCGTGCTCATCATCTTCACGCTCAACATCCTGCTGGCCGAGTTCGGCGCGGCCGACATCTCCGGTGCCGGCGCGGCGCTGGGCGCGGTCACGCAGCTGGGCCCGCTGACCACCGTCCTGGTGATCGCCGGCGCCGGATCCACCGCGATCTGCGCGGACCTGGGGGCGCGCACCATCCGCGAGGAGATCGACGCGATGGAGGTGCTCGGCATCGACCCCATCCACCGCCTGGTGGTGCCCCGCGTCGTCGCCGCGACCATCGTCGCCACCCTGCTCAACGGCGCGGTGATCACCATCGGCCTGGTCGGTGGCTTCATCTTCGGCGTGTACATCCAACACGTTTCGGCGGGCGCCTACGTCAGCACCCTCACCCTGGTCACCGGCCTGCCCGAGGTGGTCATCTCGGTGGTCAAGTCGGCCACGTTCGGGACGATCGCCGGGCTGGTGGGCTGCTACCGCGGGCTGACCACCAAGGGCGGCCCCAAGGGCGTCGGTGTCGCCGTCAACGAGACGCTGGTGCTGTGCGTGATCGCGCTGTTCGCGGTCAACGTGGTGCTGACCACGATCGGTGTGCGCTTCGGGACGGGCCGCTGACATGGTCCAGACCTCGGCGGCCGTCGTCTCACGGGGTCGCTTCCCCCGCACCGCGGCCACCGTGAACCGCTACGGCGCCGGCACCGCACGGCAATTCGAGCGGATCGGGACCTTCGCGCGGTTCACCCGGATCAGCGTCTGGCAGATCGGGTGGGCGTTGCGCCGCTACCCCAAAGAGACGCTGCGGCTGATCGCCGAGATCGGCATGGGCACCGGCGCCATGGCAGTGGTCGGCGGCACGGTCGCGATCATCGGGTTCGTGACGCTCTCCGGCGGCTCCCTGATCGCCATCCAGGGCTTCGCGTCGCTGGGCAACATCGGTGTCGAGGCGTTCACCGGATTCTTCGCCGCACTGGCCAACACGCGTGTCGCCGCGCCCATCATCGCCGGTGTGGCGCTGGCCGCCACGGTGGGCGCCGGTGCCACGGCGCAGTTGGGTGCCATGCGGATCAGCGAGGAGATCGACGCCCTGGAAGTCATGGGCATCAAGTCGATCTCGTTTCTGGTGTCCACCCGGATCCTGGGCGGGCTGGTGGTGATCGTGCCACTGTACGCGCTGGCCCTCGACATGGCCTTCACCTCCGGCCAACTCGTCACGACGGTCTTCTACGGCCAGTCGAACGGCACCTACGAGCACTACTTCCGCACCTTCCTGCGTCCCGAGGACGTGGGCTGGTCGGTCATCGAGGTCGTCGTCATCGCGGTGGTGGTGATGATCACCCATTGCTACTACGGCTACACCGCGAGCGGCGGCCCGGTCGGCGTCGGTCAGGCCGTCGGCCGGTCGATGCGCTTCTCGCTGGTGTCCGTGGTGGTCGTCGTCCTGCTGGCCCAGTTGGCGCTCTACGGCGTCGACCCGAACTTCAACCTGACGGTATGACCACCCTGACAGCGCCGGCGATGCGGACCAACCGACGGCTGTGGCTGTACGTCGAGGGAGTGGTCCTGCTGTCGGTCTGCGCCGTGGTTCTGGTGTTGGTGTACATGCAGTTTCGCGGCGAGTTCACACCGAAGGCGGAGCTGACGATGGTGGCCTCGCGCGCCGGCCTGGTGATGGAGCCCGGCTCGAAGGTCACCTACAACGGGGTGGCGATCGGCCGGGTGGCCGAGATCTCCGAGATCGAACGCGACGGCAGGCCGGCCGCCGAGCTGGTGCTCAACGTGGATCCCCGCTACCTCGACCTGATCCCGGCCAACGTGGTGGCCAACATCGAGGCGGCCACGCTGTTCGGCAACAAATACGTGTCCCTGACCGCCCCGAAAGACCCGCAGCCGCGCCACATCTCGGAACACGAGGTGATCGACGTGCGGTCGGTGACCACCGAGTTCAACACGCTGTTCGAGTCGGTCACCTCGATCGCGGAGAAGGTGGACCCGGTCGAGCTCAACGCGACGCTGTCGGCCCTGGCGCAGGCGCTGGACGGGCTGGGTGAGCGGTTCGGGCAGTCGCTGGTCAACGGCAATCAGATTCTGGCGCAGCTGAACCCGCGCATGCCCCAGATCCGGCACGACGTGCGGCGGCTGGCGGATCTGGCCGACGTCTACGCCGGCGCGTCGCCCGACCTGTGGGCGTTCCTGCAGAACGCCGTGACCACCGCGCACACGTTCACCCGGCAGCAGAAGGACCTGGACGCCGCGCTGTTGGCGGCGGTGGGTGTGGGGCGGACCGGGGAAGACATCTTCGCCCGGGGCGGACCGTACCTGTCGCGCGGGGCCGCCGACCTGGTACCCACCGCCAGGCTTCTCGACACCTACAGCCCCGAACTGCTGTGCATGATCCGAAACTTTCACGACGCCGCGCCCAAGGTCGCCAAAGCCGCGGGAGGCAACGGCTATTCGCTGGCGGCGGCCGGCACGCTCGTCGGAGCGCCCAACCCCTACGTCTATCCGGACAACCTGCCGCGGGTCAACGCCCGCGGCGGGCCCGGGGGGCGGGCGGGCTGCTGGCAGCCGATCACCCGTGACCTGTGGCCGGCGCCCTACCTCGTGATGGACACCGGCGCCAGCCTGGTGCCCTACAACCACTTCGAGCTCGGCCAGCCGATGTTCACCGAATACGTCTGGGGCCGCCAATTCGGGGAGAACACGATCAACCCATGAGAACCACCGGCACGGCGATCAAACTCGGCACCTTCTGGTTGGTGCTGGCGGTGTTCACCGTGATGATCATCGTGGTGTTCGGCCAGGTGCGATTCGACCGCACCACAAAGTATTCCGCGGTGTTCTCCGATGCGAGCGGGCTACGCGCGGGCCAGTTCGTGCGCGCGTCGGGGGTGGAGGTCGGCAAGGTCTCCGCGGTGACGCTGATCGACGGGGACAAGCGGGTGTGGGTGGAGTTCGCCGTGGACCGCGCGCTCTCGCTGGATCGGGCGACGACGGCGTCGATCCGCTACCTGAACCTCATCGGTGACCGCTACCTGGAAATCCAGCGCGGGCACAGTGGCGAGCGCCTGGCCCCAGGGGCGACGATCCCGCTCGAGCACACCCGACCGGCGTTGGACCTCGACGCGCTGATCGGCGGGTTCCGACCGCTTTTCAAGGCGTTGGACCCCGACAAGGTCAACGGCATCGCCCAGGCGATCATCACCGTGTTCCAGGGGCAGGGCACCACCATCAACGACATCCTCGACCAGACGGCGTCGTTGACGTCCGCGCTGGCCAACCGCGACAAGGCGATTGGCGAGGTCATCACGAACCTGAACACCGTGCTGGCCACCACGGTCAAGCATCAGAACGAGTTCGACCGCACCGTCGACAACCTGGAACTGCTGATCACCGGTCTGAAGAACCGGGCCGACCCGCTGGCCGCGGCAGCCGCCCACCTCAGCGACGCCGCGGGGACCCTGGCCGACCTGCTCGGTGAGGACCGGCCCCTGCTGCACGGCACCCTCGGCTACCTCGAAGGCGTGCAGCAGCCGCTCATCGACGACATGTCGACCCTCGACGACGTGCTGGCGAAGCTGCCGAACGCCTACCGCGTCATCGGCCGCGCCGGCGGCATCTACGGCGACTTCTACAACTTCTACCTGTGCGACATTTCCCTGAAGGTCGACGGATTGCAGCCCGGCGGTCCGGTGCGCACCGTCAAGCTCTTCGGGCAGCCCACCGGGAGGTGCACGCCGCAATGAGGACGCTGACCGAGTTCAACCGCGGCCGGGTCGGGCTGATGGGCGCGGTGGTCACCGCGCTCGCCGTCGGGGTGGGGCAGAGCTTCACCAGCGTGCCGATGCTGTTCGCCACGCCGACCTACTATGCGCAATTCACTGACACCGGCGGCATCAGCAAGGGCGACCGGGTGGCGATCGCCGGGGTCAACGTCGGGCTGGTGCGCTCGCTGGTCATCAGCGGCGACCGGGTGTTGATCGGATTCTCGTTGCCCGGCAGGCGAATCGGAACGCAAACCCGCGTGGCGATCCGCACCGACACCTTCCTCGGCCGCAAGAACATGGCGCTGCAACCACGCGGCTCGGAACCGTTGCGGCCGGGCGCCGTCCTGCCTTCGGGGCAGACCACCACGCCGTATCAGATCTACGACGCGTTCGTCGACGTGACCAAGGCGGCCACGGACTGGAACATCGACGTCGTCAAACGCTCGCTGAAGGTGTTGTCGGAGACCTTCGATCAGACCGCGCCGCACCTGAGCGCCGCCCTCGACGGCGTGGCCAAGTTCTCCGACACCCTCGGCGGACGCGACGAGCAGCTCAAGCAGTTGCTGGCGAACGCGCACAAGGTCGCCGGCGTGCTCGGCGATCGCAGCGGGCAGGTCAACGACCTGCTGGTCGACGCCCACACGCTGCTGGCGGCGTTCCGCCAGCGCAGCCAGTCGCTGAGCATCCTGCTGAGCAACGTGTCGGCCGTGTCGGCTCAGGTGTCGGCCCTGATCGAGGAGAACCCCAACGCCGGACACGTGTTGCAGCAGCTGGGCACGGTCAGCGACGAATTGGTCAAACGCAAAACGGAAGTGGCCGACGTGCTGACGCTGTTGAGCAGATACACCGCATCCCTGGCCGAGGCCGTGGCGTCCGGGCCCTTCTTCAAGGCGATCGTGGCGAATCTGGTTCCCTACCAGATCCTTCAGCCGTGGGTGGACGCGGCGTTCAAGAAGCGGGGCATCGACCCGGAGAACTTCTGGCGCAGCGCCGGGCTGCCGGCGTTCCGCTGGCCCGACCCCAACGGGACCCGGTTCCCCAACGGCGCGCCGCCGCCGGCCCCCCCGGTGGCCGAGGGCATCCCGGGTCATCCGGGGCCGGCCGTCCCGCCGGGATCGCCGTGTTCGTACACGCCGGCCGCCGACGCCTTGCCGCGGCCCGCAAACCCGTTGCCCTGCGCGATGTCCGATCAAGGGCCGTTCGGTTCGATCACCGGCGGGTTCCCGGCGCCGCTGGACATCCAGGCGTCGCCGCCGAACGCCGACGGGTCGCCCCCCGCACCCGGCATACCGATCGCGGGACGGCCCGGCGAGCCGCCGCCGGACGTCCCGGGCGGGCCGGTGCCGCTGCCGACCCAGGCGCCACCGGGTGCGCGGACCGAGGGCGTCTCGCCGGCCGGACCGGTGCCGCCGGCGTCGACGATGGCGCCCGGCCTGCCGCCGGGGCCACCCGCACCGCCCGGCCCCGGTCCGCAGGTGCCGGCCCCGTTCATCACGCCCGGTGGAACAGGCGGGAGCAACCAATGAGCACGATCTTCGACATCCGCAGCCTGCGACTGCCGAAGGTGTCCGGCAGGGCGATGCTCGTCGGCGCGATGCTGGTGGTGCTGGGCATCGTCGCGGCCGTCGCCGGGCTGCAGCTGTACCGGAAACTGACCAATACCACGGTGGTCGCCTACTTTCCCGAGACGCTGGCCCTGTACCCGGGCGACAAGGTCCAGATCATGGGCGTGCGGGTCGGTTCGATCGACAAGATCGAGCCGGCCGGCGACAGGATGCGGGTCACCTTGCACTACAGCAACGATTACCGGGTTCCCGCCAACGCCACGGCGTCGATCCTCAACCCCAGCCTGGTGGCCTCGCGCACCATCCAGCTGTCGCCGCCCTACACCGGCGGGCCGGTGCTGGCCGACGGCGCGGTGATCCCGATCGAGCGCACCCAGGTGCCCGTCGAGTGGGATCAGCTGCGCGACTCCATCAACGGCATCCTGCGTCAGCTCGGTCCGACACCCCAGCAGCCCACCGGGCCGTTCGGCGAGGTCGTCGAAGCCGCCGCGGACAACCTGGCGGGAAAGGGCAAGCGGCTCAACGAAACCCTGACCAACCTGTCGCGGGCGTTGACCGCGCTCAACGAGGGCCGCGGTGACTTTGTCGCGATCACCAAGAGCTTGGCCGAGTTCGTCAGCGCGCTCTACCAGAATGATCGACAGTTCGTGGCCCTCAACGGCGACCTGGCCGAGTTCACCGACTGGTTCACCAA
This sequence comes from uncultured Actinomycetota bacterium, assembly GCA_963711445.1. GTDB lineage: Bacteria > Actinomycetota > Actinomycetes > Mycobacteriales > Mycobacteriaceae > Mycobacterium. Next base: position 330,051 of record CAVQEF010000002.1, read on the forward strand.
GTCCGACCATGCCGTGGCCGACACGGTCGGACAAGTCGATACCGTGCTCGCCGACGCGCGAAAGTTCGTCAGCGACAACCGCTCCGCGCTGACCCGTGATGTCGACAACCTCGCCGACGTGACCACCACGATCCTGCAGCCCGAGCCGCGTGACGGCCTGGAGACCGCGCTGCACGTGTTGCCGACCTTCGCCGGTAACTTCAACAACCTCTACCACCCGCTGCACAGCGCGCTGGTGGGTTTGTTCGCGTTCCCGAACTTCGCCAATCCGCTGCAGTTCATCTGCAGCGCCATCCAGGCCGGCAGCCGACTGGGCTACCAGGACTCGGCCGAGCTGTGCGCGCAGTATCTGGCACCGGTGCTGGACGCGATCAAGTTCAACTACTTTCCCGCGGGGGCGAACTTGTTCAATTCGCCGGCCGCGTTGCCCAAGGAGGTGGCGTATTCCGAAGAGCGGCTGCGCCCCCCGCCGGGGTACAAGGACACCACCGTCCCGGGAATCTTCGCGCGGGACACCCCGTTTTCGCACGGCAACCACGAGCCGGGCTGGGTCGTCGCGCCCGGGATGCAGGGCACACCCGTGCAGCCGGCCACGGCGAGCATGCTGACCCCCGAATCGTTGGCCGAGCTCATGGGCGGCCCGGACGCGCCGCCCCCGCCGACGGGGACCACCATGCCCGGGCCGCCGAACGCCTATGACGAGACCAATCCGCTGCCGCCGCCGTGGTATCCGCAGCCGGCGCGGCCGGGACCGGGCCGGTGAGCGCGCTCCGCGCCGCACGGCGCGCACTCGTGTCGGCCGTGACCGCGGTGATGTTGACGTCGTGCACCTGGCGCGGAATCGCCAACGTGCCGCTGCCGATCGGCCGAGGCACCGGTCCCGATCACCTGACCATATATGTGCAGATGCCGGACACGCTGGCGCTGAACACCAACAGCCGGGTCAGGGTCGCCGACGTATGGGTCGGCATGGTGCGCGACATCAGGTTGAAGAATTGGGTCGCGACCCTGACGCTGGATGTCGATCCGGCCGTGCGGCTTCCGGCGAACGCGACCGCCAAGATCGGCCAGACCAGCCTGCTGGGCACCCAGCACGTGGAGCTCGCCGCGCCGAAAGACGCCTCGCCGCAACCCCTGAAGAGCGGCGACACCATCCCACTGCAGCACTCCTCGGCCTACCCGACCGTCGAGCGGACGTTGGCCAGCGTCGCGGTGATCCTCAACGGCGGAGGGATCCCCAACCTCGACGCCATCCAGACCGAGGTCGTCAACATCCTCGACGGGCACGTCGACCAGGTCCGCGAATTCCTCACGCGCCTCGACACATTCGTCGCCGAGCTGAACCGCCAGCGCGGCGATCTGACCCGGGCCATCGATTCGACCAACCAACTCCTGGCCATCATCGCCAACCGCAAGGACACCCTGGAGCGGGTGCTCACCGAAATGCCGCCGCTGATCCAGCATTTCGCCGACACCCGCACGTTGTTCGCCGACGCGACCGAATCCCTGGGACGGTTCAGCGACGTCGCCAACCGGGCGCTGGTCGACACCCGGGGCAACCTGCACCAGAGCCTGCGGATCGCTGCAGCGACCGCTGAAGCAACTGGGCCGCGCCGGGCCGTATGTGGTCGGTGGCCTGAAGCTGGGGCTGACGGCCCCGTTCAACATCGACGACGTGACGCAGGTGATCCGCGGGGACTACGTCAACGTGTCCGCCGGCATCGACCTGACACTGTCCATGTTGGACAACGCGATGTTGAGCGGGACGGGCTTCTCCGGGGCATTGCGGGCGCTCGAACAGTCGTGGGGACGCGATCCGGAGACCATGATCCCCGACGTCCGCTACACGCCCAACCCGAACGACGCCCCGGGCGGGCCCCTGGTGGAACGGGGCGAGTGAACGATGCTGACCCGCCTGATCAAAACCCAGCTGGTGGTGCTGGCCGCGGTGGCCCTGGCCGCGGTGGTGGTCCTGGGTTGGTACTACCTGCGGATCCCCAGCCTCGTCGGGGTCGGGCGCTACACGGTGTATGCGGAGTTGCCGCAGTCCGCGGGCCTGTACCGCACGGCCAATGTCACCTACCGGGGCATCACCATCGGCAAGGTCACCGGCGTCCAACCGACCCGACGCGGCGCGCGGGCGACGATGAGCATCGACGATCGCTATCAGGTGCCCGTCGACGCGTCGGCCAATGTGCACTCGGTCTCGGCGGTCGGTGAGCAGTACATCGACCTGGTGTCGACCGCCAACCGCGGCCCCTTCCTGCGCAACGGGCAGACGATCACCAAAAGCACTGTCCCCAGCCAGATCGGCCCGGCGCTGGACGCCGCCAACCAGGGCTTGGCGGCGCTGCCCGGGGACAAGGTGGCGTCACTGCTCTACGAGACGTCGCAGGCCGTCGGCGGCCTCGGGCCGGCCCTGCAGCGTCTGGTCGACGCCACCCAGGCGATCGCCCACGACTTCCGGGGCAGCATCGACGACATCGACGACATCATCACGCGGTCGGCGCCCATCATCGACAGCCAGGTCGACTCCGGCGATACGATCAGGCGCTGGTCTGCCAACCTGAACACGCTGGCCGCCCAGACCGCGCAGACCGATCAAGCCCTGCGCAGCATCCTGGCCGGCGCGGCGCCGACGGCCGATCAGGTCAACGCCGCGTTCGGCGGCGTGCGGGACTCGCTGCCGCAGACGCTGGCCAATCTCGAGGTCGTCCTCGACATGCTCAAGCGCTACCACCACGGCGTCGAGCAGGCCTTGGTGTTCCTTCCGCAGTCGGCGGCCATCGCGCAGTCGGTGACCGCGCAGGATCCCGGGAAGGCGGCCCTCGGGGTCGGCGCGATCGCGCTCAACCAGCCACCGCCGTGCCTGACCGGCTTCCTGTCGGCCTCGGAATGGCGGGCACCCGCCGACACCACCGTCGCGCCGCTGCCGGCCGGCACGTACTGCAAGATCCCGATGGACGCGGCGAACGTCGTTCGCGGATCGCGGAACTACCCGTGCGTGGACGTGCCCGGCAAGCGGGCGGCGACCCCGCGGGAGTGCCGCAGCACCAAACCATATGTGCCGCTGGGCACCAACCCGTGGTACGGCAATCCCGACCAGCTCCTGACGTGCCCCGCGCCGGGCGCGCGGTGCGACCAGCCGGTCAAGCCGGGTATGGTGCTCCCGGCGCCGACCGTCGACAACGGGCTCAACCCGCTGCCTTCCGACCGGGTGCCCGGCACGCCGCCGCCGCTCAGTGATCCGCTGCAGCGGCCGGGGTCGGGCACCGTCGAGTGCAACGGGCAGCAGCCCAACCCGTGCGTGTACACCCCGAACGCGGTCCCCACCGCGATCTACGACGTGCGCAGCGGCAAGGTGGTGGGGCCCGACGGTGTGGTTTATTCGGTGCAGAACTCGGGCAGCGTCGGGGACGAGGGGTGGAAGCAGATGCTGGCCCCGGCCGGCTGAAACCCGTGTAAGGATGTGAGCGTGGCGAGAACCGACAACGACAGCTGGGAGATCACCGAGAGCGTCGGGGCGACGGCCCTGGGTGTGGCCGCGGCGCGCGCGGCGGAGACCCGCAGCCAAGCACCGTTGATCCGTGACCCGTTCGCGCAGGTGTTCCTCGATGCGGTGGGCGAAGGCGTGTGGAGTTGGCACTCGGCGCCGCAGCTGCCGGCCGAGATCGTGGCGGCCGAACCCGAATTGCCGTTGCAGATGCAGGCGATGGTCGATTACATGGCATCGCGGACGGCGTTTTTCGATCAGTTCTTCCTCGACGCCACCACCGCGGGCATTCGGCAGGCGGTGATCCTGGCGGCGGGCCTGGACGCGCGGGCCTGGCGGTTGGGTTGGCAAGACGGCGTCACGGTCTACGAACTCGACCAGCCCAGGGTGCTGGATTTCAAGTCGTCGACCTTGGCGCGGCACGGGGCGGAGCCCTCCTGCCACCGCGTGGCCGTCGCGGTGGACCTGCGTCAGGATTGGCCTACGGCGTTGCGACAGGCTGGTTTTGACGTTTCGGCGCCCAGCGCCTGGTCGGCCGAGGGGCTGATGCCGTATCTGCCTGCCGCGGCTCAAGAGTTGCTGTTCGAGCGCGTGCAGGGGCTCAGCGCCGCCGGCAGCCGGATCGCGGTGGAGGCGCTGGGTCCGACGTTCCTGGACCCCGAGGTCCGCGAGAAGCGCCGGGCGCGCATGGAGCGGCTGCGCGCGGTGATGGCCGAGGTCGATCCGCAGCGGGATATTCCCAGGACCGACGAACTGTGGTACTTCGAGGAGCGCGAGGACGTCGGCGGCTGGTTTGACCGCCACGGCTGGAGTGTGACGGTGACGCCGACCGACGAGTTGATGGCCGGCTATGGTCGGCGGCCGCCGGCCGAGGTGCAGGACCGGGTGCCGGGGAATCTGTTCGTCACGGCGCAGCGCGCGTAGGTCGCTCCGGGAGGGATGTGTCTTTGCGCCCGCCCCACCGCGACGCCTTCGGCTCCGTGGCCGCGGCAAACGGGTGTACCGGACGCGGACTCGTGGGCGCCGCGTCAAGGTGGGCCCTCAGCCCGCTTCGGCCTCCCGATCCGACTCCGGGACACCACCGTCCTCGCCACCGCGTGCGTGGCTGCGCCATTTGCGCACGCCGCGGTGTGCGGCGAACGCGCCGGCGATCGCGGTGACGCACCACACCGCGATCGCCGAGTACGCCAGCGGCGACGACAGGTTGCCGATCGAAGCGCCCAGCACCGTGTAGACGAAAGCCCTTGGGAGCGAACCGATGAGCGCGCCGACGGCCATCTGCCACAACGGAACCCCGAACGCCCCGAACGCATACGAGGCCAGCGCGTCGGACAGGCCGGGGACGAAACGCTGACCGACGACGGCCCACAACCCGCCGCGGTCGATCAGCGCGTCGATCCGGTCGGCGCGCCGCGTCCCCAGCAGCGCCCGCGCGCTGGTGCGCCCCGCGCGGCGGCCCACGAAGCTCGCGACAACGGCGGTGCCCACCGTCGCGCCCAGCGTCACGCAGATGCCCAGCACCGGGCCGAACACCAGCCCACTGCCCGCGGCCAGAATGGTGCCGGGAACGAACAGCGCGCCGAGCACGGCCGAGACCACCACGTAGGCCAGCGGCGCCGCCGGCCCCGTCGCCGACACCGCCTGCCGCACCTGGGCCACGTCGATCACGCGTGCGACGGCGACCAGATAGAACAGCGCGAGCAAAAAGCCGGCGAACGCGACGAGTCGGACGAGATGGCCTCGCCGGGATGTCGATGAGAAATTTTCGTCGTCAACCATGCTGTCTGTGATTCTGCCCTTCAGCACCGAAAGCACGGCACATCACGACACCACGTCCCGCCGCGTGTTAGTGTCCGACGGCTGTCGAGTCGGGCAAAGGAGTAGCCGAAAGGGGCTGTCGACGTGGCTCTCGATATCAAGTGGCACGAACATAGCGTCACCCGCAGCGAACGGGAACGCCTCAACGGCCACCGAGGGTGCGTCGTCTGGCTGACCGGGCTCAGCGGCTCCGGCAAGAGCACACTGGCCAATCTCGTGGACCGCAAACTCTATGAGCGTGGCGTGCGCAGCTATGTGCTCGACGGCGACAACGTACGCCACGGCCTCAACGCCGGCCGCGAGATCCTGGCCGAGCAGCACGAGCAGGAATTCGCCCAGCGCTTCGGGCTGGATTTTTCCGCCCAGGCCCGCGAAGAGAACATCCGGCGCATCGGCGCGGTGGCCAAGCTGTTCTGCGACAGCGGCATCGTGGCGTTGACCGGCTTCATCAGCCCCTATCGGATCGACCGCGACAGAGTGCGCGCGTCGCTGAGCGACGGCGACTTCGTCGAGATCTTCGTGGACACCCCGCTGGACGTCTGCGAGGAGCGGGATCCCAAAGGTCTCTACAAGAAAGCCCGTGCCGGTGAGCTCAAGGGATTCACCGGGATCGACGATCCCTATGAAGCCCCGCTGAAGCCGGAAATCAGGATCGACGGGCAGAAGCACCCGGACGCGCTGGCCGACGACGTGATCGCCTATCTCGAGCAGGCGGGCATCATCCCGGCGTGCTGACTCGCCGGCGAAGCCGTCAGCCCTGCAGCCGCAGCCCTAACCCCGTCGCGCGCACCGCGCGCCGCCCGATCGCGGCCCGCACCGAAGCCTCGGAGCCGACGATCCGGACCTTGGCCTTGGCGCGTGTGACGGCCGTGTAGAACAGTTCCCGCGTCAGCAGCCGCGAATCCTCCGGCGGCATCAGCACAGTCACCTCGTCGGCCTGGCTGCCCTGGCTCTTGTGGATCGTCATGGCGTGCATGGTCTCGACGTCACCGAGTCGGCTGGTCGCGAAGTCCAGCGTGCCGGTCGCGCCGGCGATGACCGCGCGCAAACCCTCGGGGCCGGCCACGGTGACACCGGTGTCCCCGTTGTAGATGCGCAGGCCGTAGTCGTTCGCCGTCACCAGCAGCGGCCGCCCGGCATACCACTGTGACCACGGCGGCTGGCCGGTCTCCTCGGCAATCCAGCTCTGCACCTTGGCATTCCACTGCGCGACTCCGAACGGCCCCCGCCGGTGCGCGCACAGCAACCGGTGCTCGTCGAGCCGTGCCAACGCGACGTCGGCGGCACCCAGCAGGGCGGCCTCGCGCAGTCGCAACGCGTGCGGCACCAACACCGCGTGCAACCGCTGCGACGGGTCGTCACCCTCGACGAACTCGACGAACTCGACGTGCTCGTCCCCCGAGCGCAGCAGCGCCAGCACCCGATCGGCGTCGCCCACCCGGATCGCGTCGGCCAGCTCCGCGATCAACGCCCCGAAGCGGTGCGAGGTGCGCAGCGCGGCCACCCGCACGTCGGCGCGCGCCGACAGCCCGTCCACGAGGTCGGCGAGCACCGCGCCCGCCTCCACCGACGCCAACTGGTCGGGGTCGCCGACCAGCAGCAGCCTGGCGTCCGGGCGGACCGCCTCGAGCAGCCGCGCCATCAGGGTCAGCGAGACCATCGACATCTCGTCGACGACGATCACGTCGTGCGGCAATCGGTTCGCGCGGTCGTGCCGGAACCGGGTCGAGGAGCCCGGCTTGGACCCCAGCAGCCGGTGCAGCGTCACCGCATTCAGTTCGCCCAGCCGACGCCGGTCGGCGGCGGCAAGTTTGGCCACCTCGTGGGCCACGGCCTCCTGCAGCCGCGCGGCCGCCTTGCCGGTCGGCGCCGCCAGCGCAATGCGCGGCCGCGAGCCACCGGTCAGCTCGGCCTGCTCGGCCGCGAGCGCCAGCAGCCGCGCGACCGTCGTCGTCTTTCCGGTGCCGGGCCCGCCGGTGAGCACCGTGACCGGTTGCGACAGTGCGATTTCGGCGGCCTCGCGCTGTTCTGAGAACCCGGCCGGGAAAAGGCGCTCGGTGGCGGGCAATTCGGGCACCGGCCCGGACGCCAGCAGGCTCAGCACGTCGGCGCAGACCTGCGTCTCCTCGCGCCAGTACCGGTCGAGGTAGAGCAGCCGGTCGGAATGCAGGCGCAGGACCGGCGGCTCACCGAGCAACGTGCTGGCCCGCACGGCCGCCAGCCACGCCGCAGCGTCCGGCCACGGCAACTCCGCAAAGCCCACCAGCTCGGCGACGGTCGCCAGGTCCACGCACACCGACCCGGCCCGCAGCGCCCGCACCACCAGCGCCACCGCCAGCGAGACCCGCTCGTCGGGCTCCTTACCCAACGCGCAGATCCGCAGGGCCACATGCACATCCGCGACGTCCAGCACCCCGGCCTCGTTGAAGGCCCGCAACAGCCCGGTGGTGCCGATCGCGACCTCGACCTCGGCGACGGTCACGCCGCCCGCCTCCCTTCGTCGAGCAGATCCGACAGCGCCACCACCAACTCGGCGGGCGGGCACCAGCTGAACACCCCGCACGGATGCCCGTCGACCACCGGGGTGTCCGCACCGCACATGCCGCGCACGAACAGATACAGCACCCCACCCAGGTGCGTAGCCGGTTCGTATCCGGGCAGCCGCCACCGCAGGAAGCGATGCAGCACGACGACATACAGCAACGCCTGCAGCGGGTAGTCCGAATGCAGCATCGCCTCGGCCAATCGCGGGAAGCTGTAGTCGGCGGCCGACTCACCCAGCCGGTTGGTCTTGTAGTCGACCACCAGGTACCGCTGCCCGGGCAGTCGCAGCACCGCGTCGATCGACCCCGCCAGATACCCCCGCAGCGACTGCGCCGCCCACCCCGCCGACACCAGGCGGTCGGCGTACGACAGCCAGCGGGTCGCCGGCGCCCAGGTGCGCGCGCAGCAGCGCGCCCACTTCTGCCAGCGACACATCGGGTACCGCGCCGCGCAGATCGCCCCCGGCCAGGGGGATTTCGAAATCCAGTTCGCACAGGCGGTCCCGCCTGCCGATCTGCCGCAGCGTCGCATCGGGCGCCAACGGCCCCAGCGGCGTATGGTGCATCGGCACCAGCGCGGCGCCCAGGAGGGCGGCGTCGACGTCGACGGGCCACCACCTCAGCTGCCGTCGCACCTGCTCGGTCAGCTCGTCGGCCAGGTCGGGCGCGCCGGGATCCGCCGTCTCGAGCACCGCGTGCACCAGCGAGCCGAACGTCGCACCGGCCGGCATCTGCGCCAGCGGGGAGCCCATCCGGCCGCCGGCATCGGAACGGGTGACGACGACGGCCTCCACCTCGTCGTCGCGCGTGCTCACCTCGGGTTCGCTTGCCACGCCTGCCGATTCGGACGCGGATTCCATGTCTCGTACCAGCGCCGAATACGACGTCCGCCGCCACGCGGTGTCGATCGCACGGTGGAAGTGCCGCACCCCCAGAGCCCCGACGGGCGGCGGGCCCGCCACGGCCGCGGGGGAGACGATCACCGACTCCTCGACCGACGGGCCGCCCTGCGGCCTCCCACCGCGTGAACACCGCCCAGGCGTCCTCGTCGGAGATCCGCGGCGGGCACTGGTCGGGCACCTCGGCGTCACCCCGCCCGCGGCCGCGCAGCAGCCGCGAGAGCCCGCCGTTGACCTCGTCGCGGGTCGGCGCCCACCACGCCACCACCTGCGAGCACGCCCGGGTCAGCGCGACGTAGGTGAGGCGGATGTTGTCCCGCGCCTCCTCCTGGCGGTGCAACTCCTCGACCGCCCGGCGCTGGGGGCTGCGGTCCTTGCCGCCGATGTACAGGCAGCGGGTGTCGGTGTCGTCGTGATAGAGCAGGATGTCGCCGCCGCCGACGTAGCGGTTGAACGTGAAGGGCAAATACACGATCGGGAACTGCAGGCCCTTGGCCACGAACACCGTCATGATCTGCACGGCCGCGGCGTCGCTGTCCAGGCGGCGGTTGCGTTCGGCGACACCCGCGCGGGCGTCGCACTGGTGCCGCAGCCAATCCCGCAGCGCGGGCAGGCCCAGGCGCTCGCGGTGCGCGGTCTCGTGCAGCAACTGCGCGATGTGCGCCAGATCGGTCATGTGCCGTTCGCCGCCGTGCTGGCTGAGCACCCGGCGGCCCATGCCGGCCAGTTGCGCGGCCTCGAACACCGCCGCCACGCCGCGCTGCCGCGCGTGGTTGGCCCACTCCCGCAGCGTGCCGGCCACCCGGTCGGTCAGCTTGTCGCCCTCGGCGGCCAGGGTCTCCGCGGTCGCGCCGAAGAACATGGTGGCCGCGGCCGCGCGCACCAGCCCGCTGCGCTGCGGGGCGTCGAACGCCTCGAGCAGACACAGCCAGTCCTCGGCGGCCCGGGATTTGAACACGTCGGTGTCGCCGGTGTATATCGCCGGAATCCCGCTGGCGGCCAACGCGTCCCGGCAGGCGCGCGCGTCCTCGTGGCGCTCGACGATCACGGCGATGTCGCCCGCCCCCACGGGTCTACCGGCATAGGTCGCGTCGCCGGCCAGCAGGGTCGCGACGTCGGCGGCCAGATCGGCGGGGATGTGGCGGCGCAACACGTCGATCGGGACGGAGGCCGTGCCGCCGTAGCCCAGGGCGGGCCGCCTGACGACGCGCAGCCGAAACGGCGCGTTATGCGGGGCGCCGGCCAGCCGGTGCCCGGGATGCTGGGCGTCGACGCCCCGCACGACGATGTCCGGGTGACCCAGCGTCGCACCGCGCAGCACGGTCTGCAGGCTGTCGACCAACACCTTGTCGCTGCGCCAGTTGACGTTCAGCGTGTACTGCGCCTCGGCGCTGCGGGCGGCCTTGAGGTAGGTGTAGATGTCGCCGCCGCGGAAACCGTAGATGGCCTGCTTCGGGTCCCCGATCAGGATCAGCGCCGCGTGCCCGCCGAACGCGCACTCGAGCACCTGCCACTGGATGGGGTCGGTGTCCTGGAACTCGTCGACCAGCACGATCCGCCAGCGGCGCCGCATCCGCTCGCGAGCCGGGGAGTCCGGCGCCGCAAGGGCTTTCGCGAGCCGGGTCAGCAGGTCGTCGTAGCTGAGGATGCGCAACTGACGCTTGCGGTGTTCGAGTTCGGCTTTGACCGCGTCGGCGAAACGCAGCCGGACCTCCGCGGCGCCGCCGGGCCCGGGGGCCAGCGGACGCAGCTGCGCGCACGGGTCGGCCACCACCGCCCGGGCCAGCTGCAGCGCCTCCTGGTAGGTGATCAGGGGGGCGTCTCCCTGATTCCCGAAGTCGGCGAGGTAAAGGTCGTCGACGATCTCGCCGACCAGGTCGTCCAGGCTTTCCTCCAGCCGCACGCCGATGGCGGTATCACCGGCCACACCAAGGGATTTGAGCACCGACCCGCAGAACTCGTGCGTGGTGGCGATGGTGGCCGCGTCGAAGTTCGCCAGTGCGTCACGCAGCCGTGCGCGCCGCGCCGAGCGTTCGCCGTCGCCGCCGCGCATCAGGTGCCCGACCAGCTCACTGCCGGGCGGCACGCGGCCCTCCAGCGCGCACACCGCCTGGAAGATCTGCTCGCGCACCCGTTCGCGCAGTTCCCGGCTGGCGTTGCGGTTGAACGTGATCAGCAGCATCTGGTCGAGCGTCACCGCGGTCTCGGCGAGGTAGCGGGTCACCAGGCCGGCGAGCGCGAACGTCTTGCCGGTGCCGGCGCTGGCCTCCAGCACGGTGGTCGAGGCCTGCCCGGGCAGCGGACCCATCAGGTCGAAAGGGTCCATCACGCGTGCCTTTCGCCGTCGAGCAGGGGCAGCCACAGCCGCGCGGCGAGCGCGCCGAGCCGGGTGCTCTCGCCGGGGGTCTCCTCGCCCGCGCGGGGCGGGTCCAGCAACGCCGCAAGCGGCGTGTTCCTACCCCAGACCCGGATGTGCGCCCGTTCGGCGTCGTCGCCGGGACGGAATCTGTTGCTCTTCCACTGGTCCTGCGCGGCCTCGCACGGGTCGTCGCCGGCCCGGCGGGCCTCGGCCCACGCGCACGACGTCTTCAGCGGCAGCGGCAGCGGCTCGCGCCGGCCCGAGTCGTAGAGGGCCACCAGGTCGGCCAGCACCGCCGCCGGGTCCGGCGGCGGCACGAACAGCCGCAGGGCGATGTGGCTGCCGGCTCTGCCGCGGCCGATGCACAGCGCCGACCACTCGCGTTGCGGCAGTTGGGCGGCCAGCGCGACCAGCCCGATCCACGCCGCCAGCACGTGCTTGGGCGCCAGCTTGGAGTAGGTCACCGACACCGAGCGCCCGCCGAAGACCGGGGTGAGGGTGCCGGTGAGCCGGCGCCCGCCGCCGAGGTCGACGTCGACGTCGTGCGCGTCGCCGTCGACGGTGCGGTGCACCCGGGCGGCCTCGGCCAGCTGGCGCGCCCGCTCCAGGATCTCCTTCGCCTTGCGCACGCCGAGGCGCCCCGGCGGCAGGGTGCCGCGGCGCCACTCGGCGTTGGCGGCGGTGTCCGGATGCATGCCGCCGAGCATGTCGCGCAGCATCCGGTCGCCGACCGTCCACTCCTCGAGCGGGTCGATCTCCACCGGCATCGCGTCCTGCACGGTGTCGACGTCCCACGGCAGCGTGCAGTCCAGCGCCTTGAAGAACCCCTTGACCGGGTCCTTGAAGAAGTCGAGCAGGTCGGTCAGGGCCACGTCGGCGGCGGGCAATTCCGGCAGCGGTCCGGTGATGAACGCCGCCGGTGCGCAACGCTTTCCGGTGGCCGCCTGGGCCGCCGCCAGCGCCGCGGGATCGAACGTGAACGGCCCGCCGGGCACCAGCTTGCCCGGGGTGACGTTCTTGACGTCGAAGGGCTGCAGCGGGTGGTGGGTCAGGACCTGCTCGCGCACCGGCGCTTCGGTCGTCTGGTCCAGCGCGTCGAGCACCTCGGCCAGGGGGACCGCCGGCGGGCGTGGGTGGCCGGTGTGCTCGTCGGCGCCGGTGTAGGTGATCACCAGGGTGTCGGTGGCCGCGCCGATCGCGTCGAGCAGCAGTTGCCGGTCCTCCGAACGGATGTCGCGTTCGCCGGTGCGCGGATCGCGCTGAAGCGCGTCGTCGCCGTCGGGCACGCCCAGCCGCGGGAAAACCTTGTCGTCGAGGCCGACCAGACACACCACCCGGTGGGGGACCGAGCGCATCGGCACCATGGTGCACACGGTCAGCGTGCCGGTGCGGAAGTTGGCGCGGGTGGGCCGCCCGGCCAGATGCTCGTCCAGCAGGGCGCGGGCGTCGGGCAGCCGCAGCGGCGTGGACCCGCGAGAACCGGCGTGGGCCAACACATCCGAGAACTCGCGCCGCAACTGCGCTTCCTGCCAGTCGTCATCGGAGCGGGTCAGCATGCCGACCCCGTCGGCCAGGGCGGTCAGCCAGCCGTTCAATGGCTTTGTGTCGCTCAGTGTTTCGGTGACGTGCTGGAGCCGCGCGACGTATTCGGCCAGCCGCCCGGCCAGCTCCACCTTGTCACTGCCGACGTCGTCGAGCGGCAGCGCGGTGTCCAGCCAGGCCCGCGAGTCGTCGGACATCGCCACCCCGGTCAGGATGCGGTCCAGCCCGAAACGCCAGGTGTTGTGCACGATGTGGGAGAGCCGGTACGGCGCGCGCCCCCGCTTGTCGAACCCCCAGCGGACGTTGGATTCGCGGACCCAGTCGGTGATCGCGTCGAGGTCGTCGTCGGTGAACCCGAACCGGGCGCGCACCGGGGCCGCCTGGGCGACGTTGAGCACCTGGCTGGCGGTCGCCCGGGTGCCGGCCAGCGCGAGCAGTTCGGCGGCGACGCCGAGCAACGGGTTGGTCTGGGTCAGTGCGCGGTCGGCCAGCCGGACCCGCAGCCGGTGCGATGGATGACCGTCGCCCGCCGTCTCGCCGAGCCCGAAGCCGGCGATGAACAGCGGCGCGTAGCTCTCGATGTCCGGGCACATCACCACGACGTCGCGGGGCTGCAGGGTCGGGTCGTCGTCCAGCAGGCCGAGCAGGACCTCGCGCAGCACGTCGATCTGGCGCGCCGCGCCGTGACAGCTGTGCACCTGCACCGAGCGGTCGCCGGGCCGCAGCCGACGCCCGCCGCGCCTGATCGCGTTGGCGGCGATGTCGGACTGCAGCCAGCCCAACAACGTGTCGGATGTGGCCCCCCCGCCCGCGGGCCCGAGGAATTCGTCGACGGCCGGGTTCGCCGGCAGCGACCGTTGTAACTCGCGCAGGTCGCGGCCCAGCGTTTCCAGCAGCGGATGGTGCGCCGCCTCGCGGCTGGTGTCCTCGCGCCGGGGCACGATGCCGTGCAGCCCGTCCAGCGCCCGCCACAGCGGATCGCTGGGGTGCGGCAGCCACAGGTGCAGTTCGTGGTGTGCGGCCAGCGCCTCGAGCAGTTCGATGTCGGTGCACGCCAGCCTGGTGTGCCCGAACAGCGACAGCCGCGCCGGCAGGTCGGCCGGACCCTCCCGCAGCCGGGCGAGGGTCTTGCTCGTGCCGGACGTGCGGCGGGTCGGCGGGCACGGCGGCCACCAGCGCGCGCCAGAGCCAGGGCTGCCAGGCCAGGTCGCTGTCGAGGTCGGCCGGGTTCCCGTCCAGCCAGTCGACCAGCAGCCCCGGTCGTTGCCGGGCATAGGCGGCGAACAGGCCGGCCAGCCGGCGGGCCACAGAATACCTTCTGCCGTAACGCAATTCGGCCTCAGAGCCGGTGTCGAAGTGCCCCAGGTGCGCCGCAAGGCTGCGGCACCACGGCTCATCGAGCGAGCGGTCGATCACCTCCAGCAGCGGCCACGCCATGGCGTCCGGCGACCACGGGTCCTCGTCGCGGGTTCCGGTGATCGCGGCAAGTTCGGCGATCAGCGAGCCGGGGCTGCCGAACGCCACGCCCGCGCACACGCCGTCACCGCCGCCGTCCCTGCGGCCCAGTACGTGCGAGAGCCGCTGACTGAGCCAGCGCTCGACACCGCGGGCGGGCACCAGCACCAGCTCCTGGGCGAACGGGTCCGGCAAGGGGTCGGCCAGCAGCGCCCCGAGTCCGTCGGCCAACAGATCGGTGCGCTCGGCACGGTGCAGATGAAGCCCCATCGCGCTGCCACACTAGCGGGCCGCACCGACAGGCCGGGGCGGTTCGGCCACACCGCGGTTACCCGCATCCGAAGCGGGTAGACGGCGGGCCGCCGTGCTCGCCGGAATGACCGTCGTCCCGGGGGCGCGGCCGTGGCCGCCTTCGAGCGAATGGACTTGCCCTGAGGCCCGGTTGGCACCATTGTCGGCGACAGGGTCACCAACACGCTGGCGCAAGCCGGAGAGGAAAGCGATGGAAGCCCGGGATGCCCTCTGTGCCCGGCGCAACGTGCGGCAGTACACGACCGAGCCGGTCTCACCCGAGCACCTGAACCGCATCGCCGAGGCCGGCTGGCGGGCGCCCTCGGCCAAGAACCGCCAGCCGTGGGACTTCGTCATCGTCACCGACCGGGACCGGTTGCGCGAGCTCGCCACGGTCTGGCAGGGCGCCGGTCACATCGCCTCGGCCGCGGCGGCGATCGCCTTGGTGGTGCCCGAACCGCCCGACGAGCGCAGGAAGGTGACCGACACCTACGACATCGGCCAGGCGACGATGGCGATGATGATCGCGGCGACCGACCTGGGCATCGGCACCGGCCACTCCTCGGTGGGGGACCAGGACAAAGCGCGCGAGATCCTGGGCGTCCCCGACGACCACCGGGTGGCCTTCATGCTCGGCCTCGGCTATCCCGCCGACCGTCCGCTCGCCCCGATCCGCAGGCCCAACCGGCGGCCCTTCGACGAGGTCGTCCATCACGGGGGGTGGTGACGGCGACACCGCCACGGCCACGGCGTCGAGTGTGTGCCCAGGGCTTTCAGTGTGCGGTCAGGGCGGCCCCGCCCGGCCTGTCGCCGCCCTGGATGCACGGCCGTCCACCCGGCTACGCCACACGTCAGGCCCGGATCTCGTCGTAATCGACCAGCACGTGCCGCGGGCCGCGGAACACCTGGCTGATCCGGTACGGCGGCGGGTCTTGTACCAGCCGCGGGTTGTGCACCCGGCTCAGGAACGCCTCGAACGCGGTGTTGACCTCCAGCCGGGCCAGCGGGCCGCCGAAACAGATGTGGATGCCGCGGCCGAAACCGACGTGCTCGTTGTCGGGGCGCTGGGGGTCGAAGGCGTCGGGGTCGGCGAAGCGACGCGGATCCCGGTTGGCCGCGCCGTACATCAGATAGATGGACGCGCCGCGCGGGATCGTCGTGCCGGCGATGTCGATGTCGGCCAGCGCCGAGCGGGTCGGGAAGAACTGCACCGAGGACTGCAGCCGCAGCACCTCCTCGATGGCCGCGGGTATCAATTCCGGCCGGCCGCGCAGCAATTCGATCGACCAGGGGTTGCGCAGGACCGTGAGCACGCAGTGCGAGATCAGGTTGACCGTCGAGTCGTGGCCGGCGAAGAACAGCAGGATGGTGTTGTTGACGATCGCGCTGGGCGACATCGGTCCGTCGGGCCCGTCGTCGTGGACCAGTTGCGAAATCATCCCGGGCCCCGGCGATTTCCCGGCCCGCTCGACCAGCCCGGCGATGTACTGGTTGAGCTCGGCGTCGGCCGCTTCCCCTTTGGCGCGACGGGCCCGGCCCTCCTCGGTGCGGATGTCGGGGCCCAGATCGAAGATGCCGGCCGTGATGTCGTTGACCCAGGCGTGAAACCGGGGCTCGTCTTCCATCGGCACGCCCATGATCCGGGCGATGACGTTGACCGGCAGCGGGTAGGCGAATTCGTCCACCACGTCGATGCGGGTCTTTACCGTGGCTTTTTCGGCAGCCTCATCGAGCAGCCGATTGACGATCTGCCGGCACAGCGGCTCCTGGCCCGGGATCAGATCCGGCGCGTGCGGTGGGCCGAAGAAGCGCATGCACTGGCGGCGCGCCCGGTCGTGTTCGGGCGGATCCTGCGCGATGAAACTGGGCTCGCGGCCGTAGCCCCCGGCGATCTCGGGGGCCACCTCCACGGCCGCCTCGTCGGCGACCCGCCGCGCGAGGCCGGCCGGCGGGTGACCCTTGCGAAGGTCCGAACTCACCCGGGGATCGTGGGCCAGCGCGACCACTTCCTCGTAGCCGGTGACCGCGTAGAGGCCGTCGCCCACCCGCGCGACCGGCGTCTTGCGCAGCTCGTCGAAGAAGGGGTAGGGGTCGGCGCGGTTCTCGAACCGCATCGCGGCGTCGAAGGCCTCTTCGGGTGTCATGTGCGTCACCTATCAGTGCCGGGCGCGGAACTCCGCGCGCCGCTCGCTGGGATCGTGCCCCGTCAGCACCACGTTCGGGGTCTCGGTCGGCACGCCGCGCGCCGGGAAGTCGGCGGCCAGCACGCGCATGTTCTCCGGGAAATCGAAGCCGGGCGGATGCGGCGGGAACGGCCCCGACTGCGCGATCTGGGCGCGGTAGTAGTCGAGCCACTTGCCGTGATCGAAGGTGACCGCGGCAACGATGCGGCCGCTGCGCCCGTAAGCCGCGGCGAAGCGGCGGTCCTTGACCGAACCCTGGGTGAAGACGATCTCGTCGCCGAACGACGGCACGCCAACGGATTTGATGTTGACCCCGAATTGGGCGGACCAGAATTGCGGGATCAGCAGGTGCGCCCAGCGATCGACCTCGTCGCACACCATGTTGTGCGCGGCGACCCGCGCACCCAGCACGGCGTTGTCCCAGTGCTCCATCGCCAGGAACTCATAGTCGTAGAGCACATGGGGGGCCCGGGCGATGTCGCCGGCCACGAACACATGGTCGGTGACCACCCCGTTGATATCGAACGCGCGGCACCCGGCGTCACACCCCACGCCCCAGAACCCGGCCGCCAGCCCCGCCCCCTCGAGCCATTCGACGTTGCGGATCGACCCCAGCGACGCCACCACCACGTCGACGTCGAGGACGCTGCCATCGGACAACCGCGCGCGCCGCACCTGCCCGCCCGCGTCGCCGTCGAGCGCCAGCACCGAGACGCCGGTGCGCAGATCCACCCCGGCCGCGCGCTGGAGCTCGGCGGCGATCGCGCCGATCACCCCGCCGAGCGCACCGGACAACGGGGCCGGGCCGCGGTCGGTCACGGTGACCGCCAGGCCGAGCCCACGGCACACCGATGCCACCTCCGAGCCGATGAACCCGGCGCCGATGATCAGCACCCGCCGCGGCCCGGCGGCCAACGCCGCCTGCAGCCGGGCGGCATCGGCGGCCGTGCGCAGCGTGTGGACGCCGCCCAGCGCGGCCTCCCGGGCATTGGGCCATCGCCGCGACCGCACACCGGTGGCGATCAGCAGCCGGTCGCCGTGCACCTCGCTGCCGTCGGCCAGACGCACCAGCCGATTGGCTCGGTCCAGGGCCGTCGCGGCCACCCCGAGACGCCACTGCGCGTCCACCCGGCGCAGCCGCGGCAGCTTCGTGTGGTCGGCCGCCACCCAGCCCGTCAGGACCTGCTTGGACAGCGGGGGGCGGTCATATGGCTCGTCGGTCTCGTCGCCGATGATGGTCAGCCGCCCGCGGAAACCCTCTTCGCGGAGCCCCTCGGCGGCGCGCAGCCCGGCCAGCGACGCGCCGACGATGACGATGCGCCCGTCGTCAGCGAAGCCGTTGGCACCCACCGCCGCGCCGCTACCCGTCGAGCTTGTCGACGATGATCGCCTGCACCGGGCAGGCCGCCGCGGCGCGCATCACCCGCTGCCGCTGGCTGTCGTCGGGGTTGGGGTCGTAGCTGAGGGACTCCTCGCCGGCGAGCTTGAGCACCTCCGGGGCCAGCGGCACGCAATGCGCATACCCCAGGCAGCGGTTCAGGTCGACGACGATGCGCATAGCGACCCCGATCCTCATGGGTGAAGATCCGACGCCGGCAGCGTACCTCCCGCGCCCGGGGGCGCGCGGCGACTTGCAACGGCGTGCATGCTGGGGCGATGAACCGACACGAAGTCACCGAACGGATCGTCATCGCGCGCCTGGCCCGAGGCCTGAGCTGGCAGCAGCTGGCCGACGCCATCGGCAGGCCGGTGGTGTGGACCACCTCGGCGCTGCTGGGCCAGCAGCCCATCCCCACCGAGCTCGGCACCGTCCTGGCCGAGATGCTGGGCCTGGACGACTCGGTGGTGCCGGTGCTGGCCGCACCGCCCCTGCGCGGCGCGCTGCCCAACTCGGATGCGTCCAGGGTGCCGACCGACCCCACGATCTACCGCTTCTACGAAGCGCTTCAGGTGTACGGCGGCGCCCTGAAGGAACTGATCCACGAGCAGTTCGGCGACGGCATCATGAGCGCGATCAACTTCAGCGTCGACCTGGCCAAGAAGCCGCACCCGTCCGGTGACCGTGTCGTCGTGACATTCGACGGGAAATTTCTTCCCTACCAATGGATTTCGGCGCAGGACGGCTGAGTCGGCGGACCTGGCGACAACGCGTCGACGGGGTGAAGTGACGGTACGCGGGGTGCGTGCCACACTCGAATCGGAGGAGGCGGTTGGAAGGGGGCGGTTGCCCGGGCAACCGCCCCCTTCCACGCAAAACCCCCTACAGACCCAACTCGGCCTCGATACCGTCGATCCCGGCGCGGATGGCTGCCAGGGCGTCGGCACGGGCGCGCAGCTTGGTCGCGGCGTGGGCGTGCTGATGCAGGCCGGCGAACTCCCGCGCGGCTTCCTCGGCGCGGTCGAGCACCATCTCCGGCAACACGATCTCGTCGACGAAGCCGGCGGCCAGGGCGGTTTCCCCGAAGAACGTCTTGGCCAGCCCGGTGGCCTGCTGGTAGGCCGACCGTGTCAGCCGCAGCTTCATGATCTCCAGGGCCGCATGCGGGATGGTCATGCCGATCGCGACCTCGTTGGCCTGGATGTTGTAGGCGTGGGCGGCCACCCGGTGATCGCCCGACGTCAGGAGGAACGCCCCCATCGCGATGGCGTGGCCGGTGCAGGCCATCACGACCGGCTTCGGGTACGACAGGAGCCGGTAGGCCAGCTCGAACCCGCCCCGCAGCATGTCGATCGCGGGCTGCACCTCACCGGAGGTCAGGATCTTCAGGTCGAACCCGCCGCTGAACACCCGCTCGTTGCCGGCGATCACCAGCGCCCCGGCGTTGTCCCGGTCGGCCCGATCGATCGCCTCGGTGAGCGCCTGCTGCATCGCGGGGCCCAGCGCGTTGACCTTGCCGTCGTCCATCGCGATGACGGCGACGGAATCCTTGAGGCTGTAGAGGACCGGGCCGCTCATGGGTTGCTCCTTCGGTGCGAACGTCGATTCAATCAGACCGGCGGCGGGGGACCCCACCCGGCCGGCCGGGCCCGACGCTCACGCGGGTTTGCTGCGGTGTCTGCCCATGTCGTTGTGCGCGTCACCCCAGCGCAGGCTGACGTCGGTGGGCTCGTCGAGCTGCCGGGTGCGCCATCTGTCCTGGGTCTCCCGCACGGCGCCGTTGATGCGTTCGATCTCGGCGCGGAACACCTCGGGCCGCGTCTCTTTGCTTGCGTAGTGGAAGTAGGTCAGCACGCTGCGCAGCAGTTCCAGCTTCTGCTTTTCCCGTTTCGCCAGATCGTGGGTCGTCATCAATTCGATCCGCTGCACCGGCGGCAGGGCATCCCAGTCCAGCACCACCTCGGTGTGGAGCGGGGAACGATCCCGCCGCCAGAACCGCCAGCCGCGCGGCTGTTGGGGGCGGTCGTAGTAGCTCACCGTCCCGGTGAAGCGGGACTCGATGCCCCGCCCGATCTGGGCGCGGTCGAGCGCGGAATCCCACACCATCCGGAACTCCTGGCCGGGGGCCAGCACCGGCAGCTCGCGGGGCAGCTGCAGTTCCACGACGTTGGCATAGCCGTCGGCGGCGTTCTCGTATTCGGCCACCGTCGGCGGATTGGCGAAACTGCATCGGATGTCATGGGCCGCCGTCCGGCCGAAGTTCCTGACCACGAGCTCGATGACGTGCCAGTCCGCGGCGTGCGGTTCCATGAGCATCGCGACGTGGGGCCGGGCCTGCTCGGCCGCCAACCGCTGGTTGTGCTTGACCTTTCGGTTTGCCACGAGCAGCGCGACAATGCCGAGCGCGACCGCCGCCCAGGCCGCCGACGCCAACCAGAAGCCCGACCCCCAGTTGGTGATTCCGTGCCAGCCGCCCTGGACCCACCCCATGGAATCCACCCTCTGCTTATACCACAGCGGGTTGCGGCGGCGCGTTTCGTGCAGCGGCCGCACGGACCGGGCGGAACGGCCGGTGGCCGAGTCGCTCAGCCGCCCATCAACATTCGCCACTGATCGAGGCTGGACGCCCGGTACACGTAGTTGGAACGCTTGACCTCGGACAGCGAGGCGCTCGGGTCGGCGGAGTACCAATGCCCCGGAAACACCGTCGGGTCTCCGGGCAGCGCGGCGAGCCGCTGCAGGCTGCGATACATCTCGTCGGAGTCGCCGCCCGGGAAGTCGGTGCGCCCGCAGCCGTCCAGGAACAGCGTGTCACCGGCGACCAGGCGCCCGTCCAGCAGGAAGCACTGGCTGCCCGGGGTGTGCCCCGGGGTGTGCAGCAGTTCGATCTCGATGTCGCCCACGTTGATCTTGTCGTGGCCCTCATGCGTTGTCAGGTCGCTCATGGGGACACCGGTGACTCGCGAAACCCACAGCGCCTCATGGGTGTTGACGTGCACCGGCACGGCGGTGCGCTCCAGCAGCTCGGTCAGCCCCTTGAGCTCGAAACCCATCATCGTCCCGCCCACGTGGTCGGGGTGGTGATGGGTGACCAGGACCCCGGACAGGTGCATGCCGTCGGCCTCGAGCGCGTCGGCCAGGTCACCGGCGGCATAGGCGGGGTCGACCACCATGCAGTCGCCGGTTTGGCGGTCGCCGATCAGATAGGCGAAGTTGCGCATCTGGGTCGCGATCATGTCGCCGGCGGCGAAGTCGCGACCGGAGAGCAGTTGACGGAAGTAGAGCCGGTCGGTTGACACGCCACCAGAGTAGGGCGTTGCGCGGAACCGGCGGCCGGGGGCTTGGCGCCGGACGCCGGCCCGCGGGCTTTGCCGGGAATCCCCGTGACGATCGGTTGCGCTCGGGTGCAGTGGGTATTGTTGGCGCATGAGAAAGAAGGTCGAGATCGAGATCGACACCGATCTGGTCGACGAGGTGATACGTCGGTTTCGCCTGGCCGACTCGCGCGAAGCCATCCACCTCGCGCTGCGGACCCTGCTCAACGAGGGCGACGGCGCCGACGGCGGCTCGCAGGACGACGAATACGACGAGTTCAGCGACCTCAGCGCGTGGGAACCGCGCCGCAGCGAGAGCTGAGGCGATTCGCCCGCCCGCCCGCCCACCCCATCCTCATCCCATCCTGGCTTTTTCCCGGCGCCGCAGCGGGCGGCGCAGGTGGTTTGGTGGGCCCGCGCGCCAGGCTGTACCCTCTTTTAGGCCCGCGGCAAGACCGGTCGATTCGGGTGAACGGCCCCCTTAGCTCAGTCGGTAGAGCGTTTCCATGGTAAGGAAAAGGTCAACGGTTCGATTCCGTTAGGGGGCTCGGCGGACGCCGAGCAGGCGGCGGCCCCGACCCTGTGCAGGGTGGGTCCGAGGCGATGTAGCTCAGTCGGTTAGAGCGAACGACTCATAATCGTTAGGTCGCCGGTTCGAGTCCGGCCATCGCTACAACACAACAACTTTCTATAGAGAGAACGGACATGGCTTCCAGTACCGATGTACGGCCGAAGATCACCCTGGCGTGCGAGGTGTGTAAGCACCGCAACTACATCACCAAGAAGAACCGGCGGAACGACCCCGACCGGTTGGAGCTGAAGAAGTTCTGCCCGAACTGCGGCAAGCACCAGGCGCACCGCGAGACACGCTAGCGCCGAGGTGCGAGCGTTTAGTGAGATCGACTAGGTAGGTTCTAGCCGTGTCGTTGACGACGATCGTCGGGATGCACTACCGCTATCCCGAACACTACGTGGTGGAGCGCGAGAAGGTCCGCGAGTACGCGGTGGCCGTGCAGAACACCGACGATTTTTTCTTCGAGGAGAAGGCGGCGGCCGAACTCGGCTATGACGCGCTGCTGGCGCCGCTGACGTTCATCTCGGTGTTCGGCTACCAGGCGCAGTCGGCGTTCTTCGAGTACGCCAACATCGCGGTCGAGGACGCGCAGATCGTCCAGGTCGACCAGGTGCTGAAGTTTGCGCAGCCGATCGTGGCCGGTGACAAGCTGTACTGCGACGTATACGTGGATTCGGTCCGCGAGACGCACGGTACCCAGCTCATCGTCACGAAGAACATCATCACCAACGAAGCCGGTGACGTGGTGCAGGAGACCTACACGACCCTGGCGGGCCGCGCCAGCGAAGACGGAGAAGAGGGATTTTCTAATGCCATTGCGTGAGTTCAGCTCTGTGAAGGTGGGTGACCGGCTTCCGGAACGGGTCTACCCCCTGACGCGCCAGGACCTGGTGAACTACGCGGGGGTCTCCGGCGACCTGAATCCCATCCACTGGGACGACGAGATCGCCAAGCTCGTCGGGCTCGACACCGCGATCGCCCATGGCATGCTCACCATGGGCCTCGGCGGCGGCTACGTCACCGCCTGGGTCGGGGACCCGGGTGCGGTCACCGAGTACAACGTGCGGTTCACCGCCGTGGTGCCGGTGCCCAACGACGGCAAGGGCGCCGAGATCGTGATGACCGGCCGGGTGAAGTCGGTCGACCCCGAGAACAAGTCGGTGACCATCGCCCTCACGGCCACGGCCGGGGGCAAGAAGATCTTCGGCCGGGCGATCGCGTCGGCCACATTGGCGTAGCTGATGGTGCTCAAGGTCGACATCCGCGGCATGGTGTGGCGGTATCCGGACTGCTTCGTCGTGGGCCGTGAGCAGGTCCGCGGGTTCGCGCGCGCGGTCAAGTGCAACGATCCGGCCAGCTTCTCCGAGGAGGCGGCGGCCGAACTGGGCTACGACAACCTCATCGCACCGCTGACCTTCGTGTCGATCTTCGCGAAACTCGTCCAGGACGATTTCTTCCGAAACGTCGATGTGGGCATGGAGACCATGCAGATCGTCCAGGTCGATCAGAAGTTCATCTACCGCAGGCCGGTGCGCGTCGGCGACAAACTCTTCGCCAGGATGGAAATCCATTCGGTGAACGAGCGCTTTGGCGCCGACATCGTCGTCACGAAGAACACCTGCACCAACGAGGACGGCGACGTGATCCTGGAGGCCTACACCACCCTGATGGGACACGAGGGTGACAACTCGATCCAGCTGAAATGGGACGCGGAATCCGGACAGGTCGTCAGAACTGCGTGATTAGTAACTGACTCGCGCGCCGATGTACACTCGGACCTCGGGGTTTTCCCAGCATTAACGCGCTTCCCACGAATTGGACGAGCGGAAGCGCGCGCCGTGCAAGCCCCGACGGACAGGGTTGGACTGGGCCGGACCTGATCTGTCCTGCCAACCGCGAAGGGGCGTAGCTCAACTGGCAGAGCAGCGGTCTCCAAAACCGCAGGTTGCAGGTTCAAGTCCTGTCGCCCCTGCTGACGTCCGAAGACGATGCGGGCGGGACGCCTGAGAAGGTGCGGGCCGGGACGGCCTGAGGAGGAGTCGGACAGCGGACGGTATCGTGCCATGGTGGACACTGGGAGTGTGCCCCATCACATCGCGACGGCCCGTGGAACGGTCAACGAGCAAAGGAGCATGCGGTGAGCGACGAGAACGACGTTGCCGACGACGCCGCACGCGACGGCGGCGAAAACGAGGAGAGCCGCGGGAGCGGCGGTCGGACGGCTGTGGCCACCAAGACCGCGGCGCGCCCGCAGCGGCCCACCGGTAAGCGATCCCGGCAGCGCGCAGGCGATGCGCAGGACGTCGCGGATGTAGCCGACGAGGAATCGTCGGCCGGCCCAGGCGGGCACGGGCAAGGCCAAGAAAGGCCGCAAGGCCAAGCCGGCCAAGAAGGCCAAGAAGCCGGCGAAGGCGGGCCCCTCCGCCAACCCGTTCGCATTCGTCTACAACTACCTCAAGCAGGTCGTTGCGGAGATGCGGAAGGTGATCTGGCCGAACCGCAAGCAGATGCTCACCTACACCTCGGTGGTGCTGGTGTTTTTGGCTTTCATGGTGGCGCTGGTCGGCCTGGCGGACTTCGGCCTGACCAAGCTGGTCCTGCTGGTGTTCGGCTGAACTTTCGAGACTGACAGGAAGGACTGAAAACCGTGACTACCTTCGACGGTGACACGTCCGCGGGTGAAGCGGTCGACCTCCAAGAAGCCGGCGAGGTCGCCGAGGCCGCTGAGGCCGACACCGCCGGGCCTCGGGCACCGAGGCCGCCGAGGCTGACACCGCCGCCGAGGCCCCGCGGCCGCGAGGCCGACGCCGCCGCCGAGCCGGCGGAGGAGCCCGAGGAGGTCGACCCCGCCGCCGCGCTGAAGTCGGAACTGCGCAGCAGGCCCGGCGACTGGTACGTGATCCACTCCTACGCGGGATACGAGAACAAGGTCAAGGCCAACCTGGAAACCCGGGTGCAGAACCTCGACGTCGGCGACTACATCTTCCAGGTGGAGGTGCCCACCGAAGAGGTCACCGAGATCAAGAACGGCCAGCGCAAGCAGGTCAACCGCAAGGTGCTGCCCGGCTACATCCTGGTGCGCATGGACTTGACCGACGACTCGTGGGCCGCGGTGCGCAACACCCCGGGGGTCACCGGATTCGTCGGCGCGACGTCACGGCCGTCGGCTCTCACGCTCGACGACGTGGTGAAGTTCCTGCTGCCGCGCGGGGCGGCCAAGAAACCCGCCAAGGGCGCGGCCAGCACCACCGCCGTCGCCGAGACGGGTGGGCTGGAGCGCCCGGCCGTCGAGGTCGACTACGAGGTCGGCGAATCGGTGACGGTCATGGACGGCCCGTTTGCCACGTTGCCGGCCACGATCAGCGAGGTCAACGCCGAACAGCAGAAGCTCAAGGTGCTGGTGTCGA
Organism: uncultured Actinomycetota bacterium; assembly: GCA_963711445.1. Lineage (GTDB taxonomy): Bacteria > Actinomycetota > Actinomycetes > Mycobacteriales > Mycobacteriaceae > Mycobacterium. Next base: position 355,307 of record CAVQEF010000002.1, read on the forward strand.
TCTTCGGGCGGGAAACGCCGGTGGAATTGACGTTCAGCCAAGTCTCCAAGATCTAGCCGGCGGATCTCGCCGCAACAGGGCCACAGGAAGGAACACCAACATCTCATGGCCCCGAAGAAGAAAGTCGTTGGGCTGATCAAGCTGCAGATCCAGGCCGGGCAGGCCAATCCTGCGCCGCCGGTCGGGCCGGCGCTCGGCCAGCACGGCGTCAACATCATGGAGTTCTGCAAGGCCTACAACGCCGCCACCGAGAACCAGCGCGGGCAGGTCATCCCGGTGGAGATCACCGTCTACGAGGACCGCAGCTTCACGTTCGCGCTCAAGACGCCGCCCGCCGCCAAGCTGCTGCTCAAGGCCGCCGGCGTGGGCAAGGGGTCCGCGGAACCGCACAAGACCAAGGTCGCCAAGGTCAGCTGGGACCAGGTTCGCGAGATCGCCGAGACCAAGAAGACCGACCTCAACGCCAACGACATCGACGCCGCCGCCAAGATCATCGCCGGTACCGCCCGGTCGATGGGCATCACCGTCGAATAACGAACAGCGAAGACCCCTGACGTGGGAGGGCCAGCTTCGGCCCGCTTCCTGACCACGACCCAACACCGATTGGATTGATCAATGAGCAAGAACAGCAAGGCATATCGCGCCGCCGTCGAGAAGGTGGACCGCAACAACCTCTACACCCCGTTGCAGGCGGCCAAGCTCGCCAAGGAGACGTCGTCGACCAAGCAGGACGCGACCGTCGAGGTCGCCATCCGGCTCGGCGTCGACCCGCGCAAGGCCGACCAGATGGTCCGCGGCACGGTCAACCTGCCGCACGGCACCGGGAAGACCGCCCGGGTCGCGGTGTTCGCGGTAGGGGAGAAGGCCGAAGCATGCCGTCAGCCGCGGGAGCTGATATGGTCGGCAGCGACGACCTGATCGAGAAAATCCAGGGCGGGTTCCTGGATTTCGACGCCGCGATCGCGACCCCCGACCAGATGGCCAAGGTCGGCCGCATCGCGCGCGTGCTGGGGCCGCGCGGCCTGATGCCGAACCCCAAGACCGGCACCGTCACCCCCGATGTCGCAAAGGCCGTGGCCGACATCAAGGGCGGCAAGATCAACTTCCGCGTCGACAAGCAGGCCAACCTGCACTTCGTCATCGGCAAGGCCTCGTTCGACGAGAAGAGCCTGGCCGAGAACTACGGCGCCGCGATCGACGAGGTGCTGCGGCTCAAGCCGTCGGCGTCCAAGGGCCGTTACCTGAAGAAGATCACCGTGTCGACGACGACGGGCCCGGGCATTCCGGTCGACCCGTCGGTCACCCGCAACTTCGCCGAGGCCTGACCCTCCGCCGGCGGCCGTGAATCCTGCGACCCCTCACCGGCTTGGATTCAGGCGGTCGCTGCAACGTATGCGGACGGGTCTGAGAGGTTCACTGATGTTTGTCATCCCTTTAACCTTCCCGCGACCGTCAGTCTCTCTGCGGCCCTGCGGTTTTCGTCGAGTTCGTTCGGTGCGCAGCGCGGTCTTGACGGCTTTGGCCAACTCCCCGCGCGGCTGAACGTAGACGGATTGGTAGATCGCCTCGTGGGACACCCGCATCTCCGGATTGTCGGGAAAATCCTCGCGCAGCCGGCCCGCGATCTGCTCAGGGCTGCGCCGCTGCTCCTGGGCACATTGAACCGTCCCGGGTTTCATGCACCCTCGGGGTTCTGTGAGCCGGCCGGTCGGTCGGTCACGGTTTGTGAATAGTAGTGGGCCTCGGCTTCGGCGGGTGGAACGCGTCCGAGACGGTGCATCAGGCGCTGTTGGTTGTACCAGGCGATGTAGTCGGCGGTGATGTACTCGACGTCGCCCAGGGTCTTCAACGGGCCGCATCGGAACGGGGAGTCCGCCCGGATGCATTCATTCTTGTAGAGTCCGATCGTGGTCTCAGCCAACGCGTTGTCATAGGCGTCGCCCACGCTGCCAACCGAGGGTCGTAGGCCCGAAAGGCTCAGTGTTTCACCAAATTTCACGCTGGTGTATTGAGATCCGGCGTCCGAGTGGTGGATGGCGTCGGCGATGGGATGGCCCTGGCGTGACCGTAGCGCAGCGGCTTGGCGGATCGCCGATTCGACGAACCGGGTGTGTTTGGATCCTGAGGCTTCCCAGCCGATGATGGCCCCGGCGTAAGCGTCGATGACCAACGCGACGTAGACGAAGACCCCGGTCACCAGCCTCACATACGTGAAGTCGGCAACCAACAGCAGATTGGGCGCGGCCACGCCGAACTGGCGGTCCACCAGATCCGGTGGCCGGGGTGCCGCCGGATCGGCAATGGTGGTGCGGACCTTCTTCTGACGCCGTACCCCTTGCCAGCCGTTTTGGCGCATCAGCCGCTCCACGGTGGACTTGGCCACCGGGATGCCCTCGCGCTGCAGGTGGGCCCACATCTTTAACGACCCATACAGCGACTCGGGCTTGCGGCGGCCATGCTCGTCGGGCTCGTAGTAACCGGCCAGGACCTCGGTGATCGTGGCGTCCCACAGAGATCGTTTCGACGGCGCCCGACCTGCCCAGGCATAGAACGTTCTCGGAGCGATCGGCACTCCGTGCTCGCAGAGCACGCGGCAGATCGGAGCGACCCCGAAACGGTCCCTGTTGGCGGCGATGAACTGACAGACCGTGGCGATCAGCGGAGGTTGCGCGGGTCGCTCTCCCGCACGAAGAAACTCGTGGCCGCCTTGAGAATCTCGATGGTCTGCTCGAGCTCGGCGTTGCGACGCTTGAGGGCGCGGATCTGCTCGGCGGCCTCGCTGGACACACCGTCACGTTGGCCCTCGTCGATCTGATGCTGACGGATCCACGACCGCAACGTCTCAGCGGTCATCCCCAACCGCTTGGACACCGCCGTGATCGCTGCCCACTCGCTGGAATAGTCATCACGATGCTCCAACACCAGACGGACGGCCTTGGCCCGGGTCTCCAGGTCGTACTTGCTCGCCATAAAGGGCACCTTCCCAAGAAGGAGGGTGCGCATCAAACGCGGGATGGTTCACATAGCCAGCCTGTTTGATCCAGATCTTGGCCCGGGTGTGCGACACGCCGACAGCCACCGCGGCCTGTTGTGGCGAGACTCCGGACCTCAGCGCTGTCCAGAACAACTCCCGGACGGCGGCTGAATGCCGAATCCCGTGATGTTTGGTCACGACAGGGTAGCCAGCAGCCTTGGCCCACTTGTTGCCTGTCGTATGAGATACCCCGGCCAACGTGGCCGCCGTCGTCCGCGACAACCCCGCCCTGACACCCTCCAGAAACACCGCGCGCCGCAACCAACGCAGCCTGTTTGCTAGCCGAATCCCCCAACGACACCACGAACAACACCCCTAAACCAATCAGGTGTTGCAGCGACCCCTTGAGTTCAAGCGGCGTGTCGCGTCGCCTGATTCACACTCGGCGATGCGCCGCCGCAGGAACGCGCGGCCGGGCTCGGACCCGTTGGACTCGATCGCCACCCGGTACCATGTGAGCGCATCGGCAAGCCGGCCCGCGCGCCGCAGCAGGTCGGCGCGCACCGTCGCGACGAGATTGGAGCTGGCGAGCCGGGGATCGTGGGCGACTTCGTCCAGCGTCGGCCAGGCCCGCGTCGGGTCCGTCGCGCAAACCGACGGCGAGCGCGCGGTTGGCGCGCACCACCGGCGAGTCGGTCAGCCGCACCAGCCGGTCATAGGCGGCGCAGATGGCCGGCCAGTTCGTCTGCTCCCAGGACGGCGCGGTCGCGTGCAGTGCGGCGATCACCGCCTGCGCCAGATAGGGGCCCGTCGAGCCCCCGGCCCGCCGCAGCCGGTCCAGGCCGCGGGCCACACGGCCCCGGTCCCACCTGCGCCGGTCCTGTTCCTCGAGCGGCACCAACGCCCCGGCCTCGTTCACGCGGGTGGCCCGTCGTGAATCGTGCAGCAGCATCAGGGCGGCCAGCGCGTGCCCCTCCGGCTCGTCGGGCATCAGCGCGCACAACTCCCCGCCGAGCCGGATCCCCTCGTCGCAGAGTTCGTCGCGAATCGCCGACGGGCCCGCCGTCGACCAGTACCCCTCGGTGAACACCGAATAGATGCAGCCGAGCACATGCGGCGTGCGCTCGGCTAACAGCGCGGCGGGCGGTACCCGCAGCGGGATGTTGGCATGGCGGATCTTGTTCTTGGCGCGGGTGATTCGCTGGCCGATGGCTGCCTCGCTCTGCAGCAGCGCACGGGCGATCTCGGCGACGGTCAACCCGGACACCAACCGCAGCGTCAGCGCCAGCTGCGACTGCCGGTCCAGCGCCGGGTGCGCGCAGGTGAACATCATCCGCAGCTCGTCGTCGCGGACCGGGTGCGGGTCGGTGTGGTCGGTGCGTGCCCGGATCTCATCCACCACCGCGGCCAATTCCTTTCCCGGACGCACAGATTCGCGGCGTAGCCGATCCCGGGCACGGTTGCGGGCGACGGCGATCAGCCACCCGCCGGGATGGTCGGGCACGCCGTCGCGGGACCAGGTCCGAAGCGCCTCGGCGCAGGCTTCCTGGACGGAGTCCTCCGCGACGGTCAGGTCGCCGGACCACCGCGCGAGCGCGGCGACGGCCGGCCCCCATTCCCGGCGGAACACGCCGTCCAGGTCAGTCATGCCCTACAGGTTGGAGACGCCCGCCAGCTGGCGCAGCTGCACGGCCGAGGCGGGGATCATCGAGGCGAGCTTCACGGCTTCGTCGCGATCCGCGGCGCTGAGCAGGTAGATGCCGGTGGCGATTTCGGCTCCCTCCACATATGGCCCATCGGTGATCAGAACCTCGCCGTTGCGCACCCGCACGGTCGTCGCCGTGGACCGGTCGTGCAACGCGGCACCGCCGATGATGTGGTCGCCCGCGGCCGCGTGCAGATCGGCGTGCTTTGCCGCCACCGCGTCCCACTCCGGTGTGCCGGGCGTGTGCGCGGATTCGGGCGGTTCCAGCAGCAGCGCGAGCCAGTCGTTGCCCGTGAGCTTGCGGGACAGCTCAATGGAGTGGACCGCCGGCCACACCTCCACGGCCCCGAACGCGGCGAGCGGGACATCGCGCGCCAGTGCCAGTGCCTCGTCGAGGTTTTCCGCTTCGAACACGTAGTAGCCGCAGGCCACCTCGGCGCCCTCGGCAAAGGGGCCGTCGGTGACTATCGGCGCATCCGGGCCGCCGGTGATGACCGCCGCGGCGGCGGCCGGAACCAGCGCATCTCCGGATTTGATCGCGGGGCCGGCCTTGGCGTGGAAGTTCTCCCATGCCGCCATCGCGGCGGCCGCGTCGTCGGGTGTGCGGTCTTGCTCTTGGCTGATCAATAAGGCGAAGTACTGCATGTTCGTCACCTCCGGTAGTGGAGCGGAGCCGTGTGCTCCACTCTCTACCTATTCGACGAACACCGCAGCGCTAATCCGACAGCCTCGAGAAATCGGACCGAGTTCTAGGCGGCCGCCCCCGGCTTGAGGTAGGTGACCAGGCTGCAGTCCAGCATCTCGTCGGTGAAATAGTGCTCGCAGCCGCGCAGGTACTTCATGTAGCGGTCGTAGACCTCCTCGGAGGTGACCTCGATGGCCTTGTCCTTGTTGGACTCGAGCGTGTCGCCCCAGATGCGCAGCGTCTTGATGTAGTGCGGACGCAGCGAAAGGGGTTCGGGCACGACGAAACCCGCCTTCTCGCCGTGCTCGACCATCATCGCGGTCGACGGCAGCCGACCGCCCGGGAAGATCTCGGTGATGATGAACTTGATGAAGCGGGCCGTCTCGAAGGTCAGCTTCTTACCACGGGCCGCCATCTCGAAGGGGTGGTAGCTGACGCTGCTCTGAACGGTCATCCGGCCGTCATCGGGCATGATGTCGAAACACCGCTTGAAGTAGTCGTCGTAGTTCTCGTGCCCGAAGTGCTCGAAGGCCTCGATCGACACGATCCGGTCGACCGGCTCGTTGAAGTCCTCCCAGCCGTGCAGCCGCACCTGACGTGAACGGTTGGTGTCGACCGTGCCGAGCACCTCCTCGGAGCGGGCGTGCTGGTTCTTGGACAGGGTCAGGCCGACGACGTTGACGTCGAAGCGTTCGACGGCGCGCTTCATGGTGGTGCCCCAACCGCAGCCGATGTCCAGCAGCGTCATGCCCGGCTTGAGGTCCAGCTTGTCCAAGTTCAGGTCGATCTTGGCGTACTGGGCCTCTTCGAGGGGCATGTCGTCGCGCTCGAAATACGCGCAGCTGTAGGTCCGGGTGGGGTCCTGGAACAGGGCGAAGAAATCGTCGGACACGTCGTAGTGGGCCTGGATGTCTTCAAAACGCGTCCGCGTTTTCGTCGGGCTCGTCGGTTGCTCAGCCATGATGGTTTCGTTCTCCTGGGTGATGTTCGTTGCAACCATACCCACTGGGCCGCATGCGCCCGAAACACACTGGTTGGCGCGAAGTTTACTTTTCGAGCGTGAACTGGTTGCAGTCGGTGTAGCCGATCCGGAAGGCCTTGGCGCATCCGGTCAGGTACTTCATGTACCGTTCGTAGACCTCTTCGGACTGGATCGCGATGGCCTCGTCCTTGCGCGCCTCCAGGGCCTCGGCCCAGAAGTCGAGGGTCCTGGCGAAGTCTGACCGCAACGACTGATTGCGGGTCACTTTGAACCCGACCTTCGTCGAGTGCTCCGCGACGGTCTCGACCGTCGGGAGCCGCCCGCCCGGGAAGATCTCGGTCACGATGAACCTGATGAACTTCGCCATCTCCATGGTCAGGGGTATGCCGCGCTCCATGGCCTGCTTGACATGCACCCCGGTGATCGTGTGCAGCAGCATCACACCGTCGGCGGGCATGGCCTCGTAGGCAAACTTGAAGAAGTCGTCGTAGCGGTGGAAGCCGAAATGCTCCAACGCCTCGATGACGACGATGCGGTCCACCGGTTCACCGAACTCGGCCCAGTCGCGCAAAAGAACGCGCCGCGAGCGGTCGCTGTCGATCTCGTCGAGTACCCGCTGGCAGTAGGCGTGCTGATTCTTGGACAGCGTCAGCCCTACGACGTTGACGTCATACTTTTCGACGGCGCGTTTCATCACCGAACCCCAGCCGCAGCCGATGTCGAGCAGGGTCATCCCGGGCCGCAGCCCCAGCTTGTCGAGCGTCAGGTCGAGCTTGGCGAGCTGAGCCTCGTGCAGGGTCATGTCCTCGCGCGGAAAGTACGCGCAGCTGTAGGTGAGCGTCGGATCCACGAAGAGCCCGAAGAACTCGTCGGACAGGTCGTAATGCGATTGCACGTCGTCAAGATTGGACCTCGTGCGCGTGGCCCCCACCCGATTCTCAGCCATGTGTCCTCCCGACTGGCCAGGCGTCTTCTTCACGTAGCCGTCCCCGGCACCCTACACTGGCCGGCGCGCATCGCTCGCATTTGAGGCCGTGCGCTCCGGGGTTTCTCAACCCAATCCGCATTCGAGCGCTGCGCGGACCGTCACAGTTTCTGCAAAGTGAACTGGTTGACGTCGATGTAGCCGATCCGGAAGGCCCTGGCGCATCCGGTCAGGTACTTCAGGTATCGCTCGTAGACCTCTTCGGACTGGATCGCGACGGCCGCGTCCCGGTGCGCCTCGAGGGCCGCGGCCCACAGGTCGAGGGTCCGGGCGTAGTGCGGCTGCAGCGACTGGCGGCGGGTCAACCCGAAGCCGCGCTCGGCCGAGCGCTCCTGCACCATCTCGATCGAGGGTAAGCGGCCGCCCGGGAAGATCTCGGTGACGATGAACTTGATGAAGCGGGCCATCTCGAACGTCAACGGGATGCCGCGCTCGACGCATTGCGGCCCGGTCAGCCCGGTGATCGTGTGCAGCAACATCACCCCGCCGGCGGGCAGAACCCGGTGGGCCATCGTGAAGAAGTCGTCGTAGCGATCGTGGCCGAAGTGTTCGAACGCGCCGATCGACACGATGCGGTCGACGGGCGCGTCGAATTGTTCCCAGCCGGCCAGCAACACCCGCTTGCCGCGCGGGCTGTCCATCTCCTCGAAAGACCTTTGCACGTGAGCGGCCTGGTTCCTCGACAGCGTCAGACCGACGACGTTGACGTCGTAGCGCTCGACGGCGCGCCGCATGGTGGCGCCCCAGCCGCAGCCGACGTCGAGCAGGGTCATGCCGGGCCGCAGCCCCAGCTTGCCCAGCGCCAGGTCGATTTTGGCGAGCTGCGCCTCCTCCAGGGTCATTTCCGGCCGTTCGAAGTACGCGCAGCTATAGGTCCGGGTGGGGTCGAGAAACAGGCGGAAGAAGTCGTCGGACAGGTCGTAGTGCGCCTGGACGTCGGCGAAGTGCGGCGTCAGATCCTTGGGCATCCGGGCACGCTATCGGATTCCGACGCCCTCGAGCAGTTCACTTCACGAGGGTGAATTGCGCCACGTTGATGAGCCCCCTGCGGAAGCGTTCCGCGCACCCGGTCAGGTAGTGCATGAAGTTGTTGTAGACCAGTTCGGACTGCAGGGCGACGGCGCGATCCCGGTTGGCCTCCAGGTTGGCCGCCCAGGTGTCCAGGGTCCGTACGTAATGGGGCTGCAGGATCTGTGTTTCCGCCACGGTGAACCCCGCGGCCCGCGCGTTGTCGACGATGTCGGGCTCGGAGGGGCATTCGCCGCCCGGGAAGATCGACTCGCGCAGGAACTTCAGGAACCGGATGTCGCTCATCGTCAGGGCGATGCCCTGTTGGTGGAACCACCGACGGTCATACGTGAACAGGCTGTGCAACAGCATCCGGCCGTCGTCGGGCATGAGGCCGTAGGAGCGTTCGAAGAACGCGCCGTACCGCTCCTTGTGGAAGGCGTCGAACGCCTCGAAGGAGACGATCCGGTCCACCTTCTCGTCGAACTCCTCCCAGCCCTGCAGCCGCGCCTCGGCCCGCCGTTGCGTCGGGATCGCCGCAAGCCTGGCCTTGCTTCGCTCGAAGTGGTTACGGGACAGGGTGACTCCGACGACGTTCACGTCGTACTTCTCGACGGCGCGGACCAGCGCCGCGCCCCAGCCGCACCCGACGTCCAGCAGCGTCATCCCGGGCTCGAGGTTCAGCTTGTCCAGTGCCAGATCCAGCTTGGCCAGCTGCGCCTCTTCCAACGTCATGTCGTCGCGCTCGAAGTACGCGCAGGTGTAGACCCAGGTGGGGTCGAGGAACAGTCCGAAGAAGTCGTCGGAGATGTCGTAGGCCGCTTGCGAGTCCGCGTAATAAGGCTTCAGCTCGCTCATTGTCAAAAGATCCTTCCAGCGCAAACGTATAACCCTGTCAGGCGTCGGGCCGGATCCGCGGTCCAGCCGCCAGGGCCCGGCTCATCCCGGCCGCAGGGCGGACTCGGCGAAGTTGCCCGTCAGCACGCCGATCAGCCGATCCCACAACTGCTGAGGCAGATCATGGCCCATGCCGTCGAATAAGACTAGTCGAGCGCCGTCGATGGCGCGCGCGACGGCCCGGCCGCCGGAGGGGCGCATCAGTTTGTCCGCCCGGCCGTGGATCACCACCGTCGGCGCCTCGATGCGCCGGTTGTACCCGCGCAGGCTGCCGGTGCCCAGGATCGCGCCGAATTGGCGTGCGATGCCCTGCGGGTGGTAATTGCGGTCGTACCCCTCGGCGGCCTCGGCGCGCACCTGCTCCTCAGGCGCGCGGTAACGCGGGCTGCCGATGATGTTGGTGACGCGCACGGCGTTGTCGATGATCACCTCGCGGGGCGAGCCGGGCGGCGGGCCCTTCAGGAGCGCCAGCAGGGCGCGCGGGGCCGGCGGCGGCAGGAACGGCCGGTTGTTGCTGGAGAACAGGATCGCCAGGCTTCGCGCTCGCTTCGGGAAACGTCCCGCGAAGACCTGGGCGATCATCCCGCCCATCGACGCCCCCACGACGTGGGCGTGGGTGATGCCCAGGTGGTCCAGCACCGCGGCGGCGTCTTCGGCCATGTCTTCCAGCGTGTACGCCGCATTGCTCGGCAGGCCGAACCAGAAGCGCGCCAAGCGCGCCGGCAGCGGCTGGCCGGAGCTGCGATGCTCGGTCTTGCTGGACAGCCCCACGTCCCGGTTGTCGTAACGGATGACCCGCAGCCCGTGGCCGACGAGCCTTTCGCAGAAGGCGGTCCGCCACAGCAGCAGCTGCGCGCCCAACCCCATGATCAACAGCACGGGCGGGTCATCGATGTCGCCCATGTCCTCGTAGTAGATCTTCAGGTCGCCGGACGCCGCGTGACCGCTGCGAATTTCCATCAGGCCGCCCTACACCTCGATGTCGGAGGAGTGCTCGCGGCTGACCTCGACCATGAAGTTGGCGAAGTACCCCGTCAGCTGCGGGTCCGACATCATCTGCCACTTCGGTGCCAGCAGCTTCATGTACCGCTCGACGTAGAGGAACTGCTTGCCGATCAGCACCAGCTCGCGGGGGAGCTTGACGTCGTAGGCGTCGGCCAGTGTGGACAGCTGCCGGCCGATGTCGGCGTAGGACATGTCGCCGAGGGTCTGCATGGTCAGCGGCGTGGCGAACTTTTCCAGGTCCTTGGCGGCCTCGGCCTCGGGCCTCATGGTGCCGACAGCGCCCATGAGCACCACGATCTTGCCGGCCGCGGCGTGGTCCTTCTTGACCAGCAACGCGTACACCAGCTCGCGCAGCAGCCAGCGGGTGCGCGGATCGATGCGACCCATGATTCCGAAGTCGAAGAACACGATGCGGCCGGCGTCGTCGACGTACAGGTTGCCCGCGTGCAGGTCGCCGTGGAACAGGCCGTGGCGCAGGCCGCCCTCGAAGAGGCTGAACAGCAGCGCCTTCACCAGCTCGGTGCCGTCGAAGCCGGCCTTGCGGATGGCGGCGGCGTCATCGATGCGGATGCCTTGCACCCGCTCCATCGTCAACACCCGGTCGCTGGTGAAGTCCCAGTAGACCTCGGGCACCCGGATGCCCTGGCCGAGCGGCGAGGCGTGCAGATGCGAGACCCAGGCCTCCATCGACTGCGCCTCGAGGCGGAAGTTCAGCTCTTCGGCGAGGTTGTCGGAGAAGTCGGCGACCACGTCTTGGGCCGAGAGCCGGCGGCCCAGCTTTGCCACCTCGACGGCCTGGGCGAAGCGCTTGAGGATCTGCAGGTCCGCCGCGACCCGGCGCCGGATGCCCGGGCGCTGGATCTTGACGACGACCTCCTCGCCGCTGTGCAGCGTGGCGTAGTGGACCTGGGCGATGGACGCCGAGGCGAACGGCGTCTCCTCCCACGTGGCGAACAGCTCGGAGGGCTCACCGCCGAGTTCCTCGATGAGGAGCTTGTGCACTTCCTTCTGGTCGGCGGGCGGCACCCGGTCCAGGAGGCCGCGGAATTCGCGGGACAGCGATTCGCCGAACGCCCCCGGGCTGGACGCGATGATCTGCCCGAACTTCACATACGTCGGCCCCAGCTCGGCGAAGGTCTGCGGGAGCTGTTTGATCACCTTCTGCTGCCATGGGCCCCTGCCCGGCAGCTTGGTGACGACACGCGCGGCGGCGCGGGTGACCTGCCAACCGGTGACGGCAACCCGGGCCGCTTCGACCGGCAGGGGAACCCGGTCGAGCCTGGCCAGCTCTCGGTGTTTGGTAGAGCTCATTGGAGCAGTGTGCCAAACCGGCGGTGTCAAGTCCCAATCCCTGTGGGCCCGCTCACCGGCTCCACGGCTTCACCCAGGACCGCGGCGGCCAGTTCTCCACCGCGGCGATCAACTCGTACATGGTGGCCCCGTCGATGCTTTCGCGGACGATGTCGGCGTGCCCGGCGTGCCGGGCCAGCTCGTTGATCACGTGCAGGATCACCCAACGCACCGACCAGGCCTCCTGGTTCTCGGGAAACCACGGGATGTCGCGCGGGACGGGCACCGCAGCGTCGAGGTCGGCGGTGTCCACGAGTCGCAGCGACGCCACATTCTGGGTTTCCAACGCTCTCAGCAGCCCGGACAGCGTCTCGTCGGGCCGCATCACGTGTTGGTCGGCGAACTCGCGGGCGATCTCCTCGAACGGGCGGGGGTCTTTCGGCGGCGCGTCCGGCGCGGCGGCGACCCGGGCCATCCAGCTGCGCTGCAGACCGGTGGCGTGCTTGATCAGCCCGCCGATCGACAGCGCACTGACCGACGGCGTGGACCGGGCCTGCTCGTCGGTGAGGCCGTGACTCACCGCGAAATACGCGCTCTGGTGGAAGGCGAGGAACTCGCGTAGGGCGCTGCGTTCGTCGGCCACGGGCGGGGCGAGGGCGGGCATTGGTCGATCCTAGGTTTCCGCGCGCCGTAAAGTGCGGGGATGCAGGTGGTTTCGGCGGAGTCCACGGAGCTTTTCGTCGGGCCGCCGGATGCGCCGCTGCAGCTGGCGCGGGTCACCGTCGCCGGATGCGCCGCGCGGACCCCGGTTCGAGTCGAGGGCGACGGCCTGCGCGGGGAAGCCGTCGCCGAAGCGGGCCACGAGGTGGTCGAGGTGCCGGTCGCGGTGGACCGCCCGGTCGTCGGCGCGCGGCGGGCCGCGCGGGCACACGCCGGCGGCACCGAGGCGGGGTTCGACTTCCCCTTCGAATTCGTGATAGCCGAGCCGGGCTGGACGATGTTCATGGTCAGCCACTTCCACTACGACCCGGTCTGGTGGAACACCCAGGGTGCCTACACCAGCGAGTGGACCGAGGACCCGCCGGGGCGGGCCCGTCAGGCCAACGGTTTCGACCTGGTCCACGCCCATCTGGAAATGGCCCGCAGCGATCCGGACTACAAGTTCGTCCTCGCCGAGGTGGATTACCTCAAGCCGTACTGGGACACCCACCCCGAGGACCGCGCCGACCTGCGCCGGTTCCTCGCACAGGGACGCCTCGAGGTGATGGGCGGCACCTACAACGAGCCCAACACCAACCTGACCAGCCCGGAAACCACCATCCGGAACCTGGTGCACGGCATCGGGTTTCAGCGCCACGTGCTGGGCGCCGACCCGGCCACCGCCTGGCAGCTCGACGTGTTCGGCCATGACCCCCAATTCCCCGGCCTGGCCGCCGACGCCGGCCTGACGTCGAGTTCGTGGGCCCGCGGCCCGCACCACCAGTGGGGCCCGGCCGCGGGCGGTGGCGACGTGGCCCGCATGCAGTTCTCCAGCGAGTTCGAGTGGATCGCCCCCTCCGGCCGCGGCCTGCTCACCCACTACATGCCCGCGCACTACTCGGCCGGCTGGTGGATGGACTCGTCGGTGTCGCTGGCCGAGGCGCGCGACGCCACCTACGCGCTGTTCGCCCAACTCAAGAAGGTGGCGCTGACGCGCAACGTGCTGTTGCCCGTCGGCACCGACTACACGCCGCCCAACAAGTGGGTGACCGCCATCCACCGCGACTGGGCCGCGCGCTACACCTGGCCGCGCTTCGTGTGCGCCCTGCCCCGGGAGTTCTTCGCGGCGGTGCGCGCCGAACTGGCCGAGCGCGGGCGCGCGCCGTCGCCGCAGACCCGCGACATGAACCCGATCTACACGGGCAAGGACGTGTCCTACGTCGACACCAAGCAGGCCAACCGGGCCGCCGAGAACGCCGTGCTGGCCGCCGAGCGCTTCGCCGTGTTCGCCGCACTGCTGACCGGCGCCGAGTATCCGCAGGCGGCCCTGGCCAAGGCGTGGGTGCAGCTGGCCTACGGCGCCCACCACGACGCGATCACCGGCTCGGAGTCCGACCAGGTCTACCTGGACCTGCTGACCGGCTGGCGCGACGCGTGGGAGCTGGGCCGCGCCGCGCGCGACAACTCGCTGGCCCTGCTGTCGGCCGCGTTGGACACTCCGGCCGACGACGTGGTCGTGTGGAACCCGCTGAGCCACCGGCGCACCGACATCGTCACCGCGCGGCTGGACACCCCGCCGGGCGCCGGGGTGCGCGTGCTCGACGCCGACGGCGCCGAGGTGCCCGCCCACGTCGAGGACGACGGGCGTTCGGTCACCTGGCTGGCGGCCGACGTGCCGTCCCTGGGCTGGCGGGCCTACCGGCTGGCCCCCGCGACGGATGCGACCGGCTGGGAGCCCGTGGCCGGCCTCGCGATCGCCAACGAGCGCTACCGGCTGGCGGTGGATCCGGCGCGCGGTGGGGGCGTGGCGTCGCTGCATGACGGGGACCGGCAGCTGATCGCCGGCGGCCGGGTGGGCAACGAGCTCGCCGTCTACGCGGAGTACCCCGCGCACCCGAAGCAGGGGGAGGGGCCGTGGCACCTGCTGCCCAGGGGGCCGGTGGTGTGCTCGTCGGAGTTCCCGGCGCAGGTGCGGGCCTACCGCGGGCCGCTGGGCCGGCGGCTGGTCGTGCGCGGACGGGTCGGCACGCTGCTGCGCTACACCCAGACCCTGACCCTGTGGGACGGCGTGGCGCGGGTGGACTGCCGCACCACCATCGACGACTTCACCGGCGCCGACCAACTGGTGCGGCTGCGCTGGCCGTGTCCGGTGCCGGGCGCCATGCCGGTCAGCGAGGTGGGCGACGCCGTGGTCGGGCGCGGTTTCGCCCTGCTGCACGAGGGGACCCGCTCGGTGGACACCGCGCGCCACCCGTGGACGCTGGACAACCCGGCCTACGGCTGGTTCGCGCTGTCGTCGGCGGCCCGCGTACGCGTCGGCGACGGGGTCCGGGCCGTCTCGGTGGCCGAGGTGGTGGCGCCCGACGAGGCGGCCTCCGGGCCGCTGGCGCGCGAGCTGATGGTGGCGCTGGTCCGCGCGGGCGTCACGGCCACCTGCGGCGGCGCCGACGGGCCGCGCTACGGGCACCTCGACGTCGACTCCAACCTGCCCGACGCACGGATCGCGCTGGGCGGGCCCGCCCGCAACGCCTTCACCAGGGCCGTGCTGGAGCGGGCCGATCCGGCCTATGGCGCCGAACTCGACCGCCAGCTGGCCACCGACGGCCGGGCGCTGGTGTGGGTGCCGGCCGCGACACCGTTGGCGACGGTGTGGGTGCCCGGCGCCGACCTGCGTCCGGCTCACGCGCTGCCGGTGCTGGTGATCGCCGGCCGCGACGAGGACGGCCTGCGGGCCGCGATCGCGGCGGTGGCCGACGACCTCGGCGACGCCGAGATCGTCGTCGCGCAGCGGGCCCCGGCGGGCACGGGCGGCTTCGAAGACCGCACCGTCGCGCTGCTCAACCGCGGCGTGCCGAGCTTCGCCGTCGACGCCGAGGGCACGCTGCACACCGCGCTGATGCGGTCCTGCACCGGTTGGCCGTCGGGCACCTGGATCGACGAGCCGCGTCGCACCGCGCCCGACGGCTCGAGCTTCCAGCAGCAGCACTGGACCCATGCCTTCGACTACGCGCTGGCCTGCGACACAGGCGACTGGCGGCGCGCCGAAATCCCCGCACGCAGTGCACAGTTCGCCCACCCGCTGCTCGCCGTCCGGTCGGGCCGACGCGGGGGCGTGCTGCCGCCGGCCGGGTCGCTGCTGCACGCCGACCCGGCCGCAGCGGTCGCGGTGGCGGCCCTCAAGGCGGCGGGCAACCCGCTCACGGAGGGCAGCGCCCGGCCGGTCGATCCGGCTGCGGTGGCGTTGCGGTTGGTGCAGACGACCGGGGCGGCCACCCGCGTCACGGTCGGCTCCACGCTCGGCGCGATAGGCGACCTGCGCGGTGCCGACCTGCTCGAGCAGCCGGGCCGGCCCCTCCGCTCGCTGCACCTGCACGGCTATCAGGTGGCCACCGTGCTGGCGCGGCTCGACATGCCCAGGCCGGCAGCGGCCTCCCGGGCTCCCCGCGAGCTGGCGCCGCACGCCGAGGCCGCCCAGCCGCTGTACGCGCGGTACTGGCTGCACAATCGCGGTCCGGCGCCACTCGGCGGGCTGCCCGCCGTCGTCCGGGTGCATCCCGCGCGCGTGGCCGCCGACCCGGGCGCCACGGTGGCGTTGCGCCTCACCGTGGCCAGCGACTGCGGCGACGCCGCGCTGGGCGCTGCGGTGACGGTGGTGTGCCCGCACGGGTGGTCGGCGCGGCCCGCGAAGCCGCCCCGGTTCAGGCTGGCCGGCGGCGGCCACCGGCACACCGACGTGCTGGTGTCCATTCCCGATCCGGTTCCGGCCGGGCGCTACCCGATCCGGGTCCAGCTGCGCCTGACCGGACGCGAAATCCCCGCGGCGTGGCGCCAGGTCGTCGAGGATGTATGCGTGGTGACGGTCGGCGGACAAGAGCTCGAACCCGGGCCGCTGCTCCACCTCGTCGACGGGCCCGCCGACCTCACGCTGCGGGCCGGCGACACGGCGCGGCTGTCGGTCACCCTCGGCAGCCGCGCCGGGGCCGACCTGGCGCTGGAGGCCCACCTGATCAGCCCGTGGGGCACCTGGGAGTGGATCGGTCCCGCCGCGCGCGGCGCCGTCCTGCCCGCCCGCGGCACGGTCGAGCTCGGCTTCGACGTGGCCCCGCCCGCGTGGCTGGAACCCGGCCGGTGGTGGGCGCTGGTCCGGGTCGGCTGCGCCGGCGAGCTGGTCTACTCACCGGCGGTGCGGGTGAGCGTGACATGAGCCGCGCCGACGTGGTCGCCACCGTGGCCGGCAGCCCCGTTGCCGTCGCCGAGCTCGACGCGGCCGAGGCGCGGTTGCGCGGCGGCGCGGGGGCGGCCGCGTTGCCGGCCTGCGGCACCAGCGAGGGGCGGCAGCTGCGCCGCTGGCTCACCCAGCTGTTGGTGACGCAGAAGGTCGTCGCCGCCGAGGTGGCCGCGCGGGGCCTGGGCGCGAGCGGCGCCCCGACCGAGGCGGAGCTGCTGCCCGACGCCACGGCCCGGCTGGAGCTGGGCAGCATCGCCGCGGCCACGCTGGCCGATGCGGGCGCGCGGGCGCTGTTCGCCGACGTCACCGCGGGGGTCACGGTCGCCGACGACGACGTCGCCGCCTACCACCTGCGCAACCCGCTCCGCTTCGCCCCGCCGGCCGCCGGCCGGAACTGCTGGCGGGCCCCGGCGCGGACCGCCCCGCCGCTGGAACAGGTGCGGGGCGCGATCGCCGGGCATCTGCGCGCGACAGCGCGCCGGCGCGCCTTCCGGATCTGGCTGGACGCGCGCCGCGCGGCGCTGGTCCGGCTGACCCCCGGCTACGAGCATCCCGGCGACCCGCGCCAACCCGACAACACCCACCGGCACTGACGCGTCATGCTGACCCTCTGCCTGGACATCGGTGGCACCAAGATCGCCGCCGGGTTGGCCGATGCCGACGGCGCGCTGCTGCACACCGCGATCCGCCCCACCCCGGCCGAGGCCGGCGCCGAACGGGTGTGGGATGCGGTCGCCGCGACGATCGCCGACGTGCGTCGCGCTGCCGGCGATGCCATCGGGGCCGTCGGCATCGCGTCGGCCGGCCCCGTCGACGTGCACGGCGGGACCGTCAGCCCCATCAACATCGGCTGCTGGCAGCGCTTCCCGCTGCGCGACAGGGTCGCCGAGGCGGTGCCGGGCGTGCCGGTGCGGCTCGGCGGGGACGGTGTCTGCATGGCGCTGGGCGAGCACTGGCGCGGCGCGGGCCGCGGATCGCGCTTCATGCTGGGCATGGTGGTCTCCACCGGGATCGGCGGTGGGCTCGTGCTCGACGGCGCCCCCTACGCCGGACGCACCGGCAACGCCGGCCACGTCGGGCACGTGGTCGTCGAACAGGACGGCCGGCCCTGCGCCTGCGGCGGCCACGGCTGCGTCGAAACCGTGGCGTCGGGCCCGTGGCTGGTGCGCTGGGCGAGGGACAACGGCTGGTTCGCCCCGCCCGGCGCCGGCGCCCGGGACCTGGCGGCCGCGGCGGCCGGCGGGAACCCGGTCGCGCAGCGGGCATTTCACCGGGGCGCCCACGGGCTCGCCGCGATGATCGCCTCGGTGGCCGCGGTGTGCGATCTGGACCTCGTCGTCGTCGGGGGAGGCGTCGCCAAATCCGGCCGCCTGCTCTTCGACCCGCTGCGGGCGAAGCTCTCCGACTATGCCGGGCTGGACTTTCTGGCCGGCCTGCGCGTGCTGCCGGCCGCCCTCGGGGGCGAGGCCGGTCTGGTCGGGGCGGCCCGCCTCGCCGCGCTGGACTGGCCCCCGGCGCCCCGTTTTGGCTGACCGCGGGTGGCCACGCTATCCTGATTGCCGATCCACCGAAGACCGTCGGTCACCGAGAAATCGGTTGAAGGTCCGGGAACATCCCGGCGGCCCACGCAGGAGGACGAGGCAACAGCGCCGGCACCTGCCGGTGCATCTTCACGCCCCGGCCGCTTCCTGCGCCGGGGCGTTCGTCGTTCCTCCGGTCGATCCACACGACACGTTGACACCAGGAGGTGCGCATGGCCAGGGCTGACAAGGCCACCGCCGTTGCAGACATCGCAGAGCAGTTCAAGGACGCCACCGCCACCCTGATCACCGAGTACCGGGGTCTGACGGTGGCCAACCTGGCCGAGCTGCGCCGCTCGCTGAGCGGATCGGCCACCTACTCGGTCGCCAAGAACACACTGATCAAGCGGGCGGCGTCGGAGGCCGGGGTCGAGGGCCTCGACGAATTGTTCGTCGGCCCGACGGCCATCGCGTTCGTCACCGGCGAGCCCGTCGACGCCGCCAAGGCGATCAAGACCTTCGCCAAGGACCACAAGGCGCTGGTCATCAAGGGCGGCTACATGGACGGCCGGGCCCTGTCGGTGGCCGAGGTCGAGCGCATCGCCGATCTGGAGTCGCGCGAGGTGCTGCTGGCCAAGCTGGCCGGGGCGATGAAGGCCAACCTGTCCAAGGCGGCCGGGCTGTTCAACGCGCCGGCTTCCCAGGTTGCCCGGCTCGCCGCCGCGCTGCAGGAGAAGAAGGCCGCCGAGCCGGCCCGCCGGCCGAGCCGGCCGGCCGCCGAGCCGGCCGCCGAGGCACCCACCGAGTCACCGGCAGAAGCCGAATAACCCCACACCGAAACCAGGAAGGACCCACACCCATGGCAAAGATGTCTACCGACGACCTGCTCGACGCGTTCAAGGAAATGACCCTGTTGGAGCTCTCGGACTTCGTCAAGAAGTTCGAGGAGACCTTCGAGGTCACCGCGGCCGCCCCGGTCGCGGTCGCCGCGGCCGGCCCGGCCGCCGGTGGCGCGCCCGCCGAGGCCGCCGAGGAGCAGTCCGAGTTCGACGTCATCCTCGAGGGCGCCGGCGACAAGAAGATCGGCGTCATCAAGGTCGTCCGCGAGATCGTCTCCGGCCTTGGCCTCAAGGAGGCCAAGGACCTGGTCGACGGCGCCCCCAAGCCGCTGCTGGAGAAGGTCGCCAAGGAGGCCGCCGACGAGGCCAAGGCCAAGCTCGAGGCCGCCGGCGCCACCGTCACCGTCAAGTAAGTCACCGCGCGAAAACCCCCGGAGCCGCATGTTCCGGGGGTTTCGTGTGCTTAGGCACCCATCGCGGACCGTTGCGAGCGCTCCACCCGCTCGGGCGAATCCCCGAGCGCCACAAGCAGTTTTGATCTCATCGAGTCAAGCACCAGCGAGACGGCGGCGCCGTCGTCGCCGTAGAAGCCGCCCAGTTCGAGAAGCACGAACCCGTGTAACAAGGCCCAGAACTGGGCTGCCGTGGCAACGACGGCCTCATCGTCGGCCGCCGAGCCGAAGGTGATCCGGCCCGCCCGCATGGACCGCTGCACCGCGCGCACCAGATGCGCGAAGCTCGGAATGTGCTGGTCGATCTGGGCGACGGTCAGGCTCAACACGTTGCCCGCCGGCGCGTTGATGCCGTGGGCGCTGGTGCTGCCGAACATCAGCCGATACAGATGCGGCCGCCCGATGGCGAAGCGCCGGTATGCCGCGCCGAGGGCAAACAAGTCGGTGACCGGGTCGTCGGTCTCCGGCGCGGACAGCGCGGCATCCAACTGCCGAAAACCCTCCTCGGCCACCTCGGCGATCAGCGCGCGCATCCCGCCGAAGTGGGTGTACACCGCCATCGTCGAGGTGCCGGCGGCGCCGGCCACCTTGCGAGTCTGCAGCGCGTCGGGTCCGTGCTCGTCGAGCAGGGCGACGGCGGCGAGCAGCATGTCCTGCCGAACGCTGCGCTGCGTCTGCGCGGTCATCTCCTCAACCATCCTTGTCATCTTCGCACCAGCGGCGTAGCGTCGTCATAACGTTGAAATAACAATGTTATAGGAGCTGGCGTGACATCGACGACGCACACCGCCGAGACGAAAAACCCGTACCTGGAGGGCTTTCTGGCGCCGGTGAGCGCCGAGGTCACGGCGACCGACCTCAAGGTGACCGGCCACATCCCCGACCACCTCGACGGGCGCTATCTGCGCAACGGCCCCAACCCGGCCGCCGAGGTCAACCCCGCCGCATACCACTGGTTCAGCGGTGACGGCATGGTGCACGGGGTGGCGCTGAGTGGCGGGAAGGCCCGCTGGTACCGCAACCGCTGGGTGCGCAGCCTGTCGGTGTGCACCACCCTCGGCGAGCCGGTGCCCGACCGGCTCGACCCGCGGGCGGGCATGCTGGCCCTGGGCGCCAACACCAACGTGCTGACCCACGCCGGAAAGACCCTGGCCCTGGTCGAGGGCGGGATCGCCAACTACGAGCTCACCGACGAACTCGACACCGTGGGGACGTGCGACTTCGATGGCACCCTGGCGGGCGGCTACACCGCCCATCCGCACCGCGACCCGGCGACCGGCGAACTGCACGCGGTGTCCTACTCGTTCGCGCGCGGGAAGACCGTGCAGTACTCGGTGATCGACACCGCCGGCCGCGCTCGCCGCACCGTCGACATCGAGGTGTCCGGGTCGCCGATGATGCACGACTTCTCGCTGACCGACAAGTACGTGGTGATCTACGACCTGCCGGTGACCTTCGACCCGATGCAGGTGCTGCCGACGTCGGTGCCGCGCTGGCTGTCGGTGCCCGCCCGGCTCGTGATGCAGTCGCTGATCGGGCGCGTCCGGGTGCCGAGCCCGATCAACGCGGCGATGAACCGCAACCCGAAGCACTCCAGCCGGATGCCGTACTCCTGGGACCCCGGCTACCCGGCCCGCATCGGGGTGATGCCGCGCGACGGCCACGGGAGCAACGCGGGCAAGGATGCCGTGCGCTGGTTCGACATCGAGCCCTGCTACGTCTACCACCCGCTCAACGCCTACTCCGAGGTGCGGGACGGCGCCGAGGTCCTGGTGCTCGACGTGGTCCGCTACTCGCGGATGTTCGACCGCGACCGGCACGGGCCCGGCGAGGTCCCGCCCACGCTCGACCGTTGGACGATCAATCTGGCCACCGGAGCGGTGAGCACCGAATGCCGCGACGACCGGTCCCAGGAGTTTCCGCGCATCAACGAGGAGCGGCTCGGCGCGGTGCACCGGTACGGCTACACCGTCGGCGCGGTGTTCTCGGGCGGCGGCTCCGCGCTGTACAAGCACGACTATGCGACGGGGTCCACGACGACGGCCGCGCTCGACCCCGACCTGTTGCTCGGCGAGATGTGCTTCGTTGCCAATCCCGGGGCCTCCCCGACGGAGCGGGCCGAGGACGACGGCATCCTCATGGGCTACGGCTATCACCGGGGCCGGGACGAGGGCCAGCTGCTGTTGCTGGATGCCCGGGCCTGCGAGCCGGTGGCCACCGTGCACCTGCCGCAGCGCGTACCGATGGGATTCCACGGCAACTGGGCGCCGAACGGCTGACCCGTGTCGAACAGGCGCCCGCCCCGGCGCGCGGGGGTGGTCTCGGGTCGGGCACTTTTGTTTCGCGGGGCCGTGCAACCGTGATACTGCGCCCCAGGAGTGCGCTACAGTGACTCAAGCCACAACAAACGAGCAGGTGGCGGGCACATGCGCAGACGGAAGGATCTCCCATGGGCGTCTCTATCCAGGTCAACGGACTAACGAAGTCCTTCGGCTCCTCGAGGATCTGGGAAGACGTGACGCTGGACGTCCCCGCCGGGGAGGTCAGCGGCCTGCTCGGACCGTCGGGTACCGGTAAATCGGTGTTCCTGAAGTCTCTCATCGGGCTGCTGCGCCCGGAGCGGGGCTCGATCGTCATCGACGGCACCGACATCATGCAGTGCTCGGCCAAGGAGCTCTACGAGATCCGCACGCTGTTCGGCGTGCTGTTCCAGGACGGTGCCCTGTTCGGTTCGATGAACCTCTTCGACAACACCGCGTTTCCGCTGCGCGAGCACACCAAGAAGAAGGAACGCGAGATCCGTGACATCGTCATGGAGAAGCTCAGCCTGGTCGGCCTCGGTGGTGACGAGAAGAAGTTCCCCGGCGAGATCTCCGGCGGTATGCGCAAGCGCGCCGGCCTGGCCCGCGCCCTGGTCCTGGACCCGCAGATCATCCTGTGCGACGAGCCCGACTCCGGTCTGGACCCGGTTCGCACCGCCTACCTGAGCCAGCTGATCCTCGACATCAACGCCCAGATCGACGCGACGATCCTGATCGTGACGCACAACATCAACATCGCCCGCACCGTCCCGGACAACATAGGTATGTTGTTCCGCCGCAAGCTGGTCATGTTCGGCCCGCGCGAGGTGCTGCTGACCAGCGACGAGCCGGTGGTGCGGCAGTTCCTCAACGGCCGCCGCATCGGGCCCATCGGCATGTCCGAGGAAAAAGACGAGACAACCATGGCCGAGGAGCAGGCCGCGCTCGACGCCGGTCAGCACGCGGGCGGTGTCGAGGAGATCGAGGGCGTGCCGCCGCAGATCGTCGCGTCGCCCGGCATGCCGGAGCGCAAGGCCGTCGGTCGCCGTCAGGACCGGGTGCGGGACATGCTGCACACCCTGCCGCAGAAAGCCCAGGCCGCGATCCTCGACGACCTCGAGGGCACGCACCAGTACCAAGCGCACGAGTTCGGCGACTAGCGGCGCCGCCGAGGGCCGGGTTCGGCGAGAAATGCCGCAACTTGCCGCCCCGCCCCCTTGACGGCGAGGCCTAAACCGGCCAATCTGTTGGTCAGCATGTGTCCACGGGAAAGTCGAGATGCCAGCCAGCGCCGATGCCCCCATGGGCTGGTAGTTATGGGTAGTTGAGGAATGCGCCGTCCTGCGCTATGGTTGGACGTTGCGCTGGCTATCTCCTGCCCACCTCACCCGCGACTGACACTGTGGTCTTAGGTTGGGCCGCCCCCTGCGGCTCAGCTGTCTAGTTGCGTGCGTGAGATCCGGACAGATCGTTCGCCGGCCTAACCGACACAATTTCGCGGCGAACGGGCCCGGTGGCCGCCGGTTTCTCCTGAGTCGCATGAGGTGCTGGAAGGATGCATCTTGGCTGATTTCCGCCAGAGCAAGACGGGTCGCCCACAAAGTTCCTCTCATGGAAGTTCCCTAAACGCCTCCGTGCCCGGAGCGCCCAACCGGATTTCTTTCGCCAAGTTGCGCGAACCCCTCGAGGTTCCGGGGCTGCTCGACGTCCAGACCGACTCGTTCGAGTGGCTGATCGGATCGCCACGCTGGCGTGAGGCCGCCGCCGGGCGCGGAGAGGCCACGCCGGTGGGCGGCCTCGAAGAGGTGCTCCTGGAGCTCTCGCCGATCGAGGACTTCTCCGGCTCGATGTCGCTGTCGTTCTCCGACCCGCGGTTCGACGAGGTCAAGGCGCCCGTCGACGAGTGCAAAGACAAGGACATGACGTACGCGGCCCCGCTGTTCGTCACGGCCGAGTTCATCAACAACAACACCGGCGAGATCAAGAGCCAGACGGTGTTCATGGGCGACTTCCCGATGATGACCGAGAAGGGCACCTTCATCATCAACGGGACCGAGCGCGTGGTGGTCAGCCAGCTGGTGCGCTCACCCGGGGTGTACTTCGACGAGTCCATCGACAAGTCCACCGAGAAGCTGCTGCACAGCGTCAAGGTGATCCCGAGCCGCGGCGCGTGGCTGGAATTCGACGTCGACAAGCGCGACACCGTCGGGGTGCGCATCGACCGCAAGCGTCGCCAGCCCGTCACCGTGCTGCTCAAGGCGCTGGGCTGGACCAGCGAGAAGATCCAGGAGCGCTTCGGCTTCTCCGAGATCATGATGTCGACCCTGGAGAAGGACAACACCGTCGGCACCGACGAGGCGCTGCTGGACATCTACCGCAAGCTGCGCCCGGGCGAGCCGCCGACCAAGGAGTCCGCGCAGACCCTGCTGGAGAACCTGTTCTTCAAGGAGAAGCGCTACGACCTGGCCCGCGTCGGCCGCTACAAGGTCAACAAGAAGCTGGGGCTCAGCGCCCAGCCGGCCCAGACGTCGTCGACCACGCTGACCCAAGAGGACGTCGTCGCCACGATCGAGTACCTGGTGCGCCTGCACCACGCCAATCAGGACGGCCAGCCCGCGGTTATGACCGTGCCCGGCGGTGTCGAGGTGCCGGTGGAGACCGACGACATCGACCACTTCGGCAACCGCCGGCTGCGCACCGTCGGTGAGCTGATCCAGAACCAGATCCGGGTCGGCATGTCGCGGATGGAGCGGGTGGTCCGCGAGCGGATGACCACCCAGGACGTCGAGGCGATCACGCCGCAGACCCTGATCAACATCCGGCCGGTGGTGGCCGCGATCAAGGAGTTCTTCGGCACCAGCCAGCTGTCGCAGTTCATGGACCAGAACAACCCGCTGTCGGGCCTGACCCACAAGCGCCGGCTGTCGGCCCTGGGCCCCGGCGGGCTGTCGCGGGAGCGTGCCGGGCTGGAGGTCCGTGACGTCCACCCGTCGCACTACGGCCGCATGTGCCCGATCGAGACCCCCGAGGGTCCCAACATCGGCCTGATCGGCTCGCTGTCGGTGTACGCCCGGGTCAACCCGTTCGGGTTCATCGAGACGCCCTACCGCAAGGTCGTCGACGGCGTGGTCACCGACGAGATCGAGTACCTGACCGCCGACGAGGAGGACCGCCACGTCGTGGCGCAGGCCAACTCGCCGATCGCCGACGAGGGCGAGAACAAGGGCCGGTTCGTCGAGTCGCGCGTGCTGGTCCGCCGCAAGGCGGGCGAGGTCGAGTACGTCGCGTCGTCCGAGGTGGACTACATGGACGTCTCGCCGCGCCAGATGGTGTCGGTGGCCACCGCGATGATCCCGTTCCTCGAGCACGACGACGCCAACCGTGCCCTGATGGGTGCCAACATGCAGCGCCAGGCGGTTCCGCTGGTGCGCAGCGAGGCGCCGCTGGTGGGCACCGGCATGGAGTTGCGCGCCGCGATCGACGCCGGCGACGTCGTCGTCGCGGACAAGGCCGGGGTGATCGAGGAGGTCTCCGCCGACTACATCACCGTGATGGCCGACGACGGCACCCGGCACACCTACCGGATGCGCAAGTTCGCCCGCTCCAACCACGGGACGTGCGCCAACCAGTCGCCGATCGTGGACGCCGGCGAGCGGGTCGAGGCCGGTCAGGTGATCGCCGACGGTCCCTGCACCCAAAACGGTGAGATGGCGCTCGGCAAGAACCTGCTGGTCGCCGTCATGCCGTGGGAGGGCCACAACTACGAGGACGCGATCATCCTGTCCAACCGCCTGGTCGAAGAAGATGTGTTGACGTCCATTCACATCGAGGAGCACGAGATCGACGCCCGCGACACGAAGCTGGGCGCCGAGGAGATCACGCGGGACATCCCGAACGTCTCCGACGAGGTGCTGGCCGACCTGGACGAGCGCGGCATCGTGCGCATCGGTGCCGAGGTCCGCGACGGCGACATCCTGGTCGGCAAGGTCACCCCGAAGGGTGAGACGGAGCTGACCCCGGAGGAGCGGCTGCTGCGGGCGATCTTCGGAGAGAAGGCCCGCGAGGTCCGCGACACCTCGCTGAAGGTGCCGCACGGCGAGTCCGGCAAGGTGATCGGCATCCGCGTGTTCTCCCGCGAGGACGACGACGAGCTGGCCGCCGGTGTCAACGAGCTGGTCCGCGTCTACGTGGCCCAGAAGCGCAAGATCTCCGACGGCGACAAGCTGGCCGGCCGGCACGGCAACAAGGGTGTCATCGGCAAGATCCTGCCCGCCGAGGACATGCCCTTCCTGCCCGACGGGACCCCGGTGGACATCATCCTGAACACCCACGGTGTGCCGCGACGGATGAACATCGGCCAGATCCTGGAAACCCACCTCGGGTGGGTGGCCAAGTCCGGCTGGAACATCAATGTTGCGGAGGGCGTCCCGCCCTGGGCGGTCAACCTGCCCGAGGAACTGCTGGGCGCCGAGCCGGACCAGATCGTCGCGACCCCGGTGTTCGACGGCGCCAAGGAGGAGGAGCTGCAGGGCCTGTTGTCGGCCACGCTGCCCAACCGCGACGGTGACGTGCTCGTCAACGCCGACGGCAAGGCGCAGTTGTTCGACGGTCGCTCCGGTGAGCCGTTCCCGTACCCGGTGACGGTCGGCTACATGTACATCATGAAGCTGCACCACCTGGTGGACGACAAGATCCACGCCCGCTCCACCGGCCCGTACTCGATGATCACCCAGCAGCCGCTGGGCGGTAAGGCGCAGTTCGGTGGCCAGCGGTTCGGCGAGATGGAGTGCTGGGCCATGCAGGCCTACGGCGCCGCCTACACGCTGCAGGAGCTGTTGACCATCAAGTCCGACGACACCGTCGGCCGGGTCAAGGTGTACGAGGCGATCGTCAAGGGAGAGAACATTCCCGAGCCCGGGATTCCCGAGTCGTTCAAGGTGTTGCTCAAGGAGCTGCAGTCGCTGTGCCTCAACGTCGAGGTGCTCTCGTCGGACGGCGCGGCGATCGAGCTGCGCGAAGGCGAGGACGAGGACCTCGAGCGGGCCGCGGCCAACTTGGGAATCAACTTGTCGCGCAACGAATCCGCGTCCGTTGAGGACCTGGCTTAACCAGATATTTCTCAGGTAACTAAAACCCGCAAGGGGAAAGGGAGTTACGTGCTCGACGTCAACTTCTTCGATGAACTCCGCATCGGCCTGGCCACCGCGGAGGACATCCGGCAATGGTCGTACGGCGAGGTCAAGAAGCCCGAGACGATCAACTACCGCACGCTCAAGCCCGAGAAGGACGGCCTGTTCTGCGAGAAGATCTTCGGACCGACCCGCGACTGGGAGTGCTACTGCGGCAAGTACAAGCGCGTCCGGTTCAAGGGCATCATCTGTGAGCGCTGCGGCGTCGAGGTGACCCGGGCCAAGGTGCGCCGGGAGCGGATGGGCCACATCGAGCTGGCCGCGCCCGTCACGCACATCTGGTACTTCAAGGGCGTGCCCTCGCGCCTGGGCTACCTGCTGGACCTGGCGCCCAAGGATCTCGAGAAGATCATCTACTTCGCCGCCTACGTGATCACCTCGGTCGACGACGAGATGCGGCACAACGAGCTGTCGACGCTCGAGGCCGAGATGATGGTGGAGCGCAAGGCCGTCGAGGACCAGCGCGACGCCGACCTCGAGGCGCGCGCGCAGAAGCTCGAGGCCGACCTGGCCGAGTTGGAGGCCGAGGGCGCGAAAGCGGACGCAAGGCGGAAGGTCCGCGACGGCGGCGAGCGCGAGATGCGCCAGCTGCGCGACCGCGCCCAGCGCGAGCTGGACCGGCTCGAAGACATCTGGAACACCTTCACCAAGCTGGCGCCCAAGCAGCTGATCGTCGACGAGAACCTCTACCGCGAGCTCGTCGACCGCTACGGCGAGTACTTCACCGGCGCCATGGGCGCGGAGTCGATCCAGAAGCTCATCGAGAACTTCGACATCGACGCAGAAGCCGACATCCTGCGCGACGTCATCCGAAACGGCAAGGGGCAGAAGAAGCTTCGTGCCCTCAAGCGGCTCAAGGTGGTCGCCGCGTTCCAGCAGTCGGGCAACTCGCCGATGGGCATGGTGCTCGACGCGGTCCCGGTGATCCCGCCGGAGCTGCGACCGATGGTGCAGCTCGACGGCGGCCGGTTCGCCACCAGCGACCTCAACGACCTGTACCGCCGGGTGATCAACCGCAACAACCGCCTCAAGAGGCTGATCGACCTCGGCGCGCCCGAGATCATCGTCAACAACGAGAAGCGGATGCTGCAGGAGTCCGTCGATGCGCTGTTCGACAACGGGCGCCGCGGGCGTCCGGTCACCGGGCCGGGCAACCGTCCGCTGAAGTCGTTGA
This sequence comes from uncultured Actinomycetota bacterium, assembly GCA_963711445.1. Taxonomy (GTDB): domain Bacteria; phylum Actinomycetota; class Actinomycetes; order Mycobacteriales; family Mycobacteriaceae; genus Mycobacterium. Next base: position 383,239 of record CAVQEF010000002.1, read on the forward strand.
GCGACCTGCTCAAGGGCAAGCAGGGCCGGTTCCGCCAGAACCTGCTCGGTAAGCGCGTCGACTACTCGGGCCGCAGCGTCATCGTGGTCGGCCCGCAGCTCAAGCTGCACCAGTGCGGCCTGCCCAAGCTGATGGCGCTCGAGCTGTTCAAGCCGTTCGTGATGAAGCGGCTCGTCGACCTCAACCATGCGCAGAACATCAAGAGCGCCAAGCGGATGGTGGAACGCCAGCGTCCGCAGGTGTGGGACGTCCTCGAAGAGGTCATCGCCGAGCACCCGGTGCTGCTCAACCGCGCACCCACCCTGCACCGGCTGGGCATCCAGGCCTTCGAGCCGATGCTGGTGGAGGGCAAGGCAATTCAGTTGCACCCGCTGGTGTGTGAGGCGTTCAACGCCGACTTCGACGGCGACCAGATGGCGGTGCACCTGCCGTTGAGTGCGGAGGCGCAGGCCGAGGCGCGCATCCTGATGCTGTCATCCAACAACATCCTCTCGCCGGCGTCGGGCCGCCCGCTGGCCATGCCGCGACTGGACATGGTGACCGGGCTGTACTACCTGACCACCGAGGTAGAGGGCGACAAGGGCGAGTACGTGCCGGCCGCCAAGAACCGTGCGGAGTCGGGCGTGTACGCCTCGCCGGCCGAGGCGATCATGGCGTTCGACCGCGGTCTGTTGTCGGTTCGGGCCAAGATCAAGGTGCGTCTGACGCAGCTGCGCCCGCCGGCCGAGATCGAGGCCGAGTTGTTCGGGGCGGGCGGCTGGCAGCCTGGTGTCGCGTGGATGGCCGAGACGACGCTGGGCCGGGTGATGTTCAACGAGCTGCTGCCGCACGGCTATCCGTTCGTGAACAAGCAGATGCACAAGAAGGTCCAGGCGTCGATCATCAACGACCTGGCCGAGCGCTACCCGATGATCGTGGTCGCGCAGACCGTCGACAAGCTCAAGGACTCCGGCTTCTACTGGGCGACCCGCAGCGGTGTGACCGTGTCGATGGCCGACGTGCTGGTTCCGCCGCGTAAGAAGGAGATCCTCGACCAGTACGAGGAGCGCGCCGACAAGGTCGAAAAGCAGTTCCAGCGTGGCGCTTTGAACCACGACGAGCGCAACGAGGCGCTGGTGGAGATCTGGAAGGAAGCCACCGACGAGGTCGGCCAGGCGCTGCGCGAGCACTACCCCAGCGACAACCCGATCATCACGATCGTCGACTCCGGCGCCACGGGTAACTTCACCCAGACCCGGACGCTGGCCGGCATGAAGGGCCTGGTGACCAACCCCAAGGGCGAGTTCATCCCGCGCCCGGTCAAGTCGTCGTTCCGCGAGGGCCTGACCGTGCTGGAGTACTTCATCAACACCCACGGCGCCCGAAAGGGCTTGGCGGACACGGCGTTGCGTACCGCCGACTCCGGCTACTTGACCCGTCGTCTGGTGGACGTGTCCCAGGACGTCATCGTCCGCGAGCACGACTGCCAGACCGAGCGCGGCATCGTCGTCGAGTTGGCCGAGCGTCAGGGCTCTGTTGATGGCAAGGCCACGCTGATCCGCGACCCGTACATCGAAACCTCGGCGTACGCGCGGACTCTGGGGACCGACGCGGTCGACGAGGCGGGCAACGTCGTCGTCGCTCGCGGTGAGGACCTGGGCGACCCGGAGATCGACGCGCTGCTGGCGGCCGGCATCACGTCGGTCAAGGTGCGTTCGGTGCTGACCTGCACCACCGGCACCGGTGTCTGTGCGACCTGCTACGGGCGGTCGATGGCGACCGGCAAGTTGGTCGACATCGGCGAGGCCGTGGGTATCGTTGCGGCCCAGTCGATCGGCGAACCCGGCACGCAGCTGACCATGCGTACCTTCCACCAGGGTGGTGTCGGTGAGGACATCACCGGCGGTCTGCCCCGCGTGCAGGAGCTGTTCGAGGCCCGGGTGCCGCGCGGCAAGGCGCCGATCGCCGACGTCACCGGGCGGGTCCACCTCGAGGACGGTGAGCGCTTCTACAAGATCACCATCGTTCCCGACGACGGGGGCGAGGAGGTCGTGTACGACAAGCTGTCCAAGCGGCAGCGGCTGCGCGTGTTCAAGCACGAGGACGGCTCCGAGCGGGTGCTCTCCGACGGCGACCACGTCGAGGTGGGCCAGCAGCTGATGGAGGGCTCGGCCGACCCGCACGAGGTGCTGCGCGTGCAGGGCCCCCGCGAGGTGCAGATCCACCTGGTCCGCGAGGTCCAGGAGGTCTACCGCGCGCAGGGTGTGTCGATCCACGACAAGCACATCGAGGTGATCGTGCGCCAGATGCTGCGCCGGGTCACCATCATCGACTCGGGTGCCACGGAATTCCTGCCCGGCTCGCTGATCGACCGTGCGGAGTTCGAGGCCGAGAACCGGCGGGTGGTGGCCGAGGGCGGCGAGCCCGCCGCCGGTCGCCCGGTGCTGATGGGCATCACGAAGGCGAGCCTCGCCACCGACTCGTGGTTGAGTGCGGCGTCCTTCCAGGAGACCACGCGGGTGCTGACCGATGCGGCGATCAACTGCCGCAGCGACAAGCTCAACGGTCTGAAGGAGAACGTGATCATCGGCAAGCTGATCCCGGCCGGTACCGGCATCAGCCGCTACCGCAACATCCAGGTGCAGCCGACCGAGGAGGCCCGGGCCGCGGCTTACACGATCCCGTCGTACGAGGATCAGTACTACAGCCCGGACTTCGGCCAGGCCACCGGTGCCGCGGTGCCGCTGGACGACTACGGCTACAGCGACTACCGGTAGTCATAGGTGCTGGTCAGCGACGGCAAAGCCCCGGGGTTTCGGCCCCGGGGCTTTTCGTTTGCCGCCGAGTGTGCGGCCAGCTTCACGCTCGGCCGCGAGTGTGCGGCCAGCTTCACGCTCGCGGGCGGGTCATGGTGCTTCGTCACCGCTTCTCGGCAGATGGTGTGGACGGTTGGTATACACCAGGTAGATCATCGCGGTCCTCGCGGGAGCCTGGTGGCTTGCGTACCGGCGACATTTCGCATCGCTTCCTGATGGCCGCCGCGACGAGATGGAGCGGGAGTTGTATCCGCGGATCCGAAAAGCGACAAGCCGATACCAGTTGCCGGACCTACGCGATACCGCCGAACACGACTGGGGCAGCTCCGTCGGCTCCGTCACGGGTTTCTTCGAGTTCGTGTTGATCGACCGCCGCGCCGGCAGTGTGGCATTGGTAGTTGCCAGCGACGACTAGGGCTGCGCCCGGGCTTCTCGGGCGGCGCGCTGCGCAGCCGATCCGCCCGCGGAGCGGTCGATGACCGACATCTCCTCGTCGACGTCGAACCCGGCGGCGCTATCGCATGCGCTATCAAATTTGGAAGTCACACATAGGTGCGCTCGCCGAAGCCTGGCCACTCACTACACGTGGCCCACGTGCTCATCGGTTCGCACGTCCGCAACGACGATCCCCTGGCGGCCGCCGAAATCGACGGCGCCGACGTGGTGTAGTTCTTCCTGGGCGACCCCGTCCGCCCCGCTGGTCATCATGCTGCACGGCGGATTCGGCACCGCCGAACAGGGCCGCCGCTTGGCGGCGTCCTCGTCCTCTAGCGTGGAACGAGCTGCACGCGCTGAACGCAGTTGATGGCGGGTGACTTGCTTCGTCAAAACTTTTCGCGTGTGCTCTTCGTCAAGGAGGCAGGGAAGCGATGGGCGAACCGAGCAGCAGTGGGACCAGTGCGGTGCCCGCGGAGGAGCTGTTGGTGTACCAGGGCGAGGTTTTCATCAACTTTCGGACCAGTCGGCAATGGGTGGTCATAAAGCTGTTCACGCTCCCACCCGACACCAACGACCACGAGGTTCTGACGCTGTTGATTCGCCACGTCCGTTATCGCGACAGCTATGCGTCGCGAGACTTTAAGGATGCTAGAACGATTCACGGACCTTACTGGTTGCACGCCATTACGCCCGAGGTCTTTTCGCCGGCCTCGGCGCAGGACGCCGAGGCATTGCTTCGCACATGGGCTGAATATCAGGCGCCGTTACCCGCGGCCCGTCGCGACCAGATGGAAAGCGAGCTCTATCCGCGCATTCGCAACGCGATCGCCCTCTACCAGCTCGCCGATCTGCGGGATACGGCTGAACATGATTGGGGCTCATCCGTGGGTTCGGACAGCGGTTTTCACGAGTTTGTGCTAATCGATCGCCGCGCCGGCAGTGTGGCACTGGTTGTCGCCAGCGACGATTAGCAATCGGCTACGTGTCGGCGAGTGCGGCAACGAAGCCTTCATACACTGCGTCGCTGACCTCCCTGATGTCGTCAGACAGTCGGGCATGACTTGCCGTCTCGACGAACAGGGAGTGCACTATCAGTCGACCGGCGTGCGGTTGGTCTGAACCGGCGACGTAGTTGCTCTGCTGGACCCAAACGCTCCGATCGCCCACGTGGGCGATGCCACTGCTGCGCACGGCAGCGGTCCACTGGATCGGCGGGATGGGCAGCACCTTGACGGCGATGTCGGAGGCGTTCATACCGCGCAGCATCCGGTCCGCGTTATGGAAGACGTCGGAGAAGAGGGGTCGGCCGGTGTAGCCGAAAACGCTGATGGTTTCGGCGGCGTCCCACTCGCCGCTGCCACGTGGCCCGGTCACGGCGACCAGCGCCCACGGCGTGTTCGTGCTGTCGGCTGGCGGACTCAACTCCCAACCCCGGGGGACACCTAACCGCTTCAGCCACTCAGGTACCTGAACGGCGGAGAGAGCGGCCACCTCGTCGATGTACTCGTCCTCGATCAACACGTCGACAAGTGACGGCGGCAGTGGTTTGTGCATCGGCCCGGTGGATGATTCAGTCACGGAGCGGCCGCCTCTCCGCTTTGCCCACCGCCGGTAAGGATCGTCCACACCAGGACCCCGCCGACCATCACCCATCCGAACACTGCCTTACCTCCCTCACTGAGATCATGGCCGACCTGCGGTAACCAGGACGGCCCGCCGTGCGCTGGTGGGGCCGGGTGCGGCATAGGTGATCCCGGCGCATCCGGTTGGTCCCAGCCGAACACGGGCGGTTGTTGTACCGGGCTCACGGTGAATCCGGGCGGGGATGGGTTCTGCAACCACGGCGGGAGGTCGGCCGGATGCGGCATCTGCGTCGGTGGCAGCGTCGGCGGTGGTGGATGTGCCGACGGCAACGGCGGCGGCTCGGGAATCGGATGCTGACCAACATCCGGAAGGACCGGCGGATCGTCGACAAACGGCAACAACGGCAAATGAATCTTGGGTCCCCTGGTCTTGCCCGGTGGGACTGCTTCAATGGTCGGCCCCCCGGACCTGCTGTCCGGCCGCAACTTGATCTCCGTGCCATCCGGGAGTTTCATCCGCGGGAATCCACCCGAATTGGGCAGGTCGCCGACGGCGCCCCTACTCAACCACTCAAAGAATTTCCGAATCTCTTCCGGGGTGTCCAACTCTCGGTTTGGATCGTTCTTGCCCGGTCGAAGTTGGCGCAGAATGTTTCGGATGTCGTCCCAATTCTTGGGTGGGGGAAGATCCTTCCATGGCGGGTCCGTCCCCGGATTGGTCGGCGGCGCCGGGTCTTGTTTGAAGATGTGATTGTCGAGGCCGTGAGTCTCGGGCTTCCGTGGCGGAGCCTGCGGCGTCGGACTTTGCGGGAAGGTGTCGCGGATCCCGGCCACCGCCGCGGTGACCCTTCCGGCGACCTGTTGGTCCAGGGCGACCAGTTGCGCTGCGCGCTGGCGGATGTCGGCGGCGAGGGCCTGCGCCCGGGCTTCGCGGGCGGCGCGCTGCGCAGCCCATCCCCCCGCGGAGCGGTCGATGACCGACATCTCCTCGTCGACGTCGAACCCGGCCGCGTTGGCGTCTCGCACCGCGTACCGCAACCGCGAGCGGGCCGCATGCAGGTCCGAGGCATCCCCGCGGGCTGCTTTGGCGGCCGCCTGCAGCTGGTCGGCCACCCCACTGGTCGCCACCATGTCCGAATGCGTCACCGTGCGCAGCGCCTCGGCACCCCGGCCCTGCCAATCGACCGACAGCGCATCACGCCAAACCTGATGGGCGACGCCGTAGCTGCGCGCGCCGACGGCCTCCCAATGATCGGCCGCCTCGGTGAGATGTTCGGTGGGCCAGGACAACAGCTGCGAGAGGTCCGGAAATGCCGCGACCACGGCCATGACTACACGCCGCTCGCCCGCGGGGCCACCGCCGCCATCTGGTCGGCCGCGTCGGCTTCGTTGGCGACGTAGCCGGCGTCGGCCACACCGACGCAGGCCGAGTGGGCGCCCACCCGGGCGGCCAGCCCCGCGGTGAAGGCGGTGACCTCGACGTGGGCGGCGCTGACGGCGGCGACGCTGGCTTGGCAGGACAGGCCCCGCCCCGTGGGAGCCGCGGTCGAGTTCAGCTCGCCGACCGACGCACCCCACCGAGTGGCCATCGCCTGCACAGCGACGGTATCCACACGCAGCGGCTGCATGAGCGCAAGTCTATTCAGAACGCGGCGCCGCGAAAGTCACCCGGACAGCCCACTCACTACACTGGCCAGCGTGCTCATCGGTTCGCACGTCCGCAACGACGATCCCCTCGCCGCCGCCCAGGCCGACGGCGCCGACGCGGTCCAGTTCTTCCTGTCCAACCCGCAGAGCTGGAAGAAACCGAAACCGCGCGAGGACGCCGAGGCGCTGAAGGCGTCCACGATTCCCCTGTACGTTCACGCGCCCTATCTCATCAACGTGGCGTCGGCGAATAACCGGGTCCGCATCCCGTCGCGCAAGATCCTGCAGGACACCTGCGACGCCGCCGCGGAGATCAACGCGGCGGCGGTGATCGTGCACGGCGGCCACGCCGACGACAACGACATGGAGGCCGGATTCGAGCGCTGGGTCAAGGCGCTGGACTACCTCGAGACGGACGTGCCGGTGTACCTGGAGAACACCGCGGGCGGCGACCATGCGGTCGCCCGCTACTTCGACACCATCGGCCGGCTGTGGGATCACATCGGGGAAAAGGGGATTGGCTTCTGCCTTGACACCTGCCACGCCTGGGCCGCGGGCGAGGAGCTGATCGATGCGGTCGAGCGGATCAAGGCGCTGACGGGGCGCATCGACCTGGTGCACTGCAACGACTCGCGCGACGCGAAGGGCTCCGGCGCCGACCGGCACGCCAACTTCGGCACCGGCCAGATCGATCCCGCCCTGCTGGCCGCCGTGGTCAGGGCCGCCGACGCGCCGGTGATCTGCGAGACCGCCGACGAGGGCCGCAAGGACGACATCGCGTTCCTGCGGGACAAGACCACCGGCTGAGCCCGCCGTGGCCCGCCGGCTCGCGACACTGCTCGCGGTGGCCCTGATCGTCGGGGGATGCTCGGTGGGCAACGACGAGTCGCTGCCGTCGGGCTTCGTCGACGGCACCAGCCTGCATACCCTGAACGCCCGCAGCTACCGCCTGTACAAGCCCGCGGGGCTGCCGTCGGCGGCGCCACTGGTGGTCGTGCTGCACGGCTATTCCGGCAGCGCCAGGCAGGTCGAAAGGGACTACAGGTGGGACGGTTTGGCCGATTCGGGCAAGTTCGTGGTCGCCTATCCGGATGGTATCGGCCGGTCCTGGAACGTCGGCGGGGAAAGCTGTTGCGGGCGGTCCGGACGAGACGGCGTCGATGACGTCGACTTCATCAGGGCGGCCGTGGCCGAGATCGCCGAGAACGTCGGCATCGATCCCGCCCGAGTCTTCGCCGCCGGCATGAGCAACGGCGCCATCATGTCCTACACGCTGGCCTGCACCACCGACCTCTTCGCCGCGATCGGCCCGGTTGCCGGCACACAGCTGCATCCGTGCCCCTCGCCGCGGCCGACGTCGGTCATGGAGATTCACGGCACCGCCGATCGGCTGGTTCCCTACGGCGGCGGCCAGGGCTTTTCCGTCATCAACGGGCCCTCGGTCCCCGAGGTGAACGCGTTCTGGCGCGCCGTGGATCGGTGCGGTGCGCCGACCCTCACGAACAGCGGTCCGGTCACCACCTCGACGGCGCAATGCCCGGACCGCCGCGGCGTCGTGCTCGTCACCGTCGACCAGGGCGGCCACGACTGGCCGTCGTTCGCCACCCGCGCACTCTGGGACTTCTTCGCCGCGCACCCCCGCTAAGGCCATTACACCTCTTGTGCAACTGTTGAGAAAATGTAACATTGGTGTCATGTCGGACACCCATGTCGTCACCAACCAGGTCCCGCCCCTGGAGAACTACAACCCCGCCACCTCCGCGGTGCTCATCGAGGCCTTGATCCGCGAGGGCGGGGAGTGGGGCCTGGACGAGGTCAACGAGGTCGGGGCGCTGTCGGCCAGCCGCGAGGCCCGGCGTTGGGGCGAGCTGGCCGACCGCAACCGGCCCATCCTGCACACCCACGACCGCTACGGGCACCGCGTCGACGAGGTGGAGTACGAACCGGCCTACCACGAGCTCATGCGCGCGGCCATCGCTCACGGCATGCACGCCGCGCCCTGGGCCGACGAGCGCCCGGGCGCACACGTGGTGCGGGCGGCCAAGACCTCGGCGTGGACCGTGGAACCCGGCCACGTCTGCCCGATCTCGATGACCTATGCCGCCGTTCCGGCGCTGCGCCACAACCCCGAGCTGGCGGCGGTGTACGAGCCGCTGCTGACCAGCCGCGAATACGACCCCGAGCTCAGGCTCGCCACCACCAAGCCGGGCATCACCGCCGGCATGTCGATGACCGAGAAGCAGGGCGGCTCCGACGTGCGGGCGGGCACCACGCAGGCCGCCCCCAACGCCGACGGCAGCTACAGCCTGACCGGTCACAAGTGGTTCACCTCCGCCCCGATGTGCGACATCTTCCTGGTGCTCGCGCAGGCGCCCGGCGGGTTGTCGTGCTTCCTGCTGCCGCGCATCCTGCCCGACGGGACGCGCAACCGGATGTTCCTGCAGCGGCTCAAGGACAAGCTGGGCAACCACGCGAACGCCTCCAGCGAGGTCGAATACGACGGCGCCATCGCCTGGCTGGTGGGCGAGGAGGGCCGTGGCGTGCCGACCATCATCGAGATGGTCAACCTGACCCGGCTGGACTGCACGCTGGGCAGCGCCACCAGCATGCGCAGCGGGCTGACCCAGGCCGTGCACCACGCCCAGCACCGAAAGGCGTTCGGTGCGTACCTGATCGACCAGCCGCTGATGCGCAACGTGCTGGCGGATTTGGCCGTGGAGGCCGAGGCCGCCACGATGGTCGCGATGCGCATGGCCGGCGCCACCGACAAGGCGGCGCGCGGCGACGAGACCGCGGCGCTGTTCCGCCGGATCGGGTTGGCCGCCAGCAAGTACTGGGTGTGCAAGCGCTCCACCCCGCACGCCGCCGAGGCGCTGGAATGCCTGGGCGGCAACGGATACGTCGAGGAATCCGGCATGCCGCGGCTGTACCGCGAGGCACCGCTGATGGGCATCTGGGAGGGTTCGGGCAATGTCAGCGCGCTGGACACGTTGCGCGCCATGGCGACTCGCCCCGAATGCGTCGAGGTGCTATTCGGCGAACTGGACGACAGCGCCGGCCAGGACCCCCGGCTGGGGCGCCACGTCGAGCGGCTGCGCAACGACCTGGCCGACCTCGACACCATCCAATACCGCGCCCGTAAGGTCGCCGAGGACATCTGCCTGGCATTGCAGGGGGCGCTGCTGGTGCGCCACGGGCACCCCGCGGTCGCCGAGGCGTTCCTGACCACGCGTCTGGATGGCAAGTGGGGCGGGGCGTTCGGCACCATGCCGGCCGGGCTCGACCTCGCGCCGATCCTGGAGCGCGCGCTGGTCAAGGGCTGAGCCCCAATGACCCACGCGATCAGGCCGGTCGACTTCGACAACCTGAAAACGATGACCTACGAGGTCACCGACCGGGTTGCGCGGATCACCTTCAACCGTCCGGAGAAGGGCAACGCGATCGTCGCCGACACCCCGCTGGAGCTCTCCGCGCTGGTGGAGCGCGCCGACCTGGACCCCGATGTGCACGTCATGCTGGTGTCCGGACGCGGGGAGGGGTTCTGCGCGGGCTTCGACCTGAGTGCCTATGCCGACCGCACCGGCTCGGCCGGCGGCACCGGTTCCTACCAGGGCACCGTGCTGGACGGTAAGACGCAGGGCGCCAACCACTTACCGGACCAGCCGTGGGATCCGATGATCGACTACCAGATGATGAGCCGCTTCGTGCGCGGCTTTGCCAGCCTGATGCACGCCGACAAGCCGACGGTGGTCAAGATCCACGGCTACTGCGTGGCCGGCGGCACCGACATCGCGTTGCACGCCGACCAGGTGATCGCCGCCGCCGACGCGAAGATCGGCTACCCGCCGACGCGGGTGTGGGGGGTGCCGGCGGCCGGGCTGTGGGCGCACCGGCTCGGCGACCAGCGGGCCAAGCGCCTGCTGTTCACCGGCGACTGCATCACCGGCGCGCAGGCCGCCGAGTGGGGCCTGGCGGTCGAGGCGCCGGACCCCCAGGATCTCGACGAGCGCACCGAGCGGCTCGTGCAGCGCATCGCCGCGGTCCCGGTCAACCAGCTCATCATGGTCAAGCTCGCGCTGAATTCGGCTCTGCTGCAACAGGGCGTGGCCACCAGCAGGATGGTCAGCACCGTCTTCGACGGCGTGGCCCGGCACACCCCCGAAGGCCACGCGTTCGTCGCCGACGCGGTCGAGCACGGCTTCCGCGACGCGGTCCGGCATCGCGACGAGCCCTTCGGCGACCACGGCCGCCGCACCTCCGGGGTGTAGTCGATGCCGACCATGACGGCCCGGTCGGTGGTGCTCAGCGTGCTGCTCGGTGCGCACCCGGCGTGGGCCAGCTCCAGCGAATTGATAAAACTGACCGCCGATTTCGGCATCAAGGAGACGACGTTGCGCGTCGCGCTGACCCGGATGGTCGGCACCGGGGACCTGATCCGCTCCGCCGACGGCTACCGGCTCTCCGAGCGGCTGCTGGCCCGCCAGCGCCGGCAGGACGACGCCATGCGCCCACGAACCCGCCCCTGGCGCGGCGACTGGCTGGTGCTGATCGTCACCAGCGTGGGCACCGACGCCCGCACGCGGGCCGCGCTGCGAACGACCATGCACCACAAGCGCTTCGGTGAGTTGCGCGAGGGGGTGTGGATGCGGCCCGACAACCTCGACCCGGACCTGGATTCCGAGGTCGCGGACCGGGTGCGGATCCTGACGGCGCGCGACGACGCGCCCGCGCAGCTGGCCGCACAGCTCTGGGACCTGCCCGCCTGGGCCGAGACCGGCCACCGGCTGCTCGGCGAGATGGCCGCCGCCCCGGGCATTCCGGGCCGCTTCACGGTGGCCGCGGCGATGGTGCGCCACCTGCTCACCGACCCCGTGCTACCCGACGAGCTGCTGCCGGCCGACTGGCCTGGCGCCCGGTTGCGCGCCGCCTACCACGACTTCGCCACCGAACTGTCGCAGCGACGCGACTGGGCGGAACAAGAAGACGGGACCCAACTAGCGGAGGTGACATGAGCGATCCGGTTCGGGTGGAGCGCAACGGCGCGGTGACCACGGTGATCCTCAACCGGCCCGAGGCGCGCAACGCCGTCAACGGCCCGACGGCGGCCGCGCTGCACGCGGCGTTCTCGGAGTTCGATCGCGACGACACCGCGTCGGTCGCCGTGCTGTGGGGCGACGGCGGAACATTCTGCGCGGGAGCGGATTTGAAGGCCTTCGACACCCCCGAGGCCAACGCCGTGCACCGCACCGGCCCCGGTCCGATGGGCCCGTCGCGCATGGTGCTGTCCAAACCGGTGATCGCGGCGGTCAGCGGCTACGCCGTGGCCGGGGGTCTGGAGCTGGCCATCTGGTGTGACATGCGGGTGGCCGAGGAGGACGCGGTGTTCGGGGTGTTCTGCCGGCGCTGGGGGGTGCCGCTCATCGACGGCGGTACCGTGCGGTTGCCGCGGCTGATCGGCCAAAGCCGGGCGATGGACCTGATTCTCACGGGCCGCGGCGTCAAAGCCGACGAAGCGCTGGCCATGGGATTGGCCAATCGCGTGGTGCCCAAGGGCCGGTCCCGGCAAGCGGCCGAGGAGCTGGCCGCCGAATTGGCCGCGCTGCCCCAGGAATGCATGCGGGCCGACCGGCTCTCGGCGCTGCACCAGTGGGGGATGCCCGAGCCCGAGGCGCTCGACTTCGAGTTCGCCAGCATGCACCGTGTTTCCGCCGTGGCGATGCAGGGGGCCCGGCGGTTCGCCGCGGGCGCGGGCAGGCACGGCGCCGCGGCGACCTAGCGGTCAGCCGGCCGGCTTGATGCTGTTGCCCGAGCCGATGTCGTCGACCTTGGGGCTGCCGTCCTTGTAGGTGATGGTGTTGTTCAGTCCGAGCACGGTGATGCGCGTGTTGACCTTGTCGATCGTGATGGTGTTGTTCGCGCCGCCGACGGACACCGTCTCGCAGGTGCCGGTGATGGTCAGCGTGTTGCCGTTGCCGCCGACGTTGAGGGACTTGCCGTCGGCGCAATCCAGGGTGGCGGTGGTGTTCATCGACCCGTAGTTCAGCGTGTTACCGATCTCGACCGACGCGGTGGTGCTCGCACCGCTCGTGCTCGTCGGCGCGGCACCGGCGCTCGTCGTGCTCGGGTTGCCCGTGGTCGTCGTCGTGGAGGCGCCGGGCGGGTTGGCCGTCGAACTGCAGCCCGCGAGCAATACGGCCGCGACGGCCGGCGCCACCGCGAGCGCGGCCAGTCGAGGGCTCCGGTCGGTGAAGTGGGCGCGCATCATTCGTCGGTTCCCCTCGCTCGTCGGATGTCACATCGGTCGCGGTGCCTCACGCGGGCACCTGCTGGAGACGGTTTACCATGCCCAGTTCGCGGCCGCGGTCCCACAGGAACGGCGCGCCGTTGTGGAAGAACACCGTCTCGTCCGAGCCGTAGACGGTGATGTCGTGAGTGACCGTGTCGGCCACGACGGTGTTGCCCGAGCCCATGACCGTCACCGCGTAGCAGGTCCCCAGCGCGGTGACGACGTTGCGGGTGCCGTTGACCAGCAGCGTCGAGTCGTTGCAGTCCACCGTCTGCTCGACGCCTTCCCCGATGACATGGGTGTCGCCGTTCTTGGCGTGTGCGGGCGGCGCCGGCGCGGCGGGGACGGCCGCGAGGGTGAGGGCGCAGGCTGCCAGCGACCCGGCGACGGCTGTCCAATTCACTGCGGGCCCCCTTGCCTCGGGTGGATGCGCGAGTAAGCCGTGCATGACATTACGTGCATCGACCCGCTCGATGGCAGACTTCTTTGCATTTACCGGCTCGCACTAGAGTCATTAGTCAACCCGACCCCCGTCAGCGCGATCGAAGGGCACCCGCATGGCAGCTCAGCCGGAACCGCCACCGGCGGCCGGGCGCCAGCGAGGCGGGAAATCCGCCTCCCGCCCGGCGAAGCTGAGCCGCGAAGGCATCGTCGACGGCGCCCTGACCTTCCTGGACCGCGAGGGGTGGGACTCGCTGACCATCAACGCGCTGGCCACACAGCTGGGCACCAAGGGGCCCTCGCTGTACAACCACGTGGACAGCCTGGAGGACCTGCGCCGCGCGGTGCGGATCAGGGTCATCGACGACATCATCACGATGCTCAACAGGGTCGGGGAGGGCCGCGCCCGCGACGACGCGGTGCTGGTCATGGCCGGCGCCTACCGCAGCTACGCGCATCACCACCCGGGCCGGTACTCGGCGTTCACCCGGATGCCGCTGGGCGGCGACGACCCCGACTACGCCGCGGCGACCCGCAGCGCGGCCGCGCCGGTGATCGCGGTGCTGTCCTCCTACGGCCTGTGCGGCGACGCCGCCTTCTACGCGGCGCTGGAGTTCTGGTCCGCGCTGCACGGGTTCGTGCTGCTGGAGATGACCGGTGTCATGGACGACATCGACACCGACGCGGTGTTCTCCGATATGGTGCTGAGGCTGGCGGCGGGCCTGGACCGGCGCACCGCACCCGACGGTGCGCGGGGCTGACCCCACCGCTTTGACCTGCCAGACCGGCGGCGGGTATCGTGGATGCTCGTGCCTGGCGGCTTACGGCGCCTGACGTAAGTAAAGGGATGCCGGGCTAATTCGCATGTCCACGACGTAACGGATGAATCCGGTGTCGAGCGCATGCGACACACCCGGCCGCGGGGTAGTGCGTCCGGGCAAAACTGCAGTACGAAGACTTGAAGAACGCCAGCAACACCCGAACGCCCAACACAGAAAGCCTCCTAGATGCCAACCATTCAGCAGCTGGTCCGCAAGGGCCGCCGGGACAAGATCGCCAAGGTCAAGACCGCGGCCTTGAAGGGCAGCCCGCAGCGCCGTGGCGTATGCACCCGCGTGTACACCACCACCCCGAAGAAGCCGAACTCGGCTCTTCGCAAGGTCGCGCGCGTGAAGCTGACGAGCCAGGTCGAGGTCACCGCCTACATCCCGGGCGAGGGCCACAACCTGCAGGAGCACTCGATGGTGCTGGTGCGTGGTGGCCGGGTCAAGGACCTGCCGGGCGTTCGGTACAAGATCATCCGCGGTTCGCTCGACACCCAGGGCGTCAAGAACCGCAAGCAGGCCCGCAGCCGCTATGGCGCCAAGAAGGAGAAGAGCTGATGCCGCGCAAGGGACCCGCGCCCAAGCGTCCGTTGGTCAACGATCCGGTTTACGGATCGCAGCTGGTCACGCAGCTGGTGAACAAAGTTCTGCTCAAGGGGAAGAAATCACTGGCCGAGCGCATTGTTTATGCTGCGCTCGAGCAGGCGCGGGACAAGACCGGCACGGACCCCGTCATCACGCTCAAGCGTGCCCTCGACAACGTCAAGCCCGCCCTGGAGGTGCGCAGCCGCCGCGTGGGTGGTGCGACCTACCAGGTGCCCGTCGAGGTGCGTCCGGACCGGTCCACCACGCTGGCACTGCGCTGGCTGGTCAGCTTCTCGCGGCAACGCCGGGAGAAGACCATGACCGAGCGGCTGGCCAACGAGATCCTCGACGCCAGCAACGGCCTCGGGGCCTCCGTCAAGCGACGCGAGGACACCCACAAGATGGCCGAGGCCAACCGCGCCTTCGCGCATTATCGCTGGTAGTCGGCGCCGGGCGGCGCCATCTGGCAGCGCTGCCGGAGACCAGACAGACCGCAATCAAGCAATCGAAAGAGTGGGAAGACTTCTGTGGCACAGAAGGACGTGCTGACCGACCTCACCAAGGTCCGCAATATCGGCATCATGGCGCACATCGACGCCGGCAAGACGACGACGACCGAGCGCATCCTCTACTACACCGGCATCAGCTACAAGATCGGTGAGGTGCACGACGGCGCCGCCACCATGGACTGGATGGAGCAGGAACAGGAGCGGGGGATCACCATCACCTCCGCCGCCACCACCTGCTTCTGGAACGACAACCAGATCAACATCATCGACACCCCCGGCCACGTCGACTTCACGGTCGAGGTGGAACGCAGCCTGCGCGTCCTCGACGGTGCCGTGGCCGTCTTCGACGGCAAGGAGGGTGTGGAGCCGCAGTCCGAGCAGGTCTGGCGGCAGGCCGACAAGTACGACGTGCCGCGGATCTGCTTCGTCAACAAGATGGACAAGGTCGGCGCGGACTTCTACTTCTCGGTGCGCACGATGGAGGAGCGCTTGGGCGCCAACGCCGTCCCGATCCAGCTGCCCATCGGCTCGGAGGGCGACTTCTCCGGCGTCGTCGATCTGGTCGAGATGAAGGCCAAGGTGTGGAGCGCCGAGGCCAAGCTCGGCGAGAAGTACGACGTGGTCGACATCCCGGCGGACCTGGCCGAGAAGGCCGAGGAGTACCGCACCAAGCTGCTCGAGGTGGTCGCGGAGACCGACGAGGCGCTGCTGGAGAAGTACCTCGGCGGCGAGGAGCTGACGGTCGAGGAGATCAAGGCCGCCATCCGCAAGCTGACCATCAACTCCGAGGTGTACCCGGTGTTGTGCGGCAGCGCGTTCAAGAACAAGGGCGTGCAGCCGATGCTGGACGCGGTCATCGACTACCTGCCCTCACCGCTGGACGTCCTGCCCGCGCTCGGTCACGTGCCGGGCAAGGAGGACGAGGAGATCACGCGCAAGCCCTCCACTGACGAGCCGTTCTCCGCGCTGGCGTTCAAGGTGGCCACCCACCCGTTCTTCGGCAAGCTGACCTACGTCCGCGTCTACTCGGGCACCGTGGAGTCGGGCAGCCAGGTCATCAACGCCACGAAGGGCAAGAAGGAGCGGCTGGGCAAGCTGTTCCAGATGCACTCCAACAAGGAGAACCCCGTCGAGCGGGCCAGCGCGGGCCACATCTACGCGGTGATCGGGCTCAAGGACACCACCACCGGTGACACCCTGAGCGACCCCAACGACCAGATCGTGCTGGAGTCGATGAGCTTCCCCGACCCCGTGATCGAGGTGGCCATCGAGCCCAAGACCAAGAGCGACCAGGAGAAGCTGAGCCTGTCGATCCAGAAGCTGGCCGAGGAGGACCCCACCTTCAAGGTGCACCAGGACGCCGAGACCGGCCAAACCGTCATCGGCGGCATGGGCGAGTTGCACCTGGACATCCTGGTCGACCGCATGAAGCGCGAGTTCAAGGTCGAGGCCAACGTCGGCAAGCCGCAGGTGGCCTACAAGGAGACCATCAAGCGGACCGTGGAGAAGATCGAGTTCACCCACAAGAAGCAGACGGGTGGCTCGGGCCAGTTCGCCAAGGTGCTGATCAGCCTCGAGCCGTTCCACGGCGAGGACGGGGCGACCTACGAGTTCGAGAACAAGGTCACCGGTGGGCGCATCCCGCGCGAGTACATCCCGTCGGTGGACGCCGGCGCCCAGGACGCCATGCAGTACGGTGTGCTGGCCGGCTACCCGCTGGTGAACTTGAAGGTCACCCTGCTCGACGGCGCCTTCCACGAGGTGGACTCGTCCGAGATGGCGTTCAAGATCGCCGGTTCGCAGGTGCTGAAGAAGGCTGCGGCGCAGGCGCAGCCGGTGATCCTGGAACCGATCATGGCCGTCGAGGTCACCACGCCCGAGGACTATATGGGCGACGTGATCGGCGACCTGAACTCCCGCCGTGGCCAGATCCAGGCCATGGAGGAGCGCGGCGGCTCGCGCGTCGTCAAGGCGCACGTGCCGCTGTCGGAGATGTTCGGCTACGTCGGCGACCTGAGGTCCAAGACCCAAGGCCGGGCGAACTACTCCATGGTGTTCGACTCGTACGCCGAAGTGCCGGCAAACGTGTCGAAGGAGATCATCGCGAAGGCGACGGGGCAGTGAGCGTCAGCTCAGTGGCCCGGAGCCGAGCAATGGACCGAGCGAAGGCGACGGGGCAGTGAGCGTCAGCTCAGTGGCCCGGAGCCGAGCAATGGACCGAGCGAAGGCGACGGGTCAGTAACGCCCGGCACCGACGGAGTAACCTTGCCGGGTCATTGCAATGCCTTGGGCGCGGCACAACTGAAAACATCAACACTGCTTTTACGAGCACCAACAAGTCCAGGAGGACACAGAAGTGGCGAAGGCGAAGTTCGAGCGGACGAAGCCGCACGTCAACATCGGGACCATCGGTCACGTTGACCACGGCAAGACCACGCTGACCGCGGCTATCACCAAGGTTCTGCACGACAAGTATCCCCAGTTGAACGAGTCGCGCGCATTCGACCAGATCGACAACGCGCCCGAGGAGCGTCAGCGCGGCATCACCATCAACATCTCCCACGTGGAGTACCAGACGGAGAAGCGCCACTACGCCCACGTCGACGCGCCCGGCCACGCCGACTACATCAAGAACATGATCACCGGCGCCGCGCAGATGGACGGTGCGATCCTGGTGGTCGCCGCGACCGACGGCCCGATGCCGCAGACCCGCGAGCACGTGCTGCTGGCCCGCCAGGTGGGCGTGCCCTACATCCTGGTCGCGCTGAACAAGGCCGACATGGTCGACGACGAGGAGTTGCTCGAGCTCGTCGAGCTGGAGGTCCGCGAGCTGCTGGCCGGCCAGGAGTTCGACGAGGAGGCCCCGGTCGTGCGCGTCTCGGCGCTCAAGGCGCTCGAGGGCGACGCGAAGTGGGTCGAGTCCGTCGTTGAGCTGATGAACGCCGTCGACGAGTCGATCCCGGACCCGGTCCGCGAGACCGACAAGCCGTTCCTGATGCCGGTCGAGGACGTCTTCACCATCACCGGCCGCGGCACCGTGGTGACCGGCCGGGTGGAGCGCGGCGTCATCAACGTCAACGAGGAAGTCGAGATCGTCGGCATCAAGCCGACCAGCACCAAGACGACGGTCACCGGTGTGGAGATGTTCCGCAAGCTGCTCGACCAGGGCCAGGCCGGCGACAACGTCGGGCTGCTGCTGCGCGGCATCAAGCGCGAGGACGTCGAGCGCGGCCAGGTGGTGACCAAGCCCGGCACCACCACGCCGCACACCGAGTTCGAGGGCCAGGTCTACATCCTGTCCAAGGACGAGGGCGGCCGGCACACGCCGTTCTTCAACAACTACCGTCCGCAGTTCTACTTCCGCACCACCGACGTGACCGGTGTGGTGACGCTGCCGGAGGGCACCGAGATGGTGATGCCCGGTGACAACACCAACATCTCGGTCAAGCTGATCCAGCCCGTGGCCATGGACGAGGGCCTGCGGTTCGCGATCCGTGAGGGTGGCCGCACCGTCGGCGCCGGCCGGGTCGTCAAGATCATCAAGTAGTAGTTCGACAGCGCAGCGGCGCCCATCCGAAAGGGTGGGCGCCGCTTTGCTCTGCGCGCTAATCTCACACCATCGATCCGGTCGTGTGAGGAGACAGATGTGTTGGCGCGCTATCTGAAGGCGCAGCTGGTGGTTTTGCTGTGCGGCGGCCTGGTCGGGCCGATCTTTCTGGTCGTCTACTTCGCACTCGGGCTGGGCGACCTGCTGCAATGGATGTTCTACGTCGGCCTGCTCATCACCGTGGCCGACGTGCTGATCGCGCTCGCGCTGGCCAACTTCGGCGCGAAGTCGTCGGCCAAGACGGCCGAACTCGAACGAAGCGGGGTGCTCGCGCTCGCCCAGATCACCGGGATCGGCGAGACGGGGACGTGGATCAACAACCAGCCGCTGGTGAAGGTGCAACTGCACATCGCCGGGGCCGGGTTCCTGCCGTTCGACAGCGAGGACCGCGTGATCGCCGGGGTCACCAGGCAGGGCAACCTCAACGCGCGCAAGCTGGTGGTCCTGGTCAACCCGACCACACAGGAATACCGGATCGACTGGGAGCGCAGCGCGCTGGTCAACGGGCTGGTGCCCGCGCAGTTCACTTTGGTCGAAGAAAATAGGACGGCCGAAGACAACAGGACCTACGACCTGAGCGGGCAGGCCGGCCCGCTGATGGAGATCCTGCAGATTCTCAAGGCCAACAACGTGCCCCTCGACCGCATGGTGGATGTCCGGTCGAACCCGGTGCTGCGCCAGCAGATTCAGGCGGTGGTGCACCGCGCGGCCCACCAGGCCCAGCCGGCGCCGGTTGCTGCGGCGCCGCAGAGCTCGATCGCCGACCGGCTGCACGAGCTCGAGACGCTGCACGCCAGCGGCGCCCTGACCGACCAGGAGTACGCCGACCGGCGGGCCAAGATCATCGCCGAGATCTGATCCGCCCGGGCAACTAGAACGCGTTTCAGTTTCGCTGCTAGCCTGGCTCCGTCGAACAGAATGCCAGGAAGGGGCCGGCCGTGGCGGGACCGTCGGGAGCACTGCAGGGCCGGGTGGCATTCGTCACCGGCGCGGCCCGGGGCCAGGGGCGGGCGCACGCGGTGCGCCTCGCCGCCGAGGGCGCCGACGTCATCGCGCTGGACATCTGCGCACCGGTGTCGGACACCGTGACGTATGCGCCGGCCACCCCGGAGGACCTTCGCGAGACCGTCCGCCTGGTCGAGGCGCAGGGGCGCAAGGTGCTGGCCCGCGAGGCAGACGTCCGCGACGACGCCGCGGTGCGCCAACTGGTGGCCGACGGTGTCGAGCAGTTCGGCCGCCTGGACGTCGTGGTGGCCAACGCCGGGGTGCTGGGCTGGGGCCGGGTTTGGGAGCTCACCGACGAACAGTGGGACACGGTCATCGGGGTCAACCTGACCGGCACCTGGCGCACCCTGCGCGCCGCGATCCCCGCGATGATCGACGCCGGAAACGGGGGCTCCATCGTGGTCGTCAGCTCGGCGGCGGGCGTGAAGGCCACGCCCGGCAACGGCCACTATTCGGCGAGCAAATTCGGTCTCACCGCGCTCACCAACACGCTGGCGATCGAGCTCGGCGAGTACGGGATCCGCGTCAATTCCATCCACCCCTACTCGGTGGACACCCCGATGATCGAACCCGAGGCGATGATGGAGATCTTTGCCAGGCACCCTCGCTTCGTGCACAGCTTCCCGCCAATGCCGATGCAGTACAAGGGTTTCATGACGGCGGACGAGGTTGCCGACGTGGTGGCCTGGCTCGCCGGCGACGGCTCGGGCACACTGTCGGGCACGCAGATCAACGTAGACAAGGGCGCCTTGAAGTACTGATCGGCCAGCGTGGTAAGAACACCACGTGACTGAACAGGGCATCGTGATCGTCGGCGGCGGGCTTGCCGCAGCCCGGACCGCCGAGCAACTGCGCCGGTCGGAATACGCCGGGCGCATCACGATCGTCAGCGACGAGGTGCACGTTCCCTATGATCGCCCGCCGCTGTCCAAAGAGGTGCTGCGCAAAGAGGTCGACGACGTCACCCTCAAGCCGCGGGAGTGGTACGACGAGAACGACATCACGCTGCGGCTCGGCTCGGCCGCCACCGCCCTCGACACGGCGGCGCGGACGGTGACGCTGGCCGATCAGACCGTCCTCGGCTACGACGAACTGGTCATAGCGACCGGCTTGGTGCCCAAACGCATCCCCGCGTTTCCGGACCTCGACGGCATCCGGGTGCTGCGCTCGTTCGACGAGAGCATGGCGTTGCGCGAGCACGCGTCGCAGGCCCGCCACGCCGTGGTCGTCGGCGCCGGCTTCATCGGCTGCGAGGTCGCGGCCAGCCTGCGCAGCCTCGGGGTCGACGTGGTGCTCGTCGAGCCGCAACCGACGCCGCTGGCGGCGGTGCTCGGCGAGCGGATCGGCGAACTGGTGGCCCGGCTGCATCGCGGCGAGGGGGTCGACGTCCGGCTCGGGGTGGGCGTCGCGGAAGTGCGCGGCCAGGGACACGTCGACGCCGTGGTGCTCACCGACGGCACCGAACTGCGGGCCGACCTGGTGGTCGTCGGCATCGGATCGCATCCGGCGACCGATTGGCTGGCCGGCAGCGGCGTCGAGGTCGACGGTGTCGATAGTGGGGTGCTCTGCGATGCGGCCGGTCGCACCAGCGCGCCCAACGTGTGGGCGCTCGGCGACGTCGCCTCGTGGCGTGACGCGACGGGACACCAAGCGCGCGTTGAACACTGGAGCAACGTGGCCGACCAGGCCCGCGTCGTGGTGCCCGCGATGCTGGGGCAGGACGGGCCGTCGACGGTGGTGGTTCCGTACTTCTGGAGCGACCAGTACGACGTCAAGATCCAATGCCTGGGGGAGCCGAAGGCCACCGACACCGTCCATCTCGTCGAGGACGACGGCCGCAAGTTCCTGGCCTATTACGAGCGCGACGGAGTGCTCGTCGGGGTGGTCGGCGGCGGGATGCCCGGCAAGGTCATGAAGGTCCGCGCCAAGATCGCCGCGGGCGCGCCCATCTCCGAAATGCTCAGCTAGCCAGCCGTTTCCGCGACATGCGTGTCGTAGTACCAGGTCACCGGCACCCCGTGCGGATGGCATTCGCCCAGAACCTCGAGCCGGCCGCCCGGCCAGCGGCGGGCCCGCACGAGAAACCTGAACCCGGTGCCGGACCTGTCGCGGGCGGGTTCCATGGTGAGGTGGGCAAACGGCGAGCCGGCGCCGGCCCGCCCGGCCAGCACGGCCACCCCCGCGCGGACCGCGTCGCGTTCCTCGGCGGACAGGTACTGCCAGACGATCGAATGCCACAGCACCGTCAGCGCGCCCTCGGCCGGCGTCAGCGCGCGGACCGCGTCGGCCGCCGTGCGGCGCTCCAGCCGCGCCGGGACCTCGCGGGCCACCGCGATCGCGCCGCGCACCCGGGCCAGCCGCGCGGCCTGGTCGGGCCAGACGTAGCTCAACACGGTCAGCTCCCCGTCGGTGCCGCCGACGTCGACGGGGGCGATGTCGTATCCGCGCCGTTCGACGATCCGGACCTCGGCCTGCGGCGGCGGCCGGCCGTGCCACGCGTCGTCGATGGTCACCGGCGAGTCGACCGGCCCCCACTGCCCGCCGGCGAAGCGGTAGTGGTAGCGGTCGGCGCGCAGGTTCAGTCCGGCGCTCGTTCCGATCTCGAAAAGCCGCACCGGTAAGCCGGATTCGTCGTTGACCCACAAAAGCCCGCCGATCAGCGCGGCGGATCGGCCCACCTCGTTGGTCTGGGGCGGCTGGCGCAGGCCGGCCCGCAACGCGTCGGTGTGGCGGGCCGCGGCGAGGAGGACCTCGGGCCAGGCGGCCTCGGCTCCCCAGACGCCGCCGGTGCTCGGGTACCAGCGGCGCAACGCCGGCGCCCGACCGTCGAGAACCAGCCGGTGCAGCCCGCCGAGCAGTCGCAGCGGCACCGCATCGCCCGGGGGGTCGTCATCGTGACCGGCCAGCACCTTCGCGAAGATGCCGGCGGACTCGACGTCGCGGGCGATGAGCTCCAGCAGCTCGCCATACATCGGGGAGCCCAGTTCGGCGCAGAACCGCCCCTGCGACCGCAGGGTGTGTGCGACGTGCTCGACGTTCATGCACCCAGACCGTCCAGCCCGGCGCCGACCACGTCGAAGGCGCTGCCGAGTGCCACCGGCAGCGGGACGGATGCGTCGGCCAGCCAGTGTTCGTAGGCGCCCAACGCCACCCCGAGCATGGTCCAGGCGACGGTCTGGGGCAACAGGTCGGTCGACTTGACCCCCAGCCGGCGGGCCACGAACCCGGCGATGACCTCCCGCCATCCGGCGTACATCGTCATCGAATAGGCCTGCAGCTCAGCGGCTTCCAGGATGACTCGCATCCGCTGACGGTGCCGGGCGGTCTCCGAGGCGTCGAAGGTGTTGAACGCCAGCAGCGCCGCCCGCAGCGTCCCGCCCAGCGGCGCCGACCGGTCGGCGTTGTCGAGCAGGTCGCGCAGCTGTGCGAGATGGGTGTCGAAATCGCCCCAGGGGATGGCGTTCTTGGAGGCGTAATACCGGAACAGGGTGCGGCGTGAGATGCCGGCGGCCTGCGCGACGTCGTCGACGCTCACCTCGCCGAAACCCCGTGCGGCGAACAACTCGATGGCGACGTCGGTGATGTGGTGCGGCGTGGTCGAACGGCGCCGGCCGACCCGGGACTGCGGCATCATCGGACCCGCCCTTCCATTTCGGCACTCGATGCCATATTCTGGCGACGATTGTGACTCAACTCATCGTTGTCAAGAGCTGACGAAAGGCAAGCACCGTGGACCACGAAACCCAAGCCGAGACCGAACTCGTCGAAGAGACCCTGGTCGAAGAGGTGTCCATCGACGGGATGTGCGGGGTCTACTGACCCCCGCATTCGACCCAGTGTTCGAACCCGATCGCGGCTGGCGGTTACACCCGCAGGTGGCGGTGCGCCCGGAGTCCTTCGGAGCGCTGCTCTACCACTTCGGTACCCGCAAGCTGTCGTTTCTGAAGGACCGCGCCATCCTCGCGGTGGTGCGATCGCTCGACGAGCATCCCGATGCGCGCTCCGCGTGCCGCGCCGCCGGTGTCGACGACTCCGGGCAGGAGCCCTACCTGCGCGCGTTGGGTGTGCTGGCCGAGTCCAACATGCTGGTGCCCCGGGAGGCCGACCGATGACCACTGCAGCCGTACCTCGCCTGATCGAGCAGTTCGAACGCGGGCTGGACGCGCCGATCTGCCTGACGTGGGAACTGACGTACGCGTGCAATCTCGCCTGCGTGCACTGCCTTTCGTCGTCGGGCAAGCGCGACCCGCGCGAGTTGTCCACCCGGCAGTGCATGGACATCATCGACGAGCTGGAACGCATGCAGGTGTTCTACGTGAACATCGGCGGCGGGGAGCCCACGGTGCGGCCGGACTTCTGGGAGCTGGTCGACTACGCCACCGCGCACCACGTCGGCGTCAAGTTCTCCACCAACGGGGTCCGGATCACCCCGGAGGTCGCCGCGCGTCTGGCCGCCAGCGACTACGTCGACGTCCAGATCTCGCTGGACGGCGCCACGGCCGAGGTGAACGACGCCGTCCGCGGCCCCGGGTCGTTCGCGATGGCGGTGCGCGCGCTGGAGAACCTGGCCGCCGCCGGGTTCACGCAAAACGGGGGTGCCAAGATCTCCGTCGTCGTCACTCGGCACAACGTCGACCAGCTCGACCAATTCGCCGAGCTGGCGAGCCGCTACGGCGCCACGCTGCGGATCACCCGGCTGCGTCCGTCGGGGCGGGGGGCGGACGTCTGGGACGAGCTGCACCCGACCGCCGCCCAGCAGGTCCAGCTCTACGACTGGCTGGTCGCCAAGGGCGAGCAGGTGCTCACCGGTGACTCCTTCTTCCATCTGTCGCCGCTGGGCTCCTCCGGCGCCCTGGCCGGCCTGAACATGTGCGGGGCCGGGCGGGTGGTGTGCCTGATCGACCCGGTGGGCGACGTGTACGCCTGCCCCTTCGCCATCCACGACCGCTTCCTGGCCGGGAACGTGTTGGCCGACGGGGGATTCGACAACGTCTGGAAGGACGCGCCGCTGTTTCGCGAGCTGCGCGAACCGCAGTCCGCGGGCGCCTGCGGCAGCTGCGGGCACTACGACAGCTGTCGCGGCGGGTGCATGGCGGCCAAGTTCTTCACCGGCCTGCCGATGGACGGTCCCGACCCCGAGTGCGTCCAGGGGCACGGCGCGCCCGCGCTGGCCGGCGAGCGTCAGACGCCGCGGCCGCGGGCCGACCACTCCCGCGGCAAGCCGGTGCCGCTGACCCTGACCGTGCGTCCGGCGGCGGCCGGGCCGCCGAAGCGCCCGTGCAACGAAAGCCCGCTGTAGCCATGGCCCAGTGGTTCGAAACGGTCGCCATCGCCCAGCAACGCGCCAAGCGACGGTTGCCCAAATCCGTTTACTCGTCGTTGATTTCGGCCAGCGAAAAGGGCATCACGGTGTCCGACAACGTCGCGGCATTCAGTGAACTCGGGTTCGCCCCGCACGTCGTCGGCGCGCAGGAGAAGCGCGAGTTGTCGACAACCGTTATGGGGCAGGATATTTCGCTACCGGTGGTCATCTCGCCGACCGGCGTGCAGGCGGTCCACCCCGACGGCGAAGTCGCCGTCGCACGGGCCGCGGCGGCGCGGGGCACCGCGATGGGACTGTCCTCGTTCGCCAGCAAGCCGATCGAGGAGGTCATCGCGGTCAACCCCAAGGTGTTCTTCCAGCTGTACTGGCTGGGCGGACGGGACGCGATCGCCGAGCGGGTGGAGCGGGCCCGCGCGGCCGGGGCGGTCGGCCTGATCGTCACCACCGACTGGTCGTTCTCCCACGGTCGCGACTGGGGCAGCCCCTCGATTCCCGAGAACATGAACCTGCTGACCACCCTGCGGTTGTCCCCGGAGGCGATCGTGCGGCCGCGGTGGCTGTACATGTTCGGCAAGACGCTGCGGCCGCCGGACCTGCGGGTGCCCAACCAGGGGCGCCGCGGTGAGCCCGGCCCGCTGTTCTTCACCGCCTACGGCGAATGGATGGCCACACCGCCGCCGACCTGGGAGGACATCGCGTGGCTGCGCGAGCTGTGGGGCGGACCGTTCATGCTCAAGGGCGTGATGCGCGTCGACGACGCCAAAAGGGCTGTCGACGCTGGCGTTTCGGCGATCTCGGTGTCCAACCACGGCGGCAACAACCTGGACGGCACCCCGGCGTCCATCCGCGCCCTGCCCGCGGTGGCCGCGGCGGTCGGCGACCAGGTCGAGGTGCTGCTCGACGGTGGCATCCGCCGCGGCAGCGACGTCGTCAAGGCGGTGGCGCTGGGTGCGCGGGCGGTGATGATCGGCCGCGCCTACCTGTGGGGGCTCGCGGCGGCCGGCCAGGCCGGCGTCGAGAACGTCCTCGACATCCTGCGCGGCGGGATCGACTCGGCGCTGATGGGGCTGGGGCGCTCCTCGGTGCACGACCTGGGCCCGGACGACATCCTGATCCCCGCCGGCTTCAGCCGTGCCCTGGGGGTGCCCCCGGCGGCGCCGGGCTAGCCCGGCGGTCGGAAACTGGTGGTGCCTGCGGGGCAACCGTGACGCACGGGCCCTCAAATGCGACCGCTTGATGAACAACCCAGAAAAAAATTTGTTTTCAGAGGACAACAACTGGTGCACGCCAGGTGAATTGGCCTTACCATCGGCGGGTGCCCGTACTCGGCGAACTAGGAAACGCGACGTCGAGCCAGCTATCCTCGCCGTCGCTGCTGGTCCCGGTGGGGTCTACCGAACAGCACGGCCCGCATTTGCCCCTGGACACCGATACCCGGATCGCGACCGCGGTCGCCGGGGAGACCAGGGCTCGCCTCGAGGCCCGGCTCGGCCAGGAGTGGCTGGTGGCGCCCGCCATCGCCTACGGCGCCAGCGGCGAGCACCAGAGCTTCGCGGGGACCATCTCGATCGGCACCGAGGCGCTGACGACGCTGCTGGTGGAGTACGGCAGGTCGGCCGCCTGCTGGGCTGCGCGCCTGGTGTTCGTCAACGGCCACGGCGGCAACGTCGCCGCGCTGGACGCCGCGGTGAGCCGGCTGCGCGATGAAGGCCGCGACGCCGGATGGGTCCCGTGCGCAGTCGCGGGCGCCGACGCCCATGCCGGCCATACCGAAACATCACTGTTGCTGCTCATCTCGCCGAGCGACGTGCGGACCGACCGGTGGCAGCCGGGAAACGGCGCCCCGTTGGCCGAGTTGCTCGGATCGCTGCGCCGCGGGGGAGTCGCGGCGGTCAGCCGGGTGGGTGTGTTGGGGGATCCGACGACCGCGACCGCGAGCGAGGGTAAGCGCCTCTTCGCGGAGATGGTCGACGGCTGCGTTCGCCGCATCGCGCGGTGGTCGCCCGCCCCCGACGGGATGCTGACATGAGCCAACCCCGGCTACCGGACGGCTTCGCCGTTCAGGTCGACCGCCGCGTGCGGGTGCTCGGCCACGGCTCGGCGCTGCTCGGTGGCTCGCCGACGCGGCTGCTGAAGCTGGCCCCCGCCGCCCAGGACATGCTCTCCGACGGCCGGCTGAAGGTTCGCGACGACGTCAGCGCCCAGTTGGCCCGCACCCTGCTGGACGCCACGGTGGCCCACCCGCGGCCCGCCGGGGGTCCCTCGCACCGTGACGTGACCGTGGTGATTCCGGTGCGGAACAACGTTTCTGGAGTCCGCCGCCTGGTCAGCTCGCTGCGCGGGCTGCGCGTGGTCGTGGTCGACGACGGATCGTTCCCCCCGATCGAGCCGCAGGATTTCGTCGGCGCACACTGCGACGTCGAGGTGCTGCGCCACACCCGCAACAAGGGTCCGGCGGCGGCGCGCAACACCGGGCTGGCCGCCTGCACGACGGAGTTCGTCGCCTTCCTGGACTCCGACGTCACGCCGCGCCGCGGCTGGCTGGAGGCCCTGCTCGGTCACTTCTGCGACCCCACGGTCGCCCTGGTCGCCCCCCGCATCGTCGGCCTGTCGCACAACGAGAACGTGGTGGCGCGCTACGAGGCCGTGCACTCGTCGCTGGACCTCGGCGAGCGTGAGGCGCCGGTGCTGCCCCACAGCACGGTCTCCTATGTCCCAAGCGCGGCGATCGTCTGCCGCTGCTCGGCCATCCGCGACGTCGGCGGGTTCGACGAGACCCTGCAGTCCGGCGAGGACGTCGACCTGTGCTGGCGCCTCATCGAAGCGGGTGACCGGCTGCGTTACGAGCCGATCGCCCTGGTCGCCCACGATCACCGCACCGAGCTTCGGGATTGGATCGCGCGCAAAGCTTTCTACGGCGGGTCGGCCGCCCCGCTGTCGGTGCGCCACCCGGACAAGACCGCGCCGGTGGTGATCTCCGGCTGGGCGCTGATGGCCTGGATACTGATGGCGCTCGGGACGAGCCTGACCCGGCTGGCGTCGATCGGGGTCGCGGTCGTGACGGGTCGCCGGATCGCGAACGCCATGCGCTCGGTGGAGACCTCACCCGCCGACGTACTGGTGGTCGCGGCCCGCGGCCTGTGGTCGGCGGCGCTGCAGCTGGCCTCGGCCCTGTGCCGGCACTACTGGCCCCTTGCCCTGCTCGCGGCCTCGATGTCGCGCCACTGTCGCCAGGTCGTGGTGGTCGCCGCGGTCATGGACGGCGTGGTTGACTGGCTGCGCCGTCGCGACGCCACCGACGACGACGCGGAACCGATCGGGCTGCTGACCTACCTGTTGCTCAAGCGCGTCGACGACCTGGCCTACGGCCTGGGGCTATGGCGGGGCGTGTTCCGCGAACGCAACCTGCGCGCGCTCAAGCCGCAGATCCGCAGCTAGCCGCAGCCGGCAGCGCCTTGACCACAGCCGTCACGCACAGCGATGTGCTGATCGTCGGCGCGGGCAGCTCTGGATCGGTTGTCGCCGAGCGCCTTTCCATCGATGCCGGCCGCACGGTGACCGTCCTCGAGGCGGGGCCGGCGCTGGCCGACCCCGGGCTGCTGGCGCTGACCACCAACGGGCTGCAGCTGCCGATCGGCGTGCACAGCCCGCTGGTGCAGCGGTACCGGACCCGGCTCACCGACACGCCCGTGCGCGAGCTGCCGATCGTGCGCGGTGCGACCGTCGGCGGCTCGGGCGCGGTCAACGGCGGTTACTTCTGCCGCGGGCTGCCGCGCGACTTCGACCGCGCGGCCGTGCCCGGCTGGGCGTGGGCCGACGTCCTCGATCACTATCGCGCCATCGAAACCGACCTGGACTTCGACGGCCCCGCCCACGGCCACAGCGGCCCGATCCCCGTTCGCCGGACCCACGAAATGACCGGCACCACAGAGCTTTTCATCCAGGCCGCGCGGCAAGCTGGCTTCGCGTGGCTCGCCGACCTCAACGATATCGGGCCGGATCCGGTTTCCGGAGTCGGCGCCGTGCCGCTCAACATCGTCGACGGAATCCGCACGGGTCCCGGCGCGGCGTTCCTGCTTCCGGCCCTGGGGCGACCGAACCTCACGCTGCTCGAACGGACGCGAGCCGTGCGCCTGCGGTTCGCCGGCGCCGCCGCCGTTGGGGTCGATGCGCTCGGCCCGCACGGCCCACTATCCCTCACCGCGAGCCGAATCGTGCTGTGCTCCGGAGCAATCCAGTCCGCCCAACTGCTGATGCTCTCCGGCATCGGGGACGAGTCGACGTTGCGCGGCATCGGTGTGCCGATCGTGGCGGCCCTGCCGGTGGGGCGCTCGTCCAGCGATCACCCCGAATGGGTGCTGCCGACCGATTGGGCGGTGGCGGCCGGCCGGTCCCCGCTGGAGGTGGTGCTCACCACGGCCGATGGCATCGAGGTCCGTCCCTACACGGGAGGATTCGTCGCGATGACCGGCGACGGCACCGCGGGCCAGCCGGACTGGCCGCACATCGGGGTGGCGCTGATGAACCCGCGCTCCCGCGGGAGAGTCACCCTCGTGTCCTCCGATCCCGGCGTGGCACCGCTCATCGAGCACCATTACGACAGCGAACCCGACGACATCGTGGCGCTGCGCCGGGGTGCCGAATTGGCCCGCGAATTAGCCAGTGCGGCAAGCTATGTCGGAGCGCCGTTGTGGTCCACATCCCAACACCTCTGCGGCACAGCGCCGATGGGTTCCGATGGCGACGCCCGCGCCGTCGTCGATCACCGGTGCCGGGTGCGCGGGGTCGAGAACCTGTGGGTGATCGATGGTTCCGTCCTGCCCGAAATTCCCAGCCGCGGCCCGCACGCCACCATCGTGATGCTCGGGCACCGGGCCGCGGAATTCATCTCGTGAGTCGGAAAGGCGCGGTGGCCGGTCAGTCCGCGCCCGCGCTCCAGTCCGCCGCCGGCGCCGCCACGACGCCGGTGTCCTCGCGCGCGGCCGCGGCCGGAGAATAGGGCGGCGTCGCCGGCGAGTAGGCGGCCGAGGCCGCCGCAGCGAGCGGCGTGCCGGTGGGCGCCGGCACCGGCGGCACCGCGGCCGCCGGGGAAAGCGCCGCGGTCTCGGCCTCCACCGCCGCGGCCGGGGGGCTGACCGTCACCGGCACGTCCGCGGCCTCCGCCGCCACGGGGGCGCCCTGGGCCGCCTGTGCGTACGCGGGCGTCGGCGCCTGCATCGGCGCCACGCCGGTGCCCGCCGGAACCGCCGAGCCCGCCGGAACGGCGGCGGCCGTCGCGCCGGTCGGCACCATTGCCGCCGGCGGCGGCGCAACCGTCGCCGCGAGGGGAGCGGCCGGCGTGGCCGGCGCGGTGCCGCCCGCCAGGCCGGCCGTCGCCGACGGCACTGAGGCCGCCGCCGAAGCCACCGGCGCCGCACCGCTCATCAGCGGCTGGGCGTTGGTCAGCGCCTGGGTGGACTGGTCGGCAGTGCTCAGCACGCCCTGCTGGGCGGTCTGCAGCGGTGAGGCGTTCGCGGCCTCGGTCAGGCCATACTGCGCTGCGCCGCTGTTCATCAGCTGGACGAACTGCTCGTGGAACGCCGCCGCCTGGGCGCTGAGCATCTGGTAGGCCTGGGCGTGCGCGTCGAACAGCGCCGCGATGCCCGCCGACACCTCATCGGCACCGGGAGCCATCACGCTCGATGCCGGTCCCATTGCCGCCGAATTAGCCGAGCTGATGCTGGAGCCGAGATTCCCCAGATCGCTGGCGGCCGCTGCTACCTGTTCGGGCGCCGCGATGACAAATGACATCTCACTCCCCCGTGTCGTCAAATCGCGTCCGAACGGATGGTATCGCTGACCCCGGGACCCCCGAGGCGTTTTCGGTCGACGATACCCGGCGGTTTCGACCGGGTCGAACTTCGCGGACGACCACCGGCTCCGACCCGGGACAAAGAGGAGCGGGCCGCGCCGCCGGAGGTTGCCGAGCGGTCGCGACCCGCTGTCGAAGGGTGGGGCGTGCATGCGTTCCACGGAGATGGCCACGACCAGTGGCGGTGCGCGCGCTGGAATGCGTCAGGCGCGAACAATACGTCGCAAAATTCGTGGACTGCACGACGCCCGTGTCATCGGGTTGTCGTCACGAATCAGCCTCGCGGATCACCTCCCTTCGCCTCCGGGCGCGCCGACCTGCGCGCCTTCCCGAGCGCCGGGCGGGCCGGATCAGTGCACGGGTGGCGAGAAACGCCGATACCGCGCGAATGAGGGTGCAGGACAAGAAGGTCCCGCGAAGAGCCAACTCTCATCAACATCACATCCACCCCAACCCAGCGAGAGGACCTGTATTTGTCGATATAGATTTCTTATACAAGATCGGGGAGATCATTGCAAGTGTTTTCCCGCGGTCGGCTCGCCGGTCGCGATCGGTGGTGATCCCGTCGTCAGGTGCGGCGCCGGCCGTTGGCGGCCTCGTCGCGCCGGGCCAGCATCCGCCGTACCGGCGGCAGCTGCCGCCCGTCGCGCCCGGGTGCCCAGAGCCCGATCGCCACCGCGGCCGCGGCGACGATCACGGACATCACCGTCGTCGAGTCGTGCAGCGCCGTCAGGAACGCCGCTTTGCTGAGCTCGGCCAGGTGGGGACCCCGCGGCCCCAGCTTCGCGGCCACCTCGACCGCCTTGGCCAGCGAGTCGGTCGCCGGATCGCGCACGACGACGGGAAAGTGTGCCAGCCTCGATGCCAGATCGTGGGAGCACTGCCCGGCCAGTATCGACCCGGCCACCGCGATGCCCAGCGCCCCGCCCATCTCGCGCGAGGTGTCGTTGACCGCGGAGGCGACCCCCTGCTTCTCGTCGGGCACCGCACCCATGATGGCCGACGTCGTCGGCGCGGTGCAGAAGCCGATGCCGGTGCTCAGGATCAGCGTGGGCCAGGCCAGGTCCAGATAGCTCGAATTGAGGTCGAGCACGTGCATGCAGCCGAAGCCGACGGCCATGCACAGCGTGCCGAGGAACACCACGAGGCGCAGCCCCAGCTTGGGCACGTACCAGAACGACAACGCCGAGAAGATACCCAGCGGCACCATGAACGGCGCGAACGCGACCGCGGTCATCAGCGGGGAGTAGCCCATGATCTGCGCCTCCTCCCCGGGGCGTCCTGATTTTTGAGACTATTAGTCTTGTAGGTAGACGGATAGCCTTGCGCCCAAACAGGGAGGTGGATCACAATCACCGACCGGACCGGCGATCCCCGCCCGGCGCGGTCTCGGGCCCGGCTGCTCGAGGCCGCCGCCGCGCTGCTGCGTTCCGGAGGGCCGAGCGCGGTGACCATCGAGGCGGTCACCCGTAGCGCCAACGTAGCGAGGGCCACCCTGTACCGCCACTTCCCGAGCGGGAACGATCTGCTGGCGGCCGCCTTCAACACCCTCATCCCGCCGTCGCCCACTCCGCCGGCCGAGGGCTCGCTGCGGGACCGTCTGATCGCCCTGGTGCTGGCGCAGGCCGAGGCCGTGGCCCAGGCGCCCGCCGTCCTGACGGCCATGTCGTGGTTGGCGCTCGGGCCCGACCTGGACGGGTTGCCCGAGCCCCGCCGCGGGCGCGCCGCCGGCGGCCCGTCCATCAGCACTCTGCGGGAGCACATTGCCCGGCAGTACGCCGCCCCGTTCGACGCCGTCTTCGACAGCCCGGAGGCCGCCGAGCTGGGGGAAGTCGACCGATCCCGCGCCATCGCGCTGCTGATCGGCCCGCCGGTGCTGGGCCGCCTGAGCACGCTGCCCGACTTCGACTACGCCGAGTGCGCCCGCGCGGCCGTCGACGGGTTCCTGCACGTGCAGCGTGCCCAGCACCGAACCGGCGCGACGAACGTCGAATCCGCGGGCGCCTGAGCCCCCGCGGGGCGGGTCTGCCGGCTCCCCGAACGCGCCGCTGACCGGTGCCTCGGCGGTCCACTGGTACCGTTTTCCAAGGCGTGCCCGAGATCGAGCCCGGGATTTTGCCCGGGCCGCGATGTAAGGCATACTGTTCGGGTTGCCTTGCGCCAGGTTTTTTCCCTGGCCGGGCATACGACCAGCGCCCGAACGGGCGCGTCCGGTCCCATCCTTGAGCGCGACTGATTCCGGCCCTGGAACAAGGCGGGAATTGAGCGCGACGAGGTTGCGTGCGGGTGACACACCCGACCGCGGGGACCGGTGGACCACGACAGGTAAACAGCGGCGCAGTAACCGGCGCGGGGCTGGATCGGCCCGAGATTGGGCGGCCGATCCGCGCGCCGGGGGGCCACCGGGTCCGGGGCAACCGGACCTCAGCAGCGAGCGAGGCCCATACGGGCTTCACGAGGGAACTAGGTAGGGAGAAGCGTGGCGGGACAGAAGATCCGCATCAGGCTTAAGGCCTACGACCATGAGGCTATCGACGCGTCGGCGCGCAAGATCGTCGAAACCGTCGTCCGCACGGGTGCGAGCGTCGTAGGCCCGGTGCCGCTGCCGACCGAGAAGAACGTGTACTGCGTCATCCGCTCTCCGCACAAGTACAAGGACTCGCGGGAGCACTTCGAGATGCGCACGCACAAGCGGTTGATCGACATCCTCGATCCGACGCCGAAGACCGTTGACGCGCTCATGCGCATCGATCTTCCGGCCAGCGTCGACGTCAACATCCAGTAGGAGAACGGCGAGCAATGGCGAGAAAGGGCATTCTGGGCACCAAGCTGGGCATGACGCAGGTGTTCGACGAGAACAACAGGGTCGTGCCGGTGACCGTGGTCAAGGCGGGGCCGAATGTGGTCACGCGCATCCGCACCCCCGAGCGCGACGGCTACAGCGCCGTGCAGCTGGCCTACGGCGAGATCAGTCCGCGCAAGGTCAACAAGCCGGTCACCGGTCAGTACGCGGCGGCGGCCGTCAACCCGCGCCGGCACCTGGCCGAGCTGCGGCTCGACGACGGGGAGGCGACGGGCGACTACGAGGTCGGCCAGGAGCTGACGGCCGAGATCTTCGCCGACGGCGCCTATGTCGACGTGACCGGGACCTCGAAGGGCAAGGGCTTCGCCGGCACGATGAAGCGGCACGGCTTCCGCGGTCAGGGCGCCAGCCACGGTGCCCAGGCCGTGCACCGCCGGCCCGGATCCATCGGCGGCTGCGCCACCCCCGCGCGGGTCTTCAAGGGCACGCGCATGGCCGGCCGGATGGGCAACGACCGCGTGACGGTGCAGAACCTGTTGGTGCACAAGGTCGATACCGAGAACGGCGTGCTGCTGATCAAGGGCGCGATCCCCGGGCGCACCGGTGGTCTCGTGATGGTCCGCAGCGCGATCAAACGAGGTGAGAAGTAATGGCAGCCAGCACGCTCAAGATTGACGTCAAGACGCCGGACGGCAAGGTCGACGGTTCCGTGGAGTTGCCGGCCGCGTTGTTCGATGCGCCGGCCAATATCGCGCTGATGCACCAGGTGGTCACCGCCCAACGGGCCGCGGCCCGTCAGGGCACGCACTCGACCAAGACGCGCGGTGACGTCAGGGGCGGTGGGCGAAAGCCCTACCGGCAGAAGGGCACCGGTCGCGCCCGGCAGGGTTCGACGCGGGCCCCGCAGTTCACCGGCGGCGGCACCGTGCACGGTCCCAAGCCGCGCGACTACAGCCAGCGCACACCCAAGAAGATGATCGCCGCGGCGTTGCGCGGGGCGCTGTCCGACCGCGCGCGCAACGGTCGCATCCACGCGGTCACCGAGCTCGTATCGGGCCAGACGCCTTCGACGAAGAGCGCCAAGGCGTTCCTGGAGACCCTGACCGACCGCAAGCAGGTGCTGGTGGTGATCGGCCGCAGCGACGAGGCCGGCGCCAAGAGCGTGCGCAACCTGCCGGGCGTGCACATCCTGTCGCCCGACCAGCTCAACACCTACGACGTGCTGCGTTCCGACGACGTGGTGTTCAGCGTGGAGGCCCTCAACGCCTACATCGCCGCGAATACCGCAGCCCACCCAGAGACCGCCGAGGAGGTTTCGGCCTGATGGTGACCCTCGCCGACCCCCGCGACATCATCCTCGCGCCGGTGATCTCCGAGAAGTCCTACGGGCTGCTCGACGACAACGTGTACACGTTCGTGGTGCACCCCGATTCGAACAAGACGCAGATCAAGATCGCGATCGAGAAGATCTTCTCCGTCAAGGTCGCATCGGTGAACACCGCCAACCGGCAGGGCAAGCGCAAGCGGACCCGCACCGGCTACGGCAAGCGCAAGAGCACCAAGCGGGCCATCGTGACCCTGGCGCCGGGCAGCAAGCCGATCGACCTGTTCGGAGCACCGGCCTAGCCCGGCGACGATGCAGAGAGAGACCTGATACGACATGGCAATTCGCAAATACAAGCCGACGACCCCCGGTCGCCGCGGCGCCAGCGTGTCCGATTTCGCCGAGATCACGCGGGCCGAGCCGGAGAAGTCGCTGGTGCGCCCGCTGCACGGTCACGGCGGGCGCAACGCCCACGGCCGGATCACGACCCGCCACAAGGGCGGTGGCCACAAGCGCGCCTACCGGGTGATCGACTTCCGGCGCAACGACAAGGACGGCGTCAACGCCAAGGTCGCGCACATCGAGTACGACCCGAACCGCACCGCCAACATCGCGTTGCTGCACTACCTCGACGGGGAAAAGCGCTACATCATTGCCCCGCAGGGACTCTCGCAGGGCGACGTGGTGGAGTCGGGCGCCAACGCCGACATCAAGCCGGGCAACAACCTGCCGCTGCGTAACATCCCGGCCGGTACCGTGATCCACGCCGTCGAGCTGCGCCCGGGCGGGGGCGCCAAGCTCGCGCGCTCGGCCGGTTCCAGCATCCAGTTGCTCGGCAAGGAGGGCGCCTACGCGTCGCTGCGGATGCCCAGCGGCGAGATCCGCCGCGTCGACGTGCGCTGCCGGGCCACGGTCGGCGAGGTGGGCAACGCCGAGCAGGCCAACATCAACTGGGGCAAAGCCGGCCGCATGCGGTGGAAGGGCAAGCGCCCCTCGGTCCGCGGCGTCGTCATGAACCCGGTGGACCACCCGCACGGCGGTGGTGAGGGCAAGACCTCCGGTGGCCGCCACCCTGTCAGCCCGTGGGGCAAGCCTGAGGGCCGCACCCGTCATCCCAACAAGGCCAGCAACAAGCTCATTGTCCGGCGCCGGCGCACCGGCAAGAAGCACGGTCGCTGAGGAAGTCCAGGAGTAGCTCATGCCACGCAGCCTGAAGAAGGGCCCGTTCGTCGACGACCACCTGCTCAAGAAGGTGGACACCCAGAACGAGAAGAACACCAAGCAGGTCATCAAGACCTGGTCGCGGCGTTCGACGATCATTCCGGACTTCATCGGTCATACCTTCGCGGTGCACGACGGGCGCAAGCACGTCCCGGTGTTCGTCACCGAGGCGATGGTGGGTCACAAGCTCGGCGAGTTCGCGCCGACGCGCACCTTCAAGGGGCACATCAAGGACGACCGCAAGAGCAAGCGCCGATGAGCGCTCGCGCAATCAACAGAGGATCGAGATGACCACCACTGAATTCCCGTCGGCGGTCGCCAAAGCGCGGTTCGTGCGGGTGTCGCCGCGAAAGGCGCGCCGGGTGATCGACCTGGTGCGTGGCAGGTCGGTGGCCGACGCGCTCGACATCCTGCGCTGGGCGCCGCAGGCCGCCAGTGAGCCGGTCGCCAAGGTGATCGCCAGCGCCGCGGCCAACGCGCAGAACAACAACGGGCTCGACCCGTCGACCCTGGTCGTGGCCACGGTCTACGCCGACGAGGGCCCCACCGCCAAGCGCATCCGGCCGCGCGCCCAGGGCCGCGCCTTCCGGATCCGCCGTCGCACCAGCCACATCACGGTCGTGGTGGAAAGCCGCCCGGCCCGCGACGAGCGGTCGGCGAAGTCGAGCAGGACCCGCCGCGCCGAGGGCAGCAAGGCCGCCGCGAAGGCGCCCGCCAAGAAGGCTGCGGCTGGTTCGGCGGCCAAGAAGGCGGCCGCCAAGGCGGCGCCGGCCAAGAAGACGTCTGAGGCTTCTGACGCGAAGGGAGGCTCAGACTAGTGGGCCAGAAGATTAATCCGCACGGCTTCCGCCTGGGCATCACCACCGACTGGAAGTCCCGGTGGTACGCCGACAAGCAGTACGCCGACTACGTCAAGGAGGACGTCGCGATCCGCCGGCTGCTGTCCACCGGCCTGGAGCGCGCCGGGATCGCCGACGTGGAGATCGAGCGGACCCGCGACCGTGTCCGCGTGGACATCCACACCGCCCGGCCCGGCATCGTCATCGGCCGCCGCGGCACCGAGGCCGACCGGATCCGTGCCGACCTGGAGAAGCTGACCAAGAAGCAGGTCCAGCTCAACATCCTCGAGGTCAAGAACCCCGAGTCGCGGGCGCAGTTGGTGGCCCAGGGCGTCGCCGAACAGCTGAGCAACCGCGTGGCGTTCCGCCGCGCGATGCGCAAAGCGATCCAGTCGGCGATGCGCCAGCCCAACGTCAAGGGCATCAGGGTGCAGTGCTCGGGCCGCCTCGGCGGCGCCGAGATGAGCCGCTCGGAGTTCTACCGCGAGGGGCGCGTGCCGTTGCACACGCTGCGCGCCGACATCGACTACGGCCTGTACGAGGCCAAGACCACGTTCGGCCGGATCGGCGTGAAGGTGTGGATCTACAAGGGCGACATCGTTGGCGGCAAGCGCGAATTGGCCACCGCCCCGCCGGCGGGCGCCGACCGTCCGCGCCGTGAACGGCCCTCGGGTACCCGTCCCCGCCGCAGTGGCGCGTCGGGCACCACCGCGACCAGCACCGAGGCCGGGCGTGCCGCCGGCGGCGAGGACAGCGCTGCCCCGGCGGAGGCTGCGCCCGCACCGGAACCGCAGAGCACGGAGAGCTGAATCATGCTGATCCCCCGCAGAGTCAAACACCGCAAGCAGCACCACCCCCGCCAGCGTGGCATCGCCAGCGGCGGCACCGAGGTGAACTTCGGCGACTACGGCATCCAGGCCCTCGAGCACGCCTACGTCACCAACCGGCAGATCGAGTCCGCGCGTATCGCCATCAACCGGCACATCAAGCGTGGCGGCAAGGTGTGGATCAACGTCTTCCCCGACCGCCCGCTGACCAAGAAGCCCGCCGAAACCCGGATGGGTTCGGGTAAGGGCTCCCCGGAGTGGTGGGTGGTCAACGTCAAGCCGGGCCGGGTGCTGTTCGAGCTGAGCTACCCCAATGAACAGGTCGCCCGGGCCGCGCTGACCCGAGCGATCCACAAGTTGCCGATCAAGGCCCGCATCGTAACCCGAGAGGATCAGTTCTGATGGCAGTGGGAGTTTCGCCGGGCGAACTGCGTGAGCTCACCGACGAGGAGCTGACCGAGCGTCTGCGCGAGTCCAAGGAGGAGCTGTTCAACCTGCGCTTCCAGATGGCGACCGGACAGCTCAGCAACAACCGCCGGCTTCGTACGGTGCGTCAGGAAATCGCGCGCGTCTACACCGTGCTGCGGGAACGCGAACTCGGCCTGGCCTCTGGTCCCGGGGGTCCCGACGCAGACAAGGAATCGTGATGGCAGAAGCGAAGAGCACGGAAAAAGCGGGCGCCAAGGGCGACAAGCACACTCCGCGCAACCCCAAGACCCGCGGCCGGCGCAAGACGCGCATCGGCTACGTGGTGAGCGACAAGATGCAGAAGACCATCGTGGTCGAATTGGAAGACCGCGTGCGGCACCCGTTGTACGGCAAGATCATCCGAACCACCACGAAGGTCAAGGCGCACGACGAGAACAGCGCCGCCGGCATCGGCGACCGGGTCACGCTGATGGAGACGCGCCCGCTCTCGGCGACCAAACGGTGGCGGCTGGTGGAAATCCTGGAGAAGGCCAAGTAGCCGACTGACTCGTTGGCAGCAGCGGCAAAAGCCCCCGGCGCCCGGAGCGTCGGGGCTTTTGCATTTGCTCGCCCCGTGATGGCTCCGGCCGTGTAGTCTCCGACGCGATGCCCGGGGACGGGCCAGACTGGAGTGTGCGATGGCGGGTGAGCCGGGAGAGTCGGCGCAGTTTAGCGGCAACATCGAGCTGGATATCCGCGATTCCGAGCCGGACTGGGGACCCTTCGCCGCTCCGACCGCACCGGAGAACGCGCCCAACGTGCTCTACCTGGTCTGGGACGATACCGGCATCGCGACCTGGGACTGCTTCGGCGGTCTGGTCGAGATGCCCGCCATGACGCGGATCGCGGAGCGCGGCATCCGCCTGGCGCAGTTCCACACCACCGCGCTGTGCTCACCGACGAGGGCTTCGCTGCTGACCGGTCGCAACGCCACCACCGTCGGCATGGCCACCATCGAAGAGTTCACCGAGGGCTTCCCGAACTCCAACGGTCGCATCCCGGCCGACACGGCGTTGCTCTCGGAGGTGCTCGCCGAGCGCGGCTACAACACGTACTGCATCGGCAAGTGGCACCTGACGCCACTCGAAGAGTCCAACCTGGCGTCGACCAAGCGGCACTGGCCCACCTCGCGCGGCTTCGAACGGTTCTACGGGTTCATGGGCGGCGAGACCGACCAGTGGTACCCGGACCTGGTCTATGACAACCACCCGGTGAGCCCGCCGGCGACACCGGAGGACGGCTACCACCTCTCGAAGGACCTCGCCGACAGGACAATCCAATTCATCCGCGACGCCAAGGTGATCGCGCCGGACAAACCGTGGTTCAGCTACGTGTGCCCCGGCGCCGGGCACGCGCCGCACCACGTCTTCTCCGAGTGGGCCGACCGCTACGCCGGCCGGTTCGACATGGGCTATGAGCGCTACCGCGAGATCGTGCTGGACAACCAGAAGGCGATGGGCATCGTGCCGCCCGACACCGAATTGTCGCCCGTCAACCCGTATCTCGACGTGCAGGGGCCACAGGGCGAGCCCTGGCCGCTGCAGGACACGGTCCGGCCGTGGGACACGCTGAACGACGAAGAAAAGAAGCTGTTTTCCCGGATGGCCGAGGTGTTCGCCGGATTCCTGAGCTACACCGACGAGCAGATCGGCAGGATCCTGGACTATCTCGAGGAATCCGGCCAGTTGGACAACACCATCGTCGTGGTGATCTCCGACAACGGCGCCAGCGGTGAGGGCGGTCCCAACGGATCGGTGAACGAGGGCAAGTTCTTCAACGGCTACATCGACACGGTCGAGGAGAGCATGAAGCTCTTCGACCGCCTCGGCGGGCCGCAGACCTACAACCACTACCCGATCGGCTGGGCGATGGCCTTCAACACGCCCTACAAGCTGTACAAGCGCTACGCCTCGCACGAGGGCGGCATCGCCGACACGGCAATCATCTCGTGGCCCAAGGGCATTGCGGCGCATGGCGAGATCCGCGACAACTACGTCAACGTCTGCGACGTCACGCCGACCGTCTACGACCTGCTGGGTGTCACCCCGCCCGACACCGTCAAGGGCATCCGGCAGAAGCCGCTGGATGGGGTGAGTTTCAAAGGGGCTCTTAAGGATCCCGGCGCAGACACCGGCAAGCACACACAGTTCTACACCATGCTGGGCACCCGCGGGATCTGGCACCGTGGCTGGTTCGCCAATACCGTGCATGCCGCCACGCCGGCCGGCTGGTCGCACTTCGACGCCGACCGCTGGGAGCTCTACCACATCGAGGCCGACCGCAGCCAGTGCCACGACCTGGCCGCCGAGCGGCCCGACAAGCTCGAAGAACTCAAGGCGCTGTGGTTCGCCGAGGCCGCCAAATACAACGGCCTGCCGTTGTCGGACCTGAACATCATGGAGACGATGATGCGGTCGCGGCCCTACCTCGTCAGCGAACGCGACAGCTACGTCTACTATCCCGGCTGCGCCGACGTCGGCATCGGGGCCGCCGCCGAAATCCGCGGCCGCTCCTTCTCGTTGCTGGCCGACGTGACTGTCGATACCACCGGCGCCGAGGGCGTTCTGTTCAAGCAGGGCGGCGCCCACGGCGGGCACGTGCTGTTCATCCAGGACGGGCGGCTGCACTACGTCTACAACTTCCTCGGCGAGCGACAGCAACTGATCTCGTCATCCGACGCGGTCCCGCTGGGCAGGCACGTGTTCGGCGTGCGCTATGCGCGGACGGGGACCGTGGCGAACAGCCACACTCCGCTCGGCGACGCCGCGCTGTTCATCGACGACACGGTGGTGGGCACCCTCGCCGAGGTGACAACCCACCCGGGAACGTTCGGCCTGGCCGGTGCCGGCATCACCGTCGGGCACAACGGCGGCTCCCCGGTCTCCAGTCGCTACAAGGCGCCGTTCACGTTCGCCGGCGGCACGATAGCCCGGGTCACCCTCGACCTGTCCGGCCGGCCCTACCAGGACGTGGAAAAGGAAGTCGCGCTTGCGTTTTCGCGCGACTGAGGCGAGCGCGCTGGGTACGGCGGTCCTGCTGTGCCTGTCGGCGGGCCTGCTCGGCTGCCAAAGGAGCACCGGCGGGACCGCCATGGGCCCCGGGGCGACGGCGTCGGCAACCCGCGCGCCGCTGTCCGACCCTGCCGAGCCGGTGCCCGGCGTCGAAGCCACACGGCCCGAACGCATTCCGCCCAATGCGCTGGTGTGCTTCCCCGCACACACGGGCAAGGGAGGCCTCGCCACGGCCACCGTGTCGGATCCCGATGCACCCAAGCTCACGGTCGCGCTCCCGGACGGATGGGATTCGAGCCCCGGCACGGGCGAGGTGGCGTTGACCGCGACCGGGCCCGACGGCATGGCGGCGCGGGTGACCATCAGGCCGACGGACCTCGACCCGGGCGGGGCCTTCCTGCGCTATGTCACCGACCTGCGCACCGCGACCCCGGGCGTCAACGTGGACGTCGAGGCGGCGCAGTTCTGCGGCTACAGCAGCCAGCTGCTCAGCGGCACCGGGGCGGCGGCGATGTTTGCCGACCGCGTGACCCACATCTGGACCAACACCAAGGCATACCTGGTGGTGGTCCATGTCCAGGGGCCCGCCGGTGCGCCGGGCTTCGACGCGGCCAAATCGACGGCGATGCAGCAATTCGCCGTCGTCATACCCTGAAAAGGCCGCCTCACCTGCTAACGTCTGGCCCGTGATGCCTCGATGACCGCCGGGTCGCCGGCGCCTCCGGAGCCGCCGGCACGCCCGGAGTCACGGGGGCGGCAAACGGCGGTCGCCTTCGGGATCGTCGCCGCCGTC
The DNA here is from genome assembly GCA_963711445.1 of uncultured Actinomycetota bacterium. Lineage (GTDB taxonomy): Bacteria > Actinomycetota > Actinomycetes > Mycobacteriales > Mycobacteriaceae > Mycobacterium. Next base: position 425,419 of record CAVQEF010000002.1, read on the forward strand.
ATCGCCGTCTACTTTCTTTCCTTGATTGCTGTGCACCTGTTGGCCAAGTCGGCGCCCCCGCTGCCCGCGGTGGATCCGAGCAAGGTCGAGTCCGAGGACAGCGTTGTCCAGGTTCGCATCGAAAAGCTGGAAACGGTCTCAAACCACCTGACGGTGGATGTCCTCGTCTATCCCAAGGATTCGTTGTACGACAAAAACTTCGGCGTGCTGACCACCGACGCGGCCGTGCGGGTGTATCCGGACAACGACCTGGGCGACCTGCAATACCCGGCGGGCAAGGCGCCGGCGCAGGTCGGCACGACCATCGCCGCGCGCGGCGATCCCGGCAACTGGCCATTCGACTCCTACACCACGGAGGTCATCGCCGCCGACGTGTTCACGGGATCTGGTCAAAGCCGCGAAAAGACGCCCGCCCGTGTGGAAGTGACCGGCAAGCTCGACGGCTGGGACGCGACCGTCACCCGCGTGCACGACGCCGAGGAGCCCAACCCCGACATCCAGGACGACGTGGTCATCACGTTGCGCAGGTCCTAGCCTCGATTTTTCGTCGAGGTGATGTCGGTCGAACTCGGCGATTGGATGCGTCGTGACCGGGGTTCTTGTAGTTCAGGGCGTGCTGGGGTTGCCCCGTGTCGCCGGGTTGGCGGGCTTTCCCAGGGCCAGTGGGTCTTTCGTGCTCGGTCGGTCAGATGGGCTGTCGGTCAACCGAAGGCGGTGCGGATGCGTTGCCATGCGGTAGCGATGACTGTGGCCCACCGCCAGGTGGCGTCGATGCGTAATCGGGTTTGGCGGGCGCCGCGGGTGATGCGGGCGGCGACGTGCAGGACTCGGTAGCGGAAGGTGGTGATCTCGGCGCGGGCCAGGCCGGGGTGTCCGGTGAATCCGAGGAGTCGGCACCAGGTGACCAGATCGGTTGCTGCCAGCACGATCTCCAGCCAGGCCGCGTTGGCGTCGAACGCGTGACACGGCAGGTTGCGCAGGCCGGTGGCTTTGAGTTCGCGGATGCGGTCCTCGATGCGGGCGTGCTGGCGGTGCCGTAGTTCCAGACCTGCGACCTGGCCGGCGACAACACCGGGCGGTGTGTCGGTGATGAACGCGGTGACCCGCATCCCGTCGGCGTCGGTGAACCGCAACTGCGCACCCGGATGGGGCCTCTCTTTGCGCAGGATTAGCCGGGTTCGGGCCGGCCACGAGGACAGGTTGACCAGGTCGGTGGCCTCGGCGACCCAGGCGCCGTCGCGGATGCCGCCGTCGGTGTCGATCGCCGGGTACCAGCACTGCCCGAGGTTGAGGGTGTCCACGGCGTCTTGCACCCGCCAATCGACGGGGTATCCGAAGGAGAAACCCACCCCGGCGGTGCGGCAGGCTGTGGCGAAGTCGTGGGTGGCTCCGGCGGTGTCGCAGCGCACCAGCACTGTCGGCTTATCGGGGTCGTCGCGATGGTCGGGCCGCCACGCAGGCGGTAGGGAGGCCAGCGCCTGTTCCAGGACGGTGATGTGGTCGGTGGCGGTGTTGGAGCCAGCGCGCCCGGTGCGCAGCAGCCCCGCCAGGGCCTCGCCGCCGCCGATCTCGGGGCGGTCCAGAAACGCCAGCAGCGGGTGGTGACCGTAGGTCTTCTTCCAGGTCGGCGCCGCCAATTCCTTGTTATCGGAGTGGTCGGCGACCAAGGTGGCGTCGATGTCGATGTGCAGCCACCCATCACTTACGGGGGCGGCTCCCGCGCTCCAGGCCGCCGCTCGGGCCGCGGCTCGGGCCGCACGCACCCCGGGTAGGTGCGCGACATCGATGCGTTCATCGACCAGCCGCCACATCGTCGTCGTCGAGGCCTTCGCACCCAGGACATGCTCACGATCGCCGCACCGCTGTCCGACACCGTCGATGCAGTCCGCCCCGTCGGCCACCGCGACAGCCAGATCGGCGAAGACATCCCCGGGTGCGTACACCCACGGGCCACGGTAGGTGTCGGCCAACGCGGCGGTGACCTGCGCTGATAACCCGGTCCGGTCAGCGAGCTCGCGCACCATGGCCATCCCGGCGTGCGACACGACGCCATGGCCATCAGCCGACACTTTCACCCGCGACCCGACCGCGATATTATTCACCTGCGAAGTGCCTTCCCGTCAGGATCTTTGAACCGTAGAGAAGTCCAATTATCCCTTGCCGGACAGGCACTTTCGCGTATCTACACCCCAAAACTCACAACGTTTGACGAAAAATCCGGGCTAGGGCCCGCTGATCTTCGACGTCGGGATCTGCCTCGTCCTCGTGGCCCTGCCCGCGCTGGCGTTGTGGGTGGCCGTGCCCATGGCGCTGGGCAGGACCTCGTTCCTGCCGCCGTTCATCACGTGGTACGGCGCCATGCTGTTCGCCATCGTCCCGCTGCGCAACATCCTGCCCGGCAGCCCGCCCTATGGGTCCCGGGTGGACCAGGCGATCGTGCTGTGGGTGCTGATAGCGCTGGTGGTCGCGATGTCGCTGTTCGTCTTCGCGTGGTGGCGAAACCGCGATCGCACGTCGCCGAAGAAAACCTGAAGCCGGCGCACTTCGCAGCCGGTGCCCCCCACGGCGCCGATCACGTCGGCGGCGGCCGACACCCTCGCCAGCTCGACCCGCCCGGCGCCGATCGCCGCGGGGCCGCGCGCACCGTCGCCCGGGGCGCCCCCGGGGCGGGCGCGGCCGTCATACCCTTGAGTGGTGCTCACCGAATTGGTCGATCTGCCGGGCGGGTCGTTTCGCATGGGCTCGACGAGCTTCTACCCCGAAGAGGCCCCGATCCACACCGTCACCGTGGGACCCCTCGCGGTGGAGCGCCACCCGGTCACCAACGCGCAGTTCGCCGAGTTCGTCGCCGACACGGGCTATGTGACGGTTGCCGAGCAGCCGATCGACCCGGCGCTCTACCCGGGCGCGGATCCGGCGGATCTGTGCCCGGGCGCCATGGTTTTCCGCCCCACTTCCGGCCCGGTCGACCTTCGGGACTGGAAGCAGTGGTGGGACTGGGTGCCGGGGGCGAGTTGGCGTCATCCGTTCGGCCCGGACAGCGACATCGCGGACCGGCTCGACCACCCCGTCGTGCAGGTGGCCTATCCCGACGCGACGGCCTATGCCCGGTGGGCCGGGCGGCGGCTGCCGACCGAGGCGGAGTGGGAGTACGCGGCCCGCGCCGGGAGCACGGCCACCTACGCGTGGGGGGACGAGGCCCAGCCCGGCGGAAAGCTGATGGCCAACACGTGGCAGGGCAGGTTCCCGTACCGCAACGACGGTGCGCTCGGCTGGGTGGGTACGTCGCCGGTCGGGGTGTTCCCGCCCAACGGATTCGGCCTGGTCGACATGATCGGAAACGTCTGGGAGTGGACCGCGACGACGTTCTCCGCACACCATCGGCTCGACCAGCCGCCCAAAGCCTGCTGCGCCCCGTCGGGACCCGCCGATCCGGCCGTCAGCCAGACGTTGAAGGGCGGTTCACACCTGTGCGCACCGGAGTACTGCCACCGCTACCGCCCGGCGGCGCGATCGCCCCAGTCGCAGGACACGGCGACGACGCACATCGGGTTTCGTTGCGTTGCGAGCCCGGTCGCGGGCTAGCCGCGCGGTGCGCCTCACGGCGACGGGCCCGTCCATTCTCGCCTGGGTGCGGCAGGGCGACTGAAGGGTCACCACCCCGAAAGTCTATGTAAGAAGCGTTGTTTGGCGTGAGCGGAGCCCGCCGGATCGGTAGCCGAAAAAGCGCAAGAAATTCGCAAGTTGTCAGCTCTAACATTCTGCCGACAACGGCGAAAGGAACGTGATGCACACCGGCCACGCCCTGAAGAAGATCACCGGCCGGGCTTTGCGGGCCGGTGGCCTGGCGGTGGCCGGGGCCGCGCTGGCCCTGGGTAGCGCCCACGCCCAGCCCGGGTTGGTGCCGCCGGCGCCCGGCCTATGGTCCGAGGACGGGCCGGTACCGCCCGGCGCCAGCGGGCCCTACAAGTGGTGCCCGGGGGATGAGAAGAGCGGGCTGCACCCGGACACCGGTCGCGGCTGCCCGGGGACCGGAGTCAGCTGGGACGCGGGTCTGTGCCACATCTGGTACGGCGTCTACTGGGGGCACGGCAACGTCGCCCCCGGAATCTGGGAGGGGCCCGAGCCACCGCCGCCGGAGGCGCTGAAGAAGCCGTGGTGCGGGTTCCCGTTCATGTGTTCGGGAACGCCGTTAATCAGATGACGGCAAACGGCGCGACAGATCCGCCGGGCGGTCACCTCGATGCCACCGCCCCGGTGGAGGATCATGCTGTGCACGCATCGCTGCCACCCCTGGCCGCCGAGGACCACGTCTGTGACGCCTGTGCGGTCGTCTACCGCGAAACCCGGGTCGAGGAGGCGGTCGGCGTGCTCGCCGGCCTGCCGGACGCCATCCGGGAGGCGGTTTATGCGGTCCCGCCCGAGATGCGACGGGTGCGGCCCGGGCCCGGCACGTGGTCGGTCGCCGAATACGTGTGCCACCTGCGCGACGTCTATGTCAGCTTCACCGTCCGGCTGCACCGCGTCCGCACCGAGCGGCAGCCCGCCCTGGAGCCGATGTTCAACGATCTGCGGGCCCGTCGTTTCGGGTACAACGACTGCGACCTCGCCGCCACCCTCGACGAGCTGGCCGCCGCCGCGACCGGCTTCCGCGCCGAAATCGCGCGGACGGCAGAACAGGACTGGGAGCGCACGGCGACCCGCTTGCCCGGCGAGCAGCGCAGCGCGCGCTGGCTGGTGCGCCAGGCGATGCACGAGGGCGTTCACCACCTCGGCGACATCCGCAGAATCGGCGACACACTGCGCGATGCGGCGGGCGGTGCCCGGACGAGGGTGACGGTGACCTTCGCCGGAAGCGGCGACGCGTTCGGCAGCGGGGGACGCTGCCAGGCCTGCATCGTGGTCCGGGCCGGCGACCTGGCGCCGATACTGCTCGATTGCGGCGCGACCAGCCCGATGGCCCTCAAGCGGCAGGGAATCGACCCCAATACGGTTGGGGCCGTGCTGATTTCGCACCTGCATGTCGACCACTTCGGGGGGCTGCCACAGCTCATCCTGGACGGACAGTTCCGCCGCCGCGTCGCACCTCTGACCGTCGCCGGCCCGGTGGGCACCGCCGAGCGGCTCACCGCCGCGCTCGAGCTGATGTTCCCCGGGTCGTCCACGGTGCGGCGCCGGTTCGACGTCGACGTGATCGAGCTGCGGCCCGGCGCCGCCGCGACGAAAATCGCTGGCGCGATGGTCCGCGCGGTCGAGGTGGACCACGGCATGCCCACCGCGTCCCTGGGCCTGCGCGTGGAGGTGGCCGGCACGTCGATCGCCTACAGCGGCGACACCGCATGGACCGACGCACTGGTCGATCTGGCCCGCGGCAGCGATCTGTTCATCGCCGAGTCCTACTTCTGGGACAAGCCCGTGCCCTACCACCTGCGACACGCCGACCTGCTCGCCCACCGCGACCGGCTGGCCAGCCGGCGGATCGTGCTCACCCACATGTCCGACGACATGCTGTCCCACGCAGGTGAGGCCGCCTTCGACCTCGCCCACGACGGGTACGCCATCGACCTGTGAGCCCGGTTCGGCCGCGAATTTGGCTCTGAGCTGGCCGTCACCTAGACTCTAGGGGTTGCCGTGGGCAGACCTCGGCCGGCATGTGACAAGCGACGAGCTTCCGCAAAGCCGGCCCCGCGTGCCCTTCGGTGACTAAGACCGCGCACGTCAGGTTTTGGTGAGCAGTGCTCACCGGGCTGCTTTCTCCTGCCGTGCACACGCAAAAACCAGGTCAGGAGATCGAGTGATTCAGCAGGAATCGCGGCTGAAGGTCGCCGATAACACCGGCGCCAAGGAGATCTTGTGCATCCGGGTGCTCGGCGGTTCGTCGCGACGCTACGCCGGCATCGGGGATGTCATCGTGGCGACCGTCAAGGACGCCATTCCCGGGGGCAACGTCAAGCGTGGGGACGTCGTCAAAGCCGTGGTGGTGCGCACCGTCAAGGAGCGCCGGCGTTCCGACGGCAGCTACATCAAGTTCGACGAGAACGCCGCGGTGATCATCAAGCCGGACAACGACCCGCGTGGGACGCGCATCTTCGGGCCGGTCGGCCGCGAACTGCGCGAGAAGCGATTCATGAAGATCATCTCGCTGGCTCCGGAGGTGTTGTAGGTGAAGGTACGCAAGGGCGACACCGTGCTGGTCATCGCCGGCAAGGACAAAGGGGCCAAGGGCAAGGTCCTGCAGGCCTACCCGGAGCGCAACCGGGTGCTGGTCGAGGGCGTGAACCGGATCAAGAAGCACACCGCGATCTCGACCAATCAGCGCGGCGCCCGCTCGGGCGGCATTGTCACCCAGGAGGCCTCGATCCACGTCTCCAACGTGATGGTGGTCGACTCGGACGGCAAGCCCGCCCGGGTCGGCTACCGACTGGACGAGGAGACCGGCAAGCGGGTCCGGGTCTCCAAGCGCAACGGCAAGGACATTTGATGACCACCGCAGAAAAAGTCACCCCGCGCCTGAAAGAGCTCTACCGCAACGAGATCCGGGATTCGTTGCACAAGCAGTTCGGCTACGGCAACGTCATGCAGATCCCGACCGTCACCAAGGTCGTCGTCAACATGGGCGTCGGCGAGGCGGCCCGGGACGCCAAGCTGATCAACGGCGCGGTCAACGACCTGGCGTTGATCACCGGGCAGCGCCCGGAGATCCGCCGCGCCCGCAAGTCGATCGCGCAGTTCAAGCTGCGCGAGGGCATGCCGATCGGCGCCCGCGTCACGTTGCGCGGCGACCGCATGTGGGAGTTCCTCGACCGGCTCACCTCGATCGCGCTGCCCCGTATCCGTGACTTCCGGGGGCTGTCGCCCAAGCAGTTCGACGGCGTCGGCAACTACACCTTCGGACTGGCCGAGCAGTCGGTGTTTCACGAGATCGACGTCGACAAGATCGACCGCGTCCGCGGCATGGACATCAACGTCGTCACCTCGGCGACGACCGACGACGAAGGGCGAGCGCTGTTGCGGGCCCTCGGCTTTCCGTTCAAGGAGAACTGACTATGGCTAAGAAGGCACTGGTGAACAAGGCGGCGCGCAAGCCCAAGTTTGCGGTGCGCGCCTACACCCGCTGCGGCAGGTGCGGCCGTCCGCGCGCGGTTTTCCGCAAGTTCGGGCTGTGCAGGATCTGCCTGCGCGAGATGGCGCACGCGGGCGAACTGCCCGGCGTGCAGAAGAGCAGCTGGTAACGAGCCCCCTGCTAGACCAAAGACCCCAGAAAAGGTGCGCGGCAGGCCCTGACAGGGAACCACCGCGAGGAAGGTTACAGACGCTGTCATGACGATGACGGACCCGATCGCAGACTTCTTGACACGTCTGCGCAACGCCAATTCGGCGTATCACGACGAGGTGAGTTTGCCGCACTCCAAGCTGAAGGCCAACATCGCCGAGATCCTCAAGAGCGAGGGCTACATCAGCGACTACCGGACGGAAGACGCCCGGGTCGGCAAGGCGCTGGTGGTCCAGCTCAAGTACGGGCCGAGCCGGGAGCGCAGCATCGCCGGGTTGCGTCGGGTTTCCAAGCCCGGACTGCGGGTGTATGCGAAATCCACCAACCTGCCGCGGGTGCTCGGTGGCCTGGGCGTGGCGATCATCTCGACCTCCTCGGGTCTGCTCACCGACCGTCAGGCGGCCAGACAGGGCGTGGGCGGCGAAGTCCTCGCGTACGTGTGGTAGAGGGAGGGACCAGCGATGTCGCGTATTGGTAAACGACCGATTCCGGTCCCCGCCGGGGTCGACGTCACGATCGACGGGCAGCAGGTGGAGGTCAAGGGGCCCAAGGGCACCCTGAACCTGACGGTCGCCGAGCCGATCACCGTGGCCCGCAGCGAGGACGGCGCGATCGTGGTGAACCGCCCCGACGACGAGCGGCGCAACCGTTCGCTGCACGGGCTGTCCCGCACGCTGGTGTCCAACCTGGTCACCGGCGTCACCCAGGGGTACACCACCAAGATGGAGATCTTCGGCGTCGGCTACCGCGTGCAGCTCAAGGGTTCCAACCTGGAGTTCGCACTCGGATACAGCCACCCGGTCGTGATCGAGCCCCCCGAGGGCATCACGTTCGCGGTCGAGTCACCGACGAAGTTCTCGATCTCCGGGATCGACAAGCAACGAGTCGGCCAGATCTCGGCGAACATCCGCCGCCTGCGCCGCCCGGACCCCTACAAGGGCAAGGGCGTGCGCTACGAGGGCGAGCAGATCCGCCGCAAGGTCGGAAAGACAGGTAAGTAGCCATGGCGCAATCCCAAGCCGACACCGCCGCGCGAAAGCCGGTGGGGCAGAACATCTCCGCGACCCGGCGGGTGTCGCGGCTGCGCAGGCACGCGCGGCTGCGCAAGAAGATCGAGGGCACCCCGCAGCGCCCGCGCCTGGTGGTGCACCGGTCCGCGCGGCACATCCACGTGCAACTGGTCAACGACGAGAACGGCACCACGGTGGCCGCCGCGTCGTCGACCGAGGCCGACGTGCGTGGCCTGCAGGGCGACAAGAAGGCCCGCAGCGTGCGGGTCGGCCAGCTGATCGCGGAGCGCGCCAAGGCCGCCGGCATCGACACCGTGGTGTTCGACCGGGGCGGCTACTCCTACGGGGGACGGATCGCGGCGCTGGCCGATGCCGCCCGCGAGAACGGATTGAATTTCTGATGACAACGGGAAGGACCGCATAATGGCGGAGCAGTCGGCTGGCGGGCAGGGCGGCCCGGACAACCGCGACAGCCGCGATGCGCGCGGTGACCGCGACAGCCGGGGCCGCCGCGATGGCGGCGGCCGCGGCCGCGACCGCGACCGCGACGGCGACAAGAGCAACTACCTCGAGCGGGTCGTGGCCATCAACCGCGTCTCCAAGGTGGTCAAGGGTGGGCGGCGCTTCAGCTTCACCGCCCTGGTCATCGTGGGTGACGGCAACGGCATGGTCGGCGTCGGCTACGGCAAGGCCAAGGAGGTCCCCGCCGCGATCGCCAAGGGCGTCGAGGAGGCGCGCAAGGGCTTCTTCCGGGTTCCGCTGATCGGCGGCACCATCACGCACCCGGTGCAGGGCGAGGCCGCCGCCGGTGTGGTGCTGTTGCGCCCGGCCAGCCCCGGTACCGGGGTGATCGCCGGCGGTGCGGTGCGGGCCGTGCTGGAATGCGCTGGGGTGCACGACATCCTGGCCAAGTCGCTGGGCAGCGACAACGCGATCAACGTGGTGCACGCCACCGTGGCCGCGCTCAAGCTCCTGCAGCGTCCCGAGGAGGTCGCCGCCCGCCGCGGCCTGCCGATCGAGGACGTCGCCCCGGCCGGGATGCTCAAGGCGCGCCGCGAAAGCGACGCGGCGCTGGCCGCTAGCCAGAGCTCAGCCGCACGTGAAGGAACGGCATAACCATGGCAGACCTCAAGATCACCCAGGTGCGCAGCACGATCGGTGCGCGCTGGAAGCAGCGCGAGAGCCTGCGCACCCTGGGCCTGCGCCGGATCCGCCACTCGGTGATCCGTGAGGACAACCCCCAGACCCGCGGGCTGATCGCCGCGGTGAGCCATCTCGTCGAGGTGGAGTCGGCGCCCGAAGGGAAAACACAGTGACGATCAAACTGCACGACCTGAAGCCCGCGCCCGGGTCGAAGACCGCCCGCACCCGCGTCGGTCGCGGCGAGGGCTCCAAGGGCAAGTCCGCCGGCCGCGGCACCAAGGGCACCAAGGCCCGCAAGAACGTGCCGGCCACCTTCGAGGGCGGGCAGATGCCGATTCACATGCGGCTGCCCAAGCTCAAGGGGTTCAAGAACCGGTTCCGCACCGAATACGAGATCGTCAACGTCGGCGACATCAACCGGCTGTTCCCCGAGGGCGGCACCGTCGGTGTGGACGAGCTGGTGGGCAAGGGCGCGGTGCGCAAGAAGTCGTTGGTCAAGGTGCTCGGCGACGGCGAGCTGACCGCCAAGGTCGACGTGTCCGCGCACAAGTTCAGCGGCAGCGCGCGCGAGAAGATCACCGCCGCGGGCGGCTCGGTCACCGAGCTCTAGCTCGCGAGCCGTGGAATCACTTCCGCGGCAAGGCGTTCCATCTGCTCCCGGTTCTCGCCGACATCGACGCCGACGGGATTGAGCAGCAGCAGCTGTGCCCCGGCGTCGATGACCTCGCGCAGCCCGCGCGCGACGTCGCCCGGCGTTCCCGACACCGGCACCGCGTCGATGCCCGCCATCTTGCCGTAGATGCGCCGCAGCCCGGCGAGCACCCGCTCGCGGGCGCGCGCGGCGTCGTCATCGACCATCAGATAGACCCGTTTGCCAATCGTGTAGCGCGCCGGGTCCTTTCGCTGTTCCTCGAGTTCGCGGCGCACCACGGTCACCGCCCCGGCGAACGCTTCGGTGGTCGACGAGCCCGCGCCCATGAATGAGTCACCGTGGCGCACGGCGCGGGCCAGGGCCCTGGGCGCGGAGCCTCCGAACCAGATCGGCGGGTGCGGCCGCTGCACCGGCTTGGGCGCGATGGGCAGGTCGTCGACGTCGCGGAATTTCCCGGAAAACGTCACCCTGGGCTGGTCGGACCAGGCCGCCTTCATCAGTTCCAGGCCCTCGGTGAAGTAGGAGAGGTAGGTGGCCTTGTCCACGCCGAACGCCGCGAACCGCCGCGAGCCGCCGCCGGTTCCCACGCCGATGTCCAGCCGTCCGTGGCTGATCCGGTCGACGGCGGTCGCGGCCGAGGCCAGCTGCAGCGGGTCGTGCAGGGACGTGACCAGCACCGCGACCCCCAGCCGCAGCCGCTCGGTGTGCGCCGCGCACCACGCCAGCAGCTCCAACGGCGCCAGCAGCGGCGCATCGCCGATGATCTGTTCCAGCACCCAGCCGCCCTCGAACCCGAGCTCCTCGGCGCGCGCCAGGTAGGAGCGCGTGCCGGCGGCATCGAAACCGCCCGATCCGCCGTAGTCGAACTGGGGAATGGCGATGGAAAACCTCACCCCACCACCGTACGGTGGGCGATCGGTACGCTGGACACAAATGTTCGCCTTCCTGCCTTCGATTCCCGGTCTCCCCGATCTCGGGGACGATGTCCGCGCCCTGGCCGGCCGGCTCGACACCGCCCGCCACCACGGCGTGCCCAACGGCTGCGTGCTCGAGCTCGACCTGCGCGCGGTGCCGCCGGAGACGACGGGCTTCGACCCGCTGGCGCTCATCACCGGCGCCGGCCGGCCGATGGCGCTGCGCGACACGGTCGCCGCGATCCATCGCGCCGCCGAGGACCCCCGCGTCGCGGGGATGATCGCCCGCGTGCAGCTCGGGGCGTCCCCGGCGGCGGCGGTGCAGGAGTTGCGGGAGGCCATCGCAACCTTCAGCGCCGCGAAGCCGTCACTGGCGTGGGCCGAGACCTACCCGGGCACCCTGTCCTACTACCTGGCCTCGGCGTTCGGTGAGGTGTGGATGCAGCCGGCGGGCAGCGTCGGGCTGATCGGCTTTGCCACCAACGCGCTGTTCTTGCGCGACGCGCTGCACAAGGCCGGGATCGAACCCCAGTTCGTCGCGCGCGGTGAATACAAGTCGGCCGTGAACCTGTTCACCGAGGACGGGTTCACCGACGCCCACCGCGAGGCCGTCACCCGGATGCTGGAAAGCCTGCAGGACCAGGTATGGCAGTCCGTCGCCCGGTCGCGCAACATTGACCCCGAGGCCCTCGACGCACTGGCCGACCGAGCCCCGCTGTTGCGCGACGACGCCGTGGCCTCCGGCCTGATCGACCGGATCGGCTTCCGCGACGAGGCGTATGCGCGGATGGCGGAACTGGTTGGAGTCAAAGATGTCTCACCCGAGACCGTCGACACCGGCAACCGGCCGCCCCGGCTGTACCTGACGCGCTACGCGGGTGCGGCCCGCCCCCGGTTGGCCCCGACGGTGCCGGCGGTTCCCGGCCGCAAGCCCAAGCCGACGTTGGCAGTCGTCACCCTGGCCGGGTCGATCGTCAACGGGCGCGGCGGGCCGCAGTTCCTGCCGCTGAGCCCCTCCAGCGTCGGCGCCGACACCATCGCGGCCGCGCTGCGGGAGGCCGCCGCCGACGATTCGGTGTCCGCGATCGTTGTGCGCATCGACAGTCCCGGGGGCTCGGTCAGCGCCTCGGAAACCATTTGGCGCGAGGTGAAAAGGGCCCGCGAGCGCGGCAAGCCGGTGGTCGCGTCGATGGGTGCGGTCGCCGCCTCGGGCGGCTACTATGCGGCGATGGCCGCCGACGCGATCGTGGCCAACCCGGGTACGATCACCGGCTCGATCGGCGTGCTCAGCGGCAAGCTGGTGGTGCGGGACCTCAAGCAGCGCCTCGGCGTCGGATCGGAGACCGTGCGCACCAACGCCAATGCCGATGCATGGTCGGCCGACGCGCCGTTCACCCCGCAGCAGCGGGCCCACCGCGAGGCCGAGGCGGACCTGTTCTACACCGATTTCGTCGAGCGGGTCGCCGAAGGGCGCAACATGACCACCGAGGCGGTGGAAGCCGTTGCCCGGGGCAGGGTTTGGACCGGTGCCGATGCCCACGAGCGGGGCTTGGTCGACGAGCTCGGCGGGCTGCGTACCGCGGTGCGCCGGGCCAAGGTGCTGGCCGGGCTGGACGAGGACACCGACGTGCGCCTGGTCGGCTATCCGGGTTCCTCGCTGCTGGACCTGGTGCGGCCCCGTGCCTCGTCGCAGCCTGCCGCGCTGTTGGCCCGCGCGATCGCCGGGATCCTGGACAACCTCGAGCAGGCGTGGAGCGGAACGAGCGCGCTGTGGGTGGGGGAGTCGCGGCTCTAGCCGGTGAGCCGGCCGCTGATGAAGATGATCTCGCCGAGCGGATCGTCGTTTTCGGGTGGGGGCACGTCAAGGCCGTTGCGCCCGAACAGTTCCGTGCGGGTCACGCCTTCGACGTCCCATCCGGTGGCGCGCAGATAGTCGACGACGTGGTTGCGTTCGCCCGCGTAGACCAGCGACGCCATGTCGATGTCCACGCCGTGCTCCCGGAACGGGCCGGACATCTCGCGCACCCGGTCGGCGTCGAAATCGACGATGCCGGGCACGAATTCGGTGGCGACCGTGCTGCCCGGCGCGCTGAGCCCGGTGATGTTGTCGAACAGCCGGTCCTGGGCGTCGGGCGGCAGGTAGATCAACAGCCCCTCGGCCAGCCACGCCGTCGGCGCCGCGGTGTCCAGGCCCGCGGCCCGCAGCGCGGTCGGCCAGTCGGCGCGCAGGTCGATCGGGATGGTGCGCCGGACCGCGGTGGGCTCGGCACCGATGCTGGCCAACGTGGTGGTCTTGAACGCGATCACCTGCGGCTGGTCGATCTCGTAAACCACCGTGCCCGACGGCCACGGCAACCGGTAGGCGCGCGAGTCCAGCCCGGAGGCCAGGATCACCGCTTGACGCACCCCCGAGCCGGTCGCCTCGATGAAGTAGTCGTCGAAGTACTTGGTACGCACCGCCATTCCGTCGATCATCGCCTGCAGGCGCGCCGGGCTGGCGTTCTCGAATGCCGCCGGGTCCAGCTCGCCGTCCATCATCTTGGTGAAGAAGTCCAGCCCCACGGCGCGCACCAGGGGTTCGGCGAACGGATCGTCGATCAGGCCGCGGGGATCCCGGGTGGCCATGGCGCGACCGGCGGCGACCATCGTCGCGGTCGCGCCCACGCTGGAGGCCAGGTCCCAGGTGTCGTCGTGAGCGCGCGGCATGACAAGACCCTACTGCAGGGTTGCGGCGACATAGCTCAGGTCGCCGAAGGCGGCCGTGAGCTCCTCGGGGAACTCGAACCCGTTCTGCGCATACAGGTCCCTGACCGCTCGGGCCGTGACCTGCCAGCCGTGGCCCGTCAGGTAGTCGACGACGACGCTGCGCTCGCCCGGATAGAACAGCTCGGCCGCGTTGAGGTCGAAACCGGCGCGCTGCCAGCGCTCGGTGATGCGCTGCAACCGCTCGTCGGTGATGGAGTTGGGGTCGGGCACGTGTTCGGTGGCCAGCCGGCTGCCCGGAACGCTGAGGGCGGTGATGTGGTCGAACAACCGGTCCTGCGCTTCGGGCGGCAGGTAGGGCAGCAGCCCCTCGGCGCTCCAGGCGCTCGGCTGCTCGACGTCAAAGCCGCCGTGCCGCAACGCCGCCGGCCAGTCGTCGCGCAGGTCGATGGCGATCGCCCGGCGCTCAGCGGTCGGGGCGGCACCCAGGCCGGCCAGCGTGTCGGTCTTGAACGCGATGACCTGCGGCTGGTCGACCTCGTAGACGACGGTGCCGGCCGGCCACCGCAGCCGGTAGGCGCGGGTGTCGAGGCCCGAGGCGAGGATCACCGCCTGCCGGATGCCGTCGGCGGCGGCGCCGGTGAAGAAGTCGTCGAAAAACCGCGTCCGCACGGCCATCTGCTCGGCCCTGGTCCTGCGGTTCAGCAGCGGGTCGTCGTCGAAGTCGAGCTCCCCGTCGATGATGCGGACGAACGGGTCCAGGCCCACGGCGCGGACCAGCGGATCGGCCAGCGGGTCGTCGAGCAGTGCGCCGGGCCCCTGCGACGCCAGCGCGCGCGAGGCCGCGACCATGGTCGCCGTCGCCCCCACGCTGGACGCGGGCCCCCAGCTGTCTCCCTCGGTGCGGCCCTTACTCATGGGTGCCGCTCACGTAGAGCACGTCGCCCATGCGCATGTCGTCGTCCTCGAGCGGCGGCAGTCCGTTGGCCACGAACAGCTCCCGAATGCTCACGGCGTCGATTGCCCAGCCGCGGTCGGTCAGGTAGGAAGCCGCCTCGTTGCGGTCACCGAAGTAGACCAGACCGGCCATGTCGATGTCGAAACCGTGCGCGCGCCACCGCTCGGAGATGGTCTGCATGCGTTCCTTCATCTTCTCCTCGTCGCCGGGCTCCGGGTTGGGCGCGCTTTCGGTCGCGAGCCGGCTGCCCGGCGCGCTGAGCTCGGTGATGGTGTCCAGCAGGCGATCCTGCGCGTCGGGCGGCAGGTAGCCGAGCAGGCCCTCGGCGCTCCACGCGGTCGGCTGGGCCGGGTCGAACCCGGCGGCGCGCAGCGCGGTGGGCCAATCGTCGCGCAGGTCGACGGCCACCACCCGCCGGTCGGCCGTGGGCGCGGCGCCCAACTCGGCCAGCGTGCGGGATTTGAACTCGATCACCTGCGGCTGGTCGACCTCGTAGACCACCGTGCCCGCCGGCCAGGGCAGCCGGTACGCGCGCGCGTCCAGCCCGGAGGCGAGGATCACGGCCTGCTTGACGCCCGCCCTCGTCGCCGCCACGAAGAACTCGTCGAAGAACTTGGTGCGCACGGCCATGTTGTCGGCCATGCGCGACATGGCGCCGGTGGATCCCGTCGCGCCGTCGTGCACGTCGTTGAGCTCACCGGGGTCCAGTTCACCGCTGGCCAGCAGCGTGAGCAGGTCCACCCCGACGGCGCGGACCAGCGGCTCGGCGAACGGGTCGTCGATCAGCGGGCGGGCGGCGCGCGTGGCCACCGCGCGGGCGGCCGCGACCATGGTCGCGGTCGCCCCGACGCTGGATGCCAGGTCCCAGGTGTCCCCCTCGTACCGGGTGCCGGTAGAAGTCATCGTCACGCCCCTAAATAGTTAGTGGATCTCAGCTAATAATTAGTTGGTTTAATAGCTTCTCCCACTGTACGCCGCCGCCGAATCGCGGCAACCTTGACTGGTGGCATACGCGGCGGCCGGCAAACGGGTGCTGATCACGGGCGCGTCCTCGGGTCTGGGGGCCGCGCTGGCCAGGCGGCTGGCCGAACGGGAGGCGGTGGTCGGGCTGATCGCCCGGCGGCGCGACCGGCTGGCCGCGGTGCTGGCCGAGTGCCGGCGACACTCGCCCGCCTCGGCGATGTGGGTCGCCGACCTGGCCGACGCCGCGGCGATCGACGCCCTGGCGCCGCGGGCCTGGGACGCGTTCGGCGGCGTCGACGTGCTGGTCAACAACGCCGCGATCCCCAAGCGCCGGCCCGTCGCCGCGTTGGCCCCCGCCGAGGTCGAGGCCGTCATGCGCGTGAACTTCTTCGCCCCGATGCGGCTGACGCTGGCGCTGCTGCCCCGGATGCTGGCGCGCCGGTCGGGGCTGATCGTCAACGTGTCCAGCGTCGGCGGGCGTCTGGGGATCATCCACGAAACCGCCTACTGTGCAAGCAAATTCGCACTATGCGGCTGGAGCGAGGCGATGGCCGTGGACCTGCACGGCACCGGCGTGGCGGTGAAGCTGATCGAGCCGGGCCCGGTCGACACCGAGATCTGGGACCAGCCGGGCAGCGAGGAGCCCCTCTATCAAGGGCCCAAGGTCCCCGCCACCGAGGTGGCCGACGGCATCATCGACGCGTTGGGCAGCGAGCAATTCGAGCACTACGTCCCGGACATGAAGGCCGTCATCGACGCCAAGAACGCCGACCTCGACGCGTTCATCGCCGGCTCGGCGGGAATGGCGCAGCGATGAGGGCGCTGGTCTACGGCGTGCCGCCGGAGCCCTTCGCGGTTCCCGATGACGCCAACGCGCTGACCGTCAACCTGGCCCGGACCCCCACCGCGCTGCGCCAGGTGCCCGACCCGGTGCTGCCGCACGACGATTGGGTGCTCACCCGGCCCCGGCTGACCGGCATCTGCGGGTCGGACTCCAAGCAGATCCTGATGGACTTCGGCGAGGGCGACGCCGACAACGCGATGGCCGCGTTCTGTTCGTTCCCGCAGGTGATGGGCCACGAGGTGGTCGCCGACGTGGTGGCGTTGGGCCCCACGGCGCGCGGGCTTGAAGTCGGGCAGCGGGTGGTGCTCAACCCGTGGCTCTCGTGCGGGCCGCGCGGCATCGAGCCGCCCTGTCCCGCGTGCGAGGCCGGCGACTACAGCCTGTGCCACAGCTTCACCGACGGCGACATCAAGCCCGGCATCCACACCGGGGTGTCGGCCGACGTGACCGGCGGCTACGCCGAATTGATGCCCGCGCACGACAGCATGCTGTTCGCGATACCCGATTCGGTGCCCGACGAGGCGGCGGTGTTCGCCGACCCGTTCTCGGTGTCGCTGCACGCGATCACCCGCCACCCGCCGCCCCGCTCGGGCCGGGCGCTGGTGTACGGGGCCGGCTCGCTGGGGTTGTGCGCGGTCGCCATCCTGCGGGCGCTCTATCCCGAGGTGGCCGTGGCCGCGGTGGCGCGGTTTGCGGCCCAGGCGGAGCTGGCCCGCGCGTTCGGCGCCGAGGTGGTGCTGGCGCACGAGCCGCGCCTGGCCGTCATCGAAGAGCTGGTCGCCTGGGGCGGTGGCCGGCTGCGGCAACCGCTGCAGGGGCTGCCGATGGCCCACCCGGGGGCCGTCGACGTCGTCTACGACACCGTCGGCAAGCCCGAGACGTTCGAGGTCGGGGTGCGGGTGCTGCGCTCCCGCGGGACGCTGGTGAAGGCCGGCGTGCATGCGCCCGGACGGTGGGAGTGGAGTCCCTTGTACTTCAAGGAGATCGCCCTCGTGGGTTCCAATGCCTTCGGGGTCGAGGAGGTCGGTGGCGTGCGCCAACACGCCATCGCCCACTATCTAGACATGACCGACGCGGGCCGGGTGGACCTGCGCCCCATGCTGACTCACACGTTCGCGCTTGAGCGGTGGCGCGACGCCTTCCTGGCGATCGCCAACCAGGGCGAGAGCGGCGCGGTCAAGGTGGCGTTCGACCAGCGCTAGAGCAGGGCGCCCCGGGATCCCATGACGGGCAGATCGATCGGGGTGATGACGCCCGGTGCGGCGTCGCACAGGAAGGGTATGGCGTTGACCGCCGCGACGGCGGTGCTGTCCATCAACACGGTCATCACGTCCTCGCCGGGGTTGCCGAACCGGATCGTCGCGTCGACGCGTGGCTCGCCGTCGATCACCACGCTGAAACCCTTGGGGTCTGTCCATTTCGGGTCGAGCGCGTCGTCGCTCATGGTCCAGCAGATGGCCAGCTCGATCACCGGGCGGCCGCCGCGATAACCGCGATAGGTGCGGCGCTGGCCCCCGGCGGTGCCGGCGGCGTAGTCCACCCAGCCCAGATCCAGATCCCGGGTCAGCACCGCGGGCTCGACGAATGCCTCCTTGGAGTCGAGCTCGGTACCCAGCATGGCGGCGATCATGTCCAGCGTCTCGAAGTAGCCGAGGCCGTATCGTTGCGTCGCCGGGTCGAGGTGCGTCACCGGCTCGCGGGGTGTTTTGCCGAATCCGAGCACCTTCCACACTTCCTGTACGGGATACGTTGTGCAGTCCAGCGTTTCGACCAGCTTGACGCTGCGCACCCGTCGGCACGCGCCGGTGAGGAAGCCGGCGACGACGTTGATGAAGCCCGGCTCGAATCCCGTTCCCAGGAAGGTGGCTTGGCCCTGTCGCGCAGCCTTTTCGAGCGCCGGGAGTTCGACCGGGTGATGGGTGCCGGTCAGAAAGTCTCCGGTGGTCACCACGTTGATGCCGCGGCGCAGCATCGTGTCCACCAGTTCGTAGTCGATTGCGCGCGGCATGTAGTTCACGCAGTCCGGCGCCAGGTCGAGCAACGCCTCGACGTCGCTCGTCGCGGTGACGCCCGTCGGGGCCCGGTCCGCGAGCGCGCCCGCGTCGCGCCCCACTTTGTCGGCGCCCAGGGCGTGCACGCCCACCACCTCGAAGTCGTCGCGGTCGAGCAGGAGGGAAAGCGCTCGCTTGCCGATGTTGCCGGTCGACCACTGAACCACGCGGTAGGGCGCCATGGGTGTTCCTCCGTCGTGCATCGGGCGCTGGACCGTTGACATCGTAAGCGGACATTGCTCTAATCTGAATACTGTTCGAATTCGAATGCTGTTCGAAAGTGGGGCGGTCGTGGAGACTCTGGCCAATGCGCCGGTGCTGCGCTATGGGGCGCTGGACCGCGCCCACCTGACGAAGCACCTGTTGCGGCTGGCGAAGCGCGTCGGCGTCGGCCGGGTGACGATGCGGGAGCTGGCGGCCGAGGCCGGCACGGCGGCATCGTCGGTCTACTACCACGTGCGCGACAAACGCGAACTGTTCGATCTCTTGATCGAGTCGGTGCTCGCGCAGATCGAGGTGCCACAAGAGGGCGACTGGGAATCACGGTTGGTTGCGCTCTACATGAATGCCTGGAGGGTGCTGGTGGAGGTGCCCGGGATCGCGGTCTTGCTACAGGAGCATGCGCACACCGCGGCGGCCGCCGATATGGACCGCGCCTCTCGCGGAATTCTGCGCGAATCTGGCTTGAGCGCACAGCGTTTCGATGCGGCGCACGCCACGCTGTACGTCCACCTGCTGGGTTCGGTTCAGCTCGAACACATCCGCCGCGCCGGTGCCACGGCTGACGGGCCAAGCTACGAGGCGTTCGCATATGGGTTGCGCCTGATCCTGACCGGTCTGCGCAAGGAGCTTGAGGAGGGTTCAGGCGCATCGTGACCGACACGACGATCGACCTCGCCGAGCCGGCGATTTGGGGCTCGCGGTTTCCCGACGACCTGTTCGCCGAGTTGCGCGCCCGTACGCCCGTCTTTCATCAACGACTCACCGACGACGTGAGATCGACCGTCGGTCGCGAGTTTTGGGTGTGCACCAAACATGCCGACGTCGCCCGGGTGCATCGCGATTACGAGTCGTTTACGGCGACCCGTGGACCGCTGATTCAGGATGTGCCATTGTTCGACGCTTATCCGGCGATCGTGAGCATGGATCCGCCGGATCACACGATTCGCCGCAAGGTCATCGCTCGTGCCTTCACGCCACGTGCCGTGGCCAAGTTGGAAGACGGCATTCGCGATCGGGCCAGGGCGATGGCCGCTACTTTGCGTGAATCCGGTGGCGGTGAATTCGTCGATCTGGCCGCGGGGTTACCGATCTCGGTGATCGGCGACATCGTGGGGATTCCCGACGCCGACCGCCCGCATGTATTCGGCTTGATCGACCGGGTGCTGAAGACCGCCGGCGCCCAGATGTCCGTTCCCGACGGTGATGACCTGTTGCCCTTTATGGAGTTGTTCCAGTACGCGAGCGCGCTGACCGCGTACAAGCGCGAACATCCCGTGGACGACATTTGGAGTGCGCTCTGCACCGCGCAGATCACGGCAGAGTCGGGGCAGAGCTTCCTGTTGCCCGCCAACGAGCTGGAGATCTTCTTCTTCATCCTCGGGTTGGCCGGCGCGGACACGACTCGAAACGCATTGTGCGACGGGCTTCGCGCCTTCGTCGCCAACCCGGATCAGATTGCGGTCTACCGATCCGATCCGGATGCAAGGCGCACGGCGGTCGAGGAGGTGATCCGCTATTCCACACCGATCATGTTCTGGGTGCGTGGGGCAACCAGAGACGTGGTGCTTGGCGGCGCAACGATCCCCGAGGGTGCGCGCGTGGTGACGATGTTGCGCTCGGCCAATCGCGACGAAGACGTCTTCGAGGATCCGCACCGGTTCGACATTCGCCGTGATCCCAACCCGCACCAGTCCTTCGGAGGTGGTGGCGCCCACCACTGTTTGGGCGCCATGCTTGCCCGGGCGGAAGTCCGGGCCGCCCTGGACGAGGTCTTGCTGAAATCCGGCGTCATCGAAGTCGGTGAGCCGAGGATGACGCTGCCCGACCTGTGCAACAACATGACCGTGTACGAATCACTCCCGGTCCGCCTCAGCCAGGGCTAGGCCGGGCGGGTGGCCCGGTAGTAGTTCAATCGCCCGAGCATGCGATGCCGCTGCGATGCGACCTCGGTGCAGTCGAACCCGGCCGCGGTCAGCAGCCGGGGAATCGCGTCGCCCAGGTTGCCGGCCGCGTGGGGGCTGCGCCTGATGAGCCGCCCCAGCAGACCGTGGTCGCCGGCCAACTCGCCGCCGATGTCGACCAGCTGCAGCCTGCCGCCCGGGCCAAGGACCCGGAAGACCTCGGCCGCCGCGGCGGTTTTCGCCTCGTCGTCGATGTGGTGCAGCATCATCGACGACAGCACCCGGTCGAATTCGCCGTCGGCGTAGGGGAGGCGTTCGGCGTAGCCCTCCTCGAAGCGGATCGCGTCCGTCTTTCGTCGCGCCCGGTCAAGCGCCCGCGGGTCGGGATCGCATCCGATCACCTCGAGGTGGGGCTGGGCCCGTTTGGCCTCAATGATGAGATTTCCGGTGCCGCAACCGATTTCCAGGATGCGGCGGCAGTCGGCGAGCTCGGCCTGCGCGATGAGGGCCCGGTGGACCTTTTTCATGCCCAGCAGGCGCGACAACAGGTCGTAAGCGGGCAGCAGCGCGTCGTGGCCGGCGGCGGGCAGGTAATCATGTGGATGATGTTTTGTCACGGCATCCATGGTGAATCGCTGCGTCAGCACAGAATTAGGTGATCCTTGGGGAAAGTAGGACTATTTTTGGCTGCATGACACAGCCGGCCTGGATGGTTCGCCACCGCGCGGGCGTGCCGATCTATACATACCGGACCGATCCGGACACGCCCCCGGTGTCGGTGGTGCGTTCGGGCCCCGAGGATTTCGTCGAACGCGGTCGCCACATCCACGACTTTCCGGCGCTGTGGTACCTCCCCGGACCCGGGCTGGTCCACGTGGCGGCCGCGGGCCAGGTGCTCGACCCGGGGCGGCTGGAGCTCCGCGGCGCCGGGGTCGCGGTCTTCTTCGACCCCACCGCGCTGGGCGAGGACGGGCGGTCACCGTGGCCGGCGTGGCGGGCGCACCCGCTGTTGTTCCCGTTTCTGCACGGGCACGCCGGCGGGATACTGCGCCTTCAGGTGCCCGCCGCCCGACGGCCGGCTTGGGACGCCGCGATCGGTGCGATCGAGGACGAACTGCTCACGCGGCAGGATGGTTATCGGCAGGCGGCCCTGGCCCATCTCACCCTGCTGCTGATCGATCTCGCGCGGTTGGCCGGTCCGGCGGTGGCCGAGCTGCGGCGCAGCGGGGAACCGCTGCTGGCCGATGTATTCGCGGTGATCGACCGGCGCCACGCCGAGCCGTTGTCGCTACGCGACGTGGCGCGCGAAGTGGGCCTGACGCCGGGACACCTGACCACCGTCGTGCGCCGACGCACCGGACGGACCGTGCAGGAGTGGATCATCGAACGCCGCATGACGCAGGCTCGCGGCCTGCTGGCCGAAACGGATCTTCCGATCGCAGAGGTCGCCAGGCGGGTCGGGGTGACCGACCCCGGCTATTTCAGCAGGCTGTTCGCCCGGGAACACGGCGCCTCTCCCCGCAACTGGCGCGGCCGGCCGGGCCGGTAGTGCGTCACAGGGATTCGGTGTCCAGCCAGCGGTCGACGTCGAAGCCGTCGGCGGCGGCGCGGATGGTCGCGCCGCCGCGGCCGGGGTAGTGCGCGGGTATCACGGCCGCTTTTGCCCGGACGGCCTCGGTGAAGATCCGGCGGCGGGTCACCGCGGCGGCGGGGGCGTCCACGTCGAAGGCGCAGGCGTCGGCGGGCCGGCGCAGTTGCAACGGGCTGTGGGTGAGATCGCCGACGAAGACCGCCGGCCGGCCGGCGTCCAGCCACAGCACCGAGGAGCCCGGCGTGTGCCCGGGGGCGGGCCGCAGTCGCAGCGACGGACTGATCTGGAAGTCGTCGGACCATCCGACGAGCTGTCCGGCCTCTTCGATGGGCAGCACGCTGTCGGCGAACACGAGCCGGTCAGCGGGCTCTGGCCCGCGGGCCCGTCCGGTGAGAAGTGGCGGTAGTCGGCGGCCGGCGCCAGGTAGCGGGCGTTGGGAAACGTCGGCACCCAGGTGCCGTTGGCCAGCATGGTGTTCCACCCGACGTGGTCGGAGTGGATGTGGGTGTTGACGACGACGTCCACCGCGTTGCGGTCGATGCCCGCCGACTCCAGTGCCGCCAGGAACCCCGTGTTCAGGTGGTCCAGCGGTGGCATGTGCGGGCGCTCGCGGTCGTTGCCGACGCCGGTGTCCACGACGACGGTCAGTCCGTCGACCTCGATGACCCAGCTTTGGATCGCGATGTGCCACTGGGCGGAGTCGGGGTCGAAGAAGTCGGGCGCCAGCAGGTCGGCGTTGTCCCGCCACCCCGACGGCGGCGTTCCGGGAAAAGAGTTCGCTCCCAACGAGAATCGAAGTTCCACCACCCGCGCGATGTTCGCGCGGCCAAGCCGGAACCGGTGCATCAGGAGTTGGCGCGCAGGTAGCCGTAGACCGCGGCGAAGTTGCGGTTGACGTCCTCGGGGATGGGTACCGGGCCACCGAGCGCCTTTGCGCCCCAGACGATCTGGGCGGTTCGTTCGACCAGGGCGGTGACGTGCAGGGCCTTGTCGGGCCGGGGCCCGACAGCCACCAGCCCGTGGTTGGCGATCAACGCGGCCGCCCGGCCGTCGAGCGCCTTGACCGCATTGAGCCCGACGTCTGGCGTGCCGGAGGCGGCGTACTCGGCGCACCGTACGTCGCCGCCGCAGTACACTGCGAACTCGTCGATGCAGGCCGGAATCGGCTTGTGCGCGATCGCGAACATGGTCGCCCACACCGGATGGCTGTGGATGACGCTGCCGATGTCGTCGAACGCCTGGTAGCAGGCCAGGTGCAGCTTGGACTCGGTCGACGGCGAGCGGCCGTCGGCGGCCCGCAGTACGGCGCCCTCGGCGTCGACGACGACGAGATCCTCGAGCGCCATGTCGCCGTAGTCGACCGACGACGGCGTGATGACGATGGTGCCATCGGACCGGCGCGCCGAGATGTTGCCGGCGGTTCCCTCGACCAGGCCGCGGCGCAGCATGTCCTTGGCCGCGTCCAGCACCGCGGTTTCGGCGTCCTCGACGAATTTCATGGGCCCAGCACCTCCGGGTTGACGATATGGGCGGGCGTGCCGCCGGACAACAGCGCGGCCAGGTCGTCGGCGACCAGCTGCGCCTGCCGGGCCTCGGTGTCCCAGGTGGCGCCCCCGATGTGCGGGGTCAGCACGACGTTGGGCATGCCCACCAGCGGGTGGTCGGTCGGCAGCCATTCGCCGGCGAAGTGGTCCAGCCCGGCGGCGGCCACCTTGCCGCCGCGCAGCGCGTCGACCAGCGCATCGGTGTCGTGCAGCTGCGCCCGGGCGGTGTTGAGGAACACCACGCCGTCGCGCATGGCGGCGAACTGCTCGGCGCCGATCATCCCGGCGGTGTCGTCGGTGACCGGAGCGTGCAGGGAGACGATATCGGCCTCGCCCAGCAGCTCGGCCAGGCTGTGCCGGGCCTCGTCGTGGTACGGATCGTGGGCGATGACCCGCAGGCCCAGCCCGCTCAGCCGCCACCGCACCGCGCGGCCGACCGCGCCCAGGCCCACCAACCCGGCGGTGCGTCCGGCGACCTCCCAGCCGCGGAACCGCTGATAGGGGATGCTGCCATCGCGGAAGATGTTGCCGCCGCGGACGTCTGAGTCGGCGGGCAGCAGGTGGCGGGTGGCCGCCAGCAGCAGGGCCACCGTCATCTCGGCGACCGCGTCGGCGTTGCGGCCCGGGGTGTTGAGCACCGGGATGCCGGCGGCCGTGGCGCCGGGGACGTCGACGTTGTTGGGGTCGCCGCGGGTGGCGGCGATCGCGCGCAAACCCAGGTCGAACACCGGGCCGCGCACGGAGTCGCTTTCCACCACAACGATGTCGGCGGCCTCGGCCGTGATCCGCTCTGCCAGCTGCTCGGGGCCGTAGATCCGCAGCGGGGTCTGCTCGATCCAGGGGTCGTACACCACGTCGGCCAGCCGGCGGAGCTCGGCGAACCCCGGCCCGCGCAGCGGGGCCGTCACCAAGGCGCGCGGTCTTGACGTCACGAACCCCAATGCTGGCGTACGGTGACGCCCGTGTCACGCAAAGCCGTCACAATCGGCATCGACATCGGCAGCACCGCGGTCAAAGCGGTGGCCGCCGACGCCGACGGCCGCGTAACGGCGCGGGCGCGCGTCCCGCACCGGCTGCGGGCGCCGACGCCCAACCGGCTCGAACACGACGCCGAGGCGGCGTGGCGCCAGGGTCCGCTGGCCGCGCTGGACCAGCTCGACTGCCGCGACGCGAGGGCGGTGGCCGTCGCGGCGATGGTCCCCTCGCTGACCGCAGTCGACCCCGCGGGCACGCCCGTCACGCCGGGGCTGCTCTATGGCGACGAACGCGGTCAGGGGCCGGGCGTCCAAAAGGGGGCCGCGCAGCCGCTACCCGCGCTGGGCGAGGCCGCCGAGTTCCTGCGCTGGACGGCCGCGCAGGCCCCCGGTGCGGCCGGCTACTGGCCCGCCCCGGCGGTGGCCAACTACGCCCTGGCGGGCGAGGCGGTGATCGATGTCGCCACCGCCGCCACGGCCTTTCCCTTGTTCGACGGGACCGGCTGGAGCGCGGCGGCGTGCGCCGAGCGGGGCGCGACCGTCGAGCAGATGCCGCGGGTGGAGATGATCGGGGCGGCGGCCGGGCAGGTGCATCGGGGCGGGGTGGTGCTGGCGACCGGCGCCGTCGACGCCCTGTGCGAACAGATCGTGGCGGGCGCCGACCGCGACGGCGACGTGTTGGTGCTGTGCGGGACCACCTTGATCGTGTGGACGACCATCGCCGAGGCCCGGCAGGTGCCCGGTCTGTGGACGATCCCGCACACCACCGCCGGCAAGAGCCAGATCGGCGGGGCCAGCAACGCGGGCGGGCTGTTCCTCAGCTGGATGGATCGCGTTGTCGCGGAGGGCGATCCGATGTCGGCCGACCCACACCGGGTGCCGGTGTGGTCGCCCTACATCCGGGGCGAGCGCACACCGTTCCACGACCCCGATCGGCGGGCCGCGCTCGACGGGCTGGACCTCACCCACGACGCCGCCGCACTGCGCAGGGCCGCCTACGAGGCGTCGGGCTTTGTGGTGCGCCAACTCATCGAACTCAGCGGCACGCCGGTGTCTCGGATCGTCGCCGCCGGTGGCGGCACCCGGGTGCGGGCCTGGATGCAGGCCATCGCCGACGCCACCGGCCGGCCGGTGGAGGTCTCCGCGGTGGCCGAGGGCGCGGCCCTGGGGGCGGCCTTCCTCGGGCGCATGGCGGCCGGCCTGGAAACCACCATCGCCGACGCCGCCCGGTGGGCCCGCACCGAGCGGATCGTCGAGCCGCACCCCGCGTGGGCGGGCGCGATCGAGGATCGCTACCAACGATTCCTGGAGCTGGGCAGCCGAACTCCTGGCGCGCCACCCGCCGCGTCGTTCTAGTCTGGTGCCATGACCGACCACGACCGCAAAGCCGCCCGTCGAGAGATCGCAGACGCCCTGTTGAAGGCGCTCGAACGCCGGCACGAAGTACTCGACCTCATCGTGGACTCCGAGGACAAGCCCGCCGCGCTCGAGGCGATCGTCAGTGTGCTCGACACGTCCCACACGGGCGCCGAAGCGGTCATGGGCATGTCCTTCGACCGGCTCACCAAGGATTCACGCAAACAAATCCAGGCCGAACTCGAAGACCTCAACAAGCAGCTGAGCTTCACCACCATGGAGCGTCCGGCGAGCTCGGGGGAGAACCTGGAGCTGCGGCCGTTCTCGGCGCAACAGGATCGTGACATCTTCGCCCTGCGCACGCAGGAGATGGGCGCCGGGGACGGTTCCGGGGGACCGGCCGGCAACCTCGACGACGAGATCAATGCGGCGCTGCGGCGCGTCGACGACGAAGAGGCGGCGTGGTTCGTGGCCGTCGAGGCGGAGGAGAAGGTCGGCATGGTGTTCGGCGAGCTGGTCCGTGGCGAGGTCGACGTGCGGATCTGGATCCACCCCGAGCACCGCAAGAAGGGTTACGGCACTGCGGCGCTGCGCAAGTCACGCTCGGAGATGGCGTGGTGCTTCCCCGCGGTGCCGATGGTCGTGCGCGCGCCGGCCGCCAGGCCCGCCCAAGCCACCTAAGGCACCGTTTTAGCTGGGCTCAGGGCAGGGTCGCGGTGACGGCGACGATGTTTCGGAGCTGGGATTCCTCGTCGTCAGGGTAAACGAGGCCGTAATCGGCGAAGAGCTCACGCCGGGGCCGGGTACTGACCTGCCAGCCCGCACCGGTCAGGTAGTCGACGACGTCGCTGCGCTCGCCGTCGACAAACAGTCCCGACAAGTCGATGTCGCAGCCGACTTTGGTCCACCGATCGTTGAACTGCCGCGCGCGCTCGATCATGGTCCGGCTCGAATCCCCGTGGAATTCGGTGGCCAGCCTGCTTCCGGGCGCGCTGAGCCCGGCGATGTTGTCGAACAGCCGGTCCTGGGCTTCGGGCGGAAGGTACATCAGCAAGCCCTCAGCACTCCAAGAAGTTGGTTGATTGGTGTCGAACCCGCTGCGCCGCAATGCTTCCGGCCAGTCTTCGCGCAGATCGATGCTGACGGTTCGCCGGTCCGCGGTCGGGGCGGCACCCAAATTCGACATCGCGGTGCTCTTGAAGTCGACGACCTTGGGCTGGTCGACCTCGTAAACCACACTGCCGGGCGGCCAACTGAGCCGGTAGGCGCGCGCGTCGAGACCGGCGGCCAGGATCACCGATTGGCGGATGCCGTCGCGCGCCGCGTTGAGGAAGAAGTCGTCGAAGAAGCGGGTGCGCACCGCGATCGAATCGGTCTCCAGCTGCAAGTCCCGCTCGCCGTCCTCGTGCGCCTCGGGCACCACCTCGCCGTCGACGAGGCGGCGGAAGAAATCGAGCCCGACCGCCCGGACCAGGGGCGCCGCGAACGGGTCGTCGATGATCGGGCTTGGCCCCGTGCTGGCCACCGCGCGGGCCGCGGCGACCATCGTGGCCGTGGCGCCGACGCTGGACGCGAGGTCCCAGCTGTCTTGATCACTGCGTGTCATGGTGCTCCATTCTTCCCGGCGCTCATGGCCGCGGGAGTCGCCCGCGGCCCCGGCTGCCGATACTTAGCAAGTATAAAGAGTCGTCGGGGCTCCGCGCTTCACCGCAGGCAGGACGGCCCGATAACGAAACTGCCCAGATCAGCTGTTAGTCTCGTACACGATTTGACGCGCTTAGATTGGGTCGGCCGTACGTCCTGGCCTGCGGGTGTTGGGCGCGTGACTACAGGTTGACCCCCGCTGCGCAGGAGGAAGAGTGCTTTCGGCTTTCATCTCATCGCTGCGAACAGTGGACCTGAGACGGAAGATCCTCTTCACGCTGGGCATCGTCGTGCTCTACCGGCTCGGCGCCGCGTTGCCGTCCCCCGGAGTCAACTTCCCCAACGTGCAGCAGTGCATCAAGGAGGCCAGCGGCGGCGAGGCCGGGCAGATCTATTCGCTGATCAACCTGTTCTCCGGCGGCGCGCTGCTCAAGCTGACGGTGTTTGCGGTGGGGGTGATGCCCTACATCACGGCCAGCATCATCGTGCAGTTGCTGACCGTGGTCATCCCGCGGTTCGAGGAGCTGCGCAAAGAGGGGCAAGCGGGCCAGGCCAAGATGACCCAGTACACCCGGTACCTGGCGATCGCGCTGGCCATCCTGCAGGCCACCAGTATCGTGGCGCTGGCCGCCAACGGCGGGCTGCTGCAGGGCTGCTCGCTGGACATCATCGCCGACCAGAGCATCTTCACCCTGGTCGTCATCGTGCTGGTGATGACGGGTGGGGCGGCGCTGGTGATGTGGATGGGCGAGCTGATCACCGAACGCGGCATCGGTAACGGCATGTCGCTGCTGATCTTCGTCGGCATCGCCGCGCGCATCCCGTCCGAGGGCAAGTCCATCCTGGACAGCCGGGGCGGGGTCATCTTTGCCGCCGTTTGCGCGGCCGCGCTGATCATCATCGTCGGCGTGGTCTTCGTCGAGCAGGGCCAGCGCCGGATCCCGGTGCAGTACGCCAAGCGCATGGTGGGCCGGCGCATGTACGGCGGCACCTCGACGTATCTGCCGCTCAAGGTCAACCAGGCCGGCGTCATCCCGGTCATCTTCGCCTCGTCGCTGATCTACATCCCGCACCTGGTGACCCAGCTGATCCGCAGCGGCAGCGGCGGCCTGGGCAACAGCTGGTGGGACAAGTTCGTCAGCACCTACCTGTCCGACCCCAGCGACCCCATCTACATCGCCATCTACTTCGGGCTGATCATCTTCTTCACGTACTTCTACGTGTCGATCACCTTCAACCCGGACGAGCGAGCCGACGAGATGAAGAAGTTCGGCGGCTTCATCCCCGGCATCCGGCCGGGCAAGCCCACCGCCGACTACCTGCGTTACGTGCTGAGCAGGATCACGCTGCCGGGCTCGATCTACCTGGGCGCGATCGCCGTGCTGCCCAACCTGTTCCTGCAGATCGGCAATGGCGGAGCGGTGCAGAACCTGCCGTTCGGCGGCACTGCGGTGCTGATCATGATCGGTGTCGGGTTGGATACGGTCAAGCAGATCGAGAGTCAGCTCATGCAGCGCAACTACGAAGGGTTCCTCAAGTGAGAGTTGTTTTGCTGGGGCCGCCTGGGGCGGGCAAGGGCACGCAGGCCGAAAAGCTTGCTCAGAAGCTGGGAATCCCGCAGATCTCGACCGGCGAGTTGTTCCGGCGCAACATCGACGAGGGCACCGAACTCGGGCTGGAGGCCAAGCGGTACCTGGACGCCGGTGACCTGGTGCCCGCCGAGCTGACCAACCAACTCGTCGACAACCGCCTCAACGAGCCCGACGCCACCAACGGCTTCATCCTCGACG
This sequence comes from uncultured Actinomycetota bacterium, assembly GCA_963711445.1. Taxonomy (GTDB): domain Bacteria; phylum Actinomycetota; class Actinomycetes; order Mycobacteriales; family Mycobacteriaceae; genus Mycobacterium. Next base: position 454,952 of record CAVQEF010000002.1, read on the forward strand.
GATACCCACGCTCGGTGCAGCAGGCCAAGGCGCTGCACGAGATGCTGGAACGCCGCGGCACCGACATCGACGCGGTGCTCGAGTTTCGTGTCTCCCAAGACGAGTTGCTGCAGCGGCTCAAGGCGCGCGGGCGCGCCGATGACACCGACGACGTCATCCTCAACCGGATGAAGGTCTACCGCGATGAGACCGCGCCGCTGTTGGAGTACTACAGCGGCGAATTGAAGACCGTCGACGCCGTCGGCACGATGGATGAGGTGTTCGCCCGCGCGCTGCGAGCCCTCGGCAAATAACGATGACCCCGCTGGCGCGGCTGCGCAGTCGCCGGGTCGTGCCGCGGCGCAGCGCCGCCGAACTGGACGCGATGGCGGCCGCGGGCGCCGTGGTCGCGGCCGCGCTGCAGGCCGTGCGGACGGCGGCGGTTCCCGGTGCGTCGACGCTGGGCCTCGACGAGATCGCCGAGTCGGTGATCCGGGAAGCCGGTGCGACGCCGTCGTTTTTGGGGTATCACGGCTATCCCGCGTCGATCTGCGCGTCCGTCAACGACAGGGTGGTCCACGGCATCCCGTCGGCCGCCGAGCTCCTGACACCCGGCGACCTGGTGTCCATCGACTGCGGCGCGGTGCTGGCCGGCTGGCACGGGGACGCCGCCATCAGCTTCGGGGTCGGCACGCTGGACCCCGCCGACGAGGCGCTGTCCGCGGCGACCCGCGAATCGCTGGAGGCCGGGATCGCGGCGATGATCGCCGGCAACCGGTTGACCGACGTCGCGCACGCGATCGAGACGGGCACCCGCGCCGCCGAGCGCCGCTACGGCCGGGAGTTCGGGATCGTGGAGGGCTACGGCGGCCACGGCATCGGCCGGCAGATGCACATGGACCCGTTCCTGCCCAATGAGGGCGCCCCCGGGCGTGGCCCGCTGCTGGCGCCGGGTTCGGTGCTGGCCATCGAACCGATGCTGACGCTGGGAACGGGCAAGACGGTGGTGCTCGACGACGAGTGGACCGTCACCACCGCCGACGGCTCCCGGGCCGCGCACTGGGAGCACACGGTTGCCGTCACCGAGGACGGGCCGCGCATACTGACCCTGCCCGCTTGAGGCCGGCGGGACGCCTAACGTGAACTAACGGCCGCGTCGATTCGTTTCACCAGGCGGAGGTGATCGAGTGGCTCGAGTGGCGGGCACGGGGGCGTCGGCGGCTGCCGAAGCCGCTCTGATGCGGGCGATCTACGACGAGCACGCCGCGGTGTTGTGGCGCTACGCGCTCCGGTTGACCGGGGACGCGAGCCACGCCGAGGACGTCGTCCAGGAGACGCTGCTGCGGGCGTGGCAGCATCCGGAGGTCATCGGCGACACCGAACGCTCGGCCCGGGCGTGGATGTTCACCGTCGCCCGCAACATGATCATCGACGACAGGCGCAGCGCCCGGCACCGCTACGTCGTCGGCTCGACCGACGAGGTCGGTGCGCCCGAACAGTCGACGCCCGACGAGGTCAACGCGGCGCTGGACCGGCTGCTGATCGCCGACGCGATGGCCCAGCTCTCCGACGAGCACCGGGCCGTCATCGAACGGTCGTACTACCGCGGTTGGACCACCGTGCAGATCGCCGCGGACCTGCAGATCGCCGAGGGCACGGTGAAGTCGCGACTGCACTACGCGGTCCGGGCGCTGCGGCTGACGATGCAGGAACTCGGGGTAACCCGCTGAGGCTTGACGAACAGGAGATGAAGATGAACGCACCACTACGGGATGTCGGCCCGCCCGGTGACCCCTACGCGATGTGGGATGCCGCCTACGTACTGGGCTCGCTGACCACCGCCGACCGCCGAGAGTTCGAGGAGCACATGGCCCACTGCGGCCCGTGCCGGGAGGCCGTCGCCGACCTGAGCGGCGTGCCGGCCCTGCTGTCCCGGCTCGATCGTGACGAGGTGGCCGCGATCGGTTCGGGTCCGTCTGCTCCGGCGACCCCGGCCGTGTCGGCGACGCTGCTGCCGTCGCTGCTGGCCGCGGTGCGCTTCCGGCGCCGCCGCGCGCGGGTGCTGACGTGGGTGGCGGCCGCGGCCGCGGCCGCGGTGCTGGGCGTGGGCGTGTTCGTCGGCGTGCAGAGCCAGTTGTCGGCGCCTTCGCATCAAGTCGCCGCGTCGTCGCAGCCGATGGCGCAGGTCGGCACCACGCTGCTCACCTCGACCGTGCAGGTCAGCAGCCAGCACTGGGGGACGTTCATCAACCTCAACTGCGTGTGCCTGGCACCGCTGACGGCACACCACGACACGCTGGCGATGGTGGTGGTGGGTCGCGACGGCAGCCAGACCCGGCTGGCGACGTGGGTGGCCGAACCCGGGCACACCGCGACGCCGGCCGGCAGCATCTCGACACCGGTCGACCAGATCGCCGCGGTGCAGGTGGTTTCCGCCGACAACGGGCAGGTGCTGCTGCAGCGTTCGCTGTAGCGGCCGCGGCCCACGCAGACCCGGCGCGGGACCGGGCGGCCGTTGGTGACGACGCGGCCTCTTGCCTGCGGTGGCCCCTCAATCCGTGCCGGGATTGCCGGGGCGCCCGGGCGGCCGGAGGTGCCGCCGGCCATCATGACGATCTCACCGGGGACCGCACGCTTCGCTGGTCGCGACGCGAAAGGTGCGCCGCGATGCATGCGTGCCCGGCCGGCGGTTCGGTAAGCGTTGCTTCGCTCTGCATCCGCGCCCGACGCCATCCTCTCGTGTCGGGTGCGGTAAGAAAGGGCGTGGCCGAGTCGAGACCGCAGAAGCGGGATCCCATCGCCGCGGCGCGGGCCAATTGGGAGCGTGCCGGGTGGGGCGAGGTGGCGCCGGGCATGGTCGCGGTGACCTCGGTGATGCGCGCGCACCAGATTTTGCTGGCCCGCGTCGAGAACGCGCTGCGCCCCTACGACCTGAGCTTCTCCCGGTTCGAGCTGCTGCGGCTGCTGGCGTTCAGCCGCACGGGCGCGCTGCCGATCACCAAGGCGTCCGACCGGCTGCAGGTGCACGTCACCAGCGTGACCCACGCGATCCGCCGGCTGGAGGCCGACGGGCTGGTCAAACGGGCGCCGCACCCCACCGACGGGCGGACCACGCTGGTGCAGATCACCGAGCTGGGCCGCTCCACGGTCGAGGACGCGACCGTCACGCTCAATGAGCAGGTGTTCGCCGACGTCGGCATGGACGCAGGCGCGTCCCAGGCGCTGGTGTCGGCCATCGAGACGTTGCGGCGCGACGCGGGCGACTTCTAGCGGGGGTGCACCCCGGCGCGGTCGTTCTATCGTGGAGGCGTGACCCAGACCGCCGACCGCGCCGCCGACGCGTCGCCGTGGTCGCCGCGGGAAGCCGAACTGCTCGCGGTGACGCTGAAGCTGCTGCAGCAGCACGGCTATGACAAGTTGACGGTGGACGCGGTGGCGGCCACCGCGCGGGCCAGCAAGGCCACGGTGTACCGGCGCTGGCCGTCCAAGGCGGAACTGGTGCTGGCGGCGTTCATCGAGGGCATCCGCCATGTCGCGGTCCCGCCCGACACCGGGACGCTGCGCGGTGACCTGCTGCGGGTGGGGGAGCTGGTCTGCGAGCAGGCCCACCAGCACGCCGGCACCATGCGCGCCGTGCTCGTCGAGGTGTCGCGCAACGACGCCCTCAACGACGCGATGCAGCACCAGTTCATCGACCAGCGGAGAGCCCTGATGCGGCACATCCTGCAGCAGGCCGTCGACCGCGGTGAGATCGACGGCGCCGCGATCAGCGACGAACTGTGGGACGTGTTGCCCGGTTACCTCGTCTTCCGGTCCATCGTCTCGGGACGGCCGGCCACTCACGCCACGGTGCAGGCCCTCGTCGACGACGTCATCCTTCCGGGCCTCACCCGGTCCACCCGCTGAGGCGGTTCGGCACGGTGGCTGGTGCCCTCCGCCATCCCTTGTAGTGTCCGGTCCCGTACCGTACTGTTAGACCCGTCGATCTCCCGCGTGGCAGCGCAACGGACGGCGCCGCGCGAGTGATCGAGTCACCGGTTATCGAAAGGCTAACGGGTGGGCGGGATTTCAGTTACCCGGCTGGTCAGTCGGGGCTGGATGCTGCTGGTCGCGGTGTTGGTCGTGGCCGCCGCGGCTTTCTGCGTCTACCGCCTGCACGGCATCTTCGGCTCGCACCACGGCGCATCGAACGCCGGCGGCGGAGCCAACGATATCGTCCCGTTCAACCCCAAGCGCGTGCTCCTCGAGGTCTTCGGCGCCCCCGGAACGGTGGCGACCATCAACTACCTGGACGTCAACGCCCAGCCGCACCGGGTCGACGGCACCTCCCTGCCGTGGTCCTACACGATCGTCACGACCGAGCCCGCGGTCTTCGCCAACGTTGTGGCGCAGGGCAATAGCGACTCCATCGGCTGCCGCATCACGGTCAACGGCGAGGTCAAGGCGGAGCGGACGGTCAACGAATACAACGCCTACACCTTCTGTCTGGACAAGTCGTCATGAGCGACCGCGATGTGCGGCGTCCCGGGCTGGCGCGCACCATCCGCCGGCTCTCAGTTCCGATCCTGCTGCTGTGGCTGGCCATCGTCGTCGTCACGAACAGCGCCACACCGCAATTGGAAGAGGTGGGCAGGACCCACAACGTGGCGGCGAGCCCCCCCGACGCGCCGTCGCTGCTGGCGATGAAACGCATCGGCAAGGTATTCCGCGAATTCGATTCCGACAGCGTTGCCATGGTCGTCCTGGAGGGGGACAAGCCGCTGGGCGATGACGCCCATCGCTTCTACGACTCCATGATCCACCGGCTGTCGCAGGACACCAGGCACGTGCAGCACATCCAGGACCTGTGGGGCGACACGCTGACGTCGGCCGCCTCGCAGAGCACCGACGGCAAGGCCGCGTATGTCCAGGTCTATCTCGCCGGCGACCAGGGCAGCGCGCTGGCGAACGAGTCCGTCGCCGCGGTCCGCGACGTCGTGGCCGACACACCGGCGCCACCGGGGATCAATGCGTATGTCACCGGTCCGGCACCGCAGTTCGCGGACCAATTCTCGGTCGGCAGCAAGAGCACCGCGAAGGTCACCGGGATCACGTTTGTGGTGATCGCGGTGATGCTGCTGTTCGTCTACCGTTCCCTGGTCACCATGATCCTCGTGCTGCTCACCGTCTTCATCGAGGTGGCCGCGGCCCGCGGACTGGTCGCCGTCCTCGGGAACTCCGGGATCATCGGGCTGTCGGTGTATTCCACCAATCTGCTCACGCTGCTGGTCATCGCAGCCGGCACGGACTACGCGATCTTCTTCCTCGGCCGCTATCACGAGGCGCGCACGACGGGTGAGGACCGGGAAGACGCGTTCTACAACATGTTTCACGGCACCGCCCACGTGGTGCTGGGCTCGGGCCTGACCGTCGCCGGCGCGGTGGCCTGCCTGAGCTTTGCCCGCATGCCCTATTTTCAGGCCCTGGGGCCGCCCGCCGCGATCGGCGTGCTCGTCTCGCTTGCGGCCGCGCTCACCCTCGGCCCGGCCGTGGTGACCCTGGGCAGTCACTTCGGTCTGCTGGAACCCAAGCGCGCCATGAGGACCCGGGGCTGGCGGCGGGTCGGCACGGCCATCGTCCGCTGGCCCGGGCCCGTTCTCGTGGTGACCTGCGCGGTGGCCTTGATCGGCCTGCTTGCGCTGCCGGGCTACAAGACCATGTACGACCCGCGGCCGTACATGCCGGGAAGCGCCCCGGCCAACGTCGGCTATTCGGCGGCCGAGCGGCACTTTTCGGCGGCCCGGCTCAATCCCGAGTTGCTGATGATCGAGACCGATCACGACCTGCGCAACCCGGCCGGCATGCTGCTGCTCGACCGGGTGGCCAAGGCCGTCTTCCACGTCCCGGGCATCGCCGAGGTGCAGGCCATGACCCGGCCGCTGGGAACGCCGATCGTCCACAGCTCGATACCGTTTCAGATCAGTATGCAAAGCGTCGGGCAGCTTCAGAACCTGAAATACCAGAAGGACCGCGCGGCCGACATTCTCACGCAGGCCGCGGAGATGGCCAAGACGATCGACATCTTCCGGCGCCAGTATGCCCTGCAGCAGCAGCTGGCCGCCGCCACCCACGACCAGACCGAAAGCTTCCACGAGACGGTCGCCACGATGAACGACCTGCGCGACAGGCTCGCGAATTTCGACGACTACTTCAGGCCGATCCGCAGCTACTTCTACTGGGAGAAGCACTGCTACGACATCCCCGCCTGTGCCGCGTTCCGGTCCCTGTTCGACGCGCTCGACGGCATCGATCGGCTCAGTGACCAATTCGGAAGGGTCACCGCCTCGTTGGACAAGCTCGATGCGATCCAGCCGCAACTGCTGGCGCTCATACCGCAGCAGATCGACAGCCAGCAGACCAATCACGATCTGATGCTGTCCAACTATGCCACCCTGTCCGGCATCTACGACCAGACCTCGGAGCTGATCGAGAACGCGACCGCCATGGGGCAGGCCTTCGACGCCGCCAAGAACGACGACTCCTTCTACCTGCCTCCCGAAGCCTTCGGCAATCCCGATTTCAAGCGGGGCCTCAAGCAGTTCCTGTCGCCGGACGGCAAGGCCGCCCGCATGATCATCACCCACGAAGGCGATCCCGCCACCCCCGAGGGCATTTCGCACATCGATCCGATTCTGAAGGCCGCGCACGAAGCCGTGAAGGGCACCCCGTTGCGCAACGCCAACTTCTATCTGGGGGGCACCGCGGCGGCCTACAAGGACATCCGGGACGCCGCGAAATACGACTTGATGATCGTCGGGATCGCCGCGCTCAGCCTCGTGCTGCTCGTGATGATGTTCATCACGCGCAGCCTGGTCGCCGCGATCGTCATCGTGGGCACGGTGGCGCTGTCCCTGGGCGCGTCGTTCGGTCTGTCCGTGCTGGTCTGGCAGGACTTGTTGGGTATCACCCTGTACTGGATTGTGCTGGCGCTGGCCGTCATCCTGCTGTTGGCCGTCGGATCCGACTACAACCTGCTGCTGATCTCCCGGTTCAAGGAGGAGATCGACGCCGGACTCAAGACGGGCATCATCCGCGCGATGGCCGGCTCCGGCTCGGTGGTGACCGCGGCCGGGCTGGTGTTCGCCGCGACCATGGCATCCTTCGCGTTCAGCGATCTGCGCATCCTGGGCCAGATCGGCACCACCATCGGCCTGGGACTGCTGTTCGACACACTGGTCGTCCGCGCTTTCATGACCCCGTCGATCGCGACGCTGCTCGGGCGCTGGTTCTGGTGGCCGCAACGGGTGCGCCCGCGCCCGGCCAGTGTGATGCTGCGGCCGTACGGGCCTCGTCGGCTGGTCCGGGCGCTGCTCGGACGGTAGGGGATCGAAAGGCATTTCCCCGCAGAGCATTCGACCGGTCGACGCCGTCGCGGGCACCGCCGGTCCCGGATCGCCGGATGGCGGTCCCCAGGCCCGCGACGAGGTATCCCGGGCAATGTCCGCCGTGACCGCGATGGTGCGGGCACAATCGTCACATACCGACGCGGAACGCGAGAAAGGCAGGACGGTGGACCCACTGGTAGCTCACCGGCGCGCTCAGGACGCGTTCGCCGGCGTCCTTGCCAACGTCAGCCCCGACCAGTTCGGCGCCGCCACACCATGTTCGGAATGGACGGTGCGAGAACTGGTCGAGCACGTCATCGGCGGCAACGAGCACGTCGGGCACTGGGCCGGTGGCGGCGCGGGGCCGCCCGTCCGGCCCGACGACATCGCTGCGGCCCACCGAGCCGCTGCCGCCTCCGCCCAGCAGGTCTTCGCCAGTCCGGACGGGTTGTCCGCCACGTTCACACTGCCGTTCGGCGAGATTCCCGGACAGCTCTTCATCGGGATGCGCACCAGCGATGTACTGACCCACGCGTGGGATCTCGCGGTGGCCACGGGCCAATCCACCGATCTGGATCCCGAGTTGGCGGCCGAGCAGCTTGCCGCCGTGCATGCGTTCGTGGGGCCGCAGTTCCGCGGGCCGGGGCTGCCCTTCGGCGACGAGCAGCCCTGCTCCTCGGACCGCTCGCCCGCCGATCAGCTGGCCGCCTTCCTGGGCCGTAAGGTGAACTAGCCGCTGCGCAGCATTTCGATGACCGCGCTGAAGTCTTTGTCGGCGTGGGAGGCGTCGGACGCGATGAACTCGGCGTAGATCTCGGCGGCGTGGCTGCCCAGCGGCGCCGAGCAACCGGTCGAGGCCACCGCGTCCATCGCCAGGTGCAGGTCCTTGTTCATCAGTGCGGTCGCAAAGCCGGGCTTGAAGTCGTTGTTCGCCGGGGACGTCGGCACCGGCCCGGGAACCGGGCAGTTGGTGTGCACCGCCCAGCAGTTGCCGGTGGCCCCGGTGATCACGTCGAACAGGGACTGCGCCGACAGCCCGAGCTTCTCCGCCAGCACGAAGGCCTCGCCGATCGCGATCTGCTGCACCGCCAGCACCATGTTGTTGCACACCTTGGCGGCCTGCCCGGCGCCCGCCAGGCCGCAGTGAATGATCTTGCCCGCCATGGGTTCCAGCACCGGCCGGGCCCGCTGCAGTGCGGACTCGTCGCCGCCGACCATGAACGCCAGGGTGCCGGCGACGGCTCCCTTCACGCCGCCGGAGACCGGGGCGTCCAGCTGGGCGACGCCGTGCGACTGCGCCAGCGCGTGTGCCTCGCGGGCGTCGTTGACCGAGATCGTGGAGCTGTCGATGAACAGCGCACCTTCCCGCGCGGCCGGCAGCACCTCGGCGTAGCAGCGCTTGACCAGCTCGCCGTTGGGCAGCATGGTGATGACCACGTCGGCCTCGGCCACCGCCTCGGGGGCGCTGTCGAACACCATGACGCCATTCGAGGCCGCCGCGGTCAGCGCGGTCGACACCGGGTCGAACCCGCGTACCACATGTTCTGCGGCAACCAGATTCGCCGACATGGGCCCGCCCATGTTGCCCAACCCGAGGAACGCGATCCGGAAAAGCTCAGTCATCGCTGCCTTTCTAAGCGGTGGCTTGCGAAGCCTTGAACCGCGCGGCCTCGGCCCGGCCGATGACCACCCGCATGATCTCGTTGGTCCCTTCCAGAATGCGGTGCACGCGCAGGTCGCGCACGATCTTCTCGAGACCGTACTCGCGCAGGTAGCCGTAGCCGCCGTGCAGCTGCAGTGCCCTGTCGGCGACGTCGAAGCACGCGTCGGTGACGTAGCGCTTGGCCATCGCGCACAGCTCGACCTTGTCGGCGTCGCCGGCGTCCAGGGCGCTCGCCGCGCGCCACAACAACATTCGCGACGTCTGCAGCGCGGTGGCCATGTCGGCCAGGGTGAAACGGATGGTCGGCTCGTCCAGCAGCGCGGACCCGAACGCCTGGCGCTCGCGGACGTAGGCGCCCGCCTTGTCGAACGCGGCCTGCGCGCCGCCCAGCGAGCACGCCGCGATGTTCAGGCGGCCACCGTTGAGGCCGTTCATGGCGATGCCGAACCCGGCGCCCTCGCCGTCAGAACCGCCCAGCATCGCCTCGGCGGGCACCCGGACACCGTCCAGGACCACCTGCGCGGTGGGTTGGGCATGCCAGCCCATCTTCTCTTCGGGCGCGCCGAAACTGAGCCCCGGCGTGCCCTTTTCGACGATGAAGGTGGAGATGCCGCGTGGGCCCTGGGCGCCCGTTCTGGCCATCACCACGTAGACGTCCGAGGCGCCCGCACCCGAGATGAACTGCTTGACGCCGTCGAGCACATAGTCTGCGTTTTGTTCCGGGCCCTGCCGCACGGCGCGGGTGCTCAGCGCGCTCGCGTCGGATCCGGCGCCGGGCTCGGTCAGGCAGTAGCTGGCGACGACGTCCATCGAGGCCAGCCGCGGGATCCAGATTTTGCGTTGCTCGGCGGTGCCGTAGCTGTCGATCATCCATGCGCACATATTGTGAATGGACAAGAAGGCGGCGGTCGTCGGGTCGGCGACGGCCAGCTGCTCGAAGATGCGGACCCCGTCGAGGCGGCGCAGTCCGCTGCCGCCGACGTCGTCGCGGCAGTAGATCGCCGCCATGCCGAGTTCGGCGGCCTCGCGCAGCACGTCCACCGGGAAGTGTTCGGTGGCATCCCATTCCAGGGCGTGCGGGGCGAGGCGTTTGGCGGCGAACGCGGCGGCCGTTTCGGTGATCACCCGTTCGTCGTCGTTCAGCCCGAATAACTCCATGGACGCAAGGGCCCTAATTCATCGTCGGGATGACGAATTCGGCGCCGTCCTTGATGCCCGACGGCCAGCGCGACGTGACGGTCTTGACCTTGGTGTAGAACTGGATCGACGCCGGGCCGTGCTGGTTGAGGTCCCCGAACCCGGAGCGCTTCCAGCCGCCGAAACTGTGGTAGGCCACCGGCACCGGGATCGGCACGTTGACGCCGACCATGCCCACCTGGACGCGGGAGACGAAGTCGCGGGCGGAGTCGCCGTCGCGGGTGAAGATCGCCACGCCGTTGCCGTACTCGTGCTCGGACGGCAGCGCCAGCGCCTCCTCGTAGGTCTTGGCCCGCACCATGCACAGCACGGGCCCGAAGATCTCGTCGGTGTAGATCGACATGTCGGGTGTGACGTGGTCGAACAGCGTCGGCCCGATGAAGAAGCCGCCCTCGAGGCTGGCGTCACCGAACTGCATCTCGTCGCTGGTGCGCTCCCGGCCGTCGACGACGAGCTCGGCGCCCGCGTCCACGCCCGCGGCGATGTAGTCGCGCACCCGGGTCAGCGCCGCCTCGGTGACCAGGGGGCCGTAGTCGGCCTTGGGGTCCAGGCAGTGGCCCACGCGCAGGTTGTTGATCCGCTCGACGAGCCTGGCGCGCAACCGGTCCGCGGTCTGCTCGCCGACGGGCACCGCGACGCTGATCGCCATGCAGCGTTCGCCGGCGCTGCCGTACCCGGCGCCGATCAGCGCGTCGACGGCCTGGTCGAGGTCGGCGTCGGGCATCACGATCATGTGGTTCTTGGCGCCGCCGAAGCACTGGGAGCGCTTGCCGGTCGCCGCCGCCGTCGCGTAGATGTACTGGGCGATGTCGGAGCTGCCGACGAAACCGACGGCCTTGATGTCGGGGTGGTGCAGGATCGCGTCCACGGCTTCCTTGTCGCCGTGCACGACCTGGAACACACCCGGCGGCAAACCCGCCTCCAAGAACAGCTCGCCCAGACGCAGCGGGACCGATGGGTCGCGCTCGCTGGGCTTGAGCACGAACGCGTTTCCGCACGCCAGCGCCGGTCCGGCCTTCCACAGCGGGATCATCGCCGGGAAGTTGAACGGGGTGATGCCCGCGACCACGCCCAGCGGCTGCCGCAACGAGTACACGTCGATGCCCGGGCCGGCGCCCTCGCTGTACTCGCCCTTGAGCAGGTGCGGGATCCCGAGGGCGAACTCGATGACCTCGATGCCGCGCTGGATGTCGCCGCGCGCGTCGGGCAGGGTCTTGCCGTGCTCGAGGGACAGCAGCTCGGCGAGCTCGTCGTTGTGGTCGTTGACCAACTCGATGAAGCGCATCAGCACGCGGGCGCGCCGCTGCGGATTCCAGGCGGCCCATTCCTTCTGGGCCTCGACGGCCGAGGCGACGGCGGCGTCGACGTCGGCCTGGCCCGCCATCGCGACCTGGGCCTGCACCTCACCGGTGCTGGGGTTATAGACGTCGGCGGTGCGGGTGGACCGGCCGGTGGTGCGCTTGCCGCCGATGAAGTGCGGGATGGTTGTGGTCATGAGTGCCCTTGGGTGTGGTTGGCGCGCGTTGAGCGGATACTTGCATATCCTAGTAACGGCGTTCGGGCATTGGCAAGGCGGGTGGTCGCCGGTCGGCGACCGGCGAGGTCAGGATCTGCGCCGCAGCGGCAGCAGCCGGTGGTCGCGGGTGAACACCAGACGCACCAGGCCGAGGGCGACCACGACCGTGGTGGCCGCCACCGAGCCCAGGATCAGGAACATCACCACCGCCTGCACGAGTACGGCCTGCACGGGCGGGACGCCGGCCAGGATGAGCCCGGTCATGGCGCCCGGCAGGAACACCAGTCCGGTGGCTTTCGTGGTTTCGATCTGCGGGCTGATCGCCGACCGCAACGCGATGCGCAGGTACGGGGTCGCGGCCTGCCGGGACGGCTGGCCGAGGGCGAGCCTGGCCTCGACCTCGTCGCGCTTGTCGCGCAGTTCGTCGACCAGCCGCCGGGCCACCAGCACCATGGCCGTCATCGAGTTGCCGATCATCATCCCCGCGATCGGCACCACGGTCCGGGCCTGCAGCGGGAACACTCGCAGCCCGAAGACCACCCCGAGCGTGATCGCCGCCGCGGCGGTGAACGCGACGATCGCCAGCGGCGCCAACCGTGGCACCTCGGGAGCACGCCGGCGGGCGACGTCGCCGGCGTAGGCGATCATGCCGGCGATCCAGGCCCACGACCACCACAGGGAGCGGCCAGGCTCGAACAGCAGCGTCAACGCCCCGCCCACCAACAGCAACTGGGCCAGCGCCCGGGCGGCCGCCCACAGCACCTGCCGCTCCAGACCCAGGCGCTGCCACAGCGACACCGCCGCCGCCACGGCGACCAGCGACAGCGACGTCGCCAGCCCGATCCAGCCGACCTCGCCGTTCATCGCGTCACCGGCCCCAGCCCCAGGCAGTGTCCCCGCTCGATGCTCAGCACCCGATCGGCGGCCCGGTCGGCCTGCGCCGCGTCGTGGGTGACCCATAAGGCCGGAATGCCGTCGCCGTCGGCCAGCTCGCGCACCGCGCTCTCGATCACACCGGCGGCTTCGGCGTCCACCGCGGAGGTGGGCTCGTCCAGCAGCAGCACCTCCGGTCGGGCCATCAGCGTGCGGGCCAGGCACATTCGCTGCGCCTCCCCGCCGGACAGCGCGGTCGCGTCGCGGTCCAGCCACGACCCGGTCAGCGCCACGCGCGCGAGCGTTTCGCGCATCCGTGCCTCGGACGCGCCCGGGTCGGCGACGCGCAGATTGTCGGCGACGGTGCCGGGAAACGGTGTCGGACGCTGGAAGCACATGCCCACCCGGCGTCGCAGCGCCAGTGGGTCGATCTCGTTGATGTCCTTGCCGTAGAACGCCACTCGGCCGGCTGTCGGCACCTCGAGCCGGTTGCACAGTCGCAACATGGTCGACTTGCCGGCGCCCGACGGTCCCACGATCGCCGTCACGCCGCGGCCCGGGATCGCGGCGGTGAACCCGTCCAGGGCCCGCACCCCAGCACGCTCCACGACGACGCCGGCGAATTCGAACACCGGCTCCGCATCCACAACAGCCGATCTTAGGACTGTGGCCCGCGCTGCTGTCGTCGGTCACGCTGCGCCCGGCGCGGCGGGAGGAGCTCGATCGGGACAACGCGCGGGCGGCTGAACAGACGCCGTTTGCCGCCAGGCGCCCAGCGTGGGCCCAGGTAGGAGAACAGCCGCGGATCCATCCGTAGGCCGCACGCGCGACGAGCGTGCGAGCGCGCTCAGGTGTCGAAGTAGGTCGTCCCGGAACCGGTGGGGCTGTACGACAGGTAGATCGGGTCCTCGAGGAACGGTGTGATCCCGGTGTTGAAGTCGCCCCCGGCGTAGCTCGACACCACCGACACCTGCTGGGAACCCGCCGTCGTGGTGTACAGCAGCGTGCCGCCGGTGTCGTAGACCGAAATGGTCGTTCCCGCGGGCAGGTAACCGCCGGCATCGGGCGGGTTGAGGGCGCTCGGCACGTCTCCGTACAGACCGCCGGAATCGATGAACGCGTCGCTTGTCGTGTGGAGGGCCCCGTTGTTGATCTTGACCTCCAGGGTGGTCACCGGGGCTCCGTTGACCGAGGCGTAGGAGGGCAGCGGGTTGGCGCCGAACGCCATCGCGCCGCCGGGCTCGTTGAGCAGCACGCCGTGCGCCAGGCCGCCGGGCAACGCCGAGAGGGGACTGGTGGCCAGGGGCCCTCCGGGGTTGACGCCGACGCCCAGGATGGCGGGCGCCTGCGAGGCCGAAGAGAAGACGCCGTTGGAATCCACGGAGGTGACGACGGCAACCGTGGTCGGCGCGGTGGTGATTCCGTTTCCGAAACTCACTGGCGCCGAGTATGTTTCGTAGCTCTCGATCAGATAGTTTCCGGGCTCGCCGTAGGTGACGGTGCCCGATCCGGTGACCGCGCCGAGGCTGGGCAGGTCGACATCCTGCGGCGGGAGGATGAGGCCCCGGGAGCCGGTGTCGACGATCGCCGCGACATCGGGACCGCCGCCCACCGAGACGTCCGCGATCAGGCGGTCGCCCGAGACGTGCAGCGCGACGGTATTCGGGCCGGGGGCGCCGGTGGCCCCGGCGGCGCCCGCCAGCAGGCCGCCGCGGCCGCCGGCGCCGCCCGGTGCGGCGAGGCCGCCCCGCCCGCCGGCGCCGCCGTTGCCCCACAGGCCGGCGGACCCGCCGGCGCCGCCGGCCATCGCGGTGGCTGTGCTGTCGCCGCCGTTGCCGCCGTTGCCCCAGAGGATTCCGCCCGGCCCGCCGGGCGTCCCCACCCCCTGGGCGTTGGTGGTCCCGTTGGCACCGTTGCCGATCAGCGGGCGGCCGAGCAAGGCGTTGCTGGGCGCGTTGATCGCGCCGAGCAGCAGCTGCTGGACATGGGCGGCCTCGGTGCCGGTATAGGAGGTCGCGGCCGCCCGGAGGTTGTGCACATGTTGGGCGTAGAACGCCGCCGCTCGTGCGCTCAGCGCCTGGTATTGCGACGCTTGCGCGGAAAACGTCTCCGCGATCGCCGCCGACACCTCGTCGGCGGCGGCCGCAGGCAGTGTGGTCGTTTGTGCCGCCGCCGCCGCGTGGGCCGCATCCACCGCTGAGCCGATGACCGCCAGATGGTCGGCCGCGTCCGCCACGAATTCGGGCACCGCGACCACAAACGACATCGCACACCTCCCAACAGCTTTGCAAGCGAGCTGTCGCCCCGATCGGCGATGAACGGATGGTAGACGCCCCCGCCGGGGAAAATAGCGGTTCTCGGGCGAAAGTTACTGCGTGGCGCGCGATTACCCGCGCATGCCGCCGATGAAGCTCTGGGTCTCCTCCCAGGTGGGCAGCAGCCCGGACGCGCGCACCTCGTCGAAGCTCGGCGCCGCGGCGTCGCGGTCGGACAGGCTGGGCGCGGCGCCGCCAACCAGCGGCCAGTCGATTGCCAGCGCCGGATCGGTCGCGCAGATGGTGTGCTCGCGCTGGGGGTTGTATTCGGTCGAGCACAGGTACATCACCGTCGAATTGTCCTGCAGCGCAAGGAAGCCGTGCCCGAGGCCCTCGGAGATGTAGATCGTGCGGCGGTCGGAGTCGTCGAGCAGGACCGAGTCCCAGCGGCCGAACGTCGGTGAGCCGACGCGGACGTCGACGACCACGTCGAACACCGCGCCGCGCACGCATGTCACGTACTTGGCCTGGCTCGGTGGCACCTGGGCGAAGTGCAGCCCGCGCAGCACGCCGGCCGACGACACCGAGCAGTTGGCCTGCCGCACGTCCAATCGGTGACCGGCGAAGCCGCTGAAACCGCGGTCGGTGAACCATTCGAAGAAATAGCCGCGGGAATCGCCGTGAATCGTGGGCGTGATTTCCCAGGCGCCCGGGATTGCGAGCTCTCGAACCTTCATCTCACTTACCGCGTCCTTCGTAACGGGCCTCGGTGGCGTCTTTCAGTGGGCGCCACCACCATTCGTTGTCTCGATACCAGTCAATGGTGGCCCGCAGGCCCTCGCTGAAGTCGGTATGTTCTGGGGCCCAGGACAATTCGTCATACAGGGCCGACGGGTCGATGGCGTACCGCAAGTCATGGCCGGCGCGGTCGGGGACGTGGTCGAAGTCGTCGGGGTCGTGACCCATCATCGTCAGCAGCGTGCGCAGCACCGTCAGGTTGTCGCGCTCCCCCTCGGCGCCGATGAGGTAGGTCCGGCCGATCTGTCCTTTTTCGAGGATCCGCCGCACCGCGCTGTTGTGGTCGTCGACGTGGATCCAGTCGCGAACGTTGGCGCCGCTGCCGTAGAGCTTGGGCCGCAGGCCGGTGAGCACATTGGTGATCTGGCGTGGGATGAACTTCTCGACGTGTTGATACGGCCCGTAGTTGTTCGAGCAGTTGGAGATCGTCGCCTGCACGCCGTAGGACCGCACCCACGCCCGCACCAGCACGTCGCTGGCGGCTTTGGTGGCCGAGTACGGGCTCGACGGGTTGTAGGGCGTCGACTCGGTGAACCGCGTGGGCTCGTCGAGTTCGAGGTCGCCGTAGACCTCGTCGGTGGAGACGTGGTGCAGCCGCACGCTGTGTCGTCGTACCGCCTCCAGGAGCGCGAATGTCCCGATCACGTTGGTGCGCAGCGTCAGCTCCGGGTCGTCCAGGGAGTTGTCCACGTGGGTTTCGGCGGCGAAATGTACGACCGCGTCGGACTCGGCGACCAGCCGGGACACCAGCTCGGCGTCGGCGATGTCGCCCTCGACGAACCTGATCGCGTCCGCGACGCCGGCCAGCGACTCGCGCCGGCCGGCGTAGGTCAGGGCGTCGAGCACCGTCACCGAGTCTTCGGGGTGCTCACGCACGGTGCCGTGCACGAAATTCGCGCCGATGAACCCGGCGCCGCCGGTGACCAGTAACCGCATGGCCTAAGACCCTAGCCCAGCGGGCGCCTCAGCTAGGTGGAGTCAGCTGCAACGGTCCGGCCAATTCGGTGAGCGCGGGCAGTAGCGTCTCTTCGTTCCAGCCGCCCAGGACCTGGATCGCCACGTGGTCGGCCCCGGCGTCCAGGTGTTCACCCAGCCGCCGCGCGATGGCCTCCGGCGTGCCGTAGGCCACCACCGCGTCGATGAGTCTGTCGCTGCCGGGCTTGGCCACGTCGGTTTCGGTGAACCCCAGCCGCAGCCAGTTGTTCACGTAGTTGCTCAGGCCCAGGTAGTGCTCGACGACCCCACGCCCGAGCGCACGGGCCTCCTCGCGGTCCGTGGTGAGCACCACCTTGTGCTCCGGCGCCAGGAACACCGCGTTGCCGACGAGCTTGCGCGCCCTGGCGGTGTGCTCCGGCGTGGTCAGGTATGGGTGCGCCCCGGCGCTGCGCTCGGCCGCCAGCCGCAGCACCCGGGGCCCGAGCGCCGCGAGCACCCGACGGCTGGTCGGCACCACCGCGGCGTCGAGCTCGTCGAGGTAACCGACCAGCGCGTCGTAGGGCTTCACGTACTCCTGCGTGTGCTCGGGATGGCCCACCCCGATGCCGAGCAGGAACCTGCCCGGGTGGGCGCCCTCGATGCGTGCGAAGGACTCGGCGACCACGGGGGCCGGGGCCGACCAGATGTTGACGATCCCCGTCGCGAGTTGCAGCGATGCGGTCCGCGCCAGTGCGGGATCGACCCAGGCCAGCTCGGCGTCCGGCGACCCGCCGATCCAGGCGGCACCGTAGCCGAGCGATTCGACGCGCGTCGCGAGCTCCGGGGTGATCGAGCGGGTGGGCAGCCACACCCCGAACCGGCCCAGCTCGGGTTTCAGCGATACCGCCTCGGTCATCTACGTCCCCCTCGTGTCACGCCCCGGCCAGCCCGAGCGGCCCCGCCAGTTCGGCGAGCGCAGACACCAGGTTTTCATCCTTGGTCAAAACCTGCACGGGCACATGGTCCGCACCGGCGTCGAGGTGCTCGCGCAGCCGCGCCGCGACCTGCTCGGGTGTGCCGTAGGCGACGAGCGCGTCCACCAGGCGGTCGCTGCCGGGGCGGGCGACCTCCTCCTCGGAGAAGCCCAGCCGCTTCCAGTTGTTGCGGTAGTTGGCCAGGTTGAAGTAGATGTCGAGCGCCTTGCGGCCCACCGCGCGGGCCTTCTCGGTGTCGGTGGTCAGGATCACCTTGTGCTCGGGCGCCAGGAAGGCCGACGGCCCGATCAGCTCCCTGGCCTGCGCGGTGTGCTCGGGAGTGGTCAGGTAGGGGTGGGCCCCGGCGCTGCGCCGCGCGGACAGCTTGAGCACCTGCGGGCCCAGGGCGGCCACCACCCGGCGGTGGGCCGGCACGCCGTGTTCGTCGAGTTTGTCCAAATACTCCACCAGCGCGTCGTAGGGCTTGCGGTACTCGGTGTGGGCTTCGGGGTGACCCACGCCGATGCCCAGCAGGAAGCGGCCCGGGTAGGCCGCCTCGATGCGGTGAAAGGATTCGGCGACCGGTCCGGGGGCCGCCGTCCAGATGTTGACGATCCCGGTGGCCACGCGCAATGTGGTCGTGGCTGCCAGGATTGGCTCGACCCAGGCCAGCTCGGCGGGCGGGGAACCCCCCACCCAGACGGCCCCGTAGCCCAGGGCTTCGATCTCTTTGGCCTGCTGGGGCGTCACGCCGCGTCCGAACGATCCGAACCGGCCGAACGAACGGGCTGGGCCGGGCTTGCTGGCTGCATCGGTCATGGTGTCTGGAACCGCCCGCGCGGGGCCGCTATTCCGGGGCGGATGCGTCCTCGGCGGGCGGCGCCTCGAGCGGCAGCAGCACGACGAACCGCGTATCGCCGGGCGCCGATTCCACGCGCAGGTCACCCCGGTGCTTCTTGACGACGATGTTCCACGCCAGGTCCAGCCCGAGGCCGGTGCCCTCCCCGACGGGTTTGGTGGTGAAGAACGGCTCGAAGATCCGTGCGCGCACGTCGTCGGGAATCCCCGGGCCCGTGTCGCAGATCTCGACCCGGGCCATCTTGTCGCCGTCCCTGCCGGTGCGCAGGGTCAGCGTGCCGCCCCGATCGCCCATCGCGGCGATCGCGTTGTCGATGATGTTGGTCCAGACCTGGTTGAGGTCGCCCGGATAACAGGGGATTTCCGGAAGAGATCGGTCGAATTCCTTGACCACGGTGATGGCGGCAACGTCCTTGGCGGCGTCCTTGCCCAGGCGGCCGGAGAACATCACGAGCGTGCTGCGCAGCAACTCGTGCACGTCGGCGACCTGGAAGGGGGCGCGGTCGAGCTGGGAATACTGTTTGGCGTCGGCGACCAGCGCCGAAATCCGTTTGCTCGCCTCGCTGATCTGGTTCAACAGCAGCTCGCCGTCGACGGTGTAGTACAGCCACCCGATGGCCTTCTCCACGGATGCCGACGCGTCGAGTTCGTCGGCGGTCGCCCAGATGCGTTCCAGCCAGTCGGTGTCGAGGCCGCCCTCGACGAACGTCGGCGCGATGTCCCACCCGCCGTCGATGCCATGGCCCTCGAGCCACTCGCCGACGGCGTCCTCGCGGTCTGCGGTGTCGATCACGCTCAGGTGCTGCGCGGCCGCCTTGACGACCTGCGCGGCGACCTCGTCCTGCAGCCGCACCAGGGCGCGCAGCGCGTCCGGGGTGACACTGCCGTCGGCGAGCATGGCGAGCTTGTGCCGCATGCCGGCGACCCGGTCGCGGAGTTCGGCGGCGGCGCGCGCGGTGGCGGCGGCGGGATTGTTGAGCTGATGGGTCAGCCCGGCCGACAGCCGGCCCAGCGCCAGCAGCTTCTCCCGCCGGTCGATGATCCGGCGGGTCCGCTCGTTGCCGACCGAGATCCCGTCGAGCAGGTGCACCGCCATCGGGAACTGGTTCTTCATGAACCGGGCGAAGGCGGGCGCGTCGATCACGAAGAACCGCGACGGGCGGGTGACGTGCACCGACGTGTCGTAGCTGTGCTCCGGGCCGCCGGTGAACGCGCGCCAGGCGCCGCAGTAGACGCCGCGCTGTGACGTGCGGTTGGTTTCGATGTCCTGGCCGCCGGAGAGCTTGGACATCGCCAGCTCGCCCTCGATGAGGACGTAGAAGCAGGTCGCCGGTTCCCCCTCGACGCAGATCGGACCGGTTTGGTAGGTCTCGATGCGGCCGTCGGCGCACAGCACGGCGAGCTGGTCGTCGGTCAGCGCCTCGAACAGGAACAGGGTGCGCAGCTCGTCGGGCTGACACGGCAACGAGGTCATGGCGCTCCGGCTCCCTACGACTCCGCCAGGTAGCGGTGGACCAGCATGACCGCCATCGACCCCTCGCCGACGGCGGCGGCGACCCGCTTGGCGGACTCCGCGCGCACGTCGCCGGTGGCGAACACGCCCGGGACGCTGGTCTCCAGGTGGTGGGGCGGGCGGTCCAGGGTCCAGCCGCACACGTTGCGCAGGTCCGGCCCGGTGAGGATGAAGCCGTGGTCGTCGCGGGCGAGGACCCCGTCGAGCCAGTCGGTGCGCGGCGCGGCGCCGATGAAGATGAACATCCGGGCGCAGCTGACCTCCTCGCTGTCGCCGGACCGGTTGTCGAGAAGGGTCAGCTTCTCGAGGTGGCCGGCTCCCGTCACCCGCTGCACTTCGGTGCAGGTGCGCACGGTGATCTTGGGGTTCTGGTCGATCTGCTGGATCAGGTAGTACGACATCGACGCCTCCAGCGACCGGGCGCGCACGACGATGGTGACCGACCTGGCGTGGCGCGACAGGTACATCGCGGCCTGGCCGGCCGAGTTGGCCCCGCCGACCACGTAGACCTCTTCGTCCTTGCAGTCGGCGGCCACGGAGACGGCCGCCCCGTAATAGACGCCGCAGCCGGTCAGCTCGGCGCACCCGTCGGCGGCCAGGTGTCGGTAGGCGACGCCGGTGGCCAGGATGACCGCGTGCGCGTCGACGGACCCGCCGTCGGCGAACCGCACGGTGCGCTTGGCGCCGTTGACCTCCAGCGCGGTGGCCGTGCGGGTGGTGACCAGCTCCGCGCCGAACTTCTCGGCCTGCCTGCGGGCGCGGTCGGCCAGTTGGCCGCCCGACACGCCGTCGGGGAAGCCCAGGTAGTTCTCGATTCGAGAGCTCTGGCCGGCCTGGCCGCCGGTCGCGGTGCCTTCGATGAGCACCGTGCGCAGGCCCTCGGAGGCGCCGTAGACGGCCGCGGCAAGCCCCGCGGGCCCGCCGCCGACGACGATGAGGTCGTAGAACAGCTGCGACGGCGTGGTGGTCAGCCCCAACGTGTCGGCCAGCTGCGCGTCGGTGGGTTCGACCAGGGGGTCGCCGCGTTCGGTCACGACGACCGGCAGCCGCAGCCCGTCCTCGCCGGCGGCCGCCAGCAGCCGCTCGCCCTCCGGCTCGTCGGCCATGAACCAGGTGTAGTGCAGCCCGTTGCGGGCGAGGAAGTCGCGGACCTGCCAGGAGCGCGCCGACCAGCGGTGGCCGATCACCTTGGTGTGCGGGATGGGCCGCTCCGGGGCCCGCCTCCAGGCGTCCAGCAGCGCGTCGACGACGGGATAGAGCTTCTCTTCGGGCGGGTCCCACGGCTTGAGCAGGTAATGGTCGAGGTCGACGACGTTGATCGCGTCGATGGCGGCGTGGGTGTCGGCGTAGGCGGTGAGCAGTACCCGCCGCGCGGCCGGGTAGTAATCCATCGCCCGTTCCAGGAAGTCGATGCCCGTCATCTGCGGCATCCGGAAGTCGGCGACGAGCATCGCGACGGTCTCGCCGCGCAGCTTGAGCTGGCGCAGGGTGTCGAGGGCTTCGGGGGGAGACTCCGCGCGCACGACCCGGTGTTCCTGGCCGTAGCGGCGGCGCAGGTCCCGGGCCACGGCGCGCGACACCCCGGGATCGTCGTCGATGGTGAGCAGCACCGGTTTGCGGGGTTGCGCAGCGGGGGCGGAAGAATCGGCCATCGCAGCCAGTATGCGCCCATCGGGATTTTGGCCCACGCCGAAATTCCGGGTATCGTGGAGCAACGGTGCGGTATCCGCGCCGGCTTTTTCTCGTGCCCAGTCCTAGGAATTTCCTGTCACCGGCTCACGTTTGAAGTCGGTGCGCAGAGCCGCGACCGAGGCGGGCACAGACGAGAACGAAACGACAGACGAGGATTTCTGGGAAGTTTATGGCCAAGAAGGACGGTGCCATAGAGGTCGAGGGCCGCGTGGTCGAGCCCCTGCCCAATGCGATGTTCCGCATTGAGCTGGAGAACGGTCACAAGGTGCTCGCCCACATCAGCGGCAAGATGCGGCAGCACTACATCCGCATCCTGCCCGAGGACCGGGTGGTGGTGGAGTTGTCTCCCTACGACCTGTCCCGGGGCCGCATCGTGTACCGGTACAAGTAAGCGAAGAGCCCGAACCACCACCATCGAGGACAGAACAGGATCGATCAGCCGTGAAGGTCAACCCGAGTGTCAAGCCGATCTGTGACAAGTGCAGGGTGATCCGTCGGCATGGGCGGGTCATGGTGATCTGCTCGGATCCGCGCCACAAGCAGCGTCAGGGCTGAGTAGCCGGCCGCTGTCACAACTGAATGCAGACCTCCCAGCACCAGTGAGCGATACGCGCTCATCCACGCCCGGACGGAGGCCGGGCCCCGCGAGTCGGGAACGGACTGGGATCAGACCTCCGCTTGAGACAAAGAGGAAACGCCACCCATGGCTCGACTAGTCGGCGTCGATCTGCCGCGCGATAAGCGGATGGAGATCGCCCTGACCTACATATTCGGCGTCGGCCGGACCCGCTCGAACGAGATTCTGGCGGCCACCGGCATCGACAAGGACCTGCGCACCAGGGACCTGACCGACGACCAGCTCACCCACCTGCGCGACTACATCGAGGCGAACCTCAAGGTGGAGGGTGACCTGCGCCGCGAGGTGCAGGCCGACATCCGCCGCAAGATCGAGATCGGCTGCTACCAGGGCCTGCGGCACCGCCGCGGGCTGCCCGTGCGCGGCCAGCGGACCAAGACCAATGCGCGGACCCGCAAGGGCCCCAAGCGCACCATCGCAGGCAAGAAGAAGGCCAGGTAGAACCGGATGCCACCAGCAAAGAAAGCGCAGGCAAGCTCCGCCAAGAAGGGCCAGAAGACCCGGCGGCGGGAAAAGAAGAACGTCCCGCACGGCGCCGCCCACATCAAGAGCACCTTCAACAACACGATCGTGACGATCACCGACCCGCAGGGCAACGTCATCGCCTGGGCGTCCTCGGGGCACGTCGGCTTCAAGGGTTCGCGCAAGTCGACCCCGTTCGCCGCGCAGCTGGCGGCCGAGAACGCCGCCCGCAAGGCCCAGGAGCACGGCGTGCGCAAGGTCGACGTGTTCGTCAAGGGCCCCGGCTCGGGGCGGGAGACCGCGATCCGCTCGCTGCAGGCCGCGGGCCTGGAGGTCGGCGCGATCTCCGACGTCACCCCCCAGCCGCACAACGGCGTCCGCCCACCCAAGCGCCGCAGGGTCTAGTCCAGGTCTAGGAGATAACTCATGGCTCGTTACACCGGACCCATCACCCGCAAATCGCGCCGGTTGCGCACCGACCTCGTCGGCGGCGACCAGGCGTTCGAGAAGCGCCCCTACCCGCCGGGCCAGCACGGCCGCGCGCGGATCAAGGAAAGCGAATACCTGCTGCAGCTGCAGGAGAAGCAGAAGGCCCGCTTCACCTACGGCGTGATGGAAAAGCAGTTCCGCCGCTACTACGAAGAGGCCGTGCGGCAGCCCGGCAAGACCGGTGAGGAGCTGCTGCGCATCCTGGAAAGCCGGCTGGACAACGTCGTCTACCGCGCCGGGATCGCCCGCACCCGCCGGATGGCTCGCCAGCTCGTCACCCACGGGCACTTCAGCGTCAACGGCGTGCACGTCGACGTCCCCAGCTACCGGGTCTCGCAGTACGACATCATCGACGTGCGGGACAAATCGCTGAACACGGTGCCGTTCCAGATCGCACGGGAGACGGCGGGCGACCGCCCGATCCCGAGCTGGCTGCAGGTCGTGGGGGAGCGCCAGCGGATCCTGGTCCACCAGCTGCCGGAGCGGGCGCAGATCGACGTGCCGCTCACCGAGCAGCTGATCGTCGAGTACTACTCGAAGTAAACCCTCGGGGGGCCGCCCCCGAGTACCCCCGACGGCATCAAATAGCGGGTGCCGAGAAGGAGAAGAAGAAAACACCATGCTGATCTCACAGCGACCCACACTGTCGGAAGAAGTCATCACCGACGACCGGTCCCAGTTCGTCATCGAACCGCTGGAGCCGGGATTCGGTTACACGCTGGGCAATTCGCTGCGCCGCACGCTGCTGTCGTCGATTCCCGGCGCGGCCGTCACCAGCATCCGCATCGACGGCGTGCTGCACGAGTTCACCACCGTGCCCGGGGTCAAGGAAGACGTCACCGAGATCATCCTGAACCTCAAGAGCCTGGTCGTGTCCTCGGAGGAGGACGAGCCGGTCACCATGTACCTGCGCAAGCAGGGACCCGGCGAGGTCACCGCCGGCGACATCGTGCCGCCGGCCGGGGTCACCGTGCACAACCCCGGCATGCACATCGCGACCCTGAACGACAAGGGCAAGCTCGAGGTGGAGCTCGTCGTCGAGCGCGGCCGCGGCTACGTCCCGGCGGTGCAGAACCGGGCCTCGGGCGCCGAGATCGGCCGCATCCCCGTCGATTCCATCTATTCGCCGGTGCTCAAGGTGACCTACAAGGTGGACGCCACCCGCGTCGAGCAGCGCACCGACTTCGACAAGCTGATCCTGGACGTGGAGACCAAGAGCTCGATCAGCCCGCGCGACGCGCTGGCGTCGGCCGGAAAGACGCTGGTCGAATTGTTCGGCCTGGCCCGCGAACTCAACGTCGAGGCCGAGGGCATCGAGATCGGGCCGTCGCCGGCCGAGGCCGACCACATCGCGTCGTTCGCGCTGCCGATCGACGACCTGGACCTGACCGTGCGGTCCTACAACTGCCTCAAGCGCGAGGGCGTGCACACGGTCGGGGAGCTGGTGAGCCGCACCGAGTCCGACCTGCTCGACATCCGCAACTTCGGGCAGAAGTCCATCGACGAGGTCAAGGTCAAGCTGCACCAGCTGGGCCTGTCGCTCAAGGACAGCCCGCCGAGCTTCGACCCCTCGGAGGTCGCCGGTTACGACGTCGCCACCGGCACCTGGTCGAGTGAGGGCGCCTACGACGACCAGGACTACGCCGAAACCGAACAGCTCTAAGGCTTTCGCAGCATCATCTAGACAGGAGCGTCAGCAATGCCCAAGCCCACCAAGGGTCCTCGGCTCGGCGGGTCGTCGTCGCACCAGAAGGCCCTCCTGGCCAACCTGGCCACGTCGCTGTTCGAGCACGGCCGGATCAAGACGACCGAGCCGAAGGCCCGTGCGCTGCGTCCGTACGCGGAGAAGCTGATCACGCACGCCAAGAAGGGCACGCTGCACAACCGTCGTGAGGTCCTGAAGAAGATCCGCGACAAGGACGTGGTGCACGCCCTGTTCGAGGAGATCGGGCCGTTCTTCGCCGACCGCGACGGCGGCTACACCCGCATCATCAAGGTCGAGGCGCGCAAGGGAGACAACGCGCCGATGGCCGTGATCGAACTGGTGCGGGAGAAGACGGTGACGTCCGAGGCCGACCGGGCGCGCCGGGTCAAGGCCTCGAAGAAGGCCCCCGCGACCGCGGGGGCGCCGGTGGCGGCCGCGGCGGCGCCGCAGGCCGCGGTCGAGCCCGAGGAAGCCGTCGGCCCGACGGCCGAAGAGGTCTCGGCGCAAGCCGCCGAAGCCGAAGCCGAAGCCGAAGCGCCCGAAGCCGAAGCCGCACCGGAAGCCGAAGCGCCCGCCGGCGAAGCAGAAGCCCCCGCCGCCGACGACGCCGCCGACGCCGCCGACGACGCCGCCGACGAGGCCGCCGACAGTTAGTGACGAAGTCCGTCTGCGGCTCGACATCGCCTACGACGGAACAGATTTCGCGGGCTGGGCGACTCAGGCCGGGCAACGCACCGTCGCCGGCGTCCTCGACGAGGCGCTGACGACCGTGTTCCGCACGCCGGTGCGGTTGCGCGCCGCGGGGCGCACCGACGCCGGAGTCCACGCCACCGGGCAGGTGGCCCACTTCGACGTTCCCGACGCCGCGTTGCCGAACGCCTATTCGCGGTCGGGGCGGGCCGGCGAGCCGGAATTCGCGTCCCTGCTGCGGCGTCTCGGCCGGTTCCTGCCCGTCGACGTCCGCATCCTCGAGATCGGCCGCGCCCCTGCGGGTTTCGACGCCCGCTTCTCGGGGCTGCGGCGCCACTACCGCTACCGGTTGTCGACAGCGCCCTACGGTGCGTTGCCGCAGCAGGCCCGCTACGTCACCGCCTGGCCGCGCGAGCTGGACCTGGGGGTGATGACCGCCGCGTCACGAGAGCTCCTGGGACTGCACGACTTTGCGGCGTTTTGCCGTCAGCGCCCCAACGCGACGACCATCCGGCACCTCGAGCGGTTCGAATGGGCCCGCGAGGGCGACCTGATCACCGCGCACGTCACCGCCGACGCGTTCTGCTGGTCGATGGTGCGGTCGCTGGTCGGGGCGCTGCTGGCCGTCGGCGAACACCGCCGCCCGGCGTCCTGGTGCCGCGAGCTGCTCGCCGCCAGCGAGCGGTCCAGCGACTTCGCGGCCGCGCCGGCGCACGGGCTGACGCTGGTCGGCGTGGACTATCCACCCGACGACCAACTGTCCGCGCGCAACCTCATCACCCGCGACGTGCGCTCGCGCTAGACCAGCGGGGCCTGGGGGGACGGCGTGACAGGCGTGGCCGGCGCGGGGACGGATCCGTGTATCGACGGGCCGGAACCCGGGGGCAGCGGACCGGGCGCCTGCGGGGACTGGCCGGGAACCTGGGGCCCGAACCCGGGCACCTGCAGGCCGCTCCCGGCCAGCAGCTTGGACGCCACGAAAGCGGCGGCCTGGGTGGTGTACACCGGGACGTAGCCCTCGGTGTGCCCGGTCCACTCGTTGCCGGGACCGGCGTGGCAGATCGGGTCGGTGGGATTGCACAGGTCGATCACCTTGGAACCCAGCAGCGAACTCTGGGCCGTCAGGGACTGGCCGGACCGATCGGCCACGTCGCCGAAGACGGCGACCGCCGCGACATTCCCGGCGTACTGGGCCGGCAGCGAACTGCCCCAGTTGATCCCCCCGATCGGGACCCCGCTCACGATGTCGATGACATCGGCGCCCTGGGAGTAGCCGCCCAGCACGAGCTTGGTGTTCGGGCAGGACGACACGATGGATTTGACGTGGGAGATGACGTCGTTGGCGCCGTCCCCGGTGTGTATCTGCAGCTTGCTGGCGTTGTAGTTGACCGCGTAGGTGTCTATGTTCAGCCCGCCGGCCTGCTGGCGCAGCGAGTCGACGAACGCCTCGCCGACCCGGCCGATGCCGGCAGGTTCGTTGGTGCCGCGGGCGAAGATGACCTGCGCGTCGGGGCAGTTGGCGGCGGAAGCGATCGGGACGGCGCCCGGGGCCGCCAATAGCCCCGCGGCACCGACGAGGGCGGCGGCCCCCGAGCCGACCACCCGGCCCCCCGACCGCGCGCCGCCCGCCCGAGGGCTGCGTGTGCGGTGAGAAAACATTCAGCAATTTTACCTGTAACCGGCCGGCACGACAGCCCGGCGACCTGTGGATGGGCTAAGCGGCGGCAACGGTTCGCGGACTAACGTGAGCCGAACGGACTCGGGTTCCAGCGGGGGATAACGATGCAGGGCCGGCCGACAACCTGGCTGCGGATCAGCGGTTACCGGTTTTTGCTGGACCGCCTCGAGCGCGCCCTGCTGGGCGGCCGGTCCGCCCGGGCGCAGGCGTCGTCACTGACGCTGGGCTGCGTCTTGGCGGCCGTCGTGATGGCCGGAGGCGCGGTGCTGGCCGTGCTCCGACCGCACGCTGGCCTCGATGACGCGCGGATAGTGCTGACCCGGGAATCGGGGGCGTTGTACGTGCGGGTGGGGGACACCTGGCATCCGGTGCCGAACCTGGCGTCGGCGCGGCTGATCGCGGCGACGGCCGCCGGCGCGCGGCCGGTTTCCGAGACGGAGCTGCGCGGCGCCAAACGCGGCCCTTCGCTGGGCATTCCGGGCGCGCCCGCGCTCCTGGGCGCGACGCTTCCCGGGCCGGAGGAAGCGGTCTGGACGATCTGCGACACCGACGGCCGGGCGTCCGGAGCGAGAGCCACGACGGTGCTCGTCGGGCGCCCCGACGCGTCGCCGGCCCACCGGCTGAACGCGGGGGAGGCGATCCTGTCCACCCCCGGCCCGGGTGCGCCGGCCTACCTGCTCTACGCCGGCCGCCGGGCGGTGGTCGACCTGTCCGACGCCGTCGCGGTGCGGGCGCTGCGGCTGGAGGGCCGCGCGCCGCGGGTCGTCTCCCAGGCGTTGCTGAACGCTGTCCCGGAGGCCCCGCCGATCGCGGCACCACACATCGGCGGCGCGCGCGGCCGGTCGGCGGGATTGCCGGGGTTCGCGGTCGGCAGTGTGCTGCGCATCACACGCGGCGATGGTGACGAGTATTACGCGGTATTGGCCGGCGGAGCGCAGCGCATCGGCGCGGTGGCCGCCGATTTGCTGCGGTTCTCCGACTCGCACGGCCTCGCCAACGCCGTGACCGTGGCCCCCGACGTCATCCGCGACGCGCCCGTCGTGACGACGCTGCCGGTGGCGGGCTTTCCCGACCGGGCGCCGAGCCTGGCGGACGCAGGCGACACGGTGTGCGTCACCCGGGACGCCGCGGCGGCCGGGGAGAACGTCGCGTTCTCCTCCGGCGATCGCCTGCCGCTACCGTCCGGGCGGACGCCGGTGGCGCTGGCCCAGGCCGACGGTCCCGGGCCCGCGCTCGACGCGGTCTACCTGCCCCCGGGCCGCAGCGCCTACGTGGCCGGCGGCGGCCGGGCCGACACCCGCTACCTCGTCGCCGACACCGGGGTGCGCTTCGCGGTGGCCGACGACGACGCGGCCCACGACCTCGGCCTCCCGGCGGCGGTTGCGGCCCCCTGGCCGGTACTCGCGGCCCTGCCGATGGGACCGGAACTGAGCCGGCGCAACGCGTCAGTGGCCCGCGACGTCGCGTCGGGGTGCCCGTGACCTCGCGCGGGCCGCGCCGGCGGCGAGCGCACCCGCCAGCGCGACCAGGCAGATGCCCGCGCCGCGCAACGCGGTGTCGCGCCCGGCCGAGCCCGGCGGCGGCGCGGGGGCCGGCGGCGGCGAAGGCGCCGGCGGGGCCGGGTCGCCGGGCGGGCCGGTGTCGGTGCTGACCGCGGCCAGGGCGTCGATCGTTCCGTAGCCCACGATCGGATCGCGTCCGGCGGGCGGGTGGTGCGCGGTCGACTCGATGCGCCGCATCACCTGCCGCGCGGTGAGCGCGGGGAAACGGGCCCGGATCAGCGCGGCCAGCCCGCTGACGACCGGCGCGGCGAAGCTGGTGCCCGACACCGGCCCGGCCCCTAGCGGCGTCACCTTGTCGCCGGTGGCGGCCACGTCCACCCACGGGCCGGCCAGCGTGAACGGCGACGGCCTCCCGTCGGCGTCCACCGACCCGACGGTCAGCACGTAGTCGTCGTACCAGGCCGGGCTGACCGCGACCGTGACGCTCTCCCAGGTGGCGTCGGGCGGTTGTGGGGGGCATTGCGCGGCGCCGCCGGTGTTGCCTGCCGCGGCCACGACGACGGCGTTCTTGACGTCGACTGCGTAGGCCAGCGCGGCGCCCAGCGCGCGGTCGTCGAGCGCCGAGGAAACCGGGACGCAGGCGATCGACGAGATGTTGATCACGGACACGCCCAGATCGGCGGCCGTGCGGACCGCCTTCGCCAGGGTGTCGACGTCGCCGGCACCGGTGGCCGACCGGTCCGCGGCGGGGGCGAACTTGCCACTGGACTGGCGGATGCTGACGACGGTGGCGTCGGGCGCCACCCCGCCCGATGCGCCGGAATCCGATGCGCCGGAATCCGTTGCGCCGGAGATGATGCCGGCCACCAGGGTGCCGTGGGCATCGCAGTCCTGGGTTCCGTCGCCGGTGGAGACGTAGTCACCGCCGGGCACCACCGCGGGTAGTCGCGGATGCCGCGAGACGCCGGTGTCGATGACCGCGACGCGTTGGCCCGCACCGCGGGTGAGCTGCCAGACCCGCGGCAAATCCATTGCCGCCAGCGGGTTTCGGCCCGGCGCGGATCCGGCCGGGATGGCCGCGCACACCTCGCGCTGCACGGTCGGCCGGGGTGGTTTGGGCAGGGCGGGCTCGGGCAGCCACCTGTCGTCCACCTGCGGTGGCGAAATGGCATGGGCCGTCGGCGCGCCCAGCTGAGACAGCGCCGCGAGCGCCGCAACCGCCAGCAGGGTGCCGGCGCGGGGGACGTTCACCGGAAGTCGAGCCCGCGAACGGCGCTGTAGGCGCCGCAGACCCAGCAGGTCAGCGGCGCCATCGAGACCAACCCCAGCCACTCCAGCAGCCCGACCCCCCGGTGCAGCGGGGGCGACCGCGTCAGCGCGGGCGCGACCCAGCCCAGGCACGCCGCCGCCCCGGCCAGCGTCGCCGTCGCCGCGGCGATCCACGGGCCCCGCTCGGGTGTGCCGATCGCGGCGGCGGCGAGCGCGGCCCCGACGGCGACGAGACCGCCGGCGACGAGCGCCAGTGCCCTCCTGCCGCCGACGGTGCGGGCCCGCAACAGCAGCAGCATCCCGGTCACCGCGGCAAAAGCCAAGCGGCCCAGGCGTGGCCCGCCGACCAGCACGGTCACCGCCGCGCCCGCGGCGGCCGCCGCGGAGCCGGCCGCCACCAGACCGGTCAGCCAGCGGTCGGCGCGCACCGCCGCGGCGGCCAGGCGGTCGGCATCCGGCGGCGAGTCATCCAGCCGTGGCGACAAACCGGCCAGCACGAGAGACACCCGCGCCGCCAGCCCGAGCAGGCCCAGCGAAGCCAGCGTCGACACCGCACCGATCGCGTGCGCCGGCGCGCCGGTGAGCACGCCCACCGCCGCGGCGACGGCCACCGCCATCGCCACGGCCGTCACCGCCGTCAAAGCGGTTCGGTCGCAACCCGAGACGCGCGCGGCCAGTGCCGCCGTCACCGCGGCCGCCATCGCGGCCAGCAACACATTCGGCATGCCCGGGCGGCCGGGAACGCCGACAAACCCGGCGACCGCGGCGAAGGCGGTCGCAAGCGCGCTCATCGTCAGCCCGGCGGCGGCGTCCCGGTGAGCCCGGTGTGTGATCGCCGCTGCGGTCGTGGCGACGACGGCGGCCGCGGCCGCGACCGCCGCCGTGGCGTTCGCGCCGATGGCGCTGCCGCTGCACGCATTACGGACGAGCGCGAGGCAGCCGATGCCGGTCAGGCAGGCCGCCGCCACCGCGCCGGCGGCTCGGGCCGTGCGGCGGCCGGCCGGCGCGTCCGGCGTGGCGAGGGCCGCCGAGACGGCCTCGGCGGCGTCGTCGTAGCGCGCGACCGGCGCCGGCGGCGCCGAGCGGCTGAGCACGAGAACCGCGCCGTCGACGATGCCGTTCTGCGCCAACGTGGATGACTCGGGTAGCGCCGCGTTGCCCGGCGGTGACAACCGGTAGCTTATCGCTTCGGGGTGCGGGGCGGGGCCGTGCACGATCTCGACGATCGACGCGATGAGCACGGCCACGGGCACCTCGCCGGGTAGGGCCAGGTCCACCACCGCGGCCCCGGCCTGCACGCTCACCCGGCGCAACTCCTGGGATGCGGACAACGACGATCCCCCTTCGCTCGACTGCCCGGCGACGTTAACCGGGTTCGCGTTTCGTGGTTTCCGGTTGTGCACAGGTGACTTGCCGCCGGTCGCGGCGCTGCCTACCGTCGCCTACCCGTGGGGATGGACAAGCCGGGCGACATCGTCGTCGAGGCACCGCCCGAGTTGCCGGCGACGCCGGGCGGGCCGCTGCGCCTGCTGCCGGTCGTCGCGTCCGTGGCGGCCCTGGGCGTCATGGCGGCATCGCTCACTTCGGGGTCGGCCCGCACCCCGGCGTTCCTGGCGCTACCGGCGATGATGCTGGCCTCGACGGTGGCGGCGGCGCTGGCCGGCCGCGGCCGCCGCACCGGCGTCGCCGCCGACCGCGTCGACTACCTCGAATACCTCGGCCGGCTGCGCGGTACCGTCGCCGAAGTCGCAGCCGCGCAACGCTCCTCGCTGCTTCGGACGCACCCCGAGCCCGGCGCGTTGTGGACATTGGTCGGCGGCCCGCGGATGTGGCAGCGGCGCGCGAGCGACCCCGAGTTCTGCGTGGTGCGCGTCGGCGTCGGCGCCTGCCCGCTCGCCGCCCGGCTGGTGGCGCCCGCGGCTCCCGCCGCCAAGGCGCGCGACCCGGTGACGGCCGCGGCCCTGCGGCGGTTCATCGCCACCCACTCGACGATCGTCGACGCGCCGATCACGACCGGGTTGCGTGCCGGTGGGATCGTGACCGTCGACGGCGACCCGGCGGCGGTGCGGGGTCTGCTGCGCGCGATGATCTGCCAGCTGGCCGTCCTGCACCCGCCCGGAGAGTTGCTGATCGCCGGCGCGGTCAGCGACCGCCACCGCGACCACTGGGAGTGGCTGAAGTGGCTGCCGCACAACCGGCATCCCACCGCCGCCGACCCGCTGGGGCCGGCCCGCATGGTGTATCGCAGTGCGGCCGAGGTTCTGGACGCGCTCCCACGCGCAACGCGTCTCGTGGTGATCGCCGATCTGGACGAACCCGTCGGCGCGATCGCGGGTGCGGCCACCCTGCAGGTCGGTTGCGGGTGCGACGGCGCCGCGGTGACGATCGGCCGGCCCGGCGGCACGCACACCCTGGCGAGCCCCGACCGGCTCGATCCCGTGGCGGCGCTGGTGTGTGCGCGCCGGTTGGCGCCGTACCGCGCGGGCGCGGGCGGCCGGGGCGGCGGCGACGGATGGCCGGCTCTGCTGGGGTTGGGCGCTCTCGCCGAGCTGGACCCGATCACCATGTGGCGCAACCGGGACAGCCGGGAGCGGCTGTGCACGCCCGTCGGCACCACGGCCGACGGCTCGCCGCTGTGCCTGGACATCAAGGAGCCCGCCGCCGGCGGCGTCGGCCCGCACGGGCTGTGCGTGGGCGCCACCGGGTCGGGCAAGTCCGAGCTGCTGCGCACGATCGCGCTGGGCATGATGGCACGCAACCCGCCAGAGGCGCTCAACCTACTGCTCATCGACTTCAAAGGCGGTGCAACATTTCTCGACATGGCGGGCGCCCCCCACGTGGCGGCGGTGATCACCAACCTCGCCGACGAGGCGCCGCTGGTGGCCCGGATGCGCGACGCCCTGGCCGGTGAGATGAACCGACGGCAACAGCTGCTCCGGGCGGCGGGATGCGCCGGGGTCGTGGCCTACGAACGCGCGCGCCGCGACGGCGGCGCGCTGACCGCCTTGCCGACGTTGTTCATCATCGTTGACGAATTCTCCGAGCTGCTCAGCCAGCATCCCGACTTCGCCGACATGTTCGTCGCGATCGGCCGGGTCGGACGCTCGCTGGGCATGCACCTGCTGCTGGCCAGCCAGCGCCTCGATGAGGGCCGGTTGCGCGGGCTGGAGTCCCACCTGTCCTACCGGCTGTGCCTGAAGACGCTGTCGGCCGGCGAATCCCGCATGGTGCTGGGGACATCGCAGGCCTACGAGCTGGCGAACTCCCCCGGCGCGGGCTACCTGCGCGCGGGCAGCGGCGAGCCGGTACGGTTCCAGGCCGCGTTCGTGTCGGGCCCGTCGCGGCAGGTCTCGCCCGCCGGTGCGCAGACCACCGCGGTGCGCCCGTTCGGCACCCGGCCGGCCGGGCCGGTCACCCGCGTCGGCAAGGCGGGCGGCCCGCCGGCGCCCACGGTCCTGCGGGTGGTCCTGGACCGGCTGTCCGGGCACGGACCGCCCGCACACCGGGTGTGGCTGCCGCCACTGGGCGCGGCCCCGGCGCTGGACACCCTGCTGCGCGATGCCGCCGCGGTGCCGACCGGCCTGACCGTACCCATCGGCCTGGTCGACCGTCCGTTCGAGCAGCGCAGGACACCGCTGCTGGCCGACTTGTCCGGCGCCGCAGGCAATGTGGCAGTGGTCGGTGCGCCCCGCTCGGGCAAGTCGACGGCGCTGCGCACTCTGATGAGGGCGTTGGCCGCCACTCATGAACCGGACCTGGTCCAGTTCTACTGCCTGGACTTCGGCGGCGGCGCGCTCGCGGCGACGCGCGCCTGGCCGCACGTGGGTGCCGTCGCCGGCAGGGCCGACCCGCGGCTGGCGGGCCGCATCGTCGCCGAGTGCGAGTCGGTGGTGCGGTCGCGGGAGGCTCTCTTCGCCGAGCGTGGCATCGACTCGATCGCCGAATATCGGCGGGTGCGCGCGCAGGGCGTGGGGTGCCACGATGACCCGTTCGGCGACGTGTTCCTCGTCATCGACGGCTGGGCGGCGTTGCGGCGCGACTTCGAGACGCTGGAATCCTCGATCACCGCCCTTGCCGCACAGGGACTTTCGTTCGGTGTGCACGTGGTGCTGTCGGCGCCGCGATGGGCCGACATCAGGCCTGCGCTGCGCGACCAGATCGGCACCCGCGTCGAGTTGCGGCTGGGCGATCCCGCCGACTCCGAACTCGACCGCAGGGCCGCCCAGCACGTGCCACCCGACCGGCCCGGCCGCGGCATCTCGCGCGACGGGCTGCACCTGGTGATCGCCGTGCCCGGTGACGAGGTTCCGCGCGGCGGTTCGGTGGCGCCGCCCATAGCGCAGCTGCCCGTGCACGTCGAACTGTCCGCCGTCGTTAGTGGCGCCGCACCCGGCCCGGCGGTGCTGCTTGGCCTCGAGGAGCGCCGATTACAGCCGGTGGCGGTCGATTTCGGGCAGCACCCGCATCTGCTCATCCTCGGGGAGAACGGGTGCGGAAAGACCGCCGCGCTGCGCACGCTGTGCCGCGAGATCGTCCGGACGAAGGCGCCCGCGCAGGCTCACCTGGCGATCGTCGACTTCCGCCGTTCGCTGCTGGGCGCCGTCGAGTCCGACCATCTCGGCGGCTACCTCGTGTCGCCGGCCGCACTGTCCGCGTGGCTGCCGACCCTGCTGGACCTGCTGAGGCGGCGGATGCCGCCGCAGGACGTGAGCCGGGCACAGCTGCGGGCCAGGTCGTGGTGGTCGGGGCCGGAGATCCACGTGCTGGTCGACGACCACGACCTGGTCGCCGTCCC
This sequence comes from uncultured Actinomycetota bacterium, assembly GCA_963711445.1. Classification (GTDB taxonomy): domain Bacteria; phylum Actinomycetota; class Actinomycetes; order Mycobacteriales; family Mycobacteriaceae; genus Mycobacterium. The sequence goes on from CAVQEF010000002.1 coordinate 489,776, forward strand.
GTCCGGCAACCCGCTGGCCGAGCTCGCCGAATACCTGCCGTACGCAAGCGATCTCGGTCTGCACCTCACCGTCGCGCGGCGTTGCGGCGCCGAGCGTGCGCTGTTCGAGCCGCTGCTGGCGGGCCTGCGCGACCTGGGCTGCATGGAACTGCGGATGAGTGGGTGTCCGGACGAGGACACCCCGTTCGGTTCCGGCCGCCCGGCGCGGCTGCCGCCGGGCCGCGGCGTGCTGGCCACCCGTGCCGACGGCGGGCAGCTGGTTCAGGTGGCCTGGAGCCCGCCGTGAGCGCGCACGACGCGATCATCGAGGCGGGCCCGGGTGTCATCCGCCGGTTGTGTTGTGGCGCAAGCGAACCGCTTGACACGGAGCTCATCGGGACGGCGCTGGACGCGATCGACGACCGCGTCGCGCTGGTGGGGGAGCGCCCGAAGTCCGTCGATTCGGTGTGGCGCGCCGCGCTGCGATCGGTCGCCGGTGCGCACGGCACCGGTGTGGTCGTCGTGCACCCGTCGTGGTGGTCGCCGTCGCGCGTCGGCGTCCTCAGCGCGGCCGCGCACACCCTGCCCGGGGACGCCCGGGTGCGCCCGCGGTCGTGGCTGCTGGAGCGGGCGACCCCCGCCGGGTGCCCGGCGACGGTGGTGGTGGAGATCGCCGAGCGGCTGGTCATGGTCGCCGGCGCCGGGGCCGATCAGGTGGTCGCCATACCCCGGCTGGGGGAGCCGCGCCGGGTCGCCGAGGAGGTCGCCGAAGCGATCTCCAGGATGGCGGGGATCGTGCTGCTCGACGCGCCGGACACCGTCGGCGGGGCGCCGGCGCTGGCAACGGCCCTCGCCGACGCGGTGCGCGGTGCCGGGCGCACGGTCGTGCACATCGACGACGCCCGGCTGAAGCGGTTGGCCCTCGCGGCCCGACCCGCCCGCGCCGCGCCCGAGCCCCGCCCGGCGGTCGGGGGCGGCCGATCACGCCCCGCGACGTACCGGTGGGTCGCGGGCGCCACCGCCGTCATCCTGGCCGTGGCGGTGCCGGCGCTGGCCGCCGGCGCCCGCCAGGGCGTCGCGCCCGTGCGGACCGCGCCCACGACGTTCCTGGTGGAAGGCCGGGTCGCGCTGACGGTGCCGGCGAGACTGGCCCACCCGGCGCGTGGTCACCGGCCCCGGTGCGGCGCGGGTGCAGGCCACCTCGCCGTTCGATCTCGAGGTGGCGCTGCACATCACCCAGTCGCACGTGCCCGGCGAGACGTTGAGCGGCACCGCCGAGCGGCTGAAACGGGCCATCGACGCCGAGCCGGCCGGCGTGTTCGTCGACTTCAACCCGTCCGGGGCCACCGCCGGCCGGCCCGCGGTCACCTACCGCGAAGTGCGCGCCACCCATCACGTGCGGTGGACGGTGCTGCTGGACGGGGCGGTCCGGATCAGCGTCGGATGCCAGAGCCGGCCCGGCGGCCCCGGGGGCTATGACGCCGTCCGCGACGCATGCGAACGGGCGGTGCGCTCGGCGCACGCGATCGGATGACCCCCGAAATTCGGTGGAACCGGGCAGGGCCCGTCGCGGTCGAACCTGGTATGGCGACCTCGAACACACTGAGCACCGACTTCGACCTGATGCGCTCGGTCGCGGCCACGACCGACGCCCGCAACGACGAGATCCGGGCGATGCTGCAGGCATTCATCGGCCGCATGAGCGGCGTGCCGCCATCGGTGTGGGGTGGGCCCGCGGCGACGCGGTTCAAGGAGGTGGTGGACCGCTGGAACGCCGAGTCGATGCGGCTCTACGGCGTCCTGCACACCATCGCCGACACCATCCGGCACAACGCGGCCGTGCTGCAGGAGGCCGGCCATCACCACGCGCACCGCGTCGCCGCCTCCGGCGGACAGCTGTGAACCAGGGGCGCTAGCCGTGGACCCGGTGCTGTCCTACAACTTCGGCGAGATCGAATACTCCGTTCGGCAGGAGATCCACACCACGTCGGCCCGGTTCAACGCCGCGCTGCAGGACCTGCGCTCCCGCATCGCCCCGCTGCAGCAACTCTGGACCCGCGAAGCGGCGACCGCCTACCAGTTCGAGCAGCTGAAATGGCACCAGGCGGCAACCGCGCTCAACGACATCCTGGTCGACCTGGGAAACGCGGTCCGCGACGGCGCCGACGAGGTGGCCGACGCCGACCGCCGCGCCGCCGGCGTGTGGGCGCACCGGCGGGACCCGTAGGGCCCTGTGCGGTCCCGGCGGAGGAGAGCCGCCGGGACCGCACAGTGATTCTGTGTGGCCGGGATTTTGACCTGCGGGGATGTCCGTCGGTAAGCTGCACCGTTGGCGTACGGGTACGCAGGGCCTCGGGTCAATGTCGGTCGCCGAGACCAGCCCCACCGTGTGACGCCTGACCGGCACCCGGGTCGCACCGGGATCCACTCCCGAGAAGAGAAGGTAAGCGCTGTGCCCACATACGCGCCCAAGGCGGGTGACACCACGCGGTCGTGGTACGTCATCGACGCCACGGACGTGGTGCTTGGCCGCCTTGCCGTCGCGGCAGCCACCCTGCTGCGAGGCAAGCACAAGCCGACGTTCGCCCCCAACGTCGATGGCGGAGACTTCGTCATCGTCATCAACGCCGACAAGGTCGCCATCGGCGCCGACAAGCTGCGCAACAAGCTGGCTTACCGCCACTCGGGATACCCCGGCGGCCTGCGCAAACGCACCATCGGCGAGCTGATGCAAAAGCATCCCGATCGCGTGGTCGAAAAGGCCATCGTCGGCATGTTGCCCAAGAACAAGCTCAGCCGTCAGATCCAGCGCAAGCTGCACGTCTACGCCGGCCCGGAGCATCCCCACGCCGCGCAGCAGCCGGTTCCGTTCGAGATCAAGCAGGTGGCCCAGTGACCGAGACAACCGAAGCTGTGCACGCCACAGAAGCCACAGAAGCCGCAGAAGCCACAGAAGCGCCAGTAGCTGCGGAAGCGCCAGTAGCCGGGGAAGCCGCGGAAGCCGCCGTCGAGGCCCCGGCCGCAGGCGTGGCCCCCGCCGCCGACTCGTACGTGTTCGAGCGGCCCATCCAGACCGTCGGCCGCCGCAAGGAGGCCGTGGTGCGGGTGCGCCTGGTGCCCGGCACCGGGAAGTTCGACCTCAACGGCCGCAGCCTGGAGGACTACTTCCCCAACAAGGTGCACCAGCAGCTCATCAAGGCCCCGCTGGTCACCGTCGACCGGGTGGAGAACTTCGACATCTTTGCGCTGCTGCACGGCGGCGGCCCGTCGGGCCAGGCCGGTGCGCTTCGCCTGGGCATCGCCCGGGCGCTGATCCTGGCCGCGCCGGAGGACCGGCCCGCCCTGAAGAAGGCCGGGTTCCTCACGCGTGACCCGCGTGCCACCGAGCGCAAGAAGTACGGCCTGAAGAAGGCGCGGAAGGCGCCCCAGTACAGCAAGCGCTGATCGGGGCGATCACTTTCCGGCCGCAAAGGCGCATCTCGCGAGAGTCGGTGTGCGCTGTCATCGGCGTGTCTGCGCACGAACGCGCTCGGTTTCGGTCACAAAGGAACGGGCACGTTAGGTGCTGAACCGTCAATTGTGAGAGGTTTGTCCGCATGAGCCGACTATTCGGCACCGACGGTGTTCGCGGGGTCGCCAATCGCGAGCTGACCGCCGAGCTGGCGCTGGCGCTGGGCGCGGCGGCGGCGCGGCACCTGGCGAGTTCGGTGGGCCCCGGCCGTCGGGTCGCCGTGGTGGGCCGGGACCCCCGGGCCAGCGGCGAGATGCTGGAGGCCGCGGTGATCGCCGGCCTGACCAGCCAGGGCGTGGACGCGCTGCGGGTCGGGGTGCTGCCCACTCCGGCGGTGGCCTACCTGACCGGCGCCTACGACGCCGACTTCGGGGTGATGATCTCGGCGTCGCACAACCCGATGCCCGACAACGGCATCAAGATCTTCGGTCCCGGCGGTCACAAGCTCGACGACGACAGCGAGGACCGGATCGAGGAACTGGTGGCCGGCGGGCCCGGGGCGCGGCCGGTCGGGGCGGGCATCGGCCGCGTCATCGACGCCCAGGATGCGGCCGATCGCTACCTGCGCCACGTCGGCAAGGCCAGCACCCTGCCGCTCGACGGGCTGACCGTGGTCGTCGACTGCGCCCACGGCGCGGCGTCGTCGGCGGCCCCGAGCGCCTATCGCGCGGCCGGCGCCCGCGTCATCGCGATCAACGCCGACCCCAACGGGCTCAACATCAACGACGGCTGCGGTTCCACGCACCTGGATTCGCTGCGCTCGGCGGTGCTCGCCCACCGCGCCGACCTCGGCCTGGCGCACGACGGGGACGCCGACCGGTGCCTGGCCGTCGACGCCAACGGTGACGTCGTCGACGGTGACGCGATCATGGTCGTGCTCGCGCTGGCGATGCGGGAGGCCGGCGAGCTGGCTGCCGACACGCTGGTCACCACCGTGATGAGCAACCTCGGCCTGCACCTGGCCATGCGGTCGGCCGGCATCGGCGTGCGCACGACGGGCGTCGGCGACCGCTACGTGCTCGAGGAGTTGCGGGCGGGCGACTACAGCCTCGGCGGCGAGCAGTCCGGCCACATCGTGATGCCCGCGCTGGGCTCCACGGGAGACGGCATCGTCACCGGGCTGCGGTTGATGACCCGCATGATGCAGACCGGCGCCTCGCTGGCCGAGCTCGCCTCGACCATGCGGACGCTGCCGCAGGTGCTGATCAACGTCGAGGTCGCCGACAAGGCCACCGCCTCCGCGGCGCCGTCGGTGCGGGCCGCGGTCGAGGCGGCCGCGGCCGAGCTCGGCGACACCGGACGAATCCTGTTGCGCCCGTCTGGAACCGAGCCGATGATCCGCGTCATGGTGGAGGCGACCGCCAAGGACGTCGCCGAGCGGATTGCCGCCCGCGTCGCCGAAACGGTCAGCGCTGCGGGCTGATCCGGCCCGGAACCCCGACGCGGTCGGCGGCGTCGGAATAGGCATGAATGAAAGCACTTTCGCCGAGGTCGACGTCGCCGCGGTGCACTCGATCGCCGATCGGCTGGGGACTGCGGTCGAGCTGATCGACGGAGCCGCGGGCGAGCATCTGGCCAGGTTGGCCTTCGGCGGTGGCTGCGCCGGGCGGGCCTATGCCGCGCGGGGCGACGCCCTGCGAGCCGCCCTGCAGCGGCTGGCGGCCGAGGTCACGCAGTGGGCCCGGGTGTCGGCCGACATCGCCGCCGCCCTGCGGGCCAGCGCCGAGGGCTACGCCGATGCCGAACTGTATGCGGCCAAGCGGATCGCCTGACGTGGCCGGCCGGTTGGACGTCGCCGAGCGCCTCGCCGACGGCTGGCAGGCCGTCGAGCACACCCAGGCCTACGTGCGGGCGTGCCGCGCGCTCGGGTACCAACAGCCCGACCTGACGACGCGCCCGTCCCAGGTCCGCGACTGGTACGACAGCGAGGAGGGCCTGGACCTGCACGCGCTGGACCGCGACTGCGCGCAGTTGCGGGCGGCGGCGGCCGCGGTCGAGGAGGGACTGCGGGTGCAGCGCGCCCAGGTGACCGCGCTGGCGGCGGCGTGGAGCGGGTCTGGCGGCGACTCCGCGGCCGCGTTCCTGCAACGCCACTGCGACACCGCGAGCGCGGTGGCCGCCGAAGTCCGGGCTGCCGCCCAGCGCTGCGAGTCGCTGCGCGACAACCTGTGGTACCTGCTGGACTCCAAGGTCGCGACCGCCATCGCCGTCGACGACCGCACGCAGGCGCAGCGCCCGGCGTGGTTGGCCGCCGCCGCCGCGGTCACCACCGGCGCGGGGGATCGTCAGGGCGCCGAGGAGACCGTCCGCCAGCAGATCGGTCCCTACGTGGACAACGAGATTCGCAACGACTGGCTGACGACGATGCGGTCGACCGTGGGCGGGATCACGGCGTCCTACGACATGGTCACCGACAGGATGGCCGCCGCGCCGGCGGTGTACTTCGAGCGCCCCGGGGACTTCGGCCCCGGCTATCGCCCCGGGCCCCACGGCACGGCGGCGGCCGGGGCGACGGTGACACCCGCCGCGGCGGCTCCCGCCCCGCCAACCGGCCCTCCGGCCGGGCCCTCGCCGGTGCCCGCGGTGGCCACGGCCCCCGCGCCGGTGCCCGACCTGGGCGCCGCGCCGGGTGAGGCGTCGGCCTTGCCCGCCGCCGTTCCCGCCGGCGACCTGGGTGGCGAGTTGGGCGGCCTGGGCGGCTTCGGCGGCCTGAGCGGGCTGGCCGGCCGGATCGTCGATGCGATGAGCGGGCTGCTGGGGTCGGCGGCCGACCAATTCCCCGGCGCGTCGGACGCAGGCCCGTTCCAGGACGACGACACCGGTGAGGACGCGGACGACGATCCCGACGAAGTCGACGACGCCGACGAGGTCGACGACGCCGACGAGGTCGACGACGCCGACGAGCCAGACGAGCCCGACAAGCCAGACGACGCCGACGAGGTCGACGACGCCGAAGTGGTCGACGAGGACGGGGCCGACCAAGCCGCGCCCGACGGGCAGGCCCCACCGGGCGGCGGGCCACCCCCGGGCGGCGCGCCGCCGCCCGACGGGCCGCCGCCCGACGGTCAGCCCGTACCGGTGGCGCCGGCGCCCGCGGCGACCGAGGCGTCCACGCCGTGCGAGATCGCCGCGGACCAGCTTCCGCAGGCGGGCCAGTGACTGCTCAGGCGGGTCGCAGCTCGAGCAACTCCTCGACATGCCGCACGGCTTCCCCGGGATCGGCGGCCACCGGGCTCACCAGCAGCGTGGTCACACCGGACTCGGCGAAGGCGGCCAGGCGTTCGGCGATGAACCCGCGGGGGCCGACCAGCGACATGCCTCGCACCAGCTCGTCGGGCACCGCGTCGGTGGCCTCTTGCTTGCGGCCGGACAGGTACAGCTCCTGAATCCGGTTGGCGACTTCGCCGAACCCGTAGCGCGTCGCGAGGTTGTGGTAGAAGTTGCGGCCCCGGGCGCCCATCCCGCCGATGTAGAGCGCCAGCTGCGGCTTGACCCAGGCCAGCCGCTCCTCGACGCCGTCTCCGACGGCCAGCGACGCGTGCACCATGACGTCGAGCGGCCCCAGCGCCGGATCCCGTTTGGCGGCGCCGGCGGCCAGCGCCTCACCCCACACCGCGTCGGCTTTCTCGGGAAGGTAGAACACCGGCTGCCAGCCCTCGGCGATCTCGGCGGTCAGCTCCACGTTCTTCGGCCCCAGCGCCGCGATCGTGATCGGAATGCGTTCGCGCACAGGATGATTGATCAGCTGCAACGGCTTGCCCAGGCCCGTGCCGCGATCGGGCGGCAACGGGATCTGGTAGTGCTTGCCGTCGTAGCGCAGCCGTTCGCGGCGCCACACCTTCCGGCAGATCTCCACGACCTCGCGGGTGCGGCCCAGCGGCGCGTCGAACGCGACACCGTGGAAGCCCTCGATCACCTGGGGCCCCGACGTGCCGATGCCGAGGCGGAACCGGCCGTCGGAAACGAAGTCCAGGCCCGCGGCGGTCATCGCCAGCAGCGACGGCGTCCGGATGTAGAGGGGGATCACCCCCGAGGCCAGTTCGACGGTGCTGGTCTTGGCGGCCAGGTACCCGAGCTGGCTGACCGCGTCGAAGGAATACGCCTCGGCCACGACCGCGACGTCGAGGCCGGCCTTCTCCAATTCGACGACGCGGTCGACGGCCTGGTGAAAGCCGCCCGAATAATCCAGAGCGATCCCGATGCGCACCAACGACAGATACCACGACGGCGGCGGCGCGCCGCGGCGGGCCGCGCTATTTCAGCAGCGCGACGATCTTGTCTTCCAGCGCAACGGGCGGGGCCTCGGGGTCCACCGGGTCCGTCCCGGGCAGCTGCACGTCGGGATCGGCGAAGTCGCGGTAGGTCTTGTCGCCGGCGAGCGTGCTGAGCAGGTACCCGGTCAACAGCGCCCGGACCGAGCGCTGTGTGCGCCGGTCCGAGCCGGCCAGACCGAAGGCCTTGGGCAGGCGCCGGCCCTCGGCCAGCCCCTTGGGTTCGGCCTTGCGGACGATGCGCAGCGTGGCATCCTCCCACGCGTGCGAGAGCGCCAGCGCGCTGGAGTTCAGCGACTTGGGATCGCCGGGCGCGGTCAGGATCAGGCCGGGAACCTTCAGCGCGGCGGCCGGCTGCTCGGCGGGAGGGCTGGTCACCGTCGGGAAGATCGCCGCTGCCGCCACGGGATTGGCCGGCATGCCGGCGGCGGCGAACACGGCGGCCGACCCGCCGAACCCGTGGCCGGCCACGGCGAGCTTGGCGGGATGGACGCTGATCTTGCCTGGCCCGAGACGCACCCCCGCCATGATGTCGAGCGCGGTGCCAAGGTCGAACGCCAGGTTCAGCACCGAGGGCGCCACGCCCCGCTCGGTGTCGGGAGCGCCGGCCACGATGCCCCAGGACGCCAGATGCTCGAGCAGGCCGCTGTAGCGGGCGGCGCCGGTGAGCCAGTCGTGGCCGAAGGCGACGCCGGGCAGGTTCAGCCCCGCCTCGGGCGTGTACACCACCCCCGGCAAGCCGGCGAAGGCCAGGTCACCGCGCAAAACACGATGCGGGCCGCGGCGGCTGAGGGTTGCGACGAGCTTGCGGATGCGGGCCACCCGTCGACGTTAGCGCACCGCGGTCGAGCGCCGGGACGCTCGGCGGTCGCTACCCGAGCACCTCGATGACCCCCACCCGCCAGAGCACCGCGTACACCTGGCGCAGCGGGATGCTCAACAAACGCGTGGCAGCGTCCACCATCGGGTCACCGCCGGCGCCGATCGGTGATTGCCGACGCCGTCGGGGTCCCGGCGCCGGTGCGGGTGGCCTCGTCGCGACATCGACGTACAGGACGTCGTCGTAAAGAACAGCGGTCATGATTGTCTCCTTGAGGGCGGTGGGCGGATCGGCGCTCGTTTCGGCGCGGCCCGCCGCGAAATTATTGATTTGCATTTACGCGCGTTGAATAACCCGGTCGTTGAGCGCCGAAATATGAGTTTGCTGTGCACAATCTGGCGTCCACGCTTCGGCCGATTTGCGGATAGCTGGACTATCGGCATTGATGTCTGCTGAAAGAACTGATGGTGAAAAAAGAGTTACGGGGTTGTGGACGATTGACCCAGGGCGACAAGTTCCTGTTTTCCTGGTAATTCGTCCGATCAATCGCTTCAACCCGGTGCAGTCGTGATCAGGCGGGCGTCAACTCCGTCGTCCTTTCCGCTGGCTCCGATGTCGTTTTGTCCCGGCGTTCGCCGCGCGAATCGGTTGTTCGATAATGCGCTTCACGGGGCTCCACGGTGGTTGCCAGCCTTAGCTGATATTTCGCACTCTAAAGGCCCGGATCGCGGGTGCAATGAAGGCACTGAAAACGTCACAAATACATCAGGTAACGAACTCGCGTTGTCTAGGAAGTCGCTATGAATCGGGCCGCATCGCGAGATAGGCGCCCGCCGGCTGCGCTACAGGAAGGGGTCGGCCCCCGCGCGGGCAGCCGTCCGGGACGCACGGCTGCACTACCCTGGGGAGGATGTGCGGAATCGTCGGCTACGTCGGGCAGCGTCCCGCTCACGAGGTCGTCATGGATGCGCTGCGCCGGATGGAATACCGCGGCTACGACTCGTCGGGTATCGCGCTGGTCGACGGCACGGGCCCCTCGGGCGGCAGACTCACCGTGCGTCGCCGCGCCGGCCGGCTGGCCAACCTCGAGCAGGCGGTGGCCGAGATGCCGCCGGAGTCGCTGACCGGCACCACCGGCCTGGGTCACACCCGCTGGGCCACCCACGGGCGTCCCACCGACCGCAACGCCCACCCGCACCGCGACGCCTCCGGCACGATCGCCGTCGTCCACAACGGCATCATCGAGAACTTCGCGGCCCTGCGCCAGGAACTCGAGACGGCCGGTGTGGAATTCGCCAGCGACACCGACACCGAGGTCGCGGTGCACCTGGTGGCGCAGGCGTACCGGCACGGCGATACGGCCGGCGACTTCGTCGCCTCGGTGCTGGCCGTGCTTCCCCGGCTGGAGGGCCACTTCACACTGGTGTTCGCCAACGCCGACGTCCCCGGCACCATCGTGGCCGCCCGCCGCTCCACGCCGCTGGTGCTCGGCATCGGCGACGGCGAGATGTTCCTGGGCTCCGACGTGGCGGCGTTCATCCCGCACACCCGCCGCGCCGTCGAGCTCGGCCAGAACCAGGCGGTGGTGCTCACCGCCGACGGCTACCGGATCACCGACTTCCACGGCAACCCGGACGACGCGAGTGCCCGAATCTTCCATATCGACTGGGACCTGGCCGCCGCCGAGAAGGGCGGCTACGAGTACTTCATGCTCAAGGAGATCGCCGAGCAGCCCACCGCGGTCGGCGACACGTTGCTCGGACATTTCGTCGACGGCCGCATCGTGCTCGACGAACAGCGGTTGAGCGACCAGGAACTGCGTGAGGTCGACAAGGTCTTCGTGGTCGCCTGCGGCACCGCCTACCACTCCGGGCTGCTGGCCAAGTACGCGATCGAGCACTGGACGCGGCTGCCGGTCGAGGTGGAGCTGGCCAGCGAATTCCGCTACCGGGACCCGGTGCTGGACCGCAGCACGCTGGTGGTCGCCATCTCGCAGTCCGGGGAGACCGCCGACACCCTGGAAGCCGTGCGGCACGCCAAGGAGCAGAAGGCCAAGGTGCTCGCGATCTGCAACACCAACGGCTCGCAGATCCCCCGCGAGTGCGACGCGGTGCTCTACACGCGCGCCGGCCCGGAGATCGGCGTGGCCTCGACCAAGACCTTCCTGGCCCAGATCACCGCGAATTATCTGGTCGGGCTGGCGCTGGCGCAGGCCCGCGGCACCAAGTATCCCGACGAGGTCGAGCGCGAATACCGTGAGCTGGAGGCGATGCCGGATCTGGTGGCCCGGGTGCTCGCGATGGCCCGGCCGGTGGCCGACCTGGCCTACCGGTTCGCCCAGTCCTCGACGGTGCTGTTCCTGGGCCGCCACGTCGGCTACCCCGTCGCGCTGGAGGGCGCGCTCAAGCTCAAGGAACTGGCCTACATGCACGCCGAGGGCTTCGCGGCCGGCGAGCTCAAGCACGGCCCGATCGCGCTGATCGAAGACGGCCTCCCGGTGATCGTCGTGATGCCCTCGCCCAAGGGCCAGGCCACGTTGCACGCCAAGCTGCTGTCCAACATCCGCGAGATCCAGACGCGCGGCGCGATCACCATCGTCATCGCCGAGGAGGGCGACGACACGGTGCGTCCCTACGCCGATCATCTCATCGAAATCCCCTCCGTATCAACACTTTTACAGCCGCTGCTGTCGACCGTCCCGCTGCAGGTGTTCGCCGCGTCGGTGGCCCAGGCCCGCGGCTACGACGTCGACAAGCCGAGGAACCTCGCCAAGTCCGTCACCGTGGAGTAGGCGCTCGCCGCTTCGGCCGTAAACCCCGCGCGCGGCGCCGGGGTGAATTACATTTCTCGGGAAGTGTTCGGCAGGGGCTCAAGAAAGTTCACTGGGGGACGGCGTGCGGACGACGGTCATGAAATTGAGCATGGTGGGCCTCGTCGCGCTCATCATCGGGGCATACATCGCGACGGTCGCCCTGTATGCCCACAGCAGCACTGCCCTCGGCACCCAGGCCGAGATCGCCGAGTTCGGCGACCGGACCACGGTGACGATGACCGTCCAAGAGATACAGGCGAACTACAGCGTGCTCGTCGCCGACCTGACGGTCGCACCCGCCGCCGCACTGTTGGATCCGGTTGACCACCATCTCATCGAGGACCTCAGCCTGCGCGTCAGGTCTGTGGCCACGCCGACCCGCCGCACCTGGAACAAGGGCATGCTCCCGGGAACGTTCCCCGTTCCGCTGACCCTGGCCGGCCAGATCAGCCGGTGGCCCTTTGACCACTACCGCTCGGGTCCGGTCGAGGTCGAAGTGTTCCACGGCGGCCAGGCCGTGCCCGAACGCGTGCCGGTGACGTTCGTCAGCCACCTCTCCGGCTGGGACGTCGCCGCCGGCAAATCCGGTGAATCCGCCCCGTACCGAGTGACTTTGCACCGCTCGCTGAGCGCGGCGGCGTTCGGCTTGGTCATCGTCGGCGTTCTGATCGCGATCGCCGGCTTGGGCGTCTTCGTCGCGATCCAGACGATGCGCAATCGTCGAAAGTTCCAGCCGCCCATGACGACGTGGTACGCGGCGATGCTGTTCGCGGTGATCCCGCTGCGCAACGCGCTCCCCGGCTCACCGCCCTTCGGCGGCTGGATCGACATCACGATCGTGCTCTGGGTGCTCGTCGTGCTGACGATCTCGATGCTGGTCTACATCAACTGCTGGTGGCGGCATCTGCGACACGATGCCCCCGCGCCGGCGACTCCGGCCGGCGGCCCACGCCCATGAGGCTGGGCATCATCGGACAGGTCGTCTTGCTGGTGGCGGCCTATGTCGCCACGATCGCGCTCTACGCGCACACCGCCTGTGGCTGTCCGCATCAACTCACCGAGGGCCGGCCGACGGCCGACGGGACCACGGTGACCATCGACCTGGTGGAGCTGCAGCCGACCAAGGGCGTGCTGACGGGCAATGTCACCGTGGACCCCGGACCCGGGCTGATGGACCCCGAAACCCACGGGCTCTCCGAAGACGTCGGGTTCGCCATCCACTCCGCGGTGACACCCACGCGGCGCACGTGGTCGAAAGGCATGCTGCCGGGCGTCTTTCCGGTCCCCCTGACCATCGCGGGCGATCCCACCGAGTGGCCCTTCGATCGCTACCATTCGGGCCCGGTCACCGTCGACATCACCCGCGGCGCCGGCCAACTGCCCGAGCGGGTGTCGGTGACCCTCGTCGACCGCATCCCCGGCTGGCGGGTCGACGTGCCCGCGTCCGGCAATACCGGAGTGCCGCCGCCGTACCGGATTTCGTTGCACCGATCGCCGAGCACCGGGGCGTTCGCCGCCGTCATGATCGGCGTCCTGATCGCGCTGGCCGGCGTCGGCATCTTCGTCGCGGTGCAGACGGCGCGTGACCGGCGCAAGTTCCAGCCGCCGATGACGACGTGGTACGCGGCGATGCTGTTCGCGGTGATGCCGCTGCGCAACGCCCTGCCCGACGCGCCCCCGATCGGCTCGTGGATCGACGTCACGGTCGTCCTGTGGGTCATCGTCGCGTTGGCGGGCTCGATGCTGCTCTACATCAACTGCTGGTGGCGGCACCTCAAGCCCGACAATCCCTCGGTCACCTGACGCGTTTGCCGCAATTGCACGCCGCGGTCTCGGACATGCGAAGGTTGACGGTGTGGCGAGGACATCGGTGCGGGCCCGAGCGCGGCACATGGCGCTCGCAGTGTGGCATTGGGTCAGCGACGCCCCGCTGACCTACGGCTGGCTGTTCGTGCTGATGATCACCACGCTCATCCAGAACCACCTCACCGGCAAGCAACTGCACGCGGTGTTGCTGCACCGTTCCACCAACATCCACGGGCTGGGCAGCGATCCCCTCGACGTGCTGTTCTCCAGCCTGCTGTGGATCGACGGCAAGAACCTCGAGCCCTACCTGGTGCTGTTCACGCTGTTCCTGGCGCCGGCCGAGCACTGGCTGCGCCAGCTGCGTTGGCTCACAGTCGGATTGACCTCCCACATCCTGGCGACCTATCTCAGCGAGGGCCTACTGTACTTCGCGATCGAGGAACACAGCGCGTCGGAACGGCTGGTGCTGGCCCGCGACATCGGGGTCAGCTATTTCCTGGTCGGGGTGATGGCCGTCCTGACCTACCACATCGCGCGGCCGTGGCGCTGGGGTTATCTCGGGGTGCTGTTCGTCATCTTCGGGTTCCCGCTGGTCACCATGGACCGTGTCGAACTCAACTTCACCGCGATCGGCCACTTCGCCGCGATCCTCATCGGCCTGTGCTTCTACCCGCTGACCCGCTTCCGGGGCGGCACGCAGTTGGGCCCCGCCAAGCTCAAGGCCACGCTGCGGCGATTCCGTTCGCGGGAGGCCTCTGCTTGAGGCGGGCCTGACATCGGCTCGGCAGCCGCGATACGGCCGGACGGTGCCACGTAGTGTTGGCTCCGATGCGGCATTACTACTGCGTAGATGCGATCCGCGACGCCGAGGCGCCGCTGCTGGCCAGCCTGCCCGACGGTGTCCTGATGAGGCGGGCGGCCTTCGGGCTGGCCACCGAGATCATCGCGGAGCTGGCCGCCCGCACCGGCGGGGTCGCCGGGCGCCGGGTGTGCGCGGTGGTCGGTTCCGGAGACAACGGCGGCGACGCCCTGTGGGCGGCGACGTTCGTGCGCCGCCGCGGTGCGGCCGCCGACGCGGTGCTGCTCAATCCCGATCGCGCCCACCCCAAGGCGCTGGCGGCATTCCGCAAGGCCGGCGGGCGCGTCGTCGAAAGCGTCTCGCCGAAAACGGATCTCGTCATCGACGGGGTGGTGGGCATTTCCGGCTCGGGTCCGCTGCGGCCCGCGGCGGCCGAGGTGTTCGCCGCCCTGACCCGACCGGGGGCCGAGCCCATCCCGGTGGTCGCCGTCGACATCCCCAGCGGCATCGACGTGATGACCGGGGCCATCACCGGTCCCGCGGTGCGTGCCGCCGTGACCGTCACCTTCGGCGGTCTCAAGCCCGTGCACGCGCTGGCCGACTGCGGGCGCGTCAGGCTCGTCGACATCGGCCTGGACCTGCCGGGCCCGCCGGATGTCGAGGCGCTGGGCTTCGAGGCGCCCGACGTGCTGGCGCGCTGGCCGGTGCCCGGGCCCCAGGACGACAAGTACACCCAGGGCGTGACCGGGGTGATGGCCGGCTCGTCGACGTACCCGGGCGCGGCCGTGCTGTGCACCGGCGCCGCCGTCGCGGCCCACTCCGGCATGGTCCGCTACGCCGGCAGCGCGCACGCCGAGGTGGTCGCGCACTGGCCCGAGGTGATCGCCTCACCCACCCCGGCGGCGGCCGGGCGGGTGCAGGCCTGGGTCGTCGGCCCGGGGCTGGGCACCGACGAAACCGGGGTGGGCGCGCTGCTGTCCGCGCTCGAGACCGACCTGCCGGTGATCGTCGACGCCGACGGCCTGAACATCCTGTCAACGCGCCCGGAACTGGTCGTCGACCGTGACGCCCCGACCGTGCTGACCCCGCACGCCGGCGAATTCGCCCGGCTGGCCGGCGATCCGCCAGGGGACGACCGGGTCGGCGCGTGCCGCAAGCTGGCCGACGAGTTCGGCGCCACGGTGCTGCTCAAGGGGAACGTCACCGTCATCGCCGATCCCGGTGGCCCGGTCTACCTCAGTCCCGCCGGGCAGTCCTGGGCGGCGACCGCGGGCTCGGGCGACGTGCTGTCCGGGATGATCGGCGCGCTGCTGGCCGCGGGCCTGCCGGCGGCCGAAGCCGCGGCGGCCGCCGCCTTCGTGCACGCGCGCGCGGCGGCGCTATCGGCCGCCGACCCCGGGCCCGGCGAGGCGCCGACCTCGGCCTCTCGGATCGCCGCTCACATCAGGGCCGCCCTGGCCGCGTTATAGGAAGGAACCTCCGTGCCCCAACACCCGTCCGTGCCCGCGCACGCCATCGCCCCCGCCTACACCAACCGACTGTTCACCGCGCCGGTGCCGGCGCTGCGCCTGCCCGACGACTCGATGGACCCGGAGACCGCCTACCGCTTCATCCACGACGAGCTGATGCTCGACGGCAGTTCGCGGCTGAACCTGGCCACCTTCGTCACCACCTGGATGGACCCCGAGGCCGGCAAGCTGATGGCCGAGACGTTCGACAAGAACATGATCGACAAGGACGAATACCCGGCGACCGCGGCGATGGAGCAGCGCTGCGTGTGCATGGTGGCCGACCTGTTCCACGCGGACAACCTGCGCGACGACGACCCCTCCAGCGCCTGCGGGGTGTCCACGGTCGGCTCGAGCGAGGCGGTCATGCTGGGCGGCCTGGCCATGAAGTGGCGGTGGCGGGCGACGGTCGGCAAGGGGTGGGAGGCCCGCCGTCCCAATTTGGTGATGGGCTCCAACGTGCAGGTGGTCTGGGAGAAGTTCTGCCGCTACTTCGACGTCGAGCCGCGCTACCTGCCGATGGAGAAGGGCCGCTACGTCATCACCCCCGAGCAGGTCGTCGACGCCGTCGACGAGAACACCATCGGCGTGGTGGCGATCCTGGGCACCACCTACACCGGCGAGCTCGAGCCGATCGCCGAGATCTGCGCCGCGCTGGACAAACTGGCTGCCGGCGGGGGCGTCGACGTCCCGGTGCACGTCGACGCCGCCAGCGGTGGATTCGTGGTGCCCTTCCTGCATCCGGAACTCAAGTGGGACTTCCGGCTGCCCCGGGTGGTGTCGATCAACGTCAGCGGTCACAAGTACGGGCTGACCTACCCCGGCGTCGGGTTCGTGGTGTGGCGCAGCAAGGAGTATCTGCCCGAGGACCTGGTGTTCCGGGTCAACTACCTCGGCGGCGACATGCCGACCTTCACGCTGAACTTCTCCCGCGGCGGCAACCAGGTGGTCGGCCAGTACTACAACTTCCTGCGGCTGGGCCGCGACGGCTACACCAAGGTCATGCAGGCCCTGTCCGGCACGGCGCGCTGGCTGGCCGAACAGCTGCGCGTCAGCGAACACTGCGAGCTGGTCTCGGACGGTTCGGGGATCCCGGTGGTCACCTTCAAGCTCGCCGGGAAACCCGGGTACACCGAGTTCGACCTCTCCCACGAGCTGCGCACCTATGGGTGGCAG
The DNA here is from genome assembly GCA_963711445.1 of uncultured Actinomycetota bacterium. GTDB lineage: Bacteria > Actinomycetota > Actinomycetes > Mycobacteriales > Mycobacteriaceae > Mycobacterium. Next base: position 506,458 of record CAVQEF010000002.1, read on the forward strand.
GTGCCCGCCTACACGATGCCCGACAACGCCACCGACGTGTCGGTGCTGCGCATCGTGGTGCGCGAGGGGCTCTCGGCCGACCTGGCCCGGGCGTTGCACGACGACGCCATCACGTCGCTGAAAACGCTGGACAAGCTCAAGCCCGGCGGGCACCACGACAGCCAGCACTTCGCGCACTGACCCGGGTGGCTTGTCACATCCGCCACAGTGGTCCCCGTCGGGAGACGGTGCTCTTTTCGCCCGCCTCGTAGCGACAACGCCTGGCAGGCAACCTGCGACGCGCGTTGTCGCTCTGAGGCGGGCGCATCGTGTGCCGCCCGGTCCAGAGACTCGTGTGGCGGTTGCGCCCAATGCGTCGCGAGTGACTCGCTGTGTGGTGAGCGTCCCGGAACGGTTCTGGGACAATATCTGCCGTGGCCGTTACGCCGATTTCCCTGACGCCGGGTGTCCTCGCCGAGGCCGTGGTGGACCTGGGCGCCATCGAGCACAACGTGCGGGTGCTGCGCGAGCACGCCGGGGGCGCGCCGGTGATGGCCGTCGTCAAGGCCGACGGGTACGGCCACGGGGCCGTCCGGGTCGCCCGCGCCGCGCTGGCCGCCGGGGCCGCCGAGCTGGGCGCGGCGACCGTCGATGAGGCCCTCGAGTTGCGCGCGGCGGGGATCACCGCCCCGGTGCTGGCGTGGCTGCACCCGCCCGGCGTCGACTTCGGGCCCGCGTTGCTGGCCGACGTGCAGATCGCGGTGTCTTCGCTGCGCCAGCTCGACGAACTGCTGGACGCGGCGCGCCGCACCGGCCGCACGGCGACGGTGACGGTGAAGGTGGACACCGGGCTCAACCGCAACGGCGTGGCGCCGGGACAATTTCCGTCGCTGCTGAGCGCGCTGCGCCGGGCGCTCGCCGAAGACGCCGTCGCGCTGCGCGGGCTGATGTCGCACCTCGTGCACGCCGACCAGCCCGACAGCCCGATCAACGACGTCCAGGCCGGGCGGTTCCGCGACCTGCTCGCCCAGGCGCGCGGGCAGGGCGTGCGGTTCGAGGTCGCGCACCTGTCGAACTCGTCGGCCACGATGTCCCGGCCCGACCTGGCCTTCGACCTGGTGCGGCCCGGGATCGCAGTATACGGGCTGAGCCCGGTGCCCGAGCGCGGAGACATGGGGCTGGTGCCGGCAATGACGGTGAAATGTGCTGTCGCGCTGGTGAAATCGATTCGGGCAGGCGAGGGCGTGTCGTACGGGCACACCTGGATCGCGCCGCGCGACACCACGCTGGCGCTGCTGCCGGTCGGCTACGCCGACGGGGTGTTCCGCTCGCTGGGCGGGCGCCTGGAGGTGCTGATCAACGGCAGGCGGCGCTCCGGCGTCGGACGGATCTGCATGGACCAGTTCGTTGTCGACCTGGGCCCCGGGCCCGTCGACGTCGCCGAGGGCGACGAGGCGATCCTGTTCGGGCCGGGCGGCGGCGGCGAGCCGACCGCGCAGGACTGGGCCGATCTGCTGGGCACCATCCACTACGAGGTGGTAACCAGCCCCCGGGGCCGCATCACCAGGACCTACCGCGAGGCGCAAACCGTTGAGCGATGACCGAACCCGCAGGCGCCACTGGGGGAGGGCCTGGCTTGCGGGAGGCGCGGGGGTGACGGCGGTCGCCGCCATCGTGGGCGCCTCCGCCCGCCGCTCGATGACCCAGCGGGCCACCGCCGGCGAAGATCCCTACGCCGACGAGGATTTCGAGAGGATCGACGACGACCGCAGCTGCGTGGTGACCACCCCTGACGGCGTGTCATTGGCCGTACGCGAAGCCGGGCCCGCCGACGCCCCGCTGACCATGGTCTTCGTGCACGGGTTCTGTTTGCGCATGGGCGCCTTTCACTTCCAGCGGACCCGGCTCCCGCGTCGACTGGGGCCCCGCGTCCGGATGGTGTTCTACGACCAGCGCGGGCACGGTCTCTCCGGCACCGGCGCGCCGGAGACCTACACGCTGACCCAACTCGGCAGGGACCTGGAAAGCGTGCTGAGCGTGATCGCGGCGCGTGGGCCGATCGTGCTGGTGGGTCATTCGATGGGCGGCATGACGGTGCTGTCGCACGCCCGCCAGTTCCCCGAGCACTACGGGCGCCGCATCGTCGGCGCGGCGCTGCTTTCCACCGCCGCCGAGGGGGTGTCGCGCTCGCCGCTGGGCGAGCTGCTGAGAAACCCGGCGCTGGAAGCGGTCCGATTCACCGCCAGGTCGGCCCCCAGGCTGCTGCACCGCGGCCGCCACGTGTCCCGGTCACTGATCGGTCCCGTGCTGCGGGCCGCGTCCTTCAGTGACCTGCAGGTCAGCCGCAGCCTGGACGCGTTCTCCCAGCGGATGATGAACGGCACCCCGATCACCACCATGGTCGAATTCCTCGATGCGCTCGAGGAACACGACGAGACCGCCGGGCTGTGGACGCTGTTGCGAATCCCCACCCTGGTCGCCTGCGGCGACCACGACCTGCTCACCCCCGACGAATACTCGCGCAAGATGGCAGCCGGTATGCCGATGTCGGAGTTTGTCCTCGTCGACGGGGCCGGCCACCTGGCGCTGCTGGACAAGCCCGAAGCCATCAACGACGGGCTGGTGCGGCTCGTCGACCGGGCGCTGCCGGGCACGATTACCCGGCGCTACCGCCGGCTGCTCGAAAGGTTCGGGCGCCGTGGCTGATTGTGATGGCGGGACGGCCACCTGTGAGCGCGTCGAGGACACCGTCGCGCTGGGCTCCCGGCTGGGTGAGCAGCTGCGCGCGGGCGACGTGGTGGTGCTCTCCGGTCCGCTCGGTGCGGGAAAAACGGTGCTGGCCAAGGGGATTGCCGCGGCGATGGACGTCGAGGGCCCGGTGACGTCGCCGTCGTACGTGCTCGCACGGGTGCACCGCCCGCGGCGGGCCGGCGCGCCGGCGATGATTCACGTCGACATGTACCGGCTATTGGACCAGGCCGGCGCCGACCTGCTGGGCGAACTGGACTCGCTGGACCTCGACACCGACCTGCAGGACGCGGTCGTCGTGGTGGAGTGGGGCGAGGGCATCGCCGAACGCCTCGCCGAGCGGCACCTCGACGTCCGGTTGGAGCGGGTCAGCCGCTCCGACGAGCGCCGGGCGACCTGGCGGTGGAGCCGCGCATGAGCCGTGACGTGAGCCTGGTGCTGGCTATCGACACCGCCACCCCCGCGGTGACGGCGGGCATCGTGCGGCGCGACGGCCTGACTGTGCTGGCCGAGCGGGTCACCGCCGACGCCCGCGGCCACGCCGAGCGGCTTACCCCCAACGTGCTCGCCGCGCTGGCCGACGCCGGGTTGGGGATGGCCGACCTCGACGCCGTCGTGGTGGGCTGCGGGCCGGGCCCCTTCACCGGCCTGCGCGTGGGCATGGCCAGCGCGGCCGCTTACGGGCACGCGCTGGGCATCCCGGTGCACGGCGTCTGCAGCCTGGACGCGATCGGGGTCGCCACCACGGGTGAGACCCTGGTGGTCACCGACGCCCGCCGACGCGAAATCTATTGGGCGCGTTACCGCGACGGGGTCCGCACCGAGGGCCCGTCCGTCAACGCCCCGGCCGACGTGGACCCCGGCGACGCCGCCGCGGTCGCCGGCTCGCCGCAGCACGCGGCGCTGTTCGGGCCGCCGACGTGTGCGCCGGCGTCCCCGACGCCGGCCGGCCTGGTCGCCGCGGTGCCCGACTTCTCGAGTGAGCCGGCCCCGCTGGTGGCGCTGTATCTGCGCCGGCCCGACGCCAAGCCGCTGCAGGCGCGCCGATGACCACCCCGGACGTCACCCTCGGCGCGCTGAGCCCGGCCGACGCGCAGCGATGCGCCGAGCTCGAGGCGCAGCTATTCGAGGGCGACGACCCGTGGCCGGCGGCGGCGTTCAACCGCGAATTGGCCGGTCCCCACAACCATTACGTGGCCGCGCGGGTGGCCGGCACCCTGGTCGGCTACGCCGGCATCTCGCGGCTGGGCCGCACGCCGCCCTTCGAGTACGAGGTGCACACCATCGGGGTGGACCCCGCCTGCCAGGGCCGTGGCATCGGCCGCCGGATGCTCGAGGAGCTGTTGGCCTTCGCCGACGGCGGCGTGGTGTACCTGGAGGTCCGCACCGACAACGAGGCGGCCATCGCGCTGTATCGCAGCATGGGATTCGAGCAGGTCGGGCTGCGCCGGCGCTACTACCGCGTCAGCGGTGCCGACGCCTACACCATGCGCCGGGAGGCTCCGTGACCGACTTTGTGACGTCGGGGACGGTCGTGCTGGCCATCGAAACCTCCTGTGACGAAACGGGAGTCGGAATCGCGCGGCTGGCCGGCACCGGTTCCGGGGCCACCGTGACGCTGCTGGCCGACGAGGTGGCGTCCAGCGTCGACGAACACGTCCGCTTCGGCGGCGTGGTGCCCGAGATCGCCTCGCGGGCGCACCTGGAGGCGCTCGGCCCCACCATGCGCCGCGCGCTGGCGACCGCCGGCCTGGAACGGCCCGACGTGGTCGCCGCCACCATCGGGCCCGGGCTGGCCGGGGCGCTGATGGTCGGGGTCGCGGCGGCCAAGGCGTATGCGGCCGCGTGGGGGCTGCCGTTCTACGCGGTCAACCATCTCGGCGGGCACCTGGCCGCCGACGTGTACGAACACGGGCCGCTGCCCGAGTGCGTGGCGCTGCTGGTGTCCGGCGGGCACACCCACCTGCTGCACGTGCGTTCGCTCGGCGAGCCGATCGTCGAGCTGGGCAGCACGGTCGACGACGCCGCCGGCGAGGCCTACGACAAGGTGGCGAGGCTGCTGGGCCTGGGGTATCCCGGGGGCAAGGTGCTCGACGACCTGGCCCGCACCGGCGATGGCAACGCCATCTTTTTCCCGCGGGGGATGACCGGACCGTCCGACGACCCGTACGCGTTCAGCTTCTCCGGGCTCAAGACCGCCGTGGCGCGGTACCTGGAAAGCCACCCGGACGCGGCGGAGCTCGCCAGGGCCGACGTCGCCGCCGGGTTTCAGGAGGCCGTCGCCGACGTGCTGACCCGCAAGGCGGTGCGGGCGGCGACCGCGGCGGGTGTGTCGACGCTGCTGATCGCGGGCGGAGTGGCCGCCAACTCGCGGTTGCGGGAGCTGGCGGCGCAGCGCTGCGAGCAGGCCGGCCTGGCCCTGCGGATCCCCGGGCGCCGGCTGTGCACCGACAACGGGGCGATGATCGCGTCGTTCGCCGCGCACCTGGTGGCAGCGGGAGCGCCGCAATCTCCGCTGGACGTGGCCACCGATCCGGGCCTGCCGGTGGTAAAAGCCCTGGTCAGCTGATCGCCTGTAGCGAACACGCGGGAAGCAGCGGGTGGCCCTTGAGTGCTAGCACTCGCATGTATAGAGTGCTAGGTGGCAATCGGACGCCCCCCTGTGCCGGCACCCGCGACGACGGTGCGAGGGTACGGCCGAATGCCAGACCACCTGACAACGGACGGTTCGGGGCAGGCCCCGGACCGACCGCCAACTCCGGTCCGGGCGAGGTCCCGGACTCGCTACCAACTAACTGGAGGGCTCCCATCGTGGCGAAGGTGAACATCAAGCCACTCGAGGACAAGATTCTCGTGCAGGCCAACGAGGCCGAGACCACGACCGCGTCCGGTCTGGTCATTCCCGACACCGCCAAGGAGAAGCCGCAGGAAGGCACCGTCGTCGCAGTCGGCCCCGGCCGCTGGGACGACGACGGCGCGAAGCGGATCCCGCTGGACGTCTCCGAGGGTGACACCGTCATCTACAGCAAGTACGGCGGCACCGAGATCAAGTACGGCGGCGAGGAATACCTGATCCTGTCGGCCCGCGACGTGCTGGCTGTCGTTTCCAAGTAACCCGTGTCCCGCCCCGGCGATCCCCGTGTGCGCACGGGTGATTTCCGGGGCGGCATGCGTTAGCAGGCGAGAGGAGCCTGATGAGCAAGCTCATTGAGTACGACGAGGACGCGCGTCGTGCCATCGAGGCGGGCGTGAACGCGCTCGCCGACGCGGTCCGGGTGACCCTGGGGCCGCGCGGCCGGCACGTGGTGCTGGCCAAGTCGTGGGGCGGGCCCACCATCACCAACGACGGCGTCACCGTCGCCCGTGAGATCGAGCTGGAAGACCCGTTCGAAAACCTGGGCGCCCAGCTGGTCAAGTCGGTGGCCACCAAGACCAACGACGTCGCCGGCGACGGCACCACCACGGCCACCGTACTGGCCCAGGCGCTGGTCAAGGGCGGTATGCGCCTCGTCGCCGCCGGGGCCAACGCGATGGAGCTTGGCGCGGGGATCAGCAAGGCCGCCGACGCGGTCTCCGAAGCGCTGCTGGCCTCGGCCACCCCGGTGTCCGGCAAGGACGGGATCGCCCAGGTCGCGACGGTCTCCTCGCGCGACAAGCTGATCGGCGAGATGGTCGGCGAGGCGATGAACAAGGTCGGTACCGACGGTGTGGTCAGCGTCGAGGAGTCCTCGACGATGAACACCGAGTTGGAGTTCACCGAGGGCGTGGGCTTCGACAAGGGCTACCTGTCGGCGTACTTCGTCACCGACTTCGACGCCCAGCAGGCCGTGCTGGAGGACCCGCTGATCCTGCTGCACCAGGAGAAGATCAGCTCGCTGCCCGACCTGCTGCCCATGCTCGAGAAGGTGGCCGAGGCGGGCAGGCCGCTGGTCATCGTCGCCGAGGACATCGAGGGTGAGGCGCTGGCGACGCTGGTGGTCAACTCGATCCGCAAGACGCTGAAGGCCGTGGCGATCAAGTCGCCGTTCTTCGGCGACCGGCGCAAGGCCTTCATGGAGGACCTGGCGATCGTCACGGGCGGCCAGGTGGTCAACCCCGACGCCGGCCTGGTGCTGCGCGAGGTCGGCATGGAGGTGCTGGGCTCCGCCCGCCGGGTCGTGGTCAGCAAGGACGACACCGTCATCGTCGACGGCGGCGGGCCCAAGAATGCCGTCGCCGATCGCATCAAGCAGCTGCGCGCCGAGGCCGAGAACAGCGACTCGGAATGGGACCGCGAGAAGCTGCAGGAGCGGCTGGCCAAGCTGGCCGGCGGGGTGGCCGTGATCAAGGTCGGTGCCGCCACCGAGACCGCGCTCAAGGAGCGCAAGGAAAGCGTCGAGGACGCTGTCGCGGCGGCCAAGGCCGCCGTCGAGGAGGGCATCGTCGCCGGCGGTGGGACGGCCCTGATCGGGGCCCGCAAGGCGCTGGCCGAGCTGCGCAAGTCGCTGACCGGCGACCAGGTGGCCGGCGTCGACGTGTTCTCCGAGGCCCTGGCCGCGCCGCTGTACTGGATCGCGGCCAACGCCGGCCTGGACGGCGCGGTCGTGGTCAACAAGGTCGGCGAGCTGCCCGCCGGGCACGGCCTGAACGCGGCGACGCTGCAATACGGCGACCTGATCGCCGACGGCGTCATCGACCCGGTCAAGGTGACCCGGTCGGCGGTGCTCAACGCGGCGTCGGTGGCCAGGATGGTGCTCAGCACCGAGACCGCAATTGTCGAAAAGCCCGCCGAGGAGGAGGACGACGGCCATGGCCACGGTCATGGCCACAGCCACGGGCATCACCACCACCACTAGGTGAACTGCATCGGAACACCCCCCGGTTTCGCCGGGGGGTGTTCCGCTTTGGTAGCTGATCAGGGAATTGCGGGGGCCGGGGGGCGTCAGGCCACTGCGTCTGCCCTTCGAGGGAACGCAAGAATATCGCAAGTGGTCTCCGGCAAACTAACGGCGCACTCCGGCATGGGAGAAGCGAAAGGAGCCGACCATGAACACCCCTCATACCTTGACAAAGATCATCGCCGGGACGCTGTTGTCGGGCGGTGTTGCATGGGCCGGTTTGGGGCTGGGTGCAGGCGCCGCTCAAGCCGCGCCCGGTATTGCGCCGCAAGCGCATTGGTGTCCGGGTGACCCGGTGCAGCAGTTGCCGCACGGGTGGGACCAAAGTGTCTGCCATGACTATTACTGGAGGGGGCCGGACGCGCAACATCCCAATTCGTATCCGGTCGAGGGGGTGTTGCCTCCTCTGATGTGTGGCCCCGTCCCGTGCGGGTTGTTTCCCTGATGCGGTCACACCCTGTGCCGTTCAGGCGGCCGAGCCGAGCGCTGTTCGCAGCCGACACGTGAGCGCGCCGATGAGGAGGACGACGGCCGTGGCCACGGCCACAGCCACGGGCATCACCACCACTGAGCTGCGATGTGGAGCGCCCCGGTTCCTGGCCGGGGGCGCCTCTTTTTCAGCGTGGCGACGGCTTGCTCCTCGGGGCTGAAGCCGCTGCGGGGGTTTTCGGGGGGCTTTTCGTCGCAGCGGTTTACGTGTCGCGATGGCTGCCAGCAATTCGCTGGCGCCCGAGGATCGATGCGGCCCGCCAGTGGCGAGCCCTACCTGTGGCAGTACCGGGGTAGTCCGGCGGATCAATCCTCTCCAAGCGGCCGCCGGCGCCGCGGCACCCGCAGACCTGATCGGTGCCGCACTTCGCCGCCGCGCGGGTCGCGACGGCATTGGCGGATCGCTGTGATTGCCGTCTTGAGCCCGCGGCGGCGCCCGGTCGCCAGGTCCGTCCCGGCGAAACCGGGCTCCAGTTCGGTGAACATCCGCTCGCTGCGGGTCTCTGGAGCGTCGTCGGCGGTGTCGCGCAGGTAGCGGTCCGGCAGCGACAGTTTGGCGATGGTGCGCCACGCCTTGCCGTACTGCATCAGGAACGAACCCGTGGTGTAGGGGAGGTCGTACTTGCCGCAGACCTGCCTGACCCGCACCGAGATCTCATGCAACCGATTGCTGGGCAGATCGGGGTAGAGGTGATGCTCGATCTGGAGGCACAGGTTGCCGCTCATGAACCGCATCGCCGGGCCGGCGTCAAAGTTGCCGCTGCCCAGCATCTGACGCAGGTACCACTGGCCCTTGGTTTCACCGATCATGTCGGTCTTGGTGAATTTCTCTGCGCCATCGGGGAAATGCCCACAGAAGATCACCGCGTAGGCCCAGATATTGCGGATCACGTTGGCCACCATGTTGGCCTTCAGCGTCGATTTGTAGGTGGCCGCCGGCGACAGCGCGGTGAGCGCCGGGAACGCGGCGTAGTCCTTGACCAGCTGCCTGCCGGCCTTGGCTGAAAACTCGCGCACCTGCTGGATGGTGAGGTCGCGCTCGGGGCCGGCCTTCAAGATCTTCTCGAAATCGACGGTCTGCAAGCCAATCCCCCACTCAAACCCAAGCGCGAGGATGGCATTGAACAGCACGTTGCCGATGTTGAAGCGCGCCCAGGGCTGGTCTCGGGTGACTCGAAGGATGAAGTAGCCCACGTCGTCATCCATGCCGAGGATGTTGGTGTACTTGTGGTGCTGAAAGTTGTGGGAGGAAATCCAGTGTTTTGACGCGGCACTCATGTCCCACTCCCACGTCGAGGAGTGGATCTCGGGATCGTTCATCCAGTTCCACTGGCCGTGCATGACGTTGTGGCCGATCTCCATGTTCTCGATGATCTTGGCCAGACCCAGGGTCACCGTTCCCGCCCACCATGCAGAGCGTTTCGAGCTGCCGGCCAGCATGAGCCGGCCGAGGACCTCAAGGGCGCGTTGCGCGGCGATGGTGCGGCGGATGTAGCGCGCGTCGCGCTCACCACGGGAATCCTCGATGTCCAGCCGGATCGCGTCCAGCTCGACGGCGAGATTGTCGATGTCGGCGTCGGTCAGGTGAGCGAAGGCCGCAACGTCAGTGATCGCCATCGTGTCCTCTCCGTCGGGATTTTATGTCGGTGCGGCACGTTCTAGCGGATGGTCGGTAAGCAGCGTCTTTCATTGCGCGACAGGGCATTTTCCGGTGGCACCGGCACCATTGTCTCTTGCCCCGGTGGGCGGTCGAGTGAGCGAGCGACCGACAGCCGCGGGTTTGGTGAACGCGGGAACTCGGTGATACTCCGGACTCCGGCTAACGAGGGAATTGGCGGATTGTGTATCGCTGCCTGACTGCGACGGGGTAGAAATCGGAATGTGGGGCGGCGAGCCAATGCTCATCAAGTTCGGCGGCGTGCAGCCGAACCCTCTCCGGACGGCTGAAGGACTCAGCATCTACAACGCTACACCCATCGGGTACCGGCATCTCAAATTCACCCCTTCCCAGGCGCTTACCAGCACTGTTGGCGCAGTCTCGGTCGCCGATCGCTCGCCGGGGGGCCCAATCGTCCGGGTTCCCGTGAAGACCGATCGGATCGTGGCCGTCGGCGCTGTGGCCTCACCTCCGGCCCGGATCGGCCCGCCGTGGGTGCGTCGGCTGACCCCGTGGTCGCACCGGTCCCGGGTAGGTCCGAAATCGTGTAGCGTGAATGTGCTGAGAAATTCAGCTGGTGCGGGATGAGTTCAGCCGTGTCCGCCGCTGAACTCCAGGAGCATTGGCTCCGAACCCTCACACGCCGGTGATCAAATGGACGTCAGGTCCCCATGACCGCTTCACTTGCGTTCTGTGCCAACACCCGTGTTTCCCTGAGAGACCTGCCCCGGACGGCACCCGTTGCTGATCCGCAGGCATCCCTACAGACCGCCGTTCACCGGGACTTCGCCCCCGACACCGGGTCGCGCTACCGGCTCAACCGGGCGAAGACGCTCGAGTTCGACTCGCTGGCCGAGGTGACGGCCGACAACCTCCAACACTTACGGCCAAGACCTGTCCGGAATCCGCAACTGACGTGGCCCCTCCGCAATGACGACGTCTTCGGCGCCGACGCGGGCGAACACGGTCGGCCCACCAGCGCGAGAAGCCACGTGACCAGCGCGAACGCGCCGATCGTTGCCGACTGCATCCCGATTGATCGGAATGACCATGGCTGCTGTTGAAGCCGTTAAGCGATGCGTGACAACGGAACCGAACTACTTTCCGGCGCCGATGCCCGCAACGGTCTATCGGCCCATCGCTCAGCAAGCTCTCCAGCTGACGGGGGCAGAAATCACACTGGTCGCCGTCGCGATCAACCAGGACATGCCAACATCGGAGGTGGCCGATCTGATGATCGTGGAAGCCGCCGGCGCCGCAATAGCCTCGACGTCGGTCCATGCCATCCCCGTCGCCGGTACCTCGGTCGGGCGGGCCTTCGTGGAGCGAATCCCTCGACGACTCAACAACTTCGACGTCGCCATCGACGGTGTCCAACGTGCCGGCCCGGCGCTGGTGCTTCCGCTGCGCACCACCGATACCGTGGCGGGGGTGTTGGTCGCGCTGCGGCCTGACGGCGCCCGGACGTTCAACGACGAGCAACTCGAGATGATGGCCGCATTCACCGACCAGGCGGCGCTCGCCCGGCAACTGGGGTCCGCACAACGCCGGATGCGTGAACTCGACATTCTCACTGAGCGCGAGAGGATCGCCCGCGACCTGGACCACCACGTGATCCAGCGGATCTTCGCGGTCGAATTGGCTCTGCAGGGCACCATTCCGCGGGCGCGATCGACCGAGGTTCAGCAGAGACTGTCCGGCAGCATCGATGATCTTCAAGCCGTCATTCAGGCGATCCGCGTTGCAATCTTCGACCTGCACGTTGCACCGGCGGGCATCGCGCGGCTGCAAGAACGGCTCGACGAGGCGGTCGCACGCTTTTGCGGACCCGAACTGGAGACCACGGTTCAATTCGCGGGCCCCTTGTCGGCTGTCGATGCCACACTCGCCGAGCACGCCGAAGCCGTTGTGCGCGAAGCGGTCAGCAACGCCGTCCGGCATGCCGGCGCGACCAGACTTGCAGTGACGGTCAAGGTCGAGGACGACGTGTGCATCGAGGTCATCGACAACGGTCGAGGCGTTCCCGGCGACATCGCCGGCAGTGGCGTGACCCGCTTGCGTCACCGCGCACAGCAGGCCGGCGGCGCGTTCACCATCGCGGGTGCTCCCGGCGGAGGCACCGTGCTGCGCTGGTCAGCGCCGCTGCCCTGATCATCGCCCCACCGCGGCCTACACGGCGCAAGCACGTCACACCGACGTGGCCACTTCCCGCAGTCAGGTGAGCCGGGAGTGCGATCGCGCCGAAGCGATCGAGAACGCCATGGACGTGACCCTAGCGGCGGATCGTCGCGCTGTGGTCCTGCAACGCAACCTCCACATCGATGTGGGTAATTCGGGCGCTGTGCGAAATGTCTTGGGCCTCAGCGACTCAGAACTGTAAGGAGCTCGGGTAGCGGCACGGTGGCGATACCGATGGCGGCGTCAGCGATGCCGTACGGCAGCACCAGGGTGTCGGCGTGGACCAGTGCGCCGCAGGAGTAGACAACGTTGGGCACGTAGCCGTCCTGCTCATCAGGAGCAGGGCTCAGGAGCGGCTGGGATAGCTGACCAAGAATCCGGGTCGGATCGTCGAGATCAAGCAGAATCGCCCCGATGCGGTAGGTGCGCATCGGCCCGACGCCGTGGGTAAGCACCAGCCACCCGGCGTCTGTTTCGATGGGCGGGCCGCAGTTCCCAAGTTGTAACGCCTCCCAGGCTCGGGTCGGGCTCTGGCAGGGAAGCGCATTCGTCCAAACGGAGAGATGGTCGGAGTAGGCAACCGTATTCGATTCGCGATCTGATCTCGACATGGCGGCGAAGCGACCGCGTATCCGGCGGGGAAACAGCGCCAGACCCTTGTTGGCAGCGGCGCGTCCGACGATCGGCGCGGAGGTGAAGGACTGGAAATCTGTGGTCGTGAGGAGTTGCTGGCTGATGTGGGACCCGCTGTAGGCCGTGTAGGTGGCAAAAAAGTTGACGGAGCCGTCGTCGTCGATGAAACGAACGAAGCGTGCATCCTCCATGCCGCCCTGCTCTGCGCCCATCGAGGGCCACAACACGCGCTCGGAGAGGGTTGTGCGGTCCTCGAACTCGACGGCATACGTCCGTTGGGCGATGCCGCGGAATGCGGAAATCGTCTCCTCGGCGTGTGCGCGCGTGCTCAGATGAGCCTGGAGCTGGGCGAGTTGTTGATCGAGAGCGGCCCGGGTGAAGCTCTGCCCGAACTGGCTGAGGACGTAGTCGGCGGCCTCTCCGGCGTCGTCGAGCCGGGTGAGTTCGCTGCGGAAGACGGCCGCGTCGAGGAGCGCGGGCCTGGGCACCCCGGCGGTGGCGAACGGAGCCGGATCGTCGATCGTGGCGCGGCCGGCCGCGTCGATGACGCCGGTCCGGAACCCGATGGACGATCGGTGACCCTCACCGATGCCCCGGACGCTCATCACGAATCGCAGGCTGCCTGCGGCGGTTCCAGCCTGGTCGGGGTGGGCCACGATGCTGGGGTTGCACAAGGCCGCACCTTCAATGGCGTATTCACTCGTGAATGCGGCGCCCAGCAACAATTTTCGCGCTTCGGAGAGTTCTTTGCCCGGGTCCAGCCGATCGGCGAGTTCACTGGCGTGCCGGCGGAAGGTGCCGGCGAGATCGCGGTGACGCCCGTCGAAGCGCACCACGACGTCGTCCAGCGAAGACCGCACCTGCCCCTCGTCGAGGGCGAGGATTCTCGCCAGCACCACTCCCGCGCGGGACTCCTGGTGCTCGAAACCTTCCTGGCCCGGCACGAAGAGTCGGGTGATGACCCGCGACGGGTTGGCCGCGAGCCGCTGGGGGCTGCGAGTGGCGAGCTCGGCCTGCGCGGAAGTCATTGCCGTACAGACGAAAAGTGTCTAGCGTGCTGCATCGTCGAGAGCGCCGCCAGTGTCGACTCCGCGCCCTGGTTGTGGTTCACGCCGTCGGCGCGCAGGCCGTCGAATCCGGCGCCGGTCGCCGGGTCCCACATGAGCTGTTGCGCGTCGTTGTCACCCATGAACCAGGCCGCAGCGGCCAGGACCCCGTCGCGCCAGATCGAACCGGTGTCAATGGCAGCGGCACGCGCGCACGCGTCGGCGAGGGTGGACACCTCGATCGGCTGCTGATCGAACGCGGGCCGAAGGTCGTCCGGCCCTCTGCCCGCTGCGGGAGTGGGCGAGAGGTGGCCCTCTGCCGTTTCGTATTCGACCAGCCAACACAGCAGATCCAAACCCTGGTACCGCAATGTCGAATCATCGAGTGCCACGCCCGCGGCGATCATCGCCTCGGCGAGAACCGCATTCGCGTAGGTGAGTCGCGGCTCAGGCCATGGCCAGGCACCGTCGCCGTTCGGTTTGGCCACGGTCTTGGCGTAATCGGTCAGAAGTTCGCGTGCGGCCCGCTGCCCGGGATCGACGGCGAGGAGTTCGGCGGCGCCCAGCGCCGCGAACGCCATCGCCCGAGGCCACGGCGACCGCACCTGCGCGGCGCGTTCGAACTGAATCACGGCCACCCGGCGAACCAGAGCAACGTCACTATGCGCGGCCGCTGTGCCCAGTCCCCAGATGGTGCGCCCCCAGCTGTCCTCCAGCGAGGGCTCATCCGCCCAACGGCCCCTGCTGTCCATCCGGTTTCGGCAGGGGCCCGCGTAAGACTGGGCGTCATTCAGGAACCGCACGGCAATGCCGGCGAGACCTTTGACTTGCCCGTCAGCCTCGGGCTCCCGGGTCGCGACGATGAGGACTCGGGCCATGTCGTCGGTGCAGTAGCCGTGCTCGCGCCGGGGTTCGGCGAAACGGGCGTGCTCGAACGTTCCGCGCCGGTCTGTCAAACGCAACAGATGGTCGAATCTCGGCTCTGGGGTGGTGGCGGTCATACCAGCGCCCGACGTTTAGCGAGGATCCGTTGTGCCAGAACCAGATAGGCGTTGGCCACCACGGGCCAGGCCATCGTCGGGGCCAACCGACGGGCCTCCGCGGCCATGGCGCCGGCGAGGCGCGGATCGGTCAGCACTCGGCGCAGGGCGGATATCAGCGCATCGGGATCGTCATGATCGACGACGATGCCCGCCCCACTACCGAGAAGCTCGACGGCGTGGGGGAAGGCGGTGGCGACGACCGGCCGACCGCTTGCGATTGCGTCGACCAGAACACCGGAAGTGACCTGATCCGTGGAGTCGTAGGGCAGGACGACCACGGCCGAGGACCGAACCAGCGCAGTCAGCGACGACACGTCGCGGTAGTTGGCGTCGAAGGACACCGAGTCGGCTACGCCGGTCCGCCGCGCCTGGTCGGCACGGGCCTCGCGGTATGCCTCACCATCGACGGCCAAAACCTTCGGGTGGGTGCGGCCCGCAATCAGGTAACGCGGCCGGCCATGGAGCTCATGCAGCGATCCCATCGCCTCGATGACTCGCTCGATGCCCTTCCCCGGCCCCAGCAGACCCCAGGTCAACAGAGTCGGCCTGCCCGAACGCATTACCGGAGCGTTCCTCAGGACGGTCGCACCGTGCGCGATCGTGACGACTTTTCGGCGATCGACGTCGAAGCCGAGGCACAGGCGTTGCCGGGCCGCCTCCGACATCACAACCACCTGAGCCGCCATCGCCGCGATCGCCTCAATCACCAAACGCTGATGCGGGGTCGGGTCTTTGAGGACCGTGTGGGCGACCACGATCGACGGGATGTGCAGCCCCCCGATGATGTCCACCACCTCATCTCCGTCGAGACCGCCGTAGATGCCGTATTCATGCTGCACGACCGCGATATCGCTCTCGTTCAGCAATTCGGAGGTTGCGGCCACGGATGTCGCGGAACCGTTGACCAGCTCGCCGATCACCCGGGCCTCAGAGGATGACGACCCGTCGGCGACTCGCACGACCCTGACGTCCGATCCATTCGCGCACAACCCTTCCGACAAGGCTGCACTGAACGAAGCCAACCCGCACGGTGTCGGTGGATACGTACTGAGAATGCCGAAACTGGTGGAGCCGCAACGACCTTGCCCGACAGGCGAGACATTCGATGTTTCCGGGGTGGATAAAGCGCTCAAGGTGATCCCGACGGACGGTTGTCACCGATGTGTCCGGTACGAGCGGCTGCTCTGCGAGATCAACGGCGGACGGCTGACCCCATCACGGACTTGCTGGGTTCCCAACCTCACCGAGGCTACACCCAATGAGCGGCTATCGTGCATTGAGTCCCACCAGGATGTGCAGGCCGACGGCGTGCCGACTGAGACCGGCGTCGGCGCCTTCAGCCGTGAGGTGCCGCTCGGCTTGCTCGGGCGTGCAGCCCTGGCCGATGAGGACTCCGATCGCCTGGTTGATGACCGATACCTCGAAAAGACCTGTCGTAGAACACCGGTCGGCAAGGGTTGGCAGGTGCTGATCGAGGACGAAGTCGCTCGGGGGCTGGGCGGTGAGCCACGCGAGGTCGGCGGTGAGGTCGACAAAGGCTCCAGGGCGACCCGCGTACAAGACGAGGACCACCGCGAGGAGACCGACGTCATCTCCACCCGATAGCGCCAGCCTCAGCGAGGTGCGGACATCACCCGCCCCGGCAGCTTCGACGAATGCGGTGAACGTGAACGGCGGATCGCAGCGGGCGACGCTAACACTCAAACCCAGAAAGGTCGGTACTGCGGCGGTGGCATCGGCTGCGAGCTGGCGCAGACTGTGGGCGACGACGGCGCCGGGCTCATCCAAAGCCGCGGTGAGAATGTCCAGGTCTGCGGCAAGGGCCGCGGTGACCTTCACGAGAGAACTGCTCCGCTGCGCGCTCCCGAGCGCGATCGAGCCTGCCGGTGCCGCGCATGGCCAGTCGCTGTCCGCGGTGAGGACCCCGAGACGCGAGTCAGGACCCGTCTCGTGACTGTTTCCTCACCCGTTACGTTACGCCAGTTGGGCTTTCCGGCTCGGGCCGGGCGCGGGCGCGGCGCACCGCTTCGTCCACCATGTGTTGCGCCACATCGGCCAACTTGCGGTGCTCAGCTTGGCTCATCGCCCGCAGCTGGGTGAACGCGTCCTCGGCGCTGCGCCCGGTACGTCCGCGGATGAGGCCAATCGCCTGATCGATCACCGGGCGAGTGGACAACGCCGTCTGCAACTGGACAGTCAGAGCAAGCGCGTCGGCGAGGATCTGCGCGTTGTACACGGCGACAGCAGCTGGTTTGGCGAACAATTCCCCGAATTCGGCGGCGTACTCATCGAAAACGTCTTTGCCGTAGGCATATACGTTGATCGCCCCGACCACGCGATCAGGCAGCAACAGCGGTAGCGACAGCGCACTGTGCACACCCAACCTGCCTACGCGTGGACCGAACCGCGGCCACATCTTCTCCCCACCCAACGACCCTGAGCGCACCGTGCGACGTTCCAGCGCCGCGGTGATGCAGGGCCCCTCATTGAGGGTGACGTACTGAATTTCGTCAATCTCGGCGACGAAGGGAGCGCTGGCCGCCAACGCCGCCACCATGTCGTCCACCCGGTCGACATTCAGCAACGTGACTCCGGCACCGTCGGCTCCCGGTATCGCGCGGACAGCGAACGACGCTACCTCCGCCAGCAACTCGGGCAAGCGCCGATGGTCGGCGACCAGACCCGCGAGATTGCTGATCGCCGCCTGCAAATCGGCGTCATCACTACTGAGCTGCTCCGAGGTCCGGGGCGCGGGCGACGGCCCATCAGTGTCCTCGGTGAACTCCACCATCGCCGGTACCTTCATAATCCCGCTGGAGCCCGACATCACCGGCGTCCAGCCGTATACCCAGGGCGCAGCCGCCGCGAGGTCATTCCCATCCTAGGGCGAAGCTGGCTGGCCGGCCACAGCGACGTTGGCCGGCCACTTCCTCAATTTGGACCCAGGAGCTGGCACCCGCACGGCGGCGCCCGACCGGTGTAGTGTCAGAGTCGCTGAGAATCTCAGCTGGTCCGGACGGGTTTTGGCCGTACGCCGCTGAACCCGAGGAGTAGGTTAGCTCCGAGCCTGGCATGACGGTGATCGTCTGCCCGACTGGATCGCGATGACCGACACATCGTCGCACTCTTCCGCCCCGCCGGGCGACGCCATTTCCGGCCCACCGGGCAAGGGTCAATTAGCACGATTGGACGCTCACTGGATGACGTCGTCGGTGGCCGTTGTCAGCGCCCACGGCGATATCGACCAGACGAACGCACGCACCCTCACCGAGTATTCGCTCGCCCACCTGATGCGTTGTCGCGGACTGATCCTTGATCTGACCCGTCTGGAATTCTTTGGTGCCGCAGGTTTCTCGGCGCTGCACAGAATCTCGGTGAGCTGCGCGCGCGCTGAACTGGACTGGGCGCTGGTGCCTGGTGCTGCGGTATCCCTGCTGCTACGAATCTGCGATCCGGACGGCTGGCTGCCGGCCGCCAGCACCGTCAGTGCGGCACTGGCCAGCCTACAAGGACCGGCGTCCGATGCGGACCATCCCCCACGGTCATCGCTAGATGATTGACGCCCGAGTGCGGGGCTTAGCAAGAAATGCCGACACTGTGGATTCAAGCGGTGGCTGCAACGACTGTGGACGGGTCTGAGGGTAGTCGGTCGAGTTCTTCGGTGGGGTGCGCCGGCCGAGGCGTTTTCTGGGTCGGGCGTTGAGTTCGGCGGCGACCTGGTCGAGCCAGCCTCGGCGGGACGTTCACTGATGTTGATCATTCCCTTGAGCCTGCCGCGGCCGGTTTCGTTACGGCCCTGTGGTTTTCGCTGAGTACGGCCGGTACGTAGCGCGGCCTTGACCAGCCGGCCCAACTCCCAGCCCGGCTGGACGTAAAGGGCCCGATAGATCGTCTGGTGTGACACCCACATCTCCGGATCGTCGGGAAAATCCTCCCGCAGCCGTCCCGCGATCTGCTCGGGACTATGCCGCTGCTCCAAGCGTTCGACGACCTCGGCCAACAGCACAGGCCTGCACTCGAGACGACGCGGCGTAGGGCGCTTGAGGTTGGCCCCGGTCGTGTCTTGGCCGAGCGAGGAGTTCCCTACATAGGCCCCACGGTCATCGTCGTCACTGGGGCTCACTGCCCTGAGAAGTCCCAACAAGCCCATCGGGGTTGACGCGCTGCCGCACGCGGGTGCAATGTGATACTCGTCATATGACCACTGGTCATTTCGGTCGAAAGGCGGCAGCTCATGACCACGAAGGACAAGTACACGGAGGTGCCCGCGCCGTACTCGTGGGAGGTTCCCAGCGCCGGCGACGCGCGCTTCACGTGGGAATATGACGACGGGCGCGCCCGGCTCCTCTCCCTCTACCAGAAGGGAAAGGACAAGCAGTGGGATGCGCAGTCGCGTATCGACTGGGCGCAAGACGTCGACCCGAAAAACCCCGTCGGGCTGCCCGACGAGTTCCACCCACTGTTCGGCAGCCCGATGTGGGACGCCGCTGACGAATCACGCCGCGCCGAGCTGCGCCAGCACTTCCAGGCCTGGCAGTTCTCACAGTTCCTGCACGGCGAGCAGGGCGCGATGGTGTGCGCGGCCAAGATCGTCGAGGTCGTCCCGGACCTGGACGCCAAGTTCTACGCGGCCACCCAGACCATGGATGAGGCCCGGCACGTCGAGACATTCTCGCGGTTCCTGCAGGAGAAGGTCGGCCTGGTCTACCCGATCAACAAGCACCTGACCGCACTGCTGGACGACACCTTGCGCGACTCGCGCTGGGACATGCCTTACCTTGGCATGCAGGTCCTCATCGAAGGGCTCGCGCTCGCCGCCTTCGGCGTGCTGCGCGACATGTCGGCGCCGGGCTCGCTGGCCAAGCAGGTGCTGGCCTACGTCATGCAGGACGAGGCCCGGCATGTGGCCTTCGGTCGAATCTCGCTGAAGGACTATTACTGCGCGCTGACCGAAGCCGAGCGGGACGAGCGCGAGGAGTTCGTCGTGGACGCCTGCTACCTCATGCGCGACCGGTTCCGCGGCGAGGAGGTTTTCGAGACCCTCGGCATGGACGTCCAGGCGTGTGCCGAGTGGGTCGACACGTCGCCGCTGATGATCCAGTTCCGCTCGCACCTGTTCAGCCGCATCGTGCCGATCGTCAAGGACATCGGGCTGTGGGGCGACAAGGTGCAGAAGGCCTTCATGGACATGGGCGTTCTGGACATGGCCGGCTCCGACATCGAGGCGCTGATGCAGGCCGACGAAGATCAGGCCGAGGAGCTGGACAAGGCACACGCCGAGATGGCCGACCGGGCCCGCGAGGTGGACGAGGTGATCGCGGCGGGCGTGAGCTGACCCGAGTTCGGCCGCCGCCCTGCCGCCGGGGCGCTGCACCAGGTCAGGGCCCCACGGCCGGCAAGTCCGCCGGTCGGCAGCAAAGTCCGCGGTCAGGTTCTACAGTCGCGCCGGCCGGTCATGTGGAGGAGAGTTTGCTGACGGCCGTACGCCTACTACCTGGAGGAGCGACATGACGTCCCGGACGCATCTGCCGATTCCGAGTACTCCCCGAACGGGGCCGATCACCTATGACGCGAAGGACCCCGGTACGTCCTATCCGCCGATCGAGCAGGTCCGCCCGCCCGGCGGCGCACCGAACATCCTGCTGATCCTGCTCGACGACGTCGGGTTCGGCGCCTCGAGCGCGTTCGGCGGCCCGTGTCAAACGCCGACGGCCGAGCGGCTGGCGGCTCAAGGCTTGAAATACAACAGGTTCCACACGACGGCGTTGTGTTCGCCGACCCGCCAGGCCCTGCTGACCGGACGCAACCACCACTCCGTCGGCATGGGCGGTATCACCGAGATCGCGACCGGCGCACCGGGGTACAGCTCCGTGCTGCCCAACACCATGTCGCCGATCGCGCGCACGCTGAAGCTCAACGGTTACAGCACGGCTCAGTTCGGCAAGTGCCACGAGGTGCCCGTGTGGGAGACCAGCCCGGTGGGCCCGTTCGACGCGTGGCCCACCGGCGGCGGTGGCTTCGAATACTTCTACGGGTTCATCGGCGGTGAGGCCAACCAGTGGTACCCGACCCTCTACGAGGGCACCACACCGGTCGAGGTCGACCGGACACCCGAAGAGGGCTACCACTTCATGGCGGACATGACCGACAAGGCGATCGCCTGGATCGGCCAGCAGAAGGCGCTGGCCCCGGACAAGCCGTTCTTCGTCTATTTCGCTCCCGGGGCCACGCACGCGCCCCATCACGTGCCCAAGGAGTGGGCCGACAAATACGCGGGCACCTTCGACGCCGGCTGGGACAGCCTGCGGCAGCAGACATTTGCCCGGCAGCAGGAGCTCGGGGTGATCCCGGCGGGATGCGAGCTCACGGCCCGCCATGCCGAGATTCCGGCGTGGGAGGACATGCCCGACGACCTCAAGCCGGTCCTGCGCCGCCAGATGGAGGTGTATGCGGGCTTTCTCGAGTACACCGACCACCACGTCGGCCGCTTGCTCGACAGCGTGCAGCGGCTCGGCGTTCTCGACGACACGCTGGTCTACTACATCATCGGCGACAACGGCGCCTCGGCCGAGGGCACGCTGCACGGCACCTTCAACGAGATGCTGCCGTTCAACGGCTTGGAAGGGATAGAGACACCGGAGTTCCTGGCCCAGCGGATCGACGAATTCGGCGGACCGCGGTCCTACAACCATTACGCGGTCGGGTGGGCGCACGCGATGGACACCCCGTATCAGTGGACCAAGCAGATCGCGTCGCACTGGGGCGGGACCCGCAACGGCACAATCGTGCACTGGCCCAAGCACATCCGCGCCGAGGGCGAGATGCGGTGGCAGTTCCACCACGTCATCGACGTCGCCCCCACGCTACTGGAGGCGGCCGGCCTGCCCGAGCCGTTGTTCGTCAACGGCGTGCAGCAGCACCCCATCGAGGGAGTCAGCATGCTGTACACGTTCAACGACGCGCAGGCGCCGGATCGCCACGAGACGCAGTATTTCGAGATGCTCGGCAACCGCGGCATCTACCACCAGGGCTGGACCGCCGTGACCAAGCACGGCACGCCGTGGCAGCTGGTGGGCCAGCAGAAGCCCGCTTTCGACGACGACGTGTGGGAGCTCTACGACACCACGGCCGACTGGTCCCAGGCCAGGGACCTGTCCCGCGAGCATCCCGGCAAACTCCATGAGCTACAGCGGCTCTGGCTGATCGAGGCCACCCGTTACAACGTGCTGCCGCTCGACGACGACACCGCGAACCGGATGAACTCCGATCTGGCCGGCCGGCCGGTGCTGATCAAGGGCAACACCCAGCTGCTGTTTGCGGGCATGGGGCACCTCTCGGAGAACTGCGTGCTCAACCTCAAGAACAAGTCGCATTCGGTGACCGCCGAGATAGAGGTGCCCGACACCGGCGCCGAAGGGGTGATCGTCGCCCAGGGCGCCAACATCGGCGGCTGGAGCCTCTACGTCAAGGACGGCACGCTGAAGTACTGCTACAACCTGGGCGGCATCAAGCACTACTTCGTCGCGGCGGACCGCCCGTTGCCGCCCGGAGAGCACCAGGTGCGCATGGAATTCGACTACGCCGGCGGCGGCATGGGCAAGGGCGGCACCGTCACGCTCTACA
The DNA here is from genome assembly GCA_963711445.1 of uncultured Actinomycetota bacterium. Classification (GTDB taxonomy): domain Bacteria; phylum Actinomycetota; class Actinomycetes; order Mycobacteriales; family Mycobacteriaceae; genus Mycobacterium. The sequence continues at coordinate 528,731 of CAVQEF010000002.1, forward strand.
CCGACGGGCAGCAGGTGGGCGCGGGCACCGTGGAAGCGACGCTGGCCGTCGTCTACTCGGCCGACGACGGCTGCGACGTCGGGCGCGACGGCGGCGCCGCCGTCTCACCGGACTATGCGGCCGGAAACAACGCATTCAACGGCCGCGTCAAAGGCGTTCAGCTCGCGATCGCCGACGCCGCGCAGGCCGAGGGCCACCGCGTCGACCCGCAGGAGGCCCTACGCGTCGCCTTGGCCCGCCAATAGCTCGGTCGGTCTCTGTCACAGCCCCGTCACAGCCCCGCGATGAGGATGCCGACGCCGATCACGATCGCCAGCGCGAGCGACAGCAACAGAAAACTGACGAACCCCTCCCGGGCCGCCGACGCCTCGTGCTCACCCGCCGCGATCGGTGCGAGCCTGCGCCCCGCGCCCCACGCCGCCGCGAGCAGCGTGGCCAGCCAGTTCGCGTAGGCGGCGTACACGATGAGCACCACCGCGGCGATCCCCCAAGCGTCGGAAAGTTTGAGGTGCGGCCACAGCAGGCCGACCAACACCAGGAACATCCCGTTGAGGACGGCCTCGAGGTGGCTGGACAGCCCCATCCGCGGGTTCTTCAGCGCCGGGACCGCGAACCCGGTAAGCAGGCCGAGCAGGAACAGGACCAGGCCAAGCGCGAACAGCATCGTCTGCATGTCAGCAAACTATCTGCCCGCGGTCCGCCCCGCCCCGAGTTGCGGGCCACGCGGCGCCGGCGGTCGGTGCTAGCGTCGCCACCACCCGCCGCGGCAATCGAGTGAGGTCAATGCGATGGAAGAACCGCTGCTGCTGCAACACCGCGACGATCGCGGCGTCGTCACGCTGACGCTGAACCGCCCCCAGGCCTTCAACGCGCTGTCCGAGGCGATGCTCGCCGCGCTCGGCGGGGCCCTCGACGCGCTCGCCGCAGACGAGGCCGTGCGCGCCGTCGTGCTCGGGGCGTCCGGGAAGGCGTTCTGCGCCGGCCACGACCTCAAGGAGATGCGCGCCGAGCCCTCACTGGAGTACTACCGGCGCCTGTTCGCCCGGTGCACCGCGGTGATGCTGTCCATCCAGCGCCTGCCCGTCCCGGTGATTGCGCGCGTCCAGGGCCTCGCGACCGCCGCGGGCTGCCAGCTCGTCGCGATGTGCGACCTCGCGGTGGCCAGCGACGACGCGCGGTTCGCCGTCAGCGGCATCAACGTCGGCCTGTTCTGCGCGACTCCGGGGGTGGCGCTGTCACGCAACGTGCCCCGCAAGGCCGCCTTCGAGATGCTCATCACCGGCGACTTCGTCTCCGCCGCGCAGGCGCGCGTGCTGGGCCTGGTCAACACGGTGGCGGCAGCCGAGGCACTCGACGACGAAATCGAGGCGCTGGTGGCGCGCATCGTCGCCAAGCCCGGTGTCGCCGTCGCGATGGGTAAGGCGCTGTTCTACCGCCAGATCGAGGCCGGCATCGAGTCCGCCTATGCCGACGCGGGCGCGACGATGGCCCGCAACATGATGGAGCCGTGCGCGCTCGAGGGGGTGGAGGCCTTCATCGAGAAGCGCCCGCCCAGCTGGTCGCCGGCGCGGCCATCGACGGCCTAGCCGGGAGGACCGCGTGGCAGCCTCCGGCACGAAGTCGGCCCCCGCCGCAACGGCGGGGGCCGACGGCGCCTCGGGACTCAGGCGGACCGGCGGATGCCGCGCCCGCGGCCGATGTCGCCCTTCAGCAGCAGGTCGCGCTCGGATTCCGACAGCCCGCCCCACACGCCGTAGGGCTCGCCGACCTCAAGCGCGTGGGAGCGGCACTCCTGGATCACCGGGCACTGCCGGCACATCTCCTTGGCGCGCTGCTCGCGCTGCATGCGGGCGCGGCCGCGCTCGCCGTCGGGGTGGAAGAACATCGATGAGTCGACGCCGCGGCACAGGCCCTGAAGCTGCCAGTTCCAGATGTCGGCGTTGGGCCCGGGTAGCTGCTCAGGTTGTGGCATTGGCTTGTTCCCTCTCTGCACGGCACGCCCAAGTGGAGGTCGAGTTCGAGAAGCGTCCGAGAAGTGGTTGTGCACTGAAATGAAGCGGCGTCACCGATGACAACCCGTCACGGGTAGACGTTAGGGGCGACGGCGAATTTCCGTCAATAGCCATTTAGCCGAGCAAACTATGTAGGTGTTGGAAGGGATTTTACTTTGCGTTCATCTGCGCCGCAGTCGCCCCGCGCGACGGCTGCTACCAGGCACTTGGCGCGATCGGGATTCCGCAGCTCAGGGCGCAGAGGGCCGCGGGGCGTTTTCCGTCCGGAGGCAATGGTCATTAACAGTCCAGTAACACAACGAGTACAAACTGTTTACTAATATCGCCGTGATTGAAACTCGTCACACTGCTGTGATCTATCAGACACTGGCCGACGCCGCCTTCGGCAACCGGCCTGACCGCTGGCCGTTGCCCACGGCGACCACGCCGGGGCAGCTGTGGCTGCGGGCCGTGGCGGCCGGCGGGCAGGGCCGCTACGGCAGCGCCTACCGCGACCTGGCCGAGTTGCGGCGCGGCGGCACGCCCGGGCGACTGGTGTCGCTGGCCCACAGTACGCAGGGGTCGTTCTTGCGCCAGCTCGGCTGGCACACGCTGGCGCGCGGGTGGGACGGGCGTGCCCTGGCGCTGGCGGGATCCGATCCCGAGGCCCGCGCCGACGCGCTGACCGGCCTGGCGGCCGACGCGCTGGGCGTCGGGCGACTGGCGGCCGCGGCGACGCTGCTGGCCCGGGTGGACCGGGAACTCGAGCCGGTGCCGGCAGCGCCCGACCGGCTCGCGGTGCGCAGGGGATGGGTGTCCGCCGAGCTGGCGATGGCCTCCGGGCGGGGCGAGACCGCGGTGCGGCATGCCGGCGAGGCGGTCGAGCTGGCGCGCGCGATGGCGGTCCCGTCGGCGCGGCACCGCGTCAAGAGCGACGTCGTGCTGGCCGCCGCCCTGTGCAGCGCCGGCGCGACCGAGCGGGCCCGCGCCGTCGCGGAGGCGGCCCTGGATATCGCCGGGCGGCTGAAATTGACGCCGCTTCGATGGGCGTTGACCTGTCTGCTGATTGATATCGGAAGTGTCACGTTTGCGACACGGGAATTGCACCAAATTCGCGACATCTGCGCAGGTCAAGTGCGACGTGCCGGGGGAACGTGGTATTCGTCTTGAAACGGCTTTCCGCCGTTGGCGTCAATGCATTTGGTTCGCCCCGGGATGTGTCCGCTTCGTAACGTTGGAGATACCGCCGTCGATGACAATTCAAGGGGAACGTCTCGACGCTGCGGTGGCGGAGGCCGCAGCGGGGGACCACAAGGCTCTACGGGAGGTGCTGGAGACCATCCGCCCGATCGTCGTGCGATATTGCCGGGCACGGGTCGGCACGTTCGAGCGCGGTGGCCTGTCAGCCGACGACGTGGCTCAGGAGGTTTGCTTGGCCACCATCACGGCCCTGCCGCGCTACCGGGAACGCGGGCGCCCCTTTCTGGCCTTCCTCTACGGGATCGCGGCCCACAAGGTCGCCGACGCCCATCGGGCGGCCGGCCGTGATCTGGCCTACCCGGCGGAATCGGTCCCCGAGCGGTGGTCGGCCGAGGCGGGCCCGGAGCAGCTGGCCATCGAAGCCGACTCGGTGAGCCGGATGAGCGAACTCCTGGAGATCCTGCCCGCCAAGCAGCGCGAGATCCTGATCCTGCGCGTCGTCGTCGGCCTGTCGGCCGAGGAGACGGCCGCCGCCGTCGGCAGCACCACCGGCGCGGTCCGGGTGGCCCAGCACCGTGCGCTCAATCGGCTCAAATCCGAAATCGTTGCGGCAGGTGACTATGCGTGAATTTGGATATGCACTCGGCGACCAACCGGGACTGGACGAGTTCGCCAGCACCGACCTGCTGCTCGACGCGCTCGCCGAGCGCCGGCCGGTCGACCTCGACGACCCCGACAACCCCAGTGACCGGGCGCTCGCCGAGCTGCTCGAAGACTGGCGCGACAACCTGAGGTGGCCGCCGGCCAGCGCCCTGGTCTCGCCGGAGGAGGCCGTGGCGGCCCTGCGCACCGGGATAGCGGACCGCCGGCGCGGCCGGCGCGGCCTGGCGACGATCACGTCGGTCGCCGCGACGCTGCTGATCCTCAGCGGATTCGGCGCCCTGGTGGCCGAGGCCCGGCCCGGGGACGCGCTCTACGGCCTGCACGCCATGTTCTTCGACCAGCCGCGCGTCAACGACAACCAGATCACGCTGTCGGCCAAGGTCGAGCTGGCCAAGGTCCAGGAGCTGATCAACCAGGGTGAGTGGGACCAGGCGCACAGTCAGCTGGCCGAGATCAGCAGCGCCGTCCAGGCGATGCACGACGGCGCCAGCCGGCAGGATCTGATGGACCAGGTCAACTTGCTGAACACCAAGGTCGCCTCGCGTGACCCGAATGCGACGCTGCCGCCCGAGTCCGGGGGCCCGGGCGTTGCGGTGCCCGAGACCAAGGTGCCGATGGCACCGGCGGATCCGGGACCCTCGATCACCCCGTCGCCGGGCCATCACCGGCACCGCGGTGGGACGGGGGCTCCCGTCCCGCAGGAGCCGGGCGGCACGCCCTGACGCGGGCGGATCTCGCGGATCTGGCGGGCCTGTCAGTGGCGCTGGGGGTATCCGTCGGCGTCTGAGGTCGCTTCGTTGAGCGAGGCGTCGGCGTACCCGCGGCAGTAGTCCCAGGTCACATAGGAGTCGGGCTCGGGGTCGTAGGCGGGCTCGTGCGGGCGGACCGTGCCGTCGATCAGCAGCTGCAGCAGGTTGGCCCGCAACATGTCCCAGTCGTGGTAGTGGTCCTGCTGGCATTCGTCGCAGCACACCACCAATCCGCGAATTCCCCTGTGCGCCAACAATGCCTCGTAAACCGCCAGGTCGGCCAGGTCGGCCTCGACCGCCATGCGCTCCTGCTGGTCCAGGGGCTGGCCCGGCTCTACGTCATCCAGCGCCGCCGACGGGTCACAGGGGTCGTCGGCGAAAGGGTCGGGCGGCAAACCCGGTGGGAGGTGGTCGCGCACCCCTCTAGGGTACGCAGGCCGACGACAGTAACGCCAGCAGGTAGCTGCCCGCCGATTGCTTGCTGCGCCGCCACGCGGCGCGCGTCGCCACCGGGCCGGCCCGAGCCGATAGGATGGGGGATCTCGACTTCGCATGCGTATGGAGGGCCTCACCGATGTCCCGTGGCATGTCCCACCTGGAAGACAGTTCCGACCTGGTCGCGAGCGCCTACCTGCGCGGTGGCCTGGGGGAGAATTCGGTGCCGACCGGGGGCGACAATCCCAACAAGGTCGCGATGCTGGGACTCACCTTCGACGACGTGCTGCTGCTGCCGGCGGCCTCCGACGTGGTGCCCGCCTCCGCGGACACGTCCAGCCAGCTCACCAAGAAGATCCGGCTGCGGGTACCGCTGGTCAGCTCGGCGATGGACACCGTGACCGAGTCGCGGATGGCCATCGCGATGGCGCGGGCCGGCGGGATGGGCGTGCTGCACCGCAACCTGCCCGTCGCCGAGCAGGCCGGTCAGGTCGAGATGGTGAAGCGCTCCGAGGCCGGCATGGTCACCGATCCGGTCACGTGCCGTCCGGACAACACGCTGGCCCAGGTCGACGCGCTGTGCGCCCGGTTCCGGATCTCCGGCCTGCCGGTGGTCGACGACTCCGGCGCGCTGGTCGGCATCATCACCAACCGCGACATGCGGTTCGAGGTGGACCAGAGCAAGCAGGTCGCCGAGGTGATGACCAAGGCCCCGCTGATCACCGCCCAGGAGGGCGTCAGCGCCGACGCCGCGCTGGGCCTGCTGCGCCGCAACAAGATCGAAAAGCTGCCCGTCGTCGACGGCCACGGCCGGCTCACCGGGCTGATCACCGTCAAGGACTTCGTCAAGACCGAGCAACACCCGCTGGCCACCAAGGACAAGGACGGCCGGCTGCTGGTGGGCGCCGCGGTCGGGGTCGGCGGCGATGCCTGGGTGCGCGCGATGATGCTGGTCGACGCCGGGGTCGACGTGCTGATCGTCGACACCGCGCACGCCCACAACAGGCTGGTGCTCGACATGGTCGGCAAGCTCAAGGCCGAGGTCGGCGACCGCGTCGAGGTGATCGGCGGCAACGTCGCCACCCGGACCGCGGCCACCGCGCTGGTCGAGGCCGGCGCCGACGCGGTGAAGGTCGGGGTGGGCCCGGGGTCGATCTGTACGACGCGGGTGGTGGCCGGTGTCGGCGCGCCGCAGATCACGGCGATCTTGGAAGCTGTAGCGGCCTGTCGTCCTTCGGGTGTGCCGGTCATCGCCGACGGCGGTCTGCAGTACTCCGGCGACATCGCCAAGGCCCTGGCCGCCGGCGCGTCGACGGCCATGCTGGGCTCGCTGCTGGCCGGCACCGCCGAGGCGCCGGGCGAGCTGATCTTCGTCAACGGCAAGCAGTTCAAGAGCTACCGCGGCATGGGGTCGCTGGGCGCGATGCAGGGCCGGGGCGGGCCCGGTGGTGGCGGCAAGTCCTACTCCAAGGATCGCTACTTCGCCGACGATGCGCTCTCGGAGGACAAGCTGGTCCCCGAGGGCATCGAGGGCCGGGTGCCGTTCCGCGGCCCGCTGTCGTCGGTGATCCACCAGCTGACCGGTGGGCTGCGGGCCGCCATGGGGTACACCGGCTCGCCCACCATCGAGGCGCTGCAGCAGGCCCAGTTCGTCCGGATCACGGCCGCGGGCCTGCGGGAAAGCCACCCGCACGACGTCGCCATGACCGTCGAAGCGCCCAACTACTACGCCCGATGAGGGCCCGCTGAGGCTGATGACGGACATGGTGGAGATCGGGATGGGCCGCGTGGCCCGTCGCGCCTACGAACTCAGCGAAGTCGGCATCGTCCCGTCACGCCGCACCCGCTCGTCCCAGGACGTGTCGACGGCCTGGCAGCTGGACGCCTACCGGTTCGAGATCCCGGTGATCGCGCACCCGACCGATGCCCTGGTCTCGCCGGAGTTCGCCATCGAACTCGGGCGCCTCGGCGGGCTGGGTGTGCTCAACGGCGAGGGGCTGATCGGCCGGCACGCCGACGTCGCGGCCAAGGTCGCGCAACTCGTCGAGGCCGCCAGCAAGGAACCCGAGCCGTCGGCGGCGATCCGGCTGCTGCAGGAACTGCACGCCGCGCCGCTGAACCCGGACCTGCTGGGCTCGGCGGTCGCCCGCATCCGGGAGGCCGGGGTGACCACCGCGGTGCGGGTGAGCCCGCAGAACGCCCAGTGGCTGACACCGGTGCTGCTGGCGGCGGGCATCGACCTGCTGGTCATCCAGGGCACCATCGTCTCCGCCGAGCGGGTGGCCAGCGATGGGGAGCCCCTGAACCTGAAGACCTTCATCTCCGAGCTGGACGTGCCGGTGGTCGCCGGCGGTGTGCAGGACCACCGCACCGCGCTGCACCTGATGCGCACCGGCGCCGCCGGCGTCATCGTCGGCTACGGCTCGACCCAGGGCGTGACCACCACCGACGAGGTGCTGGGCATCAGCGTGCCGATGGCCACCGCGATCGCCGACGCGGCCGCCGCCCGGCGCGAATACCTCGACGAGACCGGCGGCCGGTACGTGCACGTGCTGGCCGACGGCGACATCCACACCTCCGGCGAGCTGGCCAAGGCCATCGCCTGCGGCGCCGACGCGGTGGTGCTCGGCACGCCGCTGGCCGAATGCGAAGAGGCGCTCGGCGACGGATGGTTCTGGCCCGCGGCGGCGGCGCACCCCTCGCTCCCGCGCGGGGCGCTGCTGCAGATCGCCGTCGGCGAACGCCCGCCGATGGAACGCGTTCTGGGCGGCCCGTCCGACGACCCGTTCGGCAGCCTCAACCTGGTCGGTGGCCTGCGCCGATCGATGGCCAAGGCCGGCTACTGCGACCTCAAGGAATTCCAGAAGGTCGGTCTGACCATCGGAAGCTGAAGCCCGGCCCGATACGCAAAGCAAAGGCGCGAATCGCGAACCTTGGCTGCTCAGATCGATTTGATGCCTATTACAGCTATTGCAGAGTGGTCGCTGCGCGAGCGGCTCGAGCGGGCTGTCCAACTTCTTAGCATTGCCACAGCGCGTTAGCCCGCGCGAGCAGAAACCGGGTATTACGCTCAACGCCGGGACGCACACAGGCCGCAGGCGACGGCGGGTGCATCGAGCAATTCATGGTCGGCGCGTCGGGGCGGGACGACCCAGCCTTTAGAACTTGAAGGGGAGTTCTTTGGATCTCACGCTAGGGCTGGCGATCTCGGCGGAGGCGGTCCAGTTCCTCCTGACGGAGGGCTCGGACCGGTGTGGTGCTGCGTTGGAGCACGACGAGTTCGACATCAGCAGGGCCGGGGGGGTCTCGGCGCCGAGCATTTCCGAGCACGTGGTCTCGGTCGTCCTGGGCACGCAGGCCATCGCGACCGCGCAAAGCCACACACTACACAAGGTGGGGGTCACCTGGACCGAGGACGTGGAGACCGAAGCGTCGCTGGTCCTCGAGTCGCTGAGCGACCTCGGCATCCGCAACGTGGTGCCGGTGCCGATGCTCGACGCGGCGGAGGCCTTCGCCTGCAGCCTGGCCAGGTCGCACGGCACGCACAAGACGACGGTGCTCACCATCGAGTCGGACTCGGCCGTCGCGACCACGGTGTCCCGCGATCGCGGCGCCATCTCCGACATCGCCAGCCAAATCTACTGCGGCCGCTTCATGTCCGACGAGACGCTGCGCAGCCTTGCGTTCTCCATGTTCTCGCATCTGACCGAGGAGCCCGACGTGTTGTTCGTGGCCGGGTCCGGAGCGGATTTCGACCGGATCGCCGCGCAACTCGCGCAGGTGTCGCAGCTTCCGGTCAAGGAGCCCGCCGAGGCCAGGATGGCACTCGCGCGCGGCGCCGCGATCGCCTCGATGCGCCCGGCGCTGGCCACCGCCACCGGGTTCGGCGCGCCCACCGAGCAGACGACGTCGCCGGACGACGACGAGCCGACCTCGGACGACGGCATGCTGCTGCCGTTGCTCTTCGTCCCCCGCACCGCGCGGCTGGCCTCGCTGGACAGCCCGGCGAAGGTCGCAACGAAACCCGCGTTCGCGGAAGGCTCGGGCAGCCGACGGTCGGTCAGCTCCACTCAGGTGCTCGCCGCCGTGCTGGTGGGGGCGGTCGCGACCTTCCTCGTCTCGATGACGCTGGCGGTTCGCGAGCGGACCGCGACCGGCGTCGCCGCGCACAAGTCCTCATCGCACGGGGCGCCCCAGTCGGCCGCGAACGGGTCGACGCCGCCGCCGGCAGGGGCGGTCGCGGCCGGGCAGCCCGGGACGCAGGCGGCGCAGCCGTTGTTCATCCCGGGCCTGAGCAACTTCTCACTGGCCACCCCGGTGGCCGCGCCGCCGGGGCCCCAGCCGCCGGCCGCGCCCGCCCGCCCGGCCGGGCCCAAGGCCCCGGCGCTGCCGGACGTCGTGGCGACGCTGACCAAGATCCTGACCGGCCCGCCCACCAACCTGACCGCGGGGGGCGTTCCGGGCGGGGCGCAACCGGCGGGGACGCTGTGGAAGGGCGAGGTCGGCCCTGATTCACCGGTGGCGGCGCTCTACGAGCCGCTGCTGCTCGCGATGACCGACCCCGGCAAGGTCGCGAACCCCGACCTGAACCTCCCCGCACTGCCGAATCCGGCCGGCGGGCAATAGCCCCGCCCGAGCCGCACCCCAGCCGAAGATGGTGAAGCCTCGATGGTGACAGCAATGGACACCCGTGCTGCCGGCGACCCGCCGCACGGCCCCAGTGTTGCGCACGCCGCGGACCGGCTGGGGGAGTTCGTGCTGCGCCGGCCGCTGCTGGTCATCGGGTTGTGGATCATCGCGGCGGTGCTGTCGGTGCTCACGCTGCCGTCGCTCGCGGCGAGCGGCAACGCGAATCAGTCGGCGCGGTTGCCGTCGGACGCGCCGTCGCGGGCCACCGCCCAGGCGATGGCCGCGGCGTTCGGCGAATCGGCGTCCCAGAATCTCCTGCTGGTGGTTCTCACCGACGACAACGGCCTGAGCCCCGGCGACGACGCGGTGTACCGGCGGCTGGTCGACAGGCTGCGATCCGACAAGGACGACGTCGTTTCCCTGCAGGACTTCGTGGCCACACCGGGCATGCGCGGCTTGATGACCAGCGCCGACAACAAAGCGTGGATCGTGCCGATCAGCCTCGCCGGGGAGCCGGGCACGCCGCGGGCCGAGCAGGCCTACCGGCACGTCGTCCCGGCGGTGAAGGCGGCCCTGAACGAGGCCCTCGACGCCGGCGGGGCCAGCACCTCGCTGACGGTCGATTTCGCGGGGCCGGCGGCGACGGTCGCGGGACTGTCGACCCTCAGCGCGCGCGAACTGCTCACCATCGCGGTCATCACGGCCGTGACGGTGCTGGCCGTCCTGCTGATCGTCTACCGCAACGTGGTGACCGCGCTGTTGCCGCTGGCCACCGTCGGGGTCTCGATCCTGGTGGCGCACCGGATCGCGGGGAGCCTCACCTTCCTCGGCGCGGCGGTGTCGAACTGGACGACGGTGCTGATGACCGCCGTCCTGCTCGGCGCGAGCACCGGTTCCGCGGTGCTGCTCATCGGCCGCTACCACGAATTCGTCCGGGCCGGGGCCACGTCGGACGACGCGGTGCGCCGGGCGCTGGCCGCCACGGGCAAGCTGCTCGTCGCGTGGGCCGTGGTCCTGTTCGCCGCGTTCTCGGCCATGAAGTTCGCCCGGCTCGGCGTGTTCTCGACGGCGGGACCGGCGTTGGCGGTCGGCGTGGCGGTCGGCTTCCTGGCGGCGATCACCCTGCTGCCGGCCGCCGTGTGCCTCGCGGGCCGCGGCGGCTGGGTCGAGCCGGGGCGCGACCTGACCGCCCGGCTCTGGCGCCGCTGGGCGATCGACGTCGTGCGGCGCCCGGTTCGCCACCTGGCGCCGGGCGTGGTCGCGCTCACCGCCCTGGTGGCGTGCACCGCGTGCCTGCGGTTGGACCACGACGACCGCAACCTGCTGCCGGCTGCCGTCGACAGCAGCCGCGGATACGCCGCAATGGACCAGCACTTCCCGGTGAATTCGACTATCCCCCAATACCTTCTCGTGCAGTCGTCGCATGACCTGCGCACGCCGCAGTCCCTCGCCGACCTCGAACTGATGGCCCAGCGGGTCAGCCAGGTGCGCGACGTCAGCGCGGTCCGCGGCCTGACCAGGCCCGCCGGGCAGCCCATCGAGCAGGCCAAGATCTCCTATCAGGCCGGCCAGGTCGGCACGGAGCTCTCGGGCGCGGCGTCCCACATCGCCAACGACGACGGCCGCCTGAACTCGCTGAGCCAGGGCTCGCGCGTGCTCGCCGACACCCTGGCGAACATCAGCGTCATGGCCGACCAGAACCTCGGGGTGGTCAAGGCCCTGGTGGATGCGGCCGCCGACCTGATCCAACGACTCGACGCGGGCAAGACGCTGGAGCTCATCGACACCGGTCTGTCCGTCGCCAAGAACCTGCATCTGATCGGCGACATGATGGGCGTGAAAATGTCCGATCAGCAGGGCTTCTTCGACGTGGTCGGCCCGGTGGTCGACGGGCTGAACGCCAGCCCCGTCTGCGACTTCAACCCCTCGTGCGCCGCCACGCGCGGCTACCTGCAACACCTGGTTGCCGCGCGCGACGACGGCACGTTCGACGCCCTCAACGACCTCGGGCACAAACTGCAGGCGGTCCAGGGCGACGGCCAGCTCAGCGCCTCCGTCCGCAGCCTGCGGGCGTTCCTGCAGTCGGCGATCCAGGCGGTGAAGTCGCTGGGCATCCGCGGCACGTCGAATCTGCGCAAGCAGATCGACGACTGGCTCGTCGGCGCGCGCGGCCTGGCCCAGGGTTCCCGCCAGCTGGCCGGCGAGGTGCAGGCGCTCGTCGACCAGACCAAACAGATGGGCGCCGGTCTCGACCAGGCGGGCGCGATCCTGTCCGGGATCAAGGCCGCCGCCGCGCAACCGTCGATGGCCGGCTTCTTCATCCCGCAGCAGGCGCTGGATTCCCCCGAGTTCAAGAACGTCGCCGCGATGACGGTGTCGCAGGACGGCCACGCGGTGCGCTACCTGGTGCAGTCGGCGCTGAACCCGTTCAGCGCCGAGGCCATGGACCAGGTGGACGCGATCCAGAACGCGGCCCGCAGCGCGCAACCGAACACCTCGCTGTCCGATGCGACCATCTCGCTGTCGGGCCTGCCGGTGGCCAACCGCGACCTGCGCGCCTATTCCGACAGCGGCACCAGGTATGTGGGCATCGTGACGATCCTGGCGCTGCTGGCGGTCCTGGTGCTGGTGTTGCGTGCCGTCGTCGCGCCGCTGGTCCTGCTCGGGTCTGCGATCGTGGCGTATCTGGCGGCCCTCGGAATCGGGGCCATCGTCTTCCAGCAGTGGCTGCACCAACCCCTTTCCTGGAACGTGCCGGGCGCGGCGTTCCTGGTGCTGGTCACCGTGGGCGCCCTGCACAGCCTGCCGCTGCTCTCCCGCGTCCGCGAGCAGTCGCCGGAGGCCGTCCGGCTGGGTGTCATCCGCGCGGCCACGACCACCGGCGAGGCGATGACCGGGGCGGGCGTCGTCTTCGCGGTGACGATGCTCGGGCTGTCGTTGAGCAGCATGGGCGCGGTGGGTCAGCTCGGGTTCGTCGTCGGCGTCGGCCTGCTGATCGACAGCCTGGTGCTGCGCACGATCGTGGTGCCGTCGGTCGCCGCGCTGGCGCGCACTGCCAACTGGTGGCCGTCGGGGGCCGTGGACGCCGTACGGCGCAAACGCGCCTGGCGGGAAGCGATCACGGTCGCGGTGCATCGCGGCGACATGTGGGGTTCGCGGCAGATCCGGCCGGTGTTCAGCCGCTGGTCGCGCCGGACGAGCTATCTGTAGGCGACCGGCCAAGATTGCGGTCAGCGGTTTACCGCGCCCGTCCGTGGGTGATACTGGGTGCCATGAAGCCGGATTACGACGTCCTGATCATCGGCTCGGGTTTCGGCGGCAGCGTCAGCGCGCTGCGGCTGACCGAAAAGGGCTACCGAGTCGGCGTTTTGGAGGCCGGGCGCCGCTTCTCCGACGAGGAGTTCGCCAAGACCTCGTGGGACCTGCGCAAGTTCCTGTGGGCGCCGCGGTTGGGCTGCTACGGCATTCAGCGCATCCACCCGCTGAACAACGTGATGATCCTGGCCGGCGCCGGCGTGGGCGGCGGCTCGCTGAACTACGCCAACACGCTGTACGTGCCGCCCGAGCCGTTCTTCGCCGACCGGCAGTGGTCGCACATCACCGACTGGCGCGACGAGCTGATGCCGCACTACGACCAGGCCCAGCGGATGCTGGGCGTGGTGACGAACCCGACGTTCACCGACGCCGACCGCATCGTCAAGGAAGTCGCCGACGAGATGGGCTGCGGCGACACCTGGGTCCCCACGCCGGTCGGGGTGTTCTTCGGCCCCGACGGCACCAAGACGCCGGGCAAGACCGTGCCCGACCCCTACTTCGGCGGCGCCGGCCCGGAGCGCACCGGCTGCCTGGAGTGCGGATGCTGCATGACGGGGTGCCGGTACGGTGCCAAGAACACGCTCGTCAAGAACTACCTCGGCCTCGCGGAATCGGCTGGGGCGCAAGTGATCCCGATGACCACCGTGAAGGGCTTCGAGCAGCGCCCGGACATGCTGTGGGAGGTCAAGACGGTGCGCACCGGAAGCTGGCTGCGCCGGGAGCGGCGTACCTTCACCGCGTCCTACCTGATCCTGGCCGCGGGCACCTGGGGCACCCAGCACCTGCTGTTCAAGATGCGCGACCGGGGCACGTTGCCCCGGCTCTCCGAGCGCCTGGGCTTTGTCACCCGGACCAACTCCGAGTCGATCGTGGGGGCCGCCACGCTCGACGTCCCGTCGGACCTGGACCTGACCCACGGGGTGGCCATCACGTCGTCGATACACCCCACGCCGGACACCCACGTCGAGCCCGTGCGCTACGGCAAGGGGTCCAACGCCATGGGGCTGCTGCAGACCCTGATGACCGACGGGAAGGGCCCCGAGGGCAGCGACGTGCCCCGCTGGCGGCAGCTGTTGGACCAGGCCCGCGAGGACCCGCGGGGCATCCGGCGGATGATCAACGTCAGCCACTGGAGCGAGCGCACCCTGATCGCGCTGGTGATGCAGCACCTGGACAACTCCATCACCACCTTCACCAAGCGCGGCAAGCTGGGCATCCGCTGGTACTCCAGCAGGCAGGGGCACGGCGAGCCGAACCCGACGTGGATCCCGGTCGGCAACCAGGTCACCCGCCGCATCGCCGCCAAGATCGACGGCGTGGCCGGCGGCACCTGGGGCGAGCTGTTCAACATCCCGCTGACCGCCCACTTCCTCGGCGGCGCGGTGATCGGCGACGGCCCCGAGAACGGGGTCATCGACCCCTACCACCGCGTCTACGGCTACCCGTCGCTGCTGGTGGTGGACGGGGCAGCGATCTCGGCGAACCTGGGCGTCAACCCGTCGCTGTCCATCGCCGCGCAGGCGGAGCGGGCCGCCTCGCTGTGGCCGAACAAGGGGGAGAACGACCAGCGGCCGCTGCAGGGCGACACCTACGTCCGCCTGTCGCCGGTCGCGCCGAAGCGGCCGGTGGTGCCGGCCGACGCGCCGGGCGGGCTGCGCTGGGAACGCCCCGGCCGGGTGGACCCGGCCGGCCCGGTCAGCACCGCCGGCTGAGGACGCTCAGCTCGCGATCACCTCGAGCGGTGCGCCGCTGACCACCCGGCTGCGCTCCCCGTGCACGTTGACCGGGACGTCGCCCATCAACGTGACGCGGTGCATCAGGCGGGGTTGGTCGTCGTAGTCGTCGATCGCCCGGTGCTGGGTGGCCCGGTTGTCCCAGATGGCGACATCGCCTTGCTCCCAATGCCAGCGAACGGTGTTCTCCGGCAGGGTGATTCGCCGTTGTAGCAGTTCCAGCAGCACGCTGGACTCGTGGCTGTCCAGCCCGACGAAGCCGCGGACGAAGTCCCCGGCCAGCAGCGTGCGCTCGCCGGTCTCCGGGTGCACCCGCACCACCGGGTGCTCGGTCTGGAAGTCGCGCTTCTCGAACGCCTCCCGGAAGGCCCGCTGCGCGTCGGTCATCTTGTGTTGGGACACCTGGGCCTGCGCGGACACGTAGTCGTAGCGGTTGGTGTGCAGCGCCCACAGGTTCTCGACGAGGCTCTTGAGGGGGTCGGGCAGCTGCTCGTAGGCCGCCGCGGTCGAGGCCCACAGGGTCGAGCCGCCGTAGTCGGGCAGGGTGACCGCGCGCAGGATCGAGGCCGCCGGGTAGTTGGCGGCGAAGGTGACGTCGGTGTGCCAGCGGTTGGCCTTGCCGTACTCGGAGTCGATCGGCGTGATGACCGGCGCGTTCTTGGCGGCCAGGGCCGCGGCGGGGTGGCCGACCGGCGTGCCGAGCAGGCCGGCGAAGGCGAGCTGCGCGGCGTCGTCGAGGTGGTGCTGGCCGCGGAAGAAGATCACCTTGTGGTCCAGCAGCGCCCGGCGGATCCCGTCGACCGCGACCGCGTCCAGGTCGCCGCCGAGGCGCACCCCGTCGATCCGCGCCCCGATGCGGCTGCCCAGTTTCGTGACGGTCGTCTTCTCTGTCATCGCGGTGTCCTTGCCGAGGTCGAATGAAGCCCACGTGTAGTCAGCTGACTACATCACTGAAGCTTAGTGTAGCTACCGAACGCGGGGTCGGCAAGGAACGGCTCGAGTGACTACCTGGCGCGGGACAGCGCGCGCCGGTGCATGGGCTCGCGGCCCGTCGGTTGCGGCGGCGGCGGCAGCAGGGGCTTGCGCGGCCGGACCGCGATGGTCGTGGGCGCGTCGGTGCTGAGGGTGACCTTCTCGCCGGCGTGCCGGATGGTCAGCTCGCCGCCGGGGCCGTCGTTGACGGTGTAGATGACGTCGGCGTGGTTGACGTCGACGGTCAGCCGGAAGTCGCGCCAGCGCAGCCGGAACCTCAGCCGGGTGATGCCGTCGGGCAGCTGGGGGTCCAGCGACACGATGTCCTCGTCGTCGCGCAGGCCGCCGAAGCCGACCACCAGCGCCGTCCAGGCACCGGCCAGCGAGGCCATGTGCAGCCCGTCGCGGGTGTTGTGGTGCAGGTCGCGCAGGTCGATCAGCGCGGCCTCGTAGGCGTAGTCGTGGGCCAGCTCGAGATGGCCCACCTCTGCGCACAGCACCGCCTGGGTGCAGGCCGACAGCGACGAGTCGCGCACCGTGCGCCGCTCGTAGTAGTCGACGTTGTGCGCCTTCTGTTCGGGGGTGAACGCGTGGCTGCGGAACTGCATGGCCAGCACCAGGTCCGCCTGCTTGATCACCTGGGCGGGGTAGAGCCGCACGTAGGGTTCGTGCAGCAGCAGCGGGTAGGTGGGGTTGGCGTCGAAGTCCCACTCGGCGAAGGTGGTGAACCCTTCGCACTGTTGATGGACGCCCAGTTCGGCGTCGTAGGGGATGTTGACCGCCTCGGCGGCGTCGCGCCAGGCCGCCGTCTCCTCGGTCGTCACACCCAGCGCCTTGGTCGCCTCCGGGTGGCGGTTACAGGCCTCGGCGGCCGTGTTCAGGTTGTGAGCGGCCATCAGGTTGGTGAACATGTTGTCGCGCACGATCGCGGTGTACTCGTCGGGACCGGTGACCCCGTCGAGGTGCCAGACGCCGTGCCGGTCGTGGTGCCCCAGTGACATCCACAGCCGGGCGGTCTCGACGAGGACCTGCAGGCCGCACTCCTCTTCCAGTGAGTCGTCCCCGGTGACGATGCGGTACCGCTCGAAGGCCATGGCGATGTCGGCGTTGATGTGCCAGGCCGCGGTGGCGGCCGGCCAGTAGCCCGAGCACTCCTGCCCGCCGATGGTGCGCCAGGGAAAGCTCGCCCCCCGCAGGCCCAGTTCGGCGGCCCGATCCTGGGCGTACTTCAGCGTCGAGGCCCGCCAGCGCAGCGCGTCGGCGACGGCGTGCGGCGCGGTGTAGGTGAGCACCGGCAGCACGTAGCTCTCGGTGTCCCAGAAGGCGTGGCCGTCGTAGCCCGTCCCGGTGAGCCCCTTGGCCGGGATCGCCCGCCGCTCTGCGCGGGCGCTGGCCTGCAGCAGGTGGAACAGCCCGAACCGGACCGCCTGCTGGGACTCGGGGTCGCCCTCGACCTCGACGTCGGCGTTCTCCCAGAACTCGTCGAGGTAGGCCCGCTGCGAATCCAGCAGCCCCTGCCACCCGGCGTAGCGGGCGCTGTGCAGCGCGGCGGCCACCTGGTCGCGCAGCGCCGGGCGGGACCGCATGCTCGACCACCCGTAGGCGAGGTACTTGACGATGCGCAGCTTCTGGCCCGGGCGCAGCCCGCAGATCACGGTGGTGCGGGCCAGGTCGGGGCGCGCGTCGGTGCTGATCTCGACCCGCCCGGGCACGTCGACCTCGTGGTCCATCCCGGCGGCCATCATCAGGGAGCTGGCGCGGGTCCGGTGCATGAGCAGCGCGCCGCACTCGGTGTTCTCGTGTTCGACGGCCTCCAGCGGCCTGTCCAGGATCGCCGACACCCGCGGGTCGCCGGAGGTCTCGGGTTGGTCCTCGTTGGTCACCAGCTCGGACTGGACGGTCACCCGGACGAACTCCTCGACGGCCTCCACGGTGTACTCGATGGCCGCGACGCCGCGCTGGACCAGCGACACCAGCCGGGTGGACACCAGCTTGATCTGCTTGCCCGCCGGGGAGCACCAGTGCGCGGCGCGGCGCAGCGTCCCGGCGCGCAGGTCGAGGGTGCGCTCGTGGGAGATCAAGTCGCCGTAGCGGACGTCGAACGGCTCGTCCTCGACCAGCAGCCGGAAGATCTTGCCGTTGGTGACGTCGACGATGGTCTGGCCGGCCTCCGGATAGCCGTAGCCGGCCTCGGCGTAGGGCAGCGGGCGGATCTCGAAGAAGGAGTTCAGATAGGTGCCCGGCAGGCCGTAAGGCTCGCCCTCGTCGAGGTTGCCGCGCAAGCCGATGTGCCCGTTGGACAGGGTCAACAACGATTCCGACTGGGCGAGCAGGTTCAGGTCGAGCCGGGTCTCGCGGACCTGCCACGGGTCGACCGGGAACGATTTGTCGGTGATCATGACGCCAGCAGCTCGGCGAGGTCGGTGACGACGACGTCGGCGCCGCTGCGGCGCAGGCCGTCGGCCTGGCCCACCCGGTCGACGCCCACCACGAAGCCGAAGTTACCCGCGCGGCCGGCCGCCACACCCGACAGCGCGTCTTCGAACACCGCCGCCGCGTCGGGGCCCACCCCGAGCAGCTGCGCCGCACGCAGGAACGAGTCCGGGGCGGGCTTGCCGGCGATGTGTTCCTCGCGCAGCGTGATGCCGTCGACCCGCTGCTGGATGAACCGGTCCAGGCCGGTGATCTCCAGGACGTCGCGGGTGTTGGCGCTCGAGGACACCACGGCGATGCCCAATCCCGCGGCCGAGGCCGCCTCCAGATAGCGCCGCGACCCCTCGAACACCGTGACGCCGTCGTCGTGCAACACCTTCTGGAACATGTCGTTCTTGCGGTTGCCGAGGCCATAGACCGTGTCGGCGTCGTCGGGATCGTCGGGGCTGCCGTCGGGCAGCTCGATTCGGCGGCTGTTCAGAAACGAACGGACCCCGTCCTCGCGCTTCTTGCCGTCCACGTATTGCCGGTAGTCGGTGACCGGGTCGAACGCGACGAACTCCTCGCCCGTGCGCTTGGCCCGTTCCGACAGGAAGGCGTTGAACATGGCCTCCCAGGCCTTGGTGTGCACGCTCGCGGTATCGGTGAGCACACCGTCCAGGTCGAACAGGCAGGCGTGAACCTTTTCTGGCAGGCCGAGCACGGCGAACCTCGCTCTCCTGATTGGGGGGATCGGTCGGTGGTGACAAGTCGTGCTTACCCACTCCACCATGCCTAACCCGGCACCGCCACCGTTCGCCCGCCCATGCGGTCGGACGGATCCGAGCTCATTCGACCGCGTTGGCGGCCATGGCGCCGGCGATCCGGGCGGCTTCGTCCGCGGCGTCGTGCCCGCAGGTCTCGATAGGGCCCCACCCGCGGCACCGGACTCACCCATTCCCGGCCTCCTCCAAGCCGCGAACAACGCCGGCACCAGTCCGGCCACCGCGGCCACAAGCAAAACCGGGGGCCGGGCCGACCACTAAGCTTTGCGTCGTGACGAAACCTGGGGACCTCGAGGCGGCGGCGCCGCGGCCGGTGCTGGTGGTCGACTTCGGTGCGCAGTATGCGCAGCTGATCGCCCGGCGGGTCCGCGAGGCGCGGGTTTTCTCCGAAGTCATCCCGCACACCGCCGCGATCGAGGAGATCAAGGCGCGCCGGCCGCTGGCGCTCGTGCTGTCCGGCGGGCCGGCCAGCGTCTACACCGAGGGCGCTCCGCAGATCGATCCCGCGCTGTTCGACCTCGGCGTGCCGGTGTTCGGCATCTGCTACGGATTCCAGGCCATGGCGCAGGCATTGGGCGGCACCGTCGCCCGCACCGGCACCAGTGAGTACGGCCGCACCGAGTTGAAAGTCACTGGCGGAGCACTGCATTCGGACCTGCCCGGTGTGCAGCCGGTGTGGATGAGCCACGGCGACGCGGTCACGGCCGCACCCGACGGGTTCGAGGTGGTGGCCAGCAGCGCGGGCGCCCCGGTGGCCGCCTTCGAGAACTTCGAGCGGCGCCTGGCCGGAGTGCAGTACCACCCGGAGGTGATGCACAGCCCGCACGGGCAACGGGTGCTCAGCCGGTTCCTGCACGACTTCGCCGGGGCCGGCGCGGACTGGACGCCCGCCAACATCGCCGGTGCGCTGGTCGAGCAGGCGCGCGCCCAGATCGGTGACGGCCGGGCGATCTGCGGGCTGTCCGGCGGGGTGGATTCCGCGGTGGCCGCCGCGCTGGTGCAGCGCGCCATCGGTGATCGATTGACCTGTGTCTTCGTCGACCACGGGCTGCTGCGCGCCGGCGAGCGGGCACAGGTGCAGCGCGATTTCGTGGCCGCCACCGGGGCCAACCTGGTCACCGTCGACGCGGCCGAGACGTTCTTGGACGCGCTGGCGGGGGTGACCAACCCCGAGGGCAAGCGCAAGATCATCGGACGGCAGTTCATCCGGGCGTTCGAGGGTGCGGTCCGGGACATCGTGGGCGACAACGATGCTGAGGGCTCCGAGGTCGAGTTCCTGGTGCAGGGCACGCTGTACCCCGACGTGGTGGAGTCCGGCGGCGGCAGCGGTACCGCGAACATCAAGAGCCACCACAACGTCGGCGGGTTGCCCGGCGACCTGAAGTTCATCCTCGTCGAGCCGCTGCGGCTGCTGTTCAAGGACGAGGTTCGCGCGGTCGGGCGCGAGTTGGGCCTGCCGGAGGAAATCGTTGCGCGCCAACCGTTTCCGGGGCCCGGTCTGGGCATCCGGATCGTCGGCGAGGTCACCGCGGCGCGGCTGGACACGCTGCGGCGCGCCGACTCGATCGCGCGGGAGGAGCTGACCGCCGAGGGCCTGGACAACCAGATCTGGCAGTGCCCGGTGGTGCTGTTGGCCGACGTCCGCTCGGTCGGGGTGCAGGGCGACAACCGCACCTACGGGCACCCGATCGTGCTGCGGCCGGTGTCCAGCGAGGACGCCATGACCGCCGACTGGACCCGGGTGCCCTACGACGTCCTGGAGCGCATCTCGACCCGCATCACCAACGAGGTGGCCGAGGTCAACCGCGTGGTGCTCGACATCACCAGCAAACCGCCCGGCACCATCGAGTGGGAGTGAGGCTCACACCAGCGCGGGCATGCTGTCCCAGCCTCGAACGGCCGATGACGACGAGAAAACGGCGCGTGTGAGGTCGACGTCCCAGTCGGGAAAGCGGGACAACACCTCGTCGAGTGCGACGCGTCCTTCGATGCGGGCCAGCGCGTTGCCCAGGCAGTAGTGGGCCCCGACGCCGAACGTCAGATGCTGGCGCACCGGGCGGGCGATGTTGAAGTCCTCCGCACCGGGGCCGAACCTTCGGTGGTCGCGATTGGCCGCGCCGATCAACGTCAGCATGGCGCTGCCCCGCGGCACGGTCTGGCCGTAGTACTCGACATCGCGGGTGACATACCGCGCCGCCTGCAAAGCCGGCGGTTCGTATCTCAGAATTTCTTCGATGGCGCCCGGCAGAAGTGCTCGATCGGCAGCCAGTCGGCGGCGTTGATCGGGGTACTCGGACAACAACTTTCCGGACCAGCCGATCAGCCGGGTGGTGGTCTCGGCGCCGGCGACGTTGACGACATTCATGAACATGAGCAGTTCTTCGCGATGCAGTTTGCGCAGCGTGCCGGTTTCGTCCTCGAATTCGGCCTCGAGAAGCTCGGTGGTGAGGTCGTCGGCGGGGTGATCCACACGCCAGTCGATGAATTCGGCGAACAGCTGCCCATCGGGCATGCCGTCCGGATTGTCCAACTTCCCACCACGTTCGGTGCGGATCCGCCGGTCGCCGTCCTGTTGGACAAGGTCCTGAAAGTGCTCTGGGATCCCGAACAGCATGCCCACCACGCGCAACGGCATGACCGCCCCGAGATCCTTGACGAAATCGAACCGATCCCCGCCCACGAGGGGGTCGAGGCACCGCGCGGTGAATTCGCGGACCTTGGGTTCCAGTGCGTTGATCTTGCGGGGCGTGAACGCTCGGGAGAGCAGATTGCGGTGGATGTCGTGGATCGGGGGATCTTCGAAGATCAGGGTTCCGGGCGGAATCTCCATGCCGGACTTCAGAATTTCGAGGACCACCCCTTTGGCGGAGCTGAAACTCCGGTGGTCGACCAGGGCGCGGTTGACGTCGTCGAATCGGCTCACCGCGTAGAAGTCGTGGGACTCGTTGTAATACAGGGGTGCGTGGTCCCGCAGCCGCTTGAACATCGGATATGGGTCGGCGTTGAGGTCGGCGTCCCACGGGTCGTAGTAGACGTGCTCCGTTGCCTCTGTGGTCATCTGATCCTCACGTTTCGTTCAGTTCGACGAGCGCATGAATCTGCTCGAGATAGTGAGCCAGCGAGCGATGGACGAACCGGGCCGAAAGAATCGTGGTGCCCCCCGCGGCGAGGGTGGCGAGGATCTGCCGCGTCGACTCGGGCGCACCGAGCGGATCGAGCGGCTTTTCGGCGGGCATTATCACCTCGAACCCGGCGGGCAGATCAAAGGATTGCAGCCACTCGGCGGCCGTGTCGATCGAGACGTAGAACGGGCACCAGCCGTCGGCGAGCGTGACCGCGCGCCGCAACGAGCGTTTGGTGCGGCCGCCGACCCAGATCGGCAGGTGCGGTTGCAGCGCACAGGGATCGACGGTGAGGCCGCGGAACGAGTAGAACTCGCCGTCATAGGCCGGCTCATTGCTCGCCAGCGCCGCCCGCAGCGCCCGCAGCGCGTCGTCGCCGCGGGCGCCGCGGTCGTCGAACGGTGCGCCGAGAAGGTCGAACTCTTCTTTCAACGAGCCCACGCCGACGCCGAGGATAACCCGGCCGCCGCTGACATGATCCAGTGTGCCGTAGCGCTTCACGATTTCCAGCGGGTGGTGATAACCGAGCACCAGCGTCATCGTGGCGAACCTGATCTGTGTGGTTTTCGCCGATGCGTAGCCGAACGTGGCGAGCGGATCCCAGTACCGGGCGCCGCGACGCGCGGTTTCGGTCGCGGGCACGCCGATGTGCTCGCTGCACGTCATATGGTGGTAGCCAAGCCGATCCGCGACCTCCGCGATGCGCCCGATGTCCTCGACGGTGGCGTCCTTCTCCCACTCCAGCGCGGCGCCGGCGACGTTGGTGACGACGGGCGTGGCGATGCCGAGTTTCACCGCAAGGGCTCTTCTCCCGCGAGGATCGTGCGATGCATCAGCCGGCCGCTGTCGGCCGAGTACGGCAGCACCCGGTGCATGGTGCCGGTGTTGCTCCAGATGAGCAGATCGCCCAGCTGCCACTCATGCCGGTAGACGTACTGGGGCTGGGTGGCCCAGTCGCGAAGGCGCGCCAGCAGCGCACGACTGGCTTCCGGCGACATCCCGATCACGTAATCGGCTGTCGCACCGGCCAGTAGGGACTTGCGCCCGGACTGATGGGCCCACACCAGCGGGCATGACTTGGTGGGCGACTTCTGCCAGAACGTGATCTCCTCGTAGCTCATCTCGGGGCGTACGTAGTATTGGGAACGCTCCGCGCTGTGGACGACCCGAAGGTCGGCGATGGCATCCTTCTCCGACTGCGGCAAGTCGTCGTATGCCGCGTAGGTATTGCAGAATTCGGTCTGCCCGCCGGAATCCGAGAGTTTGACGGCCCGCAGCAGGGCCGCAAGATTCGGATAGGGCTGCAGCGAGCCGTCGAAATGCCAGAACATCGACCCTTTCAAATAATCGGCCCGCTGGTTCACGTCCTTGTCGAGCGAGATCTTGTAGATGCCGCCCTCACCCTCGCCTTGCACGATGTCGCCGAGCGTCTTGGCGATCCCGACCTGTTGTTCGTCGGTGATCTGCAGCCCGCGGAAGAAGATCACGCCGCGGCGCTCCAAGGTGGTGCGAATGATCTCGGCGGCACGGCCACTGAGCAGCGTGTCGAGATCGGTCTTGAGTTCGCTACCGATCCTCGGGGTGAGGTCGATGACGTCCAATTGTCCAGAGGACAGTCCCATGCTCATCAACTCGTCCTGGTGAGAATGGTTTTGGCTGAATGCTTCACGCGCGGTTGCTTCCACAGCTCAACCGCCAACGAGACGGTGATCAGCGAGTAGAGCAGGTTGCGTAGATTCGCGACATCCTCGGGGAGCGGTTCGCTGTAGTCGAACTTGTCGATGTAGGCGACCGCTTCCTCGGCCCGCGGAAAGACCTCGGCGTAGAACGCCTGGATCTTGTCCATGGAACTGTTCACGCGCTTGAGATAACGCTCGTGCCCGTCCTCGATGGCCCATTCCGGGATCAGATGTTCGAGCTCCGAAAATTCAAGGGGCAGAGAAGCCTTCATCTTTCGGCTTTCGCCTTCTCGCCGGCTTCGACGTAGTCGCCGACCACCTTGTGCAGATGCCGCAGCAGGATCTCTTCGTCATTCATGGTGAAATGCGTGAGGGCACCGCTGTTCAGCATTGCCTGCAGTCCTTCGGACGGGCTGGCGTCTTCCAGGATGATGTCGTTGAGGAACGTCACGGTCAGCTCCTGCCCGAGTCGTTCCTTGTGGGTCTTGGGGGGCTGGTAGTACATCTCCGTTTCGAAGATGTGCGAATGTGGCCCAGTGGGCCAATGGGTGTGGACCGTGAACCCGGACGCGCCGAAAATCAGCACGAAGTTCGGGAAAAACTGGTACGAGTCGAAGCCGTGCTTTTCCGACCCGATGGGATTGATTCCCGGCGGCATGGGGCCACGATCGATGCGCTTGTTCCACGGCCCGGCTGCGCTGGCCTCCATCACGCATTCGATGGGCTTGGAGTACGGAGTTTTTTGCGACGGTTCGCCGGCGAACGAGAACATCCGGTGCGGGCCCTTTAGTTGCAGGAACAACGCGTCGATGAAGGGGTTGGGCTTGTTCAGCGCCTCCTTGGCCTCCGCCGTGAGGTTGCCGAAGGACGAGGCATGCAGATAAGGCCCGTGGTAGCTCTCCGCGAACCCATCGACGAAGATCTTCCAGTTGCAACCCAACTCGGCATTGAATCGGTAGATCTGGTGCGGACCCCCGAAGGGATAGCCCTCCAGTCCCTTCCCCAGGTCGCCGAGAAAATCACGAACCGATTCGGTGTTGTGCGGATTGAGATTGACGAAGATGAAGCCTTCCCAGACTTCGCACTGGATCGCCGGCACCCGACAGCTGTCGGCGTCGAAGTCGAGGAGCAAATCCTCACGGGTGGCTGAGTGCAGTGAGCCGTCCAGGTGGTAACGCCAGCCGTGGAAGCGGCAGTACAGCAACGGTGCGCGGCCCTCCACTTCCCGAAACGGGTCGTCGGTCCAGAGGATCTTGTTTCCGCGGTGCGGGCAGATGTTGTGAAAGGCGCGGATGACGTCGTCCTTGCCGCGCACGATGATGATCGAGGTGTTCAGAAACTTCATTTCGCGGGTGAAATAGCTGCCCGGGTGCTGCAGCCTCTCGACGCGCCCGAGGTACAGCCAGGTTTTCTTGAAGACGTGTTCGCGTTCCTTTTCGTAGAACTCCTCGGAAACGCAGTCCTCCAGCGACACGGGGCCGCGACCCAGCTCCGGGTAGGCATCGGCCCAATGCCCGCCCTCCGGCTTCCTGACCAGCGCTTCAGCACTCATCAGAGGCTCCTCTATCGACCCGGACTCCACTCGGGCCGAACGTAACATCCGCCAAGACCCGCACAAAGGGGTCAGCGTGCAACATGGTGTTTCATTTCTGGAACACTGGTGCGGATGCAGCAAAACCTTCCGTTCGACGTCGATGCGCTGCTGATATTCGGCAAGGTCGTGGAGTGCCGCAGCCTGTCGAAGGCGGCCTCGTTACTCGGCATGCCCAAATCCACCGTCAGCCGCA
Source organism: uncultured Actinomycetota bacterium (assembly GCA_963711445.1). GTDB lineage: Bacteria > Actinomycetota > Actinomycetes > Mycobacteriales > Mycobacteriaceae > Mycobacterium. Next base: position 554,203 of record CAVQEF010000002.1, read on the forward strand.
AGCTCAGCAAGCTGGAATCTGACCTGGGGATCAAGCTGCTACGCAAGAACACCCATCAGCTCACGGTCACGGACCTCGGCGAGAAGATCTACGACCACGGGGTGAAGATCCTGACCGAGGCGAATGGCGTCCGCGCGTTGGTGGAGAGCAGTAAGCAGGAGCCCCAGGGTGAGCTGCGGGTTGCCATGCCGGTCTTCGTCGGCATCGACTATGCGTCCAGAGTCGGCGCCGTGTTCCTCAAGCGCTATCCCCGGTCGCGACTGGACATCCGACTGGTCGACGAAACGGTCCACCCCGTGCGGGACGGCTTTGACGTGGCGTTCGGTACCGGGCCCCTGCAGGATTCGACACTGATCGCGCGGAAGGTCTTCAGCCTCCACTTGTTTCTCTGCGCATCGCCGGAATTCGTGCAGCAACTGGCACACCCCATCACGGCGCCCGCACAACTGAACGCGTTGCCGTTCATCGATTGCGGTGTTGTCGGCGGCCCACGCAAGCTCGTCGTGACCAAGCAGACACGGCGATGCGAGCTGTCGCCTCCCGTGCGCGCCCGCGCCAACAGCTTTCAGGTGTGCAAGCAATACATCCTGCAGGGCCTTGGCATCGGCGCGATGCCAAACCAAATCATCTGTACCAGCGAGCTACGCGATGGCAGCATCGTGCCCGTACTGCCGGAATGGAGCGCCGAACGGCTGGATGTGCACATGATTTATCCCTTCCACCTCTCCTTCTCCACGCTCATCAGCGCGTTCTACGACGCAGCATGCGAGATCATCGTCGAGAACTCGGCGCGCATCTGACGCGGCCTTGCTTGCGTCGATACCAATCGCTATTGACGGGTGTCGGTACACGCGATTAGTAAGGGACGGTGGCGGAAGTGAGGATGTGCATGCCGGGGGGTGGCCGCCGCCGAGCGGTGGCCGGGCGCCGCGCTCGTCAAAGTCATCCCGGCCGTGCGCTTCTCGTCCATGCGTCCGGCCGACTGCGAGTGCAGCGGCCACGCGATCATCGTCGTGCTTGTCGGGCGGATCGAGGCCGCCTGCTGACCACTGCGCAGCGGTCGAGCGCACTGCGCACGTTCATGGTCGACAACTTCTCCGCGCAGGTGTGGCGCGGCATGGAGGCGCGGTGAGTCGTCACCTCCGTCGCATCAGCCCCTGGCCGGAGCGGCAGGCGTGGCGGGCAAAAAGGTTGTCGTCTTCCGGAGGAACGGCTGTGGCCGGTGTGGCACACGGGGAAGGACTGGATCCATGAGCGCACTCGACATCGGCGTCTACGTGCCGCAGATGGGGTTGGCGTATGCCGACGTGCTGCACCGCGCGCGCCGCTGCGAGGAGCTCGGCATCGGCTCGCTGTGGCTCTACGACCACATGTACGGGCCCGGGGCGCCGGGGATTCCGTCGCTGGAGGCCTGGACGCTGGCCAGCGCTCTGCTGGCCCGCACCGAACGACTCCGCGTCGGACACATGGTGCTGTGCAACCAGTTTCGCCACCCCGCGGTGCTGGCCAAGATGGCCACCACGCTTGACCAGATCTCCGACGGCCGGCTCGAACTCGGGCTCGGCAGCGGCTCCATCGCGGACGAGCACGAGCGAATGGGCTTGCCGTGGGGCACTTTCCGCGAGCGATCGGAGCGACTCGGCGAGGCGCTCGAGATCCTCACCCAGGCGTTCGCCGATGAGCGGGTCGACTTCACGGGCGCGCACTACACGGTGCGCGATATGCCGATCGTCCCCGGTGCTGCGCAAAAGCCGCGCCCGCCGATCGTCGTCGGCGGGGTGGGGGAGAAGTTCACGCTGCCGCTGGTGGCCCGGTACGCCGACGTGTGGAACGTTCCCACCTATGCGCTGGGCGAGCTGGAGCGCAAGCGCGACGTGCTGCGCGCCCGCTGCGCCGACATCGGCCGCGACCCCGATGACGTCGTCTTGTCGGTCGAGGCCGTGCTGGCGCTGGCGCCCGATGACGCGACGCTCCCCGAGGTGCGAGCCCTGGCCGAAAAGCGTTTCGGTGCACCGGCATTCGGACTCAACGAGGGCGGTCTGATAGGCACCGCGCCGCGGATCGTGGACCGGATCGAGGAATTGGCGGCGCTGGGCTTTTCGCAGATCGTGCTGTTCACTCACGATCGCGCCTCGGACGCGACGCTGGAGCTGCTGGCGTCGGGGGTGATCGGCGCGCTCTAACCGGTCACGACGTCGCGCGCGCCGTAAGCGACCGTCGCCGCGTCCCAGTTCCCGCCCGCCTCGCCGACCAGCCGGCGGGCGGCGTCGAGGTCGGCGTCGAGGTCGGCGTCGCCGGCGATGAGGATCAGGGTGTGATCGTCGGTGATGGAGCCGTCCGGCAACCGGGAGCGGGCCACCGGATCGGCCAGCAGCGCATCGCGGAGGGGCGCGACGTCGATCCCGGGCGCGGTGATGATGACGGCGTCGGCTCCGGGCGCGTGCGGGGGCAGGTAGGCGAAGGTCAGCACCGCATTCTGGTGGAACTGGCGGCGCAGCGCCTCGGCCGCGGCGTGCAGCGTGGGCTCGCCGGGGTCGCACAGGTGAAATTCCCGCGATCGCTCGTAGGTCACCCGCTGCAGCGCGGGCGACCACGACACCCCCTCGAGCGGGGTCGAGCCCGTCACCGCCTCTCCGCGGTCGGCGAGCGTGCGGCCGGCCTGCGCCGCGAAGGGTTGCAGGCCGTCGGGGGCGGTGTCGGGTTCGGTGCTGACGGCGGTGCGGTCGGTGGCGAACAATTCCACCGGCCGGCAGGGGTCGGCGCGGGTCTCGGCGGCCGTGAAGACGCCACCCGAAAGCACCATCAGCCACACCAGCACCGAGCGCATAAAGCAGCCTCTCACGTCGCTTGACGGTTGTCGGAGGGCGGGTGTTTACTCGCAAATGACTCGAACATACTTTCGAAAATATCGGTAGGGAGGCTGGTCATGACCACGGCTTTCGCCTCCGAGGGGCGCCGGGAAGACCGCGCCGAGCAGCTCGAATCGCTGCGCCGGCGGATCGCTGCGATGTCGGCGAAGACATCCGGGAAGGCATCCGGGGAGTCATCCGGGAAGACGTCCGGGGCGGCCGTCGCCCCCGCCGAGGAGCCGCTGCCGGAATCGGAGTCCCGGCTGGTGCTTCCGGGCTGGCTGGCGGACGCGCTGCCGGTGTCGCTGCCGCGGGGCACGGTGGCGGTGCTCTCGGGTGCGCGGTCACTGCTGCTGGGCGTGGTGGCCGCGGTCACGGCGGCCGGGGGGAATGCGGCCATCGTCGGCCAGCCGGACATCGGGCTGCTGGCCGCCGGGGAGATGGGCGCGGACCTGAGCCGGATCGCGGTGATCCCCGATCCCGGGACCGATCCGGTGGAGGTCGCCGCGGTGCTCGTCGACGGCATGGACCTGGTGGTGCTCGGCCTGGGCGGGCGCCGGGTGTCCCCGACGCGAGCGCGGGCGGTGGTGGCGCGCGCCCGCACCAAGGGCTGCACCCTGCTGGTCACCGACGGCGAGTGGCAAGCGTCGACGCGACTCGAGGCGCGGGTCTGCGGCTATGAGCTGACGGCCGGCGGCCGTCCGGGGTTCGGGCGGATCGGCAGGGTTCGGCTGCAGGTCAGCGGGGTGTGCGCCGGACGGGCGATCGGTCGGGCTCGGACGGGGTGAGCGCGGTGTCGCGTGTGCTGGCGATCTGGTGCATGGACTGGCCCGCGGTCGCGGCGGTGGCGGCGGCGGGCCGGCCCCCGACCACCCCGGTCGCGGTCACCCTGGCCAACCGGGTGATCGCCTGTTCGGCTGCCGCCCGCGCGGCGGGGGTGCGGCGGGGGCTGCGGCGCCGGGAGGCGGCGGCCCGCTGCCCGCAGCTGCACGTCGCGACGGCCGACCCCGACCGCGACGCCCGCTTCTTCGAAACGGTGGTCGCTGCGGTGGACGATCTGGTGCCCCGCGCCGAGGTGCTGCGGCCCGGGCTGCTGGCACTGCCGGTGCGCGGGGCGGCCCGCTATTTCGGGTCCGAGCAACGGGCCGCCGAGCGGCTGATCGACGCGGTGGCTGTGAGTTCGGTGGCCGGCGCCGAGTGCCAGGTCGGGATCGCCGACCGGCTGTCCACCGCGGTCTTCGCCGCGCGGGCGGGCCGGATCGTGGATCCGGGCGGCGACGCCCGGTTCCTGTCGGCGCTGTCGATCCGCCAACTCGCCACCGAGCCGAGCCTGTCCGGGCCGGGCCGGGAGGAACTGACGGATTTGTTGTGGCGGTTGGGGATTCGCTCCATCGGACAGTTCGCCGCGCTGCCCCGCGGCGACGTTGCCTCCCGATTCGGCGCCGACGGCGTCACCGCCCACCGGTTCGCCCGCGGCGAGCCCGAACGGGGGCCGTCCGGGCGGGAGCCGCCGCCGGAACTCGAGGCCGTGCTGGACTGCGACCCGCCGATCGACCGGGTCGATGCCGCGGCGTTCGCCGGGCGCTCGCTGGCCGGCACGCTGCACCGGGCGCTGATGGCCGCCGGGGTGGGCTGCACCCGGCTGGCCATTCACGCCGTCACCGCCAATGGCGAGGAGCGCAGCCGGGTCTGGCGGTGCGCCGAACCGTTGACCGAGGACGCCACCGCCGACCGGGTGCGCTGGCAGCTGGATGGGTGGCTGAGCAGCCGGACCGCGCGCGACCGGGGGCCCACCGCGCCGGTGACGCTGCTGCGGCTGCGGGCCGTCGAGGTGGTGTCCGCCGAGGCGCTGCAGCTGCCGTTGTGGGGCGGTCTGGGTGAGGAGGACAGGCTGCGGGCCCGCCGGGCGCTGGTGCGCGTGCAGGGCCTGCTCGGCCCCGAGGCGGTGCGGGTGCCGGTGCTGTCCGGCGGCCGCGGGCCGGCCGAACGCATCACGCTGGTTCCGCTGGGCGACGAGCCGGCGCCGCGGGCCGACCCGCGGTTGCCGTGGCCCGGCCAACTGCCCGAGCCGTCACCGGCGGTGCTGCTCGACGAGCCGGTGGAACTGCTTGACGCCGGTGGGAACCCGGTGCGGGTCACCGGGCGGGGGATGTTCTCCACCGACCCGGTCCGGATGATCGGCGGTGGCGGCTCGGGCAGTTGGCACGGCCGCGACGAGCGGCTGTGCTGGTGGGCCGGCCCGTGGCCGGTCGACGAGCGGTGGTGGGACACCGACCCGGGCTCGGGCGCGCCAGGGGGGCGCACCGCCCGCGCCCAGGTGCTCCTGGAAAGCGAACGCGCCCTGCTGCTGTGCTACCGCAAGCGTCGCTGGTATCTGGAGGGAAGCTATGAATAGCGTCACGCGTCAACGTAATCGACGCGGCGCAGCGCGTCGGGCGTCAGGTCCTTCAGGGAGGCGTATCCGTCGACCGCCATGATCAGGTCGGCTTCGGCGACCAGCGAGCGCAGCACGTGCACGACGCCGTCGACGCCGCCGAGCGCCAGCGCGTAGGCATACGGGCGGCCGATCCCCACCGCCGTCGCGCCCATCGCGATGGCCTTGATGATGTCGTCACCGCCGCGGATCCCCGAGTCGAACAGCACCGGCAACCCGTCGGCGGCCTCGACCACGTCCGGCAGGCAGTCCAGCGTGGGCAGCCCGCCGTTGGCCTGCCGGCCGCCGTGGTTGGAGCAGTAAATGCCATCAACACCAATGTCTTTGGCGCGGCGCGCATCGTCGGGGTGGCAGATGCCCTTGACCATCAGTGGCAGCTTGGTCTCCGAGCGCAGCCACTCCAAGTCGTCCCAGCGGAACGGACCGCCGAAGATCGGCAGCGTGCGCACCGCCGCCTCGTTGGCGTCCTCGCCCGGCTGCAGGCCGGCGCGGAAGACCGGGTCGCTGGTGTAGTTGGCCAGGCAGCCGCTGGGCACCTGCGGGTAGTTCCCGCCCGCCAGGTCGCGGGGCCGCCAGCCGGTGACCCAGGTGTCGAGGGTGACGGCGATGCCCTTGAAGCCACATGCCTCGGCGCGATGCACCAGGCTGGCCGCCATCTCCCGGTCGGGCGGCGTGTACAGCTGAAAGAACGCCGGCGTGTCGCCCAGCGCGGCGGCCACATCCTCCATCGGATCCGCCGTGAGCGTTCCGACGAAAAACGGGATGCCGGTGCGGACCGAGGCGCGCGCGCAGGCCAGGTCGCCGTGGCCGTCCTGGGCGCACACCCCGATCACCCCGATCGGCGCCATGAACACCGGGGAGGGAAACCGCACCCCGAACAACTCGATGGACATGTCGCGCTCGTCGGGGGCGATACCCATGCGCGGCCACAGGCCCCAGCGCTTGAAAGCCCGGCAGTTGATGCGCTGGGTGTGCTCGTCACCGGCGCCGCCCGCCACGTACCCGCGCACCTTCGGCGTCATCGCGGCGCGCGCCTTTTCCTCGAGTTCGTCGAACCTGATCGGGAACTGCGGCTGATGACCGTTCAGCGATTGGTTGTACAACTCGTTCTGGTGATCAGCAAAGGCCATAGTCGCTGCATTACCCATGGGTCCGTTCGTCAAACCGTGGTTTGCCCCCGCGGCACCGGGGTGGCGCGGACGTGTGGCCTGCCGAAGCGACCAAAAGTTCTGGTTTCGAAGACAATTGGCAAAAATGTGCGGCCGGCAGGCGGAGGAAACCGGCGCGGGCGCCGAAATCGGCCGGGCGCGGCCATCCGCGCGCCGCGGCGACCACATACGGCCCGGCCACGCGTGGCGAGCGCCGGTTCGGTCCCACCGACGCGCCGGGTCACGGGTGGACCGTCACGCACGCCGATCCCGGGCGATCCCGGGCTGCCCGGCGCGCACCCGCTCCGCTTGGGCCATCAGCCTGCCACCGCCCGGCAACGCCCCGATCACCGTGCGGGCCAACCGGTCCCGGATCCCGGTCGTGGCGGTGTTGGCCTGGCCTGTGTACAGGTGCCGCAAACCCAGCCCCGCCCACGCCGCCGCGACCACGCCGTCGGTAACGCCGGCCCGGGTCCGGTGCCGGTCGACCGCGGCCAGGCCGAACGCCGTGACCGAGTGCACGGTGTCGACCCACACGCCGGCCGCCAGCACCTCGGGCGTGGGATTGATGCCCGACAGCAGCGCCTGCGCGAGGTGACGCGCCCCCAGGATGCGGGCGATGACCAGCGCCGGGCGGTCGACGTGCACCTTGTGCACCCGGGTGAGCACCGCGGCGGGAGCCACCAGCAGAGCGACCCCCCATGCCGCGCGAAGGATTTCGATGCGGCGAATCTTCATGGTCACTCAGGCTAACCGATGCGCGAATGCCCCCACCCGTTCGATGAACCGGTCGAAGAATGCCGCCGGTTCGACGTCGACGCCGATGAGCGCATTGGGTTCTCGGTGACCCGACCAGTCGGTCACCGTCATGCCGCGGGTCAGCGTGCCCGCCAGTTCGACGTCGACGGCCGCCGGGCGGATCGCGACCAGGTCGGGGTCCAGCGCCACCGCGGCGGCCAGCGGGTCGTGCAGGTGGGCCCGATATCCGTGCCCGTTGTCGTGGTAGGCCTCCAGATAGAAGCGCATCGCGTCCTCGATCACCCTGATCAGCGGGTTGGACGCCGTCGACCGGGTGCCGCGTTCGTCGCCCAGGCTCATCGGCGTGGTCGCAGATCCCGCGGCGGCTGCCAGCCGCACCAGGTGCTCCGGTGTCATGGCGACCTTGCGGGTCAGGTCCAGCCCGCACAGGATCGGCAGCCGACCGCCCGCCCCGGGCCAGGCGGCGAACACCTCGGCGGCGGCCTCGGGGTCCACGCTGATGTTCCATTCGGCCACCGGGGTGGTGTTGCCGCGGTGGTCGTAGGAGCCGCCCATGATGACCAGCCGGCGCAGCAGCGTCGGCAGCATGGGCTCGGCCCGCAGCGCCAGCGCCAGGTTGGTCAGCGGGCCGGTCGCCACGCCGACGAGCTCGCCGGGATGGGCGTGCGCGGCGCGCACCCACGCCGTGGCCGAGTCGTGGTCGGCGAGCCGCAGGTTCGACGGCGGCAGCTCGGCGTACCCCAGCCCCCGGGGGCCGTGGACCTTCGAGGGCAGCCGCATCGGCCCGGTCAGGGTTTCCCCGGAGCACGCCGAGACCGGTATGCCGGTGACCCCGCACAGCCCGAGTAGCCCCAGGTTGTTTTCGCAAACCTGTTGTATCCCAACGTTTCCACCGGTCGAGGCGATGCCGACCAGCTCGGCGTCCGGGCTGCCCAGCAGGTACAGCAGCGCCAGGGCATCGTCGACACCGGTGTCGACGTCGGCGAAAACGGGGGTCACGGCCGCAACGTTACCGGGGTCACCGGGCGCAGCTCGGGGCAGCGCGGCGTCCTGGTGGTCGCGCCGGCGTCCCGGTGGCCCGAACCTGTCGGCCGGCCCGCAGGTTTCGCGTCACATCGAATGCGGGCATCACGATCGCGCCCGACGCGGTGAGCGAGCGCGTCGCGGCGGCCACCGGGTCGGCGCCCGTCCGCTCGTCGCAGGCAATCCCAGTCATGGGCCCGGGAAACCGCAATCGCCTGGGGCTCAACGGAAGTCGTCCTACCAGTGCACCCCGGGCACCAGCCGAACCAGCCGCTTGACCGGCCGCGGGGTGCTGAGGCGGCGGGCGACGGCGCGGACGGGGCGCTGCGGCCTGCGCCGGGGCGGCCGGGCAGCGACCGGTTTGGCGGGCAGGCCGCGGGCCGCCGCCGAATCGGGATAGCCCAGGTAGAGCTGGTGCAAAAGGCGCCGTGACAGCCGGGGGGCGAAGTAGTGGCCGGCCTCGGCCAGCGTGCCCAGCGGGGGATCGATGCGGGCCGGCTTCTCGACGAGGCCGCGCACCACCATCGCCGCCGCCCGCTCGGGGCTGATCGCCGGCACCGGGTTGAGCCGGTGTGACGGCGCGATCATGGGCGTGGCGACCAACGGCATGTGGATGTTGGTGAAGGTGATGTGGTCGGACAGCGTTTCGGAGGCGACCACGTCGGCGAACGCGTCCAGCGCCGCCTTGGTCGGCAGGTACGAGCTGTAGCGGGGGTTGCGGGCCAGCACCCCGGCGCTGGACACGTTGACGACGTGGCCGAACCGGCGCTCGCGCCAGTGCGGCAGCAGCGCCAACACCATCCGAACCGCGCCGAAGTAGTTGACCGCCATCACGCGTTCGAAGTCGTGCAGCCGGTCGGTGGAATTGACCACCGAGCGGCGGATCGACCGGCCGGCGTTGTTGACCAGGTAGTCGACGTGGTCGAAGCGGCCCAGGATGTCCTTGACGGTGTGCTCCACCGACGCGGAATCGGTGACGTCGCAGGTGAAGGCGTGTGCGTCACCGCCCTTGGCGCGGATCTCGGCGACCAGTTCGTCGAGCGCGTCGGCGTTGCGGGCCAGTGCGAACACGCGTCCCCCGCGCTCGGCGACGGCGATGGCCGACGCCCGCCCGATACCGCTGGACGCCCCGGTGATGATGACGTGGCGGCCGGCCAGCGGCCCGGCCGGATCGTCGCGGCGGGCGCGGTCGGGATCGAGGCGCTCGGCCCAGTAGCGCCACAGCCGGGGCGCGTAGTCGGCAAACTCAGGTGGTTCAATCCCGTTGTCGCGCAGCATTGTCCGCGTCTCATCGCTGACAAAGGTGGGCTTGAGGTCGACGACGTCGAAGATCTCGGGCGGGATCCCCAGCTGGGTGGCGGCCATGTTGCGCACCATCCTGGCGCGCCCGCGCGCCTTGAGCAGTGGCGCGGCCACCGAGCGGGGCAGCGACCCGCGCGCGGCCGGCAGCCCGGCCTCCCCGGCGACGCCGCGGTAGATGTCGCGCAGCCCGACGGTCTGCGGCGCCGTCAGGTGGAAGGTTCGCCCGTCCGCGCCTTCGGCGTGCATCAGCGCGACGAGCGCGTCGGCGACGTAGTCGACCGGCACGAGATTGGTGCGCCCGGTGTCGGGCAGCAGGACCGGGGTCAGCTTGGGCAGCGCCGCCAGTTTGGCCAGCGCACCGAAGAAGTAGTACGGCCCGTCGACCTTGTCCATCTCGCCGGTGCGCGAATCGCCCACCACCACCGCCGGGCGGTAGATGCGGTGGCGCAGCCCGGTCGCCGACCGCACCAGCAGCTCGGCCTCGAACTTCGTCTGGTGGTACGGGGTCGGCAGCCGCTGGCCGACGTCGAAGTCGTCCTCGGTGTACTCGCCGCGGAAGTCGCCCGCCACCGCGATCGACGACACGTGGTGCAGCGTGGCGTCCAGCCGCTGCGCCAGCTCGATGACCGCGCGGGTGCCCGCGACGTTGGTGGCGCGCTGCGCGTCGTCGTCGGCGGTGATGTCGTAGACGGCCGCGCAGTGCACCACATGGTCGATGCAACCCAGTTCGGCGAGGGTCTCGTGGCTCAGCCCCAGCCCCGGCAGCTCGCCGACCAGCGGCCCGGCTCGGTCACCCCACTGGGCCGCGAGGCGCTCGAAGCGGCCCAGCGATTGGCGGCGGACCAGCACCCACACCTGCGCATCGGGCCGCGAGGCCAACAGTCCAGCCACGACGCGACGACCGATAAACCCGGTACCGCCGGTAACGACATAACGCATGCAGCCATCGTGGCGGCTCGCCGCCGTCCACGTCAACCGCCGGTCAGGTGGTGAAGTTGCGGATGCCGTCCCACTCCAGCAGCGTCCAGCCCGTGATCGGGTTGCCGCTGATCACCACCCGGCCGCCGTTGGGCAGGGGATGGGTGGTCAGCAGGCTGTCTTTGCCGTTCTTGGCGTTCATCAGCGTCCACACCATGATCGCCATGCCCTGGGTGAACGCGACCGGATTGTCGTGCCCGTCGTTGTAGATCTTGCGGACGGCGGCGGCGAACCGGGAGTTGAAGTCGGTGCCGCTGATCGATCCCGGGACGCTGTCCTGACGGTCGCCGTTGAGCCAGTCCACCGGAGCCAGCAGGTAGGTGGAGTCGGCCCTCTTCTGTGGGCTGCCGTTGTACCAGCCGGCGTCGATCGGTGCCAGGCCGTCAAGGACCTCGACCTGCTTGCCGAGCTCGCCGGCCAGCGGCGCGGCGGTCTGGCGGGACTCGGCCGTCGGCGAGGCGTAGACGGCGTCGAAATCACGATGGCCGTGCGCCACCTGCTGGGCCTGCCCCTTGCCGTCGGAACTCAGGCCGGGACCGGGGATGGACGTGTCGATGACCCCGTCCACGTCGGCCTGCGACTGCGCGTCGCGGATGAACGTCAGGGTGATGCTGCGCGCCTGGGGCGATCCGCCGCCGCAGGCCCCGACGATCACCGCCGCGGCGAGTACGGCCGCGGCCTTTGGTGCCTTCCAGATGCGCTTAGCCATGGCGATAGCCTGCCCTGCCGACGCCGCCGGTGGGAAGGGTTTGCGATGGTTGACTGCAGAAAAGCTCGATTTCCCACACGAGGAGACCCTTATGGCGATTGACCCGAGCGCCGTCGGCGCGGTGACCGAGCCGATGTCGTTCGAATGGACCGACCGCGACACGCTGCTCTACGCGCTCGGCGTGGGCGCCGGGCTCGACGACCTGTCGTTCACGACCGAGAACAGCCATGACATCACCCAGCAGGTGCTGCCGACGTACGCGGTGATCTGCTGCCCGGCGTTCGGGGCGGCGGGCATGATCGGGACGTTCAACCACGCCATGCTCTTGCACGGGTCCCAGGGCATCCGGCTGCACGCGCCGCTGCCGCCCGCCGGAAAGCTGTCGGTGGTCTCCGAGGTCGCCGACATCCAGGACAAGGGCGAGGGCAAGAACGCGGTCATCGTGCTGCGCGGGCGTGGCACCGATCCGGAATCGGGCGAGCTGATCGCCGAGACGCTGACCACGCTGGTCATCCGGGGCGAGGGCGGGTTCGGGGGAGCCCCGGGTCAGCGGCCGGCCGCCCCGGAGATTCCCGACCGCGAGCCCGACGCCCGCGTCGCGCTGCCCACCCGGGAGGACCAGGCGCTGATCTACCGGCTCTCCGGTGACCGCAACCCGCTGCACAGCGACCCGTGGTTCGCTCGCGAGCTGGCCGGGTTCCCCAAGCCGATCCTGCACGGGCTGTGCAGCTACGGCGTGGCGGGCCGGGCGCTGGTCGCCGAGCTGGGCAAGGGCGTGGCGGCCAACCTCACCTCGATCGACGCGCGGTTCACCTCGCCGGTGTTCCCCGGCGAGACGCTGACCACGCTGATCTGGCGGACGGAGCCCGGCAAGGCCGTGTTCCGGACCGAGGCCTCCGGCGCCGAGGGCTCCGGCGCCCGGGTGGCGCTGGACGACGGCGCGGTGGAGTACGTGACCTAGGGGGTCATTCCGTCGCTTCCGCGGCCGCCGAACAGTTCCCCGCCGGTGCCGCCGGCGGCGCCCGCCCCGCCGACACCGGTGGCCCCGGTCGAAAAGCCGGTGCCGCCGGTCCCGGGGCTTCCGCCGTTGCCGCCGTTGCCGCCGTTGCCGATCAGCTGGGCACTGCCGCCACCGGCGCCGGCGCTGCCGTCGCCGCCGGCGCCGCCGGGCCCCTGGTTGCCCGAGACGGTGCCGCCGCCGGCACCGCCCCCGTTGCCGCCGGTCCCGCCGCCGCCGCCGCTACCGCCGCTGCCCCCGTTGCCGTAGAGCAACCCGCCGCTCGCGCCGGTCGCACCGGCGCCGCCGGTACCGCCGACACCGCCTTGGCCGCCGGTGCCGCCGGTGCCGCCACCGTTGGTGGCGCCCTTGCCGCCGGTGCCGCCGTTGCCGGCGGTGCCCCCGGTCCCGCCGCTGCCTCCGTCGCCGATCAGCAAGCCGCTGCGTCCGCCGGCGCCCCCGGTACCGCCATCGCCGCCGCCGCCGCCGGTGCCGCCCGTGTCGCTGGTGCTGTCGGCGCCCTGGCTGCCCACGCCGCCCTTGCCTCCATCGCCCGCGTTGCCGCCGTTGCCGCCGTTGCCGAACAGTCCGGCGTTGCCGCCGTTACCGCCGTTGCCCCCGGTGCCTCCGGGGGCGCCATTGTTTCCGTTGTGGTTGCCGGGGGTCGAGTTGTTGTTCCCGCCGTCGCCGCCGGTGCCGCCGTTCCCGGCAGTGCCGGCCAGCCAGCCGCCGTTGCCACCGGCGCCTCCGTTGCCGCCGGTGCCGCCGTCCGCGCCGGCCGACCGGCCCGTGGTGGCCCCACCGGTCCCGCCGGCCCCACCGTGGCCGCCGGCGCCCAGCAGCCGCGCACTCCCGCCGGCGCCACCACTGCCGCCGGCCGCTCCGGAGCCGTTGTCGCCGGTCTGCACGTAGGCCCCGCCGGCGCCGCCCGCACCGCCGTCGCCACCGTTGCCGTACAGCCGCCCGCCGATGCCGCCGTTGCCGCCGGCCCCGCCGTTGCCGCCGGCGTAGTTAGGGGAACCGGCCGCGGTCCCGCCGGTTCCGCCGTGGCCGCCGGCGCCCCCGGCGCCGAACAGTCCCCGGGCGTCGCCGCCGCTGCCGGCCGCGCCACCCGTTCCACCGCTCGCGCTGCCGGGACCGTTGCCGCCGTTGCCGCCGGCCCCACCGGCACCACCATTGCCTGACACCCAGGCGCCGGCAGCACCGCTCGCCCCAGCCCCGCCATTGCCGCCGGCTCCGCCGCCATCGTTCACCCCGCCGGCTCCACCCGCTCCACCGGCGCCGCCGCTGCCGAAGAGCAATCCCGAGGCTCCGGCGGCCCCCCCGTCGCCGCCGGAGCCGCCGGTGGAGCCGCCGGCGAGGGTCGTGCCGCCGCCGCCGCCCGTTCCGCCGACCCCGCCGCCGCCGGCCAACCAGCCACCGTTTCCGCCGACCCCACCGGCGCCACCGTTCCCAGCGTCACCAGCGAAGTTTTCTGCGCCCGTCCCGCCGTGGCCGCCGGCGCCGCCGCTGCCGATCAGTCCGGCGCTGCCGCCGGCGCCGCCCGCGCCGCCCGCGCCGGTTCCGCCGAAGTCGGCCACGTTCCCGTCGCCGCCCGTGCCACCTGTCCCGCCGCTGCCGTAGACCCATCCGCCGCGGCCGCCGGTCCCGCCGGCTCCGCCGTTGCCGGAGTCGGCGCCGCTACCGCCGGCGCCTCCGGTCCCACCGTTGCCCCAGAGCCCCGCGGCGCCGCCGGCGCCGCCGACGCCGCCGTTGGCGCCGGAGACGGTTGCCGCACCGCCGGTTCCGCCGGCGCCACCGTTGCCGAATAGCCACCCGCCGTTGCCGCCGGCCCCGCCGGGGGCTCCGGCGCCGCCGACCGGGCCGGACCCGCCGCTGCCCCCGGCGCCGCCGTTGCCGATCAGGCCCGCGGACCCGCCGCTGCCACCGGCCAGGCCGGAGCCGTCCGGTTGCGAATATCCCTTGCCACCGTTGCCCCAGAGCAGCCCGCCGGCCCCGCCGTTGGGGTTCGCCGACGTCCCGTCGGTGCCGTTGCCGATCAGCGGGCGTCCCAGCAGGGACTGGGCCGGGGCGTTGATGGCTCCCAGCAGCGTTTGCTGGACGTTGGCGGCCTCGGCGCTGGCATACGACAGGCCGGCGCCCCCCATGGCCTGAACGAACTGGTCATGAAACGTGCTCGCCTGGGCGCTGATCGCCTGATAGGCCTGACCGTAGTCGGCGAACAGGGTCGAGACGGCCGCCGACACCTCGTCGGCCGCCGCCGCGGGTATCTCGATCGTGGGTCCGGCGGGCGCGGCGGTTGCGGCGCTGAGGGCCGTCCTGAGTGCGGAGAGATCAGTTGCCGCCGTGGTCATGAGGTCCGGCGAAACGATCACGAACGACATACTGTCCTCCATCCAACTGCACGGAGAATAGCGCGACAGGTACGCTCCGCGTCGTGTTACCGCGTCGTAGTTGAGCCAATGACCAAGGGTCATACCTGGATTCGGGCTACTCGGGCGCCATTGGCGGGGCGGTTGCAACATATCCCCTAACGGCCATACTTAAATTCGAACAATGGCGGCAGTTAACTGGCGCGCAGTTGCAACGCAATTGCTAGAGTTCGTAACCCAATTCGCGCGCGTGCTCACTTAACTGTGCGTGCGGTCTGGCCGCGGATCAACGCCCGCAGGCCGTTCCTCAGGTGACGCGCGCGTCGCCCAACCGGTGCGCCAGCCACCCGACGAACTCGCTCACCCGGGCCGGGCCGTCGAGCGCGAACAGCGCGGCGGTGGTGCGATCTCCGTCTTCGTTGTGGCGCACCACGATCGGGATCCCGTCCGAGCGGATCGCGTCGAAGGCGTCCTCGTCGGTGATGTCGTCGCCGACATAGATCGGCGTCAGCGAGCCCGAGGCGGCCGCGGGCAGGTGCTCGATCACCCAGCGCAGGGTCTTGCCCTTGTCCCAGTCGATGTCGGGGCGCAGCTCAATGACCTCGCGGCCGGTGGTGACCCGCAGCGCGTCGTGCCGGCCGGCGGCGCGCACCGCCGCGGCCACCTCGCCGACGCGGTCGCGCGCCGCGTTCCGGTAGTGCACCGCCACGCCGAATCGCTTGTGCTCCACCACGACACCGGCGATCGATCCGAGCCGCTCGCGCAGCTGCGCCGCCGCGCGCTCGAGCACCGGGATGGCCGTCGCGGCGGCGTCGTTCTGGTGGTGTGCCCCGTCGGGTGCGGTGAGTTCGAAGCCGTGGCTGCCCGCATACCAGATGCCCGGCACGCCGACCCGCTTGCTCACGTCGGCCAGGTCGCGCCCGGACAGCACCGCGACCGGGCACTGCGCGGCGAGCAGTCGCAGCGCCTCGGTCGCGCCGGCCACCGGCCGGGCCGCGTCCGGGTCGTCGACGATGTCCGACAGCGTGCCGTCGAAGTCGAAGAACACGGCCGGGTGCGCCGGCGGCGGGTCCAGGTCCGCCGACGCATCGGGAAGCCGCGACATGCGCAGGTCCCCGGTGCGCACGGTGACCTCGCTCAGGTCGGTGACGACGGCGTCGGCGCCGGCCTCGTCCAGTGCGCCGGGCTCACCCGCCCGGTCGATCCCGACGACCAGCGCGAACCCGCCGGTGCGCGCGGCCCTGACATCGGCCGCGCCGGACGCGACGACGACGCAGCGGCCCGCGCGGGCCGCCAACCGGTCGGCCCCCTCCGCAGGGCCGCCGGCATGCACGGCGAACAAGTCGCCCGGCACGTCGCGACGGTCGCCCGAGGAGAACACGCCGACGCCGACCCCGATCGCCTGCAACTGCCGGAGCAGCGGCAGCGTCGAGTCGAGCGCGTTGCCCTCGGCATTCACCACCGTGTCGATGTCGAACAGCACGGCGTCATGGCGGCGTGGGTCGATGATGACCGGCTCCGAGTTGGGCACGACCCAACCTTCTCACGGTGGCCTCGTGGCGGTCCATGCCCGCGGGCCGGGGTCAGTGCCGCGCCTGCTCCGGCGCCGACGGCCGCACCCGGGGTGCGGCGCCGTGGACGACGGTCCGCCTGCGCCGGCGGTCCTTGGTGAACAACAGCACGGAGTCGCCGCTGAGCGCCACCAGCTGCGCCATCCCGCGCTCGATGCCGGCGGCCAGGAGCCGGACCTCAGCGTCGGCGTGGTAGTCGGCGGTGATGCCGAACACGAGGTCGTCGCCGTAGCTCAGTACCGCGACACCCGTGCTCAGCCGGGCGGCCGTCGGGGGGATCGGCAGCAGGCGGTCGATCGTCTGGCCCATCAGCCGGAGCCGGCGGCGGGGGCCGGGGACGTTGGTCGCCAACGTCACAATGTCGCGTTGCGGGAGCCGGTCCAGAAGTTGCAACACGTTGCCGCGCAACATGGTTGGCAGGAAATTGAGCGCCGACTCCAGGATGCCCCCTTCGGCCTGGCCGGTTTGCCCGGCCTGGTGCCGATTGTGCACCGTCCACAGCCGCCGCACCGGGTCGTCGTGCTCGACCGGCAGGTAGGGCGGCATGGTCGAACGCAGCGGCGCCAGTGTGGGCAGCGAGTCGGCCCGCGGTTGCTCGCCGCGCTGCAGCAGGACGGTCCGGAACCCTTCGCTGATCGCCGCGAGCGCAACGTCGTCAGCGGTGACCGCGAACTTGCGGCAGACCCTGTCGACGTCGGCGATGGGGACGCGCACCGCCCGGTAGCGTCGCATGGTGACCGGGTGCACCGACGGCCTCAGCAGCGCGGGCCAGATGGTCCCGGCGACCGTGCTCGCGATGCTGCCTGCGACCGACGAGGCGCGCCACAGCGCCTCGGCCCAATCCTGCTTGCGCGGCTGCGGCGACGAAACCCTTTTGTGCTCGGCCTCGTTCGTGAACGCGCCGTCGCCGATGCCGTCGCACAGCCGGGTGAGCAGCCGGGCGGGGGAGTGGTCGTCGGCGAGGCGGTGGTGGACCTTCATCAGGATGGCCCACCGGCCGCCCTTGAGGCCCTCGATGACCCAGCACTCCCAGGGCGGGACGTCGGGGTCGAGGGGCCGTTCGAGGGCGAAGGCGATCGCGGCGGACAGCTCGGCGTCATCGCCCGGACGGGGAACGGCCACCCGACGCACGTGGTGGGCGAGGTCAAAGCGCGGGTCGTCGGCCCGCTCCGGCCCGGGTGATTGCGGCCGCAGCAACTGGATGCAGCGCGGAAGCGATTGGATACGTTCTGCCAGAAGAGTTTTCAGCAACGCGTAGTCGGGGGCGCCGGCGACGACGGCGACCGCCCCGACCGCCAGATCGGTGTGACGATCCGGAAAAGCGTTGAGGAAGGCCGTATCCAGTGTCGTCACCTGCATCATGCTCGGTTCCCCCGCCATCGGTTTTCTCGCCCCGTACCATTATCTGGCTCGGCGCGCCCGCATGGTAGGGCAGCAGCGTTAAAACCGTGTTGTGAAGTTGAAAAGGTGATTAACAAGTCGTTCGTGCATCGAACATATATTCGATACACTTGCCGGTGTGGGTTGGTTCAACGGGCCGCCGAGTTGGGCGGAGATGGCGCGGGTGCTCGACAGCAAGCCGCGCCATGGCGGCACGCCGGCGCAGCCCGAACAGGAGGGTCCGCTGTCGCGCAAGCGCGCGACATACCGGCCACCCGATGACGGCCGGCGGGCCCGCTCGCCGGTTGCTCATTCCGTTCCGTATGCCGAGCTGCACGCGCATTCGGCGTTCAGCTTCCTCGACGGGGCGAGCACCCCGGAGGAGCTGGTCGAGGAGGCGGCCCGGCTGGATCTGCGCGCCCTGGCGCTCATCGACCACGACGGCCTGTACGGCGCGGTGCGGTTCGCCGAGGCGGCCGCCGAACTCGACCTGCGCACCGTGTTCGGCGCCGAGTTGTCGCTGGGGCCGGGCGCGCGCACCGAGGCGCCGGACCCGCCCGGTCCACACCTGCTGGTGCTGGCCCGCGGCCCGGAAGGTTACCGGCGGCTGTCGCGGCAGCTGGCCGCCGCGCACCTGGCCGGCGGGGAGAAGGGCAAGCCGCGCTACGACTTCGACGCGCTGACCGAGGCCGCCGGCGGACACTGGCATATCCTGACCGGCTGCCGCAAAGGTCATGTGCGCCAGGCCCTTTCCGAAGGCGGCTCGGACGCGGCGGGGCGCGCGCTGGCCGACCTGGTGGACCGGTTCGGCGCGGGCCGGGTCAGCGTCGAGCTGACCCAGCATGGCCATCCGCTCGACGACGAGCGCAACGCGGCTCTGGCGGCGCTGGCGCCGCGCTTCGGGGTCGGCGTCGTCGCCACCACCGGGGCGCACTTCGCGGGGCCGTCGCGCGGCCGGCTGGCCATGGCGATGGGCGCGATCCGGGCCCGGCAGTCCCTGGAGGCCGCCGCCGGGTGGCTGGCCCCGCTGGGGGGTGCGCACCTGCGCTCCGGGGAGGAGATGGCCCGGCTCTTCGCCCAGTGTCCCGAAGCTGTGACCGCCGCCGCCGGACTCGGCGAGCAGTGCGCGTTCGGGCTGGCGCTGATCGCCCCGCGGCTGCCGCCGTTCGACGTGCCCGAACCGCACACCGAGGACAGCTGGCTGCGGCACTTGACGATGGCCGGGGCGCGCGATCGCTACGGGTCGGCCGAGAGCGCCCCACGCGCGTACTCGCAGATCGAGCGCGAACTGAAAATCATTGCGCAACTGACGTTTCCGGGTTACTTCCTGGTGGTCCACGACATCGCCCGGTTCTGCAGGCGCAACAACATCCTGTGCCAGGGCAGGGGATCGGCGGCCAATTCCGCGGTCTGTTATGCCCTGGGCGTCACCGCGGTGGACCCGGTGGCCAACGAGCTGTTGTTCGAGCGTTTCCTGTCGCCCGCCCGCGACGGGCCGCCCGACATCGACATGGACATCGAGTCCGACCAGCGCGAGAAGGTCATCCAGTACGTCTACGACAAATACGGCCGCGACTACGCGGCCCAGGTCGCCAATGTCATCACCTACCGGGGGCGGATCGCGGTGCGCGACATGGCCCGCGCCCTGGGCTTCTCGCAGGGTCAGCAGGACGCGTGGAGCAAGCAGCTCGGCCACTGGAACGGGTCGGCCGATTCGCCCGATGGCCCGGATCTCCTGGAAGGCATCCCGCCGCAGGTGATCGATTTGGCCAACCAGATCCGGAACCTGCCGCGGCACCTGGGCATTCATTCCGGCGGCATGGTGATCTGCGACCGCCCCATCGCCGACGTGTGCCCCGTGGAGTGGGCGCGCATGGCGAACCGCAGCGTCCTGCAATGGGACAAAGACGACTGCGCGGCAATCGGTTTGGTGAAGTTCGACCTCCTCGGGCTGGGCATGCTCTCGGCGCTGCACTACGCCATCGACCTGGTGGCCGAGCACAAGGGGATCGAGGTGGACCTGGCCCGCCTCGACCTGTCCGAGCCGGCGGTGTACGAGATGCTGGCCCGCGCCGACTCCGTCGGCGTGTTCCAGGTGGAGTCGCGGGCGCAGATGGCCACCCTGCCGCGGCTGAAGCCGCGCATCTTCTACGACCTGGTGGTGGAGGTCGCGCTGATCCGCCCCGGGCCCATCCAGGGCGGCTCGGTGCACCCCTACATCCGGCGGCGCAACGGCCTGGACCCGGTCGTCTACGACCACCCGTCGATGGAACCGGCGCTGCGCAAGACGCTGGGGGTACCGCTGTTTCAGGAGCAGCTGATGCAGCTCGCCGTGGACTGCGCCGGGTTCACCGCCGCCGAGGCCGATCAGCTGCGGCGCGCCATGGGCTCCAAGCGTTCCACCGAACGGATGCGCCGGCTGCGGGGCCGCTTCTACGACGGCATGCGGCAGTTGCACGGTGTCGCCGAGGAGGTGATCGACCGGGTGTACGAAAAGCTGGAGGCCTTCGCCAATTTCGGCTTCCCGGAAAGCCACGCGCTGTCCTTCGCGTCGCTGGTGTTCTACTCGTCGTGGTTCAAGCTGCACCACCCGGCGGCGTTCTGCGCGGCGCTGCTGCGCGCGCAGCCGATGGGCTTCTACTCGCCGCAGTCGCTGGTGGCCGACGCGCGCCGGCACGGCGTGGCGGTGCACGGCCCGGACGTCAACGCCAGCCTGGCCCACGCCACGCTGGAGAACGCCGGCACCGAGGTCCGCCTGGGGCTGGGTGCGGTCCGCCACATCGGCGACGAGCTGGCCGAACGGCTGGCCGACGAGCGAAAAGCCAACGGCCCGTTCATCTCCCTGCTGGACCTGACCACCCGGCTGCAGCTGTCCGTGCCGCAGACCGAGGCGCTGGCGACGGCCGGGGTGCTGGGCTGCTTTCACATGTCCCGGCGCGAGGCGCTGTGGGCCGCCGGGGCCGCGGCCACCCAACGGCCGGACCGGCTGCCCGGGGTGGGCTCGAGCTCGCACGTGCCGGCGCTGCCCGGAATGAGCGAGCTGGAGCTGGCCGCCGCCGACGTGTGGGCCACCGGCGTCTCCCCGGACAGCTACCCCACGCAGTTCCTGCGGGCGGACCTGGACGCGCTGGGCGTGGTGCCCGCCGAAAAGCTGCTGAGCGTGCCCGACGGCGACCGGGTGCTGATCGCCGGCGCGGTCACCCATCGGCAGCGCCCCGGTACGGCCCAGGGGGTGACGTTCGTCAACATCGAGGACGAGACCGGGATGGTCAACGTGCTCTGCACGCCGGGGGTGTGGGCGCGGCACCGCAAGCTGGCGAACACGGCGCCGGCGCTGCTGGTGCGCGGCCAGGTCCAAAACGCCAGCGGCGCTGTCACCGTCATCGCCGAGCGGCTGGGCCGCATCACCCTGGCGGTCGGCTCGAAGTCCCGCGACTTCCGCTGAGCCCCCGCGGCCTCCCCTTCGCGAGGGTGCGCAGAATGCCACCGATCCCCGGCGTGTCGAGTACAGACACGCACGCTCGCCGGGGGCTATCACCCCGGCGGTAGTCTCCGCATCATGACCCTCAACCTGTCCGTCGACGAAGTCCTCACCACCACCCGCTCGGTCCGCAAACGCCTCGACTTCGACAAGCCGGTGCCCCGGGAGGTGCTGATGGAATGCCTCGAACTGGCGCTGCAGGCGCCCACCGGTTCCAACGCGCAGGGCTGGCAGTGGGTGTTCGTCGAGGAGGCCGACAAGAAGAAGGCGATCGCCGACATCTACCTCGCCAACGCCCGCGGCTACCTCAGCCTGCCCGCGGCCGAATACCCCGAGGGCGACATGCGCGGCGAGCGCATGGACAAGGTCAGGAACTCGGCGACCTACCTCGCCGAGCACATGCACGAGGCGCCGGTGCTGATGATCCCGTGCCTGGAGGGCCGCGTGGAGCAGGCGCCGCTGGGGCTGAGCGCGTCGTTCTGGGCGTCGCTGTTCCCGGCGGTGTGGAGTTTCTGCCTGGCCTTGCGCTCCCGCGGGCTGGGCACCTGCTGGACGACCCTGCACCTGCTCGACGACGGCGAGCAGCAGGCCGCCGAGGTGCTCGGCATTCCGCACGACAAGTACAGCCAGGGCGGGCTGTTCCCCATCGCCTACACCAAGGGCACGGAGTTCAAGCCGGCCAAGCGCCTGCCCGCCGACAGCCTCACGCACTGGAACAGCTGGTAATCAGCCCGCGTTGCCGTTGCTGCCGGCGCTGCCGTCGAAGGCGACACCGCCGAGGCCGTCGCTGCCGGTAGTCCCGGTTTTACTGGGGTCGCTGCCGGTGCCACCGACGGCGCCGTTGCCGGGCGTGCCGTGGGTGCCGCCATCACCACCGGTGCCGCCGCCGCCACCAGCGCCGGCGGTGCCCTGCTGGCCGCTCAGCAACCCGCCGTGCCCGCCCGTGCCGCCGTGGCCTCCGGCGCCACCGTTCCCGCCGCCCCCACCATGACCGGCGTCGCCGCCGGCGCCACCGCTACCGCCGTAGCCCCCTTGGCTCAGGCTGAAAGCGCTACCTCCCTGCCCGCCGTCCGCGCCGGTACCGCCATTGCCTCCGACACCGCCAACGCCTCCGGTGCCGCCGCGTCCGCCGCCGCCGCCGTTGCCGGCCAGCCATCCGCCGGCACCGCCGGAGCCGCCCGAGCCGCCCGCGCCGCCGTGCCCGCCGGTGCCGCCAACGCCTCCGGCGCCGCCGTGCCCGCCGCCGCCGCCGTCAGCGTTGTACGTCGCTGCGGCTTGCGTACTGCCGAAGTAGTAGTAGCCGCCGGCGCCGCCGGCACCGCCGCTGTCACCGTTGCCGCCCGCCGCGCCGTTGCCGCCGCCGCCGCCGGCGCCGCCGTCGCCGACCAGCCACCCGCCGCGACCCCCGGCACCGCCGGCGCCGCCCGCGCCACCGGATTGGCCGTTCGTGCCGGCGCCGCCGTCGCCGCCGTTGCCGCTATTGCCCGCGGCAGCGAAAGCTTGAGCGGCGGCACTCCCGCCAGGTCCACCCGCGCCGCCGTTGGCGCCGCCGTAGCCACCCGTGCCTCCATTGCCCCCGGCGCCCGAAGTGGCGTACTGGGCGGTGGCGGGGTTCGAGGCGTTGCCACCGACGCCGCCGGTGCCGCCGTTGACGCCGGCGCCCCCGGGCTTGCCGTCCATGCCGGCGGTGCCGGAGGTATTGCCGTTGGTGTCGACGTTATTGCCCGTGCCGTCACCGCCGTTGAGGGCCGGATCCGTGCTGGGCGTGGGGTTCACGCCGTTGCTGCCGCCCATGCCGTCGCCGCCGTGCCCACCGCTGCCCCCCGTGCCCCACAGCCCGGCGGTACCACCGGCACCTCCGTTGCCGCCGTTTGCGCCGGCCATCGTGGCATTCCCGCCGGCCCCGCCGTTGCCGCCGTTCCCGTAGAGCCAGCCCCCACGACCACCGGCACCACCGGCGGCGCCGGACCCGCCGGCCCCGCCCATCCCGCCGTTGCCCACCAATCCCGCGCTGCCACCATTGCCGCCGGCCATACCGACGGTGCCGCTGCCGTTGTGGCCCGCGCCACCGTTGCCGTACAAGAAGCCGCCCGGTTGCCCGTTGGGGCTGCTTGCGGTGCCCGCGGCGCCGTCGCCGATCAGCGGGCGCCCCAACAGCGTGTTGGTGGGGGCGTTGATCGCCCCGAGCACGTCCTGCTCGAGTGTCTGCAGCGGGGAGGCGTTGGCGGCCTCGGCTGCGGCATAGGCGTTCGCGCCCGCGCGCAGCGCCTGCACGAACTGATCGTGGAACATCGTCATCCGGGCGGCGACCCGCTGATAACCCTGCCCGTAGCCGGACAACAACCGGCTCACGGCCGCCGAGACCTCGTCGCCCGCGACGGCCGGCACGCTCGTGGTCCCGGCGGCGGCCGCATTCGCGGTGCTGAGCACCGAACCGATCCGGGCCACCTCGGACGCTTTCGCTGCCACCTCCACCGGAATCGTCAACAGGTACGACATCCCGGTCCTTTCTCGGTCACCAACCGCGAAATCCGCGAGTTTTCAGCATATGACGATGCGGGCCGGCAATTGAGGATCCGGTGGTGAACGCGCGGTTACTACAGCGCCCCAAGGTAGCCGTGCTGGCGCCACGCCTCGTAGACGGCGACGGCGGCGGCATTGGACAGGTTCAGCGAGCGGCGGCCCGCCAGCATGGGGATGCGGACCTGCTGGCTGATGTGCGCGTCGGCCAGGGTGGCCGCGTCCAGCCCGGTGGGTTCGGGGCCGAACATCAACACGTCGCCGGGCTGATAGGCCACCTCGGCGAACGAGGTCGTCGCCTGGGCGGCGAAGGCGAGAACTCGCGCCGGCATCAGCGCATCCCACGCCGCCGGCAGGGACGAATGGACGGTCACCGAGGCCAGGTCGTGATAGTCCAGCCCGGCCCGCCGGAGCCGCGGCTCGGACAGGTCGAAACCCAGCGGTTCGACCAGATGCAGCTCGCAGCCGGTGGCGGCCGCGGTCCGGATGGCATTGCCCGTATTGGGCGGAATCCGCGGAGAGACGAACATCAGCCGGAACACAACACGCCATCCTGCCTGCACACGGGTCCTCTGCGTGCGACCAGTTCATGGAGCGCCGTCACACGGGCGATAATGCTCGCATGGTCGAGCAGAGCGTCTGGATGCAGAAGGTCGCTGCCGATCCCGGGCATTCCCGCTGGTATATCGAGCGTTTCCGCGCGATGGCCCGCGCCGGTGACGATCTGGCCGGCGAGGCTCGCTTCGTGGACGCGATGGCGCCCCGCGGCGCCCGCATCCTCGACGCCGGCTGCGGGCCCGGCCGATTGGGCGGGCATCTCGCTGCGGCCGGTCACCGCGTGGTGGGTGTCGACGTCGACCCGGCGCTCATCGAAGCAGCCGAGCAAGATCATCCCGGCCCGCACTGGCTCGTCGGTGACCTCGCCGAGCTTGACCTGCCGAAGCGCGGCATCGTCGAACCGTTCGATGTCATCGTGTCCGCCGGCAACGTCATGACATTCCTGGCCCCGAGTACCCGGATTCAGGTGCTGGTGCGGCTACGGGCCCACCTCGCCGGCGGCGGTCGAGCGGTGATTGGATTCGGCGCCGGCCGTGGCTATGAGTTCGCCGCGTTTCTCGGCGACGCGCAAGATGCTGGATTCGTGCCCGAACTGTTGCTCTCCACCTGGGATCTGCGACCGTTCACCGATGACTCCGACTTCCTCGTCGCGCTCCTTCGGCCGGTCGCAGCCGAGCATCGCCAGCCGCGCAGCGGCAGCTTCACCAGCTGAGGTTCAGGTGTATGAACTCGATCTGGATTCCATCGGGATCGACGAAGTCGAAAATCGCACCGTGGCCGCCGGCCACCTCCCGGACCTCCGATCGCGCAACCCCACAAGCATCAAGCCAAGTCGCCCATTGCTGCAGTTCCTCCAAAGACGTGGCCTCGAGCGCGAAATGATCCAGACCGGTACGCACCGGGTCGAACCGCTCGCCTTCGTTGGATGAATGCTCGTAAAGGTCAAGGATTTGTCCGCCCAGGCTGAGGATCGCCATACGACCTAAAAACGACGGACTCGTACCGTCGTGTATGCCGACCAACAGATCGGATCCGACCACCTCGCGATAGAAACGCATGCTGCGCTCGAGGTCCGCAACCGAAATACCGAGGTGATGCAGTCCGCCCAGGCGTGGACGATCGCGACCACTGTCCATGAGTTAGATGGTGCCATCGGCGGTCGCGAGTCGAACGGTGTTCGGCATGACAAAGCCGGCGCCGTAGCCGCGCCGGGTGTTTGCCAAAGTCACCCGCCGGCGTGCGGGACTTCCGGATCCACTCTGGCTACTCAGTAGGAATATTGGTGACCTGCGCCGCGGGCTGTCATACTCGTCGGATTGCCACGTGTCTACCCTCCGTGCCCGTCTGCGCGGAGCGGGGAAATAATGCAGGAAGTTTCATGAGCCTCTCGTCTATGTCAGCGCTGAGTGGCAGCGCGGCGGCCGGTCACGCGGCCGCCACCCCGTGACCATGTTCACCCGCCCGGCCCACCTGGCCGAGGCGGCTTCACCCGAGTTCGGCTCGATCCCCGCCGGCGGCGGGCAGCCCGCGAAACGCCCCTCGCCCTGGTCGCTGCGCAACTGGCCGGTCCGCTGGAAGGTCCTGGCGATCGTGTTGGTGCCGCTGATCCTGGCGACGGTCTTCGGCGTGCTGCGCGTCCAGGGTGCGATGGCCGACTCCGCCCACCTCAAGCTCGCCGCGGCCCGCGCCGACGTGCTGCCGGCCATCACCAAATACATGTCGGCCATGGACGTCGCCCTGCAGGCCGGCTCCAGCGGGCGCGACGTCGAGGGTGCCACGAAGAACTACGAGGCGCGCAAGCACGAGCTGCAGCAGCGGCTGACCGACACTGACGTGGCCCCCGACGTCCGGTCCGGGGCCGAGGCCCTGCTCAACGGCGGTCAGACGCTGCTGGACAAGGTCGCGGACAACAGCATCGGCCTGCGGGACCGGGTCACCACCTACGCGCCGATCCTGCTCACGGCCGAGGACGTCATCAACGCCTCGGTGCGGGTCGACGACGAACGGGTCCGCACCGAGGTGCAGGGGTTGAGCCGCGCGGTCGGGGCCCGCGGGCAGATGACGATGCAGAAGATCCTGATCACCCGCGGCGCCGACCTGCCCGAGCCGCAACTGCGCAGCTCGATGACGACCCTGGCCGGCACCGAACCGTCGACGCTGTTCGGCATGAGCCAGGTGCTCGGTGTCGGTTCGGACGAGGCCAAGACGTTGCAGCAGCAGCTGGTGACCCGGATGGCGATCATGTCCGATCCGGCCAGCGCGCTCGTCGACAACCCCGAGCTGCTGCACTCGATTCAGACCACCGACGAGATCGCCGGCAAGGTCATCGAGGACACCACGGCGTCGATCACCAAGTCGGTGCGCGCCCAGGCCGCCGACCGGCGGGACGCCGCCGTCCTGGACGCCGTGCTGGTGGCCGCCGCGATCGCGATCGCACTGGTCGTCGTCTCGCTGGTGGCCCGCGCGCTCGTGGTGCCGCTGCGCGTGCTGCGCGACGGCGCGCTCAAGGTCGCCCACACCGACCTCGGGGAGGAGGTGGCCCGGGTCAAAGCGGGCGGCGCCGAGCCGGTCCCGCAGCCGCTGCCGGTGCACACCACCGAGGAGATCGGCCAGGTCGCCCACGCGGTCGACGAGCTGCACACGCAGGCCCTGCTGCTGGCCGGCGACGAGGCGCGGCTGCGGTTGCTGGTCAACGACATGTTCGAGACCATGTCGCGGCGCAGCCGTTCCCTGGTCGACCAGCAGCTGTCGCTCATCGACCGCCTGGAGCGCAACGAGCAGGACCCCGAACGCCTGGACAGCCTGTTCAAACTGGACCACCTGGCGGCCCGGCTGCGCCGCAACAGCGCCAACCTGCTGGTGCTGGCGGGCGCGCAGCTGGCCCGCGACCAGCGCGAGCCGGTCCCGCTGTCGACGGTGCTCAACGCCGCCGTGTCCGAGGTGGAGGACTACCGCCGGGTCGAGATCGTCGCGCTGCCCGACTGCGCACTGCTCGGGGCGGCGGCCGGCGGCGTCATCCACCTGTTCGCCGAGCTGATCGACAACGCGCTGCGCTACTCGCCGCCGAACACGGCGGTGCGGGTTTCCGGCACGAGCGGCGGCGACGGCTCGGTCCTGCTACGGATCGCGGACGCGGGGCTGGGTATGAACGACGCGGACCGGCGCATCGCCAACATGCGGCTGCAGGGGGGCGGCGAGGTCACCCCGGACCCCACTCCCGACAGCGCCCGGCACATGGGGCTTTTCGTGGTGGGCCGCATCGCCGCCCGGCACGGCATCCGGGTCGGCCTGCGCGGCCCGGCCGCCCACGAGACCGGGTCGGGCACGACGGCCGAGATCTACCTGCCGCCCGCGGTTCTCGACGGCGCGGCGGCGGAGGCTTCCCAGGACCCGGCCCTGGCCCCCGCGCAGGCGCCGGGG
Source organism: uncultured Actinomycetota bacterium (assembly GCA_963711445.1). Classification (GTDB taxonomy): domain Bacteria; phylum Actinomycetota; class Actinomycetes; order Mycobacteriales; family Mycobacteriaceae; genus Mycobacterium. The sequence goes on from CAVQEF010000002.1 coordinate 581,704, forward strand.
ATTTCGGCATTCACGTCGCCGAGCGCCCAGCCCGCCGGTGCCCCAGAAGCCGAGCCCGAGCCCGAACCGGAGCCCGAGCCCGAGCCGGCAACCCAGAACGGCGCCGGAGGCCCCGGGCCGACGGTCACGTTGCTGCCACGCCGCACCCCCGGCTCCAGCGGCATCACCGACGTGCCCGCCGAGCCCGCCGCTGGGCAGGAGCCCGCGCGCGGGCGTCGGGAGCTCGCCACCCCGTGGTGGGAGAGCGGACCGCGCGCCGAACCCGAGCCGGAACCGTCCCGGCCCGAGGCCGCCCCCGTGTCGAACACCTCGGCGTTTTTCGCCGCACGTTCGCGGGAGTCCGGAGACGACCGCGCGCAACCCCCGGCCGCGCCCAAGCCGGCCCCGAAGGCCGGCTCGGACGATGACGACGTCATCTACCGGCGGATGCTCTCGGAGATGCTGGGCGACCCGCATGACCTGGTCAACAGCGCCGACCTGGACTGGCAGTCGGTGTGGGACCGCGGCTGGTCGTTGGCCGCCGAGGCCGAGGACAAGCCCGTCGAGGCGCGCACCGCCGAACACGGGCTGCCGGTCCGCACGCCCGGGGCGCGGCTGGTGCCCGGCGCGGCCTCCGCGGACGAGGACGAGCCCGACCACCCGGAGTCCAACGGCGGAACCCCCGAGGGCCATGAGCCGCAGCACGTGGCGGCGGGCCGCGACCCCGAGGCGGTTCGCGCCACCTTCAGCAGTCACTTCGGCGGGGTGCGCACCGGACGGACGCACGCCCGCGAAACCGGATCGGATCGGCAATGACATCGGCGGGCAGTTCGCTGGACTGGCTGGTGACGAAGTTCGCCCGCGAGGTTCCCGGGGTGGCGCACGCGCTGCTGGTCTCCGTCGACGGGCTGCCGATCGCGGCCAGCGAGCACCTGCCGCGGGAGCGGGCCGATCAGTTGGCGGCGGTGGCGTCCGGGCTGGCCAGCCTGGCGAGCGGCGCCGCGCAGCTGTTCGAGGGCGGACAGGTGCTGCAGTCGGTGGTCGAGATGCAGAACGGATACCTGCTGCTGATGCGGGTCGGCGACGGTTCGCATCTGGCCACGCTCGCCGCGACCTCCTGCGACATCGGCCAGATCGGCTACGAGATGGCCGTCCTCGTCGAGCGCGTGGGCGCCGTGGTGCAGTCCAGCCGCCGGTCCAGCGTGTCGTGAGCCGCGATGGACGAACCCGAGCCCTGGCCCTCCCCGCGTGAGGCGAGCCTGGTCCGTCCCTACACGCTGACCTCCGGGCGGACCGACACCGACGTCGACCTTCCCCTGGAGGCGCCGGTACAGACGTTGCAGGGCGGCCTGGCTCACCGATGGCCGCCCGAAGACCCGAGAGGCAAGATCATCCACCTGTGTGCCCAGGGCTCCCCGAGCCCGTCGGTCGCCGAGATAGCGGCCCGGCTGGATTTGCCGGTCGGTGTCTCGCGCGTCCTGGTCGGCGATCTGGTCCTGTCCGGCTACCTTCGGGTGCACGGGACGTTGACCGAGCGTTCCACCCGCGATGAGCGCCACGAGCTCATAGGAAGGACCCTGCGTGGCTTACGAGCACTCTGATGCCCGCTCCGATCCGGACACCGCGCACGCCTCCACGAAGATCGTCATCGCGGGCGGGTTCGGCGCCGGAAAGACCACGTTCGTCGGCGCGGTGTCCGAGATCATGCCGTTGCGCACCGAGGCGATGCTCACCGACGCCTCGAGCGCGGTGGACGCGCTCGAGGCCACCCCGGACAAGCGCACCACCACCGTCGCGATGGACTTCGGCAGGATCACCCTCGAGCAGGACCTGGTGCTCTACCTGTTCGGCACTCCGGGCCAGCGCCGGTTCTGGTTCATGTGGGACGACCTGGTGCGCGGTGCGATCGGCGCGATCGTCCTGGTCGACGTGCGCCGCCTGCAGGACAGCTTCGCCGCGGTCGACTTCTTCGAGCACCGCAAGCTGCCGTTCCTGGTCGCGGTCAACCAGTTCGAGGGCGCGCCGCGCTACCCGGTCGCCGAAATCCGGCAGGCGCTGACGCTGCCTCCGCACATCCCGGTGATCACCGTGGACGCCAGGGACCGCCGCTCGGCGACCGACGCGCTCATCGCGGTCAGCGAGTACGCGCTTGCGACCCTGGCCGCGAGCTGAACGAATTGCAGTGGGCGGACCGCGACTTCGCCGGCCATGACTTCACCGACGAGGACCTCGCTCGGTTGCGCACCGAACGAGTCGTGTTCAGCGACTGCGATTTCAGCGGCGCCAACCTGTCCGAGTCGGGACATCGGGGGTCGGCGTTTCGCAACTGCACCTTCCGGCGCACCGTGCTGTGGCACAGCACCTTCGCCCACTGCAGCATGCTCGGCTCGGTGTTCGAGCGGTGCCGGCTGCGGCCGATCACCTTCGACGAGTGCGACTTCACGCTCGCGGTGCTCGGCGGCAATGACCTGCGCGGCGTCGACCTGACCGGCTGCCGGTTGCGGGAAACCGGCCTCGTCGAAACCGACCTGCGCACCGCGGCGCTGCGCGGCGCCGACCTGCGCGGCGCGCGCACCACCGGAACCCGGCTGGACGACGCCGACCTGCGCGGCGCGAGCGTCGATCCCGCGCTGTGGCGCACTGCCGCGGTGGCGGGCGCCCGCGTCGACGTCGACCAGGCGATCGCCTACGCGCTGGCGCACGGGCTGCGTTTGGCAGGCCCGGACTAGCGGCGGTTCACACCTTCAGCCGCAGTCGCCACCGCACGATCCCGGCGTACCCGAGCGTCAACACGCCCAGCATCGCCATGTCGAACAGCCACGCGCCCCGGGTGTGCTGCCAGTGGCTGTCGTGGGGGACCAGCGTCCCGGGCACCAGCGCGTCCACGTTGACCGTCGCCGCCGACGCGGCATACCCCCAGCGCGCGGGCACCAGCCACGACAGCTGGTCGAGGAAGATCCGGCCGGTCACCGGGATCAGGCCGCCGGCCAGCACCAGCTGCAGCATCAGCGACAGCACCAGCAGCGGCATGATCTGCTCGTTGGAGCGCACCAGCGACGACAGCACCAGCCCGAGGATCGCCGAGGCGACGCACGTGGCGGCGACGGTGACGAACAGCTCGAAGCTGGGCCCGAAACCAAGGCCGGCGAGCAGCACCGCCCGCTGCGTGGGCGGCCCCTTTCCGGCGACGACGATGCCCGTGGCGATCGCCGCCTGCACGACGGCGAAGGCGCAGAACACCACGACCTTGGCGCCCAGGTAGGCCCCCGTCGACAGGCCGACGGCCTGCTCCCGCCGGAAGATGGGACGCTCGCCGATCAGGTCGCGGATCGTCAGCGCGGTGCCCATGAACACCGCGGCGATCGACAGCAGCGTCAGGATCTGCGCCGACTCGTCGGGGGTGTCGCTGGTCGGCGGGGCGACGCCGAACCCGGTGTCGCCGGGGACGGTCAGCGACAGCCCGCCCATGACGAACGGCAGCAGCGCCAGGAACGCGAAGTAGGCGCGGTCGGCGATGACCAGGCGAACCTGGCGGCGGGTGACCGTGAAGAACTGACGGCGCACGCTGGTGTGCGGGGGGGCGCCCAGGTCGGCCGGCGCCGCCTGCGGCGACGGCGGGGGCTGCTTCCGGCCTTCTTTCTGAGCGAGGAAGCGCCGGTTGGCCTCCTCGGGGTCGGCGCCCACCTTGGCGAAGATGTGGGCCCAGTTGGTGGTGCCCATGGCATCGCCGATGTCGCCCGGCGGCCCCAGAAAGGCCGTCTTGCCGCCGGGCGCCATCAGCAGCACCTGGTCGCACACGTCGAGGTAGGTCAGCGAGTGGGTGACCACCAGAACCACCCGGCCGGCGTCGGCCAGCTGGCGCAGCATCGTCATGACCTGCAGGTCCAGCGCGGGGTCCAGGCCCGAGGTCGGCTCGTCGAGGATCAGCAGCGACGGCCCGGTCAGCAGCTCGAGCGCGACCGAGGCGCGTTTGCGCTGCCCGCCGGACAGCTTGTCGACGCGGGTGTCGGCGTGCTGAGTCAGGCCCAGTTCCCCGAGCACCTGGGCGACCACCTGCGCGCGATCGCGCTCGCTGGTGTCGGGCGGCAGCCGCAGCTCGGCCGCGTACCCCAGCGCCGCCTTGACCGTCAGCTGGCGGTGCACGACGTCGTCCTGCGGGACCATCCCGATCCGGGTGCGCAACGACGCGTATTCGGTGTGGATGTCGTGGCCCTCGAAGGTGACCGAGCCGGAGGTGGGGCTGGCATACCCCGCGATCAGGCGCGACAGCGTGGTCTTGCCGGCGCCGGACCCGCCGATGATCGCGGTCAGCGTGCCGGGCCGCGCGGTCATCGAGATCTTCTCGAGCAGGCTTTTGCCCTCGACGCTGAAGTCGACCTCGCGGACCTCCAGCCCGCCGGTGCGCGCGGCCGCCTCCTGGCGGCGGACCAGCACGCCGTCGGCGAAGACCAGGTCGACGTTGCCGATGGTGACCACGTCGCCCTCGGCGAGCACCGCGGACCCGATCCTGACGCCGTTGACGAACGTCCCGTTGATGCTGTTCGCGTCGCGGATCGCGGTGCCGATCGGGGTGGGGGTCAAAAACGCGTGATGGCGCGACGCCAGTACGTCGTGGACGACGATGTCGTTCTCCAGCGAGCGCCCTATCCAGGCCGGACGCCCGGCCACCGGCTCGCGGCCGGCGTCGGACGCCGCCGTCCTGACCCACGTGGTGGGGAACTCGGCCGCCTCGCCGGTCACGCCGAGCTGGGTGGGCGGATTCGACTCCGACAGCGGTTCCGACACCGGCTCCGGCGGGGGCACCGGGATGGCGGTGGTGCGCGGGGTGTCGACGGGCGGGCGCCGCCGCCAGCTCTGCGTGGGTTGCGGCGCCGACAGGGGCCCCGACGGGTCGCCGGCCGGGGGCGCGACCGGTATCGAATCCGTCGGCGGCGCCAGGCCCACGTCGGCCTCGTGGGCTTCGAACTCGAAGGTGAGTCGCGGCCCGTCGGGCTTGCCGATGGTGATGGTCTGGCCGTCCTCGATGTCGACCTGCGGCACCCGCCGCCCGTCGAGGAACATCCCGTTGAGCGAGTTGTTGTCGACGGCCACCCATCCGCCCTCGCCGCAGCGCAGCACCACATGCGCCCGGGCGATCAGCGGGTGTGCCACGCGCAGATCGGCGCGGACGTCGTTGCCGACGACCACGTCGCGGCCCGCCGCGAAGCTGCCCTGCGATCGGTCGGTCCGGACCATGAGCACGGGCTGCGCGGGCTGATTCACCAGATCCAGATTAGCCGCGGCGACCGGGTGCCCCGGCGGCGCGAAACGCGGTGCCGGCGGTTCAGCGCTTGAGCCGGATGTGCCAGCGGACGAAGCCGCCGTAGCCGATCGACAACAACGCGAGCATGAACATGTCGAACACCAGGATGTGTTTGGAGTGCTGCCAGATCGGGTCGTTGGTGGGGATCTGTTTGACCTTCACCAGCGCCGGAAAGTCGATCGACGACGCGCCCGCGGCGTAGCCCCAGCGTCCCGGCGTCAGCCAGGCCAGCTGCTCGAGGCCGAAGCGCTGATAGACCGGGATCATCCCGCCGGAGAGCACCAGCTGGGCCATGATCGCCACCACCAGCATCGGCGTGATCTGCTCGTTGGACTGCGCCAGTGCCGACAGCATCAGGCCCAGGATCGCCGATGTGACGCAGGTGGCCGCGACGGTGAAGAACAGCCAGAAGGTGCTACCGCCGGGGAACAGGGCGGGTTCGGTCGGCGCGCCCTTGCCGAACCGCACGATCAGGGTCGCCACCGCGGCCTGCCCGGCCGCGAAGACGGAGAAGACCGCGATCTTGGCCAGCAGATAGGCGTTGGTGGACAGGCCGACGGCCTGTTCCCGCTTGAAGATGGGGCGCTCGCCGATCAGGTCGCGGATGGTCAGCGCGGTGCCCATGAACACCGCGCCGATGTTCAGCAGCACCATGATGTACTGCGGCTGCGTGGGCGCCGGCCCCATCGGGTCGGCGGGCCCGAGGCCGGGATTGGAGCCCTTCACGGTCAGCGACAGCCCGCCGATGAGGAACGGCAGCACCGCCAGGAAGATGGTGTAGCCGCGGTCGGAGATGACCAGCCGGACCTGCCGGCGGGCGATCGTGGACAGCTGCCGCCACAGATCGGTCTTGGGCGGCTCACCCAGATCCGCCGGACTCTGCGGGGACGGCGGCCGCGTGGACTGCTGCTCGCGCTCCTTGAAGCGGCGGTTGGCCTCGTCGGGGTCGGCGCCCACGCTGGCGAAGATGTCGGCCCAGTTGCGAGTGCCCATGGCGGCCTCGACCTGGTCGGGCGGCCCGCAGAACGCGGTCTTGCCGCCCGGTGCGACCAGCAGGATCTGGTCGCAGACGTCCAGGTAGGACACCGAGTGGGTGACCACCATCACCACGCGGCCCGCGTCGGCGAGCTGGCGCAGCATCAGCATCACCTGGCGGTCCAGCGCCGGGTCCAGGCCGGAGGTCGGCTCGTCGAGCAGCAGCAGCGACGGCTGGGTGAGCAGCTCGAGCGCGACCGAGGCGCGCTTGCGCTGGCCGCCCGACAGCTTGTCGACCCGGGTGTCGGCGTGCTTGGTCATGTCGAGCTCTTCGAGCACCTGCGCGACGATCTGCGCCCGCTCCTCTTTGCTGGTGTCGGGCGGAAGGCGCAGTTCGGCGGCGTAGTTCAGGGCCTGGTTCACGGTGAGCTGGCGGTGCACGACGTCGTCCTGCGGGACCATCCCGATCCTGCTGCGCATGGACGCGTATTCCTTGTGGATGTCGTGACCCTCGAAGGTCACCGATCCCGAACTGGGGTTGGTGTATCCGACGATCACCCGCGACAGCGTGGTCTTGCCGGCGCCGGAGCCGCCGATGATGGCCGTCAGCGTCCCGGGCCGGGCGGTCAGCGAGATGTGGTCGAGCAGCTGCTTGTTGTCCACGTTGAAGCAGACGGAATTGACCTCCAGGCCGCCGGTGCGCGTCGCGGCCTCGGTGCGCCGGACCAGGGTGTCGCGGGTGAACACCAGGTCGACGTTGCCGATGGTGACCACGTCCCCCTCGGTCAGCACGGCCGACCCGACGCGGACACCGTTGACGAACGTCCCGTTGACGCTGTGCGCGTCGCGGATCTCGGTGCCCAGCGGCGAGTCGATCAAAAACGCATGGTGGCGCGAGGCCAGCACGTCCTGGATGACGATGTCGTTGTCGGTGGCCCGGCCGATGGTCTGCGAGCCGGCCGGCTTCTGCATGCCCCCGGTGCGCGACGGCATCAGCGCGTGCATCATCTTCGTTGCCAGGTTCGCCACCTCGGGCGGCTTGGCGGTGCTGGGCGGCGACATCTGGGTCGGCGGTGAGCCGTGCTGCCGCGGCCCGGCCGCCGCCCGCTGCGGGTGCAGCTGGTAGTTGGGCGGCGGTGGCGGGCTCGCCGGGGGCGCGGGTGGCCGCGGCCCATTGCCGCCCGGGCGCGGTGGCTGGCCGTGGGGTCCCGGCGGCGGGCCCGGATGCGGTCGCTGCGGCGGCGCCGGAGGGCGGCCCGGTGGCGGCCCGTGCGGCCCCGGCGGCGCGGGGGGAGCCCCGGGGGATCCCGACCATGCCGCGCCCGACGACTGGGTCGCGTTCGCCGGGAGCCGCATCGACTCCGTCTCGGGGGGACGCCCGGCCATGCCCTGGTGGCGGCCCACCTCGAACCTGAGCGCGGGGCCGTCGGGGTTGCCGATGTTGACGCACTGGCCGTCGTGGATGTCGACGACGGGAACGCGCCGGCCGTTGACGAAAGTGCCGTTCAGCGAACCGTTGTCGATGGCCAGCCACCGGCCCTTGTCGAAGCGCAGCAGCAGGTGGGCGCGCGAGATCAGCGGATGCGTGATCCGCATGTCGGCCCGCAGGTCGCGCCCGACCACCACGTCGTGACCCGCCGCGAAGGTGCGCTCTCCCCCGTCAAAACGGACGGTCAACACTGGCGGGGCTGGTGAACTCATCGGTTCAACTCTATCCGGTGCGGCACGGGCCACCCCTGACCGTGCGGCCCGCTTCGCCCCCTCGCCGCTCTCGCGGCTGGCGGTGCCCCCACCTCACGCCGCTTCGCGGGGTGCATCGTCAGCGGGCGGTGTTTGATGGCCCGCTTCCTCCTCACGCCGCTTCGCGGCGTGCATCGTCAGCGGGCGGTGTTTGATGGCCCGCTTCCTCCTCACGCCGCTTCGCGGCGTGCATCGTCAGCGGGCGGTGTTTGATGGCCCGCTTCCTCCTCACGCCGCTTCGCGGGGTGCATCGTCAGCGGGCGGTGTCTGGCGCCCCCGTGACGACGCACTGGGTGCGGCTGTAGATCGTGGCCATGCACTTGTTGCAGTGCGTACACGCCGAATGCACGCTGTGCGCGGCGCCGTCGGCCGCGATCCGGTTGATCAGGTCGGGCTCGGCCAGCAGCGCCCGGCCCATCGCGACGAACTGGAACCCCTCGGCCATCGCCAGGTCCATCGTCTCCCGGTTGGTGATGCCGCCGAGCAGGATCAGCGGCATCGTCAGCTCGGCGCGGAACTGCTTGGCGTGGCGCAGCAGATACGCCTCGCGGTAGGGGTACTCGCGCAGGAACTTCTTGCCCGTCATCCGCATGCCCCAGCTCAGCGGCGGTTTGAAGGCGCCGGCGAACTCCTTGAGCGGTGCATCGCCGTGGAACAAGTACATCGGGTTGACCAGCGAGCTGCCCGCGGTGAGCTCGATCGCGTCCAGCGCGCCGTCGTCCTGCAGCCACTTGGCGGTGGTCAGCGCCTCGTCGACGCTGATGCCGCCCCGCACGCCGTCGGTCATGTTCAGCTTGGCGGTCACCGCGATCGGCGCGCCCTGTTTGTCCACCGCGCGGCGAACGGCCATCACCAGCCCGCGGGCGACCTTGGCCCGGTTCTCCAGCGATCCGCCGAATTCGTCGTCGCGGCGGTTGATCAGCGGAGACAGGAACGCGCTCGCCAGATAGTTGTGGCCCAGGTGGACCTCCACCGCATCGAAGCCGGCCTCGATGGCGAGCAGGGCGGCGTTGGCGTGCGCCGCCGTCACGTCGTCGATGTCCTGACGCGTCGCCTTCTTGGCGAACCGCATCCCGATCGGGTTGAAGAACCGGACCGGCGCCAGCGCCCTGGCCTTGTTCGACTTGGCGTTGGCAACCGGCCCGGCGTGCCCGATCTGCGCGCTCACCGCGGCGCCCTCGGCGTGGACGGCCTCGGTGAGCCGGCGCAGCCCGGGCACCGCCTCGGGGCGCATCCACAGCGCGTTGCCCTCCGTGCGGCCGCCGGGGGAGACCGCGCAATAGGCGACGGTCGTCATGCCGACGCCGCCGGCGGCCGGCAGCCGGTGGTATTCGATCAGGTCGTCGCTCGCCAGCGCGCCGGGGGTGCGCGCCTCGAATGTGGCCGCCTTGATGATGCGGTTGCGCAGGGTCAGCGGGCCCAGCTTCGCGGGGGCCAGCACGTCCGGAGGGGTAGACATGCGAGGAGCGTACGCGGAACGCGTGCCAGACTGTGAGACGTGGGCGCAATCACGCTGGACGGCAAGGCCACCCGGGACGAGATCTTCGTCGAACTGACCGAGCGGGTGGCCGCGCTGACCGCGGCGGGCCGCACCCCCGGGCTAGGCACGATCCTGGTCGGCGACGATCCCGGGTCGCAGGCCTACGTTCGCGGCAAGCACTCCGACTGCGCCAAGGTGGGCATCACGTCGATCCGCCGCGACCTGCCCGCCGACACCGACACCGCGACGCTCAACGAGACCATCGACGAGCTGAACGCCAATCCCGAGTGCACCGGTTACATCGTCCAGTTGCCGCTGCCCAAGCAGCTCGACGAGAACGCCGCGCTGGAGCGCGTCGACCCCGACAAGGACGCCGACGGGCTGCACCCGACCAACCTGGGCCGGCTGGTGCTCGGCACGCCGGCGTCGCTGCCGTGCACCCCTCGCGGCATCGTGCATCTGCTGCGCCGCTACGGACGTCGAGATCGCCGGGGCCCACGTGGTGGTCATCGGCCGCGGTGTGACGGTCGGCCGCCCGCTGGGGCTGCTGCTCACCCGGCGCTCCGAGAACGCCACGGTGACGTTGTGCCACACCGGAACTCGTGACCTGCCGGCGTTGACCAGGCAGGCCGACATCATCGTGGCCGCCGTCGGGGTACCGCACATGCTGACCGCCGACATGGTGCGTCCCGGCGCAGCGGTGGTCGACGTCGGCGTCAGCCGCACGGACGACGGACTGGTCGGCGACGTGCATCCGGGCGTGTGGGAGGTGGCCGGTCACGTCTCGCCCAACCCCGGCGGGGTCGGCCCGTTGACCCGGGCCTTCCTGCTGACCAACGTCGTCGAACGGGCCGAACGGGGATGAACGCCCGGGCGGCGCTGCGTGCGCAATGGCCGATCCTGCTGGTCGGGCTGATCTTCGCGACGGCTTTCGTCTTGGCGGGGGCCAAATTCTGGCGCCGCGGCTCGCTGCTGATCGGGATCGGCGTCGGCGTCGCAGCGGTGCTGCGGTTGGCGTTGTCCGAGGATCGGGCCGGCCTGTTGGTGGTGCGCAGCAAGGGCACCGACTTCGTGACGACGGCGACCGTCGGGGCCGCGATGGTCTACATCGCGTCGACGATCGACCCGCTGGGCACCGGCTAGATTCCCGGCACCGCAGGCATCCCGGGAATGCCCGCCCCCGGCATGCCCGGGAGTTGCGGCAGGCCGCCGGTCAGGTTGCCGTTGGCGATGGACGCCATCTCTTCGGGGCAGTACATCTGAATCGCGATGGTGGTGAACATCCTGGCCATCTCCGGTGACATGCCCCTGCCGCTCACCTTCGCCGCTGCGGCGGCGAAGTTGCCGCCCGGCTGGGCGAGCATCGGGCAGATGGACTGTCCGATGGCCATCGCGTTGCCCGGTTCGCCGAAGTCGATGCCGGCGTGGTTGAGCGCGTCGATGAAGGCGTCGTCGGCCCCCGCGTCGGCCTCGGCCGGAGCGGCGAGGGCCGCTGCCGCCGTGACCAGGCCGGCCGCGGCAGCCAGCAGGCGGACGGCCAGGGGCTGATGACGGAACAACCAGAGCCGGCGTTGCGTCCGTGCCAGTGTTTTCAAGGCAGCTTCCCCATCTGTCGTGAGTGCGCCTCGGGAGCCCGAAACACTCCAGGGAACTTTGGCCTATGGCTGTCACATTCCGGACACGGTGGGATAAAGCTTTGCACACTTCGCGTTTCGTGCGCGCCATCTACCCGGAGCATCGGTTACTGGGCGCGGCCAATCGATTCCGCACTGTGATCCGACACGCGCACCGGTGCCGGATTTGCCGGTGCCGAATGCTTGAGAATCCGGTCCATGACGACGAATCACAGCCGTCCGCTGAACCGTGCGATCTCGCGCCAGACGTTCCTGCGTGGGACGGTCGGGATGTTGGCGACGGGGGCGGTGTTCGGGACGGCGCGTGCGGCGGCGGACCCGGTTGGCGGCTGGGGCGGTCTGGCGTCCTCCATCGGCGGCACGGTGCTGCTGCCCGCGAATGGTACTCAATTCGCCACGGGCAAGCAGGTTTTCAACTCCTTTTACGGCAACTCCAATCCCGCTGCGGTCGTCACGGTTTCGTCGCTGGCCGACGTGCAGAAGGCCGTCGCGTTCGCTACGGCGAACAAGCTGCAGATCGCCCCGCGGGGCGGGGGCCATTCGTACATCGGCGCCTCCACCGCCGGCAACGCGATGGTGCTCGACCTGCGGGGGTTGCCGGGCGGAACGCATGTGGACGGCGGCAACGTGACGGTGACCCCTGCGACGAATCTGGCTGCGCTGCAACAGGCATGCGCGGGCGCCGGCCGCGCCGTCCCGGTCGGAAGCTGCCCGACGGTCGGCATCGGGGGCCTGGCCCTCGGCGGCGGCATCGGCGCCGACGCCCGGCGCGCGGGCCTCACGTCCGACACGCTGCAGTCGGCCACTGTCGTGTTGCCCAGCGGGGACGTGGTGACCGCTTCGGCCAACGACCATCCCGACCTGTTCTGGGCGCTGCGCGGTGGTGGTGGCGGCAATTTCGGCGTGACGACGTCGATGACGTTCGCCACGTTCGCCGTCGATTCCAGCGACGTGGTCCGGTTGGACTTTCCGTCGGCGTCGGCGGTGCAGGTGCTCTCCGGCTGGCAGTCCTGGCTTTCCGCCGCCGACCGGAACACGTGGGGGATGGTCGACCTGTCCATCGGCTCGGCGCAGGCGAACTGTCATATCCTGGCCACCTGTCCCGCGGGCGCCGGAACATCGGTGTCCAACGCGATCAAGTCCGCAGTCGGCGTGGCGCCCAGCGCCGTTCAGAACACGACGATGACCCGGTCGGAGCTGACGACGTACCTTGCCGGGGGCAGTTCGTCGCCGCCGCCCCGGGGCTTCGTGGCCGGTTCGGACGTGATCCCGACGGTGAACGCCGGCGCGGCCCATGCGGTCGCCACCGCCATCGGGCAGTGGCCCGCGTCCGCCGGCAAGGCCTCGGTGCTCATCGATCCCTTGGGCGGAGCCGTCGGGGACGTGGCTACCGGCGACACGGCGTTCCCGTGGCGCACCCAGTCCGCGGTGTTGCAGTGGTACGCCGAACCGGCCGCCAGCCAGGTGCCCGCGGCGACGAAATGGCTGGCCGCCGCGCACCAAGCGGTGCAACAGTATTCGGTCGGTGGCTACGTCAACTACCTGGAGGCAAACACCCCGGCCGCGCGCTACTACGGTTCGAATCTGTCGCAACTGAGTGCCGTACGGCAGAAGTACGACCCGAACCGGGTCATGTTGTCGGGTCTGACTTTCTGATGTGAAAAAACTTGCGTCACTTGCGTTTCTGTGGTCACTGGGCGGGGAGTTTTGTCGGTGCCCGTCGCTAGTTTCGTGGTGTGAGTGTTGATCGTGGGGAGTTGACGGCGGCGTTGGACGCGCTCGACGCCGACCTGGACCGGCTGCTCGGGTTCGACTGCGATTCATTGAGCACCCGCGAGCAGCTGGCGCTGTTGGTGCGGGTGGAAAAGGTGCGCCGCCGCCTGCCCGCCCTCGAACATCCCCTGATCAACACCCTGGCCCGCCAGGCCACCCCGGAAGAGTTGGGCGGCAAGCTGTCCCACGCGATCGCCGAAGCCACCCTCATCAGCCGTCAAGACGCCGCCCGCCGCATCCACGAGGCCGCCGACCTGGGCCCCCGCCACGGGCTGACCGGCCAACCCCTGCCCCCGCTGTTGGCCCAGACCGCCGAACGCCAGCGCCAGGGCAGCCTGGGTGACGGGCACATCAGGGTGATCCGCAACTTCTACCACCAGCTACCCGGCTGGGTCGACGAGGCCACCCGCGCGGCCGCCCAGGCCACCCTGGCCCAACACGCCACCCAATTCCGGCCCGAGCACCTGGCCCAACTGGCCACCACACTCACCGACGCCATCAACCCCGACGGTAATTACACCGACGAAGACCGCGCCCGCCGGCGCGGGCTGATCCTGGGCGCCCAAGGCCCCGACACAATGTCGCGCCTGTCCGGCTGGATCACCCCCGAACTACGCGCCACCCTCGAGGCCGCGTGGGCCAAACTGGCCACCCCCGGCATGTGCCACAACCACGACGAGCACCCGTGCGTGGACGGCGCGCCGAGCCAAGACGCCATCGACCGCGACACCCGCGGGCCCGCCGCACGCCAGCACGACGCCCTGCTGGCCGCCCTACGCGCCCTGCTGGCCTCCGGAGACCTCGGCCAACACAACGGACTGCCGGCCTCCCTGATCGTCACCACCACCCTGGCCGAATTGGAAGCCGCCGCCGGGTGCGCGTTGACCGGCGGGGGCACCCTGCTGCCCATGAGCGACGTCATCCGCCTGGCCCGCCACGCCCACCACTACCTGGTGATCTTCGACCACGGCAAAACCCTGGCGCTCTACCACACCAAACGGCTGGCCAACCGGGCCCAGCGGATTGTGCTGTACGGCAAAGACCGCGGCTGCAGCGCCCCGGGCTGCACCGTGGGCGGCTACTACTGCGAAGTCCACCACGTCATCCCCTACGCCCAATCCGGGCGCACCGACATCAACGAACTCACCTTCGGCTGCGGCAGCCACCACCGGATCACCGAACAAGGCTGGACCACCCGCACCAACACCCGAGGCGACACCGAATGGATCCCACCACCACACCTGGACCACGGCCAACCCCGCACCAACACCTACTGGCACCCCGAAAAACTCCTGCGCGGCGGCGAAGACGCCGACGACCCGTAGGGCGTTTACGCCCGGACGATGGAAGGTGAACTCCAGGAGTGGCTCGACCGGCTCGCGATTCACGAGCTAATTGCGCGGTACTCGGATGCGGTAACACGCGCCGACTGGGCACAGTGTGAGGCAGTGTTCGCACCGGACGCGACGAAGACGAAGACGATGCAGACGACGGCAAGGTGAGCTGAGCGTCAGCCGGCCAGCGTGGCCCGCGTGCACACGGTGACATAGGGCAGCGCCAGTCCCGTCGAATTCGCCAGCGCCGGATGGGTCGCCAGCAACTCGCGTACCTCGTCGAGGGTTCGCGTGCGGACCTCGGTTGGCGAGGTGATGCAGTAGCTGCGGGAGGACACCAGGTCGATCAACGCCTGCGGCGTAAGGTAATTCGTCCACTCCACGCTGTGGTGCTCCAGCGCGGTGAACGGCGCGGGCAGCGTCACGTGCACGCGGTTATCATCGCCGTCGCTGCCGATGATCCGGCCCAGCTCGCGCACCCAGCCGAGCCGTTCGTCGCGCGTGTTCCACACCAGGCCCAGTCGGCCGCCCGGCCGCAGCACGCGGGCGACTTCCGGGATGGCCCGCGCGGGATCCACCCAGTGCCATGCCTGGGCCACCAACACGGCGTCAACGCTGTTGTCGGGCAAGGGAATTTCTTCCGCGGTGCCCAGCAGGGCCCGCGTCTCCGGCAGCGCGTCGCGCAGGACTTCGAGCATCTCGGGCACCGGGTCGACCGCCACCACCTGCAGGCCCCGCTCGACCAGGCGGGTGGTCAGCTTGCCCGTGCCCGCTCCCAGATCGAGCACCTGGCGCGCCCCGGTCGGCAGCAGCCAGTCGATGGCCTCCGGCGGGTAGGACGGGCGCCCGTGCTCGTAGGCCGCGGCCGCCGAACCGAACGACAGGGAACGTTCCTGTCTGTCGCAGCGGGTCACCGCCGGCACGCGCCTTCGACCCCTCCCGACTGGGAGGCCAGGACGAGGGTCTTGCGGATCATTTCGCCGACCGCCTCGGATTCCAGCAAGAAGCCGTCGTGCCCGCATCTGGAGTCGACGACCTGCAGGTCGGCGCAGCCAGGCAGGAACTCGGCCAGCTCCTCCTGCAGGCGCAGCGGGTAGAGCCGGTCGGAGGTGATGCCGCCGACCACGGCGGGCACCGGGCACCCGCGCAGTGCGTCGCGGACCCCGCCGCGGCCGCGGCCGACGTCGTGACTGTTCAGCGCCTCGGTCAGGATCACATAGCTGCCGGCGTCGAAGCGGGACAACAGCTTGTCGCCCTGGTGCTCCAGGTAGCTCTGCACCGCGTAGCGGCCGCCGTTCGCCGGGTCCTCGTCGCCCTGGCCGTCGTTGGCGAACCGGGTGTCGAGCTCCATCTCGCCCCGGTAGGTCAGGTGTGCGAAGCGGCGGGCGATCGCCAGGCCGTCGACAGGCTTGCGACCGGTGTCGTGGTAGTCGCCGCCCTGCCAGTGGGGGTCGGCCTTGATGGCCGCGATCTGGGTGCTCTGGGTGCCGATCTGGTCGGCGGTGGCACGCGCGCCGACCGCCAGCAGCAGCCCGGCCCGGACCCGGTCGGGGTGGCCGACCATCCATTCCAGGGCCCGTGCGCCGCCCATGGACCCGCCGACCACGGCGGCGACCTCGTCGATGCCCAGCGCGGCCAGCGTGGCGACGTCGGCCGCCACCTGGTCGCGCACCGTGATCCGCGGGAATCGCGAACCCCACGGCTTTCCGTCCCGGGCGCGCGAGCTGGGCCCGGTGGAGCCGCGGCAACCGCCCAGCACGTTGGTGGCCACCGCGCACCAGCGGCTGGTGTCGATCGGTGCACCCGGCCCGACCACGCCGTCCCACCAGCCGGGCGTCGGGTGCCCGGGCCCGGCGGGGCCGCTGATGTGGGAGTCACCGGTGAGCGCGTGCAGCACCACCACCACGTTGTCGCGGGTGGGAGACAATTCGCCCCAGCGCTGCACGGCGATGCAGACGTCGTCGATCACCGCACCGTTTTCGGTGGTCAGCCCGCCGATGTGGACAAAGCCGATCTCGCCCTCGTCGGGCAGCGTCTGGGTGGGGAACTCCGAGATCGTCATGTCAGACCGCCTCAGAAGGCCGCCACCGCGTGCGGGTCGCCGCTGGACTGGGTCGATGGCCCCGGACCGCCGTACTTGCGTGCCGCGGCGAACCCCAACCCCAGGTCGGCCAGGATGTCGTCGATGCCCTCGATGCCGACTGCCAGCCGCACCAGCCCCGGGCTGACGCCGGTGGCAAGCTGCTCGGCGGGGCTGAGCTGCGCATGCGTGGTCGACGCCGGGTGAATCACCAGGGAGCGCACGTCGCCGATGTTGGCGACGTGGCTGTGCAGCTTGAGCGCGTTCACGAACGCCTTGCCGGCCTCGATGCCGCCGGCCAGTTCGAACGACAGCACGGCGCCGGTTCCCTTGGGCGCCAGCCTCTTTGCCCGCTCGTGCCACGGCGAGTCGGGCAGTCCCGCGTAGTTGACCGAGAGCACGCCGTCATGGCCGGCCAGGAACTCGGCGACCCGCTGCGCGTTGGCGACGTGGCGCTCCATGCGCAGGCTCAGCGTCTCGATGCCCTGGGCCACCAGGAACGCGTTGAACGGCGAGGCGGCCGAGCCGAGGTCGCGCAGCAGCTGCACGCGCGCCTTGAGCGCGAACGCCGGCGGTCCCAGCTCGGCGTAGACCACGCCGTGGTAGCTCGGGTCGGGTGTGGTGAATCCGGGGAAGTGACCCTGCGTCCAGTCGAACGTGCCGCCGTCGACGATGACGCCGGCGATCGCGGCGCCGTGCCCGCCCAGGTACTTGGTGGCCGAGTGCACCACGATGTCGGCGCCGTGGGCGAACGGCTGGATCAGGTAGGGCGTGGCGACGGTGTTGTCGACGATCAGCGGTACCCCGTTGGCGTGGGCGACCCCGGCGACGCCGGGGATGTCCAGCACGTCGATCTTCGGGTTGGAGATGGTCTCGCCGAAGAACGCCTTGGTGTTCGGCTTGACCGCGGCCCGCCAGGAGTCCAGGTCGTCGGGGTCCTCGACGAAGCTGACCTCGATGCCGAGCCTGGACAGCGAGTAGTGGAACAGGTTGTACGTGCCGCCGTAGAGCCGCGGGCTCGAGACGATGTGATCTCCGGCACACGCGAGGTTCAGTATGGCGACTGTCTCAGCGGCCTGCCCGGAGCTCAAGAACAGCGCCGCCACGCCGCCTTCCAGCGCGGCGATGCGCTGTTCGACGACGTCGGTGGTCGGGTTGCCGATCCGGGTGTAGATGTTGCCCGGCACCTCGAGCCCGAACAGGGCGGCGGCGTGGCTGGTGTCGTCGAAGGTGTACGACGTGGTCTGGTAGATCGGCAGCGCTCGGGCGTTGGTCGCCGAGTCCGGTCGCTGGCCGGCATGGATCTGTTTGGTGTCGAACGACCAATGCGCGGTCGGATCGGCCTCCTCGCCGTTGTTGCCGTCGCTGGTGGAAGTGCTGTTCTCGGTACTCATGGGTGGTCGCTTTCTGCTGGACATGGACGAATCGGGTATCGGGGGCAGCCGCGCGAGACGTCACCACCGGTGACGTCAACCGGCGCGGCGGCCGGTTAACAACGACACACGAGCCGACACATGGTCCGATCCAGTTGAGATGGCCGATCCAGATGAGCTGGGTAGATGATGCGCACCACGTATTCCCCTCTAGTCAGGGGCCCGTCATGGCGGACCCGCGCTTGCCGCGCAGCCTGTGGCTACTAGACCTGGTCATCACCCGGGGCACCCCACCGCGGTTGGAGGGTTGCCGGCCAGCAAGCCGGGGCTTAGCGCTGGCGCTCATGACCGATTGGAAGCTTATCGTATGGAACCGACTCGATGCCAACTCTGTCGGTATCCCCACCGTTCACCGGCCCTGAGAGGGCGGTGGGGCCTTTAGTAGTCTGGCCTGACGAGCGACCGCTCGGCCAAGCTTGCCAGTTGCTGGAGGATGCGGACACAGATGACAAAGATGTCCAGGGACGCCAAGATCAAAGTCAAAGGCCCGGTAGTGGAGCTCGACGGCGACGAGATGACCCGCGTCATCTGGAAGCTCATCAAGGACATGCTGATCCTGCCCCATCTGGACATC
The DNA here is from genome assembly GCA_963711445.1 of uncultured Actinomycetota bacterium. Lineage (GTDB taxonomy): Bacteria > Actinomycetota > Actinomycetes > Mycobacteriales > Mycobacteriaceae > Mycobacterium. The sequence goes on from CAVQEF010000002.1 coordinate 600,008, forward strand.
AACCTGGAGTATTACGACCTGGGGATCGAGCACCGCGACCGCACCGACGACCAGGTGACCATCGACGCGGCCTACGCGATCAAGAAGCACGGCGTGGGCGTCAAGTGCGCCACCATCACCCCCGACGAGGCCCGCGTCTCCGAATTCAACCTGAAGAAGATGTGGCTGTCGCCCAACGGGACGATCCGCAACATCCTGGGCGGCACCATCTTCCGCGAGCCGATCGTGATCTCGAATGTGCCCCGGCTGGTTCCGGGCTGGACCAAGCCAATCGTCATCGGCCGTCACGCTTTTGGTGACCAGTACCGGGCGACCAACTTCAAGGTCGACAAGCCCGGCACCGTCACGCTGACGTTCACGCCTGCCGACGGCAGCGAACCGATGGTGCACGAGGTGGTGTCCATCCCCGAGGGCGGCGGGGTCGTCATGGGGATGTACAACTTCAAGGAATCCATCCGCGATTTCGCCCGCGCGTCGTTCGCGTACGGTCTCAACGCCAAGTGGCCGGTGTATCTGTCGACCAAGAACACCATCCTCAAGGCCTACGACGGCATGTTCAAAGACGAGTTCCAGCACATCTACGAAACTGAGTTCAAGGACAAGTTCGAGGCCGAGGGGCTCACCTACGAGCACCGGCTCATCGACGACATGGTCGCGGCCTGCCTGAAGTGGGAGGGCGGCTACGTGTGGGCCTGCAAGAACTACGACGGTGACGTCCAGTCGGACACCGTCGCGCAGGGCTACGGCTCGCTGGGACTGATGACGTCGGTGCTGATGACGGCCGACGGCAAGACGGTCGAGGCCGAGGCCGCCCACGGCACCGTGACCCGCCACTTCCGCCAGTACCAGGCCGGCAAGCCGACCTCGACCAACCCGATCGCCTCGATCTTCGCCTGGACGCGCGGGCTGCAGCACCGCGGCAAGCTGGACAACACCCCCGAGGTGGCGGAGTTCGCTCAGACGCTCGAGGACGTCGTGATCTCCACGGTCGAGAGCGGCAAGATGACCAAGGACCTGGCGATCCTCATCGGCCCGGACCAGGAGTGGCAGCAAAGCGAGGAGTTCCTCAACTCGATCGCCGAGAACCTGGACAAGGAGCTGGCCAACTAGCCGGCTAACTGGCCGGCGGCTTTCCGGCGGCGCGCGGCGTTGCGCTGCACGAGTCGAGGAATCCGATGATCACCTCGGTGACGCGTTGCGGCGCCTCGAACATCGGGACGTGTCCGACGCCGTCGAGCCGGGTCAGCTTGTGGTCTTCCGGCAGGTGGGTGGTGAAATGCCGGGCGAAGCGGGGCGCCGGGATGATCCGGTCCTTCTCGCAGATCACCAGGTGCGCCGGGACCGCGTTCTCCGCCAGCTCCCGCAGCCCGTGCAGCAGCGTCGCCTTGACCAGCAGCTGGAAGTAGGCGGGGCAGTGGGCGACGTCGTCGATGCAGCCCAGCAATTGCGCGTCGGAGACCCCGTCCGGCGACGCGCTGATCGCGTAGGTGGCCAGCCGGCGGCTGAACGGCAGGCGCATCACCCGGGGACCGAACAGCCAGGCCAGCATCAGCAGCGGGATACCCAGCACGAACTTGGCTATCACCTCGAACTTGTGCGGGCTCCAGCGCGTCCAACCGCCCGCCGGGGCGATCCCGGTGACACTGCGCGCCCGGCCGCGCCGCTCCAGCTCGAAGGCGACCCAGCCGCCCAGCGAGTTGCCGACGATGTGGGCGGTGTCCCAGCCCAGCTCGTCCAGCTGGCGCTCGACGTGATCGGCCAGCACCGCCGAGGACAGGAACCACGTGCCCGCCTTCGGTCCGCCGTGGTGGCCGGCCATCGTCGGGGCGAACACCTCGTAGCGGCCGGTATCGGCCAACCGCCGGGCCACGCCCTCCCACACCGCCTGTGACAACAGGAACGGGTGCAACAGCAGGACCGGCTCTCCGGAACCCAGATGGATCGGCGGACGACTCCCCATGACTGCGACGATAAATGCGGTACCGGCGGTACCGCAAGCGAGCGGCCGGTGGGTGCGGGCCCGGCGGCCTGCGCATGAAAAGATCTCAGACATCATGAGCACAGCCACCGGACCCAGCCGGATCTTTTCCGGCGTGCAGCCCACGTCCGACTCGCTCCATCTGGGCAACGCGCTGGGTGCCATCACCCAGTGGGTCGCGCTGCAGGCCGACCACGACCCGTTCTTCTGCGTGGTCGACCTGCACGCCATCACCATCGCCCAGGATCCCGAGGCGCTGCGCCGCCGGACCCTGGTCACCGCCGCCCAGTACCTCGCGCTGGGCATCGACCCCGCCCGCAGCACCGTGTTCGTGCAAAGCCATGTGCCCGCCCACACCCAGTTGGCGTGGGTGCTGGGCTGCTTCACCGGGTTCGGGCAGGCGTCGCGGATGACGCAGTTCAAGGACAAGTCCACCCGCCAGGGCAGCGACTCGACCACCGTGGGCCTGTTCACCTATCCGGTTCTGCAGGCCGCCGACGTGCTGGCCTACGACAGCGATCTCGTCCCGGTGGGCGAGGATCAGCGCCAGCACCTCGAGCTGGCGCGCGACGTGGCGCAGCGGTTCAACGCCCGCTTCCCGGACACGTTCGTGGTTCCCGACGTGCTCATCCCCAAGTCCACCGCCAAGATCTACGACCTGGCCGACCCGACGTCGAAGATGAGCAAATCGGCGCCCAGCGATGCCGGGCTGATCAATCTGCTCGACGATCCGGGGTTGTCCGCCAAGAAGATTCGCTCCGCGGTGACCGACAGCGAGCGCGAGATCCGGTTCGACACGCAGGCCAAGGCGGGCGTGTCCAACCTGCTGACCATCCAGTCGGCGGTCACCGGGGTCGCCGTCGACAAGCTGGTCGACGGCTACGGCGGGCGCGGCTACGGCGACTTGAAGAAGGACACCGCCGAGGCGGTCGTGGAGTTCGTCAGCCCGATCAAGGCGCGTGTCGACGAGTTGATGGCCGATCGCAGCGAACTCGAGGCGGTGCTGGCGGCCGGGGCGCAGCGCGCCGAGGACGTGGCCGGCAAAACCGTCCAGCGGGTCTACGATCGGTTGGGATTCCTTCCGCAACGGGGGTAGCACGTTCCACATGAGCGAACCCGGCAAGCCTGGGCTTCTCGATCGGCTGCGCGCCCGGTTCGGGTGGTTCGACCACGTGGTGCGTGCCTACCAGCGCTACGACGACCGCAACGGCGGCTTCTTCGCGGCCGGCCTGACCTACTACACGATCTTCGCGCTATTCCCGTTGCTGATGGTCGGTTTCGCGGTGGTCGGGTTCACCCTGTCGCTGCGGCCCGAGCTGCTGAACATGGTCGAGCGCCGGATCCGCTCCACGGTGACGGGCGGGCTGGGGCAGCAGCTGGTCGACCTGATGTATTCGGCGATCGATGCGCGCACGTCGGTCGGCGTCATCGGCCTGGCCACCGCGGCCTGGGCCGGGCTGAGCTGGATGTCGCACCTGCGGGAGGCGCTGACCGAGATGTGGTGGGAACAGCGTTTCGACTCACCGGGTTTCGTGCGCACCAAGCTGTCGGACCTGCTGGCGATGCTCGGGACGTTCGTGATGACCGTGGCCACCATCGCGCTGTCCGCGCTCGGCCACGCCGCGCCGATGGCGGCCGCGCTGAAATGGCTTGGCATACCAGAGAACTTCGTGTTCGACGCGATCTTCCGGGCCGTGTCGATATCGGTGTCGGTGCTGGTGTCCTGGCTGCTGTTGACCTGGATGATCGCCCGGCTGCCGCGGGAGAAGGTCAGCTTCGCGGCCTCGCTGCGGGCCGGGTTGATGGCCGCGATCGGATTCGAGCTGTTCAAGCAGGTGGGCTCGATCTACCTGCAGAAGGTGGTGCGCAGCCCGGCCGGTGCCACATTCGGACCCGTGCTGGGCCTGATGGTGTTCGCCTACATCACGGCCTATCTCGTGCTGTTCTGCACCGCGTGGGCGGCCACCGCGTCCACCGACCCGCGTTCCAGGCGCGTCGAGCCGCCGGCCCCGGCGATCATCGCCCCGCGGGTCCACCAGAACGAGGGGCTGGCGACGCGCCAGACCGTGACCGCGATGGCGATGGGAGCCGTTGGCGCGCTGGTCTTTGCCCGGCTGACGCGCTGGCTGCGTTAGCCCTGCCGGGGCACCCGCCACTCGCCGCGCACCATGACGGCGGTGACCCCCAAATCGGCGTCCAGCACGACAACATCGGCGTCATGACCGACGCGCAGGCTGCCCACCCGCTCGAGCCCGAGGGCCCGCGCCGGCGTCTGGGCGGTCATGTGCACGGCCGCTGCCAATCCGGCCAGCCCCGCCACGGTGGAGAACAGCCGGTCCATGGTGGCGGTGCTGCCGGCGATGGTGTCCGTGCCGCTCACCCGGGCCACGCCGGAGACGACGTCGATGGGCACCGCGCCGAGCCGGAACGCCCCGTCGCCGCGGCCGGCCGCGGCGATCGCGTCGGTGACGACGGCGACGCGGTCGGGCCCCGCGAACCGGACCACGGCGTCGAGCACGGCCGGATGCACGTGCACGCCGTCGGCGATGAGTTCGACGGTCACCTCCGGGTTTTCCAGCAACGCCAGCGCCGGTCCCGGCGCGCGGTGGTGCAGCGGCGGCATCGCGTTGAACAGATGGGTGCCGACCGTGGCGCCGGTGTCGATGGCGCGCCGGGTCTGCTCATAGGTCGCGCCGGTGTGTCCCACGGCCACAACGACTCCCGCATCGATGAAGCGGCGGATCGCCTCGTCGCTGCCGGGCAGCTCGGGGGCCAGCGTCACCATCCGGATCGCGCCGCCACCGGCGGCGAGCACGGCCTCGATCTCGGCCGGGTCCGGGTCGCGCATCCTGGTGCGGTCGTGGGCCCCGCAGCGCGCCGGGCTCAGCCACGGGCCCTCCAGGTGGATGCCGGCGACCGTGCCCCGCCGGGTGGCGTCGGCGAGCGCTCGAACCCCGGCAAGCAGCTCCGCGGGCGCGGCGGTGACCAGGCTGGCCAGCGTCGTGGTGGTGCCGTGGCGCAGGTGGAACCGGGCGGCCCCGGCCGCAGCGTCGACACCGTCGGGGTAGGAGTGCCCGCCGCCGCCGTGCACGTGCACGTCGACGAACCCCGGCACCACAACCGAATCCGGGAAGTCGTCGTCGGGCGGTCGCGGCGGCGGCCCGGTGCCGCACGCCGCAATGCGCCCGCCGGAGACCTCCAGCCAGCCCGGCCGGGCGACCCGACCGTCCAGAACCAGGGTCCCCGCCGCGATCAGGGCCACCTGCCGCCGTTCTCCCAGAAATGCCGGATGTCCTCGAGCTGACGGCCTTTGGTCTCCGGCGCGTAGCGGTACACGACGACGAAGGCGACCACCGCCAGCGACGCGAACGCCGCGAAAGCCCCCGCGCCGCCCAGGGAATGCAGCATGGTCAAAAAGACGGCGGCGATGATCGCGTTGGCCACCAGGTTGGAGGTCAGCATCGCGCTCGACCCGATGGAGCGCAGCCGCGACGGGAAGCTCTCGCTGGCGTACACCCAGCCCAGGGAACCGAATCCCACCGTGAACCCGACGATGAACAGCAGCACGCCGGCGAAGCCGAGGACCGCACCGCCGAAGCCCCGCGCGAACACGGCCATCAGCACCGCGTCGGCGGCGACCATCATTGCGATGCCGCACAACAGGATCGGGCGCCGGCCCAGCCGGTCGACCAGCAGCATCGAGGCGATCACGGCCGCCACGCCGGCGACCTGCACGAGCGCGGGCAAACCCAGCAGCGCGAAGTTTCCGGTGAATCCCATGGCTTCGAAAATCCTTGGGCTGTAATAGATTATCGCGTTGATACCGGTGATCTGAATCAAAAAGCCCAGCGTGACAACGAAGAGGGTGGCCCGCAGGTACGGGGGGCGCAGCATCTCGGCAATGCCGCCGCCACCTTGACCCAGCGCGGCCCCGATCTCGGCGAGTTCGTCCTCGGCGTTCGCGTCGGGCTCCACGCGCAGCAGCGCCGCCCGGGCGTCGTCCAGCCGGCCCTTGAGCACGTACCAGCGGGCGGTGTCGGGCATGCGACTCAGCAACGGCAGCAACGCCATCGCCGGCACGGCGGCCAGCCCCAGCATCCACCGCCAGCCGTGGGCGCCGGCCAACGCGTAACCGGTCAGGTAGCCGATGATGAGCCCGCTGACGGTCGCCAGCTGGTAGACCGTCAGCAGCGACCCGCGCACCGCCGCCGGGGCCGACTCCGCGACGTACACCGGCACCACCACGATCGAGACGCCGATGGCCAGGCCGATCAGGAAGCGCGCGGTCAACAGCATCGGCAGCGACACCGCGAACGCGCCCAGCAGCGCGCAGGCCGCGTATCCGACCAGGACCAGCACGACCGACTTCTTCCGCCCGATCGCGTTGGCGAGCACGCCGGCGCCGAACGCCCCGGCGATCTGGCCGATCACCGCCATGGTCGTCAGCAGTTCCTGCTGCCGGGTCGACAGGCCGAAGTCCTCGGTGACGAACAGCTGCGCGCCGGCGATGATGGACAGGTCGTAACCGTAGACGACGCCGACGCTGGCGGCGGTCAGTCCGACCTGCAGGCCCCTGGCGCTCAACGATGTTGGGGCCGGCGGTTCAACGAGCGCGCGACCAGGATCAGCCCGAAGACGATGAGCGCCCCGATCACCGCGACGCCCACCCGCACGGGCACGGCGTCCGGCGACGGCATGATCCCCGCGGCCTGGGCCGCGCTGTTGCGGTCGGCGGCGCCGTCCGGCTTGGCGGCCATCAGCGAGGGGTCGGGCGCGATCAGCGACCCGACCCGGGTGCCCGGCGGGGTGGCGAACCCGTAGTCGAGAAGGTGCGCGGCCTGTTCCCACGGCGCGATCGGCTGCCGGGTTCCGTGCAGCAGCACCGCCATCAGCCGTCGCCCGTTGTGGTTGGCCGCGCCGACGAAGGTCTGGCCGGCGTCGTCGGTGTAGCCGGTCTTGCCGCCCAGCGCGCCGGGGTAGTTGTAGAGCAGCTTGTCGTCGTTCTCCAGCTCGTAGCCGGGGTGGTCGCCGTGGCCGGGGAAGTCGAAGGTTTGGGTGGCGACGATGTCGGCGAAGACGGGGTTTTCCCAGGCGTAGCGGTAGAACAGGCCGATGTCGTAGGCCGAGGTGCTCATGCCGGGCCCGTCGAGACCCGACGGGGTCGCCACCCGGGTGTCGCGGCCGCCCAGCTTGGCGGCCAGCACGTTGATCTTCTGCAGCGCCTGCTGCATCCCGCCGAGCTGCATGGCCAGCGCGTGGGCGGCGTCGTTGCCGGAGTGCATCAGCAGCCCGTGCAGGATCTGGTTGACGGTGTAGACGCCGCCTTCGTCGACGCCGACCTTGGTGCCCTCGGCGGCCGCGTCGTCGGAAGTGCCGGGCACCGTCTTGTTCAGCGGCAGGGCGTTGATGGAGGCCATCGCGACCAGCACCTTGATGACGCTGGCCGGGCGGTGCCGGGCGTGGGGATCCTTGGCGGCGATGACCGCGCCGCTGTCGAGGTCGGCCACCAGCCAGGCGTCGGCGGAGACGTCCGTCGGCAGCAGCGGCGTGTCGGGCGCGACGACCACGCCGCAGCTGCCGAGCGCCTCGCCGCCGACCGGCTGCGGGGGCACCGCCAGCGGCAGCGGCGGGTCGCCCGCCTTGGGAACTTCCGAGGAATCCACCGCGGGCGGGGTGTTCACCTTGAACGGGCAGTCCGTCGGCCCGGCGTTGGCCGCCGGCTCGGCCCGTGCCGCGGGAGAGCCCAGGCCGACCGGGACGGCCATCGTGAAAATAGCCGCCGTGAAAACCGCCGCCGCCAGGCACGACGCCAAACGTAGAAAGCTCATCGTCTGAGCAGACTAGGCGATTTCCGGCCCGATCGCAGGGAGCCGCGCTGTGACTGATGGGGCGGAAGTTACTCGCTAGAGCCGCTTGCCGGCCTCCGTCAGCACGTCGCGCAGGATGGCCTCGATGGCGTCGAACTCGGCCTGACCGCTGATCAGCGGCGGCGCCACCTGGATGACGGGGTCGCCGCGGTCGTCGGCGCGGCAGTACAGGCCCGCCTCGAACAGGGCGGGCGAGACGTAGCCGTGCAGCAGCCGCTCGCAGTCGGCGTCGCCGAGGGTTTCCTTGGTCGTCTTGTCCCTGACCAGTTCGATGCCGTAGAAGTAGCCCTCGCCGCGCACGTCACCGACGATGGGCAGGTCGTGCAGCTTCTCCAGGGTGGCGCGGAAGGCCGGCGCGTGGTGTTTGACGCGATCGCCCAGACCCTCGCGCTCGAAGATGGCGAGGTTGGCCAGGCCGACGGCGGCCGAGACCGGATGTCCGCCGAAGGTGTAGCCGTGCGGGAAGACCGTGGCGCCGTCGTCGAACGGCTCGAACAGCCGCTCGCTGGCGATCATCGCGCCGATCGGCGAGTAGCCCGACGTCATGCCCTTGGCGCAGGTGATCATGTCCGGCACGTAGCCGAAGTCGTCACAGGCGAACATCGAACCGATCCGGCCGAAGGCGCAGATCACCTCGTCGGACACCAGCAGCACGTCGTAGTCGTCGCAGATCTGGCGCACCCGTTCGAAATAGCCCGGGGGAGGCGGGATTGCGCCCCCGGCGTTTTGCACCGGCTCCAGGAAAACCGCGGCCACGGTGTCGGGGCCCTCGAACTCGATGGCCTCGGCGATGCGGTCGGCGGCCCACCGCCCGAACGCTTTCTCAGTGCCGGCGTCGCCGGCATGGAACGGTTCGGGCGCGCGGTAGAAGTTCGTGTTGGGCACCCGGAAGCCGCCGGGCGCCACCGGCTCGAACGGCGCCTTGTAGGCCGGCAGCCCGGTGATCGCCAGCGCGCCGTGGGTGGTGCCGTGGTAGGCGATCGAACGCGAAATGACCTTGTGCTTACCGGGTTTGCCGGTCAGCTTGAAGTAGTGCTTGGCCAGCTTCCACGCGGTTTCGACGGCTTCGGTGCCGCCGGTGGTGAAGAACACGCGGTTCAGGTCGCCCGGGGCGTAGTGGGCGAGGCGCTCGGCGAGCTCGATCGCCGTCGGGTGCGCGTATCCCCAGAGCGGGAAGAAGGCCAGCGTGGCGGCCTGGCGGGCGGCGACCTCGGCGAGTTCCGTGCGACCGTGACCCACCTGCACGACGAACAGCCCGGACAGCGCGTCCAGGTAGCTCTTGCCGCGGTCGTCGAAGATGGTGACACCCTCGCCGCGGGTGATGATGGGATGCGCGATCCCCGCGCCGTGCCGGGCGAAATGCAGCCACAGGTGATCGGTCATGGTGCCCGTGAGCCTAGCGCTACGCTCGGGGCATGACCCCAGCGCGGCAGGTCGCGCAATTCGAAACCCTCCGACCGCATCTCATGTCGGTCGCCTACCGGCTGACCGGGACCGTGGCCGACGCCGAGGACATCGTTCAGGAGGCCTGGCTGCGCTGGGACGCCCAGGACGGCCAGATCGCCGACCTGCGGGCGTGGCTGACGACCGTGGTGAGCCGGCTCGGGCTGGACAAGCTGCGCTCGGCGGCGCATCGGCGCGAAACCTACACCGGCAATTGGCTGCCCGAACCGGTGGTCACCGGGTTCGACCGCGCCGACCCGCTGTCGGAGGTGGTGGCCGCCGAGGACGCCCGATTCGCGGCGATGGTGGTGCTCGAGCGGCTCTCCCCCGACCAGCGCGTCGCGTTCGTCCTGCACGACGGGTTCGCGGTGCCGTTCGCCGACGTGGCCGCGGTACTGGGCACCACCGAACCCGCCGCCCGCCAGCTGGCGTCGCGGGCCCGCAGGGCGGTCAGCGCGTCGCCGCCGCCCGAGCCGGACCCGTCGCACGACGAGGTGGTAGGCCGGCTGATGGCCGCGATGGCCGCCGGCGACCTGGACGCGGTGGTGGCGCTGCTGCATCCCGAGGTGAGCTTCACCGGCGATTCGAATGGTAAGGCGCCCACGGCAGTTCAGGTCGTCCAGGGGGCCGACAAGGTGGCCCGGTTCATGTTCGGCCTGGCGCAACGCTACGGCCCGGCGTTCTTCTCGTCGAACCGGCTGGCGCTGGTCAACGGGGAACTGGGCGCCTACACGGAGGGCAGCCCCGGCGGGGACGGCCACCGGCCGATGCTGCCACGGATCCTGGCGATGACCGTCCGCGACGGGCGGGTGGTTGCGCTGTGGGATGTCGCCAACCCCGAGAAGTTCACCGGCTCTCCGCTGCGGACTCCCACGGAACCCGGCAGGCGTCACCGGAATTGAAGCCCTGTTCGGTGATGCCCAGCGCGGTGTTCATCCGCGCGCGCATGTTCTCCACCCCGATCTGATAGGTCAGCTCGATCACGCCGGCCTCGCCGAAGCGGGCCCGCAGGTCGGCGACCTGCTCGTCGGTGACGGCGTGCGGATCGGTGGTCATCGCGTCGGCGTAGGCGATGGCGGCGCGCTCGTCGTCGGTGTAGGCCGGCGACGTCGCGTAGTCGTCGATGTCCTTCAGCCGCGCGATGTCCAGGCCGTCGAGGCGCTGCAGCATGGAACCGAAGTCCACGCACCAGGAGCAGCCGATGGTGCGCGCCGCCCAGAACACCGCCAGCTCACGCACATTCGGTGCCAGCGTGCGCGATGCCGAGGCCAGCATCGTCTCGTGCACCGCGTTGGCGATCAGCAGCCGGCGGTGATGCGCGGCCACGGCAATCGGTTCGGGAACCTGACCGAACCGGCGCTTGGCGTAGCGGTACATGGCGCGCGTCAGCAGTCCGGCGCGCTTGGGGGGCAGGGGCTCGATGCGGGGATTGTGTGTCATACCCGTCAGACGACACTGGCCGCCAAAGTGTGACGATGGGCTGCTGGCGGCGTTGCCATGCAGGCCCGCCGGACGCAGGGGTTGATAAATTCCTGCAGCCGAACCGGCAAACACGAGGTCGACTGATTGGTAGCATCCAGGCACCACTTCGTTGCGCCCAAAGGAAGGTTGCGCCCAAAGGAAGGTTGCGCTCAGAGGAGGCTTGCGGTGGACGAGGTGGAAGGCGAGGCCTTCGGGCGTTATCGGTTGTTGGAGGTGCTCCGATCCGGCGGCACCGGCACGGTGTACAAGGCCCACGACACCATGATGAGCCGCGAGGTGGCCATCAAGGTGCTCTCACCGGAGTCGGCTGCCGATCCGGGCCATCGCGAGAGGTTCCAGCGCGAGGTCTCCATCGCGGCCCGGCTCAACGACCCGAACATCATGCCCGTTTATGAGGCCGGCGAGATCGACGGGCGGCCCTATCTGGTGATGCCCGCCGTCGTCGACGGCATCACCGTGCAAGACCTGTTGAGGCGCGATGGACCACTGCACCCCATGGTGGCGGTGCGGGTGATCGTGCAGGTCGCGTCCGCGCTCGAAGCGGCCCACGTGGCCGGGGTGGTCCACGGTGACGTCAAGGCCGAGAACTTGGTGGTGGGCGGCGCGTTCGTCTACCTGATCGATTTCGGAGCCGCCCCGACCGGCGGCGATACCGTCGACGCCCGCACCGACATCTACGACCTGACCTGCGTCCTCTACGAGTGCCTGACCGGTCGGCCCGCCCTTGCGGGAAATCTCGCGCCGCCCAAACCCACCGAGATCGACCCGGCGATTCCGGCGGCCTTCGACGAGGTGATCGTGCGCGGCATGGCCGAAGACCCCGATGACCGCTATCAGACGGCCCGCGAGTTGTCCGTCGCCGCGCACAACGCACTGACGGCCCCGACCGCTGACGTCGCTTCGGGGCCGGCGGCCCCGATCGAAGTGGAGTTTGGCCGCTACCGGCTTTTCGACAAGCTCGGCCAGGGCAATATGGGCGCGGTGTATCGGGCCCACGACACCGTGCTGGGCCGGGATGTGGCCGTCAAGTTGCTGCAGCCGGAACTGGCTGCCGAGCCGGGATTTCGCGAGCGATTTCGCCGTGAGGCGTATGCGGCCGGCCGGCTGGCCAGCCCGAACATCATCCCGATCTACGAGACCGGCGAGATCGACAGGCGCATGTATCTGGTGATGCCGATCGTCGACGGCGTCGACCTGAAGGAGGTGCTGAGGCGCGACCGAGCGTTGAGTCCGCAGAAGGCCGTGCGAGTGGTCGAACAGGCTGCGGCGGCGCTGGATGCGGCGCACAAGGCCGGGCTGGTGCATCGCGACGTGAAGCCGTCGAACCTGCTGATGGTCGGCGACGATTTTGTGTATCTGATTGATTTCGGGCTCGTTCACGAGGCCGATGCCGGTCGTTTGACGCTCACCAACGTCGCCCCGGGAAGCCCGGCGTACATGGCCCCGGAGCGCTTCGACGCAGGAACGGACGGGAAGGTCGTCGACGCTCGTGCCGACGTGTACTCGCTCGCCTGTGTTCTCTACGAGTGCCTCACCGGGCGGTTGCCGTTCAGCGGGGGCGGGGTGGAGGGCTTGGCCGCCGCCCACCGCACGGGCGAACCGCCCAGACCCAGCAGCATCGACCCGGCGATTCCCGCCGGGTTCGATCGCGTGATCGCACGGGGCATGGCGAAGGAGCCGGACGACCGCTACCAGTCGGCACACGAACTGGCCGTGGCCGCCCGCGCGGCCCTCACCGACTTCTCCACCCACGCTGCACCGCCGGCCCCCGCCAGTGACGCCGCACTCTCAGAGCTGGTCAGCCCGCCCGAGACCCCGCCCGCAGAACGGACCCCGCTGACAAGACTCGGCAGCGGCAAAGTTCTGACCCTCGCCGCGGTGGTGGTGGTGGTCGCGGTAGTCGGTGGCGTCGCATTGTTGCGAGTCACCAGACAATCTCCGTTCCATTCGGCGAAACCAAAGGGTCAGGTTGTGTTGCCGTTCACCGGACTCGAGAACCCCCAGCGCGTCGCGGTCGATGCGAAAGGCGACGTCTACGTCACCGACACCGGCAACAACCGGGTGCTGAAACTGGCCGCGGGTTCGACCACCCAGACCCTGGTACCGATAGCCGGCCTGGACCGTCCCCTGGATATCGCGGTCGACGACGCCGGTGATTTGATGGTCACCGAGCCCGCGCAGCACCGGGTGCTGGAGGTGACGGCCGGGTCGACCAACCCGACCGTGCTGCCGTTCACCGATCTCGGGGACCCCACGGGTGTGACGGTCGCTGCCCGCGACCCCGGCGACGAGCGCGCCGTCGTTGTCACCGACTGCGCGCACAACCGGGTGGTGGAGCTGCTCGGGCATTCGACCGGGCAGAAGGTGCTGCCGTTCAGCGGCCTGGCGTGTCCCTCGGCCGTGACGGTGGATCACGCCGGCGCCCTCTTCGTCATCGACCGGAACAACGAACGGGTGCTGAAACTGCCGCTGACGGGGACGGTTCCGACCGTGCTGCCCTTTATGGTCGGACATCCGGACAATGTGGCCGGCGACACCAGCGGAAACGTGTATGTGACCGACGTTTACTACAATCGCGTCACGGAGTTTCTCGCGGCCTCCAACACGTCGAAAACACTGCCGTTCAACGGAATCAACAATCCTCAGGGCATCAGCGTCGACACCGCCGGGAATGTCTACATCGTCGACACGGGCAACAACCGGGTGCTGGAGCTCCCGCCCGGTTAGCCTGAGTCCCGTTCGCCGAGCGTGAAGATAGCTTCACGTTCGGCGCCGAGCGTGAAGCTACCTTCACGCTCGGCGACGAGAAGGCAAGAAGGGGCTGGCGCGAGCTCAACGCGAGAACATCAGCGCGCGCTTGACCTCCTGGACGGCCTTGGTGACCTCGATGCCGCGCGGGCAGGCCTCGGTGCAGTTGAACGTGGTGCGACACCGCCACACGCCGTCGACCTCGTTGAGGATGTCGAGGCGCTCGGCGGTGGCCTCGTCGCGGCTGTCGAAGATGAAGCGGTGCGCGTTGACGATCGCCGCCGGGCCGTAGTAGCTGCCCTCGTGCCAGAACACCGGACAGCTGGTGGTGCAGGCGGCGCACAGGATGCACTTGGTGGTGTCGTCGTAGCGGGCGCGGTCGGTGGGGCTCTGGATCCGTTCCCGTGTCGGGGGATTGCCGCTGGTGACCAGGTACGGCTTGACCGCGCGGTAGGCGTCGAAGAAGGGCTCCATGTCGACCACGAGGTCCTTTTCCACCGGAAGCCCGCGGATCGGCTCGACGGTGACGGTCAGCCCCTTCCCGGGCTTCCTCGGCTTGTCGGGCAGCAGGTCACGCATCAGCACCTTGCAGGCCAGCCGGTTGGCGCCGTTGATGCGCATCGCGTCCGAGCCGCACACGCCGTGCCCGCAGGAGCGCCGGAACGTCAGCGTCCCGTCCAGGTAGCTCTTGATGTAGATCAACAGGTTGAGCAGCCGGTCGGTGGGCAGGCAGGGCACCCGGAAGCTCTGCCAGCCACCGGTTTCTGAGAACGCGTCGGGCTGGTCGGGGTTGAACCGGGCGATCTTGACCGTCACCAGCACGGCGCCCTCGGGAAGCGGCGGCAGGGGTGGACCGAGCCCGGTTTCGGGAGCCTCGTCGGCCATCAGTACTTCCGTTCCTTGGGTTCGTAGCGGGTCTGCACGACGGGCTTGAAGTCCAGCGTGATGTCGCTGCGCAGGTCGCTGCCCTGCTTATCGGCCCCAATTTCCTTGTAGGCCATGGTGTGGCGCATGTAGTTGACGTCGTCGCGGTTGGGGTAGTCCTCGCGGGCGTGCCCGCCGCGGGACTCCTTGCGGTTCAGCGCGCCGACCACGGTGACCTCGGCCAGCTCCAGCAGAAAGCCCAGCTCGATCGCCTCCAGCAGGTCGCTGTTGAAGCGTTTCCCCTTGTCGTGCACGGTGATTCGGGAATAACGCTCTTTCAAAGCATGGATGTCGGTGAGCGCCTGCTTCAGCGTCTCCTCGGTGCGGAACACCGCGGCGTTGTTGTCCATCGACTGCTGCAGCGCGCCGCGGATGTCGGCGACGCGCTCGTTGCCGTGCTCGGAGAGGATGTCGCCCACCCAGCCGACGACCATCGCCTCCGGGTCCGGCGGCATGTCCACGAAGTCGTGTCCCCTCGCGTAGGAAGCCGCGGCGATCCCGGCCCGGCGGCCGAACACATTGATGTCCAGCAGCGAGTTGGTGCCCAGCCGGTTGGCGCCGTGCACCGAGACGCACGCGCACTCGCCGGCCGCGTACAGGCCCGGCACCGTAGAGGTGTTGTCGGCCAACACCTGTGCGGTCACGGTGGTGGGGATACCGCCCATCACGTAGTGGCATGTCGGGTAGACGGGGACCAGCTCGTGCACCGGGTCCACGCCCAGGTAGGTGCGGGCGAACTCGGTGATGTCGGGCAGCTTGGCATTGAGCACGTCCTCGCCGAGGTGGCGCACGTCGATGTAGACGTAGTCTTTGTGCGGGCCGGCACCGCGGCCCGCCAACACCTCCAGCACCATCGAGCGGGCGACGATGTCGCGCGGCGCCAGGTCGACGATCGTCGGGGCGTAGCGCTCCATGAAGCGCTCGCCCTCGCCGTTGAGCAGCCGGCCGCCCTCGCCGCGCACCGCCTCGGAGATCAGGATGCCCAGGCCGGCCAGGCCGGTCGGGTGGAACTGGTGAAACTCCATGTCTTCCAACGGAAGTCCCTTGCGGAACACAATCCCGATGCCGTCGCCGGTCAGCGTGTGCGCATTCGACGTGGTCTTGTACATCCGGCCCGAGCCGCCGGTGGCGATCACCACGGCCTTGGCGTGGAAGACGTGGATCTCACCGGTGGCCAGCTCGTAGGCGACCACGCCGGTGGCCACCGGTCCGCCGGGGGTTTGCGTCAGAACCAGGTCCAGCGCGTAGAACTCGTTGAAGAACTGCACGTCGTGGCGGACGCAGTTCTGGTAGAGCGTCTGCAGGATCATGTGGCCGGTGCGGTCGGCGGCGTAACAGGCGCGGCGCACCGGGGCCTTGCCGTGCTCGCGGGTGTGCCCGCCGAAGCGGCGCTGGTCGATGCGGCCCTCGGGGGTGCGGTTGAACGGCATCCCCATCTTCTCCAGATCGAGCACCGCGTCGATGGCTTCGCGGCACATGATCTCCACGGCGTCCTGGTCGGCGAGGTAGTCGCCGCCCTTGACGGTGTCGAAGGTGTGCCATTCCCAGTTGTCGTCCTCGACGTTGGCCAGCGCCGCGCACATGCCGCCCTGGGCGGCGCCGGTGTGGCTGCGGGTCGGATACAGCTTGGTCAGCACGGCGGTGCGCACCCGCGGCCCGGCCTCCACCGCCGCGCGCATCCCGGCCCCGCCCGCGCCGACGATCACCACGTCGTATCGGTGTTGGGAAATCACGTCATCGGCCTCCCTCGATCAGGAGATGTTGGGGTCGAAGGTCAGCAGCACGTAGGTCCCCAGCACCAGCGTGAACGCCATCGACACCACCAGCAGGCTGTTCAGCCAGAACCGCGTGCTGTCCTTGCGGCTGTAGTCGTCGATGATGACGCGCAGGCCGTTGCCACCGTGCAGCTGCGCCAGCCACAGCAGCAGCAGGTCCCACGTCTGCCAGAACGGCGACCCCCAGCGCTGCGCCACGTAGTTGAAGTCGATGCGGTACACGCCGTCGTCCCACATCAGCATGATGAACAGGTGCCCGATCGCCAGGAATACCAGCGCGACGCCGGAGAACCGCATGAACAGCCACGCGAACTTCTCGAAATTGGGGATGCCGGCGCGGCGCCGTGGCGAGCGGGGGTTGTCCAGGCCGGCCGGCCGGTCGTGGCTGCGCTGCCGCACCGGCGCGGGCCGGCCCGGGCCGAGCTGGAGGTCGGGGCCGCTCATCGGAACTGCGCCAGCAGGTGGATGCCGACCGCCACGCCGGCCGGAACGATCAGCAGCAGGAAGACGACGGCGACGATCCACAGCATCAGCCGCTGGTAGCGGGTGCCCTCGGACCAGAAGTCGATCAGGATGACCCGGATTCCGTTGAGCGCGTGAAACAGCACCGCGACGATCAGGCCGAACTCCATCAGGCCGACGATCGGCGTCTTGTAGGTCGCGACCACCTCGTCGTAGGCCTGCGGACCGACCCTGACCAGCGCGGTGTCCAGCACGTGGACGAACAGGAAGAAGAAGATCGTCGCGCCGGTGATGCGGTGCAGCACCCACGACCACATGCCGGGATCGCCCCGATACAGGGTCCGGGGTGGACGCCGCTTGCGCGATGGCGTCGATGCCGGGGCCGGACCCGTGGTTGTCGCCTGCGTACTCACCGGAGTCCTCACCGCCTTTGTCGACCGGAATTTCAGACTAGCCTGGCCCGGCCGCGGTTCGGGGGGCGCCGGACAGCGCCGCCCGCGCGGGTTAGGGTTGCTGTCTTGAGTCGGCCCATCGGTGAGCGGGGTGCCAATATGCCTGATGTCGATTGGAAGACGCTGCGCAACAAGGCAATCGACGTGGCGGCCGGGGCCTATGCGCCGTATTCACGGTTCGGTGTGGGGGCGGCGGCGCTGGTGGACGACGGCCGCATCGTCACCGGATGCAATGTGGAGAATGTCTCATATGGCCTTGGTCTCTGCGCCGAGTGCGGCGTGGTGTGCGCCCTGCACGCGACCGGCGGCGGCCGGTTGGTCGCGCTGGCCTGTGTCGACGGCCGCGGGTCGCCGTTGCTGCCGTGCGGGCGGTGCCGCCAGGTCCTGCTCGAGCACGGCGGTGCCGGCCTGCTCATCGACCACCCGGCCGGGCCGCGCCGGCTGGGCGACCTGCTGCCCGACGCGTTCGGTCCCGACGACCTGGCCCGCTCCGAAAAGGCCGACCCCGAAGAGACTGACCCCGAAAAGCTATGAACGACTTTGCATTCGACGCCCCGACGGTAATCAGGACCAAGCGCGACGGCCATCGGCTCTCCGATGCCGCCATCGACTGGGTCGTCGACGCCTACACCCACGGCCGGGTCGCCGACGAGCAGATGGCGGCGCTGCTGATGGCGATCTTCTGGCGCGGCATGGACCGCGGCGAGACCACCCGCTGGACGACGGCGATGGTGGCCTCGGGCGAACGGATGGATTTCGGTGACCTGCGCCGCGACGGTAGAGCCCTGCCTACCGTGGACAAGCACTCCACCGGTGGCGTGGGCGACAAGACCACGCTGGCGCTGCTCCCCGTCGTCGCGGCGTGCGGCGCCGCGGTGCCCAAGGCCTCGGGCCGCGGGCTGGGCCACACCGGCGGCACCCTGGACAAACTCGAGTCCATCGCCGGTTTCACCGTGCAGCTCTCGACGCGGCGCGTGCGCGAACAACTGGTCGACGTCGGGGCGGCGATCTTCGCCGCCGGTGAGCTCGCGGCGGCCGACAAGAAGCTGTACGCGCTGCGCGACATCACCGCCACCGTCGAATCGCCGCCGCTGATCGCCAGCTCGGTGATGAGCAAGAAGCTGGCCGAGGGGGTCGGCGCGCTGGTCCTCGACGTGAAGGTCGGCGCCGGGGCGCTGGTGGAATCCCAGGCGCAGGCCCGCGAGCTGGCGCACCTCATGGTCGGGCTCGGCGCGGCGCACCAGGTGCCCACCCGCGCGCTGCTCACGGACATGAACGCCCCGCTGGGCGCCGCCGTCGGCAACGCGCTCGAGGTGGCCGAGGCGCTGGAGGTCCTGGCCGGCGGCGGGCCGCGCGACGTGGTGGAGCTGACGCTGCGCCTGGCCGGCGAGATGCTCGAGCTGGCCGGCATCGACGACCGCGAACCCGCCGAGGCGCTGCGCGACGGCACCGCGATGGACCGGTTCCGCCGGATCGTCGCGGCCCAGGGCGGTGACTTGTCGGTTCCGTTGCCCATCGGTGCGCATACCGAGACCGTGACCGCTGCCCGGGGCGGCACAATGGGCGATATCGACGCGATGGCAGTGGGGATGGCGGCCTGGCGGCTCGGTGCGGGCAGGTCCCGCCCGGGCGAGAAGGTGCAGCCCGGCGCCGGCGTCACAATTCATCGCCGTCCCGGCGAGCCGGTGGCCGCCGGCGAGCCGCTGTTCACCCTCTACACCGACACCCCGCACCGGTTGGCCGCCGCGATCGCCGAGCTCGACGGCGGCTTTTCCGTCGGGGATGCGCCACCGGCGGCGCGCCCGCTGATCATCGATCGGATCGCCACGTGAGTACAGCATTGGAGCTCAACCAGATCCGACGGGCGCCCAAGGCCCTGCTGCACGATCATCTCGACGGCGGCCTGCGCCCGGCCACCGTCATCGACATCGCCGGGCAGACCGGCTACGACGGGCTGCCCGCCACCGACGTCGACGAGCTGGCCACCTGGTTTCGCACCCGCTCGCACAGCGGCTCGCTGGAGCGCTACCTGGAGCCCTTCTCGCACACCGTGGCGGTGATGCAGACCCCCGAGGCGCTGCACCGCGTCGCCCACGAGTGTGTGGAGGACCTGGCCGCCGACTCGGTGGTGTACGCCGAGATCCGGTTCGCGCCCGAGCTGCACATCGACCGCGGGCTGTCCTTCGACGAGATCGTCGACGCCGTGCTGGCCGGCTTCGCCGACGGGGAGAAGGCCTGCGCCGACGCGGGCCGCCCGATCGTGGTGCGCCTGCTCGTCACCGCCATGCGTCACGCCGCGGTGTCGCGGGAGATCGCCGAGCTGGCGGTCCGGTGGCGGGACCGGGGCGTGGTCGGCTTCGACATTGCCGGCGCCGAGGCCGGCAACCCGCCGACGCGGCACCTGGACGCCTTCGAATACATGCGAGACCATAACGCGCGCTTCACGATTCATGCCGGCGAGGCGTTCGGGCTGCCGTCCATCCATGAGGCGATCGCGTTCTGCGGCGCCGACCGGCTGGGCCACGGGGTGCGCATCGTCGACGACATCGACGTGCTCGGCAGTGGCTCCGACGCCGGCGAGGTGCGGTTGGGCAGGCTGGCGTCGATCGTGCGCGACAAGCGTGTCCCACTGGAGCTGTGCCCCAGCTCCAACGTGCAGACCGGCGCGGTCAAGAGCATCGCCGACCACCCGTTCGACCTGCTGGCCCGCACGCGGTTCCGGGTGACCGTCAACACCGACAACCGGTTGATGAGCGACACCTCGATGAGCATGGAGATGCACCGGCTGGTGGAGGCCTTCGGCTACGGGTGGAGCGACCTCGAGCGGTTCACCATCAACGCGATGAAATCGGCGTTCATCCCGTTCGACCAGCGCCTGGCGATCATCGACGAGGTGATCAAGCCGCGGTACGCGGTCTTGATCGGCTAGGGTGCCGGCTCACAGCGACCGCGACTTGCGCAGCAGCTCGGCCGGCGTCGGCAGTCGCAGGCTGATCAGCCCGGCGTAGTTGTCGTCGAGCAGATGCACGCGGTAGACGGTGCTGTGCACCAGGGTCCACCCGCCGCCCTTGGCGCGCAGCCGCAGCAGCCCCACGGCCGGCCCGTCGGCGAACTGCTGCTTCATCGAGCGCAGGACGGTGTCGTCGTCGGGGTGCACGAGCGGCTGTCCTCCCGGCCCGCCGCGCCAGTCGAAGTGGGGGAACGGCGGGTCGAGCCATTTGAGCAGGTTCCACGTCCGCAGGTCGACCAGCGCCCGGTGGATGCCCTCCTGCGCCATGTCGCGCAGGATCTGCTTGGCGAGGTCGTCCTCGGGCACGGGCGTATCGGGTTGGGGCACACGCCAGTTCATGGCGCGGGCGATCAGGTGTTCGGTGCCGTCCGCCTGACGCTCGAGACCGGCCCGGGCGACGAAGCTGACCCGGATGCGCTCGCCGCTGTGGCTGGTGGCGTCCCACGTGCTGCCGAACGTGTCCCCGGGTTTGCAGCTCATCGACAGGGCGAGCACCTGGGTCTCGTCCCGGTTGATGTGGCCGACGGGCAGGTCCGCCGCGAACGGGCGGCCGTCGGTGCTCTCGACACTGAGATCGAGACCGGAATTCGCCAGCGCCTGGGGCGTATCGCTGGCCGTGCCCGTCGTGATGTTCCATGCCACCGCTCCGGGCAGCGGCCGATGCGCCGGACGCGCGGTCCGCGGTCCCGTCCACAGGTGCACGCCGTGCACGCGGCCGTCGTTCATGATGACGGCCTCGGTGCGGGCGACGGTCTTGCCGTCCGCCAGGGCCCGGGTGACGCCCCGGCGGTGGGCGACCGTTTCGTCGACAACCGCGGTGATCGCCTTCAGGTTGGGATTTCGGCGCAAAAAGACGCCGAGCGGCACGAACTTCCTCAGGGCGGGTCCCTGCGCCACGACGACGGGCCCGTCGCCGAGGACTTCCAGCAGCAACCAGTCGCGATCCACTTTGGGGATGATACGAGGGTCCGCGTCCGGGTGTTCACCGAATCGGCAGGCAGGGCATGCATCGCTCTCAGGCAAACCCGTAGAGCACCAACGCAATCCCGCCGATGACGGAGGTAAGCGCTGTCATCGCGTGGCGGCGGTCCTGGATCCAGCGTCTGACGCGGTCGAGCTGGGGGTCGATGCGCGGTCCGATGACGACGTAGGCCAGCACCGGCGCGGCCACGGTCGAACTTGCCAGGGCGGCGTAGCAGGCGACGGCCGCGGCCGCTCCGGCCAGTGTCGGCCGGACGGTGGCGATCTGTGTTCCCGCGGCGGCGCTGGCCGCCAGCACCTTCGGGTTCGCCAGCATGGGGAAGATCCCTATCGCGGCGGCGACCAATGGGGTGATCCGGCCGATCCTGCCGTCCCACCCCGGCTCGTCCGTCGCTGTGGCGCGCCGCCGGTACAGCCGCGCGCCGAAGACGACGAGTGCCGTGCCGGCGGCCACCACCAGCCAGTCGGTCCATGGCGGTGCGGGGCCCTTGAGGCTGTCGAACAAGCGTGGAACGCGCATGAATGCCGCGGTCAACGCCGTCAGCGAGAGCAATCTGCCCAGCAAGTAGGCGATGCTGGAGGACTGGGGCCTCTCGTTGTGCATCAGCAGCACCAACGCCACCAGGACGGGCACCGGCGAGAGCGCCACCACAAACGCCGGAGCGGCCAGCTTGGCGAGCATCGTCCCGGACGGGCCGAACAGTTCCACCGTCATCCCCCGATCGTGGCCAACGCCGCCGCCGACACCCCGCCGGATAGTACCCCCAGGGGTATAGTGTCCTCGCTCCCGCCCCCCTTCGGGCCGCCGGCCGACGCACCGCGCCGGCGGGGCCGTGCGGCGCCGAAACCCGGCGCATAGTGTGGCTGGACATGAGGCTGCCCCTGCTGGGCCCCGTGTCGCTCACCGGCTTCCAGAACGCGTGGTTCTTCTTGTTCCTGCTGCTCGTGCTGGTGCTGGTGGGGGTCTACTTCGCACAGCAGTTCGCCCGCCGCCGGCGGGTGCTGCGATTCGCCAACATGGAGGTGCTCGAACGCGTCGCCCCGGCGAACCCCAGCCGGTGGCGGCACGTGCCGACGATCCTGCTGGCCGCCTCGCTGGTGCTGCTGACCACGGCCATGGCCGGCCCGACGTCGGATGTGCGGATCCCGCTCAACCGCGCGGTGGTGATGCTGGTCATCGACGTCTCGGAGTCCATGGCCGCCACCGACGTCCCGCCGACCCGGCTGGCCGCCGCCAAGGAGGCCGGCAAGCAGTTCGCCGACGAACTCACGCCGGCCATCAACCTCGGGCTGGTGGAGTACGCGGCCAACGCCACGCTGCTGGTCGCCCCGACGACCAACCGCGCCGCGGTCAAGTCGGCGATCGACGGCCTGGCACCGGCCCCGAAAACCGCGACGGGGGAGGGCATCTTCACCGCGATGCAGGCGATCGCCACGGTCGGCGCGGTGATGGGCGGCGGCGAGGGGCCGCCGCCGGCGCGGATCGTGCTGGAGTCCGACGGCGCCGAGAACGTCCCCCTGGATCCCAACGCCCCGCAGGGGGCCTTCACCGCGGCGCGCGCCGCCAAGTCCCAGGGGATCCAGATCTCGACCATCTCCTTCGGCACGCCCGACGGCACCGTCGAATATCAGGGCGCGACCATTCCGGTTCCGGTGGACGACCAGACGCTGCAGAAGATCTGCGAGATCACCGACGGCCAGTCCTTCCACGCCGACAGCCTGGCATCCCTCCAGCAGGTGTACGCGACGCTGCAGCGCCAGATCGGCTACGAAACCGTGAAGGGCGACGCGAGCCTGGCCTGGATGCTGCTGGGCGCCCTCGTCATGGGCGGCGCGGTGCTGGCCGGCCTGCTGCTGAACCGCAGGCTGCCGGCCTGAGCCCTCAGGTGGGTAGCCGCCGGTTGATCAGCAGCGCCAACGCCGCGGCGAGCACGGCGGTGATGACGCCGAGGCGCAGCCATCCGGCGCTGCCGGGCCCGGCCACGGTGCGGTAACCGATCTCGTTCTCGATGTTGTCGTAGCTCTTGTCGAGTTCGCCGACGTTGGTGGCGGTGTAGGACTGGCCGCCGGAGAGCCGGGCGATCGTTTTCATCTGGTCGGGCTTGACCGGCACGGCGACGCGCACCCCGTCGAGGTCGATCTCGCCGGACGGCGTTCCGAACGAGATCGTCGAGATGGGCACCCCCTGGTCCTTGGCCAGGCGCGCCGCGGTGAAGACGCCGTCGTGCGGGTCCCGCGGGTTCGACGGCTTGTTCTCGGCGCCGTCGGACAGCAGGATGATGCGGGCCGGCGGGGGGGAGTCACCGCCGGTGACGTCGGTGGCCCCGATCGCGTGCAGGGCGGTGAAGATCGCCTGCCCGGTGGCGGTGCCGTCGCCGAACTCGAGCTTGCCCACGGCGTCGATCGTCGCCTGGTGCTGCGGGGTGGGCGGCACCAGCAGGTAGGGGACGCCGGCGAATCCGACCAGCCCGAGGTTGATCCCCGGGGTCAGCTGGGCGGCGAATTTTGCGGCCGCCTGCTCGGCGGCCTTGAGCCGATTGGGGTCGACGTCGGTCGCGCGCATGGACTGCGACATGTCGATGACGAGCATGATGACGGCACGGTTGCGCGGGATGCGCATGTCGTGGGTGGGGGTGGCCAGCGCGATGGTCAGCAGGACCAGGCTGAGCAGCGACACGGCGATCGGCAGGTGGCGCCAGAACGGCTGCGCCACCTCCGCCTCGGTGAACCGGCGCAGGCGGCTCCGGCGGCGGGCCGCGACGAGGACGTAGACGACCAGCAGGGCCAGCGGTACCAGACCGAACAGCAACAGGCCGGGGCGTTGGAACCCGTACAGGGGCAATGGGCCGACCCCGGGAAGCGACACCCGCCAGTAAAGAGGACCGGCGGGGACCCGTCAAACCGCGGTGCCCCGGTCGCGCCCTATTCGCGCCGGAGCCGCCCGTCGACGAATTGCTCCAGCTTCTCCCACTCCCGCACCGCCGCGGCATACGGCGGGCTGGGCTTGCTCACCGAGCCGGGTTCCAGCACGTGGGCGACCAGCTTGCCCAGCGGCCGGCCCGGTTCCAGGGCCTTGTCCACCGTCTGCTCCTCGGAGTAGTCGCCGATGTCGCGGAGCAGCTCGACGGCCAGCTCGAGCTGGTCGCGGTCCAGCGCGTCGGGCCCGTCGGCCAGGTCGTCGGCGAGCCCGCTCAGCACGTAGACGTTGTCGTCGGTGACCTCGACCTCCAGCGAGCCGTCGGTGGCCGCGGTGCGGATGTCGTCGTAGGTGCTCAGGTCGGCCAGATCATGGTCGTGCTCGTCGGCCAGATAGCGGGCCAGGGCCCGCTCCGAGGTGAACACGCTGATCCGCCCGTTGCGGCCGAGGAAGATCGGCTGGTCGTCCAGGTAGCAACGCAGCGTGTAGAACGTGCCCGAGCTCATCATGATGCGGATCGGGTCGATGCCGACCTGCAGCCAGAAGTCCTCCTCGCCGCCCAGCACGACGGTGTCCCCGGGCGCGCGGACCTCCTCTTCCTGCTCGGGCCCGGCGTCGTCGGCCTCGGGGTCGTCGGCCTCGGTGTCCTCGGCCGCCCCGGCCGCTTCGGTCTCTTCGGCCTCTTCGGTCTCTTGGGCCTCTTCGGCCTCTTGGGTCTCTTGGGTCTCTGCCGCTGCTTCGGCCTCCGGCTCTTCCTCGTCGGGTTCCTCGTCGAGTTCCGCTGCGGCCTTGGCCGAGGCCGCGGCGGGCACCTCGGGGGCGGTGATGATCCCCTCGATGGCGGCGAGCACGTCGTCCCAGCTGCGCCCGACCACCTCGGCGATCGCGTTCCAGCGTTTCGCACCGGCCCTGCCGGTGAAGTGCTCGATCCCGCCCGCGACCGTGCCCAGGCTGGGGTTGCCGTTGAAGAACTTCGACACGGCCGGCAGCTCGCACACCGACCCGATGGACGACACGATCGCCAGCGCGCCGGCCACCGCGGCCACCGACTCCTCGGTCGGCTTCTCCGCCAGGAGTTCCTCCACGGCCACCAGGTCGAACCGCCTGTCCTCGGCGGGCTCGAGTTTGTGCGCGTGCGCCGCGGTCAGATCCTTCCACGCCGGGTGGTCGACCAGGTCGTTGTCGGTGTCCGAACGCACGAATGCCACCAGGTCGGCGACGGTCTCGAAGGCGAACAGGTCCTCGTCCTTGCCCAGGAACGCCTCCCACTCGTCGCCGGCGTCGCGCCAGCGGGGCGCCCACACGGTGTAGTGGTCGCCGGTGGACAGGCTCAGGCGGATCGGCACGAGGTCAGCAGCCATGCGGCACACAATAGCGACGGCGCCCGGCGCCACGTCCCCCAGATGCGCTACGTCCCCCAGATGTCGGTGATCGCGGGGGCGTTGGCCGCATATCCCGTCTTGGGCAGCCCATACATCTGCTCGAGGGTAGACAGCACGTTGTAGTGGCTGATCTGCTCGCCGTAGGTGCCGGGGCGCACGTGCGCGCCGTAGAACACCGTCGGGATCTGGTTGCGCGGGCCGCCGTCGTCCTCGTCCCAGGTGACGATCAGCAGGCTGTTGTTGGCCACCGCCCAGTTGGCGTAGCCGGACAGCTTCTGGTTCAGCCAGGCGTCCCCCCGGGCGATCGAGCCGTCGTGCATGTTGTCGTCGTTGTCGGGGATGACGAACGACACCGTGGGCAGCGCGGCGTAGTTGCCCGTCGGGAAGGCGGAGAACGGCAGCGAGTCGGCGGGCGGCACGTTGGTGAAGTTCGCCCACGGCACGTGCTTGCGCGCGTACTTGCCCGCGCTGCACACCGGCGAACCGACGGCGGGCAGGCCCTCGGAGAACCCGGCGAACGTGTAGCCGGCGGCCAGCAACTCCGACGCCAGGTTGGGGGCCGCGCCGGCGTTGACCGGGCAGGAGTCCTTCGTCACCCCGAACGTGTTGCCCGCGAACAGCGCCAGGTAGTTCGGCTCGCTGGGGTGCGTTTCGGCGAACGACGCGACCATGTTCGCCCCGCCCGCGGCCAGCGCGTTGATGAAGGGCGCCGACCTGTTGCCGATGATGTTGGCCGCCGCGCGGTTCTCCTCGATCACGATGACCACGTGCGCCGGTTGGGGGACCGCCGCGGCCGCCAGGCCCACGCGGGCCGACGGCGGGCCGGCCGGGGCGGCGGCCAGTCCCGCCGTCAGCGCCACCGCACCGGCCAGCAGGGCCCGACATGCCTTGCCCGTCAGCGTTCCCCGACCTCGCACGCCAGGATCATAGGGGCGGGCCGCGGGCGCCCACGCAAGCCGCGCAAGCGTGTCAGCCGGGTTAGGCCCAATCGTTATATGAGGTCTTCTATAAGGTCGTTGCGTGGATGTGCGCGTCGTCGATCACCCGCTGGCAATGGCCCGGCTGACCACGTTGCGCGACAAGCACACCGACAACGCCGCCTTCCGGGCCGCGTTGCGCGACGTGACGGTGATGCTGGTCTACGAGGCCACCCGCGACGCGGCGCGCGAGACGTTCCCCATTTTCACCCCGCTGGCCGAGACCCTCGGCGTGCGGCTGGCCGGCGCGCCGCTGCTGGTGCCCGTGCTGCGCGCCGGGCTGGGCATGGTCGAGGCGGCGCTGGCGCTGCTGCCGCAGGCCCACGTCGGATTCGTCGGCGTGGCCCGCGACGAGCAAACCCACCGGGCCAGCGTGTATCTGGAGTCGCTGCCCGACGACCTGACCGGCCAGCCGGTCATGGTCCTCGATCCCATGCTGGCCACCGGCGGGTCCCTGCAGAACACGGTCGGCCTGCTGCGCCGCCGCGGCGCCACCGAGATCACCGTGTTGTGCGTGGTCGCGGCGCCGGAAGGCGTTGCCGCACTGGAGAAATCGGCGCCGAATGCGCGGCTGTTCACCGTGGCCGTCGACGACGGGCTCAACGAGTCCGCCTTCATCGTCCCGGGCCTCGGCGACGCGGGCGACCGCCAGTTCGGGCCCCGCTGACTACCAGTCGCGCGCCTCGGCGACCAGCTCGTCGCGCAGCGCGGCCGCCTTCCGGCGGGCGGCCACCAGGTCGCCGGCCACCGCGCACCGGACCTCGATGTAGCACTTGAGTTTCGGCTCGGTTCCCGACGGGCGCGCCACCGCCCGCACCGAGGTGCCGTCGTCGCCGCCGGTCAACACCAGCGCGTCGGCGACCTCGGCCGCCGAGGCGGCGAACCCGGCCAGCCGCGCGGGCGGGTGCGCCCGCAGCCGCCGCATGAGGCCGGCGGCCTCGTCGGCGCCGGCGACCCGGCGCGACACCGCGCCCACGGCGTGCACCCCGTGCCGGCGGGCGAGCTCGTCGAGCAGGTCGGGCACCGTGCGGCCGCGGCCCTGCAGCGCGGCCACCAGGTCGCACACCAGGACCGCGGCGCTGATGCCGTCCTTGTCGCGCACCGCGTCGGGGTCGACGCAGTGGCCGATCGCCTCCTCGTAGGCGTACACCAGGGTGCCGCCGGGGACGTCGGCGTCGGCGCGGGCCAGCCACTTGAAGCCGGTGGGGGTTTCGACGTGGACCGCGCCGCGGTGCGCGGCGATCGCGGCCAGCATCCGCGACGACACCACCGAGCTGGCCACCACCCTGGTTCCGGTCGATGGCTGCGACAGGATGTAATCGCCTAGCAGCCAACCGGTTTCGTCGCCGGACAGCATCCGCCACCCGGCCGGGCCCGGTATGCCGACGGCGCACCGGTCGGCGTCGGGATCCAGCGCGATCGCGACGTCGGCGTCGACGTCGGCGGCCAGGGCCAGCAGCGCGTCGGTGGCGCCGGGCTCCTCGGGGTTGGGGAACGCGACGGTGGGGAAGTCGGGGTCGGGCGCGAACTGCGCGGCCACGGTGTGCACGTCGTCGAACCCGGCGCGTCGCAGCGCCTCGACGGCCACCGCGCCGCCCACCCCGTGCAGCGGGGTCAGCGCCACCCGCACCGAACCTGCGGCGCGCCGCACCCCGGCGGCGCGCTCGATATAGCGCTCGAGCAGGTCCGTGGCGGCGGGCTCGACGGGCGTGCGGGCGATCTCGTCGGCCGGGGGCGCATCGGCCATCGCGGCCTCGATGCGGCGGTCGGCGGGCGGCACGATCTGGATGCCGCCGTGGAAGTACACCTTGTAACCGTTGTCGGCGGGCGGGTTGTGCGACGCCGTGATCTGGATTCCGGCCGCGGCGCCGGTGTGGCGGACGGCGAACGCGACCACCGGCGTTGGGGCCGGGGCGGGCAGCAGCAGCACCGAAAAGCCTTGGGCGGCGAGCACTTCAGCGGTCGCAGTGGCGAAGGCCGCCGAGCCGTGCCGGGCATCGCGGCCGACCACCACCCGCGCACCCGCGGGGCCGCCGAGCACGCGGGCCACCGCCCAGCTCGCGCGCAGCACCACCGCGACGTTCATCGCGTCGGGCCCGCCGCGCACCGGGCCGCGCAGCCCGGCGGTGCCGAACACCAACGGGTGGGCGAAGCGCCGGGCGAGCTCGTGGGGGTCGCATGCGGCGAGCTCGGCGGCGGTGGCCGGGTCCGGGTCGTGGGCGATCCACTCCTCGGGCGTCATATCCGGGCGATCACGCCCGCCAGCAGCGCGCCAATCCGGCGCGCCGAGGCCGCGCCGGCGGCGAGCACCTCGGCGTGGCTGAGCGGCTCGCCGCTGATCCCGGCGGCCAGGTTGGTCACCAGCGACACCCCCAGCACCTCGGCGCCGGCCGCCCGGGCGGCGATGGTCTCGTGCACCGTCGACATGCCCACCAGGTCGGCGCCCAGCGTGCGCAGCATCCGGATCTCGGCCGGCGTCTCGTAGTGCGGTCCGGGCAGTCCGGCGTAGACGCCCTCGGTCAGCTGCGGGTCGGCCTCGCGGGCGAGCCGGCGCAGCCGCGCCGCGTAGGCGTCGGTCAGGTCCACGAACCGCGGGCCGGTCAGCGGGGAGCGCGCGGTGAGGTTGAGGTGGTCGCTGATCAGCACCGGCTGGCCGACCGCCAGGCCGGGGCGCAGCCCGCCGGCGGCGTTGGTGAGCACGACGATGCGCGCCCCCGCCGCACACGCCGCCCGCACCGGGTGCACCACGTGGGAAAGGCCGTGCCCCTCGTAGGCATGCACGCGGCCGACCAGCACCAGCGCCCGGTGCGCACCGATCGGCACCGACAACAGCTCGCCGGTGTGCCCGACGGCGCTCGGCGGGGCGAACCCGGGCATTTCGGCCTGGGGCAGCGCGGCGGTGGGGGAGCCCAGCGCCGCGGCCGCCTCCGACCATCCCGACCCGAGGACGACGGCGACGTCGTGCTCGGCGACGCCGGTGCGCTCGCCGATGGCCTCGGCCGCGCGGCGCGCGAGCTCGTCGGGGTCGGGGTCGCTCACAGTGGGCGAGCCTAGCCCGATGTATGTCAGGATCAGCCGCATGGGTTTTCGCAGCCGGGTCATCGCCGGCCTGGTCGTCGCCGTCGCGGTTTCGGCGGCGGCGTTCACGAGTGGCTTCCCGACGGCACGGGCGGGGCAATGCCCCGACGTCCAGCTGATCTTCGCCCGCGGCACCGCCGAGCCGCCCGGCCTGGGGCCCGAGGGCGACGCGCTGCTGGCCGCGCTGCAGCCCGCGCTCGGTTCGCGCAGTGTCGAGGCCTATGCGGTGAACTATCCCGCCAGCTACAACTTTTTGACCACCGGCGACGCCGCCAACGACGCGCGCGACCACATCGCGCAGATGGCGGATCAGTGTCCCGCGACGCGGCTGGTGCTCGGCGGATTTTCGCAGGGCGCCGCCGCGGTCTCGATGCTGGCCGGTGTGCCGCCACTGGGCAACACGATCGGCAACTTCGGGTCGGCGCCCGCGCTGGATCCCGCTCTGGCCAACAAGGTGCGGGCGGTCGCCGTGTTCGGCAATCCCGGCAACCGCTTCAACACGCCGCTGTCGACCGCGGGCCAGTTCGCCGGACGGGCCATCGACCTGTGCAGCCCCGGCGATCCGATCTGCGTCGTGGGCGGCCGCGACCGGGACGCGCACCACGACTACGCGGTGCCGCCCTACCCGGGTCAGGCGGCGGACTTCATCGCCGGACTGGTGTAACGGCCGTCGAAATCTGGCAGTGAGATACTGCCAGGGTGCCCGCAACCACGTTGGACAGCGTCGAGGCCGTCGTACGGCGTCGCGGCGCGGACCTCGTCGAGTTGTCCCACGCCATCCACGCCGAGCCCGAGCTGGCCTTCGCCGAGCATCGCAGCTGCGCCAAAGCGCAACAGCTGGTCGCCGAACGCGGTTTCGAGATCACCGCGCCCGCCGGCGGTCTGGACACCGCGTTTCGCGCCGACTTCGGCAGCGGGCCGCTGGTGGTCGGGGTGTGCGCGGAGTACGACGCGCTGCCCGAGATCGGGCACGCCTGCGGCCACAACATCATCGCGGCGTCGGCGGTGGGCACCGCGCTGGCGCTGGCCGAGGTGGCCGACGACCTCGGTTTGACGGTGGCGCTGCTGGGCACCCCCGCCGAGGAGGCCGGCGGCGGCAAGGCGCTGCTGCTTGCGGCCGGGGCTTTCGACGACGTCGCCGTGGCGGTGATGGTGCATCCCGGGCCGTCCGACATCGCCGGGGCGCGCTCGCTGGCGCTGTCCGAGGCGACGGTGCAGTTCCGGGGCAAGGAGTCGCACGCGGCGGTCGCCCCCTACCTGGGTGTCAACGCCGCCGACGCCGTGACCGTCGCGCAGGTGGCCGTCGGGCTGCTGCGCCAGCAGCTGGCCCCCGGCCAAATGGTGCACGGGATCGTCACCGACGGCGGCCAGGCCGTCAACGTCATCCCCGGCCACGCGAGCCTGGAATATGCCATGCGGGCGTTCGATGCGGGGTCGCTGGAAGAGCTGCAGGGCAGGATGTTCGCGTGCTTTGCCGCGGGCGCGCTGGCCACCGGCTGCGAATACCAGATCGACCAGCCCGCACCGGCATACGCCGAACTCAAGCCCGACGCGTGGCTGGCCGACGTGTTCCGGGAGGAGATGCGCCGCCTCGGCCGCGTTCCGGTGGCCCCCGAGGTCGAGTCGGGCCTGCCCATGGGCAGCACCGACATGGGCAACGTGACGCAGGTGCTGCCGGGCATTCATCCGGTGATCGGCGTCGACGCCGGCGGCGCGACGGTCCACCAGCGCGCGTTCGCCGCGGCCGCGGCCGGCCCCAGCGCCGACCGCGCCGTGGTGGAGGGCGCGGTCATGCTCGCGCGCACGGTGGTCCGCCTCGCCGAGAGTCCCGGGGAGCGCGACCGGGTGCTGGCCGCCCGAGAACGCCGGGCCCGCGCATGAGCCTGGCCGACGCCGCCGGATCCTGGCTGGCCGAACACTCCGAGAAGCTGGTCGAGTGGCGCCGGCACATCCACCGCCATCCGGAGCTGGGCCGGCAGGAGTACGCCACGACGCAGTTCGTCGCCGAGCGGCTGGCCGATGCGGGGCTGAACCCCAAGGTGCTGGCCGGCGGGACGGGGTTGGTCTGCGACGTCGGCCCCGAGCACGAGCCCAGGATCGCGCTGCGCGCCGACATGGACGCGCTGCCCATGGCCGAACGGACCGGCGCGCCGTATGCCTCGAGCGTGCCCGACATCGCGCACGCCTGCGGGCACGACGCACACACCGCGATCCTGCTGGGCGCCGCGCAGGCGCTGGCCTCCGTGCCGGAGCTGCCGGTGGGGGTGCGGTTCATCTTCCAGGCCGCCGAGGAGCTGATGCCCGGCGGCGCGATCGACGCCATCGCGGCCGGGGTGCTGACCGGGGTGACCCGGATCTTCGCCCTGCACTGCGATCCCCACCTGGCGGTCGGCCGGGTCGCGGTGCGGCCGGGCCCCATCACCTCGGCGGCCGACTCGATCGAGATCTCGCTGCAATCGCCGGGCGGCCACACGTCGCGCCCCCACCTGACCGCCGATCTGGTCTACGGGCTGGGCACCCTGATCACCGGCCTGCCCGGCGTGCTGTCGCGCCGCATCGACCCGCGCAACGGCACGGTGCTGGTGTGGGGGGCGGTCAACGCGGGCGTGGCCGCCAATGCCATCCCCCAGAGCGGCGTGCTGGCCGGCACCGTCCGCACGGCCAGCCGGCAGACGTGGGTGTCGCTCGAGGGGATCATCCGCCAGGCCGTCACCGCCCTGCTGGCGCCGCTGGAGATCGAGCACACCGTGCGCTACCACCGCGGGGTGCCGCCGGTGGTCAACGAGGAAGTCTCGACGCACCTGCTCACCCACGCCATCGAGGCCATCGGGCCCGAGGTGCTGGCCGACACCCGGCAGTCCGGCGGGGGCGAGGACTTCTCCTGGTACCTCGAGGAGGTCCCCGGCGCGATGGCGCGGCTGGGCGTCTGGTCCGGCGAAGGCCCGCAGCTGGACCTGCACCAGCCGACCTTCGACCTCGACGAGCGGGCCCTGGCGATCGGGCTGCGGCTGATGGTCAACATCGTCGAGCGGGCGGCCCTTTTCTGACCGCGAGCGTGCGTGTCTGTACGACGACACGCCGGTTCGAGTGGCATTCTGCGCACGCTCGGCGAAGTGAATTGTGGGCAGGGCCGCGGGGCCCACACGATGGCGCGCATGCATGCCGAGCTCGACCGATTGCTCGATGCGCAAGGCGGCGTGGTGACATCCGCCCAGGCGTTGACCCAGCTCAGCCGGCGAGGCCTGGAATCGGACCTGAAATGCGGTGTTCTGCAGAAGATTTGGTATGGCGTCTACGGCCGGGGGGCGATAACCGACGCGCTGCGACTGAACGCGCTGGATTTGGTTACGGGTGCGAAGGTCGCGGTATGCCTGAGCACCGCAGCGTCCATGCACGGCTTCGACACCGAATTGGACACGGACCTGCACGTGCTCAACCCCCTCGGGCAACAGTTGCGCTCAACCCGTGGCCTGGTCGTGCACCGTCGTGACGGAGCGCCACTGACCGTCGTCGCCGGGCGCCCGGTTACGTCTCCCGCGTGGACGGCGATCGAGGTGGCCTGCGCTTTACGCCGGCCGCGAGCGCTCGCGACGCTGGACGCCGCGCTACGCAGCCGCACGTGCACCCTTGAGCAGCTGGCGGCGGCGGTCGCCCTGCAGGCCGGCCGGCGGGGCATTGTGACCGCACGCGAGCTGCTGCGCATGGCCTCGCCGCTCGCGGAGTCGCCGATGGAAAGCGAGGCGCGGCTGGTCATGCTCGACGGCGGGTTGCCGCCGCCGGTCCTGCAATACGAGGTCGTCGACCTGCGTGGCCGCACCTGGCGGCTCGACTTCGCCTGGCCGGACCTGCGCGTCGGCGCGGAGTACGACGGCGTCGACTGGCACAGCGGGCCCGACGCTTTCCGGCGGGACCGCGAGCGTGCGTCTGCACTCCAAGAGCTGGGGTGGTCGATAGTGCCCATCATCGCCTCCGATGTCAGGCAGCGGCCCGCCGAGCTCATCCGCCGACTCGACACGCAGCGACGCAGGGCGGCGTGAAGGTGCGCAGAATGCCGGCTGTGACGGCGTGTCGCTGTACAGACACGCACGCTCGCCGAAGGGGGCTAAGTGGTTCCCGGCCCGATGTTGCGGGCGGGACGAGTCCGCAGGCCGTGCACGTAATCGGCCGGGGCCCCGGCGATTTCGGCGGCGTCGGCCATCACGCCCAGGTATCGCGCCGAGGGCAGGCCCCCCTCCCACGCGTCGAGCACGTACAGCCACGCCAGCACGGGATCGGTGTCGGTGTCCGACGCGATGCGCTCCACGCGGCACCGGATCTTCTGGTGGACGCCGAATTCGGAGCCCTCCCACCGGTCGAGGTTGCTCTCGTCGGCCGGGGTCATGTCGTAGAGGACCACGAACACGCTCGAGTTCGGCTCCTCGACGACGGTGGCCAGCGCGCCCTCCCAGCCGATGTCCTCGCCGCCGAACGTCAACCGCCACCCGTGCAGCCAGCCGGTGCCGGCCATCGGGGAGTGGGGCGCGCGCTTCAGCATCTGCTCGGGATCCATGTTCGACCCGTAGGCGGCGTAGAGCGGCACGGGGCAAGCTTAAACGTCGAGGGCTTTCGCGCCATTCACCCGAGGGGTTTCGCCGCGGCGCGCAGCGTCGCCGCGCTGCAGAGCCGACCCTGACCCGGCTAGGTTAGGGCTGTGGTGACCCGCATCGTGATCCTCGGTGGCGGCCCGGCCGGTTACGAGGCCGCGCTGGTGGCCGCCACCCTACGTTCAGAGCACCCCGACACAACCCGTGTCACCGTGATCGACTCCGAGGGCGTCGGCGGCGCCGCCGTCCTGGACGACTGCGTGCCGTCCAAGACGTTCATCGCCTCCACCGGGCTGCGCACCGAGCTGCGCCGGGCCCCGCACCTGGGCTTCGACATCGACATCGACGACGCCAAGATCTCGCTGCCGCAGATTCACGCCCGGGTGAAGGACCTCGCCGCCGCGCAATCGGCCGACATCACCACCCAGCTGCTGGGCATGGGCGTCCACGTCATCGCCGGCCGCGGCGAGCTGGTCGACCCCACCCCCGGGCTGGCCCACCACCGCGTCAAGGCGACCCATTCCGATCCGGGGCCCGACGGCCCCGTCACCAGCGAGCACGACGCCGACGTCGTGCTGATCGCCACCGGCGCCAGCCCGCGGATCCTGCCGTCGGCGCAGCCCGACGGCGAGCGCATCCTGACCTGGCGCCAGCTCTACGACCTCGACGCGCTGCCCGACCACCTGGTCGTGGTGGGCTCGGGGGTCACCGGCGCCGAGTTCGTCAACGCCTACACCGAGCTCGGCGTGCCGGTGACGGTGGTGGCCAGCCAGGACCACGTGCTGCCCTACGAGGACGCCGACGCCGCGCTGGTCCTCGAGGAGGTGTTCGCCGAACGCGGCGTCGAGCTGGTCAAGAACGCCCGGGCCGAGTCCGTCACCCGCACGCAGACCGGCGTGCTGGTCACGATGACCGACGGCCGCACCGTCGAGGGCAGCCACGCCCTGATGACCATCGGGTCGGTGCCCAACACCGGCGGGCTGGGCCTGGAGCGGGTCGGCATCGAGCTCGGGCGCGGTAACTACCTGACCGTGGACCGGGTCTCGCGGACCTCGGTGCCGGGCATCTACGCCGCGGGCGACTGCACCGGCCTGCTGCCGCTGGCCTCGGTCGCCGCCATGCAGGGCCGCATCGCGATGTACCACGCGCTCGGCGAGGGCGTGAGCCCGATCCGGCTGCGCACGGTCGCGGCGACGGTGTTCACCCGACCCGAGATCGCCGCGGTCGGCGTGCCGCAGCGGATGATCGACGACGGCTCGGTGACCGCCCGCACCATCATGCTGCCGCTGCGCACCAACGCCCGGGCCAAGATGTCGGGGCTGCAGAAGGGCTTCGTCAAGATGTTCTGCCGCCGGTCCACGGGCGTGGTGATCGGCGGCGTGGTGGTGGCCCCGATCGCCTCCGAACTGATCCTGCCGATCGCGGTGGCGGTGACCAATCGCATCACCGTCAACGAGCTGGCGCAGACGCTTGCCGTGTACCCGTCGCTGTCCGGCTCGATCACCGAAGCCGCCCGCCGGCTGATGGCCCACGACGATCTGGACTAGAAGGTCTGCCCGCGCGCGTGGGGCGAACTAGCCTTGATCGGGACAGCTACCGACGAGTAACGACAGGAGAGCCTGCGTGAGTGATCCACTCCACGCGCCCAGCGAGCGCAGCTCGCCGGCGTCCGTGCTGGGACCGCGGCAGCGTGAGATCGCCTGGGAACGGCTGGGCACCGAGCAGTTCGACGTCGTGGTGATCGGCGGCGGCGTGGTGGGCGCCGGGTGCGCGCTGGACGCCGCCACCCGCGGCCTGAAGGTCGCGATGGTGGAGGCGCGGGACTTCGCGTCGGGCACCTCGAGCCGGTCCTCGAAGATGTTCCACGGGGGGCTGCGCTACCTCGAACAGCTGGAGTTCGGGCTGGTGCGCGAGGCGCTCTACGAGCGGGAGCTGTCGCTGACGACGCTGGCGCCGCATTTGGTCAAGCCGCTGCCGTTCCTGTTCCCGCTGACCAGGCGCTGGTGGGAACGCCCCTACATCGCCGCGGGCATCTTCCTCTACGACCAGCTGGGCGGCGCGAAATCGGTTCCGGCGCAAAAGCATCTGAGCCGCGCGGGGGCGCTGCGGCTCAGCCCCGGCTTGAAGCGGACGTCCTTGATCGGCGGGATCCGCTACTACGACACCGTCGTCGACGACGCCCGGCACACCATGACGGTGGCGCGCACGGCGGCGCATTACGGCGCGGTGGTGCGCAGCTCCACGCAGGTGGTCGCGTTGCTGCGCGAGGGTGACCGGGTGACCGGCGTGCGGGTCCGCGACACCGAGGACGGCTCGAGCTGCGAGGTGCGCGGCCACGTCGTGGTCAACGCGACCGGGGTGTGGACCGACGAGATCCAGGCGCTGTCCAAACAGCGCGGGCGGTTCAGGGTGCGCGCGTCCAAGGGCGTGCACGTCGTCGTGCCGCGCGACCGCATCGTCAGCGACGTGGCGATCATTTTGCGCACCGAGAAGTCGGTGATGTTCGTCATCCCGTGGGGCAGCCACTGGATCATCGGCACCACCGACACGCAGTGGGACCTCGACCTGGCCCACCCCGCCGCCACCAAGGCCGACATCGACTACATCCTGGGCACCGTCAACACGGTGCTGGCCACCCCGCTGACGCACGCCGACATCGACGGCGTGTACGCCGGGCTGCGGCCGCTGCTGGCCGGCGAGAGTGAGGAAACCTCCAAACTGTCGCGGGAGCACGCCGTGGCGGTCCCGGCGCCCGGCCTGGTGGCCATCGCGGGCGGCAAGTACACCACCTACCGGGTGATGGCCGCCGACGCGATCGACGCCGCGGTCCAGTTCGTTCCGGCGCGGGTGGCGCCGTCGATCACCGAGAAGGTGCGGCTGCTGGGCGCCGACGGCTACTTCGCGCTGATCAACCAGGCCGAACACGTCGGCGCCCTGCGCGGCCTGCACGCCTACCGGGTGCGTCACCTGCTGGACCGCTACGGGTCGCTGATCGGGGACGTTCTGGACCTGGCCGCCGCGGACCCCGGCCTGCTCGACCCGATCAAGGAGGCCGCGAGCTACCTGAAGGTGGAGGCGCGCTACGCCGCCACCGCCGAGGGGGCCCTGCACCTCGAGGACATCCTGGCCCGCCGGATGCGGATCTCCATCGAATGCGCGCACCGGGGCGTCGACTGCGCGCGCGAGGTCGCCGAGGTGGTGGCCCCGGTGCTGGGGTGGACGGCCGCGGACGTCGAGCGCGAGGTCGCCAACTACACCGCCCGGGTGGAGGCCGAGGTCCTGTCGCAGGGCCAGCCCGACGACGCGTCGGCCGACGAGTTGCGGGCCAGCGCGCCGGAGGCGCGCGCCGAACTCCTCGAGCCGGTACCGCTGAATTGAGGCGTGCCGGGAGTTCCGCGTGAGGCCCGCCCCGCTTCCGGTTCGCGACGGGCTGGGCCCGGCCCGGGTGCGGCTGCGCGGCGGCCCGGTGCTGGCCGAGCTGACGGCCCGGTTCGGCGCGGCGGCCCGCGCCAAGGTGCTGGCCGGGGAGGTCGTGGACGCGGACGGCGGGGTCGTCGACGAGGCCACCGCGCTGCCGTGTGGGGCCAGCGTCTACCTCTATCGCGAGCTGCCCGACGAGGTCCCGGTGCCCTTCGACGTCCCGGTGCTGCACGCCGACGCCGACATCGTCGTCGTGGACAAGCCGCACTTCCTGGCCACCATGCCGCGGGGCCGCCACGTCGCGCAGACGGCGCTGGTGCGCCTGCGCCGGGACTTGGGCCTGCCCGAGCTCAGCCCGGCCCACCGGCTGGACCGGCTGACCGCCGGGGTGTTGCTGTTCACCGCGCGCCGCGAGGTGCGCGGCGCCTATCAGACGCTGTTCGCGCGCGGCCTGGTGCGCAAGACCTACCTGGCGCGGGCGGCGGTCGATCCCGCGCTGGCGCTGCCGCGCGTCGTGCGCAGCCGCATCGTCAAGCGCCGCGACGCGCTGCAGGCGTGCTGCGAGCCCGGCGAGCCCAACGCGGAGACGCTGGTGGAGTTGCTCGCGGACGGGGTGTACCGGCTGACCCCGCGCACCGGGCGCACCCACCAGCTGCGGGTGCACATGGCCTCGCTGGGGATACCGATCCTGGGGGATCCGTTGTATCCCAACGTCATCGACGTGCCCGCCGACGACTTCAGCACGCCGCTGCGGTTGCTGGCCCAGCGCATCGCGTTCGACGATCCGCTGACCGGTGCCCGGCGCGAGTTCGTCAGCGGCCGCGGGCTGCCGCCGGGCTGACCCGTCGTACCCGTCTGGTTTACCCGCTCATAGGTTCGAGGATCACGTCGCCGCCCGGACGGCACGCACCCGTGCCCGTGGATCGGCTGCTGCCGCCGCTGATGGGCACGATGCTGGAGTTCTTCGACGCCGACCGGTCGCTGCAGCGCCGGCTCCACGTCTCCGGGGACACCCTGCTCGTCGATGAACTCAACGAGATTCCGGCGCGTTTCGACGCGATTGACGCGGGCGTGCTGCACCCGGGCGGAAGGCGGCCGCCCGCCGGGCGGGCGTCTTCCGTTCGGGCTGACGGTGACCATGGACGGCCGCCAGGGCGCGCAATCGGTGGCGATGCCGGCGCTGCCGAAGATGATTCCCGTGCACTGCGACGACGACGGCGTGTTCGCGTCGCCGCTGGCCGACTTTCACCGGCGAGATGCAGCGCCGCGGCATGGCCGATCGAATCGTCGAATTGCGGCGCGGCTCGTCGGTGACCATCTAATATTCCCTGACCCGCGGGCCCGCCGCCGGCAAAGGGCCCGGCGGGTCGGGGGCCTACGCCTCTGGCACATGGCCCCCGGTCTGGCTAGCGTCATGGGCACACCGCTGGTCGCGCCTTAACGGGGAAGGACGCCAAGATGTCCGGTTCCTTACCGCAAGCAGAAATTCTGGTCGCCGCCGGCGGATCGGTGCAGGTCCGCGCTACCGTACTGTGGGCCGCACGACATCCGTTTGCGCCCGCGTTCCCGGGGTTTGCCCAGCAGTTCAACGCGGTGTTCCATACTTTTCCCCAACACCGTCGATGAGAGATGTCATGGATTCCATAGCGTTGCCGCCCGAGATCACCTCGGCGCTCATCCACTCCGGGCCGGGCGCCGAGTCGATGATCGAGGCTTCCGGCGCGTGGCAGCGGCTGGGCTCGGAGCTGGAGAGCTCCGCCGGCACCTACACCGCGGTCGTCTCTTCTCTCGTCGAGTCCTGGAACGGCCCGTCCCCGGAGACGATGGTCGCGGCCGTCGCGCCCTACCTCGTGTGGTTGCGCACCACCGCCCAGCAATGCCAGCAGCTGGGCTCCTCGGCGCAGGCGGCCGCGGTGGCTTTCACCTCCGTGCGCTCGGCGGTGGTCCCTCCCGCGCAGGTGACCGCCAACCGGGCGCGGCTGGCGCAGTTGTTGGCCACCAACGGGTTTGGGCGCAACCTGCCGGCGATCGCCGAAGTGGAGGACCAATACCAGAGCATGTGGGCGACCAATTCGGCGGCCATGATCCGGTACCAGGCGGCGTCGGCGCAGGCCACCGAGTTGCCCCAGTTCGCCTCGCCGCCCGCGATCGCCAACCCGGCCGCGGCGGCCACCCAGGCCAGCGCCACGGCCGCCGCCAACGCCTCCGCCGCGGCCAGCTCTCCGGCGGCGTCGATACTGTCCACCCTGACCAGCTTCGACCCCAACAAAGGCTGGTTCGGGCTGGCGAACACCTACGCCAACCAGTTCATCTCGTCCGGCTTTCCGATCAACATGCTCAGCTATCTGGCGCAGACCACGGCGGCCCAGGCCCTGCAGGGGGTGAGCGCCGACGTCGGCCAGGGCCTGTCGGAGGGCGAGGCGGCCCTGGGCAGCGGGCTGTCGGCGTCGACGGCCAGTTTGTCCAATGCGATCAAGGCCCTGGGATCGGCACCCACGGCGGCGATGGGTGTCGCCGTCCCGATGGGCAAGCTGAGCGCGCCGCCCGCGGTGGTGGGTCTGCTGCCGGCCGCGCAGGCGCACGTCGAGCTCACGTCGGCGGTGTCGCCCCTTTCGCCCGGCGACGCCGGGTTCGCGATGCTGCCGCCGCTGATGGCGCCCCCGATCTCCGCGGGCAGTGGGTGGCGCAAGAGAAAACAGCAGAACTACGAAGACCTCAACCACGGGGCGGAACTCAAGGGCACGTTCATGCCCCGGCCGCCCTCGGCGGGATGACGGCGTTGGGCATTGAGATGTCCTACCGCACAACATATTCGAGAATTTCCGCAGCGGTCTCCCCGGGGTAAACGCCGTGTACTATGCGATGCTGCCGCCAGAGGTCACCTCCGCGCTCATCCACTCCGGGCCCGGGGCGGGATCGCTGATCGCGGCGTCCACCGTGTGGCACCAACTGAGCGCCGAGTTGGAGGATTCTGCTCGCGGCTACGCCTCGGTGTTGTCATCGCTGACCAATGCCTGGCACGGTTCGTCCTCGGCGGCGATGCTCACCGCCGTCGAGCCCTATATCACCTGGTTGGGCCTTACCGCGCAGCAGTGCCAGCTGATCGGGTCCTCTGTGCAGGCGGTGGTGGCGGCGTTCGAGTTGACGCACTTCA
Organism: uncultured Actinomycetota bacterium; assembly: GCA_963711445.1. Classification (GTDB taxonomy): domain Bacteria; phylum Actinomycetota; class Actinomycetes; order Mycobacteriales; family Mycobacteriaceae; genus Mycobacterium. Next base: position 640,641 of record CAVQEF010000002.1, read on the forward strand.
CCGTCGTTCATCCGGCACTGGTCGCTGCCAACCGGATCCGGCTGGCGCAGTTGCTGGCCACCAACTTTTTCGGCGTCAACCTGCCCGCGATTGCCGAAACCGAAGCCGAGTACCAAGCCATGTGGGTGAACAACTCGACGGCCATGTATCGCTATGCGACGACCTCGGCAAGCGCCGTCGTGCCGCCCCAGTTCTCGCCGCCGCCGCCGATCGCCAACCCGGCGGGACCGGCAATCCCGGCCGGCGTGGCTTCCGCCGCTGCGGCGCCCGTCGGCTCGTCGACACCCGTCGCCGCGCCCGCCCTCGCTCCCGCCGCGTCCCCGCTGTCCACGCTGCTGTCGTCGCTTTCCGGGGGCCCCCTGATCAGCAACGGCTGGTTCATCCTGGCCAACACCTACGCGAACCAGTTCATCGCCGGCGGAATCCCGATCAATCTCCTCACCTATCTCGTGCAGCTCACATCGGCCCAGGCGCTGCAGGGCGCGGGCGACGTCGGCCAGGGTTTGTCGGAGGGCGAGACCGCCATCGCCGGGCCGTTCATGTCGATGGAAAAGCAGTTGGGCGACGCGCTCGGAGCCATCGGAGCCGGACGGGCGCCCACGGCCACGCTGGGTGCCGGGGTCTTGGTCGGCAAGCTGACCATGCCCCCCGCCGTGGTGGGCATGCTGCCCACCGCGCAGCCGCCGGTGCAGCTCCTGTCGGCCGCGTCGCCGTTGTCTTCGGGCGAAAGCGGGACGCCGCTGATGCCCCCGCTGATGCCCCCGTCGCGGGCCTCGGCGGGCGGCCGGCGGCGCGGCGGGCGGGACTACGAGAACATCGAATACGGATCGGAGATCGGGGGCACGGTGATGCAACGGCCGCCGTCAGCGGGATAGCGTCCGCGGATCGTCCTCGGCGAGGCTGAAATAGGCCTCCTCCTCCTGCACGAAGTGCAGGCGCAGCAGGGCGTAGAGCCCGTACAGGCAGGCGAGCAGGTCGTCGACCTGGTCGGCGCCGATGGCGCCGGCGCCAGAGGCCAGCGCCACATGGGCGCCGATCCGGTCGGAGAGCCGCTGTATCTCGGCGTGGGTGCGGCTCATGGTGGCCGTGGCCTCCCCCGTGCCCAGGGGGTGGGCGAGCGCGGGGTAGAGCAGGGTCTCCTCGGCGCGCTCGTGGGGCAGGATCTGATCGGTGAGCAGGCCATGGGCACGTGTAATCGCCTGTAGCGCGGCCTGATCGGGCGCGGCGACCAGCCGGTCGGCCGCCTCGCGCAACAGCCCGACCGCCTCGCGCAGCTCGTCGTGCTCGGCGTCGAAGCGGCGCAGCATGCTTTCGGTGCCGGCGGGCAGGTCGACCTCGAGGGCGGGATCGCCGCGCAGCGCACGCAGCGCGTTGACGATCACGGCGACGTCGATGCCCTCCTGCAGCAATGCCCCGGCGGCCGGGGGCAGCCATCCGGCCGCGGCGACGGCCATCGCCACCAGCGACAGCCCCATGCCGACCAGCGCGCTCTGCACGGCGATGCGCCGCGACCGGCGGGCGATCTCGATCGCGTCGGCGAGCCGGTCCAGCCGGTCGGTGGTCAACACGATGTCGGCGGTTTCCGACGAGGCCGTCGCCCCGCGGGCGCCCATCGCCACCCCGACGCCCGCCGCGGCCAAGGCGGGAGCGTCGTTGACCCCGTCGCCGACCATCACCGTCACCGCGCGACCCTGTTCGGCGCGCACGGCGGCGACCTTGTCGGCCGGGCTCTGGTCGGCGTACACCTCGTCGAGCCCCAGCACGGTGCCGACTTCGCGGGCGGGCCCGGCGCGGTCCCCGGTCAGCATCACCACGCGGCTCAACCCGGCGCCGCGCAACCGGCGCAGGGTGCGGGGTGCGTTGCGGCGCAACGGATCCCGCAGCAGAATCGCGCCCGCCTGGCGCCCGTCGACGCTGACCCACGCCACCGCGGCGTTGTCCAACAGGGCCCGGTTCACCGCCGCGCGGGCCCACTCCCGAGAGTCGGTGTCCCCGGCCGAGCTTGCCGACCCGGATGCGACGGGCGTCGACCGTGCCGGTAACCCCGCGGCCGGGTTCCTCGACGACGTCGGTGGGCAGCGACAGCCGCAGGCCGCGGGTCAGCGCCTCGGTGACGATCGCCTCGGCCAGCACGTGCGGGGACAGCTGGTCCACCGAGGCCGCCAGCCGCAGTATCTCGATCGCATCCTGCCCGGGCGCGGTGACCACCTCGACGACGGCCGGGCGGCCGATGGTCAGGGTTCCGGTCTTGTCGACCGCCAGAGTCGTTGCGCGACCGAGGGTTTCCAACGCGGCGCCGTTGCGGATCACCACCCCGTGGCGCGAGGCGCGCGACAGGCCGGACACGATCGCCACGGGCGCGGCCAGCAGCAGCGGGCACGGCGTCGCCACCACCAGCACGGCCACCGCGCGCGTCGGGGACCCGCTGGCCAGCCACGCCCCGGCCGCCGCCAGCAGCGCCATCGGCAGGAACCACGCCGCGAACCGGTCGGCCAGCCGCACCACCGGGGCGTTCTGGGCACCGGCCTCGGCGGCCAGGCGCACGAGCTGCGCGTAGGTGCTCTCGGCGGCGGTGGCGGTGGCCCGCACCTCGAACGCGCCGCCCGCGTTGACCACGCCGCTGCGCACCGGCTCGCCGGCGCGGCGCTCCACCTGCAGCGGCTCGCCGGTCAGCACCGACTCGTCGAGCACCGCCGCCGCGCCGGCGATCCGACCGTCCACGGGCACCACCTCGCCCGGGCCGACCACCAGCAGATCGTCGACCGAGACGTCGCCCAGCGGGATCACGCTCACCGTCGATCCGACCCGGCGGCGCGCCGACCGCGGCGCGTGTTGCAGCAGCGCCCGCAGGTCGCGCGACGCCCGGCGCTCGGCCGCCGCCTCCAGCGCGCGCCCCCCGGCCAGCATCACCGCGATCAACGCCCCGGCCAGGTACTCGCCCACCAGCAGCGTGCCGATCAGCGACAGCACCGCGATCACGTCGACCCCGATCCGGCCCCGGCGCAGGGCGGCAAGCACCCACCCCACCGCGGGGATCACGGCCACCACGGTGCCCGCGATCCAGCAGCCGTCCGCGACCCGGTGCGCACCGCCCAGCCAGGCGATTCCACCGCCGGCCAGCGCGCCGACCGTGACCGCGACCAGCGCCGGGCCGACCCACCGAACCGCCACAGCCTGTCCTCTCGCCGGAGTCCCGATTGCCAGGGTGAGCCCGCTCAGCCCCGTTGGCTAGGGCCGGAAGTCGCATCACGGCGGGCCCGAATTGAGGACCAGCGAGGACCGACGTCACTAGAGCCGACGGCCTGCTACCGGCGAGCATGGTGGCGTGACTGGCTTCTCCTCTCCCGGGTCCTCTCCCGGGTCCTCTCCCGGGTCCTCTCCCGGGTCCATGCCGATATCGACCATCACCGGCGACCCGGTGGCACGCGTCGCCGCCGGCGCCACCGTTGCCGACGTGGCCAAGGCCCTGGTGGCCAACGACGTCGGGGCCGTCGTCGTCGGCGACGACGAGCGACCCGCCGCGCTGGTCAGCGAGCGCGACGTCGTCCGGGTGGTGGCCTCCGGAAAAGACCCCGCCGCCGTCCCGGCCGCCGACGTCGCCAGCACCAGGCTGGTGTGGTGCGACGCCGAGGCCACCGTCGAGGCGGTGGCGGCCCGGATGATGGACCGCTACATCCGCCACGTGCTGGTGCAGCGCGACGGCGCGCCGGCCGGGATCGTCTCGGCGCGCGACCTGCTGGGCGTCTACAGCGTCTCCGGTGACTTCTCCGGCGACGGCGACGCCGAACTCGATTGGACATGAGGCACCGATCGGCGGCCGCCGCGCTCGGCGGGGCGGTGGCCGGCCTGGCGGGCTGGGACCTGTTGCAGCGCCGCCACACCATCCTGCGCAACTACCCGATCATCGGCCACCTGCGGTTCCTGCTGGAGGCGGTCGGCCCGGAACTGCGCCAGTACATCGTCACCGACAACGACGCCGAGCGGCCGTTCAGCCGCGACCAGCGGCGCTGGGTCTACACGTCGTCGAAGGCGGGCAACCGCTACTTCGGGTTCGGCACCGACAACGACCTGGAGCGGGTGCACAACTACCCGATCATCAAGCATGCGGCGTTCCCCGTGCCCACCCCGGACGGCGAGCCCCACCACCCCGACCCGCGCACACCGCTGCCGGCGGCCAAGGTCCTCGGCGGCGCCCGGCGCCGCGCCCGGGCGTTCCGGCCGTCGTCGCTGGTCAACGTCTCGGGGATGAGCTTCGGGGCGCTCTCGGCCGCGGCCGTCACCGCGCTCAACAAGGGCGCGGGGATCGCCGGCGCCCTGCACACCACCGGCGAGGGCGGGGTGTCGCCGTATCACCTGGGCGGCGGCGATCTGGTCTGGCAGATCGGCACCGGCTACTTCGGCTGCCGCGACGGCGACGGCCGCTTCAGCCTCCCGCGCCTGCTCGACCGGGTGGCGGCCACGCCCTCGATCAGGGCCATCGAGATCAAGCTGAGCCAGGGCGCCAAGCCCGGCCTGGGCGGCATGCTGCCCGGCGCCAAGGTCACCCGTGAGATCGCCGAGATCCGCGGCGTCCCCGTCGGGGTGGACTGCAAGAGCCCCGCCGGGCACTCGGCGTTCGGTGACGTCGACGGGCTGCTCGAGCTGGTGGAGACCATCGCCGCCGAGACGGGCCTGCCCGTCGGCATCAAGTCGGCGGTCGGGGAGGCGGCGTTCTGGGACGAGCTGGCCGCGCGCATGGCCCGCACCGGCACCGGTGTCGACTTCGTGACCGTCGACGGCGGCGAGGGTGGCACCGGCGCGGCGCCGCTGGTGTTCAGCGACCACGTCGCCCTGCCCTTCAAGTGGGCCTTCGCCCGGGTCTACCGGGCCTTCGCCGAACGCGACCTGCACCACGACGTGGTGTTCGTCGGGTCGGGCAAGCTCGGCATCCCCGAAAACGCCCTGCTGGCCCTGGCCATGGGCTGCGACATGATCAACGTCGGGCGGACCGCGATGTTCGCCATCGGGTGCATCCAGGCCCAGCGCTGCCACACCGGCCGCTGCCCCACCGGCGTGGCCACCCAGTCGCAGTGGCTGCAGCACGGGCTGGACCCGGCGGGCAAGTCGGTGCGCTGCGCCCACTACCTGGCCACCCTGCGCTTCGAGCTGGCGTGCCTGGCCCGCGCCTGCGGCTACGTGCACCCCGCGCTGGTGCCGCTGGACACCGTCGAACTTCTCGACGTCGACCTGAAGGCCGTGCGAGTCGACGCGCTGTTCGACTACCCGGCCGGGTGGGGCCTGCCCGGACCGGCCGACGTCGCGGAGCTCACGCGCCTGATGGCCTCACACGCTTGATGGCCTCACACGCTTGATGGCCTCACACGCTTGATGGCATAGCGTCTGCGGCCCGCCGGCGCGTTTCGATCATGCGGTTGCGCACGATGTGCTCGACGAGGATGGGAACGAAGGTCTGCAGCGGCGCATCGACGAACTGTCGGGCGGCCTCTTGGGCCCACTGCCGGATCTGCTCGGTGCGCCGCTCGTCGTCGAGCCCCTCGTGCCGTGCCAGCTTCTCGGCGATGTCGGCGACGGACCTCGCCACCGCCGCCGGGCCGGCCGCGGGGACCCCGGCGTCGGCGCTGCCCTGGGCGGCCTCCAGCGCTTGCCGGGCGACCTCGGCGTCGGTGTCGGGCCCGATGACGCGCAGCGTGACGTGCCGGCCGTCGTCCCCGATCAGGATGACGCTGGTCGGCTCGTCACTGGCGAAGCTGAGTAATTCGACCGTGCGGCCGGCCATCTCGACCAGCGGCGGGGTCTCCTCCCAGCCGTTGCGCCGGTAGCCCACCAGCACGACCCGCCCGAGCCGGTCAGACACCGACGCCACCAGGTCCGGCAGTTCCTCGACCAGCCGCCGCGACCTCGGCCACCAGGCGCCGTCGAAGTGCTCCGAGGCGGCCCGCGTCGGCGTTAGCTGCAACCGGGCTTCACGATCCATCTCATACCACCTGCTCGTCGGCTTTGCGTCAACTAACGGTAAGGGCGCCACGGCATTTGCGCGACACGAGCGGCCGTGGCGGCCCGTAACCGGTACCCCGACCAGCGTAACGGGACCCGGCCGTGCCGGGCAGGAGCCGTTCGGGACCGCTTTCGGGTGGCTTTCGTCCCTAGCCAAAAGCCTTCGCATGGCGTTGAGTTCGTCTGGCGGCGTGCGAGAAGGTTACCGGAAGGTGTCACGGATGCGAACGACATACCACGAGCAGTTGGCCGATTTGACAACGCAATTGGGCCAGATGTGCGGCCTGGCCGGGGAGGCGATGCAAGGCGCCACCCATGCCCTGCTGGATGCCGACCTCGCGGCCGCCGAAGGGGTGATCTCCGACCACGCCGCGCTCGTGGCGATGCGCGAGCGGGTCGAGAAGGAGGCGTTCGCCCTGCTGGCGTTGCAGCAACCGGTGGCCGGGGACCTGCGTGCGGTGTTCAGCGCAGCCCAGATCATCGCCGACGTCGAACGCATGGGCGCGCTGGCCGTGCACGTGGCCAAGATCGCCCGGCGCGAGTACCCGAACCACGCCCTGCCCGACGAGGTCCGCGAGTCGTTCGCCGAGATGTCCCGGGCCGCAATCGAGTTGAGCGAGAGCGCGCAACGGGCGCTGGTCTCCGGCGACCCGGGGCAGGCCGCCCGGCTGCACGAACAGGACGACGCGATGGACACGCTGCACGAGCGCTTGTTCGACGTGATCATGGACCGCCGGTGGCCGCACAGTGCCGCCGTCGGCGCCAAGACGGCCCTGCTCGGCCGCTACTACGAGCGCTTCGCCGACCACGCCGTCGAAGTCGGCCGCCGCGTGGTCTTCATGGGCACCGGCGCCCTGCCGGCCGAGGACGAGATATCCACGTACTGAGTTTTCTCCCTTGGTGAGAACTTACTGAGAAGATGGGCCCCGTGCAGGTCGCGAAGAACATTCAGGGCCGCGTGTGGCGGTGCGGCGAGCCGCAGGACGACTTCGAGGTCGGCGGGATCGCCGGCTATCTCGGTGAGAGTGACACCCTGGTGTGGGTCGACCTGTGCGAGCCGGACCACGACACGCTGTGCGAGCTGGCGGCCGAACTGGGCCTGAACTCCTGGGCCGTCGAGGACGCGGTGGCGGCCGCGGAACGGGTGAAGGCCACCGCCTATGCCACCCACACCTTCTGCACCGTCTATGCCGTCGACGTCGTCGCCGACGCAGCCGACGAGCCGCAACCGATGCTGGCGATGCGACGGATTTCCGCATTCGTGTTGCCGCGGGGCCTGATCACGGTGCGCCTGACGCCCGACTTCGACATGGGGCAGGTGACCCGGCGCTGGGAGGAGCTCGGCGGCCAGCAGCACGGGGTCGACGCGCTGGTGCACGGCCTGCTCGACGTCGTGGTCGACAGCCATTTCGCGGCCGTCGAGGCGCTCGACGACTGCGTGGAGGCCATCGAGGACGACTTGTTCGACGGCGCCTCACCCCGGGGGAGCTTTGCGCGCAGGACCTTCCAGATGCGCAGGGACCTGGTGAACCTGCGGCGGGTGGCGCTGCCGATGCGCGAGGTCGTCAACGCCATCCAGCATCACCGCCTTGCCGGCCGCGAGACCCGCGAGCTGGATCCGCTCTACGCCGACCTCTACGACCACGTCCTGCGGGTGTCGGAATGGACGGAGTCGCTGCGCGACATGGTCACCACCATCTTCGAGACCAACCTGTCCCTGCAGGACGCGCGGCTGAACACCGTCATGAAGAAGCTGACCGGCTGGGCGGCCATCATCGCCGTGCCGACCGCGATCACCGGCTTCTACGGCCAGAACGTCCCGTACCCGGGATTCGGCACGCCGGCGGGGTTCCTGGCCAGCACCGCCGTGATCGCGGTCCTGATGGTCGTGCTCTACGTGCTGTTCCGGCGCCGTGACTGGCTTTGAGGGTCGCGGCGCGCTGACCACCGCATTGGCGGCCACCGCCCCGGTCGAGGAAGTGCTGCGCCGGCTGGGCAGCGGCACGGCCGGGCTGTCCGGCGCCGAGGCGGCCGCCCGGCTGGCCAGCTGCGGCCCGAACGCGGTGCGGACCCACCACGTCAGCGCGCCGGCCGTGCTGGGTCGCCAACTGCGCAACGCGGTGCTCGTCCTGCTCGGCGGCACCGCCGTGGTCTCCTACTTCCTCGGTGACGGCGTGCAGGCGATCATCATCGGCGTCATCCTGGCGGCCAGCATCGGCCTGGGCTTCGTCAACGAGTACCGCGCCGAGCGGGCCGCCGCGGCGCTGCACGCCGGGGTGCACCACAACGCCATGGTGCGCCGTGACGGACAGTACGTGCCCGTCGACGTCACCGCGCTGGTGCCCGGCGACGTGATCCGGCTCTCGCTGGGGGAGGCCGTGCCCGCCGACCTCCGCCTGATCGAGGTCGCCGGCCTGGAATGCAACGAAAGCATCCTGACCGGGGAATCGACCGGGTCGGAGAAGTCGCCGCGGCCCGTGCCGGAGGGGACCGAACTCGCCGACTGCGCCGACCTGGCGTTCATGGGCACCATCGTCAGCTCCGGCGAGGGCACGGGGGTGGTGTACGCCACCGGCCGCGCCGCCGAATTCGGCCGCATCGCAGCCGGTTTGGACTCGCGCCCGCCCGAGACCGGGTTCCAGACGGGGCTGCGCCGGTTCTCCTACCTGCTGCTGCAGGTCGCCGTCGCGCTGATGGTGGTCATCCTGATCAGCAACCTGCTGCTGGCAAAGCCGGTCATCGACTCCGTGCTGTTCTCGTTGGCGATCGCGGTGGGCATCACCCCGCAGCTGCTGCCCGCCGTGGTCAGCACCGGCCTGGCGACCGGATCGCGGCAGCTGGCCAGGGCCAAGGTGCTCGTCAAGCGCCTGGTGTGCATCGAGGACCTCGGCGACATCGACATCCTGATCACCGACAAGACCGGCACCCTGACCGAGGGCCGGATCACCCTGGTCGACACCGTCGACGCGACCGGCGCGCACAGCGAGCCGGTCGGGCGCCTGGGGCTGCTGGCCACCGACGTGGACCCGGAATGCACTGGCGCCAGCGGTAACCCGCTTGACGCCGCGCTCTGGGAGTCGATGCAGTCCCGCCGCCTGACGGGCGCCGCCGTGCGGCGGGTCGCGACGCTGCCGTTCGACCACGAGCGGCGGGCGACGTCGGTGCTCGTCGACGACGACGGGCAACGCGTGCTCGTGGTCAAGGGCGCGCCCGAACAGGTGCTGGCCCAATGCCCGACGGCGGCGACGGTCGCCAAAGAAGCCGAAGCCACGCTGGCGGCCCTGTTCGCCGCCGGCCGGCGAGTGGTGGCGGTGGCGACCCGGCGCGCGCCCGGGCTGACCGCCATCACCGCCGCCGACGAGCGCGACCTCACGCTGGCCGGGTTCCTGGTCTTCGCCGACGAGCCCAAACCGGCCGCCCGCACCTCCCTCGCCAGGCTGGCCAACCTGGGCATCGAACTCAAGATCGCCACCGGCGACAATCCGCGTGTCGCCGAGAAGGTTTGCGCCGACTTGGGTTTGGCCTCCAAGGGCACCGCCACCGGCGCGCAGCTCGACCCGCTCGGCGACGACGAGTTCGCGCAGGCCGCGCAGGGCAACACCATCTTCGCGCGCATCTCGCCCGAGCAGAAGGCGCGGCTGATCACCTCGCTGCGGCGCACCGGCCGGTCCGTCGGCTTCCTGGGCGACGGGGTCAACGACGCGCTGGCCCTGCACGCCGCCGACGTGGGGATCTCGGTCGACAGCGCCACCGACGTCGCCAAGGACGCCGCCGACGTGGTGCTGCTGGAAAAGGACCTGGGCGTGCTGGCCACCGGGGTCGCCGGGGGCCGGCGGATCTTCGCCAACACCATCAAGTACGTGCTGATGGGCACGTCGAGCAACTTCGGCAACATGTTCAGCGCCGCCGCCGCCTCGGCGCTGTTGCCGTTCCTGCCGATGCTGCCCAGCCAGATCCTGCTCAACAACCTGCTCTACGACAGCTCCCAGCTGGCGATCCCCACCGACCGGGTCGACGACGAACAGCTGCAGGCGCCGGCGCACTGGAACGTCGCCTTCATCCGGCGGTTCATGCTGATCTTCGGCCCGATCAGCTCGCTGTTCGACTTCTTGACCTTCGGGCTGATGCTGGGCGTGCTGCACGCCGGCGCCGTGGAGTTCCGCACCGGCTGGTTCGTGGAATCGCTTGCGACACAGACGCTGATCATCTTCGCCATCCGCACGCGCAAGGTGCCGTTCTTCCGCAGCCGGCCGAGCGCGCTGCTGGCGACGACCGCGCTGACCGTGGTGGCCGTCGGCGTCGCGCTGACGCTTTCGCCGCTGGCGCACCCGCTGGGCTTCACGCCGCTGCCCTGGCAGTTCTTCGCCGTGCTGGGCACCTTCGTCGTCGTCTACCTGGTCCTGGTGGAACTGGCCAAGAAGATGTTCTACGCCGAGCCGATACGGCTGGCCGGGCAGCCGCACCGCACCCGCGGGCACGCCCATCGCGTTCGGCGACGCGCCGCACGCTTCCACTACATCAACGGCGTCTCGGCTTCCGCGAAGTAGGGTCAGGGTCCATGGGCGAAGAACACGCGCTGGTTATCGTCGCCGGCTATCAGGACCTCGACACCGCGCGCCGCGACTTTCAAACCCTCACCGAGCGAACCGAACACGAACGCATTCCGCTGCGGGGTGCGGTACTGGTCGGCAAGGGCGACGACGGACAGCCGGTGCTGGTCGACACCGGCAGCCGGCTGGGCCGGCGCGGCGCCGCGTGGGGTGCCGGCGCGGGCCTTGCGGTGGGCCTGTTCTCGCCGGCGCTGCTCGCCTCGACGGCCGTCGGCGCCGCCGCCGGAGCGCTCGCGGGCGCCTTTGCCGACCACCGCATCAAGAGCGGGCTGGCCGACAAGATCGGGGCGGCACTGGCCGCGGGCAGCGGCGTGGTCATCGCCGTCGTGTCGCCGCAGGGCCGGCTGGCCACCGAGCAGGCGCTTGCCGGATCGCCGATGAAATCGGTTGCCGAACTGAGCCGTTCGACGCTGCGGGCGCTGGGCTCGGCGCTGCAGGAGGCGATGGGAAAGTTCAACCCCGACCGCACCAGGCTGCCGTTGTCCCAGCGCGCCTTCGGCGGCACGATCGGGCGCACCATGGCCGAGTCGGTCGGCGACTGGACCATCGTGCCCGGCCCCAAGGCGCCCGACGGTGCGCCCAACGTGCTGATCGTGCTGATCGACGATGCCGGGTTCGGCGGCCCGGACACCTTCGGCGGCGCCATCAGTACCCCGACGCTGAGCCGTGTCGCCCGCAACGGGTTGTCCTACAACCGCTTTCACGTCACCGCGGTGTGCTCGCCGACCCGCGCGGCGCTGCTGACGGGGCGCAACCATCACCGCGTGGGCTTCGGGTCGGTGTGCGAGTTCCCCGGTCCCTTCCCGGGCTACTCGACGGTCCGGCCCCGCAGCTGCGCCTCGCTGCCGCGTATCTTGCGCGACAACGGTTATTTCACAGGCGGTTTCGGCAAATGGCACCTGACCCCCGACAACGTCCAGGGCGCCGCCGGCCCGTTCGACAACTGGCCGGTGGGCTGGGGCTTCGACCACTTCTGGGGCTTCCTCACCGGCGCCGCCGGCCAGTACGACCCGATCATCACCCAGGACAACACCGTCATCGGGGTGCCGCAGGGTAAAGGCGACAAGCCCTACTACTTCCCCGACGACCTCACCGACAACGCCGTCGAGTGGCTGCACGCCGTGCGCGCCCAGGACGCCGAGAAGCCGTGGTTGATGTACTACGCGACCGGGGCCACCCACGCGCCGCACCACGTGTTCAAAGAATGGGCGGACCGCTACCGGGGCCAGTTCGACGAGGGCTGGGACGTCTACCGGCGCAAGACGTTCGAGCGGCAGAAGGAGCTGGGCATCATCCCGCCCGACACCGAGCTGACCGAGCGCCCCGACCTGTTTCCTGCCTGGGACGGCTTGTCGGACAACGAGAAGCGGCTCTACGCCCGGCAGATGGAGGTGTTCGCCGGGTTCTCCGAGAACGCCGACTTCAACGTCGGTCGCCTGCTCGACGCCATCGGGGACCTCGGCGAAACCGACAACACGCTCGTCTTCTACATCTGGGGCGACAACGGCGCCAGCATGGAGGGCACCGTCACCGGCTCGTTCAACGAGATGACCTTCCTCAACGGCCTGCTGCTCGATGCCGACCACCAGATCGAGCTGATCGAGCAGTACGGGGGCATCGCGGCGCTCGGCGACGAGTTCACCGCGCCGCACTTCGCGTCGGCGTGGGCGCACGCCGGCAACACCCCGTTCCAGTGGGGCAAGCAGATGGCCAGCCATCTGGGCGGCACCCGCGACCCGATGGTGGTGGCCTGGCCGGCCCGGATAGCACCCGACGCGCACGTGCGTTCCCAGTTCGCCCACTGCATCGACATCACGCCAACGGTGTTGGAGGCCATCGGCCTACCCGAGCCGACCCACGTCGACGGGATCGAGCAGGAACCGATGGACGGCACCAGTTTCGCGTACACGTTCGACGACGCGGCCGCGCAGGAGCGCCACACGGTGCAGTACTTCGAGAACTTCGGCAGCCGCGCCATCTACCGGGACGGCTGGTGGGCCTGCGCCCGCCTGGACAAGGCACCGTGGGACCTCTCGCCGCAGACGCTGCAGCGGTTCGCGCCGGGCAACTACGACCCCGACGACGACGTGTGGGAGCTGTACTACCTGCCCGACGATTTCTCCCAGGCCAAAAACCTGGCGACCGAGCGCCCCGAGAAGGTCGCCGAGCTGACGAAGCTGTGGTGGGCCGAGACCGAACGCAACCGGGTGCTGCCGCTGCTGGGCGGACTGGCGGTGATGTTCGGCAGCCTGCCGCCGCTGCCCACCACCACGCGGTTCGCCTTCAGGGGCGGCGTGCAGAACATCCAGCGCGGCATGGTGCCGCGCATCGCCGGCCGCTCGTATGCGATCGAGGCGCGGCTGGCGATCCCCGATGGCGGTGCGCAGGGAGTGATCGTCGCCAACGCCGACTTCATCGGCGGCTTCGCCCTCTGGGTCGACGAGGGGGGCCGGCTGCACCACACCTACTCCTACCTCGGTGTGCAGACCTTCCGGCAGGTGTCGGCCGGGCCGCTGCCCACCGGCGACGTCACGGTCACGATGCTGTTCGAGTCCGCCCAGCCGGTGCCCGGCTCCGGGGGCCGGGTGACGCTGTGGGCCGGCGACGAGCGCATCGGCGAGGGGGAGATGGCCGCGACGGTGCCGATGGCCTTCACCTCCTACGCCGGCATGGACATCGGCCGCGACAACGGGCTGGTCGTCGACCGCGAGTACGAGGACAAGGCGCCCTATGCGTTCACCGGGACCGTCAAGGAGGTCGTCTTCGATCTGCAGCCCGTGTCCCCGGAGGCCGAGCAGGCGTTGCACGAGCACGCCTCGACGCAAGCCGTCGGGCGGGGCGCCGCGGGCTGACTACCGCGAATGCGGGGCGGGCTGACCCGGCGTCAGGGCGGCCTGGATGCCCTGGTTCATCTGGTCGGTGATCGGGGGACCGCCCTTCTTGACGGTCTGCGGGCAGTCATCGCAACCGAGCACGCTGAAAGGGCTGGGGTAAGGGCTGGGGTCCGCGCCGGCGGGTGCTGCCACCACCACGGCCGCGGCGGCGACGGCACCGGCCAACAGTTCCCTGATCACTCGCAGCACTCCACAATCATCGCTACCCAGAGTCTAGTCACTGCGGAACTTCGGTCCCTTCGAGGTCGGTCAGTGCCGTCTCGATCCCCCGGTTGATCTGGTCGGCGACCGAGGGGCCGCCCTTCGGGACGGTCGGCGGGCAACTGCAACTGAGGACATTGAACGGGCTGGGCTCGGCCCCGGCCGGCGCCGCCATCCCCATCGCGGCCGCGCCCGCGATAGCGGCACCCACCACCAGTTTCGTAACCACCCGTTGGCTCTCCAAGATTGACGCTGCCTGAATTTTAAGAGGTGCCAAGGTTGGTTGCACGTCAACATTGGGTAACGGGTGTAACTAAGAGATGTACCTCGGGCAGTAGGCGCGCATGCTCGCGCCGACGAAATACCCGGCGTGATAGCCGTCGAGCGGGCTGTTGTCCATCACGTCGGAGGCGACCTGGGCCGGCGTCTTGCCGAGGCCGAGTTCGTGGCAGACCTCGTGACCCGCGATGAGCGCCGACTCCGGCGTCGGGTAGTGGATGTTCTTGGCGCGCAGCGCGGTCAGGAACGCATCGTCGGTGGGATCCGCGCGTGCGGTGGGGCCCGTCCCCAGCGCGCCGAGCACCGCGACCAACGGAATGCAGGCGGCCAGTCTCCGGGTGGGCGTAATGGTTCTGGACCTCCGAACGCCAAGCGCCGGCCTCGTCCGGTGCGGCAGTCGACGAAAATGCGTTCACAGCAAGCTCACACAGGTTAGCGGGGCCGCCCGGAAACGCGCAGCAAATTCGGCATCGGTAGCTTATCGCCCATGCCGTACGCGCGGTGGTCGTCGCTGGCCCTGGCGGCCCTGGTGGCGGTTTGCCTGACCGGGTGCGGCGTGCGGCATGTCAACGCGGCCGGCGCGCGCGATGTTTCGGGCACGCTGCGTTCCGGCGGCATGGACCGGACGTACACGCTGCACGTGCCGCCCGGCGATCCCGTCGGGCTCGTGCTCAGCCTGCACGGCGGCGGCGGGAGCGGAACCGGGCAGCGGGGGCTGACCGACTTCGACAGCGTCGCCGACGCCCATCAGCTGCTGGTGGCCTATCCCGACGGATACGACAAGAGCTGGGCCGACGGGCGCGGGGCGTCGCCCGCCGACCGTCACCACGTCGACGACGTCGGGTTCCTGGTCGCCCTGGCGGGCAAGCTGCAGGACGACTACCACATCGACCCCGGGCACGTGTTCGCCACCGGCATGTCCAACGGGGGCTTCATGTCCAACAGGCTGGCCTGCGACCGCGCCGACGTCTTCGCCGCGATCGCGGCGGTGGCGGGCACCCTGGGCGTGGGGGTCGCCTGCAACCCCTCGCGGCCGGTGTCGGTCTGGGAAGCGCACGGAACCGCCGACCCGCTGGTGCCGTTCAATGGCGGTAAGGTCCGCGGACGCGGCGGGATCAGCCACTCCGTCTCGGCCGAGAGCCTGATCGGCAAGTGGCGCTTCCTCGACGCGTGCCAGGGCGACCCGTCCGCGCGGGCGTTGCCCGACGTCGGGGACGGCACCACCGTTCAGCGCTTCGCCTACCCACGATGCGCGGCGGGCACCGAGGTCGTCTTCTACCGGATCGACAACGGCGGGCACACCTGGCCCGGCGGCAAGCAGTACCTGCCCAAGGCGGTGATCGGGCGCACCACCCGCGCGCTCGACGGCTCGGAGGCCATCGCCGAGTTCTTCCTCGCGCACGCCCGGGACTGACGCGGCCGGGGCCCGGTGAACCGGAGATCGCCACGCCGGGCCCGCGCGGCGCGATCTTGTTACGATGCCTCTTGCCGGCTGGCTGCGGCTATGCGGGTGAGGATCCCTGGATCGAAGGAATTGGGTTGAAGCTCAATCGAATTGGTGCCGTCCTGGGCGTGCTGGCCGTCGGGGCGGCGACACTGTCGGCGTGCGGCGGTGACAACAACGGGGGAGGCGCGACGACGGGCACGTCGTCGCCGAAGGTGGCCTGCGGCGGCAAACCCACGCTGCGCGCGAGCGGCTCCACGGCCCAGGCGAACGCGATGACCCGTTTCGTCAAGGCCTTCGAACAGGCCTGTCCGGGGCAGACCCTGAACTACACGCCCAACGGGTCGGGCGCCGGGATCAGCGAATTCGAGGGCGGCCAAACCGATTTCGGTGGCTCGGACTCGCCGCTGAGCAAGGACGAGTACGCCAGGGCCGCGCAGCGGTGCGGGTCGCCGGCGTGGAACCTGCCGGTGGTGTTCGGCCCGATCGCCATCGCCTACCACGTCGACGGCGTGACGTCGCTGAATCTCGACGCCCGGGCCGCGGCCGAGATCTTCAACGGCACGATCACCAGATGGGACGATCCGGCCATCGTCGCGCTGAACCCGGGGTCCACCCTGCCCGCCGAGCCCGTTCGCGTGGTGTTCCGCAGCGACGAGTCCGGCACCACCGACAACTTCCAGAAATATCTCGACACCGCCTCCGGCGGAGTGTGGGGCAAGGGCGCCGGAAAGACGTTCAACGGCGGCGTCGGCGAGGGCGCCAACGGCAACGACGGCGCCGCCGCCGCCGTCAAGGGCGCCGAAGGGTCGATCACCTACAACGAATGGTCGTTCGCCCAGGCGCAACACCTGAACATGGCCAAGATCATCACCTCGGCCGGGCCGGACCCGGTGGCGATCGACGCCGAGTCGGTGGGCAAGACGATCGCCTCCGCCTTCTTCATCAAGAAGGGCAACGACCTGGCCCTCGACACGATCTCGTTCTACCGGCCGAACCAGCCCGACGCCTATCCGATCGTGCTGGCCACCTACGAGATCGTCTGCTCGAAATACCCCGATCCGCAGGTCGGCAAGGCCGTCAAGGCGTTCCTGCAGAGCACGATCGGCGCCGGCCAGAACGGCCTGGCGGACAACGGCTACATCCCCGTCCCGCAGGAGTTCAAGTCGCGCCTGTCGACCGCGATCGACGCCGTCTCGTGACGAGCGGCCGCCGTCAGCCGCGATGGCGCGGGCAGAACGCGGCGACGCTGGCGCCGACGAAGAAGCCGGCGTGATAGCCGTCCAGCTGGCTGTTGCCCATCACCTCGTTGGCCACGTCGGACTTCTGCCTGCCCAGGTCGAGCTCGTCGCAGACCTCGTGCCCGGCGATGATCGCCTCCTGCGGGGACGGGAAGTTGATGCCCTTGGACTTCACCGCGGCCACGAAGGCGTTGTCGATCGCGTCGGCGCGCGCGGCCGGGGCCGCCAGCCCCGCCAGACCCAGCAGCGCGACCACCAGCGCAAGACCGGCCCGCGCACCACGCGCGGGCCCGCCTGAGCCCACCCGGCCGGTCGTCACTGCTGGGCCTCCCGATAACTTCTGCTAGCGCGCGACAATTAGTGCCGGCGGCAAGCCGCGGACACTGCGATCATTGCATGCCGCGCTGCGGCGGGCGAGGGTTCCCAGCGCACACGTGGCAGCGGTGGAGGTTCAGCGCTGGCAGCTCGGGCACCAGTACGCCACCCGCTCCCCGGTGTCGTCGTAGCCGATCGGCGTGCCGCAGCTACGGCAACCCTGCCCCCTGCGTCCGTAGACCCACAGCTGCCGTCCGGCCCGGGTGTCGCCGGTGGTGCAGCGGTTCCAGCGGAACCGGTTGAGCCACAGCATCTCCCGGGCGCGCGCGACGAGCCGGTGCGGGTCGGCGACCGCGCTCACCGGCGCGGTCGGAAGATGCCCGCCCAAAAAGCACAATTCGTTGCAGTACACGTTGCCGACCCCGGCCAGCACCCGCTGGTCCAGCAACGCCTCGGCGATCGGCCGGTCGGGGCGCGCGGTCAGGTTCGCGGCGGCGCGGGCGGCGTCCCAGTCCTCGCCCAGCAGGTCGGGCCCCAGGTGCGCGACCGCCTCCGCGTCGCGGTCGCGGTCGCAGATCTCCAGCACCCCCAGGTCGACGCCCACGGCCCGCACCACGTCGCGCCCCCGGCCGGCTTCCAGGACGATCCGCGCGCGGTGGTCCACCCGCACCGGACCGTCCCCGACCCGCCAGCTGCCGTCCATCTTCAGATGGGAGTGGATGCTGGCCGGCCCCACCCGGATGAACAGGTGCTTGCCGCGGCTGAGCACCTCGTCCACCACGTGGCCGGTGAGGTCGACGGTGGCGTAGCGCGGCACCCGCACGTCGCAGCGCGTGAGTTCGCGCCCGGCCAGCTGCTCGCGCAGGATCGCCGCGGTGTGCCAGACGGTGTCACCCTCGGGCATGGTTCCCCGGCATCGTCATCACGGCGTCATCGCAGCCGCAATCCGCGCGGGGTCCGCACGAACCCCGCCGCGAGCAGCCCGGCCAGCGCGCCCGGGGCCTCGGCGCGCGGCTGCAACGCCGGCACCCCGTCGATGCGTTCGACCAGCAGCGAGGCGACGCGCCGGTCGGCGACCAGATCGGACAGGCCGACGGCCGCCGCGTGGTGCGCGGCGGGGTCGCCGGTGAAGGTCAGCAGCGACCGTCCGCCGCGTTCGAGGAACCAGGCGCACTCGCCGTCCACCAGCACCACCAGCGCACCGGCCTTGCGGCCGGGCCGTGCCCCGGGGCCCTCGGCGCCGCTCCCGCCCGGGGCCGGCCAGGGCAGCGCGGCGCCGTAGGGGTTGGCCGGGTCGGCGGCGGCCAGCACGACCGCCCGGTACTCGGGGCGTTCCGGGTCTTTGAAAGAGCCTGGGCCGTCGCCGTAGCCGCGCAGCCGGTCCACGGTGGACGCGACCGCGAACTGGGCGCCCCCCAACGACTCGACGAAGTAGCCGCGCTGGCACCTGCCGGCTTCCTCGAAGGAGCTCAGCACCTTGTACAGGGTGGCGAACCCGCCCGGCACGCCCTCGGCGGCCACCGCGCCGCGCGTCAGCACGCCGTGGCGGCCCAGCAGCAGCTCGGCGGCGAAGTGGGCGCGCACCGTGGAATCCGGCTCGGGGGCCGGCAGGGCCGACCACCGCCCGGCCACGGTCGGGTCGGCGGCGCGGTGCTGCGCGTGCGCGACGCTGTAGCGGCTCAGGCGCGGCGGCCGGTGCGCCCGGTGCGCCGGCGCCGAACGCCGGCGCGTGCCCGCGCCGCCGAGCAGGGCGCGCACCGGGGCGAACGTGTCCCCGGTGACGTGGCCCGCCCAGATCAGTTCCCACAGCGCGGCCTTGAGCTCCGCCGAGCCGATTTCGCCGGAGAGCCCCTCCGCCGCGAGCTGGCGGAAGAAGTACGCGCCGCCCCCGGCCAGCGTGTCCAGGATCGCCCGGTGCGCCGCGGTGAGGTCGATCCGGGCCGGCGCTGGCACGGTCAGCGACGCCGAATCGCTCGGGTGCAGCGCGATCCAGCCGTCGCTGCCCGAGATCGACCCCGCGCCCGACCAGGTGACCTCCCCGGTCGCGAGCAGTTCGTCGAGCAGCGCCGGCGAGTAGTCACGCACCCGCGGGGCCAGCACCAGCGGTTCGATCGCCGAGGCCGGGATCCGGACGCCGGCCAGCTGGTCGATCACGGCCGCCAGCCCGTCGGGACCCGAATGGCCGGACGCATCGGCGGCGCCCACCCGGTGCCAGGCCGGCAGGAACCGCCCGTACGCGGCGGTGCTCACCGGCTCGACCTGGGCGCGCAGCGCCGCCAGGGAGCGGCGCCGCAGGATGCGCAGCACCTCGGCGTCGCACCACTGCTCGCCGCCGGGCCCCCCGACGGCGTCGGGGGCGGCGACGAACTCGCCGCGCACCAGCCGGCCGTCACCGGCCAGCCGGCCCAGCACGTCGGCCGTCACCCGCAGGCCCAGGCCGAACCTGGCGGCCGCCTCGGCCGTGGTGAACGGGGTGTGGGTGCGCGCGTAGCGCCCCAGCAGCTCCCCCAGGGGATCGGCGACCTCCCCGGTGAAGGTGGCCGGCACGCCCAGCGGGACCGCCACCCCGACCCCGTCGCGCAGCCGGCCGATGTCCTCGATGGCCACCCACCAGCTGCGGCCGGCGAACGAGACCGTCAGCGCGCGCCGGGCGGCCCGCAGGCCCTGAAGCCACGCGCCGACGTCGTCGGCGCCGGACCGGGCGGCGACCTCGTCCTCGGTGAGCGGGCCCAGCAGCCGCAGCAGGTCGGCGACGGCCTCGGCGTCGGCCGCGGCGCGGTCCGCCGAGAGGTGCTGCAGCTGCCGCCCGGTCGCGGCGATCACCTCGGGGTCGAGCAGCTCGCGCAGCTCCACCCGGCCCAGCAGCTCGGCCAGCAGCGAGGGATCCAGCGACAGCGCCGCCGCGCGGCGTTCGGCCAGCGGGCTGTCGCCCTCGTACATGAATGCCCCGACGTAGCCGAACAGCAGGGACACCGCGAACGGCGAGGGCTGCGCCGTCTCGGCCTCGACCACCCGCACCCGGCGGCCGGCGATGCCGGCCATCAGCCCGGTCAGCGCGGGCACGTCGTAGACGTCCTGCAGGCATTCGCGCACGGTCTCCAGTACCACCGGGAAGTCGGGGTACTTGCGGGCGACCTCCAGCAGCTGGGCCGCGCGCTGGCGCTGCTGCCACAGCGGCGAGCGGCGGCCGGGGTGGCGCCGTGGCAACAGCAGGGCCCGGGCCGCGCACTCGCGGAACCGCGACGCGAACAGCGCCGAGCCGCCCACCTCGGCGGTGACGACCGGGTCGATCTCGTCGGCGTCGAATACGAACAGCTCCGCGCCGGGCGGGGCGCCGTCCCCGCCGGACAGCCCGGTATCGGGCAGGCGCAGCACGACGCCGTCGTCGGAGGCGGTCGGCTTCTCGTCGATGCCGTAGCGTTCGCGCAGCCGCCGCCCCACCGCGAGCGCCAGCGGGCCGTGCACCCGCAGCCCGTAGGGCGAGTGCAGGACCACCCGCCAGTCGCCCAGCTCGTCGCGGAACCGCTCGACGAGCAGGGTGGTGTCGGTGGGCACCACCCCGGCCGCGGCGCGCTGCTCGTCGAGCAGGCGCCACAGGTTGTCGGCCGCGTTGGCGTCGAAACCCAAAGCCGCACAACGCTTGTCGAATGCATCCCGCTTCATGCCGGCCAGCTCGCCGGTGAACGCGCCCAGCGCCGCGCCCAGCTCGGCGGGGCGGCCGACGCCGTCGCCGCGCCAGAACGGCAGCCGGGCCGGCTGCCCCGGCGCGGGGATCACCAGCACCCGGTCATGGGTGATCTCGGTGATCCGCCAGCTGGTGGCCCCCAGCGAGATCACGTCCCCGGGGCGCGACTCGTAGACCATCTCCTCTTCGAGTTCGCCCACCCGCGAGGGCTTTTCGGCTCCTTCAACAGAAGAAGCCAGGTACACGGTGAACAGCCCGCGGTCGGGGATGGCGCCGCCGGAGGTGACGGCCAGCCGCTGTGCGCCCGGCCGGGCGCTCAACGTCCCGGTGTCGCGGTCATAGACCAGGCGCGGCCGCAGCTCGGCGAACTCCGTCGACGGGTACTTGCCGCTCAACAGGTCCAGCGTGGCCTCGTACAGGCTGCGCGGCAGCGCGGCGAACGGGGCGGCCCGCCGCACGGTGTCGAACCAGCGGTCGGCGTCCAGCGGCTCGAGCGCGGCGGCCGCCACGGTGTGCTGGGCCAGGATGTCCAGCGGGTTGGCCGGCACCCGCATCGTCTCGATCTCGCCGGCCAGCATGCGCTGCACGCTCACCCCGCAGCCGATCAGATCGGTGCGGTGCTTGGGGAACAGCACGCCGCGGGAGACCTCGCCGACCTGATGGCCGGCCCGGCCGATGCGCTGCAGGCCGCTGGCCACCGACGGCGGCGCCTCCACCTGGATGACCAGGTCGACCGCGCCCATGTCGATGCCCAGCTCCAGGCTCGAGGTGGCCACCACCGCCTTGAGCAGCCCGCGCTTGAGGTCCTCCTCGACCAGGGCGCGCTGCTCCTTGCTGACCGAACCGTGGTGGGCGCGCGCCAGCACGGGTTCGGCGCCGTAGGTCTGGCCCGAGCCCATGATGTGGGCGGGGGCGCCGCCGGGCACCGCCCGGTTGGCTCCCGAAGAGTCCGTCGCGAGCGCGATGCCGAGGCGTTCGGCGTGAATCTCGTTGAGCCGCGCGGTGAGCCGCTCGGCCAGCCGCCGCGAGTTGGCGAACACGATGGTCGAGCCGTGCTCCTCGATCAGGTCGACCAGGCGCGCCTCCACGTCGGGCCAGATGCTGTTGTTCGCCAGGTTCGCCATGTCGGGCACCGGCACCTGCACCGTGAGCTCGACGGTCTTGGCCGCCGGTGGGGCCACTACCTTGGTCCGAGTCGTAGGGCCCCCTCCCGACAGGAACCGGGCGAGCTCCTCGGGCGGGCGCACGGTCGCCGACAACCCGATGCGCTGGGCGGGTCGCCCCGGGTGCAGGTCGTGCGACAAGTCCTGGAGCCGCTCGAGCGACAGGGCCAGGTGCGCGCCGCGCTTGCCGCCGGCGATGGCGTGGATCTCGTCGACGATCACGGTCGCCACGCCCGCCAGGGTCTCGCGAGCGGCCGAGGTGAGCATCAAGAACAGCGACTCCGGGGTGGTGATCAGCACGTCGGGCGGGTGCGCGACGAGCCGGCGGCGCCCGGCGGGCGGCGTGTCGCCCGAGCGGACCCCGACGCTGATGTCGGGGGCGGCGACACCCCGACGCTCGGCGATCCGGGCGAGCCCGGCCAGCGGGGTGCGCAGGTTGCGCTCGACGTCGACGGCCAGGGCCTTGAGCGGGGACACGTACAGCACGCTGGTGCCCGGCCGCCGGTCCGGAGCCCCGGCGAGGCGATCGATGGCCCACAGGAACGCCGCCAGCGTCTTCCCCGACCCGGTGGGCGCGACCACCAGGGTGTTGTCGCCGTCGGCGATGGCGCCCCAGGCCTCGGCCTGCGCGGTGGTCGGGGCGTCGAAGGTGGTGGTGAACCACTCGCGGGTGATTGCGCCGAACCGGCCCAGCGGGTCACCGGGACCCTCCGGCGGCGGCGAACCGGGGTGAGTGCTCACCTGGCTCCGCTTTTCCGCATGGTTGGTGCCTGTGGGCGGCGACAAAAACCTATTGCGGCACGTGACGCGCGGTTTCCATCGTCTCGGCCAGCTCGTCGGGAATCTCCGGCACCCGGGCGATGGCGTCGAGCAGCGTGTGCGCGCAGCCGTCGGCGAGCCGATCGGCGTCGGTGTTCGGGTCCATGATCCGCTGCCGGCAGATCTCGAAGGTGAACGCCAGCCAGCCGTTCAGGATCACTTGCAGGTGGCGCTCGACGTCGGGTTCCAGCTTCTGGCCGAATGTGCCGAGCAGCTCGGCGATCCGGTTCATGATGTGTTCCATCTGCTTGTTCTTGGCCTCGTCGTCGATGCCGAGCAGGACCGGGTCGGACCGGCCGAGGCCCACGTAGGCCGCCCAGGCGGCCTCCGGGTTCTGCTGGTGGTAGGCCATGTAGGCCAGCACGCCGGTCCGGATCTCCTCGAACATCGTCATGCCGGCGGGCGGCGGGATGTTGGTGGCGGCGTAGAGCCGGTCGGCCTCGTCTTTGACCACCGCGGCGAAGAACGCCCGCTTGTCGGGGAAGTAGTGGTACATCAGCGCGCGCGACACGCCCGCGCGCTCGGCGATCTCGTCGATGCGGACCTCGTCGTAGGGCCGCTTCCCGAAGACCTCCGCCCCCAGAGCGAGCAGCTCGGCGCGTCGATCCTCGGGGGATAAGCGCCTCCTGGCTGTCGGCATGTGTCAGATAGTACCCACCCCGCGTCGCACAGCGTCCCATACTGCATTTATCGGCACTCCGCTCGCCCGGGCCGCGCGGGGACCGCGCGGACCGCGGGGCCGAAAATGGCGGTTTACCGTGGGCGTTCCTGCGCACCTACCGCGTATGGCGCGACCAGGGCACCTGGTGGGGTTGGCACGGTGCCGGGTGGTTCCTGCTGACCCTGATGGTCGTCATGATCTCGTTGGGTGTCTCCCCGATCGCCGGGCCGGTGCGCGCCCTGTAGAGCGGGGTTCGCTCAAGCCGCGCAACAAAAGCCGCATCCCGGGTTTTCTGCTGCCCTCGAACGGGTATCAGCAATTCGACCATGACGAGCCGCCGGGCGTGTCCCGACAGCAAACTCACCCCATCAAGGGGCCGAGGATGACGAACCCGCCGACATAGATGCCGACAGCGAGAACCAGCAAGATGACGAGCGCGATCCCGGCGATGACTGCCGTGCGCCTGAGTCGGCGCGTCCGGCGCGTCTCGGTCGTTTCCGGCCCGGTCATTGCGGGCCGGGTACCCGGCGGTGATCATGACTAACCGCCTGGAACGTATGGTCCAGGGCGGGCTGCGGAGCAGTAGTAGTGTCAGTCGAACAATGCCGGGAGACCATATGAACGATGCGGGATTGCGCGTGAGCAGTCGCCGCCGCGGCCACCGCGCCGTCGAGCTGCACGTGGCGGCGCGCCTGGAGAACCTGGCGATGCTGCGCACGCTGGTCGGTGCGATCGGCACCTACGAGGACCTGGATTTCGACGCCGTGGCCGACCTGCGGCTCGCGGTGGACGAGGTGTGCACGCGGTTGATCCGCTCGGCGACCCCGGACGCCACCCTGGTCGTCGTCGTCGACCCGCAGGAAGACGTCCTGGTGGTCGAGGCCTCGGCCGCGTGCGACACCCACGACGTGGTGGCGCCCGGCAGCTTCAGCTGGCACGTGCTCACGTCGTTGGCCGACGACGTCAAGACCTTCCACGACGGCCGCGAAGCCGAGCAAGCAGGCAGCGTCTTCGGGATCTCGCTGACGGCACGGCGGGCGGCCTCCAGCAGGTGAGGGCGCGCAATGCCGGCGGTTCGGCTTCGCGCCCAAACGAATACGCCGATGTTCCGGAAATGTTCCGCGAGTTGGCGACCTTTCCCGCCGACTCGGTGGAGTTCCAGCGGCATCGCGACAAGATCGTAGAACGCTGCCTGCCGCTGGCCGACCACATCGCCCGGCGGTTCGAGGGCCGGGGCGAGCCGCGCGACGACCTGGTCCAGGTGGCGCGGGTCGGGCTGGTCAATGCGGTGGTCAGGTTCGACGTCGGCACCGGCTCGGACTTCGTCTCGTTCGCCGTCCCCACGATCATGGGAGAGGTCCGGCGCCACTTCCGCGACAACAGCTGGTCGGTGAAGGTGCCGCGCCGGCTCAAGGAACTGCACCTGCGGCTGGGCAGCGCCACCGCCGATCTGTCCCAGCGGCTCGGCCGGGCGCCGACCGCAACCGAACTTGCCGCCGAGCTCGGGATGGAGCGGGAGGAGGTCATCGAGGGCCTGGTCGCGGGCAGCTCGTACAACACCTTGTCCATCGACACCGGCGGTGGGGGCAGCGAGGACGATGAGGCCCGCGCCATCGCCGACACCCTGGGTGACGTGGACGCCGGCCTGGACCGCATCGAGGACCGCGAGGCCCTGCGCCCGCTGCTGGAGGCGCTACCCGAGCGGGAACGAATGGTGTTGGTGCTCAGGTTCTTCGAGTCGATGACGCAGACCCAGATCGCCGAGCGGGTCGGCATCTCGCAGATGCACGTGTCCCGCCTGCTGGCCAAGTCGCTAGCGCGGCTGCGGGACCAGCTGGAGTAGCGGGCGCGGCTGGTCGGATCCCGCTCGGGTGTCCGAGCGCAGCAGCGGTTCGGCTGCCGGTGTGGTCACCGGCAGAGCGCCGTCGGGGTCGCAGATGCGCAACAGCCGTGACACGGCCGGGCTGGGCGCCATCGCCCAGTCGACCTGCGTGCCCGAGCACACCACGTTGATGCGGTGCAGTGCCGAAAAGCCAGCGGTACCAATGAATTCCAGGCCGCGCAGGTCCAGGATCACGCGCTTGGAACTTCGGGTGCTGCGCTCCACGTAGCCGGCGAGTTCGTCGGCGTTGGCGGCGTCGAGCTCGCCGTCGGCGGTGATCACCGTGCCGCCGGCTTCCCGGCACGCACTGAATTGTGCTGTGCGGCTTTGTTGCCACGATTGAGCCACAGACATTGCCGAACTCCATCACTAGAGGAGGGTGTGCTGTGGATAACGTCGTCCAAAGGCGGGGAGTTCATTCGCCCCCGCGTTTCGACGTCATCCGGGCGGCTGTGAACTCAACCTGCTTGCAGCCTACCCGTGCCCGGGCGGGCCGACAACGGCCGGGCCGGGGCTCACTTGATCTCGGCGAGCACCGTGCCCTGGGTGATGGCCGCACCGGCCTCGACCGCGAGCCCGGTGATGACGCCGTCCTTGTGCGCGGTGACCGGGTTCTCCATCTTCATCGCCTCGAGGACCACCACCAGGTCGCCGGTGGCGACCTCCTGTCCCTCCTCGACGGCGACCTTGACCACGGTGCCCTGCATGGGTGCGGTCACCGCGTCACCTGAGGCCGCCGCGCCCGCGTGCGCCCC
Organism: uncultured Actinomycetota bacterium; assembly: GCA_963711445.1. Lineage (GTDB taxonomy): Bacteria > Actinomycetota > Actinomycetes > Mycobacteriales > Mycobacteriaceae > Mycobacterium. The sequence goes on from CAVQEF010000002.1 coordinate 666,584, forward strand.
GCGCTTGCGCGGCTTGGGCTTCTTGCGGACGACACCGGCCGGGTCGGCCGCCCCGCCGGAGAGCGCCAGGTCCCCGGGCAGCGAGACCTCCAGGCGGCGGCCGTCGACCTCGACGATCACCTTCTGCCGCGGCCGGGCGTCGTCCTCGTCGAGGGGTTCGCCGCCGGTGAAGGGCTCGACGGTGTTGTCCCACTCGGTCTCGATCCAGCGGGTGTGCACCGAGAAGCCCTCGTCGTCGCCGATGAACGCCGGATCGGATACCACGGCACGGTGGAACGGGATGACGGTGGCCAGGCCCTCGACGTCGAACTCGTCCAGCGCGCGCCGGGCGCGCTCGAGGGCCTCGGTGCGGGTGGCGCCGTAGACGATCAGCTTGGCCAGCATCGAGTCGAACTGCCCGCCGATCACCGAGCCGGTCTCCACCCCGGAGTCCAGCCGCACCCCGGGCCCCGCGGGCGGGTCGAACCGGGTCACCGGTCCGGGGGCGGGCAAGAAGCCGCGGCCCGCGTCCTCGCCGTTGATCCGGAACTCGAAGGCGTGCCCGCGCGGTGTCGGGTCCTCGCTCAGGTCCAGCTTCTCGCCGTTGGCGATGCGGAACTGTTCGCGCACCAGGTCGATGCCCGCGGTCTCCTCGGTGACCGGGTGCTCGACCTGCAGGCGGGTGTTGACCTCCAGGAACGAGATCAGCCCGTCCTGGCCGACCAGGTACTCGACGGTTCCGGCGCCGTGGTAGTGCGCCTCCTTGCAGATCCGCTTGGCCGACTCGTGGATCTCCTTGCGCTGCGCGTCGGTCAGAAACGGCGCCGGGGCCTCCTCGACCAGCTTCTGGAAGCGGCGCTGCAGCGAGCAGTCCCGGGTCCCGGCGACCACGACGTTGCCGTGCTGGTCGGCGATCACCTGGGCCTCGACGTGGCGGGGCTTGTCCAGGTAGCGCTCCACGAAGCACTCGCCGCGGCCGAACGCGGCCGTCGCCTCGCGCACCGCCGACTCGAACAGTTCGGGGATCTCCTCGATGGTGCGGGCGACCTTCATGCCCTTGCCGCCGCCGCCGAAGGCGGCCTTGATCGCGATCGGCACGCCGTACTCCTGCGCGAAGGCCACCACCTCGTCGGCGTCCTTGACCGGGTCGGGCGTGCCGGGCACCAGGGGAGCCTGGGCGCGGGCGGCGATGTGGCGGGCGGTGACCTTGTCGCCGAGGTCGCGGATCGACTGCGGGCTGGGCCCGATCCAGATCAGGTTGGCGTCGATGACCGCCTGGGCGAAGTCGGCGTTCTCCGACAGGAAGCCGTAGCCGGGGTGGATCGCGTTGGCGCCGGACTTGGCCGCCGCGTCGAGGATCTTGCCGAAGTCCAGGTAGGACTCCGCGGAGGTCTGACCGCCCAGGGCGAACGCCTCGTCGGCCAGGCGCACGTGCGGCGCGTCGGCGTCGGGCTCGGCATAGACCGCCACGCTGGGCAGTCCCGCGTCGCGGGCCGCCCGGATCACCCGGACAGCGATCTCGCCGCGGTTGGCGACGAGTACCTTGGCGATCCTCGAGTCGGCGTGACTAGCCACTGCCCCTCCTGTTTGGCATATCTGCAGACGTTTTCTGCGCGGGCGTCTTTAAGAGATTTTCTTACAACAGCGTCGGGGGAAGTCTAAGCGGCGCGCCGTCGGCGCGATCAGCCGGTGCCGGATTTCCCCGATTCATCCGGAGGATTCGCGCACCCGCCGCTTGATGCGGGCCAGCATCGCCGACATGCCGCGCAGCCGCAGCGGGCTGATCAGCGCGGCCAGGCCCAGCTCGGTGTAGAAATCCTCGGGCACCGCCAGGATGTCGGCGGCGGGCTGCTCGTCGAGGCCGGCGGCCAGGATCGAGGCGAACCCGCGCGTGGTCGGCGCCTCGGCGGGTGCGCTGAAGTACAGCCGCACCCGCTGCGGATCGGCGGCGTCGACGTGCAGGAACAGTGGCGTCTGGCATTCGGGGACCGGCTCCATCGCCGCCTCCGCCAGTTCGGCGGGCAGCTCGGGCAGTTCGTCGGCGAACTCCAGCAGAAGCTTGAGCTTGTCCTGGCCCCCGACCTCGGCGAAGTCGGACACCACCTCGGCGAGCGGCGCGGGCAAACTCATCGGCGGCTCATCGGCGGCTCATCGGCGGTTCATCGGGTCGGTGCGGCCCCGGGCTGCTCGCCCGCCACGATGGGGACGCGCACGGTGTTGCCCCACTCGGTCCACGACCCGTCGTAGTTGCGCACCCCGGCCCGGCCCAGCAAATGCGTGAGCACGAACCAGGTGTGGCTGGACCGCTCGCCGATGCGGCAGTAGACGATGGTCTTGGCGTCGGGGTCGAGGAACCCGTAGAGCTCCTCGAGCTCCTCGCGGCTGCGGAACTTTCCGCTGTCGTCGACGGCCCTGGCCCACGGGATCGACCGGGCGGTGGGGATGTGGCCGGCCCGTAGCACCCCCTCCTCGGGGTAGTCGGGCATGTGGGTGCGCGCGCCGGTGTACTCCTCCGGGGAGCGCACGTCGATCAGCGGTTCGGAGCCCAGCGTCGCCAGCACGTCGTCCTTGTAGGCGCGGATGGGCGCGTCGTCGCGCGCCACGACGGGGTAGCCGGTCGATGTCTTCGTCGGGACCTCCAGGCTGGTCTCCCGGCCCTCCGAGATCCACAGGTTGCGCCCGCCGTTGAGCAGCCGCACGTCGGGGTGGCCGAACAGCGTGAACACCCACAGCGCGTAGGCGGCCCACCAGTTGCTCTTGTCGCCGTAGATCACCACGGTGTCGTCGCGGGAGATGCCCTTGCGGTTCATCAGCTCGGCGAACTGCTCGCCGCTGATGTAGTCGCGCACGGGCGCGTCGTTGAGGTCGGTGTGCCAGTCGATCTTCACCGCGCCGGGGATGTGGCCGACGTCGTAGAGCAGGACGTCCTCGTCGGACTCGACGATCACCAGGCCGGGGGTGCCCAGGTGGGCCGACAGCCAGTCGGCGGTGACCAGCCGTTCGGGGTGGGCGTAGGCCGACAGGGTGGGACTGGGATCGGGGGGTAGCGCCACACCCGAAAGCCTACCCACCGCGGCGATTGCGAGCCTAGGCGAGCGGATTGGCCGCCCACAGCGCGGCGACGGACAGGCCGGCGCGGCCCAGCAGCGCGCGCATCAGCGGCAGCCCGATGCCCACCACGGCCGAGGGGTCGCCGTCGACGCCGTCGATGAACCAGCCGCCGAGGCCGTCGAGGGTGAATCCGCCGGCCACCTGCAACGATTCACCCGAGGCCAGGTAGGACTCCAGATCGCCGGGCGATGGAGTTCCGAAATGCACTGTGGTTACCGCGGTTTCGGCAATGGTGTGGGTAATCTCGTTGTCCCGCAGCCGGATCACGCAATGGCCGGTGTGCAGCCGGCCGGTGCGGCCGGCCATGGCCTGCCACTGGTCGCGCGCGGCGGCCACCGACCGCGGCTTGCCGCACAGCCGACCGTCCAGGTGCAGCATCGAATCGCAGCCGATGACCACACAGTCGGCGGCCACGGCGCCATCCAGCTCGCCGGCCACCCGTTCGGCCTTGGCCGTCGCCAGCGCGCACACCACCTCGCCGGGCGGGGCGTGTTCGCCCAGTCGGGCGATGACGGCGTCCTCGTCGACTCCGGAGACCCTGACCAGCGGGTCGACGCCGGCCTGGCGCAGCACCTTGAGCCGGCCCGCCGAGGCCGACCCCAGCACCAGCCGGGTCACTGCTGCATGTGCTGCAGATGGATTTTCTGTTGCATGGTGAGCCGCTGGAAGTTCGACATCGCGTAGCGCAGGTGATCAATCGGCAGCCCCCAGCGGGTGCGCTCGGGTGGCGGCGGCTGCGGTGCGGAGCCGGCACTGCCCAGCACGGCGATCAGTGCGGCCAGCTCGGCGGCGGTGGGTTTGCCGCTGACGACCTGGATGTGCGGCTCGTGCAGCTGGTGGCCTTCGTCGGTGCTCACAGGACTAAATGTTCCTCTCACTCCCGTCGCTCACTGCGCTCGCTCCGCTCGTTCGACTCACAGCGGTATGTTCCCGTGTTTCTTGGGGGGCAGGTGGGAGATCTTGCGTTCGAGCAGGCGCAGCGCCGTGGCGATGTAGCCGCGGGTGTGCGACGGCGGGATCACCGCGTCGACGTAGCCGCGCTCGGCGGCGATGTAGGGGTTGACCAGCGTGTCCTCGTACTCCTGCTGCAGCTGCAGGCGGAGTGCGTCGACATCCTCCCCCTTCTGGGCCGCGTCTTTGAGCTGTTGCCGGTAGACGAAGCCGACGGCGCCCGAGGCGCCCATGACCGCGATCTGCGCGGTCGGCCAGGCCACGTTGACGTCGCAGCCCATGTCCTTGGAGCCCATGACGCAGTAGGCGCCGCCGTAGGCCTTGCGGGTGATCACGGTGATCTTGGGGACGGTGGCCTCGCCGTAGGCGTAGAGCAGCTTGGCGCCCCGGCGGATGATGCCGTTGAACTCCTGGCCGGTGCCGGGCAGGAAGCCCGGCACGTCGACCAGCATGACGATCGGGATGCCGAAGCAGTCGCAGGTCCGCACGAAGCGGGCCGCCTTCTCCGAGGCGTTGATGTCCAGGCAGCCGGCGAAGTGGGTCGGCTGGTTGGCGACGATGCCCACCGGCCGGCCGTCGATGCGGCCGAACCCGACGATGATGTTCTGGGCATAGCCGTTCTGGATCTCCAGGAACTCGTCCTCGTCGAGGATGCGGGTGATCACCTCGTGCATGTCGTAGGGCTGGTTGGGCGAGTCCGGGATCAGCGTGTCCAGCTCGATGTCCTCGGCGGTCAGGTTGTCCTCGATGGGTCCCTCGGGAATGGGCTCGACGTAGCGCGGCGGGTCGGTGAAGTTGTTGGGCGGCAGGTAGCTCAGCAACTCGCGGACCCAGTCGAAGGCGTCCTGCTCGCCGGAGGCCACGTAGTGCGCGGTGCCCGACTTGGCCATATGGGTGTGGGCGCCGCCGAGTTCCTCCATGGTGACGTCCTCGCCGGTGACGGTCTTGATGACGTCGGGCCCGGTGATGAACATCTGGCTGGTCTGGTCGACCATCACCACGAAGTCGGTCAGGGCGGGGGAGTAGACGTGCCCGCCGGCCGCCGCGCCCATGATCAGCGAGATCTGCGGCACGACACCGGAGGCCACGATGTTGTTGCGGAAGATGCGGCTGTAGAGGCCCAGCGAGACGACGCCCTCCTGGATGCGTGCGCCGGCGCCGTCGTTGATGCCGATCAGCGGGCGGCCGGTCTTGATCGCCAGGTCCTGGACCTTGACGATCTTCTCGCCGTACACCTCGCCCAGGCTGCCGCCGAACACGGTGGCGTCCTGGCTGAAGACGCACACGTCGCGGCCGTCGATGGTGCCGTAGCCGGTGACCACCCCGTCGCCCAGGGGGCGGTTGGCCTCCAGCCCGAAGTTGGTGCTGCGGTGGCGGGCCAGGGCGTCGAGCTCGACGAACGAGTCCTCGTCCAGCAGGGCGTAGATGCGCTCGCGGGCGGTCAGCTTGCCCTTGGCGTGCACCCTCTCGACGACGGCTTCACCGACCGGGTGCAGGGACTCTTCGGTGCGCTTGTGCAACTCGGCCAGCTTGCCGGCGGTGGTGTGGATGTCGACGGTGTGCTCTGACGCGGGCTCCGCGGAATGGGCCGAGCGGTCGGTAACGCTTGTCATGGGACCCGATGGTATCGGCAGCCCCCGTCGCGCTGTTTAGGCTGGGCCCGATGACCGACCGCGATTCGCTCAGCGCGCCACTGGACGCGGCCGCGCTGCGGGCCCAGCTGGTCGGGACGGGGCTGGGGTGGCGCCGCCTGGACGTCGTCGAGCAAACCGCGTCCACCAACGCCGACCTGCTGGCGCGGGTGGCCTGCTGCGCCGACGGGGCGGCCGACGTCGCCGGAGCGGTGCTCATCGCCGAGCACCAGACCGCCGGCCGCGGGCGGCACGGCCGCGGCTGGTCGGCCAGCCCGCGGACCCAGGTCACGATGTCGGTTGGAATCAGCGTCGTCGACGTCCCGGTCGCGGCGTGGGGCTGGCTGTCGCTGGCCGCCGGCGTTGCCGTCGTCGACGCGGTGACCGCCGTGGCGGGAATCCGGGCCGGCCTGAAGTGGCCCAACGACGTGCTGGCCGGGCCGCCCGGGGCGCGCGGCAAGCTGGCGGGCATCCTGGCCGAGGTGGCGCGGCCGGTGGTGGTCCTCGGCGTGGGCCTCAACGTCACCGCGGTCCCCGGGGACGTCGACGGCGGCACCTGCCTGCTCGACCTCGGCGTAACCGCCCCCGACCGCGGCGAACTGGTGCGCGCAATGCTGACCGAACTGGGCAGGCGGATCGTGGCATGGCGGTCCGCGCGCGGGGCCGACCGGGCGCTGGCGGCCGACTACCGGGCGCACAGCCTGACGATCGGCACCCGGGTGCGTGCCCACCTGCCCGGCGACAGGCAGGTTCTCGGCACCGCGACCGGCATCGACGAGCAGGGCAGGCTGTGCCTGGACGCCGACGGGCGACCCGTCGTGATCTCGGCCGGTGACGTCGTGCACCTGCGCAGCTAATCTTCCGGGCATGCGCTATCCGGACAACGCCCTGGCCGCCGGCGAGCAGGTGGTCGTGCACCACCACCCGCACTGGAAGCGGCTGATCTGGCCCGTCGTGGTGTTCGTCGCCGCGACCGGGCTGGCCGCGCTGGGCTCGGGCTACCTCAACTCCACGCACTGGGAGCAGGTCGCCAAGAACATCATCTACGGCGTCATCTGGGGGATCTGGCTGGTGGTGGTCGGCTGGCTGACGCTGTGGCCGTTCCTGGACTGGCTGACCACGCATTTCGTCGTCACCAGCCGGCGCGTGATGTTTCGGCACGGGGTGCTGACGCGAACCGGGCTCGACATCCCGCTGGCGCGCATCAACAGCGTGGAATTCCGGGACCGGATTTTCGAGCGAATTTTTCGCTGCGGAACGCTGATTATCGAGTCGGCGTCACAGGACCCGCTGGAGTTCTGCGACATTCCGCAGCTGCGCGCGGTGCACGCGCTGCTCTATCACGAAGTCTTCGACACCCTGGGTTCCGAGGAGTCGCCCAGCTGACCGGAACGGCCGGCCTTGCGGCTGCGCCAGCTGCGCAGCGGGGTGACGTTTCCCATGTTGAGACCCGTGTTGAGGCCCATGTTGAGGCCGCCCTCGATGGTGTCCTCGAAGACCTCGGCGATCCCGCCCGCGGTGAGGGCGGACTCCAGGGCCCTGTCGGGATTGCGGTCGGGGTTGCGGGCAAACTCGTCGGGGAACACCCAGCGCCGGAACGCCCAGAAGCGGAACGCCATCTGCAGCAGGTTGCCGATGATGTAGGCCGAGATGAAGTCGGCGATGTTCTCCATTGTCAGCGACACCATCGGCTCACGCAGCTGCAACACGTAGCTGGAGAACCACAGCGGCGCCATGCTCAGCAACACCCCCACGCCGCTGAAGGCGAAGAACAGCAGCGCCTCGTGATGGCGCTCGCGGCCACCGCGATCGCGGAAGCTCCACTCCCGGTTCAGCACATAGGACGCGATCACGGCGACGATCCCGGCGATCACCTTGGCGGTGACCGGCTTGGTCTCGAGGACCGTCAGCTTGAGGGTGTAGAAAATGGCCGAGTCGATGATGAACGTGGTCCCGCCGACGATCGCGAACTTGATCAGTTCGTGGTGGCGCTGCGCATAGGGCTGAATAACCGCGGGCAAACGCGCAATCGTGGCATCGGCGAAAGACACAACACGTGAGTGTACGGACGGACACAAAAACGACGCAAAATGGTGCATAACGATCCGGTCTCGCGGCTCCGCGCCGGGTGGCCATCGTGGTGTCACGCCAGGCCCGCCGCCGTGACACCATGATGGCCGTGCCGAGTACCCGCAGCCCGGTGGCAGCCCCCGTTGCAGCCCCCGTCGTCGCCATGGTCGGCGGCGGCCAGCTTGCCCGGATGACCCACCAGGCCGCGATCGCGCTGGGTCAGACGCTGCGGGTGCTGGCCACCGCCGCCGACGAGGCGGCCGCCCAGGTCACCCCCGACGTGGTGATCGGCTCGCACATCGACCTCGAAGACCTGCGCCGGGTCGCGGCCGGGGCCCACGCGCTGACCTTCGACCACGAGCACGTCCCCACCGACCTGCTCGAGAAGCTGGTCGCCGAAGGCGTCAACGTGGCACCGCCCCCGCAGGCCCTGGTGCACGCGCAGGACAAGCTCGTCATGCGGCGGCGGCTTGAGGAGCTGGGCGCGCCGGTGCCCCGCTACGCGCCGGTCGAGAGCATCGACGACCTCGACGCGTTCGCCCAGCACCTGGCCGGCGGCGGCGACGCCCCGATCGTGGTCAAAGCGGTCCGCGGCGGGTACGACGGCCGCGGGGTCTGGATGGCCCGCGACCTCGCCCACGCCCGCGAGGTCGCCGGCAAATGCCTCGACGACGGGCTGCCGGTGCTGGTCGAGGAGCGCGTGGCGCTGCGCCGTGAGCTCTCGGCGCTGGTGGCGCGCTCGCCGTTCGGCCAGGGCGCGGCGTGGCCCGTCGTGCAGACCGTGCAACGCGACGGCATCTGCGTGCAGGTGATCGCGCCGGCGCCCGAGCTGCCCGACGAGTCGGCCGCCACCGCGCAGCGGCTGGCGCTGCACCTGGCCGCCGAGCTGGGCGTGGTCGGTGTGCTGGCCGTCGAGCTGTTCGAGGCCCACGACGGTGCCCTGCTCGTCAACGAGCTGGCGATGCGCCCGCACAACTCCGGGCACTGGACCATGGACGGGGCGCGCACCAGCCAGTTCGAGCAGCACCTGCGGGCGGTGCTGGACTATCCGCTCGGCGACACCGACGCCATCGCGCCGGTGACGGTGATGGCCAACGTGCTGGGCGCCCCGCAGTCCCCGGGCATGCCCGCGATGTCCATGGACGAGCGGCTGCACCACCTGTTCGCCCGGATGCCCGACGCCCGGGTGCACCTGTACGGCAAGGCCGAGCGGCCGGGCCGCAAGATCGGCCACATCAACTTCCTGGGGGCTTTCCCGGGCGCCGGCGCCGCGGACGTGACCGGCCTTCGGGAACGCGCCGAACGGGCGGCACACTGGTTGTCACACGCGCAGTGGACGGACGGATGGGATCCACATGGGTAGAGCCGCAGTTCGCGTCGGGGTGATCATGGGCAGCGACAGCGACTGGTCGGTGATGTCGGATGCCGCCGGCGCGCTGGCCGAGTTCGACATCGGAGCCGAGGTCCGGGTGGTGTCGGCGCACCGCACGCCGCAGGTGATGTTCGACTACGCCCGCACCGCGGCCGAGCGCGGCCTCGAGGTGATCATCGCCGGCGCGGGCGGCGCCGCCCACCTGCCCGGAATGGTCGCCTCGGCGACGCCGCTGCCGGTGATCGGCGTGCCGGTGCCGCTGGCCCGCCTCGACGGCCTGGACTCGCTGCTGTCGATCGTCCAGATGCCGGCGGGCGTTCCGGTGGCCACCGTCTCCATCGGCGGCGCCCGCAACGCCGGGCTGCTGGCCGTGCGCATCCTCGCCTCCTCCGACGCGGCGCTGCGGTCCCGTGTCCTGGAGTTCCAGGAGGGGCTGGCCGAGAGCGTGCGGGCCAAGGATGCGGCGCTGCAGCGGCTGCACGGTAAAGTTACCGGTGAGTAGCACAGGGAGGCTTGAGATGGCTGGATGGGCCGGAAACCCGTCGTTCGATTTGTTCCAACTGCCCGAGGAACACCAGGAGTTGCGGGCCGCGATCCGGGCGCTGGCGGAGAAGGAGATCGCCCCGCACGCCGCCGACGTCGACGAGAACTCGAGGTTCCCCCAGGAGGCGCTCGACGCGCTGAACGCCTCGGGTTTCAACGCCGTGCACGTGCCCGAGGAGTACGGCGGCCAGGGCGCGGACTCGGTGGCCGCGTGCATCGTCATCGAGGAGGTCGCCCGGGTGGACGCGTCGGCGTCGTTGATCCCCGCGGTGAACAAGCTGGGCACCATGGGCCTGATCCTGCGCGGCTCCGACGAACTGAAGAAGCAGGTGCTGCCGTCGCTGGCCGACGGCACCGCGATGGCGTCGTACGCGCTTTCCGAGCGCGAGGCCGGCAGCGACGCGGCGTCGATGCGCACGCGGGCCAGGGCCGACGGCGACGACTGGATCCTCAACGGCACCAAGTGCTGGATCACCAACGGCGGGGTGTCGAGCTGGTACACGGTGATGGCGGTGACCGACCCGGACAAGGGGGCCAACGGCATCTCGTCGTTCCTGGTGCACCGCGACGACGAGGGCTTTTCCGTCGGTCCGAAAGAGCGCAAGCTCGGCATCAAGGGCTCGCCGACGACCGAGCTGTACTTCGAGAACTGCCGCATCCCGGGCGACCGGATCATCGGCGAGCCGGGCACCGGCTTCAAGACCGCGCTGGCCACGCTGGACCACACCCGCCCCACGATCGGCGCCCAGGCCGTGGGCATCGCGCAGGGCGCGGTGGATGCCGCGATCGCCTACACCAAGGAGCGCAAGCAGTTCGGCCGGCCGGTCAGCGACAACCAGGGCGTGCAGTTCATGCTCGCCGACATGGCCATGAAGGTGGAGGCCGCGCGAATGATGGTGTACCAGGCCGCCGCCCGCGCCGAGCGCGGCGAGACGAACCTGGGCTTCATCTCCGCGGCGTCGAAGTGCTTCGCCTCCGACGTCGCCATGGAGGTGACCACCGACGCGGTGCAACTCTTCGGCGGTTACGGCTACACCCGGGACTTCCCGGTCGAGCGGATGATGCGGGACGCCAAGATCACCCAGATCTACGAAGGCACCAACCAGATCCAGCGCGTGGTGATGTCGCGGGCGCTGCTGCGCTGACGCCATTCCCAACAGAGGCTCGCTGCGCCGTTCTTGGGAAAGCCCCGACACAGCGCATAGGATCTGCCACGGCAACCATTCGGGGTGGTACGCCGACACGTAAAGTCACTTCGGGCGCACCGGCTGACCGGTCGGAACGTCGTCATAGAGCAAATGGGCTTACCGCGGCCGTGGGGGGCGAGTCAAAAAGGCGCTCGCCGGACCCGCCCGCGGGCGACCGGGAATGATGCCAGTGCTTGCTCCAGTTACCCCGGCGGCCACGTGGCGGTCGTTGTCGTTGTTGCTGGTCGAGGACGACCGGGCCGACGCGGTGCTCGTCGAAGAGCTGATCGCCGACGCCGTCGCCGACATCCGCGTGGTGTGGGCGCAGTCGATGGCCGATGCCGAGCGTGAGCTCGAGGCCGCCCGGCCCGACTGCGTGCTGCTGGACCTGCACCTGCCCGACGCCAGCGGAATGGACGCCCTGGACCGCATCGCCAAGCTCGACGCCACCGTCCCGGTCGTCGTGCTGACCGGGCTCAACGACGAGTCCTTCGGGGCGTCGGCCGTCGCGGCCGGAGCCCAGGACTACCTGGTCAAGGGGCGGGTCGAACCCGAGATGCTGCGGCGCGCGCTGCTGTACGCGATCGAGCGCAAGCGGGCCGAGCTGATCGCCGGGGACCTGCACGCCACCCAGCTGCGCGCCCGGGAGAACGCGCTGCTCGAACGCGGCCTGCTGCCCTCCCCGCTGCTGCTGGCCGACTCGGGCGTCGAGATCGTGGCCCGCTACCGGCCCAGCCGCGAGGACGCCCTGCTGTGCGGGGACTTCTACGACGTCGTGCAGACCCCCGACCGGACCGTGCACGTCCTGATCGGCGACGTCGCCGGGCACGGGCCGCACGAGGCGGCCCTGGGCGCGGCCCTGCGGATCGCGTTTCGCGCGCTCACCTTCGCCGGGGTGCACGGCGTCGCCCTGATGCGCCAGCTGGAGCGGGTGCTGCATTCCGAGCGGACCGGCAGCGGTATCTTCGCGACGGTGCTCAGCCTCGAGATCTCGCCCGACAGCCCGCGCGTGGCCGCCGTGCGCGCCGGCCATCCCGGGATGTTGGTGCAGGGTGGCGGACGCGTGGAGTGGATCGAGCCGCCGGCGGGGCCGGCGCTGGGGCTGCGCGCCGACGACTGGCCGCGCCACGAGCTGGACCTGCCCGCCGGGCATGGGCTGCTCCTGCTGACCGACGGGCTGTTCGAGGGGTATTCGGGCCGGGGCGCGCAGCGCCTCGGCGAGGACGGCCTGCTCGCCCTGGCGCGCCTGCACGCAAGTCAGCCCGGCCCGGTGTTCGTCGACGCGCTCATCGACGAGGCCGAGAAACTGGCCCGGCCGCAGGGCGGGCTGACCGATGACATCGCGGTGCTGCGCGTCGAGCGGACCACGGCGTGACACCGGCACTGCGGCCGCTGCGCACGTCCCACCTCACCACGCGGGGCTGGCAGGCGCTCGTCCTGTTCGTCATGGGCGTGATGGTGCTGGCCGGCGCGGCGGTCGGGGCGGTGTTGCTGCACCGCACCGACAAGATGTCGCACGAGCTGATCGACAACATCCAGCCGGCACGCGTGGCGGCCTGCCAGCTGCAGGCGGCGCTGCGCGACCAGGAGACCGGCATCCGCGGCTACGTGATCACCGCCGACCGGCAGTTCCTCGCGCCCTACTACGACGGGCAGCACGCCGAGAGCGTCGCGGCCGACGACATCCGGCACCGCGTGGGTCGGCACTCGAACCTCATCGCCGACCTGGACGCCATCGAGCAGGCCGCCGCCCGGTGGCGGTCGAGCTATGCCGAACCGCTGATCGCCGGCGTGACGCCGAACGCCCCGAACGTGGTCAACGGCAGGCTGACCGGGCGCGGCAAGGCCCAATTCGACCATCTGCGAGCGCTTTTCAAGACGCAGAACGCCGACCTTTCCGCGGCCTGGGTGCGTTCGGCCGACCGGCTCCGGCACACGGACGCCTGGCGCGACCGGGTGCTGATCGCGTTGGTGATCATCTTCTTCACCACGGCGATCGTGTTGGGGATTCTGGTGCGCCACACGGTCACCCGGCCACTGTCGGCGCTGGCCCTGGCCTGCCGGCGGATCACCGAGGGCAACTTCGGCGAAACCATTGCGCCCCCGCGGCGGCCCAAGGACATCCGCGACATGGCGATCGACGTGGAGAACATGCGCAGGCGCATCGTCGATGAGCTCGAGGTCTCGCGGTCGGCGCGCGAGCAGCTCGACGAGCAGACGATCGAGCTGCGCCGTTCCAACGCCGAACTGGAGCAGTTCGCCTATGTCGCCTCGCACGACCTGCAGGAGCCGCTGCGCAAGGTGGCCTCGTTCTGCCAGTTGCTCGAGAAGCGCTACGGCGACCAGCTCGACGAGCGCGGCACCGAGTACATCGCCTTCGCGGTCGACGGGGCCAAACGCATGCAGGTGCTGATCAACGACCTGCTCACCTTCTCCCGCGTCGGCCGGCTGGGCACCTCGGAAGCCGAGGTGGACCTCGACGCGCCACTGGCCGGTGCGCTGAGCAACCTCGCCACCGCGGTCGAGGAGTCCGGCGCCGAGGTCGTGCGCCCGTCCGAGCCGTTGCCGCGGATCGTCGGCGACCCCACGCTGCTGACGATGTTGTGGCAGAACCTGATCGGCAATGCGGTGAAGTTTCGGCGCGCGGACGGCGCGCCCCGCATCGTCATCGAGTGCGAACCGGGCACCGGTGATCGCGAGGGCGAATGGGTGTTCCGGGTCTCCGACAACGGCATCGGGATACCGGAGGAGTTCGCCGACAAGGTGTTCGTGATCTTCCAGCGCCTGCACGGCCGCGACGTGTACCACGGCACCGGCGTCGGACTGGCGCTGTGCAAGAAGATCATCGAGCACCACGGTGGAACCATCCGGATCGACACGTCCTACACCGACGGAACGCGGTTCGAGTTCACCCTTCCCATGCGCGAGGCCACGGCCGCGCCCACCGACCAGGCTCAAGAAGAGCGGGCCACCGAAGCAGATTCAGCCACCGAAGAGCAGCCACAAGGAGCCCACCAATGACCTCGGCCGGGAGAGCCATCGAAATCCTGCTCGTCGAAGACGATCCGGGCGATGAGCTGATCACGCGGGAAGCCTTCGAGCACAACAAGCTCAACAACAACCTCAACGTCGCGCACGACGGCGAGGAGGGCCTGGACTACCTCTACAAGCGCGGCCAGTTCGAGGACGCCGTCCGGCCCGACCTGATCCTGCTCGATCTGAACCTGCCCAAATACGACGGCCGGCAACTGCTCGAGCAGGTCAAATCGGACCCCGACCTCGCGCGCATCCCGGTCGTGGTGCTCACCACCTCCTCGGCGGAGGAGGACATCCTGCGCAGCTACCAGCTGCACGCCAACGCCTACGTCACCAAGCCCGTCGACCTGGACCAGTTCATCAACGCGGTCCGCCAGATCGACGAGTTCTTCATCCAGGTGGTGCGGCTCCCGGGGCTGTGACACGCGGCGCGCGGCGCCGCGGCGTGCGAGCATGTCCGACGTGAGCATCCAGCAGGGGCCGCCGGAGCTGCTGCGGCCGCCGCCGGGCGAGCGGACCCCGATGACGCGCGTGGCGCTGGCCAGCCTGGTCGGTTCGGCGATCGAGTTCTACGACTTCTTCCTCTACGGCACCGCGGCCGCGCTGGTGTTCCCGAGCGTGTTCTTTCCCAACCTGGGCACGACGATGGCCACGATCGCGTCGCTGGCGACGTTCGCCGCGGCATTCTTCTCCCGGCCGCTGGGGGCCGGGATCTTCGGGCACTACGGCGACCGCCTCGGCAGGAAGGTGACGTTGGTCGCCACGCTGTTGATCATGGGGCTGTCGACCGTGGCGGTGGGCCTGCTGCCCGGCATGGCCACCATCGGCGTGGCCGGGCCCCTGATCCTGCTCGCGCTGCGGCTGTTGCAGGGCGTCGCGCTCGGCGGCGAATGGGCCGGGTCGGCGCTGCTGGTCGCCGAACACGCGCCGGGGGACAAGCGCGGGCTCTACGGGATGTTCACCCCGCTCGGGGCCGGGGTGGGCCTGGTGCTGGCCAACCTCGCGATGCTCGCGGTCAACTTCACCATCGGGGAGAAGAGCCCCGCCTTCCTGGCCTGGGGCTGGCGGGTGCCGTTCCTGTTCAGCGCCGTGCTGATCGTCGTCGCGCTCTACGTGCGCCTCAACGTCAGCGAGACACCGGTTTTCGCGTCGCAGCGGGCGGATCCGGACGCGGCGGTGCCCCGCGCGCCGATCGTCGAGCTGGTGCGAACCCAGCCCCGCCATGTCCTGCTCGCCGCCGGCTGCGCGGTCGGGCCGTTCACGCTGAGCTTCATGGCCGCGACCTACCTGATGAACTACGCCCGCACCGAATTGGGATTGTCGCGCAACCTGATCCTGTTCGTCGGGGTGCTCGGCGGGCTGTCCTCGATCGCGCTGACCGCGCCGGCGGCGGTGATCAGCGACCGGGTCGGGCGGCGCCGCGTCATGCTGTGCGCGTTCGCCGTGGCGGTGCCCTGGGCGTTCGCGGTGATGCCGTTGATGAACACCGGCGTTCCGGCGCTGTTCGGTGTCGCCATCGTCGGCACCTTCGCGCTCATGGGCGCGGTGATCGGCCCGCTCAGCTCGTTCATTCCCGAGACGTTCGTCACCCGCTACCGCTACACCGGCGCGGGGTTGGCGTTCAACGCCGGGGGGCTCGTCGGCGGTGCGGTGCCGCCGATGCTCGCCGGCGCGCTGTCGGCCAGCGTCGGGCCCTGGGCCGTCGGGCTGATGATGGCCGTCCTGATACTGACCAGCTTCGGCTGCACCGCCGCGCTCCCGGAGACGCGGGGCGGCGCGTTGAGCGACCGCTAAGCGCCCCGCGTCGAGCCGGCGTTCCGCGATGTGCCGTCGCCGAGCGTGCAGCCAGGGCGAGAATCTCGCCAAAATGTCGCCGTCGGTGCACGCTCGGCGACACGTTGTCGTACCCGCGGAGCACACTGTGGCCGAACGGGAGGCCGAACGGGAGGCGGAACGGGAGGCCGAGCGGGAGGCCGAGCAGGAGCACAGCCATGGATGACGATGACGACGCTGCCGACCAGCACACCGCGGCAGCAGCAGACCCCGGGGCGACCGTGGTCGCGCCGCCCCCGGCGGGGGCCGGCGCGGAACTGGCGTGGTCGCTTCTCGCCGACGGCGAGACCGTGCCCGCGCAGCGCCACTCGTGGGCCCTGGTGTGGACACAGGCGGCCGCGTTCGTGTCGATGGGTGTGGCATCCGCCGTCGTGGTCGCCGCGGCGGGGTGGTTGCTGTTGCGGGCGCGCCACGATCCGCCGCAGTCACCGCCCGTAGCGCGCCGGCCCGCGCAGGTCACGGCGACCACCAGCACCAAGGCGCCACCCGCACCGTCGACGGTCACGGTGGTGGCCGCCGCGCCCACGGTGACGGTCGAGGCGACGCCGCCGACCGTCACCGTCGAGGCGCCGGCCACGACGGCGAGCCGCGTTGCGGCGCCGCACGCGGGCGAGGCCGACGACGAGCGGTTCCTGGAGCAGATGCGGTCGCTGGGGTATGTGATCGTCAATCCGCAGGTGGCGCTGGGCAATGCGCACGAGGCGTGCCGCCTGCTGCGGCGGGGCGAGTCGACCGACCAGGTCGACCAGGAGATGTCGGCGCGCACCGGGGCGAACATGACCGACACCCTGCAACTGGTCTCCAGCGCGATGCTGGTTTACCCCGACTGCTATTGAGGTCAGGACTGAGGGTCAGGACTGAGGGTCAGGACTGAGGGTCAGGACGCCGTCTCCGGCGCGGCCAGAAACGCGTCGTTGTGGGCGCCCACCGCGGGCGGGGGATCGGTGGCCCAGCCGGTCGATAAGGCGTCGAAGCTCGAGTAGCGCGCGGGGGTCCGGATGACCGTGACGGCTGGGTCGTCATCGTCGGGGCCGCCACCCACCCGCAGGGCGAGCTCGTTCTCGGCGAACAGCGCGGTGCCCACGACCTCCTTCCAGGTGTGGGCGTGGCAGGCCATCAGGCCGCCCTCCTGCAGCAGCTCCACCCATTCGGCCGCGGTCCTGGCCGCCAGCGCCGACTCGAGTTCCTCGGTCAGCTCGGGGTAGTGCAGCGCCCGCGCGCGCTGGTCGATGAAGCGTTCGTCGTCGAGCAGGTCGGGACGGCCGATGAGCTCGCACAGCTTGCGCCAGTGCTTGGGCACGTACGCGCTGATCACCAGGTACGCGTCGGCGGCCTTGAAGGCGTCCGACGGCTGGGTGGCAAAGCCGACGCCCTTGCGCCGCTTGGGCTTCGGCGCCCCATCCGGTGCGGGCGCCGCGCTGGGCTTGTTCAGGTGAATGGTGAGCTGGGCGGCCTGCAGGCCGACCGCGACGTCGTACATGGCGACGCGGACCAGGTCGCCCACCCCGTGGCGTTCGCGGTTGAGCAGCGCCGCCAGCACCGCCTGGGCCAGCACGTGTCCGCTGGCGGCGTCGACGAGCTGGAACGGGATGATCTGCGGTTTGCCGCTCGGCGTGGGCATTCCGGTGGTCATGCCGGACTCGGCGGCCACCATCAGGTCCACCCCCGGCCTGCTGCCGTGCGGGCCGTTGCCGCCGTAGGCCGACAGCCGGGCATAGATCAGCTTGGGGTTACGGGCGCGCAACTCGTCGGGGCCCAGCCCCAGGCGTTCCATCACCCCGGGGCGAAACCCCTCCAGGAGGACGTCGGCGGTGTCGACGAGCCGCAGCACCTGCTGCCTGCCCTGGTCGGTGGTCAAATCCAGCGCCACCGACTTCTTGCCCCGGTTGTGCGGCAGGAACAGCGTGGCCAGCGGCGGGCGCCCGGGCAGGACCGCGGTGATGTGCCGCGCCGCATCCCCGGCGGGCGCCTCGACCTTGATTACCTCGGCGCCCAGATCGGCCAGCACCTGCCCGGCCAGCGGCCCGGCGATGTTCTGGGTGAAATCGAGCACCCGGTAGCCCGCACAGGGCTTGGGGGCCTTGCTGTTCGGCATGGGAGTCTTCTCCTAGGCTGCCTTGCGCAGCACCGCGGTGCAGTAATAGTTGCGCACGAACGGGGCGTCCTGACCGGCGGGGGCGTCGGTCGACTGCAGCGGAAACCCGTTGTCGCTCAACAACGTGTTCAGCGGCGTGCTCACCGGCTCCCAACCGCGGGCCTTCAGGTAGGTCGCCACGTCGTCGCGCTCGCCGGGGAAACCGAGGTCGTCGAGCTCCACGTCCAGGCCGCTCTCCCGCCACTTCTGGGCGGCGGCGTTGAGCGCCTGCTGGTTGGCCTGTGAGCTCAGGAAGACCTCGGCGACCAGCCGGCTGCCGTCGGCGCTGAGCTCGGTGATGTTGTCCAGCAACCGATCCTGCGCGTCGGCCGGCAGGAAGCCGAGCAGGCCCTCGGCGGCCCAGGCGGCGGGTTGGGCGGTGTCGAACCCGGCCTGCCGCAGCGCCGAGGGCCAGTCGTTGCGCAGGTCGATCGGCACGGGCCGCACCTCGGCCGTGGGATTGGCGCCGAGCGACGCGATGGTGACGGCCTTGAAGTCGAGGACCTGCGGCTGGTCGATCTCGAAGACCGTGGTGCCCGCCGCCCAGGGCAGCCGGTAGGCGCGCGCGTCGAGACCGGAGGCCAGGAGCACCACCTGGCGGATTCCCGCGGCCACCACGTCGGCGAAGAACGTGTCGATGTAGCGGGTGCGCGCCGCCAGCATGTCGGTCATGCGCTGCATGCCCCACGGCGCGTCGGGGGCGTCGACGTCGGAGGAGTCGAGCTCGCCGGCGGCCCAGCGGGTGAAGAAGTCGACGCCGACCGCACGCACCAGCGGCTCGGCGAACGGGTCGTCGATCAGCGCGTCGCGCGTCGCCCGGGCCCGCCCGGCCGCCACCATGGTGGCGGTGGCCCCCACGCTGGTCGCCAGGTCCCACGTGTCGTTCTCGGTGCGCGCCATCCGCGGAGATCCCTTCTTCGCCTTCTTCGGCCTACCGGTTAGCCAGAGTAACTTCCCGAAGCGTCCTCGACTCAGCCGCGGGTGTTGAACCGAGCGGGCGTACCGTGTGGCCTCTACCATCGACTGCGATGACCCCGTCACCCACCACCGTCAGCCAAGCGTGCCCAACCTCCGCGACGCGCGATGCCGCGTGGCAGGCCAGCGCCCGGTGGGCGCGGCGGCTGGCCTGGGTCAGCCTGGCCGTGCTGCTCACCGAGGGTGCCATCGGGCTGTGGCAGGGGCTGGCCGTCGGCTCCATAGCGCTGACCGGCTGGGCGCTGGGCGGCGGCGGGGAAGCGCTGGCCAGCGCGATGGTGGTGTGGCGCTTCAGCGGTGCGCGCACGCTGTCCGACACGGCCGAGGCACGCGCGCGGCGCGGTGTGGCCGTGTCGTTCTGGCTGACCGCCCCCTACATCGCCGCCGAGTCCGTGCGCGACCTCGCCGACGGTCACCACGCCCAGACCTCGGTGCTCGGCATCGGGCTGACGGTGATCGCGTTGCTGCTGATGCCGATCCTGGGCTGGGCCAACCACCGGCTGGGCGTCCGCCTGGACTCGGAGGCCACCGAGGGCGAGGGCGTGCAGAACTACCTGTGCGCCGTGCAGGCCGCCGGGGTGCTGGTCGGCCTGGCCGTGACGGCCGCCTGGTCGGACGGTTGGTGGGTCGACCCCGTCATCGGGCTGGCCGTCGCCGCCATCGCGGTGTGGCAGGGCGTGCGCGCCTGGCGCGGTCACGACTGCGGCTGCTGAGCGCCGCCCGGCGCGAAGGTCAGGCCAGCCGGTAGCGGATCAGCCGGGAGCTGTTGGCCACCACCGCCACCGACGACGCGTTGTGCAGGATCGCGGCCAGCACGGGGGACAAGGCGCCGCCCGCGCCGATGATAAGCCCGGCGGCGTTGACGGCGATCGACATGCCGTAGTTCTGGCGGATCACGTCGACCGCGCGCGATCCCAGGTCGCCCACGTCGAGCAGGCGGTGCAGGTCGTCGTTGGCCAGCGCCACGTCGGCGGTCTCGACGGCGACGTCGGTGCCGGCCAGGCCCATGGCGATCCCGATGTCGGCGGCGGCCAGCGCCGGCGCGTCGTTGATGCCGTCGCCGACCATGCCGACGACGAAGCCGTCGTCCTGCAGCTCGCGCACCGCCGCGAGCTTGTCCTCGGGCATCACCTCGGCGCGCCAGTCGTCGATGCCCAGCTCGCCGGCGACGACCCTGGCGATGTCGGGGTGGTCGCCGGTGAGCATGACGATCCGGCGAATCCCGTTGGCCCGCAACCGCCCCAGCACCTCGGCCGCCTCGGGGCGCACCTCGTCGCGCAGGCTGATCAGACCCACCAGCTTGCCGTCGACGGCCAGCAGCAGCGGCGTCTCGGCCTGGCGGCGCAGCCTGTCCACCCACTCGGCCGCCTTCTTCGACACCCGCACCTTCTCGGCGCGCAGCAGCGACGGGCTGCCCAGCAGCAGCGTCCGGCCGTCGGCCCAGGTCCGCATGCCCAGGCCGACCAGCACCTCGCACTCCTCGTGCGGCGGGATGCTGATGCGGCGCTCCTCGGTCGAGCGGATCACCGCCTCGGCCAGCGGGTGGCGGGAGTGGATCTCCGAACTCGCCGCGTACGCCAGCACCTGCTCGGGCTCCCAATCGGAGCGCATGGCAATGATGTTGGTGACCACCGGGCGCCCCACGGTCAGCGTCCCGGTCTTGTCGAACACGATCGCGTCGACCCGGCCCGCCTGCTCGAGGTGCGAGCCGCCCTTGATCAGGATGCCGCGGCGCGCGCCGTTGCCGATCGCCGCGCTGATCGCGGTCGGGGTGGACAGGCCCACCGCGCAGGGGCAGGCGATCAGCAGCATGGTCATCGCGCGCCGGACGTCCCCGGTGACGAGCAGGGTGAGGGCCGAGACGACGAACGAGGTGGGCACGAAGCGGCGGGAGAAGTTCTCCCCGATGGTCTGGATCGGCGCGCGGTCGAGTTGCGCCTCCTCGACCCGGGTGATGATGCGCCCGATGGCGGTCTGGTTGCCGACGGCCTGGGCGCGCACCACCAGGCGCCCGCGCACCACGACCGAACCGGCGTGCACGTGGGAGCCGACGGTGATGCTGACCGGCAGGTTCTCCCCGGTGATGGCGGACTGGTTGACGATGGCCTCGCCGTCGACGACCTCGCCGTCCACCGGGATGGCGACGTGGTCGTGCACGACGACCTCGTCCCCGATCTGCACGGCGTCGATCGCGACCTGGACCTCGGTGCCGGCATCCGGCCCCTCGGCCAGTCGGATCCAGGCGGTGTCCTGGTTGCCGCGCAGCAGCTCGGAGATGGCGCGCCGGGTCCGCCGCAGCGTCAGGTCCTGCAGGTACTCGCCGATGTTGAGCAGCCACAGCACGGTCAGCGCGACCACGTTCTCGCGCAGCACCAGGCTGGCGACGGTGGCCGCCGAGACCAGCGCATCGGTGCCGGCCTTCCCCGAGCGCAGCGAGCTCAGCGCGCCGCGCAGGAACGGGTAGCCGGTGAAGATGGTGACGCCGGTGGCGACCGTGCGGCCGCCGGGTCCCAGCAGCGGCGGCCGGGCGAACGCGTAGCGGCGCAGGCCCAGCAGGGCCAGCGCCGCGCCGCCGACCACCATGCGCAGCACGTCGGCGTTGCGGATCTCTGCCGAATGTGGCTCGCGCGCCGGGATCAGGTCGGCGGCGACGTGCGCGGCGGCGTCGATCGCGGCGAGCACCGCGGAGCGGTCGCAGCGCAGCGGCGAGTACCAGACGACGACGGATCCGGTGCGCGGGTAGGCGTGCACGGCGCGCACGCCCTCGCACCCGGCGACGCCCTCTTCGACCGCCACCGCGCGGCGGGAGTCGCGTCGCACCCACTCGACCGAAACCCGCATGCGCCCGGCGGCATCCGAGATGACCGGCAGCGACATGGCCCGGGTCAGTGGTCGTGCTCGTGGATGTCGGTGACCGACGGGGTGGGCGCCTCTTCGCCGAGGCGCCCGCGGGCCTCGGCCATGACGTCGGACAGCTTGAGCCGGGCCGACTCCGCGGCCTCCTCGGCCCTGCGGGTACCGCGCAACCCCAGCTCGGCCGCCGACACCGCCGTCTGGTGCAACGGCGCCTTGGCCGCGGCCTTGCGCAGCAGGTCGTAGGCGGCCGCGCCGACGGCCCCCGTGGCCACGGTGGCCGCCGCCTTCCCGAACAGAGCGTGCACCATCACCTGAGCCTTCCTGTCGTTGTGGGCAAGTCCTGTCGACGTTAACATCGAAATATTGCGATATCAACATGTATTGGCGCGGGTGTTTCGCCGGTGGCCGCCGCCGGGCCGCCTGCCTAGAGAAGCCGCCGGGCCGCCTGCCTAGAGAACCCGGGTGACCTTTTCGGTTTCCACCCTGCGCTGCAGCGCCCCGGGGTCGGGGTTGGCGACCTGCACCAGCGAGGCGCCGACGGCCATGATCGCCAGCAGCCCGTCGACCAGCGCGGCCGGCTCGTCCCAGGCCGCGCTGGACAGCACCCGATCGCCTGCCGTCAATCCCCTTGCCGCCGCGGAGCTTTCACAGTCGGCCAGGATCTCCTGGACCGCGCGGCCGGCCAGTGCGGGACCCGGGCGGGGCTCGGCGACGATCTGGTCGCCGTGCACGCGCACCGCGGTGGCGTAGTCGGTGACCCCGATCGGCAGGTCCGCCACGGGGCGGCCGAAGGGGTCCAGCGACAGCACCGCCACCTCCCCGCCGTCGACCGTGGCGTCGGCCTCGTCCAGCCGTTCGGCGGTGCACAGGGCCAGGTCCGATCGCGGGTCGGCCGGGCCCGCGCCCAGCACGGCCTCGGCGCCGATCCACCACACCCCGAACAGCACCGCCGCCGTCTGCCAGTGCGCCGGCAGCAGGATCGCGACCCGGCTTCGGGGCCCGGCGCCCAGCTCGTCGCGCAGCAGGTTGCCGGTCTTGGCGGCCCAGTTGGCCAGCGTGGCCGCCGACAGTTCGGTGCGCTCGCCGCCGGCCCCACCAGCATCGTCGTAGTAGGTGATGCGCGGGCCGACGGGGTCGGCCCGCAGCATCGGCTCGAGGATCGCGCCGGACAGCGTGCTCAGTTGATGCACTCGGGCTTGTCGGAGCCGGCGGTCAGGATGGGCGAGGGCGCCGGGACGCTGGGGTCGGCCCCCTGGGCCGGGAGGACGCCCGCGTTGGACACGTGCGCGCCCGGCACCGGGCCGGAAAGCCCCGAGCCCGGACCGGTGTAGTCGTTGGCCAGCACCACCCGGACGGTACCCGGCGCCACCGACGCGTCGGCCACCACCGGCAACCCGCCCAGCTCCCTGGCGACCTGCTGGGCGCCCAGGTCGTCGCTCTTGGCGGCCCGCACCTGGCTGCCCTTGACGCGGTCACCCTCGTAGTTGCCGACGGGGCCGGGGGCAAAACCCTTGGCGCTCAACACGTCCGACACCGCGGCGGCCAGTCCGTTGATGTCGGTGTCGTTGACCACGCTGGCGGTCGTCTTGGCCGGCGTGTAGGCCAGCTCCTCGGTCTTGCCCTGGTCCTGGTTGTGCAGCAGGCCGGTGACCCAGTCGGCCACCTGGTGCGGGTCCACCCGCACCACGCTCTGCATGCCGTCGTCGCTCCAGCCGGCGCCGTCGAGCACCGGGATGGTGGCGAACGCGACGTTGCCACCGGCCAGCTTCTGCATCTGCTGCACGAAGTCCATGACGTCCCAGCCGGCCGAGAGCACCACCGAGCGCTGCACGGCGGCCTCGAGCCGCTTCAGCGTGGCGGGGCTGGACAGCGTCTTGCCCGAGATGACCCGGTGGGCCAGCGAGGCCATCACCGCCTGCTGGCGCACCACCCGGTCGAGGTCGCCGCGCGGCAGCTCGTGGCGCTGGCGCACGAAGCTGAGCGCCTCCGGGCCGTCGAGCCGCTGCTGGCCGGCCGGGAAGTCGGCCCCCGACAGCGGTTCGAACACCGGCTCCTTGAGGCAGACGTCGACGCCGCCGAGGGCGTCGGTGATCAGCGCGAAACCGAGCAGGCCGATCTCGGCGTAGTGGTCGACGGTGACCCCGGTGAGGTCGCCGACCGTCTTGATCAGCGCCTCCCGGCCGGCCTCGGTGCCCTGGGCGGCGGCGTGCTCGGCCGAGTCGCCGGCCTGCACGAGGTTGGCCCGCTTGGCCTCCCGGGTCTGGCCGTAGACGCCGTTGATCTTGGTCTTGCCCAGGCCGGGGGCCGCGACGTAGGAGTCGCGGGGGATCGAGATGGCGGTCGCCGACTTCCCGTTGTTGGGGATGCGGATCAGGATGATCGTGTCGGTGTTGGTCGCCTCCTCGTCGCCGGCGCGCAGGGTGGCCAGTTCCTCGGGCGACAGCGGGTTGCCGTGCGCGTCGGTGCGGCTGTCGAGGCCGACCAGCAGGATGTCGATCGCGCCGTCGTCGCCGCCCTTGCCCAGCGAGGCGGCCGACATGTGGAAGATGCCGTCTTCGAAGGACCGGACATTGCTCCACGCGAGCCCGGTGCCCAAAACGACCAGCACCGCCAGCGCGGTGGCAACAACACGAACCACACGTTGCACAGGCATCACACTAGGTTACTTGCGACACAGCTGCTTCGTGGGTAGCGAACGGCGGCGTGCCTGCGACATGCCAGACTCGAGCCATGTCGGGCAGGATCGTGATCACCGGGGCCGGGGGACAATTGGGGGGCTGCCTGTCGGCCATGGCGGCCGATCAGGGCCGCGACGTGGCGGCATACACCTCGTCGCAGTGGGACATCACCGACCCGGCCGCGGCCGAACGGTTCATCGGCGCCGGTGACGTGGTGGTCAACTGCGCGGCCTACACCAACGTCGATGGCGCCGAGAGCGACGAGGCGACCGCCCACGCGGTCAACGCCACGGGCCCCCAGGTCCTGGCCGAGGCGTGCGCGCGGGCCGGCGCCCGGCTGATCCACGTCTCCACCGACTACGTGTTCGGCGGTGATGCCCCGCAACTCGAGGCCGCGCCGCCCCGCCCGTTCGAGCCGAGCGACCCGACCGCGCCGCAGGGCGTGTACGCCCGCACCAAGCTCGCCGGCGAGCGGGCCGTGCTGGCGGCGCTGCCGGACGCCCGGGAGGGGATCGTCGTGCGCACCGCCTGGGTCTACACCGGCGGGGCCGGCAAGGACTTCGTCGCCGTCATGCGCCGGCTGGCCGCCGGGGACGGCCCGGTGGAGGTGGTCGAGGACCAGACCGGGTCGCCGACCTACGTGGTCGACCTGGCCGCCGCGCTGCTGCAGATCGTCGACGACGGCGTCCCCGGCCCGATCCTGCACGCCGCCAACGGCGGGGCGGTCTCCCGCTTCGAGCAGGCCCGCGCGGTCTTCGAGGAGTGCGGGGCCGACCCGTCCCGGGTGCGGCCGGTCAGCACCGACCGGTTCCCGCGGCCGGCGCCGCGGCCGACCTTCTCGGCGCTGGGCAGTGCAGAGTCCGCCGCGGCCGGACTGCGGCCGCTGCGGGGATGGCGCGCCGCGCTGGCCGCCGCTCTGACGGTTACCCTCAACCCGTGACCGACGTCCTGCCGGTGGTGGCGGTGACCTACTCGCCGGGCCCGCACCTGGAGCGTTTTCTGGCCTCGTTGTCGCTGGCCACCGAGCGCCCGGTCAACGTGGTGCTGGCCGACAACGGTTCGGTCGACGGGACCCCGCAGACCGCGATCGAGCGCTATCCGAACGTGCGGCTGTTCGAGACGGGGGCCAACCTGGGCTACGGCACGGCGGTGAACCGCGCCGTCGAGCAGCTCGGCGAGGCCCACGACTGGGTGATCGTCGCCAACCCGGACGTGCAGTGGGGCCCCGGCAGCATCGACGCGCTGCTGGACGCCGCCAACCGCTGGCCGCGGGCCGGCGCGCTCGGCCCGCTCATCCGCGAACCCGACGGCTCGGTGTACCCGTCGGCGCGCCACCTGCCCAGCCTCGTGCGCGGCGGCATGCACGCGGTGGTCGGGCCGTTGTGGAAGCGCAACCCGTGGACGGCGGCGTACCGCCAGGAGCGCCTCGAGCCGAGCGAGCGGCCGGTCGGCTGGCTGTCGGGGTCGTGCCTGCTGGTACGCCGGTCGGCCTTCCGCCAGGTCGGCGGGTTCGACGAGCGCTACTTCATGTACATGGAGGACGTCGACCTCGGCGACCGCCTGGGCCGGGCCGGCTGGCTGAGCGTCTACGTGCCCAGCGCGGAGGTACTGCACCACCGGGGCCACTCCACCGGGGGTGACCCGGCGAACCACCTGGCGGCCCACCACAGGAGCACCTACCTGTTCCTGGCCGACCGGCATTCCGGCTGGTGGCGGGCCCCGCTGCGCTGGACGCTGCGCGCATCGCTGGCGATGCGGTCCCGCCTGATGGTGCGCCATGCGCTGCGCAGCCGCAGACGCAACGCCGAAGGGCGGCACTAGCGGTGGCAAAGCTCGGAGTCGATGCGGTGATCCTGGTCGGCGGCAAGGGCACCCGGCTGCGGCCGCTGACGCTGTCGGCGCCCAAGCCGATGCTGCCGACGGCCGGGCTGCCGTTCCTCACCCACCTGCTCTCGCGCATCGCCGATGCCGGCATCGAGCACGTGATCCTGGGCACGTCGTACAAGGCCGAGGTGTTCGAGGCCGAGTTCGGCGACGGGTCCAAGCTGGGCCTGCAGATCGAGTACGTGACCGAGTCCAGCCCGCTGGGCACCGGCGGCGGAATCGCCAACGTCGCGCCCAAGCTGCGCCACGACACCGTCATGGTGTTCAACGGCGACGTGCTGTCCGGTGCCGACCTGGGCCGGCTGCTCGAGTTCCACCGGGCCAAGGGGGCCGACGTCACGCTGCACCTGGTGCGCGTCTCCGACCCGCGGGCGTTCGGCTGCGTGCCCACCGACGCCGACGACCGCGTCGTCGCCTTCCTGGAGAAGACCGAGGACCCGCCGACCGACCAGATCAACGCCGGCACCTACGTGTTCAACCGCGACATCCTCGACCGCATCCCGCGGGGCCGCGAGGTGTCGGTCGAGCGCGAGGTGTTCCCGGCGCTGCTGGCCGACGGCGTCAAGATCTGCGGCTACGTCGACGCCACCTACTGGCGTGACATGGGCACGCCGGAGGACTTCGTGCGCGGTTCGGCGGACCTGGTGCGCGGCATCGCCCCGTCGCCGGCGCTGCACGGCCACCGCGGCGAGCAGCTGGTGCACGACGGCGCGGCGGTGTCGCCCGGCGCGGTGCTCATCGGCGGCACGGTCGTCGGGCGGGGCGCCGAGATCGGCCCGGGGGTCCGGCTGGACGGCGCGGTGGTCTTCGACGGCGTCAAGGTCGAGGCCGGCAGCGTGATCGAACGCTCGATCCTCGGTTTCGGGGTGCGCATCGGCCCGCGGGCGCTGATCCGCGACGGCGTGATCGGCGACGGCGCCGACATCGGCGCACGCTGCGAGCTGCTGCGCGGCGCCCGCGTGTGGCCCGGCGTCGCCATTCCCGACGGCGGCATCCGCTACTCCAGCGACGTCTAGGCGGGTTCTCCCGCCGAACGTGACGTTAGCTTCACGCTGGCGCTCGAACGTGAAGCTGGTTTCACGCTCGACGGGTGGCGCGGGCGACCAGATACGCCAGCGCGGCATCGGCGCCCTCGGGCAGCCCGTCGGCCGGCCACCACCGCAGGTCCAGCGACTCGTCGCTGATCGCGATCCGCGCGCCGGCCGGCGCGTGCGCCACGAACTGCAGGTCCAGGTGCCGGGTCGGCACGCCCAGCGAGCAGACCACGGGGTGGACGTGCACGGCCGCCAGTGCGGGGTCGACGCGCAGGCCGGCGATGCCGGACTCCTCGGTGGCCTCGCGCAGCGCCGCGGCCAGGACGTCGGCGTCCCCATCGTCCTCGTCGTCGCAGTGCCCGCCCAGCTGCACCCACCGGCCCAGGCGGTGGTGCAGGCTGAGCAACACGCGGCGGCCGGTGTGGTCGAGCACCAGGGCCGACGCGGTGACGTGGCCGGCGGCGCACTCGCGGCGGCAGGCGTCGGTGCGGGCGTGCAGGAAGGCCAGGACGGCGTGCCGCACCGAATCCTGGGCCGCATCGGGCGGCTGCCAGTCGGTCAGCAGCGCGATCGCCGAGTCGCGCACGCTCACCGCGACACCCGCCCGGTGCGGCGGTCGCGCAGCGCCGCCCACGCCGACCGGCAGCCTGCCACGGTGTCGCGCGACCAGCCGAGCCCGTCGATCAGGACCCGGCGGTCCACCACGTCGAGCGCCTTGTCGATCTCGCCGGCCTTCAGCAGCAGGTCGACGTCGCCGGCCAGTGCGGCGTCGGCGCAGGCCGGCGGGGGGATGGGCAGCTGCTCGGCTTCGGCGGGCTCGAGCTCGAGGATCCCGCCGCCGTAACTGCGGCCCATGATCTCGGCGAACGCGAACGTGGCGCTGTTGTGGAAGACCGCGGCCAGCGCAGCCGGGTCGACCCCGGCACCGAGGCGGACCCGGTGCACGGTGTCGGTGCTGGTGGCGCCGACGGCGTTGACGGTCAGCCGCGGCGCCCGGTGGACCTGGCGCAGCAGGAACAGCTCGGGCACCCACAGCGACGGCGTGGTCCACCACGGCTTGCGCAGCGAGCACTTGTAGCCCAGGTGCACGCCGGCGGCCTCCCCGGCGCCGATGTGGGCGGCGAGGGCGGCCGTGGCGGGCTCGCGCGGGGCGTCGAGCAGCCAGGTTCGGCGTCCGGCGGCGACGTCGCCCGCCCGGCAGTCGTCGTCGTAGCGAAGGCCGGACAGCTGCGCGCTGCGCGAGACGAGCGGGACGCAGTGCGGCAGCAGCCCCAGCGTGCGCGCCTGCGCGTCGGTGAAGGTGAAGAAGGCGTTGCGGCCGGTCACGATGCCCACGTCCACCTCGGCGATCGCCCCGAGCCGGGTCATCGCGTCCGACCCCTTGAGCGTGCGCAGCAGCCCGATCGCGGCCGGGTCCAAAAAGTACGTGGTCCACTTCTCGTTCTCGTGCGGCCGCGCGGGAGCGGAGTCGACGTTCAGGTCGGCACCGGCCAGCGCGTCGGCGTCGGTGAGTCCGACCGTGCGCACCCGGGCCGGTCCGGTCCCCACGACCCCGCAGAACAGCAGGACCTCCTGCAGCACCCCCTCGAACACCAGGCGCTGGAACGTCAGCAGCGTGATGTCGCGGAACCGGCGCAGCAGGAATTCGCGCAACGGCGCG
Organism: uncultured Actinomycetota bacterium; assembly: GCA_963711445.1. Lineage (GTDB taxonomy): Bacteria > Actinomycetota > Actinomycetes > Mycobacteriales > Mycobacteriaceae > Mycobacterium. The sequence continues at coordinate 695,518 of CAVQEF010000002.1, forward strand.
GCGTAACCGACCTGCAGCAGCTCGGCCGGCAGCACCAGACCCACGCGCCCGCCGTCGCGGGCCAGGGCGGTGGCGGCCACGACGAAGGGCACCCAGGCGTTGGTCAGCCGGGTCGGCCGCAGGCCCTCGCGCCGCATCAGCTCCAGGCCCGGCTCGCGCTGTTCGGCGGCCCAGTTGCCGAACCGGATGTAGGGCGGGTTGCCCGCGACGCCGTCCCAGCCGCCGGGTGCGGTGCGGACCAGCCAGGTGAACAGGTTCTCGGCGTCGACGGGGGCGAAGCGGCGCGACTTGACGGCCTCGGCCGCGACGAGTTCCACGCCCTGGACTTGACGGCTCAGCGCGGCCAGCTCGCGCAGGATCGCGCCGTCGCCGCAGGCCGGTTCGACGATGCGCGGACCGGCCGTTCGCACCCACCGGGCCAAGAACCGCGCCACCGGCGCCGGCGTGTAGTAGCCGCCTCGGACCTTGTCGGCCGACGCCGCCGCCTTGCCCGCGAACGCCTTCATGGGCTCACTTCTCGATCAACAGGTCCGCGGTGGGAGCCGGGTCGCGCGGCCCGGCGGGTTGATCGGCGTAGCCGATCGCGACGGCGCCCAGCGGCTCCCAGTCGGCGGGCAGGTCGAGCTCGGCGCGGACCAGGTCGGCGGCAAAGATGGTCGAGCCGATCCAGCAACTGCCCACGCCCCGCACCGCCAACCCCACCAGCAGGGCCTGCACGGCGGCCCCGACCGCGACGGTGAACATGGTGTGCTCGGCGTCGGTGCGGGCGGGGTCGGGATAGTGGTGCGCGCCGTCGGGAACCAGGAACGGGATGACGAGTTCGGGTGCGTCGTAGAGGATCCGGCCGCGTGCCACCCGCCGCTCGATCGCCTCGGCGGGCTTGCCGTCACCGGCCAGGTCGGCCCGCCAGCGCTCTTGCATGCGGTCCAGCAGGCGGCCCCGCGTGGCCGGGGTGCGCAGCCACACGAACCGCACCGGCCGGGTGTGGTGCGGGGCCGGGGCGGTGAGGGCCTCGGCGACGGCGGCCTCGACCAGCTCGGCGGGCACCGGCTCGGCGGTGAACCGGCGCACCGACCGGCGCAGCAGCTGGGCCTGGGCCCGGCCCAGCTCGATGGACTCGGCGGTGCCGAGCCAGAACAGGTCGTCGGGGCCCGAGCGCAGCAGCCGGCGGGCCGTGGAGCCGTCGTCGGTCACGCGCAGGCCGCGCACCACGGCCACCGGCAGCGCGGTCAGCTTGCCCTTGACCAGGTCGGCGGCCGCCGCGATCTCGTCGGCGATCGCGATCTCGGTGACCACCAGCTCGTTGCCGTGCCGGTCGAGGACCCCCGAATAGCCGTGCAACACGGGCAGTCCCGCCGCGCCGACGGCGGCGTCGGTCTGTCCGTTGCGCCAGGCGCGGCCCATCGTGTCGGTGATGACCACCGCGACCTCGACGCCGAGCCGCTCGCGCAGCCCGGTGCGCAGCGCCGCGGCGCTGGCGTCGGGGTCCACAGGCAGCAGCGCCAGTTCGTCGGCCCCGACGTTGGACCCGTCCACGCCGGCGGCGGCCTGGACCAGGCCCAGCCGGTTCTCGGTGATCAGGGTGCGGCCCTTGCGCGCCAGCACGCGCACCGCCTCGTCGTCGACGAGGCGCCGCCGCAGCCGGTCGCGCTCCTCGGCGTCGGCGGGCGCCGGCACCAGCCGTCCCTCGCACTTGGACACCACCTTGCTGGTCACCACCACGACGTCGCCGTCGCGCAGCCAGGGCGCGGCCGTGGCGATGGCCGCGGTCAGGTCGTCGCCCGGCCGGAATTCGGGGAGCCCGGTCACCGGCAGGATCTCGACCGCGGCCGCGGCGCCGTGCTCGATGGCGCCCTGGTCGCTCACGCGCGCACGCCCGCGAGCTCCAGCCCGGCGGCGACCATCTCGGCGGTGGCCTTCGGGTCGGTCATCAACAGCGGCACCGAGCGCACCGCGACGCCCTCGATGTCGGCGTGGAAACCAGCCAGGTCGCCCTCGTGCACCAGCCAGCAGTCCAGGATCCCGGTGCCGCCGCGGGCCCCGTAGTGGCGGCCGACCGCCTCCGCGGTGGACTCGACCCCGATCACCCTCAGGCAGGCATCGGCCATGCCGCGCAACGGCTTTCCGCCGATGATGGGGGAGTAGCCGACGACCGGGGCCCGGGCCGCCCGCAGCGCACCGCGGATGCCGGGGACGGCCAGGATGGCGCCGACGCTGACCACCGGGTTCGACGGGGCCACCAGGATGACGTCGGCCTCGGCGATGGCGGCTGCGGCTTCTGCAGTGGCGCTGGCCTTTTCGGCGCCGACGAACGCGAAGCTGTGGGTGGGCACCTGGGCCCGGTAGCGCACCCACCACTCCTGGAAGTGGATGGCCCGCCGGCTTTCATCGGCCGGGTCGGTGATCACCACGTGCGTCTCGCAACGGTCGTCGCTGGCCGGCAGCAACCGGGCGCCGGGTTGCCAGCGGTCGCACAGCGCCGCGGTGATCTGCGACAGCGGGTAGCCGGCGTGCAGCATCTGGGTGCGCACCAGGTGGGTGCCCAGGTCGCGGTCGCCGAGTGCGAACCAGTCCGGTTGCACGCCGTAGCGCGCCAATTCCTCCTTGGCGTGCCAGGTTTCGTCGCGGTGACCCCACCCGCGCTCGGGGTCTACGCCTCCACCTAAGGTGTACATGCAGGTGTCCAGATCCGGGCACACACGCAGTCCGTGGATCCAGGCGTCGTCGCCGACGTTGACGACGGCGGTCAGCTCGTGGCCGTCGGCGTCTCGGGGCGCCCCTTGCGCCCGGAACTGACCCAGCCCGAGCAGCTGCTGGACCCCCAACAGGAAGCGGGCGCCGCCGACCCCACCGACCAGAACGGTGACCTTCACAGGGCACGACAGTACCGTCCTGCCGGGCGCCGCAGCGCCCCCGTTGTGCCGACGTCAGAGGACAGTTGTGACAGTTGTGATCGACACGCCGGGGGCCCAATGCAACAGAAACGCCGAAATTTCGTCACGAGATGATATTGAAACGCCCGCTAACGCTTGACCGGGCACATCAACCCGTGTCTAATCACAACAGTGTCATTTCCCGGTTGGCCGGCCGTATCCGGTGTCGCAGACCGAGATTCGATCACTTGTTCGAATTGTCTGTACATCAGAACAGTGGGAAACCTTCACTCTTTCGACCAAGCTCAAGCCTGAGGAGGCGGAAACGCATGTCCTACGAGCACCTTTGGGGCGTCATGGCAGGCACACCGCACACCGCGTTCGGCTCGGCCCCGGCGGCGATCAGCCGGCCACACCTGACGGTGGTCCCGGATGCGCCGGTCGCATTCGAACCCGAGCCCCTGCCGCCGCCGACACCCGACCAATGGCAGGACCGCGCCCTGTGCGCCCAGACCGATCCCGAGGCGTTCTTCCCCGAGAAGGGCGGATCCACCCGCGAGGCCAAGAAGATCTGCCTGGGTTGCGAGGTGCGCAGCGAGTGTCTCGACTACGCCCTGGCGCATGACGAGCGCTTCGGCATCTGGGGCGGGCTCTCCGAGCGCGAGCGCCGGCGCCTCAAGCGCGGCATCATCTGACGCGGCACGCAATTCGTGCTCAGTCGTCGTCGATCGTCGGGTCGATGACGGAGGGCTCGACGTCCAGATAGATGGCCACCTGGGCCACCAAGATCTCATGCAGTAATTCGGAAAGCTCGACGGTGTCCTTGGCCCGTCGCTCAATTGGCTTGCGGAACAGAACAATTCGCGCTCGCGTGCCGTTGCCGCGGACGTCGACGCCGGCGGGGATCAGGCGGGCGAGCGCGATCGGCCCGTCGGCGATCACCTCCGGCGGCCACTGCACGCTGTCGGGGTCTTTGGCCGCGATGCGGGGGATCTCGTCGACGGCGATGTCGAGTTCGGTCAGCCGGCTCTGCCAGTGCCGCTCGATGGGTTCGTAGGCTTCCAGCACCGCCATGTCGAACCGCTCGGCCCGGCTGCGCCATCCGGGCACCGTCGGGGGCAGCAGCGGACCGCGCATGTCGCGGCCGCGCCGGGAGGCCCGGTGCGAACCCGACCGTGCCCCGGAACCATCGTTGCGGCCGAAGCTGCGCGAATCGCCGCTGGAATCATTCATTGGGCCAGATGGTAACGGTTGAACATCGGGGGCCGAACGGTTGCGCGTGTCCGGCGCTTCGGCGGCGTTTGTCCACGATAACCTTTCGATCGTGAACGTTCCCCGTCGCTGTTGTCGGCCCGGGTGTCCGCACTATGCCGTGGCGACTCTGACGTTCGTCTACTCGGATTCGACGGCCGTGGTGGGTCCACTCGCTACCGCTCGGGAGCCGCACTCCTGGGATCTGTGCGTCGGCCACGCCGGCCGGATCACCGCGCCCCGCGGGTGGGAGCTCATGCGCCACGCCGGCCCGCTGCCCACCCATCCCACCCATCCCGAGGACGACGACCTGGTGGCCCTGGCCGACGCCGTGCGCGAGGGCAACCAGGGCCAGGAGTACCTGCCCGGATTGCCGCAGAGCAGCTTCTCCGATTCCCGGGTCCACCAATCCGCCGCGCATGCCACGGCGCCCAGCGGCGGCGTGCTGGCGCCGCCCCAGCATCGTTCGGGGCGCCGCCGCGGGCACCTGCGCGTGCTGCCCGACCCCACCGACTAGCCGGGTCCGGGCGCGTTCGGGACGCCCGGTGGCCCGCGCACCGTTTTCCGCCCGTGTCCGTCGGGGGTTATAGGCTGGCGGCCGAGAGGCGAAGCACTTCATGGCGTCAGGAGGCCCCCATGTCTCGGCCCGCCGCGACTGTCCAGCATGTCGTCAAGGCCTATGACGTGCGCGGACTGGTCGGCGAAGAGCTCGACGAGCCGCTGGTCTGCGACCTGGGGGCCGCGTTCGCCACGTTGATGCGCGGCGAAGGCGCGCACCGGGTGGTGATCGGCCACGACATGCGCCAGAGCTCGCCGAGGCTGGCCGCCGCGTTCACCGACGGGGTCACCGGCCAGGGCCTGGACGTGGTGCGGATCGGCCTGGCGTCCACCGACCAGCTGTATTTCGCCTCGGGGCTGCTGGACTGCCCCGGCGCGATGTTCACCGCCAGCCACAACCCCGCGGCCTACAACGGCATCAAGCTGTGCCGCGCCGGGGCCAAGCCGGTCGGCGCCGACAGCGGGCTGCAGAGGATCGGCGAGGACGTGATCGCCGGTGTCGCGCCCCACGCCGGGCCGCGTGGTGGCGTCACCGACCGCGACGTCCTGGACGACTACGGCGCCTACCTGCGTTCGCTGGTCGACACCTCCGGGCTGCGCCCGTTGCGGGTGGCCGTGGACGCCGGCAACGGGATGGCCGGTCACACCGCGCCCGCCGTGTTCGGCGCGATCGAGTCGATCACGCTGTTGCCGTTGTACTTCGAGCTCGACGGCTCGTTCCCCAATCACGAGGCCAACCCGCTGGACCCGGCCAACCTGGTCGACCTGCAGGCCTACGTGCGCGACAGCGGCGCCGATATCGGGCTGGCCTTCGACGGGGACGCCGACCGATGCTTCGTGATCGACGAGCGCGGTGAGCCGGTGGCGCCATCGACGGTGACCGGCCTGGTGGCCGCCCGCGAGCTCACGCGGGAGATCGGCGCGACGATCATCTACAACGTGATCACCTCGCGCGCGGTGCCCGAACTGGTCACCGAGCGCGGCGGCACGCCGCTGCGTTCCCGGGTGGGGCACTCCTATATCAAGGGGCTGATGGCCGAGACGAGCGCGATCTTCGGCGGTGAACACTCGGCCCACTACTACTTCCGCGACTTCTGGGGCGCCGACTCCGGGATGCTGGCCGCGCTCCACGTGCTGGCCGCCCTGGGTGAGCAGCACCGGCCGTTGTCGGAGCTGGCCGCCGACTACCAGCGCTACGAGGCGTCGGGCGAGATCAACTTCACGGTGGCCGACGCGGCGGGCTGTGTGGCGGCGGTGCTGAGGTCGTTCGACACCCGCATCCATTCCCTCGACCACCTCGACGGGGTGACGGTCGACCTGGGCGACGGCACCTGGTTCAACCTGCGCAGCTCCAACACCGAGCCGCTGCTGCGGCTCAACGTGGAGGCCCGCAGCGCCGAGGACGTCGCCGCGGTCGTAGACCAGGTCAGGGCCCAGATTCGCGCCGAGATCGAGGCGGCGAAGACAGAGACCGTGCCGTGAACGCCACCCGGGCGATCGAGCTCGAAGACACCGAGGGCCTGCTGGCCGCCGACCGGGACGGCCTGCTGCGCGCGGCGTCGTCGGCCGGCGCCCAGGTGCGCGCGGTCGCCGCCGCGGGCGACGAGGGCGCGTTGGAGTCGCTGCGCTCCGACCACCGGCCGCGCAGCGTGGTCTGGGTCGCCGGCCGGGGGACCGCCGAGACCGCCGGCGCCATCCTGGCCGCGACGCTCGGCGGCGAGGTCTCCGCCCCGATCACGGTGGTCGCCGAGGCGCCGCCGTGGGTGGGCCCGCTCGATGTGCTGATCGTCGCCGGCGACGACCCCGGCGATCCCGCGCTGGTCGGCGCCGCCGCGACGGGGGTGCGCCGCGGCGCACGGGTGGTGGTGGCGGCCCCGTACGAGGGTCCGCTGCGCGATTCCACCGCCGGGCGCGTCGCGGTGCTGGCGCCGCGCCTGTGGGTTCCCGACGAGTTCGGGCTTCCCCGCTACCTGGCCGCCGGCCTGGCCGCGCTGCGCACCGTGGCGGACAAGCCGGCCATCGATCTGGGGCGGCTCGCCGACGAACTGGACGCCGAGGCCCTGCGCAACAGCGCCGGCCGCGAGCTGTTCACCAACCCGGCCAAGACGATCGCCGCCCGGCTGTCCGGTCGCCGGGTGGCGCTGGCCGGCGACTGCGCCGCGACGCTTGCCGTTGCGCGGCATGGCAGTTCGATCCTGCTGCGGGTCGCGCGCGAGGTGGTCGCAGCGACCGGGCTCGCCGACGCGGTGGTGGCGCTGCGCGCCCCCGCGGGGTCCGGTGGCCCGTCGTCGGTGGACGCGCTGTTCCACGACGAACAGATCGACGGTCCGCTGCCCGAGCGGCTGCGCGTGCTCGCGCTCACGCTCGCCGACGAGCGCACCGTGGTGGCCGCGCGCGTCGCCGGTGTCGACGAGGTCTACCTGGTCTCCGCCGAGGACGTGCCGGATTTGCCGGACTCGCCCGGCGGAGCGGCCGTGCCCGGCGGTGCGGCCGGTGGCGAGCGCAAGCCGACCGGCGGGGGGAGCGCCTGGCAGCAACTGGCAGTATTGGCGGTCCGGGTGGAGATGGCCGCGGTTTACATGCGACTGGTGCGGGGATAGATACACAAGTGGAACTGCTACGCGGGGCCTTGAGGACGTACGCATGGGGGTCGCGTACGGCGATCGCCGAGTTCACCGGGCGTCCGGTGCCGGCGGCGCACCCGGAGGCCGAGCTGTGGTTCGGCGCCCACCCGGGCGACCCGGCCTGGCTGGAGACCGACCACGGCGAAGTGTCGTTGCTGGACACGCTGGTCGCCGATCCCGAAGGCCAGCTGGGGGCCGGCGCGCGGGCACGCTTCGGCGACGTGCTGCCGTTTCTGGTCAAGGTGCTGGCGGCCGACGAGCCGCTGTCCCTGCAAGCCCATCCCAGCACCGAGCAGGCGGTGGAGGGCTACCTGCGCGAGGAACGGCTGGGCATCCCGGTGTCCTCGCCGGTGCGCAACTACCGCGACGCCTCGCACAAGCCCGAGTTGCTGGTGGCGCTGCAGCCCTTCGAGGCGCTGGCCGGGTTCCGTCCGGCGTCGCGCAGCGCCGAGCTGCTGCGGGCGTTGGCCGTCGCCGAACTCGACCCCTACATCGAGTTGCTGAACGACCAGTGCGACGCCGACGGCCTGCGCGCGCTGTTCACCACCTGGATCACCGCGCCCCAGCCCGACATCGACGCGCTGGTGGCCGCCGTGCTCGACGGCGCCATCAACTACGTCAGCTCCGGGGCAACCGAGTTCGCCGACGAAGCCAAGACGGTGCTCGAACTCGGGGAGCGCTATCCCGGCGACGCCGGGGTGCTGGCGGCGTTGTTGCTGAACCGCATCATCCTGGCCCCGGGCGAGGCGATCTTCGTGCCGGCCGGCAACCTGCACACCTATCTGCGCGGTTTCGCGGTCGAGGTGATGGCCAACTCCGACAACGTGCTGCGGGGCGGTCTCACCCCCAAGCACGTCGACGTGCCCGAGCTGCTGCGCGTGCTGGACTTCGAGCCCACCGCCGAGGAGCGGCTGCGGCCGCACGTCCGCCGCGAGGGGTTCGGGATGGTCTACGAGACCCCGGCCGAGGAGTTCGCGGTCGCGCTGCTGGCCCTCGACGGCGAGTACCTGGGCCACGAGGTCGACGCGTCGTGCAGCCACGAGGGGCCGCAGATCCTGCTGTGCACCGAGGGGTCGACGACCGTGCACGGCAAGTCCGGCTCGCTCACGCTGCGGCGCGGCATGGCCGCCTGGGTGGCGGCCGACGACGGCCCGATCCGGCTGGTCGCGCGCGAGCCCACCAAGCTGTTCAGAGCGACCGTGGGGCTGTGACGACCCGCCGTTCGGTGCGCCGGTCTTGCCGCCGTTCCCGGGCCGCCCGCCCGCGCTCGCGCGCCCACAGCCGCATGTTGTGCGCCGCGGCCCGGCCGATGATCCGCGGCGGCGGGACGAAGTAGAGGCTGTCGAGCAGCGAGAACCGCCGCAGGAACCATTCGGCGAGAACGCGGTCGGTTTCCGCGGCGCCGAGGAACTGGTCGAACAGCGCCGCGGACGGTTTCCACCACCACGGGGTGGGCTCGGTGACGGCGTGGTGGAAGTGGACGTCGGCGACGCCGTTCATCATCCACACGGGGTAGGTGGTGCGCGCGGTCGCCCGGTTGAGCGCCGCGGCCACCTGGTCGTCGGGCAACCGCAGCGCCCGCCGCAGGTGGCCGGCCTGCAGTGAGGTCATCGTCATGCCCTGGCCGAAGGTGGGATTGAAGCTGGCGACGGCGTCGCCGAGCGGGACGATGCCGACCGGGAAGCGCTTCAGCCGGTGGTACCGGCGCCACCGGCTGGCCGGGAACGCGTGGAATGCCGACTCGCCGAAGGGCTCGGCCCGCGCCAGCGCGGCGCTGAGGTGGGCGGGCAGCAGTTCGTCGGCCAGCGCCAGCATCTCCGGGAACGTCCTGGGCGGCCTGGCGCCGGCCACCCCGAACGTCGTCAACACCCAGGCGCCGTCCTCGTAGAACAGCATGCCCAGCCCCAGCGACTGGTCGTGGGAGGCGCCGGCCACCACCACCTTCTCCGCGATCAGGCCTGCGGGCACGCGGAACCGGTGCGTGGCGTAGTGGATGCCGATGTCCACGGTCTGTTCGACCGGCCGCTGGAATCCCCACTGCTCCAACCACACCGGCAGCCGGGTGCCCCGCCCCGCCGCGTCGACGACGAGGCCGGCCGGCACGAACTCCGGCTCGCCCCCGTCGGGCGGGTCCAGCAGCACGCCGGTCACCCGCTGCCGCGCCCGGTCGAACCGCGGCTCGGCCACCGACCGCCGCACGATCTGGACGTTGTCGAGCGCCCGGACCCGCGTGCGCAGCTGCCATTCCAGGTGCGGCCGGCTCGGGACGTACGCGGTGAACTCGTCGCGCAGGGTGTGCCCGGTGCCCAGCACGTGGCCCGCGGCGCCCAGGTGGATGCAGTCCGGCCGGTTCTCCAGGATGGGGACCCCGGCGGCCACCATGTCGTTCAGCACCCCGGGGAACAGGCTCTCGAATTCCGCGGCCCCCCTTGCCATCAGCATGTGCAGGTGCCGGTCCTGCGGCACCGCCGCGCGGCTGCCGGCCGCGGCCGGCAACTCGTCGCGTTCGTAGACGGTCACCCGCGTATAGAAGTCCGACAGCACCCGCGCCGCGCACAGTCCCGCGATGCTGCCCCCGATGACCACCGCGTGGTCTTTCGTTTCCGTGTTCCGTGTGCGGTCCTCGCCCCCAGGCATCTGTGCAGCCTACCCAGTACTGTCCCGTTCAACGGGTGACGAACGGGAGGGTCAATGGCCAATCGATGGCGCACGAAGTCGGTCGAGCAGTCGATCGCCGACACCGACGAGCCGGACACCCGGCTACGCAAGGACCTCAACTGGTGGGACCTGGTGGTGTTCGGCGTCGCCGTCGTGATCGGCGCCGGCATCTTCACGGTGACCGCGTCGACCACCGGAGACATCACCGGCCCGGCCATCTGGGTCTCGTTCGTCATCGCGGCGGCCACCTGCGCGCTGGCGGCGCTGTGCTACGCCGAATTCGCGTCCACGCTGCCCGTGGCCGGCAGCGCCTATACGTTCTCCTATGCCACCTTCGGGGAGTTCATGGCCTGGATCATCGGCTGGAACCTGTTGCTGGAGTTGGCGATCGGCGCGGCGGTGGTGTCCAAGGGCTGGTCGACGTACCTGGCGACGGTGGCCGGGTACGCCGGCAGCCGCGTGGGGATCGGATCGCTGCGTCTCGACTGGGGGGCGCTGCTGATCGTCGCGGTGGTGGCGACCCTGATCGCGCTGGGGACGAAGTTGTCGTCGCGGTTCTCCGCGGTGGTCACCGGCATCAAGGTGGCGGTGGTGGTGCTGGTCGTGGTGGTGGGTGCCTTCTACGTCAAGGGCTCGAACTACTCGCCGTTCGTCCCCGCGCCCGAGGCCGGGCACGAGGCGTCGGGCATCAACCAGTCGGTGCTCTCGCTGCTGACCGGGGCGCACAGCAGCCACTATGGCTGGTACGGCGTGCTCGCGGGGGCATCGATCGTGTTCTTCGCGTTCATCGGGTTCGACATCGTGGCCACCATGGCCGAGGAGACCAAGGCGCCCCAGCGCGACGTGCCCAGGGGCATCCTGGCGTCGCTGGCGATCGTGACCGTCCTGTACGTCGCGGTCTCGGTCGTGCTGTCGGGCATGGTCTCCTACACCAGGCTCAAGACCGTCCCGGGCCGGGGGCAGGCCAACCTGGCCACGGCCTTCACGGCCAACGGCGTGCACTGGGCCAGCAAGATCATCGCGATCGGGGCGCTGGCCGGGCTGACCACGGTGGTGATGGTGCTCATCCTCGGTCAGTGCCGGATCCTGTTCGCGATGGCCCGCGACGGGCTGTTGCCGCGACCACTGGCCAAGACCGGCGCGCGGGGGACCCCCGTGCGGATCACCGTGCTGGTCGCGGTGCTGGTGGCGCTGACGGCGGCGGTGTTCCCGATCGCCAAGCTCGAGGAGATGGTCAACGTCGGGACGCTGTTCGCCTTCGTCCTGGTCTCCGCGGGCGTGATGGTGCTGCGCCGGACGCGCCCGGACCTCGAGCGCGGCTTCAGGGCGCCCTGGGTGCCGCTGCTGCCGATCGCCTCGATCTGCGCCTGCGGCTGGCTGATGCTCAACCTCACCGCGCTGACCTGGGTCCGGTTCGGCGTGTGGCTGCTGGTGGGCATCGCCATCTACGCCGGCTACGGCTACCGGCATTCGGTGCAGGGGCAACGGGACGCCGAGCGGGTCGCCGCGCTGTAGTCACTTTACAAAATAGGGTCTTATGTCTAGACACGAGACGCATCAGGTCGTATTGTCAACCTCAGAAGTGGTGTGACTCACGAGGAGGTTTGGCATATGACCACACTGGAAACCGGAGGCGACCCCGGACATCGGGTGGCCCAGGCACCCGCCTGGCGGGACAAGAAGCGCCGGCTGTGGCTGCTCGGGCTCGTAGCCCCGACCGCGCTGTTCGCGGTGCTGCCGCTCATCTGGGGCATGAACCGGTTGGGCTGGCAGGCCGGCTCGCAGGCCCTGCTCTGGGTCGGCCCGATCCTGGTGTACGTGCTGTTGCCGGCCCTGGACCTGCGCTTCGGGCCGGACGGGCAGAACCCGCCCGACGAGGTCATGGAATGGCTCGAGAACGACCGGTACTACCGCTACTGCACCTACGTGTACGTGCCGTTCCAGTACCTCAGCGTGGTGCTGGGCGCCTACCTGTTCACCGCCTCCGACCTGGGCTGGCTGGGTTATGACGGCGCGTTGAGCTGGGCCGGCAAGCTCGGCGTGGCGCTGTCGGTGGGGGTGCTCGGCGGTGTGGGCATCAATACCGCCCACGAGATGGGGCACAAGAAGGAGTCCCTCGAGCGCTGGCTGTCCAAGATCACCCTGGCGCAGACCTGCTACGGGCACTTCTACATCGAGCACAACCGCGGCCACCACGTGCGGGTCGCCACGCCGGAGGACCCGGCCTCGTCCCGCTTCGGGGAGACGTTCTGGGAGTTCCTGCCGCGCAGCGTGTTCGGCAGCCTGCGGTCGTCGCTGCGGCTGGAGGCGCAGCGGTTGCGCCGGCTCGGCAGGAGCCCGTGGGACCCGCGGACGTACCTGTCCAACGACGTCGTCAACGCCTGGCTGATGTCGGTGGTGTTGTGGGGCGTGCTGATCGCGGTCTTCGGCCCGGCGCTGATCCCGTTCGTGGTCGTCCAGGCCGTCGTCGGTTTCAGCCTCCTGGAGGCCGTCAACTACCTCGAGCACTACGGGCTGTTGCGCCAGCAGAATGGGGGCGATCGCTACGAGCGCTGCACGCCGCTGCACAGCTGGAACTCCGACCACCTGGTGACCAACCTGTTCCTCTATCACCTGCAGCGGCACAGCGACCACCACGCCAACCCCACCCGCCGGTATCAGACGCTGCGCAGCATGGACGGTGCCCCCAACCTGCCCAGTGGGTACGCGTCGATGATCACCCTCACCTACTTCCCGCCGCTGTGGCGCAAGGTGATGGACCACCGGGTGCTCGAGCACTACGGCGGCGACATCACGAAGGTCAACATCCACCCGCGGGTGCGCGAACGGGTGCTCGCGCGCTACGGGACCCCCGAGGAGGCGCAGCCATGACCGCCTACCGCTGCCCGGGCTGCGGCTACGTCTACGACGAAGCCAAAGGTGCGCCGCGGGAGGGGTTTCCCGCGGGCACTTCCTTCGGCGACATCCCCGACGACTGGTGCTGCCCCGATTGCGCGGTGCGCGAGAAGGTCGATTTCGAAACGACGTCCGGCGACGATGCAGCCGCGCACGCGGGTGGGGAGAAGCCGGGCAATTGGACAGGAGTGAACCGATGAGCGACTACAGGCTCTTCGTCTGCGTGCAGTGCGGCTTCGAATACGACGAGGCCAAGGGCTGGCCGGAGGACGGCATCGAGCCCGGCACCCGCTGGGACGACATCCCCGAGGACTGGAGCTGCCCGGACTGCGGCGCGGCGAAGTCGGACTTCGAGATGGTGGAGATCGCCCGGTCATGATCACCACCACCATGGCTGCCAAAGTCGCCGCGGAAACAGATATCGTCGCGCCTGTGAAGCGGATGCCCTACGCGGAGGCGTCGCGCGTCCTGCTGCGTGACTCGGTGCTGGACGCGATGCGCGACCTGCTGGGCTCGCGCGACTGGTCCGCCATCACCCTGTCCGACGTGGCCCGCGCCGCGGGCATCAGCCGGCAGACGATCTACAACGAGTTCGGCTCCCGGCAGGGCCTGGCGCAGGGTTACGCCCTGCGCCTGGCCGACCGGCTGGTCGACACCGTGCACGCCGCGCTGGACGCCCACGCCGGCGACGTCTACGAAGCGTTCCTGCAGGGATTCGGTGCCTTCTTCGCCGAGTCGGCGCAGGACCCGTTGGTGATCTCTTTGCTGACGGGCGTGGCCAAGCCCGACCTGCTGCAGATCATCACCACCGACAGCGCCCCCATCATCACCCGCGCTTCGGCGCGCCTGACCCTGGCGCTGACCCAGTCGTGGGTGGCGGCCAGCGACGAGGACGCCGGCGTGCTGGCGCGCGCGATCGTGCGGCTGGCGCTGAGCTACGTGTCCATGCCCCCCGAGGCGAATCACGACGTCGCGGCCGATTTGGCGCGATTGATGACGCCGTTCGCGGAGCGGCACGGCGTCGTCAACCTTCCCTGACCGGTCGGGCCGATATGCCGCCGACTACAGTGGCGGAAGAACATATTAAAGCTAAGTACCGCTAGTGACGGTGAGCCTCGAGTAAGGATGAGACACGCTATGACGACGACCGAAACTTCGCTGAGTGCCGACGTTCGAAACGGCATCGACTTCAAGGTCGCCGACCTGTCGTTGGCGGATTACGGCCGCCGCGATATCGAACTCTCCGAACAGGAGATGCCCGGTTTGATGTCGCTGCGCCGCGAGTACGCCGAGGTGCAGCCGCTCAAGGGGGCGCGGATCTCGGGCTCGCTGCACATGACGGTGCAGACCGCGGTGCTCATCGAGACCCTCGTCGCGCTGGGCGCGCAGGTCCGGTGGGCGTCGTGCAACATCTTCTCCACCCAGGACCACGCCGCGGCCGCCGTGGTCGTCGGCCCGCACGGCACCCCCGAGGAGCCCAAGGGCGTGCCGGTGTTCGCCTGGAAGGGCGAGACGCTCGAGGAGTACTGGTGGGCGGCTGAGCAGACGCTGACCTGGCCCGGCGAGCCGGTGAACATGATCCTGGACGACGGCGGGGATGCCACCATGCTGGTGCTGCGCGGAGCGCAGTACGAGAAGGCCGGCGTGGTGCCGCCCGCCGAGGAGGACGACCCCACCGAGTGGAAGATCTTCCTGAGCCTGCTGCGCAACCGCTTCGAGACCGACCAGGGCAAGTGGACCAAGATCGCCGAGTCGGTCAAGGGCGTCAGCGAGGAGACCACCACCGGCGTGCTGCGCCTGTACCAGTTCGCCGCGGCCGGTGACCTGACCTTCCCGGCGATCAACGTCAACGACTCGGTGACCAAGAGCAAGTTCGACAACAAGTACGGCTGCCGGCACTCGCTGATCGACGGCATCAACCGCGGCACCGACGTGCTGATCGGCGGCAAGAAGGTGCTGATCTGCGGCTACGGCGACGTCGGCAAGGGCAGTGTGGAGTCGCTGGCCGGTCAGGGCGCGCGGGTGACCGTGACCGAGATCGACCCGATCAACGCGCTGCAGGCCCTGATGGAGGGCTACGACGTCAAGACGGTCGAGGAGGTGATCGGCGAGGCCGACATCATCATCACGACCACCGGCAACAAGGACATCATCACCCTCGAGCACATGAAGGCGATGAAGGACAAGGCGATCCTGGGCAACATCGGCCACTTCGACAACGAGATCCAGATCGCCCGGCTGGAAAAGTCCGGCGCCATCAAGACCAACATCCGCCCGCAGGTCGACCTGTGGACCTTCCCGGACACCGGCAAGTCGATCCTCGTGCTCTCCGAGGGGCGGCTGCTGAACCTGGGCAACGCCACCGGGCACCCGTCGTTCGTGATGAGCAACAGCTTCTCCAACCAGGTGATCGCCCAGATCGAGCTGTGGACCAAGAACGACGAGTACGACAACGAGGTGTACCGGCTGCCCAAGCACCTCGACGAGAAGGTGGCCCGCATCCACGTCGAGGCGCTCGGCGGCAAGCTCACCAAGCTGACCAAGGAGCAGGCCGAGTACATCGGCGTGGACGTCGACGGCCCCTACAAGGCCGACCACTACCGCTACTGATCGCTCTCGGCGGCGCGAACGTGAAGCCAGCTTCACGTTCGGCGCCGAACGTGAAACCAATTTCACGCTCGAAGGGGCGATAGGCTCGGCGGCGTGCTGATCGCGATCGAAGGGGTCGACGGCGCCGGCAAGCGGACGCTGACCGACGGGCTGAGCAGGGCGTTCGCGGCCGCCGGGATGTCGGTGGCCACGCTGGACTTCCCGCGCTACGGCCGCTCGGTGACCGCCGACCTCGCGGCCGAGGCCCTGCACGGCGAGCACGGTGACCTCGCATCGTCGGTGTATGCGATGGCCACGCTGTTCGCCCTCGACCGTGCGGGGGCGGTCGACGAGATCGCGCGATTGCGCCGCGACCACGACGTGGTGATCCTGGATCGCTACGTCGCCTCCAACGCGGCCTACAGCGCTGCCCGCCTGCACCAGGACGCGGCGGGGGAGGCGGTCGCGTGGGTGCACGGCTTGGAATACGGGCGGCTGCGGCTGCCCGCGCCCGACTGGCAGGTGCTGCTCGCGGTGTCCGCCGAGCTCGCCGCCCACCGGGCGCGGCACCGGGCCGAGTCCGACCCGGGCCGGGCGCGCGATGCCTACGAACGCGACGACGGCCTGCAGGAGCGCACCGGTGCCGTGTACGCCGGGCTGGCCGCCGCGGGCTGGGGCGGGCGGTGGCTGGCCGTGGAGGCGGACGTCGACGCGGGCCGGCTCGCCGCGACCCTGACCGCCCCGAAAACGGGGCCCGGTGCGCCTGCCGCGGAGCGGTAGCGGGCCGCCGGGCGAGGAAATTCGACGCCGATCGACGCTAATTGGCGCTAATTGGCGCTAATTATCCCTGTCGGCGAAGAAACGCCCGTGTGGCGCCCATGCTTTGTCCCGATCTGGTGACACCATGGACTCCATGAGGCAAAGGATTCTCGTCGTCGATGACGACGCTTCGCTGGCCGAGATGCTCACCATCGTGCTGCGTGGGGAGGGCTTCGACACCGCGGTCATCGGCGACGGTACCCAGGCGCTGACCGCGGTCCGCGAACTGCGGCCCGATCTGGTCCTGCTGGACCTGATGCTGCCCGGCATGAACGGCATCGACGTGTGCCGGGTGCTGCGCGCCGACTCCGGCATCCCCATCGTGATGCTGACCGCCAAGACCGACACCGTGGACGTGGTGCTGGGCCTGGAGTCGGGCGCCGACGACTACATCATGAAGCCGTTCAAACCCAAGGAGCTGGTCGCCCGTGTGCGGGCCCGGCTGCGGCGCAACGACGACGAGCCGGCCGAGATGCTGTCCATCGCCGACGTGGACATCGACGTGCCGGCGCACAAGGTCACCCGCAACGGCGAGCAGATCTCCCTGACACCGCTGGAGTTCGACCTCCTGGTCGCGCTGGCACGCAAACCGCGGCAGGTGTTTACTCGTGATGTGCTGCTCGAACAGGTGTGGGGATACCGGCACCCGGCCGACACCCGGCTGGTGAACGTGCACGTCCAGCGCCTCCGGGCCAAGGTCGAGAAAGACCCCGAGAACCCGACCGTGGTGTTGACCGTTCGAGGAGTGGGGTACAAGGCCGGACCTCCGTGATCCGGGCGGGCGCAGGGCGCAGCGACGATGAGGAGCCGCGCCGGTGATCTTCGGCTCACGCCGACGCACTCGTAGTCGTTGGGGCCGCTCCGGCCCCTTGCCTCGCGGCATGGGTGCGTTGAGTCGCGCCGTGGCCGTCGCCTGGCGCCGATCGCTGCAGCTGCGGGTCGTGGCGCTGACGATCGGGCTGTCGCTGGGGGTGATCCTGGCGCTGGGTTTCGTGCTGACCAGTCAGGTCACCAACCGCGTCCTCGACGTCAAGGTCCGGGCCGGCATCGAGCAGATCGAGCGGGCGCGCACCACGGTCGGCGGGATCGTCAGCGGCGAGGAGACGCGCTCGCTGGACAGCAGCCTGCAGCTGGCCCGTAACACGCTGACGTCCAAGACCGACCCGGCCTCGGGCGCCGGGCTGGCCGGCGCGTTCGACGCGGTGCTGATGGTGCCGGGCGACGGCCCCCGCGCGGCCACCACGGCCGGGCCCGTCGACCAGGTGCCGGGCGCCCTGCGGAATTTCGTCAAGGCCGGGCAGGCGGCCTACCAGTACGCCACGGTGCACACCGACGGCTTCTCGGGGCCGGCGCTGATCATCGGCACGCCGGCGTCCTCGCAGGTGGCCAACCTCGAGCTCTACCTGATCTTTCCGCTGAAGAACGAGCAGGCCACGATCATGTTGGTGCGCGGCACGATGATCACCGGCGGCGCGGTGCTGCTGGTGCTGCTCGCCGGGATCGCGCTGCTGGTGTCGCGGCAGGTGGTGGTGCCGGTGCGGCAGGCGTCGCGGATCGCCGAGCGGTTCGCCGAGGGGCATCTGTCCGAGCGGATGCCGGTGCGCGGCGAGGACGACATGGCCCGGCTGGCGGTGTCGTTCAACGACATGGCCGAGAGCCTGTCCCGGCAGATCACCCAGCTCGAGGAGTTCGGCAACCTGCAGCGCCGGTTCACCTCCGACGTCAGCCACGAACTGCGCACCCCGCTGACCACGGTGCGCATGGCCGCCGACCTGATCTACGACCACAGCGCCGACCTCGACCCGACGCTGGCGCGGTCCACCGAGCTGATGGTCAGCGAGCTGGACCGGTTCGAGACGCTGCTCAACGACCTGCTGGAGATCTCCCGGCACGACGCCGGGGTGGCCGAGCTGTCCGTGGAGGCCGTCGACCTGCGCGCCACCGTGCGCAGCGCCCTGGGCAACGTGGGCCACCTCGCCGAGGACGCCGGGATCGAGCTGCAGATGGACCTGCCCGAGGCGGAGGTGATCGCCGAGGTCGACTCGCGGCGGGTGGAGCGGATCCTGCGCAACCTGATCGCCAATGCGATCGACCACGCCGAGCACAAGCCCGTGCAGATCCGGATGGGCGCCGACGAGGACACCGTCGCCGTCACCGTGCGCGACTACGGGGTGGGGCTGCGGCCCGGCGAGGAGAAGCTGGTGTTCAGCCGGTTCTGGCGCTCGGACCCGTCGCGGGTCCGCCGGTCCGGCGGCACCGGGCTGGGCCTGGCGATCAGCATCGAGGACGCGCGGCTGCACCAGGGCCGGCTGGAGGCATGGGGAGAGCCGGGCCAGGGCTCGTGCTTCCGGCTGACGCTGCCGCTGGTACGCGGCCACAAGGTCACCACCAGCCCGCTGCCCATGAAGCCGACCCCGCAGCCCGCCCCGCCCGCCGGGGCCGCGCCGCCGCAGGGAGCCGAGCGCGCGCGGGAGCCCGCGGAAAGGAGCGGCTGATGCGGCGGGCGCTGGTGCTGTTGTGCGCGGCGGTGCTGCTGGGCGGCTGCGCCGGGGTGCCGAGCGCGTCGGCGCCGCAGGCCATCGGCACCGTCGAGCGGCCGGCGCCGTCGAACCTGCCCAAGCCGACCCCGGGCATGGACCCCGACGTGTTGCTGCGGGAATTCCTCAAGGCCACGGCCGATCCGGCGAACCGGCACCTGGCAGCGCGCCAGTTCCTCACCCAGTCGGCGTCCAACTCCTGGGACGACGCCGGCAGCGCCCTGCTGATCGACCACGTGGTCTTCGTGGAAACCCGTGCCGCCGAACGGGTTTCGGCGACAATGCGGGCCGACATCCTGGGATCGCTGTCCGACATGGGGGTGTTCGAGACCGCCGAGGGCGTGCTGCCCGACCCGGGCCCGATCGAGCTGGTCAAGACCTCCGGCGGGTGGCGGATCGATCGCCTGCCCAACGGGGTGTTCCTGGACTGGCAGCAGTTCCAGGCGACCTACAAACGCAACACCTTGTACTTCGCCGACCCGACCGGCAAGACGGTGGTTCCCGACCCGCGCTACGTCGCGGTGCCCGACCACGACCAGTTGGCCACCGAGCTGATCTCCAAGCTGATCGCCGGGCCACGGCCCGAGATGGCGCACACGGTCCGCAACCTGCTCGCCCCGCCGCTGCGGCTGCGCGGGCCGGTGACCCGGGCCGACGGCGGCAAGAACGGGGTCGGCCGTGGGTACGGCGGCGCGCGCATCGACCTGGAGAAGCTGTCCACCACCGACCCGCACAGCCGGCAATTGCTTGCCGCGCAGATCATCTGGACGCTGGCCCGGGCCGACATCCGGGGCCCGTATGTGATCAACGCCGACGGCGCGCCACTGGACGACCGCTTCGCCGACGGGTGGACCACCTCCGACGTCGCCGCCACCGACCCCGGTGTGGCCGACGGTGCGGGGGCGGGGCTGCACGCGCTGGTCAACGGATCGCTGGTGGGGCTCGACGGCCAGCAGACCACGACGGTACCCGGGGCGTTCGGGCGGATGGGCGACCAGACCGGGGCCGCGCTGTCGCGCAACGGGCGGCAGGTGGCGTCGGTGGTGACGCTGCGCCGCGACGCCCCGGACCAGGAGGCGTCCCTGTGGATCGGCGACCTCGGCGGCGAGGCCGTCCAGTCCGCCGACGGGCACACCCTGACCCGGCCCAGCTGGTCGCTGGACGACGCCGTGTGGACGGTGGTGGACGGCAACAACGTGCTGCGGGCGATCCAGGAGCCCGCCTCGGGGCAGCCCGCCCGCATCCCGGTGGACTCGGCCGCCGTGGCCAGCCACTTCCCGGGGCCGATCACCGACCTGCAGCTGTCCCGGGACGGGACGCGCGCGGCGATGGTGATCGGCGGCCAGGTGATCCTGGCCGGCGTCGAGCAGACCCAGGCCGGCCAGTACGCCCTGACCTACCCGCGGCGGCTGGGTTTCGGCCTGGGGACCTCGGTGGTGTCGCTGTCCTGGCGCACCGGCGACGACATCGTGGTGACCCGCACCGACGCCACCCATCCGGTGTCCTACGTCAACCTCGACGGGGTGAACTCCGACGCGCCCGCCCGCGGCCTGCAGCTGCCGGTGACGACGGTCGCGGCCAACCCGTCGACGGTGTATGTCGCCGGCCCGCAGGGCGTGCTGCAGTACTCGGCGTCGGTCGGCGAAGGGGGCCAGCAGGGCTGGTCGCGGGTGCCGGGCCTGTCGGTGCTCGGGGCCGCGCCGGTGCTGCCCGGCTGAGCGCCTCGGAGGCTGTCGGCCCGGTCCGCCACACTGTGCGGTGTGCTCGATCTCGTCCTGCCGGCCGAATGCGGCGGCTGCGGGGCGCCGGCGACCCGCTGGTGTGCTGCCTGCGGCCGGGAGCTGGCGGTGGCCGCCGACCAGCCGCACGTCGTCAACCCCCGCGTGGACCCCGAGGTGCCGGTGTTCGCGCTGGGCCGCTACGCCGGCGCCCGCCGCCAGGCGATCCTGGCGCTCAAGGAGCGCGGGCGCGGCGACCTGATCGTGCCGCTGGCGCGCGTGGTGGCCGTGGGACTGCACCGGCTGCTGACCTGGGGGATCGTCGAGACGCCGCTGACCATCGTGCCCGCGCCGACGCGGCGTTCGGCGGCGCGCCGGCGCGGCGGCGACCCCGTCACCCGGCTGGCCCGGGCGGCGGTGGCCGGGCACCCGGAGATCGCCGTCGCCCCGGCATTGCGGTTCACCGCGCTGGCGCGGGACTCCGTGGGCCTGGGCACCGCGGCGCGCGAGCGCAACGTCGCGGGCCGGGTTGTGCTGCGCGGGCCGCGGCTCACCCGCGCGGGCGCCGAGGTCGTCATCGTCGACGACGTCGTCACCACCGGCGCGACGGCGCGCGAGTCGGTGCGGACCCTGCAGGCCGCCG
Organism: uncultured Actinomycetota bacterium; assembly: GCA_963711445.1. Lineage (GTDB taxonomy): Bacteria > Actinomycetota > Actinomycetes > Mycobacteriales > Mycobacteriaceae > Mycobacterium. The sequence goes on from CAVQEF010000002.1 coordinate 716,683, forward strand.
GGCTGCGGGTGGCCGCGGTCCTGGCGGTCGCGGCCGCGTGAGCAGGTGAACGCGGCAAGGGCGTGTGAAGAACTCGCAACAGCTCGGCGTAATCAGTGGCGCCCCAAGGCGAACAAGAGCTAACGTCGAGAACAACATGCAATGACTCACCGGTCCGACACACCGGGTGTCCAGTCCCAGGTTGAGGCCCCACTGGCGAAGGGGGTGAGCGTTCGACACCTTGCACCGGCGGGCAGCCTGCGGCGGTGACCACCCTGCCACCGCTCAAACCCTCGTCGGCGCCTCTCAGGCAAGCCGGGCGCGCAGCGCGCGTGCGACGTGGAAAGGGAACGAGTTGTCACGTATGTCAAGGCTATCCGTGGATTCCGGTCAAGTTCTGGACGAACCGCCGGCAGCAACCGAAGGGCACGACGAACCGACGCTCAGCGCCGAGGTCGTGTTCAAGGGCCGCAACGTCGAGGTCCCCGACCACTACCGCGTTTACGCCTCCCAGAAACTCGCCCGCCTCGAGCGGTTCGACCGCTCCATCTACCTCTTCGACGTCGAGCTCAAACACGAACCCAACCGGCGTCAGCGCAAGTCCTGTCAGCGCGTGGAGATCACCGCCAAGGGCCGCGGGCCGGTCCGCCGCTCGGAGGCCTGCGCCGACAGCTTTTATTCCGCCTTCGAGTCCGCGGTCGCCAAGCTGGAGAACCGGCTGCGTCGCGTCAAGGATCGCCGCAAGGTCCACTACGGCGACAAGACCCCCGTCTCGCTGGCCGCCGCCACCGCGGTGGTGCCCCCCGAACCGGGGCCCGGCGCGCCCGAGGCGGGATCGGCGGACCACGACGGGGCCGCTCCGGATCACGAACCGGGACGGATCGTGCGCACCAAGGAGCACCCGGCCGTCCCGATGACGGTCGACGACGCGCTCTACGAGATGGAACTCGTCGGGCACGACTTCTTCCTGTTCCACGACAAGCAGACCGAACGGCCGTCCGTCGTCTACCGCCGTCACGCCTACGACTACGGCCTCATCAGACTGGCCTGATCGGGCTCTCCCGAAACCGGCGCTGGGACGCTTTGCGCGGCGTGTCGCCTAGGATGGACGGCGTCTTATAGACACGCGTCTCAAAGACACCGAAGACTCCAACCAACAGGGGACATAGCTGTGCTGTCGAAGTTGCTGCGCCTCGGTGAAGGTCGCATGGTCAAGCGCCTCAAGCGGGTGGCCGACTATGTCAACACGTTGTCCGACGACGTCGAGAAACTCACCGACGAGGAGCTCAGGGGCAAGACCGACGAGTTCAAGAAACGGCACGCCGACGGGGAAAGCCTCGACGACCTGTTGCCCGAGGCGTTCGCCGTGGCCCGCGAGGCGGCGTGGCGGGTGCTCGACCAGCGACCGTTCGAGGTGCAGGTGATGGGTGCGGCGGCGATGCATTTCGGCAACGTCGCCGAGATGAAGACCGGTGAGGGCAAAACCCTGACGTCGGTGCTGACGGCCTACCTCAACGGTATCGGCGGCAAGGGCGTGCACATCGTCACCGTCAACGACTACCTGGCCAAACGCGACAGCGAGTGGATGGGCCGGGTGCACCGCTTCCTGGGCCTGGACGTCGGGGTGATCCTGGCGCAGATGTCGCCCGACGAGCGGCGGGTTGCGTATGCCGCCGACATCACCTACGGCACCAACAACGAGTTCGGCTTCGACTACCTGCGCGACAACATGGCCCACTCGCTGGACGACTGCGTGCAACGCGGCCACAACTACGCCATCGTCGACGAGGTCGACTCCATCCTGATCGACGAGGCCCGCACCCCGCTGATCATCTCCGGCCCCGCCGACGGCAGCTCCAACTGGTACAGCGAGTTCGCCCGGATCGCGCCGCTGATGGAAAAGGACACCCACTACGAGGTGGACCTGCGCAAACGCACCGTCGGCGTGCACGAGAAGGGCGTGGAGTTCGTCGAGGACCAGCTGGGCATCGACAACTTGTACGAGGCCGCCAACTCGCCGCTGGTCAGCTACCTCAACAACGCGCTGAAGGCCAAGGAGCTGTTCACCCGCGACAAGGACTACATCGTCCGCGACGGCGAGGTGCTCATCGTCGACGAGTTCACCGGCCGCGTGCTCTACGGCCGCCGCTACAACGAGGGCATGCACCAGGCGATCGAGGCCAAGGAGCACGTCGAGATCAAGGCCGAGAACCAGACGCTGGCCACGATCACGCTGCAGAACTACTTCCGGCTCTACGACAAGCTGGCCGGCATGACCGGCACCGCCCAGACCGAGGCGGCCGAGCTGCACGAGATCTACAAGCTCGGCGTGGTGACCATCCCGACCAACAAGCCGATGATCCGCGAGGACTGCTCCGACCTCATCTACAAGACCGAGGAGGCCAAGTACATCGCGGTGGTCGACGACGTCGCCGAGCGCTACGAGAAGGGCCAGCCGGTGCTGATCGGCACCACCAGCGTGGAGCGCTCGGAGTACCTCTCGCGCCAGTTCCAGAAGAAGCGCATCCCGCACAACGTGCTCAACGCCAAGTTCCACGAGCAGGAGGCGCAGATCGTCGCCGTGGCGGGCCGGCGCGGCGGCATCACCGTCGCCACCAACATGGCCGGCCGCGGCACCGACATCGTGCTGGGCGGCAACGTCGACTTCCTCACCGACCTGCGGCTGCGCGAGCGCGGCCTGGACCCGGTGGAGACCCCCGACGAGTACGAGGCCGCCTGGCACTCCGAGCTGCCCAAGGTCAAGGAGGAGGCCGGCAAGGAGGCCACCGAGGTGATCGAGGCCGGCGGGCTGTACGTGCTGGGCACCGAGCGGCACGAGTCGCGCCGCATCGACAACCAGCTGCGCGGGCGTTCCGGCCGGCAGGGCGACCCCGGCGAGTCGCGGTTCTACCTGTCGCTGGGCGACGAGCTCATGCGCCGGTTCAACGGCGCCGCGCTGGAGTCGATGCTCAACCGCCTGAACCTGCCCGACGACGTGCCGATCGAGGCCAAGATGGTCACCCGGGCGATCAAGAGCGCCCAGACGCAGGTCGAGCAGCAGAACTTCGAGATCCGCAAGAACGTCCTCAAGTATGACGAGGTGATGAATCAGCAGCGCAAGGTGATCTACGCCGAGCGCCGCCGCATCCTCGAGGGCGAGAACCTCAAGCAGCAGGCCCTCGACATGGTCCGCGACGTCATCACCGCCTACGTCGACGGCGCGACGGCCGAGGGCTACGCCGAGGACTGGGACCTAGACGCCCTGTGGACTGCCCTCAAGACGCTCTACCCGGTCGGGATCGACCACGAGACGCTGACCCGCCAGGACGAGGAGTCCGAGCGCGACGACCTCACCCGCGAGGAGCTGCTCGAGGCGCTGCTGGCCGACGCCGAACGCGCTTACGGCGCAAGGGAAGCCGAGCTCGAGGAGATCGCCGGCGAGGGCGCGATGCGGCAGCTGGAACGCAACGTGCTGCTCAACGTCATCGACCGCAAGTGGCGCGAGCACCTCTACGAGATGGACTACCTCAAGGAGGGCATCGGGCTGCGCGCCATGGCCCAGCGCGACCCGCTGGTGGAATACCAGCGCGAGGGCTACGACATGTTCATGGCCATGCTCGACGGCATGAAGGAGGAGTCCGTCGGCTTCCTGTTCAACGTCGCCGTGGAAGCGGTGCCCGCGCCCACCGTACAGGTGGCCGAAGTCGAAGCGCCGCAAGGGCTCTCGGATCTCGCCAAGGAATCGGGCGAGGGTGATCAACAGGCCGACTCCGACGTTGAGCGCGAAGAGGCCCGAAGTATGGTGCACGCCAAGGGAATCGACAATCTCGACGGTCAGGCGCCCGCCCTGACGTATTCCGGCCCGTCGGAGGACGGTTCGGCGCAGGTGCAGCGCAACGGCGGCGGCGCGGACAAGGCCCCGGCCGGCGTGCCCGGCGGGGCCAGCCGCCGCGAGCGGCGCGCGGCCGCGCGACAGCAGGGTCGCGGCGCCAAGCCGCCGAAATCGGTGAAGAAGCGCTAGCCACCGGGCCGCTTGCCGACCGGTCGAGAAAGGGGCGAGTTCCATGCCCTTCGGCGGAGCGGTGTCGCGGACGGAGGTGCTGGCGGCGCTGTCGTTGGCGATCGACCTCGGGCTCGGGCAGCCGATGGATCACATGCTGCGGTCGGCCGCGATGGGCACCAGGCTTGCCGAGCGGCTCGGGCTCGCCGAGAGCGACCGCGGGACCGTCTTCTACACGGGCCTGGTGATGTGGATCGGCTGTCACGCCGACTCCCACGAGTACGCGCGGTGGTTCGGCGACGACATCGCGATGCGGCATGACAGTTATTTCGTCGACTGGTCCGGCGCCCCGTACCAGCGATTTCTGGTCGGCAACGTCGGCCGCGGTTCGACGTTGCCGAAACGGGCGCAGTTGGCGGCCAAACTTTTCTTGGACGCACGCGGGAACCTGGGCTCGTTGGTGCGGTCGCACTGCCTGTCGGCCGCGTTGCTCGCCGAGGAGATCGGCCTGGGCGCCGATGTCTGCAAAGCCCTGCCCTACGCCTACGAGCGATGGGACGGCAGCGGTCTGCCCACCGGGGCCGCGGGGAGCGAGATCCCCGTGGCGATGCGGGTGGCGCAGCTCGCCGACATCGCCGAAGTGCACCACCGCGCCCACGGCCGCGCGGGTGCGATCGCCGAGATCCGCCGGCGCAGCGGCAAGCAGTTCGACCCCGAGATCGTCGCGGTGTTCACCGCCGCCGCCGAGGAGCTGCTGTGCGACGACGAAGACGTGTGGCCGACCGCCGCGTCCGTGGCGCCGGACCCCGGTGAAGCGCTGAGCGGAACCGCGCTGGACCGGCTGCTGCGCGCCATGGGCGATTTCGCGGACCTGAAATGCCCTTTCACACTGGGCCATTCGCGCGCCGTGGCCGAGTTGGCGGAGAACGCCGGGAAGTGCGCCGGACTGGCCTCCGACGAGCGCGACATCTTGCGCCGCGCGGGCTACGTGCACGACCTCGGCCGGATCGGTGTGTCCAACCGGGTATGGGAGAAGCCGGGTCAGCTGACCCACGCCGAACGCGAGCGTGTCCACCTGCATCCGTACCTGACCGGGCGGATTCTGGCGCGCGTCGGTGGGCTCAAGGCCGTGCGCGAGGTCGCGGTGAACCACCACGAACGGCTCGACGGGTCGGGCTACCCGAACGGGCTGCGCGGCGACGACCTGTCTGTTCGCGATCGGGTGCTCGCCGCCGCCGAAAGCTATTGCTCGTCGATGGAGCCACGACCGTATCGCGACGCACTGGACGACGCCGCCGCGGCCAGGCAACTGCGCGGCGCAGCGGCCGACGGCTGCCTGGACGGGGACGCCGTCGAAGCCGTGCTGGAGGCGGCGGGCCACCGGCCGTCCCGCAGGGCCGCTCGGCCGGCGGGATTGACCCGCCGGGAGGCCGAGGTGTTGGTGCACGTCGCGCAGGGCCGGTCCAACCGCGAAATCGCCTCGGCCCTCTGGATTTCCGAGAAGACCGTGCGCAATCACGTCGAGCACATCTATGCGAAAATCGGGGTCTCGAACCGGATCGGGGCCAGCCTGTACGCGACGCGGCACGGCCTGACCGGCGGCGCGCCGCAGTAGAGCGGGCGGCTCCTGCGCGGCGGGCGCGGATGTCTGGGGCCGATGCCTCATGTGCGAACAGCGAATGCGGGCGATCATTTCGGCATGATCCGCAACGACCGGCGCCCGACGGCCCTCGCGCTCGCGGGCGCCGGGGACTCCGGCCGCGCGGGCCCCGCGTCGGCGCTGTGGGACAGGGTGCTCACCGACGGGCACGCGAGCCTGGTGCGGGCGCGGCACGCGTTCCGTTACCTGCCCTCGGCGCCGCGATGCAAGCTGTGCAACAACCCGTTCGGCGGCCCCGCCGGCCGGTTGTTCGCCGCCGCCGGGTTCCGGCCGTCACGGAAAAACCCCAACCTGTGCCGGCGGTGCTGCGATGCACTGCCGCGCGGCGGGGCTGAGGTCGACATCGCGGTGCTGTTCGCCGACGTCCGCGGCTCCACGGAACTCGGCGACCGCCGGCCGGCCGCGGACTTCGCCGCGCTGCTCAACCGGTTCTACGGTGCCGCGACGCAGACGCTGCTGCGCCACGACGCGGTGATCGACAAACTCATCGGTGACGAGGTGATGGCGTTCTTCGTGCGAGGCATCAGCGGCCCCCGGTATCGGCAACGAGCCGTCGAGGCGGGCGCCGACCTGCTCCGCGCGGTCGGGTACGGCACACCGGAGGGCCCCTGGCTGGACGTCGGCGTCGCGGTCAACGCGGGAATCGCCTACGTCGGCAACGTCGGCGGGGCCGTCGTCGACTTCACCGCCCTGGGCAGCCCGGTCAACGCGGCCGCCCGGATGCAACAACACGCCGCCGGCGGCGAGTTGCTGGTGGCCCGGGGCGTTGCGGACGAAGTCATGGCCACCGTGCAGCGACGCACCCTGACCCTGCGGGGACTGGAAGAGCCCTTCGACGTGTTGGCCCGCAAGATTTGACCCTTGCCCGACCGGTCACGTGGTCGAAACGCGGCGGTTGCGAACCTGTGTCGGCGCCGGCCGGATCTCCACTATGACCGGATCTCCGCTGTGAACTGCGTGGTTCACGGATCGCTGTCGACGACCACGCGTCCACGAGTTGAAGGGCGTTGCCGGCACATGGCCGGTGTTTGCCCTCCGCGACCTCCTTGAGCGCGGCCCTCTCCAACTCGGCCTCGGCAAACGGCCGCTTGAGGGCGGCGTTTGCCGAGGCTTTGCCGTCGGAAGGAGGGAACGTTGCGTCGTCAGCGCCCGGCTGCGCCGGGCCGGGACCGCCTGTCCAGCACCCAGGCGGTGGCCAGGGTCAGTACGACGGCGAACGAGCCGAGCGCGATGAGACTGGCGGCGGTGCCCCCGTGGAAGGTCTCGCGGTAGGCGGACATGGCCGGCAGCGTCGTGGTGTAGCGGTCGAGCCGCAGGTAGCGCCCCAACGCGTCGAAGGCGTGGCGGTTGGACAGGATCAGGCTCATCAGGCGTCCGGGGGTGGTCATCTGGTCGACGGGGACGATGGCGCCACCGAACAGCACCTGCGGGAAGCACAGCATCGGCAGGGCGAGCGCCGCCTGCGCGGCGTTGGACACGGCGGCCGAGGCGAGCAGGCCCAAAGCCAGCGCCGAGATCGCCTCGATCACCATCGTCGCGAACAGCAGTGCGTACACGTGCCACCCGGCGGCGGGCAGCCGGCCGAGTGCGCGCAGCACGACCAGCAACACCGCGCTCACCCCCGCCAGGATCGGTAGCAGCGCAGTCACTTTGGATGCCACGTAGGAGCTCACGCTCAGCCCGGCCAGGCGTTCGCGCCGGAAGACGGCCATCTCGCCGACGATCTGGAGCAGGCCGTAGGTCAGTCCGAAGAAGAAACCGTCGAAGGCGATCCAGAACACGATCTGGGCCGGGCCGACGTCGGCGCCGCTCTCCACGTCGAACGCGCCGCGCTTGAACAGCGTGGCCATCATCGCCGTCACGAGCACCGGTGAGCCGAGCAGGATCGCCAGGGTCAGCCGGTTGCGGAAGAGAACGTCGACGTTGCGCCGCGTCAGCAGCCACCACTGCCGGATCGTGCCCGTGCGCCGGGCCACGGATGGCGCTGCCGCAGCGGTCTTTTCGGTCGAGCCGGCGCGGCTTCTCGACTGCACGCGGCTTTCGGCGAACCGTCGCGCCCAGATCTGCGGGGTGTGCTCGCCGGTCAGGCGTTCGTACACCTCGCTCAGGCCGTCGACGCCGAAGTAGCGCCGCGCCGCGGCGGGGCTGCCGGCGAAGGCCAGGTGGCCGTCGCGGGCCAGGAACACCACCCGGTCGCACCGTTGGATGCAAGCCGGCTCGTGGGTGGTGAGCACGACGGTGACCCCGCGCTGGCTGAGCCGGCGCAGCAGGCGCATCACGTCGGCCGCGGTCGAGGGATCCAGCCCGGAGGTGGGTTCGTCGAGAAAGAACAGGCGGGGCCGGGTCAGTAGCTCCACGGCGATGCTGGCCCGCTTGCGTTGGCCGCCGGACAGCGCCCGCACCGGCACGTCGGCCCGATCGGCCAGGTCGAGGTCCCGCAATGTCTCGTCCACGATCCGTTCCGCTTCGGGCTCCGAGGTGCCCGCGGGGAGCCGTAACAGCGCCGCATAGCGCAGCGTGCGGCGCAGGGGCAGCTCGAGGTGAATGATGTCGTCCTGCGGCACGTAGCCCACCGCGGAATCGGGGCGGAGCCGTTTGCCGCGCGGGACTCCGTCGTGCCGAACCTCCCCGGCGGTCGGCGGTTGCAGTCCGGCGAGGATCTCCAGCAGGGTGGTCTTGCCCGCTCCGCTGCCGCCGGCGATGGCGACCAACTCGCCGGGTTCCACCGACAGCGACAGCTCACGAAGGATCTGGCGCCCCCGGACGCGCCGGCTGACGCCGAGGGCATCCACCCGCCCACCGGCGGGCGCTTCGGCTTCGTGGGCCGGGCGTTGAGCTGCGAGCCGCTCGATAGTCGCTGCGCTGCATGTCGATTCGCTCATGATGTGATCTCCCTTTTGGAGTGGCTGTGTCATGGCCGATCATCGGTGCGCCGCTGCCCCGCCCGCATGGGGCGTTTGCCCCAAATGAGGAGATCCGGCGGCCGGCGCCGTCACGATCGCGGGTGCACTAGTCAGATTTGACTAGCGCCGGCTGCGCGGAAATTGAGGCAAATGACCTATATACCCCCCGTGCGTCCGCGGCCCACACTGAGCTCATGAAGCGATACTTGACGATCAGTTACGGCGCCGCGGCCTATTTGCTGTTCCTGGCGGCGTTTTTGTATCTTGTCGGCTTCGTGGCCAACCTCTGGGTGCCGCGAAGCGTCGATCACGGTCTGCCGGCTCCCATCGGGCAGGCGGTCCTGGTCAACGTGGCGCTGATCGGCGCGTTCGGCGTCCAGCACAGCGTCATGGCGCGGCCGGCGTTCAAACGGTGGTGGACCCGATTCGTGCCGCCGTCGATCGAGCGCAGCACCTACGTGGTGCTGTCCAGCGCCGTGCTGGTGTTGCTGTACTGGCAGTGGCGAACGATGCCGGCCGTCCTGTGGGACGTGCGGGTGCCGGCGGGCCGCCTGGCGGTGTGGGGGCTGTTCTGGCTCGGCTGGGCGATCGCGCTGGCCGCGACCTTCATGGTCAGCCATTTCGACCTGTTCGGGCTTCGGCACGTGTACCTGGCGTGGCGCGGAAAACCGTACACCCACATAGGGTTCCACGCGCGCATGCTTTACCGCCTGGTGCGCCACCCGCTGATGCTGGGCTTTCTGATCGCGTTCTGGTCGGCGCCCACCATGACGGCCGGGCACCTGCTTTTCTCGATCGCCATGACGGGTTACATCCTGATCGCCGTGCGCCTGGAGGAGCGTGACCTCACCGCGGTGCTGGGCCGCCAATACGACGAGTACCGGCAGAGCGTGTCGATGCTGCTGCCGCTGAAAAACCGGTCGCCGAGGCGGGCCACCGAAACGGTGGGCCAGCACTGACTTTCGCCCGGCTCGTCCATCGGCTGACGGCGGCGCCGGGCGACCTGCAAAAATCGGCGGTATGGATGTCAAGGAGGTGCTGCTGCCGGGCGTCGGTCTGCGCTACGAGTTCACCGACCACAAGGGTGACCGGATCGGCATCATCGCCCGGCGCAGCGGCGAGTTCGACGTCGTCGTCTATGCCCGCGAGGACCCGGACGAGGCCCGGCCGGTCCTGCACCTGCGCGACGACGAGGCCGAGGCGGTGGCCCAGATCCTGGGGGCGCCGCGGATCGCCGAGCGGTTCACCGAGCTGGCGCAGGTGCCCGGGCTCGAGACCGGACAGGTCCAGGTCGTGGCCGGCAGCCCCTTCGTCGGCCATCCGCTGGGCGACACCCACGCCCGCACCCGCACCGGGGCCTCGATCGTCGCCATCGTGCGCAGCGAGGAAGTGCTCGCCTCGCCGGGCCCGGCCGAACTGCTGCGCGCCCGCGACGTCCTGATCGTCATCGGCACCGCGGAAGGCATCGCCGGGGTCGAGCACATCGTCGACCAGGGCTGAGCCGGTGCAGGTTTCGGAGGCGCTGCTCTTCGAGCTCGGCGCCCTCCTGGCGGCGCTGGCGTTGCTGGGCGCCGTCGCGCGCCGGTTCGCGCTGTCGCCGATACCGGTCTACCTGCTGGCGGGCCTGTCGCTGGGCAAGGGCGGCATCTGGCCGGTGGCCGCCGCCGCCGAGTTCATCACCAGCGGCTCGGCGATCGGGGTCGTGCTGCTGCTGCTGACCCTGGGCCTGGAATTCTCGGCCACCGAGTTCGCCAGCAGCCTGCGGCGCCACCTGCCGTCGGCCGTCGTCGACGCGGTCCTCAACGCCACGCCCGGCGCGATCGCGGGTTGGCTGCTGGGGCTCGACGGCGTGGCCATGCTGTGCCTGGCCGGCGTCACCTACATCTCGTCGTCCGGGGTGGTCGCCCGCCTGCTCGAGGATCTGCGCCGGATCGGTAACCGCGAAACGCCCGCGGTGCTGTCGGTGCTCGTCCTCGAGGACTTCGCGATGGCCGCCTACCTGCCGCTGTTCACCGTGCTGGCATCCGGGGGCGGCTGGCTGGCCGCCGTCGCGGGCATGGTCACCGCCCTCGCGGCCCTGGCCGCGGCGTTCGCGGCCTCCTACCGGTGGGGCCACCACGTCGGCCGGCTGGTGGCGCACCCCGACTCCGAGCAGCTCCTGCTGCGGGTGCTGGGCGTGACCCTGATGGTGGCGGCGCTCGCCGAGTCCCTGCACGCCTCCGCCGCCGTCGGTGCCTTCCTGGTGGGCCTCACCCTGACCGGCGACACTGCGGACCGCGCCCGCGAGGTGCTGGGACCGCTGCGCGACCTGTTCGCCGCGATCTTCTTCCTGGCGGTCGGCTTCCTGGTCGACCCGCACGAGCTGGTTCCGATGCTGCCGGTGGCGCTGCTGCTGGCCGTCGTGACGGCGGCGACCAAGGTGGCCACCGGGATGTTCGCGGCCCGGCGCGAGGGCGTGGCCCGGCGCGGGCAGCTGCGCGCCGGCACGGCGCTCATCGCCAGGGGCGAGTTCTCCCTGGTCATCATCGGGTTGATCGGCACCTCGCTCCCGGCCGTGGCGGCGGTGGCCACGGCCTACGTCTTCGTGATGGCCATCGTGGGCCCGCTGCTGACCCGTTTCACCGGCGGCCCGCTGCCGGAGGCCGCCGGATCGGCCCACTGATCGATGTGCGGCTCAACCGATGTGCCTCAACCGATGTGCCTCAACCGATGTGCCTCAACCGATGTGCAGGGCCACCACCTGCCATCGAATCCTGCCACCGGCGCTCACCTGTTCCACGCGGCAGGCGATCGCGTGGACCCGGGCCCCGCGGCTGTAGGAGCCGAAGACCTCGGCCGCGGCCTCCGGGTCGCGGTGCCCCGCCGGCTGCAGCCGCGTGCGGCGCAGCACCGCGGCGCCCTCGTGCGCGGGGCTCGCGCGGCCGACCGCGAGCACGGAGTCGAGCAGGCCGGGCGCCAGCACGGGCCGCAGCTGCACGGCGGGCCGGCGCCGGTCGATGACCTCCAGGACTCGGCGCAGCGCCGCGTCGGCGAATGCCGCCGCCTGCTGCATCCGCGCTGAGGAGACCGCGCCGAGGCCGCCGGCCGCCGGCGGCCTCGGCGCGGTGGTGGGCGGCCCGGCGTGGCGCCGCAGCGGCGCGTGGGCGCCGCGGCGCCGCAGCGAGGCGTGTGACGGCCGGCGGCACGGGGGGACGTCGCGCGTCGGGGGCTCGTAGTCGACGACGGGTGTCACGGCGAAGTTGTGCGGCCCGGGCGGGCCGACGGTGAAGTTGTGCGGCCCGGGCGGGCCGACGGTGAAGTTGTGCGGCCCGGGCGGGCCGACGGTGGGGCGAACGGTCAATGCACTCTCCAACTCGACGAAAAACCAACGCGTTCGGGAACGCAAGGCCTGCTGGAGAGGGGCAGACACCGGTCATCATGGCACAACCCGACCGCACGCGTACCCGCACAGTGCTGGGCGCCCGTCGGCCGGTTACCGTGGGCGGGAACATCCGGTCCGGCGACGAATCGACGGGGACGAATCGACAGGGAGGACGTGGCCGTCATGGTGACCCGGTTGTCCCCATCGGACGCGTCCTTCTACCGGCTGGAGAACACCTCCACCCCGATGTACGTCGGGTCGCTGTACATCCTGCGCCGGCCGCGCGCCGGGCTGAGCTACGAGACGCTGCTGGCCGCCATCGAGCAGCGGCTGCCGCAGGTCCCGCGCTACCGGCAGAAGGTGCGCGAGGTCATCGGCGCGGCCCGGCCCGTGTGGATCGACGACAGCGACTTCGACATCACCTACCACGTGCGGCGCTCGGCGCTGCCCTCGCCGGGCAGCGACGAGCAGCTGCACGAGCTCATCGGCCGGCTGGCCGCGCGGCCGCTGGACAAGTCGCGGCCGTTGTGGGAGGCCTACCTGGTCGAGGGCCTGGCCAAGAACCGCCTCGCCCTCTACACCAAGTCGCACCAGGCGCTGATCAACGGCGTGACGGCGCTGTCGATCGGCCACGTCATCGCCGACCGGACGCGGCGCCCGCCGCCGTTCCCCGAGGACATCTGGGTTCCGGAACGCGATCCCGGCCACACCCGCCTGGTGCTCGGCGCGCTGGGCGACTGGGTCGCGGGTCCCGGCGCGCAGCTACAGGCCGTCGGGTCCGCGCTGGCAGGCGCGGCGACGAATTACGGCGAGTTGCTCAACGTGGGCCGCCGCGCCGTCGACCTGGCGCGGGCCGTGGCCCGCGGGACGGCGCCCAGCAGCCCGCTCAACGCCCGGGTCTCGCGTAACCGGCGCTTCACGGTCGCCCGCGCCAGCCTCGAGGACTACCGGACGGTGCGGGCGCGCTACGACTGCGACATCAACGACGTGGTGCTGGCCGTGGTGGCCGGCGCGCTGGCCAACTGGCTGATGTCGCGCGGGGAGCCGGTGTCGCAGACCGCGACGGTCCGGGCGATGGCGCCGCTGTCGGTCTATGCCGACGAAGAATTCGACTCCACCGGCCCCGGTCAGGCGATCAGCCAGGTGACGCCGTTTCTCGTCGACCTTCCGGTGGGGGAGCCCAACGCCGTGGTGCGCCTGTCGCAGATCGCCCACGCCACCGAATCGAACCCGACGGCCGCCACCGCGGTCGACGCCAGGACCATCGTCACGCTGTCGGGTTTTGCGCCGCCCACCCTGCACGCCATGGGTATCCGGGTGGCGACCAGCTTCCCCAGTTTTTCCAAGCGGACGTTCAACCTGCTGATCACCAACGCCCCCGGGGCGCAGTCGCAGATGTACATCGCCGGCACCAAACTGCTGGAGGCCTATGCCGTGCCGCCGCTGCTGCACAACCAGGCGCTCGCCATCAGCGTGACGTCCTACAACGGCATGCTGTATTTCGGGATCAACGCCGACCGCGACGCCATGAGCGACGTCGACCTGCTGCCCGGCCTGTTGAACCAATCGCTGGAGGAACTTCTGGAAGCCTCGCGATAGCGCGCCGGGTGAAACGTGCTGCGGGGATATACGATCCGGTGGTGAGCACCGCGACCAGCGACGGCGCGCCGGGGAAGGCGAAGAAGAAGAAATCTTCGAAGCCGGCCAGGCGCAAGGTTTCCGACGCCGTCTACCAATCCGAATTGTTCCGGCTGCAAACCGAATTCGTGAAGCTGCAGGAGTGGGTGCGGCATTCCGGGGCGCGCGTGGTGGTCATCTTCGAGGGCCGTGACGGGGCCGGCAAGGGCGGCGCGATCAAACGCATCACCGAATACCTCAACCCCCGCGTCGTGCGGATCGCGGCGTTGCCGGCGCCGTCGGATCGCGAACGCGGGCAGTGGTACTACCAGCGCTACATCGCGCACCTACCCGCCAGGGGTGAGATCGTCCTGTTCGATCGGTCGTGGTACAACCGCGCCGGCGTCGAGAAGGTCATGGGATTCTGCACGCCGCAGGAGTACGTGTTGTTCCTGCGGCAGACGCCGATCTTCGAGCAGATGCTGATCGACGACGGGATCCTGCTGCGCAAGTACTGGTTCTCGGTCTCCGAGGCCGAACAGCTGCGCCGGTTCCGGGCGCGGCTGACTGACCCCGTCCGGCGATGGAAACTGAGCACCATGGACCTGCAATCGCTATACCGGTGGGAGGACTACTCGCGGTCCAAAGACGAGATGATGGTGCACACCGACACCGCGTTCAGCCCGTGGTACGTCGTGGAGTCGGACGTCAAGAAGCACGCCCGGCTGAACATGATGGCCCATCTGCTGTCCACGATCGCCTACCGCGACGTGAAGATGCCGAAGATCAAACTGCCGAAACTCCCGCTGCCGAGCGTGAGTTACCAACGTCCGCCGCGCGAGCTTTCGACCTACGTCGACGACTATGCGGCCACACTGATCGGGGATTGAGCCATCCAGGTCTATATCCCGGCAACGCTGGCGATGTTGCAGCGGCTGGTCGCCGACGGTTCACTCACGCCGGTCAGCGGCATCGCGTTCGCGGTGACACCGACCCTGCGCGAGGCCTACGCCGAGGGCGACGACGACGAACTGGCCGACGTTGCGCTGCGCGAGGCCGCGCTGGCGTCGCTGCGCCTGCTGGCCGCCGACGCCGACACCCACGCCGACACCCACGCCGACACCCACGCCGACACCGACGCGCACGCCGACCCGCTGCCGCCGCGCCGCGCGGTGCTGGCGGCCGAGGTCGACGTGGGTGAATCCGGGGCCGTGCACCGGCCCGACCTCGACGACGCCGTCGTCAAACTCGCCGCCCCCGTCGCGATGGACCGGGTGATCGCGGCCTACGTCGACACCGCGGCCGCCGAACCGGCCGTGGTCAAGGCGATCGAGGCGATCGACGCCGCCGACCTCGGCGACGAGGACGCCGAACTGGCCGTCGGCGACGCGCAGGATCACGACCTGGCGTGGTACGCCAACCAGGAGCTGCCCTTCCTGCTCGAGCTGCTGTAAGGCCGAAACCTGGATACGGTGCCGTAGGTTACGGTATCGTAGGTTGACCGAGCCGCACCGTGAGCAGGAGTTTTTCCGTGAGCAACCCCCTGAGCAAGAAGCACGCCGCGGTCACCGCCAACGTCGTCGCGACCACCCGTCCCACCGTCGCCGGGGCCGACAGGCATCCCGGCTGGCACGCGCTGCGCAAGATGGCGGCCCGGATCACGACGCCGCTGCTGCCCGACGACTACCTGCGCCTGGCCAATCCGCTGTGGTCCGCGCGGGAGCTGCGGGGCCGCATTCTCGAGGTGCGCCGGGAGACCGAAGACTCCGCGACGCTGGTGATCAAGCCGGGCTGGGGCTTCGGCTTCGACTACCAGCCGGGGCAGTACATCGGCATCGGGGTGCCGGTCGACGGGCGCTGGCGCTGGCGGTCGTATTCGCTGACGTCGAGCCCTGTCGCCCAGGCCGGGTCGCCGCGCACGGTGACGATCACCGTCAAGGCGATGCCCGAGGGTTTCCTGTCCACCCACCTGGTGGCCGGCGTCGCGCCGGGGACCGTCGTGCGGCTCGCCGCCCCGCAGGGCAACTTCGTCCTGCCCGACCCCGCCCCGCGGTCGATCCTGTTCCTCACCGCCGGGTCCGGGATCACGCCGGTGATGTCGATGCTGCGGACGTTGGTGCGCCGCAACCAAATTGCCGATGTCGTGCACCTGCATTCGGCGCCCACCGAAGCCGACGTGCTGTTCGGCGCCGAGTTGGCCGCGCTCGCGGCCGATCAGCCGGGCTATCGCCTGCAGCTGCGCGAGACGCGCACCCGGGGCCGGCTCGACGTCGGTAGGCTCGACGAGGAGGTGCCGGATTGGCGCGAGCGCCAGACCTGGGCCTGCGGACCGGAGGGCATGCTCAACCAGGCCGACAGGGTGTGGGCCGCGGCCGGCGTCGGCGACCGGCTCCATCTGGAACGGTTCGCGGTGTCCAAGGCGGCGCCGGCCGGAACGGGCGGAACCGTCACCTTCGCCCGCAGCGGGCGCGCCGTTGCCGCCGACGGCGCGACGTCGCTGATGGAGGCGGGGGAGGGAGCCGGCGTTCAGATGCCCTTCGGTTGCCGGATGGGCATCTGTCAATCGTGCGTGGTGACCTTGGCCGACGGTCACGTCCGCGACCTGCGGACCGGCGCCGAACACGATCCGGGGACCCGGATCCAGACGTGCGTCTCGGCGGCCTCCGGCGATTGCGTACTCGAAATCTAAAGGCTACTCACAGGTAACCTACGGATTCGTAGGTTACGATAACGTAGGTGAGGGGTCATCCCGAACAACCACGAGGGAGCTGAGGACGATGGCGATTACAGACGTCGACGTATTCGCGCATCTGACAGACGCTGACGTCGAAAGCCTGGCGGTTGAGCTGGATGCGATCCGCCGGGACATCGAAGACTCGCGCGGCGAGTCGGACGCCCGCTACATCCACCGCACCATCGCGGCCCAGCGCGCGCTCGAGGTGGCCGCGCGGGTGCTGCTGGCCGCCAGTTCGCGGCGTTCGGCCTGGTGGGCGGGCACACTTGCCCTCGGCGTGTCCAAGATCGTCGAGAACATGGAGATCGGCCACAACGTCATGCACGGCCAGTGGGACTGGATGAACGACCCCGAGATCCACTCCTCGACGTGGGAGTGGGACATGAGCGGGTCCTCCAAGCACTGGCGTTACACCCACAACTTCGTCCACCACAAGTACACCAACATCCTCGGGATGGACGACGACGTCGGCTACGGCCTGCTGCGCGTCACCCGTGACCAGCGCTGGAAGCGCTTCAACGCCTTCAACCTGGTGTACAACACCCTGCTGGCCCTGCTGTTCGAGTGGGGCGTCGGCCTGCAGCACGTGGAACTCGGCAAGATCGCCAAGAAACGCTTGGAGCACGATGACGCCCGGCAACGGGTCGACGAGTTCCTGGCCAAGGCGGGCCGGCAGGTGGTCAAGGACTATGTCGCCTTCCCGGCGCTGACCGCGCTGTCGCCCGGGGCGACGTACCGGTCCACGTTGACCGCCAACGCGCTGGCCAACGTGATCCGCAACGTGTGGGCCAACGCGGTCATCTTCTGCGGGCATTTTCCCGACGGGGCCGAGAAGTTCACCAAGACCGACATGATCGGCGAGACGAAGGGCCAGTGGTACCTGCGCCAGATGCTGGGCAGCGCCAACTTCGACGCCGGGCCCGCGCTGCGGTTCATGAGTGGCAACCTGTGCCACCAGATCGAGCACCACCTCTACCCCGACCTGCCCAGCAACCGCCTGCACGAGATCTCGGTCCGGGTGCGCCAGCTCTGCGACAAGTACGACTTGCCTTACACCACAGGCTCTTTCCTGGTGCAGTACGGCAAGACGTGGCGCACGCTGGCCAAGCTGTCGGTGCCCAACAAGTACCTGCGCGACGACGTCGACAACGCCCCGGAGACCCGCAGCGAGCGCATGTTCGCGCAATTGGGGCCGGGTTTCGCGGCCACCGACCCGGCGACCGGACGCCGGCGCGGGCTGAAGACCGCGATCGCCACTGTGCGGGGTTGGCGGCGGCGCGGGAAGCGGCCCGCGGCCGCCTGACCGTCGGCGCGCAGCAAATGAGGCGCGCTCAACGACCACGGGGTTGACGTGCGGCGCGCGCCCCGGCCGATTTGCGGTCTGTCCGCGGCGTTCGTAGCTGTGTGCAGGCAAAAAGGCCGACGCGTCGGCCGCCGCGCTCCGCGAAGCTTTGAATCGCCTATGGCGGGGTTATGAAGTCGCTATCGCGCCTTTAGCTTCGCCGGGCAACGACCTACCCTCGCTCTCATCGGGGAGCGGGGATGAGCAGCCGCAGCGGCCTTGCCCCACTCCCACCCGCGCCATCACGCGGGGATGAAGGGAGTCGGAGATGACCACGAAGCCGGTTTTCTGGGCGGTGCGCACGGTCGGGGCGGTGGCCGCGGTGGCGGCCGTCTTCCCGGCCCCGTTGCTCTCGGCGCAGGCGTGGGCGTCGCCGTCGACGACGGTCGCGCCGACGGTGCCACCGCGGCACACGCAGGCGCCCGCCCAGGCCACGGCGCCGGCCAGCGCGCCCACGACGCAGGCGCCCGCACCGCCCAAGCCGGCCACCCACCAGCCGGCCGCCCCGGCGGCGAGCGCCCCGGCGCCGGCCAGCCCGGCGGTGAGTGCCCCGGTTCCGGCCGCCCCGGCGGCGACGCCCCCGGCGGTGAGTGCCCCGGTTCCGGCCGCCCCGGCGGCGACGAGCCCGGCGGTGAGTGCCCCGGTTCCGGCCGCCCCGGCGCGCGACGACCCCGGCGGTGACGACCCCGGCGGCGAGTGCCCCTGCGACGTCGCAGCCCGCGCCGAACAGCCCGGCTCCGGTAATGCCCAGCGCCGCAGCGCCTGCCACCAGCGCGCCCGCCGCCGCCACCTCGCCACCGGCGGGCCACTCCGAGCCGGCGACGGCCCCGGCGGCCGGTCAGACCAGCACCAAGCCCGCGGCCGAGCCCGGGACGAGCGCCGTGCTCACCAAGGCCTCGAGCACCGCGACCGTTCCGGTGGCCACCACACCCCGTGGTGTCCCGGCGGCCAAGGAGGCGGTGGCGGCGGCGCGGGTGGCGCCCGCCGCGGTGATCAGTGCCGCCGCGCCTCCGCCCGTGCGGGGCAACTTCAACGAACAGGTCCAGGCGGCGGTCAAGGTCAACGTCGACCACGACGCCGATGCCTACCGGCCCCGGCACTGGGACTACGTCGACTACGACGAGTACCACCGGCCCGTCTTCTACAACCCGCTGACCACCGACATGAGCTTCCGGTACTTCTACAACGGGGACTACCGCACCGTGTTCGTCCCGGTCGGCGGCCGCGTCGTGCTCGACGCCGACATCGCGGGGGTGTTCCCGTTCACCGTGGTGGCCGGCGACTACGTCTCGGTGGGCAGCTTCTACGGCGGCGCCTGGCTGCCCCCGGTGGGCTGGGTGGGGCCGCCGCCCGCCGACTGGCGGCCCTGGCAGCCGGTGGCCTACAGCGACGTGCCGGTGGACTTCGCCAATGCCGGGCAGGCCGTGATGGTGGACCGGGTCACCGTGGTCGGCCACGACGACAGCCTGCCGGCCGGACAGCGCGATGTCGTCATGCTGAACGACTCCACGCTCGCGCGCGGCGAGATACAGCCGGGTCTCGGCGGCGGCCCGCCGCAGATCACCCTCCAGCAGACGCAGCCGCTGCCGGGCGTGGGGCCCTGGGACAACGGCCAGCAGTACGTCACCACCGCAATCCAGAAGCCAGCGCCGTCGAACAATCACCTGCCGTGGATCCTCGGTGGGCTGGCCGCGGTGCTCGCGCTGGCGGGTGCGGTTGCGGGCTGGGTGTGGACGCACCCGCGCGGTGAGCACGCTCTGGCCAACGCGCCGACGGAGTTGCTGCGCCGGCACGAGGCCACCGCACGAGCGGCCGACGATGACGCGTATTCCGGTGCCATGGCCGGCGTGTCGACCCAGGCGGACACCTGGCAGCGACCGCCGGCGGCTTAGGCCAGCAGCCGCAGCCGCAGCCGCAGCCGCAGCCGCGGCCGCAGCCGCAGCCGCGGCCGCACCCGCTGACGCGCTCGACCTGTCAGCTAATCCAAAACCGGGCTAATCTGACTGCTGTCCGCGCGCCTAAGGAGCAGATCAATGACGAACATCGCACGATTGACCGGTTCGCTCGCTGTCGTTTTGGGGGCTTTCGCAGCTATTGCCGCGCCGATCGCGAGTGCCGACTCGGAGGACAGCGCATACCTGCAAACGCTCACGGAGAAGGGGATCAGCTGGCCCAACGGTTCGGACCAAACGATGGTCCGGATCGGACAGGCGGTCTGCACGGACTGGTCCAATGGGATGACGTTCGAGCAAACCCTTGCCGATGCGAAGACGGGGCTTCCGCAGTTAGCCGACACCTCCCTCGCCAAGATCATGGGCGCGGCCACCGGGGTGTACTGCCCGCAATATGCCAGCAAATTCGACTGACCGGCCCGCCGACGCGGGCGCCCGTGCGGATTTGAGGACGCTGTGGCCGTCAACCTCGTCGGCGCCTGAATTCGCCTGGCCCGGCGAGCGGTTCGTCGCAGCTCGTGGCGCCGGCGTAGCGCATGCGCGCGCCGTCGCAGCGGGTTTCGCGCGCCGCCATGGCGCCGGCGCCCGCGATTAACCCAGCCGCTCGATGATGGTGGCGTTGGCCATGCCGCCGCCCTCGCACATGGTCTGTAGGCCATACCGGCCGCCGCGCTGATGCAGTGCGTTGACAAGAGTTGCCATGATGCGAGCGCCGCTGGCGCCCAACGGATGCCCGATCGCGATGGCGCCGCCGTTGACGTTGGTCTTCGCCAGATCGGCCCCGGTATCGTGCGCCCAGGCCAGCACCACCGGCGCGAACGCCTCGTTCACCTCGAACAGGTCGATGTCGGCCAGCGTCAGACCCGCCTTCGACAGAACCTTCTCGGTCGCGGGGATGACGCCGGTCAGCATGTAGATCGGGTCGTCGCCCACCGCCGTCGTGGTGTGGATCCGGGCCAACGGACTCAGGCCGAGCCTCTTGGCGGTCTCACTGGAGGTAATGAGCACCGCGGCGCTGCCGTCCGAGAGCGGCGAGGAGTTACCCGGTGTTATCTCCCAGTTGATCTGCGGGAAGCGGGCCTTCATCGCCTCGCTGTAGAACGCCGGCTGCAGCGTGGCCAGCGTCTCGACCGTGGTGGCGGGGCGGATGATCTCGTCGGTGCGCAGCCCGGCGAGTGGAATCAGCTCGTTCTCGAACAGCCCGTCCTTGGTGGCGCGAGCAGCCTTGTCGTGACTGCCGGCGGAGAACTCGTCGAGCTGGGTGCGCGAAAAGCCCCACTTCGCGGCGATCAGCTCGGCGCTGATGCCCTGCGGCACCAGGCCTTCGGGGTAGCGCGCGGCCACACCTTCGCCAAACGGGTCGCTGCCCGGCAATACCTGCGTGCCCATGGGTACGCGGCTCATGGACTCCACGCCCGCGGCGATTACCAGGTCGTAGGCCCCGGCGATCACGCCCTGGGCGGCGAAGCTGATCGCCTGCTGGCTGCTGCCGCACTGCCGGTCGATCGTCACCCCGGGCACCGACTCGGGGAATCCTGCGCCCAGCAACGCGTTGCGGGCGATGTTGACGGCCTGGTCGCCGACCTGGGTGACGGCACCGGCGATCACGTCGTCGATCTGCGCCGGGTCGATGCCCGTGCGCGCCACCAGTTCGCGCAGGCTGTGCGCCAGCAGGTCGGCCGGCAGCATGTCGTGCAGCGCGCCGCTGGGCTTGCCCTTGCCGATGGGGGTACGGACGGCTCCGACGATGACGGCGTCGCGGTTCATGGCTCCTCCTGGATGCTGAGTAAACAACGCTATACCCAGATAAACACCTCGGTATAGTGAAAACAACCCAGATGCGGAGGTGATCTTCGTGACAATGCTGCAGGGACCGCTGGCCGACCGCGACGCATGGTCGGCAGTCGGGGAGTGCGCGATCGAGAAGACAATGGCGGTGCTCGGCACCAAATCCGCGATGCTGATCATGCGCGAGGCCTACTACGGCACCACCCGATTCGACGACTTCGCCCGGCGGGTCGGCATCACCAAGGCCGCCACCTCGGCGCGGCTTGCCGAACTGGTCGACATCGGGCTGCTGCAGCGGCGGCCCTACCGCGCGCCCGGGCAGCGCCGTCGCGAGGAGTACGTGCTCACCGACGCCGGCGTCGACTTCATGCCGGTGGTGTGGGCGCTGTTCGAGTGGGGGCGACGCCACCTGCCGGGAAGCCACCGGCTGCGGTTGACCCACCTGGGCTGCGGCGCCGACGCGGAAGTCCAGATACGTTGCGAGCAAGGGCATCTGGTGCCACCCGACGAGCTGGGCATGCGGCTGGCGCAGTCGGGCTGAGCGCGAGCGTGCGCACATGTACGCCGCTACCGGCGTGTCGGCGTACAAACACGCACGCTCGGCGGGACGTCAGTCCTGACTGAGCGCCGCCAGCAGCCTGCGCGCGGCGGCTACGCGGCTCAGCGCCGGCCCGGTCAGCGTGTCCAGCGCGCACTCGGGGTCGGCCGGCGGGCCCATGTGCCCGCAGCCGCGCGGGCATTCCTGGATCGTGTCGGCGAGGTCCGAGAAGGCCATCAGCACGTCGTCGGGCTGGATGTGGGCCAGCCCGAAAGAGCGGATTCCGGGGGTGTCGATCACCCAGCCCGAGCCTTTTAGCGGCAGCGCGATCGACTGTGTGGAGGTGTGCCGGCCCCTGCCGATCTCGGTGACCTCGCCGACGGCCCGGGCGGCGTCGGGCACCAGGCGATTCACCAGCGTCGACTTGCCGACCCCGGAATGCCCGAGCAGCACGGTGATCTTGCCGCCGAGCAGGCCGGCCACCGCCGGCAGCGGGTCCTCGCGGCCCGCGACTACCACCGTCAGATCCAGGCCGACGAAATGCTCGGCGAACGGCTCCGGCGGCGCGAGGTCCGTCTTGGTCAGGCACAGGATCGGCGTGAGCCCGCCGGCGTAGGCGGCGATGAGCGCTCGGTCGACCAGGCCGGTGCGCGGCGGCGGGTCGGCCATCGCCACCACGATCAGCAGCTGGTCGGCGTTGGCGACCACCACCCGCTCGCTGGGGTCGGTGTCATCGGCCGTGCGCCGCAACACCGTTCGGCGTTCGCCCCGCCGCACGATGCGGGACAGGGTGTCGGGCCGGCCGGACAGGTCGCCGACCACGTCGACCTCGTCGCCGACAACGATCGGGGTGCGGCCCAGCTCGCGGGCCCGCATCGCGACGACCCGGCGGTCGGGGTCGCCGCCCAGCACGCATCCCCAGCGGCCGCGGTCGACGCTGACCACCATCGCGGGTTCGGCGTCGGCGTGCTCGGGGCGGGTCTTGGTCCGCGGTCGCGAGCCCCGCCCGGACCGGACCTTGACGTCGGACTCGTCGTAGTCGCCCGGCCTCAACCGGTGGGCTCTTCCCCGATTGCCCGGTTCCCCCTCGGGCCGTCGCCGCGTGGGCCCGCATCGTCGCCGGGCTCTTCCCCGATTGCCCGGTTCCTCCTCGGGCCGCGGCCGCGGCCCGCATCGTCGCCGGGCTCCAGCATGCGGGCCCACAGCTGCGGGAACTCCGGCAGCGTCTTGGTGGTGGCGCCGATGTCGTCCACCTCGACGCCGTCCACCCGCAGCCCTACGATCGCCCCGGCCATCGCCATCCGATGGTCGGCGTACGCCCGCCAGGTGCTGCGCCGCAGCGGCGTCGCGGTGATCACCAGGCCGTCGGGCGTCTCGGTGCAGTCGCCGCCGAGGCGGTTGATCTCGGTGCTCAGCGCGGCCAGCCGGTCGGTCTCGTGACCGCGCAGGTGGGCGATGCCGGACAGGCGCGACACCGATCCCGGGGTGGCAAGCGCCGCGAGCGCCGCCACCGACGGCGTCAGCTCGCCGACCGCGCTCAGGTCGACGTCGAAACCCCGGTAGCCCGCGGGGCCCTTCACCTCGAGGGACGAATCGGATTGTGTGACAGCGGCGTTCAGCGTGCTCAGGACTTTCAGGATGTGATCGGCGGGTTGCACGCTGGTCGACGGCCAGCCGGTGATGCGCACCGTCCCGCCGGTGACCACCGCCGCGGCCAGGAACGCCACGGCGTTGGTGAGATCGGGCTCCACCTCCCAGTGCCGGGCCGTCACCGCGCCCGGGCGCACCCGCCAGCGATTGGGGGTCGCGTCGTCGACGTCCACCCCGGCCTGCCGCAGCATCGTCACGGTCATGGCGATGTGCGGCGCGGACGGCAGCGACGACCCGGTGTGGTGCACGGTGATGCCCTCGTCGAACGACGCCGCGCACAACAGCAGGCCGGAGACGAACTGCGAGGACGCCGACGCGTCGATGGCCACGCTGCCCCCGGCGACCGATCCGCTGCCGTGTACCCGGAAGGGCAGGCCGTCGCCCTCGATCAGCACGCCGAGGCCACGCAGGGCGTCCAGCAGCGGCGCGATGGGACGGGTGCGGGCCTGCTCGTCGCCGTCGAACTCCACCACCGCGTCGGCCAGCGCCGCCAGCGGCGGGACGAACCGCAGCACCGTGCCCGCCAGGCCACAGTCGACCCGGGCGCCCTTGGCGGGTGCGATCCGGCCGCTGATCGTCAGGTCGGGACCGGTCGGATCGACGCGCAGGCCCAGCGCGCGCAGCGCCCCGATCATCAGGTTGGTGTCCCGGCTGCGCAGCGCCCCGTTGATCGTCGGGGCGCCCTGACCTTGCGCGGCCGCCAGCGCGGCGAGCAGCAGCGCCCGGTTGGTCTGCGACTTCGAGCCCGGGACGGTCACGGTCGCGCGCACCGGCGCCGAAGCGTAGGGGGCCGGCCACGACTGCGTGCTCACCGGTCCATCATCGCCTGTCGCCGGTTCTGCCACCATGGGTGTCATGTGCGGACGGTTTGCGGTCACCACGGATCCGGCCCTGCTGGCCGAGAAAATCAAGGCGATCAATGAAGTCCCAGCGGCGACCGGCGCCGCGCCCGATGGTGTGGCGCCCAACTACAACGTGGCTCCCACCGCCACGATCGCCACCGTCGTCAGCCGCCACAGTGAGCCCGACGACGACCCGACGCGCCGGGTGCGACTGATGCGCTGGGGGTTGGTGCCGCCGTGGGCCAAGGCCGCCCCCGGCGGCGCACCCGAGAACAAGGGGCCGATGCTGATCAACGCCCGCGCCGACAAGGTCACCACCTCGCCGGCGTTCCGGTCGAGCGCGAAGAGCAAGCGCTGCCTGATCCCGATGGACGGCTACTACGAGTGGCGGGTCAACGATGCGAAGGCCGGTCAGAAGTCGCGCAAGACACCCTTCTTGATGTACCGCGACGATGGCGAGCCGTTGTTCATGGCGGGACTGTGGTCGGTCTGGAAGGCGTCCAAGGACGACCAGCCGCTGCTGAGCTGCACGATCATCACCACCGACGCGCCGGGAGAGCTCGGCGAGATCCACGACCGGATGCCGTTGGTGGTGCCCGAGCGCGACTGGGACCGCTGGCTGAACCCCGACGCCCCGGTCGACGAGGAGCTGCTGACCCGCCCGCCCGACGTGCGCGGCATTCGCACGCGGGAGGTGTCGACGTTGGTCAACAACGTCCGCAACAACGGACCCGAACTGTTGGAAGAGGTCGAGTCGCAGCCCGAGCAGATGAAGCTTCTGTAGCGCCGTCAGGCCGCGTCGGGACTGTCGCCTCGGTCGTCTTCGTCGCTGTCTTCGTCCCCGTCATCATCGTCCCCGTCGCGCAACAGTTTTTCGGGGTGCCAGTAGGTGTTGGTGCGGGGTTGGCCGTGGTCCAGGTGTGGTGGTGGGATCCATTCGGTGTCGCCTCGGGTGTTTGTGCGGGTGGTCCAGCCTTGTTCGGTGATCCGGTGGTGGCTGCCGCAGCCGAAGGTGAGTTCGTTGATGTCGGTGCGCCCGGATTGGGCGTAGGGGATGACGTGGTGGACTTCGCAGTAGTAGCCGCCCACGGTGCAGCCCGGGGCGCTGCACCCGCGGTCTTTGCCGTACAGCACAATCCGCTGGGCCCGGTTGGCCAGCCGTTTGGTGTGGTAGAGGGCCAGGGCTTTGCCGTGGTCGAAGATCACCAGGTAGTGGTGGGCGTGGCGGGCCAGCCGGATCACGTCGCTCATCGGCAGCAGGGTGCCCCCGCCGGTCAACGCGCACCCGGCGGCGGCCTCCAATTCGGCCAGGGTGGTGGTGACGACGATCGAGGCCGGCAGGCCGTTGTGCTGGCCCAAATCCCCGGAGGCCAGCAGGGCTCGTAGCGCGGCCAGCAGGGCGTCGTGCTGGCGTGCGGCCGGTCCGCGGGTGTCGCGGTCGATGGCGTCTTGGCTCGGCGCGCCGTCCACGCACGGGTGCTCGTCGAGGTTGTGGCACATGCCGGGGGCGGCCAGTTTGGCCCACGCGGCCTCGAGGGTGGCGCGTAGTTCGGGGGTGATCCAGCCGCTCAGGCGTGACATTTTGTCGGGGCCTTGGGCGCCCAGGATCAGCCCGCGCCGTCGGGCGCGGTCTTCGTCGGTGTAGGTGCCGTCGGGGTTGATGGCGTCGGTGAGTGTGGTGGCCAGTTGGGCCAGGTGCTCGGGCCGGAATTGGGTGGCGTGTTGGGCCAGGGTCACTTGGGCGGCTGTGCGGGTGGTGTCGTCGACCCAGCCGGGTAGCTGGTGGTAGAAGTTGCGGATCACCCTGATGTGCCCGGAACCCAGGCTGCCCTGGCGCTGGCGTTCGGCGGTCTCGGCCAACACCGGGGGCAGGGGTTGGCCGGTCAGCCCGTGGCGCGGGCCCAGGTCGGCGGCCTCGTGGACGCGGCGGGCGGCGTCTTGACGGCTGATGAGGGTGGCTTCGGCGATCGCGTGGGACAGCTTGCCGCCCAACTCTTCCGGGGTGGCCTGGCGGGCCAGGGTGTTGATCAGGGGATGTTCGAGGGCGGGCAGGCGGCGGCGCACCTTTTCCACCCGCACCAACAGCGCCAGCTGCTCGCGGGTGCTCAACGCATCGCAGTCGAACCCGAGCAGCCGGTCCAGGTCGGCGTCGAGCGCGTCCAACGCCGCCGTCAACTCCCCGCGATCAACACTCACACCACGAAACTAGCGACGGGCACCGACAAAACTCCCCGCCCAGTGACCACAGAAACGCAAGTGACACAAGTTTTTTCACACCTGCGCGCCGCCGGCGTCGATGATATCGCGGGCGCTCGCATAGCATGCATGAGTGACCGGCTGCTACACCCACACCTTCGCAGACATCAAGGACCGCCCGGTCGCGGTGGTCGGGGCGGGAACGCTGGGCCGGCGCATCGCGCTGATGTTCGCCAGCCGCGGCGGGACCGTGCGGCTCTACGCCCGGCGCCCCGAGCAGCTCGCCTCCGCAACGCAGTACGTGACGGATGCCTTACCAAAGCTGTTGAAAGACAGAGATTTCGGAGAAGCGGGCATCGCGGTCGGCGTGACCGAACTGCGCGAGGCGCTGGATGACGCCTGGCTGGTGGTCGAGTCCGTCCCCGAGAAACTCGAGGTCAAGATAGCGACGTGGGCCCAGATCGACCAAGCGGCGCCGCCGGACACCATCTTCGGGACCAACTCCTCGTCCTACCCGTCGCGTTTGATGGCCGAGAAGGTGCGCGACAAAACCCGGTTGTGCAATACGCACTTCTACATGCCGCCCGACGTGAACGCCGTCGACCTGATGTCCGATGGCCAGACTGACCGTGGCCTGCTCGACACGCTGTTGGCCGTGCTGCCCGAGTTCGGCGTCTATCCCTTCGAGGCGCGCAAAGAGTCAACCGGTTTCATCTTCAATCGCATCTGGGCCGCCATCAAACGCGAGTCGCTTGCCGTGGTCGCCGAGGGCGTGGCCCGCCCCGAGGACGTCGACGGCATGTTCACGGTCAACTGGCGCGTGCCGGCCGGGCCGTTCCAGATGATGGACATGGTCGGACTGGACGTCGTGCTCGACATCGAGAACCACTACGCCGACGAGTTCCCCCACCTGCCGAAGAGCGTGCGAGACCTGTTGCAGGCCTACGTCGATGCGGGCAAGCTTGGCGTCAAGACCGGCGAGGGCTTCTACACCTATCCGCGGTCCTGAGCCCGGTGCGGCGCCGGATGCCAACGGGTTCGCGTCGGCCTAGCCGACCTTGTCCGCGATCTGGCCGGCGGCCTTGACGCCCAGGTCGCCCGGATCCTTGCGGCACCCCGAGACGTCGATCGCGACATTGTTGCGCACGGTCAGCGCGCGCTGGCAGCTCGTCGTGAGAGACACGCCGTCGCCCAGATTCATGGACACGGAGATGGTGTTGGTCAGCATCCCCTTGGTGTCGGCCGCCGTTCCGACCTTCCACACGGCCTCGGGATTGGCGGGCCCGGCGGGAGTCGTGAATTGGCGATCGTTGCAGGCCGACCATTTCTGCGCGGAAGCGGTATAGAAGTCATTCGCCTCCTTGGCGGAGGGGAACAACACCACCATCTGGGTCACCTCGGGGTCGGCTTCGTTCCCTTCCGAGGGGACCGACGCGACGTCGTCGTCGCCGACGACCGCGGTGTAGCCGCTGCCGGTGTAGGCGAACACCTCGCCGGGGTTCAGGGCGTACAGGCATTCGTCGGGGAATTTCCATCCCGCGGGCCATTGCTGCTTGGCGTTGTCGTCGACCAGCTTGTCGTATTTCTCCTTGCTTTTCGATCCGGTGAGACCCAACAGGCCGTCGACATCGGCCGGCGTCAGCAACAGGCCCGCAAGCGCCGCCTGCCCGACCGGGGGCGGTGGCGGTGGCGTGGTCGAGGTGGTGGTGGTGGTCGACGAGCCGGGGGCGCTCTGGTCGCTCCCGCCGCACGACACGAGCAACAGCGCACCGGCGGCCAAGGCCGCCGCAACCCTCAACAGGCGCATGTTCGCCCTTTCCTGGTAGCCGAATGCCGGAAGCGAATCAGAGCGTAACTGAATCGTCGCGATACCGCGCTGGCTAGTCGCTTTTTGGCGAGATCGGTTTGCTGCCGGCGCCCGGCGGCGTTGCCGGCCGCCTCCGGCCGAGCGACAAGCCGCGGGTGATGCCGAATTGTGTCGCGAAGGACACTCCGTTTACACCCAAGGCGGCAAATCATATGGGGATGACAACTACCGACAAGACCGTGTTCGAGGGGCCGCTGCAGCAACTCGCCCGCAGCGCGTGGCAGTTGGTCCTGTTCATCGGCATCCTGGCCGTCGCACTCGGTGTCGCAGTGCTGGCCTGGCCGGGCAAGACGCTGGTGGTCGCCGGCGCCCTGTTCGGCATCTATCTGGTGGTATCCGGCGTCGGGTACATGTTCACCGCCTTCGGCTCCCACACCGGCGCCACGATGCGGGTGCTGGCGTTCATCACCGGCGCCGTGTCACTGGTGTTGGGCTTCTTCTGCTTCCGCGACAAATTCGAGGCGGTCTGGCTATTGGCGCTGTGGATCGGCATTGGCTGGGTGTTCCGCGGGATGACCCTGCTGGCCGCTGCCCTGTCGTTGGATCACATGCCCGGACGCGGCTGGCAGGCGCTCACCGGTGTGATCGTCCTGATCGGCGGCGGCGTGCTGATCATCTCGCCGATCGAATCGATGGCGATCCTGACGCTGGTGGCCGGCTGGTGGCTGATAGTCATCGGCATCATGGACGTCATCACCGCGTTCCAGGTCCGCAGCCGGGCGAAGGCTCTCAGCACCTAGGCATTGTCTAGGGCGGTCGCCGCTTTCCAGCGCCGGGCCCAGCTCGGCCAGATCCCTTGGCCGCGAGAGCGATCGGCCGGTCAACTGCTCGGCGGTCGAGGCATTCCTGCGTGAGCCGGGAGGCAGAGCTTAAGAACAGGCTGAAGCCCGGATGTCGGCGGTGACCGCGCCGGTCAGCCGGATCAGGTCCTGCGGTGAGACCCCCACGTCCCAGCCGCGCCGGCCCGCGCTGCAGTACACCCGTTGCCAGGCGAGCGCCCCGGCGTCGACGACGGTGGGCAGCGGCCTGCGCTGGCCGAACGGTGAAACGGCGCCGAGCACGTAGCCGGTTGCGCGCCGCGCGACTGCCGGCTCGGCCATGGTGGCCCTGGCCAGCCCCAGCGCGGCGGCGGTTGCCTTGAGCGACAGCCGCTCCGGCGCCGGCAGTATCGCGACGGCCAGCCCGTTCGGCACCGCGACGACCAACGTCTTGTAGACCTGCCCCGGTGCGATGCCCGCCCCGGTGAGCGCATGGACGGCCTCCGCGCCGAACGAGCGTTGCCGCGGGTCGTGGTCGAACGTGACGACCTCGTGCGGGACGCCGGCCCTGACCAAGGCCGCGATCGCCGGGGTCGCGGCGCGGGTCATCCAGCGGCCCGTTAAGGGCCCGAGTACCCCGGCGGGTTGACGCCGTCCACCCAGAAGTCGACGCCGAGCGTCGAACCCGGCACGCAGTCGTACACCGAAAGGTCCTTCACCCCGGACTCCACCAGCACGTCCTCGCACAGCAGGGATTTGCCGGTGTACTCCTTGGCGGGCTTGTTGAGGATCACGTAGGCCGCGTCGGAGTACACCTCGGGCTTGCGCGCCCGCCCCATCGCCTCGTCGCCGCCGAGCAGGTTCTGCACCGCGGCGGTGGCCACCAGCGTGCGCGGCCACAGCGTGTTCGAGGCGATGCCGTCGGCGCGCATCTCCTCGGCGATGCCCAGCGCGCACAACGTCATGCCGAACTTGGCCATCATGTACGCCGTCGGCTTCAGCCACTCGCTGCCCAGCAGCACCGGCGGCGACAGCGTCAGGATGTGCGGGTTCTCCCGCCCCTTCAGGTGCGGGATGCACGCCTGTGAGACCGCATAGGTGCCGCGCACCTGGATGCCGTTCATCAGGTCGAACCGCTTCATCGGGACCTCGAGGATCGACCCCAGATTGATCGCCGACGCGTTGTTGACGCAGATGTCGATGCCGCCGAACTGTTCGACCGTCTTGGCCACCGCGGCCTCGACGGACTCGGGATCCCGGACGTCCCCGACGATCGGCAGCGCCTGCCCGCCCGCCTCCTCGAGTTCCTTGGCGGCGGTGAACACCGTGCCCGGCAGCTTCGGGTGCGGCTCGGCGGTCTTGGCGATCAGGGCGATGTTGGCGCCGTCGGCGGCGGCGCGCTTGGCGATCGCGAGGCCGATACCGCGGCTGGCTCCGGAGATGAACATGGTTTTGCCGTTCAGAGACATGGCGTCACAGTAACCCGCTGCGGAATCCGGGCCCATGGGGGACTGGCCGGGGTCGGATCCGGCCCCGGAAAAGGACGGGGAAATAGCGCCCCGGCCACCGCTGTTGAACGGATCGGTTTCTTCACGCAACGTGTGCGCCCGCAGACAGTGTCGGGGGCAGCCTTTAGATTGGGAGGAGCAGTCTGGTGTCAACGGCGACGAGCCTGTTGGACAGGCCGATGGACGTCGAGGAGTCGGCGCTGTCGGAGCTTTCCGCCGACACCGCAGCAGAAGGGACCGGGGTAATCGAAATGGCCGATTCAGACGGCGAGGCGCGATCGGAGACTCCCGGGCCCGAACCCCGCGCGGCGACAGACCACGAGGAGACCGACCAAGAGCTGACGGCGCGGTTCGAACGCGACGCGATTCCCCTGCTGGACCAGCTGTACGGCGGCGCGCTGCGCATGACCCGCAATCCCGCCGACGCCGAAGACCTGCTGCAGGAGACGATGGTGAAGGCCTATGCGGGCTTCCGCTCGTTCCGGGAGGGCACCAACCTCAAGGCGTGGCTCTACCGGATCCTGACCAACACCTACATCAACAGCTACCGCAAGAAGCAGCGGCAGCCGTCGGAATACCCGACCGAGGCGATCACCGACTGGCAGCTGGCTGCCAACGCCGAGCATTCCTCCACCGGGCTGCGTTCGGCCGAGGTCGAGGCCCTCGAGACGTTGCCCGACACCGAGATCAAAGAGGCCCTGCAGGCGTTGCCGGAAGAGTTCCGGATGGCGGTCTACTACGCCGACGTCGAGGGTTTCCCGTACAAGGAGATCGCCGAGATCATGGACACGCCGATCGGCACCGTCATGTCCCGGCTACACCGTGGTAGACGTCAGCTGCGTGAACTTCTGGCCGATGTGGCCAAGGAGCGAGGATTCAACCGCGGTCAACAGGCGCACGAGGAGGTGTCGTCATGAGTGAGTCGTCCGGGCCCGTCGACCCGCGCGCCGACGACAGCGATTCCCACGGCGGCTCCGGCTGCGCCGAAGTGATCGCCGAGGTATGGACCCTGCTCGACGGCGAGTGCACGCCCGACGCCCGGGAGAGGCTGCGCCAGCACCTCGAGGCGTGTCCGGGATGCTTCAAGCACTACGGGATAGAAGAGCGCATCAAGGCGCTGATCGCCACCAAATGCCAGGGCGAGAAGGCCCCCGAGGGTCTACGGGAGCGGCTCCGGCTGGAGATCCGCCGGACCACCATCATCCGGGACGTGCAGTAGCGCCCCGCGCAGAGACAGCCTCAGGCGTTGGGCCGCTTGCCGTGATTAGCTTTGCTGTACTTGCGGTCGCGCTTCTTCCGGCCACGCTTGGCCATCGGTGAACCTCCGTATTAGTCCGTATTAGTCCGGGAACCGGGCGCCCGGCGCCCGTCGTGTTGCCTCCCAGTCTCTCACGGGACTTCTGGTGGGTGATCAAGAGCCCGCGCGCCGCGGTCGTGAACTCCGTTGTGGTTCGATATACATGACCTTGCGACAAAAGCTTGCTGGATCGGCTGCCAGCATGCGCCGATGGCCGGGAACGAGTGGGGTGAAGATGGCGGAGGATGTTCGCGCCGAAATCGTGGCCAGTGTGCTCGAGGTCGTCGTCACCGAGGGCGACCAAATCGGCAAGGGTGACATCGTGGTGCTGCTGGAATCGATGAAGATGGAGATCCCCGTCCTGGCCGAAATCGACGGCACCGTCAGCAAGGTCAGTGTCTCGGTCGGCGACGTCATCCAGGCCGGCGACCTCATCGCCGTCATCAGCTAGCCGTTGGGCACTGCGCCACCGCCGCCGGGACGACTCGGGAGTATGTGATGTCGACTCTCGGCGATCTGCTCGCCGAACACACGATGCTGCCCGGCAACGCCGTGGACCACCTGCACGCGGTGGTCGGGGAGTGGCAGCTGCTGGCCGATCTGTCGTTCGCCGACTACCTGATGTGGGTTCGCCGCGACGACGGCATGCTGGTCTGCGTCGCGCAGTGCCGGCCGAACACCGCGCCGACCGTCATGCAG
Source organism: uncultured Actinomycetota bacterium (assembly GCA_963711445.1). Taxonomy (GTDB): domain Bacteria; phylum Actinomycetota; class Actinomycetes; order Mycobacteriales; family Mycobacteriaceae; genus Mycobacterium. Next base: position 749,374 of record CAVQEF010000002.1, read on the forward strand.
GCCGACGCGGTGGCCAGCGTCCTCGGTGGCGACAAGATGCCGCTGGTGGCCGAGAGTTTCGCCTCCGGCACCACCGTCCAGGAGCCACTGTCGGGTCCGCGGACCTCCTGGCAGCTGCTGGGCCCGCACGTCGAGGCGTCCCCGGTCCGGTACGGCGGCCACGTGGTGGCGGCGCTGACCCGGCACCAGAACGCGTTGGTGGCCCGCCGCAAGTCCGGCCAGCTCGAGACCGCCTACCGGGAGTGCGCGAGGAACCTCGTGCAGATGCTGGCGGAGGGAACCTTCCCCGACGTGGGCGACGTGGCCATGTCACGCTCGACCCCGCGGGCGGGCGACGGCTTCATCCGCCTCGACGTCGACGGCGTCGTCGCCTACGCCAGCCCCAACGCGCTGTCGGCCTATCACCGCATGGGGCTGACGACCAAGCTGGAGGGCTGCAACCTGATCGAGGTGACGCGGCCGCTGGTCTCGGACCCGTTCGAGGCGCAAGAGGTCGCCGAGCACATCCGTGACCTGGTGGACGGCGGGCTGAGCATGCGGATGGAGGTCGACGCCGGCGGCGCCACGGTGCTGCTGCGGACGCTGCCGCTGGTGGTCAACGGCACCAGCAAGGGGGCGGCGGTGCTGATCCGCGACGTCACCGAGGTCAAACGCCGCGACCGCGCGCTGATCTCCAAGGACGCCACCATCCGGGAGATCCACCACCGGGTGAAGAACAACCTGCAGACCGTGGCGGCGCTGCTGCGACTGCAGGCGCGCCGGACCGTCAACGCCGAAGGACGCGAAGCGCTGATGGAGTCGGTGCGCCGGGTCTCCTCCATCGCCCTGGTCCACGATGCGCTGTCGATGTCGGTGGACGAGCAGGTGAACCTCGACGAGGTCATCGACAGGATCCTGCCGATCATGAACGACGTGGCGTCGGTGGACAGGCCGATCCGGATCAACCGGGTCGGTGACCTCGGGGTGCTGGACTCCGACCGTGCCACGGCCCTGATCATGGTGATCACCGAACTCGTGCAGAACGCGATCGAGCATGCGTTCGACCCCGCGGCCCAGGGGGGGTCGGTCACGATTCGGGCCGAGCGCTCCGCGCGCTGGCTCGACGTCGTCGTGCACGACGACGGGCGGGGCCTTCCCGACGGGTTCAGCCTGGAGAAGTCCGACAGCCTCGGCCTGCAGATCGTGCGGACCCTGGTGTCGGCGGAGCTGGACGGCACGCTGGGCATGCGGGAAGCCCCCCAGCAGGGCACCGACGTGGTGCTGCGGGTGCCGATCGGCCGGCGGGCCCGGCTGCTCCTGTAGCTGCTCCTGTAGCTGCTCCTGCAGCCTCCAGCCCCGCACAGCAGTGCGGCCCCGACGATGTCGAGGCCGCACTGTCTGCTTGATACTGCGTCAGACTCCGCTACGGGCCTTCGTCCGAGCGCTGCGCCGCTTCAGCGCGCGTCGCTCGTCTTCGCTCATCCCACCCCATACGCCCGAGTCCTGGCCGGTGTTCAGGGCCCAGGAGAGGCACTCGGTGGTCACCGGGCACCGGTTGCAGATCAGTTTCGCGTCAGCAATCTGCGCGAGCGCCGGGCCACTGTTCCCTACCGGGAAGAACAGCTCCGGGTCCTCGTCACGACAGACCGCCTTGTGGCGCCAATCCATACGTTGTTACTCCTCACTGAGTGCGCAGCAAGATGCACGGGCATTTTCTTCGGCTGTTGAGCGTGCAGAAGAAAAAGATCCGTACCCTACACAAATTTCTGCATGCAACCTTTTGATCGTTTCACAGGCTCCGAAGATGTCAATAGCGTGCGTTCCCTCGTGGGCTATCTCACTTTGACCAACTCTTAGCGGAGCGCTTACTCCGTTGTACTACACTGACGGGCTACCCGCTCCCGAGAAATTATTCCCGGGTCCTCCTTTGTCGCTCTCTTGTCGCTGTGTTACCGCAGGTCAGGCCGCCTTTTGCCGGGGGGTGCGACGACCGGCAGAGCGTCGGGAACCGCCCGGAACGTCATGCTTTCGCGGGTGCCGAGGTAGTCCCCGTCGAACTGGCAGGCGACCGGGCCCCCGGTCGACGTGACGCGCAGGCACGCGACGTCGTCGTCGGTGATGAGGTTCGGGAAGTGAAACTTTGGCCGTTTGGCGAACATCTGCCGCACGATGCGCAGCGTGGGGATGGTCTTGAGGCCGGTGGGGGCGAACACCCCCAGGCCCGTCTCGAAGCTGCACTCGGGGTTGGTCCACACCGGCCTGTCGTTCGCGAAGGTCCACGGGCTGGAGTTCGACACGAAGACGAAGCTGATCCCCGTCAGCGGCGCACGGTCGGGAAGTTCCAGGGTCAGCATCGGTTCCCGACGGGTGTAGCCCCACACGGCGGGCACGGCGGCGCGCACGTAGCGCCACGGTGTGACTTTGCCGCCCTTGTCGCGTTCGGCCTCGACCGCGGCCACCACCTCGGCGTCGACCCCCATCCCGGTGTTGAACACGGCCCACCGCTCACCGCAGTCGATCAGGCCGATGCGGCGCCATGCCTGGTGACGGTGGTAGTCGTCGAGCAACTGGATGAGCTGGTTGGTGGCGGCGACGGGGTCCCGGGAGATGCCCAGCGACCGGGCCAGCACGTTCGCCGAGCCGCCCGGCACTACCGCGACGGCGGGGACGGGCCACGGTGGCGTCGAACCGGGATGACCGAGCAGGCCGTTGACCACCCCGCTGACCGTGCCGTCGCCGCCGTGCACGACGACCAGGTCGACCCCGTCCTTGGCCGCCGCCTGCGCGAGTTCCGTGCCGTGGCCGCGGTGGTTGGTGTGCTCGACGGTGAGTTGCAGGCGGCTTTTGAGCGCGTGCGCCAGCAGGTCGCGACCGGCGGGCGTGGTGGAGGTGGCTGTGGGGTTGACGATCAGCACGGCACGCATGACGCATGAGCTTAGGCGTGCAATCGGGCCACGCCGTGTGACGGCCCAAGGTTGGGGCGGCTGACTACGCTGACGCTGTGGCAGTCCCCGGCAAGCAGGTCACCCCGGCCGTCGTGCGCGGGGCGGGAGCGATCGTCGCCGCCCAGGGCGCGGCCGCGCTGGTGGTGGCTGCGGTGCTGGTGGTGCGGGCGATCGCGGGAGCCGACCAGCACCTGGTCAACGGCTTGGGGACGGCGGTCTGGTTCGTGGTGGCCGGCGCCGTGGTGCTCGCCGCCGGGCGCGCCCTGATCCTCGGCAGGCGCTGGGGCCGCGGGCTGGGGGTGTTCACCCAACTGCTGCTCCTGCCGGTGGCGTGGTATCTGGCGGTGGGCTCGCATCGGCCGGCGTTGGGGATTCCGGCGGGCGCCGTGGCCCTGGCCGCGTTGGCGCTGCTGTTCGCCCCCGCGGCCGTCCGGTGGGCCGCCGGCGGCGATCAGCGCGGCCCGGACGGCGAATAGCCGGCCGCGGTCACGTCTGGACCCCGAGTGCGGCGAGTATCGTCGCGAATTTCGTTGTGGTCTCGTCGACTTCGTCATCGGGGTCGGATTCGGCGACGATGCCGCCGCCCGCGCGGGCGAGAGCGGTACGGCGGTCCGCCGACAGCTGCGCGCAGCGGATGGACACCACCCAATAGCCATCGCCGTCGGCATCGCACCACCCCACCGCCCCGGCATAAAAGCCGCGGTCGCCCTCCAGCTCGGCGATCAGCTCGGTCGCGGCGCCGGTCGGCACGCCGCCGACCGCCGGCGTCGGGTGCAGGGCCAAGGCCAGATCGATTGCCGTCGTTGACTTTTCGCGCAGCCTGCCGCTGATCGGCGTGCACAGGTGCCACACCGCGGCGGTGCGGCTCAACTGCGGCTCGGCCGCGATGGCCAGGTCGTCGCACAGTGGCTCCAGGGCCGCCCGCATGGCCTCGATCACCAGCCGATGTTCGTGACGGTCCTTGGCCGAGGCGGCCAGCTTGGTGCCGTTGGCGGCGTCGACTTCCGGATCGGCTGCGCGCGGGGCCGACCCGGCGAACGGCTGGCACATGACGCGGTCGCCGGAGCGGGCGACGAGAAGCTCCGGGCTGGCGCCCACCAGTGCGACGCCGGCGTAGTCGGCGCCCGCGGCGCTCAAGTCGACGAGATAGCCGTAGGCGGCGGGGTCCGCGGCGATCAGGCGGCGCAGGACAACCCGGGCGTCCAGGGGTGCGTCCGCGGCGAGCCGTAACGCGCGGGCGAGCACCACCTTGTGCAACGAGCCGCCCGGTGCGCGCAGCCGGCCACGCGCGCGGGCGATCCGGGCGCGGTAGTCGGCGGGGGACGGCACGGCCGCGGCGACGCGCACCGTGGGCAGCGGGCCCGTCGGCCAGGCGGGGGGTCCTTCGGTGCGCAGCACGCTCCCCGGCGCCAGCAACGCCGCGGGTTGTTCGGTGTCGAAAGGCAACGCGCCCAACAGAATTGGGATTGATCCGGAGCGCAGCTCCGCCTGTGCCGCCCGCACGTCGCAGAAGCGGCCGCGCACCCCGTCGGCAACCATGGTCCCGCGGGGTCCGCATAGCGCGAACGGCGGTTCGGTGGATGTGCTCACCCGTGCGACAGCGCCTGCGCGCGGCCCGTCAGCCCGAGGGCGGCCAGCTGCCGCACGCCGTGCTCGAACCCGCACACCGCGATCGAGCCGGCGACCATCCAGAAGCGGCTGCCCTCGACCAGCGGCAGCTCGACCCAGCGGGTGATCACCGAACGGGAGAAGTGGCTGTGGCCCACGAACACCACGTCGCGGGAGGTCATCTGCTCCAACGCGAGTGCGACGGCCGCATCGGCGCGGTCGCTGACTTGCGCCACGCTCTCGCCGTCGGGGCAGCCGTGCGTCCAGACCAGCCAATCGGGAACCGATTCGTGGATCTGTGGGGTCGTCAGCCCCTCGTAGGCGCCGTAATCCCATTCGGCGAGCAGGTCGGTCACCTCGTCGATCGATAGCCCGGCCAGCTTGGCCGTGGTGATGGCGCGTTGACGCGGGCTGGAGTACACCACCGGGTCGTCGAGCCCGATCTCACGCAGCACCCGCCCGGCGCGGTCGGCCTGGATCCGGCCGTTGTCGGTGAGCTCGAGATCGGTTCGACCCGTGTGCTGTCCGGATTTGGACCACGCGGTTTCGCCGTGTCGCAGCAGTACGAGTCGGTGGTTGTACAAGCCCATGCGACCGATTCTGCCGGACGCGAACCCCGGCTTGTCGGCCGCAGCATTACGCCGGCGAACATGCCAGGATGGCACACATGACCGCGCTCGTGACCCACGCGGCGACGGGGAGCCAATCGATGAGAAGGAGCTGCGCCTGTGGCTAGGACCCGGGTATTGGCGGTTGCCAACCAGAAGGGTGGCGTCGCCAAGACGACGACGGTCGCGTCGCTGGGCGCGGCGATGGCGGAGGCGGGGCAGCGGGTGCTGCTGGTCGACCTGGATCCGCAGGGTTGCCTGACCTTTTCCCTCGGCCAGGATCCCGACAAACTTCCGGTGTCGGTGCACGAGGTGCTGCTCGGTGAGGTCGAGCCCAACGCCGCGCTGGTCGAGACGATGGAGGGAATGACGCTGATGCCGGCCAACATCGACCTGGCGGGCGCCGAGGCGATGCTGCTGATGCGGGCCGGCCGCGAATACGCGCTCAAGCGCGCACTGGCCAAGCTCTCCGGCCAGTTCGACGTGATCGTGATCGACTGCCCGCCGTCGCTGGGCGTGCTGACCCTCAACGGGCTGACGGCCGCCGACGAGGTGATCGTGCCGCTGCAGTGCGAGACGCTCGCCCACCGGGGCGTCGGGCAGTTCCTGCGCACGGTCGCCGACGTCCAGCAGATCACCAACCCGGAGCTGCGGCTGCTGGGCGCATTGCCGACGCTGTACGACGCGCGCACCACCCACACCCGTGACGTGCTGCTCGACGTCGCCGACCGCTACGACCTGCCGGTGCTGGCCCCGCCCATCCCGCGCACCGTGCGTTTCGCCGAGGCCAGCGCCTCGGGCTCGTCGGTGATGGCCGGGCGCAAGAACAAGGGCGCGTCGGCCTACGGCGAGCTCGCGCAGGCGCTGCTCAGGCATTGGAAGACAGGCAAGGCGCTGCCGACGTTCGCCGTCGAGGTCTAGTTCCCGCGGGCCGACCCGGGTCAGCCCAGCGCCACCACGGTGTCACCGCGCTGCTCGAACACCCGCGATCCCGAGACGGCGGGGACCACCGGCTCTGCGGGTTGTGGGCCGCCCGGCGCCCGGGTCACCGGGATGTAGCGCTCGTTGGCGCCGTTGACCGGGTCGTAGACGCCGATCGCGCCGGTGACCGGAACCAGCAGCCGGCCCGCCATCATCGCGGCCGGTCCCAGCGGCGCCGCCGTGTCGCCCGCGGCGATCGTGTAGCGCAACGCCAGCGTGCTCGCCTCGAACACCATCAGGGAGTCGCCGGTCCACCAGGTCACCAGGTTGCCCGCCTGGGAGGCCACCGCCGAGCGCGAGGGTGCCTTGGACAGCAGGGCGCTCGACACCGTGGTCCCGGTGTCATCGACCACGTCCACCCGGGGCTGCGGTGACGGCAGGTACACCGCGGTGTTGTTCTCCCAGACGGCCACCACGCGCGCGCCCGAATCCGGCTTGATCCCGGGCTCGTCCACGATCTGCTGCTTGGGCTCGTCGTCCTCCTTGCCCGGCCGCAGCAGGACGAGCCGCAGATCGGGCTTGCCCAGGCAGGACTCGAGCACCGAGACCGCCGAAGAGCTGGCCGCCGCGGAGACCAGCCGGCACCCGGAATGCAGCCCCCGCGCCGACGGCTTCACGCGGGCGTCGGTCTCGCCGTAAGCCAGCACGCGGACCATGTCCGAGCGCCACAGCTCCAGGCGGGTGTCGCCGACCGACAGCACGGTGGTGCCGTCGGAGGACAGCCGCACGTGGGGGTCGGCGTAGCCGCTGCGCGCGGGCCCGCGCCGGCCGGTCGACCCGTCGAGGGTGCTGACCTGCCCGCAGCCGCGGTCGTCGCGGTAGACGGCCACGGCGTAGCGATAGATCCACGTGACCCCGCACAGGCCGGCGTCACGGGCGTAGCTCCAGCGCGTCTGGCCGGTGGCGGGGTCGTGTCCGTCCACGCGGCGGCCGTCGCCGGTGGCGACCGTCCCGCCCACCACCACGGGCGTGGCGGTGGCGGGACTCGCGGCACTCCAGAGCTGGTTCAACGCGGCCGGCACGGCGTGCGCCGACTGCGGGCTCGGGGCCGGGACGGCGGCGGGCCGGCTGATCGTGGCGCGGGCGTCGCTGGTCCACCAGATCAGGGACGCGGCGACGGCGACGACGATCGCGATCGCCGCGGCAGCCAGAATGTCGCCCTTGGTCCGCCGCTCGGGTCTGACCATGCCTCGGCGCGCGGCTCAGTCCGCGTGGGTGCCGGTGGCGTTGGCGTCGGCGGGCTTGCGGCGCCGGCGGCGGCGCCGCTTTTGTTCGCCGTTGCCCGCGGGTGAGCTGGGCGGCGCCTCCGCGCCGGCGTCACCGTTGGCCTCCGCGGCGGCCTTGGTCGCGGGGTGACCGGTGACGGGCTGACCGCCGCGGGTGCGCCGCCGGCGTCCGCCCGAGCGCGTCCCTTTGGACTTGCGTTCCGAGGGTGCGGCCTCGGCGCCCGGTTCGCGGCGCTTGACCGGGGACTTGCGCGGCGTGCCGATCATGCCCCGGGCCTCGGCGGGGATGCCCAGCTCGTCGTACAGGTGGGGCGAGTTGGAGTACGTTTCGGCCGGCTCGGGGGTGTCCAGGCCCAGCGCCTTGTCGATCATCGACCAGCGCGGCAGCTCGTCCCAGTCCACCAGCGTCACCGCGACGCCGGTCTTGCCGGCGCGGCCGGTGCGGCCGATCCGGTGCACGTAGGCCTGTTCGTCCTCGGGGATCTGGTAGTTGATGACGTGGGTGACGTCGTCGATGTCGATGCCGCGGGCGGCCACGTCGGTGGCGACCAGCACGTCGACGTCGCCGGTGCGGAACGCCTTGAGCGCCTTCTCGCGGGCGACCTGGTTCAGATCGCCGTGCACGGCGCCGACTTTGAAGCCCCGTTCGGCCAGCTCGTCGGCGACCTTCTGCGCGGTGCGCTTGGTGCGGGTGAAGATCATGGTGGCGCCGCGGCCCTGCGCCTGCAGCACGCGGGTGACGAGTTCGACCTTGTCCAGGGCGTGCGCCCGGTAGACGAACTGCTCGGTGGTGTCGTGGACGGCGGCCGAGTGCGGTGCCTCCGCCCGGATGTGCGTGGGCTGGTTCATGAAGGTGCGGGCCAGCGTGATGATCGGGTCCGGCATGGTCGCCGAGAACAGCATGGACTGCCGTTCGGCGGGGATTTGGCGCAGGATGCGTTCGATGTCGGGCAGAAAGCCCAGGTCGAGCATCTCGTCGGCCTCGTCGAGCACGAGCACCGACAGCCCGCCCAGCTGCAGGTGGCCCTGCTGGGCCAGGTCCAGCAGCCGGCCCGGGGTGCCCACCACCACGTCGGCCCCGGACTGCAGCGCCTCGATCTGCGGTTCGTAGGCCCGGCCCCCGTAGATCGACACCACCGACAGGGGGCGTCCGTCGGCGCTCAGGTATTTGGCCGCGGTGGCCAGGTCCTGGGTCACCTGCAGGCACAGCTCGCGGGTGGGCACCACGACCAGCGCCCGGGGCACCCCGTTGAGCGGCATGACGTCGGCGCGGGTGGTGAGGCGGTGCAGCAGCGGCACCCCGAAGGCGAATGTCTTGCCCATGCCGGTACGGGCCTGGCCGATCACGTCGTCGCCGGCGAGTCCCAGCGGCATGGTCAGCTCTTGAATGGCAAAAGGACGGTCGATGCCCTTGTCGGCCAGCGCGCGGACGATTTCGTCGCGGACGCCGAGTTCGGCGAAGGTGGGTGCGGATGTTTCGGTTGTTGAAGTCTCGGTTGTTGAAGTTTCGGTTGTTGAAGTCTCGGTTGTTGTTGAAGTCAGTGTGGTCATACGGGCGTGAAAAGCCTTTCGGTGACGTTGTTCGGTCCTGTGTCGGTGTTTCTCTGTCGCGGTCACGCGCGCACGAGTTCCGACTCCGAATACGTCGCCGAGGCGCCGGGCCCCACTCAGTGGGTCTGGGCGGGCCAGCTGTGCACGCACATTTCGCCGATAGCGGCGGAGGGAAATACAGCCACTATCCACGTACATGATAGCTGGTCGACAGCCGGCGCCCAGTTCCGCCTGATCCGGCCGACTAGAGTGTTGCCATGACATCGGCTTTTTCCGAGGCCTCCTCCGCCGACGATGTGGACGATCCGCCCACGCCGCGAGTGTCGGCGGACCATCCCGGCGTCAACGAATTGTTCGCGGTGCTGGCCTACGGCGAGGTCGCGGCGTTCTACCGGCTGACCGACGAGGCTCGCATGGCGCCTGACCTGCGGGGGCGGATCTCCATGGCGAGCATGGCCGCTGCCGAGATGGGCCACTACGAGCTGCTGCACGACGCCCTGGAGCGCCGGGGTGTCGACGTGGTGCCGGCGATGTCGAAGTACGTCTCGGCGCTGGAGAACTACCACCGGCTCACGATGCCCAGCACGTGGCCGGAGGCCTTGGTCAAGACCTATATCGGCGACGCGCTGGCCGCCGACCTGTATCTCGAGATCGCCGACGGGTTGCCCGACGAGGTTGCCGACGTGGTACGGGCGGCGCTGGCGGAGACCGGGCACTCGCAATTCGTCGTGGCCGAGGTGCGCGCCGTCGTCACCGCGAGCAGCAAGCAGCGCAGCCGGCTTGCGCTGTGGGCGCGCCGGCTGCTCGGCGAGGCGATCACCCAGACCCAGTACGTGCTGGCCGACCACGACGAACTCGTCGACCTGGTGTTGGCGGGCGCCGGCGGCCTGAACCAGCTCAGCGCGTTCTTCGATCGCCTGCAGCAGACCCACGACCGGCGGATGCACGAGCTCGGGCTGGGCTGACCGGGCGAGCCGTTCAGCGGGTGCAGGTCGCCACGATCGAGGTATTGGTCGACGTCACCACCGGCTGGCCTTCGGCGTTGACGATCGCGCAGCTGAGCCCGCCGGCGAAGCTCGTCGCGATCACCGACTCCGTCCGCACGCCCGGATTCAGCACGACGACCTTCGACCACGGCAGGGCCACGTTGAACTCGGTCTGCGGGAAGCCGCGGGCGTCGGTGTAGACGACGTTCACCAGGTCCAGCAGTTGCTTGGTGCCGGTCACGCTGTAGACGACGGTGCGCGGGTTCAGCGCGGCGGCCGGCGGCGGGGCCACGGCGGGCGGCGCGGCGGTGGGCGTCCCCGTCGGCGTGGGGGCGGGCGCCGCCGAGGGTGCGCCGCTCGCGGTGGGCACGGTGGTGAACGTCTCGGGCGGCAGCTGTTGCTGCGTCGACCGGGCCGGCGCCCTTGGCGACGTCGGCGCCGACGTGGGAGCCGAGGTCATGGGCCGGGGAGCCGGCGCCCCCACGGTGGCCTTCGTGGACGCGCTGTCCCCGCTGTTGATGATCACGGCCGTCGCCACGGCGCCCAGGGCCACCACGACGCCCAGGATCGCCGCGACGGGGCGCCAGCGGCTGTCGCCCGGCCACACCAATTGGCCATAGCCCTCGGCGTAGTCCCGGTCGTCGTAGTCCAGGTCGTAGTCCAGGTCGCCGTCCAGGTCGTCGTCCCGGTCGTCCCGGTCGTCGTAGTCCTGTTCGTCGTAGTCCTGTTCGTCGTAGTCCTGGTCGTCGTCCCGGTCGTAGCCGTCGGGGTAATCCTGCACCTCGTCTTCACGACCACGCAGCATGTTACCCATGTGGCCGATGTTAGCGATGTGAAAGTAGTGGCCTGGCGTCGCGCGCCCGTGGATGACCAGCTGCAAGCAGATCGTTATCCACCGTTATCCGCGGGCCGGGCCCGTCGTTTCGCGCGTGGCGAACGCCGCAGGTGGACCCGGCGTGCGGGGCGCGGCGCCCGCGTCCACTAGCCTGCTGGCTGAGACGTCTGCGACTGCATGACCAAGGAAGGGGCCACGGTGGAGGTCAAGATCGGTATCACGGACAGTCCTCGCGAGTTGGTCTTCAACAGTGCGCAGACCCCCGGTGAGGTGGAAGAACTCGTCGCCGCCGCGCTGCGCGAGGGCTCGGGCCTGCTCGCCCTGAGCGACGAGAAGGGCCGCCGCTTCCTGATCCACACCGCCAAGATCGCCTATGTCGAGATCGGTGCCGCCGACGGCCGGCGGGTCGGCTTCGGGATCGGCGCGGACGCCTCGGCGAAGGCCGGCGGGAAGGCCGCTAAGAGCGAGTGAGCGGCACGTGAGACAGCCCGCCCCAGGCGAATAGGACGGTGCCCTCGACGGCGTCCACCTTGGAGATCGGGCGGTCGGAGTCCAGCCAGTACCTGGCGCAGTCGACGCTGATTCCGACGAGGCCCACCGCGATCATCCGGGCGCGGTGCGGGTCGAGCCCGGAATCGGCGCTGATCAGGTCGAACACCGCGTCGATGCACGATTCGGTGGCGACCCGCACCTGGGCGGCGACCTCGGGTTCGGTGACGTAGTCGTTCTCGAAGATCAGCCGGTAGCCCTGGCTGTCGTGCTCGATGAAGTCGAAGAACGCCTGCACGGCCGCGTGCAGCCGCTCCCGGTTGTCGGTGGTCGTGCGCAGCGCCTGCTGCACACCGGAGACCAGCTTTTCGACGTGCCGGTGCAACACCGCCAGGTACAGTTCGAGCTTGCTCGAGAAATGTTGGTAGAGAACGGGTTTGCTCACCCCGGCGCGCTCGGCGATCTCGTCCATGCCGGCCGCGTGAAAGCCGCGGTCGACAAAGACGTCGCTGGCCACGATCAGCAACTGGCCGCGGCGCTCGTCGCGTGGCATGCGGTTGCCACGACGGTTCGAGGGCGCCATGCCCTCTCCCGGCCGGGCGTGGTCGGCCGTCCGGACGGCTCGCCGCGCCGGCTTGGCGAGATCGCTCATCGAGTCCTCATCTGACTGGTTGGCGGCTGACCCCGTACCGCCGGGACCGGCCGCGCCGCTTCGTGGCAACAGACATTACTCCCCGCGGCGCCGCTGCGACCGCCGTCGCCGTCGGGGCTGGCAGTGTGGGTGTCGCGCGTGCCGTTCGGGCGCGCCAGGGGGGCCGCCGGCCCGGCCTGTGCCATCCTGGGAAAATGACGTCCCAGCGGCCCGTCCGCGGCACCGGCCGGGTGCCCGTGCTGCGCGACGAGTGGCGAGAGCCGCTGCGGGCCCTGCGCGACCCCATCGACCAGGGCGCAGGACGGCCCCGCGCCGACCGTGACCGGCCGCGCCGATGGCGCAAGCAGACCTGGCTGGGCAAATTCGTCTCGACGTACGGCTGGCGCGCGTATGCGCTGCCGGTTCTGGCGGTGCTCACCGCGGTGGTGATCTACCAGACGGTGACCGGCACCGCCGCGCCCAAGCCGACGGCGAGCCAGCCCGTCTCGGAGTCCCCGGACATCGGCGCCGTGGGTACCGCGATCCTCGATGCGCCGCCGCGCGGGCTGGCCGCGTTCGACGCCGACCTGCCGGCCGGGACGCTGCCCGCCGGCGGACCGTTCACCGAGGCGGGCGAGAAGGCCTACCACGTCGTGCCCGGTACGACGCCGCAGGTCGGCAAGGGAACGGCCAAGGTGTTCCGGTACACCGTCGAGGTCGAGGATGGCCTGGACCCGACGATGTTCGGCGGCGACGACGCCTTCGCCCAGATGGTCGATCAAACGCTGGCCAACCCCAAGGGCTGGACGCACGACCCGCAGTTCGCGTTCATCCGGCTGGACGCCGAGAGCGGGGGCAAGCCCGACTTCCGGATCTCGCTGGTGTCCCCGGTGACGGTGCGCGGGGGCTGCGGCTACGAGTTCCAGCTGGAGACTTCCTGCTACAACCCGTCTTTCGGGCCGGAGCGGCAGTCCCGGGTGTTCATCAACGAGGCGCGCTGGGTGCGCGGCGCCGTTCCCTTCGAGGGGGACATCGGCTCCTATCGGCAATATGTGATCAACCACGAGGTCGGCCACGCCATCGGGTACACGCGCCACCAGGCCTGCGAGAAGCAGGGCGGCCTGGCCCCGGTGATGATGCAGCAGACGTTCTCCACCTCCGACGACGAGGCCGCCCCGTTCGACCCCGACTTCGTCAAGGCGGACGGCAAGAGCTGCAAGTTCAACCCCTGGCCGTACCCGATCGCCTAGCTTTGTGCGCGCCGCCGCCGCAGGCTCGAAGCTTGCCGGTGCGCTGGGTAGCCTCGGAGCATCGGGAAGCGATTCGAGGAGGCGTTCGGTGTCGACGTCGTTGCCGCCTCTGGTGGAGCCGGCGGGTGAGCTCAGCCGCGAGGAGGTGGCCCGCTACAGCCGCCACCTGATCATTCCCGACCTGGGGGTGGACGGCCAGAAGCGGCTGAAGAACGCCCGCGTGCTGGTGATCGGCGCCGGCGGGCTCGGGTCGCCGGCGCTGCTGTACCTGGCCGCCGCGGGCGTCGGCACGCTCGGTGTGGTCGACTTCGACGTCGTCGACGAGTCGAACCTGCAGCGCCAGATCATCCACGGCGTGGCCGACGTCGGGCGGTCCAAGGCGCGGTCGGCGCGCGACTCGATCGCCGCCATCAACCCGCTGGTCGAGGTGCGGTTGCACGAGTTCCGGCTGGACGCGGGCAACGCCGTGGATCTGTTCGCGCGCTACGACCTGATCGTCGACGGCACCGACAACTTCGCGACCCGGTACCTGGTCAACGACGCCGCGGTGCTGGCCGGCAAGCCCTACGTGTGGGGATCGATCTACCGGTTCGAGGGCCAGGTCTCGGTGTTCTGGGAGGACGCGCCCGACGGCCGGGGCCTGAACTACCGCGACCTGTACCCGGAGCCGCCGCCGCCCGGCACGGTGCCGTCGTGCGCCGAGGGCGGTGTCCTGGGCATCCTGTGCGCCTCCGTCGCGGCGGTGATGGGGACCGAGGCGATCAAGCTGATCACCGGGATCGGCGAATCGCTGCTGGGCCGGCTGCTGATCTACGACGCGCTGCCGATGAGCTACCGCACGATCGGGATCCGCAAGGACCCCTCGACCCCGCGGATCACCGGCCTGGCCGACTACGAGCAGTTCTGCGGCGTGGTGTCCGAGGACGCCGGTGCGGCCGCCGCCGAGTCCGCCATCACCCCCAGTGAGTTGCGCGAGTGGCTGGACTCCGGCAAGAAGCTGGCGCTGATCGACGTCCGCGAGCCCGCCGAGTGGGAGATCGTGCACATCGACGGCGCCCAGCTGATCCCGCAGTCCTCGATCGACTCCGGCGCGGGCCTGACCCAGCTGCCGCAGGACCGCGTGCCGGTGCTGTACTGCAAAACCGGCGTGCGTTCGGCGCAGGTGCTGGCCGCGCTGAAGAAGGCGGGCTTCTCCGACGCGGTCCACCTGCAGGGCGGCATCGTGGCCTGGGCGCAACAGATGCAGCCCGACATGGTCATGTACTGACCCGGGAGCCACAAACTGCTCCATTAGGCTGAGCGTGTGAACGTCGAACCACCGCCGGACCATGTGCTGTCCGCTTTCGGTTTGACCGGTGTGAAGCCCGCCGCCCTGGGCGCCGGCTGGGAGGGCGGCTGGCGGTGTGGCGAGGTCGTGCTGTCGCTGGTGGCCGACCACGCCCGCGCGGCCTGGTCGGCGCGGGTCCGCGAGACGCTGTTCGTCGACGGGGTGCGGCTGGCCCGGCCCGTCCGCTCCACTGACGGGCGGTACGTGGTGTCGGGCTGGCGGGCCGACACGTTCGTCGCCGGCACACCCGAGCCCAGGCACGACGAGGTGGTCTCGACCGCGGTGCGGCTGCACGAGGCCACCAGCAAACTGGAACGGCCCCGCTTCCTGACGCAGGGGCCCACCACGCCCTGGGCGGAGATCGACGTCTTCATCGCCGCCGATCGCGCCGCGTGGGAGGAACGGCCACTGGCCTCGGTGCCGCCGGGCGCGCGGACGTCAGCGCCGACGCCGGACAGCCAGCGCTCGGTCGAGCTGATCAACCAGCTGGCCACCCTGCGCCGGCCGACCAAGAGCGCCAACCAGCTGGTGCACGGGGACCTCTACGGCACAGTGCTTTTCGTGGGCACCGCGGCGCCGGGCATCACCGACATCACGCCCTACTGGCGGCCGGCGTCGTGGGCCGCGGGCGTGGTCGTCGTCGACGCGCTGTCCTGGGGTGATGCCGACGACGGCCTGATCGAACGCTGGAATGCGCTGCCGGAATGGCCGCAGATGTTGCTGCGCGCCTTGATGTTTCGGCTCGCGGTGCACGCGCTGCACCCGCGCTCGACCGCCGAGGCGTTCCCCGGCCTGGCCCGCACCGCGGCCCTGGTCCGGCTGGTGCTCTAGGTGCTGAGCGGGAATTCGTAACGGAACTCGCGCAGCGCGACCCTGCCGTCGACCGCGAGGACACCCTCGGCCCGCAGCAGCTCCAGCTGGCGGGTCCTCAGATGCGGAGCCGGACGCCCGGACGCGGTGATCACCCGGTGCCAGGGCAGGTCCGAGGAGTCGGTCCGCATGATCCAGCCGACGATGCGCGCACTGGAAAGCCCTGCGACGGAAGCGATGTCGCCATAGGTGACGACCCTGCCAACGGGGACGGCGGCGACCAGGGCGCGTACCCGCTCCACCTGGTCGTCGGTGATCGGCGCCACTGTCAGCGGGGTCCCAGCAACTCGCGCGCCAGCGCGGCGACCTCGTCCGGTTTGGCGTAGGGCACCATGTGATTGCAGTCGAAGTCCAGCAGCCGAAAGTCCGGTCCCAGCTGCGTTTCCAGGCCCGCGACCAGCCGGTCGCCGACGTAGGGCGGCGAGGTCCGCTTGGCCCGCACCAGCGTCGTCGGCGTTCCCGGCGGCGGCAGCACCGCCTCGCGCGCCAGCTCACTCCAGTACGACATCATCGCCGGCAGGCTCACCCGCCACCCGTAGCGCCCGTTCGGCAGCTCGATCAGGTGCTCGTCCAGCTCGGCCTGCAGCAACGCGGGGTCCACGTCCGACCACGACCCCGTCGCCTTCTCCCGGCGGGCCTCCTCGGCGTCCGGGTAGTCCGGCGAGGACAGCATCGCCTCGGCGATGTCGCGCATCCAGCCGCCGTCGAGCCCGACCGCCGGGTCGAGCAGCAGCAGCGCGGCGACCCGGTCGGGCCGGGCCGCGGCCAGCTGCATCGCCAGCGCGCCGCCGAACGAGTGGCCCACCACCAGCACCGGCGCGTCGGCCCGCTCGTCGAGCAGGGCCGCCAGCGCCGCGACGTTGGCGTCGATGGTCCACGGCGCCGCCGACGACGACCTGCCATGGCCGAGCACATCGGGTGCGGCGATGGGAGTTTCGGGCAGGTAGCCGGCCAGGTGCTCCCAACGCTGCCCGTGGCCGGTCAGCCCGTGGATCGCCAGCACGCGCACCGGACCCGGCGGACCGTAGCGGTGCACGTGCAGATCGGCGCTCACGTTCTCGATCGTGCCAGTCGCCGTCGGTGTGGGCCGGTGTGGGTTTACTCGGTGTCGATCCAGTCGTCGTCCGCGGTGGGAACGATGAAGGCCTGCTCGAGCAGATCGGCGTCGTTGGCATCGCGATCCGCGGCGTCGGCGCTCAGGTACTCGGTGTCCAGGCCGGCCTCGTCGTCGGCGCCGACCACCTGGTGCTGTTCCGCCGCGTCTGCTTCGGGAACTTCGTCGTCGGGAACGAGGCCCTCGACGTCATTCACGATCGGATCCCTCCTGACGTTTCTCGCGTTTCCTGGTACTGCCCCGGTCGAGTCTAGTCGGCGCCGGCCCGGTCGCCGCGGGCTAGGATATCCGCTCACAGTGCCGCGCCGGCAAACACACCGCGGCCGAGACCCGGGCGGAGCGGCAATGGACAGCATCAAGCGCGGTTGGGCGCTGGCGCGGCAGAGTTGGAAGGTGCTGAGCGGCGACCTGTCGCTGCTGGTGTTCCCGCTGGCCTCGGCCGTCTTCGCGATCCTTGCCATGGCCGCGATCTGGGCGTCGGCGCTGTTCGCGCGCGGTGTGTTCGACGGTCGGCCGGTGGACCGCAACGATCCGGTCCTCTACGCCGCGGCCCTGGCGACGGCGTACGTGTCGACGTTCATCGCGATCTTCTTCAATGTCGCGCTGGCGGCGTGTGCGGTGCGCTCGCTGCGTGGCGAGGACACCACCTTCGGCGAAGGGTTGCGGGCCGCCGCGCAGCGCATCGGCCCGATCCTCGGCTGGTCGTTCGTGGCGGCCACCGTGGGACTGATCCTGCGGGCGCTGGAAGATCGCCTGCCGCTGCTGGGCCGGATCGCGGTGTGGCTGACCGGCGCCGCGTGGGCGGTCGCCACCTTCTTCGTCATCCCGGTGATCGCGGTCTCGGAACCACCCGAGAATCGGGGGCCGCTGCGGTCGCTGCAGCGCTCGGTGGCCGTCGTCAAGGCGCGGTGGGGGGAGAGCGCGACCGGGGCGGCCACGATCTCGGTGGTGGTGGTCGTGTTCAGCATCATGATCGTGCTCACCGGCACCGCGGGAGCGTTCGCGCTGGCCGCGGTCGGCCAGCAGGCGCTCGCGGCCGCCGCGGTGGCCCTCACGGTCGCGGGCGTCATCGTCATGTCGTTGATCTCCAGCGCGCTGGGCCAGATCTTCCGGGTCGCCGTCTACCAGTACGCGGTCAGCGGCCAGGCCCCCGGCGCGTTCGAACCCCGGTTGCTGCAGGCCGCGTTCGCGCCGCGCTAGTAGCGGCTTGGGCCGGGCCGGGCCGGGCCGGTCCGCTCGGAGCCGGAGGCCACATGTCATACCCCCGTGGTTGCATGCAGCCATGTCGCACACCTGGGACTTTGCCGCGCGCGCCGTTCTGGCGCCGGGAGCGCGTGGGCTGGTGCGCGTGCTGGGCGGTCCCGGCACCGGCAAGAGCAGCCTGCTGGCCGACGCCGCGGTCGCCCACATCGGCTCCGGCGTGGCCCCCGAATCGGTTCTGCTGCTGACCGGTTCGGGCCGGCTCGGGATGGCGGAGCTCAGCGCGCTGACGACGGCGCTGCTGCGGTCGCGCGCCGCCGGCCCCGGCCTGGCCGCGGTGCGCGAGCCGTTGGTGCGGACGGTGCACAGCTACGCCTACGCGGTGTTGCGGCGCGCCGCCGAGCGCGCCGGTGACGCACCCCCGCGGCTGGTCACCAGCGCCGAACAGGACGCCATCATCCGGGAACTGCTGGCCGGCGACCTCGAGGACGGGCCGCGCGCCGCGTCGGCGTGGCCGGACCACCTGCGGTCGGCCCTGGGCACCGCCGGCTTTGCGACCGAACTGCGCAACCTGTTGGCGCGCTGCGCCGAACGCGGGGTGGATCCCCGGCAGCTGGAGCGGCTGGGCCGGCAGCGAGGCCGCCCGGAATGGGCCGCCGCCGGGCGGTTCGCGCGCCAGTACGAGCAGGTGATGCTGCTGCGGGCGGCGGTCGGCACGGCGGCACCGGAGGCGACGACGCCGGCCCTGGGGGCGGCCGAGCTCGTCGGCGCCGCGCTGGAAGCCTTCGCGGTCGACCCCGAGCTGCTGGCCGCCGAACGGGCCCGGGTGCGCCTCCTGTTGGTCGACGACGCCCAGCAACTCGACCGGCAGGCGGTGGCCCTGGTGCGGACGCTGGCGGCCGGCAGCGAGCTGATCCTGGTCGCCGGCGATCCCCACCAGGCGGTGTTCGGCTTCCGGGGCGGCGAATCGGCCGGATTGCTCGCCGGGGATTCTCCGTCGATTGCGTTGACGGTCTCGCACCGGTGCGCCCCGGCGGTGGCGCGCGCCGTCAGCGGGATAGCGCGACGGCTGCCGGGGGCCGGGCGCGGCAAACAGATCGAGGGCACCGGTGCCGACCAGGGATCGGTCGTCGTGCGCCTGGCCGCCTCGGCGCACGCGGAGGCGGCGATCGTCGCCGACGCGCTGCGGCGGGCGCACCTCGTCGACGGGGTGCCGTGGTCGCAGATGGCGGTCATCGTCCGCTCGGTGCCGCGGGTCGGTCCGCGGCTGCAGCGCGCCCTGGCCGCCGCCGGAGTACCCGTGGCGGGGCCCCCGGCCGGCGGGGCGGTGTCGGCCGAGCCCGCGGCGCGCGCGCTGCTCACGGTGCTGGAGGCCACCGCCGACGGGCTCGACGGTGAGCGGGCGCTGGCGTTGCTTACCGGGCCCATCGGCCGCGTCGACCCGGTCTCGCTGCGGCAGCTGCGCCGCGCGCTCCAGCGCGACCGCGCCCGGGCGGGCCTCGGCGAGCTGCTCGTGGACGCGCTCTCCGGGGACGGGCCGCTGCCCGGCGCACAGTCCGGCGCGCTGCAGCGGGTGCGGGCGGTGCTGGACGCGGCCGCGCGCTGCCACCGCGCCGGTCAGGATCCGCGCTACACCCTGTGGGCCGCCTGGAATCGGTCCGGTCTGCAGCGTCGCTGGCTGGCGGCCGCCGAGCGGGGCGGTCCCGGCGGCGCCCAGGCGGCCGGCAACCTGCAGGCGGTGACCGCGCTGTTCGACATCACCGACCACTACGTGGCCCGCACGTCCGGAGCGT
Source organism: uncultured Actinomycetota bacterium (assembly GCA_963711445.1). Lineage (GTDB taxonomy): Bacteria > Actinomycetota > Actinomycetes > Mycobacteriales > Mycobacteriaceae > Mycobacterium. The sequence continues at coordinate 768,767 of CAVQEF010000002.1, forward strand.
CGTTGCGCGGGCTCGTCGAGCACGTCGAGGCTCTGCAGCTGCCGGGCGCCAGCGCCGGGCCGGCGCCGGCGGCCGAACGGGTCAGGGTGCTCAGCGCGCACGGCGCGCTGGGACACGAGTGGGATCTGGTGGTCATCGCCGGCTTGCAGGACGGGTTGTGGCCCAACACCGTTCCGCGCGGCGGGGTGCTGGCCACCCAGCGGCTGCTCGACGTGTTCGACGGTGTCACCGAGGACGCGTCGGTGCGCGCACCGCTGCTCGCCGAGGAGCGGCGGCTGCTGGTGGCGGCGATGGGGCGGGCCCGGCGCCGGCTGCTGGTGACGGCCGTCGACGGCGACAGCGGCGGGCCCGGCGATGCGGACGCGCTGCCCTCGGTGTTCTTCTCCGAGGTCGCCCAGTGGGCCGACGGAGACCCGGAAACCGTTGCGGCGCAGCCTGTGTCGGCACCCAGGGTGCTGTCCGCGGCAGCGCTGGTCGGCCGGCTGCGCGGTGTCGTGTGCGCGCCCGACGGAGCCGTGGACGACGCCGCACGCCATTGTGCGGCAACGCAATTGGCCCGACTGGCCGACGCGGGAGTCCCCGGCGCGGACCCGGCCGGCTGGCACGGCCTGATCCCGGTCAGCACCGCCGAACCGCTGCGTGGCAGTCGAGACGTCGTCACGCTGACGCCGTCCACCCTGCAGACTCTCAGCGACTGTCCGCTGCGGTGGCTGGCCGAACGGCACGGCGGAAGCAACGCACGCGACCTGCGGTCGGCCATCGGCTCGGTGCTGCACGCGCTTGTCGCCGAACCGGACAAGACCGAGTCGCAGCTGCTGGCCGAGCTGGACCGGGCCTGGGAGCACCTGCCGTTCGAGGCCCGGTGGCATTCGGCCAACGAGCTGGCCCGCCACCGCGCCATGATCACGGCCTTCGTCGAATGGCGGGCGCGGACCCGCGGCGAGCTCACCGAGGTCGGCGTCGAGGTCGAGGTCCGCGGGGACCTCGGGGCGTGCGACGACGACGCCCCGACGGTTCGGCTGCGCGGACGCGTGGACCGGCTGGAGCGCGACGCGGCCGGGCGGCTGGTGGTCGTCGACATCAAGACCGGCAAGACACCGGTCAGCAAGGATGACGCCCACCAGCACGCCCAGCTGGCGATGTATCAGCTCGCGGTGGCCGAGGGCATGGTTCCCGACGGCCCCGATCACGTCGAGCCGGGCGGGGCGCGACTGGTCTACCTCGGCAAGGCCGGTGCCGCGGGGGCCACCGAGCGTGAGCAGGATCCGCTGACGCCGGCCGCCCGCGCGCAATGGCGCACCCTGCTGCGGTGCGCGGCCGAGGCCACGGCCGGGCCGTCTTTCGTCGCCCGCCGCAACGACGGCTGCACGCACTGTCCGCTGCGCCCCGGCTGCCCCGCCCACGCAGAGGAGTCCACGCCGTGAACCCGCGTTACAGCCCCGCCGAATTGTCCAGCGCGCTAGGGCTTTTCCCGCCGACCGACGAGCAGGCCGCCGTCATCGCCGCGCCACCGGGGCCGCTCGTCGTGATCGCCGGGGCCGGCGCCGGCAAGACGGAGACGATGGCGGCGCGGGTGGTGTGGCTCGTGGCCAACGGCTACGCCGAACCCGGCCAGGTGCTGGGGTTGACGTTCACCCGCAAGGCCGCCGGCCAGCTGCTGCGCCGCGTCCGGTCGCGGCTGGCCCGGTTGGCGGGCATCGGCCTGGGCCCGACGAGCCCCGGCGAGCCGACGGTCAGCACCTATCACGCGTTCGCCGGCACGCTCCTGCGCGACCACGGGCTGTTGCTGCCCGTCGAGCCCGACACCCGGCTGCTGGGCGAGACCGAGCTGTGGCAGCTGGCCTTCGAGGTCGTCAGCTCCTACCGCGGGGCGCTGAGCACCGACAAGACACCCGCCGCCCTCACCTCGATGGTGCTGCGGCTATGGGGCCAGCTCGCCGAGCACCTGGTGGACACCCGGCAGCTCCGCGACACCCACGTGGAGCTGGAACGGCTGGTCCACGGGCTGCCCGCGGGCCCCTACCAACGCGACCGCGGGCCCAGCCAGTGGCTGCTGCGGCTGCTGGCCACCCAGACCCAGCGCGCCGAGCTGGTGCCGCTGCTCGACGCGCTGGACGAGCGCATGCGTGCGGCGAAGGTGACCGACTTCGGCGGCCAGATGGCGGCCGCGGCGCGGCTGGCGGCGTCGTTCCCGCAGGTCGGTGCGGAGTTGCGCGACCGCTACCGGGTGGTGCTGCTCGACGAATACCAGGACACCGGGCACGCCCAGCGCATCGCCTTGTCGGCGCTGTTCGGCGGCGGGGTAGACGACGGGCTGGCGCTGACGGCCGTCGGGGACCCGATCCAGTCGATCTACGGCTGGCGCGGCGCCTCGGCGACCAACCTGCCGCGGTTTTGCACCGACTTCCCCCGGCGCGACGGCAGCCCGGCGCCGGTGCTGGAGCTGCGGACCAGCTGGCGCAACCCGCCGCGGGCCCTGCACGTGGCCAACGCGATCTCGGCGGAGGCGCGGCGGCGTTCGGTCGCGGTGCACGCGCTGCGCCCCCGCCCCGACGCCCCGCCCGGCACCGTCGTCTGCGCGTTGCTTCCCGACGTGCGGGCCGAACGCGAGTGGATCGCCGACCAGCTGTCGCGGCGCTACCGGCAGGCCCGGGCCGACGAGGTCAGCCCGCCCACGGCCGCGGTGCTGGTGCGCCGCAACGCCGACGCCGCGCCCATCGCCGAGGCCCTGCGGGCGCGTGGCGTTGCGGCCGAGGTGGTGGGGCTGGCGGGCCTGCTGTCGGTCCCCGAGGTCGCCGACGTGGTCGCCATGCTGCGCCTGGTCGGCGACCCGACGGCGGGCGCGGCGGCGATGCGGGTGCTGACCGGGCCGCGGTGGCGCCTCGGCGGGCGGGATGTCGCCGCGCTGTGGCACCGCGCCCTGGCCCTCGGCGGCGCCCCGGGCGGGGCGCGCCCGGACGAGGCCGCGTCGGCCGAGTCGATCGCGATGGCGGCCGGCCCCGAGAGCGACACCGCGTGCCTGGCCGACGCGATCAGCGATCCCGGCCCGGCCGGCTCGTATTCCGCGGTGGGGTATCAGCGCATCATCGCGTTGGCCGCCGAGCTGGGCGCGCTGCGCGGCCACCTCGGCCACCCGCTGCCCGAGTTGGTGGCCGAGGTGCGCCGCGCGCTGGGCGTCGATTGCGAGGCGCGGGCGCGGGCCTCCGCGGGCTGGACCGGGGCCGAGCACCTCGATGCCTTCGCCGACGTGGTGGCCGGCTACGCCGAGCGGGCCGCCGCGGCGGACGCGTCCGCCGCGGCGTCACTGGGTGGTTTGCTGGCCTACCTGGACGTGGCCGAGGCCGTGGAGAACGGCCTGGCGCCCGCCCCGCCGGCGGTCGCGCGCGACCGGGTGCAGGTGCTCACGGTGCACGCCGCCAAGGGCTTGGAGTGGCAGGTGGTGGCGGTGGCCCACCTGTCCGGCGGGACGTTCCCGTCGACCGCGTCGCGGAGCACCTGGCTCACCGACGCCGCCGAGCTGCCGCCGCTGCTGCGCGGCGACCGCGCCTGCACCGGGGCGCCGGGCATCCCGGTGCTGGACACGTCGGACGTCACCAACCGAAAGCAGTTGTCGGACAAGATCGCCGAGCATCGCGGTCAGCTAGAGCGGCGGCGTGTCGACGAGGAACGCCGTCTGCTGTACGTCGCCGTCACCCGCACCGAGGACACCCTGCTGGTGTCCGGTCATCACTGGGGCTGCACCGGGGTCAAGCCGCGCGGCCCGTCGGATTTCCTGTGCGAACTCAAGGACGTCATCGAGCGTTCCGCCGCTGCGGGCGACCCGTGCGGGGTGGTCGAACACTGGGCGCCCGCCCCCGCCGACGGGGAACGAAACCCGTTGCGCGACGACGTCGTCGAGGCGATCTGGCCCGTCGACCCGCTGGCGGGGCGGCGCGGGGCCGTCGAACGCGGGGCCGCGCTGGTGCGGGGCGCCATGTCGGCGGACCACGCGCGCGACGGCGACGACGGCGGCGGCGGCGACGGCGGCGACGGCGACGTCGACGGCTGGGCCGCCGACGTCGACGCGCTACTGGCCGAGCGGGCGCGTTCGGTCCGCCCGCCCGCCCCGGCCCTGCCCAGCCAGGTCTCGGTCAGCGGTCTGGTGGACCTGGCGCGCGACCCGGCCGGTGCGGCGCAGCGGCTGGTGTATCGGCTACCGACCCGGCCGGACCCCCATGCCCTGCTGGGCAACGCCTTTCACGCCTGGGTGCAGCAGTACTACGGCGCCGAGTGGCTGTTCGATCTGGGCGACTTGCCGGGCGCGGCGGACTCCGACGTCGGCAACGACGAGAAGCTGGCCGCGCTGCAGGAAGCGTTCACCCGATCGCCGTGGGCCGCGCGCACGCCCGTGGCCGTCGAGGTGCCGTTCGAGATGCCCCTCGGCGATACCGTGGTGCGCGGCCGCATCGACGCCGTGTTCGCCGACCCCGACGGCGGCGCCACCGTCGTCGACTGGAAGACCGGCGAGCCGCCGCGCGGACCGGAAGCCATGCGGCACGCCGCGGTCCAGCTGGCGGTCTACCGCCTGGCGTGGGCCGCTTTGACCGGAGCCCCGGCGTCCTCGGTGCGCGCCGCCTTCTACTACGTGCGCACCGGTGCCACCCTCGCGCCCGAGGAGTTGCTCGATCCGGCCCGGCTGGCCGCGTTGCTGGCCGACCCCGCGGGAGATCGCGAGGTCGCCGTGTGAGCCAAATATCGGTCCGCGGGCCACCGTGGTTACATTTGAGGCGTGCGTGTCTCAGCGCGGGGCTCAAGCCGATGATGGGCCGCCGTGGGCAACGGTAAGTCGCGGCAGCTGAGCAGCCTGAGCGAGCGGCTGACCACGCAGCGCGGTCACCAGCTGGTCGGCGTGCTGCGCATCCCCGAGGAACACGCCAGCCCCGCCCGGGTCATCACGCGCCGGGTGGCGATCGCCCTGGTGGTGCTGTTCGCCGCCGCGGCGATCGTCTACGTCGAGCGCAGCGGCTACCGCGACGTGCGGGGCGCGCAAGTGACCTTCATCGACTGCCTGTATTTCGCCGCGGTGTCGTTGTCGACCACCGGTTACGGCGACATCACCCCGTACACCGAATCGGCGCGTTTGCTGCACACCGTGATCTTCACGCCGCTGCGCATCGCGTTCCTGGCCGTGTTGGTCGGCACGACGCTGGAGGTCCTCTCCGAGCGATCCCGGCAAGGGTGGAAGATTCAGCGTTGGAGGAACAAAGTGCGCAACCACACCGTCGTGATCGGCTACGGCACCAAGGGCAAAGCGGCCGTCACCGCCAAGCTCAGCGACGAAGCCGCCGCGGGCGAGGTGGTCATCGTCGACACCGACCGAACCGCACTCGAACACGCCGCCGCGGCCGGGCTGGTCACCGTCCACGGGGACGGCACCAAATCCGACGTGCTGCGGCTGGCCGGGGCGCAACACGCGTCCTCGATCATCGTCGCGACGGGCCGCGACGACACCGCCGTTCTGGTGACGTTGACCGCGCGCGAGATCTCGCCCAAGGCCAAGATCGTGGCGGCCATCCGAGAGGCCGAGAACCAGCACCTGTTGCAGCGCTCGGGCGCGGACTCGGTGGTGGTGTCCTCGGAAACCGCGGGCCGGCTGCTCGGCCTGGCCACCACGACGCCCACCGTCGTGCAGATGTTCGAGGACCTGCTGACGCCGGACATCGGGCTGGCCATCGCCGAACGGCAGGTGGAGCAGGCCGAGATCGGCGGTTCTCCCCGGCACCTGCGCGACATCGTGCTCGGCGTGGTGCGCGACGGCCACCTGCTTCGCATCGACGCTCCGGAGGTCGACGCCATCGAGGCCAACGACCGGCTGGTCTACATCCGCAGCGCGGGACAATCATGACGAGCCTGGACTTTCAGCTGCGGGAGGTGCCGCTGCTGTCGCGCGTCGGCGCCGACCGGGCCGACCAGCTGCGCACCGACGTCGAGGCGGCCACCGCGGGCTGGGCGGATGCGGCGCTGCTGCGGGTGGACTCGCGCAACCAGGTGTTGGTGGCCGGCGGCCGGGTGGTCCTCGGCGCCGCGGCGGCGCTGGCCGACAAGCCGCCGTCGGAGGCTGTCTTTCTGGGCCGCATCGAAGGCGGCCAGCACGTCTGGGCGATCCGGGGCGCCCTGCAGGCGCCGGAGGACCCGGACGTGGAATCCGAGGTGCTGAACCTGCGCAGCCTGGGCCCGATCCTCGACGACACCAGCAGCCAACTGGTCTCGTCGGCCATCGCGCTGCTGAACTGGCATGAGCGCGCCCGCTTCAGCTCGGTGGACGGCTCGCCGACCAAACCGGCCAGGGCGGGCTGGTCACGGGTCAACCCGGTCACCGGTCACGAGGAGTTCCCCCGCATCGACCCCGCGGTGATCTGCCTGGTCCACGACGGCGGCGACCGCGCGGTGCTGGCCCGCCAGGGCGTCTGGCCGGAGCGGATGTTCTCGCTGTTGGCCGGGTTCGTCGAAGCCGGTGAATCGTTCGAGGTGTGCGTCGCCCGGGAGATCCGCGAGGAGATCGGCCTGACCGTGCACGACGTGCGCTACCTGGGCAGTCAGCCCTGGCCGTTCCCGCGCTCGCTGATGGTCGGCTTCCACGCCCTGGGCGACCCGTCGGAGGCGTTCTCGTTCAACGACGGTGAGATCGTCGAGGCGGCGTGGTTCACCCGGGCCGAGGTGCGCGCGGCCCTCGACGCCGGCGACTGGTCCAGCTCGTCGGAATCCACACTGCTGTTACCGGGGTCGATCTCGATCGCCCGGGTGATCATCGAATCCTGGGCGGCCATGGACTGACCGGCCATGGACTGACCGGCCATGGACTGACACGGCCGCCGGCGTCGGCGGCAGTCCGGCCCGGCTCAGCCCCCGACTTCGGCCAGCTTCGCCTTCACCTGGGCGGCGCTGGGGTTGGTCAGCGTCGACCCGTCGGAGAACTTCACCGTCGGCACCGTGCGGTTGCCACCGTTGACCGAGCTGACGAACTCCGCGGCCGCGGGGTCGTGTTCGATGTCGACCGTGTCGTAGGCGATCCCGTCGGACTTGAGCACCGTCATGAGCCGACGGCAGTAGCCACACCATGAGGTCGTGTAAACGGTGACGGCAGCGTTCGTCATGACAGCCAACCTAGCGTGGCGACGCTCACCCGGCGCCGCGCGGGTGCCCGGCCCTGGTAACCCGGGAAACGCGGAGCGCATTCTGCGACGTGACACTCCAGGCTCTCGATCCCGGGCTCGACGCGCCCGGCGAAACGACTCGCCGACGCGCCCCGGGCGCGGCGGCGGATGTCGGCGACCCCTGCCACTATGGGAGCCAAGATGGACCCCTTGCCCATGGTCGCCGAACCCCTGACCGCCGCGCTGGACGACGAGCAGCGCGAGGCCGTGCTGGCCCCGCGCGGGCCGGTGTGCGTGCTCGCCGGCGCCGGAACCGGCAAGACGCGCACCATCACCCACCGCATCGCCCAGCTCGTCGCCGGCGGTCACGTCGCGGCCGGCCAGGTGCTGGCGGTGACGTTCACCCAGCGCGCGGCGGGGCAGATGCGCTCCCGGCTGCGCGCTCTGGACGCCGCCGCGGGGGCCGGCGCGCGCGTCGGCGCGGTGCAGGCCTTGACCTTTCACGCCGCCGCGCACCGCCAGCTGCGCTACTTCTGGCCCCGGGTGGTCGGCGACACCGGTTGGCAGCTGCTGGACACCAAGTTCGCCGTCGTGGCGCGCGCGGCGGGCCGCGCCCGGATCAACGCCAGCACCGACGACGTGCGCGACCTGGCAGGTGAGATCGAATGGGCCAAGGCGTCGCTGATCGGCCCCGAGGAATACCCGAGCGCGGTGGCCGCCGCGGCGCGCGACACTCCCCTGGAGGTCGCGCAGGTGGCGGCCGTCTACGCCGCCTACGAGGCGCTCAAGGTCCGCGACGAAGCGGTCACGCTGCTCGACTTCGACGACCTGCTGCTGCACACCGCGGCGGCGATCGAGAACGACGCGGCCGTGGCCGAGGAATTCCGGGACCGCTACCGCTGCTTCGTCGTCGACGAGTACCAGGACGTCACCCCGCTGCAGCAGCGGGTGCTGTCGGCGTGGCTGGGCGATCGGGATGACGTGACCGTCGTCGGGGACGCCAACCAGACCATCTATTCCTTCACCGGCGCCTCGCCCCGATTCCTGCTGGAATTCTCGCGGCGGTTTCCCGACGCCACCGTGGTCCGGCTGGAGCGCGACTACCGGTCCACCCCGCAGGTGGTCTCGCTGGCCAACCAGGTGATCGCGGCGGCCCGCGGACGGGTCGCCGGCAGCAAGCTGCAGCTGACGGGCCAGCGCGCCCCGGGCCCGGCGCCGTCGTTTCACGAGCATCCCGACGAACACGCCGAGGCCGCCGCGGTCGCCGCCTCCATCGCGCGGCTGATCGAGTCCGGCGTTTCCCCCGCCGAGATCGCCGTGCTCTACCGGGTCAACGCGCAGTCCGAGGGCTACGAGGAGGCCCTGACCGAGGCGGGCATCGCCTACCAGGTCCGCGGCGGCGAGGGATTCTTCACCCGCCAGGAGATCAAGCAGGCGCTGCTGGCGCTGGGGCGGGCCGCCCAGCGCGACGACGCGGCCGCCCAGGGCCAGCTGCCCGACGTGGTGCGCGCCGTGCTGGAACCGCTGGGACTGACCGCCGAACAGCCGGTCGGCACCAAAGCGCGGGACCGCTGGGAGGCGCTGGCCGCGCTGGCCGCGCTGGTCGACGACGAAGTGGCGCAACGCCCGCACCTGACGCTCCCGGGCCTGCTGGCCGAGCTGCGCACCCGCGCCGACTCCCGGCACCCGCCGTTGGTGCAGGGCGTGACGCTGGCCTCGCTGCACGCCGCCAAGGGACTCGAGTGGGACGCGGTGTTTCTGGTCGGGCTGGCCGACGGCACGCTGCCCATCTCGCACGCGCTGGCGCACGGCCCCGACAGCGAGGCCGTCGAGGAGGAACGCCGCCTGCTCTACGTCGGAATCACCAGGGCCCGGGAGCATCTGGCGCTCAGCTGGGCGCTGGCGCGCAGCGCCGGCGGGCGGCAGTCGCGCAAGCCGTCGCGGTTCCTCAACGGCATCGCCCCGCAGGCCCGCGCCGACGCGGCCGCGGGCAAATCCCGGCGCAGCCGCGGCGCGCCGACCCGCTGCCGCGTCTGCAACAACAACCTGACCACCCCGGCCGCGGTCATGCTGCGGCGATGTGAGACGTGCGCCGCCGACATCGACGAGGAGCTGCTGCTGCGGCTCAAGTCCTGGCGGCTGGACACCGCGAAGGAACAGAACGTGCCCGCCTACGTCGTGTTCACCGACAACACGCTGATCGCGATCGCCGAGCTGCTGCCCGAGGACGAGGCGGCCCTGATCGCGATCCCGGGCATCGGCGCACGCAAGCTCGAACAGTACGGGGCCGACGTGCTGGACATGGTGCGCGGCCGCTGACGGGCGAACCCGCAGGTGGAAAAACCGTTTGCGGCCGGCGGCGGCGACCGTTTACCCTCAGTCAGGCACGACGAGAGGAGGGCGGCCGCGATGCTGACCATGCGTATCTTGCAGGCCGCCCACACCGCCGCGCCGGCGGCCCGGGGCGCGCAAGCCAAGCATCGCGCCGCCGCCGCCGCCGCGACTGACGCGTCCGTGCACCGGGGTTCTCCCTAACCAGGCCCCATTCCCCCCAGGCCACGGACCCGAAGTCACCAGGATCCGTGGCCACAGTTTTCTCGACTGCCCGCACTCTGGCCCGGATCACCAGCACAGGTACCCGACCAGAAAGCAGGTGAACGGACATGTCGGCACCGACAGTCCCCAGACAGCCGCTGCCGTGCCACGTCGGTGATCCCGACCTGTGGTTCGCCGAGACCCCGGCCGACCTGGAGCGCGCCAAGACGCTGTGCGGCGGCTGCCCGATTCGCCGGCGATGCCTGGCCGCGGCGGTGGAGCGCGCCGAACCCTGGGGCGTGTGGGGCGGTGAGATTTTCGAGCGCGGGTCGATCGTGGGCCACAAACGTTCGCGCGGACGCCCCCGCAAAGACCACGCAAAGGAGGGGGCAAAGGAGGGGGCACAGGAGGGGGTAGTCGCCGCCTAGACGACCGCGTTGTCGGGTTCGGCGAAGCCGGGGATCAGGTCCTCCGACAGCGCCTTGATCGGCACGCGGGCGTCCAGCTGGCACAGGATCGCGGCCACCGAGGCGATGACACGCATCGGGATCGCGAGCTTGGGCGGCAGGTCCATCTGCCGGGCCGTCTTGATCTGCGACACGGACCTGTCGATCTGGCTGTAGGTCATCTTCTGCAGCCACCTGCGGGTGTAGTGGAACACCTCGACCTGGACGGGCTCGACGTACTGGCGCAGCATCTCGTCGATGTCGCGCACCGACACCTGCTGGCCCTTCTGGATGAAGCCGACCTTCTCCATCGTGGGCAACAGCAGGTCGTAGTTCTTGTCGCGCGCCAGCCGGATCGTCATCCCGAGCTCGATGGGATAGCCACCGGGCATCGGGGCGACGGCGCCGAAGTCGATGACGCCCATCCGGCCGTCGGGCAGCAGCATGAAGTTGCCGGGGTGGGCGTCGCCGTGCAGCATCTGCAGCCGGCGCGGCGCGTCGAAGGTGAGCTCGAGCAGCCGCGTGCCGATCAGGTCGCGCTGCTCGCGGGTCCCGTTGCGGATGATCTCGGCCATCGGCAGGCCCTCGATCCACTCCTGCACCACCACCTTGGGTGCGCTGGCCACGACGTGCGGTATCCCGAAGTGGGGGTGTCCCTCGTAGGCCTTGGCGAAGGCGCGCTGGTTGTCGGCCTCCAGCCGGTAGTCGAGTTCCATCTCGGTGCGCTCGATGAGTTCGTCGACCACACCCTGCACGTCGGCACCCGGGGTGAGCTGCTTGAGCACCGCCACCATGCGCTGCATGGTCTTGAGGTCGGCGCGCAACGCCTCGTCGGCGCCCGGGTACTGGATCTTGACGGCCACCTGGCGGCCGTCCTTCCACACCGCCTTGTGTACCTGGCCGATGCTGGCCGAGGCCACCGGCGTGTCGTCGAACGACGCGAACCGGTCCCGCCACTTGGTGCCCAGCTGGGCATCGAGCACCCGGTGCACCTTGGCGGCGGGCAAGGGCGGGGCGTCCTTTTGCAGCTTGGTCAGCGCCTCGCGGTAGGGCTCGCCGTAGTCGTCGGGGATGGCGGCTTCCATCACCGACAGAGCCTGGCCCACCTTCATCGCCCCGCCCTTGAGCTCGCCCAGGACGGTGAACAGCTGGTGGGCGGCCTTTTCCAGCATCTCGGCCTGGACCTCGTCCCGGGACTTGCCCGTCAGCCGCTTGCCAAAGCCGAGCGCTGCCCGGCCGGCAAATCCGACCGGGATGCTGGCCAGCTTCGCGTTGCGCGCAGCCCGGCCGCGTTTGATGTCTGCCACGTCCTCCATCATCCATGATGCTTAGCTTGTCGTGGTGTTGTTCCGGCTACAGCTGACCGGTGGTCAGCCGACGCCGCGCCGCCGAACTCGGTGAACGCGAGCTGAACACCGCGGCCAGGGTGCCGCCATGCGGCTCCCCGCCCGGCGCAAACCCCCTAGGTTGTGCTGTGCAGGCCGCAGTCCTGTGACGTGGCGTAACTCGCAGCCGAAGGGTGGACCGGAAAAGTCATGGCAGCAAAGCAAGCGCAGCACGATGCCGCCGAAGCCTTGTTCAGGGCGATCATCGAGGTATTGGACGGCAATCGGGGCGAACGCACCCTGACCGCGACGGTTCTGGAGGAACTCTCCAGGGCGTATGCGGCGGTGGCGACGAACGTGCCCGAACAGGGACGGCTGGGGTAGGCAGCCCTTCACCGGGAGCACGACGAGCACAGCGGGTGCTTGGTCCACGGGCGCGCCACGATGGCGCCGGCGGCCAGGTCGAACTCCAGCGTGGCGTTCAGGGCCTGGGGCGGTCCCGGATCGGGTACCGCCTCCTGCCCGCGCACGGCGGCGATCACCCGGTTCACCTGGCTGAGCGCCAGCGCGGCCGTCGCCAGCAGGGTGGCCCGGTCGGCCACCCCGACGGCGTCGCGCAACTGCGCGGCGATCGCCGGCCAGGCCGCGTCGCGGTCGCGCCGGTGTAGGTCCGCGCAGCCCAGGCAGCTGGTCACGCCGGGGATCACCAGCGGTCCCACCATCCCGGTGCCGTCGCGGACCCGCACCGGCAGGTGCGGCACGCCCTGGCCGTGCAACTCGCGCACCATGCGCGGGTCGGCGACGAGGTAGTCCGACAACACCACCAGATCGGTGGCGCCGGGCGACACCGCGGCGTGCGGCTGGCTGCTGTGCGTGATGCGGGCCCCGGAGCAGCGCAGCGCCTCCACCAGCAGGTCGGACAGGGGCCCGCGGCCGTGCACCCGGATGGCCGCCGCCCGGCCGGCGCGCCGGCGGCACTCGGTGGCCACGCCGGCGCCGACCAGCTGGGAAACCAGACCGGTCAGGCCGTCGGGGTCGCTCAGCCCGCGGGCGGCGGCCTGCCGCGCCAACTCGGGCAGCGGTGTCGGGGATCGCATGGATTGCAGCAGCGCGGCGAGGTCCGCCGCGGACAGGCCGGCCGGGGGGCGGATGAGGACGGCGCGCCGGGGATCCCAACCCACCTGGACGGCGCCGTCGGGCCGCAGCAACACCGGCATCGCCGGGTCCAGGGCGTACAGGACGGAAGCCATGACCGGCGGCATGAGCGCAGACTGTGCCACGCCGGGCGCGCCGGCCCCAGTCAGTTATCCACAGGACCGCCGTCGGGGCGGTCGGCGTCGCCGTCCCTCTCGAACTGGGCGAGCGCCTCGTCGATGCCGCTGGTGTCCCCGCCGATGACCCGGTCGATGAAGCCGGCCGGCTCGTCGAGGTCGTCCGCGGACGGCAGCAGGTCCGGGTGCTGCCAGACGGCGTCGCGGGCGTCGGCGCCGGCGGCCTCGGTGAGGCGCTCCCACAGCGCGGCGGCCTCCCGCAGCTTGCGCGGCCGCAGCTCCAGGCCGACCAGCGTCGCGAACGTCTGCTCGGCCGGGCCCCCGCTGGCCCGGCGCCGGCGCAGCGTCTCGGCCAGCGCGGCCGTCCCCGGGATCCGGTCGCCCAGGGCGGCGGTCACCACCACCTGCACCCACCCGTCGATCAGGGCCAGCAGGGTTTCGAGGCGTTCCAGCGCCTGCTTCTGCGCCGGCGTCGCCTTGGGCTCGAAGACGCCCTGCCCGAGCAGGTTCTCGATGGCCGCGGGATCCGACAGCGACGCCGGGTCGAAGCCGCGCGCCAGCTCCTCGATCCCGCTCATGTCGATCTGCATGCCCTTGGCGTAGGCCTCGACCGCGCCCAGCAACTGGCTGGCCAGCCAGGGCACGTGGCTGAACAGCCGGTGGTGCGCCGCCTCGCGGGCGGCCAGGAACGTCATGATCTCGCTGCGCGGCTGCTCGAGCCCGGCCGCGAACGACTCGACGGCCTCCGGCATGATCGCGGCCACGCCGTTGGGTCCCAGCGGCAGGCCGATGTCGGTGGAGGTCAGCACCTCACGGGACAACCGCCCCAGCGCCTGGCCCAGCTGCGAGCCGAACGCCATCCCGCCCATCTGCGACATCATCGCCAGCAGGGGGCCCGCCATGTTCTTGGCCTCCTCGGGCAGCGACGACGCCCACACCGAGGAGATCTGCTCGGCCATCGGGTCGCACAGCCGCTTCCAGGTGTCCAGGGTGTTGTCGACCCAGTCGCCGGGTGTCCAGCCCGTCGCCTTGGTGGTGCCGGCGGGCAGCGCGGTCGCCCCGTCCAGCCAGGTCTCGGCGAGGTGGACCGCGTCCGCGATGGCGGTGTTCGTGGGGGCCGGGATCGGCGCGACGAACCCGATGGAGCTGGCCGCGACGCGGCGCGCCAGTTCGTAGTTCACCGGTCCCGACGCCTTGCCCCCGGCGGTGACGGTGCCCGCGTTGCTGAACATCTGACCCAGCTGGGTGAAGATCTGGCCCAGGTCGCCCATGCCGAAATCGCCGCCGAAGCCGAACGCGCCCATCGGGTCGGACGCGCCCCTCGGGTCGGACGAGCCGGGATCGTTCTTCCTGTCGCGGTCGGGGTCTTCTCCCGGGGAGAAGCCGAAAGGCAGGTCAGCCATAACCCCAACGGTACTCATGGCCGGGGCGAAGCGTGGGACGCCGGGTCACGCTCGTAGCTGAAAGACGGTGACTCGCGCCCGTCTAGTGTATGCGGCGTGAACAGGCGGATTCTGACCTTGATGGTCGCGCTGGTGCCGATCGTGGTGTTCGGGGTGCTGCTGGCGGTGGTGACGGTGCCCTTCGTGTCGCTGGGGCCCGGCCCCACCTTCGACACGCTCGGTGAGGTCGACGGCAAGCAGGTGGTGCAGATCGACGGGACCGAGACGCACCCGACTACCGGGCACCTGAACATGACGACCGTGTCCCAGCGCGACGACCTGTCCCTCGGGGAAGCCCTCACGCTGTGGCTGTCGGGGCAGGAACAGCTGGTGCCGCGCGACATCATCTACCCGCCGGGCAGGTCGCGCGAGGAAGTGGACAAGGCCAACAACGCCGACTTCAAACAATCCGAGGACAGCGCCGAGTACGCCGCCCTGGGCTACCTGAAGTACCCGTCGGCGGTGACCGTCGCCAAGGTCAGCGACCCGGGTCCGTCGGCGGGCAAGCTGAAGTCCGGTGACGCCATCGACGCGGTCGACGGCATCCCGGTGGCCACCGTCGAGCAGTTCACCGGTTACCTGAAGGGCACCAAGCCCGGCCAGGTGGTCACGATCGACTTCCGCCGCAAGAACCAGCCCGCCGGGGTGGCGCAGATCAACCTCGGCGAGAACAAGGATCGCGACTTCGGCTTCATGGGTGTCGCCGTGCTGGATGCGCCGTGGGCGCCGTTCGTGGTGAATTTCAACCTGGCCAACATCGGGGGACCGTCGGCGGGGCTGATGTTCAGCCTGGCGGTGGTCGACAAGCTCACCACCGGCGAGCTGGCCGGGTCGGCGTTCATCGCGGGCACGGGCACCATCTCCATCGACGGCAAGGTGGGCCAGATCGGCGGCATCACGCACAAGATGGTCGCCGCCCACGCGGCCGGCGCCACGGTGTTCCTGGTGCCGGCGAAGAACTGCTACGAGGCGAGCTCGGACAATCCGTCGGGCATGCGGCTGGTCAAGGTGGACACCCTCGGCGCGGCGGTCGATGCGCTGCACGCCATCACCTCGGGGGGCCAGCCGCCGACGTGTTAGCGCGGCGGGGTGAGGTGCGTACAGTTGTGACCGTCTAGGAAAATCTGCGGAAACACACAGAACCTGCCAGCAACCACGCAGCTGGACGGCGCCGGCCACCGTGACAACAGCTGACGCCAGCCGAATCGATCAGGAGCGTAGCCAGTGGGGATGCGGCCCACCGCAAGGATGCCGAAGCTGACTCGGCGCAGCCGAATTCTGATCATGGTCGCGCTGGGTGTGATCGCCCTGCTGCTCGCCGGGCCGCGATTGATCGACGCCTACGTCGACTGGCTGTGGTTCGGTGAGCTGGGGTACCGATCGGTGTTCACCACCGTGTTGGTGACCCGCCTGGTGGTCTTCTTGGTCGCGGGCCTGTTGGTCGGCGGCATCGTGTTCACCGGGCTGGCGCTGTCCTACCGCACCCGCCCGGTGTTCGTCCCGAGCAGCGAGAACGATCCGGTGGCGCGCTACCGAGCCGTCGTGGTGTCGCGCCTGCGGCTGGTGGGCATCGGGGTTCCGGTCGCGATCGGCCTGCTGGCCGGCATCGTCGCGCAGAGCTATTGGGTGCGGGTCCAGCTGTTCCTGCACGGCGGGGACTTCGGCGTCAAGGATCCGCAATTCGGCAAGGACCTCGGCTTCTACGCGTTCGACCTGCCGTTCTACCGGCTGGTGCTCAGCTACGTGTTCGTGGCGATTTTCCTGGCGTTCGTGGCCAACCTGGTGGGGCACTACCTGTTCGGCGGGGTTCGGCTGTCCGGGCGCAGCGGCGCGCTGAGCCGTTCGGCCCGGATTCAGTTGGTCGCCCTGGTGGGGACGCTGGTGCTGCTCAAGGCCGTCGCCTATTGGCTGGACCGCTACGAGCTGTTGTCGCACACCCGCGGCGGCAAGCCGTTCACCGGCGCCGGGTACACCGACATCAACGCGGTGCTGCCGGCCAAGCTCATCCTGATGGTGATCGCGCTGATCTGCGCCGCCGCGGTGTTCTCCGCGATCACGTTCCGGGATCTGCGGATTCCGGCCATCGGCCTGGTGCTGCTGCTGCTGTCGTCGCTGATCGTGGGTGCCGGCTGGCCGCTGATCGTCGAGCAGATCAGCGTCAAACCCAATGCGGCGCAGAAGGAAAGCGAGTACATCAGCCGGAGCATCACTGCGACGCGGCAGGCCTACGGACTGACCTCCGACGTGGTGACGTACCGCAACTACGCCGGCGACGCCAAGGCCACCGCCCAGCAGGTCGCATCCGACCGCGCGACCACGTCGAACATCCGCCTGCTCGACCCGACGATCGTCAGCCCCGCGTTCACCCAGTTCGAACAGGGCAAGAACTTCTACTACTTCCCCGACCAACTGTCCATCGACCGCTACACCGACCGCAACGGCGCGCTGCGCGACTACGTGGTCGCCGCCCGCGAGCTCAACCCCGACAGGCTGATCGACAACCAGCGCGACTGGATCAACCGGCACACGGTCTACACCCACGGCAACGGGTTCATCGCCTCGCCGGCCAACACCGTGCGCGGCATCGCCAACGACCCCAACCAGAACGGCGGGTACCCGGAGTTCCTGGTCAACGTCGTCGGCGCCAACGGCAACGTGATCTCCGACGGCCCCGCGCCGCTGGACCAGCCCCGCGTCTACTTCGGGCCGGTGATCTCCAACACCCCGGCCGACTACGCGATCGTCGGCCGCAACGGCACCGACCGCGAATACGACTACGAGACCAGCACCGAAACCAAGAACTACACCTACACCGGGCTCGGGGGAGTGCCGGTCGGCGACTGGCTCTCCCGCAGCGTGTTCGCCGCCAAGTTCGCCGAGCGAAACTTCCTGTTCTCCAACGTGATCGGCTCCAACAGCAAGATCTTGTTCAACCGCGACCCGGCGCAGCGGGTCGAGGCGGTGGCGCCGTGGCTGACCACCGACAGCGCCGTGTACCCGGCGATCGTCAACAAGCGGCTGGTGTGGATCATCGACGGCTACACCACGCTGGACAACTATCCGTACTCCGAGCTCACCTCGTTGGAATCGGCCACCGCCGACTCCAACGAGGTGGCGTTCAACAGGCTGGGTCCCGACAAGCAGGTGTCCTACATCCGGAACTCGGTGAAGGCCACCGTCGACGCCTATGACGGCACCGTCACGCTCTACCAGCAAGACGAGCAGGACCCGGTGCTCAAGGCCTGGATGCGGGTGTTCCCCGGCACCGTCAAGCCCAAGAGCGACATCACGCCCGAGCTCGCCAATCATCTGCGCTACCCCGAGGACCTGTTCAAGGTGCAGCGGATGTTGTTGGCCAAGTACCACGTCAACGATCCCGTGACGTTCTTTTCCACCTCGGACTTCTGGGATGTGCCGCTGGACCCCAACCCGACCGCCAGCAGCTATCAGCCGCCGTATTACATCGTCGCGAAAAACATTGCCAAGGAAGACAATTCGTCCGCGTATCAGCTGATCAGCGCAATGAACCGGTTCAAGCGCGACTATCTGGCCGCCTACATCAGCGCCAGTTCGGACCCCGCGACCTACGGCAGGATCACCGTGCTGACCATCCCGGGCCAGGTCAACGGCCCGAAGCTGGCCAACAACGCGATCACCACCGATCCGGCGGTGTCCCAGGACCTCGGTGTCATCGGCCGGGACAACCAGAACCGCATCCGGTGGGGCAACCTGCTCACCTTGCCGGTGGGCCAGGGTGGCCTCATGTACGTCGAACCCGTCTATGCCTCACCGGGATCCAGCGACGCCGCGTCGTCGTATCCGCGGCTGATCCGGGTGGCGATGATGTACAACGACAAGATCGGCTACGGCCCCACGGTCGGCGACGCGCTCACCGGGTTGTTCGGCCCGGGCGCGGGTGCGGCCGCGACGGGGATCCAGCCCACCGAGTCCGGGGGCTCCCCGAACCCGCCCGCCAGCCCGCCCGCGCCGGCGGGCAATCCCGGGTCGACACCCCCGGCGCCGCAGGCCGTACCGCCGGCCCCCGAGGGGTCGGTGACGTTGTCGGCGGCCAAGTCCGCTGCGCTGCAGGAGATCCAGGCGGCGATGAGCGCGGCCAAGGACGCGCAGAAGAAGGGCGACTTCGCCGCCTACGGTGCCGCACTGCAGCGCCTCGACGACGCGATCACCAAGTACAACAACGCCAAATAGGCCGGCGTGCAGGCGGTCTCATCCGGGACACGTAGTTGCGGGGGCCGCCGCGCAGCAGCCGCGCCGCGTGAGCCGCGGCGCAGAACTGCACCTGGCTCATCCGCGCGCGGCGGTGCGGAAGCGGTCCCGGTAGGCCCTCGGGCTGATGCCGAGGTGGCTCAGGAACACCCGCCGCAGTGTCTCGGTGCTGCCGAAGCCCGCGATCCGGGCGGTCTCGGTGACGGTGCGCCCGGATTCCAGCGCCGTGCGGGCCAGATCGATGCGGACCCATTCGACGTAGCGGGCCGGGGTCATGCCCAGTTCGGACTGGAACAGCCGGGTGAGCTGGCGGGTGCTCAGGGCTGCCCGCGCCGCGAGCTTGCCGACGCTGTGGTCGGCGGCCGGGTCGGCGGCGATCGCGTCGGTCACCGCCCGCAGCGGCGACTCCGGCGGCGGGTCGGCCTCGACCAGAACGGAGAATTGTGACTGTCCGCCAGCGCGCTTGAGGTACACGACCAGCGAGCGCGCCACCTTGCGGACCAGCTCGGAGCCCCAATCCAGCTCGACCAACGCCAACGCGAGATCGATGCCCGACGACACCCCCGCCGAGGTGAACAGATCGCCGTCGCGGACGAAGATCGCGTCGGGTTCGACGCTCACGTCGGGGAAGGCGCGCGCCAGACGAGCGGCGTGGCGCCAATGCGTGGTGGCGCGCTTTCCACTGAGCAGGCCCGCCTGCGCCAGGGCGAACGAGCCCGTACAT
Source organism: uncultured Actinomycetota bacterium (assembly GCA_963711445.1). GTDB lineage: Bacteria > Actinomycetota > Actinomycetes > Mycobacteriales > Mycobacteriaceae > Mycobacterium. The sequence continues at coordinate 787,870 of CAVQEF010000002.1, forward strand.
ACCGACGCCAGGCGCCGCGTTTTGTCCGACACCTCTTTGAGGGCCCGGACCAGCGCGGGATCGATCGGTTGGTGGACCAGGTTCTCGCCGCCGGAGACCAGGACGGTGTCGACATCCTCGATCGACGAAAGGCTGCCGGTGACGGGGAATCTCGTGCCCAGCGACGTGGTCACGTCGTGACCGTCGACCGAGACCATCCGCAGCGAGTAATGGGCGCCGAAACGGTTGGCCTCGGCGAAGACCTCGGCCGGCCCCACCACGTCCAAGAGTTTGATGCCGTCGAAGACGACGAACACCACCGCGCGCGGCGCGGCGTCGGCCTCGGCCACCCGCTCATCGTGTCCCTTTGCCCGCGCCGGCACAAGGCCGGCGTGTCGGTATCTGTGGGATGGACGGCTCAACGGCCACGACCGGATCGCCGCGGCCCGCAGCAGACTAGGTGCATGGTCACTAGCTCAATCCAAACCACCGCGGGCATCACGGTGCCCGACACCGCGCTCGTGCAAGAGGTCACCGCCTTCATCCGTGACGCTGAGGATGACCTGCTGTTCGACCATTCGCGGCGGGTGTTCTTGTTCGGGGCGCTGCAGGGTCGTCGTCGCGGGCTGGACCCGGATCTGGAGCTGCTCTACGTCGGGCGATGTTTCACGACCTGGGCCTCACCGAGGGGTACCGCGGCTCGGACCTGCGGTTCGAGGTGGACGGCGCCAACGCGGCGCGGGAGTTCCTGCTGGATCGCGGCATCGACAAGGCCGACGCCGACAAGGTGTGGCTGGGCATCGCCTTACACACGACTCCCGGGGTCCCGGAGTTCATGGAGCCCGAGATCGCCTTGGTCACAGCCGGTGTGGAAACCGACGTGCTGGGCATCGGCCGCGACGACCTTTCCCCGCAAGCCCTGGCCGCGGTCACCGCGGCGCATCCGCGCCCGGGATTCAAGCGGCGCATCCTGGGGGCCTTCAACGACGGCATGAGGCACCGCCCGCACAGCACATTCGGCACCGTCAACGCCGACGTGCTGGCGCGCTTCGACCCGGCGTTCGTTCGCGACGACTTCGTCGACATCATTATGGGCAGCTCCTGGCCGGAGTAGCCGCGGCCGATGACGGGTGCGCCAGCCGCCGGGCGGCGACGCCGAGCCTGGCGATTTGGAGGCCCGCTCCACGTTCGGTAACCTGGCATTCACCAACGCGGGGTGGAGCAGCTCGGTAGCTCGCTGGGCTCATAACCCAGAGGTCGCAGGTTCGAATCCTGTCCCCGCTACCATTGTGATGTCGCAAGACATCGGAATAGCCGCGGACCTACTTTAGGTCTGCGGTTTTTTCCGTTTGGGGCCTTTGGGGGCGCCGGTGGGTTGGTAGTCCCTGGTGGGGTCGAGGGTGAAGTCGCGGAGGACTTCTCCGGTGGTGGCGTTGATGACGGTGATGTGGTGGTCCTGGGCGAGGATCAGTACGCGGGTTCGGTAGTGGTGTCGGCCGATGCCGATGTGGTGCAGGCGGCCGTTGACGCGCAAGGTGATGGATCCGGCTTGGTCGACGCGGTCGGTGCGCACGCGGTTGTGGGTGTCGATGCGTGTTGCTGGGTCGGCTTTGGGCCGGCTGGTGTAGATGACTGCTGGGGTGGCTCGGTGGGGTAACGAGCGGTGGGGCCGGCGGTGGTTGTATTCGTCGGTGAAGGCGTCGAGTTGGGTCTGCAGCTCAGCGATGGTGGCTGGGCGGAGTTGGCTGGTGAGCCATTTTTTGAGGGTTTGGTGGAAGCGCTCTACTTTTCCGCAGGTGGTGGGGTGGTTGGGGGTGGAGTTGATCTGGGTGATGCCGTGGCGGTGCAGTTCGGCTTCGAATCCGTTGCGTCCGCCTTTGCCGCCGGCGAAGCGGGTGGTGAACACCATGCCGTTATCGGTCAGTGTGGAGTACGGGATGCCATGTTTGGCAATGGTTTTGGTGAATTCAGTGACGACGATGGAGCCTGTAATGCGGCGGTGGGCGGTCACCGAAAGCGCCAGGCGTGAGCAGTCGTCGAGCCAGCACAGGATCTCCACGTGGGTGCCGTTGGCCAAGCGCCAGTGGGTGAAGTCAGCTTGCCAGCGTTCGTTGGGTTGATGGGCGGCGAACCGGATGTAGGACGACTTGGGCCGTTTGTGCGGTGCGGGTTCGATGAGGCCGGCTGCGCGCAGGTGGCGGCTGATCGAGGCGGTGGCTACGTGTATTGCGTGGTGGTGTTGCAGGTGCCAGGCGATGGTGTGAGGTCCGGCGTCGAGTCCTTTGCTGGCCAGGGTATGACGTAGCTCGATGATCAGGTCGATGGTGGTCTGGGCTAGCCGCGTCGGACTGGTATGTGGCCGTCGCGATCGGGGCTCGAAGGCGGCCTCACCTTCGAGCGTGTAGCGCTTGAGCAGCCGCGATACCCACCCTTGCGACACCGCGTAATCACGAGCGACCTGCGACTGCGAGCGGCCCTCGACGAGGACGGCGGTGATGACCAGACGAGCCTTCGACACCAGCTGAAACTGGCCGACCCGCCTATTCCGATGTCTTGAGACACCCTATTCGCATGTCCTGAAACACCACACTGTCCCCGCTACCATGTGATGTCGCAAGACATCGGAATAGCCGCGGACCTACTTTAGGTCTGCGGTTTTTTCCGTTTGGGGCCTTTGGGGGCGCCGGTGGGTTGGTAGTCCCTGGTGGGGTCGAGGGTGAAGTCGCGCAGGACTTTGAACCGTCCCGGGTTTCATGCACCCGGCGGTAACATGGGCGTTTGAGATCGCCAGTAGGGAGGTGTTGGTTGTGCCGCGTCATGCTGTGACCAAGGCCGCCGTGAAGCAGATCGCAGTGCGATCCACCAAGGCCTCGGCCAAGCTCGAAAACCGCTCGGTTCCAGCCGGCTACGTCCGGTCAGCCGCCGTAAAGCGATTTCTGGCTGAGCGACAGCACCGGCCCTGATGGCCCTCACGCCGGGATACGGAGAAACCCCGCTTCCCGACGACGAGCTTGAGGCATTGCTGCCGCGAATTGCGGAGCTGCTTGGGAAACCCATCACCAAGGCTGCGGTGTATGACCTTGAGCAGGGCGTGCAGGAACAGGTCGCTGAGGAACTCCTGACCGCTGTCCTCGACGGCGCCCTCGGGTTGGACGAGCTACTCAACGATTTCTTTCTCCGGGACCTGCATGCTCGGCTATACGGCGACATCTGGACCTGGGGCGGGGCATGGCGACGTCGCGAACTCAACATCGGTGTTGCACCTGAGCAGATTGCTGTCGAACTGCGCAACTCGCTGGACACGATCCGCTATCGGTGGCGGCACACGACAGACTGGACTTCTCGTGTACTCGGTATCGCCGTGCACGCCGAAACGGTGCGGATTCACCCGTTCACTGACGGGAACGGCCGCGCCACCCGTCTACTTGCGGACCTCGTCTTTACCGCAGCTCAGGACTCGGACCAAGTCCTGCAATACGACTGGAGCGTCGACAAGAAGCGATACATCGCGTTGCTACGGGAGTACGACGGACACCGCGACGTTCGTGAGCTCGCGGATTTCATCACTGTGCGGGCAATCGGGCCCTGAACACGCGCGACTGACCGACGTCTGCGTCTGCTACTTACGGATCTCCGCGAGTCGGTAGGCGTGAACGGCAGTGCGCATACTCTGACGCCCGGCTTCTGCACGCGCCGGATCGAGTCGACCCTGCGCAACGGCATCCGCCCGAACTTCACGCCAACTTCGAGCCACGGCCACTCACCTCCCTCGTCCGTCGCAGTCGTTTGCCAGGTTGTAGGGACCGAATTACTCCGCGGTAGAAGCCTTCCGGCGCCCACGGAACCTTTGCATTGTAGTCAATGTCTTGGGCGCGGGCGGCGCCTCAACCCGAACTGTTCTCGTCGTCTGAGTCCCACGCTCTGGCCACAGACTCCAGGACCAGTATCGCGGCGTCGCCCGGTTCGGATGGTGATTCGGTTGATGGGTTCAAGGGGTCCCGCTGTGGGACCCTCGGGGGGTGCCGCTTTGACACCGTCGCCGTCTCACTGCGAGACGGCCCCCGTCCCGCTGCGGGACGGGGAGGTCCCGGATCGGGACCGGGTAGAACATGCGGCGCCCGAGGATGATTCAGGTAGTAGCGGGTTGAACGGCGGGCCCCGGAGTCATGGAATTGCGGACGCCGGCTCATCAACCCACGCGTCTCCGGATAGCTCAGCGCACGCAAGATCGTGGTTCTGCCGGCACCGGATTCGGCCATGAGTGTGCGAATCGAGGGGTAGCACGAGAAGTCTTCGTCCGCCTTGTTTGCCAGCAGGACGAGAATGAACTTCGCGACCGGATGTGCGATCTCCGAGTCTTTCGCCCAAGCGAGGGCTTCCCAGCTCATTCTGAAGCGCTGATCGCGGACTGCCCGCCGGCAGCCGTCTCGGCGGGCTGCGCCTCACGGCGATCCGTCTCGCGTCGTTTCATGTCTAGAACGGTAAGCCGCCCACTGGGGCTATACGACGGCCAGAAGAATAAATTTCGTCGAGTTTCGCTGCGACACACCTGATTACCGCTAAGTACCGGAGCGCGATGAAACAACGTGAAACCCGCTGCTTCACAACGGCATCACTCGGAACGGGGCCGCAAAAGGCTCGGAATGGTTCGATGGCTCCGCCTTAGCCATTGATGAGTCGTGCCCGCCTGAGCGAATCGAGCAAGCGCTGAGCGGCGCGCAGCGTCGGGGCATATGTGGCGGCGTTCAACCGTCCTGAGTCCGCTTCAGCGGCCAACGACTCCAAAACAGTGCGGCACGCGCGGGGGGACCTCAGCACGATCTCAGCGGCCTCGGCTGGACTGGAATGAACCTCCTTTGTCTCGATCCGGACGCGTTCCACGATCCGCTGGATGGGTTTCTCGACCACCTCGACCCGCATCGAAACCCCACCGTTCTTTGCCGCGCGGCGCTCCTCGTAGGCTGCTCGCCGGCATTGTTGGGAACACCAGATCGAGGGACGCCCGGGCTTGGGTGGCCAGGTGCTACTGGGCATCTCCGCGCTGCATCTTGGGCATCGTTTCGCCGGCATGAAATTGATGATAAGGAATACCTCACCAGTTAAATACGGACGAAATTGCGTTATCGTTTCGTGACCTGAGTGCAAGAGGTGTGATGTTCGGCGGAGGGGTTGAGTTAGGGCGACCTAAATAGCGATGACCTGGGACGGCGAGTGGCATGACCTGGGTCGGTGGTAGCTTGCCGCAGTTGCATACTCAGCGGGCGCACGTGCGCGGCATTGAGGCGGTGGGCGGGAGCGGCTGGCGACGCTGACCGTGTCGGCGCCACCCCATTGACCTTGCACAGCTGATACAGCATCGCTGATTTCGGTCACGTCCCGTGGAGTGGTGTAAGAGCTTTCGCGTGTTCGCGTGGGACTCTGTGGTAGCCACTATGCCGTGAGAGCGGCTGTGGGGGCAACGGTTTGGGTGTCCTGGCCGCTGATGTCGAGCAGGGCGAGGCTGGTTTCGGACAGGTAGCGCTTGTCAGCGACCTGCCATTCATCATGCGCCTCGACCAGAACCGAGCCGGCCAGCCGCAGCAGTGCGGCCGGGTTGGGAAATACCCCGACGACGTCAGTGCGGCGTTTGATCTCCTTGTTGAGTCGCTCCAGCGGGTTGGTCGACCAGATCTTCTTCCAGTGCGGCACGGGGAAATCGGCGAAGGCGGTGATGTCGGTGGCGGTCTCACGCAGCATGGTCTCGACCTTGGGAAATTGGCGGCCGAGCATGCCGGCGATGGTGTCGAGCTGCTCGCGGACATGCTCGGCATCGGGTTGGGCGAAGACGGTGCGGATCGCCGCGGCGACCATCTCTGCGGAGCCCTTCGGGACTTGGGCCAGCACATTGCGCAGGAAATGCACCCGACATCTCTGCCAGGCCGCGCCGATCAGGACGGCGTTGATCGCAGCCCGTAGCCCGCTGTGCGCGTCGGAGATGACCAGCTGCACTCCGGCCAGGCCGCGGGATTTCAGCGACCGCAAAAACGCCGTCCAAAATGCCCCGTCCTCGCTATCGCCGACCTCAAAGCCCAGCACTTCACGGCGACCGTCAGCAGCGACACCGGTGGCGATGACCACCGCCTGAGACACCACCCGATGGTTGACCCGGGCCTTGCAGTAGGTGGCATCGAGGAACACATACGGGAAGCGCTGCTCACCTAAAGGCCGGTCCCGGAAAGCGGCGACCTCGCTGTCGAGGTCCTTGCAGATCCGCGAGACCTCGCTTTTGGAGATCCCGGTATCGGCGCCCAACGCCTTGACCAGATCGTCGACTTTGCGGGTGGAGGTGCCGTGCAGGTAGGCCTCCATCACCACCGCGAACAGGCACTGATCGACCCGGCGACGCCGCTCCAGCAGCGCCGGGAAGAACGACCCCGAGCGCAGCTTGGGGATGCGCAACTCCAGATCCCCGGCGATCGTGGACAACGTCCGCGGCCGGGAACCGTTGCGCTGATTGGTACGCGCATCGGTGCGCTCGTGCGGACCGGCGCCGATCACGGCGGTCAACTCCGCATCGATCAGCGCCTGATAAATGACCTCGGCGGCTTGCTTGATCCGATCAGCGGCTTCGGCATTGCGTAGTGCATCGAGCACCTCCAGCAAGGCAGACTGGTCCAGGGCCATCGCGATGTTCCTCTCGGTAGTGATCCTTGGTCGTTTCACCACAGAGACTCACGCGATGGCCCTCCTACGTCAGGACCGACACGCCGCCACTATTTACACCACTCCCCGGGACGTTCCCCTGATTTCTCCGCCTCTTGAGGCCTGCTGATACTTCTTGACCAGTCGCACAGTCTCCTGCTGACGCACTCCAACGACGACTCGATCCGGAATCGTTGCCCCGGGGCATCTTCCGGTCAGGCGACGAAGCGCCCCACGCGGGCATTCGGGATGAGTCAATGCGTTTCCTTGCCGATACCTGGTTTTGAGCCTATTCTCAATTTTGACCACTCGCTCAATACCGGATTTCCGCGTCGCCGGAAGGAGCATGCATGAGCCCAACGGCCGAGATCACAGGCTTCCGGCCCGATCGCCTGTTCACATACTCGAGGAACTTCACGGATATGGACACGTGGCACAGCGTTGCCGCAGATCTGCGCCGAGCCGGGCCTGTGCACCATTACTCCGACAACGACTACGGAGAGTTCTGGGCGGTCGTGCGCCACGGGCCGCTGCTCGAGGTGAGCCGACAGCCGCAGATCTTCCCGAACACGGAGGATGCCGCCTTCGTCGGCACCGGCGGCAGCAGTTACCAAGCCATGCAGCAGGATTTACCGTTCGAGATCAAGACACTGCTGAGCATGGACGGAGATGAGCACACGAAGTACCGCAAGGTGGTGGTCGATTGGTTCAAGCCGGCGGCGGTCCGCCGGCTGCAGGTCGCGATCGACGATCTGGTGGCCGAGGCGATGGCCCATCTCCGCTCGCGCGATGGCCTGTTCGACTTCGCGATGGACATCGCGGTGCCACTGCCGCTGCGGGTGATCATGGAGATGCTCGGAGTGCCACGAGAAGACGAACCTCTGATGCTCGAGCTCACGCAGCAGATGTTCAGTGCCGCTGATCCCGAGTTGGGTTCCGGCGCTCCGTTCGAGGCGATGGGCGAGATGGCTGCCTACTTCGTCGAACTCGTTGCCACCCGCAGGAAGAATCCCACCGACGATCTGACGTCCGCCATCGCCAATGCGACCATCGCCGGCGAGCCGATCGAGATGCTAGCCATGATGGGACTTTTCGCCGTGCTCGCGTCTGCAGGCCACGACACCACATCGTTCGCGATGGCCGGGGGGGTCGAAGCGCTCGCTCGCGATCCAAAGGAGTTCCAGCGCCTGCGCGACGATCCGACCCTTGCCGGGAACGCCGCACACGAGGTGGTTCGACTCACCAGCCCGGTTCGACACTTCACCCGCCTTACGCAGCTCGACACCGAGGTCGCCGGGCACCGGTTCAGGGCGGGCGATCGCATCCTGCTCTCCTACCCCAGCGCGAATCGCGATGAGCGGGTCTTCCCCGATCCCAACCGACTCGACGTCGGGAGGCCCAACGCCACCGTCCAAGTCGGCTGGGGGCATGGCAAGCACTACTGCCTGGGAGCACGTCTCGCCGAGATGGAGATCTCGTCGCTCCTCCGGGGCCTCGCCCGCGAGGTCGAATCGATCGAGCTCGACGGAGAGCCCCAGTGGACCGTCGGTCACTTCGTCAGCGGCGCCAAACACGTGCCGCTTCGGTGTCGGGTGGTGTGACATGCCGATGAAGACCAAAGCAGCCGTGCTGTGGGCGCGAAACCAAAAGTGGGAGGTCGAGGAGCTCGAACTCGACGACCCGAAGCAGTCGGAGGTGATGGTCAAGCTAACCGCCGCCGGTCTGTGCCATTCCGACGAGCACCTGGTCACCGGCGATCTGCCGGCTTTGGGCCCGATCGTCGGCGGTCACGAAGGGGCCGGCGTGGTCGTACAGGTCGGTCCCGGGGTTACCGATGTGGCCGAAGGCGATCCCGTCGTGCTGAGCTTCATCCCGACCTGTGGCCGCTGCAAACCGTGCGTGCGGGGCATGAGCAACCTGTGCGATCTGGGCTTGTACTTGCTGCTCGGCCCGCAAATGGACGGCACCCACCGGTTTCACGCACGCGGAAAAGGCCTGGGCCAGATGTGCTTGCTCGGCACGTTTTCGGAATACACCGTGGTGCCGACCGCATCGGTGATCAAGGTCGGCGACCGTGTCGCCTTGGACAAGGCCGCGCTGGTGGGTTGCGGCGTAACCACCGGCTACGGCAGCGCGGTCAACACCGGGGAGGCCGGTGACGGGAGCACGGTCGTTGTAATGGGTGTCGGCGGCATCGGCGTCAACGCCGTGCAGGGCGCCCGGATCGTCGGCGCGCGCAACATCGTTGCCCTGGATCCGGTGGAGTACAAGCGCAGGCGGGCAACCGAATTCGGAGCCACCCACACGGTGGTGGACGTCGGGGAAGCGCACAGTCTCGTCCAGCAGCTGACGTCGGGACAGATGTCCGACGTGTGCGTGATCGCCACCGACAACGCCGAAGCTTCCTACATCGGGCAGGCGCTGAGCCTGGTCGGCAAGCGGGGCCGGGTCGTGGTCACCGCGATCGGCCACCCTGCCGACACATCGGCAGACATGTCGCTGCAGGAGCTCACCCTGTTCGAAAAGCAGGTGCGCGGATCGCTTTTCGGCTCGTCCAACCCGCGCACCGATATCCCCAAAATGTTGGACCTCTACGAGAGTGGCCAGCTCAAACTCGACGAGTTGATCACCCGGGAATACTCTCTCGACGACATCAACCAGGGCTATGACGACTTGCGCAACGGCGTCAATCTGCGTGGGCTCATCCGCTACTGACATCAGCCACGGCTTCTCAGGAGGTTGCCTGCTGTGAAATCTGTCGAGGTGTACAAACCCGCTCTGCTTATCGCCGGGCCCAGCGGGATCACCAGCGCCTGGCTGTCCGAGGTCTTAGGGCGCGAGAAACTGGACGTGGCTAACACGCAGTGCATCGGAACGGGCCAGATGAGCCAAACCGTCACGATCGGCGCAGTGGTGCGAGAGCAGGATGCGATCGCCCGCCCTGAACCGGCGCCCGGAGACCTCGATGTCGCGCCGTGCGACGCGGGTGAGCTACCGCATCGGGCCTCGGGCTCATGCCATGCTCCTTCCGACGGGTTACACGTGAGTCCCGGGCGTTCCCCGATCCCGACCGACTCGATGCCGGAGGGCACAACGTCGGCGTCCAGTACTTGGTCTCATAACGGTTCGAAAGGTCAGGAGCGTTAGATGGCGGCATTCAGCACCCGCGACTACCTGTTGTTTCAGGCCAAGCGCCGCGTGCCGACCATGAACAACATGCCGGTGATGGGTCTTGTCGAAAAGCGGCTGCTCGAGGTCGACTGGAAGCAACATGCGCTGGCCGAGCCACCGGCCGGCAGCGGCCTGAAACCAGTCATGAGCGACTATGGTCTGCCGATCCTGGGTCACTTCGTCGAGATGTTTCGCGGAGGCCCCAACTACGGTCTGCATCTCTACCGCAAACATGGCCCGGTGTACATGGCCGGGGCCGGCGGGCCGGTCATCGCCTCGGTCGCAGCCCTCGGTCCCGACGCCATCCAGGCCGTGTTCGCCAACAAGAACAAGGCCTTCTCTCAGAAGGGCTGGCAGGTGCCCATCGGGCCGTTTTTCAACAGAGGCCTGATGCTGCTCGACTTCGACGAGCATCTGGCCCACCGCCGGATCATGCAGGAGGCGTTCACCCGCAGTCAGCTGGCGGGATACGTCCAGCACATGGACCGGGTTGCCGCCCAGGTTGTTGGCCGCGATTGGCCGGCCAACGAACCCCGATTCCTCTTCTATCCCGCGGTGAAGGAGCTCACACTCGACATCGCGTCGCTGGTATTCATGGGCCACGAGCCGGGCACCGACCGAGACCTGCTCACCAAGGTGAATCAGGCCTTCACGATAACCACCCGCGCCGGCGGCGCGCTCATCCGCTACCCGATTCCACCGTTCAAATGGTGGCGCGGCCTTCGAGCCCGCAAGTTGCTCGAGGAGTACTTCATCGACCGCGTCAGGGAACGGCGGAATAGCGAGGACAACGACCTGCTCGCGGTGTTGTGCCGCACCGAGGACGAGGACGGAAACAGCTTCACCGACGAGGACATCGTCAACCACATGATCTTCTTGATGATGGCAGCCCACGACACCTCCACGTCGACGACCACCACGATGGCCTACCACCTGGCCGCTCACCCGGAATGGCAAGAACGTGCCCGCGACGAATCGGCGCGGCTCGGTGATGCCCCGCTGGACATCGAGTCGCTGGAAAAGCTGGAGACACTCGATCTGGTGATGAACGAGTCATTGCGGCTGGTCACTCCGGTGTGGGGTCTCTTCCGGGAGACCGTGCGCGACACCGACCTGCTCGGCCACTACTTGCCGGCAGGAACGCATGTCACCATCTGGCCAGGGGTGAACCATTTGCTGCCCGAGCTGTGGACCGAGCCAAGGAAATTCGATCCGGAACGGTTCGCCGAGCCGCGCGCCGAGCACAAGAACCACCGCTACGCTTTCGCTCCGTTCGGCGGTGGTGCGCACAAGTGCCTCGGCATGATATTCGGCCAACTGGAGGTCAAGACCATCGTGCACCGGCTGCTGCGCAGGTACCGCCTTGAACTTGCCCGCCCGGGCTACCAGCCGCGCTGGGACTACGCAGGAATGCCCGTACCGATAGACGGCATGCCAATCGTGTTGCACCCCTTGGGATAGCGGGTCCCGAGCGTAGCGGGCGGGCATCTTGAAGATATCAGTGCGCCGGTTGACTCGAATCGATTCCAGGTTAGGGAATTTCCCAACCATGTGCTCAGATCCAGCCGAATTGCAGACGTCACCCGCGTGCGTCTCGCCGAGACGGCGGTGTCGTCGCTTCTCGATGTGCGCTTGACAACGATTCATTTTTGAGTGGATACTCAATTGTGACTGCACGCTCAAAGTCCGCGCGGCCGTCGGGCAGAGTCAGGAGAAATGTGATGTCAAGCTATGAAGGCCCGTTATTCGACGCCGACAACCACTACTACGAGGCACACGACGCCTTTCTGCGGCACGTGCCCAAGGAGATGCACTCCCGCTGCGTGCAGTGGGTGCAGCTGGAGAACGGACACAAGCGCCAGGTGGTCCGCGGCAAGATCGACTATCAGGTGCCGAACCCGACGTTCGACCCGATCTCCAAGCCTGGGGTGTTGCGCACTTACTACAAGGGCAATCCCGAGGGCAAGCGGTTCATGGACCTGATCCGCTCGAACCTCGAACCTTTGCCGAAGGCGTACGTGGACCGCGACGCTCGACTGGCAGTCATGGACGAGCAGGGTGTCGAGGCGGCGTGGTTCTTTCCCACGGCCGGCATCCACTACGAGGAGCCACTGAAGCACGACATCGAGGCGGTCACCGTCGCACATCGCGGATTCAACCGGTGGCTGGAGGAAGACTGGGGCTTCGCCTACCGGAACCGCATCTTCGCCGCGCCCTACATCACGTTGGCGGACCCGGCTGCGGCGTATGAGGAGTTGGACTGGGCGATCGACAAAGGCGCGCGGCTGGTCGTCATGCGGCCGGCTCCGGTGATGACCGCCGACGGACCTCGTTCGCCGGGTGCCTCCGACTTCGATTCGTTCTGGGCCCGTGCCGGCGAAGCCGGCATCGTCGTGGTGGCGCACGCCGGCAACTCCGGCTACGGGACGAACGGCTACCCGGCCGGCTCGGGCAGCGCCGAGGCGCTGGGCGGTGGCGCCCGCCCGTCGGTCGCGGTGTACAAGCTGGAGCGGGCCATCCTCGATTGGCTCACCGCACTGTGCTTCGACCGTGTCTTCGAGCGGTTCCCGGGCGTTCGGGTCGCTTCGGTGGAGAACGGGGCGGTGTACCTGCACGATCTGTTCCGCATGCTCGCTTCCACCCGTGAGCGGTATCCGAAGTGGTTCGCAGACGATCCGGTCGAGACTTTCAAGCGGCACGTCTGGATCAATCCGTTCTGGGAGGATCGCATCGACGACGTGATCGCCTTCATGGGTGCCGACAGGGTGCTGTTCGGCTCCGACTTCCCCCACATGGAGGGCTTGGAGTACCCGGCACAGATCTTCGACGAGATCAGCCACCTCCCCGAGGCCGATCAACGCCGGATCGTGCATGACAACGCGGTCGAGCTCACCGGGGTCACGATCCCCGCCTGATGGCGCATCCGACCATGGAGTTGTCACCGGACACCTATACCGACATCCATTACGACGTGAAGGACGGTCGGGCGCGGGTCACGCTGGCCCGGCCACAGACGCACAATGCGATCACCGGCCGCATGCTCGACGAGCTCGAGGACGCCGCCTGGCGCGCCGACGACGACACGAGCGTGCACTGCCTCGTGCTCTCCGGTGAAGGGCCGTCCTTCTGCTCGGGCTACGACCTGACCGCGCTCGGGCGCACGCCCGAGGAGGGCCAGCGTCGCGGGCGAAGCCACGACGACGACGTCTGGCTGATGGAGCGCAACAACCGTCGCATCCGTGCGCTGTGGGAGATGCACAAGCCGACGATCGCGCAGGTTCACGGCAGTTGTCTGGCCGGCGGCACCGACCTGGCCATGGTCTGCGACATGGTGATCGCCGCCGACGACGCCCGGATCGGCTTTCCCGCGGCCCGCAGCATGGGCACGCTACCCAACAACCTCTGGCTCTACAGTTGCGGTCCGCAGTGGGCCAAACGCCTCCAGCTCACCGGCGACTCGGTGACCGGCGCCGATGCCGCCCGGATCGGGCTCGTTCTCAAGTCGGTTCCCGCCGAGTTGCTCGAGGACGAGGTCGAAGGTGTGGCCGACCGGCTCGCCCTCATCGATGTCGATCTGCTCGCCGCCAACAAGCGGATCACGAACCTCGGCATGGAGCTGATGGGAGCGCAGGTGCTGCAGCGACTTGCCGCCGAGAATGACGCCCGCGCCCATCACGCGGAGGCGGTGCGCGGCTTCGGCCGCAAGGTCCGGGAGCACGGCCTCAGAGAGGTTCTGCGCCGGCGTGACGAACCATTCGGAGACGGCATGACCAGTGCAACAGAGCCGGACGGCCGCCTGCCGCGGGGGACGTGAAGGGGCGGAGCTCGAGGAACCGCACGGGCGTGATCCGGGGCGCGGCTCCGAGTCGATCACCTGATGAGTGGGTCCCGGGGCAGGCCGAGGATCCGTTCGCCGATCTGATTTCGCTTGATCTCCGACGTGCCGCCCGCGATCGACGCCGCGCGGTGCATGAGCGCAAAGGTGTTGCCGAGGCGGGCGCGTCCGTCCATGAAGGGAACCTCGGGCCCGTTCAACTTGGCGAGGATGGCTGCCACCTCGTGCCCGGACTCGGCGACCACTAGCTTGGTGATCGCACCCTCCGGTCCCGGTTCGGCGCCCGTGACCGCACGGTGCGCCGAGCGCAGGTTGAGCAGGCCCATCGCCTGCAGCAGCGCCGCATAGCGACCGACGCGGGCCGCGCCGCCTTCGAGGCGATCGGGGTTGGCGTCGAAGGCTTTGACAAGGACGTCAGCGCCTACCGTCGTCGCGCCCTCACCGCTGCCGATGCTGACGCTCTCGTTGCCGAGCGTGGCGCGGGCGACCGTCCAGCCGCCGTCCACGGGACCCACGACGTCGTCGTCCGAAACGAAGACGTCGTTGAAGAACACCTCGTTGAAATCGGAGTCCCCGGTCGTCATCTTCAGCGGACGAACCTCGACGCCGTCGGCGTGCATGTCGATCACCACCATCGTGATGCCCTCATGCTTGGGGACGTCCGGATTGGTACGCACCGTCGCAAAACCCATGCCGGCGACATGTGCGCCCGACGTCCAGACCTTCTGGCCGTTGATGAGCCAGCCGCCGTCCACGCGCGTCGCCTTCGTCTTGATCCCGGCGGCATCCGATCCGGCCTCGGGTTCGCTGAACAGCTGGCACCAGATGACCTCCCGGTTGAGAGCCGGTTCAACCCAGCGTGCTATCTGGTCGTCGGTGCCGTGCTGGATGAGCGTGAGGATCACCCACCCGGTGATGCCGTAGCTCGGGCGCCTGATACCGGCGGCGGTGAACTCCTGCTCGATGACGAGCTGTTCCACGGCGCCGGCCGCACGTCCATGCGGCCTCGGCCAGTGCGGCATGACGTATCCCGTGTCGATCAGTGCCCTGCGTTGCTCTTGTCTCGGCAGCCCCTTGATGCCGTCGGCGAACTCCTTCACCTCTTTGCGAACCTGCTCCGCCTCCGGCGGCAGGTGGATTGTCTTCTCCCGGCTGACGCCGGCTCGCGTCAAGTCGGTGAGGTCGCGGGCGGCGGCATCCGGATCCAGAAAGCCGAGCAGCGTCGTGGCGCGCCGCACGTAGAGATGCGCATCGTGCTCCCAGGTCATCGCGATGCCGCCATGCACCTGCGTGTGCAGGTTGGCGCAGAGGTCGGCGGCCGGGGCGGCCAGGGTCGCCGCCACCGCCGCCGCATAGCTGAACTGATCCCCGCCGGACGCGGCCGCCCTGGCCGCGTCCCAGACGGCGCTCGTCGCCAGCTCGGTGGCGACCGCCATGTTGGCGCAATGGTGTTTGACCGCCTGATAGGTGCCGATCGGACGCCCGAACTGGAGGCGCGTTTTTGCGTACTCGGCGGCAAGCCGGGTGCACTCCGCCGCCATCCCGACCGCCTCGGCGGACAGGATCATCCGCGCCGTGTCGACGAGCGTTCTGCGTGCGCCGGCCAGCACGGTCACGGCCGCTCCGTCGAGGTGCGCCTGCGCCGAGCGCCGGGTCGGGTCGAGGTTGGGTGGGATCTCCACTCGGACACCGTCCCCGACGGACACGACGACGACGTCGTCGCCGGCCGGAACCATGATCAGGTCGGCGAGGTTCCCCCCGAGCACGGTTCCCACGCTGCCGGACGCCACTGCGCCGTCGGCCTCGACCGGGCCCCCCAAGCCGACGCCGGCGGCCACCGATCCGTCCGCGAGGCCCGGCAGCAGCCGCGTTTTGGTGTCGTCGTCGGCTTCCGCGGCAATCACGCAGCTCACGATCGTCGTCGGGACGAAACCTCCCGGCGCCAGAGCGGCGCCGAGCGACTCGACGACCACCACCAGCTCCTCGGGTCCGTACCCGGATCCGCCGTAGGCTTCCGGGACGTGGAGGCCGAGCCAGCCGAGCCCGGCAAGCTCCGCCCAGAATCCGGGCGTTTCTTCGGCCGCCCCGTCGAGAAGAGCGCGGGCCGCCCGCCGCAATTCCCGTCGGGCCGCGAAGTCGACGACGGTGTCGGCCAGCCTGCGGTGATCGTCGGTGATCGCGATCGGCATTGCTGGCGCTCCCTGGTTTGTCGGGCATCCGGCTTGCATCCCCGGTGAACCGAGCATACATTTAATTTTGAACATACACTCAATTCTGATCGGCAGGTAAGCCGATCGGCGTCGGCGTTCCCTGACCGGGCCCGGCACCACCACCGCCCCGAGGAGTCTTCATATTGGCCGACGTGCAGCAGCGTCCCTCGAAGTCGGAGCGCACGCGGGAGTCGATCCTGACCGTCGCCGAGCGGCTCTTCTCGGAGAAGGGCTTCGACGCCACATCCCTTGATGCCATCGGCACGGAGGCGGGCATCCAGGGGACCGCCATCCTGTATCACTATCCGACGAAGCGAGAGCTTTACGAAGCGGTCCTCGACCGGATCTTCATGCCCCTCCTCGAGGAGATGGACGCCCAGCTGGGGGCGGAGGCCCCTCTGCAGGACCGCCTCGTCGCGTTCACCTCAGTGATGGTGCGCTTCGCAGCGCAGCGCCCGGGTGCCGCGAAGCTGATCCTGCGCGACTCCGCCGCCGGCAGCGCCGACGTCAAAGAGATCATGGGCAGCGCCGCCGCGCCCCACTGGAAGCGACTCCTGGGTGTCCTTGAGTCAGAAGGAGACACCGGCGGCACCGATCCGCTCATCGTTTGGAACATCATCGTCGGCGCCGTCTGTTTCTACTACGCGGCCGGGCCGACGGTCGGCGGGCTTCCCTACGACCCCTGCGCGCCGGAGAAGACGGCCACCTTCGAGAAAGTCATGATGGATTTGACCCGATCGCTGTTCACCTACGACGCCTGACGGCGAACGTGACCAGGGAAGGCACATGTATCCGGGCCTGCACGCACAAACGACACCCGACAAGCCGGCGGTCATCATGGGCGGGTCCGGTGAGGTGGTCACCTACTTCGGGCTCGACCGTGCATCCACACAGCTCGCCAGGCTGTGGCAGCAGCACGGCCTCGGCCCGGGCGACCACGTCGCCATCCTCTCCGAGAACCAGCCGCGCTATTTCGAGGTCGTCTGGGCCGCGCTGCGCTCGGGCCTTTACGTGACCACCGTCAACAGCCACCTCTCCGCCGAAGAGGTCGCCTACATCCTCGAGGACTCCGAATCCCGGAGCCTGGTCACGACCACTGCCATGGCCGACGTCGCGGCCGCGGCCCTGTTCGAAACCTCGACTGTGAGGCTGCCGCTGCTCCTCGGACCGGCCGATTCGCGCTTCGAGAGCTATGGCGACGCCGTCGGCGCGACGTCCGCCGATCCGCTCGACGACGAGCCGCTGGGCGACTTCATGCTCTACAGCTCGGGCACGACCGGTCGTCCGAAGGGCGTCAAACGGAAGCTCTCGGGTGCCCCTGTCGCCAACGGCATGGCGATCACCCACATCGTCTCCCACATGTTCGGAGTCGATGCCGACTCCATCTACCTGTCGCCTGCGCCGCTCTACCACTCCGCGCCGTTGGCATTCACGCTATCCGTGCAGGCACTCGGCGGCACCGTGGTGGCCATGGAGAAGTTCGATGCCGCCGAGGCGCTGGCGTTGATCGATCAGCACGAGGTGACACATTCGCAGTGGGTGCCCACGATGTTCATACGCATGCTCAAACTGCCCGCGGAGGAACGGTCTCGCCACGACCTCTCATCACTGGTCCAGGCCATCCACGCGGCGGCGCCGTGCCCCGTCGAAGTCAAACAGCAGATGATGGACTGGTGGGGTCCGATCCTGTGGGAATACTACGGCGGCACGGAAGGCAACGGCTACACGTTCGCGAACCCGCACGAGTGGTTACAGCGCCCCGGGACGGTGGGAAAGTGCCTGCACGGCGAGATCCGCGTACTCGACGACACCGGCGAAGAAGTCCCGCCGGGTGAGGTCGGCACGATCTACTTTTCGGACGGATTCAGCTATGAGTACCACAAAGATCCCGACAAGACCGCACGTGCCCGGGACCCGAAGGGCCGGGGCTGGACGACCCTTGGCGACGTCGGCTACGTCGACGCCGACGGCTGGCTGTATCTGACGGATCGCAAGGCGTTCATGATCATCTCCGGTGGCGTGAACATCTACCCACAAGAGATCGAGAACTGTCTGATCATGCACCCGAAGGTCGCCGATGTGGCCGTCTTCGGCATCCCCGACGCGGAGATGGGCGAGGCCGTGCACGCTGCGGTCCAGCCGGCCGCCGGCATCGACGTAGCCGGCGACGCACTCGAAGTCGAGCTGCGCAACTACGTACGTGAGCACATAGCCCACTACAAGTGCCCGCGCGTGTTCGAGTTCCTCGACGAGCTACCACGCCTTCCCACGGGCAAGCTCTACAAGCGAAAGCTGCGCGACAAGTACTGGAGGAACGGGGGCGGGTGACAATTTTTGTGCGACCTACTCGCTGCTGGCAGTGTGGGGTCTAAAGAAACTCGAGATTCAGGATCGTCGGGCTGCTGAGTTGGCGCATCTGGGAACAAATTTGGGAACAAAACACGGTGAAACCGGGGTGAATCGGTGCGATGTGGCGCAACGACCCGGACTCGAAAAGATCGCTGACGTGCGCAAATGAGACCACACGAACACCCGAAAACCCCTGGCCCGTAGCTCATAACCCAGAGGTCGCAGGTTCGAATCCTGTCCCCGCTACCAGGTGAAATGGCCCCCGGAGGAGACTCCGGGGGCCATTTTCGTGCCTGCTGAAAGTGGTGTGCGAACCCCACCCCGCGGCCACGACCGGGCGCCTCGGGCGGCGGCGCGAGTTCAGCTCGAACATTCCGGGTGGTCGATCTCGATCACCCGGCGGGCGATCTGCTCGACCGGGATGTTGCCGTTCTGCGACACCTTCGCCAGCATTTCGAACGCGGCGGCGGCGTCGACGTGGAAGCGCTCCATGAGCATGCCCTTGGCCTGGCCGATCGTGTCCCTGGTCTCGATGGCGTGCCGCAAGTGTTCGTTCTCGTCAACCAACGCCTGCCGGAGTTGGAGATGGCGGGCGGCTTCCGCGGCACTGATCGCGGCGAAGGTGTGTAGCAGTTCGGCAGGGGTGATGGGCTCGCCGCGGTCGACGGCGCGTGCCAGCTCGTCAAGCAGCTGCCTGCTCTCGGAGACCTCTTCGACGACGTGCACCACGCCCACCAGCTCGCCGTCGTCGAACAGCGGAGAGTTGGTGGGATTCCACACCTTCGGCAGGAATCTGCCGGGGTCGGCGGGGTCGCGGATGTCGTAGCGCTGCACCCGCATGGTGTGGGTCTGGCCGCTGCGCATCACGGTCTCCAGGGAGTCCGCGACGTTCGAGGCGCCGTTGGCCTGCGGATCCGCGGGGTCGTCGGGAAACGCGTCGAAGAGGAACTGCCCGGGCAACTCGCCGCTCTCGCGCAGCGTGACCCGCTCATATGCCGTGCTCGCCGCCCGAATCCGCAGATCGCGATCCAGCAGCACAAAAGGGACGCCCGCAGATCTTCGGGCCATGTCCCGGGCGATCGCATCGTATCGGCGTTGATCGTCCATCGTCTTAGTCACTACCCCCGAGCAAGGCAGCCTGCTGGCCGATGACGGCATCGTTTCGACTGCGTTCGATGGTAGCAGCGACGCGGGCCCCGATCATCCCTCGGACGGCGGTGACCAGGCAGTCGGCTGTGGGGGCGACCACACAGCGCCGGCATCGTTTGCCGCCCGACGGCGCTTCGCCACCGCGCTGCGCCAGCTGTCGACCCGTCATCAGCTTCAGCGCGGGCTGAGCGGCCTCCGCCGGGCCATGGCCGAAGTCGGCCACCCCGATCTCGCCGCCCAGCTGTCGGGTGTCGGGTTGCGGATGGACGGCGATCATTGAACCCGGCGCCGGGCAGCGCCCCGGGGCTTTACAGTCTGCTCATGAGCGTAAGCGGCGAGGCCTTCGCGCGGCGGACCCACTGACCCGTGGCGTCGACGAGCGAGCTACTGCAGACCGCTGTCACCCAGACCGGCCTCGAGGACTTCGGCGACGACTCGTTCCGCGAGGGGCTGGACATCCTGGTCGCCTCGCTGCGCGACGAGGCGCGCCTCAACGCCAGGGGGGAAGCGTTCATCTATCCCCGCATCACCGGCTACCTGGGGCAGCGCCTTCAGGTCGAGGACTGGTATCGCCGCCACCCCGAGATCGACGACGTCCGCATCGAGGCTCCCCTGATCGGGTTGGGGCTGCCGCGCACCGGTTCGACGGCCCTGTCGATGCTGCTGGCCCAGGACCCCGGCGTCAGGTATCTGCGCCGCTGGGAGTCCTCCCGGCCGTGCCCACCCCCGTCGGCGGTGCGGGGCGTCGATCCGCGGATCCCACCGGACAAGGGGGAGATGGTCGGCACCCGCTACCACGTGCCCGCCGACACGCACGGGCCGATGGAGTGCCACGAGCTGATGGCGCTGAGCTTCGCCTCGCACCTGTTCCAGTCCTTTGCTCTGGTTCCGTCGTATTCGGCGTGGCTGGTGGAAAAGGCCGACCTCACCGCCGCCCTGCGGTATCAGCGGCGGGTGATGAAGCTGCTGGCCTGGGGCGAGCCGGCCCGGCCGTGGCGGCTGAAATGCCCGTCGCACGTGTTGTGGCTCGACCAACTCGACACGGTCTTCCCGGATGCCAGATATGTGATGACACATCGTGATCCCACCGACGTCATCCTGTCGGTGGCCGACCTCTACGCCGACATCATCGGCTCGTTCACCGACGACGTCGACCGTGCCTACATCGGTGCGCTCAACGTCGAGCACTGGTCGACGGGCATGAACCGGGCGCTGCGGTTCCGCGCCGCCGGCAACGACGACCGCTGCTACGACATCGACTTCCGCGCGATGCAGGCCGACCCGGTTGGCCAGGTCAAGGGGCTCTACGGCTGGCTCGGTCAGCCGGTCGGCGCGGAATTCGAACGACGCATGCGCAATTGGTGGGCCCAGGCCGCGGGGGAACGCGAACCCAGCAGCCACGCCGACCCGGCGCAGTTCGGGATCGACCTCGATGCGGTGCGGCCGTTGTTCGCCGACTACGTCGATGCCGCCACACACTGGACCGATCACACTGAGCGCTAGGAGCTTTCATGCCCGTCGACCTCACCGGTGGCATCCACTCGTCCCGTGAGTTCGTCTTCGCGCAGCGGCCGAAGGACCCGGAGATGCGCGACTCGGTCAGTTTCTGGGTCGTCGATGACCGCGGGGAACTGGGGTTGCCGCGCATCGGCATCGAGGCGGTGGCGGCCAACTGGGACGCCCACGACGTTCAGGTCAACGTCGCCTTTCCCGACGGGCGCGTCTATCGGCTGCGCGCCAACGGCCCGTCGCTGCCCGCGGCCGGACCGGACGGGCGACCCACGGTCCTGGGCGCCGGCGGGTTGGCGTTCCGCTGCGTCGAACCGTTCGCGGCCTGGACCATGGAATACGACGGAAAGGCAATCCAGACATCGTCATCCGACCTCGTGGCGGGCCGTAAGGACGGGCCTATGGTCGACGTCGCGTTCCACGTCGACGCGACGATGGCCGTGCCGCCCTGGATTCAGGGCACGCTGCGCCGCGATGCCGACCGGCAGCTGAGCACCTCGATCGAGGGCAACCTGATGGGCGGGCCGCGCTACGAGCAGCTGTTCCGCGCGGTCGGGAGCGTGACCATCGAGGGTGCCCAGCGGCAATTTTCCGGCAGCGGGCTTCGGATCCGCCGCCAAGGGGTCCGCAAACTGGCCGGCTTCTGGGGTCATTGCTGGCAGTCGGCGGTCTTTGCGAGCGGAAAAGCGTTCGGCTACATCGCCTATCCGCCGCGGCCCGACGGCGCGCCCACCTTCAACGAGGGCTACCTGTTCACCGGCGAGGCCACCGGTGACGGGCGCCTGATCCCCGCCCGTGCGGTGCGCGCGCCGTGGCTGACCCGGCTGCGCCCGCTGGGTGAGGATGTGTCGCTGGTCCTGGAAACCGCCGACGGCACCGTCGCGATCGAGGGCGAAACGGTGTTCTCCACCCATGACATTCACCACGACGACGACATGTACTCGATGCATGCCCTCAAGGAGGAGATGCCGAGTTTCCCCGCGCTGCACCAGGCAGGTGTCCGGTACCGCTGGGACGGCGAGCAGACCTACGGGATGCTCGAGCGCTCCAACCCGCTCGACAAGATCTCCCCGGAATGACGGGCATCGGCGGTCGCCGCAACCGGCGTTGATGCACAATGACACTCGTGCCGTCCGGGAAGTCAGCGCTCGCGCCGAGGGTCCGCTGAGGTGGCGGGGTTCGGTTTCGGCACCCTGGCGCTGCTGTCCGCGGTGGGCTTCGCCGGCCCGCTGCTCGCTTCGCTGCCGCGCCTGCGGATACCGGTGGTGGTCGGCGAGCTGGCCGCGGGGCTGGTTGTCGGCAGGACCGGCTTCGGAATCGTCGATCCCGCCCACCCGACGTTGCAGCTGTTCGCCAACATCGGTTTCGCGCTGGTGATGTTCGTGGTGGGCACCCACGTTCCGGTGCGCGGCGGCGGGCTGCGTGCGGTGCTGCCGCTGGCGGTCAGCCGGGCGGTGCTGGGCGGCGCGGTCGCGGTGGCCCTGGGGTTCGCGCTCGCCGCATGGCTCGGTGTCCACCACGCGCCGCTGTACGCCGTGCTGATGGCCTCGTCGTCGGCGGCGCTGGCCTTGCTGGTGATCGACTCGCTGCGGTTGCGGGGGCCGCACGTGCTGTCGGTGACCGCGCAGATCGCCATCGCCGACACGGCGTGTATTGTCCTGCTGCCGTTGGTGATCGACGTCCGGCGGCTGCCGACAGCGGCGCTGGGTGCGGTGGCGATCGCCGGCTGCTCGGGCGTGTTCTTCGTGGTGTTGCGCGCGATCGACCGCCGGGGTTGGCGCCGCCGGGCGCACGCCTATTCCGAGCGGCGGCGCTTCGCGCTGGAATTGCGGATCAACCTGGTCGTGCTGTTCGCGCTGGCTGCGCTGGCCGTGCGCACGCACGTGTCGATCCTGTTGGCGGGCTTCGCGCTGGGGCTGGTGATCGGCGTCGTCGGGGAGCCGCATCGGTTGGCGCGTCAGCTCTTTGGCATCACCGAGGGCTTCTTCAGCCCGCTGTTCTTCGTCTGGCTCGGCGCCTCGCTGCAGGTGCGCCAGCTGGGTGCGCACCCCAAGTTCATCCTGCTGGGCGTCTGCCTGGGCCTTGGTGGGGTGCTGGCCCACAGCGCGGGACGGCTGCTGGGTCAGCCGCTGGCCCTGGGGGTGCTCTCGGCCGCGCAACTGGGTGTGCCGGTGGCCGCGGCCACCATCGGCACCGATGAGCACCTGCTGGCCGCCGGCGAAGCGTCGGCCCTGATGCTCGGCGCCTTGATCACGATCGCCGCCGCGACCATCGCCGGCCCGCTGGCGGCCCGCGACCAGGCCGCAACGCCCGTGGCTGCACCCGCGCAGCCCGGCAAGGGCGCGGCCTAGTTCTCGCCGGGGCGCGTCGCGTGTGACGAAGGACCCCCGCCATCGGGTCCCCTTCGGCCCTACCGGCCGCCGCCGGACCGGTGGTCGGATGGAGGCCTGAGGCTTTCAGGAGGCTGCGATGAGACTGGCGCCGCTTGTCCCGCGCAGTGACCGCGCACCCGCGCCGGCGCAGTCGTCCTCGGCGGTCGTCGTTTCCCTGCGAAAAGCCGCCCACCACCTGGCCCTGGGCCGGCCGCATCGGCACGCCGCCCCGGCGATGTACCGCGTCACCGATCGCCTGCACGGCGGACGCTCGGTGCGGGTGCCCGCCGACGGGATCGTGCCCCTGGTGTCGGCGTGGCTGGAGGAGCTGGGGGCCCACAGCCCACTTGTCGACGATCTGGCCCAGGCCGCGCGCGCCGGTGACTGGGCGGCGGCGCGCGCCGTCGGCGAGCAGTTGGCGGTCGACGTTGTTCTCGCCGCGTGACCGGATCGCCGCGCGCGGCGGCATTGGCACAAAGTCCCTTAGCTTAGAGCCGTCGTGCTCTCGCGTGGTCGCGGGCAATCGCGTGATCGTGGATGTCACGACGTTTTACCGAAGGGAATTGCCATGAACGCGCATTTTCCGGACGCCGGCACCATCCGGACCGTTCTGACATTGGCATCTCGGGCGCCCTCGGTGCACAACACGCAGCCCTGGCGGTGGCGGGTCGAGGAGGCCAGCCTGCATCTGTACTCCGACGACAGCCGGCAACTGCCCAACACCGACCCCGATGGCCGTGACCTGCTCCTGAGTTGCGGCGCCGCGCTGCATCACTGCGCGGTCGCCTTCGCGGCCGTCGGTTGGCGATCCAAAATCACCCGGCTGCCGAATCCGGCCGATGCCGGCCACCTCGCCGCGATCGAGGTCTCCCGGTATCCCGCCGACGCCGTCGACATCGCGCTCGCCGCGGCGATTCCGCGGCGGCGCACCGACCGCCGCCACTACAGCTCCTGGCCGGTGCCGGTGGCCGACATCGCGCTGATGGCCGGGCGGGCCGCCCGCAACGGCGTGACGCTGTGCCAGGCCGAGGATCTCGACAAGCTCCACGAGATCGTCGCTCAATCCGTGGCGGACCATCTGAACCGCGACTACATGGCCGAGCTGACCACCTGGAGCGGGCGCTACGCCTCGGTGGCCGGCGTCCCGGCCCGCAACACCCCGGCCTCGGACCCGGAGTCGAAGATCCCGGGCCGGGTCTTCGCCGGCCCGTCGTTGCCGGAGCCGCCGGGCTCCTCCGCCGCCGAGGACAACGCCGTCGTGCTGGCGCTGGGCACCCGCGGCGACGACCGGATGGCCCAGCTGCGCGCCGGCGAGGCCACCAGCGCCGTGCTGCTCACGGCGACGTCGATGGGACTGGCAAGCTGCCCGGTCACCGAACCGCTGGAAACACCGGTGACACGCGAGGAGGTTCGCTCCGACATCTTCGGCGGTGGCGAGTACCCGCAGATGCTGCTCCGGGTGGGCTGGGCTCCGATCAACGCCGACCCGCTGCCGGCGACACCGCGGCGCGAACCGTCCGAGTTCGTCGACTGGGCTTTCGGGCCGGAGAAGAACGTGGTCGAATAGGCCACTCGGGGGTAGGTGTTCGCAGTGGACGACCGCGACTGGCCGAGCCGGCCAGCAAGCGCGCCATTTCGGCTGGCGCGGAGAGGAATTGAAGAGCGGATGAGGTGTCGGTGAGCGCATACGGCGAAGACTCCCGCGAGTCGGGGGCCGCGGTCTTCGACACGGCCGCGCTGCAGCGCCTCGTCGAGGTGCTCATCGACCGCGGGTACCGCGTGATCGGCCCGACGCTGCGCGACGACGCGATCGTCCTGGCCGAACTGGAGTCGGCCGCCGACTTGCCGCGCGGCTGGGGCGTCGACGTCGGGCCGGGACACTACCGGGTGCGCCGCCGCGACGACGACGCGGCGTTCGGGCACTCCGCGGGCCCGCAGTCGTGGAAGCAGTTTCTGCATCCCCCGCGACAGCGGATGTGGGCCGGAACCCGGGACGAGACCGGCGATGCGCCCGACGCGCAAGCGCCGCCGTACGCGTTCCTCGGGGTGCGTGGCTGCGACCTCGCCGCGATCGCCACCCTCGACAGGGTGCTCGGCCGTTCCGAGTACCCCGACAGCGACTTCGTCAGCCGCCGGCGGGGCGTCTTCGTGGTGGCGGTCAACTGCACCGAACCCGGCGGGCTCTGCTTTTGCGCCTCGATGGGTACCGGCCCCGCGGCGGGCCCGGGCTACGACCTCGCGCTGACCGAGCGCTTATCGGACGGGGAGCCGTCGTACCTCGTCGAGGTCGGCAGCGAGCGCGGCGCCGACGTTCTCGCGGCGGTGCCGCACCGGATGGCCGGAAGCGACGAAATCGACGGCGCGCGTGCCGATGTCGATGCGGCGGCGCACCACATGGGCCGCCGGATGCCCGAGACCGACCTGCGGGAGCTGCTGGTCGCATCCCGCGAGTCGCCGCAGTGGGAAGAGGTGGCCAGTCGTTGCCTGACCTGCGGCAACTGCACGATGGTGTGCCCGACGTGCTTTTGCACCAGCACCGAAGACGTCAGCGACCTCACCGGCGAGCACGCCGAGCGGTGGCGGCACTGGGCATCGTGTTTCGAGTTCGACTTCACCTATGTGCACGGCGGCGGCAGCGTCCGCCAGTCCGGCGCCTCGCGGTACCGGCACTGGCTGACCCACAAGCTGGGCACCTGGCATGACCAGTTCGGCATGTCGGGCTGCGTGGGCTGTGGCCGGTGCATCGCCTGGTGTCCCACCGGGATCGACATCACCGCGGAGATGAACAAGATGGCCGGCGATGACTGACGGGCCGGGCGGCGCCCTCTCGGCGCCCGCCCGCTCCCTCATGGCGCCCAATCCGTACCGGGTGCGCAGCCGCGTCGTGGAGAGCCCGGACTCGGCGACGCTGTGCCTGGAGCCGGTCGGGGCAGCGCTGCGCACGCCGCAGCCCGGGGAGTTCATGATGCTCTACGCGTTCGGTGTGGGGGAGGCGGCGATCTCGATCAGCGGCGACCCCACCGTCACCGACGGCTCCATCACGCACACGATCCGCGCGGTCGGCGCGGTCAGCCGGGCGCTGCATGACGCCCAGCCGGGCGCCATCGTCGGGGTGCGCGGCCCGTTCGGCACCAGCTGGGGGCTCGAGACAGCCGCCGGTAGGGATCTGGTCATGGTTGCCGGCGGCGTGGGACTGTGCCCGCTGCGCCCGGCGGTGCTCGGCGCGCTGGCCGGGCGCTCGCGGTACGGCAAGGTGACGCTCATCGTGGGCGCCCGCTCGCGCGACGACTTCGTGTTCGCCGCCCAACTCGAGAAGTGGGCGCAGGACCCGCAGATCGAGTTGCACGTCACGGTCGACGTGCCGGTGCAGGGCTGGCGCGGTGAGGTTGGGCTGGTGACCGAGCCGCTGCACCGGCTGGCCCTGAACGCCGAACGCACCACCGCCTTCCTGTGCGGGCCGGAGCCCATGCTGCGCTTCGGCGCCGAAGCGCTGCTGGCCAAAGGGATTGCCGCCCGCGACATTCGGGTTTCGCTGGAACGCAACATGCAATGCGGTGTCGGCTGGTGCGGCCATTGCCAGCTGGGCCCGCTGCTGCTGTGCCGCGACGGACCCGTCGTGACTTACGACGTCGCGGGCCCGTTGTTGAACGTGAAGGAGCTGTAGATGAGCCCGACCACGCTGGCCGTGTGGAAGTTCGCCTCGTGCGACGGCTGCCAACTCACGCTGCTCGACTGCGAGGACGAGCTGCTCACCCTGGCCGAGCAGGTGCAGATCGCCACGTTCGCCGAGGCGTCCAGCGCGATGGTCGGCGGGCCCTACGACGTGTCCCTGGTCGAAGGCTCGATCACCACCAGCCACGACGAACACCGCATCCGCGAGATCCGCGAGCAGTCCAGGGTTCTGGTCACCATCGGCGCATGCGCCACCGCCGGGGGCGTGCAGGCGCTGCGCAACTTCGGCGACATCGCCGAGTTCACCTCGGTCGTCTACGCCAAACCGGAGTACATCGACACGCTGGCGACCTCGACGCCGGCGTCCGCACACGTCACGGTCGACTACCAGCTGCACGGCTGCCCCATCGACCGCGGCCAGCTGCTCGACACGCTCTCGGCCCTGCTGGTCGGGCGCAAGCCCAGGCTGCCGGCCAAGACCGTGTGTACCGAGTGCAAGCTTCGCGGCGTGACGTGCCTGGTTGTCGGGCAGGGCATTCCGTGCCTGGGCCCGGTCACCCACGCCGGATGCGGGGCACTGTGCCCCCGGCACAACCGCGGCTGCTTCGGCTGCTTCGGCCCGTCCGCGGCGCCGCGCACCGCGACGTTGATCCCGCTGCTGCGCCGCGACGGCATGTCCGACGGCGACGTGGACCGGGTGTTCTCGACGTTCAACGTGGCCAGTTTCAGAGCCGCCCTTGCCCCCGAATTGGACAAGCGGTGAACCAGGAGACGCGCACGCTGAGCGTCGGGACGCTGACGCGGGTGGAAGGCGAAGGGGCGCTTCATGTCACGCTGAAGGACGGAGACCTCGAGCGCGTCGAGCTCAACATCTACGAGCCGCCCCGGTTCTTCGAGGCGTTCCTGCGCGGGCGCGCCCACACCGAGCCGCCGGACCTGACCGCGCGGGTCTGCGGGATCTGCCCGGTCGCCTACCAGGTCAGCGCCTGCAACGCGATCGAGGACGCCTGCGGCGTGCGGATCGACGAGGAACTGGTGGCGCTGCGGCGGCTGCTGTACTGCGGCGAGTGGATCCACAGCCACGTCCTGCACATTTACCTCCTGCACGCGCCGGACTTCCTGGGCCATTCCGACATCATCGGCATGGCCCGCGACCACCCCGGGGTCGTCGAGCGCGGCCTGGCGCTGAAGAAGGCCGGAAATCAGTTGATGGAGTTCGTCGGCGGGCGGGCGATACATCCCATCAACGTGCGGCTGGGCGGGTTCTACTCGGTGCCCACCCGCTCGGAGCTCAAGCCGCTGGCCGAACTGCTGCGCCGCGCCCTGGACAACGCGCTGGCCACCGTCGAGTGGGTGTCCGGCTTCGACTTTCCCGACCTGGACTTCGAGCACGAATTCCTGGCGCTGTCGGCGCCCGGCACCTACGCCATCGAGGACGGCGCCATCGCCCGCAGCGCCGGGCCGCCGTTTGCGGTGGCCGAATTCACCGATCACGTTGTGGAAGAGCAGGTGCCGCATTCCACGGCCCTGCACGCGACGCTGGACGGCGGCCGGTTTCTGACCGGCCCGCTGGCCCGGTTCGCCCTGAACTCCTCGGCATTGTCGCCGGTCGCCGCCCAGGCCGCCGCGCGGGCCGGCCTGTCGGGTGAGTGCCGAAACCCCTTCCGCAGCATCGTCGTCCGGGCCGTCGAGGTCGTCTACGCGATCGAAGAGGCGCTGCGCATCATCGCCGACTATGAGCGCCCGCCGCGCCCGTTCGTCGATGTACCGGCCCGCCCCGGGGTCGGGCACGGCGTCAGCGAGGCGCCCCGAGGCCTGCTGTATCACCGGTACCGCATCGACGACGGCGGGCTGGTCGCCGCGGCCACGCTCATCCCGCCCACCTCGCAGAACCAGGCCGCCATCGAGGCCGACCTGGCGCGCATGGTCTCCGGCAACCTCGCGCTCGACGACGCCGCGCTGACTCACCTGTGCGAGCGGGTGATTCGCAGCCACGATCCCTGCATCTCGTGTTCGGCGCACTTCCTGACGCTGACGGTGCATCGGGGATGAGTACCGGCACCGTCGTGGTGGGTCTGGGCAACCCCTATCGACACGACGACGGTGTGGGCGTCGCCGCCGCCGCGGCGCTGGACGATCTCGAGTTGCCGCACGTTCGCGCCGTCACCGGCGTCGCCGACCCGATGGCTCTGCTCGAGGCGTGGTCGGGGGCCGCGCTGGCCATCGTGATCGACGCCGCGGTGACGTCCCCGTCGGTGCCGGGGCGCGTCCGGCGTTGCACCCTGGCCGAGCTGGGTGCGTCCGGTGGATTGAGCTCGCACGGGGTTGACGTCGGCCGGACCCACGCGCTGGGTCAGGCGCTCGGGCGGGTTCCCGACGCGGTCGTGGTTTTGACCGTCGAGGTCGCAGACGTCGGGCATGGGGCCGGCCTGACTCCCCGGGTCGCGGCGGCCGTGCCGGACGTGGTCGAGATGGCCTTGGCGGAAATCAGTGTGACCGCAGCGTCCGGGTTGGCGCGCAACCGACGTTGGTCAACCACGTGGCCGGACCGCGGCACCCGGTCCCGGATTCGCTAGGGCTGCCCGGCGGCGGTAGTTGCCGACGGGCCGCGGGTTGACCGGAGCGCCACCCATTCGTCGCTGCTCACCGTGTCTCGCCAGTTGACGGGGAGCGCATCGAGGGCGTCTTCCATGCAATCCCATATCGATTCGAGGGGGGACGCGCCCGGGGCGGCGGCGGCGATGCGGGCGTCCGCAGCGTAGTCGGGCTCGTGCGGCGCATCACTGAAGGGGGCGAGCGCGTTGATGGCGTCCATGACGCGGCGTCGACGGTCGGCGTAGGGCAGCGCGGTCAGTTCTTCGGGCGTGATCGGCCGGCCGAAGATATAGTCCTGCGCGGCCTGGCGATAAGGTACCTCGAGCTTCTGAGTCACCGGTTCCTCGGGCAGACCTCCCGCGAAATACAGCGGCACGATCGGCAATGACACGTCTATCGCCAAATCCAGCAGTGTGGAGGTGAGCCTCTCGACGCGCTGGCCGGAGCGGACGTATCGGGTGCCGTCGGCATGCACCATGGTTGACACCCCGTGGGCGGCGACATCGCGCTTGATCTCTTCGACCAGGCTGATGAACTGCTGCGGATTCTGCTGATCGAAGTATCGGGTGCTGCCCAGCTTCCCGTTCGCCGTGGTACCCGCGATCCGCGAAACGGCTCCAACCCAACGGGTCTCATGCTTGGCGTGGGCGATCGTCACGACATGGGTGCCGGTCAGCCACGACGCGATCGTCGTGGCCAGAATCGACTCGATCTGCACTTGGTGGTTGGCCAGCAGCAGTACGGGGCGTCCTCGAAGTGCCGTCATCGCAGCGGGATCCGTGACGACGACGTGCCTGACGTAGCGTGAGAGCAAGGCCCAGTGGAGCAGATCTGCAAATCCGCCCTGCTCTTTGCCCAGCCTGTCGGTCCACCAGCCGCGTACCGGGTGCCAGTCCGTTCGCAACGTCGCGCTCACACGACACGTGCCCTGCCGCTGCTCGACCGCCACGGAGATTCGCTCCAGTGGCAGCGACGGGCAGCTCACCTGACCGTCGACGAGGTGCACCTGCGACGGGTGTATTGCGCTGTGCGCCGCGTCCGCGACGGCCTCCTTGGTCGCGATCTCGGCGGTCAGCGAAGGCCCCTGGCTGCGGGTGTCGTACACCGCCCGCAAGGTGCCTGTGAGCCAATCCTGTGCCGCCGCGCTCGCGGATTCGAGCGCGACCACCCCGTGGCCCACCCGATCGCTCAACGAAATCCCGGGCACGGCCCGCCGCTCGCCCAGAAATGCGCGTCGCGTCGGGCCGCCGGCCTGCACGAGGGGTCCCTTGGCCATCAGGGATATGACGAGGCGGATGTAGGCCCACGGCTTGCCCGCGACGCTGTACCAGAGATCGACGACCGGCAGGTCGGAACCCGCGTGAGTGGTGTCGTGAAACCCGATGAACCGGGCTTGCACGTCCACCGTCCCCGCCACGGGGGGATCGCTGTAGAACCGCGCCCAGATCACCCGCCGCGGAAATCCGACGGTCGGGTCCGCGGCGTGCGCATACGACGCGACATCTGAATTGTCGGTGGTCCATACGTTCATCGCGGTGTGGGGAACGATGTGCAGCGCCCCGTCGAGGAGCCCCGGATGCTGCCGGCCCACGGGGACCTTGCACCGCTCGACCGCGAGCATCCCGGATGCGCCGTTGCGGCCCATCCGGGCGCCCTCCATCAGGGTTGCGAACGCGGGTCCGTGGAATATCGTGCCGTCGTAGGGGCTGGCGAAGGGGACGGCGTCGTTCAGTGGGGCGGGCGTTGTCGGCTCACCCAGGTAGTGGTCCGCAGTGATGATTACGGCATGCGTGTGCGTCTCCCAGCGCGACAACTCCGGTCTGGGCGCGTTTCGCCATACCTCCAAACGGCCCGCAAAGCGGTGCGGCTCAACCGGCTCGATGGTCACCCGCAGTTGCTTTGGCGAATCGATGATGATCCAGCGAAGCAGCTGCACGTCGGTGATCTCCACCACTGTGGCGGCGCCCGCGGCCCGGCCGGCCGCCTGCGCGAACAGGTCCAGCACCGACATCATCGGCAGGCAGGGGATGACGTACGACGGGCAGTGGTCGGTGACCCAGGTGTCCCGGGCCGGATCGATGGTTGTCTCCAGCGTCGTGGCCACCGCCGGGGCAGCAGGGTCCGTCGATTGGCCGTCGGGCGCGCCGGATGTGAGGCGCATGCCCAGATCGGTTGCGCTGTAGATGCGTATCCCGTCGCACCACAGCGAGGCATCGGCCACCGCCAAGACGCCGTCGGCTTCGCGCGCGATGCGGGTGATCTCCAGCTGCGCAGTGATCTGGGTGTTCGTGGGGACGATCTGGCCGCGATACCGCCAGGTGATCGCGTGCTGGAGCGCCACCGGCTCGAAGCGCGCCGACGGTCCCATCTGCTTGCCGAACCCGAGGTCGAGCATCGCGAATTGCAGGAGCTGGAGCAGCATCTCGATGCCCAACGAGCCGGGCTGCACCGGATCCCGGTAGAAGTGCGCCTTGAAGTACCACTCGGCGGGGTCGATGTCCTTGACGGCACGCCAGCGGCCCAGGCCGGCGCCGCCGGCGGTGGGCCAGCGGCCCGTCACCCGGTCGATCATCAGCAGCATCGGTTCGGCCAGGCGGGCTCCCGGGCCGAAGAATTCCTCCGGGCGGCTGTGCAGGTCGACGACCGTTGCCTCGCAGGGCAGTTCGAGCAGGTTACGCTGCTCCTCGGTGACCGGGAGCCCCAGCTGCTGCTGCAACGCCTCGCGGCGAAAGTATCCGAACACCGTGTCGAAGGTGTAGACGAGCCCGCCGTCCGCGTGGATTTCGCCGTCGAAGCTCACGATGATCGTTCCGCCCGCCGAGGCGATGCTCTTCAGCGTGGCCCTGGCTTGCAGCGTCCCGGTCGAGGGTGTGATCTCCCGGTGCTGGGTCCCCGTTCCGTCGAGGTTACGGAAGAAGAGATCCACATCGAAGTCCAGCGGACAACCGACGAAGGCGCCCAGCCAGCCGCAGGGCTGCAGCGCGATCTCCATGAGGACCGCGTTGGGCATCGTCTGCTTCCCATTCGAGGCCTTGTTCTCGGCGAAATACCAAGCGTCGCCGGGGACGTCGTACTCCGCGACAACCTGCGCGCCGGGTTTGACGACGCCGAGCTCACCGACCACCTCGGTGACCCGGGACATGAAGTGGTACGGCGGACCGGGCAGTCGCGCAACCCTGCGGTGGGTATCGAACTTCTCATAGAGCGGACCGACCGCCAGGGAAGGCTTGGCGATGGCGCAGGCAAGCATCGCGTGGTAGTCGAACGTGACCCCATGGGCCTCGGCGACGGGCTTGGGCTCGACGTGGCCGTCCAGCTCCTTGACGCCCAGATCCATCGGGGTTCCGGGCGAGAGCTTCAGCCCCATCCGGCGACAGTGGAAGGCCGGCAACCCGTCGACGGTGCAGAGCAGGTCGGCGAACAGCGTCGGGTCGGGCCCGGCGATGACCTCGCGCACGAACACCTCGTAGACCAGCTCGCGCGACGGCGGCGTGACCTGGCCGCGGCAGACCAGCTTGTAGGTCTCGAAAGGCACGGGCTCGAAGCGCCAGCCGTCGCAGTCCAGCGTCATGCCGAGCGCGGTCATGTGGATCGCCATGGCCTGCATGGTCGCCTCGAACATCAGCGTGCCGGGCATGCAGGGGTCGTTCTTGAAATGCCCTGTGAAGAACCAGGTCTCGGGGCTCACGTGGGCGACGGCGCGAAGATAGCCCCGGCCCCAGGGGCCGCCGCAGAGATCCAGGTGGGTCACCTCGTCGACGAAGAGCATGTCGCCCCCCGCGATGCGCGGGGTGCGGGTGTGGCTGGCCGCGACCTCGAAGCCGGGGCCGAACGTGTGCCAGATCTCGCCCGCCGCCAGCGCCTGGACGTCGGCGCACGGCAGGGAGGTGCGCGACGTGTGCACCGGGGTGGATTCCATCGGCCCGCTCACGGTTTCGTTCTCGGGGCGCCAGATGATTCCGCCCGAGGCCGCCAGCTCCTCGTCGGAGAAGAACCCGGCCTGGCCGTTGCGCATCGACATTCGTTCGACACCAGCGATCGTGCAGTCGTAGTGGAAGAAGAACATGCGGACGTCGCCCTGGCGGGCGTGACCGTCCACGTGGATGTCGAAGCGCAGGGTGTCGCCGATCTCGGGTAGGCCACCCAGGTAAGTCACTTCGCAGCCCAGCAGCCGATACACCCGCTCGCCTTTGTTGGCGAAGTCGGCGCCCATCCAGGAGATGAGCATGAGATCGGCCTGCCCGGCTTCGATCATCATTGCGGCCGGCATCCGGCCCTGATGCAGCCACCAGGCGTCGGCGGTGACATCGGTTTCGGTCCACAGGGTTCCGGTGCCATTGACGCCCGGCTCGGCATCGATGCCGAGCAGGCGGTCGGCCAGCAACAGCGGGGGTTCGGGCATGCGTACCTGCCGCGCGTAGCCGTCCTGCACGGCGAACGCCGGGCCGTAGATCTCGGAGATCTTCCCCGCGGCGTGCACGCACAGGCCGTCCCTGTCCAGCGTGAGGCCCACCGGCGCGCGCTTGACGGTCGGCTCGGGCAGGCTCTTGCCGGCGGGCCGGGCGGGTTGAGTCGCCCGGTAGGCGCCCGCCTCGGTCCGATAGCCGGTGTCACGGTGGCGCACCGGTTTCGGATCCCGGGCCGGCGGCGTGTGCGGTGGCCGCGGGGACACCGCGCCCGCCGCGGGGAGGTCGAGGCCGGAGCCGATCGTCAGCGGTTCCGGCGGGGTGTGCCCGAGCAGGTCCGTTCCCAGCGGCACCCGCGCCATGGCCTCCGCGGCTTTGGGCAGGGCCGGCGGAACCGGCAGGTGTGTTGTCATGGGCTGCTCCAGGTGAGAGGTGGTCGTCTGGCGTCGTGCCGCGTCGGTGTGGGTTGGCGCCGGCGGCGAGCCGTCGCTCGACGCCGCGGCGTGAAGAGCCAGAACACGATTCGGGAGCCGGACCTCGGGCAGATGCGCCGGGAAAGCCAACCGTGCGGGCTTCCCCGGTTGGGGGAGGGCGGCCGGGCGCAACAGGGCGCTGAGCCCATCGGCGTTGTGTTGGCCGGTTCCAGGCGGCACGAGCACGATTCGTTGCGCCTGGCCCCCCAGCGCGTCGAGCGCGACGACCACCGCACGCTGTTGGGCCGTCCACGGCGTGCCATCCGGCCGCGCGCCGAGAAGGCCGTAGAGCGCCCCGGCGGCGACGTGAAGCAGACCCGAGGCGGCATGCGCGTGGCCCAGCAGCGGCGAGACGTCGAACGCATCGGGCGCCGTGCCCAGGTGCAGGCAGTCGCCGCGTGGTTGTTGATCCGCGGGCAGGGTGGCCAGAACGGTATCGCCGTCACGGCGCGCATCCTCGGCGCGTTTGAGCACGACCACGACGGCGGCGTCGCCGGGGATCTGTTCGTCCGGCCCGAGCAGTGCGCGTGCCGCCGCCTCGTGTACCGGTTCGCAGCTGAGATCCACGGCACCGACCACCGCGGCGTCGACCTCGCCGCACCGTAGTTGCCGTGCGGCCAGGTGCAGCGCCGTGGTGCCGGAAAGCTGTTCGCGGGATACGGTGAAACTCGGCCCGCGCAAGTCGAATTGGCTGTTCAGCCGGTTGGCCACGATGTTGGGCATGGCGCCGACCACGCCCGCGGGGGTCCACCCGTGCACGACGC
Source organism: uncultured Actinomycetota bacterium (assembly GCA_963711445.1). Lineage (GTDB taxonomy): Bacteria > Actinomycetota > Actinomycetes > Mycobacteriales > Mycobacteriaceae > Mycobacterium. Next base: position 823,035 of record CAVQEF010000002.1, read on the forward strand.
CGTCGCGCGCGGCCGCCAGTTGGTCGGGGTCGTCGATCTCGTCGGCCAGCCGCCAGCGGACGCCGAAGCGGGTGACCTCGGGGTCGCAGCCCATCCCGACGAGGACGCTCGTCCTGTCCGGAGGCAGGGTTTTGATCAGCTCGCCGATGTCGATGGCCGCGGCGAGCAGGGCGAGTTGCTGGGGCTGCGCGTATTTGAGATCGACGGGCGGGAAACGGGTTTGGGTGAGGTCGAGGGGGATCTCGCGCATCCGCGCCCCGGCGGTGTCGCCCCCGGCGCCGGGGATCGGCCGGGACGTCCGCAGAACCTCGGCGACCGACGCGGTGTCGTGGCCATCGCCCACCAGCAGGCTCAGGCCCACGATCGCGATGTCGTCGTCGGTGTGCGCGCCGGCCGTGGGCCGCGGCGCGTGCGGGCGCTGCGTTGCGGCGGGCTCGATCCATTCCTCCAGCAGCAGGTGGGCGTTGTTGCCGCCGAAGCCGAAGTTGTTGATCGCGGCGCGGCGCGGCCCGCTGCACGTCCACGGTTCGGCCTCGGTGAGCAACCGGAACGGGGACCCGGCGAGGTAGGGCAGCGGGTCGTCGGCGTGCAGTGTGGGGGGGCGCACGCCGGCGCGCATGGCCGCGAGGACCTTGATGGCCGCCGCCGCGCCGGATGCGGTGATGGAATGCCCCAGGTTGGATTTCAGCGACCCGATGGGTATGTCGTCCATGCCGGCGAAGATGGTCGTCATGCTCATCAACTCGGTGAGGTCACCGCGCGAGGTCCCCGTCGCGTGGCACTCGATGAGCGAGATGTCTTGCGGCTCAATCCCGGCCACCTCGTAGGCGAGCCACATCGCGCGTTCCTGGCCCCGCTGGGAGGGCACGAGCACACCGCGTCCGCGGCCGTCGTTGCTCAGGCCGACGCCCCGGATGACACCCAGGATGGTGTTGCGATCGGCGATCGCGTCGTCCAGCCTCCTCAGCGCGAGGACGGCCGCGCCCTCGGCGGGCACCAGCCCGTCCGCGTCGCGGTGGAAGGGCCGTGACCTACCCGAACGGCTCAGCGCCTGCAGCGCGCTGAAGCCGACATGCAGCAGCAGGTTGCCGGCGCCGTTGACGCCGCCGGCCAGCATCACGTCGGCGGTGTGGTCGTGCAGCCGATCGCACGCCAGCTTGATGGCATACAGGGAGGAGGCGCATGCGGCGTCGAGGGCCGCGGCACCGGCCGTCAGGCCCAGCGCGTTCGCGACGAGGTGGGCCGGCAGCCCGGACATGAAGCGGTTGCGCCAGTCGGCTCCCTGATCGTCTCCGCGCCAGACCTTTTCGGCGAGGTCGGTCATCGCTTTGGTGGGGTAGCTCAGGTTGCCCAGGATGATCCCGGCCGAGCCGGGGACCTCGCCCGCGCGCCAGCCCGCGCTGTCGACGGCCTGCCGGGCCGCCTCGACGGCCCAGAGGTAGAGCGGATCGAGACCGTCGAGCCGGGCCCCGTCGAGCAGGAGACCGCGAGGGTCGAACACCTCGTCGAAGCCGTCCACGTATCCGCCGCGATCCGACCACGCACGGTCCAGGTAGGGTGCGTCCCGCTGGTCGCCAAGGATGTGCGCGGGCGAGACACCCCAATAATCCGGGCGGGGCGAGGAGAGCGCATCGCGGCCGTCGTGCACCGTCTGCCACAGCTCGTCGGGGCTCAGGCCACCGGGAAGCACGCAGCCCTGACCGACGATCGCAATGGGCTCAAAGGTCACGACGACTCCGCGGCATCGTTGGGTTAGCCGCCGTAGGGGTACAACTCGAGTCGTCGCAGGCTGGCGACCGAGCGGTTTTCGGCGTCGACGAGGTCCAGGTCGCAGACGGCCCGGCTACCGGTGGCCGCACCGTTGGACAGCACGCAGCGCAGTCCGTGCCCGAGCGCACCGGGCCGGTGGAGCGCGACCTCGCCCACCCGCAGCGGCAGCACCGTGCGGCCGAGCTGTTCGAAGCTCCACACCAGGGCCAGCTGCAGACAGCCGTCGAGCGCCGCGGGGTCGGTGGCCCAGTTCTCGCCCTGCCAGCCCGCCGCCGTCAGGCCGTGCAACTCCGCCGTCGCGTCGCAAGCCTGGCAGTCCGCGGCGTCGATGACCTGGAAGGCGGGGCCGTGGAAGAGCGCGCCGCCGGTGTAGCAGGCGTCGCGGGTGAGTTGTCGAGCGCCGAGCGGCGCGGTCGGCGCGGTCGGCGCGGTCGGCGCGGTCGGCGCAACGGTTGCGCCGGAACACATGTCGAGTGTCGCCGAGTAGCTGGCCGCCGATCCCGAGGCGTCGGACAGCGTGCACGCCAGCCGATGCGGCCACTCGTGCACCGGCGCGCAGCGCACGAGCATGGGGTCGCCGCGTTGGTCGAAGTCCCCCAGCGTCACGCCACGCAGCACCCGTAGGTCGCACATGCGATGCACGCGGTACCCCGGGAGGCAGGCTTGTGCCATGCGCACGAACCACTCCAGGGCCTGCACGACCGGTAGCACAACGTTGCCCCGGACGCGGTGATCGAGCAGGTAGGGCTGGCGGGCGGCCTGGGCCAGCACGCGGGCGACCCGGCCTTCGGCGGGTAGCGGAGGGGTGGGCGCGCCGGCCGATACACCGTCGCCGAGCGTCACCTCGGGGCTGTCCGTCTCGGCGTCGAGTGCGTCGCGGACGAACGCGTGCGCGCCGTCGGCCAGCGGGATCAAGGAGATGCCGCGGGACTCGAACATCGCCTTGAGGCCCGGCGTGACCATGCCGGAATCCCAGGGGCCCCAGCCCATCGCCCGCACCAGGCAGGTCGGGCCGCGGCGGGCCTGCTCGGCCAGGGCCACCTTGTTGAGTATCTCGTTGGCCATGGCGTAGTCGCTTTGGCCGCCGTTGCCGCTGCGCGCGGCCACCGACGAGAACAGGCAGACCAGCTTGAGCTCGTCGGTGGCCGTGGCGTCCAGCAGCGCGGCCAGCCCGCCGACCTTGGTCTCGAAGACGCGATCGAAGCCGTCCAGGGTCTTGTTGTGCAACGGCGCATCGGCCAGCACCCCGGCGCCGTGGATCAATCCCGTGATGGGCCCGAATTCGGCTCGCACGCTGTCCAGCAGGGCGCCGAGGGCGGACGCGTCGCGCACGTCGGTCGCGGCGTAGCGGACCCGGGAGCCGGCGGCGGTCAGGGCGGACAGGGTCGCGCGCACCTCGCGGTCGGCCAGGATGCGCCGCACCCGCTGTTGCAGCTCCTTCGGCGTGGGCTTGAGCCCGTGGGCCACGGCGTCGGCGAGCAGGGCCGCCTTGAGCTCGGCGTCGGTGGTCAGCCCGCGCGCCGCGGGCGGTTCGTCACCGAGTTCGGTACGCCCGATCAGGACGAAGCCGGCCCGGGTGTGTTCCGCCAGGGCGATCACCGACGCGGCGGTGACGCCGCGGGCCCCGCCCGACACGACGATGACGTCGCGCTGATCGAGGCGTCGGGTGCGCGCGCTCACCTGCCTGGCCTCCGCGACCACCGTGACCCGGCCGTGCGTGCTGCCCAGGCCGACCTCCAGTTCGGCCCCGCCGGCCAACATCTCGCCGGCGAGGTGTTCGGCGACGCTGATCGGCGACCGCTGCCCGACGGCGATGTCGATCGCCTTGACCTGTGCGGCCGGCCATTCCTGTGCGGCGGTCTTGGCCAGGGCGGCGATGCCGCCGGCCCAGGCGCGCGGGCCGGGCTCGGTGAGCAGGCCGAACGTGCCGCCGGTGTCCTGCACGGTGACGAAGACCCCGCCGCGTTCGGCGAACCTCGCGGCGATGCGCTGCGCGTCGGCGAAGACCACCCGGTTGATGGCCAGCGTCTCTTCCCGGGTCGCCGTCGGCCGCATCCCGCCGAGGTGGATCACCGCCTCGGCGTCGGCGCTCGGTTCGGCCACCACCGAGGCGCCGATGCCGTGCGTGCGCAGGATTGCGGCGAGGGCGTCGGCTATCGCATCCTGGGTGCCCTGGGCGTCCGGGGCCGCGACGATCTCCACGCCGGCGGCGCTGTAGAGGCCCGGGATTCCCATCCCGCCGGCCGGAGCAGCGATCGCGCGCACCGCGTAGCGGGCGATCGCTGCTCCGGCCAACTCAAAAGGGAGGCGTTCACCTACCCGTGTGCCGCCCGGAGCGGGGGCCGTCGGTGGGGAGGTGCCGTTGTGCCCGTCGGGGGTGAGCAGGGTGTGCAGGTAGTCGGTGATTTCGGCCAGGGTGGCCAGGGTGGCCATGGTGGCGGTGTCGACGTCGGGTAGGCCGGGGATGCGTTGTTGGACCGCGGAGAGGATTTCGACGCGTTTGATGGAGTCGATGCCCAGGTCGGCTTCCAGGGCCATGGACATGTCGAGCATGTCGACGGGGTAGCCGGTCTTGTCGGCGACGGCCTCGAGCAGGTGGGTGACCAGCTCCGCGCCGTCCGGGGCGGGGGCCGCCGGTGGGGAGGTGCCGTTGTGCCCGTCGGGGGTGAGCAGGGTGTGCAGGTAGTCGGTGATTTCGGCCAGGGTGGCCAGGGTGGCCATGGTGGCGGTGTCGACGTCGGGTAGGCCGGGGATGCGTTGTTGGACCGCGGAGAGGATTTCGACGCGTTTGATGGAGTCGATGCCCAGGTCGGCTTCCAGGGCCATGGACATGTCGAGCATGTCGACGGGGTAGCCGGTCTTGTCGGCGACGGCCTCGAGCAGGTGGGTGACCAGCTCCGCGCCGTCCGGGGCGGGGGCCGCCGGTGGGGAGGTGCCGTTGTGCCCGTCGGGGGTGAGCAGGGTGTGCAGGTAGTCGGTGATTTCGGCGAGGGTGGCCAGGGTGGCCATGGTGGCGGTGTCGACGTCGGGTAGGCCGGGGATGCGTTGTTGGACCGCGGAGAGGATTTCGACGCGTTTGATGGAGTCGATGCCCAGGTCGGCTTCCAGGGCCATGGACATGTCGAGCATGTCGACGGGGTAGCCGGTCTTGTCGGCGACGGCCTCGAGCAGGTGGGTGACCAGCTCCGCGCCGGCCGCCGGTGCGGTCAGCACCGCCGGCGCCGACGGGGTCACCGCCGCGGCCGCGCCGTTGGCGGCCGGCGCCGCCGGTGGTACGGGCATAGCCGGGGTGCCGTTGGCCACGGCCGAGGGCGCGGGCGGTGCGGCCACCGCGGCCCGGGACATCAGGCCCTGGAGGAGCCCGTGCAGGCAATCGACCGATTGCTGCAGATTGCCGATCGCGGCGACCAGCTGAGCTGCCACGTCGGCGCTGAGCTCAGGCACGGCCGGGGCCGGGCCAACGTGCGGCGGAGCCGTCGTCGCTGTGGCGGACTGTGGCGGACTCGGCGCCGGCATGCTCGAGGCGGCCGACGCGCCGACATGGGCACCGTTGCCGTTGAGCCCGGCGGGCGCGGGCGCCGGGGGTGTCACCGCCGCGACGGTCGTCCCGTTCACGGCTGCCAGGGGTGATTCAGATGGTGGCAAGGTGGACTCCCATTCGGTCTCGTGCCCGCAGTGGTCACTGCGTTCGATGGGTGTTTTGCCGGCGGTCGGTCGCCGGACGGGCTCGTCGCTGATCTCCGGCTTTCCGTAGTTGGACCCGTTGATCTTCAGGGTCAGCTTCGGCCGGGCGCGGGCGCGCGGGTCGTCGCCGGGGCGGTAGTCGGCCCAGAGGCTGTCGAAAGTCATCGGGACGCCGGCGGCCGCCAGTTGGGCCAACCCGAGCCACAGTGAGCGAATGCCGTTCCCGCCCTTGGCATCCAGGGATACCGCGGAGTGCTGCCGGCCGGCGAGGCACTTGGCGACGAGATTGGTCAGCACGCTGCCGGGGCCGACCTCCACGAACGTGCGCGCGCCGGCCTGCCACATGGCCTGGACCTGTTCGGCGAAGCGCACGGGCGCAGCGATCTGGTTGGCGAGCGTGTCCCGCATGTGTTGCGCGTCGCCGGCGTACGGCTGAGCCGTCGCGTTGGCGTAGACGGGCACCTCCGGGGCCCCGAACGGGATACCCGCCAGGAACGAGGCGAACGGACCCACCGCCGAGCCGACGATCTCCGAATGGAAGGCCGTGGCGACGTCGAGATGCCGCACGTTCATCCCGGCCGCGCCCAGACGCTGCGCGGCATCGCTGACGGCCGGGCCGTCGCCCGACAACACGACCTGGTCGGGAGCGTTGTGGTTGGCGATCGTGACACCGAGCCCCCACTCGTCGACCAGCCTGCGGACCTCCTCGACGGGTGCGGTCACCGCGCACATCGCCCCGTCGCTGCCGGCCGCCGCCTGGGCCATCAGCGCGCCGCGGGCGCGCGCGATCAGCAGGGCGACCTCGTCGCTCAAAACACCGGCGGCGCACAGCGCGCTGACCTCGCCGAAGCTGTGCCCACCGACGGCCACGGGGGTGATGCCAAGCGCGCGGATCACCGACAGCAGGCTCAGGCTGTGGGCACCGATGCCCGGTTGCGCCCACTCGGTCCTGGTCAACTCGGCCGCCTGCAGCGCACGCTCGTCGTCGCTGAACGCCGTCTTCGGCCAGACCACCTCGTGCACGTCACGGTCGGCGTTGAGAAGGTCGGCACGGGCAAGCTCCCACGGCGCCAACGCGGGCTCGTAGAGCTGCGGCACGTCGGCGCCCATGCCGGGGTACTGGCTGCCCTGCCCGGGGAACAACAGCGCCACCGGCCCGGCCGGCTGGGCCGAGTAGTAGTAGCCCCTGGGCGAGCTGAACGAGGCCGGCAGGTCGGGCGCGCGCAGTCTGCCCGCGGCGTCGTCGAGCATGATGCGCAGGCCCGCAACGCTGTCGGCCACGACGCCCAGCCGGTGCGGCTGCCCGGCGTCGTATGCCGACTGTGTGCTCCGGGCGAGGAAGCTGAGCATGTCGGGGCTGTCCACCAACGACCCGGACAGCTGGGCGGCCCGATCGGCGAGCGCCGCGGCCGAGGGCGCGCCGAGCACCACCAGCTCGGAGTCCCAGGACCGGTATCGCCATGCCCGCTTTCCGCTGCCGGTGTACTCCTCGACCGTGACGTGAAAGTTGGTGCCACCGAAGCCGAACGAGCTGACCGACGCGCGCCTGGGCGTGCCCTTGCCGGCAATCCACGGCTTGGTCCGTGTCGACAGGTAGAACGGCGACTTCTCGATCTCGAGGTTGGGGTTGGGCTGCTCGACCTTGATGGTCGGCGGCAAGGCCTTGTGGTGCAGCGCCAGCACCGTCTTGAACAGGCCGCAGGCGCCCGCGGCTCCCTTGGTGTGCCCGACCTGGGACTTGACCGAGCCCAGCGCACACCATTGCCGGTCCGCCCGGCCCGAGGCCTCGAACACCTCGCGCAGCGCGGCGAACTCGGCGGCATCGCCGGCTCTGGTGCCCGTGCCGTGCGCCTCGACGAGCCCCACCGTTTCCGGGCCGTAACCCGCGGCCTCATAGGCGCGGCGCAGGGCTTTGACCTGGCCGGCCGGACGTGGGGCATAGATGCTCTTGGCCCGGCCGTCCGACGACGTACCGATGCCGCGGACCACCGCGTAGATCCGGTCACCGTCGCGCTCGGCGTCATCGAGCCGTTTGAGCGCCAGCATGGACAAGCCTTCGCCCAGCATCGTGCCGTCCGACCGGTCGGAGAAGGGACGGCAGTCGCCGGTGGGCGACAGCGCGGTGACCTTGGCGAAGCACATGAACATCAAGATGTCGTTGAAGGCGTCGACCCCGCCCGCGATCACCATGTCCGACTTGCCGAGATACAGCTCGTTGAGTGCGGCCTCGAGAGCGGCCAGGGAACTCGCGCACGCCGCGTCGATGACATAGTTGGAACCGCCGAGATCGAACCGGTTGGCGATTCGCCCGGCGATGACGTTGCCGAGAAGTCCGGGGAAGGTGTTTTCCTGCCAGGGCGTGTAGGCGGACGCGACGCTCTGGCTGAACGCCCCGATCTCGCCTTCGGAAAGGCCGGCGGCGCGCAGCCCCCGCTCCCAGACCGGCCGGTGCAGGCTGCCGGCCATGTAGTTGGTCATTTCGGTACCGCCGGAAGCCCCGAGAATTACGCTGATGCGCTCGCGGTCAATGCGGGAAAAATCACCGCCTGCGGCATCCTCCAATACGTGCTGCGCAACCCGCAGCGCAAGCAATTGGGCGGTGTCGGTCGACGGCACGGTGTTGGGCGGAATTCCGAATTCCATCGGCGAGAAATCAATATCGGGCAAGAATCCGCCACGCTGGGCATAAACCTTGCCCGGTGTGTCCGGGTCGGGGTGGTAGTAATCGTCAATGCGCCAGTGCGACGCCGGCACTTCCGAGAACAGGTCGACACCCTCGACGATGTTGCGCCAGAAACGCTCGGCTTCGGGGGACCCCGGAAACAGCGCGCTCACGCCGACAACAGCGACCGGAGGATGTTTGGAGACCATCGACCACCCTTTGCACTAACTCCCCGAACGATGTCCCGGTCGACCTGCTGGACAGCAAAGACCGGCCATCGCGGGTTTGCTTCTTTGACCAGCGAAGACAGGCCGACGCTGGGCCGGACCATATCAAAACCCTGACCAATTTACTGACGAATTGTCAATAGTGCTGGAGGGGTTAGCCATGGGCCGGCCCCATCGTGCAGGAAACGGCGAGCTTCGGTCAACGTTGCGGCGCGTGCCAACGCATTCCATTTGCGCCGTAAGTAACTCGTCGGTAATAACGGCATCGGCCGGCGCGGGCATCTGAAAGCCTTCCGCAGATTGTGCGAGCGGGTGACCGGGCGCAAATTCGCGGACTATTAGGCCGAGGCGGCTGAGCGGCAGCCGCGCGCCGTGCGCGGTGCTGCGGGTGCAAGCCAGCAAACCCGAGCAGGCGGCAGGCTACAAGGACAACGGCCGCGGAACGTAATGGAAGGCGCTCGCCGGGACGGGCACCCCGCACGCGCGGGCCTGCTGCGCCCGGCTGATTCGGGCGGCACCTTCGAGCAGGTTGAGCGCGACCTGGTCGACGTGGCGGTGCTCGCAGGGCTGCAGATAACTGCCCGCCACCCAGCTGTTGAAGGCCCCCATGGAGGGACCGCACCAGATCTGGTAGTCCAGGGCGCGACCGGCTTCGCCGTCGATCGCCCACCGGCTCGATTTGCCCAGGTACCAACGGAACGTCAGCCCCATCTGATACTTCGGGTCCCGGGTCGCGAGTTCGAGCACCGCCGGGTCGCGCCGCTCCCAGTACTGCTGCGTCTCGGCCCAGACGTCGGCGACGCTCCTGCCGAAGATCTTCTCGAGTTCGGCGCCGTGTTTGTCGACGACGGCGGCCAGGTCCGGGTTGGCGGCGTACCACTCGTAGAGCTTCCTCGCGCGGGGGCCGAACATCGACCCGCGCTTGAGGACCTGCAGGTTCACGCCCATCTCGAACATGTCGGAAGCGGGGGCCATCATCACGTCGGCCACCCCGGCCGTGGCGAGCATCGCGCGCGCCTGCGGCGAAAGCCCCGACTCGACACAGGACTGGTTGACCGAGCCGGTCACCACGTAGGCCGCGCCCATCGCGAACGCACCGGCCACCGACAGCGGCGTACTGAGGCCCCCGCCGGCGCCCACGCGTACGCGGCAGGCCAGGCGGTGCTCTTGCGCCAGCCGGTCGCGCAGCAGGGTGATCTCCGAGAACAGCGCCGTCAGCGGGCGGTTGTCGGTGTGTCCGCCGCTGTCGGCCTCGACGGTGATGTCCTGTGCCACGGGCACGTGCCGGCAAAGCTCGGCTTCCCGCGGGGTGAGCCTGCCGGACGCTTCGAGCGCCGCCACCATGGCCGCCGGTGCGGGTTCCATGAACATCCGGGCGACCTCGGGGCGCGACACCTTCGCCATCACGTGGTTCTTGCGGACGATGGTGCCGGCCGGATCGGTCGACAGGCCCGAAAGGGCGTAGCGCACGACCGCAGGGGTGAGCTTCATGAACGCCGACGCTTCGACGATGCGGACGTCTCGCTCGATGAACAGCTGGGCGACCCGCTCCTCGAGCGCGACCTCGTTGGGCGAGTGGATCAGGTTCGCGCCCCAGGCCAGTCCGGTCCGCCCCGCCAGCCGCGTCTGGATGTCGGCTAATCCCCGCTCCACGTCGGCGTATCCCAGGCCGCCCGCGCCGAAGAAGCCGAGCATCCCGGCCTCGGCCATGGCCAGCACCAGCGTCGGTGTCGCGATGCCGTTTGCCATGGCCCCGGTGACATAGGGGAAGCGGGTGCCGTGGGCCTCGCAGAACTCGCGGTCGCCCAACCACTCCGGGTACACCGGCGGCAGCGTCCCCACCAGCGATAGTTCGGATGCGTCGCGGCCCACCAGCTCGCCCCCCAGGGCAAGGCCGAGCTGCCCCGTGGCTTCCTCGCGGACCACGTGGACCGGTTCGCGCACGAATTGCAGGACGTGCGCGACGTCTGGTGGGGCGAATGCGGCCGGGGCGGTGCTCGGGCGCCACCCACCCAGAACCGGGGTCACCCCCGCCTCGGTGCGATGCTCCAATGCGGCGCTGGGTCGCTCGTTCACTGCCAATTCCCCTTGATCATCGGCATTGACGTGTCTTGCCCGGTTGAGTCGAATGCCTTAACCGGAGAAATCCCGCATGAGTTTCTCATGAACCGCGGCCGCGCGATACGGAGCCGGCGATTTCGTCCTGTTTATCGGAAAGGACCTCGCCGCAAATGCGGCCGATAAAAGTGGGCGGCGCTGGTGGGGATCAGGCGCCATCGGACAGCGAGGCGATGGCGGCGCCCAGCTTCGCGGTGACCTCGTCGGCGATCGCCACCAGGGCGGGGTCGCGAAGGACCTGGACCAACATGGCCGGGTTCATGCCTTCGACGATCACCGTGCCCGGGGCGTCGGGGTCGGCACGCACCACCACGTTGCAGGGCAGCAGCAGCCCGATCTCGCGGTCCACGTTGATCGCCCGCTGTACCAACGCCGGGTTGCACGCGCCCAGGATCAGGTAGTCCTCCATGTCCACGCCCAGCTTGGCCTTGAGCGTCGCCGTGACGTCGATTTGGGTCAGCACCCCAAACCCTTCCTGCGTGAGGGCGTTTCGGGTCTTTGCCACCGCCTCGTCGAACCGGGACGTCAGGTTTGCCGATAGTGCGATGCTCACGCTCGATCCTTCAGTTGTCTGCGCCCGGATCCGGGCGGCGCGCTCCAGGATGCCGACGGCGAACGCGCCCGCGCCCCATCCCGATATCGCAACACGGGGGCGCACCCGATGGGGAGGGGCCGAAGTCCCACACGTGGGGGACCTTTGTCGTGCCGCGGGGGCGCCGCCCGTGCACGTGAGGACGAACGGCTCTCGCGGCCCGGCGGACAACCGGTCTAGCGTCGCGTCAGTGAAGGTCAGGCGTGGCGGCGGCGACACCATGGCAGCGCGCGGCCGGCCGGGGGTCCCGCTCGGCGCCACCGTCCCGGCCGCCCGCGTCATCAGCGTGACGATGCTGCTGTGCGTGTTGGGCTGGGTGACCGTGCTGGCCGGTTGCGCGAACCCCGGCGATGGCCGGTTGTGGTGGTCGCTGGCGTTGCTTGCCGCGGTGGCGCTGATCGCGCGGGGCATCTTCCTGGGCCGGCCGGTGACCACCCGACACGCGTGGGCGGCGGCCGGCGCGGTGGCCGCCGGACTGGGCGCGCACTTCCTGTCGTTCGTGCCGCTCGGCAATCTTCTGGTCGCCGGCAGCGGGCTCGTGCTCATGTGGCCGACGACGGTGCGACCGCAACCGGAGCTGCTGGAACGGGTGTGGACGCTGGTCGACGGCACGCGCGGGGACCCGCTGGCGCCCTTCGCCATGCACTCTGCCAAGAGCTATCACTTCAGCGCGGACGGGAGCGCGGCGATCGCCTACCGGGTCCGGCTGGGATTCGCCGTGGTCAGCGGCGACCCGATCGGGGATGCCGGCCGGTTCGGCGCTCTGGCCGAGGATTTCGTGCGCAGGTGCCGCGCCCGGGGCTGGCGGATCGTCGTCCTGGCAGGTGGCCAGCGGTGGCTGGGGCTGTGGCGTGGTGGGGCGATCGGCAGGCCCATGCTGGCGGTGCCGATCGGGCGCGACGTCGTCGTCGACGTCCGGCGATTCAGCTTGCGGGGGCATCGTTTTCGCAACCTGCGTCAGGCGGTGCGCCGCACCCACAACGGCGGGATCACCACCGAGATCGTTGACGAGCGGGACCTCGACGGCCCGCTGGCCGCCGAGCTGACCGAGGTGCTCTACGCCGCGCACCGCGACGCGCGCACCGAGCGCGGCTTCTGCATGAACCTCGACGGCGCCCTGCGCGGCCGCGTTCCCGGGATCAGGCTGGCCATCGCACGCGACCGCGGCGGTCGGGTCGTCGCCTTCCACCGGTACGCCACCGCCGGCCACGGTTCCGAAGTCTCCCTCGATGTGCCGTACCGCCGCCCGGACGCCCCCAACGGGGTCGACGAGCGGCTCAGCGTGGACATGATCACCGCGGCGCAAAGGCAAGGGGCGGAACGGCTTTCACTGGCCTTCGCCGCATTCCCGGAAGTGTTCGATGCCACCCGCCCGGCGCTGTCACGGCGCATCGCCTATCGGCTGATCCATCTGCTGGATCCGCTGATCCGGCTCGAGTCCCTCTACCACTACCTGGGCAAGTTCCACGCTCTGGCCGAGCGGCGCTACGTGGTGTTGTGCGCCCGCCACGTGCCGGGCGCGCTGATCGTCTTGCTGTCGCTGGAATTCGTGCCGCGCCCACGCCGGGTCAGGCGGGCCCCGACCTGTCCGGAGGCGGCGCGCCGAACTGGAAACGCCGACCGGTGACCAGGCGGGGAACCACCCGGACATAGTGCGACTTCTCCGACGCCAGCCACGGCAACACCTGCGCGCGCTCGGCCTCCTCGATCTCCTCCGGGGTGCGCAGCGAGCGCGCGACACCCTTGACGATGACGCTCCAGCCCTCGGTGACGTTGTGGTCGTCGGCCTCGAAAAGCACGTTGTTGTTGATCACGGTGCTCACCAATTTGGTGCCCTCCGCGGTGCGGAAGAGCACGGTCTTGCGCTGGACGACGAAGTTGACGGGAAAGATCTCGGGCTGGCCGTCCACGCTGGTGACCAGCCGCCCCAGCGACACACCCGCCAACAGCTCCCAGCTTTCGCTCTCGGACAGGATGGTGACCCCGTCATCGACCATCGACATCGCCTTTCCCCTTCGTCTGGTGTGTGCTACCGCCGAGGGTATGGGAAACGGGGGCCGGATGCGCCGGCCCAAGGTCCCCCGTCGCAGGGACTTAAGTTGTCCCCCGCCCCCGCGGACCGCCTAGCGGATCTGCAACACGTCCCGCAGCGGCCGCCGCGGCGTCGCCGCCGGGAGTTGCTCGAGCGATGGCGCTATCCCGGCGCGGATCAGCAGCTGCGGCTGGCCCTGCTCGCCGAGCAGGCTGCGCACGATGTCGCGGCTCTCCTCCAGCTCGATCAGATGCGTCAGCGTGCACGTTGCCATGAAGGCCACGGTGCATTCCAGCAGTACGGTCGACAGCGCCTCGCCGCACGCCAGCGCGTTCTCCCGGCTGTCCTCCGGGGTGGACAGCACGAGGATCTTCGACCAGTCCACCTTGACCTCGGGACGGCGGTCCCGGTGGCCCCGGGCGGGGAATTCGCGCCCCACGTCGACCCGGCGGTGTTCGGTCTCGGACACCAGCGCGCCCGGCGGCACCCCCTCGGTCAACGCGAACGGCGATGTCCACCAATCGAGTTCAGCGTGGTAGGAGACGTCGTCGCGGCGCAATACGCCGCTGAGCTGGGAGGCCTTGGCCAGCAGCGGGCGCACGTCGTCGGAGAGCACGTCCACCCGCACCGGGCTGTCGTCCAGGCTTTCGCGCAGGACGGGTTCGAAGAAGCTCCAGTAGGTCGGCTGTCCCAGCGGCAGCCGGTCGGTGTGGCGTTGCAGGATGGCCTCGGCGTGGTCGCGCTGGGCACTGGTGACGTGGTCCACGGAGTCGAATGTGATCGACGCCAGGTGGTTCGGGTCCTTCGGGCTGGGGAACCTTTCGACGTGTGCGCGCCACCCCGCGGCCAGCATCGCGACGCGGAAGTGATCGAGCGCGGCGCCGCAGCTGATGAGGGCTTCCCGGCCCGAGCGATCGGTGCCCGGCACCGCGCGCCGACGGTCGAGGAACAGGTGCATGACCCCGCCGTCGGCGACCCACCGCCACGGCTGGCTGTTGTGCACAGACGGGGCCCGGCAGGCCAGCAGCACCGCTTCCCGCAGAATCGCGGTGTCCAGCGTTTTATTCATGACGTCAACCTCTCGCCCGGCTGCCCGATTCGCCATTCGAGACTAGGAAGGCAAGGGTATTGACGACTAGGGACGTTTGTCCCGAGAATCGGCGATTCGTTGCGCATCATGGCCGCGCGTTCAGCCCGCGCGGGATCCGTTCTTCTCGACGTAGCCCACGACGTCGGCCAGGGTGCGCAGCGACGCGTAGTCCGATTCCGGTATGTCCACGTGCAGTTGCCGGTGGATGCCGCGCAGGAAGTTCAGCCAGTCCATCGAGTCGAGGTCGACCTGGTCCCGCAGCAGCGCGTCGTCACTGATGTCATCGGGGTCGACCTCGGGGGCGATCCGGGTGAGCACGGAAAGCACCGCGCCGCGGGTGTCTTCGTCAGTCATCTCACGTCCCTTTCTGGGCGCATCACTTCTCCAGGAGGTCGGGCTGGCCGAGCAGCTCGTTGATCGCGGTGAGGAACAAGGCCCCGCGGTGACCGTCGCTGGCCCGGTGGTCGGCGGCCAGTGTCGCGTGCACGGTGGGAACGATGCGGATCCCCTCGTCGATGACGCGCACCCGCCGGGCGGGCCGGCCGAAACCGACGAGGGCCACCTGCGGCGGGTAGATCACCCCGAAGACGGTGTCGACGCCCTGGTCACCGAGGTTGGTCACCGTGATGGTCGGGTCGGACATCTCCGAGCTGCGCAGCGAGCCGGCCCGGGCCCGCGCCACCAGGTCGGTGAGGTCGTCCATCAGTTCGGTCACCTTCTTGTCGGGGACGTCGTGGATGGCCGGCGCGACGAGCCCGCCGCCGCGCAGCGAGATGCCGACCCCGACGTGCACCCCGGTGCCCGGCTGGAAGCCGTCGTCCCGCCAGAACCCGTTGAACTCGGGGAACCGCTGCGCCGCAACGCCGACGGCTTTCAACAGCAGCACGGCGGGCAGGATGCGTTCGTCGATGGAACGTTGCGCGTTGCGGGTGGTCAGCCAGGACAGCGCGCTTTCCAGCACGATCTCGTCGGCGAGGTAGTAGTGCGGGATCTCGCGCTTGGACCGGCTCATCGCGGCCGCGATCGCCTGGCGCATCTGTGCGGCGCGTTGGGCGGCGCGTTCGGCAGCAGTCCCCTTGGCGGCCGTCGGCTTGGCGGCCGGCGCGGCCGCCGGTTTCGCCGCGGCGGCGTGCTCGACGTCGCTGATCGTGACCGCGCCCTGCGGGCCGGTGCCGGCCACCGCGTCGAGATCGACCTTCAGGTGCTCGGCCAGGCGCCGCGCGGCCGGGGAAACCCAGCGCCGATGCCCGGGCGCGGCCGGTGGCGCGCCGGGCGGCTTCGTCGGCGCCGCGGCCGGTTGCGCCGCGGCGCCAGCCGCCGGCTCGGTTCGTTCGTGCGGCCGCCGGCCGGTGGATGCGTCGGCGCGCTCGCCCGGCTCCAGCAGGATGGCCAGCGGCGTTCCCACCTGCACGGTGTCACCGACCGGAACGAGAAGGTCGCCGACCGTGCCCTCCTGCCAGCATTCGACTTCGACCGCGGCCTTGGTGGTTTCGACGACCGCGACGATCTGGCCGCGGGTGATGGTGTCGCCGGGCTTGATGAGCCACTCGTTCAGGGTGCCTTCGTCCATGTCGGAACCCAGCGCGGGCATCCTGAACTCGATCATGAGCGGTCACCGAACAGGCCCTGCACGGCAGCGACGATCTTGGCGGTCTGCGGCAGGGCGGCCTCTTCCAGGTGCTTGGCGTAGGGCATGGGAACCTCGGCGCTGCACACCCGGGCAACGGGGGCGTCGAGGTCGTAGAAGGCGGCTTCGGTGACCCGTGCGGTGATCTCCGCGGCCAGACTGCCGGTGCGCCATGCCTCGTCGACGACGACGACACGATGCGTCTTGCGGACCGATTCCAGGATGGTGTCGTCGTCGAGCGGCCGCAACACCCTCAGATCGACCACCTCGCAGTCGATTCCGGCCAGCGACAGCTCGTTCGCGGCGTCCAGCGCCTTGGGAAGGGAGCCGCCGTAGGTGACCACGGTGACGTCGGTGCCGCCGCGGCGGACCGCCGCGCTGCAGATGTCGGTGGGGGCGAGGCTCTCGATGTCGGCCGAGGTGTTGTAGAGCTGGACGTGCTCGAAGATCACCACCGGATCGGGGTCCGCCAGCGCCGGCCCGAGCATGCCGTAGGCGTCCTCGACGGTCGCCGGGGCCACCACCTTGATGCCCGGGATGTGGGCATACCAGGGTTCGAGGCTGTGCGAGTGCTGGGCCGCCAGCTGGCGGCCGGCCCCGGTGGCCATCCGCACCACGAGGGGCACCGAGAACTGCCCGCCCGACATGTGCCGAAGGGCCGCAGCGGTATTGACGATCTGGTCGAGCGCCAGCAGGCTGAAGTTGACCGTCATCACCTCGACGATGGGGCGCAGGCCGCCCAGCGCGGCGCCGATTCCGATGCCGACGAAGCCCAGCTCCGACAGCGGGGTGTCGCGCACCCGGTCGGGGCCGAATTCGTCCAGCAGGCCCTTGGATGCGGCATAGGTTCCGCCGTAGCGCCCGACGTCCTCGCCCATCAGCAGCACCCGGGGGTCGTCGCGCAGCGCGTCGCGCAGCGCGTCGTGTACGGCGGTCCGGTAGGTGGTCTTCATCGGGCCGACTCCGGCGTCAGCACGTCGCGGTCGAGATCCTCGACGTCTTCCCAGGTTCCGGCTTCCGCGAACGCCACCGCGGCCTCGATCTCCGCGGCGGCCGCGTCTTCGATCTGGGACACGTCGGTCTCGGTGAGCGTGCCGTCGCCCAGGCGCCGCTCGGTGAAGGAGCGGATCGGGTCGCGTTCGCGCCACCGCTCGACCTCGTCCTTGTCCCGGTACAGTTCCGGGTCGAACATCGAATGCGCACGGAACCGGTAGGTGCGGAATTCGATGAAGAACGGCCCGCCGGTGTCGCGGACGTGGTCGACGCCCTGCTGCGCGGCCGTGTGGCATGCCTCGACGTCCATCCCGTCGACCGCCAGGGTCGGTACCCGATACGACGCCGCCTTGGCGGTGAGGTCGGTCTGCGACTGGGCGCGTTCCAAGGCGGTGCCCATCGCGTAAAGGTTGTTCTCACAACAGAACAACACCGGCAGGTTCCACAGGGCGGCCATGTTCAGCGACTCGTGGAAGGCGCCCTCGGCGACTGCGCCGTCGCCGAAATAGCAGGCGGTGACCCGTTTTTGCCGCAACATGGCATCGGCCAGCGCGATGCCGACGGCGAGCGGAAGACCGCCGGCAACGATCGCGTTGCCACCGTAGAACCGCCTGGACGCGTCGAACAGGTGCATCGAGCCGCCGCGCCCCCGCGAGCAGCCCTCCTGCTTGCCGAACATCTCGGCCATGATCGAGGTCATCGGGATGCCCCGCAGCAGTGCGTGCGCATGCTCGCGGTAGGTCGCGACGACCGCGTCGTCGTCGGCCAGTGCGCGCAGCGACCCCGCGGCCACCGCCTCCTCGCCGACGTAGAGATGCAGAAATCCGCGAATCTTGGCCGCGCTGTAGAGTTCCGCACACTTCTCCTCCATGCGGCGGACGCGCACCATGTCGGACAGGAATTCGTGGGCCAGCTTCGTGTCGGTCATGACGCCACTTCCTCCGCGCGAGGGCGGGGTTGTTCGACGGTGGAGACATCGCCCTCGGGCAGTCCCAGTTCGCGGGCCTTGAGTAGCCGGCGCATGATCTTGCCGCTGCTGGTGTGCGGCAGCGCCTCGACGAACTCGATCTCCTTGGGCGCCACGGTGGCCCCCAGCCGCTTGCGGGCGTGCCCCAGCAGTTGCAGGCGCAGGTCTTCGTCGCCGACGACGCCGTTTTTCAGGGTGACAAAGGCCTTGACCATCTCGCCGACCGTCGGGTCGGGTATGCCGATGACCGCGGCCTCGGCCACCGCCGGGTGATCGGTGAGCGCGCTTTCCACTTCGAACGGGCCGATCAGATGGCCCGCCGACTTGATCACGTCGTCCTTGCGGCCGACGAACCAGAAGTACCCGTCGGCGTCCCGTTTCGCGAGGTCGCCGGTGAGGTAGAGCCCGTCGGTGAAGGACTTCCGATACCGGTCCTCGGCGTTGAGGTAGCCGCGGAACATCGACGGCCAGCCGGTCCGCAGCGCGAGTTCGCCCTCGACACCGGGTTCGTCGACGACCGTGGTCGTGCCGTCCTCGTCGTGGTGCACGATGCAGGCGTCGATCCCGGGCAGCGGACGGCCCATCGACCCCGGCTTGATGTCGAACGCGGGGGTGTTGGCGATCATGATCCCGCCCGTCTCGGTCTGCCACCAGTTGTCGTGAATCGGCAACCCCAGCACCCGCTTTCCCCACCACACCGCTTCGGGGTTGAGCGGTTCCCCGACGCTGGCGATGAAACGCAGCCGCGGAAAGCGGTAGCGCGCCGGCAATTCGGTGCCGGCTTTGATCAGCATCCGGATCGCGGTCGGTGCCGTGTACCACACCGACACGCCCTGGTCCTGCAGGATCGCGTACCACCGTTCGGCGTCGAAGTCGGCCGCGTCGACGATCGAGGTGACCCCGTGCAGCAGCGGGCTGATCACCCCGTAGGAGGTGCCGGTGACCCAGCCGGGATCCGCTGTGCACCAGTAGGTGTCGTCGGGATGCAGGTCGAGGGCGTACAACCCGGTGAGATAGTGCATGGTGACGGCGCCGTGCACGTGGATGGCGCCCTTGGGAGTTCCGGTGGTGCCGCTGGTGAAATGCAGCAGCGCGGGGTCGTCGGCGGTGGTGGGCTCGATCGGCGCGTTCTCGTCGGCGGCGTTGAGCCAGTGCCAGAAGTTGAGCGTCCCCTCCGGCGGTTCGCTTTCCTCGTCGCCGTCGACGACGAAGAGGTACCGCACCGACGGCAGCCGATCACGGATCTTGGCGATCTTGCGTTGGTAGATCGCCCGGGTGGTCACCAGGACATCGGCCTGTCCGATGGTCACCCGGGTGGCGATCGGTTCCGGCCCGAAGGCCGAGAACAGCGGGGACACGACGCTGCCGTTGCGCAGCGCACCCATCATGGTGATGTAGAGCTCGGGCGTGCGGCCCAGGATGGTGAACACCCGGTTGCCCTTGTTGATGCCCAGCGAGCGCAGCACCCCGCAGAACCGACGGGACAACCGGGCGAGCTCGGCGTAGCTGAGGTCACGCGTGCTCATCGCACCGTCGCTGGCCGTATCGGCGACGAACCGCAAGGCGGTGCGGTTCGCGGTCGCACCGGAGGCGTGCCGTTCGACGGCGGCGTAGGCGATGTTGCATTTTCCCTCGCCCATGCCCTCGCACAGCGCCGGCACGTCGGTCCAGGCGAAGCGCGCCCGCGTCGGGTCGTAGTCGGTCAGGTTGGGCCGGACGCCGAAGTCCTCGGGGGATTGGTGAATGACGTCCATGGGGCTTCCTTCAGGTCTGGACTTGAGGTCTCGCCACGGGTCTGGCCACGCGGCGGGACGTGTTTCATGGTTTACGAGCGCCCGATGCCGCAATAGAGACGAAAGTCACCGAACGGTCGCGGTGGGCGGGGCGGGGTCCAATGACGCGGCTCCGGGGACCAAGGACCCTGGCACCGGGGCGCCCGCATGGTCGAGTGTCGAAGTCAGACGGGAGGCAGGTGAATCCGATGACCCAGGCGACGGTCGACACCCAGGTGATCGAGAGCGCGGTGGAGTTGGCCTGCCGCGCCCCCTCGCTGCACAACAGCCAGCCGTGGCGGTGGGTGGTCGGCGACGCGGTCGTCGACCTGTTCGTCGACCCGCACCAGATCGTGGCCTCGACCGACAGCTCGGGCCGTCAGGCGATCATCAGCTGCGGGGTGGTGCTCGATCACTTCCGCGACGCGATGCTCGCCGCCGGCTGGACCGTCAACGTCGACGAGTTCCCCAACCCGAACAACCTCGACCATCTGGCCTCGATCGACTTCGCCGCAGCCGACTTCGTCACCGACGCCCAGCGCGACCGCGCCGCGGCCATGGCACGCCGCCGCACCGACCGGCGGCCGTTCCAGGCGCCCAGGGATTGGGCGGTGTTCGAGCCCGCGCTGCGCAGCGCGTTCGAGCCCAGCCTGGCCATCCTGGACGTGTTGCCCGACGACGCGCGACCCCGGCTGGCGGAGGCGTCGCACCTGTCCGAGGTCCTGCGGCGCTACGACGAGCCCTACCACCACGAATTGCGTTGGTGGACAGCGCCTGCGCGCGAGTCCGAGGGCATACCGGAAACCGCGCTCCCGTCGGATGCGCAGGGCCGCGCCGTCGAGGTGAACCGCAGGTTCCCCGCCAGCGGGGGAGCCGGGCAGGGTTCGGCCGCCCACGACCAGGCCAAGATCGTGGTGTTGTCCAGCTACGGGGACACCCGCGTGGACGCGCTGTGCTGCGGGCAGGCGCTGTCGGCGGTCCTGCTGGAGTGCACCGTGGCCGGGCTGGCGACGTGCACGGTGACGCACCTCACCGAGCTGCAGGCCGGCCGCGACATCGTCCGCGCACTGCTGCCGAATCCCGCGGTGGTGCCCCAGGTTCTGGTGCGGATCGGTGTCGAGCCCGGGGACGAGGAAGCTTTCGAACCGACGCCGCGGCGGCCCCTGGGTGACGTTCTGGAATTTCGACGCTGAGCCGATGTTCAGCGAAAGCCTTTGACAGCGAGGAGTTTACGGTGTTCGACTCATATCCACCGAAATCGGTGGTCGTCGGCGTAGACGGATCGCGGGCGGCGATTCGGGCCGTCCAGTGGGCGGTCGACGAGGTCGCCGGAACCGATGTCCCGCTGCGGCTGCTCTACGTCACCCCGGCGAATCCCGGTACCGACGGCAGGGCGGCGCTGGCGGCCGCGGAGGAAGTCGTCCACGAGGCCTACTGCGTCGTCGAGGCCATGGGCAAGCCGGTGAAGGTCGAGACGGAGGTGCTCGACGGGCAGCCGGTTCCGGCGCTGCTGGCGGCATCGCGGTCCACGGGCTTGCTGTGCGTCGGGGACACCGGGGCCGCGCAACACCCGAATGCCTGGTTGGGCTCCACCGCCAGGGAATTGGCGCAGGCCGCCCACTGCTCGGTCGCGATCGTGCGGGGCGAACAGCACGACGCGGGCGCGACCGACCGGCGGTGCATCGTCGCCTGCGTCGACGGGATGCCGGAGGACATCGACGTGCTCGAGCTCGCGCTCGGCGAGGCCCTGCGGCGGCACGCCCGGCTGTGCGTGGTGACAGAGCAGGGCTCCCGTGAGCGGGGCGGGGCCGTGATCCTCGACCCGCACCTGGTGCGTTGCCTGGACGGCTACCCCGACGTGCAGGTCGACACCGCCGTGCTGCACGGTCCCCTGCGTGACCACCTCGCCGAGCGGGCCGCCTTCATCCAGTTGGTCATGGTCGGCGCCGCCCGGACCGCCGAGGTGCGCCAACTCCTCGGCCCGGATCCCGCACCCGCCCTGCGCAACAGCGACTTCTCGCTGCTGATCGTCGGCGCCGAACGGCCGGGCCGCTGATGAAGGCGACCGTCGGCGACTGGCTGGTCATCAAGAGTGGCACCGTCGGCCATCGGGACCTGCGCGGTCTGATCACCGAGGTGCGCTCTGCGGACGGTGAGCCGCCGTTCCGGGTCCGGTGGCTGGCCACGGGCGAGGAGGCGACCGTCTATCCCGGGCCGGACGCGATAGTCGTGACGGCCGCCGACCAGAAGGCCGCCGACGAGCGAGCGTGGTCGCGGTTCGCGGCGGTGCAGGCCGCCATCAGGCAGCGCGCGGGCGGTGGTTAGCGCGACGCTCGAATTTGCCGCTGCGTCAAAATCATTCGCCCCGCGCCTCCTGGCCGCCCCGGCGGCAACGGTACGGACACGCCACGGACGCGGTTTGTCATCACCCCTGGCGGGTGGCGTTGGGCCCACTAGCCTGGGACGGTCTGACAGGTGACTTCGGACCCTAGTGGCGAGCTGCGCACCCCCGAGAAGATGAGACCACCCGAGCAAAGCAAAGCGAAGGAAGTGGAATGGCGTCTCCGGCAAGCGGCCCGCTGTTGTTGACTGACTCCGACGTGGACGCGCTCGCGTGGCAATTCATGCGCTCGCCGTATGCCGATGACATCTATGCCGACTGGCCGCTGGACCGGCGCCTCGACGGCTACCTGCGCCGCGAGGGCCTCGGCCGTCTCGCCGAGGACGGCGACGCATACGACCTCATCATCAACCGCGTCATGTCCTACATCGGCGCGCGGGCCTAGTCGACCGCCTCCTGCGCGCACCGAGCGTGCGGGCCAGGTACGGATTCCACCAGCCTTTCGTGCATACCCCCCACGGTCGGCGGACACCAGCCGGTGAGGACTTCGGTCCCTATCGCGGATTGCTGCGAACTGTTCGGATAGGCCCATGACCAGAGCTGCCGATGTAACGCGGCATTCGCCGCGACGAGTGTTTCGCGACCGCCGCGAGGCCGGCCGCGTGCTGGCGAACCTGCTCAGCGCCTACCGCGGCCGGCCCGGCGTCATCGTGCTGGGCCTGGCGCGCGGCGGCATACCGGTGGCGTGGGAGGTGGCGGCCGCGCTGCGCGCCCCGCTGGACACCCTGATCGTGCGCAAGCTCGGCGCCCCCGGCCACGAGGAGTTCGCGGTCGGGGCGTTGGCGAGCGGAGGCCGCGTCGTGCTCAACGACGACGTGGTGCGCGGCCTGCGCATCACACCGCAGCAGCTGCGCTACATCGCCGAACGCGAAGGCCGCGAGCTCGCCCGGCGGGAGGCCGCCTACCGCGACGGGCGCGCACCCGTGGACGTGACGGGCAAGACCGTCATCCTCGTCGACGACGGGTTGGCCACGGGCGCAAGCATGTTCGCGGCCGTGCAGGCGCTGCGGGAAAACCAGCCGGCGCAGATCGTCATCGCGGTGCCGGCGGCACCGGAATCCACCTGCCGGGAGTTCGCCGGGCTGGTCGACGACGTGGTGTGCGCCACCATGCCGACCCCGTTCCTCGCGGTCGGGGAGTCGTTCTGGGACTTCCGCCAGGTCACCGACGAGGAGGTGTATCAACTGCTGGCCACCTCGACGACCCAGGCGGCGCCCGAGGGGCCGGCGGCGCGAACACCGGCCGAGGTGGTCGCCGGCGTGGCCGTCGACGCCCCCGGCGGCGTGCCGCCGCGCGACGTCCTGGAGCGGTTGATCGGTGACGCGCGGATCGTGCTGATCGGCGAGAGTTCGCACGGCACCCACGAGTTCTACGAGGCCCGGGCCGAGATCACCAAGTGGCTGATCGAGGAGAAGGGCTTTTGTGCCGTCGCCGCGGAGGCTGACTGGCCCGACGCCTACCGCGTGAATCGCTACCTGCACGGCATCGGGGACGATCGGACCGCCGACGAGGCGTTGAGCGGGTTCCAGCGGTTCCCGGCCTGGATGTGGCGCAATGTCGTCGTCCGTGACTTCGTCGACTGGCTGCGCGACCGCAACCGGCGCCACGACTCGGACGGGCAGCGGCGGGCCGGTTTCTACGGCCTGGACCTCTACAGCCTGCACCGCTCGATGCACGAAGTCGTCACCTACCTGGAGAAGGTGGACCACAAGGCCGCCGACCGCGCCCGCACCCGGTACGCCTGCTTCGACCACGCGTCGGCCGACGACGGTCAGGCGTACGGATTCTCGGCGGCCTTCGGCGCCGGCCCCTCGTGCGAGAAGGAGGCCATCGACCAGCTCGTCGAAATGCAGCGCAATGCGCTGGCCTACGCCCGCATGGACGGCCTGCTCGCCGAGGACGAGCTCTTCTATGCCCAGCAGAATGCGCAAACGGTCCGCAACGCCGAGGTCTACTACCGCGCGATGTTTTCCGGCCGGGTCACGTCGTGGAACCTGCGCGACAAACACATGGCGCAGACGCTCGACGCGCTGCTGGACCATCTCGACCGCCACCACGACGCTCCCTCGGCGCGAATCGTGGTGTGGGCGCACAACTCCCACGTCGGGGACGCCCGGGCCACCGAGGTGTGGGCCGATGGCCAGCTGACGCTGGGGCAGCTCGTCCGCCAGCGCTACGGCAAGGACTCGCGGCTGATCGGGCTCAGCACCTACACCGGCACGGTCACGGCCGCCAGCGAGTGGGGCGGCGTCGCCGAACGCAAAGCCGTTCGGCCTGCGCTGAGCGGAAGCATCGAGGAACTCCTCCACGAGACGGGCAAGAGCTCCTTTTTGGTCTCGCCCAGCATCACTCCCGGGGCCACCGAAGCGCTCAGCGCCGTTCGGCTGGGTCGCGCCATCGGCGTGATCTATCAGCCGGCGACCGAACGGCAGAGCCACTATTTCCATGTCCGGCCCGCCGACCAGTTCGACGCGATGATCCACGTCGACGAGACCCACGCGCTCGAGCCCCTCGAGCCCACCAGCCTGTGGGTCGCCGGCGAGACGCCTGAGACCTACCCGAGCGGCCTGTGACCCGGGACGAACGGCATCGCAGGTAAGGCCCAACGGCCCCTGCGCGGCGGGTCGTGGCGCAATAGCCTGGTTCTATGAACCAGCCGGACTCGAAGTCGGTAGTCGTGGGCGTCAACGGATCCCAGGCCGCGGTCAACGCCGCCAAGTGGGCGATCGATGAGGCGCGCAGCCGCCAGCTGCCCCTCCGCCTGGTCTATGTCGTCGCAGGGCAGGGGCCGGAAAAATCGGAACCCGGGTCGCAGTTCGCCTCCGAGCGGGAGGTCGAACGCGGCGAAACGGCGCTGTCCCAGGCGGAGTGC
Source organism: uncultured Actinomycetota bacterium (assembly GCA_963711445.1). Classification (GTDB taxonomy): domain Bacteria; phylum Actinomycetota; class Actinomycetes; order Mycobacteriales; family Mycobacteriaceae; genus Mycobacterium. The sequence goes on from CAVQEF010000002.1 coordinate 847,842, forward strand.
GCGGTGCAGGGCGAAGGCAAGCCGGTCGACGTGGAAACGGCGATCCTCGCCGGAGACCCCGCGCAGGTGCTGATCAACGAATCGCAGGACGCGGCGCTGGTGTGCGTGGGCACCTCCAGGCGCGGATGGGCGAGCGACGGCCTGCTGGGCCCCACCGCCGCCGGGCTGTTGGCGCACGCGCGCTGCCCGGTCGCGGTCATCCGGAGCAACCCGGACGGATCCCCGACGCAGCTCGGCGTGATCGCCGTGGTGCTCACCGACGAGCCCGACAACGACGAAGTGGTGCACCGGGCCATGGAGGAAGGACGCCTCCGCCACGCCACCGTGCGGCAGATCGACCGGCGCCTGAACAGCTGGATCCGGCGGTACCCCGACGTTCCCGTCCAGACCGTCGCCGCGGGCACCGGGCGGACTCTCGGCGAAACCCGGGGCAGCGCAATCGAATTGGCCGTGGTGGGTGGCGCCGACGCCGAACGGATCGCCGAACTGAGCACCCCGAACTGCCACCCGATCGTCGGCTACCCCGACTGCTCGGTGCTCGTCGTCCGCCAGTAGACCCCCAGCCCGCTCCCCGATGAACGAGTCCGCCGAATCCCGGTCGATCGTCGTCGGTGTCGACGGTTCGAAGGCGGCGGTCCGCGCGGCGCTGTGGGCGGTCGACGAGGCGGTCAGCCGCAACATCACCCTGCGCCTGCTGTGCGCCGTCGAGCCGGGGGACACCACGGCCACCGCGGAGAACGCGGTCCGCCAGGCGGTCACCGCGATCGAGGCCGCGGGCACGCCGGTGAAAATCCAGACCCGGGTCACCGCCGGGCCCGCGGCCCGGTCGTTGGCCCGCGCGTCGGCGTCGGCGGCCCTGGTGTGCGTGGGCGCGGTCGGGTTGCGTCACTTCCGGCCCGGCCGGGTCGGCTCCACCGCCGCCGCCGTGGCCACCTCCGCGCACTGCCCCGTGGCGATCATCCGCGGCGGCGACCGCCACCCCGGGCCGGAGGGCGTGATCGTGGTCGAACTGGACGGATCCCCGCACAACGGCGTCGTGCTGGAGGCCGCGATCGAGGAGGCCCGGCTACGCGACGCCGCCCTGCACGCCATCGTTGCCCGGGGAACTGGCGAGCGGGGCGAAAGCGAGGGCGATCGCCGGGCGATCGCCGACCTGGACCGCCGGCTGGCCGGGTGGCGACGGCGCTGGCCGGACCTGCGGGTGGAGTCGGTCGTCGCGCGCGGCGGACTGCTGGACTATGTGACCGCCCACCGGCCGGTGCGGCTGGCGATCGTCGGCGCGCGCAACCGCGCGCATCTGGGTGAGCTCCTCGGCCCGGTCGGCAGTGCGAAGTTGCAGGACGCCGACTGCTCGCTGCTCATCGTCAACCGGCAACATCTGTGAGGTAGGTGGTCGCGATATGGGATATTGGGGCAGTGGTCGTGCGAGGACGCTGGGTGTGCGCGGCCGGCAGGAGGGACTGGCAATGGTGAAGGTTTTCCTGGTCGACGACCATGAGGTCGTCCGGCGTGGTCTTGCCGACCTGCTCGCCGCGGACCCCGAGCTGGAAATCGTCGGCGAAGCCGGCACGGTGTCGGAGGCCAAAGCGCGCATTCCGGCGTTGCAGCCCGACGTCGCCGTGCTCGACGTGCGCCTGCCCGACGGGAACGGGATCGAACTGTGCCGCGATCTGGTGTCCGACCACCCCGACCTGCGGTGCCTGATGTTGACGTCGTTCACCTCGGACGAGGCGATGCTCGAGGCGATCCTGGCCGGTGCCAGCGGCTACGTCGTCAAGGACATCAAGGGGATGGAGCTTGCGCACGCGATCAAGGAGGTCGGCGCGGGCAAATCTTTGCTGGACAACCGGGCGGCGGCCGCGCTGATGGCCAAGCTGCGCGGGGCCACCGAGCGCGAAGACCCCCTGTCCGCGCTGACCGAACAGGAGCGGACGCTGCTCGGACTGCTCAGCGAAGGTTTGACGAACCGGCAGATCGCCGCCCGCATGTTTCTCGCCGAGAAAACCGTCAAGAACTACGTGTCGCGGTTGCTGGCCAAGCTCGGCATGGAGCGGCGTACCCAGGCGGCGGTGTTCGCCTCCAAGCTGGATCAACGGCCGGGTCACACAGCCACGCGAGCCGAAGCGCCGCCGGACTAGCCGGGGCCTGCACAGCGCCCCGGTCGCTTATTTGCTGACCGGCCCGCCTGTGGGTTGCCTATGAGCGGTTGGGCACTCGACAAATTGGGACTAGTCTGGCCGCAGATAACTATTGCTGAAGTGAAGCGCTCCGCATACTGCACCGCAAACTGCTCACATCTGTAGAGGTCGTGGAGGTATCGGGTCGGTTGGCCGACGACGAACGTAGCTCGGCTTTTGCCGGGCTCGGCCAGCGTGGGCTGGTCGGCAGGATGCACGAGCAGCTCGATGAGTTGCTGGCGGCACGCGACCAGATGGAGCAGCTGCTGCACGTCTTCGTCGAGCTCGGTGCCGGCCTCGACCTGGACGCCACGCTGCACCGCATCGTCGCCGCGGCCAGAAAGTTGACCTCCGCCCCCTACGGCGCCCTGGCCGTCCGCGATCCCGACGGCAACCTGGTGTCGTTCGTCCACGAGGGCCTCGACGAGGACACGGTCGCGCGCATCGGGCATCTGCCGGTGGGCAAGGGCCTGCTGAGCCTGTCGCAGCTGGACACGCCGGCGCTGCGGCTGAAGGATTTGACCGCGCACCCGGCCGCCGTCGGGTTTCCCGAGCACCATCCCCCCATGCGGGGCTTTCTCGCGGTGCCGGTCACCATCCGGGGTGACGTCTTCGGCAATATCTATCTCACCCACGTCGAGCCGGAGCGGGTGTTCTCCGAATCCGACGAGGTGACCGCCCGCGCGCTGGCGTTCGCGGCCGCGGTCGCCATCGACAACGCGCAGCTGTTCGAACGAGAGCGGATGGCGGCGACGTGGATGGAGGCCAGCCGCGAGATCACCACCGCGCTGCTGTCCAGCGCCGAACCGCACCAGCACCCGCTGCAGTTGATCGCCGAACGCGTCCGCGACCTGACCGGAGCCGAGCAGGCGATCGTGCTCGTCCCGCCCGACGGCGACCTGCCCAACGACGAGGTGGACACCCTGGTCGTGGCCGCCGCGGTCGGGGTTCATGCCGATGAGGTGCTCGGTCAACAAATCCCGGTGGAGGGTTCCACGAGCGGCAGCGTCTTCCGCTCCGGCCGACCACTGATCACCGAGTCGCTGCGCTACCCGATCCAGGCGTTCACCGATGTCGGGCAGCGCCCGGCGATCGTCATGCCGCTGTGCGCCCACGACGAGATCGCCGGTGTGATCGCGATCGCCCGGGATTCCGAGCAGCCGCCCTTCAACGAGACCTATCTCGACCTGGTCAGCGATTTCGCCACCCACGCCGCGCTGGCGCTGATGCTGGCGTCGGCGCGTGACGACGCTCGCCAGCTGACGATCCTCGCCGAACGCGAGCGCATCGCTCACGACCTGCACGACCACGTCATCCAGCGGTTGTTCGCCGCCGGCATGGACCTGCAGGGGACGCTGGCCCGGGCGCGCTCCCCGGAGGTGGCCGATCGCCTCAACCGCACGCTCGATGACCTGCAGACCATCATCGAGGAGATCCGGACGACCATCTTCCAGCTGAAGTCGCCGTTGGGAAAGGACGGCGATTTCCGCCACCGGCTGCAACGGGTGGTCGCCGACCTGACCGAGAATCGGGACATCGTCACCACGGTCCGCCTGCACGGGCCGATGACCGCCGTCGGCGGCGAGCTGGCCGAGCACGCCGAGGCGGTCGCCGCGGAAGCCATCAGCAACTCCCTGCGCCACTCGGGGGCGTCGCGGTTGACCGTCGAGGTCAGCGTCGGTGACATGTTCCTCCTCGACGTCATCGACAACGGCTGCGGCATCCCGGCCGGCAACCGGCGCAGCAGCGGTTTGGCCAACATGAAGTACCGGGCCGAGCAGCTCGGCGGTACCTGTGAGGTGACCAATCCGCCGGAGGGCGGCACCAGGGTCCACTGGATCGCGCCCCTGAGCGGTTGACCCCCTGATCGAAGAAGACCAATGGCGCGCGCGCGAGGTCCAACGGCCCCTGCCGCCACGCGCCGCGCCCGGATAGCGTCGTAGGCCATGAGCGACCACGCCCTGGAAGCGGCGGCGCAGGCCCGCCTGCTCGACGGACGGCTCGTGTCGTTGCGTGCCCTGCGCGGCGCTGACGCCGAGGCCGTGCTGGCGCTGCACCGCCACCTTTCCGACCACGACCGGTACTTTCGCTTCTTCACCCTGCAGCCGGTGCCGCTGCGCGAGCTCGCCGGCACGCTGACCGAGCCCGCGACCGGGCGGTGTGCGGTGGGCGCATTCGACGGCGACCGGCTCATCGGCGTGGCGCATTACACGGTCGAGGACGCGACCGCCGACGAGGACGTGACCGCCGATGACGTGACCGCCGATGACGTGACCGACGATGACGTGACCGCCGATGACGTGACCGTGGCCGAAGTCGCGATTGTGGTTGCCCACGAGGACCATTCGCTGGGCGTGGGAACGGCCCTGCTCAAGCAGCTGGGCTCGATCGCCCGGGCGCACGGGATCACGCGTTTCGTCGCCGACGTGCTGGGCGAGAACCATCTCATGCTCACGGTCTTCCTCGATCTTGGCTGGCATTGCGATCCCAGCGATTTCGGATCGATCAGGCGGATGGAGATCGACCTGCCAGAGGATTCATAGCGAGGAGTGTGAGATGGGCGAAAGCGCAACGAAGTTCGGGATCCTGGTGTGCGTCGACGGGTCGGCGGCATCCGACGCCGCCGTGGCCTGGGGTGCCCGTGAGGCGGTGCTGCGCCGGCTGCCCGTCACGCTGTTCCACGCAGTCCAGCCGGTGGTCGTCGGGTGGCCGGCGGGCCAGCTGTACGCGGATTTGCCCGAGTGGCAGCAGGAAAACGGCCGCCACGTCCTCGACCAGGCCCGCAAGACCCTGGCCGCGCGCCTGGGCGGCGCGCAGCCACCCGAAATCCGCACCGAGATGGTGTATTGCGGCGTGGTGCCGGCCCTGATCGAGGCCTCCGCCGACGCGTTCATGGTCGTGGCCGGCAGCCAGGGGATGGGGGCGCTGGGCAGGCTGCTGCTGGGCTCGGTCACCGCGGCACTGCTTCATTACGCCCACTGTCCGGTCGCGGTCATCCACCGCGACGAGGACGCGGCTCAGGCTTCCGGGGGTTCCGGCGCTCCCGTGCTGCTAGGCGTCGACGGGTCGCCCGCGTCGGAAGCGGCGACCGCCCTGGCCTTCGAGGAGGCCTCGCGCCGAAGCGTCGGGCTGGTGGCCGTCCACGTGTGGAGCGACGTCGGGGTGTTCCCGGTCCTCGGGATGGACTGGCACGACCGTGAGGCCGAAGGGGAGGAGATCCTCGCCGAGCGGCTGGCCGGCTGGCAGGAACGGTATCCTGACGTGCACGTCGAACGAAAGCTGTTCTGCGACAAGCCAGCCCACTGGCTCATCCAGGAGGCCGAACGGGCTCAGCTGGTCGTGGTGGGCAGCCGTGGCCGCGGCGGGTTTCCGGGCATGTTGCTGGGTTCGGTCAGCTCGGCGGTGGCGCAGTCGGCGCGGGTCCCGGTGCTGGTCGTTCGTTGACGACGAGCACCGAGCACACGGTGTGGCCCGGCGAGTGCCGGGTGGCCGGCCCGACGATCCGCGCGACCTTGTCGGCGTCCCCGCTCCCGACGACGGCCAGCCGGACGGATTCCTGGGTGCGGGCGAGGAACTCGGCCGCACCTCGCCGGGCGGCGGCCGGCTGGACGTGCACCCCGGGATGCCGGGACACCCAGGGGCGCAGTCGATGATCCAGCTGACGGTAGGGGATCTCGCCGAGGCCCCATCGCCACGCGCCCATCGCCAGGACCGGCGCCCCACGCAGGCGGGCCTCCCGGAAGCCGTGTTCGAGCACGGCGTCGCTGCCGGGTGAGTCGTCGACGACGACGGCGACGTATCCCGAGTCGGCGCCCGCGGATTCGGCGCCCGCGGCCTCGCGGTCGCACCGGATGATCGCCACCGGGCACTGTGCGTTGCGGGCGACCGCGTCGGCGGTCGAGCCGAGCAGCTTGCTGGCGATCCGCCCGATGCCCACCGACCCGATGCAGACCATTGCCGCGCGCCGCGATTCATCGATGAGGACGCCCTCCGGTGTTCCGTGCACGATGTCGGATTCGACCTTGACCGGCTCACCCATGGCCTGCAGCGCGGCGTCGGCGGCGCGCAGCGACGTCTGGGCGTATTCGACTTCCAGGCTGTCATCGTCCGGATCCGCGTTCGCGGGCCGTTCGGGGACGACATGGACCAGCCGCAGCGGGACGCTGCGGCTCACGGCCTCGGTGGCAGCCCACTTGGCCGCGTTGATCGCCGCGTCCGAGCCGTCGATCCCTACCACGATCCGCTGCGCCGACTGCGGATGATTCATCGCATCCTCCCGCTCTCAGGGGCTACCGGAAAAAGTGCCGGGCCACCGGTTTTAGACGTTATTCGGTGTCGCCGCCGGTGCGGCAGGGCCGTTCGGCCCCCGTTGCGCGGGCGATGGTCACCTCGGCCGGTCACCTCGGCCGGTCACCTTGGCCGGCCCCTTGGCCGGTCCCGTTGGCCGGTGTCAGCTCACCTCGACCGTGTGCCCGGGCGTCAGCAGCTGCGCGCGGCCGCGGCATTCGACCGTGACCGCTGCGGTGTTGCGCGCCTCGGAGGTCAGCGCGCCTGCGCGTCCGCTGATCCGAAGGTGCAGGCGCTGGCCCCGGTACAGGAATGGGAATTCGATCGGGCCCATCCGCTCCGGCCACTGCGGGGCCAGGATCAGCCGGTCGTCGCGCGTCTCGAGTCCGGTGAAGCACCGTTGCAGCAGGTCGACGCTGCCGGCCATCGCCGCCAGGTGGATCCCCTCGGAGGTCGTACCGCCCTGGATGTCGAGCACATCGGAGCTGAGCACCTGTAAGAAGTACTTCATGGCCTTGTGCCGGTTGGCGCGGGCCAGCACCCAGGAATGCACGATGGCGCTCAGCGTCGATCCGTCCGAGGTGCGCGCCAGATAGTACTCGATGGTCTTGGGGATCTGCTCGGGTGCGAAGCGGTAGCCGAGCCGGCCGAACAGACCCAGCACTTCTTCCGAGGACAGCAGGTAGAACAGCATCAGCGCGTCGGCTTGCTTGGAAGCCTTGTAGTTGTTGACGCTGTCGTTTTCGGCCTCCAGGATGCGATCGAGTCGCTGGATGTTGCCGTATCGCGCCCGATAACCTTCCCAATCCAGTTCCGCCAGTTCCGAATACCCCTCGAACTGACTGATCACGGTGTCGGTGTCCGAGTCGTGGAACGGGACGAACATGCGCCGCGTCACGTGTTCCCACCGCTCGAGCTCCCCGGCGCTCAGATCGACTTTCGCGACGAGGTCGAGCCGGTCCCGCAGCGTCAGGAGGTTCAGCGCGTCCATCGCCCGCAGGATCACCCAGACCGCCATCACGTTGGTGTAGGCGTTGTTGTCGATCCCGTCGTACTCCTTGCCCGGATAGCCCGAGTGGAACTCGTCGGGGCCGATGACGCCCCGGATCATGTAGCGGCCGCGGGCGTCGTCGTAGGTGGCCAGCCCGACCCAGAATCGCGCGATCTCGACCAGCATCTCGGCCCCGTAGTCGACGAGATACTGGCGGTCACCGGTGACCTGGTAGTGCTGCCACACGTTGTAGGCGATCGCCAGACCGACGTGATGCGCGCGCGCACTGGCATCCGGATTCCAGTGCCCGGATTGCGGATTGAGGTGCACTTCCTGGCTCACCTCGCGCCCGTCGCTGCCCGACTGCCAGGGAAACATCGCGCCGCGATAGCCCGCCCGCCGCGCGGCGCGGCGGGCTTCGGGAAGGCGTCGATACCGGTATTGCAGCAACGACTGTGCCACGTTCGGCAGGCGCACGCTCAGCACCGGGGAGACGAACAGCGAGTCCCAGAAGACATGGCCCCGGTAGGCCTCGCCGTGCAGGCCGCGGGCCGGGACGCCGGCGTCCAGTTCGGCGGTGTGCGGCGACAGGGTCTGCAGCAGGTGCACCAGATGCAGCCGCAGCACCCGCACCGCCACGACGTTGTCGACCAGCCCGACGTTGCATTGTTCCCAGAGCCGGGCCCACGCCCGGGCGTGCTGACGATGCAGGTCGGCGTAGCGGCCGGCCGCCGCGAGGTATTGCTGCGCGGTGCCGGCCGGTTCGGAGATGGCGTCGTCGCGGCCGGTGAATATGGTCGCGACCTTCTCGCACGTGAGCGTCTGCCCCGCGGCCAGCGCGACCTGGATGTGGTGACCACCGCGGTTGGGTTCGCGCACGAACGCGTACTGTCCGTCGACCCGGACGTCGTCGCACCAGACGGTGCTGCGCGCGGCCACCGCGAGCGCGATGCGCGATTGCGACGTTTCGGTGCGCAGGATCACCGAGTCGGAACCGACCTCGTCGACCATCGTCGCGGTGAGGTGGGTGCTCGACAACGAACGGTAGCGCTCGACCATGGTGTTGCTTACGTCTCCGTCCAGCAGTGAGCGAAACTCCACTGTGCCAGACCAGTTTTCGGCGCCAATCGTGGTCCGCATGGCGAGCACGTGCGGTTCGTGCATGGACGCGAACCGCTGCTGGGTCAGCGTCGTGATCTGGCCCGCGCCGTCGCGGAATCGCATACTGCGGGTCAGGGTTGCCTGCCGCAGGTCGAATGTCTGCCGGTAGGAAAGCAACTCGACGTCGTCGACGTGAAACCACGCGCTGCCGTTGATCCGGAAGGTCAACGCCAGCCAGTTCGGCAGGTTGACCAGACTCTCGTTGTCGACCATACGGCCCGCGACCCGGTCGCTCAACAGGTTGTACACCCCGGCCGCGTAGGTGCCCGGGTAATGGCACTCCGAGGCCGTGGCCTCGGGGGCGCAGCCGCGGGTGGCGACGTAGCCGTTGCCGACGGTGCACAGCGCCTCGCGCAGCCGCTCGCTGCCCGGGTCGTAGCCCTCGTAGACGAGCTCCCACGGATCGCTGTCCGTCTCCGGCTCTTGCAGGTCGTCCGCCAGCTTGCGGGCGAATTCGCAAACAGCAGAAGGACTGTGGAGGCTGAACAGCGCGCTGGACGGGCGATCGCCGTGCTCGTTATGGCGCACCACGATGCCCACTCCGTCGAATTGGACGGCGTCGAAGGCGTCCTCGTCGGTGATGTCGTCGCCGATGTAGATCGGCAACACCGTCGATTCGGGCCCACCGTCGAGTTCGGCGCCGCCGGGCTCGATGCGCCCGATGCGCTCGAGGAGCCAATTGAGCGTCGTGCCCTTGTCGCAGTCGATGTCCGGGCGAAGTTCGACGACTTTGCGGCCGGTGGTGGTCCTGAGGTTTTCGCTGCGCCCCAGCTTGTGCACCTCGGCGATCACCCGGTCGACATCCGCGGGGTCGGCGTTGCGGTAGTGCACGGCGACCGCGAAACGCTTGCGCTCGACCGCTATGCCGGGCGTGTCGCCCAGCGTCTCGACCAGTCGGCCGGCCGTGCGGGCGAGGCTGTCGGCGACGGCGGCGACGTCCGGGTGCTCGTGGTTCGTGCCGTCCGGTGCCGACAATTCGAAACCGTGGCTGCCTGCGTACCACAGCCCGTCGACCTTGACCCGTTGGCGGACGTCGGCCAGATCGCGGCCGCTGATCACCGCTACGGGGCACCGTGCGGCCAGCGCGCGCAACGCATCGGCGGCGCCGTCGACCAGTCTCGCCGCATCCGGTTGCGCGACGATGTCGGACAGCGTGCCGTCGAAGTCGAAGAACACCGCCGGCCGCCGGTTGGCCACCAGTTCTTTGATCTGGCCGTACACCTGTCCGGCATCGGCGATCTCCGACATGGCGGTGCCGCCGCCGCGCACCGAGATCTCTGCGAGGTCGGCGATGACGGTGTCGGCCCCGGCCGCGAGCAACTCGTCGGCGTGGCCGTTGCGCTGCAGGCCGATGACGAGGGTGAAGCCGCCGTCCCTGCCACCGCTTGCGCCGGCCGCGTCGCGTTCGACGACCGCGCAACGCACGGGCCGCACGCCGAGTCGGTTCGCCGCTTCGACCAGCACCGCCGGGCCGAGTTTTCCGGCGATGTCCTCCTCGATGAGGGCGGTGACGAGTTCGTCGATCCCCGCGCTGCGCAACGCCCGCTGGCAGTCCGGGGTGTGCGCGTAGACGGCCGTCGCCACGCCGGCCTCGCGTAGCTTGCGCAGCAACTGGATCGCCGACTCGAGGGCCTCGGCGTCGCCCGCTGTCGCTCCGTCGAGCAGGCAGTCGAGCCCGAAGATCGCCGCATCGTGGTAGCGCCTGTCGATGGTCGCGGGCCATTCCGTCACCCGTGTGACGATGCCACGGCGGGGGCCAGGATCGAAGGGCTGCGAGCCGATGAAGGCCGGTGGTCCATGCGGTTGGGGACTAAAGCCTCATGTTCGGCGACCCCTCGGGCAATAGCGTTTTCACGTGACAGAGGGGAGTACGACATGTCCGCACCCGAGAACCGCCGCGGGATCGTCGTCGGCGTAGACGGATCGCCCGCGGCCAACGCCGCCGTCTGTTGGGCCGCGCGTGACGCGGCGATGCGCAACGTGCCGCTGACCGTGGTCCACCTGGTCAATGCCGCGGTGCCGATGTACCCGCAGTTCCCGCTGTCCTCGGGCGCCTCGGTGTGGGAGAAGGAGGAAGGTCAGCGGGTTCTCGAGGGAGCGGCCAAGATCGCCGAGGAGGCCGTGCCGGCCGGCCGCGAGATTTCCGTCTCGACCGAACTGCTCTGCTCGCCGCCGGTGCCGACGCTGGTCGCCATGTCCGAAACCGCCGAACTGCTCGTCGTCGGCAGTCACGGGCGCGGGGCGGCGGCGCGGCTGCTGCTGGGTTCGGTCAGCTCCAACGTGGCACGCGGCGCGCGCTGCCCGGTCGCGGTGATCCGCGACGAGGACCCCCTGATGCCGCATCCCCAGCAGGCCCCGGTGCTCGTGGGCGTCGACGGTTCACCGGCCTCCGACCTCGCGACGGCCATCGCCTTCGACGAGGCGTCCCGCCGCGGTGTGGACCTGCAGGCGCTGCACGCCTGGAGCGACGTGCAGGTGTACGAGCTGCCCGGCCTGGACTGGGAGCGGGTCAGAGCCGAGGCGGAGCTCAGCCTGGCCGAACGGCTGGCGGGCTTCCAGGAGCGCTACCCCGACGTCACGGTCCACCGCCTCGTCGAGTGTGACCGCCCGGCCCGGCAGCTGATCGAGAGGTCGGAGTCCGCCCAGCTCGTCGTCGTGGGCAGCCACGGCCGCGGCGGGCTGACCGGCATGCTGCTGGGGTCGGTCAGCAACGCCGTCCTGCACTCGGTCCGCATGCCGGTTATCGTGGCGCGGCCGTCCTGAGCCCGCCTGACATGTCGACAGCGACCGCCGCCGAGGTGACGAAGACCGCAGCGCCCTACGTCGAGGTGCGTGAAACCCACACGGGTGTCGTGGTGCTGGCCGGGGAGCGGGCGTTCAAGGCGAAGAAACCGCTGCTGACCGACTTCCTGGACTTCCGCACCCCCGAGCAGCGGGAGCACGCATGCGCCCGCGAGGTCGCGCTGAACAGCCGCCTTTCTCCCGAAAGTTATTACGGCATAGCCTATCTCACTGATCCCGCGGGTGGGCCGGCCGAACCCGTCGTCGTGATGCGGCGCTATCGCGACGAGGACCGGCTCGCCGCCATGGTGGCGCGGGGCCCGGACGAATCGGTGCGGCACGTGCTGGACGCCGTCGCCGCCAGGTTGGCCGAATTCCACGCCCGCGCCGAGCGCGATCCGGCGGTCGACGGGGCGGGCGGGGCCGACGCGATCGAGGGGCGCTGGCGCGAGAACCTGACCGAACTCCGCCGCTATGCCGACATGGCGGTTCCCGGCGTGTCGTCGGGTGTGGTGGTGCGGCTGCAGCGCCTCGCCGCCGAATTCCTCGCCGGCCGCGCGCCGCTGTTCGCCGGCCGCGTCGACGAAGGATGCATCCTCGACGGTCACGGCGACCTGCTCGCCGACGACATCTTCTACGCCGATGGTCGGCCCGCGCTGCTCGACTGCCTCGAATTCGACGACGAGCTGCGCTACGTCGACCGCATCGACGACGCCGCCTTCCTCGCCATGGACCTGGAATTCCTGGGCCGCGACGACCTCGGCGACCACTTTCTCGCGCGCTACGCCGCATGTTCGGGCGACACCGCCCCGCCCGCGCTGCGGGACTTCTACATCGCCTACCGCGCCGTCGTGCGCGCGAAGGTCGACTGCCTGCGCTACACCCAGGGCAAGGCGGAAGCCGCCGATGACGCCGCACGCCACCTCGAGATCGCCGACCGGCACTTGCGTCGCGCCACCGTCCGGCTGACGCTCGTCGGCGGGAACCCGGGGACCGGGAAGTCGACCCTGGCCCGCGCCCTCGCCGAACAGTACGGCGCGCAGGTGATCTCGACCGATGACGTGCGCCGGGAACTGCGTGACGCCGGTGTCATCACGGGTGACCCCGGTGTCTTGGACACCGGGCTCTACAGCCCGGAGAACGTCACGACGGTCTACCGGGTCACCCTGCACCGGGCACGACCGCTGTTGGGCGCCGGGCGATCGGTCATTCTCGACGGCACCTGGCGGGACCCACGCGTTCGCGCCCGGGCGCACCGGCTCGCCGACGAAACACATTCTGCGCTCGTCGAACTCGCGTGCGTGGCGACGTCCGCAGTGGCGGCCGGGCGGATCGAGACGCGCCGGCCCGGTAACTCCGAGGTGACGCCCGACATTGCGGCGGCGATGGCCGCCGAGCCCACCGGTTGGGACACCGCGCACCGGATCGACACGTCCCGACCGCCCGAGCAGGCGGTGCGGGAGGCCCTCGACGCGTGGGAGCGGTCGACGCTTGGATCGCGCTGTCCCGGCGAGCAGGGTCGCCCATGACCGCCAACGCGCCCGACGCCGAAGCCATCCGGGGGGCGGTGGCGCTCGCCTGCCGCGCACCGTCGCTGCACAACAGCCAGCCCTGGCGCTGGGTCGCCGACGGCGCGAGGCTGCACCTGTGGGCCGATCCGCGTAGGGCGATGCAGGCGACCGACCACACCGGCCGGGAGTTGCTGCTGAGCTGCGGTGCCGTCCTCGACCACCTGCGGGTCGCCATGGCCGCCGCCGGGTGGGACAGCATCACCGAACGCTTTCCCAGCCCGGACAGGCCGGATCACCTTGCCACAGTGGGGTTTTTGCCCGTGGCCAATGTGGTGGCGGCCCGGCGGCTTCGGGCGAATGCGATCGGCCGCCGCCGCACCGACCGGTTGCCGTTCGGCCCGCCGGCCGCATGGCCGACGCTGCATGCGCAGTTGTGCGAAACGGTGATCCCCTACGACGTGCTGCTGGATGTGGTGGCCGACGAGGCCCGCCCGCGGTTGGCCGAGGCGTCGCGGCTCACCGAGACGCTGCGCCGCTACGACACCTCCTACATGTCCGAATTGCGCTGGTGGACATCGCCGTTCGAGGCCGACAGCACCCACGTGCCGGAAAGCGCACTGCTGTCCGGCTCCGAGGCCGCCCGCGTCGACATCGCCCGGGCGTTTCCCCCGGTGGGCGGCGGCGACCGCCGCGGCGCGGTCGACCACGACCGCTCCACGATCGTGGTGCTCTCCACCCGGCACGGCGACGCCCCGCCCGACGTATTGCGGTGCGGCGAGGCGCTGTCGGCGGTGCTGCTCGATTGCACCTTGGCCGGCATGGCCACGTGCACGTTGACGCACATGACCGAGATGGCGCCGAGCCGCGCCATCATCGGGCAGGTCACCGGGACCGCCGGGGAGCCCCAGCTGCTGATCCGCGTCGGCAGGTCGCCGGCCGACGGCCGGCACGTCGACACCACCGCCCGGCGCCCGGTGACCGACGTGCTCGAGATCCTGTGACGACGAACGACCACCGTAAGGAGGTACCGCCGATGACACGGCATTGGCTGGTGATGGAGACCGCCGGGGAAGGTGTTCACGCGCCGTTCGTCACCCGGGTGGCCGGCGCGGGACGGCATTTGCCCCAGACGCACCTCACGACAGACGAATTGATGGCGACGACCCGCCACAACACCCACATCGACTTGGAGCGGCTGACCGGGATCCGCGAGCGGCGCGTCTCGGTGGGCGACGAGGACTCCCACAGCCTCGCCACCTCCGCGGCGCTGAATGCCCTGGCAACCGCGCAGCAGGATCCGGCCCAGCTCGACGTGGTAATCAGCTGCAGCATCACCAAGTTCCGCGACGGACTCACCCAATGGCTGGAGCCGACGATGAGCGGCGCCGTGGCGCGCGCGATCGGGGCGACGAACGCGATGACGTTCGACGTATCGAACGCGTGCGCCGGAATGCTCACCGGGGTCACTATTCTGAACAACTGGATCCGGCAGGGCGTGGTGCAGCGCGGGCTGGTCGTCAGCGGCGAATACATTTCGCAGCTCAGCCACAATGCGGCGCGCCACATCCGCAACATCATGAGCAAGGAACTGGCCTCCTTGACCCTCGGCGACGCCGGCGCGGCGCTCCTGCTGGAGCGGGCTCCCGCCGGTTCGGCGGGCATCGCCCTGGCGGGATTCACCACGGTCGCCGACTACAGCCGGCTCTGCCTGGCCTATCCGCAGGGCCGCGACCCGGGGGCGCGGATGTTCACCAATTCGCGCGCCATCCAGCGGGCCGCGATCGCCGACACGCCGCTGCTGCTGCAGGAGGTCCTCGAGACGGTGGGCATCGCGATTCACGACATCGACCACGTGATCACCCACCAGACGTCGGCCCGGGCGATCCGCAAGGGGATGGCCCGGATGTCGGAGTCGTTCGGCGACACGCCGCGGCACGACGCCGTGATCACCGTCGATCGGTACGGCAACACCGCGTCGACGACGCACACCGTGGCCCTGGTCGAGGAACTCGAGGCCGGCCACATCGCCCCTGGAGAGCGGATCGCCCTGCTCGCCTTGGCCTCGGGGCTGGAAATCGGCGTGGTCTTGATGACCCTGGACGAGGAATTGGTGAGCCGCTATGGGCACAGTCATTGAGCGAGTGGACATCTCACGCCCGCACCGGCTGGCGGGCCGGCGCGGTCGGCACAGCGCGCTGCGCCTGGCCGTGACCGCCGCCAAGGCCTGTCTGCAGCGGTCCGGCTGCGATCCGGACGAGCTGGACCTGGTCATCAATGCGGGGATCTACCGCGACCGCAACCTGGGGGAGCCGGCCCTGGCCGCGCTGATCCAGGACGACATCGGGGCCAACCCCGAGGACCCGCACGCCGGTGCCCACGGCACCTTCTCTTTCGACATCGCCAACGGCTCGTGCGGGGTGCTGACCGCGCTGCAGATCGTCGACGGCTTCTTGCGGACGCGCAGCATCCACCGCGCGCTGGTCGTCGCCAGCGACGCGGATCCTGGTCACGGGATGAGCGAGCACTTTCCGTTCGCGGCCGCCGGGGCGGCGCTGCTGTGCGGGTGGTCCGACGACGACTGCGGTCTGAGCCGCGTGTCGTGGTCGCATTCGGAAGGCGCCGGCGAGGACGCGTTCAGCGCGACGGTGGGTTTGGCCGACGCGCGTAATGTGCTGCGGTTCAGCGAGTCCGAGGAGATGGATGAGCAGTTCGCCGCGGCGGCCGCCGACGCCGTCCGGGCCTGCCTGGTCGCGCATTCGTTGCGGCTCGACGACATCGACGTAATCGTCGCGGCTCCCGCGCGGCAGGGATTCCAAGCCGCGCTGGGCCGCCGGCTGGGCGTGCCCGCGGACCGGGTCGGCGTGGCCGGCGACCAGCGCATGCACACCGCCGCCTTGGCGGCGGCGTTCGAGCGCGAGGCCGAACGGTTCACCGCGGGCGCGCGCGTGCTGATCGTGGCTGCCGGCGCCGGGGTCACCGCCGGTGCCGCCCTGTACCGACAGCCGCTGCCCACGGACGGGTTGGCCTCGTGATGGCGGGCATCAAGCGGGTCGCGCTGAGCACCGGCGGCGGTGACGCGCCCGGACTCAATGCGGTCATCCACGCGGCCACCCTGGCGGCCCGGAACCGGGACTGGGAGGTGGTGGGCATCCGCGATGGGTTCAACGGATTGATGTTCCCCGCCGAATATCCCGAGGGCGGGCTGATCGAGCTGACCCGTGACAGCGTCCGCGGCATCATCCACCAGGGTGGCACGATCCTTGGCACCACCAATCGCGGCAACCCGACCGCCTACCCGGTGCAGCAGAGCGACGGCAGCTGGATCGAGGTGGACCGGACACCGGAGCTGCTCGCGCGCTTCAAGGAGCACCGCATCGATGCGCTGATCATGGTCGGCGGCGACGGATCGATGGCCATCGGCCAGCACCTGTACGAGGCCGGGCTGCGCCTGGTGGGCGTGCCCAAGACCATCGACAACGACCTGGACAAGACGACGGCGACGTTCGGCTTCGACTCCGCGGTGGATTTCGCGTCGCAGTGCATCGACCGGCTGTTCACCACCGCGACGTCGCACGGCCGGATCATCGTGGTCGAGGTGATGGGCCGCTACGCGGGATGGATCGCCCTGAACGCCGGCATGGCCTCGGGGGTACACGCGGTCCTGATCCCCGAGATCCCCTTCAGCCTTGAGCCGGTGGCCGCCGTGATCAATCACCGCGCGCGGCACGGCGCCAAGTTCTCCATCGTCTGTGTCGCCGAAGGCGCCAGACCGGCCGGGGGAGACGTGACGGTCCTCGGCAAGTCGCGGGGGCAGGCCGAACGCCTCGGCGGTGTCGGCGCCAAGGTGGCCGCCGAGCTTGCCGAGCTGACCGGGCGGGAGGCGCGCACGGTGGTGCTCGGCCACCTGCTGCGGGGCGGTTCGCCCACCTCGGTGGACCGGTTGCTGGGCCTGCGCTTCGGGGCGGCGGCGGTCCGTGCGCTGGAGGAGGGGCAGAGCGGCGTGATGGTGGCCCTGAACCCCCCGACGGTGGACTACGTGCCGCTCGCCGAGGCCACGCGGCGGCAGAAGAGGGTCCCGCTCGACTGCGACTCGATCCTGACCGCCCGCGACATGGGGATCAACTTCGGTGACGAAATGCCCACGCACAGCACGATCGGGCGGTGACTGCGGGCTGCGCGGGCCGGCTGACGCTCAGGTCGCCCCGTCGTCATCGTCCCCGTAGTCGTCTTCGTCGCTGTCTTCGTCCCCGTCATCATCGTCCCCGTCGCGCAACAGTTTTTCGGGGTGCCAGTAGGTGTTGGTGCTGGGTTGGCCGTGGTCCAGGTGTGGTGGTGGGATCCATTCGGTGTCGCCTCGGGTGTTGGTGCGGGTGGTCCAGCCTTGTTCGGTGATCCGGTGGTGGCTGCCGCAGCCGAAGGTGAGTTCGTTGATGTCGGTGCGCCCGGATTGGGCGTAGGGGATGACGTGGTGGACTTCGCAGTAGTAGCCGCCCACGGTGCAGCCCGGGGCGCTGCACCCGCGGTCTTTGCCGTACAGCACAATCCGCTGGGCCTTGGAGGCCAGCCGTTTGGTGTGGTAGAGCGCCAGTGACCTGCCGTGGTCGAAGATCACCAGGTAGTGGTGGGCGTGGCGGGCCAGCCGGATGACATCGCTCATCGGCAGCAGGGTGCCCCCGCCGGTCAACGCGCACCCGGCGGCGGCTTCCAATTCGGCCAGGGTGGTGGTGACGATCAGGGAGGCCGGCAGTCCGTTGTGTTGGCCGAGGTCTCCGGAGGCCAGCAGGGCGCGCAGTCCGGCCAGCAGGGCGTCGTGCTGGCGTGCGGCGGGCCCGCGGGTGTCGCGGTCGATGGCGTCTTGGCTCGGCACGCCGTCCACGCACGGGTTCTCGTCGAGGTTGTGGCACATGCCGGGGGCGGCCAGTTTGGCCCACGCGGCCTCGAGGGTGGCGCGTAGTTCGGGGGTGATCCAGCCGGACAGGCGCGACATTGTGTCGGGGCCCTGGGCGCCCAGGATCAGCCCGCGCCGGCGGGCGCGGTCCTCGTCGGTGTAATTACCGTCGGGGTTGATGGCGTCGGTGAGTGTGGTGGCCAGTTGGGCCAGGTGCTCGGGCCGGAATTGGGTGGCGTGCTGGGCCAGGGTGGCCTGGGCGGCCGCGCGGGTGGCCTCGTCGACCCAGCCGGGTAGCTGGTGGTAGAAGTTGCGGATCACCCTGATGTGCCCCTCACCCAGGCTGCCCTGGCGCTGGCGTTCGGCGGTCTGGGCCAACAGCGGGGGCAGGGGTTGGCCGGTCAGCCCGTGGCGGGGGCCCAGGTCGGCGGCCTCGTGGATGCGGCGGGCGGCGTCTTGACGGCTGATGAGGGTGGCTTCGGCGATCGCGTGGGACAGCTTGCCGCCCAACTCTTCCGGGGTGGCCTGGCGGGCCAGGGTGTTGATCAGGGGATGTTCGAGGGCGGGCAGGCGGCGGCGCACCTTTTCCACCCGCACCAACAGCGCCAGCTGCTCGCGGGTGCTCAACGCATCGCAGTCGAACCCGAGCAGCCGGTCCAGGTCGGCGTCGAGCGCGTCCAACGCCGCCGTCAACTCCCCGCGATCAACACTCACACCACGAAACTAGCGACGGGCACCGACAAAACTCCCCGCCCAGTGACCACTGAAACCACAGTGACACAAGTTCTTTGGCCGGAAGGAGTTCAGGTCGCCAGCCACAAGCAGCGCGTCATTGCGTCGGCGCGAACTCGCTTTCCAGTTCCAGGATCTGGCGCGTGGTCTTGACCAACACATCGGGGTTCAGGCTGATCGAGTCGATGCCGAGGCGCACCAGGAACTCGGCCATGTCCGGGTAGTCCGACGGCGCCTGCCCGCACAAGCCGGAGTGGATCTCGTTGCGGCGGCACCCTTCCACGGCCATGCGGATCATCTCTTTG
This sequence comes from uncultured Actinomycetota bacterium, assembly GCA_963711445.1. GTDB lineage: Bacteria > Actinomycetota > Actinomycetes > Mycobacteriales > Mycobacteriaceae > Mycobacterium. The sequence goes on from CAVQEF010000002.1 coordinate 866,675, forward strand.
ACGCCTTCGTCGCGCTCGTCGTAGTCGAAGGCCACGATCTCGCTGTCGCGGTCGACGCCAAGGGTCAGCTGGGTCAGGTCGTTGGAGCCGATGGAGAAGCCGTCGAAGCGTTTGGCGAACTCGTCGATGAGTATCACGTTGTTCGGAATCTCGCACATCGCATACACCTTGAGCCCGTTCTCGCCGCGGCGCAGACCGTGCTTGGCCATCTCCGCCAGAACCAGGTCCGCCTCGGCCACTCGACGCACGAACGGCAGCATCAGCACGACGTTCGTCAGGCCCATCTCCTCGCGCACGCGCTTCATGGCGCGGCATTCCAGCGCGAAGCCCTCGGCATAGGCCGGGTGGGCGTAGCGCGAGGCGCCGCGGAAACCGATCATGGGGTTGCTCTCGGTCGGCTCGAAGACACTGCCGCCGATCAGGCTGGCGTATTCGTTTGTCTTGAAGTCGGACATCCGCACCACCACGGGCTTGGGCCAGAAGGCGGCCGCGATCGTGCCGATTCCCTCGGAGAGGCGCTCCACGAAGAAATCGGCGCCATCCGAGTAGGCGTACGTCAGCCGCTCGATCGTCCGCCGAGCTTCCGGGTCGTCGACCTTCTCCGGGTGCAGCAGGGCCAGCGGGTGGACTTTGATGTATTCACTGACGATGAACTCCATCCTGGCAAGCCCCACACCGTCGTTCGGGAGGAACGACGTCTTGAAGGCGAGATCGGGGTTGCCGAGGTTGATCATGATCTCGGTACGGGGCCGCCGCGCGTCAGACACCTCGGTCCGATCGACGTGGAAGCCCACCTCGCCGCGGTACACGCGCCCGGAGTCGCCCTCGACGCAGGACACCGTGACGACCTCGCCATCTGGGACGCTCGTGGTGGCGTCGCCCGCGCCGACCACGGCCGGGATGCCGAGTTCGCGGGCGATGATCGCCGCGTGGCAGGTGCGCCCGCCCCGGTTGGTGACGATCGCGGCGGCAATCTTCATGATGGGCTCCCAGTCCGGTGTGGTGATGTCGGCGACCAGTACATCGCCGGGCCGAAAGTCCGACAGGCGCTCGAGGTGGTCGATCCGTTTCGCGACGCCGGACGCGACCTTCTCGCCGACCGACCGGCCCTCGGTCAGGATCTCCCCTTTGCCTTCCAGCACATAGGTTTCCAGCGTGGTCGAGCTGCGCTGGGAGGCTGCCGTTTCGGGGCGGGCCTGGACGATGTAGAGCTTGCCGTCCAGACCGTCCTTGGCCCACTCGATGTCCATAGGCCGTTCGTAGTGACGCTCGATGGCGCACGCGTAGCCGGCCAACTCGAGCACGTCCTCATCGTTGAGGCAGAAGCGGGCGCGGTCGGCCTTCGGCGTGGGGATGTTGCGGGTCGTGTGCTTCGTCTCGCCCTCGACGAAGACCATCTTCACCGCCTTGTCCCCGATCAGGCGGCGCAGCACGGCGCGGTGGCCGGCCAGGTAAGTCGGCTTGTGGACGTAGAACTCGTCGGGGTCGACCGCACCCTGGACCACGTTCTCGCCGAGGCCGTAGGCGCCCGTGATGAACACAACGTCGTTGAAGCCGGACTCGGTGTCGATGGTGAACATCACCCCCGACGAGGCAAGGTCGGAGCGCACCATCTTCATCACGCCGATCGACAAATAGACCTTGAAGTGGTCGAAGCCCTGGTCGATCCGATAGTGGATGGCACGGTCGGTGAACAGGCTGGCGAAGCACCGCCGGCAGGCGTCCAGCAGGCTCTCGGGCCCCTTGATGTTGAGGAAGGTTTCCTGCTGGCCGGCGAAGCTCGCCGTCGGCAGGTCCTCGGCGGTCGCCGAACTTCGCACGGCCAGGCTGACGTCCTCGCCGTACTCCTCCTGCAGCATGCCGTAGGCGGCGACGATCTCGGCGGCCAGGTCGTCGGGAAGCCCCGCGCCGTAGACGATCTCGCGGGCGCGTCGGCCTTTGACCGCCAGCGCGCTGACATCGTCCGGCTCGAGGTCGTCGAGGACGGCGTGCAGCGGGCCCCAGGCGCCGGCGCTGTCCAGTATGTGCTTGTAGGCCTCGGCGGTGATGGCGAAGCCGTGGGGGACGCGCACACCCTGCCCGGACAGCTTCTGGAACATCTCTCCGAGCGAGGCGTTCTTGCCGCCGACGAGCGGCACGTCACCGATGCCGAACTCTTCGAAGAAGCGAATGTAGGTGAATTTGCTCATGGTTTCTTCCTCCGTGATTGCGGCGTTCACTGTGCCTCATACATCCCGCTGTTGGCCTTGCGCAAGGCCCAGACGTAGTCCGCGCGCTCCCGGGCTTCCGAGCCCCGGGCATCCGGGGCCGCCAGCAGTCCCCGCGCCTCCTCGAGGTCGGCAAAGCCCTTGCGGCCCATCCACTCACGCACTCCCTGCAGCAGCGTCCCCGCATACTCGGGGCCGTGTCGCAACAGCGCCGACGCGGACTGGACGACGTCCGCGCCGGCGAGCAGGTATTTGGCGACGTCGCTGGCGTGCTCGACCCCGGTGCTGGCGGCCAGCGAGGCGCGTATCCGCCCGTGCAGCAACGCAATCCAGGTCAGCGACAGGCGTGTGTCGGCCGGCGTGGACAGGGTGACCGTGCGCAGCGTGCTGAGCGTTTCGGGGTCGATGTCGGGCTGCAGGAACCGGTTGAACAACACCAGCCCATCCGCGCCCGCGGCGTCGATCCGGTGCGCCATGTCGGCGGTTGCGCTGAAGTAGGGGCTGAGCTTGACGGCGACCGGAACCGTTGCGGCGCTCTTGACCTCGGCGAGCACGTCGAGGTGACGCTGTTCGACCGCGCGGCCGTCGGAGCCGGTGTCGCCGGGGAAGTGGTAGATGTTCAGCTCGATCGCCGCCGCGCCCGCGTCCTGGATCTCGCGCGCGTAGCGCGCCCAGCTGCCCGGCGTGGAGGCGTTGAGGCTGCCGATGATCGGGATGTCGACCGCGCCGGCCGCGCGTTCGAGAAGACGCAGGTATCGGTGGCTGCCGCGGGAATGGTCGGCGGCGGGGGGAAAGTAGGACAGCGACTCGGCGTGGCTTTCGCTGCCCTGTGCGGCCATCCGCTCGTCGTGCTCGGCTTCGCGCCGCAGCTGCTCCTCGAACAGCGAGTACAGCACCACCGCGCCGACACCGGCGTCGGCGAGCCGGCGCACTCCGGAGACCGTGCGGCTGAGCGGGGACGCCGCGGCCAGCAGGGGGTTGCGCAGCCTCAGCCCGAGGTAGCGGGTGGACAGGTCCATCAACGCTCCTTCCGCGCGTCCGACGGCTTGCGGCTGTCGGACGGAAACTGCTGCGGGGCAGCCGAAGCCATGTCTTCGTACATTTTCCAGCGCTGGTCGACCGATTCCTGCGCCAGCGCCAGCAGCCGTTCGGCCTCGTCCGGGTCGGCGTTGGTCAGGCTGCGGTAGCGCAGTTCGCGGTAGCGATAGTCGGCCAGCGCGACGCGGGGGCGGTGCGAATCCAGCAGGAAAGGCGGCTCGCCGGTCGTGCGCAGCACCGGGTCGTAGCGAATCAGCGGCCAGTGCCCGCTCGCGACCGCGCGGTACTGCTGGTCCAGGCCGTGACGCAGCTCGAAGCCGTGGGCGATGCAGTGGCTGTAGGCAATCACGATCGACGGGCCGTCGTAGGCCTCGGCCTCCCGGAAGGCCAGCAGCGTCTGTTGCGGGTCGGCGCCCATGGCGACTCGCGCGACGTAGACGTTGCCGTACGAAATGGCCTGCAGTGCAAGGTCCTTACGTGGCACGCTTTTGCCCCCGGCGGCGAACTTGGCCACCGCGCCCAGCGGCGTGCTCTTCGACATCTGGCCGCCGGTGTTGGAGTACACCTCGGTGTCGAGCACCAGCACGTTGACGTTGCGCCCGCTGGCCAGCACGTGGTCGAGCCCACCGGAGCCGATGTCGTAGGCCCAGCCGTCCCCGCCGACGATCCATACGCTACGGCGGATGAGATGGTCGAGGACGCTGCGCAATTCACCGGCGGCCTCGGGCGCCAGCCGGTCCAGGCGCCGGTGCAGCTCGGCGATCCGCTCCCGCTGGGCGCGCAGTTCCGACTCGCGCAGCTGCGGCGCGGTCAGGATGGCGTCGACGAACTCGGCGCCGAGGATCTCGCGGTGCTCACTCAGCCGCTGCCGGGCCTGCAGCAGGTGCGTGTCGGCGGCCAGCCGCATCCCCAGGCCGAACTCGGCGTTGTCCTCGAACAGCGAATTTGACCAGGCGGGTCCGCGCCCGTCGGCGTTGGACGTCCACGGTGTGGTCGGCAGGTTGCCGCCGTAGATCGAGGAACACCCGGTGGCGTTGGCGATCACCAGGCGGTCGCCGAACAACTGCGAGAGCAGCTTGAGGTAGGGCGTTTCCCCGCAGCCGGCGCAGGCGCCGGAGAACTCGAACAGGGGCTCCAAGAACTGCGCGCCGCGCACGGTACCGAAATCCACCGCCGATCGGTCGGCCACCGGCAGGGTCTCGAAGAACGCGACGTTCTCGCGGGCCGTGGCAACCAGCGGTTCACGCGGGGCCAGGTTGATCGCCTTGGTGACCGGCGTACCGGGCACGACGCTCGGGCAGGCTTCTACGCACAACCCGCATCCGGTGCAGTCCTCGGCATACACCTGCAGGCTGTAGCGGGCGTTCGGGAGGCCGACCGCGTCCAGGGGCGCCGAGGGGAACGTCGCCGGCGCATCCCGCAACTTCTCGCCGTCGACGAGGGTGGTGCGAATCACGCTGTGCGGACACACAAAAGAGCAGTTGCCGCACTGAATGCAGGTGTCGGGATCCCACACCGCGACCAGGTCGGAGATGTTGCGCTTCTCGTAAGCCGCGGTGCCGCTGGGGTAGCTGCCGTCCACGGGCAGCGCGCTGACCGGCAGGGCCTCGCCGCGCCCGGCGATCATCTCCGCGGTCACGGTTCGCACGAACTCCGGGGCGTTGGCCGGCACCGGCGGCTCGAGATCGGGGGGCGAGGCTGCGATGTCGGGGTCGTCGGGGACCGGAATGCGCCGCAGCCCGGCCAGCGCGCGATCGACGGCGGCCATCTCGCGGGCCACCACGTCGGCGCCGTGGTCGGCGTAGGCCTTGGCGACGCTGTCCTTGATCCGCGCGATCGCGGTTTCGGTGGGCAGCACGTCGGCGATGGCGAAAAAGCAGGTCTGCAGCACGATGTTGATGCGGCCGGCCAGCCCGACCTCGCGCGCGATCGCGCCGGCGTCGACGGCGTACAGGCGGATGTGCTTGTCGATGATCTGTCGTTGCACCGCGGTGGGCAGGCTGTCCCACACCCGCTCCGGCGGTCGCGAGCTGTTGAGCAGCAGCGCGGCGCCGTGTGCGGCGCGGCCCAGGACGTCGACCCGGTTCAGGAACCGCTGGTGGTGGCAGCCGACGAAGCCGGCCCGCTGCACCAGATACGGCGCGCGGATCGGCTCCGGGCCGAATCGCAGATGCGAAACCGTCTGGGAACCGGACTTTTTCGAGTCGTAAACGAAGTAGCCCTGCGCGTACACGCCGTCCTCGCCGCCGAGGATCTTGATGGTGGCCTTGTTGGCTCCGACGGTACCGTCCGAGCCCATGCCGAAGAAGACGGCCTTGACGGGCTTCGTGACGCCGGGCGGCTCGATGTCGAATCCGGCGTCGTAGTCGATGCTGGTGTGGCTGACGTCGTCGTCGATGCCCACGGTGAAACGGGTGCGCGGCCGCTCGCGGGCCAGTTCCTCGAACACCCCGGCGACCATGCCGGGCGTGAACTCCTTGGAGGACAACCCGTAGCGTCCGCCACACACCCGGGGCAGCGACGATCGCTCGCCGCCGCTGTAGGCCTCGGCCAGCGCGGCCGCGACATCCAGATACAGTGGCTCGCCCAAGGATCCGGGCTCCTTGGTGCGATCCAGCACCGCGACGGACCGGACCGTCGGCGGCAGCGCCGCCAGCAGGGCGGCGGCCGGAAATGGCCGGTACAGCCGGAGCTGTGCCACCCCGACCCGCTCGCCGCGCGCGGTCAACGCCGCCACGGTCTCGGCCGCGGTCTGCCCGCCGGAACCCATCAGCACGATCACCCGCTCGGCCCGGGGATCACCGGTGTAGTCGACGACGTGCATCCGGCGCCCGGTGCGCCGGCCGAGCTCGCCGAGCAGCTCCTCGATGACGTCGGGCACCCGCGCGTAGAAGGGGTTGACGGTTTCGCGGGCCTGGAAGTAGGTGTCGGGGTTCTGCGCGGTGCCCCGGATGAACGGCCGCTCCGGCGACAGCGCGCGGTCGCGGTGGGCCAGGACCAGCTCCTCGGGGACCAGGGCCCGCAGGTCGTCGTCGGCCAGCAGTTCGATCGTGTTCAGTTCGTGCGAGGTGCGGAAGCCGTCGAAGAAGTGCACGAACGGCACCCGGGTGCGCAGCGTGGCGGCCTGGGCGATCAGGGCCAGGTCGTGGGCCTCCTGCACCGAGGCCGAGGACAGCAGCGCGAAGCCGGTCTGGCGCACCGCCATCACGTCCTGGTGGTCGCCGAATATCGAAAGACCCTGCGCGGCAAGCGATCGCGCGGCGACATGGATCACCGCCGAGGTGAGTTCGCCGGCGATCTTGTACATGTTCGGGATCATCAACAGCAGGCCCTGCGACGAGGTGAAGGTCGTGGCCAGCGCGCCGGCCTGCAGCGCGCCGTGCAACGCTCCGGCCGCCCCACCTTCGCTTTGCATCTCGACCACCGTCGGCACCGTGCCCCACACGTTGGGCCGGCCCTCGTTCGACCAGGCGTCGGCCAGCTCGGCCATGGGCGAGGACGGGGTGATGGGGTAGATGCAGCACACCTCGTTGAGCCGGTAGGCCACCGAGGCCGCCGCCTCGTTGCCGTCGATCGTGGCGCGCGTCATGGTTTTTCCGGGATCATGTTTTTCCGGGATCATTGCGGCTCCGGGACCATCTCGATGGCGTGCACCGGGCACTGCTCGTAGCAGGTGGCGCAGCCGGTGCAGTTGTCATAGTCGAACCGGTAGCGGTGGCCGGGGCCGAGCTTGATCACGGCGTCCTCCGGGCAGGCGCCCAGGCAGCCGTCGCACTCGAAGCAGTTGCCGCACGACAGGCACCGGCCGGCCTCGAACGTCGCGGCCTGCGCCGACAGGCCGCCGACCACCTCGTCGAAACCGGTGACGCGTTGTTCGGCTGGAAGTTCGGGTTCCGTGCGCCGAGCCGCGTCCCCGAAGTACCACAGGTGCAGTCCGTCGAACTCCGCGGTCGGGTGCTTGGGCGGGCGCTGTCCGGAGGCGCCGCGCAGCCACGCGTCGATGTGGTGGGCCGCCTTCTTGCCGTGGCCCACGCCGACGGTCACCGTGCGTTCGCAGGGCACCATGTCGCCGCCGGCGAACACGCCCGGGCAGCCGGTCATCAGCGACGAGGAGACCCGCACGGAGCCGTCGTCGTCGAACTCCACCCCGGGCAGGCTGCGCATGAACGCCGACTCGGTCTCCTGTCCCAGCGCCATGATCACGGTGTCGGCCGCGAGCGTCTCGAACTGTCCGGTGGGCACCGGGCGCCCGGAGTCGTCGAGCCGCATCACTTCGACCTGCAGCTGCGGGCCGTCGAAGGCGGTGATCGTGCGCAGCCAGTTGATCCGGACACCCTCGCGCTCGGCCTCGGCCACCTCGTGTTCGTGGGCGGGCATCTGGGCGGCCGTGCGACGGTAGATGATGACCGCGTCGTCGGCGCCCAGCCGCCGGGCGACGCGGGCCGCGTCCACCGCGGTGTCGCCGCCCCCGTAGACGGCGACCCGGCGGCCGAGGGAGGGCGCTTCGCCGGAGGCGACGCCGCGCAGGAAGGACACCGCGTCGAGCAGCGATCCGGCGTCGCGCGAGGGGATGTCGACGCGTTTGGCGAGATGGGCGCCCACCGCGACGAACACCGCGTCGAAGCGTCCGGCGTCGCGCTCGGCGGCGAGGTCCTCGACCCGGTGGCCGCAGGTGAACTGCACGCCCAACGCACCGATGCGGCCCACCTCCGCGTCGAGCACGTCGCGGGGCAGCCGGTATTTCGGGATGCCGTAGCGCATCATCCCGCCCGGCTGGGCGCCGGCGTCGCGGACCTCCACGTGGTGGCCCAGCCGGGCCAGGTGGTAGGCGGCCGACAGCCCACTGGGACCGGCGCCGACGACGAGCACGCGCTTGCCCGTGGGTGGCGGGGGCGGCCCGAACTGCCAGCCCTGCTCCCTAGCGGTGTCGCCCAGGAAGCGCTCGACCGCGTGCACCGACACCGCGCCATCCAGATGTGTCCTGTTGCAGACGGATTCGCAGGGGTGGTAGCAGACCCGGCCGTGGATCGCGGCGAACGGATTGTCGGCGACGAGCCGGCGCCAGGCCTGCTCGTGCCGACCGGCGCGGGCCTCGGCGAGCCAGGCCTGGATGTTCTCGCCGGCCGGGCATCCGGCGTTGCACGGCGGCATCAGGTCGACGTAGACGGGACGGCGGTCGCGGACCGCGCCCGCGCGTGGCTGCCCGTGCAGCAGGTCGGGCAGAGCCGCCACGTCGCCGCTGGGCAGGACGGCAGCCTCGCCCGCCGCAGCTTCGCCCGCGGCACCGCGATCCTTGTTGGCCGTCACGCAGCTGACGATATGACCGGTTCCGCGGCGCTACAGCGTGCGTTTGGCCTCGAATCATGGGACTTCCGACCCTGATTGCGGGGCATGGGGAAGGTGGACAGTAGCGGAATGGAGCAGTTGACGCCGCTGGATGCCAGCTTCCTGGAGGTCGAAGACTCCGATCCGCACGTGAGCCTTGCGATCGGCGGTGTGTCCGTCATGCAGGGCCCGGCGCCCGGCTACGACGAGTTCGTCGCCGCCTTCGGTGAGCGGGCGCGGAGTGTCCCGCGCTGCACGCAGATCCTGCGGACCCATCCCTTCGATATCGGCCCGCCCGAGTGGGTGGACGACCCGCACTTCGACGTGACCCGGCACCTGCACCGCCTGGCCCTGCCGCAGCCGGGCGGCGACGCCGAACTGTTCGCCACGATCGCGACCGTGATGGAGCGGCGCCTCGATCGCGAGCGCCCGCTGTGGGACTGCTATTTCATCGAGGGGCTCAGCGACGACCGGTGGGCGGTGCTGACCAAGCTGCACCACTGCATCGCCGACGGGATCGCGACGACGCAGATGTTGGGGAAGTTCAGCGACGACGACGGCGGGGGCACCTTCGCCACGCAGCTCCGCGGCGCCAAGGAGCCGCCGCGGAGCGGGTTCGGCCTGCCGAGGCTGAGCCTGAACCCGTTGAGCTGGGTGAGCTCGATCGGGCGCAGCGTGCTGAGCGCGGCCGCCGCCGCCGAACACATGACGGTGGGCGCCGCCGAGCTGACGGCGAGCCTGCTGCACCCGGCGCCGGAATCGTCGCTGCACGGGCGGGTCACGACGTTGCGGCGCTACAGCGCGGCCCGCGTCCGGCTGGCCGACCTGCAGGAGGTCGCCCGGGTCTTCGGCGTCACGCTCAACGACGTGGCCCTGGCCGCGATCACCGACAGCTACCGTGGGGTCCTGCTCGACCGCGGCGAGAAGCCCGGCCACGACTCGCTGCGCACGCTCGTTCCCGTGTCGATGCGCGCGATGAACCACTTCAGCGCGGCCGACAACCGGGTCTCGGCGATGCTGCCGTTGCTCCCCGTCGACGAGGCCGACGTGGTGCGGCGGCTGCGGGCGGTGCACGAGCGGCTCGCCCACGCCAAGTCCAGCAGCCAATCCGACGGCGGCGCCGCGCTGGTCTCGGCGACCCGCAACGTTCCATTCGCATTCTCGGCGTGGGCGGTTCGGCTGCTGAGCCGGCTGCCCCAGCGCGCGGTCGTCGCGCTGGCGACCAACGTTCCCGGCCCGCGCGGCCAGCAGCGGCTGATGGGCCGTCGCGTGCTGGAGATCCTGCCGATCCCCCCGATCGCCCTCCAGCTGCGCACCGGCATCGCCATGGTCAGCTATGCCGATTCGTTCGTCTTCGGCATCACCGCCGACTACGACGCCGCGCCCGACATCGATGCGCTCGCGGCGGGGATCGAAGGCGGGGTGGCGCGGCTGGTCGCGGCCGCCCGGGCGCACCGCTGACGTTTGCCCGCGGTCAGGCTTTGCGGGCGAGAGTCCGGTGGGGGCGGCCGACGCGCTGATGGGCGGTGAGCAGCAGGTGATCGAAGTCCGACTGGGAATTCGGCGCCAGGCCGGCCTCGCGGAAGTCCGCGCCGACCTGCTCGGCCAGCGGACGCAGCTTGACGTTGGCTTCTTGCGACAACCACCTGAGCAGGTTGAAGGCGGCGTCGTCGCTGATGCCGTAGACCAGCATCAGCATGCCCTTGGTCTGCTCGATGGCGGCCCGGTTTTCGGTGACCTTGGCCAGCCGGGCGGTGACGGCATCCTCCCGCTGCTGCGCGGGCTGAGGTTCGGGCTGGTGTTCGGAAGTCGGGGAGACGTCGATGTAGAACCCGTGCGTTCCGATCACCTCCCCGTCGTGGTCGAGGAGCCGGTCGCCGACGACGACGATCGAGCGCACCCGTCCGCCGGTGTCGATGACGCGGTGGCGGGTGCTGAACGGCTGCCGGGTGTTGAGGATCTGATCGATGGTGGTGGCGACCTGCCCGCGGTCGTCAGGGTGTTTGTGCGCGAGCACCAGGTCGGTGGTCGGGGTGATGGTGCCGGGTTGTAGCCGTGCATCCGCTGCACCTCGGCGGACCATTCCCAGCGTCGGTCCGCGAAGTAGAACCGGAACCACCCCACGCTCTGCGGCGTGCCGCCGGCCAGAGCCTGCTCGAGGGCTTCGGAGTCGCCGTTGAGATTCCATGTCATCGGTCAAGGAGCCTCCTCGCGGCGGGTTGATGGGGAGGCGGCGGCCGGAGCGCCGCGCCGCGGCCGCCGCCCCCTTCGCGGTTCGACCGGGCCCGATTCGATGGGCCCGCTTCGATCAGGCGTTGATCACCTCACGCTGCGGAGCGCTGTCGTCGATCACCTTGTGCCCGGCGCCGCGGTCGACGGAGATCTTGCGCGGCTTGGCCCGTTCGGCGACCGGGATGTCAAGGCGCAGAACGCCTTCGCGGTAGGTCGCCTCGATCCGCTCGGTGTCCAGGTTCTCGCCGAGCACGAGCTGGCGGCTGAACACGCCCCGCGGGCGCTCGGTGGCCAGCATCTCCCTGTCGGGGTCGACGCCCGGACGCTCGGCGCGCACGGTCACCACATTGCGCTCGATGTCGATGTCGAGCGAGTCGGCGTCGATGCCGGGAAGGTCGAACTCGACGACGAACTTCTCGCCTTCGCGCCAGGCGTCCATCGGCATCACGGCCGGCCGTGCCGCGGTGCCGAGTACCTGCTGGGTGAAGCGGTCCAGATCCCGGAATGGGTCAGTGCGCATCAGCATGGCGGTCACCTTTCACTCCAATCCACTGTGCTGATATGGGGGCTGATATCGGGCTATTTCCTATGTCTCACGACACAGATTTTATATAGCACTGTCGACACATGAGTGCAAGTGTGATACACAGGTTTTCTGTACGCGTTTGTTGCAGGAGATGCCCCTCAGGAGATGACCCCCAGGAGATCCCGTTGTCCGACCTGCCTGGCGAAACCGGTCCGCCGGCACCCGATCGTGGCGTGTACGGCATCTCCGTGGCCGCCGAACTCTCCGGTGTTGCCGTGCAGTCGCTGCGGCTCTACGAACGCCACGGACTGCTCACTCCGGCCCGCAGTGACGGCGGAACCCGGCGCTACAGCGCCGAGGACCTGGCCCGGCTGCAGCGCATCAGCGCGCTCGTCGAAGCGGGGGTCAACCTGGCCGGCATCGCCCGCATCCTGCACCTCGAGGACGACAACGCCGCGTTGTCGGCGGCCAACACCGACCTACGGTCCACCAACCGCACGTTGCGAAGCGCGGCCAAGCCGCCGCCGCCCGAGCCGGAACCGCCCCCGTCCTAGCCGGTCCTGGCCGGTTCTGGCCGGGTCCTGGCCGGATCCTGGCCGGCCGATCCCCCGTCGCGGATTGCCGGCGCCGCGGGCGGGTATCCGCCTGCTGACAGCGCCCGCGATGCACCAGCAGGAGTGGCAACAGGAGTGGCAACAGGAGTGGCAATGGGAGAAGCGACGGACACCGGCTCCGAGATTGTCGGTGACGCGCGCCGGGAGGCCGAGATCTACCGGGGCGACAACCCCCGGCCGTTGGGCGGTTACCTGGCCGTGATGGGCATCTATGTCACGGTGGTCGCCGCCGCGACCGCGCTCGCGGCGCTCACCGGGCGCCGGCTGCCGGCGCACTGGCGCATCCAGGATCTGGTCACGCTCACCCTGGGCACCCACAAGCTCTCGCGGACCCTGACCAAGGACGCGGTGACCAGCCCGCTGCGGGCGCCGTTCACCCGCTACCAGGGCACCGGCGGCCCGGCGGAGGTGATGGAGGACGCCCGGCAGGCGGGCCAGTTGCGGCACAGCCTGGGGGAGCTGCTGACGTGCCCGTTCTGCCTCGACATGTGGGCGGCCACCGCATTCACCATCGGGCTGGTCTTCCTGCCGCGGTTCACCCGGCTCGTCGCGGGCACCTTCAGCGTGCTGACCGGTGCCGACTTCCTCCAGCTCGCCTACGCGAAGGCGCAGCAGTCGGCCGAGGGCTGAGCCCGAAGCTGCCGGCCGCGCGCTTCGCTTGCCGGTCGACGGCGTTCGTTTCGTGGGTCGACGTCCGCGCGTGGCGCCGCCACCAGTGCGCACTGGGACTCGTTCCCGGGGAGCGGCATTGGGCGCGGGCAGCCGGACGTCGGAGACATCACAGCACCGAAGGGGTGACAACGTGCGCGCCGCGAACAACAACACGATCGCCGCCCAGCCGGCCGCCATGGTCGCCGGCCTTCAGCGCCGTGGCGCATACACGACGGCCGCGCTGCGTGAACTCGTCGGCACCGCCGCCCAGCACCCCGCGCGCGTTCACCGACGAATCGGTGGAAGCATCACGGAGCGGTTCAGCGTCGACTCCGTCGAGGCCTTCGAGCTGCTCACCCGGCTGTCGCAGTCGTCGAACACCAAGCTCGACGACCTCGCCCAGGCGCTGATCGGCAGCGAGCATCCGCTCGAGCCCCGGCACCGCTGACCGGCGCCGCGACGCCCCGGTCGGTGCCGAAAACGAAGCGATCGGGCCCGTGGTGGCCAGAAAACGAAGCTGGTGTGCCGGGCGCCCCGCACGGTTGGGGATCATGTGAGCAACCCGAACGCAGTGGGCCGGAACACGTGGGGGAGTCCGGCCGAGCGCGGCGACGAATCGAGGCCCGATGGACGATCTTGACTTCGACAGCTGCGACGTGGGCGAGACCGAAGAGTTCTTGGTGCGCGCCTACGCGCCCATGCGCATCAGCGGCGACGGGCACCCCACCCGGGCCCGCATCCACCGCCGGTGGGTGGGCTCGGTCAACCTCGACGAGTCCTCGTTCAGCTACAACCTGAGCTACGCGGCGAACCCGCTGCGCCGCGTCTGCGTGCTGCGGGTGCACTCGGGCCGCATCGAGGAGGACGTCGCCGGCGAGTCCCGGGACGTGTTCTCCCGCGGCGATCTGGCCCTGCTGACACCGCCCGAACTGCCCTTCTCCGGGCGCATCTGCGCCGCCGACTACGACCTGACCATGTTCGACACGGCCCAGCTGGCGCGGGTCGCCGCGACCGCGCCCCACGCCCGATGCTCGACCGTGCGGCTGACCGGGCACCGGCCCGTCTCGGCGGCGGCGGCCCGACAGCTGTGCGCGACCGTCGACTACTTCCGCGACATGGCGAGCGCGCACCCCAGGCCCTCGGAGCTGCTGGCGGGCGCCGCCGCCGCGCACCTGGCGGCCACGGTCCTGTGCGCCTTCCCCAACACTGCGCTGACCGAGCCCACCGCCGCCGACCGCAACGACGCCACGCCGGCGCTGCTGCGCCGCGCCATGGCCTACATCGACGAGCGGGCGCACGCCGACATCGCGATCGCCGACGTCGCCGCGTCCGTCTACGCCACGCCCCGCGCCGTGCAGTACGTGTTCCGCCGGCACCTGGACATGACCCCGATGCAGTACCTGAGGCGGGTCCGGTTGGACCGAGCGCACCGCGACCTGCTCGATTCCGAGCCGCAGGCGACGACGGTGGGCGCGATTGCCGCGCGATGGGGATTCGCCCACCAGGGCAGGTTCGCGAGCCTCTATCGCCAGACCTACGGCGAGAGCCCCCACCAGACGTTGAGCGCGTGAGCATTTCGCGGGGAGCGATCAGCCGCCGCCCGGGGCGGGACGGCGCTCGGCGCATTCATGACCCCGGGCGACATCCTCGGCCACGAGCCGATGGGGATCGTCCGGGAGGTCGGCGCGGAGGCGGGGGAGCTGCGGGTCGGCGACCGCGTCGTCATCCCGTTCCAGATCTCCTGCGGCGGCTGCCATATGTGCGGCAGGCAGCTCTACACCCAATGCGAGACCACGCAGGTGCGCGAGAAGGGCATGGGCGCAGCGCTTTTCGGCTATTCGGAGCTCTACGGCCAAGTCCCCGGCGGCCAGGCCGAGCTGCTGCGCGTCCCGCAGGCCCAGTTCACCCACATCAAAGTGCCTGAGGGGCCGCCGGATTCGCGTTTCGTTTATCTGTCCGACGTGCTGCCGACCGCCTGGCAGGCCGTGGCCTACGCCGACATCCCCGACGGCGGCACCGTTGCCGTCCTGGGCCTGGGGCCCATCGGGGACATGGCGGCGCGGATCGCCGACCATCTCGGCCACCGCGTCATCGCGGTCGACCTGGTGCCCGAGCGCCTGGCGCGGGCCGCGGCGCGCGGCATCCACACCGTCGACCCGGGGCGGCTGGACTGCCCGATCGGTGACGCGATCAGAGACCTGACCGACGGCCGCGGCCCGGACTCGGTGATCGACGCGGTGGGCATGGAGGCCCACGGCTCGCCGGCCGCCCAACTGGCCCAGCAGGCCACGGGCCTGCTGCCGGACGCGATTGGCAAGCGGCTGATGCGCACCGCCGGGGTCGACCGGCTGGCCGCCCTGCACTCCGCCGTCGACATCGTGCGGCGCGGCGGGACGATCTCGCTGGCCGGCGTGTACGGCGGGATGGCCGACCCCTTCCCGCTGATGGTCGCCTTCGACAAGCAGGTGACGCTGCGGATGGGGCAGGCCAACGTCAAGCGGTGGGTGGACGACATCATGCCGCTGCTGACCGACGACGATCCGCTCGGCGTCGACACGTTCGCCACGCACGTGCTGCCGTTGGACCAAGCCTCGCACGGCTACGAGATTTTCCAGAAAAAGCGCGACGGCGCGGTCAAGGTTATGCTCAGGCCGTGAGCGGGTGCGCCCGGCGAGGCGCAAAAGCGGTGTCGGCCAGGGTTTTCCGGTACGCTGCCCGGTGTGATAAACGGCACACGAGAGCGGCGGCGGGGCCGGCGCGGGCGCGCGGGGTTTGATTGCTGCGCGCCTCGGGTATCAGGTGCGCCATGACCGACGCCCCCGCCCCCACACCGACCGGTGAACTGTGGCCGGGCAAGGCCTACCCGCTGGGCGCCACCTATGACGGCGCGGGCACCAACTTCGCGGTGTTCTCCGAGGTGGCCGAGCGCGTCGAGCTGTGCCTGTTCGACGCCGATGGCGGCGAGGCGCGGATCACGCTGCCCGAGGTCGACTACTTCGTCTGGCACGGCTACCTCCCCGGCATCGAACCGGGCCAGCGCTACGGCTACCGCGTGCACGGCCCCTACGAGCCCGCCGAGGGCCTGCGGTGCAACCCGAACAAGCTGCTGCTGGACCCGTATTCGAAGGCCATCGACGGCTTCTTCGACTGGAACCAGTCGCTGTTCAGCTACACCTTCGGCGACCCGGACAGCCGCAACGACGAGGACTCCGCGGCCAGCATGCCCAAGTCGGTGGTGATCAACCCGTACTTCGACTGGGGCAACGACCGCCCGCCCAACCACGAGTACGCGGACTCCGTCATCTACGAGGCGCACGTCAGGGGCCTGACGATGACCCACTCCGACATCCCCGAGCAGATGCGCGGCACCTACTCGGCGGTGGCGCACCCGGTGATGATCGAGCATCTCAAGAGCCTCGGCGTCACCGCCATCGAGCTGATGCCGGTGCACCACTTCGCCAACGACTCCACTCTGGTCGAGCGCGGGCTGGCCAATTACTGGGGCTACAACACGATCGGGTTCTTCGCGCCGGACTTCAAGTACACCAGCTCGGTGTCCCCGGGCGGGCAGGTCCAGGAGTTCAAGGCGATGGTGCGCGCCCTGCACGAGGCGGACATCGAGGTCATCCTGGACGTGGTCTACAACCACACCGCCGAGGGCAACCACCTGGGCCCGACCCTGTCGATGCGGGGCATCGACAACGCCGCCTACTACCGGCTGGTCGACGACGACAAGCGCTACTACATGGACTACACCGGGACGGGCAACAGCCTCAACGCCGGGCATCCGCACGCCCTGCAGCTGATCATGGACTCGCTGCGCTACTGGGTGCTCGAGATGCACGTCGACGGCTTCCGTTTCGACCTGGCCTCGACGCTGGCCCGGGAGTTCTACGACGTGGACCGGCTGGCGACGTTTTTCGAACTCGTGCAACAGGATCCGACGGTCAGCCAGGTCAAGCTCATCGCCGAGCCGTGGGACGTCGGGCCCGGCGGCTACCAGGTGGGCAACTTTCCGCCGCAGTGGACCGAGTGGAACGGCAAGTACCGCGACACCGTCCGGGACTTCTGGCGCGGCGAGCCCGCCACGCTCGACGAGTTCGCCTACCGCCTGTCCGGCTCGTCGGACCTCTACGAACACACCGGGCGCCGGCCGGTGGCGTCGATCAACTTCGTCACCGCCCACGACGGGTTCACGCTGCGCGACCTGGTGTCCTACAACGAGAAGCACAACGAGGCCAACGGCGAGGACAACAACGACGGCGAGAGCCACAACCGGTCGTGGAACTGCGGGGCCGAGGGGGAGACCGACGACGCGGAGGTCAACGCGTTGCGGGCCCGGCAGCAGCGCAACTTCATGACCACCCTGCTGCTCTCCCAGGGGGTGCCGATGATCTGCCACGGCGACGAGCTCGGCCGCACCCAGGGCGGGAACAACAACGGCTACTGCCAGGACAGCGAGCTCACCTGGATCGACTGGGACAACGCCGACGCCGGCCTGGTGGAGTTCACCGGCGCCGTCGCCGCGCTGCGCGCCGAGCACCCCGTGTTCCGCCGCCGCCGCTTCTTCTCCGGCAAGCCGGTGGGCCGCAGGGGCCTCGATGGCCAGGGCCGGCTGCCCGACATCGCCTGGTTCACCCCCGAGGGCACGGAGATGTCCGACGAGGACTGGGGCGCGAGTTTCGCAAAGTCGGTCGCGGTGTTCCTCAACGGCCAGGGCATCATCGGCCGCGATCCGCGGGGGCGGCGGGTCACCGACGACTCGTTCCTCCTGTGCTTCAACGCCCACCACGAGCCGCTCGAATTCACCCTTCCGTCAAAAGAATTCGGGTCTTCCTGGCAGGTTGCGGTGTTCACCGGGCCGGAGGAGACGACACCGGCCGACGAAGTGCCCGGGGGCGGCACTCTCACCGTGGAGGCCTACACCGCCGTGGTGTTGCAGGCCTCGGACGGCGGCTGACGGGGCTTCGATGACCCGTGGCGTGCTGCCGGCCGTTCGGCGCGGGCGCGCCGGGGCACCCTGTGAGGTTTTTTACACGGCGCGACAATCTTCGGACGCTTCGGCGACATCGGCCTGGTTCATTGCGCACAATGTCGAGGACGCCGGACTGTTCGACGACGCCGGACTGGTTCGCCGCCAAGCGGTCCCGGCCACACACTGCTGCTCGGGAAGGGGCCAGGCGATGGACAGCCCCGACCCCGACGTGCGCCTGCAGGCGGCGCTGACCCGGTACGGGCGGGCGGCCGTGACGCTCGTGCTGGTCGTCGCCGCCGCGGACTGGGTCGGCTGGGCCGCCGGCATCGAGTCGCTGACGCGGATCAACCCGGCCTGGCCGCGGATGACGCCGTGGACCGCGCTGTGGCTGGCCGCGCTGGCGGCGGCGATCCCGCTGCAAGCGGGGCATCCCTCGCGCCCACGCGTGTGGGCCGGGCGCGGGCTGGCCGCGGCGGTGGGCGCCCTGGCGGTCGCGGTGCTCGCCGAGTACGCGACAGGCCGGTCGTTCGGCCCGGACCGGGTGTGGTTCGCGCACGCGGTCCGCGCGCTGCAATCGTCCTGGCCGGGACGTCCGAGCCCGCAGACGGCGGTGTCGGTCCTGCTCGTGGCCGCCGCCGTTGGGCTGCTCCGGATCGACCGCCGCGCCCGCCTGGGATGGCCGGTGTGCCTGGCCGCGGGCGCCGCCATCCCGTTCGTCTCGGTCGTGGCCTACCTGTTCGACGCCGTGTCGCTGGTCGGACCCACGCGGTCCACCGGCCAGGCGATGTCGACCGCGCTGGCCCTGCTGCTGCTCGTCACCGCCACGACCGCCGCCCGCCCCGACCGTTTTCCGCTCGCCTGGCTGCTCGCGCGGCCCGACCGGCGTTCGCTGGTGCGGCTGGTGGGTGTGCTGGCCGGCTTTCCGCTCGCCGTGGCGCTGGGGCGGGCGATGTTCCTGGCGATCGGGCTCGGCGAGCACGCCGAGTGGACCCTGTCGATCCTGGTGGGCACGGTGTTCGTCGGGGCGGTCACGTTCTATCTGAGCCAGCGCGAGCAGCGGCTGCTGCTGGACAGGGAGCGGGTGAGCAAGCAACGCGCCGACGCCGAGGCGCGCTATCGCATCCTCGCCGACAACGCCGTGGACGTCGTGGTTCACCTGCGCGGCAGCGAGGTCGCATGGATCTCGCCGTCCGTGGAGGCCGCCCTCGGCGCGCCGCCGGTCCACTGGGTGGGCTCTGATTTCAGGCGCCACATCCACCCCGAGGACCTCACCATTGTCACCGCCGCGCTGCAGCGGATCGCCGGCGGCGAATCGGTCCTGCAACGGTTCCGGGGCCGCGCCGGCGATGGCGGTAACCACTGGATCGACGGCCACGGGAAGCCCTATGTGGACGCCGACGGCAACGCCGACGGGGTGATCGCGGCGCTGCGCATCGTCGACGACCGGGTCGAGGCCGAGCAGCGGCTGGAACGGCTGGCCCGGTTCGACGCTCTCACGGGGCTGGTGAACCGCGCCGAGGCGATCGCCCGCCTGGAGGAGGCGCTGCAGCAGCCGCCCACGCCGGGAAACCAGCTCGGCATCCTGTTCTGCGACGTCGACCACTTCAAGAGCATCAACGACACCTGGGGGCACGGCGTCGGTGACGCCGTGCTCGCCACGTTGGCGGCCCGGATCCGCGAATGCGTCCGGCAGGGGGACACGGTGGGCCGGACGGGCGGCGACGAGATCCTGGTCCTGCTGCCCGACGTCGAAAGCATCGAGGAGGCCACCGGAATCGCCGAGCGGATCCGCCGCCACGCCTGCGAGCCGATCCGGGCATCCGGCCGCACGGTCGTCGCGACCCTGAGCATCGGCGCCACCCTCGCTCTTCCCGGCGAGCCCGTCGCCTCGATCACGGCCCGGGCCGACGCGGCCCTCTACCGGGCCAAGCTGTGCGACAGGAACACCGTGGTCCGGATCTGAGCGAGGGCCCCACCGCCATCCGGTAGGTTTCTCGGCAGTGGTGGCTCGTTACAGGAGAGGGCAAATATGTCAAGGACAGTCGTGGTTGGCGCCTCCAGTGGGCTCGGGCGCTGCATCGGTGTCGGCCTGGCCCGGCGCGGCGATCAGGTCGCGCTGCTGGCCCGGCGGCGCGAGCGCATCGAGGCCGCGGCCACCGAGGCGGGGGCGGGCGCGATCGCCGTCGAATGCGACGTCACCGACGAGGCGGCGTGCCGATCGGCCATCGCCGAGGCCGCCGACGCGCTCGGCGGCATCGACAACCTCGTCTACACACCGGCCGTGGGACCGCTGGTCCGCATGGTCGACACGGACGCCGAGACGTGGCGGCGCATCTTCGACACCAACGTCATCGGCGCGTCGCTGGTGACGGCCGCGGCGGTGCCGCACCTGAGCGCTGCTGCCGGTAAGGGACCGGGCAAGGCGGTCTACCTGTCGTCCGACGCCGGCACGTTCGGGCCGCCCTGGCCGGGCCTGGGTGCCTACGGCGTCAGCAAGGCGGCCCTCGAGCGGCTCGTCGAGGCGTGGCGCGCCGAGCACCCCGACATCGGCTTCACCACCCTGATCGTGGGGGAGTGCGCCGGCGGGGAGGGCGACGCGGCGACGGGCATGAACGTCGGCTGGGACATGGACCTCGCGATGAAGGCCGTGCCGCTGTGGTCCACGCGCGGCTGCATGCCCGGCAAGCTGATGCCCGTCGACGACCTCATCGACGTGGTGCACACGATCCTGCGGACCGACGCGTCCACCTCGATGCCCGTCGTGGTGGCCCGCGGCGCGCCCGCCAGCCCCGCGGCGTTCGCGGAGTCGGCTCAGTCCTAAGGGGCCAGCCTCAAGGGGCCAGCCTCAAGGGGCCAGCCTCAAGGGGTCGGCCTCACGGGGTCAGCGCAGGCCCACTCGCTCGCGGACCATGTCGGCCAGGAAGCGCCCGGCCGAGACCGGCCGGAAGGCGCGCGCCGCGTCGGTGAGCGCGGTGCGGGAGTCGGCGGGCAGCTCGATGTCGGCGGCGCCGACGTTGAACTCGAGTTGCTCGACGCTGGACGCCCCCGGTATGGCGACGACGCCCGGCAGGCCGATCAGCCAGGCCAGCGCCACCTGGGCCGGCTTGGCGCCCACCTGCGCGGCCACCTCGCGCAACGTCGACAACAGCGGCTCGATGCGGCGCAGGTTCTCGGTTCCGAACAGCGGATTGATCGCGCGGACGCCGCCGGGCCGGTTGTCCAGGCCGTACTTGCCGCCCAGCAGCCCCTGGGCCAGCGGGCTGTAGGCGATCACGATGCGGTTCTCGCGCTCGGCGAAGGGCACCAGGTCTTCCAGCGCGCCGGCGTGGGCCAGCGAGAAGTGCACCTGGTTGGAGATCACCGGCCGCCCGAGCGCGGCGTCGGCCTTGCGCCAGCGTTCCAGCGAGTAGTTGGACACCCCCGCCGCGCCGATCCTGCCGCCCTCGAGCAGGTCGCGCATGCCGGGCATGATCACCGAGTCGGGCACCACCGGGTTGGGCTGGTGGATCTGGTAGAGCGGGATGCGGTCCAGCCCCAGCCGCCGCGCGCTGGCGCGCTCGCGCTGCCTGACCACGGCGGGGAACGGCGCGACGGGCATGATCTTGCTGGCCACCGCGACCTCCGCCCGCTCGTCGCCGAGCGCCTCGCCGAGGATCCGCTCGCTTCTGCCCAGCCCGTACACCTCCGCGGTGTCGAACAGTGTCACCCCCAGGGCGCGGGCGCGGTGCACGATGTCATGGGCGGCGCCGGAGGCGTAGCGGTCGCCGTACCCCCACTCGCGTGACCCGAATTGCCAGGTGCCCAGGCCGATCCGGCTGACTCGTCCGACCCCGTTGACGTCGAGATACTTCATGACACCCCAGCCTAGTGAGGGCCGGCCCGGCATGAAGGAGCCGGCGGCGGTGGTGTGGTCCGCGTCCCGCGCGGCGCGGCGCGGTGTCCGCCCGCCGCCCGCCGTCGCGCGTGCACGGTTTCGTCGCGCCGGGTCAGGCGCTCGGCTTCGGCGCCTGATCATGTCGTCTCAAGTCATCACGTCGTCTCAAGTCATCACGTCGTCTCAAGTCTTTGCCGGCCGTCGGCGCCATCCCGATTACCGTCGACCGTTGCCGCGGCCCGTGCCGGGCACTGACCACGGTGTTGGGTTGCTCGCACAGGGCTCTTGCCCGACGGCAGCTTTCCCGGGCGACGTGAAGCAGGTCCCTGGCGGTGAATCGGAGCAGTTCGGCGACGACGCACTCGTCTTTGACGGCCGCGATGAGTCGTTCGGACTCGGCCGCAGCCAACTGCCACGAATCGATGCCGACCACCACAGCCTTCCCTTCGCCCTTCCCCTGCGCCCTGCCCTTCGCCGACCCCCGGCCGGGCGGTGTGACGTCAAAACGCCACACGCCGGAGTGACGCGCGACTCGCGCACGAGCCAGGACTTCGTCGCAGGTCGTCGTGCGCGCCGCGGGTTTCGCTGTTCGGCCCCGGAATTCTGCCCCGGAATTCGGTGCCGGAATTCGGCCCCGGGCAAGATCCCGCGCGGCCGGCCGTCAGCCCGGGATCTTGTCGAGGACGTATCTGGCGATGGCGACGGCCGCCTGGCGGGGGACCTGGCTGCCGGTCGAGCCGCTGTAGGACAAGTACAGGTCGACCACGACGTTGGACTTGGCGGCCAGCGCGCGCACGGAGCGCACCTGCAGTTCCTTGGGCGTCAGGTCCATCGTGGTGATGCCGTTGCCGGCGTCGTCGGGTCTGCTCAGCGTGAACGGGATCGCCTGCCCGTCGGGCAGCGTCACCGCCACCCTCGAGCCGCCGCACTGGCGCCACCCGGACAGCAGGTCCGCCAGCTGCGACCGGGCGGCGGGCGGATCGCGGAAGGCCGAGACCGCCTGGATGACCTGGATCGACTTGAGGAAGCTGCGCGTGTCGGCGAACTCGGCCGCGTGGTAGCCGAAGATGGCGCCGACGTCGTAGGCGTCCGGGGTGCCCGGCGCGATGCTGCCCCAGCACTCCGGGCGGTCGATCGTGCCCTCCCGATCGGAGCGGGCCGGGTGGTCCCACACCTGGCCGGCCACGAGGTTCTCATCGCCGGTGATGGTGCGCAGGTCGCTCAGCCCGGGCAGCAGCCTGCCCACGGCGTCGGGCGCGACCGTGGGCTGGGGTGCGGCGGGGGTGGTCGCGGTGGGCGCCGCGGTGCGGCCGGGCGTGGTGGTGCTGAGCGTGGCCCAGCCGACGAGGGCGAAGACCGCGAGCGTGACGAACGCGTACGACAACACCGTTCCCGCCAGCGCGCGGCCGTGGCCGCGCTCGCCGGTGCGGCGGATCTGCCGGAGCGCCAGGGGCCCGACCACCGCGCCGACGGGGGGGAACAGGAACGCGAACACCAGCGAGAGCGTCGCGTAGGCATTGACGCGCGGGGGGCCGGGCGGCGGGTAGGGCAGCACGGGCGGCGGTCCCGGCGCCGGGGGAGCGAACGGAACCCGGCCGAGCGGGTCGTAGGTGAACGGGTTGTGCCCATAGGGATCCTGGCGCGGAAGGTTTTGCCCGACGGGATCCTGTGGTGCGGTCACGCGGTGCCCTCCTTGGCTGCGTTCCTGCCGAGAATGTATCCGATGGTGCGGCCGGGCCGGGAGCGGCGCGGCGCGCACCGCCCGCCCGTCGCCCTCGTCCAAGCGCTCGCCGGAAGTTGCTGGGCATGGGCCCGCGCCCGCCCGCGCAGCGCCTGTGCGCGGGGCCGGGAACGTTTTGTGATCGCGGTGATGGGTAGCCGGACCGGGAGCGCGCCAACGATCCGGCGCGCCGAGCCGAGACCATCGAGGAGGGAAACCATGGCCCAGACCGCCATCAAGTCGCCCAACGATGTGGTCGACTTTCTCGTTAGCCAGCACGAGCAGATCAAGTCCCTGTTCGCCACCGCGATAGCGGCGTCCGGTGCAGCGCGCGAGCACGCCTTCCTGGATCTGCGCCGGCTGCTGGCCGTCCACGAAACCGCCGAAGAGGAGATCGTGCACCCGCGCGCCAAGCGCAAGATCCGCAACGGTGAGGTCGTGGTCGACACGCGCCTCAAGGAGGAGCGCGAGGCCAAGACGGTGCTGCAGAAGCTGGAGAAGCTCGACGTGGACAGCGAAGAGTTCACCCGTGAGCTCACGGACCTCCGCGACGCCGTCGTCGGGCACGCCACCCACGAGGAGAAGGACGAATTCGCCAGGCTGGGCGAGCAATTGGATAACGACGAGCTCGAAACCATGGGCCGGGCCGCCAAGCTCGCCGAGGCGATCGCGCCCACCCGGCCGCACGCCGGGGTCGAATCGCAGGCGGCCAACCTGATCGCGGGTCCGTTCGCGGCGATGCTGGACCGAGTCCGCGACGCGATTGCCGGCAAGGGTTAGCCCGACGGCCGTTTCGCGCGCGGTGACAGGGGTAAGCCCAGGGGCATGACATCCCTGGGCTACTTCCTGTGCTGCGAGGCTTTCACTCCCGACGAGCTGGTGCCGCCGCCGCGGGACAACACCGGCACGTCGTGGCGGCGGCACACGGCGATCGCCTCGGCCGCGGCCTCCGGGGTGCGCGGCACCACGACGCCGATGGGCACCTGCCGGTAGTTGGAGGCGTCGGTGGAGTAGGCCGCCCGCGAGCCGGGGTCGAACCGGACCTCGCCGTCGACGGCGTCGCGCAATTCCGCAGCCACCGCGTCGAACAGCCTTTGGCCTCGGTCCGCCTTCGCGGTCACGGCAACTCCTCGTCGAATCTCAACTCTTCCGGTACTTTTCGATGTCGCCGGTCCGCAGCGTGAGCCCGTGGCCCGGCGCGTCCGGGTCCGGGTGCAGCATTCCGTCCCGCGGCTCGCTCGTGCCGTCGAACGCCATCTTCTCGATGCGGACGTGGTCGTGGAAGTACTCCAGGTGGCGCACGTTGGGGGTGGCCGCGGCCGCGTGCACGTGCAGGTGCGGCGCGCAGTGCCCCGAGATCTCCAGGTTGTAGGAGGCGGCCACCGCCGCCACTCGCAGCCATTCGCTGATCCCCCCGCAGCGCGACACGTCGGCCTGCAGGCAGTCCACCGCGCCGGCCTCGCACATGCGGCGGAAGTAGGCCAGGTCGTAGCCGTATTCCCCCGCCGTCACGTCGGCATCCACCGCCTCGGAGACCAGGCGCAGCCCGGCCAGATCGTCGGAGGACACCGGTTCCTCGAGCCAGTGCACGTCCAGATCGGCCGCGCCGGCCATCATCCGGACCGCCTCCTTGCGCGTGTACCCGCCGTTGGCGTCGACGAAGAGCTCCACGCCGTCGCCGATGGTCTCCCGGGCCTGGCGCATCCGGGCCAGGTCGCGATCCAGGCGGGTGCCCCACGACTCGCCTATCTTGATCTTGACCCGCGGGATGTGCAACTCCTGCGTCCACCGGGTCAGCTGGTCGCGCAGCTGGCGCTCGTCGTAGGTGGTGAAACCGCCGCTGCCGTACACCGGGACCGCGTCACGCACGGCCCCGATCAGCCGGTGCAGCGGCACCCCCAGCAGCCGCGCCTTGAGGTCCCACAGCGCGACGTCGACCGCCGAAAGCGCCTGCCCGGCAACGCCGGGCCGGCCGATGTTGCGGACCGCCTTGATCATCGCGTCCGACGCGCCGGTGACGTCGAGGGCGCTGTGGCCGACCACGACGCCGGACAGCTTTCCCCTGATGAGCTCGGCGCAGACCGGGCTGCCGTAGGTCCAGCCGGTGCCCACCTCGCCGTCGCAGTGGGCCTGCACCACGATCATCGTGGTCGAGTCCCAGGCCAGGGTGCCGTCGGCTTCGGGGGCGTCGGTCGGAATGGTGTAGGCGGCGAGGGTCAGGTCGCCGATCGTCGCCCCGGTCTTTTCGGCGACTGCCGAAGGGGGCGCTGAGGGGGCCATGCCCCTCAGCTCTTCTTGTGCGGCAGGAACTCCTGCGCCTTTGTCTTCAGGCCCACCTTGACGAACCCGACGGTGTCCTCGTCGCCGCCGAGCACCGCCTTGGTGGCGGACTTGAACTGGTCCCAGGTGGCGTGCGGCGGGATAGGCGGCATGTCCGGGTCGGTGTAGACGTCCATCACCGTGGGCCGGTCGGCCGAGAGCGCCTCGCGCCAGGCGTCGGCGAGTTCGTCGGGGTCCTTGATGGCCATCGCGTTCAGGCCCAGGCTGGACGCGAACGATGCGAAGTCGATGTCCGGCAGGCTCTGGGACTCGGTGAACTTGGGAGAGTTGGCCATGGCGCGCATCTCCCAGGTGACCTGGTTGAGGTCGTTGTTGTGCAGGATCGCCACGATCAGGCGGGGATCGTCCCACTCCTGCCAGTACCGCTTGATGGTGATGAGCTCGGCCATCCCGTTCATCTGCATGGCGCCGTCGCCGGCGAACACGATGACCGGCCGCTGCGGGTGCGCGAACTTCGCGCCGATGCCGTAGGGCACGCCGGGCCCCATGGTGGCCAGGTTGCCCGACAACGAACCGCGCATGCTGCCGCGGAATTTCAGGCAGCGCGCATACCAATTGGCCGATGAACCGGAATCGGCTGTGACGATGGCGTTCTCGGGCAGTTGCGGGGACAGCTCGGAGAACAGCCGCAGCGGGTTGATCGGGTCCGCGCTGACCTTCGACTCCATCTCGATGGTCTCCCACCAGCGGGCCACGTTGGCCTCGATGGTCTCGCGCCAGCTGCGGTCCTCCTTGCGGCGCAGCAGCGGAATCAGTGCCTGCAGAGCGGATTTCGCGTCGGAGACCAGGTTGACCTCGTTGGGGTAGCGCATGCCGATCATCCGGCCGTCGACGTCGATCTGCACCGCGCGGCACTGGTCGTATTCGGGCATGAACTGCGTGTAGGGGAAGCTGGAGCCGACCGTCAGCAGCGTGTCGCAGTCGCGCATCAGCTCATAGCTGGGGCGGGTGCCCAGCAGCCCGATGGCGCCGGTGACCCATGGCAATTCGTCGGAGAGCACGTCCTTGCCCAGCAGCGCCTTGGCCGCGCCGGCCCCGAGCAGGTCGGCGACCTGGGCGACTTCCTCGTGGGCGCCCCGCGCGCCGCTGCCCACCAGCATCGCGACCTTGGTGCCGGAGTTGAGCACGTCGGCCGCCCGGGCGATGGCGGCGTCGTTGGGGTCGATCGTCGGCCACTCGATGCCCAGGCTGGAGGGCACCATCTTGAATTCGTGGGTGGGCGGCGAGTATTCGAGTTCCTGCACGTCGGACGGAACGATGATCGCCGTGGGGGCGCGCTGGGTCATCGCGACCCGGATGGCGCGGTCGAGCACGTTGGGCAATTGCTCGGGGACCGTGACCATCTGGAGGTAGTCACTGGCGACGTCCTTGAACAGCGACATCAGGTCCACCTCCTGCTGGTAGGACCCGCCCATGGCGCTGCGGTTGGTCTGGCCCACGATCGCCACCATCGGGACGTGGTCGAGCTTGGCGTCATACAGGCCGTTCAGCAGGTGGATGGCGCCGGGGCCCGACGTGGCCATGCACACCCCGACGCGGCCGGTGAACTTCGCGTACCCGCACGCCTCGAACGCGCTCATCTCCTCATGGCGCGACTGGATGAACTGCGGCTTGTTGTCCGCGCGGCCGAACGCGGCGAGGATCCCGTTGATGCCGTCGCCGGGGAACGCGAAGACATGCCGGACATCCCAGTCCCGCAGCCGCTCCAGCAGATAGTCGGCAACGTCTTTCTTGGACAATGGTTTCCCTCCTCATCGGATAGTCCCTGTCGGATAGTTCCGGCCCGGCTAGTACGAACTAGTTCGAAATCGGCGGCCTCAACGAAGCTTTCGGCGCACCGCCGCGCTGCGGCCGCCCGGTCGTCATCGGCCGCGGCGCAGCAGCCGGCGCACCGCCGCGCCCATCCCCGCGGCGAGTGCGCCCCCGGCTGCGCCGAGCATGCCGTGGTGCTGCGAGGCCCACAGCTGGAAACTGCGGGCCGAGGACTGGTCGTCGAAGATGCCGTGCGCCCCGTAGTCCTGGCCCGCGTTGCCGTCGGCGGGTTCCCACAGGTTGGCGGGCTGGTCGGCCGGTCGGGGGTCCTCGGTCTGCTGGGAATCGAACCCCGTCAGCGCCAGGTAGCGGTCCAGCAGCCCGGGTGCCACGGCGTTGCCGGCCAGGGTCGCGGCCGTGCTGCCGCCCACCCAGTACTCCCGGCGCCGGGGATGATCGGCGGCGTGCAGCACCGCGCGCGCGGCGACCTCGGGCTGGTAGATCGGCGGGACCGGCTGCGCCTGGCGCGGCAGCCGCGACAGCACCCAGGAGAATTGCGGGGTGTTGACCGCCGGCATCTGGACCATCGTGACGCGCACCTTGCTGTGCTCGTGCAGCAACTCGCAGCGCAGCGACTCGTTGAAGCCCTGGATCGCGTGCTTGGCGCCGCAGTACGCACTCTGCAACGGGATGCCCCGGTAGGCCAGCGCGGAACCGACCTGCACGACGGTCCCGGCGTCGCGGGGCCGCATCCGCCGCAGCGCGGCCATCGTGGAGTAGACGTAGCCGAGGTAGGACACCTCGGTGACGCGGCGGAACTCGGCGGGCTCGATCTCCCAGAACGGCGCGAACACGGAAGTGAAGGCCACGTTCACCCACACGTCGATGGGACCGAAGGCCCGCTCGACCTCGTCGGCCGCCGCCTCGCACTGCCCGGGGTCGGCGACGTCGGTGGGTATTGCGAGCGCCTTCCCGCCGGCGGCTTCGACGTCGCCGGCAGCGCCGCTCAATCCCTTCTCGCCGCGGGCGAGGAGGCCGACCTGGGCTCCTCGCGCGCCGAAGGCTCTTGCCGTCGCACGACCGATCCCCCCGCTGGCGCCGGTGACGACGACGGTCTGGCCCGGTCTCGAGTTCGCATTTCCCACGCAACTCGGGTACCCGAATACCAGGTCGTTATTCCTGCGTTTTCCCCGCAACGTCGGCCGACCGCCGGGGTGCGCCCACGAGGCCCCTCGTGAGGCATTGCGCCGCATCGGCTTTGGGCGCGCGAGAAGATGCGCGAGAAGATGCGCGAGAAATGTCAGCCGTCCCGCGCCCCCTGTGCCGACGGGCTGTCCGCGCGCTGGGCGTTGAGCCGGGTGTCCAGCCAGGTTTCCAGCCAGGTTTCCAGCCAGGTTTCCAGCCAGGTTTCCAGCCAGGTTTCCATGTCGGGGCCGAGGACCACCGCATGATGGGGCGCGAGCAAACCCCCGGCTGCCAGCGGCGTCAACGCGGGCTTGACGGCGCGCACGGGTCGGCCGTCGCCGCGCGCGGCGAGGACCTTCGACGCGAGCTCGGGCAGCCGGATGACCTCCGGGCCGGTGATCGTGCGGGGCGCGCGCGTCTGGCTCAGGGCCGCCTCGGCCAGGACGTCGGCGACCGTGTCGGCGGCAATGGGCTGGATCAGCCAGTCCGGCGCCACCACCTCGCTGTCGCGGCGGAGCACGGCGTCGATCGCGGATTCATGCCACTGCGTGGACTTCACGATCGTCGGCGGTATCGGGCCCTCGAGCACGATGTCCTCGGCCGCCCGGGTGGCCTCGAAGTACGGGATCCCGTCGAACTCGGGGTTCTCGATGCCGGCGGTCGTCGACATGACCAGGCGCTCGATTCCCGCTGACGCGCACGCGCCGACCAGGTGGCGAGTGGCCGCGGTGATGGTCTCGGCCGGGTCCGGCCCGTTCGTGCGCGGCATCGGGTTCGACAGGTCGATGACGGTGTCGACGCCCTCGAGCGCCTCCGGGAGGCGGCGCCCGTCGCGCGGGTCGGCGCCGTGGCAGGCGGAAATCTCGACGACCGCGACGCCGCGGCAGGTAAGCCGGGCGGTGACACGCGAGCCCACCGTGCCGGTGGCGCCGAGGACGGCGATGGTGGTCATCACTGGGTGCCCTACCCAGCCGGCAGGCGCCCAAACGCGCCGATGCGGTGTCCGCGCCGTGACGTCGGCCAAGCGCGCCCGCCGGGTGTGGGCGGCCACACGCTGCCCCCGACCGGGCGTATCGCGGTGTCAGGTTTGATCGACCGCGCGCTGGGAAGCCGTTACTTGCGGCCGCATCGATCACCCGGGGTTGATTTCCGGGGGCTCGCGCCGATAGCGGACAGTGCTGCCGCGCAGCACGATTCGCAGCATGATTCCGCAGGCCAGAACGCAAGCCAAAGCGCTTGGTGAAAGGGAGGAACCTAGCTATGAGCGATGGAAACAGCGGTGCAGAAGAGGCTGTGAAGGGAGTCGTCGAGGAGGTCAAGGGCAAGGCCAAAGAGGTTGGTGGCGCCGTGACCGGTCAAGATGACATGCAGCGGGAGGGCCAAGCCCAACAGGACAAGGCCGACGCCCAGCGCGACGCGGCCAAGAAGGAGGCCGAAGCCGAGGCCGCCCGCGGCGGCGCCGAAAGCGCCGAGGAGCGCCAGAAGCGCCACCAGTAGGTCGACACCTCACCAGGGGCCCGGTCCGACGCGTCGGACCGGGCCCCTCGGCGCGGGATCGCGGTGTGAAGCGGTGTGAAGCGGTTTGAAACGGGCCGGGCGCGGTATCCATGCCGAAAAACCGCCGCGACGGACACGCGGCGAGACGGGGAGAGGTGGGCCGAGTTGCAGATGGCGAGCGTGCTGTTGAGGTTCGTCGGCTTTCTGCGCGCGGGCTATCCGGCCGGCATGCCGGCCAGGGGGTATCTGGCCGTGCTCGCATTGTTGCCCCGGCGGGTCTCCGACGACGAGGTCGTCGCGATCACCCGGCGCATCGTGGACCGGGGCGGACCGGTCGGTGTCGCCGATGTCGGCGTGGAGATCAGCCGGGTCACCAACGAGATGCCGTCGCTGCGCGACATCGACCGCGTCCGCGAGCGCCTCGCCGACCTAAGCCGCGGTCCAGGGTGACCACCAGGGGCCGGTGATCGGAGATCGGCATCAGCTCGGCCTCGGCGGGACCGGCCCGCAGCCCGGGATCGTCGGTGAGGATGTGGTCGAGCTGGCGGTCGGGGGTTTCGGCCGGGAACGTCGCGGCCTGTGCCAGCGCTCGCATGCCCGAGGCGCGCCGCGCCGCCTTCGGGGTGAGATTGAGGTCCCCCATCAGCAGCCGCGGGCCGGGGAAGCCGCGCAGGTCGCGGGCCAGCCGGCGCAGCTGACGGCGGTTCCAGCCCGGCACGAAGGCCAGATGGGTGTTGGCCACCGTCAAATCCCCCCACCGCGTGCGCAGCTGCGCGATGACCGCCGCCCGCGGTTCCTCGTCGACCATCATCACCCGGTTCGGCCCGGGCAAATACATGGGAAACCGCGCGGGGATCCGCGGCAGGCGCACCACCTGCCAGCTGGCCACCGGGAACCGGGAGAGCAGCGCGATCCCGTAGGCGGCGGTCCCCGGTTGTTCCTGGCCGGTCGCGGCCATCCAGGTCGCGCCGGGCGTGCCGGAGATCGCGGCCACGAACCGGTGCTCCACGGCGTCCATGGCCTCGGCGGCCAGCGCGGTCAGGTCGGCCCGCTCCGAGCGCGGCTGCTCGAAGTCGACCTCCTGCAGGGCCAGCACGTCCGGATCGAGGCGGCGCACGCAGTCCCGCAGCCGCGCGGGGTCCACCCCGTCGCCGACGGTGCGGCCATGCAGGATGTTGAACGTCGCCACGCGCATTGGTTGGGCGGGTACCCGTTTCGCGGCCCGGCCAGTACCTCGCGACCCTAGCGCGCCCCGGGCACCCGTTCCCGGGCCGCCACCGACCGGCCATCGCCGGTGTCGAACACCTCGACGACGACGTCGCGGTCGCGGTAGCGGCCCAGCGGCGTGAGCCCCGGCGTGCGCGCGATGACGGTGTGAACGTCGTCGCCGGTGAGCGGGTAGTCGGCCACGGCGTGGCGCCAGTGCGCGGCCACCACCGTGGCGCCGGGTCGCAGCCGGGCGCATTCGCGGCGCAGCACCGCGGCCAGGGTGTCGGCCTGCAGGTAGTAGCCGACCTCGCTGAGCACCACCAGGTCGAAGGGTCCCGGCGGCCACGCTGCGTCCAGCGACGACAGAGCCAGGGTCACCGCGTCCCGGCAGCCCGCCGCCCGCAGCCGCTCGCCGGCCGCCCGCACCGCGGCGCCGGCCACGTCCACCGCGGTGATCTTCTCGCAGCGCTGTGCCAGCAGTTCGGTCAGCGTACCGATCGAACAGCCCGGCTCGAAGGCGTGCCGGTAGCGGCTGTCGGGCAGCAGCGCCAGGGTGATCGCGTACTTGCGCCGCTCGTACCACCGCGTCGACAGCTGCCACGGGTCGTCGGCGGCGGCGTACATCTTCTCGAAGTAGGCGTCGGGCAACCGGGCGCTCACCGGAAGACCACCTCGCCCACCGCGAGCAGCCGCTGCAGCACCACCGCGGGCAGCACCGGCGCCGACCGCCCGGCGCCCGGCTCGAACTGGCTGCGGAAGCATTGCGCGGCAAGGCGTTTGCGGGCGAGTGCCGGGCCGGCCGCCGGCACCGCGTGCGCCCGTTCCCAGGGCACGACGGAATCGGCCGGGCTCGCCCAGTGCCACATCCACACCGGGTACTCCAGCAGCGCGGTGCGGGTGCGCGCGCAGGCCTCGGCCGCCGCGCGCCCGACGGCCTCGTGGTCGGGATGCCCGTCGCCGCGCCAGGTGGCCGCACACCAGGTGCCCGGCCCGGCGGCCGCGAGGATGTCGGCGAGCGACTCGGCGAGGTGGTCCTCGTGGTCGGCCAGCTCACCGTCGGGCAGGCTCAACGACAGCGGGGCGGGGATCTGCAGAACCTTTGCCGCTCTTCTCAACTCGTGTCTGCGGGTGGTTTCCAGGCGGGTCCGCTCCCACGGCGTCGCGCCGGGGTCGGCGGCGCCGCCGTCGCTGACCGACACCACGTTGACGTCCACCCCCGCGGCGGCCAGTTGCGCGATCGTCGCGCCCAGGCCCAGCGTCTCGTCGTCGGGGTGGGGCGCGACGACGACCAGGCGCGCGCACCCGGCCAGGTCCAGCGCCGGCAGGGGTGCGCGGTTCAGGGCGGCCAGCCACACCGGCACCGGCGTGCCGCCGCGGGTCAGGGGCTTGGCCGCGAACCGGGCGGAATTTCCGGCCGACGCGGTCTGCAGGCCGCTCAATTGCGTTGTCCCGCAAGTTGACCGAGCTCGGCTAGGTCTCGCTCGGCATGGCTCTGCCGGATGTAGATGGTGAGGTCGGCCACCCGCTGCGCGTGCCGGCCGTCCTGGCACAGCGGTCCCGGCCCCAGGGCCCGGCCGGTGCGGGTGATGGCCTCGTCGGCGGCATGCTCCACGACGCTGCGCACCCGGCGCGCGATGAGCTGGGCGGTGCCGGTCCGGTCGAACGGGTCGGCGTCGACGTGGGCCGCCGCGGTGCTCAGCATTGCATCGCCCGCGGCCAGTGCAGCGTCCACGGCGCCCAGATGGGCCAGCGAGTAAGCGTCGGCGGATTGGCTTCCGGCGCAACGGTAGAGCGGCTCGGCGACCCGGCGCGCGCCGCCCAGCCAGCACGCGGCCACCCCGATCGCGCCGTGCCAGAAACCGGGCCGGCACAGGTAGTCGCCGGGGCCGCCCACGGCGACGGCCTGAGCGTTGGTGAACTGCACGGGCCGGGTGTCGCTGCCGGCCATCCCGGCGTTCCACCACGTGTCCGGCAACGCCTTGACGCTGGGGTCGACGGCGGCCACCGCGAACAGGCCGCGCGTTCCGTCCTCGAGCCGGGCCGTCACCAGCGCGTGCGTGCAGAACCCGGCCCCCGAGCACCACACTTTGGTGCCGTTCAGCGTGAACGTGCCATCGCTGATTTCGGTGGCCCTCACCACCGCCTCGGAAGATTCGGCGGCCCACACCCCCCACAGCTGGTCGGGCTCGGGCGGCTTGCCGCCCAGTTCGTTGAGGATGGCGGCGGCGTCCACGTGTGCCTCGGCGATGCGGGCCGCCACGATGTCCTCCTCGGCCAGCAGCATCAGCCGCTGCCAGCGCTCGGCGGTGCGCCCGGACGCGGGCAGCGGCAACTCCAGCCGTCCGCATTCCAGCCAGTGCTTGACCAGCCCCGCCGTCATGCGCAGTCCCCCGCGGCCGCACCGCCCAGCCGCCTGAGGTAGTGGGCGAATCCGCGCGGGGCGCGGGCCCGGGTCCGTGCCGAGGTGATGACCGACAGTTCGGTGTCGCGGTGGATGGAGCGGCCGGCGGCCTCGAACCGCTTGACCAGGTCGACGTCCTCGCCGCTGGCCAGCGCGCGGAAGCCGCCGACGCGCCAATACGCGCGGGCGTCGAAACCCATGTTGGCGCCGTGAATGTGCTCGTGGTCGCGCCCCTGCCCATCTCCGCCGCAGCCGTCATAGGCCCGCAGGTAGCGCTCCGCGACGTCGGCGGTGTGCCGGCGCCAGTCGGAGACGCGCACCACGCCGAGCACCATGTCGGTGCCCACCGTCAACTGATGGGTCAGCCAGCCGGGGTCGACCCGGCTGTCGGCGTCGGTGGTGGCATACCAGCACCGGGCCCCGGGGGCGAACAGCGAACGGGCGTAGGCGAAACCGACCGCCCGCGCGGTGCCGACGTTGTGGGCGTCGACCGCGATGAAGTGCACGTCGGGCCCGTACTGACCGGCCAGGCGCGCGCTGTCGTCGTCGCTGTCGTCGAGCACCACCACGATGACCACCGGGACCGGCGCGCACAGGGCGGCGGTCAGCACCGCGCGCAGGCACGCCGGCAGCTTGGCCCGCTCGTTGTGGGCGGGGATCACGACGGCGGCCCCGTCGTAGCAGGGCAGGACACGGGCGGACATAGCCCAGGGTTTGCCCAATCCGGCCGTCACTTAAACGGTCGGCAAACGGGGCGCGGGCCACAGCGGTGAGGACAGGCGGTGACGACAGGCGGTGACGACAGGCGGTGACGACAGGCGGTGACGACAAGCGGTGGCGCGCAATGGCGTCGGTGCCGTCAGGTTGCCCGCCTCCCGTGCCGGGTATGAGGTAGGCACGATGGCAGGAGAAACGTCGATTGACCGGTCCACGGACGGCGCCGGGCCGCGCGAGGCGCTGCGCGGCGCGGCGTCGGCGCTCAAGGCGAACGGGCCCCGTTTCGCCCTGGCCGGCAGCTATGCGCTGTGGGCCTACGGTGGGCCCGAACCCAGTCACGACGTGGACCTGGTGGTCGCCGAAACCGATGTGGCCGACTCCGTCGCGACCCTGCGGGGCGCGGGATTCGACGTCGAACACCCCCCGGAAGACTGGCTGTTCAAGGCCCGCACCGATGACGCGTTCGTCGACGTGCTGCACCGCGTCAACGGCGTGGCGGTGGCCGCGGCGCTGCTGGACTGCGCCGAGCAGCGCGACGTGCTGGCGATCAGCATGCCGGTGCTGCCGCCCACCACGGTGCTCGGGTGCTCGGGTGCTCGTCCAGAAGTTGCGCGCCCTCAACGAACACCACTGCGATTTCGCGACGCTGCTGCCGGCGGTGCGCGCGGTGCCCGAACGGCTGGACTGGCAACGCATCTGCGCCCAGACCGCCGACAACGACTACGCGGTCGCCTTCTTAGTGCTGGCGCAGCGGCTCGGTCTCACCGGCTGAGCATCAGTGGTTGCGCAGCGCGGCGATCAGCTTGTCCTTCGTCAGGTTCGAATACCCGGACATGCCAAGCTCTTTGGCGCGCTTCTTCAGCTCCGGCACGGTCCAGTCGGTGTAGGAGCCGCCCTTGCCGCCCTTGCGGGCCACCGACGACTTGCCCCGCGCGGCGGCCGCATTGGAGATCCGGGCGGCCTTCTGTTTGGAGTCGCCCTGCTCGCGCAGGTCCTGATACAGCTTTTCGTCCTTGATCGACGAGTTCGGCATGGTCGTCGCCCTCCTGTTCGCGTTCCTGGCCGCGTTCCTGTTCGCGTTCCTGGCCGCCGATGGGACACCGGATGCCCGTCCCGGGCGGGAAAGAAACGCCGCACCGGCGAAAACTGCGGGGTGCGCGCACTAGCCGCCACCTGAGCGGTTACGTACCCTTGGTGGGGGTAACCGAGGGCGGTGAGTGACGCGGCCAGCACAAACGTCGAGCTGCGCGGAGCGGTGGCAATCGGCGCCTCGGCCGGGGGGGTCGAAGCCCTGTCCAGGCTGGCAGCAGGCCTGTCTCCGGACCTGCCCTACGCCTACCTGGTGACGCTGCACATCCCCGCGGGCGCACCGAGCGTGCTGGCCCGCATCATCGACCGCAGCGGCCCGCTGCCCGCGGTCACCGCCGAAGACGGCGCGGCGCTGGAACCCGGACGCTTCTACGTTGCCGGCCCGAACCGCCACCTGCTGGTCGAGGACCACCGGGTGGTGCTGTCGCAGGGGCCGACGGAGAACAGGCACCGGCCCGCGATCAACGCGCTGTTCCGCTCGGTGGCGCTGGCGTTCGGTCCCCGTGCCATCGGGGTGCTGCTGTCGGGGTTGCTCGACGACGGGGTGCTGGGGCTGGGCGCGATCCGCGCCCGCGGCGGCACCACCATCGGCCAAACCCCGGAGGACGCGTTGTTCCCGGCGATGCCGACCAACGCGCGCGAGGCCGGCGTGCTGGACCGGCAGGCCGCGGCGGCCGACATCGGCGCCGTCCTCGCAGAACTGTCGCACCGAGAGATCGAGGAGCCGACCATGGAGCCTGACGCCGCGATGCAGCTGGAGAACGGGATCGCCATGATGGGTCACTTCTCGACCGACTTCGTCGCGCAGCGACTGGGTCTGCCGTCGGGCTACACCTGCCCGGATTGCAACGGGTCGCTGGTATCGGTCAGCAAGGGCCACTTCCGGTGCCGCGTCGGGCACGCCTGGACGGCCGATGCCCTGCTCGGCGCGCGCGACACCGAGATCGAGGGCGCGCTGTGGATCGCGCTGCGCAGCCTGGAAGAGAAGGCCAAACTGGCCCGGGAGCTGGCCGACAAGACGCGCTCGCGCCTGGTGTCGCGGCGCTACGTCTCCGTGGCCCAGGAGTCGGAGCGGGCGCTGGCCGTGCTCAGCGAGCGGTTGGCGGAGGCCGGCCCCCGGCGGCGTGAAGACCATGGCTGAGTTCAACTCGGCCGCCCGGGGCCACCTCGAGCACTTCGGTGACGTGGCGGTGCTGACCGTCAGCGGCATCCTTGACAGCGTCACCTACCGCGGGCTGCGCGACGCCGTCATCAAGGCCGCACTCGACGAGCCGGCCGCGGTGATCGTCGACGTCCGCCAGCTGTCCGTGCCGTCGGCGTCGGCCTGGTCGGTGTTCACCAGCGCCCGCTGGCACGTGAGCACCTGGCCCGACGTGCCGATCCTG
Source organism: uncultured Actinomycetota bacterium (assembly GCA_963711445.1). Lineage (GTDB taxonomy): Bacteria > Actinomycetota > Actinomycetes > Mycobacteriales > Mycobacteriaceae > Mycobacterium. Next base: position 903,412 of record CAVQEF010000002.1, read on the forward strand.
CTGGTCTGCGACGACCAGCGGTCCCGGCGGACCATCGCCGCCGTGGGCGTGGCCCGCTATGTGCCGGTGCACGCGACCTACGAGTCGGCGCGGGACGCCGCGCTCGGCCAGCTGCCGCCGCTGCGGCGGCGGGCGCGCGCCGAGCTGGCGCCCGGCAGGGTCAGCGTCGGGCTGGCCCGCGCCAAGATCACCGATTGGCTCACCGAATGGGGCATGCAGGACCTGATCCCCGTCGCGGGCACCGTGGCGACGGTCTTCGTCGAGAACGTGCTCGACCACACCGAAAGCACGCCGGTGCTGATCGTCGAGAGCTACTGCGACACCCTCACTATCGCGGTGGAGGACTGCAGCCACCGGCCGGCCGCTCGGCACGAAAGCGTGGGGCGCGGCGCCGAAATCGTGTCCGGACTCGCCATCGTCTCCGCGCTGTGCCGCGCGTGGGGCAGCACGCCGACGCCCTCAGGCAAGACGGTGTGGGCGTCGGTCGGCCGGGAGAACCGCATCTGACGTCGCGATCCGACCCCGCGAGTAGTGTGCGAGTCCGTCGGCGAAAACCTTCTCGAACAGCTTTCTCGAACGGAATCTGCATGGACGGCACGACTGACGAGGCCTTCGAAGCCCTGCTGCGCTACATGCGGGATTCGCGGGGCTTCGACTTCACCGGCTACAAGCGCACGTCGCTGATACGCCGGGTGCGCCACCGGATGGATCAGGCCGGATACACCACGTTCGAGGAGTACCTCGATGTGCTGCAGGCCAGCTCCGACGAGTTCGCGTCCCTGTTCAACACGATCCTGATCAACGTGACCGCCTTCTTCCGCGACCCGGAGGCCTGGGGCTTCGTTGCCGCGGAAGTCATTCCGCGGATGCTGGCCGAGCGTGGCCCGAACGACCCGATCCGGGTGTGGAGCGCGGGTTGCGCGTCGGGGCAGGAGGCCTACACGCTGGCCATGCTGCTGGCCGAGGCGCTGGGGCCCGACGCCTTCCGGCAGCGGGTCAAGATCTACGCCACCGACATCGACGAGGAGGCGCTGAGCCAGGCACGCGCCGCCTCCTATGACGCCAAGGCCGTCGAGTCGGTGCCCCCCGACCTGCTGAGCCGCTATTTCGAACAGGTCAACGGGCGCTACGTCTTTCACAAGGACCTGCGGCGCGCGGTCATCTTCGGCCGCAACGACCTGGTCAAGGACGCCCCGATCTCGCGCGTCGACCTGCTGGTGTGCCGCAACACGCTGATGTATCTCAACGCCGAGACGCAACGAATCGTGTTGGGGCGCTTACATTTCGCGCTGGCTCCCCGGGGCACGCTATTTTTGGGCCACGCCGAGATGCTGCTGAGTCACAGTGACCGCTTCACCCCGCTGAACCTCAAGAGCCGTATCTTCCGCAAGGTCGCCGGCTCCCAGGGCGGGGTGGACCGCTACGACCCGGCCGCGGCCATGTACGCACACGAGGGCGACCTGTCGGGCCTGACCACGGTCCGGGAGCTGGCGTTCCGCGCCAGCCCGGTGGCCCAGATCGTGGTCACCGGCGAGGACACCGTCGCGATGATCAACCAGCAGGCCGAGAGCGTCTTCGGCCCCTCGGCCCGCGACATCGGCCGGCTGCTGCGCGACCTGGAGGTGTCCTACCGCCCGGTCGAGCTGCGCGCCTACCTCGAGCAGGCCAAGGTGGAGCGGCGCTCGGCGCGGATCCAGGACGTCAAGTGGCAGCGGCAGGGCGCCGAGACGGTGTGGTTCGAGATCCACGTCAACCCGCTCGTCGACGCCGAGAACGGGCTGCTGGGCGTGTCGATCGTGTTCTTCGACGTCACCGCGACGCGGGCCCTGCTCGACAAGGTGGTGCAGACCAACAGCCAGCTGGAGGCGGCCTACGAGGAGCTGCAGTCCACCAACGAGGAGCTCGAGACCACCAATGAGGAGCTGCAGTCGACGGTCGAGGAGCTCGAGACCACCAACGAGGAGCTGCAGTCGACCAACGAAGAGCTCGAGACGATGAACGAGGAGCTGCAGTCGACCAACGACGAACTGCACACCATCAACGACACGCTGCGCGAACGCAGCCTGGAACTCGACGACGCCAAGGGCTTCATGGACTCGCTGATCAACTCGGTCCAGCTGGGCATGGTCGTGGTGGACCGCGAGATGCGGGTGGTGGTGTGGAACCGCGGTTGCGAGGACCTCTGGGGGCTGCGGGCCGACGAGACGACGGGCGTTCGGCTGACCGACTTGGACATCGGGCTGCCGCTGGACGGCGTGCGGCCGCTGATCGGCAACGCGTTCGTCGACCCGGAAAGTTCCGGTGAGGCGGTGGTGGACGCGGTCAACCGGCGCGGGCGCGCTGCGCGGGTGCGCGTCACGTGCACGTCGTTCCGGTCCAGCGAGGGACCCATCGGCGGGGCGATGCTGCTGATGGAAGTCTTGGGCTGACCCGCACCGCAGGCCCCGTACGTCCGCGTGACGAAGCGCTGGTTCACACGACGAAGCTGGTTCACTGGACGAAAAGGTCCCCCCGGCCGTTTACCGGGCGCCCCCGCCGGGTACTGCTTCCGCCGGACGGCGGACGGCGAAGGAGGTTGCCCGCTTGAAGATCGCCATCGTCAGCGGCGATGACCAGGTTGGTGAGGACCCCTGGCAAATCTGCGCCGCACTCGCGGCCCGGGGCCACGAGGCCACCGTCTACGTGAGATGGCATGGCCGGCAAACCGCGGGCCCGGACGCGGGCCACCGGGTCGTGCCCGTGCGCGTCGGGCCACAGCGGGTGGTTCCGCCGGCCGAGGTGCTGCCGTACGTCGGGGATTGGGCGGCCGCGCTCGAGCGCGAGTGGAGCGTGGAGACGCCCGACGTGGTGCACGCGTACGGCTGGCTGGGCGGGCTGGCCGCGCAATTGGCGGCGCGACGCCAGCGCGTGCCGACCCTGCAGACCTTCCAGGGCGTGGCCGCGGCCTGCCGCCCGAAGACCGAGGGTGCACCGCAGAGCGAACGCGAACGCGAACGCGTCGAGCCGCTGCTGGCCCGCAGCGCGACCTGGGTGACCGGGGAGAGCACCGCCGACGTCGACGCGCTGGCCCGGTTGCGCCGCAGCAGGGCGCGAGTGTCGATCCTGGCCAGTGGCGTGGACATGGAACGCTTCACCCCGGTCGGCCCCACGGCCGCCCGCAACGACTCCAATCGGGTGGTGTCTCTGGCGCCGGACTCGCGGTGGACCAACGGCTTCGACCGGGTCATCCGGACGCTGCCCCGGCTTGCGGGCACCGAACTGGTGCTCGCGGAGACCGCCGCGGACGGCGGCGGCCACGACCCCAGCTACGGGGAGGCCCGGGCCCAGCTGGCGGAGCTGGCCGCCGATCTCGGGGTCGCCGACCGGGTGCACTTCGCGCGCACGGTGGCCTACGACGAACTGCCGAAGCTGCTGCGATCCGCCAACGTGGTCGCGTTCGCCCCCCGCCGGCCGCCCCGCGTGACGACGGTGTTGCAGGCGATGGCGTGCGGGGTGGCGGTGGTGGCCCTGCCGGTCGGGGTCCTGAGCGATGCCGTCGTGGACAACGTGACCGGGCTGGTGCTCTCGCCGGAAAGGCCCGGTGAACTGACGGCGGCCCTGCGGGCGCTCCTGGCGCACAGCTTCCGGTGCGAGAGCATGGGTTCGGCGGGCCGCAGTCGCGCGTTGTCGCGGTTCACCTGGGACCGGGTCGCCCTCGACGCGCTCAACATCTATCGGCAGATCTACCGACAGATCGGTTCCGAGCGACAACCGGTGCCCCTATTGCAGTCGGCGGGACTACCGTGAAGCGATGGTCAGGAGGCAGACGCTGACCAGCGTGCAGACAGTCGACAAACCCGCGGCGCCGGTCGCGCGGGCACTGACGCGTTCCGAGGCGGCACCGCGCCCGCCCGACGGCGGGTCGGGCCAGCCGCCCAGCGCGACCCGCGTCGGCGTCCATCCCGCGCCCAACGCCCCCAACGGCCAGGTCGGCGCGGCGCCGGGCCGGCCCGGCCCGGCCGCGCTGCGCTACGAGCAGTTCCGCACCGGCGAGGCCGAGCAGGCGCGGCAGTTCTTCGCCGGCGCCTATGCGCCGGGGTGGCGGCTCACCGGGCTGACCAGGGGCTCGGTTGTCACCCACCGGCGCTGCGAGGCCGGCGGCGTCACCATCGACGACGTGCTGATCCAGGGCCGGGTGAGTTGCCAGGTTCCCCCCGCCGACTCCGTCGTGGTGATCCAGCCGCGCGCCGGGTCGCTGACGGTGAAGGGCGGGGCGTTCCCGACCCTGGACTGCCCGGTGCTCGTCGCGCACGGCATGTCGCGCGTGCTGCAGGTGAGCGGCGCCCGGTTCGACGTCGTGACCATCGGGGCCGACGTGTTGCACAAGGTGGCCGCCCTGCATGCGCCGATGTCGCAGCAGATCCGGTTCCTCAACACCCGGCCGCGCTCGCGTGCCGGTATCCGCGCCTGGCACCGGGCGCTGGACTACGCCACGGCCTCGCTGGCGGCCGCGGACACCGCCCAGCAGCCGCTGATCGTGGCGACGCTGGCTCCGCTGCTGGCGGGCGCGCTGCTCGAGTGCTACCCGTCCAACGTGACCGACCAGGAGCTGGTCAACAACCCCGCGATGCCCGAAGTGCTCAAGGACGCGGTGTCGTTCATCCATTGCAACGCCGCCGGCGACATCGGCGTCAACGACGTCGCGGCCGCGGTCCATCTGACTCCCAGAGCCGTCCAGTACCTGTTCCGGCGCCAGCTCGACACCACTCCCACCGAGTACATGCGTCGCGTCCGGCTGCACCGAGCCCACCAGGAGTTGGTCGCCGGCTCGCGGTCGGCGACCACCGTCACCGAGATCGCGCGGCGCTGGGGTTTCGCGCACACCGGCCGGTTCGCGGTCCTCTACCGGCACACCTACGGGCAGAGCCCCCACGCCACACTTCGGCAGTGAGCTTCCGGCCGCCGGCCCTTGGCGCCAAATTGGTGTCAAAAGACTTGCGGCACATCGTTTCCAGACAGGTGAGGCCCCGTCGGTCCGGCCCGGCCAGCAGGAGCCGCAGCGCATCGTCCGGGACGGCATGCGTGTGCTGGGCCCGCTTGTGCGGCAGCGTGATCGGGCTCAGGCGGTCTGCGCCAGCGCGGGCGGATCCGCGGTGAAGTCGCCCCTGGCCACCCGGCGGATGAGGGCGCCCTTGCCTCCAGTTGCCTTTCCCCAGTTCCCTTTCCCCAGTTCCCTTTCCCCAGTTCCCTTTCCTCCAGTTCCCTTGGTCTCCCTTGGTCTCCCTTGGTCTCCCTTGGTCTCCCTTGGTCTCCCTTGGTCTCCCTTGGTCAAGTTGCCCTTATTGACCCGGGAAATACCCGGGCGGTGCGGCGTTCACACGCACAGCGGCCCGCCACGGTGTCGTGGCGGGCCGCTGCGGTGGCCTGTGTCAGCCGGCCATGAACTCGTGGTAGGCCGACTCCAGGCTCGGCGGCAGCGCCGTCACGTTGCATTGACGTTCGGTGTCGCCGATCGGGGCCAGGATGCCGCGCAGGTCGTTGTACTCCTGCGGGTGCGCCGTGAAGTAGCTGCGCAGGTCGGACTCGGCCTGCGGGCGCGGCTGCCCGTATGCGGCCGTGACCACCTGGTTGGCCCCGGGGTGCCCGGCCAGGTACTGCTGTGCGGTGCCGGTCACCGAAGAAACGGTGGCGTTCACTCCGCCGGGGCTGCAGTCAGGTGCGGCGACCGCCGACGGTGCGGCGACGATTCCGATGGCCATCCCCCCGAGCAGAGCGCCGGCGCTGATGCCGGCGACCCGCCGGCGTGCGACGATACTGCTGTTTTTCATGTCAGTGTTGTCCTTCGATGCGTCGTGCGTTGTGATCGTGCGTGTGATCGTGCGTGTGATCGTGCGTGTAATCGTGGGACAGGCTTCCCGTCCCGGAATTCACGGTAGCCGTGGCACATTCGCGCGAGGCCCGTCTCGCCCACGCAGCTAACGCCCTGTGGCGGTGCGCCCCGACCTTGTCCAGGGGCCGCCCAGGGCGGACGGGGGCGCCCAAACGCCCTGTTCCCGGCCGTGCGCGCGAAGCCCGGCGCCGGACCGCCGGCGTTCCGGCCCGCGATGCAAGGGTTCTTGCTTAGCGAGGTACCAGCAAACCCTCTTTAGGCACTGAAAAGGCCATCACCGGCGGCGCTGTACGGCGGCGCAAAGATTACGGGGGTTGCGCGCCGGGCGGTTCGGGGCGCGGTTGGGCGCGGCGCATAGCATACCCTCATGGCCCAGATTCACTTGGAACGAACGATCGCCGCGCCGGTCGAGCAGGTCTTCGACTGGTTGGCCGAGCCGGCCCATCTGGCGCGCGCACCGTTGGCCCTCAAAGCCGATTACGCCAAGGACTCGCCGGGGCACGAGGTGGGCGCGCTGCGCGACGTCAGGGGGTTCGGCATGTGGTTTCGCGAGGAGATCACGGCCTACGACCGGCCACGCAGCTACTCCTACCTGATCCTGCGGTCGTTCCCGCCGTTCCGCCACGACGGCGGCACGCTGACATTCACCCCGGCCGGCGGCGGCACCCATGTCGACTGGCTGACCAACTACAGCCACCCGGCCTGGGCGGGCGGCAGGCTGCTGGAGGCGGTGAGCTACCGGCTGCTGCGCTCGAGTTTCCTGGCGATCCTCGACGCGTGCGCCCGGGAGCTGGAGCGTTAGGCGCAGCCCCGGCGCTGTCTTGCGGTGCCCCCGCGGTGGGTACCCCCTCGGGATGGACATCGCCAAAGACGGCATCGCCAAAGACGGCATCGCCAAAGACGGCATCGCCAAAGGCGGCATCGTCAAAGGCGGCATCGTCAAAGGCGGCATCGCCAAAGACGGCATCGTCAAACACGGCATCGTCAAAGACATCAGGGAGTTCCTGATGACCCGGCGCGCGCGGATCACGCCCGAGCAGGTGGGTCTGCCGCCGGGCCGGCGCCGGCGGGTGCCCGGATTGCGGCGCGAAGAGGTCGCGCACCTGGCCGGCGTCAGCCTCGAGTACTACACACAGATCGAACGCGGCAACGTCGCCGGCGTTTCCGACGAGGTTCTCTCCGCCGTCACCCGGGCGCTGCACCTCAGCGAGGCCGAGTCGGCGCACCTGTTCGACCTGGTGCGGGCCGCCACCAACCGGGCGGATCGGACCGGTGCGCCGCGCGACCCGGTGCGGGGCGTTCCCGACGGCGTGCAGGCGCTGCTGGACAGCATGGTCACCGCTCCGGCGATCGTCGTCAACGGGCACCTGGACGTCGTCGCCGCCAACGCGCTCGGGCGGGCGCTGTACGCACCGCTTTTCGCCCGCACCAAGGTACCGCCGAACCTCGCCCGGCTCGTCTTCCTCGATCCGGGTGCGGACCGGTTCTTCCCCGAGTGGGACGTCGCGGCCGACGACGCCGTCTCGTTGTTGCGGGGGGAGGCCGCGCGCTCGCCGGACTCGCCGGCCGTCACCCGGCTCGTCGGCGAGCTCGCCGCCCGCAGCGAGCAGTTCCGCACGCGCTGGGCGGCGCACAACGTCAAGGCACATCGCCACGGCGTCAAGCGATTCCGCCATGCCGAGGTCGGTGAACTGGCCCTGACCTACAACGCACTGGACATCGGCGTGGGCGGCTTGTCGTTGTTCGGTTACACCGCCGAACCGCACTCGCGATCCGACGAAGCCCTGCGCCTGCTCGCCTCCTGGACGCTGACCAACCACGCCGCCGCCGAGCGCGGCGCCAACGACGTGGCCCGCACCGCGGAATAGTGTTGGCGGGCAGCGAATTCAGTTAGGCGCCGAGTCGCCGCATCAGCTGGGTGGCCGCGTAGCGCCCGCTGAGCACGGCGCCGTGCACGCTGGCGGGATTGTTGACGCCGACGGCCTCGCCGGCCAGGTAGAGCCGGTCACCGATGGGTTCCTGCAGGCGGCGGCGGTCGTCGGGGCCGGAGCCCGGCGCGTGAAAGGAGTACGCGCCGCGCGCGTAGGGATCCAGGCTCCACTGCGAGGTGCGGACCTGTACCGGCGAGATGTCGTCGCCGAAGAGCCGGCGGGCGACGGGCAGGGCGCCGGCCATGAGGTCGGCCGGCGACGACGCCTCCACGGCTCGGCCGCGGTCACCGGCGTTGAACGCCAACACAATCGGTCCCGCTGCGGCGGGCAGGGTGAACCATTGCGCCCACGATCCCGGTGGCGTGCCGAGGTATTGGTAGAAGGCGTTCTCCTCGCCCCACGTGCGCCGGTCGAAGCGGAAGTAGCTCTTGGACAGCACGCCGAAGCCCAGCGCGTGCACGGCGTGGGCGTGGGCGTCGGGAAGGGCCGGATCGAAGGTGATCGCACCGGCCTTGAGGACGCCGAGGGGCACCGTGACGATCGCGGCCGCACCCCGGAACGAGCGGCCCCCGGCCCGCACCGTGACCGAGTCGTCGTGTCGCGCGATCGCGGTCACCGGCGTGTTCAGTGTCACCGGGAGGCCTTCCGCGAGCAGGCGGGGCAGCGCGTCGTAGCCGCTGGTGACCACGTCGTTGTCGCCGCCGGTGTAGTCGCCCTTGTCGAACGTGGTGGCCGACAGCTGATCGGCGCCGGCGGCGTACTCGTCCTCGATCTCGGTGGCGACGTAGAAGGCCAGTTGCGCGCGGTCGGAATCCGACAGGCCCCGGCTGATGGCCGCGGCGCCGACGGCCGCGCCGAGGCTGCCGCCGTCGACCCGCTCGCGGGCGCGTTCGACCAAGCGGCGCCAGGGCTCCGGCCGGTAGTCCAGCGGCTGCAGTTGCGGGTCGACCGCGAGCTTGGCCCACCCGTAGTAGTCGGTCGGCGACAGCTGCGCCCGCGCCCGTTGCGCCAGCTGAAGCAACGGGTTGTCGGTGGTGCCGTGGATCCAGGATGCGCCCATCTCGAGCGGGACGCCCCAGTCGCGGTCGGTGTGCACCCGGCCGCCGATGCGGTCGCGGGCCTCGATGACGCGCACCGGCCAGCCCGCGTCGGCGAGGCTGCGCGCGGCGGCCAGCCCCGCCATCCCGGCCCCGACCACGAGCACCGAGGTGGCGTCGGCTCGCGGCGTGGGCACGCAGGCGGCGACCAGGCTCGTCGTTGCCGCCAGGAACGCCCGACGCGACACCGGGGTCACGGGTGCCAGCATCCCAGATCGGGGGTGTTGACCTCCTATTTCGGGCGCGCCCGCGGATCGGCCGAAAATGACGCCGGCGTCACGTTAGACTCGCGGAATCCGTAACTGCGGCAACGTTGTCGCGGTGGAGGGGGAGCGGCGATGAGACCTCGGCGACCGACTCGCACCGGCGATCGGCTGTCTGACGTGTTGCCGCCCAGCCGCGCGCTGACGGTCCGCGCCACCGACGGCACCGCGCTGCACGCCCAGGTGTTCGGGCCGCCGCACGGCCATCCGATCGTGTTGACGCACGGCATCACGTGCGCGATCCGTGCGTGGGCGCACCAGATCGCCGACCTGGCCACCGAGTACCGGGTGATCGCCTTCGACCATCGCGGGCATGGGCGCAGCGGCGTGCCCCGGGCCAACGGCTACAGCCTCAAAGCCCTTGCCTCCGACCTGGATTGCGTGCTGGAGGCCACGCTGGCGCCGCACGAGCGCGCGGTGCTGGCCGGGCATTCGATGGGCGGCATCACCATCGCCGCCTGGTCGGCGCGCTACCGCCACAAGGTGCACCGGCGCGCCGCGGCGGTGGCGCTGATCAACACCACGACCGGCGACCTGGTCAGCAAGGTGAATCTGCTGCCGGTGCCGAGCAGGTTCTCGGCGGCGCGGGTGCTCGTCGCGCGCGGACTGATCACCGTGTTCGGCGGGTTCCCGCTGCCCGGCGCGGTCCGGGTTCCGAGCCGCTACCTGGTGGCGATGCTGGCCGTCGCGGGGGACGCCGAACCCGGCGTGGCAAAGCTGGTCTACGAGCTGTTCGCGCAGACATCGCCCGCGGGGCGCGGCGGGTGCGCGCGGGCGCTGGTCACCTCGGTGGGGTCGCGGTATCTCGACCTGGACGGCCTGACGGTGCCGACCCTGGTCATCGGCAGCGAACGCGACCGCTTGACGCCCATCGGTCAGTCCCGCAGGATCGCGCGCACCGCGCCCAACGTCGTCGGGCTGGTCGAGCTGCCCGGCGGGCACTGCTCGATGCTCGAGCAGCCCGGCGAGGTGACCCGCCACCTGCGGGCGCTCGCCGAATCGGTGACCCGCGACGTGCGGGCCCGCGTCAGCTCGTAACGGGGCTCATAGCTGGGCTCAAAGCAATGCGCTGACCTCGGCGGCCGCGCGCCGGCCGGACCGCACGGCGCCGTCGAGGAACCCCGTCCATTCGTCGGCGGTTTCCGTGCCGGCCCAGTGGATCGGCCCGACCGGCCGCCGCAGATAGCGCCCGAACCGGGTCCACGAGCCCGGCGGTACCGCCGCGGTCGGGCCGCCGGGTGCGAAATCTTCGGCGCCCCAACGGTGGTCGACGTAGTCGAGGGGCTTGAGCGCGTCGTCGCCGAACAGCTTCGCGAAGCAGCCCAGCGCGTTGCGGCGGCGCTGGTCGGCGGGCAGCGAGTCGAACGCGCGGGCGTCGACGAAGCCCATGAGGATGCCCGGCCCGTCGTCGTCCGGGCTGACGTCGAAGGTGATGAAGACGGGGCCCTCGTCCGACAGCGCCTGACCGGAGAAACCCTCGGTCCGCCAGAACGGTGTGGAGTAGGCCGCATACGCCTTGCTGAGCCGGCCCTGCGGCCAATTCCGGGCGAGCTCGTCGTACTCGGCCGGCAGCGGGGGAGCGAACTCGATGTCCGCGCGGTGGGCGGGCGGCACGGCGACGACGACGAACCCGGCCTCGGCCTGACCGCGGTCGGACGTGACCGTCACCCCCGCGCCGTGGCGCTCGATGCGCCGGACCGGTGCGTCGAGCACGACGCGCGCGCCCAGCTCGGCCGCCGCCGCCTGTGCGATCTGCTGCGTGCCGCCGGGGAAACGGTCCTGCTGGGCGCCGTTCTCGACGTCGAGCAGCCGATCCAGGCCCCCGGCGGCGCGCAGGTAGCGGGCGGCGTGCAGCATCGACACCTCGTCGGGTTCGCAGCCCCAGGTGACCCGGGCCATGATCGCCATCAGGTCGCGCGACGAGGCGCCGGCGCGTACCGAGCGCAGCCAGTCGCCGAGCGACCGGTCGTCGAGGTCGCGCGCGCGCCGCGCCTCCCAGGGGGCCGCCAACGGGACGGTGCGGGCGATCCTCTCGAACTGCCACCGCAACCGGCCGATGTCGATCAGCCCGGTCAGCGAAAGCTTGGGAATGGTGCCGCGGTAGGGGCGCGCCCAGCCGCGCCAGTGGATGATGCTGCGACCGCGGTGGTGCGTCGCGACGGTCGGGATCTGCAGTTCGGCCGCCAACTCCAGCACCGCGTCCTGGGTGGGGCCGACGAAGGTGCCGCCCAGGTCGGCGGGCAATCCGGCGACGCTGCCGGTGAACGAGCGCCCGCCCACGCGGTCGCGGCCCTCGAAGACCAGCACGTCATGGCCCAGCCGGGTCAGCTCCCGCGCGGCGACCAGCCCGGCAAAGCCGGCGCCGACCACGATCACATCGACGCTTTTCGGGCCAACGCTAAAGGACGGATCTGTCACGCCGTCTAGTGAACCTCACTCGGGTGCGAGTGCCCAGAGCCCATCCCAAACGGCTAGGGGGCGACCGAGAGCCAGTCGGCGAACTCCGACGGGTCGTGGCGGCCCAGGGCGCCGTGCTCGTAGAGCCCCCAACCCTCCACCGGCTCCGCGTCGCCGTCGCGGCACACCGCGCGGCCCACGTGATCGATCACGCCGAACCCCGAGCGCGCGATGATCGCCGGGTCGGTCATGTCGTAGGTGAGCCGCTCGACGAACTTCTCGCCCTTCCACATGCCGTGCAGCCAGTCCGAGTCGCCGCCGTAACCGCCGCCGACATGGATCGGAACCGGCAGCTTGGACTCCACGTCGAAATGAACGGGGGTGCCGTCGGCCGTGGTCGCGTCGATCGTTGCGCCGGTCGGGATGCGGGTGCCGGACCGGTAGTGGATCCTGACCCGCGGCCAGCCCAGTTGCTCGACGCGACCGTCGCGCCAGATCCGGGTGCAGTCGTTGAGCGAGCGGAACCCGTTGGGCTCCTCCTGGATGATCAACACGATGGCGAACTCGTCGAACGCCATCGGCACGTAGAGCCACCACATGCCCTCGAAGGGCGGGTCGGCGGGCCGGCCCGCAGGCTCGGGCTCACCGATCGGCCGGATGCCCCAGGACCGGTCGCGGCTGCCGATCCAGGTCTTCGGGTCGACGGCGATCTCCTGGCCGTCGACCGCGATGCGCCCGCTCCAGGAGCCCAGCTGGGCGAAGCGCTGCGCGTTCAGCGTCACCCGGGTGCCCGACCGCAGGACGTGCGGCTGCTCCTGGACGACGTCGAACAGGCCCTCCCAGGTGAGATCGGCTGCGATGCCCTCGGTTTCGTCGAGGGTCAGCCGCAGCTTGCGCAGCGGCTCGATGACCTTGATCCGATAGCCGTTGACGTTCTGGTTGAGCCGGTCGGAATCGATGGCATCGCACAGGTGCACCGCTGTCTGGGTGTCCCCACGCCGGATCAGCAGGAACGCGTCCTTGACACCCAGGTTCGGGTAGTAGCCGATGCCGCTGATCACGAAGATCTCCCCGGTGCGGTCGTGGGCGTTGAAGTAGGCGCGGTCGTAGAAGTTGCGGTCGGATGATCCCGGCCACGCGATGGGCTGGGGGAGCTGGTGTACCGGGAATTCGTCGAGCGGTCCGAGCATTACTGCTCCTCTCCGATGAGCCGTTTCATCAATCCGGCGTGGTAGAACAGCGATTCTGCGAAATTGGGGTCGTCGGGCCTCTCTATCTCCCCGAAGTGCACCCGGCGCGCGCCGGTGCGCATGAACACGCAGGCCCACATCACCCCGGAGTAGACGTAGAACCAGTTCAGGTCGCCGATCTCGACGCCGGTGAGTTCGGAGTAGGTGGCGCGCACGTCGTCCTCGCGCATCACCCCGGGCAGCCCGGGCAGCGTCGCCAGGCCCGCGAGCTCCTGAAAGACCATGTGCGCGTAGATCATCCAGGCGACGTCCAGCTCACGCGGGCCCAGGGTCACCATCTCCCAGTCGAGCACGGCGACCGGACGGAAGTCGCGATAGAGCACGTTGCCCACCCGCGCGTCGCCCCACAGCAGCACGGGCTCGGCCGCGGCCGCATCGGCGGGCCAGTGCTCCTGCAGCCACTCGAACGTCCGCTCAAGCAGGGGCGATCGGCCGATGTCGGGCACCGCGAAGTCGTACCAGGACCGCACCCAGTTGAAATGGCGGCGCAGCGCGGTGTCGCCTTCCTGCCCCTCGGTCAGGAACGCAAACGTTTTGGTGGCGTCGGGAATCGAATGCAGCTTTGCGAGCACGCCGACCGTGGCGTCCTGCAGTTCGCGCTGGCGCTCGGCGGGCGCGTCGGCGAACCAGTTGCCGCCGAAGGTGTAGGGCATGACATCCGGCGGCACCTCGCCGTCGACGTGGTCCATGACGAAGAAGGGCGTGCCCAGGATCTCGCCGGTGGGTTCCAGCCAGCGCACCGGCGGCACGGCGACGTCGGTGAGTTCGCCGACCTTGCGGATGACCTCGAACTGGTGGTCGAGGCGATAGGTGGGGAAGACCTGCACGTCCTCGGCACTGGGCGCCACCCGGGCCACCAGCTTCTGCTCGATCGGCTGCCCGTCCTGTTGCCAGCGTGCGGTCAGGATGATGGTTTCCGAGGACATGCCCGTGGAGTCGACGCCGCTCTCGACGGTGACTTCGGGCGCCACCCCGCCGGGCAGCACGGTGGACAGCCACTGCGACATCACCGCAGGCAGGGTGGTGACGTCCCGGCTGGAGCGCTGAAGTCGGTCGACCTGATCGAGCACGGGTTCGTTGGCCACGGGTGCCTCCATTCTTTGAGACTTCTGCGCGGCAATTACGATACGGTAGGTAGCGTTATGAAATCAGACCCGTCCGCCCTTGACAAGGCACCCCCTGGCGCCGGCCGCCCCCGAGACCCGCGGATCGACTCGGCCATCTTATCGGCGACCGCGGAATTGCTTGTGCAGATCGGTTATTCGAGTCTGAGTCTGGCAGCGGTCGCCGAACGCGCGGGCACCACGAAATCGGCGCTGTACCGGCGGTGGTCGAGCAAGGCCGAACTGGTGCACGAGGCGGCGTTCCCGACGGCGCCCACCGCGCTGGAGGCGCCGGGAGGCGACATCGCCGCCGACGTGCGGATGATGCTGGAGGCCACCCGCGACGTCTTCACCACCCCGGTGGTGCGGGCCGCGTTGCCCGGCCTGGTCGCCGACATGATTGCCGATCCCGCGCTCAACGCCCGGGTGATGTCCCGTTTCACCGACTTGTTCGCCGCGGTGCGGGTGCGGCTGCGCGAGGCCGTCAACCGCGGTGAAGCGCATCCCGACGTGGATCCCGACCGGTTGATCGAGTTGATCGGGGGTGCGACGATGCTGCGGATGCTGCTGCACCCCGGGGAACGGCTCGACGATGCGTGGGTGGATCAGACCACCGCGATCGTGGTGCACGGGGTGCGGCGATGACGCGGCTGGCGGGCCGGGCCGCGATCGTCACCGGCGCCAGCCGCGGCCTGGGCCGGGCGATCGCGATGGCGCTCGCGGCCGAGGGCGTGGCCGTGGCCGTCGCGGGCCGCACCGAGCAGGTGTGGGACGACCGCCTGCCCGGAACCATCGGCCAGACGGTCGCCGACATCGAGGCGGCGGGCGGGCGCGCCGTGGCGATCCGGGCCGACCTGACCGACCGGGACGACGTCGCACGGCTGGTGGCTGAAGCGCGGGAAGCCCTGGGGCCCATCACCATTCTGGTCAACAACGCGGCGTTCACCGCGCCCGGCCGTCCGCCGGTGCCCGGCGCCGAGCCCCGCGCCAAGGCGGCCAAGGCCGCCGCGGCCGCCGGCAAACCCGGCTGGCCGGGGTTCGTCAGCATCCCCCTGGCCGCATACCGGCGCCATTTCGAGATCGCGGTTTTCGCCGCCTACGAGCTGATGCAATTGGTGTGTCCGGACATGATCGACGCGGGTGGCGGCTCGATAATCAACATCAGCTCGATCGCCTCGCGGTTGCCCGGCGACGGACCCTATGGCGATCGCAGCGGGGGAGTCCTGCCCGGGTACGGCGGCTCCAAGGCGGCGCTCGAGCATCTGACCCAGTGCGCGGCATACGATCTCGCCGATCATCGCGTCGCGGTGAACGCATTGTCCCCGTCCAAGCCGATCCTGACCCCGGGTCTGTCCTACTACGCCCGGGAGTTCGGCGACACGGCGCACGAAGACGAATTCGCCCGCGCGGTGGTGGAATTGGCGTTGGTCGACCCCGCAAAGGTCACCGGCCGCACGATCGGCCATCACCAGGTGCTCGACGGCAGCTTCCGTCCGTTCGAGCGCGACTAGACAGACTTGCGGCTCAACCCTCTTCCGGCGGCGGAGGGTCGGGATCACCGCGCAGGAGTTCGTCGGGATGATGGGCGTGGTTGACCTCCGGCGGGCCGTCGCCGGCGGCCCAGCCGAGCCGTCCGTTGTCGGTGACCTCGGTGCGCCATTCGCCGCGGCTCGCCGCGCCGTGGTCGCCGCCGCAGGCGAAATACAGGCAATCCGCGTCCGTGCGGCCGCCCTTTGCCCAGTCCGGCGAATGGTGCACCTCGCAGTTATAGCCCGGCTCAAGACAATTGGGGCGGGTGCAGCCGCGGTCGCGGGCGTGGCAGATGAGCCGCTGATCGGCCGTCGCGACGCGTTTCTGGCGGCCCAGGTACAGCGGCCGGCCGGTGTGCTCGTCGAACACGGCCAGGTAGTGAATCGACTTGGCGGCCAGACGAATGAGGTCCGGCATCGGCAGCCTGGAGCCGCCGCCGGTGCGCGCGGGTGGGGGCATCGGGACCGACGGGTCGGTGACCGCGGCGGCGGCCTGGTTGAGTTCCGCCAGGGTGGTGGTGACGATGACCGTGACGGGGTGGCCGCGGTGCAGGCCGAGCCGACCGGAGGCGATCGCGGCTTCCAAGCCGAGTTTGAGCGCGTCGTGGCAGCGTTGGGCCGGTGTTCGGTCGTCGCGCTCTTCGGGATCCGCGCCGTCGGGCTGGTGCCGGCCCGGCCGCACCGCCGCGTGGATGGCCTCGAAGTACCCGCGTGCCACCGGGTCCAGGAGGCCCGACAGCCGCGACATGCCATCGGGTCCCTCCGGGCCCAGGCGCAGTCCGCGGCGGCGGGCCCTGTCCTCGTCGTTGAACAGGCCGTCGGGATTGAGGTGGTCGGCGATGCGCCGGCCCAGCTTGGTGACAATGCCTGCGTCGAGCTTGGTCGCATGCCGCACGAGGGTTCGCTCGACCTCCGCCACATCCGCGACCGAAACACAGGAGGGCAGCACGTCGATCGCCTCGCAGACCGCGCGGATGTGGTCCTCGCCGACCGTGCCCGCCTCGACCGCCGCCGCCAGCTCCGGTAGCTCCGGCTGGACCGGGGGCCCGGTCAGCGAGCGCCGCGGCCGGATCCGGGCCGCGAGCCGGAAGCGGCGCTTGATCTCCCTCGGCGCCACCCGGAGCCGCGCCCACAGCAGCTCACGTGCCGGCGGTGTGCAGTCAGTGCCGTCGGGCGGGTCGGCGATCTCGGCGAAGAAGCGATACATCAGGCCGCGGTTGGTCCGGTCCTGCGTCTCCAGCCGTTCGGCGATGTCGACCCGGAAACCGTTGCCGAGCACGTCCGACGAGGTTTCGCGCAGCACGTCATGGGCGGCGTCGATCGCGTCGAGGGCGGCGGCGATCCGCTCTCGTGCCTGTTCGGTGCCCAGCGCGACCATGGCCCCACGGTATCGAACGCCTGTGCGAAATAGGTTGCCGCGACGCCGGGCGGAGCCGATCTGTGGAGGAAACCGGCACTGTGGACAACGCAGAACGGGCCCGGTCGGCGCCGCGGGTCCCGTTCCTGGCGGAGGTAAGGCCTGACGTGCCAGTATGGCTTTTGTGCCGCAACGGCGGCAGGTAACCGGTCGAGTGGTGTGCCGATGCCCGGGATTGACAAACCGACGGGGCGCGTGGTCGCGCTGATCGTCCTCCTGATCGTGGTCGCCGCGGCTCTGCGCGGCTACCTGCCGGCCCACCACCAGGCGCCACGCGCCGATTCGGGCAGCAGTCCCGCGGCGATGGTTGCCGTCGTCGCCGCCCTGGCCGGCACGGTCACGCTGCTCGCGGTCGCGGTCATCGCGCGGTTGCGCGATCCGCAGGCCATATCGCGCGGCGCGGCGGACCTGCCCGAGATGCTCGGGACCGGCGCCGGCCGGCCGCGCTGGCGCGCGTTGCTGATCGGGCTGGTGGTGATCGTGGCCCTGCTGACCCTGTTGAGCCTGCTCAGCCGGCTGGCGGGCACGCACGAAATCCCCGCCCCCGCGCCCCCGCGGGATGCGGGCGCGCCTGCCTCGGCGCCCACCGGCGCCCCGCCGCCGCGGCAACAGCCGCACGGCCATGACGCGAACATGGCCGGGGTACTGCTGGCCTGCACACTGCCCCTGCTGGTGGTCCTGGTCGCGGGCTCGGTCATCGAGTCGCGACGCCGGTGGCGCGCGGCGGCGCCGCAAGCCGTCGCGGTCGATGGCGGCGAATCCCCGCCGCAGCAGACGCGTCCCGAGTCGCTGGTGCGAGCCGCCGAGCGCGGCCTGGCGGAGATGACGGACCTCAGCAGGGAACCTCGGGAGGCGATCATCGCCTGCTACGCCGCTATGGAACGCGAGCTTGCCAACGTCCCCGGCGCCGTACCGCAGGACTTCGACACGCCGACGGAGGTGTTGGCCCGCGCCGTCGATCACCATGTCCTGCACGCCGACAACGCGACCGGGCTGGTGGATCTCTTCGTGGAGGCGCGGTTCAGCCCGCACGTGATGAACGAGGGCCACCGCGACGCCGCGGTGCGCACGCTGCAGCTGGTGCTCACCGAACTGCGCTCTGCGAGTCGCGCATGAAAAGGCTTGTCGTACTCGGATTTTTCCTGATCGTCAGTGTGGAGCTGCTGACGCTGACACTGCACGACCACCGGCTCCTGCTCGGGACCTCCGGTGTCGCGCTGGCCCTGGTGCTGCTCAACGTCCGCCGCGTGCTGGGCCGGCAGATGCAACCCGCCGCCGGACCGGCCCCCGACGATCTGGGGGATTCACTGCGTCGCTGGCTTGCCACCACGGAGACGACGATCCGGTGGTCGGAGTCGACCCGGGCCGACTGGGACCGGCACCTGCGGCCGATGCTCGCGCGGCGCTACGAGATCGCCACCGGGCAAAGGCAATCCAAGGATCCGGCGGCATACCACGCGACCGGCCGGATGCTGTTCGGCGCCGAGCTGTGGGAATGGGTCAACCCCAACAATGTGACCCGCAGCGCCGACCGGGGGCCCGGGCCCGGCCGGGCGGCGCTGGAGGCGATCCTGCTCAGGCTGGAGCAGGTATGACGCTGCCGGCCGCGACAACCACCGAGCGCTGCGAGGCGGTGATCGACGAGATCGAGCGCGTGGTGGTGGGCAAGCGGGCGGCGCTCACGCTCATCCTCACCGCGGTCCTCGCCCGCGGCCACGTCCTGATCGAAGACCTTCCCGGGCTGGGCAAGACGCTGATCGCGCGCTCCTTCGCCGCCGCGTTGGGGCTCCGATTCACCCGGGTGCAGTTCACCCCCGACCTGCTGCCGGCGGACCTGCTCGGTTCGACGATCTACGACATGCAGTCGGGCCGCTTCGCCTTCCGCGCCGGGCCCATCTTCACCAACCTGATGCTGGCCGACGAGATCAACCGCACGCCACCCAAGACGCAGGCGGCGCTGCTGGAGGCGATGGCCGAGGGTCAGGTGAGCATCGACGGCGAAACCCATAAACTGCCAACACCTTTCATCGTCCTGGCGACCGACAACCCGATCGAGTACGAGGGCACCTATCCGCTGCCCGAGGCGCAGCTGGACCGGTTCGCGATCCGGATGGAGCTGCGCTATCTGTCCGAGCGGGACGAGACCGCCATGCTGCGCCGGCGCCTGGAACGCGGCGCGGCCGAGCCGGTGGTGAACCAAGTGGTGGACGCCCAAGACCTGCTGGCCATGCGCGAATCGGTCGAGCAGGTCACCGTGCACGACGACGTGTTGCATTACGTGGTGTCGCTGGCCGCCGCCACCCGACACCACCCGCAGGTCGCCGTGGGCGCCAGCCCGCGTGCCGAACTCGACCTGGTGCAACTCGCCCGCGCCCGGGCGCTGTTGCTCGGTCGCGACTACGTGATCCCCGAAGACGTCAAGGCGCTCGCCACGGCCGCGATCGCACACCGGATCACCCTGCGGCCCGAGATGTGGGTGCGCAAGGTCCAGGGCGCCGACGTCGTCGGGGAACTGTTGCGGCGCTTGCCGGTGCCCCGCACCGGCGGTGGGAGCCAGGGTGACCCAGGGCCGTGAGGTCGAGCTTGCCTGGCGCGCATCGCCGTTGACGCGATCCATCGCCACGTGTGCCGGGGTTGCGCTGGTCGCCGCGGTGCTGGGCGACCGCTGGCAACTGGTCGCCTTCTCCGCGCCGCTGCTCGGTGTGCTGTGCTCGCTGAGCTGGCAGCGCCCGGTGCCGACGATCCGCGTGCACGGCCAACCGGATTTGCAACGCTGTTTCGAAGACGAGCCGGTGCGGATCACGGTGTGGGCTACCGCCGACGGCGCCGACGCGGTTCCCGTCGAGCTCGCGGTGTCCGCCCCCGCCGGCATGCGCCTCGAGCCGCTCGACTCGGAGTCGCCGAACGCGAAAACGGTTGCGGCAACCGCGGATCGCTGGGGCCGCTACCCGATCCGCACCCGGGTCGACGCGGTGGCGCGGGGCGGGCTGCTGAGCGGTACGGCGACCGTCGACGCCGCCACCGTCATCGTGTTCCCGCTCACGCCGCCCCAGTCGACGCCGATCCCCCAGGTCGAGCTGCTCGACCGCCTCGGTGCGCACCTGACGCGGCACGTCGGCCCGGGGGTCGAGTACGCCGACATTCGCCCCTACGTGCCCGGCGACCAGTTGCGAGCGGTGAACTGGCCGGTGAGCGCGCGCCGCCGCGAGCTGCACGTGACGCAGCGACTGACCGACCGCGCCGCCGACGTGGTGGTGCTCATCGACACCTACCAACAGCCGGCGGGGCCGGCGACCGAGTCCACCGAGCGGGTGGTGCGCGGCGCGGCGCAGGTGGTGCAGAGCGCGTTGCGCCACGGTGATCGCGCCGGGATCGTCGCCCTGGGCGGCAACCGTCCCCGCTGGCTCGGCGCCGACATCGGGCAGCGCCAGTTCTACCGGGTGCTCGACACGGTGCTCGGCGCCGGCGAGCACTTCGAGAACACCACGGGCACACTGGCACCGCCCGCGGCGGTTCCCGCCGGCGCGATCGTCATCGCCTTCTCCACGCTGCTCGACACCGAATTCGCGCTCGCGCTGATCGACCTCCGCAAACGCGGCCACGTCGTGGTGGCCGTCGACATCCTCGACAAATCACCGTTCGAAGGCGAACGCGACCCTCTGGTGGACCGGCTGTGGGCGGTGCAGCGTTCTGCCATGTATCGCGACATGGCCACCATCGGCGTCGACATCATCTCGTGGCGCGAGGGTTTCGCCCTGGACCAGGCGATGGGTGTGCTGCCGGACCGCCGGCATCGGGTGCGGGGGCGGCTGCGGGGAGCGCGGTGACATGGCAGCACTAGGGCGGGTGGGGGTGCGGGTGTTGTCGACCGCGTTCGGGCTTTCGATGGCCGCGTCCGCGGCGGTGGGGGCTCCCGGGGCGGCGATGGCCGCGGGAGCGGCATCGGTCGCGGTCGTCGTCGGCGCGGCGTTCGCCCCGGCCGCAACGGTTGCCGTGCTGCTCGTGGTGGTCGCGATCGCGGTGTCCGGACCGCCCCTGGTGCTCGTCGCCCTGTCGGGTCTGTATGCCGCCGCCTACCTGGTGTCGCGCCACGCCACCCGCGCGTCGGCCCGGATGGTGTTGGGCAGCGCGGCGACACTCGTGGCCGCCCTGAGCTTTACGGTGGCCGGGTTGTTTGCGGCGTCGTTCCCGCTGCGGCTGCCGTGGGTGCCGCTGCTCGCGCCGGTGGGCGCGTTGGCGACCTTCGTGCTGGCCACTCGGGCGTTCACCAAAGGCTTCGACAGGGGCTTCGACAGGGCCTTCGACAGGGCCTTCGACAAGGGCTTCGACAAGCGCTGAGGCCGCCGTGGCAACGCCGGAAGTGAGCGCGGCCCCAACCTGGGTGCAACCGAACCCGGCCAACAGATCGGGGCGGCTCCCGCAGGCCCGCCAGAATCAAACCAATAGTCATTGTTGCTGTTGGTTACCATTCATCGGGTTGGCATATATGCGTTTTTGCTGTGGCTGCTTTTGGTGACCGCCGTCGTCTACCAGCATTCCGGATAAGCCCATCGAGTCAACTTGACATTTAGGACTTTTCGGACTGCTAGAGGCGATAGCTGTGAGTTTGCCGAAAGTTTTTACAAACACTCGTAAGTTTGCTTGCGTCGTATTTAATATTTGACCCTACGGTCAATTGACGGCGCTCAATGGCATTTGCTGTGGCGTGCGGTGGCCCGGAAACAACGTCTTGTCGCGGTCCAAAGGAGGACAATAACGATGAGTTTCTTGACATTTCCGCCGGAGATCAATTCGCTGCGGATGTTTTCCGGGGCGGGTTCGGCCCCCATGCTGGAGGCCGCGGCGGCCTGGGACGCGCTCGCCGCGGAGTTGGGTTCCGCGGCGCAGTCGTTCTCGTCGGTGACGTCGACGCTGGTGGGCCAGTCCTGGCAGGGCCCGGCCGCGCAGGCGATGGCCGCGGCGGCGGTGCCCTATACGGGATGGCTGAGCGCGGCGTCGGCGTCGGCGTCGGGCGCGGCGGCACAGGCCAAGGCGGTGGTGAGCGCGTTCGAGTCGGCATTGTCCGCGACGGTGCATCCAATGGTGGTGGCGGCCAACCGTTCCGACCTGGTGCAGATGGTGGTGTCGAATTTCTTCGGCCAGAACGCGCCGGTGATCGCGGCGATCGAGTCCGAATACGAGCAGATGTGGGCCGCCGATGTGGCCGCGATGGTGGGGTATCACGGCGGGGCTTCGGTGGCGGCTGCGCAATTGGCCTCGCTGCCGCAGTTGTTGAACAGCCTGCCCGGCCAGATTGTCGGCGGGATCGCCGGCGGTCCGGTTGCGGCGGCGGCGACCGGTGTGGCCGCGATAAGCCGGCTTCCGTCGGGTTACGGCCCGTCGTCGATAGACCTGTTCGGCTTCGCCGTCCCGGCGGTCAACACCGGCTTCGGCAACATCGGCGGCTGGAATATGGGCGGCGGCAACATCGGCACCCTCAACTTCGGCGGCGGCAACATCGGCAGCCTCAACTTCGGCAGCGGCAACATCGGCAACTTCAACTTCGGGGGCGGAAACGTCGGCTTCGCCAACCTGGGCAGCGGCAACTACGGCAACACCAACCTCGGCTGGGGCAACGTCGGCAATCTGAACCTGGGCAGCGGAAACCTCGGCTCCGGAAACCTCGGCTTCGGCAACGGCGGCGATGCCAGGGCCGTCGCCTTGAACGCGGGACCGTTGGCCGCACTGGCGCAGCGCGGCATCGGAAGCGGGAACTTCGGCAGTGGAAACGCCGGTGCACTCAACATCGGTGGGGGAAACCTGGGATCGGGCAACATCGGTTGGGGTAATCAGGGGATCTCGGACATCGGCTTCGGCAATCTCGGCAGCTACGACGTCGGGTTCGGGAACGCGGGAAGCAACGACATCGGGTTCAACCTGCCGGGCGACAACATGATCGGCATCGGCGGATTGAACGCCGGCCTGAACAACATCGGCTTCGGCAACTCGGGCAGCGGCAACATCGGCTTCTTCAACTCCGGCAACGGCAACATCGGCTTCTTGAACTCCGGCAGCGGCAACTTCGGCTTCTTGAACTCCGGCAACACCAATACCGGCTTCTGGAACTCGGGCAGCGCCAACACCGGCTTCGCCAACGCAGGCTCGCAGAACCTCGGCTTCCTCAACGCCGGCTCCGCCAACATGGGTGCCGTCAACTCGGGGAACTACAACTACGGCATGGCCAACGCGGGTTGGTACAACAGCGGCGGCTTCAACTCGGGCGGCCTAGGCGGCCTGGACGCCGGCGTGGGCATGGGCGTCGGCGGGAACACGGGCTTCTTCAACTCCGGCAGCCTGAACACGGGGTCGTTCAACGCCGGTGACCTCAACACGGGGCTCTACAACGCGGGCACGCTCAACACGGGCTTCGGCAGCTCGGCCGATCTCTCCGGAGTGGTCACGCACTCGGGCTTCGGCACCTCGGGCAAGGATGTTTCCGGTTTCTTCAGCTCGGGCGTGGCGGCCTCCGGCATCGGAAACGCCAACGTGGGCGCCCTCGGGCTGCCGAGCTCGGGCTTCGGCAACGCGGGCGACGGCGACATCGGCATCAACAACACGGGGACCCAGCTGGTCGGCATCGCCAACATGGGCGACTCCAACGTCGGCCTCGCGAACTCGGGCGCATGGAACTCCGGCATCGCCAACGCGGCCCCCAACGCCGACGGCGTCACCTACACCTCGGGGATCGGGAACGCGGGCGACGACTTCGCGGGAATCTTCAACCAGGGCACCGGTTACGACGGCGCGAACGTGGCGAACAAAGCCTACTAGCAGGCCTACTAGCGGGCCTACTAGCGGGCCTACTAGCGGCGACGGCGTGAACCCGGCGGCGCCGGCCCCGAAGGGGTGGGGCCCGGCGGCTCAGTGCAGCAGCTGGGCGGCGTGATCGGCCAGGTCGAGCAGCGGCTGCGGGAAGACGCCCAACAGCACCGTGGCGGCGGCGCAGACCGCGATCGCCGCCTTGCTCAGTACGCCGGGCGCCACCACGTGTGGGGTGTCGTCGGTCGCCTCGGTGAAGAACATCGACACGATCACGCGCACATAGAAGTACGCCGCCACCCCGCTGGCGACCACACCGACGATCACCAGCGGTGCCGCCCCGCTTTGGGCGGCGGATTTGAACACGGCAAGCTTGCTGACGAAGCCACTCGTCAGGGGGATGCCGGCGAAGGCCAGCAGGAACATCGAGAACATCACGCCCACAATGGGTGAGCGCTGCCCGAGTCCCGCCCAGTGCGACATGCTGGCGTCCTCGACACCGTCGGTGTCGCGGATCAGGCTCACGATGGCGAACGCGCCCACCGTGCTGAAGCTGTAGGCCAGCAGGTAGAACAGGGTGGCCGAAAGGCCAGCCTGGTTGTCGGCGATGACGCCGGTCAGGATGAACCCGACGTGGGCGACCGACGAGTAGGCCAGCAGCCGCTTGACGTCGGTCTGGTTGACGGCGGTGATGGTGCCCACCGCCATGGTCAGGATGGCGATCGTCCACAGCACCGGGCGCCACTGGTCGTGCAGCGGGGGCAGCGCCACGTAGACCACCCGAAGCAGCGCGCCGAACGCCGCGACCTTGGTGGCCGCCGCCATGAAGCCCGTGATCGGGGTGGGCGCGCCCTGGTAGACGTCGGGAATCCAGGAGTGGAACGGGACCGCGCCCACCTTGAACAGCAGGCCCACCGACAGCAGCGCGACACCGACCAGCGCCATCGACGTATCACCTTGGGCGCCAAGCACATTGCGGATACCGGGCAACAGCAGCGTGCCGGTCGCGCCGTACAGCAGGGCCGCGCCGTAGAGGAAGAACGCCGACGAGAAGGCGCCCAGCAGGAAGTACTTCATCGCCGACTCCTGTGACAGCAGCCGGCGGTGCCGGGCCAGCCCGCACATCAGGTACAGGGGCAGCGACAGGACCTCGAGCGCGACGAACATCGTCAGCAGGTCGTTGGACGCGAGGAACACCATCATGCCGCCGACCGAAAGCATCGCCAGCGGGAAGAGCTCCGTCTGTGCGGCCCCCGCCCGCTCCGCCTCGATCTCGGCCTCGCTGCCGGGCACCGCCGAGGCCTGCGGGGTGAAGGAATCCAGGCTGGATCCCGCCGCTGCTGCTCCTGCCCCCACGGCCGCCTTGTTCTGCGCCCTCGACTGTGTGCGTTCGGCCATGAAGATGACCGCGAGCACGGCCACCAGCAGCACGGTGCCCTGCAGGTACAGCGCCGGCCGGTCGATGGCCATCGCGCCCAGCACCGCGCTGCGGCCGGAGGCCGGCAGCGAACGGCCCACCACGATCACGGCGACGAACGCGGCCACCAGGCCGCCGAGGGTCAGCGCGACCTGGGCGGTGTAGCGCCCCCGCCGCGGGATGAACGCTTCGACCAGTACGCCGGCGACCGCGACGCCGAAGACAATGAGCATGGGGCACAGCAGGAAGTACTCGATGCTGGGAGAGGGGAGCAGGATCATCGGTGCGGTCCTTCGGCAGTGCTTGGTGCGTGGGCCGGGGCTGCGGTGCCCGGGGGCACGTGCGGCGCGGGATCGTGCTGGCCGATGGTGGTCATGGTGTTGGCGACGGCCGGGTTGATCAGCTCCAGCACGGGCTTGGGGTAGACCCCGAGCGCCAGCAGCAGCGCGATCAACGGTGCGACGACGAGCATTTCGCGCGCCCGCAGGTCGGTGATCTTCTCGCTGCCGGCCGCCACCGGGCCGGTCATCACCCGCTGGTAGAGCCACAGCATGTAGATGGCCGCCAGGACCAGTGCGGTGACCCCGAACGCGCCGGCCAGCCAGTACCGGTTGAATGTGCCCAGCAGCACCAGGAATTCGCTGATGAACGGTGCGAGCCCGGGCAGCGAGAGGGTGGCCATGCTGGCCACCAGGAAGGTCCCCGCCAGGATCGGCGCCACCTTCTGCACCCCGCCGTAGTCGGCGATCAGGCGGCTGCCCCGCCGTGTCACCAGGAATCCGGCGATCAGGAACACCGCCGCGGTGGAGATGCCGTGGTTGAGCATGTACAGCGTCGACCCGCTCTGGCCCTGGCTGGTCATCACGAAGATGCCCGCGATGATGAACCCGAAGTGCGAGATCGAGGTGTAGGCGATCAGGCGCATCATGTCGGTCTGGCCGATCGCCACGATCGCGCCGTAGATGACGCCGATGATGGCCAGCGTCACGATCAGCGGCCGGAAATACGTTGAGGCGTCGGGGAACAGCTGCAGGCAGTAGCGCAGCATGCCGAACGTGCCGACCTTGTCCATCACCGCAGTGATGAGCACCGCGGTCGCCGGGGTGGCCTCGACCGCGGCGTCGGGCAGCCAGCGGTGGAACGGCCACAGCGGGGCCTTGATCGCGAACGCGAACATGAAGCCCAAGAACAGCGCCTTGAGCACGGCCGGGTCGGCGCCCAGGCGGCCGGACTGCACCGCGTCGACGATCTCCCGGAAGTCGAACGTGCCGGTGCCGTGCTGGGCGGTCACCACGTACAGCCCGATCACCGCGGCCAGCATGATCAGGCCGCCGAACAGGTTGTACAGCAGGAACTTCACCGCCGCTCGCGACCTGCCGGCCCCTTGCCCGAAGCCGCCGATGAGGAAGTACATCGGGATGAGCATGGCCTCGAAGAACACGTAGAACAGCAGCACGTCCAAGGCGATCACCGAGATCAGCACCATCGACTCGATGGCCAGCCCCAAGGCGATGTAGGCGTGCACGCCGCGCGTGCGCTGTCCGCCGTCGTTCCAGCCGGCCACAGCCAGCAGCGGGATCAGCACCACCGTCAGCAGCACCAGCACGAGCGCGATGCCGTCCACGCCGAGGGTGTAGCCGGCGCCGAACGCCGGTATCCACGAATGGCTTTCGACGAACTGGTAGGTGGGACCGCCGGTCTTGAAGCCGGCGGTGACGACGATCGCCACCGCCAGCGTGGCCACGGAGAAGACAAGGCCGGTCCACTTGGCCAGCCGGCGCAGCCCCGGTGGCAGCAGGATGACCAGCGCGGCGCCGGCCAGCGGCACCAGCCACAGAATGCTCAGCCACGGAACGCTGTTCATCAGCGCCGCTCCTCCTCATCGCTTCGCACTGAATTGTCGCCGGCGTCATTGTCGCCGGCGTCGGTCACCAAAGCCCCGTTCACCACAGCTTCACCGCCAGGATCAGCGCGACCACCAGCGTCGCACCCGCCAGCATCGACAGCGCGTAGTTGCGTGCGAAGCCGGTCTGCAGGCCCCGCAGCCGGTTCGACGTCGAGCTCACCAGCGCCGCAAGGGCGTTGACCGAGCCGTCCACAGCCGCGTCGTCGACCTCGACGAGCGCGTGGGTCAGTGCTGCGCCGGGGCGCATGAACACCTCCTCGTTGAAGGCATCGCCGTAGAGGTCGGCGCGTGCGGCCGTCGTCGCGGGGGAGACCGACAGCGGGGCCACCCGCGGGACCGGAAGCCTGCCGTACTTCGCGTAGGCAACCGCGATGCCGATGGCGACGACGGTCAACGCCAAAGCGGTGCTGACCCAGGCCGGCAGGGCGTGGGTCACCTCCTCGTGCTTCCCGACGACCGGCTCGAGCCAGCGCTGCAGGGTGCCGCCGATGGCCAGCAGGCCGCCGGAGAACACCGAGCCGAAGGCGAGCAGGATCATCGGCCACGTCATCAGCGCCGGCGCCTCGTGCGGGTGCGCGCCGGGCGCCCAGCGCTTCTCGCCGAAGAAGGTCATCAGCATCACCCGCGTCATGTAGAACGCGGTGATCCCGGCACCCAGCAGCGCGGCCCCGCCCAGCACGTAGCCGCGGATGCCGCCGGAGGCCAGCGCCGCCTCGACGATGGCGTCCTTGGAGAAGAAGCCCGCGAACGGCGGTACGCCGATGATCGCCAGGTAGCCCAGCCCGAACGTGGCGAAGGTGATCGGCAGGGCGGCGCGCAGCCCGCCGTACCGGCGCATGTCCTGTTCCTCGTGCATGGCGTGGATCACCGCGCCGGAGCCGAGGAACAGTCCGGCCTTGAAGAAGCCGTGGGTGAGCAGGTGCATGATCGCGAACGCATAGCCCGCCGGCCCCAGGCCGGCGGCCAGCACCATGTAGCCGATCTGGCTCATCGTCGAGGCGGCCAGGGCGCGTTTGATGTCGTCCTTGGCGCAGCCGATGATCGCCCCCAGCATCAGCGTGACGGCGCCGACGATGACGACGGCCAGCTGAGCCCCGGGCGCCAGGTTGTAGAGCGGGTTGGACCGCACGATCAGGTACACGCCGGCGGTCACCATGGTGGCGGCGTGGATCAGCGCCGACACCGGGGTGGGGCCCTCCATCGCGTCGCCCAACCAGGCCTGCAGCGGCACCTGGGCGGACTTGGCGCACGCGCCCAGCAGCAACAGCAGCCCCATCGCATTGAGCACACCCCGGCCGGCCGCCGGGGCGCCGGCGAACACGCCCGCGTACGACAGCGTGCCGAAGGTGCTGAACATCAAGAACATCCCCAGCGCCAGACCGGCGTCACCGACCCGGTTCATCACGAACGCCTTCTTGGCCGCCGTGGCCGCCGAGGGCTTGTGGTACCAGAAACCGATCAGCAGGTAGGACGCCAGGCCGACGCCCTCCCACCCGACGTAGAGCACGACGTAGTTGTCGGCCACCACCAGCAGCAGCATCGAGGCCAGGAACAGGTTGAGGTAGCCAAAAAAACGACGGCGATCTGCGTCATCTTTCATGTAGGCGACCGAGTAGATGTGGATCAGCGACCCGACCCCGGTGATCAGCAACACGAAACACATGGACAGCTGGTCGATCTGCAGGCCCAGGTCCACCTGCAGCTGGTTGACCGGGATCCAGGTGAACAGCTTCTGGTGGATGGCGCGGTCGTCGGCGGCGCGGCCGAGCAGGTCGGCGAGCAGCGTGGCGCCCACCCCGAACGACGCGACGGCGGCGGCGCAGCCCAGCCAGTGTCCCCACGCGTCGGTCCGCCGGCCGCCGAACAGCAGGATCGCGGCGCCCGCCAGCGGCAGTGCCACCAGCAGCCAGGTGAAGTCAGTCATCGTGGCGTGTCAGCCTTTGAGTAGGTTCGCGTCGTCGACGGACGCCGATTTGCGGGCACGGAAGATCGTCATGATGATGGCCAGGCCGATCACCACCTCGCAGGCGGCCACCACCATCGTGAAGAACGCGATCATCTGGCCGTCCAACTGGCCGTGCATCCGCGCGAAGGTGACGAACGCCAGGTTGACGGCGTTGAGCATGAGCTCGACGCACATGAACATCACGATGGCGTTGCGCCGCAGCAGCACGCCCGAGGCCCCGATGGTGAACAGCAGGGCCGAAAGGTAAAGGTAGTTGGCCGGATTCACGACGCACCGCCTTGGATGGGTTGCGGGTCGGGCTTGGGGTCGGCTTCGCGGGATTCAAGCTCCCTGTCCTGGGCGTCGTGGCCGCGCAGTATCGCCGACACCGACAATTTCGAGTAGGACCCGTCGGGCAGCAGCGCGGCCGTGTCGACCGCGTTGCGGCGGGCGAAGACGCCGGGGCTGGGCATCGGGGTGGGGTGCCCGCCGGGCCGGAAGCGCTCCTCGGCGAGTTCGCGCTGGGTCTTGCGCCGTGCGAAACGCTCCCGGTGCGCGAGCACCATCGCGCCGACGGCCGCGGTGATCAGCAGCGCGCTGGTCAGCTCGAACGCCCACAGGTACCGCGAGAAGATCAGCGCGGCAAGGCCTTCGACGTTGCCGTTGGCGTTGGCGGCGCGCAGGCCGGCGAAGCCTCCGGCGGCCACGTTGCCGATGGCGGCGACGAGCAGGGCGCCGAACCCGAGCCCGGTCAGGAGGGCGGCCGCGCGCTGTCCGCGCAGCGTCTCCTTCAGCGATTCGGCGGTGTCCACGCCGATCAGCATCAGCACGAACAAAAACAGCATCATCACCGCGCCGGTGTAGACGACGACCTGGACGACACCGAGGAACAGCGCGTCCTGCACGATGTAGAACACCGCCAGGATGATCATCGTCATCGCCAGGAACATCGCCGAGTAGACGGCGTTGACCGCCAGCACCACCCCGAGCGCGCCGATCAGCGCCACTGTGCCCAGCACCCAGAACGTCACCGCCTCACCGGTGGAGGTGCGCACCAGGGCGTCTGAAGCCAGATTCGTGGCCAGCAACGTCGTCACCGGGGTTCTCCGGCCTTCTCGGTCTCGCGCAAGCCGTGCGCGGTCACGTTGCCCTGGTAGTAGTCCTTGTCGGTGGCGCCCGGCGCCCTGGGGTGCGGCGGCGCGAGCATGTCTTGCAGCAGCGGGGCCAGCAGCCGGTCCTTCTCGTAGATGAGGCCGGCGCGGTTGTCGTCGGCCATCTCGTAGTCGTTGGTCATCGTCAGCGCCCGGGTCGGGCAGGCTTCGATGCACAGGCCGCAGCCGATGCAGCGCAGATAGTTGATCTGGTACACCCGGCCGTAGCGCTCTCCGGGCGAGAACCGTTGCTCTTCGGTGTTGTCCGCGCCCTCGACGTAGATCGCGTCGGCCGGGCAGGCCCAGGCGCACAGCTCGCAGCCGATGCACTTCTCCAGCCCGTCGGGGTAGCGGTTGAGTTGGTGACGGCCGTGGTAGCGCGGCGCCACCGGGCCAGGCTTCTCCGGATAACCTTCGGTGACACGCTTTTTGAACATCGCGCTAAACGTCACGCCGAATCCGGCCACGGCGTCGAGGAATTTAGCCATGCGCTTTCTCCTTGCTCGCACCGACGGGTGTCGCCAGCGCCTTCATCGGCAGCGGCGGCGTCGGGTATGCAGGCTCGAGGGCCTCTCGGACTGGTCCCTTGTCGCGACGGCGCAGTTCCCGTTCCATCGCGCGGATGCCGGGGCTGCTGAACGGCTTTCGCAGCAGCAGCACCAGCACCACCGCCACGACAATGCTGCTGACCACCAGGAGCGGGGTCCAGTGCGCGTACCCCTGGTTGCGCAGGGTGCGGATCACCCCCGCGATCAGCACCCAGACCAGCGACGCCGGGATGAGCAGCTTCCAGCCCAGCGCCATGAACTGGTCGTAGCGCAGCCGGGGCAGGCTGGCTCGCAGCCACATGTAGATGAACAGGAAGGTCCACATCTTGGCGGTGAACCACAGCACCGGCCACCAGCCGGTGTTGGCGCCGGCCCACATGTTGATCGGCCAGGGGGCGTGCCACCCACCGAAGAACAGGGCCGCGGCCAGTGAGGAGACCGTCATCATGTTGACGTACTCGGCCAGCATGAACATCGCGAACTTCAGCGACGAGTACTCGGTGTGGAAGCCGGCGACCAGTTCGCCCTCGGCCTCCGGCAGGTCGAAGGGGGCGCGGTTGGTTTCGCCCACCATCGAGATGAGGTAGATGATGAACGACGGCAGCAGCAGGAATACGTACCAGACCCGGTTCTGGGAGGCCACGATCTGCGACGTCGACATCGTGCCGGCGAACAGGAACACCGCCGCGAACGACAGCCCCATCGCGACCTCGTAGGAGATGACCTGGGCGGTGGAGCGCACACCGCCCAGCAACGGGTAGGTGGACCCCGACGCCCAGCCGCCCAGCACGATGCCGTAGACGCCGATCGCCGAGAGCCCCAGGATGAACAGCACCGCGACCGGCAGGTCGGTCAGCTGCAGCGGGGTGCGGTGGCCGAACACCGACACCTCGGGGCCGAACGGGATGAACGCGAACGCGGTGAACGCGGGGATCGTCGAGATGACCGGCGCCGCCATGTACACGAACCAGTCGACGCCGCGGGGGGTGATGCTCTCCTTGAGCGCCAGCTTGATCCCGTCGGCCAGGCTCTGCAGGACGCCCCACGGCCCCGCCCGGTTGGGGCCGGGCCGCTGCTGCATCCAGCCCAGGATCTTGCGCTCGAGCAGGATGGCGACCAGCACGTTGAGCATGAGGAACACGAAGATCGCCAGCGCCTTGCCCAGCACCAGCCACCAGGTGTCGTGCCCGAAGGCGCTCAGGGAGTTCATGCGCTTGCCCCGATCTTCACGATGCTGCCGATGGTGACGCCCAGCTGCCGGTGCACCGCGCAACCCGGCGAGTTCAACGGCAGCCACACGACCCGGTCGGGCATGTCGGTGACGGCCAGCGGCAACGTGATGGAGCCGCGCGACGTGCTGACCGTGACCGCATCGCCGTCGGCGGCACCGATCTCGGCGGCGGTGCCGGCCGACAGCCGCACCACCGGTGCGCGCGCGGTCCCGGCCAGGTGCGGCTCGCCGTCCTGCAGCCGCCCGTTGTCCAGCAGCATCCGCCAGCCGGTCAGCACGGCCTCACCGGCGCCGGGTTCGGTCGGCGGCGGGGCCGCCACGTCGCGGGCCGCGGCGGGCCTGCCGTCCCAGGCGCCCAGCCTGACCATCTCCGCGCGGGCCTCCTCGGCGGTGGTCGCCCCCAGGTAGACGCCCATCTCGTCGGCCAGTGTGTCGAGCACCCGATGATCGGGCTGGCCGGCCAGTTCGGCGGTGCCGTGCAGCGCGGGGCCGAACCCGCGATAGCGGCCCTCCCAGTTCAGGAAGGTGCCGGCCTTCTGCGTCGTCGGCGCGACCGGGAACACGACGTCGGCGCGCTGCGTGACGGCGCTGTGCCGCAGCTCCAGGCTGACCACGAACCCGGCGGCGTCCAGCGCGGACAGCACCGCTTCGGGATCGGCGAAGTCGTCGGGCTCCACGCCGCCGACGACCAGCGCGCCCAGCGTGCCGCCGGCGGCGGCGGCCAGGATGGCGTCGGCGTCACGCCCTGCGGCGGAGGGCAATTCATCGACGTTCCAGGCCGCGCACACCTGCGCGCGGGCCTCGTCGTCGCCCAGCGGACGGCCGCCGGGCAGCAGGCCGGGCAGCGCCCCGGTCTCGAGCGCGCCGCGCTCCCCGGCCCGCCGCGGCACCCACGCCAGCCGGGCCCCGGTGGCGTCGGCGAGCCGCGCGGCGGCCGACAGGGCGCCCGGCGCCGTCGCCAGCCGTTCCCCGACCATGATCACCGCGCCGGGAGTGGCCAGCAGGTCTTTGAGGGGACCCGGGCTCTCGCCGGTGGCCAGGCCGTCGAGGGTCGCGGCTTCGGCGCCGGGAGCGGTTTGCAGCAGCCGTCCGGCCATCTTCGCCAGCGCGCGGGTCGCGAACGGGGCGACCGCATACACGGGCACCCCGCGTTTGCGGGCGGCCTTGCGCAGCCGCAGAAAGACGATCGGCGACTCCTCTTCCGGCTCGAACCCGGCCAGCACCACCACCGGCGCCGACTCCAGGTCGGCGTAGCTGACGGCCATCGGCCGGCCGGCGATGCGCGCCGCCAGGAAGTCGGCCTCCTCGGCCGAGTGCGGGCGAGCGCGGAAGTCGATGTCGTTGCTGTCCAACACGATTCGCGCGAACTTGGCGTAGGCGTAGGCGTCCTCGCAGGTCACCCGGCCGCCGACGAGCACGCCCGCGCGGCCGCGGGCGGCCTCGAGCCCCCGGATCGCCGTCGCCACCGCGTGCGACCACGACGCGGGCACCAGCGTGCCGCCGGCGTCGCGGATCAGGGGAGTGGTGAGCACGTCGGGTTGGGTGGCGTAGTTGAACGCCCACCGGCCCTTGTCGCAGTTCCATTCCTCGTTGACCTCGGGGTCGTCGCCGGCCAGCCGGCGCAGGACCTTGCCGCGGCGGCGGTCGGTGCGTTGCGCGCATCCCGAGGCGCAGTGCTCGCACACGCTCGGGCTGGACACCAAATCGAACGGGCGGGCCCGGAAACGGTAGGCCATGCCGGTCAGCGCGCCCACCGGGCAGATCTGCACCGTGTTGCCCGAGAAGTAGGAGTCGAACGGCTCGTTGGCGTAGATGCCGACCTGTTGCAGGGCGCCCCGCTCCTGCATGTCGATGAACGGGTCGCCGGCGATCTGCTCGGAGAAGCGCGTGCAGCGGGCGCACAGGATGCAGCGCTCGCGGTCCAGCAGCACCTCCGAGGAGATGTTGATCGGCTTGGCGAACGTGCGCTTGACGTCGGTGAAGCGGGAATCGCTGCGCCCGTTGGACATCGCCTGGTTCTGCAGGGGGCATTCGCCGCCCTTGTCGCACATCGGGCAGTCCAGCGGATGGTTGATCAGCAGCAGTTCCATCACGCCGTGCTGGGCCTTGTCGGCGGCCTCAGAGGTCAGCTGCGTGCGCACGACCATGTCGTCGGTGGCCACGGTGGTGCACGACGCCATCGGCTTGCGTTGCCCCTCGACCTCCACCAGGCACTGCCGGCAGGCACCGACCGGGTCCAGCAGCGGGTGGTCGCAGAAGCGCGGGATCTGGATGCCGATCAACTCGGCCGCGCGAATCACCAAGGTGCCCTTGGGAACGCTGACCTCGATGCCGTCGACGGTCAGGTTCACCATCTCCGGCGGACGCACCCCGTCGCCCGCTTCGGTTTTGGCCGCACTAGTCATGCGCGCCGCTCCTCCTCATCGCTTCGCTCTGCATCGTCGCCACCGCGGGTCATGCGCGCGTCAAACCTTTCCGCTCGGCGTCAGCATGGAGTCTTTGGGGTCGAACGGGCAGCCGCCCCCCTCGACGTGCGCGACGTACTCGTCGCGGAAGTACTTGATCGACGACATCACCGGGCTGGCGGCGCCGTCCCCCAACGCGCAGAACGACTTTCCCAGGATGGTGTCGGAGATGTCGGACAGCTTGCCGATGTCCTCGGCGGTGCCCTTGCCCGTCTCCAGCCGCTCGTAGATCTGGTCCAGCCAGAAGGTGCCCTCGCGGCACGGCGTGCATTTCCCGCACGACTCGTGTTTGTAGAACTCCGTCCAGCGCCGCACCGCGCGCACCACGCAGGTCGTTTCGTCGAAGATCTCCAGCGCCTTGGTGCCCAGCATCGAGCCGGCGGCGCCCACACCCTCGTAGTCCAGCGGCACGTCGAGGTGCTCGTCGGTCAACAGCGGGGTCGACGACCCGCCGGGCGTCCAGAACTTGAGCCGGTGCCCGGCCCGCACCCCGCCCGCGTAGCCGAGCAACTCGCGCAGCGTGATGCCCAGCGGCGCCTCGTACTGGCCGGGCCGGGTGACGTGCCCGGACAGCGAATACAGCGTGAAGCCCGGGGATTTCTCGCTGCCCATCGACCGGAACCATTCCACGCCGTTCAGGATGATCGCCGGCACGCTGGCGATCGTCTCGACGTTGTTGATCACCGTGGGGCAGCCGTACAGCCCGGCCACCGCCGGGAACGGCGGCCGCAGCCGCGGCTGGCCGCGCCGTCCCTCCAGGGAGTCGAGCAGCGCGGTCTCCTCGCCGCAGATGTAGGCGCCCGCGCCGGCGTGCACCACCAGCTCCAAATCGAAGCCCGAGCCGTTGATGTCGCGGCCCAGGTAGCCGGCGGCGTAGGCCTCGGCCACCGCGTTCTGCAGGCGCCGCAGCACCGGCAGCACCTCGCCGCGCACGTAGATGAACGCGTGGTGGGCCCGGATCGCGTACGCCGCGATGATGACGCCCTCGACCAGCACGTGCGGCGTCGCCAGCATCAGCGGAATGTCTTTGCACGTCCCGGGTTCGGACTCGTCGGCGTTGACCACCAGGTAGTGCGGCTTGGCGGCCGCTCCGGTGTCGCCCTGCGGGATGAACGACCACTTCGTCCCGGTCGAGAAGCCCGCGCCGCCGCGCCCGCGCAGCCCGGAGTCCTTCACGGCGGCGATCACGTCGTCGGGCGCCATGGCCAGCGCCTTCTTCATCGCCTCGTAGCCCCTGTAGCCATCGTGGCGCCGGTAGGTCTCCAACGTCCACGACTGCGGGTCGTCCCAGAAGCGGCTGATGACCGGGGTCAACGGCGTGGTCATGACTGGCCTTCCGGGGTGGTCTCGGCAGGGGCGGGCGCTTGCATGCCGTTGTCCCGCGCCACCTTCAGGCCGGCCAGCGTCGCCTCGCCGGCGCCGCCCTGCCCCTGGTCGGGGCGCTGGTCGGGCAGGCCGGCCAGGATGCGCGACGTCTCGCGGAAGGCGCACAGCGGGGCGCCGCGGGTCGGGGGTGCCGGCGTGCCCGAGCGCAGCGAGTCGACCAGTTCGCGCGCCGACTCGCACGTCTGGTTGTCGTAGAACTCCCAGTTGACCATCACCACCGGGGCGAAGTCGCAGGCGGCGTTGCACTCGATGTGCTGCAGGGTGACGGACCCGTCGGAGGTGGTCTCGTCGTTCCCGATGCCCAGGTGCTCCTTGAGGGACTCGAAGATCGCGTCGCCGCCCATGACCGCGCACAGCGTGTTGGTGCACACGCCGACGAGGTAGTCGCCGGTGGGGCCGCGGCGGTACATCGTGTAGAAGCTCGCCACCGCCGACACCTCCGCGCCGGTCAGGTCCAGCTGCTCACCGCAGAACTCCAGGCCCGCCGGGGTCAGGTAGGAATCCTGCGACTGCACCAGGTGCAGCAGCGGCAGCAGCGCGGAGCGCTTGTTGGGGTAGCGGCCGATGATCTCCTTGGCGTCGACCTCGAGCCGCGCCCGCACCTCCGGCGAATACGACTGCGGCGCACCGTCAACCACGAACTGGTTGGGCTCCTCGGGCGGGGGTCCCAGCCGGATGAACACCGGCTGGCCCTGCGGGCCCGTCATCGGTCCACCCCGCCCATCACCGGGTCGATGGAAGCGACCGCGGTGATCAGATCGGCGACCATCCCGCCCTCGCACATCGCGGCGACGGCCTGCAGGTTGGTGAACGAGGGGTCCCGGTAGTGCACCCGGTAGGGCCGGGTGCCGCCGTCGCTGACCATGTGCACGCCCAGCTCCCCGCGGGGCGACTCGACCGCGGTGTAGACCTGGCCGGCGGGCACCCTGATGCCCTCGGTGACCAGCTTGAAGTGGTGGATGAGCGCCTCCATCGAACCGCCCATGATCTTGGCGATGTGCTCCTGCGAGTTGCCCATGCCGTCGGGGCCCACCTTGAGGTCGGCCGGCCAGGCCAGCTTGCGGTCCTCGATCATCGTCGGGCCCGGCCGCAGCTTGTCCAGACACTGCTCCACGATCTTCACGGACTCCCACATCTCTTTCACGCGAATCATGTAGCGCCCGTAGGCGTCACACGTGTCGGCGGTGATCACGTCGAATTCGTAGTCCTCGTATCCGCAGTAGGGCTCGCTCTTGCGCAGGTCGTGGGGCAGGCCGGTGGCGCGCAGGATCGGGCCGGTGATGCCCAGTGCCATGCACCCGGTCAGGTCCAGGTAGCCGATGTCGCAGGTGCGCGCCTTCCAGATCGCGTTCTCGTTGAGCAGGGCGCCCATCTCGCGCAGGACCTGCCGCAAGTCCTTGAGCGCGTCGGAAACCTCGGTGATCGTGTTCGGCGGCAGGTCCTGGGCGACGCCGCCGGGCCGGACATAGGCGCTGTTCATCCGCAGGCCGGTGATCGACTCGAACAGTTTGAGCATGATTTCGCGGCCCCGGAACCCGACGAACATCGGGGTCATCGCGCCCAGCTCCATGCCGCCCGTCGCCAAAGCGACCAGGTGCGAGGAGACCCGGTTGAGCTCCATCATCATCACCCGGATGACAGTGGCCCGCTCCGGTATCGCGTCGGTGATGCCCAGCAGCTTCTCCACGCCCAGGCAGAACGCGGTCTCGTTGAAAAACGGTGACAGGTAATCCATCCGGGTCACGAAGGTGACACCCTGGGCCCAGTACCGGTATTCGAGGTTTTTCTCGATCCCGGTGTGCAGGTAGCCGATTCCGCAGCGGACCTCGGTGACCGTCTCGCCTTCGATCTCGAGGATCAGCCGCAGCACCCCGTGCGTGGACGGGTGCTGCGGTCCCATGTTGACGACGATCCGCTCGCCGGGATCCGCGCCGCGGGCGGCCTCGACGACCTGCTCCCAGTCCTGACCGCCCGCGACCAGAACGGTCTCGGATGGCTCAGAGGCGCCGTTCCCCTCGTGCGCCGTTGCCGTGTCTTGGCTCATCAGTTGTAGCCCCTCCGCTCGTCGGGCGGGGGTATCCGCGCGCCCTTGTATTCGACGGGGACTCCGCCGAGCGGATAGTCCTTGCGCTGGGGATGCCCCTGCCAGTCGTCGGGCATCTCGATCCGGGTCAGCGCCGGATGCCCGTCGAAGATGATGCCGAAGAAGTCGTAGGTTTCGCGCTCGTGCCAGTCGTTGGTCGGGTACACCGAAAACAGCGAG
Organism: uncultured Actinomycetota bacterium; assembly: GCA_963711445.1. Lineage (GTDB taxonomy): Bacteria > Actinomycetota > Actinomycetes > Mycobacteriales > Mycobacteriaceae > Mycobacterium. The sequence continues at coordinate 941,378 of CAVQEF010000002.1, forward strand.
GGAATGTGTGGATCGCTATCCGGCGCAGCCACTTCCAGCCTGACGCGGCGGCCGTGGGTGATCGACTGCAGGTGGTAGACGGCGTGCAGTTCCCGGCCCGCCTCGTGGGGGTAGTGCACCCCGCTGACGCCCAGGCACATCTCGAAGCGCAGCTCCGGTTCGTCGCGCAGCCGCTGGGCCACCTGCGGCAGCAACTCCCGGCGCACGTGCACGGTGAGTTCGTCGCGGTCGACCACGACCCGCTCGATCGCGTCACCGAACTCGACGCCGTTGCGTCCCAGCGCCTCGGCCAGCCCGTCGACGACGTCGTCGAAATAGCCGCCGTAGGGCCGGGAACTGCTGCCCGGCAGCGTGACCTCGCGCACCAACCGTCCGTATCCGGAGGTGTCGCCGGTGCCGGAGACCCCGAACATGCCGCGGCGAACGTCGATGCGCTCCTCGTCGCCGCGGGCCACCGCTTCCCCGGGGTCCTGGTCCGGTGAGCTCATCGCAGCAGTCCGTGCATCTCGATGGTGGGCCTGGCCGCCAGTGCCGCCTCCTCGACCTCGGCGATGGCACGTTCCCGGTTGACCCCGAGCGGCATTTCCTGAATCTTCTCGTGCAGCTTGAGGATTGCGTGCAACAGCATCTCCGGGCGCGGCGGGCAGCCGGGCAGGTAGATGTCCACCGGCACCACGTGATCGACGCCCTGCACGATCGCGTAGTTGTTGAACATCCCGCCCGAGGACGCGCACACGCCCATGGACAGCACCCATTTCGGCTCGGCCATCTGGTCGTAGATCTGGCGCAGCACCGGCGCCATCTTCTGGCTGACCCGCCCGGCCACGATCATCAGATCGGCCTGCCGGGGTGTCGCCGAGAACCGCTCCATGCCGAACCGCGCGATGTCGAACCTCGGGCCGGCGGTCGCCATCATTTCGATGGCGCAGCAGGCCAACCCGAACGTCGCCGGCCACAGCGAGTTCTTGCGCACGTAGCCGGCGACCTTCTCGACGGTTGACAGCAGGATGCCACCGGGCAGCTGTTCTTCCAGGCCCACGTCTTACCTCAATCCCACGTCAGGCCCCCGCGGCGCCACACGTAGGCGTACGCCACGAAAACCGTGAGCATGAACACGACCATCTCGACCAGCGCGAACGTCCCCAGGGCGTCATAACTGACCGCCCAGGGATACAAGAACACGATCTCGATGTCGAAGACGATGAACAACATCGCGGTCAGGTAGTACTTGATCGGGAACCGCTGGCCGGCGGTCGTGTGCGCGGTGTCGTCGGTGGGCTCGATCCCGCACTCGTAGGCCTCCAGCTTCGACCGGTTGTACCGGGACGGGCCGGCCAGGCTCGCGATCACCACCGAGCCCACGGCGAAGGCGGCGGCAATGGCTCCCAGTACCAGGATGGGTATGTAGGCGTTCAACTCGCTCCAAGATCCGTCGTACGGGCCGCCGCGCGGCGGCCGGGCGGTGGCCGGGCTGCTGTGACCGACGGGCTGTCTGTCCGGTCTCAGTGACCTACAACATAGCGTCGTGACGCGCGGAGCGCTTGCCCGGGGGGTGCGCCCCGGCGGTTGCCCATCCGGTGCTCGGGTGAGGACCGAGGGTCGGTGAAACCGCAGACAGTCAGCCCGCCCCGGTGTATCGGGTGCTCATGCTCTGTGCTCCCCGGGATGTTGCCGCGGCCGTGACCGCCGCGACCGGGTGGTCGAGGCGGGGGGTTGTGATGCATTACTCAGTTTCGCCGCCGGAGGTGAACTCCCGGCCGATGTTTTCCGGCCCCGGATCGGGTCGTACTCGTTCCGATCGGTGACCGCCGGCGTGACGGACCCGATGGTGGCGGGGGCCCGTCGGCGCTGGCGATGGGACCCGGCCCAGGCGCGGGCGGTGTCCGCCGCCAACCGCGCGTGGTTGCCGGCGTCGGCGGCGTCCAACGTGTTCGGCCAGAACGCTCCGGTCATCGCGGCCCTGGACGCCGAGGACTAGCAGGTGTGGACCCGGGACGTGACCGCGATGGCGGGCTACCACGCGGCGGCCTCGGTGGCCGCCGGGCAGGTGACGCCGTGGGACGTGCTGGCCGACGTCGACGCCCTTGCGGGCGGGGAGTACCTGCACTGGCCCACCGAACCCGTTGCGCCGTCGCAGGGAGTGGAGGTCTCATCGGTGACCTACGCGCTGGGCGGGACGACGACCACCTCCATGGTGCCCACGCCGACCCTTCCCCTGCTGATGCCGCTAAGGCAGATCGGGGGCGACCCGCTTCGCCCGGCTGCGCCGCGCTTGCGATCGCCCCTAGCGGGCGGGGGCGCGCAGCAGGCCCAGCACGGTGCGGCCCAGCACGATGGGGTCGACGGGGTGGGGCACCGCGGCCTCGGCGCGGGACCAGTTGGCCAGCCACGCGTCGTCGGGACGCCCGGTCAGCACGACGAGCGGCGGGCACGTGTCGAGTTCGTCCTTGAGCTGCTTGGCGATCCCCATGCCGCCCGTCGGGGTCGCCTCCCCGTCGAGGATGGCCAGGTCGATGCCGCCCTCGTCCATCCGCTGGACGACCATGTCGCCGGTCGCCACCTCGACGTAGTTGAGCTCGGGCAGATCCGGGTGCAAGTGCCTGCCCAGCGCCTGTATCACGTGCCGGCGCGTTTCGGCGTTGTCGCTGTAGACGAGGATACGCAGGGCGACGGTGGAGTCGGGGCTGGAGGCGGACACGGTGCAGATCGTACTGGGGCGGCGCCGGTCTTACCGGGGTGCCCGCACGAAAACGGCTTCCGCCGCCGCCGTCGCCGCGTCCGCGATCATGCCGAACTTGTTCCAGCCCAATCCGAACTGGTGCCGATCGACCGGGGTTTGCCCGGCGAACCGGATCGAGCCGTCGTCGAGCTCGCTGATCGTGACCGGCAGCGCCAGCGGCGCGGTGACGCCCCTGATGGTGAAATCGGCCCTCAGGTCGGCGGCCTTCCCCGCGCTCGGGTGGACCGCGGTGACGACCACGCTGATCTCCGGGAAGCGTTCGACGTCGAAGAAGTCGGCCGAGCGCAGGTGCGTGTCGCGACGGCCGATCCCGGTGTCCAGCGAGGCGGCGGCGATGTCGAGGCGGCCCGAGGCCGCGCCGTCGCCGGTCAGCCGCCCCTCGCCGCCGAACTCGGTGAAACGGCCCCTGACTCGCAGCAGGCCCCACATATTCTTGATCGTGAAGGTGATCGCCGAGCGGTCCGGGTCAAGGCGCCACGCGCCGGCCGTCTCGGGGTCGTTGAGCAGCGTTTCCAGGGTTGTCATCGTCGCCTTCCCTTCTACTGGTCGATCAGCGGCGCGATCCCGGCCGGGTCGAAGTACTCCTCGATCCGCTCGATCAGGCCGTCGCCGCCCACCCCGATCACGATGCAGACCCGCAGCGAGATCGATTGGCCGCCATGTCCGGTCGCGTGCAGGACGTGCTGCTGGACGAATCCGGTGTCGAACACCCGGCGGTCGAGTATCTCGTAGCGGCGCTGCCCGGTGGTCGTGATGAACCAGTCGATGACCCGCAGCGCGCGGGCCTTGTCGTCCGTCTTGAACGGGCCGCGGCCATCGGTCCGCCACACCGCGATGTCGTCGCGCCAGAGTCGGTCGACGGTGGCCTTGTCGCCGTGTTCGATCGCCGCGAACAGCCGGTCGGCCACGTCGACGATGGCCTCGGTGGTGCTAGCGGGCATGGGCCTGCCTCCTATTCGCTGTCGTATCTATTCGATCTCGTATCCGGGGTGGGAGACCGCCAGCCGGCGCCGCACCAGGATGCGCAGGCAGGCGACGACGTCGGCGGCGCGCCCGTCCAGCTCGCCGGCCCTGATGGCGGCGGCAAGCTCGTCCTCGTCGGCGAAGCCCAGGCCGGCCAGCGCCGCACCGCTTTCCGCCTCGGTTTCGTCGAGCAATTCGCGCTCGACGATGCGCAACGCGTTGGCGGCCACCCTGGCGTGGAAGTTGACCTGTCCGCTCGTCGCGTCCCGGACGTCGGTTTCGAGGAATTCGGCGACCGCGGCGACGAGTTCGGCGGCGATCGGGCGGCCGTAGGCGCCGATCACGGCGCCGCTTCTTCCGTTTGCCCGCCTCCTCCTCGCGCCGCTGCGCGGCGCGCATCGTCACCGGGCGCTTCCGTTTGCCCGCCTCCTCCTCGCGCCGCTGCGCGGCGCGCATCGTCACCGGGCGCCTCGAGCAGGTCCAGCAGGTCCCATTCGGTCTCGCAGACGCGGCGGCCGATCGTCGCCAACTCCACCGACCGTGACTGGCCGCTCAGGTGCCGCTCCGCCTGGTAACGGCAGATGACACCCCAGCGCAGCGTGGCCAGCATGCGCCACCAGTGAAACGCCACCCGGTCGACGGTAGTCGCGCCGGCCTCCTCGTAGGCGCGAAGGAAGCTCTCGACGCTGCCCAGGCCCCCGGCGCCCAGGCCGGCCGGGGCGCCGAATCGCCAGGCCCGGACGCAGAACCAGGCCAGGTCCTCGTACGCCTCGCCGGCATGCACCATTTCCCAGTCCAGGACGGCGGAGAGCTCGGACCCGTCCACGATCAGGTTGCCCATCCGGTAGTCCCCGTGCACCAGGACCGTGGCCGACGCGGGCGGCCGGTGGGCGGCCAGCCAGCGGAACGCCCACTCGAATGTGGCGGTGGTGTCCTGCATGTCGTCGAGGCGCTCGCGCCACTGCGCGAGTTGGTCCTCGTGGGTCAGTCCCGGCAGGTCGGGGTCGGCGCGGTGGATGGCGGCCAGCGCCCGCGCGCACTGCCGCAGCAGCCCCGCGCGGTTGGCGTGTGCGTCGCCGGCGTCGAGCCGGCGCTGGATCCGCCGGACGATGGTCTCGCCCGCGACGGCATCGCAGATCAGATACGGATTGCCCAGTGCGCCAGGCGAATCGTCGGCGATGAGGATGTGGGGGACCGGTGCTCCGGCGGTGGCCGCGGCGGCCTGCGCGCGGGCCTCGAGCTCCATGCCGGCGTGCAGGCCGTCGGGCGGGCCGGTGCGCAGGATCAGCGGCCGGCGCGCCTCGCCGGTGACGGCGTCGAACGCCCAGGTGGTGCGGCTGGCGCCGCCGGTGAGCGCCCGCAGGTCCTCGACGCGCACGCTCTCCACGCCGAGGGGCCCCGCCAGCACCCCGGCGAGTTCGCCGGCCAGCTCCGTCACTTCTTGCCGAACTTGAAGAGCCGCTGCGCCACCCGGCGGATCTGGATCTCCTCGGCGCCCTCGGTGATGCGGTAGCGGCGGTGGTGGCGGTAGATGTGCTCGAACGGTTCGTGACGGCTGTAGCCGAGGCCGCCGAACACCTGCATCGCCCGGTCGGCGGCGTCGCAGACCAGCCGGTTGGCGCGGTAGTTGGCCATCGACACCTTGTCGGAGACCTCCATGTGGTGGTCGCGGTCCAGATGCCAGGCCGCGTAGGCCACGAGCAGCCGCACCATCTGCGCCTCGGTCGCCAACTCGGCCAGCGGCCATTGCACGGCCTGGTTGACCGACAGCGGCCTGCCGAACACCGTGCGCTGCCCGGCGTACTCGGCGGCACGGTCGATGCAGTACTGCGCGGCGCCCAGGCTGCTCGCGGCCTGCCGGATCCGGTTCTCGTGCAGGAAGGTCTGCGCGACGTCCAGGCCGCGGCCCACCTCGCCCAGTATCGCGTCGCCGGGCACGCGCACATCGGTCAACTCGACTTCGCCGTGGTCGGTGGGCATGTTGAACGTCCACCAGTAGTACGGCACGCCGAACCCCGGCGTGTCGGTGGGCACCAGGAACGCGGTGATGCCCGTGGCCTGCCCGGGTTCGCCGGAGGTGCGGGCGAAGACCAGGTCGTGGGTGGCGCGGTGCACCCCGGTGTTGAACCGCTTGGAGCCGTTGATGATCCAGCCGTCACCATCGGGTTGCGCGCGCGTTTCCAGCCAGGTGGCGTCCGAGCCGTGCTTCGGTTCGGTGAGGCCGAACGCCATGGAGCGCTCGCCGGTGATCAGCGCCTCGGACCACGCGGCGCGCTGTTCGTCGGTGCCGAAGCGTTCCATCATGATCACCTGCGGGAAGTTCCCGACGATCGACGACTCGTTCTGCAGGTCGTTGTGCAGGCCAAGCCCCTTGTGGGCCAGGTGTTCCCGGATCACGGCCATGTCGACGTTGGTGCCGTCGCGACCGCCCAGCGACGCCGGCAGGCCGTAGCGCAGCCAGCCGGCCTTGTCGGCGCGCCGGCGCATCTCGGCCAGCAGGTCCTCCCACTCACGCGTGGGGATGCCGTCGTTGTCCCAGTCGGTGCGGGCGTGCTCGCGGCGCTTGTCGAAATACTGGATGTGCTCGCGTTCGAGCGGCTTGATCTCGGCCTCGATGAACGCATCCATCTCGGCGAGTACGCCTGGAAGATGTTCTGGGAGAGTGAAATCCATTGCCGGTCTCCTTATGCGCCGTACAGGGTTTTCTTCCAGATCGTCGACAGGGTCGTGACGGCGTCCTCGTCGCTGATCTGCAGGCCCATCCCGGACGGGCCCACGAAGACGGTGGTGAAGTTCTCGAACAGCAGCGCGATGGCCGCCGCGGTGTGCTGCGGGTCGAGTTCGCTGCCGTGGCCCTGCTCCTGGGCGCGGCGCACCGAGGCGGCGACGATGTCCATGCCGAAGCGCCGGAACTCGTTCTGCACGGCCGCGAACCGCTGCTGGGTGGCCGCCAGCTGGGCCACCGCGATCATGATGCCGATGTTCTGCTTGAACATGTTCCAGTAGCCGGTGACCACCGCGGCGAAGAACGCGTCGTCGTCCGGCGACTCCGGCAGGCGCAGGCTCAGCCCAGACGGCGTCACCACGTCGTGCAGGAACGATTCGGCCAGCGCGGCCAGCAGGTCCTCCTTGTCGGCGAAATACCGGTAGAACACCGCCGGCGACCTGCCCGCGGCCGAGGTGATGTCGGCCAGGGTGGTGCCGTGAAAACCCCGCTCGGCGAACAGTTTCCGGGCGGCTTGCTCGATGGCCTGCCTGGTCTGGCGGCCCTTGGCGGTCAGCAGCTCGGTGGGCATCAGTCCCGGATCCGGTCGCCCGCACGCAACAACGCGCTCGGCAGGTCATGGCCGACAACGGATTTCGCGACACCGGCGGCGGCGATCGCGGCGTGCAGGTCCACGTCGACGTCGATGCCGCCGTCGGTCAGCAGGTACACCAAGTCCTCGGTGGCGATGTTGCCGGTCGCCCCCGGCGCGAACGGGCAGCCGCCCAGCCCGCCGGCCGAGGCGTCCAGCCGGGTGATGCCGGACTCGACGGCCGCGTACGCGCTGGCCAGTCCGGAGCCGCGGGTGTTGTGGAAGTGCGCGCCCAGCGGCAGGTCGCCGAGCATCGGGCGCAGTTGGGCGACCAGCGACTTCACCCGTCCCGGCGTGGTGGTTCCGATCGTGTCGGCGATGCAGAACCGGTCGGCGCCGCGGTCGCGGGCGGCCGCGGCGATGTCGACGACGCGCTCAGGCGGCGTGGGCCCCTCGAACGGACAATCCCACGCGGTGGCGACGATGACCTCCACGGTGACGCCGCCGTCGTGGGCGATCGCGACGATCTCCTCGATCTGTCCGGTGGCCACGGCGCTGGGCCGCCCGACGTTGGCCTCGCTGAAGGCGTCGCTGGCCGCCACCACGTATTCGATCGATCGCAGCCCCGCTGCGACGGCGCGCTTGGCGCCGCCCGGGCTGGCCACCAGCGCGGAGAACTCGATGCCGGGGTAGTCGCGCAGGTGCGCGGCGAGTTCGGCGGCGTCGGCCATCGAAGGCACCTTCGAGGGGGAGACGAACGCCGTCGCCTCGACCTCGCGCACCCCGGTGGCGGCCACCGCGGCGAGCAGCTCCAGCTTGGCCGACAACGGAATCGGCTTCTCGATCTGCAGGCCGTCGCGCAGGGCCACTTCGCGAATGTCGACGTGAGGGTTCACAGCACCCCCTCGGCGCGCAGTTCCTCGAGCTCTCCGGCGGTCTTGCCCAACAGGCCCGTGTAGACGTCGTCGTTGTGCTGGCCCGGACGCGCCGGGCCGGCACCGCGGACGCTGCCCGGCGATTCGGACAGCACCGGCACGATGCCCGGTCCCAGCACGTCCCGCTTGAGGCGTTCGTCGTAGTGCTCGACGAGCATGCCGCGGGCCCGCAGTTGGGGGTCATCGACCACCTCGGCGACCGTGTTGATCGGCCCCGCGATCACCCCTGCGGCCGAAAGGGTTTCGATGATCTCGCCGGGCCGGCGCTGCGCGGCCCAGTCGCCGATGATCTTGTCGAGCTCGTCCTGGTTGCGGCCGCGGGCCACATGCGTGGCGAACCGGTCGTCGGTGGCGAGCTCCGGGCGGCCCATCGCCTTGCACAGGCGGGCGAACACGGTGTCCTGGTTGGCGGCGATCACCACCCACGAGCCGTCGGCGCTGCGGTAGATGTTGGACGGCGCGATTCCCTCCAGCCGGGTGCCCGAGGGACCGCGCACCACGCCGCCGACGTCGTAGTCGGGAATGGTGGATTCCTGCACGGCCAGGCAGGATTCGGTCAGCGCGACGTCGACTACCTGGCCGCGGCCGGTGATGCTGCGCCGGTAGAGCGCGGCCAGCGCGCCCTGGGCGCCGAACATGCCGGCCAGGCTGTCGCCCAGCGAGAGCGCCAGCCGCGGCGGCGGGCCGCCGGGAAAGCCGTTGAGGTGCCGCAGCCCGCTGGCGGCCTCGGCGACCGAGGCGTAGCCGGCCTTGTGCGCGTCGGGTCCGGTCTGCCCGTAGCCGGACACGCGGACCAGGATCACGCCCGGGTTGCGTTCGCACAGCACGTCATAGCCCAGGTCCCACTTTTCCAGGGTGCCCGGGCGGAAGTTCTCCACCACGATGTCGGATCTGTCCACGAGTTCCAAAAACAGCTCGCGTCCCCGGGGGCGGCGCAGGTCCAGCGTGATCGCCCGCTTGTTGCGCGCGTGCACCGTCCAGAAGACGTGCTGCCCGTCGACCTCGGCCTGCCCCCAGGTGCGCAGCGGGTCGGGGGCGCCGGGGGGCTCGACCTTGATGACGTCGGCGCCCATGTCGCCCAGCAGCCGCCCGGCGAACGGCCCGGCGATCAGGGTGCCCAGTTCGAGCACGCGGACGCCGTCCAACGGTCCCGCAGCGGTCACCGGGCGCTCGCGAAGTCGTGGCGCACCAGCCAGTCGGTGACGACGTCGACGGCCGCGCGCAACTTGTCGCGCTGGTCAGGTCCCGCGTAATAGTGTGTGGCGCCGGGGATTTCGTGCATCTCCTTGTCCTGGTGCCCGATCGCGTCGAACAGCCGCCGGGTGTGGCTGGGCGTGCAGGCGTCATCGGCCAGGTTACCCACCACCAGCGCCGGAATGGCGATGTCCCGGCCGCACGCCACGCCGTCGCCGCGGGCGTCGTCGTAGCTCCATTGCGACAGCCAGCCGCGCAGCGTGCTGAAGCGGGCCAGCCCGACCGGGCTCATGTTCACCACCCGAGGATCCCCCAGGTAGCACGTTCCCGGGGCGCGTTCGTTGGGATCGACGGTGGGGTCCAGCCAGCGTGGGTCGGCCATGGTGCCGTGCACGACGAAGCAGAACTCTGCGACATCAGCGTCGGGGCGCCCCGATGTTTTCAGTTCGGCGAGCTTGTCCTTGACCCAGGCGGTGATGCGGCGGTTGCGCTCGACCTGGGCCCGCCGGTAGCGGGTCAGGAATTCCTGGCTGTAGGGCGGCTGGTTGGGGTTGTCGGGGTTGTACAGGTCCAGTTCGGGGTCGCGCTTGGTGGGGTCGGCCTCGTCGAGGATCGACGCGTCCAGCCATTCGGTGAGCGTGCCGTGCCGGCTGATGTGCGCGGCCAGCAGCATGATGCCGTCGGCGGCGGGCAGGTCCAGGGCCGTCAGGTCAGGGCCGTCGCCGGACGGGCTGGACGTGATGGTCGCGTGCTGGGCCTGCTGCTGATAGAACAGCGACAGCGAGCCACCGCCGCTCCAGCCCGCCAGCACCACCTTCGAGTAGCCCAGCCGCTTCTTGGCGTCCTTGATGCACTCCCCGAGATCCTCGACCACCTTCTCCATCAGCAGCGCGGAGTCGGTGCCGCGGAACCGGCTGTTGCAGTAGATGACGTGGTGCCCCGCGCGGGCCAGCGCGTTGATCATCGGCAGGTAGGCGCCGCCGCCGATCGGGTGCATGAACACCAGCACGGTGTCCGACGGCGTGTCCCTCGGCTTGAGCAGGAAGCTTTCCAGCACGGTGATCTCGGCCAGCCCGCCGTAGACGTCGCGGACGCCGGAATTGTTGGCGAAGGCAACGAGATAGGGGATCCGGTCATATTCGTGGCGTGCGGTCATGAGTCAGTGTTGTCCTAGGTCGTGGGCGAGCACCTCGGCCGACGGTGTCAGCCGGCGGCGGGTGTCGATGGCGATCACCTGCCAGTCCACCCGCGAATGCTCGTCGAACTTGCGGCGCGCCCGCTCGCGCGCCTTCTCCGGCGCACCGTGGTGCACCCCTTGCGGCGCGTGGGTGATCAGGCCCGGCGGCATCGGGATGCCGTAGAGCGAGCCGCCGTGGAAGAAGGCGATCTCGTCGTAGTCGACGTTGCGGTGATACCACGGCGTGCGCTCGGTGCCGGGCACGCCCTCGGCGGGCTTGGGCAGAAAGTTCATCACGTAGACCCCGGTGGCCTGCATGAACAGGTGCACGGTCGGGGGCAGGTGCACGCTGTCGGAGGTGACGACGTTGTAGTCGGCGATGTTGAACGTGAACGCGAAGTTGTCCCCGCGCCAGCCTTCGACGTCGAGCGGATTGTGTTGGTAGAACAGTGTTGTCGGTCCACCCTCATGGACGAGCCGCACCTCGTACTCGTCGCGCCCGTCCTGGAAGGGATCGGGGTCGACGGGTCCCGGCTCGGGGATGGTGGCCTGGGAGGGGTCGAACGGGAAGTGCCGGCCCAGCGGGCCCGGGGGAGGGACGCGCAGTTCGTCGGTGGTCTCGATCATCAGCATCGTGGTCGGGCTGTCGGGGACCTGACGCCACGTGCACGCCTTCGGGAGGTACACCCAGTCGCCGTCGGTGTAGCGCAGCGGCCCGAACTCGGTCTCGGCCAGGCCGGCGCCCTGGTGCACGAAGCACAGCAGGTCCCCGTCGACGTGACGGGCGTAGAACGGCATCGGCTCGTGGCGGCGGCTCAGCAGCACCCGGCAGTCGTCGTTGCCGAACATCAGCAGGGGCCCGCCGGCGGCGTCGGTGGCGTCGCCCGGCTTGAGCTCATCCGACAGCACGTCGACGGGCCGCAGCGGACCCTCCGCCCGGTAGGCGGTGGGGTCGTGGCGCCGGTAGAAGTTGGCGGTCCGGCCCGTGAATCCGCCGCGTCCGAGCTCGTCGTCCTTGAGCCCGTCCAGATCGGCATGGAGCCGGCGTGGCGTCTTCCCTTTGCGCAGGTGGACGAAGGATTCCATGGCGCGGCTCCGTGGTGTGCGGCGACGTCGGCGACAAAACTGAAAGTGACATTACTTTTTGTTTTGGCGTGGCACAAGGGTGTGCGCCACGCGGGTCGCAGTGACGATGCCCGCGCGCGTCAGTCGCGGACGCGCAGCACGACCTTCCCGCGGGCGGTGCGGTCCTCCAGCGACGCGATCGCGGCGGCGGCTTCCTCGAGCGGGTAGGTCACCGGTTCGGGTGGGGTCAACCGGCCCGAGGTCAGCAGCTCCTCGAGGCCGGCCCATTGCTCGGCCAGCGCGTTGGGGTGGGTGCCGGTCCAGGCGCCCCACCCGACGCCGACCACGTCGATGTTGTTGAGCAGCAGCCGGTTCACCTTCACGGTGGGGATCTCCCCGCCGGTGAAGCCGATGACCAGCAGCCGTCCGCCCGGCGCCAGCGAGCGCAGCGAGTCGGTGAACCGGTCGCCGCCGACCGGGTCGACGACGAGGTCGACCCCGCGGCCGTCGGTCAGCTCCTTGACCGCGTCCTTGAAACCGTCGGCCTGCACCACGTCCGTAGCGCCGGCCGCCGTGGCGATCTCGGCCTTCTCCGGCGTGCTGACCACCGCGATGGTGCGCGACGCCCCGAGCACCGGCGCCAGCCGCAGCGCTGAGGTCCCGATGCCCCCGGCCGCCCCGTGCACCAGCACCGTCTCGCCGCGGGCCAGCCGGCCGCGGACGGTCAGCGCGAAGTAGACCGTCAGGTCGTTGAACAGCAGGCCGGCGCCCGCCTCGAAGCTGACGTTGTCGGGCAACGTGAACGCCCGGTCCGGCGCCAGCACCGCGACCTCGGCCATGCCGCCGGACAGCATCGTCAGGCCCACCACCCGGTCCCCGGCCCGCACGTGAGCGCCCGCCGGAGCCGACCGCACCACCCCGGCGATCTCGGCGCCGAGGACGAACGGCGGGTCCGGGCGGTACTGGTAGAGGCCGCGGGTGAGCAGCGCGTCGGGGAACGCCACCCCGGCGGCGTGCACGTCGACGACCACCCCGTCGCCCGTGGGTTCGTCGACCTCGCCCACCTCGACCGCCTGCGGACCTTCCAGCCGAGTCACCCGTACCGCGCGCATGCCACCTCCGTCGTCGAGTAGCGCCCGACAGCCCACCCTCACCTCGGGGGCCGCCCGCGCCTGGTATTCCTCCACCCGACGTTAGCCTCGGCGTATGGACTCCTTCCCACTCGGTGGCCACTCCGTGTCCCGCATCGGCTTCGGCGCGATGCAGCTGCCCGGCCCGAACGCGTTCGGGCCGCCGCGCGACCGCGACGAGGCGCTGGCCGTGCTGCGGCGCGCGGTGGAGCTCGGTGTCGACCACATCGACACCGCCCAGTTCTACGGCCCCGACGTCGCCAACGAGCTGATCCGCAAGGCGCTGCATCCCTACCCGGAGAACCTGGCGCTGGTGAGCAAGGTCGGCGGGCGTCGCGACGACACCGGCGCCTGGCTACCGGTGCCCGAGCCCGCCGCGTTGCGCCGCGACATCGAAACCAATCTGCGCACCCTGGGTGTCGACCGGCTCGCCGCCGTCAACCTGCGCATCTTCGAACCCGGCGAGCCCGATGACGTGTTCGACGAGCAGCTCTCGGTCATGATCCGCGCGCGCGACGACGGGTTGATCGACGGGATCGGGCTCAGCAACGTCAACCGCGAGCAGCTGCTGCACGCCCTTGAGCGCACCGAGATCGCTTGCGTGCAAAACGCTTTCAACGTCGTAGCCCGCGAGTCGACCCCGGTGCTGGACGAGTGCGCGGCACGGGGCATCGCCTTCGTCCCGTTCTTCCCGCTGGGCGCGGCCTTCATCCGGCCCAACCCGGTGTTGACCCACCCGGTGGTGGTCGATGTCGCCGAGCAGCTCGGGTGCACCGCGGCGCAGGTCGCCCTGGCCTGGACGCTGGGCACCGCGCCCAACGTGCTGTTGATCCCGGGCACCTCGTCGCCGGCGCACCTGGAGGAGAACATGGCCGTCGCCTCCGTCGAACTCGACGCGGGCACCCGCGAACGGCTGGACGCGATCGGGGGATAGTCCTCGCTCGCCGGGGCTACTTGAGCTGGGCCGACGACAACCCCAGCAGGCGGCGTGCGACCACCAGCTGCTGGATCTGCTGGGTGCCCTCGAAGATGTCGAGGATCTTGGAGTCGCGTGCCCACTTCTCCAGCAGCGACTGCTCGGAATACCCTGCGGTGCCGGCCAATTCGACGGTCTTGCAGGTGATGTCGGTGGCCACCCGCCCGGCCTTGGCCTTGCTCATCGAGGCCTCTTTGGAGTTGGGGATGTTGTTGTCGGCCTGCCAGGCCGCGCGCAGGGACAGCAGGTAGCTGGCCTCCCAGTCGGCCTCCATCCGCAGGAACTCGGCGGCCGCGGCGCTCTGGGCGTGCGCCGGCCGGTCGTAGGAGATCTCCACCCCGGCCTCGGTGAGGATCTTGCGGATCTCCTCCAGGGCGGCGCGGGCGACGCCGACGGCCATGGCGGCCACGATCGGGCGGGTGTTGTCGAAGGTCTCCATCACCCCGGAAAAGCCCTTGCTGACTTCGATGTCGGGGTTGCCCAGAAGGTTGTCCTTGGGAATGCGGGCGTGGTCGAACCGGATGGCCGCGGTGTCGGAGCCCTTGATGCCGAGCTTGTGCTCGAGCCGTTCGACCGTGACGCCGGGATGGTCGCGCGGCACGATGAACGACTTGATCGCCGCGCGGCCCTGCGATTTGTCCAACGTGGCCCACACCACGATGTGGGTGGCGCGCGAACCGGCGGTGACGAAGATCTTCTCGCCGTTGATCACGTACTCGTCGCCGTCGAGGGTGGCGGTGGTCGACACCGCCGCCGAGTCCGACCCGAATCCCGGTTCGGTGATGGCCATCGCGGCCCACACCTTGCCCAGCCTCTCCAGCTGCTCGTCGGAGGCGACGGCGGAGATCGCCGCGTTGCCCAGGCCCTGATAGGGGACCGACAGCATCATCGCCAGGTCGCCCCAGCTGGCCTCCAGCGTCTGCAGCAGGGCGGCCATGTTGGCGCCGTTGTGGTTCTTGTCCCTGCTCTCCTCGTCCCGCAGCGCGTCGGCCCCCGCGAACTCGATCGACTCGGAGGCCCCCTCGAACAGGCTGATCATGGTGTCGAGCTCGACGGGGTAGGCGTGTTCCCGCTCGTCGTACTTGCGGGCGATGGGCCGCATGATCTCGGCGGCGCCCTGGTGGGTCTTGACCACCACCGTCTGCAGTTTGCGCGGGATTTCCAGATTGATTGCCATGGTTGGACTTTCGGCTCGGGTTAGCTGACGACTCAGATGACTACGACGCCTTCGGCGACGCCGATTGCCCGCAGGTCGCGGTACCAGCGCTCGACCGGGTGCTCTTTGGTGTAGCCGTGGCCGCCGAGCAGTTGCACGCCGTCCAGGCCGATTTGCATGCCCTTGTCGGCGCCGAGCCGCTTGGCCAGCGCCGCCTCGCGGGTGAATGTCAGGCCCTGTTCGGCGCGTGCGGCGCCGCGCCAGGTGATCAGCCGCAGCCCGTCCAGCTCGATGGCGATGTTGGCGCACATGAACGCGACGGCCTGCCGGTGGGCGACCGGCTCGCCGAACGCCTGGCGCTGCGTGACGTAGGGGACGACGTAGTCCAGCACCGCGTGCGAGGTGCCGACCGCCAGCGCCGCCCAGCCCAGCCGGGCCAGCGCGATCGCCTCGGAGAAGTCGTCATCGGTGGCCTCGTCCTCACCCAGCCGGGCGCTGCTCGGGACCGACACCCCGGAGAGCTCGACGTGGCCCAGGGCCGCCGCGCGGATCCCCATGCTCGGGTCCGCCCTGACGGTCAGGCCCGCGGCGGACGACTCGACGAGGAACAACGCCGGCTTGCCGTTCAGCTGCGCGCCGATGATGAACAGCTCGGCGTCGGCCGCGGCCGGCACCAGGGACTTCACGCCGTCGAGCCGGTAGCCGCTCGGGGTGCGCACCGCCGTGGTCCGCAACCGGGTGGGGTCGAACAGCGGGTGCGGTTCGGCGATGGCCACGCAGGCCTGCGGCACGTTCTCGCCGGCGAACTCCGGCAGATAGGTGGCCTGCTGGTCCGCGCTGCCCCAATGCGTCAGCGCGGACGCCACCCCGCCCGGCGCCAGGATCGGCAACGCCAGGCCCATGTCGCCGTAGGCCAGCGCCTCGGCAACCAGCACGTTGGTCACGCTGGAGCGGTGCGCGGCGATGCCGTCGAAGTCCTCGGGGATGTTGATCGCGGTGATGCCCAGCTCGGCGGCCTTGGCGATCAGGCCGGCCGGGTAGGCGGCGGCCTCGTCGGCGTCGTGGGCGGCGGGCCGCAGTATCTCCGCGGCGAACTCGTCGACGGTCTCGACGATCAGCTTCTGGTCCTCGTCGGGGGTCAGGTCGAAGTAGTCCTTGCCGCTGGACTTCAGCCGGGTCGGCCCGCTGCGCAGGTTCTGGATCCGCTTGAACTGCCGGGACGCCGCGGCGCCGGTGGAGAAGATCGTCTTCGTGCCGTAGCGCAGGCCGCGGTTGAGCGGGTCGCGCAGGTGGTATTTGTCCAGGAACTCCTGGCCCACGAGCGGGGTGAGCAGGGCCAGCGCGACGTCGATGCCGGTCCGCTTGTGCGGTTGCATCCCGACACCGGTCTTGCCGCTGCGCCGTCGGCGGCGGCCGGAGGACTTGGAGTTCGAACCGGAAAGAGCTTCGGTCATGTCTGCAGCCTCTGTCGTTGGGGCGGTGCGGATCACTCTATCTTACTCCGGAGTAAGGTAAGGCGTGGTTGTTACCTACTTCACAGCGAGTCGGCCGAGCACCCGTTCGTGCAGCGGGCCGTTGGTCGCCACGGCGCTGCCGCGGTGGGGGCCGGCCACGCCGTCCAGGCCGGTGAACGTCCCACCGGCTTCGCGCACCACGATGTCCAGGGCGGCCAGGTCCCACACCGACACCTCCGGCTCGGCGGCGATGTCGACGGCCCCCTCGGCGACGAGGCAGTAGGAGAGAAAGTCGCCGAAGGCGCGCACCCGCCACACCGCCTCGGTCAGCTCGATGAACCGGTCGCGCATTCCGCGCTGCGCCCATCCCGAGAGGCTGGAGAACGACAGGCTGGCCGAATCAAGTTGTGCCACCGCCGAAACCGAAAGCCGCCGGGGCGCCTCGCCGTCGACGGCAAGGAACGCGCCGTGGCCGCGGGCGGCCCACCACCGGCGCCCCAGCGCCGGCGCGCTCACCACGCCGACGCACGGGACGCCGTCGTCGAGCAACGCGATCAGGCTGGCCCACACCGGCACCCCGCGCACGAAGTTCTTGGTGCCGTCGATCGGGTCGATGACCCACTGCCGGCCGCGGAAGGTCGTTGTTCCGCCGAACTCCTCACCGACGACGCTGTCGTCGGGGCGCTCGCGCCCGAGCACCTCGCGCAGGTCGGCCTCGACGGCGCGATCGGCGTCGGTCACCGGGGTCAGGTCCGGTTTGGTGTCCACGCGCAGGTCCAGCGCACCGAACCGCGCGCGGGTCAGCGTGTCCGCGCGGTCGGCCAGCGCCGACGCCAGCGCCAGGTCCTCCCGTGCGGCGTCGTCGGCGCGGCTCATGACAGCAGTCCTACCATGGCCCCGTGTGGGAATTCGGTGTGCTGCTGATCTTGGTGGCGGTCCTGGCGGTGTTCCTTGCCCGGCGGTTCGCCCCGCGCGGGCCGCGCGGGGAGGCGGTCGGCGGCACGCTGTTGGTGACCGGGGTCAGCCCGCGACCGGAGGCCACCGGGCGCCAGTACGCGACCATCGCCGGCGTCATCAACGGCCCAACGGTCAGCGAGCACGCCGTGTACCAGCGCATGGAGGTCGACGTCGACCAGTGGCCGACGATGGGGCAGCTCTTCCCGGTGCTGTATTCGCCGAAGAATCCCGATAATTGGCGGATCGCACCGCCGGCGCCGGCCGGCGGGGGCGAGGCCTGACGCCCGGAGCGGCCGGGCCGCCGGGTGGGCTAGCGATCCCCGTTGATCGCATTGGCGACGTCCCGAAGGACTTCCGGGTGCCGCAGAAACGGTGTGATGATGTCAACCGGCAACGGGAAAACCACCGTCGAATTCTGGTCCGCGCCCAGCTCCAACAGCGTTTGCAGATAACGCAACTGCAGCGACGCCGGGCTCTTCGAGAGGGTCTCCGCGGCTTCCCGCAGCTCCTCTGATGCCTGTAGTTCGCCCCGGGCGTTGATGACTTTCGCCCGGCGCTCGCGTTCGGCCTCGGCCTCGCGGGCCATCGCCCGCTGCATCGATTCGGGAATCTCGACGTCCTTGATTTCGACCACTCGAACCTGGATGCCCCACGGCTCGGTCATCTTCTCGATGATGGTGCGCAGGTCGCTGTTGAGGTCTTCGCGATGTGCCAGCAGGGTGTCCAGATCGGCCCGGCCCAGCAGCGAGCGCAGCGTCGTCTGCGCGATCTGGGAGGTCGCGACAGCGTAGTTCTCGACCGCCAGAATCGCCTTGAGCGGGTCGGTCACCTGAAACATGACGACGGCGTTGACGCGGGCGGGCACGTTGTCGCGCGTGATCACCTCCTGGGGAGGGATGGTGAGCGTCACCAGCCGTTGGTCGACGCGGATCATCTTGTCTACCGACGGAATCAGGAGGCGAAGCCCGGGCTGATACAACGGGCGCGCGTGGCCCATCCGGAACACCACGCCGCGTTCGTACTCGCGCAGCACGACCAGCGACGCGAACGCCAGCACCGCGAGCGCGACGATCACCACGGCGACGACGCCGATCAGCACTCCAGTCACGATGTGTTGCCCTCCTTGCCTTCCCAACCGCCCCAGCGAGTGGAATATCGGTCGATCGCGGCGGCCACCTGGTCCTCGATCGCGGTGCGATGCGGGAGATGGTCTGGCGCGTTGGACGGGGTGTTCCACAGGTGCCGGGCGAGCGGCAGCCCGAGCACCACGACGACCAGCGCCGTGCCCGCCAGGATGAGCACATCAGCGGCCGAATGGTCGGTGATCAACGTCGCCAGCGACAGCACCACTCCGAACGCGGCCACGCAACAGGCGATGCCCCGGTGGAACCGCCCGGCGTCCGAATGTGGCCACGGATCGACTTCTCGACTGATCTCGCGGCCGTGATCCGATGTCGTACATCCGGATTTGGCCGGGCAGCTGTTGCACACCACCGGCAACGCCCGATACCGCATGACGCGGTGCTGCGGATCGAACGAACTCGGCCACAGCCAGTGATCCCGCGGACACACCCAGGCGTCGTGATCGGGGCGATAACTGAAGCGGCCGGTGCGCCAGCGGGCCGCGCGCACCGACGCCCGCCGCGCCATCGAGTCGAAGCCCCACCCGATGGCCAGCAGGGCAAGCGAATACCCGGCAACGAGCCATACCGAGGTGGCCGGCGGTGTCATCGGTCAGTCCTTCGCCGCGGACTGGCTGTAGAGCGGATGTTCCGGCAGCTCGTCCACGGTCGAACCGGAGCGGAAGTTGCGCAGGGCGATCCAGGCGATCCAGACAAAGGGCAGCACACCGCCGACGATGAGGATGATGTCGCCGGGCATCCGCAGCCATTCGATCACCGCGTTGCCCGGCTTGGTGATGTAGCCCAGTGACCGCGCCTCGAAGTAGCCGTCGTTGACCGAGTGGTAGAGCTGCAGGATGCCCAGCGGCAGCAGGGTGACGAACACCATCCACGCCAGGCCGATGTTCATGCACCAGAACGAAATCCGCGCGAGCTTCTCCGGCCACTTGTCGGCCGGGATCACATAGCGGAACGCAAACATCGCCAAGCCGACCGCGAGCATGCCGTACACGCCCATCATCGCCGCGTGCGCGTGATTGGCGGTCAGTGCGGTGCCGATCTGGTAGTAGGACACGATCGGGAGGTTGATCAGGAATCCGAAGATGCCCGCGCCCAGGAAGTTCCAGAACCCGACGGCGACCAGGAACATCACCGCCCAGCGATGCGGGAATGGCCTGCTGTCACCGGATTGCTGGCGCGCACCCAGCTGCAGGAACGCCCAGGCCTCGACGGTGAGGAAGGTCAACGGAATCACTTCCGCCGCCGAGAAGAAGGCGCCCAGCGCCATGTGTTCCACCGGGGTGCCCGAGAAGTACAGGTGATGCATGGTGCCGATGACGCCGCCGGCGGAGTACAGGATGACGTCGAGGAAGATCACCCCGAGGGCGATTCGTTCGCGCACCACGCCCAGCAGGACGAACATGTAGGCCACCATCACGGTGGTGAACAGCTCGAGGAAGTCCTCCACCCACAGGTGCACCACCCAGAACCGCCAGAACTCGGCGACGGTGTAGTGCGTGCCGCTGCTGGCCAACAGTCCAACGGTGTAGAACGCCGGGATGGCCAGCCCGGAGAAGAAGAACAACCACGGCATGTTCATCTTCGACTCGCCCTTGAGCCTGGAGCGCATGCCGCGCCAGATGATCGCGATCCAGACGAACATGCCGACGATCAGCAGGGTCTGCCACAGCCTCGGCAGGTCGAGGTACTCCCACTGCTGGGAGAACAATCCGGGCGGGATCACCCCGTAGATGGAAAGCGCCTCGCAGATCAGCGAGCCGAACACCACCAACGCGATGGCGCCCAGCAGCACGTAGGCGAGCAAACCCTGGCGGCGCGGCTCGCGGCGGGCGATGAACGGCACCAGGAAGATGCCGCCGGCCAGAAAGGCGGCGGCGGTCCAGAACAATGACAGCTGTACGTGCCACGTGCGGGCCAGGTTGTAGGGCAGCACCCGCGCCAGGTCCAGGCCGAAGAAGTTGGACAGGTCGGCACGGTAGTGCTCGGCCGCCGCGCCCAGCAGCGTCTGCGCCAAGAACAGCACCGACACGATCGCGAAGAACCAGATCGTGGCGCGTTGCGCCGGTGTCAGGCTGACCTCGCCGGGTTGACGGAACGACAAGGTGGAGGCTTCGGCGCTGTGCCAGCCCACCTTTTGGCTCCACCGCCCGTAGACCGCGAACATCACCCCGATGCCGCCCAGCAACGCGATGAGCGAGAGCGCCGACCACACGATCACCGGAGCCGTCGGGCCGTTGTCCACCCGCGACTCGGCCGGCCAGTTGTTGGTGTAGCTGTATTTGTGGCCGGGGCGTTCGGCCGCGCCCGCCCAGGCCGTCCAGGCGAAGAACGCCGTCAGGTCGTGGATCTGGGCCTTGTCGGTGATCATCTGGGGCAGCAGCCCGTACTTGGTGGAGTTCTCCCCGAAGTAGGCCGCGTAGTGGCTTTGAATGCGTTCGAACGCCGCTGCCTGCCGGTCGGTGAACACGAGCGTTTTGGTCTCGGGGTGGTACCGGTTGGTCCGGAACTCGGTCACGACCCGATGGTGCGGATCGGTCACGCCCTGTGCCCGCAATTGATCGGCGACGTCATCGGTGGCCATCCGCAGGTATTCGGCGGTGTAATCGGGACCCAAATAGGCGCCGTGACCGAGCACCGACCCGTACTCCATCAGTCCGCGGGCCTGGTAGAGCTCTTGGCCGCGGGTGATGTCGTGGCCCGTGAAGAGGGTCTGGCCCGACTCGTCGACAACTTTCTCCGGCATCGGCATCGACGCCGAATAGGTCCGGTAGGCCAGGATGCCCATCACCAGAAAGCCAAAGATCATCACCAGGGCAACGCCTTGAAGCCAGCCCCGCCCGACCAGGGGTTGCGACGATGACTGGTCGGGGCGCGGCGATGACGGAAGCTGCTGAGCGGCCATTCGAAGATCTCCCGTTGAGGCGTGGATGCGGCGCCGCTGAATCGCCCGCGGCGATACCGGCTAAACCCTAGTTCGGGCCTGCCCGGAAGGACAGCCGTCGATTTCGCCGGCGCCGGCTGATAGGGACCAATGGCATCCAATAGGGGACCCATTGCCCCTGGGTGGGCGTGGGTTCCGGTCAATAGCGTTGGACCCATGGCCCAATCTGCTCCGACGGTCGTGGTCGGTGTCGACGGGTCGATGGCGGCCACCAATGCGGCCCGCTGGGCGGTCGACGAGGCGGTCGGCCGGGATGTGCCGCTGAGGTTGGTGGGCGTCGTCGAGCCGTCGGATCCGTCCATGGCGGAAGTCGCCCCGGCCCGGCTCGCCGCCGCCCGCGCGGCGTTGCGCGACACCCGCCGGGTGGTCGAGGCCGCCGGGAAGCCGGCCAAGATCGAAGCCGAAATCCTTACCGGCAAACCCCTTTCTGTGCTGATCGAGGAATCCAGGTCGGCGGCGATGATCTGCGTCGGGGCCATCGGTCTCGACCATGCTCACCACGGCGTCGGCTCGCTGTCGGCGGCCCTGGCGGCGTCGGCCCTGTGCCCGGTGGCCGTGATCCGGCGGCCGCCCGACCGGCCCGACCAGCCGCGGGTGAGCCTGGTCGTCGTCGAAGCGGACAACGCCGCGGTGCTGCGCTGCGCCTTCGACGAAGCCAGACTTCGGGGGGCCCCGCTGCGCGCCGTCGTGGTCTCTGACGCGGCGGGGCCGGACACCGGTGAGGGGAAGCGGTTGGCGCAGGCGCAACTGGGGCGACGGATCGCCCGATGGGCGCGCCTCTATCCCGACGTGCCCGTTGAGTCCGCCGTCGTGCGCGGCGGCATCGAGACGTATTTGACGGCGAACGCGGAGCCCGATCAGTTGTTCGTCACCGACTCGCGCGCGTGTCACGAGTTGTGCGGCACCCCCAACGCGGGGCGTTCCGTCCTGGCCGTGCGGTTCGGCAACCTGTAGGGGGTGTCGGCCGCCGAAGCGCTCAGCCGTGGCCGATGCGCAGCAGCTCCGTCAGGTTGGGCAGCTTGACGCGGGGACGCCCGTGCTGCTCGCCGGCGGCGCGCTCGTGGCGGTCGATGAGTTCCCAGTGTTCGGCGGTGACCAGCTTGGGTTGGCGGGAGGCCAGCCAGTCGGCGAGTTGGTCGGCGTAGTCGCCGGCGCGTTCGGGGTGTGCTTGGGCGGCGGTCAGGTCGGCCAGCAGGGTGTCCACGGATTCCTGGGAGCATTTCTTGTTGGTGCCGATCACCCCGGAGGGGCCGCGCTTGATCCAGCCGGCCACGTATTCGTTGCGGCTGCCTGCGATGCGGCCGCCGGCGTGCGGGATGGTGCCGGAGCGGTCGTCGAACGCCAGGCCGGGGATGGCCACCCCTCGATAGCCCACCGAGCGCACGACCAGCTGCGCGGGCAGCTCCTCGCGGGCACCGGTGTCCTGGGCCACCATCCGGCCGCTGGCGTCGGTGACCAGTTCGTTGCGGCCCAGCACGACGCTTTCCACCTTGGTCTGGCCCTTGATCTCGAT
Organism: uncultured Actinomycetota bacterium; assembly: GCA_963711445.1. Classification (GTDB taxonomy): domain Bacteria; phylum Actinomycetota; class Actinomycetes; order Mycobacteriales; family Mycobacteriaceae; genus Mycobacterium. The sequence goes on from CAVQEF010000002.1 coordinate 964,017, forward strand.
GGGGGAGGTGAAGAACTTCAACACGATGCGACGGTGGTCGGGGTCGAGGGTGCGGGTGGCGTACTCGCGCAGGATCTTGATGTTGTTCTTGGTGATCTTGCCCGCCGCGGCGGCGTCTTCGTCGCTGATGTCGTCCAGGTCGGCGGGGTCCACGACGACGTCGACGCCCTCGAGCTCGCCGAGTTCGCGCAGCTCGATGGTGGTGAACGCGGCCTCCAGCGGGCCGCGGCGGCCCACCAGCATCACTTCCTGCACGCCGCTGGGCCGCAGGGTGTCCAGGGCGTGGTCGGCGATGTCGGTGCGGGCCAGCACGTCGGGTTCGGTGACCAGCATGCGGGCCACGTCGACGGCCACGTTGCCGTTGCCGATGACGATGGCGCGCGCGCACGACAGGTCGGGGGCCATCTGTTCGAAGTGGGGGTGGGCGTTGTACCAGCCGACGAAGTCGGTGGCGGCCACGCTGCCGGGCAGGTCTTCGCCGGGGATGTTCAGGGCGCGGTCGGATTGGGCGCCCACGGCGTAGAGCACGCCGTCGTAGCGTTCGGCCAGCTCGGCGGGCTGGACGTGTTCGCCGACGCGCACGTTGCCGAAGAACCGGAACCGGGGGTCCTGCGCGGTCTTTTCGAACTGCGCGCTGACCGACTTGATCTTGGGGTGATCGGGGGCCACCCCGGAGCGCACCAGCCCCCAGGGCGTCGGCAACATCTCCAGCATGTCGATCAAAACGTCGACGTCGTCGGAGCTGTCGGCGGCCTTCAGCAGCGAGGCCGCGGCAAAGAAACCCGACGGTCCGGAACCGACGATGGCGACGTGGTAGGGACGCATGCTCAAAGCCTTCGCGCGGTTTGGGGATACATGTGGCTGTCACTCGATGCTAATCGTCCGCCGGCCGAAGGCGACCTGAGCATTCGCCGCGGGTCGCCGCGCCGGTAACGTGGGCGGCTGTGGAACCAGACCGTCAAGCCGACATCGCCGCCCTCGACTCCACCCTGACCACGGTGGAGCGGGTGCTGGACGTGGACGGTCTGCGCGCCCGCATCGAGAAGCTCGAGCACGCGGCGTCCGACCCGAATCTGTGGGACGACCAGGGGCGGGCGCAGCGCGTGACCAGCGAACTGTCCCACACCCAGGGCGAGCTGCGGCGCATCGAGGAGCTGCGCAGCCGCCTCGACGACCTCCCGGTGCTCTACGAACTCGCCGCCGAGGAGCAGGGTGGGGCCGCGGCCGAGGCGCTGGCCGAAGCCGACAGCGAGCTCAAGGCGCTGCGCACCGAGATCGAGGCCACCGAGGTGCGCACCCTGCTCTCCGGCGAGTACGACGAGCGCGAGGCGCTGGTCACCATCCGCTCCGGCGCGGGCGGGGTGGACGCCGCCGACTGGGCCGAGATGCTGATGCGGATGTACATCCGCTGGGCCGAGCAGCACAAGTACCCCGTCGAGGTGTTCGACACCTCCTACGCCGAAGAGGCGGGCATCAAGAGCGCCACCTTCGCCGTGCACGCGCCGTTCGCCTACGGCACGTTGTCCGTCGAGCAGGGCACCCACCGGTTGGTGCGGATCAGCCCGTTCGACAACCAGAGCCGGCGCCAGACGTCGTTCGCCGAAGTCGAGGTGCTCCCCGTCGTGGCGACCACCGACCACATCGACATCCCGGAAGGCGACGTCCGCGTCGACGTGTATCGTTCCAGCGGCCCCGGCGGCCAGTCGGTGAACACCACCGACTCCGCGGTGCGTTTGACCCACATCCCGACCGGTATCGTCGTGACCTGCCAGAACGAAAAATCCCAGCTGCAGAACAAGATTTCGGCGATGCGGGTGCTGCAGGCAAAGTTGTTGGAGCGCAAGCGATCCGAAGAGCGCGCCGAGCTGGACGCCCTGAAAGGCGAGGGCGGCAGCTCCTGGGGCAACCAGATGCGCTCCTACGTGCTGCACCCGTATCAGATGGTCAAGGATTTGCGCACCGAGTACGAGGTGGGCAATCCGGCCGGGGTCCTGGACGGAGACATCGACGGGTTCCTGGAAGCTGGAATCCGGTGGCGCAACCGCAAAGATGACGAATAACACCACAGTTCTCGCCGTGTCGCTGCCCCAGCACTGGCACGATTTCTGGCGCGGCCAGATCGGCGAGTGGATCATCACCCGGGGCCTGCGGATCGTCATGGTGCTGCTCGCGGCGGTGCTGGCGGTGCGCTTCGTCAGCTGGGTGGCGAAGGTGGTGACCGAGCGTCTCGACCTGGGGTTCGCCGAAAGCGACGCGCTGGTCCGCTCGGAGGCCACCAAACACCGCCAGGCGCTGGCGTCGGTGATCTCCTGGGTGTCGATCGTCCTGATCTGGATCATCGTCCTCTACGAGGTCATCGATATCCTGCCCGTTCCAGTCGGCTCGCTGGTGGGTCCGGCGGCCGTGCTGGGCGCTGCGGTGGGCTTCGGCGCCCAGCGGGTGGTGCAGGACGTGCTGGCCGGGTTCTTCCTCATCGTCGAACGCCAGTACGGGTTCGGTGACCTCGTCGAGCTCAGCATGATCGGGTCGCCGGAAAACGCGGCCGGCACGGTCGAGGAGGTCACGCTGCGCGTCACCAAGCTGCGGTCCAGCGACGGCGAGGTCTTCACCGTCCCCAACGGGAACATCGTCAAGTCGATCAACCTGTCCAAGGACTGGGCGCGCGCGGTGGTGGACATCCCGGTGCCGACCAGCGCCGATCTCAGCCGGGTCAACGACGTGCTGCACCAGGAGTGCGCGCATGCCCGCGATGACGGGATGCTGCGAGATCTGCTGTTGGATGCGCCCACGGTGATGGGGGTGGAGAGGATCGCGCTCGACACCGTCACGCTGCGCCTGGTGGCCCGCACCCTGCCGGGCAAGCAGTTCGAGGCGGGCCGCCAGTTGCGGGTGCTCGTCATCCGCGCGCTGGCCCGGGCCGGCATCGTGACCGCCGCCGACGCGACGGTCGGCCTCGTCGACGACGCCGGCTTGGCGGCTGGTGATGCCGTCCCGGACGAAGCCGGCGGTTCGGTGCAGCAAAAGTGAAGCTGTCGCTGAAGCGCCGCGAGCAACCCGGCGCCGACGAAGAGCAGTCGCGCTGGCCGGCCTACCTGTTCGGGGGCCGGGTCCGCACCTCGACCGTGGTCCTGATCGTGGCGCTGCTGGCGGTGTGGTGGGTCTACGACACCTACCGCCCGGCACCGGTCCCCAAGCCGCCCGCCCCGCAGGTGGTACCGCCGGGCTACGTGCCCGACCCGGACTACACGTGGGTGCCGCGCACCAGGGTGCAGCCGCCAAAGACCGTCAGGGACACCCCGACGCCGACCACCACGGCGCCGCTGCCCCCGACGACCACCGCACCGCCGCCGTTCACACCCCCGAAGCTGCCGTGCCTGCTGCCCCCGCAGTTCTGTCCGCCCAGCACGACCCCGGCCACCCCGGCGCCAGGGCCACCCGGGGGACCGTCGCCGGAGCAGCCGCTGCCGGGCCCCGGACCGGCGCCCACTTCGGTGCCACCGGCCAGCTGAGTCCACCCGCACCCGAACTCCGCCGCTACACTGGCGTGCCGTGATGATCACCCTGGACCATGTCAGCAAGAAGTACAAAGCGTCGGCGCGCCCGGCGCTCGAGGACGTCAACGTCAAAATCGACAAGGGTGAATTCGTCTTCCTGATCGGCCCCTCCGGTTCGGGTAAATCGACGTTCATGCGGCTGCTGCTGGGTGAGGACACGCCGACCTCCGGGGACATTCGGCTCTCGAAGTTCCACGTCAACAAGTTGCCGGGACGCCACATCCCGAAGCTGCGACAGGTCATCGGCTGCGTGTTCCAGGACTTCCGGCTGCTACAGCAGAAGACGGTCTACGAAAACGTCGCCTTCGCCCTCGAGGTGATCGGCAGGCGCACCGACGCCATCAACCGGGTGGTGCCCGAGGTGCTCGAGACGGTCGGCCTGTCCGGCAAGGCCAACCGGCTGCCGCACGAGCTGTCCGGCGGCGAGCAGCAGCGGGTCGCGATCGCCCGCGCGTTCGTCAACCGGCCCCTGGTGCTGCTGGCCGACGAGCCCACCGGCAACCTCGACCCCGACACCAGCAGCGACATCATGGACCTGTTGGAGCGGATCAACCGGACCGGGACGACGGTGCTGATGGCCACCCACGACCACCACATCGTCGACTCGATGCGGCAGCGGGTGGTCGAGTTGTCCTTGGGCAGGCTGGTCCGCGACGAACAGCGGGGCGTCTACGGGATGGATCGCTAAGTGCGCTTCGGCTTCCTACTCAACGAGGTCCTGACCGGCCTGCGTCGCAACGTCACGATGACGGCCGCGATGATCCTGACGACCGCGATCTCGATCGGCCTGTTCGGCGGCGGCCTGCTGGTGGTCCGGCTGGCCGACAACTCGCGGGAGATCTACCTCGACCGCGTCGAGACGCAGGTCTTCCTCACCGACGACGTTTCCGCCAACGATCCGTCGTGCGCGACCGACCCGTGCAAGGCGCTGCGGGAGAGGATCGAAAGGCGCAGTGACGTGAAGTCGGTGCGCTTTCTCAACCGTCAGGACGCCTACCAGGACGCCATCCGAAAATTCCCGGAGTACAAGGACATTGCCAGCCAGGACGCTTTCCCGGCGTCCTTCATCGTCAAGCTCAACAACCCCGAGCAGCACAAAGACTTCGACTCGGCGATGCGAGATCAGCCCGGGGTCCGCGGCGTCCAGAATCAGAAAGAACTGATCGACCGGCTGTTCGCGATCCTGAACGGCTTGAGCAACGTCGCATTCGCTGTGGCCCTGGTGCAGGCGGTCGGGGCAATCCTGCTGATCGCCAACATGGTTCAGGTCGCGGCGTATACCCGGCGCACCGAGATCGGAATCATGCGGCTGGTCGGGGCCAGCCGCTGGTACACCCAGCTGCCCTTCCTGGTGGAGGCGATGGCCGCCGCAGCCGCCGGTGTCGCGATCGCGATCGCCGGCCTGATCCTGGTGCGCGCGTGGTTCCTGGACAGCGCACTGAACCAGTTCTACCAAGCGCACTTGATCGCCCGCGTGGACTATGCCGACATCGTGTACATCGCGCCGTGGCTGTTTCTGCTCGGCGTGGCGATGGCCGGCCTCACGGCGTATGTGACGTTGCGGCTGTACGTGCGGCGGTAGCTGTGGCCAAGAACTCCGGGCGGGGCAAGTCGACGGGCGACACGCGCGACAGCAAACGGATCATCGCCACCAATCGCAAAGCGCGGCATAACTATTCGATCGTCGAGGAGTTCGAGGCCGGAGTGTCTTTGCAGGGCACCGAGGTGAAGAGTCTGCGCGAGGGACACGCCTCGTTGGCCGACGCGTTCGCAATGGTCGAGGACGGCGAAGTGTGGCTGCACAACGTGCACATCCCCGAGTACCAGCACGGTAGCTGGACCAATCATGCCCCCCGCCGTAAGCGAAAGTTGTTGTTGCACAGGCGCCAAATCGACACGCTCATCGGCAAGATTCGCGATGGTAACCTCGCGCTGGTCCCGTTGTCGCTCTATTTCTCCGGGGGGAAGGTCAAAGTGGAGCTTGCTTTGGCGCGCGGTAAGCGGGCCTATGACAAACGCCAGGACATGGCCCGGCGCGACGCCCAGCGAGAGGTGGTTCGCGAACTGGGTCGCCGAGCCAAGGGCGTATCCTGATCGGCGCAGCGTACGCCCAGCTTTCGGCCGTCTCCTACGGCGTCAGCGATTTCGTGGGCGGTGTGGCTGCCCGCCGCGTCGCTGCGCTGCGGGTGATGCTGGTCGCCTACCCGATCGAGGCCGTGCTGCTGGGCGTGCTGGCAATCAGTGCGGGCGGTCCGGTCCGCACCGGCGCGATCCTGTGGGGCTGTCTGTACGGCATCAGCCAGGCGATCGGCATGCTGGCGTTCTTCGCCGCGCTCGGATCGGGCCCGATCTCGGTGGTTTCACCGGTGGCGGCCGTGCTCAACGCGGCCGTGCCGGTGGCGGTCGGCGTGGTGCTGGGGGAGCGTCCCGGGCAGGCCGCTTCGGTGGGCGTGGTGCTGGCGATGGTCTCGGTGATGCTCGTCAGCAGGGAGGCCACCGTCGAGGGTGCGACGCCGTACCGGTTCACGCCGAAGGTGGCATGGCTCACGGTGGTGGCCGGGGTGGCGTTCGGGCTGGACTTCGTGTTCTTGCATCAGGCGCCGCACGAATGCGGGCTCTGGCCGGTGTTTTTCGCTCGCCTGTTGGCCACGGTGGTGGTGGTGGCCCTCGCCGCGTGGAGCAAGAAGATGCGGGTGCCGCGCGGAAAGGCCCTGATGCTGGCGGGTGCGGTGGCCCTGCTGGACATCTGCGCCAACCTCACCATGTTGGCGGCCCTGCGGTCGTGGTTGCTGTCGCTGGCCAGCATGTTGATCTCGCTGTATCCGGCGGCGACGGTCGTGCTGGCGATGCTGGTGCTGCGCGAGCGGGTGACCCGCTGGCAGGGCCTCGGCATGCTGCTGGCCATGGGCTCCGTGGCGATGATCGCCGCCACCTGACGGGTCGGCCACTTCGTCCGGAAATGAGCGGCCTACTATCCGTCCCATGGCCGATCGCCCCGTGACCAAACTCGACAAGGCTGAGGTGCTCGCCGGGCTCTTCGCGGTGTGGGACGACCTCGACGCGCTGCTCGCCGGGCTGCCCGAGACCCAGTGGCTGGCGGCGAGCCCACTGCCCGGCTGGGACGTGCAGGCGCTGGTGGCGCACATCATCGGCACCGAATCGTTCCTGGCCGGCGTCGCCGCGCCCGAGCCCGACATCGACGTCAAGACGCTCGAGCACGTGCGCAACGACATCGGGGCGATGAACGAGTGCTGGGTGCGCCACCTCAGCCGGGAATCCGGCGCCGACGTGCTGGCGCGGTTCCGCGAGATCACCGACGCTCGCCGCAAGACCCTGGCGGGCATGTCCGACGAGGAGTGGAGCGCGGTCACGCCGACGCCGGCGGGCATGGACAGCTACGGGCGGTTCATGCGGATCCGGGTCTTCGACTGCTGGATGCACGAGCAGGACATCCGCGCGGCGGTGCAGCGGCCCTCCTCCGACGACGAACTCGACGGGCCGGCGTCGCGCCTGTCCCTGGACGAGGTGGCGGCCACCATGGGATTCGTCGTGGGCAAGCTCGGCAAGGCGCCCGAGGGCTCGCGCGTCCTGATCGAGCTGACCGGTCCGCTGGCCCGCAGCATCCGCGTCAGCGTCGACGGCCGGGCGCAGGTGGTCGACGACTTCGGCGGCGGAGAACCGACCGCGACGATCCGGCTGGACGGCCTGCAGTTCACCCGGCTGGCCGGCGGGCGCCCGATGTGTCCGTCCCGCTCCCAGGACATCGAACTCGGCGGCGACCGCGACGTCGCGCAGCGCATCGTCGAACACCTGAACTTCGTCATCTGATCGCCGTCTGGCCGACGGGGCGGGGAACAAATCTCCGTGGCGCCCCGTTGTGCTCGGGGTACCATTGATAGTCCTGCCGAAATTCGGCGGGGATGCTCGAAGACATGGGGCTGAACGGTTTCGACTTCGCGCATCGAATCAAGGGAAGCGTGCCGGTGCAGGCAAGAGACCACCGTAAGCGTCGTTGCAACCAATTAAGCGCCGATTCACATCAGCGCGACTACGCTCTCGCTGCCTAAGCGACAGCTAGTCCGTCAGACCGGGAACGCCCTCGACCCGGAGCCTGGCGTCAGCTAGAGGGATCCACCGATGAGTTCGGTCGCGGGACTCATCGGGACACACACAGCGACTGGGATCGTCATCCTGGCTGGTTCGCGTGACCAGGAGATCCGAGCAGAGGCACAGCGAACTGCGCACGGAGAAGCCTTGAGGGAATGCCGTAGGACCCGGGTTCGATTCCCGGCAGCTCCACCAACTGACCAGCACGAACCATAGAAGATACAAAGCGGGTCAGCGCCTCGGGCGCTATGCCATGCCCGTCATGGCGACACTGTGCTGGTCGTCGGCGCTAAGCGCGCCTGGGACCGCCCAGCCAGGCACAGCTGCGCCGCGACGCCTTCGGTGGCATTACACCCAACCGACGAGATTGGCTGACTGCGAGGGCCACTTCACCTTGTCGATCTTGCGGGGCTGGCCGGAGCCATCGGCGGCAATAACGTAGATCGATCGAGTTGCATCGGCATTGGTGTAGATGAACGCCACCTCGCTCAGGTCGGGGCTGGCAACCGGGTCGGACACCCGGGCCGTGTTCGTTCTGGGGAGCAGGGGCTGACCATCAACGCCGCAGGGCCCCGCTGCTGGAGTGCGGGGAGCCCGATAGATCTGTGTGCCGTCGGAATGCAGATACCAGTCGCCCATCCAGGAGTAGGCCGCGAAGCCATCGCAGGTGTCCCCCAGGGCGAACTGCAGAGTACCGTCGTAGCCGAACCGATATCTCGTCAGTAGAGCGATATTCGCGATCAACTTTTGACCCGTCGTCTGCCCGGGGGGCAGCGACCATACCTCGGTCACACCGCCTTTATCGACCCCGTAATGGAAGTTGCCCTGCCGGTTGAAGCCCAACCCGAAACTACTGACGGGGCCGCTGAAGTCGCTGCGCTCTCCCATCGTGGCCGCCGTGACGTCCACGAAGTCACCCTTGGCGGTGAGCCATCCGGTGTGGAAGTCGCCGTCCACCTTGCGTTGTGCCATGACCCGGGTGCGGTCCGGCGCCACCACCATGCTGAACCCCACCGCGCTGGTGACGTCCGGCTCAGTGGGCCCCTTCGCGAAATCGCCGACATCGAAGGTGTTCTCGACGGCATAGGACCCATCGGCCGGATCTATCATCCCGATCTCCAGGATTCCGTTGTCCTCGCTCGCGACAACGATGCCGTGCGTCGGCTTGGCCGGCGCGGTCGAGGTGTCGACGGTCGCAGATGGGCCATGCGATGCGGACGCCGGTGGCGGCGCTTCTGCTGCGTTCGGCCTCGATCCGCCACATGCACTGGTCAGCAATAAGACACCACTCAAAAACACGGTCAACAATCGAGACATTGGCTTCCCTAGGTGATGGTTAGAGTTGGCCGCCACTCTGACGGCCGCGCCGATCGATTAGGCGCGAACAGTACCACCTCGAGTATCGGTCGAACGTGGGAATGGTCGCCGACCGCCATAACCTCAAAGGCCATGCGCCCGGCCGCTCTCGTACCGGACAATCGCTCGCCCGCCCAAGCTGGTCAGGACCATGGGAGATGCGGCCCTTTGTCTTGAAAAGCGACAAGTTTCAATAGCCTCAAGACTTACGCGCAATTCTAGGTGGTCTGTTCAAGTCGTTATTGCCACCGTGGCTCATGGAGCTGAACTGTCCGCAGCAGGCGAGCCTCGAAGGGAGTCGTCGCAACGGCTTGTCCTAGGAGCTGTTCTTGCACGGCTTTGACGTGAATAGCCGAGCGGTAGGTCGTCGTCAGGTTGAGTAGCGCAGTCGTTTCCGCGCCGCTTGCACTCAGCCCGCCGGGTTTTCGAATAGTTCCTCAACGTTTCCATGCGGAATTTGCGTGGTGGTCTTCCGACGTAACGTCCATGGCGCAAGCTCCTTGAAATACTCGGAACTCGGACGGTAGGGGCTTGAGTAGCCTGCCGGTGGCAATGGTTTCCCACATGCTGACACGACAGCAATTGTGGCGGTTAGGAGTTGTTCATCGTGGGCGGCGTCCGTTTGAGCGGACGGGTGCCTCGCTGAGTTTGTCATTTCAGTCGTTATCTCGGCCACCTAGCCGATATAGGGTCCGGGGTCGATTCGCCCGTTGTACCCGTTCTTGAAATCAGGATTGAGGGGAAGCACCTCGAAGTGCAGGTGCGGTCCGCTAGCCATGCCAGTAGCGCCGGAGTAGCCGATGAGTTGGCCCTTCGCGACATGTTGCCCGTCGTTGATTACGGTGCGGCTCAGATGTGCGTATCCGGTGTAGATGTTGGCATGGCGCAACAGGATGCAGATGCCTGCCATGCCGGTCATCCATGAGTTGTTTTTGCCCTGGCCTTCGAACGCGACGGTCCCGTCGGCGGCGGCGTACACGGGGGTGCCCGTGGCTGCGGCCAAGTCGATGCCGTCGTGGCCATTGGGTTGCAGCCTGGGGTCAGGGTTGGCACCGAATTTCTGCACGACATTCACCTTGTCCAGGGGCCAGCGCAGCTCGGCTGACCGCGCGGTCGGCGGAGGTGCCGCCTGCTGACCACCCCGGTTGCACTCGGGGCCTAATGCGTCGAGGGTATGGGTTTCGATGTCGACGTCGGCAACGTAGTGCCCGTCTGAGGTTTTGTACCACAGGTCATCCCAGCCGCCGTTCGGGATGTTGAAGCTGAAGTAGCCCTTCACGCGCTCGCCCTTAGTGTGGCAAACAAGGGTCAGAACCTGGCCAGCCTTATAGACGCCGTCTTGCCCCGACTTCAAATTGGGTCCGGTCATGCGCTGCGTGGTCTGCGCTTTCACGGTGGCTGTTGGTTCGGCGTTCGCTGGGACGGCGAATACTAGGCTCAGAGCCAGGGCCGCTGTCGCCGGGCAAGCTATCCGGACGTTCATTCGGTAACACCCCTTCAGGTGTATTCCCCCGGGGAAACATGATCTGGCTAGCCACCCTCAACGGGTTCTCGCAAAAAACTATCACTGACGCTCCTGTCAGTAAATGTTGTTCGAAATTCGCTGATAGGTAGATGTTGCCGTGCTTGGCTATGACCTCAACTGTGTGCAATCTGTGCGTCAAAACTTTGCGTACCAGCAACTCGACTGGCGTTGTAATAAGGGATCGAGCAACATGTCAATGGGGCGTTATGCGGGGATCCGCAATCATCGGACCGCGCGTCTGGGGTTTGGAGGCGCTCCCGATTTACCACGAATCCTGGGTACCTTCGCCCCATGCGCATGAGAAAATCACTTTCTGCGCCGGGCGCAGTAGTGGCAGTCCCTTGCATGATGCTTGCGTCAGTCGGCGTGAGTGTAGCGCCGCATGCGGCACCACAGCCGTTTTTCGAAGGCTGACCTTGTGGCAGTTGACGTGCCACACCAATCAGCATCCCAACACGGGCAACATCACTACAGCATCGAGAACAATGGCAAAGCCACACCCGTCTCCGACGCCGTTCAGGTCACCCATGCGGGAAAGAGCTGGCAGATAACCGGTCAAATCCAGGGACGGCAGCTCTCAGACATCGGCATTATGGTAATCACGATCCGGTCTTTCCCCTTCGAAGTCACCGTCACCTGCCCGTAGCTGAGCTCAGCCGTGGGGAAGGATGGTGACTGTCCGCGTGGCGACGATGTCGGGTTGGCCGTCTTGGCGCACCGTGACCGTGACCGTGTACACCCCCGGGTTCTTCGCTGTGACGTACGTACCGGGATCGTAGGAGTCGCAGCCGGACTCGTTCTTGGTCTGATCGGTTCCCGGACCTTGGAGCCGTACCGTGGAGTTGTAGCCGGACCTGACCTGGTGCGCTCCCGCGAAGGACTTCCAGAACACCTCGAGCTGCTTGGCGCCGGTGTTGTCGGCCTTGTAGGTGTCACCTTGGACGCGGTCGTAGGCCCATGTGGTCACATCGACTCGGTCGATCAAACGGTGACAAGCTGCATGGCCAACGTCCGTCGACTGAACTCTATGTCGCCTCTTACGGTTGAAGAAACCGCAAGCGGTCGGCGACGCGCCCGCGAGTTCGCGCCATGTGATGACAGCGGGGACTAGATCGGCGTCGGCCCCTCCGCCGACGGCTGCAAGCTCGCCGAGACTCGCATGCTCTCGGCCTCAGCGCCGTCGATGCCGAACAAATCCTTCAACCGGAATTGATCAATGGTGTGGTCGATTAGCGAGCCGACCTTCTTGTCCTCGGGGAGGCCGCCCGCCCATTCGTTACCGGTCGCATACATCAGCTTCTCTGCGTCGGTGACGTGGTACTCGACGTATCCGCGAAAATAGACCCTGACGCGTCCGGCCCTGGCTCTGGATATCGGTCCGCCGGCCTCCCACAACTGCACCGCCCGCTTGGCGTCATCAAGGGTAGGTTCCGTAGCGAGGGCCACTTGGACATCCATATCGACCGGCCCGGCGGGCGTGAACGCGCTCGCCACAAAGTGGCCTTCTACCTCATCAATCACGTAGGAGAACGCACTGCCCTTGGCTTGGTAGTGGGCAGGTTCGTATTTTTTCCACACAAGTGCTTCAGTCACGCTGCTAATTAAACGCCGAATCGGTCCGGCCCACGGAACAGAACGGGCGACCCGATACCAAGTCGCCTTCCGGCGTCCTGGCTGGCCCCGCCTCGTCCGTGATTTCCCGAACGGCCTTTTGCTGGGCTCAGCCCCCCGGAGTTGACTACATTGACCCGGGTGCCGCCGGGGCCGGCTCGTCGCCGCCTGCGCGCGCCGCGCCGGCGGCGAGGTGCTTCAGCAGCTCGGCCTGGATCAGCCGGCGCCCGGGAGCGAGCCGGTGCGAGAGCCCGTTCAGCAGGATCAGCGTGCGCCCGACGAGCGCGAAGTCCTCCGGGATCTTGCGCAGGCTCGTGGCGCCCAGGATCTCGAAGAAGCCTGCCTCGGTGTCACTGTCGCCCACCATCATCAGCATCAAAGTGCGCAGGTTCTCGGGTTTCGTCGAGGCGACGTCGAAGCCGAGCTGCTCGGCCGCGGCGAACGCGGATCGCGAGTCGCCGATCATCGAACAGACCATCATCGTCGCGACGAGCCGCGCGAAGCCAGCCGGCAGCTCTTTGGCCAAGCCGAAGTCGAGGAGGCCGATCCGGCCGTCGGGCAGGATCAGCAGGTTCCCGGGGTGCGGATCGCCGTGGAAAAACCCATGCTCGAAGATCATCGTGCCGTAGAGCGCGCCGATCTTGCGCGCGATCTCCGCGAGCTTGTGGCCCGCCGCGACCAACTCCTTCGTGCGCGCGACCTGGATGCCCTCCAGGTACTCGAGCACGATCACGTTGTCGCCGCACAGCTCCGGATGGACACGCGGGACGACCACGAAGGGCATCTCGGTGAGGCTCTTCGCGAGCCGCTCGGTCGAGCAAGCCTCGCGCGCGAAGTCGAGCTCGAGCTCGATGAAACGCGACGTCTCGGTGACGAGCGCCCGCAGATCGATGCGGCGCTGCACGAGCATGACGATCCCGACGACGCGGCGCAGGATGGCGAGGTCGAGCGGGATGATTCTCGGAATCTCGGGATAGCGGATCTTCAGGACGACTTGGCGGCCGTCGCGCAGCGTCGCGCGGTGCACTTGGGCCAACGACGCGGCGGCGAGGGCCCGGCGATCGATAGACGTGAAGACCTCGTCGAGCGGGCGGCCGAGATCGCGCTCGACGAGCGCCCGGAGCGTCTCGAAGGGCCGCGGGGGCACTGCGTCGTGGAACTGGCTCAGCTCCTCGACGAAGGGCGCCGGGAAGAAATCGGCCCGCGCGCCCAGCATCTGCGCCGCCTTCGTGAAACCGCCGGCCAGCGCGAGCGCGACGCGCTTGATCTCGCGGGCCGCCGCGCGGTGTGCGCGCTGCCATTCGGTGTCGGTCGCCGACCAGCGAGCCGTGCGATCGCGCGCCAGGAGCACCAGGTAGGGGGGCAGGACACGCACGACCGCGAGCGCCACCCGCAGGACTCGCACGACTCGCAAGTGTCGGATCACGAAGCAGCAGCGCGCCTTTGCTCTCGGGGTAAAGATGCAGGGAACGCTTCGCTTGAGGCGATCGTTGGCACGGTGTTATTGTTGCCGGTCACTCGGTCATTCTCAACACCGTGCTCGCCCAGAGGATCCCGCCATGACGACTCGTGCCTGGCAGCGCTTTGCGCCCTCTCCCGACCGGTCGCCACCCCGTCCTTCCGCTGACGGTCCCGCCGAGTTCGACCTGCTCCTGCCGCTGCGCAGCGCCGGCTCGCTCGAGAATCCCTACCCGATCTACTCCGTGATCCGCACCGTGCGGCCCGTGATCGAGGTGCCGGTCCCCGCTAACTACGCCGGCCCCGGCATGTGGATGCTCACGCGCTACCGCGACGTCCACTCGGCGTTGCGCGACCCACGCTTCTCGGTCGAGCGCATGCGTGCGCCGCTCATGCGCGACAACCTCGACCGCATGCCGGAGTTCCTGCGCCAGAGCGCAACTGGCGTGCGATCGATGCTGATCATGGACCCGCCCGACCACACGCGCGTCCGCAAGCTGGTCAACAAAGCCTTCACCCGCAAACGCATCGCCGCGCTGCGCGACCACATCGAGGCGATCGTCCGCGAGCTCGCCGACGAAGCGCAGGCCAAGGGCACCTTCGACCTGATCCACGACGTCGCCGAGCCGCTCCCGGCGATCGTGATCGCTGAGCTGCTCGGCGTCCCGGTCGAGGACCACCGTCAGTTCCGTCAGTGGTCGAGCGCGATGATCAACGGCTTCGCGTCGCCGAGCGCGGAGATGCGCGCGACCGGCAGCGAGTCGGCGCGCCAGATCTTCGACTACCTCGCCGACATCATCGCCGCCCGCCGCCGCGCGCCGCGCGAAGACCTGATCAGCGCGATGATCTCCGCCCAGGAGGAGAGCGACGCGCTCACCGACGCCGAGCTGCTCGCGACCGCCAACCTGCTGCTGCTCGCCGGCCACGAGACAACGACGAATCTGATCGGCAACGGCACGCTCGCCCTGTTGCGCGAGCCCGATCAGTGGAGGCGGCTCTGCAACGAGCCCGCGCTGCTCCCGACCGCGATCGACGAGCTGCTCCGCTACGACGGGCCCGTGCAGGCGACCGTGCGCGTCGCGCTTGAAGACGTTGCGATCGACGACCACATGATTCCGCAGGGCTCGCTCGTGCTCGTGAGCATCGGCTCGGCCAACCACGACCCCGATATGTTCGAGGACCCCGACCGGCTCGACCTCGCGCGCGACCCGAACCCGCACCTCGCGTTCGGGTTCGGCACGCACTTCTGCCTCGGGGCGCCGCTCGCGCGGCTCGAGGCGCAGCTCGCGTTCGACATGTTGACGAAGCGGTTCCCCGGGCTCTCGCTGGTGGAGGACCCGCCGGTGTACCGGGCGAATCCGGTGCTGCGCGGGCTCACGAGTCTGGCCGTGGCGGCGTAGGCGCGACGCCGTCCGCACGCGGCGAAGCCCACGCTTGCAGAACTCCTGCCTGCCCGTGTCACGCAGCCCGGGAGGAAGACAACCTCACGCAGCTGCACGCAGGGTGATCTCGGATATTTCCATCCGGCTCTTGCCATTGGTGGTGCCCAAGGTGGAGATCCACACCAGCACATTGGAGGTCTTGGTCCGATCATGCACCGCTATGCGGTTGCGTCCTGGCTGCAGTGTCGTGGTCGGGGTCAGTTCGCTGGTGTCCGCCAATTGGGCCGGGGCTTCGGTGGGCGACGAGCGGATCTGCACCTGGGTGCCCGTGCTGGACACGTCGATCGTCACGGCGCTCAGCGCGGTCGGTTCGGAAAGGTGCAGCATTAGGCCCATTCCTTTGATGAATTTCGGGAACGGGACGGCGTCCTTATAGGTAACGGTGGACCACGCCGTGTCCGGGTTGCCGTCGATCGCCAAGTCGGCCTGCTGCGGATTGTCGGGGACACCGTCGGGTGCAAACACCGTCGCGCTCACCGGCTTGACGATTGGTCCGACGCGAGTCCAGATGCCGAATCCCTCGGTGAAGTACAGCACGGCAGCCGCGGTCAACACGATCACGCCGACGACGGCAACGAGTACACCGATCCGGACCTTTCTGCTTTTCGGTGCCTTGTCTCGCGGCGATGTGGCCGGGACCTCGGACCGGCGTCGCTTCGGCTGATCCCCGGCTGACAAGTTGACGATTTCGTCGGCGTCGAGGGTGTCGCCGTCCCAGACGCCGCTGACCTCGATCTCATCCCCGTCTGTGAGCTGACCCGCTACGAGATCAGCTTGTATCTCGACCGGAAGAGGAGCGCGCCGGTTGTCTAGCGGGTCATGTGGGACCACCTGCAGTGACAAGATCCCGACCTGATTTTGAGCGCCGCCGGCGGTTTGCTGAACGCCGCGTGCTGTCCCATGAACGACCATCCGTTCGAGACGCTGCGTGGGTGGACGTTCGCCCGAACCGGGGTCCCCGGTGGAGTCCGACCCCGACGGCTGGCAGGGACCCTGTTGTGCGAGGGCTCGGGCGAACTCGCCGCAACTCGGATACCGCTCGTTGGGGTCTTTGGCCAGCGCCCTGGCCAGCACGGCGTCGAGGTGCGCGAGATCGGGTCGGCGCTCCGAAATCCGCGGTGGCGCCGTACCTAGATGGCGGCTGATCACGACAGCACGATTCGAGTCGTGAAAAGGTGGGTCGCCGGTCAGCAGGTGAAAGGTCGTGGCAGCCAGCGCATATTGATCCGCCCGGCCGTCAAGCGGCTTGCCCAAGAGTTGCTCGGGGGCGACGTAATTGATGGTTCCCACGGCGACTTTGGCGTCAGTGAGGTTGCTGACGTCATCGATTCTGCGAGCGATGCCGAAGTCGGTTAACAACACCCTGCGCCGGTGGTCATCGGACGCGGTCACGAGGATGTTCTCAGGCTTGACGTCACGATGGAGCAGGCGGCGATCGTGACCGAAGTCGAGCGCGTCAGCCACCGCTGTCACGATGTCCGAGACGTCTTGTTCTGGCATACCGTCCGGGTAGTGCTCCCGAACAAGTCGGCCGGCGTCGGTGCCGTCCACGTACTCCATCGAGATCCAGAGCCGGCCGTTGAACTCGCCACGATCGAGAACGGCGACGATATGTGGGTGCCACAGCGTCGCCGCCAATTCGGCTTCGCGCTTGAATCGTGCCCGAAACTCCTCGTCGGCCGTTGCGGCCAAGGACAAGATCTTCAGCGCGTCGTGACGCGGCAGGCGAGGATGCTGGGCGAGGTAAACCTCACCCATGCCACCGGTGCCGAGCAAGCGCTCAACCACGTAGCCAGCGAAGACCTCACCGTTGTTCAACGGCATGCACGAAAGCCTACAAACCGGGACCGCCGGGTAGCGAATTCCGCCGACGAGGAGTAGCGGCGCCGCGTCGCCGACCACCGGCAGCTACTGCGCGCCCTTTCAGCTGGTGGAAACGGTAATCTCCATGTCCTTGATCGACCGGCGCAGGTGATCGGCCAGATACCACTGCTCACCGCTGCAGGCATCATGCAAGGCTTTGCCGACCGCGAGTTTGGCGTCCCTGAGGTGTTGGCGGCGCTTCTCGCCGGTGGCGGCGACGGCGTTCAAGATCGCGTCCACGGCGTCCTGGTAGTCCTGGGTAAAGGTCACGCAATACTTGGCCACCGTTTGGATATTCCCCGGCTTCTATAACAATTCGCACCTCCCGCTCGGCATGTCGGATAAATCTTGGGTAGTTACGGAAACGGCTACGTGACTCCACGGCGTGGGCATAGGCTCCGGCTGTTCGCCGATCGGCGTGCGGGCTGGGCAATCGGGACGTTGCCCCGAGGTGATGGGAATGGTGCGGTGTCGTATGTCCTTGCGCTGCCAGACGTCATGTCAGCCGCGGCCACGGACGTGGCTTCGCTTGGTTCGCAAGTCGCGACGGCGACCCAGGGCGTAGCGGGCGCCACCACCCGGGTGATGGTCGCGGCCGACGACGAGGTCTCCACGGCGATCGCTGCGGTGTTTTCCGCCCACGGCCAGGCCTATCAGGCGCTCAGCTCCCAGGCGGTGGCTTTCCACGAGCAGTTTGCGCAGGCATTGACCGGCACGGCCGGTGCGTATGCCGCCACCGAGTGCGCCAACGCCTCGCCGTTGGCGGCCGTTGAGCAGGCTGTGCTCGGTGTTCAGCAGGAGATCGAGCAGATCCCCACGACGCTGGCCGGCGGATTAGGCCAGGAACTCAATTTCCTGTTGGCCAATCCAAGCTCTCCGCTCTTGGCGCTGCTGACCGGCAACAATCCGCTGTTGGGTCTGGGTATCAGCAACACCCCGCCGCGGCTGTTGACGTTGCTGCTGGGAGAAACGGTCCAGCAAACCACGTATGACGGGATGACCGTCGTGCAGATCACGCCGGCCCATCCATCCGGCGACTACGTGGTCGGCCTCCACGGCGGCGCGTTCATCTTCCCGCCCTCGATCTTCCACTGGCTCGATTACACGGTGACCGCCTACCAGACGGGCGCGACCTTCGAAGTGCCGATTTACCCGTTGCTGCAGCAAGGGGGCACCGCCGGCACGGTGGTGCCCGAAGTGGCCGGCTTCATCTCGATGGAAGTCGCTGCGCACGGGGCCTCGAACGTCAGCGTGATCGGTGACTCCGCGGGCGGCAACCTCGCACTTGCGGCCGTGGAATCCCTGGTGGCCAACAACGAGACCGTACCGGGGTCGATGGTGTTGCTGTCGCCGTGGCTGGACCTGGGGTCGACCGGGGGGCCGGTCGGCCAGGTGTGGGCCGGCAATCTTCCTCTGAACGACTATCGGGTCAGTCCGCTGTATGGGTCGCTGACCGGCATCCCGCCGACGTATGTCTACTCGGGCTCGGCCGATCCACTCCAACCCTCGGCGCTTGCTCTCCAGCAGGCGGCCATAGCCCAGGGGGTCCCGATGAGCTTCGTGCTGGCCAACGGCCAAATTCACGACTGGGTTCTGCTCACCCCGTGGGGCGCCGAATACTGGCCGCAGATCGACCAGGAACTCGGCATCGCGCCCTGAGCTCCGGCCGATACGGCGGTCGGGCGGCAAGCGTGGCCTACTGTTTGGCCATCGCGATGTTGATCCGATCCTCGGGCCGGATCAGGTCGTCGTGTCCGTCGTCACCGATGTCGACCTGTACCCACTTGATCTCGCCGGTGAACTTGTTTCCTGACGCGCCATAGTCGGGGGAGGCAGGTGAGCCGGTATCGGCGCCAACGTCGCAGGCTTCGTCTGCCGAGTAGGCCATGGGCTGCGTGATCTCGACGCGGCCGGTGCCCGCGGGCTGGCCGTCGTAGTACAGCGTTACGTCGCCGCCCTTGGCCAATCCGCCCCCGTCGTAGGCGAATTCCATCCGCACCCGGTGCTCCCCGGCCGGTATGGGCTGGTTTGCGGTGATCATGAAGTATTGGATGCCGAAGAAGTTGTAGCAGTACTTGAGTCGGCCTTCGTGGGCGTAGAGGCTCCAACCTCCGACCATGCCGCCTTGGGTGACGATGACCCCGCTGGCGCCAGATTCGGGCACGACGAGTTGCGCTGTGACGCTGTGCGACTTGTTCTTCACGTTGACTATGCAGTTCTCGCTGACCCGCATGCCGGAGAACAGCAGCTGGCTGTTTCCCTTGATGAGTTGGGGCCGGCCCGCGATGTCGGGGTTGATTCGCTCGAAGGAGCGGTCGTCGAGCGGCACGACGTTGTACTTGACCGCTTCGATGAGCCAGAGCCGCTGCAACTCGG
Source organism: uncultured Actinomycetota bacterium (assembly GCA_963711445.1). Lineage (GTDB taxonomy): Bacteria > Actinomycetota > Actinomycetes > Mycobacteriales > Mycobacteriaceae > Mycobacterium. The sequence goes on from CAVQEF010000002.1 coordinate 983,309, forward strand.
CGAGCTTCTCGGGGTTCTCCTTGGCGAGGTCGCGGGCCTGGGTCCAGTCGTCGGGGCCGTAGAGCTCCCAGATGTCCTCATCGAACTGCGGCGCGTCGACCAGCCACGGCGTGCGGTGTTTGGTGACCGCGGTCCAGCCCTGGTGGTAGATGCCGCGGTTACCCATGATCTCGAAGTACTGCACGTCGTGCATCTCGGCAGCGTCGCCGTCACGCAGCATCGGCAACATGCTGACGCCCTCGAGCGGAGCCTGCTGAATGCCGTTGACCGACGAAGGCGCCGGCAGCCCGGCCGCTTCGAGGATCGTCGGTGCGACGTCGATCACGTGGTGGAATTGGTTGCGGCACTGACCTTTATCTGTGATTCCGTTGGCCCAGTGCACGATGGTGCCATTGCGGGTGCCGCCCCAATGCGAGGCGATCTGCTTGGTCCACTGGTACGGCGTGCACAGCGCGTGCGCCCAGCCCACCGCATAATGGTTGTACGCGTTGGGTGTACCGAAATCATCGATTTTGGACAGCAGAAACTCCGTGGTTTCGATGCCTGGCAGCCCGTTGAGCGTGGTCATCTCGTTGAAGCAGCCGTTCGGGGTGCCCTCGGCCGAGGCGCCGTTATCCCCGATGATGTAGTAGATCAGCGTGTCGGCGAGGACACCGAGGTCATCGATCGCGTCGACAACCCGGCCGACCTCGTGGTCGGTCTGCTCCAGGAAGCCCGCGTAGATCTCCATCTGCCGCGCCAGCACCGGCTTCAGCTCGGCGGGCATGTCCTCCCACGCGGGAATCTCCTTGTGGCGCTTGGTCAATTCAGCGGTGGCCGGAATGACGCCTAGCTCCTTCTGCTTGGCAAAGATGTGCTCGCGCAGCGCATCCCACCCGGCGTCGAACTCGCCCTTGTACTTGTCGGACCATTGCTTGGGCACGTGGTGGGGCGCATGCGTCGCCCCGGGCACGTAGTACATGAAGAACGGCTTGTCGGGTGCCAGCGCCTTTTGCTGGCGCACCCACGTGATTGCGCGGTCGGCGAGGTCCTCGTTGAGGGTGTAGCCATCCTCTGGTGTCTTGGGCGGCTCGACCGCCGTGGTGCCCTCGTACAGTCCGGGGTAATACTGGTTGGCCTCTCCGCCGACGAAGCCGTAGAAATACTCGAACCCCGACCCGGTCGGCCATTGGTGAAACGGCCCGACCGGCGATACCTCCCAGGCCGGTACCTCGTGGCACTTGCCGAACTGTGCTGTGGAATAGCCGTTGAGCCGCAGCGTCTCCGGGAGCGGCGCCTTGTTCTTCGGCCGGATGCTGCTATTGCCCGGCGCAGAGGTGGCCATCTCGGTGATCGCACCCATACCCACCGAGTGGTGATTGCGCCCGGTCAGGAGCGCCTGACGGGTCGGTGAACACAACGCCGTGGTGTGGAAGCGGTTCAGCTTCAGCCCGCCGGCCGCCAGTCGTTCGGCTGTGGGGGTGTTGCAGGGGCCTCCGAATGCCGACGAGGCGCCGAAACCGACGTCGTCGATCATGACGATGAGCACGTTCGGCGCGCCCGCCGGCGGGCGCAACATGGTGATCGGCGGATATTTCGTATTCGGATCCTTCGCGTCGTAGGTCGTCGGACCCACGCGCTGGGAATCGGGGATCGGCAGGGTGTCCCTCATGAGCGGCGGAGCCGCCCCAGCCGCCGCGGTAGGTGCCTCACCATTGCCGCGACCAGGTGACAGTGCATCTGCCATGATCATCCCCTTCTTGAATGACTGCGAATTGCTCGACGCTACGCCCGTGGGGTGGCAAGCAGGCGCAGTTCTGCTGAACTCTCAGCGGCCCGGCAAATCCCCCAGATGGGTCGCCGACCCGGGTCACGTTGACGATCGTCGGGCGCATGACATCGGGCGCTCGCGGCGGCGGGCAACCCTGGTGACGCCGCCAGGGCCGGAGAACGAAACCGCAGGTAGCGAGCGGGACTGGCACGGTCCTGGCCTTTCCCCGTCGCCGTTGGCAGCCTGGTTGGCATTCGGCAGTGGCCCACGCTCATCTTCCACCTAGCGCGTCGCGCACGCGTCCCCGCGCCCGGTCGAGCCGGACGGCGGCCTCGCTCGCGTCGACGCCGGTGAGCAGCGCGACGATCGCGGTCTTGGCGTGACCGCCCGCGGCGGCGAGCGCGGCGGTCGCGGTCGCCTCGTCGACGCCGGCCGCGTCGCGGACGATCCGCACCGCGCGGCGGCGCACCTTCGCATTGGTCGCACGCACGTCGACCATCCACGGCCCAAAGGCCTTGCCGAGCGCGATCATCACGCTCGTCGAGAGCGCGTTGAGCACGACCTTCTGGGCCGTGCCCGCGGTCAGCCGCGTGGAGCCCGCGAGCACCTCGGGTCCGGTCAGCAACTCGATCACCAGGTCGGCAGACGCCTCGCTGGCCGGGTTGTTGACGATCGCGACGGTCAGGGCGCCCACGTCGCGCGCGTGCTCGAGCGCCCCGAGCACATACGGCGTGCGGCCCGACGACGTGATCCCGACGAGCGCGTCGGCGGCGGTCAGGTCGGCGAGATCGGCGGGCTCGAACGCGTCTTCCGCACCCTCGATCGCTCGGGTCAGCGCCGCAGGGCCGCCGGCGATCACGCCGCGCACCAGGTCGGTGCCGAACGTCGGCCCACACTCGGCCGCGTCGAGCACCCCGAGCCGACCGGGCGTCCCGGCGCCGGCGTAGATCAGGCGGCCGCCGCGCTCGAGCCGCGCAGCGATCCCCTCTGCCGCCGCAGCGATCCGAGGGACCGCCGCCGCGACCGCGTCGTGCGCATCGCCCTCGGCGGCAATGAGAAGCGCGACGACCTCGGCGATAGGCCGCGAGTCGAGATCGTCCAGGTCTGGCCGGGAGCCCTCGGTGGCCAGCGCGTCGAGCCCTTGCACAGCAAGGACTTTGGTGGCCGCTTGCACCCGGATCACGTGCGGCTCGTGGATCGCCCCCAGCCGCAGTGCGCCGTAAAGCGCGTCGCCGGCGGCCGGGATGAGGTCGAGTTGCTCGCGCAGCGCCCGGACTCCGGCCAGTCCGCCGACCATCGCCACCGGGCCATGCCCGGCCGCGCGGGCGGTCGCGGCGAGCGCCTCGGCGGCGGCGCTGACGATCGCCATTGCCGCGGCGTCGCCCTCCGCAGCAAGGACATCGGGCGCGAAGGACGCGAGCGCGGCGGCGTCGGTGAGCTGCGCGGGCCAGGTCTCCGGCGCGCCGAAACGTGCGCTTGCGGCGGCGAGCAGCGTGGTCGACGGGCCGCGGCCGTCGTGGGCGCGCAGCGCCGCGCGCAGCCCGGCGGCGCCGATCCACGTGCCGCCGCCCTCGTCGCCCAGCGAGGGTCCCCAGCCGTCGGCGGTCCGCAGCGCGCCGTTCGCGTCGATGGCGAGCGCCACGACGCCGGTGCCCGCAACCAGCACGACGCCCGGCTGCCCGTCCAGCGCGCCCGCATGCGCGATCACGGCGTCGCTGGTCACCGCGATGCGCTGCGCCCGCAGCGAGGCCAGCAGCGCACCGGCCAGCGCGCGCGCCGCGTCCGGAGCCGCCAGCGCCCCGGCGGCGCCTACGATCACCTCGTCGACCGGGCCGAAATCGCGCGCCAGCTTGCCGGCCACGGCCAGGATCGCCGCCTCCGCGGCCCGCACGCCGCCAGGCGCCGCGAGCCCCGGCGCGCCCGCTCCCTCGGCCCTCCGGCCGCGCGCAGCGGCCCGACAGGACGTCTTGCCGAGGTCGACGGCGAGGATCACCGTGCCCATCCTTTCATGAGAGCTCAGCGCATCCGCGGCTGTCGGTGCCCGCCACGAATTGCCTTCCCCAGGCGAATTCACCGGATCCGGTAACGGTCCGCTCGGCTTTCATTACGGCGAATTGTGTTCGGGTGCAAAGAGTGTCGAGTGCCCGGAAGCTGGTGATCATCGCGGCCGACGGCGGTTTCGCCCCGGCGCGACAGAACGGGAATCATCGCAGCTTCTGTGCGAATTCGATAATGTTGCCGTCCGGGTCGGCGATGTGCAGCGTCCGCTCATGCCATGGTCGATCCACCGGCCCGCGAAGGATCTCGACACCGAGCTCTTTCAACCGCTCCGCTTCCCCATCGACGTCCTCGACCAGGAAGCCGATCTCACCACAGGGCGCGTTGCCGCCTTCGCGGCCGATGAGCTCCGGCAGTTTCGCGCGTTCGAAAATCGAGAACTTGGTGTTATCCAGTGCGAACTCGACATAGCCGTCGCCCTCGATTCGCACTCGGAGCCCGAGCGCGTCGCGGTAAAACACCACTGACCGCTCGAGCGACTCGACATAGTGAATGACGTAGTCCACACGACGCATGAAATGCACCGTATCGGTTCCCGCTGTGAGCAGTTGCGCCCCTGTGCACCCACCGGCGCCCCGATGTTGATGTCATCAACACCGTCGCTGTGTCCGCGGCTCATTTCGGGGATCGGCACCGCGAATCCGTTGACGCCCTGGTTTCCCGACCGCCCGACCGCACGGTCCGGGGTGGGATCAGTGTGGCGGGCTAGCGGTGGTGCGGCGGTTGCTCGTCGCGGAGCCGGCCCTCGTCCCACGCCGCGCGTACCTGATCCTCGTCGCCGAACCTCTCCAAGTCCTCGGGCGTGATGCGCACCTGCGGCGGTTTGGGCGCGGCCGGTGGTCGATGTGAGGGTTCGGTGGGCATGAGGCGATTGTCCCAGTTTGAGGTCCGGTCGGGAAGCGCCGCTCAGTTGCCGGCCTCGATCGCCGCGACTCTCACGGCAGCGTCGGGCCCGCAGAAGCGCTGCAGGTCCACGCGGCCGGCCGCCAGCAGATCATCAATGCGCCGCTTGAGGTCACCCGAGGAGAGGTGGGCATACAGGTTCGCACCCGGGCACGAAGTCTGGGCCAGGTCCCGATGCCCCGCCAACGTGTCGGTCGCGACGCGGAAATTCTGTGCGGCCCAGGCGAACGCGAGGGCCGCCCCGTGCAGCTGGGCCTCCGACACGGTCTCTCGATCGAAGTCCCCTTCGCACAGAACCAGGAAGTGGCCCGTCGTGTCGTAGTCGGTCGCGGTGTCGCCCGCGATGTCCGTGCTCCGCAGTTCGTAGATGTTGCCGTTGCGGTCGACGCCGACGTGGTAGGCGATGTCGATCCAACCCAGCTGGTCCTGGTGGTAGCGCTGGTCCTGCCGGAGCCGGCCCGGGGCGTTGCGGTTGTCGCCGAGGACGACGGCTTCGTGGTGCAGGGTCATGCGGGTGATCGTGTGTGGCCTGCCACCAGGGCGGGCGGGTCGCGCGCCCCAGGCGTCCCGGCACAGCAGCAGAGCCGACGTGCTGGCGGCCAGCCGGGCTGCGGTCGTCGGCGTCGAGCAGCCACCGAGCACGGACGCCACGCCGACAACGCCGGCCAGGGTGAGGAGCCGGCGGCGATCGACGAGAGCCGGGGGTTCGTCGGACGGGTCGGGCGCGCGCATACCCGTTGAACCTTCCCCCCGCGCTCGTCGCGGTCAAGACCAAGAACGACACCGCTCCACCGATCCTGGTGCGGCACTCTGCCGCATTCTGCGCTCCTCGCGGCGGCGGCCCCCTGATCTTCTGCGACGGAACGCATCTGGCAAGCGACATGGGATCGCTGCGGGGCAAGGTGTTACCCGTTCACGTCGGAGTCGTTGCGCAGCCTCAGCGCTCTTCGGTGATTGCCCGCACCAGTCGTTGCCGGCCGCGCGGGGTCAGCCCGATGTCTCGAGTTCCATTCCAGCTCTCGATCTCGGCCAACGTCTCTTCGCACCAACGCAAGAGAAGGTCGTTGAAATCGGCGTAGAAGGACACGAGGCGTTCGTTGAGGTGCAGCCGTTGCGGGAAAGGTCCGCCCGTTGCCAGGAGGTCGGCCACCAGCGGTATGCCTTCGGCACGGACTTTGCGTGCTTGACGTGCTGTCGTTTCGACGGCAGCGCGTAGATCGCCCATGGTTCCCTGGTCGCCCAGCATTACCCGAAGTAATCCCTCGATTTCGAGCGTCGGCGGGGCCGGTTCCGTGCGCAGCCATTCTTGCAGCGCGGCACGGCCGGCGGGAGTGATCGTGTAGCGGGTGCGCTGCCGTCGGCGGCCCTCCACGTGTGCTTCGGCGTGTCCTCGCTCGACGAGGCGCTTGAGCTCTGCGTACAGGTGTCGTTCCGACCGGGGCCAAAACCAATGGAGGCTCCGTTTCGACTGAGCAACCAGCTCGTATGCCGTCCATGGCTGTACGCCCAGTAGACCGAGGACAGCGAAGGAACTAGCCGTTGGCCGAGGCGTCATGCCATTGACATTACCGCACTGTGCAGCAAATAATACTGAATAGTGCAGTAAATTAGCGCGCCCGGCGCAAGGAGGTCGCGATGGACGCCACCGAGCACCCCGCCCTTGTCGACACCTCGCGCGATGAATTGCGTGCGCGAATCGGGTTGGCGCATGAGCGATTCGATCGCATCGTTCGCACCGCCGATCCGCTGGCTCGACCACCCGGCCACGACTGGACCGTCCAGCAGATCGTGGCCCACGTGCTGACGCTGGCATACCGCTATCAGCGGTTCTCGCAGGGTCTTGACTACCGCCACGCGGGCAGTGCGCCCGGCATCGCCGCACTCAATCGGTCCGAGCTCGAAGCGGCGATGGCCCCGGTGCCCGACCTCGCCGACCGACTTCAAGCGCTGACCCCGCAGCTCGATGCCTTCTTCGACGCGAACAGCGACGACCGGCAGACCATCCCGTTTCACGGATTCGGCTTCATGTCGACCAACACCGCGCAGACCAACTGGCTGGGTGAGCTGCTCCTGCATGGGCAGGACGTCGCGCAAGCGGTTAAGGCGCCGTGGGACATATCCGAACGCGACATGGTGCTGGTATTGCGCGGCGTACGGGAGCTGGTGGCCGGTTACCTCCGCCCCGGGGTAGCCGCCGACGTCGATGCATGCGTGGCTTTCCAACTTCCCGGGGCGCGCCCGTACCTCATTCATATTCACGATGGGACTGCCGAAATGCGCGAGCGCCGGCCCGACGACCGCCCCGACGCGGTGCTACGGCTACCCGCCTCGACACTGGTGCAGCTGCTCTACCAACGCATCGGGCAGCTCGCCGCCCTTCGACGTGGCCTGCGGCTCGTCGGTGGTCGACGGCCGTGGGTGGCCCTCAAGCTCATGACCTACTTCGAGCGAGTCTGACATGGGTTTGCCGACAGTCGATCTGACCGGATGCATGGACAAAGATTTGCATGGCGTACTACGCGCGGCCGCCGACAACGGTCCACTCGCCCTAGACGAGATGACCGGCGCCACCGTGGTTTTGCGCCAAAGCGACCTCGAAGCGCTGGCCCATGATCAGCGGTTGAACGGAATCGGGCTGGCGTTGTTCGACATGATGGGTATCGCCGATGGGCCGCTGCGTGACTGGTACGGCCGGCTGATGTTCACCACCGAAGGCGACTATCACCGGCGGCTGCGAGCGCTTGTTTCGCGGGCGTTCACGCCCAGATCGGTCGAGTCGTTACGGACGACGGCTGCCGATATGGCGATCGCGGCAGTCGGTTCCGCACGGCAGGGCGGGGATTTGGTTCCTGCCTGCTCGACACTGGCCACCCGGCTGATCTGCCGGCTGTTGGGTGTGCCGGACGCCGACGTCGCCGTGTTCGCGCACTGGGCCGATGCGTTGAGCCCGGTCTTTTACGTGATGACGCCTGACCAAATCGCGGATGCGACGACCGCTATTGCGGAATTGCAGGACTATGTCGACGCGCTGACAACGCGACGCGCTCGCAACCCAGGACTTGATTTGATTGCGGCGTTGTTGGCCGCCGAAGCTGAAGGCGAACGCCTCAGCCATGGCGAGGTCGTGAACATGATCGCCAATCTTCTAGTGGCAGGCCACGATACAGCGGGCAGTCAAATCCCGTGTAGTCTCCTCGTTGCGCTACAACACCGCGACCAACTCGACGGCGTGCACACCGATGATGCGCGTCTGACGAGTGCAGTCACCGAGACCATGCGCCTGGAACCGAGCGTTCCGCTTGTTCCGCGAACTGCCGTCGCGCCAATAGAGCTGCACGGGAACACGATCCCCGCCGGCGCTATGGTCTTCCTTTCCATCGCCGCGGCCTGTCGAGACGTGTCCGCGTGGACTGACCCCGACCGCTTCGACCCCGACCGCTTTGCGCGGCCCGACACCCCCAAGCTGTTGAACTTCGGCGCCGGAGCGCACTACTGCCTGGGTGCCGCTCTCGCGAAGCTTGCGGTGGAGTCGTGCCTGCGATCAGTCCTCGCCGAAGATCCACCGTTGCAGCTGGCGGAGAACCCCGCGGAGATTCCGTGGCGCCGCATTCTTGGTCGCAGCCCGGCCCGGCTCGTCGTGGATTGCGGTGTGGACTGAACGTGGCCGATTGGCGACGATCCGTTCCCCAATGACGTGGTCGTCGAGGGAGACGCGCCCCGGCGTGCTGGCGCCGTCAACGACTTTCGCTTATTCCCAGGGTGTTTCGCGTACCTTCACACCCCCTCGGGGGTGGCCGGAATGGCGTTTGCACGGGCCAGGGCTTGATGTGTAACGGGGGTCGATTCCTGGCAGCGCCACAGCGAATCAGCTGGTCAATCGCGAGCGCCGCGGCGTAAGCCAAAGCGCGAAAGCCGCCGTCAGGGCTGGCGCGCCACGATCACCGGGACCCGAGCCCTGTTGACCACCGCCGCCCCGACCGAGCCCAGTACCATGCCGGCGTATCCGCCGCGGCCGTGACTGCCGACGACCAGCAGTTGCGTCCGTTTGGACGCCTCGAGCAGCGGACGCGCCGGCTCACCGACTTCGATTCTGCGACGCACCCCCACCTCGGGATAGCGTTCATGCCAGCCCGCCAGCCGTTCGGCAAGCGTCTCCTCCTCGTGGGCCAGCTCGGCGTCCCAATTGGCGTTCGGGAACACCGCTTTCAGGTCCGAGACCCGCAGATCGGTCCACGCGTGCAGGGCAATCAAATCGACACCTCGTCGTGACGCTTCCTCGAATGCGATCGCAGTCGCTGCTTCCGACGCCGGCGAGCCGTCGATGCCCACCAGTACCGGCGCCCGTGTGACATCGGTGACCAGCGGTTCGTTGTCGTGGATCACGGCGACCGGGCAATGCCCGTGGTAGACCAATCCCGAACTCACCGAGCCAAGGAAGTTGCGGAGCAGACTGCCGCCGTGTCCGCGATAGCCCACCACCACCATCTCCGCATCTTTGGACAGGTCGACGAGCGTCGGGACGGTGGCCGAATAGAACACCTTGCTTTCGATGCGCACCGGACCGCGCTCACCGATGCTCTCTTCGGCGACCTCGACCGCCGACTCGATGCATTGGCGGGCCCGCTTCTCCCGCCATTGCCTGAAGCCGGCCGGCACGGGGACCCGGGGCCACCCCTGGACGGGCACATCGACGATATGGACCAGGGTCAGTGGCGCATCTCCCGCAGCGCGGCGTCGTGGGCCGCCCACCGGACGGCGGCCAGTGCCGAGGCTGACCCGTCAACGCCGACCAGGATCCCGCGAGGTGGTGGTTGCAACATCATCAGCTCGCTTCTGGTCGGCTAAGTCCCCACCGGCAGGGTCGCTCAGGGCGGTCGCGATCGTTAGGGCAGAAGAGATGCAAGCCGAAGGACTAAAGGCATGGATGACCATGCGTTCGGCGCCCGGCCACGTCCCACCGCTCGCGCCGGCCCAAGACGGGGCCTGGGATCCGCTAGACCCGCCTCGGCTCATCTTCGCCCGGCGTGAGAGGCAAGCCGCGTTTGCCCACAACCGCCGACGCTCTTGACCACGAAATGTGGCGTACGTCACACTCAATCCTTTCCGCGGACAGGGGTTCGCCGCCACTGGTAGAACGCATCTGGGTACCGCTGTTGGACACACGACAAGCAAGCGCGCATTTCTGCCGGGGTGGGAAGCCGTGACAGCGATTAAGGAGGTACCTGCCGTTGACCGCAGGTGTCCATGACGCGACAGCGGCCCAACCAGCGACGCAGCCAGCCGGCGATGGCCTTTGCGGTGTCGACGTCGAGGCGGTCGCGACCACGAACGGCGAACACGTGCCCGAAGGCGTGCCCGAAGACGTGCCCGAAGACGTGCCCGAAGACGTGCCCGAAGACGTGGTGGTGGCGTCCGACACGAGGGAAGACCCCCAACCCGTCACGGAGGCGCCGACCGGCTACCGAGTCGTCAGCTTCCTGGGCAGACCGCTCCGGTACGGCCTCAACCAGACCGATTCGTCGTTGAAAACCTTGGGCCGATTCTTCGACCTGACCGCTGAGGCCTTCGGCTACCTGTTCACGGATGCGATCCGGTTGCGTCACCCCTGGCGGGACACCATCAACCAGGCCTGGTTCATGATCAGCATCACGGCGATACCCGCGTTGCTGGTATCCATTCCGTTCGGGGTCATCGTCGCGGTGCAGGTGGGCAACTTCATCCAGCAGGTCGGCGCCTCGTCGATCTCGGGCGCGGCCGGCGGCCTCGGGGTGATCCGGCAGGGCGCACCGATCGTCGCGGCGCTGCTACTGGGCGGCGCGGCCGGCTCCGCGGTGGCGACCGATCTGGGCGCCCGCACCATCCGCGAAGAGGTCGACGCGCTGCGCGTCATGGGCGTCGACCCCGTGCAGCGGCTGGTCACCCCTCGGCTGGCGGCGATCGTGTTCGTGGCGCCGGTGCTGTGCTCCTTCATCATCTTCATGGGGCTGGCGGCGGGCTACGCCATCAACGTCGGTTTCCAGTCGGGCACCCCGGGCAGCTACATCGCGTCGTTCGCGTCCTTCGCCAGCGTCGGCGATGTCGGGGTCGCCGTGCTCAAGACCTGGCTTTTCGGCGTGGTCGTGATCCTGGTGGCCTGCCAGCGTGGGCTGGAGGCCAAGGGCGGTGCGCGCGGTGTTGCCGACGCGGTCAACGCCTCCGTCGTCATCGGCGTCGTCGCGGTGTTCGGTCTCAACCTGGTGATCACCCAGGGATTGTCGATGTCGATGCCGCTGAGACTGGGCTGATGGCCCGGATGATGGCGCCGTCCCGATACCTACCGCGCGGCCTGTTCACGGTCCTGCGCCCCACACGGTGGATCGCCGACCAGGGCGACTCGCTCTTCCAGCGCCTCGGCCACCAGGTCAGCTTCGTCGCCCAGGTGCTCGGTGCCATCCCGCACACCCTGAAGCGTTACCGGCACCAGACCGGGGTTGCTGTTGGTCGACATGATCTGGGGAAACGGGTCGCTGATCGTCGGTGGCGGCACCATCGGGGTGCTGGTGTTCATGGGCGCGGCGGTCGGCGCCTCGGTGGGAATCGAGGGGTATGGGGCCCTCGACATGGTGGGCATGGGCCCGCTGACCGGGTTCGTGTCCGCCTACGCCAACACCCGGGAGATGGCGCCGATGATCGCGGGGATCGGGTTCGCGGCCCAGGCGGGGTGCCGCATGACCGCCGAGATCGGCGCCATGCGGATCTCGGAGGAAATCGACGCACTGGAAGCCCTGGGCATTCAGTCGATCCCGTTCGTGGTCACCACCCGGGTGATCGCCGGCATGATCACCATCGTCCCGCTGTATGTGGTGACGCTGGCGTTGAGCTATCTGTCGTGCGTGCTGGTGGTCAACGTGCTGCACGGGCAGTCCTCGGGCACCTACTACCACTACTTCGACTCGTTCATCCAGCCTTCCGACGTGGTGTTCTCCGTGCTCAAGGCGGCCACCTTCGTGACGCTGGTCATCGCCATCCACGGCTATCAGGGCTACTACGCCAGCGGCGGTCCCGAGGGCGTTGGCCGGGCGTCGGGCCGGGCCATCCGGGCCAGCATCGTCACGGTGGTGGCCGCCGACATGGTCCTGACGCTGCTGTTCTGGGGTAACAGTCCCGGGGTTCGGATCTCGGGGTAAGCCATGCCGTTTTTTCCAGACCAGGGGGTGCGGGCACCGAGCCCGCGCTCGTTGCGCATCCGGGGCCTCATCGCCGCGGTGGTGCTCGGGATCGCGGGCATCGGCCTGTATCAGCTGGGCACGGGCGGCTACTCCGACACATTCCAGCTGACCGTGGTGGCCGACGAGCTCGGTGAAGGTCTGACGCCGGGTGCGGAGGTGAAGTTTCGTGGCCTGACGATCGGATCGGTGAAAACGCTCGAATCGTTCGGATACAACAAACAGAAGATGACGGTGGAACTCGAGCCGGCCCAGGCCAGAGCGCTGGCCGCCGACACCACCGCCAGATTCGTGTCCTCGAATACTTTCGGCCTTGCGGCCGTCGAACTCCTCAGCAGCGGCAGCGGGCCCCGGCTGCGGCCGAACCAGACGCTGTTGATCGGAGCCGACGTGCCGTCGACCTCCATCACCGGACTGCTGCGGGAGGGCCAAAAGCTGGGCCAGATCGTGGATTCCCCCGACGTCGATCACATCATCGAGGTGGTGCGCCGCCACGCCGACCTGACCGAGCCGGTGGCCCGGTCCTTCTTCGATCTGGCCAAGATGCTCGTCGACGCCCAGAAAGTGCCGTTCTCGCAGTCGCTTTCGGTGTTCGCCTCGGTGGTCAACGGCGCCAGCGACGCCATCCCGCTGATCAAGCTGGCCTACGACCTGCTCAACGGGATGGCTTTTCTGGCGCACCCCGACGGGGTCGAGCGCATGAACGAGATCCTGGACCAGACCGGACAGCTGCTCTTCAAGACCGACGCCATCTTCGCCAAGAACGTCTCGTGGATCGCCCCCATCGTCACCTCGTTGACCGACGTGTTGCTGCCGTACTCATACATGCAGGCCAGCTTTGCGCCGGTCTATGATCGGCTCTCGGGTCTGCTGGACCGCACCAGTGCGGCGTTCCCCGTCATCGACGGCAAGGTGCGCATGCAGATCGACGTCGCCCTGGACACGATGCCGGGGCTGTCCGCGGCCCTCGGGCCGGCCGCGCCGCCGGTTGTGCCCGCCCCGGGTCCCCCCGCGCCGGCACCGCAGGGGGCTGGCCGATGAGAAGCGTCACCAAATCGGTGGTGTGGCTGACCGTTTTCACCGCGGTCGCCGTGGTGTGCGCGCTGATCGTGCTGACCGCCCTGCGCAGCCCGGTCACCGGCGCGGTGTCCCGCTACACCGCGGCGTTCTCCGATGTGTCGGGCCTCTACGTCGGTGACGACGTGCGCATCTCCGGGGTGCAGGTCGGCAAGGTGCAGACCATCCGGCTCGACGGCCGGATCGCCAAGGTGGATTTCACCGCGCAAGACGATCACCCGGTGTTCGCCAACACCGTCGCCGCGGTGCGCTACCAGAGCCTGCTCGGTCAGCGCTATGTCGAACTCGTCCAGCCGGCCAAGCCGGAGCAGCGGCTGCCGGCAGGCGGCAGTCTTCCGCTGGAGCAGACGATTCCCTCGTTCGATGTCGCCAAGCTGTTCAACGGGTTCCGGCCGATATTCGCAAGCCTTGACCCCGCCCAGTTCAACCTGCTGGGCGAGAACCTGCTGCGGCTGATCCAAGGCGACGAATCCGGCGTCGGCCCGTTCCTGCACGACCTCGACGTCATTTCCCAACTGGCCGTGGACCGCCAGGCGGTGATCGTCGCCGTGATCCGCAATCTCAGTTCGATCTCGCGGGATCTGGGCGGCAAATCGCAGCAGTTGTTTCATCTCATCGCCACCCTCAACGACGTGTTGACGAAGTTCGGTTCCAAGGCCGAGGAGTTCCGCGAGGCGCTGGAGAGCGGGCTGCCCGTCCTGCGCACCAGCGCCCATCAGCTGGAATACATCGAGCGGATCTTCGACGGGACAACGACTCCGCTCTACGACCTGACCAGCCGGATGTGGCCGCAGACGCCGACGATCATCGCCGGCCTGTCGCTCGTGCCGTCGCTGATCCAAGGGATTCGGGACTCGCTGGTGGACGACAACACCGCCACACCGACGTTCTCCTGCTCACACGGCGAGATGACGCTGCCGGGGATCGGGCAGGTGTCGTTTGCCCAGCAGAACTTGGTGGTGTGCCGGTGAGGTTGGGCAAGGGTCTGGGCCCGCGGCGCGTCATGCTCGATGAGCATGACGCCGCGATCCGCAGTCGCCGCCACGGCATCATCGGCGTGGTGGTCATCGCCGCGGTGTTGGCCGCCACCGCGATGGCCTATTTGAATCCGACCGATCAGTCGGGCTACACCGCGGACCTGCCCAACTCCGCCGGGGTGCGCGTCGGCGATCAGGTCCGCATCGCCGGCATCCCGGTCGGGAAGGTCACCAGCATCCGGCTCGCCGGCGCCGTGGTCGAGATGAAATTCGACGTCAAGCGTTCGGTGGTGGTCGGTTCGGAATCCACCCTCGACGTCAAACTGCTGACCCCGCTCGGCGGCCACTACGTGGCGCTTGACCCCAAGGGCGGTATACCGCTGGGCCACAACGTCATCCCGTCACAGCGCGTCACCTTGCCGTTCGAGGTCAACGACATCCTGCAGGCGGCCACCCCGATGATCAAGGAAGTCAACGGCCAGGTCATCCACGACACCTTCAGCGAGGTCGCCAACGCGGCGAACAAGTATCCCAATGCGTTGCGCGACCTGCTCAAGTCGGCGAACGCGTTGACAACGTCGCTGAGCAAGACGACCGCCGACTTTCACCGCAGCCTGGATTTCACCAACAACGGGCTGCGGGCCGTGGTCGCCGGGCGTAAGCAGCTTGTCACGCTGTTCGAGCAGGTCGACATCATTGGCAAGACCTATACCTCCAAGGCGGTCGACATTGTCGAGTTCTTCACCCTGTTCAACGAATTGTCCCGGATCCTCGACCGCGTCACGGTGTTCTACGGCCGCGAAATCGGGCCGATCGTCAACGGGCTCAACGACATCATCGACACGCTGCAGGCCCACCCCGACCGGCTCGGCCGGGCGGCCGAGGGCCTGGGACAGACCCTGGGCGTCGTGATGCCGATGCTCAGCGGGAACGGGGTCGTCTTCGACGAACACAACCGGCTGGTCCCCGGGCAGGATCTGTGCCTGCCCAACATCATGAGGAACTGTTGAGATGGCGGCTTGATATGAGCAAGATCTCGGCCATCGGCTCGCGGCTGCGCTCCCCGCTGGGTATCGCGACGGTAGTGGTCGCCGCCGCCGCGGTCACCGGGGCGGCGGTCTTCGGCGCCAAGACCGTGATGCCCGCCAAGACACGCGCGATGTGCGCCGAATTGACCGATGCGGTGGGCCTGTACCCGGGCAACAAGGTCGCGCTGCTGGGCATCGACGTCGGCTCGACGACGAAGATCGTCAACAAGCCCGACCATGTCGAGGTCGACTTCACCGTGCCCGCCGACCTCGACCTGCCGGCCGACGTCGGCGCGGTCACCTATTCGCAATCGATTGTCACCGACCGGCATATCGAACTGACCAAGCCCTACACGTCGGGCCCGAAATTCACCGGGCCGGGGTGCATCAAGCTGGCGTCCACCAGAACCCCGATCAGTGTCAGCGAAACCTTCTCGGCCATCGGCAAACTCGCCGACGACATCCTGGGACCCCAACCCGGCCAGGAGCCGTCCCGGGCGCCGGGCGTACAGGCCATCAACGACAGCTTGCGTGCGGCCGGCCGCTCGCTGGACGGCACCGGCCCCGGCCTCAACCAGACGCTGCGCAATCTGGTCACCATGCTCGCCGATCCCTACAAGGCCGACGCCGAGTACCGGCAGCTGTTCGAGAACAGCGAGATCTTCACCTCGGGCTTTCTCAAGCACTGGGACACGTTCGCCTCGGTGGTCGCAACGCTTCCCGACACCACCGAACTGATCGAGGGCCTGTCGGACAACTTTTCTGCGGCCCTGAGCCATATTTCGCACCTGCTGCCGATCCTGGTCGAGGCGGCGAATCGGTGGGCGCCCCGGCTGTATCAGAGGATCACCGACAAGCTGATCCCGTGGGTGCGGGATGTGCTGAACCGCCACACCCCGGCCATCCTCGCCATCATCAAATCGTGGCCGCAGTTCAGCCACTGGCTGTCCGACATCTACGAGCCGGCGTGGGGCACCCACAACGTCACCTATATTCCACCGCAGGTGGCGATCTCGCCGACGCAGGCCGGCGCGATCTGCGAGGTGCTGCGCAAGCGCAACACCCCCGGGGCCGCCGCGGCGTGCGCGTCGGACACCGCGTCGGATCCGGTCACCCTCGGGCTGACCGACCTCATCCTGGGGGCGGCGCTGTCATGACCCGGCGATCGGTGCGCGTTGCCTGGCTGCTGGTGGCGGTACTGGTGATCGGCTCGACGGGGGGATGCTCGCTGGATCCCACCCGGCTGCCGGTCCCGGGCGCCTACACCCCCAACCACGCCTACCGCATCAAGATCGAGTTCTCCAGCGTGCTCAACCTGCCCGCCCGGGCCAAGGTGGACTCCGGTGGGATCCAGATCGGCGTGCTCGACCACGTCGCACTCGACGGCAGCACGGCGGTCGCCTACGTCGACATGTCCGGCGACACCACGCTTCCCGACAACACCCGCGCCGAACTGCGCCAGGCCACCCCGCTCGGCGACATCTATATCGCGCTGCTGCCGGCCGACAACCCGTCGGCGGGGGTGCTGCGCGACGGCGGCACCATCCCGTTGCGCAACACCGCCCCGGCCGCCAACGTCGAGGACGTCTTGCGGTCGGTGTCAAACCTGGTGGCGGGCGGGGCGATCGGCACGCTGCGCGACACCGTGGTCAACTTCAACAAGGCCTTCCCGAAGGACCCCGCCGGGCTGACCCGGATTCAGCACACCATCGCCGGAGTGCTGAACGACCTTGCCGCCAACCAGGACACCATCAACGGCATCCTGGCCAGCATGGAGAACATCAGCACGAACCTGTCGGGCAACACCGAGGTGTTCAACCGGCTGGTCACCGAGGGCCCAGCAAAGCTCGAAGGCCTGTCCGCGATCACGCTCGCCATCGTTCGGCTCGTCGCGGACTCCAAAGGCATCGATGAGCTGGGCGGGCAGGTGCTGAACCCGGTCGCCGGCGACTGGATGGAGATGCTCTCCTACCTCACGCCATGGGTGGGCACCGTGAACACCCTCGACACCACCATTCCGGTGCTCGCCGACAAGCTGATGGCCCTGATCCGCACCAAGCTGATCCCGTTCTTCCGGAACGGGGGCCCGAAATACACCATCTCCGGGCTGCATCCGCCGACCGGGAACGAGGGCGTCGATCCCGCCGACAAGGCCGACCAGGCGGTCTCGGCGATGCGGACGATGGGGCTGCTGCCATGAAGTTCAACGCCCGGGTCACGCTGGTCATCCTGACGGTGATGACACTGCTCGGCGCGGCGTACATGGCGGTCGGGGTGCTCGACATGGACCCGACCAAGCAGGACACCCGGCTTACCCTGTTGCTCAACACTTCCGGCGGGCTGCTGCCCACGTCGGAGGTGACCATGCGGGGCATCAAGATCGGCCGGGTGACCGGCATCCGCACCACCACGACGGGGCTGGCCGTCTCGATCAACCTCGATCGCTCGCACCCGGTGCCCGCCAACAGCGCCATCAGCGTGGAAAACCTTTCCGCGGCGGGCGAGCAATACATCGACTTCAAACCGAAACTGATTGCACCGCCGTACTTTTCCGACGGGGCGGTGATCCCCCCGGACCGGGTCGCGCCGATGGTCACCGGAAGCGACCTGCTGACCAAGGCCAATGCCCTGATCTCGGCCCTCGACCCCGACAGCGCGCACACCATCACCAGCAGCATCTCGGCGGCTTTCGCCGGCAACGACGACACCCTCGACTCGCTGGCCACCACCGCCGGCTTGGCCGCCAAGGTGGTCCGCGACGACAAACAACTGATGGCCACCCTGTTCAGCAACGTCTCCACGCTGACCACCAACTTGGGCGAGGTCAACGCGGCCGAGGTGATCAGCACGACGGGCCAACTCCTGCCGAACTCGGTGCCGGCGTTCTTGCGGCTGATCCATGAAATCGAGATCCTGTCGCACAGCGGGTTGGGCGTGATGGGCCCCAACGATGCGGGCGGGATCCTGATCGCCAAGATCAGCGAGTACGTCGACATGCTGGCCGGTCCGTTGAGCACCTTCGCCCCCGTCCTGCTGCCCGCGGTCGCGCCGCTGCGCCAAATCAAGGTGGACGCCGGGCATTGGCTCGACTTCTGGGAATCGACCTTCAACGACACCGGCGGCGTGCGGGTCCAGCTCAACGTGCCCGAATGGCACCAGTGATCGACGAGCAAAGAAACGGCACAGAAAGAACCGACATGGCTAAGCCAACGACGAGCGAAGACGACAAAGCCGACACCGAGGGAACGGGCACCGCTGACGACGCCGTGGCCTCCGACGAGGCCGAGACGAAGCAGGCCGACGACACCGCCGAGGCCGACGAGGCCGACGAGGCAGCACCGAAGCGGCGGTTCGTGCCCAAGCGCCCGTGGCCCTGGGTCGCGGCCGCCCTGGTGGCGGCGGTGCTCTCCGGTGGGGTGTTCGGCTTCATGAAGTACCAGCACGTGAGCGGCGAGCTCGCGCAGCTGCGTCGGGACCAAGCCGACCGCCAGGCCGTCGCGCAGCTGGCCAAGGATTATGCGCTGAAGTCGCTGACATACACCTTCGAAGACCCGGACGCCTTCTTCCGTTCGGTCGAAGACGGTGTCTCCCAGCAGCTCAAAGACAAGTACGTGAACGCCACCGACGTGCTCAAGAGCATCATGCTGCAGGCGCAGGTCACCTCCACCGGCGAGGTGCTGGCCACCGACCCGGTCGCCCAGCCCGGCGGGGCCTACCAGGTGGTGGTGTCGGCCCACCAGACCACCCGCAATCTGCAAAACCCCACTCCCAAGGTGTCGATCATCCTGCTGCAGGTCACGGTCAGCCGGGCGGGCGACGGCTGGCAGGTTTCCGATATCGGCCCCAAGACCGGCGCGCACCCGCCCGTCGAGGAGCAGCTCCCGCCGCCCGAGCCCCCTCCCGCGCCCCCCAAGCCGGCACCGAAACGGTAGGCGTGCGGCGATGAAACGGCTGCCGGCGCTGGCCGTCCTGCTGATGGCCACCGTGGTGACCGGGTGTCTGACGTGCCCCACCGGGGCCGCCGACACCACGCTGCCGCCGTGCCCGCGGACCACCGCAACCATCAGCCCGAAGTTCACGTCGCCGCATACCGACTGTCAGATGCACTCGGGCGCTCTCGATTTCGCCGTCACGTACTGGACCGCGCCGGAGTTGCCGCGGCCCCGGGCGGTCAAGGTCACCGTGACCGACGGCTCGGGGGAGGTGGTGCAGACCATCGACGAGCTGTTGGAGCCCTCGAGTCCGGGCGGCGTCGGGTTGCAGGACATCGACGAGGACGGCCGCGACGAGCTGATCATCCCGATCGCCCAGAACTTGTTCAACGGCAGCCCGAACACCCGGTTCTCGGTGTGGCGGGCGCCGGGTGACCGCCTCCATTTCGAACGGACCCAGATGGTCGGGCAGGCCGTCTATCCCAGCGGGGACGGCTATCTGGTCACCAACGGCGGTGCCCTGGACAGCCGGGACCTCACCTTCTATCTGCCGACCGGAGCCGGCTACACCCTGGTCGTGGTGCTGACCATCGAGGCCGAGCAGGTCGACCCGGACACGCACAGGGTGTTGACCGTCGTGTGCCGCGCCCACCAGGAGGACGGCCTGCATGCCGTCGACATGACCGCCCACCAGGCCGAGGACACCTTTTGCGCGTCCCCGGCCGCCATGGCCATCTGGCCCGACGCCGAGCGCCTGTCGGTCCGCAAATGGCGCCCGGGAACGTAGCGGTAGATCCCTACGGCGCGCAGTAGTCGCGCGCCACGACCAGGTCCTGTCTGGCCTGGGCGAGATCGCCGGCGAGTCGTTCCGGGCTGGCGGGGCGGTACGGGTCGCTGGCGTCGATCTGGGAGGCCAGCATGTCCGACCGGATCCGCAGGTCGACGGCGGCCGCACTCCTCAGGCCGTGCAGCGGGGCCAGGGCGTTGCGGATCTGGCTGGCCAGATACGACGGCGTCCCGGACGGCGAAACCAGGTTGAACTCGCCCTCCAGCCGGTCGGCCGCGGGCAGGATGACGTCGCACTCCCCGCCACCGGCGGCCGCCGTCGGCGCGGCCGTCGGGCACATCGCGACCGCGGCAACCGCGAGGGGCACACCCAGAAGTCGTCGATGCATGTCCCTGCCTTCGCGCTGCGTCGGTTGTTCCCGCAGGTCGATTATGTCCGCGCGGCGGCCGGCTTATCGAGAATCTCGCCGATCAGGGCCGCTCGAAGTGCTGGTAGTCCAGCGGAGTGGTCCACTGGCCGCCCCACTGCCAGCCGCGATCGGTGAAGACCCGCACGGCCGGGTCGCCGTCGTGCAGCAGGCCGGGGTCGGTGCGGCCGCGGTCGAGGTAGGCGGCCGCATTCCCGGGTTGCACCGCGCCGTCGGCGTAGAGGCACGGGTTCACCCGCGGATTGACGTCGATGGCGCGTCCGTAGGCGTGTGGGGACCATCGGTCGGTCCCCGGGATTTTTCGGCAGTTGAACGCCGAGGTGTTGTCGTCGGCCATGGACGACTCGTCGTCAGCGCCCGGATAGTGCTCGACCGTGCGGATCTTCTCGATGGGGTACCCGAGTCGGTACAGCTGCCCGAAGATGGCGATGACCTGCGGCACCAGGTCTCGATCGACGATCAGCTCGCCGCGGTGGCTCCGGCCGTCGAAGCCGATGTGCTCGACGGCGATCCGCCGCAGCCGCTGGGGTTCGACGGGGCACCCCGGCCGCCAGGACGCACCGAGTTCGTCGGCGGTGACCGGCGCAACGGTCCGCCCGGCAGGCGCCGACGGGGTGGGCGTCAC
Organism: uncultured Actinomycetota bacterium; assembly: GCA_963711445.1. Classification (GTDB taxonomy): domain Bacteria; phylum Actinomycetota; class Actinomycetes; order Mycobacteriales; family Mycobacteriaceae; genus Mycobacterium. Next base: position 1,004,078 of record CAVQEF010000002.1, read on the forward strand.
CGGCCGCGAGGTTCGGGCCGCAGGAGGTGTCGGCGCTGCTGTGCACTGCACGAGCACGAGACCGGCTGCCGTCGTTGCCGCCAGTGCGGCAACCCGCCGACTGAAGGACGTCAACGTCGATGAAATCCTCATCGCTTGCTTCGATATCGCTTGCTTCGATCCTGGAAGGGCCGCTGCGAGCAGCGGTTTCGCCGGGCAAGTCCGCCGCCCACGCTACCGTAGGCCGATTTCGCCGGGCCGCGCCGAACACCGGGGCCTACCCTTGCGATATGTCCGCGGTCCACGATTTGCCGGTTCGGTCACCGGGTTGATGCTCGTCAAGGCGCCCCTGCGAACGGCCGTCGCCGTCGGCACCGTCCTGCTGACCCTCGTCGCGGCCTCCTCGCGCCGCGTCGAAGAGCACACGGCCGTACCCGACGGCGCGCGGGCAACGCAAGGACCGCGTGCGGCTCCCACACCGGAGATCGCGACGGTCTTCGGGCCGCCGGACGGGGGCCCCGCGCCCGGGTTCGCACCAGTCTCCACGCTGATCGACGATGCGATCGCGGCGCGGAAGCTGCCGGGCGCGGTGGTCGTGATCGGGCACAGCGGCAAGGTCGTCTTCCATCGGGCCTACGGGTCGCGCAAGCTCGCGGGCGAGCCGGGGTTGTCCGGGTTGCCGGCACCCGCCGAGCCGATGACCGAGGACACCATCTTCGACCTGTCGTCGCTGACGAAGTGCCTCGCGACGGCGATCGCCGTCATGCAGCTCTACGAACAGGGCAGGGTTCGGCCTGACGATCCCCTGCAGGACTATCTGCCCGCCTTCAATCCGGCGAACGACCCACAGCGTGCCACGGTGACGGTACGCATGCTGCTCACGCACACCTCGGGTGAACCGGGCGACGTGAATCTCGCCGATCCGTGGGGACTGGACCGCCCCGACAAGGCCGAAGGAATACGTCGCGCCCTCGCCACGCCGCTGCAGTCGGGTCCCGGCGTGGTTTTCCGCTATTCCGACATCAACTTCATCTTGCTCGGGGCGCTGATCGAGAAAGTCACGGGCGATGCCGAAGACGTCTACGTTGCGCACAACGTATTCGCGCCGCTGGGCATGAAAGACACCCGCTATCTTCCCGCGACCAAAGCGTGTGGGCCGCCGACGGTGGCCGGGGCGCCGGTCGCCTGCCCGGCAGGGACGTGGCAGACCGGGCTTTTGCCCCACATCGCACCCACGGCCCGCGACGAGGAAAGCGGCGCCGATCCGGGCAGCAATCCCGACTTCGGTCGCCTGCTTCGGGGCACCGTGGACGACCCGACGGCGCGCCGCATGGGCGGCGTGGCCGGACACGCCGGCGTCTTCTCGACGGCGCACGACGTCAGCATCTTCGCGCAGGCGCTGCTTGACCGGCTTGCGGGCCGGCCGAGCGGCTTTCCGCTGAAGCAAGCGACGCTGAAGCTGATGACGACTCCCCAGCAGCCCGGACATACCGAGGGACAACTCGAAGCGGCCAACCGTGCCCTTCGGGAAGCCATCGCGACGAGGCCAAATGCGACAGATCCGCTACTGGCGCCGAGGTATCCGGCGGTCAACGGGCAAAACCTGCGCGGCTTCGGCTGGGACATCGATACGGGTTACTCCGTGCCGCGGGGATTGGTTTTCCCCATCGGGAGCTTCGGCCACACCGGCTTCACCGGAACCTCGCTGTGGATGGACCCGGGCTCGGATACCTACGCGGTGCTGCTGTCGAACGCGATCCATGTGCGGGGCAGTCCACCGACGACGAATCTGGCCGGTGAGGTGGCCACGGCGGCAGCCCGGGCCCTGGATCTCTATCGGGCGCAACACAGATAGCGGTCGCGTGGATCGGCGCCGAATTGTTGGAATGGAACTTGGCCGACCGCCTACGCCTGGGAATCAGGGACGTGGAGCTCACCGCGTGGGACGTCGCCTAGGAGCTTTTTGTGTGCTCGGCGATCCACGTTGTGGTGAAGTCGAGTACGCCGGGAATGTTTGCGGCCAGATTGGCCCCGATGGCTTTCTCGAGCGTGCCGCCCACCAACGGGATCTTGACCTGCACCCTGCCGCTGAAGCGCAGTCGCGATCCATTGCCGCTCGGCGCCAGCCACGTTCGCGCGCGGCAGGCTCCCAAGCCGCCGGAAACCGAGAGGCTGACCCGCCCGCGCACCTGGCCGGCACCGTCGGGCGTCCACGTCTCGGTGCTCACCAATTTCACATCTGCACGAACGACATTGGCAACGGGCCCGGGCAGTAGCTGGCGCCCCAGGTGCTGGGTGATGCATACCGTCACCGCGCCGTCGGCGTCGACGCTCAGCGAATCCAGCGTGGGTGCGGCGGCGGCATCGGCCGCGACGCGGTCCCGCCAGTAGTCCTCGCGTACCAACGCCGCATGGATTTGCTCAACACTGGCCGGCGATTCGGTCTCGCCGTCGAATGAGTGCGACATAGCCGATCATTCTTACCAGATCGTGGCCGACCCGGGCGCCTTCATCCCGCACTCGGTGAGTTGGGCGAGGGGGTGGCCGGGGCCTGGGCCCGGAGGCTAGTTTTGCGGTGTGACACCACCGGTCATTGAACGCTGGATCGAGATCCTCGACACCGGTCGCACCGAGGAACTGCGCGACCTGCTGGCCGAGGATGCCGTCTTCTCCTCACCGGCGGTGTTCACGCCGCAGGAAGGCCGGGCCAAGGCCGTCGCGTACCTGGCCGCCGCGGCGAAGCTGTTCGCCGGTACGGGCTTTCGGTACGTCGAGAAGTGGTATGCCGAGCACTCCGCGGTGCTCGAGTTCGTCGCCGAGGTCGACGGCATCCACGTCAACGGCATCGACATGATCCACTGGAACGACGACGGCAAGATCACCTCGGTCAAGGTGATGCTGCGACCGCTCAAGGCCCTGCAGGTCGTCATTCCCGAGATGGGCAGGCTGCTGCAGCACGGCGACGCGGCCGGCGGCCGCTGAGCCCCCACCCCCTGGCGTCCGGTGCTACTTCGCCACATCCGGGCAGTACGTGTGGACCGCGGCCCGCGTCAGATTCTCGGCGTCGGCGTGGGTGAACTTCGGCGCCCACGTGCTTCCGGCGGCGACTTCCTTGTTTTCGGCCGTCAGGATGTTGTCCACGATTTCGTCCAGGGGCAGCGGCGACGGGGGCAGCAGCGAGAAGCAGGTGTGGTGACCGAACTCCATGAAGCGCTGTCGAACGGCCTCGGTCCCGTTGTCGGAGATGCCGTATCCGGCCAGCGCCGCAAGGAAAGCTCCATCGGCTCCATCGGCCGGCGTTTTGGGTGAGGGCGTGATCGTCACCGTTTGTGGCGCCGGCGAGGACGCCGTTCTGTCCCGCGACAGGTAGACGCCCACGGCGCTCAGACCCACCAGGGCGACCAGCGCGAGCGGTGCGGCCATGACGAGCATCCCGGCGGATTTCCGCCACGCCGGGCGCGGCCGCCGTGGCCGCCGTGGTTGCTGTTGCGGCACCGACTCGATCGGGACCTGGTTGTCCTCGACGGTCATGCGCTATCTCCTTTGCCCTCCCGAAAGGTCACCGCGCCTGCCCGCGCTGCGGGACCGCCTCCTTAGCCTGTCAGGTCTGTCGAGGTCACGCCAGGTCTACTGGGCGTCGAGGCGGCTAGCGCCGTCGTGCGTCGGGGACGCCGAGAGTTCAGCCCCCGTTGACCAGATTGCCGTGTTGCGGGCAGTACGCGTGGACCGAGATGGCCACATAGGCGTCGGCGTCGGCGCCGAGCGCGGGATTGCTCGCGCGGAATTCCGCGACGATCTGCGGCACCGTCATCCCCTGGCGGATGTCCTCGCACACCATCTTGCCGTTGTAGACGGCGGCGTCGGGGTTGGCGAACGAGATGCCGCGGTCGTTGAGGGCCTGGATGTAGTTGTTGTCCTGCTCCGGCGTCGATGCGATCGAGGTCGGGGAGGCCGAGGGTGCCGCTGAAGCCGTCGCCGTCGTCGACGAAGCCGGGGCCGCGCCGCCCTTCGCCGGCGGGGGCGCAGCCCGCGGGCTCAACACCCAGAACGCCGCGACGATCGCCCCCGCCACCGCGAGGCCGCCGACGAACAACGCCCCGGCCTTGCGCCACGTGGATTGCCACGATTGACGATCCGCCGCGGGTTCGGGTTCGGGTTCGGGTTCTGGTTCTGGTTCGGGTTCGTTGTCCTCGTCGCCCTCACGCGACCACGCGGGAGCGACTGCGTCGGGACCTGCCGATGCCGGCGCAGCAACGGTCTCGCCACTGTTGGATGCTGGGTCATCGGCAGCCGGTACCGGCTCGGCCATGACGGCCATGCTAGCGATCGGTGTGCGTGGCTGCGAGGCGGCTTCGGGTCGCGCGGACCGGCGCACGACGATCCGGCCGTCAGCCCGCGGGCGCGTCGTCGGCGATTTTCTCGATCACTTCCGGTGCCACGCCGAGACCGCGCAGGCAGAACCGGACCGCGCGTTCGCGCACCTCGCACCGTTTGCCATGGCCGTTCGTCCACTGCCGCTGGGTGCCCGCCCACACCACCCCGTGTATGGACTTCGCGGCGATCGCCGGGACGATGCCCCGGAACACGCCGAGCTCGAGGCCGCGCTCGAGCTGCTCGATGAGCGGCTCGAGAATGGCGGTGTATGCCGGCGAAACCAGCTCGGGGGAGTTGAGCACCACCGCGGGGGCCTCGAGCGGGATCTGGCGCAACTCCGGCTTGACGCTGTCGTTGAACGCGAGATCGATTCGCCCGTCGATCCAGGCCGTCACCGCCTCGATCGGCGTCGCCGCGCTGGCCATCCTCGTCCGCAACCGCATCACTTCGGCGTTCGTCATCTCCATGAAGACCGCCTCGACCAGCTGGTCCTTCGAGTCGAAATGCCGGTAGAACGCCCGCGTGCTCAGCCGCGCGTGTTCGAGCACCGCGGCGACGCTGAGCCCCCGAACTCCGTGCTGGCGAACGGATTCCGACGCGGCGGCGACGATGGCCCGGCGCACGTCGGGATCTGGAGCAAGCTTGCTTCGTCGTGATCGCACCGCATCCCCCGCGTGCGCCTGCCGGCGCCTGAGCGGATCCCCCTGTTCCGTCATAAATTATCAAAATAATCTGCAACCTGCTCGCGGACATCCACTTTTCGGCGAATCGTTGTCGGCGCCGGCAACGCAGGCGGCGGCCCGGTTTGCTCGGCGCAGCGATCGTTGGTTTGCCGTAACGGTGATACCACCCGGGTGGCAGGCCCCTTTGCTCGCCCTCTGCTTTGCCGATCGGGTGGCCGCCGGGTAGCCGATAGCGCGAGGCCGTTTATTTCGTGACGAATGCCGCTCTAAACCAACGGTTACGTCATAGTCTTTGGGACATGCCAATTGACCGTGCCGCGCTGGTAGCGGGCAGTATTCGGTTTGCCTCGGGCGTTTCGTTTCTCGTCGACCCGCTTCGCGCCAACCGGCTTTGGGGCGATCGGGAGGAGCCGACGCCGGCCGCGCGGCTGCTGCTGCGGTCGATGGGTTACCGCGACGCGTTGATCGGCGGCCTACTGGCCGCGGCCGGGCTGCGCGGCAAGGACACCCGCGGCTGGTTCCTGGCTTCCGGCGGCGCCGACGCGGCCGATCTGCTGGGCGGGGTAGCCGTGTTCGGCGAGTTGAAGCCCGCGCAACGGCTGATCGGGCTGGGCGGCGCGGTGACCGGGATCGGCGTCGGGCTCTGGGGCGCGGTGCGCCGAACGCCGGAATCGTTGCCGCGGAGACGTTCTCGTGCGGATGCGAGCGGTTAGCGCTCAGGTGCCGCAGAAGGTTCGGTAGGTGCCGAATCCCTCGGGTGCCGGACGGGTGTACAGCTCCAAGCCCGGTCGCTCGTCGTAGGGGGCCGTCACCGCTTCCAGGAGCCGCTGCAGCGGGTCGAGGTCACCCGCGGTCGCCGCGGTCAGAGCCTCCTCGACCAGGTGGTTGCGCGGAATGTAGACGGGGTTGGTGCGGTCCATCAGATCCGCGTCCGGGTCCAGGGCCCGCCAGCGTGACATCCAGGCGTCGAAGCCGGCGACGTCGTTGAACAGCTCCCGCACGGGTTCGGTGTCGCCTCGCGCCGCCTTGCCGAGGTGGCGGAAGAAGGACGTGTAGTCGACGCCGTTCGCCTTGAGCAGGGCAAGCGCCTCGTCGACCAGTGCGGCGGCGTCGACCGTTGCGGCCAGGCCGAGCTTGGCGCGCATGCCCGACGACCACGCGGCGTCGTAGCGGGAATGGAACACCCCGAACGATGCCTCGGCGAGCGCGACCGCCTCCTCGGTGTTCTCGGAGATCAGCGGAAGGAGCGTCTCGGCCAAGCGGGCGAGGTTCCACCCGGCGATGACGGGCTGGTTGCCGTACGCGTAGCGCCCCCAGAAGTCGATCGAGCTGAAGACGGTTTCCGGGTCGTAGGCCTCCATGAAGGCGCACGGCCCGTAGTCGATCGTCTCGCCGGAAATCGTCATGTTGTCGGTGTTCATCACCCCGTGCACGAAGCCAACCAGCATCCAGTGGGCTAGCAGCGATGCCTGGACGCCCACGACCGCTTCGAACAGCGCCAGGTACGGGCGTTCGGCGTCGGCGGCTTCGGGATGGTGGCGCGCGATCGCATGGTCGGCGAGGCGCCGCAGCAGGGCCGTGTCGCCGGTGGAGGCGGCGTACTGGAAGCTCCCCACGCGCAGGTGGCTGGCGGCGACGCGGGTGAGCAGGGCGCCGGGCAGTTCGGTGTCGCGGTGTACCGGGCGTCCCGTGCCCACGACGGCCAGGGCGCGTGTCGTCGGGATGCCCAGCGCGTGCATCGCCTCGCTGATCAGGTATTCGCGCAGCATCGGCCCGACCGCCGCCAGGCCGTCCCCGCCGCGTGCGAACGGCGTGGGTCCCGACCCTTTGAGGTGGATGTCGCGCAGGCGGCCCCGGCCGTCGACGAGCTCGCCCAGCAGCAGCGCGCGCCCATCACCCAACCGGGGGACGAAGCCGCCGAACTGATGCCCGGCGTAGGCCTGGGCCACCGGGGTGGCCCCGCTGGGTACCAGGTTGCCCACCAGGAACCGCAGCCCGTCGGCGCCGCGTAGCCAGGCGGGGTCGAGGCCGAGCTCGCCGGCGAGGCGCTCGTTGAGCGCGAGCAGCCGCACGTCGGGCGCCGTTTCGGCCTGCCAGCGCACGGCCAACTCGGGCAATTCGCGCAGGAAGCGGTCCTGGAGAGCGACGGTCATGTCCGGTGTAACGCTCACCTCATGAGCCTACGGAAATTCCGGTGTGTCCGCGCCGTTGAAAATGTCGCTACGGTTAATCACGACAACCCCTCGACGGAATGAACATGACGACGGATCAATCAATGTACGAGCAGGTCAACAGCCACGCGGTGGACCCCGCCGACGTCGGCTCACGCATCGACCCGGTGCTCGCGCGCAGTTGGCTGCTGGTCAACGGCGCGCACGGCGACCGGTTCCAGTCCGCGGCGCACTCCCGCGCCGACATCGTGGTCTTCGACATCGAAGACGCGGTGGCACCCAAGGACAAATCAGCCGCCCGCGACAACGTGGTGCGCTGGCTCGAGGCCGGGAACGCCGACTGGGTCCGCATCAACGGCTTCGGCACCCCGTGGTGGGCGGACGACCTCGCCGCGCTGTCGGCCACCCACGCCGGCGGGGTGATGCTGGCGATGGTCGAATCGGTCGACCACGTCACCGAGACCGCCAAACGGCTGCCCGACGTGCCGATCGTCGCGCTGGTCGAAACGGCGCGCGGGCTGGAGCGCATCACCGAGATCGCCGCGGCCAAAGGGACCTTCCGGCTGGCCTTCGGCATCGGGGACTTTCGCCGCGACACCGGTCTCGGCGAGGACCCGAGCACGCTGGCCTACACGCGGTCGCGGTTCACCATCGCCGCCAAGGCGGCCGGCCTGCCCAGCGCGATCGACGGCCCGACCATCGGGTCCAACCCGCTCAAGCTCATCGAGGCAACGGCGGTGTCCGTCGAGTTCGGCATGACCGGCAAGATCTGCCTGTCGCCGGAGCAATGCTCGGTGGTGAACGAGGGGCTGTCCCCCTCGCAGGACGAAATTGCTTGGGCGAAAGAGTTCTTCGCCGAGTTCGAGCGCGACGGGGGAGAGATCCGCAACGGCTCCGACCTGCCGCGCATCGCCCGGGCGAGCAAGATCCTCGAGTTGGCGCGCGCCTATGGCATCGAAGTCTCCGAGTTCGAGGACGAACCGGTCCACTCGCCCGCCCCGTCGGACACCTACCACTACTGAGGCGCAGCATGTATACCGCCGTGGATTTCCATTTCGACCCGATGTGCCCGTTCGCCTATCAGACCTCGCTGTGGATCCGCGACGTGCGTGCGCAGCTGGGGATCACGGTCGATTGGCGGTTCTTCAGCCTCGAGGAGATCAACCGCGCCGAAGGCAAGAAGCATCCGTGGGAGCGGGAATGGTCCTACGGCTGGTCGTTGATGCGGGTCGGGGCGCTGCTGCGACGGACCGACATGGCGCTGCTCGACCGGTGGTACTCCTCGATCGGCTACGAACTGCACGCGGTCGGCGGCAAGCCGCACGACCCCGCCATCGCGCGCAAGCTGCTGGCCGACCTGGACGTCGACCCGGCGACCCTCGACGCGGCGCTGGCCGACCCCACCACCCATGACGATGTCCGCGCCGACCATCAGCGGGTCATCGACGCGGGCGGCTACGGGGTGCCGACGCTGTTTTTGTCCGGGCAATGCCTGTTCGGGCCGGTGCTGGTCAACCCGCCGACCGGGCAGGATTCCCTGACGCTGTGGAACGTCGTGACCGGCATGGCCGAACTGCCGCACGTCTACGAACTGCAGCGGCCCAAGGCGGCGGCCGACGTGGAGCTCATCGGCCGCAGCCTGCGTCCCTATCTGCAGGGCCGCGACTGGGTGAGCATCAATCGCGGTGAGGTCATCGACGTCGATCGACTCGCCGGCGGGCGCTGACGCGAGCCGTTAGGCGGCGTGCTTGGCCAGTGTGATGGCGATGCGGGTTTCGATGTCGCTGCGGTCAATGGTGGGTGCGCGGGGTGGGGCCGTGGAGTGGTGGGTGTGGCCGGTGGGTGTGGTGAATTCTGCTGTATGGGTGTGTGTTTGGTTGGTACTTGTGGTGACGTGCCAGCCCGGGCTCTCTTTGGCGTAGTTGCAGCGTTCGCAGGTGCCCAGGCCGTTGTTGGCGGTGGTGGGGCCACCGCGGGCCCAGGGTTGCGCGTGGTCGCGGTGGCGGATGGGGGCGTCGCAGTAGGGGGTGCGGCAGCGTTGGTCGCGCAGGTCGATGAACGTGGCCAGCCCCGTGGGAAAGCAGCGCGCCCTGGATTCCATGGCCACCAGCGCCCCCGAGCGCGGGTGGGCATACAGCCGGCGCAGGCTGGCGCGGGCGCGTTCGTCGTTGACTGCGTGGGCCGCCATCGCCCGCGCGACCGCGGCGGGGATGGGGCCATAGCCGGCGATGTCGGCGGGGGTGCTGGCTCCGCCGAGCAGGGTGTCGTCGGTGAGCACCAGGTTGACGGCGACGGGTTCGGGCACCTCGGCGGGTCTCCCGGTGATGCGTTCGATGAGGGTATCGGCCATGACCTGGCCGCGGGAGCGCCCGTCGCCGCAGGTGTCGGCGGCGCGCTTGAGCGCGGCATAGACCGACACGCCCTTGGCCACGGGCAGCAGGGCGGTCAGGTAGGTCATGGTGTCGGGGGCGGGGCGGATGGTCACGGTGCGGTCTTGTTCGGCTTTGGCGGCGCGTTCGACGACGGCGTGTGGGTCGAGGCGGTAGGCGATCTTCTTGGCGGCCGCGGCGATGCGGGCGTCGCCCATGCCTTCCAGCGCCGCGGGGTCGGCGCACAGTTCGGCGTCGAGGACGCGGCGGTCCTCGACGTCCAGGCAGGCGCTTTCGCGCACGATCAGGGTGGCCCGCCACTCCGAGAGGATGCCCTGATGCAGGGCGGCCAGGGTGTGGGGCATTTCGTGCACGAGGGCTCTGGCGAAGCCGAGGTGGCGACCGCCACGCACCGGTGCGTCCAGTCGGGCCAGGGCGATTTCGGCGGCCAGGCCGCGCCCGCGCCGGGCGGCGGGCACCCCGGCGGCGGCTTCGTTGGCCCGACGGGCGGCATCGAGTGCGGCGGCCGCGACGGCCTGGGCGGCCGCGGCGGCCGCCTTGAGCCGTTCCAGCTCGCCGATGCGCCCGATCAGCGCCGCCTCGCCGGCGTCCGGATCCACCGCCACCACATCATCGAACATAGGTTCGATACTACGGTGGCCCACCGACAGGTTCAGAATTGTTCGGCGAGCCGCTGCCCCAGCTGCGCCGCGGCCATCCCCAGCGCGATGCTGACGACGATGTTGGCGACGGCCGGACGCAGCTGGCGTTCCTCGCCGAGCCGCTGGGTCTCCAGCATCCAGGTGGAAAACGTGGTGTAGGCGCCGACGAACGCGGTGCCGATCAGCAGGGTCGCGTCCGGGCTCAGCGCCAGCCCGCCGACGAGTCCCAGCAGTGCGGCGCCGGTGATGTTCACCGTCAGCGTGCCGAACGGGAACGGCCGCGCCAATCGCCGGGCTACCGTGCGGTCCACCAGCAACCGCAGCACCGACCCGATGCCGCCGACGAGCACGACACCGCCCCACACCGCGATGGTCGTCACCGTGGGCGTCATCGCCGGAACCGCACCCGTCGGACGAACGCGGTCGCCAAATGCACCGCGGCGAACCCCAGCACGATCGACGTGACCGTGTAACCGGTGGCCAACGCCCAATGGCCGTGCCGGATCATGCGCAGCGTCTCCAGCTGCATCGTCGAGAACGTGGTCAGCCCACCGCACAATCCGGTGCCCAGCAGCGGGCGCCGGTAGCTGGACAGGGGCAGCCGCTCCAGCAGCCGGGTGGTGAAGTAACCCACGAGAAACGCGCCGATGATGTTGACCGCGAACGTGTTCCACGGCCAGCGCCCCGGGTCGGCGCCGGCCAGGGTGCTCAGGGCCGCACGGGCCAGCGCGCCGAGTGCCCCGCCGGCGAAAACCGCGCCCAGCTCGCGGTAGTCGAGGTCTGCCATGCTCGCTTCCCATCGGTGTTCGGGGGTCCGCATCGCAGCGTATCCGGACGTGCGGGAAGGAAGGACTGGAAGCGCACGCCGGGCGCGGCGCGGGCAGAATGGGGAGCCATGGTGGCCAACCCGCGTGCCGGTCAGCCGGCCCAGCCCGAAGACCTCGTCGACCTGCCCCACCTCATCACCTGCTACTACGCGATCGAACCCGACCCCGACGACGTCGCCCAGCAGGTCGTTTTCGGCACGTCGGGCCACCGCGGTTCGGCACTGGGCGGAGCGTTCAACGAGGCCCACATCCTGGCGATCACCCAGGCCATCGTCGAGTACCGGGCCGCGCAGGGCACCACGGGGCCGCTGTTCGTCGGCCGCGACACCCATGGCCTCTCGGAGCCGGCCTGGGTCTCGGCGCTGGAGGTGCTGGCCGCCAACGACGTGGTCGCCATGATCGACTCCCGCGACCGCTACACGCCCACCCCGGCGGTCAGTCACGCCATCCTCGGCTACAACCGGGGGCGTACCGAGGCGCTGGCCGACGGGATCGTCGTCACGCCGTCGCACAACCCGCCGCCCGACGGCGGGTTCAAATACAACCCGCCCCACGGCGGCCCGGCCGACACCGACGCGACCAACGCAATAGCCAAGCGCGCCAACGAGATTCTGCGCGAAGGCGCCCCGGTGAGGCGTGTTCCGCTGGCCCGTGCGCTGCGCTCCGCCCAGCGCCACGACTACCTGGGCAACTACGTCGACGACCTGGCCAACGTGGTCGACATCGCCGCGATCCGCGCGGCCGGGGTGCGGATCGGAGCCGACCCGCTGGGCGGGGCCAGCGTGGACTACTGGGGCGAGATCGCGCAGCGGCACGACCTCGAGCTGACGGTGGTCAACCCGCTGGTCGACGCGACGTGGCGGTTCATGACCCTCGACCACGACGGCAAGATCCGGATGGACTGCAGCTCACCGGACGCGATGGCCTCGCTGATATCCAACCGGGAGCGCTACCAGATTGCCACCGGCAACGACGCCGACGCCGACCGCCACGGCATCGTCACCCCCGACGAGGGGCTGCTGAACCCCAACCACTACCTCGCGGTGGCCATCGACTACCTCTACACCCACCGGCCGGCATGGCCGGACGGCATCGCCGTCGGCAAGACCGCGGTCAGCTCGTCGATCATCGACCGGGTGGTGGCCGGCATCGGCCGCAAGCTGCTCGAGGTGCCGGTCGGGTTCAAGTGGTTCGTCGACGGCCTGATCGGCGGTACCATCGGCTTCGGCGGCGAGGAGTCGGCCGGGGCGTCGTTTCTGCGCCGCGACGGCTCGGTGTGGACCACCGACAAGGACGGGATCATCCTGGCGTTGCTGGCCTCCGAGATCCTGGCCGTCACCGGTCTCAGCCCGTCGCAGCGCTACCGGGAACTGACCGCCGAATACGGGACACCGGCGTACGCGCGGGTGGACGCGCCCGCCGACCGCGATCAGAAGGCCCGGCTGGCCAAGCTCTCGGCCGACCAGGTCAGCGCCACCGAACTGGCCGGGGAGCCGATCACCGCGAAGCTGACCGCCGCGCCCGGCAACGGTGCGTCGCTGGGTGGGCTCAAGGTGACGACGGCCAACGCGTGGTTTGCTGCGCGGCCGTCGGGGACCGAGGACGTCTACAAGATCTACGCCGAATCTTTCAATGGACCCGAGCATTTGGCGGAGGTGCAAGAAAGCGCGCGCGAGGTGGTTAATAAAGTCATTGGGTGACCCTTTCCCTCCGCCTTGCCCGCCCGGGGGGACGCGGGTCCCGTTCTGTGCCGTTGCCGCGCGAAGTCTGGATACTTAGTTGGGCGAATATCATGGTCGCGCTGGGGTACGGCGTTATTTCGCCGGTGATGCCATCGTTTGCGCGCACCTTCGGCGTCAGCATCAACGCGGTGACTTTTCTGGTCACCGTGTTTTCGTTGAGCCGGCTGTGTTTTGCCCCGGTGAGTGGCCTCCTGACGCAGCGGCTGGGGGAGCGGCGAATTTATATCAGCGGTTTGCTGGTGGTGGCATTGTCGACCGGCGCGTGCGCGTTTTCCCAGACTTACTGGCAACTGCTCCTTTTTCGAGCCATCAGCGGTGTCGGCTCGACGCTGTTTTACGTCTCGGCGCTGGGACTGATGATCCACATCAGCCCGGTGGATGCGCGCGGGCGGGTCGCGGGCATATTCACCACCTCGTTCATGGTGGGCGCGGTCGGCGGGCCGGCGGTGGGCGCCCTGACCGCGGGCTGGGGGCTGACCGCGCCGTTCGTCGTCTACGGCGTCGCGTTGCTCGGGGTGGCGGCGGTGCTGTTCTTCGGTCTGCGGCATTCGGCGCTGGCCGCGCCCCCGCCTCCGACACGGTCCAAGGTGACGATCGGGGAGGCGCTGCGCAGCCGCGCGTATTTGTCGGCGCTGCTGTCCAACTTTGCGACCGGCTGGTCGGCGTTCGGGCTCCGGGTTGCTTTGGTGCCGCTGTTCATTTCCGACGTGATGGGCCAGGGCGTCGGTGTGATCGGCGTAGCGCTCGCGGCGTTCGCGGCCGGCAATGCCCTGGCCGTGATCCCGAGCGGCTACCTTTCCGACCGCATGGGCCGGCGCGCCCTGTTGATCGTGGGCCTGGCGGCGTCCGGGGTGGCGACCGCCTGGCTGGGCCTGGTGTCGTCGTTGCCGGCGTTCCTGGTCGTGGCCTGTGCCGCGGGCGCGATGACGGGTATCTACATGTCACCGATGCAGGCCGCGGTCGCCGACATCCTGGGCAGTGAGGCGCGCGCGGGTACGCCCGTGGCGGCGGTTCAGATGATGTCCGATCTGGGCGCCATCGTCGGCTCGATCACGGTCGGCTGGGTGGCCCAGCATTGGAGCTTCGGCTGGGACTTCGCCATCAGCGGCCTGGTGCTGCTGATCGCGGCGTTCGGGTGGGTGCTGGCGCCCGAAACGCGGGCAGTGCTCGATCCGGAACCCGAATTCCTGCCGCCTGAGGCGGACGTCGAGCTGGCCTGACCAGCGATTTTGAACGTGTGTTCGCGGTGGTGTAACTTCGATGAGCACGACTTGGGGCTATGGCGCAGCTGGTAGCGCACCACACTGGCAGTGTGGGGGTCAGGGGTTCGAGTCCCCTTAGCTCCACCTCGCATCTTCGATCACGGTCGGCCGTCAGGGTCCGCCACTGGACGCCGTCGGCGAGTGCCTGCCGTGATGCCGCCCACAGCACGCGCTGGTTGATGACTGGCATGCTGACCGCAGGCACGCCAATGACAGGGACGCGGCGCGTGTGAAGCGGAACGCCCTGTACAGCCCGGCGTTCTACACGGTGCTGGCTGTGCTATTCCTGGCGCTGTTCGTGCTGAGTGTGTGCACCCATGCCACCACGCTGGGCCTAATCAGTACGGGAGGTCTCGCCGTCTTGATGGGTTACCGCGCGGACCGGGCCCGGTTCGGCAAGCGCCGCATAAACCGGCGGTAAGACCCCACATCGCAACTCTGGCGCGGCCGCGCGCCTCGGTGTTCGGCCGGGATGCCTACCCGGATCTTCACCTCAAGGCGGCCGCGCTGCTGCATTCGCTGGCACGCAATCACGCGCTGGTGGATGGAAACAGGCGACTCGCGTGGACGGCCTGCCGGATGTTCCTCGCGATCAACGCCCGGTGGAGGATGAGCGTTTCGACTTGGTGATCGGGGTGGCCACCGGTGCGCTGCCCGCTCTCGGCGAGATCGCGGAACGACTGCGCAGCTGGAGCTGCCAGGAGGGCTGAGCCGCCGGCCCGGACGAGGCGCTGCGCGCCGTCATCGCCTGCCCATGCTCGGGCCGCTCACCGGAGTTCCTCTGGATGGACTAGCTCAACTAGATCAGACGCATCTCCTGTATCGTATGGATTCGGCGTTCGGCCGAGCTGGGGCCGGAAGGGGTGTGCGTGGCTGGCAAAGAGTCATTTGTCTTGTCCGGCAACCACGAGCGCGTCCGCCCGATGAAGATGTCGGATCAAGTCGCGGCCCAGATTCGGCGGATGATCGCGCGGGGAGAGCTCGTCGACGGCGACTGGTTGCCCACCGAGGCCGAGCTGATCGAGCGCTTCGGCGTCTCCCGCCCGACTCTGCGCGAGGCCTTCCGGCTGCTGGAGGGCGATTCCCTGGTCACCATCCGGCGTGGCCCGCCCGGCGGTGCGCGGGTCACCGTGCCGGGGCCCGACGCCGTCGCCGACCTGTTCGGGATGATCTTGATGCTGTCGGGCACCACCATCGGCGATGTCTGGGATGCCCGGCTCACCATCGAGCCGCCCGCCGTTCGGCGGCTGGCCGAATCGTCCACCAAGGACATACTGAAGCAACTCGACGCCGAGCTGGACCGGGTGCGGGCCGCCATCGACGACGCGCGGGAGTTCAGCAGGGCCGGCGTCAGTTACCACGTCAAACTCGTCGAGCTGTCCGGCAATCACACGCTCACCGCGGTCATCGGCATGCTCTCGGAGATCATCGAGCGTGAGCTCGCCAAGTCGTTGGTCGAGATCGGACCCGACAGCGACGAAGTTCGCCGCGCCAACCGCCGCGCGCTGCGCGGCTACGAGAAGGTCGCCGAACTCATCCACGCGGGTGACGGCGAAGCCGCCGAGCGTGCCTGGCGAGACCACATGAAGAGCGCGCGCCGCTTCATCGAAAAGACGCAGAAGCAGGACCGCGTCATCGACTTGCTCTACTGACGCGAGTCCCTCCCGTCCAGGCCTTGCCGAATGAAGGCTGTCTGCGGGCAGCGGCTGCTGCAAACATCGAAGAATATAGATAATCTACTTCTTCCATTGACATGGTGTTGTGACAGCGCCTACATTCGCCAGGTAGGAACGACGAAGGCAGAAAATCCGGTTTCTGTCGCCTTTTTGCGCCGCCGGAGACGGCGCGGCGGCAGCTCTCGGGTGGCCGACGAAGGCGCTGGCGCGGTCCCGTTCTGGTGAAGGGAGTTGCATTATGCCGCTGCAGGATTGGATGAAGCTGGTATCGGTGGACGATCACGCCATCGAGCCGGCCGAGGTGTGGACCTCGCGGATGCCGGCCAAGTACGACCGCGCGCAGATTCCGCATGTGGAAGAGGTGGAAGTGGACGCGGCGCGGCTGCAGTTGGGGGCCACCGCGCACGGCCGGGTGCAGTCGTGGGTCTACGCGGGCAAGAACTATCCGCAGATCGGGCTGAACGCCGTGGCCGGAAAGGATCCGCGGACCTGGGATGTGGAGCCGGCGCGCTACGACGACATGCGTCCGGGCTGTTACGACCCGGTGGCGCGGCTGCAGGACATGGACGAAGACGGCGTGTGGGCGCATCTGTGCTTCCCGAGCTTCGCCCGGTTTGCGGGCACCCGGTTCCTGGAGGGTTCCGACCGTGGGATGGCCCTCGACTGTGTGCGGGCCTGGAACGACTGGATGCTCGACGAGTGGTGCGGCATGTCGCCGGAGCGCTTCGTGCCACTGTGCATTCTGCCGTTGTGGGATATCGACCTGTGTGTGGCCGAGCTGAAGCGATCCATCGGCAAGGGGGCTCGGGCGATCTGCTTCCCCGAGAACCCCTCGCCCCTCGACCTGCCGTCGTTTCACACCGATCACTGGGATCCGCTGTTCGCGATCGCGCAGGAAAACGCGATGCCGTTGATGCTGCACTTCGGGACCTCCACGCGCACCCCCTATGTCAGTCCGGATGCGCCCACGCCGGTGGTGGTCTCCCAGATGGGGCTGAACTCGATGGGCACGCTGGCCGATCTGTTGTTCTCGCGGACCCTTCACGCGTTCCCGCAGCTGAAGGTGGCGTTGGCCGAGGGCGGCACGGGCTGGCTGCCCTACATGCTCGAACGCATCGACCAGGTGTGGGAAAAGCACCGCTGGTATGCCCACGTGGACACCGAGACCCGTCCCTCGACGCTGTTCCACAAGAACGTCTGGGGATGTTTCATCGTCGACCAGGCCGGCGTCGATTTCCGGCATCGCATCGGGGTCGACAGGCTGACCTGGGAATCCGACTACC
The DNA here is from genome assembly GCA_963711445.1 of uncultured Actinomycetota bacterium. Taxonomy (GTDB): domain Bacteria; phylum Actinomycetota; class Actinomycetes; order Mycobacteriales; family Mycobacteriaceae; genus Mycobacterium. The sequence goes on from CAVQEF010000002.1 coordinate 1,021,106, forward strand.
CGCACTCGGATTCCCAATGGCCGCACTCGCGCAAAGGCCTGGCCGAGATGCTGGCCAACGTTCCTGACGACGAAGCCCACCGCATCGCCGAACTCAACGCCTGCGAACTCCTCGGATGGCGACCCTGGGCGTCGTAGCGCGAACCGGAACCACCCCGATCCGGGTCGTCCAGTGGGGCACCGGTAACACCGGTGCCGTTGCGTTGCAGGCAATCTCGGATTCCCCGAACCTGGAATTGGTCGGGGTGTGGGCGCACAACCCCGATCTGCGGGGCCGAGACGCCGGGCGGTCGGCCGAAACCGGCCATGAAATCGGTGTCGCGCTCACCGACGACCGAGGGTCGGTGCTGGCGACCGCGCCGGACTGCGTGTGTTACATGGCCACCGACCGGGGACGCCACGACGAAGTCATCGATGACTTCTGCATGATCCTCGCCGCGGGGATCGACGTCGTCACCACGACCCATCCGCTGCTGGTGCATCCCGCCGGTGACGGGCCCGGCGTGCAGCACCGCATCGAGGCCGCGTGCCGCGGCGGCGGCTCGTCGTTCTTCTGCACCGGCGTCGAGCCGGGCTTCATGGCCGACGCGCTGGTGCTGCACCTGACCAGCCTGTCGAAAGACATCACCGCCATCCACGTGCAGGAGGCGATGAACGTCGGGAGTTACCGCGGGGGCCGCTGGCGTTCCGGACTCGGCAACGACGTGGCAACCGACGCGCAGCGATACGTGCCCGGGGCCATCGCGCACAATTGGATGGGGCCGATGACCATGCTCGCCGACGGTCTGGGCGTCGAACTGGACCGCGTGTACGAACGGCGCGAAATCGCCTCCGCCGGACATGAATTCACCGTTGCGGCCGGACAATACGGCCCCGACCAGGCCGCGGCCCTGCATTTCGAGGTGATCGGTGAGGTGGGCGGCGAGCCGATGTTCGTCATCGAACACGTCTACCGCCTGCTCGACGAGGTGGCGCCGCACTGGCCCCAGCCGATCGATCCGCAACGCCGCACCACCCGCATCCGCATTTCGGGGCGCCCCGACATCGACGCCGACGTCGCGCTCGGCGGGGAGAACCTGGACGCGACCCAGCAGGGCGTGCTGGCCACCGTGATGCGGGCGGTCAACGCCATCCCCGTCGTGTGCGCGGCGGCCCCGGGCATGTACAGCCCGCTCGACCTGCCGCTGATCACTGGGCGCGACACTGTCCGAAACACGAAAGCGGAGGCATGATGGGTGATTTCAGGGTTGCCGTCTGCGGGATGGGCGACGTCGGGCACTACGCCGTCCGTGGCATCCTCAGCCGGCCCGACATGACGCTGTGTGCGGTGCAGACCTTCTCCCCGGACAAGGCGGGACGGGACGCGGCGGAGGTGATCGGCTGGCAACCGTGCGGTACCCGGCTGACGACGTCGCTGGACGAGGTGCTCGCGCAGCGCCCCGACGCGCTGGTCTACTGCGGCAAGAGCCGCAGCTATGAACCCGCGTTGCCCTACCTCCGTGCCGGAATCGACGTTGCCTACCTGGGGATTCCGGAGTTGCTGCATCCGCCGTCCTGCCCGCCGGAAATCCGCGGGCCCATCGAGGAAGCGGCGTTGGCCGGCGGCGCGTCGATCATGTACGGCGGTATCGACCCCGGCTTCTCCACGCAGCTGCTGCCGTTCGTTTTGTCGGCGGTCAGTGAACGGGTCGATCACCTGACCATTTACGAAGTGCGCGACTACGATCCACTACCACTGTGGCGCCTCGACGACCTGGGGCTGGGTGTCATGGACACCTCCACCAGCCGTTTCCACCGCGCCGGTGTGCTCGACCGCACGTGGGGCTCCTCGCTGCGTGGGCTGGCCGACGTCTTCGGGTGCCCGGAAGTCCACATCGAGGAGTACCGCGAAACGTTCCGCTGCACAGAAGCGTTCGACGTCCCCGCCAAGCGTGTCGAGGCCGGGGCGATCGCGGCGATCCGGTTCGGGGTGACCGCCACCGTCGACGGCGTGGAGCGGTTCAGGGTCGAACACGTCAACCGGCTGCGCCGCGACATCGCCGAACACTGGCGCCACCAACAGGGCTACGGTGTCGAAATCCGTGGCGTGCCGGACTACGACCTCCATCTGAGCCTGCGTGACCCGGCGGGCAAGCAGGACCGCCCCGCGCTGTTCGGCACCGCCATGTACAACATCAACACCCTGCCGGCGCTCATCGCCGCCGAGCCGGGAATCCGCACCCCGTTCGAGCTGGCCGTCACCGGATGCCGCAACATCGGCGGGCGCCACCAGGACGACAACTGGACGATCTCCCCCCACCTGCACGCCCAGCGGGCGGGGGGCTGAGATGACCATCTCCCTGGCCAGGCAGCGCCGCGGCGACTTCAACCACCAGGCTGTGCTTTCCGCCGTCGAGATCGACTTCGCCGACATGCTGCCGACCTTTCGCTACCACCACCTCATCCAGGACGGCACGTACCTGTACGGGGGTTTCGCCGACGAGGCCGGCCGCCGCTACACGGTGCTGCGCAAGATCAGCGGTGAACTGAGCGCCGGGTTGGTGCTCAACGCCTCGGACGGGCGGAATCTGGCGCCGCACCCGCGGGCGAGCGACTCGATGCGCGGTGGCACGCTGCGGTACCAGGCCGACGACAGCGGGTTTCGCATCCGGCCGTCATCGGTGAAGGGCAGCCTGGGTGAGCCGTTCGGCCTGGAGATGACCCGCGACCTCACCGTGTGGGACGAGGGTGACCTCATGCACGTGGCGGGCCGCATCGTCGGTGACTGCGGACTGCAGTGGTATGACCCCTGCCGCGACGGCGGGGACCTCTACGTGTCGCACATCCTGCGCGCCGGCGGGACCCTGCTCGGGCAGCCCGTGGAGGGGTTCTTCGCGGTCGATCAGCAACACCTGTTACCGGGAACCGCGTGGCGCCAGACGCCCTATTTCCAGCGGCTGGAGGTCGCCTGGTTCACCATGGGCGTCGAATACGACGACGGCACCATCGAAGTCGGTCAACTCTGCCATGGCGGCGACGACTGGGGTTTCGCGATGATGGCCAACCAGCACGGCCCGTTCACGCTCACCCGCGACATAGCCGGCGAGCCGACGTTCGGCGCCGACGAGTTCCCCACCCGCGTCGACTTCGTCATCGACGGCCAGGACTGGGTATGGCAGGCCCATGCCGACGGCGTGATGCCCGGATACGCCGCCGACCCGCATTACCGGCCCGCCGACGGGTGGTGTACCCGCGCAAACGAAAAGCGCTCGGTCGTCGCATCGTTCGGCTGGATCGATGCCTTCAACGACGGCCGCAGTTGAACGGCGCGGAGGCCAAGGCGTCGCTGCCGGCCCTCGACCCGGGAAACACCGCCTTCTGGACCGGCGGTGCACGCGGGCAGCTGCTGATCTGTCGATGCGGTGCCTGCCGGCGCTGGCTACACCCCCCGGTGCCGGTGTGCCGGTTCTGCCTGAGCACCGACGTGACACCGCAACCGTCATCCGGGCGGGGCGCCGTCCTGACCTACACGATCAACCGACAGCCGTGGCTGCCGTCGCTGCCGCCGCCGTATGTGATCGCGGTCATCGGACTCGACGACGACCCCGAGCTGCGGGTGACGTCGCGACTGGTCGGCGTTGCCCCCGAGGAGGTTTCGATCGGGATGCGGGTCCGCGTCATTTTCGAGGAGGCCGGCGACGTCTGGCTGCCGCTGTTCGGGCGCGACGGGGACCGGCGATGAACGACGTCGGCACCGGCGTGGTGATCAGCGGCATCGGACAGTCCGACATCGGTCGGCGACTGGGCCGCTCCGGGTTGTCCCTGACGGTCGAGGCCGTGCTCGGCGCGCTGGCCGATTCCGGCCTGGACCGCTCCGACATCGACGGGCTGTCGACGTGGCCGGGCGGGTCGGGGCCGGCGCCGGGCTTCACCGGGGCGGGCGTGTGGGACGTCAAGGACGCGCTCGGCCTGAATCTGGAGTGGTTCTCGGCGGGCAGTGAAACCGCCGGCCAGCTCGGCGCGATCGTCAACGCCGTCGCGGCGATCCGGGCGGGACTGGCCACCCACGTGCTGTGCTTTCGCACCGTGTGGGAGAGCACGGCCCAGACGGCGGGCCGGCGGGCGTCGGTGATCGGATCCGCCGGCGGCCGCGTCGAAGGGACCCATCAGTGGATGGTGCCGTTCGGCGCCGTCTCGGCGACCAACTGGGCCGGCCTGCTGGCCACCCGGCACTTCCACGAATTCGGCACCACACGAGAACAGGTCGCCGGGCTGGCCACCACGCTGCGGGCCAACGCGGCGCTGAATCCCAAAGCGGTGCTGCGGGATCCGATGAGCACCAACGATTACCTGGGCGCACGGATGATCTCCGAGCCACTGTGCCTGTTGGACTGCGACATCCCCGTCGACGGCTCCACCGCCGTGATCGTCTCCGCCGCCGCCACCGCGGGCGGCCTCGCGGCCCAACCGGTCCACATCGAGGCGATCGGCGCGGCCCTGCACGGGCGCCCCTACTGGGATCAGTACCAGGACCTGACCTCGATGGCCGCCCAGGACGCGTCGGAAGCGTTGTGGCGCAACACCGCGCTCACCCCGGCCGACGTCGACATCGCCCAGCTCTATGACGGCTTCTCCATCCTGGCGCTGATCTGGCTCGAGGCGCTCGGCCTCTGCGGCAAGGGGGAGTCGGGCCCGTTCGTGGCCGGCGGCGACCGCATCGCCCGCACGGGAAAGCTGCCGCTCAATACCGCGGGCGGGCAGCTCTCGGCGGGGCGGCTGCACGGCTTCGGACACCTGCACGAAGCCTGCGTCCAGCTGCGCGGCGACGGCGGCGACCGCCAGGTGCCCGACGGGCCCGAGGTCGCGGTCGTGGCCGCCGGCGGCGGATATCTGGGCGGGGCCCTGCTGCTCACCCGGCATCGGTGACCGCGACAACAACGGAAAAAGGAAGGACTGCAGTGAAAGTCAGTGTTGACCCCTCGCGGTGCGAGGCGCACGGCATGTGTGAGGCGACGGTGCCGGAGTTCTTCACCCTCGATGACAAGGGCTATAGCTCCATCGGAACCGGCAAGCCCGTGCCGACCGGGCAGCAGGACCGGGTGCGCATGGGGGTGGAATCCTGCCCGGTGGCCGCGTTGTCGATCAGCGACGACTGATGCGTCCTAGCGGATTTCGCGCGTGACCGGGAAACGACGTTCTCCGGGGCGGCCTTGCCACCACCGGGCGCGCAGCCTAAGCTCGCACCGGTATCGGACGGCATGCGTCGGTAATAGTGACTGAGGAGAGAAGCTGCAGGTGAAGACCCCAATCTGCGAGATGCTCGGCATCGACTTCCCCCTGCTGGCGTTCAGCCATTGCCGCGACGTCGTCGCCGCGGTGACCAACGCCGGCGGTTTCGGGGTGCTCGGCGCGTCGTCCCACAGCCCCGAACAGCTCGAGCGGGAACTGGCCTGGATCGACGACCACGTCGAGGGCAGGCCCTACGGCGTCGACATCGTCTGCCCGGAGAAGTTCGAGGGCAAGGGCATGAACCTGACGCCCGAGCAGATCGCCGCGATGGTGCCGGCCCAGCATCGCGACTACGTCGCGAAAATCCTGTCCGAACACGGGCTCGACCTGGCCGACATCGGGGCCGAGCCGTTCCGGATGCTGCAGACCTTGAACGACACCATCGGTGAGGAGCTACTGGACGTGTCGTTTCGCCATCCCATCAAACTCATCGCCAACGCGCTCGGTGTCCCACCGCGGTTCATGATCGACCGGGCCAAGGCCGAAGGCGTGCCCGTCGCCGCGCTGGTGGGCGCCAAAGAGCACGCGATCAAGCAGGTGCAGGCCGGCGTCGACGTGCTGGTGGCCCAGGGCACCGAGGCCGGTGGCCACTGCGGAGAAGTCACCACGATGGTCCTGGTTCCCGAGGTGATCGAGGCCATCCGGGGAATCCGGCCGGTTCCGGTGCTGGCCGCCGGCGGCATCGTCACGGGACGTCAGGTGGCCGCCTCGATCGCACTGGGCGCCGCGGGCGCCTGGACCGGGTCGGTGTGGCTGACCACCGAGGAGGCGGAGACGGCGCCCTACACCGTGCAGAAGTTCCTGGCGGCATCGTCTCGCGACACCATCCGATCGAAGGGCCGCACCGGAAAGCCTTCGCGACAGCTCAAATCGCCGTGGACCGCGGCGTGGGAGCCCGGCGCACCGGGCCCGGGCCCGCTGCCGCTGCCGCTGCAGTCGATCGTCTCCGAAAACGTGTTGCGCCGGATCGACGTTCTGGCCGAGAAGGGCAGCAGGGGAGCACAGGAGCTGGCCACCTACTGGGTCGGCCAGGGGGTGGGCTTGATGAGCAAGGTCAAACCCGCCCGCGAGGTGGTGCGGGAAATGATCGAGGACTACCTGGATGCGGCCGAGCGCGTCGCACGCTCACTGGAGGACTGACATGACGAAGCCACACCGCACCGCCGTCGACCCCCGCACCCCGGTCCTGGTGGGCGTGGGGCAGGCCGCCGAGCGCGTCGATGACGCCGACTACCGGGGTCTGTCGCCCATCGACCTGGCGGTCGTGGCCGCCCGGGCGGCGGTCACCGACAGCGGCGCAAACGCACAAACCGTGATCGACGCCATCGACACCATCGCGTGCACCCGCCAGTTCGAAGACTCCCTACCGGGTGCTCCGGCACCGCTCGGCAAATCGACGAAATGCCCGGTGTCGGTGGCCAATCGGCTGGGGGCGGCGCCCACGCGAGCGGTGCTCGACGTCGCCGGCGGCCAGTCGCCGCAGCATCTGGTCACCGAGCTCGCCCGCGAGATCGCCGCCGGCAACGCCGACGTCGTGCTGGTGGCGGGGGCGGAAGCCATTTCGACGATCCGGCACCTGGCCAAGTCCGGGAACAAGCCGGACTTTTCCGACGACCCCCCCGACCCGCGCAACAGCTACGAAGACCGCGGCTTCGGCCTGTTCGGCCTGACCACGATGGAGCAGGCGGCGCACGGCCTGACCACCGCGCCCGCCCAGTACGCGCTGCTGGAGAACGCCCGTCGGGCGGCGCGGGGCGAGAGCCGGGACAAGTATTCGGCCGGGATGGGGGCGCTGTTCGCGCCGTTCACCAAAGTTGCGGCCGCCAACCCGCTTTCGGCGGCACCGCAGCAACACAGCGCCGAAGAGCTGATCACGGTCACCGAACGCAACCGCATGATCGCCGACCCCTATCCGCGCTTCCTGGTCGCCCGCGATCAGGTGAACCAGGGTGCCGCGGTGCTGCTGATGTCGACGGAGGCGGCCCGGCGGCTGGAGATCGACGAGAGCAAATGGGTGTTCCTGCATGGTCAAGCAGACCTGAGGGACCGCAACCTGCTCGAGCGCCAGAACCTGGCCGAAGGGCCGGCCGCCGTCGCCGCGGTCACCCACGCGCTGCAGGTTGCCGGCCTGGCCCTCGACGACATCGACTTCTTCGACTTCTACTCCTGCTTCCCGATCGCGGTCTCCAACATCACCGAAACACTGGGGCTTTCCCCGGACGACCCGCGGGGCCTGACGCTCACCGGCGGGCTGCCGTTCTTCGGCGGCGCCGGCAACAACTACTCGATGCACGCGATCGCCGAAGCGGTCGGGCGGGTCCGCGCCAAGCCCGGCAGCCACGCGCTGGTGTCGGCCAACGGCGGGGTCGTCTCGAAGACCTCGGTGGGCATCTACAGCACGACACCCACCGCGCTGAAGGCCGACAACAGCGACGCGCTGCAGCGCGAAATCAACGCCTCGAAGAGCCCGCCGCACGTCGTGCATCCGCGCGGCTGGGCGAGCATCGAGACCTACACAGTGGTGCACGGGCGCGGGGATGAGAAGACCGGCATCGTGATCGGCCGGCTCGAGGACGGGGGTGGACGGTTTTTGTCCCAGGTGGCCCCGGACGACGCCGGGCTCATGACGATCCTGGAAAACGCCGAACAGCCGATCGGCGAGCGTGTCTACGTGACGCCCTTCGGGTACGGCAACCGGGTCACCACGTCCGAGCAGACCGCCGCGGCGCTGTTCCCCCCGCGCGCGCCGGTGCTGCGCGACGACTACGAGTTCGTCAAGGTCCGCCGTGACGGGCACCTGATCGAGGTCACCATCAACCGCCCCGACGTGCGCAACTGCCTGCACCCGCCGGCGCACGAGGAGCTCGACGGCATTTTCGACGCGTTCTTCGCCGACCGCGACCTGTGGGTGGCGATCATCACCGGGGAGGGCGCCAAGGCGTTCTGCGCCGGCAACGACCTGGTCTACAGCGCCAGCGGCAAGCCGATGTACGTGCCGTTCAACGGGTTTGGTGGCCTGACCGGTCGGCGCGACATGTGCAAGCCGGTGATCGCCGCGGTCAACGGTTTCGCCATGGGGGGCGGCTTCGAGATCGCGCTGGCCTGCCACCTCGTGGTCGCCGACTCGTCGGCGAAGTTCGCCTTGAGTGAGGTCAAGGTGGGCCTGGTCGCCGGCGCGGGCGGGGTGATCCGGCTGCCGCGGTCGATTCCGCCGAAGGTCGCCAACGAGCTGATCCTGACCGGCCGGCGCATCGGCGCCGAAGAGGCCCGCGAGCTCGGTGTGGTCAACCGGGTGGCGCCCGAGGGGCAGGCGCTGGCCGCCGCCCGGGAGTTGGCGGCCGAGATCCTCGACGCCTCGCCGACATCGGTGCGGCTGTCGCTGAAGCTGATGGAGCGAACGCAGGGCATCGCCGACACGGTGGACGCGGTGACCAACCCGAACGACGTCGTCGACGAGGTCATGACGAGCGCGGACGCTTTCGAAGGCATGACAGCGTTCGCGATGAAACGGCAACCGCAATGGAAGAACCTGTGAGGGCTGACGTCGCGGCCTTCGAAGAGTCCGTGGCAGGAGTCATCGACAAGGTCTGGGGTAGCGCCACCGCGGCCGAGAGCGGCGACGTAGCCGAGCTCTGGGCGGCCGCCGCCGAACAGGGCTGGTTCGAATTGGGCCAGGCCGAAGCGCTCGACCTCGCGGTCGCCGCGATGCGGCGGCTCGGCCGTGCGGCCTGCCCGCTGCCGGTGCTGGACGGCTACGCCGCAGCCGAGTTGTTCGACGAGCCCGGCATCGCGACCGGCCGACTGCGCGTGGCGCTCACCGCGGACCCTGCCGAACCGATCGACGCGGGCGGGGCCGCCACGCACGTGGCCGTCATCCCCGCGGCCGGCGGCCGCGCGCGGCTGTGCGCCATCGCCGAGCAGACACCGCTGCCGGGCCTTGCCATCCCGGCATGGAGTCACGTGCGGCTCGGTGACACGGTGGCCGAGCGCGACGTCGATCCCGGCGCGGCCGCTCGGGCACTGGTGCTGACCCGGCTCGGCAAGGCCGCACGCGCCCTGGCCGCCGCCGAATACGCCCACGAGATGGCCATCGAGCACGCCAAGACACGCAAGCAGTTCGGCAAGCTGATCGGCGCCTTCGGTGCCGTGCAACAGCGCACCGCGCAGTGCCAGATCGAGGTCAGGTCGGCCAATCTGTTGCTCGCCGAGGCCGTCTCGGCGCTCCAGCGCGGCCGCGGCGATGCGCTGCTGAGCGCCGAGATCTCGATCGCCCACGTCGCGGCGATCGCGCCGAAAGTCCAACTCGGCGCCCACCACACCCTGGCCGCCATGGGCTACTTCAACGAACACCCCGCCCCGTGGCTGTTTCGGCGGATCCACAGCGACGTCACCCTGCTGGGCCCGCTCGAGCCCGCCCACGGGTCCGTCGGCGACGTCCTCGTGGAGACCGGATCCCGGTTGCCCGCAGCCGATCTGGGCGAGAGCGGCGAGGCCTTCCGCGAGCGCTTCCTCGAGTTCATCGCCGAACACGGCGCCCGCGGCACGGCGCCGACACCGATGCACGTCGACCACCAGACCATCCGCGCCATGGCGGACAACGGGTGGCTGGGCTTCGGCTGGCCGCCCGAATACGGCGGTCGCAACGCCGCGCTCGCCGAACAGGTGGTGCTCAACGAGGAGACCGCCTACCACCGAGTCGGCGCCACGAAGGCGCTGGGATCGGTGATGCTCCTCGGCTCCTCGATCCTGAGACACGGCAGCGAAGAACAGAAGCAGAAGTTCCTCCCGATCATCCGGGCCGGCGAAATGAACTTCTGCCTGGGCTACTCCGAACCCGAGGCCGGCTCCGACCTGGCATCGCTGCGCACCCGCGCGGTCCGCGACGGCCAGGACTGGGTGATCAACGGCCAGAAGCTCTGGACGACCGGCGCGCACACCTCCGACTGGGTGTGGCTGGCCGCACGAACCGATCCCGACGCCCAGCCGCGGCACGCGGGCATCACGGTGTTCCTGTTCCCGATGGACACCCCCGGCGTGACGGTCCAGGAGCACACCGCGCTGTCGGGTGAGGTGTCCTGCACCGTCTTCTACGACAACGTCCGCATCCCCGATTCGGCGCGCGTCGGCGAGGTCAACGGCGGCTGGTCGGTCATCGTGGACGCCCTCGCCGGCGAGCGCATCACGATGGGCAACATCGCCGCGGCGCTGCACCGCCAACTCGACGACCTGCTGGATTACGTGCGCCCCGACCCCGTTCGCCTGGTCGGCGTGCGCGGCTCGGCCAAACGCGCGTCGATCACCGACCTCGCGGTGCGGGTGCAGGCCACCCGCGCACTGGTCACCGCGGCGGTGCAGGCGAGTTCGAGTGAGATCGGCGCGATGTTCGACGCCGCGATGGCCGGGGTCATGGGGGGTGACCTCGCCGAGGACTTCGGCGAAGCGACGCTCGCCCTCTTCGGGCCGGCCGCCGCGTTGAGCGCCGGTCCGGGCGAAAACACGATTCCCGGCGGTGGCGCCTTCGAATACGGCCTGCGCCAATCGATCATGTACGTGGTCGGTGGCGGCACCAACGACGTCCAACGCGGCCTGATCGCCCGGGGCCTGGGACTGCCCCGCTAGCCGACTGACGAAAGGACGGCGACGATGCCCGACAACACACTGCCCCTCGGGGGCGTACGCGTCATCGACTTCACCGACGGCAAAGCCGGTTTCGCGGGCCGTTTCCTGGCGGACCTGGGCGCCGACGTGGTGCTGGTCGAGCCACCGCAAGGTGTCGCGTCGCGCCGGGCGCAACCCCAACACGACGGCCACAGCCTGCCGTTCGCCACGGCGCACGCCAACAAGCGCGGCGTCGTGGTCGATGTGGGCACCGCCGAGGGACGCGAAACGCTGCTGACGCTGACCGACGGCGCGGACATCTTCCTGGAGTCACACCCCGCCGGCCACCTTGCCGGCATCGGGATCGGACAGGAAACGATGCGAACACGCAACCCGCGTCTGGTGGTCGCGTCGGTCACCGACTTCGGTCAGACCGGCCCGTATCGCGACTACAAGGCCAGCGAAGCGGTGTTCACCGCAATGTCGTCGCTGCTCACCCGCTCCGGTGCGCCCGGGCGCGAACCGCTGCTGCCGCCCGGTGCACTCGCCACGCAGACCGCGGCCGTCGACGTCGCCTATGCCGCGCTGCTCGCCCATTTCAAGGCCCGCCGCGGTGGCGGCGGCGACTACCTGGACTGCTCGCTGTTCGATCTGGTGGTCCAGGATCTCGACCCCGGGTTCGGTATGGCGGGGACGGCCACCATGGGACAGCCGCTCTACAACATGGCGCCGGGGCGGCCCGATGTCCGGATGATGTACCCGATCGTGCCGTGCGCCGACGGGCACGTGCGGATGTTCATCGCCTCTGCCAAGCAGTGGCGGGCGCTGTTCAACTGGATGGGCGAACCCGAGGACCTTTCCGATCCGGCGCTCGAGCAGCTCTTCAGCCGGTTCATGAACTGGTCGAACAAAATCCAGCCCGCCGTGGTCGCGTTCTTTGCCGACAAGTGCCGCGATGAAATCGTCTCGCACGGCTCGCATCTGGGGATCGCGGTCGCGCCGCTGAACACCGCCCACGAGATCCTGACCAGCGACCATGTGCGCGAACGTAACGCTTTCGCCCACGCCGACGTCGCCCCCGGGGTGCGCGCCGCCATCCCGAACGGCTACCTGGATTTCGACGGCGACCGGGCCGGCTTCCGGCATCGCGCGCCGCGACTCGGCGAGCACACCCGCGAAGTGCTGGCCGAAAGCGCCCGCCGCGGCGCGGTGGCGGCCGGGGACGTGGACGACCGGCCGTTGACCGGCGTTCGGGTACTCGACCTCGGCGTCATCGTGGTCGGTGCGGAAACCGGGCGCCAGCTCGCCGATCAGGGTGCCGAGGTGATCAAGGTGGAGAATCGCGGCTTCCTCGACGGGGCGCGCCAAACCGATTCACCGGACAAGGTGGGGTATTCGTTCGCGTTGGGCAACCGCAACAAACGCAGCCTGGGGCTGAATCTGCGCAGCGATGCCGGCAAGGAGCTGTTCGGCCGGCTGGTTGCGCGCTCCGACGTGGTGCTGACCAACTTCAAACCGGGGACCCTGGACTCACTCGGTTTGGGCTATGACAAGCTCAAAGCCATCAACCCGCGCATCATTGTCGTCGAGAGCAGCGCTTTGGGCAGCACCGGATCATGGTCCAGGCGAATGGGTTACGGCCCGTTGGTGCGGGCCACCGTCGGATTGACCACCCTGTGGCGCCATCCCGACGCCGCCGAGGGCTTCGGTGACGACCAGACCGTCTACCCGGATCACGCGGCGGCACGGGTGGGTGCCGCCGGGGTGGTCGCCGCGCTGATCGAGCGTGAGCGGACCGGGGTGGGGCAGCGGGTCGCCGTGGCACAGATGGAGACCGTGTTCTGCCAGCTGGCCACCGAATACGTTCGGGAGTCGCTCGAACCCGGAACCATGGTCGCAACAGGCAACAGCGGCGAATTCGACGCTCCGTCAGGCGTTTACCGGTGCACCGGCGAGGACGCCTATTGCGCCGTGAGCGTCGAGGGCGATGACGACTGGGCGAACCTCGCCAAGGTCATCGGCAGGCCCGAGCTGGCCGGCAGGCCCGAGTATGCGACGGCCGCCGGCCGCGTCGCCCACCGCGACGAAGTCGACGCGGTGCTGCAGGAGTGGATCGCGCCGCTGACGCCGCGCGAAGCGCAGGAGCGGCTGCAGGCCGGCGGAGTGGCGGCCGGTGCGGCGGTCCACGTCAAGGACTTGCTGACCGAGCCGCACCTGACGGCCCGCCACCAGCTGGGCGAGCTGCACCAGCCGGGCTACGACGAGCCGTTGGAGGTCTTCATGGGTCCGGCCCTGTTCGAGAACATCCCCGAGCCGCGGCTTCGGGCCGCTTCTGCGATGGCGGCGGACACCCGCGAGCTCTGCCGGGAACTGCTGGGCATGCCGGACTCGCAGATCGACGAGCTTGCCGCGGCCGGCGTGCTCGAACTGCCGCACGCCGCGAATGGGTGAGGGTGGCGCGGCCTGACCGCGCCCGCGGTGCCTCAGCGAGTGCGTGGCGCACGCTTGTTGGTGCGCGAATCGCCTTCGGCTCCCCAGTTGCCGATATGGGTGTAGGACAACCCATGCCGTTGGGCGACGCTCGGCGGCAGATCGCGGGCCTCCCACAACGCCCGCACGGTGCCCTGGATCGCCTGAGGCCGGCGCGCCGCGATCTCTGCGGCCAACTCGGCCGCCCGCGAACGCAATTGGTCGTCCGGCACCACCTCGGTCACCAGGCCGAGGCGCAGCGCGGTCGCCGCACAAATCCGTTCTTCGCTGCCCAGCAGCGCCCAGCGCGCCACATCGCCGTAGGGCACCCCGCGCGCCAGCATCCCCATCGGCTCGAGCGCCGACACCACGCCGCCGTTGGCGTGCGGGTCGAAGAACACCGTCGACTCCGAGCAAATCGAGAAGTCCGCCTCGTTGACGAAATACATTGCACCGCCGGCCACCATGCCGTGCAGGGCCGCGATCACCGGCTTCCACACCAAGTGCGCCTTGGGTCCGAGCAGCACGCCCGGGTCCTCCTGGTTGAAGATCGGCTCGTGGTCCCACCACTTGCCCTCGCCGACGTCGATGCCGGTGCAGAAGGCCCGATCGCCGTTGGCCCGGACGACCGCTACCCGGATGTCCTCGTCATCGCGAACCCTTCGCCAGACGGCGGCCACCTCGTTGGCCATGCGTTCGTTGAAGGAATTCAACTTCTCGGGCCGATCAAGTGTCAGCGTCGCGACTTGGCCGCTGACGTCGAATTCGATGGTCTCAAAGCCGGTCACGTCACGTCGTTCCTTGCCTCGCTCGACAGGTGTGCAGGTAGCGCCGCCCTATTGTGCGTGGCCGGCGCGCGCCTCGCCTTCGCGGGTCAGCCCGACGGCGAGGATCAGTTCCTCGTGCAACTCAAACCAGACCGTGTGATACGAGTCGATGATCGGTCGGGTCAGCCAGGTGGTCTCGCCGGATCGCACCTTCGTCAGTGCGGCATCCAGCTTCTCCGAATAGCCTGCCAGACGCGGGATCTCGTCCGCGACAGCGGCGGTGATGGGCCGCACTCGTTCGTGCACGTCGGCAAGGCGGTCCAACACCGCCGCGTCGTACTCTGCGTCTTCGTGCGTGTTGGGCTCGCCGTCCTTGAGTTGCCAGTCCGCCACCAGCGCCTTGAAATCGGCGTTAACGCTTCGGAATTGGTCGTAGGCGGCGCCGATGGCGGCCTGGTCTGCATTCCGCCGTTCGGCCGCCAGCAGCTCGCCGAGTCGGGTGCGGCCCTCCGGGGTAAGACGAAGCGTTCTGCCCTCGATGAGGAACCCCGCCTCGGTTGCCGCTTTGACCGCTGCGTCGACCGTGCCGGGCGCTTCTGAGAGGGTGGCCGCGAGATCGGCGGGCGTGATCCTGCCCTTGAGGCGAACCGCTTGCAACGTCTTGAGTTCGATCATCAAATCCTCGGATCCGAGTGTATATCCTTCAGATGTATAGCCGAGTCCGATCATAGTGCCTTCGGGTGTTCGACCGGTGCTGCAACCCCGTTCTGGACGGGTGACTGCGGCGGATGAGGAGACGCTAGATGGTTGCCGGAGTCGCCGTGGTCACGGGCGCCGCCAGCGGAATGGGCAAGTTGATGACCGCGCGGCTCGTGAACGCGGGATGGGCGGTCGCCGCGGTCGACCTCCCCGGCCCGGGGCTGGAGGCCGTGGCGGCCGAAAGCGGTGCGAGTCCGTACCCGTGCGACGTGTGTGAGGACGGCCAGGTCGCCTCGACCGCACGGTCGGTGTCGGAACGCTTCGGCCCCGTCGACCGACTGGTCAACGCGGCCGGCATCGCCATCCACGGCCGCATCGAGGACTTGCCGCAGGACGCCTTCGAACGGTCGATGGACGTCAACTACCTGGGCACGGTGCGCTGGGTGCGGGCCGTGCTGCCGGCCATGCGGGCCCGTGGCGCCGGTGAGTTGGTGCTGTTCGCGTCGCTGGCGGGATGGATGCCCACGCCCGAAATGGGGGCTTACACGGCGACGAAGTTCGCCGTGGTGGGCTTTGCGGAAACGTTGGCCATGGAGCTCAAGGGCAGCGGCATCAGCCTGCGGTGCGTATGTCCGGCAGCAGTGCAGACCCCGATGCTCGACGACATCATGGCTCAGGGAGTGCCGGAAAGACTGAAGAAGCTGTCGTCGATTGCTCCGCCGGAACAGGTGATCGACGCCATCGAGGCGGCGCTGGCCCGGCGGCACGCCGGGATGTACGTCTTTCCTGGCGTGCCGGCCAAGGCGTTGTGGCGCGTGCGTCGGCTCTCGCCGCGGCTGCTCGCGGGCGTCATCCGACACCTGTCCACCTCCGACTGAATCACCGAGTGCATTCTTGGTTAACCTAGTAAGTTAGCAGTCGAACGAAGCGTTACCGTGCGCCCGGGAAACGGGGGTGTTCCCATGCAAGTGCGTGCGACCAGTGATCCGGTCGACCACGGGCAAACGCCAAGCGCCGCCACGGGCCGGCATCGTCTGCCCCGCAGGGCCGACAGCGACGTGACCGTCGCATCGGAGTCGCTGTTCGACGCAGCACCCGCCGCGGCATTCCCGGCCGAGTCGAACGGCGTCGGCGACACACCGGACGATGCGGTAGCGCCCCGCTGGCCGCGCCTGTTCGCCTACGTCCTGCTGCCGACGCTGATCGCGCTGCTGGGCGCCGGCGCCGGCCTCTTGACGTGGGAAGTGGTCTCGGCGCACTTTGTGCGGCTGGCGCGCGCGGAATCGGTCCGTGCGGCCACGGACGGAGCGGTTGCGCTGCTGACCTATCGACCCGACACCGTGGACAAGGACCTGAGCGCGGCGCGGGAACGACTCACCGGCGCGTTCAAGGACTCCTACACCATGTTCACCCGTCAGGAGGTGATCCCGGACGCGCGCGCGAAGCACACCTCGTCGGTGGTGACGGTGCCGGCCGCCGCATCCGTGCAGGCGACCATCGACCACGCCGTGGTGATGCTCTTCGTCAACCAGACGTTCCTCAATGACTCCGACCCACCGACGAGCTCGGCGTCGGACGTGCGGGTAACGCTGGAAAAGGTGGGTCGGCGCTGGCTGATCTCGGAGTTCACGCCGGTCTGAGAGGAGAAGGGGTCCGATGAGGATGGTTGAAAAGGCGGCGGTCGCGCTCGGTGTTGTCGCGGCGGCGGTTTGCTGTTCCGCTCCGGCCGGCGCCGACCCGGGCACCGATCCCTGCCAGACCGCCACGACCTTCCTCTGCAAATTCATGCTGATCGCGCCGGATCTCGATCACGACGTAGACCTCACCCAAGGACCGGCGACCATCAACGGCACGCCGGTTCCGCAACTTCCCGCACCGGCCCGAATTACCCAGGCGCCGCCGCCCGGGACCTGAGCGGTGTAGCCGTCGCCGGGTTCACCCTGGGGAGCCGGATCGGTCTCATGCTTCCGGCACGGCCGCCAGCACCATGTCGACGAGAGCCTCCGTATATGCGTCGCCGTCCTTGGCGAGTTTCCGGATCCGTGCCGGCGGTGTCGCCATGTAATGCATCAGCAGGCCGCCGAACAGGGCATCCAGCATCAGCGTGACCGGCGTCGTTTCCGGCAGGTCGCCGCGGGCGATGCCACGCTGCGTGATGGCGCGCATGGCAGCCGTCTGCGCGCCCACGAATTCGGTCCAGCGCGGGGCCAATTCGGGCACCGAGCGCGCTTCGGCGCTCAGCCGGACCACGACGTCACCGACGTCGCTGACCAGGAGGGCAAAGATGCTGCGGCTGAGCACAAGCAGATCGCTGCGCAGGCTCCCGGTGTCGGTATCCAACGGCAGGGCGATGCGGGCTTCGAGCGTGTCGAGGAGCAACGCGGTCTGGTCGGGCCAGCGCAGGTATATCGACGACTTGCCCACCCTTGCCTCCCTGGCCACGGCGTCGATGCTGAACCCGGCCCAGCCGACCCGCCCGTACAACTCGCACGCGGCCTGGCGTACGCGTTCTTCCAGCGTCGGATCGCGGGGCCGGCCGGTGCCCGAACCTGCCGATCGCGTCATGACCGTTCCTGCCTGTTCGACTCGAGGTGATGTGCAAACTACTGGACCGTGAATGTCGGCTGTCGCAGAAGGGGCCGGGTCAGCGATCGAGAAGACTCTCGGCGATCCGCCCGCGGTGCGTTGCCGGCGACCCGTAGGTGGCCTCGAGCGCTTTGGCGCGGCGCAGGTAGAGATGCAGGTCGCATTCCCAGGTCACGCCGATCCCGCCGTGCAATTGAACGGCATCGCTGAGCACCGCGACGGCGTTGCCGGTGGCCACGGCCTGGGCCAACCAGACTGATCGCGCGGCGTGGTGGCTTTCGGCCAGCGCCCATGCCGCACCATAGACGGCCGACCGCGCGTTCTCCACCGCCACGAGCATGTCCGCCAGGCGATGCTTGACGGCCTGGAATGTTCCGATCGGCAGACCGAATTGTTGTCGCTCGGTGGTGTAGCGCGCCGTGGTGTGCAGCGCGCTCGCGGCGGCGCCGGCCGCCTCGGCGGCCGCCAGCGTCAGCAACAGCTCGCCGGGCCGCTCGCTGGTCTCGGCGCGGCCCAGCAACTCGGCGTCCGCGTCCGCGAACTCCGCGGCGGCGGCGGGCCTGGTGCGGTCCACGGTCGGCAGCGCGGTGACGTGCGCGGCCTCGGTCACGAACCAGCGCACCTGCGCGTCGACGTGGGCGGGCACCAGGAGCACGGTCGCCGCGCCGGCATTGGGGACGAGGTCCAGGCGACCGGTGAGCCGCCACCGCGCCCCGTCGCGGGCCGCTCGGACCGCACCCAGGTTGGCCGGGGTGGGCAGGGCTACACCGGCGACCGACTCGCCCCGTGCCAGCGGGACCAGCAGGCGCTTACGCTGATCGTCAGACCCATGTAGCGCAACGGTTTCGGCGGCCGCGCAGTGCTCGCTGAAGGGAATCGCCGCCACCGTCCGGCCCAATTCCTCGGCGACCAGCACCTGCTCCACCGGACCGGCCCCACCGCCCTCGAAGGCATCCGACACACCGACGCCCACCACGCCCGCACGGCACAGCGCGCTCCAGAGCCGGGTGTCGATCGTCGACTGGCCGTCGTAACAGGCGCGCGGATCCGCTTCGCGTCCGCACAGCTGCGCGATCAGGCCGCGCAGCGCCTCGTGCTCCTCGGTGAACTCGAATCTCACGCGTCGGCCCACGGGTCCCGGGGCTGCCCGAGGATGCGCTCGGCCAACACATTCCGCTGTATTTCCGACGTGCCGCCGCCGATCGTGGAGGCCCGCGTGCGCAGCCAGCCCAACGCCCATTTGCCGCGGTTGGGGGCGCCGTCGGCGCCCCGGTCCAAGACGGCGAACTCGCCGCCGAGGTCGAGCGCCAGTTCGTGCAGTCGCTGCTCGACGTGCTGGCCGAAAAGCTTCGACATCGCGCCCTCCGGTCCCGGTTCCTTGCCGGCGAGCACCTTCGCGAGGTTTCGCATCCCGTTGAGCCGCACCAGTTCGACCTCGATCCACGCCTGGGCGATGCGGTCCCGCAGGTGCGGGTCGTCGGCGGCGCGAACGCCGTGCGGGTCCGGCGTTTTCGCCATGGCGATCGCCTTGCGAAGCGTTGACGACAACGCCATCTGCTGGCCCATGAACAGGATAGCCCGCTCGTTGGCCAAGGTCGTGCGGGTGACGTTCCAGCCGCCGTTCAGCTCGCCGACGACGTTGTCCAGCGGCACGCGGACGGCGTCGAGGAACACCTCGTTGAAGCCCGCGTCGCCCGAGATCTGGCGGATGGGGCGAACTTCGATGCCGTCGGCGGTCATCGGCACGAGGACGAAGCTGATGCCATGCCGTTTGGGGGCGTCCGGTTCGGTGCGCACGAGCGCGAACATCCAGTCCGCTTCCCGAGCGCCCGATGTCCAGATCTTCTGCCCCGTGATGACGAGCCCGTCGCCGTCGACGACACCGCGGGTGCGCAGCGAGGCGAGGTCGGATCCCGCGTCGGGTTCCGAAAAGCCTTGGCACCAGAGATGCCGGCCGTCGCGCATCGGCGGCAGAAAGCGTTGTTGCTGCGCGGAAGTGCCGTGCGTGATCAGGGTCGGTCCACACAGGTTGAGCCCGATGCGGCCCGCCAGCGGCGGCACCGCGCGCTCGGCGGAAACGAGGTAGAAGACCAGTTGCTGGCGGGGCGTGGCCGCCCGGCCGCCGAATCGCGCCGGCCAGCCGATGGCCGCCCAGCCACCGGCCGCCATCTCGGACTGCCATTCCCGGGCCAGGGCCAGCTTTTCGTCCGCGCCGGCCGCCTTCGCGAGTTTGTCGTGCATCGCGGGCAGATGAACGTCCAGCCACGCTGACCACTCCTCGGCGAAGGCAGCGTCCTGCGCGGACAGGTCGATGTCCAACTCCGCGAGCCCGGACGACGCCTTGGTGTCGTGCAGCACGTCGAATACTATAACCTGGTTGCCGATTTGAGTGGCTGAGTGGTCGGAGTGCCGGGATGTTCGATGAGCGTTGGCCGCAGGAGGCCGAAGAACTCGGGGACGCCCTGGCTGCCGTCCTGGCCAAATACTGCACGCCGGAGGCCTTGCGCACCGTGGACGGCGGTGACGCGGAAGCGACCGGGGTCGTCGGCCAACTGGATCGGGCGCTGCGCGAATTCGGCTTGTGGGACCTCCCCGTCGATCCCTACCTGCTGACGCGCGCGGCGGTCACGCTGGGCGCTCACCTTGCGCCGACGCCGTACGTGTCGGCAGTGCCGGCTCACGTCGTGCTCGGCGAGCCCGGAGTGGCCAACGGCATCGACCGAGCCGTGGTGCCGGCGGGGCTTGCGCGCGTCGCCGTCGCGCTGGGATCGGGCATCGGCATCGCCCCGATGCCCGAAGTGATGCGCCGCAGCGCCGCCGGGGAGAGGGTCGTGCTCACCGACGGCCTCAAGCCACGGCCGTGCGGCGGCGAGGTGGACGACATGCGCGCGTGGGGATTCCTGCTGGAGTCGGCGCGACTGGTGGGGGCCGCGCAGGCGCTGATCCGTTACGGCGTCCACTATGTCGCCGACCGCCGGCAGTTCGGGGCGCCGGTCGGCAGTTTCCAGGGCGTGGCCCACCCGTTGGTGGATACGGCAACCGCCGTGCAGGCGGCCGACCTGCTCACCCGCCACGCCGCCTACCTGGCCGCGACCGACGGCGTGGTGCCGCTTTTCGCGGCGGCCATGGCGGCGGCCAAGGCGCGCGCCGCCTCGCGGCAGGCGGCAGCGACCGTGCACCAGGCGTTGGGCGGCTACGGGTTCACGATCGAGGCGGACTGCCAGCTGTACTCCCGCCGCATCCGCACGTGGGGCGCCGCGATGCCCGACCCGGGTCCCTGGCTGGCGCGGCTGGCGCGCACCGTGGTCGATCCCGCGACCCGCGATCAGGTCGGCGACCTGTGGCACTTCGACCGTGGTTTCACGCTGCCGAGATGGGCGCGCGAGATCGGCTGACGGCCCGGCTTCGGCTGCCGATCGATCAGAAGGGAAATGGATAAGCGGGCACCCCGAAGGGGTTCGCGAGCCCGACCTGGGTTGCCCACCCCGCGAAGCGGACTACGAGGGCGGGAATCATGGTGAGGGCGAACAGGATCTGGCACGAGGCGGTCGCCGCCACCAGGTTGGCGGCGATCCGGTCGTCGGTGCCGCCGAACGCCCGCAGATTGCCCAGCCGGGACCGCAAGGTCCTCGGTCGGGAGGGTGTCTGCCCGCCCGGCACGGGCTGCGGCTGCGGTATGCCGGCGCCAACGCCGGCCAGAGCCTTGACCGGCTCGGTCGGCGGGCTCGTCCCCCTGAGCCCACGCACCATCATGAGCGTGAAAAACGCCATGACCGGTGCCATGTAGACCGCCACCAGCAGTGGATACTGCTGCTGGGTGCCGGGAAAAAGCGCGAATCCCGGCACGGACCGTGTGTAGGAATAGTTGCCGATGAAGAGGAAGGGCAGCTCCAGCACCAGCTCGCAGGCGGCGCCCGCGGCGACCGCGACGCCGACGATCCTCCGGGTGCCCAGGCCGCGCTCCACCAACGTCTTGGCGAAGTAGTACGTGCACAGCACGAACCAGGGGCCGTATATGCAGGGCATGACGTATGGCCAGCCTCCGGCCATGCCCAACAACGGAATCCAGGCGGGCATCAGCCAGTCCTGCTTCGGATTGAATCGGTAGTACAGCGTCCAATCCCAGACCGCCTCCAGCCATGACATCGACGTGGCGCCGATGAACATCCAGGTCACCGTTCGCACGTGGCCGGCCGCTCGATCGCCCCGGTACAGCCATAGCGCCGAGGCCAAAAAGACCGCGATGAACACGAGATTGATCAGCCGGCCTGGTTCCACCGGAGCCTCCTTCGGGCCGGGACGCAGAGCATTAATAGTATGTAAATGATCCGGGCGCCTGTCAATCACTCGACGTCCGCGACATTGCGCGGCGGGCCGCCGGGCGGCACGGCGAGGCGGCGCGTGAACGGGAGCGGGCAGAATGCCGTAGGTGGGTCGGATGAAGTTCGGTGGGCAGCGCGGCGGGGTGCAGGCGACCGTGCTGACCGAAGCCGACATCGTCAAAGCCGGCATCGAGGTGACACGCACCGCGGGCCTGGACGCCTTGACCGTGACGAAAGTGGCGGAGGTCCTCGGTGTTACCGGGCCCGCCGTGTACTACCACGTTCGGGGCGGGCGCCAGGGCCTGGCCTCGATGGTGGCGGCCGACGTCATGAAGCGCGAATTCGCCGACCAACTCTCGTGCCGGCCCGACGAGGGCTGGGACGATGCCATCGAACGCGTCCTGCTGGTCACCGCCGATCTGACCGAGGAGTTCCCCGGTGTTGTCGGCTATGTGCTCAACACGCAGCGCGGCAGGGTCGAGGACGTAGGCGTCGCCAGTTTCGTCGTGGCCCAGCTTCGGGCCGGTGGGTTCGATCCGGCGGCCTGCGCGGAGGCCTACACCGCTATCTGTGCGCTGATCGTCGGCTGGGCGCAGTTGACTCCGCTTCCCTTGCCGCAGGACGAGCCCCCGTCGCCGGATCTGGCCGAAGTCATCGCGGTCAGCGGGGCGGTATCCCCGCGCGATCACCTCCGGGTCGCGGTCCAGGCGCTGCTTGCCGGGTTGCGTATGCGACTACTGGAAAACCGTGGCGCCCAGGGCCCTTAGGCCGACGATCCGCAGAAGCACGCTCAGAAGTATTCGGACCCGCCGTCGACGTTGAGCAGCACGCCGTTGATGTAGCCGGCCCGTTCGGAGAGCAGGAACGCGATGGCGTCGGCGACGTCTTCGGGCACACCGAAGCGGTTGCCCCAGGTGGCCCCGCCATAGACCTGGTTGCGCGCGCGGAAATCCTCGTCCTCGGTGTGGCCGCTGGCGGCCATCCGCTGCTTGCGTTCCTCGACGAGTTGCTCGTTCAATATCATCCCGGGCAGCACCGCATTGGATCGGATACCTTGGGCACCATACTCTTTGGCGAGATTCTTGGTGAAGTGCGCCAGCGCCGCCTTCTGTGCCGAATAGTGGGCGATGCGGGGGATGAAGTGGCGCACCGACATCGCCGACGTGGTGACGATCGCGCCGCCGCCGTTGGCCACCATGGCCGGGATGGCGGCGCGTGCGAGCCGCACCGATGTCATCAGAACCGACTGGAACGCCCTTTCCCACAGCTCGTCGGGCTCCACGGGCGAGGTCCGCACCTCGCAGAGTCCGACGGTGTTGACCACCTTGTCCACCTGCCCGTAATGCTGCGTGGTTTCCGTGACGAGCTGCTCGGCTTCGCCATCGCGGGTGAGATCGGCGACCACAGTCAGCGTCGACGCCGCGCCGGCGTCGGCGACCTCCTGGGCGACCGACTGCAGACTCGGCTTGGTGACATACCGGTAGTGGGAGTCGCCCTCGGCCCGCCCGCGCGAGCACAGCACCACGTGCGCGCCCTCCGCACCCAGCCGCACGGCGGTGGCCCGTCCCATGCCCTGCGTTGCGCCCAGCACCACCGCGACCGTGTCCTTCAATCCCAGGTCCATGTCTTCCTCCGGTCAGCCTCGAGGTAGGCCCAGCCAGCGCTGGGCGATGATGTTGCGCTGAATCTCGCTGGTGCCGCCGATGATCGACAGCACCGTGGCGGCCCGCAGGAAGTGCTCGGCGTCCTCGGCCAACGGGTCACCGGAATCGAGCGTGTAGGCGTCGGGGCCGAGGGTGTCGACGAGCCACTGCGCGACGCGCTGCGCGATCGCCGGCCCGTGCAACTTGCTCATCGACGCCTCACCGCTGGCGGGCCGGCCACGTTCGCCCAGGGCGACGACCTGCTGACCCAGCAGCCGCTCGGCCTGCAACTCCATGATGAACTCGCCGATGTCGCGGTAGGCGGCGTCGTCCAACACGGTGCCTTGGTTGCCGATCCGGTCCAGGTAACGGGCCAGCAGCAGACGCGCCTCGCGGCCGCCGAAGCTCATCGATCGCTCCATGTCCAGCGCCTGCGACATCATCGTCCACGCCTGGCCCGGCTCGCCGATCAGCGCCCGTGCGGGCACCCTCACGTTGTCGAAAAAGCAGGCGTTGACCCGCCATCCGCCCATCACCCGCACCGGCTGGATCGTCACACCCGCCGCGCGCGCGTCGATCATCAGCAGCGACAGTCCCCGGTGCCGGGTGCTGTCGGGTTCGGTGCGCACCAGGGTGTAGATCCAGTCGGCCAGGTGCGCGCCGGAGGTCCACATCTTCTGGCCGTTCACCACGAAGTCGCCGTCGGATGTGCGGGTGGCCTTGGTGCGCAGGGCCAGCATGTCGCTGCCCGCCTCGGGTTCGCTGTAGCCGCCGGCATAGCTCCACGACGCATCCAATATGTGCGGAATATGTTCTGCGGCAAGCGCTTCAGGACCGAAGGTGGCGAGCATCCAGCCGACGGCCTCGGCCTGCTCCAGGCCGTACGTGGGCAGTCCGGCCGAGTCCAGTTCCTCGTGGGCGACGAACCGGTCGGTCTGCGATGCCGGCCGGCCGAGCGGTTCGGGCCAGCCCAGTCCGATGACGTTCTGGCGAACCAGCCACGGATGAAAGAGGGTGGGCGCCTGGCGGTCGCTCTCGAGTCCGGCCATTTCGGCGCGCATCGCCGCCATGTCCTCGGGGCCGAACTCGTCGATGTGGGCGCGCAACTCGTCGCGCCGTCGTGCCTCGCCGTCCTCGAGACGAAATCGCATGGTCGCCGCTCCTCAGGCCAGCAGGCTGTAGCCGCCGTCGACGGGAATCGTCAGCCCCGTGACGAACTGGAAGTCGCTGGACAGCAGCGCGACGATGACCGAGGCCAGCTCGTCGGGGTGACCCAACCGGCGCAACGGGGTCTTCTGGGCCACCGCGGCCTGCATCTCCTTGACCCCGGCGATGATGTCCTCCCCGCCGTGCCCGGGATTGTCCACCAAGGAGGGGGAGATGCCGTTGACCCGCACGCCGCGCGGCCCCAGCTCGGCACCGAAATAGCGGACCAGGTTCTCCATCGCCGCCTTGGCCGGGCCGATCGCCCCGTAGTAGCGGGCATAGTGGTTGGCGCCCAGGCTGCTGACCGCCACGACCGAGCCGCGAACCTTCTCGAGCTCGGGCACCGCCGTGCGCACCGCTTCCCACAGCCCCCACACCTGCACGTCGAACACGCGGTCGTATTCCTCGCGGGTCACCGCCATGGTCCGTCCCGCGACGATCGGCACGGCGGTGGTCACCAGTCCGCCCAGCCCGCCGAGTGCCCCGATGGCCGCAGTCACCAGACCGGCCCCGTCGGTGCCGAGATCGCCGCGCACCAGCACGGGCTCGGGCCCGCCGGTGGCCGCGGCCAGCTCTTGGGTTTCCTTGGCGGCGGTCTCGTTTGCGAGGTAGCCGATGGCGCAGCGGCTGCCCGCGGCGGTCAGCTCCACCACGGTCGAGCGGCCGATCCCGCGGCTGCCCCCGATGACGAGCACCGTGTCGGGCAGCGTGCGGGTGTAGGTGTGCGCCGTCATTGGGCGGATCCCTTTCCGTAGTGCTCGTCGCGCTTGCGGAACGCCTCGCTGGTGCCGCTCTTGGAGCGTTCCTTGACGAAGTTGAACTCGTCGGCCTCGAACCGCAGGTTGGTGCCGTAGCTGTGGAACAGGTAGGAGGTGGTTTCCTCCAGGCCCAGCGCCGAGCCGGCCTCCACCAGGCGGTAGGCCTCCTTGGCGATGGCGATGCCGTCCGCGGGCATCTTCGCGACTTGGGCTGCCAGCGCCTCGGTTTCGGCGGCCACATCGGCCTCGTCGACGAACCGGGTGAACAGCTTCGCCGACTCGAATTCCGCCCCGGTGGCCATCCGGCCGGTCAGCATGAGGTCGCGCGCGACGACGGGCCCGAGCCGGTGCATGAACAGGGCGACGTTGCCCAGCACCGGGCCGAGGAAGCGTGCGGCCGGCATGCCGAGTTTGGCCTGGCGGGAGACCACCGCGAGGTCGGCGGCCAATGCCAGTTCCAGCCCCAGCCCGAGCGCGTAGGACTCGACCTGGACGATGGTGGCCTTCGGGAACCCGATGAACTCGTGGAACATTCGCTGGCCCTTGCGGTCGACGCTGAGCCGGCGGCGCTGGCTGGGGCGGCGGTCGTCACCGGGGGTGTTGTACCAGCCGTAGGCGCGGTTGAGGTCGACGCCGGTGGTGAACACGCCGCCTTCGCCGCGCACCAGCACCACTTTGATGGCGTCGTCGTCGGCGATGTCGTCGAGGTGGCGGCCCATCAGCTCGCAGTCCTCGGGGGCCATCGCGTTCTTTTTCGCCGGGTTGCTGATGGTGATCCGGGCGATGTGGGTGTCGTGGTCTTTGGTCAGGATCACCCGTTGGTCGGCGTGCTCGGGCGGGGCGGTGCTGGTGTCGGTGTCGGTGTCGGGGGCGGTCATTGTCGGTTCCCTCCTTTGGGATCGGTGAAGAAGCTCTTGGTGATGACGTCGCGGGAGAGCACCCGCAACATCACCTCGTCCGCGCCGCCGCCGATCGACAGCAGCCTGGAGTCGCGGAAGAAGCGGGAGGTCCAGGTCTCGGCCATGTACCCCATGCCCCCGTGATACTGCAGGCAGGTGTCGGCGACCCGGCGAATGAGCTTGCCCGCCAACAGCTTCGCGCTGCTGGCACGGCGGGTGACGTCGGCGCCCGCGGCGATCAGCTCGGCGCAGGAGTGTGCGTAGCGCTTGACCGCGTCGACCTCGCAGGCCAGTTCGGCGAGGTTGTACTGCAGGTATTGGTTGTCGATGAGCCTGCCGCCGAACGCCGGTCGCTGCGACAGATAGTCCACCGTGCGCTCGATGGCGGTCTCCATCTGTCCGACCGCCTGATAGACCGCACAGATCCGCTCGGTCTGGAATTGCTCCATCTGCTGCTGGAAGCCGCGGCCGACCTCGCCGATGATGTGGCTGACCGGGACCCGGACCCGGTCGAAGGTCAGCTCGGCGGTGTCCGAGGACCAGTTGCCGAGCTTCTTCAGCGAGCGGCTCACGGTCAGCCCCGGGGCGTCGGTCGGCACGATCACCTGGCTCATCCCGCGGTATCCGCCCTCGTCGGAGGTGCGCACCAGCAGGCACAGCCAGTCGGCCTGCACACCGTTGGTGATGTAGGTCTTGGCGCCGCTGATCAACCAGTCGCCGCCGTCGCGCACGGCCCTGGTGCGGATGGCGGCCACATCGGAGCCGGCGTCGGGTTCGGTCACCGCGATCGAGCAGACCTGGTCGCCGGCGATCGCCGGTGCGAGGAATTCACGTTTGAGTCGATCGCTGCCGTGCGCGTGCAGCGACGGCGTGGCCATGTTTGCCTGCACGTTGTAGGCCATCGGGATTCCGTTGCCCGGAAGTCGGCCGAACTCCTCGCAGGCGATGACGGTGAACCAGTGATCGGCGCCTTCGCCGCCGTAGGCCGGGTCGTACTCCAGGCCGAGGAGGCCGAGTTTGGCGAACTCTCCGAACAGCTCGTGGGCGGGGAAACGACCCCGCTCCTCCCACCGGTCGAGGTGCGGTTCGACGGTCTTGGCCAGCATCTCCCTGACGCCGGACCGGAACATGTCGTGTTCGTCGGTGAACTGCACGTCAGGCCTTTCTCGTCGTCACGGCTTGAGCGCGAACGCCTGAATCGCGTTGTCGTGCAGGAAAAGCTGCTCGACGTCCGGGGTGAGGTCCAGTGCCGCAAGCCCGGTCAGCGCCGCCTCGAACGTCAGGATCGGCCAGTCGCTGGCCCAGATGCACTTGTGGCGGCCGTAGGTGCGCAGGAAATGCACGAACTGCGGAGGATAATACTTCGGCAGGTGGGCGCTGGTGTCGATCCACACGTTGGGGTGCTTGGCGGCGACCGCGATCATCTCCTCGGTCCAGGGCCAGCCGATGTGGCCGGCGACGATGCGTAACTGTGGGAAGTCGATGGCCACCCGGTCGATGTGGCCGGGCCGGCCGGTCTCGGAGGTGTAGGTGGACGGGCCGGTGCCACCCACCTGGATCTGGACGGTGATGTCGAGGTCGGCGCACGCCGTATAAAGCGGGTACCACTGCGCTTCGGTGGGCACCTTGTCGAGGATGAACGGTTCGAGTTTGAGTCCCTTGAAGCCGTAGTCGCCGACCAGGGCGCGCAGGGTGTGCACGGCGGGCATCACCCCGTCGGGGGACCACGGGTTGACGCTGGCCACCCCGACCAGCCGATCCGGATACCGCCGGACCGCCTCGATGACGGCCTCGTTGGGGATGAGCGGGCCCGCCGAGCACATCGCCTTGCTGATGCCGGCCCGGTCCATTTCCTCGATCAACGTTTCCAATGGGACACCGGTGCGCAACCGGGCCCCGTGCTCCATGCGGTCGGCCAGCGTGAAGTTGCGCTGGGGCATCGTGGCCACGGCATCGGCCGGCCAGGGCTGGACCCAGGCGTCGATGATCGGGACACGGTGCGGTGCTGTGCTCATGGCGTCAGCCTCTCGGCAGGCCGAGCACGCGCTCGGCGATCATCGTCTTGACGATCTCATCGGTACCTCCCGCAATGTGGAAGGCCGGCGCCGACAGCAGCACCAACCGCCAGTCGTCCAGGCCCGCCTCCGGCTGCGAAAGCAGGTTGCCCAGCCGGCCGGCGACGGCGTCGGCCAGCTTGCTGACGACCGCCCCGGTGGCGAGCTTGGCCAACGCCGCCTCGGGCCCGGGCGATACGCCGGCGATGATGCGCCGATGCATCCCGGCTTCGAAAGCGGCCAGCGCGCGCTGGTCGACCACGGCGTCGACGAAGGTCTCGCGATCCGTGCCGCCGGGCCATCCCAGCTGTCCGGCCTGGCGCACCAGCCGGCCCAAAGACCTTCCGAAGGTGGAGAATCGCTCGAACCCCAGGGTGGTCATCGCGACCGACCAGCCCCCGCCGATCTCGCCCAGGACCGCGTCGGCGGGCAGGTCGACGTCGTCGAGGAAGACCTCGGAGAAGGACGCTCCGCCGGTCATCTGTTTCAGCGGCCGCACGTCGATGCCCGGGCTCGACATGTCCACGACGAACGCAGTGAGGCCACGGTGACGCTGTTGGGCGGGGTCGGTGCGCGCCAGCAGGTAACCGTATTGTGCGTGCCGGGCTTCCGACGTCCACACCTTCTGGCCCGTCACGCGCCATCCGGTGTCGGTGCGGCTCGCCCGGGTGGACACCCCGGCCAGGTCGCTGCCCGCGCCGGGCTCGCTGAAGAGCTGACACCACACTTCGTCGCCGCGGAGGATGGCCGCGCAATGCCGCTTCTGTTCGGCGGTGCCCACGGCAAGCAGTGTCGGACCGACCATCTCCAGCGTGACGCCGAACAGGCCGCGCGGGACGTCGTACTCCGCTTCGAGATCGGCCCACGCCAGGGCGTACGCCGACGGCAAGGCCCGCCCGCCGACCTCGCGCGGCCAGGTCAGCCCGGCGAACCCGTGGTCGTGGAGCAGGCGCTGCCACGCGACACAGCCGGCGCGCCACGCCTCGGGATCCGGGATGGGGCGGAACTGGGCGAACATGGCGTCGGGAAAGCCGTCGGGCCGGTGCTCGGCGTGGGCGTCGAGGAATTTCGTGGCCTCTTCCAGGAAGGTGTCGACCGAATCCGGGTCCATCACGCCCTCTGCTGTCCGTCGCTCATGCGGTTGGTACCGTAAATACTAACCTGGTTATATGTTAGGCACATCACCGTGTCGCGAGGAGGTTGAGGTGACATCTCCGTCATCGGCGGTGCGGACCGAGGCGACCGTCACCGGCGTGCCGGCCGAGGGACAGCTGGTGGTTCGGCTCGACGGCAGCTGCGTGTATCCGCGAATGCTGGTCGGCGGCAAGGCCCACGGGTTGTCCAAGATCCGGGCGGCCGGGCTGCCGACCCCTCCGGCGTTCACCGCGACCGTCGATGCCTGCCGGCAGTACTTCGAGGCGCCCGACGACCTCATGACCCGGCTTTGGCCGCAGGTCTGCGACGGGATGTCCTGGCTGGAGGCCGAATCCGGCCGTGCCTTCGGGCGCGGTCCCGTGCCCCTGCTGGTTTCGGTGCGCAGCGGCGCACCGGCAAGCATGCCCGGAATGATGGACACCGTTCTGAATCTGGGCATCAACGACGAGGTCGAGCGGCTGCTCGCCGACGGGTGTGGCGCCGGTTTCGCGCGCGACACCCACCGACGGTTCACGGAGTTGTTCCGCCACGTGGTCGGCCCGCCGGACGGGCACGTCCCGGCCGATCCGCATGCCCAGTTGCGTGCCGCGGTCATCGCGGTGTTCGATTCCTGGAATTCCGAGCGCGCGGTGTCCTACCGGCGCCACCACAACCTCGAGGGCAAGATGGCCGGCACCGCGGTCACCGTGCAGGCGATGGTATTCGGCAACCTGGACGCCCGGTCGGGCACCGGCGTGCTCTTCAGTCGCAACCCCCTGACCGGGCAGCCGAGCCCGTTCGGGGAGTGGCTGCCGCTCGGGCAGGGCGAGGACGTCGTGAGCGGCAAGGTCGATCCACTGCCGCTGGGCGCGCTGGCCGACCAGCAGCCCGAGATCCACCGCCGGCTGCTGGAGGCGGCGTCGCGGCTGGAGGCCGAGGGCGCCGACGTCCAGGACATCGAATTCACCGTCGAGGCCGGCAGGCTCTACCTGCTGCAGACGCGTGCGGCGAAAAGGTCGGCCAGGGCCGCGGTGGCCATCGCCGTGGCATTGCAGCGCGAGGGCCTGATCGACATCGACCAGGCCCTGGGCCGGGTCACCCCCGCCCAACTCGACGTGCTGCTCACCCCGGTGTTCGAACCCACGGCGCTGGCGCAGGCGACCGTCGTGGCCTCCGGGCTGGCCGCCTGTCCCGGCGTGGGGGCGGGGCGGGTCGTCACCGACAGCGAGTCGGCCGAGGACGCGGCCGACGACGGCGAGAAGGTCGTGCTGGCCCGAGAGACCACCAGCCCCGACGATGTCGGCGGCATGATCGCCGCCCAGGCGGTGATCACAGAACGGGGCGGATCCACCTCTCATGCCGCGGTGGTCAGCCGCGAATTGCACACCCCGTGCGTGGTCGGGTGCGGGCCGGGCAGCCTGCGCGATCTGGCCGGAACCGAGGTCACCGTCGACGGCGGAAGCGGCACGGTGTACTCGGGCCTGTTGCCGTTGGTTCGGCCGGCGGAGAGCACGGACCCGGACATGGCCTTGCTGATGGCCTGGGCGCAGCAGCGCAGTCCGGTCACGGTGGTCCCGGCGCGCGAGACCACCGACGCGCCGCGGGTCGATCATCGGGAACCCGCGACGGTGTATCGGGCCGTCGACGCCGGTGCGGCTACGCTGGCGGCCGAACATCCCCTTCCGGTTCTCCTCATGATCCTGGAACGGGAGCGAAACGCGGTCAGCGGTTCTGGTTAACCAGGATTCCTATTTAGATGCGACAATAATTCCGTGCATCCCGACAGTGAGGCCATAACCCACCCCACCGCGGGCCAGCTCGTGGCAGACAACATCCGCCGCAAGATCATCCTCGGCGAGTTCCGCGATGGTGACTTTCTGCCCAACGAGGGACAGTTGCTCACCCAGTACGGAGTATCGCGCCCCGTGCTGCGCGAAGCGATCCGGATCCTGCAGTCGGAGTCGCTGCTCACGATCCGGCGTGGCAGCAAGGGCGGTGCGCGGGTCAACGCACCCCGCCCCGAGCCGGTCGCGCGCCAGGCGGGAGGACTGCTCCAATACAGTCGCACCACCGTTTTCGATGTGTTCCGCGCCCGAGCGATCATCGAACCCCCCGCGGTCCGCCTGCTGGCCGAGAATGCAAAGCCGGTCACGGTGCAGCGGCTACGTGAGGCGCTCGAGGATGAAGCCAGCGCGATCAACGACCCGCGCCGGTGGGGAAAGACGCACGCCGAGTTCCACACGCTGGTGGTGGAATTGTCCGGCAGCAACACCCTGGCGCTCTTCGCCCACATCATGGCCGAGATCACGACCGCGCACACGGAGGCGGTCTGGAAGCACGCCACCGATGACGCGCAGAAGCGGGCCGCCGCCGAGTTGGCGCATCGCGTGCACCGCAAGCTGGTTCGCCTGGTCGAAGACGGCAAGGCCGCCGATGCCGAGCGGCTGTGGCGCCGGCATCTCGAGGAAACGACCGAAAAGATGCTCGACAGCCAGGGGCATCGAGAGCTGCTCGACCTGATCAGCTGACCCGCGGCCCTCCACGTTCAGTTAACCTGGTTATACTTTTTGCCGGGTTGGCTGGAGGAGGTGGAGTGAGCGCTGAGCTGCTCGCGGACCTGAGAAGAACCACGCGTCAGGCGTTGCGCGCCGGCGGCGGTGACGTTGTCTTCGAACTCGACCTCGCCGGGTTGCTCGTCGGTTCGGGCCGCGGCGGGCTCGGTTTGGGCGATCGCGAAATGGCCTTGGTGGCAACGGAGCTCGGCAGGGCGCTCGCGCCGTCGAGCTTTCTGCCGGTCTCCGTGCTGGCGGTCACCCTGTTGACCCGCGCCGACAGCCTCGCGTCGGCCGAGATGCTGGCCGGGCTTCTCGCCGGGGGCACCCGTTGCGTCGTGGCCGTTGCCGGCGCCGACGCATCGTGGCCAGTGTCGCCGGGCGGCCCGTCGCCGGCCGTCGTCGCGACCGTCGACGCGGACGGGGGCTGGCTGCTCGGCGGGACCGCCTGGGGATTGTCGACGCCGTCGCGGCCTGACACGGTGCTGACCGTCGCGGCCATCGACGATGGCGTGGGCCTGTTTGCGGTGACCGCCGACCGTGTCGAGATCACGCCCGCGGATGGGCTCGACCCTGCTCGCGGGCTGATCCGCGTCACACTGTCGCGGGCGCCGGCGCGGCTGTTGGCGGGTCGGGACGCGGCCGCGGAGGCGATCGCGACGACCTATCGGCGCGGGCTGGTGGCGGTCGGTGCCGAGCAGGTCGGTGTGGCACGCGCCTGTTTGGAACTGGCTGTCGAATATGCCAAGACGCGGAGCCAATTCGGTTCGCCCATCGGATCTTTCCAGGCCGTCAAGCACCGCTGCGCCGAGGTGCTGCTGGCCGTGGAGATGGCGGACGCCGTGCTCGACCAGGCCCTTCGGAGCGAAGCGCCGGTCGACGCCGAGCTGGCTTTCATCGTGGCCACCCGCGCCGCGCTGTGCGCCGCCGAGACATGCATCCACATCCACGGCGGCATCGGTTTCACCTGGGAGCACCCGGCGCATCGCTACCTGCGGCGCGCGCGGGTCAACGCCACGCTGCTGGGCCCGTCGACGGCGCACCGCGACGCCATCGCCGTCTCGGCCGGCCTGACCGCTGCGGATGGGAGCGGGAACGACCGATGACGTTACGAGGCCGCCGACGTGGTCGCCGTGCCGCGGCTCCTCGCGGAGATCCGGCGCCCGGCTGAGGTCACCACGTCAGCACGGGCTTGATGACTTTGCCCGCTTCCTGATCGGCGATCGCTGTGTTGATTTCCTCGGCCCGGTAGGTGGTGATGAGCCGATCGATCGGAAAGCGGCCGGCCTGGCAGAGCTCGACCAGGCGGGGTATGAACTCCTGGATGTTGCCGTCGCCTTCTATGCAGCCTCGCAGCGTCTTGCCCCGCACCAGTAGGTCCTGCACGTTGACGGTCACGTCGGATTCGCCGAGGCCGATGACAACGAACTCGCCCCTGGCAGCCAGGGCGGCAAGTCCTTTGGCGATCACGGCGGGAAGGCCCGTCGTGTCCACCGCATGAGTGGCTCCCCCCGAGGTCGCCGCGCTGAGTTGGCTCTCGGCGTCATCGGAGGTCGGGTCGACGGCGATCGCGCCGAACGCTTCCGCGGCGGCCCTGCGGGCCGGCAGCGGGTCGACCGCCACGATGGTCTGGACATCCAAGGTTACCGCGGCCAGCACAGCGGCCAGCCCGACGCTGCCCGCGCCGTACACCACCAGGCGGGAAGCGCGTTGGGGGCGAAGCACGTTCAGGACTGCGCCGGCCCCGGTTTGAAAGCCGCAGCCCAGCGGAGCGACGGCAGCCAGATCGACATCGTCACCGACGACGACGGTGTTGTCGCGTCCGGCCAGCGCGTAGCCCGCGAAGCTTGACTGCCCGAAATAGTTGCCCAGCAACGGTTTTCCTTCGACGTGCAGCTTCGGTGTTCCGTCTGACCGATGCCCCAGGGCATTGAGGGCCACGGAGTGTTCGCAATACGCGGGATGGCCGGCGCGGCAGAAGGGGCAGTTTCCACAACTCCGGTAGCTCAACACGACGTGGTCGCCGGGTCGCACGTCGGAAATCGCCGCGCCGACAGCTTGCACGACCCCGGCCCCCTCGTGCCCCAACAAGCACGGCCCGGTCTCGGCGGGGATCACGCCTTTGAAGAATAGGTCGGTGTGGCAGATCCCCGTCGCTTTGATCTTGACGAGGATCTCGTCGTCGCGCGGATCGTCGACGGTCACCTCCGTCACCGCGAACGGTGCTGTCGGCCCAGCCGAAACGGCACCGCGAGTCGTGATTGGCACATCAACTCCCTCCGGACGGCGGCCCCAGCACGCGTGGGTACGAAGATACGATGACAGAAGCTTTTCCGACCATAGGATGACCGCATAGACCGTTGTGCGGCGAACGCATTTCGACGAAGCGGAGGCGGCTTTGACGAAAGTCTTTCAGCGACTGGCGGCCCCGCTGTCGGGCAGCGTTTCGGCACACTCGACGGCCGCCGCCCACGACATCTGGGTCGCGCTCACCGATGTCAGCCGGATGGGGACGTGGAGCCCGGAGTG
This sequence comes from uncultured Actinomycetota bacterium, assembly GCA_963711445.1. Taxonomy (GTDB): domain Bacteria; phylum Actinomycetota; class Actinomycetes; order Mycobacteriales; family Mycobacteriaceae; genus Mycobacterium. The sequence continues at coordinate 1,055,589 of CAVQEF010000002.1, forward strand.
CACGGGATGCACGTGGCTGACGGGCGAGGACCGCAGCGCGGTCGGCGCGCAGTTTCGCGGCTCCAATCGGTGGGGTCCGCTGCGTTGGTCGACGACGTGCACCGTGGAGACGTTCGACATCGATCGTTGTTTCGCCTACCGGGCGCAGCACGCGTCGGGGGCCAGTACGCGCTGGACCTATCGCTTGCAGCCCGACGAGACGGGCACGACCGTCACCGAGGTTTTCGAATCGGTGGACAGCCCGGCCGCGGTGTTGATGCTGGATCGCCTCGCTTCCCGCCCGCGGCGACTCCGTCGGCACATGGCGGCAACGTTGGCGAGATTGTTTGCAGATGTGGAGAAGCCGTAGCGGGTCAGTCAACGTTCCGCGTCATTCCCGCGGCCACCGTTGCGGCGCCTACGCCGCCGAGCGCGGAAGCGCTCGACACGAATGTAGGCCGATATGGCCGGAGCCAACGCCGCCGGATACGGCGGGGTGATCAGGCCCGCGAAGCTCACCGGCAACCGGCTGGTCGTGACGGTGCGGTGGTGGGTGAAGGTGTCGAAGCCGGCTCTGCCGTGGTAGGCGCCCGAGCCGCTGCGGCCGACTCCGCCGAACGGCGCCGCCATCACGGCACAGTGAACCGCGAAGTCGTTGACCGACATTCCGCCGCTCAGCGTTCGTTCGCGGAACTGTTCGAGCCCGCGCCCGCCCGGTCCGTACCAGTACGCCGCCAGCGGCGATGGTCGCGCGGCGACGTAGTCACACGCCTCGTCGAGGGTGTCGTAGGGTAGGACCGCCAGCACCGGCCCGAAGACTTCCTCCTGCGCGATCCGCATCTCGTCGGTGACGTCGAGCACCACCGTCGGCGGGATCCGCCGCCGTGCCGAATCCGAGGCGGTGCCGGCGTCGAGCACCGTGGCACCCAGCGAGCGGGCGTCTTCGACCAACGCGGTGACCCGTTCGAAATTCTTGTCGTCGACGATGCTGACCAGTCCCGCTTCGCCGTCGGTCGCCGCGGCGACGCGGCCGTGTTCGAGCGCGGCCGCGACGAACTCGCCGATCCGCGCGCGGGGCACGAACGCGTAGTCGGGGCACAGGCAGATCTGGCCCCCGTTGGCCAACCGCGCCGCCATCACCCGGCGCGCCATCGCCGGTACATCGGCGTCGGGAGCGATGACCGCGGGGTTCTTGCCGCCGAGTTCGAGGGTCACGGGAACCAGGTTCTTGGCCGCCGCCACCGCGACCAGCGCGCCGACACCCGGTGACCCGGTGAAGAACAGGTGGTCGAAGGGGAGCGCACTGAACGCCGCCCCGACGTCGGGCCCGCCCGTGACGACCGTCAGCTCGGTCGGATCGAAATACGTCGCCGCCCGCGCGGCGAACGCGTCGGCGGTCCGGGAAGTGACCTCGGAGAACTTGATCATCACCCGGTTTCCGGCGGCGAACGCCGCGGCGGCGGGCTCGACGACCAGGCCGACGGGGAAATTCCACGGCCCGATGATGCCGACCACACCCAACGGCTTCTTTTCGACCCGGGTCGGCAGTCCGAGCAGCGTGGCCGACCTGATTCGCTGCGGCCGCATCCAGGACTCCAGGTGGCGGCGGGTGGCGGTCAAATCCGGCAGAATGCCGGCGATTTCCGACAACAGGTTGACGGTGTGCGGCCTGTTGCCGAAGTCGGCGTTGAGCGCTGCGGAGAATTCGTCGGCGTTCTCGGTCAGCAGCAGGATGAGGCGGTCGATCCTGTCGCGGCGCACCTCGGCCGACGCCGGACCCGCTTTGAGGAAATCGGATCTCTGTGCATCCAGCAGCGCCTTCAGCCTGACCGGCGCGAGGTCGGTGATTACCGGTGCCGGTCCCTGGACTTCAGTGGACATCGCGCTCCGTTCGGAGTTGTTGGCTTTCCAGCCGTTTGAGCAATGGCAGCGTCACGGCGGCGCAGGTCATGAGCATGAGGGCTCCGCCCAGGCGCTGATCCAGCGAGGCGGGCAGCCCCAGGACCGTCGTGTGATGCATCCGGGTGCCCGGCCCCAGCAAGATCGCCAGACCCAGGATTGCCCCGACCTCCTGCCCGACGATCAGCGCGCCGCGACGCAGGCCGGGTTCGACGCGTCGCGCGGTGATGAGGATGGCGGCCCAATAATTCAGCCCGACCGCGACGACCAGCAGTGCAAGCCAGAGCGGGACCGCGGCCAGGCGGGCACCGCGATCGTGGACCGCCGGCAGGTGCAGGGCGATCAGCAATGCGCAGTTGCAGATGACGGCGAGCACCACCCAGGCCGTCCACACCGGTGACCGGCCCGGGTCGTTGCCGACTGCCCGCCCCGGCAGCACCGCGACGAGCAGCAATGGCACGGCCACCATCAGCGCCTCGAGCGCGGCCATCCCGGCAACGTGCGATTGGACGGCCACCATCCGCACGCTGACGGATGCGCCCAGTCCGACCAGGCCGGCAGCGGTGAGAAGCGCGGGGACCCGTGCGCGGATGGCCAGCCACCATGCCAGCGTCGCTGCCATCAGCACGGCCAGAGCGAGGGTGCCCGCGGGCCAGGGGATTCCCGCCGGATGGTTCGGGTGCATGGTGCCCATGGCGGGCTCGGAGGGATCCGCTGCCGGCGATGACTGCCCGGTGCGCACGATGATCGCCGAAACCGCGACCGCGACGCCGATCTCGATGGCCGCCGCGATCCACAAGCCGGGGGACAGGTGCCGGCCGGCGCCGGCCGGCGCGACGTCGGCCCGGGTCGGCATCACGGGTTCCTGACCAGCTTCGGCAGGTTCTTCGGCGACACGGTGCGCGACAGGACCGCGGCCAACTTGGCGCCCTTGCCCACCAGGGCCTGGCGCTTGCCCGCGGCCAGGGCGTCGTAGCCCGCCCGGGCGACCACGGCAGGCGAGCCCGCCTTGTTCTTCTGGAACATGTTGTGCAGCAGCGACTTGCCGGTGAAGGCGTCGATGCCGCCGGCTTGCGCGAACTTGGTCTGCGTCGCGCCGGGGGTCAGGCACGTGACGGTGACGCCGTAGGGCATCAACTCGGCGGCCAGCGCATAGGTGAAGGTGTTGACGTACGACTTGCTGCCGCAGTAGGACGCCATGCGCACCGAGGGGACCATCCCGGCGGTCGAGCCGACGTTCAGGATGGCGCCATGGCCGCGTTCCTTCATGGCGCGGCCGAAGAGCATCGACGTCATGGTCAGCGTGATCACGTTGAGCTCCAACATGTTGGCCACCCGCTCCGGCGACAGGTCGACGGCATCACCGAAGCAGGCGAAGCCCGCGTTGTTGATCAGGATGTCGGGGAACCAGTCATTGCCCTGGCACCACTGCAGCAGCGCGGCCGCCGCGTCCGGTTTGGACAGGTCCATCTGAAGGGTCTGCAACCGTGACGCCGCGAAGCGGAAATCCTCGCCCAGCTGGTCGAGTTCGCTCTGCACCAGGCTGACGGCGAGGACGTGCGAGCCGTCCTCGAGGTACAACTTGGTGAACTCCTTGCCAATGCCCGAGCCGGCGCCCGTCACCACAACCTTTTTCACCCGCTGTTTCCTTTCCGGTCAGGGCGTCGGTGCCAGACCAACCTCGGTGCGCCCGGCCACATCGACCGGGATACTCAGGCGACCCTGCTCATCGGCGGTCAGTTCGTCGTCGACCGCACCACGCAGCCGGTACCGCCCGTGCGGGACGAGCCGCTCAACCCCCAGCTGCACTCGCGCCGGACCTTCGCCCGGTCGCACGACCAGGTCGAGAGCGGTGCCGTCGGTACGCGTCGAGGCGACCAATACCTCCGGGTAGCTCACACCCGTGAGGACCGGACCGCTGCGCACCGCCGCACCGGGCCCTTCGGCGATCAACGCACGGTGACCACCGGGCGGACCGAACCGGGCAAGAGCCAGCATCGCGTTCATGTTCGTCGACAGCCCGTCGTACCACCGCGTGCCGTTCGCTTCGGTCGGTGGCAGTTGTCGGTCCAGCGACGCCGCCAGGAGGTCGTACAATTCCGCGTCACCCATTTCGGCCGCCGCCCACATCACCGGGGCGAAGGCGCCCAGGTGGGTCTTGTGGTAGTTACCCGTGTCGATGGCATCCCATCCGCGCAGGGCAATGGCCGGCTCGGCCCCGGAGGTGTCGATGAACTCCCGGCGCACGATGGCCCAGCAGCGTTGTGCCAGCTCGGGATCGAAGGCGTGCAGCATGCTTGCCAGCCCGCAGTCGGCCACCGTGGAGGTGAGCATCGGGATGGTGATGCCCAGCCGCGCGGACCTGATGGCGGTCACCCGCCCGTCCGGGGTGATGAACTCCTCGTGCAGGCGACGCTGGAACTCGTGGCCGATCGAGTCGACGAACCGCGTGCCGTGCAGTCTGTCCGACATCATCAGCGTGTTGATGCCAGTCATGTTGCAGGCGCTGTAGACCCAGTTGGGCTCGCAGGGGAACAGCGTCATCCTCGACCGTTGCATGTTGTCGTGCACGGCGGCGGCGACCATGTCATGGGTGTATGGCCAGGTGCGCTTGCCGAGCCGGAACGGCAGCGCCCCGCTGCGGCGGTAACGGTCGTCCCCGGTGTTGGATTCGTAGGCGCCCAGCATCGTTCCGAGGTAGCCCGACAACATGATGTTGTCGCGCTTCATCGGATCCCAGTCGAGGCTGAGGTTGCCCCAGGTCTGCTCGAAGGCCCAGTAGCGCCAGACCGGCGGCAGCGTCAGCTTGTCGATGAGATTGCGCTGTGCGGCCGACAGGTAGCCGTGGAAGGACGGGGTGTAGTGCAATTGAGCCGTCGCGAGCGCCCACTGCGAGAAGTTGAGTTGATAGCGGATCGCCGAGGTCTGGAACTGGTCCAGCTTGGTGAAACCGTCGAACGTGTCCAGCGGTTGCAGTGCCCGATCCAGCAGCGATCGCACGACGGCGAGGTCTTCCGCCGAAAGCTCTTTGTGCCCGGCGTCTTTGGGTTGCGGGTCGATCCGGGACACGGTGGCAAGGTATCGGGCTCTGGTGCGCCCCCGGTCCTGTGCCGCGCGGAAGGCGCGGCGGCGGGCCGCCGTGCCCGCGGTGGCCGCGCCGAGCAACGCCGCGGGCACCGCCACCCGGGCGCCGTTCCACGTTTTGCGCCCGCGGACGGCCTGCTTGCGCGCGTTGAATGCCGTGGCTGCCCACAGCAGCGGCGGCAGCACGATGTTGCCGCTGCCGAACCACGCGACCAACGATGCCGCGAAGCCTGCCAGCGTCGCCAAAAACCGCAGTGGGTTGCGGGTGTAGAGGTAGCCGGCGCCGGGCGCCATCGCCCCCAGGGCCAGCGCACGCGTACCGGACCCCTTGCCGAGCGCCGACACCGCGACGGCCGCACCACCGATGATTGCCGAGCCGATCCCGCTGCGGCGCAGGAGGGCTCGAACGGCCGGCCCGTTGGGTCGGTCCGGAACCGTCAGCGGGTACCCGACTTTGGTTTCCTGGTCCCGTTCGACCGTCGACGTGCTCATATCGGTGTGCTCCTTGGCGTTGCGGGGAATCGCTAGCGTGCTCGTGAATCGGTGCGCTCGTCGCGGGCAATCGGTGGCGACCACCGTGCCGCGGCAACGGGTGACTCGCGCCGGTCCCGGCGTGAGATCTTGCGGAAGGCGGTGCCGAAAAGGGCTGCCACCAGCGCGCAGCAGGCCATCAGCGCCCCCATCCCGTCGTCAGGGTCGAGGCGCCGCCGCCGGTGACGCCGCCGTTGCCGTGGTGCCGAATCCGTGAAATGAGAATGCCGTCCCCTTCACCCTGGGATGCCCGGTTCGATCAGGCTACAGTAATACCGACGCGTGCCGTCGGCAATAGCCGGTCCGTCGGTCGCTCGGGGCGATGCGATGCTGGAACTCCGACCAACGGAAGGATGTCGATGGGGGCCAACGGAGTCGATCCCGTGGCAGGGGCCGGGCACGGCCCGCGCCCGCGCAAGTCGGCGGCGGGGCGCCGCCGTGATCCGACGATCGACGACCGGCTCAGGCAGGCGGCGCGGATGCTCTATGGCCGCGAGGGCTGGGCGGGTTTTCACTTCGAGGGAGTGGCCAAGGCCGCCGGTGTCAGCAAGGACGCGGTGTACCGGCGCTACCCCGACGCCAAGTCGCTGCTGCTCGACGCGCTGGCGGACCAGAACGTCCCGTCGCTGGCGGACGACCTGCCGATCGAGGAGGCGCTGGTCGCCTATGCCTGTGCCGTCTTCACCTACTTTGCCGGCGGTAACGGATACGCCAACCTGCGCGTCCATGTCGATGCGGCGCAGCATCCAGATGTGCTGCAGCAATACCGAATTCGTGTGATCGAACCGCAGATCGCCCATGCGGTCAGCGTGGTGGAGCGGGCCCGTGCCCAGGGGCACCTGCATGCGGACACCTCATGTGGAGCCGTGATCGAGGCGCTGGGTGGAGCCGTCATGGTCTTGGCGCTGTCGTCGGCCTCGCCGCATGCCGCGCAGGCCGGTGCGCCCGACCCCGCCACGGTGCGCCAATTGACCGAGTTCGTCCAGCAGATCCTGTATGGACGGCTGACCGACCGGGTCAGAACTTCAGCAGCGCGCCGCCGTCGACGGCCAGCTGCAGGCCGGTGACATAGCGGGACTCGTCGGAGGCCAGGTAGACGACCGCATGCGCGATGTCGTCGGGTTCCACGTAGGGGATCGGCATCGACTGCATCCGGGGGAAGGCGTCCTCGACGTCGGCGCGGGTCGGGTCCGCCAGGTCCTTGCGGAACGCCTTGTACATCGGGGGACTGTGCAGCATGTCGGTGTTGCAGTTGGTCGGGTGAACGGCGTTGACGCGAATGCGCTGGGCGGCCACCTGCCGGGCGAGCACCACCACGTACTGGCTGATGAACTGTTTGGCGAGCCCGTATCCGGCTCCGCCCGGGCCGTTGCCCGGGTTGTTCACCGCATTGGGCAGCATGGCCGCCACCGACCCCGTGGCGATGATCGACCCACCCGGCGAGACCCACGGCAGCGCGACGTGGATCGTGTTGAGCACGCCGACCAGGTCGACGTCGACCGCGTCGGTGAACGCGGACACCGGGTAGTCCGGCCCGATCGGGCAGATGCCGGCATTGGCGACCACGATGTCGATTCGCCCGAAGCTGTCGACGGCCGACGCCACCGCCTTGTGCAGCGCGGGACGATCGCGCACGTCGACGGTTGCCGCCACGGCGCGCCGGTCGAACTTCTCGACCAGGCGCGCCGTCTCCTCGAGGTCCTCCGGCGCGGCCATCGGGTAGCCGACACCGGGGATGTCCGCGCAGATGTCGACGAGGACGACGTCGGCGCCCTCCTCGGCCAGGCGGACCGCATGATGACGACCCTGCCCACGCGCGGCCCCGGTGATCAGCGCTATTTTGCCCTCGACCCGGCCCATTGCCGACCCTCTCGATCGTCTGGCTGGTGCCGCGGCCAGTCCAGGGCCGCGCTGGCCAAATCGTATTACGTGGTTAGTCTATTGTCACCACGCTGTCGCGCAGAGGGGACACCATCGACATGCCCGCAGTACTGGACGGCATCCGCGTCGTCGAATTGGCGACATGGGGGTTTGTCCCCTCGGCGGGTGTCGCGTTGGCGGACTGGGGCGCCGAGGTGATCAAGGTGGAGCACCCGCGCCACGGTGATCCGATGCGCGGGCTGGTCAGCGCGGCGCTGACCACGGCGGGCGAGCAACCGGTCAGCTTCATGTTCCAGACGTTCAGCCGCAACAAGGCAAGCGTCGGAATCGATTTGACCCACGAGTCCGGTCGCGAGGCGCTCTATCGGCTGGTTGCCGGCGCCGACGTGTTCCTGACGAATTACCTGGCCCCCGTGCGGCGCAAGCTGCGTGTCGACGTCGAGGACCTGGCGCGGGTCAACCCGCGCCTGGTGTACGCCGTGGGGACCGGCCTGGGCCCGCGCGGCCCGGAGGCCGACACCGGCGGCTTCGACCTGGCCTCGTACTGGTCGCGCGGCGGTGTCGCCCATGTCAGCACCGCCGAGGGCGCCGAGTACCCGCCGCCGATGCCGGGGCCGGCCTTCGGGGATCTGCAGTCGGGGCTCTACGCCGCCGGCGGGGTGGCCGCGGCGCTGTTCGCCCGGGAGCGCACCGGCGCCGCGCAAGTCGTCGATGTCAGCCTGCTCGGGGCGGCGGTGTGGGGCACCGGTCCCCACATCGCGTCGTCGTCGTTGTTCGACATCGACGCCATGCCGCGTAGCGACCACGATTCGGCGCACAACCCGATCGCCAACACCTACCGCACTCGCGACAACCGCTTCGTCGCGCTGGTCATGCTGGAATCCGACCGGTTCTGGGCGCCGTTGGTCGAACTCGTCGGGCGAGCGGACCTGGCCACTGACGCGCGCTTCGCCGACGCCGCGGCACGAACGGCCAACAGCGCGGCCTGCATCGCCGAACTGGAAGCCGTCTTCGCCTCCCGTACCGCCGACGAATGGCGCGCGGTATTGAACCAACAGCACGGCGTCTGGGCGATCGTGCAGGCGCCACGCGAAACCCGTTGTGACCCCCAGGTTGTCGCCAACGGCTACGTCGGATCGATGGACCTCGGAAACGATGCGGCGCTGACCGTGGCAATGCCTCCGGTGCAGTTCAACGGCGAGCGGCCGAGCCCGCGGCCGGCACCGGAGCTGGGGGCCGACACCGACCGGGTGCTGCTCGGGCTGGGCTATGACTGGGACCGGCTGGTGGAGATGAAGGTCGAGGGGGCCATCACCTAGTTGCCCGCACCGGGAATCGCTCCGCCATCTGTCTGTTAATGTAACCTGGTTAGTCAATTGTGTGGTCGAATGCCGCCGCGTTTGCCAGTGAAGGTGACGAATGGAACTGCCGGACCGGATGCGGGCGAGGCTGTGCGACCGCGGCGACGAACCGCTGCTGTGCTACCGAGGGTCATGGCACACCAAAGGCGAATTCGGGGCCGTGGCCGAGCGGATCGACGCGGCGCTGCTGGCCGGGGGTGTCCAAGCGGGCGACCCCGTTGCCGTGTACATGCGCAACCGGCCGGGTCCGGTTGCGGCCCTGGCGGTTCTGCTTGCCAGCCGGCGGCCCCTGCTGGTGCTCAACCCGGCGATGCCCGAGGCGACGATCGGTAGGGAGGTCCGCGGGTTGCGGCCGGCGGCCGTGGTGGGCGACCCGGAGGACTTCGGCCGGGAGGCCGTCCGGGCCGCGGTGAGTGAGGCGGGGGCGCTCGGCCTCGAGGTCGACTTCGCCGCCGCGAGCGATGCCGCGGTGCGGGTGATCGTCGAGCCGAGCCCGGGGGCCGAGCGTGCCCAACTCGACGACGGCGTGGCGATGCTGATGCCCACCAGCGGCACCACCGGGCCGCCGAAGCGGATCGCGTTGCGCTACAAAGAGGTCGAGCAGGCCCTGCGGGGCGCCCAAGAGCATTACATGGACGGCAGCGCGCGTGCGGGCAGCGTGCGGGGGGCGGGCGTGCAGATCTGTGCGCTACCGCCGACCAACATCAGCGGCCTGTGGGCGTTGATCACAGTGCTCAGCGGCGGCGGGCGCGCCCTGCTGCAGGACAAGTTCGAGCCCGAGGCTTGGTCGCGGGCCGTCGCACAGTACCGGCCCCGGTCCGTGTCGTTGCCTCCGGCGGCGCTGCGGATGATCCTCGACGCCGGCGTGGAGCCGCAGAGGTTGTCGAGCCTCAAGGCGGTCTGGGCCGGCGCCGCGCCGGTCGGTCCGGACCTGGCGGAGGCATTCGAAAAAGCCTACGGTTGCCCCGTATTGCTCAGCTACGGGGCGACCGAGTTCGCCGGCGGCGTCACCGGGTGGTCGCTGCGGGACTGGCAACGCTGGAAAAGCGCCAAGCGCGGCAGCGTCGGCCGGCCCCATCCGGGCGTGCAGATCTGCGCCGTCGACCCCGACACGGAGGAGGAGCTTCCCCCGGGGCGGAGCGGCATCCTGCGCGTGCGTTCGGCGCAAGCCGCCGGGGGCGACGGGCAGTGGGTGCGCACCAACGATCTGGGCAGCGTCGACGCGGACGGGTTCGTCTGGATTCACGGACGCGCCGACGACGTGATCAACCGCGGAGGCTTCAAGGTTTTCCCCGCCGAGATCGAGGACTGCCTGGAAGCGCATCCGCAGGTGCGCGAAGCGGTCGCCTTCGGCATGCCCGACGAGCGACTCGGTCAGGTGCCGGTCGCCGTGGTGGTCGCCCAGGGCGGCGTGAGCGCCGCTGAGCTGGTTGCCTGGGCCAAGTCCAGGCTGCCGGCCTACAAGGCGCCCGTGGCGGTGCGCACCACGGCATCGATCCCGCGCAACTCGGCGATGAAGGTGCTGCGCGGACAGGTTCGAAAGGAATTCGACGACGTTGCCGCGCAACCGGACTAGCGCAGAACCGAGCGGCCGGGCGGCCGCATGAGGTTGTTCGTGGTCCACACCCGGGTTTCGCCGGTGCCCTGGCGCCGGCCGGCCGGCCGATTACACTAAAGAGTTAACCACGTTAGTGAACAGGAGTGGACGATGCCGCTGCAGGACCACATGCAGTTGATCTCCGTGGATGACCATCTCATCGAGCATCCGCGCATCTGGGCCGATCGGCTGCCCGCCAGATACCGGGAGCTGGGCCCGCGCATCGTCGAGGTCCCGCGGGCCAAGGGCGGCCCGCCCAGCCAGGTGTGGGAGTACCAGGGCCAGACCTACCCGCAGATCGGCCTCAACGCGGTGGCGGGCAAGAAGCCCGAGGAGTACGGCATCGACCCGTCGCGGTTCGACGAGATGCTGCCCGGATGCTACGACCCCGTCCAGCGGCTCGCCGACATGGATCTCGACGGGGTGGAGGCCGCGCTGTGCTTCCCGTCGTTTCCCCGGTTCGCGGGCACGGTCTTCTTGGAGGGCGAGGACCGCGACGTGGCGCTGGCCAGCGTCAAGGCCTACAACGACTTCATGCTCGATGAGTGGTGCGCCGCCGCGCCGCACCGGTACATCCCGCTGGTGATCCTGCCGTTGTGGGACATCGATCTCGCGGTCGCCGAGGTGCACCGCACCTTCGCCAAGGGCGCAAAGACGATCGCGTTCCCGGAAAACCCGTACCCGCTGGGTCTTCCGTCGATTCACACCGATCATTGGGACCCGCTGTTCGGTGTCGCCGAGGAGTACGACCTGCCGCTGTCGTTGCACTTCGGTACGTCGGGACAATCGCCCCGCCCGTCGCCGGACGGGCCGCTTGCGGTCAGCATCTCGTTGTTCAGCTGCAATTCCATGTATGCGCTGTCCGATCTGCTGTTCTCGCCGGTTTTTCACCGGCATCCCAGGCTGAAAGTGGCGTTGTCGGAGGGCGGCATCGGGTGGGTCCCCTTCATGCTGGAGCGCGCCGACTACGTGTGGGAGCGACATCGCTTCTACCAGAACGTCAACCAGGAGCGCCGGCCGTCGGAGTTGTACTACGAACACGTGTATTCGTGCTTCATCGAGGACCATCACGGTCTGGGGGCCCGCGAGGAGGTCGGCTTGGACAACATCCTGTGGGAGTGCGACTACCCGCACTCGGATTCCAACTGGCCCAACAGCCGCAAGGTCGCCGAAGAAGTGTTCATGAAGGTCCCGGACGAGGACGTGCACAAGATCGTCGAGCTCAACGCCCGGCGGGTGTTCAACTTCCCGCGCGCCGGCAAATGAGCGGTGGCCCGGTCGAACCCGTTGCTCCCGGGGCGATGCGGGGCACGTCCGACTGGGACGACGAGGACCTGCTGACCGTCGCGGAGGCCTCGCATCGGCTTGCCGCGGAGATCGCTGCGTTACGCCGGCGCATCCGCCAGGCAGAGGAGGTACTCGACGCGGGCCGGTCGCCGGCCGTGGGCGCGGCGCATCCGGCCGGACTGGCCGCCGAACGCGCACGCCTCGAGGAGTTGATGCGGGCGCTCGACCGCATCAGGGCGGCGCAAGCCGATGCGCCCCGCTGACCGTGGCGCCGGAAGCGAACACGGCCCGCGTGCCGATTGCAGCCGTCGTCTTCGACATGGGTGGCGTGCTCACGGTCGATCCCTTTCAGGCCTGCCGCGACTACGCCGCCGAGTTGGGCATCCCGTCGGAGACTTTCGTCGACCAGTTGCGGGGCCCGGAGTTCGCGGAAGTGGAGACGGGCCGTCGGTCGGTGCGCGACTTCCTCAAGTTCGCCTGCCGTGACGTCGAGGAACGGCTGGGCACGCCCGTCGACATCCGGCGACTCGCCGACTGCCTGGCCGCCGGTCAGCGGGTGCGCCCGGAAATGGTCGCGCTCGTCGAGGAGTTGACGCGCCGGCACGTGAAGGTCGGCCTGCTGACCAACAATGCCAGGGAGGCAAGGTCGTGGTGGGCCGGCGGCGTCTTTGCGCTCGACAGTTTCGCGGCGATCGTCGACTCCTCCGAGGTCGGGCTGCGCAAACCGGATCCGGCGATCTTCGCGCTCACCGCCGAACGGATCGGGTTTCGGCCCGAACAACTGCTCTACTTCGACGATGCCGAAGAGAACGTCGCCGGGGCGGCGGCATCGGGACTGCAGGCTTGCTTGTTCAGCGGTCCGGCCGCCTGCCGACGGGAATGCGCGCGGCGCGGATTGTTGTGACCGAAGGCGTTTGTGCTCCCCGACACAGTGAAATACTATAACCAGGTTATAGTTACACGGTCGGCCGAGTGATCTGCGAAGGTGAGATGTCGGGACGAGTTCTGGTTACCGGAGGTACCGGCGCGGCCGGCGCGGCGACGGTCAAATGGCTACGGCGACGGGGGGCCGACGTCGTCGTCCTGGCGCGGCGTTCCCCTGCGGTGCCCGATCCCGGGGTGACCTACGTCGCCGCCGACATCCAGGACGCCGAGGGCGTCGCGCGGGCGGTGGCGGGATGCGCTGCGGTGGTGCACTTCGCCTGGACCGTCTCGGCGATGCAAGGCCCCGAGGTCGCCGAGGGCATCGACATCGGCGGTACCACCAACCTGCTGCGCGCGATGGCCGACCACGGCTGTGGCCGGATGGTGTTCGCCTCCTCGATCACCGTCTACGGTGGGCACCCGGGCCATCCGCAGCCGTTCACCGAGGACGAGACACCGCGGCCCGCGGCCTCGTTTCACTACGAGCGCAACAAGGTGCGCGCGGAGGAGATGGTCGCCGAGTCCGGGGTGGAGGCGGTCACTGTGCGCCCCACCGTGATCGTCGGCCGCTCGGCCTGGAGCGCCCCGGCCAACATCTTCCGCCAGCCGGTGGTGGTCACGCCCGGCCGCGACGCGCGGATGCAACTGGTGCACGTCGACGACGTCGGCCGGTTCTGCGCGTCCGCGGCGTTGGGAGGGCCTACGGGCACGGTCAACCTCAATGCCGCTGACGCGCTGACATTCAGCCAGATCGCGCACATCGTCGGCCGGCCCGTAGTCAATTCGGGGAAGCGGTTCTCGCGGCTGCTGGCCAACGCCGTCGGCAGGGTGCGCAACTACGAGTCGGTGCCCGACCTCATCGAGCTGTTCATGCACTATCCCCTCGGCGACACGCGTAAGCTGCGCGAGGAGTTCGGCTTCAGCTGCGCCTACAGCTCGGCCGATGCCGTGGCCGACATGACCGACTGGTCGTCGAGCAAATGGACGGTCGGCACCCGCTCGGTCCGCAAGCCCCTCCGCCTGGCAGAGCCCGCCGTCTACCCGCGCGAAAACTCGGGACCCGACGGCGGCGCGGTGCGGATCGTGCCGCCGGAGTACACGGGCGAGTTCGACAGTGTCACCGGCGATCCGGCGTTGCCCGAGTGGAGCGCGGCCAACCTGTCCGAGGCGTTCCCGGGTCCGATGACACCGTTCTCGCTGGGCTTGGCCAATCGCATCCTGTTCAGCGGGGCGAACCTGCTCGACCACCTCTTCCCGCTCGACCCGGAGCTGATCCGTATGGTCAGTGCCAAGCAGGTCGGCACCATCGGGCACCGGATCTACAACAACATGACGGTGATGAAAGAGTTGGCCAACGCCATCCCGGGCCAGACACCCGAGAGTTTCGAGCATCAGATGAACGGCACGCCGCTGCCCGACGGGTATCGCGCCCCGCGGATGTCGATCGCCGACGCCGCGGCCGGCGCGCGCGCGGGCTTGAAGGGGGGCCCCCAGATCGCCGGGCTGGGGCATGAAGTGTCCGACATCGAACGGCGGGCCGTCCGGTTGGCCGGCGAGCGTCGCGATCTGCGAGCCCTTTCCGACGACCGACTGTTGGCCCGCATCGAGCTGGTCGCCGACACGGTGGTGCGCGCGTGGGACATCAACCTGATGAACACGTTCGTGGTGAGCCTCCCGATGAATCTGATCTCCCAGCGCTACGGGACGACTGTCGCGATGAACGTGCGGGCCGGAACAGGCAAACTCCGCAGCGCCGCCCTGCTCGCCGGAGTGCGCGAGCTCGCCGACGTCGTCGCGGCCGACGACGGTCTGCGCCGATTGATCGATGATGCCCCTCGCGAGGTGGTGCTGGACAAGCTGCGCAGCGACGCTCCGGCTTTCGCGGCCAAGTTCGACCGGCTGGTGGCCGACTGCGGGCATCGCGGTCCCGGTGAGACCGAACTCAGCAATCCCGTCTATGCCGACGCCCCGGAATTGTTGCTGCGCTCGGTGATGGGCAGCATCCGCAACGGCCGCGCCGCCCCCGCGGCTTCCGGGCGGACGCCGTTGGCCAGGGCGCTGATCGGCGTCGCCGTGGGTGCCATCGAGCGGCGCGAACGCGGCCGCGACGTGTGCATGCGCATCACCTACGAGCTTCGGCTCGCCCTGCGCGAGTGGGGGCGGCGGCTGGCCGAGCGCGGCACGCTGGATTGCGCCGAGGATGTCCACTACCTGTCGATAGACGAAATCTATTACCCACCGGGCAATTCCAGGCAGCTCGTGGTTCGCCGCCGGACCGAGCGCGCCCGTCTGGCGGCGCTGGATTATCCGGTCCACTTCACCGCGCCGTGGACGCCGGACCAGCGCAGCGAGCTCACCGAGGGCGACGTGGTCACGGGTCTGGCCGCCTCCACCGGTATGGCGCGCGGCCGGGTGCGGATCATGACCCACGCCGACGACGACTTCGAAGCCGGCGAGGTGCTGGTCGCCAACGTCACCGACACCGGGTGGACCCCCTTTTTCGGCTGCGCCGCGGCCATCGTCACCAACGTCGGGGGGCCGATGTCCCACGCCGCCATCGTGGCGCGCGAGTTCGGGGTGCCCGCCGTGGTCAACACGCAGACCGCGACCCAACGGCTCAAGAACGGCCAATTGGTGGAGGTCGACGGCGCAGCGGGCACGGTCCGGATCATCGACGAAGGCCAATCCGCGGGGCCGGGAGGCCGGGCATAGTGCCGGCCAAGAGCGATTTCGGACATCGGACCCTGGTCGGGACGTTCGAGCCCGCCGCGCGCGACTCCGATCCGACCCGGACCTATTTCGGTCTCTGTTTGTCGTGCACGTGGTTCTACCTGAATTTTCGGGACACCGACGGCAAGCTGCACTTCGCCTACCGCACCGTCCTGGGATTGGCGGGATCCCTGCACTTCACCTGCAACGAGTCCCGCGACGGCGCATTGCGCAGGGTGGCGATGCCGCAGGGGCGCGAGTTCTTCCGCGGGCCGGTCGTCACCACCACATCCGACGACGAGTACCGCATTGCCAGCAAGGCCGCGGAGCCCGGCTACGCCACCGGCCAACCGTTTGAGATGGCCAGCACCGCGACGGAATTGCGCTATCACGAGGGCGACGAGTTGCGGTTCGGCGGGCGTCGCATCGGACCCGGGATGCAGGTGTACGTGCCCAGTGGGCCGACGCCACTGTTCTACACCTCGTTGCAGCACCGGGTTTCGGGCACGGCGTTCGGAAAGCCGGCAGAGGGGTTCCTGTGGCTGGACCACTGCTACCTGCCGCCCGGGGTGACCTGGCGCAACAGCGACTTCTTCAAGGGAGTGGAACTCGCGTGGACGCCGTTCGGCACCGAGTTCTCCGACGGCTCGATCGAGATGGGGCACATCTGTTACGGCGCGGACGGTTTCGACTTCGCCATGATCGCCACCGGCGGCGGCGAGGTGCTGCACTCCACGTCGAACGTCGGCGCGCGCGACATCAAATACAAGCCCAACACCTTTCCCGAGCACATGTACTACGAGGTCGACGGGGTGGACTGGGAATGGTCGGCGGTCGACGACGGCGAGCTGCCCGACCAAGCGTCCGGTCACGACTTCTACCGCTCGTCGGAGGGGTATCTGCGCCGCGCCGGCGAAACCCGGACACCGGTGGTGTATCACTCCTACAACGAATTCTTCCCGCCGGCCATCACCGCGTGGGAGAAGACGGGACGGATCATCGGCCGGTGACTGTCGACAAGCAGGCGGGAGCGCACGACCGGGTCGGGCCGCTGCTGCGGCCCGCACCCACTCCCGACGAAGAAGAGTTCTGGCGCTCGGGCGCCGACGGCACACTGCGGATGCAGCGGTGCGGTAGTTGCGGGCGCTGGCAGCATCCACCCAATCCGGTCTGTTTCCAGTGCCTTTCCCGGAAGATGAGTTGCGAGCCGGTCAGCGGCTCCGGCACCGTCTACTCGTTCACGGTCAACCACCAGCCGTGGCTGCCGCACCTGCGCGACCCTTACGCCGTGATCGTCGTCGAGCTCGACGAGCAGCCCGGGCTGCGTTTCGTCAGCCGACTGGTGGACACCGACCTGGCCGACGTGCGGGTCGGCCTGCGCGTGCGCGTCGTCTTCGCGCCGCTGGGCGACGGGCTGTTCGCCCCGCTGTTCACCGCGGTGGGGGAGGACCGGACGTGACGCGGCCCGAACGGCGGGCGGTGATCCGCGGTTTCGGCTCATCTCAGGTGGGACGCAGGCTGCCGGTCAGCGAGATGGCGCTGACCGTCGACGCGTGCCTGGCCGCGCTGGCCGACGCCGGCGTCGGGCGCGACGAGATTGACGGGCTGGCAACGTTTCCCGGCGGCGGCTTCGACACCGCGGGTTTGGCGGGCCCGGGGGCCGACGAGGTGCATGCCGCCCTCGGCCTGCAGACCAACTGGAAGTTCGGCGGCCCGGAAGGAGGTCAGCTCAGCGGCTTCTTCTCGGCCTGCCTCGCGGTCGCCACCGGGTTGGCGCGGCACGTGCTGGTGTACCGGACCGTGGGTGAGGCCTCCGCGCAGGGCGCCTCCGGGCGGGCCGGGGCGCTGGCCGGTGCGGCCGATGCGGCGGTGTCGGGTTTCCGGCGCTGGCTCGCGCCGTTCGACGCGCACTCGCCCGCCAACTGGATCGCGCTGTACGCCCAGCGCCACATGCACGAATTCGGCACCACCCGGGAGCATCTGGGCACCGTCGCGGTCAACAACCGCCGCAACGCCGGGGGCAACCCCGACGCGGTGTACCGCACACCGATGACGCTCGACGACTACTTCGACGCGCGGATGATCACCACACCGTTCGGCATGCTCGACTGCGACGTGCCCTGCGACGGATCGGTCGCGTTCGTGGTCTCCCACGTCGACACCGCGGACGACGGACCCCACCCCGCGATCGGCATCGAATCGATCGGGTGGGCCATGCGGCACCGCCCGCTGTGGGATCAGTGGGCCGACATGACCGAGATGGCCGCCTGGGACGCCGCCGCACACCTGTGGGAGCGCAGCGACCTGCGCCCCGGCGACGTCGACCAGGTGCAGCTCTACGACGGATTCTCGTTCCTGCCGCTGGTGTGGCTGGAGGCGCTGGGATTCTGCGGCAAGGGCGAATCCGGGCCGTTCCTGGAATCCGGTCAACGCATCGCGCTTCGGGGTGCGCTGCCGTTGAACACCGGCGGCGGGCAGCTGTCGGCGGGACGGCTGCACGGCTGCGGCCTGCTGTATGAGGCGTGCGTGCAGCTCCGGGACGCGGGCGGCGACCGCCAGGCGGGCCGGCCCGACACCGTGGCCGTCGGGGTCGGCGGGGGCCCCACGGCCGGTGCGGCACTGTTGGTGCGCCGATGAGCGCGGTCGTCGAGGTGGCGCTGATCCGGCACGGCCTGCCGAACCGGATCGAGGGCGTCGCCAAACCCGACCCGGAGCTCACCGAGGACGGCATCGCGCAGGCTCGGGCCGTCGCCGACGCGATGGTGCGGCTGCCCGTCCGCGCGATCGCCAGCAGCGGGCTGCGGCGCGCGCTGCAGACCGCCGCACCAACCGCCGAAAAGGTCGGCCTCACCGTCGAGATCCACGACGACCTCGCCGAATTCGACAACGGCGCCGACTTCTACATTCCGATCGAGGACATGGTCGCCGAAGCCGATCCGCGGCTGGACCGGTGGCGGGAGATGATGGCCCGGCCCGACATGGAAGGCCCGTTGGCCGACTTCCGGCGCGCGGCGACCGCGGCCGTCGGCCGGGTGGCCGCCGCGAGCCCGCCCGGTGTGGCGGCGATCTTCTGTCACGGTGGTGTGATCGGCGCCTGCGTGGAGAAAGCCGTCGGCGATGTCCGCCTGGCGCTGACCGGACCACACTACGGCTCGATCACCCGCATCGCCGTCGACCCGGACGGCCGGTGGAAATTGCGGACGTACAACGAGATTCACCATATCGAACGACTGGCGGCCTACTGGGAGGAGCGCAATGGGCTTTCGCGATGACGGCAAGGTTTACCTCGAGGTCGGCGTCAACGAGGTGGTCGGCAAGGACGACAACCCGCACGTGCCCTACGGGGCGCAGGAGACGGCCCGCGACGTGGCCGAGTGCATTCGGCACGGTGCGACCGTCGTGCACTTCCACGCTCGCTACGACGACGGACGGCAGGCCTGGGTCGACGACGAGGTGTCCCGCACCATCCTGGCGACGGCGGCGCGAGACGTCGATCCCCTGGCCTACCCGAGCTACCACGGCAGCCTCGAGCACATCTGGGCGCTGGCGCGGCGCCCGCCGGCCGGCACCCGGCTGCTGCTCACGCCGTTCGACCCGGTCCAACACGTCAAGCGCGTCCTGTGGCTGGAAGAGGAAAACCGGTTCGGGGTGATCAGTTTCGGCCCTGACGACCCGAACAACTCGAATCCGCCCTACCCGCCGGAGCTGGATCGATTCGCCGAGCTGGGTCTGGTGCCCAACATCGCGGTATTCAACGCGGCGGACATGCGCTGGGTGGTGCTGGCCGCGCGCATCGGCGTCTTGCGCCAGCCGCTGAACCTCAAGCTGTTCTTCTCCGATCGCTGGGTCTCGAACAACGAGCCCGACCCGGAGGTCATCGACTTCCTGCTCTCGCGCATTCCGGCCGGCATCGATCACGAGACCGTCGTCGTGCCCTACGCCATGAGCTCGGCGCAACGCTGCCACCAGCTGTGGGAGCGCGCGCTGGACCGCGGCCTGGGCATCCGGGTCGGCGTCGGCGACTGTCCGTGGGCGTTCCCGGGAGCGACCAACGCCGAAATGGTCGACCTGGCAGTCGATTTGATCACCAAACGCGGCCTGACGCCGGCCACGCAGGCCGACCTGCGCGTCCGGGTGGGCGCGCCCGCGGTGGAGGCGATGAACCATGCCTGACTCGAACACCGGCGAAGAACAGCTCTTCGACCCGTTCACTCCGGTGGTGGACCCCTACACCCCGCTGCACGCGGCGGCCGCACGGTGCCCGGTCGTCCCCGCGCCGGGTGGAGCCGTCGTCGTCACCGGGGCCGCGAACGTGGCCGCGGTCTTCAAGGATTCGGCGACGTATCGGAGCCAACTGCGCCCGCGCACACCGGGAACCCAGCCCAGCATGGTGCACCTCGACGGCGAGGAACACGCGCGCATGCGCAAACTGGTGGTGAAGGCCTTCACGCCCCGGGCGGTCAAAAATCTCGAAGACCCCACCTACGCGATCGCGCACGAACTCATCGACCGGTTCATCGGCCGCGGCAGCACCGACATGTGTGCGGAATTCGCCTTTCTGCTCCCCGCCATGGTGATCGCCGAACTGGTCGGCATCCCGAAGGGCGACCGCTCGCGATTCGTCAAGTGGGCCGACGACGCCATCACCGCCGCCGGGCCGAACTCCAGCGGCTACGCCGAGTCCGACCCCGACCTGCGCGAGTACGTGCTGGGCATCATCGACCTGCGCCGTGAGGCGCCGGGCGAAGACCTGCTCAGCCAGCTGATCCAGGTGCACGACGGCGAGGACCGGCTCGCCACCGAGGAACTCGTCGCGCTGGTCCGCATGCTCATCCTCGCCGGCACCGACACCACCGCGAACCTGATCGGTTCGATGTTGCACTTCCTGCTGTCCGATCGGTCTCGTTGGCGGCGGCTGCTTTCCGACCGCTCCCTGATACCCAACGTGATCGAGGAGACGCTGCGCTGCGACCCGCCGCTGTACTGGGTGCCGCGACGGACGGCCCGAGACGTGGAACTGGCCGGCACCACCATTGCGTCCGGGACACTGGTGTGCAACGCCGTCGCGCACGCCAACCGAGACGCGCAAGTCGTCGAGCGGCCCGACGAATGGGACATGGACCGGCCCGCCGTTCGCAACCGCACCCACCAGACCTTCGGGTTCGGCGAGCATTTCTGCATCGGCTCGTCGCTGGCGCGGCTGGAGGCCACGATCGTTCTGGAAGTGCTGCTGGACCGGCTGCCCGAACTCGCCCTCGCCGATGACTACGTCTATCAGCCGCACGGCCCGCTGATGATGCGCGGTGTGAAGTCCATGCCGGTGACGTTCACCCCCGCCGCGCCACGATGACGCCGGTCGGCTCTCTGGGCACCCACCTGCTCATCGACGGTGAGCTCGTCGGTGACTTACGTTCGGGCATCGACGTGATCAACCCGTCGACCGGGGAGTTGGCGCGCAGGGTGCCGCAGGGTGGCCCCGCCGAGGCCGAGGCCGCGATCGCCGCGGCCCGGGGCGCCTTCGACGACGGGGGATGGTCCGCGTCGGCGGCCGCCCGGCGCGGTGAAATCCTCACGCGCTTAGGCGATCTCATCGAGGCGCACACCGCGGACTTCGCGCACTTCGTGGAGACCGAGGTGGGGACGTGCCGGCGGGTCGCCGGGCCCGGACAGGTGATGCGGCCCATGGACCACTACCGCGACATGGTGTCCAAGGGATGCGCCGGGCTCGGCTATGCCCTGCCCGACCTGCCCGGCCCACCCACCACCGGGCAGCGCGTCCTGCGCGAGCCGTGGGGCGTGGTGGCCGCGATCACCCCGTGGAACGCTCCGCACCTGCTCAACCTGTGGAAAGTCGCGCCCGCGCTGGTGACGGGCAACACGCTCGTGCTCAAACCCGCGCCCGAGGCGCCCAGCTGCGCGTTGTTGCTCGGTGAGCTCGCCGCCGCGGCGGGGGTTCCGCCGGGCGTGCTCAACGTGGTCACCGGCGGTGCCGACGTCGGCCGCACGATGGTGGCCGATCCGCGCGTCGACATGGTGGCGTTCACCGGATCGTCGGCGGTCGGCCGTGCCATCGCCCAGACCGCGGGCGCCACCCTCAAGCACACGCTGCTCGAATTGGGCGGCAAATCCGCGTTACTGGCGCTGCCCGACGCCGACGTGCCGTCACTGGTGGCCGCGGTGCTGCGCTTCGTGACGCTGGCCGGGCAGGGCTGCGGGCTGCTGACCCGCATCCTGGTTCCCGACGCCCTGCACGACACCGTGGTCGCCGGCCTCGTCGAGGCGCTGAAGCGCGTGCGGGTCGGTCCGGCCGACGATCCGGAGGCGTTGATGGGGCCGGTCGTCTCCGCGGCCGCCCGGGACCGCATCGAGAAAACGGTCCGCGAAGCGGTCGCCGCCGGCGCGCGGATCGCCTTCGGCGGCGGCAGGCCGTCGGGCGTGCCCGCGGGCGGATTCTATCTCGAGCCAACGGTTTTGACGGACGTCACCAACGACATGGCGGTCGCCCGCGAAGAGATCTTCGGGCCGGTGGTGGTCGTGATCCGCTACGGCTCAGACCCCGACGAGGGCGTCCGGCTGGCCAACGACTCACCGTACGGCCTCGTGGGGGCCGTCTGGACCGCGGACACCGCGCTCGGGCTGCGCCTGGCGGGCCGGATTCGCGCGGGCCAGGTGCGCGTCAATGCGACGACCTCGGGCAACGAGGCACCGTTCGGCGGCTACAAGCAATCCGGTGTGGGCCGCGAGGTCGGCCGCGAGGGACTGCTCGAGTACACCACCGTCAAGTACATCGGCTGGCAGATCCCGGCCGTCGATTCGCCGAAACCAACCGAAAGGACGCAGTAATGCCGCATATTTCGCAGATCGGCGATCTGGGCTTCGCCACCGCCGTCGGCTGCTATCAACCCAATCTGGACATGCACCTGCCCACGTCGCGGCCGTTCGGCCTCACCGAGGAGTCGACCTACCTCTACGGGGGCTGGCGCGACGAGTCCGGTGCGCTGCACATCGTCGAGCGCAAGTTCTGCGGACCCATGACCGCGGGCCTGTGGATGATGACGACGCGCTCGGGGAAGGTCAGCCTCGCTCCCGAGTCGTTGCAGACCGTACGCGGTGAGGTCAAGCGCGAATACTGTTCCACCGAGCACCATTTGCACGGGTCGCTGCTCGGCAAGGCCGGTGGAGCCCCCGAGGAAGGGCTCGACTTCCGGCTGACCCCGGGAGCGATCAGCTGGCGCGAGGGCGGCATTCTGCAACTCGACGGCGCCCTGGTCGGCCCCGGAATCCAGATCGGGTCGCTCGACCACGAGGAACCGTTCTTCTACACCAGCGAGCTCTACACCGTGCGCGGCACCGTGCTGGGCGAGGCCGTGGCGGGCTTCGTGTTCATCGACCACGGTTACTGGCCGCACGGACACGACTGGAAGGAGTGGCGGATCTTCAACGGCACCCAGCTGTCCTGGTCGGCATTCGCCACCGAGTTCGCCGACGGCCACGTCGAATGGGGCCACGTCGCCATCGGCCGACAGAAGTTCAATTTCGTTGCGGTCGCTGACCGGAACGGGCCGGTGGTCATGGACGTCGACACCGCCGGCGGCATCGACCCCGACCCCGAAGACTGGGCCCAACGCATCGGCTACCAGGCGCACGACGGCCGCACCTGGGTGTTCGAGCTGGAGCCCGGCGGGCAGATGTCGCAGTTCTCCGCGGCGCGCTGGGGCGGCTACCGCGCGCAGGCCGGCCACATCCTGCGCCACGGCGACACCCGCGACGTCAAGGTCGCCTTCTCGTGGGGCGAGACCTTCATGGAGCGTTTCCGCGAAGAGGGCGTCGGGTCGGTGGACGCGCTGCTCGCCGGGACTGC
Organism: uncultured Actinomycetota bacterium; assembly: GCA_963711445.1. Taxonomy (GTDB): domain Bacteria; phylum Actinomycetota; class Actinomycetes; order Mycobacteriales; family Mycobacteriaceae; genus Mycobacterium. The sequence goes on from CAVQEF010000002.1 coordinate 1,078,702, forward strand.
GGAAAAGGTCGGCGCACCAACGTAAGCGGAATCAGGTCCGCTCCGGCAGTCGCGTCGACGTGGCGGGGTCGTGCGCCGCGCGCAGGTCCGGCTTGATGACCTTGGCGGTCGCGTTGCGCGGCAACCCGGCGACGAACTGATACCAGCGCGGTCGCTTGAACGCCGCCAGCCGGTCCAGGCACCACCGGTCGAGCTCGACGGCGCTCACCTCCTCGCGCGCGACGATCACGGCCTTGACGGCCTCGCCCCAGCGGTCGTCGGGGACCCCGATCACCGCGCATTCGGCCACCCCGGGATGAGACGCCAGCACGGCTTCGACCTCGACCGAATAGACGTTCTCGCCCCCCGGCTTCACCATGTCCTTCTTGCGGTCGACGAAGAAGATCAGCCCGCCTTCGCCTTCGCGACCGAGGTCCCCGGTGTGCAGCCAGCCGTTGCGCAACACCTCGGCGGATGCCTCCGGGAGGTTCCAATACCCTGGCGTCGTCGCGGCCCCCCGGAAACACAACTCACCGACGCCGCCGCGCGGCACCGGCTCGTCGTTGTCGTCGAGCACCGCGGCGACCGCGCCGAGCAGCGGGCGCCCCAGAACGGGGCCCGGCCGAAGGCAATCCTCGCCGAAGGCCACGAGCGCCATGCCGCCCAGTTCGGTCGCGCCGTAGGAGGTTGCGCAGGTGACGCCCGGAAGCCTTTGCACCAGTCCCTCATTGACCTGCTGGGAGAAGGCCAGCCGGAGGCTGCCCAGGGACCGCGCCGCGTCGGGATGTTCGACGATGGCGAATGGGTTGGGAAACAGCGTCGCGACCGTGACCGATCGCGCCCGAATCACCTCCCAGAACCGCGCCGCGTCGCCGGGTCCGTCGGCCACATAGGTCCCGCCGGTGGCCAGGGTGGTGAACAGGAAGTGCAATCCGGCCACGTGGAACAGCGGGAGTTGCGCCCACACGACGTCCCGGCCCGACATGCACGTCGCGTGGGCCCAGCCGCCGATGCTCGACAGCCAGCCGCGGTGGGTCAGCAGGCAACCCTTCGGGCGTCCCGTCGTTCCCGAGGTGTAGAGCTGCACCAGCACGTCGTCGCTCGCCGGACGGGCGCCCCGATACGGCTCGCCCGACGAAACCAGCTCCTCCAGCGCCGGGCCCGACAACCACGAGGGGCGGTCGAGCAAGCCCCCGGCCCGCGCGAGCGGTTCGAGTTCGGTTTGCACGTAGGCGAATCGGCAGTCGGCGTCACCGGCCTGGAAGGCGATGTCGTTCCCGGTGGCGCGCGGGTTCAGCGGCGCGACGACCGCGCCGATCATCGACGCGGCCAGGATCACCTCCACGACGCCAGGATCGTTGGCGGCAAGGATCGCCACGCGGGCGCGCTGGGAGACACCGGCCGCCGCCAGCGCGCCGGCCAGGCGGTCGACCCGATCGGCCAGGTCGCCATACGTGCGCGACACCTGCTCGCCCACGATTGCCGGCCTGTCCGGATGCTGTGCGCGTCCTCTGGCGAGGATGTCGCTGACCAACATGTCGGCGTTGCCCACTGATCTACCTCGATCCCAACGAGTTACAGGTATGCCTTGAGGTGGGGGAGGGCCAACTCGGCGAGCGGTCCGCCGGCCCGCAGGGTGGTGGCCTCGGCCAGACACATCCGCCGGACGCCGACCCGCGCGAATTCGGCTGCGGCGCCCTCGATTCGGTTTGGCGCCTCCGGCCGGCCGTAGCGCCAGAGCTCCTCGCCCCCCGGCGAGCGGACCTCGACCACGAGGTCGTCCAGCGGTGCCGGCATGGCCAGGCCGGCCTGGGCGAGGGCGTGGGGTATCGCGCGATAGGCGATATGGCAGACGTGGCGCAGCCGCTCGCCGTCCACCGGAGCCACGCCCAGGGCGCTGAAGCAGTCGAGGCCGTGGGCCCAGGTCTCCATCAGGCGGGCCGTGCACAAGCTGGCGGCCGTCATCCGCATGGGCCCCCACGGAACGCGAGAGTCGGGCTGGATCCGCCGGAACGCCTCGAGTTCGGCGCTGCGCGCCCGCCGCCACCACGCGAGCACCTCACGGCCGGATCTGCCCTTGCCGGGGCTGCTGATGAAGTCGGTGTCCCCGGCGCGCATGGCCGCGTCGAGTTCGGCAAACCGCGCCTGGCCGCCTCCGCTCAGGGACGCCGTGGCGACGTCGTCGAAGAAGGCCAGATGGGCGATCTCGTCGCGGACATTCCAGCCGGCCGCCGGTGAGGTTGTGGCCCAATGCTGTTCGTCCAAGCTAGCGACGAGTGCGTCCAATACCAACTGTTCGGCGGCGAGGTCGTCGACTATCGACGAATCCATGACGTCCCCCCCGCCGCTATAGTGCCAACCAGGTTAGTGCTTTGATGACCGGGTCGGAAGGACCCGGACGAGGCGGGGTGCGGATGAAATGTGGGACGCCGAATCTGTGTTTCGATACGTTCGACGCGTGCGTCTCGGCCACCGTGCGAGCCGAGGAACGCGGTCATGGGGCGAGTTTCTTCACCAGCCAGATGCAGGGCTATTACGAGCCCGAGGTGTTGGCGGAGGTGACCGGGAGGCCGCTGGGCAGCGACCGAATCGGCATGGGCTTTCCCGACCCGGCCCCGGTCATCTCGGCGGCGGGTCAACGAACCAGCGCAATCGACTTGGTGATCAGCGCTTACGACAGCGTGCGCCGCGGGCCCGCGGTGTTGGCGCAGACGCTGCTGACGCTGGACCATGCCACCCGCGGGCGCGTGGTGATGGCCGTGGGCGCGGGGGAGGTCAAGCAGCTGTCGGGCTACGGCTACAGCCGCAAGCACGCCCTGGCCAAGCAGGTTGACAGCCTGCGCTGCTTGCGCGCGCTGCTGGACGCCGGGGGCGCACCGGTGCACGTCGACGGCCAACACTGGCGCATCGATGGCGGGCGGATGCCCATCCGGCCGTATGGGGCGGAGCCCCCACCGATCTGGACCACGCCCGGACCGCCCTGGGAGGTGATCGGAGCCTGCGCCGACGGGCTGCTCACCAGCCTGCGGCGACACCGGGGCGGCCTGGACGGGTTTCGCCACGACGTGGCCGAACTGCGCGTGGCCGCCGCGCGCGCCGGCCGCGACGTCGACAGGCTTCAGGTGGGGGGAGTGGTGCTGTGCCTGATCGCGCAGGATCGCGCGACCTTGACCGAGATGATGAGCAGCCGCGTCACCCGCTTCTACACCCTGCTGCTGGGCGCCGACAGGGGTGCGTCCTGGCGCGATCGCGGGTATCGGCACCCGCTCGGCGACGATTGGGGATACGCGCGCTGCGCGGCGCCGGGTCGGGCCAGCGCAGCCGAACTCAACGCCGCCGTCGACCAGGTGCCGCCGCAAGCGGTCGCGGATCTGGCCTTCTTCGCCGGTACGCGTGAACAGGTCTGCGAGACGCTGGCCGACTATGCGGCCGCCGGCCTGACCTACGCCTCGATCGTCGACTACAGCGGCCGCCTGGACCCCTCGCTGGCGGAAAACGCCAGGGACAACGTCGAATTCCTGATCAGCGAATTGCAGGGCTGGTCCGTCCCCGCGCCATGAGGTGAGGTGCCGCGCGAGCCGGCTTACCCTCCGGCTCCCGGCATGACCGGCGGGTAAGCCGGTGGCGGGTTGACGCCCCGCAGGATCCATGCGAACCAACTCATGCCGTGCTCGAGCTCGTCGCTGGCGTCGTAGTCAAGAGTCGGATCCATGTAACAACCCCTTGCAGCCGCTGCTTGATCACTTTAGCGTCGGCCATGATTATTGCACTAACATAACCAAGTTAAAAGGGTCGGCACGACAGCGGACGCCGGGAGGTTGACCATGAAGTTCGGTTCGATACTGCTTCGGGCGGCGTCGGTGGCGATGCTGGGGTTCGCCTCGATGCTGCCGGTCCCGACGGGGGCGGCCGAGGCCGCCGCCGTCGAGAACCTGATGGTCCCGTCGGCCGCGATGGGCCGCGACATTCCGGTCACGTTCCTGGCCGGCGGACCGCACGCGGTCTACCTACTCGATGCCTTCAATGCCGGTGACACCGTGAGCAACTGGGTGACGGCGGGTAACGCGATGAACACTCTGGCCGGCAAGGGGATCTCGGTGGCCGCCCCGGCGAGCGGCGCCTACAGTCTCTACACCGATTGGGAGCAGGACGGGAGCCGTCAGTGGGAGACGTTCTTGTCCAGCGAACTGCCGAACTGGCTGTCCGCCAACAAAGGCCTGGCGCCCGGTGGGCATGGGGTCGTCGGTGCGGCGCAGGGCGGCACCGGAGCGATGATGCTGGCCGAGTTCCACCCGGACCGGTTCCGCTACGCGGGATCGATGTCGGGCTTCCTGTACCCGTCGAACACGGCCGTGAACGGCGCGATCAGCGAGGGCATGCAGCGTTACGGAGGCGTCAACACGCAGGCGATGTGGGGCGCCCCCCAACTGGGCCGGTGGAAGTGGCATGACCCCTACGTGCACATCGCGGAGCTGGTGAACAACAGCACCCGGGTGTGGGTCTTCTGCCCGCAGACGCTGACCGCCAGTGACCCGGCCGCCATGATCGGCTATCCCGACCAGGCCCAGGGCACCAACGCGTCGTTCTACGCCTACTACAAGCAGGTCGGCGGCCACAACGCGAATTTCAACCTGCCCACCGGCGGTGACCACGGCTGGTCGACCTGGGGCCCCCAACTGGCGGCGATGTCCGGCGACCTGGCCGCCTACATCAGGTAGCGGGCGCCCGCCAAAGGCTCAATCCATCACGTCGCGGACTCTGGTCTTCTTGCACGCCGTCAGCAACTCGGCGGCGGCGTTCTCCATGTGCCGGCGCCAATGTGCTTCGGCCTCAACGCCTTCGCGTGCTCTGACCAACTCGACGAGGCGGCGGTAGGACCGCAGGAGCTTGTCGGCCTTCGCCTTCGGCATCGTGTTGTGCGCGCCGACCATCGCCGCGCTGACATGCCGCACGGAGATCTCGTCGAGCATCCCGGCGATGATGCCCAGGGTTACGTTGCCCGACAGCTCGACCATCCGGCGATGCAGGTTCGCCGATGCGCGCGCCAGGTCGCCCGCCGCCAGGGCCCGGGGCATCTCGCTCACGAGGCGGTCGAGTTCGGCGTGCGCGTCGGCGGTGCCCTGCTCGGCCAGCAGTTTGGCGGCGGGGGGCTCGATCACGACTCGGGCGGTCAAGACGTCCGCCAGTGTGGCACCTGACAACTCGAGCAACAGCCCGGCCGGGCGGGCGACGATTTCGGGGCCCGGCACACGTACCCGCGCGCCGGTGCGGGAGCCGCGACGTACCTCCACGATCCGCTCGGACTCCAAGACCCTCACCGCTTCGCGTAGCGTTGGCCTGCTGATCCCAAAGTGAGCCATCAGCTCGGTTTCGTGGGGCAGGAAGTCGCCGTCGGCCAATTCGCCATCGACCACCATGCGCCGCAACGTCCGCGCAACCAGCTCAGCGGTTTTCGGCGATCGCACCGCACCCGCGGCGGCCTTTTCGGCTGCGGCTAGCGGCGCGAGTGCATCTGGTTGGCTCAACGCGACCTCCTGGTTCGACACGTACACATCCGCGGCCCCTTCGTTCTCCCGGGGGCCGCTACGTGGCCCGGCCTCATGGACATGCACGCGGCCCTGTCAGGTGGCCGCTTGGAAGTTGTTGCCCGCATGAGGATCACGGGGTCAACAGGCCACTGTGACGGTGAAGTCATTGGTGGTCCGGGTGTAGGGACGTTCGGTGTCGAAGCCGGTGGCGGTGCCGGTGAGCCTATAGGTCTGATCGACCATGCCCAGCTGTGCGCTTCCCTGCAGGTCTTGCCAGTAACTACCGGTGAACCCCTCGACGTTGTTGAAGCTGACCCCCTTTGGCGTTTTCGAGTCGACCAGCACCGTAGTGCCCGTGCCCGGGCCCGTGCGCCCGATAGTGATCTCGGTCAACCCTTTTCCGATGCTCCGGCACGCCACGGACCCCAATGGGCCAGTTGCGTTCCCGTCAACGGTGATCTGCGCGGTACCCCCGGGCAGCGCGCCATGGGGCAGCCTGAGGGCGGGCGGTGCTGAGGAGCACCCCGTGATGCCCATGAGCAGCAACAGTGTTGGGGCGATGTATCGACGATGCATGACTCACCTCGATGTGCTTACGGCCGTACGCTGGTCGCGGGAGGTCATGGTAGCCAGCAAAACCGCTACAAGCTAGCCGCGGAATCGAACTCCCTTGGTCTCGCGCGTGCCGGGATTCGCGGGCGGCCGAGTCGCTCATTCCCCGATCGGCCTCTGCGCGCAATGACACCAATCGTTGCGGAGCGGGCTTCGCGAGAGCCCGGCCGAGCCGTCTGAACGGCGCCGAACAGCCCGCCGCCCGCCGCGGTGGAATTTGCTGGATGGCCCGTGCGCGCTCCGCGAGCGTCCGTGTGATGGAGCGCTGGCAAACTAATGAAGGGGCCGCTGAGCGTCCTTGTTGAGTTTCTTGACGGCGACGGGGCCGGCCGGCCGGCCGCAGTCCCGGAAACACCGTGTGCGGTTGGCCGGTTTGGACCGGCTTTAACCAGTTGGTACCCCTATTCAGGGGCACCGCCCGCGGCCGATCGGACGGGCCGCCCGCGCGGGTGCGGATCGACGGCCCACGGCCGGCCATCGTGTCCGGCAAAGGCGGCCTCGAGCCGAGTTCAGCAAAGAGCACTTGGTCTACTAGGTAGTCTTGGTAGCTAGGCTCACCGACCGTTCCAGATTGTTGCCAGAGCCATAGCAGGTGCGGTACCGTCTTGCGGCATCCTCCCGTGTCGGGGGTCACAGTGTTATGCGGAGGTCTGAATCTTGCCCAGGAGGGGATCGTCGCAATGCCAATCACGAGCGGTCTGGTAGGTAGCTGCTAGTGGTCGCGACGCATCCAATTGCCAAGCCGCTGCGGGAAATCGGCAGCTTCGTCGCGATGTCGCTGGACACGATGGTGCAGTTTGTGCGCCCGCCGTTCGCCTGGCGCGAGTTCGTCGAGCAGAGTTGGTTCACCGCCCGGGTGTCGCTGGTGCCCGCGGTCCTGCTCGGGATCGTCTTCAACGCGTTCGTCATCTTCCTTCTCGACGTCCTGTTCATCGAGATCGGCGCCGCCGACAACTCGGGCACCGGCGCCGCCCTTGCGGTGGTCGCCCAGATCGGACCGGCGATCACGGTCTTGGTCATCGGCGGCGCCGCCGCCACCGCGATGTGCGCGGACCTGGGTGCGCGCACCATCCGCGAGGAGATCGACGCGATGCGGGTCATGGGGATCAACCCGATTCAGCGGCTTGTGGTGCCGCGGGTCGCGGCGCTCACCCTCAACAGCTTCCTGCTCAGTGGGCTGGGCACGGTGGTGGGGCTGAGTTCGGACTATCTGTTCGCGGTCTACGTCTCGAACGTCAACCCGGGCGCCTATGCGGCCAGCCTGACGTTGCTCATCGGACTTCCGGACGTGATCATCGCCATCATCAAGGCGACGATGTTCGGCCTGGCTGCGGGCCTGATCGCCTGCTACAAGGGGTTCACCGTGGGTGGGGGTCCGCAGGGGGTCGGTAACGCGGTCAACGAAACGGTCGTATATACGTTCATGGCCCTGTACGTGATCAATACGCTGCTCAGCGCCGTCCTTGCGCAGGTGCAATTCAAATGAGCGCGGCACCCAGCGGCGTGCGGGCGCCACGGCTGGTCCGCACCGTGCAGGCGTGGGCCGCCGGATGGAACCGCATCGGCGAACAGACCGCGTTTTATGTCCGGGCGCTCGCCAGCATCAAGGACGCCTTCATCTACTACCGCACGGAAACGATACGCGTCATCGCCCAGATGAGCCTGGGCGTCGGCGCTCTCGCCCTCATCGGCGGCACCGTCGCGATCGTGGGCTTCCTGCTGCTCAATGTCGGTCTGCTGGTAGCCATCGTCGGATACAGCCAAACCGCCAACCTCGGGGTGGAGGCGCTGGTCGGTTTTTTCTCGGCCTACGTCAACCCGCGTCTGGCGGCGCCGTTGATCACCGCCATCGGGATGGCCGCCACGATCGGCGCCGGAGCCACGGCTCAACTCGGTGCGATGCGGATCAGCGAGGAGATCGACGCCCTTGACGTCATAGGCGTGCGCACCATGGCCTACCTGGTGTCAACCCGGGTCCTGGGGGGCATAGCGCTGGCAATCCCGTTGTGCTGCATATCGTTGATCGTCGGCTTCGTGTCGACCCAGTTCCTCGTCGAGTTCACCTATGGGCAGTCGAGCGGCGTCTACAGCCACTACTTCTACACGTTCCTGCAACCCACCGACGTGCTCTGGGCGATGATCCAGGTGGTCCTGCAGGGCGTCGTCGTCATGCTGATCCACACGTACTACGGTTTCACCGCCTCGGGCGGTCCGGCCGGTGTCGGGGAGGCGACCGGCCGTGCCGTCCGGGCCTCGCTGGTGGTGTTGACACTGGTGACGGCCGCACTGGGTCTGGCGCTTTACGGGCGGTCCGGCAACTTCCACCTGTCGGGATAGCGATGACGAAACGCAAGCGGCGCGAGATGGGTCTACATCCGGCGGTATGGACTCTCATCCTCGTCGTGCTGATCGTCGCGGGTGGGGTGCTGACGGTGCTTGCGTTCAACCGGGACATGCAATCGTATGCCCGCGTCACGCTGGTGTCCGACCGGTCCGGCCTCGTCATGGACCCGGGCGCGCAGGTCAAATTGCGTGGCGTGCAAGTCGGTCGGGTTTCCGCAATCAAGCCGAACGGTCAAGTGAAACTTCAGCTGGAGCTGTATCCGGACCAGCTCCAATACATTCCGGCCAACGTCGAGGCCCAGATCACCGCGCCCACCGCATTCGGTGCCAAGTACGTCGAACTCGTCACCCCCGACCGCCCGAGCGCCAAGAGGCTGACGGCGGGGGCGGTGCTCAAGTCGCGCAACGTGAGTGTCGAGGTGAATACCACCTTCCAGAATCTCGTCGGCGTGCTGAACCAGATCGACCCCGCGAAACTCAATGCGGTGCTGTCGGCGTTGGGCGAGGGCTTCCGCGGAAAGGGTGAAGCCCTGGGCCAGGCCACCACCGACCTGAATCAGGTTCTGCTGGCGATCAATCCGCGCAGCGACACCATCCGGGCCGACTACCGCGCGTTGAAGGGGTTCAGCGACACCTACAGCGCCGCGGCCCCGGACATCCTGTCGGTGCTCGACGCCGCCAGCACGACGAGCACCACGATCACCAACGATGCGTCCGCGCTTGACTCGCTGCTGGTGAACGTCGTTGGGCTCGCCGACGGCGGCATCAACCTCGTCGGCCCCGCCAAGAACAACCTGATTCACGGAATCAACGTGCTCGAGCCGACGACGCGGCTGTTGATGAAATACAACCCCGAACTCACCTGCTTGCTGGTAGGCGCCTACAACGGCTTGGACGACCTGATCGAAACCGTCGCCGGCCACAACGGAAAGTCGCTCATCGGCGATGCCGGCATCCTTTTCGGTGACGACATGTACCGCTACCCGGACAATCTGCCCATCAACGGCGCCAAGGGCGGGCCCGGCGGCACGCCCGGCTGCGGTTCACTGCCGAACGTCGGCGACAACTTCCCGGTGCGCTACCTCGTGACCAACACCGGATGGGGCAGCGGGATGGATGTTCGACCGAATCCCGGCATCGGCTTCCCGGGGCTCGCCAACTACGGCCCGACCACCCGGGGGACGCCGAAACCCCCGAGCATCTACACCCTGAACGGGGGGCCCGCGCCGGGTCCGGTGCCCTACCCGGGCGCGCCGCCCTATGGCGCGCCCTGGTACCTGCCGGACGGGACGCCCCTGTATCCCGGCTTGCCGCCCGCCATTGCGGGCAGGCCGCGGGAACCCGGCCCGCCGCCACCGGGATCGGAACCGCCCGTGGTGGCGCACCCGGCGCAGGTGCAGCCCACACCGGTGCCGACCCTTCCGCCGCCACCCCCGGCCCCGCCGGATCAGCCCGACCACTGACCGCCGGAAGCGATGGAGAAAGGCAGACATGCGAGAGAACCTGCGCGGCTCGCTGTGGCGTTTCGTGATCTACGCCGCGGTGTGCCTGCTCGCGGTGATGCTGGTCTTTCTGGTCTTCGGCCAATTTCGGTTCCAGGACGAGAAGACCTATAACGCACACTTCGCGAACGTCTCCGGCCTGCGCAACGGCAACTTCGTCCGCATCGCCGGGGTCGAGGTGGGCAAGGTCAAAAAGATCTCACTGCAACCTGATTCGACCCTTAGCGTGCAATTCGCCGTGACGCCGTCGGCGGTGCTCACCGAGGGCACCCGCGCAGCTATCCGCTATGACGACCTCATCGGGGGAAGATTTCTGGCACTCGAGGAAGGCGCCGGCGGCGTCAAACGGCTGCACCCCGGGGACACGATCCCGTTGAGCCAGACCGAGCCGGCGCTCGATCTGGACGCATTGATCGGCGGTTTCAGGCCCCTGTTCCGGGCGTTGGACCCCGACCAGATCAACGCGTTGAGCGGCCAGCTGATCGCGGCCTTTCAGGGCCAGGGCGCCACGATTGGCTCCTTTCTCAGCCAGGCCGCCGCGCTGACCAACACCTTGGCCGACCGGGACCAGCTGATCGGCCAGGTGATCACCAACCTGAAAACCGTGCTCGGGTCGCTCGGCGGCCAAAGCAAGCAGTTCGCCAAGTCCGTCGACTCGCTTTCCGAACTGGTGAAGGGCCTCGAAGCGCGCAAGCAGGACATCACCAACGCGGTGGCATACGGCAATGCGGCCGCCGGGTCCATCGCCGACCTGCTGGCGCAAGGCCGCCCGGCGATCAGGAAAGTGGTCACCGAGGTCGACCGGACCGCCGGACTGATCGACGCCGACAAGGATTTCGTCGACAACCTGCTCAACACCCTTCCCGACGCGTATCAAATGGTCGGCAGGCTGGGCCTTTACGGCGACTTCTTCAGCTTCTACCTCTGCGACCTCCTCCTGAAGGTCAACGGCAAGGGCGGCCAGCCCGTGTACGTCAAGCTGGCCGGCCAGGACACCGGGAGGTGCACGCCGAAATGAGAACGTTCTCCGAACGCAATCCCCTCAAGGTCGGCGCCGTCGGTATCGGCCTGACCCTGGCCGTGATGTGGCTTTCGCTGAATTACCAGAAATTGCCCCTCATCGATCAAACCAGGCAATACACGGCCTACTTCGCCGAAGCGGGCGGGCTCGCTGCGGGAAACCCCGTGCAGGTGTCGGGATTTCGGGTGGGTGAGGTTTCATCGGTTGAGCTCAACGGCCCTCGGGTGCTGGTCAGGTTCAAGGTCGACCGCGGTGTCCGGCTCGGCGATCGCAGCGAGGCCGCCATCAAGTTGAAGACCCTGCTCGGTTCCAAGCTCCTCGAGATCACCTCACGGGGCGACGGACGGCTGACCGGGCCAATTCCGCTCGACCGCACGACTTCCCCCTATGAGCTTCCCGATGCACTCGGCGATCTCTCGACGACCATCAGCGGCTTGAACACCGATCAACTGTCACATTCGCTGGAGGTGCTGTCGGAGACCTTCTCCAACACGGCACCCGACCTGCAAGCCGCGGTCCGGGGCGTGGCGCGGTTCTCCGAAACGCTGAACAGCCGTGACGCGGAGCTCCGCGCCTTGTTGGAGAACGCGAGCAAGGCGACCACGGTGCTCGGCGAGCGCAGCAACCAGGTGGTGACCCTCGTGGGGAACACCAATTCGCTCCTGGTCGCGCTGAGAAACCAGAGCAGTGCCCTGGACCGGATCTCGAACAACATCGCCGTGGTGGCACGGCAGGTCAAGGGATTCATCGCCGATAACCGTCAAACACTCAAACCCGCTCTGGAGAAACTCAATTCGGCCTTAGCCATCGTCGACAACCGCAAGGAGCGGGTGCAGAAGGCGATCAAGGGGCTCAACGCCTACGCGCTGTCGCTGGGCGAGTCGGTGTCGTCGGGCCCGTATTTCAAGGCCTACCTGGCCAACTTGCTGCCGGGGCAGTTCGTGCAACCGTTCATCGACGCGGCCTTCTCCGATCTGGGGCTGGATCCCAACGTGTTGCTGCCCTCCCAGCTGACCGACCCGCAGACAGGCCAGCCGGCTACTCCGCCGCTGCCGATGCCGTACCCGCGGACCGGTCAGGGCGGGGAGCCGCGGTTGACGCTGCCCGACGCGATCACGGGCAACCCCGACGACCATCAGTGCGGCCCACCCGGCGTGCCGTTGCCAGGCCCGGGCTGCTACCCGTATCGGGAGCCACCGCCGGCGCCACCACCGGGCGGCGCGCCGCCGGGGCCCCCGGCGCCGACGCCGCCCGGGCCCAACGCATCAGTCCCCACCCAACCGGGGCCCGTCGAGCAGCCGGCACCCGGGCAGGTATCGCCGGCCGCGCCGGCGGCTGCAGGTGGTGGGCGATGATGCGGTCGGGAAAAGCCAGAGTCGGCGTGGCCGTGCTGCTGGCGGTGACACTGATCGGCGGCATCGTCGCGGTGGTGCGCGACGCGGCCGGCGCCGGCCGCACGCGCGTCACCGCATACTTCGACAACAGCAACGGGATTTACCCCGGCGACAGCATCGTGGTCCTCGGGGTGCCCGTCGGCAAGATCGAGAAGATCGAACCGCAGCCCGACCGCGTCAAGGTCTCGTTCTGGTACGCGGACAAATACAAGGTCCCCGCCGACGCCAAAGCGGTGATCCTGTCGCCGTCTCTGGTGACCGTCCGGGCCATCCAGCTGACCCCCGTCTACAACGGTGGGCCGGCGCTGCAGGATCACGCGGTGATCCCGCGGGAGCGCACCGCGGTCCCGGTGGAGTGGGACGACTTCCGTCAGCAGCTGGAAAAACTCACCGACACACTGCAGCCCACCCAGCCGGGCGGCGTCAGTACCTTGGGCGCGTTCATCAACACCGCAGCCGACAACCTGCGCGGCCAGGGCCCCGACATCCGCAACACCATCATCAAGTTGTCGCAAGCGATCTCGGCGCTCGGCGACCACAGCGGCGACCTGTTCAAGACCTTCAAGAACCTGTCGATTCTGGTGTCGGCGCTGCACGACAGCGGCGACCTGCTGCAACACCTGAACCACAACCTTGCCGCGGTGACCGGGTTGCTGGCAGACGATCCGAACGAGGTCGCCAACGCCGTGCGGGACCTCAACGACGTGATCGGCGACGTGGCGAGCTTCGTGGCCGAAAACAGGGAAGCGCTGGGTACCACCTCGGACAAGCTCGCGTCGGTGTCCAACGCGGTGGTCGAGAGCCTCGATGACATCAAGCAGACACTGCACATCGGCACACCGGCGTTCCAGAACTTCGCGAACATCTACCAGCCCGCGAACGTCGCGCTGACCGGGGCGATCGCGGTCACCAACTTCGCCAACCCCGTCCAGTTCCTGTGCTCGGCGGTGCAGGCGGCATCGCGGTTGGGCGCCGAGCAGTCGGCGAAGCTGTGCGTGCAGTATCTGGCGCCGATCATCAAGAACCGCCAGTACAGCTTCCCGCCGATCGGCATGAACCCATTCGTCGGCGTCATGGCGCGACCCAACGAGGTCACCTACAGCGAAGACTGGTTGCGGCCGGATTACGTTCCCCCGCCGGGACCGCCGCCGACCGAGCAGTGGCGTACGGTGCCGCCGCCACCCAACGGGCCGCTGCCGCCGGCGAACAGGATCTACAACTACTTCGGCAACGGGATGGTCGACCCGGATCACGCGAATCCACCGTTTGTGCCCGCCCGGCTTCCGGACCCCATACCGACCAATCCGACCGATGGTCTCAAGGGAATGATGGTGCCGTCGGGAGGTGGGCAGTGAGCCGGTTCGAGTACTGGCGGCGCGTCGGCGCCGGCGCCCTGGCGGCCCTGTTCGCGACCGCGCTGTCCGGTTGCGGTGTCCTGCGAGACTTCCACGGGGCCAACTCGCTCCCGTTGCCGGGCACCAAGGGCGGCGGCCCCGGGGCGTACACGGTCCAGGCGCAACTGCCCGACATCCAGAACCTCAAACAGAATTCGCGGGTCCGGGTCAACGACGTGACGGTCGGCAACGTCACCAAGGTCGAACTCCAGGACTGGCATGCGCTGGTCACCATGAGGCTCGACGGCAATGTCGACCTGCCGGCCAACGCGACGGCCACGATCGGTCAAACCAGCCTGCTCGGTTCGGTGCACGTCGAACTGGCGGCACCGAAAGACACCCCGCCGGTGGGCAAGCTCAAGAACGGATCATTGATTCCCCTGTCGGCGGGGGGCGCGTTCCCCTCGACCGAACAAACACTGGCGGCCGTCTCGATGGTGCTCAACGGCGGTGGCCTGGGCAACGTTCAGGACATCACCAAGGCGTTGAGCACAGCGTTTTCGGGTCGAGAAAAAGATTTGAGGAGCTTGATCACGCAGCTGGACAAGTTCGTCGGCTATCTCAACGACCAGAAGGACGACATCATCGCCGCCACGGACAGTCTGAACGATCTGGTCGGTCAGTTCGCCGACCAGAAACCCGTCGTGGACAAGGCGCTCAAGACCATCCCCGACGCGCTGGCCGTGCTGAACCACGAGCGGGAGCATCTCGCCGATGCCCTCGGCGAATTGGGCAAATTCAGTGCGCTTGCCGCCGACTCGGTCAATCAGACCAAGGAGAATCTGGTCAAGGAGCTCAAGGACCTGGGTCCGGTGCTGCAGTCACTGGCCGATTCCGGCCCGGCCCTGACCCGCTCGCTGGATTACTTTGCGACGTACCCGTTTCCGAAGCCGACGATCAGCAAGTGGATCCGCGGCGACTACGGAAACCTGACCGCCGTCATCGATTTGACGCTGAGCCGCATCGACAACTCGTTTTTCACGGGTACCCGATGGGAGGGCAACCTGACCGAGCTCGAGTTGCAGTGGGGCCGAACCATCGGCCAGCTGCCCAGCCCCTACACGGCCCGCAACCCGTTGGTTGCTCCCTACCATTTCGATCAGGGGCCGTGACATGTTGACAAGGCGGATCAGGGTCCAGATAGCGGTGTTCACGGCGATTGCGCTCGGCGCGGTCGCGGTCGTGTTCTTCGGCTATCTGAAGATCCAGAGCACGTATTTCGGCATCGGCCGCTACACGGTCACGGTGCAGCTGCCCCGCGCCGGCGGCCTCTATGGGGGCGGCAACGTCACGTACCGGGGCGTCACCGTCGGCCGGGTGCAGGAGGTGCGCCTGACCAATACCGGCGCCGAGGCGGTGCTCCGGATGGATTCGAACGTCGACATTCCCGCCACGGACCTTGCCGCAGAGGTGCACAGCGTATCGGCGGTGGGCGAGCAGTATCTCGCGCTCACGCCCCACAGCCGAACCGGGCCCAAGCTGACGAACGGCGACGTGATCCCCGTCAGCCATTCCAGCGTGCCGCCCGACATCAACTCATTGGTGGCGGCCGCCAACCGCGGCCTGCAAGCCATCCCGCGCGACAACCTGAAAACGGTGGTCGACGAAAGCTATGTCGCGTTCGGCGGTCTCGGCCCCGAGCTTTCCCGGCTGCTGAAAGGCACAACCAGCCTGGCCATCGACGCCAGGAAGAACCTGGACTCGCTGACCACCCTCATCGACGAATCAAAGCCGGTGCTCGACAGCCAGGTTGACTCATCCGACGCGGTGCAGGCCTGGGCATCCAACCTGGCCGACATCACCAGGCAACTGCAGACGCAAGATTCCGCCGTTCAGGGAGTGCTCAGCAAGGGTGCCCCCGCGGCACAGGAAACCCGCGACCTGTTCGACCGACTGCAGCCGACGCTGCCCATCGTGCTGGCCAACCTGGTCAGTGTGGGTGAGGTGGGGGTGGCCTACCGCGCCGACCTGGAGCAGCTCCTGGTGGTGCTGCCGGCGGCCACGTCCGGGGGTCTGGCGACCATTTTGCCGGATCGAAATATCAAGTCGAGCTATCCCGGCCTGAACCTGAGTTTCAATTTGAATCTCAACCTTCCGCCCGCGTGCACGACGGGCTATCTGCCGGCCCAGCAGATGCGGTCGGCGACGTTCGAGGACCATCCGGACCGTCCCGCCGGCGATCTGTACTGCCGGATACCGCAAGACTCCGCCCTGAACGTGCGTGGGGCCCGCAACTACCCGTGTGAGACGCGCCCGGGCAAACGCGCACCGACGGTCAAGATGTGCGAAAGCGACCAAGAGTACGTACCCCTCAACGAGGGTTACAACTGGAAGGGTGACCCCAACTCGACGCTGTCGGGGCAGGACATTCCGCAGGCCACGACCCCGCCCGCCCCCGCAGCCGCGCCCGCTCCGTCCGGCACGCCGGCGACCGCGGCGGCTACGGCACCGTTCCCGCCCGGCGCGGCACCGCCCCCGATTGCGGTTGCTGAGTATGATCCCGCCACCGGGACGTATTTTGGACCAGACGGGCAGGAATATCGACAGACCGATCTGGTCCGTCCTTCCGACCAGGAGCAGACATGGCAGCAGATGCTGATGCCCCCGAAGGGGAAATGAGCAACACCGATCCCGAGAAACCCTCAACGGAATCGCAATCGGCACCGGATGCGGAGCCGGCAACGACCGCGGACCGGGCGGACCCCGCCGACGGTGCCGACGACGCCGAGCATGCGGCAGGGGAGGACACGCACACCTCCCCCGCGGATTCGGACGGGCCGGACGGCGTCGGCAACGGCGAGGAGGCCGAACCGGCCAAACGGCGCATGTCCCCCGTGCGGCTGGCAACGCTGGTCGGCCTGGTCGCCGTTCTCGCCCTGGGCGGGGTGGTCGGATGGCTGGGTTACCAGACCTATCAGCTGCGTCAGGAGCAACAACAGCGCGAGCTGTTTCTCCGGGTGGGACGGCAGGGCGCGGTGAACCTCACCACCATCGACTGGCAGAACGTCAATCACGACATCCAGCGCATCCTGGACTCGGCTACCGGCCCGTTCTACGACGACTTTTCGAAACGCTCGCAACCCTTCATCGATGTGGTCAAGAAGGTGCAGTCCAAATCGGTGGGGACGGTCACCGAGGCGGGCCTGGAGTCGGTGTCGGCGAACGAAGCTCGGGTGCTCGTCGCCGTTTCAGTCAAGACGTCGAATCTCGGCGCCGAGGATCAGCCGCCGCGGGCCTGGCGAATGAGGATCGACGTGCAAAAAGTCGATGACGGGGCGAAAGTCTCGAACGTCTTGTTCGTGCCGGCATGACGCCGCGGGTCAGCATGGTCGGCGGCGACACGAACGAGCGAGACGAGGAACCGGACGCTGTGCGCGTTGACACCGAAACGGCGAGCGCCCCGGAAGTTGTGGCGACCGCTGAAGAAACCACCGCGGCGGTCGAGAACGACACGGCCGAAAGCGAACGCGACGCGTCCGAAGACGACAAAGACGGCAGTCCGGCGAAAGCCAGACGCACGATCAGCCTCTCGCGCCTGCTGGCCTTCGGGGTGCTTCCGTGCCTGGTGCTGTCACTCGCGGCGGCGGGAGGCTACTTGAAGTGGCAGTCCTCGTCGATCCGGGCCTCGCAGGCCGCCGGCATCGAGTCCGTCGCGGCCGCCAAGGACGCCACGATCGCCATGTTGTCCTACCAGCCCGATAGCGTGGAGAAGGACTTGGGCACCGCCCGGGACCGGATGACGGGCACATTCAAGGACTCTTACACGCAGCTGACCCATGACGTCGTCATCCCCGGCGCCAAACAGCGGCACATCGCGGCGGTCGCCACCGTTCCCGCTGCGGCCTCGGTGTCGGCGACTGCGGACCACGCGGTGGCGCTGGTGTTCGTCAACCAGACGGTGGTCGTGGGCTCGGATGCCCCCAGCGCCACCGCCTCCAGCGTCCGGGTGACGCTGGACAAGGTCGGTGGCCGGTGGCTGATCAGCGGCTTTGATCCGGTCTGAGCCAAAGCCGATCCAGGACAAGGCGTCACAACCCCCCGGGTCTTCGTGCGCTTCACAAGGTGAACGAGGTCGGCCCGATGGCCTGGCATATCTTCTGCACCGGCCCGGTGGTGCTGTGATTGGCCGGATTCTCGAACACGTCCGCACAACCTTGGCCGGTTACCACGTATGCGGCACCGGGCCGATACGGATAGTAGATCAGCGCCGGGGCCGAGCCGGCTTTGTGGGCGCACTGCGTTTGGGCGTCATCCCCTTTGATCGACAAACACACGACCGAATCATTGGGAACGGCGTCCATGGTGCACGGACCCGGTCTCACCGTGGCCAGCACCATGCGCGTGGTGGACACCTGGACCACTTGCGGCGGCGTGAGCACAAAGGAGCACGACCCCGACGCGTCTGCGGCCGATGGCGATGCGTGTGCGCCGGCCGCGGGGCCGATGGCGAGCAGTGACAACATCATCGACGCCGAGAGGTATGCAAGGGATCGAAGCATGCCGCCGAACCAGGCCATGGTCGTCAGCCCGTAGGAACCGGCGGGAGGCTGATAACGTGCCGCCGAATTGCGCAGCTGCCAGATCTGCGCGGGGCGCTGCAGATTGACCGCATACGGCACAAGGTAATTGGCGGCGAACTCGTCGTTGGGGGCCACGTCTCGCTTCACGTCATCCCTCACTTGCGCGTAGCCCTGACCGCCGCCGACCTTGTCGCAGATCCCATAGCCGTAGCCGATGGCGTCGTTGTTGGGGAAGTGGTACTGCCGGCGGACCATAACGTCGTAGACGTACTCGGCCCGAGGGTCCGGGGCGACGTGGTCCGGGGAGCGCCTGCGCGACTCCGGCGAGGCCGGCGGCGGCGACCAAAGACGGGGCGAATGCCCGCCACCGCGTCACCGACGGCACCCTGCGGGTTGTGCGCCGGCGCCGGCGTGCCTGCCCCGTGCGAAAGTACGGTTCGTCGCCGAGGCGGCACAGCACGGTAGGGACTCAATGTCATCACCCCTGGTGTCAGGCGACCGGTTGTGTGAGTCTAGCCCAACAACTACAACCAAGTTATAATTCTTCGATCCAAACGTGGCAAGTATGAGATCAGGACGGACATGGACCCGTGCTCCGGAAGACGGCGATCAACCGGCCGTCGGTCATCGCGTTGGATTCGCGACCGCGCAGGCCGGGGGGCACCGCGATGACGCCGGTGCGCAGCGTGGCGCGCTCCCCGTTGTCCCCTGCGGTGCTGGCGATCCTGGCCGGGACGGTGATGTGGTCGACACCGGTCGCGCACGCCGACAACGGCAACACCGTCGTGCCGAACAACGCCCGGCTCAACAACAGCGTCTACGTGAACATCAACACCGCTCAACGTCAGAATGGCTGCACCACGGACTCCAAGATGGACAACCGGCTGACGGATGCCGCCCGCCGGCACACCCTTGACGTCCTCAACAATCCCGACATCAACGGTGACATCGGATCCGACGGCTCGACTCCCCAAGACCGTGCCCGCGACGCCGGATTCAACGGTAAGGCCGGCGAAACCGTGGCGATCGTGCCCGCTCTGGCGATCAACGGCATACAAATTCTTGGCCAGTGGTGGTGGGATCCACCGTCGCGTGCCCTCATGCAGGATTGCGCCAACACCGCCATCGGCATCTGGTCGGCGAACAGCCTCAACCGCTCGGTACTGGTGGCTGTGTACGGCCAGCCCAGCGTGTAACGCTCTCGACGACCGCGTAGTTGTGGCCGGATCGCCGGAAACACGTTGCTGTTCGGGGCTTTTCGTGCCTGGACCGAGCGGTTCAGTCCATCACGTCGCGGACCTTGATCGTCGGTAGCAAGCGCAACAAGATCTTGCGCGAATTGTCCATGTGGCGGTGCCAATGGGCTTCAGCGGCGTCACCATCGTGGGCCCGCAGCAATTCGATGAGGTGGCGGTACGAACGCACGAGCTTGTCGTAGTCCCCCTTGGGAACGCTGCGTCTACGCGCAACCGCAACCGCCGTGTGCCTTTCGGTGATCTCGTGGAGCATGCCGGCGATCATGCTGAGCGTCGCGTTGCCCGACAGCTCGACGAGTCGTCGGTGGAAGTGAGCCGTGGCCGCTGCGAATCGCGCGGCCTCCGTGGACTGTGGGATGTCCTCGGTGAGGATGTGTTCGAGTTCGTCGAACGCTTTGGCCTTGCCGCGAGATGCCAGTAATCGTGCGGCGAATGGCTCGATGGCAGAGCGCGCGACCAGCACGTCGGCGATCGTGGCGCCGGACAACTCGAGAAGCAGACCGGCCGGCCGGGCCACGATCTCGGGTCCCGGGACACGTACCCGAGCACCGGTGCGCGAGCCGCGACGGACTTCGACGAGCCGTTCAGATTCGAGCACCCGCACCGCCTCTCGCAACGTCGGGCGGCTGACGCCGAAGTGGTTCATCAGTTCGGGCTCGTTGGGCAGGAAGTCGCCGTCCTTCAGCTTGCCGTCGACGATCATCTGGCGCAGTGTCCGTGCCACCAGTTCGGCGGTCTTCGGTGCGCGCACACCTTGCCTGCCAGGACCCGTGGGACTCGCGGTCGCCATCGGGGCGAGCGGCGGAAGTGATGGCACCAGACCTCCCAATACCTATTGCTGCCGCGCAACCGTGGGGGCGCTTCACACCGCACGGCCGCGCAGTTGTCCAAACTATTCCCAGGCTAACTGATGGCGCGACCGGTGGCGGCCGCCAAGCGTTGGAAGTGGCGCTCAGAGCAAGATATCGCGGACCGTGGTGGTCTCGTAACCCTTCAGGAGGGCGGCAGCCGAGTTCTCCAGGTGCCTGCGCCAATGGCCTTCGGCCGCGGCGCCGTGCCGTGCGGCGATCTCGTGCAGCGTGCCGGCCAGCAAGCCCAACGTCGTGTTGCCCGACAACTCGACCACTCGGCGATGCAGGTTGGCCGACGCTGCCGCCAGCCGGCCGGCCGCCCAGGCGGCGGGGACCTCGCTGACGATCCGTGCCAGTTCCCGGTGCGCATCGTCGCTGCCCTCGTTCGCCAGGAGTTTGGCCGCCGGAGGTTCGATCGCCATCCGCGCCGTCATGACGTCGGCCAGGGTCGCGCCCGACAACTCCAGGAGCAGGCACGCCGGGCGTGCCAGGATTTCTGGCCCCGGAACCCGCACGAGTGCGCCACCTCGACCACCCGGTCGGCCTCCGGCACGCGCGCAGCCTCGCGCAATGTCGGGCGGCTCACCCGGAAATGCTCCATCAATTCCTTTTCGTGCGGCCGAAAGTCGCCATCCGCGAGTTGACCGTCGACGATCATGCGACGCAACGTGCCCGCGACCAACCCCGCCGTCCTGGGTGGGCGGACTGCACCGGTCGCTTTCCGGGGCGATCATCGCGGCCAACGGTCGCGGCTGAGCCATGGTGACCTCCCGGTGCCGGCCAGGTATCCAACCCAGTGAACCAGCTGACTACACCGTCGCCCGGTGCGCTTCCGCGAGGCTCCGGGGCCCGGCTTGACGAGAACGGGATCGGCAGGGAAGACTCCGACATAAGTAACCAAGTTAACTATCTAAAGGTTGTGCAATGTCGTCCGGTGACTGGCGCCCACGTTTGCAGGATCTGATGGCCGACTACGGTCTACGCCAGGCGGAAGCGAAGGCGAAGGCGAAGGCCGAAGGTGCCAAAATCGACCGGATCGCGGTCGCACGGGCTTGGCAGGCCGAACTGGTTGACAACCGCCTGGCGGGCCCCGGCTGGCCGAAATCCGCCGGCGGCCTCGAGCTGTCCCTCGAAGACCAACTCGACTACTACCGCATGACCTCGGCCGCCGGTGTTCCGGCGCATCCATGCCAGGTCTCGTTCATCGTGGCGCCGGTGCTGATCAAATTCGGCACCGCATTGCAAAAGCGTCGCTACCTTCGGCCGCTGCTGCGCGCCGACGAGTTCTGGTGCCAAGGCTTCTCCGAGCCCGGAGCCGGCAGCGATCTGGCGTCGCTGTCCACCCGCGCGGTCCGCGACGGCGACGTCTACCGCGTGAACGGGCAGAAGGTCTGGACGACGATGGCCAACCTGGCTGACTGGATGTTCGCACTGGTGCGCACGGGTGCGCCCGGGCGTGGCTCCGATGGGATCACCTACCTGCTGATCTCGATGCACAGCCCGGGCATCACGGTGCGGCCGCTTCGTGACATCAGCGGTGGCGCCGACTTCGCCGAGGTGTTCTTCGACGACGTCGAGGTGCCCTTGGAGCACCGGGTCGGTGCGGAGGGCAAGGGTTGGTCGATCATGCGCACCTCGTTAGGCCATGAGCGCGCCACGGCCTTCCTGGCCGACGAGTTCAGGCACCGCCGCACGGCGGACCAGGTGCTCGAGCTCGTGGTCGGCCAGGGATTGGAATCCGATCCCTTTGTGCGACAGGACATCGCACGGATGGAGTCGGGTGTGCGTGCGATCGCGGCCAACAGCGCTCGCGCCTTGCAGGCGGTGCTGCGGGGCGAGGATCCGGGTGGGGTCTCCTCGGTGAACCGGTTGGTGAAGTCCGAGTCCGAACAGAGCATGCACACGCTGGCCCTGCGCGCGGCCGGCCCCTACGGCATGCTGGGCAGCCGGGCGCCACACGCGGTGGACGGCGGACGCTGGACCTACGGCTACCTGAAGACCCGCGCCAGCACGATCGGCGCCGGCACCGCCGAGATCCACCGCAACACCATCGCCGAGTCGGTGCTTGGCCTGCCGTCGCACCGGGGGGAGGGCACGCGGACGGCCAGTGTTCGACCCGGCGCCCCACTCGCGGCGGCGGATCAAAGCGAGTCGGAAATGCGCGAGGTGCTGGCCAAGGCCTTGGCCGCCCGCGTCAACGTCGATGCGCTGCTGGATCCCGAACATGCCGCAGACAAAGGGGATCCGGCGGTGTGGTCGGCGCTGGTCGAATTCGGCCTTCCCGGGCTGGCCGTCGACGAGTCGCTCGGCGGTGCGGGCGCCCCGCCGAGGCTGCTCTACGCGGCGATCGAGGAGGCGGCCAAAGCGCTGGCACCGACTCCGTTGGTGCCCAGTGTGATCGCCCTGGACGTGGCCGTCGCCGCGGGGGCGGCCACGGTCGCCCGACGAATCGCGGGCGGGATGCCCGCGGCCTTCGTGGTCCCGCTCGACGACGGCGGCTGGGTCAGCACCGGCGCGCAGCTTCCGTGTTGGGACGGCGCTTCGCTCAGCGGATGCGTTCCCCTCGTGGGCGGGGCGCCCGATGCCGAGGTGCTTCTGGTGCTGGCCGGCTCGGAGCACGGCGAGGTGCTGGTCGGGGTGGGTCCGGCCGACGCGGGCGTGACCGTTGCGCCCGAGCAGCCGCTCGACCTGACCGCCGCCGTGGGCTCCGTGGTATTCGATGGAGCAGCGGGTGATGTGCTCGCCGACGGCGAGCCACTGCGGCGTGCGCTGGAAAACGCTCGCCGCCGTGCGCTGCTGACGGTGGCCGCCGACTCGATCGGCGTTGCCGCCGCCGCGTTGGCCATGGCGGTGGCCTGGGCGGGGGAGCGCGAACAGTTCGGCCGGAAGGTCGGCAGTTTCCAGGCGATCTCGCACCGATGCGCCGACATGCTGGTCGCGCTGGAGGGCTCGCGCGGCCAGGTGTTCGCCGCGGCCGACGCCGACGAGCCCGGCGACGTGGACTGCATGCTGGCGGCCGCTGCGGCGCTCGACGCGGCCGTGTTCGCGGCCGAACGATCGATCCAGATCCACGGCGGCATCGGCTTCACGTGGGAGCATCCGGCGCATCTGCTGCTGCGCCGCGCCCGCGCGAACGCGGTCGCCGTCGGCCGGCCCGAGGTACTGCGCGACCGGGCTGTCGTCGAGCTGCTGGCCGAACGTGGGCGCCGGTAGGCCGATCGGAGCCTTGGGCTCACACCGACGACCGCAGGAGCGCAACGATCTACGTCACCGCGCCGTCGACCTTCAGCCGGATCAGCTCCTCGTCGGAGAACCCGCTTTCGCGAAGCACCTGGTCGGTGTGCTCAGCGAAATGTGGTGCGCGCGTGAGAGTCACCGGCGTCTCGTTGAATTGAACTGGGCTGGAAACCAACTCGCGCTCGATGCCGTCGGCGTCGGTGACGGCGGCGATCATGCCGTTGGCGCGCAGCGCCGGGTCCTGGCCGACTTCCCAGGCGTCCTGCACCACCGACCACTGTCCGTCACCGCGCGAGAGCGCCTCGATCCACTCGGACAACGGTCGTGCCGCGATCAGCCCGGCGACGAGCTCGGCCGCCTCGGCGGCATTCGCCATGATCTTGTCGACGGAGTCGAATCGTACGTCGGTCGCCAGGTCGGGCCGGTCGGCCAGGCGGCAGAATTCCGGCCAGTACCGCCCGGGCTGCAGCATGGCCAACTCCACGAAGCGGCCGTCGGAGGTGCGGTATGCGCCGATCAGCGGATTGGTGGCCGAACCGTGCTTCGGTGGCTGTTCGACGGGTAGCGGCCCGCCGGCAAGCAACGCCATGTTGACCGAGAACTGGGTCGCCCAGGCCCCGACACCGATGAGTGATACGTCGACGACGGACGGCTCACCCGTGGTCGACCTCGAGTACAACGCCGCCGCGATGCCTCCCGCAATCGTCATGCCTCCCAACGAGTCACCGTAGGCGCCCGCCGGCATGCGGGGGCTCTGGGGTGCGGATGGCGGCGTCAGGCCCGCGGCGCTGCCGCCGCGAGCCCAGAATGCGGTGCTGTCGTATCCGCCCTTCTCGGCCTCGGGGCCACGTTGGCCGAAGCCACTGCCGCGGACATAGATGATGTCCGGGTTGATGGCGCGGATGTCGGCGAGGTCGATGCCCAGACGCTTGCGCGGTCCGGGCAGGTAATTGGTCAGGAAGACGTCACTGGATGCCACCAGCCGTTCCAGCACCGGCCGGCACGCGGGATTGTCCAGCGCCAGGCCGACGCTGCGTTTGCCGCGGTTGGGCCCTTCCATGATCGGGATGAACGACGATCCCTTGCTCGCCGTCTCGAGTCCCAGGACCCGGACGAGGCCGCGCTGAGCGTCACCGCGTTCGGCGTGTTCCACTTTGATGACGTCGGCGCCCCAGTCGGCGAGTACCGCGCCCGCGGCCGGCACAAAGGTGAACTGAGCCACCTCGAGTACCCGCACACCCGCCATGGGCCGTGCCGCCGCCGCGCCTTCGGGTGCCGATTCGCCCGGCGTCGCGCTGTGGTGGCTCACACCGCCCACCGCAGCGGCAGCGTGTCGATGCCGAAAACTCCTCCGGTGTGTTCGGTTACCGCTGATTCGTCCGAGAGCTGGTAATCGGGGATGAGCCGATGCCACTCTTCGAGCACCACGGTCAGTTCCTGGCGCGCCAGATGGGAACCCAGGCACCGGTGCGGCCCCGCGCCGAAGCCGATGTGCCGTGGCCGCGGAGCGTCGAAATCGACCGTGCCACCGCGCCGATGCTCGTGCGGGTCCCGGTTGGCCATGCCGAGTGGCAATTCGATGACTTCGCCCTTCTTGACGGGACACCCGTGGAAGACGACGTCGCGCGTGGCCTTTCGCCCGGTTTGCACGATCGAATAGGCGCGCACGAGTTCCTCTACCGCGCGCGGGATGATCGATGGCTCCGAGACGACCCGCGTGCGGTCGGCCTCGTGCGTCGCCAAGTGCAGGAAGCAGTACGAGAGCTGCGAGGCCACGGTATCGAGCCCGGCCATGAACAGCAACAGCATGCAGGACAGCAAGTCCGCGTCCGACGGCGGCTCCCCGTCGATCCGCCAGTCGATCGCATGACTGACGATGTCCTCGCCGCGCTTCTCCGGATCGGCGCGCTTCTCGGCGATGAGTTCGGAGAAGTAGCCCGCCACCTCCATCATGGCGGCAGTCCCGATCGATCGGTCGGGATCGCTTTCCGCGTTCGCATGAAGGATTTTGGCTTCCCACTTCATGAAGTCCGCCAGCTTTGCGATGGGCAGGCCCATGATCTGAAGAAAGATGGTGGTCGGGAAGACGGCGGCGAAGTCGGAGTAGAAATCGCACGCACCGCTGTCGCGGAACTTGCCGATCAGATCCCGGGCGAACGCTCGCTGACCGTTCTCCAGATCGCGAACGCGTCCGGGGGAGAAGTACAGACCCAACAGGTGCCGCCACTTGCCGTGCTCGGGCGGGTCCAGCATCATCGGAATCCACTTGTAGGGCGGGTCGGGGTCGAGCGGTACCGCTGCGGCATTCGAAAACAGCTCCGGGTCTCCAAGTGCCTCGAGGATGACGTCATGGTCGGTGAAGACCCAATAGCCCTCGCCTTCATCGGCGCGAAAGAACGGGCGCGCCCGCCGTTGCGCCTCGTCGAGCCTCAGGAAGTTCGAGCCCCCGGGTTCGGGTCCGCGTACGTACCTGTACTCCAGCACCGGGCAGTCGGGTCCTTCACTCATCTTTTGCCTCCGTGCGTCGGTATTGCGGACGATCGCCTGGTGGGCAATCAGCGTGCGTGGCATCCCCTTTCGCGCCACGACCCGCCTCGATCGCGCGGATATCCGAATCCCGGCACGGGCCGCGCCGGCAGCCCATGCTGCCGTGGGCCGTTCCGAAGGGGCATCGTCGCCTCTCACCTCTGACGGCTCATCCCGGTCCCTGACGATCCGTCTCAGACGATAGATGCGGGGAATGAAGCTGTCTAGAGAATCTAGCGGCGACGGTGCGCGGACGAGGCGAGCGCTCGTGTGACGGCGACCCGATGCCGCACCCGGCTTCAGGCCGGGCGCGCCATGAGGCGACGCCTGTTAGTAAGTTGACCTAGTAAACCACGTCGACTAGCTTTTGAGGCGGCCGTGACATGCGGTTGACGACACAGGAAGTTGGCATGACGAGCATCGAGGATGCGCTGGGACGGTTGTGGCAGGCCGATGATCACGCCAACATGCTGCAAAGTGGTGGCCACTGGATTTCGTGGGGCCGCGTCCGCACGCTGACCGAGCAGCTCGACCAGCAGCTCAGCGGCGCCGGATGCGGGGCAGGCGGCCGCGTCGCTGTCGTGCTGGCCAATCGGATGGAATCGGTGGCCGCACTCATTGCGGTCCTGCGCGCCGGGCGCACCCTGGTGACGGTCAGCCCCTTGCAGCCGGTGGAGCGGCTCGCAGCCGACCTGCTGTCCACCAAGTCCGCTTATGTGCTGGCTCCCGGTGTCCTGTGGTCGGAGGACGCGTTCATCGCGGCGGTGGCCGAGTTGGGGGCGGCGGGCTGGAGCCTCGACGAGGGGGCGCTCGTCAAGCGATGCGAACGAATCGACGACACGGCGCCCGGTGATCCTGCGGTGGCGGTCGAGATGTTGACCTCCGGAACCACCGGCGCGCCCAAGCGCATCCCGTTGAGCCGGCAACAACTGGAGGCGTCGCTGTCCGCCGCGCTGCGGCACAACAACCGGCCCGACGGCACCGAGCGCGCGCCGCTGACCGGGAAGGTCGGCTTGGTGGTGCTGCCCATCGTGCACATCGGGGGGCTGTGGGGACTGCTGCAGGCGTTGGTCACGGCTCGGCCGTTCGTCCTGCTCGAACGTTTCGACCTGGCCGGGTGGCGCGCCGCCGTCGCCGAGCATCGGCCGGCGCTGGTGTCGCTGCCACCGCCTGCCCTGCGGTCGGTCCTCGACTCCGACATCACCCGCGAGGAGCTCAGCAGCGTCAGGGGGCTCAACGCCGGTACCAGCCCGGTGGAACCCGCGCTGGTCGACGCCTTCTACGAGAAGTTCGGCATCCCGGTCCTCATCGTCTACGGCGCGACGGAATTCTCCGGAGCCGTTGCGGGGTGGACCAAGAAGGACTTCCACGCGCACTGGGCCGCCAAAAAGGGCAGCGTCGGCCGGCCGTTCCCCGGGGTGCGCCTCCGGGTCATCGACGAGGACGGCACAGTGCTGCCGCCGGGAGAGCAGGGACTTCTGCAGGTGGCTTCTGCGCAAGTCGGCGGGTCGGCCGACCGTTGGGTCACCACCAGTGACCTTGCGCACCTGGACGAGGACGGCTACCTCTACATCGATGGCCGCGCCGACGACGTCATCGTGCGCGGCGGATTCAAGGTCGCGCCGGACACGGTGGCCGGTGCCCTGCGTTCCCACGAAGCCGTGCACGATGCCGGAGTGGCGGGGCTGCCCGACCCGCGGCTGGGGCAGATCCCGGTCGCCGCAGTCGAACTCAGGCCGGGCGCTGCGGCGACGCCGGAACAGTTGCGGACACACTGCCGATCTGCGCTGACCCCGTACGAGGTGCCCGCCGAAATCTACATCGTCGACGAATTGCCGCGCGGTGCCGCACTCAAGGTGGATCGGCGCCGACTGACCGCCATGCTGGAGCGACTGCGAACCGGCGCGCCGGCGGCTACGAACTGACCCGCGCGAGCACGGCACAGACGTCAAGGAGGCCAGATGGCTCAAGCCGTAATCGCGGCGACACGCGCCGGGCGCGGGTCGGGTTTGCGGCCATGACAGAAGGGATCTCGTGTCAGCGGGACGGCGTTGTGTTGCGCGTCGTGCTCGACAAGCCGGAAAAGCTCAACGCCGTCAACACTCCCATGCTCGTCGAGCTTCGCGACGCGATCGCGGCTGTGAATACCGAGGACTCCATTCGCGTGGTGACCTTGACGGGCGCCGGTCGCGCATTCTGCTCCGGCGGCGACCTGAGCGGTGCGCAAACCGACGGCGCCACGGCCGCTGCGGCGGAGGTAACCGCTGCGATCACCGACTCGCCCAAACCGATCGTGGCGGGCGTTCGCGGGGCGGCTGTCGGTGTCGGCTGTTCCCTGGCGCTGGCGTGCGACCTGGTCGTTGCCGCGCATTCGGCCTTCTTCCAGTTGGCCTTCACGAAGGTCGGCCTGATGACCGACGGCGGGGCGGCTGCGCTGATCCCGGCGGCCATCGGCCGGGCACGGGCGGCACGGATGGCTCTGCTCGCCGAGAAGGTCACTGCCATGGCGGCATTCGAATGGGGGATGATCTCACACGTCGTGCCCGACGATGCCTTTGGAGCCGAGTTCGAGGCGGTGGCGCAGGCCCTGGCCGGCGGCCCTTCGCAGTCCTACCGGTGGATAAAGCGGGCACTGCTGGCCGCCACCCTGCCCGACCTCGGGGAGGCGCAGGCCATCGAGGTCGAAGGGCAACAAGCCTTGCATCGCAGCGAGGACTTTCGCGAAGGCGTCCGCGCCTTCCGCGACCGCCGCGAGCCGCATTTTCGCGGACGCTGACCAGGTGCCGGCGCCCGGCCCGCCGTTCGCAACAACCGTTGGACATCGACGGCTCGGCCGCATTAATATAGCGGGCGATATATTAGGAGGACGGATGTCAATCCCTACATACGGCGACTTCGATTTTCAGACGGTGGTCGATGCCTACGACCCGAAGCTGGCCGACCTGCAGCCGCATCACCATCGGCACGGTTTGACGCTGCAGGTGCAGTACTTCTACGGCGGTCTTCGTGATGCCGATGGCGTGATGTGGGCGGTGGAAAGGAAGTTCATCGGCCCGATGACCGGCGGCCTGTGGTTCATGAACGATTCCAGCGGCGATCTGAACCTGCATCCGGGCGCGTTCACGTCCACGCGCGGTGAGTCCATCCGCACGATCGAGCCGTCCCGACGGATTTGGCGCAACCACCTGATGCACACCATGTCCGAGAAATTCGGCGTCGCCAGCGAACCGCTCGAGCTGGCCATCGACGATGACGGGCTCCGGTGGTCCGAAGGCAAGCTGCTCGACGTGGCGGGGCCACTGCAAGGCCCCGGATTTCAGTTCTATGCGCCCGCGCGCGACGAACCGCTCTTCTACACGACGCAGGTGTATTGGGTGACCGGCACGATCGACGGCAAGCCTGCCGAAGGATTCGTCGGTCTGGACCACGGGTATTGGACGCACGGACTGGAGTGGAAGGAGTACCGCTTCTTCGGCGACCTCGAGATTTCCTGGGAGGTCTTCGGCAACAAGTTCGCCGACGGCGCCGTGGAGTACGGAGTCATCGTGAAGGGACGACGGGGGTGGTCCGGCGCGGCCACCTTCGAGGCGGGACGGCTCGTCGCCAAGACCGACCAGGTGAATGCGAGCTACGATCTCGACGGCGAAGGCTTCATCGATGTCGCGCATTTCGACATCGGTGGGCAGGGTTACACGTTCACCGGCAGCCAAACCGGCAAGATGCGCCACTTCGGCGAGGCGCGCTGGGCCAACTACACCTCCCAAGGGGGCGTCACGCGACGCGACGGCGATGACCGTGAGCTGGCGGTCGGCTACACCTGGATCGAGTTCTTCCCCGGCCGCATCACCGCGGAGAAACTCACCACGGGGTGACCGTGACAGCACCAGCCCGACGGCGCGGCTCCGGCCGGCCCCCGGTCGGCGCCGCCTCGGCCCGAGACGGCTTGCTCCGGGCCGCGGCGACGCACTTCAGCAAGTACGGTTACGCCGGCGCGAGCACCCGGAACATTCTGGCCGACGCGGGCGCGACCGCGCCGGCCCTGTACCACCACTTCGGAAACAAGACAGGCTTGTACATCGCCGCCGCGGCCGCGGCGCAAGAACATGTGTTGGGCGCCTTCAAGGAAGCGATCGCCGACCGCCACACGCTGGCGGACCGCACATCGGCACTGCTGGCCGCGGCGGCCGAACTTCGCGAGCAGCACCCGAACGTCGCAAAGTATCTGAGTGTGGTGCAGCAGGACATTTCGCGGCACGCCGAGCTGAGTGAATTGGCGGCCTACGAAGCGCAATTCGACCGCTTCTGGAGGTCCGTGGCGGACCGCCGAACGTCCACCGGTACGGGTGTCGCCTTGCGGGCGATGGTCGAGGGCCTGCTCGCGGTGGGCGGCGGGCACGTGCCGATCGACGATATCGGCGCCGCCGCCGAAGTCCTGCAGCGAATCACGCGCAACGGGCTCGGCCCGGCGCCGACTCAGCGCCGTTCGCCGCGGTAACGCCGGTCCAAACCGTTGAGCGGAAACGTCTCGATCCACGCCACCGACGTTTCCGGCACCCGCTCGTCGCCGACCCGGCGCACCGATCCGGCCTGACCGTGGTAGGCGTCGCCACGGGCGGCGGCCAGCGAGCGCATCTGGCCGCGTTTGGCCGCGGTGAATCGCCACTGTGTGCCGACGGCCTCGTAGCCGGCGGTGTCGACGTACTTGTCGGGATCCAGCTGCACGTCGGCGGTGAGTTCGGTGGTCTCGACGATGGGACCGCTGTGGTCGGCCACGACGGCAAAACCCCAGTGCTCCTTGCCCAGACACAGCGCGCCGAACTCGTGGCAGCCGTCGCCGTAGATGTTGGCGAATGTCACCCACGCCAGCTCCATCACGTTGAAGATGGGGCCGTTGTTGTAGACCTGCCCCGTCGGGCCGTAAAAGTTGTCCATCGAGACGATCCCGCGGACTTCGCGGCCCCGCACATGACCGGTCACCCGAAACGGTTGGGACGCATACAGGTTTCCCCCGCGCTCATCGATGTTGGGCGTGTACCACTGATACCCGAGCCCCAGCCGGGGGCCGCGCAGATCGAGCAGTTCGCCTTCGGTCCAGGCCAGCTCATCGTCGGTGACGGTGATCTCGAACGGCTGTGTGACCGGGGTCGGTTGCGCCGCCACGCGGAACGATGTCTGGTCGTCGCTCAGCGTCCAGCGCACCCCGGCGCCGCGCTGCGAGGCCTCGAAGGCTTCCGGGGCGATCTCGAGGTTGTCCGTGTCCACGTTCGACGAGAGCTGCAGGCCCCCGGACAGTTCGGTGTTGACCTTGCGCATCGGCGCCAGGAAGTTGCCCTCGTCGTCGGTCAGGCAGCTCCACCAGTAGGTGGCCATCGGGCGGAGGCCGAAGAACTCGCGCTCGCACCAGGCATCGCGGGCGGCGAATTCACAGGTGCTGACCAGGCTGCGGAAATCGAAGTTGCCTCGCCGCCGCGACGGCCACGTCCATGCCGGTGCCGCGCCGGTGCTCACTGCGCCACCGTCTCCCGCAGGGCGCCCGTCTCGATCAGCCGGCCGTTGTAGGTCTCCATCAACGCCTCGGTGGTCTTGGGGCGGCGCCGCTCATCCACATGGTGCGCCCAGCCCTGGCGCCACCGGTGCCCGGCGGGCAGGTCCTTGCGCACCGGACAGCGAGCCCCGGGCAGCGCCTCCCACACCCAGGTCTCGCCACCGCCGGTGTAGCTCACCTTGGTGGGAAAGCTGTCGTCGGACATCGGTTCACCGTCGAGCTCGGCCTCCACCACGATGTCGCGCGCGATCAGTGCCGGACCGTCGGAGCGGTGGATGATCATGAAGTTGAAGCCCTCGGTGCCGTGGATGAGGTGCCCGGAATGCACCGCCCCGTCCTCGAACTCGGTGGCGAACGCGACCCATGCGGCTTCCAGTTTGGTGATCACCGGCCCTGCGATGAACTGCCTGCCCGGCTTGGAGTGCATGCTGTCGTGGAAGACCAGTCCGGCGACCGGGACTCCCTTGATCGTCCCGGTCGCCTTGAAAAGGCGCGAGTTGTACAGCAGCGGGTCGTCTTCGTCGGGGGTGAAGAACTGCAGCCCCGGCCCGATCAGCTCGCCGGTGATCGACAGTTCGGCGCCGTCCTGCCACTCCATCCGGGAATCGTCGACCGCCATCAGCACCGCGCCCTCGGGGGTCACCACCTCCCAGCGGTCACCGCGGTGACGGTGCTCCACCGGACCGCCGTAGGAGTTGGTTTCGTCGGCGGCGTAGACGAAGTCGTCACCGATCTTGGATTCCGGCAGGTGCAGGTAGCGCGCCCGATCGGTGTAGAAGCCGCGGATCGGCCACCAGTAGTCGCCGGCCTCCGAGCGCACCGAGCCGTAGAAGTACTGCATGTCCATCTTGAGTCCGGCGACATCGTCCCAGTGCGCGCTCGGCGTCGGCTCGATGAGCGCACCGACGGGCTGAAACCCGTAGTGGCCGCTGGTGCTCACATGGTCATGGGACATCGCGTACCTCGTTTCTGTCGGTTGGTGTGGCGCCGTCACGTCGTGCGAGCGGCGGTGGTGTCGTCGACAGCCGCTTCCAGAAGTCTTATCTCGCCCGTAGCTCCATCGACCTCGACCAGCGCGCCATCGGGCAGCCGCCGAGTGGCATTGCGGGCGTCAACCACACAGGTGACGCCGAACTCGCGGGCCACGATGGCCGCATGTGACATCGGCCCGCCGATATTGGTGACCACGGCCCCGGCGTAGGCGAATGCCGGTGTGTACCCGACATCGGTGGCCTCGGCCACCAGCACCTCACCGGGCAGCAGGTCGTCGATCGTGTGCTGGTCGACGAGGCGAACCCGTCCCTTGACGCGTCCGCCACCGACGCCCAGGCCGCTCAGCACCTGCCCTGGCTCCAGCGCCGACTCCTCGGCCGCCGACGTCCACGATCCGCTGAACGCAGCCGGTGGCCGCACCTGGGCCAGTCGAGCCATCTCCGCGCGGCGGCTCGTCACCAGCGCGCGGGCATCGGGTGGCAGCGCCTCCAGTTCGTCGACCTGGAAGAAGAAGACGTCGTCGATGTCGTCGAGCACGTTGCCTTCGACGAGCCGTCGTGCGTGTTCGCGCATCAGCCGGCGCAGAATCGAGGTGGCGCGAACAACCTTGTCGCGGCGCACTTCCCGGTCGCGCAGCTGCCTCGCCGCCAGCCGCTCCGCCAATTTGACGCGCGGCGCGCCCGCCGCCTCGACCAGGCGGTCCGAGAGCGAGTCCGGTTGACGCGCCAGTGACTTCGCGATCATCGCGACGAACTGTTCGGGGTCGTCACCATAGGTGGCCGAGCGCAGTTCGCATTCGGCCGGTCCGCGGTGCCCGACGCGCGCGAGTTCGGCGACGACTGCCCGGTAGAACTCCGGTGCTCGCTCCTGGATGGTCTTGATCCGATCGCACCCGACGGAAAGCGATGCCACCGCTTCGGGATTCGCGCGTGCCATCGCCGTCAGCCGCTGTAGGCCCGCCAGCGCCCGGCCGCTGGCCACGTGCCGGCCGGCGACCGGCAGCTGTGCGCCGCCCATGCGGGCGGCGGCGGTCGCCGTGGCCGTGCACAGCATCCCCGCCCACGCCGACAGCATCCAGCCGTGCACCACCAGGTCGCGGGCCAACAGGATGAGGCTCTCCAGCCGCGGGTCGGTGAGCGTTGCCAGCTCCTCGGGCAGATATCCCTCGAGGCGGTCGACGTCGGCGACGAACGTCCGTGACTCCAGGCGCGATCCGGCCAGCAGCCCGACACCGGTGAGTCCCACGCCGGCCAAGTCCCGCATCCGCCTGCCGAGACCCGTTGGCTCGCTGGGTGGGCGCTCGTCGCCGAACACCGGGATGTTCCCCAGCTCGCGTCCGAAGAACTGGTCGGTCATGCTGTCGGGGTTCGTGCCCGGCATCGACTCGGCCATGTAGTACACCGACGTCACACCGCCGTACACCCGGTGCCCGAACGTCCCGATGGCACGTGCCGCGACCTCTCGGCCGATCACGCCGCGCAGCCGCAGCCGCTCGGCGATCGACACGCCCCCCGCCCGCAGCCCGCGCACGGTGGCCGAGGCCGACGCGGGCGTGAACGGTCCCGGCAGCGCCTCGGAGAGATTGCTGGCGACGAAGGTCGGGAAACGGGGGTCGATGGGAGAGTCGAACTCGCCGTTGAGACCGTCGGGCCGGGCCCACCGCAGCGGTGCACCATCGGCCGGAGGCTCGTCGACCGCGGGCACGTGGTGCACCAGCGGCAGCCGCCACGGCACCGTGAAAACCTTCTTGCCCAGCACCATTCGGCCACGCACCGCGAGGGCAAAGTCCGCCAGGCATTCCTCGGCCGTCCACGCCGGGGTGTACCCCCATTCGTCCACGAGCCGGCCGGTGTCCATGACGGGAAAATTCAACAACAGCTCGAATTCCGCCGGGGACGCTTCGACGAGTTCCCGACGATACAGCGCGCCCAGCCCGGCGTCGATCAGCCGCTTGCGCGCCGGGATCAGCCGGCGGCCGAGTTTGGCCGTGATGTCACGCACGGTCGGCTCGCCGGGGGCCGCCAGGTTGACGGGTCCGATCTGCTCTCCGAGCACCGCGCGGACGAAAACCCTGTGTACGTCGTCGGTGTGCACGATCTGCAATGGCCGGTCGGCGGAACCCTCGACGTCGGGAAACGCCGGCGAACCCAGCAGCCGCATGACGCTGTTGTCGACGTCCCGGCCGACCACGATGCCGGGCCGGACGGCCACCCACTCCTTGCCGCACTCCGCGAGCAGACGTTCGACATGCGCCTTGTGGAATGCATAGAAATGCGTTGGCGCGGGAGCCAGCGGATCGTCCTCTGTGAGGCGGTGCTCACCCGGGGGCCGGGCGCCGTAGGCCAGCACGGAGGACGCGAAGACGATGCGGCGGGCTCCCGCCCGGTCCATGGCGTCCAGGACGTTCTGGGTGCCGCCGATGTTGATCTCGCGCGTCAGGTTTTCGTCGGGGTTGGAATTGACCACCCACGCGCAGTGCGCGACGGCCTCGGCGCCGTTGACCGCTTTGTGAACGCTTGCGGCGTCCCGGATGTCGGCTTCGACGAAATCGCTGCCGGCAAACCAATTCCGGGGCCGGTGCCTGGCAAGTCCGACGACGTCGTGGCCCTGGGAACGCAACCGGGCGGCGATGCCGCGGCCGAACACCCCGCTGGCGCCGGTGACGGCGATCCTCATGACGGCTGGTCCCACGGCACCACGGGGGCGACACCTTCGAGCGTCGTGGCGCCGCCCTGCGCGCGGCGCAGCACCAGGAAGTCGGCTCCCTTGTACGCGCGATGGTCGGACGGCCCGAGCGTGATGATCGTGCCGGGGCCGCCGGTGCACGCCGGAATGCGGCGCAAGGTGTCCATCGCGTCGCGCAGTGCGGTCGGGGTCACGAGGCGCATCCTGCCGAGGGACAGCGCGAAGGCATGGCCGATGTCGTAGCCCGTGGACAGGCCGGAGGTTGCGTAGTCGTAGCCGAAACGCCTGCGGAACCTTTCGCGCACCGCCGCGAACACCTCGTTGCGTTCGTCGTACTGGTCGACTCCGACCCAGCCCTCGAGGCGCCGGGCGCGTTCTTCGCTGTAGGTGGCGCTGACGAAGGCGGTCGTCTGGATGCGCGGGGGATCCCATTGGATTTGTTCGAGGGCCGGGCGAATCCATTGATTGACCCCACCCAGGCCCAGGTACACCAGCGCGTCCGGCTTGGAGTCACGGCACACGTTGAGCGCCTCGACGAGTTCCGCGACGCTGGTCGCCGGATACACCGCGGGCTCGGCCGTCACGACCAGGTTGTGTGCCTGCAGCTCGTAGCGCAAGAACTGCGCATACTCCTCGCCGATCTGCGTGCGTTCCCGCAGCACGGCGATCCTGCGGTACCCGTTCGCATCGAGCCAGGCCGCCATCACGGCGGGCTCGTCGGCCAACCCTCCGTTGGCGAACGCGTAGGCGTAGTCACCCACGAAGCGGGTGGACCCGCAGATCGTCGCGGTGGGCACCCTCAGGCGCTCTATCTCGGGCAGCAGCGCAAGGCAGTTGTCGGAGGTGAACGGGCCGACCACGCCCAGCACGCCGGCGTCCTCGACGAGCTCGCGATACGCCGCGATCAGTCCATGGGCAGAGGACCACGGCTGTGCGTAGACCTCGCGCACCACCACCTCGACGTCACGTTCGAGCAGCCCGCGGGCCTTCACCTCCTCGGCTGCCAGGCGCACCGCGTCCGGCCAGCAGTCGCTGAGCCCGGGGTGGTCGGGCAGATCGATCAGCACCCCGAGCCGGTAGGGCTCGATAGGGCGTCCGTGGTAGACGGTGGCCACGTCTCAGCGCATCCCGCCGCACGTCGCGTAGGCGGACGAAAGCATTGCCGTCTCCTCGTTTTGCGTGATCGCTGCGCGGGCGCCGCAGCCCCCGCCCGGACGGCAGAGACTGGTGATGCCGGGACGACTGTAAGGCCGCTCACACGGGAAAGTCAATGCAACGGGGTCATTATTATCTATATTCTTGGGCCCACGGACGCCGGCTGTCGGCGACACCACGCCGGCCCCGGTGCGCTCGGTGAGGGCGGTGGGCCCGGGGCCGCATCCGGGCATCGGTAGCCGCTCCGCCGCAACGACTTCCGGCAAGGCGGTGGGCCGGTCGGCCTGCCCCGGGCGGGTGTCGGCCCGCGCCCCGTGACGGCCAGGGGTGCGCACGCCGGCGGAGCGGTGTCGATCGGCCGAGATGCGTCAATCGGTCAGCTGACGAATGGCCCCGCCGACGGCGCCCCGTTTTCGGCCAGGGTGTCGGGCAACAACACTGATTGCGCCGCCGCCAGGGCCCGGACCCACACCGACTTGACGCTGCTTCCGGTGGCGCGGGCAACCCGGACGCAGTCCCGGTGCTCGGGCTTGGCGTTGACGACTTCGCCGTCAAGCAGACCGAGCTTCACGGCGATGTCGTGGCCGTCGATGTCGACGCTGGCGAATCTGCGTTCCAGCGCCCATCGATGTTCTACTCGCCGCACTCGCACGCCGAGCGTGGTGGAATGGCGAAGGACGGCTTGCGCGACCGCCCGTTCCTCGGCCGTGGAGACCAACGCCGACAGCGTGATTCCCGGTCGGCCGTGCTTCATCGTTGCGGGTGTCGTCCACGCGTCGTGCGCGCCGGCGTCCAGGCACGCCGCCACCACGTCGGGCACCCACTCCGGCGGCATGTCGTCGAGGTTGGTTTCCAAGATCAACGCCGCGTTGCCGGGTTGCCTCGCATCGGGTTCGGACCGACCCAGCACCGCGCGCACGACGTTGGGAACCCGCGCCCAGTCGGCATTGCCCGCACCGGTCCCGATGGCGTCCAGCGTCATCGCCGGCATCGCGCCGAAGCTGCCGCTCAGCGACGCCACCAGGGCGGCGCCCGTCGGGGTCACGGTCTCGCCTCGCACATCGACTCCGTAAGTCTTTGCACCGCAGAGGATTTCCAGGGTTGCCGGCGCCGGCAAGGGCAACACCCCATGCGCGCTGTCGACGGTGCCGTGTCCCAGTGGCAGCGGTGAGCACGCGACCTCGTCCACGCCGAGATCCTCCAGCGCCAATGCGACACCACAGATGTCGACGATGGCGTCGAGCGCCCCGACTTCGTGAAAGGTCACCTCTTCGGCCGCGATCCGGTGCACCCGGCCCTCGGCCCGGGCCAGGAGCGCAAACGCCGCGTGCGCGCGTTGCCTCGCCCGCACGGGCATCGAACTCGAGTCGATGATCCGCCGAACGTCGTCCCAGCGGCGGTGGACGTGCTCGTGCGGCGCCCGCACGTTGAGCAGCGTGCCGGCGATGCCGTGGCGCTGGGCGGCGTGCACTCGCAGATCGACACCGCTGACCGGCAGCCGGGAGCGGACCGCGTCCAGCGATGCGCCGGCGTCGATCAGCGCGGAGAGCAACATGTCGCCGGCGACGCCGCCGACACAGTCCAGGTAGAGCGTGGACTTCACGTGGTTGCCAAAATCCGCGCCGCGGCGCATGCGGCGCCGAAGCCGTTGTCGATGTTGGTCACCACCACGCCTTGCGCGCAACTGGCCAGCATGGCGTTGAGCGCCGTCTCACCGCTGCGGGCCGCGCCGTAGCCGGTCGAGGTCGGCACGGCGATGATCGGACAGCCCACCAGCCCGCCGACCACCGACGCGAGGGCGGCGTCCATTCCGGCGACGACGATGAGCACCCGGTCGCGGCGCAGCTCCTCGACCCGCTCGAGCAGGCGCCACAGCCCGGCCACGCCGACGTCGATGTGCAGGCGCGAATCGAAGCCCAAGAACTGCAGCGTGCGTTGCGCCTCGAGCGCGACCGTTCGGTCCGACGTGCCGGCGGCGACGATCCCCGCGTGTGCGTTCCGCTTCGCCATGGTGCCGTTGAGAAAGGCCGTCTGCGACACGGGGTCGTAGTCCAGGGCCGCGTCGCTCCGGTTGGCGGCGGCCTCGTATTGCAGCTGGCACATTCGCGTGAACAGCACGGGTCCGACGCCGGAGGAAACGAGGCGATCAACGATGAGCGCCACGTCGCCGGCGCTCTTGTCGAGGCAGAACACCGCCTCCGGCAGCCCGATCCGATGGGGCCGGTCGTGGTCATAGATCAGCCTGTCGGCGGTTTCGCCGGTCGCCTTGACATATCCATCGGTGGTACGCATTCTGTGAGGTAGATTACGGACTAGACAAGTACGTATCAAGAGGGTGGCGTGAACACGATCCAGCTCGGTGTCGAGGTCATCGACGAGAACTGCACCGGCCCTTACCGCTGCCTAACGGGTGTGCCCAACCGCCAGCGCCTTGGTTGTTGGGCCGGCCATGACGATGGCCTTGGTTGGTGGTGCGGGCGATGCGCCGCGCCGCCGAGGCCGACGTTGATTTGCCAAGGGCGGGAAGGACGTTCATGACGGCCATGGCAGCCAGCACTTTCGACCCGCCCGCGCAACCGCCGGCGATCGTGCCGTCGCACCACGGTCCGCGGGTTCGCCCGGTGCGCGCCAAAGACGTCCCGGGCATGGTGTCGCTTCCGGAGTTATTCGAGCAACGGGTGTGGGTGGTCACCGCGTTGTGAGTTCGTTGTCCGCTCCGCCCCGTCGTATCACCGCCGAACTGGTCGCCGGCTTGACGGGCCGCTACAGCGCCGTGGTGAGTGCGACCGAGCCGGGGTTGGTGGCCGGGACCGCTCTGGTCTGCCCGCCCGAGATCGATCCGGCCGGGCGGTGGGACATCGTCGCTGTGGAGGGCGAACGGGCCGATGCGGGACAGCCGCTGGTCCGCGTCGCGGGCAGCGCGTGGGAAATCTCCGTCGCCGAAGACCACGTGCTGGGTGTGCTGGGGGTTGCCGGGGGCATCGCGCGCCGGGGCGCCGAAATCAAGGCCGCGGCACCCGGCGGACTCCGCATCGTGTGCGGTGGCTGGAAGAAATTGCCCGCGTCGCTCAAACCCGTGCTGCGTGCCGGACTCGACGTCGCCGGACTTTCCCACCGGCTGCTCGACGGCGATTTCGTCTACGTCAGCAAGAACCAGGTCGCGATGTTCGGCGGCGTGGCCGAAGCGGTCACAGCAGCGCGGGGGCTGGATAACGGACCGGTGTCGGTACAAGTCGTCGACGTCGCACAGGGATTGGAAGCGCTCGAGTCCGGTGCCGCGGTGGTCATGGTCGACACCGGCCGCCTCGGTGATCTGGAGGCGGTGAGCGCGGCGCTGCGGGCGACCGCCGCCGACGTGCGCGTCGCGTACGCCGGCGGCGTGGACCCCGACCAGTTGCGGCGCATCGCCGATGCCGGCGCGGACATCGTCGACATCGGTCGTGCGGTGCTCGACGCGCCGCTGTGGGACCTCCACCTGGAGGTCGTCGGATGACGCAACAGCCGGCCTTCGACGCGCTGGCCGCGGCGCTGGAACGCTCACCGCGCCGGGTGATCGCCTGCAGCGGCGGTGTCGACAGTCTGCTGCTGGCCGATGTGGCGCATGAGACACGCCCGCGCACAACGGTTGTCGTTCACTCGGTTTCACCGGCGGTGCCGCCCGCGGCGACCCGGCGCGTGCGGCAGGTGGCCGCCGACCTCGGCTGGCACCTCGAAATCGTGGACTCCCATGAGTTCGAGGACCCGCGTTACCTGGCCAACCCACGCAACCGCTGTTACTTCTGCAAATCGCACCTCTACACCGAGTTGGACCGCGTTCGCGCGACGGTGCGCGGGCGTGCCGGCAGCTGGACGCTGATGAGCGGCGCGAACGTCGACGATCTCGGTGAATACCGGCCGGGTCTGTCGGCCGCGCGCGAGCATGAGGTGATGCATCCGTTCGTCGAGGCGCAGCTGACCAAGGCCGACATCCGCGCCATGGCCCGAGGCCGCGGCAGGTGCTGGCATGACCTGCCCGCGGCGCCGTGCCTGGCCAGCCGTCTTTATACGGGAACGGCCGTCAGGGCCGCATTGTTACGGGCCATCGACCGAGGGGAGGAGTTCCTGCGCGAACGAACCGGCGCTGACGTGGTTCGGTGCCGGATCAACGGGGACGACGTCCTGGTGGAGACCGGCGCCGAAGCGCGTTCCCGATTCACCCCCGCGTTGTTGGCCGAGACGCTCGGGCGAATGCGCGGCGAGGCTGCGGGTCTGCGGTCCATCGCGCTTGACCCGAGTCCGTATGCGCCGGGGCGCGCGTTCGTCGCCATCGCGGAGGTCGTCGGATAGGTTGACCACGTCAGCATCCCCGGCCCCAGGCGAGTCGAACGTGTCGCAGCGTCGACAGGGTTCCGGTCGTCCCAGGGATCCCGAGGTCGAACGCCGGGCCCTGGAAGCCGCACGCCTCATCTATGGCGAATCGGGCAAGGTGCAGGTGACCTTCGCCAACATCGCGGCGCGGGCGGGAATCGGAAAGCCCGCACTGTATAGGCGCTGGAAGACGCCGCAAGACCTGCTGATGGAGGCGTTGCGCGCAATTGGGCCGCCGAAGGATATCCCGGACCTCGGTGATGCACAGGCCGAGCTCGCCGGCTACGCGCGCGATCTGATGCGCCTCTACGTGTCACCCGACGGGGCCGCGATGATGCGAGTCACGACCGAATTCCATGACGAGACAGAGCCGTTCAGGCAGTGGATCGCCGAGACATCGGAGAGCATGATCGCGCTCGCCGCACAGGTCGTCGAACGGGCGGTGCACCGCGGTGAGCCAAGACCGCGCCTACCGGCGCGAACCATCATCGACATCATCACCGGCGCCACGCTCAGTCGCATCATGTCCCGCCTGCACGCCGGGCAACCGCCTTCCGACGAGGAGGCCGCGGAATACTGTTGGAATCTTGCCGGTTTGGTGCTCGGCCCGCCCGAGTCGTCCCCCTCGCGTCGGGTGCCGCCCACCCGTCGCGAACGCCATTCGTCGCCGAGTGGACGGCGACACGAATTGATCCGCATCGCGCAGCATGTGGTGGCCCAGCGGGGCGTGGCCGAGGTAACCCTGGCCCACGTCGCGAAATCGGCGGGCATGACGCCGCCGGCGCTGTATACGCATTTCTCGAGCCGCACCGACCTGCTCGAGCAGGTGCTCGAGACCACGGCGAACGAGTACGCCGAGGACATACGCGTCACCGATGACGCCGACGCTTGCGTGCAGGAACGGCTGCGGATCCGGTTGTCCCGCTGGGCGACTACACCCAACGCCCGGCTGCGACTCCTTCATGACGCCGTGTTGCACATGCCCGATTCGCCCAGGGTCGAACGGGCCGCCCAACGCGCTCTGGCCGCCTGGGTGCGTTTCGTCGGCGACGTGCTGGAGCGGGGCATCGCCCGTGGCGAGGTCCGCGCTGATGTCGACGTCCGAGCCGCCACCGAGTTGTTCAGTACCAGCGTGTTGGGTGCTGAGGTGGGGGCCGCCACCGGCTTG
This sequence comes from uncultured Actinomycetota bacterium, assembly GCA_963711445.1. Classification (GTDB taxonomy): domain Bacteria; phylum Actinomycetota; class Actinomycetes; order Mycobacteriales; family Mycobacteriaceae; genus Mycobacterium. The sequence continues at coordinate 1,120,758 of CAVQEF010000002.1, forward strand.
GTCGACGCATCGTTGCCGGCCCTCTCCGTCGCCCTGGTCGACATGTTCGTGGCCTATTTGCGATCGCCGGGTCCGTCGGCGGCCTCCATTGACGGACGTGTGGGGTCCGATTTACGCTCGTCTTAATCCGTATTAAGGCCACGGTTGGGAGACTTCATGGCCAAGCGCGTCACGATGGTGGCCGAGATCGTCGACGCCAACTGCACCGGTTGCAACAAGTGCGTGTTGTCCTGCCCGACGGTGGCGATTTCGATGCGCCCCCGGCGCCCCGAGGAGCCCGGCCCCGGCCGCAACATCGCGGTCGTCGCCGAAAACGAGTGCTACAACGCGCAGAACTGCATGGAGTTGTGTCCCGACGACGCGATCGTGATGCGGTCGCTGGACAAACCAATCCTCGTGGGGGTGTTGAACACCGACGTATCGCCGGAGGCAATCGGAGCGCTCTGCATGCAGGTGGGGCTGCTGCCCGACATGCTGGTGTGCGTATGCACCGACACCATGGCCGGCGAGCTGGCCGAAGCGATCCTCGACGGCGCCCACACGCCGGAGGAGGTGGCGCTGCGCACCGGCGCGCGCACCGGCTGCACCGAAATCTGTCTGGACCCCATCCTGCGGATGCTGGCCGCCGCCGGACACGGTGACGCAGCGCGCAACCCTCGCAACGGTTATCAGTGGTACGGAATCCCGGGCAGGCTGATGGATTTCGTCGGCGCCGACGGCCTGGTCGATCCGGAGCTGGTGGCGGCATACCCACACCTGCGGCTGCAGAAGGACGTCAACGCCATGATGTTCAAGATGGATGAGGCCTGACCATGACCGTCGACTCGATACCGGCTCCCGGGCTGCTGCCCACCTGGAACGGTCGGCGCCCCGCGGACGTGGTCACCACGCGCGCCGCCGACCTCGACGGCATCGTCACGCTGCCGATCCGGGAGCTGACACCGTGGCTGCCCGCACCGATCTGGGCGCCGCACCCCCGGTTCGGCCGCACCGACGTGGCAGAGGTCCGCCGGCGCACCCGGGCCCGGGTCGAAGCCGTCGACTGGTCGAAGATCAAGGCCGGGGAAAGGGTCAACTTGCTGGCCAACCCGCACGGTTTCGCCCTGTCGGGGCTGGCCTACGTGGCGATGCTGGAGGAGATCGCACGGCACGTGCGGGCGGTCACCGGCGCCTCGGTGCGGTTGCGCATCGCCGAGTCGATGGGACACATCGAAAACCCCGACTGGATGCGGATTTTCGATCTGCAGCGGCGGTTCGGCGACGCCCGGGAATGCCCGCAGATCGGTCAGGGCGTCGAGATCGACACGCGGGTCGGCCCGATGTACCTGACGCGCCAACTGTTCAACGCCGATCACTTCATCCACACCCACGTGAGCGAGATGCGGGAAGGCTATCTGCACCGCATGCTCGATCGGCTGTTCAAACCGTTCGGGATGGGTTACACGAGGTTGGAGACGCGTTCGGCCTACCACTTCGGTTATGGGCCCCGAACGGGCCAGTTGGTGGCCCGCGCGGTGTTCGACAGCGATTTCGTCCAGCAGCGCTACGTGTCCACCGTGGTGCTGAACACCAGCCCCGAGGGGGTGGTCGACGTCGATGCCGACAACGATCTGCAGCGCATCGATCGTCGCGTGGCGACGGACATCTTCCGCAATTACGCGGTCCTGATCCGGCTGATGAGCGAGGTCAAGGACGTCACCGTGGTCTTCGACGGCCACGGCAGCACGGTCTACAGCTACGCCGGCGGCATCCCGTTCGACGTCTTGTACTACTCCAATGCCGACTGGCTCGACCTGGACAACCCCGCCTTGTACGCGGTGCTGCTGCCCGAGTCGATGCGCGGGATGCTGGGGCCGTGGGCGATGGGCGCCAATGCCGACATCAAGGCCTACGTCATCAACTACATGGCCGGCGGCGTGCCGTACATGTATTTACTCAAGGGCGTTCCCACGTTCGTCACCAGCCCGCAGGTGATGGACTGGCTGGAACAGGATCCCTCGGCATGCTGGATCCGGGATGCCGCCGAGGTGACCGATGGTCTCGCCGATGGCCTGCGGCGCGCTACGGCGATCGCGAACTCGGACAACGTGCTCGTCTACGACGGGTTGCCCGGTGCCATGCACGTGTCGGAGTCGCTCGCCGAGCAGCTGCGTGCGGCCGCGCCGCGGGTGATCGACGATGTCGAGAAGGTGCGGATGCCAAAGTGGTTGGCGCAGCGTGACTTGCCGCGCGTGTCGCTGACGTCGGCGGGCTGAGTCCGCGATGCCCGATGTCGAATTGCTCGACAAGACCGAGGTCTGGGTGCACGGCATCGGCTTGCAGGGGACAGACCTGCGCCTGCTGGCGGCTTCGGCCGCACGGTCACTGGGCCTTGATCCGGGCCGCGTCTTCGTGACCGACGTGCGCGATGACCACGTGGTGTTCGACATCCTGCAACCACGCGTGCAGCTGGCCGGCATCGCGGGCCGGCAATCCGCGCTCCTGGCCGCGCTCGGGCAGGTGCCCGGTGTCACCGTTGCCGACACCGCGTCGGTGCACTCGCGCGGAGTCATGGGAATCATCGGCGCCCCCGCCGGCGACGTGCACGACATCCTCTCGCGCGCCGAGCAAATCGACGAGAATTTGCGTTCGTACGTGTCCTCGCGGGTCGCCGTCGTCTCGACAGGGCGCGAGATCATGGCCGGAAACGTCGAAGACACCAATGTCACGTCGATCAACGACATCATGGTGCCGGAGGGATTCGAGGTGACCGCCGCCGGCGCCGTCGCCGACGACGAGGACACGATCGTCGGCCGGGTGCTACGCCTGGCCTCCGAAGGCTACGGCGTCGTCATCACCACCGGCGGGGTCGGGGCGGAGGACAAGGATCGCACCATCGAGGCGCTGCAGCGCTGCGACCCCCATTTGGCCACAGCGGTTTTGGCGACGTACCACGTCGGCCACGGCAGGCACGTGAAGCCCCATGTGCGTGTCGGGGTGGGTCAGGCCGAGTGGACGCGACTGATCGCCCTGCCCGGCCCCACCCGAGAGGTCCAAGCCGCCCTGCCTGTCCTGGTGCAGGGGCTGCGGCAGGGCTGGGAGAGTCACCGGCTGGTTGAGGCGATCGCCGAGGTTGTGCGGGCATGCATGCGGTGACATGGCTGCCGAGCCCGGGGCCGGCGGTCGCCCATTGGCAGCGGGGTAGCAGCTTTCGGCACGGTACGGGCGAAGCTCAGACTCCCCGCTGGATCGTGGCTCCGCCGTCCACCCTGAGCTGCATGCCGGTCACATATCGCGACTCGTCGGAGGCCAGATACACCACGGCGTAGGAGATGTCGGAGGCCTCGACCCAGGGGATCGGCATCGCCTGCATCGCCCGGAACCCGACTTCGGCTTCTTCGACGGTGGGGTTGGCGAGATCGGGGCGGAAGGTTTTGTACATCGGTTCGCTCTGCAACATATCGGTGTTGCAGTTGGTCGGATGAACGGCGTTGACGCGAATCGACCTGGGCGCCAGCTTTACCGCGAGCGTCGTGCTGTACTCGACGATCACCCGCTTGGCCAGGTTGTAGCCGGCACCACCGAGCCCTTGCGGGCCCGAGCCCGACGACGCGCTCGACAGCAGTCCGGCCACCGAACCGGTCATGATGATCGATGCGCCCTCGTGCAGATGCGGCAGGGCGACGTGCACGGTGTTGATGACCCCGACCAGGTCGACATCGACGGCGTCGACGAACGCCTCCACCGGAAGGCCTTCACCGAGGGGGCAGATGCCCGCGTTCGCGACGACGATGTCGAGCCGGCCCAGTTCGGAGACGCCCCTGCCGAGCGCCGCCGCGAGTGCCGCGCGATCCCGCACGTCGGCCTGGAGGGGAACGATGCGCCGCCCGGTCTTCTCGACCAGTCGCGCCGTCTCGTCGAGGTCTTCCGGTCGCGCAAGCGGATATTCGTTGCTGGCGATGTCCTCGCAGATGTCCACCGCGATGATGTCGGCGCCCTCTTCAGCGAGGTGGACCGCATGGCTGCGGCCCTGCCCGCGCGCGGCACCCGTGATGAAGGCGACCTTGTCCTCGACGCGACCCATCCCCATTCCTCCTCGGCTCAGTTTCGATCCTGGCTGGTGCCGCCTTGCAGCCGCGCCGCAATCACGAGGGTGATCAGCGGATGTGGCGAGACGACATCGGTGAGCCGCGCGTCCAGCGCCGCGCGCACACCGGCTTCGGTGTTGTCGTCCAGCACCGGGTGATCACCGGCGGGGTGCGCGCGCAGCGGGCTGTGTTGCCGCGCCAGGCCGGCGAGTTCGGTGAGGTCGGGGGAGTCGTCCTCCGACCACGCCCTTAATTCCAGGATGCCTTCCCGCACTTCACCTTCGGTGCCATCAACGGTGATCTGCTTGCCGGCCAAAGCCGCTGCGATCCCCGCTCCGCAACCGACGACCGACGGCCGATGCAGCTCCCGGGAGACGACGGCCGCGTGACTGGTCGCACCGCCGATCTCGGTGACGATGCCGCGGGCGGCCATCATCCCGTGGATGTCATCGGGACTGGTGCTGGAGCGCACCAGGATGACGTCTTTGCCCTCCTCGGCCGCATCGATGGCCGCGTCCACGTCGTTGTACGCCGTGCCGGACACCACGCCGGGACAGGCGGGCAGGCCCGTGGCCAGAAGTGGCGCGGCGAGCCGGGTCTCGGGCTGCAGCGATGGCCGCAACAGCGTTGCGATCTGCGCGGGGTCGATGCGGCGCAGAGCTTCGGCATCGTCGATCAGTCCTTCGTCACGCAGCGCCAGGGCCAACCTGACCCCCGCCTGGGCCGAGCGTTTGGCGACCCGCGTCTGCAACAGCCACAGTTTGCCCTGCTCGACCGTGAATTCGATGTCCTGCACATCGGTGGCGATCCGTTCGAGCGTGGCCGCCGCCTTCATCAACTCGGCGTACACCGGCGGCTGCTGGTCACGAAGGGCCGAGACCGGCTCCACGTCGAAGGTGCCCGAAACGACGTCTTCACCCTGACCGCACGCCAGCCACTCGCCGAATGGTTCGGCCGCCCCGGTCATCGGGTTGCGGGAGAACACCACACCGGTCCCGGAGTTCGCGTCCATGTTGCCGAACACCATGGCCTGCACCACGACCGCGGTGCCCGCGCCCTCGCCGAGGCCGTGATGCTTGCGGTACGCGACGGCGCGGGGCGAGTTCCATGAATTGAAGACGGCACCGATCGCACCGCCCAGCTGCGCGAGGGGGTCGCCGGGCACCTCGCCGTTCTCGTCGCCGAGCACGATGCGCCGGTACATGTGGCAGAACCGACGCCGGGTGTCGCGGGCGAACTCGCCGCCGTGCAATAGGGCCAGGGCCGTCTCGACGGCGTCGTCGATGCCCAGGTCCAGCACCGTGTCCAGCATTCCCGGCATCGACCGAGCGGCCCCGCTGCGGACGCTCACCAGCAGCGGGCGCGGCCCGGCCCCGAACGTACGTGAGGTCTCCGCTTCCAGCCAGCGGAGTTTGTCGCGGACCTCGTCGCGGATGGACTCCGTTGTGGCATCGGGGTCTTCGAAGTAGCGGGCGCATACCTCGGTGGTGATGCAGAACGCCGGTGGGACGGGCAGATGCTCCCGACGCATGGCGTTGATGCCGTATCCCTTGCCGCCCAGAATGGTCCGTGGTCCCGTCGCCGTTCCGTCGAGCAGGACCACGGGCGGATGCTGAAAGCTGCAAGTGCGGGCCAAATCCGCCGGCTCCTTTCGGTCGGCGACGAGCCGTTCGCTCATCGCTTCACCACCTCGATACCCGAATCATCGATGTCCCAGGTGCCCGGGGTCACACCCTGGTCGCGCAACTGGTGCTTCAGCACCTTGCCCGTGGCGTTGCGGGGCAGTGCGGTGCGGAACTCGATGTAGCGGGGCACGGCGAAATAGGGCAGCTTGTCCAGGGACCAACGGCACAGCTGCTCTTCGGTCAGGTCGCTGCCGTCGCGGCGCACCGCGGTCACCTTGACATCGTCCTCGCTCAGGCTCGACGGAACCGCATGCACCGCGACGTCGGCGATATCCGGATGCGTGCGAAAGCTGCGTTCCAGCTCATAACTGGAGATGTTCTCGCCGCGCCGCCGCAGGTAATCCTTCTTGCGGTCGACGAACCAGAACCACCCATCGGGGTCGAACCGTCCGATGTCGCCGGTGTGAAACCACAGATTGCGCAGCACCGCCATGGTCGCCTCCGGTCGGCGCCAATAGCCCTCGAACATGACGTGGGGTTTGCGCGGGCGCACGACGATCTCGCCGGGCTGCCCGTCCGGAAGCTCGATGTCGTCGTCGTCGACGATACGGACGTCGAAATCGTCGTTGCGCCGCCCGGAGGCGCCCAGCGGCGCGGTGCGGCCGTGCGGATTGCTCGTGATGAACGACGCCTCGGTGAGCCCGAAGACCGAGTTCCCGGCGCTGCGCACGCCGAACCGGCCCTTCCAGGTGGCGATCAGCTCGGGAGTCCACGGCGCGCCGCCCACGTGTTCGATCTGCCCGAAGCACGCGGCCATCTCCGCAGTGTCGGGCATCGCCGCGATCAGCGTGATCATGATGCCCAGAATCGAGACCTGCTGCGCACCTGAGCGCCTGATCTCCGGCCAGAATTTCGACAGCGAGAAGCGCGCGGCGATCGACACCGTCGCCTGGTTCATCGCGGTGGCCAGCACCGACGTGCCCGCGGCGTTGAGATGGAACAGCGGCAACGGAGTCCACAGCGTGAAGCGGGGATCGCGCATGGCGGCCGTGTTTCTCGCGACGTTGCAGATGTAGTTATGGCTGATCATGCAGCCCTTGGAGGGGCCGGTCGTGCCCGAGGTGTAGATCAGCATGGCCAGGTCATGCGCGGTCACCGTGGCCGGCTCGAGCGGCCCGGGATCGGCCGTGAGCGCCTCGAGCGACAACACCGAGACCGCGGCCGAAGCCGGCGGCGTGCCACGCACCACCACGTGCCGCAGGTCCGGCAGTTCCTCGGCGACATCCAGAATGCGCTGGGCATAATCCGATTCGGCCAGCGCCACAACGGCGGCGGCATCGCCGATCTGGTGGCGCAGGTATTCACCCTTGAGCGCCGTGTTGACCGGGACCCAGATCGCGCCCAGGAAGTTGGCGGCGAACCATGACACGACCGCATCGACATTGTTGTCCAGGATGCACACCACGGTCTGGCCGGGCCCGACGCCCAGCCGGTCCAGGCCCGCCGCGCGGCGCAACGACAGCTCCCACACCCGCGCATAGGAGTACGTCTCCCCGGCGAAGTCGAGGAACACCTTGTCCGGGGATTGCTCGACGGCGCGGGACAGCACCGCGACGACCGTGTCGGCGTGCCCGGCCGCCCAGACCGGCGGCTCACCCGAGCAGTTGGGCGCGCCGGCTGACGTCGCAGCCATCGTCATTGGTTTGCCGCTCCTTGTGGTGATCTGCCATCGGTAGGCGCAACGCCGGTCAGGGAAACTGCTCGTCGATCGGCACGAATTCGGGCATGCTCAAACCGCGACGCAGCCAGTTACCCCCGTCCAGCACGAGCGTGTGACCGGTCAGGTAGGCCGCAAACGGTGAACACAGGTACGTTGCGGCCCAGCCCAACTCGTGTGGCTGACCGACCCGGCCGGCCGGAATGCGCTTGCCGTCGGCGGCCGGGTTCTGTCGTGCGAGCAGCACGGGCGGCAGATCGCCGTGCGGGAAAAGGCCAGGGGCAAGGCAATTGACGCGAATGCCCTTGGGCGCCCACTCGACGGCCAGCGACTGGGTGAGGTTTGTGACGCCGGCTTTGGCGGCCGCCGAATGCGCGGTGCCGGGACCGCCCGTCCACGAGTAGGTGGCCCCGATGTTGAGGATGGCGCCGGGGGCGGACCGCGCGATGGCCCGCCGCGCGAACTCGCCGCTGCACAGAAATGTTCCGTTGAGCACGATGTCGACAACGCTGCGCCAGGCATTGGCGGACAACTTGACCGCCTGCGACGGAAAGTTGCCGGCGGCGTTGTTGATCAGGACATCGGCGGGTCCCAGCTCCCGTTCGATCCGGTCGAATGTCGCGGTGACCGCGCCTTCGTCGCGCACATCGAGCTCGACTCCAATGGCCCTGGCGCCCAGGGCCTCCAATGCGCGTACGCCATTGTCGCGATGTTCGGGCTTGCGGCTGGCGATGGCCACCGCGGCGCCCAGGCGGGCGAACTCGGTCGCCATCGCCTTGCCCAGTCCGGTGCCGCCGCCGGTGACGACGACGACTTGGCCGGCGTAGGTGCCCGGCGGCAGCATGGCCGTACCGAGGGGGGGAGGCGCTGGGAGCGGCATGTCAGCGGCCGTCGCCTTCCGGCCGGTTGTGAGCGGCCGCATCTCGGTGCTGTTGCAGCGCACCCTGCTTGATGCTCAGGTACTCGGGTGAGCCGAACAGGGCGGTCTGGGCAAGCAACTCCTGGTCGAGCCCGTTGCGGATGTCGCCCATGCCGGCCTGATTGACCAGCATCTTGCCCATGGACATCGCCAGTTTCGGCTGTGCCGCCAGCTGACGGCACAGTTCCATCGCGCGGTTCTGCAGCGCTCCGACCGGGACGACCTCTTCGGCAAGACCCCATGCGTAGGCGGTGCGGGCATCGATGCGTGCCCCGCTCAGCACCAGGTACTTGGCCCGCGCGGGACCCACGAGGGCCGGCAGCAGTTGGGTTCCGCCGGTGTCGGGCACCAGTCCGAGCCCGACCTCGGGAAGGCCGAAGACGGCGTCCTCGGCGATGATTCGCATGTCGGCCGACAGCGCGAGCTCGAATCCGCCGCCCAGTGCGGCGCCCTGCACGGCCGCAACGACCGGCTTTGTCGATTCGAGCACCTCCAACCGGATCCGCTGGTGTTCCCTGACGAAGGTGAAGTCGTCCTCACCGTTGGCGCGCCTACCGAGTTCGGCTTTGTCACGCCCGGAGCAGAACGACGGGCCCTCGCCGCGAATCAGCACACATCGCACCAGGTCGTTGCCGAGGTAGTCGCGCAACGCAGTGCGCATGTCGTCGAAAAGGGCGTCGGTGACGGCGTTGTGGCGATGCGGTCGGTTGAGCGACACGACACCGACGCCGTCGACGATTTCAGCCTTGAGCTCGGCCGTGGTCATGCTTCCTCACTTGTCTGGGCACTGGGCACTGGGCAGGCCGCCCAGCAGTTCGGCTGCCCGGTCGAAAGATTCCGTGACGCTCAGGGTGTGCGTTCGTTTGACGAAGCGGTGGGCGTTGTCTTCGACGGTGAATCCCATCGCCCCGTGAATCTGAACGTTGGCCCTGGAATTCGCGAACGCCGCGCGCCGACAACAGGTTGCGGCCGCCAACGCGTGGTAATCGGAGCCGGACGCGGCCGTGATCTCGGTCAGCGCGGCGAAGAAGGTCACGTTGTCGGCGGCCAGCGCGTTGGTGGCCATGTCCGCGCACTTGTGCTTGACGGCCTGGAACGCACCGATCGGCTTGCCGAACTGGACCCGATCCTTGGCGTATGCGGTCGCCAGATCCCGGGTGGCTCCGCAGATTCCGGCCAGCTGGGCGCACGTCAGGATCGCCAGCACCCGCCGGATCCGGTCTCTCGTGTGCCGGTCCTCGGCAACCACCGACGCGGGTCCGAGGTCGTCGACGCCGACATGGCCCACTGACGTTGCATCCTCGAGGCCGGGACCGCACTCGACGCGCTGTGGCGTCGGGTACAGGGCGGCGCGAGCGCCATCCACGAGCAGGGTCAGCGCGGAGCCCTCCGGGTCGAGCAGCAACAGCCGGTGGTTGTCGCCGGCTAGCGGAATGGCCCGGGCCACCCGGGCCTGGCCCGCGACCAAGTCACCCGACAGCACCTTGTTTCCGGTCCAGGCGGCCAGCCGGGCGGCGGCCAGTGTCGTCAGAATCGGTCCGCACACGAGTCCGCGGCCGATTTCGCGGAACACGAAGACCTCATCGAGCAGGGTGGCCCCGGCACCTCCCGCGTCCTCCTCGGTGGCCAGGCCCAGCCAACCCAGCTCGGTGATTTCCTTCCAGCGGACGTCGTCGAGCCCGACCGGGGAACCGGTCAGCGGCAGCCGCGATCCGATGTAATGGCGGGTCGCTTCGACGAGAGCCTCTTGGGCTGCATCGGGGAGGAAGTCCATGCCGCGGCCTAACGATTCCGCGGCAGGCCGAGGACGCGCTCGCCGACGATGTCGCGCTGCACTTCAGAGGTGCCGCCACCGATGGTGGCCGCATACGAGTACAGGTATTCATCGATGTCAGGGCCATACCTGCCGGCGCGATCGAGGCCGTGGACACCGATCACCTCCATGCGGGTGCGGTGAAGCCGCTGGGCCAGGTCGGCGTAGAAGATCTTGATCATCGATCCCTCCGGGCCCGGAACGTCGGTTCGCACCGCCGCGGACACCGTCGCATACGTCATCGCCCGCATCGCCAGAACGTCGGCCCGCAGCTCCCCGAGCGTGCCGCGGACGCCCGGGTCGTCGAGCTGCCCCAAGGTCGCGGCGTCCCCGATCAGTCGCTCCAGCGCCACCGAGAGTTCGGTCTGGGACTTCATGAAGCCGGTGCCGCGTTCGAAGCCGAGGGTCGACATCGCCACCGACCAGCCGTCGCCGATCCCGCCGACGACATTCTCGAGGGGGAGCCGCACGTCGTCGTAGAACACTTCGCAGAACTCCGCCAAGCCGTCCATCGAAACGATGGGCCGGACGGTGATCCCGGGGCTGTGCATATCGCAGATCACCCACGTCAGGCCGCCGTGCCGGGACGAGTCGGGATCGCTACGAACAAGTAATTCCTGGAAGTCGGCCATATGGGCGTAACTGGTCCAGATCTTCTGGCCGTTGACCACCAGTTCGTCGCCTTCGACGGATCCCTTGGTGGAGATGCCGGCAAGATCGGAGCCGGCACCGGGTTCGGAAAACCCCTGACACCACACTTCTTCTCCGGCAAGAATTTTGGGCAGATGCCGCCGCTTCTGCGCCTCGGTGCCGCGGGCGATGAGGGTCGGCCCGCCGTGGTTGATACCGACGAAACCACAGCCGATGTCGGGCCCATCCGCCTTGGCGTACTCCTCGAACCAGATCAGCTGCCGGACCAACGGCAATCCCTGGCCGCCGTATTCGCGCGGCCAGGCGATGCCGCCGTAGCCGCCCTCGAACTGCCTTCGCTGCCAGGCCATGTCCCAGGCCCGCGCGGCGGCGCAATCGTGCGGACGCTCGTCGGTGGGAACATTGTCCCGCAGCCAAGAGCGCACCTCCTGGCGGAAGGTGTGGTCCTCGTCGGTGAAGGACAGATCCACGTGTTCTCCTGGCTGTTGTGACGCCTTGGCAGGGAGTTTATCTAGATAAACTGTATCGAAGCAAGACGCCCCCGGCTTGCGGTGCCGCCGGCGCGGCGGTGTTCGATGGCAACGGTTCCTCTAAAGGATCTACCGACTGGGCCTATGCTTCATCACGACCTGACGTTTCACCCGGCGGGAGCCCAGCAACGGTGACCAATCGCAACTTCTCGCCCATCGGCTCGCACCGCCCGGTGCGGCCGTTGAAGATGTCGGACCAGGTGGCCGCGCAGATCCGTTCGATGATCGCGCGGGGTGAACTCGCCGATGGCGACTGGCTGCCGACCGAAGCCGAACTCATCCGTCAGTTCGGGGTCTCGCGACCGACCTTGCGCGAGGCCTTCCGCTTGCTGGAGGGCGACTCCCTGGTCGCCATCAGGCGGGGACCTCCGGGCGGTGCGCAGGTGACCGTACCCGGCCCCGACGCCGTGGCCGGTCTTTTCGGCATGGTGCTCATGCTTTCCGGGACGTCCATCGGCGACGTGTGGGAGGCACGGCTCACGATCGAACCGGCTGCGATACGTCGGCTGGCCGAGACCGCCACCGATATACAGCTTGGGGCCCTTGATCGTGAGCTCGATGAGTTGCGAGCCGCCGCGGCGCTCGATCCCCGGTCGTTCCATCGGGCCGGCGTGCGGTTTCACGTCAGGCTCGTCGAGTTGTCCGGCAATCGGACACTGACCGCGCTGATCGGCCTGCTCGCGGAAATCATCGAGCGTGAGCTGGCCAACGCAGTCGCCGAGATGGGACCGGACAGCGAAGAGGTCGCCCGTGCCAACCGCCGGGCGCTGCGCGGCTACGAGAACGTCGCCGCGCTGATCCGGGCCGGGGACGCGCAGGGGGCCGAGCGCGCGTGGCGGGCGCACATGAACACCGCGCGGCGATATCTGGGCAGCGCACAGGGCGAGAGCAGAATCCTCGACGTGCTGTACTGAGACGCTGCCGCGCGTCGCGGTGTCAGCCGTAGATCCGGTGCAATTCCGAAAGGGTGTCCCGGGGGCGTTGATGCAGGATGGTTCGCATGCCCAGCGCGCGGGCCGGGACCAGGTTGACCTCGACGTCGTCGACGAACACGCACTCGGCCGGTGCTCGCCCGAGTTTGTCGGCGGCAAGCAGGTAGATCGCGCTGTCGGGCTTGCGGATTCCCACTTCGGCGGACACGACGACTTCGCAGAACCGCGGCAGGCGCTCCCAGGGATACCCATCGCGGGGCCCCCATGAGTTGCTGACCAACGCCGTCTGCACGCCGCGGTCCGTGAGCGCCTGCACGGCCCGCACCATCTCCGAATCGACGCGTCGGGTTGTCTGCTGCACCTTCGCGAACCACGCCGCCCCGTTCACCTGGCCCGCGGCATGCCGGGAGAGGATCGGGGTGATCCGCTCCAGGAACTCCGGGATGGAAATCTGTCCCAGTTCGATCAATGCGAACGGGCTGTCTGCGGCGTGGTCGGCCGCGAAGACCTCGGCGACGAAGCCGCGCGGGTCCACGCCATGGGCCCGGCAACTCCGCTCGAAGCTACCCAGAACGGATTCGGTGAGCACGCCGCCGAAGTCGATGAGAAGCGCCGGGGCGCCACCTACGCCGGTCATGGATGCAGATTATCTATACCAAAAAGCGGTTTGGCCAATCCCCTCTTCAAGCCCGTACCCGGTTGAGGGCATGCGCGAAGAATCTAGAGAATCTCTACTCGCGTCCATTGACACCGTGATGCGGCGCGCCCTACATTTCGGGGTGACGGAAAACCACGACACCAGGCGGTTTCATGCATGTGATGGTGACCGGCGCGTCCGGGGACTTCGGTTCGTGCATCATCCCGGAGATTCTCGCCCGAGGTCACGAAGTCGTCGGTCTTTCGCGGCGCCCGCACTCGTTGGCCGCCCCGCGGTACCGGCACGTCAGCGCCGACATTCGAGACGCCGATGCGGTGGCCAGGGCCATGTCCGGCGTCCACGCGGTGGTGCACCTCGCGTGGACGACACATCCCATGCACGACGTCGAAGCCACCCGCGCGATCGACGTCGGCGGGACGCAGGCGGTGGTTGCCGCGATGGAACGCACGGGGGTTACGCGCCTGGTCACCGCCTCCTCGGTGATGGCCTACGGGGCCCACGCGGACAACCCGCCGGCGCTGAAGGAGAAAGACCCGTTGCGGCCCTCCGCCAAGCACATCTACTCGCAGCACAAGGCGGAGGCCGAAGCGCTGATCACCGCCTCCTCGCTCAACGCCGTCATGGTCCGTGCGACCAACATCATGGGACGGGGCACCACCGGAGTCACCCAGGAAGGCTTCGCCACCCCGATCATCCTGGGCATGAAGGGCGGCCGAAACCTCTTTCAGTTCGTCCACCCCGACGACCTCGCCCGGTTCTTCGCCGATGCGCTGGATCGTCCGGAGTGGTCCGGACCGGTCAACCTCGCCGCGCCGGACACGATAGAGATGCGTGAAATCGCCGACATCCTCGGCAAGCGCTACGTCGAGGTCCCGGCCGACGGCGCCGAGAAATTGCTGGGCTTTTTGTGGGACCGCGGGTGGTTCTCGCTGGACCCGGGTGCGGTGGAGGCGTTCCTGAACTTTCCCCTGGTAGACACCGCGCGGCTGACCCAGGAGTTCGGATTTCACTGCGCGTGGTCGTCCCGCCAGTGCGTGGCGGACTTCGCGCGCACCAACAGGTCTCATGTCTTCCTCGGTACCCGGCGAATGCTGATCCCCTGGCGGTGGCCCTGGGGGTCGGTGCCCGAGCCGCCCAGCGGCAGCGAGCGCCGTCCCGCGGCGCCGCAGGGGGTCGCCGGCGAATTCGACACCACCGTGCATCCGAACTGGCAGGTGTTCACCGCCGCGAACACCTCGGAGGCCTTTCCGGGCCCGATGACGCCACTGTCGCTCGAGCTGGCGATCGATGCGTTGCGGGCCGCGGGCGCCCAGGCCGCCGACGTGCTGCGGATCGGCGGCGAACTCGGGCGAGCCCTGAGCCAGGAGCCGGTCGGCGCCTTCGGCCACGGCGTGTACGCCAACCTCTCCATCGTCTACGCGATGGGGATGGTGATGCCAGGTGGCGGCGCGTCTTCGTGGCAGGACATGCTCTTTGGTGCCGGCGGCGGCGCCGACGTGCCCTCGTTCGACAAGCCGAGCGCCTGGGAGATGGCCAGGCGACTGCCGCTGGCGGCGATCCAACTCACCGGCTTCGGCAGGGAAATACGCGATATCGATGCCCACGCGCGGCAATCGGCGCGCGACGGCTCGTACTACGCGGGGCTGTCCGACGCCGCGCTGCATGCCTGGTTGCTGCGAACCCGCGACGAGGTCGCCAACGCCTGGTCCGGGGCCGCGCAGGCCTCCTCCTTTCTCGTCCCGCTGATGGGCCTCATCCAGGCGCAGGGCGGCAAGGGATTTGCGACCCGGATCCGCGGTGGCACAAAAGATCTCGCGAGCGCCGGGGTCACCCGCGGTGTCTATGCCCTGGCGGAACTGGCCAAAGCGGATCCCGCGATCGAGGCGACCCTGCGCGACAACTCGGCCGTCGTGGCCCTGAACGTGCTGCGTCGCGAACGCCCCGGGTTCGTGGCCAAACTCGACGAGGTGGTCGCCGAATACGGACACCGCGGCCCGCGAGAGACCGAGCTCGCCAACGCGGTGTTCGCCGACGCGCCGGACCGGCTGATCGACGTGGTGGCAAAGTTGTTGGCCGCCCGGCAGCGCGTCGCCGAGCAACCGCCGAAATTCGGGTTGCGGCTGCGAATGCTGGCCTCGTTGGGTGCGCGGTTCCAGCGGTTGCGGGAAACCGGCCGGGACGCCACCATTCGCCAGACCCACCAGTACCGGCTGATCGCACGTGAGCTCGGTAACCGGCTGGCGGCGCGCGGGACGATCGACAGCCCCGGCGACGTGTTCTATCTGGTGCGGGCCGAGTTGAGGAACCCCCCGGCGGACGCCAAAGCGCTGATCGCTCGCCGGCGCGCCGAACGCGAACGGTTGGAAACGCAACGGCCGCCGCTGAACTTCGTCGGGGAGTGGACGCCCGATGCGGACGCCGGCGGCGAGCTGATGGCCGGCGAAACGCTGCAGGGCACCGCCGTGTCGGCCGGCCTGGCCAAGGGGCCGGTGCGCGTTCTCACCGTCGATTCCATGGATGAGCTCGAGCCGGGCGAAGTGCTGGTGACCGCGTTCACCGACACCGGATGGACGCCGTTCTTCGCCTATGCGGCCGCCGTCGTCGTCGATACCGGTGGCGAGATGTCCCACGCAGCCGTGGTGGCCCGAGAGTTCGGGATCCCCTGCGTCGTAGGCACCCTCACCGGTAGCAAGGTGCTCAAGACGGGCCACGTCGTCGAGGTGGACGGCGCCTCCGGCGTGGTGACCAGGGTCGAATGAGTACGCCGACCGCTGCCGCGCCGGCCAGGTCCCAGTACCACGGCCTCTTCGTCAACGGTGCGTGGCGGGAGACGGAAACGGCCGCGCCGGTGCTGAATCCGGCCACCGAGGAATCCGTCGTCACCGCGCCCTGGGGTGCGGCCGCCGACGCCGACGCCGCGGTGTCGGCCGCGCGGCGGGCATTCGACGCGGGGCCGTGGCCGAAGATGACGCCCGCGCAGCGGGCGGCGGCACTGAGCCGGCTGCGGGACGTGCTCGCCGAGTGGGCCGACGACGTCGTGGGACTGGTGGTCGCCGAGGCCGGCATCCCGGTATCGGTCGCCCGGCCCAGCCAAGTCGACGCTCCGATGCGGCTGTTCGACTTCTTCATCGACCGATGCTCCGCATTCGAGGCGCTGCGACCGCTACCGGTGACGAACTTCCCAAATCGCCACGGCGCCACCGTGTTGGGGGCCGGCGTCGTGCAGCGGTCCCCGCGTGGCGTGGTCACCGCGATCACGCCGTTCAACGCCCCGTTCTTCGTCAATCTCCTCAAGGTCGGGCCCGCGCTGGCCGCCGGATGCACCGTGGTGCTCAAGCCCTCGGACTTCACCCCCTTGGAGGCGCTGCTGTTGGGTGCCGCGACACAGGAAGCCGACCTGCCGCCGGGTGTGCTCAACGTCGTCACGGGTGGAGTCGACGTGGGGGAGTACCTGACCATCGATCCGCGGGTCGACATGGTCACCTTCACCGGATCAGATGCGGTCGGCGCGAAGGTGATGGCACAGGCTTCCGCGACGCTCAAGCACGTCACGCTCGAACTTGGCGGAAAGTCGGCGATGATCGTGCGCGCCGACGCCGACCTGGATCTCGCCGCGGCCAGGGGCGCGCAGGAATTGACCCTGTTCACCGGCCAGGGTTGCGCGTTGTGGACGCGGCATCTGGTGCACCGCTCGATCCATGACCAGTACGTGGAGCGCGTCGCCGCGCTGCTGCAACGGCTTCCGATCGGCGATCCCACCGATGCGAATACCGTGGTGGGCCCGTTGATCCGGGACAGCGCCCGCGTCCGGGCCCAGAAGTACGTCACGGGCGCGCTGGATCAGGGCGCGCGGTTGGTGACCGGCGGGCGCCGCCCCCCGCAGCTGAGCCGCGGTTACTACTACGAACCGACGCTGCTGGCCGACGTGCGCAGCGACATGGCGGTGGCCCAGCAGGAGGTGTTCGGGCCCGTCGGGGTGGCGATCCCGTTCGACGACGACGACGAGGCGGTGCGGATCGCCAACGACTCCGCCTACGGTCTGTCGGGGTCGATCTGGACCGCCGATCCCGGTGTTGCCTTCGCGATGGCGCAGCGCATCCAGACCGGCAACGTCAGCATCAACGGCGGCTCCGGCGGGATGAGCCCGTGGGCGCCGTTCGGCGGTTACAAACGATCGGGCGTGGGCCGCGAACTCGGAGCCGACGTGCTCGACGACTTCACCGAGACGAAAGCCATTCAGTTCCACGCCGGTTGAGGCATCGACGACTAAACCATGACCCTTCGGGAGCAGCGATCATGACGACCAGCACCGGTTCGGATCTGCGTGCATACATCCGCGCAGCCGACGACAGCGCGTATGTGGCGTCCGCGGCGGCCGAGACGCCGCGCTCACGGATCGTGGACCTGTACGGTCCGCTGGGCGAGGCGCGCCGACGCGCACCCGTGCACTCATGCAAACAAGCCGAGTTGCTCGGCCAGGAGGACTACCGCAAGGAGGAGGCCTTCAACGTGGCGTTCTCCTGCGCCCTGAGCTATGAACACTGCCAGCAGGCGCTCACCGACGAACGCCTCTCGTCGAAGTTCTGGCTGGACACGATCGGCCGCGTGTGGGGCCGCAACATCATCGGCATGGACGGGGACGAACACCGGCGGCACCGCGCGCTCATCTCGCAGGCCTTCACGCGCCGCTCGCTGGACCGCTGGCAGCAGACGGCGATTCAACCGGCGGTGCACGGACTCATCGATCGCTTCGAACGCAACGGGTCCGCAGAGCTCTACCGCGAATTCACCCTGTTGTTCCCGGTGTACATCATCACCGAGATGATGGGCCTGCCCTATGCGGACATCGAGCGTTTCAACACCTGGGCCGGCGAGACGGTCGGGGCCTTCTACGACATGGACCGCGCGCTGGTGGCGTCGCGCAACCTTCAGACCTACCTGTCCCCGTTGATCGAGGAGCGCCGCGACGGAGACGGCGAGGACCTGATCACCTTGTTGGCCAACGCCGAACTCGACGGCAGCCGGCTGGACACCATCGAAATCGTCTCCTTCCTCCGGCTTCTGCTGCCGGCGGGCGGTGAGACCACGGCGCGCTCGACCGCCAGCATGCTGCTGGGCCTGTTGCAGAACCCCGAGCAGCTGGCTGCCCTGATCGCCGATCGCAGCCTGCTGCCCCAGGCCATCGAGGAAGGGCTGCGCTGGGAGCCCCCCTTGATGTCGATCAGCCGGATCGCGATCGAGGACGTGGAACTCGGTGGCGTCGAGATACCGGAGGGCAGCGTGCTGGAGGTGTCGATCGGCGCGGCCAACCGTGACCACACCCGCTGGGAAAATGCCGACTCGTTCGACATTTTCCGGGAGAAGAAGCCGCACATCGCGTTTGCCTGGGGGCCACACGCCTGCCTGGGCGCCCACCTGGCCCGCTTGGAGATGACGGCGGCGTTGACGGCGTTGTTCGACCGGCTGCCCGGGCTGCGGCTGGATCCCGGGACCCGGCGCGAAGCCCGCGTGCAGGGCATCGGTCTGCGTGCCCCCAACAAGGTGCCGGTCGTCTTCGACGCCGGCTGAGCACCTGGACGTCGCAGCTTAGGGAGGACCCAGCTTGCCGCTCAACGACACTCCGCCGGTCCGGGCCGGCGGCCACTACGGTTACGCACTCGTCGGCGCGATCATCGATACCGATCCCGCGCCGCTGTGGGGCGACGTCAACGGCGTTCCGATGGGGATGCAGTACTGCTACGGCTCCGTGCGCTCCGCCGCGGGCGACCACTGGTGGCCGATCCGGGGCTTCTATCCCAAGAGGGCCCGCTACCTTCACCTTTCGGAGTCGAAGGTCGGCCAGGACTTCAGCTACGCGAAGGACCACGACAACTCCTATTCCGGTCCGGTGGAACACGGGCAACGCGACGGCAAGTGGGGGGTGTGGACGCCCGACGGCACGCCGTTGATGCTGACCTGGGACGACAAGATGGAATGGCATGACGGCGAGGAGGTTTCGCTCACGGGGGACCTGGTCGGCAAGGGCCTGCAGTTCTTCTCGCCCGATCGGGAGGTCCCGTCGTCGTACTCTTCCCGCCTCTTCCGGGTCCGCGGCCGCATCAAGGGCACCGACGTCAGCGGTCTGGTCTTTCACGACAGCATCCACATCGGCGAGGGCATCGACTACATCGCGAGCCCCTACATCGCGCGGTGCGAGGCCGCGTGGGTGGGCTTCGCGACCGAATTCGAAGACGGCACCGTGCATTCCGGGCATCTCGTGCACGGCACCGACGACTTCAACATCATGCTCGTGCACCGCACCGACGGGCCCCCGCTGATCGCCCGCGACATCCACGTCGAGGTGGAACTCGACGGCGAGCCGCTGGACGAGCGGACCTTTCCCACCAGGGTCGCCTACACCGGTGGCGGCCAGACCTGGATCTGGGAGGCCAACGAGGGCGGCCGCTGCCCGATCCGCCACGACCTGGCGGAGGGCCACCGCTGGCGCCAGGGCTGGGTGCATCAGGGCGGGGAGACCCGCAAACCCGCGGTCACCGAGGCATTGATGGAAACCTACAACGGCAGGCTGGTCGAGACCGGTGCGTTGCAGAAGACGGCGGTGGGGTGACCGTTCGCATCGCAGTCGTGGGTGCCGGGCCGGCCGGATTCGCCGTCACATCGGCGCTTCTCGCCGACAGCGCGCTGGACGTGACGGTGGACCTCGTCGACCGGGCCGTGCTGCCCGACGGGCTGCTGCGGCACGGCCCGGCCGCAGGGGAGCAGCGCCTGCGAAAGGTCGCGCACGAGGTCGACGCCGTGCTCCGCGACGGCCGCGTGCGCTACTTCGGCAATGTCGTGATCGGCTCGGCGCTATCGCTCGACGAGCTGCGCCGCACCGCCGACGCGGTGGTGCTGGCCACCGGCGCGCCGCACGACCTGCCGCTGGCGATCGCCGGCTGCGAGGCCGTGGGTATCGGCACGCTAAGCCACGTGGAAGCGTGGCTCTGCGGCAATGCCGATGTGGAGGTGGACGAACTCGACCTCGACATGGACTCCGCGGTGCTCATCGGCGTTTCACCGGAGGCGTTGAGCGTCGCGCAGGCGCTCTGCGGGCGGCCCCCCGGCGGCGTCTCCGAGGCGGTGTTCTCCCGCCTTGCCACCAGCGGGCTGCGCCATGTCCAGCTGGTCGACCCGGGATGGCAGTCGGGAATGTTCCTGCCCCCGGGGGCTCCCCCGAATCTGGTGGTCCGGACCGGACTCACCCCGGTCGGTGTCGTCGGACGCAATCGGGCGCGCGCGCTGCGGTGCCTGCACCGGCCGGACCGCTACGGCAGCGTGGTGAGCGAGGACCTCAGGGCCCAACTGGTGCTTCGCCCGCGCGCGGATGTGTTCTGCTGGGACGGCATCGACGAGGACCGCGGACACATCGCGCACCGTGGGGGACGGGTGTCGGTCGGCGCGACGCCGACCGCGGGGCTGTACGTCGCCGGTTGGGCGGGGCGGGCCCCCTCCGGCGCGGGTTCGCATGCCGCCGACGCAGGAGCGGTCGTCGCGGCGCTGCGCGCCGACCTGGCCGAACTTTCGCGCACACCGAAGACTCTGGCGGACACCCTCGCCGAGCGCGACATCCCCGCGGCCGGCCTGGATGGCTGGTCGGCGGTGGCGGCGACCGATGCACTGCTCGAGCGGTTCGCGGGGGAGGGCTCGGCGCCGCTGGCCGACTATGCGGCGTTGCTGGAGCAGCGCGACGACGATTGAGTCCCATCCAGACATAGTGAACCTAGTATTATAGGTGCCCGCGGTAGTCGGTCGTCGCCGCGGGACGCCACTCGAGCGGGGAGGGTCATGCAGATCCGCGAGCACGTCGACTCCGAAAAACCTGCGCTCGTCTTGCACCCCTCCGGCAAGCGCGTGAGCTTCGCCGAGATGGAAGCCCGCGCCAACCGGTTGGCGCACCATTTTCGCGACGCCGGTCTGCGTGAGGGTGACGCGGTGGCGGTGGTCATGGAGAACAACGAGCACATTCACGCCGTGATGTGGGCCGCTCGCCGCGTCGGCTTGTACTACGCGCTGATCAACACCCACCTGACGGCCGCCGAAGCCGCCTACATCGTCGCCGACAGCGGCGCCAAGGCGGTGATCGGTTCGTGCGCAACCCGATCGGTGTGCGCGGACCTCGGCGAACACCTGGGCGACGCGCTGCCGGCCCTGCGACTGATCGCCGACGAGGACATGGACGGATGGCAGCGCTACCCCGAGTGTGTGGCCGACCGCCCCGGCACGCCGGTGGTCGACGAGCGCGAGGGCGACCTGCTCCAGTACTCGTCGGGCACCACGGGACGGCCCAAGGGGATCGTTCGTCAGCTCACGCACGTGACGCCGGCGGAGGCGCCGCTGCTGCTCACGCCGTTGTTCGACAGGGTGGGCATCACCGGCGACTCCGTGTACCTGACCCCGGCCCCGCTCTACCACACCGCGCCCGCCTACTGGTCGATGACGGCCCAGTCGCTGGGCGCCACCGCGGTGGTGCTGGAGAAATTCGACCCCCACGGCGCGCTCGAGGCCATCGAGCGTCATCGGGTCACCCACGCCCAGTTCGTCCCGGCGATGTTCGTGCGCATGCTGAAACTGCCCGAGGCCGTGCGCAATTCCCATGACCTGTCGAGCTTGCGACGGGTGGTGCACGCCGCCGCACCCTGCCCGGTCGCGATCAAGAAGGCGATGATCGACTGGTGGGGGCCGATCATCGACGAGTTCTACGCGTCATCCGAGGGCGCCGGCTCGACGTTCATCACCGCACAGGAGTGGCTCGCTCACCCGGGATCGGTCGGCAAAGCGGTGACCGGCGTGCTGCACATCCTGGACGACAACCTGCAGGAGTTGCCGCCCGGGCGGGCGGGCGACATCTACTGCGACGGTGGGCTTGCGTTCACCTATCTCGGCGACGACGCCAAGACCGCGGCTTCCCGCGACCCCCGCGGTTGGGCCACGGTCGGCGATATGGGATATCTCGACCAAGACGGCTACCTCTACCTCACCGACCGTCGCCACCACATGATCATCTCCGGCGGGGTCAACATCTATCCGCAGGAGGCCGAGGACCTGTTGATCAGCCACCCCAAGGTGCTCGATGCGGCGGTGTTCGGCGTTCCCGATCCCGAGATGGGGCAGGCGGTGAAAGCCGTTGTCCAGAGCTGCGATCCGTCCGACGCGACGGAGGCGTTCGCCGCCGAGCTGCTGGCGTGGACGCGTGCCCGGCTCGCGCACTACAAGTGCCCGCGGTCGATCTCCTTCGAGCCGTCGCTACCGCGCACCGAAACCGGCAAGCTCTACAAGCGCACGCTGGTCGACAAGTATTCGTAGGCGTCATCGCCGCGCGGACTGCACCAGCCGGGCGACGCCGGGGCGATCCACCTTGCCGGTGTCCAGTCGTGGTATCGCCGACGCAAACACCACTTGGCGGGGTAGCTCGTAGGCGGCCAGCCGCGACCGCAGCTGTTGACGGATGGCTTCGGCGTCGCCGGTGGCACCCGGGCTGAGAACCACGGCCGCGACCGGTATCTCGCCGAGGCGTTCGTCGGGCAGCCCGGCCACCGCGGAATCCGCGACGTCGGCCAGGTCGTTGAGCGCCGCCTCGACCTGCGCGGGGTAGACGTTGAAGCCGCCGCACACCACCATGTCACGCACCCGGCCCACCACGTAGACGAAGCCGTCGTCGTCCAGCTTGCCCAGATCACCGGTGCGCAGCCAGGCGCCGGGATCGGCGGGCCGGCCGCTGGAATCCAGGTAGCCCGACATCGAGGAGGCCGCCCGCGCCGCGATCTCCCCGACCACGCCGACGGGCAGCCGCTCGCCGGCCGGGTCGAGAATCGCCACCTCGACCCCCGGGGCCACTCGCCCCACCGTGCCGTCCGGGCGGCGGCCGGCCTTCACGTCGGCCGGGCGTTCGAAGGCGATCGCACCCGCGAACTCGGTCTGGCCGTAATTACGCAGGATCGGGACGCCGAACTTGTCCTCGAACGCGACGCGGGTGGCCTCGGGCAGGGCCGCCGTGCCCACGATCGCGTGGTCGATCCCGGGAAGCTTTGCGTCCCCGCCGAGTTGGGTGAGCTCCCACACCATCGCCGGGGTCAACGGCAGCATGCCGAGGGCATGCCGGTGGGCCAGGTCGACCACCACCTGCGGGGAGAACTTGGTGACCAGGAGCACCGGCTTGCCGAGCCACCACGCCGTCAAGGTGCCCAGCAGCCCGCCCATGTGGGCGACCGGAACCATCACCAGGCGGGGGCCCCGGGCCGGCGTCTTCGGTGGCCGCCCGGTGTCGTCGAGGCCGGTCCCCGACGCGATGCCGGCCAGGCTGCCGCGCAGGGCCGCGAACGTCAGCGACGCGCCCTTCGGCGTCCCGGTCGTGCCCGAGGTGAACATGACGACCGCCTCACCGGCCGGCGCGGGCCGGCGCGAACCGGTGTGTTCGATGTGCGCCCCCAGACCGCCGGCGTCGGGCGTCAGGACGCTGGCCGCCGACGTCTCGGCCGTGCGTCGGACGACCTCGGAATCGGGCACCATCGTGCTGGCCGCGACCACCGAGCAGCCAGCGCGCCATGCGGCGTGCAGGGCGACCACCGAGGCGGCGTCGTTGCCGAGCCGGGCGATCACCCGCGTGCCGGGAACAAGTTGGGCGCTCAGCGTTTGGGTCGCCTCCGCCAGTTGCGCGAAGGTGTGTTCGATTCCGTCGGCGATCACGGCGGTGCTGTCCGGCGCGGCGGCCGCCGAGCGGGCAAGGATGTCTGCGACACCGGTCTGCGGTGACAACGGGGCCGACGTCATGGGCATCTCCTTCGACGAACCGCGCGCTGTCCGGACCGCTCCTGACGCTACGATCCGGATCCACCGCCGCGCGACACCGTGGTCGCATCCCGCGCGAAAGCCATGTTTTCGACAAGGCCGGCCCGTCGGCGTCGTCGCGGCACACTCCTGCGGTGAGAACGCGATTTGCTGCCGGCGGACCGCGCACGTCTTGCTTCGGGGACCCGGGGGAGCGTTGTCTGGTCTTATTAAACTAGGTATACCCTCTCGGCAGATTATCGAGTTATCGAGCGAGAAAGGCGCGAAGCCGGCGTGGTCCCCATCGACGACGAACTCGCTGCACGAACCGGTGCCGCGGGCTTTCACCCACCGAAGACAAGCCGTTTACCCGCTAGGCGCTAGGAGTAGCCCATGACGCAAACCACTCCCTCTGACCGCACCGCCGAGACGTTCGCCGCGGCCACCGCCTTCGAGATCGACGACGCCGACATCGACAAGGACCGTGCCGCGCTCGGCGTGTGGTCGGCGACCCGCCATCAGGAGTTGCTGTCGACGGCCACCCCCGAGGCGATTCGCAATTTCGCGCACGGCTACGGCGACGACAACCCGCTCTACACCGACCCCGGCTACGGCACGACCACACGCTGGGGCAGCCAGATCGCGCCACAGATCATGGCGGCGGTGCTCAACGCGCCCCTGCGCGGGGACAAGGTGGGCAAGGAACTGCGCGGGGGCAGCTACCGCGGGATCCACGCGTTCGTCTCCGGTGGCACCTGGGAGTGGTACCGGCCGGTCTACCCCGGTGACACCCTCTACAGCTTCTCCGGGCTGGAGTCGGTGGAGGAGAAGCAGTCCGAATTCGCCGGGCGGTCGGTCATCCGGATCTTGCGGGACGTCAAGATGAATCAGCATGCCGAGGTGATCGGCGTCTACCGCACGCTGGTGATCTATACCGAACGCAAGAAAGCCAGGGAGAAGGGCAAATACAGCGACATACCCGACCCCTGCTACACCAAGGACGACATCGCCGCACTCGACGCCGTGTACGCGGCCGAGAAAGTTCGGGGCGCCCAACCGCGGTACTGGGAGGACGTGAGCGCCGGTGAGGAGATGGGCACCATGGCCAAGGGCCCGCTGACCACCACCGACATGGTGGTCTTCCACGCGGGCGGCTACGGGTTCGTGCCCTACGGGCTCAAGACGGGTCGCCTGGCCTGGAAAAATCGCCAGCGGATCCCGGCGTTCTACATCGACAACGAATACGGCGTTCCCGATGTCGCCCAACGCGTGCACTGGGATTCGGAGTGGGCCAAGGCGATCGGCAACCCGCGCGCCTACGACTACGGAGTGCTACGCGAATGCTGGATCCACCATTTCCTCACCGACTGGATGGGCGACGGCGCCTTCGTCGTGCGCCAGCACGACGAGATCCGCAAATTCAACTATCAGGGCGACATCCAGTACCTGACCGGCCGCGTCGACGGCAAGCGCGCCGAAGACGGCATGACCCTGGTCGACGTGTCGGTCGAGGTGCGCAACCAGCGCGGCGATGCCACCGCACAGGCCGATGCCACCATCTCGCTGCCCAGCCGGGAACTCGGCGCGGCGACGCTGCCGGAGGCACCCCGCGAGCTGCAGCGTGACGCGGTCCGCATGTTCGAGCGGCACGGTGAGCTCGCCGAGGAGACCGGCCGTGGCTGATGCCGTCGGCGTTCGGATGACCGCCGGTGGCGCGGTCCTGACGATCACCCTCGACCGTCCGGACAAGGCCAATGCCCTGCGCCAACAGGACTGCGCGGCCATCCGTGAGGCGGTGCAGCAGGTGGATGGTGCGGGCCGGGTGCGGGCCATCCACATCCGCGCCAACGGGCGCCACTTCTGCGCGGGCGCGGACCTGGTCAGCGCCAACGCCGTGGACGCCAGGCCGCCGGCCGGGCAGCTGACCCGTGGGCTGCGAATCGGCGCGCACGGGATGATCGCGGCATTGTGGGATTGCCCGGTGCCCACCGTTGCGGCGGTGCAGGGCAAGGCGATCGGCCTGGGACTGCATCTGGCGGTGGTGTGTGACTTCGCCGTGGCCGCCGACGATGCGAGTTTCGCCGAACTATTCTGCAAGCGCGGGTTTTCCGTCGACAGCGGCGGATCGTATCTGCTGCCGCGCCTGATCGGGTTGCGCCGGGCCAGGCAGATGCTGCTGCGCGGGACGGTGGTCGACGCGACCACCGCCGCCGAGTGGGGCCTCGTCGACGAGGTGGTAGCCGCCGACGAGCTCGATGCCGCCACGGCCGGACTGGCAACCGAACTGGCTGCCGGCCCGACCTTTTCGCTCGGCCACACCAAGCAGTTACTCAACAGCCGCGCGGCCGTCCACCTCGAAGAGTCGTTGTGGCGGGAGGCGGCGTCGGTGGAGGCCACCGTCCGCAGCGCCGACTTCAAAGAGGGCCTGCGGGCTTTCACCGAGCGGCGCGAGCCGGTGTTCGGCGGGCACTGAGGACCCGCTGATGGCACTCGACGAGCTTTTCCGCAGCCGGCTGACGCTTCCGGCGGTGTGCGCCCCGATGTTTTTGGTGTCGGGTCCCGAACTGGTGGCGGCGGCCTGCAAGGCCGGCCTGGTCGGCGCCCTGCCCCGGCAAAACGCGCGCAGCACAGAGATTTTCGGCGACTGGCTGCGCCAGATCCGCGCCGAGCTCGACCAGTACGCCGAGCAGCGTCCCGGCGCGCGCATCGGACCGATCGCGGTGAACCTGGCCACCCGGTTCGACGACGACGAGCTGCGCGCCAACCTCGAGCTGTGCTCCCGCTACGGCGTGGAGATCATCATCTCGGCGCAGGGCGATCCCGCCGAGCTGGCCCGACGGGTCCACGACTGGGGTGGGACCATCTGGCACGACGTGACCTCGCTGCGGTTCGCCGACAAGGCGATCCGGGCGGGCGTGGACGGGATGACCTGCATCGGAGCCGGCGGGGGAGGCCACTCCGGCACCATCAGCCACCTGGTGCTGATCCCGAAGGTTCGCGCCATGTTCGACGGCATCGTCGTGATGGCGGGCGCGGTGACCACCGGCGCGGCCATCCGTGCGGCCGAAATCCTCGGCGCCGACCTGTCCTATCTGGGCACCCGGTTCATCGCCACCCGGGAATCGCGCGCCGCCGACGCCTACAAGGCGATGCTGGTCGCCGGAACCTCTGCGGATTTGATGTACACCCCCGAAATCGCTGGGGTGGCGGCCAATTGGATGACCCCATCGATGCGAGCGGTCGGTCTTGACCCGACGAACCTACCCAAGGCGGCCGTCGGCAAGATCGGGTACTCGCATCTGCCCGAGGGGGTCAAGCCCTGGAAGAATCTGTGGTCGGCGGGCCAAGGCATCGACCTCATCGACGACATCCCCTCGGTCGCCGAGCTGGTCGCCCAGTTGCGCCGGGAATACGTCGCCGCCTGCCAGACGCCGGACATGGCCGACGTCGCCAGGCTCGTCGACGAGGCGATGCGGCCCTGACGCCGGCCACCGGGTCTGCGCCCGAGATCGTCATTTGCGTCCGGACGGGGTCACATCCGGGCGACCGGCGACGACAATGACGGTGCACCCAGTTGCCGACGATCCTGCTTGAGGAGCCTCGTGGACGCCCAATTGCCGATGGATGGCGTAGTGGTCGCGGACCTGTCGTCCGGTGTGGCCGGCGCCTACTGCACCCGGCTGCTCGCCGACGGCGGGGCTGACGTCGTCAAGCTGGAAGATCCCGACGGCGACTGGCTGCGCCGCTGGTCGGCGTCGGGAGCCGACCTGGGCGACGACGACGGCGCGCTGTTCAAATTCCTGGCCGGCGGCAAGCGCAGCGTGGCGATCGCGCACGCCGACGCGCAGCAGCGAGAGTACGCCACCGCGTTGCTGGGCGGCGCCGACATCGTCGTGTGGTCGCCCGAATCGGCTCTGGCCGCGGCCTTCCCGCCCGAGCGGGTGCGTGCCATCGCACCCGGGGCCGTGGTCGTCGCCATCACCCCGTTCGGGCTCGACGGCCCCTGGGCGCGGCGCCCGTCGACGGAGTTCACGCTGCAGGCGTGGTGTGGGGGCATCGCGGGCCGCGGCGACCCGGGGCGCCCCCCGGTGTCGGTGGGTGGCCGGACCGGCGACTGGCTGACCGGCATGATCGCTGCCGTCGCAGCGTTGTCCGCGCGTTGGCGTGCGCTGGGTACCGGCGCCGGGGAACTGGTTGACACCTCGGCCCTGGAATCGATGATCCTCACCCACACGATGTATCCGGTCACCTACCAAAGCGTCACCGGTGCCCCCACCTATGCCGAGCGGATCAAGAACTTCCCGGGAATCGAACGGGCCAAGGACGGCCTGGTCGCCTTCATGGTGGTGACCGGGCAGCAGTGGCTCGACTTCTGCGCGATGGTGGACAAGCAGGATTGGGCCGACGACGAGTCCTTGATGTACTTCAGCCATCGGATTCTGCAGCGAGAGCGAATGGCCAAGGAGATCGACGAGTGGATGTCCGAGCGCACCGTCGACGAAATCGTGGAGCTGGCCACGCTTTTCCGCATTCCCGTCGCACCGGTCGGCAATGGGCGAAGCGTCCAGACCTTCGACCATTTCCTGGCGGGCGGCTATTTCACCACGCACCCCGGCGCAACGTTCTTGCAGCCCACCCCGCCGTACCGCTTCCACCACACGTCGGCCGGCACGGCACCGGCCCGGCCGGCGCCACGGCTCGGCGAACACAACGGCGCGTTGGGCGAGTTGTCGATTCGCCCCCGCCGCGCGGGGGCACCGGCGCCGCAGGGGCAGGACCCCGCCTTGCCGTTCGCCGGGCTGCGCGTCGCCGACTTCACCGCGTTCTGGGCCGGGCCGATCGTCGGACACGTGCTGGCGCTGCTCGGTGCCGACGTCATCCACGTCGAATCCGTCCAGCGCCCCGACGGAATGCGGTTCCGCGCGAACAAGCCGTTCGGCACCCCGCACTGGTGGGAGACCGGGCCGAGCTATCAGGGTGGCAACACCAACAAGCGGGGCCTGACCCTGGACATGTCCAGCGCCGCGGGCCGGGCCGCCGCGTTCGAACTGATCAAGACCTGCGATGTCGTGATCGAGAACTACACGCCGCGCGTCACCGAGTCGTGGCAGCTGACCTACGAGAAGATCAGCGAACTCAAACCCGACGCGATCTTCGTGCGGATGCCCGCGTTCGGGATCAGCGGTCCCTGGCGCGACCGGTCGGGGTATGCCCAAACCATGGAAGCGGTCTCCGGCTTGGCCTGGCTGACCGGCTACCCCGACGAGGAACCGCAGTTCCCGAACGGTCCCGGTGACCCGGTCGCGGGTTCGCACGCCACCATCGCGCTGCTGATGGCGCTCGAACACCGGCGGCGCACCGGCGAGGGCGCCCTCGTGGAGTCGCCGATGGTGGGCGCGGCTTTGGCCATCGCCGCCGAGCAACTGGTGGAGTGCACCGCCTACGGCAATCTGCTCGAGCGCGAAGGGAACCGCGGCCCGGCGGCGGCGCCGCAGAACCTCTACCCGTCGGCCGATCTGGACGGCCGGGGCCGACGAGACCGCTGGGTCGCGATCGCGGTCGTCACCGAAGGCCAGTGGGCCGGCCTGGCCCGCGCCGTGGGCCACCCGGAGTGGCTCGAGGACCACCGCCTCGGCACGCGGCAGGGCCGCAGGAACGCCCAGGACGTGCTCGACGCGGCGATCGCGGCGTGGACCGCGGAGCGCGGCGGCGACGACATCGTCGAGACGCTGTGGAACGCCGGCGTGCCCGTTGCCAGGGTGGTCAAAGCCGAGGAGCAGCAACAGAATCCGCAGCTGGTGCACCGGGGTTTCTTCGAGGAGGTCGAGCATCCCATTCTCGGGCCGATCGTGCACTGCGGCTACCCGGCACGGTTCTCGGCCGGGCCGCATCGGCTCAACCGCTCGCCCGCACCGCTGCTCGGCCAGCACAACCCGGAGATCCTGCGCGAGCTGTGCGGATACTCCGAGCAACAGATCGCGGAGTTGGAGGCCGAACGCGTCATCGGCAACGAGGTAGCGACGTGAACCGCGCCCGCTCGGTGAACGAAATCAGCTCGTGCAATCGGCGGTGTCCCAGGCGTACTTGGCCAGCGTGAACTGCAATCCCGCCGATTCGTTGTCCGGCCCGTCGCACTGTGCGGGTCGCGACCGGCGTGATTGCGGTCGTTGGGCCTCGACCCGCAGGGCGCGCGCCACGAACGGCACGACGGTGCGCTCGGCCAGCGCCCGGGAGTCTTGGCCGGCGACGGTCGGGCGGTCGAAGACCGTGCTGGAAATGAGGAAGAAAACGGCCCTGGCCTCGGCCGCCGGGTCCGGACACACCAGGGCGCCCGAGCGGTGGCCCTCGTCGAGGGCGTCGGCCAGCGGCGCCGTCAGCGCCTGCGTGCACCGTTCGACCACCTCGGTGTGCACGGGCAGCAGCTTGCGCCAATGCAGGGCGAACAACGATGCCGGCTTGATGATCCGTTGGTCGAAGGACAAATCGATCAGGGCATCGACGTAGAGCCAGACCCGCTCGACGGGGGCGGGGACATTGTCGCCCAGCATCCTCAGATACTCGGCGATGGCAAGCAATTCACCTTCGAGCAGAGCGGACAGCAGGTCGTCCTTACCGTCGAAGTGACGGTAGAAGCTCCTCGTGGACAGCCTCGCCTGCCGCAGCACGCTGCCCAGTTTGAAGCCCCACCAGCCGCCGCGGGCCAGCACCTGTTCGGCGGCGGCCATCAGTTGCAGGCGCTCCGTGTCATCGGCTTCGGGCACCCGGTTTCCTATCGCTGGCATGTCGTCACCTCTCAGCGCCGACCGCTCGGGCCGGGCCCGCGCTGCATCGGGCAGGTGTCTCCGGTTCTGCGCACCGGCGCCGTGCGGCGCCGCTGCTGCGACATAGATTACTAAGTTTTACCACTTGGCGTCGACGGCCAACGTCGGGCACCGCGGCGCCGCGGCCCCGGGAGCCGTGCCGGCGGCGCAAAGCGCGTTTGCGCCGCTGGGGGGCCATGCCGGCCCTCATCGGCGGTACCCTCCTCACGCGGCGGCAGATAGGCGGCAGAAAGGTTGTCGAGGTGAGCATCGAGCGGGGCGAGCGAAGTGTGCTGGTCATGCGTCGTGCGACGTCATCGCTGACGGCATGCGTGCGCGCCCGCGTCGGTATCGCCCAACGGGTTCCCGGCTTGCGCAGTGATCGTGCGATGCCCGCGCGATGAGCCGTTCGGTGGCGGTGCCGGCGGCGACGGTGGTGGTGGCCCGGGACACCGGGGCCGGCGGCGAGGCCGGCATGGAAGTGCTGATGCTGCGGCGTACCCGCGCCGCTTCCTTCGCCGCGGGCGCATGGGTGTTTCCCGGCGGGCGCGTGGACCCGGCCGACGCCGGGAACGACCCGGTCGACAGCCTCGAGGCTGCCAGGCGCGCGGCGGTCCGGGAGACCGCTGAAGAGGCGGGGATCGATCTGGGCGCCGCGCAGCTGTATCCCATGGCTCAGTGGAGCCCCAGCGTCGAGGTGCCGAAGCGGTTCGTGACGTGGATGCTGTTCGGCTGCGCCCCGCGGCAAACGCGGGTGCGGGTCGACGGCGCCGAAATCGTCGAGCACCGGTGGCTGCGTCCCGGGGATGCCCTGCGGGCGCACGCCCGTCGCGAGTTCCTGTTGCTGCCGCCCACCTGGATGACGCTGCACTTCCTGGCCGGCTATTCCAGCTGCGCCGCCGCGGTTGCGGGCATCGGGCGAACCCCGGTCGAGAGCTACCAGAGTCGACTGGCGGTCACCGACGAGTGCCGTGTCGTGCTGTGGCACGGCGACGCCGGATACGACAGCGCGGACGCCTCGGCCCCGGGTGCCCGCCACCGACTGATGCTGGCACGCGGGGGTTGGCGCCTGGAGAAATCCACGTAGCGAGGATGGGAGTGCGCCTGATGGAACTTGTCGACATGGTCGTCGAAGGTCAGATCGCCACGGTGACGTTCTCGCGACCGCCGGTCAACGCGCTGAACCGCCAGGCGCTCGAAGAGATCGCCGTCGCATTCGAATCGCTTGCCGACCAGCGGGTTTCGGTTGCGGTGTTCCGCACGGGCGGCGAGCGCGCGTTCATCGCCGGGGCCGACCTCAAAGAGCTCGACGCCGAGCGAGAGGCCGGTCCGGCCGAGGCGGTGGACCGCGGTGCGCTGGCGCGCCGGGCGTTGGAGGCGGTGGCCCACTGCGCGGTGCCCGTCGTGGTGGCGGTTGACGGGCCGGCGATCGGCGGCGGCCTGTCCTTTGCGGCGTTGAGCGACATCGTGGTGGCCAGCGAGCGAGCCCGGTTCGGCACCACGGAGATCAACGTCGGTTTGCTCGGCGCGAGCGCGCACCTGCGGCGCATGGTGGGTCCCATGCGCGCCCGCGAGCTGTATCTGTCCGGTCGCATTGTCGACGCACGCGAGATGGCCGGTTACGGGGGGATCGCCCACGTCGTGCCCCACGCCGAGCTCGACGCCACCGTGCACCGGGTCGCCACCGACCTGGCCGCGAAAAGCCCCCTCGCCTTGCGGCTGGCCAAGCAGGCCATGGACCGCACCGAGGACCTTCCGGTGCACGAGGGTTACCGGATCGAGCAGGACTACACCAATCGGCTGCTGGCGCTGCAGGATTCCGCGGAGGCGCGCCGGGCGTTCCTCGAACGCCGGGCCCCGCACTGGCAATGGCGGTAGCCGTTGTCGCGGGCCGGTGCCCTCAGCCGACGGTCGGGGCCGTGGCCGCGGGCAGCACCGCGTCGGCCACCCGGCGGCGGTGCCAGGACGGCGACCCGAAAAGCGCCCGGTCGAGCAGGGCCCGCTTGAGCCACAGGTGCGCGTCATGCTCCCAGGTGAAGCCGATCCCGCCGTGTGCCTGCACCGCGTCGGTGCAGACCCGCACCGCCGCGTCGCACACGTGGGCCTTGGCGGTGGAGACGGCGACCGCTGCCTGATCGGGTTGCCCGCCGAGCGCATCGAGCGCCAGGCTCAGGCCGGCGTGGCTGCACTCGATGGCCACCGCCATGTCGGCGCACTTGTGTTTGATCGCCTGGAAGGAACCGATGGGGCGGCCGAACTGGTGGCGCACCCGTGCGTAGGCCGCGGTCTGCTCCATGGCTCGTTCGGCCACCCCCGCCGCGTCACACGCGATGGTGAACGCGGCCACCGACTGCACCCGGGCGACCAGGGCCTCGGCGGCGGCGCCGGTCGCCAGCACTCGCGCCGCCGGTACGGCGGCCCCGTCGAAGGTCACGGTGCCGAGTCTGCGGGTCTGGTCGGTGCCGGCGGCGGCGGCGATCGTAGCCTGCCCGGCGTCGAGGGCGGCGACGAGCAGCCCGTCCTCGCCGCGGGCGGCGACGATGAGGTCATCGGAGCCGGGCGCGTCGAGCACGAACCCGGCCACGCCGTCGACGACGTACTCCCCGCGCCGTCCGGACCATTCGAGGGCCCAGGTGCCCGGAGCCGGCTGACCTTCGGGGCCGCCGACGATCACCGCCGCGCGGCGCTGCCCGGTGGCCAAGGCGGGCAGCATCTCGGCCGCCAGTGCGCGGTTGCCACCGTGCAGCAACGCCGTCGGGGCAAGCACCGCAGTGGAGAGGATCGGCAAAGGTACTGTGCGGCGCCCCAACTCGTGCAGCACGACGGCCACTGCCGCGAGACCCGCTGCCACGCCACCGAACTCCTCGGGCACCAGCAGGCCGAGGAGATCCAGTTCGGCGACGGTGTGCCACAGGCCGGTGTCGTAACCCCGCGGGGTGGCAAGCGCGGCGCGCACCCGCTCCGACGACGCGCGATCGTCGAGCAGGTTGCGCACCATCTCACGCAAGTCGTCGAGTTCGTTCACCGGTGCTCTCCCGGGTTGTCGCCGGGCGCACGGGGCTCGCGGGGCAAACCGAGACGTTGCTCGCCGATGATGTTGCGCTGAATTTCGTTGGAGCCGCCGGCGATCGTCCACGAGAAGGAGTTCAGGAAGTCGCCCAGCCAATTGCCCGTCTCCCAACCGCCGGACAGCAGCAGCCGATAGTGGAGTTGGCCCGTGAGTCCCTGCAGTTGCGTCGCGTAATCCATCAACCGCTGCAGCAGTTCGCTGTAGTAAAGCTTGATGATCGAGGCCTCGGTGCCCACCCCCCCGCGCACCACCATGACCTCGATCAGGTGCCGGCACATCGCCCGCAGAATCTGTACCTCACCGTAGAAGCCGGCGAGCCGCTCCCGGACCGCCGGGTCGGCCAGCACCGGTGAGCCGTCGTCGGTGGCCCATCCCGCGGCGCATGCGATGAGGTGCTGTAATCCGTTGCGGTGCAGCCGCTCGGCGAGCTCGAGGATGCTGACGCCGCGCTCCGAGGCGAGCGTCGTCTGGGCCACCTGCCAGCCCTGGTTTTCCGGGCCGAGTCGATTGGCCACCGGGACCTCGACGTCGTTGAGGAACAGCTCGCAGAACTCGGCGGCGCCGGTCGCCTGTTTGATCGGCCGCACGGTGATGCCCGGGCTGCGCATGTCCATCAGCAGATAGCTGATGCCGCGGCGTTTGGGAGCGTTGCGGTCGGTCCGCACGAGGATGAAGCACCAGTCGGCGTGCATGGCCCAACTGGTCCAGATCTTCTGTCCGTTGAGCACGTACACGTCGCCATGCCGGTCCGCTCGGGTGGACAGTGCGGCAAGGTCGGAGCCGGCGCCGGGCTCGGAGAACCCCTGGCACCACACCTCCCCGTTCTGGATCCCCGGAAGAAAGCGGCTCTTCTGCTCGTCGGTGCCGAAGCGCAGGATCGCCGGGGCGGCGTTGTAAATCGCGACCTGGTAGAGAGCCAGGCGCGGGGCGTCGGCCCGCGCCAGCTCCTCGGCCAGGACGGCTTGCGCCGGCAGCGGCAGGTCGGCACCGCCCAGATCCCTCGGCCAGTGCGGCGCCAGAAACCCGCCCGAGTGCAGCGTCGCGCGCCAATTGCGTTGAAAGGCAACCACGGCGTCGTCGTCGGCGCCGGCCTGGGTCTCGCGCCAGCCCTTGGGTACGTTCTGCTCGCACCAGGCGCGCACCCGGGCACGGAACTGTTCCAGCGACTCCTGATCCACGGGTGTGATCTCTCTCGTGTGCCGGACCGAACCGCGACTCAGGGCTTGTTGGTGCTGCCCGCATCCACGGGCAACTGAACCCCGGTGATGTAGCGCGCGTCGTCGGAAATCAAGAACAGCACGGTCTTTGACACCTCGCCGGGTTCGATGACCCCGATGGGCACGTATTCCTCGCCGATCGGCGTGTCCAGATCGGGCAGAACGTTCGCGGCGCCCGGGGCGAACAAGGGCTGTGCGGCGGCGACTTCGGCAACGCTGGGGTCCGAGCCCATCGCGCTGTTGACCCCGGTCGGGTGAATCGTGTTGACCCGGACCCGGTGTGGCCCGAGCTCGTTGGCGAACGCCTTCATCAGGCCGACGACGCCATGCTTGCTGGCCACGTAATGGGCGTACGGCACTTGGCCTTTGAGGCCGGCCACCGAGCTGGTCAACACCATCGATCCGCCGCCGGCGGCGATGAGGTGCGGCGCGGTGGCCCGAATCGTGTTGAACACCCCCTTGAGGTTGGTGTCCACGACGAGATCGAAGATCTCCGGCGTGATGCCCAACGAGCCCTCGGGATGGAATGTGATGACACCCGCGTTCGCAATGACCGCGTCGAGCCGGCCGAACTGTTCCACCGCGCGCACCGCGGCGGCCTCCATGGCGGCGGGGTCGCGGACGTCGACCCGGATCGTCAGGCACCGCCCGCCCGCCTTCTCGACCAATTCCCGGGTGTGTTCCAGGTCGTCGGCGGTCGCGGCCGGGTACCGCACCCGGTCGCTGGTCTGGGCGCACACATCGATCGCGACGATATCGGCGCCTTCCTCGGCCAACAGCTGAGCGTGGGAGCGACCCTGTCCCACACCGGCTCCGGTAATCAGCACGACCTTCCCCGCCACCCGGCCCTGTCGACTCACCATCAGCACCCTTTCTGCCGCACGCCCGTCGCCAACAAGCATGGCCGGATACCGGCGCGGAATCGGCCCCGGTCGGTGAGAACGGAAATTTCATCTGCCCTCGGGACCGGCCCCGCACCGCGGGAGGCGTCGCGGCCCGGCACGGCTGCCGTCGGGGGGACTACCGCATGCCGAGGGCGCGGCCGATGAACGGCAGCACCATGTGCTCGATCTCCTCGCGCGGTGTGGCGCCCCCCAGGGTCGCCTGGTCTGCGGTGATTCCGGCCACCAGGTAGAAGATCGCCCGGGCATCGGCGAGCGGGTCCGCGGAGGTGAAATCGCCACGGGCGACGCCTGCTTCGATGGCCTCGGTCAATGGATCGATGAGCCGCTCGGTGCAGCGATTTATCGCCTCCGGGTACTCCGGCAACAGCTCGCGCCAATGCGAGGCGAACAGCGACGACGGCTTGACGAGGTCTTCGCGGTATGCCATGTCGATGGTCGCGGCGATATAGGTGCGGACCTTGTCCGCCGGGCCGCCGGCGGCGGCGGTGCGCTTTCGCAGTGCCACCGCGGCGCCGGTGAGCTCCACCTCCAGCAGCGCCACCAGTAGATCGGTCTTTTTCTCGAAGTGCCGATAGAAGCTTCGGGTCGACAGATTGGCCTGCTTGAGGACGCTTTCGATCTTGAAACCCCACCAGCCGCTGCGCTCCAGGACCTGCATTGCCGCGGTGAGCAGCCGATCGCGCTCCTGACCGGCCGTGGTCATCGCTGAAACTCCCCAGTGCTCAAGGTATAGGTGACACTGTAGCGGCTGGTGCATGGCATGCCGGGGACTCGCCTGCGTCCCCGCGGGCGGGGTTGCCGGGTGACGAACCGGTTGAGAACGTGCTTTGCAATCTGCCTCTGGCGTTGCGCGGCGCCAGCCCGTGTGATGGTCGAATGTGCTCAGGATCGGCGCTGCCCGGGGGCTCGGGACCGCCCGCGCCCGACGTGCTGGGGCTGCTCAGTTCGCCGCGGCGCTCCGGCACGGCGGTGCGAGACGCTGCGCGCAGCGTCTCGCACGCCGAGCTGCCGCTGCTGGTTCGGCGCCGGGCCGCCGCGCTTGCCCGCCGTGGGGTCCGCCCGGGCGACCGGGTCGTCGTCATCGTTTCCAACTCGGCGGCCTCGGTCGAGCTGTACCTGGGTTGCCTGCTCCTCGGCGCCATCTGGGTCGGTATCAATCCCGTCGCACCGCAGGCCGAGCGCCAGCGGCTGTGCGCCTCGGTGCGTCCGGCCCTCGTTGTCGTCGACGAAGCCGTCGGTCAGTCAAGCGACCGGCGCGTCCTCGAGCTGCCGGCCGTCCTCGACGATGCCTGCGAGCCGTGGCAGGACCGGCCGCCGGCGGCCGACCTGCCCTGCGCCATTGCGTTCACCAGCGGCACGACCGGCACGCCCACGCCGGTGGTGCACACCCGTGCCGGCGCCTCGCTGACCGCGGCCGCGGTGGCGACACGGTTCCGCGCGGACGATCGGGTTGGCGCGATCTTGCCGCTCAGCGTCCACAACGTCATGGTGGTCGGCCCGATGGCCGCGTTGCTGGCCGGGGCGACCCTGGTGGTGGTCGACCGACCGAACGCGCACGGCGTTGCCCGGGCGTGCGCGCGGGAGAAGCTGACCATGCTGAGCGCGCTGGTGCCGACGACGATCTACGACCTGGTGCACGACGACGCCATCGCGGCGGACTCGTTGCGCTCGCTGCGCTGGGCGGGCAGCGGGGGAGCCGAGCTGTCCGAGAGCCTCCGCGGCGGCTTCGAAGACAAGTTCGCCGTCGGGGTGCTGGGCTCCTACGGGCTGACCGAGGCCGGAGGTGCGGTGTGTCTGGAAGCGCCCGGCTCCCCGCATCGCCCGGGCTGCAGCGGCTTCGCGCTGCCGCACGTCAGCATCGAGGTCCGCGACGAACTCGGACACGCACTCGGCCCGGGTCACCGCGGCAGGTTGTACGTCTGCCCGGCGGCCGGCGGGCCGTGGGCCGGACTGTTCAGCCCGCCGCGCTGGGCATGGACCGAGCGCGGCATGACGCCGGGACCGACCGGGGCCGCCTGCCTGGCCACCGGTGACTACGGTGCGCTGGACGCAGACGGCGCGGTGTACGTCCACGCCCGGGAGACGGGGGTGATCGTGCGCGGCGGCGTCAACGTGACCGCCGGCGAGATCGAGGCCGCCCTTTGCGGTCTCGACCCGGTGCGCGAGGTTGCCGTCGTGGGGCGACCCGATGCGCGCCTCGGTGAGCGCATCGTTGCGTTCGTCGAACTCAGACCCGGGGCTACGGTTGATGCCGAGGGGCTCCGCGCGCATGCCCGGTCGTTGTTGTCGCACGGCAAGGTCCCCGACGAGTTCGTCGTCGTGCCGGCGCTGCCGCGCAATGCCCTCGGCAAGGTGGTGCGGGCCGAACTGGACCGTATTGGCCCTAACCCAGGTTGATGTAGACGTTCTTGACGCGCTGGAACTCCCGAAGCCCCCAGCGTCCGCCCTCGCGACCGAACCCGCTCTGCTTGACCCCGCCGAAGGGCACCCCCGCCGGGACGACCGGCATTCCGTTGATGGCCACACCGCCGGAGTCCATGGCCGCGGCCAGGGTGTGTGCCCTCCGCAGGTCTTTGGTGTGCAGGTACGACGCGAGGCCGTAGGCGGTGTTGTTGGCGATCTCGACGGCCTCCTCGTCGCTGCCGAACCGCAGGATCGACAGCACCGGGCCGAAGACCTCGTGTTGGGCCAGGTCGCTGCCGGGCTCGACATCGCCGAAAACCGTTGGGGCGTAGAAGTAACCACCCCCCAAGGCGGTGAGCCGCTCGCCGCCGTTGAGGAGCTTGCCGCTGCGGTCGCGGTTGGCCGCCTCGACCATCGCGCAGACGCGGGCCAGCTGCGGGGCGCTGGCCAACGGTCCCATCAGGGTGGCGGCGTGCCAGGGGTCGCCGACCGGGATCTGCGCGGCGGCCCCGACCACGCCGGCGACCACCTCGTCGTAGATGTCGTTGTGCACCAGCAGCCGGGTCGGCAGCATGCAGCCCTGGCCCGACAGGGTGACCAGGCCGCCGAACACCGCGATACCGACGGCGGCGGCGAGGTCGGCATCCGGGAACACGATGTTGGCCGATTTGCCGCCCAGTTCCAGCACCACCGGCTTGAGCGATTGCGCCGCCGCGCCGAGCACCTTGCGGGCGGTCTCCCCGCCGCCGGTGAAGGTGATCTTGTCGACGCCGGGATGCGAACACAGCGCCGCGCCGGCCTCGCCGGCACCGGCGATGACGTTGAGCACCCCGGGCGGCAGGCCGGCTTGCGCCGCGAGTTCGGCGACGCGCAGCGCGCTGAACGGCGCGTTCTCCGGCGGCTTCAGTACCACGCAGTTGCCCGCCGCCAGGGCCGGTGCCACCTTCATCCCGATCGACACCAGCGGGCCGTTCCAGGGGATGATGGTCGCGATGACCCCCAGCGGCTCGTCGAGCGTGTAATCCAGTGCCCCGCCCTCGGGGATCGGCACCACCTCACCGGCGGCCTTGCCGATCCAGCCGGCGTAGTAGGTGAACCACTCGGCGGCGATCTGGGCGCTGCCGCCCGCCATCTGGTTGGCGATGCCGATCTCGTGGGTGGCGATATCGGCAAAACGCTTGCCGTCGGCGAGGATACGCCGCCCCATCTCCAGCAAGATCTCCCGCCGACGGCCGAGGTGGAGGTCGCGCCATCCCGGGAAGGCCGCCCTGGCGGCGGCCACCGCGGCGTCGACCTCACCCGGGCCCGCCAACGGCACCACCGCCTGGATCTCCCCCGAGCCGGGGTAGCGGTGCTCGTAGCGCCCGCCACCGCCCGAGTCGGGTTCGTCGGCCCCGATGACCAACCTGGGACGCGGCAAAGCCTCCGGCAAAGTCAGGTCCACGACGCCACCTTTCGGCTCCTATTGCCCGGGTCTATTTCCGTCAGGC
Source organism: uncultured Actinomycetota bacterium (assembly GCA_963711445.1). GTDB lineage: Bacteria > Actinomycetota > Actinomycetes > Mycobacteriales > Mycobacteriaceae > Mycobacterium. The sequence continues at coordinate 1,160,358 of CAVQEF010000002.1, forward strand.
CGAGGCCCGGTACTGCGCGATCAACTCCTGCGACAACGGGAAGCGGAAGAGCTCCTCGGCGTTCGTGTGCGTCATCAGTTCGATCTCGTCCTGGCCGACGCCGTCGAAAACGACCTTCGCCGACGCCTGAGTCTTCGGGAAGGGGGTGTCGGCGTGCGGGTAATCGGACTCCCACAGGATGCGATCGACCCGGAAGTCGTGGCGGTATCTGATTCCGATCGGCTCCTCGATCATGCAGAAGTACATGCTGCGTAAGGCGACCTCGGACGGCTTGATGTGCGCGTCCTGCACGTGCGACCAGTACTGGTGGCGCTCCCACTGCCGGTCGGCGCGTTCGAGCGCCGCGGGGATCCAGCCGATGCCGCCCTCGGACCAGACCACCTTGGCGTCGGGATACTTGCGCAGCAGCGGGCTCACCATCAGATTGACCGACGAGCGCATGGCGTAGGCGAACGCCGAGGCGATCTCGGTCATGGGGTTGACACCCTCCAACGACACCGCCGCGCCACCGGAGCCGATGTGCATGCAGATCGGTGTCCGATCGGCCTGTGCCGCAGCGAACAACGGTTCCCAGTAGCCGTCGTGGAAGTTGGGCAGACCGACCAGCTGCGGATCCTCGATGAAGCAGATCGCTCTGCTGCCCCGCTCCACGCAGCGCTCGTGCTCTGCGACGGCAAGGTCGATGTCCCATACCGGCACGATGTGCATCGGCACGAACACGTCGGGCCCGGCGCCACACCACTCTTCGAGCATGTAGTCGTTCCACGCGCGCACACACGCCAGGGCCAGATCCTTGTCGTCGAAGGTGGCGAATTTGCGGCCGCCGAAGCCCGGCAACGTCGGGAACGACACGGACGCGAAGATCCCGTTGGACAACAGGTCTTTGCGCCGTTCCTGGGGCTGGTAGCAGCCGGGGATCATGTCTTCGAACCGCGCCGGTTCCATCCCCCACTCTTCGCGTGGCTTGCCCGCGACGGCGTTGAGGCCCATCGTCAGTTCCCGGCCGCCGTCCCACTCCCAGACCTGACGGCCGTCGATCTCGACCACATGCGGTGCGCGATCACGGTATTTCGCGGGAACGCGGTCCACCCACACGTGAGCGGGCTCCACAATATGGTCGTCGACGCTGAACAATGTGAACATCGGTGTTCCTTCGCTCGCTTGCAGGTTCGGTGGCGAACACACTGCCCGCCTGCTGTGTCGATCGTCCCACTGTTACGGCCGGAATCGACCGGGCCGGATGAGAACACGATTTGCACCCGCGGCCGTCGGCGGCACTTCCAAGCCGGGACGGGACGTCCTTATCCTCAATCCGATTCGATCGAGGAGGGCGCGTGCGAACGGATACGACGCCGGCGGGGATTCGCGACCACGGCGCCATCTGGTCCCGGACCCGTGGCCGCATCGCCGGGCTGCTGCGCTCGGTAGCCGAGGATGCCGCCGACATGCCGGTGCCGACGGCGTCCGGGGCCACGGTCCGCGACGTCGTGGCGCACCTGCTCACGACGGCGTCGTCGGCGCCGGGGACCGCCGCCCTCGGCCCTCCCGCCCCCGGAGCCGCCGAGGGCTCGCAGTCGTTGGCCGAGCTGCTCGGCGACTGGGAGTCGGCGTCGAGCGACCTCGACGGGCTCATCCGTGCAGATGCCGCGGTCGCCGCGCGATACATCACCGACGCGGCGATGTGCGAACACGACCTGCGCACCGCGCTGGGGCGGCCCGCGGCGCGCGACGACGATTCGGTCAAGGTCGCCCTTGACGAACTGTCGGGACGGTTCTCCGACCGCGTCGCGGCCGAGGGCCTGCCCCCGCTGCGGATCACGGTCGAGCAGTGGGGAACCATCGTCGGCAACGGTCATGCGGTGCGATGCGTCGTTGCCGACCGCTTCGAATTCGTGCGCGCCATGTCCGGTCGCCGGTCGGCCGCCGAGATCTGCCGCTGGAACTGGGGCACCGATCCGGCGCCTTATCTCCCGGCCATCGCCGAGGTCGCCCTGCCGGACCACGAAATCCATGAACGTGATCCCCGCGTACCCGAGCACATGCGCGACCGCGAATTCGTGCTGTAGGGCGCTCAGTTCGGCGGGCCCGGAAGGGCCTCGTCACTCAGGCGGCGCCCCGGCGCGAACGATGCGGGCACGGCCACCCAGCCGTTCACGATGCCGATGCTGGGATAGCGCACCGCCTTGGAGTGGTCGACCGTGTAGTCGGGCAGCCGCTGCAGCACGCGACCGACCATCGCGGCGAGTTCGGCCCGGGCGATGTGCGAGCCCAGGCAACGGTGGATCCCGATGCCGAATGTGGTGTGGCGGTTCGGGAATCGATCGAGGACGACCTCGTCGGGATTCGCGAACACCGTTTCGTCGTGGTTGGCCGACGCCCAGCTCATCAGCACGCGTTCCCCTGGCCGCAGTTCCACGTCGCCCAGCTGCACCGGCTTGGTCACCGTGCGTGCCAGCGCCTGTTGCGGCGTGAAGCAACGCAGAAACTCCTCACACGCCTGGGGTATGCGGGACGGGTCACCGATCAGCCACCGGCGTTGATCGGGGTGGTCGGCCAGATAGATCAGGGCATTGGCGGCAACCCCCGTCGTCGTGTCGTAGCCACCGACGATGACGAGGTTGACGATGGACGCGATCATCTCGTCCGGCATCGGCTTTCCGTCGACCTCCGCCTTGATCAGTGCGCTGATCGCGTCATCGGCGGGGTGGGCCCGGCGTTCGGCGATGATCGCGAAGATCCCGCCGATCAAGGCGAAGTATCGCTGCAGTATCTCCTCCTGTTCGGCCGGCGGGGTGTAGATCATCTGATGCATGACGTCGGCGTACTCCCGCCAGTCCTCGAGCGGCAGGCCCAGGAACTCGGAGGTGAACAGGGCCGGGACCGGGTTGGCCAGATCGCCGACCAGATCGATCGAGCCGCTTTCGATCACCCGGTCGAGGCAGACGTCGACCCAGTGCTCGATTCGTGGGCGCCAGCTTTCGCTGACGGCGGGCGAGAACATCGGGTTCAGCAGTTTGCGGTACGGCGTGTACTGCGGCGGGTCCATTTCGATCGGGAAGTGCGGCACCGGCGCCGGCGGGATCGTCACCCCGAGCGGACTCACCCCGTTCACGGTGTGGCCCGACGCGAACGTCTCGTCGTCCTTGGCCACGCGGAGAACATCCTGGTAACGGGTGACCACCCAGAAGCCGCCGTGGGCATCGCTGTGGGCGACCGGGCAGTGAGCGCGCAGTTCGGCGTTGATGGCCGTCGAGTTCTGCGCGTACTCCGGCGAGTGGTGATCGAACCCGGTGTGCTTGTCTTGGTGAACGGTCGTCACCGGCTGCCTCCTTCGGTCCTGCGCTACCGGAGTCAATTACAGCCGATGCCCGGGCAGCTGAAGAGGGCCTCGACCGCAAATGGCGATCTCGCCGGGCCGGTGGGTGCCGCCCAGCGGTGGGGGACGGGCGGTCGGGCTTTGTCACCGGTGCGGGTTTACGCTAACGTCCTTCTCTTGCGACCTGGTGCACATAGTTCTATAGGTAGGGATCGTGAGATTGCTGACCTGGCCCTCGGATACCCCCGCGCAACGAGAAGAGCGGCCCGCACGTGCGCTGTTGCGCCGCGCCCTGGTCTGGACGCTGATCGGCGCCCTGGCGCGGTCCCGACGCCCCATCCGGTTGCTGGCGCGCCCGCTGCCGGGCCTCACCTCCGCCGGCTGCGTCGTCCCGCTCACCGTGGTGAGCCTCGTCGTCAGCGAGTTTCCGGTGCACGTCCTTATCGCCCAGGCGACCTCGGCCGCACGACTCCTCGGTCGAGGTTCCTGGCGCGATCCGCGCGGAGTGGCCGGGCTTCTCATTGCCCTGAGCGCGTGGTTTCAGTTACTGCTGGCACGCCGGGACGGCTTGCGCACCGCCGAGGTACTCGAGGGCAGCCTGCGAACGTCGCTCGGCGGTGACTACCGAAGGGCGCTGCCGCCGGACTTGCCGGCCGAGTCGCCACTGTCGTTGCGCGACATCTGGTTTCCGCGTTTCACCCAGCGCCGCCGCTACCTGCACCGGGAGGACCTGTCCTACGGGGACTCCGGCAAACGCAACCACCTCGACATCTGGCGGCGCCAGGACCTGCCGCTCGACGCGCGCGCGCCGGTGCTGATCCAGATCCACGGCAGCGCGTGGACCAAGGGCAGCAAACGGGGCCAGGGTTATCCGCTGATGGCCCACATGGCCGAGCGTGGCTGGGTGTGCGTGGCGATCAACTATTCCCTGGCGCCCGCCGCGCGCTGGCCCGCGCACATCATCGACGTCAAACGCGCGATCGCCTGGGTGAAGCGCGAGATCGCCGATCACGGCGGAGACCCGGACTTCATTGCGGTGACGGGCGGTTCCGCCGGTGGCCACCTGTCCGCGTTGGCGGCGTTGACCGGCAACGACCCCGTCTTCCAGCCCGGTTTCGAAGACGCCGACACCACGGTGCGCGCGGCCGTCCCGCTGTACGGGGTCTACGACCTCCTCGACCGGGCCGGCGACTCACCCCGGCAGCAGGAAGAGTTCTTGAGCAAGATCGTCATCGGCGCACCGCAACACGAGGCGTACGAGGTCTGGGACCAGGGCTCACCGCTGTCACAGATCCGGGCCGACGCGCCGCCGATGTTCGTCATCCACGGGAGCATCGACACGTTCACCAATCACGAGCAGGCGGGTGCCTTCGTCGACGCGCTGCGCGACGTTTCGCACAATCCCGTCGCGTATGCCGAACTTCCCGGCGCCCAGCACTCTTTCGACGTGATGCCGTCGGCGCGCACGGCGGCGACGGTGGAGGCGATCGACCGGTTCCTGACCTTCGTTCGCAGCACCGCCTGCGAAAAGGTCACCGTCGCAGCGGGATCACGGCGGGCTGCGTCGCCTTAGCGTGCGCCGTGAACGCACGGAGGACGCCAGGGAGGACGCCAAGGAGGACGCCAAGGCGCCGCCTCGACTGCGGCGCACCGCTAAACCGGGTCTGTGACGGCGACGCCGGGACGGGAGAGATCACGAAACGCCGGGTCCAGGCGGCGCACCGCGACGGCGAAGATCACCGCGATGACGGGCCCGACGGCGGCGTAGATCACCGCGGGGCTGGCCATTTCGGCGCTGTTCAACAGCTGCGGGCTCAGTGCCACGCCCATCGCGACCACGGCGTTGTGCATTCCGATCTCCAGACTGGCGGCGATGGCCTGTCGGGGAGCGAGGCGCATCAGGCGTGGCGCCAGGTAGCCCACGGTCAAGCTGCACACGCAGAACAACACGACGGCCCCGATCAGCACGCCGAAGTTGTGCCACAACGTCGACCCGCCCTTGGTGATCGCCGCGACCGCGACCAGCACCAGCAGCACGGCGGCGGCCACTTTGACCGGCCGCTGAAGTCGCCGGGCCAGCTCGGGGAAGCGGTGGCGTATCGCAACGCCGACCGCGGTGGGTATGAGCACCAGCCCGAACACCCCGAAGAACTTGTCCACCTGTAGCGGGATGAACCGCCCCGCTCCGAGAAACCACGTCATCGAAACCGCCAGTATCGCCGGTAAGGCGACCACCGACAGCGCCGCGTTGACGGCGGTCAGCGTGAGGTTGAGCGCCAGGTCCCCGCCGACCAGGTGACTGAGGATGTTCGCCATCAGCCCGCCCGGCGTCGCGGATACCAGCATCAGCCCAACCGCCAGCTTCGGCTCCAGATGCAAGGCTTGGGCGATCAGCAGGCACAGGGCCGGCAGGAGCAGGGACTGGCAGATCATCGCGACGGCCAGCGGGCGCCGCAGCGCGGCCGCCCGCCTGAAGTCCGCGACCGTGAGCGTCAGCCCGAGGGCGAGCATGAATGCCACGACCACCAACGGCAAGTACCGGTTGTCCATAACGCTCCACAGTGCTGGGGGTACAGAGCTGCCGTCGGCGTTGCTCGGCGCACGACTCGCCACGCCGCGACAAGCAACTCTAACTGGCATTTCGCACAGTCGCGCAGTCTATGGACGCCGGGTGTCGGCGAGATCAAGGCAGTCGGTCCGCCGGGCGCACGGCGGGTAAACTGCGTCTACATGATCAATACTTTTGGTCGGTCGACACATCGCTGCGCCCGTCAGGCGGCGGGACCGCCGACCACCCCGGCGTCACGCAAGCCGGCGATCGTTTCTTGACTCAGCCCGATCTCGGTGAGGATTTCCTCGGTCTGTTCGCCCAACGCCGGTGCGTGATAACGCATCTCGGTCGATCGCTGACCGTCCACCAGCGCCGGAAGGGTCACATGGGTGAAAGCGCCCGCGACGGGATGGACGGCGTCGACGAAAGCGCCCCGCGCGTCCAGCTGCGGGTCGCCCCGAAGTTCGTTGCGCTGCAGCGCGGGTCCTATCGCCAGATCGTGCTCGGCGGCGATGCCGACCCACTCCGCCTGAGTGCGCGTCTCGATGATCTTCTGGATTTCGCGGCGCAGCGTTTGATCGGGCCCGCCGCTGACCGCGAAGTCGACGGGGCCGCTGTCGGATTCGCCGATGAGATCCTCGCGGCCGGCGAGTCGGCAGAAGTTCTCCCAGAACTTCGGCTCGATGCAGCAGAACAGGATGAACCGGTCGTCGGACGTGCGGTAGAACTGGTACTTCGCGCTGGCCGTACCACCCGGGTCCATCGGCGCGGGCAACGAGCGTCGATCGGTGATCCGCTCGTCGTTGAGCTGATAGGTCGCCGCGATCCACGCCGAGGAGATGACCGCCTCGGATCCGGCGACGTCGATGCAGCAGCCCCGGCCGCTGCGGTCGCGCTGCACGAGCGCGGCGGCGACGTGCAACGCCGCATACGCCGCGCCCGCGGCGGTGCCCTCGCCTCCCGAGGCGATCCCGTTGAAGGCCTGCGGTCCGCGGTAGGGCCGCACGAACCCCGCCTCGTCCATTTCGAGCAAGGTCGCGCCGGCCGCGGCGTTCATCATCTGACCGTGCGTCGGGATCGTCGCGTAGGGCCCGGTCGCACCGTAACCGGTGTATTGGCAATAGACGATCTCGGGACGGCGAGCACGTTGCTGCTCGTATCCGACGCCGAGCCGTTGCATCGCGTCGGCGGAGTTGCCGTCGACGAACACATCGGCGGTGGACAACAGCCGCCAGAACACCTCCCGGCCCTGTTGCTTCCGCAGGTCCAGAGCAACGCTGCGCTTGTTCTTGTTGATCTGCAGGTGCGCGGGGCTGTGGTGCGGCGCAATCTGGCCGAGCATGTTGCGCAGATAGTCGCCGCGGAAAGGGCTTTCGATTTTGATGACGTCCGCGCCGAGGTCGGCCAGGATCGCCCCCAACGTATCGCCGTTGAACAGCTGCGCGGACTCGAGCACCCTGATGCCGGTGAGCAGTCCCACGTGGTGCCCCCTTCGTCTGTGCGCCGGCGAGGACGGCGCCCGGCAGATCGGAGGGCGCTCGGGCGGCCGCCGAACGTGTCTGTAGCGTATTGCCCCACCAGGAGCGGCGGAAGCGGGCCGGCACGCCGGCGACCGCAAACGGCGTTCCGGCTGACCGCAGGAGAGCAGCGTTGACGACGGCCGAGCCCGTGGGATTCGACCACGCCGCACTGCGGGACCGCTGGTATTCGCAGGGCTGGTACTCGCCGCGGACATGCATCGACGCGTTCAAAAGTGCTGCCGTCGAACATGGTCGGCGTCCGGTGGTCTTCGTGACGGGCGGACGGGAGAGCACCGCGACGGTCGGCCAGATGCACCACACCGCCAGGTCGGTGGCTGCCGGCATGCAGCGGCTGGGCATTCGGCCCGGCGACGCGGTCGCGGTCCAGTTGACCAATCGGATCGAGTGCGCGGTCGCCTATCAGGCGGTGCTGCTGTGCGGGGCGGTGCTGGTCCCGGTGGTGCACATCTACGGGCCCCACGAGGTGGAGTTCATCCTGTCGGAGGCGGGCGCCCGGCTGCTCGTCCTGCCCGCCGGGTTCCGGTCCTCCTCGCACGTGGAGCGGGTGGCGGGCTACTCGAAGCTTCCCGCTCTGGACCACGTCGTCGTCGTGGATGCCGCCGAATCCGGGCCCGATTATTTGGCCTGGCAGGAACTCGCCGCCGACCCGGATCACTACGTCACTCCCTCGGTGCGCTCGGATGACGTATGCGCCCTGTTGTACACCTCGGGGACGGTGTCGGCCCCCAAAGGTGTTCAGCACAGCCATAACTCGCTGCTCTCCGAGCAGGCGACGCTGCCCTCGCTGCTCGCGGGCGGCAGCGCCGACGTGCAGTTGGTGACGTTCCCGCCCGGCCACATCGCCGGACTGAACTCGATGCTCAGGCCGCTGATGGCGGGAACCCGCTCGGTATTCCTCGACCACTGGGATCCCGAACTCGCGGCCGACTTGATCGCCAGGTTCTCGGTCACCGCGACGTCGGGCGCCCCGTTCCACCTGCACGGGCTCCTTCAGGTCGACGGCGTGCCGGTGAAGCTGGCGACGTTGCGGGAGTTCCTCACCGGCGCCGCACCGGTCACCGCCGAACTCGGCCGGCGGGCCGCCGCGGCCGGTGTCACCGCATACCGGTGTTACGGCATGACCGAGCACCCGACGGTCACCGGCGCGCACGCCGGCGATCCACCGCAGGTGCGGATGTCCACCGACGGCGCGCCGATGGCCGGCTGCGCGGTGCGGATACTGGGCTCGGACGGCGCCGACCGGCCGCCCGGTTGCGACGGCGAGGTGGTGGTGCAGGGACCCGATCAATTCATCGGGTACCGCAATCCCGCCCTGGACGCGGACGCGTTCACACCCGACGGCTGGTTTCGCACCGGCGACCTCGGCCACCTCGATGCCCAGGGGCGGCTCACCATCACCGACCGCATCAAGGACGTCATCATTCGCGGCGGTGAGACCATCTCCTCGGGTCAGGTCGAGGACGTGCTGCACGCCCACCCCGCGGTGGCCGAGGCGGCGGCGGTGGCCGCACCCGATCCCCGCTATGGCGAGGTGGTCGCCGCCGTCGTCGTTCTCAAAGCCGGTTCTGCCCTTGATCTTGCCGAATTGCGGCGCCACTTCGAGGCGTCGGGCCTGGCGCGGCAGAAGACGCCCGAACGTCTTGTCGTGGTCGATCACCTGCCGCGAACGGCGTTGGGCAAGGTGCGCAAGGCCGACCTGCGCGCGACGCACTTCCGGTGAGCACGCCCGGCGACGGGCGGCCATTGCGAGAGGGTCTGCTGCAGCCCGCGCCTTTACACCATCAGCGTAATTTGTAATTGTTGTCGCCATGCGCGGGACTGGTCACACGTGGAGGGCGGCGCCCCATGGCAACGGCTGAAATGCCGCGGCGGGATGTGCAGATGATGCGGCTCGTCGCGCTTCTTGGCAGGGGCGCCCGGCGGTTGGCGGTCGACGGCGTGCTCGGCGGTCGGCGCAGGTTTCCTCGCGGCATCACGGATGTCGATACGGCGTGGCTCTCGGACATCATGGGGCGACGGGTGCGTTCGGTGGCTGTCGTCGACAGCGAGTCGGGTACCTCGACGCGGGCACGGCTGGAGCTCACCGGTGACGACGTGCCCAACAGGGTGTTCGTCAAGCTCGCCGCGGCCAAAGCGGGCATCCGCATGCTCGGGGAGATGGCCCGGCTGGGGGAGACGGAGTCGCGCTTCTACAGCGAGGTGGCGCCGCTGTTGGCGCGGGGCATCCCCCGGTCGTTCGGCGCGGCGTTCGATCCGCTGACGGGACGCTACGCCGTCGTCCTCGAGGATATGTCTTTGACGGACAGCGTATTTCCCGACACGTTGCATCCGCTCGACCGGGATCAGATGGCGCAATTGATCGAGGTCTTCGCCCACCTGCACGGGACGCTCTGGCGCCATCTGCCCGAAAAAGCCGGGCCCGGGGCGAAACTCGGCTGGCTCTGGACCGTATCGGATGACCCGAGCAGCGTGCAGACCCCAGCGATATTGCGGCTTTCGGCACGGCGCTTGGCGGACAAGACCGATATCCCGGTGTTTCGGGGACGGTTCATCTGGGAGAACTACGCGTCGGCGACCCGGGCCATCGACGCCGGCCCGCACACCGTTTTGCACGGCGATTGCCATCCGGGCAACACGTTCTTCCGCGACGGCCGGGCCGGCTTGCTGGATTGGCAGGTGGTTCGGCGTGGTCATCCCGCCCGCGACCTTGCCTACGGCATGGTGCTGGGCATGCCGACCGACGAACGCCGGCTCGCCGAGCGCGAGCTGATCGACCACTACCGCGCGGCGCTGGTCGCCGAAGGTGGCCCCGAGCTGAACGCGGACGACCTGTGGCGCCGGTACCGCCAGGCGGTCGTGCACCCCTACGTCGCGGCGCTGGCCACCGCCGGGTTAGGCGGTATGCAGGCACAGGCGATCGCACTCGAGGGGCTCAGACGGGTGGTGGCGGCGTTGGAAGACCTCGACACCGAAGGCGCGCTGCGGCCGGGGCCGTGACGCAACACCCCTCGCCTACGAATCGACCGCACGAATTGGCCTGAGTGTGTCCCGGGCGTGACCTCGCCGCGACGGTGACCGACGACCCTCGTGATCATGACGGTGCTGGCGGGAATCGCCGCGCTCGCGATGGCGGCGGCCGTGGGCTACTACGTCGGCCGGCGCGCGGGCTCGGCGCCGCGGACCTGGACGATGCGTGCGAGCCGGGTCACGGTGGGCAGGGTGGCGATCAACCTGCTTGTGTTGCTGGCCGCCCGCCGCATCCGGCGCGGGGTGCGCGCCGAGCCCATGCTCGTCGACGCGGTGCACGTGTGGGGACCGAGAGTTCTTGCCCCGCTTGTGCTGCTGCGCGGTACGGTTGCGCGGATGCGTTCCTATTGAGCGAAGTCCCCTAGGGAGGGCCACAACGGGTATGTCACTGCAGGGCAAGGTCGCGCTGGTGACCGGTGCGTCGTCGGGCCTCGGCGCCCAGACGGCCCGCCTGTTTTCCCGGCAGGGCGCAACGGTTTTCGGTCTCGGCCGGGACGCCGGGCGACTGGCCGAGGTATTCGCCGACGTGGAACGCGGGTCCTACGCATCGGTGGACATCGCATCGGCCCAGGCCTGCCGGGACGCGGTCGAGCGGTGCATAAGCGAGTTCGGCGGACTCGACGTCCTGATCAACATCGCCGGTCGGCACCAGATGCGCCGCACGGAGTCGATGACCGACGGCGAGTGGGCAGACGATCTCGCGGTCAACCTCCACGGCCCGTTCTACCTGTGCAGGGCCGCACTGCCCCAGCTGCTCGAACGGGGCGGCGCCATCGTCAACGTCAGCTCCATCGCCGGCGTCGAGGGCCAGGCCTACTCGGCCGGCTACTGCGCCGCCAAGCACGGGCTCGTCGGGCTCACCCGGGCCCTGGCGGTGGAGTACACCGCGGATCGCCTGCGCGTCAACGCCGTATGCCCGGGCGGAATGCTGACGCCGCAAATCGAACACTTCAGCGCCCCCGACAACCCGAACTACGACCTGATCATGCGCACGGCCTCGCCGCGCGGCATGATGGCGCCCCTCGACGTGGCGAACGTGATCGCGTTCCTGGCCAGCGATGCCGCGGCCGCCGTCCACGGCGCCGTGTATCGCGTGGACAACGGCAAGGGAGCCGGCTAGCACACCCGGCCTCTCCTACGCCTCGCAGCGTTCGTGCGGGGCCGGGTCGTAGCAGGTCACCGTCCCGTACGGGCAGTGGGGAAGCGCGCCGGCGCCGGTTTTCCGCCAGCCCCTGCGCAGCAGCTTTCGCGCCAGAAAACGCGCCGCCGTCCAACCCTGCTCCGCGTTGTATGCCGGACCCGAGTGTTCGATGCCGTAATAGGCGTCGTAGACGTCGTCGGCAAGGCTGTCGATGAGCTCCCTGACCTCCCGTGGCGTACTCATTCCCCGAGGGTTCCCCGTTGTCCGACCGCGGAATCCTCGGCCGACCCGGGCGGCGACCCTGGGCGGGACACCCGCGGCGGCTGGGATATAACCACGGGATGGCGATTGACCGCGAAGACCAGGCCGAAGACGGGATGCGGTGACCACCCACCGGAGCCCGTTCCGGGCCGATCTGCTGGCGGGCAAGGCCGCGTTGATCACCGGCGGGGCGACCGGCCTGGGCCTGCAGACCGCCCGCGTGCTGGGCGGCCACGGTGCGCGCGTCGCTCTCTGCAGCCGCAAGGAGGACAACCTGCGCTCGGCCGTTGCGGCGCTGCAGGACGAGGGGATCGAAGCCGTCTACGGTGTGTGCGATGTGCGCCGGCACGACGAGGTGATCGCCGTCGTCGAGGAGGTGCTGGCGACGTTCGGCCGGCTCGACGTCGTCGTCAACAACGCCGCCGGGAACTTCCCCGCGCCGATCAGCGACCTGAGCCCCAACGGATTCAAGGCGGTGGTCGACATCGACCTGCTGGGGACGTTCAACGTCTCCAAGGCGGCCTACGAGCTGTGGCTGCGCGAGCACGGCGGGGCCGTGGTGAACGTCAGCGCGGCGATCCAGTACCGCGGCATGGCCCTGCAGGCCCACGTGGTGTCGGCCAAGGCCGGCATCGACGCGCTGACCCGCGCCTGCGCGATCGAGTGGGGGCCCGACGGGGTCCGCGTGAATGTCGTTGCCCCGGGCGCGATGTCGGGAACCGAGGGTGTCAAGAGAATCGCCGGCGACGAGCAGCAGCGCACCGTGCAGAACCCGCTGCGCCGTCCCGGATCCACCACCGAGGTCGCCGAGGCGGTGCTGTTCCTGGCCAGCGAGGCGGCGTCCTACATCACGGGGGCCACCCTGGTCGTCGACGGCGGCGGTTGGCTCACCGCCAGCGGCATTCCGGACTTACCCGGCTACCACTGAGTCGAGCGTCTCCCAGAACCGCGTCAGGGCCGCCGCGCCGCGGGCCGGGTCTTCCAGCATCCACCAATGCCCGAGCCCGTCGAGCACCTCGGTGCGGGCGCCGGCCCGGTCGGCGGCCCGGCGCCGGATCGCCTCCGAGCCGACGTAGGTGTCGTCGGTGGCCAGGATCGACAGGCCGGGCCGGGCCGCCGCGTTCTCCAGCGCGCGGCCGGCCTCGGCGGTCGCCGGCTGGGCCGCCGAACGGTAGAGCAGCAGGATCGCCCGACCCATCTCCGGGCCTTGCGCCGCGGCCAGCGAGGTCGCGGTGTCGGGGGGTATGCCCAATGCGGTCATCCGGTCGGCGCGGTCCTGCACCGTTCCGTCCAGCATGACGTTCACCAGTTGCTCGCCCTCGTCCGGCGTCTGCCACACCTGGGCCATGTCGTGCCAGACGTAGTCGGGGTCGAACACGCCCAGGATGTCGCTGGCCCAGCTGCGCACCAGCTCCGGGCGATGCATCACCGCGTTCACGACGTGGCCCCCGCCCCAGTCGTGACCGACGAGATCGACCGGCTCGCCGAGCTTTTCCAGCTCGCCCTCGAGCCAGTCGCGGTAGGCGAGGAAGGTTGCCGGAAAGTCGTCCGGCAGCGGTGCACCGAACCCCGGCGGTGACAGCCGTACCACGTCGGTGCGACCGAGCGCCTCGACCAACGGGTCCCAGATTGCGTCGGTCTCCGGGTTGCCGTGTACCAGGACCACCGTCATGGCTCACATCCTGGCAGACGGCGGCCGGCGGTTCCAGAGTTATCCTGGCGTCGCGATTCGACCGCCGAAGGAACGTGCGCCCTGATGAAAATTCCCGCGCAACCGCTGCGCCTCGACGTGAGCGGCGCGGTCGGGGAGCGGGCGGAGCTGGCCGCGACGTACTACCCGGCGCGCACCGGCGCGGACGGCCGCGCCGTCCTGGTCTGCCTGCCCGGAGGCACCTACAGCCGCGACTACTGGGACCTCGACATCCCGGGGCGGCCGGGATACAGCTTCGCAGAGTTCGCCACCGCCCACGGTCATGCCGTCGTGACGATCGACCCGCTGGGCACCGGCGAAAGCTCAAAACCGACAAACGATTTCGACTTCGCCGACATCGCCGCCGCGCTCGCGTGCGCCGTCGCCGCGATCCCCCACGCGACCGGCAACCGCGCACCGCCCGTGGCCGTGGCGCACTCGCTGGGCGGGTATCTCGCGATCACCCAGCAGGCGCTGTTTTCCAGCTACGCCGCGCTGGCGGTGCTCGGGTGCACCAATCAGCACGTGGCGCCGCTGAACCTCGGCGCGGACTTCATCGCCCGGGCCGCGACCCCGCAGGGACGCGCCACTCTTGCCCGCGAGATCCTGTCCGCCCTTCCCGAACCCTATTTCGAGGGCCCGCGCGAGCACCTGCAGAGCTGGTTTCACCTCGCCGACGTTCCCGCCGACGTCGTGGCGGCCGACTGCGTCACCGCGACGTCGGTGGTGCCGCGGGTGTTCGGCGCCGCCATGATCCCCGGCATCGTCGCCGAGCACGCGGCACTGGTCGAGGTCCCGGTGCTGCTCGGCTACGGCGAGGTGGACGTCTCGCCGGACCCGCGCGCCGAGGCCGGCCTGTATCGCAGCAGCGGTGACATCACCACCGTCGTCCTGGCCGACAGCGCGCATTGCCACAACATGGCGTCCGGCCGCCACCGACTGTGGCGGCGACTGCTCACCTGGGTGGAGACCGTCACCGGTTAATGGGCGCCGGAGACGTTGAGCGTGACGACGCCGGCGATGATCAGGCCGATCCCGACGACCTTCGCGGCGGACAGGGGCGAGCCCAGGAACACCACGGCGATGAGCACGATCGCGGCCGTGCCGATCGCCGACCACAACGCATAGGCGACGTCGGTCTGCATGCCCCGCGAAATCGACAGCGCCAGCAGGGCGAAAGAAGCGGCGTATCCGACCAGGCAGATCACGGTCGGCACCAGCCGGGTGAAGCCTTCGGTGCTCTTGAGCAGGCTGGTCGCCACCACTTCGACGAAGATCGCGCAGATGAGGAGCAGATAGCTCAAGTCGCCTCCCGGTGTAGGTACGCCTGTGTAGGTGTGTACACGATGAGAGGCCGCGCGACGTGGGGGTCGGAGACGTCGGCGTCGGCGATAATGGCATTCTCTACATTGGAGAAGGCATTCTCAGACGGTCCGAGGGAGGTCGACGATGACCGCTGGCCAACGGTGTGACGGGATGGTGGCCCTGGTCACCGGAAGCAGTCGGGGGCTGGGCAAGGCGATCGCCGCGCGCCTGGCGGTGCGAGGCGCGACGGTCGCGTTGACGGCCCGCACCATGGACCCCGACCCGAGGTATCTGGGGTCACTGAGCCAGACCCGCGACGAGATCGCGGCCGCCGGCGGCCGGGCGGTCGCCATCCCGGTCGACCTCTCCCAGCCCGAGGAGCGCACGAGGCTGTACGCCGCGGTGCGCGACGCCGTCGGCGCCCCGGACATCCTCGTCAACAATGCCGCCGTGACCTTCCTGCGGCCCCTCGACGAGTTCCCCGAGCGGCGGGTGCGGCTGATGATGGAGATGCACGTCCTGGCCCCCTTGCACCTGTGTCAACTGGCCATCCCCGCGATGCGCGAGCGGGGGCGGGGCTGGATCCTGAACGTGACGTCCGTGGGCGGCGACCTGCCGCAGGGGCCGCCGTTCTCCGAGTTCGACCGGACCGCGGGCTTCGGCATCTACGGCACGGCCAAGGCCGCCCTGAACCGGCTGACCAAAAGCCTTGCCGCCGAACTCTACGACGACGGCATCGCCGTCAACGCTGCCGCCCCGTCCAACCCGGTGGCCACGCCGGGCGCCGGCGCCCTCGACCTGGCCAAGACCGACACCGAGGACATCGAGCTGATCACCGAGACCGCCCTGCGGCTGTGCACCGGCGACCCGAAGACCATGACCGGCCGCATCGCGCACACCCAGCCCTTCCTGGCCGAGGTCGGCTGGTCGAGCGTCTGAATGCCCGACGTCGACCTCGACGAGCTGCGGCGGCGACTGTCGGGCGCCGGCGTCACCGGCGTGGCCCCGCTGGTCGGCGGGGCGTCCAGCCTCACCTTCGGCGCTGAGCGCGACGGCCGCGCGGTGGTGGTCAAGGTCGCCCCGCCGGGCGTGGCGCCGGTCGCACACCGCGACGTGCTGCGCCAGGCCCGCATCCTCAGAGCGCTTGCCGGGACCGGGGTTCCGGTGCCCGCCGTGCTGTGGGAGGACCCCGGCACCCCGCCGTCCACGCCGCCGCTGTTCGTGATGTCCCATGCCGACGGCGACTGTGTGGAGCCGCTGTTCGACGGTTGCCCACCGGCCGCCGACCTGCCCGACCGGTACCGCAACGCGTGCCGGGCGATGGCGGCCCTGCACGGGCTGGCGCCGGCCGGGCTCGGCCTGGGCGACGAACCGGTGATCGACCCGTCCGCGGAGGTCCGGCGCTGGTGCGACACCCTGCAGACCGTGGACGCCGCCCTGGTGCCCGGCTGGGTGGGCGTGCGCGACGCGCTGTTGCGCCGAGTGCCGGAACCCATGGGGCCCAGCGTGATTCACGGGGACTTCCGGCTGGGCAACGTGCTGGCCCTCGGAGCGCGCATCAACGCGGTGATCGACTGGGAGATCTGGTCGATCGGCGACCCACGCGTGGATGCGGGCTGGTTCCTGATCAACGCCGACCCGGACACCTACCGGCGGGTCGCAGCCCCGGCCGGGATGGTGCCACCGCTCGACGAGCTCGCCGCGATCTACCGGGGCGCGCTGGGCCTCGACGTCGGCGACCTGGCCTGGTTCCGCGCGGCGGCGTGCTTCAAGTCGGCGGCGACGTGGTCGCTGATCGTCAAGCACAACCGGCGCAGGCGTTGGCCGCGAGCCGAATTGGAGGCCATGGCGGGCGCGTTGCCGGGCCTGCTGGAGCGCGCCCGGGCGCTGCTGGGCTAGTCCGCGAGCGTGCGCAAAATGCCACGCGACCACGGCGTGTCGCGTACAGACACGCACGCTCGCGGGGGAGGGGCGGGGGCCCTAGCCGCGCGGAATCCCGGCCAGCTGGTCGGCGAACTTCGCCTCGGCGGCCGCGCGCAGCCGCAGCAGGTGTTCGGAGGGAAACAGGTCGGGCGAGGACGGACGGTCTTTGAGGAGCAGGCGGGCCAGCGTCACCTTGTGCACCTCGGTGGGGCCGTCGGCCAGGCCGAGCACGAACGACTCCACCAGGTACTGCACGAACGGCATCTCGTGCGTCGTGCCCAGCGACCCGTGCAGCTGCAGCGCCCGCGACGACACGTCGTGCAGCACCTTCTGCATCATCGCCTTCACCGCCGAGATGTCGGCCCGCACCGCCTGGTAATCGTTGAATTGGTCGATCTTCCAGGCGGTCTGCAGCGTCAGCAGCCGGAACGCCTCGATCTCCATCCACGAGTCGGCGACCATCTCCTGCACGAGCTGCTTGTTCGCCAGCACTTCGCCCTGGGTGTACCTCGAGACCGCCCGTTCGCAGATCATGTCGAAGATTCGCCGCACCAGACCGACGGTGCGCATGGCGTGATGGATGCGCCCGCCGCCGAGGCGGGTCTGGGCGACGACGAAGGCCCCACCGCGCGGGCCGAGCATGTGGTCGGCGGGCACCCGCACGTTTTCGTAGCGGACGTAGCCCTCCCGGCCGCCGCCGAGCGGCTGATACCCGAGCCCGACGTCGCGCAGCACGTTGATGCCCGGGGTGTCGCCGGGCACGACGAACATCGAGTACCGCTGATACGGCGGTGCGTCCGGGTCGGTCATCGCCATCACGATGAGGAACGAGGCCATCGACGCGAACGAGGAAAACCATTTCTCCCCGTTGATGATCCAGTGATCGCCGTCGGGCACGGCGGTGGTGCGAAACACTTTCGGGTCGGCGCCGCCCTGCGGCTCGGTCATCGAGAAGCAGGACACGATGCGGTTGTCCAACAGCGGCTCGAGGTAGCGCGCCTTGAGTTCGGGGGTGCCGTAGTGCGCCAGAATCTCGCTGTTGCCCGAATCCGGTGCCTGCGAGCCGAAGACGATCGGCGCGCACTCCGAGCGCCCCAGGATCTCGTTGAGCAGCGCCAGCTTCACCTGACCGTAGCCCGGCCCGCCCAGGTGCGGCCCGAGATGGGTGGCCCACAGTCCGCGCGCCTTGACGATCTCCTGCAGCGGCGGGATCAGCGCCTGGCGCACCGGGTCGTTCAGGTCGTGCGACTCCTTGACGATCAGGTCGATCGGCTCGCATTCGCTGCGCACGAAGCCCTCGACCCACTCGAGTTGCTCGGCCCACTGCGGATCGGTGGAGAAGTCCCACGCCATCTATCGCCCCTCTCGGTCGCTTTGGGCCACCACGCCCGCGTCGAGGAGCGCGGTGACCGTTTCGGTGTCCAGCCCCAACTCACCCAGCAGCGCGCACGTGTGATCGCCGGGCAGCGCCGGCGGCGACGGCGCCGCCGGCGCGGTGCGGGAGAAGCGCGGCGCCGGCGCGGGCTGGGTGACGCCGTCGACCTCGACGAACGTCCCGCGCGCGGCCAGGTGGGGATGGCGCGGCGCCTCGGACAGCGAGAGCACCGGAGTGGCACAGCATCCCGGCGCATCGAGGATCCGTTCCCAGTCGGCGCGGGACTTCTCGGCGAAGCGTGCGGCCAGCGTCCCCCGGTGCGCGGCCCACGTCGCGGGCGCGTCGTCGTCGTGTGGCACGCCGACGCCGAGCCGATCGCACAGTTCGGCATAGAACTTGGGCTCCATCGCCCCGACGGCGATGTGCCCGCCGTCGGCGGTGGCGTAGACGCCGTAGAAGTGGGCGGCGCCGTCGAGCAGGTTGTCGTGGCGGCGGTCGCGCCACGTGCCGGCGGGCACCATCCCGAAGTAGGGCGCGAGCAGGGTCGCGACGCCGTCGACCATCGCGACGTCGAGCACCTGCCCCGCGCCGGAGTCGCGGGCCTCGAGGATCGCGCTGAGCAGGCCGACCGCCAGCAGCATTCCGCCGCCGCCGTAGTCGGCGACCAGATTCAGCGGCGGCACCGGCGATTCGGCCGTGCCGATGCCGTGCAGGGCCCCGGCCAGGGCGATGTAGTTGATGTCGTGGCCGGCGTGCCCGGCCAGGGGACCGTCCTGCCCGTAGCCCGTCATGCGGGCGTACACCAGCCGGGGGTTGTTCTGCCGCAGCGCGTCCGGGCCGATGCCCAGCCGTTCGGCCACGCCGGGCCGGTACACGTCGACGAAGGCGTCGGCGCCGTCGGCCAGCCGGTGGACGAGATCGCGGCCGCGGGGATCTTTCACGTCGGCGGCCAGCGAGCGCTGGCCGCGCCGCACCGCGTAGTCGATGGGCAGCCGACCGTCCACGCCGGCCAGGGCGTCGACGCGGATGACGTCGGCGCCCAAGTCGCCCAACAGCATTCCGCAGAACGGGGCGGGCCCCAGCCCGCCCATCATCACGATGCGCACGCCGGACAGCGGGCCCGTCACGAGGTCCACTTCGCGCGGCGCGCCGCCGCCTCGTCGCTCGCGTGCGCGATGACCTGGTTGCGGTTCTCCAGTTCCAGCGCCGAGGCCAGGCCCGCCGCGTCGGTGTTGACCTGCAGCGCACGCTTGGTCAGCTGCACGCCCAGCGGCGCGAGGTCGGCGATCAGCGAGGCCAGCTCCACGGCCCGGTCGAACAGCCGCTGCGGCTCGACGAGCTCGCTGACCAGACCGCGCCGGTCGGCTTCGGTGGCCGACACCGTGCGCCCGGTCAGCATCCAGTCGGCGGCCACGCTGGTGCCCACGATGCGGGGCAGGTGATAGCTCATGCCCATCTCGGCCCCCGACAGCCCGAGCAGTATCGCGGCGTTGCCGAACGATGCCGCGGCCGAGCAGATCCGGATGTCGGCGGCCAGGCACAACGCCAAGCCCGCGCCGACGCAGGGGCCGTTGACCGCGGCGACCACGGGCTGGGGCAGCGCGCGGACGGCCTCGGCGAGCGCGGCCATCCGCTCCTGGAACCGCATCCGGTCCAGCGCGGGCGCGGAGGCCTGAAGCATGGAGGGCCCGAAGTCGCGCACGTCGATGCCCGCGCAGAAGCCGCGGCCGGCGCCGGTGAGCACGACGGCGCGCACGGACTCGTCTCGCGCCAGGTCGTCCAGGACCTGAGCCAATTCGGTCTGCATGGCCTCGTTGATCGCGTTGAGGCACCGCGGGCGGTTCAGGCGGACGACCGAGACGCCGTCGCGCGGCCGGTCCAGCTCCAGCGTGCCGGTCATCGTCAGACCCGCTCGATGATCGTGGCGGTGCCCATGCCGCCGCCGGTGCACATGGTCACCAGTCCCGTTGCCAGGTCCCGGCGCTCGAGCTCGTCGAGCAGCGTGCCGATGAGCATGGCGCCGGTGGCGCCGATCGGGTGGCCGAGGGCGATCGCGCCGCCGTTGACGTTGACCCGCTCGGGGTCGATGCCCAGATCGCGGATCGTCTTGAGCGGGACGGCGGCGAAGGCCTCGTTGATCTCCCACAGGTCGATGTCGGCCGCGCTCATCCCGGCGCGGGCCAGGCAACGCTGCGCCGCCGGGCCGGGCGCGGTCAGCATGATGATGGGCTCGCTGCCCACCGCGGCGGCGGCGCGGACCTGCGCGCGCGGCGAAACCCCATGGGCGGTCATCCACTTGGCGGAGGCGACCAGCACGGCCGCCGCGCCGTCGACGACGCCCGACGAGTTGCCGGCGTGGTGGACGTGCTCGACGCGGTCGATGCCCGGGTAGCGTTGCCGGCAGATCTCGTCGAACGTCAGGTGCTCGCCGTCGGCGCGGGCCGCGCCCATCGAGGCGAAGGCGGGCTTCAGGCCCGCCAGCGTCTCGGCGGTGGTGCCCGGGCGGGGATGCTCGTCGCGTTCGACGCAACCGCCGGGGGTGGGGACCCCGAGCAGGGAGCGATCGAACCTGCCCTCGGCGATCGCCGTCGCCGCCCGGCCCTGGCTCTGCGCGGCGTAGGCGTCGACGTCGTCGCGGGTGAAGCCTTCCAGCGTTGCGATCAGGTCGGCCGAAATGCCCTGCGGTACGGTCGGATACCGCGCCCGCAGGCCGGGATTGTTGCCATCGATGGTCGGAACCCCCGCCGTGACGTCCCACCGCGACATCGACTCGACCCCGCCGGCCACCACCAGGTCCTCGCCGCCGGCGGCGACCGCCGACGCCGCGACGGTGACGGCCTGCTGGCCGGACCCGCAGAACCGGTTCAGCGTCATCCCGGGAACGCTCTCGGGCCACCCGGCCAGCAGCACCGACAGCCGCGCGATGTCGTCGCCGTGGTCGCCGCTCAGGATGCCGTTGCCGGCGATCACGTCGTCGACGTCGGCCGGTGCGAAGCCGGTGCGCTCGGCCAGTGCGGTGAGGCAACGGGCGAACAGGGCCTGCGGGTGGACGGCGTGCAGGGCACCGTCGGGGCGACCGCGGCCTCGCGGCGTGCGTACCGCGTCGAGGATCCAGGCGTCGATGTCACATTCCCTCCGTCGGGGCCGCGGGCACCATCGATAGTAATCAGTCTCTCGGTCCAGGAGAATAACCTTCTCGCAAAAAGCGAAGCTATTCTCCTACCGGGCTGCCGATCACCGCCGGCGTGCCCACACGTAGGGCACCAGGGCGCGCAGGAAGTCGACGTCCGGGCCGGGCCTGGCCTGGGCGAAGGCCTGCTCGAAGTAATCCTCGGCGACCAGCAGGATGCCCTCGGCGTACTCGCGGGTGAAGGTGATGCTGCCGTAGTCGTCCATCAGCGCGCGGATGGTCCGCACCAGCTCGTCGGAGCGCTCGGCACGCTTACGGCGCAGGTAGTCGCCCACCAGGGCGCGGTCGGCACCCTGCGCGGACGCCATCAGGTGCACGAGCGCCAGGGTCCGCTTCCCCTCGTAGAGGTCGCCGAGGATCTCCTTGCCGTACACGCGGGCGTCGCCGACCAGGTTCAGCAGGTCGTCGCGGATCTGGAAGGCCGCGCCGAAGTGAAAGCCGAAGCGCACCAGCGGCCCCAGGTCGGCGGTCCCGCGCGAACCCACCATCGCGCCCACCCGCAGCGGGTGGATGGTCGTGTACCAGCACGTCTTGTGCATGATCAGCTCGAGATAGTCCTCCGGGCCCACGCCCTGAACATCGTCGAACTGCCAGCCGACCTCGGTGGCCTGGCCCTCGAGCGTGCGCATGGCCATGGTGTCGAACTCGGCCAGCACCAGGTCGGCAAGGTCGCGATCCAGGCGCCGGGCGGCGCGGCGCAGCACCTGGTTGGCCACGATGGCCAGGCCGTCGCCGGCGTTGAGCGCCGCGGCCAGCCCGTACGTGGCCGCCAGCGTGGGACGGCCGCGGCGCATCTCGCTGCCGTCGGCGATGTCGTCGTGCACCAGGAAAGCGTTGTGCAGCAACTCGATCGCCACCGCGATGCCCAGCAGGTCGTCGGGGTGCCCGCCGAACGCGCGGCCGGCCGACAGGCACAGCGCGGGCCGCAGCGCCTTGCCGGGGCGCGACGGATAGTCGCGCATCGGGCCGTACAACCATTGCACCGGCTCGCCGTCGGGCATCGCGTCGAGCATCGAACGGCGCACGGTGCGCGCCACCTCGCGCAGCCGGTCCTCGACGGCGGCAACCAGTTCCGTCCCGTCGGCCGTGCTGGTCATTCGAGCGGCACCCGCAGCGTGAGCGTCAGGGGCAGCCACAGGTCCGGATAGCCCTGCGCCAGCAGCGTTCCGCGGTAGCGGCCGGGTGCGACCTCCGGTGTCACCTTGACCGCGACCGCGATGCCGCGGCTCGATCGGCCCGGCAGGGCGAGCGTGTCGGGCGTGAATTGCACGGCGCCGGAATCGATCTTCGCGCCGTCGTGGGCGAGCAGGTCGCCGCACCGCAACGCGACCGACCCGATGTCGTCGGCGCCGCGGTTGTGCAGCCACACCTCGCCGGCGGCCAGGCCTGGTCCGTCGGCGGCCAAATGCACGCCGCCGCTGGCGCTCTCGCCCGCCAGGTCGAACGAGGCGCCGTCACCGCGAAGGGGCGCCGCCGCGCCCGGCATCGACCGCAGGAGCCGGCCGAACAGCGTCCACCAGGTGTTCATCAGCAGGTCCACGTCGCCATCGGCGGCCGTGGGCCCGCGCGCCGAACCCGCGGCGTCGGTGGGCGTTTCGCCGCCCTGCAGGAACCGGTCGACGAGCTGGGCCGCCGCGGAAAAGCCCCGCGCCTGAATGGCGCTCAGCGCGCGGGCATTGGCGACCGGGTCGAACACCCTGGCCCACGGAATGTCGTCGATGCTGCCATCGTCGGCGGTGCCACGGTCCACTGAAATTCCTCCGAATTTTCCTGTGCGCCAAATCGGCGGCATCACGGTATGCTAGCTGGGCAAACGCGCGCTGGAGGGCCAATGACAGAGCCGACGCAACGCCCCGGCACGGTATTTCACCTGCTGTCCCTGTACGCCGCACTCGATCGGGCGGTCATGGAATCCTCCGACCCCAACGTCGCAGCGGTCGTCGAGCGATTCCTGCCCGGCACCACCGGGCCGAACCAGCGGGGCTGGTCGCGGGAGTTGGAACAATTCCTGGGCCGCGATTTCGACAGCCTCGACGGCGCGTTGTCGGCCATCACCGAGTCCGCGGAGTCGACGCCGCTCACCGCGCCGGAGCTGGCCCGGATGGTGTATGCCGTCGGGAGCCTCCTGCACCTGCCGGACCGCGTCGGCATCGACCGCGAGCAGTTCCTGCCGGTGCTCGCGCTCGCCCAGCCGCAGACCGAGCCGAGCCGCGAACCCGGCCTCGTGACCGCCTTCGCGACCGGTGCGCCCGACCCGGCTCGCGAGCTCTATGACCTGCTGGAGCAGCTCTTCACCGACAAGTCGGAGTGGTTTGACGCCGTCGCCCACGCCGTTCGGAAGGGTTTGCTCGACGCGGTGGTCGCCCGCGTCGGGCTGTGCAACGCGTGCGTGACGAATCTGGACGGCTACGAGTGCGTCCTCGTCGACACGCACTCCGAAGACGACACGGTCTCCATCGAACAGGTGAAGGCGATCCTGGACCTGCGGGACTGGCCGAAGACTGCCGGCCTGTTCTTCTGCGAGATGGACTATTTCGGCGCCCGACCCCAGAACCCGTACCAGGGCTGGGGGCGCGTCCTCGAGAAGGTGAGCGCGTGGTGCGGGGTCATCCCGCCGCTGGAGACCCAGCTGAAGTTCTTCAAGGCGGAGTACCCGCACCAGGCCGTCGTGCAATACGACCTCGACGACACGACTCCCAGTCGGGGTGACGGCCACGTGAGGGTGGACAAGGGTTGGCTCAAGGTGGCGGTCGGCACCTCGGCCAACCCCAAGGCCGGGGTCACCGTCACCACGAGGAAGGTCGTCCACATCGACCCGCTGTCGCCCGTCGCCCAGATGATGTTCGTCTGCAAGTCCGGGTACGGAAGCGCCGCGGAGGAAATGCTGTTGGGCCATGCCAAGCACCCGCCGCCGAACCTGGTCGGCTGGTCGGCGGATCCAAAGCCGATGAAGAACGTCGCGATGGAGCAGGACGTCGCGTTTCTGACGGGCGCCCAGGCGGCGCAGCCCCCGCCGGCGCAGCCGGCCCATGCCGCGCAGCAGGGCGGCGCCCACGCGGCCCAGCCGGGGTCGGCGCCGGCCGGCGCCGCGGCTCCCGCCACCGCGGCCGGGCTTGCGGTCAGCATGCTCTCGGATTACCTGGCCGAGGTCGTCAATGACAGCTCCCGGCTGGCAGCCAAATTCGCCGACCAGGACCTCACCGTCGACGACCTGGTCAAGTTCAGCGCCGGGTTCGGCGCCCGGATGGCCAGTGAGCCGTGGAAATTCGTGCAGAAACTCTCCGAACTGCCGCCACCCGCACCCGGTGGCGGCCCCGGCCAAGGCGGGTGACGACCATGACCGATTCCCACAGCACCGTCCACCAGTTCACCGCGACCACCAACGCGGCGGTCGCGCAGGCCCGCGTCGTCGCGAAAGACGCTGTGACGCAGATCGACGCCGGCACGTACGGATGCGAGGCCTGGTGCCGCTCGATGGTCAAGATGTTCGACATCATGGCGCGGGGCTCGGCCATGCATTTCAAAACCGCCGTTTCGCATGGCTGTTGCCACACGTCGTCGACCGCACAGGCATGGCCGTGCGGGATGAAACCCTCCGACCCGATCGCCGTTCCGGCGGACAAGGATTTCGCGCGGCACCCGTCGGTGGCCGTGTCCTTCACCAGGGTCGGCGGGAAAGAGACCGTCCCCGACGACGCGATCGGGTTCTATCCCGCCGTCCTGCCCGCGGGCGCGACACGCTTCTCCGTGTATCTGAAGGACCCCAAATACATGGGCGCCAGTTACACGGGAACGGTTCGGCTGACCACGATCACGAGCAACCTCGCCCCCACCAGCTTCGTCGAACACCCGGTCGCCGTCGTGCTGTGAGCGACCAACCGCCGACGAACATCGACGAGCTGCTTGATCGGGCCTTCGAGGCCATCGGCCGGGGGGAGCGGACCGCCGCCAACACGCTGGCCGAGCAGGTGCTGGCCATTGACCGCGGCAACG
Source organism: uncultured Actinomycetota bacterium (assembly GCA_963711445.1). Classification (GTDB taxonomy): domain Bacteria; phylum Actinomycetota; class Actinomycetes; order Mycobacteriales; family Mycobacteriaceae; genus Mycobacterium. The sequence goes on from CAVQEF010000002.1 coordinate 1,185,671, forward strand.
CCGACGCCGAAGGCCTGCTCGCCGCGCCCGTCGACCAGGGCGAGATCCGGCGCCTGACCATCATGTTCGCCGACCTGGTCGACTCCACGGCGCTGTCGACCAGCATCGAGCCGGAGACATACCGCGCGGTCGTGGGCCGCTACAAGGAGCAGGTCCGCCAGATCGTCGAGCGCTACGAGGGCCACGTGGCCTCCACCAAGGGCGACGGGCTGTTGATCGTCTTCGGCCATCCGAAAGCGCACGAGGACGACGTGCGGCGGGGGTTGTACGCGGGCCTCGACATCGCCCGCGAGGTCGCCGCCCTCAGCGACCGGGTGCGGCAACGGTTCGGCTTCACCATCCAGGTCCGGGTCGGCGTGCACCGGGGGGTGGTCTACCTCGACCTCGAACAGGACGACGTGTACGGCCTGGCCGCCAACCTGGCGGCCCGCGTCTCGGGGCTGGCGCCGCCGGGAGCGGTGGTCGTCTCGGCCGCGGTGGAACGGCTGACCCGCAAGCACTTTCAGCTGCAGCGCCTGGAGCCGCAACCCGTCAAGGGGATCGCGGCGCCGGTCGACCACTACCTGGTCCTCGGGGAACGGGCCGGTGCGGCAAGGATTGTGTTCCACCCCGTCGTGGGCCGAGAGCAGGAACTGGCACATATCCAAAGCAGTTGGGAAAAAGCAGAATCCGGCGCGCTCGACACCGTCGGGCTGGCGCTGTGCGGTGAGGCCGGCATCGGGAAGAGCCGGCTGGTCTCGGCCGCGGTCGAGCTGGCCGAGCGGTCCAAGGCCGTGGTGATCGAACTGGCCGGGTCGCCGCTGCACACCGACGTCGGCCTGCACCCGGTACGCCGGCTGCTCGAACAGCGGTGCGGGATCGACCGCGCCACGGCCCCGGCCGACGTGGTCGAGCGCCTGCACGCCGAAGTCGGCGCGCGCGGTCTGGATCCGGCGGCGATCGTGCCGCTGCTGGCGCCGGTGCTGGCCCTCGGCCCGGATGCCGGATACCGGGCCGCCGACGCCGACGGCGACAGGCTGTACCGGCGGATCGCCCGCGCGGTGCGCGACTACCTGTTCGCCTGCCTCGGCGGCGGCCCCGCCCTGGTGGTGACCGAGGACATGCACTGGTTCGACGCGGACACCGTCGAGGTGGTCCGGTCGTTGCTCGCGGACGACTCCGGGCGGGTCCTCGTGGTGATGACCAGCCGCGAAAACGCGTCCCTGCCGAACGGCCCGCGCGTCGCCACGTTCGTCCTGCCGCCACTGACGGATCGGGAGAGTGACGAACTGATCGCCGCCCTGTACCCGGAACTGGGCACCGACGGGCGCCGCGCGGTGCGGCGCCGCTGCGACGGGTTGCCGCTGTTCATCGAGGAGGTCGTCGCCAAGCTCAAGGAGCAGCCCGCCGACGCGGCTGAGCCTGCGCACGTGCCCGACTCGCTGTACGAGGCGCTGTTCGCGCGCCTGCGGTCCCATCACGCCGTGCAGGTGGCCGAGGGCGCCGCGGTGGTCGGCGATCTCATCGATCACCGCCTGCTCGCGGCGGCGGTCGAGATCGGCGACGCCGACCTGGACGGTGCGATCGAGGAGCTTTGCGCCGGAAGGGTTCTCGAGGAGGTCCGCGAAGACACCTGGCGATTCCGCCACGAACTCCTGCGCGACATCGCCGCCGAGCTGTCGCCGCCCAGCCTGCGCCGCCGGATGCACGGCCGGGTCGCCGATGCGCTGCTGTCCTCGGCCGCCGACGCCAACACGGACTGGCCGCTGATCGCCAGCCACTACGAACGCGCGGAAAGCCACGATGCGGCGGCGACGGCCTACCGCAAGGCCGCCGGTGTGGCCCGTCGGCGCGGCGCCATCAACGAGGCGAGAGCCTATCTGGGACATGCGATCGCGCAGGTCGAACAGCTGCCCGCCGGGCCCGACCGGGATCGACAGGAGATATCCCTGCGCCAACGGCGCGGCTTTCTGTTCTACGCGGCCGAGGGCGCGGTGAGCCTGAACGCGGCCGCCGACTTCGAGCGTTGCCTGCAGTTGTGCGGAACGGAGGTGACCGCCGACCTGTTCGCGACCCTGACCGCGCTGTACGGGCATTACTCGATCCGGGCCGACCTGCGCCATGTGGCGCAGGTGTTGGAAGCCCTCGAGGCCGGCGTCGTGGACGGGCGCCCGTCGAACTGGCCGACGCTGACCGGCGGCTTCGGGATGCTGGCCTGGTACCGCGGCGATTTCGACGCCGCGCTGGACAAGCTCGAGACGGCCACGTCCCAGCTGGACAACGTGTCGCACGAGGTCATGGCCTCCTGGTTCATGGCGAACGATCCGATCGCCTCGGTCCACACCCATCTCGCGCTGGCGCGCTACATCCGGGGCGATCTGCACGGGGCCACCGAGCAGCTGGGAGAATCCGCGCGCCGCTGCGACGCCGTCGGCCTGCCCCAGGGCCCGTTCAGCCTCGCCTACGCGCGCCAGATGGAGGCTCTGATCCGCATGGAGTCCGGCGAGCTCGACCGCGCCGCCGCGGTGGCCGCCGACCTGGTGGCCGACGCCCGCAGGCACCACCTGGACTCCTGGGTGGCGCTCGGCGGCGCGCAGCGGGCCGTCGTGCAGGCGCTGCTGGCCATGTCGGAGCGCCCCGCCGACTCCGACGCGTTGAGCGGCCACATCTCCACCGTCACCGGGCTGGTCGAAGGGTGGCGGGCGCTCGGGCTGCGGTCGATGATCACCTTCTACGACGGGGTGCTGGCCCGCTTGCTGCTCGCGTCGGGTCAGCCGGCGGCCGCGCGGGACCGGGTCGAGGCCGGCCTGGGCCTGGCCGCCGAAACCGGCATGCACTTCTATGACGCCGAGCTGCTGCGCATCCGCGCGCATACCCACGCCGACGCGCGCGAGCGCTGCGACGGGCTGCGGGCGGCCATCGCGCTGGCCCGCCGCCAGCATGCGCCGGTGTTCGAATTGCGCGCCGCGGCAGACTATTTCGAACTGTGCGGGGAGGCGGCGCGGCGGGACCTGCGCGCTGCGGTCCGGGGTTTCCCGGATGGAAGCACCTGGCCGGAACTGTCGCGCGCGCGGGCGCTGCTCGGTGAGCCCTGACCGGGGCCGCGTGGCCATCCTGGGCGGGGGGATGGCCGGTCTGTCCGCGGCGTGGCGCCTCAGCGCGCCCGGGTGGCGTGAGCGCTACGAATCCATCACCGTCTACCAACGCGGCTGGCGGCTGGGCGGCAAGGCGGCCTCCAGCCGCGGCGCCCACGGGCGCATCGAGGAGCACGGCCTACACATCTGGCTGGGCTCCTACGAGAACGCGTTCGGGCTGCTGCGCGAGTGCTACGCCGAGCTGGACCGGCCGACGACGGACCCGGGCGCGCCGGTCCGAACCTGGGACCAGGCACTGATCCCCGCCGACAACCTCGGGCTGGCCGAGCGGTGGGGCACCGACTGGCTGGTCTGGTTGGGCACGTTCACCCGCAACGACGGATTGCCGGGCGAACCCGGCGGCACCGGCCGGGAGATGACCGCGGTGGGTTTCCTGCAGCGGGCCCTGGGCCTCGTGCTCGACTTCGCCGAGTCGATCCGCGATCCGATACCCGAGGGCCTGCTGCTGTCCGGTTCGCCGGATCCGCCGGGCGGCACCGGCAGCGCCGAGGCCGTGCGGCGGGGGGTGCTGGCCGCGCTGCTGACCCTGACCGAGGCCCCGCCGCCCGGCGCCGCGGCGAGTGACCCGCTCGGCGCCGTGCTCGAGGCGATCCGCGGGGCCCTCGACTACGAACGGCGCCCCGAGCACAAGCGCTCGTGGCTGCTGATGTCGCTGGTCACCGCGACCGCGCGCGGCATCATCGCCGACAAGCTGATCACCGACGCCCGCGGTTTCCGGGCGATCAACGACGAGGACTTCGGGCAGTGGCTGCTGCGTCACGGTGGGCACCGGGACGTGCTCGAATTCCCGCTGATTCGTGGCCTCTACGACCTGGTGTTCGGCTACCAGGACGCCGACCCGCACCGGCCGGCGTTCGGCGCCGGGCTGGCCGTCTTCCTCACCGGGCTGGTCCTGTTCGAATACAAGGGGGCCGTCTTCTGGAAGATGACGGCGGGCATGGGTGACATCGTGATCGCGCCCATCTACCAGGTGTTGCGGCAACGCGGCGTCACCTTCGAGTTCTTCCACCGCCTCGATGGGTTGCATCTGGACGCCGAGCATCGGGCCATCGAGTCGATCAGCATGGGCCGACAGGTTGCACTGGCCGACGGCATCGACCACTACGAGCCGCTCACCGCGGTGCGCGGGCTGCCGGTGTTCCCCGCCGCACCGCTCACCGAGCAGCTGTGCGCCTCGGACCGCGACCGCATCCGGGACTGGCACTCGCTGGAAAATCATTGGGGCCGTGAAGAAGACGCCGAGGGCAGGGTGTTGCGCCGCGGCGTTGACTTCGACCACGTCGTGCTGGCGGTATCGCTGGGCATGGTCGACATCGTCGCCGCCGAGCTCATCGCCGACCGGCCCGACTGGCGCGACATGACCACCCACGTGCGCACCGTGGCCACCCAGGCGCTGCAGATCTGGCTGCGGCGCGACGAGTCCTCGTTGGGCTGGCAGGGGCAGCCGGAGGTCACGACGAGCGCCTACCTCCCGCCGTTCGAGACGTGGGCGTCGATGGCGCAGACGCTGTGGGCCGAGGACTGGCCGGACGACGACCCGGCGCGAGCGGTCGCCTACTTCTGCGGCAGCCTGGACGCCCCGTGGCCGACCGACGAGGACCCGGCGCGCTACGTGCGCCGCTACACCGAGCGGGTGCGCGCCGACGCCGTGCAATTCCTGAACCGGGACGTCGCCCTGTGGTTCCCGAAGGCGGTCAGCGAGGCCGGGTTCGCGTGGGAGCTGCTGTGCGGCGCGAACGGGCGCCGCGGCGCCGCGGCGGTCGACACCCAGCACGTCAGCGTCAACATCGACCCGTCCGATCGCTACGTGCAATCGGTCCCCGGCTCCGACCGCTACCGGCTGCGGCCGGACGAAAGCGGTTACGACAACCTGGTTCTGGCGGGCGACTGGACGGACTGCGGCATGAACGCCGGGTGCATCGAGGCGGCGGTGCGCTCGGGGCTGCAGGCCGCCAACGTGCTGCTCGGGCGCGGCCGCCACTACGGCATCCGCGGCTACTATCTGCCGTGAGCCGCGGCTTCAGTCGAAATTCGTTGCGCCGCTGAGCTCTTCCCACTTGGCGATCTCGGTGGCGCGCGCGTCGGCGGCGTAGCGATACAGGGCCACGGCGTCGGGACCCAGCAGCAGAAAGCCCGGCGGATCGGGTGATTCGACGGCCGCGATGATCGCGGCGCCGGCCTTGGCGGGGTCGCCGGCCTGGTTGCCGTGCATGGTGTCGTTCTCCTTGCGGCGCTGCCCGGCGGTGGCCGCGTAGTCGTCGATGATCGTGGCCGACTGGACCAGCGAGCGCCCGGCGAAGTCGGTGCGGAACGCGCCGGGCTCGACGACGGTGACCGTGATGCCCAGGGGAGCCACCTCCCCGCGCAGCGCCCCGCTGATGCCCTCGAGGGCGGCTTTGGCCGCGGAGTAGTAGCCGGAGGCGACCGGGGTCAGCTGCGCGCCGATCGAGGAGATGTTGACGATGGCGCCGCTGCGGCGCGCCCGCATGCCGGGCAGGACGGCCTTGATCATCGCGACGGCGCCGAAGAAGTGCGTCTCGAACAGGGTGCGGACCTCGGCGTCCTCGCCTTCTTCCACGGCGGCGCGGTAGCCGTAGCCGGCGTTGTTGACCAGCACATCGACGCCCCCGAACCGCTCGTGTGCCCCCCGCACCGCCGCCTCGACCTGGTCGGGCCGGGTGACGTCGAGCGCCACGGGTAGCACGCGCCGCGGAGCGCCCGCCGCCAGGTCGGCGACCTTGGCGACGTCGCGCGCGGTGACGACGGCGTGGTGGCCGGCGCCGATCACCGCTTGGGCGAGGGCGCGGCCGAGCCCGGTGGAGCAGCCGGTGATGAGCCAGGTGGACATGCGGGGATCCCTTTCGGTTCGCCTCAGACCTCGAACGCCGGGCCGTCGAAGCGCTCGCGGGTGACGAAGTCGGCGACCGGCCGGCGGCGCAGCCTGCTCAGCCGGCGGGTCGGCCTGCCGAGCGGGACGACCGCGGCGATCGCGTGCGTGTCCGGGATGCCCAGCAGCGGGCGGACTTCGCCCTCGGCCGCGATGGCCATCGTGGTGATGGTGCCGCCGTAGCCCTCGTTGCGGGCGGCCAGCAGGACGTTCCACACCAGCGGGTAGACCGACGCGCCACCGGCGAGGCCGACGCGGTCCAGGTGCTGGTCCAGGGCGGCGACCACGTCCAGATCGACGGTGACGACGAGCACCACCGGCGCGTTGACCAGCGGCGCCACGAACGTGTCGGGGATCTGCGTGCCGTCGATGACCGCCTGTGGCACGCCGCTGGGCCGCAGCGAGTTCCACGGATTTTCGCCGGCGCTCAGTTGGGCGAAGTAGCGGCGCGCGGCCGGTGTGCCCAGCTCGGCCAGCCGGCGGCGCAGCGCCGCGTCGCGCACCACGGTGATGTGCGCGCCCTGCCGGTTGCCGCCGCTGGGGGCGAACCGGGCGTTGTCGAGGATGCGCCACACCACGTCGTCGGGCAGCGGGTCGTCGGTGAACTCGCGCGCCGCGAACGTCGTGCGCATCACGTCGTAGAGGTCCATGGCGTGGCTCACGAGGCCGCGGCGATGCGTCGCTCCAGCCGGAAGGTGCGTTCGAAACCGGCCGGCTGGGTGGTCAGGGTGACCTCGACCGCACCGCCGGGGGCGATGACGTAGCGCTCCTCGACGTCGGGGCCGTCGGTCCACCGGCCGACGGCCTGGCACCCGAGGTCCTGGCGGTCGCGCAGGGCCGGGTCGAACGGGAAATACACCGGGTCGTACGGCATCACGTCGCCGTCCGGGCGGCCGTCGACCATGCGGGAGCACTCCACGAACCGGAAGCAGCCGATGTTGTGCGCCGCCCGGTAGGTGCGCCGGATCACCAGCGGCGAGCGCGCGTCGGCGGGCAGCGCGGCGTCCTTGGGCACGATCGGGTCGAAGACGACACCGGCTCCGGCCTGCGCCTCGCGGAACACCCCGAAGTGCCGCGAGAAGCGTTCCGAGAGCGCGAAATCGGTCTCGGTGTCGAGGTAGACGGCAAGGCCGATGGCCGTCGCGGCGAAGGGGTGCGGTGAGCGTTTGACGCGCTTGTCGCCGAACGTCGCCCGCAGCAGCCGGGACACCAGCGGGAAGCTGCCCGCCCCGCCGACCACGTAGATGCCCGCGACCTCGGCGGCCGTCACCTGGCCGCCGCCGTCCGGGTCGCGCAGGACGCGGCGCAGTATGTCGATCGTCTGGTCGACCAGCGGGGTGCAGGCCGCGTAGACGTCGTCGATGCCGCAGGCGAACGGTGGCTGCCGGACCGCGGTCAGGTCGACGAGGAACCGGCGGGTCTGCGGCCCGACGGCCTCCTTGCGGGCCGCGCACTCCTCCTTGAGCAGGTCGTGGCGTTCGGCGCTCACCGCGCCCAGGCCCGATCGGTCGAGGACCAGGCGCACGATCGCCTCGTCGAAGTCGTCGCCGCCCAGGCGCTGGACACCCTCGCTGATCACGACGTCGTTCGCCGGGCCGGTCATCTTCAACAGCGAGGCGTCGAAGGTGCCCCCACCCAGGTCGTAGATCAGGACGTACTCCCGCTTGGCGGTGATGGTGGAGCGGTAGCGGTGGGCGTATTCCAGGCTCGCGGCGGACGGCTCGTTCAGCAGCGCGACGACGCGAAAGCCCGCCGCGGCGAAGGCGTCCAGCGTCAGGAAGCGCTGGGCGCTCGACGCGTTCGCCGGCACGCTGATCGCGGCCTCGATCGGTTCCCCCGGCGCCAGGCCGGCGTTGGAGCGGTCGTAGAGGTCGCTTTTCAGCTGGGCGAGGAAGCCGGCGAACAGGTCGACCAGGCGGTAGCGGCGCCCGGCCAACCCCACCTCGGTCTGCGGTCCGGCGTCGTTGAGCAGGCGTTTGAACGATCGCAGCACCGACCAGCCCGGCTCGTGGCGCACGGCGGCGGCGTCCGCGCCGAACCGCAGCTGCCCGGCGGCGTTCGCCGCGATGACCGAGGGCCACGTCTCCACCCCGTCGAAGGACACGACGGGGTAGTTCCCCCTGTCGACGACCGCTGCGACGGTGTGCGTGGTGCCAAAGTCGATGCCGACCCTCATTCCGCCCGATTCTAGGCCTGGGCAGGTGTTTTGACGCAACCTTGGGACCGGCGTGGCGGACCGGTGCCGCGCGCCGAACGACTCTGCTTTCGATGACTTTGGCCTCTACGCCGCGACACGCGTTGGGGAGACGATCACGGCACCGAACGGGTGTTCTGTTCGGCGCCGGGTGCTGCATCGACGGGAGCCGCCGGCGAATGTCGGCGACGTCGAACGGAAAACAGCATGCGACGGAATTGGGGGAGCTTTTCCGCTTTCCGTCGCCCGGAAAGCGCCGCGGCGCGTCGCGCCGTGCTGCCGGCCATTGCGCTCGCGGGCGCGGCGCTCGCGTGCGCGCCCGCCGCGCACGCGGACAACAAGCGGCTCAACGACGGCGTCATCGCGAATGTGTACACCGTCCAGCACACCGCCGGCTGCACCAACGACGTGCGAAGCAACCCGCGGCTGCAACTGGCGGCACAGTGGCACACCGGCGACGTGCTCAACAACCGCGCCCTCGACGGTGACATCGGCTCCGACGGCTCGACGCCGCAGGACCGGGCGGCCGCGGCGGGCTACCGCGGCGGCGTGGCCGAGACGGTGGCGATCAATCCCGCACTGGCCATCAGCGGCATCGAGGTCATCAACCAGTGGTACGCCAAGCCCGCCTACCTGGCCATCATGCGGAACTGCTCCTACACCCAGATGGGGGTGTGGTCGCAGAACGCCCTTGACCGCAGCGTGCTGGTCGCCGTGTACGGTGCGCCGGCCGATCGGGTGCCGGGATGACGCTGTCCTTACAATCCTTTGTCCGGCAACGGTTTCAGCCCGAGGCCTTGGTCAAACCGCTGCGTTCCCTCGGCGACTTCTTCGCGATGTCGCTGGACACCTTCGTCGCGATGGTCAAGTTCCCCTTCCCGTGGCGGGAGTTCGTGCTGCAGACGTGGTTCGTCGCTCGGGTGTCGGTCATCCCCACGCTGCTGCTGACGATCCCGTTCACCGTGCTGGTGGTGTTCACCATGAACATCCTGCTGGTCGAGTTCGGCGCGGCCGACTTCTCCGGCACCGGCGCGGCGACCGCCTCGGTCACCCAGATCGGGCCGGTGGTGACCGTGCTCGTCGTTGCCGGCACCGGGGCGACAGCGATGTGCGCCGACCTGGGCGCGCGCGCGATCCACGACGAACTCGACGCGTTGCGCGTGATGGGCGTGGACCCGATTCGCAGGCTGGCGGCGCCCCGGGTGCTGGCCGCCACGGTGGTGGCGGTTTCCCTGGTGTCCCTGGTGACCCTCGTGGGACTCGCCGGCTCCTTCTTCTTCTCGGTGTTGGTCCAGCACGTCACCCCGGGCGCCTTCGCCGCGGGCCTCACCCTGCTCACCCACCTGCCCGACCTCATCCTGGGCTTGGTCAAAGGCGCGCTCTTCGGGATGGCTGCCGCGCTGATCGCCTGCTACAAGGGGATTTCCGTGGGCGGCGGACCGCAGGGCGTCGGCAACGCCGTCAACGAGACCGTGGTGTATTCGTTCATCGCCCTGTTCGTCATCAACATCGTCGCGACGGCCGTCTATTACACGGGCCCGCAATGAGCGGCGAGGGCGCGGTGGTTCCCCGGTTCGCCTGGCTGCGTCGCGTCGCGAGCGACGTAGCGGGCCGCTGGAATCGCGTGGGCGTCCAAGTGGCTTTCTACTCGACCACGATGTCCGAGATGCGCATCGCGTTCGGTCGCTACGGCAGGGAAATCGTGCGGCAGGTCGCCCAGATGAGCCTGGGCACCGGCGCGCTGGCGGTGATCGGCGGCACGGTCGTCATCGTCGGCTTCCTGACCCTGTCCACCGGCGCGGTCATCGCGGTCCAGGGCTACAACCAGCTCTCCGGAATCGGTGTGGAGGCGATGACCGGATTCATCTCCGCCTACGTCAACGTCCGCATCATCTCCCCGGCGGTGGCCGGCGTGGGCCTGGCCGCCACCATCGGGGCGGGTGCCACCGCGCAACTGGGCGCGATGCGCATCGCCGACGAAATCGACGCGCTCGAGGTGATGGCGGTCCGGTCGATCGGCTACCTGGTCTCCACCCGGGTGGTGGCCGGGGTCGTCGTGGTGATCCCGCTGTATTGCGTGGCGGTGGTGTGCGCCTTCCAGGCCGCGCGGTTCGGTACGACGGGGATCTACGGCCAGTCCACCGGCGTCTACGACCACTACTTCCGTACCTTCCTCAATTCCGCCGACCTGCTCTGGTCGTTCGTCACCGTGATCGTCGCGGCGGTCGCGATCATGCTGGTGCACACCTACTACGGCTACACCGCCTCGGGCGGGCCCGCCGGAGTGGGCCAGGCGGTCGGCCACTCGGTGCGCACCTCGCTGATCGTGCTGACACTCATCGTGCTGGCGATTTCGCTGTCCGTGCACGGCCAGTCCGGCCATTTCAACCTCTCGGGGTAGGGACATGCCCGAATCGCGCGCGCAGAGAATGCATCCCGGGTGGTGGACGCTGATCCTGGTCGTCGCCACCGTCGGCGTCATCGCGGCGACCTCGGCGCTGTTCTCGGGCTCGTTCAGGTCCTATGTCCCGGTGACGGTGGTCTCTGGCCGGGCCGGCCTGGTGATGGACCGCGGCGGCAGGGTCAAGATGCGCGGGGTGCAGGTGGGCCGGGTCAGCGCGATCACCACCGGGCAGGATGGGGTGAGCCTGAGGCTGGAGATCTACCCCGACCAGGCCAGGTTCATCCCGGCGAACGTGCACGCACGCATCCGGGCCACCACGTTGTTCAGCGCCAAATACGTCGAGCTGGTCTACCCGGGCGACCCCAGCCGCGCACGCCTGGCCGCCGGGGCGGTGATCCCGGTCGAGAACGTGGGCACCGAGGTCAACACCATGTTCGCCAACCTGGTCGGGATGCTCAATCAGATCGACCCGGCCAAGCTCAACGGGGTGCTGTCGGCGCTGGCCGAGGGTCTGCGCGGCCGCGGCGCGATGATCGGGCAGGCCATCACCGACGCCAACCAGGTGCTGGTGGCGATCAATCCCCGAGCCGACACCGCGCGGGCGGACACCCAGGCCCTCACGCGAGTCAGCGACAGCTACGGCGCTGCCGCGCACGACATCCTCGAGGCGCTGGACGCGGCCGGCGTCACCAGCGCCACCGTCACCGATTCGGGGGCCTTGGATCCGCTGCTCACCGGCGTCCTCGGTCTGTCGCGCAGCGGCATCGGCCTCCTCGGCCCCATCAAGGGCAACCTCATCGAGGCCGTGCACCTGCTGGACCCGACGACCAGCCTGCTGCTCAAGTACAACCCCGCGCTGACATGCATGCTGGTGGGCGCGCAGACGGCGCTCGACACCGGCTACCGGGACGCGATGGGTGGGGCCAACGGCTACTCGCTCATCATCGACAGCTCCCCGCTGCTGGGCGCCGACCAGTATCGCTATCCGCAGAACCTTCCCGTCGTCGGCGCCAAGGGCGGCCCCGACGGGAAGCCGAGCTGCGGGTCGCTTCCCGATGTCGCCGCGAATTGGCCGCTGCGCCAATTGATTACGAACACCGGCTGGGGGACCGGGCTGGACCTGCGGCCCAACCCCGGGATCGCCTTCCCCGGGTATGCCGATTACCTGCCGGTCACCCGGGGGACGCCCGAACCGCCCAGCATCCGCTATCCGGGCGGGCCCGCGCCCGGTCCCGTCCCGTACCCGGACGCGCCGCCCTACGGCGCGCAGCAGTACGCCCCGGACGGAACCCCGCTGTACCCGGGCCTGCCGGCGGCGCCGGCGCCGGGCGCTCCGCGCGAACCCGGCCCGCCGCCACCGGGTTCCGAGCCGTTCGTGGTTCCGGCGCCGGCCCAACAGCAACCGACGCCCGCGCCCCCGCTGCCCGACGCCGTGACACCGTCACCCTGAGCGGAAGGAAAGGCCACGATGAGAGAGAACGTGCCGGGCGCGCTGTGGCGGCTGGCCGTCTTCATGACCGTGTGCGCGGTGGGCCTGGTTGCGATGCTGGCGATCTTCGCCGAACTGCGATTCGGAAAGGAGGTGCGCTACCGGGCCCAGTTCAGCAACGTGTCGGGACTCGAGAGCGGCAACTTCGTGCGCATCGCGGGGGTCGAGGTCGGCAAGGTGCACACCATCTCGATCTCCGACGATGGCACCGCGGTCGTCGAGTTCAGCACCGACGACACCGTGGTCCTGACCGAGGGCAGCACGGCCGTCGTCCGGTACGCCAACCTGATCGGCGGACGGTATCTGGCGCTGCAGGAAGGCGCCGGCAGCACCCGACGCCTGCGGCCCGGTGCCACCATCCCGGTGTCCCGGACGTCACCGGCCCTGGACCTCGACGCGCTCATCGGTGGCTTCCGCCCGTTGTTCCATGCGCTGGACCCCGACCAGATCAACGCCCTGTCCAGCGAGCTGATCAAGGTGTTCCAGGGCGAGGGCCCCACGGTGAGTTCGTTTCTGGCGCGCACCGCCGCGCTGACCAACACGCTCGCGGATCGGGACCAGCTGATCGGTCAGGTCATCACCAACCTCAACACCGTGCTCGGCTCACTCGGTGACCAGAGCGCCCAGGTCGCCACAGCGGTCGATTCGCTGGCACGGCTGTTGGCCACGCTGGCAGAGCGTAAGCGGGACATCAGCACCGGACTCGCCTACACCGACGCGGCCGCGGGTTCCCTGGCGGATCTGCTCGCCAAGGGGCGGGCGCCACTGACGAAGATCGTGCGGGAGTCGGACCGGACCGCGGCGCTCATCCTGGCCGACCACGACTACTTCGACGACTTCCTCAACACGTTGCCGGACGCCTACCAGATGCTGAATCGCCAGGGCCTATACGGCGACTTTTTCAGCTTTTATTTGTGCGACCTGCTGTTCAAGGTGAATGGCAAAGGCGGACAACCGGTCTACGTCAAAGTGATCGGCCAGCCGTCGGGAAGGTGCACGCCGCGATGAAATACTTTTCCGAGCGCAATCCCGTCGTGGTCGGTGCCGTCGGTGCCGTGGTCGTCGCCGGGGCGGTGGTGGCCTCGCTCACCTACAGCAAGTTGCCGTTGTTCAAATCCGGCCGGGACTACTCGGCGTACTTCGCCGAGGCGGGCGGGCTGCTGCCCGGCACCGCGGTGCAGGTGTCGGGGCTCAAGGCGGGAAAGGTGAACAGCATCGCGCTGGACGGAGCCCGGGTCCTGGTGAACTTCGAGGTGGACAAACACATCCGGCTCGGCGATCGCACCGAGGCGGCCATCAAGACCAAAAGCGTGCTGGGCGCCAAGATCCTGGAGATCACCACCCGCGGCGGCGGTCGGCTGTCCGGGCCCATCCCGCTCGAGCGCACCACCTCGCCCTACCAATTGCCCGATGCGCTCGGCGATCTGGCGACCGCGATCAGCGGGCTGGACACCAACCGGCTGTCCGAATCGCTGTCCGTGTTGGCGGACACCTTCTCCGGCACCCCGCCCGACCTGAGGGTCGCGGTGGCCGGCGTCGCCCGGTTCTCGGCGACGCTGAACGAGCGCGACGCGCAATTGCGAAACCTGTTGGCCAACGCCAACAAAGCCACGTCCGTGCTGTCGCAGCGCGGCGACCAGATCGCGCGGCTGGTCGCCGACAGCAACGCGCTGCTGGCCCAGCTGCTGAGCCAGGGCCGCGCGCTGGACCAGATTTCGGCCAACATCACCTCGGTGAGCCGCCAGCTCAAGGGATTCATCGCCGACAACCGGCAAGCCCTCAAACCGGCGCTGGACAAATTGAACGGCGTCCTGGCGATCGTCGACAACCGCAAAGAACGGGTGCGGCTGGCCATCAAGAGGTTCGACGACTACGCGCTGTCGCTGGGGGAGTCGATGTCGTCGGGCCCGTGGTTCAACTTCTACATCGCCAACCTGATACCCGGACAGTTCATCCAGCCGTTCGTCGACGCCGCGTTCTCCGACCTCGGCCTCGACCCCAACGTGCTGCTGCCCTCCCAGCTCACCGATCCGCAGGTCGGTCAGCCGGGCACCCCCCCGTTGCCGGTGCCGTATCCGCGCACCGGCCAGGGCGGCGAGCCGCGGCTGACCCTTCCCGACGCGATCACGGGCAACCCGGGCGACCCACGCTATCCCTACCGCGAGCCGCCCCCGGCGCCCCCGCCGGGCGGGCCGCCACCCGGGCCGCCCGCGCTGGCGCGCGGTCAGACCGCGCCGCCGCCGGCGCCACCCTCCCCGTCGCCGCTCTACATACCGGCACCGGGTGAGCCCTCGGCACCGCCGAAAGCCGGCCGGCGATGAAGCTCACGGCGAAACGAAGCACCGCCCGCCTCGGCCTGGCCGCACTGCTGGCGAGCACCTTGATCGCCGGCGTCGTGGTGGCGTGGAGTTCGGTTGCGGCGCTTCGCACCACGACGGTCGTCGGCTATTTCGCCAACAGCAACGGCATCTTCGTCGGCGATGAGGTGCGCATCCTCGGGGTCGCAGTGGGCAGGATCGACACGATCGAACCGCAACCGCGGCGGGTGCGGATCACGTTCTCCTACGACGCGAAATACCGGGTACCCGCCGACGCCAAGGCGGTGATCCTGTCGCCGTCGTTGGTGACGGCGCGGGCCATTCAGCTGACCCCGGCCTACACCGGCGGACCGCAGCTGCACGACGGTGCGGTCATTCCGCAGGAGCGGACCGCCGTCCCGGTGGAATGGGACGACCTGCGCCAGGACCTCGAAAAGCTCACCGGGATGCTGCGGCCCACCGGACCCGGCGGCATCAGCGCGCTGGGGTCGCTGGTCAACGCTGCCGCCGATAACCTGCGCGGGCAGGGGATGAGCATCAGAGAGACCATTGTCCAGCTTTCGCAAGCGGTTTCGGTGCTCGGGGACCACAGCGGCGACATCTTCGGCACGTTGAAGAACCTGTCGGTTCTGGTGTCGGCGCTGCAGAGCAGCACCGACCTGATGCGACAGCTCAACCGCAATCTGGCCTCGGTGACCGGCCTGCTGGACAACCAACCCGACGAGGTGGCCAACGCCGTCGCGGCCCTGGGCGACGTCGCGGGCGACGTCCGCAGCTTCATCGCCGAGAACCGCGAGGCCCTCGGCACGACATCGGACAAACTGGCGTCGGTGTCCACGGCGCTCAACAGCAGCCTCGACGACATCAAGCAGGCGCTGCACATCGCCCCGACCGAGTTGCAGAATTTCGTCAACATCTACCAGCCCGCGCAGGGCACGCTCAGCGGGGCGCCGGCATTCACCAACTTCGCGAACCCGGTCGCGTTCCTGTGCGGTGCGATACAGGCGGCATCCCGATTGGGCTGGGACCAATCGGCCAAGCTGTGCGTCCAATATCTCGCGCCGATCCTGAAGAACCGGCAGTACAACTTCCCGCCGCTGGGGGAGAACCTGGTGGTCGGCGCCGTGGCCCGGCCCAATGAGGTGACCTACAGCGAGGACTGGATGCGGCCGGACTACGTTGCACCGGCTGGAAATTCGCCGCCCCCGCAGGTTCACACCGTCGACCCCGCGGCGGGCCTGCGCGGGCTGATGCTGCCGGGCGAGGGGGGCTCGTGACGGCCGGGCCCCGCGTGGCGGGCGCACTCGCGGTGCTGGCAGTCGGGCTGGCGGGCTGTGGCTGGCGCGGACTCAACTCGCTACCGTTGCCGGGCACGGCCGGTGGCGGCCCGGGCTCGTTCACGATCCAGGCGCAACTGCCGGACGTGGCCACCCTCGAGCAGAACTCGCGCGTGCAGGTCGGCGACGTGACGGTGGGCAACGTCGCCAAGGTCGAGCGGCAGGGCTGGCATGCGCTGCTCACGATCCGGCTGGCCGGGGACGTGGACCTGCCGGCCAACGCGACGGCGAGGATCGGCCAGACCAGTCTGCTCGGTTCCCTGCACGTCGAATTGGCCGCGCCCACCGACGCCCCGCCGCAGGGCAGGTTGAAACAGGGCTCGGTGATCCCGCTGTCCTCGGCCGGCAGCTACCCGTCCACCGAGCAGACGCTCGCCGCGATCTCGGTGCTGCTCAACGGCGGTGGCATCGGGCAGCTTCAGGACATCACGCAGGCGTTGAGCACCGCGTTGACCGGGCGGGCCGGCGAACTGCGCAGCCTCATCGAACAGCTGGACAGGTTCACCGGCCAGGTCAGCGACCAGACCGGCGACATCATCGCGGCGACCGAGAGCGTGAACGCTCTGGTCGGCCGGTTCGCCGCCGACAAGCCGGTGGTGGACCGGGCGCTGACCACCATCCCGGAGGCGCTTCGCGCGCTCGCCGACGAGCGGCAGACGCTGGTGGACGCCCTCGATCAGGTCGGCAAGTTCAGTGCGCTGGCCGCCGACTCGGCCAACCAGACCAAAGACACCGTGGTCGCCGAGCTCAGGGAGATGGGGCCGGTCCTGGAATCGCTGGCCAACGCGGGCCCGGCCCTCACCCGCGCGCTCAGCCTGTTGCCCACCTATCCGTTCCCGAAGGAGACCATCAGCGCGTGGGCCCGCGGGGACTACGCCAACCTGACCGCCATCATCGACTTGACGCTGAGCCGCCTCGACGCGTCCTTTTTGACCGGCACCCGGTTCGAGGGCAACCTCACCGAGTTGGAACTGCAGTGGGGCCGCACGATCGGTCAGATGCCCAGCCCCTACACGGCGGGCAATCCGCTTGTCGCGCCATACCATCCGGATCAGGGGCGTTGACGTGCCGCCGTTGTCGAAAAAGGTGCTCATCCAGTTGGCGATCTTCGCGATCGTCGCGTTGGTGGGTGGCGCGGTGATGGTGTTCGGCTACATCGGCGTGCCGGCCATGTTCGGCGTCGGGCGCTATCGGGTCACCGTGGAGCTGCCCCAGGCGGCCGGCCTGTATCCCAGCGGCAACGTGACCTATCGAGGCACCGAGGTCGGCCGGGTCGAAAGCGTTCGGCTCACCGATGCCGGTGTCGCCGCGGTGCTTTCGCTGAAGTCGGGCATCGACATTCCTTCCGATCTCGACGCCCAGGTACACAGCCAGTCGGCGGTCGGCGAGCAATACGTGACGCTGCTCCCGCGCGGGGAAGCCCCGCCGTTGAAGAACGGGGACGTCATCCCGCGCAGCCGCGTGTCGGTGCCGCCGGATCTCGACACGATGCTGGATGCGGTCAACCGGGGCATGGAGGCGATCCCGCGCGACAATCTCAAGACCGTGGTCGACGAGGCGTACGCCGCCGTCGGCGGCCTCGGGCCGGAACTCTCCCGGCTGGTGAGCGGCGGCAGCGCCCTGTCCGGCGATGCCCGCAAGAACCTTGATTCGCTGCTCGTCCTGCTCGACCGGTCCAAGCCGATCCTGGATGCCCAGACCGACTCGGCCGACGCGATACCGGCATGGGCGTCGCACCTGGCCGACGTCAGCCGGCAGCTGCGCGACCAGGACCCCGCGCTGCGAAACGTCCTCGAGCACGCCGGACCCGCCGCCACCGAAGTCCGCCAGCTGTTCGACCGGCTGAACCCGACGCTGCCGCTCGTGCTCGCCAACCTCGTCGGGGCCGGCCAGGTGGCGGTGACCTATCTCTCCGGCATCGAACAGCTCCTGGTGCTGCTGCCGCAGGCGGTGGCCACCATCCAGGCCATCGGCGTGCCGAACCGCAACACCAAACAGAGCTACAAGGGCGTCTTCCTCAGCTTCAATCTCCGGCTCAACCTGCCGCCGCCGTGTCTGACCGGCTTCCTGCCACCGCAGCAGCAGCGGGTACCGTCCTGGGGCGACCACCCGGATCGCCCGGCGGGGGACCTGTACTGCCGGGTGCCGCAGGACTCGCCGAAAAACGTTCGGGGCGTGCGCAATACGCCGTGCGTCACCCGGCCCGGCAAGCGCGCCCCGACGGTTGCGATGTGCGAGAGCGACGAGAACTACGTCCCGCTCAACGACGGTTTCAACTGGAAAGGCGACCCCAACGCCACGCTGTCGGGCCAGCCCGTCCCCCAGCCGCCCGCGGGGGTGTCCCCGCCACCCCCGCCGATTCCCATCCCGGCCGCCGAGTACGACCCGGCGACCGGGACCTACGTGGGCCCGGATGGGCACGTGTACACCCGCAGCGACCTGGGCGCGGCGGGCCGAAAGGAGCACACCTGGCAGACGATGCTGTTGCCGCCGAACTGAATCGACGGGCGCCCGGCCGACATCCGGGTTCGATCCCGGCGTCAGTCCTCGAAGTGGCGTCGATAATCGCTCTGCTCGAGCCACCACTGCAGGGTGTAGACGCCCCTGGCGATCACGGCCATCAGCACGGCGCAGGCCAGGGTGACGGCGAGGCTCACAACCGCTCCATTTCCCGCGCGAGCAGGGCCTGCTCGAGGAATCCGTAGTGCTGGGGGTAGTGGTGCGGCCGCGGCTGTGCCTCGCGCGGGGACGTCGCAAACCACCGCCGCACGGCGGCGACGAGCCGGCCGCCGACGGTTTCGCGGCGCACTCCCTGGGCGGCCGCAGTGCCGAAGGCCACCGCCCCGGTGGAGAACAGAACCTCGGCGGATACCGCCTCGGCGGCGGGCGGGTTGGGCGCCGGCTCGTCGACGGGACGGGCCGTGCCACTGAGTTTCGTTCCGGAAAGCAACATTTCGCCTACCTCTTCTCCCGCGTTTCGCTCGTGCAACGACCGTATGGTCGGCGAGCGGCCCGGGCACGAGTAGCCGGCTACCTGACTTCGCGGCGTCGCGCTACTCAACTCGCGGCGGTGCCGCCAGAGCGTCCCATTGCCGTTGCAGCTCCCGCTCGGTGGCGGTGGGAAGCAGGCCGGACGGCGCGAACCGCTTCGAGGGCACCGGGTCGTCCTCGGTCAGCGGACGACCGGCGCCGCGGATCGCCTTGACCGCGGCGATGATCCCGGCGATCAACACGATCACGACGAGCACCGCGAACAGGATCGACAGGGTGCCCTGGATGACGGTGTTGCGGATGACGTCGTCGAGCTGGTGGGCGTTGCCGGCCGAGCCGAACGCCGTCTTGCCGGCGTTCTTGGCCGCCAGGTACTGCGCGTGCTGGGTCCAGTATCCGACGGCGGGGTCACCGGAGAAGACCTTCTGCCACGACGCGGTGAGCGTGACCGTCAGGTCCCAGACCAGCGGGGCACCCGGGATCCACGCCCACTTCAGCAGGCCCTTCTTGACGACGACGACCGAGAGCACGGTCAGCGCGATCGCCGCGAGCAGCTGGTTGGCGATGCCGAACAGCGGGAACAGCGTGTTGATGCCGCCGAGCGGGTCGGTCACCCCCATCAGCAGGATGCCGCCCCATGCCGCGGCCACGGCCACGCTGCAGGCCCACACGCCGGGGCGCCAGCCCGGGGGTTGCGCAGCCGGGCCAGCGGGCCGCCCAGATTGCCCAGGGCGTCGGAAAGCATGAAGCGTGCGACCCGGGTGCCCGCGTCGACGGCGGTCAGGATGAACAGCGCCTCGAACATGACCGCGAAGTGGTACCAGAACGCCCTGAGGCCGGCGCCGCCGAACGCGCGCTGCAGCACCTCGGACATGCCGACCGCCAGGGTGGGCGCCCCGCCGGTGCGCGACACGATCGACTTCTCGCCCACGCCGGCGGCGGCCTGGCTGAGCTCCTCGGCGGTCGCCGGCGTCCCCGACAGGCCCAGCCGGTTGACGTAGTCGGCGGCGGCGGCCGCGGTGCCGCCGGTCTTGGCCGCCGGGGCGTTGAGGGCGAAATACACATGCTGGTCGAGGATGGCCGCGCTGATCAGCGCCATCACGGCCACGAACGACTCGGTGAGCATGCCGCCGTAGCCGATCATGCGCATCTGGCTTTCCTTCTCCAGCAGCTTGGGCGTCGTCCCCGAGGAGATCAGCGCGTGAAACCCCGACAGCGCGCCGCACGCGATGGTGATGAACAGGAACGGGAACAGCGAGCCCGCGAACACCGGACCGTCACCACCGGCGGCGAAGCGCGAGACGGCCGGCGCCTGCAGCAGTGGCCGCGCCACGCCGATGCCGACCGCGAGCAGGGCGACGGCGCCGACCTTCATGAACGTGGACAGGTAGTCGCGCGGCGCGAGCAGCAGCCACACCGGCAGGACCGACGCCACGAAACCGTAGCCGACGATCAGCCATGACACCGTCACCGGCGACAGGTTCAACCACGATGCGCCCCAGGCGGTTCCGCTGACCCAATCGCCGGACGCCAGGGCGAGCAGGAGCAGCGCGAACCCGACGACCGAGACCTCTGTCACGCGCCCGGGACGCAGGAAGCGCAGGTAGGCGCCCATGAACAGGGCGATCGGGACGGTCATGGCCAGGGAGAACACGCCCCACGGGCTCTGGGCCAGGGCCCGCACCACCACCAGCGCGAGCACCGCGATGATGATGATCATGATGACCAGGGCCCCGACCAGGGCGGCGGCGCCGCCGATGGCCCCGAGCTCGTCGCGGGCCATCTGGCCCAGGGAACGCCCCCGCCGGCGGGTGGAGATCCACAGGACCAGGTAGTCCTGCACGGCGCCGGCGAGCACCGCGCCGAGGATGATCCAGATGCTGCAGGGCAGATAGCCCATCTGGGCGGCCAGCACCGGGCCGACGAGCGGACCGGCCCCGGCGATCGCGGCGAAGTGGTGGCCGAACACCACCCGCCGGTCGGTGGGAACGTAGTCGGTGCCGTCGTCGAGGATCTCGGCCGGTGTGGCGTGGTCGTCGCGCGGCCGGACGATCTTCAACTCGATCAGCCGGGCGTAGTACCGGAAGCCGATGATGTAGGTGCAGATCGCCGCCACCACCAACCACACTGCGTTGACCGCCTCGCCGCGCGCGAACGCGACGATCGCCCACGCGGCGGCGCCGATGACGGCGACCGCCGCGAACACGGCCCGGTGCCGGGCGGTGATGGGGGAGCGGTCGACGATCGCGACGGGTGGCAGGTGTTCGTCGGTGCGGACGTAGGTGATATCGCCGTGCTGCTTTGCCACGCTGGAAACCCTACGACGACGGCGATGCCGCCCCGCCAGCTAGTACAGGGCCCGCACGGTGTCGATGGTGTCGGCCTCGGCCGGGTCCTTGTCGTCGCGGTAGCGCACCACGCGGGCGAACCGCAGCGCCAGCCCGCCCGGGTAGCGCGTCGAGCGTTGCACCCCGTCGAGGGCAACCTCGACGACCTGTTCGGGGCGCAGCCTGACGACGTGGCCGTCGAGCCCGGCAGTTGTTTTCGGCAAGGCCAGCTCGCGGAACCGGGCTGTCTGCCAGTCCAGCATGGCGTCGGTCATTCCCTTGAAAGTCTTTCCCACCATGAGGAATTCACCGGTGGCCGGATCGCGCGCGCCCAGGTGGATGTTGGACAGCTTGCCGCGGCGGCGCCCGGACCCCCACTCCACGGCGAGCACCACCAGGTCCAGCGTGTGCACCGGCTTGACCTTCAGCCAGCCCGCGCCGCGGCGGCCCGCCTGATACGGCGCGCCCGGCGACTTGGCCAGCACCCCTTCGTGGCCGGCGGCCAGCGTCGCCTGCAGGAAACCGGCCGCCTGGGCGGGATCGGAGGCGAGCAGCCGGTCGACGCGCTGCGCGGGCGGCACCAGCGCGTCCAGGGCGGCCAGCCGATCGGTGGTCGGCGCGTCGAGCAGGTCGGCGCCGTCGCGGTGCAGGACGTCGAAGAAGAACACCGAGAGCGGCTGGGCCGCCACGGCTTGAGCCACGTCGACCGATCGGCCGAAGCGTGACGCGGTGACCTGGAAGCGGTGCGGCCGGTGGTCGGGCCGCAGCGCGATCGCCTCGCCGTCGGCGATCAGGTCGTCGACCGGCAGCGCCAGGGTCGCCTGGACCACCTCGGGCAGCCGGGCGGTGACGTCGTCCAGGCTGCGGGTGTACACCGCGACCTCGGCGCCGGACCGATGGATCTGCACCCGCGCGCCGTCCAGCTTGGCCTCGAAGATGGTTGTGCCACCGTGCCGTTGCAGCGCGTCGGTGACGCCGGCCGCGGTCTGTGCCAGCATCGGGCCGACCGGTTGGCCCACCCGCAGCCTGAATCCCTGCAGCGCCGCCGCGCCGCCGGACAGGGCCGCGGCGGCCACCGCCGGCAGGTCCCCGCGCAGCATCGCGGCCCGCTGCACCGCGACGGCGGGGACCCCGGCGGCCTTGGCCACCGCGTCGGCCATGATCCCGCCCAGCGCGCCCTGGCGCAGCTCGCCGCCGAGCAGCCGCAGCAGGAACGTCTGCTCGATTTCGGTTGCGGCGGAAAACAATTCTGCGACGAGTTCGGCGCGGCGCGCCTGGGACCCCTTACCCGATACCCCGCCGATCTCGGTGAGGGCGGCGTCGACCCCGGCGACGGTGAGCACCGGGTCCGCCGCGGGCGCCGGCCGCGACCGCAACGACGCCCAGCCGACACCGATCTGGCGCTGCGGCAGCTCACCGGAGAGCCAGGACACCACGATGGCCGCCAAGCCCGGGTCGGGTGCGGCGCGGCCCAGCAACCCGGCGATGCGCGCCACCTTGCCCAGCCGCGACGGGGTGGCGCCCACGTCGAGCGACGCGGCGGCCACGTCGGAAAGGAGCACGAACCCAGCTTGGCACGGCTCGCCGGCAACCCTGGGCGACGGACACGCTAGCGTGCCCACGTAACGTTACAGATCGCCCGCATTCTGACAAGGAGAACCGGATGGAGATCAACGGGAAGAAGGCCGTCGTCATCGGCGGCGCATCGGGAATGGGTCGCGCCACCGCCGAGCTGCTGGCGCAGCGCGGCGCCCGGGTCGCGGTCCTCGACCGGGAGAATTCCGACGGCAAGACCGTCGCCGAGGGCATCGGCGGGGCCTTCTACCCGGTCGACGTCACCGACTTCACCGGGACCGAGCAGACGCTGCAGAGCGCCGTCGACAACCTCGGCGGCCTGCACGTCGTCGTGACGACCGCCGGCGGCGGCATCGCCAAGCGGACGCTGACCAAGGAAGGACCCCACGACCTCGAATCGTTCCAGTCCGTCGTCGATCTCAACCTCATCGCGACGTTCAACATCAGCCGGCTGGCGGCCGCGCACATGGCCCGCAACGAGCCCGAGGACGAAGAGCGGGGCGTCATCATCAACACCGCGTCCATCGCGGCCTTCGAGGGCCAGATCGGGCAGATCGCCTACACCGCCGCCAAGGCCGGCATCGCGGGCATGTGCCTGACGATGGCCCGCGACCTGGGGTCGATGGGAATCCGGGTGCTCGCGATCGCGCCGAGCCTGTTTTTGACCGGGATCACCGCCATGGTTCCCGACGAGATGGCCACCGCCCTGGTCAAGGACGCGGCCTTCCCCAAGCGGATGGGCCGGCCCATCGAGTACGCGAAGCTCGCGGCGGCCATCGTGGACAACCCGATGCTCAACGGCCAGTGCATCCGGCTGGACGCCGGGCAGCGATTCGCGCCCAAGTAGCCACCCCCGGCACGGGGCCTCGCCGGAATAAGTACACTCTTTACCCAGCCGCCCCGCTCCCCCTCGGAGCGGGGCAGGCGGTCACATCCAAGCCCAGCCCCGGCGCGAGGAGAGCCCCATGGCTATCGCACTCACCGACGACCATCGGGAACTCGCCGAGGTCGCCCGCGCGTTCCTGACCTCGCACAAGGCGCGTTGGGCGGCGCGGTCGCTGCTCGACGCCACCGACGAGGCGCGGCCGGGATTCTGGCCCGACCTGGCCGAACTCGGCTGGCTGGGGCTGCACATCGACGAAGAGCACGGCGGGTCGGGTTACGGCCTGCCCGAGCTCGTGGTGGTGATCGAAGAGCTCGGCCGCGCGGTCGCGCCGGGACCGTTCGTGCCGACCGTGATCGCTTCGGCCCTGATCGCCGAAGACGGTACCGCGGACCAGAAGTCGCGGCTGCTGCCCGGCCTGATCGACGGGTCCGTCACCGCGGGCGTCGGGCTCGACGGCCGGGTGCGCGTCGCCGACGGTCCCGAGGGCCGCACAGCCGACGGGGAGGCCGGGATCGTGCTGGGCGCCGGGCTCGCCGAGCTGCTGCTGATCGCCGCCGGTGACGACGTCCTGCTGCTCGAACGCGACCGCGCCGGCGTCTCGGTGGACGTGCCGGAAAACCTCGACCCGACTCGCCGTTCCGGGCGGGTCCGCCTGGACAACGTGCGCATCACCGACGAGGACGTGGTGGCCGGTGCGCGGCACTCGGCGCTGGCCCGGGCGCGGACATTGCTGGCCGCCGAGGCGGTGGGCGGGGCGTCGGACTGCGTGGACGCCGCCGTCGACTACGCCAAGGTGCGCCAGCAGTTCGGCCGCACGATCGCGACTTTCCAAGCGGTGAAGCATCATTGCGCCAACATGCTGGTGGCCGTCGAGTCGGCGGTCGCCGCGGTGTGGGACGCCTCGCGTGCGGCGGGCGAGGACTCGTCGGAGGACGAAGCGCAGTTCCGGCTGGCCGCCGCGGTCGCTGCGGCCCTGGCATTTCCGGCGTACGCGCGCAACGCCGAACTCAACATCCAGGTGCACGGCGGCATCGGCTTCACCTGGGAGCACGACGCGCATCTGCACCTGCGCCGTGCGCTGGTGACGTCCGCGCTGTTCGGCGGTGACGCACCGGCCAGCGACGTCTTCGACCGCACCGCCGCCGGCGCCGTCCGGGAGAACAGCCTCGACCTGCCCCCCGAGGCCGAAGAGCTGCGCACCCGCATCCACGCCGACGCCGCCGAGATCGCCGCGCCGGACCCCGACGCCCAACTGGACAAACTGATCGAGACCGGCTACGTGATGCCGCACTGGCCCAAGCCCTGGGGCCGCGCGGCCGACGCGGTCGAACAACTGGTCATCGAGGAGGAGTTCCGCGCGGCCGGCATCAAGCGCCCCGACTACGGCATCACCGGCTGGGTCATCCTGACCCTGATCCAGCACGGAACCGACTGGCAGATCGAGCGATTCGTCGAAAAGGCGTTGCGCAAAGACGAGATCTGGTGCCAGCTGTTCTCCGAACCCGATGCGGGGTCGGATGCCGCGTCCATCAAGACGAAGGCCACCAGGGTCGACGGCGGCTGGAAGATCAACGGGCAAAAGGTGTGGACCAGCGGGGCCCATTATTGCGCGCGCGGCCTGGCCACGGTGCGCACCGATCCCGCGGCGCCCAAGCACGCCGGCATCACCACGGTGATCGTCGACATGAAGGCGCCCGAGGTCCAGGTGCGGCCGCTGCGGCAGATCACCGGCGGCTCGGACTTCAACGAGGTGTTCTTCAACGACCTGTTCGTCCCCGACGAGGACGTCGTCGGGGCGCCCAATTCCGGGTGGACGGTCGCGCGGGCGACGCTGGGCAACGAGCGCGTCAGCATCGGCGGCAGCGGATCGTTCTACGAGGGGTTGGCCACCGCGCTGGTGGGGCTGGCCGGCCAGCACGCGGACCGGTTGGCGGGCGCGGACGTCCGGGTCGGGACCTACCTCGCCAACGAAGCCGCACTGCGGCTGCTCAACCTGCGCCGCGTGGCCCGCAGCGTCGAAGGCACGGGCCCGGGCCCGGAGGGCAACGTCACCAAACTGAAGCTGGCCGAGCACATGGTGGAGGGCGCCGCGATCATGGCGGCGCTGACCGGGCCCGAGGCCGCGCTGCTCGACGGGCCCGGCGCGGGGGCCGGCCGGCTGATCATGGGCGCCCGCGGCATGGCGATCGCGGGCGGTACCTCGGAGGTGACCCGCAACCAGATCGCCGAGCGGATCCTCGGCATGCCGCGCGACCCGCTGATCAACTAAATCTCCGGCGAGCGTGCGTGTCTGTACGGCGACACGCCGGTAGGGCTGTACATCTGCGCACGCTCGGCGAGCGAGAAGGGGCCTCAGGCGGGCGCGAACACCGGGGCGCCGCCGCTGCCCGGCTCGGGCTGCAGGCCGACGGGCATTCCGCAGGTCACCGAATCCGGTTCGCAGCCAACGATGTTGGCCGCCACCCGCAGCCCGTCCTGTTCGGCGAGCTCGACGAGGGCGATCACGTACGGCGTCGGGATCTCCGGGTTGTACGGGTGATGGTTGACCGTGTAGGTGAACACCGTCCCGCGCCCGGACACCGGCCGCGCGACCAGCGTCGCGCCACAGTCGCGGCACTCGCCGGTGGGCGGGTGCACCCAGTGCGCGCAGTCCTCGCAGCGTTCGATGAGCAAGTCGGCCGGCACGGCCAATACAGTACACTCAATTGCTCATGGTGTGACGGGTCGGCCCTACGGCGGTGGTGCATATGACGTATTTCGAAAAGGACGCGATCGTGTCGGGCATCGGCATCTCCCGGATCGGCCGCCGCACCGGCATCGCGGGAAACGAGCTGACCATGGAGGCGGTCCGGGCCGCCATCGCCGACGCCGGGCTGACCCCCGCCGACGTCGACGGGATCGCGACCCTGGGTGACACACCGGCCGCAGCCGTCACCGCCGAACTGCGGATCGACGCGGCCGACTGCGGCTCCGGCTTCGGCACGGGCGGCCTGCTCAGCCCGGTGATGTCGGCGTGCCGCGCGGTCGCCGAGCGGCGCGCCCGCCATGTCGTGGTGTACCGCACGGTGCAGATGCTCGGCGGCACCGTCCCGGTCCAGCCGCAGGGCGATGCGCCGGCCCCGCCGCTGGCGCGGATGTTCGAGTCGGCCGAGGGCGCGCCGCGTCCCGCCGTCGGCCCGATGGACGATGTCAACGATCTGGTTGCCGCCCATGCCTATTCGGCCGCGAACTGGCTGGCGCTGAACTGCCGTCGGCACATGGAGCTCTACGGCACCACCAAGGAGCAGCTGGGCTGGGTGGCCCTCAACGGCAGACGCAACGCGGCTGTGAATCCCCTTGCGGTGTACCGCGACCCGATGACGATGGCCGACTACCTCGGTGCGCGGCCGGTCTCCACGCCGTTCGGGCTGCTGGACTGCGACGTTCCCATCGACGGGTCGATCGCGGTGGTGGTGTCGCACACCGAGTACGCGCGCGACTGCCCGCACCGCGCGGTGTCGGTGGAGGCGATCGGCGGGTCCGACGGCGCCGGCGGCTGGTTCCACCGCGACGACTACCCGAAGATGGCGATGTCGGACGCGGCGCCGCAGATGTGGTCGCGGACCGAGTTGACCCCGGGAGATCTCGACCTCGCCGAACTCTACGACGGCTTCACGTTCCTGACGATGGCGTGGCTGGAAGCCCTCGGGATCTGCGGCGACGGCGAGGCCGGCCCGTTCGTCGACGGCGGGGCGCGGATCGCCCGCGACGGAGCGCTGCCACTCAACACCTACGGCGGCCAGCTTTCGGCCGGGCGCATGCACGGCTACTGGGCGCTGCACGAGGGATGCCTGCAGTTGCGCGGCGAGGCGGGGGAGCGGCAGGTGTCGCGGCGCCCGGAGGTCGCCGTGGTGTCCGTGGGCGGTGGCCCGGTCGCGGGATGCATGCTGCTCACCTGCTGAACATGGCTGTCAGCGAGCGCAATTGAGCGTCGAGGCTGCACCGGCGGACAAGCTGGCGGCCAAGGTCGCCAGCGACATCGAGGCGGAGATCGTGCGCCGCGGCTGGCCGATCGGCGAGTCGTTGGGCTCCGAACAGGCCCTGCAACAACGCTTCGGTGTGAGCCGCTCGGTGCTGCGGGAGGCCGTCCGCCTCGTCGAGCACCACCAGGTCGCGCGGATGCGCCGCGGGCCGGGTGGGGGCCTGCTGGTCTGCGAGCCGGACGCCGGCCCCGCGACCCGGGCCGTGGTCATCTACCTCGAGTACCTGGGCACCTCGCTGGACGACCTGCTCAACGCGCGCCTGGTGCTCGAGCCGTTGGCGGCCTCGCTCGCCGCCGACTGCATCGACGAAGCCGGGATCGCGCGGCTGCGCGCGGTGCTGCACGCCGAGGAGCGCTGGGAGCCGGGCCGGCCGGCGCTGCGCGACGAGTTCCACGTGGCGCTGGCGGAGCTGTCGAAAAACCCGGTCCTGCAATTGTTCATCGACGTGCTGATCAGGCTCACGACGCGGTACGCGCGCATGGCGCGGACCGACTCGGCGAGTGAGGCCGTCGAGGCCATCGAGCACATGCACAGCGACCACTCCGGAATCGTCGCCGCCGTCACGGCGGGCGATTCGGCGCGGGCGACGACGCTCAGCGAACGGCACGTGGAACGGGTGACCGCCTGGCTGCGGGAGCACCACCCCGCCGGTGGCGCGGTCGCCGCAGCCAAGGGGGCAGCGGCGCGGCGGGCCGACCCCGCAGCGCCCGGGGGCAAGTTGGCAGAGGGGCTGGCGGCCACCATCGCCGACGGCATCGCCGCCGACGGCTGGCGGGTCGGTTCGGTGTTCGGGACCGAGGCGGCGCTGCTTGCGCGGTACCAGGTGAGCCGGGCGGTGCTGCGCGAGGCGGTGCGGCTGCTCGAGCACCACTCGATCGCGCGCATGCGGCGCGGGCCCGGCGGCGGGCTGGTCGTGACCACGCCGCAAGCGCAGGCCAGCATCGACACCATCGCGCTCTACCTGCAGTACCGCAAGCCGAGTCGCGAGGACCTGCGCTGCGTGCGGGACGCCATCGAGATCGACAACGTGGCCAAGGTCGTGCGGCGGCGCGCCGACGCCGAGGTGGCGGCCTTCCTGAACGCCCAGACCGGCATGCGGCCCGACGCGGCCGGAACCGCCGTCGAGGAGTTCCGGTTCCACGTCGGGCTGGCGCAGCTGGCCGGGAACGCCCTGCTCGACCTGTTCCTGCGGATCATCGTCGAGTTGTTCCGCCGGCACTGGTCGAGCGGCACGGGCCAGGCGCCGCCGACGTGGAGCGACGTGCTCGCCGTCGAGCACGCGCACCTGCGGATCCTGCAGGCGATCGCGGCCGGCGACGACAGCCTGGCCCGCTATCGCGTCCGGCGTCATCTCGACGCCGCAGCCTCGTGGTGGCTGTAGGGAATTTCGCGTATAGCGCGAGTCCTTCGCGGGTATGGAAATAGGGACAATCGACCGCGGCCGGTCCAGCAGGGGGTCGGCGAATTGATCGAAAGCGAGAGCGCCGAAGTGGCCTTGGGCAGCGGAGACGACCGCCACGGGTTCGTCCACTCCGCGCTCCTGTACCACTCCGAACGGGAGTACCTCGACCTGGTCGGCCGCTTCGTGGACGACGGTCTGGCGACGGACGAGCCCGTGCTGGTCGCCGTGCCGGGGGACCCCCTGGCGCTGCTGCGCGACGAGTTGCCCGGCGCGGCACAAGGACCGCGGGCCGGCCTGCACCTGGCCGACATCGCCGAGGTCGCGCGCAACCCGAGCCGGTTTTTGGCGGTCCAGGATTCCTTTGCCGGCGAACACCCCGATCGACGGGTGCGGATTGTCAGCCAACTCGCCTGGGCCGGAAGGACTTCCGACGAATTCGTGGCCTGCGTGCAGCACGAGGCGCTGGTCAACGGGGCGTTCAAAGACCACCGGGTGACCGGGCTGTGCCTCTATGACGCGCGCCGACTCGACGAGGACGTCCTGGCGGGCGCCCGCGTGACCCACCCGCTGCTGTGGAATTGCGGTTCGCTGCATCCCAGCGCCGACTACGCCCCCGATGACGCGCTGGCCAGTTGCAACCGGCCGTTGACCGCCAACCCCGGCGCCGTCACGTACACGGTCACCAAATCCGAGGATCTGCGGCTCGCGCGTTCCGTCGCCGTCAACTACGCCTCCTGGGTGGGGTTGTCCCAGGACGGCATCGAGGACCTGCAGTTGATCGCCACCGAGCTGGCCACCAACAGCCTGATGTACACCGACGGCGCCTGCCGGCTGTCGTTCTGGCGCGACGACGGGCACCTGATCTGTGAGGCGCGCGACGGCGGACGGCTCGAGGACCCACTGGCCGGACGCCTGAACCCGGGCTCGAGTGGCCCGGCCAGCCGCGGGTTGTTCCTGGTCAACGCCCTATCGGACCTGGTGCGCAGCTACACCACGCCGACCGGCACGACGATCCGGGCGTACCTGCGCTGCGACCCGTCGCCGGGCTTGACCGGCTGAGCCGCGGCGGACACCGCCGGCCGCTACCTGGTGGGAGCCGGCGACGCCGGCGGCAGGCCGTTGCCCGTCGACGGGACATCGGCCGCGCACCCGGCGGCGAACACCGCGAACATCGTGGCCAGCACCGCGCCCAGGACCTTCACCGTCCGCACCGTCCTGCCCGTCTTCTTCGCGTTCATCGAAGCGCCCTTTCCCCTGCTGGTCGACATCTGCGGTCTGCGAACCCCGCCGCCACCGAATGCTAGCGCCACCGCCGCACCGCGCGAGCCGTTTCGGTTTCGAACGGGGTCGGTGCCGGCCGCCCATTGAGTCCGGAAGACGTTGACCGGCAACGGCTTTGGTGCTACTGAATCGGGTGTGACGAAGGCCTCACCGTGGTTCGCGGTGGGCAAGTCCGCGGCAGTCGGACGGTTCCCGCCGCGGGGCGCTACGGCCGGCGGCCGGGGAATTTGCACAAGCCGGCCCGCGGCGTCTAATGTCTCGCTCGTGCGTCTTCTCACGCGTGCCGTAGTAGCCGGCACCCGCAGCGGGGTCTGACCGGACCGACCCCCCGCTGTGGGTCACAAGCTACTGCCGTCGGTCGCTCCCGCTGACCAGAGAAGACCGACACGATGTTCGTTTCTCAGCCCGTTTCCCGGCCGATCTCCCCTCGGACCCACCGGCGCGCTGCCAACCGCGATGCCAACCACGATGCCAACGCGTGGTTCGGCCAACGTTTCGGAGCCGCCCTGCCGAGAGGCCTGCGCGAGGAGGCCCGCGCGATGTCGTGGGAAGCCTTCGTCGCGACCTACGCCCACGGCGCCGGGCCGCTGCGGCTGGGCCACTGGGAATGCACCGACGCCCAGCGGCCCGCCGGGCGGCTCGGTCCGCAGGCGCGCAACTTCCGGGCCGTCATCGCCGTCGGCGACCGCATCGGCACCTGCACCGCCGCGGCCGGCGGGCCGGTCGCCGCGCTGACGGCGATGCTGCACGAACACGGGATCACCGTGGAGACGGTGAAGTTTCACCAGCTGCAAGCCGGCGGGCGCACGGTTACCTTCATCCGCGGCTCCGACGGGGTCCGCGCCGAGTGGGCCATGGGCTGGTCGGACGACCCGACGCAGTCGGCGCTGCGCGCGGTGATCGCCTGCGCCAACCGGCTGCTCGCCTGACCTCGCGTCTGCCGGCGAGAGCCGTCAGAGCGGGCGCAACACGATCGGCATGCCGTCCTTGGGCACCGGCATGCCGCCGTAGTCCCACTCGGCCTCGTATCCCGGGCGGGGCAGTTCGAGCCGGTACCTGCGCAGCAGGCGGTGCAGGATCGTCTTGATCTCGAGGGTCCCGAACACCGACCCGATGCACTTGTGCGCGCCGCCGCCGAACGGGGTGAACGCGTAGCGGTGCCGCTTGTGCTCGTTGCGGGGCTCGGTGAACCGGTCGGGATCGAATTTCATCGGGTCTGTCCAGATCTCGGGCAGCCGGTGATTCATCCCCGGGTAGGCGATGACGTTGGTGCCCTCGGGGATGTAGTAGCCCAGCAGGTCGGTGTCGCGCACGGTCCGGCGCATGGCCCACTGGACGGGCGTCACCAACCGGATCGACTCGTTCATCACCAGGTCGAGCGACTCCAGCTTCTCCAGCGATTCGATGTCGAGCGGGCCGTCGCCGAGCCGGTCGGATTCGTCGCGGCAGCGCTCCTGCCACTGCGGGTGGGCGGCCAGCTGGTAGGCCATGGTCGTCGCCGTCGAGGTGGACGTGTCGTGCGCGGCCATCATCAAAAAGATCATGTGGTTGACGATGTCCTCGTCGGAGAACTTGTTGCCGTCCTCGTCCGCGCTGTGGCACAACACCGACAGCAGGTCGTTGCCGTCCTTGCCGCGCTGTTCGGCGACACGGTCGCGGAAGTAGTTCTCCAGCAGCTCGCGCGCCTTGATGCCCCGCCACCAGGTGAACGGCGGCACCGGGGTGCGGATGATCGCGTTGCCCGCGCGCGTGGTGACCGTGAATGCCTTGTTCACCTTGGTCACCAGCTGGCGGTCGGTGCCCGGCTCGTGGCCCATGAACACCATCGAGGCGATGTCGAGGGTCAGCTCCTTCATCGCCGGATAGAGCAAGAAGCGCGCATCGTCGACCACCCAGTCGTCCGCGACCGCCTGCGAGACGACCTGGTCCATCTGCTCGACGTAGCTGATCAGCCGGGACCGGGTGAATGCCTCCTGCATGATCCGCCGGTGGAACAGGTGTTCTTCGAAGTCGAGCAGCATGAGCCCGCGGTGAAAGAACGGACCGATCACCGGCACCCAGCCCTGCTGCGAGTAGTCCTTGTTGCGGTTGGAATAGATGACCTGTGCGGCGTCGGGACCCAGCGCCGCGACGGCCGGCATGGCCGGCGAGTCCCCGAAGACGACCGGACCCTTCGTCCGGTACATGAACATCAGGTATTCCGGTCCGCCGCGCAGCATCTCGATGAGGTGACCGACAAGCGGCAGCCCCGCGTCACCGAGGGCCGGTTTGAGCCCACTGCCCGGCGGCGGGTCGGCGAGCTTGCGCTCCGGGAACTGGGTGTTCAGCAGCCTGCGTTCGACCAGACCCATGCCGGGGAAGTTGTTGATCGACGGGGTGAGTCGGCGCCGCGCCTGGTCGAGCAGGTACTGCGGCGTGCTGATGGTGGCGGTCATCGAAACTCCTTTGCGCTCCTGCCGGCCCGGGACAGGTGACGGCCGTCACTGCCCATCCTTCGGGACAAACTTGACGGCTGTCAAGTTTGCTTTTCACCCAGCGTGGTGCAAGGTCGGGGGATGGGCACCCACGCCGCCGAGCCGGAGCCGGGGCCGGCCGGGCTACGGCGCGGTGACAAGCAGCGGCAGGCGATCGTGCAAGCCACGCGCGAACTGCTGCAGGAGAAGCCGTTCGCGGAGCTTTCGGTCGCCACGATCAGCTCCCGGGCCGGGGTGGCCCGCTCCGGCTTCTACTTCTATTTCGACTCCAAATACTCGGTGCTCGCCCAGATCGTGGCCGAGGCCACCGAGGAACTCGAGGAACTCACGCAGTACTTCGCGCCCCGGCAGCCGGGCGAGTCCCCCGAGGAGTTTGCCGCGCGGATGGTGGGCAGCGCCGCCGCCGTGTACGCCCACAACGACCCGGTGATGGCGGCGTGTAATGCCGCGCGCTACACCGACGCCGAGATCCGCGACATCCTCGAGCAGCAGTTCGACGTGGTGCTGCGCGAGATCGTCGCCATCGTCGAGGCCGAGATGGACGCGGGCACCGCGCATCCGATCAGCGACGACATCCCGACGCTGGTGCGCACCCTCGCGGGCACCACGGCGCTGATGCTGACCGGCGACCCGGTCATGGTCGGCCCCGACGACGCGGTGGACCGCCGCGTGGCGGTGCTCGAGCGATTGTGGCTGCACGCGCTGTGGGGTGGGGGCCACCGGTAACGCGCGCCGCCGCCGGTATCGTCTGGACCATGGCGCGCAGCGCAGCCGGGGGGTATTTCACGCACAAGCGGTGTCTGGTCACCGGTGCGGCCAGCGGCATCGGCCGCGCCACCGCCCTGCGGTTGGCCGCCGAGGGCGCCCAGCTCTATCTGACCGACCGCAACGCCGACGGTCTGGCGCTCACCGTGGCCGACGCCCGTGCGCTGGGCGCGCGGGTGCCCCAGCACCGCGCGCTGGACGTGGCCGACTACGACGCCGTCGCGGCGTTCGCCGACGACATCCACGCCAGGCATCCGAGCATGGACGTCGTGATGAACATCGCCGGGGTGGCGGCCTGGGGGACCCTCGACCGGCTGACGCACGAACAGTGGGACAAGATGATCGCCATCAACCTGATGGGCCCGATCCACGTCATCGAGACGTTCGTCCCGCCGATGGTGGCGGCCGGCCGCGGCGGGCATCTGGTCAATGTGTCCTCGGCGGCCGGGCTGGTGGCCCTGCCGTGGCATGCCGCCTACAGTGCCAGCAAGTTCGGATTGCGCGGCCTGTCGGAGGTGCTGCGCTTCGACCTGGCCCGGCACCGCATCGGGGTGTCGGTCGTGGCACCGGGCGCGGTGCGCACCCCGCTGGTCAACACGGTCGAGATCGCCGGCGTCGACCGCGAAGACCCCCGGGTCGCCCGCTGGGTGGAGCGCTTCAGCGGTCATGCCGTGTCGCCGGAGCGGGCGGCCGAAAAGATCGTGGCCGGCGTCGCGAAGAACCGGTACCTGATCTACACGTCGGCCGACATCCGCGCGCTGTATGCCTTCAAGCGGCTGGCCTGGTGGCCCTACAGCGTGGCGATGCGCGTGGTCAACGGGGTGTTCACGCGCGCGCTGCGGCCCGCCCCGGTCTCCCTATCCCGGCGGCACCAGCTCGAGTCGCACCCCGAGTAGCCGGACCGGCCGGTCGAGCTCGAAGAGGTCGAGGACCCGCAGCGCGGCCGCGACGACGACGTCGGCGGCGGTGGTGGGGCTCTCGAGCTTGCGGATTTTCGTGCGGGTGTAGAACGTCGCGGTGCGCACGGTGACCGCCACCCGGGTGACGATCCGCCCCGCCGCCACCACGTCGTCCAGCGCTTGGCGGGCCAATTCCGTTATCGCCGAGTCCATTTCGGCGCGGTCAGTCAGATCTCGGGGGAAGGTTACGGCGTGGCTGCGCGAGCGCGGCACCCACGGCGCGGCGCTGACGTCGGCGTCGCCGCCGCCCTTGGCGAGCAGCAGCAGCCACAGCCCCGTGCGGGGGCCGAAGGCCGACGTCAGCGCTTCGGCGTCGCTGTGGGCGAGCTCGCCCACGGTGGTGATATCCAGCGTCGCAAGCCTTTTCGCGGTCTTGGGGCCCACGCTCCAGAGCGCGTCGACCGGACGGTCGGCCATCACGGTCATCCAGTTGGCGTCGGTGAGCGCGAAGACGCCGGCCGGTTTGGCGAAGCCGGTGGCGACCTTGGCCCGCTGCTTGTTGTCGCTGATGCCCACCGAGCAGGACAGGCCGGTTTCGGCCATGACGACGGCGCGGATCTGCTCGGCCAGCCGCTGCGGGTCGTCGGTGTCGGCGCCCAGGTAGGCCTCGTCCCAGCCCCACACCTCGACCGGGTGCCCCAGGTCGCGCAACAGCCCCATCACCTGCTCGGAGGCCGCATCGTAGGCCGCGGGATCGGACGGCAGAAAGGTCGCGCCGGGGCAGCGCCGGGCGGCGGCGCGCAACGGCATGCCCGCGCGCACCCCGGCTTCGCGGGCCTCATAGGAGGCGCAGGTGACGACCTTGCGTGGTTCGGCCGGATCGCCGCTGCCGCCGACGATGACGGGCAGCCCGGCCAGTTCGGGATGGCGGCGCAGCTCCACCGACGCCAGGAACTGATCGAGGTCGACATGCAGGACCCACTGGTTCATGTGCCGCACAGCTTGCGCGCCAGGCTTTCCCAGGCGTCGCCGAGCGTGTCGAGCGTGTGGCCGCCGTCGCCGAGCTGGTGCTCGACATAGTCGGCGTCGAGCAGCGACAGCAGCGCGTCGGTCTGGATCTCCAGGTCGCCGGTGGTGTCGGCCGCCCGCAGCAACATTCGTACGTGCGTGCGCTGCACCATGGCGGGGGCGTTGAACCGGCTCCGGGGATCCCGGTTGGCCGCCGAGAGCACCGCGTGGTGGGTATGGGTGAAGCCGATCCGCTGCCGGCCGAAGGCCGCCAGCCGGTCCGCCGGCGGCGCGCCGGGACCCAGCGGCGGCGCGCCGAACAGGAACGCCTGTTGGCTGGCCCGCTCGTCCTCGTCGAGCAGCACCATCATCAGCCCGGCCCGGCTGCCGAACCGGCGGAACAGCGTGCCCTTGCCCACGCCGGCGGCGGCGGCGACGTCGTCCATGGTGACCGCGTCCGCGCCGCGCTCGGCGACCAGGCGCCGGGCGGCCGCCAGCAACAGCGCGCGGTTGCGGGCCGCGTCGCCCCGCTCCTGCGGGACCGACACGGGCAACTCAACCGCGCGCAGCAGATCGTTCACTCCTGCACCTTAACGCCACGGGAATAAATCGGACTATAGTCCACTTTGGTCCTGGAAAGATGTCGACCAACAACCCAAAGGGGACGAAACGGTGTCAGAGAACTCCACCATCACGGTCTTGGCGTTAGTGGGAAGCCTGAGGGCGGCGTCGATCAATCGTCAGATCGCCGAACTCGCGGCCGAGACGGCTCCGGACGGCGTGCGCGTCACGGTGTTCGACGGGCTGGGGGAACTGCCGTTCTACAACGAGGACATCGACCCCGCCGTCGACGACGGGGTCGCGCGGCCGCCCACGGCGGTGGCGGCGCTTCGCGCGGCGGCCGCGGCTGCCGACGCCGCGCTGGTGGTCACCCCGGAGTACAACGGCGGCATCCCGGCGATCGTCAAGAACGCGATCGACTGGTTGTCCCGCCCGTTCGGCGACGGCGCGCTGAAGGGCAAGCCGCTGGCCGTCATCGGCGGGTCCATGGGCCGGTACGGCGGGGTGTGGGCGCACGACGACGCCCGCAAGTCCTTCGCCATCGCCGGCGCCCGCGTCATCGAGGCGATCAAGCTGTCGGTGCCGTTCGCAACGCTGGAGGGCAAGGCCCCCGCGCAGCACCCCGAGCTGTCGGCGAACGTCCGCGACGTCGTGGGAAAGCTCGCCGCGGAGGTGAGCTGAACTTCGGGCCGGAATTTCGCGGCGAAATTGTGGGGCGACGGCGAGGTTCGGCGCATTTTCAAGATCGTCACTTTGCGGGGCCGCCTCGTTAGCTCGCGGCCGAGCCGGCTTTCCCGACGGCCCTATGTGAAATGCGCGCAATTCTCAAACGCGCCGCCCAACCCGGGCCGCTCGGCTTTGCCCGGTGTGGGCCGCGTCGCCGGGGAAGATCGGCGCGGCCGGCGCACGAGTAATCGGACGACCGTGCCGATTTACGCGCTTATCCGGCGTCGACGCACGCATCACCGCGCTTACCGCCTTGTAAAGAGTTTTGACATTATCAATATCAGTTATCACATTTGGATAACGTAAAGATCTCGTTCTCATAACGGGCAGCAGTTTTCGCGCGCTTCGCCATATGCTCGTTCGCTATCGGGCTCTGGGACGGTCCGGGCGAATCCCGGCGATCTCCGGTTTTTGCGCGGACTTTTACGGGCGGCCAGTGCCTAAGGCGAAAGCGGAAAGGTCTGGCCGATGCATTTCCTGGTATTGCCCCCTGAGATCAACTCGGCGCGCATATTCGCGGGTGCGGGGTCCGGTCCGATGCTGGCGGCCGCGGCCGCCTGGGACGGGCTGGCTTCCGAGTTGGCGACGGCGGCGTCGTCGTTCAACTCGGTGACCCTGGGCCTGGCCGGTTCGCAATGGCAGGGCCCGGCCTCGGCGGCGATGACCGCCGCGGCCGCCCCGTATGTCGGGTGGTTGAGCGCGGCGACCGCGCAGGCCGAGCAGGCGGCCGGCCAGGCGCGGCTGATGGCCGGCGTCTTCGAGGCGGCGCAGGCGGCGACGATCCAGCCGGTGGCGGTCGTGGCCAACCGCACGCAGCTGGTGTCGCTGGTGATGGCAAACCTGTTCGGGCAGAACGCCCCCGCGATCGCGGCCGCCGAGGCCCAGTACGAGCAGATGTGGGCCCAGGACGTGGTGGCGATGGTCGATTACCATGCCGGGGCGTCGGCCGTTGTCGCCGCGTTGACACCGTTCACGCAGCCGGTGCAGGGGCTCGGCGGCCTGGTGGGGCAGCTGGCCGGGGCGGCCGCCGCCGGCCCCGCCGGCGTCGCGAACCCGGCGGCCGTGGCCGCGGCGGGCAAGTCGAGCATCCTCAACTTCGGTCTGGGCAACCTCGGCAGCCTGAACTTCGGCAACGGCAATCTCGGCAGCTCCAATATGGGCAACGGGAACGTCGGCAGCGGCAACTTCGGCGGCGGGAATATCGGCAGCGGCAACTTCGGCTTCGGCAATGTCGGGCCTGCCTTGACGGCGGGCAACAACAATATCGGTTTTGCCAATATCGGCAACAACAACAGCGGTTTCGCCAATATCGGCAACGGCAATTTCGGATTCGCCAACACGGGCAATGGCAACATCGGCATCGGGCTCATCGGCAACAATCAGATAGGGATCGGTGGCCTGAACTCGGGCAGCGGGAACATCGGCCTGTTCAATTCGGGCACCGGCAATGTCGGCTTCTTCAACTCGGGCAACGGGAACTTCGGGTTCGGCAACTCCGGCAATTACAACACGGGCATGTTCAACGCGGGCAACGCCTCCACGGGGATGTTCAACGTCGGTATCGCGGACACCGGCTTCGCCAACGCCGGCAGCTACAACACGGGAATGTTCAACGCCGGCAGCTGGAACACCGGTGATCTCAATGTCGGCAACACCAACACGGGCTTCCTCAACACGGGAAGCATGAACACCGGCATCGGCAACAGCGGTAACGTTGATACCGGCTTTTTCATCTCCGGCAATTACAGCAACGGCGCCTTCTGGGCGGGCAACTATCAGGGGCTGGGCGCCGACCTGTCGATCACCATCCCCGCGATTCCCTTGGACATCGGCATCAACGGCACCGTGGGCGGTATAACCATTCCCTCGCTCACGATTCCGCCAATAGCGCTGAACGTCGGTGGCAGTGTCGGGCCGTTCTCCACGCCGGCCATCGACATTCCGCCGATCCCGCTGACCATCGGAGGCAGTGTCGGACCCATTGTCACGCCGGCGATCCCCGTCCCGCAGATTCCGCTGAGCTTTGGCGGCACCGTCGGACCAATCACCACGCCGCAGATCCCCATTCCGCAGATTCCGTTGAATGTTGGGGGCACGGTGGGGCCTATTGTCACGCCCGCGATTCCCATTCCGCAGATTCCGTTGAATGTTGGGGGCACGGTGGGGCCTATTGTCACGCCCGCGATTCCCATTCCGCAGATCCCGTTGGCCTTTGGGGGCACCATCGGCGGTTTCACCGTTCCGGCCATCGGTATCAACGGGATTCCCCTGGGAATTGGTGTCAGCGGCACTGTCGGGTTCGGCACTTACTCCGGTGCTCCGCCGATCCTGTACATACCGGCGTTCACCGTCGGCATCGGGTTGGCCCCGGGAACTACCGGCCCCATCAGCATTCTCGGCAATGTCCCGATTTCCCTCAACGTCTTCGGCACCCTGGGGAACAACGTCGCCATCGGGCCCATCACCACCACGCCGATACCTTTCCCCGCAATCCCGTTGAGTATCAGTGGCACGGTGGGTGGTTTCACCGTTCCGTCGCTGACGATTCCGGAGATCCCGTTGAGTATCAGTGGCACGGTGGGTGGTTTCACCGTTCCGTCGCTGACGATTCCGGAGATCCCGTTGGGGGTCAGTGGCACGGTGGGTGGTTTCACCGTTCCGTCGCTGACGATTCCCGAGATCCCGCTGGGAATTACCGGCACCGTTGGCGGCTTCACCGTTCCGTCGCTCACCATTCCGGAAATCCCGCTGGGCATAAGCGGCACCGTGGGCGACGTCACCATCCCGTCGCTGGCCATTCCCGAAATCCCGTTGGGAATCAACGGGGATATCGGCCCGATCGCCACGCCGGAGATCGACATTCCGGCGATCCCGCTGAACGTGCCGATCGCGGGCGCGATCGGCCCGATCAACGTGCCGATTTTCCACCTGCCCGCGGTCCCGGGCTTCGGAAACGCCACCACCAGCCCGTCCTCGGGCTTCTCCAACGGCGGCACAGGCGGTGATTCGGGCTTCGGCAACTTCGGCGCGAACACCTCCGGCTTCTGGAACGTTTCGACCGGGGGCCTGGGAGTTTCGGGGTGGAAGACGTGGGGCAACTTGGCCTCGGGGATGTCGAACTTCGGCAACACCGTCTCGGGGTTGGCGAACACGAGCACCCTGGGCACGGCGGTGGCGGCCTTCGACTCGGGCGCGCTCAACATCGGCAGCAGGCTGTCGGGCTTCCTCTTCCAGGGCACCGGACCGTAAGCGGTTCCAGGGCGCCGGACCGTAATCGCTCAGTCGCACCCCCTGGTTACGAAAGCGGGTTTGTGTCATGTCGTTTGTGCTCGTTGCGCCGGAGGCGCTCGGAACGGTCGCCTCGGATCTGAGGAATATCGGCTCGGCGCTGAGCGCGGCCAATATCGCCGCGGCGGCCCCAACGCAGCAGTTGGTGGCCGCCGGCGCCGACGAGGTGTCTGCGCGCGTCGCAGAGCTGTTCGCCTCGCACGGGGCCGGCTATCAGTCGCTCGCCGCCCAGGCTGAGGGGGTTCACGACCAGTTCGTGCGGCTGATGACCACCGGCGCGAGTTCGTACGCGAGCGCGGAGGCCGCCAACGTCCAGCTCAACCTGCTCGACGCGGTCAACGCCCCGACCGAGGCGTTGGCGGGCCGGCCGCTGATCGGCAACGGGGCCAACGGCGCACCGGGTACCGGCCACAACGGCGGCGACGGCGGGATCTTGTGGGGCAACGGCGGTGCCGGCGGCTCCGGCGCCGCCGGGCAGAACGGTGGCAACGGTGGGGCGGCCGGCCTGTTCGGCACTGGCGGCGCCGGGGGGATGGGCGGGTCTTCGGCCACTGGCACAGCCGGCGCCGGGGGCGCCGGTGGAGCCGGTGGCCTCTTAGGGACGGCCGGAGCCGGTGGTGCCGGTGGGTCCTCGACGAACGGCACCGGCGGCGTCGGGGGCGCCGGTGGAGCCGGCGGCTTGCTCGACGCCGGCGGGCGCGGTGGGGCCGGCGGACTTTCGGCCCTCGGCGCCGGCGGCGCCGGCGGTAGCGGCGGCAGTGGCGGCACGCTCTTCGGCGCGGGCGGCACAGGCGGCACAGGCGGCACGGGCGTGCTCGGCGGGTCCGGTGGGGCCGGTGGCAATGCCGGTGCGTTGGTCGGCTCGGGGGGCGTCGGCGGGTCTGGCGGCGCCGGCGTAGCGGGTGCGCTGGGCGTCGACGGCGTCACCCCAGGAGCGAACGGCATCGCGGGCGGCGCAGGTGGTAGCGGCGGGGCCGGCGGCAGCGGCGGCCACGGGGGAGCGGTATTCGGATACGGCGGGGATGGAGGCGCCGGAGGTCTCGGAGGCGCGGGTGGCGCCGGCGGTAGCGCCGCGACGGGTGACCCGGGTTCGGCCGGCGGAGCAGGCGGCGACGGTGGGGCCGGTGGTGCGGGCGGCCTGGGCGGCGCGCCTGGCCAGGGCGGCGGCGTGCTCAGCCAAGCGGGCATGGGTGGCTCCGGCGGCGCGGGTGGCGCCGGCGGTGCGCCCGGTAGCGGCGCGGCCGGTGGCCAGGGCACCTTCGCCAACGGCGGGAGCGGGACAGGCGGTGACGGCGGCAAGGGCGGCAACCCCGGTGCCGGCGGTGCCGGCGGTGCGGGCGGCGGCACCGGCACGCACGCCGGCGCGCACGGCAGCGCGGGCATCACACCCTCCGGTGGCGGCAACGGCGGCGCGGGTGGCGCCGGAGCCGACTCGACCACAGCCGGCGTCTCCGGCGGCGCGGGGGGCAAGGGCGGTGACGGCGGATCCGTCGGCAGCGGTGGCACCGGCGGTGCGGGCGGCAGCGGTTTCGCCGGCGCCGCAGCGAGCTCGGCGGGCGGGGATGGCGGCGACGGGAGCGCCGGGGGAGTCGGCGGCGCTGGCGGTGCGGGCGGGTCGACCTCGGGTAACGGCGGGACCGGTGGAGCAGGTGGGGCCGGCGGTGCCGGTGCTCCCGGCGCGGCGGGCGGCACCGGGGCGTCCGATGGCGGTCACGGCGGCAACGGCGGCAACGGCGGTGCCGGCGGCGCAGCCGGAGCGGCCCACGGGTCGGGTGCCTCGGGCACCGGCGGTGCCGGCGGGATGGCCGGCGCGGGCGGATCCGGCGGTACCGGCGCGGTGGTCGGCGGCGTTGCCGGCAACGGCGGGGCCGGCGGCAACGGCGGCGATGCCGGCATCGGCGGGAGCGGCGGCCTGACCGGTAACGCCGGCGCCACGCCCACCACGGGCGGCAACGGCGGGGCCGGTGGCGCCGGCGCCGACGCGACGACCCCGGGCGCGGCCGGCGGGGCCGGCGGCAAGGGCGGCGATGGTGGATCGGTCGGGACCGGTGGCAACGGCGGTGCCGGCGGCAAGGGCTTGGCCGGTGCCGCCGTGACCACCCCGGGCGCGAACGGGAATCCGGGCGGCGCCGGCGGGGCGGGCGGGGCCGGCGGCGACGGAGGCACGACCTCCGGCAACGGCGGTAACGGCGGTGCCGGAGGAGCGGGGGCCGCCGGCAGCGCCGGGGTGGCTGGCACCGCCGGCGCCAATGCCGGTGCCGGCTTGGACGGCGGCGACGGCGGCAGCGGCGGCAGCGGTGGACACGGCGGCAACGGCGGTACCGGCGGCGCGCCCGGACACGCCAGGGGGTCAGGGGCCGCAGGGACTGGCGGTCAGGGCGGATCCGGCGGTAATGGCGGATACGGCGGGGTTGCGGGCAATGGCGGCGCCGGTGGTGCTGGTTCGTTCGCCGATGGTGGGAGCGGTAACGGCGGTAATGGGGGTGCGGGT
Source organism: uncultured Actinomycetota bacterium (assembly GCA_963711445.1). Classification (GTDB taxonomy): domain Bacteria; phylum Actinomycetota; class Actinomycetes; order Mycobacteriales; family Mycobacteriaceae; genus Mycobacterium. Next base: position 1,228,130 of record CAVQEF010000002.1, read on the forward strand.
GGCGATCCTGGGGTGGGTGGGGCCGCGGGTTCTGGCGGGGCGGGCGGCGGCACGGGCGTTCACGCTGGTGTGGCGGGTTCTAACGGTGTGGTGGGCGGCACGCCGGCCAGCGGGGGCAATGGTGGTGCCGGTGGGTCGGGGGCGGATGCGACTACGGCCGGCGGTGCCGGCGGCGATGGCGGCAAGGGGGGTCTTGGCGGATTGGTCGGTAACGGCGGGGCTGGCGGCAATGGGGGCAGCGGTTTTGTTGGTGCGGCCGGCGTTACCGACGTGAACGGTAACGGCACGAGTGGCGGTAGCGGTGGTGCCGGCGGGTCGGGTGGGGCCGGTGGGGATGGTGGCGGCTTCGGCGGTGCTGGTGGGGCCGGTGGTCGCGGCGGGCTGGGTGGTTTCGGCGGTTATGGCGCGCAGGGCAGCACGGGTGCTGTGGGTGGCGCGGACGTGGCCAATGGCAATGGCGGGCAGGGCGGCAACGGTGGCGGTGGTGGTGTGGGCGGGGCCGGCGGTGCGGGCGGCGCGCCCGGCGTCGGCGCGTTGGGGGTGGGCACCGGCGGGACCGGCGGCGCGGGCGGGGCCGGTGGCGGCGGTGGATATGCCGGTGCCGGCGGGACTGGGGGCGTGGGCAGCTTCGCCAACGGCGGTAGCGGTACCGGCGGGAATGGCGGTGCTGGCGGGACTTCCGGTAGCGGTGGTGGCGGCGGTGTGGGCGGCGCGGGCGGCGGCAGCGGTAGTCACGTCGGCGCGGCCGGGGTGGCTGGTTCGGCGGGCGCCGACGGTGCGGGCGGCGATGGCGGCACCGGCGGCAAGGGTGCGACCGGGGTGCCTTTTACCGGCGGCGCCGGCGGTAACGGCGGTAACGGTGGTAATGCCGGCCCGGTGGGCAATGGCGGTGCTGGGGGTGCTGGCGGCGCCGGCGCGGTCGGCGCTGCGGGCGCGACCGGGACGGCTGCCAGCGGTCCTGGCGGTGATGGGGGCGGCGGCGGAACCGGAGGTAGCGGGGGTACGGGCGGCCACGGCGGGGCCGGCGGTGACGGCGGAACGATTTCCGGAAACGCCGGCAATGGCGGTGCCGGCGGTGCTGGCGGGGTCGGCGGTACCGGCGGCGGCGGCGCGACGGGTGGTACCGGCGCCACCGGCGCCACCGGCGGCAATGGCGGCAGCGGCGGTCAGGGCGGGGTTGGTGGTGATGGTGGTGTCGGGGGTGCGCCCGGCTTGGTGCTCGGGTCGGGTGCGTCCGGCACCGGCGGTGTTGGTGGGGCGGCCGGTAATGGCGGATACGGCGGTACTGCCGGTGATGGCGGCGCCGGTGGTGCTGGTTCGTTCGCCGATGGTGGGAGCGGTAACGGCGGTAATGGGGGTGCGGGTGGCGATCCTGGGGTGGGTGGGGCCGCGGGTTCTGGCGGGGCGGGCGGCGGCACGGGCGTTCACGCTGGTGTGGCGGGTTCTAACGGTGTGGTGGGCGGCACGCCGGCCAGCGGGGGCAATGGTGGTGCCGGTGGGTCGGGGGCGGATGCGACTACGGCCGGCGGTGCCGGCGGCGATGGCGGCAAGGGGGGTCTTGGCGGATTGGTCGGTAACGGCGGGGCTGGCGGCAATGGGGGCAGCGGTTTTGTTGGTGCGGCCGGCGTTACCGACGTGAACGGTAACGGCACGAGTGGCGGTAGCGGTGGTGCCGGCGGGTCGGGTGGGGCCGGTGGGGATGGTGGCGGCTTCGGCGGTGCTGGTGGGGCCGGTGGTCGCGGCGGGCTGGGTGGTTTCGGCGGTTATGGCGCGCAGGGCAGCACGGGTGCTGTGGGTGGCGCGGACGTGGCCAATGGCAATGGCGGGCAGGGCGGCAACGGTGGCGGTGGTGGTGTGGGCGGGGCCGGCGGTGCGGGCGGCGCGCCCGGCGTCGGCGCGTTGGGGGTGGGCACCGGCGGGACCGGCGGCGCGGGCGGGGCCGGTGGCGGCGGTGGATATGCCGGTGCCGGCGGGACTGGGGGCGTGGGCAGCTTCGCCAACGGCGGTAGCGGTACCGGCGGGAATGGCGGTGCTGGCGGGACTTCCGGTAGCGGTGGTGGCGGCGGTGTGGGCGGCGCGGGCGGCGGCAGCGGTAGTCACGTCGGCGCGGCCGGGGTGGCTGGTTCGGCGGGCGCCGACGGTGCGGGCGGCGATGGCGGCACCGGCGGCAAGGGTGCGACCGGGGTGCCTTTTACCGGCGGCGCCGGCGGTAACGGCGGTAACGGTGGTAATGCCGGCCCGGTGGGCAATGGCGGTGCTGGGGGTGCTGGCGGCGCCGGCGCGGTCGGCGCTGCGGGCGCGACCGGGACGGCTGCCAGCGGTCCTGGCGGTGATGGGGGCGGCGGCGGAACCGGAGGTAGCGGGGGTACGGGCGGCCACGGCGGGGCCGGCGGTGACGGCGGAACGATTTCCGGAAACGCCGGCAATGGCGGTGCCGGCGGTGCTGGCGGGGTCGGCGGTACCGGCGGCGGCGGCGCGACGGGTGGTACCGGCGCCACCGGCGCCACCGGCGGCAATGGCGGCAGCGGCGGTCAGGGCGGGGTTGGTGGTGATGGTGGTGTCGGGGGTGCGCCCGGCTTGGTGCTCGGGTCGGGTGCGTCCGGCACCGGCGGTGTTGGTGGGGCGGCCGGTAATGGCGGATACGGCGGTACTGCCGGTGATGGCGGCGCCGGTGGTGCTGGTTCGTTCGCCGATGGTGGGAGCGGTAACGGCGGTAATGGGGGTGCGGGTGGCGATCCTGGGGTGGGTGGGGCCGCGGGTTCTGGCGGGGCGGGCGGCGGCACGGGCGTTCACGCTGGTGTGGCGGGTTCTAACGGTGTGGTGGGCGGCACGCCGGCCAGCGGGGGCAATGGTGGTGCCGGTGGCAACGGCGCGGCGGCCACCGCTGCTGGCGCCACCGGTGGAAACGGCGGAAACGGGGGAACCGGGGGTGCTGGCGGCACCGGTGGAAACGGCGGAAGCGGCGGTACCGGCAGCACCGGCACAACGGCCGCGGTGAACGGGGGTACCGGCGGTAACGGCGGAGCGGGCGGAAAGGGCGGTGCGCCCGCCGTGCTCGGCAACCCGGCCGGCGCAGGCGGAAACGGAGGCGTCGGCGGTGCCGGCGGTGACGCCGGGCCGGGCGGCAACGGCGGTGACGGCGGCGTTGGGGGTCAGGGCGGCGCGCCCGCCGTTCCCGGCGGCACCGTCGGACTCGGCGGAACCGGCGGGGCCGGCGGAAACGGTGGCGACGGCGTTCACGGCACCAATGGCATCGGAAACGGCATCAGCGGCACCGCCGGCAGCGCAGGCGGAAACGGCGGCGTCGGCGGGAAGGGCGGTGCGCCCGCCCTCCCCGGCGGCACTGGGGGCGGAAACGGTGGCAACGGCGGGAACGCCGGAAACGGAGGGGCCGGCGGAGACGGCACCGCCGCGACCACCATCGGCGGGAACGGCGGGAACGGCGGTGACGGCGGCGCCGGAGGCAACGGAGGCGCCGGAGGCGCCGGAGGCGGCGTCGGTGCCAGCACCGGCAACATGGGCAACGCCGGAAGCGGTGGCGCCGGTGGCGCCGGGGGCGGCGGCGCTAAAGGCGCCGACGGTGTCGACGTCGGTCCCTTCCCGCAGACTTCGCCGAGCGCGCCTTCCGGCTCGACTGGGGTTCTTCAGGGCGGAACGGGCGGTACAGGCGGAGACGCCTCCGGCAATCAGCAAACCGGCGGCACTGGCGGAACCGGCGGGAGCACGACCTTAGCCTACGGTGGAACACAGGCGATCGGCGGCACCGGCGGAAGCGGCGGAGACGCCTACGGCTACGGCGGAAACGGCGGAAACGGCGGAAACGGCGGAGACGCGTCCAATGTCGAAAACGACGGCGTCTACGGCAACTTCAACAGTACTGTCGGCGGCAAAGGCGGAGACGGTGGAAATGCCTACGGTGCCGGCGGGACCGGCGGTACCGGCGGCGCCGGCGGGTACGCCGCGGATATCAGCACAAATGCCGGCCCTTCGTACCCAGCGCCGAACTCCCAAGGCGGCGGTAACGGGGGTAACGGCGGAAACGGCGGGCCCGCCGGCGGCGCCGGCGGCGCCGGCGGCGAAGGCGGGGACGCCAGTATCCAAAGCTACGATGTGGGCGGCAACGGCGGTACTGGCGGTGTAGGGGCTGCTGGCAGTACCGGTGGCAACGGCGGTAGTGGGGGCGCCGGCGGCAGCGCCGGATACGGCAGCGGTACCGCTGTCGGCGGTGCCGGCGGCCACGGCGGTGCCGGCGGCCAGGGCGGTGCCGGCGCGGCCGGCGGTGACGGCGGTGCCGGTGGCAACGGCAACGCCCTTGCCGGCGGTGACGGCGGTAATGGCGGCACCGGCGGCACCGGCGGCACCGGCGGCACCGGCGGTAATGGCGGTGCCGGCGGCACCGGCGGCTTGGGCCCTAACGGCGGTAGTGCCGGCGGCGGCGCTGGCGGTATTGGCGGGGATGCAGGCGGCGGCGGCGCCGGCGGCGCCGGCGGCGCCGGCGGGGCGGCCGGGGCCGGCGTCAACTCCCAGACAGACGTCTTCATCCCAGAATTCGTCGGCACCAATGGCACCCCCGGTGCCGGCGGCGCCAGCGGTGCCTCCTTCGGCCCCGGTGCCGCCGGTGCTACCGGTAATCCGGGTTAGCCACACACCGGTGCCGACGGCCTCAACGGTCCCGCCTTAGACGCTTGCGACATGAGATCGACAACGGGTCGTCTGTGCGGCTGCGCCGATCACACCGTCATATAACGGGGTGCACATGCCTTCGTGGATGGCTCGCCGTCGAGCGGGCGCCGGTCATCGGCGTCGCCCTGCTCGAGGTGGCAAAAGCCGGCGAGGCCCGGCTCGATGACCTGGTCGCGCAGGGCCAGCCGAAGCCCAACACCGGTACTGGAACTAATGGCGGGAACTCAGGATTCTCAACGGCGGCGCGCCCGGCGTCGGGGATCGAGAACGCCAACGGCGATCTGGGCGCCATCGATGACTCAAGCATGGCTGAAGCACCGGACCCTAGCCATAGCCACACGTCGGCTCACCGGCACGGCCTGCGGCTTTGCTGACTGCGTCGCGCGGGCGCCGGGGTCGCGCGGTTGTCGGTGCCCGGTGCTAGACCAGGAGGTGTCGGCACCGCACCGGGTGTTGTGACGTGCGACACGCCGGGCGACACGCCACCGACAGCCTCACGACCAGGGAATTCCAAAATTGTTATTCAGAACATCTTGTATCTCTTCTCCATGTGACCCCCTAGGTGTAGTGTTCCGGGGGCCGACAGATCCCAGTTTCACCAGGCCAGCCAGGCCGGTGAAGTTCCCCGGAATCTGCAGCACCGAGCCGTCGGGCACGGTGGCCGCAGAACGGGAATGCAGGGCCTTGGCGGACCGCTGAACAGAGCGCAGACGTTGTACCCACATAGTTGCCAGTCCGTGATCGAGTTCCCCACCCCCAGCGAAGGAGCGGCATTCCATGAGCATCACCGTGTACAGCAAGCCGGCATGCGTGCAGTGCACCGCCACCCAGAAGGCTCTGGACAAGCAGGGCCTGACCTACGAGGAGGTCGACATCACGCTGGACCCCGAGGCGCGTGACTATGTGATGGCGCTCGGCTACCTGCAGGCCCCGGTCGTCGTGGCGGACGACGACCACTGGTCGGGATTCCGGCCCGACCGCATCAAGGCGCTCGCGGGCGCGGTGCTCAGCGCCTGACGCGTGCGGCGCGCCGGAGACGACAGGTAAGGAGGAGGTTGCGGTGCCCATGGACATCGGGGGACGCAACCCGGGTTGGACGGGTGGCGACCTGGTCTACTTCTCCTCGGTGTCGGAGAACACCCATCGCTTCGTGCAGAAGCTGGGTGTTCCCGCCACGCGGATACCGGTGCGCGGCCGCATCGAGGTCGCCGACCCGTACGTGCTGGTGCTGCCCACCTACGGCGGTGGTCGGCGCAACCCGATCGGCGACCATGGGGCCGGAGGCTACGTCCCCAAGCAGGTCATCGCCTTCTTGAACAACGAATACAACCGGTCGCTGATCCGCGGCGTCATCGCCGCGGGCGACAACAACTTCGGTGCCGAATTCGCCTACGCGGGCAACGTCGTCTCGCACAAGTGCGGTGTTCCGTACCTCTACCGCTTCGAACTGATGGGGACCCCGGACGACGTGGATGCCGTCCGCGCCGGGCTTGCCGACTTCTGGAAGGAACAGACGTGCCACCAACCGTCACTGCAGAGCCTGTAACGTCCGGCACGCACGCGCTGCCCGGTGAAACGGACTTCCATGCGCTCAACGCGATGCTGAATCTGTATGACGCGGACGGCAAGATCCAGTTCGACAAGGATGTACTCGCCGCGCGCCAGTACTTCTTGCAGCATGTCAACCAGAACACCGTCTTCTTCCACAACCAGGACGAGAAGCTCGACTACCTGATCCGCGAGAACTATTACGAGCGTGAGGTTCTCGACCAGTACTCGCGCAACTTCGTCAAGGAGCTGCTGGATCGCGCCTACGCCAAGAAGTTCCGGTTCCCGACGTTTCTGGGCGCGTTCAAGTACTACACCTCCTACACGCTGAAGACCTTCGACGGCAAGCGCTTCCTCGAGCGCTTCGAGGACCGCGTGGTGATGGTGGCGCTGACGCTGGCCGCCGGCGACACCGGGCTGGCCGAGAAGCTGGTCGACGAGATCATCGACGGCCGGTTCCAGCCGGCCACCCCGACGTTTTTGAACTCGGGCAAGAAGCAGCGCGGCGAGCCGGTGAGCTGCTTTCTGCTGCGCATCGAGGACAACATGGAGTCGATCGGCCGCTCGATCAACTCCGCGCTGCAGCTGTCCAAGCGCGGCGGGGGAGTCGCGTTGCTGCTGACCAACATTCGCGAGCACGGCGCGCCGATCAAGAACATCGAGAACCAGTCCTCGGGCGTCATCCCGATCATGAAGCTGCTCGAGGACTCCTTCTCCTACGCCAACCAGCTCGGCGCGCGCCAGGGCGCCGGCGCGGTGTACCTGCACGCCCACCACCCCGACATCTACCGCTTCCTGGACACCAAGCGGGAGAACGCCGACGAGAAGATCCGGATCAAGACGCTGAGCCTGGGCGTGGTGATCCCCGACATCACCTTCGAGCTGGCCAAGAAGAACGAGGACATGTACCTGTTCTCGCCCTATGACGTCGAACGCGTCTACGGGGTTCCGTTCGCCGACATCTCGGTGACCGAGAAGTACTACGAGATGGTCGACGACGCGCGCATCCGCAAGACCAAGATCAAGGCGCGGGAGTTCTTCCAGACGCTGGCCGAGCTGCAGTTCGAGTCCGGTTACCCCTACATCATGTTCGAGGACACGGTGAACCGGGCCAACCCCATCGAGGGCAAGATCACGCACAGCAACCTGTGCTCGGAGATCCTGCAGGTGTCCACGCCGTCGGAGTTCAACGACGACCTGTCGTATTCCAAGGTGGGCAAGGACATTTCGTGCAACCTCGGATCGCTCAACATCGCCAAGGCGATGGACTCGCCGGACTTCGCGCAGACCATCGAGGTGGCGATCCGCGCGCTGACCGCGGTCAGCGACCAGACGCACATCACGTCGGTGCCCTCGATCGAGCAGGGCAACAACGACTCCCACGCGATCGGGCTGGGGCAGATGAACCTGCACGGCTACCTGGCCCGCGAGCGCGTCTTCTACGGCTCCGAGGAAGGCGTCGACTTCACCAACATTTACTTCTATGCGGTGCTCTACCACGCGCTGCGCGCCTCGAACCGGATCGCGATCGAACGCGGCACCCACTTCAAGGGTTTCGAGAATTCCAAGTACGCCTCGGGGGAGTTCTTCGACCGCTACACCGAGCAGCCCTGGGAACCCAAGACCGCCAAGGTGCGCCAGCTGTTCGCCGACGCGAACATCCGCATCCCCGACCAGGACGACTGGCGACGGCTCAAGGAGTCGGTGCAAAAGCACGGCATCTACAACCAGAACCTGCAGGCGGTGCCGCCGACCGGGTCGATCTCCTACATCAATCACTCGACGAGCTCGATCCACCCGATCGTGTCCAAGGTGGAGATCCGCAAGGAAGGCAAGATCGGCCGGGTCTACTACCCGGCGCCCTACATGACCAACGACAACCTGGAGTACTACCAGGACGCCTACGAGATCGGCTACGAGAAGATCATCGACACCTACGCCGCGGCCACCCAGCACGTTGACCAGGGACTGAGCCTGACGCTGTTCTTCAAGGACACCGCCACCACCCGCGACGTGAACAAGGCCCAGATCTACGCGTGGCGCAAGGGCATCAAGACGCTCTACTACATCCGGCTGCGCCAGATGGCCCTGGTGGGCACCGAGGTCGAGGGCTGCGTGTCCTGCATGCTGTAGGACGTTCGTCTATCACAGGTTTTTGGCGCCCCAATCGGCCAGCCGGCGTTCGCGCTCGCTTGCGTCGACGTCTTCGACCCGAGTCATGATCGCCCAGCGTTGGCCGAATGGGTCGACGATGGACCCGAATCGGTCACCGGTGACGAAGGTTTGGATCGCCTCCCGGACTTCGGCACCCGCTTTCTCGGCCCGAGCCACCACGTCGTCGACGTCCGCGCAGTAAAACGCGATCGAGTGGGTCACCCACTCGGAACGGCGGGGGGCTTCCAGGTGATAGGTGGGGTTGGGATCGGACAGCTGCAACCTGCCCTGCCCGAAGTCCAGCTCGGCGTGCACGACCGTGTCGTCGGGCCCGAGCATCTTCTCGACGAGCACCGCGCCGAAGACTCCGGTGTAGAACTCGATGGCGGCTGCGGCCCCGTCGACAACCAAAAACGGAGTCAAACTCGTGTAGCCCGTGGGGATCGGTGTGGCATTCATGTCGTCCAGCTTGGCTAGATTCGTCGCGTGGAGGCTTGGAAAAACGCGCCAGCGGCACTTGCGCCAGAGCCGGGGGTGGTCGGGCGGGCGACCACCGGGTCGGTATTCGCGCTCAACCGCACAGCACCTTCGGAGGCGGCTGCCGAATTCGTCGAGCATTTCTGGTCGGTGCGCTGGGATCTGACCGGGCGGCCCGCGCAGGAAAGCTTGGTGATCACCTTTCCGTCGATCAACCTCACCCACGAGTGGGGCACCGACTCACCCCGTCATGGGTTCACCTTGCCCGCCTCCTTGGTGCATGGAGTGGTTCAGCGGATCTTCGCCATCGAGCTGTCAGGGCGCGGTGCGGTTGTCGGCGCCCGTTTCCGGCCAGGCGGGTTCACCGCACGATTCGGACGTGATGCGAGCGTGCTGACCGGGCGAATTGTCTCCGTCGACGACGAATTGTTCGGTGGCCCCGTACTTTTCGATGATGACGTGGACGCCGCGACAGCGCAATTGGACGCCGTGGTCGGGGCCGTCCCCGCCCCCGACCCGACCTATGCGGCACTCACTGCGCTGCTGGGCCGCATGCGTGACGACGACGCCCTGCAGCGGGTAGAACATGTGATGGCGTGCTCGCCGTGGAGCGCACGGACAACCCAGCGGGTATTCCGCCGCTATGTCGGTGTGCCGGTCAAATGGGTCCTGTGCCGTTACCGCCTGCAGCAGGCGGCGTTGGCCATCGAGACCGATCGAGGCGTCGATTTCGCCGACTTGGCGGTTCGATTCGGCTGGTACGACCAAGCCCACTTCACCAACGACTTCCGGTCGATGCTCGGCTGCAGTCCCGGCGAGTACGCCCAGCGGTACGCGTGAACGGGGCGGCCCGGCCGACGCCCCGCGCCGCCCGAACGCAGTCTGCCCAGGTCAGCCGCCACTACGGGGTATGGTGCTTGACGTGGTGAGAATGCCTCGACCTTCTCGACCCCACCCCAGCGTGAAGCCCGGGGCGAAGATCGACGCGCGCAGCGAGCGCTGGCGCGAACACCGCAAGAAGGTGCGCGGCGAGATCGTCGAGGCCGCCTTCCGCGCGATCGACCGGCTGGGGCCCGAGCTGTCCGTGCGGGAGATCGCCGAGGAGGCCGGCACCGCCAAACCCAAGATCTACCGGCACTTCCACGACAAATCCGACCTGTTCCAGGCGATCGGGGAGCGCCTGCGCGACATGCTGTGGGGGGCGATCTTCCCGTCGATCGACCTGAAAACCGACTCGGCGCGCGAGGTGATCCGGCGCGCGGTCGACGAGTACGTCACCCTCGTCGACCAGCATCCCAATGTGCTGCGCGTCTTCATCCAGGCCCGCTCCGGCGCCACCTCCGAGTCGACGGTCCAAACGCTCAACGAAGGCCGCGAGATCACCCTGGCCATGGCCGACATGTTCGACAACGAGCTGCGCGAGATGGAGCTCGACCACGCCGCCTTCGAACTCGCCGCGCACGCGGCCTTCGGTTCGGCGGCCTCGGCCACCGAATGGTGGCTGGGCCCCGACCCCGAAAGCCCGCGGCGCATGCCGCGCGAACAATTCGTCGCCCAGCTGGCCACCATCATGATGGGGGTCATCGTGGGGACCGCCGAGGCGCTGGGCATCGCGGTGAACCCCGACCTTCCGGTGCACAGCGCGGTCACCCGCAATCGGGCTGTGAGCTGAGCAACAGTCGGCGTTGACATCGCCGCGGCGCTCGATAACATTCGTCCCAGTCGATACCCTGGGTACTGGGTATCTGGGGGTAGCCAGGCCTTCGACAGGAAGAACCGATTCACCGTGACCGACGTCGTGACACAACCCGAGCAGGCAACCGAGGCCGTCAAGCCGGTGCACACCCGCGCCGTCATCATCGGGACCGGGTTCTCCGGGCTGGGCATGGCCATCAAGCTGCAGCAGCAGGGCGTGGACTTCGTCATCCTGGAGAAGGCCGACGACATCGGCGGCACCTGGCGTGACAACAGCTACCCGGGCTGCGCCTGCGACATCCCGTCGCACCTGTACTCGTTTTCCTTCGAGCCCAAGCCGGACTGGCACAACCTGTTCTCCTACCAGCCCGAGATCTGGGACTACCTGCAGGGCGTCACCGACAAGTACGGGCTGCGCCGCTACATCGAGTTCAACTCCCACGTCGATCGGGGTCATTGGGACGACGACGAGTGTCGGTGGCACGTGTTCACCACCGACGGCCGCGAGTACGTCGCGCAGTTCCTCATCTCGGGGGCCGGCGCCCTGCACATCCCGTCCTTCCCCGACATCGAGGGGCGCGAGGAGTTCGCCGGTCCCGCTTTCCATTCCGCGGAGTGGGACCACAGCGTCGACTTGACCGGCAAGCGGGTCGCGGTGATCGGCACCGGCGCCAGCGCCATCCAGATCGTGCCCGAGATCGTCGGTCAGGTCGGCGAGCTGCAGCTCTACCAGCGCACCCCGGCGTGGGTGGTGCCGCGCACCAACGAGGACATCCCCCCGGCGCTGCGCAAGGCCCTGACCGTCGTTCCGGGCCTGCGGGCCCTGCTGCGTCTGGGCATCTACTGGGGGCAGGAGGCGCTGGCGTTCGGCATGACCAAGCGGCCGGACCTGCTCAAGTTCATCGAGGCCTACGCGAAATACAACATTCGCCGCTCGATCAAGGACCGCGAGCTGCGCCGCAAGCTGGTCCCGCACTACCGCATCGGGTGCAAGCGAATCCTGAACTCCTCCACCTACTATGGCGCGATCGCCGACCCGAAGACCGAGCTGGTCACCGAGCACATCACCCGGATCACGCCCGACGGGATCGTCACCGCCGACGGCAAGGAGCGCCAGGTGGACGTGATCGTGTACGCGACCGGCTTCCACGTCACCGACTCCTACACCTACGTCCAGATCAAGGGCCACGACGGGGAGGACCTGGTGGACCGCTGGAACCGCGAGGGCATCGGCTCGCATCGCGGGATCACCGTGGCCGGCATGCCCAACCTGTTCTTCCTGCTGGGGCCCAACACCGGCCTGGGCCACAACTCCGTGGTGTTCATGATCGAGTCCCAGATCCACTACGTCGCCGACGCGATCGCGACCTGCGACAGGTACCGGGCCCAGGCGCTGGCGCCGACCCGCGCCGCGCAGGACAGGTTCAACGACGAGCTGCAGCACAAGCTGGCCGGATCGGTGTGGAACAGCGGCGGCTGCAGCAGCTGGTATCTCGACGAGCACGGGCGCAACACCGTGCTGTGGGGCGGCTACACCTGGCAGTACTGGCGCGACACCCGCAAGGTCAAGCCCGGCGAGTACGAGTTCTTCGGCGTGGGCAAGCCGGCGGGCGCCGCGCCGGTCACCGCCGCAGCAGGGTAGCGAAAGCCTCCGCGGCCGCGTCCACGCCGGCCTCGTCGTCGGTGGCCACCAGATCCAGCAGCAGGCCGCGGGTGACGGCCAGCCCGAGCCTCGCGAGCGCGGGGTCCGCCTGGCCGCCCGCGGTGCTCGCGACCTTGTCCAGCCAGCCGTCGACGGCGCCGGGCACCATCCGGTCGAACGGTTTCTCGCCCTGGGCGGCGCGGGCGTAGCACTCGAAGAAGAGGCGCTCCAGCCGGCGCAGTTCGGGGCGGCGGACATCGGCCCACATGGCGGCGAAACCGCCGGCCGGGTCGGTGGGCAGGTCGGCCACCAGCGCCATCTGGCGGCGCTCGACCTCCTCGACGACCGCCACGAGGAGATCCTCGCGAGACCCGAAGTGGTGCAACAGCATCCGGTGGCTGGTTCCGACCGCGGCGGCCACGTCGCGCAGCGACCGGTCGCCGATGCCGCCCGCGGCGAACTCCTCGATCAGCGCGTCGAGCAGCTGCTGGCGCCGCTGCGCGTCAGGAGTGCGCGCCATCGGCGCGGCTGAGCTGCTCCGATCGGGCCTTGAGTCCTTGGGCCTCGAGTTGCAGAAAACGCCTGGTCTTCTTGATCATCAGCCGCCCGACCAGGGCGCCGAGCGCGCCGGCCTGGTCGAGTTCCTGGCGCACCAGGGTGCCGCCGCCCGGCCGGGCGGTGACGTGGTGGCGGGCGGTCACCACCGATCCGGGTGCGCGTTGCACCCAGGTCCAGGACGAGCCCGGGTCGATCTCGGTGACCTCCCAGACCAGCTTCGCCATGCCGGGCTGCTTGATCGCGAACCGTCTGCCGACGGCGAGGGCGGAGCCGTCCAGGCCGGTCAGCCTGGTGACCGAGGCGGTCCACTCCGGCCAGCGCTCGACGTCGCTGAAGACCTCCCAGACCAGTGGCGCCGGCGCGTCGATCACGACGCTGTCGTTGGTAATCATGTACCAAATGGTACATAGGGCTTGGTGTCCTGTACAGGGCCTATCCGACGCGGGCGTTGAGCTGCTTCAGGGCCGCCTCGGCGCCGTTCCAGCCGGGAATCCCGGTCACACCCGGGCCGGGGTGGGTGCACTGGCCGCACAGGTAGAGCCCGCGCAGGGGCGTGGCGAACTTGTCCTCGCCCTCGACGACGCGGCCGGTCCACAGCTGGTTGGGCTGCAGCAGGCCGTGCGAGTAGTCGCCGGCGTGCGCGCTGAAGGTGCTGCCGAAGTAGCGGTTTGAGAACACCACCCGGTTGGTGACCGAGTCGGCGAACCCGGGCGCGTAGGTGTCGAAGATGCGCACGCAGGTGTCGGCGTACTGCTCCTTCCAGCTTCGGTTTTCGTCGGCGTCCAGCCCGGTGGGGAAGTACGGGGTGAAGATCGTCGCGCTGTGCTTGCCCTCGGGGGCCAGCGAGGAGTCGACCATGCTGGGGATGTAGAGGTAGGTGGGCGGGGCGTCGGGAAGCTGGCCCTTGCGGTACTGCTCCCAGGCGTCGCTGATGTATTCGGGCGACGGCGCGTAGGCCACGGTGGGGCACCACTGCCCGTTGTCGTGCAGGTAGGGCTGCAGCCGCTCGATCCATTGCGGCGCTTGGTCAATCGTCAGATGGGCCTGGATGTAGCCGAGGTTGAAGTTGATCTCCTTGACCTTGCGGATGTAGTCGGGCGGAAAGTGTTGCGCGCCGGCGAGATTGACGAAGGTGGTGTAGGGGTCGAGCGAGGACAGCACGACGTCGGCCGAAATCGTTGTGCCGTCGCGCAATTCGACCCCGGTCGCGCGCCCGTCGGTGACCAGGATTTGCTTGACGTGCGCCTTGAGCTGCACTTCGGCGCCCAGCGACTCGGCGCGGCGGCACAGCGCGGTGCTCAGCGACCCGATGCCGCCGCGCGGCATGATGTATTCGACGTTGCCGCCGCCGATCAGGTAGTGGTACAGCGTCGAGGCGTTGGAGCCCGGCGTCCAGGGGCCGCCGTCGAAGGCGTCGATGGACATTGCGGCCAGCGAGCCCTGGATGCAGCGGCCCTGGTCGGGGGCCAGGAAGCGCCGCACCGTGTCCATCGTGCTGCCGTACCACATCTGGGCGAAATCGTGGCGGTCCTCGGGCGTGGGCTGGGCGGCGATCACCTCGATGATGTCGGGCGGCGGGCCGAACGCGGAGTCGACGAAATACGGTGCGAACCGGCCGATGTGGGCGAACAGTCCGCCGAGGGCCGCCGCGACGTCGGCCCCGTGGTCGTCGAGCAGGTGGCGCGCCATGCGTTCGAGGTCGTTGTACATCACGAACGGGGTGTCGGCGGCGTCACCGAACGTGCACGTCGACGTCCACTGGTCCATCAGCTCGAAGCCCCACTTGGTCAGCTCGAGGCGCTCGGTCATCTCCTGGCGCCAGATCAGCACCGCCCACGCTCCGACGCTGTGCTTGTAGCCGTCGAAGAGCTCGCGGGTCGCGGCCATCCCCCCGAGGAAGTGGGCGCGTTCGAGCACCAGCACCTTGGCGCCGCCCTTGGCCAGCACGTTCGCGGCCACCAGGCCGTTGTGACCTGCGCCGATGACGATCGCGTCGTAGTCGGACATGGCGACTCCTTCGGGGTGATCCGTCGTCTCAACGCACAATGTCACACCTGACATTCTTGCGTCAACGGTGACATTTGGTGTGTGCTGGCAGCGTGGAATCCCGCAGAGAGCGCACCCGCCTGGCGCTGCAGCAGGCGGCGATGAAGCGTTTCGTCGCCAACGGCGTGCACCAGACCAGCGTCGCCGACATCGCCGCCGACGTCGGGGTGACCGAGCGGACGTTCTACCGGCATTTCCCGTCCAAGCACGCGGTGATCTTCGCCGACTACGACATCGGCTTCGAATGGTTCGCCCGCGCCCTGGCGCGCCGCCCGCACGGGGAGCCCATCACGCAGTCGGTACGAAAGGCCATGGACGCCTTCCCTTTTGACTTCACGATGGTGCACGAGGCCGCCACCATCCGGTCGCGGGATCTCGACCAGGAGATCATCACCGCCCACATCCGGCGGATGCGCGATCAGGTCGCCGAGGAGATCAGGCGCTTCATCGACGAGCGCTCGGCGCCCACCGACTGGGCCGTTGGGGGGGCGATGATCGCCGACATCGCGGCGCACAGCCTGGCCACCGCGGTGTTCGTCGCGCTGGAGACATGGATGGTCACCGACGACCACGACGTCGACCACCTGGGCCGGCTGACCGACATGGCGCTGCGCGCGCTCGAGGACGGCCTGACCCACACCCTGCGGCACGCGGGGCTGGACTGACACAAGGTGTGGGGGCGGTCGCGACACGCGGACACAACCTCTTGTGTTACGCCGGCTTGTCGCACCCCAGGGGTAGTGTCTGAAGCCTGAGTGCCGCAGTCAAACCGTCCGTCGAAGTGGGGTTCTGGTGACCGACAACATGAAGCTGATCGACCGGACCTCGGCGATCAACTGGAACCGGGTACAAGACGACAAGGACGCCGAGGTCTGGGAGCGGGTGACCGGGAACTTCTGGTTGCCCGAGAAGGTTCCGGTGTCCAATGACCTGCCGTCGTGGGGGACGCTCACCGCCAGCGAAAAGCAGCTGACGATGCGGGTGTTCACCGGGCTGACGCTGCTGGACACCGTTCAGAGCACGGTCGGAGCGGTCAGCATGATTCCGGATGCCCTGACCCCGCACGAAGAGGCCGTGCTCACCAACTTTGCGTTCATGGAGTCGGTGCACGCCAAGAGCTACAGCTCCATTTTCTCCACGCTGTGCTCGACCGCCGAGATCGACGATGCCTTCCGCTGGTCGGAGGAGAACGTCAACCTGCAGCGCAAGGCCCAGATCGTGATCGACTACTACCGGGGCGACGACGCGCTCAAGCGCAAGGTGGCCTCGGTGCTGCTGGAAAGCTTCCTGTTCTACTCCGGGTTCTACCTGCCGATGTACTGGTCGAGCCGGGCCAAGCTGACCAACACCGCCGATTTGATCCGGCTGATCATCCGCGACGAGGCCGTGCACGGCTACTACATCGGCTACAAGTTCCAGCGCGGGATGGCGCTGGTCGACGACGCCAGGCGCGCCGACATCAAGGACTACACCTATGAGCTGCTCTTCGAGCTCTACGACAACGAGGTGGAATACACCCAGGACCTCTATGACGAGGTCGGGCTGACCGAGGACGTCAAGAAGTTCCTGCGCTACAACGCCAACAAGGCGCTGATGAACCTCGGCTACGAGGCGCTGTTCCCGCGCGACGAGACCGACGTGAACCCGGCGATCCTCTCGGCGCTGTCGCCCAACGCCGACGAGAACCACGACTTCTTCTCGGGCTCGGGCTCGTCGTACGTGATCGGCAAGGCCGTCGTCACCGAAGACGAGGACTGGAACTTCTAAAGGGCCCGGGCAGGCGGCGGCACCCACGTCTGCAACACCGTGCGGCCGATCAGCTGGCAGCCGTGGGTCTGCGCCAATTGCTTTGCCGCGGTGGTGAATTCCTGATTGCTCACCACGATGCTGCGGGTGCAGCCGTGGTGGCGTGCCCCGGAGACCACCTGCTGGACGGCCGCGACGCCGACCGGCTTGGCGTAGCGCTTGCACTGCACCGCCAGGCTGTGGCCGTCCTTTTCGGCGATCAGGTCGACGCCGTAGTCGCCCACCGCCGGGGTGAATCTGACCCGCCAGCCCGCCCGGCCCAGGCGGGCTGCGATATAGCCCTCGAACTCGACCCCGTCCATGGCGTCGATCGCCCGCATCGTGGCGTCGGCGCGCCCGCGGCGCGGCCAGCGGCGGTTGGTGGCCCACGCCGCGGCCACCTCGACCAGCACCGCCACGTAGAACGCCACGAAACCCGCCCCGGCGCTGCGCTGCACGACGCCGACGATCAGGCCGCAGGCCAGCGGGATGGCGAACAGTGCCTTGCTCATACGGCCTCGATCGTAGGGACGGCCCACGACAAAACCGGGCCGCCACCGCCGGCCACGGGCCGAAACGTCGCGGCGGTGCAATGATCGACAAGGACTGAACCCAGAGGAGGACATGGTGTCACGAGCCGTGTTACGAGCCCTTGCGCTGACCGTCGTCGCCGCAGCAGGCGTAGCCCTGGCCGCGCCGGCCCACGCGGACGCCACCGACGACGCCTTCATCGCCAACCTGTCCACCTCCGGCATGGACTACGGCCCACCCGCCACGGCGATCCAGGTCGCCAAGAACGTCGTCTGCGGCACCCTGAGCGACAACCCCAACACCAGCAACGCCGACGTGATCGCCAAGGTCACGGCCGCCACCAACTGGCCGGCGCTCAATTCGGCCTACTTCACCGGCGCCGCGATCCAGGCCTACTGCCCCCAGTACGGCAAGTCCGGGCACAGCGCTCCCGGCAAACCGGGTTTCCACCCGGCTTGACGCCCGGCTGCTGAGCGGTGGATGAACGGCGTGTGAACAGTGCGTGGGGCATGCGACGCCGTGGTGGCGCTGGTCATGAGCCTGCCGTGACACTGTTCGGGTGACGAAAACCCCGCACGACCATCACCGCAACTTCCTCGCCTCAGTGGTGCGCTGGCTGCAGGTCGGCTACCCCGACGGTGTCCCCGGTCCGGACCGCGTTCCGTTGATGGCGCTGCTACGCAGCACGCCGCTGACCGAAGAGCAGATCCGGGAGGTGGTGCGCCACATCACCGCCGAAGAAGGCTCCCCGGAGACGGTCGACCACCCGATCGACCGCGACGAGATCGCCGAGTTCATCTCGGACATGACCCACTACGACGCCGGCAAGGAGAACGTCATCCGGGTGGCGGCCACGCTGGCCGCCGCCGGATGGCCGCTGGCCGGCATCGACGTCAGCGAGGTCATTCCCGGTGACGAGGACGGCGAGGCGGCCGAAGAGGTCGCGACGCGCCGGGCCGAACAGGTGCCGTCATAGCGTCGCGGTGTCGATGACGAAGCGGTAGCGCACGTCGCTGGCCAGCACGCGCTCGTAGGCCTCGTTGACGTAGTCCGGCTCGATGACCTCGATCTCGGGCGTCACGCCGTGCTCGGCGCAGAAATTCAGCATCTCCTGCGTTTCGGCGATCCCGCCGATGTTGGAGCCCGACAGGCTGCGCCGCATCAGCGCCAGGGAGAACGCCGGCACCTCCATGGGGTGCTCGGGGATGCCCAGTTCGACCAGGGTGCCGTCGACGTCGAGCAGGTTGAGGTAGTTGCGCAGGTTCAGGTTCGCCGAGACGGTGTTCAGCATCAGATCGAAGCTGCCGCGCAGCGTGCGGAAGGTGTCGCGGTCGGAGGTCGCGTAGTAGTTGCTCGCGCCCAGGCGCAGGCCGTCCTCCATTTTCTTCAGCGACTGCGACAGCACCGTCACCTCGGCGCCCATCGCGGCCCCCAGCTTGACGCCCATGTGCCCGAGCCCGCCCAGGCCGATGATCGCCAGCCGGGTGCCCGCACCCGCGTTCCAGTGCCGCAGCGGCGAATACAGCGTGATGCCCGCGCACAGCAGCGGCGCCGCCTTGTCCAGCGGCAGCGAGTCGGGGATGGACAGCACGTAGTTCTCGTCGACGACGATCGCCTGGCTGTAGCCGCCCTGGGTGGGCCGGCCGTCCTTGCCGACGCTGTTGTACGTCGTCGTCATGCCGCGCAGGCAGTATTGCTCGAGTCCGGCCACGCAGCTGCTGCACTCGCGGCAGGAGTCCACGAAGCAGCCCACGCCGACGTGGTCGCCGACCTGGTGCCTGGTCACCTCCGAGCCCACCGCGGTCACCACGCCGGCGATCTCGTGGCCGGGCACCACCGGGTAGTTCGGTTCGCCCCACTCGGCCTTGACGGTGTGGATGTCGGAGTGGCAGATGCCGGCGAACTTGATCTCGATCGCCACGTCGTGCGGGCCGGGGTCGCGACGGGTGATGGTGGTCTTGGTCAGCGGCGCGGTCGCCGACGTGGCGGCATAGGCGGAAACGGTGCTCATCGATCATCCTCTGCAGAAATCGGTATGTCCGGAGAAAAGCTTAGCTAAAGTAATGGCCTCATGCCGCGCGGCGGTGCCCGCCGCTCAGCTCAGGGCGATCCGGTGGGCCGGCCGGAGGGCACTCAGTTGATCGGGGCGTTGACCCAGCGCAGGTCCTCGACGACGCCGCGGGCGGCGACCAAACCCTGGCCGGTCTGCCAGATCTCGTCGTTGACCACGAAAACCCGGTTGTCGTGGGTGGCCGACAGCTTGCGCCAGGGCGCGCTGTCGAACAGCGTGGCGGCGCGCTGCGCGGCCGCCGGTGAGGCGCACGACACATAGACGATGTCGGCGTCGGCGGCCGAGAAGTCGGGATCCTTGGCGAGGTCGGCGTCGGTGGCGCCGATCTCGAGGTAGGCCTTGTCGGTGAAGCGCTGCGCCGCCGGCCGCTCGACCCCGACCGCCGCGGCCACGCTGGCCGGGAAGTTCCTGGCCCCGTAGACGCGCACGGTGTCGGTGGTCAGCTGCACGATCGAGGCCTGGTAGTGCGCGGCGTCGTGTTTGGTTCCGGTCCGGTGGGCTCGCTGGGTGAACCCGTCGATCAGCGAGTCGACGGCCCCGCCGCGGGCCGTGGCCGCGCCGACCCCGCGCAGGTTGTCCTCCCAGGCCGCCCCGGGCGCCGCCGTGAACACCGTCGGGGCGATCGCGGCCAGCTGCGGGTACAACGTCGGCGTCAACCCCTGCGAGCCCAGGATCAGGTCCGGGTGGGCGGCCGCGACGGCGGCCAGGTCCGGCTTGCTGCGGGTGCCGACCCCGGGCAGGCCTCGCACCGCGGCGCCCAGGTAAGCCGGCTGGCCCGACGAGCCGTCGGGCAGCGCGGCCCCCACCACCCGCGCCTGCAGGCCCAGCGCGCACAGCGCGTCGAGCTGGTCGCCGGCGAGCACCACGATGCGCTGCGCCTCGGCGGGCACGTCGACCACGTCCGGGCTCACACCCTCGACATTGTGGGCGGGCCGGGTGGGCGGCCCCGGGTCGGCCGCGGCGGCGTCGGCCGCGCACGACTGGTCGGCGCGGCGCCCGTTGCCCAGCACCCCGGCGTTTGCGATCTGGGTCGTGGGGGTGACCAGGGACGTGGTCGGGGCGGCCCCCTTCGTCCCGGGGCCCGCCGGCCCACAGCCGCCGCACACCGCAATCACAGCCGCCAGGCAGGCGGTGGCCGGCAGCAGCCGTGCGGTGCGGTTCATGCCGGAAAGCACGAGCACGACGCTAACACCAGGCCCGCCCGTCGACGGGCGTCCGCAACGACACACGCGCGGCACCAAGGCATTTACGACGGTTTGTAGGACTGGTCCTGCCGCCGACCTGATCGGAAGCTAAGATTCCTAAAGAACCTGTCCGGGCTGGATGTTTGGAGGAGCAGTTGACAGCCGAAGCGCCCCCGTTGGGACAACTCGAGCCCGTCCGACCGTACCCACCGCGGACCGGTCCCAAAGGGAACCTCGTCTACAAGCTGATCACCACCACCGATCACAAGCTGATCGGGATCATGTACACCGTCACCTGCTTCGTCATGTTCTTCATAGGCGGGTTGATGGCGCTGCTGATGCGCACCGAGCTGGCCGCGCCGGGGCTGCAGTTCCTGTCGAACGAGCAGTTCAACCAGCTGTTCACCATGCACGGCACCATCATGCTGCTGCTGTATGCCACCCCGATTGTGTTCGGGTTCGCCAACCTGGTGCTGCCGCTGCAGATCGGCGCGCCCGACGTCGCGTTCCCGCGGCTGAACGCGTTCTCGTTCTGGCTGTTCCTGTTCGGCGGGCTGATCGCACTGGGGGGCTTCATCACCCCGGGCGGCGCCGCGGACTTCGGCTGGACCGCCTACACCCCACTCACCGACGCCATCCACTCCCCGGGCGCGGGCGGCGACCTGTGGATCACGGGCCTGATCGTCGCCGGTCTGGGGACCATCCTGGGTGCGGTCAACATGATCACCACGGTGGTGTGCATGCGCGCGCCGGGGATGACGATGTTCCGGATGCCGATCTTCACCTGGAACATCCTGGTGACGTCCATCCTGATCCTGATCGCGTTCCCGATCCTGACCGCCGCGCTGTTCGGGCTGGCCGCCGACCGCCACCTGGGCGCCCACGTGTTCGACCCGGCCAACGGCGGAGTCCTGCTGTGGCAGCACCTGTTCTGGTTCTTCGGCCACCCCGAGGTCTACATCGTGGCGCTGCCGTTCTTCGGCATCGCCACCGAGATCTTCCCGGTGTTCTCCCGCAAGCCGGTCTTCGGCTACACGACGCTGGTCTACGCGACGCTGTCGATCGCCGGGCTGTCGGTCGCGGTGTGGGCGCACCACATGTTCGCCACCGGAGCCGTGCTGCTGCCGTTCTTCTCGTTCATGACCTACCTGATCGCGGTGCCGACCGGGATCAAGTTCTTCAACTGGATCGGCACGATGTGGAAGGGCCAGCTGACCTTCGAGACGCCCATGCTGTTCGCGGTCGGCTTCCTGGTCACCTTCCTGCTCGGCGGCCTGACCGGGGTGATCCTGGCCAGCCCGCCGCTGGACTTCCACGTCACCGACAGCTACTTCGTGGTCGCGCACTTCCACTACGTGCTGTTCGGCACCATTGTGTTCTCTACGTTCGCCGGCACCTACTTCTGGTTCCCGAAGATGACCGGGCGCCTGCTCGATGAGCGGCTGGGCAAGCTGCACTTCTGGCTGACGTTCATCGGCTTCAACACCACCTTTTTGGTGCAGCACTGGCTCGGGGACATGGGCATGCCGCGCCGCTACGCCGACTACCTGTCCACCGACGGGTTCCAGCCGCTCAACGTCGTCTCGACGATCGGGGCCTTCATCCTGGGCGCGTCGATGGTCCCGTTCGTGTGGAACGTGTTCAAGAGCTGGCGCTACGGCGAGGTCGTGACCGTCGACGACCCGTGGGGTTACGGCAACTCGCTGGAGTGGGCCACGAGCTGCCCCCCGCCGCGGCACAACTTCACCGAGCTGCCCCGCATTCGTTCGGAGCGCCCGGCGTTCGAGCTGCACCACCCGCACATGATCGAGCGGCTGCGCGCCGAGGCGCACGTCGGCCGCGCCCACGGCCCCGCGGACAACGACGTCACCCGAGCCGACGACGTAAGCGTCCGCAGCTGATGGGCGGTCGCGGCCCCAGTCACGGATGAGCCGCGTGAGCGCGCCGGCCAAGGTCTCGGCGCTGATCACCGTCACCGGCGTGGATCAGCCCGGTGTGACGTCGGCGCTGTTCGAGGTGCTGTCCAAGCACGGGGTCGAGCTGCTCAACGTCGAACAGGTGGTGATCCGCGGGCGGCTGACGCTGGGTGTGCTGGTGTCGTGCCCGCCGGAGGTCGCCGACGGCACCGCGCTGCGCGGCGACGTCGAGGCGGCCATCTCCGGGCTCGGGCTCGAGGTCAGCATCGAGCGCAGCGACGACGTGCCGATCATCCGGGACCCGTCGACCCACACCATCTTCGTGCTGGGCCGGCCGATCACGGCCGGGGCGTTCAGCGCGGTGGCCCGCGAGCTCGCGGCGCTGGGGGTCAACATCGACCTCATCCGCGGCGTGTCCGACTACCCCGTCACCGGCCTGGAGCTACGCGTGTCGGTGCCGTCGGGGGCCGACGTCGCGCTGCGGGCGGCCCTGAACCGCGTCGCCGCCGGCGAGTGCGTCGACGTGGCCGTCGAGGACTACACCCTGGAACGGCGCTCCAAGCGGCTGATCGTGTTCGACGTGGACTCGACCCTGGTCCAGGGCGAGGTCATCGAGATGCTGGCGGCCCGGGCGGGCGCCGAGGGGACCGTCGCCGCGATCACCGAGGCCGCGATGCGCGGGGAGCTGGATTTCGCGCAGTCGCTGCAGCAGCGGGTGGCGACCCTGGCCGGCCTGCCCGCCAGCGTGATCGACGAGGTGGCCGACCAGCTCGAGCTGATGCCCGGTGCCCGCACCACGCTGCGCACGCTGCGGCGGCTGGGGTATCGCTGCGGCGTGGTCTCCGGGGGCTTCCGGCGCATCATCGACCCGCTCGCGCACGAGCTGATGCTGGACTTCGTCGCCGCCAACGAGCTCGAGATCGTCGACGGCACGCTGACCGGGCGGGTCGTCGGCGAGATCGTCGACCGGCCCGGCAAGGCCAGGGCGCTGCGCGACTTCGCGCAGCAGGCCGGGGTGCCGATGGCCCAGACCGTCGCCGTCGGCGACGGCGCCAACGACATCGACATGCTCACCGCCGCCGGGCTGGGCATCGCGTTCAACGCCAAGCCGGCGCTGCGCGAGGTCGCCGACGCATCGCTGAGCCACCCCTACCTGGACACCGTGCTGTTCCTGCTGGGGGTGACCCGCGGCGAGATCGAGGCCGCCGACGCCGTCGACGGCGAGGTGCGCCGCGTGGAGATACCCCCGGACTAGTTCGCGGGTCCGGCGACCCGGCAGGGGCCGGGGCGGCGCGGTACGGCACGATGGGCGGGTGCCCGAAACCGGCCCTGCAGCAGACGAAGACGCGGCCGATCCCGACCTGCTGATCGACTTCCGCAACGTGTTGCTGCGCCGCAACGGGCGCGTATTGGTCGGGCCGGTGGATTGGGCGGTCGAGCTCGACGAGCGCTGGGTGATCATCGGCCCCAACGGGGCCGGCAAGACGTCGCTGCTGCGCATCGCGGCGGCCGCCGAGCACCCGTCCTCGGGCGTGGCGTTCATCCTCGGCGAGCGGCTGGGCCGCGTCGACGTCTCCGAGCTGCGCTCGCGGATCGGGCTGAGCTCCTCGGCGCTGGCCCAGCGCGTGCCCGACGACGAAAAGGTGCGCGACCTGGTCATCTCGGCCGGCTACGCGGTGCTGGGCCGCTGGCGGGAGCGCTACGACGAGGTCGACCAGCGGCGCGCGGTCGACATGCTGGAAAGCCTGGGCGCCGAGCACCTCGCCGACCGCACCTACGGCACCCTGTCGGAGGGGGAGCGCAAGCGGGTGCTGATCGCGCGCGCGCTGATGACCGACCCGGAGTTGCTGCTGCTCGACGAGCCGGCCGCCGGCCTGGATCTGGGCGGCCGCGAGGAGCTGGTGGCCCGGCTGGCCGACCTGGCCGCCGACCCCGACGCTCCGGCGCTGGTGCTGGTCACCCACCACGTGGAGGAGGTCCCGCCCGGCTTCAGCCATTGCATGCTGCTGTCGGAGGCCAAGGTGGTGGCCGCCGGGCTGCTGCCCGACGTGTTGACCGCCGAGAACCTGTCCGCAGCATTCGGCCAGTCGATCGCCCTCGACGTCGTCGACGGGCGCTATTTCGCGCGGCGCGTGCGCAGCCGCGCGGCCCACCGGAGGGGCACATGACCACACCGCAAGACCCGCTCGTCCCCAGGCCGGCCGCAACCGTGATGCTCATCCGCGACACGCCGGATGGCCTGGCCGTGTTCCTGATGCGCCGGCACGCGAAGATGCACTTCGCCGCCGGCACCATGGTGTTCCCCGGCGGCGGCGTCGACGACCGCGACCGCAACGCCGACCTGGCGCGGCTGGGGGCCTGGGCCGGCCCGCCGCCGGCGTGGTGGGCGCGCCGCTTCGGCATCGACGAAGACCTGGCCGAGGCGCTGGTGTGCGCGGCGGCCCGCGAGACCTTCGAGGAGTCGGGGGTGCTGTTCGCCGGGCCGGCCGGCGACCCCGACGCGATCGTCGGGGACGCCTCGGTCTACGGCGACGCGCGGCGCGCACTGGCCGACGGCACGCTGTCGTTCGCCGACTTCCTGCGCCGGGAGAACCTGGAGCTGCGCGCCGACCTGCTGCGCCCGTGGGCCAACTGGGTCACCCCGGAGGCCGAACGCACCCGCCGCTACGACACGTACTTCTTCGTGGCCGCGCTGCCGGAGGGACAGCGCGCCGACGGGGAGAACACCGAATCCGACCGTGCCGGCTGGACCACCCCGCAGGCCGCCATCGACGACTTCGCCGCAGGCGGCAGCTTCCTGCTGCCCCCGACGTGGACCCAGCTGGACTCGCTGGCCGGGCGCACCGTCGCCGAGGTGCTCGCCGTGGAGCGCCAGATCGTGCCCGTGCAGCCGCATGTGCAGATCGAGGGCGACAACTGGGTGTTCGAGTTCTTCGACTCCGACCGCTACCACCGGGCCCGCAAGTCGGGCGGCATGGGATGGCGGCATTGACGGGACCGGCGCGCGAGTTCGTCAGCGTCGTGGTCAGCGACGGCTCCCGCGACGCCGGCCTGGCCATGCTGCTGCTGTCGCGGCCGCCGACCAATGCGATGACCCGCCAGGTGTACCGGGAGATCGTCGCCGCGGCCGCCGAGCTGGGGCGCCGCGGCGACGTGGCCGCGGTGATCCTGTTCGGCGGTCACGAGATCTTCTCCGCCGGCGACGATCTGCCCGAGCTGCGCACGCTGACGCCCGCGGAGGCCGAGACCGCGGCCCGGGCGCGGCAGGAGGCCGTCGAGGCGGTGGCGCACATCCCCAAGCCGACGGTGGCCGCGATCACCGGCTACGCGCTGGGCGCCGGGCTCACCCTGGCCCTGGCCGCCGACTGGCGGGTCAGCGGTGACAACGTGCGGTTCGGATCCACCGAGATCCTGGCCGGCCTGGTCCCCGGCGGCGACGGCATGGCCCGCCTGGTCCGGGCGGTGGGGGCGAGCAGGGCCAAGGAGCTGGTGTTCAGCGGCCGTTTCGTCGACGCCGAGGAGGCCCTCGAGCTGGGCCTGGTCGACGAGCTGGTGGCCCCCGACGACGTCTACGACGCCGCCGCGGCCTGGGCGCGCCGCTTCCTGGACGGCCCGCGCGCTGCGCTGGCCGCCGCCAAGGCCGGCATCGACGACGCCGAACTGCCGGCGGCCGAGCGCGCCGCCGCCGAGCGGCGCCGCTACAGCGAGGTGTTCGCCGCCGCTGCCGAGAACCCGGACCCCGGCGGCGGTTAGGCTGCCCTGCATGACGACGAGTACCGGGATCCCAGGCGACGCCGTTCCCAACCCGCACGCCACCGCCGAGCAGGTGGAAGCCGCCCGCCATGACAGCAAGCTCGCCCAGGTGCTCTATCACGACTGGGAGGCCGAGTCCTACGACGAGAAGTGGTCGATCTCCTACGACCAGCGCTGCGTGGACTACGCCCGGGACTGCTTCGACGCGATCGTGCCCGACGGGGTGCGGCGCGAGCTGCCCTACGACCGAGCCCTCGAATTGGGCTGCGGCACGGGGTTTTTCCTGCTCAACCTGATCCAGTCCGGGGTGGCGCGGCGCGGGTCGGTCACCGACCTGTCGCCCGGCATGGTCAAGGTCGCCACCCGCAACGGACAAGCGCTGGGTCTCGACATCGACGGCCGCGTCGCCGACGCCGAGGGCATCCCGTACGACGACGACACCTTCGACCTGGTGGTCGGGCACGCCGTGCTGCATCACATTCCCGACGTCGAGCTGGCGCTGCGCGAGGTGATCCGGGTGCTGCGCCCGGGCGGGCGCTTCGTCTTCGCCGGCGAACCGACCACCACCGGCGACACCTACGCGCGCACCCTGTCGACACTGACCTGGCGCGTCGCCACCAACGCCACCAAGCTGCCGG
The DNA here is from genome assembly GCA_963711445.1 of uncultured Actinomycetota bacterium. Classification (GTDB taxonomy): domain Bacteria; phylum Actinomycetota; class Actinomycetes; order Mycobacteriales; family Mycobacteriaceae; genus Mycobacterium. Next base: position 1,254,811 of record CAVQEF010000002.1, read on the forward strand.
GCCTCTCCGGCTGGCGGCGCCCGCAGGCCGAGCTCGACGAGTCCTCGCGCGCCGCCGCGCTGGAGGCCCTCGTCGACCTGCACACGTTTAACCCGGCCGACCTCGAGCGAATGGCCACGGTCGCCGGCGCGGTCGGGGTGCAGACAGCCACCGTGGAGTTCACCGCCGCCATGCTGGGCTGGCCGCTGCGCACGCTCGAGTGCGCGGTGCCGCCCGGGCGGCTGGGCTGGGGCTGGGCCAAGTTCGCGTTCACCAGCTGGAAGGCGCTGAGCTGGGTGGACGCCAACGTGTGGCAGCGCGTGGTGCCCAAGGGCTGGTTCTACAACGTGCTGGTCACCGGGGTCAAACCCTCCTGAGCCGGCTGGCCTTCAGCACCGACGACGTCGCCTACCTGCGCTCGGACGCGGGCGCCGCGGCGCTGGCGGTGGTCGCCGATCTCGCGCTGACCGACGACACCCGGGTGGCCGACGTCGCCGCCGCGCGCGCCCGGTTCGGTGAACGGGCGCCGGTGCTGGTGGAGACGACGCTGCTGCGCCGCCGCGCCCCGGAGAAGCTGGGCGAGCTGGGCCCGGGTCTTCCCGTGTCGCGCTGGCTGTTCACCGACGAGGCGCTGCAACAGGCCACCGCGGCGCCGGTCGCGGTGCACCGGGCGCGGCGCCTCGCCCGGGCCGGGCTCGTCGTGCACGACGCGACCTGTTCGATCGGCACCGAGCTGGCCGCGCTGCGCGGGCGCGGGGTGCGCGCGGTGGGCAGCGACATCGACCCGGTGCGGTTGGCGATGGCGCGCCACAACGTGGGGGAGTCGGCCGGCCTCTGCCGCGCCGACGCACTGCGCCCGGTGACCCGCGACACCGTCGTCGTCGTCGACCCGGCGCGCCGTTCCGGGGGACGGCGCCGGTGGCGCCCGGAGGACTACCGGCCCGCGCTTGGCCCGCTGATCGACGCCTACCGCGGCCGCCATCTCGTCGTGAAGTGCGCTCCGGGAATAGATTTCGACCAGGTGCGGCGCCTCGGCTTCGACGGCGAGATCGAGGTGACATCGTATCGCGGCTCGGTCCGCGAGGCGTGCCTGTGGTCGGCCGGATTGGCCCAGCCGGGGCTCCGCCGGCGGGCGAGTGTCCTCGATCGCGGCGAGCAGGTCACCGACGCCGAGCCGGACGACTGCGGTGTGCGGCCGCCCGGTCGCTGGATCGTCGACCCCGACGGCGCCGTGGTGCGGGCCGGGCTGGTGCGCCACTACGGCGCGCGGCACGGGCTGTGGCAACTCGACCCCGACATCGCCTACCTGTCCGGGGACCGCCTGCCGCCGGGGGTCCGGGGTTTCGAGGTGCTCGATCGGCTGGCGTTCGACGAACGCCGGCTCCGCCAGGCGCTGGCGGCCCTGGACTGCGGGGCGCTCGAGATCCTGGTCCGCGGTGTGCGCGTCGACCCCGACGCGCTGCGGCGGCGGCTGCGGTTGCGCGGCGGTCGGCCGCTGTCGGTGGTCATCACCCGCATCGGTGCCGGGGCCGCGGGGCAGGTGAGCGCGTTCGTTTGCCGTTCGTCGCGATAGCGCCCGGGTACTCTGGCGGCGGTCACTCTTCCAGTGACCCAACCTGTTTAGGCTGCGAGGACATTTCGACTATGCGTCATCTGATCGTGGCCGCGGTGCTGTCCACCGCGGTTCTGCTGGGCTGGCCGGCGCCGTCGCCGGCCTCCGCCGCGCCGGAGTCGTGCGCCGGGCTGGGCGGCACGGTCGACACCGCGCACCTGTGCCAGGTGCACGTCAGCAACCCCACGTACATGCTCGACATGACGTTCCCCGCGGACTACCCCGACCAGCAGGCGCTGATCAGCTATCTGACCCGCAACCGCGACGGGTTCGTCAGCGTGGCGCAGAGCTCGGGGTCACGCGACCAGCCCTACCAGCTGGAGGCCACCAGCGAGCAGTTCGGTTCCGGCCAGCCGCCGCACGGCACCCGCAGCGTGGTGCTCAAGTTCTTCGAGGACCTCGGGGCGCACCCCTCCAACTGGTACCAGGCGTTCAACTACAACCTGGGCGCCAAGGCGCCCATCACCTTCGACAACCTGTTCGCCCCCGGCACCACGCCGCTGGACAGCATCTTCCCGCTGGTGCAGCGCGACCTGGAACGCCAGAGCCTGTTCGGGGCCACCATTTTGCCCGCCACCGGCATGGACCCGGCGCACTACCAGAACTTCGCGATCACCGACGACCAGCTGATCTTCTACTTCGCCCCGGGCGAGATGCTGCCGCCGTTCTCCGGCCTGGTGCAGGCGCAGGTGCCCCGCAACGCCATCCCGCCGCTGGCCATCTAGCGTTCAGGCCGGCCCGAAGCCGTACACCTGGCCGTCGCTGGTGGCGGCCACCACGCGGCGGTCGCGGCCGACGGCCACCCCGACGGGATAACCGGTGGCCGCCGGCAGCGGGTAGCTGGCGGTCGTCTGGCCGTTGCCGGGGTCGAAGACCAGCAATGACAGGCCGGGCGTGCCGTCGTGCGGCGGGCCGCTGACCACCGTGTAGCCGACGCCGCCGCCGGCCAGGCTCGACGACGACAGCGGGGTGACGTCGTCGCGGCGCCAGAGCCGGTCGGCGTGGTCACCGGCGTCCTTGACCGCCACCAGGCGGGTGTCGGGGCCGCCGCCGGACACGATCAGCCCCTGCGGGGTCACCGCGGGCGGCGTCTGCGCGAGGAACCCCAGCGGCACCGACCATTTCGCCTTCCCGTCGGCGGTCCGCAGCGCCCACAGCCGCTGGTCGCGGCCGTTGACGTAGACCGTCGACCCGTCGGCGGACAGCACCGGGCTGGCGATCACCCCGCCGCTCACCGCGTCGCTGGTCCAGTCCCGGGCGAGCTGCCCGGCGTGGTACTTCAGGCCGACCAGGCCGGCGGCCGGCGCGCCGGGTTGCCACACCCCGACCACCACCGTCCCGTTGGCCGCCGAGTAGGCGGGGGCCGCCGGGACCGGGCAGCCCGGGCGGGCCTGCGCGCAGTCGGTTAGGCCGCGCGTCGCGTCGGTGGGGTCGACGCCGTCCACCAGGTCCAGCGGGCTGCCGACCACCATGCCGCGGCGTTCGTCGAAAACCAGCACCTGGCCCAGGTGGGTGACGACCAGCAGCCGGCCGTGGCCCACGAAGCGGGGAGTGGTCGGCATCCCGATCACCGGCTTGCGCCACCGCGTCCACTGCGTCACCGGAAAGGACAACAAGGCTCCCGGCTGGCCGACGTAGAGGTTGTCGAAGCCGTCGAACAGCGGGCCCGCGAAGCCGCCGCCCTGGGCCAGCCGCACGCACCAGCGCTGCCGTCCGTTGTCGTCGTTCTCCCATTCCATCAGCGAACATCCGGCGGGGGTCTGCGCGTTGAGGGCCAGGTAGCTGCGGGCGCTCAGCGCCGGGCCGGCCGCCAGCGACCCCTTGACCGAGCGGGTCCACCGCACCGAGAGCTTGGTGGCCCCGCGCGTGGTGGTGTAGCCGCTGTTGGCGGCGTCGCCGTACTGGGCCGGCCAGCCCTGCGCGGCCGACGCGTCGACCCACGAGTCGGTGTTGCCGCAGCCGGCGAGCCCCGCCGCGCACGCGGCCGCCAGCGTCGCGGTCGACCAACGACGAAGCCCACGCGCGAGATGTCCGGCAAGCACCTGGGTTTACCAAATCCTTCCGCAGGGCGTTCGGCAGGGGGCGGGCAGTGAGTACAGGTGAGGGTAACCCGCCCCGGAGCGCGGGTGTCCGATCGACCGGCGTTGTCAGCCCGCCGTTTCGGGGTCGCAACGTCACCGCGTTAGGCTGTCCGGCCATGACGTCCATGTGGGGTGCCCCGGTTCATCGCCGCTGGCGTGGATCGCGGCTGCGCGACCCGCGCCAGGCCAGGTTCCTCACGCTGGCCTCGCTGCGCTGGGTGCTGGCAAACCGCGCCTACACCCCGTGGTACCTGGTGCGCTACTGGCGGCTGCTGAAGTTCAAGCTGGCCAACCCGCACATCATCACCCGCGGCATGGTGTTCCTCGGCAAAAACGTCGAGATCCACGCGACCCCGGAGCTGGCGCAGCTCGAGATCGGCCGGTGGGTGCACATCGGGGACAAGAACACCATCCGGGCGCACGAGGGCTCGCTGCGGTTCGGCGACAAGGTGGTGCTGGGCCGCGACAACGTCATCAACTGCTACCTGGACATCGAGCTCGGCGACTCGGTGCTGATGGCCGACTGGTGTTACGTCTGCGATTTCGACCACCGGATGGACGACATCAACCTCCCCATCAAGGACCAGGGCATCGTCAAGTCCCCGGTCCGGATCGGTCCGGACACCTGGGTGGGCGTGAAGGCCACGGTGCTGCGGGGCACCTCCATCGGCCGGGGCTGCGTGCTGGGTTCGCACGCGGTGGTGCGCGGCGTGGTCCCCGACTTCTCGATCGCGGTCGGGGCGCCGGCCAAGGTGGTCAAGAACCGGCAGCTGTCCTGGGAGAGCTCGGCCGCCCAGCGCGCCGAACTGGCCGCCGCGCTGGCCGACATCGAACGGAAGAAGGCCGCCCGCTAGCTGGGTTCGGGGTGATCGTCGACCTTGAAGTCGAAGTTGACGTCGCCGGCGTCGACGTCGGTGACCGTCACGCTGATCCCGTACTTCTTGCTGCCGTCGACGAGCTGACACCGCAGCGTCGCGCCCTGGACGCCCTTGAGGTTGTCGGGGCAGGACACCTCGTCGGGCCGGACGCCGACCTGCTGGGTCAGTCGGTCGCTGATCGTGCGCGCGACCTGGTTCTTGTCGACGGTCTCCACCATGTCGAATTTGACGTCGCTGCCGTTGACGCTGGTCACGGTCACGTTGACGTTGAAGGTCTGGTCCTTGACCTTCATCTCGCAGTTCAGCTGCGCCCCGACCTTGGCGGGCAGGTCGCCCGGGCACGTCACCGAATTGGGTCTGTTGCCGGCGGCGTCGGTCATCTTCGAGGTGATTTGCTCGGCGACGTCGCTCTTGCTCACCGCCTTCGGGCCGCCCACGCTGACCGAGCACGAGCACGCGCCGAATCCGGCCATCAGGCCGGCCGCGGCGCCCGAAACCAGCAACGTCCGAACCAGTGAGTTCCGCATGCCGCCTCCCAGACCGATTGACAACTGTGAGTTAGCTGATAATTACATGCCAAACAGCTGGAGGCACGCGAATCGGCGATTTGGCGCTCAGAATCCGGGGCTCAGCCGAGGTTGCGGTAGCGGCGCAACGCCTCGGCCCGCTCCGCGCCGTGGTCCACGATCGGATCCGGATAGCCCCGGGGCCGTTCACCGTGGCGCAGGTGGGCGTCGTCGGCGTCGGCCAGCTCGGGGACCCAGCGCCGGATGTAGTCGCCCGAGGGGTCGAACTTCTCGCCCTGCTTGCCGGGGTTGAATACGCGGAAGTAGGGCGCGGCGTCGGTTCCGCAGCCCGCGGTCCACTGCCAGCCGTGCTGGTTGCTGGCCATGTCGCCGTCCACGAGCTGCTCGAGGAACCATTCGGCGCCCCACTGCCAGGGCAGGTGCAGGTCCTTGACCAGAAACGACGCGACGGTCATCCGCAGCCGGTTGTGCATGAAGCCGGTCTCGCGCAGCTGGCGCATCCCGGCGTCGACGAACGGGAACCCGGTCTCGCCGGCCTTCCAGGATTCGAAGCGGCGGGTGGCCGCGTCTCCGTCGTCGGTCGCGATGGCGTCGAAATCGCCGTTCCAGTTGTGCCAGGCGCTGGCCGGCCAGTGGTAGAGCACGTCGGCGTAGAAGTCCCGGAACGCCAACTCCCGCAGATATGCCTGATCCCCGCCGCGCCGCAGGTCGAGGTCGGCTGCCAGGGTGCGGGGATGCACGGTGCCGAACTTCAGGTGCGCCGACATGCGGCTGGTGGCTTCCAGGTCGGGCCGGTTGCGGTCCTGCGCGTAGCGCGCCAGCCCGTCTTCGGCGAACGCCTCCCATTCCACCAGCGCCGCGTGCTCGCCGGCGGCCAGGTCGAGTTTGGCCCCGGGGTGGGGGATCTCGCACCGTTCGATGCTGAGGTCAGCCGGGTCGATCCAGCGGGCCGAGCCGGCGCCCGAGCGCGCGGGCCGTCGCCAGCCGATGTCGCGCCATCGCCGGAAGAACGGGGTGAACACGCGATAGGGGCTGCCGTCACCCTTGGTGACCCGCCCCGGCGATACCAGGTACGGCGAGCCCGTCGCCACCAGCGGCACCGGCGCCAGCGCCGCGCGCACCCGGTCGTCGCGGCGCCGCCCGAACGGCGCGAAGTCCTCCGAGACGTGCACCGCGGTCGCATCGATCCGGTTGGCAATGCGGGGAATTCGGTCCTCGGGGCGACCGCGGGTCACCAGCAACCGGCCGTCGAGGTCGTCGCGCAGCCGGCGCAGCGAGTCGCCCAGGAACTGCAGGCGGCGCGGTCCCGACGACGCCTCCAGCCGCGGATCGAGCACGAAGCAGGCGAGCGTCTGGTCGGTGTCGGCCGCCGCGACGAGCGCCGGATGGTCACTCAGCCGCAGGTCGCGGCGAAACCACAACAGCGTGGGCATCTTCGGCGGCCCCTCAGCGGTTGAGCCGCCACACCGCGGTGGCCAGCACGGTGGCGAACGCGGTCCACAGCGGGTAGGGCGTCAGCGCGGCGCCGGCCCGCGGGTCGGCCTGCGCGGCCCGGCGGGCCAGGTCGGCGCTGCTGGCCGTGAGCACCGCCGCGCCGAGCGCGGAGGCACCGAGTCTGTGGAAACGGAAGAAGAGCCAACTCCATCCGGCGTTGAGCACCAGGTTGACGCTCAGCGCCGCGGTGTAGCGGCGCGCCTTGTCGTGTTGCCCGGTCGCGCGGAACCGGTCGATGACCACCGCGGAGGTGGCCGCAATGTCGGTGTAGAGCGTGGTCCACGCCACCGGGAAGGCGGCGTTGGGCGGCTGGAACGACGGCTTGCGCAGGCGCGCGTACCAGGTGGGAACGCCCTTGGCGCTGGCGACGCTGCCCGCGCCGGCGGCCGCGGCGACGGCCAGCGTGGTGGCGGCGACTGTCTTGCTGTTCATGGTGTGCTCCGTTCTTGTTGGGGCTCGGCGATTGTGGTGGAAAGCGGGGGAGTGGGCCACCAGATGCGGTCACCGACGAGGGCGAACGCGGCGGGGATGACCAGGGTGCGCACGATGAAGGTGTCGAGCAGGATACCCAGCCCGACGATGATGCCCAGCTGGGTCAGCACGATCAGCGGCAACACCCCCAGGACGCAGAAGACGGCCGCCAAGACGATTCCCGCGCTGGTGATCACCCCGCCGGTGGCCGACACCGCACGGACCATGCCCTCGCGCGCGCCGTGGCGCGCCGCCTCCTCCCGGGCGCGGGTGACCAGGAAGATGGTGTAGTCCACGCCCAGGGCGGCCAGGAACAGGAACGCGAACAGTGGGGTGGTGTTGTCCAGGGCCGGGAATCCGAAGACATGGATGCTGGACCAGCCGCCGGCGCCGAGCGCGGCCAGCGCGCCCAGGATCGTCGCGGCCAGCAGGGTCGGCGGCGCGAGCGCCGAGCGCAGCAGCACGTACAGGACGGCCAGGATCACGGCCAAAATCGCCGGGATCAGCACCGCGCGGTCGCGGGTGGCGGCGTCGCGGACGTCGAGGGCCTGCGCGTCGGGCCCGCCCACCAACGCCCCCGGGCTCGCGGCTCGGGCCGAATCACGCAGCACCGCAACGGTGGCGAAGGCACGATCGGAGGACGGTGGGGCGTCGAGCACCACCGACCACTTCGTGAGCCCGGATGCCGACCCGGACTCGGTGACCGAGGCGACGCCGGGGGCACCGGCGATGGCGCGCTGCACCTGCGGCGCCCGCGCCGTGGGGGCGACGACCAGCGTGGGGTTGACCAGGCCGGCGGGGAAATGCGCGGCCACGACGTCGTACCCCGACACCGAGTCCGCCCGGACCCGGAACTGCTCGGTCTGGGACAACCCGATCCGGGTGCCCAGCAGTCCGGTGGCCAGGGCGGCCAGCGCCGTGACCGCGACAACGGCGACCACGGCGGGACGCCGGTCCACCCACTGCGCCACGCGGCGCCAGGGCCCGGATTCGCCGCGGTGGGCCGCGGGGCGCGGAACAAATGGCCAGAACAGCCGGCGCCCGCACAGCGCGAGCACCGGCGGCAGCACCACCAGGACCGAGACCGCGGCCACCACCAGGCCGCACGCCGCCAGGGCGCCCAGGCTGCGGGTGCTGGGGGTCCAGGCGAACAGCAGCGTCAGCAACGCCAGCACCACGGTGGCGTTGCTGGCCACGATCGCCGGCCCGGCCATGCGCACCGCGCGGCGCAGCGCGTCACGATGCTCGGGGTGGTGCCGAAGTTCTTGCCGGTAGCGCGAAATCAGCAACAGCGCGTAGTTGGTGCCCGCCCCGAACACCAGCACGCTGGTGATCCCGGCGGTGGAGCCGTCGAAGGTCAGTCCGGTCAGCGTGGCGGCCGCGGTGCCCACCGCGGCCGCCACCCGGTCGGCGAATCCGATCACCAGCAGCGGCGCCAGCCACAGCACCGGCGAGCGGTAGGTGGCGATCAGCAGCAGCGCCACCACCGACGCCGTCACCGCCAGCAGGGTGACGTTGGCGTCGGTGAACGCGTTGGCGATGTCGGCGCCGAACGCCGGTCCCCCGGTGACATGGGCACGCAGGACATCGGGCAGGCCGTCGCGCGCCGCGGTCCTCAGCGCGGCGACCCGTTGGTCGAGCGCCAGGCCGGACAGATCGGCCGCGACCGGGACGATCGCGATGGCCGCCCTGGCGTCGGCCGACACCATCGGCGGGGCCATGGGTGCGGGCGCGCCGGCCCGGGTGAGCGCCGCCATCCGGTCGCGGGCCGCGCGGACGGCCCCGACGTCGGCGGGGTCCAGCGCCATGCCGTCGGCGCGGGTGACCGCCAGGATCAGCGGGGCCAGGTCGCCGCCGGGGAACTGGCGGGCCAGGGCGCTCACCTTCGCCGAGTCCGACCCGGCGGGCACCGACAGCGGCGCCTGGCCGGCCGCCGCGTTGCCGCCGATGAGCACCATGAAGCAAATACCCGCCACGACGGCCCCCAATCCGGGCAGCCAGCAACGCCGGCCGGTCACCGCGGCGGCCACTGCGTCCCACATCGTCACCCCAGACCTTTCACTAACTTAAACATTAAACCACTTAACAACTGGGCCCCGCGCCGGTATGCTCGGGTACTGATGATTCCGGATCGGTGTGGCACCGAACGTATACGGCTCGAAGCGCTGATCGCGGCCGACGCGCGTGCCCTGGCGGCCGAATCCGATCAGCTGGGCCGGGTTTTCGCCGCGGCCCACCAGGTGCACCCCAGCGACTTCCGCGCACTGCTGCACATTCTGGTGGCCGAGAGCGCGGGTACCCCGCTGACCTCGGGAGAGTTGCGCCACAAGATGGGCCTGTCCGCGGCGGCGATCACCTATCTCGTCGAGCGAATGCTCAATTCGGGCCACATCCGGCGAGACTCCGACCCGTCCGACCGCCGCAAGGTCATCCTGCGCTACGCCGGGGACGACCGCGACATCGCCGGGGCCTTCTTCACCCCGCTGGCCGCCCACACCTACGCCGCCATGGCCGAGCTGCCCGACGACGACCTGACCGCCGGGCACCGCGTGCTGACCGCGCTGATCATGGCCACGAAGCGGTTTCACGACGAATTGGGGGTCTCCGGGGCTAACGTGGGTATCACGTGACGATGGACCGGGGCGAGATGACCACGCGCAAGCGCCGCCACATCGACGTGTGCCTGGACGGCGACGTCGGCTATGGCGGCGTGACGACGGGTCTGGAGCGCTACCGGCTGCCCTACAACGCGCTGACCCAGACCAACCTCGACGACATCGACCTTTCCACCGAATTCCTCGGCGTGCGGTTACGGGCGCCGGTCCTGATCGGCGCCATGACCGGCGGGGCCCGGCTGTCGCGCACCATCAACCGCAACCTGGCCACCGCCGCCCAACGGCTGGGCATCGGGATGATGCTCGGGTCGCAGCGGGTGATGCTCGACAGCGTGCAGGGGGAACACGCCGCCGCCAGCTTCACCGTGCGTGACGTGGCACCCGATGTCCTGCTGTTCGGCAACATCGGGCTGGCCCAGCTGACCAAGGACGCGGTACCCGACATCGTCGCGGCGCTGGACCGGGTGGGAGCGAATGCGCTTGCAGTGCATACTAATCCGCTGCAGGAGGCGATGCAGCGCGGCGGCGACACGAACTTCGCGGGCTCGCTGGACCGCCTGCACGACCTGAGCGACCTGCTGGGCTACCCGGTGCTACTGAAGGAGGTCGGCCACGGGATCGGCGGCGCGGCGGTCGCCGACCTGCTGCGGCCCTCGGGGGTGCCGCCGGTGGCCGCCATCGACGTGGCCGGCGCCGGCGGCACGTCGTGGTCGCGGGTCGAGCAGCTGGTCCGCTACGGCGAACTGCGCTACCCGGACCTGGCGGACTGGGGGATACCGACCGCGCAGGCAATCGCCGAGGTGCGCGCGGCGCTGCCCGACATCCCGCTGGTGGCGTCCGGGGGGATCCGAACCGGCATGGATGCGGCCAAGGCGCTTGCCCTGGGCGCGAATGTGGTGGCCGTCGCGCGCCCGCTGCTGCCCGCGGCGATCGAGTCCGCCGCCACGGCGACGGATTGGCTGCAGCGCTTCATCGACGAACTGCGCGTGTGTCTGCACGGTTGCGGCGCAGCCGATCTGGGCGCCCTGCGTGCCGCCGGCGTGACGGTTCTCTGACGGCGGGCTGTACGCATGGCGGTGATTCTGGCCTACGGCTCGCCCGCGCTGGGCCACCTGTATCCGCTGGCCGCCCTGCTGGCCGAGCTGGCCGACCGCGGCCACCGGGTCCACCTGCGCACGCTGGCCGCCGGGGTCGACGCCCTGCGGGGCGGCAGCATCCACACCGAGGCCGTCGACCCGCGGATCGAGGCCATCACCGGGCAGGACTGGTTGGCGCGCAACGCCTTAGCGGTCCTCAAAACCACGGTCGACGTGCTGTGCCGGCGCGCGGTGATCGAAGTCGACGACGCCCGGCGCTCGATCGCCGCGGTGCGACCCGACGTGGTCATCGTCGACGCCAACTGCTGGGGCGCCCTGTCACTGGCCGACGCCGGTGAGGTTCCCTGGCTGGTGTTTTCGCCGTTCACGCCCTACCTGCGGTCGCGGGCAGCCCCGCCGTTCGGTCCTGGCCTGCGGCCACTGCCCGGCGTCGTCGGCACCGTGCGTGACGCGTCGATGCGCCCGTTCGTGAGCTTCCTGTTCGACCGCCGCGTGCTGCCGCCGGTCAACGCCATCCGCGCGGGACTCGGTGTGCCGGAGGTCGACTCGGTGGACGCCTTGATGCGCCGGGCCCCGCTGCTGTTGGCGGTCGGCGGTGAGCCGTTCGAATATCCGCACCCGGATTGGGGCGACGCGGTGCACTTCATCGGCGCCTGCGCCTTCGAGCCGGCCACCGCGCGCGTCCCGGACTGGATCGGGGCGATCGAGGGCCCCGTCGTGCTGGTCAACACCTCCTCGATCGCCCAGGGCGACTCCGAGCTCGGCCGCGCCGCGCTGCGCGCACTGGCCGACGAACCGGTCCACGTGGTCGCGACGTTCCCGGCCGGCGTGCCCGCCGGGCTGCCGCGGACGGCCAATTCCACGGTGTGCCGGTTCGTGCACCACACCGCGGTGCTGGACCGGGCGGTCTGCGCCGTCACCCACGGGGGGATGGGCACCACCGTCAAGGCGCTCGACCTCGGCGTGCCGGTGTGCGTGGTGCCCTACGCCCGCGACCAGGCCGAGGTCGCGCGCCGCGTGCAGATGGCCGGCTGCGGCACCCGCCTGCCGGCCCGAAGGCTGACCGCCGAACGTCTGCGGGCGGCCGTGCGTGCTGCGATGACGATGACCGGCGGCGCCCGCCGGGTCGCGGAGGGCTTCGCGGCGACCGGCGGTGTGGCCCGCGGCGCGGACCTGATCGAACGGCGCTTGCTACGCCCGGCCCGGCCCGGACTGGCGCCGGCGCGCGGGGGCGGCGCCACGCCCCGGACCGGCCGCCGGCCGGGCGGGCGGGGCACCGAGATCGCCCTCGAAAGTTGACATCGCGGTGACCATCGCGGTGAAAACCTTATGCGCGGCAACGAGGTCGGTATCGCTGCAGTCGGCCATGGCCGCGCTCAGGTGCTCACCGAGGGGTTTGAAGAAATCGTGCGCCAGGGCCATACCGCGGTCCTGGTAGCGCAGCAACCACTTGCGGCGATCCTCCGGGTCGGCTTCGCGCCGGATGTGTCCGGACTCGATCATCCGGTCGACGAGGTAGGTGATCGCCGCGGGGGACACGTCCATGCGCTGCCGCAGCTGGGCCAAAGTCAGCGGCGTTCCGGCGGTTTCGGCGACCATGATGTGCAACAGGGCATGGAAGTCGCTGCTGTTCACGTCGTTGACGCGCGCAAAATGGCGGCCTATCCGGTCCGACTGCGCTGTGATCGCACGCATGTCGGCCGACAGGCGCTTTTCCAGCTCCACCCGCTTGGGCGGTGCGTCTAGCTTGCGTTTGCTCACCTACCTGCATCCTTCGTGTCAGGTTCAGGGTATCGGCGCGCTCGTCGAAAGACCTAATGCCGGCCGTCGGCGTGGTCCGGCGGATTCCTCGTCATCCTCCTTTCGTCCGGCGTTGCGCAATTCGCCGGTATCGAGCCAGTTCTCGATCCCGCCCGCCGTCATGACGACGGCGCCGTCGAACTGTGCCCAGATGTCGTCTTTGCTGTAGTGCGCTGTGACCGTCGGTCATCCTGGAAAATCAGTCGTCGCGGAAGGTCAGGGTGCCCGGCTTGTGTGCGGCTTCCGCGCCGGTCTTGTTGCTGCGCACGCGTTATTGCGGTTGATCCTTGGACGCCCCGCCGCCTCGGGTAGCCGACGGTGCGTACCCACACACGTCGCGACGCGGGGAGTTTCACCGAGCCGGGGCGCTGCCCGGCTCAGCGCTCGTCGGCCTCCGCGCGCAGCCGGTAGCGGCGCTCGGCATAGGCCAGGTCGTCGCGCCACAGCCGTGCGGCCGCGTGGCGCATCACCGGCGTGATCAACGGGGCGGCGCGGCGCGCGACCTGGAATCCCGGGCGTTGGGAGGCGGCGACGGTCGCTTCGATCACGGCGACACCGGGCCGCCCGTCGGGTGCCAGACCCGTTGGGGTGGCGTGGGTTTCGACGACGCTGCCGGTGCCCTCGCCCTCCACGATGCGCATCAGCACGGTGCGCGCGTCCGGGGTGGTGAACTCGGCGATCACGGGCACCCCGAAGCGGCCCATCCGGAAGGTGACCGACACCAGGAAGCGGTCGTCCTCCTCGGTGGGGGTGGTCAGCACCTCGAGCCGGGTGAACGAATACGGGTGAAACCACGCGCCGTGCCACGGGTCGAGCCGGTTGGCGATGATGTCGGCCGGCTCGCAGACGCCGTCCAGGCGGGTGACCGCCTGCAATGTCGCGCCGGTGGGCCGCACCGGAACCACCGGCGCGTCCAGCGGCGGTTCCCCGCCGACGGCGTCCAGCCGCACCCAGGCGAGCACGCCGTCGTCGTAGCCGGGCAGGGGCCGCCAACCGAATTCGCCGCCGCGCCCGTCGAGGGCCAGCCCGTGCCAGCGGCAGAACAGCACGCCGTCGCGCACGGTCCCGGTGGCCAGATCGGCCCCCAGGTGCGGGCAGGCGCCGGGACCGACCCGCAGCCCGTCGTCGCGGTCGCGCCAGGCGACGAGCTCGCGGCCGGCGACGCGCGCCCCCAACGGCCGGCCGGGACGCACGTCGCGGCTGGCGGCCAGCACGTACCAGTTGCCGGTCGGCCGGCGCTGCGACCGGGCCAGCGCGGCGTCGATGACATCGGGACGCGCGTCGCGGTACGTCGGTCGCTGCCCGCCCCATGGCGTGCGCGAAATCATCTGCAGCGGCCAGTCTTTGGGCCAGCTCCGACGCAGGCGGTCGCCGACGCTCACGACCCGCGCGCTCCCTGCCGGGCGGCCAACGACCGCAGCACCGCCGAGCGCCCGCGGATCGGCACGGTGCGCAACTCGTGGCCGCGCAGCCCCCACCGCGCCAGCGCGTGGTTGGCGGCCAGCCAACCGGTGGTGGCGGCGCGCTCCATCAGCGCCACCGGCAGGTCGGCGCGGATGCAGTCACCGGCGAGCACCAGGCCGGGCTGTGGCGTCAGTACCGCCGGCCGGCAGGCGAAGGTGCCCGGCGCGAACAGCGGGCAGTCGTTGCGGCGCAGCACCCGTTCGTGGCGCACCCGCGCCGTGGCGGTTTCGGGGTAGAGCTTGTGCAGCTGTTCGATCGCATCGCTGTACGCGTCCGAACGCGTTGCATACGAGTGCAATTCGACGACCGAGCCGTGGTGGGCGCGCGACCAGTCGGCGGCCTCGCGTTCGTAGCGTTCCAGCACGCTGATGTTGTCGACGGGCGGATGGCCGGCGGTGCCCAGGAAGGCGGGCCGTCCGGGGGCCACCGGCCGGTCCAGCCAGAGCCGCTGCACCACGAAGGGCGGAGCGGTGCGCAGCCGTCCCACCCGGGCGCGCCACTGTTCGCCACCCACCTCCGGCGAGGCGTCCACGACGCGCTGCAGGCCGGCCACGTCCAGGGCCAGCACCACCGCGTCGGCGTCCAGTGGCCCGGCGTCGGTGTGCACGCAGAACCCGCCGGACGCCTCGGGACTCACGCGCTGCGCCGTGGTGCCCAGGTGCACCCGAACACCCCGGTCGCTCAGGTAGTCGCGCAGTGGGTTCCACAGGGCGGCATCGAAGTTCGCGGTCGCCACGTCGAAGATCAAACCCTCGCTGGAGCCCAGGAAGTAGATGTGGAACATCGTCGCCAGCTCGGCGGCCGACAGCTGCGCGGGTTCGGCGAAGAAGCTGCGCGAGAACACCTCGAACGCCAGGTGGCGCGCCGACTCGGGGAAGTTGATGCTCTTCAGGAAGGTGTCGGCGTCGATGTCGTCGAGCCGTTGGTAGATGTCGGGCACCGACACCGCTGCCAGCGGAGCGGCGGCCCGGGCGTCGATGCGCGCCAGGTCGGCGAGCCGGAACGTCGGGCTGCGCAACGCGAACGCCAGCGCGTTCCAGGGCGGGGTTTGGGGCAGCCCCCGGAAGGTATCCCGCCGGCCGGCGCCGTCGATCAGGGGATAGTCGGTGACGGCGGCCAGCATGCGCAGCTGCGGGTCGACCCGGCACAGCAGGGCGCGCAGGTTGTAGTACTGGCGGAAGAACGCGTGAAAGCCGCGGTTCATCGCCAGCGTGGTGCCGTCATGGTGTTCGGTCCAGCCGCCGACCCGGCCGCCCAGATACTCCTCGCGTTCCACGACGTCCACGGCGACCCCGCGTTCGGCGAGCCCGGTGGCGGCCGCCAGGCCGGCGATGCCGGCGCCGACGACCACGGCGCGCGGGCGCGACGTCAGGGCGCCGGCGTCGGGCAGCCCGGGCGGTGCGGGGTGCAGGTGTTGGCGGCGGTCGGTCATTGCTGGTACCCCCGCGGTGCGTACCCCAGGAAGGTGTGGACGATGTTGCGTTCCCAGCCTGGCATGGTGTCGCCGTGCACGCCGGTGAATCCCGCGTCGCGCATCCGGCGGCGGAATCGCGTCGCACCGTCGAAAGCCAGCACGCTGCGCCACAGGTGGCGGTACAGCGTGGTGTCGCGGGTCCGCCACCAGCCCGACGGGATGATGATGCCCCAGCACACCGCGTGCCAGATGCGCCTGGCGGCGGCCGAGTCGCCCACCGAGTACTCGTGCACGGCCAGGATGCCGCCGGGCCGCAGCAGGCCGCGGAAGGCCCGCAGCTGGGCGTCCGGGTCGGCGAGATTGCGCACCAGGTAGGCGGCCAGGATCCCGTCGAAGGGGCCGTGAACGTCGGGGCCGCCGTGCCCGCCGAGATCCTCGATGCGCGAGTGCACGAACCGCACCGACGGCGGCCACGGTTTGGCCCGGGCGGCCTCGAGCATGCCGCCCGCCGCGTCGACGGCGACGATCTCGGCCTCGGGGGCCGCCGCCAGCAGCGCGGACGTCGAGGCGCCGGTGCCGCAGCCCGCGTCGAGCAGCCGCAGCCCCCGCCCGCCTTCGGGCAGCTGCATGCGGCGCGCAGACAGCTCGAGGTTGGTGTGATAGCCCGGGTTGGCGCCCACCAGCCGGTCGTAGGCGGCCGCCCCGACGTCGAAGGCGCCGGGCACGTCGCGGCGGGGCAGGCCGGCCTTATCGACTCGCACGTCGGCCCTCCCACAGCAGCAACACCGCGGTGACGAGCGCGAAGCCGAACAAAAAGTCCTCGACCGGGATGTCGAACGGGAACCGCACGCCGCTGGTGTGGGCCTGGTCGTAGACGACGATCGGCGCGCTGCGCTTGGTCAGCCAGCCGTCGACGGGCACCTGGAAGCCGAGCACGATCAGCATCGACAACCAGTAGGCCGGCCGCCGGAAGAGCCCGGTGCGCAGCAGCGCGAACTCCAGCGCGCAGACCGCCAGCACGGCCGCCACGGCCGGCATGGTGTAGCCGAGCCCGCTCATCGGCGCCTGACCCGGTCGAGGATGGTGGTGACCGCGTTGTAGGTGAGCAGCGCGCACAGCGGAATCACCACAAAGAACAGCACCTCCTCGAGGGGGACCCGGAACGGCAGGTGGATTCCGGTGATGTAGCGGCAGTTGTACGTCCACACCCCGGCCGCGATCGCCACCGCGTCCCAGGCGATGAACACCGCGGCCACCGGGGCCACCGCGCGCACCACCCGCAGCGGCCGGCGGTAGACGCCGGCGCCGAAGAACTCCAGCGGCGCCGTGATCGCCAGGCACAGGCCCAGCAGGATCAGGTACTGCCACTTCTCGGTCACGCCGCACCGGGCTTCCCGTGCTCGGGGTGGGCCCCCGCGTGGCCGAACCGCGCCCGCCAGGACCGCAGCAGGCCGCCGCCGGCGACCTGCAGGCGGCGCGTGGTGCCGACGGTGGCGCGCCGGCTGAACACCGAGAAATCGCTGTCTTCGATGCAGTCGAGTATCTCAGAGTAGAGCGTGAGCGCGGCCGCTACGCACGGGCGCGAGCGCGGCGCCAGCGACGCGATCCCGTCGGCGGCGAACCGGTAGATGTCGCGGGTGACGGCGTGCTGGGCCGCCAGGGCGTCGCGCACCCGAGGGTCGGTGCGGTGGTGCTCGTGGCACCACATCAGCAGCTCGCGGTCCACGCCGTGGGCGGCCAGTTCGTCGGCCGGCAGGTAGACGCGGTCACGCTGCAGGTCCTCGTCGACGTCGCGCAGGAAGTTCGTCAGCTGGAACGCCCGGCCCAGCGCCTCCGCATACGGGGCCGCCTCGTCGGCGGGCACGACGGTCCCCAGCACCGGAAGCATCTGCAGCCCGATCACTTCCGCCGAGCCGCGCATGTAGCCGTTCAGCGCGGCCCGGTCGGGATAGTCGGTGACGGTGAGGTCCATGCGCATCGAGGCGAGGAAGTCCTCGAACAGCTCCATCGGAATCTTGTAGCGGTGCACCGTGTCGTCGGCCGCGGCCAGGACCGGCTCCGGAACGGGCTCGCGGTGGTCGCCGCCGGCGAGGAAACGCTCGGACAGCCGCTGCAGGCGATCGGCGCGCGAGGCGGTGTCGAGGGCCGGATTGAGATCGTCGAGGATATCGTCGGCGTGGCGGGCGAAGCCGTACAGCGCGTGCACGGCCGGACGCTGGTCCGGGGCCAGCAGCCGGGTCGCCAGGAAGTAGGTGCGCCCGTGCTCGGCCGCGATCTCCCGGCACCGGCGATATGCCGAGCGCAGCCACGGATCCCGGATTCCGGCGGCGTCGAGTTCGGTGCGGATCACGCCGGTCCCGCCTTCGTCACCGGAGTCGCGCTCGCGCGCACCGGCCTGTCGACGCGGCCGGTGATGCGGTCGGCGGCCAGCCGGCCCGAGATCAGCGTGGTCGGCACGCCCACGCCGGGCACGGTCGACGACCCGGCCAGCACCGCGTTCTGTAGGCCGCGCACCAGGTTAGCGGGGCGGAACGGCCCGGTCTGGGAGAAAGTGTGGGCCAGGGCGAACGGCGTGCCGGCCACCATGCCCTGCCGGGCCCAGTCGGCCGGGGTGTCGACGTGCAGCACGCGGGCGTCGTCGCGCACGCCGGGCAGCAGCCGGTCGGCGACGACGTCGAGCAGCGAGTCCGCGTACTTCTCGCCGGTGCCCGACCAGTCGATCCCGCCGCGCGTCAGGTTGGGGGCCGGGGCCAGCACGTAGAGCAGGTCGCGGCCGTCGGGGGCCAGGCTCGGGTCGCTGGCCGTCGGCCGGGTGACCAGCAGTGAGGGGTCCGTCATCAGCCGGCCGTCATCGATGATGTCGGTGAACGTCCGCTCCCACGCATCGCCGAACAGGATGCTGTGGTGCGCCGCGTCCGCCGCGGACGCGGCGCGACAGCCGACGTGCATCACCACCGCCGAGGGCGCCGCGCGCAGCCTCAGGACCCGGCGGGGTTGCCGGCCCAGCAGCGCGTAGGTCTGCGGCAGTTCGGTGGTCAGCACCACCGCGTCGCAGCCGATGCGCTCGCCCTGCGCGGTGCGGACCGCCGTGATGCGGTCGCCGGCGCGGTCCAGGGCGGTGACCGCCGCGCCGTAGCGGAACCGCACCCCGGCGTCGGCGGCGGCCGCGGCGAGCGCGTCGGGCAGCGCCCGCACCCCGCCGCGCGGGAAGAAGACGCCCGCGACGGTGTCCATGTAGGCGATCACCGCGTACACCGCCAGCGCCTGTTGCGGAGCGACACCGGCATACAGCGACTGGAAGGTGAACACCCGGCGCAACCGCGGGTCGCTGATGTGCCGCTTGACCATGGTCTCCCACCGGCGGAAGCCGCCGATGGCCGCCAGCCGCGCCAGCCGGGTGTTCAGCAGCGACAGCGGGGAATCGAAGTTCGAGGAGATGAAGCCGTCGAATTCGGTGCGGTACAGCCGGTCCAGCCAGTCGCGCAGCCGCCGGTAGCCCGCCTCCTGTGCCGGCCCGGCGAACTCGCGCACCGCCGTGGCCATCGCCTCGGCGTCGGTGTGCACGTCGACGGCGCCGCCGTCGGCGAACGTGGCCCGGTACGCCGGCTCCACCGGAAGCAGATCGACGCGCCGGGAACGGCTTTCGCCGACGGCGGCGAACGCCTCGTCGATGATGTCGGGCATGGTGAGCACGGTGGGCCCCGTGTCGATCCGGTAGCCGTCGACGTCTCGCCGGCCGGCGCGTCCGCCCGGCCAGGGATGCTGCTCGACGATCGTGACCTCGCGCCCGCGGCCGGCCAGATGCAGCGCCGCGGCCAGGCCCGCGAACCCCGCACCGACCACGACGACGTGGTCGGTGCGTCCGCGCACCGTGCGCGTCATGCGGCGCGCCGGGCGCACAGGCCGGCCATGTCGACCAGCGCGGCCATGACCGGGTCGCCGATTCCGGTGCCGTCGAGGGCCTTTTCCGCGGCGGCCACCCGCTCGGCGATGAGCTGTTCGATCCACTGCACGGCTCCGGTGGCGCGGATCAGGTTGCGCCAGTGCTCGACGGCGGCCTCGTCGAGCGCTTCGCGCGCCTCGAGTTCCCTGAATTGCCGCCGGGTCGTCGGGTCGGCCAGCTGGTGGGCGGCGACCACGACGCTGGTGGCCTTGCGTTCCAGCAGGTCCCCGCCGTTGGGTTTGCCGGTCACCGCCGGGGCTCCGAAGATGCCGAGCACGTCGTCGCGCAGCTGGAACGCTTCACCCACAGCGCAACCGTAGTCGCCCAGGCCGGCCAGCTGTCGTTCGTCGCAACCGGCCATCGCGGCGCCGATCTCCAGGGGCCGGCGCACCGTGTAGTTCCCCGACTTGAGCCGGGCGACGGTCAGCACCGATTCCATCGTGGGCAGGTCGCGCACATCGCTTGCCAGATCGGCGAATTGGCCCACGGCCAGTTCGGTGCGCATGGCGTCGTAGCGCGGCCACGCCCGCGTCAGCTGGCGGTGCCCCAGCCCGCTGTCGCGCAGCATCTGCTCGGCCCAGACCAGGCACAAATCGCCGAGCAGGATGGCCGCCGACTCACCGAAGCGCAGCGACGGGCCCGACATCCCGCGCCCGCGGTGCCAGTCGGCGAACTGAACGTGCGCCGCTGGCAGGCCCCGCCGGGACTCCGAGCCGTCCATGACGTCATCCTGCAGCAAGGCGAACGCGTGCAACAGCTCCAGGCTGGCGGTCGCCGCGAGGGCCGCGTCGCTGGCCGGTGCGCCGCACAGCCAGCCCAGGTACATGAACGTCGAGCGCAGGCATTTGCCGCCTTTGACGAACTCCAGCAGCACGTCGCCGGCCACGTCGATTCCCGAGGGCCCCAGCACGTCGATGCACCGGTCGGCGACGAAGTCGGTGACCGCGCCGATGACCGCGCGCCGGAACTCGGCGTACCAGGACTGCAGGTCACCGGAGTCGGGGGGCAGCAAGGCCGGGCCGGCCGCGGCCGCTTCGGTGACACGTGCCGGCGGCACCGCACGCACGGCTCCCACCGAAGCCCCTTTCGCTTGGTCGGTCAGCCTCTGGCTTGAACGGCTCAGATTCACGCGTTGTACCCCTTCGACGAGAAAACAAACCACTGCGTGTAGTGGGGTGTCCCCGGCGGGACCCGGGCGGGCTTCGTGTCCTTCAG
The DNA here is from genome assembly GCA_963711445.1 of uncultured Actinomycetota bacterium. Taxonomy (GTDB): domain Bacteria; phylum Actinomycetota; class Actinomycetes; order Mycobacteriales; family Mycobacteriaceae; genus Mycobacterium. Next base: position 1,275,401 of record CAVQEF010000002.1, read on the forward strand.
TTACTTAAACATTAATATATTGAATTAGTCCGGGCTTCGCTAGGTGTGTTTTCCCGGCCCCCGAGTGCGGCGCGGCCACCGGCCCCGGTGTCGGCGACCGCGACGGTCAGCGCCGAGCGCGAGAAGTAGCCACCGGTACCGAGGCTGGCGCCGGGTTCGACCCGTTTGGCCCCGCCGCACCCGGGTGGCCCGATCCCTGACGGACTCAAGGGACGGCCCGCCCCCATGGAACCTGCACACGGCGTCTGCCATCGCCTGGCGGTGGCGTCCGAACGCCGACCCGGGTACTACCGCGGCCTTTCGCAGCGCGGCCTGCAGATCCCGTCGTCCGCTGTCGTCGCCCGGGTGTCCAAGGCCGGCGGAACCCCGGGCCCGCTGCCCGACTCCGCGGCAGGCGCGGTTTCGCGCCGCTGGCGCCCCTGACCCTGACCGGCGTGTTCGATCCGGGGCCGGGCGCGGACGTCTCGTTCGACCCCGTGCTCAACACCGCGGCCGGGCTGCGCGCCCGCACCCCGGGACGCTGGCCGGCCCGAGGGGCAGCGCCTACCGGCGTAGCCGGGAGGGCCGCGACGCCGACACGGCTCAGCCGGTGCGCCCGAGCAGGTGACGCAGGGCCCGGTCCAGGTCGGGCTGGCGGAACCGGTGCCCGGCCGCGCCGAGCCGGTGGGGGACCACGCGCTGGCTGGCGCAGGCCAGTTCGCGGGCGCCCTGCGCGCCGAGCAGCAGCCGCGGCCCCAGCGCCGGGACCGGCACCCAGGCGGGCCGATGCAACACGTGGGCCAGCGTCTCGGTGTACTCGCTGTTGCGAACCGGTTGCGGCGCAACGGCATTGACCGGCCCGGACAGCGCGGTGTCCCACAGCGCGCGGTGGTAGACGTCGACGAGGTCGTCGATCCCGATCCAGGACAGCCACTGCCGGCCATCACCGAGCCGGCCGCCCAGCCCGGCGCCGAACAACGGGCGCATCAGTCGCAGCGTCCCGCCGCGGGGGGATTGCACGATGCCGGTGCGCACCCGCACCACCCGCGTCCCGGCCTCCTGCGCGGGCGCGGTCGCGTCCTCCCAGTCGGCGACGACGCCGGCCAAGAACCCGTCCCCGCGTTCGCTGTCCTCGGTGAGGACGTCGTCGCCGCGGTCGTACCCGTAGTAGCCGATCGCCGACGCCGAGACGAACGCCGCGGGCCCCTGATCGGTGCCGCCCGCGAGTTCGGCGAGCCGGCGGGTGGGGCCGATCCGGCTGTCGCGGACGGCGCGCCGATGGGCCTCGGTGAAGCGCCCGGCGATCGACTCGCCGGCCAGGTGGATCACCGCGTCGACCCCGGCCAGCAGCCGCGGGTCGGGATCGTCGGGGTTCCAGTGCCTCTCGTCGCCGGTGCGCGCGTCGCGGCGGACCAGCGCGATCACGCGGTGACCGCCGGTGCGCAAAAACGCCGTCAGCGCCGAGCCGACCAGCCCGGAGGACCCGGTGACCGCGACGGTCAACGGTTTCAGGCCGTGCTGCGCCGCCAGCCGGTGGGCCGCCAGGTCGTCGGCCAGCTGGCGGTGCCGGTAGGCGAACATCTCGCGCAGCGCCGCCCCGGGCACCGGCGTCTCGACCCGGTCGACGACGCGGGTCTGCTCGCCGAGGTCCTCGAACTCGTGGACGTGCCGCCAGCGCACGGCGATGCGGGCCGGCAGCGAGGCCAGGCCCTCGCCGCCGATGGCGTCGACGAAACGCCGCGGCGGGTCGTAGCCGTCGGGTTGGTGGACGGCGACCCAGCGCAGCCCGCCCGGCAGCGCGAGTTCGGCGCGGCCGTCCCTCAGCGAGGTGGACTCGGCCACCAGCCGCATCGGCTGCCACGGCGGCGAGAGTCGTTCGAACGCGCCCGGCCTGGCGTGCCAGGCGAACACGTCGTCGCGCGGGGCGTCGATGACGCTCGAAAATTCCAGGCCCATGCCTGCACGGTAGCTAACGATCGGGCAGTGCGTGTTCGACGATGGGCAGCCGGGGCCGAGGCTGCCGCTCGCCGCGCTTGGCCGCCAGGTAGACCTGCGCGGTCTGTTCGGCCACCGTCTGCCAGGCGAAGTCGGAGGTGAGCCGCTCGCGGGCGGCGTGGGCGCGCCGCTGCGCGGCGCCCGGATCGTCGAGCACCGCGCGCACCGCCGACGCCAGCCGCGCCACGTGGCGCGGCGAGCAGGAGACCCCGGTCACCCCGTCGATCACCGCCTCGCCCAGCCCGCCGATGTTCGACGTCACCAGCGGCGCGCCGGCCGCGGTGGCCTCCAGCGCGACGAGCCCGAACGGCTCGTAGTGGCTGGGCAGCACCGCGACGTCGGCCCGGTGCAGCACCGCGAGCAGTTCGGCGTGGCCGAGGTGCCCGACGAACCGGGTGGCCTTGAGCACCCGGTGTTTTCGGGCCAGGTCCACGAGCCAGTCCTGCTGGGTGCCGTCCCCGGCGATGGTCAGGGTGGTGCCCGGGTGCGTGCGCCTGATCCGCGGCAGGGCGGCGATCAGGTCGTGCACGCCCTTCTCGTATTCCAGCCGCCCGAGGTAGAGCAGCTCGGCCGGCCCGGTGCGGGGCCGGCGCGCCGCGAACGGCCAGCACGTCACGTCGATGCCGTTGCGGATCACGGTGATGTCGGCCAGGCCGGGACCGAACAGCTCGGTGATCTCCTCGCTCATCGACGCCGAACATGTGATCAGCGAATCGGATTCGCGGACCAGCCACGACTCGATGGCGTGCACCTGCCGGCTGATCGAGCCGGAGACCCAGCCGGAGTGCCGGCCGGCCTCGGTGGCATGGACGGTGGAAACCATTGGCACGTCATAGAATTGGGCGAGTGCGACGGCCGGGTGGGCGACCAGCCAGTCGTGCGCGTGCACGACGTCGGGCCGCCAGGGCCGGTCGGTGCCGCGTTCGGTGAATATCAGCCCGGCCCGGATCATCGCGTGGCCCATCGCCAGCGTCCAGGCCATCATGTCGGTGGCAAAGCTGAATTCGTGCGGGTCCTGCGCGGCCGCGATCACGCGGACGCCCTCGTCGACCTCGTCGGTCGTGGGGTGCGTGCTGGGATCGGTGCCCGAGGGGCGCCGGCACAGGACGACGACGTCGTGACCGGCCGCGGCCAGCGCGGTCGACAGGTGGTGCACGTGCCGGCCGAGCCCGCCGATGACCACCGGCGGGTACTCCCACGACACCATCAGGATCTTCACGTGGTCGCCCGCCCGTTCCGCCGCGAGGATCCGCGAAATGCCCGCCACACCGGCGTGTCGTTGCACCGACACGCGCGCTCGCGGGAGGAGGCGAGGGTCATCGGGGCAGCCTGCGCGCGTCCAGGGCGCCGAACAGGCCGTCGGCGCGGTGCCACCCGTCGGCGAGCCGCTCCGCGGCGTCGCGGCGGCCCGACGCCAGCGCCCCGGCGATCTCCCGCGTCGCGTGCGCGTGCAGGTGGGCGCGGTAGCGGGCGTAGTCGGCGGCCGAGTCCTTGCTCACCATGAACGGCCAGTCGCTGGAGACCGTCAGCAGCGTCTCGCGCAGGATCTGATCGGCCACCCGGTCGCGGGGCCGCGGACCGTCGAGGGGCGCCGCCTGCTCGAGGGCCTTGTCCACGGTGCTCAGCGCGGTGTCGACGACCTCGGTGTTGAGCTGGACCAGGTCGGCCACCTGCTCGCCGGCCCACACCTGCCAGTCCTTGCCCGACCCCCACGAACTGGGCGGCAGGTCGACCGCCGCACCGACGTACCCGCCGGCCAGCGCGTCGCGCAGCGTGCCCACCCGGACCCCGGCCTGCGGCAACGCCCGCAGCATCCGGGCCAGCCACGTCGGGCCCTCATACCACCAGTGGCCGAACAGCTCGGTGTCGAAGGCCGCCACGACGTGCGCGGGCCGCCCGATGCGCTCGGACTCCGAGACCAGCCGGTTGCGCACCACGTCGACGAAGTCGGCGACGTGGACGTCGACCGCGCGGTCGGCGCGCTCGGGGTCGTAGGGCGCCTTGGCCTCCGAGCCCACGTTGCGGCCGGTCACCCGGGCCGGCTTGAGCCCGGTGAGGTGGTCGTAGGTGTGAAAGTCGCGGTAGGCGGCGTGCCCGGGGTAGCCGGACTTCGGCGACCAGACCCGGTAGCTGACCTGCAGGTCGCGGCCGAACGCCACCACGTCGCTGCCGCCGACGGGCCGGCCCAGCGCGGTGTCGCCGTGCAGCGACGGGCCGTCGACCATGAAATGCGTCACGCCCGCGGCGGCGTAGTCGGCCTCCATGCCCGGGGCGTAGGCGCATTCGGGCGCCCAGATGCCGGTCGGCCGGTGGGCCAGCCGCAGCCCCGCGTCGGCCAGGCCCTCGCGCAGCGCGAACTCGCGCAGCCGCGGCGCGAGCAGCGGCTGGAACGGGTGGGCCAGCGGGCCGCCGAGCAGCTCCACCGTCCCGGCGTCGATCAGGTCGCGCAACAGCGGGCTGCCGCCGTGCCGCCACAGCAGCGCGAAGTCCTCGAGTGCCCGGTCGGCCTCCGCCGATTCGCGAATTCCCAGCGCCCGCAACGCTTCCGGTGTGCATGCCTGGTAGGCGGCCGATTTCGAGCGGGGAGCACATCGAACACTGGTCGCCTCCAGGGCCCGCAGCCGCCAGTTCGCCAGCCAGTGGTGCATGCCGTCGAGGCAGTACGGGTCGTCCAGCTGGGCGTTGACCACCGGGGTGACCCCCAGGGTGACCAGTCCGCGGCGGTCCTCGTCGGCCAGCGTGCGCAGCACCCGCAGCAGCGGCAGATAGGCCGCCGCCCACGACTGGTAGAGCCATTCCTCGCCGACGGGCCAGCGGCCGTGGTGGGCCAGCCAGGGCAGATGGGTGTGCAGCACCAGGGTGAACAGGCCGGGTACCGGGCGCGCGCTCACGGGCGCACCGCGATCGCCACGAGGTCGAGGCTGTCGTCGATGTCACGGCCGTGGGGACCGCCCCGCCCGCTGTCCACCAGGTCGAAGTCGTCGGCGGTCACCGCGGCGACATCGGCGGCCAGCTCGGGCGGCCACGGCGCCCCGGGGTCATCGGCCATTGCCCGGGCGATCTGCGCGTCGATGATGGAGCCGCCGTGGCGGGCGTCCATCTCGCGCAGGCGCGGGCCGTGGAACAGCCCGCTGATCGACACGTCGGCGAATCCGCCGCCGGCCAGCAGCTCGGTCAGCTCGCCGGCGTCGAGCTCCCGGGTGTGAAACGGGTTGATCGGGGTGTCGCGGCCCGGGGAGAACGTGATCCGGTTGGGCGTGGACATCATCAACAGCCCGGACGGCCGCAGCACCCGGGCGCACTCGGCCACGAATTGCCCTTGGTCCCAAAGGTGTTCGATGACCTGGAAGTTCACTACGACGTCCACCGACGCGTCGGGCAGCGGCAGCCGCGCCAGGTTGGCCCGCATGACCTCCACGCGCGGGTAGCGGTGGCGGACGTGGGCGACGGCGGCCTCGTCGTAGTCGACCGCGACGACGCGGCGGGCGACGCCGGCGATCAGGTCGGCGCCGTACCCCTCGCCGCAGCCGGCCTCGAGCACCTCGCGGCCCGCGCAGCGCGGCGCCAGCCGCCGGTAGACCACCTCGTGGCGGCGAAACCAGTAGTTCTCGACGTCCAGGTCGGGGATGGTGCGCTCGCCCGTCAGCGTCAGCACCGCCGGGACCTCGGGGAGGGCCGTCGGCGCGGTGGCGCCGGAGCGGTGCGGGGGAACGTCGGAAACGAATGCGCTCATTGCATAGGCAGGCTAACGCGAAGTGTCTGATTCGCGAACCGCGAAGCGGGCATCCCCGGTCTTCAGTGGGCGGGCGGGCCGCAAGAACCCGTACCACCACCCGCTATGGTGTGAAGGCAGAACGCACAACGTTACCAATGAGTAACACGGCCGTGCGTTGTTGCGAAACGCGTACCGAGGTCTCGCAGTCGAAGGCTGCGCGGCCCCTTCGAGGAGGACGAACCACACTCATGACGAACATCGTGGTCCTGATCAAGCAGGTCCCAGACACCTGGTCGGAGCGCAAGCTGACCGACGGCGACTACACGCTGGACCGCGAGGCCGCCGACGCGGTGCTGGACGAGATCAACGAGCGCGCCGTCGAAGAGGCGCTGCAGATCCGGGAGCGGGAGGCCTCCGACGGCGTCGAGGGTTCGGTGACGGTGCTCACGGCGGGCCCCGAGCGCGCCACCGAGGCGATCCGCAAGGCGCTGTCGATGGGTGCCGACAAGGCCGTCCACCTCAAGGACGACGGCATGCACGGCTCGTGCGTCGTGCAGACCGCGTGGGCGCTGGCGCGCGCGCTGGGCACCATCGAGGGCACCGAGCTGGTCATCGCCGGCAACGAGGCCACCGACGGCTCCGGCGGCGCGGTGCCGGCCATCATCGCCGAGTACCTGGGCCTGCCGCAGCTCACCCACCTGCGCAAGCTGTCCGTCGAGAACGGCAAGGTCGCCGGCGAGCGGGAGACCGACGAGGGCGTGTTCACCCTCGAGGCGACGCTGCCCGCGGTGGTGAGCGTCACCGAGAAGATCAACGAGCCGCGCTTCCCCTCCTTCAAGGGCATCATGGCCGCCAAGAAGAAAGAGGTCACGGTGCTGACGCTGGGCGAGATCGGCGTCGAGTCCGACGAGGTCGGGCTGGCCAACGCCGGGTCCACCGTGCTGTCGTCGACGCCGAAGCCGCCCAAGACCGCCGGCGAGAAGGTCCCCGACGAGGGTGAGGGCGGCAACCAGATCGCCCAGTACCTGGTGGCCCAGAAGATCATCTAGTACCCGCGCACATCCGAAAAGACGAGAAGAGCGAATAACCCATGGCAGAAGTACTGGTGCTCGTCGAGCACGCTGACGGCGCGTTGAAGAAGGTCACCGCCGAATTGATCACCGCCGCCCGGGCGTTGGGCGAGCCGGCCGCCGTCGTGATCGGCGCGCCGGGAACCGCCGAGCCGCTGGTCGACGGGCTCAAGGAGGCCGGCGCCGCCAAGATCTACGTCGCCGAGTCCGACGAGGTCGACAAGTACCTGGTCACGCCGTACGTCGACGTGCTGGCGTCGCTGGCCGAATCGGCCACCCCGGCCGCGGTGCTGCTGGCCGCCAACGCCGACGGCAAGGAGATCGCGGGCCGGCTCGCGGCCCGGATCGGGTCCGGCCTGCTGGTCGACGCGGTCGACGTCCAGGAGGGCAACAAGGCCGTGCATTCCATTTTCGGTGGCTCGTTCACCGTCGAGGCGCAGGCCAACGGCGACACACCCGTGATCACCGTGCGGGCCGGAGCCATCGACGCCCAGCCGTCCGCCGGCGCGGGGGAGCAGGTCACCGTGGAGGTGCCGGCGCCCGCCGAGAACGCCACCAAGATCACCGACCGCCAGCCCGCCGTCGCCGGTGACCGCCCGGAGCTCACCGAGGCCACCATCGTGGTCTCCGGCGGCCGCGGCGTCGGCAGCGCCGAGAACTTCCATGTGGTCGAGGAGCTCGCCGACTCCCTCGGCGCGGCCGTCGGGGCCTCGCGCGCCGCGGTGGACTCCGGCTACTACCCGGGCCAGTTCCAGGTCGGTCAGACCGGCAAGACGGTGTCGCCGCAGCTCTACGTCGCCCTCGGCATCTCCGGGGCGATCCAGCACCGCGCCGGCATGCAGACCTCCAAGACGATCGTCGCGGTCAACAAGGACGAAGAGGCGCCGATCTTCGAGATCGCCGACTACGGCATCGTGGGCGACCTGTTCAAGGTGGCCCCCCAGCTGACCGAGGCGGTCAAGGCCCGCAAGGGCTGAGCCCCGCGGTCAACCGCACCGCGACCAGCAGCGACGTCTGCCCCGTCCCGGTCGCGGGCACCGCCGTTTCGATCGCGGAGAGCAGCAACGCCGGCTGGTCGGCATCGTCGAGGAGGTGCGGGCCGAGCTGATCGGCGCACCACCACCACCGCCGGGCGGTCGTTTCACGGCACACGGTGACCATGGGAATCCGAACGGTCGGTGACGGCTGCGTGAATCGGCCCACCCGATGCGGTGTCCGGCGCACCACGGCGGGCGGTTGCGGGCCGTTATGTCACCTGACGTGCACCGACACGTCAGCGCGGCGATGCCGACTCGCTCATCGGCTGCGACACGTTTGTGACATGAGCATTGCTTCTGTCCTGATACCCAGCGACATGCCGGACGGCGTGGCGACCAGCCCGTCATCCGGTCCGCGCTACTCCCTGTTGCTGTCCACCGACCCCTCCATGGTCGAAGCGGCGCAACGGCTCCGGTACGACGTGTTCAGCAGCACCCCCGGCTTCGCCCTGCCGGCCAGTGGCTACGGCCGGCGCGACGTCGACCGGTTCGACGAGTACTGCGACCACCTGCTGGTCCGCGACGACGACAGCGGCGACCTGGTGGGCTGCTACCGGATGCTGGCCCCGGCGGGCGCCATCGCGGCCGGGGGGCTCTACACCGAGACGGAGTTCGACGTCCGAGCGTTCGACCCGCTGCGGCCCTCGCTGGTCGAGATGGGCCGCGCCGCGGTGCGCGACGGCCACCGCAACGGCGGCGTGGTGCTGCTGATGTGGGCCGGCATCCTGGCCTACCTGGACCGCTACGGCTACGACCACGTGACCGGATGCGTGTCGGTGCCGATCGAGGGCGAGCCCGAGGGCCCGGGCAGCCGGCTGCGCGGGGTCCGCGACTTCATCCTGGCCCGCCACGGCGCCCCGCCGCAGTACCGGGTGCACCCGCACCGGCCGGTGGTTCTCGACGGCAGGGCCCTCGACGACATCCCCGCGCCGGCGCGTCCGGCGGTCCCGGCGCTGATGCGCGGCTACCTGCGGCTGGGCGCCCAAGTCTGCGGCGAGCCCGCCCACGACCCGGACTTCGGCGTCGGCGACTTCTGCGTTCTGCTGGACAAGCGGCGCGCCGACACCCGATATCTGCGCAGGCTGCGGTCGGTGTCGGCGGCTACCGAGATGGCCGGCGGCGGCCGATGAGCGCCCGCGCGGTCACCGCCCACGCCTGGCTGCCCCGCACCAAGTGCGACCTCGGCTGTGTGGGCGTCGGCGATGTCGCCGAGCCCCGATGGCGGGTGACGATGCGGGTCGCGCTGCGCTGCGCGCTGGCCCTGCTCCTGGTGCCGGGGTTGCCGCTGGTGGTGGTGCCGCTGCCGGGGCGGGCGCGGGTGCAGCGGCTCTACTGCCGGTTGGTGCTGCGCTGCTTCGGTGTGCGGATCGCGGTGGCGGGCAACCCGATTCGCAACCTGCGTGGGGTGCTGGTGGTCAGCCCGCACATGTCCTGGCTGGACGTCTTCGCCATCGGCTCGGTGCTGCCCGGGTCGTTCGTCGCCCGCGCCGACATGTTCACCGGCCGCACGATAGGGGTGGTGGCCCGCGTCCTGAAGATCATCCCGATCGAGCGTTCCAGCCTGCGCAGGCTGCCCGCGGTGGTCGACGCCGTCGCCGGCCGGCTGCGCGCGGGCCAGACGGTGGTGGCCTTCCCGGAGGGCACCACCTGGTGCGGGCTGGCCGGGGGTGACTTCTATCCGGCGATGTTCCAGGCCGCGATCGACGCCGGGCGCCCGGTGCAGCCGCTGCGGCTTACCTACCACCACGTCGACGGCAGCGTGTCGACCGCCCCGGCCTTCGTCGGCGACGACAGCCTCGCGCGGTCGATCCGCCGCCTGCTCGCCGTGCGCCGCACGCTGGCGCGGGTGCAGGTCGAGGCCCTGCAGTTGCCGGGGACCAGCCGGCGCGACCTGGCCGGCCGCTGCCAGTCCGCGGTGGGTGGGGGAGCGTCGCGACGCCCGGCCCACGGGCACATGCTGGTGGGCTGAGGCTTCCGGCCTGCATCGTCGCTGAGCGCTGCCGGTATCGTGGGGCGCGTCATGGTCTACCTGGATCACGCCGCCACCACCCCGATGCACCCCGCCGCCGTCGAGGCGATGACGGCCGCGCTCGGCACGGTCGGTAACGCCTCCTCGCTGCACACCAGCGGGCGGGCGGCGCGGCGCCGGGTCGAGGAGTCCCGCGAGCTGGTCGCGGACCGGCTGGGCGCGCGTCCCTCCGAGGTGATCTTCACCGCGGGCGGCACCGAGAGCGACAACCTGGCCGTCAAGGGCATCTACTGGGCCCGCCGCGACGCCGAGCCGCGCCACCGCCGCATCGTCGCCACCGAGGTGGAACACCACGCCGTGCTGGACGCCGTGCACTGGCTCGTCGAGCACGAGGGCGCCACGGTGAGCTGGCTGCCCACCGGGCCCGACGGCTCGGTCTCGCCGGCCGCGCTGCGCGAGGTGCTCACACGCCACGGCGACGTCGCGCTGGTGTCGGCGATGTGGGCCAACAACGAGGTCGGCACCGTCCTGCCGGTCGCCGAACTCGCCGCCGTGGCGGCCGAATTCGGGGTGCCGATGCACAGCGACGCCGTCCAGGCGGTGGGCCAGCTGCCCGTCGACTTCTCGGCGAGCGGGCTATCGGCGATGAGCGTGACCGCGCACAAGTTCGGCGGCCCGGCCGGCGTGGGGGCGCTGCTGTTGCGCCGCGACGTCTCCTGCGTGCCGCTGCTGCACGGCGGCGGTCAGGAACGCGACGTGCGTTCGGGCACGGCCGATGTCGCCGGCGCCGTCGGGATGGCGGCGGCGGCGACCATCGCGGTGGACGGGCTGCAGGCCCACGGCGCGCGGTTGCGGGCGTTGCGGGACCGGCTGGTCGACGGCGTGCTGGCCGGCATCGACGACGTCAGCCTCAACGGTGCCCGCGACCCGCTGCGGTTGCCGGGCAACGCGCACTTCACCTTCCGCGGCTGCGAGGGCGACGCCCTGCTGATGCTGTTGGACGCCAACGGGATCGAGTGCTCGACGGGGTCGGCGTGCACCGCCGGCGTGGCGCAGCCCTCGCACGTGCTGCTCGCGATGGGGGCCGACGCGGCCAGCGCACGCGGATCGCTGCGACTGTCCTTGGGGCACACCAGCGTCGATGCCGACGTCGACGCGGTGCTGGACGTGCTCCCCGGGGCGGTGGACCGCGCGCGCAGGGCCGCCCTGGCCGCCGCGGGGGCCCCGTAGGTGAAGGTCCTCGCCGCGATGAGCGGCGGCGTCGATTCATCGGTGGCCGCCGCGCGCATGGTCGACGCCGGGCACGACGTGGTCGGCGTGCACCTGGCGCTGTCGAGCGCACCCGGCGCGCTGCGCACCGGCTCGCGCGGCTGCTGCTCCAAGGAGGACGCCTCCGACGCGCGCCGGGTCGCCGACGTCCTCGGCATCCCGTTCTATGTCTGGGATTTCGCCGAGAAGTTCCAGGCGGACGTGATCGACGACTTCGTGTCCGCCTATGCCCGCGGCGAGACGCCCAACCCGTGCGTGCGGTGCAATCAGCGGATCAAGTTCTCGGCGCTGTCGGCCCGGGCGCTCGCGCTGGGCTTCGACACGGTGGCCACCGGCCACTACGCCCGGCTGTCCGGCGGGCGGCTGCGCCGCGCCGTCGACCGCGACAAGGACCAGTCCTACGTGCTGGCCGTGCTGACCGCCGAGCAGCTGCGCCACGCGGCGTTCCCGATCGGGGACACCCCCAAGCCGCGGATCCGCGCCGAGGCCGCCCGGCGCGGCCTGGCGGTCGCGGAAAAGCCGGACAGCCACGACATCTGCTTCATCCCGTCCGGGGACACCCGGGCCTTCCTGGGCGAGCGCATCGGGGTGCGCCGCGGCAGCGTCGTCGACGCCGACGGCGCGGTGCTGGCCACCCACGACGGGGTGCACGGCTTCACCGTCGGGCAGCGCAAGGGCCTGGGCATCGCCGGGCCGGGGCCCGACGGCCGCCCGCGCTACGTCACGGGCATCGACGCGCAGACCGCGACGGTCCGGGTGGGCGACGTGGCCGACCTCGACGTCGACGAGCTGGTCGGGCGGTCGCCGGTGTTCACCGCGGGGACCGCGCCGTCCGGTCCCATCGAGTGCGCGGTCCAGGTGCGCGCCCACGGCGAAACCGTAAGCGCGGTAGCGCAATTGGCCGACGACGAGCTTGTCGTGCGGTTGCGTGACCCGTTGCGCGGGGTGGCGCGCGGTCAGACGCTGGTGCTGTATCGCCCCGACGCGGGCGGGGACGAGGTGCTCGGCAGCGCCACCATCGCCGCGACCGGGTGCTAGGCCGGCACGTTGGCGACGATGTTGGTCATCACGATGTCGGACACCGACTCCGGGAAGCCGCAGAAGGTGACCTCCAGCAGGGCCACCGACAGCACGCGGTAGTCGCGCCCGCAGCCGCCGGGGCGCAGGTGCAGCGAGTCGGCGTCGGCCTGCCAGTCGCCGACGAGCAGCTGCCCGGCCGAGTCGTCGGCGCAGGTTCCCACGGTGGCGACCAGGGCGGCGAAGGCCCGCCGAGCGGTGTCGGCGTCGGAGTAGGCGGCGGCGCCCTCCGAGATCAGGGCGCCGTCGGGCGGGTCCTGGAACGTGGTCTTGTGGAACTCCTCGATGTCGGGCCCGAACGTCGCGGTCTCGGCGAACAGGAACCGGCACTCGCGCGGGGCGCCCTCGGCCAGGGTGTCGATGTCGACCGGGCTGGTGCCGTCCATCGACGGGATGATCGTCAGGTGCTCGCCGGCGCCGGTGATCGCGCGCATGCGCGGCTGATCCAGCAGGACCGTGTCGACGTCGACCCCGTGCACGGGGTGGCGGGTGGCGCCCGGGCCCGGCAGCGCGGTGCCGTCGACCACCCGCGTGCACGCCGCCGCCAGCACCACCGCGCTCCCCAGCAGCACTGGCCCCGTCAGTCTTGCCATCCGCCCCACCGTCCGTTCTCGGGGTTGAAGTTACTCGCCGGCGGCACCCCTGGCGACCGGCGTGCGAGGTGACGTCGAATACGGTTGGGAGCGTGAGCGTTTTCGCGCATCCTTTCGCGCGGGCCAGCGGCGTCGGGTCGTGGCCCGGAACTTCACCGCGCCAGGCGGCCGAGGTCGTGGTCGGGGAATTGGCGGGCGCGCTGGCCCACATCGTCGAGCTGCCCGCGCGGGGGGTGGGCGCCGACCTGCTCGGCCGGGCGGGCGCGCTGCTCGTCGACGTGGCCATTGACACCACACCCCGCGGCTACCGCATCGCCGCGCGGCCCGGCGCGGTGACCCGGCGCGCGGTCAGCCTGCTCGACGAGGACTCCGACGCGCTGGAAGAGGCCTGGGAGACCGCCGGCCTGCGCGGCGCCGGGCGCGTGGTCAAGGTGCAGGCGCCCGGGCCGATCACGCTGGCCGCCGGGCTGGAGCTGGCCAACGGTCACCGGGCGATCACCGACCCCGGCGCGCTGCGCGACCTGGCCGCGTCGCTGGCCGAGGGTGTCGCCGCGCACCGCGCTGCGCTGGCCCGCCGGCTGCAGACGCCGGTGGTGGTGCAGTTCGACGAGCCGTCGCTGCCGATGGCGCTGGGCGGGCGGCTGACCGGGGTGACCGCGCTGAGCCCGGTTTCCGCGCTGGACGAATCGGTGGCGGGCGCGCTGCTCGACGCCTGCGTCGCCGCGGTGGGCACCGAGGTGATGGTGCACAGCTGCGCCCCGCAACTGCCATGGAACCTGTTGCAGCGCAGCGCTATCGGGGCCGTGTCGGTGGATGCGGGCACGCTGGGCGCCGCAGACCTCGACGGTGTCGCCGCCTTCGTCGAATCGGGCCGCACGGTCATGCTCGGCGTGGTCGCGGTGACGGCCCCCGAGAAGCGCCCGTCGGCCGAGGAGGTGGCCGACGCGGTGGTCGCGGTGACCGACCGCCTCGGGTTCGCCCGTGCCGCGCTGCGCGACCGCATCGGCGTCACCCCGGCGTGCGGCCTGGCCGGGGCGACGCCGCAGTGGGCCCGCACCGCCGTCGGGCTGGCCCGCAGGGCCGCCGAGGCGTTCGCCGAAGACCCGGACGCCATCGGCTAGGCACCTGAGTCGCGATCGGGCCGCGCCGGCGGTTCGCCTACCGCTGGCGGCCGTGCGCGGGCGATCCGGACCCGACGGCGGACCGACCACGCTGGCCGAGTTCGCCCTGTCCGAGGCGCCCGACGGCGTGCTGCTCGCCACCACCGAGTCCGGCTTTGAGGCCATCCCCGGGGCGCGCCGCTGTTCGACGCGCTCGGGGACCCCAACCGGCCACGCATCATCGCCGGGCTCTGCGAGCGGGGGCCGAGCTCGACATCGCAAGTGATGCAGGTGATTCCGGTCTCCCGGCGGGCGGCCACCACGCACTGGCAACTGCTGGCCCGGGCCAGCGGCTCGGTCCGCACGGTCCAGACCCGCTCCCGGCCGCGCCGACTGCTGTCGCACCGCTGGAACGCCGCGGTCGAACGGCTGCGTGCCTACGTCGAGGACGACTGAGCGCGCCGCACCGGTGTCGGGGTGCTCCGTTAGCCTGCCAAGGTGAGTTCAGCAGAGGCCGGCCCCGCTCCGCCCGAGGTCCGGCGGCAGTGGCGCGAACTGGCCGACGAGGTGCGCGAACACCAGTTCCGCTACTACGTGCGCGACGCGCCGATCGTCTCCGACGCGGACTTCGACGCGCTGCTGCGCCGGCTGGAAGGCCTCGAGGAGCGCTACCCCGAACTGCGCACCCCCGACTCGCCCACCCAGCTGGTCGGGGGCGCCGGCTTCGCCACCGATTTCACCGAGGCCGAACACCTGGAGCGAATGCTGTCGCTGGACAACGTGTTCAGCACCGAGGAGTTCGACGCGTGGGCCGCCCGCATCCGCACCGAGGTCGGCGAGGATGTCGCCGAGGTGCCGTACCTGTGCGAGCTCAAGGTCGACGGCGTGGCGCTGGCGCTGGTGTACCGCGACGGCCGGCTGGTGCGGGCGGCCACCCGCGGCGACGGCCGCGTCGGCGAGGACGTCACGCTCAACGCCCGCACCATCGACGACGTCCCCGAACGGCTGACGGCCGGCGAGGGGATCCCGGTCCCCGAGGTGCTCGAGGTGCGCGGCGAGGTGTTCTTCCGGCTCGCCGACTTCGAGGCGCTCAACGCCAGCCTCGTCGAGGAGGGCAAGACGCCGTTCGCCAACCCGCGCAACAGCGCCGCGGGCTCGCTGCGGCAGAAGGACCCGGCGGTCACCGCCCGCCGCAGGCTCCGGATGATCTGCCACGGCGTCGGGCACACCGAGGGGTTCCGGCCCGCCACCCTGCACGACGCCTACCTCGCGCTGGGCGCCTGGGGCCTGCCGGTCTCCGAGCACACCACGCGGGTGGACAGCCTGACCGGCGTGCACGAGCGGATCGGCTACTGGGGTGAGCACCGCCACGACGTGGACCACGAGATCGACGGCGTCGTCGTCAAGGTCGACGACGTGGCGCTACAGCGCAGGCTGGGCTCCACCTCCCGGGCGCCGCGCTGGGCGATCGCCTACAAGTACCCGCCGGAGGAGGTGCAGACCAAGCTGCTCGACATCCGGGTCAACGTCGGCCGCACCGGGCGCGTCACCCCGTTCGCCTTCATGACGCCGGTGAAGGTGGCCGGGTCGACGGTGGGGCTGGCCACCCTGCACAACGCCGGCGAGGTCAAGCGCAAGGGCGTGCTGATCGGCGACACCGTGGTGATCCGCAAGGCCGGCGACGTGATCCCCGAGGTGCTGGGTCCCGTCGTCGACCTGCGCGACGGCTCCGAACGCGAGTTCGTCATGCCCACGCGCTGCCCCGAGTGCGGCGCCGAACTGGCCCCGGCCAAGGAGGGCGACGCCGACATCCGCTGCCCCAACGCACGGACCTGCCCGGCGCAGCTGCGGGAGCGGGTGTTCCACGTCGCCGGCCGCGGCGCCTTCGACATCGAGGGCCTCGGGTACGAGGCGGCCATCGCGCTGCTGCAGGCGGGGGTGATCGCCGACGAGGGTGACCTGTTCACCCTCACCGAGGACGACCTGCTGCGCACCGAGCTGTTCCGGACCAAGGCCGGGACGCTGTCGGCCAACGGCGCGCGGCTGCTGGCCAACCTCGACAAGGCCAAGGCCGCGCCGCTGTGGCGGGTGCTGGTGGCGCTGTCGATCCGGCACGTCGGGCCGACGGCCGCCCGCGCCCTGGCGACCGAGTTCGCCGACCTGGACGCGATCACGTCGGCCTCGACCGAGCAGCTGGCCGCGGTCGAGGGCGTGGGGCCCACCATCGCCGACGCGGTGACCGAGTGGTTCACCGTCGGCTGGCACCGCGCGATCGTCGACAAGTGGCGCGCGGCCGGGGTACGCATGGCCGACGAGCGCGACGCCAGCGTGCCGCGCACGCTGGCCGGGCTGACCATCGTGGTCACCGGCTCTTTGGCCGGCTTCTCCCGCGACGACGCCAAGGAGGCGATCGTGGCGCGCGGCGGCAAGGCCGCCGGTTCGGTGTCGAAGAAGACCGACTTCGTCGTCGCCGGCGACGCGCCGGGATCCAAGTACGACAAGGCGGTGGAGCTGGGCGTGCCGGTCCTCGACGAGGACGGCTTTCGCCGGTTGCTGGAACAGGGGCCGCCCGAGCCGCAGGCCGCGGAGTAAAGCGCGCAGCGCGCGGTTGGGAGCCAAAACGGCCGGGTACCCACCCGAAACTGGGGACGCCTGCTGGGATTGGGGAACACCGATGACCGCTGTTCAGACACACCACGACGGATACCCGGCATATCGCCGCAAAGTGAAGTTCGACTGGTCGGCCACCCCGCTGCACTGGGTGCCCGACGACCCGTTCGCGACCCACGTGATGAACGTGCTGCACCTGCTGTTGCCGGCCGGCGAGCGCTGGTTCATCCAGGTCGTCAACGAGGCCGAGCCGCTGGTCGACGACCCCGAACTGCGGGCGGCGATCAAGCCGTTCATCCAGCAGGAGTCCTGGCACGCGTTCGCCCACCAGTTGGTGCTCGACCACCTCGCCGAGCAGGGGATCGATACCGCGCCCTACACCGACAGGCTGCAGAAATGGCTGTCCACGCTCGGAGACCAGCACACCAAGTGGCCGAAAAGGCTGCAGCGCTGGTGGCTCTACCGGCGGCTGGCCGACGTCGCGGCGCTCGAGCACTTCACCGCGGTGCTGGGGCAGTGGGTGATCCAGAACCGCGGCCTCGACTACGCCGGCACCGATCCGACCATGCTCGACCTGCTGCGCTGGCATGGGGCCGAGGAGATCGAGCACCGCTCGCTGGTCTTCGACGTCTACCAGAACGTGTGCGGCAGTTACCCGCTGCGCGCGTTGTCGATGCTGCTCACCATGCCGCAGTTCGTGCTCTGGTGGGTGATCGGCGTGCGCTACCTGATGGCCCACGACCCGACCACCGATGCCATGCCGCGCTGGCGCGACTGGCTGCGCGCCGCCCGCCAGTACCGCGTGCCCGGGCCCTGGAAGCTGACCGTGGCCGTGCCCCTGCGCTACCTGCGCCCCAGCCACCACCCGAGCACCGAGGCATCCTCGCAGATGGCGATGGAGTACCTGGCCCACTCGCCGGCGGCCCTGGCCGCGACCGAGAAGGCGTCCGAAACCAACGGCTCCGCGGGGGGCTGAGCGCCGCGTGACGACGGACCGCCGCGCTCAGCGCAGCATCGTCGCCACGATCCCGGCGAGGTAGCCGAGCCGGGCCACCTCCGAGGGCCGAAACTCCGGGCCGGGCCGTCCCAGCACCACCGCGGTGTGCGAGTCGCCCAGCGGCGCCGCGACCATCGTGGTGTCCATGTCGCGCCACGCCTTCGGCACCCACTCGCCGGTGTTGTCCAGCGTCGCGGCCTGCTCGATCGGCAGCCACGGGGCGGAGTCGGCCTTGGTCTCCGGAGCGCCCGGGCTGCCGGCGAGGCGGTGCACCTGGCCCTGCGCGCTGTGCAACACCGTGCACCAGCTCACGCGCAGCACCCGCGGCGCCTCGTTGGCCAGCACCTGCAGCTTGGCGTCCTGGCCGGCGGCGGCGGCGACACGGTCGAGCAGTTCCAGCTCGCGGTGCGCCTCCAGCCGGCCGGTGTGCGGCCGCACGCTGTCCACCCGGACACCGGACAGCGACTCGGCGGCGGTGATCAGCGTGTCGGGCATCGAGCCCGAGGGCAGCTCGATCACCAGGTCGTCGATCGCATAGCCCGCGCCGCGCTCCACCACGTCGAGCGACAGGATGTCGGCGCCCACCGAGCCGAGCGCCACCGCGAGCGAGCCCAGGCTGCCGGGGCGGTCAGCCAGCTCGATGCGCAACAGATACGACGGCACGGCCAACACTGTTGCACAGCCATGTATCGGGGGCATTTCGGCGGGTCCGGATGCCTGCCGTGCCGACGGGCCGGTGACGTCTCGCCCGGCTGGCTCGGATGGCCGGGCTCCTCAGCGGCGCCTGTGGCGCCGCATCGTCGCCCGGCTAGGCTTTTCGCTCGTGTCCCAGATCTCCCGCGACGAGGTCGCCCACCTTGCCCGGTTGTCCCGGCTGGCGCTGACAGACACCGAGCTGGACAGCTTCGTCGGCCAACTCGACGCCATCCTGGCCCACGTCAGCCAGGTCCAGGCCGTCGACGTCAGCGGCGTGGAAGCGACCGACAACCCGCTCAAGGACGTCAACGTCACGCGCCCCGACGAGAAGGCGCCCTGCCTGACCCAGCAGGAGGCGCTGGCCGAGGCGCCGGAAACCGCCGAGGGCCGCTTCGCGGTCCCGCAGATCCTCGGGGACGCCGAGTGAGCGAGCTCATCCGCCTCGACGCGGCGACGCTGGCCGCCAAGATCGCCGCCAAGGAGGTCTCGTCGGCCGAGGTCACCCAGGCCTGCCTGGACCAGATCGCGGCCACCGACGAGCGATACCACGCGTTCCTGCATGTGGCGGCCGACGAGGCGCTGTCGGCGGCCGTCGCCGTCGACAACGCGGTGGCCGCCGGCGACCGGCTGCCCTCGGCGCTGGCCGGCGTGCCGCTGGCGCTCAAGGACGTGTTCACCGCGATCGACATGCCCACCACCTGCGCCTCCAAGATCCTCGAGGGCTGGCGCGCCCCCTACGACGCCACCGTCACCCTGCGCCTGCGCGCCGCGGGCATCCCGATCCTGGGCAAGACCAACATGGACGAGTTCGCGATGGGCTCCTCGACGGAGAACTCCGCGTTCGGGCCCACCCGCAACCCGTGGAACGTCGAGCGGGTCCCCGGCGGCTCCGGCGGCGGCAGCGCGGCGGCGCTGGCCGCGTTCCAGGCGCCGCTGGCCATCGGCTCCGACACGGGGGGCTCCATCCGGCAGCCCGCGGCGCTGACCGCGACGGTCGGTGTCAAGCCCACCTACGGCACGGTGTCCCGCTACGGGCTGGTGGCCTGCGCGTCATCGCTGGACCAGGGCGGCCCCTGCGCGCGCACCGTGCTGGACACCGCGCTGCTGCACCAGGTGATCGCCGGTCACGACCACCGCGACTCCACCTCCGTGGACGCCGAGGTGCCCGACGTCGTCGGCGCCGCCAGGGCCGGTGCGTCCGGGGACCTGAGCGGGGTGCGCGTCGGGGTGGTCAGGCAGCTGCGCGGCGAGGGCTACCAGCCGGGGGTGCTGGCGTCGTTCGAGGCCGCCGTGCAGCGGCTGACCGAGTTGGGCGCGCAGGTGAGCGAAGTCGACTGCCCGCACTTCGAATACGCGCTGGCCGCCTACTACCTGATCCTGCCCTCGGAGGTGTCGAGCAACCTGGCGCGCTTCGACGCGATGCGCTATGGCCTGCGCGTCGGCGACGACGGCACCCACAGCGCCGAGGAGGTCATGGCGCTGACCCGGGCCGCCGGTTTCGGTCCCGAGGTCAAGCGGCGCATCATGATCGGCACCTACGCGCTGTCGGCCGGCTACTACGACGCCTACTACAACCAGGCGCAGAAGGTGCGCACGCTGATCGCCCGCGATCTCGACAAGGCTTATCAATCCGTGGACGTCGTGGTGTCGCCGACGACCCCGACCACCGCGTTCGGCCTGGGGGAGAAGGTCGACGATCCACTGGCGATGTACCTGTTCGACCTGTGCACGCTGCCGCTGAACCTGGCCGGGCACTGCGGCATGTCGGTGCCCTCGGGGTTGTCCCCCGACGACGGCCTGCCCGTCGGGTTGCAGATCATGGCGCCCGCCCTGGCCGACGACCGGCTCTACCGGGTGGGTGCGGCCTACGAGGCCGCCCGCGGCGCGCTGCCGACCGCCATCTGACCGCGAGCAGACGCAGAATCGCACCTCAAGGCCGCCATTAGTGCGATTCTGCGTCTGGTCGCGCCACCTGGCGGGGCACCGGGCAAGATGAGGGCATGCGGATCGGAGTACTCACGGGAGGCGGCGACTGCCCCGGCCTGAACGCCGTGATCCGGGCGGTGGTACGCACCTGCGACGCCCGGTACGGCTCCTCGGTCGTCGGGTTTCAGGACGGGTGGCGCGGGCTGCTGGAGAACCGGCGCACGCAGCTGGCCAACGACGACCGCAACGACCGGCTGCTGGCCAAGGGCGGCACCATGCTGGGCACCGCCCGCGTGCACCCCGACAAGCTGCGGGCCGGGCTGAACCAGATCAAGCAGACCCTGGACGACAACGGGATCGACGTGCTGATCCCCATCGGCGGGGAGGGCACCCTGACCGCCGCGCACTGGCTCTCGGAGGAGAACGTCCCCGTGGTCGGGGTGCCCAAGACCATCGACAACGACATCGATTGCACCGACGTGACTTTCGGCCACGACACCGCGCTGACCGTGGCCACCGAGGCCATCGACCGGCTGCACAGCACCGCCGAATCCCACCAGCGGGTGATGCTGGTCGAGGTGATGGGCAGGCACGCGGGCTGGATCGCGCTGAATGCCGGGCTGGCGTCCGGCGCGCACATGACGCTGATCCCCGAGCAGCCCTTCGACGTCGAGGAGGTGTGCCGGCTGGTCAAACGGCGCTTCCAGCGTGGTGATTCGCACTTCATCTGCGTCGTGGCCGAGGGCGCCAAACCGATAGCCGGCTCGATCACGTTGCGCGAGGGCGGTCTCGACGAGTTCGGCCACGAGCGCTTCACCGGCGTGGCCGCGCAGCTGGCCGTCGAGGTGGAAAAGCGGATCAACAAAGAGGTCCGGGTGACGGTGCTGGGCCACGTGCAGCGGGGCGGCACCCCGACGGCCTACGACCGGGTGCTGGCCACCCGCTTCGGCGTCAACGCCGCCGACGCCGCACACGCCGGCGAGTACGGCCAGATGGTGTCGCTGCGCGGCCAGGACATCGGCCGGGTGCCGCTCGCCGACGCGGTGCGCCAGCTCAAGCTGGTGCCCGCGACCCGCTACGACGACGCCGCGGCGTTCTTCGGCTGAGCCGGTCCGTTCGTTGAACAACCGGTAGCGACGGTCCCACAATCGCCTGAATTCGTCGCCCGTTTGCCCAGTTCGGGGCATCGGCGTGGTTTCCCGACCGCGTCGCCACGGCTATACCGGGGTTATGAGCAACCGCGATTGGACTCGCGGAGCCGTCCAGGAGCCCGCCGCGCCGGCGGGGCCACCGGTCCCGCCGGGGCGCACCGCGGCCCCTCCCCGGCGCGCCGGCGCCGGAACGCAGCGCTCGACGGTGCCGCGGCCGGCCCAGTGGCGGCCGCCCGGAGCGCCGCAGCCACGGTCGACGGCGCCGACCCCGCCACGGCGGTCCTCGGCGGCGTGCGTCGAGCGGCCGCCGGGCGGGACCGCGCCCGACATCTTCGACGAGCGCGAGGCCACGGACCCGTCGGGGTTCAGCTGGCGCCGAATGATCCGGCGCATCACCGGGATCGACCTCGGGCCGGGCAAGAGCCGGGCGTATGAAGACGGCCTGCGCGAACGCATCCGGGTTCCCGTGGGCGGCGCGTTCCCCATCGCCGTGCTGAACTGCAAGGGAGGGGTCGGCAAGACGTCGGTGGTCGAGGCGCTCGGCTCCACCCTGGCCGGCGTGCGCGACGACCGTGTCATCGCCGTCGACATCGACGCCGGCAACCTCGCCGAGCGGCACGGTCGCCCGAACGCGCTGAGCATGGCCGAGCTGCTCGCCGACACTGCGGTCACCCGGTATGCGGATGTTCGCGCGCACACCTACATGAACAGCGTCGGCCTGGAGGTGCTCGGTCTGCCGGACTGTGCGCGCACCGATTGGCGGCTCGAACGGCACGACGTCGTCAAGGCCTTTTCGATCCTGCGTCAGCACTATTCGGTGGTGCTGGTGGACTGCGTCAAGGCGCTCAACTCGGCGGTGATGGAGGCCGTGCTGCCCGAGTCGCGGGCCCTCGTGGTGGTCACCGGCACGTCGATCGATGCGATACGAAAGACGAAGACGACGCTGGACTGGTTGCGCAACAACGGCTATCGGCGATTGCTGCAGTCGACGGTGCTCGCGATCAACCGCGTTGCCCCCGGCAAGGTGGACGACGCGGCGGTCAAGGAGCTCGAGCAGTTGTCGGAGGGCCTGGCCGCGGTGGTGGTGCTGCCGTTCGATCGGCATGTCGCGCAGGGCAGGGCGATCGCGCTGGAGCGCCTGAGCAAGGAAAGCCGGCGCTGCTATCTGGAGATGGCGGCGACGCTGGCCGACATGTTCCCCGGCAGGGGGACGGAGCGCGCGGCCCCGCGGCGCCACTAAAATCGACGCATGACCGTTGCTGCCGGGGCCGACCTGCTGGATTACGACGACGTCGTCGCGCGCTTCGACCCGGTGCTCGGGCTCGAGGTGCACGTCGAGCTGTCCACCGTGACCAAGATGTTCTGCGGCTGCGCCACCGCCTTCGGCGCCGAACCCAACACCCAGGTGTGCCCGGTGTGCCTGGGCCTGCCCGGCTCGCTGCCGGTGCTCAACCAAGCCGCGGTGGAGTCGGCGATCCGGATCGGGCTGGCGCTGGGCTGCGAGATCGTGCCCTGGTGCCGCTTCGCCCGCAAGAACTACTTCTACCCGGACATGCCGAAGAACTACCAGATCTCGCAGTACGACGAACCGATCGCCATCAACGGCTACCTCGACGCCCCGCTCGAGGACGGCACCACCTGGCGGGTGGAGATCGAGCGCGCGCACATGGAGGAGGACACCGGCAAGCTGACCCACCTGGGCAGCGAGACCGGGCGCATCCACGGGGCGACGACGTCGCTGATCGACTACAACCGTGCCGGCGTCCCGCTGATCGAGATCGTCACCAAGCCCATCGTGGGGGCCGGCGCACGGGCGCCGCAGATCGCTCGGGCATATGTCACCGCGCTGCGAGACCTGTTGCGCGCGTTGGACGTATCCGATGTCCGGATGGACCAGGGGTCGATGCGTTGCGACGCCAACGTGTCGCTGAAGCCGACCGGCGCCACCGAGTTCGGCACCCGCACCGAGACCAAGAACGTCAACTCGCTGCGCAGCGTCGAGGTCGCCGTGCGGTACGAGATGCAACGCCAGGGCGCCGTCCTGACCGCCGGCGGCCGAATCACCCAGGAAACCAGGCACTTTCACGAAGCCGGGTACACCAGCCCGGGTCGTACCAAAGAGACCGCCGAGGATTACCGCTACTTCCCCGAGCCCGACCTCGAACCCGTGGCGCCCAGCCGCGAGCTCGTCGAGAAGCTGCGGCAGACCATCCCCGAGCTGCCGTGGTTGAGCCGCAAGCGAATTCAGCAGGAGTGGGGCGTATCCGACGAGGTGATGCGCGATCTCGTCAACGCCGGCGCCGTCGAATCGGTGATGGCGACCGTCGAGCACGGCGCCTCCAGCGAGGCCGCCCGCGCCTGGTGGGGCAACTTCCTGGTGCAGAAGGCCAACGAGGCGGGCATCACGCTCGACGAGTTGGCCATCACCCCGGCGCAGGTCGCCGCGGTGGTGGCGCTGGTCGACGAGGGCAAGCTGTCCAACAAGCTGGCCCGCCAGGTCGTGGAGGGCGTGCTGGCCGGCGAGGGCGAACCCGAGCAGGTGATGACCGACCGCGGCTTGGCGCTGGTGCGCGACGACTCGCTGACCCAGGCCGCCGTCGACGAAGCGCTGGCCGCCAATCCCGATGTGGCCGAGAAGATCCGCGGCGGCAAGGTGGACGCGGCGGGCGCGATCGTCGGTGCGGTCATGAAGGCCACCCAGGGGCAGGCCGATGCGGCCCGGGTGCGCGAACTGGTCCTGGCGGCCTGCGGGCAGGGGTAGCGGCCCGGCCCGATCGCCGGAAACTCTGTCGAAAGACGCCGCGCGGATCCATGATGGTCGGGTGATCGATGAGTCGTTCGAGGACTTCATGGGGATGCTGGATTATCCGGCATTCGTGGTGACCAGCCAGTTCGCCGGCTCCCCGGCGGGGTGTCTGGTCAGCTTCGCCACCCAGACCAGCGTGGATCCGCCGAGGTTTTTGGTCGGCGTGGACAAAGGCAGCCACACCCTCGAGGTGGCGAGCCAATCCGAGCACGTTGCGGTGCACGTCCTGGCGCGGCGTCACCGTGTGCTGGCCCAACTGTTCGGCGGCCAAACCGGCCATCAGGTCAACAAGTTCGAGCGCTGCTCGTGGCGCGCCGGCCCGCAGGGAATGCCGATCCTCGATGATGCGATCGCGTGGCTCGTCGGCAGGACGGTGTATTGGGTCGACGTCGGGGATCACATCGCCTATTTTCTGGAACCCGTTGCCACCTGGGCGCCTGACTGCGATGAGGAGCCGCTCTACCTCTCCGATCTGGAGGACCTCGAACCCGGCCACGAGGCGCCACACCGGCTCTTCGAAAGGGCACCGAAAGACGTGGCGCGCCGATACGGCGTGAGGTTCACGCTCGACGGGCTGTAGCCCGTTTTAGGTCTTGTCGTCGTTGTTGCGCGGGAAGCCGCCGCCCTGCGGGAACAACGGGAAGACGACGTCGTCGAGCTTCTCGGCGTCCCCGGCGGTCCTGTTGACCGTCGCGCCCCAGACGTTTCCGTCCGGCGACATCCGCAGCGCCCAGGCGTGGGCGTGGGTGTCCTTGCGGACGACGTCGGGCTCCCCGGTCACCGCGCTCGTCTTGGGGTCGAGCCGCACCGCCACCGTCAGCTTGGGGTTGATCAGGTTGATCAGCACGGTGCCGTCCATCGCCGCGCAGCCGGCCACGCCGGGCTTGTCCGGCCACGTCCACACCGTGGAGACCTCCGAGGTCTTGGTGATGCGCTGCAGCCGGTCCGCCGTCGGGGTGCGGTCGGCGACATACAGCGACCCGTCGACGGGGTCGGTGCACAGCCCGCCGCCCGAGCCGATGCCCGACAGCGCCGTCGTGGGCGGCGCCTGGCCGATGGTGGTCGGCTGTTCGATGCGAAGCACCTTGCCGGCCAGCGAGTTGGGATCGGCGGCCAGCGCAGGGTTGCCCGCGTCACCGGTCATCACGACCAGGGTGGTGGGGCTGGTGAAGGTCAGCGCGCCCATGTTCCCGGTGGCGCCCCTGGGAATTCCGGCCAGGATTTCCTTCGGGACGTCGCCGTCGGCGATGCGGATCACCCGATTGTCGGTGGGGGTGCTGATGTAGGCGTACATCAAGCGGTCCTGCGAGTAGGTCGGTGACAGCACGATGTCCATCAGGCCGCCGTCGCCGGACGGGTCCACCGGGATGACCGTCTTGACCTTCGGCTCGGCGCTGACCGAGATCTCCTTGATGGCCCCGGTGAGGCGCTCGGCGACCAGCGCGGTCTTGCTGTCGATGCCCATGATCAGGCCGCTGGTGCTGCCCAGGCAGCCCTGCATCACCCCCGGGGCCGGGCACTCCTTGGGGAACGGGGTGGCCGGCAGCGGCGGCGGCGGGGGCGGCGTCGAGCTGGGCTGGGGCCGCAGTTCGGGGTTGGTCGTGAAGGGCTGAGACTGGGCGTCGTTGAACCGCGCGCAGCCGCTCGATACCAGCGCAACCGCACACAGTGCGGCGAGTCCGCACCGAACCCAGCGCCCTGAACGCCCTAGTCGCATGACCGACAGGCTACGGAATGCGCCGTCATGGCCGCCACGCGCCGTCCCGCGACCGCCCATCGCGTCGAGGCCCCGACGGTACAAATCGGATGATTTGGGGCCGATCCGGATCGTTTTGGCGGTCCAACAGCCGATTGTCTCGCGAAAGCGCCGCTCAAATCCCCAATTCGGGCCCAAATGCCCTTACCCTGACACCCGTGACCAGTCAATCGAATGACGGACCCTGGCAGCGGCCGGACCAGTCCCCGGAGCCGACCCCGGGGCGCCCCGCCTCGGCACGCTTGGTCGACCCCGAAGACGACCTGACGCCGGTCGGTTACCCAGGTGACTTTGGCACCACCACCGTGATCCCCTACGCCGACCCCAACAGCGCGGGCGCCCCGGCGTACAACATCCTGGACAACCAGGAGCCGCTACCGTACGTGCAGCCGCAGTCGACGGCCCGGCCGCCGGCCGCCGAACCCGTGCAGATCGACGCCGACGAGGACACCGAGGGCCAACGCGCGGTCGGCCGACGCGGCACCCAGCATCTCGGGTTGCTGATCCTGCGCGTCGGGCTGGGCGTGGTGCTGGGCGCCCACGGGTTGCAGAAGCTGTTCGGCTGGTGGGGCGGCTCGGGCGTGACGGGCTTCAAGAACTCGCTGACCGACGTCGGCTACCAGCACGCCGACATCCTGGCCTATGTCAGCGCCGGCGGCGAGATCGTCGCGGGCGTGCTGCTGGTGCTGGGGTTGTTCACCCCGGTGGCCGCGGCCGGCGCGCTGGCGTTCCTGATCAACGGCCTGCTGGCCACCGTCTCGGCGCGGCCACGCTCGTTCTCCTACTTCCTGCCCGACGGGCACGAATACCAGATCACGCTGATCGTGCTGGCCGTCGCGGTGATCCTGTGCGGGCCGGGCCGCTACGGCCTCGACGCCGGGCGGGGCTGGGCCCATCGGCCCTTCATCGGGTCGTTCGTCGCCCTGCTGGCCGGCATCGCCGCCGGCGTCGGGGTCTGGGTGCTGCTCAACGGCGTCAACCCGATCGCCTGACCGGCCTATCCGTAGGGGTTGGGCACCCGTCCCGAGCTGGCCTCGGTCAGCTGGGGCAGCGTCGCGAACGTCACCGCGGGCAACCGCACCTCGGTGCCGTCCTTCAGGCGGGCGCGCGCCCAGGACCCCTTGTGGAAGCGCAGCCCGTCGATCTCCTCCCACGACATCGTCCGGCTGCCCAGCAGCGTGCGCACGGTGACGCCCCGGTCGTCGGCGACGGTCCGCAGCCGCACGATCAGCGCGGAGAGCAGCACCGGGATCGCCAGCAGCGGCGCCGACGGCGGCCAGGCCAGCACCGGAATCAGCAGCCCGAGCGTGACGAACCCGACGGCCAGGTGCGCTATCGGCGAGATCTTGAGCACCACGGCGGAGTCAGTAACCACCCTCGCATCATCCCACCGCCCCCCGTACCGTCCGCCCCCAACGTTTGAGTGTGAGCCGAGGGCGGCGCGCCACGGCATGTCGCCGCCCTGGCTGCACACGCGAAGCCTGGGCTGCACACTCGACGCCGGCCGCCCGGATTTGACGGCTGAGCAGTGCGAAGGCTACCGTCGGACGTTATGGATGACGCCGGAAAGCCCGGAATGCTCGTAGTAATTGGTCGGCGCGTTGGGGCCTGACCAGCTTTTCGGCATTTGAAGCGATCCAGCACCAACGCCCTCGTACAGCAGCTGAAGCTGACGGGGGTTTTTTCTTGCCCACCGCGAGTCTCCCAGAGTGAATAAGGACCAAACGACAGTGAGCGCTCCCACCAGGCCGCACACCCCGCAGCAACAGCGCGCGGCCGACATCGCCTCGGACGCCGTCGAGCACGCCGGACCACCGTCGGCCGGCTCATCGAAACGTGTTGCGCCGGAACAACTCACCGGCGCGCAGTCGGTGATCCGGTCGCTGGAGGAGCTCGGCGTCGAAGTGATCTTCGGCATTCCCGGCGGCGCGGTGCTTCCCGTGTACGACCCGCTGTTCGACTCCCAGAAGCTGCGCCACATCCTGGTCCGCCACGAGCAGGGCGCCGGGCACGCCGCCAGCGGGTACGCGCACGCCACCGGCAAGGTCGGGGTGTGCATGGCGACGTCGGGCCCCGGCGCCACCAACCTGGTGACCCCGCTGGCCGACGCGCAGATGGACTCGATCCCGGTGGTGGCCATCACCGGGCAGGTGGGACGCTCGCTGATCGGGACCGATGCCTTCCAGGAGGCCGACATCTCGGGCATCACGATGCCGATCACCAAGCACAACTTCCTGGTCCGCGACGGCGACGACATCCCCCGGGTGATCGCCGAGGCGTTCCACATCGCCGCCACCGGACGCCCGGGCGCGGTGCTCGTCGACCTCCCCAAGGACGTGTTGCAGGGCCAGTGCACGTTCAGCTGGCCGCCGCGCATGGACCTGCCCGGCTACAAGCCCAACACCAAGCCGCACAACCGGCAGATCCGCGAGGCCGCCAAGCTGATCGGCGCCGCGCGCAAGCCGGTGCTCTACGTGGGCGGCGGTGTGATCCGCGGCGAGGCGACCGAGCAGCTGGCCGAGCTGGCCGAGCTGACCGGCATCCCGGTGGTCACCACGCTGATGGCGCGCGGCGCCTTCCCCGACAGCCACCGCCAGCACCTGGGCATGCCCGGCATGCACGGCACCGTGGCGGCCGTGGCGGCGCTGCAGCGCAGCGACCTGCTGATCGCGCTGGGCACCCGCTTCGACGACCGGGTCACCGGCAAGCTGGACACCTTCGCGCCGGAGGCCAAGGTCATCCACGCCGACATCGACCCGGCCGAGATCGGCAAGAACCGGCACGCCGACGTGCCGATCGTCGGCGACGTCAAGGCCGTTATCGCCGAACTCGTCGCGATGCTGCGCCACCACGAGATCCCGGGCAGCCTCGAGCTGAGCGACTGGTGGGCCTACCTCGACGGCGTCAAGTCGACCTACCCGCTGAGCTACGGCCCGCAGAGCGACGGCAGCCTGAGCCCGGAACTCGTGATCGAGAAGCTGGGCGAAATCGCCGGCCCCGACGCGGTGTACGTTGCCGGTGTCGGGCAGCACCAGATGTGGGCGGCGCAGTTCGTCTCCTACGAGAAGCCGCGCACCTGGCTGAACTCGGGCGGGCTGGGCACCATGGGGTTCGCCATCCCGGCGGCCATGGGCGCCAAGGTCGCCCGCCCGGACGCCGAGGTCTGGGCGATCGACGGCGACGGCTGCTTCCAGATGACCAACCAGGAGCTGGCCACCTGCGCGATCGAGGGCGTGCCGATCAAGGTGGCGCTGATCAACAACGGCAACCTGGGCATGGTGCGCCAATGGCAGACCCTGTTCTACCAGGAGCGGTACTCGCAGACCGATTTGGCCACGCATTCGCATCGCATCCCGGACTTCGTGAAGCTGGCCGAGGCGCTGGGCTGCGTCGGATTGCGTTGCGAGCGTGCCGAAGACGTCGTGGACGTGATAAATCAGGCCCGCGCGATCAACGACCGCCCGGTGGTGATCGACTTCATCGTCGGCGCCGACGCCCAGGTGTGGCCGATGGTGGCCGCAGGAACCAGCAACGACGAGATCCAGGCGGCCCGCGGCATCCGGCCGCTGTTCGACGACGAGACCGAAGGGCACGCCTGATGCGCGCCGGCGACGATGCAGAGCGTGGCGATGAGAAGGAGCGGCGCAAATGAACGTGACCACGCACACCCTGTCGGTGCTGGTGGAGGACAAACCCGGCGTGCTCGCGCGGGTTGCCGCGCTGTTCTCCCGGCGCGGCTTCAACATCGAGTCGCTGGCCGTCGGCGCCACCGAACAGAAGGACATGTCGCGGATGACCATCGTGGTCTCCGCCGAGGACACCCCGCTCGAGCAGATCACCAAGCAGCTCAACAAGCTGATCAACGTCATCAAGATCATCGAGCAGGACGAGGACAACTCGGTGTCCCGGGAGTTGGCGATGATCAAGGTGCGCGCGGACGCCGGCAGCCGCAGCCAGGTGATCGAGGCGGTGAACCTGTTCCGCGCCAAGGTGATCGACGTGTCACCGGAATCGTTGACCATCGAGGCCACCGGCGACCGCGGCAAGATCGAGGCGTTGCTGCGCGTGCTGGAGCCCTTCGGCATCCGCGAAATCGCCCAATCCGGGATGGTGTCGCTGGCCCGCGGTCCGCGCGGTATCGGCACCGCCAAGTAGTTTTCAGCTGTTCTGAGGAAGAAGGAGATAGGAAACGTGCCATCGCAGGCATTGGAGATGTTCTACGACGACGATGCTGACCTGTCGATCATCCAGGGCCGCAAGGTCGGTGTGATCGGCTACGGCAGCCAGGGACACGCGCACGCGCTGAGCCTGCGTGACTCCGGCGTGCAGGTGCGCGTCGGTTTGAAGGAGGGCTCGAAGTCGCGGGCCAAGGTGTCCGAGCAGGGGCTGGACGTCGACACCCCCGCCGAGGTCGCCAAGTGGGCCGACGTCATCATGCTGTTGGCGCCCGACACCGCCCAGGCCGACATCTTCACGAACGACATCGAGCCCAACCTCAAAGACGGCGACGCCCTGTTCTTCGGGCACGGTCTCAACATCCACTTCGGTCTGATCAAGCCGCCCGCCGAGGTCACCATCGCGATGGTCGCCCCCAAGGGCCCCGGCCACCTGGTGCGGCGCCAGTTCGTCGACGGCAAGGGCGTGCCCTGCCTGATCGCCGTCGACCAGGACCCCACCGGCAAGGGCGAGGCGCTGGCGCTGTCGTACGCCAAGGCCATCGGCGGCACCCGCGCCGGTGTCATCAAGACCACCTTCAAGGACGAGACCGAGACCGACCTCTTCGGTGAACAGGCCGTGTTGTGCGGTGGCACAGAGGAATTGGTGAAGGCTGGCTTCGACGTGATGGTCGAGGCGGGCTACCCGCCGGAGATGGCCTACTTCGAGGTGCTGCACGAGCTCAAGCTGATCGTCGATTTGATGTACGAGGGCGGGATCGCCCGGATGAACTACTCGGTGTCCGACACCGCCGAATTCGGTGGCTACCTGTCGGGTCCGCGCGTCATCGACGCCGACACCAAGGAGCGGATGCGCGCGATCCTGCGTGACATCCAGGACGGCAGCTTCACCAAGAAGCTGGTCGACGACGTGCACAACGGCAGCAAGCAGCTGCTGGCACTGCGCAAGGAGAACGCCGAGCACCCCATCGAGGTCACCGGCAAGAAGCTGCGCGACCTGATGAGCTGGGTCGACCGCCCGATCACCGAGACGGCCTAGCCACGCCGGGCGCCTAGGACGAGGCGAGGCGGCCGGCGGTCGCCACCACCCGCCGCGCCAGGTGGTCGAGGGCGTTGCCGGTGGCGTCATCGAAATGCTCGATGTTGTCGTGGGTGGAGACCAGGCTCACCCCGTACGGGTTGCCGTCGACGAACTTGGCCGGATCGGTGTATCCCGGCGGCACGATGACGCCGCCGAAGTGCATCAGCGTGAGGTAAAGGCTGATCAGCGTGGTCTCCTGACCGCCGTGGACGGTGTTGGAGGACGTGAACCCCGCATACACCTTGTCCGCGAGCTTGCCGTGCGCCCACAGCCCCCCCAGCGAGTCGAGGAAGGCGCGCAATTGGGCCGCGGGCGAGCCGAAGCGGGTCGGTGAACCGAAGATCACGGCGTCGGCCCACACGATGTCGTCCCCGGTGGCCACGGGAAGGTCCTTGGTCGCTTGGTAGTTCGCCGTCCAGGCCGGGTTGTGGGCAAACGACTGCGGGTCCTGGGTTTCGGCGACAGGCCGGACGCGGACGTCGGCGCCCGCCGACTCGGCCGCCGCGGCGACGCGCCGCGCCATCGAGGTGCCATGGCCGGTGGCCGAGTAGTAGATGATCGCGAGTTTGGTCACCGCGACAGCTTAGGCAGCGCGGTGTTCTCGGCGATATGCCGTTTCGAAAGACGTTGGCGCCGAAGGACTGCACGCCGGGATGTCAGGCCTGAGCGATGCAGAAAACCTCGTCGAGGGCAGCCGTGCGCAGGCCGGCCGTGGCCGCCCGGCCCGCGAGTTCCGCGTACGGATCCGGGTCGGTGCCGCGCACACCGCCGGCCCGGTCCAGCCGGGCGGTGTCGAACATCGCGGGGCCGCGGGCCACCTGCTGCGTCAGCACGTAGCGGCCCGCTTCGGCGGCGCGGCGCACCGTCTGCTCGGGCGCGCTGGCGCCGCACAGCTCGGTGGCATCGGCGACGTTGATACCCACCTGGAACACCTGCGCTTCGGCCTCGAGCACCGCGCTCAGGCGCGTGATCAGATCCTCCGGCGCAAAAAACTGCCAGCCTTCGCCCAGGTGCAGCCAGAACCGCCCGTCGATCTGACTGCGGAGCTCGGCAAGTTGGGCACCGGGTTCGTCCCCGGCGCCGCGACTTGCGAACTCGAGGAATCCGTAACTGTCGCGCAGCGCCCCGCGATGCCGGGCCGCTGCGCCGGTCTCGAGCACCAGGAAGCGCCCGACCCGCGACACGTCGGTGCAGCAGTTGAGGAACGAGTTGAGCGTGAGCTCGGTGCGGGCCAGATCCTCACCGGCGGTCAGGCTGACGATCACGTCGGCGTTGCGTCGGCCGGCGCCCAGGCGCTGCAGGGACTGCACCGCCGCCGCGGGATACGGCGACGCCGCAGCCAGCATCGTCGGCGCACAGACGTCGCGGTTGGCCGCGATCCTTAGCCGGTCCTCGTCGGGTATGTCGGAGCGGGCCAGCATCCGTCGGCACAGAGCGAACGACTCGTCGTGCTTGCCGATCCAGGATGCGCACACCGCCTGCTCGTCGGTGGCGCGCCACGCGTAGACGTCCGCGCGGACGGCGAGTACGTCGTGTTCGGGTTGGGGGATTTCGGCGGCGCGCTGGGCAAACAGGTAGCCCAGCCGGTAGCGCTGTGCGAGGCGATACCGTTGGGCGATGTCGTGCAGCGGCTCCGCGCGGGTCGTCCGAAATTCCCAGGCCCGCAGGTAGGCGTCCTGCAGCTCCGGCCACGACGCACCGAGTTCGGACATCGACTGCGCGACCCGGTACGACGCGCAATACGTCTCTTCGTCCCAGCCGCCCATCTCGACGCGGCGCGCGTACCACAGGCGTGCGTTGTCGAAGTCGCGCAGCTCGAAGTAGCTCTGGGCCAGGTGGAACACCGACCGCGCGTCGTCGGGGTTGCGTTGCACCTCGGCCAGCAACAGATCGCGGTCACGCGCATGTTTTTGCTGTGGATCCCGGTTGCGGGCGTCGGGGGGACGGGGGTGGACGTGGTAGTCGCCCTCGAGGCGCGCGGCGACGAGTGGGTCGTCGTCGCAAACGAGATACTCGTGGGCGGCACCCTCGTAGCGAACCCGCAACCCGTCGCGGAACAACTGCGGGCGCCAGTACACGACGTCGGCGGATCGGTGGCACAGCTCGTATCGGTCGGCGTCGAGCCGGCCGAAATCGACTGTGCCCACGATCGTGTCGCCGGCGTCCATGACCCAGATGTAGTCGCCGTGGCCCTGCGCGAGGGTCAGCGCCTCGGTGCGGTTGTAGCCGAAGTTGCGCCACGGCCGTTCGTGCAGCTCACCGGGAATGCCGCGGCGGGCCATGTGGTCGCGGATCACGTCCGGGGTTCCGTCCTGCGATCCGGTGTCGACGATCACCCACGAGTGGATGTACGGCGCGACCGAATCCAACGTCTCGCGGATGACGAGCGCCTCGTTGCGCACGATCATGTTCAGGCAGATTGCGGGGCGCGCGACTCTTCGGTCGGACACCGGCGAATCGTACCTGGCAAACTCTTGTCCCGGTGCAGGATCCGGTACCTGACCCCATCGACACCGGATGTGCAAAGAATCAGGCTGCGAAGCAACGCCTTTCCGGGTGGGCGGCCGCGCTGCCGGCGTCGCGTCGTCGCCAAAACACCCGCGCGGGGCCGTCGTTCGGGAGTACCGCGAACAACTCGACCGGCCGCGATCGGGCGCACCTCGGGCGCGGGTCAGGGCCGTGCTCACCGCGGTGGTCAACGGGCCCGAAGCGCGGCCGCCGACGGTGCCGTTGGGCCGTCAACCGGAGCCGATAGTCTGGCCGGGTGAATCTGCCTGTTGTTTTAATCGCCGACAAACTCGCCCAATCAACCGTCGCCGCGCTCGGAGACCAGGTCGAGGTGCGCTGGGTGGACGGTCCCGACCGGGAGAAGCTACTGGCGGCGGTGCCCGAGGCCGACGCGCTGCTGGTGCGTTCGGCCACCACCGTCGACGCGGAGGTCCTGGCGGCGGCCCCCAAGCTCAAGATCGTCGCCCGCGCCGGGGTGGGGCTCGACAACGTCGACGTCGACGCCGCCACCGAACGTGGTGTGCTCGTGGTCAACGCCCCGACGTCGAACATCCACAGCGCCGCCGAGCACGCCATGGCACTGCTGCTGGCCGCGGCCCGCCAGATCCCGGCCGCCGACGCCTCGTTGCGCGCCCACACCTGGAAGCGGTCGTCGTTCTCGGGCACCGAGATCTTCGGCAAGACGGCCGGCATCGTCGGGCTGGGCAGGATCGGGCAGTTGGTCGCGCACCGGCTCGCCGCCTTCGGCGCACACCTCGTCGCCTACGACCCGTACGTCTCGCCGGCCCGCGCCGCGCAGCTGGGCATCGAGATGCTGTCCCTCGAAGACCTGCTGGCCCGCGCCGACTTTGTCTCCGTACACCTGCCCAAGACGCCCGAGACGGCGGGCCTGATCGGCAAGGAGGCGCTGGCCAAGGCCAAGCCGGGCGTCATCATCGTCAACGCCGCGCGCGGCGGGCTGGTGGACGAGGCGGCGCTGGCCGAGGCCATCAGCAGCGGCCACGTGCGGGGGGCCGGCATCGACGTGTTCGCCAAGGAGCCGTGCACCGAGAGCCCGCTGTTCGACCTGCCCGAGGTGGTGGTCACGCCGCACCTGGGCGCCTCCACCGCCGAGGCGCAGGACCGGGCCGGCACCGACGTCGCGGCGAGCGTGAAGCTCGCCCTGGCCGGCGAGTTCGTCCCGGACGCGGTCAACGTCGGCGGCGGCGTGGTCAACGAGGAGGTGGCGCCCTGGCTGGACCTGGTGCGCAAGCTGGGGGTGCTGGCCGCCGCCCTGTTGAACGAGCCGCCCGTTTCGGTGCAGGTGCAGGTGCGCGGTGAACTCGCCGCCGAAGACGTCGGGGTGCTGGAACTGGCGGCGCTGCGCGGCGTGTTCTCGGCGGTCATCGAGGGCACCGTGACGTTCGTCAACGCGCCGGCGCTGGCCGCCGAACGGGGCGTCACCGCCGAGATCACGACCGCCTCGGAAAGCGCCAACCACCGCAGCGTCGTCGACGTGCGGGCCGTCGGACCCGACGGGTCGGCCGTCAACGTCGCCGGTACGTTGTCCGGCCCGCAGCTGACCGAGAAGATCGTGCAGATCAACGGCCGCAACTTCGACCTGCGCGCCGAGGGCATCAACCTGGTGATCAACTACGTCGATGCGCCCGGAGCGCTGGGCAGGATCGGCACCTTGCTGGGCGGCGCCGGGGTGAACATCCAGGCCGCGCAGCTGTCCGAGGACGCTGAGGGCCCGGGCGCGACCATCCTGCTGCGGCTGGATCAGGACGTGCCCGCCGAGGTTCGGTCGGCGATCGCGGCCGCGGTGAGCGCCAACAAACTCGAAGTGGTCGACCTGTCGTGAGGCTCGCATGAAGTTGGCTGTCATCGGCGGCGACGGGATCGGCCCGGAGGTGATCGCCGAGGCGCTCAAGGTCCTTGACGCCGTCCTGCCCGGCGTGCAGAAGACCAGTTACGACCTGGGCGCCCGGCGTTACCAGGCCACCGGCGAGCTGCTGCCGGACTCGGTGCTGGCCGAGTTGCGCGAGCACGACGCTATCCTGCTCGGCGCGGTGGGTGACCCGTCGGTGCCCAGCGGGGTGCTGGAGCGGGGCTTGCTGCTGCGCCTGCGTTTCGAGCTGGACCACCACGTCAATCTGCGGCCCGGCCGGCTCTACCCGGGCGTGAGCAGTCCGCTCGCCGGAAGCCCCGACATCGATTTCGTGGTGGTGCGGGAGGGGACCGAAGGGCCCTACACGGGTACCGGCGGCGCGATCCGCGCCGGGACGCCGCACGAGGTGGCCACCGAGGTGAGCCTGAACACCGCGTTCGGTGTGCGGCGGGTGGTCGCCGACGCGTTCGAGCGCGCCCGGCGGCGGCGCAAGCACCTGACGCTGGTGCACAAGACGAACGTGCTCACCTTCGCCGGCAAGCTGTGGTCGCGGGTGGTGGCCGAGGTCGGCCAGGAGTACCCCGACGTCGAGGTGGCCTACCAACACGTCGACGCCGCCACCATCTTCCTGGTCACCGATCCCGGGCGCTTCGACGTGATCGTCACCGACAACCTGTTCGGCGACATCATCACCGACCTGGCCGCGGCGGTGTGCGGCGGGATCGGCCTGGCCGCCAGCGGCAACATCGACGCCACCCGGGCCAACCCGTCGATGTTCGAGCCCGTGCACGGCAGCGCACCCGACATCGCCGGGCAGGGAGTCGCCGATCCGACGGCGGCGATCATGTCGGTCGCGCTGCTGCTCGACCACCTGGGGGAGGACGACGCCGCCCTCAGGGTCGACCGGGCTGTCGAGACTTACCTGTCGACCCGCGGGGGCGGACGGCTCGCCACCAGCGAAGTCGGCGAACGGATTGCGGCCGCGCTCTAGTCTCCAACCCGGGCGGCAGCAGGCGCGCCGGCACCAGGGGCACCGCCAGCAGCGGGAACAACCCGCACAGCCCCCACGCCACCGGATACTTGGCCGCCATGATCAGGGCGCCGAACACCGGGGGGCCGGCGGCGGCCATCAGCCGTTGCGTGGTGTTCTGGATGCCCAGCGCGCGTCCGCTCCAGAAGGGCCCGGCGAACTCGGTGATCGAGGTGGCCTCGAGCCCGTTGTCGAGCACCGCGATCACCGAGATCACGATCATGAGGAGCACGTCATAGCGCGAGCCCAGGTCGTCGGTGAGGGCCAGCAGGAACAGGGTCAACGTCGCGGCGATCGCGATGTAGCGGACCGGCCGCATCCGGGAGCCGACACGGTCCGACCAGCGCCCGACCGCGATGCGGCCCAGCGCGCCCAGCAGCTGAGAGATCGTCACCATGCCGCCGGCCGCCGCCACCGACCAGCCGTGGTGGTTCATCAGCCAGACGAGCATGAACGTCACGGTCACCGTCTGGGGCATCATCAGCAGACCCGCCACCGCATGGATGCGCCACAGCACCGACGAGCCGCGATACGGGCTGGCCAGTTCCCGCTCGGTGGCCGCCTCGCGGGATTTCCGCGGCGGGTCGACGATTCCGATCGCGGCGACCACGGCCGCCATCGCGCACGCGAACGCCGGGAACATCAGGCCCGCCCGCGGGCCGCGTTCGGCGAGCTCGGGAATCACCAGCGCGCCCAGCGCGATTCCCAGCGGCTGGGCGGTCTGGCGGATGCCCATCGCCAGGCCGCGTTGATGCGCCGGGAACCAGGCGGAGACCAGCCGGCCGCCCGCGGTGTTGCAACTCGCGGCGGCCATGCCGCCGAGGAACAGGAACAGGCCGGTCCACACCATCGAGTGGACCGTCGCCGCCGCGTAGGCGGCCACCGCCGTCAGCGCCGAGCCCGCGGTCAGCACGATGCGCTCGCCGACGCGGTCCAGCACGTAGCCCCACAGCACCAGCGTCGTGACCATGCCCCAGCTGGGCATCGACGACAGCAGACCGGCTTCGGTCAGCGAAATCCCGCGCGCGCCCACCAGGGAGGGGATCAGGAAGGCGATGCCGTTGATGAACAGGAACGAACTCGCTGTCACGCCCAGCGAGATGACCATGATCGACCACCGCGCGCTCGCACTGAGCTGGCCCGTGACCTCTTGGTCGGTCGGCATCTTCCCATGCTGGCACAGTCCGGCTGGGACGAAGCCGAGCGTTGGTGGGCCGTGCCGGCCCGCTCAGCCGTTCGGGGTCGACCGTGCGGGATCGTCGGTTCCGGCCCGCAGCGCCCGGCTGCGCCGCGCTCGCGGTCATCACTAGGCTCAGGCGAATGCGCCTTGGTCGAATCGCCAGCCCCGACGGCGTCGCCTTCGTCAGCATCGAGGGGGACGACGGCCAAACCGGGATGACCGTCCGCGAGATCGCCGAGCACCCGTTCGGCACGCCGAGCTTCACCGGCCGGTCGTGGCCGCTGGCCGATGTCCGGCTGCTGGCTCCCATCCTGGCCAGCAAGGTGGTGTGCGTCGGCAAGAACTACGCCGATCACATCAAGGAGATGAACAACCTGACCGGTCCGGCGCCGGCGGACCCGGTGATATTCCTCAAGCCCAACACCGCCATCATCGGGCCCAACGTGCCGATTCGGCTGCCCGCCAATGCATCACCCGTGCATTTCGAAGGCGAGTTGGCGGTGGTGATCGGCCGCGCGTGCAAGGACGTCTCGGCCGCCCAGGCCGCCGAGAACATCCTGGGCTACACAGTCGGAAACGATGTCTCGGCGCGTGATCAACAAAAGGCCGACGGCCAATGGACGCGGGCGAAGGGACACGACACCTTCTGCCCGGTCGGGCCGTGGATCGTCACCGATATCGATCCCGGCGATCTCGAATTGCGCACCGAGGTCAACGGCGAGGTGAAACAACACAGCCGCACCTCGCTGATGATCCATGACGTCGGCGCAATCGTGGAGTGGATCTCGGCCGTCATGACGTTGCTGCCCGGCGACCTGATACTCACCGGAACCCCCGCCGGCGTCGGTCCCATCGAGGACGGCGACACCGTCTCGGTGACCATCGAGGGCATCGGCACCCTGAGCAATCCCGTAGTCCGCAAAGGAAAGTCGTGACCTCCAGTACCGCCGCCAGTACAGCCGTCCGAGTCCGGTTCTGCCCGTCGCCCACCGGCACCCCCCACGTCGGGATGGTCCGCACCGCGCTGTTCAACTGGGCCTATGCCCGGCACACCGGCGGCACCTTCGTCTTTCGCATCGAGGACACCGACGCGCAGCGCGACACCGAGGAAAGCTATCTGGCGTTGCTGGACGCGCTGCGCTGGCTCGGCCTCGACTGGGACGAGGGGCCCGAGATCGGCGGTCCCTACGGCCCGTACCGGCAGTCGCAGCGCACGGAGATCTACCGCGACGTCGTCGCCAAGCTGATCGAGTCCGGCGAGGCCTACGAAGCCTTTTCGACGCCGGAGGAGGTCGAGGCGCGGCACATCGCCGCCGGGCGCAACCCGAAGCTGGGCTATGACAACTTCGACCGCGAGCTGACCGAGGCGCAGCGCTCGGCGTTTCTGGCCGAGGGCCGCAAGCCCGTGGTGCGGCTGCGGATGCCCGACGAAGACCTGGGCTGGGACGACCTGGTGCGCGGGACCACCACGTTCGCAGCGGGCAGCGTGCCCGACTTCGCGTTGACCCGCGCCAGCGGAGATCCGTTGTACACCTTGGTCAACCCGTGTGACGACGCGCTGATGAAGATCACCCACGTGCTGCGCGGCGAGGACCTGCTGCCGTCGACGCCGCGCCAGCTTGCGCTCTATGCGGCGCTGATCCGGATCGGGGTCGCCGAGCGCGTCCCGCAATTCGCGCACCTGCCAACCGTCTTGGGGGAGGGCACCAAGAAGCTCTCCAAGCGCGACCCGCAGTCGAACCTGTTCACCCACCGCGAGCGCGGCTTCATCCCCGAGGGGCTGCTGAATTACCTTGCGCTGCTCGGCTGGGCGATCGCCGACGACCACGACCTGTTCAGTCTCGACGAGATGGTGGCGGCCTTCGACGTCGTCGACGTCAACGCCAATCCGGCCCGTTTCGACCAGAAGAAGGCCGACGCGCTCAATGCCGAGCACATCAGGATGCTCGACGAAGACGACTTCACCGCCAGGCTGCGCGCCTACTTCGGCGCACACGGCCATGACACCGGGCTGGACGAGCCCGCATTCGCCGCGGCGGCCCGACTGGTGCAGACCCGCATCGTCGTCCTGGCCGACGCGTGGGAGCTGCTGAAGTTCCTCGACGACGACGAGTACGCCATCGACCCCAAGGCCGCCGCCAAGGAACTCGGTCCGGACGGGGAGGCGGTGCTGGACGCGGCCCTGCACGCGCTGGACTCCGTGACGCAGTGGACCGCGTCACAGCTCGAGGACGCCCTCAAGGACGCGCTCATCGAGAAGATGGAGCTCAAACCGCGCAAGGCGTTCGGGCCGATCCGGGTGGCCGCCACCGGTACGACGGTCAGCCCGCCGCTGTTCGAATCGCTGGAGCTGCTCGGCCGGGACCGCAGCCTGCAGCGGCTGCGCGCCGCTCGCGCGGGATGAGCCGCGTCACAGCGGGGCGAGAGGGGCAAGACCGGGCATGGGCGATTGCGCTGCAAGTCTTTGGTAGTCTGCACTGCGGTTCACAAAGGCCGAAAACCGCCGGAAGGCGGCGGTCCCGCACAGCGTGTTGCGACGCGCGGGATCCGCTCCGACCAGCGGTTTTAGGCAGCCAATGGGGTATGGTGTAATTGGCAACACAGCTGATTCTGGTTCAGCCATTCTAGGTTCGAGTCCTGGTACCCCAGCGAAATTTGCTCGCAAAACCTGCCCACCGCAAGCGATTAGGTGGGCATACCGGGTTGGGTTATGCTGACAGCTCGGATCGGTTCTGGCCCCGTCGTCTAGCGGCCTAGGACGCCGCCCTCTCACGGCGGTAGCGTGGGTTCGAATCCCATCGGGGCTACAAAAGACCGTCTAACGGTCGCTTACTTCGGCGGCGCCGAGCGCGGCCGGTGCGGTGGAGCCACCCACCGGCATGTGCGGCAACCCGAGCTTGCGGTGGTCCCACGAACGCGCGCGGCGGGGGACGATGCGCACGCAGACCCGCTTGTTCATCATCTGCTCGACGAACGGCTTCATCTCGTCGGTGTAGGGGCCGGTGTAGCGCTCGAACACGCTGACGCCCACCCGGTGCGCGACGTCGGGATCGTCGACGATCTCCGCCACGCCCTCGAAGGAAACCCCGCGCAGCGTGTCGTAGGTGTGGCCGTCCTCGATGAGGAAACTCACCCGCGGATCCCGCGTGAGGTTGACCGCCTTCTGCGACTTGGCTTTGGTCTCCAGCCAGATCTCGCCGTCGACGACGGCGTACCACATCGCGGTGAGGTGCGGCTGCCCGTCGGGGCCCACGGTGGCCAGGGTGCCGGTGCGACTCTTGACGACGAAGTCGGCGATCTCGTCCTCCGACATGACGATGCTCGCGCGCTGATTTGTTCCCATGGCTGTCAGTGTGTCAGGCGGCGCGCCGCGGATTTGCTCCGAGTCTGCGCCGGCGGCATCGAGCCGGCGCCCAGCGTGTGGCACACGGCGATTCGGACGCGCTGTAGGCAGTCTCGGCGCCGGGGGCGGGCTAGAGCCGGCGGGTCAGCGCCTCGGCCGCCGACAACAGGTCGGCCGCCCAGCGCGCCCCGGGACGCCGGCCGATCCGGTCGATGGGCCCGGACACCGAGACGGCGGCGACCACGACGCCGCGGCCGTCCCGCACCGGCGCCGACACGCTGGCCACCCCCGGCTCCCGCTCGGCGACGCTTTGCGCCCAACCCCGCCGCCGCACTTCGGCCAGCGTCCGGTCGGTGAATTTCGCCGTCGGCAGAACGGCCTTCTGGGTCGCGGCGTCGCTGTGGGCCAGCAGCACTTTGGCCCCCGAGCCCGCAGTCATCGGCAACCGCGCTCCGACCGGGACGGTATCGCGAAGGCCCGCAGCCGGTTCCAGGGCGGCCACGCAGACCCGCGACGTGCCCTCGCGACGGTACAGCTGCACGCTCTCGCCGGTGGTCTCGCGCAACTGGGGCAGCACCGCCGCGCCGGCGGCCAGCAGCGGATCGTGCACGCGGGTCGCCAGTTCGCTGACCGCCGGACCGAGATGCCAGCGCCCTTCGTCGTCGCGCGCCAGCAGGCGGTGGACTTCGAGGGCGGCCGCCAGCCGGTACGCGGTGGCCCGGGGCAGGCCCGTTCGCTCACACAGTTCAGCCAACCCGCATGGCGATTCGGCCACCGTGTGCAAGACCACCATCGCTTTGTCCAGAACGCCGATGCCGCTATGCTGTCTCACGTAGCAATATTAGCGTCTCGCATTCTGGGATGACAATCAGAATCGATCGGCGCGCCGCACACGAGGCGAATAGGGGCGAGTTCGAGATGGGATCGCAGAGCAAGGAGTCCGGCGCGGAGGGGCCGCGCACGCTGGCCGAAAAGGTTTGGGACGACCACGTTGTGGTACGAGGTGGTGGTTCCGAACAGGGAGGGGCGCCCGACCTGATCTACATCGACCTGCATCTGGTGCACGAGGTGACCAGCCCCCAGGCCTTCGACGGCCTGCGCCTGGCCGGCCGCGGAGTGCGCCGGCCCGATCTGACGCTGGCCACCGAGGACCACAACGTGCCCACCGTCGACATCGACAAGCCCATCGCCGACCCGGTGTCGCGCACCCAGGTCGAGACGTTGCGACGCAACTGCGAGGAATTCGGCATCCGGCTCTATCCGATGGGCGACATCGACCAGGGCATCGTGCACGTCGTGGGACCGCAATTGGGGCTCACGCAACCGGGAATGACGATCGTCTGCGGCGACAGCCACACCTCGACCCACGGCGCCTTCGGCGCGCTGGCCATGGGCATCGGCACGTCGGAGGTCGAGCACGTGCTCGCCACCCAGACGCTGCCGCTGCGGCCGTTCAAAACCATGGCGGTCAACATCGACGGGCGGCTGCCCGACGGTGTGACCGCCAAAGACGTCATCCTGGCGTTGATCGCCGAGATCGGCACCGGCGGCGGCCAGGGCCACGTCATCGAATACCGCGGCAGTGCCATCGAATCGCTGTCGATGGAAGGCCGCATGACGATTTGCAACATGAGCATCGAGGCCGGTGCCCGGGCGGGGATGGTGGCGCCGGACGAGACCACCTACGAGTTCCTGCGCGGCCGGCCGCACGCACCGACGGGCGCGGACTGGGACGCCGCGATGCGCTACTGGCAGCGGCTGCGCACCGACCCGGGCGTCGTCTTCGACACCGAGGTGCACCTGGATGCAACGACGTTGAGCCCATTCGTCACGTGGGGAACAAACCCCGGCCAGGGGGCGCCGTTGGCCGCGGCCGTGCCCGACCCGGGCGAGATGGCCGACGAGGGCGAGCGCCAGGCCGCCGAGAAAGCCTTGGTGTATATGGACCTTCGCCCCGGGACGCCGATGCGCGACATCGCCGTCGACGCGGTGTTCGTCGGCTCGTGCACCAACGGCCGCATCGAGGATCTGCGCGCGGTGGCCGACGTGCTGCGCGGCCGGACGATCGCCGAAGGGGTGCGGATGCTCGTCGTACCGGGGTCCATGCGGGTGCGCGCCCAGGCCGAAGCCGAAGGGCTGAATGAGATTTTCACCACAGCCGGCGCGCAGTGGCGGCAGGCCGGCTGCTCGATGTGCCTGGGCATGAACCCGGATCAGCTTTCGCCCGGGGAACGCTGCGCCGCGACGTCCAACCGCAACTTCGAAGGGCGCCAGGGCAAAGGCGGCCGCACCCACCTGGTGTCGCCGGCCGTCGCGGCGGCGACGGCGGTACGTGGAACTTTGTCCGCCCCCGCGGACTTGAACTGACCGACTGACAAGGGGAAAAGCATGGAAGCCTTTCGCACCCATACCGGTATCGGCGTGCCGCTGCGGCGCTCGAACGTCGACACCGACCAAATCATTCC
The DNA here is from genome assembly GCA_963711445.1 of uncultured Actinomycetota bacterium. GTDB lineage: Bacteria > Actinomycetota > Actinomycetes > Mycobacteriales > Mycobacteriaceae > Mycobacterium. The sequence goes on from CAVQEF010000002.1 coordinate 1,318,799, forward strand.
GGCGGTCTTTTTGAAGCGTGTCACCCGAACCGGTTTCGAGGACGGCTTGTTCGCAACCTGGCGGTCGGATCCCTCGTTCGTGCTCAACCTGAGCCCCTTCGACCGGGGCTCAGTGCTGGTCGCCGGACCCGATTTCGGCACGGGATCGTCGCGGGAGCACGCCGTGTGGGCGCTGATGGACTACGGGTTCCGGGTAGTCATCTCGTCGCGGTTCGGCGATATCTTCCGGGGCAACGCGGGCAAGGCGGGTCTGTTGGCGGCCGAAGTTTCGCAAGATGACGTGGAACTTCTTTGGAAGCTCATCGAGCAGAGTCCGGGCTTGGAAATCACTGCCAATCTTCAAGATCGAAATATCACCGCAGGAACGGCGGTGCTGCCGTTCAAGATTGACGACTACACCGCTTGGCGACTGCTCGAAGGGCTCGACGATATAGCCCTTACGCTGCGGAAACTCGACGAAATCGAGACTTTCGAGGCGGCCTCTCGACAGTGGAAGCCGCACACTTCACCCGCCTCCTGACGGGCGTATCGGAAGCGAATTCCGGGGCCGGCGACCGACATCACCGGGCCGATTTCGGGGCCAAGCCACGAGTCAAGGGCTGCAACCGGATTGCGAAAATATCGCTCAACTGCCCTTGAAATTGCGCGTGGCTCTTGGAAATTTGTCCGGTAAGGGTTTACCGTGTGCACTAGTCGGTTCTGAAAAAACAAGGACCACTGGCTTCGGAGGGTATGGATGAACAAAGCAGAGCTCATTGACGTGCTCACAGAGAAAATGGGCTCGGACCGTCGGCAGGCGACCGCCGCCGTCGAGAATGTCGTCGACACCATCGTGCGTGCGGTGCACAAGGGCGACAGCGTCACCATTACCGGGTTCGGTGTGTTCGAACAGCGTCGCCGCGCGGCGCGGGTCGCCCGCAATCCGCGTACCGGCGAAACGGTGAAGGTGAAGCCCACGTCCGTCCCGGCGTTCCGTCCCGGTGCCCAATTCAAAGCGGTTGTGTCTGGCGCACAGCGCCTCCCGTCCGACGGCCCCGCCGTCAAGCGCGGTGTGGTAGCGGCGGGCGCGGCCAAGAAGGCGGCGAAGAAGGCACCGGCCAAGAAGGCGGCGGCCAAGAAGGCGCCGGCCAAGAAGGCTCCCGCCAAGAAGGCGCCGGCCAAGAAGGCTCCGGTCAAGAAGGCTCCGGTCAAGAAGGCGCCGGCCAAGAAGGCGCCGGCCAAGAAGGCGCCGGCCAAGAAGGCGCCGGCCAAGAAGGCGCCGGCCAAGAAGGCGCCGGCCAAGAAGGCACCGGCCAAGAAGGCACCGGCCAAGAAGGCACCGGTCAAGAAGGCGGCGTCCAAGGCGCCGGCCAAGAAGGCTGCTGCGCGCGGCCGCGGCCGCAAGTAGCAAGTAGGCAGTCGCTCAGCGGAACCCTTTGGGGGCAGCGATGCTCCCGAAGGGTCTTCGCGCGTCAGGCCCGCACGTTGGCGGCCAGCGCGCCGCCGATGTGGTCGGCCGCCAGTAGTCGGCCGGCCGACAGCGACAGCACCCACGTGCTGCCCTTGTTGTTGCGCGACCTGTCGGGGCTCAGCCCGTCGCGTTCGCACCACCAGGCGATCAGGTCGGGAATCACCTTGCCCTGGCTGCAGATCACCGGTGTCCCCGGTTGCTTGGCGATGGCCAGGGCCCGCTTCCGGCCGCGACTGGGGTTCTCGGCGTAGGACTCCTCGGTCAGCCCGGTCTCGTTGTGGATGGGCACGCCGAGTTCGGCGGCAAGCGGTTCCACCGTCTGGCGGCAGCGCAACCGGTCGGCGGCGTAGACGTCGGTGGCGCCGAACGCCATCAGTTGCGGAACCAGCGCCTCGGCCTGTGCCCGTCCCCGTTTGTCCAGCGGCCGCAGGGTGTCGTCGCCGGAGAACCGGGATTTGCTGCCGGCGGTGCCGTGCCGGACCACGAGCACGGTGTGCGTGTCGGCCGGCTTCTTGCCGAAGCGGCGCAACACTTTTCGATCATGCGGATAGCTCAGCCTGCCGATCGCGTCGGCGACCGGCGCCCAGATCAGCTGGTCGACCTCGTTGCTCGGCGCGAACTCCCCACCCGTGCTGCGGGCCGCCCAGTAATACACCTTTTTCACACCCTGGGCGACGGGGTAATTCACCGAGTTGAGCCGCCGGCCGAGGATGGCGCGGTGACCGGTTTCCTCGAACACCTCCCGCACCGCGGCCACCGGCGCCGTCTCGCCGGGATCGACTTTGCCCTTGGGAAGTGTCCAGTCGTCGTAGCGGGGGCGATGGATGAGAGCGATCTCGAGGCCCGGGCCGGCGGTGTCGGCGCCGTCCGCTCGCCACAGCACCGCACCGGCGGCGTAGATGAGCCGGCTCCCCGAGCGCCGACCGGCGGACCGGTTCTGGATCGGCAACTTCACTCCTGCAGGTCAATTCGGCCGCGGATCGCTCGGGTCGGTCGGGCCGGTACGTGGCCCCGGGTGTGACCTGGAAAGCTACCACAGCGCCTCAGGTGCTGCGGTGGCGCTCCATCAATGATTCCTGATGGTCGCGCACGGTGTGGCCATCGTGGGGCAGGGCGGTCCATTGGCCGTCGGCCCGCAACTCCCAGCACCGCGTGGACGGGTCCAGCGCGGACTCGAACAGTTCGTCGAGCTGCGCGGTCAGCCTGGGGTCCTTGACCTGAGCCAACACCTCGACGCGCCGGTCGAGATTGCGGTGCATCATGTCGGCGCTGCCGATCCAGAACTCGTTGATGTTGCGGAAGTGGATGATCCGCGAGTGTTCCAGGAAGCGGCCGAGAATCGAACGCACCTGGATGTTCTCGGAGAAGCCCTCGGCGCCCGGGCGCAGCGCGCAGATGCCGCGTACCACGATCTCGACGCGCACCCCGGACTGTGACGCGCGGTAGAGCGCATCGATGACCTGCTCGTCGACGAGCGCGTTCATCTTCATCCGGATTCGTCCGCCACCACGCTCGGAGTGAGCGGCGATCTCGCGGTCGACGCGCTCGATGATGCCCGTGCGAATCCCGTAGGGGGCCACCAGCAGGTTGCGGTAGGCCGTCTTCCGCGAATAACCGGTCAGCGAGTTGAACAGGTCGGTCAGGTCCGCGCCGAGGTCGGGGGCCGCCGTCAGCAGTCCGACATCCTCATACAGCCGCGCGGTCTTGCTGTTGTAGTTGCCGGTACCGATGTGGCAGTAGCGCCGGATCGCCGAGCCCTCGCGCCGCACCACCAGGCAGGTCTTGCAGTGGGTCTTGAGTCCGACGAGCCCGTACACCACGTGCACGCCCGCGCGTTCCAGTTCGCGCGCCCATTGAATGTTGGCCTGTTCGTCGAAGCGAGCTTTGATCTCGACCAGCGCCACCACCTGCTTGCCGGCCTCGGCGGCTTCGATCAACGCGCGAACTATCGGGGAGTCACCGGAGGTGCGGTACAGCGTCTGCTTGATCGCCAGCACGTTGGGGTCGGCGGCGGCCTGTTCGATGAAGCGCTGCACGCTGGTGGCGAACGAGTCGTAGGGGTGGTGCACCAAGATGTCGCCCTCGCGCAGCGTGGCGAAGATGCTCTTGGGTGTCTCCCGGTCGGCGAAGGCGGGATGGGTGTCCGGGACGAAGGCCGGGTCTTTGAGCGCCGGACGGTCCAGCCCGTAGATCTGCCACAGCGACGACAAATCCAGCAGCCCGGGCACTTCGATGACGTCGCCGGGGTGCACGTCGAGCTCACGCAGCAGCAGTTCCAGCATGCTCTCGGTCATGTCGTCGGCGATCTCGAGGCGCACCGGCGGACCGAACCGCCTGCGGGCCAATTCCCGTTCCAGCGCCTGCAGCAGGTCTTCGTCCCGGTCCTCCTCGACCTCCATGTCGGCGTTGCGGGTGATGCGGAAGGCGTGATGCTCGACGATCTCCATGCCCGGGAACAACTCCGGAAGGAAGGCCGCGATCAGTTCTTCCATCGGCAGGTAGCGGACGACGTCCGGCCCTTCGCCACCGGCGTCGCGGGTTTTGAGTTCGACGAAGCGATCGACGTTGTTGGGCACCTTGACCCGGGCGAAGTGCTGGCCACCGTCCTCGGAGTGGCGCACCATGACCGCAAGATTCAGGCTCAGCCCGCTGACGAACGGGAACGGGTGAGCGGGATCGACGGCCAGCGGCGTCAAGACGGGAAAGACCTGCTCGCTGAAATAGGTCGACAGCTCGTCGCGCTCGGCGTGATCCAGATCGGCCCACGTGACGATGAGGATGCCTTCCTCGGCGAGCGCCGGCCGCACCGAGTCGAGGAACACCCGCGCGTGCTGGCTGGCGATCCGCTGGGTGTGCTCGCCGATGAGGGCAAGTTGCTCACGCGGCGTCATGCCGTCGGCGGAGCGAACCGACAGCCCCATCTCGTCGCGGCGTTTGAGGCCGGCCACCCGGACCATGTAGAACTCGTCGAGGTTGGAGGCGAAGATCGCCAGGAACTTGGCCCGCTCGAGCAGGGGCAGCGAGCCGTCGTCGGCCAGCGCGAGGACGCGCGCGTTGAAATCCAGCCAGCTGAGCTCGCGGTTGAGGTAGCGGTCCTCCGGCAAATCGGTGATCGCTGCCGGCGTCGTCGCGGGGGGAGCGGACACGGCGGCGTCGCCCGGGTGCCATACGCCCCCGTCGGGCCGCGTCTCGGCTTCGATATCGGTCACCAAGCGATCATTGCTCATCACCCCCTGGCGGGGCTACCGCCGAACGGACATCCATGCGCCGTTGGGGTGAAGTTCACCGTCCGGACAGCTCAATGCGTCGCGATGGCCCGCGCGGTCGCCGCGCCGACGCCCAGGCGGCGGGCGGCCGCCAGGTCGGCGGGGGTGTCCACATCGCAGCGCAGGCCCGGCCAGGCGCCCGTCAGCTCGATCGCGCCCGAACGGCGGTGCCGCGCCGAGGAATCCGGCCCGAACCGCGGGTCGAGCCCGGTTCCGAACGCGCACAGCGCCGAGGTGCCGCTGGCCAGCCGGTCGGCGACGAAGCTGCGGCGATGCCCGCGCGCGGCGGCGATCGCCTCGGCCAGCTCCTGGGACTGCAGCGCCGGCAGATCACCTTGCAGCACAACGACATTGGCGAACGAATCGGACACCGATCGTTCGGCGGCGGCGATCGCGTTGTTCAGCGGGTCGGGGTGGCCCGCGGGGGTCGGGTCGGCCAGCACGACGGCGCCCAACTCGGCCGCGGCGGCCGCGGCGACCTCGTCGGGAGTGATGACGGTGATCGAGCCCAGCGCGCTCACCCCGGCCGCGGCGCTCAGGGTGTCGACCAACATCGCCAGCACCACCGTCTCGCGGGTCCGCGCCGAAAACACCGGGGCGAGCCTGGTCTTGGCGGCGGCCAACCGCTTGACGGCGATGATCAGGGCTATATCCCCGGCGGCCCCGGGACCCTGTGCCCCCTCGCCCCGTGTCCCGGTCATGGGCTCATCCTGCCAGGACGCCCCGCCCCGCCCTCCTGGTCGGCGTCGGCCGCCCGCCCGTGGGGCTAATGTGAAGCGCCGGTCTCGACGAAAAAGGGGTGGTCCATGGCCAACACAGCGGGCGCCGTGGCGGTGATGGGCGCCGGCGCCTGGGGCACGGCGCTGGCCAAGGTGCTCGTCGACGCCGGGGGGCCGGAGGCGCGGGTCGTCCTGTGGGCGCGCCGGGCCGACATCGCCGATCAGATCAACGCCACCCGGTGCAACCGGGACTACCTGCCCGGCACGTTGCTGCCGCCGGGCATCCGCGCGACCGCCGACGCGGTCGAGGCGCTGGCGGGGGCCACGACCGTGCTGCTGGGGGTTCCGGCCCAGACGATGCGGAGCAACCTCGAGCAGTGGGCGCCCCTGCTGGCCAAGGGTGCGACCCTGGTCAGCCTGGCCAAGGGCATCGAGCTGAACACCTTGATGCGGATGAGTCAGGTCATCGTCTCGGTCACCGGGGTGGACCCGGCGCAGGTCGCGGTGATCTCCGGGCCGAACCTGGCCGGTGAGATAGCCGCAGGCCAGCCGGCCGCCACGGTGGTGGCGTGCAGCGACTCCGGTCGCGCGGTCGCCGTGCAGCGCATGCTCAACTGCGGATACTTGCGCCCCTACACCAACAGCGACGTGGTCGGCACCGAGATCGGCGGGGCGTGCAAGAACGTCATCGCGCTCGCGTGCGGGATGGCGGCCGGCGTCGGGCTGGGGGAGAACACCGCGGCGGCGATCATCACCCGGGGCCTGGCCGAGATCATGCGGCTGGGGATAGCGCTGGGGGCCAAGGGGGCGACGCTGGCCGGGCTGGCCGGCGTGGGTGACCTGGTGGCCACGTGCACGTCGCCGGATTCGCGCAACCGCTCCTTCGGCGAGCGCCTGGGCCGCGGCGCGACCGTGCAGTCGGCGCTGCGGTCCGGCGGGGACAACAACGTCGTCGAGGGGGTCACGTCGTGCGAGTCGGTGCTGGCGCTGGCCTCCAGCTACGACGTCGAGATGCCGCTCACCGACGCCGTGCACCGGGTGTGCCACAAGGGGTTGTCGGTGGACGACGCGATGGCGCTGCTGCTGGGGCGCAGCACCAAGCCCGAGTGAGCGCGACCCGGGCGGGGCCCAACCGGTAGCCTCTCCAGGTTGTGGATGCCTCCGACCGGCCGATGGCGCCGGGCCCGTCAGGGCCGGCGGCCGGTGGCCGGGTGCGCGTCGCCGTGGTCTTCGGCGGGCGCAGCAACGAACACGCCATCTCGTGCGTGTCGGCGGGCAGCATCCTGCGCAACCTCGACCGGCGGCGGTTCGACGTGGTCGCGATCGGCATCACCCCGCAGGGTTCGTGGGTGCTCACCGACGGGGATCCCGACGCGCTGGCGATCACCGACCGGCGGCTGCCGGAGGTGACGACCGAATCGGGCACCGAGCTGTCCCTGCCGGCCGACCCGCGGCGCAGCGGCCAGTTGGTGTCGTTGTCGCCGGGCACCGGTGAGGTGCTCGGGTCGGTCGACGTGGTGTTCCCGGTGCTGCACGGCCCCTACGGCGAGGACGGCACCATCCAGGGCCTGCTCGAACTCGCCGGTGTGCCCTACGTCGGCGCCGGGGTGCTGGCCAGCGCCGCCGGCATCGACAAGGAGTTCACCAAGAAGTTGCTGACGGCCGAGGGGCTGCCCGTCGGCGCGCACGCGGTGCTGCGCCCGTCGCGGTCGACCCTGAGCCTCGATGAGCGCGAGCGGCTGGGTTTGCCGGTGTTCGTCAAGCCCGCCCGCGGCGGGTCGTCGATCGGGGTGAGCCGGGTGGCGCGCTGGGACGAGCTGCCGGCCGCCGTCGCCAACGCCCGCCGGCACGATCCGAAGGTGATCGTCGAGGCGGCGATCAACGGTCGTGAGCTGGAGTGCGGAGTTCTCGAAATGCCCGACGGCACAGTGCAAGCCAGCACGCTGGGGGAGATCCGGGTAGCCGGCGTGCGCGGCCGCGAGGACTCGTTCTACGACTTCGCCACCAAGTACCTCGACGACGCGGCCGAGTTGGACGTGCCCGCCAAGGTCGACGACGAAATCGCCGACGCCGTGCGCGAATTGGCGATCCGGGCGTTTCGGGCCATCGACTGCCAGGGCCTGGCCCGGGTCGACTTCTTCCTCACCGACGACGGGCCGGTGATCAACGAGATCAACACGATGCCGGGGTTCACCACGATCTCGATGTTCCCGCGGATGTGGGCGGCCAGCGGCGTGGATTATCCCGCCCTGTTGGCGACCATGATCGAGACCGCGCTGGCCCGCGGCGTGGGCCTGCGTTAACGCGTCGACGCGCGACACCGGCGGGCGAATCGATCCGCCGAACGTGGGCGATCTGTACGAAAAGAGTTGGCAATCCGTGCGTGGCCCCCACGCTCGGCGCGGGTGGTTCAGCCGGGCGGGGCGGGATCGATCGGCACCGCCGCAACGGTGCGGTCGATCAAGTCGGAGATCTCCTGGATGGGCGTCGGGCCCGATTCCGGCGGCAGCGTCAGCGCCACATACACCGGCCGGTCGACGGTGTACCAGGTGGACCGACCGCCGGCCGATTGCCCTTGATCGGCCGCCTCGAACCACTGCACGCGATCGACGACCTGGATCGGCGACCCCACCACGAAGTCGGCGGGGCGGTCCAGTCCGCAGCGCAGCACCACCGGTTCGCCGCGGGGGTCGGCCCGCCAGGCGGCCGCGCCCTCGGGGGCCGGCCGCGCGACCGGCGCGCGCCGATAGTTCCCCAGTTGTTGCGGCAGCGCCTGCCCCAGCGCCCGGCAGGCCGCGCTGTCGGCCCGGGGAGCCGGGACGGCGGGCAGGACCACCGGTTGGGGCGGCCCCTGGCGGTGCGCCGCGACGACCAGAATCACGCCGACCGCGGCGACGGCCAGCCCCGCCGCGGCGATGATCACCGCACGGGGTGGTCCGGCGTCAGGCTCGGTGGTCACCGCCCGCGCACCCCCTCGTTGCATGGCTCGTAAAATGGCGCGGTCCGCTCGCGCGGGCAGGGACTCAACTTACCGCAGGTCGGAGGAGGTGCTGTGCGCGACGAGACATCGGCCGCCGGCCCGACCCTGGCCCAACTCGGCGAGTTCACCGTGATCGACCGAATGGTGGCGGGCCGCCGGCAGCCCGCCACGGTCGTGCTGGGGCCCGGCGACGACGCGGCGGTGGTGTCCGCCGGCGACGGTCGCACCGTGGTGTCCACCGACATGCTGGTGCAGGGCCGCCATTTCCGGCTGGACTGGTCGACGCCCCGCGACGTGGGCCGCAAGGCGATCGCCCAGAACGCCGCCGACATCGAGGCGATGGGCGCGCGGGCCACGGCCTTCCTGGTCGGCTTCGCCGCGCCCGGCGACACGCTCGCGGCGGACGCGGACGCGCTGGTCGACGGAATGTGGGAGGAGGCGGCGCTCCTGGGCGCCGGCATCGTCGGCGGCGACCTCGTCAGCTGCCCGCAATGGGTGCTGTCGGTGACGGCGCTGGGCGACCTGGACGGCCGCGCGCCGGTGCTGCGCTCCGGCGCGCGGGCCGGTGCGGTGCTGGCCGTCGCCGGCGAGCTCGGCCGCTCTGCCGCCGGATACGCGTTGTGGTGCAACGGCATTGACGGGTTCGACGAACTGCGCCGCCGCCACCTGGTGCCGCGGCCGCCCTACGGCGCGGGCGCCGCCGCGGCGGCCTGGGGAGCGCAGGCGATGATCGACGTCTCCGACGGGCTCATCGCCGACCTGCGGCACCTCGCCCAGTCCTCGGGGGTGGGCGTCGACGTGTCGACCGCGGGGCTGGCCGCGGATTACGAGGCGCTGGCGGAGGCCGGTGCCGCCGCGGGCGCCGACGCGTGGTCGTGGGTGCTCGGCGGCGGCGAAGATCACGCCCTGGTGGCGTGTTTCGGCGGCGCGGCGCCGCCCGGATGGCGCGTCATCGGCCGGGTGGTGGACGGGCCGGCCCGGATGCTCGTCGACGGTGCGCACTGGGACGGCTACGCCGGCTGGGAGTCCTATGAGAGCTAGGGTGACGCGGTGACGGTGTACGCGATGACGCGGGGACCGCGGTGAGCGCAAGGCCGCTCTCCGAACTCGTCGAACCGGGCTGGGCGGCCGCGCTCGAACCGGTCGCCGACCAGGTCGCCGAGATGGGCCAGTTCCTGCGGGCCGAGGTCGCGGCGGGTCGCCGGTACCTGCCGGCGGGGCAGAACGTGTTGCGCGCGTTCACCTTTCCGTTCGACAACGTGCGGATCCTGATCGTCGGGCAGGACCCGTACCCGACGCCGGGCCACGCCGTGGGCCTGAGCTTTTCGGTTGCCCCCCAGGTGCGCCCGCTGCCCCGCAGCCTGGCCAACATCTTCGAGGAGTACACCGCGGACCTTGGGCATCCCCAGCCCTCCTGCGGCGACCTGACGCCGTGGGCGCAGCGCGGGGTGCTGCTGCTGAACCGGGTGCTCACGGTGCGGCCCGGTAATCCGGCGTCGCATCGGGGCAAGGGGTGGGAGGTGGTCACCGAGTGCGCGATCCGCGCGCTGGTCGCGCGCTCGCAACCGCTGGTGGCGATCCTGTGGGGGCGCGACGCGTCGACGCTGAAACCGATGCTGGCCGAGGGCGACTGCGTGGCGATCGAGTCGCCGCATCCCTCACCGCTGTCGGCCTCACGCGGGTTCTTCGGGTCGCGTCCGTTCAGCCGCGCCAACGACCTGCTGGAGAAATTGGGCGCCGACCCGATCGATTGGCGGTTGCCCTGAAGCACATGACGGCGTTGCGGGCACACCGGCGCGGTGGCCCGGAGGTGTTGGTCGTCGAGGACGCGCCGGTGCCGGTACCCGCGGCAGGCGAAGCCCTGGTGGCCGTGCACGCCGCCGCCATCACGTTCGACGAGCTGACCTGGGACGAGACGTGGACCCGCGATGGCGTGAGCCGGCTGCCGGTGATCCCCTCGCACGAGGTGTCCGGCGTCGTCGCCGGGGTCGGCTCGGGAGTGGCGGATTTTGCGCCCGGCGACCCGGTGTACGGGCTGATCGGATTCGACCGCGACGGCGCGGCCGCCGATTTCGTCACCGTCCCCGCGGCCGATCTGGCCACCAAGCCGTCGACCGTGCCGCATACCGTCGCGGCCGCGTTGCCACTGGCCGGGTTGACCGCGTTGCAGGCCCTGGTCGACCACGCCGCGGTGCGCCCCGGCGAGCACGTGTTGGTGCAGGGCGGCGCGGGCGGTGTCGGAGCGCTGACGGTGCAGCTGGCCACGATCCTGGGCGCGCGGGTCACCGCTACCGTCCGCAGCGACGCCGGGGAGCTGGTCAGATCGTTCGGTGCGCGGCGGGTGATCGATGCGCGCACCGAAACATTCGACCAAGACGCCGCCTACGACGTCGTCATCGACACCGTCGGTGGTGACACGCTGCAGCGATCCTTTCCCCTGCTGCGCCGGGGCGGGCGCCTGGTGACCCTGTCGGCACCGCCACCGGCGGGTAGGGCCGACGAATACGGCGTCACGGCAATGTTTTTCGTCGTCCACCCCAACCGGGGCCAGCTGTGCGAATTGGCCGCGCTCGTCGACGGGGGGCGGCTGTGCGTGCAGATCGCGGAGACCTTCCCCCTCGCCGGGGGCCGGGAGGCCTTCGAGAGCGGGCGGCGGGCGCACCGCCAAGCGGGCAAGACCGTCCTGGTCGTACGTCGGGAATCCGGATGACGGCCGTGGGCCCCGGAAAACGTGGTGTTCCTCGACGAGTGGACGGCGCTCAGGGCTGCGTCAGCCCCGGACGACCTTGCCGGCCTTGATGCAGGACGCGCACGCGTTGAGCCGCTGCTTGTTGCCGCCGGGACGTGTCACGACGTGCACGGTCTGGACGTTGGGATCCCACCGGCGGCTGGTGCGGCGGTGGGAGTGCGACACCGACTTGCCGAAGCCGGGGCCCTTCCCGCAGATATCGCACACGGCGGCCATGTCAAAGCTCCTCAACTGATCGGGGGTCCGGCGAGCCGGCCGGGACAGACCGGGAAAAGCCCGGGTCCTCCCAGGATACCGACTCCGGTGGTAACCACCAAAACGATGGGCGGTCCGCGCACGTCTGAGCGCCCGCGTTGTCGCCGCGTCTGGCTAGGCTCGATACGCCGGTCGTCCCTGCCGGCGGGGGTTCCCGGGCGGGCGCGCGCGGCTGTTCGCCACGCTACGCTGGCGCCCACCGGCGGCCGGCGCGGAGGAGGTGGGTCAGGCGTGAGCATGTCGGCTCGTTCGCTGGACGCGTCCGCCCTGCGGGACTGGGCGCACACCGCCGTCAGCGACCTGATCGTTCACATCGACGAGATCAACCGGCTCAATGTCTACCCGGTCGCCGATTCCGACACCGGCGCGAACATGCTGTTCACCATGCGTTCCGCGCTGGCGGAGGCGAACGCGGCGGCCGGCGCCGACGGCGGGTGTGTCGCACGCGTGGCCGCGGCCCTGTCGGCCGGCGCGCTGAACGGCGCCCGCGGCAACTCCGGGGTGATCCTGTCGCAGATCCTGCGGGGCGTCGCCGACGTCACCGCGTCCGCCGCCGCCGAAGCCGGCGGTGCCCTGCCGGAGCTGGACGCCGCCGTCCTGGCGGCCGCGCTGCACCGGGGCGTCGAGCTGGTCATCGCCTCGATGGGTGGCCGGGAGGTGCCCGGGACCATCGTCTCGGTGCTGCGGGCCGCCGCCGACGCCGTCGCGCAGTGCGCCGCCGACGGGCTGGCCGCGGCGATCAGCGCCGGCGGCGACGCGGCGGTGGTCGCGCTGGAGAAGACCACCGAGCAACTCGACGTGCTCGCCGACGCCGGCGCCGTCGACGCCGGTGGGCGGGGCCTGCTGGTCCTGCTGGACGCGCTGCGTTCGACGGTGGCCGGGCAGGCCCCCGCGCGCACCGTCTACGAGCTGTCGCCGCGCGCGCCGCAGCCCGACGCGCCCGCCGAACGGCCGGCACCGCAGTTCGAGGTGATGTATCGGCTGGTTGACTGCGCGGCCGCGGCCGCGGCCGCGCTGCGGGACCGGCTGGGGGAGTTGGGTGATTCCGTGGCCATCGCGGCCGCACCCGCGAGCCAGGGCGGCTATTCGGTGCACGTGCACACCGACGACGCGGGCGCCGCGATCGAGGCGGGGCTGGTGGCCGGGCGGCCCAGCCGGATCGTCGTGTCGGCGCTGAGTTCGGGGGCCGCCGGAATGCGGGCGGGGGGCTGGACGCGGGAACGGGCGGTGCTGGCCGTCGTCGACGGCGAGGGCGCCGCCGAGCTGTTCGAAAGCGAGGGCGCCTTCGTGCTGCGGCCCGACGCGGCCGACCCCGAGTCGCCCACCAACGTCAGCGCCCACCAGCTGATGCGGGCCGTGGTCGACACGGGCGCAGCGCAGGTCATGGTGCTGCCGAACGGGTTCGTGGCCGCCGAGGAGCTGGTGGCCGGGTGCACCGCGGCCATCGGCTGGGGCATCGACGTGGTGCCGATACCGACCGGGTCGATGGTGCAGGGGCTGGCCGCGCTGGCCGTGCACGAAACGGGCAGGCAGGCGGTCGACGACGGGTACACCATGGCGCGCGCCGCCGGCGCCGCGCGGCACGGGTCGGTGCGCATCGCGACCGAGAGCGCGCTGACCTGGGCGGGTCGCTGCGAACCGGGCGACGGCCTGGGCATCGCGGGCGACGAGGTGCTGATCGTGGCCGCCGACGCCGCGGCGGCGGCGATCGGCCTGCTCGACCTGCTGTTGGCCTCCGGTGGCGACCTGGTGACGGTGCTGGTGGGCGCCGGCATCGAGACCGGCGGTGACACCGAGGCCGCGGCGGTCGCCGACCTGCTGCAGCGGCACGTGCACGACCGCCACCCGGGCACCGAGCTGGTGACCTACCGCACCGGTCATCGCGGCGACGTGCTGCTGATCGGGGTCGAGTAGCCGTGGTGTCGCTCGGTGACCGGCTGGACCTCCTCGTGGGCGCCAAGGCAGCCGGTCAGCTCGACGAGGAGCTCGGCATCCGCACGGTCGACGACCTGCTACGCCACTATCCGCGCAGCTACACCGAGGGCGCGACCCGCTGGGACGCCGACGATCAACGCCCGCCGGACGGCGAGCACATCACGATCGTCGACACGATCGCCGAAACCACGTCATTCCCGATGAAGAAGACCCCGAAGAAAAAGTGTCTGCGCATCACCCTCGGCTCCGGCCGCAACAAGGTGACCGCGACGTTCTTCAATGCGAACTTCATCATGAAGGACCTCACCGAGGGCACCAAGGTGATGCTCTCCGGGGAGGTCGGGTTCTACAAGAACGTCATGCAGCTGACGCATCCCGCCTTCCTCATCCTCGACTCCCCGGACGGCAGGAGCCGCGGCACGAGCTCGCTGAAGAACATCGCCATCGCCTCGCAGGCCAGCACCGGTGAGGTGCAGATGTCGGCGTTCGAGCGGGCCTTCTTCCCGATCTACCCGGCAACCACGAAGCTGCAGAGCTGGGACATTTTCCGGTGCGTGCGCCAGGTACTCGACGTCCTGGATCCGGTGGACGAGCCGCTGCCCGCCGACATGCTGGCCCGCCACGGGCTGGTCACCGAGGACCGGGCGCTGCGCGACATCCACCTGGCCGAGGACGAGGCGGCGCGCCGGCGGGCGCGCGAGCGCCTGACCTTCGACGAGGCCGTCGGCCTGCAGTGGGCGCTGTTGGACCGCCGGCACAGCGAGCTGTCGGAATCGGGGCCGGCGGCGCCGCGGCGGTCCGACGGCCTGGCGGCGGAACTGTTGGCGCGGTTGCCGTTCGAGCTCACGGCGGACCAGCACAAGGTGCTCGAGGTGTTCTCGCTTGAGCTGGCGGCCACCCGGCCGATGAACCGCCTGCTGCAGGGCGAGGTCGGCTCGGGCAAGACGATCGTCGCCGTGCTCGCGATGCTGCAGCTGGTCGACGCCGGCTACCAGTGCGCGCTGCTGGCGCCGACGGAAGTCCTTGCCGCCCAGCATGTCCGCTCGATCGCCGACGTCCTGGGTCCGTTGGGCATGGCCGGCCAGCTGGGCGGGGCGGATGGCGCCACCCGGGTGGCGCTGCTGACCGGTTCGATGACCGCCGCGCAGAAGAAGCAGGTCCGCGCCGAGATCGCGGGCGGGCAGGTGGGGATCGTCGTCGGCACCCACGCGCTGCTGCAGGACGCGGTCGAATTCCACAACCTGGGCATGGTGGTGGTCGACGAGCAGCACCGCTTCGGCGTCGAGCAGCGAGACCGGTTGCGCGCCAAGGCGCCGGCCGGTATCACGCCGCACCTGCTGGTGATGACGGCGACGCCGATCCCGCGCACCGTCGCGCTGACCGTCTACGGCGACCTGGAAACCTCGACGCTGCGCGAACTTCCGCGCGGGCGCCAGCCGATCACCACCAACGTCATCTTCGTCAGCGACAAGCCCGCCTGGCTGCAGCGCGCGTGGCGGCGCATCGGCGAGGAGGTCGCCGCGGGCCGCCAGGCCTACGTGGTGGCGCCGCGGATCGACGAGGACGACGGCAAGGACGAGCAGGGTGCCCGGCCGTCGGCGACCGCCGAGGGCCTGTTCGCGCGGTTGCGGTCCGACGAGCTGGCCGGCCTGCGGCTGGGCCTGATGCACGGGCGGTTGTCGGCCGACGAGAAGGACGCCGCGATGGCGGCCTTCCGGGCGCGCGACATCGACGTCCTGGTGTGCACCACCGTGATCGAGGTGGGCGTGGACGTGCCCAACGCGACCGTCATGCTGGTGATGGACGCCGACCGGTTCGGCATCAGCCAGCTCCACCAGCTGCGGGGGCGCATCGGCCGCGGCGGGCATCCGAGCCTGTGCCTGCTGGCCAGCTGGGTGGCGCCGGGATCGCGGCCGGGTGACCGGCTCACCGCCGTCGCCGCCACCCTGGACGGGTTCGCGCTCGCCGACCTCGACCTCAAGGAGCGTCGCGAGGGAGATGTGTTGGGCCGCAACCAGTCCGGTCGGGCGATGGGCCTGCGCCTGCTGTCGCTGGCCGAGCATCGCGAGGTCATCGAGGCCGCGCGCGAATTCTGCGCCGAGGCCTACGGGCACAACCCCGCGGATCGGGGGCTGGCGCTCCTGGCCGCACCCTTCACCAACACCGACCGCATCGAATATCTGGACAAGTCGTGAGGGGCATCAACCGGAAAGTGCTGCTGTGGCTGTCGGCGATCGCGATGCTCGCGGTGCTGGTCGCCTATCAGACGCTGGACTCGGCGGCGGCCAAGCGCGACGAGGTGACCGCCCGCGC
Source organism: uncultured Actinomycetota bacterium (assembly GCA_963711445.1). GTDB lineage: Bacteria > Actinomycetota > Actinomycetes > Mycobacteriales > Mycobacteriaceae > Mycobacterium. Next base: position 1,334,466 of record CAVQEF010000002.1, read on the forward strand.
GGACGTTCCCACGGTGGCGCCCGGAACCGACGTGCTCGCCGGCGTCGGTGTGGTGCCGCAGCGGGTCCACCGCTACGACTACCGCCGGGCGGCCTTCGGCGACGCCTGGGATGACGACAACGACGCCCCGCTCGGGCACAACGGGTGCGACACCCGCGACGACATCCTCAACCGCGACCTCGTCGACAAGACGTATGTGTCGATCAAGCGCTGCCCGGATGCGGTGGCCACCGGGACCCTGCACGACCCCTACACCAACAAGACGGTCGCGTTCCAGCGCGGCGCCAGGGTCGGGGCATCGGTGCAGATCGATCACATCGTCCCGCTCGCCTACGCCTGGGACATGGGGGCCTTTGCGTGGCCGTCCGGCGAGCGGCTGCGGTTCGCCAACGATCCGGCGAACCTGCTGGCCGTGGACGGACGGGCCAATCAGGACAAGGGCGATTCGCCCCCGGCGCAGTGGATGCCGCCGAACACCGCGTTCGACTGCCAGTACGCCATGCAGTTCATCGCCGTGCTGCGCGGTTACCGGCTGCCGGTCGACCAGCCGTCCGCCGACGTGTTGCGCCAGGCCGCGGCCACCTGCCCGGCGGGTTAGCTCAGGAGCCCGAGCCGTCGAAGGTGTCCGGGTCCGGACGCAGCCGGGTGCCGTCGTTGAGGCCGTCGATCGCGTCCATGTGCTCGGAAGCCAACTCGAAGCCGAAGCAGTCGAGGTCGCCGGCGATGTGCTCGGCCTTGGCCGAGCGGAAGACCACCGCGTTGCTCAGCTGTAGGTTCCACCGCAGCAGCACCTGCGCGGGGGTCTTGCCGTATTCACCGGCGATCGAGGCGATCGTCGGGTTGTCCATCAGCTTGCCCAGCGCCAGCGGTGTGTAGGACTGCGTCACGACGTTGTGCTGCGCGTTGGCCTTACGCATCTCGGCCTGGTTGAGCAGCGGGTGCAGCTCGATCTGGTTGACGGCCGGCGTGACGAAGGTCAGGTCGATCACGGTCGACACGTGGTCCTCGGTGAAGTTGCAGACACCGATGGAGCGGGCGTGGCCCTCCCCGCGGCATTGGATCAGCCCGCCGAAGGAGTCGACGTATTGGCCCAGCGACGCGGCGGGCCAGTGAATGAGGTAGAGGTCGACGTAGTCGAGGCCGAGCCGTTCCAGGCTGGCGGTGCAGGCCTCCTGTGAGCTGGTGAAGCCATGATCGGCGGTGGCCAGCTTGGTGGTGACGAACAGCTCGGCGCGGGGAATGCCGGAGGCCGCGATCGCGCGGCCGACGCCGGGTTCGTTGCCGTAGGCGGCGGCGGTGTCGATCAGCCTGCAGCCGAGCTCCAGCGCCGCCGACACCGCGCGTTCGGCCTCGTCGTCCGACAACTCCGCGACGCCCAGGCCGAGCACCGGCATCGTGTTCTCGTCATTGAGAGCTACCGAGGGTACGGCGGCGCCCGAGTCGCCAGTCAACGTCTTCACCTGCCTGTGAAATCGAAGGTTCGAGGGTCAGGACCAAGCCGGGTCCCGTCATCCAGCGACGAAATCCGCGCCATGTCGTCGGCGCTGAGTTCGAAACCGAACACGTCGAAGTTACTCGCAATGCGTGCGGGATTCACCGACTTGGGGATCACGATATTACCCAGCTGAATGTGCCAGCGAATCAGCACCTGCGCGGGCGTGCGCCCGCAACCGTCGGCGACGCCCGTCACCGTCGGGTGGCTCAGCAACTCGCCCTGGCCCAACGGGGCCCATGCCTCCGTCGCGATACCGCGCTGCGCGTGCACCTCCCGCAACTCCGCTTGCGGAAGGCGCGGATGCAGCTCGATCTGGTTGACCGCCGGAACGATGCCGGTGGCGTCGACGAGAACCGTGAGGTGCTCGGGCTCGAAGTTGCTGACCCCGATCGAGGCGACCCGGCCCTGATCGCGCAGGTGGGCGAACGCCTTGAAGGTGTCCACGAATGTGTTGTGCGCGGGCAGCGGCCAGTGGATCAGGTACAGGTCGAGGTAGTCCAGCCCGAGCCGGTCCATGCTGGCGTCGAACGCCTTCAGCGTGCTTTCGTAGCCCTGGTCGGCATTCCACAGCTTGGTCACCACGTAAAGTTGGTCGCGCGGCACGCCGGACTCGGCAATCGCGCGGCCGGTTTCCCGCTCGTTGCGGTAAGCCGCGGCAGTGTCGATATGCCGGTACCCGACCCGCAGCGCCGCGCCGACGGCCGCCTCGGTGTCCGCCGGGGGAACCTTGAACACTCCGAGCCCGACGACGGGGATCGCATTACCGTCATTCAGCGTGACGCAGTTTTCAGCGAGGGGACGGCCCATGACACAGAGTCTGCCAGGCGCGCAGGATTCCGATTTGGGGGCCAAACGCCCGTCCATGCGCTGGACCAGTCGGGTGCAGGGCGCGGTCACCAGCGTCGGCGTCAAGGTCATCCCGTGGATACCGGATCCCGCCAAACGGCTGCTGTTCGGCGGTCGCGCGGTCGTCATCGACGGCAACACGCTGGATCCCACGCTGCAGCTGATGCTGTCGGGGCTGCGCGCCGTCGGCATCGACGGCCTGGTCGTCGACGACGACCCGGCGGCGTCGCGGGCCCAGATGCGCGAGATGACCGAGGGATTTCCCGGCCCCCAGATCCACGTCGACGTCGAGGACGTGTCATTGCCCGGGCCGGCCGGCGACATCGCGGCGCGCCACTACCGCCCGCCCGGCGGCGGGGCCGGGCCGCTGCTGGTCTTCTACCACGGTGGCGGCTGGGTGATCGGCGACCTGGACACCCACGACCCGCTGTGCCGGCTGACCTGCCGTGACGCCGGCATCCATGTGCTGTCCGTGGACTACCGGCTGGCGCCCGAGCACCCGGCCCCGGCCGCCGTCGAGGATGCCTACGCGGCGTTCACGTGGGCATGCGAGCACGCCGGCGACCTCGGCGCGACGCCGGGCCGCGTCCTGGTGGGCGGAGACAGCGCGGGCGGCAACCTGGCCGCGGTGGTGTCCCAACGGGCCCGCGACAGCGCCGGTGACGGGGCCCCCGAGAAGGGCGGACCCACCCCGGTGCTGCAGTGGCTGCTGTATCCGCGGACCGACTTCAGCGCGCAGACCCGCTCGATGAGCCTGTTCGCCCGCGGGTTCCTGCTCACCAAGCGCGACATGGACTTCTTCGAGGCCCAGTACCTGCGGGGCCCGGATATCTACCCGGCGGACCCGCGCGTGTCGCCGCTGCTGGCCGAGTCGCTGTCCGGGCTGGCCCCGGCGCTGATCGCGGTCGCGGGGTTCGACCCGCTGCGCGACGAAGGGGAGAGTTACGCGGCGGCGCTGCGGGCCGCCGGCACCCCGGTGGACCTGCGGTCGATGGGTTCGCTGATACACGGTTTCGCCAGCCTGTTCCCGCTGGGGGGCGGCAGCGCGGCGGCGACCAGCGAACTGATTTCGGCCCTGCGCGCTCACCTCAGCCGGGTGTGAGCGGCCGGGTACTCTGAGAGGCGCCGTCGCCCGACCGCGGTCGGGACACCATCCCCCCAGCCCCCCCAGCGAAGGATCAGGGAACTCCGTGGCCGACAAATCGAAACGCCCCCCGAAGTTCGACATGAACTCCGCCGGCGGTAACAAATCCGGTCGGCTCATCCAGATCGGCGGTACCGCGGTCGTCGTGATCTTCGCGGTGGTGCTGGTCGCCTACATCGTGATCTCGCATCACAAGAAGGAGGCGAACGCCGGCTCGGGCGACACGGTGCGGGTGACGTCGAGCAAACTCGTCACGCAGCCCGGAACCAGCAACCCCAAGGCCGTGGTCACCTTCTACGAGGATTTCCTGTGCCCGGCCTGCGGCAACTTCGAGCGCACCTACGGGCCGACGGTGTCCAAGCTGATCGACATCGGCGCCATCGAGGCCGACTACTCGATGGTGGCGATCCTGGACAGCCCCAGTAACCAGGATTACTCGTCGCGGGCGGGCGCCGCGGCCCTGTGCGTCGCCGACGAGTCCATCCCCGCGTTCCGCCGTTTCCATTCCGCCCTGTTCAGCACCGACATCCAGCCCAGCGAACGCGGCACCAGCTTCCCCGACAACGCCAAGTTGATCGAACTCGCCCGGGAAGCCGGGGTCGTGGGCAAGGTTCCGGACTGCATCAACAGCGGCAAGTACCTCGACAAGGTGACCGGCGAGGCGGCGGCCGCGCACATCAAGGCGACCCCGACCATCAAGATCAACGGTGACGACTACGACCCGTCGACACCCGACGCGCTGGTCGCCAAGATCAAGAGCATCGTGGGCGACGTGCCGGGCATAGACGGCGCCGTCACGCCCGCGACCCCGTGACCACCCCGGTGACCGCCGAACCCGCCACCCACACCGGTGCGCCGAGGGCGCCGTTGCGTTCGGGTGTCTCCCCGCTCCGGGCGTGGTGGGTGCTGATCGGCGGCGCCGTCGGCTTGCTGGCCTCGCTGACGCTGACGGTGGAGAAGATCGAACTGCTGCGCAACCCGTCCTACGTGCCGTCGTGCAACGTCAACCCGATCCTGTCGTGCGGTTCGGTGATGGTCACCCCGCAGGCCGCGGTGCTCGGCTTCCCCAATCCGCTGCTCGGCATCGTCGGGTTCACCGTGGTCGTCGTCACCGGCGTGTTGGCGGTGACGAAAGTGCCGTTGCCCCAATGGTATTGGGTCGGCCTGACGGCCGGGATCCTGGTCGGGGCGGCGTTCGTGCACTGGCTGATCTTCCAGAGCCTGTATCGCATCGGGGCGTTGTGCCCGTACTGCATGGTGGTCTGGGTGGTCACCATCTCGCTGCTGGTGGTGTTCGCATCGATCGTGGCCGCCCCCGCGCTCGACCGGGCGGGGACCGCGACGCGACTGCTCTACCAGTGGCGGTGGTCGGTGGCCACGCTGTGGTTCACCGCGGTGTTCCTGCTGATCATGGCGCGGTTCTGGGACTATTGGTCGACGCTGCTCTAGGCGAGGTGAGGTGACGCGGATCATCGGCGGCGTCGCCGGGGGGCGGCGCATCGCCGTCCCGCCCCGGGGGACCCGGCCCACCACCGACCGGGTGCGCGAGTCGCTGTTCAACATCGTCACCGCGCGGCGGGACCTGGCCGGGCTGGCCGTGCTGGATCTGTACGCCGGTTCGGGGGCGCTCGGGCTGGAGGCGCTGTCGCGCGGAGCGGCGTCCGTGGTGTTCGTCGAGTCCGACCAGCGCAGCGCCGCGGTGATCGCGCGCAACATCGAAACAGTGGGTCTGGCCGGTGCGGCGCTGCGCCGGGGAAAGGTGTCGGCCGTGCTGGCGGGGGGGACGGCCACTCCCTTCGACCTGGTTCTGGCCGACCCGCCCTATGGCCTCGACGTGGCCGAGGCCGAAGCCGTGCTGGCCGCTCTCGCGCCGCAAGGGTGGGTTTGCGAGGGCAGCGTCGCGGTGGTGGAGCGCCCGGCCTCGGGCGCCGCGCTGAACTGGCCGGTGGGCTGGTCGTCGTGGCCGGCCCGGGTCTACGGCGACACCCGTCTGGAGCTTGCCGAGCGTCTCTGAGGCCGCCGTGTAGCGTCATCCGTCATGAGCGCCGCCGCTTTTCCTCGCTTCGCTCTGGGTTGTCGCCGGCGCGGCCTATGACCGGCGCGGTGTGCCCCGGATCGTTTGACCCGGTGACGTTGGGCCACATCGACGTTTTCGAGCGCGCCTCGGCCCAGTTCGACGAGGTGGTGGCGGCGATCCTGATCAACCCGGCCAAGAAGGGCATGTTCGACCTCGACGAGCGGATCGCGATGCTCGAGGAGTCGACGTCGCACCTGCCCAACCTGCGGGTGGAATCCGGACTAGGGTTGGTCGTCGACTTCGTCAGGGCGCGGGGGATGACCGCCATCGTCAAGGGCCTGCGCACCGGCACCGACTTCGAATACGAGCTGCAGATGGCGCAGATGAACAAGCACATCGCCGGCGTCGACACGTTTTTCGTCGCGACCGCGCCCGAATATTCGTTCGTGTCGTCGTCGCTGGCCAAAGAGGTTGCGACGCTGGGTGGTGACGTCTCGCGGCTGTTGCCGGAACCGGTGAATCGCCGGATGCGCGAGAAGTTGTCCGGCGGGACCTGAAAATCGTTGCAGTGTAACGGCTTTAGAAGCCGCCTGCGACGGGCGGCTGAACTGCGGAAGCCGTGGATGAGATCCGCGTGATGGTGGTCGGCCTCACACCCGGCAGCATCACCCGAAGAGGTTGGGCGCGGCATTGAAACCCGCGCGCTCCCAAGCGCTCACCACGTCTGCGGCGGTCGGCAAGCCGACCAGAGACCCGTGCAAGAAGTACGGCCCGGCGTCCGGTGTCAGGGACGAATAGCCGTCGTTGACAATCGGCTGCAGAAACGCGTTGAGGTTGTTGACGATCGGTTGCGGGACGCCGATCTGCTCGAGCGGCAACAACATCGGCAGCGTCGGCGAGGGGATCATGTAGGTGGTGACCGTGCCGCCCAGGGAGGTGGTGGTGCTGGACACCTCCACCGCGTCCGACAGCGAGGCGTAGGACGTCTGGTTGTGGTAATAGGCACCCCCGAACAGCGAGTTCACATCTGCGAGGATATTCCAGGGCCGATCGGGCGGATTGCCGAAGAAGTCGTACTGACCGAACACCACGCTGACGTCGTACTGGGTGTTGGGCAGGTCGTGCACCGTGTAGTCGACCACAGGAATGGTCAGCCCGGGCGGTAGGTAGGCGCGGAACAAGCCGGTCTCGGGGCCGGAGAACAGGGCGAATTGCAGGGCATTGGCCGGCGGGGCGTTCGGGTCGGTCGCCAGGTAAGCCAACTCCCGGTTGGCGACGATGGTTCCCTCCGAGAGCGCGGCAACGTGTACCGGTGCACCGTTGCCGTTGAAAACCGCGTTCATGATCTGGTCGTTGAGCGCCTGCTGTCCCATGGCGACGGCGCTGTTGACGCCGGGAGCGGCCAGGCTGCCGCTGATGATGCTGATGCTGGCCGGGTAGTTGACAACCTGAGCAGTGGTGCCGGGGAACCAGTTCTGCCCGATGGCATGGTTGATCAAGTCGTATCCCTGCAGGATCGACACGGAACTCGGCCCCGGGACGCTGCCTGTGAAGAACACTTGCCCCAGGTAGGGCAGTTCGGTGATGAAGTTCGGATAGTAGAGCGGTCCCGCGCCGGGGACCGTGATCCTGATGCCCGCCGCTGCGCTGGGCATCGAGGCGATACCGGCGGGCGAGCCGCCGGCATTGCCACCGGGTGCGACGGTGATCGGCTGGCGCCCCAACAGCGTCGGGGTGGGCGTGTTGACCGTGTTCCACAGACTTTGTTCGGCGTTGGCGATCTCGGTGGTCAAGTACGCGTTTGCGTTTGCCGCCACGTTGACCGCGAACCGCTCGTGCAATTGCGCCGCTCGGGCCGTGGCCGCCTGAAATGCCGCGCCGTGCGCGCCGAACAACGCCGCAACGCGTGTCGACACCTCGTCGGCGCCCGCGGCCGGCAGTAACGTCGTGAAGTTCGCAGCTGCCGCGTTCGCCGAGGTGACCGCCGACCCGATCCCGGCCAGATTTCGCGCGGCAGTCGCCAACACGTCAGGCGTTGCGACCACATACGACATCGGCGCCTCCTTGCGGAACGAACATGGGGCAACCGCGTGACCCGTGTTGCCCCGACGAAATCGGTGACTGTGAGGGTACTCGCAGCTCAAGCCCCCAGCGCGACTTTCCGCGGGCCCGCGCCCCCAACCCGTCCGCGGCCAGTTGTCGGGTCCCAGACGGGCCCGCCGGCCACTTCACGCCGGTGTCCTCGGCGGGGGTGGGAGCGGCGCGCGGCCGAGCCCTGTCGGGGATGGGAGGCGATCCTTGAGCTCGCCGATCCGATCAATCCCGACCACAAGCGGTGCAAGCGCCTCGGCAGATCCCGCTGGCGCGCCGAGGTCTCATTGGTGATGCCCGCTGTGGTCGTGGTGGCCCTCCGCCTCGGGCGAACCGCCCATCATGCGCAGCATCGGTGTTCCCCCCGAGGTGACGAACCGGATCACCAACACCGCGGCGATCACGACGAACGCGATGTTGAGCCAGGTGGTGTAGTTCCACGAGATTCCCGCTTGCAGCACCGTGGCGCTGCGCTGTGCGGGGATGAGATGCGTTGTGCCGAAGATCAATTCGACCAGGTATCCGGCGGCGACCATGGCCGCGTAGAAGGTGGCCAGCAGCGTGAGCATCATTTTGGCACCGTAGTACTTCCGGTAGATGTTCAGGATCGGCACGATCAGCAGGTCGGCGTAGATGAATGCGATGACACCGCCAAAACTGATGCCGCCGTTCCACAGCACCGCGGCCAGCGGCACGTTGCCGATCGAGCAGACGAACGACACGATCGCCACGAGGGGCCCCACGATCGGCCCCCACAGCGCCGCCCAGCCCGGGTGGTCGGCCAAAAAGAAGACCTGCCAGAAGTTTCCGGGCACCCACGCCGCGATGGCGCCCGCGATCAACAGGCCCACCACCAGGTCGCGCAGGATCGCCAACCACTCCATGACGAATACGTGGGACACCGAGGTGAACCCGTCCGGGGAGAACAGCCGCCGCCAGAACGAGCCCTCGCCCTTGATCGACATGTCCATCGCGGCATGGCCTTCCATCGCTCCGGCGAGTCCTCGCTCGGCCTGGGCGCGGGCGGCGTCGATGAGCCGGGAGCGCACGAACAGCCGGAACAACACGGCCAGCACGACGATCATCAGCGGACCGCCGACGAACTCCGCGGCGGTGAACTGCCAGCCCATCAGCAGGGCCAGGATGATGCCCAACTCCACCACGAGGTTGGTGGAGCCGATCTCGAACGCCATGGCGGCGGTGAAGTTGGCGCCTTTGCGGAACAGCGACCGGGCCAGGGCCACGGCGGCGTACGAGCACGACGACGACGCCGCGCCCAGGCCGGCCGCCAGCGCCAGGGTGCGGGGCCGGTCGTCGCCGAGCAGCGCCACGACCGTCGAGCGGCGCACCACGGCCTGCACCACCGCCGACAGGGCAAAGCCGAGGATCAGCGCCCACAGGATTTCCCACGTCATCGTGCCGGCCAGGGTCAAGGCGTGGCCGATCGCCGCTAGCACCCTCACGAAGCTCTCCCCACTGGTCGCCGCCGGTACGTGCGCCCAATTTATACCCCATGGGGGTATAAATCAAGGTGCCGGTGGGCTCGATGCGCGAATTCCGTCGCCGAATCGCCGCCCTTTGTGCAGCGCATGATTCGCCCGGGTCGGCGCGCTCCCTAGAATGGCCTTCTGCGCGGCGTTTGGCCCGCGACGGCGGTGTACCGGGCGAATCCGGGGAAAATCACGGGTTCGGCGCAGGGCAAAGGCCCGACACACCGCGTCGCCACCGCTACCACAGACGTAACAGCAGGCACACTGGTAACAACAGGGTTCTTGCAAGAAGCCAGGAGGGTATCGCCGTGTACCGAGTGTTTGAAGCGCTGGACGAATTGGCCGCCATTGTCGAAGAGGCCCGTGGCGTGCCGATGACAGCCGGCTGCGTGGTGCCCCGCGGCGACGTGCTCGAACTGGTCGATGACATCAAAGACGCGATCCCGGGCGAGCTGGACGACGCCCAGGACGTCCTGGACGCGCGCGACTCGGTGCTGCAGGACGCCAAGGACCACGCCGAGTCGATGGTGGCCGCGGCCACCACCGAGTCGGAGTCGATGCTCAACCATGCCCGCGCGGAGGCCGACCGGCTCCTGTCCGACGCGAAATCGCAGGCAGACCGGATGGTGAGCGAGGCGCGACAGCACAGCGAGCGCATGGTCGGCGAGGCTCGCGAGGAGGCGATGCGCATCGCCACCTCCGCCAAGCGCGAATACGAGGCCACCGTCAGCCGGGGCCAGGCCGAGTGCGACCGGCTGATCGAGAACGGCAACATCTCCTACGAGAAGGCCGTGCAAGAAGGCATCAAGGAACAGCAGCGCCTGGTGTCGGACAACGAGGTGGTCCAGTCGGCAAAGGCCGAGTCCACGCGTCTCATCGACACGGCGCACGCCGAGGCCGACCGGCTGCGGGGCGAGTGCGACATCTATGTCGACAGCAAACTCGCCGAGTTCGAGGAATTCCTCAATGGCACGCTGCGGTCGGTGGGCCGCGGTCGTCACCAACTCCGGACCGCGGCCGGCACCCACGACTACGCGACGCGGTAGTCGTCTGCGCTCGAGATAACGCCGGCAATGCCCTGGCGCCGTGCGGCGTGCGCCGTAGGATTTCGGGTATGACGCGCCGGCACACCACCACGGCCAAGCGCCGTCCTGGCTCGCCCATGACGGTGGACATCACACCGCTGGGTCGACGCCCGGGGGCGATGGTCACCCTGCGCGAGTCCGTGCCCAGCCCGTCGCGCATCGGTTTGGAGATGATTGCGATCGCCCCGGGTGCTCCGATGGAGCTGGACCTGCGGGTCGAGTCCGTGTCCGAAGGGGTGTTGGTGACCGGAACGGTCACCGCGCCGACCGCCGGCGAATGCGCCCGCTGCCTGGGCACGCTCAGCGGGCGGGTGGAGGTCACCCTGACCGAACTGTTCGCCTACCCGGGCAGCACCACCGAGGAGACCACCGAGGAAGACGAGGTGGGTCACATCGTCGACGACACCATCGACCTCGAGCAGCCCATCATCGACGCCGTCGTGCTGGAGCTGCCGTTCTCGCCGGTGTGCCGGCCGGATTGCCCCGGGTTGTGCCCGGAATGCGGCGTGTCGCTGGCCGCCGAGCCCGACCACTTTCACGAGCGCATCGACCCGCGGTGGGCCAAGTTGACCGAGAAGTTGCCCCCCGGGCCGGACACCTCGCGGGGTGAGCGTTGACGTCGCGGCAGGTTTTACTCGACGCGCTCGGGGTCGACCTGCCCGACGAGCTGCTCGAGCTGGCACTGACGCACCGCAGCTATGCCTATGAACACGGTGGTTTGCCGACGAACGAGCGCCTGGAGTTCCTGGGAGACGCCGTTTTGGGCCTGACCATCACCGACGAGCTCTACCACCGACACCCCGACCGGACCGAAGGGGACCTGGCCAAACTGCGTGCCAGCGTGGTCAACACCCAGGCATTGGCCGACGTCGCGCGGCACCTGACCGACGGCGGCCTCGGCGTTCACCTGCTGCTGGGCCGCGGCGAGGCGAACACCGGGGGGGCCGACAAGTCCAGCATCCTGGCCGACGGCATGGAGTCACTGCTGGGCGCGATCTACCTGCAGCACGGGATCACCACGGCGCGTGAGGTGATCCTGCGGCTGTTCGGCGCGCTGCTGGACGCCGCGCCCACACTGGGGGCCGGGCTGGACTGGAAGACCAGCCTGCAGGAACTGACGGCGGCGCGCGGCATGGGCGCGCCGTCCTACGTCGTGACCTCGACCGGCCCCGACCATGACAAGGAATTCACCGCGGTGGTCGTCGTGATGGACACCGAGTACGGGTCGGGAGTCGGCCGCTCCAAGAAAGAGGCCGAGCAAAAAGCCGCCGCCGCGACGTGGAAGACCCTCGACATGCTGGACCCCGCGGGGAAAACGCCCGTCTAGATGCCCGTGACAGATGCCCGAACTGCCTGAAGTCGAGGTGGTGCGCCGCGGCCTGCAGGCCCACGTGGTCGACAAGACGATCACCGCGGTCCGGGTGCACCATCCCCGCGCGGTGCGCCGCCACGAGGCCGGGCCCGCCGACCTCACCTCGCGGCTGCTGGGGGCGCGGATCACCGGGACCGATCGGCGCGGCAAATACTTGTGGCTGCTGCTCGACACGGAGCCTGCCGCGGGCGCGGACACGGCGCTGGTCGTCCATCTCGGCATGAGCGGCCAGATGTTGCTGGGGGCCGTTCCGCGCGCCGACCACGTCCGGATCTCCGCGTTGCTCGACGACGGGACGGTGCTGAGCTTCGCCGACCAGCGGACCTTCGGCGGGTGGCTGCTGGCCGACCTGGTGGAAGTCGACGGCAGCGCGGTGCCCGCGCCCGTCGCCCACCTCGCGCGCGACCCGCTGGACCCCCGCTTCGACGCCGACGCCGTCGTGCAGGTGTTGCGCCGCAAGCACTCCGAGCTCAAGCGTCAGCTGCTGGACCAGCAGGTGGTGTCCGGGATCGGCAACATCTACGCCGACGAGGCGCTGTGGCGGGCCAAGGTCCACGGCGCGCGGATCGCCGCCACGCTGAGCCGCCGCCGGCTGGCCGGCGTCCTGGACGCCGCCGCGGAGGTCATGCGCGAGGCGCTGGCCAAGGGCGGGACCTCGTTCGATTCGCTGTATGTCAACGTCAACGGCGAGTCGGGGTACTTCGACCGGTCGCTGGACGCCTACGGCCGCGAGGGGCAGCACTGCCGGCGCTGCGGCGCGGTGATGCGCCGTGAGAAGTTCATGAACCGCTCGTCGTTCTACTGCCCGAAGTGCCAGCCGCGCCCGCGGGTCTCGGGTGTGAATCCACGGCTTTGAGTGTGAGCGCAGGGTGGCGACACGCCGAGTGGCGCCGCCCTGTGTACACACGCGATCGCGCCCGTCACGTAGAAATGAGTCATGTCCGACGTGCGGCTCACCGCCTGGGTGCACGGGAGGGTGCAGGGCGTCGGTTTTCGCTGGTGGACGCGCTGCCGCGCGCTGGAGCTGGGGTTGACCGGCTATGCGGCCAACCAGCCCGACGGCCGCGTGCTCGTCGTCGCGCACGGGCCCCGTGAATCCGGGGAGAAACTGCTGCGGCTGCTTGACGGCGGTGACACACCGGGGCGCGTGGACAAGGTCGTCGCCGACTGGTCTCCGGCGCACGAGCGGTTCGAGGGCTTCGTCGAACGCTGACCGGCAGCGCGCTCCCGTGACGGCTGTGGCCCCTGTGGCGTGTGGGCCGACGAGCGGATTTCGGGCCGTCCGACACCCTGCGAGGACAGGGGACGCGACGATTTGAGCGGTAGTCTGGCACGCCGTGTACCTCAAGAGTCTGACGCTGAAGGGCTTCAAGTCCTTCGCTTCGCCGACGACTCTGCGTTTCGAGCCGGGCATCACCGCCGTCGTCGGGCCCAACGGCTCCGGCAAGTCCAACGTGGTCGACGCGCTGGCCTGGGTGATGGGGGAGCAGGGCGCCAAGACGCTGCGCGGCGGGAAGATGGAGGACGTCATCTTCGCCGGCACCTCGTCGCGGGCCCCGCTGGGCCGCGCCGAGGTCACCGTGACGATCGACAATTCCGACGGCGCGCTGCCCATCGACTACTCCGAGGTGTCGATCACCCGCCGCATGTTCCGCGACGGGGCCAGCGAATACGAGATCAACGGCAGCAGCTGCCGGTTGATGGACGTCCAGGAGTTGCTCAGCGACTCCGGGATCGGCCGTGAGATGCACGTCATCGTCGGGCAGGGCAAGCTCGACGAGATCCTGCAGTCGCGGCCCGAGGACCGCCGGGCGTTCATCGAGGAAGCCGCGGGCGTGCTCAAGCACCGCAAGCGCAAGGAGAAGGCGCTGCGCAAGCTCGACGCGATGTCGGCCAACCTGGCCCGGCTGACCGACCTCACCACCGAACTGCGCCGCCAGCTCAAGCCGCTGGGCCGCCAGGCGGAGGTGGCCCGTCGCGCCCAGACCATCCAGGCCGACCTGCGCGACGCCCGGTTGCGGCTGGCCGCCGACGACCTGGTCAGCCGGCAGACCGAGCGCGAGGCGATTCTGGAGGCCGAGGCCGCGATGCGCCGTGAGCACGACGAGGCGGCCGCCCGCCTGGCGGTGGCTTCCGAGCAGCTGGCCGAGCACGAACGGGAATTGGTCGCCCTGTCGCAGCGCGCCGAGTCGGTGCAGCACACCTGGTTCGGGCTGTCCGCGCTGGCCGAACGCGTGGCCGCCACCGTGCGCATCGCCAGCGAGCGGGCGCAGCACCTCGACGCCGAGCCGGAGCGCACCAGCGACACCGATCCCGAGGCTCTGGAAGCCGAGGCCCGGCAGGTGGAGGCCGTCGAGCAGCAGCTGGACGCCGAGCTGGTCGACGCGCGCACCCGCCTGGCCGCCGCCCGCGCGGCGCTGGCCGAGCGCGAACGCGAGGCCGCCGAGGCCGACCGAGCCCACCTGGCCGCGGTCCGGGCCGAGGCGGACCGGCGTGAGGGCCTGGCGCGGCTGGCCGGGCAGGTGGAGACCATGCGGGCGCGCGTCGAGTCGATCGACGACAGCGTGGTGAAGCTGTCCGAGCGCATCGAACACGCGGCCGCGCGCGTGCAGCAGACCCGGGCCGAATTCGAAACCGTGCAAGGGCGCGTCGGCGAGCTCGACCAGGGCGAGATGGGCCTCGACGAGCACCACGAGCGCACCGTGGCCGCGTTGCGGTCGGTCGACGAACGCGTCGCCGAGCTGCAGGCCGCCGAGCGGGGCGCCGAACGGCAGGTGGCCTCGCTGCGGGCACGCATCGAGGCGCTGTCGGTGGGGCTCGAGCGCAAGGACGGGGCGGCGTGGCTCGCCCGGCATCACAGCGGGGCGGGGCTGCTCGGGCCGGTGGCCAACTTGGTCAAGGTCCGCTCCGGCTACGAGGCGGCGGTGGCCGCGGTGCTCGGGTCGGCCGCCGACGCCGTGGCCGCCGAGAGCTTCGGCGCGGCCCGCTCCGCGGTCGCCGCGCTCAAGGAGGCCGACGGCGGGCGCGCGGCCCTCGTGCTGGAGGACTGGCCGGCGCCCGGGGAAGCACCGCGGGACACCCTGCCCGGCGGCGCCCTTTGGGCGCTCGACCTCGTCGAGACGCCGGCGCGGCTGCGCGGCGCGATGACCGCCATGCTCTCGGGCGTCGCGGTGGTCAACGAGCTGGCCGAAGCGCTGGACCTGGTGGCGGGCCGCCCGCAGCTACGCGCGGTCACGCTCGACGGCGACCTGGTGGGCGCCGGCTGGGTGAACGGCGGTTCGGACCGCAAACTGTCCACCCTGGAGCTCACCTCCGAGATCGACAAGGCGGGCAGCGAGCTGGCCGCCGCGGAAGCCCAGGTGGAGCAGCTGTCCGCGGCGCTGTCCGGTGCTCTGACCGAGCAGGCGGCCCGTCAGGACTCCGCCGAGCAGGCGCTGGCCGCGCTCAACGAATCCGACACCGCCATCTCGGCGATGTACGAGCAACTGGGGCGGCTCGGGCAGGACGCCCGCACGGCCGACGAGGAGTGGAACCGGCTGCTACGTCAGCGCGAGGAGCTGGAAGCGGGCCGCGCGCAGACCGTCGACGAGGTGACCGAACTCGAGACCCGGCTGCGCAACGCCCGGGAAACCCAGCACGTGCAGGCCGAGGAACCGGCTGACCGCCAGCAGATCGCCGCGGCCGCCGAAAGCGCCCGCGGCGTCGAGGTGGAGGCCCGGCTGGCGCTGCGGACCGCCGAGGAGCGGGCCAACGCGGTGCGCGGACGGGCCGATTCGCTGCGCCGGGCCGCCACCGCAGAACGCGAGGCCCGGGTGCGCGCCGAGCAGGCGCGCGCCGCGCGGCTGCGCGCCGCGGCCGTCGCCGCGGCCGTGGCCGACGCCGGGCGGCTGCTGGCGGGGCGGCTGAACGGGGTGGTCGACGCGGCTTCGCGCATCCGCGACGGTCTGGCCGCCGAACGGCAGCAGCGCACGGCGGCGATGGCCGCCGTGCGCGACGAGGTCAACGCGCTGGGCGCCCGGGTGGGCAAGCTCACCGATTCGCTGCACCGCGACGAGGTGGCCGACGCCCAGGCGGCGCTGCGCATCGAGCAGCTCGAGCACATGGTGCTCGAGCAGTTCGGGATGGCGCCGGCCGACCTGATCTCCGAGTACGGTCCGCAGGTGGCGCTGCCGCCCAGCGAGCTGGAGATGGCCGAGTTCGAGCAGGCCCGGGAGCGCGGCGAGCAGGTGGTCGCGCCCGCCCCGATGCCCTATGACCGCGCCACCCAGGAGCGCCGCGCCAAACGGGCCGAGCGCGAGCTGGCCGAGCTGGGCCGGGTCAACCCGCTGGCGCTGGAGGAGTTTGCCGCGCTCGAGGAGCGCTACAACTTCCTGTCCACCCAGCTCGAGGACGTCAAGGCCGCCCGCAAGGACCTGCTGGACGTCGTCGCCGACGTCGACGCGCGCATCCTGCAGGTGTTCAGCGACGCCTTCGTCGACGTGGAACGCGAATTCGCCGAGGTGTTCACCTCGCTGTTCCCCGGCGGCGAGGGCCGGCTGCGGCTGACCGACCCGGACGACATGCTCACCACCGGCATCGAGGTGGAGGCGCGGCCGCCGGGCAAGAAGATCACCCGGCTGTCTTTGCTGTCCGGCGGCGAGAAGGCGCTGACGGCGGTGGCGATGCTGGTGGCCATCTTCCGGGCCCGCCCGTCGCCGTTCTACATCATGGACGAGGTCGAAGCCGCGCTCGACGACACGAACCTGCGGCGCCTGATCGGCCTGTTCGAGATGCTGCGCGCCCAGTCGCAGATCATCATCATCACGCACCAGAAGCCGACCATGGAGGTCGCCGACGCGCTCTACGGCGTGACCATGCAAGGCGACGGCATCACCGCCGTGATCTCCCAGCGCATGCGCGGCCAGCAGGTCCAGCAGCTGGCTTCGGCGTCCCCTTAGTCCGCCCCTGGCACGCGCGGGCGCGCGGGCAGCGGCTGCCGCCGCCCGACGACCATCGGTCGGCTGGGAGAATGTCAGCGTGTCACAAGGACTTTGGATCGCCCTCGCCGTCGTCGTCGTTCTGCTAGCCATCGTTGCGCTGGTCGCGGGCCTGGTGCGATACCGCCGGCGACGCATCCGGCTGTCCCGGCCCGAGCCCGGCACGCTGGAACGCCCGCGCGGCTACACCGCGTCATCCGGCATCAGCTTCAGCCAGGGCGCGCCGACCGAGGAACGGCTCGACACCACCGGACTGCCCGCCGTGGGCGACGACGCGACCATCCCCCGGGACGCGCCGCGGCGCCCGGTCGCCGACGTCGGGCTTCCCGAACCCGAGACCGCCGTGCCGCCGGCCCCGGAAGCGCCCGAGGCCCCGCCGGCCCCGGAAGCGCCCGAGGCTCTCGAGGAGGCCCCGCCGGCGCCCGAGCCCCCCGCGGCTCCGCCCGCACCGGGACCCCCGCCGGCCCCGGAAATCGAGGCCATCGCGCCGGCCGAGGGACGGCTCGAACGGCTGCGCGGGCGGCTTGCCAAATCACAGAACGCGTTCGGGCGCAGTTTGCTGGGCCTGATCGGCGGCGGCGACCTCGACGAGGACTCCTGGCAGGACGTCGAGGACACCCTGCTGATCGCCGACCTGGGTCCGGTCGTCACCGAGTCGGTGATGACGCAGCTGCGCAGCCGGCTGGCCAGCAGCGACGTGCGCACCGAGGCCGACGCGAAGGCCGCGCTGCGCGACGTGCTGATCACGGAGCTGCAGCCCGCCATGGACCGCTCGATCCACGCCCTGCCGCACACCGACCGCCCGTCCGTGCTGCTCGTCGTCGGGGTCAACGGCACGGGCAAGACGACGACCGTCGGCAAACTGGCGCGGGTGCTGGTCGCCGACGGCCGGCGCGTCGTGCTGGGGGCGGCCGACACCTTCCGCGCCGCGGCCGCCGACCAGCTCGAGATGTGGGCCTCGCGGGTGGGCGCCGAGGTGGTGCGCGGGCCCGAAGGCGCCGACCCGGCGTCGGTGGCGTTCGACGCCGTGGACAAGGGCATCGCCGCGGGCGCCGACGTCGTCGTCGTCGACACCGCCGGCCGGCTGCACACCAAGGTCGGGCTGATGGACGAACTCGACAAGGTCAAGCGCGTGGTGACCCGGCGCGCCGCGGTCGATGAGGTGTTGCTGGTGCTCGACGCCACCATCGGGCAGAACGGGCTGGCCCAGGCCCGCGTTTTCGCCGAGGTGGTCGCCATCACCGGCGCGGTGCTGACCAAGCTCGACGGAACGGCAAAGGGCGGCATCGTTTTCCGCGTTCAGCAGGAGCTCGGCGTGCCGGTGAAGCTGGTCGGGCTGGGCGAAGGGCCCGACGACCTGGCGCCCTTCGAGCCGGTCGCCTTCGTCGACGCGCTGCTCGGCTGACGGCCCTTACCCGGCCCCTTACACAACGGGGCCGACGTTAATACCGCCGAAACACGCTGGCTCCACTGCGGAAACAACGATTGCGCAAGGTTCTCACAGCAGGTCATCAGGCACGTGTCTGACGGCTAGTTCAGGGCCGACCGGAGGTGATAGCGAGTGAGTTTCCCGATAATGGGCCAGCCCGATACCGGCGACACCGCCTGGATGTTGGCGAGTTCCGCGCTGGTGTTGCTGATGACGCCGGGGCTGGCGTTTTTCTATGGCGGCATGGTGCGCGCCAGAAGCGTGCTCAACATGATCATGATGAGCATCAGCGCGATGGGCGTGGTGACGATTCTGTGGGTGCTCTACGGCTACTCCATGGCATTCGGCGACGACAAGGGCGACGTCGTCGGCGACCCGATGCAATTCTTCGGGCTCAAGGGTCTCTTCGGCTCCGACGCCGTGAAGGCCGATCCCACCACCCAGACCGCGGCCACGGACATCCCCCTCGTCGGCAGCATGCCGGCGTTGGTCTTCGTCGCCTTCCAGCTGATGTTCGCGATCATCACGGTCGCGCTGGTCTCGGGTGCAGTCTCCGACCGGCTCAAGTTCAGCGCCTGGCTGGTGTTCTCGGGCCTGTGGGCGACGTTGGTCTACTTCCCGATCGCGCACTGGGTGTTCGCCGCCGACGGGGGCGCCGCCGAGCACGGCGGCTGGATCAACAACAAGATCCACGCGATCGACTTCGCCGGCGGAACGGCGGTCCACATCAATGCCGGTGTGGCGGGCCTGATGCTGGCGCTCGTGCTGGGCAGGCGCAAGGGCTGGCCCACGACGTTGTTCCGGCCGCACAACCTGCCGTTCGTGATGCTCGGTGCCGGGTTGCTGTGGTTCGGCTGGTACGGCTTCAACGCCGGTTCGGCGCTGACGTCCAACGCCACCGCCGGGTCGACTTTCATGGCCACCACGATCGCCACGGCCGCGGCCATGCTGGCGTGGCTGGTGACCGAGCGCATCCGCGACGGCAAGGCCACCACGCTGGGTGCGGCGTCGGGCATCGTGGCCGGTCTGGTCGCCATCACCCCGTCGTGTTCGTCGGTCAACGTGGTGGGCTCGTTGGTCATCGGCGTGGTGGCCGGCGTGCTGTGCGCGCTGGCGGTCGGGCTGAAGTTCAGGTTCGGTTTCGACGACTCGCTCGACGTGGTCGGGGTGCACCTGGTCGGCGGTCTGGCCGGCACGCTGATGGTGGGCCTGGTGGCCGCTCCGGAGGCGCCGGCGGCGGTCAAGGGGCTGTTCTACGGCGGCGGTTGGGACCAGCTGGGTAGGCAGGCCATCGGCGCGTTTTCCGTTCTGACCTACTCGGGTGTCGTCACCCTCATCCTGGCCCTTATCCTGAAGTACACCATGGGGCTGCGGCTGAGTCCCGAGGCGGAAGCCGCGGGCATCGACGAGGCCGAGCACGCCGAGAGCAGTTACGATTTCGCGGTGGCGACCGGCTCAGTCCTTCCCACGCGGGTCGCCGTGGCGGACACCCGCAACGGTCTGGAGGAGGAGCGAATGGGCGAGAAAGTTGAGGCGGAGTAGGAAATGAAGCTCATCACCGCAATCGTGAAGCCGTTCACCCTCGACGACGTCAAGACCAGCCTTGAGGACGCCGGCGTCCTGGGGATGACGGTCAGCGAGATCCAGGGCTACGGACGGCAGAAGGGCCATACCGAGGTTTACCGGGGCGCCGAGTATTCGGTCGATTTCGTCCCGAAGGTCCGCATCGAGGTCGTCGTCGACGACTCCATCGTCGACAAGGTGGTGGACGCCGTCGTCCGGGCGGCGCGCACCGGCAAGATCGGTGACGGCAAGGTGTGGGTCAGCCCGGTGGAAACCATTGTGCGCGTGCGCACCGGCGAACGCGGAACCGATGCGCTATGACGCCAGCCGCGCATTGCTGATCGGGCCCGGGCTGGCCCGGGCGGTATGACTTCCCAGCGCCCCGACCCGTCCGGGGCATCGGAAAAATCGGGGACAGGAAGCGCCGGCGAGGCAACCGATCTGGTTGCCTCGCGGCGCCAACTGCTGTCGCGGGGGCGTGCACTGGACCCGGCCGGGTTGCGGCAAGCCTGGCTGGATCTGCACGAGTCCTGGCTGGTGGCCAAGGCGTCCGAGATCGGGATCACCGACGGCAGCGGGTTCGCGCTGGTCGGAGTCGGCGGCCTGGGCCGCCGGGAGTTGCTGCCCCACTCCGATCTGGACCTGATGTTGTTACACGACAACAAGTCCGCCGACGTGCTCGAGCGAGTGGCCGATCGGCTGTGGTATCCGTTGTGGGACGCCAACATTCGGCTCGACCACAGCGTGCGGACCGTATCCGGGGCGCTCGGGGTCGCCAATGCCGACATGGTGGCCGCGCTGGGCATGCTCGATGCGCGCCACATCGCCGGCGAGGACTGGCTGTCGACCGAACTGATCGGCGGGGCGCGGCGGCAGTGGCGCAGCGCCATCCGTTCCCGCATGGACGAACTCGTCGAGATCACCCAGGCCCGCTGGCGGCGCTGCGGCCGGATCGCGCAACGGGCCGAGCCCGACCTCAAGTCGGGCCGCGGCGGCCTGCGCGACGTGCAATTGCTGGACGCGCTGGGCATCGCCCAGCTCATCGACCGCCACGGCATGGCCAACCCCGACATGCCCGGCGGCTCCCTGGACGCCGCCTACCTGACGCTGCTCGACGTGCGCACCGAGCTGCACCTGGTGTCCGGCCGCGGCCACGATGTGCTGCTGGCGCAGTTCGGCGACGAGATCAGTGCCGCACTGCATTTCGGTGACAGGTTCGACCTGGCGCGAACGCTGTCGGGTGCCAGCCGCACCATCGCCTACCACGCCGAAACCGGGCTGCGGACCGCCGAGAACGCGCTGCCGCGCCGCGGGATCAGCGCCCTGGTGCGGCGGCCCAAGCGGCGACCGCTGGACGAGGGGGTCGTCGACTACGCGGGCGAGATCGTGCTGGCCCGCGACGCCCGCCCCGAGACCGACGCCGGCCTGGTGTTGCGCGTGGCCGCCGCATCGGCCGACAAGGGCCTGCCGATCGGCGCCGGCACGCTGAGCCGGCTCGCCGCCAGCGCCCCCGAGATGCCCACCCCCTGGCCGCGGGATTCGCTGGACGACCTGTTGGTCGTGCTGTCCGCCGGCCCCACCACGGTGCCGACGATCGAGGCGCTCTACCACTCCGGGCTCTGGGAGCGGCTGCTGCCGGAATGGAAGGCGATCCGCGACCTGCCGCCCCGCGACGTCTCCCACAAGTGGACCGTCGACCGTCATACCGTCGAAACCGCCGTCAACGCGGCGCCGTTGACCACCCGCGTGGCGCGATCGGACCTGCTCGCGCTCGGCGCGCTGTTGCACGACATCGGCAAGGGGCGGGGCGCCGACCACTGCGTGGTCGGGGCCGAGCTGGCGGTCCCGATCGGCAAGCGGCTGGGGCTGGCGCCCCAGGACATCGACACGCTGGCGGGCATGGTCCGCCACCACCTGCTGCTGCCCGTCACGGCCACCCGCAACGACCTCAACGACCCCAAGACGATCCAGGCCGTGTCGCAGGCCCTGGGCGACGACCCGCAACTGCTCGAACTGCTGCACGCGCTGGCCGAAGCCGACTCGAAGGCCACCGGACCGGGCGTGTGGAGCGACTGGAAGGCATCCCTGGTGGCCGACCTGGTCCGTCGCTGCCGGATGGTGATGGCGGGCGAGCCGCTGCCAAAGGCGGATCCCGCTGCACCGCAATATCTTTCACTGGCGGCCGACCACGGGGTGCACGTGGAGATCCGGTCCGGCGACACCGAGCGGCTCAACGTGGTGATGGTCGCGCCGGACCAGCGCGGCCTGGTGTCGAATGCCGCCGCGGTGCTCGCGCTGAACTCGCTGCGCATCCATTCGGCCTCGGCCAACACCCACGAGGGCGTCGCGATCACCGAGTTCGTGGTGTCGCCGCTGTTCGGTGCACCACCCGAAACGGGCCTGCTGCGCCAGCAGTTCGTCGGCGCCCTCAAGGGCGACGTCGACGTCCTCGCCGCGCTGGAGAAGCGCGACAGCGACGCCGCCGACTCGGCGCTGGGACGGGCCGGGGAGGTCCAGGCGGGGGCGCCGCTGACGCGTTCGACCGCGCCGCCGCGCATCCTGTGGCTCGATTCCCCCACTCCCGACCAACTTCTCGTCGAGGTCCGCGCCATGGACCGGCTGGGCCTGCTGGCGCTGCTGGCCCGGGCGCTCGAGCGCGCCGGGGCGGACATCGTGTGGGCGAAAGTGAACACGTTCGGCTCCACCGCGGCCGACGTGTTCTGCGTGACCGTGCCGGCCGAGCCCGGGGCGGCCGAACCGCGGGACGCCGTCTCCAAGCACCTGCTGGCGGTGTTGGGCGGGCCCGCGGTCGAAGTGCTCCAGGAGCCCGTCGGCGACTAGCGGACGACCACCGACGGCGGCCTACGTGCGCTCCGAATTCATCTGCCGCAGAGCGATTATGCGGTCGTGGAGCTGGTCGCGGGTGGCGGCGGCGATCGGCGGCCCGCCGCAGCGCCGGCGCAGCTCGTTGTGGATCCAGCCGTGCGGCTTGCCGGTGCGGTGGTGGGTCAGCGACACCAGGGTGTTCAGTTCGCGGCGCAGTTCGCGGATCTCGCCGTGCATGGTCGGGGGCGGCACCGGTGTCGCGGCGTCCTTGTTGAGCTGGGTCCGTCGCCGCAGCTGCTCGTCCTGGCGGCGGTGCAGCAGGGCCCGCATCTGCTCGGCGTCGAGCAGCCCGGGGATGCCGAGGTAGTCGGCCTCCTCATCGCTGCCGGCCGGGGCGGCGGTGCCGAAGGACGACCCGTCGAAGATGACCTGGTCGAGTTCGGCGTCGGCGCCCAGCGAGGTGAAGCCGCGCTCGGTGTCGCCCTGCTCGGTTTGGGTTTTGACGGCCGGATCGCCGTCGAGCGGGTCCTCGTTCGCGCGGTGCGGCTCGCCGAGCACGTGGTTGCGCTGGGTCTCGAGCTCGCTGGCCAGCTGCAGCAGGTTGGGCACCGACGGCAGGAAGATGCTCGCGGTTTCCCCGGGGCGCCGCGAGCGCACGAACCGGCCGATCGCCTGTGCGAAGAACAGCGGGGTCGAGGCGCTGGTCGCGTAGATGCCCACCGACAGCCGGGGCACGTCGACGCCCTCGGACACCATGCGCACCGCGACCAGCCACCGGCCGGTGCTCTCGGCGAACTCGGTGATGCGGCCCGACGACCCGGGGTCGTCGGACAGGACGACGGTGGGGGGCTCCGAGGTCATCCTCTGCAGCAGGGCGGCGTACGCGCGGGCCGAGGTCTTGTCGGAGGCGATGATCATGCCGCCGGCGTCGGGCACGTGGGTGCGCAGCTGGCATAGCCGCTGGTCGGCGGCCGCGATCACCGCGGGCATCCATTCGCCGGCGGGGTCCAGCGCCGTGCGCCAGGCCCGCGCGGTCTGTTCGGCCGACAGCGGCTCGCCCAAGCGGGCCGCGTGCTCGTCGCCGGCGCTGTCGCGCCAGCGCGCCTGCCCCGAGTAGGCGAGGAACACCACCGGGCGGACCACGCCGTCGGCGAGGGCCTCGGCGTAGCCGTAGATGTGATCGGCCGCCGAACGCTGGATCCCGTCGCTGCCGGCGGTGTAGGTGACGAACGGGATGGGGCTGTCGTCGCTGCGGAACGGTGTGCCCGTCAGGGCGAGCCGGCGCGTGGCGTCGCTGAACGCCTCGCGGATCGCCTCGCCCCACGTCTTGGCGTCACCGCCGTGATGGATCTCGTCGAAGATCACCAGCGTCCGTCGCTGCTCGGTGCGCACCCGGTGCAGCGTCGGGTGCGCGGCGACCTGGGCGTAGGTCACCGTCACGCCGTGGTATTCCGCCGAGGTCGTGGGGCTGGTGTTGGAGAACCTCGGGTCCAGGGCGAGGCCGTGCCGGGTGGCGGCCCGCGCCCACTGAACCTTGAGGTGCTCGGTGGGCACTACCACGGTGATCTGGTCGACGGCGCGCTGGCCGAGCAGTTCGGCCGCGACCCGCAGGGCGAACGTCGTCTTGCCGGAGCCGGGGGTGGCCACGGCCAGGAAATCGCGTGGGCGGCCGGCCAGGTACTTCACCAGCGCCCTGCGCTGCCAGCCCCGCAGCGCCTGATCGCCGTCGTCTCCAGTCTCGGCGCGCGCCTGGGTGCGGCTGACCGGTTGCAACGACATTTCCCCCCGTAGATTCGTTATCCGATGCGGCCGGCCTGCTCAAGTGGCGGACGTGAAATGTAGCACGGCAATGGTTTTCGGTGCAGCAGCGACGCGGGCGCGGCTAGCGTGCCGAGGCCGCGGGATCGCGCGTCTGCAGCCACGCGTGGATGCGTGCGGCGACGTCGGGCCAGCCCGGTTCGAGCATCATGTTGTGGCCCATCGAGAAGAATTCCGGCTCGGTCCCATACGCGCGCGCCGTCGCGCGCACCTCGGCGACGCTGACGAAGCCGTCGTACTTCGCGCCCAGGACCAGGATCGGTGTGCTCACGCGCTGGGTTCTGACCCGGCGGATGACCGGATCGGTCATGGCGGCGCGCAGGCTCTCGGCGCCGGCGCGTTGCCTGCAGGATTCGACGACGGCCTCGGGCGTGTCGGCGCAGAACAGGTACTCGCGGGCCAGCGCCGGGGTGGCGAGGAATTTCAGCAGCGTGCGGTCGCTCCAGGCTTCCATGGTCATCGACGGCCGGCGGCGCCAGACTCGCAGCGCCAGCGTGAGCACGCCCTGCGGTGGCACGGAGCCCACCAGCACCGCGGCCGGGGCGCGGCGGGTTTCCAGGTAGCGCTGCACGACGAAGCCGCCCAGCGAATGGCCGACGAGCACCGGCCAGCCGCCGAGGTCGTCGGCCACGGCGCGGACGTCGTCGATGTAGTCGGCGATGGAAACCTTGTGCAACGGCTTGGGGGTGGGGCTGCCGCCGTGCCCACGCAGGCTCACCGCGACCGCGCGGTAGCCCGCGTCGGCGAAGAAGTCCAGGAAGTGTTCCCAACACCAGGCCCCATGCCATCCGCCGTGGACGAACAGCAGCGGCAGCGGATGCTCCCGGCTGCTGGACCCCTTGTCGATCACCTCGAGCATGAGCTGACTTTGGTTTGCCGGCGCCGGACCGTCAAGACCGTCGAACCCGCCGAGTGTGCGGCCTGCCGCACGTCCGCAGCCGAGTGTGCGGCCAGCCGCACGTTCGCGTCCAGATCGGGCCGTCGAGCCCGGTCCACTAGGCTGGCGGGGTGTTTGAATCGCTGTCTGACCGGTTGACCGGTGCGCTGGCGGGGCTGCGCGGCAAGGGTCGACTGACCGACGCCGACATCGAGGCCACCACCCGCGAAATCCGGCTTGCGCTGCTGGAAGCCGACGTCTCGCTGCCCGTGGTACGGGCGTTCGTCAACCGCATCAAAGACCGCGCCAAGGGCGCCGAGGTGTCCGGCGCGCTCAACCCGGCGCAACAGGTCGTCAAGATCGTCAATGACGAGCTCGTCGGCATCCTCGGCGGCGAGACCCGCCAGCTCGCGTTCGCGAAGACGCCGCCGACCGTCATCATGCTCGCCGGCCTGCAGGGCTCCGGCAAGACGACCCTGGCGGGCAAGCTGGCGGCGTGGCTGCGCGGCCAGGGGCACACGCCGCTCCTGGTGGCCTGTGACCTGCAGCGCCCCGCCGCGGTCAACCAGCTGCAGGTCGTCGGTCAGCGCGCGGGCGTGCCGGTGTTCGCGCCGCATCCGGGCGCGGGATCGCCGGAGCCGGACGTCGGCCCGCCCGACCCCGTTGCCGTCGCGGCGGCCGGCCTCGCCGAGGCCCGCGCCAAGCACTTCGACGTCGTCATCGTCGACACCGCGGGACGGCTGGGCATCGACGAGGAACTGATGGCCCAGGCCTCGGCCATCCGCACGGCCATCGACCCCGACGAGGTGCTGTTCGTCCTGGACGCGATGATCGGGCAGGACGCGGTCACCACCGCCGAGGCGTTCCGCGAGGGCGTCGGCTTCACCGGCGTGGTGCTCACCAAGCTCGACGGCGACGCGCGCGGCGGGGCCGCGCTGTCGGTCCGCGAGGTGACCGGCGTCCCGATCCTGTTCGCCTCCACCGGAGAGAAGCTCGAGGATTTCGACGTCTTCCATCCGGACCGGATGGCCAGCCGCATCCTGGGCATGGGCGACGTCCTGAGCCTGATCGAACAGGCCGAGCAGGTCTTCGACGCCGAGCAGGCCGAGGCGGCCGCCGTCAAGATCGGCACGGGCGAGCTGACCCTCGAGGACTTCCTGGAACAGATGCTGGCCATCCGCAAGATGGGGCCGATCGGCAACCTGCTGGGCATGCTGCCCGGCGCCGGCCAGATGAAGGACGCCCTGTCGGCCGTCGACGACAGCCAACTCGACCGGTTGCAGGCGATCATCCGCGGGATGACGCCGCAGGAGCGGGCCGACCCGAAGATCATCAACGCGTCGCGGCGGTTGCGGATCGCCAACGGCTCGGGCGTGACGGTCTCGGAGGTCAACCAGCTGGTCGATCGCTTCTTCGAGGCTCGCAAGATGATGTCGTCCATGCTCGGCGGCATGGGCATCCCCGGCATGGGGCGCAAGTCCGCGACCCGAAAGGCCAAGGGGGCCAAGGGCGCGAAGGGCAAGAAGGGCAAGAAGGGCGCGCGCGGCCCCACGCCGCCCAAGGCCCGGAATCCGCTGGGGCAGGGGATGCCGGGCATGCCGGCGGGCTTCCCCGACCTGTCGCAGATGCCCGAGGGTCTCAACGAGCTCCCGCCCGGCCTGGCCGACTTCGACCTGTCCAAGCTCAAGTTCCCAGGCAACCCGGGAAGGAAGTAGCCGGTTCGTGCGCCTGCACGTGCGAGGTCGGGGGCTGCCCGACGGCGCCGACGTCGAGCTCTGGATCGTCGACGGCCGCATCAGCACGGAACCGGTCGCCGGGGCCGACACCGTATTCGGTGCTTCCGGGGGCGGCTGGATCCTGCCCGGCCTGGTCGACGCGCACTGTCACGTCGGGCTGGGCAAGCAGGGCGAGATCGAGCTCGACGAGGCGATGGCCCAGGCCGAGACCGAGCGCGACGCCGGGGCGTTGCTGCTGCGCGACTGCGGGTCACCGACCGACACCCGCGGCCTCGACGAGCGCGACGACCTGCCCCGCATCATCCGGGCCGGTAAGCACCTGGCCAGACCCAAGCGCTACATCGCCGGGTACGCGGTCGAAATCGAGGACGAATCGCAGCTGCCGGCCGCGGTGGCCGCCGAGGCGAAGCGCGGCGACGGCTGGATCAAGCTGATCGGCGACTGGATCGACCGCAAGGTCGGCGACCTGGCGCCGCTGTGGTCCGACGAGGTGCTGCGCGCCGCGATCGACACCGCGCACTCCCACGGCGCGCGCGTCACCGCGCACGTCTTCAGTGAGGACGCTCTGCCGGGCCTCATCAAGGCCGGCATCGACTGCATCGAGCACGGCACCGGGCTGACCGACGACACCGTCGCCCTGATGCTCGAGCACGGCACCGCGCTGGTCCCCACGCTGATCAACCTCGAGAACTTCCCCGGTATCGCCGATGCTGCGGGCCGCTACCCGACCTACGCGGCGCACATGCGCGATCTATACGCCCGGGGCTACGCACGGATAGCGGCGGCGCGCGAGGCGGGCGTGCCGGTCTACGCCGGCACCGACGCCGGCAGCATGGTCGCCCACGGGCGGATCTCCGACGAGATCGAGGCCCTCAAGGCCATCGGCATGAACCCGACCGAGGCGCTGGGCGCGGCGTGCTGGGACGCCCGCGGTTGGCTGGGCCGCCCCGGCCTGGACCACGGGGCCTCGGCGGACCTGGTGTGCTACTCGCGGGACCCGCGGCTGGGCCCCGACGTGCTCACCAGCCCCGATCTGGTGATACTGCGCGGCAAGGCGTTTCGCCCGGCAGCCGGTCCGGCGGGCTAGTCGCGCGGGGCGCCGGCCGGGGGAATAGTATCGGGCAATGGCGTTGCCCAGCGGCGCGACCTTTGCCGGTTACATCGTGGCTAGGAGGCTGGGCGCAGGAGCCACCGGCGTGGTCTACCTCGTCCAGGATCCGCGCTCGTCGACCTGGCAGGCGCTCAAAGTCCTGTCCCCGGCGCCGGCGGACGACGACGAAGCCCGCCGGCGATTCCAGGACGAGACGCCGCTCGCCACGCATCTCGTCCACCCGAACATCGTGCGCGTGCACGACCGCGGTGAGGTCGACGGTCAGCTGTGGGTCGCCATGGATTACGTCGACGGCATCAGCGCCGCGCAACTCGCCGCCGACCGGTTCCCCGCGGTCTCACCGGTCGGCGAGGCGCTCGCCGTGGTGACCGCCCTCGCCGAGGCTCTCGACTACGCCCACCAGCGCGGCATGGTGCACCGCGACGTCAAGCCGGCCAACATCTTCCTGACCGGCCGCGGCGAGGGCGAACAGCGGATTCTGTTGTCGGACTTCGGTATCGCCGGGGAGCCCTCGCCGGCCTATGCCGCGCCCGAGCAGTTGATCGGCGCCGACGTCGACGGGCGCGCCGACCAGTATGCGCTGGCGGCCACCGCATTTCACCTGCTGACCGGGACGCCGCCCGCCGGCGCGCCACCGCGGCTCAGCGACCAGCGCCCGGAACTTGTCCGCCTCGATGCGGTCTTCGCCAGGGCGCTGGCCCGGCGGGCCGCCGACCGGTTCGACAGCTGCCGCGACTTCGCCGATGCGGCCAACGAGCAGGCGGGCCTTTCCGCCGGTGAGCGCAGCCCCGAGGCCGTCCTGGTCGCCGACTATCCCGCCTACGCCTGGCCCGAGGCCGACGACGGCTACGGCGGCGGCCCGGCATCCGGTACGGCCCGCAACACCCGGGGGAGCCCGCGGTCGTCGGCGGCATGGCCGGGGCCCCCGAGCGCCTTCTCGGGCGCCGGCGCGCCGCCGGCGCCCCCCGGTCAGGCCCCGCGGCCCGCGCCGAAGCGGCGCAGGGTGCGCAAGACGGTGCTGCGGATCGCGGCAGTGGTGCTGCTCGCCGGTCTGCTCGCGCTGGGCGTCGTGGTCGCGCGCAGGACGCAGCCGGCCCCGCCTCGTCCCGTCGGCTCGGCGGCGCCGGCCCCGCCGGCTCGGGCCGTCGCGCCGAGCACGCCCGCCCCGGACACCGCCGCCCCGGTTCCGCTCGACGGCACGTACCGCCTCGAGGTCCAGCGCACCAAGCAGACCTACAACTACGCCGCCGACCCGCAACCGCCGGACGTGACCACCTGGTGGGCCTTCCGCTCGGCGTGCAGGCCGGATGGCTGCACCGCGGCCGCCACCCGCCTCGACGACAACGGGCACAGCCGGCAGGTCTATGCCGGTGGCGCGCCGATGTACCTGCGCTACGGCGACGACCGCTGGCAGTCATCGCCGACCGACATCCGCTTCCCGTGCGTCGGATCGGACGGCGCGGCAGACGACCAGACCGCGACGCTGGTGCTGACGCTGCAACCGCAGCCGAACGGCGACTTCGCCGGCGAGGAGATCCTCACCGTGCAGACCAACGAATGCGATCAGCGGTCGGCGGTGATCCGCATTCCCGCGGTGGCCAGCCCGCAGGGCCCGGTGCCGCCGGGGGTGACGTTGCCCGATCCGGCGGCGGGTCCGGAGAGCCGCAGCACACCGAGCCCCGCGCCGACGGCGGCGCCGCGCGCGCCGCGACCGCATCCCTGACCACGCGGACCCGACGTCCGCGTCCTTCGCCCGCGGCGACCCGATGCGGCCAAAAGATTGCGAGCACTTACTATCTATGTTACGTTCGGTGCCACCGACGGACCTTGGAGGCACGGTGAGCTACGACGTGATCATTCGCGACGGCTTGTGGTTCGACGGGACCGGCGGCGCGCCGCGGGTCGAGACGCTCGGGATTCGCGACGGCGTGGTGGCCGCGGTGAGCGCCGGGCCGTTGGACGAGACCGGTTGCCCCGAGGTGATCGACGCGGCGGGCAAGTGGGTGGTGCCCGGCTTCATCGATGTGCACACCCACTACGACGCCGAGGTGCTGCTGGACCCCGGGCTGCCGGAGTCGGTGCGCCACGGGGTGACCACGGTGCTGCTGGGCAACTGCTCGCTGTCGACGGTGTACGCCGACTCGCAGGACGCCGCCGACCTGTTCAGCCGCGTCGAGGCGGTGCCGCGCGAATATGTCCACGGCGCCCTGGATGCCCGTCGCACCTGGTCGACCGCCGCGGAATACATCGAGGCGATCGACGCCCTGCCGCTCGGTCCCAACATCGGCTCCCTGCTTGGTCATTCGGACTTGCGGACCGCGGTGCTGGGGCTCGACCGCGCCACCGACGCCGGCGTGCAGCCCACGGCGGCCGAGCTGGAGAAGATGACGGCCCTGCTCGACGAGGCGCTGAGCGCCGGAATGCTCGGCATGTCCGGGATGGATGCGGCGATCGACAAGCTCGACGGCGACCGGTTCCGCTCGCGCGCGCTGCCGTCGACGTTCGCGACGTGGCGCGAGCGGCGCAAGCTGATCGACGTGCTGCGTCGGCGCGGCCGGATGCTGCAGAGCGCCCCCGATGTCAAGAACCCGATCTCGGGGCTGATGTTCTTTTTGACCAGCAGCCGGATCTTCGGCCGCGGCAAGGGCGTGCGGATGAGCATGCTGGTCTCGGCCGACGCCAAGTCGATGCCGCTGGCCGTGCACGGCTTCGGGCTGGGCACCCGGCTGCTCAACCGGCTGCTGGGCAGCAGCGTGCGGTTCCAGCACCTGCCGGTCCCGTTCGAGCTGTACTCCGACGGGATCGACCTGCCGGTGTTCGAGGAGTTCGGCGCCGGGACCGCGGCCCTGCACCTGCGCGACCAGCTGGAGCGCAACGAGCTGCTGGCCGACCAGGAATACCGGCGCCGGTTCCGGCGCGAGTTCGACCGGCGCAAGCTCGGACCGTCGTTGTGGCACCGCGACTTCCATGACGCCGTCATCGTCGAATGCCCCGATGAGTCGCTGATCGGCAAGAGTTTCGGCGCGATCGCCGACGAGCGCGGGCTGCACCCGCTCGACGCGTTCCTCGACGTGCTCGTCGACAACGGCGAGCGCAACGTCCGGTGGACGACCACGGTGGCCAACCACCGGCCCAGGCTGCTCGACAAGCTCGCCGCCGAGCCCAGCATCCACATGGGTTTCTCCGACGCCGGCGCGCACCTGCGCAACATGGCCTTCTACAACTTCGCGCTGCGATTCCTCAAGCGCACCCGCGACGCCGAGCGGGCCGGCGCGCCGTTCATGTCGACTCAGCGGGCGGTGCACCGCCTGACCGGCGAACTGGCGGAGTGGTTCGGCATCGACGCCGGCACGCTGCGGCAGGGCGACCGCGCCGACTTCGTCGTCATCGACCCGGCCGGCCTGACCGATGCGGTCGACGGCTACCACGAGGACGCGGTCGCGCACTACGGGGGCCTGCGGCGCATGGTCAACCGCAACGACGACGCCGTGGTCGCGACCGGGGTGGGGGGCGCCGTCGTCTACCGGGGCGGCCGGTCCGGCGGCCGGTTCCGGGACGGCTACGGGCGGACCGTCAAGTCGGGGCGCTACCTGCGGGCCGGATCGCGTCGGGCGGCCGCGGCGGTGGGCGCCTGAGGTGGCCCGGACCCAGCAGCAGCGCCGCGAGGAGACCGTCGCGCGGCTCATCGAGGCGAGCATCGCCACCATCGTCGAGGTGGGCTACGCGCGGGCCTCGGCCGCGGTGATCACCAAGCGCGCCGGGGTGTCGGTCGGCGCCCTGTTCCGCCACTTCGAGACGATGGGCGACTTCATGGCGGCCACTGCGTCGGAGGTGCTGCGCCGGCAGCTGGTGGCCTTCATTAAGGGCGTCACGGAAATTCCAGCGATGCCGGCCTCCCGGCCGGCGCTACGGGCGGCGCTGGTGATCCTGCGCGACATCACGAGCAGCCCCACCAACGCCGTGGTCTACGAGCTGTTGGTCGCCGCGCGCACCGACGAGAAGCTCAAGGAGACGCTGCAACACGAGCTGGGGCAGTACGCCGCGAAGATCCACGACGCGGCGCGCGCGCTGCCCGGCGCCGAGAGCTTCCCGCAGGAGACGTTCCCCGTGCTCGTCGCGCTGATGACGAACGTGTTCGACGGGGCCGCCGTGGTGGAGGGCGTCCTGCCGCAGCCGGAGATCGCCGAGCAACGCATCCCGGTGCTGATGGCGCTGCTGACCGCCGCGATGCCGGACGGGGGCTAACCCGCGCGCGGTCGTTACAGCGAGCCGACGCCCGTCTCCGGGTTCAGCGCAAAGCCCCAGTCCAACAGGTTTGCCGCCTGGTCCCAGTACGTGGGGCCGCCCTCGTGGACCAGCCCGTACATCATGGCGACCACCAGTCGCCGCCCGCCGCGGGCGGCCGCCCCGACGAACGTCTTGCGGGCCGCGTTGGTGAAGCCCGTCTTGCCCCCGAGCGCGCCGGGGTAACGATCGAGCAGTTCGTCGCGGTTGGTGATCGGGTGCTCGCCGTTATCGCCGGGGAACATCGCCGACCGCTCGGCGGTGATCTGCGCGAACACCGGGTTGGCCAGCGCGGCGCGGAAGATGACGGCCAGGTCGTGCGCCGTGGACGCCCCGGACCCGCCCGGCCCGTCCAGGCCCGACGGCGTCGCGGCGTGCGTGCTCGCCGCGCCCAGGGAGGCGGCCTTGGCGTTCATCATGGCAACCGCGGCGTCGGCGCCGCCCAGCATGTGCGCCAGCGTGTTGGCGGCGTCGTTGCCCGACACCAGCAGGATGGCGTCCAGCAGTTCGCGTGCGGTGTAGAGGTGGCCCGGCTTGATGCCCACGCAGCTGCACTCGACGTCGGCGTCCGCGGCGTCGGCCACGACGGTGGAGTCCAGGCTCAGCTGATCCAGCGCCACCAGCGCCAGTAGCACCTTGATGGTGCTCGCCGGCGGATGGGGCACGTCCTGATCCCGCCCGGCCAGCACCTGGCCGCTGTCGAGGTCGGCCACGATCCAGGTCTGGGCCGGGCCCTCGGGGATGGGAACCGAGCCGATCGGCTGCACGCTGTCGGCCCGGGTCGTGGCGGCGGTGGCCACGCTGACCGTGACGCCGCAAGCGGCGACCGTCAGCAGGGCGCCGACCGCGACCATGAGCTTGCGCATGGGCGCATAGTCTAACTGCCGGGCTTGCGCCGGGCACTCTGCCAGTAAGCGGGGTGTCGAAAGTCCTTGCGGCACGGCCAATCCAGCTAGCGTTAACGCTCGACGCTTCCGTGTGGTGATTCGTTGAATACCCCGGGTCGGAGGACGACGATGTCGTACTTGGTGGCGACCCCCGAGCTGGTGTCCTCGGCGGCCTCGGATCTGGCCGGTATTGGCACCTCGATCAGCGCGGCCAATGCGGCGGCACCGGCCCCGCCGGCGACGGCACCACTGGCCAGCCAGGCCAGCCCGGCTAACGTCGGTTCCGGGCTAGTGCCAGGGCATATCCCGCCAGGAGTACAACTTCCCGTCGCCGATGTCGTGCACGCCGTAGTAGTCCCAGAAGTAGTCGTGGCAGACGTTGCCGTCCCACGGGACCGGCCGGCCCGCCGGGAGGACATCGCCGGGGCACCAGTGCTGGCAGGACTTCCAGGCCGGGCATGGGGCCGCCTCGGCCGAAGGCGCGGCCGGCCCCAACCCCCCGAACATCAACAGCATCGTTGCTAATCCCACGAATGCCGCTCTCATAAACCGGGGATTATTCTCCCCAGCGGGTGGGCTTGTCCTGGGAAAACGTGAGAATCGCCGGGTGCGGCTCATGCGGGGCTCCTTCGTTGCCGGTGGACCTGTCTGCCAGTGCACACCAGGTCCGGTGCTACCGATCCCAGCCACCGGGGGACGGCGGTGTTGAATCGATGCATGTTGAGTCTCGAAGAGATCTCCGACCGCCTGGAGATCCAGCAGCTGCTGGTGGACTACTCCACCGCCATCGACAACCGCCGATTCGACGACCTGGACAAGGTGTTCACCCCCGACGCCTACATCGACTACCGGGCCCTGGGCGGCATCGACGGCCGCTATCCCGAGGTCAAAAAGTGGCTCTCGGAGGTGCTGCCGAACTTCCCGGTGTACGCGCACATGCTGGGCAACTTCTCGGTCCGCATCGACGGGGACACCGCGTCGTCGCGGGTGATCTGCTTCAACCCCATGGTGCTGGGCGGCGAGAACGACCAGGTGTTGTTCTGCGGGCTGTGGTACGACGACGAGTTCGCGCGCACCGCCGAAGGCTGGCGCATGACCCGCCGGGTCGAGACCAAGGTCTTCCAGAAGGTGATGTAGCGCGGTGGTGTAGCGCGGCCGGCCGAATTTCCGCTAGGGGCACCCGCTCTGGCACAATGGGCGGCTGTCCGCCGTGCGACCCGCTCCCCGGGAGTGCTTGCGCGGCCGGTCACACACGCGAGGCAAAACCGGGCCCGGACATCCCGTCGGGGTCGCTGAATTGCAGCGTGACACACACAGGAGAGTTCGTTCAACCATGGCTGTGAAGATCAAGCTGACTCGGCTTGGCAAGATCCGCAATCCCCAGTATCGCGTCGCCGTCGCCGACGCCCGCACGCGGCGCGACGGCCGTTCCATCGAGGTCATCGGCCGGTATCACCCGAAGGAAGAGCCGAGCCTGATCGAGATCAACTCCGAGCGCGCCCAGTACTGGCTGTCCGTGGGTGCCCAGCCCACCGAGCCGGTGCTCAAGCTGCTGAAGATCACCGGCGACTGGCAGAAGTTCAAGGGGCTGCCGGGTGCCGAGGGCGAGCTCAAGGTCGCCCCGCCCAAGCCCAGCAAGCTGGAGCTGTTCAACGCCGCGCTGGCCGCCGCCGAGGGCGGGCCGACCACCGAGGCTGCCAAACCGAAGAAGAAGGCGCCTGCCAAGAAGGCGGCCAAGACCGACGCCGCCGAGCCCGCCGATGAGAAGCCGGCCAAAGCCGACGCCGCCGAGGCCAGCACCGAGGCCGCACCGGCCGAGGGCGGCGAGCAAGCCGAGGCGGCCGAGCCCGCCGCGGAAAGCTGACCGGCATGGGCGCCGTCGTCGTCGACGCGGTCGAGCATCTGGTCCGCGGGATCGTCGACAACCCCGACGATGTCCGGGTGGACATGGTGACCAGCCGGCGGGGGCGGACCGTCGAGGTCCACGTCCATCCCGACGACCTGGGCAAGGTGATCGGCCGCGGCGGACGCACCGCGACCGCGCTGCGCACGCTGGTGGCCGGCATCGGTGGCCGCGGCATCCGCGTCGACGTCGTGGACACCGACCAATAGCGGAGCGCTGCCCCATGGAACTCCATTGGAGTTGACCGTCGGGCGCGTGGTCAAGGCGCACGGCATCGGCGGTGAGGTGGTCGTCGAGATCCGCACCGACGACCCCGCCGCCCGGTTCGCGCCCGGAACCACGTTGCGCGCCAGGGATTCCCGCGGCGGCGGGGAACGCGACTGTGTGGTCGAAAGCGCGCGCGAACACGGCGGCCGGCTGCTGGTGCGCCTGGCCGGGGTGAACGACCGGGACGCCGCAGATGCCTTGCGGGGCAGCCTGTTCATCATCGATTCCGACGAGCTACCGCCGATCGACGAACCGGACACCTACTACGACCACCAACTCGAAGGCCTGCGCGTGCGCACGATCACGGGAACCCACCTCGGCGTGGTCGCCGAGGTGCTGCACACCGCGGCCGGCGAGCTGCTTTCGGTCCGCCGGCCCGACGGTGGGGAAGTGTTGGTGCCCTTCGTCGCCGCGATCGTCACCTCGGTGTCGCTCGGTGATCGCCTGGTCGAGATCGATCCGCCCGAGGGCCTGTTGGATCTGGCATGAGAATCGACGTCGTCACGATCTTTCCGGCCTACCTGGACCCGCTGCGACAATCGTTGCCGGGCAAGGCGATCGAGTCGGGCCTGGTCGACCTGCGCGTGCACGACCTGCGGCTCTGGACCCACGACGTGCATCACTCGGTCGACGACGCGCCCTACGGCGGCGGTCCCGGGATGGTGATGAAGGCGCCGGTGTGGGGCGAAGCACTCGATGAAATCTGTTCCGGTGAAACGCTTCTGGTGGTTCCCACGCCGGCCGGTGCGCTGTTCACGCAGGCCACGGCCCAACGCTGGAGCGACGAGACGCACCTGGTGTTCGCCTGCGGCCGCTACGAGGGGATCGACCAGCGGGTCATCGAGGACGCCGGCCGGCGGATGCGGGTCGAGGAGGTCTCGATCGGCGACTATGTGCTGCCGGGCGGGGAGTCGGCGGCCGTCGTGATGATCGAGGCCGTGCTGCGGCTGCTGACCGGAGTTTTGGGGAATCCCGCGTCGCTGTGCGACGACTCGCACTCACCGGGCCTGGACCGGCTGCTGGAGGGCCCCAGCTATACCCGGCCGCCCAGCTGGCGCGGCCTCGACGTCCCCGCCGTGTTGCTGTCCGGGGACCACGCGCGCGTCGCCGCCTGGCGTCGGGAGGTTTCGCTGCAACGCACCCGGGAGCGCCGCCCGGACCTGTGCGCGCCGGAGGACACGCCCGGCTAGCTGAGCGAGGGACCGATGCGGCCGTCGGGGAACATCGTCCTGACCGCCCGGGTGATCGTCTCGCGGGCGGTGGCGTCGTCGGAGGGCTGCAGCGACTGGACCACCATGATGTAGCGGTGGTCCGCGCCGACGAGTCCCGTCGACAGGTGCATCCAGTCGCTGCCGATGCAGCACATCCAGCCCTGCTTGACCGCCACCGGTTCGGCGTAAAGGCCATCGGGGATGCCGAACCGCTGCGGGTAGCCGTCCACGCCGTTGGGCGTGGACCGGTCCAGGTCGGTGACGATGATCCTGGCCTGCTCGGCCGGCAGCCCGCCCGACCCGTCGAGCAGCTTTGCGTAGTAGGTGATCAGGTCGGTCACCGAACTCATCGTGTTCCACCAGCGCCCGTCGGGCGGGGGGGTGGTCGAGCCCAGCCCGTACCGGCCGGCGACCTGGGAGATGATGGCGCCGCCGCCATCCTGATCCCAGAACCGATCGGCGGCGCCGTCGTCGGAGGACTGCAACATGAGGTCGACGGCCCGGCGGTCGTCGGCGCTCAGCGCGGTCTTGCCGGCGGCGTGTTGCATCAGCAGGTCGTCGGCGATGAACAGCTTGGCCACCGATGCGGTCCCGACGATCTGGCCGTTGCCGTTGGAGACGAGCC
Source organism: uncultured Actinomycetota bacterium (assembly GCA_963711445.1). Taxonomy (GTDB): domain Bacteria; phylum Actinomycetota; class Actinomycetes; order Mycobacteriales; family Mycobacteriaceae; genus Mycobacterium. The sequence continues at coordinate 1,371,519 of CAVQEF010000002.1, forward strand.
GGTTGGTGGCCCGGTCCAGGATGGCGACCGACAGGGTGGCGCCCGCGGCGGCGGCCTCGTCGGTGGCCCGCTGCAGGCGCACCTGCAGCGGGCCGAATTCGGCGCTGGGCAGCACCCGCTGCGGCTGCGGCGACGAGAAGGTCTCGAGCAGCAGATCCGACAGCGGCGGCGCCTTCGAGGCGGTCACGGTGGGCGCGGGGCCCAGCGGGGCGCCGAACGTCTTGGCATGCACCTGTGCCTCGCGGGCGCTCGCGATTACCAACGCCACCGCCGCCAGGGCGGCCAACAGCGTGGAAAGTCGCGCTCGCATGCCGTCATATCTACCACTGACCTGCGGGATCGGCTCGTCGTGCACCGCGGCGTTTCCCTGTGATTTTCACTGCATGGCCGGTGTCTGGCACAATTGACCAGTTGTCTCCAGCGGTTGTCGGCCGGCCGGGCCGTTTTCCGCCTGCTGCGAGACGTATGCCAGATTAGTCGGAAAGCTCGAATCCATCGGCTCGGTGACCGCCGCGCGCGGTCAACCGCGAGCCGCTGACCGCAAGGAAGTGTCCTCTCACATGAACAGGCTGGACTTCGTCGACCAGGCGTCGCTACGCGACGACATCCCGGCCTTCGGCCCGGGCGACACCATCAACGTGCACGTCAAGGTCATCGAAGGTGCCAAGGAGCGCATCCAGGTGTTCAAGGGCGTGGTCATCCGCCGGCAGGGTGGGGGCGTCAGTGAGACCTTCACGGTGCGCAAGGAGAGCTACGGTGTCGGCGTGGAGCGGACGTTTCCGGTGCATTCGCCGAACATCGACCACATCGAGCTGGTGACCCGTGGCGACGTCCGCCGGGCCAAGCTGTACTACCTGCGTGAGCTCCGCGGCAAGAAGGCCAAGATCAAGGAGAAGCGCTGACCGGCAACCGGCTCGGCGGACTACAGGCACACAAATCGGGCTGGCTACGCTGATCTCGTGACCGATCGCACGGACTCACCCGAGCCCCAGCCCGACGCTGGTCAGTCAGAGCCGAAGGTCTCGACCCAGGACCCGAACGCGCCCGCCCGCGAGCCGGACCCCGACGCCGAATCGCCCGAATCGCCCGAGGCGCCCGAGGACGGCGAACCCAAGCGCACCAAGCGTTCCGCGCTGCGGGAATTCGCGATCCTCGCGGTCATCGCAGTGGTCCTCTACTACGTCATGCTGACGTTCGTGGCGCGCCCGTATCTGATTCCCTCGGAATCCATGGAGCCCACCCTGCACGGCTGCACGGGCTGCGTCGGCGACCGGATCATGGTCGACAAGGTCACCTACCGCTTCGGCGCACCGCATCCCGGCGACGTCGTCGTCTTCAAGGGGCCGCCGGCCTGGAACGCCGGATACAAGTCGATCCGCTCCAACAACACCGCGCTGCGCTGGGCGCAGAACGCGCTGTCGTTCGTCGGCTTCGTGCCTCCCGACGAGAACGACCTGGTCAAGCGGGTCATCGCGGTCGGCGGGCAGACGGTGCAATGCCGGGCCGACACGGGGCTGACGGTCAACGGCAAGCGGCTGTCCGAGCCCTACCTGGACCCGAACACCATGATGGCCGACCCGGCGGTCTACCCCTGCCTGGGTCCGGAGTTCGGGCCGGTGACGGTGCCCGCCGGACGCCTGTGGGTGATGGGCGACAACCGGACCCACTCGGCGGATTCCCGGGCGCACTGCACCAGCGTCCCGGCCGACGCGCTCAAGGGCATCCTGTGCACCGGCGATCCGATGTCGGGCACCGTGCCGGTGTCCAACGTGATCGGCAAGGCCAGGTTCATCGTGTGGCCGCCGGGGCGCTGGGGCGGCGTGGATTCGGTGAACCCCCAGCAGAATCAGTAGCCATGGCCACAACGTGGCCGCCGCGGACGGTGATCCGCAAGTCGTCCGGGTTGCGCACCCTGGAGTCCGCGCTGCACCGCAGCGGCCTGGGACCGGTGGCCGGGGTGGACGAGGTGGGCCGCGGCGCCTGCGCGGGCCCGCTGGTGGTGGCGGCCTGCGTGCTCGGCCCGGGACGGCTGGAAAGCCTTGCGGCCCTCGATGATTCGAAGAAGCTGACCGAGAAGGTTCGCGAGCGCCTGTTCCCGCTGATCCGCCGGTACGCGGTGGCTTACCACGTGGTGTTCATCCCGTCGACCGAGGTCGACCGGCGCGGCGTGCACGTCGCCAACATCGAGGGCATGCGGCGTGCCGTGGCCGGCCTGTCGGTGCGGCCCGGCTACGTGCTCAGCGACGGCTTCCGGGTGCCCGGCCTGCCGGTGCCGTCGCTGCCGGTGGTCGGGGGCGACGCGGCCGCGGCCTGCATCGCCGCGGCCAGCGTGCTGGCCAAGGTCAGCCGGGACCGGCTGATGGTCGCGATGGACGCCCGGCACCCCGGCTACGGGTTCGCCGACCACAAGGGCTACAGCACGCCGGCGCACAGCAAGGCGCTGGACCGGCTGGGGCCGTGCCCCGAGCACCGGTATTCGTTCATCAACGTCCGGCGCGTGGTGCGGGGCTCGGGCACCCGGGTGGTGGCGGAATGCCTCCCTCCGGACGAGCATGGCGAATACCGTTGAGGAAAGATGGCATCAGTTCGCAGGGAGTTCGCAGGGTGAAGGACGTCTGACCAGATGAGTGACAGATGAGTGCTGAGGATCTCGAAAAGTACGAGACCGAGATGGAGCTCTCGCTGTACCGCGAATACAAGGACATCGTGGGTCAGTTCAGCTACGTCGTGGAAACCGAGCGGCGCTTCTACCTGGCCAACAGCGTGGAGATGGTGCCGCGCAACGCCGACGGTGAGGTGTACTTCGAGCTGCGCCTGTCCGACGCGTGGGTGTGGGACATGTACCGGCCGGCGCGCTTCGTCAAGCAGGTGCGCGTGGTCACTTTCAAGGACGTCAACATCGAAGAGGTCGAGAAGCCCGAGCTGCGGCTGCCCGAATAGGCGCCCCGAATGGCCAGCCCGGGAGCCGCTAGGGCGTGTCTGACAAAGGTTTCGGGTGTTGTGCCTGAGGCTTGAGGTATGTCGCGATTTCAGTTGCTTACCGATGCCCAGTGGGACTTGATCGTTGACCTTCTTCCCGTTCGGACGGGTAAGCGGGGTAGGCCTTTTCAGGATGCCCGCTCGATGGTGGAAGGGATCATCTACCGGTACCGGTGTGGGATCGCCTGGCGCGATGTCCCGGCGGTGTTCGGCCCGTGGCAGACGATCTGGACTTGGCATCGGCGGATGAGCGCAGACGGCACCTGGGATGAGGTGCTGGCCCGGTTGCTGACCGCCGCCCAGCAGGTCGGCGCCATCGACTGGGCGGTGGCGGTGGATTCCTCGATCGCGCGTGCTCACCAACACGCCACGAACATCACCCGTCACACAGGGGGCTGGGTCGAATTACAAGAATCTCCGCGTCGAGCCGCCTGACCACGGCATTGGCCGCTCCCGCGGCGGGCTGAGCACCAAGATCCACCAGCTCGTCGACGGTGCTGGACTGCCCCTGGTCATCCTCGTCGGCGCCGGCCAAGCCGGCGACAATCCCGTCTTCGAGCATTTGCTCAACCATTTGAAAGTCGACCGTCACGGTGGCGGCAAGCCACGGACCCGACCGCAGCGGGTTCGCGCCGACAAGGCCTACTCCTCACGACACAACCGCACGCTGTTACGGCAGCGACGCATCGGCGCGGTGATCCCCGAACCCCGCGATCAACAGGGACATCGAAAACGACGAGGATCAGCCGGTGGCCGCCCACCGGCCTTCGACGCCGAGGACTACAAGGGCCGCAACGTCGTTGAACGGCGCTTCTGCAACGTCAAACAGTGGCGCGGCCTGGCTACCCGCTACGACAAACTCGCCATCGTCTACCGCGGCGCAGCCGTTCTCAACGCCATCGTCGCCTGGACCCGACATTTGTCAGACATGCCCTAGGCCTCCCCGTCCGGCGAGGGCAGGTGGCCGCGCCGCTCGATGACCGCCCGGGCCACGTCGGCCAGCTTGATGTTGAGCGCCTGGGAGTGGCGGCGCAGCAGGTCGAACGCCTGGTTCTCGGACATCTCGTGCAGCAGCATCAACATGCCGACCGCCTTGCCGATCTCGCGGTTGGAGAGCAGTCCGCGCCGCAGGCTGGAGGCGTCCTCGCCTTTGGCGAAGGCGTTGATGGCCACGCTGGCGAACGAGGCCAGCACCGCCCCCGCTCCGGCCGACTCGGCGTCGAACATGTTGGGCGTCTCGCTGAACAGGTTGAGGGCCGCGCCTTTACGCTTGTCGACCAGGATCCGAAAGCCCATGGCCCCGCGCACCGGCGTCTCCGCGACGAGGATGTCCGCGAGCTTGGGCCACAGCGACGGCGTGGTGAGGTCGGGATCGATCTGGGGGGTCTCCTCCTCGATCGCGTCGATGCAGGGGCCGTCCCCGGCGCGCCGTTCCAGCTCGTCGATCGCGTGGGCCAGCCGATCGCTCGCGCCGACGGTCACGTAACGGTCGTTCTCCTTCAGCAACAGGCTGGCGTGGTCACAGCCGCGCACCGTCAGGGTCGCCGCGACGCAGATGGCCGCGTACATCTCTCCGGGGTCGCTGCCCTGATAGATGATCTCGGCCAGGGCGGCGAAGACCGTCCCGGGGTCGGCTTTCTCCCCACCGGGGAGCTGGCCGGCGGTGCCGGTCTCCAGTTCGTCTGCCACGTCGTGCCTCATTTCTGGCGGTGTCCGAGCGCCATCCGACCCGCGCCATGGCCGTAGATTAGCGGTCGCCGGCGCGGCGCACGTGCCATGTGCCCCCGTTGCCGGTCCGGCAGCGACCGATATGCGACCTATCAGCGACCTATCGGCGGCCCATCAGCGACCAAGGCCTGGTCGAAGCAAGCGCTGCGGATGCGGCGCGCTGCGCCGCCAGCCTACGGCGCGCACCCGGTGCTGTCGGCCAGAATCGGCGTTCGTGTTTGGCCGCGGCGGCGCTGGGGAAGCCGGCACGGGGTGGGGATCACCGTCGCTGTGACCGGGCCGACCGGGGAGATCGGTGTCTCCGCGGTGACGGCGCTGGAGCGCGAGCCCGCGGTGGACGCCGTCATCGGGATGGCCCGGCGGCCGTTCGACCCGTCCTCGCGCGGCTGGGTGAAAACCGTGTATCAGCAGGGCGACATCCTCGACCGGGAGGCCGTCGAGGCGCTGGTGGCCCAGGCCGACGTGGTGGTCCACCTCGCGTTCATCATCATGGGCTCGCGCGCGGAAAGCGCGCGGATCAACCTGCAGGGCACGCGCAACGTGTTCGAGGCGACGGTTGCAGGGTCCGCCGCCTCACGGCCGCGGCGGCTGGTTTACACCTCGTCGGTGGCGGCCTATGGCTATCACTGCGACAACCCCGTCCCGCTCACCGAGGGCGTCCCGGCGCGCGGATCCCCCGAGCACTACTACTCCGCGCAGAAGGCGGCGTGCGAGGCGCTGCTCACCGACGTGAGCCGGGATTCCCCGCTCGAGGTGTTCGTGCTGCGGCCGTGCATCGTCGCCGGGCACACGGCGACGGCCCTGGCCGACGTCATGCCCTGGAACCGGCTGCCCGGGCCGGTGCGGGCCCTCGCCGGGATGGTGCCGGTGCTCAAGCCGGTCGTGCCCGACCCCGGCTTCCCGCTGCAGCTCGTGCACAACGACGACGTCGCCGCCGCGATCGCCCTGGTGGCCACCACGCCGGCGCGGCCCGGGGTCTACAACATCGCCGGTGACGGCGTCGTGACGGTGGCGGACGTGGCGAAGGCCCTGGGCGGGCGCGCGGTGCGGGTTCCCGCCGCCGCGGCGGCGGCCTCGGCGGCGATCTCGCGTGTGCCCTGTGTCCCGTCGATGCTGGAATGGCTGCACGTGGCGCGGACGTCGGTGGTGATGGACACCATCAAGGCCAAGACGGAACTGGGCTGGCGCCCGCTGCACTCCTCGGCCGAGGCCCTGGCGGCGCTGGCCTCGGCGGTGTGACGCCGGTCGCGGCGGGTTCCGGTCCGCCGCCGCCCGGGCGGGCCGATGTAGTTTGATCGCGTGGGGTTTCAGCGCTTGTCAGGGTCCGGAGACTTTCGCGCCGAGTTCGACGAGCACGGGATTAGGGTGACGCGGGCTAAACGCGAGGCGGCCGGCCTGCGGGCGGTGCTGGTATCCCTGCAACGGGGCTTGGAGCAGATGGGCGCGCTGCGCACCGCGGCGGTGCTCGCCCGGGTGAATCAGCGCAACGGATTCGACTGCCCCGGCTGCGCGTGGCCAGAGGAACGCGGTGGACGCAAATTGGCCGAATTTTGCGAGAACGGTGCCAAGGCCGTCGCCGAGGAGGCCACCAAGCGCACGGTCACGCCGGAGTTCTTCGCCCGGCATTCGATAGCCGAGCTGTCGGCGAAGCCCGAATACTGGCTTTCCCAACAGGGCCGCATCACCCACCCCGTGGTGTTGCGGCCCGGCGATGACCACTACCGGCCGATCGGCTGGGACGCCGCTTACCATTTGATCGCCGAGCACCTTGGGGCGCTGGACAGTCCCGACCGGGCGGTGTTCTACACTTCGGGCCGCACGAGCAACGAAGCAGCGTTCTGCTACCAGCTGCTGGTGCGCTGCTTCGGCACCAACAACCTGCCCGACTGCTCCAACATGTGCCACGAGTCGTCGGGGGCGGCGCTGACCGAGTCGATCGGCATTGGGAAGGGCTCGGTGACCGTCGACGACGTCGCGCACGCCGACCTGATCGTCGTCGCCGGGCAAAATCCGGGCACCAATCACCCGCGCATGCTCTCGATATTGGAAAAGGCAAAGGTCAACGGCGCCAAGATCGTTGCCGTGAATCCGCTGCCCGAGGCCGGGCTGATCCGGTTCAAGGACCCGCAGAAGCTGAATGGGCTGGTGGGGCACGGGGTTCCGGTTGCCGACGAGTTCGTGCAGATCCGTATCGGCGGAGACATGGCGCTCTTTGCCGGGCTGGGAAAGCTGCTGCTCGAGGCTGAGTGGCGGTCGCCGGGCACCGTGGTCGACTGGGCGTTCGTCGAGGGGCACTGCGCCGGGTTCGAGGAGTACCGCCGTCGCACCCTGGACGTCGACATCGACACCGTGCTCGCCGCCACAGGCATCGAGCGCAGGCAACTCGAGCGTGTCGCCGCGATGCTGATGGCGTCGCAGCGCACGGTCATCTGCTGGGCCATGGGCTTGACCCAGCACAGCCATGCCGTTGCCACCATCGGCGAGGCCACCAACCTGCTGCTGCTGCGCGGCATGATCGGCAAGCCGGGTGCGGGGGTGTGCCCGGTGCGCGGGCATTCCAACGTGCAGGGCGATCGCACGATGGGGATCTGGGAGAAGATGCCCGAGCAGTTCTTGGCGTCGCTGGACCGCGAATTCGGCATCGCCACTCCGCGCAAGCACGGCTATGACACCGTAGCGGCGATCCGCGCCATGCGCGACGGGCAGGCCACGGTGTTCGTGGGCATGGGCGGCAATTTCGCGTCGGCCTCCCCCGACACCGAAGTCACCGCGGCGGCCTTGGGCAGTTGCGCGCTGACCGTTCAGATTTCGACCAAACTTAACCGCAGCCACCTCGTGCACGGTGCCACGGCGCTGATCCTGCCCACGCTGGGCCGCACCGACCGCGACATCCGCAACGGGCGCAAGCAGGTTGTCTCGGTTGAGGATTCGATGTCGATGGTGCATCTGTCACGAGGTAGCCTGCCTCCGCCCGGCGACCAAGTACGCAGCGAGGTCGAAATCGTCTGCCGACTGGCGCGCACCCTGCTCGGGGCAGCGCATCCGGTGCCGTGGGAGCGTTTCGCCGACGACTACGACACCATCCGCGACGCCATCGCCGCGGTGGTTCCCGGCTGTGCCGACTACAACCGCAAGGTGCGTCAACCGGACGGATTCCAGCTTCCCCACCCGCCGCGCGATGCACGCGAATTCCATACCAGCACTGGAAAAGCCAACTTCGCGGTCAACCCATTGCAGTGGGCGCCGGTGCCGCCCGGTCGGCTGGTGCTGCAGACGCTGCGCAGCCACGATCAATACAACACCACGATCTACGGGCTCGACGACCGCTACCGCGGGGTCAAGGGTGGTCGCCGCGTGGTGTTTGTGAACCCGGCCGACATCGAGTCGATGGGCCTGACGGCGGGCGGGCGCGTCGATCTGGTGTCGGAGTTCAGCGATGCTGATGGCCGTCTCCAGGAACGGCGAGCCAAGGACTTTCTGGTAGTGGCCTATCCGACTCCGGTCGGCAATGCCGCGGCGTATTACCCGGAAACGAATCCTCTTGTTCCACTTGATCATACAGCGGCAAAATCGAACACGCCGGTGTCGAAGGGGATCGTTATCAGGGTGGAGCCGGCGTCGCTCGTGTTGGCCTCCGGCGACGGTGGAATCACCTCGTGGGCCGGGTAACCGCGCGGTGGCGGGTCAAGCGCCTCACCGCTGACACGACGATCACCCGGCCGGAGACCCTGGTCGTCGAGGAGCCGCTGGAAATCCGGGTCAACGGCGCGCCGATCACGGTGACCATGCGCACGCCCGGCGCCGATATGGAACTCGCGCAAGGCTTTCTGCTCACCGAAGGGGTCATCGCCGGCCGCGGGGACGTGCTGGGCATCCGCTATTGCGACGGCCGCGACGCCTCGGGCGCCAACACCTACAACGTGCTGGAGGTGAGTCTGGCGCCCGGAGTCGCCCCGCCCGATGTCGACGTCACCCGCAACTTCTACACCACCTCGTCGTGCGGTGTCTGCGGCAAGGCGTCGCTCGACGCGGTACGGCTGGCCAGCCGCTTTGCGCCCGGCGCCGATTCGGCCGCCGTCGCCGCGGACGCGCTGGGGGCGATGCCGCGCCAACTGCGCGCCGCGCAAAAGGTTTTCCACAGCACCGGCGGCCTGCACGCCGCGGCGTTGTTCACCACCGACGGCGCCATGCTGGCGGTGCGCGAGGACGTGGGCAGGCACAACGCGGTCGACAAGGTGATCGGCTGGGCGCTGGAGCGCGAGCGGGTGCCGCTGGCCGGCTCGGTGCTGCTGGTCAGCGGGCGCGCGTCCTTCGAGCTGACCCAGAAGGCCGTGATGGCCGGCATTCCCGTGCTGGCCGCCGTGTCGGCGCCTTCGTCGCTGGCGGTCTCGCTGGCGCAGGAGTCCGGGATCACGCTCGTCGCGTTCCTGCGCGGCGAGTCGATGAACGTCTACACCCGCCCGGACCGGATCACCTAGGGGCGATCGCGAGGCCGGCGTAGCCGGGCGAAGCGGGTCGCCACCATCAAAGCTAGCCGGCGGGCCGGTTGGGGATAAACGCCCGACTGGGGACAACCGGGCGCCCACCGGGGGCTTTCGCGGCGGGTGCCTCGCGTCGTGTCGGGGCCACCGCGCACAGTGGCGGCGTGACGACTGAACCGAGGATGACCCGGATCGAGCTGGGCGCGATGGGTGAGGCGCTCGCCGTGGATCACCTCAGCCGGATGGGGTTGCGGATCGTGCACCGCAACTGGCGCTGCCGCTACGGCGAGCTCGACGTGATCGCCGCCGACGAGGCCACCGGCACGGTGGTGTTCGTCGAGGTGAAAACCCGCACCGGCGACGGTTACGGCGGCCTGGCGTACGCGGTCACCCCGCGGAAGGTGCGCCGGCTGCGGCGGCTGGCGGGCCTGTGGCTGGGCGGTCAGGACGCCGGCTGGGCCGCGGTGCGCATCGACGTGATCGGCGTGCGGGTCGGGCCCAGAAATTCCGGCCGCACACCCGAGATCACCCACCTGCAGGGGATCGGCTGATGGCGCTGGGGCGGGCGTTCTCGGTCGCCGTGCGCGGGCTGGACGGGCAGATCGTGGAGATCGAGGCTCATATCGCCTCGGGCCTGCCGGGGGTGCACCTGGTGGGGCTCCCGGACGCCGCCCTGCAGGAGTCCCGCGACCGGGTGCGTGCGGCCGTCACCAACTGCGGCAACGACTGGCCCCAGGCCCGGCTCACGCTCGCGCTGTCCCCGGCGACGCTGCCCAAGATGGGATCGGTCTACGACATCGCCCTGGCGGCCGCCGTGCTGTCGGCGCAGCGGAAGAAGCCGTGGGAACGGCTGGAGAAGGCGCTGCTGCTGGGGGAGCTGTCGCTGGACGGGCGGGTCCGGCCGGTGCGCGGCGTGCTGCCGGCCGTGCTGGCCGCCAAGCGCGACGGCTGGCCGGCCGTCATCGTCCCGGTCGACAACCTGGCCGAGGCCAGCCTGATCGACGGTATCGACGTGTGGGGCGTGCGCACGCTGCGGCAGCTGCAGGGCTGGCTGGGCGGGTCGGCCGCGCTGACCGAGCGCATCGGGGCCGTGCCCCCGGCCCCGGAGCCGCCGGCCGACCTCGCCGACGTGGTCGGGCAGGCGCAGGCGCGCTTCGCGGTCGAGGTCGCGGCCGCCGGCGCGCACCATCTGATGCTGACCGGGCCGCCGGGTGTCGGGAAAACGATGCTGGCGCAACGCCTTCCGGGGCTGCTGCCGCCGCTGACCGACAGCGAGTCGCTGGAGGTCACCGCGATCCATTCGGTGGCCGGCCTGCTGTCGGGGGACACGCCGCTGATCACCAGCCCGCCGTTCGTGGCGCCGCATCACAGCTCGTCCGTCGCCGCGCTCGTCGGCGGTGGCTCGGGGATGGCCCGCCCGGGGGCGATCAGCCGGGCGCACCGCGGCGTGCTGTTCCTCGACGAATGCGCCGAGATCAGCGTCGCCGCGCTCGAGTCGTTGCGAACCCCGTTGGAGGACGGGCAGATCCGGCTGGCCCGCCGCGACGGGGTGGCCTGCTACCCGGCCCGCTTCCAGCTGGTGCTGGCGGCCAACCCGTGCCCGTGCGCGCCGGCCGACCCGCAGGACTGCATCTGCGCGGCGGCGACCAAGCGGCGCTATCTGGGCAAGCTGTCGGGGCCGCTGCTGGACCGGGTGGACCTGCGCGTGCAGATGCACCAGGTGCGGGCGGGAGCGTTCTCGGTGGCCGAGTCCGAGTCGACCGAGCAGGTCCGCCGCCGGGTGGCGCAGGCCCGCGAGGCGGCCGCCGCGCGGTGGCGCGCGTACGGTTTCGTCACCAACGCTGAGGTCGCCGGGCCGTTGCTGCGGCGCAAGTTCCGCCCCGGCCACGCCGCGATGGAGCCGCTGCGCACCGCGCTGGACCGCGGGCTGCTCAGCATCCGCGGCGTGGATCGGACGCTGCGGGTCGCGTGGAGCCTGGCCGACCTGGCCGGCCGGGCCCTGCCCGGCCTCGAGGACGTCGCCGCCGCGCTGAGCTTCCGGCCGATGGGGGCGCGGCGATGACGGCACCGGCCGATGACCCGGCAACGCGGGCGTGGGCGTACCTGTCGCGGGTGGCCGAGCCGCCGTGCGCGGAGCTCGCCGCCCTGGTGCGGCGGGTGGGCCCAGTGGAGGCCGCCGAGCGGGTCCGGCGCGGACTGGTCGACGAGGATGTGGAGCGCCACACCGCGGCGAGGCGCGAAGTCGACCGGGCCGCGGCCGATCTCGAGCTGCTCGCCGCCCGCGGCGGGCGCCTGGTCACGCCCGACACCGACGAGTGGCCGCTGCTCGCCTTCGCCGCGTTCGCCGGTGCGCCCGCGGCGAAGGCCCGCGCGGGGCCGCCCATGGTGTTGTGGGCGCTGGGTCCCGCGCGCCTCGACGAGGTGGCCGGGCGCGCGGCCGCCGTGGTCGGCACCCGGGCCTCGACCGCCTACGGCGAGCAGGTGACGGCCGACCTGGCGGCGGGGCTGAGCGAACGCGACGTCGCGGTCGTCTCCGGCGGCGCCTACGGCATCGACGGCGCCGCGCACCGGGCCGCGCTGAGCTGCGACGGGCTGACCGTCGCCGTCCTCGCCGGCGGCCTGGACATCCCGTACCCGGCCGGCCATTCGGCGCTGCTGCACCGCATCGCCCAGCACGGGCTGCTGTTCAGCGAATACCCGCCCGGCATCCGCCCGGCCCGGCACCGGTTTCTGACCCGCAACCGCCTGGTCGCCGCGGTCGCGGGCGCCGCGGTGGTGGTGGAGGCGGGCCTGCGCAGCGGCGCGGCCAACACGGCCGCCTGGGCACGGGCCCTGGGCCGGGTGGTGGGCGCGGTGCCCGGGCCGGTGACGTCGTCGGCGTCGGCGGGTTGCCATGCGCTGCTGCGCCAGGGTGCGCAGCTGGTCACCCGGGCCGACGACATCGTCGAATTCGTCGGCCGCATCGGCGAATTGGCGCCCGAGGAGCCGCGGCCCGCCACGGCCCTGGACGGTCTGGGTGAGGCGGAGCGTCAGGTGTACGAGGCGCTGCCGGGGCGCGGGGCGGCCACGGTCGACGAGATCGCGCTCGCCTCCGGGCTGGTGCCCGAGCGGTTGCTGGGGCCGTTGGCGATCCTCGAGGTGGCCGGGCTGGTGCGCCGGGCCGAGGGCCGCTGGCAAATCGTGCGCGCGAACGGTGGCCGCGCGGCGCGGACGTCGCGTCTCGTATAGTCGACGGGGGGTCGGGTCTGGACGGGAGGACAAGTGGCGGGTCGACCCCTGCAATCGTTTGAAGTCGTCGGCAGCGAGCAGCTCGCACCCCACATGGTGCGGGTGGTGCTCGGCAGCAACGAGTTCGGCAGCTTCGTGCCGCACCGGTTCACCGACGCCTACGTCAAGCTGGTGTTCGTCGCCGACGACGTCGACGTGGCCGGATTGCCGCGGCCGTTGACGCTGGACAGCTTCGCCGGCCTGGCGCCCGAGAAGCGTCCCCCGGTGCGGACGCTGACGGTACGCCGCGTCGACGCGACGGCCCGGCAGATCGCGGTGGACGTCTGCGTGCACGGGGAGCACGGGGTCGCGGGCCCCTGGGCGGTCGCGGCCCGGCCCGGTCAGCCGGTGTACCTGATGGGACCCGGCGGGGCCTACACGCCCGACCCGTCCGCCGACTGGCACCTGCTGGCCGGTGACGAATCCGCACTGCCGGCCATCGCCACCGCGCTGGAAGCCCTGCCCGCCGACGCGGTCGGCAAGGCGTTCATCGAGGTGGCCAACCCCGAAGACGAGATCCCCCTGACCGCACCGGATTCGGTGGAGGTGCACTGGGTCTACCGCGGCGGTCGCGCCGACCTGGTGCCCGAAGACCGCGCCGGCGACCACGCGCCGCTGATCGAAGCGGTCACCAACACTCCCTGGCTGCCCGGCCAGGCGCACGTGTTCATCCACGGCGAGGCGCAGGCCGTCATGCACAACCTGCGGCCCTACATCCGCAAGGAGCGCGGCCTGGACGCGCGCTGGGCGGCGTCGATCTCTGGCTACTGGCGGCGCGGGCGCACCGAAGAGACGTTCCGGCAGTGGAAGAAGGAGCTGGCCACCAAAGAGGCGGAGGCCGGCGTTCGGTAGGACCGGGCCGGCCGCGGCGGCCCGGCTGGCATTCTCTACCGCATGCCACATTTCGGGGACTACCAGAACGAGATCTACCTGCAGGGCCTGGCCGGGGTGGTGCCGTCGCTGCCGATGGCCTTCGCGGAGCTCGAGGCCAAGGCCGCCACGGCGCTGCCGCCGTCGGTGTGGTCCTACGTCGCCGGCGGGGCCGGCAACGAGCGCACGCAGCGCGCCAACTGCGAGGCCTTCGACCGCTGGGGCCTGATCCCCCGCATGTTCGTCGGCGCCAAAGAGCGCGACCTGAGTGTCGAGCTGTTCGGGATGACCCTGCCGACGCCGCTGTTCATGGCCCCGATCGGCGTCATCGGGCTGTGCGCCCAGGACGGCCACGGCGACCTGGCCACCGCGCGCGCCGCGGCGGCCACCGGCGTCCCCATGGTGGCCTCCACGCTGTCGGTCGACCCGATGGAAGACCTCGCCGCCGCCTTCGGCGACACGCCCGGGTTCTTCCAGCTGTACACGCCCACCGACCGCGAGCTGGCGGCCAGCCTGGTGCACCGCGCCGAAACGGCGGGCTACCGCGGCATCGTCGTCACCCTCGACACCTGGGTCACCGGCTGGCGCCCGCGCGACCTGAGCACGTCGAACTTCCCGCAGCTGCGGGGGCACTGCCTGGCCAACTACACCAGCGACCCGGTGTTCCGCGCCGGCCTGCAGCGCCCGCCCGAGGAGGACCCCCAGGGCGCGGTGCTGCGCTGGGTGCAGCTCTTCGGTACGGCGCTGACCTGGGACGACCTGGACTGGCTGCGCTCGCTGACCGACCTGCCGCTGCTCGTCAAGGGGATCTGCCATCCCGACGACGCCCGGCGCGCCAAGGACCGCGGCGTCGACGGCATCTACTGCTCCAACCACGGCGGCCGGCAGGCCAACGGCGGCCTGCCCGCGCTGGACTGCCTCGCCGAGGTCGTCGAGGCGGTCGACGGGCTGCCGGTGTTGTTCGACTCGGGCGTCCGCAGCGGCGCCGACGCCGTCAAGGCGCTCGCGCTGGGCGCGACGGCCGTGGGTGTCGGCCGGCCGTACGCATACGGCCTGGCGCTCGGCGGCGTCGACGGCATCGTGCACGTGCTGCGCATGATGCTGGCCGAGGCGGACCTGATCATGGCCGTGGACGGCTATCCCACCGTCAAAGATCTCACCCCGGACACGCTGCGGCGCGTCGTCTGACCCGACCACGCGGCGCCTGCGAACGTGTGGGGCGTGCAGGCGATCCTCGAGGAGTTCGACGAGTACCTGGCGCTGCAGTGCGGCCGGTCGGCGCATACGCGCCGGGCCTACTTGGGCGACCTGCGCTCGCTGCTGGCCTTCCTCGAGCAGCGCGGCGCCGGTCTGGACGGGCTGAGCCTGCCGGTGCTGCGGTCTTGGCTCGCGGCGGGCGCGGGCGCGGGCGCGGCGCGCACGACGCTGGCCCGCCGCACCTCGGCGGTCAAGGCGTTCACGGCGTGGGCGGCGCGGCGCGGCCTGCTGGCCGGCGATCCGGCCGCCCGGCTGCAGGTGCCCAAGGCGCACCGCACGCTGCCGGCGGTGCTGCGCCGGGACCAGGCGCTCGACGCCATGACCGCCGCGAAATCCGGTGCGCAGCAGGGCGACCCGCTGGCGCTGCGCGACCGGCTGATCGTCGAGTTGCTGTACGCCACCGGCATCCGGGTCAGTGAGCTGTGCGGCCTGGACCTCGACGACGTGGACACCCGGTACCGCCTGGTCCGGGTTCTCGGCAAGGGCGACAAGCAGCGCACCGTGCCGTTCGGGTTGCCGGCCGCCGACGCGCTGGAGGCGTGGCTGGCCGACGGACGGCCGGCCCTGGCGAGCGCGGGCTCGGGACCGGCGCTGCTGCTGGGCGCGCGCGGCCGGCGGCTCGACGTGCGGCAGGCCCGCACGGTGGTGCACCAGACCGTCGCCGCAGTGGACGGCGCGCCCGACATGGGGCCGCACGGGCTGCGGCACAGCGCGGCCACGCACCTGCTCGAGGGCGGGGCCGACCTGCGGGTGGTCCAGGAACTGCTCGGCCATTCCAGCCTGGCCACCACCCAGCTGTACACCCACGTAGCGGTGTCGCGGCTGCGCGCCGTGCACGACCAGGCCCACCCGCGGGCGTGACGCGGGGCCAGCCGCTGGGATGTCACATGCGTCACAGCCACCTCTGCGCCGGGCGGCGCACGACGTTGTCGCTATGAGGTGGGCCGCAAAGGGTGCCGCCCATTCCAGTTGCCCATGTGGTCAAAGAGGCCAATGTTGCGCCAAGCCGGTCACGGCTTCAGCGGCTTCAGCGGCTTGAGCCGCACCGGGACGGACTTCAGCAGCCCCAGCGGGTCGACGTAGCGCGCCCCCGACGCCGGCCCCCACATCGCGCCCCAGTGCAGGCACGCCGCGGCCGGGCAGCCGGCGTGCCCGGCGACCAGCGAGCCGATCACGGTCTCACCCGTTACGCGCTGGCCGGCGCGCACGGCGGCCCGCACGGGCTCGTAGCTGGTGCGCAACCCGCCGGGATGGGCCAGCGACACGACCGGCCGTCCGGCCAGCGACCCGGCGAACACCACCGTCGCGGGGCCCGCCGCATACACCGGCTGTCCCGGCTCGCCGGCGAGGTCGACGCCGCGGTGGCCGGGCCGCCAGTCCGGTGACGGGGCGGCAAAACCGCGGGTGACCGCGGGTTGCGGCCGCAGCGGCCACTGCAGCCCCTCGTCGCCGGCCCACACCGGCGCCGCGCTGACCAGGCCCAGGCCGAGCAGCAGCCCGAAGATCCGTCGCACCGGCCCAGTTCATGGCCGCGTCGGCACCGGCGCCACTCAGGGCCGCCGGTGCTGTGGAAAAACCACCAGCGCAGGCGGTGTAAACTCCTGGTCGCAGCTCGCTTGCGGGCTGACTTCGCGCGTCTGCACCGCGGCTCTGGTTCCACGAGGGGTCCGCACCGCATGCCGGGCGGTCCCGACCAGGTTTTCCTGGCCGGGTCCGGCACGCAGCAGGCGCCAGGGCCCGGCCTCACCCGACGCCGGGCGACAACCGACACACGATCGAGGCACAAGCATGGCCGTAGTCACCATGAAGCAGCTGCTCGACAGCGGCACCCACTTCGGGCATCAGACCCGTCGCTGGAACCCCAAGATGAAGCGGTTCATCTTCACCGACCGCAACGGCATCTACATCATCGACCTGCAGCAGACGCTGACCTTCATCGACAAGGCGTACGAGTTCGTCAAGGAGACCGTCGCCCACGGGGGCACGGTGCTGTTCGTCGGCACCAAGAAGCAGGCTCAGGAGTCCGTCGCCGCCGAGGCGACCCGCGTCGGCATGCCGTACGTGAACCAGCGCTGGCTGGGCGGCATGCTCACCAACTTCTCCACCGTGCACAAGCGGCTGCAGCGCCTCAAGGAACTCGAGGCGATGGAGCAGACCGGCGGCTTCGAGGGTCGCACCAAGAAGGAGATCCTGGGCCTGACCCGCGAGAAGAACAAGCTGGAGCGCAGCCTGGGCGGTATCCGCGACATGGCCAAGGTGCCGTCGGCGGTCTGGGTCGTCGACACCAACAAGGAGCACATCGCCGTCGGCGAGGCGCGCAAGCTGGGCATCCCGGTCATCGCGATCCTGGACACCAACTGCGACCCCGACGAGGTCGACTACCCGATTCCGGGCAACGACGACGCGATCCGTTCGGCCGCGCTGTTGACCAAGGTGATCGCCTCGGCGGTCGCCGAGGGCCTGCAGGCCCGCGCCGGGGTTGGCCGCGGCGACGGCAAGCCCGCGGCCGAGTCCGCCGAGCCGCTCGCCGAATGGGAGCAGGAGCTGCTGGCCTCGGCGACGACTCCGGTGACCGCCGGCGCCGCCCCCGCCGCCGCGGGCGACGCCGGCGCAAGCGCCACCGAACCAACCACTGACCCCTCATAGGAAGGCTGATCATTGGCGAACTTCACCGCCGCCGACGTCAAGCGGCTTCGGGAACTCACCGGCGCCGGAATGCTCGACTGCAAGAACGCGCTGGCCGAGGCCGACGGCGACTTCGACAAGGCCGTCGAGGCGCTGCGGATCAAGGGCGCCAAGGACGTCGGCAAGCGCGCCGAGCGGGCCACGGCCGAGGGCCTGGTCGCGGCCGAGGGCGGCGCGCTGATCGAGCTGAACTGCGAGACCGACTTCGTCGCCAAGAACGCAGAGTTCCAGAAGCTGGCCGACGAGATCGTCGCGGCGGCCGCCTCGGCCAAGGCCTCCGACGTCGACGAGCTGAAGTCCGCCGGCGTGGGCGGCAAGACGGTCGAGGAGGCGATCGCCGAGCTGTCGGCCAAGATCGGCGAGAAGCTCGAGCTGCGCCGGGTCGCGTGCTTTGACGGGACCGTCGAGACCTACCTGCACAAGCGCGCGGCCGACCTGCCGCCGGCGGTGGGCGTGCTGGTGCAGTACCAGGGCTCGAACGTCGAGGCCGCGCACGCCGTCGCGCTGCAGATCGCCGCGCTCAAGGCGCGCTACCTGTCGCGCGAGGACGTGCCCGAGGACGTCGTGGCCAGCGAGCGCCGCATCGCCGAGGAGACCGCCAAGGCCGAGGGCAAGCCCGAGCAGGCGCTGCCCAAAATCGTCGAGGGCCGGCTGACCGGCTTCTTCAAGGACGCGGTCCTGCTCGAGCAGCCGTCGGTGTCCGACAGCAAGAAGTCCGTCAAGGCCCTGCTCGACGACGCCGGCGTCACGGTGACGCGATTCGTCCGCTTCGAGGTGGGCCAGGCCTAGGCGGCGCGCACATGGGACGCGTACACGCCTTCGGTGACGACGCCCTCGGCGATCTCGACGCCGTCGGCCTGGCCGGCGCCATCCGCGCAGGCCGGATCGGCAGGGCGGAGGTGATCGCGGCGGCCATCGCCCGCACCGAGGCCGTCGCCCCCGTGCTCAACGGCCTGGCCCATGCCGCGTTCGAGCAGGCGCGGGCAACCGCGTCGGGGCCCGCCCCCACCGGCTACTTCAGCGGCGTGCCGACGTTCATCAAGGACAACATCGACATCGCGGGCCAGCCGACGATGCACGGCACCGACGCGTGGACGCCCTGGAATGCCGTCGGCAACAGCGAGTTCACCGAGCTGTTCCTGGGCACCGGGCTGACCTCGCTGGGCAAGACCCAGCTGTCGGAGTTCGGGTTCAGCGCCTCGGCCGAGCACCCGCGGCTGGGGCCGGTCCGCAACCCCTGGAACACCGACTTCAGCGCCGGCGCCTCGTCGTCGGGATCGGGTGCCTTCGTCGCCGCCGGTGTGGTGCCGATCGCCCACGCCAACGACGGTGGCGGCTCCATCCGGATCCCGGCCTCCTGCAACGGCCTGGTCGGGCTCAAACCGTCGCGCGGCCGGTTGCCGCTGGACCCACAGCTGCGGCGGTTGCCGGTGGGCATCGTCGCCAACGGGGTGGTGACGCGGTCGGTGCGCGACACCGCGGCCTTCTACCGGGAGGCCGAGCGCGCCTGGCGCAACCACAAGCTGGCGCCGATCGGCGACGTCACCGGCCCCGGCCGCCAGCGGCTCCGGATCGCCGCGCTGACCCGTTCGGTGCGGCGGGAGTCCAGCCCCGAGGTGCGGGAGCTGACGCTGAAGTCGGCCGGGCTCCTCGAGAGCCTGGGCCACCGCGTCGAATGCATCGACGAGCCGCCCGCGCCGGCCAGCTTCGTCGACGACTTCGTTCTGTACTGGGGCTTTCTCGCGCTGGCGCAGGTGCGTGCCGGCCGGCGCACGTTCGGCAAGACGTTCGACCGCACCCGGCTGGACAGTCTGACCCTGGGCCTGGAACGGCACACCGGCCGCAACCTGCACCGGCTTCCGGCGGCGATCGTGCGCCTGCGTCGGCTGCGCAGGCGCACCGCCGAGTTCTTCGGCACCTACGACGCGGTGCTCACGCCGACGCTGGCCGACCTGACACCGCGCCTCGGCTATCTGGCGCCCACCGACTACCGGCAGGTGATCGACCGGTTGATCGACTGGGTCGCCTTCACCCCGTTGCAGAACGTCACCGGCGAGCCGGCGATCTCGCTGCCGTTGGCCCAGTCGTCCGACGGCATGCCGGTGGGCATGATGGTCTCGGCCGCCATGGGTCAGGAGGCGCTTCTGCTGGAGCTGGCCTACGAACTCGAAGCGGCCCGGCCCTGGGCCCGGATCCAGGCCGGCGAACCGCCCGCCTAACCGGCCTGTCATCCGTCCGGAGGCCCCGGCCCGCGGGTCGCGTCGGGTGATTGAGGGCGCCGGCATCGGGTAGTCCACCGTCGGTGGAGGTCGAAGAGCGAACGGTTTACGATATCCGGCCGCAGTCCCGTCGCCACAGGCGCACGGTGGCCAGTCGGCGATGACCGCGGTACCAGGCTAACGCAAACTGCCTGGCGCGCAACCATTGTCACCGCGTCGCCGGGTCGCGACCCTCCTTCCGGCAGCTGCGCAGTAGGCCGAGTGATGACGGTCTGACGGGAGAGGAGTCACACATGCCGAAGACGACGCAACGCGGCAAACCCACGAAGGCCGAGTTGCCCAGCACCCCGGAGCGTTCCAACGCCAAGGCGCAGCGCACGTTCGCCAAAGCGCACGATTCCGCCGTCGAAGAGTACGGCGAAGGGCAACGGGCGCACCGCGCGTTGCGCGGGATTCCGGCCGAAACGTATCGAAATCTCGACCAGATCTGTTCGTCGGTCACCATCGTCGACGGCGACGCGATGGACGACGCCGAGAAGGCGCGGGCGCGCCGCTCGCACACCAAGCCGGGTCTGTCCGAAACCGCCAAGGACGTCGGCGTGCAAAACCCGATCGTCGAAGAACTGGGCGAAAACCGCGGATCCTGACCGACGTTCGCTCAGTCCGACCCGAGCTTGTCGAGCATCCGCTTGAACTCGCGCTGCTGGGATTCGGTCAGTTTCGACAGGATCCGCGCGTCGGCCGTGCGGACCGCGCCCTCCGCGCGCTTCAGCAGCGCCCGGCCGGGCCCGCTGAGCGTGGCCGGCAGCGCGCGCCCCGACGAGACCGACGCCGGCCGCGTCACCGCCCCGAGGTCTTCCAGTTTGCGCAGCACCGTGTTCATCGCCTGCGGCGTGACGCCTGCGTGCCGGGACAATTCGGCGCTGGACAGACCGGGGTACAGCGAAAGGATGCGCAGGCAAACGAATTCGGGCAGCGTCAGGCCCAGCGGGCTGAGCACCGCGGAGACCTCTGGCCGCAGAACGGAGGCCACCCGGTAGAGCAGAAAACCAAGCGGGGCGTCGTCGGCGTGAACCATGTCAATGATATTGACATATTTGGCGCCGGTCCGGTCGCGCGACGCGGCGAACGGTGTTTCCGCCAAGCCAAACCGGGTAGAGGCGGGGCATGACTTCCAGGCTGTTCCGGGACCGTCGCGAGGCGGGGGAGGTGCCGGCCGGCCGGCCGGAGCACTATCGCGACCGCGACGACGTGGCGGTGCTCGCGTTGCCGGCGAATCCCGCCGAAATGGCCGAGGGCGAAAAGGCCGATCTCGCATGGCCCCGCGGACGAGGACTACGCAAGTGCGGTCACAACCGACAACGAAGATGGAGACAAGGATGAGCAGAATTCGCTGGATGCTTCGACTGGCGGCCGCCGGAATCGCGGCGGCCGCGGTACCGGGACTGGCGGGTGTCGCCGAGGTGACTCCGCCCGCGCGGGCGGCCGCACCGGAATTCCTGCAGGTGCCCTCGCCGTCGATGGGCCATGACATCACCGTCGAGTTCCAGCAGGGCGGCGCGCCGGCCGTGTACCTGCTCGACGGGCTGCGCGCCCGCGACGACCGAAACGGGTGGGACATCAACACCAACGCGTTCGACGATTACGCCGGTTCGGGCATATCGGTGGTCATGCCGGTCGGGGGGCGGTCCAGTTTCTACACCGACTGGTACGGGCCGGCCAACAACAACGACGGCCCTCCCCAGACCTACAAGTGGGAAACCTTCCTGACCAGCGAGTTGCCCGGCTACCTGGCGAACAGGGGCGTGAGCACAACCGACAATGCCATCGTGGGCATCTCCATGTCCGGGTCCTCGGCCCTGATCCTGGCGGCCTACCACCCCGGGCAGTTCAAGTACGCCGCCTCGCTGTCGGCCTACCTGACGCCCTCGAGCGGCCAGGGCCCGATGTACATCGGGTTGGCCATGGGCAACGAGGGCGGTTTCAACCCGCATGACATGTGGGGGCCCGACGGCGGCCCCGGCTGGCAGCGCAACGATCCCACCGTCCAGGTCGGCAAACTGGTCGCCAACAACACGCGGCTGTGGATCTACAGCGGGAACGGGACAACCTCGGAGATCGGCGAGGGCAGCATTCCGGGCACGGTCATCGAGCAGGTCGTTCTGGACAGCAACGTGGCCTTCAAGAACGCCTACGAGGCCGCGGGCGGCCACAACGCAACCTTCCACATCGACAACAAGGGCGTGCACAGCTGGGGCTACTGGGGTAACCAGTTGTCGCAGATGAAGCCGGACATGCAGAGCACGCTCGGAGCCTCCGGCGTCACCGAAAGGTCATCACCATGAATGCGGCGGTGCGCGGGAGAGCAGATTGCACCGCCGCCCTCACTGGCGCGGCGACCCATCAGCAGCGCGTGCGTCACCGGGGAACCGCCCGCTGGGGTGCCGCGGTGCGTGTGAACGGGTTGTGCGGCCTGAGCTTTTCCAATTGGCCTCCGAAAAACTTTGTGGTGTCACATGTTCAGCCCGGACCAGGTCGGTCGCCAGGCCGCATGCCGGGTCGAGCTCATCCCGTTGGACGGTGTCCGACGAGTCCGGCGTCGGGACCTCGACACAGCATGCGGCGCACCTCTGGTACGGCGGAGACCACACGACGCGGTAGGTGCAGCGAAAGATCGGCACGGCGGGCTCCTTGGAGAGTTCTGGCCCGATGTCCGACGGAAAACCGTTGCGGCTGTGCGGCGCACGAAGTGCCGCACGCGGTTGCTGCTCAACGCACCGGGCGGCCCCGCGCACCGGAGATCTGGCTGGACTGGTCGGAGGCCAAGAGCACGTGGATGGGGGTCAGTTCCACCGGTTGTCCGGCGCGCCCCAACGGCACGTCCTGCCCGAAGGATTCCATGGCGTCCGAGGGCATGGTGGAGGGGATCAGCGGTGTCCAGATGAGTTCGGGAGCCACGCTGTTGACCCGAATCCCTTTGTCGTCCAGCGGCTGAGCGAGGCTGGCCGAGAAGTTTGCGATCGCCGCGCATCGTGGTGCTCGTTGAGGTGGGCGATCAGAACGTGCGCGCCTTCTCGCGCATGGGCGATCGCGACAGCGTGGCCGATGCGCTGTCCCCGGCGGTGATGACTGCCTTCCTGCCGGTGAGCTTCCGCGCGCCTCGGTAACTGTCCTCGCCGCAGTCGGGAACGGGCGTCATCCGGTTCTGTTCACCCGGAACGGTCTGTTTCTGGGCCGGAAAGCTCATGGTGACTGCCTCTTTCGCGAATCGGGTCGGGTGGCGCCCGGTACGGGTGGGCGCACACTCTGGTCACGACCTGTCGCTCGGGCCGGCCGTGGGCACGTCCGGATCTTCGTCGGCGGGCGGTTCGGGATCGCGCCATTCCTCCGCGCGATTCGGTCGGTTCCCGCGCACCGTCCCGTCCAGTTCGTGCTTGAGTTCGTCGCCTTCGCGTGAACCGTGCTTGGCATTCCCACGTTCCATTGCGCCCCTTGGTTCTGAGCTCGCCCCGGACGCCGGGCCCGGCGGCACACGTCCTGTCGTTTGCTTGCTGACGGCCGGTAGTGGTGATGCTGGTGTTGCAGCAGTGGCGCAAAGGTGTTGGCGTGCAAAATAATTTCGTGCCGTCCGCGCAGGTCGAAGGGGCGATGGCGACACTCGGCGCGGAGCGATGTGTTTGGGACCCGGCGCCGAAGGTTATGAGACCAGTGTGTGGTTGTCGCCCCAGAGCGACTTTTCGACACGAAAGGAATGAGGATGAAGTTCACTACGACCGCTGTAAAGACTGCAGTTGCTGCCGGTGCCATCGCAGCGGCAAGCGTCTTCACCGCTGCGACCGCGTCCGCCGCGCCGCCCACCATCCAGGGGTTCGGCACCAGCGAGAAGCTTGTCGACGGGCCGCTGGTCACCGCTTACACCGTGAGCAACCTGCACCCGACCAACGCCGTCATCCCGGGCTACGCGCCGAAGGGCAAGCTGTACCAGGCGGACATCACCGCCACGGCTGACGGCGGTACCGTCACGCCGTTGATCGCGGACTTCAACGCCCGGTCGGCCAACGGCACCACCTACAACGTGATCGACAGCGTTCCGGTGCCGAACGGCATCAGCCCGGCGCCGATTCCGCAGGGCCAACAGTCGAGCGGGACCCTGTACTTCGACGTCACGGGGCAGCCGCCGAACGGCGTCGTCTACAACGACGGGACCGAAGACGTTCTGATCTGGACGAGCAACGTCTGATCGGCTCCCCGCCGGCTACCGGCCTCCCCGCGTCGCTTCCGACGCGGGGAGGCTCTCTTTTGCGGTTCGCCGGTTTGCTTCCCGCGCGTCCGAATCGGGTACCCATCAGCAATGAGCGACGTGGATCACAGGCCGGCCGAAGTACGGGATCGAGCACAGCGGCACGCGCGCGGTGCGCGGGCACGCATGGAGAGCCGGCGTAGCGAGCAGAGCGGCGGGTTGAGCGGCTGGGTTGCCGAGCGGGCCGCTGAATGGGACCTGGAGGGCCAGGACGAACAGACGTTGCAGCGGCAGAAATTTCTGTGGAACTTGCTGGTCGACTACTGGTTTCGCATGGAGATAGACGGCTGGGAGAACATTCCCGCGCCGCCGGCGCTGTTGGTGGGCATCCACTCCGGCGCACCGTTCGTCTGGGACGCGTGGACCGTGGGCCTGCAATGGTGGCGGCGCTTCGGTCAGGAGCGTCCCTTGCATGGCACCGCCCACGACGCGCTGATGGCGATACCGGTGATCGGGCGCTACTTCCGGGCGATGGGCGTGCTTCCGGCCGCCCCGGACGCGATCGCCACGGCCCTGGCGGAAGGACGCGACGTGGCGCTGTGGCCCGGCGGCGAGGTGGATTCGCTGCGCCCGTGGGCCGAGCGAGATCGCGCCAACCTGGCCGGCCGAAAGGGCTTCGTCAAGATGGCGATCCAGGCCGGCGTGCCGATCGTGCCGATCGCGACCGTGGGTGGCGCCGATGCCATGCCGGTGCTCATCCGCGGCGACCGGCTGTCGAAGGCCCTGAAGCTCGACCGGTTGTTGCGGCTCAAGGTGTTTCCGCTGGCCGTCTCGTTGCCGTGGGGCGTGGCCCCGGCGGCGCTCCCGCAACTGCCACTGCCGGCCAAGATCAGGACCCGGTTCATGCCCGCCGTAGAGCTCGATCACGATCCAGCCCGCGCCGAGGACGAAGAGTACGTGGACCGCACCTACCACGAGGTCGAAGACGCCATCCAAGAGGGCATGAACGTGTTGGCGCGCAGGCGCGCCCTACCCCTTTTCGCCTGACGAGGTGCGCCGAATCCGTTTGGAGGACAACGTATCGCGAACCGGCGTCAGCCGGCGCTCGCGTCCGTTTCGGGTGCCGTCGCCGGCATCGGCGCGAACGTCGGCGCGCCGACGATCCATTGCGGCTGGGGCGGCGTCGCCGCCATGTATCCGACACCGCGGACGGTGTCGATCAACGACTTGTGCCCGGCGCCGAGCTTGGCGCGCAGCCGTCGCACGTGGACGTCGACGGTTCGGACCCGACCGTTGCTGTCATAACCCCACACCTCGTGCATCAGTCGAGTGCGGGTGAACGCCCGACCGGCATGCTGCACCAGGAAGCTCAACAACTTGAACTCGGTGAGCGTCAGTTGCAGGTCCTTGCCGTCCAGTGAGCCGGTGCAACTGGCCGGGTGCAGCAGGAGGTCACCGAACTTCAGCGTGCCGTTGAGCGCGCTGCGCCGGCGCGCGATGGCCAGCCGGAGCCGCGCCTGCAGCTCGCCGGCTGCGGCGGCGGGCGGCATCACGTCGTCGAACCGCCAGTCCACGTCAACCGCCGGGAAGTCAGCGGGCGCCACAATGGCCACCACCGCGATAGCCGGCGTGCCGGCCGTCAGCCGGCGGCAGACCGATCGGGCCGCCGCGAGGTTGGTGCGCGCATCGATGATCGCGACGTCGGCGGATTCGGGGTGCCCGTCGACGCGGTCGTCGAGGGGCACGCGGCGCACACGCCAGGCAAACGACCTCACAGTCGGCACGGCCGATTCGAAATCGTCCTGATCGGTGACCAGCAGCACGTCCAACGACATCTCCCCAACCTGACGAGAGGTCTGCTAACGCGGCACCTCGGCGGGGAGATGTCTACTGATAGCAGCCTGGGATACCCGCCCGTTAAGCAAATTATGCCCATTTCTGCCGATTTGCGGGCGAGAAGCCGTGTGAACGCGGGGCGCGCGCGGAAAGTTTGCTCCGGATCCCCAGAAAGCCGGCGAGCCCGGCCCGTGTGCACGGGCCGGGCTCATCCTTCCAACTAGCTACTGGTTGGACTTCTGGCGCTCCTCGGCAACCTCGGCGCTGCCGCGGGCTGCCTCGGCTTCGGCTTCCTTCTGCGCCGCGTCGCGCTGCGCCTCGGCTTTGTCCTGCTGGGCCTGGCCCTCGCGAGTGAGGTCGTCCTGGCCCGTCACCGCCCCGACGGCCTCTTTCGCCTTGCCTTTGACGCCCTCGACGACGCCTTTCACGGCTTCTGCGGGTCCGGAGTTGTTGGTGTCCGCCATGGATCAGCTCCTCCTCAGTGGCGTACGTGATGTGTGTAACTCACGCTGCTTGCCAATCGCTCAACGATTCTGGCAATTCAGCAGGTCGTGGTCCTTCTTCTCAAGACCAGGAAGTTTCCTGCTGCGCTTTGGCCTATTCCCCAACGGCGCGGCGGCCAAACCTCCCGCGCCGCGGGGCGGCGGCGAACCCGGCGGCGCCGCCGGTGCTGATAATCCCCCCGCCGACGCCATGGTGTGCTGCGATGAGGCAGGATGTGAAAGGCCGTTCCGGATGCGTTCATCCGGGATGGCGCTCTCATGCGAGGAGTCTGATGACGGAGTCCAGCGAGTTCAACGTCGCCGGCGCGGCGGCTCCGAAGCCGGAGCCGACGGAAAGCGCCAACGGCGTACCGACGTCGTCGTACGACAACGGACAGGCCGTCCCGCCGGCGAGTCCACCCAAGTATTCGAGAGTGTTGCTCAAGCTTGGCGGTGAGATGTTCGGCGGCGGGCAGGTCGGGCTGGATCCGGACGTCGTGGCCCGAGTCGCCCGCCAGATCGCCGAGGTGGTGCGCACCGGCGTCCAGGTCGCCGTGGTGATCGGCGGCGGAAACTTCTTCCGCGGCGCCCAACTTCAGCAGCGCGGCATGGAGCGCACCCGTTCGGACTACATGGGCATGCTCGGGACGGTCATGAACAGCCTTGCGCTGCAGGACTTCCTGGAAAAGGAAGGCATTGTCACCCGAGTACAAACCGCGATCACCATGGGGCAGGTGGCTGAGCCCTACCTCCCGTTGCGCGCCGTCCGCCACCTGGAGAAGGGCCGCGTGGTGATCTTCGGCGCCGGCATGGGCCTGCCCTACTTCTCCACCGACACCACGGCGGCGCAGCGCGCGCTGGAGATCGGCGCGGACGTGGTCCTGATGGCCAAGGCGGTCGACGGCGTCTTCGCCGAGGATCCCCGGGTGAACCCCGAGGCCGAGATGCTGACCGTGATCAGCCACCGCGAGGTCATCGATCGCGGGCTGCGGGTAGCCGACACCACCGCTTTCAGCCTGTGTATGGACAATGGCATGCCGATCCTGGTGTTCAACCTGCTGACCAATGGCAATATCGCCCGCGCGGTCGCTGGTGAGAAGATCGGAACGCTGGTCACCACCTAGCGGGGATGCGCGATGATCCGCGCCGGCGACGATGCAGAGCGAAGCGATGAGGAGGAGCGGCGGAAATGATCGATGAGGCTCTCTTCGATGCGGAAGAGAAGATGGAGAAGGCCGTATCGGTAGCCCGTGACGACTTGTCCACCATCCGGACCGGCCGCGCCAATCCGGGGATGTTCTCCCGGATCGTGATCGACTACTACGGCACCAACACTCCGATCACCCAGCTGGCCAGTATCAACGTCCCCGAGGCGCGACTCGTGGTGATCAAGCCCTACGAAGCCGGTCAGCTGGGCGCCATCGAGACGGCGATCCGCAACTCCGACCTCGGGGTCAACCCCACCAACGACGGCACCCTGATCCGGGTGGCCGTGCCGCAGCTCACCGAGGAGCGCCGCCGCGAGTTGGTCAAACAGGCCAAGAGCAAGGGCGAGGACGCCAAGGTCTCCGTGCGCAACATCCGTCGCAAAGCCATGGAGGAGTTGCACCGCATCCGCAAGGACGGTGAGGCGGGCGAGGACGAGGTCGGCCGCGCCGAAAAGGATCTGGACAAGACCACCCACCAGTACGTCACTCAGATCGACGAGCTGGTCAAGCACAAAGAAGGCGAGCTGCTGGAGGTCTAGCGGCCGCTCAGCAACCATGTCCGTGGTGACCCCCGACGCCGGCAGAGGAAGCGCGCCCGAGGACCCGGTGCCTGCGCCCAGCGTGCAACCGCCGGCCGGGAAGACCTCGCGGGCGGGACGCGACCTGCCCGCCGCGATCGTCGTCGGCGCCAGCATCGGCGCAGTCCTCATCGCGACGCTCATCTTTGCCCCGCGTTACTGGGTGGTGCTCGTCTCCCTCGCCATCTTCATTGCCAGCCACGAGGTGGTGCGCCGGCTGCGCGAGGCCGGCTACGTCATCCCCGTCGTCCCGCTGCTGGCCGGCGGCCAACTGACGGTCTGGTTGACCTGGCCCTTCCATGCCGCCGGCGCGATGGCCGGGTTCGGCGTCACGGTCGTCGTCTGCATGATCTGGCGGCTTTTCATGCAGGACAACAGCAAACGGCCCGAGCCGTTCGCAGGTTCGCCGTCGGCGAATTACCTCAGGGATGCATCCGCCACCGTGTTCCTGGCCGCGTGGGTCCCGCTGTTCGCGTCGTTCGCCGCGCTGCTGATCTACCCGGAAGATGGTGCGGGACGGGTGTTCTGCCTGATGATCACGGTCGTCGCCTCCGACGTCGGCGGCTACACCGTGGGCGTGCTGCTCGGCAGGCATCCGATGGTTCCGGCGATCAGCCCGAAGAAGTCTTGGGAGGGGTTCGTCGGTTCGCTGGTGTTCGGGATCACCGCCGCCATCCTGACCGCGACCTTTCTGGCCGGCAAGTCGCCGTGGGTGGGCGCACTCTTGGGGGTGGTGCTGGTGCTCAGCTGCACCCTCGGCGACCTGGTGGAGTCGCAGGTCAAGCGCGACCTCGGGATCAAGGACATGGGTCGCCTGCTGCCCGGCCACGGCGGGCTGATGGACCGTCTCGACGGCATCCTCCCGTCGGCCGTGGCGGCCTGGACGGTACTCACACTGTTGCCCTGACCGGATACTGGACGTGTCATGGTCCCACAATTGGTTTTCGACGAGCCGCGCCCCGGCAGGCCACCGCGGCACTTGGCCGACCTCGATGCGGCCGGCCGCGCGTCGGCCGTCACGGAACTGGGCCTGCCCGCGTTTCGGGCCAAGCAGCTGGCGCACCAGTACTACGGCCGGCTGATCGCCGATCCGCGCCAGATGACCGACCTCCCGGCGGCCGTCCGCGAGCGGGTCGCCGAGGCGATGTTCCCCGACTTGCTCACCGCCGCCGCGGACATCACCTGTGATGCCGGTCAGACCCGCAAGACCCTGTGGCGGGCCACCGATGGCATCACCTTCGAATCGGTGCTGATGCGCTACCCGCAACGCAACACGGTGTGCATCTCGTCGCAGGCGGGCTGCGGTATGGCCTGTCCGTTCTGTGCGACCGGCCAGGGCGGGTTGAGACGCAACCTGTCGACCGCGGAGATCCTCGAACAGGTGCGCGCCGCTGCGGCGACGCTGCGCGACGACTTCGGTGACCGGTTGTCCAACGTCGTGTTCATGGGCATGGGGGAGCCGCTGGCCAACTACGGCAGGGTGCTGGCCGCGGTACAGCGCATCACCGCCCCGCCCCCGCAGGGTTTCGGGATCTCGGCCCGCTCGGTGACGGTGTCCACGGTGGGTCTGGCGCCCGCGATCCGCAGGCTCGCCGACGAGCGGCTCGGGGTGACGCTGGCTTTGTCGCTGCACGCGCCCGACGACGAGCTGCGCGACTCGCTGGTGCCGGTGAACACGCGGTGGAAGCTGGACGAGGCCCTTGCCGCGGCGCGCTATTACGCCGACACGACCGGTCGCCGGGTCTCGGTCGAGTACGCGCTGATCCGCGACGTCAACGACCAAGCGTGGCGAGCCGACCTGCTGGGTAAGCGGCTGCATCGCGCGCTCGGGCCTCTGGTGCATGTGAACCTGATTCCGCTGAACCCGACGCCAGGCAGCCAGTGGGACGCCAGCCCCAAGGCGGTGGAGCGTGAGTTCGTCCGGCGGGTGCGGGCGCACGGGGTGTCATGCACGGTGCGGGATACGCGCGGCCGCGAGATCAGCGCCGCCTGCGGACAGCTGGCCGCCGAGGGCGGGTAGCGGGAGCGCGGGCGATTCGGGCGGGGCCTGCGGACAGCTGGCCGCCGAGGGCGGGTAGCGGCAGCGCGGGCGATTCGGGCGGGGCCTGCGGACAGCTGGCCGCCGAGGGCGGGTAGCGGCAGCGCGGGCGATTCGGGCGGGGCCTGCGGACAGCTGGCCGCCGAGGGCGGGTAGCTACCTGATCCAGCCGCGGTGGCGGCCCCACAGGTCGCGCACCAGAAAGAACAGCGCCACGACGGCGAAGCCGACCAGCCAGATGTCCTCGACGTGGCCGACGTGATTGCCGCGCAGCATCGTCAGCAGGAATATGACGGCGAAAATGCCGACGCCATGCCAGGTGCGAGTGTTGATCCTGCTCCAGCCCCACCCTGCCGACGGCACCTCGGCGGTGTCGACGCCGGCGAAGTGTTCCACCTCGGTACTGGCCACGGCGAATCCCCTTCGGATCGGATCGGCTACTGGACACAGATTCTGACACATGGCGGGTCCCGCGGGTTCGGTCACGCCCCGGCCCGCCGCGAACGTCACGCCAGGGTGACGCGGGGTCGGCGCGGCCACGCTGGCGTGACGCTGGGCGGTGGGGGGCCACGCCGTGGCCCGTGTCGCGGCCGGGCGGCACAATGGGTGGGTGACCAACCCGACCATCGACGGGCAGACCGGAGGCCGCCTGCGCGTCCTGGTGCTGGGCAGCACCGGCTCCATCGGCACCCAGGCCCTGGAGGTGATCGCCGCCAACCCGGACCGTTTCGAGGTCGTCGGGCTGGCCGCCCGGGGCGCCAATCCCGACACGCTGTTGCGGCAACGCGCCGAAACGGGGGTGACCAACATCGCCGTCGCCGACGAGCGCGCGGCCCAGCAGGTCGGTGACGTTCCGTTCCGCGGGCCCGACGCGGCCACCCGCCTCGTGCAGGAAACCGAGGCCGACGTCGTCCTCAACGCGCTGGTGGGGGCCCGGGGCCTGCGGCCCACGCTGGCCGCGCTGGAGTCGGGCGCCCGGTTGGCGCTGGCCAACAAGGAATCGCTGATCGCCGGCGGCCCGCTGGTGTTGCGGGCGGCGCGGCCGGGCCAGATCGTGCCCGTCGACTCCGAGCATTCCGCGCTGGCCCAGTGCCTGCGCGGCGGGGCCCCCGAGGAGGTGGCCAAGCTGGTGCTGACCGCCTCCGGCGGGCCGTTCCGCGGCTGGACCGCCGCCGATCTCGAGGGGGTCACCCCCCAGCAGGCGGGCGCCCACCCGACCTGGTCGATGGGCCCGATGAACACGTTGAACAGCGCGTCGCTGGTCAACAAGGGCCTCGAACTCATCGAAACCCACCTGCTGTTCGGCATCCCGTATGACCGCATCGAGGTCGTCGTGCACCCGCAGTCGATCGTTCACTCGATGGTCACCTTCGTTGACGGCTCGACGATCGCGCAGGCCAGCCCGCCGGACATGAAGCTGCCCATCTCACTGGCGCTGGGCTGGCCGCGGCGGGTTCCCGGGGCGGCCGCGTGCTGCGACTTCACCACCGCCTCTACCTGGGAATTCGAGCCGCTGGACAGCGACGTTTTCCCCGCGGTGGAGCTCGCCCGGCATGCCGGTGAGACCGGCGGTTGCATGACCGCGGTCTACAACGCCGCCAACGAGGAGGCCGCGGAAGCGTTCCTCGGCGGCCGGATCGGATTTCCGGCGATCGTCAAAACGATCGCCGATGTGCTGCACGCCGCCGACCAATGGGCGGTATTTCCCGCTAACGTGGATGAGGTACTGGATGCGCAGCGCTGGGCACGCGAGCGAGCGCAGCGCGCGGTCGCGAGTGCGACCGCGGCGGGGGCCCCCGAACGGGTCCCCGGAATGGCTCGAGAAAGGTCCTGGCAGCCACGATGATGTTCGCTATCGGCATTGTGCTGTTCGCGCTCGCCATCCTTGTTTCGGTGGCCCTGCACGAATGCGGCCATATGTGGGTCGCCCGCGCTACGGGCATGAAGGTGCGCCGCTACTTCGTCGGTTTCGGCCCCACGCTGTGGTCGACCCGGCGCGGCGAGATCGAGTACGGCGTCAAGGGCGTGCCATTGGGCGGCTTCTGTGACATCGCCGGCATGACGCCGGTCGAGGAGCTGGCGCCCGACGAGACCGACCGCGCGATGTACAAGCAGGCGACGTGGAAGCGGGTCGCGGTGCTGTTCGCGGGACCCGGCATGAATTTCGTCATCTGCCTGGTGCTGATCTACGGGATCGCACTGGTCTGGGGGCTGCCG
Organism: uncultured Actinomycetota bacterium; assembly: GCA_963711445.1. Taxonomy (GTDB): domain Bacteria; phylum Actinomycetota; class Actinomycetes; order Mycobacteriales; family Mycobacteriaceae; genus Mycobacterium. The sequence continues at coordinate 1,403,604 of CAVQEF010000002.1, forward strand.
AACCTGCACCCGCCCACCAAGGCCGTTGTCGGCGAAACCGCCTGCGTCGCACCGGAAGTGGCCCCGGGCAAGCTCGGGGAGTGCACCGGCCCGGGTCCGGCCGCGCAGGCCGGGATCCGACCCGGCGACATCGTGGTGAAGGTCGGTGACACCCCCGTGTCCAGCTTCGAGGACATGGCCGTTGCGGTTCGCAAGCTGCACGGCACCGTCCCGGTCGTCGTGCAACGCGACGGCGCCACCATCACCACCCACGTCGACATCGAGCCCACCCAGCGCTTCGTTGCCGACGGGAATGGGTCCAAGCCCGAGGCCTCGACGGTGGGCGCGATCGGCGTCGGCGCCGTGCGAGCCACGCCCACGCACTACGGCGTGCTCTCGGCGGTGCCGGCCACGTTCGCGTTCGCCGGGACTCTGACCGTGGAGGTCGGCAAGGCGCTGGTCACGATCCCGACGAAGGTCGGCGCGCTCGTGCACGCCATCGGCGGCGGGCAGCGTGACCCGCAGACGCCGATGAGCGTGGTCGGGGCCAGCATCATCGGCGGCGACACGGTCGACCACGGGCTGTGGGTGGCGTTCTGGTTCTTCCTGGCCCAGTTGAACCTCATCCTCGGCGCGATCAACCTGGTGCCGTTGCTGCCCTTCGACGGCGGGCACATCGCGATCGCGGTGTTCGAGAAGATCCGCAACCTCATCCGTTCCGCGCGTGGCATGGTGGCGGCAGCGCCGGTGAACTACCTCAAGCTGATGCCGGCGACGTACGTGGTCCTCGTCTTCGTCGTCGGGTACATGCTGCTGACCGTGACGGCCGATCTGGTGAACCCGATCAGGCTGTTCCAATGACGAAGCGAAGGAAGCTACAACCGTGACCCGCGCCAGCGACGATGCAGAGCGAAGCGATGAGGAGGAGCGGCGCAAATGACGATTGGCCTGGGAATGCCGGATGCCCCGGCGCCCACGCTCGCGCCCCGGCGCACCACGCGCCAATTGATGGTTCGTGACGTCGGGGTCGGCAGCGACTATCCCATCTCGGTGCAGTCGATGTGCACCACCAAAACCCATGACATCAACTCGACGCTGCAGCAGATCGCCGAACTGACCGCGGCGGGCTGCGACATCGTCCGGGTGGCCTGCCCGCGTCAGGAGGACGCCGACGCGCTGGCCGCGATCGCCACGAAGAGCAAGATCCCGGTGATCGCCGACATCCACTTCCAGCCGAAGTACATCTTCGCCGCCATCGACGCCGGCTGCGCGGCGGTGCGGGTCAACCCCGGCAACATCAAGGAGTTCGACGGCCGCGTCGGCGAGGTCGCCAGGGCCGCCGGCGAGGCCGGTATCCCGATCCGCATCGGCGTCAACGCCGGCTCGCTGGACAAGCGGTTCCTGGAGAAGTACGGCAAAGCCACCCCCGAGGCGCTGGTGGAGTCGGCGCTGTGGGAGGCCTCGCTGTTCGAGGAGCACGGGTTCGGCGATATCAAGATCAGCGTCAAGCACAACGACCCGGTGGTGATGGTCGCGGCCTACGAGATGCTGGCCGCCCGGTGCGACTACCCGCTGCACCTGGGCGTCACCGAGGCCGGTCCGGCCTTCCAGGGCACCATCAAGTCCGCGGTGGCCTTCGGGGCGCTGCTGTCGAAGGGCATCGGCGACACCATCCGGGTGTCGCTGTCGGCCCCGCCGGTCGAAGAGGTCAAGGTCGGCGTCGGAATCCTCGAGTCGCTGAACCTGCGGCCGCGGGGTCTCGAGATCGTGTCGTGCCCGTCGTGCGGCCGCGCCCAGGTCGACGTCTACACGCTGGCCAACGAGGTCACCGCCGGTCTGGACGGCCTCGATGTGCCGCTGCGGGTCGCCGTGATGGGGTGCGTCGTCAACGGTCCGGGCGAGGCCCGCGAGGCCGACCTGGGCGTCGCCTCGGGAAATGGCAAGGGCCAGATCTTCGTTCGGGGCGAGGTGATCAAAACCGTGCCGGAAGCCAAGATCGTCGAGACCCTGATCGAGGAGGCCATGCGGCTCGCGTCCGAATCCGGGGAATTGGGGGACGGACCGCAAACAACGGCGAGCGGTTCGCCTATTGTGACCGTAAGCTGAAAAGGATCTCTGCGCTCGCACTGATCCCGAGTTCGCACCACAGGGAGTTCGCCACATGTCGGCTCCGCCCATCTTCCGCCTTGTCGGCGAGCGGCGGGTGTCCGTGGTGCGCGACGCCGCCGCCGTGTGGCGCATCTTCGACGAGGACCCCGTCGGGTCCTGCATGGTCGCGGCGCGCGTCGCCGACCACGGCGTCGACCCCAACGCGATCGGCGGCGAGTTGTGGACCCGCCGCGGCCCGGAGGAGTCGCTGTGCTTCGCGGGCGCCAACCTGATCCCGCTGCGCGGCGCGCGGGCCGATCTCAACGCCTTCGCCGACGAGGCGATGAGCGGGACGCGGCGCTGCTCGTCGTTGGTGGGCAGGGCCGATCTGGTGCTGCCGATGTGGGAGCGGCTCGAGGCGGCCTGGGGGCCGGCACGTGACGTGCGTGACCAGCAGCCGCTGATGGCGCTGTCCGCCCACCCGAACTGCGCCATCGATCCCGGGGTGCGCCAGGTCCGGCCCGACGAGTTGGACGCCTACCTGGTGGCCGCTGTGGACATGTTCATCGGCGAGGTGGGCGTCGACCCGCGCCTGGGCGACGGCGGTCGCGGCTACCGGCGCCGCGTGGCCAGCCTCATCGCCGCGGGCCGCGCCTGGGCCCGCTTCGAGGACGGCGAAGTCGTCTTCAAGGCCGAGGTGGGATCGCAGTCGCCCGGAGTCGGTCAGATCCAGGGCGTCTGGGTGCACCCGCAGTGGCGCGGCCTGGGATTGGGCACGGGCGGCACCGCGACGGTGGCGGCGGTGATCGTCGGCAGCGGGCGCATCGCCAGCCTCTACGTCAACGACTTCAACGCGGTGGCGCGCGCCGCGTACTCCCGCGTCGGCTTCACCGAAGTCGGCACCTTCGCCACGGTGCTGCTGGACTAGCCCGGTTTTCCACCGTGGCCGCCGCGCGAGTGTGCGGCTGGCCGCACACTCGGCACCGAACGGGCGGTTGGCCGCACATTCGGCGTACGAAGTGGCGGCCCGCCCGTGATGCCCGCGATGGGCATAACGGATCGGTCTCGGTGTGTCGGCGCGGCTGCGGGGGTCACAGTTCTTAATATCAGCAACGATGGCAACTCGAATAACATTCGTCTCATGCGCCACAGGTCTGGTGCTCGTCGCGGTGATCGCTCTGTCCGGGTGCACGCCGCGCCCCGACGGCCCCGGGCCGGCCGCCGGGAAGTTCTTCGCGGCGCTGGCCATCGGGGACACCGCGACGGCCGCCCAACTGTCCGACAGCCCCAACGACGCCCGCGAGGCGCTCAACGCGGCCTGGGCCGGCCTGCAGGCCACCCACCTCGACGCGCAGCTGCTCAGCGCGAAGTACGCCGAGGACACCGGCAAGGTGGACTATCGCTTCACCTGGCACCTGCCCAAGAACCGCACCTGGACGTACGACGGCGAGCTGATGATGGCCCGTTACGAGGGCGGCTGGCGGGTGCGCTGGACCACCACCGGGCTGCATCCCAAGCTGGGGGAGCACCAGACGTTCGCGTTGCGGGCCGACCAGCCGCGGCGCGCCTCGGTCAACGAGTTCGGCGGCACCGACGTGCTGGTGCCGGGCTACCTATACCACTACACGCTGGACGCCACCCAGGCGGGCTCCGGGATCGCCCTGATCGGGACGGCGCACGCGGTCGTGGACGTGCTGCATCCCTTCAACGAGGCGCTCAACGACCCGCAGCTGCTCGCCGAGCAGGCCAGCTCGTCGACGCAGCCGGTGGACCTGGTCACCCTGCATCCCGACGACAACGACAAGGTCTTCCCGGCGCTGGGCAGGCTGCCCGGCATCGTCATCACGCCGCAGCCCGAGATGTTGCCCACTGACCCGCATTTCGCGTCGGCGGTCGTGGCCGAGGTGAAGAAGGCGGTCGTCGGCCAGCTCGACGGCGAGCCGGGCTGGCGGGTGGTCGCCGTCAACCAGAACGGGGTCGAGGTGAGGGTGCTGCACGAGGTGGCGGGGTCGCCGGCGCCGTCGGTCTCGCTGACGTTGGACCGGGCCGTGCAGGACGCCGCCCAGCACGCCGTCGACACCCGCGGCGGCAAGGCGATGATGGTGGTGATCAAGCCGTCGACCGGGGAGATCCTGGCCATCGCGCAGAACGCCGGCGCCGACGCCGAGGGTCCGCTGGCCACCACCGGGCTGTTCCCGCCCGGGTCGACGTTCAAGATGGTCACCGCCGGCGCCGCCGTCGAGCGCGACATGGCCACGCCCAACACCATGCTGGGCTGCCCGGGCCATCTCGACATCGGACACCGCACCATTCCCAACTACGGCGGTTTCGACCTCGGCGTGGTGCCGATGTCGCGTGCCTTCGCCAGTTCCTGCAACACCACGTTCGCCGAGCTGGGCAGCAAGATGCCGCCGCGGGGCCTGACCCAGGCGGCCAGCCGCTACGGCATCGGGCTGGACTACCAGGTGGAGGGCATCACGACGGTGACCGGGTCGGTGCCGCCGACGGTGGACCTGGCCGAGCGCACCGAGGACGGCTTCGGCCAGGGCAAGGTGCTGGCCAGTCCGTTCGGCATGGCCCTGGTGGCCGCCACGGTCGCGGCGGGCAGGACGCCGGTGCCGCAGCTGATCGCCGGGCGGCCGACGGCGGTGCAGGGCGATACGACGCCCATCAGCCCGAAGATGGTCGATGCCCTGCGACCCATGATGCGGCTGGTGGTGACCAACGGGACCGCCAAGGAGATCTCCGGCTGTGGCGCGGTGTTCGGCAAGACCGGTGAGGCCGAGTTCCCGGGCGGATCGCATTCCTGGTTCGCCGGGTACCGCGGCGACTTGGCGTTCGCGGCGCTGATCGTTGGGGGTGGCAGCTCGGAATACGCGGTGCGGATGACCAAGGTGATGTTCGAGTCGCTGCCCCCGGACTTCCTGGCCTGAGGTTCGGTCCGCATCGCCGACCTCCGGCCCCGCCCGCAGCGGTAAGTTGCAGGGTAGGGAAGCGGCAGGAAAGGCCATGACGGAGACGGGTGGAGACATGGTGGCTCCGATATCCCTGCGGGTATCGGACGCCGACCGCAACGGCACGATGCGGCGACTGCACAACGCCGTCGCGCTCGGGCTGATCGACATCAGCGAGTTCGAGCAGCGTTCCTCGCGGGTGTCCTACGCGCGCACGCGCGGCGAGCTCGACGAGCTCGTCGGTGATCTGCCCGGCCCGGGCGCCTTCGTCACGTCGGCCGCGGACCGGGTGGAGCTGCGCGGCTGGGCGGGTTCGCTGAAGCGCCACGGTGAATGGACCGTGCCCACCCGTCTGGCCTTGGTGCGCCGGCTCAGCTCGGTCGAGCTCGACCTCACCCGGGCGCGGTTCGCCGGCCCGGTCGTGGTCATCGAGCTCGACATCAGGTTCGGCTCGGTCGAGGTGCGGCTGCCCGAGGGCGCGAGCGCCTCGATCGACGACGTCGAGGCGTATGTGGGCAGCGCCAGCGACCGCCGCAAGGACGCCCCCGGCGAGGGAACGCCGCACGTCGTGCTGACGGGCCGGGTGGTGTGCGGGTCGGTGGTCATTCGCGGGCCGCGGCGCTCGTTGCTGCGCCGGCGCCGGGCCTGACCGGGCGTCGTTGCACGGCCGACGGTGCGCGGCGTCCGACGGCGCTTGATTAAGCTGGCGGTATGCCCGTTCGCAGTGCGCTGTCCCCTGGAGTGTTGTCCCCGACCCGGCCGGTGCCCGGGCGCATCGAGCGCCCGGAGTACGTCGGCAAGCCCACGGCTCGCGAGGGCACCGAGCCATGGGTGCAGACCCCCGAGGTGATCGAGAAGATGCGCGTCGCCGGCCGGATCGCGGCCGGCGCGCTGGCCGAGGCGGGCAAGGCGGTCGCGCCCGGGGTGAGCACCGACGAACTGGACCGGATCGCCCACGAGTACATGACCGACCACGGCGCCTACCCGTCGACCCTGGGTTACAAGGGGTTTCCCAAGTCGTGCTGCACGTCGCTCAACGAGGTCATCTGCCACGGCATCCCCGACTCGACCGTGATCGCCGACGGAGACATCGTCAACATCGACGTCACCGCCTACATCGACGGGGTGCACGGCGACACCAACGCGACCTTTCTGGCCGGCGACGTCTCCGAGGAGCACCGCCTGCTGGTCGAGCGCACGCGGGAGGCGACGATGCGCGCGATCAACGCCGTCAAACCGGGGCGGGCGCTGTCGGTGATCGGCCGCGTCATCGAGTCGTATGCAAACCGGTTCGGCTACAACGTGGTTCGCGACTTCACCGGGCACGGCATCGGCACCACGTTCCACAACGGCCTGGTGGTGCTGCACTACGAGCAGCCGTCCGTGACGACGATCATGCAGCCGGGGATGACGTTCACCATCGAGCCGATGATCAACCTCGGGGCGCTGGACTACGAGATCTGGGACGACGGCTGGACGGTGGTCACCAAGGACCGCAAGTGGACCGCGCAGTTCGAGCACACGCTGCTGGTCACCGACACCGGGGTCGAAATCCTCACGCTGCCATGATGCCCCGTGAACCGTGAGCGGGGCTCTGCTGGTCGCCGGCACCAGTTCCGACGCCGGCAAGTCGATCATGGTGGCGGGGCTGTGCCGGTTGTTGGCGCGCAGGGGAGTTCGCGTCGCGCCGTTCAAGGCGCAGAACATGTCCAACAACTCGGCGGTGACCGTCGAGGGCGGCGAGATCGGGCGGGCCCAGGCGATCCAGGCCCGGGCGGCGGGGTTGCAGCCCAGCGTCCGGTTCAACCCGATCCTGCTCAAGCCCGGCGGTGACCGCACCTCGCAGCTGGTGGTACGGGGCCGGGCCGACGGATCGGTCGCCGCGGCGGACTACCTGGCGCACCGCGACCGGCTCGCCGGTGTAGTATTCGATGAATTGTCCTGTCTACGTGCAGAATTCGATGCTGTGATCTGCGAGGGCGCGGGGTCTCCATCCGAAATTAATCTGCGCGCAACCGATTTGGCGAACATGGGGCTGGCCAGGGCCGCCGGCCTGCCGGTGGTCGTGGTGGGCGACATCGACCGCGGTGGGCTGCTGGCCCATCTGTTCGGGACGCTCGCCGTGCTCGAGCCCGACGACCAGGCGCTGATCGCGGGCTTCGTCGTCAACAAGTTCCGCGGTGATCGAGCGTTACTGGAACCCGGGCTGCGGCAGCTGCACGCCCTCACCGGCCGCCCGACCTACGGTGTGCTGCCCTACGCCGACGAGCTGTGGCTGGACGCCGAGGACTCGCTGTCGGTGGTGGCCCACCGCGCGGTCGGCAGGCCCGAGCCGCCGCGTGGCGAGGACTGGTTGCGGGTGGCCGCCGTCCGGCTGCCCCGGATCTCCAACTCCACCGACGTCGAGGCGCTGGCGTGCGAGGCGGGCGTGCTGGTGCGCTGGGTGACCGATCCCGGCGACCTCGCCGATGCCGACCTGGTGGTGCTTCCGGGCAGCAAGGCGACCGTCGCCGACCTGTCCTGGCTGCGGGCCCGCGGGCTGGCCGACGCCATCACGGGCCACGCCCGCGCGGGCAGGCCGGTGCTGGGCATCTGCGGAGGCTTCCAGATGCTGTGCCGGCGCATCGAGGACCCTGTCGAATCGGGGGCGGGGCAGGTCGCGGGGCTGGGGCTGCTGGACGCCGACATCGCCTTCGCCGATGCCAAGGTGCTGCGTCGCTGGCAGGAGCCCCTCACCGGATACGAGATTCATCACGGGCGATTGTCGCGCTGCGCGGAAGACAGCTGGTTCGAGGTCGGCTCCCAACCGCAGGGAGTGGTGCGCGACGCGGTCTTCGGCACCCACTGGCACGGCCTGCTCGACAACGACGCCTTCCGTCGCGCATGGCTCACCCGCGTCGCCGAAGCGGCGGGCCGCGGCGGATTCGTTGTCGGCCACACCGATGTCGCCGCGCGCCGCGACGCCCAGCTCGACGTCATCGCCGACCTGCTGGCCGACAACATGGACGTCGCCGCCGTCCTGGGCCTGCTCGAGGGCCCGCCGCCGCACCGCCCGCACATCGCAACGCAGTTGCGGGCCCGGCGCTAGCGGAACGCGGACGAAAAACCTCGCGCACGCGCGCCGAATCGCTGTAGCGTGCGTAAGTGCCCTCGATGATGACTACGCTCGACGGATTTCCCGTCCCGGTAGGTGTAGCCGGACCGGAGAAGGGCATCGTCGTCGTCCTCGTGGGCGACGGACAGCGGCCGCCCGCCGCCTACGACGCGGTGTGCGAGCGCCTGCACACCGCCTCGTTGCGGACGGTCGTCATCGGCTTCGATCCGCGGCTGACGCCCAAGTCGGTGATCGGCATTCTCGACGCGGTGGGCATCGGCTGGGCCGTCGTGGTCGGTGACCGCGCCGGTGCCGACCTCGCCTGGGAACTGGCGGCCACCCGGCTGGGCCGGTTCGTCGGCCTGGTGGCGATCGACCGTGGACATCCACGCGTGCCCGACGCCGACGGCGTGGTCCGCGATGAGCACTGCCCGCCGGTGGAGGTCGGCACCACCGTGCTCGTCAGCTCCGCGGCCGCCCGCGCGGTGGCCCACGAAAGCCAGCGGTTCGTCTACTCCGAGTACCGGATCGCGGACCTCGGCCGGCGCACGGTGCAGGAGTCGACCGCTCAACTGGCTGGCGAGATCGTCCTGCGCACCAGCACCTGGTAGCCGACCGCGGTTCTGCTGCAAGCGATTTGCCGACGCGACGACGTTGTCGCGCCATACCCGATTCTCAGCGGAGAGGATGCGTGCTGGTGGACGCACCTGGACCTGGACCGGTCATCGGCCTGACCACATACCTGGACCGGGTGCGCACCGGTGTCTGGGACGTCACCGCCGGCTTCCTGCCCGCGAACTACTTCCAGGGCGTCACCATGGCCGGCGGTATCGCGGTGCTGCTGCCGCCGCAGCCGGTGGGCCCCGGCGCCGCCGACCGGGTGCTCGACACCCTGGACGGGCTGGTGATAACCGGCGGCAAGGACATCGACCCCGCGTCCTACGGGGCGGCGGCGCACCACGACACCGACGAGCCGTCGTCCGTACGGGACGCCTGGGAGTTCGCGCTGCTGCGGGCCGCGCTGCGGCGGGGGCTACCGATGCTGGGCATCTGCCGCGGCGCGCAGGTGCTCAACGTGGCGTTCGGCGGGACGCTGCACCAGCACCTGCCCGACGTTCTCGGCCACCACGGGCATCGGGCCGGCAACGCGGTATTCACCTCGCTGTCGGTGCGCACGGTGCCCGGCACGCGCCTGGCCGGGCTGCTCGGCGAGTCGGCCGAGGTGCGCTGTTACCACCATCAGGCCGTGGCGAATGTCGGGGAGGGCCTGGTGGTCAGCGCGTGGGACGCCGACGGTGTCATCGAGGCGCTGGAAGTGCCGGGGGACAGCTTCGCGCTGGCGGTGCAGTGGCATCCCGAGGAGCGGCTGGACGACCTGAGGCTGTTCTCGGCGATCGTGGCGGCCGCGCGGTCATACGGCGACGGCGCGCGGCGGGGCGGCTGATCGGCCCGCGTCCCACGCCGGACGGGAGACGAAAGCCGCTGCGCCGTCAACGATCAGCGTAGGGTGCGCGTTCGCCCAAGCCGTCCCGCGTCATCCGGCCGCGGGCGAGCGGGGCACCACGCTGGCGCGCAACTCGAACCGGGAGCTGGCGGGGCCGGCGACACCGCGGCCCGCCAGGTTCGCCAGCGGCATCAGAGGCATACCCGTCGGCGCACCTGCCCCCGGTCCACCGAAGGGCGCGGCCCAGCCCGCGCTCGGCAGGCCGGCGGCCGCCGGGCTCGTCACCGGCGTCGTCAGCCAGCCCTGCGGCACCGACAAGGCCCCGATCGACAGCCCCCGGCCCAGCCCCGCGGAAAATGCTGCGCCACCGCCGGCTCCCGGCACACCCAGCGTGCCCAGGGCGCGGACGCCTCCAGCTAGGCCCGACTCGGCCGCCTTGGCCGCCGCGGCCGCGGGTGCGGTCGCCGCCTTGGACCACGCCATCGCCTGGTTGAGGAACGTCATGGGATAGGTCGCGAACCTCATCGGCGTGGAGAAGGTGTTGAACTTCGACATATACGACGTCAGCGACGTCAGCGTCGCATCCCACGACGCCGGCGTCGGCATCGAACCGAGGCCCCGAAGCGCCTGCGGCAGCGCGGAAATCAGCTGCGACCCGGTCGACAGCACTTCCTGGGCCTGTGTTCCGGCCGAGCCGCCGGCCGCTTGGGCCGCGGCGGCGCCCTGCCGGGCCGCGCCGGCCGGGTCGGTGGTCGCCGGCGGCGAGCCGAACGGCGCCAGGGTCGAGGCCGCGGCCGAAGCACCCGCGTAGCCGTACATGACGACGGCGTCCTGGGCCCACATCTGCTCGTACTGGGCCTCGGTGGCCGCAATCGCCGGGGCATTCTGGCCCAGGACGTTGGTGGCGACCAGCAGCAGCAGCTGCGCGCGGTTTGCCGCGATCTCCGGTGGCGGCACCGTCGCGGCGAATGCGGCCTCGTAGGCGGACGCGGCCGCCCTCGCCTGGTTGGCGGCCTGCTCGGCCTGGTCGGCGGTCGTGCTCAGCCACACCGCGTAGGGCGCGGCCGCCCGGGCCATCGAGACCGCCGCCGGGCCCGTCCACGCGCCCGCCAGGCCCGAGGTCGTGGAGCTGTAGGCCGCCGCCACGGTGTACAGCTCGGCGGCCAGCCCGTCCCAGGCCGCCGCGGCGGCGATCAACGATGCGGAACCCGGGCCGGTGTACATCCGCCCCGAGTTGACTTCCGGTGGTAGTGCGCCGTAATCCATCGTCACGCCTCCCCGAAACGGGAGGTGCGCGAGGCGAATTGGATAACAAAATGAGACATGGACGTTCCTTTGAATCTGCGGTTGGTCGCCGCGCGGTCGATCCGCGGCGGCGCGAGGACCCGGACGCGTTGCAGCGCCGGATGCTGACATCTGTGGGAATGGGCCTCGTCGGGGCCCGGTGACATAGCGCAGAGCGCCTGAGCGCTAGGCGATCAGCAGCGGGCGACGCAGATTCGGTTCAAAAGTTCTTGGCCGCAGGGGCCGGATGCGGGGAGCCGGTCCTGCGCCGCCGCCGGCCGGTATTCGGGGGCGGTCAGCGAGTAGGGCGTCGGGAGCGACCACTCCGGAGGCGCGGAGCGCGACCAGTTCGGAGGCCGGTCGCGCTTGATGCCCGCGGTCTTGTAGGACCTCTGGTCGCTCGACGCGGGATCTTTGTGGTCGAAATGGCTTGCCGGCTGCGAGATATTGGCGAGATGCACCCGGCTGAGATCGACGACGTCAACCGCGCCGGTATCGAACGCGTCCTCGGCCGCGGCGGGCGTTGCCGAGGCCGGGGTCGCGGCGGCGGAGCGCACCGCCCAACTGCCGACCAGGGCGCTCATCAGGCACAACACGGCCACGATGGCGATGAGGGAGGGCCATCGTGAAGTCTTGTCCGCGCCCCGGGGGTTCACAGTGGTTCAATCCTACCAGCGACGACCGGCCAACCGCGGCAGAAGTTTTGAGTCAGCCGACGGCCAAGGGACGGGGCATCACGGTCGGCGTCGACCCGTAGCGAGGCATCTGGGCGGCGAAGCCGCGGCCCGACGGGGCGGCCAGCGGCATCCCGCCCAGCATGCTCGCCGGTCCCTGCGGCCCGGCCGCGGGCAGCCCCGGGCCGCCGACACCGGTACCGGGCAACGCCGACGCCGCGCCGACCGGGCCCGTTGCGGTCCAGGTGGGTGGTACGGACAGGGGACCGATCGAGGCCGCGTTGCCCAGTCCCGCCGATGCGGCGCCGCCGAGCCCGCTGAGGCCGCCGAGCCCGCCCAACCCGCTGACGCTCTCGCCGAGCCCGCTCGCGGCAGTGCCGGCGGCATTTTCCGCGGCCCCGGCCGCCTCGGCCGCCCCGGCGCCCTGCAGGCCGACGAAATCGGTCATGGTGCCCAAAAAGTTGCCCGGCATGTAGAAGCCCGACGAGAACAGGGTGTTCAGGCCGTTGTCGTTGATGAAGAGCCCCAGCGGCGACCCGTCGGTCCCGGCCAGGAAACTCAGGATGCCCGCCGGGCTGGAGAGGTCGATGCCGCCCACGCCGAGCCAGTTCTCCATCGCGCCCAGGGCCGCCGCCGGTGTGGTCCCACCCAAGCTCGGGGCGGCGAGTCCCTGCAGCGCCGTGGGCACCGAAGTCAGCAGGTGCGAGAGCGCCGTTTGGGCTTCGGCGGCGCTGCCGGCGGCCGGAGCGAGCGCGGCGGCGCCATCACCGGTGGTCTGCGGCGGCGCGGCGAACGACGGCAGCGCCGAGGCCGTCGCGGACGAGCCGGCGTAGCCGTACATCGCCGCGGCGTCCTGGGCCCACATCTCGGCGTACTGCGCCTCGGTGGCCGCGATCGCCGGGGTGTTCTGGCCCAGCAGGTTGGTGGCGACCAGCGATGCCAGCAGTGTCCGGTTGGCGGTGATCACCGGCGGGGGCACCGTCATGGCGAAGGCGGCCTCGTAGGCGGCGGCCGCCGCCTCGGCCTGGGCGGCGGCCTGCGCGGCCTGCGCGGCGGTGGCGCCCATCCACGAGACGTAGGGCGCGGCGGCCGCCGCCATGGCGGCCGACGCGGGCCCCCGCCAGGGGCCAACGCTCATGTCCGCGACCACCGAGCCGTAATCGCTTGCGGTTTCCGATAACTCGGATGCCAGGCCGTCCCAGGCCGCCGCGGCGGCCAGCATGGGGCCGGAGCCGGGACCGGTGTACATGCGCGCGGAGTTGACCTCCGGGGGGAGTGCTGCGAAATCCATTGTCGAGATCCTTTCCTCAGTGCGCTTCGGCGGTGGTGGCCGCGGGGAAGTCGAGTGCGCGCGTGTTGCGGGGCGCAGCGCGCGACATTTTCGGTATACTGCTGACGAAAGACCTGATCTGCCTCGGTGATTGGTTTCCTGACCGGTGGCGGGAGTCTGGACGCACGACGAACACGCGCGACGGCAGCAGCGCGCGCGCGCGTGGAACCTGTTCCGGTGAAGGATTTTTCGGCAAGCGCGAAGCCGTGATACTCGATCGGCTCGTGCCGAGGACTCAACCCACATGGGGTTCAGACGCGGTGAGGTTGGGTTCGCCGTGACGAGGCTCGCTCACGTTCCAGCGGCTGGAATGCCTGTGCTGCGACGATTCTCGAATGTAATGCCTCGTCTGGTCCGGATCCGACACGGCGGTGACCTCGGCCGGGGGATGGCCCCCGACGAGATGTCCACGGGTTCTAGGCGATGTGTTCGCCTCGCACTGTCCATGTTTTCTTGATCGGTGGACGGCGCCGGGTCAGTAAGGTGCGCCGTCGCGCAAGCGGACCGACATGCGCGGACCGGAGCGCGACAACGGCTGCCCGCTGGACAGAGGACCGGTCATGTGGCGTCCCTTCGCTCGGAAATGAAGTCCCGCAATACAAGAGCTAACTACGCGAAGTGCGTAGATGCAATCGATTCGCAACAATAATGCAAAGAGTTCGCAACAAGTCCATCGGGTGGGGTAGCCGCCGGTGTCAGCCGCGCCAGGCGATGAGGGGGATGGCCATCTCGGCCGGTGTGTCTGCGCCGTGAAAACCGATGAGCCGGGCGACCTCCGGCGGTTCGTGAGCGGAGGCCAGCACGGCCGTCTCGCCGGTGCAGACGACCACGACGTCGCCGATCCGCGCCGCGTGCCGCGGATCTACCCGCCCGAACATCCCGGTCGCCACGGCCTGCTCGCGGCTGTAGACGTCGGCCCGGCCGGTCAGCGTCTCGGCCCAGGCGGCCCGCACATCGGCCGCGGCGCCCGGTTCGGTGTGCAGATACCGCACCCGCGGCTCGCCGGCGACCACCCGAATTCCCGCGCCCAGCCGCGGGTCGGCATCGAGATCGATGCGGGCGTCGGGCCCGACGTTGATTCCGCCGTGGTCGGCGGTCGCCAGCAGGACCGCGCCGGAGGGCAGCGCCTCGAGCAGCCGGGTGAGCAGCGCATCGACACGGGCCGCCGCCTCGTGCCAGGGGGGCGAACCGATTCCGAACAGGTGGGCCGCGGTGTCCAGGTCGGCGGTGTAGGCGTAGACCAGGCCCGGCGCCGCGCGCAGCTCGTCGGCCACCCTTGCGGCGTAGTCGTCGCCGGGGTGGGCGGCCAAAAACCGGGCGCCGCGGTAGGCCGCGTCGGTCAGGCCGCTGCCCAGGAAGGCCGCCGGCAGCACGGCACGCGAGGCGGTGCCGGCCCGTTCCAGCCGCTGAAACCAGGTGGGCATGGGCTGCCAGGCGGCGTGCGGCGGGTCGTCGCGCCAGCCGATGTGGATGAGCACCCGGTCCGTGCCGGGGACGTTGAGGGTAAAGCCCAGGATGCCGTGCTCGCCGGGCCGGGCGCCGGTGCCCAACGACACCAGGCTCGTCGGCGTGGTCGATGGGAAGGTGCAGTCGAGCCGGGTGAGCCGCCCGGTGGCGCCGGCGAGCACGGAGGCCAGCAGCGGCGCGCTGGGGGCCAACTCCGCCAGCAGGTGCCAGCCCATCCCGTCGACCAGCACCACCAGGACGCGATCGGCCGGCTCGCCGAGCGCCAGCGTGTCGACCGCGCCGGGCACGCCCAGCAGCGCGGCCGCGGCGGGCAGCACGTCGCAGATCGAACCGGTCACCGAACCAGGCATGGGGCCAGTCTGGCAACCCGGTCAGATCCGCGCGAGGCGCGGGCCGGTGAGCCGCAGCTGGCGATCGGTGCTCTCGGCGAGCGCTCTTACCTGCTCGGGCCCTAGGCGCCCGCACAATCGCCCCCAGTGCACGGCGACCTCGTCGCCCACGGCCACCTCGGGCACCGCGCTGTAGCCGTCGGTCCACACGTCGAGCGGGCGCACCGCCGGGTCCGACAGCGCCAGTTGCCGGCCGTCCCACACCAGCCTGCGGCACGACACCTCCACGGCGTCGCCGGCGCGGGAAACCACTGTGCCCCAGGTGATGCGACAGTTGTCGAGCACGCTCAGCGGGTGTTGGTCCATACCGCGGCCCAGGAAACGGGTCCACGGGTACACCCCGAACACGTGAAAGCAGTGGTTGCCGGCCGCCTCGGCCGCCAGCTCGGGCGTCAGATGCGACCAGTAGCGGCCCGCCTGCGGCCCGATGATCGCCAGCAGCGCATCGAAGAACTCGTGCGGATCCAGCCCCGCGCCGATGCCACCGCCCAGCCAATACGCCTCGACGAGACGATGGTCCAGCGGGTCGGCGATCCCGGTCAGCCGCGACAGCACCTGCAGGTACGGCCAGGCGCCGGAAAACCGGGCCGCCGCGGCGCGCACCTCGTCGACCGAGCCGTCGCGCAGGGTCGCGCCCAGCGGGGGACCGCAATAGCCCAGCGCGTTGGGCGCATACGCGTAGCGCGCGAACATCTCTGCGCCCTTGTGAGAGCCGCGCCGGGTCAGGTCGTCGCTCAAGCCCGCCCCGCGAGCTTGGCCGCGTCGCGGTGCAGGCGGCCGAAGTTGTAGTAGGCCGCACAGGCTCCCTCCGGGGACACCATGCAGGTCCCGATCGGTGTCTCCGGAGTGCACGCGGTGCCGAAAACCTTGCATTCCCAGGGCTTGAGCACGCCCTTGAGCACCTCGCCGCACTGGCAGGCCTTCGGGTCGGCGACGCGCACACCGGGCATCGCGAAGCGCAGTTCGGCGTCGAGGTCGGCGAAATCGTCGTGCAGCCGCAGCGCGCTCTGCGAAATGAAGCCCAGCCCACGCCATTCGAAGTGCGGGCGCAGCGTGAACACCGTGCCCATCAGCTTCAGCGCCGCCGGATTCCCGTGCTCGGGCACCACCCGCTTGTACTGGTTTTCCACCTCGCAGCGCCCCTCGCGGATCTGGGTCAGCAGCATCGCGACGGCGGACAGGATGTCCAGCGGCTCAAAACCGGCCACCACCAACGGCTTCCGGTACACCTCCGGCACAAAGCGGTAAGGCCGGTTGCCGACGACGGTCGAGACGTGCCCAGGGCCGATGAAACCCGACAGGCGCAGATCCGGCGACTCGAGGATCGCCTTGATCGGCGGCACGATCGTGACGTGGTTGCAGAACACGCTGAAATTGGTCAGGCCCAGGTCGCGGGCGCGGACCAGGGTGACCGCCGTCGACGGCGCGGTGGTCTCGAAGCCGATCGCGAAGAAGACCACCTGCCTGTCCGGGTTGTCGACCGCGACCTTCAGCGCGTCCAGCGGGGAGTAGACGAAGCGCACGTCGGCGCCGCGCGCCTTGGCGTCCAGCAGGCTGCCGTTGGATCCGGGAACCCGCATCATGTCGCCGAAGCAGGTGAAGATCACGTCGGGCCGGCCTGCCAGCCACATGGCGTCGTCGATGCGCCCCATCGGGATCACACACACCGGGCATCCCGGGCCGTGCACCAGTTCGACGTTGTCGGGCAGCAGGTGTTCGATGCCGTGCCGGTAGATGGTGTGGGTGTGACCGCCGCACACCTCCATGAACTTGAAGTTCTCCGGGCCCTGGCCGGCCAGGCGCTCGATGGCCGCCAGCAGCTTGCGTGCCGCCGCCGGGTCGCGGAATTCGTCGACGAATTTCATTGCGGCTCCTAGTTAGTTGATGGCCGACGAGTCGAAGGCTTCCATCTCGGTGTCGTAGGCGTCGCCGAGCTTCTGAATCGCGGCCAGGGTGAGCAACGCCTCGGTCTCGTCGATCTTGGCCATCGCGAACCCGACGTGGACCAGCACCCAGTCGTCCGGCGCGGGCATGTCGTCTTCGAGCAGCCGCACACTGATCGTGCGCTGCACGCCGCTGACGTCGACCTTCGCCAGGTAATTCGCCGGATCGGTGATCTCGACGATGCGACCCGGAATACCAAGGCACATATCAGGTTTCTCCTTTCAGTAGAACTCAGCAGAACTCAGCAGATTCGGGGCAGCGGATCCCCGACGAGCATGTCCACGATCCGGGTGCCGCCGAACCCGGTTCGCAGCACCACGCTTTCTGCCGGTTCGGCGACGATCTGTCCGACCTCGGCCGCCTGGGCGCCCAACGGATGCGACCGCAGCGCGGCCAGCCCGTCGGCCGCTTCATCCGGCGCGACGACGGCGAGGAACTTGCCCTCGTTGGCGACGTAGAGGGGATCGATGCCGAGCAATTCGCACGCGCCGTTCACCATGGGCGCCACGGGAAGTCGCTCCTCATCGAGCAACACCCCAAGACCGCAGGCCTGGGCGAGTTCGTTGCACACGGTGCCGACCCCGCCGCGGGTCGCGTCGCGCAGCCAGCGGGTGGAGGGGGCGGCGGCCATCAGCAGTTCCACCAGCGGACTCAGGCAGGCGGTGTCGGACGCGATGTCGGCCTCGATGGCCAGATCACCCCGGGCCAGCATGACCGCCATGCCGTGATCGCCCATCGACCCCGACAACAGCAGCTTGTCGCCGGCGCGCACCGAGGCAGCCGACAGCGTGCGCCCCGCGGGCACGACGCCGGCCCCGGTGGTGGTGACGAACAGACCGTCGGCGGCACCCTTGGGCACCACCTTGGTGTCGCCGGTGACGATCGCGACGCCGGCGTCGGCGGCGGCCGCCGCCATGTCGGCGACGATCTCCTTGAGTTCGGCGATTCCGAAGCCCTCCTCGAGCACGAAGGCCGCCGCGATCCACGAGGGCACCGCGCCGGCCATCGCGAGGTCGTTGCAGGTGCCGTGGACGGCCAGCGAGCCGATCGAGCCGCCCGGAAAACGCATGGGCTGCACCACGAACGAGTCGGTGGACATCGCGATCCGCTCGCCGCTGGGCAGCGTGAGCACCGCACCGTCGCCGAGCGGCTCCAGCGCCGGATTGCGGAACGCCTCCATGAACACCGCGTCCACCAGCGCGGCCGACGCCTTGCCGCCCGCCCCGTGCGCCAGGGTCACCTGGTCGTCGAGCAGCCGGGGGCGGCGGCGCCGGAACGCCTCGATGCGCTCGATCACCTCGCCCTCGGCGAACCGCGGCCCCGAGGAAAGGTATTCACCCGCTGAGTTGCTCATGCGGCCCCCAAATCGTGATCGCCGGAACGTTCGTGGGTCGCCGACCACAGCCGATAGCCGAGCAGCGCCTGGGATTCCTGGATCCGGTGCACGCTTTGCGAACGCACGACGAAGCAGGCATCCACGTCAGGATTGTCCACGAAGGCGCCGCCGTCGTAGCCGGCGAAACCGATGGTGTACAGGCCGCGTTGGCGGGCCTCGCCCAGCGCGGTGAGCAGGTTGGGCGAATTGCCGCTGGTCGACATCGCGATCGCGATGTCGCCTGCCTGCGCCCGGGCGATCAGCTGGCGGGCGAACACCAGCTCGAACCCGACGTCGTTGCCCAGCGCGGTCAATATCGCCTGATCGGCGGTCAACGACCAGGCCGGGAGCGGCTGCCCGATCGGGGGTCGGGCGAACAACCGCGCCAAGGTGGTGGAATCGGTACAGCTGCCGCCGTTTCCGAAGGTGAACAGCCGCCCGCCCGCGGCGAAACGGCGGGCCATCTCGGTGGCGGCCGTCGCCAGCAGGTCGGCGTTGGCGTCCAGCGTGGCGCGGCGCAACGCCAGGCTCTCCGCGGCCTTGGCCTGCGCCGACGCGGCCAAATCGGCGAGCAGCGACTCAGGGTCGTCCTCGGCCGCGTCGATGAACGGGTACAGGAAGTTCGTGGGCTCGTCGGTCATCGGTCGTCCTCGTCCTCGTCCTCGGCGCGGCTGATCGCGGTACCGGCATGCAGCACAACCAGATCCCCGGCCGAGACCGGACCGACCAGCGCCGTCACCACCGTCTCCACACCACGCGGTGTGCGCACGGGGGCCTGCCCGTCGACCGGGGCCCCCACCACTTCACCGAGGCGGCCCTCGTCGCCGCACGTGACGCACATCGCTTCGGTGGCCTCGGGTTTGAGTAGGCCGGGGTGTTCGAAGCACACGTGCGTCAGCTCCCACAGCAGGTGGTAGAACAGCACGAATCCGCCCGTCGCGGGCACGCGCGGGTCCGGGTCGTCGAGCCAGAGCACGTGGTCGGCCTTGCCGGCCGCGGGCCGTTCGCCGCTGCCGATCCAGATCGTGGTGGCGCCCCACGCGGGCGCGCGGCGCAGTACCGAGCGGACCTGCGCGTCGCCGGCGCCGGACACCGCGACGACGATGTCGCCGGGGCGCACCGAAACCCGTGCCAGGTCCACGATGTCGGGCCCGGTCAGCGCCACCGCCGGCAGCGCCCGCTTCCCCACGATCACCGGATGCACGAACTCGACCGCGATGTGCTGCGCGTGCGGCTCCCATGACGGCGCGATGGACCACAGGGTGGCGCCCGCGGCGAACCGCTTGGCCAGGGTGAAGGCGGCGGCGGCCAGGTCTTCGGCCAGCTCGGTGCCCAGGCCGCGATCGATCCCGGGACCGGAATGGGTGGCGGGGTGGGTGCTCACGGCCCGGCCTCCTCGAGCGCGGTCAGCAGCGAGACCACGGCCTGCCCGAGCGCCAGCCCCCCGTCGTTCGGCGGAACGCTGTGGTGGGTCAGCACCTCGAACCCGCCGTCCCGCAACCGGTCACGGCACAGCCGCAGCAACAGCACGTTCTGGAACACCCCGCCGGTCAGCCCCACCAGCCGCACCGGCCCGGCCACCCGGTCCACCGCTCTGGCGACCGCGTCGGCGACCGCCCGGTGGAACGCCGCGGCCAACAGCGCCGGTGGCGTGCCGGCATAGAGCGCCGAGACCAGCGTCTGCACCATGGGTGCCGGGTCGATGACCCCGTCGGCGCGCACCGCCAGCGGCAAGGATGGCCCCGCTGCGTCGCGGGCCGAGGAGGCCAGCGCCTCGAGTTCGATGGCCGCCTGGCCTTCGTAGTCGATCTGGTGCCGGACGTCCAGCAGCGAGGCGACCGCGTCGAAAAGCCGGCCCATGCTCGAACACGGCACGCATCCCGACCCGCTGCGCAATTGCGAACGGACGAGTCGCAATTCCTCGGCCGTGGCCGCGGCCACCGGCGCCAGATCGCCGGTCCAGTCGATGTCGGCGGCCCACAGTTGGGCCAGCGCCATCCGCCACGGGTTGCGCACCGCGGCGTCGCCGCCCGGCAGCGGCACCGGCGCCAGATGTGCGGCCCGCTCGAAACGGTGGCTGTCGCTGCCGAGCCGCAGGACCTCACCGCCCCAGATCGTCCCGTCGCTGCCGTAGCCGGTGCCGTCGAAGGAAACTCCGATGATCGGCTCGCCGACGCGGCCGTGCTCGGCCAGAAGTGACACCACGTGGGCGTGATGGTGCTGGACGAGATCCAGCGGCCGGTCGCCCGCGTGGCGCTCCGCCCAGTCGCGGGTGTGGTATCCCGGGTGCAGGTCGGCCGCCAACCGCACCGGGCTGTGACGTATTTCGCTGAGCTGTCCCACCGCGCGCTCGAACGCGCGCAGCGTCTCCCAGGTGCCCATGTCACCGATATGCCCGGACATGTAGGCGCGGGAGCCGTCGGTGAGGCAGAAAGTGTTCTTCAGCTCCCCGCCGACGGCCAGCACCGCCGGGCCGGTGCGGCCCAGGGCCACCGGCAGCGGCGCGTACCCGCGGGAGCGCCGGATGGGCAGTTCCCGGGCCCCTTCCCGGTCGGTGACGACGCGCACCACTGAGTCGTCGCACGGCACGTGGATGGGCCTGTCGTGGTCCAGGACCGCGTCGCACAGCGCCGGAAGTCGCTGCGCCGCACCGTCGTCGGTGAAGCAGATGGGCTCGTCGGAACGGTTGGCGCTGGTCAGCACCAGGGTGTCCGGCGCCGTGACGGCGGCGCCGGGCACGGGCGCCAGCAGCAGGTGATGGACGGGGGAGTAGGGCAGCATCAGGCCCAGCAGGGGGCTGCCGGGCGCGACCGCGTCGGCCACCGGCGCAGTGTTGTTTCGGGGCCGCCGCCGCAGCAGCACGATCGGCCGGGCCGGACTCGACAGCACGGCGGCCTCGGTGTCGTCGAGGTGCGCGTAGCGGCGGGCGACGTCGAGGTCGCGGACCAGGAGGGCGAAAGGCTTGGCGCCGCGAGACTTCCGCGTCCGCAGCGCCGACACCACCGCGTCGTCGTCGGCCAGGCAGGCCAGGTGGTAGCCGCCGATGCCCTTGATGGCCACCACCGCGCCGCCGGCCAGCGCGCGCTGGGTGGCCGCAAGCGCGGCGTCCGGGCCGTCCACCCGGCCATCGGGGGAGGAAAACCACAGCGACGGTCCGCAATCCGGGCAAGCGATGGGCTGCGCGTGGAACCGGCGATCGGCGGGATCGTGGTATTCGGTGGCGCACCGCTCGCACATGGCGAAGGCCGACATGGTGGTCGCCGGGCGGTCGTAGGGCAGCCCCCGGATGATGGTGAACCGCGGCCCGCAGTTGGTGCACGTGACGAACGGGTGGCGGTGGCGGCGGTCGCCCGGGTCGAACAGCTCGGCGACGCAGTCATCGCACACCGCGATGTCGGGTGGAATCGGCGTCCTGGCACCGGCTACCGCCTCGCTGGCGACGATCCGGAAAGCTGCCTCGGCCGTGCGGGATTGGAGGTCGGCGATGCGGACCCCGGAGATCCGCGCCGGCGTCGGGGCCTCGGCCCGCAGCCGGCGGCCGAATTCGTGCACGCGCGCGGCCTCACCCTGCACCTCGACGAAGACCGCGCCCGAGTCGTTGCCGACGAACCCGGCCAGGCCCAGTTCGGTGGCGAGGCGGTAAACGAAGGGGCGAAAGCCTACCCCCTGGACGACACCGGTCACGGTGAAGCGCTGCCGAATCTGGTTTTCGGTGAGGCCGGGTCGCAGCATCAGGGGGGTATCGGTCACCTCAGCCGCCCTCCGGGTCCATGCGGCCCCGGCCCATCAGTTCCAGGCCGGCCATCGCCTGGTCGGCGCCGGCGCGGTCGGTCTTCTCGACGACGAAGCCCATGTGGATGATCACCCAGTCGCCGGGGTCGAAGGTCTCCTCCGGGAGCATGCCGATGTTGACCTTGCGCTGCTCGCCGGCGACGTCGACCAGTGCGAGCTGGCCTGCGTAGCCGTCCAACATCCCGATCACCTGGCCCGGTATGCCCAGACACATGCTCACCACTCCTTCGGAGCCGCAGCGGTGGACGCCGGGCTTTGCAGCGCGGCGACGATGTCCTCGACCGCTCGCGCGGCCCGGGGCACCGCCTTGGCGACGGGTTCGGTCAGCCCGATTCCCTCCTCGACGCTACCCGCTTCGCACCCGACCACCACCGTGTAGGGCGGGTCGCCGCCCAGTGCCCGCAGACTGGCGAAGACCGCGGCGGGATCCATGCCGTGCGCGTCCAGGCCCGGCGCGTCCGGAGGCGAGTCGTGCTCGGCCTGGAACACGTGCACCGTGCCTGGGTTGCCGCGGCTGGGTACCGCGTCGACGAGGACCAGGGTGTCCCAGCCCTCGAGCAGGTCATAGGCCAGGTGCATGCCCCGGATGCCGTAGTCGATGACACGGACGCCCGAATCGTCCTGCGGGATGGCGGCATTGCGGATCACTTCGGAGCCGAACCCGTCGTCCCCCAGAAAGATGTTGCCGATCCCGGCTACCAGGATGCGCGCTGTCATCAAGCCTCCGGCCGGCTACATCCGCCTGAGTTTGAGGTAGCGGCGGGCATCTGGCAGCGAGACCACTCCCATCGCCACCGCGGCCGCGACCACCAGCGCGATGATGGCCAGGAAGATCCACCCTAGAATTTCCATGGCGCACTCCTTTCCCTGAATTCCTGCGTGCTCTGTTCTACCTCCAGCGGTTCGATTTCGTCGGGGGAGAAGTACAGGTAGCGGCCGTACCATTCGTGCAGGTCGGCGGCCGGATCGTCGTCGATGACGACCCCGACGTGCTTGTTGCCCTCGACGTCCTCGTGCACCGATGCCACGCGTGCGGTCTTGCCCGCAACGAAGATGTCCTGGGCGTCGGCGTTGCGGCCGGGCCGCAACCGGACCCGACTGCCGCGCGCCACCCGGACCCCGTTCACCAGCACCGCGTCGATCTCGGGGCGGACAGCGCTGTCGGCCAGCGGATCCCACCAGTCGAGGTCCTCGGGCACCTCGGGCACCAGGCCCGCGGGCGCGTGCGGGTCGCGCAGCACGCCGTGCAGGCGCGCCATCGCCTCGGGCGACATGGCGTCACACTGGTCGATGATCTGCGCGGCCCGCGGATCGGTGGCCCGGGCCTGGGCCTTCTCCTGGTCGGTCATCGTCATCACGCGCAGGGTCAGGATCTCGTCGATCTCGGTGCAGTCGTACAGGGCGGCACTGCTCTGTTCGGCCACCTCGGGATGGTCGTAGAGGATGATCGGGGAGATCAGCAGCATGTCGTGGGCGCCCGGCGGGCCGGCCAGCACCGGAAAGCAGCGGTGCTGGGCGCATCGCGACACCGCACCGGCCGCGGCGTCGGGCGGTTCCAGCAGCGAGACGAACCGGCCGCCGACGGCTTCGGCGATGACATGGGTTCCGATCATGGACCGCGCGATGGCGTCGTCCTTGTCGGTCGCGGCCGCGCCGACGTTGCCGAGCCGTACCGAAACCCGGCGCAGCTCCCCGTCCGGTTCGTTGGATACCGTCAACTCGGCTCGCACCTGCTGGCGTTCGCGGACCAGGCGGCCGCCGTCGAGCAGTTCGGTGTCGCTCGCCGGGTGCGCGGTCACCGGCAGGGTCCGCGGCCGGTCGTCGAAAGGCAAGGGGCCGAAGGACAACTCGCATTCGACGGCCTCGTCCCAGCTGAGCCACGAACCGGTCGGCGTCGTCAGTTCGGCGACGGGTTCAAACCCGCCGCCGGTGAGTTCCCGTTCGGCGCGGCGATGCTGCAACTGCAAAAACCGCACCACGAGGGTGACGGCCTGCGCGCCCTCGACCAGGAACTCCGCGGCCAGGGTGTCCTCCTCGCCAAGGCCCGCGTCCGCGGCGCCGGGTGGGCCCAGAACGCCGAACTGCCAACGGGACTGGTTCTTGCTCGAGGTGCCCCGGTAGGGGTAGAGCAGGTAGCCCTCGTAGAGCACCGCGTCGGCGACGGCTCGGGCGCGGTTGCGGCTGGATGCCTGCGACGAGGTCACCGCGCCGTCTCCCGCTCGGCATCCAGCAGCGAGGTGACGGCGTGATCGAGGTCGAGCAGGCCTCGCGCCGACTTGTAGCCGGCCAGCGCGGCGACGGTCTCGTGACTCAGCCGCACCCAGCCCGCGTTCGGGTAGTGCTGTGCGATCAGCGCCCGCCACACCGCGACGGGCATGTCATAGCGGTACTCGCAGTCCCACGGCACCTGCTGGACCGAGAAGCCGCGCTCGGATTTGACGAAGATCGTTCCACTGAAGAGGAATTGGAGGGGCAACACGCCGTCCCGTAGCGCGTGCAGATATTTGGCGGCGGCCACCTCGAAGTCGTAGGTGCAGTCCAGCGGCAGCGCCACCGTGGTGTGTCCGGAGAATCCCGGCACCATGGCGGTGCAATGCTGCCACAGGAACGTGCGCTGGGTGTTCGACCAGCGTTCGCGGGGGCCGAACAAGTCGGCGAGCCCGGCCGCTTCCTCGTCCGAGTAGCACCGCCGCAGCGGCTCGATGCGGACCTGACACCGCAGCGCGATCGCGTGCACCGGGTCAGGGTGGCCGTGCGGGCCGGCGGTGGCTATGCCGACGCGTGCGATCAGCACAGGTGTGACGGCGTACGGTTCGGGTGCCACGTCGAGGACAGCGAAGGCCACCTCCAGCGGCTGCTCGCTCATCGCCGTTCCTCCACGGCGCGGGCGGCGATCCGGACGAAGAAGTCGTCGATGAACTGGCGCGCCTGCTGGCCGCCGTCGAAGCCCCGCCACAGCATGCGCAAGCGTCCGACGAATTCGTAACAGACGTCGATCGGGACGAGATAGCTTTGCGGCTGGGCCGATTCGGGGGTATCCGGGACGCGGACCAGCAGCGCCTCCACGTCGTCGGCCAGCAACCCCACCCGCGGGTCGGCGGCGCGAAGGGCGTCCCATGCCTGCAGGTCGAGCTCGGATTCGGTCGCCCCGGCGGGGCCGGGGTAGAAGGCGACGGTGCGCCCGAGCGCGGAGTTGGTGAAGAAGAAGGCCACGCCGACCGGGATCTGCAGCGCTTCCCACGCCCGGCGGTCCAGCGCGAAGTCGCCGAAGGCGAGGTAGCGGTCCGGCACCGCCCGGTAACGCAGCTCGGCGGCCGGGTCGGTGAACAGCAGATAGCACGCCCGGCACACGCACATCAGTTGCCGCGCGGCCACGTTCACCACGTGCTGGTGTTCGTCGGCGATGTGCTCCGCGCACATCTCGCACCGCTCGCCGTCCGGCTCGGGGGCCCGGCGGTCGCTACGGATGCGGGCCAGTACGTCGTAGGCGCCGGTCATATCTCAGCACCCATCGGTTCACTTCGCAGCGCCAGCGACAAGACGCCGTCGCGCGGCAGGACCGGAACGGGCTCCAGGTGGGTCCCGTTCCCGCCGGCACCCGCGCGGACGACGTCGAAGTCGGTACCGCAGCGCGGGCAGCGCAGCAGCGCGTCCCGCAACCCAGCCCCGGCCAGCGAGTCCTCGCAGACGGGGCAGTGGTCGAGGTAGGCGAACAGCTCGTCGCCGACCCGGCACGCCAGGACCGTCGTGCCGGCGACGGCGAAACCGGCCACCTCGCCGGGCACCAGCTCGGCCAGTTCAAGAACCGGATGCCATTGCGTCGCGCGGTGCCCGTCCGAACGGCTGTGGCCATTCGAACGGAGGGGGGCCAGCAGCGATTCGGCGGGAATGACGCCCGTGGACTCGGCGGTGACCACCTCGATCGCGCAGACCTCCGGCGCGGCCGCGCGGATCGCGTCCTCGACCGCCAGCTCCAGCGTCACCGCCGACGACGGGCAGCTCTTGCAGCTGCCTCGAAAGGCCAGGAGCACGCCGGCGCCGTCGGACCCGTCGGTGACCTCGAGCAGCTCCACATCGCCGCCGTGCGAACCGAGGTAGGGGCGCACGCGATCGAGCGCGTCGGACACCCGGCGCCGCACGTCGTGCGGGTGCAGGCCGTGTACCAGGAGCAGGCTGGCCACCAGGTCGTCGGTGGCCAGCCGCTCGGCCCACCTGGTATCGGAAGCCGGGTCGTCGAGCGATCGCATGATCCGCTCCAGCCCGGCCCCGTAGAGCTCGACCACCTCACGGACCAGCTGCTGGGCGCGTTCGTAGGCGGCCGCCCCACCCGCCGCGGAGGATTCCAGAAGCGTCTGGATCCGGTCGCCCGCCGTGCGCCACCGCGCTTCTTGTTCTGGGATTTCTGCGGGCGTCTCCGGGCGATCCGCCATGCGTCACTCCCCGACGGGTGATTGCGTCGGCGTGTGCAGTCTGTCCAGGGTCTTGCCCTTCCCCAGGTACATGTGCACGCCGCACGGCAGGCACGGATCGAAGCTGCGCACCGTGCGCATGACGTCGATGCCCTTGAAGTTCTCCCGGCTGTTCTCCTCGAAGATCGGCTGGCCCTGCACCGCGTCCTCGTAGGGGCCCGGCGTTCCGAAGCTGTCGCGCGGGTTGGCATTCCACGGCGTGGGCGGGTAGGGGTGGTAGTTGGCGATCTTCCCGTCGCGGATCACCAGGTGATGGCTGAGCACCCCGCGCACCGCCTCGGTGAAGCCGCAGCCGATGCCCTCGTCGGGCACCTCGAACTTCTCCCACGTCTTGGTGCGCCCGGCGCGGATCTCGGCCAGCGCCTGCTCGGCGAAGTGCAGCGCGCACGCCGCCGCGTAGGCCTGGAAATAGGTGCGCGCCCGGTCGCGTTCGATCGTGTTGCTGCCGTGCTGCGGGATCTTCCACTCGAACTCGACCGGGCCCTTCAGCGCGGTCTTGGGTAGGTTGATCTTGACGCTGTTGCCCGTCGCCTTGACGTAGCCGATGTCGACCAGGCCGGCCAGCGCGGTCGCCCACAGCCGGGCCAGCGGGCCGCCGCCGGTGTCCAGCGCCAGGTGGTCCTTGCCGTCGAACCAGCGCGGCGACATCACCCAGCTGTACCTGCCGCCGTCCATGTCCCGCTTCTGCGGGTGCGGGTTGGTGTGCTGGTTCCACGGGTGGCGCCGGTCGACCGGGTTACCCAGAGGATCGGTCTTGACGAACATCTCCTGGTCGGTCCAGTCGTCGTAGTACGAGCTGCCCAACAGGATCCGGATGCCCAGGTTGATGTCCACCAGCGAGTGGGTGACCAGCTTGCCGTCGACCACCACGCCCGGGGTGACGAACATCGCGTTCCCCCAACGCTCCATGTCCTTGTACGCGAAGTTGCACACCTCGGGGTCCTGGAAGGAGCCCCAGCAGCCGAGCAGCGTGCGACGCAGCCCCACCTTCTCGTAACCGGGCAGTGCGGTGTAGAAGAAGTCGAACAGGTCGTCGTGCATGGGCACGACCTTCTTCATGAACTCGACGTAGCGCATCAGCCGGGTCATGTAGTCGGTCATCAGCTGGATGGTCGCGACGGTGCCGACACCGCCCGGGTACAGCGTGGACGGGTGCACGTGGCGACCCTCCATGAGGCAGAACATCTCTCGCGTCCAGCGGCTGACGGCCAGGGCCTCGCGGTAGAACTCGCCGCTGAACGGGTTGAGCGAGCGCATGATGTCGGCGATGGTCCGGTACCCGTGCGCGCCGGCGTGGGGCGCGGCGGTCTTCTCCGCCAACGACAGCACGCTGGGGTTGGTCTCGGCGACCATCTTCTCGCAGAAGTCGACCCCCACCAGGTTCTCCTGGAAGATATTGTGGTCGAACATGTATTCCGCGGCCTCGCCGAGGTTGACAATCCACTCGCCCAGGTGCGGCGGTTTGACCCCGTAGGCCATGTTCTGCGCGTAGCACGAACAGGTGGCGTGGTTGTCGCCGCAGATGCCACAGATGCGGCTGGTGATGAAGTGCGCGTCGCGGGGATCCTTGCCCTTCATAAAGATCGAGTAGCCGCGGAAGATCGACGACGTGCTGTGGCACTCGACGACTTCTTTGTTCTCGAAATCGATCTTGGTGTAGATGCCGAGGCTGCCGACGATCCTGGTGATCGGGTCCCAGGCCATTTCGACGAGCTGGCCGGGCTCCCGCTTGGCGGTGGACGGTTCGGGGACGATGGTTGT
Source organism: uncultured Actinomycetota bacterium (assembly GCA_963711445.1). Classification (GTDB taxonomy): domain Bacteria; phylum Actinomycetota; class Actinomycetes; order Mycobacteriales; family Mycobacteriaceae; genus Mycobacterium. The sequence continues at coordinate 1,431,648 of CAVQEF010000002.1, forward strand.
CATGAAAGTCTCTCCGTAGCGTTGAGCGCGGTGATTCCAGTGGGGTGTCCTACCAGGTGCGGCGGGCTCCGGTGGTGAGTTGAGTGCCGTTGTGCCGCCAGCGCGGCTCCTTGTCGACGGTGCGCGCCGTGATACCCCTCAGGTTGCGGATCACGGCCCCGTACAGTCCCGATGCCGTGCTCGAGAGCTTGCCGCCCGGCGGCTCGTCCATGAACGGCATGAACTTGTCCGGGAAGCCGGGCATGGTGCACCCGATGCAGATGCCGCCGACGTTCGGGCACCCGCCGACACCGTTGATCCACCCGCGCTTGGGCACGTTGCACTTGACAACCGGACCCCAACACCCAAGTTTGACAATGCATTTCGGTGACCCGTACTCGGTCGCGAAATCGCCCTGCTCGTAGTAGCCGGCCCGGTCGCAGCCCTCGTGCACGGTGTTGCCGAACAGCCACTTGGGGCGCAGCGCGTCGTCGAGGGGGATCATCGGCGCCTGGCCGGTCGCCATGTAGAGCAGGTAGGTCAGCGTCTCCGAGAGGTTGTCCGGGTGGATCGGGCAGCCGGGAACGCAGACGATCGGGATGCCGGCCTTGCTCTTCCAGTCCCAGCCGAGGTAGTCGGGCACGCCCATCGCACCGGTCGGGTTGCCGGCCATCGCGTGGATGCCGCCGTAGGTGGCACACGTTCCGACGGCGACGATCGCGGTGGCCTTGGGCGCCAGCCGGTCGAGCCACTCACTGGTGGTCATCGGCTGGCCGGTGGCCGGGTCGTTGCCGAACCCGCACCAGTAACCCTCGTCCTTGAGCTTCTCGTTGGGGATAGAGCCCTCGACGACCAGCACGAACGGTTCCAATTCGCCGCGATCGGCCTTGAAGAACCATGCGAGGAAGTCGTCGGCTCCTCCGCTGGGTCCGCATTCGAAGTCGATCAGGGGCCAGTGCACGGCCACCTTCGGTAGGCCCGGGAGCGCGCCGAGCGCGATTTCTTCGACGCTGGGCTGGGTGGCGGCAGTCAACGCCACCGAATCGCCGTCACAGCTGAGCCCTGCGTTGATCCAGAGAACATGGATGAGTGTTTCTTCTGCTTTGACTGCTGCTTCCGTTGGCATACTGCAGCTTTCCGGGGCGGGCTGAAGCCCCTGCGCCGCCGGAGTCGACCGTCGCCCACTTGCGCAGCGCTGTTTCTGGGTCTACTCCCGCCGCAAAGCGTTGTCAACGGTTGCCGAGCGTTCGATAAGTAAACACATGTCTCACAGCATCGCGTTTGCATCGCTTACCCTGTCCACCAAGAGATTTCGATGCTTGCCGTCGGCAACCTGTTGAGCAGTGAGCCCGGCTAATTACTGGTGGCTTTCGGCGCGGCTCCACAACCGCAGCCCGAGGGCTACCCGCCCGCTCCTGATGCGAATCATTCGCAATACAACCGGGTTAGGCTTGCCGTACTCCGGCGAACTCTCGCAGCCAGCCGAACCAGGCGTCCATGCCGGCGCCTGTGCGCGCGCTGACGGGCAGCACCGGCGCCGTCGCGTTGACCTGCCGGACGTGCTCGACGTAGGTGCCGACGTCGACGTCCAGATGGGGCACCAGGTCGATTTTGTTGAGCAGCACCACATCTACCGATCGGAACATGACCGGATACTTCAGCGGCTTGTCCTCGCCCTCGGTCACGGAGTAGACCATCGCCTTGGCGTGCTCACCGACGTCGAACTCGGCCGGACAGACCAGGTTGCCGACGTTCTCGATGATCACCAACTCCAGCCGTGGCAGGTCAAGGCCCGGCAGCGCACGGTTGACCATGGGCGCATCGAGGTGGCATTCACCGCCAAAACCGTTGCTGGTGTTGAGCAATGAGACCTGGGCGCCGCGTCCGCTGAGCTTGGCCGCATCCAGGTCGGTGGCGATGTCACCTTCGATCACGCCGATCGCGAGTTCGCCGGCAAGCTCGTCCAGCGTCGCCTGCAGGATGGTCGTCTTGCCCGACCCCGGCGAGCTCATCAGGTTGAGGGCGCGGATGCCGTTGCTCTCGAACGCCGCCCGGTTGGCCCCGGCGAGAACGTCGTTCTCGGCGAAGATCGACTCCAGCACATCGATGCGCTGCTTGCCCGTCGCGTAGTGGCTGTGGTCGCCGTACTCCCGGGGGTGCTCATGGCCAAGGTGCTCGTGGGTGTGGGTGTGCACGGTTCCGTCGTCGTGCCGATGAAACCTACCCATGGTCAAAGCCATTCATGTGCAGCGCCTTTCACGAGACGTCCAAGGACGTGACGAGGAATTCGTTGCCGCGTAGCACCTCGACGTCGGGGCTGTCGCACCCCGGACACCAGATGGACCACGCCGACGCGATCTCCGAGTGTTGACCGCACGCGCGGCAGCGCACCTCGGCGGTGACGCATTCGAGCTCCAATTCGGCGTCCGGCATGTTCTCGGCATCCCGCACCAGTGTCCAGCAGAACGACAGGGACTCCGGCACCACCTGGCGCAGAGCGCCGATCCGCACCCGCACCACATCGACGTGGCGGCCGTCGGCGTGCGTCTTGGCCACGCCGGCGATCGCTTCGCAGAGCGAGAGCTCATGCATGCGTGGTCACCGGCATACCGCGGGTCGAGCGCACAGGCCCATGGCAACGTTTCTACACCCGAGTCGTGGAAATCATTAACTCGCCGACCACCCCTGAAGCGCGACAGGGTCTGCGCTGCGATCGTCAGGCGCTGCGGGACGCCGATCCGGTTCCCGCCGATCGGAGATCGGCGAGGCAATCCCGATGAGCAGAAACGGTGGGAAGCGGGCCGCTATGCGCCCCGGGAATGCCATACGCCTTTGTGGAAATTTGAGGACAACGCATTCGCCGGCTGTCATCCCGCACTGTGGGAATTGGGGGGTAGACAAGTCGCAAATGATCCGCATAGCGGTCCATTCGTCGGCCAATTGAAAGTAGCGAGCGATTCACACGACATTCCTGGTTCGTGTTCCCCTATGCTTCGTTTGTCGTTTCCCGCTCGGTGACCAGGCCCCGAATGATGAGAGGGCTCAAACGTGTCCTATGTGTTCGCAGCATCAGACGTATGGCGGCGGCAGCAGCGGATTTGACCGAAATCGGCTCGAGCGTGAGCGCGGCGAACAGCGTGGCGGCAGGCCCGACGACCAATGTGCTGGCCGCCGCCGGTGACGAGGTTTCCGCGGCGATCGCAGCGATTTTTCCGGCCATGCCCGTGAATATTAGGCGCTGAGCAGCCAAGCGGATGTGTTCCACCAGCGATTCGCCGAGCTGATGGCCGCGGCGGGGAACTCTTGTGGCGTTGCCGAAGCGGCCAATGTGAACCTGTTGCAGCAATTCAAACAAGCGCATTGAACATCATCAATGCGCCCAGCGATGCGCTGACCGCGCGCCCTCTGATCGGCAACGGGGCCAATGGGCGGCCGGCACGGGCCACAATGGTGGCGACGGCGGATGGCTGTGGGGGATCGGCGGCACCGGCGGTCAAGGAGGCACCGGCGGAGCGGCCGACACCGGCGCCGACACCGTGGTCGGCGCTGGCTCGCCGTAGTCGAAACGCCGTAGTCGAAATCGTCGCAGTCGAAGCGGGCTACAGTCGCTCGGCCGCCCCGAGAGAGAGGGCCCACCGTTCCTCGATGCGGCCGTAGCGCCAAACGAGCAGGGCGATGGCCCAGGTGACCACGAACATGCCGACGATGAAGTAGCCGACCATGTTGAGGTTCAGCCCGCTGACCCAGTCCCAGAACGCCCCGTGCCAGCCGAATTCGCCGGCGAACAGGCCCAGCAGTTCCACGCTGCCGATCAGCAGTGCCACCGCCACCGACAGCGCGGTGATGGTGATGTTGTAGTACACCTTGCGCACCGGGTTGGAGAAGGCCCAGCCGTAGGCGAAGTTCATGAACGTACCGTCGACGGTGTCCAGCAGGCACATGCCGGCAGCGAACAGCACCGGCAGGCACAGGATGGCATACCACGGCAGGCCGGACGCGGCGCTGGTGCTGGCCAGCACCAGCAGCGCGATTTCGGTGGCCGTGTCGAAGCCCAGCCCGAACAACAGTCCGACGGGGTACGCCTGCCAGGATTTGGTGATCGACTTGGTGACCCGGCCGAGCACTCGGTTGATCAGACCCCGGTTGTCCAGGTGCCGTTCCAGTTCGGCCTCGTCATACTCGCCGCGGCGCAACTGAACGAACACCCGCAGGATGCCCACCAGGATGACGACGTTGATGATGGCGATCAGGTACAAGAACGCGCCGGAGACGCCGGTTCCGATCAGGCCGGTGTAATGGTGCAGTGCCGAGGAATCGTCCTGGACCCCTCCGACGATCGTGCGCACTCCCGCCGCCAGCAGTACCGCCAACCCGAACACCACCGACGAGTGACCCAGCGAGAAGAAGAAGCCGACGGCAAGGGGACGCTGCCCGTCGTTCATCAGCTTGCGGGTGGTGTTGTCGATGGCGGCGATGTGGTCCGCGTCGAAGGCGTGCCGCATGCCCAGCGTGTAGGCCGTCAGCCCGATACCGATGCCGAACGCCTTGCCGCCCACGCTGAATTGCGCCGGCTCAACCAGGAAAACGAGGGTGAGCCAACCGATCAGGTGAAGCGCGACGATGACCGCCGACATCGCTCCCAGCCGCCACCACTCCGCCGGCGCCAGCGCGCTTTGGATCTTGATCGTCCACGACGGCCGCCGGTCGAGCTCGGCACTGGTCACTGAGATCCTTCCCGGGGTCTTTGGGGGCATCCAGCATCGGGCGGAAAACAACCGGCCCGACTTTAAGGCGGACGGCCGCCTTGATGCAAGCCACTTGCAGGAGCCGCCGCGCCGAGGGGTGGTGAAAACTGGCGCTCCCGGGGATCCAGAGCAACACTGGTGAGGTGACGTGCAACCAGCCAGTCCTGGATCCCGCCGCCACCGAGCGAATCGGTGATTTCCTTCGCGCCCGCGGGTTGCGGCGGATGGCCTCGCGAATTCAGGTGCTGGCGGTGCTCGAGCCGGTCCATGGGCACTTGCCGGTCGCCGAGATCCACAAGCGGGTTCGCGAGTGCGTGCCGCACGGCACCCAGCCGCCCGACCTGGCCACCATCTATCGGACGGCGACCACCCTGGTCGATCAGGGGGTGCTACACGCGTTGACCCTGGACAGCGGCGTCACTACCTACGGGCTGGCCACCGCCCCGCATCACCACGCGGTGTGCACGCAATGCGGCTCGATCGACGAGGTGCCCGCCCGGCGGCTGACCTCGGCGCTCGAACAGGCGATGGAGGGGAGTTCGTTCGCGCTGTCCGAGCGGGCGGGCCTGACCCTGCGCGGCTTGTGCCCGCAGTGCCAGGCCGGCGAGCGTGAACCGCGACCGCCCAGGCGGTCGGGGCGCTGACCTCAGCGCAGGCCCAGGAGCGCGTTCTCAACCACCTCCGGTAGCGCCGGATGGATCCAGTACTGACCGCGCGCCACCTCGGCCGCGGTCAATCCGAAGCTCATCGCCTGGATCAGCGGCTGGATGATCGAGGACGCCTGGTGGCCCATGATGTGGGCGCCCAGCAGGCGTCCGGTGGCCCGGTCGGCGATGAGTTTGACGATCCCGGTGGTGTCCTCCATCGCCCAGCCGTAGGCCACATCGCCGTAGTCCTGGATCGCGACCGCAACGTCGAAGCCCGCTGCGACGGCTTGGTTTTCGGTCAATCCGACGACCGCCAGCTGGGGATCGGTGAACACCGCCGCCGGGACGTAGCGGTGATCGGTCATGACCATCGCCGCGGTGTCGTCCCAATCGCACAGCAAATTGCGCTGCACGACGCGGGCCTCGTGGTTGGCGACGTGCTTGAGCTGATACGGCGACGAAACGTCGCCGAGGGCGAAAACACCGCGCGCCGAGGTGCGTTGGTATTCGTCGACCACCACGCGACCGTCCTGCACGTCGATACCGGCCTGCCCGGCATCCAGGAGATCGGCGTTGGACACCCGCCCGGTCGCCACCAGCAGCAGGTCGGCGTTCAGCGTGGATCTGTCGTCGAGTTCCAAGGCGACACCGGAGCCGTTGTTGGTGCCGCCCACGACGTTGCGGTGGGTGCGCAGATCCCATTTGGCCGCGGCGATGCGGGTGAACCGCTCGCAGATGGTGTCGTCGCAATGCCGCAGCAGGCAGCCGCTGCGGATCACGAGGGTGACCCGCACGCCCAGCGCGGAGAAGACGTGGGCGAATTCGGCTGCCACGAAACCGCTTCCGACGATCACCAGGTGCTCGGGCAACGCGGATATCCGCATGACGGTGTCGCTGGTGTGGTAGCCGACGCCCGAGGCCGCGATCGCCGACGGAATCACCGGGCGGGAACCGGCCGCGATCACCACCTGGTCGGCCGCGAATTCCTCACCGGCGTCGGTGCGCAGCAGGTAGCGCCCGTCGGGCTGAACCGGTCCGAACCGGGTGTGCCGGGTATACACGTCGATGTTGGCGGCGCTGCGCCGATATCCCTCGCCGCCGACCGCGATGGGATCGATGCGCCCGAAGACGCGGGAGACGACGTCATTCCAACGCACCCCGTCGAGGCGGGCGTCGATGCCGTACCGCGCCGCGCCCCGGATCGTCTCGGCGACGTCGGCGGCGTAGACGAACATCTTCGTCGGGATGCACCCCACGTTGAGGCAGGTACCGCCGAAGGTGCCCTGCTCGCAGAGCGCCACCCGCTTGCGGGCGTAGCGATCGTCGAGGACGCTGTTGCCCGAACCCGTTCCGATGATTGCGATGTCGTAGGTTTCCATGTGTGGGCCATCACCCGTTCTTCCGCGACGCCGGGGCGTCGACGTCGTCGGTGCCGAGGTAGTCGTCCAGCCAACGGTCGAGTTGGCGGTAGGCGGTCTCGCGCGGCTGCGGGAGCGACAAGAACACGTCGTGTTTGGCGTCGCTGACCGGCACGACGGTGGTGCGGTTCCCGATGCAGCCGGCCCATCTGGCGATCTGGGTGACATCGAGAACCGCGTCGCCGCAATGCATCTGGGTCGGGTCGGCGGTTTCGGCAACGCTGTGGTCTGAGCGCAGGAGCAGGTTGGGCACTCCGACGTCCAGCCCGCGGTGCAGCCGCGCCTGGCCTCGGCGGACGGCATGCAACCAGCCGAACGTGATCGGGAATCCGCCAACCGGTTTCCACTGCAGGTCGTAGTCGAACTCGCCGTGGTAGTTGCGGTGCAGGGTGGTACCGTAACCGCCCTCGGCCGGCGGCCGGGCCACCCCCTTGGCCCGCACCCGGGACAGCCCGGCGATCACCGCCGAGGTCACCGGTAGGCGCAAAACGCCCGGGCCGCGCAGGTCAAGGAACGGGCTGTTGAGCACCAGGCCGCCGATACCGGCGTGCGCCCCGGGGTCGCGCTGCCGCAACCGGTCCAGCCACAGCGACGCGATCAGCCCGCCGGCGGAGTGGGCGTAGACCAGGACTTTGACGGGACGGCCGGGACTGGCGTGCTCGGCGATGGTCGACAGTGCGGCTCGCAGTTCGGCGTCGTAATGGGCGAGGTCGGTCACGAAGTGGGGCGTCTGGCCGTCGCGGCGCGAGCGGCCGCACTTGCGCAGGTCCACCGCGTAGAAGGCGAAGCCGCGCCCGGCGAAGTGATCCGCCAGCGCGGTGTGAAAGAAGTAGTCGGTGTAGCCGTGCACCGCCAGCACCGCGTGATCGGCGGCTGGCGCGTTCCCGCGCCGGATCAACGTCGCGACGACGTCGCCCTCGCCGTCGGGATCGGGCCCCAGCGGGAGCGTGCGCTGCCAGTAGCCGGGCAGGACGTCGGGCATCCAGCCAGTCACGACGCCAGCTTAGAGCGCCCCGACGTGCTTTTGCCGCAGGGGAGGCGCACGTCATTGCGCCATTACCTGCCGATAACCTGGGGATCGGCACTCCCCGAGGGAAGGACCGACGATCCGTTGTCCAGGCAAGGCGCAACCGCGCGGATAGATGTCGCGCTGGTGGGCGCGGGCATCATGAGTGCGACGCTGGGCGCGCTGCTGCGCCGGCTGCAACCGGACTGGTCCATCTCCTTCATCGAGCGCCTCGACGCCGTCGCCGCCGAAAGCAGCGGGCCCTGGAACAACGCCGGCACCGGGCACTCCGCGTTGTGCGAGCTGAACTACACCCCGCAAAGACCGGACGGCTCGATCGACATCGGCAAGGCGGTGCACGTCAACGAGCAATTTCAGGTGACCCGCCAGTTCTGGGCCTACGCAGTCGGCGACGGCATCCTGACCGATCGCGGCTTCCTCACCCCGATCCCGCACGCGAGCTTTGTGCGCGGCGCCCAGCGCGTCGACTACCTGCGGCGCCGGCAGCGCGCACTGGCCGGCAACCCCCTGTTCGCCGGCACGGAGTTGATCGAGGACCCGGACGAATTCGCCCGCCGGCTGCCCTTGATGGCCGCCGGACGCGACTTGTCCGAGCCCATCGGATTGAACTGGGCCGTCGGTGGCACCGACGTCGACTTCGGCGCATTGTCGCGCCAGCTGATCGGCTACTGCGTGCGCAACGGCGCCACCGCGCTGTTCGGCCACGAGGTCCGTGATTTGACCCGCCGTGCCGACGGCGGCTGGACCCTGGCGGTGGGCAATCGCCGTACCGGCGAAAAGCGCAGGCTCGATGCAAAATTCGTGTTCGTCGGCGCCGGCGGGGATGCGCTGCCGCTGTTGCAGAGGTCCGGCATCAAGGAGGTCAGGGGTTTTGCCGGCTTCCCGATCGGGGGTCGCTTCCTGCGCGCCGACAATCCCGCGCTCACCGCGGCGCACCGGGCCAAGGTGTACGGTGTCCCGGCGGCGGGGGCCCCGCCGCTTGGCGCGCTGCATCTGGATCTGCGCCTGGTCAACGGCAAGTCGTGGCTGGTGTTCGGTCCCTACGCCGGCTGGTCCCCGAAATTCTTGAAGCACGGCCACGTCACAGATCTGCCCCGTTCGGTCAAACCGGACAACCTGCTGTCGATGCTCGGCGTGGGCGTCACCGAACTGGCGCTGGTCAACTACCTGATCGCCCAGCTGCGGCTCTCCGAGCCGGACCGGGTCCGCATGTTGCGCGAATTCGTGCCCAGCGCAAAGGGTTCGGACTGGGAGCTGACGGTGGCCGGGCAGCGGGTGCAGGTGATCCGCCGCGACAGGCGCAAGGGCGGGGCGCTGGAATTCGGCACGACCGTCGTGAGCGACGCGGACGGCACCATCGCCGGACTGCTCGGCGGTTCGCCGGGCGCATCGACCGCGGTGCCGATCATGCTCGACGTGCTGCGGCACTGTTTCGCCCACCGGTACCAGTCCTGGCTGCCCACCCTCAAAGAGATGGTTCCGTCTCTTGGTGCCAAGCTTTCCGAAGAGCCGGCGTTGTTCGACGAGGTGTGGTCATGGGGCACCAAGGCCCTACAGCTGGAGGCGTCGTGAGCCGCCACGAAGCGAAGAGGAGAAGTGGCGTTGTTGACTGAAGCGCTGCGCCGTTCATGGGCGCAGGACCTTGACACCCACACCCTTTACGAGTTGCTCAGACTGAGGGTGGAGGTGTTCGTCGTCGAACAGGCCTGCCCCTACCCGGAACTGGACGGGCGCGACCTGCTCCCGGAGACCCGGCACTTCTGGCTGGAGACCCCGGACGGCGAAATCATCTGCACGCTGCGGCTGATGGAGGAGCACGCCGGGGGCGAGAAGGCGTTCCGGATCGGCCGGCTGTGCACCAAGCGCAGCGTGCGCGGCCAGGGCCACACCACCCGGCTGCTGCGCGCCGCGCTGGCCGAGGTCGGCGACTACCCGTGCCGGATCAACGCCCAGACCTATCTGGCCGACATGTATGCCCAGCACGGATTCGTCCGTGACGGGGACGATTTCCTCGACGACGGCGTTCCGCACGTGCCGATGCTGCGGCCCGGCTCCAATCCGGCTGAGCTGCCGTGAAGCCGTTTCCGTTCAGCGCGATCGTCGGCCACGATCAACTGCGGCTCGCCCTGCTGTTGTGTGCCGTGCGCCCAGAGATCGGCGGAGCGCTCATCCGCGGCGAGAAGGGCACCGCCAAATCGACCGCGGTGCGCGGGCTGGCCGCGCTGCTGTCCGCCGGTTTGGTCGAAATGCCGCTCGGCGCAACCGAAGACCGCGTCATCGGTTCCTTGGACCTGCAGCGGGTACTGCGCGACGGCGAGCACGCCTTCTCGCCGGGACTGTTGGCGCGCGCCCACGGGGGCGTCCTCTACGTCGACGAGGTCAACCTGCTGCACGACCATTTGGTCGACGTGCTGCTCGACGCAGCCGCGATGGGGCGGGTGCACATCGAACGCGACGGCATCTCCCACACCCACGAGGCGCGTTTCGTGCTGATCGGGACGATGAATCCCGAGGAGGGTGAGCTGCGCCCGCAGCTGCTGGACCGGTTCGGTCTGACCGTCGACGTACACGCCTCGCGCGACGTCGACGTGCGCGTGCAGGTGATCCGGCAGCGGATGGCCTATGAGGCCGACCCCGACGCGTTCGCCGCGCGGTACGCCGACGCCGACGCCGACCTGGCCCGGCGGATCGCGACGGCGCGTGCGCTCGTCGACGACGTGGTGTTGCCGGACCACGAGTTACGCCGCATCGCCGCGCTGTGCGCGGCGTTCGATGTCGACGGCATGCGGGCCGACCTGGTGGTGGCGCGCACCGCGGTCGCCCACGCCGCCTGGCGCGGCGCGCACACCGTCGAGGAACAGGACATCCGCGTGGCGGCCGAACTGGCGCTGCCGCACCGGCGCCGCCGCGACCCGTTCGACGACCCCGGCCTCGACCGCGACCAGCTGGATGCGGCGCTGGCGCAGTCCGGCGACGACGGTCCCGAGCCGGACCCCGACCCGCCCGGCGGCGGCGAGTCCGCCAATGAGCCAGCAGCGCAACAGAATTCCGGCTCGTCGTCCAAGCCGCAGTCGCCGAAGCCCAGCGCGCCGCCGTCGGCGACCTTTCGCACCCGCGCGCTGAGGGTTCCGGGCGTGGGCGCCGGCGCGCCCGGGCGACGGTCCCGGGCCCGCAACACCACCGGCAGCGTGATCGCGGCCGCCGGTGACAACGACACGAGCCCGGGTGCGCACGGGCTGCACCTGTTCGCCACCTTGCTGTCGGCGGCCGAACACGGCGGCGCCGGGGCGCTGCGGCCCCGGCCCGACGACGTCCGGCTGGCCATCCGCGAAGGGCGAGAAGGCAACCTGGTCATCTTCGTCGTCGACGCGTCCGGGTCGATGGCCGCCCGCGACCGCATGGCCGCGGTCAGCGGCGCCGCGCTGTCGCTGCTACGCGACGCCTACGAGCGCCGCGACAAGGTCGCGGTGATCACGTTCCGCCAGCAGGAGGCGAGACTCGTGCTCCCCCCGACGTCGTCGGCGTACATCGCCGGCCGGCGGCTGGCCCGGTTCGACACCGGCGGCAAGACCCCGCTGGCCGAAGGGCTGCTGGCCGCTCGCGAGCTCATCGTGCGGGAGCGGGCGCGCGACCGCGCCCGGCGCGCCCTGGTGGTGGTGCTCACCGACGGTCGGGCCACGGCCGGGCCGGACCCGTTGGGCCGCAGCCGGATCGCGGCGGCCCGGCTGGTCGCCGAGGGCGCGGCCGCCGTGGTCGTGGATTGCGAAACCTCGTACGTGCGGCTGGGTTTGGCCGGACAGCTGGCCCGTCAGCTCGGGGCGCCGGCCGTGCGGCTCGACCAATTGCATGCCGACCACCTGACGCGGGCCGTGCGCAGCGTCGCCTGAGCCCATCGGAAGGTAGGCGCTTCATGCCACAGGGAAACCCCCTCCAAGTCCCCGACGACGGCCTGACCACCAGGGCCCGGCGCAACACACCCGTGCTGGCGGTGCACACCGGCGCGGGCAAGGGCAAATCCACCGCGGCGTTCGGGATGGCGTTGCGGGCGTGGAACGCCGGGCTGGACGTCGCCGTCTTCCAATTCGTCAAGAGCGCCAAGTGGAAAGTGGGCGAGGAGGCGGCCTTTCATCGCCTCGGGGAGCTGCATGACCAGCAGGGGATCGGCGGGGCCGTCGAGTGGCACAAGATGGGTGCGGGCTGGTCATGGACGCGCAAGAAAGGCGGCGAGCCCGACCACGCCGCGGCCGCGGCCGACGGCTGGGCGGAGATCGCCCGCCGGCTGGCCGCGCAGCGCCACGACTTCTACGTGCTCGACGAGTTCACCTACCCGCTGAAGTGGGGGTGGATCGACGTGGACGACGTGGTCGATGCCCTGCTCGGCCGGCCGGGTGGTCAGCACGTGGTGATCACCGGGCGCGACGCCCCGCCGCGGCTGCTCGAGGTCGCCGATCTGGTCACCGAGATGGCCAAGGTCAAGCATCCGATGGATGCCGGGCGCAAGGGGCAGAAGGGCATCGAGTGGTAAACGATGGCGTTTGCCGCCGCGAGCGTGCGTGTCTGTACGCCGACACGCCGCGAAGCGCGTCCTTCTGCGCACGCTCGCGGGTAGGTAAGTGACTCCCGCGGTCGTCATCGCCGCACCCGCGTCGGGCAGCGGAAAGACCACGGTGGCCACGGGTTTGATCGCGGCCCTGCGTCAGGCGGGCCACCGGGTGGCGCCGTTCAAGGTGGGCCCGGACTTCATCGACCCCGGCTACCACGGGCTGGCCGCGGGCCGGCCCGGCCGCAACCTCGATCCGGTGCTGGTCGGCGAGCACCGGATCGGACCGCTCTACGCGCACGGCGCCGCGGGCGCGGACATCGCCGTGGTCGAAGGGGTGATGGGGCTGTACGACGGGCGGATCGGGGCCGCCGCGACCACACCGGCGGCGGGCTCCACCGCCCACGTCGCCGGCCTGCTGGGCGCCCCGGTGATCCTGGTGGTCGATGCGCGCGGCCAGAGCCAGAGCCTGGCCGCGCTGCTGCACGGGTTCGCGACGTTCGACACCGCGACCCGGGTCGCCGGGGTGATCCTCAACCGCGTCGGCTCGCCCCGGCATGAGCAGGTGCTGCGGCAGGCATGCGAGCAGGCCGGTGTCCCCGCGCTGGGCGCCATTCCGCGCACCGCGGAATTGGAGGTGCCGACAAGGTATTTGGGCCTTGTCACCGCGGTCGAGTACGGGCGCCGCGCCCGCGACGCGGTCGAGGCCATGGCCGCCCTGGTCGCCGGCCACGTCGATCTGTCCGCGGTGGTGGCGGCCGCGGGAAGCCGGGTCGTGGACCCGCCGTGGGATCCCGCGGCCGAAGTGGGCGAGGCCGTCGGCCAGGTCACCGTCGCAATGGCGACCGGGAAGGCGTTCAGCTTCAGCTACGCCGAGCACTCCGAGCTGCTGAGCGCCGCCGGCGCCGACGTGGTCGGCTTCGACCCGCTCGTCGACCCGCTGCCCGACGGCGCCGGCGCGGTGGTGCTGCCCGGCGGGTTCCCCGAACAGTTCACCGCCGAGCTGTCCGGCAACGAGGTCGCGCGCCGGCAGATCAGCGACCTGGCCGCCGCCGGCGCGCCCGTGCACGCGGAATGCGCCGGGCTGATCTACCTGGCCACCGAACTCGACGGGTTCCCGATGTGCGGTGTGCTGGACGGGACGGCACGGTTCACCCCGCAGCTCACCCTGGCGTACCGCGACGCCGTCGCGGTGGCCGATTCGCCGTTGTATCGCGCCGGGCAGCGGGTGGTCGGGCACGAGTTTCACCGAACCTCGGTCACCTATGCGCGCGCCTACGAGCCGGCCTGGGCGTATCGGGGGAGCGCGGCGAACACGGTGCACGACGGCGCCCTGCACGCCGGGGTGCACGCCTCGTATCTGCACACGCATCCGGCCGCGGCGCCGGAGGCGATGGCCCGCTTTGTCGCCCACGCCGCCCGCGCCCGCGCGAGTCGGCGAGCGTGACGTCAGGGCGAGATTCGCAAAGGAAATTCGCCCTGACGTCACGTTCGCGGTGCGGGAAGCGGACGCGAGTGGCCTCGGCGGCCGCCTCGGGAACGACGGGTGGTGCCCGCCGCGCCCGGCTTCGCCGCGCTCGCGGCCGCCACTAGGCTTGCCGGGTGACCGAGAACCCGTACCTGGCCGGATTGCGGCTGGCCGGTAAGAAGGTCGTCGTGGTCGGTGGCGGCTCCGTCGCCCAGCGCCGGTTGCCCCTGCTCATCTCCAGCGGCGCGGACGTGCACGTCATCTCCCGCTCCGCCACCCGCTCCGTCGAGGCGATGAGCGCCGTGACGCTGGACCTGCGCGAATACCGCGACGGTGACCTCGAGGACGCCTGGTATGCGATCGCGGCCACCGACGACCCTCAGGTGAACGCCGCCATCGTCGCCGAGGCCGAACGCCGTCGGATCTTCTGCGTGCGCGCCGACATCGCCGTCGAGGGCACCGCGGTGACCCCGGCGACGTTCAGCTACGCCGGGTTGTCCGTCGGCGTGCTGGCCGGCGGCGAGCACCGCCGCTCGGCGGCAATCCGATCGGCCATCCGCGAGGCGCTGCAGACGGGGGCGATCGCCCCCGAAGACTCGACGAGTTCCGACGTGGTGCGCGGCGGGGTGGCGCTGGTCGGCGGGGGGCCCGGTGACCCCGAACTGATCACCGTGCGCGGGCGCCGACTGCTCGCCCAGGCCGATGTGGTGGTCGCCGACCGGCTCGCGCCGCCCGAACTGCTCGCCGAGTTGCCACCGCACGTCGAAGTCATCGACGCCGCGAAGATCCCCTACGGAAAGGCCATGGCCCAGGACGCGATCAACGACGTCATGATCGAACGGGCCCGGGCCGGCAGTTTCGTGGTCCGTCTCAAAGGCGGCGACCCCTTCGTCTTCGCGCGTGGCTATGAAGAGGTGCTCGCGTGCGCCGACGCCGGAATCCCGGTGACGGTGGTGCCGGGTGTGACGAGTGCCATAGGTGTGCCGGCGCTGGCCGGTGTTCCGGTCACCCATCGGGCGATAAATCACGAGTTTGTCGTGGTCAGCGGGCATCTTGCCCCCGGTCACCCCGAATCGTTAGTCAATTGGGATGCTTTGGCCGCATTGACGGGCACCATCGTTTTGCTGATGGCCGTCGAACGCATCGAGCTCTTCGTCGAGGTGCTGCTCAAGGGTGGCCGACCTGCGGATACGCCCGTGCTGGTCGTCCAGCACGGGACGACGGCGGCTCAACAGACTTTGCGAGCCAGCCTTGCCGACACGCCAGAGAAGATCCGCGCCGAGGGCGTCCGACCTCCCGCGATCATCGTTATCGGGGCCGTCGCAGCCTTCGGGGCTTTAAACGAATCTTAAGATTACTGTAAGGTAACCCATTATGACGGCTCTCAACGACTCCGAGCGCGCGGTCCAGGGTTGGACGTCTGCGCGCCCCGATCGTCCGGCCTCGACGCGCTCGGCGCGCACGGCGGAGACCGCCCCCACGCGCATCAGCAAGTACTACCCGACGTGGCTGCCGTCGAGCCGCTTCATCGCGGCCGTCATCGCCATCGGGGGCATGCAGTTGCTGGCGACCATGGACAGCACCGTCGCCATCGTCGCGCTGCCCAAGATCCAGAACGAGCTGAGCCTGTCCGACGCGGGCCGTAGCTGGGTGATCACCGCCTACGTGCTGACCTTCGGCGGGCTGATGCTGCTGGGCGGGCGCCTCGGCGACACGATCGGGCGCAAGCGCACCTTCATCGTCGGCGTGGCGCTGTTCACCATCTCCTCGGTCCTGTGCGCGGTGGCCTGGGACGAGGTGACGCTGGTCATCGCCCGGCTGTCTCAGGGCGTCGGGTCGGCCATCGCCTCCCCGACCGGTCTGGCACTGGTCGCGACGACCTTCCCGAAGGGGCCGGCGCGTAACTTCGCGACGGCGGTGTTCGCCGCGATGACCGCCGTCGGCTCGGTGATGGGTTTGGTGGTCGGCGGGGCCCTGACCGAGTTGTCGTGGCGGCTGGCGTTTTTGGTGAACGTGCCGATCGGGCTGGTGATGATCTACCTGGCCCGCACCGCGCTGCGGGAGACCAACCGGGAGCGGATGAAGCTCGATGCGGCCGGGGCCATGCTGGCCACGCTGGCGTGCACCGCCGCCGTTTTCGCCTTCTCGATGGGGCCGGAAAAGGGCTGGATCTCGGTGACCACCATCGGTTCGGGTGCGGTGGCCATGGCGGCCGCCCTCGCGTTCGTCATCGTGGAGCGTTCCGCCGAGAACCCCGTTGTCCCGTTCCATCTGTTCCGCGATCGCAACCGGCTGGTCACGTTCATCGCGATCCTGCTGGCCGGCGGCGTCATGTTCAGCCTGACCGTGTGCATCGGCCTCTACGTGCAGGACGTCTTGGGCTACAGCGCGCTGCGCGCGGGTGTCGGCTTCATCCCGTTCGTCATCGCGATGGGCATCGGCCTGGGCATTTCCTCGCAGCTGGTGTCGCGGTTCTCGCCGCGGGTGCTCACGATCGGCGGGGGCTACCTGTTGGTGGTCGCGATGCTGTACGGCTGGTGGTTCATGCACCGCGGCGTGCCCTACTTCCCCAACCTGGTGGCGCCCATCGTGGTCGGCGGCATCGGCATCGGCATGGCCGTCGTCCCGCTGACGCTGTCGGCCATCGCCGGCGTCGGCTTCGACCAGATCGGCCCGGTCTCGGCGATCGCCCTGATGGCGCAGAGCCTGGGCGGGCCGCTGGTGCTGGCCGTCATCCAGGCCGTGATCACGTCGCGCACGCTGTACCTGGGCGGCACCACCGGCCCGGTCAAGTTCATGAATGACGCGCAGTTGAGCGCGCTGGATCACGGCTATACCTACGGGCTGCTGTGGGTGGCCGGGGCGGCCGTCATCGTCGGCGCCGCGGCGGTGTTCATCGGGTACACCCCATCGGAAGTGGCCCACGCGCAAGAGGTCAAGGAAGCGATCGACGCCGGGGAGATCTGACTCCCGCGGGTTGCGCGCGGGTTGCCGCGCGGGTGCGCCCCGCATCGTCGCCGGCCCCTGAGCCACCGCTAGGCTGGCCCGCTGTGATCACCCGGATGTCCGAACTCTTCCTGCGCACCCTGCGTGATGATCCGGCCGACGCCGAAGTTCCCAGCCACAAGCTGCTCATCCGCGCCGGATACATCCGGCCCATCGCGCCCGGCCTGTACAGCTGGCTGCCGCTGGGGCTGCGGGTGCTGCGCAACATCGAGCGGGTCGTCCGCGAGGAGATGAACGCGATCGGCGGCCAGGAGATCCTGTTCCCCGCGCTGCTGCCGCGCGCCCCCTACGAGACGACGAACCGGTGGACCGAGTACGGCGACAGCGTCTTTCGGCTTCAGGATCGCCGCGGCAACGACTATCTGCTGGGCCCCACGCACGAAGAGCTGTTCACCCTGACCGTCAAGGGTGAATACAGTTCGTACAAAGACTTTCCGTTGGTGCTCTACCAAATCCAGAACAAGTACCGCGACGAGGCGCGGCCACGTGCGGGGATCCTGCGCGTGCGCGAGTTCGTGATGAAGGACTCCTACTCCTTCGACGTCGACGACGCCGGCCTCAATGCGGCCTATCACGCGCACCGGGAGGCCTATCAGCGCATCTTCGCCCGGCTGGGGGTGCGCTACGTCATCGTGTCCGCCGTATCGGGGGCGATGGGCGGCAGCGCCTCCGAGGAGTTCCTCGCCGAAAGCCCGGTCGGCGAGGACACCTTCGTGCGATGCCTGGAGTCCGGGTACGCGGCCAACGTCGAGGCGGTCGTCACCGCCCGCCCGGAGGCCAAGCCCGCAGAAGCCGTGGCCGGCCTGCCCGCGGCGGTGGTCCACGACACCGGCGACACCCCGACCATCGCCACCCTGGTGGACTGGGCCAACACCGCCGGGTTGGGGCGCACCGTCACCGCGGCCGACACGCTGAAGAACGTCTTGCTCAAGGTTCGCCGGCCCGGCGGTGACTGGGAACTGCTGGCCATCGGGGTGCCCGGCGACCGCGAGGTCGACGAGAAGCGGCTCGGCGCGGCGCTGGAACCCGCCGAGTATGCCTTCCTCGACGACGCCGACTTCACCCGGCACCCCTTCCTGGTGAAGGGGTATATCGGACCAAAGGGTTTGCGCGAGAACAATGTTCGCTACCTGGTCGATCCGCGTGTGGTCGACGGCACCAGCTGGATCACCGGCGCCGACGAGCCCGGCCGGCACGTCGTCGACCTGGTGGCCGGGCGCGACTTCACCGCCGACGGCACCATCGAGGCCGCCGAGGTGCGTGACGGCGACCCGTCGCCCGACGGCGCCGGGCCGCTGGTGTCCGCCCGGGGCATCGAGATCGGGCACATTTTCCAGCTCGGCCGCAAATACACCGATGCCTTCGCCGCCGACGTCCTCGGCGAGGACGGCAAGCCCGTGCGGGTGACTATGGGTTCCTACGGCGTCGGGGTGTCGCGGCTGGTCGCCGTCATCGCCGAGCAGCACCACGACGAGCTCGGGCTGCGCTGGCCGGCTTCGGTGGCGCCGTTCGACGTCCATCTGGTGATCGCCAACAAGGACGACGAGGCCCGCGCCGGGGCCGGTGTGTTGGCCGCCGACCTGGACCGGTTGGGCCTCGAGGTGCTCTTTGACGACCGCCAGGCCTCGCCCGGCGTGAAGTTCAAGGACGCCGAGCTGCTCGGGGTGCCCTGGATCGTCGTGGTGGGACGGGGCTGGGGCAACGGCGTGGTGGAGCTGCGCGACCGCTTCAGCGGGCAGACCCGCGAACTAGCCGTCGGCACGTCGCTGGCCACCGACATCGTGCGGGCCCTGACCGGTTAGCGCCCGCCTAGCCCAACACGGGCAACCGTCGCCGCCGCGCCAGCCGATCCAGCGCGCCTTGCATCACGCCGCGCACGTGAGCGTCGATCTCGTCGACGTCGGGATCGTCCCCGAAGCCGTCGCTGACGTGGATCGGATCGAGCAGTTCGGTGACGATCTTCGACGGCAGCGGAAAGTTGGCCGGGATCGTCGAGGTCAGGCCGAAGGGCAGGCCGAGCGCCAACGGCAGGATGTCCATGCGTATCCGATGCAGCCGCAATTGCTTTGCCAGCCAGGCGCCACGGGTGAGAAACAGCTGGGTTTCCTGGCCTCCGATCGACACCGCGGGCACGATCGGCACACCGCACTCGATGGCGGTGCGCACGTAACCCTTGCGGCCGTTGAAGTCGATGACGTTCTGGGCGAACGTGGATCGGTAGGAGTCGTAGTCTCCGCCCGGGAACACCAGCACCACCGCCCCGGACAGCAGCGCCTTGGCCGCGTTTTCCCGGCTGGCGCCGATGACGCCGATCTTGCGTAACGAACCCGCCAGCGGGGTCTTGAACAGGCCGTAGTGCGCGAGGGTGTAAAGCGGACGGTCGTAGCCCAACCTCTCGTAGAAGGCTGGAGCCAGCACGGCGACGTCGGGGGTCATCGCGCCGCCGGAGTGGTTGCACACCACCAGTGCCCCGCCGGCCGGCGGCAACAATTCCAGGCCCCGCACCTCGGCGCGGAACCAGAACCTGGCGACGGGGCCGACGATCCTGCGCGCAGTCTCGATGAAGCCCGGATCCCATTTCGCCAGGTCCGCGTCGTCGAGGTCGTCCAAGCTCATGGGTTCACCGCACGTTTCCGGCGCCTGATGTGGTGGGAGTCCGGTACGTACCGACGCCTCGGCCCAAAGTACTCCGATGTGACGGCGCTCACACTTTGCTTTGCCCGCCACCGCACCTTGTCCCGTAGACCTCGGTCCGGCCCCGTGGACCGGTGATTTTTACCGGGACCGCGCGCTAACCTCGCACGATGGCCGCACCCAAGGACCGCAAGGGGCGCGCGCGGCGACTGGCCGGCCCGGCCGACGTGGCCACGCCCTTCGTGCGGGCCCGCGAATTCCGGGCCCGGTCCCAATACCCCCCGCTCGACCACGCTGACGATCGCAACGAGCTGCCGATTGCCCGGCCGACCATCGCGGTCGCCCGGCAGGTGTTCCACGACGAACTCGTGTTGCTGGGCATGCGGATGTTCCTGCCCGTCGGTGAGGCGCACGCCGCCGAGCGGGTCGACCGCGAAGTCACCGCGGCACTCGAGTGCTACCGGGAGCGGGGATGGCTGGACAGCCCGGAGGGCTTTTTCACGCCCCCGCCGGCGCTCACCGACGTCGCAGTCTCGCCGGTGAAAATCCGCGGCCGGGCGCTGTGGCGCGTCGTCTTCGACAGTGGCTACCAACCGCACCCGGGCGAACCCGGCCGCGAGCGCTGGCTGGACCGCTCGGCCAACCGCCGCGAGCATGCGCTGCTGCTGCGCCACCGCGAACCGCGCCCCTGGGTGGTGTGCGTGCACGGCGCCCTGATGGGCCGCGGCGCGGTGGACCTCAAATTGTTTCGCGCCCGGCATCTGCACGAGGACCTGGGTTTGAACGTCGTGCTGCCGGTGCTGCCGCTGCACGGCCCGCGCAAGCACAAGGGCGCGGCGTTCCCGGGCCACGACCTGCTCGACAACATCCATGCGGCGGCTCAGGCGGTCTGGGACATCCGCCGGCTGATCTCGTGGATCCGCAGCCAGGAACCCGATTCCAACATCGGCCTGAACAGCATGTCGCTGGGGGGCTACATCACCGCGCTGGTCTCCAGCGTCGAAGACGGCCTCACCTGTGCGGTGTTGGGAGTGCCGGTGGCCGACCTGATCGAGGTGCTCAGCGGCCACGGCGGTCTGCGCGATGACGATCCGCGCCGGCAGACGCTGGAGCGCGCTCGGCCCATCGGGGCGATGGTTTCACCGCTGTCGCTGACCCCGCGGGTGCCGATGGCCGGTCGCTTCATCTACGGCGGGCTGGCCGACCGGCTGGTGAACCCGCGGGACCAGGTGATGCGGCTGTGGGAGCACTGGGGCCGGCCCGCGATCGTCTGGTATCAGGGCGCGCACACCGGGTTCTTCCGGTCACGTCCGGTCCAGGATTTCATCGACGCCGCGCTGCGCCAGTCCGGCCTCGTCGCCCCTGCGGCGAGGTGAGCTGACAGCCGTTATTCGTCGCCGCCCGGGAAGGCCGTGGTGATGGGCCAGGCGTTGAGCACCCGGTTCCAGCGGGCGGCCAGCACTGCGCATTGGGTCAGCGCCGTCGAGCCGAACGCCCGGTCGTCGGCGGTCTCGGCGCGCTCGATGACGGCGCGCCACGCCGTCGCGCAGTCGCTTTCCATCCGCACCGCCAGGCGTGCCGCGTCCGCCGGGCTGGCCACCAGCATGGGCAGCTGGTAGCCGGCCGCGGGGGCCGGAGCGGTGACCTTGCGCTCGTTGAGCATCGCGATGACGTCGTCGCGGCGCTGGCGGTGCTGGGTCAGCCCGTCCACCACCAGGTCGTTGACCCCGGGCGGCGACAGCGCGGACACCATGCCGTAGCCGTAGATGGTCGAGTGTTCGACGGCCAGCGCGTCGCACAGCGCAGAGTCGTCGCCGTCCTTGCCGCCGGGCCCGGCGGGGGCGCGCTTCGGCGTGGCGCGCGGCGTGGGTGTCGTCATGGTGTCGGCCCCGCTGGCGCCAGCGCGACCTGGTAGCTGGCGGTGCAGCTCGCGGCGATCGAGGCGAGCAGTCCCGCCCGGTAGCCCGACGAGGTGGCCACCAGGCGGCCGGCGCTCTCGGCCGAGGCCCGCAGCGCAGCGACCACGTCGGACAGCGGTGGCGGCGGGGGCGGCGGCGCCGCCTCACCGGTCGGGCTGGGGCTGGTCGTTTCGCTCGTCGAACTCGAGGTGGTGGTGGTGGCCAGCTTGCCGGCGGCCCGCGAGATCTCGGTGGCCAGGGCGCGGGCGTGCGCGGCGCGCTGGGTGGCGACGACGGTCAACGCGGCGGCGAGCTGCGGCGTGATCCCGACGGCGGACGCGGCGGCGCCGGCGAGCCCGCTGTCGTGTCGGGCCTGGTCCAGCGGGCCCAGCAGTTCCTCGACGGCGGGGGGCTTGGGCGGGGGCTCGCCGCAGGCGGACACGACCACCCCCAGCGCAGCCAGGGCCGCGCCACCGGCAAGCACACCCCGCCTGTTGGTGACGGGCGATGCGCTAGGCACAGCAACATCCTGCCATTGGCGCCGGGCGCGGCGGTGCAGCACCTTGACCATGTGATCTCGCCGTCATCCGCGATCTCTGGCGTATCGTTGATAGACGGTTTTCACGGAACGCCAGCCGTCACGTTCCGCCGGGCCACCGGAAGCCGCTTTGAGAACTTAATCAGGCGGCGACATCCGCCAGACGACCGGACAACTCAAGATGAGGAGCTCGCCGTGACCACCGGGCTACCTTCGCAGACGCAGGTGATCGAGCTACTCGGCGGACAGTTTGCGCGCGCCGGCTACGAGATCGAGGACGTGGTCATCGACACCCGGGCGCGCCCGCCGCGGATCACTGTGGTCGCCGACGGTGACATCTCCCCGGACCTCGACACGATAGCGGCCCTGTCGCGCTCGGCGTCGGAGTTGCTCGACGGCCTCGACGTCGGCGACCGCTTCGTGCTCGAGGTCAGCTCACCCGGGGTGGAGCGCCCCCTGACCGCCGCGAAGCACTTCCGCCGCGCCCGCGGTCGCAAGGTGCAGCTCGCCCTGTCCGACGGGTCCCGGCTCACCGGCCGCGTGGGCGAGACGGGCGATGACGCGGTCGCGCTGGTGGTGCGCGACGGCCGCGGCTGGTCCGTGCGCGAGACACCCCTGGCCGACATCGTGGAAGCCGTTGTCCAGGTGGAGTTTTCGCCACCAGGTCAGGCCGAGTTGGATTTGGCGACCGGGGTGATCGGGGATCGGGCCGGCGAGACGGAGGCCGAAGCATGAACATCGACATGGCCGCGCTGCATGCGATCGAAGTGGACCGGGGTATCTCGGTCACCGAGTTGCTCGAGACGATCAAATCCGCGCTGCTCACTGCCTATCGGCACACCCAGGGCCACCAGAACGACGCGACCATCGAGATCGACCGCAAGACCGGTGTGGTCCGGGTGATGGCCCGCGAAACCGACGAGGACGGCAACGTCATCAGCGAGTGGGACGACACCCCGGAGGGGTTCGGGCGCATCGCGGCCACCACCGCACGCCAGGTGATGCTGCAGCGGTTCCGCGACGCCGAGAACGAGCGCACCTTCGGCGAGTTCTCCACCCGCGAGGGCGAGATCGTCGCGGGGGTGATCCAGCGCGACAGCCGGGCCAACGCCCGCGGCCTGGTCGTCGTCCGGATTGGCACCGAGACCAAGGCCTCCGAGGGCGTGATCCCGGCGGCCGAGCAGGTGCCGGGGGAGAGCTACGAACACGGCAACCGGGTGCGCTGCTATGTGGTCGGGGTGACCCGGGGTGCGCGCGAGCCGCTGATCACGCTGTCGCGAACCCACCCCAACCTGGTGCGCAAGCTGTTCTCGCTGGAGGTCCCCGAGATCGCCGACGGGTCAGTGGAGATCGTGGCGGTCGCCCGCGAGGCCGGTCACCGCTCCAAGATCGCGGTGCGGTCCAACGTTCCCGGGCTCAACGCCAAAGGCGCCTGCATCGGCCCGATGGGGCAGCGGGTCCGCAACGTGATGAGCGAGCTGTCCGGGGAGAAGATCGACATCATCGACTACGACGAGGACCCGGCCCGTTTCGTCGCCAACGCTCTGTCGCCGGCGAAGGTGGTCTCGGTGTCGATCATCGACCACGCCGGCCGCGCGGCCCGGGTGGTGGTGCCCGACTTCCAGCTGTCGCTGGCCATCGGCAAAGAGGGACAGAACGCGCGGCTGGCCGCGCGACTCACCGGCTGGCGCATCGACATTCGCGGCGATTCGCCGGCGCACGCCGAGGGCCATCCCGATCAGGGCGCCAGCCAGGGCCTGGCCCACGACCGCTGACCGCGCGGGGCGACCCGGCGCGCGCGGGCCGGAGACGGCCCGAGATGGGCGCGGGGACCCGGCTGCGGCGGACCCCCGCCACCGCGGCTGGAGCCGAAGTCACGGTACGGCCGCGGGTGGTTCTGACCATGGGTGCGGTGACGCTAGACTGAGCCGTGATCCAGCGCAAGCCTTCGGCCTGGGCGCACAGACATGTGGGTGGACCTGTGCGGACGTGTGTCGGGTGCCGAAAGCGAGAGTTGGCCGTCGACCTGCTTCGCGTCGTGGCTGTGCCCGCGGGGAACGGCGAATTCGCCGTCGTCGTTGAC
This sequence comes from uncultured Actinomycetota bacterium, assembly GCA_963711445.1. Classification (GTDB taxonomy): domain Bacteria; phylum Actinomycetota; class Actinomycetes; order Mycobacteriales; family Mycobacteriaceae; genus Mycobacterium. The sequence goes on from CAVQEF010000002.1 coordinate 1,455,631, forward strand.
ACAGGGAGTAGCCTGCCGGGGCGGGGTGCATGGCTGCATCCCGTACCGCAGTGCGTCCAGCAGGCGATTCGGCGGCGTGCTTTCACCAGAGCGCTGCGGATCGCCGGTTCACCGGACACATCCGCGGTGGTCGAGTACACCAGTGCACTCGGCTCGCCCGGCAAACAGAACAGGTAGCAAGAACATGAGCACACCGTGAAGTCCCGATGACAATGCGTCATAGCTGAACCCGAGGCGCCGGCCTACGACTGTCGCGCCTCATAGACAGGAGATGTAGTGGCAGGTAAGGCCCGCGTACACGAGTTGGCTAAGGAACTCGGTGTCACCAGCAAGGAAGTGCTCGCCCGGCTGAATGAACAGGGCGAATTCGTCAAATCCGCATCCTCGACCGTGGAAGCGCCGGTCGCCCGGCGGCTGCGGGAGTCCTTCGGGGGCGGCAAACCTGCCCCCGAGAAGGCGCCCGCCAAGGCGCCCACGAAGGCCCCCGACAAGCTCGACAAGGCGCTCGACCAGGCGATCAGCAGGGCCGACGGCAACGGCGAAGCCGGCGCGGCGCCCGCCAAGGCCGCCGAGGCCCGCGGCGGATCGGCCCCCGCCGACGCGGCGCCACCCAGCACGGCCCCGCGGCCGTCGCCGGCCCCGGGCCGGCCGGGGGGGCCGCCCGCCAAACCGGCCCCTGCGGCGCCCGGACAGCAACCCGGCCAGCCGCCCGGTGCGACGCCGGGCCCGCGTCCCGGGCCCGCGCCCAAGCCGGGCGTGCGCACCCCGCGCGTCGGCAACAACCCGTTCTCGTCGGCGCAGCCCGTCGACCGGCCCATCCCGCGCCCGCAGGCACCCCGCCCGGGCGCGCCCCGGCCGGGCGCCCCGCGCCCGGGCGCGTCGCCCGGCAACATGCCGCCGCGTCCCGCCGGTGGTGGGCCCCGCCCGCCGCGCACCGGTGGCGCGCCGCGACCCGGCGGCGGACGGCCCGGTGGCGGTCGCTCCGACGGCGGTGGCGGTAACTACCGCGGCGGTGGTGGAGTCGGCGCCGCGCCGGGCGCCGCCGGCGGTGGCTTCCGGGGCCGTCCCGGTGGCGGTGGCGGCGGTGGCCGTCCCGGGCAGCGCGGCGGTGCGGCCGGCGCGTTCGGGCGTCCCGGCGGCGCGCCCCGGCGTGGGCGTAAGTCCAAGCGGCAGAAGCGCCAGGAATATGACTCGATGCAGGCGCCGGTCGTCGGCGGCGTGCGGTTGCCGCACGGCAACGGCGAGACCATCCGGCTGGCGCGCGGCGCGTCGCTGAGCGACTTCGCCGAGAAGATCGACGCCAACCCGGCCTCGCTGGTGCAGGCGCTGTTCAACCTGGGCGAGATGGTGACGGCCACCCAGTCGGTCGGCGACGAGACGCTCGAGCTGCTGGGCAGCGAGATGAACTACGTCGTCCAGGTGGTCAGCCCGGAGGACGAGGACCGCGAGCTGCTCGAGTCGTTCGATCTGTCCTATGGCGAGGACGAGGGCAGCGAGGAGGACCTGCAGGTCCGCCCGCCGGTGGTGACCGTCATGGGTCACGTCGACCACGGTAAGACCCGGCTGCTGGACACCATCCGCAAGGCCAACGTCCGCGAGGGCGAGGCCGGCGGCATCACCCAGCACATCGGCGCCTACCAGGTGTCGGTCGACCACGAGGGCTACAACCGGCTCATCACCTTCATCGACACCCCGGGTCACGAGGCGTTCACCGCCATGCGTGCCCGCGGCGCCAAGGCCACCGACATCGCGATCCTGGTGGTCGCCGCCGACGACGGCGTCATGCCGCAGACGGTGGAGGCCATCAACCACGCGCAGGCCGCCGACGTGCCGATCGTGGTGGCGGTCAACAAGATCGACAAGGAGGGCGCCGACCCGGCCAAGATCCGTGGCCAGCTGACCGAATACGGTTTGGTGGCTGAGGATTTCGGTGGCGAAACGATGTTCGTGGACATCTCGGCGAAGGCCGGCACCAACATCGAGGCCCTGGAGGAGGCGGTGCTGCTGACCGCCGACGCCGCGCTGGACCTGCGGGCCAACCCCGAAATGGAGGCCCAGGGTGTGGCGATCGAGGCGCACCTGGACCGCGGTCGCGGCCCGGTGGCCACGGTGCTGGTGCAGCGGGGCACGCTGCGCGTCGGTGACTCGGTGGTGGCCGGCGACGCATACGGCCGCGTCCGCCGCATGGTCGACGAGTACGGCGAGGACGTCGAGGAGGCGCTGCCGTCGCGTCCGGTGCAGGTGATCGGCTTCACATCGGTGCCCGGGGCCGGTGACAACCTGCTGGTCGTCGACGAGGACCGCATCGCCCGCCAGATCGCCGACAAGCGCAGCGCCCGCAAGCGCAACGCGCTCGCGGCGCGTTCGCGCAAGCGGATCAGCCTGGAGGACCTGGACTCGGCGCTGAAGGAAACCAGCCAGCTGAACCTGATCCTCAAGGGCGACAACGCCGGTACCGTCGAGGCGCTGGAGGAGGCCCTGATGGGCATCCAGATCGACGACGAGGTGGCGCTGCGGGTCATCGACCGCGGCGTCGGCGGCATCACCGAGACCAACGTCAACCTGGCGTCGGCCTCCGATGCGGTGATCATCGGGTTCAACGTGCGCGCCGAGGGCAAGGCCACCGAGCTGGCCAACCGCGAGGGCGTGGAGATCCGCTACTACTCGGTGATCTACCAGGCGATCGACGAGATCGAGAAGGCCCTGCGCGGCATGCTCAAGCCGATCTACGAGGAGAACCAGCTGGGCCGCGCCGAGATCCGGGCGCTGTTCCGCTCCTCGAAGGTCGGCCTGATCGCCGGCTGCATGATCACCTCCGGTGTGGTGCGCCGCAACGCGAAGGCCCGGCTCTTGCGGGACAACATCGTGGTCTCCGAAAACCTCACGGTTACGTCGCTGCGGCGGGAGAAGGACGACGTGACGGAGGTCCGGGAGGGCTTCGAGTGCGGTATGACGCTCGGCTACTCCGACATCAAGGAGGGCGACATCATCGAGTCCTACGAGCTGGTCCAAAAGGAGCGCACCTGACCACCGCCGACGATGCAGAACGAAGCGATGAGGAGAAGGCGGTGAATCTGACCGCCGCCGACGATGCAGAACGAAGCGATGAGGAGAAGGCGGTGAAGCAATAATGCCTGACCCCGCCCGGGCACGCCGGCTGGCCAAACGGATCAACACGATCGTCGCCTCGGCGATCGAGTTCGAGATCAAGGACCCGGGGCTGGCCGGGGTGACCATCGTGGACACGAAGGTGACCGCCGACCTGCACGACGCGACGGTGTTCTACACGGTGCTGGGACGCACCCTGGACGACGAGCCGGACTACGACGCGGCCGCGGCCGCGCTGGAACGGGCCAAGGGCACGCTGCGCACCAAGGTCGGGGCCGGCACCGGGGTGCGTTTCACGCCCACCCTGACGTTCACCCGCGACACCACGTCGGACAGCGTGCGGCGGATGGACGAGCTGCTGGCGCACGCCCGTGCCGCCGACGCCGACCTCGCCCGGGTGCGCTCGGGCGCCACGCCGGCCGGCGAAGCCGATCCATACCGTGACAGCGGGTCGAGTCGCGACGAGTACGGCGGGGACGCGGGTGACGACGATCGACCCGAAGACTGAGCTCGCCGGCGCCCGGGTCGCCGGCGCACGCGTGGACGCGGCCGGCACCGCGGAGTTGCTGTCGGGTGCCCAGACGGTCGCGGTCATCGCCCATGTCCATCCCGACGCCGACACGATCGGCGCCGGCCTGGCGCTGGCCCTGGCGCTGGAGGAGCGCGGCAAGCGGGTGCAGGTCAGTTTCGCCGCGCCCGACCGGCTGCCCGAGTCGCTGGCATCGCTGCCCGGCTGCCACCTGCTGGTCGGCCCCGAGGAGATGCGCCGCGATGTCGATCTCGTTGTGACCGTGGATGTTCCGAGCGTGAAAAGGCTGGGCGCGCTGAGCGGGCTGGCGACCTCGGCCCCGCAGTTGCTGGTCATCGACCACCACGCCTCCAACGAGGAGTTCGGCACCGCGAACTTCATCGACCTGTCGGCGGACTCCACCACCATGATGGTCGCCGATGTTTTCGACGCCTGGGGCCGGCCGATCGACCGCGACGTCGCCCACTGCATCTACGCGGGGCTGACGACCGACACCGGGTCGTTCCGGTGGGCCAGCGCCCGCGCCCTGCGGCTGGCCGCCCGGCTGGTGGACACCGGTGTGGACAACGCCGCGATCAGCCGGACGCTGATGGACAGCCATCCGTTCACGTGGCTGCCGTTGCTGTCGCGCGTGCTGGGCTCCGCGCGGTTGCTGCCCGACGCGGTCAGCGGTCGCGGGCTGGTCTACGTGGTCGTCGACAACCGGGACTGGGTGGGTGCGCGGGCCGAGGAGGTGGAGAGCATCGTCGACATCGTGCGCACCACGCAGCAGGCCGAGGTGGCGGCGGTGTTCAAGGAGGTCGAACCGCAGCAGTGGTCGGTGTCGATGCGGGCCAAGACGGTGGACCTGGTGGCGGTCGCCTCCGGTTTCGGCGGTGGTGGCCACCGGCTGGCCGCCGGCTATTCGACCACCGGCTCGATCGACGACGTGGTGGCCTCGCTGCGCGCCGCCCTCGGCTGAGCGGTTTGACGGGCACGGGCCGGCCCGCGCCCGGAGGCCGGCAGGTCGCCGGGCTGGCATTGCCCGCGCTGGGCGTGTTGGCGGCCGAGCCGTTGTATTTGCTGTTCGACACCGCGGTGGTCGGCCGCCTCGGTGCGCTCAGCCTGGCCGGGCTGGCCATCGGCGCGCTGGTGCTGGGCCTGGTCGGGTCCGACATGACGTTTCTGTCCTACGGCACGACGGCTCGCTCGGCGCGCCGTTTCGGCGCCGGAGACCGGGACTCCGCGGTGGTCGAGGGGGTGCAGGCGACGTGGCTGGCGCTGGGCTTGGGTGCGCTGATCGTCGTCGCGGTGCAGGCCGCGGCGTCGCCGGTGGTGTCGGCGATCGCCGGGGCCGGATCGGCGGGCCCGCAGGGAGGATCCGCGGGAGGGTCCATCGCCGCGGCGGCGCTGCCGTGGCTGCGGATCGCGATCCTGGGTGCCCCGGCGATCCTGATATCGCTGGCCGGCAACGGATGGCTGCGCGGCGTGCAGGACACCGTGCGCCCGCTGCGCTACGTCGTCGCCGGTTTCGGGCTTTCGGCGCTGCTGTGCCCGCTGCTGGTCTACGGCTGGCTGGGGCTGCCGCGACTGGGTCTGGCCGGCTCGGCGGTGGCCAACCTGACCGGTCAGTGGCTGGCCGCGCTGCTGTTCGTTCGCGCGCTGGTGGCGCAGCGGGTCTCGTTACGGGTCAACCGCGCGGTGCTGCGGGCGCAGCTGGTGATGGGCCGCGACCTGATGGTGCGCACGTTGGCCTTTCAGGTCTGCTTCGTCTCGGCCGCCGCGGTGGCGGCCCGGTTCGGCGCGGCCGCGCTGGGCGCGCACCAGGTGGTGCTGCAGTTGTGGGAATTCCTTGCGCTCGTGCTTGATTCGCTGGCCATCGCGGCGCAGGCGCTGGTGGGTGCGGCGCTGGGCGCGCGCGACGCCGCGCATGCCAAATCGGTGGCGTCGCGGGTGACGGTGTGGTCGGCGATCGCCGCGGGCCTGTTGGCCGCCGCGCTGGCGGTGGGGGCCCCGGTACTGCCCGAGGTGTTCACCGACGACGGTTCGGTACTCGCCGCGATCGGTGTGCCCTGGTGGTTTCTGGTTGCCCAGTTGCCTTTGGCCGGAATCGTTTTCGCGCTCGACGGAGTGCTGCTCGGCGCCGGCGACGCCACGTTCATGCGCAACGCCACCGTGCTCAGCGCTCTGGTCGGGTTCCTGCCGCTGATCTGGCTGTCGCTGATCTTCCGGTGGGGTCTGGCCGGAATCTGGGCGGGGCTGACCACGTTCATCGCGCTGCGGCTGGCATTCGTTGGCTGGCGCGCGATTTCGGGCCGCTGGGCGCTGAACTGAGGCGTTGCCGTCGTCGGCCCGGCTTTAGAAGGCCCAGCTGCCCGAGCGCTGCAGCACGAACCCGTGGTCCCCGCTGGTGGTGTCCAGGCAGGCGACGAGGTTGTCGGCCCCCACGACGCACGTCACGTTCAGATAGGACAGTTTCTGGCCCACGCCCAGCAACTTGCCGGTCGACGGCAGGGCGACGGGGTTGCCGTCACACCCGCTGTAGGACATGCGGGTCAGTTCGTAGCCGGGTCCCTTGAAGTTCACCGCCCCCATGACGCAGTCGCCCGGCCTGGGATGACCCCCGCCGGGAAACGGCACGTCGTCCATTCCCGGCATGTCGCCGCTGCACTTGATGTCCTGGGACGGGTGCGGCGCCGGTGCGGGCCCGCCGTAGAAGTTGCAGACCAGGGTGTAGGGGGCCGAGAAACTGATCCGCGGGGACGTGGCGCCGGCGGAGGCGGCGCGGTAGCCGTCGACGGGGACCGCGGTGAAATCGTCGAGGCGCGGAAATCCCGGGGGCGGCTGCGCGGCCGCCCGTGGCGCGCCCGTCGTGACCGCCGCCGCCGTCAGCAGGCCCAGGACGACGAGCCCCCGCGCGGTGAGGTCGACGACAGCGCGCAACGATGCCTCCCGGGCCGTGAACCATAAACTGTTTGTTCGGATCGTATTAACTTTCCCTGTTCCTGGCGATCACGGGTCCCTGAGGGCTTGCTGTGGTTAACGGACCTGGGCGCGCCCGCGCTGCAGCACCGCCTCGCGGTTGGCGGCGATGTCCTCACCGGTGGTCCGGTACTGGCGGGCCGCCGCGGCTTCCAGCCACAGGCCGGCGCCGGACTGCGAATCGTCGATCCGGTGGTAGGACGCCAGCAGGGCCCGCACCGCGCCCTGGTTGTTGCCGACGATCGAGGCCGCCACCTGCCGGGCGGCGCTGAGCAGCCGGTCATGCGGCACCACCTCGGTCACCAGCCCCGCGCGCAGCGCGTCGGCGGCGGACAGGTAGTCCCCGGTCATGCTCATGCGCCGGGCCAGGCCGACGCCCACCTTCTGCGGCAACCGCACGGAAAGGCCCCAGGTGGGAAGCAGGCCGACGCGGGCGTGGGTGTCGGCGAAGCGCGCCCGCTCCGAGGCGATCAGGATGTCGCAGTACAGCGCCAGCTCCAGCCCGCCGGTGACCGCGGCTCCGTTGATCGCGCCGATCACCGGCTTGGTCAGCTGCGGCCACCGCGGCGAGATGTCCGGCAGCGCCGACTGCCCGCCCAGCTCCTTGAGGTCCAGCCCCGCGCAGAAGACCGGGTCGGCGCCGGTGAGGATGACGACGTCGACGCCGTCGTCGGTCTCGGCGTCGGCCAGGGCGGAGAAGAACCGGTCCCGCAGCGCTGAGGAGAGGGCGTTGCGGGACTGCGGCCGGTTGAGGGTCAGGGTGCGGACCCGCTCGTCGGTGGCGGTCAGCAGGATGTCTTCGGTCATGGTTTCACCGTATCCAGTCGCGTCACCGGGCCCACCGCCGCGCCTATCGTGGAACCATGTGCCGGAACATCACCGAACTGCGCGGCCTGCAACCCGCGGCCACGCCCGAAGAGGTCGCGGCGGCGGCGCGCCAGTACGTGCGCAAGGTCAGCGGCATCACGCGCCCGTCGCCGGCCAACGCCGAGGCCTTCGAGGCGGCGGTCGCCGAGGTCACCGAGACGACGGCTTGGCTGCTGGCGGCCCTGCCGCCGCGGCGCCAGCCGCCCAAGACCGTCCCGCCGCTGCGCCGCCCGGAGGTCATCGCCCGCCTGGCCGGGGCGCGGACGGCACCCACGGCATGACGTCCACCGCCACGACGACGGCGCTCAAGGAATGGAGCGCGGTCGTGCACGCGCTGCTCGTCGGCCGCCAGTGGGTGCTGCTGCGCAAGGGCGGCATCGGCGAAAAGCGGTTCGAGTTGGCGGCGCGGGAGTTCCTGCTGTTCCCGACCGTCGCCCACAGCCACGCCGGGCGCGTCCGGCCCGAGCACCACGACCTGCTGGAACCCGCGGCCGCCGACAGCACCGACCATCACCTGGTGGTGCGGGCCGCCGCGAAAGTCGTTGCCGCACAGGAGGTCAATCGGGCCGAGGGGCTGGGGGAGATCGAGCACCTGCACATCTGGACGCCCGAGTCGGTGCGTGCCGACCGGCTCGACTTCCGGCCCCGGCACAAACTGGCGGTGCTGGTGGTCTCGGTGATCCCGCTGGCCGAGCCGGTGCGGATCGCGCGCGCTCCCGAGCACGGGGGCTGCACCAGCTGGGTGGAGCTGCCGGTGCGGCCGGCGCTGGGGGCGCCGGTCCACGACGACAGCGCGCTAGGCGAGATCGCCGTCCGGGTCCGCGACGCGGTCGGCTGACGCGTCGGGCGGGCCGACGCCGAGCAGCAGCCGGGAGCGTCCGTAGCGCACCGCATGGGTGGTCGGCTGCTGCCGCCGGCCCGTCAGCACCGGCTCGCCGGTGCCGAGGTTACGCGCGTAGCGGGGGAACCAGCTGCCGGCGATCAGGACGCGGATGCGAGAGCCGGTCCGGAAGCGGTGGGCGACGCCGTCGAGTTCGACGCGGACGGTGTCGGCGCTCCCGCTCAACCGTCGGTAGCCGTCGCTGACGTTGCGGGACCGGCCCTTGGCGTCGACCTCGCTGAGCCGGACGAACAGGTCGACATGCGGATTGTCCGAGCTGTGCGCGAGCTCGACGACCGGGTTCCCGTACACGCACAGGTCACCGGTGAGGGTCGTGCTCGTGAACGCCAGCACGTCCTCGCGCGCCGCGAGGGCGCTGTCGTCGCGGTAGCCTGCGTCCGGCGTCAGCAGCGGACCGCCGGTGGTCGGCGTCGGGTCGGCCGGGTTGTAGCGGAACGTCGAGGGCGGCAGCCCGTTGAGGTCCGTGGGCGCCGTCTCGCCCAGGTGGCCGCCGGGCCGCAGATACAGCGCGTGCTCGGTGGTGGCGGGCGGCCAGTCGGCGACGTTGTGCCAGCCCTGCCCGGTGACGCAGATGCGGACCCGGCCGGGCCGGCGCAGCGGCGCGCCACCCAGGTGGGCGTCGAGCCAGTCCAGCGTGTCACGCACGCCGATGCGCAGTCCCTTGGTGAGCAGTTGCGCGTGTGTCCACGGCCCGATGGTGAGCGCGACGTCGACGTCGCGGCGGCGCAGGTGGCTGTACTGCTGCAGGGTCTGCCGCAGGAAGATGTCCTGCCAGCCGCCCACCAGCAGCACCGGCACCCGCACGCGGTCCAGCGCCTCGTTGAACCGCACCGCGTCCCAGAACGGGTCGGCGCGGTCGGTGTGTTCGACCCAGGATTCGAACCACGGCGCGCCCTCGCCCAGCAGCGACCGCACCCCGACCCCCAGCGGCAGCTCGGCGGCCGCCCGGGTGACCCTGTGCCGGGCCTGCAGCTGGCGGATCGCGGTCCGGATGCGCTGCGGATCCTCCTGGTGGGAGACCAGGTCGCACCAGCCCAGGAAGTCGCTGAGGGTGAAAGCGCCCCGATCCCAGACCGCGGCTCTGAAGTCGTGCGGGCCGGCAGTGATCACGGCCGCGGCCAGTTCCGGGGGCGGGTCCTGCAGCACCGCCCACTGGGTGAAGCCCAGGTACGACACCCCGAGGGTCGCGAATCGGCCGGTGAACCACGGCTGCTCGCGCAGCCACGCGGCCGTGTCGGCGCCGTCGGCGGCCTCGTTGCGCATCGGCTCGAACGCCCCGCCCGAGCCGAACGTTCCGCGCACGCTCTGCAGCACCACGTGATAGCCGCGAGCCGCGTACAGCCGGGCGTAGGCCAGCGAGAACGGGAACTGCCGGCCGTAGGGCCCACGCACCAGCAGGGTCCCGGCCGGGCCGGGCGCCGATGGGATCGGGGCGTAGTGGTCGGCCACCAGCCGGACCGCGTCGCGCATCGGGATCTCGACGCGGTTGACGGTGTAGTCGGTACTCGCCGGCGGCAGGCCCAGCAGCCGACCGAGGCCGCGCTCGCCGGCCTTGGCGGCCAGGGCGCGGGGGCCCGGCCGCGGGGGCCGGGCGGCTGCCGTGCTCACGGTGCCCAGGCTAAGACGGCCAGAATCAGGACCACTAGAACTTGTAGAACGGGGCGAGGTCGTTGGCCCGCTGCAGGTTGGTCGCCATGCAGTCGACGTCGGGATCGGAGTAGACGGTCGAGTAGTAGAGCGCCTGCTGAATCACCCCGTAGCTGGTCTTGAACACGACCATGCACGAGTTGTACCAGAAGCTGTTGTGATACGTCGGCTTCATGATCCAGTACTGCGCGGCGCGGTGGCCGACGATCGTGGTCTCGACCGCGTCGGGGGGCAGGGTCTGGGCGTAGGTGCGCCAGATGATGGGTTCCACGGCCAGCTGGTAATTGCCGGCGTCGAGGTGGCAGCGCAGGCCGTCCTCGTGCTCGGGCGGGGTGAACGCCAGGCCCATGCGCTGCAGGGTGTCGAAGGGGATGTCCTCGCACGCGTCGAACGGGCGCGGGTCGGTGGTGGCCACGATCGGGCTCTTCATCGTCGTTTCCAGCGGTTGGGCGGTCGAGCGCAGCTCGACGGGCCCGCCATGGCCGCGCGCGCCCGGACCCGGCGCCCCGGTCTGCCAGCCCACCGTGCCCCCTACGACCGCTGTGAGCAGTGCCCCCAGCGCCCCGATCAGACGCACGTTGGCGAACACGACACCCCCTGATGCCTCGGCGGTCTTCTGCCGGGAGTGTACAAGTCGCGTGGTCGCCGGCACAGGGAAACCCGGGTTCTGACCGGCCCGCACCGCGGGCGCGACCGGCGCCGGCCCGGCGCGGGTCGTTAGGCTGGTCGATCATGGCCGGGAAGGAATCGACGAGTGGGGGACGGCCGACCCCCCAGCCGACACTGTGGGCGGTTTCCGACCTGCACACCGGTCACCTCGGTAACAAGCCGATCGCCGAGTCGCTGTACCCGTCGACCCCGGACGACTGGCTGATCGTCGCCGGCGACGTCGCCGAGCGCACCGACGAGATCCGGTGGGCGCTCGACCTGCTGCGTCGGCGGTTCGCCAAGGTGATCTGGGTGCCGGGCAACCACGAGCTGTGGACCACCAACAAGGACCCCAGGCAGGTCTTCGGCCGGGGCCGCTACGAGTACCTGGTCGAGATGTGCGACCAGATGGGCGTGATCACGCCCGAGCATCCGTTCCCGGTGTGGACCGAACGCGGCGGCCCGGCCACGATCGTGCCGATGTTCGTGCTCTACGACTACAGCTTTTTGCCCGCGGGGGCCATGAGCAAAGCCGAGGGCCTGGCGATCGCGCGGGAGCGCAACGTGGTGGCCACCGACGAGTTCCTGCTCTCGTGCGAGCCGTATGCCACCCGCGACGCCTGGTGCCGCGACCGGGTCGCCACCACCCGCGACCGCCTCGAGGAACTCGACTGGATGACGCCGACCATCCTGGTGAATCACTTCCCGCTGGTGCGCGAGCCCTGCGACGCGCTGTTCTACCCGGAGTTCTCGCTGTGGTGCGGGACCACCAAGACCGCCGACTGGCACACCCGCTACAACGCCGTGTGCTCGGTGTACGGCCACTTACACATTCCGCGCACCACCTGGTATGACGACGTGCGCTTCGAGGAGGTGTCGGTGGGTTACCCGCGGGAGTGGCGGCGCCGCAAGCCCTACAGCTGGCTGCGGCAGGTGCTGCCGGATCCGCAGTACCCGCCCGGCTACCTCAACGACTTCGGCGGTCATTTCGAGATCACCCCGCAGATGCGCGAGCAGGCCGCCAAGCTCCGGGAACGAGTGCGCCAGCGGCAGTCACGATGACGGTGCGCACGCTGGTGTCGTCGGTGCTGCCGGCGACCCTTCTCCCTTCGGGGTCGGACGACCTGGCGTTTTCCGAGCTGTACTCCGACCCGCCCGGGCTGGCCCCGCTGCCCGAGGAGGAGCCGCTGATCGCCAAGTCGGTGGCCAAGCGGCGCAACGAGTTCGTCACCGTGCGGCACTGCGCCCGGGTCGCGCTGGGCGAGCTGGGCGTGCCGCCGGTGCCGATCCTCAAGGGCGACAAGGGCGAACCCTGCTGGCCCGACGGTGTGGTGGGCAGCCTGACCCACTGCACGGGCTACCGCGGGGCGGTGGTCGGACGCGCCGGCGCGGTGCGTTCGGTGGGCATCGACGCCGAACCGCACGACGTGCTGCCCGACGGCGTGCTGGGCGCGATCACGCTCGCCGAGGAATGCCACGAGATCGCCGCCCTGCCCGAGGGTCTGCACTGGGACCGAATCCTGTTCTGCGCCAAGGAAGCCACGTACAAGGCGTGGTTTCCGCTGACCCGCCGATGGCTCGGTTTCGAGGACGCCCACATCGTGTTCGACGTCGACCCGTCCGCCGCCGGCACCAGCGGGGCGTTCGTCTCCAAGATCCTCATCGATCCGGGGGCGCTGTCGGGTCCGCCGCTGACCGCGCTGCGGGGACGCTGGTCGGTGGACCGCGGACTGGTGCTGACGGCGATCGTGCTGTGAGCCCGGCGTGACGGGGCCGGGGATCGTCGTCGTCGACAAGCCCGCCGGGATGACGAGTCACGACGTGGTGGGGCGCTGCCGCCGCATCTTCGCCACGCGCAGGGTGGGGCACGCGGGGACGCTGGACCCCATGGCCACCGGCGTGCTGGTGGTAGGAATCGAACGCGCCACCAAGATTCTCGGCCTGCTGACGGCGGCCCCGAAGTCGTATGCGGCCACCATCCGACTGGGCCAGACCACCTCCACCGAGGACGCCGAGGGACAGCTACTGCACAGTGTTCCCGCCGCGCACCTGACCGACGGCGCGATCGCCGCCGCGATCGCGCCGCTGTGCGGTGACATCGAGCAGGTGCCGTCGGCCGTCAGCGCCATCAAGGTGGACGGGCGGCGCGCCTACCGGCTGGTCCGCGAGGGCCACGCCGTCGATTTGCCGGCCCGGCCGGTGCGCGTCGAGCGGTTCGAGGTGGCGGCGCGCCGATCCCACGGTGAGTTGGTCGACCTCGACGTGGAGGTCGACTGCTCGTCGGGAACCTATATCCGGGCGCTGGCCCGCGACCTGGGCGCCGCGCTGGGGGTGGGCGGTCACCTGACGTCGCTGCGGCGCACCCGCGTCGGCCGCTTCGGGCTGGATCACGCGCGCTCGCTCGACGACCTGGCCGAGCGGCCCGCGCTGAGCTGGACCCTCGACGAGGCGTGCCTGCTGCTGTTTGGACGGCGCGACCTGGGCGCGGCGGAGGTCGAGGCGGCCGGCAACGGCCGGTCCCTCGCGCCGGCCGGGATCGACGGCGTCTATGCGGCATGTGACGCCGACGGCCGGGTGATCGCCCTGCTGCGCGACGAGGGCCCGCGGACCAAGTCGGTGGTGGTGATCCGTCCGGCGACGCTGTAGGCCCATCGCCGAGCCTGTAGATCTGCAGACAAAGTGCGAGTAGGGGCCTGCAAAATTACAGCCTCGGCGACGACGCAACGGGTCCCGGCCGAGGGCCTGGCACGGGCACGTTGCAAACTGGGGGCCTAGGTCGTTCGGAAGGGGCGCGCTATGTCCACCAAGATGTCCAACAAGGTCTATGTCGTCGGCGTGGGCATGACGAAATTCGAGAAGCCGGGCCGCCGCGAGGGCTGGGACTACCCGGACATGGCGCGCGAGTCGGGCACCAACGCGCTGGCCGACGCCGGGATCGACTACCGCGAGATGCAACAGGGCTACGTCGGCTACGTCGCCGGCGATTCCACGTGCGGGCAGCGGGCGCTCTACGAGCTGGGCATGACGGGCATCCCGATCGTCAACGTCAACAACAACTGCTCGACCGGGTCGACGGCGCTCTTCCTGGCCGCGCAGGCGATCCGCGGCGGGATCGTCGACTGCGCCATCGCGCTGGGCTTCGAGAAGATGCAACCCGGCTCGCTGAGCGGCGGCGCCACCGACCGCGAATCGCCGATGGGCAGGCACGTGCGGGCGATGGCCGAGATCGACGAGTTCGCGATGCCCGTCGCGCCCTGGATGTTCGGCGCCGCCGGCCGCGAGCACATGAGGCAATACGGCACCACCGCAGAGCATTTCGCCAAGATCGGCCACAAGAACCACCAGCATTCGGTGAACAATCCGTTTGCCCAGTTCCAGGAGTCCTACACCCTCGAGGACATCCTGGCGTCCCGGATGATCTCCGACCCGCTGACCAAGCTGCAGTGCTCGCCGACGTCGGATGGCTCCGGCGCGGCGATCCTGGCCTCCGAGCGCTTCGTCGAGCGCCACGGGCTGGCCGGGCAAGCGGTGGAGATCGTCGGCCAGGCGATGACCACCGACTTCGCGTCGAGCTTCGACGGCAGCGCCAAGAACCTCATCGGCTACGACATGAACATGCAAGCGGCGCAACAGGTTTACGACCAGTGCGGGCTGGGCCCGGAGGACTTCGGAGTGATCGAGCTGCACGACTGCTTCTCGGCCAACGAACTGCTGCTGTATGAGGCCCTCGGCCTGTGCGGGCCCGGCGAGGCGCCCAAGCTCGTCGACAACGGCGACACCACCTACGGCGGGCGCTGGGTGGTCAACCCGTCGGGTGGCCTGATCTCCAAGGGGCACCCGCTGGGCGCGACCGGCCTGGCGCAGTGCGCCGAACTGACCTGGCAGCTGCGCGGTACGGCAGACAAGCGTCAGGTCGAGGGCGTCACCGCCGCCCTGCAACACAACATCGGCCTGGGCGGCGCGGCCGTCGTCACCGCCTACCAGCGCGCCGAGCGCTGAGCCGCGCCATGTTCGAGTGGTCCGAGACCGACCTGATGGTCCGGGACTCCGTTCGCCAGTTCGTCGACAAGGAGATCCGGCCGCATCTCGACGAACTGGAAAGCGGTGAGCTGTCGCCCTACCCGATCGCGCGCAAGCTGTTCAGCCAGTTCGGCCTCGACGTCATGGCCGCCGAATCGGTCAAGAAGATGCTGGACCGCGAGCGCGCCAGGCAAAACGGTGAAACGCCGGACGAAAAGCAGGACAGCGCAGCAGGTTTCGGTGCGGGCGGTGCGCAGGGCTCGATGGTCGCAGTGCTGGTCTCCGAGCTCGCCAGGGTGAGCATCGGGCTGCTGAGCACCGCGTCGGTGAGCCTGGGTCTGGGCGCGGCGACCATCATGAGCCGCGGCACGCTGGCCCAGAAGGAACGCTGGCTGCCGCAGTTGATGACGCTGGAGAAGATCGCGGCCTGGGCCATCACCGAGCCCGACTCCGGCTCGGATGCGTTCGGCGGCATGAAGACTACGGTCAGGCGTGACGGCGAGGATTACCTCCTCAACGGGCAGAAGACGTTCATCACCAACGGGCCCTGCGCCGACGTCCTGGTGGTCTACGCCAAGCTCGCCGAAGACACTGCGGGTGACTCCGCTCTGGACCGGCGCAACCGTCCGGTGCTGATCTTCGTGCTCGACTCCGGCATGCCGGGCCTGACGCAGGGCAAGCCGTTCAAGAAGATGGGCATGATGTCCTCGCCGACGGGCGAATTGTTCTTCGACAACGTGCGCCTGACGCCCGATCGCCTGCTCGGGGAGAACGAGCGGCCCGCCAGTGGGGACGGTCGCGACAGCGCCCGCGACAACTTCGCCGCCGAACGCATCGGCATCGCGATGATGGCGCTGGGCATCATCAACGAATGCCACCGGCTCTGCGTGGATTACGCCAAGACCCGCACCCTGTGGGGCCGCAACATCGGGCAGTTCCAGCTGATCCAGCTCAAGCTGGCCAAAATGGAGATCGCCCGGATGAACGTGCAGAACATGGTCTTTCACACCATCGAGCGGCAGCAGGCCGGCAAACCGCTGACCCTGGCCGAGGCATCGGCGATCAAGCTGTACTCGTCGGAGGCGGCCACCGACGTCGCGATGGAGGCCGTGCAGCTGTTCGGCGGCAACGGCTACATGGCCGAGTACCGGGTCGAGCAGCTGGCCCGCGACGCGAAGTCGTTGATGATCTACGCCGGCAGCAACGAGGTCCAGGTCACCCACATCGCCAAGGGCCTGCTGAGCTAGGTGGCTCGCGCCGAACGTGCACCCAGGGCGACTTTTCGGCGATTTTTTCGCCCTGGGATCACGCTCGGCGCGGGAATGATCAGCCCACCACCCAGATCGCGCGCGCGGCCGGGCTGCCCAGATCGACCGTGCTCTGCGCGCCGTCGGCCGATTCGATCGCGATCGAGATCATGCCGGCGAACTCGCGGCGGGTCAGCACGTGCAGCCGCGAGTCGAGGTTGATGCCGACGCCGGCGAAATAGCGCAGCATCTCCGGGTCGGCGTCGGAGATGCGCGCCACGGTCCCGGTCTCGCCGTCGCCGCAGGCCCACAGCTGGCGCGCCGGCGGCGTGGGCACCTGCCCGTCGGAGGCCGGGATCGGATCACCGTGCGGGTCGCGCTGCGGGAAGCCCAGCTTGGCGTCGATGCGGGCCACCAGCCGGTCCGACACGGCGTGTTCGAGCACCTCGGCCTCGTCGTGCACCTCGTCCCAGGCGTAGCCGAGCTCGTTGACCAGAAACGTCTCGAGCAGCCGGTGCCGGCGCACCATCTCGAGTGCGGCCCGCCGGCCCGCCTCGGTCAGCGACACGGCGCCGTACTTCTCGTGGTCGACCAGGCCCTGCTCGGCGAGTTTGCGGATCGACTCCGAGGCCGTGCTGGCCGACACCCCGATCTTCTCGGCCAGCATCTTGGTGCTGACCTTCTGCGGCGCGTCTTTCGGGGACCACTCCTGGGCGTTCCAGATGGCCTTCAGGTAGTCCTGGCCGACCGCGGTCAGACCACCAGGCTCGTCGTCAGCCCTCACAACCACAGAGTTTAGGCAACCCGCGCCCGTCCCGGCGTGCCGCACGCGGCGCGTCGACACCGAACTGGCCCCGCGCCCCGCGTCCGGGCGCCGTAGGCTGGCTGTCGTGCAGCGCTGGCGCGGCCAAGACGAGATACCCACGGACTGGGGCAGGTGCGTACTCACCATCGGCGTGTTCGACGGTGTGCACCGGGGACACGCCGAATTGATCGCCCACGCGGTCAAGGCGGCCCGCGCGCGCAACGTCCCGACCGTGCTGATGACCTTCGACCCGCACCCGATGGAAGTCGTCTACCCCGGCAGTCACCCCGCGCAGCTGACGACGCTGACGCGGCGCGCCGAGCTCGTCGAGGAGATGGGCATCGACATGTTCCTGGTGATGCCGTTCACCACCGACTTCATGAAGCTCACCCCGGAGCGCTACGTCCACGAGCTGCTGGTGGAGAACCTGCATGTGGTGGAGGTCGTGGTGGGGGAGAACTTCACCTTCGGCAAGAAGGCCACCGGCAACGTCGACACGTTGCGCAAGGCCGGCGAGCGGTTCGGGTTCGCGGTGGAGTCGATGTCGCTGCTGTCCGAGCATCACAGCAACGAGACCGTGACGTTCTCCTCGACCTACATCCGGTCCTGCGTCGACGCCGGTGACATGGCGGCGGCGATGGAGGCGCTGGGCCGGCCGCACCGGGTCGAGGGTGTCGTGGTTCGCGGGTACGGGCGCGGCGCCGAACTGGGCTTCCCGACCGCCAATGTGGCGCCGCCGATGTATTCGGCCATCCCGGCCGACGGCGTGTACGCGGCCTGGTTCACCGTGCTCGGGCACGGACCGGTGACGGGCACCGTCGTGCCGGGCGAGCGTTATCAGGCCGCGGTGTCCGTCGGCACCAATCCGACGTTCTCCGGACGCACCCGCACCGTCGAGGCGTTCGTGCTGGACAAGACCGCCGACCTGTACGGGCAGCACGTGGCGCTGGACTTCGTGGCGCGCATCCGCGGCCAGAAGACGTTCGACGCGGTGCCCGATCTGATTGAGGAGATCGGCGCCGACACCGAACGCACGCGGGCCCTGCTCAAGGACTGACGAGCTCGACGGTTCGGGGCGCGCACCGCCCGGCTGCTAAACTGCCGGTCGACATCGGCGCGTGCTGCGGTTCGCGGTGGCCGCGCCTTGATACCCACTCATCGCGGACCGATTGATGGAGTTGCTTCGTGGCGCTGACAGCCGAGCAGAAAAAAGAGATC
This sequence comes from uncultured Actinomycetota bacterium, assembly GCA_963711445.1. Lineage (GTDB taxonomy): Bacteria > Actinomycetota > Actinomycetes > Mycobacteriales > Mycobacteriaceae > Mycobacterium. The sequence continues at coordinate 1,473,582 of CAVQEF010000002.1, forward strand.
CTGGGCACCTACGGCCTGCACGACACCGACACCGGGTCCCCGGAAGCCCAGGTCGCGCTGCTGACCAAGCGCATCTCGGACCTGACCGAGCATCTCAAGGTGCACAAGCACGACCACCACTCGCGGCGGGGGCTGCTGCTGCTGGTCGGGCGTCGGCGCCGGTTGCTCAAGTATGTCTCCCAGATCGACGTGGAGCGCTACCGCTCGCTGATCGAGCGGCTGGGTCTGCGTCGCTGACGCGGCGCAGGTCAACCCGGCGATTCGGGTGGCGTTGGACGGCCGTGTAGAGTGAGGTCGTCCTGGGCCGTTGCGGCCCGGGCAAACGGTGCGGTTTGCGCAGATCCGCGTGAACCGTTCCAGCGTGTCACTACGCACCTCCGAGGGAGCAGCCCAGTCTGCATCGGACGGTCTTCGGTAGTGGCTGCCGGGCTCTCCGGATCTGGGGCAGGTCGGCCGCTTCGATCGATGGCCGTAGCCGCATTCAGACTTCGCTCTACAAGCTCTCACGGATGACGCGCGGGCCCCCCGGGGCCGCGCGAACGTGCGCGTGACGACGCGAAAAAGCTGAATACCTAGAGAGGCCGCACGGACACCTATGTCTGTAGCTGAAATTGAACAGGGCGTCTTCGAGACGACCGCCACTATCGACAACGGGAGCTTCGGCACCCGCACCATCCGCTTCGAGACCGGCCGACTGGCCCAGCAGGCCGCCGGTGCGGTGGTCGCCTACCTGGACGACGAGAACATGCTGTTGTCGGCGACCACGGCCAGCAAGAGCCCCAGAGAGCATTTGGACTTCTTCCCGCTGACGGTCGATGTCGAGGAGCGGATGTATGCCGCCGGGCGCATCCCCGGTTCGTTCTTCCGTCGCGAGGGCCGCCCGTCCACCGATGCGGTCCTGACCTGCCGGCTGATCGACCGGCCGCTGCGCCCGTCGTTTGTCGCCGGGCTGCGCAACGAGATCCAGGTCGTGGTGACGATCCTGAGCCTGGACCCCAACGACCTGTACGACGTGCTGGCGATCAACGCCGCGTCCGCCTCCACCCAGCTGAGCGGACTGCCGTTCTCCGGCCCCATCGGCGGTGTGCGAGTGGCCCTGATCGACGGCACCTGGGTCGCCTTCCCCACCGTCGAGCAGCTCGAGCGGGCCGTGTTCGACATGGTGGTGGCCGGGCGCATTGTCGGCGAAAAGGACGGCAAGGCAGACGTCGCGATCATGATGGTCGAGGCCGAAGCCACCGAAAATGTCATCTCCCTGGTCGAGGGCGGCGCCCAGTCGCCGACGGAAACCGTTGTGGCGCAGGGGCTGGAGGCGGCCAAGCCGTTCATCGCCGCGCTGTGCAAGGCCCAGCAGGAGCTGGCCGCCGCCGCCGCGAAGCCCACCGGCGAATACCCGGTGTTCCCCGAATACGGCGAGGACGTCTACTACTCGGTGGCCTCGATGGCCACCGACGAGCTGGCCGCCGCGCTGACCATCGGCGGCAAGGCCGAGCGCAACGAGCGCACCGACGAGATCAAGGCGCAGGTGCTCGAGCGGCTCACCGGGGCCTCTGCGACCTACGCCGGCCGGGAGAAGGAGGTCGCCGCGGCGTTCCGCTCGCTGACCAAGAAGCTGGTCCGCCAGCGCATCCTGACCGACCACTTCCGCATCGACGGCCGGGGCATCACCGACATCCGCGCGCTCTCGGCCGAGGTCGCGGTGGTGCCGCGGGCGCACGGCAGCGCGCTGTTCGAGCGCGGCGAGACCCAGATCCTGGGCGTGACCACGCTGGACATGGTCAAGATGGCCCAGCAGATCGACTCGCTGGGCCCCGAGACCTCCAAGCGCTACATGCACCACTACAACTTCCCGCCGTTCTCCACCGGCGAGACCGGCCGGGTCGGCTCGCCCAAGCGGCGCGAGATCGGGCACGGCGCGCTGGCCGAGCGGGCGCTGATCCCGGTGCTGCCCTGCGTCGAGGAGTTCCCGTACGCCATCCGCCAGGTGTCCGAGGCCCTGGGCTCCAACGGGTCGACGTCGATGGGTTCGGTGTGCGCGTCCACGCTGGCGCTGCTCAACGCCGGGGTGCCGCTCAAGGCGCCGGTGGCCGGCATCGCGATGGGCCTGGTCTCCGACGACGTCGAGGTCGAGGGCGGGGGCACCGAGCGCCGCTTTGTCACCCTGACCGACATCCTGGGCGCCGAGGACGCGTTCGGCGACATGGACTTCAAGTGTGCGGGCACCAAGGACTTCGTCACCGCCCTGCAGTTGGACACCAAGCTCGACGGGATCCCGTCGCAGGTGCTCGCGGGCGCGCTCGAACAGGCCAAGGACGCCCGGCTGACCATCCTGGAGGTCATGGCCGAGGCAATCGACGAACCCGACGAGATGAGCCCCTACGCCCCGCGGGTGACCACCATCAAGGTTCCCGTGGACAAGATCGGCGAGGTCATCGGCCCCAAGGGCAAGGTCATCAACGCCATCACCGAGGAGACCGGCGCCCAGATCTCCATCGAGGACGACGGCACCGTGTTCGTCGGCGCCACCGACGGCCCGTCGGCGCAGGCCGCGATCGACAAGATCAACGCCATCGCCAACCCGCAGCTGCCGACGGTGGGCGAGCGGTTCCTCGGAACCGTGGTCAAGACAACCGATTTCGGTGCGTTCGTGTCGCTGCTGCCCGGTCGGGACGGCCTCGTGCACATTTCCAAGCTCGGCAGGGGCAAGCGCATCGCGAAGGTCGAGGACGTGGTCAACGTGGGCGACAAGCTGCGCGTCGAGATCGCCGACATCGACAAGCGCGGCAAGATCTCGCTGGTTCTGGTGGACGACGACGCCGCCGCGGACAGCGCCGCGGCTCCCGCGCCGGCCGATGCCGCGACAGCCAGCAGCTGATCGCGCCGCGGCCCTGCGCCGCGGCAAGCAGAGCCTGGAGACAGAAGCCACGGCCACCGTGCGCCGCACGACGCTGCCCGGTGGCCTGCGGGTGGTCACCGAGTTCCTGCCCGCGGTGCGCTCCGCGTCGGTCGGGGTCTGGGTCGGCGTCGGGTCGCGGGACGAGGGTTCCACCGTGGCCGGTGCGGCGCACTTCCTCGAGCACCTGCTGTTCAAGGCGACCCCGACCCGCACCGCCGTGGACATCGCGCAGGCGATGGACGCCGTCGGTGGCGAGCTGAACGCGTTCACCGCCAAGGAGCACACCTGCTACTACGCGCACGTGCTCGACACCGATCTGGAGCTCGCCGTCGACCTGGTCGCCGACGTGGTGCTCAACGGCCGTTGCGCCGCAGCGGACGTCGAGCTCGAACGCGACGTCGTCCTCGAGGAGATCGCCATGCGCGACGACGACCCCGAGGACGCCCTGGGCGACATGTTCCTCTCGGCGCTGTTCGGCGACCACCCGGTGGGCCGCCCGGTGATCGGCACCGCGCGGTCCGTGGCCGGGATGACGCGGACCCAGCTGCACTCCTTCCACGTGCGGCGCTACCGGCCCGAACGCATGGTCGTCGCGGTGGCGGGCAACGTCGACCACGACCGGGTGGTCGGGTTGGTGCGCCGGCACTTCGGGCCGCATCTGGTCCGCGGACGCGGGCCCCTCGCGCCGCGCAAGGGCGCGGGACGGGCGACGGGCAGCCCCAGATTGACGCTGGGCCGGCGCGAGGCCGACCAGACCCACGTGTCGTTGGGGGTGCGCACACCGGGACGGGGCTGGGAGCATCGCTGGGCGCTGTCGGTGCTGCACACCGCGCTCGGTGGTGGCCTGAGTTCGCGGCTCTTCCAGGAGGTTCGCGAGCTGCGCGGGCTGGCCTACTCCATCTACTCCTCGCTGGACATCTTCGCCGACACGGGCGCGCTGTCGGTGTACGCCGCGTGCCTGCCCGAGCGTTTCTCCGATGTCATGCGGGTGACCGGCGAGGTGCTCGAGTCGGTGACGCGCGACGGCATCACCGAGGCCGAATGCCGGATCGCCAAGGGCTCCATGCGCGGTGGGCTCGTGCTGGGCCTGGAGGATTCGGGTTCCCGGATGAGCCGCCTGGGCCGCAGCGAACTAAACTACGGCAGACACCGCAGCATCGAGCACACCTTGCAGCGAATCGACGAGGTGACCGTCGAGGAGGTCAACGCGGTGGCCCGCCGACTCCTCAGCCAGCGGTACGGCGCCGCCATCCTCGGCCCGTATACCTCGAAACGTTCCCTGCCCCAACAACTTCGGGCGATGGTAAGTTAGCGCAAATGGTACTGGGATTTTGGGACATCGCGGTTCCCATCGTGGGCGCGCCGATGGCCGGTGGTCCCGGTACCCCGGCGTTGGCCGCGGCGGTGTCCAACGCCGGCGGGCTGGGCTTCATCCCCGCGGGACACCGCAGCGCCGAGCAGTTCGCCGACGACATCGCCGCGGCGCGCGCGGCGACCACCGGCCCGCTCGGGGTCAACCTGTTCGTGCCCCAGCCCAGCGTCGCCGACTGGCTGGCGCTGGAGTACTACGCCGACGAGCTCGAAGAGATCGCCGAGCACTATCAGGTCGAGGTCGGCCGGCCCGAGTACGGCGACGACGACGACTGGGAGCGCAAGCTCGAGGTCGTGGCCGACGTGCGCCCCGAGCTGGTCTCGTTCACGTTCGGCGTGCCGTCGCCAGACGTCATCCACCGCTTCGGCGCGCTGGGACTGTTGGTGATGGTCACGGTGACGTCGGCCTATGAGGCCGGTGTCGCCGTGTCCGCGGGCGCCGACAGCCTGGTGGTCCAGGGCCCGGCCGCCGGGGGTCACCGCGGCACGTTCGCGCCCGACATGGAGCCCGCCAACGAATCGCTGCACCAGCTCCTGGCCCGGATCAGTCACGCGCATGACGTCCCGCTCATCGCGGCCGGGGGCCTGGGCACCGCGCGCGACGTCGCCGACGTGCTGAACCGGGGGGCGGTGGCCGCGCAGGTCGGAACCGCGCTGCTGCTGGCCGACGAGGCGGGGACCAACCCCGCGCACCGCACCGCCATGAAGAACCCGCTGTTCGCCACCACCGTTGTCACGCGGGCGTTCTCGGGGCGGTACGCCCGCGGGCTGGAGAACGACTTCACCCGGATGCTCGACAACGTGGCGCCGCTGGGCTACCCGGAGGTCAACCAGATGACCTCGCCCATCCAGGAGGCGGCGGCCGCGCTGGAGGACCCCAACGGGATGCCGCTGTGGGCCGGGGCGGCGTTCCAGCACGCCAAGCCGGGCCCGGCGGCCGACATCATCGCCGGCCTCACCGCATAGCGCAGGGCTCGGGCTCAGCCCAGCACGCCGGCCGGTTCGGTGAACTCCAGGCCCAGGTCGGCGGCCACCTGCTCGGACAGCAGCCCGCCGTCGTGCGTCGAAAGGCCCTTGGCCAGTGCCGGATCCGACCGGCACGCCGCCCGCCACCCCTGGTCGGCGAGCCGGAGCACATAGGGCATGGTCGCGTTGGTCAGCGCGTAGGTCGACGTCTTGGGCACCGCGGCCGGCATGTTCGCCACGCAGTAGAACAGCGCGTCGTGCACGGCGAACGTCGGGCTGTCGTGGGTCGTCGGCCGCGAGTCCTCGAAGCAACCGCCCTGGTCGATGGAGATGTCCACCAGCACCGCGCCCGGCTTCATCTGCGCGACAAGCGAGTTGCCGACCAGCTTGGGCGCCTTGGCGCCGGGCACCAGGACGGCCCCGATCACCAGGTCGGCGCGCTTGAGGGCACCTTCGAGCTCGTACTTCGACGAGTGCCGGGTGCTGACGTGGCCGCCGAACTCCGCGTCCAGGGCCCGGAGCTTGTTGATGTTGACGTCCAGTACGCGCACGGCCGCCCCCATGCCGCCGGCGACCCGCACGGCGTTGTAGCCCGCCGTGCCGGCGCCGATGACGACGACGTCGGCGGCCTTGACGCCCGGCACCCCGCCCATCAGCACACCGCGGCCGCCCTGCGTGCGCATCAGGTGGTAGGCCCCGACCTGAACGGACAGCCGGCCGGCGACCTCGCTCATCGGGGCCAGCAACGGCAGCGCCCCGTCGGCGGTCTGGACGGTCTCGTAGGCGATCGACGTCGTGCCGGAGGCCAGCAGCGCATCCGTGCATGCCCGCGAGGCGGCCAGATGCAGGTAGGTGAAGACAACCTGGCCGCGGCGCAGCAGGCCGTACTCGGCCGGTATCGGCTCCTTCACCTTGAGCAGCAGGTCGGCCTCGGCCCACACCTGTTCGGCGCTGCCGGCCAGCTGGGCGCCCGCGGCCTTGAACTTCGAGTCGGCGATCGCCGACCCCTCTCCGGCGCCGGCCTGGACGAGCACCTCGTGACCGCGGTGGGTCAGCTCGGCCACCCCGGCGGGCGTGATGGCCACCCTGAACTCGTTGTTCTTGATCTCGGTCGGAACGCCGACGCGCATGCTCGCCCCCAGGGATCTCGGATTGACGACTCCAAGTGTGAAGAAAGTTCGAGTGATCTGCAATTGGCATGATGATGATTCACTAATATGGCGAGATGGCTGATGAAACATCTGACCTGGCGGGTCGACCGGCCGGTCCCCCGAAGGATGTTCGACCCGTCGACCTCGATGACATGGACCGGCGGATCCTGGGCCTGCTGCACGCCGACGCGCGCATCACCAACACCGCGCTGGCCGAGACCATCGGGATAGCGCCGTCGACGTGTCACGGCCGCGTCCGGCGGTTGGTGGACCTCGGCGTCATCCGGGGTTTCTACGCCGACATCGACCCGGTCGCCGTGGGGCTGCCCCTGCAGGCAATGGTCTCGGTCACCCTGCAGTCCAACGCGCGCGGCAAGATCCGCAGCTTCATCGCCCAGATCAGCAGCAAGCGGCAGGTGCGCGACGTGTACTTCCTGGCCGGCGCCGACGACTTCATCCTGCACATCGCCGCCCGCGACACCGAGGACTTGCGCTCCTTCGTGGTGGAGAACCTCAACGCCGACACCGACGTCGCGGGGACCCAGACGTCGCTCATCTTCGAGCACCTCCGCGGTGCCGCACCGATCTAGACGGGCCGCCGTCGGCGCTGGCTATGATCGTCGGATGGCAGACCCCGCAGACGCCGCTGTGTCGGCCAGCGTGCACGTCGACGCCGGTCCCGAGGTGGTCTATGGGCTCATCACCGACCTGCCGACGCTGGCGTCACTGGCCGAGGAGGCGGTGGCGATGGAATGGCGCAAAGGCGATTCGGTCCGGGCCGGCGCGGTGTTCACCGGTCACAACAAGAGCGCCAGCCGCAGCTGGAGCACCAAGTGCACGGTCACCGACGCCGAACCGGGCCGCGTCTTCGCGTTCGATGTCACCCACACGATCCTGCCGATCGCGCGCTGGCAGTACGACATCGTCGCGGAAGACGGCGGCTGCCTGGTCACCGAGAGCACCTGGGACCGCAGGCCGGGCTGGTTTCGCAAGCTGGCCGGCAAGGCCACCGGCGTCTCCGATCGGGCCGGCGCCAACGCCGAGCACATCAGGCTCACCCTGCAGCGCCTCAAGCAGCGCGCCGAGGGCGGGTAGCAGAGGGCCGGCGGACCCCCGATGACGCGACGCAATCCCGCCGTGGCCGTCATCGGAGCGGGCATGTCCGGGTTGTGCGTCGCGATCGCGTTGCTGCGCAACGGGATCGATGACGTCACCATCTACGAGAAGGCTCACGAGGTGGGCGGCACCTGGCGGGACAACACCTACCCGGGCCTGACCTGCGACGTGCCCTCGCGGGTCTACCAGTACACCTTCGCCCGCAACCCGGACTGGTCGCACGTGTTCTCTCCCGGCGGCGAGATCCAGGCGTACTTCCGCGGTATCGCCGACGAATTCGGCCTGCGGGACCGGATCCGGTTCGGCACCGAGGTCCTCAGCGCCCGCTTCCAGGACGGGCGCTGGGTGCTGCGCACCGACGGCGGCACGGAGTCGACCGTGGACTTTCTGATCGCCGCGACCGGTGTGCTGCACCATCCCCGCGTGCCGGCGCTGGCCGGTCTCGACGACTTCGGTGGCCACGTCTTCCACTCGGCGCGCTGGGACCACTCCGTTCAGCTGCGGGGGCGGCGCATCGCGGTGATCGGCAACGGGTCGACCGGGATCCAGCTGGTCGGCGGCCTGGCCGGGGTGGCGCGCAGGCTCATGCTGTTCCAGCGCACCGCGCAATGGGTGGTCCGCATGCCCAACCCGCGGTACTCGAAGCTCGCCGGCCCGACCCATCGGGTGTTGCCGTGGCTCGACCGGCTGGCCCACCGGGCATACAAGCGGGCGTTCGACACCTTCGCGGTCGCGTTGACCAAGCCGGGGTTGCGGCGAAAGGCGATCGCGGCGACGTGCCGGGCGAGCCTGCGCAGCGTGCGTGATCCCGCGTTGCGGGCCGCGCTGACCCCCGACTATCAGCCGATGTGCAAGCGGCTGGTGATCTCGGGCGGCTTCTACCGGGCGATCCAGCGCGACGACGTCGAGCTGGTCACCGCGGGCATCGACCACCTGGAACGGCGGGGCATCGTCACCGACGACGGCGTCCTGCACGAGGCGGACGTCGTCGTGCTGGCCACCGGGTTCGACACCCACGCGTTCTTCCGGCCGATGCGGCTGACCGGCCGGGACGGGATCACCGCCGACGAGGCGTGGCGCGACGGGCCGCGGGCCTACCAGACCGTCGCGATGCCGGGCTTCCCGAACTTCTTCATGATGCTGGGCCCGCACAGCCCGGTGGGAAACCTCGCGCTGACGTCCGTGGCCGAGTCCCAGGCCGACTACATCCTGCGCTGGATCCGGGGCTGGCGCCGCGGCGAATTCGACACGGTGGAGCCGACGGAGTCGGCGACCGACGATTTCAACGCCAGGCTGCGCGCCGCGATGCCCGACACCGTGTGGACCACCGGCTGCGACAGCTGGTACCTGAACAAGGACGGCATCCCGGAGGTGTGGCCCTTTACGCCGGCCGCGCACCGGGCCATGCTGGCGAGTACGGATCCGGCACAATACGACCTGCGACGGCACGTCGCCGCGCGTTGACGTGGCCGGCGAGGAGGCCAGCAAGGGGGGCGCCATGCTCAGCATCGACGATCAGGCGGCGGGTCCACACGACGCGTCGCTGGACCACGAGCGCCTGGTCCTCGAGGCCCGCGACGTCGACTTCGACTGGTCGCGGCTGCCGTTCCACTACGTGCCCGGCGAACCGTTCGTCACCCACATCCTCAACGTTTTGCATCTGCTGCTGCCGGCGGGTGAGGAGTTCTTCGTCGAGGCGTTCAAGAAGTCCCTGCCGCTGATCAAAGACGACCAGCTGCGGCTGGACGTGCAGGGCTTCATCGGCCAGGAGGCGGTGCATTCCCGGGCGCACGCCAAAGTGGTCGACCACTTCGTGGCGCAGGGCGTCGACGTGACCCCGTACACCGGCCAGATCCGGTGGATGTTCGAGAAGCTGCTGGGGGACCGGCCCGGGTGGAGCCTGCGGCGGCAGCGCAGCTGGCTGCTGGAGCAGGTGTCGATCGTCGCGGCGATCGAGCACTACACCGCCGTGTTGGGCGAGTGGGTCCTGAACTCGCCGGCACACGACGCGCTCGGCACCGATCCGGTGATGCTCGACATGCTCCGCTGGCACGGCGCCGAAGAAGTCGAACACAAGTCGGTGGCCTTCGACACGATGACGCATCTGCGGGCGGGGTATTGGCGCCAGGTGCGCGCCCAAATGGTCGTCGGCCCGGCGATGGCGCTGTTGTGGATTCGCGGCGTGCGGTTCCTGTACTCGATCGATCCGTACCTCCCGGCGGGCACCAAGCCGCACTGGTGGAACTACCTCACCGCGGCCCGCCGCGGCCTGGTCCCCAACCCGCTGCGGTTCGCGCGGGCCGTCGCCGACTACTTCCGGCCGGGCTTCCACCCGTCACAGCTGGGCGGGGTGGGTCAGGCGGTGGACTACCTGGCCGTCTCGCCGGCCGCGCGCGTGTCGCACTGACCGCAGCGGTTGTACTGTGCCGGACAGCATTTGGAGCAGCAGGCCGGCCGACCTCTACGGCCGGCGTGAGCGCGACCGCCTCGGTGCGGTGTTGTACGGCATGCGCGCGGTGTTCGATGCGTTCTCCTCGGTCTCGCGGTGGCAGCCCTCGCGGGTGCGCCCGGTGCGCCGGACCCAGCGCGCGGTGATCACCGCGCGCGAGCTCGTCGCGCCCGACGTGGTCGCGTTGACGCTGGCCGCCGCGGGCGGCGGCCCGCTCCCGTCCTGGACCCCCGGCGCGCACATCGATGTCCAGTTGCCGTCGGGGCGGCGCCGGCAGTACTCGCTGTGCGGGTCGCCCGGTAGACGCGCCGACTACCGCATCGCGGTGCGGCGGATCGCCGACGGCGGCGGCGGTTCGATCGAGATGCACGAAGCGCTGGGCGTGGGAGACACGGTGGTCTTCGAGGGCCCGCGCAATGCGTTCTTCCTGGGCAGCGCCGAGCGCGATGCGTTGTTCGTGATCGGCGGCATCGGGGTGACGCCCATCCTGCCGATGATCCGCGAGGCCCAACAGCGCGGCATGGACTGGCGCGCAGTCTATGCCGGGCGCAGCCGCGAGTACATGCCGTTCCTGGACGAGGTGGTGTGCGTGGGGCCGGACCGGGTGCGCGTCTGGGCAGACGACGAGCGCGGCCGCGTCGCCGGCGTGGACGAACTGCTGGCCGGCGCCGGGCCCGCGACGGCGGTGTACGTGTGCGGGCCGAGTCCCATGCTGGAGGCGGTGCGCGCGACCCGCGACCAATACGCCCGCGCGCCCGTGCATTACGAGCGGTTCAGCCCGCCGCCCGTCGTCGGCGGCGTCCCCTTCGCGCTGGAGCTCGCGCGATCGCGGCAGGTGCTCGACGTCCCGGCGAATCGGTCGGCGCTGAGCGTCATGCTCGACCGGGATCCCACCACCCCCTACTCCTGCCGGCAAGGATTCTGCGGCACCTGCAAGGTCAAAGTCCTTGCCGGACGGGTCGATCCCCGGGGCCGTCTCGCCGTGGGCGACGACGAGATGCTGGTCTGCGTTTCCCGGGCCGAGGGCCACCGGGTGGTCATCGACGCGTGAGTCGATAGCCCACGTGCGGCACCCGGACCCCGGGCAGCGGCTCCCAGTCCAGCGTGCGGCCGTCGAGTCGGAACCCCTTCTTCTCATAGAAGCGGCGCGCCTTGTCGTTTTTCACCGCGCACCACAAGACGGCGTCACCCGAGGGGGTCGCGCTCAACGCCGCGTCGAGCAGGCGGCCGCCCAGGCCGTGCCGCTGGCGGTCCTCGGCCACGTACAGCGCGTCGATGTGCAGCTGCCCGGGATCGGCGGTGTCGGGCCCGGTGATGGCCACGCCCAGTATCCGGTCGCCGGATTCGGCGATCCGCATGACCCATCCGGGCCGGCCCAGGGTTTGCGGGTAGACGTCGGTGGCCCAGCGTTGTGCCGGGCCGAGGATGTCGAGCAGCGGGGAGGCCACGATGCCGCGCCAGGACAGCCGCCATGCCGGGTAGTGCATCTCGGCGACGCGGGCGTAATCCGTCGGCGTTGCTTCGCGGGTCGTGATGTCGCTGACGCTCACCTAAGTCACTCCTGTCGGGACTGTTCCAGGTAGGCGACCAGGGCGTTGGTGAGGCCCCGCCTGGCCATGTCGAGGTCGGCATAGGAGCCCAGCTGGCGTTCGGACACCAGGCCCCGCACCGCGCCGGGAATCAGCGCGGCCACCTCGCCGACCCGGTCCGGGTCGACGCCGAGACCGGCGAAGGCGTTCTGGCAGGTCTCCAGCCAGCTCCTGCCCCAGGAGAACAGCTCGGCGGCGGTGCGCGGGTAGAGGCGTTCCAGCTCCTTGGGGTCCCGGGGCAGCGCCGCGCGCAGGTTCTCGATCGCGCGTGAGTCCGGCGACGCCAGTCCCCGGTAGAGGGTGTCGATGATGGCGCCGACGCGTTCGCGCAGGGGCACCCCGCAGGGGTCGGTCGTCGACAGCGTCGAGAACGTCGCGGCGCGTCGCTCGGCGGTGCGGTGCAACACGGCGGCCCAGAAGCCGTCGGTGTCGCCGAACTGGTACTGCACCGCCCCCCAGGTGGCGCCGATATCTTTGGCGATGCGATTGGCCGACACCGAGCCCGGGTCGCCCGACGCCAGCGACTTCAGCGCCGCCTCGAGCATGTTCTCGCGAGTCGCGTGGCCGCGGCGGTTGGGGCGTCGGCCCGTGATGCCTGTGCCGGTCACCTGCCGAGCCTATCGGGGCCGTCAACTTTTTCATAGAGGGTACTGTGAATCTAGCGCGGTGCCGCCTATCATTCGTACTCGAAGGAGGGCACCCCACATGGCCAAGCCACCGTTGTCGATGAAACCGACCGGATGGTTCCAGGTCGCCTGGTCCGATGAGATCGGCGTCGGCGACGTCCACACGATGAAGTACTTCGACCAGGAGATGGTCGCCTGGCGATCCGAGACCGGCGAGCTCACCGTGATGAACGCCTACTGCGAACACCTTGGCGCCCACCTGGGCTACGGCGGCCAGGTCGTCGGCGAGACGCTGCAGTGCCCGTTCCACGGGTGGCAGTGGAATCAGCAGGGGCGCAACGCTCGCATCCCCTACCAGGAGCATCCCAACCGCGGTCGGCGGATCCGGACCTACCCCGTGGTCGAACGCAACGAGTCCGTCTACATCTGGCACGACGCGCAGCGCCGCGAACCGTACTTCGACGCGCCGGACGTGTTCGCCGCGTTCGGGGACGGCAGCAGCGCCGACGGCTACCACCCCCAGCAGCGGTTGTTCCGGGAGGGTCTGGAGCTGCATCCCCAGTACGTCCTGGAAAACGGGGTTGACTTCGCCCATTTCAAGTTCGTGCACAAAACCCCGATCGTGCCGGTCTTCACCCGCCACGACTTCGCCGACGCGGTGTCCTACGTCGACTTCACCATCACCTTCGAAGGCGACGACGGCCAGAAGATCGAGGACGTCAACAGCGGAGTCGAGGCCATCAACGGCGGTTTGGGGATCGCGGTGACCAAGAGCTGGGGGATGGTGGACAACCGCACGATCTCGGCGGTCACCCCGGTCGACGAGTCCACCTCCGACGTCCGGTTCATGGTGTACATCGGCAGGGCGCCGGGCAAGGACCCCATGCGGGCCGAGCGCAAGGCGGCCGAGTTCGGCCAGGAGGTGATCCGTCAGTTCACCCAGGACATCGAGATCTGGCGGCACCAGCGCTACTCGGACCCGCCCGCGCTGGCCACCGCCGAGTACCAAGGCTTCACCGCAATCCGCACGTGGGCCAAGCAGTTCTATCCCGACGGCCTCGGCGGCAGCGCCGCCGAGGTGTACGCGGCATCGCAGAAAGGCTCGATTGAATGAACCGAACCACCCGACCGGTCCGCGTCTTCCAGGTCGCCACCGGCAACGTCGGATCGGAGATGATCAAACGGATCGGCACGCATCCCGACCTGGAACTCGTTGGCGTGCACTGCTACTCGCCGGACAAGGTGGGCAAGGATGCGGGGGAGCTGGCCGGCATCGGGCCCAACGGCGTGACGGCCACCGGCACCGTCGAGGAGATCATCGCGGCGCGGCCCGACGTGCTCACCTTCCACGGCGTGTTCCCCGACGAGGACCTCTACGTCAAGGTGCTCGAGGCGGGGATCAACATCGTCACCACCGCCGACTGGATCACGGGATGGCACCGCGACAAGAACCACCCGCACCCGTCGGGTAAGCCGGTGACCCGGCTGCTGGCCGAAGCCGCCGAGAAGGGTGGCGCGACCTTCTACGGCACCGGGATGAACCCGGGCCTCAACCAGATCCTCGGCGTGGTGTGCTCGGCCGACGTCGCCGAGATCGAGAACATCACCACCATCGAGTCCGTCGACGTGTCCTGCCACCACTCCAAGGACACCTGGATCGAGGTGGGCTACGGTCTGCCGGTCGAAGACCCGGAGATCCCGTCGAAGCTGGAGAAGTACACCCGCGTCTTCGCCGACAGCGTGCTCATGATGGCCGACTGCTTCGACCTGACCCTCGACGAGGTGAAGTTCAGCTACGAGCTGGGTGCCTGCACCAAGGACGTCGACCTGGGCTGGTACACCCTGCCCAAGGGCTCGCTGGGCGGCAACTACCTCAAGTATCAGGGCATGGTGGACGGGGTTCCGCGGGTCGAGACCCACCTGGAATGGCAGATGACCCCGCACACCGACCCGAGCTGGAACGTCAAGGGCTGCTACATCACCCAGATCAAGGGCGACCCGTGCGTCTACAACAAGCACATGATCTTCCCGAAACCCGGTGTGGACCTGTCGAATCCGGACAACTTCGCCTCCATCGGCATGACGGTGACGGGCATGCCGGCGCTGGCCTCGATCAAGTCGGTGGTGGCGGCGCCGCCCGGGCTGATCACCAGCGCGGACCTGCCGCTGCGCGGCTTCGCGGGGCGCTTCAAGATGTAGACGTCGTCAGGGCGCCGCGTCGTCGTCGAAAAGGCGTTCGGGATGGTGAAGCGTCGTGATCTGAAAAAGTCCGGCCAGCAGTCACCGGTCTGGAGGGCGATCCTGCCGCCGCCCCGCACCGGACGACCCCGACGACGGCCCCGACGACGAGGATCGCTGGCTTTGCGTCGAATGGGTCGGCTCGCACGAGAGCTATCGGGATATGGAGCGGTTCATCGCCACGATCGAGGATCCGGCAATCGTCGACCGCCTACAGATCGCGATCACAGGAAAGGGCGCTTTCCGCCGGTTCAACGACGTTCTATCGCGGTGGCCCGAGGAACTACAGCGCTACTTTCAGTTCTCCGGCGAGTGCCACGTCGGCCGTGTCCGGGCATGGCTTGCCGCGTCAGGCTATCGTCCGGTCCACGCGAGATAGAGGCCGCATGGCGTTCGGCTGGCCCCGACGTGCTATTCGGGGCAAAGATCAGCGAAGGCGATGTCGACCAGGGCGCTGGCCTGTTGGGGGTCGAGCCCCTGGGAGCCCTCGGTGGCGTCGGAACGCTCCAGCGCCTTGGCCTTCAGCTGTGCGGCATTGGCCCCGGCCCACAACTGCTGGCAGATTCTCTGACCCGCCGCCAGCAGGCCCTCGTCACCGTCCTGCGCGTCGTGAATCCCGGCGTTGTGGGCATCGTTGAGGAAGGAATCGGTGTCAGCCTGAGCCGGGGCGGCGCCGAGAATTCCCGCTACCAGAAGCGGCCCACCTGTCAGTGCCAATCCCGCGAATCGCCTACGGCGTTTGCGTTCGGCCACAGCTGTTCTCCTTTGTCCGCGTACCGATCCGAATTCCCGACACAACGTCGAAGCAAACTCCACGATACGTCTCCCGGGTATGGGCTGGCGAGATCGCCGCCGCGATTGCACCGGGATGGCCATCGGCGCGCCGATCCCCGTTCGCCGAGCGGACAGGAACCGGCCACCGCGAGTTCAGGGACGGGCGGCCCGCCGGTCTAGGGTGAAGCCATGCGGGTAGGAGTGCTGGGATCCAAAGGCAGAGTCGGCGCGACGATGGTCGGGGCCGTGCAGGCCGCCGAGGACCTGACCCTGTCCGCGGAGGTGGACGCCGGTGATCCGCTGAGCCTGCTGACCGAGGGCGAGACCCAGGTGGTCATCGACTTCACCCACCCCGATGTGGTGATGGGCAACCTGGAGTTCCTGATCGGCAACGGGATCCACGCCGTGGTCGGCACCACCGGCTTCACCGCCGAGCGCCTCGACCAGGTGCAGTCCTGGCTGGCCGGCGCCAACACGAACGTCCTCATCGCGCCCAACTTCGCGATCGGCGCGGTGCTGTCGATGCATTTCGCCAAGCAGGCGGCGCGGTTCTTCGACTCGGCCGAAGTCATCGAGCTGCATCACCCGCACAAGGCCGACGCCCCGTCGGGCACCGCGACCCGCACCGCCAAGCTGATCGCCGAGGCGCGAACGGGGTTGCCGCCCAACCCCGACGCCACCAGCACCGGCCTGCCCGGCGCGCGCGGCGCCGACGTCGACGGCATCCCGGTGCATTCGGTGCGGCTGGCCGGACTGGTGGCCCACCAAGAGGTGCTGTTCGGCACCGCGGGGGAGACGCTGACCATCCGCCACGACAGCCTCGACCGGACGTCGTTCGTGCCGGGCGTGCTGTTGGCGGTGCGGCGCATCTCCGAACATCCCGGCCTCACGGTGGGTCTCGAGCCCCTGCTCGACCTGTAATGAACGCCACGGCGCGCACCCAGGTGCTCATCGCGTTCATGTGCGTGGCCCTGCTGGTGTATTTCGTGCTGCTGGGCCGCCTGGCCGTCGCGATGATCGGCTCGGGCCGGCCCGCCGCGGTGGGCCTGGGCGCGGCGCTGCTGATCATGCCCGCGATCGGCCTGTGGGCGATGCTCGCCACGCTGCGCGCCGGTTTCGCCCACCAGAAGCTGGCGCGCCTGATCGCCGCCGACGGCATGGAACTCGACACCAGCGCGCTCCCGCGGCGGGCCTCGGGCCGCATCGAACGCGACGCAGCCGACGCGCTGTTCGCCGCCGTGCGCGCCGAGGTGGAATCCGACCTCGGTGACTGGCGGGGCTGGTACCGGCTGGCCAGGGCCTACGACTACGCGGGGGATCGCCGGCGGGCGCGGGAGGCCATGAAGACGGCCGTCGAACGCCAACGAGCGATGGGAGTCGGGCCATGACCAAGACGCTCCTGCTAGTCCACCACACGCCGTCGCCGCACACGCACGAGATGTTCGAGGCGGTGCTGTCGGGCGCCACCGACCCCGAGATCGAGGGCGTGGAGGTGATCCGCCGCGCCGCCCTGACCCTCGCACCGGCCGACGTGCTCGCCGCCGACGGCTACCTACTGGGCACCCCGGCCAACCTGGGCTACATGAGCGGCGCCCTCAAGCATTATTTGGTTGATTACCATGCTTTTAGGTATCGAGGCAACTAGTGTCACGTTGCTGGCTTAAACTGCCGATGTGATATGGACGGCGGCATACACGGCGATTGCAATCTCGATTGGGTCGTTGATTGTGAGTGCCGCTGGACTTGTGTACACGCACAGTTCGAAGAAGCGCGAACTGTTCGTGAAGGTCTTTGACGAGCTTCTGGAGTCCGAGCGCCAACGTGGACGGCAAGTGCTATTCGAGTGGTGTGAGAAAGGAATTTCGGAATCATCCTGGCCCGAAGAAGACAAGGGAAAGGCCAATCACGCACTTACATGGCTTGAGCTAGTGAGTTATCTGCACAACAAGCGTTTTATCTCTCGACGGGATTCACTAGCTATTTGGGGCGTAACTGCTATACGTACTTACCGGGCCGCCGAGCAATCCGGGTTTCTAGCTTTTCGCGATCGTCAGCATGGACAAGAGATTTGGCCACACCTTCATAGGTTCGTTGAGAAGGCGGAAGCGAAGGGCATCGGCGGTAAAGCACCCAAGCCGATCAACCCGCCCGGCGAGTAGCAGACCGCTGCGATGAGGAACACGTCCCAGCCCAAAGCGACCTGAGGAGGCCCACCTGTTGGCCAAACTCCTGCTAGTCCACCACACGCCGTCGCCGCACACGCACGAGATGTTCGAGGCGGTGCTGTCGGGCGCCACCGACCCCGAGATCGAGGGCGTGGAGGTGATCCGCCGCGCCGCCCTGACCCTCGCACCGGCCGACGTGCTCGCCGCCGACGGCTACCTACTGGGCACCCCGGCCAACCTGGGCTACATGAGCGGCGCCCTCAAGCACGCCTTCGACGTGTGCTACTACCCGTGCCTCGACGCGACGCGCGGGCGCCCGTTCGGCCTGTACCTGCACGGCAACGAGGGCACCGAGGGCGCCGAGCGGGGCGTCGACGCGATCACCTCCGGCCTGGGCTGGGTGAAAGCGTCTGAAACCGTGGTGGTTTCGGGTAAGCCGAGCAAGGACGAGCTGGAATCGTGCTGGAATCTGGGCGCGACGGTTGCCGCCCAGCTGATGGAATGAGCGCGCTAGGAAAACGCCGGCCGGAACGCGTCGGCGGGTTGGGCCAGGGCCAGCGCGGAACTCGTGCCGATCGGCCCGTGCCGGTCGAACAGCGTCGCACTGCCGGTGGCGACACCTGCCGTGCCGTAATGGCTCTGCGCCGCCAGACCGATGAACTCACCGTCGGGCAGGCGACTGGCCGTGACGGTGTAGTCGGCGTTGATGTAGCGCAATCCGCCCGTGCCCCAATGGGTCAGCGAGCTCGTGATGTCACCGGCGAACGCCAGCCGCGTGAACGGGGTGAGCGGGTGGCCCTGCACCATCGGGCGAAACAGCCTGGCCCAGGCGAACTTCTGCGAATGCGACTGCTCCCACTCGCCCGCGGCGATGCCCGGGCTGCCCGTGGCGGTGGCGCCGTAGCCCCAGATGAAGAACGGCATGTCCGCCGGGAAGCTGCCGGAGTCCGTCGGCAGCGGCGGCATCTGCGCCGGGGCCGACCACACCTCCCCGCCGGGGTGCTCGCCGCGGCGCAGAAACAGCGCGCTGGCCCGTGCGACCGTCCGGCCGTTCTGCAGCAGCCCGGCGTCGAGGAGCTTGATGCGCCGGCCCTCGCGCTGCATCGTGACCGCGATCTGGACCGGCTCGAGCAAGACCGGGCGCAACAGGTCGACCGTGATGCGGGCGGGCTGCAGGTCGGGGTCGACGCCGGATCGCTCGATGCCCCAACCCAACAGGCCGCCGACTATCTGCCCACCCATGGTGGCGCCCCACGGGCCCCGCGTCATCTCGCCGGGCACATAGGAGTCGCCGTCGACAGTGAAGAAGGCCTCGGGCATGATGGCGGGATCCTCGGTCGTCACCGCTATGACGATAGGACACCGGACAGTAAGGACGGGGCATGCCTGCTGTGATCCAAATCCCGCGCGGCCACAACCCGTTTCCGGCGACGGGTGTTTCCGCCGACGCCGCGGGCGTCCCGCACTACGATCGCCTGCCCGCCACGCTGCTGGACATGCTCGCCCAGCAGGTCGACAACCGCCCGAACAGCGACGCCGTGGTCGAGCTGGGTGCCGGGCGACTGACCTATCGGCAACTGTGGCAACGCGCGTCGCGGGTCGCCGGTGACCTGCACTCCGAAGGGCTGCAACCCGGTGACCGCGTCGCGATTCGCTACCCAGCCGGGATCAACTGGGTGCTGGCTTTCTGGGGCATCGTGATGGCCGGCGGCATCGCGGTGCCGGTCAACACGCGCTCGACGCAACCCGAAATCGACTCCGTGCTGTCCGACGCCGGCGCGCGCATGGACCTGGCCCCGGAAACGCCGCTTCCCGACGGCGAACCGTATGTGACCCATCAGCTGCGCCACACGGACACGGCCGCCCTGTTCTACACATCGGGCACCACCGGGCACCCCAAGGGCGTGCCCACCACTCACCGGGCCTTCCTGACCAACACCGAGAACATGTTGCGCTGCATCGGGGAGAAGCCCGACCTCGGCGAGACGCTGCGCACCCTCATCTCGGTGCCGCTGTTCCACGTGACCGGTTGCAACTCCCAGCTTCTGGTGGCCGCTCGCGTCGGCGGGGCCGCCGTGATCATGCCCACCCTCAACCTCGACGAGCTGCTTGCCGCCCTGTCCGCCGAGCGGATCTCCTTCCTGGTCACCGTCCCCGCCATCTACTCACTGTTGTTGCGGCACCGTGACTTTGCCGCCGCGGATGTCTCCGCCGTCCGGTGGGTGGGCTACGGCGGCGCGCCGATCGCCCCGTCGCTGGTGCGGTCGGTGAAGGAGGCGTTCGGACACGCGACGGTGTTCAACGGCTACGGCATGACCGAGACGGCATCGTTGATGACCGTGCTGCCCGATGCGGACGCCGTCGAACACGCCGACTCGGTCGGTTATGCGGTCCCCTCGGTGGAGCTGGGCGTCGTTCCCTTCGGTGACGACCCGGCCGTGGGCGAATTGGTCGCCCGCGGCGCCAATGTGACGGCCGGCTACTGGAACCGGCCGGAGGCCACCTCGGACACGTTCGCGGACGGCTGGCTGCACACCGGCGACGTGGTGCGGGTCGACGACGCAGGACGGGTGCACATCATCGACCGGCTCAAGGACATCATCAACAGGGGCGGGGAGAACGTCTCGAGCGTCGAGGTGGAAGCCGCGCTGCTGTCGGCGCCGGGCGTGGCGGACGCCTGCGTGCTGGCGGTTCCCGACGAGGTCATGGGTGAGAAGGTCGGCGCCGTGTTGTTCGGCGGCGCGGACACCGTCGACGTAGCCGCGGTGCTCGAGCATTGCCGCGAACAGCTCGCCGACTTCAAGGTGCCCCAGTACGTCACCGTGGTGGACAGTGCGCTGCCGCGCAACGCCGGCGGCAAGCTGCTCAAGGGCAGGCTGCGCGAGCAGGTCCAGTGGGGTGACCCGCTCCGATGACCGCGACCCTTCTGGTCGCCAACCGCGGCGAGATCGCGCTCCGGATCGTTCGCACCGCAATCGAATTGGGTATGCCGACGGTCGCGGTCTACGCCGAGGACGACGCCGACAGCCCGCATGTGCACGCGGCCGACGAGGCGATCGGTCTGCCGGGCACCGGCCCGCAGGCCTACCTCGACCAGCGCGCCCTCCTCGCGGCGGCCGCCACGTCCGGCGCGGGGCTGATCCACCCCGGTTACGGATTCCTCAGCGAGAACGCCGATTTCGCCCGGGTCTGCACCGACGCCGGATACACCTTCGTGGGGCCCGACGCCGCCGTGCTCGAGTTGGTGGGCAACAAGTCTTCGGCCCGCCGCGCCGCCGTCGCCGCCGGTGTGCCCGTGCTGCCGGCGACCGAGGGCCCGAGCAGCCTCGCCGACGTGCGCGCGTTCTTCACCGCCCACGGCGGGGCCGTCATGATCAAGGCGCTGGCCGGCGGGGGCGGCCGCGGGATGCGGAAGGTGACGAGCGCCGACGACGTCGACAGCGCCTACCAGCAGTGCGCCGCCGAGGCGCAACGCGGCTTCGGTGACCCGGCGCTGTTCGCCGAGGCGGTCCTCGAGCCGGCCCGGCACATCGAGGTGCAGGTCGTGTCGGCGCCCGCCGGGCACCAGACGAACGCGCTCGCCCTCGGCGACCGGGACTGCAGCATCCAGCGCCGCTATCAGAAGCTGATCGAAATCGCCCCCGCGCAGGGGCTTTCGGACAGGCTGCGCCGCGACCTGCACCAGGCCGCGGCCCGGCTGTGTGCCGGGGTCGCCCTGCGCGGGCTGGCCACCGTCGAATTCCTCGTCGCCGGTGACACTTTCGCGTTCCTCGAAGTCAACCCGCGGATCCAGGTGGAACACACGGTCACCGAGGAGACGACGGGGGTGGACCTGGTGGCCGTCCAGCTGGCCATCGCCGGTGGCACGTCCTACTACCAGCTGGGGCTTCCGGCCGGAATCGCCTCCGACGGCGTCGAAGTCCTCGGCGAGCCGGCGGCCCGGCGGGGCATCGCGATCCAGGCCAGGGTCAACATGGAGACCTTCGGCCCCGACGGCTCCGTGGTGCCCGCGGCGGGCGCGCTGACCGCGTTCACGCCGCCCGGCGGGCCGGGCGTGCGCGTCGACACCTACGGACGGCCCGGGCTGGTCGCCGGCCCGCACTACGACTCGCTGCTGGCCAAGGTCGTCGCACACGTGCACGGGCCGTCGTTTCCCGCCGCGGTCCGCAAGGTCGGCACCGCGCTGGAAGAATTCGGCATCGAGGGAATTCGCACCAACCTCGAGCTGTTACGGGAGCTGTTGGCGGACGAGGAGATCCAAAACGGCTGGGTGAACACGGATTTCCTCGACGCGAAGCTTCCCGAACTGGCGGCCGCGGCGCTGTCGCGTCGGGGCGACATCCGTGCGGCGGCGGTCGAGCTGTACCCCGGGGAGGAACCGTTGCGCGCGCAGCTGGCCGGCACCGTGGTCGAGGTGCCGCCCGAGGGCGCCGAGTTCCGCGCCGCCGAGCAGTTGGTGGTCCTCGAGGCGATGAAGATGCAGCACGTCCTCGCCGCCCCCGGCGAGCTGCGGACCGTGCGGGTCCTGGTGGCCCCCGGGCAGGTCGTCGGCACCGGCGACCCGCTGCTGGTCTACACCCGCACCGGAGCGGGCACCGGCGACGAATCCGCCTCCGCGGCGGTCGATCTGGACCGGCCCCGCGTCGACCTCGACGAGGTTCGGCAGCGTCACCTGCTGACCCTCGACGAAGGCCGGGAAGCCGCGGTGGCCAAGCGGCACGAACGCGGTCGCCGCACGGCCCGGGAGAATATCGCCGACCTCATCGACGCCGGCAGCTTCGTCGAATACGGCGCGCTGGCCATCGCCGCGCAGCGCAGCCGGCGCTCGGAAGAGGACCTGATCGCCAACACCCCGGCGGACGGCCTGGTCGCCGGCCTGGCCACCGTCGGGGCCGACCGCTTCGGGCGGGCTGCGGCCGAGGCCGTCGTGGTGTCCTACGACTACACGGTCCTGGCCGGAACCCAGGGGATGCGCAACCACGCCAAAACCGACCGCGTCTTCGACCTTGCCGCCCGAAAACACCTGCCGGTGGTGCTGTTCGCCGAGGGCGGCGGTGGCCGGCCCGGCGACACCGACGTCGGTGGCGCGGCCGGGCTGGATGTGCCGACCTTCCGGATGCTGGCCGCGCTGCGCGGCCGGGTGCCGCTGGTGTCGGTCGTGTCGGGCCGCTGCTTTGCCGGCAACGCCGCCCTGGCCGGGCTGTGCGACGTCATCATCGCGACCCCGGACGCCAACATCGGGATGGGCGGACCGGCCATGATCGAGGGCGGCGGGCTGGGGGTGTACCCGCCGGAGGCCATCGGCCCGATCGAGGTGCAGCGCCGCAACGGCGTGGTGAGCCTGGTCGCGCGCGACGAGTCGCACGCGGTGTCGCTGGCCAAACGCTACCTGTCCTACTTCCAGGGCCGGCTCGCCGAGTGGGAGGCGCCGGACCCGCGGCTGGCCCGGCACGTGGTACCCGAAAATCGGTTGCGCGCTTACGACATTCACCGCGCGATCGAGGCGATCACCGACGTCGGCTCGATTCTGGAGCTGCGGCCCGACTACGGCGTCGGCATCGTCACCGCGCTGGTGCGCGTCGAAGGAGTCGCCTACGGGTTGATCGCCAACAGCAGCCACCATCTCGGCGGAGCCATCGACGCCGAGGCGGCCGACAAGGCCGGCGACTTCCTGGAACTGTGCGAGGCTTTCCGCCTACCGGTGGTCTCGCTCTGCGACACCCCGGGCTTCATGGTGGGCCCGGACGCGGAAAAGGATGCCGCAGTCCGGCGGTTCGGGCGGATGTTCGTCGTCGGCGCCCGACTGACGGTGCCGCTGGGCATGATCATCTTGCGCAAGGGTTACGGGCTGGGCGCCATGGCGATGGCCGCCGGGTCGTTTCGCGCACCGCAGTTCACCATCGCCTGGCCCACCGGGGAAATCGGGGGCATGGGGCTGGAAGGCGCGGTGCGGCTTGGGTTCAGCAAGGAACTCGCCGCGCAGCCCGACCCGGCCGAACGGCAGCGGCTGTTCGATCGTTTGGTCGAGGCCGCCTACCAGCACGGCAAGGCGCTGCGTTCGGCCACCACCTTCGAACTCGACGACGTGATCGATCCCGCGGACTCGCGGACCTGGATCGCCAGGCTGGCGGGGGCCTGAGGCTCCTTAGCCGTGGCCCGAGCCGCAGCCGACGCCCGGCAGGCATCCCGCGCCGCCCGGTACGTTGAAGGGGCCGGCGAACTGGCCGCCCCAACCGCAACCGACGCCCGGGACGCAGCCGTGACCGCCCGGCCCGCCGCCGGGACCGCCATTCTGGCCGCCCCAACCGCAGTTGCCGTTGGAGTCGCACCCGCCGCCGCCTGGGCTGTCTTGCGGCATGGCGTGATTTGATGCGGTGATGATCACCGGGGTGGCCGCGAAATCTGCGGCCGCAGCCGTCGGCGCGGCGACGACCGCCGCCGCAACAGCCCCGGCCACCACCAGTGGTTTCGTGAGGGCTAATTTCGCTAACATGCGCATTGGGTACCACTCAGACACACGTACAAAACCTGCTTCGGCGCGGCGTCTGGCCGCCGACACGACGCAAGGCGCCCCGAAATGAGCTCGCCGGACCTGACCGGGCGTACCGCGATCATCACCGGCGCCTCGCGGGGGATCGGGCTGGCGATCGGCCAGCAGCTGGCCGCCGCGGGGGCCAACGTGGTGCTCACCGCGCGCAAGCAGGAGGCCGCAGACGAGGCCGCCGCGCAGGTGGGAGGAAGCGCCCTCGGCGTCGGGGCGCACGCTGTCGACGAGGAGGCGGCCCGCCGCTGTGTCGAGCTGACGCTGGAGCGCTTCGGCAGCGCCGACATCCTGGTGAACAACGCCGGAACCAATCCGGCGTTCGGTCCGCTGATCGAGCAGGACCACGCCCGCTTCACCAAGATCTTCGACGTCAACCTGTGGGCCCCGCTGTTGTGGACCTCGCTGGTCGTCAAGTCGTGGATGGGCGAGCACGGCGGCGCGATCGTCAACACCGCCTCGATCGGCGGTATGCACCAGTCGCCGGCGATGGGGATGTACAACGCCACCAAGGCCGCGTTGATCCACGTCACCAAGCAACTGGCGCTCGAACTTTCACCGAAAGTCCGCGTCAACGCGATCTGCCCCGGCGTGGTCCGCACCCGGCTGGCCGAGGCGTTGTGGAAGGACAACGAGGACCCTCTGGGCTCGACCATCGCGCTCGGGCGCATCGGCGAGCCCGTCGACGTGGCCGGGGCCGTCGCCTTCCTGGTCTCCGACGCCGCGAGCTGGATCACCGGCGAGACCATGGTCATCGACGGCGGTCTCTTGCTGGGCGACGCCCGGGGCTTCCGGGCTTCTCCGGGCGGCCGGCAGTGAGCGCCGTCGACACGGCCGACCTGGACGCGCGCGTCACGGCGCTGTTGGACGAGCACGATCCGGCGACGACCGACCCGCGGGAGTTCCTCGGCGCGCAGTACGACGCGGGCCTGGCGTGGGTGCACCTGCCGCCCGGGTTCGGCGGGCTGGACCTGCCGCGGAGCGCTCAGGAGCGGGTGGACGCCCGGCTGGCCGTCGCCGGCGCGCCGGTCGGGGGCACCCCGAAGAACTTCATCGGGATGGGGATGGCGGCGCCCACCATCGCGGCGTTCGGGACCGACGAACAGAAGCGAAGGTTTCTGCGCCCCTTGTTCACCGGAGAACAGGTGTACTGCCAGCTGTTCAGCGAGCCGGGCGCGGGTTCGGATCTGGCCGGGGTCGCCACCCGCGCGGTCCGCGACGGTGACGATTGGATCGTCAACGGGCAGAAGGTGTGGACATCAATGGCCCAGCATGCGCAGATGGCCATCCTGGTGGCTCGCACCGACCCCACGGTGCCCAAGCACGCCGGCCTGACGTACTTCCTGTGCGACATGACCCAGCCCGGTGTCGAGGTCCGGCCGCTGCGCCAGATCACCGGCGAGGCGGAGTTCAACGAGGTGTTCCTCACCGACGCGCGGGTGCCCGACGCCAACCGGCTCGGCCCCGAGGGGGGCGGCTGGCGGGTCGCGACGACCACGCTGAACAACGAGCGGGTCGCGATCGGTTCGCGGCCCGGGGTTCCGCGGGAGGGCGGAATCATCGGCAAGGTCACCGAGGCCTGGCGCGACGAGCCCGAGCTGCGCAACCCGGCGATGCACGACGAACTGATGCGGCTGTGGGTCGACGCCGAAGTGCTCCGGCTGGCCGGTGAGCGGCTGCGCCAGCAGGCCCAGGTGGGTCAGCCCGGACCCGAGGGGGCCGGGATGAAGATCGCGTTCGCGCGTCTCGCGCAAGCCATCTCGGGGTTCGACATCGAGTTGCATGCCGAAGCCGGGCTGGCCTACGACGACTGGACCATGCGCCGGACCGAGGTCGTGGACCTGATCGGGCGCGAGCCCGGTTACCGCTATCTGCGGGCCCGCGGCAATTCGATCGAGGGCGGCACCTCGGAGATTCTGCGTAACACCATCTCCGAGCGGATCCTGGGTCTGCCGGGTGAACATCGCGTCGACAAGGACGTCGCCTGGAAGGACCTGAGCCGATGACCACCGATCTGCTGTACTCCGACACCGAGGAGGCGCTGCGCGACAGCGTCCGCCAGCTGTTCGCCGAGCGCTGCCCACCGGAGTTGGTGGCACGCGTGTACGATCCACAGCCCCAAGACTTCTCGGGTGTGTGGCGGACGCTGGCCGCGGAGCTGGGGGTGGCCGGGCTGCTGGTGCCCGAGCCCCTCGGTGGCGCCGGCGCGAGCGCCCGCGAGGCCGCGATCGTCATGGAGGAGATCGGCCGGGCCGTCGCGCCGGTGCCGTTTTTGTCCAGCGTGGTGCTGGCCACGACCGCGCTGCTGCGTGCCGGGGACACCGAAACGGTGTCGGCGCTGGCCCGGGGAGAGCGCACCGCGGCGCTGGTGGTGCCGCTGTCCACCATGCCGGGCGACGAGGTGACGGGGGTCGCCGCCGGCGCCGACGGGCTGAGCGGATCGGTCACCAGCGTCGCGGGGGCCGACGAGGCCGACGTGCTGGTGGCCCCGGTTGCGGGTCGCGACGGACTCGAATTGCACACCGTCTCGCGCACGGCCGCAGGCGTCGAGGTGTCGCCGATGGTGGCGCTGGACATGACCAGACCCCTTGCGCACGTGCGCTTTTCGAAAGTGGCCTCCACCCCGATCGGTCCGGCGGACGTCGCCGTGACCGAGGCCCTCCGAACCGGTGCGGCGCTGTTGGCCTCCGAACAACTCGGGGTGGCGCAGTGGTGTTTCGACACCACGCTGGCCTATGCCAGGGAGCGCAGGCAGTTCGGCCGTGTGATCGGCTCCTACCAGGCGATCAAGCATCGGCTGGCGGATCTGTGGTTCGAGGTGGGTTCGGCGACGGCCGCGGCCCGCTATGCGGCGGACACGTGCGCCAGCGGGGAGGACGACGCCGACGTCGCCGCCGCGATCGCGCAGGCCTACTGCAGCGGGATCGCGGTGCACGCCGCCGAGGAGTGCGTGCAGCTACACGGCGGCATCGGGATGACGTGGGAGTATCCCGCGCACCTGTACCTCAAACGGGCCAAGAGCGACCAACTGGCGCTTGGTACCGCGTATCGACACAGGGCCCGCCTGGCCCAACTGGTTGACCTGCCGTCGGGCTGACCCAATGCTCCAAGGTGTCGCTGTTGACCCACAGCTCTTCGGTGCGGTCGCGAAACATGTTCAACGTCACGGTGTCGTCGCAACGCTGCATGGCCGAGCCGATCATGTCGCAGAACGAGTCGTTCGCCAACAGCATGGTGCCGGCGCCGTCAACGGCCGGGGCCGGCATCGGCAGCCGATCCACGACGACCAGCGCGGGCATCTGCCGGAGCGCTTCTATGGGCGGTTCGTCGGGCGGCGTCGGGCGTCCGCGCTCGACGCCAAGACTGTCGACGGCTGTCGAACGGCTCAAAACCACGGTTCCACCCGGGTCCTTTGTGTGGGCCCCAGACCCTGTGCGGTGGAGCCTCCTTACGCCTCGTCCTGCCGACAGCAAATATTGGGACATGACCGGTCACACGTCCATTCTTGAACTTTCACATTAGCTTCATACCGAACGATTGCTTTGTACGGCCAACTTGGGCACGCAATTATCGGCGATCGGGTTCTTTGCTGTATATCGAATAGTTCGATCTTGTTTCTACGTTATCGCTGATACGAGCAAACCGCGTTCCGAGCTCGACGCCTGGCCACCTATCGCCCAACTCGGCATTGTGACCGCACGACGACGGCTCGTCGATACCCGCGCACGGCAATCTCAACGCTTGCCGCGCGTGGGATCTCGACCACGTTGCGGGTCTCGGACCCGCCGGTGATGCGTCGCTACTTTCGCGGCAGTGCCGAACCGAAGAGCTCCGTCATCGCCGTCCAGTGCCGCTCGGCGGCGGCGGCCTCGTACGGCGGGTTGTCCGGGACCGCGAACCCATGGCCCGCGGAGTACCACTCGATGGTGTGCCGCACGCCCGCCGCGGTCAGCGCCTTGTCGAGCCGTTCGGCGTGATCGGCAGTGAAGGACGCGTCGTTCTCGGCGCCGCCCACGTAGACCGTGGCACTCATCCGGTCGGCCAGCAGGTGCGGACTGTCGTCGGTGTCGGTGACCAGGCCACCGCCGTGGAACGACGCCGCGGCCGCCACGCGGTCCGGCACCCGCCCGGCCACGATCACCGACGTGCGCCCGCCCATGCAGTAGCCGCACACCCCGAACCGGTCCCCGGACACCTCGGGGCGACCCGCCAGATAGTCGAAGAACGCGCGGGCGTCGGCGGTCATCTTGTCCGGGGTGACGCTGCCGATCATCGAGAACAACCGGTTGCGCTCCTGTTCGTCGCCGAAGACGGTGGTCATGTCGAACGGGGCCCAGTCGCCGCTGCGGTAATAGACGTCGGGGAGGAGCACGGCGTACCCGTACCCGGCCAGCTTGGCGGCCATCTGGTCGAAGGTGTCGCGCACCCCGCCCGCGTCGACGTACATGACCACCCCGGGCCACGGACCCGCGCCGTCAGGGGTGAACAGGGCGACGCTGCAGGTGCCGTCGGCAGTGGTGATGGTGTCGGTGATTTTCGGCATGGCCATTGTTGTACTCCGTGCGCTTTGGCGCCGGTTCATCGGCGTCGACGCGCTGCGCGCCGCTTCGCGGTCCTTGCGATCGCCGCGGGGTGGATGGCGTCGACCCGCTGCGCGCCGCTTCGCGGCGCTTGCGATCGCCGCGGGGTGGATGGCGTCGACCCGCTGCGCGCCGCTTCGCGGCGCTTGCGATCGCCGCGGGGTGGATGGCGTCGACCCGCTGCGCGCCGCTTCGCGGCGCTTGCGATCGCCGCGGGTGGATGGCGTCGACCCGCTGCGCGCCGCTTCGCGGCGCTTGCGATCGCCGCTAAGCTGGCCTGCGTGCCGACACCGACCCCCTACGAGGACTTGCTGCGTGTGGTGCTCGAGCGGGGCGCGGCCAAATCCGACCGCACCGGCACCGGCACCCGCAGCCTGTTCGGCCAGCAGTTGCGCTATGACCTGTCGGCCGGCTTTCCGCTGCTCACCACCAAGAAAGTGCACTTCAAGTCGGTGGTCTACGAGTTGCTGTGGTTCCTGCGCGGCGACTCCAACGTCGAGTGGCTGCAGCGGCACGGGGTCACCATCTGGGACGAATGGGCTGACGACGCAGGCGATCTCGGCCCAATCTACGGCGTCCAGTGGCGGTCCTGGCCCACCCCGTCCGGCGACGGTATCGACCAGATCAGCGCCGCGCTGGAGTTGCTGCGCACCGACCCGGACTCCCGGCGCATCATCGTGTCGGCCTGGAACGTCGGCGACATCCCGCGCATGGCGCTGCCGCCGTGTCACGCGTTCTTCCAGTTCTACGTCGCCGACGGGCGGCTGAGCTGCCAGCTCTACCAGCGCAGTGCCGACCTGTTCCTCGGGGTGCCGTTCAACATCGCCAGCTACGCGCTGCTGACCCACATGATGGCCGCCCAGGCCGGGCTGTCGGTCGGCGAGTTCGTGTGGACGGGTGGTGACTGCCACATCTACGACAACCACGTCGAGCAGGTGCGGCTGCAACTGAGCCGCGAGCCGCGGCCCTACCCAGCACTGGTTCTGGCCCAACGTGATTCGATTTTCGACTACACGTACGACGACGTCGTCGTCAAGGATTACGCTCCGCACCCGGCGATCAAGGCGCCCGTCGCTGTATGAAGGTGGGCCTGGTCTGGGCGCAGTCGACGTCCGGTGTCATCGGCCGCGGTGGCGATATCCCGTGGCGGGTGCCCGAGGACCTGGCCCACTTCAAGCGGGTGACCGCGGGGCACACCGTGGTCATGGGCCGGCGAACCTGGGAGTCGCTGCCGGCCGCGGTCCGGCCGCTGCCGGGGCGCAGGAATGTGGTCCTGTCGCGCCAGGCCGACTTCAGGGTCGACGGGGCCGAGGTCGTCGATTCGCTCGAGGCGGCTCTGAGTCTGTTCGAGACGGAGCCCGAGACCTGGGTCATCGGCGGCGGGCAGATCTACTCCCTCGCGCTGCCGATCGCCACCCGATGCGAAGTCACCGAGGTCGACATCGACCTGCCGTGCGATGACGGGGACGCGCTCGCGCCGGTGCTCGACGAAACGTGGTTGGGGGAGACCGGAGAGTGGCTGACCAGCGCTTCAGGGTTGCGATACCGGTTCCACCGCTACTGTCGGTCCTGAGCGCTGGTGTCCGCGCCACGGCACGACCGTGGAATACTCGCTTCTGGGGTCGGTTGCACGGGGTGTCTGCCAGACGTTTCTCGGGAGGGGGAATTGGCAGTGATAACCGAATCGGTGAAAACGTTCTCGCGCAGGTTCAGGGGCTACGATCCGGCCGCGGTCGACGCCTACGTCGAGGTGTTGCTCAGCAAGCAACAGCTGCTGCTCGACGACGTCGAGAGCCTGCGGGCCCGGCTACAGGAATCCGGCGACGAGGCGGCCGCGCTGCGGCAGGAGATCACCGTCCTCGCGGATACCTCGTCCACGCCGCGGGCGATGCAGCACCGGATGGCGACGATGCTGCGGCGCGCGGTCGACGAGGTGGCCGAGATGCAGTCCGAGGCGCACGCGGAGGCGGAGGCGTTGGTCGCGGCGGCCCGGGCCGAGGCCGAGGCCGAGCAGCGAAAGCACGAAGAGGCGTTGGCGGACATGGTTGCCCAGCGGGAGGCGCTGGAAGCCGAGTGCGCGGAAACCAGGAAAGCGCTCGATGCCGAACTGGCCAGGAAGCGTGCCGAAGCGCAGTCGGCGATCGACGAGGAGCGGCAGCAGGCCGAGCAGCAGCGTGAGCAGCTTCTCGCCGACGCGAAGCAGGAAGCCGAACACCGTCGCGAGCAGGCCCGGCAGGCGGTAGACGAGGCCAGTAAGCAACGAGTCAAGATCCTCGAGCAGCTGATGGACGTATACCGCGACCTGGAATCGGTACCGGCCACCCTGGAGTCGGCCTACCAGGAGCTGAAGGATCCGCCGGAGTCGAACATCGTGGTGTCGCTCGACAAGAAAGTCAGCACACGTTGAGCCTTCGCTAGCGTCGCCTTCCGGGGACGGCCACGGGGAGGCGGTATTCTCGGCCCGTGTCGATCCGGAGCCGAAGGCTGACGGTCACGGACGCCCGGCGGATAGCCGTTGCGGCCCAAGGGTTTAGCGAGCCGTCGCCCCGAGGCGCGGTCACCCGCGCCCACCTGAGGCGGCTGATCTCCCGGATTCATGTGCTGCAACTGGATTCGGTGTCGGTGGCGGTGCGCGCCCACTACGCGCCGGTGTTCAGCCGGCTGGGCCCCTACGACCGCGACGTGCTGGATCGTGCCGCGTGGGGTCCACGTTCGGCGCGGCTGCTGGCCGAGTACTGGGCGCACGAGGCCGCGCTGATGGCCGTAGACGACTGGCCGCTGCTGCGCTGGCGGATGCGCCAGTACTCCCACGGCCGCTGGGGCACCCACGTCGTCAAGGCCAACCCGCGGCTCGCCGAGCACGTCGTCGCCGCTGTCGCCGAGCTCGGGCCCAGCACCGCGGGGCAGATCGAAGAGCACTTGGCCGCCGAGCCGCGCCGCAAAAAGGGGCCGTGGTGGAACCGCAGCGACACCAAGTGGGTCGCCGAGGCGCTGTTCGCGTCCGGTGTGCTCACCACGGCCACCCGCGTGGGCTTCTCGCGCCACTATGACCTGGTGGAGCGCGTGCTGCCGGCCGAGGTGCTGGCCCGCGAGGTCGGCGACGACGAGGCCGTCCGGGAGCTCACGCGGCGGGCCGCCACCGCGCTGGGAGTCGGAACCGAGGCCGACATCCGTGACTACTTCCGGCTCTCGGCCCAGCAGGTCAAGCCGGCCGTCGCCGATCTGCTCGCCGCCGGGGAGATCGAGCGGGTCGACGTCGACGGCTGGCCCGCGCCGGCGTATCTGTGGGCCGGCCGCAGCGTGCCGCGCTCGGACCGCGGCACCGCGCTGCTGTGTCCCTTCGACCCGTTGATTTTCTTTCGGCCCCGCGTCGAGCGGCTCTTCGGCTTTCACTACCGCATCGAGATCTACACCCCGCCGGCGCAACGGCGATACGGCTACTACGTGTGGCCGCTGCTGGTGGACGGACGGCTGGTGGCGCGGGTCGACCTCAAGGCCGACCGGGCGGCCGACACCCTGCGCGTCGTCGGCGCCTTCGGGGAGCCCGACGCGCCGCGGCCGCGGGTCGCCGCGGCGCTGGCCGGTCAGCTGGAATCCATGGCGTCCTGGCTGGGGCTGGGCGGGATCAGCGTCGGCGGGCGCGGAGATCTGGCTCCCGAGCTGCGCGCGGCCGTCAGGCGGGCCGGTTGATGGGGGGCAGGGAACTCAAGGACACGCTGTGGAAGGCGGCCGACAAGCTGCGCGGCTCCCTGTCGGCCGGCCAGTACAAGGACGTCGTCCTCGGGTTGGTGTTCCTCAAATACACCTCCGATACGCACTGGAAGCCGTTGGCGGACAACGCTAAAGCTACCAACATCGGGCAACTGGTCGACGGCGCGATGGAGGCGGTGATGGCGGCGGACCCCGCGCTGGCCGGCATGCTTCCCCGACTGTATGCCGACCTTGACCAGCGCCGCCTGGGTGAGCTGGTGCACCTGCTCGACGGCGCGGACTTCGGCCGGCCGGGCGGTCACCGCGCACGGGACCTGATGGGCGAGGTGTATGAGTACTTCCTCGGCAAGTTCGCCCGCGCGGAGGGAAAACGCGGCGGCGAGTTCTTCACCCCGGCCAGCGTCGTGCGGGTGATCGTCGAGGTTCTCGCGCCGACGAGCGGGCGGGTGTATGACCCGTGCTGCGGCTCCGGGGGGATGTTCGTCCAGACGGAGCGGTTCATCAACGAGCACCGCGGCGATCCCGCGGGGTTGTCGGTCTACGGGCAGGAGAGCGTCGAACAGACCTGGCGGATGGCGAAGATGAACCTCGCCGTGCACGGCATCGACCACGCCGGCCTGGGGGAGCGGTGGGGCGACACGCTCGTCGACGACCATCACGCCGGCGTGCAGATGGATTACGTCATGGCCAATCCGCCGTTCAACATCAAGGATTGGGCCCGCGACGAGCGAGATCCACGCTGGCGCTTCGGCATTCCGCCTGCAGGCAACGCCAACTACGCCTGGATTCAGCACATCTTGTCCAAGTTGGCGCCGGGCGGCAGCGCCGGCGTGGTGATGGCGAACGGTTCGATGTCGTCGAACATCAACGGCGAAGGCGACATTCGGGCGCGCATCGTGGAGGCCGACCTGGTGTCGTGCATGATCGCATTGCCCGCGCAGCTGTTTCGCAGCACCGGCATACCGGTGTGTCTGTGGATTTTCGCGACGGACAAGGCGCGGCGGTCCGGTCAGGTGCTGTTCATCGACGCCCGCGGGCTGGGTTACCTGGTGGATCGTGTTGAGCGTGCACTGACCGACGAGGAGATCCGCCGTCTCGGCGACACCTATCGCTCGTGGTGTGGGTCCCCGGGCGCTCACGCGAAAGGCTTTGTTTACCAGGACGTTCCCGGATTCTGCCGCTCCGTGCCCCTGGACGAGATCGCGGCCGCCGACTACGCGCTGACGCCGGGACGGTATGTGGGTGCGCCGGCCGCCGAGGACGACGCCGAGCCCGTCGACGCGAGGATCGCGCGGTTGACCACACAGCTGTTGGGGGCGCTCGACGAGTCCGCGCGCCTCGACGCCGTCGTTCGCCGCCAGGTGGAGCGGCTGCGGTGATCGAAAGGCTGGGCGACCACCTCGAGTTCAGCAACGGCACCGGCACGCCGGAGCGGTCGCGGCGCGGACCCTTTCCGGTCTACGGCGCCAACGGGGCAATCGGGTACGCGGCCCAACCCAATGCCGGCGGCCCGCTGATCGTGCTCGGTCGGGTGGGATCGTTCTGCGGCAGCCTGCGGTATTGCGATTCCGACGTGTGGGTCACCGACAACGCGCTGGTGTGCCGCGCCAAGGACCCCCGCGAGACGCGGTATTGGTATTACGCGCTGCACACCTGTCGACTGGGCGATCACCGGGCCGGTTCCGGGCAACCCCTGCTCAACCAGCGAATCCTGCGCGACGTGGAGGTCCGCAGCGTCGCGCCACCCGAACGCCGGCGGATCGGCGAAATGCTCGGCGCGCTCGACGACAAGATCGCCGCGAACCACCGCGTCATCGAGGCCGCCGAGAGCCTGATGGTCGCCCTCGCCGAGTCCGCCACCGAACGCGTGCCGCTGGCCAGCTTGGCGTGGCGGGAGACGACATTTCTCGGCCCCGCGCAATTCGACGACGTGGTCGCGCACTACAGCCTGCCCGCGTTCGACGACGGTGCCACGCCGCGGGTTGTCGATGCCCGGTCCGTCAAGAGCGGCAAATTCCACCTGTCACAGCCGTGTGTCCTGTTCGCCAAGCTCAACCCCCGGATCCCGCGAATCTGGGACGTGGCGAGCCTGCCCCCCGAAATGGCCGTGGCGAGCGCGGAGTTCGTCGTGCTGAGGCCGGTGGCCATCGGCACGTCGGCGCTGTGGTCGGCGCTGCGGCAACGCGAGGTTGCCGAGACGCTGGCGCGGCAGGTCGCCGGCACGTCGGGCAGCCACCAGCGGATCCGACCGCGCGACCTTCTCGAGGTTCGGGTGCCCGATGTGCGCCGCCTGGCCCCGGCGGCGTCGCGGACCATCACCGAGCTGGGCGCGCTGTGCCATGCGCGGCGCGGCGAATGCCTGCGGCTGGCCGCCTTCCGCGACGGGCTGCTGCCGCTGCTGACGTCGGGCGCAGTACGGGTGGGCTCCGACCGAGACTGCGCTGAGGTCGTTTGAACGGCCTGGGCGG
This sequence comes from uncultured Actinomycetota bacterium, assembly GCA_963711445.1. GTDB lineage: Bacteria > Actinomycetota > Actinomycetes > Mycobacteriales > Mycobacteriaceae > Mycobacterium. Next base: position 1,508,223 of record CAVQEF010000002.1, read on the forward strand.
CGCGCTGTGTGCAGGCTCGGCGCCGGCACCGCAGGCTCGGTGGCTGGCCCGGCTTCTCCTCGGGCCGTTCCGGCCCGCATCGTCGCCGGGCGGGATTGGTGGCCCGGCTTCTCCTCGGGCCGTTCCGGCCCGCATCGTCGCCGGGCGGGATTGGTGGCCCGGCTTCTCCTCGGGCCGTTCCGGCCCGCATCGTCGCCGGGCTAAGGTGAGCGCCGTGGCCGAGACCGCGCCGCTGCGCATACAACTGATCGCAAAGACCGACTTCCTGGCGCCGCCGGACGTGCCGTGGAGCACCGACTCCGACGGGGGCTCGGCGTTGGTCGAGTTCGCCGGCCGCGCCTGCTACCAGAGTTGGTCGAAGCCCAACCCCAAGACCGCGACCAACGCTGGCTACATCAAGCACATCATCGACGTCGGGCACTTCTCGGTGCTCGAGCACGCCAGCGTCTCGTTCTACATCACCGGGATCTCGCGATCCTGCACGCACGAGCTGATCCGGCACCGGCATTTCTCCTATTCGCAACTGTCGCAACGCTACGTCCCGGAGGGGGAGTCGCGGGTCGTCGTGCCCCCGGGCATGGAAGACGACCCCGAACTACGGCAGCTCCTGACCGACGCCGCCGACGCCGGCCGCGCCGCATACGCCCAACTGCTGGCCAAGCTGGAGGCCAGGTTCGCGAGAGGCCAGCCCGACGAGAAAATCGGAGTTCTGCGGCGCAAGCAGGCGCGACAAGCCGCCCGCGCCGTACTCCCCAACGCCACCGAGACCCGCATCGTCGTCACGGGGAACTACCGGGCGTGGCGGCACTTCATCGCCATGCGGGCCAGCGAGCACGCCGACGTCGAAATCCGGCGCGTGGCCATCGAGTGCCTGCGGCGGCTCGGCGAGGTGGCGCCGGCGGTGTTCGCCGACTTCGAGATCGCCACGCTCGCCGACGGCACCGAGGTCGCGACGAGTCCGCTGGCCACCGAAGCCTGAGCTTTCGTCGCCAGCGTGCGCAGATGTACATCCCACACGGCGTGTCGCCGTACAGACACGCACCCTCGCGCCGTCGCTAAAGGCCTTGCGACCGCCAGGTAACCTGAACACCGTGAGCATCGTCGGATTCGACGCCCCCGCGCGGCTGGGAACCGTGCTGACCGCGATGGTGACGCCCTTCGGCGCCGACGGCTCCCTGGACACGGCCGTGGCGGCGCGCCTGGCCAATCACCTGGTGGACGCCGGGTGCGACGGCCTGGTGGTCTCGGGGACCACCGGCGAGTCGCCGACCACCACCGACGACGAGAAGCTCGAGTTGCTGCGCGTCGTGCTGGAGGCGGTGGGCGACCGGGCCCGTGTCGTCGCCGGCGCCGGCACCTATGACACCGCTCACAGCGTCCGGCTGGCCAAGGCGTGCGCGGCCGAGGGTGCGCACGGGCTGCTGGTGGTCACGCCGTACTACTCCAAGCCGCCGCAGACGGGCCTGATCGCGCACTTCACCGCCGTGGCCGACGCGACCGCGCTGCCGGTACTGCTCTACGACATCCCCGGGCGGTCGGTCGTGCCCATCGAGTCCGACACGCTGCGGACGTTGGCGGCGCACCCCAACATCGTCGGCGTCAAGGATGCCAAGGCCGACCTGCACAGCGGCGGTCAGGTGATGGCCGAGACGGGGCTGGCCTACTACTCCGGCGACGACGCGCTGAACCTGCCCTGGCTGGCGATGGGCGCCACCGGCTTCATCAGCGTGATCTCGCACGTGGCGGCGGGCCAGCTACGAGAGCTGTTGTCCGCCTTCAACTCCGGAGACATCGCCACCGCCCGCAAGATCAACGCCAACCTGGCCCCGCTGTGCAACGCGATGGCCCGCCTGGGCGGGGTGACGCTGTCCAAGGCGGGACTGCGCCTGCAGGGCGTCGACGCCGGCGATCCCCGGCTGCCCCAGATGGCGGCGACGCCCGAGCAGATCGACGCGCTGGCGGCCGACATGCGCGCCGCCTCGGTGCTGCGGTGAGACAGAAGTGAGCCAGAGGATGGGCCGCAGGTGAACGAAGACCTTGCCCCGCCGGGTCCTTTGACCGCGGGAGGGTTGCGGGTCACCGCGCTGGGCGGGATCAACGAGATCGGCCGCAACATGACCGTTTTCGAGCATCTGGGCCGGCTGCTGATCATCGACTGCGGGGTACTGTTCCCCAACCACGACGAGCCCGGGGTCGACCTGATCCTGCCCGACCTGCGGCACATCGAGGACCGGCTCGATGACATCGAGGCGGTGGTGCTGACCCACGCGCACGAGGACCACATCGGGGCCATTCCCTTCCTGCTCAAGCTGCGACCGGACATCCCGATCGTCGGTTCCAGGTTCACCCTGGCCCTGGTCGCCGCCAAGTGCCGCGAACACCGCATCAAGCCACAGTTCGTCCACGTCGCCGAGGGCCAGCGCTCCACGCACGGGGTGTTCGAATGCGAGTACTTCGCGGTCAACCACTCCATCCCCGACGCGCTGGCCATCGCCGTCCACACCGGCGCGGGAACCGTGCTGCACACCGGCGACATCAAGCTCGACCAGCTTCCCCTCGACGGCCGGCCCACCGACCTGCCCGGCATGTCGCGCCTCGGTGACGCCGGCGTGGACCTGTTCCTGTGCGACTCGACCAACGCCGACCACCCCGGCGTCGGGCCCTCGGAAAGCGAGGTCGGCCCGACCCTGCACCGGTTGATGCGGGGCGCCGACGGCCGGGTCCTCGTGGCGTGCTTCGCCTCCAACGTCGATCGGGTGCAACAGATCATCGACGCCGCCGTCGCCCTGGGCCGGCGGGTGTCCTTCGTGGGGCGGTCCATGGTGCGCAATATGGGCATCGCCCGCGATCTCGGGTTCCTGCGGCTGGACGACTCCGACGTCATCGACATCTCCGCCGCCGAGCTGATGCCGCCCGAGCGGGTGGTGCTGATCACCACCGGCACGCAGGGCGAGCCGATGGCGGCGCTGTCGCGGATGTCGCGCGGCGAGCATCGCAGCATCACGCTGACCGCCGGCGATCTCGTCGTGCTGTCCTCGTCGCTGATCCCGGGCAACGAGGAGGCCGTCTACGGCGTCATCGACTCGCTGTCCAAGATCGGGGCCCGCGTCGTCACCAACGCCCAAGCCCGGGTGCACGTTTCGGGCCATGCCTACGCCGGCGAGCTGCTGTTCCTGTACAACGGCGTGCGGCCCCGCCACGTCATGCCGGTGCACGGCACCTGGCGGATGCTGCGCGCCAACGCCAAGCTGGCGGCGAGCACCGGCGTGCCCGAGGAGTCAATCCTGTTGGCCGAGAACGGCGTCAGCGTCGACCTGGTCAACGGCAGGGCCACCATCGCCGGGGCGGTGCCGGTCGGCAAGATGTTCGTCGACGGCCTGATCACCGGTGATGTCGGCGACATCACGCTGGGGGAGCGACTGATCCTCTCGGCGGGATTCGTCGCGGTGACGGTGGTCCTCCAGCGCGGCACCGGACGCCCGGTGGCCGCGCCGCACCTGCACTCCCGCGGCTTCTCCGAAGATCCCAAGGCGCTCGAGCCGGCCGTGCGCCGGGTGCAGGAGGAGCTGGAGTCGCTGATCGCCGACAACGTCACCGACCCGGTGCGCATCGCCCAGGGGGTGCGGCGCACGGTGGGCAAGTGGGTGGGCGAAACCTACCGACGCCAGCCGATGATCGTGCCGACGGTCATCGAGGTCTGATGCCGCGAGCGCGAAATCGTCGCGTCCTCACGTCTTCTCCGCGTACGCCGACCATTCCAGGTCCGAGGCCATGAGTTTGCGACCGGTCGGCTCGACGTAGCGCCGGGCGAGCTCCTCGGGGCCGGCCTGCTCCACCAGCCGCCACCCGTACTCGGCGATGAACCCGGCGACCTCGTCGGGCTGCAGGCCGAATTGCCACAGCTGCCGGCGCTGCCGGACGCTGCGGTACAGCGTGCGGGTGCCGTAGCGGTTCGTGCCGTCGATGAAGTCGCGCCGGACGTAGGTGAACACCAGCCGGCTGCCCGGTGCGGCCGCCCGCAGGCCCTCCAGGGTCCGCCGCACGCCGTCCTCGCTGAGGTACTGCGTTACGCCCTCGCAGATGAAGAACGCCCGGTAGTCGGTGAGATAGCCGTGTTCGGCCAGCGCGGTGAGCAGGTCGTCACGCTCGAAGTTCAGCGCCACCAACCGCACCGACAGCGGCGGCCCGCCCAGCACCCGCCGGACCGTCTTGGCCTTGCGGGCGATGTTGACCGGCAGGTCCACCTCGAAGACCGGGATGCGGACCTGGCGCGTCAGCCGGTAGGCCCGGGTGTCCAGCCCGGCACCCAGGATGACCACCGCGTCGACGTCGGGCAGCGCGGCGCCCAGCTTGTCGCCGATGAATCGCTTGCGACAGGCCAGATTCGCCCACAGCCCCGGCCCGGTGAACTCCGAGCCGCGGATCATCAGGCGCCGGACCGGCGCCGACCGCGTCGCTGCGACCAGCCAGCGCAATCGGGCCGGCAGGAACAGGTCGGCGAGATCGTCGTCGACCAGGCGGCGCTCCGGCGGTTCGTTCTGCTCGACGGCGGCCAGCACCATCGGGCCGAAAGCGGTCTGCGCCGCGGGGTTTCGCGCCACCACCATTACTTGTTCAAAAATCCGGCATCGACGGGCAGGGTCACGCCGGTGATGTAGCGGGCCTGGTCCGACACCAGCCATGCCACCGCGTTGGCGATGTCGTCGGGGTCCAGCACCTCGACCGGCATGGCGTTGCCCATGGCTCCCGGCGTGTCGGTCGCGGCCGCCATCTTGGCCAGCCATTCCCGGGTGAACTCGTTGTTGATCATCGGGGTCTCGACGCCGGAAGGGTGAATCGAGTTGACCCGAATATACTGTGTCGCAAGAAGATTGGCGTATACGCGCATCAAGCCGACCACCCCGTGCTTGGCGGCGGCATAGCCGACTGAACCGGCGTCCGGGCTGCCGACGCCGGCCAGCCCGGCCGACGAGCTGATCAGCACGATCGACCCGCCGGTGCCCTGCTTGACCATCGTCGGGATCGCGGCCTTGATGGTGTTGTAGACGCCGGTGAGGTTGACGTCGATGACGTCACGCCAGCCGTCGTCGCCGGACTGCATGGGAGCGATGCCGGCGTTGGCGACCACGATGTCCAGGCGCCCGAACTCGTCCAGCCCCGCCTGCAGCGCCGCCGACAGCGACGCCCGGTCGCGGACGTCGCCGCGAGCGGCCACGATGCGCGCGCCGGTGTCCTCGACCAGCTTGACGGTGGCCGCCAGGTCTTCCTCGGTGGCCAGGGGGTAGGGGACGCTGCCGATCTGATCGCACAGGTCGACCGCGATGATGCTCGCGCCGTCGGTGGCCAGCCGCACCGCGTGGGCGCGTCCCTGGCCGCGGGCGGCACCGGTGATGAAGGCGACCCGACCTTTCAGCGGGCCCTCGAGCGGCCGCGTCATTACTTGCGCAGCTGTCCCTTGTCCGGGTCGCCGGCGGGAACCGGCTGCAGCATCTTGATGTCCGGCGCGCCGGACAGGTGCTCGCCGAGCGCGGTGAACATCTTGGCGACCGCGGGTGCGGTGCTGTGCGCCTTGAGCGCCTCCTCGTCGGCCCACTGCTCGACGAAGACGAAGGTCTCACCCGTCTGGTGCAGCGAGTACAGCTGGCAGCCCGGTTCGTCGTGCACCTCGTCGACCGAGGTGGTGAGGATGTCGCGGGCAGTGTCGACCGACTCGGGTTTGACGGTCACGGTGGCGACGACGACGACGGGCATGCTGGGGCCTCCTGCGGCTCTGAGGGGTCGGGGCGAGGTCGGGCGGTATGACGTTGCTCACCCTACTCATGCGGCCCTGGCGAACCGTCCGGGGCATCGGCCGGATACCCAACCGTTACCAGTGTGGCGGGTGGTGCAGATGATGTGTTTGCGACTACGCTGGACGCCATGCCTAGCAAGACCGCCGCCCGCTCCGGAAACCGAACGAGCAGGTCAAAGGCCACTTCCCGGGGCGGATCCCGGGGTGCGCGTTCGTCGGGACCCCGCAAGAAGGCGACCCGGCCCGCCCCGCGGCGCAACCAGTCGCTGTTGGTCGCCGCAGGGCTGACCTGCGGGCGGGCCGTGCGCGCCACCTGGCTGATGACGGCGCGGGGCACCGGCGGCGCGGCGCGGTCGATCGGGCGGGCCCGTGATATCGAGCCCGGGCACCGCCGCGACGGCATCGCGCTGGTCCTGCTCGGCGCCGCCGTCGTCGTCGCCGCGAGCTCGTGGTTCGACGCCGCGCGCCCGGTCGGCGCGTGGGTCGACACGCTGCTGCGGACGTTCATCGGCTCGGGCGTGCTGATCCTCCCGGTCCTCACCGCCGCGGTCGCGGTCACGCTGATGCGGACCCAGCCCAATCCCGACACGCGGCCCCGGCTGATCCTGGGCGGCAGCCTGATCGCCCTGTCCTACCTGGGCCTGTGCCACCTGTGGTCGGGGTCCCCGGAAGACCCCGACGCGCGTCGCCGCGCGGCGGGCTTCGTCGGCTTCGCCATCGGCGGACCGCTGCGCGACGGGCTGACGGCCTGGATCGCCGCGCCGCTGCTGTTCATCGGGGCGCTGTTCGGGCTGTTGCTGCTGACCGGCACCACGATCCGCGAGGTGCCCGAGGCGATGCGGGCCATGTTCGGCACCCGGCTGTTGCAGCGCGAGTACGCCGACGAGTGCGAGGGCGACCCGGGCGACTACGGCGACCAGGTGCCCACCGGTACGGGGGAGGACTTCTCCGACGGCTACTACGACGACGCGCCGTTTTCCCCGGACCACGAGCCGCAGGCCTGGCCGTCCACCGACGTCGAGCAGGCCCCGCTCGAGGACGACATGCCGACCATTCCGGACCCCGCGGCGCGGGCCCGCCGGCGCGGCAAGTCGGGCAAGAAGAGCGACACCCTGGAGCTGGACCGCGTCGTCGAGGGTCCCTACACGCTGCCGTCGATGAGCCTGCTGATCGCCGGCGACCCACCCAAGAAGCGCAGCCCGGCCAACACCCAGATGGCCAACGCCATCGGCGAGGTGCTCACCCAGTTCAAGGTCGACGCGGCCGTCACCGGCTGCACCCGTGGGCCCACCGTCACCCGCTACGAGGTCGAGCTCGGCCCCGGCGTCAAGGTCGAGAAGATCACCGCGCTGCAGAAGAACATCGCCTACGCGGCGGCCACCGAGAGCGTCCGGATGCTGGCCCCGATCCCCGGCAAGTCGGCCGTCGGCATCGAGGTGCCCAACGCCGACCGCGAGATGGTGCGGCTGGCCGACGTCCTGACCGCGCCGACGACCCGCCGCGACCACCATCCGCTGGTGATCGCGCTGGGCAAGGACATCGAGGGCGACTTCATCTCGGCCAACCTGGCCAAGATGCCGCACCTGCTGGTCGCGGGCTCCACCGGGTCCGGCAAGTCCAGCTTCGTCAACTCGATGCTCGTGTCGCTGCTGACCCGGGCCACCCCCGAGGAGGTCAGGATGATCCTGATCGACCCGAAGATGGTGGAGCTGACGCCGTATGAGGGCATCCCGCACCTGATCACCCCGATCATCACCCAGCCGAAGAAGGCGGCCGCGGCGCTGGCGTGGCTGGTCGAGGAGATGGAGCAGCGCTACCAGGACATGCAGGCCTCCCGGGTGCGCCACATCGACGACTTCAACGACAAGGTGCGCTCCGGCGCCATCACTGCACCGCTGGGCAGCCAGCGCGAGTACCGGCCCTACCCGTACGTCGTCGCGATCGTCGACGAGCTGGCCGACCTGATGATGACCGCGCCGCGCGACGTCGAGGACGCCATCGTGCGGATCACCCAGAAGGCCCGCGCCGCGGGCATCCACCTGGTGCTGGCGACCCAGCGCCCGTCGGTGGACGTGGTCACCGGCCTGATCAAGACCAACGTGCCGTCCCGGCTGGCGTTCGCCACCTCGTCGCTGACCGACAGCAGGGTGATCCTGGACCAGGCCGGCGCGGAGAAGCTGATCGGCATGGGCGACGCCTTGTTCCTGCCGATGGGCGCGAGCAAGACGATCCGGCTGCAGGGCGCGTTCATCACCGACGAGGAGATCCACGCCGTCGTCACCGCCTGCAAGGACCAGGCCGAACCCGAGTACACCGATGGCGTCACCACCGCCAAGCCCACCGGAGAGCGCACCGACGTCGACCCGGACATCGGCGAGGACATGGACGTGTTCCTGCAGGCCGTCGAGCTGGTGGTGTCCAGCCAGTTCGGTTCGACCTCGATGCTGCAGCGCAAGCTGCGGGTCGGATTCGCCAAAGCCGGCCGGTTGATGGACCTGATGGAGACCCGCGGCATCGTCGGGCCGTCGGAGGGATCCAAGGCGCGCGAGGTCCTGGTCAAGCCCGACGAACTGGCCGCGACGCTGGCCTCGATCCGCGGCCTGGGCTCAGACGGCGACTCCGACGACGATCTCGACTAGCTCGGCGAGCAGCCGCAGAATCGCCCGGCCACCTGGTGTTTTGCGCGATTCTGTGTCTGCTCGCGTCCTCAGAGCACCAGCAGCATCCGGGTGTTGCCCAGGATGTTGGGCTTGACGTAGCTCAGGTCGAGGAATTCGGCGACGCCGATGTCGTAGGAGCGGCACATCTCCTCGAACACCTCCGCGGTGACCGGTGTGCCCTCGATCTCGGTGAACCCGTGCTGGCCGAAGAACTCGGTCTCGAAGGTCAGCACGAACAGTCGTTCCAGCTGCAGTTCGCGGGCGACCTCGAGCAGCCGGTCGACGATCGCGTGCCCGATGCCGCGGCCCGTCATGCCCGGGTCGACCGCGACGGTGCGGATCTCGCCGAGGTCGGCCCACATCACGTGCAGCGCGCCGCACCCGACCACTGTGCCTGGGGCGTCGGCACATTCGGCCACCCAGAACTCCTGGACGGCCTCGTAGAGCGTCACCAGATTCTTTTCCAGCAGGATCCTTCCCGCATAGGTGTCGACGAGCCGCTTGATCGCGGGAATGTCGGAGGTGCGCGCGCGCCGGACTACCGGTCGGTGGTCCTGAGGGCTTTCGGTCACGGGTAACAGTATCGACATCAGGGACGCGTGAACTGGTCAACCGCTATTCTGTTGCCGTGTCCGGGCAGCCCCAAACGAGTCCGCTGGCAGGCCGTGCCCGGATCGCCAACCTCGCCAATGTCCTCACCGGCTTGCGGTTGGTGCTGGTTCCGGTTTTCCTGCTTGCCCTGTTCGTCGGGGACGGCCATCAAAGTATCGCTCGCATGGTGGCTTTCGGCATTTTCGCGGTCGCGGTCATCACCGACCGGTTCGACGGCCTGCTGGCGCGCAATTACGGGATGGCAACCGAATTCGGCGCTTTTGTCGATCCGATCGCGGACAAGACGCTGATCGGGTCGGCGCTGATCGCACTCTCGATGCTGGGCGACCTGCCGTGGTGGGTCACGGTGGTGATCATGACCCGCGAACTCGGGGTGACCCTGCTGCGGCTGGCCGTGATCCGCCGCGGCGTCATCCCGGCCAGCTGGGGCGGCAAGCTCAAGACCGTGGTCCAGGCAGTCGCGATCGGCCTGTTCGTGCTCCCGCTGCCGGGGCCCTTCCGGGTGGCGGCGGCGGTGGTGATGGCCGTCGCGATCGTGCTCACGGTCGTCACCGGGATCGACTACGTGGTGTCGGCCGTCCGGGCGATGCGGCAAACGCCGCGCTGAACGCCACTGAGGGGAACCGTGGGGAACCAATGCGGCCGCCGCCGGCGTTGACCCTACGACGAGCACGCCCGACGGGACGAAGGAGAGCGAGATGCCGCCATTGGTGCGCGAGGTGATCGGCGACGTGCTGCGCCGGGCCCGGATGTCACAGGGCCGGACGCTGCGCGAGGTGTCCGATTCGGCGCGGGTGAGCCTCGGGTATCTCTCCGAGGTCGAGCGCGGCCGCAAGGAGCCCTCGAGCGAGCTGCTCAATGCGATCTGCGACGCGCTGGACGTCCCGCTGTCGGCGGTGCTCACCGACGCCGGGGAGCGGATGGCCAGCGAGGAGCGCGCCGCCGCCGGCGCGCCGGCCGGCACCAGTATCGACGCCGAGACCAAGGTCGTCATCCCGCCGGTGGCCTCGCTCGCGGTGGCCTGAGCGTCCGGATCGAGCACCCGATAGCGCGCAAGGGTGGGGCGATCGGCGCCGACCCGTTAAATTGAGCGACGGGGGCGGGCGCAAAGCCCAGCCCCACGCAAGGCCCCTCGACAAGGCCCCCCGGCCCACAAGCAAGCGAAGGTGGAGCTCCTCATGGCCAACCCGTTCGTCAAGGCGTGGAAGTACCTCATGGCGCTGTTCAACGCGAAGATCGACGAGCACGCCGACCCAAAAGTGCAGATCCAGCAGGCCATCGAGGAAGCGCAGCGCACCCACCAGGCGCTGACCCAGCAGGCCGCGCAGGTGATCGGCAACCAGCGCCAGCTCGAGATGCGTCTCAACCGGCAGCTCGCCGACATCGAGAAGCTGCAGGTCAACGTGCGTCAGGCCCTCACGCTGGCCGACCAGGCCACGGCCGCCGGTGACGCCGCCAAGGCCACCGAGTACAACAACGCCGCCGAGGCGTTCGCGGCCCAGCTGGTGACCGCCGAGCAGGGCGTCGAGGACCTCAAGACGCTGCACGACCAGGCGTTGCAGGCGGCCGCGCAGGCCAAGAAGGCCGTCGAGCAGAACGCGATGGTGCTGCAGCAGAAGATCGCCGAGCGCACCAAGCTGCTCAGCCAGCTCGAGCAGGCCAAGATGCAGGAACAGGTCAGCGCGTCGCTGCGGTCCATGAGTGAGATCGCCGCGCCGGGCAACGTGCCCAGCCTCGACGAGGTGCGCGACAAGATCGAACGCCGGTACGCCAACGCGATCGGCGCGGCCGAGCTGGCCCAGGGTTCCGTGCAGGGCCGCATGCTCGAGGTCGAGCAGGCCGGCGTGCAGATGGCCGGCCACTCCCGGCTCGAACAGATCCGCGCCTCGATGCGCGGGGAGGCGTTGCCGACGGGCGGGACCGCCGCCGCTCCCGGCACTCCCGCGCCCACCACTCCCGCGCCCGCGGAGACCGGCGGGGCGGTGCCCGAGAAGCCGTTCGGCCAGTAGGGCTTTCGGGGCTCTCGGGGAGCAATGTGATGGCGGTGAAATCGACTCTGCGTGGGTCGTGGCGCGTGCTGCTGCAGCGAGGCCTGAACACCGCCGCCGAGTTCTCCGAGTCGCTGGCCCGCCGGCTCAGCGCCGCCGCCGACCCGCGGGCGCGGATGCTGCGCCGCCGCCGCCGTGCCCTGCGCTGGGGGCTGATCTTCGGCGCCGGGACCCTGTTCTGGGCGGTGCTGACGGCGGTGCTGGCGGCGTGGGGCTGGTTCGCGTTGCTGCTGGAGATCACCGGCGCCATCGCCGTCATGCAGGCGATTCCGGCGACGTTGCTGCTGCTCCGGTACCGCTGGCTGCGGTCGGAGCCGCTGCCGGCGCTCCGTGCGGCCAATGCCCGCCGCCTGCCGCCGCACGGTTCGGCGGCGCGGCCCGCCATGTATGCACTCGGCGCGTCGGAACGCGGATTCCTCTCGTTGCTGGGGGTGATGGAGCGGGGCGCCCTGTTGCCGACGGACGAGCTGCGGGACCTGACCGCCGCCGCCAACAGGACCTCGGCGGCGATGGCGGCCACCGCGGCCGAGGTGGTGTCGATGGAGCGGGCCGCGCAGTACTCCGAGTCGACGCGGCCGCACCTGGCGCCCACCATCAACGCGTTCACCACCCAGCTGAGCGCCGGTGTCCGTCAGTACAACGAAATGGTCACCGCGGCAGCGCAATTGGTCTCGTCGGCCAACGGCGGCGCGGGGTTGGCCGCTTCGCAACAGCGCTACCGCGCGGAGTTGTCGCAGGCCACCGATCGGCTGGTCGGCTGGGCGCAGGCGTTCGACGAACTCGGCGGCTTGCCCCGCACCTAGGCCGCTAGGGACTGGGACCCGGCGGCGTCGAGTCCGGTCGCGGGCCGTAGCGCTCGATGTATGCCTGGTGGATGTGGGCGTCGCGCTTGCGGGCCCGCTCGTCGACGAGGTCCGGGTCCAGACCGTGCACCTGCAGCATGTGCCGGCGCCACACCTTGTTCAGCGCGTGCGAGAAGTACACGAACGGGATCAGGATCGGCAGCGTCATGCTCAGGTGCACGTCCAGCGTCGTCGGGATCAGCCAGAACGGCGCCAGCACCAGCACCGCCGGGACCGCGACGCGCATCATCATCCGGCCGGTCGCGCCCTTGCCGGCCAGGTCGTGGCGCACCCAGTCCCGCATCGAGTCGGGCAGCCGTGCCCCGTAGCAGTAGCGGACGTACTGGAGCGCATTGGGTCGCGTGCGGCCCCCGTCCGAACCCATCGCCGCCTCCACGGCTAGAACGATGCCCGCAGCGACGGCAGCGCCAGCCCCGCCAGCCCGCGCAAAGTCGCCTTGAACATGTCGTAGAAGTCGAAATAGTCGCGCCACAGCGTGATCTTGCCGTCGTGGACCTCGAACACGCCGCACACCCAGAACTGCAGCCGCAGCGGCCCGACGATCAGCGCGTCGGTCCGCTCGGTGAGCACCGCGGCCCCGTCGGCGGCGATGCGGTGGATCTTCACCTCGAATGCGGCACGGCCGTCCATCCGGCGGAACAGCTTCATGGCCCTGGCGCGGCCGTGGATCGTCGGCAGGCCGACGTTCTCGTAGACGAGGTTGTCGTCCAGCGCCGCGTCGGCGCCGTCATAGTCAGCGTCCTGCAGGGCGTTCAGGAAACCCTCGACCGTGCGGGTGTTCGTGACGCCGGTTCCGGTCAGCTCGGTCATGCTGCCAGCGTAGGCCAGGAAGGCGGCTCCGCGCTGTGGCAGGGTAGGGCCGGTGCGCGTTGCCGTGGTAGCCGGGCCCGACCCCGGGCACTCGTTTCCAGCGATTGCGCTGTGCCGGCGCTTCGCCGAGGCCGGCGACGCACCCACGCTGTTCACCGGGGCCGAGTGGCTCGACGCCGCCCGCGCCGCCTGCGTTGACGCCGCGTTACTGGACGGCCTGGCGGCCACCGACGACGACGCCGACGCCGGGGCCCGGATCCACCGGCGCGCGGCGCGCATGGCCGTGCTCAACGCTGCGGCGCTGCGCGATCTGGCGCCCGACCTGGTGGTGTCCGACGTCATCACCGCCGGCGGTGGCCTGGCGGCCGAGCTGCTGGGGATCCCCTGGGTCGAACTCAACCCGCACCCGTTGTACCTGCCGTCGAAGGGGTTGCCGCCGATCGGCAGCGGGCTGGCGCCGGGCACCGGCGTGCGCGGCCGGCTGCGGGATGCCGCGATGCGGGCCCTGACCGCACGGTCCTGGCGTGCCGGGCTGCGGCAGCGGGCCGCCGCCCGCGCCGAGATCGGGCTGCCGGCCCGCGACCCCGGGCCGCGGCGGCGGCTGATCGCCACCCTGCCCGCCCTGGAGGTGCCGCGCCCCGACTGGCCGGCCGAGGCGGTGGTCGTCGGCCCGCTGCATTTCGAGCCGACCGATCGGGTGCTGGAGATCCCCGCCGGCTCCGGGCCGGTCGTGGTGGTCGCGCCGTCGACCGCATTGACCGGGGCCGAGGGGTTGGCGGACGTGGCGCTGCGTTGCCTGGTACCGGGCGACACTCTGCCGACGGGGTCGCGTGTGGTGGTCTCCCGTCTGGGCGGGGCGGAGCTGACGGTGCCGCCGTGGGCCGTCGTCGGGCTGGGGCGCCAGGACGCGCTGCTCGAGCACGCCGACCTGGTGGTCTGCGGGGGCGGGCACGGAATGGTGGCCAAGTCGCTGCTGGCCGGGGTCCCGCTCGTCACGGTGCCCGGCGGGGGCGACCAGTGGGAGATGGCCAATCGGGTGGTTCGCCAGGGCAGCGGGCGGCTGATCCGGCCGCTGACGGCCGAGGCGCTCGTGGCCGCCGTGGGGGAGGTGCTGTCGTCGCCGTCCTATCGCCGGGCCGCGCGGGCCGCCGCCGCCGGCGTTACCGGCGTCGCCGACCCGGTGGGGGTGTGCCGCGACGCGCTTGCGTTGGCGGGCTGAGCGGCTCGGTACGTTGGCGGGCGTGCGGCTAACGGAGTTCAACGAACGCGTCGTGTTGCGATTCGGCGCCGCCTACGGCCCGTCGTTGCTGGCAGATCACGTGCTGACCGACCTGCAGGGCCGGACCGCCGCCCAGGCGATCGAGGAAGGCGTCGAGCCCCGCGACGTGTGGCGGGCGTTGTGCGTCGCCTTCGACGTGCCCCGCGACCAGTGGTGAGGCGGGCTCCGCGTTACAGCGCGCAATCGCCGCAGGTGGAACCGCCGGGTACCCGATAGAACAGGCAGCAGCTGCGCCGCCGGAACGACAGGTCAGCGCCGCTGAGTACGCCGGACCCGGCCAGCCCGCCGGTGTCCAGCAGGCAGCGGGTGATCCGGGCGATCGGCGCGCGCAGGTCGGGCCGCGCGGACAGCAACGCCTGCGCCGCCCCGACGAGCGCCGAGGCGATGTTGCCGTACAACAGCCCGGGCGCCAGGTCGACGGGCAGGCCGGCTGCGAGGGGCTCCATGTGGTCGTCGACGACGACGCGGTACAGCAGCTCGGCGGGCGCAAAGTCGCGGTCGACGGGGTCTCCGGCGGGCTCGGGCAGCCGCAGCCGGGCCGCGTCGTCGGCGCGCTGCAGGTGCGTCAGGTCCGGGACGACGCCGTGCCCCAGCGCGCACGCCAGCACCGGGGACCACAGCCGGGCGGCGTGGCCGAGGTGCACCAGCGAGGCGCCGACCCGCCGCTCCGTGCAGCGGTAGCGCCGGACGGTGGCGTCGATCAGGTCCGCGAACCCGTCGGCGTAGGACGCGGTGACGGGGTGCCATCCCGTGGCGTCGCCGCCGACGGTCAGGGCGAAGAAACCCCCGTAGGACGAGACGCCGGACAACTCCGCGGAGATGTTCATGGCGTCCCTGGCGTGTCAGCTTGAATCGAACAGGTGTTCGTCTACTGTGGTGGGCGTTCGTCAGAATCGACTTGTCGGTGGCCTTCTCTAGTGTCACGGCCAACCGACCGGCATCGGTCAGAAGAACACACCGACTATAGGAGAGACACCATGGCGCAAGCCCCCGACCGCGAGAAGGCACTCGAACTGGCGATGGCCCAGATCGAGAAGAACTACGGCAAAGGCTCGGTGATGCGTCTCGGCGACGAGATACGCCAGCCGATCTCGGTCATCCCGACCGGATCCATCGCCCTGGACGTGGCCCTGGGCATCGGCGGCCTGCCCCGCGGGCGGGTCGTGGAGATCTACGGCCCGGAGTCCTCGGGTAAGACCACCGTGGCCCTGCATGCGGTGGCCAACGCCCAGGCCGCCGGCGGCGTGGCGGCGTTCATCGACGCCGAGCACGCCCTGGACCCCGAGTACGCGAAAAGCCTCGGCGTGGACACCGATTCCCTGCTGGTCAGCCAGCCCGACACCGGCGAGCAGGCCCTCGAGATCGCCGACATGCTGATCCGCTCCGGCGCCCTGGACATCCTGGTCATCGACTCGGTGGCGGCGCTGGTGCCGCGCGCGGAGCTCGAAGGGGAGATGGGCGACAGCCACGTCGGGCTGCAGGCCCGGCTGATGAGCCAGGCGCTGCGAAAGATGACCGGCGCGCTCAACAACTCGGGCACCACGGCGATCTTCATCAACCAGCTCCGCGAAAAGATCGGTGTCATGTTCGGCAGCCCCGAGACCACAACGGGCGGTAAGGCTTTGAAGTTCTACGCGTCGGTGCGCATGGACGTGCGCCGCATCGAGACGCTCAAGGACGGCACCAACGCGGTCGGTAACCGCACGCGGGTCAAGGTCGTCAAGAACAAGGTGTCGCCGCCGTTCAAGCAGGCCGAGTTCGACATCCTCTACGGCAAGGGCATCAGCAAGGAAGGTTCGCTGATCGACATGGGGGTGGATCAGGGCTTCATCCGCAAGTCCGGTTCCTGGTTCACCTATGAGGGCGAGCAGCTGGGGCAGGGCAAGGAGAATGCCCGCACCTTCCTGATGGAGAACGCCGACCTGGCCAACGAGATCGAGAAGAAGATCAAAGAAAAGCTCGGCATAGGCGCGGTCGTGACCGATGCCCCCTCAGGTGACGATGTCCTGCCCGCACCCGTCGACTTCTGAGCCGGCCCGCGAAGAGCAGGCGCGGGCGTTGTGCCTGCGCCTGCTCACCGCGAGATCGCGCACCCGCGCCGAATTGTCCACGCAGCTGGCCAAACGTGGGTACCCCGACGACGTCAGTGCCCGGGTGCTCGACCGGCTGGCCGCCGTCGGCCTGGTCGACGACACCGACTTCGCGCAGCAGTGGGTGTCCTCGCGGCGGGCCAACGCCGGCAAGAGCAGGCGCGCCCTGGCTGCGGAGCTGCACACCAAGGGCGTCGACAACGACGTGATCACCGCGGTGCTGGGCGGAATCGACGCCGGGGCGGAGCGCGACCGGGCCGAACAGCTGGTCCGGTCGAAGCTGCGGCGGGAGGCGCTGGGCGAGGACGACGCGCGAGTGAGCCGCCGGCTGGTGGGCATGCTGGCGCGTCGCGGGTACAGCCAGAACCTGGCATGCGAAGTGGTGCTCGCCGAGCTGGCCGCCGAGCGGGAGCGCCGCCGGGTGTAGCCGGGTGTAGCCCCGGGGGCGGACAAGCGCGGCCGGCGGACGCGTAACGCCAAAGCCGTACCATGGCCCCGTGACTTCCATGGCGTCCGAGCGCACCTACCAGGTGCGCACCTACGGCTGCCAGATGAACGTCCACGACTCCGAGCGGCTGGCCGGGCTGCTGGAGGCCGCCGGCTACCGGCGGGCGGCCGACGGTGCCGACGCCGACGTGGTGGTGTTCAACACCTGCGCCGTGCGGGAGAACGCCGACAACAAGCTCTATGGCAACCTCAGCCACCTGGCCCCGCGCAAACGCGGCAATCCCGACATGCAGATCGCGGTCGGTGGCTGCCTGGCGCAGAAGGACCGCGACGCGCTGCTGCGCAAGGCGCCGTGGGTCGATGTGGTCTTCGGCACCCACAACATCGGGTCGCTGCCCACGCTGCTGGACCGGGCCCGGCACAACAAGGTCGCCCAGGTGGAGATCGCCGAGGCGCTGCAACATTTTCCGTCGTCGCTGCCGACCGCCCGCGACTCGGCCTACGCCGCCTGGGTGTCGGTCTCGGTCGGCTGCAACAACAGCTGCACCTTCTGTATCGTGCCGGCGCTGCGCGGCAAGGAGATCGACCGCAGCCCGTCGGACATCCTCGCCGAGGTCGAATCGCTGGTGGCCGACGGCGTGCTCGAGGTCACGCTGCTGGGCCAGAACGTCAACGCCTACGGGGTATCCTTCGCCGACCCGGCGCTGCCCCGCGACCGGGGCGCCTTCGCCAAGCTACTGCGGGCCTGCGGGGACATCGACGGGCTGGAACGGGTCCGGTTCACCTCGCCGCACCCGGCCGAGTTCACCGACGACGTCATCGAGGCCATGGCGCAAACGCCGAATGTCTGTCCGGCCCTGCACATGCCGCTGCAGTCGGGATCGGATCGCGTGCTGCGTGCGATGCGGCGGTCCTACCGCGCCGAGCGCTACCTGGGCATCATCGAGCGCGTGCGCGCGGCCATGCCGCACGCCGCCATCACCACCGACCTGATCGTCGGCTTCCCCGGCGAGACCGAAGAGGACTTCGCGGCCACGCTCGACGTGGTGAACGCGGCGGGCTTCGCCGCCGCGTTCACCTTCCAGTACTCCAAGCGGCCCGGCACGCCCGCTGCCGAGCTCGACGGCCAACTGCCCAAAGCCGTGGTGCAGGAACGCTATGAACGCCTGATCGCGCTGCAGGAGGAGATCTCGTTGCAGGGCAATCGGGCTTTGGTCGGGCAGACCGTCGAATTGCTCGTCGCCGCCGGGGAAGGGCGCAAGGACGCCAGCACGGCGCGCATGAGCGGACGGGCGCGCGACGGCCGGCTGGTGCACTTCAGCGTGGACCCGAGCGCCGGCGAGCCGGCGCGGCCAGGCGACGTCGTCACCGCGGAGGTCACCGCGGCCGCGCCGCACCACCTGATCGCCGACGGCGGCATCCTCACCCACCGCCGCACGCGGGCCGGCGACGCGCACGCCGCCGGGCGGCGCCCGCGCGGCACCGGCCTCGGCATGCCCGCCGTCGGGCCGCCGCCCGTGCCGGTCGAACCCGCCGGATGCGGCCTGTGAAGAAGGCGGCGAAGAGGGCGGCGAAGAGGGCGATGAAAAAGCAACACTCGCAGTTCGACGCCCTGCGCACCGAGATCGAGGCCGCCGAGCGCCGGGTGGCGCGCCAGATCGAGCCGGGGCCAAGAGGTTTCGTGGTCTCGATCCTGGTGTTCGTGCTGCTGGCCACGTTCATCCTGCCGCACACCGGTGACGTGCGCGGGTGGGACGTCCTGTTCAGCAGCCACGGGGCCGGCGCGGCCGCGGTGGCCCTGCCGTCGCGGGTGTTCGCCTGGCTGGCGCTGGTGTTCGGGGTCGGTTTCTCGATGCTGGCGCTGATGACGCGGCGCTGGGCGCTGGCCTGGGTCGCGCTGGCCGGCTCGGCGGTCGCCTGCCCGACGGGGCTGTTGGCCGTCTGGTCACGCCAGACGGTGGCCGCCGGGCATCCCGGACCGGGCTGGGGGTTGATCGTCGCGTGGATCACCGTGATCGTGCTGACCTACCAATGGGCCCGCGTGGTGTGGTCGCGCACCATCGTGCAGCTCGCGGCCGAGGAGGAGCGGCGCCGCGCCGCGGCGCAGCAGCAGTCGGTTTCGTTGCTGGACAGCCTGGGCACGCCCGGCGATCCCGCCGCCCCGGACGACGACGAGAACGTGCCCCCCGATCCGCGGGACGACCGCTAGGGTCAGCGCCGCAGCGCCTCGGCGGCGGCCTGCGCCCATTGCCGCCACTGTTCGGCGTTGGCCCTGGCCTCTTCGGCCTCGCTGGTCCGGCCGGCCGCCGCCGCCTTCTGGGCCTGTTGCTCGTACTGCTCGGCGCGAACGCGGAACTGCTCGGCGCGGGCCTCCGCCTGGGGGTCGGACCGGTCGGCCTCGCCGGCGTCGCGCACCTTCTTCTCGATCGCGCGCAGCCGCCGCTCCAGCTCGGCGGACCGCTCCCGCGGAACCCGCCCGATCGCGTCCCACTTGTCCACGATCGAACGCAGCGCGGCCCGCGCCGCCTCGTGGTTGCCGGTGTCGAGCTTCTCGGCCTCGGCCAGCAGCGCCTCCTTGGCGGTGGCGTTGGCGCGCAACTCCGCGTCCTTCTCGGCCGTCGCGGCGTTGCGGGCGGTGAAGAACGTGTCCTGGGCGGCCTTGAAGCGACGCCACAGCGCGTCGTCAACCTCGCGGGAGGCCCGTCCCGCGGCCTTCCAGTCGGTGAGCAGCTTGCGGAACTCGGCACTGGTGGCGGTCCAGTCCGTCGAGTCGGACAGCTCCTCGGCCACTTCGCAGAGCCGCTCCTTTTCCTGCCGCACCACCGACCGCTCCCGGTCCAGTTCGGCGAAATGCGATCCCCGCCGCCGGTTGAACGTCTCCCGCGCCGCCGAATAGCGCTTCCACAGCGCATCGTCGACCTTGCGATCCACGCCGCTGATGGTCTTCCACTCGTCGAGGATGGCCCGCAGCCGGTCGCCGGCGGCCTTCCACTGGGTGGAGTTGGCGGCCAGGTCCTCGGCCTCGGCGGCCAGCGCCTCCTTGCGCGCGGTCTGGGTGGCCCGGTGCTCGTCGCGCCGGGAGCGGTCGGCGGCGACGGTGGCCTCGGCCTGTTCGACCAGGCTGCCCAGGCGGGCGGCCAGCGCGTCGATGTCGCCCAGCACCGACGCCGTCGGGAGCGTTTCGGCCAGGGCGGTCGCGTTGGCCTTGATCTTGCGGGCGTCCCCGGTCCCGGACGCCAGCCGCTCCTCCATGAGCGTGACCTCGGTGCTCAGGTCGTCGAAGCGCCGGCCGAAGTGGGCGAACGCGGCTTCGCGGTCGCCGGCCTGCCAGGAGCCGATGACGCGCTCGCCGGCCGCGCTGATCAGCCAGACGGTGCCGTCATCGTCGACGCGCCCGAACCGGTGCGGGTCACTGGAGGGGGGCGCCGGCACCGGGTGGGCGGTGGGTCGCGGCCCCGGGCCCACGGGCCGGGGACCCGGGCGGGGCCCCGGCCGCGGAACGGGGTGGGGGACGGGCGGTGCGGCCGGCTCGGACGCGGTTTCGGCCGGCTCGTTGCTGCGGGGCTCGTCAGCCGTCATGCGCTTGCTACCACCCTCTTGCAACCCTTCCGCGCGGGGATTGTCCCGCGCATCTGCCGCGCGTAGCGGCGCCCGTTCGGTGGGAGGGCCGGCGCCGCACGATGCGGCCGTGCACCAGCTGCTCCTAACCGGTTCCACAGTATTCAAGCAGCTTGGCAGCCCGCATGCGGCCACCTTCTTCGCCGCCGGAGCGCAACCGCGCTGTGCAACAGTGGAGAAGTCGAACGTATCTGCTCGTTACCCCCGGCACGAACGGAGAAACCGACCATGACCAACACCGATATCGCCGCCCTGCTCGCGTTGGCTTCCGCGCTGGCCGTGGCGATCGGCGACGTCCTGCAGCAGCGCGCGACGCACCGCGTCGTCGACACATCGGTCGGCAACATCGAGCTGTTCGCGAGGCTGGTGCGCAACCGCCGGTGGCTGTGGGGCGCCCTGCTGCTCGTCGTGAGTGTCGCGCTGCAGGCGGCGGCCCTGGACAAGGGATCGGTGCTGCTGGTGCAGGCGCTGCTGGTCCTGTCGCTGCTGTTCGCGCTGCCGTTCAGCGCGTGGCTGGCCCACCGCAAAGTGACCGGCCGGGAGTGGCTGTGGGCCGTCCTGCTGACGGCCGCGGTGACGGTGATCGTCACCGTCGGCAACCCGCAGGCCGGCCATGCGAACGCGTCGCTGCGCACCTGGGCCGCCGTCGCGGCTCTTCTCGTGCCGCTGCTGGCCGGCTGCGTGGTGATGGCCCGGATCCGCGGCGGTGCGGTGGCCGCGGTGCTGCTCGCTTTCGTGTCGGGCGCGCTGTGGGGGGTGTTCGCGGTGCTCACCAAGGGCGCCGTCCACCGGCTCGGCGAGGGTGGATGGGCCGTGGTTGCGACGCCCGAGCTGTACGCCTGGCTGCTGGTCGGGCTGGGCGGTTTCGCGTGGGAGCAGTCGGCGTTCAGGGCCGGCGCCCTGACCGCGTCGATGCCCACCCTGGAGGTGTCGCAGCCGGTCGTGGCATCCTCGCTCGGCGTCGTCGTGCTCGGCGAGTCGCTGAACACCGGCCGCGCCGGGACGGTCGCCCTGGTGGCCGCCGCGCTGGTGATGACGGCGGCGACCTTCGAGCTCGCGCGAATGGACGCCGTCGCGACCGCCAAACGGGCCGCGGCGCAGCTGTGCGGGGCCGTCGGCCAACCGGCGTAGCGCGCGCGACGGCACAAGGGCCTCATGGCCGGGACACAGCTGCGCCATAGCTTGATGACGTAAGTATTAAGAGTTGCCCGTCCGGGCGGCCCGCACGCTGAGACGTCCTAGAGTTGTCGGTGAACTGGTCGCAAACGATAGGTGTATGCGCCGCGCCTCGGGGGAACGCTGTTGCGAGCGCTGGTGAGGTGAGGGGTCTTAATGTCGAAGGTCGATGTCGCGGTGTTGCTCGCGTTGTGCGCCGCGCTGGCGTCCGCAATCGGCGACGTGATCCGGCAACGTTCCGCGCAGGAGGTCACGGACGAGCAAGTTGGCCACCTTGCGCTCTTCCGCATGTCGCTGCGGGACACCCGGTGGTGGCTGGGTGGGCTGGCGGCGATCGTCAACTACAGCCTGCAGGCCGGGGCCCTGGCGTGGGGTTCGGTCGTGTTGGTGACGGCGCTGCAGGTGACGGCGCTGCTGTTCGCCCTGCCGGTCTATGCGCGGCTGACCAAGCGGCCGGTGAGCCGCTGGGAGTGGATGTGGGCGGTGGTGCTGGCCGGCGCCCTGGCGGTGGTCATCATCGTCGGCGACCCGGCCGCCGGCCAGCAGCGGGCGCCGATCGCGACGTGGATCATCGTCGGCGTGGTGCTGGTCCCGCTGCTGGTGTCGTGCGTGCTGGCCGCGCGCGTCCGGTCCGGCGGCCCGTTCGCGGCGGTGTTGCTGGCGGTGGTGGCGGGGTCGTCCTTGGCGCTGTTCGCCGTGCTGACCAAGGGAATGGTGGAGGTCAGCGAGCACAGCCTGTACGGGGTGCTGACTGCGCCGGAGTTCGTACCGTGGATCCTGGCCGCGTTGGCCGGAATGATTTTTCAGCAGTCCGCCTTCCGCGCCGGTGCGCTGACGGCCTCCCTGCCGACGATGACCGTGGCCAAGCCCGTGGTGGCCGGCCTGCTCGGGGTGCTGGTGCTGGGCGAGACGCTCAATACCGAGGGCCCGAAGGCCTTCGTGCTGCTCGCGGCGGTGTCGGTGGTGATCGTCGCAACGGTGGCGCTGGCGCGCGGCGAGGCCGCTACCCTGGTCGCCGCGGTCGGCCATGACGGCGCCGGCGCCGCCCGGCGCCGGTGGCTGCGCAGGCAACGCGCCGTCGCCGAGGCCGGCGCGCACGGGCGCCCCGCCGACGGAATTGTCGCGGCGGACAGCCGGGCCTAGTCTTTGGTGGCGTGCTGAGCGCCATCGCGATCATCCCGGCCACGCCGCTGCTCGTTCCCGAACTGACCGGATCGGCCGCCGCCGAAATCGCCGACCTGTCCGCGGCGGTGGTGGCCGCCGCCGCGCTGTTGCCACCGCGCTGGATGGTCGTCGGGACGGGGCCCGCCGACGACGCGCTGGGACCCGACGGGGTCGGCACCTTCGCGGGCTTCGGTGCCGACGTCCGCGTCCGGCTGAGTCCCGCGCGCGATGCCGCGGCCGAGCCGCCGGCCGACTTCCCGTTGTGCGCGCTGCTGGCCGGGTGGGTGCGGGGACAGGCGCGGCCCGACGCCATCGCGCGGGTTTGCGTCTTCCGCGGCGACCATGAGGCGCACGCCGCCCTGGCCCGCGGGCGCCAACTGCGTGCGCAACTCGACGGGACGCCCGAGCAGGTCGGCGTGCTGGTGGTGGCCGACGGCGCGAACACGCTGACGCCGGCGGCCCCGGGCGGCTACGACCCGGGAAACGCCGACGCGCAGTCGGCCCTCGACGACGCGCTGGCCGATGGCGACGCCGCCGCCCTGACCCGGCTGCCGCCGCCGATCCTCGGGCGGGCCGCATTCCAGGTGCTGGCCGGCCTGGCCGAACCGGGGCCGCGCTCGGCCAAGGAGCTCTACCGCGGCGCGCCGTTCGGGGTGGGTTACTTCGTCGGCGTCTGGCAGCCGTGACGCTCACCGGGCGGCCGCTCGCGATCATCGGGCCCACCGGCACCGGGAAGTCCCAGCTGGCGCTCGACGTCGCCGAGCGGCTCGGCGGTGAGATCGTGAACGCCGACGCGATGCAGCTCTATCGCGGCATGGACATCGGCACCGCCAAGCTGCCCGCCGACGAGCGCCGCGGCATCGTCCACCACCAGCTCGACGTCCTCGACGTCACGCAGACCGCGACCGTCGCGCGCTACCAGCAGGCCGCCGCCGCCGATGTCGAGGCGATCGCGGCGCGCGGCGCGGTGCCGGTCATCGTGGGCGGTTCGATGCTCTACCTCCAGTCGCTGCTCGACGACTGGTCGTTCCCGGCGACCGATCCGGCGGTGCGGGCGCGCTGGGAGCGGCGGCTCGCCGAGGTCGGGGTGGGCGGGCTGCACGCGGAGCTGGCCCGCCGGGACCCGGCCGCCGCGGCGGCGATTTTGCCCACCGACGGCCGGCGCACCGTGCGGGCGCTGGAAGTGGTCGAGCTCACCGGCAAACCGTTCGCCGCGTCCGCCCCGCGTATCGGTGCCCCGCGCTGGGACACCGCTATCGTCGGGCTGGACTGTGACACAACGATTCTCGACGAGAGGTTGGCGCGGCGTACCGAGGCGATGTTCGATCGGGGCCTGGTCGGGGAGGTGCGCACACTGCTGCGCGCCGGCCTGCGCGACGGGGTCACGGCGTCGCGGGCCCTGGGCTACGCCCAGGTGCTGGCCGCGCTCGACGCCGGTGGGGGAGCCGCCGAACTGGCCGACGCGCTGGAGCAGACCTACGTGGGCACCCGGCGCTACGTGCGCCGGCAGCGCTCGTGGTTCCGCCGGGACCACCGGGTGAGCTGGCTCGACGCGACCGACGGTGCCCGCCTCCTCGACGAGGCACTGCGGGCGTGGCGGCACGTATCCTGAGCTGGTGATCTCAGGGTGGCGCAGATGATCTTCGCCAAGGGCCACGGCACCGAGAACGACTTCGTGCTGCTGCCCGACGTGGACGCCGGGCTGACGCTCACCCCCGCCGGGGTGGCCGCGCTGTGCGACCGGCGCCGCGGGCTGGGTGCCGACGGTGTATTGCGGATCACCATCGCCGGCGCCGCCGTGACGGCCGGTGTGCTGGAGCGCCTGCCCGACGGCGTCGCCGCGGACGACTGGTACATGGACTACCGCAACGCCGACGGGTCGGTCGCCGAGATGTGCGGCAACGGCGTGCGGGTGTTCGCACACTATCTGCGGGCCAGCGGGCGCGAGTCCCGCGCGGAGTTCGTCGTCGGGTCCCTGGCCGGCGCCCGGGCGGTGACGGTGCACCATGCCGACGCCGCCGAGGCCGAGGTCACCGTCGACATGGGCAAGGCCAACCGGCTCGGCCCCGGGGAGGCCGTCGTCGGCGGCCGCCGGTTCACCGGGCTGGCGGTCGACGTCGGCAACCCGCACCTGGCCTGCCTTCGGCCTCGGCTGAGTCCCGACGAGCTGGCGGCCCTCGACGTCGCCGCGCCGGTGACGTTCGACCACGCCCAGTTCCCCGACGGCGTCAACGTCGAAGTGCTCACCGCCCCGGTCGACGGGCTGGTGGCGATGCGGGTCCACGAGCGCGGCGTGGGCGAAACCCGCTCGTGCGGTACCGGAACCGTCGCGGCCGCGGTCGCCGCGCTGGCCGATACCGGAGCCGATACCGGGACGTTGGCCGTGCGGGTGCCCGGCGGGGACGTCACCGTCACCGTCACCGATGCCACCAGCTACCTGCGCGGCCCGTCGGTGCTGGTCGCCCGTGGCGAGATCAGCGGGGAATGGTGGACAGCCCAACAGCGTTAATTCGGATGCACGTCGCAGACCCGGCGTGCACTATTGCTTATTGCCTATGACAAATCCCGAATTTCCTCGTCAGGACCCCAGCGTCGGCGAACTCGCCCTCGAAGACCGATCTGCGCTGCGCCGGGTCGCCGGGCTGTCGACGGAACTCGCCGACGTCTCCGAGGTCGAGTACCGCCGGCTGCGGCTCGAACG
This sequence comes from uncultured Actinomycetota bacterium, assembly GCA_963711445.1. Lineage (GTDB taxonomy): Bacteria > Actinomycetota > Actinomycetes > Mycobacteriales > Mycobacteriaceae > Mycobacterium. Next base: position 1,533,482 of record CAVQEF010000002.1, read on the forward strand.
CGTGGTGCTCGTCGGCGTGTGGACCGAAGGCAGCGCCGCCGACAACCAGGCCAGCATGGCCGAGTTGGCGGCGCTGGCCGAGACCGCCGGCTCCCAGGTACTCGAAGGGCTCATCCAGCGCCGCGACAAGCCCGACCCGGCGACCTATATCGGCTCGGGCAAGGCGGCCGAGCTGCGCGCGGTGGTCCTGGCGACCGGCGCCGACACCGTCATCTGCGACGGCGAGCTCTCGCCGGCGCAGCTGACCGCGCTGGAGAAGGCCGTGAAGGTCAAAGTCATCGACCGCACCGCGCTGATCCTCGACATCTTCGCCCAGCACGCCACCAGCCGGGAGGGCAAGGCGCAGGTGACGCTGGCCCAGATGGAGTACATGCTGCCGCGGCTGCGCGGCTGGGGTGAGTCGATGTCCCGGCAGGCCGGCGGCCGCGCCGGCGGCAGCGGCGGAGGCGTAGGCCTGCGCGGTCCCGGTGAGACCAAGATCGAGACCGACCGGCGCCGCATCCGCGAGCGCATGGCCAAGCTGCGCCGCGACATCAAGGACATGAAGCAGGTCCGCGATACCCAGCGCAGTCGTCGCCTGCACGCCGACATGCCCTCGATCGCCATCGTCGGCTATACCAACGCCGGGAAGTCCAGCCTGCTCAACGCGCTCACCGGCGCGGGGGTGCTGGTGCAGGATGCCCTGTTCGCCACGCTGGAACCCACCACCCGGCGCGCGGAGTTCGAGGACGGCCGGCCGTTCGTGCTCACCGACACCGTGGGCTTCGTGCGGCACCTGCCCACCCAGCTGGTCGAGGCGTTCCGCTCCACGCTGGAGGAGGTTGTCGACGCCGACCTGCTGGTGCACGTCGTCGACGGTTCCGATGCCCACCCGCTGGCCCAGATCGACGCGGTCCGCCAGGTGGTCTCCGAGGTCTTTGCCGAATACAGGGCCGATCATGGGGCCGCCCCGCCTCCCGAACTGCTGGTGGTGAACAAGATCGACGCCGCCGGCGGCCTGATGCTGGCCAAACTGCGCCACGCGCTGCCGGAAGCAGTGTTCGTCTCCGCGCGCACCGGCGACGGTATCGACGCGCTGCGACGCCGGATGGCCGAACTCGCCGCCCCCACGGACACCGCGGTGGACGTGGTGATCCCCTACCACCGCGGCGACCTGGTTTCCCGCGTGTATTCCGACGGCCGGGTGCAGCACGAGGAGCACGGCGGCGACGGAACGCGGATCAAGGCCCGGGTTCCGGTGGCGCTGGCCGCCAGCCTGCGCGAATTCGCCGCCCGGTGATCCGCCCGGCCCGGTATCGACCAACCGGCTGGTTGATATATGTTGGGCGACGGAGTTCCCGTTCGCCGGAGGCCGCCGGAGGTAATCAATGAGTAGCGCCATCAAATACGAACGCACGCTGTTCGAGCCCGAGCACGAATTGTTCCGCGAGTCCTACCGGGGCTTTCTCGAGCGCCACGTCGCGCCGCACCACGACGAGTGGGAGAAGGCCAAGATCGTCGATCGCGGGGTGTGGCTCGAGGCCGGCAAGCAGGGCTTTCTGGGGATGTCGGTGCCCGAGGAGTACGGCGGCGGCGGTAACCCCGACTTCCGGTACAACACCATCATCACCGAGGAAACCGCCGCCGGGCGCTACGGCGGGATCGGCTTTGGCCTGCACAACGACATCGTCGCGCCCTACCTGCTGGCGCTGGCCACCGAGGAGCAGAAGCAGCGCTGGCTGCCGGGGTTCTGCACCGGTGAGCTGATCACCGCGATCGCGATGACCGAGCCGGGCACCGGCAGCGACTTGCAGGGCATCAAGACCCGCGCGGTCAAAGAGGGCGATCACTACGTCCTCAACGGGTCAAAGACGTTCATCACCAACGGAATCAACTCCGATCTGGTGATCGTGGTGGCGCAGACCGATCCGGACAAGGGGGCGCAGGGCTTTTCGCTGCTCGTGGTCGAACGCGGCATGGAGGGCTTCGAGCGCGGACGCCACCTGGACAAGATCGGCCTGGACGCGCAGGACACGGCCGAGTTGTCGTTCACCGATGTCAAGGTTCCGGCCGAGAACCTGCTCGGGCAGGAGGGCATGGGCTTCATCTACCTCATGCAGAACCTTCCGCAGGAACGGATTTCGATCGCCATCATGGCGGCCGCGGCGATGGATCAGGTGCTCGAGCAGACGCTGCAATACACCAAGGAGCGAAAGGCTTTCGGCAAGCCGATCGGCAGCTTCCAAAACAGCCGGTTCGTGCTGGCCGAGCTCGCGACCGAGGCGACGGTGGTGCGGATGATGGTCGATGAGTTCATCCGTTTGCACCTGGACAAGAAGCTGACGGCCGAACAGGCCGCGATGGCCAAGTGGTACGCCACCGAGAAGCAGGTCCACCTGGTCGACCGCTGCCTGCAGCTGCACGGCGGTTATGGCTACATGCGTGAATATCCGGTCGCCCGCGCGTATCTCGATGCACGCGTCCAGACGATCTACGGCGGCACGACCGAGATCATGAAGGAGATCATCGGCCGGAGCCTCGGGGTCTAGCCTCCCGCGGGTCGCGAGACCGGTGCGCGAAACGCTGATCATGTTGTCGTGCAACCACCCTCACTGCCGGTGACGGGACTCACCGGACCGGGCGACCGTCGCTCATCGATTCGGCCATGCCGCGAAAGCCACTGACCTGTGGCCGGATTGCCACGGCCGGTTCGAGTTCGCTGGCTTGACCTCCTCGAGCGATCAAGCGAAATGGTTATGTTCATTGGTCGGGCAGATACCGAACCTGCTGTGGCCTGAAGTACCGTCAACGCATGCGTTTTGCATATGGCGACGGTGTAATGGCGCAGCGTCGACCCGGCGATCACGGTGCCGGTAAAGGCCGCAACGGCTGCGGAAGCATCGACGCCATCGACGTCGGCCGCGGGTTGGCCCGAAAGCCGCTGCTACCACGGGCCTGCGGCGCGGTAATGCCGGCGCCTGCGAGCCAGCACCGTTTGCCGCGACCCGGACGTCGTTCGGCATCATTCCGATATCGGTGCGGTATCCGTTTTTGTAATATTCCTGAATTGAGTTCGCATTTTTTGTTGGTTGGAGCAATGTGGTGCGGGCCCGGTGAATTTGCGGACCGTACTGGGGGGGCGGCCCGCGCGTGGGGTAACCACCCGCTCGCGGGGCTGCGGGAAACGGGCATGGCCACAGGTGGCCAGGTGTTCGTCGGCTGGAGGGCTTGGTGAACGGGCAGAGAGGTCACATGCACAAGCTGGTCGGGCGTGCGCTGGTCGGCTTGGTGACCACAGCGCTGGCCGCCATGTTGCTGGCGCCCCCGGGCGCGGCGAGTCCGATAGGCGACGCCGAGGCGGCCATGATGGCCGCGTGGGAGAAGGCCGGGGGCGACACCTCACCGCTCGGCGCGCGCAAGGGCGACGTTTATCCCGTCGGCGACGGTTTCGCACTGGAATTCGACGGCGGCAAGATGTTCTACACCCCCTCCACCGGTGGCAAGTACGCCTACGGGCCGATCCTGGACAAATACGAGGCCCTGGGCGGGCCGGCGGGTAGTGACCTGGGCTTCCCGACGATCAACGAGGTGCCGGGCCTGTCCGGGCCCGACAGCCGGGTGAGCACGTTCTCGGCCAGCGACAAGCCGGTGATCTTCTGGACGCCCGAACACGGCGCCTTTGTGGTGCGGGGCGCGATCAATGCCGCCTGGGACAAGCTGGGCAGTTCGGACGGCGTGCTGGGGGTGCCGGTCGGCGACGAGACCTATGACGGGGAGGTTGCCTCGCAGAAGTTCAGCGGCGGCCAGGTGTCCTGGAACCGGGACACCAAGGAGTTCACGACCGAACCGGCGGTGCTGGCCGAGCAACTGAAGGGGCTGCAGGTACCGATCGATCCCACGGCCGCCATCAACATGGCCTGGCGTGCGGCCGGGGGCGCCAACGGCCCCCTGGGCGTCAAGCAGGGCGAGCAGTATCCCATCGGCGGCGACGGGATCGCCCAGAACTTCGCCGGCGGCAAGGTCTATTTCAGCCCCGCCACCGGTGCGAATGCGGTCGAAAGCGACATCCTGGCCAAGTACGAGTCGTTGGGCGGGCCGGTGGGCAGCGACCTGGGGTTCCCGGTGGCCAACGAGGCCGACGGCGGGATTCCCTCGAGCCGGATCTGCACGTTCTCCGCGGCCGACCGGCCAGTGATCTTCTGGAGCGCCGACCACGGCGCCTTCGTCGTGCGCGGCGCCATGAAGGCCGCCTGGGACAAGCTTCGCGGCCCCAACGGAAAGCTGGGCGCACCGGTCGGCGATCAGGCCGTGGACGGCGACGTCATCTCGCAGAAGTTCAACGGCGGCACGATCTCGTGGAACCGTGCGAAGAACATGTTCACCACCGACCCGGCCAACCTGGCGCCCTTGCTGTCCGGGCTGCAGATCTCAGGTCAGAACCAGCCCAGCGCCGTGGCGATGCCGCCCCACGCCAAGAAGACGGCGTGGCAGTGGTGGTGGCTGGTGGCCGGTGCCGGGGCGCTGGTGATCCTCGCGTCGTTGGCGATGGTGGCGTTGAAGTTGCGCCGCGCTCGCGCAAGCCGCGGCGCCGCCGGCCCCGAGCCCGACCGCGACGCGGAAGCCGGATACGGCCCGCCGGGCGACGGGCGCTGGGGACAAGACGACTTCGGACTGGCCACCGACCATTTCGCGCGCGCCGACCTGCATCCCGCCGAGGAGCACTCGGCCGACGCCGAGTCCGGCCAGCGGGTGAGCTGGCCGCGGGGGCCGGGGACCGCGGTCGCCGACGTGACCTACGGCGGGGGATACGGCGCCGAATCGACGTCCGGGTCCGGGCAGGAAGACCCCGATGCGGTGGACACCGACTCCATCCCCATCGTCACCGACGCCGATTTCTCGGAGGCCGGTTACCCCGAGCTCGCCGAGGAGGAGGAGGACTACTCCGATGCCGCGGACGCCGACTACGCCGCGGTCGCGCCGGAGGATCGCCTGGAGGACGTTGAGGGGGAGCAGCTCGACGACAACGAGTACGTGGAGGCCGAGCTCGAGCCGGAGGACGAGTACGCCGAGGCCGGTCACCCGGGCCCCGGCCACCTCGACGACGCCGCCGCCGACGACACCGGCGGCGAGGCCGGCTCCGCGGAGGCCCCCGCCCCGGAGACCGCCGTCGCGGATTTCGCCGCGCCTGTGACCGCACCGCCGCGAGCCGGGCGGCACGCGGCCGTGGACACCGACGAGACCGAGCAGCTGGACGCGTTGGCGGCCGGCGCCGGGCTGGCCGTGGAGGGGCGCCCGACGATTCACCTGCCGCTCGAGGACCCCTACCAGGTGCCCGACGGCTATCCGATCAAGGCCAGCGCCCGCTTCGGCCTGTATTACACCCCCGACAGCGCGCTCTACCAGGACACGCTCGCCGAGATCTGGTTGGCCAGCGAGCAGGTCGCGCTGGCCAACGGGTTCGTCAAGGCCGACTGACGGCACGGCCCCGGGGGCGCGCCGCCGTCGCTAGATCTTGCGGATGACGGTGACGACCTTGCCCAGCACGGTCGCGTCGTTGCCGGGGATGGGATCGAACGCCGGGTTGTGCGGCATCAGCCACACCTGACCGCCGGCGCGCTTGAACGTCTTGACGGTGGCCTCGCCGTCGAGCATGGCGGCGACGATGTCGCCGTTGTCGGCGACGTGCTGCTGCCGCACGACCACCCAGTCGCCGTCGCAGATGGCGGCCTCGACCATGGAGTCGCCGACCACCTTGAGCAGGAAGAGGGTGCCCTCGCCGACGAGTTCACGCGGCAGCGGGAACACGTCTTCGACGGCTTCCTCGGCGAGGATCGGCCCGCCGGCCGCGATGCGTCCCAGGACGGGGACGAAAGTGGGCTCCGGCAGGGCGTCCGAGCCGGCCACGTCGGTGACCGGCGCCGCCGGAGTGTCGTCGGCGCCGCGCACGTCGACGGCGCGGGGACGATTGGGGTCGCGGCGCAGGTACCCCTTGCGCTCCAGGGTGCGCAGCTGGTGGGCCACCGAGGATGTCGACGTCAGGCCGACGGCGTCGCCGATCTCCCGGATGCTCGGCGGGTAGCCGCGGTTGGTGACCGACTCGCGGATGACGTTCAGGATGGTGCGCTGGCGCTCGGTCAGCGAGGTATCGGTGGAGTGCAGACGGTCCCCCGCGCCGGCGGATGAGGTGTCGTTGCTGTCGCTCATGGCACTGAATGTAGCCGCATCGGGGGCAAGAATCAAACATGTGTTCGACTGGCGTGTCGCCCGCGCCAGCAAATGCCGGACCTGCCGGCCGCCGGCGAAATAACAAAGGTGTAACTCTTCGGCGGATCGGGTATTTGAGCGACATGTCCCAGCTAGCGACCGACGACGACATTGTTTGTCGGTGGGACGGTCTACCGTCTTGCTCGCGCGACACGCTTCGCTCAAATGTTCGGAAATCGAACACACGAGCGATAGTGTCGAACACACGAGCGAGTGATCAGTCGACCGGAGGAACGCAGATGACAATCATCCACACAGTCCCGCCGCGGGCCGGCAGCGTTCGGCGCCCGATCAACGGGCCGGTCCACGAGCCTCGCGTCGGCCGGGATCGGGCGGCCGGGCCCCGCCGGCCCGGGCCGACCAGGCCGGCGGGCGCCCCGCTGCGTTACCGCGGCACGGGCGTCGCGGTGTCGGTGGCGCCGCATCACAGGCGTTCGGTCACGTGGGCGAAGACGGCGGGGCTGGCCGTGGCCGCCGGGCTGATCACGCTGTGGCTGGGGCTGGTCGCGAACGTGGGCCAGGCGATCAACGGCGAGGCCTCGACTTCCGCGGGTTCGGCCGCCTCGGCGGCGCACATGCCGGACAGGCTGGCCGTCGTGCGGGTCGAGCCCGGCGAGTCGCTGCAGGACGTCGCCCACCGCGTGGCGCCGGAAGCCCCGGCGCGCCAGGTCGCCGATCGCATCCGCGAACTCAACGACCTGGGTTCGCCGACGCTGGTCGCCGGCCAGCCCCTGATCGCGCCGGTCGGCTGACGGCGTCGCGGCGGTGCGGTGCGAAAGCCGCTGCCGGGCAGGGTGCCCGCGCTTGCGCGGCTCTCGCACCGCCGGGTCGCGCACGGGTACGCTCGGACTGTCCCGCGATATCCGTGAGCACGGCGAAGGAGCGGCCATGCACTGTCCGTTCTGCCGTCACCCCGATTCCCGCGTGATCGACTCTCGGGAAACTGACGAGGGCCAGGCCATCCGGCGGCGCCGGGCGTGCCCGGAGTGCGGTCGGCGCTTCACCACCGTCGAGACCGCGGTGCTGGCCGTGGTCAAGCGCAGCGGTGTCACCGAGCCGTTCAGCAGGGAGAAGGTCATCAGCGGGGTCCGCCGGGCGTGTCAGGGCCGCCAGGTCGACGACGACGCGCTCAATCTCCTGGCCCAGCAGGTCGAGGACACCGTGCGTGCGGCGGGTTCCCCGGAGGTCCCCAGCCACGAGGTGGGCCTGGCCATCCTGGGGCCGCTGCGCGACCTCGACGAGGTGGCGTACCTGCGGTTCGCGTCGGTGTACCGATCCTTTGAATCCGCCGACGATTTCGAGCGCGAGATCGAACTCATGCGCGCCCAGCGCGAGGTGCCGACCTCCGGCTGACCGGCCTCATTAAGGTGTGGTCATGGGTCCTGACTTGCATCCCGATCTCCAAGCGCTCGCCCCGCTGCTCGGCACCTGGGCCGGTCGGGGAGCGGGCGAGTACCCGACGATCGAGCCCTTCGAGTATCTCGAGGAAGTCGTGTTCTCCCACGCGGGCAAGCCGTTTCTGTCCTACGCACAGAAGACCCGGGCGGTGGCCGACGGCCGGCCCCTGCACAGCGAAACGGGCTACCTCAGGATGCCGGCGCCGGGTCGAATCGAGCTGGTCCTGGCGCACCCGACCGGCGTCACCGAGATCGAGGTGGGCGCCTTCTCGGTGGCCGGCGGGGTCATCGAACTCGAGTTGTCCACCATGTCGATCGGCCTGTCCCCGACCGCGAAAGAGGTTACCGCGCTTAGCCGTTCGCTGCGCATCGACGGCGACGAGCTGTCGTACTCGGTGCGGATGGGCGCCGTCGGGCAACCGCTGCAGCATCACCTGGCCGCCGTGCTACACCGAAAGCGCTGAGCAGGCCGACCCAGTCCCGTTGGGCAACAAGGCCGTTGGCTATGCGGCCGTGATCACGTGGCGCTGCGCTCGTCGGAACCGATGGCGTTGAGCACCGCGACGCGGGTGTCGGCCGGTCCGGTGACCGTCTTCTCGCCCCCGCCGGAGCGCAGCAACTGGCGCAGCGCGGTCTGGTCGTATTCGGAGGGCGAGGTGGTGTCGATGAAGCGCTGCACGACGTCGATGAAGCGGGCCGGGTCGTCGTGAAACGGGAAGTGCCCGGAACCCTCGAAGATCTCCAGCCTGGAGCCGGGCATCGCGGCGTGGGCCATCCAGGCGTGACGGACGGGGACGACGGCATCTTTTGTGCCCCAGATGATCTGCACCGGGATGGCCTCTGTCAAATAGCACCGGTCCAGCATGGTGACGATCTGACCGCGCCAGTCCACCACCGCGCGCAGGGTCCTGCTGAACGCGGCCGAGGCCGTCGGCTCGGGCAGGTCGTCGAGGATGCGCAGCACGTTGGGCAGGTCGCGACCCAGCCCGGTGCTGCCGAAGGCCGCGCCCAGCACCCGGCCCGCGGCCTGGATCGCCGGCAGCACCAGCGGGAGCCGCAGCAACGCCAGGGCTTCGCTGCCCATCGGCAACGACGCCCACCGCAACACGAGGTTGACGTCCTTGGTGACGCCGCCCGCGGCGACCAGGATGAGTCGTTCCACCAGATGGGGGAACTGGTAGGCGAACTGCATCGCCACCCCGCCGCCCAGGGAATGACCGACGAGGGTCACCCGCTCGATGTCGAGCACGCTGAGCAGGTCGCGCATCCCGTTGGCGTACGCGGCGATCGAGTAGTCGGCGCGCGGCTTGTCGGATTGCCCGTGGCCGAGCAGGTCCGGGGCGATGACGGTGAACCGCTGGGCAAGCTTGGCCTGCACGGTGTTCCAGGTGGTGGAGTTGTCACCGATGCCGTGGATCAGCAGGATCGCCGGGCCCGAACCGGCGATCCGGTACGCCCGCCGGTAGCCGTGGATGGTGCGGAACTCCAGCTTGGGCGCGGTCACTTCCCGCACGGGACGGAGATTGCTCTTGCGCTGCCGCTCGGTCATCTCCAACCTCGCTGTCGGGCCGGCGAGGGATTTGGGAGGTCCTCAGGCCGAGTCGTCGTCGTCAAACTTCTTCTCGGCCTGCTGGGCCAGGAACCGCTCAAACTCTGCGCCAATCTCTTCGCCGCTGGGCAGGTCTTCGTCGCGAGCCAGTAACGACCTGTTTTCCTGAGCGTCGATAAAGGCATCGTACTGGCGCTCCAGCGCAGCCACCACTTGAGCGACTTCCGCGCTGGCCTGGACCTGCTCGTCGATCTTGGTCCGGATTTCGGCCGCCGCCTCGGTCAGCGCGGACAGCGGCAGGTCGAGCGACCCGCTCTTGGCCACCTGCTCGAGCAGCGCCTGTGCGGCGGCCGGATAGTCGGTCTGCGTCAGGTAGTGCGGAACGTGCACGGTGAAGCCGACCACCTCGTGACCGTGTTGGGCCATCCGGTATTCGAGCAGGTTGGACGCGCTGCCGGGAACCTGGATCTCGGCGATCCACGGCCGGAAATCGGCGATCAGCTCCCCGTTGTTGGAGTGCGCGGTCAGCGTGATCGGCCGGGTGTGCGGCACCGCCATCGGGACGGTCCCCAGGCCGATCGTGCGCCGCACTCCGAGTCGCTCGGCGAGCAGACGCACCGCGGTGATGAAGCGCTCCCATTTGAGGTCGGGTTCGAGGCCGGCCAGCAACAGGAACGGGGTGCCGGCGGTGTCGCGCAACGCGTACAGGCTCAGCTCGGGGTCGTCGTAGTGGGTGAAGTGATCGGTCTTGAACGTCATCAGCGGCCGTCGCGAGCGATAGTCCAGCAGTTCGTCGATCGCAAAGGACGCAACCAGCTCTGTGTCCAGCGCGGCCCTGAGGTGGTTGGCGGCCAGCCGTATCGCATGACCGGCGTCGGAAAAGCCCTCCAGCGCGTGGACCAGCACCGGACCGCGGCCGTCGGACGCCGCCAACTGCGGCGCCGGGAACTCGAGCTCGTACATGCCCGACTGTCCGGGCTGGTAGTACTCGTCGTCCGGGTCGTGACGGTGGGCCATCGGGGTCGCCTCCTTCCGGGGGTTGCTTCGAGGGTGCCCCATGTAGTGTCCCCCAAATCAGGGGGTGCCAATAATTGAACAGGGAACTCGTTGGTGCCCTGGTGTTCGAAACGCACATTGGCGGCGCTGTAATCCCCCGCGGGAACGTTGCGGGCCGGGGTGGACTTTGCTTGCGCGCTGTTCGGCGCTTCGTCGCCGTGAACAGCGCTTGCCGGTCGCTGGTCGGGCATGATGGGGCCAATGCGAAAAGCGCTGACGGTGCTCTGTTCGGTGGTCGGCCTGGCGACGCTGCTGACGTCGTGCGGCCGGCCGGCGACCCATGCGCTGGCCCCGGGCGCGCCGTCGCAGCCGGCCAGCAAGCCGGTCGAGCGGCTGGGCAACCCCAAGCCGGCGGCGGTCGCGGGTCCGGTGGACCCGGACCTTCGAGTCGGGCCGATCTTTCTCGACGGCGGCACCGTCCACGTCTGCACGGGCTCCGTGGTGCATTCGACGGGCGGGAACCTGGTGATGACCGCGGCGCACTGCCTGGCCGGGAGCTCACAGATCGCCTTCGCGCCCGGATTCGCCGGGGATGGCGCGCCCATCGACCTGTGGACGGCCGACGCCGTCTACCTGGATCCGCGCTGGACCGCCGTCAAAGACCCGCATGCCGATTACGCCATCATGCGGGTCAGCGGCCGGGCGGACGGTTCGGTCGAGTCGCATATCGGCCTGGCGTTGACCCTGGGCCGGACGCCGCCCCCTGGCAGCCACGTCACCGTGCTGGGCTACCCGGCCGGCGTGGGCGGCTCCCCGGTGGGCTGCCAGGCCGGCATCGGGCTCACCGACGGCGGGTACCCGTCGGTGGCGTGCGACGGCCTGGTCGCCGGCACCAGCGGGGGCCCGTGGGTGAGCGGCACGACGATCAGCGGGCTCACCGGTGGCTTCGAACGCGGCGGATGCGCCGAGGACGTGTCGTACTCGGCGCCGTTCGACGAGCACGTCGCCCTGCTGTTGGCTCGCGCCGAAGCCGGCGGCCCAGGTGATCCCGTGCCGAACGGCCTCGACGACATCTGCTAGCGCAGGGCGTTTCAGCGGCGGAACTGGTTGAGCGCCCGCACCTTGTTCATCACGTCGAGCGCGGCCACCTTGTAGGCCTCCGAGAACGTCGGGTAGTTGAACACCGCGTCCACCAGGTACTCCACCGTGCCGCCGCAGCCCATCACGGCCTGCCCGATGTGCACCATCTCGGTCGCGCTGGTGCCGAAGATGTGCACCCCGAGCAGCTTGAGGTCCTCGGTGGACACCAGCAGCTTGAGCATGCCGTAGGAGTCGCCGGCGATCTGGCCGCGGGCCAGCTCCCGGTACCGGGCCACCCCGACCTCGTAGGGGATCGCGTTCTTGGTCAGCTCCACCTCGGTGGCGCCGACGTAGGAGACCTCGGGAATCGAGTAGATCCCGATCGGCTGCAGCTCGGTGATGCCGTCGCACGCTTCTCCGAAGGCGTGGTAGGCGGCCAGCCGCCCTTGTTCCATGGAGGTCGCGGCCAGGGCGGGGAAGCCGATCACGTCGCCGACGGCGTAGATGTGGGGCACCTTGGTCTGAAAGAAGTCGTCGACGAAGATCCGGCCCCGGTTGTCGGCCTCCAGCTCGGCGTTGTGCAGGTCGAGATGGTCGGTCTGCCCCTGCCGTCCGGCCGAATACATCACCGTTTCTGCGGGGATCTGCTTGCCGCTGGCCAGGGTGGTCACGGTGCCCGCCGCGCCGACGTCGACCGCGGTCACCTCCTCGCCGAACCGGAAGGTCACCGCCAGGTCGCGCAGATGGAACTTCAGCGCCTCGACGACCTCGGGGTCGCAGAAGTCGAGCATGTCCGACCGCTTTTCCACGACGGTGACCTTGGTGCCCAGCGCGGCGAACATCGAGGCGTACTCGATGCCGATCACGCCGGCGCCGACCACCACCATCGATGTCGGAAGCGATTTGAGGTCGAGGATGCCGTCCGAGTCGAGCACCCGTTCCTCGTCGAACTCGACGCCGGACGGCCGCGCGGGCCGGGTGCCCGTGGCGACGACGATGTATCTCCCGCTGATGGTTACTTTTTCGCGGTGGGAGAGGTCTTCGACCTCGATGGTGTGCGGGTCGAGGAATCGCCCGTGCCCGATCAGCAGGTCGATGCGGTTGCGCATCAGCTGGTTGCGCACCACGTCGACTTCCTTGCCGATCACGTGCTGGGTGCGGGCCAGCAGGTCGGCCGGGGTGATCTTCTCCTTGACGCGGTAACTCGCGCCGTACAGTTCGCGCTGGCTCATCCCGGTCAGGTATAAAACTGCTTCGCGCAACGTTTTTGACGGGATGGTGCCGGTCTGCACGCATACGCCGCCCAACATCTGGCCGCGCTCGACGACCGCGACCGACTTGCCCAGCTTCGCCGAGGCGATGGCGGCCTTTTGCCCACCGGGGCCCGAACCGATCACCACCATGTCGTACTCACGCGTCGACGCCATGAGCAAACCTTAAAGCAGCACGACCCACAGTGCCGACTTCATGCACAGGAGAAGTGCAGGGCCGGTGAGCGCGCGCACCCCTGACGGTGGCGAGCGTCAGCGTTGGGGCTCATGACGACAGATCACGCGGACTTCGAATTGAATCGGCCCGGGGCATTGATCGCCGCGCTACCGGCTGTTCTCGGCTTCGTGCCGGAGAATTCACTGGTGCTGGTGTCGCTCGGCGGCGGCGAGCTGGGGTCGGTAATGCGCGTCGACCTGTCCGAGAAGCTCGCCGAGCGGATCGGGTACCTCGTCGAGGTGGCGGCCGCAGCCGAACCCGACGCGGCGATCGCGGTCATCGTCGACGAGCACGGTGCGCACTGCCCGGGCTGCAACGAGGATTACAGACGGCTGTGCGCCTCGCTCACAAACGCCCTGGCGGAGAACGACATCCAGCTATGGGCCGCACATGTGGTGGATCGGGTGGCCGCCGGTGGGCGCTGGCATTGCGTGGACGGCTGCGGTGCGGGCGGGCACGTCGACGACCCTTCGGCGTCGCCGCTGGCCGCGGCGGCGGTCCTGGACGGGCGGCGGCTCTATCCGCGGCGCGCCGACCTGCTGGCGGTCATCGCCGTCGAGGACCGCGCCGGTGAGCGGGCCGAGTTGGTCGCCCGCCACGCGGCCGCGCGGCAGGCGGCGCATCGGGCCGACCCGGCCGGCTGCGGCCGCCGTGACGTGGAACGCGCGCTGGCCGCCGCCACCCGGGTCGCCGACGGCCGTGCGCTGTCAGAGGACGACGTGGCACAGCTGGGTTGCGCGCTGATCGACGTGCAGGTGCGGGACGCGCTGTATGCGCTTGCGGTCGGCGCCAATGCCGGGGACGCGGAGTCGTTGTGGGCGCTGCTGGCCCGCAGTTTGCCCGAGCCCTGGCGGGTCGAGGCGCTGGTGTTGCTGGCGTTTTCCGCCTACGCCCGCGGCGACGGGCCGCTGGCCGGGGTGTCGCTGGAGGCCGCGCTGCGGCGCGATCCCGAGCATCGCATGGCGGGCATGCTGGACAGGGCGCTGCAGTCCGGTGTGCGGCCCGAGCGCATCCAAGAGCTCGCGCTCACCGGTTACCGAGTGGCCAAGAGACTGGGTGTGCGGCTGCCGCCGCGGCGGGCGTTGCGCCGCCGCGCGGGCTAAGGGCGGTGGGAGTCAGACCTTCTCGACCTTGACGGCGTGGGCCATCTCGTGCGGCAGGGTGACGTTCTCGTGGCCGGGGATCACGATGGTCACCCCGGCAGGGCCGGTCTCGACGGTCACCCGCGCGTTCGGCACCACGCCGGCATCCTTGAGCCGGCTGATCAGGTCGATGTCGCCCTGCACGTGCTCGGTGAGCTGCCGGACGACCACCGCCACCGGCGACCCGGAGGGGAGCTCGGTCAACCGGACCAGGTTCGCGTCCTCGGCGCCGGAGTTCGGGCCGACGCCGAGGTCCAGAAGACCGGGAATCGGGTTGCCGAACGGGGAGGTGGTCGGGTTGTTGAGCACCTTCATCAGCCGGCGCTCGACGTCCTCGCTCATGACGTGCTCCCAGCGGCAGGCCTCGGCGTGCACTTCCTCCCAGGGCAGGCCGATCACGTCGACGAGTAGCCGCTCGGCCAGGCGGTGCTTGCGCATCACGGAGATGGCCAGGGCCCGGCCCTTGTCGGTGAGTTCCAGGTGGCGGTCGCCGGCGACATGGAGGAGGCCGTCCCGCTCCATGCGGGACACGGTCTGGCTGACGGTCGGGCCGCTTTGATCGAGGCGTTCGGCGATCCGGGCACGCAGCGGCGTCACGCCCTCTTCTTCGAGGTCATAGATGGTCCGCAGGTACATTTCGGTGGTATCGACCAGATCGTTCATTCAGCACCCTCCAATGACGCCGAGTCTACTGGGCCAGCTGCGTGAATGGGTGTAACGCTTCCCAGCCAAGCAGTATGCCCGCCGTGTCTCACGGCGGGCATACCGTCTGTTGTTGGGCTGTGGGTGGGTCTAGCCGGCGACCTCAGCTCGCATAGGAGCGGAGGCGATCGGCGCGCTCGCCGACGCGCAGCTTGGACATCACGTCCCGCTCGATCTGGCGGACCCGCTCGCGGGACAGGCCGAACAGTTTGCCGATCTGGTCCAGGGTGCGCGGCTGCCCGTCGTCCAGGCCGAAACGCAGCCGGATCACCTGGTGCTCGCGCTCGTCGAGAGTCGCCAGGACGCTGCGGATGTCGGTGTGCAGCAGCTCGGCGATCACCGCGTTCTCCGCCGACATCGCCTCGGCGTCCTCGATGAAATCGCCCAGCGGGGCCTCCTCCTCGGAGCCGACCGGCATGTCCAGGCTCACCGGGTCGCGGCTGTGCTCGAGCAGGTCGTTGATCTTCTCGACCGGGATGCCCGACTCGGCGGCAAGTTCCTCGTCGCTGGCCTCGCGGCCCAGGTTCTGGTGCATCTCGCGCTTGATCCGCGCCAGCTTGTTGACCTGCTCGACCAGGTGGACCGGCAACCGGATGGTGCGGCTCTGGTCGGCCATGCCGCGGGTGATGGCTTGACGGATCCACCAGGTGGCATACGTCGAGAACTTGAATCCCTTTGTGTAGTCGAACTTTTCCATCGCGCGGATCAGCCCCAGGTTGCCTTCCTGGATCAGGTCCAGCAGCGGCATGCCCCGGCCCGTGTAGCGCTTGGCCAGCGACACCACCAGTCGCAGGTTCGCTTCCAGCAGGTGACGGCGGGCGGCCTGACCGTCGCGCACGACGGCCGCCAAGTCGCGTTTGCGGTTCTCGCCGAGGCGCTTACGGGTTGCCAGCAGATGCTCGGCGTACAGCCCGGCTTCGATCCGCTTGGCGAGTTCGACCTCGTCCGCTGCGTTGAGCAACGCGGTCTTACCGATGCCGTTCAGATAGACGCGCACCAAGTCGGCCGCGGGACTCTGAGCATCCAGATCGCCGTCGATCCTGCTTGTGGTGGCGTTCGCCATAGCGACCTCCCGATCAGCTTGTTCTGTCGTATGGCTTAACGACAGCTACGCGCTCAGAGTTCCCGGAGAGCTGTGATCTCACACGCCATGACGTGCAGAAATGTGCCGATGACCTGAGAAAGTCCTGAGAAGTGCGGCGGGTCGTGGCCCGCCCCGAAACGCCCCGCCTAGCCGTGGCCCTGCGCGCCCGGTGCCCCCGGTTGCGGGTGCGGGTCGCGCCGGGGCTCGAGCGCCGGACGCTCCGCCGTCGGGAACAGCGGAGTGCGCCGCGGACCCTCGTCGAACCGCCGGGGCTCGTTGCGGCCGCGCGGCGGGCGGTCGTTGGCGATGAGCACGGCCATCCATGGCAACGGCACCGACACCGCCACGATCGCCAGCGAGATCAGGCCGTTGTGCCAGGCGCCGTAGGCGACGGCGGCGGCGATGAGCGCCGGGATGCGGAAGCCCATCAGCGTCAGGTACTTGCGCACCCGCGCGCGATGCTGTTCGTCGTAAGAGGGTGCGGCGGCGGTGATGAGGACCGGACGGCCCTTGTCGTCGAAGTCGTTGGACCTGTCTCCGAACTCGTCGCTGAACCCCTGTTCGGAGCCGCGCTTCATTCCTCCACTGTCCCACATCTCACCGATTCCGGCGCAGCCGGATTCGCCTGGCTTCGGGGGGTGCACAATGTTGGGTATGCAGACCCAGACGATCGAACGCACCGAGACCGACGAACGCGTCGACGACGGGACCGGCAACGACACCCCTCGGTACTTCCACTACGTCAAGAAGGACAAGATCGCCGAGAGCGCGGTAATGGGCAACCACGTGGTCGCCCTGTGCGGCGAGGTGTTCCCCGTCACGCGTTCGGCCAAGCCGGGTTCGCCGGTCTGTCCGGATTGCAAGAAGATCTACGAAAGCCTCAAGAAGGGCTGATCAAGCCGGCGGCTCCGCCGTCGCGACGTCGCGTTCCTGCGTCGCCGGGTGCGCGCCCGAACCCGCGGGCGAGTCCGCCGTCACCCCCGAGCCTCGTGCGCGCGCCAGCATCCAGTTGCGCAGCCGGTGGGCATGCGTCTTGGGTGCGGGGAATTCTTCCTGGACGGCGGCGTTGAGTTCGGCGCCCAGCATGATCGCGAAGCCGCCGAAGAAGGCGAACAGCAGGAATGCGATCGGGGTGGACAGCGCTCCGTAGGTGTAGCCGGTGCTGGTGATCCAGCTCAGGTAGATCCGCAGGCCCAGCGTTGCGATCACGAACACCGCCGTCGCCAGCATCGCGCCCAGGAGCAGCCGGTGCGACGGTAGCGGCACCGGCAGCGCCACCCGGTACAAGATCATGATCCCGACCATCAGCCCGAGGATCAGCGCCGGGTAGTAGCCGTAGCGCAGCGTGTTGGCCAGGCTGAACGGGATGTGTTCTGCCACCTTGCGCGGCCCCAGCACCAGCAGCGGCGCCGTCCCCACGACCGCCACCAGCATCACCACGTAGAGGAACAGCGCGAAGAACCGCTGCCGCACGGGGTGGCGCAACGGCGTCTGGCCGTGGGCCTCGACCACGGAGTCGACGAACGCCGAGATCGCCGAGGAACCCGCCCACAGCGAAATCAGAAAACCCAGCGACACCACCTCGCCGCGGGCGCCCGCGGTGATGTCGCGCATCGTGGGTTCGATGATCTCGTTGACCACACTGGGGGAGAACACCTTGTGGGCCGTCGAGATGGCCTGGTGTTCGATGCTGGGCAACATGTCGGCGCCGAACAGCGGGGCCACGTAGGCCAGGCTGCCCAGCATCCCCAGCAGCAGCGGCGGAAGGGACAGCGCCGACCAGAACCCCGCCTGTGCGGATTCGGAAAAGATGGAATCGTCCCAGCTCTTTGACAGAGTCCTGAGACATATGCGCCAGACGTGGTGGCGGGACGGCTTTGCGACCTGATCGCTCATACCTGTCCAGCATTACCGAAAACTGCGCGCGCGGGCAGCATTGCCCGCGCGCGAGTTGTTGTGGGCTAGCTCTCGCTGAACTCCAGCACCGCGGCCAACTCGATCAGTTTCGCTTCGTGCTCGTTGGCGTGATGCCCGCAGAAAAGGAGTTCGGCGCCGGAGGGCAGCTTGGCGCGAACGCGAGCTGCGGCACCGCAGCGGTCGCAGCGGTCCGCTCTGGTCAAAGGACTGGTCAGAGTTGCGTTCATGGCTTCTCCGTTCTCGCGTTTATTCACTCTCTCAGACGCATGGGGTTTTTGCGTTGTTCCCCGACCGTTCTCGGGTGTGTCGTTTCTCACGGGTTTTCCAGCCCTTCAGGAAGGCTCTTTAAGGTGGCCCTCCGTGACCTTCGTACCTGACGTCCTGGTCCATCTGTGTGGATCCGACGAGTGGTCGCGGGCCCGCAGCCGGGGCGCGATCCGACCGGAGGATTCCGGCTCGGAGGTCCCGGACCGGTTCATCCACCTGTCGACGCCGCAGCAGGTGCACCTGCCGGCCAACCGGCTGTTCCGCGGTCGCGCGGACCTGGTCCTGCTGCATATCGACCCCGCGTTGCTCGACTCACCGGTGCGGTGGGAGCCCGGTGTGCCAACGGATCCGGCCTCGATGCTGTTCCCGCACCTGTACGGTCCGTTGCCGGTGCGCGCTGTGATCCGGGTCACCGACTACCGGCCGGCGCCCGACGGCACCTTCGCCCCGCTCGTCGACGATCGGGATCCGCCGGAGGCGTCCGGTCAGCCGGGGTGAGCGTCAGCCGAACCGCGCTGTGCCGCACGCGGTGACCCGGTGAGGAATACCCGGCATCAGCCGAGTATCACCCGGCGGGGCGGCAACGAATTCGGCTCGCGGGGCCGCGATCTGCTAGTCCAGGTAGTCGCGCACTAGGGTTCGGTTAGCGCTGTACGTGACCAGGCAATATGCAGGTTAGGCGCGAGCGTGGGCTGCGCCGATATCTTGGACTGACGATGCTCTCTATCCCGGTAGAGAGGCAACCATGTCAACCACAACCGACCAAACCACCGACCGCTACCCGGTCGACTCCACCACGCGCGCTTGTTGCCACGGCATCGGCCCTCACACGCCCGACTGCCCCGAGCCCTCCGACACCGACCAGCGCGGCGGGCCGCTTCGTGAAGGGGTCAACGGGCACTGGCTCGGCCGGCGAGGCATCTTCCGTCATTTCCAGCCGACGGATATCTCAGCCCTCTTCGAGTCCAAGCAGTGCGGCCAGCCGGTGTCGCACGTCATGTCGACCGCGGTGTCGGGCGAGTTCTCCGGGGAGGTCGTCGGCGAACTCATCCGGTGGGCCGACAGCCACGACGAGAGCATCTTTTTCGAGGCCCGCATCGACGGCACGCCGGACAGCGCCGGGATCACCGACATCGCCGCTTTCACCTACGAGGACATCAGGGCGGTGGCCAAGGTCGCCAACGACTTGCGGTATGAGTGGGCGGCAATCTTGGAAGGCCGGCGGGACTGATGACCGCGAGTATCGAAACTAACCGCCGCGAGGCTTACATCGCCGAATGCGAGCACATTGCCCAGATGGTCGCCTTGGGGGACCTGACGACCGACGAGCTGGTGGCCCTGGCGACGCTGTTGAGGCCGCCCTACGCCCGCTACCTCGCCGGCCGCGAGCCGCTGCGGCTCGTCCCCGCGGTGACCACGTGACCCCTCGCCCACTTCGGCCCCGGCTGCCCACGACGCGGGCGGTCGGGGCCGGTTGGTGTCGTCAGCGGCACACTCCCCATCTCAGCAGGGTGTGAATTCCAGAAAGTACCTGCTGAGCAATTCGACACCTACCGAGCTTGCCAGTAATCCAATTGCCGCGACCTGAACCCACAGACTGCATTCGACCTGTTTTTGCTTCGTGCTATTCCCGGTGCGCATCGTGCAGATAGTGCTGACCTGCTTACTGACCCAGGCTCGCGTCGCATCGTCAGCTCGGCGCGCCCACTCGGCGTGATCACGAGCAAGCGACCTCAGCGCGTCGTCGCTCATGACCTTGTACTCGAATCCGTGAACCTGAACCACGATCGCAATTACCGCTGAAGTCAGGAAGGCAATCATTGCCGCGATCAGGAGCAGGGTGGCAACCAGGCTCTCGTACACCATGTCTTTGCCAGTGAGCAGCACGCTAAGGCCGAAGATTAATGCCAGAACTGCACCACTCGACGTCATCAACGCGGCCGCGCGACCCTCTAAAGCTTTCCGGCGATCGAGTTCCGCGGCCAGCAACTTATCCGTGATGGTCTGGTAGAGCTTTCCTGCCGGCGAAATCGGATCTACTGGCTCACTTGCTGCGGTGCTCAATGCCCTCTGGCTCACCGCTGCCGCGCAGACTCTGTTCTGACCATGGGTCTTGCCACGGCTTGTCGCTAACCGTCGGGGGCGGCGGTGGAGGAGGCGGTGGAGGAGGCGCTGGTTCATTGGCGCCGTCAGCTCGGGACATGGCCAAACCTCATTCATCGGGATCGAGACTTTCGCGGTCACTCCGATCATGACACCTTGCACCGGCAGATTTTGGGAACCGCGCCTTCTCTTGCGTCTCGTGCGCCGCTTGCCGCGGTGGTCCAGTCGCACCACAGCGCGGCCCGAAGCGCGACGCCTGTCGGAGCTGAAGTACCGCCTGCGTGATGCTGCGGATAGCTGTCGGCCACCCGGAGCACAATCCGAATCAGCAGCCCAGAAAGAGGTCGACGATGCGCGATGACGATGGCGACCGCGAGATGGCCGGCGCGACCTCGATCGCGCTGGCCGCGACACAGGCCGCGCCCGAGCTCGCGTGGTCGGCCTGCGAGGACAGCGAGCCGGGCCCGCGTAACTGGCGCAGCGCGATCCGGGTCGCGGCGATGATCCTGATGAGCGCTGTGGCCCTGGCTGCGGTTGTTCTGGTCATCAGCCCGGCCGCGTGGACCCGCCGACAGGTTGTCGACGCCCAGGCCGTGCCCCGGCGCCGAGCACTGCCGCCGAGCCACCAGGGATGCGCACTGACCGCGTGCCCGAGTCCGACATCACCGCGGCGGCCGGCGAGACTGCGCAGGGGGAAGTCCCTCCGGCCCCGGCGGGGCCGGCCGCCGACACCGTGTTCTTCCAGCAGCTCGGACTGCAGGGCATCGTGATAACGGACCCCGCCGAGGCGATCGCGTCGGCCCACACGGTCTGCACCGAGCTATCGCAAGGCCACACTGACGCCGATCTCGTCTCCGAGGCGTTGAAGGCCAACACGCCACTGACCATCGCCAGCGCCGAGGGATTCATCGGCTCCGCTGTCGCGGCCTACTGTCCGCAGTACAGCAGCCAGCTCGGGCATTACTAGGAGGACCCCATGCCCCTGATTCTGCTGCTCATCGCCGCGGCCCTGGTGGTGAAGTTCGCGTGGCTACTGGCTGCGGTGCTGGTGACCGTCGGCGTCGCGATCACGCTGGGCAAGTGGCTGGCCCACCGCGATGACGGGCGGCTGGCGCGACGACGGCGCGATGCCGAGATCCGCGCGCGGGCCGACCGGCAGCACGCCGCGGTGTTGGCCGGGGACATGCGGCTCGGGGTGTACGGGTCCTATCCGCCGGCGGTATAGGTCGACGCAGAAATATGTCGCGTCAGGTTCACGTCACGCGGTTGATATTCCGAGACGGATCGAAGTATTTCGCCTCAAGCCGCTTGCGCACCTTGGTGCGCCGACGCTTATTCCACCACGTCTGCACCGGAGAGAGCCGCTTTTGGCCCGCGTATACCAGTCTGACGACGTCTTTATTCAGTGCCTCGGTGGAGGAAACGATGCTGCGGAGCTTGTCCCGCATGTTATCTGGGGTGGGCGTCAGTTCCGCGGTGCCCTCGAGCGCGGCCTGTAGCTTGGCGAAGTTGTTGAAAGCCTCACCCATGGCTTCGTAGCAGTCGGCGTCCACAACGGTGAGTCGGCCAGCGTGGAAGGCTCGGCCGACGCCAAGCAGTGCGCGCTTGGCTTGGTGAGACACGTCCTCTTGCTCGGCATCCGGTATTTGTCGGAAGGTCTTGCCTTCGCTTTCTTTTGCGAGTTCTTCGCAGACATCCCGGAATGCATAGATCCGGAGCGTGAGTTCGTATGTGGCCTCGACGATATCGGCGATCGCGACGCGCTGGGGAGCCCTGTAGGCGTCATTCGTGCGTCTGTGCTCGCGTACCCATGTGAGTCCATAGGTCAGCGCACTGCCGGCAATCCCGCCGCCGATCACGGTCAGAATGTCCACCACGATCAGCAAGCCTAGCCGTCGCCGAATCCCCCCGCGGGTGCGCAGGGCGGCCCTGGTTAGCGACACATTAAGATTCGACCCTATGGCGAACCCTGCTCAGTTGCTGCTGATTCAGCTCAACGCTTGGAATAAGGGCGGTCATTCAACGCAAAAAGCACGCGAGCCCATTGATTGGCTGCGGCATCGAATTGCCGTGCGCCACCTTGATGCCATCGATGAGCTTCTGGCCCAACTAGAGCAGGCGGGCCGCAACACTACGGTTTTTCGGCGCCACTTCCCGGTATGGTGCCAGAGCGTATTTGCGTATCCGAACGGCTGGACGGCGCAAAATTCAGCGGCCATGAACGGCACGGCCCTGGAACACCTTGAGAACCTGGCCGACAGGCTCGACGACTTCGTTCCCACTGTGCGGCCAGGCGGTCTGGACGATATCCGCTCCTACGCAGAAGGAATTGGCCAGCTCCTTGATGAAGATGACACGATCGCCAACGACCTACTGAAGCTCCACGTCAAGCAGGTTATCGCGCACCTGAACTGGTGCATCGATAACTATAATGCAGTCGGCGATTTCGACCTACAGGAAGCAGTGGAGCGCCTTGCTTCGTCGATGATTCGTGCTGCCGCGGCAAGCGGTCACAAGGATTGGTGGAAGGCCCGAATGGATACCTTCGTATGGCCCTTCGTGGTCAATGTGATCGCGGCCATTCCGGGGAACGCCTTGGCTCAGCTGATGTTGGGCCAGTGAGGCGCGCTGCTGTCGAGCCCGTAGAGGTCGTCGTAGAGCATCGCCAGCATGTCATCGACTCGCGCGTAAATCTTCACGGCGATCTCACTGTTGTTGGGGCCGAATTCTCCAGGGTCGAGAAGACCGACCAGTCCCTGCGCGCGGACGATCGCTTTGGCCGCGCCCCGACGCTGCTCCGATGTGAATGACTCTGGCTCCCAGGCCATCAGTCCGATGACCTCATCCGCTGATCCGCCCGTGGTGGGCGAGGCAGGTCTCCTGTTCCTGCTGCTGCTTGAGCTCATGGGCGTCCATCGCGGCGCGCATCTCGTAGTTGCCCGACATGTTGTAGTTCGTCACCAGACGGCTACGTTCGATCGGCGCCGGGTACCCCCGGCGAGTCATCCGCGCCATTCGCTGAGCTGGTCGCGCTCGTCGAGCACGAATCTCTTGTCCCACTCGGCGCCGCCGTAGGCGTACTGCCGATGCGGCAGGCCAGCGCGCATCAGCGCGCACATCAGCTGGGCCGACGACACCACCACCGGAGCGCCAGAATGCAAACCGTCGAGCCACTCGTCGCGCCGGCCGGGAATCGCCCAGCGTTCCATCGACCGCTCGCGCTCGACGACCAGCGCCTCGCGCACCTCGCGCACCGACTGCCGTACACGCCGCGCCATCAACGTGCCCCCCACCGCGCCAAGGCCGCCGCTCGGTGCCGGTTTCCAGTGACCGCCTGGCCGCTGCTCGACTCAGCGACTTCCAGCCGCAGCCGGCCCAAGGTTTGCGCCAAGAGTGCCTGATTTTGGCGGATTTCACCCAATAGCGGGTTGGCGACGGGCTGTTTTGCATGGCCTTCAACGATCAACTGTTGGGCGGCCATCGCCGTTTCAAGCTCCCCAATTCGGTCGGCCAGCTTGGCGGCGTGCCGCAGCCAGACCAGCTCGCGGGCGTCGAGCTCGAGGCCCTGGCCGGCAGCATCGGCGCAGATCACCCGCCACAATGCCCGACCTTCGGCCGCCAGTCCCTTCGGAGGCTTCGGCCCGGCCACCGCGGTCACGGGGTGCCGCCTTCGCGCATCTCGCAGGCGCACCCGGCGGCGCCGCTTTTCGAGCATTTCGCATGCGCTGTCGCATGCGCGAGCCCTAAGGCGTCCCGGTGCGGGGCTGGCGACCTTCGGGTACCCCCTACCCCTCCCTGCCGGACCTTCACGGTCCTGACCTGCGGGAATGCTCGGCATCGACCTAGACTGCACACTTGGTGCGCGCCGGGTGCGCACGCGGGAGGACAAACCCGGGCGCACTCCGGCGCGCTTTCGACGGCCGCCCGCGCAGGCCTGGGCTGGCCGGCCGCCGAAGACTGGTCCACGATGCCTCGCATCCGCCTCAGCCGGCCGCCTTGACCGCGCGGCTTCGCTCGTGCGGTGTTGTCCCGCTGGCCGCAGCGTGGTGGTCGACGAGGCTGAGCATCGCACGCGCAAGGGCAGCGTTGACGGTGGCCGCCGATGCAGTCGGGTGGAAGCCGCCATTGTGCCCTGCGGCTTGCAGCAGCCGCGCCGCCTCGTTGTAGTTTTCGTTCGCGGTGGGGTTTTCGAGCGCTAAGCCCGCGAACGCGAGCACGGCGTGGGCGGTGGCTGCGGTGATAGAGCTGGTCGCGCGCTGCTCGTAACAACCTCCGTACTGCGGCGCAGCTTCCAGCAACCGCACCGCATCAGCGTAATGGCTATTCTCGGAAGGCTTTTCGTGTGCCATGTGGGCGCCTGTCTGCTAGTGGGGGTGGCGGGTGTCGGACGGGTGTTGGCCGGGTCTGTAGCCATTGGCGTCGGCCGGGCCGCGGGCGTTTGACCTTGCTTGTTTCGCATTGATAGAGGCCATGATTGCGCGCTGCCGGTCGGCCGGGTCCTTGAAATCCTTGCTGGTGAAGTTACTTTCGGATCGCTTGGTTTCCAGAGCGGCGAATTCGGCTGGCGTCATGTTGATGACGTGGTTTTCGATTGCCTGGCGCCAGAGCTGGTGAAAGTCGTCGTTGCTGTCAGCCAATGTTCTTCTCCCTCTTCCATCTCAGAACCGTCGCTCGTGGGTAGCGCCAGCGGTCGCCGACTTCAAACCCGCCGAGCTCGGTGCGGTGGCGATAGACCCACTTGGCGTTGCGGCCGATTTCGCGGGCTACCTCCGTGCCACTTAGGGTTCGGGATTGGGCCGAGGTGGCGCAATCGTCGCGTCCTCGCGCGGACATTCGGACGGCTTCGCCCAGGTGGTCGTAGAGCCGCTGAATCCGCTGCGGCACAGGCTGCCCGGCTAGGACGAAGTCGCGGCGGATTTGCGTGACGATGCCATGCGCGTAGCGCAGATCATCGCCATCCAGCGGTGCGGCCATCTCGCGCGCGTATTGCCGGTCACCCTCGGCAGGCTGCTCGCGGCTCGGGCAGTGAGGCGGCAAGTCGGCAGCGGCCGCGGTCACCGGTTCACCGTCCCGGCAACGACGCCACGTGGTCGCTTGCGTGGTGGCAGCGAGTCGAGCCATTCCCGGCATCGCCGGGCGGCCGGGCAGCGGGCGCACAGCCCGAGCGCCTGGGCGTGGCGGTCCTGCACCGCTTGTTCGTCCTCGTCGCGCCTCGGTTCGTCGAACAAGTGGTGCCGGCCGCGGCAGCGGGCGCCGGGGAGCGCTGGGATGACGCCGAGCGCGTCGAACAGGGCGGCGGTCATCGGGACCCGCCGGTGTTTGCTGCGGCCCTAGCTGTGCAGCGAGTGCACATACCGCGGGCACGGGCCGAACGCATGTGCTCGGGGATCGCGTCACCGCAGTCGTGGCACCGGATGGGGTGCTCGGCGTTGGCCCGGGCAACGATGTTCTGGACCCGTGCGGTGAACCCCGGGGTATGCGTGGTGGGCGCGCCGGGTGGGGCCGGCGTAGGTGGCAGGCTCTCGCCAAGGTGGCGTTCATCCCCCGAAGGTGTTGTAGGTGGCACCGCAGGGGGCATGCCACTTTGGGTGCCACCTTCGCCACCTTCGCCACCTTCGGCGGGTCCGTACTCAATGGCCCACACCCAACCGTCGCCCCAACTCGCCTTGCGGCTGACGATGCGGGGATCGCGATGGCGCCGGCGGGCATCTTTGAGTTCCTGGTCTCCGAACCCGGCTTTGCGACCCTCCTTGAGCACGTCCACGGCGGGCGCTTCACCGCCGCGGCGGATCAGGTAGTCATACACGAACAGCTTTGCTGGATTGCCGCCCGGCTCGTCGGCGCCGGCCTCGGCGCTGGCCGCCACATGCTCGCGGGCAGTGCGGTCGGACTCCCCGATGTAGGCCAGCAACGGCACGGTCCCGTCGTGCTCGTCGGTGGCGGGGAAGTAGGCCTTGCTCGTGATGGCGAACCGGCTCGCGGGCGCCTCGGCGGTGCTGTTGGCCTTCTCGGGCCCGATCAGTAGATAACCCTCGTCGTCCTGTTGGGCGTAGAGCGTCAGGCGGGCTTTCTGCCGCAGCGCGTAGGTGGCGCCGTACCGGTCGCGAGCGTTCGGGGATGCGACCCGGTTGGTGTGGCACAGTAGGAGCACCGCGGCGTCGGTGGATGTCGCGACTTCTTTCCACGGGTGCAGTGCTTGGCGGGCCTGCTGCGGGTCACGCACCGAGAGCCCCGCCGGCACGGTGTCGAGCCAGGCATCGACCACCACGAGGGCCGGTTTCGGGTCCGTCTCCAAGATCAAGAAGCAATCGCGGGGAAACACCGGCGATCCGCTGCCGTCGTCCTCGGTGCAGATCACCTGCACCATGTTCAGATCGGCGCCGGCAACCTCCAATCGGGGTCGCACCGTTGACGACCAATCGTCCTCGGTGCACACCAGAATCACGGTGGCCGGCGGCCGGGCCGGTATTCCGAACTCGGGCAGCGGTTTCCCCCTGGTGATCGCGGCGACGATCCAACCCCAGAACAGCGACTTGCCGATACCTTCGTCACCGATCAGCAGGCTTACCGCGTCGCGCGGCAGGCGGCCTTTGGCCAGCCACCGCGGCGGCTGAGCGGGCCGCAGGTCGGTCGCCTTCCACAGCCTCGGCATGCCCTCGGGGTCGCTGTCGGTTGCCCGCCCATCGTCATGTTGGGCACCGTCCGCCCAAGACGAGTCGGCCTTGCGCTGCTGGCGTTCGTCGATGGCCTTGCGCCAGCAGCGTAGGAGATCGTCGTCGTGGTCGGGACGTTCGTTAAGCCGAGCAACCAAGTCGGCGCGGGTGCTCACCGCCCAACGCATCTCGGCCTCGGTCAACCCATCGTTGAGACAGGCTCCGACCACCCGCATGGTATCGGCGGAGCGATCACCGGTGTTCTTCTGTAGCGCGTCCCGTACCCGCGGGTGCCGCGATAGATCCACCTGTGCGACACCCGCGTGCGTTGCGGTGGTCGGGGTGTCGGCCAGGTCAACACCCAGCAGCGCTGCCAGGGTGTGCGGGTCGGCGAGCACACCCGCAGGAGGTACCAGCCAAGTCACCATTGCCGGCAGGCCGCCGGTGGCCGCGGGCTTGTGATTGAGGGTGCCAGGTGGGCGCAAAAGATCGTTCGCGCTGATCTTCTCCCCGCCGCCGAGGTAGGCCCCGAGCGCTTTGCACAGGGTGCGGTGTTGGGGCGCGGTGAGCGCAGCGGCCAGCGGCACATAGACATGCCCGTTACCCGGCGTGCCCGAGCTGACCGCGAAGGCGCCGGGGAGCTGCTGGACCTTCTCGGGATCGAGCTGGCCATGGTCGATGTCGGTGTGCACCAGGCGCAGGGCAACCGCGGCGGCCGGGGTCCGCTTGTCTGCCCACATCAGGTAGGGGCACACGTAAACATCGCTTTCGTGGCTGGCTCGCTGGATTTCTCTCTGCGCCAGCCGCGCTTCATCTGGCCAGGCGAAATGGTGTTGGCTGAATGCTTTGTGGGCGTACTTTCCGTTGTCCGCCAAGTGCGGTCCGCTGCCCACGCCGACGTGTAAACGGCCGGTGCTGTCGCCGAAGCATGCACCTAGAAACGCCAGCATCATTGAGTTGTCGCCCAGCTTGGCCTCGCCGATCATCGCGCGGCCCCCGACGTGCCAGCAACCGCCCGTGCCCGGCACGTCGGACCGCGATGCGCCCGCACCGACGCCGGGTGCGTTAGTGGCCGATGACAGTCGAGACACTGGACGCTCAGCCGGTACCCGAGCGCGTATGCCTCGGCCAGCAGGGCGGCCTCGCGGCGGTCGGCGGCGGTCGGCGCTGTGTAACCGTCTTGGCGGCGGTGTCCGTTAGACTGTCGGCACAGCGTGGAGGTTGTCGAGGCGGCCCGGGCCGATGTGCCCGGGTTTCTTCGTTGGGCCATCAGGCGCCCCCACCACGGCGCTTGCGTGCCTGTGCAGATTTCAGCGCCAGTCTGGCGAAGTAGGCTTTCCGCGCGAACGCAGCGCGTTTCGCTCGTTCCTGTGGCGCCAGTTCGTTGTTCGGATCGACTTCCCGCTCGAACTTGTCGAGCATCGCCTTGCGCCCTGGCGCCGTTCGGGCGGGGCGGTCTTCCGTGCGCGCCCAGGATTCATAGGCGCCAACGCGGCCGATTTGTGTGCGGAGTGGGTCGGGCATGTTCAGCCAAGCTCCTATTTGGAGTCTTGGCTCACCGCCCTGAAAATCTGTGAGCCGATTCCGGGCGAGCCCGGGGCACTAGTCCTGAACTATAGCGTTCGCGCGGCCATTAGCGCTGTGCATCGCTTCGGCGCGTCGGCAGGATGCCTCCACGCTTCCGGGCGCTAAGGAAGTCTTCGAGGATCGGCATCACCGGAACTGAGTATTTGTGCCCGCATTGGCGGCAGGCCAGCGCGATATCGTCCTGGGTAAGCCATGGATAGTGGTGCAACGCGAGGTATGAAACATGAGATCCTTTGGCGCGCAATCGGTCTAGATTTGCCGAGTAGACGCCCTCCGAACCCCCCAGTGGGCCCATCTGCTCAGCCGGTTGCAATCCATCGTGTACCGCGGCTGGCATATCCCGGTCCAACTGGTGTTGGGCTGCAGTGAAGACGCGGAGGACGCAGCGCCCACAGTGTGGGCACGTGTATCTGAGCCGCGGTCGAGGTTGGGCGCTCACAGTTCCCCTAAATTCAGGTTGCGAGCTTCGGCTGCAGCCCGGTCGGCCGCGGTGGCGCGGGTGTACCGGTCGATCATGTCGCGGGTCGACCATCCGGCCACGGCCATGAGGCCGCCTTCGGATCCGCCGGCGGCCAGCCAGCGCGACGCGGCCGTGTGCCGCAGCTTGTGCGGATGAAAACCGGTCAGTCCGGCCAGCTGGGCGCGATACTTCAGCGCCGAGTGCAGGCCGTAGTACTCCAGGCTTTTGCCGCGGTCACCGAGCCAGAGCGCGTCGGTGTCGGCGAGGCGGTGGGTGCGCCGGGCGCGTAGGTAGCGGTCGATCGCTCGGGCCGTCTGGTCGCCGAACGGGGCGATGCGGCCCTTGCCGCCCTTGCCGCGGCGCACGGTGACGATGCCGCGGTTGAGGTCGACGTCGGCCACGGTCAAACCGGTGACTTCCCCGGCGCGCATTCCCGTCTCGGCCATCAGGCGGATGATCGCCTCGTCGCGGCGGTCGCGGAACTCCTTGCCGGCGCATGCCTTGATCAGCCGGCGCAGCTCGGCCTCGCTCAGTGATTCGGTGACCTTTGCGTCGAGCTTGGGCGCCTTGAGTCCGAGCAGGGGGTCGGTGTCGACCTCGCCCTCCTCTTCGAGCCACGCCGAGAACCGGCGCACCCCGAGCTGGCGCGCCCGCGCAGTCGCCGGTTCGGCCCCGGCATCGAGCAGATCGGCCACGAAGCCCTTCACCAGGTCGCGATCCAGAGCGGGAGAATGGTGATTGTTCTCACACCAGCGCAGGAACCCGCGCACCCCGTCGCCGTAGCTCTTGATGGTTTGCGGCGACTTGCGCTCGGCGCGCAACGCCAACTCCCACGAGGGCAGCAACGCGGCCAAGTCGAGAGCCGGGGGTTTGCGACGCGCCACGCTAATATCTTGACTGGTAGCGCTGTACGTGTCTACTATTTCTGAACTGACCAACAAATCTGCTGGTCAGAGCCTATAGTTGGAGTGTCGCTCAGTCCAGGTAGTCGCGCAGCACCTGGGAGCGGCTGGGGTGGCGCAGCTTCGACATCGTCTTGGACTCGATCTGGCGGATGCGTTCGCGGGTCACGCCGTAGACCTGCCCGATCTCGTCCAGGGTGCGCGGCTGGCCGTCGGTGAGGCCGAAGCGCAGCCGTACCACGCCGGCCTCGCGCTCGGACAGGGTTTCCAGCACCGACTGCAGCTGATCTTGCAGCAGCGTGAACGACACCGCGTCGACGGCCACCACCGCTTCGCTGTCCTCGATGAAGTCGCCGAGCTGGCTGTCGCCCTCGTCGCCGATGGTCTGGTCCAGCGAGATCGGCTCGCGCGCGTACTGCTGGATCTCGAGCACCTTCTCCGGGGTGATGTCCATTTCCTTGGCCAGCTCCTCGGGCGTGGGCTCGCGGCCCAGGTCCTGCAGCAGCTCGCGCTGGATGCGGCCCAGCTTGTTGATCACCTCGACCATGTGCACCGGGATGCGGATGGTGCGGGCCTGGTCGGCCATGGCGCGGGTGATGGCCTGGCGGATCCACCACGTCGCGTACGTGGAGAACTTGTACCCCTTGGTGTAGTCGAACTTCTCGACCGCGCGGATCAGACCCAGGTTCCCTTCCTGGATGAGGTCGAGGAACGCCATGCCGCGGCCCGTGTAGCGCTTGGCCAGCGAAACCACCAGGCGCAGGTTGGCTTCCAGTAGATGGTTTTTCGCGCGGTCGCCGTCGCGGCAGATCCACGCCATGTCCCGACGCTGGGCGGCGGGCAGCTTGTCGCCGCGCTCGGCCATCTCGGTCATCAGCTGCGTGGCGTACAGGCCGGCTTCGATCCGCTTGGCCAGCTCGACCTCTTCCTCGGCGTTGAGCAGCGCGACCTTGCCGATCTGCTTGAGGTACGCCCGGACGGAGTCGGCGGAGGCGGTGAGTTCGGCGTCCTTGCGGGCCTGGCGCAGTGCCTCGGATTCGTCCTCGTCCCAGACGAAATCGCCGGAAGCCTTGTCCTTCTCGGTGGGCTCGGCGATCTCCTCGTCCTCCTCGGCGGGAGCCGCGCCGGCCGTTGCGGTCACGGTGACCTCCTCGTCCTCGGAGTCGCCCGCGTCCAGCTCGGCGTCGTCGCCGCCCTGCGCAGCGCTCTCGTCAGCCTCGTCCAGGTCGTCGAGGCTGAGGTCGGCGATGTCGATGTCCTCGGCGGGCTCGCCCTCCAGGTCGGGTTCGTTGTCGAGGTCCTCGGCGCCGTCGGTGTCCACGGCATCGGGATCCACCCCGGGTTCCTTGCCGGCCGCTTTGCTGCCGCGGGGCGACGGCGCCTTCGCCGGGGCGCCCTTGGCCGGGGCGCGGGTCTTCTTCTTCTCGTCACCCGCCGACTTGGTGTCGGGCCCCGCCGTGGACTTGGCCGTCCGGGGTGCCGACTTTGCGGCGCGCTTCGCGGGGGCGGCGCCGTTGGCGGGCTTTGCCGCCGGCCGCTTGGCGGGGGACGCTGGTGACTTCGTGGCGTTGCGCTTCACCGGTTCGTCGGTGCTGGGTTTGGTCGCTGCCACTTACACCCCTTCGGTCGGATTCACTTCCGGTGGTGTGGGCATACTGAACCGAAAGTGCCTGCTATGTCGAATGTCGGCGTTGGATATCAGCGTCGGGATTTCGCACGCTAACGATTTTGGGCTGACGCCGTGGACCATTGTAACGATACCGGGCGCTCATGCCGTCCGACCGGGCAAAATTTCAGTGCGTCACGTCGGCGGTGGCGGCCATGGCCGCGCCCACGATGCCGGCGGTGTTCTGCAGCGCGGCGGCCACCACCGGGGTGCGGTTTTCCAGCAGTGGGATCCACTTGTCGGCCTTGCGGCTGATGCCGCCGCCCGCGATGAACAGGTCCGGCCAGATCGCGTTCTCGATCGCCACCAGCACCCGGGTCACCTGCTGGGCCCACTTCTCGTAGCTCCAGCCGTTGCGCTCCTTGACCGACGACGCCGCGCGGTGCTCGGCCTCTTTGCCGCCGACCTCGAGGTGCCCGAACTCGGTGTTGGGTATCAGCGTGCCGTTGTGGATGAGCGCGGAGCCGATTCCGGTGCCGAACGTCAGCAGCACCACCACACCCTGCCTGTCTTTGCCGGCCCCGTAGTGCTGCTCGGCGAGTCCGGCCGCGTCGGCGTCGTTGAGGATGGTGACGGCCTGGCCGCCCAGCTCGCCGCTGATGATGTCGCGCGCATTGGTCCCGATCCAGGCCTTGTCGACGTTGGCGGCCGTCTGAACGACGCCGTGGGTGACCACGCCGGGGTAGGTCACCCCGAGGGGACCCGTCCACCCGAATCCGTTGACCACCTCGGCGATGGTCCGGGCCACCGCCGACGGCGTCGCCGGTTGGGGGGTCAACAGCTTGATCCGGTCGCCGATCAGCAGCCCGGTATCCATGTCGACGATGCCGCCCTTGATGCCGCTGCCGCCGACATCGACGCCGAAGCCACGGCGCGGCGGCGCACCCGCGGCGGTCTCGGGGCCAGGCGTGTCCGTGGTCATGGTGCTGGTCATCGAGTCTCCTGGGCGGGGGAGAGATTTGGGTTGTCCGCCCACCTTAGCCTGGCGGCGCGGCGCGCAGCGCCGGCTGAAGAGGCATGTAGCGCCGCGCCGTCGCGGTCGTGCCCGTGTGCGCGCGACGGTGGCGATTGTGATGCGATGGACCGGTGACGGGAACTGCGGACGAGCCCGCGCGGCTGCGGTCGGTGGCCGAGACGCTGGCCATCGAGGCCGCCGAGTTCGTGCGGCGCCGCCGAGCCGAGGTGTTCGGCGCCCACGGCACCGCCGGCGGCGACGACACGGTGCGCGCCAAGAGCACGCCGACCGATCCGGTGACGGTCGTCGACACGGAAACCGAACGGTTGCTGCGGGATCGGTTGGCGCGCCTAAGGCCCGGCGACCCGATCCTGGGCGAGGAGGGCGGCGGGCCGGCCACGGCGCACGCCACCCCGCCCGGGGCCGTCACCTGGGTGCTCGACCCCATCGACGGCACGGTGAACTTCGTGTACGGCATTCCCGCCTACGCCGTGTCGATCGGCGCGCAGATCGACGGCGTGTCGATCGCGGGTGCGGTGGCCGACGTCGTCGCCGGGCGGGTGTATTCGGCGGCCATCGGCGCCGGCGCGCACGTCACCGACGGGAACGACGAACGCGTGTTGCGGTGCGCGACCGTCGACGATCTGTCGATGGCGTTGCTGGGCACCGGCTTTGGCTACTCGGTGCCGCGCCGCGCCGCGCAGGCCGAGCTGTTGGCCCGGATGCTGCCGGTGGTGCGCGACGTGCGCCGGATCGGTTCGGCCGCGCTGGACTTGTGCATGGTCGCCGAAGGCCGGCTGGACGCGTATTACGAACACGGCCTGCAGGTGTGGGACTGCGCCGCCGGCGCGCTGATCGCGGCGGAGGCCGGCGCCCGGGTGGTGCTGCCGCCCAGGGACGTCGACGGGGCCGGCCTGGTGGTGGCCGCCGCACCCGGGATCGCCGACGGTCTGTTGGCCGCCCTTGAGCGCTTCAACGGTCTGGACCCGATCCTGGACTGAGCGGGGACTTCAGCAGCTGCTGGCGTGAATCTTCTGCAGCAGCAAGGGATCCGACGGTTCGGTGGCGCCGGGACGCAGGCTGGCCAGCACGGCGTCGATGTCGTCGTTGTGCGCGAGCGTGCCGAAGTCGGTGCCCAGCGCCAGGTCGACGGAGTCGTCGGCGCGGTTGTCGTTGAACAGTTCGGTGCACGGCGCCACCAGCCACACCGCGGCCGCGGTGGCCTGCCCGGCCGTGCCGAAGCGGATCTGCCCCTGGCAGTTCAGCCGGGTTCCGGCGTAGATCGGGTCGTTGGCGGCGGTCGGCTGGGCGAAGCCGAGGTCTTTCATCGCGCCGGCGACGTCGGCGGCTTGCCCGCCCCGCCCGCTGGCGTTGAGCACGCGCACCTTGGTGTCGGCGAGTTTGGCGGGTGTGACGTCCGTCATCGCACTGCGCGACACCTGCTCCCCGAGTTGGGGCCGGGCCGACCCGTCGGGCTGTGGCGGGGGATTGCACGCCTCGGCCTCATGCACCTTGACCGGCCGCGTCAGCGCCGCCGTCCACGCCACCCCGGTCGCCACGACCAGCAGGATCAGCACGATGATGGCGGGTCGAGGGTTGCGCCGCCGAAAGGGGCGACCGTGCTTGTCGAAGGCTGTACCCTCTGTGATTTGTGCGACCACAGGTGCACTCTAGTCGCACGCCGAACACACTGTTTTTGGCCGAACGCAAGCATTATTTATCGTTGTGACGTAAATCACACATTAACGAGTCGAGATACGGGCACGAATCGTTTGGTGGATGCGTTCGACGCTGGTACAAAGCGTTGCTTGATGTTTATAGGGCATGTGAGGGGATAGGGCGATGCCTACCGATTATGACGCTCCGCGGCGCACCGAGACCGACGATGTCTCGGAAGACTCGCTGGAGGAGCTCAAAGCACGACGGAACGAAGCGGCGTCGGCCGTGGTCGACGTGGACGAATCCGAAACCGCTGAGTCTTTCGAGCTGCCAGGCGCCGACCTGTCGGGTGAGGAGCTTTCCGTTCGCGTCGTCCCGAAGCAGGCGGACGAGTTCACGTGCTCAAGCTGCTTTCTGGTGCAACACCGCAGTCGGCTGGCCAGCGAGAAGAATGGCGTGATGATCTGCACCGACTGCGCGGCCTGAGAGCTGCACTCAGCTTGTCAGGGCCGACAGCACCCGCCCGGGGTGGCGGCAGCTCACCAGCCAGTACGGTGTGGGGTCGTCGGGGTCGTCCAGGACGACCAGCACCATCGACCCGATCCAGGCCCGGTGCAGCACGTAGGCGGCCGGGTCGAGTTGGCGCCCCAGCGCCGCGGACTTGGCCGAGCGCGGTACCTCGGCGTAGCGGGCGATCGCTGTGACGGGCAGATGCGCCTGGCCGGCCCACAGCTGGACGCCGCCGTCGCCGGAGGTGACCCGGATCTCGACGCGGCCCAGCCACAGCAGCGTTCCCGCCGCGACCGTGAACAGCGTCGCGAACGGAAGCCAGGCGGGCAGGGCGGCGCCGGCACCCATGTTGACTTCGACGGCGATCAGCGCCGCCAGCGCAAGGCCGAGCGGCCACCACCACCACGGCACCCATAGCCGCTCGCGGTATCGCACGCTGTGCGGCGCGACGCGCGTTCCAGACACGCGGTCAAGGGTAATCTGTGGCCCCGTGTCGACCAGTCTGGCGATCGTTCGCCTCGATCCCGAACTCCCGCTGCCCGCGCGCGCCCACGACGGCGACGCCGGGGTGGACCTCTACAGCGCCGAGGACGTCACGCTGCCCCCCGGACACCGCGCCCTGGTGCGCACCGGCGTGGCGGTCGCCATCCCGTTCGGCATGGTCGGCTTGGTGCATCCGCGCTCGGGATTGGCGGCGCGGGTGGGCCTTTCGATCGTCAACAGCCCGGGCACCATCGACGCCGGCTATCGCGGCGAGATAAAGGTTGCGCTGATCAACCTCGATCCGGCCGCACCCATCGTGGTGCATCGCGGCGACCGCATCGCCCAGTTGCTGGTGCAGCGCGTCGAATTGATGGAGCTGGTCGAGGTGTCGTCGTTCGACGAGGCCGGACTGGCCGAGACGTCCCGCGGCGACGGCGGCCACGGTTCCTCCGGGGGGCATGCGAGCTTGTGACCGCGGGCGACGATGCAAAGCGATCCGACGATAAGGAGCGGCGCTGATGGTGGCGTTCGGCAGGCGTTCAGGTAAATCCGACAAGGACGACACGGCCGCGGGGCCCGGCGAAGAGGCGGCACCCGACGAGCCCGCCGGAGCGCCGGCCGAGCTCGACGCCGCCGACATGTCGGCCTCCCAGCAGACCGACGAGCTCGAAGGCCCATTCGACATCGACGACTTCGACGACCCGGCCGTCGCCGAACTGGCCCGCCTGGACCTGGGCTCGGTGCTCATCCCGATGCCGGAAGGCAACCAGGTGCAGGTCGAGCTGACCGAAACGGGCGTCCCGAGCGCGGTCTGGGTCGTCACACCCAACGGTCGCTTCACCATCGCGGCCTA
The DNA here is from genome assembly GCA_963711445.1 of uncultured Actinomycetota bacterium. GTDB lineage: Bacteria > Actinomycetota > Actinomycetes > Mycobacteriales > Mycobacteriaceae > Mycobacterium. The sequence goes on from CAVQEF010000002.1 coordinate 1,569,178, forward strand.
CGCGGCGCCCAAGACGGGCGGCCTGTGGCGCGAGGTGGCCGGCGAGCTCGCCGACTCACTGCGCAAGGACAAGGCCAAGGTCAGCATCCAGGACGGCCCGTGGGGCCGGGAAGTCGTAGGCAGCGCCGCCGGGGTGGTGCGCTTCATCGGGGTCGACGGCTATCGCTGGATGATCCGATGCGTGGTCAACGGCTCCCACGAGACCATCGAGGCCCTCGAGCAGGAGGCGCGTGCGGCCTTGGCGGACACCGTGGTTCGCCGCGGCGACACCCCCATGCCGGTGCGCACGCCGTTGACCGTGCAGCTGCCCGAGCCGATGGTGGCCCAGCTGCGGGAAGCCGCGGCCGCCCAGCAGGCCCAGCAACAAGAGGGGGCGCAACCCGAGTCCGACGATGCGGCACGCCAAGGCGCCCAGGGGTCGGCCATGCAGCAGCTGCGTTCGACGACCGGCGGATAGCGGGGGCTCAGAGGTCGGCCAGCGCGGCCAGGCAGGCCGCGCCCAGCGCGGCGGTGTCCGCGCCGAACTGCTCGAGTGTCACCGTCCGCAGGGCCGCGCGCGGCGCGGCGGTGACCCACTCGACGGCCACGTGCTCGGGGTGGATGGTGTCGTCGACGGCGGCGACCACGGCCAGGGGCGCGGCCAGTCGGGCCAGGTCGGCGGCGCCCGGCGCGACGTAGGCCGCCGCCTCGTCCATGGCGTCGGGCAGCTGCGGCCACTGCGCCCGCCACGACCGGGCCAGCTCGTCGCCGAGCCACGCCGGGCTGGACGCCCGCATCTGGGCCGTCGTGGCCGCCAGGCCGTCGGCGCGCAGCCGGGCCGCCGAGTAGCGCGCCGCCAGGGCCGCGGGCGCGGCGCCGGGCCGCCCGGTCCAGGCCGGCAGCGCGGCCAGGACGGCGACGGTGCGCTCCGGGTGCGCCAGCGCCCAGGCGGTGGCCACCGCGGCGCCGATCGAGATGCCGCCGACGCAGATCGGGCCCGCCCGCGCGGCGTCGTCCAGGGCGGACAGGTAGCCGTCGATCAGCCGCACCGGGCGCGGCGGTGGGGTCACCGGCAAGGCGCCGACCAGGCCCAACGGCCCCGAAAACGCCCGCCGAACGTAATCGTCGTCGGAGCCGGTGCCGGGCAGCAGCACGGTCGTCACGCCGCGCAGATCGACAGCCACCCCTCGATAGTGCCCGGCCCCCACAGCGGCTCCAAAAGCAATGTTTGGCTCGGTTGGCGTGGGGGAACCAAGAGGTCTACGGTGTCCGTTGGCATAACCACAAGCGCCGAAAGCTTTATCAGCATCGTCAGGAGTGGCCATGGGGGCCCAAGGGTATCTGCGCCGGCTGACCCGTCGGTTGACGGAGCACCCGGAGCAACGTGACTCCGAAGAATTGTCCGACGAAGTCGCGAGTACCGGCGCGCAGCGTGTCATCGACTGCGAGCGTGGCCAGGAGGTCACGATGGTCGGCACGCTGCGCAGCGTCGAGACCAACGGCAAGGGCGGTTCGGGTGGCGTCCGCGCCGAGTTGTTCGACGGATCCGACACCGTCACCCTCGTGTGGCTGGGTCAGCGCCGCATTCCCGGCATCGATTCGGGCCGCACGCTGCGGGTGCGCGGGCGCGTCGGCAAGCTCGAGAACGGAACCAAGGCGATCTACAACCCGCACTACGAAATTCAGCGGTGACCGTGCCCGATCCCGGGCCGGCCGACCCCGCCGGCCAGACTCTTCCCACTGACGTGAGCGCCGGGCGCACCGGCGGCGAGCGCCTGCTGGCGCAAGCGGGCGGGGTGAGCGGCCTGGTGTACTCGTCGCTGCCCGTGGTGGTCTTCGTGGTGACGTCCAACCTCTTGGGCCTGCTGGCAGCGATCGGGGCGGCGCTGGGCGCGTCCGCACTGGTGCTGCTGTGGCGGCTCGTCCGGCGGGAATCCCTGCAGCCGGCCTTCTCTGGGTTCGCCGGCGTGGTCGTCTGTGCGTTGATCGCCTACGCGGTGGGGGAGTCCAAGGGCTACTTCCTGCTGGGGATCTGGATGTCGTTGCTGTGGGCGGTCCTGTTCTCGGCGTCGGTCCTGGCCCGCCGCCCGCTGGTGGGCTACTTGTCCAGCTGGGCCAGCGGGCGCCATCGGGGCTGGCGCGAGGTGCCCCGCGCCCTGTACGCGTTCGACGCCGCCACCCTGTGCTGGGTGCTGGTGTTCGGTGCCCGGTTCGCCGTCCAGCGGCAGCTGTACGACGCCGACCAGACCGGCTGGCTGGGGGTGGCGCGGATCGGCATGGGCTGGCCGTTGACCGCGCTGGCCGCCCTGGTCACCTACGCGGCGTTTCGGTCGGCGCAGCGCGCCATGTCCGCCGCCGAGCAGGCCGGCGCGGAGACCGTCAGAGACTAGTCGGCCGGCTCCGGGGCGCTGGGCAGCAGCAGCTCGCGCAGTTCCTCCTCGGCTTCGGTGACGGCGACGAACAGCAGCTCGTCGCCGCCTTCCAGCGGCTCGTCGGCCTCCGGCACGATGACACGCGGCCCACGCAGGATGGTCACCAGCGCGGCCTCGCGCGGCAGCTGCAGCTTGCGCACCGGTTTGCCGCCCCAGGGCGTGTCGTCGGGCAGGGTGATCTCGACCAGGTTGGCCTGACCGCGGCGAAACTCCATGAGCCGCACCAGGTCGCCGACCGCAACGGCCTCCTCGATCAGCGACGCCAGCATGCGTGGGGTGGACACGGCCACGTCCACGCCCCAGGCGTCGGTGAACAGCCACTCGTTGCGGGGGTCGTTGACCCGGGCCACCACCCGCGGCACCGCGAACTCGGTCTTGGCGAGCAGGCTCAGCACGACGTTGGCCTTGTCGTCACCGGTCGCGGCGACCACCACGTCGAAATCCTCGAGGTGCACCGACTCCAGCAGGCTCAGCTCGCAGGCATCGCCCAGACGCCAGTGCGCGGCCGGGATGGCGTCCACGTCGACGTGGTCGGGGTTGCGCTCGATCAGGGTCACTTCGTGGTCGTTGCCGACGAGCTCGCGCGTGACCGAGCGACCCACCGCGCCGGCCCCGGCGACAGCTACCTTCATGTGCGCCACTCCTGCTTTCCGGCTACGTACCGCCTCATTGACCCGGCCCCGACTCGATGTCCTCACTGGGCGGCAGGGCGCCGATGGCCACCGCCTCGGCGGCGCGACCGGAGACCGCAGCGACATACACCTGATCGCCGGCCTGAATGACCGTCTTGGGTTCCGGCAACACGCCCGCCCCGAACCGGATCAAGAAGGCGACCCGCGCGCCGGTGGCCTGCTCGAGATCGGTCACCCGGTGCCCCATCCAGTCCTCGTGCAAGACGACCTCGGCGACGGTGACGGTGCCGGTGGGATCGCGCCACTTGGTGATCTCGGTGTCCCGCAGCAGCGCGTTGAGCAGGCGGTCGGTGGTCCAGGGCACCGTGGCGATGGTGGGGATGCCGAGGCGCTCGTAGACCTCGGCGCGCTTGGCATCGTAGATGCGGGCGACGACGCGCTGCACCCCGAAGGTCTCCCGGGCCAGCCGCGCCGAGATGATGTTGGAGTTGTCGCCGGAGGACACCGCAGCGAACGCTTCCGCCTCCTCGATGCCCGCCCGGATCAGGACATCGCGGTCGAATCCCTGGCCCAGCACCCGCTCCCCGGCGAACTCCGGGCTGAGCCGGTTGAAGGCGGTGCTGTCGCGGTCGATGACCGCGACGTCGTGGCCGATCCGGGACAGCCCGTCGGCCACCGAGGAACCCACCCGGCCGCACCCCATCACTACCACCCGCACTTGAGGTCCTCCCGGCCGTTCCTGTTCGTGTTCACTGATCGGCAACCTAGTTCGGGCCAGCCGATTTCGCTGAGGAACATTCTCGCCTGCAGAACGCTACCGGCAAGCCGGGGTGGGCCTACTCTTGGCTCTCGTGTCGAAATTTTCCACCGCCGCCCGCCGGCTGCTGATCGGCCAGCCGTTCCGCAGCGACCGGCTGAGTCATACGCTGCTGCCCAAGCGGATCGCCCTGCCGGTGTTCGCCTCGGACGCGATGTCGTCGGTGGCCTATGCCCCCGAGGAGATCTTCCTGATGCTCTCGGTGGCCGGCCTGGCGGCCTACTCGATGGCGCCGTTGATCGCGCTGGCGGTGGCCGTGGTGCTGCTCGTCGTGGTGTCCAGCTACCGGCAGAACGTGCACGCCTATCCCTCCGGCGGCGGCGACTACGAGGTCGTCACCACCAACCTCGGCGACACCGCCGGCCTCGTGGTCGCCAGCGCCCTGCTGGTGGATTACGTTCTGACCGTTGCGGTTTCGATAGCCTCAGCGATGTCGAACATCGGCTCCGCGGTCCCGTTCGTCTACGACCACAAGGTGTTCTTCGCGGTGACCGCCATCCTGCTGATCATGGCGATGAACCTGCGGGGCGTCCGCGAATCCGGGCTGGCCTTCGCCATCCCGACCTACGCGTTCATCGTCGGCATCGCCGCCATGCTCGGCTGGGGCATGTTCCGGATCTACGTGTTGGACAACCCGCTGCGTGCTGAATCCGCGGGCTTTGTCATGCACTCCGAAAACGGCAAAGTCGTCGGGGTCGCATTGGCATTTCTGGTGGCGCGGTCGTTCTCCTCGGGCTGCGCGGCACTGACCGGTGTGGAGGCGATCAGCAACGGGGTGCCGGCGTTCGAGAAGCCCAAGTCGCGTAATGCGGCGACGACGCTGTTGATGCTGGGCATCATCGCGGTGAGCATGTTCATGGGGATGGTGGTGCTGGCCGTGCAGACCGGGGCGCAACTCGTCGACGACCCGACCACCCAACTGAGCGGCGCCCCGCCGGGCTATCAACAGAAGACGCTGGTCACCCAACTGGCACAGGCCGTGTTCGGAAGCTTCCACTTCGGGTTCCTCGCGATCACCGCCGTCACCGCGCTGATCCTGGTGCTGGCGGCCAACACCGCCTTCAACGGCTTTCCCGTCCTGGGCTCGGTCCTGGCCCAGCACAGCTACCTGCCCCGTCAGCTGCACACCCGCGGGGACCGGCTGGCGTTCTCCAATGGCATCCTGTTCCTCTCGGCGGCGGCGGTCGGCGCGATCGTCGCTTTCCGCGCCGAACTTTCCGCCCTGATCCAGCTCTACATCGTCGGCGTGTTCATCTCGTTCACCCTCAGCCAGATCGGGATGGTCCGGCACTGGACCCGGTTGCTGCGCACCGAGACCGACCAGCGTGTCCGGCGCACGATGATGCGTTCCCGCGTCGTCAACACGGTCGGCCTGGTGTCCACGGGCACGGTGCTCCTCATCGTGCTGGTCACGAAATTCCTTGCCGGAGCGTGGATCGCGATCGTGGCCATGAGCGCACTGTTCATCGTGATGAAGATGATCCGCAGGCACTACAACACCGTGAGCCGGGAACTCGAACAGGCCGCCGCGGAGGAGAACGAGATCGTGTTGCCCAGCCGCAACCACGCGGTGGTGCTGGTGTCCAAACTGCACTTGCCGACGCGGCGGGCGCTGGCCTACGCCCGCGCCACCCGGCCCGACGTGCTGGAGGCCGTGACGGTCAGCGTCGACGACGCGGAAACGCGTGAGCTGGTGCACAAGTGGGAGGAAAGCGACATCAGCGTGCCGCTCAAGGTCATCGCCTCGCCGTATCGCGAGATCACCCGCCCGGTTCTCGATTACGTCAAGCGTGCCAGCAAGGAGTCGCCGCGCACCGTGGTGACGGTGTTCATCCCCGAGTACGTGGTGGGCCACTGGTGGGAGCAGGTGCTGCACAACCAGAGCGCACTGCGGCTCAAGGGCCGCCTGTTGTTCATGCCCGGCGTGATGGTGACCTCGGTTCCTTGGCAATTGACTTCATCGGAGCGGCTGCAGACGCTGCAGCCGCACTCCGCGCCCGGCGACGCCCGTCGCGGAATCGTCGATTGAGCACCGGACGCACACCCGAACCGAATCGAGTTGGGAACAGCAGATGCCGGCGTCATCGGCCGACCTGACGGTGGTCACCGGGGCCCCCGCCAACGGGGGCAGCTGTGTGGCGCACCACGAGGGCCGGGTCGTGTTCGTGCGGTATGCGCTGCCCGGCGAGCGGGTGCGGGTGCGGGTCACCGCCGAGCGCGGGTCGTATTGGCACGCCGAGGTTGTCGAGGTGATCGAGCCGTCGCCGGATCGCACCGCGTCACTGTGCCCCATCGCCGGGGTGGACGGCGCCGGATGTTGCGACCTTGCCTTTGCCGCCCCGGCCGCGGCGCGGGTGCTCAAGGCGCAGGTCGTGGCCAATCAGTTGCAACGGCTGGGCGGGTTGGACTGGAGCGGCCCGGAGGCGGGGGCCGAACCGCTGTCGGATGCCGGGCCCACCGGTTGGCGCACCCGCGTCCGGCTCGAGGTGGGGCCGGACCGCCGCCCGGGCTTTCACCGCTACCACAGCGACGCGCTGGTGACCGACCTGCGTTGCGCGCAGCTGCCGGACGGGATGCTCGACGGGCTGGCCGACGGCCTCGTCGAGAACTTGTCGCCGGCCGCGCAGCTGCACGTGGCCGTCGACGACGACGGTGCCCGCCACGTGGTGCGCACCGTGCGGCAGGGCGGGCGGACTGCCACGAAGGTGCTGCAGGGCGGCTACGAGGCGGTGCAGCGGGTGGGCGACCGATGCTGGCGGGTGCCCGTCACGGCCTTCTGGCAGGCGCATCGCGACGCGGTGCGGGCCTACACCAGCCTGGTCGCCGACTGGGCCCAGCCCGGCGCCGGCATGGCCGTCTGGGACCTCTACGGCGGTGCGGGGGTTTTCGCCGCCGCGCTCGGCGACGCGGTGGGGCGCTCCGGTTCCGTGCTGACGGTCGACACGTCGCGCGCGGCGACGCGCGCCGCCCGCGCCGCGCTGGCCGACCTGCCCCAGGTCGAGGTGGTGACCGATTCGGTGCGGCGGGCGTTGACGGCGCAGCGCACCGGCGCGGACGTCGCGGTGCTGGATCCGCCGCGCACCGGGGCCGGTCGCGAGGTCATCGACCTGCTGGCCGCGGCCGAGGTGCCCAGGCTGGTGCACATCGGTTGCGAAGCAGCGTCTTTCGCGCGCGATATCGGCCTCTACCGCGCCCGGGGCTACACCGTTGAGAAGATCAAAGTGTTCGACGCGTTCCCGCTGACCCACCACAGCGAATGCGTGGCGCTGCTGACCCGCTAGGGCGACCGGTGCCGCCCGCGCTCGAGCAGCGCGGGAGGCTCCTCCAGCAGGAAGGCATGGAAGGCGCGGAGTCGCGTGCGCCGCCGTCGGGCGGGTCTGTCTGGCCGGCGGCGAGCGCTAACGAGACCGCGGTGACCACGATGCCTTTGCGGCTGATGCCTGCCGAGAGCGGCTACACTCCATCGCGGTGTGCCGGGAAGTCTGGTCGGCGACGTCTTCGTCGACCGACTGAAAGGCTCAGGTGTTTACCACAATAGGGCGCTCCCCGGCCGTCGAGCCGGGTCGATTGCCTATGCGGTGCTTCCCGGGCCGATTGCCGCCATCGTGAACGAGAGCCTTCGTTACGCGCTGATGGTCCTGTTCGCCAGCGCCATCGGTTTGGTTGCGGTGCTGGCAAACCGTCTGACCGTGCGGGTCAAAATTCCGGTGCCCCTGCTGATGCTGGTCGGAACGGCGGTGGCGGTGCACACCGTGCCCGTGCTGCAGCCGCCGTCGGAGGGGGTCGTCGAGCGGGTAATCACCATCGCGCTGGTGCTGGTGTTGTTCGACGGCGGAATGCACATCGGGCCCGCCCGCTTCCGCGCGGCGGTTGCCCCCATCCTGTCGGTCGGCGTCCTGGGTACCGCGCTGACCGCCGCCGGCGCCGCGCTGATGCTGCATTACGCGTGCGGAGTCGGCTGGTTCCCGGCGGTGCTCGTCGCGACCGCGGTGGCTCCCACCGATCCGGCCGTGGTCTTCTCCGTCCTGGGCAAGCGCGAGATCAGGGGGCGCAGCAGCACCATCCTGGAGGGCGAGTCCGGCGCCAATGACCCGGTCGGCATCGCGTTGATGACGAGCCTGATCGCCGCCGGTGGCCTCAGCGCGGCCGGGTTTGCCAGCGTGGGAGCTCAATTCGTTCTGCAAATGGCGATCGGCCTGGCCGTCGGGGTGATCGGCGGCCGCGCCCTGCTCGTCTTCATGCGCCGCGTGGCATTGCCGAGCGAAGGCCTCTACCCGCTACGAACGTTGGCATCCTGCCTGATGCTGTACGGCATCGCCACGCTTGCGCACGGCTCGGGATTTCTGGCCGTGTTCGTCGCCGGCATCGTGATCGGCGACGCTCGCGCGCCCTACAAGCCCGAGATCAAGCGATTCCACGCCGCCCTGGCCGGCCTCGCCGAAATCGTCGCGTTTGTCGTGCTGGGCCTGACCGTCGACCTCAACGTGCTCACCCATGCCGACGTATGGATTCCCGGGCTCGCTCTCGCAGTGGCCCTGACGGCGCTGATTCGTCCGCTGGCGGTGAGCTCCTGCCTGGTCGGCGTGCAACTTGAGCGAAACGAACGTGTCTTCATACTGTTCGCCGGTCTCAAAGGGGCGGTGCCGATCCTGCTCGGTGAGTTCCTGCGCGCCGCGCACGTCGCCGATGCGGAACGCCTGTACGGCATCGTGGTCGTCGTCGTGATCTTCTCGGTTCTGGTGCAGGGCAGCTCGGTGCCGGGCGTCGCGACTCTGTTGGAGCTGCCGATGCGCACGGTCGAGACCCAGCCGTGGGAGATCGGTGTCCGGCTCGCGGACGAACCGCAGGGGGTCCATCGCTTCAGCGTTGCCAAGGGCTCTGCCGCCGAGGGGTGCACGGTCGAGGGGCTCAGCGACCGTGTCGGTGACATCTGGGTGAGCATCGTGGTCCGCCCCACCGGCCTGGTGCCGGTGCGGGGCGAGACGGAACTCAAGGCCGGCGACGAGGTCGTCATGCTGGCAGACCCCGAACTTCACGGCACGCTGGCCGAACTCTTCGGTCCCCCGTAGGCCGGTCGCCTCGCCGCCGCTGCCCTGCTGTTCTCGCGGTCGCTGCGTAGACTGACTGGATGCTCGAACAGCTCCGTGGGCCCGCTGATCTGCAGCACCTTTCCCAGCAGCAGCTGCGCGACCTCGCCGCCGAGATTCGCGAGTTCCTGATCCACAAGGTCGCCGTCACCGGGGGGCATCTGGGTCCGAACCTGGGTGTGGTCGAACTGACGCTGGCGCTGCACCGCGTGTTCGACTCGCCGCACGACCCGATCATCTTCGACACCGGGCACCAGGCCTACGTGCACAAGATGCTGACGGGCCGCTGCCAGGACTTCGAGACGCTGCGCAAGAAGGGCGGCCTGTCGGGGTACCCGTCGCGCGCCGAGAGCGAGCACGACTGGGTGGAGTCCAGCCACGCCAGCGCTGCGCTGTCGTACGCCGACGGCCTGGCCAAGGCGTTCGAGCTGAGCGGGCACCGCAACCGGCACGTGGTCGCGGTCGTCGGCGACGGCGCGCTCACCGGCGGCATGTGCTGGGAGGCGCTCAACAACATCGCCACCTCCCGGCGTCCGGTGATCATCGTCGTCAACGACAACGGCCGCAGCTACGCGCCCACGATCGGCGGTTTCGCCGACCACCTCGCGGCGCTGCGGCTGCAGCCGGGCTACGAGACGTTGCTCAAGAGGGGCCGCAGCGCGCTGCGCAACGTGCCGATGGTCGGCGAGGTCTGCTACCAGCTCATGCACAGCGTCAAGGCCGGCGTCAAGGACGCGCTGGCGCCGCAGTTGCTGTTCACCGACCTCGGCCTGAAGTACGTCGGGCCCGTGGACGGTCACGACGAACACAGCGTGGAGGCCGCGCTGCGCAGCGCCCGCGGCTTCGGCGGCCCGGTGATCGTGCACGTCGTCACCCGCAAGGGGATGGGGTACGCCCCGGCCGAGGCCGACGAGGCCGAGCAGATGCACTCCACGGTCCCCATCGACCCGGTCACCGGCGTCGCCACCAAGGTCCCGGGCCCGGGATGGACGGCGACCTTCTCCGACGCCCTGATCGCCTACGGCCGCAAGCGCCGCGACATCGTGGCGATCACCGCTGCCATGCCCGGCCCCACGGGGCTGACGGCGTTCGGGCAACAGTTCCCGGACCGCCTGTTCGACGTCGGCATCGCCGAGCAGCACGCGATGACGTCCGCGGCCGGCCTGGCGATGGGTGGGATGCATCCCGTGGTGGCCATCTACTCGACGTTCCTGAACCGGGCGTTCGACCAGATCATGATGGACGTGGCGCTGCACAAGCTGCCGGTCACCATGGTGCTCGACCGGGCGGGGATCACCGGGTCGGACGGACCCAGCCACAACGGCATGTGGGACCTGTCGATCCTGGGCGTCGTGCCGGGTATGCGCGTGGCGGCGCCCCGGGACGGCACCCGGCTGCGCGAGGAGCTCGGCGAGGCGCTCGACGTCGACGACGGCCCGACCGCCATACGCTTTCCCAAAGGCGACGTGGGCGAGGACATCCCGGCCCTGGAACGCCGCGGGTCGGGTGTCTCGGGTGTCGACGTGCTCGCGGTGCCGGGCGGCGGGTTGAATCATGACGTCCTGCTCGTGGCGGTCGGGGCGTTCGCGCCGATGGCGATCGAAGTCGCCAAGCGGCTGCACAACCAGGGGATCGGGGTGACGGTGATCGACCCGCGTTGGGTGTTGCCGGTGTCCGACGGTGTTGTGGAGCTGGCGGCGCAGCACAAGCTGGTCGTCACGCTCGAGGACAACGGGGTCAACGGCGGTGTGGGCTCGGCGGTCTCGGCCGCGCTGCGGCGCGCCGAGATCGACATGCCGTGCCGCGACGTCGGGCTGGGCCAGGAGTTCTACGAGCACGCCTCACGCGGGGAGGTGCTGGCCGACCTCGGGCTGACCGACCAGGACGTGGCCCGCCGGATCACCGGGTGGGTGGCCGCTTTGGGCAGCAGTGTCGCCGAGGCCGAGATCCGCGAACACCTGGACTAGCTGCAGGCCCGCCGCCATCGGACCAGCGGCCGGGCGTCGAGTGTGAGCTGACGGCGTTCAGTGTGTACAGGTGGCGGGCCTTCTCGGCGTGTCGCCGCCCAGGTTTCACGGTCGATCAGTGACCTCCGGCGGTTGCACCGCGGGCGCCAGGACCGGCACCACCAGTTCCCGCTGCCACGGCCGCGCCTGGCCGGCGCACAGGAACTCCGCGACGGCCCCGACCGGGTCCGCTGAACCCTCGGGGGGCTCCCAGCACAGCCGTCGCACCAGGTCCGGCGAGACCAGGTTCTCGGTGGGAACGCCCACCCGCTCGGACACCGCCGACAGCGCCGCCCGGGCCGCCTCCAGCCGGGCCGCCGCCTCCGGTTTGCGCCTGCCCCACCGCGACGGCGGCGGCGGACCGTTCGGCGGTTCGGTGTCCTCGGGCGGGTGGCGGTTTTCCCGGGCCGCCTGCAGCGCGGCCAACCACGTCGGGGCGCTGCGCCGCTGATTGCGCCCGCCGAACACCGGTAACGCGACGAGCTCGTCGACCGTCGTCGGATTGGCGACCGCGGCGTCGATGATGGCCGAATCCGGCAGGATGCGGCGCGGCGCGATGTCGCGGCGCGCCGCGATGCGGTCGCGTGTCAACCACAGTTCGCGCACCGCGGCCAGGCTTCGCCGGTCGCGCACGCGATGGATGCCCGACGTCCGTCGCCAGCGGTCGCGCCGCGCGGCGGGGGTCGCCTCTCCCGATCCCGCCGCCCGCAGATGGTCGAATTCCTGTGCGGCCCAATCGGTTTTGCCCTGCTCGGCCAGGACTTGCGCGATCGCACCGCGCAGTTCGATCAGCATCTCGACGTCCAGGGCGGCGTAGTTGAGCCACGCCGGGGGCAGCGGGCGCTTGGACCAGTCCGCGGCGCCGTGGCCCTTGGCCAGCCCGAAGCCCAGGAGCCGCTCGACCATGGTGGCCAGGTTCACCCGCTCGAAGCCGGCCAGCCGGCCGGCGAGCTCGGTGTCGTAGAGCGCCGGGGGCCGCATCCCGACCTCGGCCAGACACGGCAGGTCCTGGTCGGCGGAGTGCAGGATCCATTCGTCGGTGCCGAGCACCTCGGCGACGGGCTGCAGCGCGTCCAGCGGGTCGGCGCCGTGGCTGACCGGATCGATGAGCACGGTGCCGGCGCCGGCCCGTCGCACCTGGATCAGATACGCGCGGTTGGAGTAGCGGAAACCCGACGCCCGTTCGGCGTCTACCGCGAACGGTCCGTGCCCGCGCCCCAGCAGCTCGGCGGCCGCCGCGATCTCGCGGACGGTGACCGACAGGTCGGGCATCCCGTCGGCGGGGTGCAGCAGGGGGGTGGGCTGGGGCTCGGCGCCGGCGGGCTCGGCGGCCGACGCGCTGTCGGGCTCGTCGGCAGACGGTTCGCCCATGTCAGGCGCGTGACCGCGAGCCCAGGTCGGTGACCCCGGTCGGTGGCAGGCCCGCGGCGTGCTCGAGCACCTCACAGAACGCCTCGACATGCGCGCGCACGTCGGGGCTGGTCGCGGTCCACGATGCGCGCAGCTCGAGTTGGTGGGCGCGCGGCGGCCCGGAGATGTCGCCGTAGCGCACCGAGGTGGTGGCGGTGACGGTGCCGCCCAGCGCGGTGACACGCTCCATGCGCGACTCGAGCGCATCGTTGAGCCAGCTCCACGCCACCTCGGGCAGCAGCGGGTCCACGGCCTCGCTGGCGTCCAGGTCGGCCTGGATGTAGGCGACCAGCCGCAGCGTGCCGTCCCAGGCCTCGGCGCCGTCGGGGTCATACAGCAGGATCAGCCTGCCGAACGCGTCGCCCTCGGATCGCTCCGGGACGATCTCCAGGTCGGGGTGCTTGACCTCGGCTCCCAGCGCGTAGCTGAAGGGCGCGAGGCGCTGCGGCGGCCGGATCGGGCCCAGCTCGAGCTCCGGCCGCACAGTGACGGCGTTCATCGCCGCCACCGCCTCGCGGAATGGGGCCGGTTCAGCTGAACTCACTGGCGCCGCTCCTCTTCGTCGCGGCGCTGAAGCATCGACGCCGCGGGTTCACAACGTTCGACGGTAGACCTTTCGCCCGGAGCGCGCAGACAGGCGCGCCGACCGCGCGCACGGTGCAACCGAGCCGTTACCCGGGTCCGTTCGATCCACCGTCGCGGGTATCGGCCCTGCTCAGGCGGGTGTGCCGGGGAATCTGGCGGGTCGTTTCTCGCGGTGCGCGGCCAGGCCTTCGGCCACGTCGGGGCCGCTGAAACTGAGGAATTCCAGCCCGACCGAGGTCTCGAACGTCGGCCCGAACATGCGGTACCAGTGGTTGAGGCTGTGCTTGGTGAATCGGATCGCGGTCTGCGCGCCCTGCGCCAGGTTCTCGGCGATGCGGGTGGCGGTGGACAGCACGTCGTCGTCGTCGACGCAGGTCGAAACCAGGCCGATGCGCTCGGCCTCCTCGCCGAGCAACGTCTCGCAGGTCAGCAGGTAGTACTTGGCCTTGGCCATGCCGACCAGCAGCGGCCAGCAGATGGCGGCGTGGTCGCCGGCCGCGACCCCGAGCTTGGTGTGCCCGTCGATCAACCTCGCGGTGCGGCCCGCCACGGAGATGTCGGAGAGCAACGCGACCACCAGGCCCGCACCGACGGCGGGCCCCCGGATCGCGGAAACCACGGGCTTGTCGCAGTTGATCATGTTGAACACCAGGTCGCGGGCCTCGCGCATGATCCGCAGACGGTCCTCGTAGTCGCCCATCGTCTCCGCGATCAGGTCGAAGCTGCCCCCGGACGAGAACGCCTTGCCCTCGCCGCGCACCAGCACCACCCGCACGTCGGGGTCGCGATCGATCACCGGCCAGATCTCGGCGAGGTCGCGGTGCATCTGCGGCCCGACCGAATTGAGCCCCGGGGAGTCGAGAACCAGCGTCAGCACACCGTTCTCGCCGCGTTCGCAGCGCAGGCTGGGGAACTCGTCGTAGCTGACCGGTGGTTGGGTAACTGGCATCCAGGCTCCTGAACGTTGGACCGACACGCGGTAAGAGCTTGCGGTCCTTGATGTTACGCAGCCGGCTATCCGCGCCCTCCGCGAGCACCCACACCGGCGGCCTCGGCCACGATGTCACCGCGGGCGATCCGCTCGGCCAGCCGCGACGCCAGCGCCATGATGGTCAGCGCCGGGTTGGCGCTGCCCTGGGTCGGGCACACCGAGCCGTCGGTGATGAACAGGTTGGGCACCGCCCAGCTTCGGTGGTCGGAGTTGACGACGCTGTTCTGCGGGTCGCTGCCCATCCGGGCGCCGCCGATGAGGTGGGCGAAGCGCTCGATGGTGAGCACGTCCTGGGACCCGCCGGCTTGCAGGATGTTGGTGATCACCTGGGTCGAGTAGTCCATGTTGGCCCGGTCGTTGTCGGACAGGTGATAGTCCATCCGGGCGATCGGGAGGCCATAGGGATCGGTCTCGTCGGCGGTGGTGACTCGGTTGTCCGGGTGCGGCAGCAGCTCGTTGAGCACGCCGACGACGGCCCAGTGGTTGTAGTCGCGCATATATTCACGCAGCGCCGGCCCCCAGTGCCCGTCGGCCAGCACGTGCTCGGCCCAGCCGATCGGCATCGGCGAGACGGTCTGGATGGAGAACCCCCGGGCGAAGCCGCGGTCGGGATCGGTCTCGTAGAACTGCTCCGAGGAGACCTCCGGCGGCGGCGCCTTGTACATTCGCAGTTCCTCCGGCCAGCGGCCCGCGGTCTGGGTGGCGCCCTGCACCATCACGTAGCGGCCGACCTGGTCGTGGTTGTTGCACAGCCCGTTGGGGAAGTCGCGGCTGGTGGAGTTGAGCAGCAGCCGGGGCGTCTCGATCGAGTACCCGGCCACCGCCACCACCTTGGCGCGCTGGTAGCGCTCCTGCAAACCGCCGGCGTCGTCGTTGGCGAAATAGGTTACCCCGCTTGCATTTCCGCTCTCGTCGAGCTCGATGCGGCCGGCCATGCAGTTCGCCCGGATCTCGACGCCGTGGTTCAGCGCGTCGGGCAGGTGCGTGACGTACGGGCTGGCCTTGGCGTTGACCTTGCAGCCCTGTAGGCAGTAGCCGCGGTAGATGCAGTGCGGCCGGTTGCCGAAGGTGCCGTTGACGATGCCCACCGGGCCGACCCGCATCTCGATGCCCAGGTTGAGCGCGCCCTCCCAGATTTTCATGGCCGCCCCCGACACGGGATGCGGCGCGTGCGGGTAGCGGTGCGGGTATCCCCACGGCCAGTCCTGGCCGGCCACCGGCAGCTCCCGCTCGACGCGTTCGTAGTGCGGGCGCAGGTCGGCGTAGGTGATGGGCCAGTCGGCGCCGACCCCGTCGCGGGTGAACGTCTCGAAGTCGCTGGGATGGAAGCGCGGGGTGTAGCCGGCGTAGTGCACCATCGAGCCGCCCACGCCGCGGCCGGAGTTGTTCTTGCCCAGCTCGATCGGGTCGGTGCCGCCGATGATCCGCTTCTGCGTCCAGTACAGGTCGTGCGAACCGGCCTCGTCGGACACCCAGTCCTCGTCGGGGTGCCAGAACGGGCCGGCCTCCAGGATGACGATTCTCCAGCCGGCGCGCGCCAGCCGCTGGGCCAGCACCGAGCCGCCGGCACCGGCGCCGACGATCACCAGGTCGACTTCCTCGTCGTCGGGGTAGCGGCGCATCGTGGCCTCGCCGGGCAGGTCACGGCGGTGCACGTCGAGCAGGTAGCGCGAGTCGTTGTCGCGCGGCCCCATCGAGCCCTTGAACAGGCCGCGCCAGAAGTCACCCATCGATGTGTTCCTCCTTGACGGTGCGCACCGGGTCCTCGGACGTTGCTCCCGGCTGCTCGAACGGCTCCCGGGTGGCGACCCCGCCGAGCCGCATGAAACCGCGCGGGTAGGCCGGCCCGCCGAAGCCGATCTCGTTCCACGCCCACGGGTGGCTGTAGAACGCGCCCAGCGCGCCCCGCATCACCACCGACCACGCCCGTTTGACGTTCAGTTTCTCCCACGTGCCGCCGTACAGCTGCGCGTTGGCGAACCGCCCGACGATGAATTCCCGGTCGTCGATGCCGGCTGCCGCGAACGACTCCGCGCGGCCGTCGCGGGCCGCCTCATCTAAGCCCGTCAGCACCATGCGCCAGGTGTCCCGGTCGTCGGGCATGTCGGCGTACTGGTAGCCGTCGAACTTGCCGTCGGCCAGCTTGGCGTCGACCATCTCGGGCACCGGCACCCGCGGGTCGGCGTCCTGGGCCAGCGCGGTGTCGCAGAACGCGCGCAGCGTCGGCTCCTGCGACGCGTCGAAGAAGCGCAGCGGGCCGGGTTCCTCGAGCCGCGCCAGCACCACCTTGCGGGTCGCGGCGTCCCAGGTGTCGATGGCGCTCAGTACGTCGTAGTCGGGGTAGCGGCCGATCATCTGCGGGGTGACGCCGCGACGCTGGCGGGGCAGCCAGGACGGGTGCAGCGGCTTGCCGCCCGGGCGCAGATTCGGCAGGTGGTGGCCGCTTTCGATGTCAGCCACGGCGCTCACTTCTCCCGGCGCAGGATCGCGGCGAGCAGGCCCATCGCGCCGACGATGCTCATCAGCCCGGGCGCGGCGATCGGCGGCCCCATCGGCACGTTGTAGTTGTAGAGACGCCAGCCGCCGGGACGGCGCGCCACGCCTCGGGCGTGGAAGTACTCGCCCATCAGGCCGTTTGCCGCGTACACCGCCGAGGTGATCGGCAGCCACCGCTTGGCCCAGCGCTTGGAGAAGACGCCGGCCGCCCCGGCGACCACCACCGGTGGGGTGACGACGATCGGGCTCCACATCCACTTGTTGCCGAAGCTGGCGCGGTAGTGCTCGAAGTAGATCTCCGTGCTTGTCACCAGCGCCCCGATCGCCGTCAAGCCGGACAGGGACCGCTCGAAGCGGCCGTGGGCGACGTTGCGCAGCGCGCGGTCGACGAAATGCTCCACCTCCCCGACCACGTCCTCGCTTTTCGCCGAGCCGCCCGTCAACAACATCAACCGTCTCCTTCCGTGACCACCGAGGGGGCGAAGTTGCGCGCGCCGCCGGCGCGCGCAGGACCTCCGTACTACCCATTACCCAGAAGTTCGCCGCGCACACTTCCGCCGCCGGCCATGGCAGCATTGAGCGCAATGAGTACTCGTCGCGACCTCCCCGAGTCGCCGTATCTGGCCGCCGTGACCGGCCGCAAGCCCAGCCGGGTGCCGGTGTGGTTCATGCGGCAGGCCGGCCGCTCGCTGCCCGAATACCGCGCGCTGCGTGCCAACAACGACATGCTGGCGGCCTGCTTCGACGCCGAACTGGTCTGCGAGATCACCCTGCAGCCGGTGCGGCGCCACCACGTCGACGCGGCGATATTGTTCTCCGACATCGTGGTACCGCTGCTCGGCGCCGGCATCGATTTGGACATCGTCGCCGGCGTCGGGCCGGTCATCGCCGCACCGGTGCGCACCGCGGCCGACATCGACGCGCTGAAACCCCTTGATCCGCAACGTATCCAGCCGGTGTCCGACGCGGTCGGCCTGCTGGTGTCCGCGCTGGGCGACGTCCCGCTGATCGGGTTCGCCGGCGCGCCGTTCACGCTGGCGTCCTACCTGATCGAAGGCGGTCCCAGCCGCCACCACGCCCGCACCAAGGCGATGATGCTGGCCGACCCGGACAGCTGGCACGCGCTGATGGAGAAGCTGACCGACGTCACCGTAGGGTTCCTGCGGGCCCAGCTCGACGCCGGGGTGGACGCCGTTCAGGTGTTCGACTCCTGGGCGGGGGCGCTGTCGCTGGCCGACTACCGCGCCTACGTGCAGCCGCACAGCGCGCGGGTCTTCGGCGAGCTGGCCGGCTACGGCGTGCCGATGACGCATTTCGGGGTCGGCACCGCCGAGTTGCTGGGCGCGATGTCGTCCGTCGGCGCGACGGTGGTCGGCGTGGACTGGCGGACCGCGCTGACCGACGCCGCGTCGCGCGTCCGGGCCGGCACCGCGCTGCAGGGCAACCTCGACCCGGTCGTCGTGCTGGCGGGCTGGCCGGCGGTGCAACGCGCCGCGCGCGCCGTGGTCGACGACGGGCGCCGCGCGGTCGACGCCGGCGCGGCCGGGCACGTGTTCAACCTCGGCCACGGGGTGCTGCCGGAGACCGATCCCGGTGTGCTGACCGACCTGGTGTCGCTGGTCCACTCGCTATGACGGCTCGCTCGTATTGCGTTGTAGGAGGCGGGATTTCGGGCCTCACTGCGGCGTACCGGCTGCGCGCGGCCTGCGCCGACGCCGACATCACGCTGCTGGACCCCGGGGATCGGCTCGGCGCTATCCTGCGCACCGAGTCGGTCGCGGGTCAGCCGATGGACCTCGGGGCCGAGGCGTTCGTGCTGCGCCGGCCGGAGATGCCCGCGCTGCTGGCCGAGCTCGGCCTCGCCGAGCTCCAGCGCGCCACCACCGGCGCCCGGCCGTTGATCTACAGCGGTCAGCGGTTGCATCCGCTGCCGACGGGCACGGTCGTCGGGATCCCGTCGTCGGGGCCGTCGATGGCCGGGCTGGTCGACGAGGCGACCGTCGCGCGCAT
Organism: uncultured Actinomycetota bacterium; assembly: GCA_963711445.1. GTDB lineage: Bacteria > Actinomycetota > Actinomycetes > Mycobacteriales > Mycobacteriaceae > Mycobacterium. The sequence goes on from CAVQEF010000002.1 coordinate 1,587,623, forward strand.
CGACGCCGAACCCGACCGGCCGCTGGACTGGCGGGCCGGCGGCGACCCGGCGGTCGCGGCGCTGGTGGGCGAGAGGTTCGGCGAGCAGGTGCTGGCCCGCTCGGTGGACCCGCTGCTGAGCGGGGTGTACGCGGGTTCCGCGGCGACGATCGGTCTGCGCGCGGCGGCCCCCGCCGTGGCGGCGGCCCTCGACGGCGGCGCCGCCAGCCTGACCGACGCGGTGCGCCGGGCCCTGCCGCCGGTGACCGGCGCGCCGGTGTTCGGCGCGATCGACGGCGGCTACCGGGTGCTGGTGGACGAGCTGGTGCGGCGCAGCGGGCTGCGCTGGGTGCGCGCCGGGGTGCGGCGGCTCGACCGTGCCGGGGCCGGCTGGGAACTGCTCGACGACTCCGGCGCACGCCGGCACGCCGACGCGGTGATCCTGGCGGTTCCGGCCCCGCAGGCCGCGCGCCTGCTGGCCGGGGTCGCCCCGCGCGCCGCCGCGGCCGCCGGCCGGGTTCTGAGCGCGTCGTCGGTGGTGGTGGCGCTCGCGGTGCCGGTCGATACGGCCTTTCCGGAGTGCTCCGGGGTCCTGGTGGCCAGCGGGGAGCGGCTGCGGTGCAAGGCCATCACCCTGTCGTCACGCAAGTGGGGGGTGCGCGGGGACGCGCAGTTGCTGCGGCTGTCGTTCGGGCGGTTCGGGGATGACGTGGCCGCCGCCGCCTCGGACGACGACCTGCTGGGTTGGGCGTTGAGCGACCTGGTCGACGTGTTCGGGCTGGCCGTCGACCCGGTCGACGCCCGGGTGCAGCGCTGGATCGACGCGATGCCGCAGTACGGCCCCGGCCACGGCGACCTGGTCGCCGAGGTGCGCGCCGGTCTGCCGCCGGGGCTCGCGGTGGCCGGCAGCTACCTCGACGGCATCGGCGTACCGGCGTGTGTCGGGGCGGCCGGACGCGCGGTCGAGGCCTTGGACGCGGAAATGGCACGATAGGTTTCATGGCCAAACTGGATTTCGACGCCCTGAACGCGTCGATTCGCTACCTGATGTTTTCGGTGTTCTCGGTGCGGCCGGGGGAGCTCGGTCAGGAGCGGGATGCCGTCATCGACGACGCGGCGACGTTCCTCAAGCAGCAGGAAGAACGCGGGGTGGTGGTGCGCGGGCTCTACGACGTCGCGGGCCTGCGCGCCGACGCCGATTTCATGATCTGGACCCACGCCGAGAGCGTCGAGGCGCTGCAGGCCACCTACGCCGACTTCCGGCGCACTACCGCGCTGGGGCGGGCCTGCACCCCGGTGTGGAGCAGCGTGGCGCTGCACCGCCCGGCGGAGTTCAACAAGAGCCACATCCCGGCGTTCCTGGCCGGCGAGGAGCCCGGCGCCTACATCTGCGTGTATCCCTTCGTGCGGTCCTACGAGTGGTACCTGCTGCCCGACGAGGAACGCCGCCGCATGCTCTCCGAGCACGGCATGGCCGCGCGTGAGTACAAGGACGTCCGCGCCAACACGGTGCCGGCGTTCGCGCTCGGGGACTACGAGTGGATCCTGGCGTTCGAGGCCCCCGAGTTGCACCGCATCGTCGACCTGATGCGCGAGCTGCGGGCCACCGACGCCCGCCGGCACACCCGCGAGGAGACGCCGTTCTTCACCGGGCCGCGCGTGCCGGTCGAGCAGTTGGTGAACTCGCTGCCATGACGACCCAGTTCGACCCGACCGACCCCGCCCGGTTCGAGGAGATGTATCGCGACGACCGGTTGTCGCACGGGCTGCCGGCGGCCACGCCGTGGGACATCGGCGGCCCGCAGCCGGTGGTGCAGCGGCTGGTCGCCCTGGGCGCCATCAAGGGGGAAGTGCTCGACCCCGGCACCGGGCCCGGTCACCACGCCATCTACTACGCCGCGCAGGGGTATGCGGCCACCGGCATCGACGGCTCGGCGACGGCTGTGCAGCGGGCCCGGGAGAACGCGCAAAAGGCCGGGGTGTCAGTCAATTTCGAAATCGCCGACGCCACTCGGCTCGACGGGCTCGAGGGACGGTTCGACACCGTCGTCGACTGCGCCTTCTACCACACGTTCAGCACCGACCCCGAGCTGCAGAGGTCATACGTGCAGGCCCTGCGCCGGGCCACCAGGCCGGGGGCGCGGCTGTACATGTTCGAGTTCGGGCAGCACGACGTCAACGGGTTCACGATGATGCGGTCGTTGTCCGAGGACGACTTTCGCCAGGTGCTGCCGGCCGGCGGCTGGGAGATCACCTACCTGGGGCCGACCACGTATCTGGTCAACATGAGCGTCGAGCAGATCGAGATGATGGCCGCGCGCAACCCGGACATGGGCGAGCAGGTCGAGAGTTTGCTGGAGCGGTTCCGGGCGATGGAGCCGTGGCTGGTCGACGGCCGGGTGCACGCCCCGTTCTGGGAGGTGCACGCCACCCGGGTGGACTAGCCACCGCGAGACTGTAATTCGGCAGCGAAAGTGCGAGTGGAGGCCTGCAAAATTACAGGCTCGGCGCTACACGTCCGTCGGGACCAGGCGCAGCGAGATCGAGTTGATGCAGTAGCGCTGGTCCGTCGGCGTCGGGTAGCCCTCGCCGGTGAACACGTGGCCCAGGTGGCTGTGGCAGCTGGCGCACAGTACCTCGGTGCGCGTCATCCCCAGCGAGTCGTCGGAACGCAAGATCACCGCGTCCGAACTCGACGGGTCGAAGAACGACGGCCAGCCGCAGTGGGACTCGAATTTCTCCGTGCTGCGGAACAACTCGGCGCCACAGGCCCGGCATTGGTAGATGCCCTGGGTGGTGGTGTCGGTGTATTCGCCGGTGAACGGCCGCTCGGTGCCCGCCCTGCGCAGCACCTCGAACTCCTGCGGGTTGAGTTTCCGCCGCCACTCGTCGTCGGTCAGTTGCACCTTCGGACGCGAAAGGTCGCTAGTCATGACTCCACGCTAGCTCCAATGGCGGTGATCCGCTGCGCCCGGCTTCGCCGCGCTTGCGATCACCGCTAGCTCCAATGGCGGTGATCCGCTGCGCCCGGCTTCGCCGCGCTTGCGATCACCGCTAACCCCAATGGCGGTGATCCGCTGCGCCCGGCTTCGCCGCGCTTGCGATCACCGCTAGCTCCAATGGCGGTGATCCGCTGCGCCCGGCTTCGCCGCGCTTGCGATCACCGCGCGCGCTGTCGCTCAGCCGTCAGCCATGCCGGGTCGATGCCGTCGTCCAGCCGATCCTCGGCCTTGGCGTCCAGGTAGCGGAAGTAGAGCACGGTGAACGCCACGATCAGCAGCAGCGACCAGCCGTAGGTGATCTTCAGGTATTGCAGCGCGCGGCCATACCTCATCCACCGGTAGATCAGCCAGTCGTCGAGCGTCATGAAGCCGTAGATGCCCAGCCATGCCGGCCAGTTGCGGATCAGCGAGTTGGGCAGCACGACGGTCATCAGGAACGGCAACAGCATCATGGAGTAGTAGCCCTGGGCCAGCGACAGCGCCAGCCACGACCACAGCAGCAGCACGCCCGTCGAGCTGGTGAACCAGAACAGCGGGTCGCGGGTCCGGTAGTAGCGGTACAGCAGCCACATAGCGCCTGCCGTGAGCAGCGTGAACAGGATCCGCATGAACACGATCAGCCACGTGGGCAACCCGAAGTACACGCCGTTGCCCTCGATCGAGCTGTTGAAGTAATCGCGGGTGCCCAGGATGTAGGGCACCGTGCGGGTGACAAAGTCCATCGGGTCGCTCACCAGCGGCCACGCGGCCACGTTGATGGCCACCGGAATCACGAAGGCCGGCACCAGCGCGCGCCACTGCCGGTTCAGCAGGGGCAGCAGCAGCAGCGGTGCGAGCACGGGTTTGAGCGTGAGCGTCAGGCCGATGGCGGCACCGGCCCACCATTGCCGGCTCACCCGCCCGTCCAGCAGCCACCGCAGAAACAGCATCTCGGCCATCAGGACGCAGCCGTTGATGTTGGTGAACACCAGCGTGCTGGTCACCGTCTCGGTGCAGAACATGGCCAGCAGCAGGGCGGGCGCGGCCACCGACGACAGCGTGAACTTGAACATCCGCAGCAGCAGGTACCAGGCGACCAGGATCGCCACGGTGTTGATCAAGACGAACAGGGCCCGCGACGGGTTGAAGGGCAGGTATCCGAACGGCGCCATCAGCAGCGTGCCGCCCGGTGGGTACAGGTAGTGCGGGTCGACGTAGTCGAAGTGCTCGTTGTAGATGTCCCAGCCGTGCCGGAAGTTCAGCACCGCCCGGTACACCGGTTTGAAGTCGTCGGTGATGTTGCCGTTGATGGAAAGCGGGATGCTGCGGTGCAGCACCGAGAGAATGGCCACCGGCCACAGCGCCGAGCGCAGCACGGCCGCCGCACGCGGTGCGCCGGTGCGGGGACGGAATGCGGCCAATGCCGCATCGCGCAAGCCGGTCCGGGTCGAGTCAGCTGCCGTCACGAGCGAACCGTACACCGACCGCGAACCTGAATTCCTCAGGCGGGACAGTAGACGTCGGTTCCGGGCAGCTTGCCGTCGTTGAGGTAGGCGATCAGCGGCGGCACCGCGCACGACGAGTAGATGCTGGCGCCGTGGCCGATGCCCTGCCACATCACCCGCTTGCTGGCCTCGTTGGCGTTGATGATCAGCGCCGCCGTCGCCGCGACGCCCTCGACGCCCACGATCGGGTCCTTCTGCACGCCGGCCAACAACACGTCGATCTTGAGGTTCTTCGGCGGCGCCGGCGGCGAGATCGTCGGCCAGTGCACGCATTTGACCAAGTTGAGCGCCCCGACCGTGCCGAACTGGGGATAGAGCTTGCCCCACGCCACCACGAGCTCGCGCACCCGGTCCGGGGTGGGCCGGTTCACCGCATCGCTGCAGGAGCTGACGAACTGGCCGTCAGTGTCCTGCGTGGCGTCGGCACGCTCGATCAGGGTGTCGAGTTGGCTGGCGTCGCCGGACCGCGCGCTCGCCAGCGTGTTCGCCAAACTGGTGACGGCGTCGACGCCGCCGCCGGAGGGGTAGCCCAGGGCGACGGTGATGGCGTCGGCCACCTGGGCCACCGACGCGCCGCCGGGGCCCCTGCCGGCGCGGGCGTCGGACAGCAGCGCGCTGACCGCGCCCTTCGGGTCGGGACCCAGCGCGCAGTTCACCGCGACGCACTGGGCGGCGAACGCGTCGAGCGCGGCCTGCTGGCCCTTCACCCGGTGCTCGGCCTCGGTTTCGGCGCCGACGCCCAGCGCGATCGGGGAGTCGAGGATCAGCCTCGCGACACGGTCGGGACGCGACGAGGCGTAGGTGAGTGCCACCTGGCCGCCGTTCCCGATCCCCACGAGCGCGAGCGCGGGCACGTCCCACAGGGTGCGCAGCCGCTCGAGGTCGGAGGCGGCGTGCACGTTGTCGTAGGCGGAGTCACCCGGGGCGATGGCGTCGGTGCAGCTCGTGGTGGCGGTGTTGGAGATATCGGACAGGTTGGCGACCGGGTCGTCGCCGCTTTGGAATTGCGCCTGGTTGCGCATCGCCTCGCGGTCGAAGTGGTCCCGGCAGTCGATGGGGGCCGACAGGCCGGTGCCGCGGCGGTCGACGGCGACGACGGGGTGGCTGGCGAGCACGTTGGCGCCGGCCCGCGCCAGCCACACGGGCAGCTGCACCGAGGACGGCAGGTCGGAGCCGGTGGTGAACACCAGGGGTCCCGCGTCGTGCGGGGTCTTGCTCGTCCGGGCGCGCACCACGCCGATGCTCAACGTGCCGGCGCCGCCGTTGACCGGGTCCAGGTCGGTGTCGTAGTTCGCGCAGTCCAGCTGGACGCCGGAGGGGGCGCTCACCGCCGCGTCGTTGAAGATCCGCGACGTGCAGTCACGCCAGGACAGGTCGTTCTTGGGTGCCGCGATCGGCGGCGGGCCGCTGGGCGGCGGCTTGGTGGTGCTCGCCCCCTGGGGCCGGGCGCCGGAGTCGGTGGCAAAGCGCGGGTCCGCGGGCAGACCCGGGACGCAGCCGGCCAGCGCGGCCGTCACCGCGACCAGGATCGCGGCGGACGTGCGGGGCCGATTCATGCCGACCACATTAGCCACTCCGCGAGCCCGGCCCGTCGACCCGGACGTAGCGGGTGTACAGGTAGCCGGCGTCGTCGGTCAGGACGTGGGCGCAGCGCATCCGGGTCAGTACCTGGCTCTGGCCGGTCGCGATGCGCGGCGCCCGGCCGCCGACGACGTACGGCGCGATCGTCAGGCACAGCTCGTCGAGCATGTCGCGCTGCATGAACGAGCCGAGCAGCATCGGCCCGCCCTCGGTCAGGATGCGGCGCATCCCGCGCGCGGCGAGGTGGGACAGCAGCGCGGCCTCGTCCAGCTTGCCCGGATCGCCGCCCGAGCAGTCGAGGACCTCGCTGACGTCACCGAGCAGCCGGCGCGCCTCGTCGGTGGCCGCCGCGCTGGTGCAGACCAGCGGCGGCACCACGGTCCGGGTGAACACCGCCATGTCGCGCTGCAGGCGCCCCGCCCGGGTGACGATGGCCAGCTGCGGGATTTCGCTCTGGCCACGGACCTGCCGCCGCTGGCGCTGCGCGGCGCCCAGCTGCGCGCCGGAATACCCCTCGGCCCGCACGGTGCCCGCACCGACCACGATGACGTCGGCGAGTTCGCGCAGCAGGTTGAAGACGAGCCGGTCGCCGGGCCCGCCCATGGCGCCGCTGGTGCCGTCGGTGGTGGCGCCGCCGTCCACGCTGGTGATGAAGTTCGCGCGGACCCACGTGCCGTCGTTTCGGGGGTAGTCGTAGAGGCCAAAGAGCTCGCTTTCGTCGAGCTCGCCCGCCGACCCCAGCCGGGACAGCGGGGTTTCGGCGGCCTCACCGGTGCCGCCGGCCGCGGAGTCGGGCATGGGCTCGATTGCAGCACGCCGTGCCGGTGCCCGCACGCACGGGTCCGCTTCCGGGTGGGGGCCCACCTGAAGGGTCCGAGCGTGGCGCCGCAGCGCCTGGTTCAGCGAACCTCGCGCATCATGACGTAGTCGTGCTCGCGGCGGGGGCCCACCTGAAACGTCCTGGTGCCGTTGACCGTGAAGCCGGTCTTGGAGTAAAAGCGTTGCGCCCGTTGGTTTTTCTGGTTGACGCCCAGCCACACGCAGCGGGCACCCCAGTGTTCGGCGGTGTCCAGCGCCAGCCCCATCAGCGCGGCCGCGGCACCGCTGCCGTGGTGGTCGGGCAGCACGTACATCTTCGACAGCTCGGCGGCCGGGCGGACCGTGACGGCTTGCTGCACGTCGGGATCGTCGGTGACGCCCCGAACGAGCATGGCGTAACCGATGATCCGGCCGTCCTGCCGGGCGGTGAGCACCGCGCGGTCCGGGTCGGCGAGGTAGTCGGCGAAGCGGGCGGCCGAGAGGTTGGCGTCGACGAACGACGCGACGTTGCCGGGCGGCGTCGACGGCGGGCAGGCCAGCGGGAATGTCTGCGCGGCAACGGCGGCCAGCTCGCCGGGATCGACGGACTCGGGCGTCGCCGGGTGGACGGCTCGGGTCAGGGATTCCACGCGGATCAAAGATTCCACTGCGCGAGGTGGTAGCCCGTCTTCTTGTCCAGCAGGACGACGGTGGAGACCGGGTCGCGGTAGGCGTCCCAATACACCTCCCCCCGCACGATCGCGCCGTTGGGCGCGTTGACGAGCACGTTGTCCAGGGCGTCGGGCGCATCGGAGGCCCGCGGCACGTAGGCGTCGGCGTTGGGGGTGACCCCGTCGAAGGCGAAGTCGGTCGCCAGGATGAACGGGTTGGGCACCCGGATCGCGCGCACCGTCACGTCCGCGCGCTCGACGGTGCTGCCCGGAAAGCCCTTGTAGGTGCCGCTGCGCGTGTAGCCGAATCCCGGCGGCGGGTCGCAGGGGCCCACGCTGGTGACGGTGACGTCGGCGATGTAGGTGCCGTTGTCGACCCGCAGCGTGTCACCGATGTGGCCGATCGGGGCGTCGCCGGCCCGCGCGCGGGGCGCTGCGGCGCCGGCGGCGGTCACACTCGCGGCGGCGACGAGGACGGCGGACAGGGCGATCAGCCAGCGGCGCATCTTGGCATGATCGCACAGCGTTATGGCGAGGGGGAGGGGTCGGGTGGGGCGGATTCGGCGTCGTTTGTGCCGCTGGTCAGGGACTCGAGTGCGCGGGCCAGGTCGGCCTCGACGCCGGCTTTTTCGACGCCGGAGCGGCCCAACGGCCCGCCGTCCGGCGAGCCGCCCTCCAGTTCGAGCAGCGCCAGCAGCAGGTGTTCGGTGCCGATGTAGTTGTGGCCGAGCCGCAGCGCCTCGCGAAAGGTCAGTTCGAGCGCCTTGCGGGCCGGGCCGCTGAACGGGATCAGGTCCGGCGCCCCGGTGCCTCCGGGCGGCGCCGAGGCCGACGGGGCCACGGCCGCGCGCAACGCCTCGAGGTCGACGTGGCGGTGGCGCAGCAGCATGGTCGCCAACGCGGCCGGATCGTCGAGCATGCCCAGGATCAGGTGCTCGGGGGTGATCTCGGTGGCGGCCGCCCGGTGCGCGGCGTTCTGGGCGGCGACGATGGCGTTGCGGGCCCGCGGCGTGAAGCGCCCGAAGCCCTGTTGGGGGTCCAGCGGCGTGGCTTCGGCGCGCGGGACGAACCGCTTCTGGGCGGCCTGTTTGGTGACGCCCATGCTCTTGCCGATGTCGGTCCAGGAGGCGCCGGAGCGGCGGGCCTGATCGACGAAGTGGCCGATCAGGTGGTCGGCGACCTCACCGAGGTGCTCGGCGGCCAGGACGGCGTCGGCCAGTTGGTCCAGCGCGTCGGTGTGCACCCGCTTGATGGCGTCGATCAGGTCGTCGAGGCGGACGGTGCGGGCGATCGGGGTGACCTCGGGCATGCGTCAACGCTAAGTTGACGATCGCTGCTATGTCAACCGGTGGTTGACGATACCCCGGAACGTCGTGCAAAGCCGTGGTCGCTCTGCCACGATCGGGAAGTATGAGACCGCTTCCGGCGTTGATCGGCTCCGCCGCCGTGATCGCCGCCGTGATCGCCGGCGCGATCGCCGGGGCGGCGCCCGCACACGCCGACGGCACCGACGACCGGTTCCTCGCGACTCTGCAGGCGGCCGACATCACCTATTCGGATCCGGGGCGGGCCATTGCGGCCGGCAAGGAAGTGTGCCGCATGGCCGGCCGGGGCACCCAGCTGGCGGACATCGTCCACAACGTCCAGAAGCTCAACCCGAAGCTGCAGGGGGACAACGCCGCCCGGTTCACCGCGATCGCGGCCAACGTTTACTGCCCGACGGCGCTGGGACCCGGGACGCCGGCCACCAACGGCGGCTGAACCGTTCCGCCGGATTGCCGGCGCGGGGGGTTTGTGACCGGCTGTTTACCTGCCCGCTACCGAGGCTGGACCGGCGAAACCTGTTGTCAACATTCGGAATTTATGATTCATCCACGGATAACCGCCCGGCTTTCTCCGAGGATGCGAATTTGGACTTTCTTCAACGGCAGTTGGTCGAGCCGCTCAGCAATGTCCTCAACACCCACATCCTCATCTATTTGCTCATCGGCGTCGGCGCCTATCTCACGGTGCGCACCAGGTTCATCCAGATCCGCTACTTCGGGCGGATGGTGCGCCAGCTCAAGAGGTCCCACCGCCACGACGTTGGGATCTCCTCTTTTCAGGCCTTCTGCGTCGGGCTGGCGTCGCGGGTGGGCACCGGGAACATCGCCGGTGTGGCGATCGCGCTCACCGTCGGCGGTCCCGGGGCGATCTTCTGGATGTGGGTGGTGGCCCTGGTCGGCATGGCCACGGCGGTGATCGAGGCCACGCTGGCCCAGATCTTCAAAGTCCGCTCCGACGACGGGGCCTTCCGCGGCGGCCCCGCGTTCTACATCCAGCGCGGCCTGAACTCGCGGGCGGGCGGTGTGTTCTTCGCGCTGCTGTTGGTGTTCAGCTTCTCCACCGCGTTCAACATGGTGGAGACCAACGCGATCAGCGGCGTGCTGCAGTCGTCCCACGGCATCCAAACCGGCTGGACGACAGCGATTTTGGCCTTGCTCGCGGCACCGGTGCTGTTCGGTGGGGTGCGCAGCGTGGCCAAGTTCGCGGGCATGGTGCTCCCAGCGGTGGCGCTGCTGTATACCTTGCTGGCGCTGGCGATCGTGGCGGTCCACATCACCGCGCTGCCCGCGGTGATCGGCGAGATCGTCGGCGGCGCGTTCGGGGTTCGGCAGCTGGCGGGCGGCTTCGCCGGGGGCATCGCCGCGGCGATGCTGACCGGGGTCAAGCGGGGCCTGTTCGCCTGCGAGGCCGGCATGGGCAGTTCGCCCAACATCGCGGGCGCCGCGACCGTGGCACACCCGGTGGAACAGGGCCTGATCCAGTCGCTGGCCGTCTTCGTCGACACCATGGTGATCTGTACGGCCACGGCATTCATCGTGCTGATGTCGGGGCCGGCGATCTACGATCCGGCGCATCTGGGTTCGGTCGCCGGCGCGAGCCTCACGGAGTCGGCGATCGCCGCCGGCCTCGGCTCGTGGACCACGGTGTTGATGACGTCGGTGGTGTTCGTCTTCGCGTTTGCCTCGGTGCTGAGCAACTACGTGTGCGCGGAGGCCAACCTGTTCTTCCTCGGCGGCCGGCACCTGTCGATCAACGTGCTCAAAGGCGTGACGCTGGCGGCGATCGCGGTCGGCGCGTTGTCCAATCTCACGGTGGTCTGGGCGCTGGCCGATCTTGCGATGGCGCTCATGGCGATCGCCAACCTGGTCGCGATCTGCCTGCTGGGCAGGTGGGCGTTCGCGGCGCTGCGGGATTTCCACCGGCAGTCCGCGCAGGGCCTGCGTCCGGTCTTCGTCGCCAGCGAGGCGGGCCTGCCCGGGGTGCTGGCCGGCGACATCTGGGAACGGCCCGAGCCCGAGCCGGTCGGCGCGCTGCCCGGCTCGTTCCCGGCCCGGCGGGCGGCCCTGCGCTTCTCCAGGGCCTCGCGGGCGCCCGCGGCGTAGTGACCCGGCGGGCCCGAAACCCGAGAAAGTTCACCTACAGTTCGCCCCGGGGCATGTCGGCCCGCCACCGGGTGCGAGAGAATCGACGGGTTATGAAATTCGCACTCCCACTTGCGTGCGCCGCCGCCGCCATCGGCATGGCCGCGCCCGCGCACGCCGACGGCAACGACCAGACCTTCCTCGCGCAGCTGCGCGCGGCCGGCATCACGTACCAGAACCCCGCCCTCGCGGTCAATGCCGGCCATTCGGTCTGTCAGCTGCTCGACGAGGGCAAGTCGGCCCAGGAGATCACCAAGGAGCTCGACGACCGCAACCCGTCGTTTCAGGGCATCGGCGCCGCCAGCTTCACCACGATCTCGGCCGCGGCCTACTGCCCCAAGTACCTGACCGGCGAAGGCCGGGGTCCCAACCCCGCGGAACCCGCCGGCAACTGAGCTCAGGCCGCGCGGGCCTCGATGATGCTGAACCGCGACGCGGTGCCCACGATGCGTGTCAGCTGAAAGCCGGCCTCCGCGAGCAGCCGGCGGTACTCCTCGGCGGTGCGTTCGCGGCCGTTGTTGATGATCAGCATCTCCATGTCGGTCAGCTTGACCAGGGGGCCGCTGTTGTCGTCGGGCACGACGCCCTCGACGAGCAGCAACGTCGCGCCGGCGCCGGCGACCGCTCGCACGTTGCGCAGGATCCGCACGCTCGGCTCGTCGTCCCAGTCGTGGATGATGTGCTTGAGCACGTAGGCGTCGCCGCCGGCGGGAACGCCGTCGAAGAATGAGCCTTCGGCGAGCCGCACCCGGTCGGCCACGCGCAGTTCGCGCAGCAACGGCATCGCCCCGGCGATCACGTCGGGCAGGTCGTAGAGCACGCCCTGAATCCCCGGCGCCGACGCCAGGATCGCGGCGAGCAGGCGCCCGTGGCCGCCGGCGACATCGACGACGGTGCCGAACGACGCGAAGTCGTAGGCCTCGACGACGGGTCCGATCGCCGCGCCCGACAAGCTGGTCATCGCGTCGTTGAAGATCTGCCCGAACGCCGGCTCGTCGCCCATGTAGTCGAAGAAGCCCTTGCCGCGCAGCGCCGGAACGACCGTGTTGCCGGTCCTGATCGCCTCGGTGAGCAGGCTCCAGTGCTCCCGGTGTTGTCGCGCGCCGATGAATCGCGCCGTGGCGGCCATCGACACCGGGGCGTCGGACCGCAACAGGTCGGCCAGCGGGGTGAGCTCGTAGCGACCGTCGTCGCGCCGGGCGAAGATGTTCCTGGCGGCCAACGCGCGCAGCAACCGGCGCAGCGCGTCGGGGTTCGCGCCGACTCTGCCGGCCAGTTCGTCGAGCGGGAGCGGCCCGGCGGCCAGCGCGTCGGCCACTCCCAAATCGGCGGCCGCGGTGATCGCCTGCGACGTCCACGCGCCCAGGATCAGCTCGTGCATCGCCTCCGGCGGGGCGGTCCGGTCAGGGTCGTCGGCTGCAGGCGTGTCAGACGTCGTCATGGCGTGCCCTCGGGGTCGGTGGCCACTGAACTTCACGGAGTCTCGCATGGATGGCCGCGGCATCGCCAACCGCGTAACGTGTCGGCGCGGGCGTGAAGTCTCGGGAGGTGCGTGGTGCGAACATCACTGGCCGCGGGGTCCGCGCTGGTCGGAGCGGCCGGATTCGGTTGGGGCGCCGCGCGGGTGATGGCGGCCCGGATCCAGCGCAACCCCGACCCGATTCCGCGCGAACGGCTCACCGCCGAACCGCGGGGCGAGCAGGTTGCGATCGCCCGCCCCGACGGGACGGTGCTGCACGCGGTGGTCGCCGGGCAGGGGCCGCCGGTGGTCCTGGTGCATGGCTACACCGCCGCCGCCCTGGAGTGGAACCTCGTGTGGGATAAGCTGCAGGCCAGGGGTTTTCGGGTCATCGCTATCGATCAGCGCGGGCACGGGCGGTCCACCCTGGGCTCTGAGGGGATCGGGTCGGCGCCCATGGCGGCCGATCTGGACGCGGTGCTGCGGCACTTCGACGTGTGTGACGGCGTGCTCGTCGGGCACTCGATGGGCGGATTCGTCACCATCCGCGCGCTGCTCGACCACCCCGATATGACGCAGCGGTTGCGCGGGCTGGTGTTGTTCGCGACCTGGGCGGGACGAATCCTTGAGGGCGCTCCGCAGAACCGGGTGCAGATCCCGTTGATGCAGTACGGCGTCCTGCAATGGTTACTGCGGTACCGGACCGTCGCGGCGCTGTTCGGTGCCGCGCAGTGCGGGGCGCGCCCGTCCCCGGCGATGATCTCGGTTTTCGTCGAGTTCTTCAAACAGCATCTGGACGAGCACGGGCCGCTGCTCCCGATCGTGCGGGCGTTCTCGCGCGAAGACCGCTACCCGCGGCTGGGGGAGATCGCAGTCCCGGCGGTGGTCATGGTCGGCGCCGCGGACCGCACCACGCCGCCTTTTCATTCGCGTCGGCTTGCCACCGGGATACCGGGTGCGCGGCTGGTATCCGTGCCCGATGCCGGGCACCTGCTGAACTGGGAAGCGGCCGACGAGCTGATCGAGGTCATCGAATCGTTTCCGGCGCAGCGGGATTCGATTCGGGGCCGGTGACACCTCGGGCCGGCGCCCGTCCTCGGTGTGCGACCGCATCCGGCCCAGCAAACTCTCCGTTTTGGGCACCGCGGCTCCCGGAGGGTCCCCGGTGCGCTATGTTGCGCGTGATCCAGCAAACGCGACCGCACCCCAGAGGAGTCCATGGTGACGCACGTATCGAAGATGGCAGCCGGTTTGGCGGCGACCACCCTGGTGGCCGGCGTGGCGGCCACGGCTTGCGGGAACGACAAGGCGCCGAGTCCGTCGTCGACGACATCGTCGGCGAGGTCGTCGGCGTCGTCGACGACGTCGGCCGCGGCCCCGGCATCCAGCGGCCCCGCCGCCCAGCCGTCGGACTACAGCAACCTCTTGATCAAGCCCGGCGATATTGTGGTGCCGGGCGACACTTTCACCCTGTCGCAAACGCTGCCGGTCTCCAACCCGGCGGGGGTCGAGGGCATCTTCGAGAACCAGAACGGTTCCCGCAAGATCGACGACACGCTCTACGTCTATCCCGACGCCGGCGCCGCGGCACAGGCCCGCGACATGAACGTGCCGATGATGACCGATCCCGACTTGGGCGTGAAGGGAACGCCCACGCCGGCCGACGTGGGCACCGCCGGAACGATGGTCGCGGGGACCACGTCGGATGGCTCCAAGGCCAAAGCGATCGTGATGTTCACCGAGGGCAGGGTCTTCGCCGTCCTTGAATTCAGCAGCCGCGCGGACGATCCGGTGCCGCCGGACTTCGTCGTCGACCTCGCGCGCAAGCAGGACGCGGCGATCAAGAGCGGGCTGCCCTCCTGACCGTCAGGCGGCCCGCGCCGACCAGGTGAAGTTCTGCATCTCGGGAAGTTGCGGCGCGAGAGCGGCCGCGACGCGGCGGCCGATGTCCTCGGCCGCCGACAGGGGAGTGGTGGGGGCGAGGAAGCCTTCCACCTCGACGCGCAAGGTCCGCCCGGTCCAGCGGGCGCGGGCGTGCGCGTGCACGACGCCGGGTATCGAGGCGGCGACGGTCTCGGCGGTCACGATCACCTCGGGGTCGACGCCGTCGAGGAGATGGTGGGCGATGTCGGCGGTCACCTCCCAGCCGACATGGCAGATGAATCCGGTGACCACGATGCCGGCGACGGCGTCGGCCCATCCCCAGCCGAGGGCCACGCCGATCAGCCCCAGCATCGCCCCGCCGGACGACAACGCGTCCAGCCAGGAGTGCTTGGCGTCGGCCACCATGGTCGCCGAGCGGATCCGCCGGCCCACGGTCAGCTTGTACCGGGCCACCAGCTGATTGCCCGCGATGCCCACGGCCGCCGCGGCGATGCCCCAGCCCACGTGGCCGGTGCCGCCATGGTGGAGCAACTTCGTCGCGCTCTCGTACCCCGCGACCGCCGCGCTGCCCCAAATGACCACCGCCACACCGAGTCCGGCAAGGTCCTCGGCACGTTCGTAGCCGTAGGGGTAGCGCTCGGTGGGCAGTTTGCGGGAGGCGCGGAATCCGACGAACACCAGTGCGCTGGTCGAGACGTCCGACAGGTTGTGCAGCGCGTCGCCGAGCAGCGCCACCGATCCCGACACCAGCGCGATGGCCAGTTCGACGAGCCCGGTCAGCGTCAGCCCGATGGCGCTGACGGCGATGGCGCGGTTGGCCTGCCGACGCTCGCCCGCATCGTCAACGGCGGTGTCGAGCGGAAAACCGGCGGCCGGGTCGCGCACTCCGCGGATCACATGCATACCGGTAAGCATGCCCCGCCCGGGCATGGACGCTCAACCGTACGGGGGGCGGTTCCGCGCGACGGCTCAGGACGGCTGCCGGACGTCGTTGCGGATGTCGACGGGGGCCAGTGAGCCGTCGTTGCGGTGGTCGGTCATGTCATTGCATTCGCCGTCGACTTTGACCCACGCGTGGCTGTTGAGCGGGAGTCCCGCCGGTGGGTGGGACGGCACCGTCAGGATGATGTTCACGCCCCCTTTGCGCAGGGTCGGTGAGTGGGAGGTGAAATCGGAGTCGGTGCTCCAGCCGTCGGCGACAAGCTCTTTGATCACCGTCTGCGGGTCGGCGGGCTCGGTGTGCGGGATGCCGGGCAGCCAGAACGACACGTCGGCGACGCCCCGAAACGGTGGCTCACCCTGGTCATTGCAGGATTCGTAGCTGAACGTCGCCTCGGTGACCTGGCCGTGCACCGCCTGCACGATGTCACGGGCCGCGTCGACGACCTGCTTGCGGGCCTGCTGCGGCGAGATCGGGTGGCGCACCTTGTCAGCGCACCCGCCGAGCGCCAGGCTCACGATGGCCGCCGCGGCGGCCATCTTGATTGACACGGTCCACACTCGACTTCCTTTCCCGGGACATGGTGTTTGGTGTTCAGCCGGCCGGCGCGCCGTGGCGGTGGCCGGCTGTCGCGCCGCGCAGGCCTTCGGGGTCGAACCCCGGTGGCAGGCCGTATTCGCCGCGGTGGTGTGCGGTCATGCCGTCGTGTTGCAGCGTGTCGCCGCGGCCCGAGACCACGTCGGCGATGCTGAACAGCGATTCCGACCCGTCGTCGAAGTAATGGGAATGGTCATAGATCGGATTCGCGGTGTAGTTCGGGTTTTCGGCTTTGAACCGGGTGGAGCCGAAGCCGTCGACCGCGGGATCGTCCCCGAGCCCGCCCAGGGACGGTCCGATCAGGCCGGGCCCTCGCACCTCGCCCGGCGACCAGGTCACCGCATCGCCCGAGGCCGCGCCGACATACAGATGCCCGCCCGGAGCCAGGTGGAAGTCGGCCGCGGAGTGCGCCACATCGGTGCCGGGCGAGCCGACCAGCACGACGTCGTTGCTGTGCATGCCGTAGGCCGCCGCGGCATCGGACACCACGGTGGATCCGTAGGAGTGGCCGACCACCGTCAGGTGTGTGGGCGCACCCACGTGGGTCACCGCCAGGGCGTTCACGTCGGCGGCGAGCAACTGGCCGCCCGCGCGGGCCATGTCGGGTTCGTAGAGGCCCGGGTCCCACACGGTGTCCGGGGCGTCGTAGCCGACCCACATCACCACCGCGGTCGGCTTGTCCCCGGCGGCGCGGGCGGACTCCTCGTACAGGCGCACGCCGTCGGGGTTGGCCAGCGTGCCTTCGCGAACCCCGGTGCTCAGGCCCTTCACCAGGACCGCGGTGTTGGCCACGGTGTCGGGGTTGCCGATCGCGATGGCCGCGGCGCCCTCCCCGCCGAACGCGTCGGGCTGATAGCGCAACAGGTACACCGGCGGGCGGTGGTGCCACTGGTCCACGGCGGTCGCGGACCTGGCCAAGCCGTCCCGGGCGCGGCGGGCGTTGGCGTAACGCCGGATCGCCGTTGCCGACAGCCCATACCCGGCCGGGTCGTTGAGCACGTCGCTGACCGGCACCCCGTTCTGTGCGGCGACGCTCTCCACCAGGTGCAGGTCGCCGTTCATGACGGCGGCGTTGACTTCCCCGCGCGTGTCGACCGGAATCCCGTTGAGGTTGCCCAATTCCGGTGGGTGCTGGGCTTTGAGCTCGTCCCTTTCTTGTTCGCTCAGCGAGTCCCACCACCGTTTGACGTCCTCGGGCTTCGTGTCGGGCGGCGGAATCTGATTCGGCTCTTGGGGATTCGCGGGGAATTCGGGCGCGTCGAGCGCTTGGATCGCCGTCGGGCTATACCCGTCGGTGCGGAGCCTGAGCCGCGAGTTCCCCAAGGCGGCCGAGTAGCCGTCGCGGGTTGACCGCAGCCGGCCCAGCGCGGCCCGGGTGTCGCGGATGGCGTCGTCTTCACACGTGCGGATGAACGCATCGAGCGCGGCCCTGTCGTCGGCGCCCAGGGCCGTGTCGGTCTCCATTCCCACCGCCTGCCCGATCAGGTCGTCGAGGCGTTCCAGCTGACTTTCCAGCGTCGTGATCTGGGCGGTCGCGGCCCGTTGCGCCTCGGCGAGGCCCGCGGCGGCGGTCTCCAGGTCGACGCCGATTCGGGGCAGCTGCAGGGACTGCGCACCCAGCGAGTTCGTCGCCCGCTGCACCTCTGCCGAGGCGTTGATGGGATGGTCGCCGTTGCGGTGGTTCCAGGCGGCCTCGAAGCGGCTGCGGGCCTGCGCGAACGAGGCGTTGGCGTCGGCGGTGCACCGGCCCGCCGCGTGAAAGGCCTCGGCCAGCTCGGCGATCTGTGCCGGGCGACCGGCCTGCAGGCTCTGGTCGATCGCCCAGGGATTGCCGCCGGCTTCGGCGACCAGCGCCGGGATGCTTATGTAGCGCAGCCGCATCGCAGCCTCGTCGATGCCCGAGACGTTCGATCACGCCCGTTTTGGAGGACCATCGCCACCTCTTCTGAGCTGATGCGACTTTACTCTTGCGCATCGGCACTCCTGCGCATCGGCTCGTCCATTCAGTTGGACGTCGGCGGGGCCTCTGGTCGGTTCCCGTCTTCGCCGATTTTGTTCGGCGTTGCCACGGCCGGGGAATGCCGTGACCGGTGGTGGCCGCATCAGACCGATGCGACCGATAAGGGTTTGGCCACAGGATGGTTCACGCTGTCGCGAGTGGCAGGACCGTCGCTCGAAGGAGGCGGAGATCCGGGCCTGCCACCTTCGCCAGGTTCGCCGGCAGGGCGGAAGCGCTCGGGCTTAGTCAGATGGAGGTGCGCGGCCATAGTGGAGAAGTCATAGCCGCCCAGGCACATCGGCTGGATTCACTGCGTTACCCGGCTTTCGATGACCGGTCTCTGTCAGGCGCCGAAAATTTGCGTCGACTCCCCGGAATCGGGTGGTCCTTAATCATTCCGTTGACTAGAAACATTCGCCGAGTGCATCATTCGTAAGCGTCTCAGACCAGAAAGCGAGCAGAGTTGACCATCTCACTACACAATCGAGCGCGCCTTTGCATGGCGTTACTCACGGCCATCATGGTTGTCGCCGCGACGCCAGCGTGCTCGACGCAGAAGTCGATGCCGTCTCCAACACTTTCTCGAACCCCAAGTTCGTCCGAAGCGGGGTCGGCAGCAGTGACTAGCAGCGCGACACCTGCTATCGCACAGACATCGGCACTTCCACGTGGAAATCGTTCACTAAGTCCCGCGACGGTATATAGCCAGTGCGGCAACAGGTTCAGCGTTGGAGACGATCAGAAGTTCGACACCACGGGCGAGATCTTCAACCCGAAGACGGGGCGCAACGTCGCACTTCCCACGCCGACTGTTCCGGCCGGACAAAAGTTGACGCGCCAAGCGTGCGTCGTGGGCGGCGACGAGGACAATATCCGCGTCTATTACGTCATCACACTGTCGACGCCTTCCAGCGGCCTGACCCCTGAATCAAGCACGACTTCGATCGTCAGCTTCGATCCGTTTTCACCGGGAGCACCCCAGCAAAGAGCGCCGTGGCCAGGTGACCTGGATATCGCGAACTCCAAATATCTGATGCCCACTTACTACGGATTCATGGACATAGGCAGTCCTGTTGTCGGATTCGATGGGAAGTCGCTCCAACCGACGTTCAGGTCGACCGACCACTTCGGCGCAACTAATTTTGCCGGCTTCTACACCTATGGTTCCGGCGGACAAGCCGACGAAATATTTCACAGCGCGAAGGATGGTTCTGTCGTCGGCGAAAATAACGGGACGGGGATGGGCACCGGCCTGGTGAGATACGCGGATGGCTTCATCGCCATCGTGGGGCACACCTGGCCATACCAGTACGGTTACTTCGACTTTCGAGACAACCAACTAAAGACCCCTGCTCCTAGCGGCGGCGCGATGTGGGGCCACACCCTGACCAGCTACGGCGACGATTTCATAGAAGTGCGAGACGTTACCCAGAACAAGCTCCTTTTCGAGCGCCACGGTGACGAAGTTCGAGGTCTGCACATCAACCACCTGTATTTCGCCGGCAAGTACCTCTATATCGATAATGACTCCGACAAGCCGGTCATCGACATCACAACCTCGCAGAAGGTCTCATCCGGTTGGAGAGTGCGGCCGACAGATCTGATCAATAAAGACTGGATGATCGTCATCAAAGGTCATGTGACCAACGATTATTCAGGGTGCTTTGGCATCGACTCCGATGCTCCTCTCGCCTATGGCTGTTACGAGGAGGGCACCTTGACCTACGCGCCAAACGGCGAATACGCAGGTCCCTGGTTCTGAAAAGTTGCGGAAGATAGGATTGGAGTTCCCCAGGTCGCTTTAATCCGCGCGCCGAATGGCCAAATCGGTATAGGCGCTGTCAAAACGGAGGAGACGGGAGAAGCCGTCAAGACCTTGCGGGTCGGCCGCAGCTGATCCCGCCGAGATCGGTCTGCCGGATCGTTCCGAACCGGTCACCGCCACTGGCGACAACCTGGTTGCGGCAGGCAAAAGGTGAATGAGGCACGGGCAGTCGGGGCTTGGCCTACCGAGCGCGCCGGTTCCCGTCAGCCGGTGAACTGACTGACCAGCAGCTGCAGACGTTCCGCCTCGTGGCCGGCGCGCAGCCGGCCGGCACGGCTGAGGGTGACCAGTCCGTGCAGTGCGGCCCAGAACACCTCGGTGAGCGCGTCGGCATCTCGTTCGTCGGCGACGACGCCGACCGCGTGGCGCAGCTCGGCGAAGGCCGCCGCCAGCTCGGGCGGTGTGTCCTGGGCGGCGAAGCGCAAGGCGGTCGCGCGGGTGAACATCGCGTCGTACACCGCGGGGTGGTCGCGGGCGAAGTCGAGGTAGGCGTGCGCGATGCGGGTCAGGGCGTCGCTGGTCGCCTCGGCGCCCGATCGGGCGGCCCGAATCACCTCGGCGAGCTCGGCGAACCCGTCGATGGCGACGGCGTCGGCGATCTGTTCCATGCCGGTGAAGTGCTTGTACAACACGGGCTGGCTGTACTCGATCTCGGTGGAGAGCCGGCGGGTGGTGACGGCGTCCCAGCCTTCGGCCTCGGCCAACGTGCGGGCCGTTGTGACGATCAGCCGCCGCCGGGCGGCCCGTTCCCGCGCGCGGCGATCCTCAACGGCCATGCGCAGATGGTAGCACGGCTACAAAAAGTAGCAGCGCTATTGACCTGGCCGCGTGACGGGTGTTAGCGTTGCTAGCACTTACGACTGGAGGAGCGACGACATGACCTTCGACCTGGCCCGTTTGGCCGCGCTGATCGCGGTGCTGGGTACCGCCGTGGTCTACGGCACCGACGTGTTCTGCGCGATCGTGCTGCGACCGGCCTTGGCGTCGGTCGACGACAATGCCCTGGTCGCGGTCACCGGAAGTGTGCATCGATACGGAGACCGGCGCATGCCGGTGCCCGGGGTGTTCGGGGGCGTCGCCGGCGCGACGACCGCGGTGCTGGCCACGGTGGCCGCACACTGGGCCCAGGCCATCGCGGCCGGCGCCGCCCTGGTGCTGCTGGCGGTCTGGATTGCGCTCTACGCGGGGGTGAGCGCACCCATCAATCGACAACTGACCGCGGCCGCCGACGCCGGCGAGGCGCTACCGAATGGTCGTGCGCTGCAAGCGCGGTGGGACCGAATCATCGACGCACGCGCGACGCTGCAAGG
Organism: uncultured Actinomycetota bacterium; assembly: GCA_963711445.1. GTDB lineage: Bacteria > Actinomycetota > Actinomycetes > Mycobacteriales > Mycobacteriaceae > Mycobacterium. The sequence continues at coordinate 1,608,619 of CAVQEF010000002.1, forward strand.
CCTGGCGGTGGCCGCCCTGTGCGTGGCGCTGATTTCCTGACGGGCCCCAAGTCATCCGACATCAACTGAAGGGCAACAGCTTTCGATGCTTCAGCTCAGGATCTACACCCTTCGAACGTCCGACGCGCTGCAGCGGTACGCGACGGTGCACTGGGCCCGTCACCTGCCGACCTTCGCGAGCTTCGGGATCACCGCCCACGGAGTGTGGACCGAACGAAGCGGCGGCGCGAATCGACTCGTCGCGCTGATCGGCTACCCGTCGGGCGCCGACCCCGAACAGCTCACGCGACACATCATGGCCAGCCCACAATTCGCCGCCGACATGGCCGGCTTCGATACCGACGAGATCGTCGACGTTCAGTCGATACTGCTCGACCCGACGTCCTTCGCACCGATCCAGCTCCAGGAGTGCTCGACATGACCGCCACCACCATCGGCTACATCCTCGCCGGACTCCTGGCCGCGGGCATCATCTTCATCGGCGCGCGCTTTCTTGTCGCGCCGCGCGTCGCCGCCGCCGGCTACGGTGTGCAAGCGGATCTGACCCGGTCATCCGCGGGCGCCTACCTGAGCGCCAAGGGCGTCCGCGACGTCGCATCCGGGCTGATCGTCATCGTCCTGATGGTCCTGGGCGCGACCCAGCTGCTCGGCTGGGCGATACTGGCCGCCACGATCATTCCGCTGGCCGACGCGGCCATCGTGCTGGGCAACGGCGGCCCCAGGTCGATCGCCTGGGGGGTCCACGGAATCACCGCCGCCGTCATGCTCGTCACCGCTGCGCTCCTGCTCGTGTCCTGGTGAGTCAGACCCGCGGCTGCGATCCCCCGCGGCGTCGATCAGCTTGTGCGCCAATGCAATCCCAGCCGGACCGTGATTTCTCTTGCGATCGACTCAGTTACCCGGCCGGCCCCCGCGCCCGTCGAGCGCCATGGCCGACGCGGTAGTGGGCCGTGCCGGCGAGGCATTCCCGAGCCGATCGGTTTCTCCTATACTCGACCCACAAACGGAGGTGTGATGGGTACAACCTGGGACACGCTGGACCGCTATGTCGTCATCTCGACGGACACTCATGCCGGGGCGGATCTCTACGGCTACAAGCCGTATCTGCCGGCGCGGCTGCACGAGGAGTTCGAGGCGTGGGCCAAGGCCTACGCCAGCCCGTTCGACGATCTGATCGTCGCCACCGCGGCCCGCAACTGGGACCACGAGCTTCGGATCGCCGAGATGGACGCCGACGGGGTGGCCGCCGAGGTTTTGCTGCCCAACACCGTTCCGCCGTTCTTCCCGACCACCCCGAACATCACCATCAGCCTGCCCCGCACCCGGGAGGAGTTCGAGAAGCGGTGGGCCGGTGTGCAGGCGCACAACCGCTGGCAGATCGACTTCTGCTCGCTGGCACCGGCCCGGCGCCGCGGCCTGATCCAGATCTTTCCCCACGACATCGAGCTGGCGCTCGAAGAGATCCGCTGGGGCGCCGAGCAGGGCTGCTTCGGTGGCGTGCTCGTTCCGCCGGTCTCGCCCGGTGACGCCCAGGTGGCCCCGCTTTTCCACACCCGCTACGAACCGATCTGGGCGCTGTGCGCCGAGCTGGACCTCACGATCGTGCAGCACGCGGGGGCCGGGAGCCCCGAGATGCCGATGGACCAGCCGGCGTCCAACGCGGTGCTGATCACCGAGATGGCGTTGTGGGCCCAGCGCACCGTGGGACATTTGATCCTGGCCGGGGTGTTCGAGCGCCATCCGACGCTGCGGTTCGTGCCGACCGAGCAGGGCACGCTGTGGCTGCCGGGGCAGCTCGGCATCCTCGACGCCATGGTGCCCACCATGAAGTCCGACGCCGGTAACCGCACCTACGGAATGTTCGGCGGGTCGTCGGTCGACGCGCTGACCCTGACCCCGAGCCAATACGTCCAGCGAAACTGCTATCTGGCGGCAGAGCTGATGCCCTTCGACGGCGCGATGATCGACTTCATGGGGCCCGACCACATCATGTGGGGCAGCGACTATCCCCACGAGGAAGGCTTCACGCCCCACTCCAAGCTGGCCATTCGGTGGGCCCTGCACGACAGGCCGGAGGACACCTGCCGAAAGATTTTGGGCGGCAACGCCGGTCGCCTCTACCATTTCGACCTCGACGCGCTGGTGCCGGTGGCCGCCAAGGTCGGACCCACGGTCGCCGAGGTCGCCACTCCGGTGGATGAGACGGGCTATCACGCCCCGGCCGCGTTCGGCTACCGACCCTTCGAAGGCGGCCTGGCCCTCAAGCGGCTGGCTCCGGAGCGACGCTGACAGCCGTTGCCCGTCAACCTATTTGGTCCGCCCGTCGGGGGGATTCCTCGCTCAGGGCGGCGCTGAGTCGGTGGGTCGCGTCCGAAAGCTGCGCCCCCAGCCGGGTGACCGCCGCCCCGCTCATCGGCTCGGCGCTCGGGACCAGGCTGAGCATGAGGGCGATGCGGGAACCGGGCCCGAAAATGGGGGAGTCGATGTGGCTCACCTCGTAGCCGCGGTCGGGGGCCAGGCTGACCGGGAACCACTCCTCCTGGTGAATCAGCTCGTCGGTCAACTCCTGCGCCAGCCGGCTCAGCCGGGTGGAACGCACCTCGGCGCTGCGCACCAGCAGCGCCAGTTCCTGCAGGCGCAGATCGGGCAGCAGGTGCAGGCCGACCGCGTAGCCGCGCTCCCGCGTCGCCGCGATCGCTGCGCGGTAGCGGTCGCGGACGTCCCCGGGTAGCGCGGCCAGCCAGTGCTCCCGGGCGTCCGTCGCGGCCCACGCCACCGTCGACGCCCCGTAGGGCGGGCGGTGCGGGAACTGCGTGCCGATGGGCATCGGGTGACCGCCGCCGTGCCGGCTGCGCACCTGATCGACGACCGTGGAGTAGTCGTCGCTCACCGAAAAGGCAACGCAGTGCGCGCCCGTCGCGGCCGACAACTCGGCCATCGCGGAGCGGGCCAGCACCAGGGCCGGGTAGCGGCCCGCTGCCTCCCGGCCGAGGCGGACCAGGGCGGGCCCCAGGTGATAGGTCTTGCGCACCGGGTCGCGTAGCAGCCAGCCGGCGCGCAGCAATTCCGAGAGCATCGAGTGGCAGCTGGCCTTGTGGACGCGCAGGTGGCGCGACACCTCGGCCAGCGTCATCCCCCGGCTTCCCTCACCGGCCAGGTGCTCGAACAGGTTCACCACCCGCTCGGTCTGCGGGGAGGGACGCGGCGCCATAGGGGCGATGGTCGCATAATGCGACTGCTTGCGGTGTTATTCGCGACCATGTGACGATGGCCACAATGACAGACCTTCAGGGCAAGGTGGCGGTGGTAACCGGCGGGGCCGGGGGCATCGGGCGGGCCATGGGCAGGCGTTTCGGCCGGGAGGGCATGAAGGTGGTGCTCGCCGACGTCCTCGCCGAACCGCTGGACGAGGCGACCCGGGCCCTTGGTGACGAGGGCATCGAGGCGGCCGGGGTAATCACCGACGTCACCGACTATTCCTCGGTCGAGGCCCTGGCCGCCGACGCGCTGTCGCGTTTCGGCGCGGTGCACGTGGTGTGCAACAACGCCGGCACGGGCGGGGTCTCCGAGGGCTACATGTGGGAGCACGACCTGGCCGACTGGCGCTGGGGGATCGACGTCAACGTGCTGGGCGTGATCCACGGCATCAAGGCCTTCGTGCCGCTGCTGCTCGAGCAGGGCGAGGGACACGTGGTCAACACCTGTTCGGGCAACGGCGGGTTCGCCCCGATCGCCCGCGGCGCGATGGGCGGGCCGGCGATGGCGGTCTACCCGATGACCAAAGCCGCCGTGCTGTGCCTGACCGAGAGCCTCTACACCCACCTGGAGATGACCGGGACGCGGGTGCGGGCGCACGTGCTGTTCCCCAGCGGGTTTCTGAACACCGGTATCTGGGAGTCGTGGCGGCACCGGCCGCAGCGCTACGCCGCCACCCAGGAGCGCCGCACGCCCGAGCAGAGCCTGGCCGACGTCGTCGGCCGCTTCGAGGCCGCCGGCGCCCGGGTCGAGTTCACCCCGCTCGAGAGCGTCGCCGAGCAGGTCGTGGACGGCATCCTGACGGACAGCTTCTGGATGATGGGTCCGCCCTCGCCCTCGGAGTCCGTCGTGAGCCGCAAGGCGGAATCGATCCTGACGCGCAGCGACCCCGACTACCTGGTGGACGTCCTCGGCCAGAGCGCCGAGAGCAAGTCGGAAACCGAAGGAGGAAAGCGTTGAGCACCAACACAGTTCGCTACGGTCCGCGCCCGCCCGAGGCTCAGGTCGACCACGAGATCGATGCCACCAAGGCGCCGATCGCCACCGAGGCGGTGACCGTCACCTATCTCACCGACCCGGAGATCGTCGCGGCCGTGCTGCCCCAGCCGCTGGAGCCGGCGGCCGAACCCCTGGTCCGGGTCCAGCTGCAGCGGGTCCGCATCGAGGGCAGGCCGCCGTTCGGGTCGGCGGTGTTCTCGGTGACCGCCCGGCACGGCGACGTCGAGGGCGACTACCCCCTGTTCATGCCGCAGTCCACCGAGCAGTCGGTTACGGGCGGGCGCGAAACCTTCGGCGAGCCAAAGAAACTGGCTCACATCGCAGTGGAGCGCGACGGCGACCGCGTCACCGCCACCGTCGAGCGGCTGGGCTATCGGCTCATCAGGGTGGACGGTCGGGTCACGGGCCCGGCGGCGTTGCCGCCCGACCAAATGAACACCGAGTTCTACTTCAAGTTCCTGCGCGCCCCCGACGGCAGCGGCATCACCGACCCCCACCTGGTCTACGGCGAATATCACCGCCACTACGAACTGCTGGAGACCATCGACGGCACCCTGGAGCTGGGGGAGTCGCCGTTGGACCCGGTGGCCGACGTCGCGATTCGCGAACTCAGGTCGATCACCTGGTGTCGCCGGCGCACCATCCAGGTGGGCCGGATCGCGATGCCTGTGCCGGCCGAGTGGCTGCTGCCGTATGTGCACCAGCGCTACGACGATGTGGCCCTGTTGGCTGCCCCCAGCCCCGAGCCGGCCCGGGCCTAGCGCATGGACCGGTACACGGTCATCTCGGCGGACTGCCACGGCGGCGCCGACCTGCTCGACTACCGCGAGTACCTCGACCCGGCCTACCGCGACGAATTCGACTCCTGGGCAAAGGCATACGTCAACCCGTTCGCCGATCTCGCCGAGCCCGACGCTCGGCACAACTGGAACAGCGAGCTGCGCAATGCCGAGCTGGACGCCGAGGGCATCGCGGGGGAGGTCATCTTCCCCAACACCGTGCCGCCGTTTTTCCCCCACGCCAGCCTGGCCGCCCCGCCGCCGGAGACCGCCCGGGAGCTCGAGTTGCGGTGGGCCGGGCTGCGGGCGCACAATCGCTGGCTGGCCGACTTCTGCTCGCTGTCGCCCGAGCGGCGCGCCGGGGTGGGCCAGATCCTGCTCGGCGACCTCGACGAGGCCGTCGCCGAGGTGGCGCAGATCGCCAAGCTGGAGCTGCGCGGCGGGGTGCTGCTGCCCGGGGTCGCCCCCGGCACCGGCATCCCGCCGCTGTATGCCGAGCACTGGGAGCCGCTGTGGGCGGCGTGCGCGGAGGCGGGCCTGGTGGTCAATCACCACGGCGGCAACGCCGGACCGAGCCCGCTCGACGGCTGGGGCAGCTCGTTCGCGGTGTGGGTGTACGAGACCCATTGGTTTGCGCACCGGGCGCTGTGGCACCTGATCTTCAGCGGCGCGCTGGATCGCCATCCGGATCTCACTGTGGTCTTCACCGAGCAGGGCGCCGGGTGGATCCCGGCCACCCTCGACTCCCTCGACGTGGCGGCGGCGCGCTACGGGCGGGAGAGCTCGGCGATCGCTCGCTTCGCCGGCCCCACCGCCGGCTCGCTGACGTGTAGGCCCAGCGAGTACTGGGCCCGGCAGTGTTACGTCGGCGCCAGCTTCATGCGGCCCGTCGAGTGTGCCGAGCGCCACCGCATCGGCGTCGAGAAGATCATGTGGGGAAGCGACTACCCGCACTACGAGGGGACCGCCCCCTACACCCGGGAGGCGTTGCGGCACACCTTCAGTGGTGTCCCGTGCGCGGAGGTGGCGGCCATGCTGGGCGGTAATGCGGCGGCCGTCTACGGCTTCGACCTGCAGGCCCTGGCGCCGCTGGCCGGCCGGATCGGCCCGACCGTGGCCGAGGTCGCCGAGCCGCTGGCCGCCGTGCCTCCCGATGCGAGCAGCACCGTCTTCGAGCCCGACCCCATCCGCGCCTGGTAGCGAAAGGACTTCAATGGACCCCTTGAACCACTACGTCATCATCTCCGCAGACACCCACGCCGAGCTCCCGACCGAGCGGTATCGCGAGTACGTCGACCCCGAATACCGGGAGGACTTCGAGGCCTACCTGGCCGAGAAGACCGCCGCGGCGCAGGCCGGCGGGTTCATCGACGAGGAATTCGCGCAGGAGTGGTTCTCCGAGCACGGCGACGGCATCGCCGGCGGGTGGGATGTGGGCCTGCGGGACAAGGAGCTCGACGGCGACGGGGTGGTCGGCGAGGTCATCTTCCCCGACGCCGACGCCGTGACCGGGGTCGCCGGGGCTCCGTTCGGCGCCGGCCTGGGCCAGTCCGGCGACCTCGACCCGGGACGCGCCATGGCGGGGGCGCGGGCCCACAACCGCTGGCTGGCCGAGCTGTGCAGCCACAGCCCCGAGCGGCGCGCCGGGGTCGCGGTCGTGCCGATCCTGGCCGACGTCGACGCGGCGGTGGCCGAGATCACCCGCGCCGCGGAATCCGGGCTGCGGGGCGGGATCCTGATCCCGGCGCGCTGGGTCGGCTACCCGCCCTATCACGACCGCCGCTACGACAAGGTGTGGGCCGCCTGCCAGGACCTGCAGATGCCGGTGCACACCCACTCCGGTCCCGCACCCCAGGAGGAGTACGGCGGTCACCTGGGCATCTATGTCACCGAGGTGCGCTGGTGGGGTGCGCGGCCGCTGTGGTTCGCGTTGTGGTCGGGGGTGTTCGAGCGCTTCCCCGGGCTGCGCTGGGGGGTCACCGAGTGCGGTGCGTTCTGGGCCAACGACCTGCTCTGGCTGATGGACACACGGTATCTGCGTGAGCACTCGGCGAAGAAGATGAGCCATCAGATGGAGGGCGACCTGACGATGCCGCCCTCGGCCTACTTCGACCGCAACTGTTTCATCGGGGCGACCACCACCGAGCGCCGGGAGCTGGCGCGGCGCTACGAGATCGGAGTGTCGAACATGCTGTGGGGCAACGATTTTCCCCACCCCGAGGGGACCTGGCCGCATACCCGTGACTGGTTGCGCCGCTCCTTCTGGGACATCCCCGTCGAGGAGACCCGGCAGATGCTGGGCCTGGCCGCCGCCGAGCTGTACAACTTCGACCTGGGCGCGCTGGCCGATCTGGCCCGGCGCATCGGCCCCACCCCCGAGGACCTGGGCCAGGACGATGCGGTGAGCATCCCCAAGTGGGAGGCGGCCCGTCGGGCCGGACGCCACTGGCTGACGGGCGTGGAGCCTATTCCTGACCTGGTGGAGAGCTGAGTAGGGCGGGCTAAGGGAACGGGAGTTCGCAAGGATCGGGGTTCGAAGCCGCTTAGCGCCGCGATGTTTCCGCGTTCGTACACGAAATGCGCAAACCGTTGAGGGAAGTTAGCACTCGCAGGCGAGACCGTCATTGTCGCGGTCCTGCTTCGAGCAATAGTGGGGGTCACCCGCAGGGATGTCGCACTCGCCGGCGGCTTTCGCTTGGCTGCAGTTTTTGTAATAACAGCTGCCGTCTTGGTTCACCTTCATCGCGATGCAGTTCGTGCTGGGCGGTTCCGCTTGAGCCACCTCACGGTGGGAGCAGGCCCAGCGGCGAGGAGCAGCAGCGTTGCGGCGCCGGTGATCAGTACGCGGACAACCACTTTGGACTCCTTCTGGGTGATGCTCTACTTCTTTCGCCAGATGAGATGTGGGCGTGCAGCAAGAATTATTAGAAGACCAATAATAGCGATGACTGCGCCCACGACAGCGGTTTTGACATGAATTTTAGCATTTCCAACGGCGAAGTGCATGTCAATTGGACCAGTGACACCAATGATTATCATGACGGTCCCGGCGACCGCGATAATTCCGCCAATAATCAGACCGATCTTCGCATACCTATATTCGTTTACAACAATTATTTCTGTGATATTTGGCGGTAGATCTGTAGGTATACCCTCTGCCTTGGGTGCTGTCCCTGATTCGGAACTTCGTTGACCGCCGGCACCAGCAATCGGTTCCTCGTCGGTCATAGTCATTGCTCCTTAAAAGGCTGTCAGCATTGCTGTGCGATTCGCAGCATAGTTAAGCCTCATAGACCCACACAATACGAAAAACTCAGTCCGGCTCTGCCAGGACGAGTGAGCGAACACGTTGGCTTTCGGTGAGCTTGAAGTGGCCCAGCCTTATCCACTTGCGATCAAGGTGGCGGCGTCGATCAGCGCGCCCCAAAACTGTCGGGCGAAGTCTTGTAACTGGCCAACTCTTTGTGCGTTAACGTCAAGGCCTCAATCGACAGGCATAAGGCCATCACCCTGGTAAGTGGCCTGGGCGATAGCGGTCTCGCAGTAGTTATATGACCGGCCTGTCTGTTGTTCGCAGATCACCACCCACGGATAGGACCCAGGTTGGCCGCCAACAACTACACTGACCCCTGCTCACAGGTGAGGAATTTCGGCGAGCACACCTGAGGACTTTCGATGAGCGCGATCAACACCGCCGATCGTTGGCCAAGGCACTGTTCCCGGTATTCGCGACCATACAGCGGTTAGCGGCATGTCCTGGAGAAAAGCGCAGTAGACAGTAGCCCCATCTGGGTCGACGGTCGCAGTGCTCTGTAGCCGGCAGGTAGATCCCTCAATAGCAACTGGGAGCGCAGGTTTCGTGATCGTCGGTGTAACTGTGGTTGCTGTCACCGTCGATGCTGGAGCTGTGGTCGAGGTCCGCGCCAGGGGCGGCGCAGTCCGTAGAGCGGTGGGCTGCGACGGGGCTTTCAGTGTCGACCGGTCCTGCAAATAGATCATCGAGAACCATGTGACGGCGGCGGCAGTTGCGCACAGGAGCAGGACAAGTCCAGCCCATTGGAGGCGTTCGCGTAGCTTGCTGTCAACGCCGGCTTCGACGCCGTGGTCAAGTGACCAGGCATAGGCCGGCTCATTCTCGCCCGCCGATTGGGTGGCTTTGTCAACAGGCCGGTCACCGGCAGCCTCAGGTACGGCGGTTGTGTCGTCAGCGGATGCGGCTGCGGTCGCCGGTTCGATATCAGTGTCGTCGTTGGTCACGTTCAATGCCTCTCGCTTTTCAGCCGAGGGTTGCCTAGGTAAAACCTCAACGAGTTGAAGTTGCCAAACTAGGGATGAGCCGTACGGCGACGCTGTCGGGATCTGCGGTGTTTGCCTGTGCTGAGCTTCGATCGGGGGGTCAGCACAGATGTGGTCCACGCGGCTCATCGCCACCCGACATAAATCTTCTGACCTGCGAAAACGCTGGTGCGCGATACTGGGATTGAACCAGTGACCTCTTCCGTGTCAGGGAAGCGCTCTCCCGCTGAGCTAATCGCGCTTGGGGGTCGAACTTGGAGGTGGAGACGGGAATCGAACCCGTGTGCACGGCTTTGCAGGCCGTTGCCTCACCACTCGGCCACTCCACCGCTGGGACTCACGCCAATTGCACCTTCGAGCGGATGACGGGATTCGAACCCGCGACCCTCACCTTGGCAAGGTGATGCGCTACCAACTGCGCTACATCCGCGCGCCTCGGGACGAGGTCGTCGCCCGGTGCGAAGGACGACGATAGTCCACACCAGCGGCACTGACAAATCTCTAGGCCCGTTGCGGTCCCAAGCTATCGCGCGAGCCCACCGGAGCATATGGCGGGTACCGTGGACGCCGGCGCATGCTAATCTTCGACGTCGTTCGCCCCTCGGCGCCGGTCCCGTGGCTCAGTGGAAGAGCGTCCGCCTCACACGCGGAAGGTCGCTGGTTCGAACCCAGCCGGGACCACTCATTCTGACCTGCGTTAACACGGTGCCTGCACTCGATGATTACTTCGTCTTGTCCGGTTCTTGTCCGGTTCTTGTCCGGCGACCGTTGGTTTGACCGCTTCGGTCTATGTGGAGTCGATCGAGGTTCGTGGCAACTTGGTCGAGCTCAGGTCTGCCCCAGATTTGCGGGTCAGGTGTCGGCGTCGGATGAAGACTTACCCCTAGCGTCGGTTGAATCTGGACCCCCTCTGTGACGCTTGGGAAGTGATGTCAGTGGAGGATTGGGCCGAGATCCGCCGGTTGCGCCGGTCGGAGGGGATGCCGATCAAGTCGATCGCGGCGGCAGTGGCTCGGGATCGGCGCCGGTGTCGTCCTGGTCGGGCTCGCTTTTGGTCGAAGCTGAGGCTAGTCGGTCAGCAGTATCTGGCCGATCCGCCACGCTCGGTGGGCAATACCCACCCGGGATGGAGCTACGCGCGCGTCCCGAACGGCGACACGGGCGACGCGACCGAGGCGATGATCGCCCAGATCGAGCGGTTCGCACCCGGTTTCCGGGAACGCATCATCCGCCACACCGTTCGCTCGACGACGCAGATGGCCGCCTATGGCCCCAAGGATGTGGGCGGCGACATCATGACCGGCGCGAAGGATATTCGCGAACTGACATTCGGGCCGCGGATCACCCTGTCGCCGCGCGCTATTGGTGTGCCGGGCAGGCGCATCTGCTCGGCGGCCACACCGCCGGCCCCCGGCGCGCATGGCATATGCGGCACCAATTCCGCCCAAGCCGCGCTCGGCTACCTCGTAACGGTGTTGTTTCCATATTCGTTGCCGGAGCCTGAAGTAGACGCGATCGATAATATGCCTTGTATGCTTAGTCTCCTGATTGCGCTTCGCATTGGGCTCCTATCTCCATGACGGACCGCCAGATGGAGCACCACCCAGGAGGATCGGATGAAAACAAAGCAGTCGATCAATCCAACTGACGTCGGGATGCCTACGGGTCTCCTGAAATTGGTTGGCAAGACCCGCAGCAGGATCATTAGTGCTGCTGGCGTGTTGGCTTTCGCGGGGTTAATAACCACCGGCATGGGCATCAGCAACGCCGACCCCGAACAGATCGGGGGCGACTATCCCAGTGAGGGGGACTGTCAGGAAGCCGCCCCGAATGTCATGGCTACAGCGTCCGGAAACTATACCAAGTTCTGGTGTATCCCGGATCCTACGGGGCGTACCGGTACCGTGTGGCGCATCATTCTGGGCAACTGAAGTAAACGACCCACCGGGCTAGGGCGTGTCTCCCGATTTTTCGGATGTCGACAAGCCGGCATCGGCCGGTGAGCGCGAATTGGTGTGATCGCCGAAGAGTTCTGGGCTGGTGGTCGAGCCGTTGATGCCTTCGCATGAGGGCAAGCGGGGCAACGGGTTTAGTGATAACCGGTTGATTCTGGAAGGGAAGTCCGTGGCTGGACCTGCCCGCTGATTGCGCACGGTGGGCAAACGGTGTGGAAGCGTCATCACCGGTGGTCGCTGGACGGCACCTACGATGCGATGTTTGCCCCGGTTGCGGCGGTGTTCGGGGTCGAGGCCCGGATGGCCGACGACATCGAGAAGCTGCTGTCGGTGGATTCGACGAATGTGCGGTTACACCAACACTGTGCGGGTGCGTGGTCGGACACGCTGCACACAGGGGGCCCTGTCGAATCACAAGAAATCCGCCGATGAGCCCGACGATCATGCGATCGGGCGCTCGAATGGCTCGAATGGCGGGCTGACCACCAAGATCCACGCCCTGACCGATCGGCGCGAAGCCCCGGTCGTGGTCCGGTTGACCGCAGGCAGGCTGGCGACAACCCGTAACTGATGTCCGTGCTCGACCACTGTCGCCAGCCCGCCGGGACCACTCAAGTGTGTCGCCGTTTGTCCGCCATCGTTAGTCACCGAGGGTCCGTTGAGCGCGTCTCCACGCGGGGAGATTCGGTCCCGTCCCGGGCCACCGCGCTACGGCCCGGTCCACCACGAGACCGGTGGGGTCTGTCGCCCAGGATGAGTAAAATGTACGATCCGCACAAAATAGACAAAACGGCTAGACTGGCGTGTGTCCAGACCCCGAAGGAGGGGAAGCGCCATGTCCACCGTCACGTTCCGCAACCGCGACGGCAAGCTGGTCGATGTGCCGACGGTGACCGCCACCCGTCTGAAAAACGAGTTCGGCACGGTCTTCGAGCAGGCCGCACTCGACGGGGCGGTGCTGATCACCAAGCACCACACCCCCCGGGCGGTGCTGCTGTCGTATGCCGAATTCGAGGCTCTGACCCAATCGGCCACACCGTCACTCGACGACCTCAGCGAGCGCTTCGACGAGCTGTTGGCCACCATGCAGACACCGGGAGTCAAAGCCGGCGTCGCCGCGGCATTCGACGCTTCACCGGAGGAGCTCGGCGCCGCTGCGGTGAAGGCGGCGCGCCCCGCACGGCGGCGGTGATTCAGCGCGTCTCATGGCTCGCAAAACGCCGGCCCCGCCCAGGCTGTATGTGCTGGCCGGCGTCAACGGTGCCGGCAAGAGCAGCATCGGCGGCGCGGCGATCCGCGCGGCGGGCGGTGAGTACTACAACGCCGATGAGGCCGCGCGGGATCTCATGGCGGCCAACCCCGGACTGGGCCAGCTGGAGGCCAACGCGACGGCATGGCAGCAGGGCCGAAAGCTGCTGGAACGGGCCATCGATCAAGGCCTCGATTTCACCTTCGAGACCACGCTCGGCGGCAACACCATGCCGCGACTGCTGGCCGAGGCCGCAGCGCGCGGCATCGAGGTCCGCATCTTCTACGTCGGGCTGGCCGGCGCCGACGCCCACATCGAGCGGGTGCGACAACGGGTCCGCGTGGGTGGGCATGACATTCCCGAAGCCGACATCCGCCGTCGGTACCGTCACAGCCTGCTGAACCTGGTGCAGTTACTGCCGGTGCTCACCGAGTTGCGGGTGTATGACAACTCCGCGACCGCCGACCCGGCGGCCGGGCAGGCGCCGCGACCGGTATCGGTGCTGCACCTGCAGCGCGGCCGCATCGCCGGGCCATCGGATTTGACCCGCACGCCGGACTGGGCCAAACCCCTCGTGGCGGCGGCGCTGCAGCTCGAGCCGGGACGTCGTTAGACGGACCGCCCACACCGCCGCAGCGAGTCACCAGCCCGTGCCCACGGCGGGGTCGTCGTCGCCCTCCAGGGTGTGTGCCGCCTCGAACTAGCAGGGCGTGCACGAACGCCTGCGGCAGGTTGCCCCGCAGCTGGCGCTTGGCGACGTCGAACTCCTCGGTGAACAACCCCGGCGGGCCGAAGGCGCCGCGGATGCGTTCACACCAGCGCGCGGCCGCCACCCGGTTCCCGCACTGATGCTCGGCGGCCCGGCCGCGCAGGTCAGCCGCGAGTGGACCCGGCGCTCCATCGCGATCGCCAGATCAGCGACCGCGCCTCATACAAGGCCACCCCACACGAACCGCGGATGCGCGGGGAGACGATGTAGGTGCCCGCGCCGCCCAGCAGCGAGCCGAACACCGCGGGGCTGTCCCAGCGCGGCAGGCACATCCAGCCGCACTCGCCGCGCGGTCCCATGACCACGCCGCGCTCGCCGACGACGAGAAGGGCGTACTCGCGCAGGACCTGCGGGGACAGCACCTCGGCGAGGCGTGGCTTGTCGTCCATGATTGCCTTTGGCCGCAGACCCGAATCTTGCGCAGTCATCTCCTGTGCGTCCCCGGTTTGCCCCCGGATAGGCGTTCGCGGTGACCAGACCCCCTGCCGACGACGGTCGGCAGCACCCCGCCGAGTCGCACGATACCGCGGCTCCTGCGATCCGGGCCGGTGGGCGACAATACCTCTGAGCGACCTCTGAGCGACCTCTGAGCGACCTCTGAGCGACCTCTGAGCGACAACGAGACGACAACCCGCAAGGACGGTGAACGGTGAGCAACCAAGAGGGAATCGGCGTGCTGAAACTCGAATGCCCGCAAGGACATCCGGTGGGCAGGATCGTCAAAGACGCCCCACACCAATCGGTTCAGTACGACCCGGGCGCCGCCGTGGGGCCGCGCCGGTTCTGGCCGGACGAAAGCGATCAGCCGCGGTTCGCCACACACTGCCGGTTCTGCGACAAGCCGGTGGGCGACGCCGCAACCACGTTGCAGGCCGCACTGACCAGCCTGCTCGACGACGCAACCCAGACCACGAGGGTCGCCACGCTGCCCTACGGGTAGGCCGGACCGGTGCGGGCGCTAATACTGTAAGAGAAACAGTAGCGTGCCGACGCCGAGAGGAATCCCGTGACGCAGACCCCGCCCGACAGCCCGCGCCCACCCGAGGGGGACTGGCTGGGCACCCCGTACCTGTCCTTCGAGCGGCAGGGGCCGATCGCGGTGTGCACGATCGACCGCCCGGAGGCGCGCAACGCCCTGACCCCGGCGATGTATTTCGGGATCCGTTATGCCGTGGGACGTCTCAACGAGGACCCGGATCTGGCCGGGCTGGTGCTCACCGGAACCGGTGACGTCTTCGCGCCCGGCGGCGACATGGGCGGTGGGGGCGCCACCGACAACTGGATCACCTTCGGCGCCGCGCTGGGCATGGACGTCACCCCGTTCGACGCGGTGCGCACCTCGGCCAAGCCGATCGTCTCGGCGGTCAATGGGCTGTGCCAGGGCGGCGGCTTCCAGATCGCGCTGTGCAGCGACCTGTCGGTGGTCAGCGAGCGGGCGAGCTTCCGGGTGCCCGAGTTGTTCCGCGGCTACGCCGACACCTATTACAGCCAGATGCTCACCCGCGTCATCGGTCCGGTGCGCACCCGCGACCTGATGTTCACCGGGCGGGTGCTGACCGCGGCCGAGGCCCTCGACTGGGGCCTGGTCAGCAGGGTCGTGCCGCATGACAGGCTGCTGGCCGAGGCGCGCGACCTGCTCGCCCAGGTGTGCCGGACCGCGCCACGGGCCCGCGGCGTGATCAAGTCCAGCATCGACAGCTATCTGGGCCTCTACGACCGCATCGGCATGACCAGCAGCCTCACCGACGCCGAGGCGCGCGAAGGCTTCCGCGCCTTCAAGGAGCGCCGCTCGCCGGACTGGGTGCACCCGCAGCTGCGGGCCGAGGGACGCCTGTAGGCGCCGAGGGCTCAAATCGCCCGCGCTCGTCCTCGCCAAAATGGTTCCCGCAGAGCATTCTTGAGGATTTTCCCGCTGGCGTTACGGGGTAGCTCGGCCACGAAGTCGACGGTGCGCGGGCACTTGTAGGCAGCCAGGTGGCGGCGGCAGAACTCGATGACGTCGCCGGGTTCCACCTCGTCGGTGGCCACCACGATCGCCTTGACGGATTCGCCCCAGTAGTCGTCGGGCACCCCGATGACGGCGGCGTCGGCGATGGCGGGGTGCTTGATCAGCGCGCTTTCCACCTCGGGCCCGTACACGTTCTCACCGCCGGTGATCACCATGTCCTTGAGCCGGTCCTCGATGTAGACGTAGCCCTCGGCGTCGAGGCGCCCGACGTCGCCGGTGCGCACCCAGTCGTCGGCGTTGACCGTCTCGGCCGTGGCCTCCGGGCGGTTCAGGTAGCCGCTCATGTTCTGGTTGCTGCGCACCCAGATCTCGCCCGGCCTCCCGGCCGCCACCGCGTCGCCCGTCTCGGGGTCGACGATCCGAATCTCGGTGCCCAGCACCGCCTTTCCGGCCGACAGCTGTACATGCGACCGATCGGTATCGCGATGGTCGGCGTCGCCGAGCGCGGTGACCGCCCCGCACAGTTCCGTCTGGCCGTACACCTGAACGAATTTCGTCTCCGGCCAGGTGGCGAGCGCCCGGTGCAGCAGGGGCAACGGCATGGGCGCCGCGCCGTAGACGATGTAGCGCAGCCCCGCCAGGGCGGCGGCCGCCTGCTCCCCGGCGTCGAGGAACCGGGTGATCACCGGCGGCACGAAGAACGCGTGCGTCGCCCCGGCCCGCACGGCCCCGATCAGCGCCGCGGCCTCGGGCTCGCGGGTCAGGATCGTGGGCACCCCCGCGCTGATCCCGAACAGGCCGTAGCCGACACCGCCCACGTGGAACAGGGGCATGGCCAGCAGATTCGCGTCGCCTTCGGCGAAGGGAAACGCGGGTGCGAGGTTGGCGGAGTGGTTGACCAACGCGCGCTGGCTCAGCACGACGCCCTTGGGCCGCCCCGTGGTGCCCGAGCTGTAGATCACCAATGCGGCGTCGTCGCCGGTGATCCCCGCGTCGGTCTGCTCGGGCGAGGCCGCGGCCAGCAGCGCCTCGTACTCGTCGTCGTCGGCGCCGACCGCCACGACGGTCCGCAAGCCGGGTACCCGCGCGGCCGCCGCGCGGGCCGCGGGCAGCATCTCGGCGCCGGCGAACAGCAGGCGCGCGCCGCTGTCGTCGAGCACATGGGCGAGTTCCTCGCCGGCCAGCCGCCAATTGACGATGGTGGTCACCGCACCGATGGACGCCGCGGCGAACAGGATTTCCAGGCAGGCCGGGTGATTCTTGTCCAGGAATGCCACGCAGTCGCCGTGTTGCACGCCGGCGGCCCGCAGCGCCCCGGCCGCGCGCCGGATCCGCGACACCCACTCGGCCCACGACCACTGCCGCTCGCCGAAGCGGACCGCGATGTTCGCGGGCCGCAGCCGCGCGTGCTGCTCGACGAGTTCGATGAGCGTGGTCGTGCTACCGGTGGTGGCATCGGCTGCCGGCATAACCCCTCCGAGATCGTTTCCCTCTGTGATACGCGGGCGCGTCGCCGCCCGCTCCGGCGGCCCGTTCCGAGCATGGAATCGATCATCGTTGCGGCGTCGCTCGCGGCCTGGCCGCTCGCGATGCCGTTCTGGCGGAAGTCGATGAACGCCGACTCGTAGAATACCCCTCGCAAACTGGGCGGATATCCCGTCAAGCCGACGCCGACAAAGGACTCGACATGGTAAATGCCGACCGCGCCCGCTCCCGCACCTTCGTCGTGACGGGCACGGCGTCCGGAATCGGCCTGGCCACCGCGCGGCGCCTGCTGGCCGAGGGCGGCACCGTCGTCGGCGCCGATCTGGCCTCCCCACCCGATCTGGGCCCCGATTTCCACTTCGTGACCGCCGACGTGACCGACGAGGCCGCGATCACCGCCGTGTTCGACGCGGTGCCCGACCGCCTCGACGGCGTGTTCCACGCCGCCGGCGTGGCCGGGGGCGGGCCGGTCCACCTGCTGGAGCGGGGCGAATGGGAACGGGTGATCGGGGTCAACCTCACCGGCACGTTCCTGGTGGCCAAGGCGGCGCTGGCCCGGATGATCGAGCAACCCCGCGTCGATCGGGAGCGCGGCTCGATCGTCACCGTCGCCAGCGTCGAGGGACTGGAAGGCACCGCGGGCGGCAGTTCGTACAACGCGGCCAAGGGCGGCGTCGTGCTGCTCACCAAGAACATGGCGCTCGACTACGGACCCAGCGGCATCCGGGTGAACGTCATCTGCCCCGGCTTCATCGAAACACCCATGGCCGAAAGCGTTTTCGGTATCCCGGGGATGGAGGGTCCGCGGGCATCCATCACCAGGGAGCATGCGTTGCAACGCCTCGGCCGCCCCGAGGAGGTCGCGGCCATGGCGGCCTTCCTGCTCTCGCCGGATGCTTCCTTCGTCACCGGGCAGGCCATCGCCGTCGACGGCGGCTACACGGCCGGCCGCGACCACGGCGTTGTCGAACTCTTCGGCTTCCCCGAGTGAGCCTCTAGGATTCCCCCCATGGCAGGCTCGCTTACTCCCGACGACGCGATCGAGGCGATCAGAAGCGCCGGGGGAGCGCAGCCCGGCTGCCGGGCGCTGCACGCCAAGGGCACGCTGTACCGCGGGACGTTCACCGCAACCCCCGAGGCGGCGAGGCTTTCCCGCGCACCGCACCTCGACGGTTCGCAGGTCCCGGCGCTGATCCGGTTCTCGAACGGGTCGGGCAACCCGAAACAGCCCGACGGCTCGCCGGGGGTGCGGGGGATGGCAGTGAAGTTCACGCTCCCCGACGGGTCCACCACCGACGTCTCGACGCAGACCGCGCGGCTGTTCGTCTCCAGCACCCCGGACGGATTCATCGACCTGCTCAAGGCGATGCGGCCCGGGCTCACCCAACCGCTGCGCATGGCCAAACACCTGCTCACCCATCTGCGGCTGCTCGGCGCGCTGCCGATTCTGCGCGACGCCAACAAGGTTCCGGCCAGCTACGCCACCACCGAATACCACGGCCTGCACGCGTTCCGGTGGGTCGGCGCCGACGGCAACGCCAGATTCGTGCGCTACCACCTGGTGCCCGCCGCGGGCGAGAAGTTGTCCGGCTCGGATGCGCTGGGCGATTCGGCCGACTTTCTCACCGACGAGCTGAACTCCCGTCTGGAACGCGGGCCGGTGCGCTTTGACTTTCGCGTGCAGATCGCCGGACCGCAGGACTCGACGACCGACCCGTCGGCGCACTGGCACGGCACTCAGGTCGTGACCGTCGGCACCCTCGAGGTCACCGGCCCGGACACCGAGCGCGAGCACGGCGGCGACATCGTCGTGTTCGACCCGATGCGGGTGACCGACGGGATCGAGCCCTCCGACGATCCGGTCCTGCGCTTCCGCACCCTGGTCTACTCCGCGTCGGTGAAGCTGCGTACCGGGGTGGACCGCGGGTCCGACGCGCCCCACGTCTGACCGAGTGCGGCCGGCCACGGGCTAAGGTCTTGTGCCTGTGGTGCTCTCCGACATGCTGCTGATCGGCCTGGCCGGGTTCGGTGCCGGCGCGATCAACGCGCTCGTCGGCTCCGGCACCCTGATCACGTTCCCGACGCTGGTCGCCCTCGGCTACCCACCGGTCACCGCGACCATGTCGAATGCGGTCGGGCTGGTGGCCGGCAGCGCGTCGGGCACGTGGGGCTATCGCGCCGAACTCGCGGGCCAGTGGGATCGGTTGCGCTGGCAGCTCCCGGCGTCGTTGACCGGCGCCGCGCTGGGCGCCTTCCTGCTGCTGCACCTGCCCGCGAAGGTGTTCGTCGAGGTCGTCCCGGCGCTGTTGGTGCTGGCACTGGTGCTGGTGGTGCTCGGGCCCCGGATCCAGTCGTGGGCGCGCCGGCGGGCCGAGCAGTCGGGTCGTTCCGCCGAACACATCAGCCCGGCGCGCATGGCCGTGTTGGTGCTGGGCACGTTCGCGATCGGTGTGTACGGCGGCTATTTCACTGCCGCCCAAGGGATCCTGCTCGTCGGCCTGATGGGCGCCCTGCTGCCGGAGTCGATGCAGCGCATGAACGCGGCGAAGAACCTCACGACGCTGCTGGTGAATATCGTCGCGGCCGTGGGCTACACGTTGGTGGCTCCCGACCGGATCAGCTGGCCGGTGGCCGCGCTGATCGCGGCCGGCTCGCTGGTCGGGGGATCGATCGGGGCGCGGTACGGGCGCCGGCTGTCGTCGAATGCGCTGCGCGCCTTGATCGTCGTGGTCGGCGCGATCGGACTGTATCGCCTGCTGATGGTGTAGTCGGCGCCGTCAGAACCCGAAGTGGGGCAACGGGAGTCGGGGCAGCGCCGGAAGCCGCGGCAGTATCGGCACGGGTGGGCGGAAGATCGGCAGCGACGGCGCCGGCAGGGCCGGAGCCTTCGGGAGCGCCGGCGTGGGCAGGCGTAGCGGCTGGGGGGTCGGCAGCTTGGGCGGTTGCAGCGCCGGCAATTTGGGCGGTTGCAGCGCCGGCGGCTTCGGGAGCTGCACGGCCGGCGACTTGGGCAGTTGCACGGCGGGCGGCTTGGGCAGTTGCAGCGCCGGGGGTTTCGGCAGTCTAACGGCGGGCGGTTTGGGCAGCTGCAGTGGCGCAGCCGGAACCCGCTGCGGGAGTGGCACTCTCAGCGGTGCGATGTTGGGAACGGGTGGAGGCGGGGCCACGGGAATTACGACCGGAACGGGGACCGGCACCGGGGCCGCGGCGACTGGCGCCGGGGGAGCCGTTGCCACGTGCTGTTGCGGCGGGCCGGGCGGCGCCACCCTGGGCGCGACGAACTCGGGGGCGGGATGCGCCACCGGCGCAGGCCGGCTCGGAGGCGCGGGCGCCTCCTTGGTCGGGATGATGATGTTCTGCTCGGGGCTGGGCTGCAAGGCCACGGTCGTGCGGATGTTGATCGCCAACGCGATCTCCAGCGCCACCGCCGCGCAGGTGAAGATCACGGCCAACACGCTGCTGGCCAACAGCACGGGACGGCGAGGCTTCCGCGTCGCGCCCGCCCCGCGATCGGTGACCCCGCTCAGCACCGTCGTGTCGGCCTCGGCTACCTGCGCGGGGATGTCGCTCACCTGGCCGGTGCCGGGATCTTGCGCGTAAGCCAGCGCGTCGGTGGACAAGACGAACAACGGCGCGTTGGCCGACGCCAGCGCCGCCCCGCGCGCCAGGGCCGTCTCCGGGTCCTCCGGCGCGCTCACCGCGAGCGGGATCAGCGGCTCGAGCGCCGCCTTGAGCCGCGCCGTGTGGACACCCCGCCCGACGAGGAACACGCCATCGGGGCGGCTCTCCGACCCGGTGCAGCCGGCGACCATCGTGGCCAGTTGGGCGGCGGTATCGGCCAGGGACAGGGCCCGCCGTTGGCTGCGCACGCCGGCGATCGAACCGTCGTCCGAGTCGACGACGGCGAGCGTCGCGAAATTCGGGTCGACGAGCAGCATCGCGGTGTGCCGGTAACCGATTGCCTGCCCGACGGTTTGGGTCAGGGCCGCGGCGGCCAGGAACGCCGAAACCAACGTGACATCGCCGATGTTGGCCTCGGCCAACGCCTCCCGCAGCGCGGCGGCCTCGGCGGGGTTCGTCCAGGCCACCCCCGTCGACGTCAGCCGGCAGCCGCCCGCCGCGGCGCCCTGCCGGGTGCCCAGGATCGCCGAAACCACCCGGCCGGGTGCCGTGTGAATCGCGGTGACGGGGACGACGTCGTCCTCCACGGTGGCGCCGTCGGCGTTTTGGCCCTCGAGCAGCACCATGCGCACGGCGGTGGACTCCATCGACACCCCCAGTACGACCTCCACCGCGCCTCCCGAGTTCCGTGCCGGCGTTCCCCGCTGGATGCGGGGCGCCTCATCGCCGCTGCCACATACAAAGCTTCTCTAAGTTTGTCACCGTTGTGGGCGACGGCGTTAGCTCCGAGACGCGTTGAGACGCTGTGAATTGGCTATGAATTCCGGCTGATACCGCGGTCGACCGCGAATGTCCCTGCGGTTCTGGGATGTTTGATGCCGGGCCGGTGTCAGCGGCCGGGCGTCACCAGCGGGCAGTGGTGGCGAGCGCGGCGTCGGTGCTGGGGTAGATGGGCAGCACGCCGCCCAGCCCGCAGGCGTCGACGATCCGGGCGACGATCGGCGCGCTGCTCACCAGGCGCAATTCGACGCCGCGAGCGCGGCACCGCTGCGCCTCCTCGGCCAGCACCGCGAACGCGCAGCAGCCCATGAACTCGAGCCCGGTGACGTCGATCACCAGGGGCCCCGGCGGGGTGACAACACCGGCCGCCTCGACGACCAGCCGGCGCCAGGTGTGCTCGTTGCAGGCGTCGACCTCGCCACCGGCGTTGACCAGCACCGCGCCGTCGTTGCGGTCGGTGGTCGCTCTCAGGGTGCTGTGGGGATCGCCCAGCTCGTAGACCAGCCGCGTGCTGAGCGTCAAAGGCGGACTGGACATGGTTTCAGTGATGACAGGGCTCATGGTGGACTCCCTTATCTGCTGCGTCCGAGACGCTTAAAGGATGCCCGTCCTGCGGTCTGAAGACAGACTTCGCTAAGTGCGAGACTCATTTCTATAACGAGACAGGGTGGTCTGTCTACATGTGTGGCGCTAAGAGTATGTTAAGCCGTGCTATGACAGGCCCTGACGCCACGGTACCGCCCGTGCCGGCGCGCGAACGCATCCTCACCGCGGCGTATCAGCTGTTCAGCCGGCGCGGTATCCGTGGGGTCGGCACGGACGAGGTGATCGAGCGGGCCGGGGTGGCCAGGGCCACGCTGTACCGGCACTTCGCCACCAAGAACGACCTGGTGCTGGCCGTGCTGCAGCGTCGCGAAGAGATCTGGACCCACGGTCTGATCGACGAGCAGTCACGGCTGCGGGGCAATACGCCCGAGGAGCAGCTGCTGGCGATCTTCGACGTCCTGCACGAGTGGTTCCAGCTGCGCGACGGCTACGAGGGCTGCTCGTTCATCAACGTGCTGCTCGAGGTGGGGCCCGATCATCCCGCCGGACGGGCCAGCATCGTGCACATCGACCATGTGCGCGACGTCGTGCGCCGTCGCGCGATGGCCGCCGGGCTGACCGACGTGGAGGGCTTCGCTTCCTCCTGGCACATCCTGATGAAGGGCGCGATCGTGCTGGCGGCGGTGGGCGACCTGGAGGCCGCGCTGCGCGCCAAGAAGATGGGCCAGGCGCTGATCGCGGAGCATCGGCCGGCGATGGATCCCGAAGCCGCGGAGGCGGCCGGCTGACCCGCCGGGCCGGCCTCACACGGGGTCGGGGGCGGCGGTGTCGGCGTTGCGGTGGTGTTCGGCCTCGAGTTCGGCGATCGCGCGGGAGGTGCGTTCGCGCAGCAGGAGTGCCGCCGTCACCCCGCAGAGGACGGCGATGACCAGCGCGATCCACGAGAACCGCTCCAGCCAGCGCTCGGCGGCCATCCCGGCGAAGTAGACCAGCGCGGTGGTGCCCCCCGCCCAGCAGATGGCGCCCGAGACGTTGGCGGCCAAGAAGCGTGGGTAGTGCATGTTCAGGGCCCCGGCCAGCGGCCCGGCGAAGATGCGCAGCAACGCGATGAAACGGCCCAAGAACACCGCCCGCACACCCCAGCGGTTGAACAACCGTTCGGCGAGCGCGACGTGCCCGGGTCCGAAGTGCTTCGGGAAGCGCCGGCCGAGCCTGTCGAACAGCGGCAGGCCGAAGCGGCGCCCGACGGCGTAGCCGATCGAGTCCCCGGTCACCGCGCCGACCACGGCGGCACCACCGACGAAGACCGGGTTGATGGCCAGGTCGTCGTATGACGACATCACCGCCGCACTGACCAGCACGATCTCACCGGGAAGCGGAATGCCCAGGCTTTCCAGCCCGACGACGGCGCCGACCACCAGGTAGACCGCCAGCGGCGGGATCGCCTGCAGCAAGGCCTCCACATTCATGGGTCAAGAATGCCTGACTCGCGCCAGATCCGCGGCGCAATGTGGGGCGGGCCGAGGCGTTCGAGCCGGGGCCTTTTCGGCACCCGCCCGTCATAGGAGGACCGGCCACGCAGGCGGCGCCATATCCACGGGAAGAAGCTCTGGTGCGTCCAGCGCAGATGCCCGGCGGCGCCGGCCGCCAACGACAGCCGGGACGGGGTGGCGCCCGGGGTGGCCCACTCGTGGTTGCTGTCGGGCAGACCGAGGGCCTCGGCGGCCGCGGCGGCGAACAGGATGTGGCCCTTGGTGGACGCGTGCACACGGTCGATCGCCCAGGTGTCCAGTTCGCGCATGGAGGGCGCGTTGTACAGGTCGACGAGCCGGAATCCGTAGTGGTGCGCGGCCTGGCTGATTGCGTCGTTGATGCTGGTCAGCCGCGTCGCCACCAGGCGGCCGAGCGGGAGGAACTGGGCGACGTTGGGAAAGGTGGTGGTCACCACCGTCGCCCCCGATGCGGCGAGCGCGACGTGCAGGCGGTCGAGGTCGTCGAGGGCGCGCCCGAACGACCGCCCCGGCTGGATCACGTCGTTCATCCCGGCGCACACGGTGATCAGGTCGGGCCGCATCGCCAGGGCCGGCGGGAGCTGCTCACCCAGCACGTCGCTGATCCGTTTGCCGCGAATCGCCAGGTTGGCGTAGTACAGGCCGGGATGCAGCGCGTCGATCATGGCTGCCAGTCGGTCGGCGAAACCCAGGAGACCGGCGGCGTCGTCGCCGTCCCACAAGCCCTCGGTCTGGCTGTCACCGATCGCGACGTATCGGCTGTACCCGGCCCGGTTAGCCCCGCACACGAAGCAGACATTAGTGCCATTTCGCGCGGAATCGCGTTGTAGCCTGGCCCTCGCTTGAGGTGGAGGAGCATTGGTGGAATTCAACATCGCCCAGGTGTTCGCCGCGGTGGCGGCGGCCAACCCCGAGCGGGACTGCATCGTCTTCGGGGATCGGCGGTTCACCTTCGCCCAGACCGACGAACGCGCCCGCCGATTCGCCCGCGCGCTGCACGGGTGGGGGCTCGGCGCGCATCGCGAGCGTCGCGAGCTGGCGCCCCACGAATCGGGCCAAAGCCACCTCGGGTTGTACCTGGCCAACGGCAACGAGTTCCTCGAGGCGATGCTCGGCGCCTACGCGGCGCGGGTGGCCCCGTTCAATGTGAACTACCGCTATGTCGCCGACGAACTGGTGTACCTGCTGGGCAACGCCCGCGCGGACGCGATCGCCTACCACGCGCGGTTCGCCCCGACGCTTGCGCTGGCATTGGAGCAGCTGCCGTCGATGCGGCTGATTCACGTCGACGACGGTTCCGGCAACGATCCGCTGCCCGGGGCGGTGCGCTACGAGGAACTGCTCGCCCGTGGAGCCGACGGGGTGTCCGACGCGCCGCTCGACGTCGCGCCGTCGCCGGACGACCTCTATGTGCTCTACACCGGCGGCACCACCGGGCTGCCCAAGGCGGTGCTGTGGCGCCAGCACGACATCTATGTGAATGCGATGGGCGGGCGCAACTTCGGGACGGGCGAGACGGTGGCGAGCCTGGCGGAGATCGTCGAGCGGTCGCGGCCGGAGGGGCCGGGTTCGATGACGGTCGCGCCGCTCATGCACGGCGCCGCGCAGTGGGCGGCCTTCATCAACCTCTGCGGCGGCCGGCCCTTCGTGATGCCGCCGACCACCACGCACTTCGACCCGGCCGAGGCGTGGGCGCTGGCCGCCCGCGAACGCGTGGTGTCGCTGTCGCTGGTCGGGGACGCGTTCGGGCGGCCGCTGCTCGACGAGCTCGAGTCCGGTGATTACGACCTGTCCGGGTTGCTGGTGCTGATCACCGGCGGGGCCGCGCTCAGCGCCCCGCTCAAGGAGCGGTTCGTCGAGCTGCTGCCGCAGCTGACGATCCTGGATGCCGGTGGCTCCTCGGAGTCGGGCTCCCAGATGGGGCAGGTGTCGACGCGGTCGCAGGGCGCCTCGGGCCGGTTCGCCCCGAACCCGGGTGCGGTGGTGGTCAGCGCGGACATGACCCGCATCCTGTCGCCGGGCGACGAGGAGATCGGGTGGCTGGCCCAGCAGGGCCTGATTCCGCTGGGCTATCTGGGCGATCCGGACAAGACGGCGCGCACCTTCCCGGTCATCGAGGGGATCCGGCACTCGGTGCCCGGTGATCGGGCGCGCTGGGATGCCGACGGCGGAATCGAGCTGCTCGGCCGCGATTCGGTCACGATCAACTCCGGCGGTGAGAAGATCTTCGCCGAGGAGGTCGAAGCCGCGATCGCCGAGCACCCCGCCGTCTACGACGTCGTCGTGACGAGCCGGCCCAGCCCGCGGTGGGGCAACGAAGTCGTCGCCGTCGTGCAGTTGGCCGAGGGTGAGCGGGCCGACTTTGCGGACATCATCGCCGAGGCCGCGCGCCACATCGCCCGCTACAAGCTGCCGAAGGCGATCGTGTTCTGCGACCGGGTGCAGCGATCACCGTCCGGCAAGGCCGACTACCGGTGGGCGAAAAGCCGGGCCGCGGAAACTGTTTGAACATCCGGTCGGCCGACGCCGTCTCATCCGTCACATTGGTCCCTGGCCGCGGGGATGCTCGTTGTGCCCACCTCACAGCGACAGCCGGACCCATGGGAAGTTGTCGCTGTGAGGCGGGCGCGTCGAGTGCTCCCGCCGCGCGGAGACCGGTGTGGCCATTGGGACGTCTGCAGCGCTGCGCAGCGGCTACCGTGAACCCCATGCCGAAGAAGCGCGCACGAGCCGCCGACAACCAGTCGGGCGCCGATTCCCTTGCGCCGCAGTACCCGATCGAATCGGTCGACAACGCGCTCAAGCTGCTGCTGCTACTGGGGGAGCAGCCCCAGATCCGGCTGACCGAGGCCACCCGGTATCTGGGTGTCGCGTCGTCCACCGCGCACCGGCTGCTCGCGATGCTGAGCTACCGGGGGTTCGTCCGGCAAGACCCGGAAACCAAGGCGTACCTGCCCGGCCCCTCGCTGACCGGTGTGGCATTTGCGATCTTCGGCCGCATCGACGTTCAGCGCACTGCCACGCCGATCATGCGCTCGCTGGCTGAACGTCTGCGGGAAACGATTCACGTCGGGATGCTCGACGGCGCCAGTGTCCGCTTCATCGCCGCGGTCGAGGGCCCGGCCGCGGTTCGCGTGGCCTCCCGGCTGGGACGGACGATGCCGGCCCACTGCACCTCGACGGGCAAAGTCATGCTCGCCCAGCTGTCGGAAGCCGAACTGCACCAGGCCCTTCCGCATGAGGCATTGGAGCGCATCACCTCCCGCTCGATCGCCCGCCGCGCCGAGCTGGAAGCCGAGCTGGCGGGCATCCGCGAACGCGGCTACGCGGTCAACCGCGAGGAGAGCGAGGAGGGCGTCGCCTCGGTTGCGGTGCCGATCCCGACGCGGGCCCCGGGCCTGCGGCTCGCGCTCAACGCCGCGGCACCGCAGGACCGGCTCGCCGGCGCACACTATGCCTCGGTGGCCGCCGCGCTTACCAAGGCGGCCAAGGAGATTGGTGATCAGCTCGGCTGAGGTGCCGCGGCGAAGGCGGCCGCAGGAAGACGTCGTTGAGGGTCACGGTGCGCAGCCGGCGCGCCGTGATGATCTCCACCAGTTGCCCGTAAACGCGGGTGACCGGCGGGTGGTTGAGGTGGCCGATCACGATGTTCTGCGGGCTGAAGGACTGGTAGGCCGTCCCGACGATCTGGTAGCCCAGGTCGGCGGCGACGGCATCCAACACGGCGTTGTGATGGCCGTAGGGCTGCGACACAACGCGGCCGGGCTGGCCGGGACCGCTCGCGAAATACCGATCGGCCCAAAGGTTTCCAGATCGTTATGGCGCGTTGACCTGCGGGCCCAACCGGGCGACCTCGTGCCGCCAGGCCGCGTCGGTGTTGAAGCCGGAGCCCAGGTCCGGCAGGTCGGCCCAGTCCGCGTCGTCGATCTCGTGCAGGGCGGCGCCGGCCGCGCGCACCCGCAACGACATCCGCGCGAGCGCGTCGACGCTGATGGCCTGCAGCACCGCCTGCGGCACGGAACCGGCGGCGCTGGTGATGCCGTGCCCGCGCAAGATCACCACCGGCCGGCCCCGCATCGCCGCCACCATCTCCTGGCCCAGCCGCGAGGTCCGGATCAGCACGGCGCGCTCGTAGACGGGCACGCCGCCGCGGGCCAGCAGTGCGCCCGGGATGTCGTAGGCACCGTAGACGGGCCGGATCGCGATGCCGGCCAGGTCCGCGGCGACGACGCCCGGCGGGTGTAGGTGCGCGACGGCGCGATTCCGGGGATCGGCCAGCATCGTTTCGACGTGGATCGGCAGTTCGTTGGGGACGCGGTACCCGTCGAGTTCGCCGCCGGCGCCCGGGCCGCCGTCGAATCCGATGAGGCGGACGTCGTCCGGGCGGGTGAACGCCACCCCGGCGTCGGTGTCGCTGCGGCAGCGGATCAGCAGGCGCTCGTCGTCGACGCGCAGGCTCACATGGCCCAGGATGCCGTCGACCAGGCCGCGGGCGGCGGCGACCCGGCAGCCTTGGGCCACCACCGCGCGCAGCTCGTCGAACACGGTCACTGCGGCCTCCCCAGCCCGAATCCGCCGTCGGGGCGGACGGTTTCGCCGGTGATCCCGCGGGCGCGGTCGGAGGCCAGGAACACAAAGCTCCACGCGTGGTCCGCGCCGTCGAGGGCGACGTGCAGGGGGGTGCGCGCGGCCAGCTCGTCCGCGCGCTCGGGGCCGTCGAGGCGGGCATCGTCGAGCCCGAGGCTGGCCAGGCCGCGCAGGTCGGTGCCCAGGGTGCCGCCCGGGGCGACCCCGTTGACGCGGACCTGTGGCGCCAGTTCGTGGGCCAACGCGGTCACCAGGCCCCGCACGGCGAACTTCGACGACACATACAGCACGCCGCCGCGCCCGGGGTAGAACGACGAGGCGGACTCGGTCAGCACGATCGAGGGACCGGTCCCGGCCCGCAGCGCCGCCACCGCGGCCCGGACCGACTGCAGGTGGCTGAGCACGTTGGTCCGGAACATCTCGTCGAAGGCGCCGGACAGGGCCCCGGCGTCGATGTCGGCGATGCCCTTGTAGAAGTCGAAGATCCCGACGCAGTTGACCAGCGTGTCGAGCCCGCCGAAGGCGTCCACCGCGGCGCTCACCGCGCGCTCGTTGGCCTCGCGGGTGGTGGCGTCGCCCTCGGTCACCGCCACCCCGGGCAGCTGATCGCGCAGCGCTTCACACTTCCCGCGATCGCGTTCCAGCACGGCAACTTTCGCGCCCTCACCGAGGAACGCGTCCGCCACGGCGCGACCGATCCCCGAGCCGGCGCCCACGACCAGGGCGCGCTTGCCCGCCAGCCAGCCGGTCACGGTCCGGCCGCCGCGTCGTCGGGCAGCAGCGGGGCGCCGGACTTGCCGACCATGGCCGCCAGCGTGCGGGCGTTCTGCCACGTCAACGCCTCCAGCTCGAGCGCATCCAGGCTGATCGACCGCCCGGTTCGCGGCGCGCTGATCAGCAGCCTGGATCCGTTGCGGGTGTCCAGCCGCCGCACCTCGATCTCGGCGAATTCGTTTGCCACCGTGAATGGTTCGTTCACAAGAACACCGCCAGGTTTTGCATCCGCAGCACCGACTCGTCGACGAAGATGGTGCGGCGGGCCAGTTTCAGGGCGCCATCGCACCAGCGCAGCACGTCCTCGCGGCCGCACGACACCAGCGCGCTGTCGTTGACGTCGCCGCGGCTGCGGAACAGCAGTTCGGCGGACTCGACCAGAAGATCGGCATCATCGTCGCCCTCGAACGTGCGCACGTTGGTGACGAAATGCCGCAGCCGTGACGGTGGATCCTCGGCCCACGCGTGCTCGGTGCCCATCCGCGCGACCCGCTGGCTCAGCGAGTACCTGTCCTCGTCGAAGTGGGCCATCCCCGGCGCCGTGTCGAACCCGGCGCCGCGGGCCGTCGTGACGCGCACCGGCATGACGTAGCGGACGTCCTCGGTCAGCGTCTGCAGCCATGCCTCGTACTGCTGGGCGTCCAGCAGGTAGGCCTCGTCCACCAGGAACTGATGCGCCGCCAGGTGTCGAGGATCGTCGAACGGCAACGCCCTTCTCACGCGGTGACCTCCAGGTAGTCGGCCCACAGCCCAAGCAGCGCGCGCTGGTTGTACTCGTTGTAGCCGACCTGCGCGCGCCCGGGCCCGTGGAAGGAGTCGGCGCTCAGCGCCTCGACGACGGGGCGGTCGTCGGCAAGCAACCCCATCCGGCTGTTGAGCAGCAGGCGGCGCGCCATCGCGCCGCCGGCGGTCGCGGTCAGCGAGACCCAGTTCTCCACGTCGTCCTGTTCGAACATGCCCGTGGAGCCGAAGCACATCAGATACGCCCGATAGGAGTCCCGTTTGTACTCCGGGGGAGCCGCGGAGTCCACCGCGAACCACGAGCACACCTCGGTCTCGTCCTCGCTGATGGGCTGCCACAACCGGATCGAGATGAAGGGCAGCACTTCTGTTTTCCGGTCGTCTCGACCGGATTGCACCTTGGGCCAGTTGTGCACGAAGCTCAGGTTGGGAAAGCAGGTGGCGGCCGAGATCATGAAGCCGTCCTCGCCCACCACCCGTTGCTGGCGCGGCGTCCAGACGTCCTTGATCCGCTCGATCATGTCGTCGGGGTAGCCGACGTAGCGCATCCGCTCGTCGAAGCCGCCGGGCGGCAGCTTGTAGGTGGTGCCGCCGCCGCGATGGGCCCAGTAGGTGGCGCCGTCCTTGCGTTTCTGGGCTTTCGGCTCGCGGAACAGGCCGATGTCGACGACCGAGGCGTGGGTGTGCGGCGTGTGGTACATGTCCCCGGCGAAGTTCTCCGCGCCGATCTTCCAGTTCGCCTTGATCCGCCAGCGCTGCGGCCCCCGCAGTTCCAGGCCGCCGGCGCTCTGCTTGGTGTAGAAGTCCAGGTAGAACCGGAAGTCGCCGAGAAAGTCCCCGAGGGGTTCGGCCCCGGGGTCCATGCTGATGAACAGCAGGCCGTTGTAGCTCGCGAAATTCGGCGCCGGCAAAAGGGTCTGGCCGCTGCGCGGGAAGCCCGCCTCGCCGCCGTAGGCCTCCTGGTGAAACGGCAGCCCGGTGAGCCGGCCGTCGTTGCGGTACGACCAGCCGTGGTAGGGGCAGCGGAAGTTCGACGCATTGCCCATCTCCGCGCGGCACACCTGCATGCCGCGATGCAGGCACATGTTGAACATCGCGCGAACATCGCCGGCGGAATCGCGGGCGATGATGAAGGAGTCGTCGAGAACGCGCCGCACCACGTAGTCGCCGTCCTGGGGGATCTCGGACTCGTGCCCGACAAAGGTCCACGCCCGGCTGAACAACCGCTTTTTTTCCAGCGCGAACAGTTCCGCGTCGTTGTAGATGTGAGCGGGGATCATGCCGCGCCGGACGCTGCGGAAGACGTCGGTGAGATGGTCTGACACGGAAACCGAACCCTTTACTGTCTGCTGTGCAGAAATAACTTCCCCTCAGTAGAGTCCCGCAGTCGGCGGCCGGGGTCAATCATTGGCCGGTCGGCGCGGTCAGGTCTCTACAAGAATGATGAGGGCGAATTCACACGCGGCGGACGAATACAAGGCCGGGAGGCTCGGGATACCGTGCGCCCTGCACAGGCTGCGGACCAGGGGGCGCGCGGCGCTGGTGCGCGCCCTGTAGGTACCGGCGACACCACGCGGTTGCGCCGTCAACGCGGCGACCGGGAGTAGCCTCACGGCTCATGAACGCCGAGCGCCTCGCGTCTCAGCGCGACATCACGACGGAGATGGCCCGCATCGCCGCCGCATGCGGGGGAGCGGGCCGCGAGGCGCAGCCCCGGCTGGATTACCCGCCGTACCGCGGCACCGCCCTGCGCCACCCCAAACTGGCCCCGCTGATCGTGGACCCCGAGGGGGTCGAACGCTGCGCGCCGTGCTTCGGCCCCGGCGACGTCGACCCCGCCGACGCCGACCTGACGGCGGGCCATCCGGGTGAGCCGATCGGGGAGCGCATCATCGTGAGCGGGCGGCTGCTCGACGAGGCGGGCAGGGCGGTGGCGGGTCAGCTGGTCGAGATCTGGCAGGCCAACGCCGGCGGCCGCTACCGCCACGACGGCGACCGGCACCCGGCCCCGCTCGACCCGAACTTCACCGGCGCCGGCCGTTGCCTGACCGGTCCGGACGGCACCTACCGTTTCGTGACCGTCAAGCCCGGTCCCTACCCGTGGCGCAATCACCGCAACGCCTGGCGCCCGGCCCACATCCACTTCTCGGTGTTCGGAAACGCCTTCCCGCAACGACTCGTCACCCAGATGTACTTCCCGGGCGATCCGCTGTTCGATTTCGATCCCATCTTCGGATCGGTCCTCGACCCCGCGGCGCGCCGGCGACTGATCGCCGGCTACGACCACGACCTGACCGAGCCGGAGTTCGCGACCGGATATCGATGGAACATCGTGCTGGCCGGCAGCTCGCAAACGTGGACCGAGCATGGCTGAATTCGCTTACACGCCGGGACAAACCATCGGCCCGTTCCTGCATCTCGGGCTGCCGTACCCCGGCGACGGCGAGCTGGTCGGCGACGGCCATCCACAGGCCGTCGCCTTGCACGGCACGGTCTACGACGGTGCCGGCGCTACGGTCCCCGACGCGCTCGTCGAACTCTGGCAGCCCGACGCGTCCGGCCGCATCGCGCGGCGGGCGGGGTCGCTGCGTCGCGACGGTTCGACGTTCACCGGTTGGGGGCGGTGCGCGACCGACGCGGCGGGGCGCTACGCGTTCACCACGGTCGCGCCCGGCCCGACGGGTGCGGGGCGGGCGCCGTTCTTCGCGATCGTCGTGTTCGCGCGGGGACTGTTGGACCGGTTGTTCACCCGCGCCTACCTGCCCGGCGGGGACACCGGCGCCGACCCGCTGCTGGCCGCCCTGCCCGCCGGGCGGCGCGGGACACTGATCTGCACCGCCGAGAACGCCTCGGGAAAACCCGCCTACCGCTTCGACATCCACCTGCAGGGCCGCGACGAGACCGTGTTCCTGGCGTATGGCGGCCGGCGATGACCAACCTGTTATGGCCCGGGGACCACCGCGCCGGCGAGCACATGACCGACTGCGCCCTGCTGGAGTCGATGGTCGCGACGGAAGCCGCCTGGCTGGGCGCCCTGGCCGGCGCCGGCCTGGCCCCGCCCGCATGCGCCGCGGCCGACCTGCGAAACCTGTTGGCGCCCGGCGACGCCGAGGACCTGGCGCGAGGCGCCGAAGGCGGCGGCAACCCCGTGGTCGGCCTGGTCGGGCTGCTGCGCGAGCGGGCCGACCCGGGCGTCGCGCACTGGATCCACCGCGGACTGACCAGCCAGGACGTCCTGGACACCGCCCTGATGCTCGCCGTGCGCGCCGTCACCGCCGAGCTCGCGTCGCAGCTCGGCGAGCAGGCCGCCACGCTGTGCGCGCTGGCGGCGTCGCATCGGGCCACGCCCATGGTCGCCCGCACCCTCACCCAGCACGCCGCGCCCACCACGTTCGGCGCCAAGGCGGCCGGCTGGCTGAACGGCGTCGTCGACGCGCTGGAGCGGGTGCGGGCGCTGGTCACCCCCGTCCAGATCGGCGGAGCGGCCGGAACCCGGGCGGCCACCACGGAATTGGCGGCGCTGCGCACCGGCGCCCCGGACCCGGCGGAGGTCTCGGATCGTCTGGCCCGAAGCGCCGCAACCACATTGGGCTTGGCGGTGCGCCCACCGTGGCACACGACGCGCACGCCGGTCACCGCGGCCGCGGACACCTTCCTCGCGTGCACCGACTGCTGGGGCCGCATTGCCTCGGACATCGTGACCCTGGTCCGCCCGGAGATCGGCGAACTGGCCGAGCCGGCCGCCGACCACCGCGGCGTGTCGTCCTCGATGCCGCACAAGCGAAACCCGGTGTTGTCCATCCTGATCCGGCGTGCTGCCATCGCGGCGCCGCAGCTGGCGGCGACCCTGCACACCGCCGCCGCGCTGGCCGGCGACGAACGGCCCGACGGCCCCTGGCATGCCGAATGGGACACGCTGCGCACGCTGGCCCGCCGCACCGTCGTCGCGGGCTCGCACTGCGCCGAGCTGCTGGCCGGGTTGGTCGTGCACGCTGCGCGGATGGCCGAAAACCTCAGCGCGGCCGACGTCTCGGGGGAGCAGCGCGCGATCGCCGACCTGGCGGGGAAAGCGCCTTCGCCCACCTACTTCGGGGCCGTCGACCGGTTGATCAACGACAGCGTCGCTCGCGCTCAGCAGGTGCTGGCCGAGCGGCCGTAGATGCCGGAAAGCCAGATGTGCACCAGCGTGTCGAGCACCCGGTCCTCGGGGATCGACGGCTCCTCGTCGGTGAACGTCGCGGCCATCATGCGCTCGCTCAACATGTTCAGCGCGATCGACAGGTCCTGGGCCGGGATTCCGGCGGGGGCGGCGTCGCGCAGGCGCTCGGCCGTGATCGCCGAGGTGGTGGCGGAGATCCACCTCTGCATGTGCGTGGACCACAGCCCGCGGACCTCGGGGTTGGTGGCTTTCGCCGCGGCACCGGCCACCGCGACCGATCGGTGCGACCCGGCCACCTCGAAGAACGCCGCGATGCGCGCCCGCCACACGGTTCGGGGATCGCCGGCCGCCGTGCCGCCGAGCGTTTCGAGGGCCGCCAGAGCGTTCTGGTTCATCTGGTCCAGCAACGAAAGCACGACGGCGGTCTTCGACGGGAAATAGAAGTAGAAGGTCGGGCGGGAGATGCCCGCGCCGCGCGCCAGGTCGTCGACGGAGAAGTCGGCCAGCGGGCGCTCCTGCAGGAGCCGCTCGGCGGCGGCCAGGATCGCCCGTTCACGGTCGTCACCGGAATGATGCGGGGAGCGGCGGCCACGGGAGGCGTGGCCGGGGTTGCGCCGCGCGGGGAAGTCGGACACGCCACTTGTCGTGGGGGCGGGTCGGGACACGTCGCCATCGTCGACGATCAAAACCAACAACGACGTCGGTTCAGGTGGACGCTTCGTTGACCGGTGTCGACCAGATCGTTGACTGCGTCGACCGGCGGTCACGCGGCGTTCGACCGGGCAAATCCCGAGTTACGGCAGACGAACGACCTCGCGACTCGGGACTTCCGCCCCTACTGTGGGTCCGGCCGCGGTGGTCGAATCTCAAATCAGCCGCCAACGCAAGGAGACCGGAGATGACGCGCAACGCTGCCGGCACCAAGACGTGCCGCGTCGACGTGGCGATCGACGAGCACGAGGAACGGACGCGGGCAAAGGCACGACTGTCGTGGGCGGGCGCGGACCTCGTCGGTATCGGCCTGGCCCGGCTCGACCCGCTCGACGAGCCGGTGGCCAAGATCGGCGACGAACTCGCCGTTGCCCGCGCGCTGTCGGACCTGGCCAACCAGCTGCTCGCGTTGACCTCGACCGACATCCAGGCCAACACCCACGAGCCGGTCACTGGCCTGAACCGCTGAACCTGGGGCGACCGAGCGCTTGCGGTCGCGATGACCTTTGGCCCTATAGCAACCAACCGCGAAAGCGTAGCAACGAATCATGAGACAACGCCCCGAGTTACCCGCGGAATTCGACGTGGAGGTGACGACGCACGGTCGACTGCCCGGCGCCGACGACTACGCGCGGACGAAGATCGGCGGGCTTGGTCGCCTCACCCACGAACCGGTGTTGCACGCCCACGTCAGGCTCAGTGAGCACGGCGATCCGGCGATGGCGCGCCGGGTGTTCGCCCAGGCCAACCTCGACGTCAACGGCCGGCTCATCCGCGCCCAGGTCGAAGGCGCCACGGCGCGCGAGGCCGTCGATCGCCTCGAGGCGCGGCTGCGTCATCGGCTGGAACGCAGCGCCGAGCACTGGGAAGCCAAACGGGGCGGGATGCCCCAGGGCGGACCGCACGAATGGCGGCACCAGTCCGAGCCCACCCACCGGCCCAATTACTTCCCCCGGCCCGAGAGCGACCGCCGGATCGTGCGGCACAAGTCGTTCACCGTGCCGCTGTGCACCGTCGAAGAGGCCGCCGCGGAGATGGAGATGCTCGACTACGACTTCCACCTCTTCACCGAGGAGGGTACGAAGCAGGACAGCGTGCTGTATCGCGGCGGCCCCGCGGAATACCGACTGGCGCAGGTGGATCCGCGCCCAGCGGCGGAACTGGCGCCGTTCGATCTGCCGCTGAGCATCAGTCCGCAGCCGGCTCCGCGGCTCACCGTCGCGCGGGCGATCGAACGGATCGCCTTGTTCGGCCTGCCGTTCCTGTTCTTCGTCGACACCGCGCAGGACCGCGGCAGTGTGCTCTATCACCGCTACGACGGTCACTACGGGCTCATCACCCCGGTCACCTGAGCGCGCCTCGCCTGCCGAAAAGTCCCAAAAGCCGCGGCGGTCCCGGAAACTCCCCCCTGTCCGGGACCGCCGCTCTCTCAAGTGCCCTCAGGTCAGGTGGTGGACGAACCAGTCGCGCGCGAGCATGGCGACCTGCTCGAGCGTGCCCGGCTCCTGGAACAGGTGTGTGGCGCCCGGGACGACGGCGACCTCACACTCGGCCGGAATCGCCTGCTGCGCCTGCCGATTGAGCCGCAGCACTGTCTCGTCGCGCCCGCCCACGATCAGCAGCGTGGGAGCGTGCACCTCGCCCAGCGATTCGCCCGCCAGGTCGGGCCGGCCGCCGCGCGACACTACCGCCGCGACCTTGACCCCGGGATGCGCGGCGGCGGCCAGGGCGGCGCCCGCCCCGGTGCTGGCGCCGAAGTAGGCGACCGGCAAGGAGGCGGTGTCGGGCTGGCCGGCCAGCCAGCCGGTCACCTCGACCAGTCGGTGCGCGAGTAGTTCGATGTCGAAAACGTTGCCGCGGTCGCGTTCCTCGTCGGGCGTCAGCAGGTCGAACAGCACGGTGGCGAATCCGGCCTTGTTGAGCACCTCGGCGACATAGCGGTTGCGCGGGCTGTGTCTGCTGCTGCCGCTGCCGTGGGCGAAAACGACGACGCCCCGGGGATGTTCGGGCACGGTCAGGTGTCCGGCCACCGACACCGCGCCGGCGGGCACCTGAACTTCCTCGTCGCGCGCCGGCGCCGCGTCGGCGCCGGCGACCGCCGGGATCTTGCGGCGGGCGCGATCGAGCAGCGCGACCACCTCGTCGTCGGTGGTCTGCGTGAAGTTGCGGTAGCCCTGTCCGACAGCGAAATACGACACGGGTTGTTGCAGGCACACCACGTCGTCGGCGGATGTGGCGAACCGTTTGGCGGTGTCGGGCGGCCCGATCGGGACCGCCAGCACCACCCTGGTCGCCCCCTGGGCGCGGGCCACTTGGCAGGCGGCCCGGGCGGTGGCGCCGGTCGCGATGCCGTCGTCGACGATCACCGCGACGCGCCCCCGCAGCTGGATGCGGGGATGGCCCTCGCGGAACCGGTCGGACCGGCGGCGCAACTCGTCCCACTGCCGGGACTCCACCGCGGCCATCTGGCGGTCGCTGAGTCGGGCCTCGCGGACCACGTCGTCGCTGATCACCCGCACGCCGCCCTCGCCGATGGCGCCGAAGGCGAGCTCGGGGCGAAACGGCACCCCGAGCTTGCGCACCAGCAACACGTCGAGGGGCGCGTGCAGCGCCTCGGCGACCTCGAAGGCCACCGGCACTCCGCCCCGCGGCAGGCCGAGCACCACGATGCCTTTTCCGTGGTCGCGCCCGCGCAGAAAGTCCAGGCGCGAGCCCAATTGCCTTCCGGCATCAATGCGATCGTTGAACTGTTTCACGATGTGAGCCTCTGTGTTAGTCAACCGACGACGGCGTCATCGCTCGTAAAGCCCCGAAAGCCGGTCCGCAAACTTCTCGATGACCAACTTGCGGCGCAGCTTCATGCTCGGCGTCAGATCGCCGGACTCGATGGAGAGCTCGCGGTCGATGATCGCAAACCTCTTGATCTGCTCCCAGCGGTTCAATTCGGCGTTCAGCGCGTCGATGTATCCGGCGATGAGTTCCTGCGTCGCCTCGTCGCGCGCAATCTCGGGGAATGCCTTGTCCGCCAAGCCGTTCTTGGCCGCCCACTCCGCGATCGCCTCGCTGTCCAGGCTGACCAGCGCCACGCAGTAGGGCTTGCCCTCCCCATACACGAGCAACTCGCTCGCGTACGGGCACAGGCCCTTGAATTTCGCGTCGATCGCCGACGGCGCAACGTATTTGCCCTGCGACGTCTTGAACATGTCCTTCTTGCGGTCGGTGATCCGCAGATACCCGTCGGCGTCGATCTCCCCGACGTCGCCGGTGTGGAACCAGCCGTCGGCGTCTAGCGCCTCCGCGGTCGCGTCCGGCAGGTCGTGGTAGGCGGTCATCACGCCCGGGCCTTTGAGCAGGATCTCGCCGTCGTCGGCGATTCTGACCTCGGTGGCCGGGAACGGCCGGCCGACCGTGCCGAACCGGTAGGCGTTGGGGCGGTTGATGAATGATGCGGCCGCCGTCTCGGTCAGGCCGTAGCCCTCGAGCACGACGATCCCCACGGCGTCGAACCACTGCGCGACGTCGCGGTCCAGCGCGGCGGCGGCCGAGACGAAGAACCGCAACCGGCCGCCGAACCGCTGCCGGATCGTGGAGAACACCAGCCGGTCGGCGACCTTGTAGGCCAACGACGCCGCCAGCGACGGCTTCTTGCCGGCCTGCCGGGCCTCCGAGACCTTCAAGCCGACGCCGATCGCCCAGTCGAACATGGTTTTGGTGAGCCGCCCCTGCTCGCGGACCATCCCCTCGATGCGGGCATGGGCTTTTTCGAAGATGCGGGGTGCGGCGCCCATGATGGTCGGCCGCAGGGCCGCGAGGTTGTCGATGATCCTCTCGACGCGGCCGTCGATCGCGGTGGGAAAGCCGACCTGCAGCGGCAACGCGAGCATCACCTTGCCGAAGGCGTGCGCCAGCGGCAGCCACAGGAAGTTCAGGTCGTCGGGGCCGAGGATGCCCAGCGCGTCGATGGCCGCGGCGGTATAGGTCCACGCCCCGTGGGTCAGCCGCACGCCCTTCGGCCGCCCCGTGGTGCCGGAGGTGTAGATGAGGCTGGCCAACTGGTCCGGGCCGATGGCCGCGACCCGCTCGTTGATGGCGTTGGGGGAGTCGGCGAGCAGTTGCTTGCCCAGCTGCTCGAGTTCGGCGAGGCTGATCGCCCAGTCGCCGTCGCCGTTGCCGTCGATGAGCACCACCTTGGTCACATCTGGCAATTCGGCGCGGTGCTCGAGCAGCTTGTCGAGCTGGGTCTGATTCTCGGCGACCACCACGCGGCTGCCCGAGTTGGCGACGATGTAGGCGACGTCGCCGGCGTTGGTCGTCGGATACACCGTGGTGGTCGCGGCCCCGGCGCACATCACGGCGAAGTCGATGAGCACCCACTCGTAGCGGGTCGCCGACGCGAGCGCCACCCGGTCCTCCGGGGCGATCCCGAGCGCGATCAGCCCGCCGGCGATGTTCTCGACGCGTTCGCCGACCTGCTGCCAGGTCACGCTCTCCCAGCTGTGGTCCAGCGGGTACCGGAACGCTTCGGCGTGCGGGGTGGCGGCGACGCGGTCGAGGAACAGCCGCGCCACCGAGGGCGCGCGGTTCTCGATCTTGGTGAAATCTGGCCTCTCCGTCGAGGCGGGTGGTGTTCTCATGTGGTGATCCATCACTAACGAGCCGAATACCGCGGGGTCGGTTTCGGTGGCAGCTTCGATCCTGCGGCAATCCCGGTGCGCGCGATAGTGACGAAAGTCATCCGATTGGCGGCGGGTGAACTCCGCGGAACTGCCGGTCGGGCAGGGTCTTTTGTCACTGCGCCTACCGGCGAAGTGCCCGGGCGCCGGGCCGTCCGGCCGCGTACCGTACAGCGCGTGACCAGGCGTCGTGGCAACCGTTCACGGTTGCCGGTGAGCGGCGCGGGCGCCGTGAGCGTCGAGGAACTGGCGCGGCTGGATGTGTTCGCCGATATCGCGGCGAAAGACCTCGCGGCCTTGGCCGCCAACCTGGCCCCCCTGCGCGCGCCCGCGGGGCAGGTGCTGATGGCGCAGGGCGAGCGGGCGGCATCGTTTGCGATCATCGCCTCGGGCCGCGTTACGGTCAGTTACCGTGGCCAGGACGGCAAGGTCGCGGAAACCGAGCTCGTGCCCGCGACGATCGTCGGCGAAATCGCCTTGCTGCGTGACGCGCCCAGAACGGCCACGGTGGTCGCCAAGGACGACGTGTGCGGCTACACGGGATACCGCGCCGCCTTCGACTGCATGCTGTCCCTGCCCGCGATCGCCGACCGGATGGTCCGCACGGCACGGCAGCGCCTGGCCGGAAACATCGCACCGATCCCGTTATCGACCACCGACGGCGCCGGGGTGTTGCTGCGTCCGGTCCTGCCCGGCGACGCGGAGCGTTTCAAGGCCGACGGTTCCTTCTCGCGAGAGACCCTCTACCGCCGCTACCAGGGCGGCGCTCCGAGCGACGCGCATTTGGCCTACCTGTTCGAGGTCGATTACGTGGATCACTTCGTCTGGGTCGTCACCCACGGGGCGGACGGGCCGGTGGTGGCCGACGCGCGATTCATCCGCGACGAGGACGACCCCGCCTCGGCGGAGGTCGCCCTCACCGTGGCGGACGCCTACCAGGGCAGGGGAGTCGGGACGCTGCTGCTCGGCGCGCTGGCGATCGCCGCCCACGTCGACGGCATCGAGCGGTTTCACGCGCGGGTGCTCTCCGACAACCCGCCCGCGCGCGCATTGGGCGACAAGGTGAACGCACGCTGGGAGCACGAGGAACCCGGCGTGATCAGGACGACCGGAGAGATCCCCGCCCTTGACGGCCTGCCGTTGGCCCCGGACATATGCCGGCAGATCCTGGGTGTGGCCCGTCAGGTGATCCACGCCTTCGATTAGTGCCGCGTGAAGTGACCAACGCCCCTTCCGGATTGCCAGGCCCACGCTCAGGGTTGGCCCATGAAGTCGCTCATCGTCTGCGTATCCAAGTCGCACGGCAACACCCGAAGGGTCGCAGACCGGATGGCCGAAGTCCTTGGCGCCGAGGTCGTAGAACCCGAGTCGGCCGACCCCGAGAAATTCCGGGAATACGACCTGGTCGGATTCGGGTCCGGCATCTACTACATGGCTTTCGACGCGAGGCTACGCGACCTGATACGGCGCCTCCCGCAGGTCGACGGCGTCCGCGCGTTCATCTTCTTCACCAGCGGCGCCCGCACGTTGCCGCTGGTGAATTACACCACTCCGACGCGAAAGGCCCTGTCGGCGAGGGGCTTTGAGGTTCTCGACTCGTTCTCCTGCCGGGGGTTCGACACGGTGGGTCCGTTCGGGCTCATCGGTGGGATAAACAGGGGACGGCCGGATGACCGCGACCTGGACCGGGCCGCGGCCTTCGCCCAGCATCTGCACAAGCGGATCGCGGGCTCCTCGGCCGCTTCCTGACCGGTCGAGGACCTTCGCGCCTTCCACCGGGACGTAAGTCCCTAACCCGGCCTCGTCCGGTGCTGTTAGCTTTGCCGCCATGGCTCTACCCGGTGCCGTCGTACCGCTGGTGAACACGGGCGCTTATTTCGCCCAGTCCTGGCGCGATCCCCGCGGTCCGGCGTCCGACGGGCTTCCGATCGCGCGCCCCACCCTCGCGCTGACCGCGCAGGCCTTCCGCGACGAGATCGTGCTGATGGGGCTCAAGGCCCGCCGCCCGGTCAGCAAACCCGAGGAGTTCGACCGCATCACCCGCGAGGTGAGCGCCGGGCTGAAGTTCTACGGGGCCAAGGGGTGGCTGGAAAAGCCGAGGGGTTTTTTCGCCAAACCCCCGGCGCTTTCCGAGTCCGATGTCACCGTCCGCAAGGTCAAGGGGCGCAGGCGCACGTTCTTTCGCCTCTTCTTCGACAGCGGATACGCCCCGCGGGCGGGCGAACCGGGCGGACAGCGGTGGACCGAGTACACGGCGAACCAGCGCGAGTACGCGCTGCTGCTGCGCCATCCCGAACCGCGGCCCTGGCTGGTCTGTGTGCACGGGACCGAGATGGGCCGGGCCCCCCTCGACCTCGCCCTGTTCCGGTCGTGGAAGCTGCATGACGAACTCGGCCTGAACGTCCTCATGCCCGTGCTGCCGATGCACGGCCCCCGGGCGCGCGGCCTGCCCAAGGGTGCGATCTTCCCGGGGGAGGACGTCCTCGACAACGTCCACGCGACCGCCCAGTCGGTGTGGGACATCCGGCGGCTGTTGTCCTGGATCCGCACGCAAGAGCCCGACTCGCCGGTCGGGTTGAACAGCCTTTCCCTCGGCGGCTACATCGCGTCGCTGGTCGCCAGCCTCGAAAAGGGGCTCACCTGCGCGATCCTCGGCGTTCCGGTGGCCGACCTGGTCGAGTTGCTGGGCCGCCACTCCGGCCTGGCCGAGGACGACCCGCGCCGCCAGACCATGGAAATGGCCGCGCCCATCGGCAGGATGACCTCGCCCCTGTCGCTGACCCCGCTCGTGCCCAAGCAGGGCCGCTTTATCTACGCCGGCATTGCCGACCGGGTCGTGCACCCGCGTGAGCAGGTGGTCCGGCTGTGGGAGCACTGGGGCAAGCCGGAGATCGTCTGGTATCCCGGCGGTCACACCGGGTTCTTCCGCTCGCGGCCGGTCCAGCGATTCACGTGGGACGCGCTGCGGCAGTCGGGGCTGCTCGACGGGGCGCCCACGCAGGGCCGGCGCCCCGCCTAGGACTGGAGCCGACGATGATTCCCCTGGACCCCCTGGCCGCGGCGATGATGACCGCGGAGGTGGTGTCCAATCCGATGCACGAGGGCGTGGTGCTGGTGCTGTCACCGCCCGCGCACGCCGGCCCCGGTTTCATCGACGAGCTGCATCGTGAGGCGCTCGCCGGGAATGCAGCAATAGATCCGAGGCTGCGCAGGTTTCCGCATCGCGGCGTGGACACCGGCGGAATGTGGGTGTGGCGTGACGGCGACGCCGTGGACACCAGCCGGCACGTGCGGCGCCGCAGGGTCTGCGGCGGCCGGGACGGGTTCTGGCGGCTGATCGGCGAGTTGCACGCCGAACCCCTGGACCGGTCCACGCCGCTGTGGATGTCCTACCTGATCGACGGCCTCGACGGGGACCACCCTGGGGGCCGGTTCGCCTATTACATCAAGGTGCACCACGCCGTGATCGACGGCGTGGCGGGCTTCCAGATGCTCGCCGAAGCACTGAGCGGCGACGCGGAGGCTCGCTCGATGCCGCCCTTCTACGCGGACCGCCGGCACGAGTCCGCGCCTCCGCCGGCGCCCGGGCTGGTGCCGCGGCTGGTCGCGCCGATCCGGTCGCTGGTCGGCACGGCCGCCGCGAGCGCCGAGTTGGTCGGTCAGGTGCTCACCGGCGAGCTCGCGGCCGTGGTCGACAGCCTGGTCAGTCACACCACCGTGCTGCCGTTCGGGGCGCCCTACACGCGCTTCAACGGCCGGCTCGGCCCGCGGCGCGCGGTGGCCGGGGCGGCCTGGCCCAAGGAACGCGTCCGCGCCGTGCAGCAGGCGGCGGGCGTGACGGGCAACGACGTGATCACCGCCATGGTGGCCGGGGCGGTGCGCCGCTGGTTGGCGGATCGCGGGGAACTGCCCCGCCTGCCGTTGGTGGCCGCCTGCCCGATCACGGTGCGCGATCGCGAGCACGCCGCGGCAAACGACAGCCACGGCAACAGGTTCGGCCTGTGGCCGTGCCCGCTGGGCACCAACGTCGAGGATCCGTTGGCACGGCTGGAGGCGATCAATCGGTCGATGTCGGAGGGAAAGCGCTGGGTGGCCCAACGCGGTGCGGCGGCCTCGCTGTTGACAACGGCCGGCAGCATCGCCGCGACGGTGGTGTTGCCGCTGCTGCCGCTGCGCCAGAAGCTCCGCACCGGATTCAATCTGCCGATTTCCCACGTTCCCGGTCCGGTGGACGAAATGTATTGGAATGGAGCGCATGTCGAGGAGATGTATCCGGTGTCGACGGTCTTCGACGGGCTGGCTCTCAACGTGACCACGTGCTCCTACGCCCAGCGGGTCGGGTTCGGCTACGCGGCCGACCGCGACGTGGTGCCCGACGTCGAGGCGTTGATACCGATGACCGAACAGTCGCTGGCCGAACTCGAAGCCGCTCTGGGTGTGGGCGCCTGAGCGGCGACCGCCGGGGGTTGCGGGATTGACTGTGAAGTCAGGGCGGCTGCGCCCGGCGTGTCGCCGCCCAGGTTTCACTCTCGACGCCCTGGATGCACACTCGACGGCAACCGCCTCACTATCCGCCGCGCGCCCTAGCGCCTGAGCGGCGCCGTCAGCCCCCGAGCGGTGGAACCGGATTTCCCGACGGCTTCATGCCGTGCCGGGCCGAAGCCCCGGTCCCCACGTGGGCCATGATGCGATCGAGCACCAGATCCGAGAGATCACCATCGTCGGCGACGCGGGCGAGGCCGCGCCGCCGCAGGAAGGTGTCGATGCGCTGATCGGGCGACCAGTCGGCGTAAACGGCGTAATGCGATTGCAGGAATTCGCAGGCGAGGTCGTCCAGTTCGGACTCGGTCAACAACAACGGAGGTTGGGCACCCATAGCCGTCATACTCCTTTGTTCAGCCGTGACCGCCGCCGCGCGGTCACGTCAGACGCCGCCATTGTGCCACCGTGCACGCCCCGCGGGAAGGGGTCAAAGCCTCTTGCGGCGCGGCGGGCAA
Source organism: uncultured Actinomycetota bacterium (assembly GCA_963711445.1). Lineage (GTDB taxonomy): Bacteria > Actinomycetota > Actinomycetes > Mycobacteriales > Mycobacteriaceae > Mycobacterium. The sequence goes on from CAVQEF010000002.1 coordinate 1,652,454, forward strand.
CGGCAGCAAACCGCAGGGCACATCGGCACCGCCGGGAGGACCATCGACCCTGGCGCATCGGGCGGCCACTCTCGCACACTGACACCATGGCCCACGCGAGAAAACGGATCGTCCAGACGGCGGCGCTGCTCGGCTTCCTCTACGGCGCGCGGCGGTACTACCGCAACTGGGGCACCACCAAGGCCGAGTGCCAGATGCCGCTGCCGGGCGACACGTTGGTCGGCGATCCGGCCATCCAGACCACCGAGGCGCTCTACATCGACGCGCCCACTTCCGCGGTGTGGCCCTGGCTGGTGCAGATGGGCTTGGACCGCGGCGGCTTCTACGGCTGGTCGGTAGTGAAAGATTTTGTCGGACTTGGCAATCAGTACGACGGTCAGGACGCCGAGAGCGTTCATCCCGAATGGCAGCGACTCGCCGTCGGCGATGTCGTGCGCATGGCTCCCAAAGGCTGGATGGGCCTACCGGACGGCCTGGCGCTCACCGTTTCCGAGATCGTGCCCGAGAAGTACCTCGTACTCAACATCGCCCGGCCGGAATTGCGATGGAACGCGGTGTGGTCATTTCACCTGCAGCCACACTGGGAGGACCGGGTGCGGCTGCTCACCCGCGCCAGAATCTCGCTGCGCCACCCCGGTGAGGTGTTCGCCATGGAGCTGATCCGGCCGCTGATCGCGCTGGGCACGCGGGGCCTGCTGCTAGGCATCAAACACCGCGTCGAGCGGCTGCCCGCGGCCAGCGCGGCGCGGTCTGTGGAAACCAATTGAGGCGCCCCGCAGCGGAAGTGGCGGGCCGGGGCGCCGATGCCCCGGCCCGCCGTAATCGGGCTATTCCGTGGTTACCTGTACCCGTTTCTCGGCCGGCGCGGCCTTGGAAACTCCGCCGGAAACGGTCAGGATGCCCTTGTCGTAGGTGGCCTTGATGTCGTCCTCGTCGGCGCCCACCGGCAGCGACACGGCGCGCACGAACGAACCGTAAGAGAATTCCGAACGGCCGTCGAATTCCTTCTTCTCGGTGCGTTCGGCCTTGATGGTGAGTTGCCCGTCGCGCACGGTGATGTCGACGTCCTTGGCCGGGTCGATGCCGGGAATCTCGGCGCGAACCTCGTACCGGCCGTCCATCATCTCGTCTTCCAACCGCATCAGCCGGGTGTCGAACATCGAGCGGATGCCGGCGAACGACGGAAAGCCCGCCAAGAAGTCGGAGAACTCGGGGAACAGCGAATGCGGCTTCTGTGTCGCGGGGAGCGTGGTGGCCATCATCTTCTCCTTGAGTGTCTGGTTCCTCCACATGCCACCTCGAATCCGACCACCATCGCTCGGCGCCGCGGTAGGGACCGAAGTCCTCAATGGCCCATTGGCCGCCGCGGCGAGGCCCAACGACCCTAGTGCCGGCCACCGCGCCGCCCTACCCTGGGCACCAGGATGGCTGCCTGTTGTGCCGAAGGCGTTTTCCGGCAAGGGTTTTGGAGGTGCAAGATGCGCGACGCGATCCCGCTGGGCCGCATCGCCGGTTTCCGGGTGAGTGTCCACTGGAGCGTGCTGGTCATCCTATGGCTGTTCACGTGGAGCCTGGCGAGCACGTTGCCCGGCGACGTCAAGGGCTATGCGCCGGCCGGCTACTGGCTCGCCGGCGTGTGCGGTGCCCTGGTGTTGCTGGCGTCGTTGCTGGCCCACGAGCTCGCGCACGCCGTCGTCGCCCGCCGCGCGGGCGTGTCCGTGGGAAGCGTGACGCTGTGGCTGTTCGGCGGGGTGACCACCCTCGGCGGCGAGGCCAAGACCCCGAAAGCGGCCTTCCGGATCGCCATCGCGGGCCCGGCCACCAGTCTGGCGCTGGCCGCGACGTTCGGCGGGCTGGTCGCGGCGCTGCACGCCGTGCACGCCGCCCCCATCGTGGTGGGCGTTTCCTCGTGGCTGGCCATGATCAACCTGGTGCTGGGCGTGTTCAACCTGTTGCCGGGTGCCCCGCTGGACGGCGGCCGCGTGCTGCGCGCCTACCTGTGGAGCCGCCACGGCGACGCCGCGCGCGCCGGGCTCGGCGCGGCGCACGCCGGGCGCGTCGTCGCATTCATCCTGATCGCGCTGGGGTTGGCCGAATTCGTGGCGGGCGGTCTGGTCGGCGGGGTGTGGTTGGCGTTCATCGGCTGGTTCATCTTCGCCGCCAGCCGCGAGGAGGAGACCCGGATCTCGACCCAGCAGCTGTTCGCCGGGGTGCGCGTGGCCGACGCGATGACACCCCGGCCGCACAGCGCACCGGGGTGGATCAGCGTCGACGACCTCATCCAGCGTTACGTGCTCGGCGACCGCCACTCGGCGTACCCGGTTGCCGGCCGGGACGGCTCCATCGTGGGGCTGGTGACGTTGGCGCAGCTGCGCGACGTCGCGCCCGACCGGCGCGCCACCACCAGCGTGAGTGACGTCGCGCTACCGCTGCACGCGGTGCCGACCGCTGCGCCGCAGGAGCCGCTGAGCGCCCTGCTCGCGCGGATGGCGCCGGCCGGTTCCCGGGCCCGGGCTCTTGTGGTCGACGGTGCCGACGTGGTCGGCATCCTCACGCCCAGCGACGTCGCCCGGCTCCTCGACGTCTACCGGCTCGCCCACGCGGGGCCGGGCCCGGGAGCCGGGGACCGGCAAGCCGAAAGCCGTTCCAGCACCGGCTGAACCCTTCAGGAGCGGAGTGATGAAACCGATCATCGTGGGTATCGATGGCTCCCACGCGGGGATCGCGGCCGCGCTCTGGGGCGTCGACGAGGCCATCAGCCGCGGCGCGCCGCTGCGCCTGATCGCGGTCATCAAGTCGACGCACGCTTCCTCGGATGACTACGCCCGAGACCTCGCCCACGCCGAAAAATCGCTCCGCGAAGCTACATCGGCGCTCGAGGCAAGCCGCAAGCCGGTCGCCATCGAAACCGACATCCCGCGCGGTCCGGCCGGACCGGTGCTCGTGGAGGCCTCCCGCGACGCCGAGATGGTGTGCGTGGGTTCCGTCGGGATCGGGCGCTACGCCCGCTCGATTCTGGGTTCGACGGCAACCGAGCTCGCCGACAGGGCGCACTGCGCCGTCGCGGTGCTGCGCACCGAATCCGAACAGCCACCGCCCGACATCGACTGGATCGTGGTGCGGATGACCGATGCGCCCGGCGGCGACGCGGTCGTCGCATACGCCGCGTGGGAGGCCAGGCTGCGACGGGCGCCGATGCTCGTCCTGGGCGGCCGGCCGGAAGAACTCACCGAACACGCCGACGGCGAGTTCGAGCGCCGGGTGCAGGATTGGCGGCGGCGCCATCCCGGGCTGCGCGTCTACCCGGTCACCACCAGGCACGCCATCGCCGACTTCCTGAGCGCCAACGGCGAGCGGGTACAGCTCGCGGTGATCAGCGGCGCCGAGGCCGGGCAGCTGGCACGGCTCGTCGGGCCGCACGGGCATCCGCTCTTCCGCCATCCCGAGTGCTCGGTACTCGTCGTCCGTTAGCGGCCGCGGCCGCCGAGAAGTGACATTCGGCTCTTGAGGATGGGTCGCGCCGTCGCAAGGATCACCGGGTGCGCAGGTTGAGCTGCCAGGGAGAGTGACCGGCCGTGAACGACGACCGTACATCGTTGATCTGGACATCGATCGCGTCGCTGGCGCGGCGCGAAGGATCCGCAATGACGCCACGGCACGCGTGTCTGGCCTGCGTGGAATCCGCCGGCGTCAGCGGCGCGGGCCTGATGCTGGCCGGCGACTTGAGGTCGCCGGAACCGGTGTGCGCCACGGATTCACGCGCCGCCGAAATCGAGGAAGTGCAGGCGACCCTCGGTCAGGGGCCGGGAACCGATGCGCTGCAGTCCGGCCGGCCGATCCTCGTCGGCGATCTGCGGGCGCCGATGAGCACCCGTCGGTGGCCGATGTTCGCCGCCGAGGCGGGCCGGCTCGGCATCGGCGCGATGTACAGCCTTCCCCTGGCGCTGGGTGCAATCCGGGTGGGTGTCCTCGACCTCTACAACGACACCCCCGAACACCTGAACCAGGACCGGCTGGTGGACGCCCTGGTCTACGCCGATACCGCCCTGCTGCTGGTGCTCGACGCCCAGAGCGGCATCCCCACACCGGCAGACGGCGACCACCCCGACGCCCTCGGCCCGGTGCTCTGGCACGCCCAGGTACATCAGGCGGCCAACATGATCTCGGCGCAACTCGGCGTCTCGCCACTGGAGGCGCTGGCGCGGCTGCGTGCCTACTCCTACGCCCACCGTCAGCGGCTCACCGACGTCGCGCGCGCGGTGGCGGACCGGCGGCTGCGGTTGCCCGCGCAGGAGCCGGAACGCGCCGGCGACCAGGGTGTCAGGGGGCGGGGCTGACCAGCGCACTCTTGGCCGCGATTTCCGGCCGCGACCGGCCGGTGGCCGCGCTTGTAACCCAGAACGGTTGGCAGCTAGTGGGATTCGCGCGCCACGATGACTGGCACGCGCGCCATCTGGGCGACGGTTTCGCCGACCGAGCCCACCAGCATCCCGGCGAATCCGCCGCGGCCCCGGCTGCCGACCACGACCAGCTGGGCCTCGGCCGACTGCTGGGCGAGCCGCCGCGCCGGCTCGGCTTGCACGACGGTGCGGCGCACCGGCACATCGGGATACCGTTCCCGCCAACCCGCCAACCGCTCGGCCAGGACCTCTTCGGCCATGGATTGGGTTGCCGGCCAGTCGATTTCCGGCCACTCCGAGGTGTCCAGGTCGCTCCACGCGTGCAGGGCGGTCAACCCCACCCGCCGACGCGACGCCTCGTCGAACGCGATGGCGGTCGCCAACTCCGATGCCGGGGAGCCGTCGATACCGACCAGCACCGGCGCCTGCGCCGAAGCCGGGGCGGCCGGGTCCTCCTCGTGCACGATCGCCACCGGGCAATGCGCGTGGCGCAACAGGGCGGCACTGACCGATCCGAGCAGCCGGCCGGGCCAGCGGCCACTGCCTTGTGCGCCCGCGACCAGCATCTCTGCGTCCTTGGACAAGTCGATCAACGTGGGAACCGCCCCCGACGCCAGGATTTCGGTGTGCACACCGGCGGGACCGCCGTGTCGAGCCGCCGCCTCCACGACCTGGAGCGCCCCGTCGATGAGCCGGCGACCGTGATCCTGCTGCCAGCGCAGCACGCCGGCCGGCATCGGCGTTCTCAGCCATGTCGAGACCTCCGGCGACACCGCATGCACGAGCGTCAGTGGGATCTTGCGCAACTCGGCGTCGCGTGCCGCCCACTCCACCGCCACTCTTGCTGCGGGCGAGTCATCGATGCCGACGACAATTCCCATCGGTGCGTGGTGCGATGACATGGCGTGTCCTTTGCTCGTCGGCGAATTTCTCGGCCCGGCCGGACGCGGCCGCGCCGTTCATGGACGACCGTATTGAGGTGGGCGCATGGAGGTCAGAGGCGTTTGTCACCAATCGGACCGGCGCAAGTCCCGGCGCCCGGGAAAAGCCGCGGTTCCCGCATCAGGTGCGCGACGGCCGGTTGTCGAGGAACATGGTGGACGCATGAACCTTCAGGACACGTCAGCGCGGGAATCCGCCGGCCGGCGCCGAGGGGTGCTGCGGGTGTTACGGGCGTCGCCCGAGCCGATGAGCATCGCCACGATCGCCGGCGTGCTCGGCGTGCACCCCAACACCGTGCGGTTCCACCTCGACGGCCTGGTCGGCGAGGGCCAGGTGGAGCGGGTCGAACCGAGCCGCAAGGGACCCGGGCGCCCGCCGTTGATGTTCCGGGCGATCCGGCAGATGGATCGCGGGGGAACACGGCACTACCGCATGCTCGCCGAGATCTTGGCCGACGCGCTGGCCGCCGAACGGGATCCACGCGCCAAGGCGCTGCAAGCGGGGCGCGCCTGGGCCCGGAAAACGCAGGCAACGGCGGCACCCGCGCACGGGGAGGCCATGAGCGTCGATGAGGCCATCGACCAGCTGGTCGTCCTGCACGACGACCTCGGGTTCGCCCCCGAGCGCCGGTCCACCAACGGGCAGCACGAGGTGGGGCTGCGGCACTGCCCGTTCCTGGAGCTCGCCGAGAGCCGGACCGGCGTCGTGTGCCCGGCGCACCTCGGCGTCATGCAGGGCGCCCTCGAGGCATGGGGGGCGCCGGTCTCGGTGGGCGGGCTCGACGCGTTCGTCGAACCGGATCTGTGCCTGGCGCGCCTGACGGCGAAAGTTTCCGCCACATGAGCGCCGCGTCGGCGGTCACCGTCGCGGTCACCTTCGTCTGGCTGGGCATGGTGCTGGCCATCTCGTTTCTGGAAGCGCCACTGAAGTTCCGCGCGCCGCACGTGACGTTGCCGATCGGGCTGGGCATCGGGCGCCTGGTGTTTCGTGCGCTCAACGCGGTGGAGGTCGGCTTCGCCGTCGCGATCGTGGTGGCCCTGGTGACCGGCCGGGAGCCGGCGCGGATCGTGGTGGCCTCGTCGGTCGCCATCGCGGCGCTGGCCCTGCAGCTGACAGCGGTGCGCCCGTTGCTGACCCGTCGTTCCGAGCAGGTGCTGGCGGGTCTGGACGCGCCGCGCTCCCGCGCCCACCACGTCTACATCGGCTTGGAGGCGGTCAAGGTGATCGCATTGGTCGCGGCGGGCGTACTCCTGCTGATCGCTTGATTACGGCGCTTGTACCCCGAAGGATTCACCTATGGAATCGATCTCGTTGACCGCACTGGCATCCGAAAAGCTGGCCGAGGCCAAACAGTCGCACAGCGGCCGGGCCGCGCACACCGTCCACGGCGGACACGACCACGAGCTGCGGCAGACCGTGCTGGCCCTGCTCGCCGGCCACGACCTGTCCGAGCACGACGGCCCCGCCCAGGCGACGCTGCAGGTGCTGCAGGGGCACGTGCGCCTGTCGGTCGGCGATGCCGACTGGGAGGGCAGGACCGGCGACTACGTCGCGATCCCGGCGGCACGGCACAGCCTGCACGCGGTCGACGACTCGGTGATCATGCTGACCGTGCTGAAGACCATCCCGTCGGCAAAACCGTCGTAGGTGTGACGCGCGGCGTCACACCGCGCGCAGGTAGCGCCGGGCGATGAGGCGCTGGCCCACCGACAGCACCGGCCCCGCGGCCCTGCTCCACCAGGTCGCGGGCCGGGAGAACGACGACACCTCGGCGAACACGTCCGAGGTGACCGGGTCATACCGCACGACGAAGCGCTCCTCGCCGGACTCGGGATGGCCCGGCAGGGTGCCATAGCCGAAGCCACGAAGGTCGGGCTCGTCGACGACGTACACCACGCGGCACGGCGCGGGCAGAAAACCCAGCCGCACCACCACCACCGCGTCGAGGACGACGACGTCCGAACTGGCCTGCACCCGCAGGCCGGCGCCGCGCTGCATGCCCCAGTGCATGACGGCTCCGGCGGCCTGCTCGAAACGCTGCCTACCGCGTCCGATCCGGGCCTGCACGTGCAGGTGGCCGTAGCCGTCGGGCCGCTGCCCGGCCGCGGTCGCGCCCACCTCCGGGTATGTCAGGGGAAGCTCCCGCAGCGTTGGTAGGTCCACCCGCCCAGCTTGCCACGCCGAGACGCCAGGGCCGCGTCTCCGGCGTACGGTCGGAAGATGTGACCACACAGGCTGTTGCTCAAGCATCCGGAACCCTGACCCTCGGCGGCGAGCTGACCGTCAACCGACTCGGCTTCGGCGCCATGCGCCTGACCGGGAAGGGGGTGTGGGGGCCGCCCGCCGACCGCGGCGAGTGCGTCCGCGTGTTGCGGCGAGCGGTCGAACTGGGCGTCAACTTCATCGACACCGCCGACTCCTACGGCCCCTATTACTCCGAAGAGATCATCGACGAGGCGCTGCACCCCTACGAGGGTCTGGTGATCGCGACCAAGGCGGGCCTGCTGCGCACCGGCCCGGACATCTGGATTCCGCTGGGCAACCCGACCTACCTGCGCCAGGAATGCGAGATGAGCCTGCGCCGCCTCGGCGTCGACACCATCGATCTCTACCAGCTGCACCGCATCGACCCGGACTTCCCGCTGGCCGACCAGCTGGGCGAGCTGGTGACATTGAAGAACGAGGGCAAGATCCGCCACATCGGCCTCTCCGAGGTCAGCGTCGACCAGCTCACCGCGGCCCAGCAGATCACCGAGATCGTGTCGGTGCAGAACATGTACAACCTGTCGGCGCGCGGTTCCGAGGCGCTGCTGGACGCCGTGACCGCCCAGGGCATCGCGTTCATCCCGTGGTTCCCGCTGGCCGCGGGGCCGCTGGCCGCCCCGGACGGCCCGCTGGCGCGCATCGCCGCCGAGCACGACGCGACGCCGTCCCAGCTGGCGCTGGCCTGGTTGCTGAACCGTTCGCCGGTGATGTTGCCGATTCCGGGCACGTCGAAGGTGGCGCACCTGGAGGAGAACGTGGCCGCCGCGCAGATCACGTTGGGCGAGGACGAGGTCGAGCTGCTGGGGGCCATCGGGGAGCAGCACGCCTGAGTCCGGGCGCGCCGGTAGTCCCGCCGGCCCGGCTATACGGTGTTCTGATGGCCGGCGACCATCAGATGCATCCCGGCGGCGGGTTCAATCCGCCCGAGCCGACGAAAAAGGGCGGGCCCGACTACGGCCGTTTCGTCGACGCGGTCCGCGCGATGCAGGACCACGCGCGCGCCGTCGATGCCCCGGACGGGGTCATCACCGAGGCCGCCGACCTGTTGGAGAAGGTGTCGGCGCTGCTGAGCCCCTACGACGCCGACGAATGGGCGTCACCCTCGGGCCGCCGGATGGACCTGCCCATGCGCGGCAACATTCTGTCCATCCCCATGAAGGCCCACAAGACCGACGACGGCCGGATCCGGGGCTGGGCCCGGTTCGCTCGCTATCACCTGGGACGCAACGGCGCCGTGCACGGCGGGTGCCTGGGCGTGCTGTTCGACAGCGTGCTGGGGTTGACGTCCGCGGTGCTCACCGGGGGCCCCTACCAGCGCACCGCCTACCTCAAGATCGATTACCGCCACATCGTGCCGATCGAGAAGGAACTGCAGTTCGACGCGGGCGTCGACCGGGTGGACGGGCGAAAGATCTTCGTGTCGGGCCGGTTGAGCGACGGCGAGGAGCTGCTGACCGAGGCCGACGCGTTGTTTGTGAGGCTCAAGCCTGGCCAGCCCTGAGCCGCGTCGGCCCCGATAGCATGGCAGCGGTCATCACCGCACCCAGACCTTTGGAGAACCCAGCCGATGAGCGCCCCCGCCAGCCCCGTCCCCGCAGCAGCCCCGATCCGGGTGCCTGCCGGGACCACCGCGGCCGCCGCGGTCGGCGAGGCGGGGCTGCCGCGGCGGGGCACGCCCGACGCGATCGTGGTGGTGCGCGACGCCGAGGGCAAGCTGCGCGACCTCAGCTGGGTGCCCGACGCCGACACCGAGGTCGTGCCGGTGGCGGCCAACACCGACGAGGGGCGCAGCGTCATCCGCCACTCGACGGCCCACGTGTTGGCCCAGGCCGTCCAGGACCTGTTCCCGCAAGCCAGATTGGGCATCGGGCCGCCGATCACCGACGGCTTCTACTACGACTTCGACGTGCCCGCGCCGTTCACGCCCGAGGATCTGGAGAAGCTGGAAAAGCGGATGCGCCAGATCGTCAAGGACGGCCAGCTGTTCGACCGGCGGGTGTATGAGTCCAAGGAGGCGGCACGCCTCGAGCTGGCCAACGAGCCCTACAAACTCGAACTCGTCGACGACAAGTCCGGCGACCCTGATGTCATGGAGGTCGGCCCCCCTGGTAGCGGTGACGAGCTCACCGCCTACGACAACCTCAATCCCCGCACCCGCGAACGGGTCTGGGGCGACCTGTGCCGCGGACCGCACATCCCGACCACCAAGCACATCCCGGCGTTCAAGCTCACCCGCAGCTCGGCCGCCTACTGGCGGGGCGACCAGAAAAACGCCAGCCTGCAACGCATCTACGGGACGGCCTGGGAGTCGCAGGAGGCCTTGGACCGCCACCTCGAGCTGCTCGAGGAGGCCCAGCGCCGCGACCATCGCAGGCTCGGCGCCGAGCTGGACCTGTTCAGCTTCCCCGACGAGATCGGTTCCGGCCTGGCGGTTTTCCACCCCAAGGGCGGCATCGTGCGTCGGGAGCTGGAGGAGTACTCGCGGCGCAAGCACATCGAGGCCGGCTACGAGTTCGTCAACACCCCGCACATCACCAAGGCGCAGCTGTTCCACACCTCCGGCCATCTGGACTGGTACGCCGACGGCATGTTCCCGCCGATGCATCTGGACGCCGAGTACGACGACGACGGGGCGGTCCGTAAGCCCGGCCAGGACTACTACCTCAAGCCGATGAACTGCCCGATGCACACGCTGATCTTCGCCTCGCGCGGGCGCTCCTATCGCGAACTGCCGTTGCGGCTCTTCGAATTCGGCACGGTGTACCGCTACGAGAAATCCGGGGTGGTGCACGGGCTGACCCGGGCGCGCGGGTTCACCATGGACGACTCGCACATCTTCTGCACCCGCGAGCAGCTGCACGACGAGCTGGCGTCGCTGCTGCGCTTCGTCCTCGAGCTGCTCGGCGACTACGGGCTGGAGGACTTCTACCTGGAACTTTCCACCAAGGACCCGGAGAAGTTCGTCGGCTCCGACGAGATGTGGGAACAGGCCACCGACTCACTCGCGCAGGTGGCGGCGGAGTCGGGCCTCGAGCTCGTTCCCGATCCCGGCGGTGCGGCGTTCTACGGCCCCAAGATCTCGGTGCAGGCCCGTGACGCGTTGGGCCGCAGCTGGCAGATGTCCACCATCCAGGTGGATTTCAACTTCCCGGAGCGTTTCGAGCTGGAGTACACCGCCTCCGACGGGACCCGCCGGCGCCCGGTGATGATCCACCGCGCGCTGTTCGGGTCGATCGAGCGGTTCTTCGGCATCCTCACCGAGCATTACGCGGGCGCCTTCCCGGCCTGGCTGGCGCCCGTCCAGGTGGTCGGCATCCCGGTCGCCGACGAGCACATCGATTACCTGGAAGACGTTGCCGCACAGTTGAAATCGCGCGGCGTGCGGGTCGAGGTGGACACCACCGACGACCGGATGGCCAAGAAGATCGTCCACCACACCGCCCAAAAGGTGCCGTTCATGCTGCTCGCCGGTGACCGCGACGTGGCGGCCGGTGCGGTGAGCTTCCGCTTCGGCGATCGCAGCCAGATCAACGGCGTGCCGCGCGACGGCGCGGTCGAGGCCATCGTCGGCTGGCTTGCCGAACGTGAAAACGCCGCTCCTACCGCGGAACTGATGAAGGTGGGCCGACGGTGAGTGACCCGGAGAAGGGTGCGCGGCCCACCGAGGACACCATCCTGGACACGGGCGTCGGGCAGCACGACCACCTGCAGCGGTTGTGGACGCCCTACCGGATGACCTACCTGGCCGAGACGCCGCGCAAGCACGACAACGCCACACCGGCGGAGCCGTTCACCGACATCCCGCGCATGTCCGACGAGGAAGGCCTGCTCGTCGCCCGCGGGGACCTCGTCTACGCCGTGCTCAACCTCTACCCGTACAACCCTGGGCACCTGATGGTGGTGCCGTATCGGCGGGTGTCCGAGCTCGAGGACCTCACAGACGCCGAGAGCGCGGAGCTGATGGCGTTCATCCAGAAGTCGATTCGCGTCATCAAGAGCGTCTCGCGGCCGCACGGCTTCAACGTCGGGCTGAACCTGGGCACCTCGGCGGGTGGGTCGCTGGCCGAGCATCTGCACGTGCACGTCGTCCCGCGCTGGGGAGGGGACGCCAACTTCATCACCATCATCGGCGGTTCCAAGGTGATCCCGCAGCTGCTGCGCGACACGCGCCAGCTGCTGGCCACGGAGTGGGCCAAGCAGGAATGACGCGCATGAGCCCCTCATGAGTAAGGCACCCTTTCTGTCGCGGGCGGCGTTCGCGCGGCTCACCACCCCCACCGCGAAAGCCATGCTGCGCCTCGGCCTGACGCCCGACGCCATCACCATCCTGGGCACCACCGGATCCGTGGTGGGGGCGCTCACGCTGTTTCCCATGGGCCGACTGTTCGCCGGCGGCTGCGTGGTGTGGTTCTTCGTGCTCTTCGACATGCTCGACGGCGCGATGGCCCGGGAACGCGGCGGCGGCACCCGGTTCGGCGCCGTGCTGGACGCCACCTGCGACCGCGTCAGCGACGGCGCGGTGTTCGGTGGGCTGGCGTGGTGGGCGGCGTTCGGCCTGCACAGCCGGCACCTGGTGGCGGCGGCCCTGATCTGCCTGGTCACCTCGCAGGTGATCTCCTACATCAAGGCCCGCGCCGAGGCCAGCGGCCTGCGCGGCGACGGCGGACTCATCGAGCGGCCCGAGCGGCTGATCATCGTGCTGGTCGGTGCGGGCGTGTCGGACTTCCCGTTCGTCGCGTGGCCGCCGGCGCTGCCGGTGGCGATGTGGCTGCTGGCGGTGGCCAGCGTGGTCACCTGCGCCCAGCGGCTGCACACGGTGCGGGCCTCGCCGGGCGCGACGCAGCCCATCGAGCCCACGCCCGGAGCGGGTGGGCCGTGATCCTCACACCGCCGGGCCTGGTGAGCCGCGCCGCGACGGATTGGGCGTACGCGGCCGGCTGGATGACCGTGCGCGCGATGCCGGAGTTCGCCGCCCGCACGGCATTCGGCGCCGGGGCGCGCTACGCCGCCCGCCGCGGCGGGCCGGCGCAGCTGCGCAAGAACCTGGCCCGGGTCGTCGGCGTGCCGCCCGCCGAGGTGCCCGACGCGCTGATGCGCGCCTCGCTGGCGTCCTATGCGCGCTACTGGCGCGAGGCGTTCCGGCTGCCCACGATGAACCTCCCGGCGCTGGCCCGCCAGCTCGACTCCTCGATCCTGGGGCAGGAAAACCTCGATGCCGCGCTGGCGGCGGGCCGCGGGGCGGTGGTGGCGCTGCCGCACAGCGGCAACTGGGACATGGCCGGGGTGTGGCTGGCGCAAACCCACGGCACGTTCACCACCGTCGCCGAGCGGCTGAAACCCGAGTCGCTGTACCGGCGTTTCGTCGGCTACCGCGAAAGCCTCGGGTTCGAGGTGCTGCCGCTCTCCGGCGGCGAGCGCCCGCCCTTCGAGCTGCTGTGTGAGCGGCTGCGCGACAACCGGGTGGTGTGCCTGATGGCCGAGCGCGACCTCACCCGCAGCGGGGTTCAGGTCGACTTCTTCGGCGAGCCCACCCGCATGCCCGCTGGCCCGGCCAAGCTGGCCCTCGAGACCGGGGCGGCGCTACTGCCCGTGCACTGCTGGTTCGAGAACGGCGGCTGGGGCCAGTACGTCCACCCGGCCCTCGACTGTCGCGGCGGCCTCTCCGCTGAACGAGTCGGCGCGATCACCCAGGCGCTGGCCGACCGGTTCGCCACGAACATCGCCGCACACCCCGAGGACTGGCACATGCTGCAGCCCCAATGGCTGGCCGACCTGTCCGAGGCTCGACAGGCCCGCCTGAAGGAAGCCTGATGCGGATCGGGATGGTCTGTCCTTACTCGTTCGACGTGCCGGGCGGGGTGCAGTCCCACGTGCTGCAGCTGGCCGAGGTGCTGCGCGCCCGCGGTCACGAGGTCAGCGTGCTCGCGCCGGCGTCGCCGCACGTGTCCCTGCCCGAGTACGTCGTCTCGGCCGGCAGGGCGATCCCGATTCCATACAACGGCTCCGTGGCCCGGCTGCAGTTCAGCCCGGCGGTGCACGGCCGGGTTCGGCGCTGGCTGGCCGAGGGCGACTTCGACGTGCTGCACCTGCATGAACCCAACGCGCCCAGCCTGTCGATGTGGGCGCTGCGGGTGGCCGAGGGCCCGATCGTGGCGACCTTTCACACCTCGACGACCAAGTCGCTGACCCTGACCGTGTTCCAGGGCGTGCTGCGGCCCTGGCACGAGAAGATCGTCGGCCGGATCGCGGTGTCCGACCTGGCCCGGCGCTGGCAGATGGAGGCGCTGGGCACCGACGCGGTGGAGATCCCCAACGGCGTCGACGTCGACTCGTTCGCCTCGGCGCCACCGCTTCAGGGATATCCGCGGCCGGGCAAGACGGTGCTGTTCCTGGGCCGCTACGACGAGCCGCGCAAGGGCATGCCGGTGCTGCTGGACGCGCTGCCCAGGGTGGTCCAACAGTTCCCGGACGTGCAGCTGCTCATCGTCGGCCACGGCGACGAGGACGAATTGCGTTCCCAGGCGGGCAGGCTGGCGGATCGCATGCGTTTCCTGGGCCAGGTCGACGACGCGGGCAAGGCCTCGGCGATGCGCAGCGCCGACGTGTACTGCGCCCCCAACATCGGCGGCGAGAGTTTCGGCATCGTGCTGGTGGAGGCCATGGCCGCGGGCACCCCGGTGGTCGCCAGCGACCTGCACGCGTTCCGGCGCGTGCTGCGCGACGGCGAGCTCGGGCGCCTGGTGCCGGTCGGGGACGGCGGCGCGCTGGCCGACGGGCTGATCGCGGTGCTGCAGGACGACGCGCTGCGGCAGCGCTACGTGGCGGCCGCGAGCGAGGCGGTCGTCCGCTACGACTGGTCGGTGGTGGCGAGCGAGATCCTGCGGGTGTACGAAACGGTCGCCGGGGCGGGCGTCAAGGTGCAGGTGGCCAGCTGATGGCGTGGGTGATCGTCGCGGTGGTGGCGCTGGTCGTGGCGCTGGCGGTGGCCGGGGTGTGGGGATACCAGACGGCCAACCGGCTGGACCGGCTCAACGTGCGCAAAGACCTGTCCTGGCAGGCGCTGGACGGGGCGCTGGCCCGGCGCGCCGTGGTGGCCCGCGCCGTGGCGATCGACGCCTACGGCGGTTCCTCGGAGGGCAGGCGGTTGGCCGCGCTGGCCGACGCCGCCGAGGGCGCTCCGCGGCCCGAGCGCGAGTCGTGCGAGAACGAGCTGTCCGCCGCGCTGGCGCTGGTCGACCCCGCGGCGCTGCCGACGGGCCTGATCGCCGAGCTGGCCGACGCCGAGGCCCGCGTGCTGCTGGCCCGCCGCTTCCACAACGACGCGGTCCGCGACACGCTGGCGCTGGCCGAGCGGCGCCTGGTGCGCACCCTGCGGCTCGGCGGAAGGGCGGCGCTGCCAAGCTATTTCGAGATCGTGGAGCGGCCGCACGCGCTGGCGCACCGCGATCACGGCGTGCTCAACCACCGCACGTCGGCGCGCGTGGTACTGCTCGACGAGACCGGCGCGGTGCTGCTGCTGTGCGGCTCGGATCCGGCGATCACCGATCGCCCCGCGCCCAAGTGGTGGTTCACCGTCGGTGGCGAGGTGGCCGGCGGCGAGCGGTTGGCCGAGGCCGCCGCCCGCGAGCTGGCCGAGGAGACCGGCCTGCGGATGCCGCCGGCCGACATGGTCGGTCCCGTCTGGCGGCGCGACGAGATCTTCGAGTTCAACGGAGCGCTGATCGACAGCGAGGAGTTCTTCTTCGTGTGCCGGACCCACCGGTTCGAACCCGCCGGCACCGACCGCACGGATTTGGAACGGCGCTACATCCACGGCCACCGCTGGTGTGATGCCGCCGACATCGCCGAACTGGTCGTCGCGGGCCAGACCGTCTACCCGCTGCAGTTGGCCGAACTGCTCGCCCAGGCCAGCGCGCTGGCCGACCGCCGGGCACCGGTCCAGGCGCCCGCGCTGCGGTCCATCCGCTGAAGTCGCCGGCGGGAAAATCGCTGGTGGCCCACCACTACACTGGACGGGTACTGCGGGTGGCAACCCGACGGCAACGATCCGGATGAGCAGAGGTACAGGTGGACAGCGCGGCGCAGCACGGCAGCGGGCGAACCGGCACGGCCCGGGTCAAACGCGGCATGGCCGAGATGCTCAAGGGCGGCGTGATCATGGACGTCGTCACCCCCGAGCAGGCCCGCATCGCCGAGGGGGCCGGCGCCGTCGCGGTGATGGCGCTCGAGCGGGTGCCCGCCGACATCCGCGCCCAGGGCGGGGTGTCGCGGATGAGCGACCCCGACATGATCGAGGGCATCATCTCGGCGGTCACCATCCCGGTGATGGCCAAGGCGCGCATCGGGCACTTCGTCGAGGCGCAGATCCTGCAGAGCCTGGGCGTGGACTATGTCGACGAGTCCGAGGTGCTCACGCCCGCCGACTACACCCACCACATCGACAAGTGGAAGTTCACCGTGCCGTTCGTGTGCGGGGCGACCAACCTGGGCGAGGCGCTGCGGCGCATCGGCGAGGGCGCGGCGATGATCCGGTCCAAGGGGGAGGCCGGCACCGGCGACGTCTCCAACGCGACCACCCACATGCGCGCGATCGGCGGCGAGATCCGCCGGCTGGTGTCGCTGTCCGAGGACGAGTTGTACGTGGCGGCAAAGGAGTTGCAGGCGCCGTATGACCTCGTCGTCGAGGTGGCCCGCGCCGGTAAGCTGCCGGTCACGCTGTTCACCGCGGGCGGCATCGCCACGCCCGCCGACGCGGCGATGATGATGCAACTCGGCGCCGAGGGCGTGTTCGTCGGTTCGGGCATCTTCAAGTCCGGCGACCCGGCCCAGCGCGCGGCGGCGATCGTCAAGGCCACCACCTTCTTCGACGACCCCGACGTGCTGGCCAAGGTGTCGCGCGGCCTGGGCGAGCCGATGGTCGGCATCAACATAGAACAGGTTGCGCAGTCGCACCGACTCGCCCAGCGCGGCTGGTAAGAACAGTCCGTGTCGATCGAGCAGATCCTCGATCTCGAGCAACTCGAGGTCAACATCTATCGCGGGCGCGTGTTCAGCCCGGACTCGGGTTTCTTCCAGCGCACCTTCGGCGGCCACGTGGCCGGGCAGTCGCTGGTGTCGGCGGTGCGCACCGTCGAGCCGGGGTTCCTGGTCCACTCGCTGCACGGCTACTTCATCCGGCCCGGGGACGCCAAGGCGCCCACGGTTTTCATCGTCGAGCGCCTCCGTGACGGCGGCTCGTTCTGCACCAGGCGCGTCAACGCCATTCAGCACGGCGAAACCATCTTCTCGATGTCGGCGTCGTTCCAGACCGACCAGGAAGGCATCAACCACCAGGACGTCATGCCCTCGGCGCCGCCGCCGGACGGCCTGCCCGGGTTGAGCTCGATGAAGGTCTTCGACGACGCCGGATTCCGCCAGTTCGAGGAGTGGGACGTGCGCATCGTGCCGCAGGACCGCCTGACCCACCTGCCCGGCAAGGCCTCCCAGCAGCAGGTGTGGTTTCGTCACCGCGACCCGCTGCCCGACGACCCGGTGCTGCACATCTGCGCGCTGGCCTACATGAGCGACCTGACGCTGCTGGGTTCGGCGCAGGTCAGCCACCTCGAGGAGCGTGAGCACCTGCAGGTGGCCTCGCTGGACCACGCGATGTGGTTCATGCGCGCGTTCCGGGCCGACGAGTGGTTGCTCTACGACCAGTCCTCGCCGTCGGCGTGTGCCGGCCGCTCGCTGTGCCAGGGCAAGATCTTCAACTCCTACGGCGAGATGGTGGCGGCGGTCATGCAGGAGGGGCTGACCCGCTTCAAGGCCGGATACCGCTCGTGAGCCGGTCGCGGATCGGCGTTCTGGCACTGCAGGGCGACACCCGCGAGCACCTCGCCGCGCTGGCCGAGGCGGGCGCCGAGGCCATGCCGGTGCGCCGCCGCGCCGAACTCGACGCGGTGGACGGGCTGGTCATTCCCGGCGGGGAGTCGACGACCATGAGCCACCTGCTGCTCGACCTGGACCTGCTGGAGCCGTTGCGGGGGCTGCTGGCCGATGGGCTGCCGGCCTACGGCGCCTGTGCGGGCATGATCATGCTGGCCAGCGAGATCCTCGACGCCGGAGCCGGCGGCCGCGAGGCGCTGCCCCTGCGCGGAATCGATATGGCGGTGCGGCGCAACGCGTTCGGACGCCAGGTCGACTCGTTCGAGGGCGACATCGGGTTCGCGGGCCTCGACTCTCCGGTGCGGGCGGTGTTCATCCGCGCGCCCTGGGTCGAGCGGACCGGGGACGGCGTTGAGGTGCTGGCCCGGGCCGCCGGGCACGCCGTGGCCGTGCGGCAGGGCTCGGTGCTGGCGACGGCCTTCCATCCGGAGGTGACGGGCGACCGGCGCGTGCACCGGTTGTTCGTCGACATCGTCAACGGGATCGCCTGAGAGGCGCCGAGCGTGGGGCCTACGTAGGAATCCGCGGCCGATCACGTACTTAGGGCCCACGCTCGGCGCCCACGTAGACTCGTTGGGCGAACTTTGGAGCGACAGAAGAGGTACGAGGAGCCGATGAGCGGCCATTCCAAGTGGGCCACCACCAAGCACAAGAAGGCCGTCGTCGACGCCCGCCGCGGCAAGATGTTCGCCCGGTTGATCAAGAACATCGAGGTCGCGGCCCGCGTCGGTGGCGGTGATCCGGCCGGCAACCCGACGCTGTACGACGCGATCCAGAAGGCCAAGAAGAGCTCGGTGCCCAACGACAACATCGAGAAGGCCCGCAAACGCGGCGCCGGCGAGGAGGCCGGGGGCGCCGACTGGCAGACCATCACCTACGAGGGCTACGCGCCCAACGGCGTGGCGGTGCTGGTCGAGTGCCTCACCGACAACCGCAACCGCGCCGCCAGCGAGGTGCGGGTGGCGATGACGCGCAACGGCGGCACCATGGCCGACCCGGGTTCGGTGGCCTACCTGTTCACCCGCAAGGGCGTCATCACGTGCGAGAAGAACGGCCTGACCGAGGACGACGTGCTGACGGCGGTGCTCGAAGCGGGCGCCGAGGACGTCACCGATCTGGGCGACAGCTTCGAAATCCTCACCGAGCCGACCGACCTGGTCGCGGTGCGCACCGCGCTGCAGGACGCCGGGATCGACTACGACTCCGCCGAGGCGGGGTTCCAGCCGTCGGTGACCGTCCCGCTCGACGCCGACGGCGCGCGCAAGGTGATCAAGCTGGTCGACGCGCTCGAGGACAGCGACGACGTGCAGGACGTCTACACCAACGCCGACATCCCCGACGAGATCCTGGCCCAGATCGAGGAGTGACGGCCCGCGCCCGCACGCCGCGTTTCGGCCGGGCCCGTCCCGGGTATCCGTGCAGCTAATCCGCGCGCAGCCCAGCAGCGCGTATTCCACGCAATACCCGACAAACGGAGGTGGGCTCCGCATGGCCGAAATGCTTGTCGAAACCCCGGACGAGGTCGTCAAATTCCTCAAAGCCCAGCACGATCTGATCAAGGACACGTTCGACGAGGTGCTGCACGCGTCGGACCCGAAGGCCCGCGAGGACGCCTTTCACGACCTGCGCCGGCTACTGGCCGTGCACGAGACCGCCGAGGAGATGGTGGTCCACCCCCTCGTCCGCCGCTCGGTGGATGGCGGTGACGCGATCATCGACGCCCGCCTGCAGGAGGAGCACGACGCCAAGGAGCTGCTGTCGAGCATCGAAAAGCTCGACATCGCCTCGCAGGAATTCCTCGACGAGCTCACCAAGCTGCGCCAGGCGGTGATCGAGCACGCCGAGCAGGAGGAGAACGAGGAGTTCGCCGGCCTCGAGGGCGCGCTGGACACCGAGGCGCGCCAGCGCCTGACCAAGGCCGTGCAGGCGATCGAGGCCATCGGCCCGACCAGGCCGCACCCCGGCGTGGAATCCGCCAAGCTGAATTTCGCCGCGGGGCCGATCGCCGCGCTCGTGGACCGGGTCCGCGACGTCATCTCCCGAGCGCTCGGGTAGCCGGCTAGTCGAACCCGTGGCGCATGTCCTCGACGATGCGCGGGTGTTCCAGGGTTGAGGGTTCCAACGGGCGGGGCGCGACATCGCCGGAGAACACGGTGGCGGCGTCGAGCACCCGCTGGTCGAGGAAGCGCAACGGCGGTGCGTCGGCGGGCACCCTGGGTGCGGGCGCCGCGCTGCCGCGCTGCGCCAGCGCGAATCCCCAGTCACCGAACGTCGGCACATGCACGTGGTAGGGCGTGACGGCGTAGCCGGCCGCCCGGATCGTTGAGACCGTCCGCCAGAACGCCGTCGGCGTGGAGAACGGGCTGCCCGACTGCACCACCACCAGTCCGCGGGGCGCCAGGGCGTGCCCGACCAGCGCGTAGAACTCGGTGGAATACAGCCGCCCGAGCACGGGCGTGTCGGGGTCGGGCAGGTCGACGATGACCGCATCGAACCGGTCGGCCCGCCCGCGCAGCCAGGTCAGCGCGTCGCCGATCACCACCTGCACGCGCGGGCTGTCCAGGGCGCCGCCGTTGGCCTCGCGCATGGTGGTGCGCGCCAGCTCGATGACTTCGGGGTCGAGCTCGACCTGCACGATCGTGTCCACACCCGGCTGGCGCAGCAGCTCGCGGGCCGCCAGGCCGTCCCCGCCGCCGAGAACCAGCACCGAGCGGGCCCCGGCGCCGAGGGCGGGGTAGACCAGGCTCTCGGTGTAGCGGTACTCGTCGCGCGTGGAGAACTGCAGGCCCCCGTCGAGGTAGAGCCGCATGTCGGCGCCGCGGCGGGTCACCACGATCTCCTGGTAGGGGGTGTGCCGATAGGCGATGATCGGGTCGGCGTAGAGCCGCTGGCGGCTCGTCGTCTCGAGGTCGGCCGACCGCGCCAGCAACGTGGCGAGCAGGCCGAGCGCGGCGGCCAGCGCGCACAGCGCCGTCGCCAGCCGGCGGGCCGAGACGAGGTGCCGCAGCAAAAACACCGACACGACGGCCGCCGCCGTCAGGTTGACGATGCCCGTGGCGGCCGCGCCGCGGATCATGCCGAGCTGCGGCAGCAGGACGAACGGCCACACCAGCCCGCCCAGCAGCGCGCCGAGGTAGTCGGCGGCGTTGAGGTTGGCCAGCGTGCGGCCGGCGTCGGCGGGCCCGGCCGTGCGGCCGCGCGACAGCAGCGTCATCAGCAGCGGCACCTCGGCGCCCACCAGGCCGCCGATCAGGGCCGTGCCCGCCGCCAGCACCCACACCGACCCCACCGCGTCGTCCACGAAGGCGAACGTCACGTACAGCGCCGCCGCCGACAGGCCGCCGATGATGCCCAGCAGCGCCTCGACGGCGACGAACGCGAGCGCCGCATGTGACAGCAGCGGTTTGACCAGCAGGGCGCCCGCACCCAGCGCCGCGATGTAGCCGGCGACGATCAGCGAGGTGGCCACGATCCCGCCGCCGTTGAGGCTCGCCGAGAGCGTCAGCAGGGCGAGCTCGTAGACGATCCCGCAGGCCGCGCACGCCGCGACGGCGGCCAGCAGCACCGCCCGCCAGCGGCGCGACGGTTGCGCGGACGTCACAGGCGTCATGAGAGCGCGGCCGCGATCACTCCTCCGACGGCCAGCAGCATCGCGGCGGTCGCGAACGCCGCCGGATGCAGCTCCGGTTCGCTGACGTGGTCATGGAAGCGACCCGGCACCGCGATCTCCAGGATCACCAGGGCCACGCCCTGCATGACGACTCCGACGATCCCGTACACGGCCACGCCGAGCAGGCCTTGACCCAGCTGGCTGGAGCTGGTGTAGATGGCGGCGATGATGACGGTGGCCAGCGCGGCATACATGGCGCAGGCCAGGACGACCGCGTTCGGGCGCCGCTCAACGAACACCAGCCGGCGGAAATTTCCCGGGGTCAACACATCGACCATCAGGAACCCCGCGATCAGGACGGCGGAGCCGACCAGGAAGTACAGGACGGTGGCCATTACTCCGTGCAGCAGCGGGGCGAACCTGACCGTCCCGAATTCCAGGGCCTGGTACATGACTGTCTCCTTTGCTTTGCCACAGGGTCACTTGGTGCCGCCCGGGCCACCCGGACTGCCTCCCGAGCCGCCGGAGGGGGATCCGGGGGTGAATCCGGGACCGAGGAAGATGAACGACCCGTGGTTGTATCCGGCGTTCAGACCCTCCACACGGATGCTGCAGGGACGGCTGCCGTCGGGCCCGACGATCACGATGTTGCTGCTGTAGCGCAGGTACTCGCTGTTGCCGCTGGAGGCGCGCGCCGCGGGCTTCTGGTAGCCGGCCAGGGAGTTGGCGACCTGGCCGGGCGATCCGGTGCACGCGTAGCGCGTCCCATTCGCGTCGTGTGAGTACTCCTGGTAATGGCTCGCGATGTAGGACGCGATGTTCTTGGTCTGCAAGCTGATCCCGAAGACCAGGCACACGATGGCGGCGACGGCCAACCCGCCGGCAATCCAGAACAGCTGCGTGCGGCCCAGGGCCGGCCCCGGCCGACCGTGCCGGGTCATGGCCGCCACCGGCTGGCCGTGTAGACCACCGTCCCGCCGGAGCGGCCCGGGTACAGGTGCCAGGTCTGCCAGCGCCAGCCGGTGCCGTCGGGGACCGCGGCCAGCGCGGTCAGGGCGGCGTCGTCGCCGGGGAACTCGCCGCCCAGCCACCCGGGTTCGGCCACGCACCGCCGGCGCAGGGCGTGCGCGAGCTCGCGGAACGACGCCTCGTCGCGTTCGGTGATGCGGGACCGCAGGTCGTAGCCGGGCGCGTCGGCGTGCCCGGGCAGGTCGCCGCCGTACCCGCGCGCGGTGCAGGAGACCTGCTCGCAGAACCGGCCCCCGGGGTGCTCGACCGTCACGACATGCGAGGCGCCGAGCACCCCCAGGAGCAGCGCCCCGCCACCGGGGTGGTCGAGCCGGCAGGCGGCCAGCGGCGCGGGTGCGGGCGCGTTGAGCGCGAGGCCGAGCCGCTCCCCGGACACGTCCGCCGGGACCACGGCGAGCTGATGAAGCGGCACCGAAGCGCTCCTAGGGGGCCGACGGCGGGGGCGCGGGGTAGACGGTGAGCTCGCCGGGCAGCACGGGCTTGCCGGTCGAGACCTCCCACGGCATGTCCGCGGCCCAGCGCTCGAACGACAGCAGCGCGGATTCGCCGGCGTCGGCGCAGTCGACGAACTCCATCTCGCCGCCCGCCGGCAGGCCCGTCGTGCCTTCGGTGGTGTAGGAGGCGCGGCCGCGCTCGGACTCGTGGAACGTCACGCCGTCGACGACGTAGGAGTCGCCGGGCCGCAACGCCAGGTCCTTGCGGCCGACCCACATCGCCAGCTCGAGGCGACCGTCGTCCTCTTCGACACTCAGCCAGACCGGCTGGTCGCCGCCCTCCAGCAGATGCTCCCACCACACGAACGGCCCCTCGCGGAACGTCACCGACCCGCGGACCACGTAGTCGACGCCGCCGTAGCTCACGATGGCGCCGGGGCCGAGCTGCCGCGGGCCGAATTCCGGCATCGCATTGAACGCCAGCGGGTCCTGCCGCCCGGCGGGTTGCGGCTTCTTGGGCTTCCGCAACGCCACGACCAGCACCACGATCGACGCGATGAACAGCACGGCCGCGAGCACGAACAGCAGTGTTCCCACGCGCACCCTCCGTCTCGAGCAAACGTGCGCCTTAAGGTAACAGCATTTTGGCGGGCGGGTGCGTTTGCAAGAAGCGGCCCGCACCGCCGCGTGTCCTGTCCGCACGGGCCGGGGTCGCCCGCTAGGGTATCGAACAGCTGTTCTAGAAGGCGGGAGCGGGCGATGCGGGTGATGGGCGTGGATCCCGGGCTGACCCGATGCGGGCTGTCGGTCGTCGAGAGCGGGCGCGGGCGCCAGGTCGTCGCGCTGGACGTCGACGTGGTGCGCACGCCCTCCGACACGCCGCTGCCGGAGCGGCTGCTGGCCATCAGCGACGCCGTCGAGCACTGGCTGGACACCCATCACCCGGACGTGGTAGCCATCGAGCGGGTGTTCTCTCAGCACAACGTCTCCACGGTGATGGGCACCGCACAAGCCGGCGGTGTCGTCGCGCTCGCGGCCGCCAGACGCGGCATCGTCGTCCACTTCCACACGCCCAGCGAGGTCAAGGCCGCGGTCACCGGCAACGGGGCCGCCGACAAGACGCAGGTCACCGCCATGGTCACCAGAATCCTTGCGCTGCAAGCCAAACCGACACCGGCCGACGCCGCCGACGCGCTGGCCCTGGCGATCTGCCATTGCTGGCGGGCGCCGATGATCGCCCGGATGGCCGCCGCCGAGGCCATGGCCGCCCAGCAGAAGAACGCCTACCTGGCGAAGCTGAAGGCCGCGCGATGATCGCCTCGGTGCGCGGTGAGGTGCTCGAGGTGGCGCTCGACCACGCGGTGATCGAGGCCGCCGGCGTGGGCTACCGGGTGAACGCGACGCCGTCGACGCTGGCGACGCTGCGCGCCGGGGCCGAAGCCCGGCTGGTCACCGCGATGATCGTGCGCGAGGACTCGATGACGTTGTACGGGTTCGCCGACTCCGACACGCGCGACCTGTTCCTGACGCTGCTCTCGGTCTCGGGCGTGGGGCCCCGGCTGGCGATGGCGACGCTGGCCGTGCACGACGCCGCGGCGTTGCGGCAGGCGCTGCACGACGGCGACGTCACGGCGCTGACCCGGGTGCCGGGCATCGGCAAACGCGGGGCCGAGCGGATGGTGCTGGAGCTGCGCGACAAGGTCGGCGCCGCGGCCGGGGCGCCGGGTGCCGCGGCCGCCGGCGGTGCCCGCAACGGGCACGCCGTGCGCGGCCCCGTGGTGGAAGCCCTTGTCGGGCTTGGCTTTGCCGCCAAGCAGGCCGAAGAGGCCACCGACAAGGTGCTGGCCGGCGAACCGGATGCCACGACGTCCGGCACCCTGCGGGCCGCCCTGTCGATGCTGGGGAAGGCGAAGTGACCCGCGCCGGCGACGATGCGGAGCGACGCGATGAGGAGGAGCGACGCGATGAGGAGGGGCGGCGCAAATGACCGGCGACGACTTCTCCGACGACTACGCCGATCGCGACCTGTCCCCGTCGCTGACGGTTGGCGAGGGCGACGTCGACGTCAGCCTGCGGCCCCGCTCGCTGCGGGAGTTCATCGGTCAGGGGAGGGTGCGCGAACAGCTGCAGCTGGTCATCGAGGGGGCCAAGAACCGCGGCGGCACCCCCGACCACATCCTGCTGTCCGGCCCGCCGGGGCTGGGCAAGACCTCGCTGGCCATGATCATCGCCGCCGAGCTCGGGTCGTCGCTGCGGGTGACGTCGGGGCCTGCGCTGGAACGCGCCGGCGACCTGGCGGCGATGCTGTCGAACCTGGTCGAGCACGACGTGCTGTTCATCGACGAGATCCACCGCATCGCCCGGCCCGCCGAGGAGATGCTCTACCTGGCGATGGAGGACTTCCGCGTCGACGTGATCGTCGGCAAGGGCCCCGGGGCGACGTCGATTCCGCTGGACGTGGCGCCCTTCACCCTGGTCGGTGCCACCACCCGGTCCGGCGCGCTGACCGGCCCGCTGCGCGACCGGTTCGGGTTCACCGCGCACATGGACTTCTACGAGCCCGCCGAGCTGGAGCTGGTGCTGGCCCGCTCGGCCGGGATCCTGGGCATCGAGCTGGGCGCCGAGGCCGGGGCGGAGATCGCCCGGCGCTCGCGTGGCACGCCCCGGATCGCCAACCGGCTGCTGCGCCGGGTCCGCGACTTCGCCGAGGTGCGCGCCGACGGCGTGATCACCCGTGACGTCGCCAAGTCCGCCCTGCAGGTCTACGACGTCGACGAGCTGGGCCTGGACCGGTTGGACCGGGCGGTGCTCGCGGCGCTGACCCGCAACTTCGGCGGCGGCCCGGTCGGGGTGTCGACGCTGGCCGTGGCGGTCGGCGAGGAGGCGACCACCGTCGAGGAGGTGTGCGAACCGTTCCTGGTGCGCGCGGGGATGGTCGCGCGCACCCCGCGCGGCCGGGTGGCCACCGCACAGGCCTGGACACACCTGGGCATGACTCCACCGGCGGGGGCCGCCCAGCCCGGGCTGTTCGACTAGAACGCGACCGGTTCGCGCCGGTGGGCCCGGCAAAATGTGGGCTGGGTTACGTCTGCGCCCGCCCCGGGTACCCGATTGGATGGGGGACCCGGATGGAGGAGATGTTGTCATGGAACACACGGAAATCGGCCGGACCGGCAGGCTGTGGATGCCGCGCTCACGCGGGGCGCTGACCGGATTGCTGCTGGTCATCCTGGGCGCGTGGGGAGCGCTCATACCGTTCATCGGGCCGTACTTCGATTTCGCCTACACGCCCGGGCAGCAGTGGGTGTGGACCGCCGTCCGCGGGTGGCTCGAGGTGCTCCCGGGAGTCGCCACCGTGGTCGGCGGCCTGCTGCTGATCGCGTCCAAGGATCGGGCCAGCGCGGTGTTGGGCGGTTGGCTCGCGGTCCTCGGCGGCGCGTGGTTCGTGGTCGGGCCGGCGTTCGCCCCGGTGCTGCGCATCGGAACGCTCGGCGACCCGGTGGCCTCGGCCCAGCTGAAGCGGGCGTGGCTCGAGGTCGCCTATTTCTCCGGATTGGGTGCGCTGATCGTCTTTCTGGGCGGCGCGGTGTTGGCGCGGCTGGTGGCCCGGCTGGCGCGCGATGTCCGGCCGACCGAGGACCACGAACACCAAGAAGAGGTACCCCCGGAGGCCCCGGCGGAGGACCCTGGAACTCGGAGCCGGTGGCCAACTCGTCGACCGAGTCGCCGGAACGGCCGGAGCCGACGGAACAAGTGGAACCGTCGTCGGACACCGAGTCGCGGCACGGCCTGCGTGGCCTTTTCCGCCGGCAGCGGGTCGGCGCGACGGCCGGCCACCGCGAGTAACTGCCGCACTCCGACGAGACGGCGCGGGTTACCGCGCCGTCTCAGGGGGTATCCGGCGCCTGGCCGAGAGCTGTCGAGGAGATGCGATGAAGTACGGAGAGAACGGGCACGTTGGCGGCCTGAGGATGCCGCGTTCGCGCGGTGCGGTCAGCGGACTGCTGCTGGTCGTCCTGGGGGCCTGGGGCGCGCTGGTTCCGTTCGTGGGCCCTCACTTCAATTTCGCCTACACCCCCGACCAGGCGTGGGCATGGACCGCCGCCCGGGGCTGGCTGGAGGTGCTGCCGGGCGTCAGCACCGTGGTGGGCGGGCTGCTGGTGGCCTTCACCGCCAACCGGCTGAGCGCCATGCTGGGCGGCTGGCTGGCCGTGCTGGCCGGCGCCTGGTTCGTGATCGGCGAGCAGGTCGCCCCCATCCTGGGGATCGGCTCCGCCGGCGACCCGGTCGCGGCCACCGACCGCAAGCGCGCCGCGCTGGAGATCTCCTACTTCTCGGGCCTGGGTGCCCTGATCGTGTTCCTGGGCGGGATCGTCCTGGCACTTACGACGGTGCGGTTGGCCCGCGACGTGCCACCGCTACCGGTCGCCGAACCCGAAGCGTCGGCGGCGACGTACCAGCCCTACGCGCCGCCATACCAGGACCCCGCCCCCGAGGTGTCGCCGGATGCGCTGACCACGCCACGGGCGGAGGCCGACCGGAAGTCCGCCAAGGGTTGGCGCCGCCAGCGCGCGGGCACGGGCGCCGCGTTGTCATAAGCCGCCCACCGCAGCCGCAGAGCTTCGGTGCGACCTTGTCCACGTCGGCATTTCGACCCGACCGTCGGCTCCATTTCGTGCGTGCGTCAGTGGGGGTCTTGATGGGGGCTCTGGGAACGAAATTTCCTGTGCCCTAACCTGTTTCGGTGTCGAGAGGGGGCGGCAGGCATGTGACCGTCGGGGGTTGCGGGCCTGGGCCTCACTCGCCCATGTTCGTGGGTTGCCGGGTGGGTAGTGGGCCCGCCCGGTCTATCCGGCAGTGGTGGGCGGCCCCGGTGTTCACTGAGCGTACGAGTTATCGGGCTGGGCGGTGCACGCACGTTGGTCTCTGCAGCTGCAATCGATGGCGTCACCGAATCCGAGTCAGGTTTCAAGGTCGGCATTTCGACACCGGATGACATTGTCGGAATTTCGACAATGAATGGCCGGCGTCGGTATTTCGACATTGATCACAAAGGTAATCGATGCGCGGGAATCGGAGCGCTTTCCCGATCAGGGGCCGCCACCCGAAGATTGTGAATGAGGGTCAGCACCTGCTACCGATCGCGCTGCGGTCAGCGCCGAACGCGTTGCCGCCGAACTTGCCGAAATCCGGCGGTATATACAACGAATCCTGTTGTGCCCAAACATAATCAGTGGTATGCGTGCACACGCGATGGGTACTGCCGAGCCTGTAGCGCGGCACTCGCGAGAAGGCCTCATAGGGCGCTCGACGATCGCAGAGAACTCAAACGGCGTTTGCTGTCAACCCGTTGGAATTCGTTTACAAAAACACCCCCGCAGCGGTTGCGTTAAAGGTATATAGTGTACCCGGTCCACGGTGCAGTCATTGACGGCTATGACGCTCTATGGGAGGTCCCAAATGTCGTCTTATGTGCTCGCAACGCCACAGGCATTGACCACGGTGTCCGCGGATTTGGCTGGGATCGGCCAGGCGATACGGTCGGCCAGTTCGGTGGCCGCGCCGTCGACGACCCGGGTATTGGCCGCGGCTCAGGATGAGATCTCGACGGCCATCGCGGGATTGTTCGGCGGCTATGCACGGCAGTTTCAGGCGCGCAGCACCCAAGCGTCGGCGTTTCATGACCAGTTCGTGCGGGCATTGAACGGCGCCGGCGGCGCGTATGCGGCCACCGAAGCGGCCAATGCCTCGCCCCTGCAGACCCTCGAGCAGGACGTGCTGGGGATGATCAACGCCCCCAGCCAGATGCTGACGGGGCGCCCGCTGATCGGCGACGGCGCCAACGCGGCCCCCGGCACCGGCGGAAACGGCGGTGACGGCGGATGGCTGTGGGGTAGTGGCGGCAACGGCGGGTCGGGCGCGCCCGGCGGTGCCGGTGGGGCCGGTGGGTCGGCGGGGCTGTGGGGCCACGGCGGGGCCGGTGGTGCCGGCGGGGACGCCGTCACCCCCGGCGCGGCCGGCGGTATCGGTGGTGCCGGCGGGGCCAACGGGCTGATCGGCGGCGGCAACGGCGGTATCGGCGGAGCCGGTGGTGCCGGCGTGGCCGGTGGTGCCGGCGGTATCGGTGGTGCCGGCGGGGCCAACCTTTCGCCGGTCGGTGTCGGCGGGGCCGGTGGTACCGGTGGCAACGGCGGCACGGGTGGTACCGGCGCGGCCGGCGGTAATGCCGGTGCCGGTGGTGCCGGCGGGGCCAACCAGGCGCTGGTGGGCGGCACGGGTGGCGCCGGCGGTACCGGCGGTAATGGCGGTGAC
Source organism: uncultured Actinomycetota bacterium (assembly GCA_963711445.1). Lineage (GTDB taxonomy): Bacteria > Actinomycetota > Actinomycetes > Mycobacteriales > Mycobacteriaceae > Mycobacterium. Next base: position 1,681,370 of record CAVQEF010000002.1, read on the forward strand.
GCCGGTGCCGGCGGGCTCGGTGGACAGGGCGGCGCAGGTGGCACCGGCGGGGCCAACCAGGCGCTGCTGGGCGGTACCGGTGGAAAAGACGGCGCAGCCGGCAGCGACGGCGCGGACAGCCTTCTCGGGGGCTCGACCGGGGTGTACAAACCCTATGTCGACGTCACGCTCTATCCCTACTCGGACGGATCCGGATACAACTTCGCCGACGCCGCCGACGCGGGCATCACCGACGTCACGCTCGCCTTCATCACCGCCGACACCTCAAACGGTCAAGCGTCCTGGGGCGGCTATACGGCATACGACGTCACCGGCGGCTCCCAGATCAGCTACATCAACAATCAGCTCACCAACATGAGCGACGCCGGCATCACCGGAACCATCTCCTTCGGCGGCCAGTCCGGTACCCCGCTCGCCGAGTACTACTCGTCGAACGGTATGACCGCCTCCCAGTTGGCCACGCAATACGAAGACGTGATGAGCACCTACGGGATCTACAACATCGACTTCGACGACGAGGGAACTACTTTTCTGACCGACAGCTCGGCACTGACGTTGCAGGCGCAGGCGATCGCCGAGGCACAGGCATGGGGGACGACCAACGGCACCCCCGTCACGGTTTCCTACACCGTTCCGGTGTCGACGTCGGGTCTGACCACCGACAGCTCGGCGCCCATCAGCACTGCTCTCAGCAATGGCGTGACCCTCTCGAGGGTGAACATCATGGCCATGGATTACTACGACGGCACCACCGACATGGGCGCCGGGGCGGTCGATGCGGCGACCGCCACCCAGGCCCAGTTGATCAGCCTGTATGGCGATGCCGGGACCACCATCAGCAGCGATCAGGCCTGGGACCTGCTCGGCGTGACGCCGATGATCGGGGTCAACGACGACACCAGCGAGGTGTTCAGCCTGACCGACGCCCAGACGTTGACCACATTCGCCCAGGACAACCACGTCGGCGAACTGTCCATGTGGCAACTTCCCCGCGATACAGAGGGCACATTGGGTGTCTCGAACAACGATGGCAGTGGAGTGGTGCAAACGGACTTCGAGTTCTCCGAGATCTTCGAGACGTACGTCAGCTGATCTCAGAGCAGCCCGAGCAGCTGCAGGTCCGTCGCGTACTTGACGATGATCGGCGCCGAGACGTGCGGAATGTCTTTGTCCGGGCCAATCTTGGCCTCCTGCACCGCGGCGCGGAACCGATCGGTCGGGGCCAGCGATCCGCGCAGCGGCTTCTCGGGCGTGCGGTAGTTGTGCAACAGCGGCAGTAGCGAGTACTGGCGCTGCCGCTCCGGCAGGGCACGCAGCGCGGTCTCGAAGCGCTGCAACCACTGCGCGTAATCGCCCACCCGGTGGATCCGGTAGCCGGCGCCGACGAGCCAGTCGACGTACTCGTCGAGCCCCAGGCCGTCGTCGTAGGGGTTCATCACGTGGTAGGTCCGGAAGCCGTTCCCGTGCGAGCCCAGCGTCGAGATCGCCGCGGCGATGAACTCGACCGGAAGGCCGTCGTAGTGCGCCCGCTGCCGGTTGCCCTCGGCGTCCAGCTCGTAGAACGAACCGGGCGCGATGCCGGTGGCCACCAGGCTCAGCATCAGCCGGGTGAACATGTCCGGCAGGTTGAGCTGGCCCGCGTAGGTGGTGTCGGCCAGGATCATGTCGCAGCGGAACACCGCGACCGGCAGCCCGCACAGGTCGTGTGCCTCGCGCAGCAGCACCTCGCCGGCCCACTTGCTGTTGCCGTAGCCGTTGGCGTAGTTGTCGTTGATCGCGCGGGTGGCGCTGATCTGCCGGATGTCGGCGTCCTCGACGAACCTCCCGGGCTCGATCTGGTCGCCCACGCCGATCGTCGAGGTGTAGGCGTACGGCTTGAGCTTGCCGGTCAGCGCGAGCCGGATCAGCTCGGCGGTGCCCAGCGCGTTGGGGCCGAACAGCTCGCTGTAGGGCAGCACGTGGTTGACCAGCGCGGCGGGGTCGACGATCAGGTCGACCGTATCGGCCAGCCGCTGCCACGTGGGGGCGTCCAGGCCCAGATCGGCCTCGCCCTTGTCGCCGGCGAGGACCTCCAGATGGTCGGCGGCCAGCTCCCGGTAACGCGCCAGCAGCGCGGGATCACCGCTGTCGAAGACGCGGTCCAGGCGTGCACGTCCCTCGGCGTCCGACTTGGCCCGCACCAGGGCGATCACCTTGCCGTCGACGAGGTCCATCCGCTCGAGCCATTCCAGCGCCAGGTAGCGACCCAAAAAGCCGGTCGCGCCGGTCAGTAGGACCGTGCGCACCTCGTCGCTGGGCCGCGGCAGGTTCGGCGCGGCTTCCAGCGTGGCGGCATCGAGGAACTTGTCGAGCGTGAGGTCACCGGCGTGCACCTCGGTCGCGCCTCGCCCGTGCACGGCGGCGAACGTCGGCCGCTTGCTGCCCTGGCGCTCGGCCTCGATGTAGTCGGCGATGGCCGCCAGGTCGTTGGCCGGGCTGACGATGACACCCACCGGCACGTCGATGTCGTAGATCTCGCGCAACAGGTTGCCGAACGTCAACGCCGACAACGAGTCCCCGCCGAGCTCGGTGAAGTGCGTGTCGGGCGACAGGTCCGTGGTGGCGTCGGCGGTCGGGATGCCGAGCATGGCGGCCGCGGCCCGGCTGACCGTCTGCAGTACGGGCGCGTCGGCGCCGCTGCGGCGCAGTTCGACCAGCTCGTTGGCCTGCCCCTCGGCCAGCTCGGCGTAGAGCCGCTCGAGCCGTTCGCCGTAGTGCGCCTTGAGCTTGGGCCAGGCCAGCTTGCGGATCCCGGTGAGCAGGCCGTTCTCGACGGTGAACGGCGTGGTCTCGATGAGGAAGTCGCGCGGCACCTCGTAGGACTGCAGGCCGGTCTCCCTGGCGACTTTGTGCAGCGAGTCGGCGATCAGGGGCTTGAGCGCCCCGGGGTCCCCGGAGGCATCGGCCAGCGCCTCCTCCGCGGGCACCACCACCGCCAGCAGGTAGGGCTGCGCGCTGTTGCCGTAGACGTAGATCTGCCGGATCAGCGGGCTGTTGCCGAAGACGGCCTCCAGCTTGGCCAGGGTGACGAACTCGCCCTGCGCGAGCTTGAGCACGTTGTTGCGGCGGTCAACGTACACCAGCTTGTCGGGGGCGACCTCGGCGAAGACGTCGCCGGTGCGGTAGTACCCGTCGTCGCCGAACACGCCGGCGGTGATCTCGGGGCGCTTGTAGTAGCCGGGGAACATGTTCTGCGTCTTGAGCAGCAGCTCACCCCGCGGGTGGGGCCGGTCGGTGCTGAAGTAGCCGAGCTCGGGGACGTCGGCCAGCTTGTAGTCGAGGACGGGCGGCCGCTGCACCTCGCCGTCGAACAACACCATCCCGGCCTCGGTGGAGCCGAAGCCGTCCATCAGGTGCATCCCCAGCAGGGCCTCGACCCACTTCCGCAACTCGGGGGAGGTCGGCGCCGAGCCCGTCATCGCGAAGATGAACCGGCCGCCCAGCAGGTACTGGCGCTGCTCCTCGAGCACCCCGGCCTCGACCGACGCGCGGTCCGCGCCGGGCGACTCGGCGAGGCGGCGGCTCACCTGGCGCTGGAATTCGCCGAACAGCGTTTCCCAGATCCGCGGCACGAAGTTCAGCTCGGTGGGCCGCACCAGGGTGAGGTCCTCCAGCAGCGTCGACAGGTCACTGCGGGCCGCGAAGTAGGCGGTGCCGCCGTTGCCCAGCGTGCCGAACAGGATGCCGCGCCCCATCACGTGGCTCATCGGCATGAAGTTGAGGGTGATCGACGCCGCGCTGGGCCCGAACCAGTTCCTGCTCGAGCGGCACCACATCTTGGCGACGTTGCTCTGCGGGTACATCGCGCCTTTGGGCGCGCCCGTGCTGCCCGAGGTGTAGATCAGCAGGGCCAGCGGGTCGTCGTCGTCGCTCGCTGCCGCGACCGGCGCGGCCCGCAGCCCCTTGCCGCGTTCGAGCGCCTCGGCCAGCGTCTCGACGGCCACCCCGGTCCCCGCCAGGTGCCCGCGGGCGGTTTCGACGGCCTCGCGCTCGTCGTCGACCTGGGGGTGGTAGTCGAACACCACGAGCTTGCCGGGCGCGGTCCCGTTTTCGCGGCCGAGCAGGATCAGCTCGACGGCCACGGGCAGCTGGTTGACGCTGGCCGCGATCAGCGTGGGTGTGGTCTCGGTCGCGATCGGCTGCAGCGAGGTGATCGCCGCTCCGGTCTGCAGCGGGACCGACACCGCGCCGACCATGCCCAGCGCGACGTCGATGGTGGTGAGGTCGACGCTGTTGAAGCCCAGCACGGCCACGCGGTCGCCGGCGTGCACCGAGCCGTCGGTCAGGGCGCGCGCCAGCGCGCCGGCCCGGTCGTTCAGCTCGCCGTAGGAGAGGGTCTCGAAGCGAGGGAGCAGCCCGAGCGCGGTGCGCCCGGTCCTGGGGTCCTCGACGAACTCGACGGCCCGCTGCCCCAGCGCCGGCCGGTCGGCGTAGTGGCGCAGCACGGCCTGGATGACCTGCGGCAGCCGCAGCCCGGGCTGCTCGAGGGCCTCGGCGACGGCCGGGTCGGGTCGGGCGGCGGCGAACTGCGGGTCCGCGGCGGTCAGGTGCTCGACGCGGCGGGCAAGCCACGCTTCGTGAGTTGTAGTCGGCATGAGGAGTTCCTTTTGCGGGTTGCGAAGCCTGAAGCTAAGGGGCGCATACCTGCGCTGACCAACAGAACGTTAGCTAAAGTAACGGTATTCCTCCACGGGTTGGTCACGGCGCACGGTGTGAGCTTGCCCACGAGGTGATGCGCGGCCGCCCCGGGTCTAGAGGCCGGCCAAGATCCCGCCGAGGACGTCGAGCCCCTCGCTCAGCAGCTCGTCGGTGATGGTCAGCGGCGGCAGCAGCCGGACGACGTTGCCGAACGTGCCGCACGTCAGCACGATCACCCCGGCCGCATGGGCCGCGGTGGCCAGCTTGGCCGTCAGTTCGGGGGCGGGGTCGGCGGTCCCCGACCGCACCAGCTCGACGGCGATCATGGCGCCGCGGCCACGGACGTCGCCGATCCGGTCGTCGCCGGCCTGCAGCCGCGTCAGCCGGTCGAGCATCACCCGCTCCAGCTGCCGGGCCCGCTCGACGAGCCCGTCGTTCTCGATGGTCGCGATCGTGGCCAGTGCCGCCGCACAGGCAACCGGGTTTCCGCCGAAGGTGCCGCCCAGACCGCTGACGTGGGGGGCATCCATGATCGTGGCGCGCCCGGTGACCGCCGACAGCGGCAGGCCGTCGGCGATGCCCTTGGCGGTGCAGATCAGGTCGGGTTCGATCCCCTCGTGCTCGCAGGCGAACATCGCCCCGGTGCGCGCGAATCCGGATTGCACCTCGTCGGCGATGAACACGACGTCGTTGCGGCGGCACCAGTCCAGCAGCGCGGGCAGGAATCCCTCGGCCGGGACGATGAACCCGCCCTCGCCCTGGATCGGCTCGATGATGACGGCGGCCAGGTTGCCGGCGCCGACCTGCTTCTCCATGACGGTGATCGCCCGCTCGGCGGCCAGTTCGCCGTTGGTGGCCAGTTCCTTGTCCAGCAGCCCGTCCCGGTACGGGTAGGACAGCGGCGCGCGGTAGATCTCCGGCGCGAACGGGCCGAAGCCGCTCTTGTAGGGCATGGACTTGGCGGTGAGCGCCATCGCCATGTTGGTGCGGCCGTGGTAGGCGTGGTCGAAGGCCACCACCGCCGGCTTGCGGGTGTAGGAGCGCGCGGCCTTGACGGCGTTCTCCACGGCCTCCGCGCCCGAGTTGAACAGCACCGAGCGCTTCTCCCCGGCGCCGGGGGTGATCCGGTTGAGCTGCTCGGCGACGGCGACGTACTGCTCGTAGGGGGTGACCATGAAACAGGTGTGGGTGAACTCGGCCACCTGCGCGCGGACCGCCTCCACGACCCGCGGGGAGGAATTGCCGATCGTGGTCACCGCGATGCCCGAACCCAGGTCGATGAGCCGGTTGCCGTCGACGTCCTCGACGATGCCGCCGCCGGCGCGCGCGGCGAACACCGGCATGGTGATGCCCACCCCGCTCGAGACCGCCGCGGCGCGGCGTTTGGTCAGTTCCAGCGACGCGGGGCCGGGGATCTCCGTGACCAGCTGGCGCGTCTGCTCGAGGCTGGCCACCATCTCCTCCTCACCGCGGCGCGCCTGTCACGCCGCGGGGCCCAGCCTATCTGGTCGCCCGGCCCCCGACGGGCGGCCCGCGCGAGGTGCCGGTCGGTCACGACCTGCGGCAATGGCACACTGGACCTCGGGTACGCGACCCTCGGGTCCGCCCGGCACCGATCCCGAACCCCCGATACGAAAGACAGGCGCCTCGATGGAGAGTTTGGTTCTGTTCTTGCCGTTCCTGCTCATCATGGGTGGGTTCATGTACTTCTCGTCGCGTCGCCAGAAGCGGGCGATGCAGGCGACCATCGACCTGCACGAGTCATTGCGGCCCGGCGACCGGGTGCACACCACGTCCGGGATGGAGGCCACCGTCGTCGAGCTCGCCGACGACACCGTCGACCTCGAGATCGCACCCGGCGTGGTGACCAGGTGGATGAAGCTGGCCGTCCGCGACAAGATCGTGCCCGACGAGTTCGACGAACTGGACGAGGACGACGGCTCCGGCGAGGTGTTCCCGGCCGCCGAAGCCGCGGATTCCGCCGACGCCCCGGGCGAGGGCCGGTTGCGCCAGGATCCCTGACCAGACGCGGCGACCCGCACCGCTTGCGCGCCCGACCCGGCGGCGGCACTAGGCTCTGTCCGGGGCAGGCAACCGACCTCAAGGAGAGACAAGGAACGTGGCATCGTCTTCGGCGCCGGTGCGCCCGGCCCGCTACCTGTCGGTTTTCTTGGTGTTGCTCGTCGCCTTCTACCTGCTGGTGTTCCTGACCGGCAACAAGCGGGCCGCTCCCAAGCTCGGCATCGACCTGCAGGGCGGCACGCGCGTCACCCTGACCGCGCGCACGCCCGACGGCTCGGCCCCGAGCCGGGAGGCGCTGGCGCAGGCGCAGCAGATCATCAGCGCGCGGGTCAACGGGCTCGGCGTGTCGGGCTCGGAGGTCGTCGTCGACGGCGACAACCTGGTCATCACGGTCCCCGGCACGGACGGCAGCGAGGCCCGCAACCTGGGGCAGACCGCGCGCCTCTACATCCGGCCGGTGCTGAACTCGATGCCGGCCCAAAGCGCCGAACCCAAGCCCGAGCCCGCGCCGCCCGCCGGAACACCGCCGTCCGGCCAGCCCGGAGAGCCCGGCGCGCCCGCACCGTCGGGACAGCCCGCGCCGTCGGGCCAACCGGCCCCGCCCGGGCAGGCCCCGCCCCCGGCCCAACCCGCGCCGGGCGGCCACCCCGGCGCCCAGCCGCGGCCCTATCCGCAGGACCCGCCGCCGACGCCGAGCCCGGCGCCGGCGCCCGGTGAGCAGCCCGCGCCGGGGGACCAGGCCGCACCGCCGGGCGAGCAGCCCGCACCCCCGGACCCGCGCAAGGACCTCGCCGAGCGCATCGGCGAGGAGAAGAAGTGGCGGCAGAGCACCAAGCAGGGCATTCAGTTCCTGGCCCTGCAGTTCGAGGCCACCCGCTGCGACCAGAACGACATCCTGGCCGGCAACGACGACCCCAACCTGCCGTTGGTGACCTGCTCCAGCGACCACAAGACGGCCTACCTGCTGGCGCCGTCGATCATCAGCGGCGACCAGATCGCCAACGCCACGTCGGGCATGAACCAGCACGGCGTCGGCTACGTCGTCGATCTGCAGTTCAAGCCCGCCGCGGCCAGCGTCTGGGCGGACTTCACCGCCTCCCACATCGGCACCCAGACCGCGTTCACCCTGGATTCGCAGGTGGTCAGCGCCCCGATGATCCAGGAGGCCATCCCGGGCGGCCGCACCCAGATCACCGGGGGCGACCCACCGTTCACCGCCTCGTCGGCGCGCCAGCTGGCCAACGTCCTGAAGTACGGCTCGCTGCCGCTGTCGTTCGAGTCGTCGGAGGCACAGACCGTCTCGGCGACGCTGGGACTGACCTCGCTGCGGGCGGGCCTGATCGCCGGCGCCATCGGCCTGGTGTTGGTGCTGCTGTATTCGCTGCTCTACTACCGGGTGCTGGGACTGCTGACGGCGTTGTCGCTGGTTGCCTCCGGCGCAATGGTTTTCGCGATCCTGGTGCTGTTGGGCCGCTACATCAACTACACCCTGGACCTGGCCGGCATCGCGGGTCTCATCATCGGCATCGGGACCACCGCCGACTCGTTCGTGGTGTTCTTCGAACGCATCAAGGACGAGATCCGCGAGGGCCGCTCGTTCCGGTCGGCCGTGCCGCGAGGCTGGGTGCGGGCGCGCAAGACGATCGTGTCGGGCAACGCCGTCACCTTCCTGGCCGCCGCGGTGCTGTACTTCCTGGCGATCGGCCAGGTGAAGGGATTCGCGTTCACGTTGGGGCTGACCACGATCCTCGACCTGGTGGTGGTGTTCCTGGTGACCTGGCCGCTGGTGTACCTGGCGTCGAAGTCGCCGACGCTGGCCAAGCCGGCCTACAACGGCCTGGGGGCGGTTCAGCAGGTGGCCCGCGAACGCCGCGCCGCCACGCAGGTGAAGACGGGACGGGGCTAGCGCGATGGCTTCCCAGAACAAGACCGAGACCACCGAAACGGGCGCCGTGGAGTTGACCGGCGCCGAGCCGGTGCGCCGCAGCTTCCTCACCCGGCTCTACACCGGCACCGGGGCCTTCGAGGTGGTGGGCCGGCGCCGGCTGTGGTTCGGCATCAGCGGCGCGATCGTCGCGGTCGCCATCGTCAGCATCCTGGTGCGGGGCTTCACGTTCGGGATCGACTTCAAGGGCGGCACCACGGTGTCGATGCCCCGCGGTGACGCCACGACCGCCCAGGTGATCGAGGTCTTCCACAGCGCCCTGGGCGTCGACCCCGACTCGGTGGTCACCGTCGGCAGCGGCTCCTCGGCCACCGTGCAGATCCGCTCGGAGACGCTGTCGGCCGACCAGACGGGCACGCTGCGCAACGCGCTGTTCGACGCCTTTCATCCCAAGGGCGCCGACGGTAAGCCCAGCAAGCAGGCCATCAGCGACTCCGCGGTCTCGGAGACCTGGGGCGACCAGATCACCAAGAAGGCGCTGATCGCGCTGGTGATCTTCCTGGCGCTGGTCGCCCTGTACATCACGGTGCGCTACGAGCGCTACATGACGCTGTCGGCGATCGCGGCGATGTTCTTCGACCTGACCGTCACCGCGGGCGTGTACTCGCTGGTGGGCTTCGAGGTCACCCCGGCCACCGTCATCGGCCTGCTGACGATCCTCGGCTTCTCCCTCTACGACACCGTCATCGTGTTCGACAAGGTCGAGGAGAACACCAACGGCTTCCAGCACACCAACCGGCGCACCTTCGCCGAGTGGGCCAACCTGGCGATCAACCAGACCTTCATGCGGTCGATCAACACCAGCCTGATCGGGGTGCTGCCCGTGTTGTCGCTGATGGTGGTCGCGGTGTGGCTGCTGGGCGTGGGCACCCTGAAGGACCTGGCGCTGGTGCAGCTGATCGGCATCGTGATCGGCACCTACTCGTCGATCTTCTTCGCGACGCCGCTGCTGGTCACCCTGCGCGAGCGCACGGAACTGGTGCGCACCCACACCCGCCGGGTGATGCGGCGCCGCGGTTCCGGGTCGGGCTCCGCGGGCGCCGGCAGGGCCTCCGCCGAGGACGACGCCGAGGACGACGCCGAAACCGACGGGCGGGGCGGATCCGCCGCTGACGCCGAGGCCACCGAGGCCGCGCCGAAGGGCGCGGAGGCCGCGCCGGACGCCACCACGGAGGCCGCCACGGAAGCCACCGCAAAACCCGCCAAGCCGGCCCCGAGCAAGCCCGCGCCGGGCGCACGGCCGGCACGGCCCACCGGCACCCGGCGTCCGAGCGGCAAGCGAAACGCCGGGCGGCGGTAGTCACCATGTTCGGCTGGCGCGGATGGGCGGTCGTCGCCCTGACCGCAGTGCTGGCGGGCGCGGCCACCCTGACCGGGTGTTCGGGCAGCGCCGCCTCGCAGGTCGACTACGTCGTCGACGGCCCGCTGGTGACCTACAACACCAACACCGTCGTCGGCTTCGCATCGGCCGGCGCGCAGGCCTTCGCCCGCACGCTGACCGGCTTCGGCTATCACGGGCCGGACGGACAGGTCGTCGCCGACCACGACTTCGGCACCGTGTCCGTCGTCGACAGCGCACCGCTGGTGCTCGACTACCAGATCGCCGACAAGGCCGTCTACTCCGACGGCAAGCCCGTGACCTGCGACGACCTCGTTCTCGCCTGGGCGGCCCAATCGGGGCGGTTCCCCGACTTCGACGCGGCCACCCGGGCCGGCTACGCCGACATCGCCGGCGTCGAGTGCACGCCGGGCCAGAAGAAGGCGCGCGTGTCGTTCGCCCCCGAGCGCGGTGTCGTCGACTATCTGCAGCTGTTCACCGCGACGTCGATGCTGCCGTCGCACGTCATCGCCGACCAGCTGCACATCGACGTCACCGCGGCGCTGCTGGGCAACGACATGCCGGCGGTGCAACAGATCGCCAAGCTGTGGAACACCACGTGGGACCTCAAGCCCGGCCTGAAACCCGAGGAGGCGGCCAAGCGCTTCCCGTCGTCGGGGCCGTACAAGATCGAGTCGACCCTGGACGGCGGCGCCGTGGTGCTCGTCGCGAACGACCGCTGGTGGGGTTCCCGGGCGATCACCAAACGGGTGATCGTGTGGCCCCAGGGCGCCGACATCCAGGACCGGGTCAACAACCGCAACGTCGACGTGGTCGACGTCGCGGCCGGCTCGGCCGGCGCGCTGGGCACCCCCGACAACTACGCGCGCGAGGACTCGCCGTCGGACGGCATCGAGCAGCTGATCTTCGCGCCGACGGGACCGCTGGCGCTGACCAACGTGCGGCGCGCGGTCGCGCTGTGCACGCCGCGCGACGCGATCGCGCGCGACGCAGGGGTGCCGATCGCCAACTCGCGGCTGCGGCCGGCCACCGATGACGCCGTCGCCCGGGCGGAGTCCGGCGCCGACGCCGACCGGTTCGGCAAGGCCGATCCCGCCGCCGCCCGCGACGCGCTGGGCGGGGCCGGCGCGGTCACGGTGCGCATCGGCTACCACGGGCCCAACGCGCGGCTGGCGGTCACCGTCGGCAACATCACCAAATCGTGCGCGGCGGCCGGTATCACCGTCTCCAACGTCGCCCTGGACACCTCGGGACCGCAGGCGCTCAAGGACGGCAAGATCGACGTGCTGTTGGCCAGCACGGGCGGGGCCACCGGCAGTGGCTCGACCGGGTCGTCGGCGCTGGACGCCTACGACCTGCACAGCGACAACGGCAACAACCTGTCCGGTTACGCAAACGGCCAGATCGACGGCATCATCGGCGCGCTGGCCGTCTCGGCCGACCCCGCCGAGCGGGTCAGACTGGTCGCCGAGGGCGCCCCGGTACTGTGGGCCGAGATGCCGACCCTGCCCCTCTACCGCCAGCAACGCACGCTGCTGAGGTCGAAGAAGATGTACGCGGTGAGCAAGAATCCGACCCGCTGGGGCGCGGGCTGGAACATGGACCGATGGGCCCTGATGCAGTGAGGTTGCAGTGAGCAGCGGCGAGACGACGACCGCCGCCCTGGCCGCCCTTGCCGTGGTCATCGAGACGCTGACCCGCAAGGTGGCCGATTTCCCCGAGCCCGGCGTGCAGTTCAAGGACCTCACCCCGGTGTTCGCCGATCGGGACGCGCTGGTGGCCGTGACCGACGCGCTGGCCGGCGTCGCGTCCGGCGCGGATCTGATGGCCGGCATCGACTCCCGGGGCTTTCTGGTGGGCGCGGCCGTCGCCACCCGGCTCGGGACCGGCGTGCTGGCGATCCGTAAGAGCGGCAAGCTGCCGCCGCCGGTGCTCAGCGAGAGCTACACCCGGGAGTATGGCGACGCCAGCATGGAGATTCCCGCCGACGGCCTCCAACTGCGGGGCCGCAGCGTCTTCCTCATCGACGACGTGCTGGCAACCGGTGGCACCCTGGCCGCGGCGGCCCGGTTGATGGAGCGTGCCGGGGCCCGCGTGATCGGCGCCGGGGTGGTGGTGGAGCTGCCCGCGCTGGGCGGGCGGGCGGCGGTCGCGCCGTTGCCGGTGCACAGCCTCAGTTGCGCCTGACGGGGCGGCCCAACCCGGCCGCTCGGCGATATCCTCGAACTCGGAGGTGACCCACGTGGCGGACGACCAGAGCACGGCGCAGGCAGTCGCGCCGGCGGCCGATGACGCGTTGCCGACGGAGCGGGCCTCTGGGCCGGCGGAGCCGGCGGCGGCGTCCGGGCCGGCCCACGAGACGCCGGAGCCGCCCGCCGAGACCACAAAGACCAGCACGTCGCGCCGGGTCCGGGCCCGGCTGGCGCGCCGGATGACCGCCCAGCGCAGCGCCCTTAACCCGGTGCTCGAGCCGCTGGTGGCGGTGCACCGGGAGATCTACCCCAAGGCGAACCTGTCGATGCTGCAGCGGGCCTACGAGGTCGCCGACGAGCGGCACGCCGGCCAGCTGCGGCATTCCGGAGACCCCTACATCACCCACCCGCTGGCCGTCGCCAACATCCTGGCCGAGTTGGGCATGGACACCACGACGTTGGTGGCCGCGCTGCTGCACGACACCGTCGAGGACACCGGTTACACGATCGAGGCCTTGAGCGAGGAGTTCGGCGAGGAGGTCGGCCACCTCGTCGACGGGGTGACCAAGCTGGACCGGGTGGTGCTGGGCAGCGCCGCCGAGGGCGAGACCATCCGCAAGATGATCACCGCGATGGCCCGCGACCCGCGCGTGCTGGTGATCAAGGTCGCCGACCGGCTGCACAACATGCGCACCATGCGTTTCCTGCCGCCGGAAAAGCAGGCGCGCAAGGCCCGCGAGACGCTGGAAGTCATTGCGCCCCTGGCGCATCGGCTGGGTATGGCCAGCGTCAAGTGGGAACTGGAAGACCTGTCGTTCGCGATCCTGCACCCCAAGAAGTACGAGGAGATCGTGCGGCTGGTCGCCGGGCGTGCGCCGTCGCGGGACACCTACCTGGCCAAGGTGCGCACCGAGATCGTCAACACGCTGAACGCCTCGAAGATCAAGGCGGTGGTGGAGGGCCGGCCCAAGCACTACTGGTCGATCTACCAGAAGATGATCGTCAAGGGGCGTGACTTCGACGACATCCACGACCTGGTCGGCATCCGCATCCTGTGCGACGAGATCCGGGACTGCTACGCCGCCGTCGGCGTGGTGCACTCGCTGTGGCAGCCGATGGCCGGGCGGTTCAAGGACTACATCGCCCAGCCCCGCTACGGCGTGTACCAGTCGTTGCACACCACCGTCGTCGGGCCGGAGGGCAAGCCGCTGGAGATCCAGATCCGCACCCGCGACATGCACCGTACCGCCGAATACGGCATCGCCGCGCACTGGCGCTACAAGGAAGCCAAGGGCCGCAACGGAATTCCCCATCCGCACGCCGCCGCCGAGATCGACGACATGGCCTGGATGCGTCAGCTGCTCGACTGGCAGCGGGAGGCCGCCGACCCCGGCGAGTTCCTGGAGTCGTTGCGCTACGACCTGGCGGTGCAAGAGCTCTTCGTCTTCACACCCAAGGGCGACGTGATCACGCTGCCGACCGGGTCGACGCCGGTGGACTTCGCCTACGCGGTGCACACCGAGGTCGGCCACCGCTGCATCGGCGCCCGGGTCAACGGCCGGCTGGTCGCGCTGGAGCGCAAGCTCGAAAACGGGGAAGTCGTCGAGGTCTTCACGTCCAAGGCGCCCAACGCCGGGCCCTCGCGCGACTGGCAGCAGTTCGTGGTGTCACCGCGCGCCAAGGCCAAGATCCGGCAGTGGTTCGCCAAGGAACGGCGCGAGGAGGCCCTCGAGGCCGGCAAGGAGGCCATCGCCCGCGAGGTGCGCCGCGGCGGACTTCCGTTGCAGCGGCTGGTCAACGGCGGCTCGATGGGGGCGGTGGCGCGCGAGCTGCACTACACCGACGTGTCGGCGCTCTACACCGCGATCGGCGAGGGGCACGTGTCGGCCCGGCACGTCACGCAGCGGCTGCTGGCCGAGCTCGGCGGCATCGACCAGGCCGAAGAGGACCTTGCCGAGCGGGCCACGCTCACCACCATGCTGCGACACCCCCGCAGCAGCGACGACGTCGGAGTGTCGGTGCCCGGCGCCCCGGGCGTGCTGACCAAGCTGGCCAAGTGCTGCACGCCGGTGCCCGGCGACGCGATCATGGGCTTCGTCACCCGCGGCGGCGGGGTCAGCGTGCACCGCACCGACTGCACCAACGCCGCGTCGCTGCAACAGCAGTCCGAGCGCATCATCGAGGTGTTGTGGGCGCCGTCGGCGTCGTCGGTGTTCCTGGTGGCGATCCAGGTCGAGGCGCTCGACCGGCACCGGTTGCTGTCGGACATCACGCGGGTGCTCGCCGACGAGAAGGTCAACATCCTGTCGGCGTCGGTCACCACCTCCGGGGACCGGGTGGCGATCAGCCGGTTCACCTTCGAGATGGGCGATCCCAAGCACCTGGGACACCTGCTCAACGTGGTGCGCAACGTCGAGGGCGTCTACGACGTCTACCGGGTGACGTCGGCGGCCTGAGTTTTCGCCGCCGAGCCTGCATCCACGGCGCCGAGCCTGGGTCCAGCGCGTGGGCCGGGGCCTGAGCCGCGCGCTCACCGCAGTCTCGGGCCGAACGGAGCGCGGCTCAGTCGAGCCTGATCGACTTGATCGTGACCTCGGTGGCCGGCGACCCGTCCTCCCCGCCGCCCTTGACGCCGGCTTTTGCGATCTTGTCCAGCGTGGCCAGGCCGTCGGCCTGGATGGTGCCGAACACGGTGTATGCGGGCGGCAGCTCGGAATCCTTGTAGACCAGGAAGAACTGGCTGCCGTTGGTGCCCGGCCCGGCGTTGGCCATCGCCAGCGTGCCGCGCGGATACAGGACCGGCTCGTCGAGCTTGGGGTCGTTCGGCGGGTACTGGTCGGTGGGGTATTCGTTGGCGAACTGATAGCCGGGACCGCCGGTGC
This sequence comes from uncultured Actinomycetota bacterium, assembly GCA_963711445.1. GTDB lineage: Bacteria > Actinomycetota > Actinomycetes > Mycobacteriales > Mycobacteriaceae > Mycobacterium. Next base: position 1,696,427 of record CAVQEF010000002.1, read on the forward strand.
CCTGGCCCGTCGGGTCGCCGCACTGCAGCACGCCCAGCGACGGCGAGGTGGTCAGCCGGTGACACGTGGTGCCGTCGAAGTACTTCTGGCCGGCCAGGCTGGCGAAACTGTTGACCGTGCACGGCGATTCGTTGTTGGCCAGCAGCAGCCCGATGGGCCCCTGGTCGGTCATCATGCTGGCGCTCACCTGGGCGGGGTCGGTGGGTACCTTGCCGGTCCGCGGCGGCTTGACCTCCTTGGCGGCCGGCTCCTTGGTCGCCGGGTACTGGCAGTCGGCGCCCAGGTTGGCCGACGGCTTGAAGGGCGGCAACGGCGGGACCGCGCCCGGCTGCGGAGCCGCGGGTGTCGTCGTCGGCGTCGAGCTGCCGGTGGTGGTGGCGGCGGGCGCCGCGGTGTTTCCGGAATGCTCGTGGCGGTTGTTGACGACCGCGAACGCCACCGCGGCGACCGCGGCCACCGCCACGGCCGAGCCGACGGCGATCACCAGGATGCGGCGCATTCGGGCCTGCTTTTGGCGGCGCTCCAGCTGCCGTTCCAGTTTGCGCTTGGCTGTGGCACGTCGCTGTTCGTTGGTCGGCACGAAAGGTCAGGCTAATGTGGCCGCCGCGACCGGTGTCACGCGGCCCCGTGCAAAACTGGGAACCGTGTTGATCACCGGATTTCCCGCGGGGGTGTTGCAGTGCAACTGCTATGTCCTGGCCGAGCGGCCCGGGGCCGACGCCGTGATCGTGGACCCGGGGCAGCGTGCGATGGGCCAACTGCGCCGAATCCTCGACGAGCATCGGCTGACCCCGGCCGCGGTGCTGCTCACCCACGGCCACATCGACCACATCTGGTCCGCGCAGAAGGTCTCCGACACCTTCGGCTGCCCCACCTACATCCACCCCGAGGACCGGTTCATGCTCAAGGACCCGATCCACGGGTTCGGCCCGCGCCTGGCGCAGGCGGTGGCGGGGGCGTTCTTCCGTGAGCCCAAGCAGGTCGTCGAGCTGGACCGCGACGGCGACAAGCTGGACCTGGGCAGCGTGACCGTCAACGTCGACCACACCCCCGGGCACACCCGCGGATCGGTCGTGTTCCGGGTGCTGCAGGCCGGCGCCGAGGGCAACGACGTCGTGTTCACCGGCGACACGCTGTTCGAGCGTTCGGTGGGTCGCACCGACCTGCACGGCGGGAGCGGGCGCGACCTGCTGACCTCGATCATCGACAAGCTGCTGGTGCTCGACGACGACACCCTGGTGCTGCCCGGGCACGGCAACTCCACCACGATCGGCGCCGAGCGGCGCCTCAACCCGTTCCTCGAAGGCCTCTGAGCGCATGACGGAGTTCTCGGCGTTCTCGGCGCCCAAGGGGGTGCCGGACTACGTCCCGCCCGACTCGGCCCAGTTCGTGGCGGTGCGTGAGGGGCTGCTTTCGGCCGCCCGCCGGGCCGGGTACGGCGACATCGAGCTGCCCATCTTCGAGGACACCGCGCTGTTCGCCCGCGGGGTCGGGGAATCCACCGACGTGGTGTCCAAGGAGATGTACACCTTCGCCGACCGCGGTGACCGCTCGGTGACGCTGCGGCCCGAGGGGACCGCCGGGGTGGTGCGCGCGGTGATCGAGCACGGCCTGGACCGCGGCGCGCTGCCGGTGAAGCTGTGCTACGCCGGACCGTTCTTCCGCTACGAGCGGCCGCAGGCCGGCCGCTACCGCCAGCTGCAGCAGGTCGGGGTGGAGGCGATCGGCGTCGACGACCCGGCGCTGGACGCCGAGGTGATCGCCGTCGCCGACGCCGGCTTCCGCGCGCTGGGACTCGACGGGTTCCGCTTGGAGATCACCTCGCTGGGCGACGAGACCTGCCGCCCGCAATACCGGGAGTTGTTGCAGGAGTTCCTGTTCGGGCTCGACCTCGACGAGGACACCCGTCGGCGCGCCGAGATGAACCCGCTGCGGGTGCTCGACGACAAACGGCCCGAGGTGAAGGCGATGACGGCCGACGCGCCGGTGCTGCTCGATCACCTCTCCGACGTCGCCAAGCAGCACTTCGACACCGTGCTGGCCCACCTGGACGCCCTCGGGGTGCCCTACGTCATCAACTCGCGCATGGTGCGCGGGCTGGACTACTACACCAAGACCACCTTCGAGTTCGTGCACGACGGCCTGGGCGCGCAGTCGGGCATCGGCGGTGGCGGCCGCTACGACGGCCTGATGCGCCGGCTGGGCGGACAGGACCTGTCCGGCATCGGTTTCGGGCTGGGCGTCGACCGGACCCTGCTGGCGCTGCGGGCCGAGGGCAAGAGCGTGGGGGAGACGACGCGCTGCGACGTGTTCGGGGTGCCGCTGAGCGAGGCGGCCAAGCTGAAGCTGGCGGTGCTGGCCGCACGGCTGCGCGGGCGCGGCGTGCGCGTCGACCTGGCCTACGGCGATCGGGGCCTCAAGGGCGCGATGCGAGCCGCCGACCGGTCCGGCGCGCGCATCGCACTGGTCGCCGGGGACCGTGACCTCGAGGCGGGGACGGTCGGCGTGAAGGACCTGACGACGGGGGAGCAGGTCTCGGTGCCCGTCGATTCGGTCGTCGACGAGGCGCTTTCCCTGCTGCAACGCTAGTTGTCCGGTGTGATGTCTCGGGACATCGGTGACAGTTCTGCATCAGGACATTGGTGACAGTTGGTGTGTCAGGACTTCGGTGACGGTTGCGGAGTTTTGGGTTGGGGGCCGCGTGGCCGGCCGTTGCCGACGTATTTGATGCCCGGTGCGGGTCGGGTGTGCTCGGCGAGGACCTCGCCCAGTAGATCAGTGACGATGATCTTGTCGCCGTCGCTGACAACGAGGACCTGCTGGAAGGCGCGTTGCGCATCGACCCGGTAGATGACGGAGTCCAGCCCAATGGTCCCGCCCGCGGTGACCGTTCGGACAACGGTGTTGGCGGGCAGATCGGTGGGTGGCTTGGCTCGCGGGAACTGGTAGCGGCCGGGTAGGGGCTCGCGGTAGGCCGGCCGGTCGGGTTTCGGGCGGGGCGGATCGGCTTTGGGTGTGGCTTCCCACGCGGTCAGCGGGGTGACCCGGCCGGGCAACCCTTGGTGGGGGCGTTCGGTGTTGTAGATGTGGTCGAAGGCGTCGATCTGGGCTTGGAGTTCGGCGAGTGATTCCGCGATCGGCTGCTTGTCGAGGTAGCGGAACAGGGTCTGGTGGAAGCGTTCGTTCTTGCCCTGGGTGGTCGGCTTGTAGGGCTTGCCGGTAATCGCCTCCACGCCCAGGGCGCCAACGTGGTCGACGAGTTGGCCGAGGTAGCCGCGCCGGGAAGGGTTCAACGCGAGCCCGTTGTCGGACAAAAGTCGTTGGGGCACCCCGTGGGCGGCGATGGCCTTGTCCACCACCGTGATTGCGTCCTTGGCGGTCTCGCTGGAGGCGACGTGGGACGCGACTGCGTAGCGGGAGTGGTCGTCGATGAGCTGGAAGATCACACACCTGCGTCCACCGCTGAGCACGTACTCGGTCGCATCGAGTTGCCAGCACGCATTCGGGGCCGGATAGACGAACCGCCGCCATGCCGAGCGAGGCTTCTTCTTCGGCTCAAGACGAGCCACGCCAGCCTCACGGAAGATGCGTGCCAAAGATGCCGTGGACGGGACCGGCTCCAAACCCATCGCGCGCATCTTCTCGTGCACACTGATCGGCCCGTGGTCTAGACCGGAGGACTCCAGAGCGGCCCGCACTGCCACGGCCTGTTCTTTGACCTCATCGCTCAACTTCGACGGGCTCGACTTCGGTCGCCGGGTCCGGGGTTCGAGCACTGCGGCCGGACCGTCGGTCTTCGTACGTTTGCGCAATTCGTAGAACGACTTGCGGGAGATGCCGTGCTCGGCACAGAACGTCGAGACCGCCCCGCGGGGCGCATCGTCGGGCCACTGCGAGATCGCGAGGCGGACGCGAGGATCGATGGGTTCATTGACAGCCACCACCGAAGCCTTGGGGCAGAAGTGTCACCACCAAGAGCACCCGGACCGTCACCAATGTCCTGATGCAGAACTGTCACCGATGTCCTGGGAGATCACAACGCAGTTGTCCGGGGCCTGTGGCATACTCGAACGTATGTTCGATGAAGTGGCGCGGGCGCAGGTGCATGCCCGGTTTGATGAGCTCTTCGAGCGGCATTATCCGACCGCGACGGCCGAGTCGGGGGTGCTGATCGAGCGGATCGCGGCGGCGACGCGGTTCGAGAATCGGGCCGCGGCCGCGCAGTTGGTGGCGATCGGGGAGTTGTTCGCCTACCGGCTGTCGCGGTGTTCAGAGACCGAGGACTGGGCCATCGACACGATGGCGGCGGTGGCCGCCGAGGTGGGCGCGGCCTTGCGGATCAGCCAGGGCCTGGCCGCCGGCCGGGTGCACTACGCGCGGGCGATGCGCGAGCGGCTGCCCAAGGTGGGAGCAGCCTTTGAGGCAGGCGATATCGATTTCCGGTTGTTCGCCACCATCGTGTATCGCACCGATTTGATCATCGATCCTGACGTGCTGGCCGCCGTGGATGCCGCCCTGGCGGTCAACGTGGTGCGCTGGCCCTCGCTGACCCGGCACCGGCTGGCCGGGGCGGTCGACAGGATCGTGGCCAAAGCCGACGCCGATGCGGTGCGCCGACGCCGCGAGAAGCAATCCGACCGCGGGGTGTGGGTCGACGAGCGCGTCGGCGGGCTGGCCGAGTTGCGCGGCACGCTGTTGACCCCGGATGCCCACGCCCTGGATCAGCGGCTCGACACCATAACGGCCACGGTGTGCGCCCATGACCCGCGCAGCAAAGACCAGCGCCGCGCCGACGCCCTGGGGGCGCTGGCCGCCGGCGCCGACCGTCTGGGCTGCCGGTGCGGACGCCCGGACTGCCCCGCAAGCGCCCGGCCCGCATCAGCCCCGGTGGTGATTCACGTGCTCGCCGAGCAGGCCGGCCTGGGCAGCGGCGACCTGTCGGCGTCGCAGGTGTGTGCCGACGGGCTGATCAGCCCGGAGCTGGTGGCCGAGCTGGCCGGCACCGCCACGCTGGTGCCGCTGGTCCATCCCGGTGATGCCCCGCCCGAACCCGGCTATGTCCCGTCCAAGGCGCTGGCCGATTTCGTGCGCTGCCGGGACCTGACGTGCCGCTGGCCCGGCTGTGACCGCCCGGCCTTCGACTGCGAACTCGACCACACCATCCCCTATGCCCGGGGCGGGGCCACGCACGCCTCAAACCTCAAGTGCTACTGCAAAGTTCACCATTTGCTCAAAACCTTCCTGGGTTGGCGCGACCAGCAGTTGCCCGACGGCACGCTGATCCTGGCCTCCCCGTCCGGGCACACCTATGTCACCACCCCCGGCAGCGCGCTGCTGTTCCCGAGTTTGTGCCGCACCGTCGGCGGCTGCCCCGCCCCAGAGGTCGATCTCCTACCCGAGGACTACTGCACCGACCGCACAGCCATGATGCCCCGGCGCAACCGCACGCGTGCCCAACACCGCGCCGCCCGCATCAATGCCGAACGCCGCCACAACCGCGAGGCTCGCCAAGCCCCCCGCGAAGACTGCGAGAGTGCTTATTTCGGGCCCTACGCATGCGCCGGTACCGAGGAACCGCCGCCCTTCTAGCCGAGCGCTTGACTCGGTGTCGAACTCCTGTTCGAATAGAGTATGCGTTGGTCCGGTCAGGCCGTCGCGGTCAACGGGGAACCCGTCGAGGACGGGGCGCTGCCCGGGCTGCAGCGGATCGGGTTGCTCCGCAGCGTGCGCCCCCCGCAGTTCGAGGGCCTGACCTTTCACGAGGTGCTGTGCAAGTCGGCGCTCAACAAGGTGCCCGACGCCGCAGCGCTGCCGTTCCGGTACACCGTCAACGGCTACCGCGGCTGCTCGCACGGCTGCCGGTACTGCTTCGCCCGTCCCACCCACGAGTACCTGGATTTCGACTGCGGCACCGACTTCGACACCCAGGTGGTGGTCAAGACCAACGTCGCCGAGGTGTTGCGCCGCGAGCTGCGCCGGCCGTCGTGGCGGCGCGAGACGGTGGCGCTGGGCACCAACACCGACCCCTACCAGCGGGCCGAGGGACGCTACGCGCTCATGCCCGGCATCATCGCGGCGCTCGCCGGGTCCGGCACGCCGCTGTCGATCCTGACCAAGGGCACGCTGCTGCGCCGCGACCTGCCGCTGATCGCCGAGGCGGCCGCCCACGTGCCGGTCTCGGTCGCGGTCTCGCTGGCGGTCGGCGACGCCGAGCTGCACCGCGACCTCGAGCCGGGCACACCGACCCCGCAGGCCCGGCTGGGCCTCATCAGCGCGGTTCGCGACGCCGGCCTGGACTGCCACGTGATGGTCGCCCCCGTACTGCCGCATCTCACCGACTCCGTCGAGCACCTCGACGGGCTGCTCGGCCGGATCGCGGCGGCCGGGGCCACCGGCGCGACGGTTTTCGGCCTGCACCTGCGCGGCACGACGCGCGGCTGGTTCATGGCGTGGCTGGCCCGCTCCCGCCCCGAGCTCGTCGGCCGCTACCGCGAGCTGTACCGGCGCGGCGCCTACCTGCCGCCGGGCTACCGCGAGATGCTGCGCCGGCGCGCCGCGCCGCTGCTCGTCAAGCACGGGCTGGCCGGCGACCGGCGCCCGTTCGCGCGCGCCGCGTCGTCGCCGGCGCCGGTTCAGCCGCCGGTTCAGCCGATGCTGTTCTAGCGTTTGTCGCCGCGCGGCTTGGTGAGCGTGAATTCGTCCACGACCGTCACCGCGCCGAACGGTCCGCTCAGCGCGTAGTGCGTCGCCTTGATCGAGGTGTTGCCGCCGGGGGCGCCCGGGTCAACGTCGAAAGCCGCGAAGCCGTAGGGATTGTCGCGGTCGCGAAACGCCGACCACGGCGCCCGCTCGGTCACGTAGATCGGCGCCTTGCGCCCGATGGCCGGATCGAACGCGCCCACGCCCATCACCACCCGGCAACGCAGATCGGGAAAGAACATCGCGTTGGACGGCGCGGAGGTGCCGCCCCCGCCGATGACGACGTGCACCGTGCCTTGGGTGGTGTCGATGACGTCGCCGCCGGATCCGACGGGTTTCGGTGTGCGGGTGTCGGTACCGAGCGTGCCGCGCACCGGATGGGACCGTTCGTAGTGGTGTTCGTGGCCGCACACCACCAGGTCGACCCCGTACTGGTCGAACAACGGCAGCCACTCCTGGCGGATGCCCAGGTCGGCGCCGTTGGTGCGGTCGGCGGTCGAGATCGCCGTCTGATGCATGCACACCACAATCCAGTCGATGTCCCGGTCGTGCCGTGCATCCGCCAATTCGGCGGCGAGCCAGCGCCTTTGCGCACCGCCGGAGTAACCGTGCACGTAGGAGTTGCCGCCGTCCTGAAAGCAGATGTCGTCGTTGTTGAGGCTGATCACCCGCACCGAACCCGCGGTGAACGAGTACCACAGCCCGCGCAGGTCTTCTCCGGCGCCCGAGTCGGGCAGCGCGAAGTAGGTTTGGTAGGCGGCGTAACCGACTGGGCCGTTTCCCAATTCGTTCTCGTGATTGCCCGCCGCCGGCATCCACGGCCGGTAGCGCGCCGAGCGGGTGTTGTTCTCGAACCAGTCCGACCAGGTGCGGATCCGGTCGCGCGCGAGATTGGCGTAGCACAGGTCGCCATTGACCAGGTTGAACAGCGGCCCGATGCGCTCGATCGCCAACGTGGTGTCGGCGGCCGCCGGCGACCCGATGTTGTCCGTGCCGTATCCGCCGTCGGCGAGCCTGTCCAGCGTCGGGGTCGACTGGTCGCCGAAGCTGGTGAACAGCAGTGGCTTTCGACCCACCGGCGCGGTCCGCACCGTCCCGACCGCGGGGTCGGCGCCGTCGTGCACCGCGGCGTACACGTAGTCGGTGTCCGGGGTCAGGTTCACCATTCGGGCGTGGTTGACCCGAACCTCGGTGTTGGATTTGGCGTCCCGGTACGTGCGGGTTTCGGCGGCCACGGTGCGCCCGAAGCCCGACGTCGGCGTTCCCAGCAGCACGCGCGGGTTGCCGACGCGCTCGGTGGTGTGCCAGGACACCACCACCTCGGTGCCGGCGTTCCGGCCGAACTGCAGGTGCAGGCCGGCGACCGGCGGGGCGCCGTGGCGGTCGGGCTGGTACCAGACCGCGGGGCCGCGCGGGTGGGACCACAACAGCGCGCCGGCGCCCAGGCCGACGCCCGCGCCGGCCGCCGCGGCGGCGCCCGTCGTCAACAGCCGGCGGCGGCTGACGGCGGGGGGCCGGTCCGGTTCATCGGTCATGCACGATTTCTACCCGAGCCGGGCGACGGCGGGCATAGCTACCGGTGAACGCCGGTTTCGGCACCGCTACACGTAACGAATTCGGTACCGTTTCCGACATGAGGAACGTGCGAAAAGCGATCACCGGGGTGGCGGCGGCGGCCTTTGCGATGGCCTTCACGATGGCCGTCACGATGGCCTTCACGATGGCCATAGCGCCCGTCACCGCCGTCGCCGACCCGTCCGGCCATCAGGTGACCTACACGGTCACCGCCACCGGCAACCTGACCGGCCAGGTCCGGTACATGAACAGCGACCCGCCCAGCCAGGCCGCCTTCGACAACAACTCCGCGCAGTACATGACCACCGCGCAGGCGGCGTTCAGCGCCGGGCAGCCGCTGGTCTACACGACCACACTGGCCAACCCCGACCAGTGGGCGTTCGTCAACGCCAGCGGGGGATGCCACTGGCCGGACTGCGGCTCGGGGTCCACCCCCCAGCTGCACTGCGAGATCGCCGTGGACGGCAAGACGGTGGTGACCCAGGACGCCACCACCGGGGTCACCTGCTCGACGCGCCCCTGGTAGCGACGACGACAACCTCGGCCGGGGCGGCACCACCACCGCCCGGATCCGGCGGCCGAGCGGTGTCCGACGCCGGTGCACGACGCCCGTCGCGGAGCAAGACCGATTCCCGTTGAGCGACTGCGCCATAACCTGACGCGGGCCTATTTCGACGCGGCCGCGCAGGCGCCGAGGACGGTCGTGGACGCGTAGTTGGCGGCGTTGGCCAGGTGGTTGTCGGACGGACCGTACGTCGGGATGGCCGCGACGAAGGCGCGCCGGTACTGCGCCGACAGCACCGCGAAGTCCTGCAACGTGGGGTTGCCGCTGCGCCGGCCGAGCAATTCCAGCTTGCCGGCATAGGCGTTCATCACCGGTGCGACGGCGAGGTTGGTCGCCCGCTGCTCCTTGTTCCACCACAGGGCGGGCAGGTTGGGGTTGAGCTGCTGCCAGTCACCGCTCTGTCGGCCGAATTCGTCGAGCGCCGATTTCCAGTCGGCGCAAACGGGATTGGGTGCGCTCAGCAGAGGCTGCGGGTTCGCGGGATTGCCCACGGGTGCGACCTGCGACGGCGGGGCCGGTGGCCGCACCAGCGGCCCGCGCACCGTCGCCGAGCCGTCGGCGATGGCCGCGCAGATCGCCCCGAGTGCCGAGGAGGCGCTGTTGGCGGTTCCCGCCAGCGCGTCGTCGGCCGGGGTGTAGTGGGGGACGCTCTCGGCGTAGGCGCGCGCGTAGGCGATGAACTGCTCGTAGAGTTCCCGCATCACCCGATGCGGGGTCAACTCGACCAGCCCGACGGTTTGCGCGGCGGCGTTGCGCAGGGATTGGCCCGCGGCCAAGAACTGCACGCGCTGTTTGTCGTTCCACACGGATGCCGGAACGGAACGGTCCCGGTTGTTCCACAGGCCCTGCCCGCCGTTCGCCAGCGCGTTGTTGATGGAAGTCCATGCCACGCAGGTGGGATCGTCGAGGATCACGGTGACCGGCCCGGTGTCGTGCGCGCTGGCTATGTCCGACGGCGTGGCGCCCCCGGATGGTTTGCCGGACCGCGGCCCGGACGGCTCGTTCGCCGGGCCGCTGCGGGCGAGAAGCGTCACGGTGGCCGCAACGGCGGCCAGCACCGCCACGGCCGTCAGGGCTATCAGCGCCCACTTCGGGCGCTCGCCCCGGCGCGACGCGTCCTCGTCCGGGGTCGCGGTGCTCCAGCGCTTGACCGGCAACGGCGGACCCCTACCCGCGGACGGCCGACACGGCGTCCGTCAGGAGGCGGCGCGCCCGGTCGACGTCGATCGGCGGCGGGGGCTGATCGGGCGCCGCCAGCGGCGTGGCGGTGACCACCACCAGGGACCGCCCGAGGTAGGCGGCGAAGTGATAGACCTCCTGCGTGCGCTCCTTGTCGCCGACCCTGGCCTGAAGCTGGCGGTAGGTCCCCATCGTCTGGGCGCCGTCGATGTGCGGCGCGGCCACGGCGTCCACGACACCATCGACATTGGTGCTGTCGAAAGTCACATGCCTGCACTGGTCCGGGACCGCCTCGAACGGCAATTCCTCGGCGGTCTGGAAGGCGACCGCGACGAACCGGTTGCCCTTGCCGTCGGCGAAGACGGCGGCCATCTTGCCCTGTGTGCCCAGTGGCAGCCGCTGACCGGTGGTGTACTTGCCGCAGTCCGGCGGGGTGAACGTCACGTTGGGCGGGAGCCCCTGGGATCCCTCCAGCGCGGGGTCGATCCCCGTGGGGCCTTTGCCTTTGACGCGGAACTCGGGACCGAAGGTCGACTCGACGGTGAAAACCTTCTTGATGTCAACCGGGTGCGCCGACGCGCCCGACGAGCAGGCCGCCAGGGCGCCGGCGCAGAGCAGGCCGGCCGCCGCCTTGAAATTCGACACCTGGGCAATTGTATCGAAGGGTGGCATTGCTGCCGAGCCTGCCCGCCGATGCGGGGCGCCTAACCGAGATCGGTCGCGGAGAACGTGTCGCACTTGTTGGGATCACCGGTGCGGTAACCGGTGGTGAACCACTTCTGCCGTTGCACCGAGGAACCGTGGGTCCACGACTCGGGGTTGATGTGCCCGGTGGCGGTCTTCTGGATGCGATCGTCGCCCACCGACGCCGCGGCCGAGAGGGCGTCTCGGATGTCGTTGTCGCTCAGCGGCTCCAGGTAGGGGACGCCGGTGCTTTCCTGCTTGACGGTCGACGCGTAGTGGGCCCAGATGCCGGCGTAGCAGTCCGCCTGCAGTTCGGTGCGCACGCCGTTGCCGAGGGCGCCCTGGGCGCCCTGCTGGGCGCGGCCGATGACGCCCTGCAGCTGCTGCACGTGATGGCCGTATTCGTGGGCGACCACGTACTCCTGCGCGAAGGGGCCGCCGCTGGAACCGAACTTGTCGACGAGCACCTGGAAGAAGTCGGTGTCGAAGTACGCCGTCTGATCCACCGGGCAGTAGAACGGGCCGACCGCGCTGGTGGCCGGTCCGCAGCGGGTGTCGACGCTGCCGCTGAACAGGCGCATGTGCGGGCGGGTGTAGCCCGGCATCAGCTGATGCCAGACCGCGTCGATGGAGTTACCGGTCGCCACCACGCGGCACTGCACGTACTTGTTGGCGTCGGCCCCGGTCCGGCACTGGCTCAGGTCGAAACCGCTCGCCACGTCGTCGCGGGTGTCCATGGGCTGCTGGCTGGTGATGCCGCCGGGGTCGATGCCGAAGAACAGCGCCGCGAAGAGGATCAGCAACCCCCCGACGCCGCCGCCGAGGGCGATCCGCATCCCGCCGCCCCCGGACGACGACGAGGTGCTGGTGTCGATCTGCATGCCCTCGTTGAAGGTCATTCGCACGCTCCGTCACATCCTCCCCGGGCCGGCTGCCCGGGCGAAACCAGACTAGCGCCGCGGGCCCTAACCGGGGCCGTCGCCGGCCGCGGCCAGCAACGGCACCACGATGTCGCTGATCGGCGTCGCCAGGTTGTGGGCGCGCGCCTTGCGGATGATCACGCCGTTGCGGATGTCCCATTCCAGGCGCCGGCGGTTCTCCCGGTCGGCCAGCATCGAGGTGCCCATGTCCTCGGGGGCCCGGCGGAAGAGGCCGACCAGCTCGTCGACGACGTCGTCGGCCAGCCGGGCGCCCTCGGCCCGGGCGACGGCCAGGCATTCGGCCACATAGCGGCGCGACAGCGCGGCGACGTCGTCGCGGCGGAACATGCCCGACCGCCGCCCGGAGAGCACCATGAGCCCGGCCAGCGCGTTGACCAGCAGCTTGCGCCACGCCGCGGTGACGAAGTCGGGGTCGCAGTCCACGCGGCAGCCGGCGTCGCGCAGCAGCCCGGCGACCGTCTCCGCCGCCGGGCCGGTCGGCAACACCAGCGCGGCCTCGCCGCGCAGCCGCACCCAGCCCTGCGGCTGCGTCTCCGAGCCGAACCACACGATCCCCGGGACAACCGGTGACGACGGGCAGTGCGGCTGCACCTGCTCGACCTGCTCGACACCGTTTTGCAGCACGGCGACGATCGTGTGCTCGGCGCACAGGCGCGCCAGCCAGGCGGCCGCGTCGTCGTTCTGGGTGGCCTTGACCGCCAGGATCAGCACCTCGACGGGGCCGGTGACCTGGCCGGGGTCGGTGCACACCGGGCCCGGCACCACGATCGGGTCCGCGCCGTCGGGCCGCAACTCGATGCTGTCGCGGGGGGTGTGGCCGCACACCAGCACCGAATGGCCGGCCTTGTGCAGCAGCGCGGCGACCGTCGTGCCGACCGCGCCGGGTCCGACGAGGGCGATGTTGGTGGCGATAGAGCCGAAAATACCTCCTCTAGACTGGTCTCTCGTTCAATCCGTGGGACAAGGGAGTTTTTGTGCTGCGCAGCCACGCCGCCGGTTCGCTGCGGAAGACCGACGCCGGACAGCGGGTGACGTTGGCGGGCTGGGTGGCGCGTCGCCGCGACCATGGCGGCGTCATCTTCATCGACCTGCGCGACGCGTCCGGCGTCGCGCAGGTGGTGTTCCGCGCTTCCGACGTGCTGGCGCAGGCGCACCGGCTGCGCGCCGAGTTCTGCATCGCGGTCACCGGCGTGGTCGAGGTCCGCCCGGAGGGCAACGCCAACCCCGAGATCGCCACCGGCGAGATCGAGGTCAACGCCGCGGAGCTGACCGTGCTCGGCGAGAGCGCGCCGCTGCCGTTCCAGCTCGACGAGCCCGCCGGCGAGGAGCTGCGCCTGAAGTACCGCTACCTCGACCTGCGCCGCGACGGCCCGGCCAGCGCAATTCGGTTGCGCTCCAAGGTGAATGCCGCCGCCCGCGCGGTGCTGGCGGGCCACGACTTCGTCGAGGTCGAGACCCCGACGATCACCCGCTCCACCCCGGAGGGGGCGCGCGACTTCCTGGTTCCCGCCCGGCTGCACCCCGGCACGTTCTACGCGCTGCCGCAGAGCCCGCAGCTGTTCAAGCAGCTGCTGATGGTGGCCGGGATGGAGCGCTACTACCAGATCGCCCGCTGCTATCGCGACGAGGATTTCCGCGCCGACCGCCAGCCCGAGTTCACCCAGCTCGACATGGAGATGAGCTTCGTCGACGCCGAGGACATCATCGCGGTCTCCGAGGAGATCCTGAGCGCGCTGTGGGCGCTGATCGGCGTCCGGATTTCCACGCCCATCCCGCGGATCAGCTACGCCGACGCCATGCGGCGCTTCGGCTCCGACAAGCCCGACATGCGCTTCGGGCTGGAACTCGTCGAGTGCACGGAGTTCTTCTCCGACACCACGTTTCGGGTTTTCCAGGCCCCGTATGTCGGCGCGGTCGTGATGCCGGGCGGGGCCTCGCAGCCGCGGCGCACCCTGGACGGCTGGCAGGAGTGGGCCAAGCAGCGCGGGCACAAGGGGCTGGCCTACGTGCTGGTCGCCGACGACGGAACCCTGGGCGGCCCGGTGGCCAAGAACCTGACCGACGCCGAACGCGGCGGCCTGGCCGCGCACGTCGGCGCGGCGCCCGGGGACTGCATCTTCTTCTCCGCGGGTCCGGCCAAGCCGTCGCGCGCGCTGCTGGGCGCGGCCCGCGGTGAGATCGCCGACCGGCTGGGCCTGATCGACCCGGACGCGTGGGCGTTCGCCTGGGTGGTGGACCCGCCGCTGTTCGAGCCCGCCGCCGACGCGACCGCCGCCGGTGACGTGGCCGTCGGCTCGGGGGCATGGACCGCGGTGCACCACGCGTTCACCGCACCCAAGCCCGGGCACGAGGACGAGATCGACACCGACCCCGGCGGCGTCCTGGCCGACGCCTACGACATCGTCTGCAACGGCAACGAGATCGGCGGCGGCTCGATCCGTATCCACCGGCGCGACGTCCAGGAGAAGGTGTTCGCCGTCATGGGCCTGGACAAGGCGGAGGCCGCGGAGAAGTTCGGATTCCTGTTGGAGGCGTTCACCTTTGGTGCGCCCCCGCACGGCGGCATCGCGTTCGGCTGGGACCGCATCAACGCGCTGCTGTCGGGCGTCGACTCGATCCGCGAGGTGATCGCCTTCCCCAAGACCGGCGGCGGCGTCGACCCGCTCACCGACGCACCGGCGCCGATCACCGCACAACAGCGCAAGGAGTCCGGAATAGACGCCAAGCCCAAGGGGGTTGAGGGGGCATGACGGAAATGCCGGACACCGAGACCATCAACAACTTCAACCAGAGCATCATCGACGAGTTCCGCGCCAACGGCGGCAAGGTCGGCGGCCAGTTCGCCGGCACCGACCTGTTGCTGCTGCACACGACCGGCGCCAAATCCGGCCAACCGCGGGTATCGCCGCTGGCGTATTTCCGCATCGACGGCAAGCTGATCGTCATCGGGTCCTTCGCCGGCGCCCCGGTGAGCCCGGCCTGGGTGCACAACCTGCGGGCCAACCCGGCCGCGCACGTCGAGGTCGGCACCGACTCGGCAATAGACGAGTTCGACGTGACCGCCCGCGAGCTGCCGCCCGCCGAGCGCGACGCGCTGTTCGGCAAGGTCGCCGCCGCGGCGCCCGGCTTCGCCGAGTACCAGTCCAAGACCAGCCGGGTGATTCCGCTGTTCGAGTTGCGGCCCGCGTAGGGAAGTGAGCGCTTCGCTGCGGACGGTTCCTGCGGCGGCGTACGCCGCGGTGGCCGCGGCGTCCAAGCACCTGCGCGGTCGGTGGTTCAACCTGGTGCAAACCTCGGTCGCGTCCGGCCTGGCCTGGTACATCGCGCACGATCTGCTGCGTCACCCTCAACCGTTCTTCGCGCCGATCGCGGCCGCGGTGTGCCTGTCGATCACCAATCTGCTGCGCGCCCAGCGCGCGATCCAGATGATGATCGGCGTGACCCTGGGCATCGGGCTGGGCGCCCTGGTGCAGGGCCTGCTGGGCACCGGCGCCGTCCCGATCGCCATCGCCGCGCTCGCCGCGCTCTCGGTCGCGGTGGCGCTGGGGCAGGGCTACATCGGGCAGGGGATGATGTTCGCCAACCAAACGGTCGTGTCGGCGATCCTGGTGCTGGCGCTGTATCGCAACGTCGTCGTCTACGAACGCATCGACGACGCCCTCGTCGGCGGCTTCCTGGCGATCGTGTTCGCCGTCCTGCTCTTCCCGGCCGACCCCCTGAAGGTGCTGCGCGGGGCGCGGACCGGGGTGCTGCGCGCGCTGCACGGCGTGCTCTCGCGCACGGCGGACGTCGCCGCCGGGCGCGGCGACACCGCCCCCGACTGGCCGCTGCCCGCCGCGGACCGCGTGCATGAACAGGTCGGCGGGCTGATCGAGGCCCGCGCCACGGCCGCCCACGTGGTACTGATCTCGCCGCCACGATGGCGGCTTCGCGAGGCCGTGCGCGCCGCCGACCGGCAGGCCGGGTACGTGGCCCTGCTCGCCGGGTCGGTGCTGCAGCTGGCGCGCGCCGTGTCGCCCCCCGCCGGCGGGCTGCGGCAGCCGGCGCCGACCGTGCTGCTCGAACTGGCGGCGGCGACGGCGCTGGCCGACCCGGACCCCGCCGGGGCGTGCGCCTACCTGGCCGCGGCGCGCCGCCACGCGTCGCAGCTGCAATCGGAGGCCCGCGACAGAACCGAGGTGGTGCTCGCCGACGTCGTAGCGGCCTGCATCGACGACCTGCAGACGGTGATCGACCTGCGCCCGGTGTGCAGGCCCTAGCAGGAGTCGGCCAGGAATTCTGCGACGAGTTTCCGGGGCGCCTGCGTCAGCCACGCCTCGGTGATCAGCTCCTCGAGGTCGGCCGCGTCGATCGCGGCCAGCCTGACCAGCACCGCTGGATAGCCGTCGAAATGCGGGGTGCTGAAATACACCCCCGGCTCGTCGGCGATCAGTGCGAACTTGACGCCCTCGTCGGAAACCCGGACTCCGAGGATCTCACCCTCTGGCGGTGGGACCCCGACGCGGACCAGCGCCTCGCGGTCGGACTGGCGCAGGGGCCGCTCCCAGGCGAGCAACTTCTTGCCGACCCGCCAGTCGTGCGGCGACGGCTCGGAGGTCAGCGACAGCCTTCCGACGATGCGGGCGACGTCGTCCCACGTGGCCACCGTCTGATTGTGCCCCCGCCGAGGCGCGCGCGGCGTCGTATCGAAGAACGGTTGCCGACCGGGCGCCCCCGCGTAGCGCACAAAATCTGGCGGCGTGTGATGTGATCAGCGATGTGCCTGAAGCCGAGGACGGGCCAGCCCGGCGCCATCGCGTGACGCACCGCACCGAGTACCGCTACTCCGACGTCGTGACCAGCTCCTATGGCCGCGGCTTCCTGACGCCGCGGGACTCGCAGCGGCAGCGCTGCGTCGCCCACCGCCTGCACATCGACCCGGCTCCGGGTGACGTGTCCACCAGCCAGGACAGCTACGGAAACACCAGCTCCTACTTCCACGTCACCGAGCCGCACCACACCCTGACGATCACCAGCGACTCGATCGTCGACGTGTATCCGCCGCCCGCCGGGCTCTACAGCAGCGGTCCGGCGCTGCAGCCGTGGGAGGCCGCCCGCCCGGCGGGCGCCGAGGGTGCGCTGGCGACCGAGTTCATGCTCGACCTGAATCCGCCCGAGATCACCGACGACGTGCGCGACTACGCGGCGCCGAGCTTCGAACCCGGGCGTCCCCTGATCGAGGTGCTGCGCGACCTCGCGTCACGGATCTTCAACGATTTCACCTACCGCTCGGGGTCCACGACGATTTCCACCGGTGTCAATGAGGTTCTGGCGGCCCGGGAAGGGGTATGTCAAGACTTTGCCAGGCTGGCGATCGCCTGCCTGCGAGCCAACGGATTGGCGGCCTGCTATGTCTCCGGATACCTGGCCACCGACCCGCCACCGGGGAAGGATCGGATGATCGGAATCGACGCCACGCACGCCTGGGCCGCGGTGTGGACTCCACAGGAGCCCGGCGAGTTCGAATGGCTGGGCCTGGACCCGACGAATGACCAGATGATCGACCAGCGCTACATCGTGGTCGGGCGCGGTCGCGACTACGCCGACGTGCCCCCGCTGCGCGGCATCATCTACACCAACTCCGAGCGCAGCGTCATCGACGTCGCCGTCGACGTGGTGCCGTTTGAAGGTGACGTGCTGCATGCGTGACTTCCATTGCCCCAACTGTGGTCAGCGCCTGGCGTTCGAGAACTCGGCGTGTCTGTCGTGCGGCAGCGCGCTGGGGTTCTCCCTGGACCAGATGGCGCTCATGGTCATCGCCAAGGGGGACGAGGGTGAGCACGCCGGCGCAGTGGACGCCGACGAGTATGAACTCTGCGCCAATCTGTTTCTGGCCGAATGCAATTGGCTGGTGCCCAAGAGCTCGGGCGGGCTGTGCGAGTCGTGCGCGCTGACCATCGAACGGCCCAACGACGCCGACACCGTGGGCCTGGCCGAGTTCGCCGAGGCCGAGGCGGCCAAGCGGCGGCTGATCGCCGAGTTGCACGAGCTGAAGCTGCCGATCGTCGGGCGCGATCAGGACGCCGCCTACGGTCTGGCCTTCCGCCTGCTGTCCAGCGCGCACGAGCGGGTGCTGACCGGGCACGAAAACGGCATCATCACACTGGATCTGGCTGAGGGCGACGACGTGCACCGCGAGCAGCTGCGGGTGGAGATGGAGGAGCCGTACCGCACCCTGCTGGGGCACTTCCGGCACGAGATCGGGCATTACTACTTCTATCGGCTGATCTCGCCGTCCGGCGACTACCTGGCGCGGTTCAACGAGTTGTTCGGCGATCCCGACGCGGACTACTCCGAGGCGCTGGACCGGCATTACCGCGATGGCGCACCCGAAGGATGGCAGGAGCGGTTCGTGTCGTCATATGCCACCATGCACCCCGCCGAGGACTGGGCCGAGACGTTCGCGCACTACCTGCACATCCGGGGCGCCCTGGACACCTGCGCCTCGTGCGGCCTGGCGCCGGCGTCGGCGACCTTCGACCGGCCGCCGCTGGGCCCCAGCGCCTTTCAGACCATCATCGACATGTGGCTGCCGCTGTCGTGGTCACTGAACATGGTGAACCGGTCGATGGGTCACGACGACCTGTACCCCTTCGTGCTGCCGGTCGCTGTGTTGGAGAAGATGCGGTTCATCCACACCGTGATCGACGAGGTGACGTCGGAGTCGAGGGGACCCGCCGCGATCGCGGGCTAGCCCGATTCGCGGCGCGCAAAACGGGCACACTGCTCCCGATGTGCTTTTCGATGACGGCGGATCTGGTGGTGGGCAGCGCCCTGGTGCCGGTCGCGGTGGCGACCCTGCGCGAGGTGAAGCGTTGGCGTGAAGTGCCATTCGCTGTGCTGCCGACGGTGTTCGCGGTCCACCAGTTCCTCGAGGCGGCGGTGTGGCCCAACGGCGTTGTCTCCGAGGGGATGGCCCACTGGGCCATGCGCGCATATGTCTTCATCGCACTGCCGTTGCTTCCCGCGCTGGTCCCGTCGGCCATCTTGATGCTCGAACCGCGCGGTGCCCGGCTGCGGGTCGCGCCGTTCGCGGTGCTCGGCGCCGTCGTCTCGGCCTATCTGGCCGTCTTCGTGCTCACCAAACCGGTCGGCGTGACGACGTGCCCCCACGCGCTGAGATACCAGACGGGCGTCCACGACGGCTACCTGTGGGCGGTGCTCTACGTCGTCGCGGTCATCGGGCCCGCAGTGCTGTCCGGCTATCGCTCCCTCGTGGTATTCGGGTGGGCAAACCTGGTGGGGCTGATTGTGGTCGCCGTCCTCTACGTGCAGGCGTTCGCGTCACTGTGGTGCGTCTACGCCGCGGTGCTGTCGGTCCTGGCGCTGGTGCACATGGTCCGTCGTCGGCGGCTGCCCGATCCGCACCGCTACCACGGCGCGGCGCCGGATCGGCGTCGATCGGGCGTGTAGTCACCCGGTCGCCACGTCGAGTCCGGGCACCACCGGGCATCCCCGATGGAGCGCGGAACACAACGAGGACTTACTCAAAAATTGGTCTTGCCTGTGCCTCCGCAATTACCGCAGACAGTCCTGCCGGATCTGCAGCCGGCATGGCAGCTCTCCAGCGCGCCGTTATATCCCCTTATCCAGCCGCCCTGGCACTGGCTACAAGTCCCATGCATTCCGCTTCCGCCGCAGGTGCCGCACACTCGTGGGCCTCGCTGCGTGGGGCCACTGGTCGAGGCAACCGGACTGCGCGGGTTGTGGACCGGGCTCGGCCCGGGGGAATTGACCCGGTAACTGCCCCCGCCGGACGAGGAGACGACGGCGCGAATCAAGAGGAACAGGCCGACTGGGATGAGCACAAACAGAATCATGACCATGCCTGCAAAGAGCAATAGGTCCATCGCCTGAGGCCTTCCTGCAGAGGGATCAACAACCCACTCGTCGGCCCGGGCGCTTGAGAGTGGACCTGACCAGCTTTTCGGGTAACCACACCAGCAGCAGCATCCGGGGTTTTCCGGTCGTCCCCCCGCTGGGCGTTCGCCTGTCAAGCGGATTGAGCATAAATCGCAATTCACCCCGCCGCGGGACAAATTCACACAATGCGGTGCGCGATGCGGAAAGGCCCGTCCCGCCGCACTCAGGCGGGCATCACCCGTCTTTCGTCGGGGCCCCACAGCGGCTGCATGCCACCGGGCAGCGCCAGCTGGGTCAGCGTGATGGCCTCGGCCAGGTCGCGCAGCTGGCCGTGGATGGCAGCGAGCAGCTCGGCCAGCTTCGCGCGGAGCCCTTCGTCGCTGACCTGCTCGAGCTCGGCGGGATGTGATCGGCGCAGCATGGTGCTGATCTCGTCGACCAACCGCTCCGGGCGCGTCGATCCCGACGCCCCGGGGAGGTCCTTGAGATCGGCCCGCAGCCGCTCCACCTGGTGCAGCAGCGACCGCGGGTTGGTGGCGTCGAACAGCATCAGCTCGGCCATGGCGGCGACGCTGACCTTGCCCGCCGTGCGCCGCCGGTAGATCATCGACGATTCGCAGGCCAACAGCGTCGACTCGATGACCGTCTGTTCGGCGGCGGGGGGTCGCACCACGATCAGCGTGGCCTGCAGCAACGCGGTGAGCCACAGGCCGCGTTCGATGCGCTTGCCGATGTCCATCATCGTCCAGCCGGCATCGCGCACCATCGACTCGGCGGCCACCCCCGACAGCGTGAGCATCCCGGCCAGCGTCTGCGCTTGCGCCGTCGCGAGCACGGCGTCGGCCTCGGCCAGCGAGTCCGGCGGGTCGGAGCGGTGCGCCAGGGCGCGCTCCACCCCGGCCAGCACCATCCAGGTGTCGTTGGACAACTGGTCGCGCACCGACCTGGCGGCCAGGGCCAGCCCTTCCACCGACTGCACGAGGGACCCCGAGCGGTCCGGGTCCACGGTCAGCGACCACAGCGTCGAGGGGGCGACCGCGATCATCTCGGCGTGGTCGCCCTCGGTTCCGGCATCGGTCCCGGTGATCGCGCCGAGGGCGGCCATCAGCACCGGCACGCACTGGCTTTCCTCGGTTTCCTGGTGATGGCGGTAGACGTGGAAACGGTCCCGCGCGACGATCAGCAGCCTGGCCATGCCCTCGGCGCGCTCGCCGTAGCGGCCGATCCAGAACAGGTCGGACAGCACCCGCGGCGAGCTGACCGCCCAGGTGCCCGCCCCCGTCTTCGCCGGGGTAGCCGCCGAGGGCTCCAACGCCGGCAGCGTCACCGCCTCGGCCCGTGCGCGCTCCATCGGACGGACCCAGATATCTTTGGCCGCAACGGTTTTCAGTGTGTAGGCGGCGGGTCCTGGCGCCAGCACGTAGCCGACGCCACCGATCATCGGCGCATAGCCGCTGCGCTGGGCCACCGTGAACAGCCGCATGCCGACGCCGGCCGACGACAGCACGCCGCCGTTGTCGGTGGGCGCCGAGGCGAACTGCGGCAGCTCCTGGCCGACCCACTGCCAGGGCATGCTCTCGATGCGCGCGGCCAGCCCGGCCAGCTGCATGGACGAAAGCGTAGGGCCGACAAGGGTTTTCCCGCCAACCGTCGATTTCAGCAGCAGCGAGGACAGGTTCGCCAGCAGATGCGAGCGTTCGGCAGCTATTCCGCCCCAGTAGGCCGGCGCGGTGTCCAGCAGCGGATCCTCGCCCAGCAGCCGCCCGGCCAGCTCGGGCAAAAATCGCAGCAGCCCTGGGCTTTCCAGGATGCCGCTGCCCAGCGTGTTCACCACGGTCACCGTCCCGCGATGCTGGGCCTCCACCAGGCCCGCCACCCCCAGCCGGGAGTCGGCGCGCAGGTCCAGCGGGTCGGTGTACCCGGCGTCCACCCGGCGCAGGACGACGTCGACACGTTTGAGCGTCCCCAGCGAACGCATCCACAGCTTGCCGTCGCGCACCACCAGGTCCGCGCTCTCCACCAGCGGAAAACCCAGCAGGGTGGCCAGGTATGCCTGGTCGAACGCGGTCTCGGAGTAGATGCCCGGGCTGAGCACCACCACCACGGGGTCCTGGGCGATGTCGGGGGCGGCGTCGATCAGGGCCAGCCGCAGCGCCTGCGCGAACGGTGTCGTGGGGCGCGGCGCGATCCTCTCGTAGAGATCCGGCAGCGCGTGCGCGACGACGCGCCGGTCGGCCAGCGCGTAGCCGGCGCCCGACGGCGCCTGCGTCCAGTCGCCGTTGACCGCGAAGCTGCCGTCGGAGCGCCGGCTGAGGTCGCACGCGTGCATGAACAGCTGGTGGTGCCCCGGCACCTCGATCCCGTTGGCGGCGCGCACATAGCCGGGGTGGGCGAACACCAGTTCCGCCGGCAGCAGCCCCTCGGTGAGCAGGCTGCGGGGCCCGTACAGGTCCGCCAGCACCGCGTCGAGCAGCCGCGAGCGCTGCACCAGCCCGGCCTCCAGCGCCTCCCAATCGGCCGCGGACACCACGATCGGCAGCGCGTCGAGGTTCCAGGGCCTGGGCTCGATACCACGCCCGCCCGGGGCGACCTCGGTGTAGGTGATGCCGTCGTTGTCGATCAGGTTGTGCACCACCGAGCGCAGCCGGTCCAGCCCGGTCCGGCCCCGCGCCGCGACCGTGTCGGCCAGCTCGTGCCAGGCCGGGCGCACCTGGCCGTCGCGGTCGATGAATTCGTCGTAGGCGATCGAGGGGCCGATCCCGGGGCCGTCCGAGCCCGGGGGACGCAGGTCGAACAGCGCTTCCTGGGCGCGCGCCGCGCGGTAGCCGTCCAGCAGCCGGTCGGCGTCCCGGTGGCCGCCCGAAGCAGGGGGAGCAGCGGCCGACCAACCGTTCGTGCCGAGTGCCCTGGCTGCGCTGTCTGGAAATGCCATTACTGCTGAACGGTACGCACGCGGCGCAGGTCAAGGATGCCCGGCGCGCCGACGTCGGTGAATAACCGGGCCTGTTTCTCCCGGATGTCGGACAGGTCGAGCTTGCCCGCGGTGAAGCCGGTCGCCTCGAAGCGCCGGGCCCGGCGCGCCTCGGCCTCGACGGCGTTGACGGGCGGCTCGTCGTAGGCGCGCCCGCCGGGATGGGTGACGTGGTAGGTGCAGCCACCGCGCGACGTCCCGGTGGTCAGGTCGACCAGCTCGAACTGCAGCGGGCCGTCGGCCGAGATGGTGGGGTGCAGCGCGCTGGGCGGCTGCCAGGCCTTGAAGCGCACCCCGCCGACGTGGACGTCGGGGTTGTCGGTGGCCAGCAGCGGCACGGGATAGCCGTTGCAGGTCACCACGTAGCGGTGGCGGTCGGCGCCGATGACGCGGACCTGGATGCGCTCGACCGAGGAGTCGACGTAGCGGGCGGTGCCCGACGCGGTGGCCTCCTCGCCCAGGGTGTTCCACGGCTCGATCGCCCCGCGCAGCTCGATTTCCACGCCGTCGAAGACGGCCGTGCCGACGCGGGGGAAGCGGAACTCGGTGAACGGGTCCAGCCAGCTGGTCTCGAAGTCGATGCCGTGCGCGCGCAGGTCGGCCGCCACGTCGGCGATGTCGTGAATCAGGAAGTGCGGCAACAGGTATCGCCCATGCAGGTTGGCGCCGTGGCGGATCAGCGGGGTTCGCAGCGGTTCCTCCCAGAACCACGCCACCAGCGAGCGCACCAGCAGTGACTGCACCATCGCCATGCGCAGGTGCGGCGGCATTTCGAACCCGCGCAGCTCCAGCAGGCCCAGCCGGCCGCGGGGGCTGTCGGGGCTGTAGAGCTTGTCGATGCAGAACTCGGCGCGATGGGTGTTGCCCGTGATGTCGGTGAGCAGGTGCCGCAACGCGCGGTCGGCCAGCCACGGTTTGGCGCCCCCGCCGGCCGAAATCCGCGCGATCTCGGCGAACGCGATCTCGAGCTCGTACAGCGCCTCGGCGCGGCCCTCGTCGACGCGCGGCGCCTGCGACGTGGTGCCGACGAACCGCCCGGCGAACAGATACGACAGCGAGGGGTGCCGCTGCCAGTACGTCAGCAACGAGACCAGCAGATCCGGGCGGCGCAGCAGCGGCGAGTCGGCGGGGGTGACGCCGCCCAACGTGATGTGGTTGCCGCCGCCGGTGCCGCCGTGGGTGCCGTCGACGTCGAAGGACTCGGTGGACAGCCGGGCCGACCGGGCCTGCTGATACAGAGTCTCCAGCAGCCGGCTCTGCTCGGCGAAGCTGGCGGTGGGCGCGACGTTGACCTCGATGACGCCGGGGTCGGGGGTGATCGTCGTCGACTTCAGCCGGGGATCCGGCGGCGGGCCGTAGCCCTCGATCACGACCGGGCAGTTGGCGTTGGCCGCCGCGGCTTCGACCCGCGCGACGAGGTCGGCGAAGTGTTCGAGCGCCTCGGTGGGCGGCATGAAGATGTAGAGCAGGCCGCCCCGGCCGTCGTCGCGGACCTCGGCGACCATCGCGGTCGGCGGCGCGTCCTCGGAATCGGTCACCACGGCGTCGCCCGCGGCGGGCTCCGCGGCCAGGTCGGGTTTCGCGGCCGTCGGGTCGGCGTCGAACGTGGCCCGCGGCGCCCACCAGCTGATCGAGTCCAGCGGTAGCCGCAAGCCGGCCGGCGAGTCGCCCTCGACCAGCACGAGCCGGCCGCGGCGCAGCCGCCAGTTGGCGCTGGCCCAGCCGAGGTCGTCGTCGCGGCGGTGCAGCGGCAGCACGAACGCCGCCGGCGTGGTGGTGGCCTCGTCGAGGCGCGCCAGCAGCGCCGCCCGGCCGCCGGGGGAGTCGTCAGCGGGATCATCGCCCGCTTCCACCGGGTCGCCCTCGGGCAGACGCACCTTGGCGGCCAGTCGGGCCAGCGGGTCCTCGTAGGCCGGGCGCACCTGGGACAGGGGCAGCCCCAAGCCGTCGGCGATCCCGGCGAGCACCTTGTGGGCCGCCTCGATGTCGGCCGCACCGGTCGGCGCGCCACTCCAGGGTCGGCCAGCAGCGCATCCTGGGTCCACAGCGGCCGGCCGTCGGTGCGCCAGTAGAGCGCGATCTCCCAGCGTGGCAACGGCTCTCCCGGGTACCAGCGGCCTTGTCCGCGCTGGATCAGCCCGTGGGGGGCCCACGCCGCCTTGAGCCGGGCGGCCAGGTCGGAGGCGCGCTGCCGCTTGTCCGGGCCGTCGGCGGCCGTCGTCCATTCCTTGGCCGACCCTTCTGGGGGGACGCCAACCGCCACGAATGTCGGTTCCCCGCCGACGGTGAGGCGAACGTCGGCCGCGGCCAGCAGCTCGTCCACGCGACGGCCGAGCTCACAGATCGACCGCCACGCCTCGTCGGTGTAGGGCAGGGTCACGCGCGGGTCCTCGTGCACGCGGGTGACGGTGTTGGAGAACTCCAGCACCGATTCGCAGGGCTCGGTGCCGCCGCTGATGGGCGCCGCGCTCGCCGGATGGGGCGTGGCCGCCAGCGGGATGTGGCCCTCGCCGGCGAACAGCCCCGACGTCGGGTCCAGGCCGATCCAGCCTGCGCCGGGGATGTACACCTCGGTCCAGGCGTGCAGGTCGGTGAAGTCGGCGGCGGGTCCCGACGGCCCGTCGAGGGCCTCGACGTCGGAGGTCAGCTGCACCAGGTAACCCGACACGAACCGGGCGGCCAGGCCGAACTCGCGCAGGATCGACACCAGCAACCAGGCCGAGTCGCGGCACGAGCCGACCCCGGTGCGCAGCGTGAGATCCGGGGTCTGGACGCCGGGTTGCATGCGCACGCTGTAGGCGACGTCGGCGTTGACGGCGTGGTTGAGGGCGACCAGGAAGTCGATGGTGCGGGTGCCGTCGGGCACCGAGAAGTCGCGCACCCAGGTCCGCACGAGCTCGCCGGGCCCCGACCCTTCGCCGTCCTCGTCGACCGGGCGCAGGTACGGCTCGAGGTCCTCGGCCAGCGCCTTGGGGTAGCTCATCCCGCCGGCGGGCCAGGTCTCGATCCAGTCCTCGATGAAGAAGTCGAACGGGTTGATCACCTTGAGGTCGGCGATGAGCCCGACGGTGATGCTCAGCCGCTGCGTGGGATTCGGGAAGACCAGCCGGGCAAGGAAATTGCCGACCGCGTCCTGCTGCCAGTTGATGAAGTGATCGTCGGGTTCGACGCGCAGCGAGTAGGCCTCGATGGGTGTTCGGGAGTGGGGCGCCGGGCGCAGCCGCACGACGTGCGGAAACACCCGGACCGGCCGGTCAAAGGTGTAGCTGGTGCGGTGCTCCAGCGCAACTTTGATGCTCATAACCGCTGATTGCATCACACCGGCCTGCGGGCCGCAGCGCAGCGGAATTCCTTGGGCGAGCAAACGCAGAAGCCCCCGGCACGGCGCGCGTGCGGGGGCTTCTGGGTCTGGCCGCTGTGGCTACGCCGTCATCGGCGCGACCTGAGCGCCGGACAGTCGCCGGTAGGTGTAGGTGAGCATGAGCGCGCCGACCGGGCCGGAGACGAGCACACCGAAGTAGCACACGAAAACGCCTGCGTATACCACGAGCACCGTGACGACGTAGGCCAGCACAGCGTTCCAGAAACCCTGTCTGATCGTGCTGATGCTCGCCTTCAACGCATCGACCGGCGACAGGCCGCGGTCGACGACGAACGAGAGCGTGAACATGGCGAAGAAGGCGAAGACAATGCCGGGGACGACGCAGAGCATGGTGCCGAAGACGGTGAGAACGCCGACCAGCAATGCGGCGAGGATCACCGAGCCGAGGTTCCGTGGCGGCTGCAGGAACGACCCGATGGTCACCTGTCGTCCGTCGGCGATCTCCAGGCAACCCTTCAAAAACGATGCCTGGATGTAGAGAAACATGATCGCGAAGACGAGGGCCAAGAGCCCCGCGATCAGCAGGGAACCGAAGAAACCCGCCCCGGCCGCGGCCCCCGACGTGTCGGGGGTGGTGTAGTCGCCGCCGTAGGTTTCGGTGGTCGTGCCGGCCGTCCCGCCGATCAGCGCCACGCCGACTGCCGCAGAAATCGACCACAGGATGATGCCCAGCACCGCCATCCCCACGGCGTAGATCAGGATGGAAACGATCAGTGGGGTGGAGTTCTTGGTGAACTTGTTCCACGCCCAGTTGAAGGCGTCGCCCACGCTGTACGGAACGGCGCCACCCGGGGGTGGCGGATAGCCGGCGGGGGGCTGCTGGCCATAGCCGGGCGGGGGCGGCGGCGGCGTGCCGTAGCCGGGAGGCGGCGGCGCTGCGCCGTAACCGGGCGGCGGTACCGAGGGCCCGCCGTAGCCGGGAGGGGGAGGCGGAGCACTGTAGCCGGGAGGTATGTAGCCGCCGGGAGCCTGGCCGCCAGCCCTCGGATCTCCGGCGTTGTCCGGGTAGTCAGGCGGTTGGCTCATGGCAGCTCCTTATTTGGCTGTATTTCTTTTGCTCAGCTGTGCTTTGGTGGGGCGAATTTAACAAATAATGGGGCGGAAAGCCCGCTTTTCCTTCGTGCGGAATCGGTGGCCCCGGGCCGGGGTCTGCAGCGCGGCGACGTAGTATTCCTAAAGCCGTGTCTGACAGTCTGTTTGACCTCCCCGACGCACCGCAGTCGGCCACGCCCCACGCGGGCGTGCCGGCATCCGCGCCGCTGGCGGTGCGGATGCGCCCGGCGTCCCTGGACGAGGTGGTCGGGCAGGACCACCTGCTGGCGCCGGGGTCCCCGCTGCGCCGCCTGGTCGAGGGCTCCGGGGTGGCCTCCGTCGTGCTGTACGGCCCGCCGGGCAGCGGGAAGACCACGCTGGCGGCGCTGATCTCGCAGGCGACCGGCCGCCGGTTCGAGGCGCTCTCGGCGCTGTCGGCCGGTGTCAAAGACGTGCGGGCCGTCATCGACCAGGCGCGCCAGGCGCTGCTGCGCGGCGAGCAGACGGTGCTGTTCATCGACGAGGTGCACCGGTTCTCCAAGACCCAGCAGGACGCCCTGCTGTCCGCCGTGGAGAACCGGGTGGTGCTGCTGGTGGCGGCGACCACGGAGAACCCCTCCTTCTCGGTGGTGGCACCGCTGCTGTCCCGCTCGCTGATCCTGCAGCTGCGACCGCTGACCGCCGACGCCATCCGCACGGTGGTGCAGCGGGCGATCGACGACGCCCGCGGCCTGGACGGGCGGGTCGCGGTGCAGCCCGAGGCCGTCGACCTGGTGGTCCGGCTGGCGGCCGGGGACGCCCGCCGCGCCCTGACGGCGCTGGAGGTGGCGGCCGAGGCGGTTCCCGACGGCGCCGAGCTCAGCGTCGCGGCAGTCGAGCAGTCCCTGGACGAGGCCGCCGTGCGCTACGACCGCGACGGCGACCAGCACTACGACGTCATCAGCGCCTTCATCAAGTCGGTGCGCGGCTCCGACGTCGACGCCGCGCTGCACTATCTGGCCCGCATGCTCGTCGCCGGGGAGGACCCGCGCTTCATCGCGCGCCGGCTGATGATCCTGGCCAGCGAGGACATCGGGATGGCCGACCCGACCGCGCTGCACACCGCGCTCGCCGCCGCGCAGACCGTGCAGCTGATCGGCATGCCCGAGGCCCAGCTGACCCTCGCGCACGCCACCGTCCACCTGGCGACCGCGCCGAAATCCAACGCAGTCACCACCGCGCTGGGCGCGGCGATGGCCGACATCAAGGCCGGCAAGGCCGGCCTGGTGCCGTCGCACCTGCGCGACGGGCACTACTCGGGCGCCGCGGCGCTGGGCCACGCACAGGGCTACAAGTATTCGCATGACGCGCCGGATGGTGTTGTCGCCCAGCAATATCCGCCGGACGAGGTGGTGGGAGTGGACTACTACCGGCCCACCGGCCGCGGCGGGGAGCGCGAGATGGCCGGCCGGCTGGAGCGGCTGCGGGCCATCATCCGCCGCCGGCGGGGCTGAACCGTCAGCAGGGATCGAGGCCGCAGCCGGGCGGGGGGCCCTGCACGGCGACCTGGGTGCCGTCGGCCCCGGTTTCCCAGTGGAATACGTGACAGGTCGCCATGTTCCACATGGCCCCCCGCGGTATTGGTTGCCCCGGGCACCAGAACTCGTCGGGCGCCGGTCCGGGCTGCGCCCCGGCGGTGGGCACTCCCAGTCCGGCGAATGCCAACAGGATCGCTGCCCAGCCGAAGGTTCGTGATTTCGCGGTCTTCATGGTTGGCGTCATAGCAGCCGGACTGGGCAGGGCTGTGACGTTTGACGAAGATGAAACGTGCGCGAAACGACCGAAGTTTCGCCGGCGCTCCCGGAAGGCGGCATCGATGAGAACCTTCACCGACGAGGAGATGGGCCAACTGCTTCCCACCGCCAAGCCCTACAGCGTCGTGATCCTCGGGTGCACCCCTGCCGCGGGTTTCCCGGCGACGCGCTGCCCTGAAGCGCCCCGCCGAGCGTCACGCCGGCGTGCCGCTCGGCGCCGGCAAGGCCGGCTCAGACCAGCTCGGGCACCCGCAGGCGCGCGATCGCCAACTCGAACTCGGCCACGTCGATGACCTCGGCGCCCAGCTCGCGCACCCGCCTGCTGCGCAGCTCGGTGGCCCGGTCGCGGTTGCGGGCCATCGCGTCGAGGCTGTCGAACGTCGAGCACGACACGGCCCGCCGGCAGGCAGGGTGGTCGACCAGCAGGCTGGCGCTGCAGAACCCGTCGAGCGCCTCCATCTCCGGCAGCACCGAGGAGCGGTAGAAGTCCAGGGAGCGGGTGAGCTGGTCGGGCACCACCTTGAGCCAGGTCGCCCGCACGCAGGCCCCCTCGCGGGAGCGGTGGTCGCGGTGCAGCAACGAGATCTCCCATTCCTCGACCCGTGCGCTGCCGTCGAACATCAGCGCGGCCCGGTCGCGGATGGGCGCCACCCGCTCGGCGCCGGCGCGCATCGCCCCCACGGTGTCCCAGGAGCTGGTGGCGATGCAGGTGCCGGACTGCCGGTCGACCAGCAGCGATATCCCGACGAAGCCGCCGATCTCCGCCAGCGCGGGCATGACGACGTCGCGAACGTGCGCAATCCCGATGTCGATGGACAGCGGTTGCGCCTGGATGGTGGTAGAGCGTGCGTACACAGTCGACCCCTCCTGTGTCAGGGCAGCGCCCCGGTGGCGCCACCGGTCCCACCCGCTACCTTCCTCCTGCCGGAGAGTCACCGCAATGGGCTTCGGCGGCCGGCGGCCCGTGTGGTCGCGCTCACACACAACTGGCTGGTCACTGGGCAGTTTCGCGCGCCCACCGTAGGCTTGAAGGGGTGCATACCGATGTGCTGGACGTGGACACCTCGCAGCGCCGCATCGTCGACCTGACCGATGCGGTCCGCAGGTTCTGCTTCAGCTACGGCGACGGGTTGTGCAACGTGTTCGTCCCGCACGCGACGGCCGGGGTCGCGATCATCGAGACCGGCGCCGGCTCCGACGACGACCTGGTCGACACGCTGGACCGGTTGCTGCCGCGCGATGACCGTTACCGGCACGCGCACGGCTCGCCGGGCCACGGCGCCGACCACGTGCTCCCCGCCATCGTCGCGCCGTCGGTGACGGTGCCGGTCGCCGCCGGCGACCCACAGCTGGGCACTTGGCAGAGCATCGTGCTGGTCGACCTCAACCGGGACAACCCGCGGCGGTCGGTGCGGCTGAGCTTTCTGGAGGGTTAGCGGGCGGCTGAGCAGGGCGGCGGAAAGGGTACTGTTGGGCGGTCGAACGAGTCGTTAGACAGTCCCCCAAAAACCCGGCGAATAGGCTAGATGGCGACCCAAAGGCAGCCGCGCGCCGGTCCGGCCGGACTCGCGGCACGGTAAGGACGAACAGGAAGAGCGGAAACCAGTGCAGACACACGAGATCAGGAAGAGGTTCCTCGATCATTTCGTGAAAGCGGGCCACACCGAGGTGCCGAGCGCCTCGGTGATTCTCGACGACCCCAATCTGCTGTTCGTCAACGCCGGCATGGTCCAGTTCGTGCCGTTCTTCCTGGGCGCGCGCACCCCGCCCTACCCGAAAGCCACCAGCATCCAGAAGTGCATCCGCACTCCGGACATCGACGAGGTCGGCATCACCACCCGGCACAACACGTTCTTCCAGATGGCCGGCAACTTCTCGTTCGGCGACTACTTCAAACGCGAGGCCATCGAACTGGCGTGGAGCCTGCTGACCAAGCCCGTCGCCGACGGCGGCTACGGGCTTGATCCCGAAAGGCTCTGGACCACAGTCTATTTCGATGACGACGAGGCAGTGCGGCTGTGGCAGGAGATTGCCGGGCTGCCGGCCGAGCGCATCCAGCGCCGCGGCATGGAGGACAACTACTGGTCGATGGGCATCCCCGGGCCGTGCGGGCCGTCCTCGGAGATCTACTACGACCGCGGGCCCGAATTCGGCGAAGGCGGCGGCCCGATCGCCAACGAGGACCGCTTCATCGAGATCTGGAACCTCGTGTTCATGCAGAACGAGCGCGGCGAGGGCACCAACAAGACCGACTTCGAGATCCTCGGGCCGTTACCGCGCAAGAACATCGACACCGGCATGGGCGTCGAGCGGGTCGCGTTCATCATGCAGGGCGTACACAACGTCTACGAAACCGACCTGCTGCGGCCGGTCATCGACGCGGCGGCCGCCCGCGCCCCGCGCGGCTACGACCTGTCCGGTCCGGAAGGCAGCCACGATGACGACGTGCGCTACCGCGTCATCGCCGACCACAGCCGCACCGCGGCGATCCTGATCGGTGACGGGGTGACCCCCGGCAACGACGGGCGCGGCTATGTGTTGCGCAGGCTGCTGCGCCGGGTGATCCGCTCGGCGCGGCTGCTGGACATCGAGGGCCCGATCGTCGGCGACCTGATGACCACCGTGCGCGACGCGATGGGCCCGTCCTATCCCGAGCTGGTCGCCGACTTCGACCGGATCAAACGCATCGCCGTCGCCGAGGAGACCGCGTTCAACCGCACCCTGGCTTCGGGCTCCAAGCTGTTCGACGAGGTCGTCGGCGCCACCAAAACGGCCGGCGGCGCTGTGGTGTCCGGTTCGGACGCCTTCACGCTGCACGACACCTACGGCTTCCCGATCGAGCTCACCCTGGAGATGGCCTCCGAGGCGGGCCTGCAGGTCGACGAGATCGGCTTCCGGGAACTGATGGCGCAGCAGCGCCGCCGCGCCAAGGCCGACGCCGCCGCGCGCAAGCACGCGCATGCCGACCTGAGCGCCTACCGCGAGCTCGTCGACGCCGGGCCTACCGAGTTCACCGGGTTTACCGAGTTGGTTTCCGAGGCAAAGGTTCTGGGCATCTTCGTCGACGGCAAGCGGGTGCCGGTGGTGGCGCACGGCGCGCAACGCGAAAAAGACGGGGCCCACCAGGTCGAACTGGTGCTGGACCGGACCCCGCTCTACGCCGAGTCCGGTGGGCAGATCGCCGACGAGGGCACGATCAGCGGAACCGGGTCCGGCGAAAGCGCCCGCGCCGCGGTCACCGACGTGCAGAAGATCGCGAAAACCCTGTGGGTGCATCGCGTCAACGTGGAGTCCGGGGAGTTCGTCGAGGGCGACACCGTCGTCGCGGCCGTGGATCCGGGCTGGCGCCGCGGGGCCACCCAGGGCCATTCGGGCACCCACATGGTGCACGCCGCGTTGCGACAAGTGCTGGGGCCCAACGCTGTTCAGGCCGGGTCGCTGAACAGGCCGGGTTACCTGCGCTTCGACTTCAACTGGCAGGGGCCGCTGAGCGAGGATCAGCGCACCCAGATCGAAGAGGTGACCAACGAGGCGGTGCAGGCCGACTTCGAGGTGCACACGTTCACCGAACACCTCGAGAAGGCCAAGGCGATGGGGGCTTTGGCCCTGTTCGGCGAGAGCTACCCCGACGAGGTGCGGGTGGTGGAGATGGGCGGGCCGTTCTCCCTGGAGCTGTGCGGCGGAACACACGTGCACAATTCGGCGCAGATCGGTCCGGTGACCATCCTGGGCGAGTCGTCGGTGGGCTCCGGGGTGCGCCGGGTGGAGGCCTACGTCGGGCTGGAATCCTTCCGCCACCTGGCCAAGGAACGCGCGCTGATGGCCGGGCTGGCGTCCTCGCTGAAGGTGCCGTCCGACGAGGTGCCCGCCCGGGTGGCCAACCTGGTGGATCGGCTCAAGGCCGCCGAGAAGGAAGTCGAACGCGCCCGGCTGGCCAGCACGCGGGCCGCGGCGGCCAACGCTGCGGCCGGCGCCGAACGCATCGGCGGTGTCCGGTTGGTGGCGCAACGAATGTCGGCCGGGACGACGGCGGCCGATCTGCGCTCGCTGGTCGGCGACATCCGCGGCAAGCTGGGCAGCGATCCCGCGGTGGTGGCGCTCATCGCCGAAAACGACGGGACCGTGCCGTACGCCGTGGCCGCCAACGCGTCCGCCCAGCACCTCGGGGTCCGCGCCAACGACCTCGTCAAGAAACTCGCCGTGGCCGTCGAGGGCCGCGGCGGCGGCAAGCCGGACCTGGCGCAGGGCTCGGGAAAGAACCCGACCGGCATCGACGCCGCGCTCGACGCGGTGCGCTCCGAGATCGCCGCGATAGCGCGGGTCGGCTGAGTGGTCCCCACCGAGCACCGCGCGCCGGACCGGCCCGGCGACCAGGACCCGGGCCGGGGCCGGCGCCTCGGCATCGACGCGGGCAGCGTGCGTATCGGCGTGGCCGCCAGCGACCCCGACGCCGTCCTGGCCACCCCGGTGGAGACGGTGCGCCGGGACCGTTCCGGGCGGCACGTGCGCCGGCTGGCCGAAATCGCCGCCGAACTCGAGGCGGTGGAGGTGATCGTGGGCCTGCCGCGCACGCTCGCCGACCGCATCGGCCCCGCCGCGCTCGACGCGATCGACTTGGCCGACACGCTGGCCGCACGGATCGCGCCCGTCCCGGTGCGGCTGGCCGACGAGCGGCTGACCACCGTGAGTGCCCAGCGTTCGCTGCGCGCGGCGGGGATGCGCGCCCGGGAGCAGCGGGCGGTGATCGACCAGGCGGCCGCGGTGGCCATCCTGCAGGGCTGGCTCGACCAGCGCCGCGCCACCCTGGCCGGGCGGGTGGCCGGAGTCGCCGATGGTTGACAGCCAACGGGCCGAGCCGGAAACGGTCGGGCCGCAGCCCCGGCGCCGGGCGAGCCGCCTGGCCCGCAAGAAACTCGAGCGCGGCCGGCGCCGCCGCCGTGTCGTCGGCAGGCTCACGCTCGTCGCGGTCGTCGTGGTGGTGCTGGTGGCCGCCTTCGTCGGCACCAAACTCTGGCACACGGTGTTCGGATCCGGTGACGACTACACCGGTTCGGGCAAGCGCGACATCGTCATCCACGTCCAGGCCGGTGACTCGACGACCAACGTGGGGGAGACGCTGCAGAGCAAGCACGTGGTGAAGACGGTCCGGGCCTTCGTCAACGCCGCGCACGGCAACGCCGCGATCAACGCGATCCAGCCGGGCTACTACCAGGTGCGCACCGAGATCCCGGCGGCCGACGCCGTCGCGCGGCTGACCGACCCGAAGAACCGGGTGGGGCGGCTGGTCATCCCGGAAGGCCGGCAGCTCGACGACACCACCGACATGAAGACCAACGTGGTGACCCCCGGGATCCTGACGTTGATCTCGAAGGCCACGTGCGTGGACCTCGACGGTGACCGGCACTGCCTCTCGATGGCCGACCTGCGGGCCGCGGCGAGCAACAGCGCGCCCTCGGTGCTGGCCGTGCCGTCGTGGGCGGCCGAACCGGTCACCGAACTGGGCGATGACCACCGCCGGCTCGAGGGCCTCATCGCACCGGGGACCTTCAACGTCGATCCCGCGGCCCCGGCCCAGAGCATCCTGTCGAGCCTGATCAGTGCAGGCGCGGTGGAGTACATGAAGTCCGGCCTCCTCGACACCGCCTCCTCGCTGCAGCTGTCGCCCTACGACATCCTGGTGGTCGCGTCGTTGGTGCAGCAGGAAAGCAACACCCAGGACTTCGCGAAGGTGGCGCAGGTGATCTACAACCGCCTGCGCGAGCACCGCACGCTCGAATTCGACTCGACCGTGAATTACCCGCTGGACCGCAGGGAGGTCGCCACCAGCGACGCCGACCGCGCGCAACGGACGCCGTGGAACACCTACGTGTCGCCGGGGCTGCCCGCCACGGCGATCTGTTCGCCGGGTGTCGACGCGCTGCAGGCGGCCGAGCATCCCGCGCCGGGGGACTGGTTGTACTTCGTCACCATCGACGCCCAGGGGACGACGCTGTTCACCAGGGACTATCAGCAGCATCTGGCCAATATCGAGCTGGCTAAGCGCAACGGTGTCCTCGACTCCGCCCGCTAGCGAAGCCCCCCGGAAAGCCGGGGTCCTCGGCAAGCCGATCGCCCATTCGAGGTCCCCGCAACTGCACCTGGCCGCCTACCGCGCGCTGGGGCTGGACGGCTGGACCTACGAGCGCATCGAATGCGGCGCCGACGAGCTCGCGGGCGTCGTCGGCGGGTTCGGGCCGGAGTGGGTCGGCGTGTCGGTGACCATGCCGGGCAAGTTCGCCGCCCTGGCCTTCGCCGACGAGCGCACCGAACGCGCCGAACGCGTCGGCTCGGCCAATACCCTGGTACGCACTCCCACGGGCTGGCGGGCCGACAACACCGACATCGACGGCGTCGCCGGGGCGTTGGGGGAGCTGCCCGGTGGGGTGTCCGGGCCCGCGCTGGTGTGCGGGTCGGGCGGCACCGCGCCGGCGGCGGTGCTGGGGCTGGCCGAACTCGGCGTCACCGACCTCACCGTCGCGGCGCGCGACGCGGCCAAGGCGGCCCGGCTGGTGGACCTGGGCGCGGCGAGCGGCGTCACGACGCGGTTCTGCGAGCTGGGCGGCCCCGAGTTGGCCGACCGGGTGGCGGCCGCACAGGTGCTGGTCAGCACCATCCCCGCGGACGCGGCGGCGCGCTACGCCGGCGCCTTCGCCGCGATCCCGGTGCTGCTGGACGCCGTCTACGACCCGTGGCCCACCCCGCTGGCCGCCGCGGTCGCCGCCGCGGGCGGCCACGTGGTCAACGGGGTGCAGATGCTGCTGCATCAGGCGTTCTCGCAGGTGGAGTTGTTCACAGGGTTGCCCGCGCCGCGAGGGGCGATGAGCGCGGCCCTGGGCTAGCGTCGCGCGGCATGCGGATCGCGGCGATCGGGGTGGTGGCCGCCTGGCTGGCGGTGTTGAGCTGCTACGACCTTTGGCGACGTCGGCTGCCCAACGTGCTGACGCTGCCGGGGGCGGCGGTGATCCTGTCGGCCGCCGCGGGGGCCGGCCGCGGGGTGCCCGCCCTGGCCGGGGCGGCGGCGCTGGCGGGGGCGTATCTGCTCGTGCACCTGGCCTCGCCGGCGGGGATGGGGGCCGGCGACGTCAAGCTGGCGCTCGGGCTGGGCGGGCTGGCCGGCTGCTTCGGCGCCGGGGTGTGGGTGCTGGCGGCGTTGGGGGCGCCGCTGCTGACAGCGCTGTGGGCCGCCCTCCAGGGGCGGGCCGCCGTGCCGCACGGTCCCTCGATGTGCGCGGCCACCGCAGCGGCGGTGAGCCTGGCCGTGTGCTGTTAGAGAGTCGCTCAGAGCGTGCGGGGCCACATGGGAGAATGATCGGGTGTTGCGCTGGATCACCGCCGGGGAGTCGCATGGTCGTGCCCTGGTGGCCGTGCTGGAGGGCATGGTCGCCGGGGTGGAGGTCAGCTCCGCCGAGATCGCCGATCAGCTGGCCCGCCGCCGCCTGGGCTATGGCCGCGGCGCCCGCATGTCCTTCGAGCGCGACGCGGTGACCGTGCTCTCCGGGGTGCGCCACGGCATCACGCTGGGCGGGCCGATCGCCGTCGAGATCGGCAACTCCGAATGGCCGAAATGGGAGACCGTGATGGCGACCGACCCGGTCGACGCGGACGGAGCGGCCGACCTGGAAAACTCGGCGCGCAACGCGCCGCTGACCCGGCCGCGGCCCGGCCACGCCGACTACGCGGGCATGCTCAAGTACGGCTTCGACGACGCCCGGCCGGTGCTGGAGCGGGCCAGCGCGCGGGAGACCGCGGCCCGCGTCGCGGCCGGGACGGTCGCGCGGTCGTTCCTGCGCCAGGCGATGGGGGTCGAGGTGCTCTCCCACGTGATCGCGATCGGCCCGTCGGAACCCTACGAGGGGCCGCCGCCGCGCGCCGAGGACCTGCCCGCGATCGACGCCAGCCCGGTCCGCGCTTACGACGAGCAGGCCGAGAAGTCGATGATCGCCGAGATCGAGGCCGCCAAGAAGGACGGCGACACCCTCGGCGGGGTGGTCGAGGTCGTCGCGCTGGGCCTGCCGATCGGGCTCGGCTCCTTCACCAGCGGCGACAACCGGCTCGACGGCCAGCTGGCCGCCGCCGTCATGGGCATCCAGGCGATCAAGGGCGTCGAGATCGGCGACGGGTTTGCGACCGCGCGCCGCCGCGGCAGCCGCGCCCACGACGAGATGTACCCCGGCCCCGACGGCGTCGTCCGGTCCACCAACCGGGCCGGCGGGCTCGAGGGCGGCATGACCAACGGCCAGCCGCTGCGGGTGCGCGCCGCGATGAAACCGATCTCCACGGTGCCGCGGGCCCTGGCCACCGTCGACATGGCCACCGGCGACGAGGCCGTCGCCATCCACCAGCGCTCGGACGTGTGCGCGGTGCCGGCCGCCGGGGTGGTCGCCGAGACCATGGTCGCGCTGGTGCTGGCCCGCGCGGCGCTGCAGAAGTTCGGCGGCGACTCGCTGACCGAGACCCGCCGCAACATCGAGTCCTACCTGCGCGCGGTCGCCGACCGCGAGTCGCCGGCGGCCCGGGGGACCGCCTGATGGCACCCAAGGCGGTACTGGTGGGGTTGCCGGGCTCGGGCAAGTCCACCATCGGGCGGCGGCTGGCCAAGGCGCTCGGGGTGGGCCTGCTGGACACGGACGCGGCGATCGAGCAGCGGACGGGCCGCAGCATCGCCGACATCTTCGCCGCCGAGGGCGAGCAGGAGTTCCGCCGCATCGAAGAGGATGTGGTGCGCGCGGCGCTGGTCGAGCACGACGGGGTCCTGTCGCTGGGCGGCGGCGCCGTCACCAGCCCCGGGGTGCGCGAGGCGCTGGCCGGCCACACGGTCGTCTACCTGGAAATCAGCGCCAGGGAAGGGGTGCGGCGCACCGCCGGCAGCAGCGCGCGGCCCCTGCTGGCCGGGCCCGACCGCGCGGAGAAATACCGCGCTCTGATGGCGCAGCGCAGCCCGCTGTACCGGCGCGTCGCGACGATCCGGGTGGACACCAACCGCCGCAATCCCGGGGCGGTGGTCCGCCACATCGTGTCGCGGCTGCAACAGACCCAGCCCAGCAGGGCCGCCACATGACCGGCACCACCGCGCCGGTCACCGTCGAGGTGGCCGTCGACCCGCCGTACCCGGTCATCATCGGCACCGATCTGGGCGGTGAGCTGGACCGGCTGCTGACCGGCCGGCACCGGGTCGCGATCCTGCACCAGCCGGTGCTGGCGGACAGCGCCGAGGCCATCCGCGCCCGCCTGGCCGGCCGCGGGGTCGACGCGCACCGCATCGAAATCCCCGACGCCGAGGCCGGCAAGGACCTGCCCGTCGTGGGATTCATCTGGGAAGTGTTGGGCCGCATCGGAATCGACCGCAAGGACGCCCTGGTCAGCCTGGGCGGCGGCGCGGCCACCGACGTCGCCGGCTTCGCGGCGGCCACCTGGCTGCGCGGAGTCTCGATCGTGCACATGCCGACCACGCTGCTGGGCATGGTCGACGCGGCCGTCGGCGGCAAGACCGGCATCAACACCGACGCGGGCAAGAACCTGGTGGGCGCGTTCCATCAGCCGCTCGCCGTCCTGGTCGACCTGGCGACCCTGGAAACGTTGCCGCGCAACGAACTCGTCGGCGGGATGGCCGAGGTGGTCAAGGCCGGGTTCATCGCCGACCCGGTGATCCTCGATCTCATCGAGGCCGACCCGCAGGCCGCCCTGGACCCGGCGGGCGACGTGCTGCCGGAGTTGGTCCGGCGCGCGATCGCGGTGAAGGCACAGGTCGTCGCCGCCGACGAGAAGGAGTCCGAGCTGCGCGAAATCCTCAACTACGGTCACACGTTGGGGCACGCGATCGAGCGGCGCGAGCGCTACCAGTGGCGGCACGGCGCCGCGGTCTCCGTCGGCCTGGTGTTCGCCGCCGAGCTGGCCCGGCTCGCCGGACGGCTCGACGACGCCACCGCGCGGCGGCACCGCACCATCCTGGCGGCGCTCGGCCTGCCGGTCAGCTACGACGCCGACGCGTTGCCGCAGCTGCTGGGGTACATGGCGGGCGACAAGAAGACCCGGGCCGGGGTGCTGCGGTTCGTCGTGCTCGACGGGCTGGCCAAGCCGGGGCGGTTGGCCGGGCCAGACCCGGCGCTGCTGGCGGCGGCTTACGACGGCCTGGCGGGGGCCTCATGAGGGTCCACGTCGTCAACGGCCCGAACCTGGGCCGGCTGGGCCGGCGTGAGCCCGGTGTCTACGGCACCACCACGCACGACGAGCTGGCCGCGCTGGTCGAGCGGGAGGCCGCGGCACTGGGGCTGGACGCCGTGGTGCGCCAAAGCGACAGCGAAGCCGAGCTGCTGGAGTGGATCCATGCGGCCGCCGACGCGGGGGAGCCGGTGATCCTCAACGCCGGCGGGCTGACCCACACGTCGGTGGCGCTGCGCGACGCGTGCGCCGAGCTGAGCGCGCCGCTGATCGAGGTGCACATCTCCAATGTGCATGCGCGCG
Organism: uncultured Actinomycetota bacterium; assembly: GCA_963711445.1. GTDB lineage: Bacteria > Actinomycetota > Actinomycetes > Mycobacteriales > Mycobacteriaceae > Mycobacterium. The sequence goes on from CAVQEF010000002.1 coordinate 1,735,650, forward strand.
AAGAGTTTCGGCGCTACTCCTACATCAGCCCGGTCGCGCACGGGGTGATTGTCGGCCTGGGCGTGCGGGGCTACGTGCTGGCCCTGCGGTATCTGGCCGAAACGAGCTAGTCCTTCTTGGGTTCTTCGCCGGCCTCGGGATCCGTGCGGATCACCTCGGTCTTCGCGTCGTCCTCGGTGGTGGGCATCTCCTCGGTGCTGCCCCCCCACGTGCCCGTCGGGATCACCTCGGTGGGTGCCTCCCGCTCGGCGGTCGGCATGGTTTCGGTGGGTTCCTCGCGCTCGGCGGTGGCCACCGCAGTCGGCGCGGCGGCCGCCGCGGCCGCCGGCACCGCGATCTCGCCCGTCGGGCTGTCGTCCCCGCGCACCGCGGCGAACACGTCGGTGTCGGCGCGTTCCTGGCCCTCTCCGCCCTCGCTGCGCGGCGGGGGGTTGCGGTCCACGCGCCAGCGGCCGACGGTCACGCCGATGATCGCGGCCAGGAAGACGAGGAGCGCGGTGAACGCCGCGAACGTGGTGACCTCGTTGAGCAGGCCCCCGCTGTAGAGCCCCTTGTACACCAGGGCGATGACCCAGGACACCGCGCCGCTGACGATCCCCGCGACCAGCCCGGCCAGCAGCCAGTTCATCGCCAGGTCGCGGCGCCGGTCGGGATCCGGATTGGCCACGGCGTCGGCGCGGCCGTCGATCACTCCCCATACGAACGCGGCGACGGTGAACAGCAGCAGCAGCACCAGGCTGACCAGCCCGGCCTGCGTCGGCCACGCGTTGATGATCGTTCCCTGAATCAAGCGGACGACGACCATCAACCCGGCGAACGCCAGTCCACGCACCATCCAGTTAGTCATGGGCCCTCAGCGTAGCGAGTAGCGTCAAGGGACGTGACACATTCGCAGCGTCGAGACAATCTCAAAGCGCAGATCGCGGCCGCCGGGCTGGATGCCATGCTGGTCACGGACCTGACCAACGTGCGCTATCTGTCCGGATTCACCGGTTCCAACGGCGCGTTGCTGGTGTTCGCCGACGACTCGAACGACCGCGGGGCCGTGCTGGCCACCGACGGCCGGTATCGCACTCAGGCCGCCGAGCAGGCGGCCGGGCTTCAGATCGCCATCGAGCGGGCGCTGGGCCGCCACCTGGTCGGCCGGGCCGCCGACGCCGGGGTGGGCAAGCTGGGCTTCGAAAGCAATGTGGTCACGGTCGACGCCTTCGACGCGCTGACCAACGAGCTGCGGGAGCGGTCGGCGGCCACCGAGCTGGTGCGGGCCGCCGGCACCGTGGAGGGGCTGCGGGAGATCAAGGACGCCGGCGAGGTGGCGCTGCTGCGGCTGGCCTGCGAGGCGGCCGACGCCGCGCTTGCCGACCTGGTGCAGCGCGGCGGCCTGCGGCCGGGGCGGACCGAACGGGAGGTGGGCCGCGAGCTGGAAGCCCTGATGCTCGACCACGGCGCCGACGCGATCTCGTTCGAGACGATCGTGGCCGCCGGGGCCAATTCGGCGATCCCGCATCACCGCCCGACCGACGCGGTGCTGGCCGAGGGTGACTTCGTCAAGATCGACTTCGGCGCGCTGGTCGCCGGATATCACTCCGACATGACCCGCACGTTCGTCCTGGGCAAGGCGGGTAAGGCCGCCGACTGGCAGCTGGAGATCTACCAGCTGGTCGCCGCGGCGCAGCAGGCCGGCCGCGAGGCGCTGCGGCCGGGCGCCGACTTGCGGGAGGTGGACGGCGCGGCACGGCGGATGATCGTCGACGCGGGCTACGGCGAGAACTTCGGCCACGGCCTGGGGCACGGGGTGGGCCTGCAGATCCACGAAGCGCCCGGGATCGGCGCGACCTCCGCCGGTACACTACTGGCGGGCTCCGTGGTGACCGTGGAGCCCGGCGTCTACTTACCCGGCCGCGGCGGTGTCCGCATCGAGGACACGCTGGTCGTGCCTGACGAAACCGCCGGGCAGACCCCGGAATTGTTGACCAAGTTCCCCAAGGAACTGACCGTCCTCTAGGAGATAGACCGACCGTGGCTTCGACCGCCGACTTCAAGAACGGACTGGTGCTGGTGATCGACGGCCAGCTCTGGCAGATCGTCGAGTTCCAGCACGTCAAGCCCGGCAAGGGCCCGGCCTTCGTGCGTACCAAGCTCAAGAACGTGGTCTCGGGCAAGGTCGTCGACAAGACCTACAACGCCGGGGTCAAGGTGGAGACCGCCACCGTCGACCGGCGCGACACCACCTACCTGTACCGCGACGGCTCGGACTTCGTGTTCATGGACAGCCAGGACTACGAGCAGCATCCGCTGCCCGAGTCGCTGGTCGGCGACGCCGCCCGGTTCCTGCTCGAGGGTCTGCCGGTGCAGGTGGCGTTCCACAACGGGGCGCCGCTCTACCTCGAGCTGCCGGTGTCGGTCGAGATGGAGGTCACCCACACCGAGCCGGGCCTGCAGGGCGACCGCTCCAGCGCCGGCACCAAGCCCGCCACCGTGGAAACCGGGGCGGAGATCCAGGTGCCGCTGTTCATCAACACCGGCGACAAGCTGAAAGTCGACACCCGCGACGGCAGCTACCTGGGCCGCGTCAACGCGTGAGCAAGCCCGCACGGCCCGCGCGTCCCTTCAAAGGACGTCACCATGCCCGCAAGCGCGCCGTCGACCTGCTGTTCGAGGCCGAGGCCCGCGACATGAGCCCGGGGGAGGTCGTCGACGCCCGGATCGGGCTGGCCGAGGGCCAATCCGGCGTCGCGCCGCCGTCCCCCTACACGGTCACGGTGGCGCGCGGCGTCGGCGACAACAGCGCGCACATCGACGACCTGATCAGCTCGCACCTGCAGGGCTGGACGCTGGACCGGTTGCCCGCGGTGGACCGGGCGATCCTGCGGGTCGCGGTGTGGGAGTTGCTCTATGCCGACGACGTGCCCGAGCCGGTCGCCGTCGACGAGGCCGTGCGGCTGGCCAAGGAACTGTCCACCGACGAGTCGCCCGGTTTCGTCAACGGGGTGCTCGGCCGCGTGATGCTGGTGACGCCGCAGATCCGCGCCGCGGCCCAGGCGGTTCGGGGCCGGGGGCCCGAGTCGTGAGCCGCCTCGAGTCGCGCGCCGCCGCCGCCGCGGCGCTGGCCGCGTTGGTGATCATCGGTGCGGTCGTCTGCGCGGCCTACCGGCTGAGCATCGTGGCGGCGGTGCTGGCGATCTTCGCGCTGGGCGTGGGGGCCTGGCTGTCGCACTGCGTCGAGCGCCTGGTGGTGGCCCGGCGCATCAGCACCGTGCGGTCGGCGGCCAAGCCGCTGCAACCCGTGCTGCCCGTGATGGCCGCCCTCATGGGCCTGACGCAGGCGGTGGTGCGCTCGCTCGGCGACGTCGCCGACCTGCCGGCGCGCCGCCTGGCGCTCCCGATGCGGATCGCCGACCGGCCTCGCCGAAATGTTTCCGCGGGGAGCGACGCCGGGTCAGAATAACTATCCGCACCCCGAAGGGACAGGCGAGGGCATGAACCGACACAGTGACAAACCGCGGCGGCTGCACGTGTCCGCCCTGGCGGCGGTGGCCAATCCGTCGTACACCCGCCTGGACACCTGGAACCTGCTCGACGACGCGTGCCGTCACCTGGCCCAGGTCGACCTGAGCAAGCAGGACATTCACCATGACGTCGCCCGGGTGCGGCGGCTGATCGACCGGCTGGCCGCCTACGAGCGGTACTGGCTGTACCCCGGCGCGGAGAACCTGGCGACCTTCCGGACACACCTGGAGATGCTCTCGACGGTGCGGCTCGCCGAGGAGGTGTCGCTGGCCGTGCGGCTGCTCTGCGAATACGGCGACCGTGCAGGGCTTTTCGACACGTCGGCGTCGCTGGCCGAGCAGGAGCTGGTCGCCCAGGCCAAGCGGCAACAGTTCTACACCGTGCTGCTCGCCGACGATTCCCCGACCACCGCCCCCGACAACCTGGCCGACTGCCTACGGGCGCTGCGCAAGCCGTCCGACAATCTGCAGTACGAGCTGCTCCTGGTGGGCAGCATCGAGGACGCCATCACCGCGGTCGCGCTCAACGGCGAGATCCAGGCGGCGATCGTCCGGCACGACCTGCCGCTGCGCTCGCGCGACCGGATGCCGGTGACCAACTCGCTGCTGGGCGCCGTGGGAGAAGACATCGCGCCGGAGGACACCCACGACTGGGTCGAATGCGCCGAGTGGATCAGGGAATTGCGGCCCCACATCGACCTGTATCTGCTCACCGACGAGTCGATCGCCGCGGAGACCGAGGACGAGCCCGACGTCTACGATCGCACGTTCTACCGGCTCAACGACGTCACCGACCTGCACAGCACGGTGGTCGCAGGCTTGCGGAACCGTTTTGCCACACCGTTTTTCGACGCGCTGCGCGCCTACGCCGCGGCACCGGTCGGCCAGTTCCACGCGCTGCCCGTCGCGCGGGGCGCCAGCATCTTCAACTCCAAGTCGCTGCAGGACATGGGGGAGTTCTACGGCCGCAACATCTTCATGGCCGAGACGTCGAGCACGTCGGGCGGGCTGGACTCGCTGCTGGACCCGCACGGCAACATCAAGGCGGCGATGGACAAGGCCGCGCTGACCTGGAACTCCAACCGCACCTACTTCAGCACCAACGGGACGTCGACCGCCAACAAGATCGTCGTGCAGGCGCTGACCCGGCCCGGCGACATCGTGCTCATCGACCGCAACTGCCACAAGTCCCACCACTATGGCCTGGTGCTGGCCGGGGCCTATCCGCTGTACCTGGATGCCTATCCGCTGCCCGAGTACGCCATCTACGGGGCCGTGTCGCTGCGCACGATCAAGCAGACGCTGCTGGACCTCGAGGCCGCCGGCCAGCTACACCGGGTGCGCATGCTGCTGCTGACCAACTGCACCTTCGACGGCGTCGTCTACAACCCCCGCCGCGTGATGGAGGAGGTGCTGGCCATCAAGCCGGACATCTGCTTTCTGTGGGACGAGGCGTGGTACGCGTTCGCGACGGCGGTGCCATGGGCCCGGCAGCGCACCGCGATGGTGTCGGCCGAGCGCCTCGAACAGATGCTGGCCTCGCCGGAATACTTTGCCGAATACCGGGATTGGGCTGCCTCAATGGAGGGCGTGGACTCCTCGGAGTGGGTTGAGCGCCGGCTGCTGCCCGACCCCGCCCGCGCGCGGGTGCGGGTGTATGCCACGCACTCCACCCACAAGTCGCTGTCGGCGTTCCGGCAGGCGTCGATGATCCACGTCCGCGACCAGGACTTCAAGGCGCTCACCCGCGACGCCTTCGACGAGGCGTTTTTGACCCATACCTCCACCTCGCCGAACCAGCAACTGCTGGCGTCGCTGGACCTGGCGCGCCGGCAGGTCGACATCGAGGGATTCGAGCTGGTCCGCCACGTCTACAACATGGCGCTGGTGTTTCGCCACCGGGTGCGCAAGGACCGGTTGATCAGCAAGTGGTTGCGCATCCTCGACGAATCCGATTTGGTGCCCGACGAGTTCCGGACCTCGTCGGTGAGCTCGTATCGTCAGGTCCGCCAGGGCGCGCTGGCCGAGTGGAACGAGGCGTGGCGCTCCGACCAGTTCGTGCTGGACGCGACGCGGGTCACCCTGTTCGTCGGCAAGACCGGGATGAACGGGTATGACTTCCGCGAGAAGATCCTGATGGAGCGCTTCGGGATCCAGATCAACAAGACCTCGATCAACAGCGTGCTGCTGATCTTCACCATCGGGGTCACCTGGTCGAGCGTGCACTACCTGCTCGATGTATTACGCAGAATCGCAACAGATTTCGATCGCCGCCAGGCCGCGGGCGGCAAAGACGACCGCGCCCTGCAGCAGCGCCGTGTCGAGGAGATCACCGAGGACCTGCCGCACCTGCCCGACTTCAGCGAGTTCGACATCGCCTTCCGCCCCGTGGACGCGTGCTCGTTCGGCGACATGCGGTCGGCGTTCTACGCCGGCTACGAAGAGGACGACCGCGAGCACGTGCTGATCGGGATGGCCGGGCGGCGGCTGGCCGAGGGCAAGACACTGGTGTCGACGACGTTCGTGGTGCCCTACCCACCTGGCTTCCCGGTGCTGGTGCCGGGCCAGGTGGTGTCCAAGGAGATCATCTACTTCCTCGCCCAGCTCGACGTCAAGGAGATCCACGGCTACAACCCCGACCTCGGCCTGTCGGTGTTCACCGAGGAGGCGCTGGCGCGCATGGAGGCCCAACGCAACGCGGCGACGGCCGCGGTGGGCTCCGCGCTGCCGGTGTTCGCGCTGCCCGCCGACGCCCAGGGCTCCGGCGGGGCGCGCAACGGTGACGGCGCGGTGCGCGCGGTAGCCGAAGGGGCGGATTAGGGCCGGGCGTTCGTTGCAGGCACGTCGGCGTGGGACTGTCGCGACCAGTCGACCAAACCGCCCCGGATGCCCCGAGTTATCTCGTCTCGGACAACCGGGCTGCCGGCCGGAGCCTGCTCTGGGCAACTACAGCTGAGGGTGTTGAACGCACTCGGATCGGCGCCGGCCGGTGCGGCTACGGAGACACCCAAGCCGAGGGCGATCACGATATTGACCGCTGTCTTGACGCTCCCGCGGCCGCGTGGGTGCCGCGCGTCGTTTCTCGTCGGCGCGGGCGGCGCCGGATGCACGGTGGGCAATTCATTGGGCATGGCAGCGTCAGCCTAGGCGGCGATCGCTGAGAAGCCGCTGAGAAGCTCGGTGGGCTGCGATGTTTCCAGCCGATGCGGGGCCCTGCAGAATCAAGGCGTGCGAATGTTCGCCGCGGGGCCGTCTCGGCACAGCGGGCGGGTGCGGTCTTTATTCCTCCGGCGGCTGGGCATCTCCGCCCGCTCGGCCGCCGTGTCGGCGGTCGTCGTGTTGTGCGCGCTCATTCTCGCCGGTGCGGGGTTGGACGCGGTCCTGTACCGGTCGCTGCTGGCGGGTGTCGACGATGCCGCCGCGGCCAGAGTTCGCGACATCGCCGCGGCCCTGCGGTCCGATTCGCTCGACGCCCTCGACAGCGCCCTCCTGACCACCGACCAGCGCCTGGTCGCGATCCAGGTGATTGCGCCCGACGGCACGGTGGTCAGGCGGTCCGGCGCCGCACCGCGGACCCCTTTGGTGCCCGTCACCGCGTTCGGCTTCCACGTGCGTCGCGGCATGCCCGACGACGCGGTGCCCCACGACGACATGCGCGTCAGCGGTCAAAAAGTCACCACACCGTCCGGCGATTACACGGTGATCGTGGGAGGGGGCAGCGAGGCGGTCGAGGCGACCGCATGGGCCGTCGCGCTCGGATTGGCCTGCGCGGCGCCGATCATTGTCGCGGTGGCGGCGGCCGCGAGCTATTGGCTCGTTCGCCGGTCGCTGAAATCGGTGGACGCGATACGCGGCAGGGTCGCCGAGATCTCGACGTCCGATCTGGGCGAACGGGTCCCCGTACCCGAGGGCCACGACGAGATCGCGGCCCTGGCGGTCACCATGAACGAGATGCTGTCGCGCATCGAGGACGGCCACCGCGCTCAACAACGGTTCGTCGGCGACGCCTCCCATGAACTGCGCAGCCCGCTGGCCACCATCATCTCCGGTCTGGAAGTCGCCGAGGCGCATCCCGACCTCCTGGATGCAGAGTTTGCCGTCAACACCCTCCTCCCCGAGGCGCAACGCATGCACGCGCTGGTTGAAGACCTGTTGCTGCTGGCCCGTGCCGACGAGCAGAGCCTGGTGAGGCGCAAAGAGGACATGGCCCTCGACGAGCTCGTCGAGGACGAAGCCTCCCGCGCGCGTCGCGAGGCGGGTTGCGCGATCCACACGGATGTCTGCCCGGTGCGATACACCGGTGACTCGGCAGCCATATCGCGCATGATCCGCAATCTGGTGGACAACGCAGTCCGTCATGCGACTTCGCGTGTCAGCCTTGGGGTCGGCAGTGGCACGGGGACGGCGCTGCTGACCGTCAGCGACGACGGCCCCGGCATTGCGGCCGCCGAACGCAGCCGGGTGTTCGAACGCTTCGTGCGTCTCGATTCCGATCGCGCCCGCAGTGGCGGAGGAGCGGGCCTGGGTCTTGCGATCGTCGCCGAGGTCGTCACCGCTCACGGTGGCACGGTAACCATCGATGACGCACCGGGCGGCGGAACCAGAATTACCGTCGCGCTGCCTCAACACAACAATCGGTAACCGACGCCCCGAATCGTCTCGATGGTGTTGGTACCGAAGGGAACATCGATCTTTCGACGCACATATCCCACATAAACCTCGACTACATTGTCGGGCCCGTGATGGTGCGCATCCCACACGTTGCGCAAGATGTCGGCCTTCGTGACGACCACGTCCTTGTTGCGCATGAGAAATTCCAGCAGCCCATACTCGCGCGGAGTCAGCGCGATCGGGGTCGCGCCGCGTTGGACGGTATGCCGAGCAGGATCCAGCGACAATGACCCCGCGGTCAATACCGTGGGCCGCTCCGGGGCGCCGCGACGAACCAACGCCCGCAGACGCGCCACCAGCACCCTGAAAGAAAACGGCTTTGTCAGATAGTCATCGGCTCCCAGATCGAAGGCATCGGTCTCGTCGTACTCACCGTCCTTCGCCGTCAGCATGAGCACCGGCGTCCACACACGTTGCGCGCGCATCCGGCGGAGCACCTCGTACCCGCTGTGGCCGGGAAGCATGATGTCGAGGATGACGACGTCGAAGGCGTTGTCGATAGCCTGCCGCAGGCCTTCGACACCCGTTTGGACGGCCGTCACCACGAAACCCTCGGCCTTGAGCCCCATAGCCAACGTCGCCGACAGCCGTGGCTCGTCCTCGACGAGCAGGACTCTCATGGCACTACGCTACTTCGGGCGCCGCGTGCGCGAAATGAGTGGTCAGCACGTGAAATCTGGCCTCTAGGCTTCCGCCGCTGCACCGTCATGCCGGCCGGGGTGGCGTCCCGGGCGTTGCGGCAAGACGATGAGCAACACCGCGATGATCGCAGCGATCACGGCCGAGGCCAGCGGGCGGCTCAGCGCCAGGCCGCCGTCGGCGACCGGCTTGTCGATGAAGTCGCCGACGGTCGCGCCCAGCGGCCTGGTGAGAATGAATGCGACCCAGAACAACGCGACGCGTGACACGCTGGTCCAGTAGTACAGGGCTATCACCGCGGCCAAACCGGCGGCAAATACCAATGCGCCGCGTTCGTATCCGAGTCCGTGGGTATCAGCGAGCCAATCGCCGAGCGCGGTGCCCAGCGTCTGCGAGAACGTGATCGTGGCCCAGTAGAACGCTTCCACCTTCGGCGTCGACACGGTATTGACCGAGACGGTGCCCTGCGACCAACGCCATAATCCCAAGGTGGCCAGGAGGCAGCCCAGGAGCAGCAGCGATCCGCCCGTGTAGCCGATCCCCAGCGACCGGTCGGCAAAGTCGGCCAGTGTCGTGCCAAAGGTCGTCGATGCCACGATCGTCGTCCAGTACAGAGCCGCATGAAAGCGCCTCGCGAGGACCTGAGCGACGACGAGCGCCAGCACGGCGACGCCGAAGAGCGCAACACCGGCGGCGTAGCCCCAGTTCAACGTCATCGTGACGGTGTCGCCGCCCGTCTCGCCCAACGTCGTCGCGAGGATCTTGATGACCCAGAAGCCAAGGGTGACCGCTGGCACCTTGGTCAGGGCCTGCTTGGAAACGTCGTTCATCGACAGTGGTCTCCCGGTGTCGTCGTCCATGCATTCCTACGGTAGCCACACTGAGAAATCGCTGAGACCCATCCCGGTACGGCCCGGAGCCTTTCGAGCGCGGGCGCAGGGGTCTGGGTACGAGCCCGTCGCGGCGTCGCTAAGAAGACGCTGTGGATCGCTTATGAATCTTGCCCCGTGGTCAATGCATCGGAATGCGAGTCTATTTTTCCGCTGCGACACCGAAACCCTAAGATTTCAGCGCGTTTTCGCAGGCCCAAGGCGGGCGCAGCCGTGGATCGGCGCACTCATGGGTTACGAATTGCCCTAGCGTTCAATGGATTACCGCGCCTTCGCATCGGTCACAACGCCAACCGCGCGCGAAATGGTGTGCAACATGGATGGCATGCTCACTGCAGCCGGTAGCGACGGTCGACTCGGCGTGGGGTCGCGTTGGTCGATCATGGTCATCTCTCTGGGTGTCACCGCGACCTCGTTCCTTTTCATCAATGGCGTTGCGTTCTTGATTCCTTCCCTGCAGGGGCGGCGCGGCATTTCGTTGACCGAGGCCGGCCTCTTGGCATCGATGCCCAGTTGGGGCATGGTGGTCACGCTGTTCCTGTGGGGATATGTCCTGGACCGCGTCGGTGAGCGGGTCGTGCTGACCGCGGGCTCGGCTCTGACCGCAGCTGCGGGTTATGCTGCGGCGTCGGCCGATTCGATGGTGCTCATCGGCCTCTATCTGTTCGTGGGTGGAATGGCCGCGGCCAGCTGCAATACTGCCGGCGGCCGGCTGGTGTCGGCCTGGTTCCCGCGGGAGCAACGTGGCTTGGCGATGGGTATCCGCCAAACCGCCCAACCATTGGGTATCGCCTTCGGCGCAATGGTCGTGCCGGAACTGGCCGAGCGCGGCCCCCGGGCGGGCCTGATGTTTCTCGCGCTGATGTGCACGATGGCGGCTGTGGCCAGTGCGCTCGGGATTGTCGATCCGCCGCGGAAGTCCCGGAGGGAAGCAACTGCAGAAGAACTCGCCAGCCCGTACCGCAAGTCGTTCGTGTTGTCGCGCATCCATGCGGTAGCCGCCTTGCTGATGATGCCGCAGACGGTGACCGTGACGTTCATGCTCGTATGGCTGATGGATCACCACGGCTGGTCGGTAGCTGCCGCCGGCGGCTTGGTCACCGTGTCTCAACTGCTCGGCGCGCTGGGCCGTATCGTTGTCGGGCGCTGGTCTGATCGCGTCGGCTCACGCATGCGGCCGGTCCGCTTCATCGCCGTCGCCGCCGCGCTGAGCCTGTTCCTGCTCGCCATCACCGACGGCAGCGCCGCCGGTTTCGCCGTGTTGCTCATGATGGCCGTTTCGGTGATCGCAGTTCTCGACAACGGGCTGGAGGCCACCGCGATCACCGAGTTTGCGGGACCATTCTGGAGCGGACGCGCGTTAGGCGTGCAGAACACCACACAGCGGCTGATGGCCGCCGGCGGACCGCCAGTCTTCGGCGCGCTGATCATGGCGGCCGGATACCCTGCCGCGTGGGCGCTTTGCGGCTTATTCCCGTTGGCGGCGGTGCCGTTGGTCCCCGGCCGTTTACAGCCGCCGGGCTTGGACACTGCAGCGGGGCGCCGATCAGAGGAAGCGGTCTCGGCGGGGGTGGGGCAATAGCGGTACCGCTTCCCGGGTTTGGCTGGCCGGGGTGACACCGGCCCGGCTCCGTCGCTCAACGCGGTCCTGCGACTCGAGTCGGCTCAGGGGTTTCGGAAGTGCGCTCAGAGCGGGAATTTTCGCCATTTTCGCCCGGGCGGCACGCTCGGCGGCGACCGGTACGTCACCGCAGGATCTTGGCGTAGAGCAGGCTGTCTCGCGGTTCGGGGCCGATGGTCGGGTAGACGGCCTGGCGGGCCAGCCGGGCTTCGAGGGCGAAACCGGCGCGCTCGAGCAGCCGTATGGAGCGTTCGTTGTCCGGACTGCAGGTGGCCCAGACCCGATACACCTGGCGGTCGGATTCCAATGCGTCCAGCAGCATTTCGAGTGCCTCCGACAGCAACCCCTTGCCCCACCACCGCTTGCCGAGGCAGTAACCGATCTCCACCGAGTGCGGCACCGGGCGCCGGCAGCTGATCATCCCGACCACGTCGCGGCTGTGCCGCAGCTCGATGACCCAGGTCCGCTCCTCGTCGCTGACGTTGAGCTTTTCGGTGATCACCCTGCGGGTGGCGGCCACGTCGGGATGCGGCGGCCACAGCAGATACTTGGTCACCTCGGGATCGCGGGCCACCCGCTGGAAGAGGACGCCGGCGTCGCCGACCACCGGCAGCCGCAACACCAGCCGCGGCCCGGCCATGTGGTCAGGCGGGTAGTCGGCCATCTCACAGGCCGAGCGCTTGATAGGTGCGACGGACGAACTTGGGTTGCGCCCCTTGGAGTTTGGCCAGTGAGGTATTGCCTGCGATGGCGGCCGCCACATCCGCGGACATGTCGGGCAGATTCTGCACCAGGTAGAGCAGGACCAGATCGGCGGCGGGGTCAGCCTGCCACCACGTTCCGTAGGCGCCGGGCCAGCTGAACGTCCCGAGCCCGCCCGGTCCGAACAACGGCCGGCTCTTGGCCGGATCGGTCACCACCGACAGGTTCAGGCCGAAGCCGCGGCCGACCCAATACGGCGCCCCCAGAAAGTCGTGGCGCTTCTGGTCGTCGGTGAGCCGGTCGGTGCGCATCAGGCGGGCAGACTCGGGGGAGAGCACCCGCACGCCGTCAATCGTTCCTTCGCCGAGCAGCATCCGCACAAAACGCAGATAGTCATCGGCGGTCGACCACAACCCGCCGCCCGCATTGGGGAAGGAGGGCGGCGTGATGTGCGGCGGCCCCATCACGTCGTGGTGTAGCTGGCCGTGCCCGTCGAGCCGGTACATGGTGGCCGCGCGGCGGCGCCCCTCGGGGGACACGAAGAACCCGGTGTCGGGCATGCCCACCGGACCCAGCACCCGTTCGTCGAGAACCAGGTGGAACGGCTTGCCCTCGATGCGTGACGCGATGACGCCGAGCAGGTCGATGGAATGGCTGTAGGTGAGGCGGTCGCCCGGCTGATGCACCAGCGGCAGCTTGGCCAGCTCGGCCAGCCACGCGTCGGGTCCCTGGTTGAACGGCAGCCGCACGTAGGCCTTGGCGATCGGCCCGGACACCGAGAACCCGTAGGCCAGCCCGCTGGTGTGGGTGAGCAGGTCCTCGATCAGGATGGTGCGCCGCAGCGGATGCGTCCGGTCCAGCGGGCCGTGGGGGTCGTCGAGCACCCGCACCTCGGCGAGCTCCGGCGCCCAGCGCGTGATCGGGTCTTTCAGCGCCAGCTTGCCCTCGTCGACCAGGCTCATCACCGCCGCGACCGTGACCGGCTTGGTCATCGAGGCGATGCGAAACAGCGTGTCGCGCCCCATCGGCAGGCCCGCCTCGACGTCACGGTGGCCGATTTCATTGACTTGCAGGACTTTTCCGCGCTGCCACACCACCGTCACCGCGCCGGCGAGCAGCCCCGCATCGCACACCTCGCGGATGGAGGCCTGATTGGCTTCGAGATTCACCCGGTTCAGGTTAGCGGCAGCCGCGCCGAACTGCGCCGGACGGGCCGCGCTCCTCGATGCGAGGCTGGTGCGTGTCGGTCACGAGGGTTTGCGCGCGCGCCGGCTGGTGTGGGTCGCCCGCGGCGGCCGGCCGACCGGCTGTGCTGCTGTGGACGCGGCCCGTCCGCCGGCGGTCCGCACATGTGCCTGCCTTCTCGCACCCGGCGGCCTGCAGGGCCACATTGCAGGCACTGCACACCCCGCTGGCTGATCTCGTTGACCCGCAGGACTTCTCCACGGTGCCGTAACGGCGTCACGATGCCGGCGAGCAGTCCCGCGTCGCACCGCCTCGCGGATGGATGCCCGATTTTCGTCGAGCGGACGCCGCGGCGCGAGACCGCCGGGGCAACTCGGTTCGTGCGCCGCGTTTCGGGCGCGCCGGGGCGTGCAGCGCAGCGATTGCAGTTGCTGGTTTCGGCGAAACTATTTCTCATGGTCCGTGTTGCGTGTTAGTGTCGCTGCACTCCGGCCGAGGCGAACTGGCGAACACGCTGAGAGAGCGGCGACCCGCGTGCGAGCGCGTGTCTCCGCTGGGTAAGCCAGGGTGCGGGTATGCGGTCACCAAGGCCCGCAACACGGACGGGGCTCGCGTCGCGGGGTCCGTTCGTGTCGTACGACGAGGGTGGCGACAGGCTGCCCCTTTCCGCCCGGTTGGATAACTCAGCAAAGGCTGACAATGAATGGCTTGAGATCCCAAGCGCAAATCTCCCACCGACGTGTTCTTCATCCGCACTCACGTTCCGCGGTCATTGCGATCTCGGTCGCGGCGACGCTATTCGCCATGATCGTCACGGGATGTGGCAAGAAATCCTCGACAGCCACCTCCGAGTCCCCCGCGGCGTCCGGGACAACGTCCTCGGCGGCGCCGGCATCCGGCACGCCGTCGCCCCAAGCGGCCCAGCTCCTGCAGGACTGCGCCAAGGCGACCAAGGGACTGCATTCGCTGCACGTCAACCTGACGACAACCAATATCACCACCCTCCCGATGGAGACCGTTGACGCCAGCGTGACGAACCAGCCCCAGGGCAACGGCCAGGCCGTCGGCAATGCCAGGGTGCGACTCCAGCCCAAGGCGCCTGCGGTGTCCAAGGACTTCGTGGTGACCAACAAGGTCATGTACACCAAGAACGAGGACGGGAAGTACACCTCGGTGGGGCCGGCGGAGAAGATCTACGACCCGGGCATCGTCCTCGACAAGGACAAGGGGCTGGGCAATGTGGTGGCCAACGTGCAAAACCCGCAGATGGCCGGCAACGAAACGATCAACGGCCTGCCCACCCTGAAGGTGACGGGCACCATCGACGGCGCCATCATCGATCCCCTGGTGCCTCAGTTGGGCAAGGGTGGGGGAAGCCTCCCGGTCACGTTGTACATCGTTGACGTGAACGCCGCGACCACCACCACTCCCGCTCCGGGAGCACCCGCGACACCCAGCCCGAACCTGGTGCGGATGGTGGTCGACAAGGACCAGGGTCAGGTCACCATCACCCTGTCGGCGTGGGGCCAGCCGGTCGAGATCCCCAACCCCACGGGATAACCAGGCGCAGCGCGAACCACGGATCGGGGACCGGCCGGTAACGCACCGCACGGTGGTCCCCGCTGACCGTCCGGCCGTCGACGGCGTCCGGTCCGGTACCCGGTCCGTGGTCCCGCTGCACCCACGGGGACGGCGGTTGGTTCGATGCCCGGCGTTGTACGGCCCGGTCCTCGGAGATCGCGCGCGGCGCAGCGCAGCCGAACCAGAGCACACCTGGAGGAAAGCGAATGACGAATGACCTTCCCGAGGTCGAGGAGCGCGATGCCGCGCCGCACCCCGCTCCTCCGCCGGGAGGCCCACGCCTCGCAGACGTGTGGGTGTACAACGGCCGCGCGTATGACCTGAGTGACTGGATCTCCAAACATCCCGGCGGCGCGTTTTTCATCGGGCGCACCAAAAACCGCGACATCACCGCCATCGTCGGCTCCTATCACCGTGACCCGGCGAAAATCGAGCGGATCCTCGAGCGGCGGTACGCGTTGGGCCGCGACGCAACCCCCCGCGACATCCACCCGAAGCACAACGCACCGGCGTTCCTGTTCGACGACGACTTCAACAGCTGGCGGGATACCCCGAAGTACCGATTCGACGACCCCGACGACCTGCTGCACCGGGTGAAAGCGCGGCTGAACGACCCCGCGCTGGCCGCCCACATCCGGCGCATGGACACCTGTTTCAATGTCGTCGTCGTACTGCTGGTCATCGCCTACGTCGTGGTCCAAGGCCTGCGCCTCGGGGCGCCCGCGTGGATGCCCTTGCCGCTCTTCGTGATCGGGATGGTGCTGCTGCGCAGTTCGCTGGCCGGGTTCGGGCATTACGCGTTACACCGGGCGCAGCGGGGGATGACCAGAGTCTTCGGGAACGCCTTCGACATGAACTACGTCGCGTTGGCTCTGGTGACCGCCGACGGACACACCCTGTTGCACCACCCGTACACCCAGAGCGAAGTCGACATCAAGAGAAACGTCTTCACGATGATGATGCGGCTGCCCCGGTTGTATCGCGTTCCGGTGCACACCGTGCACAAGTTCGGGCACATGGTGACCGGCATGGCGGTCCGGGTCGCTGACGTCTGGCGCATCACGTGCAAGGTAGGTGTCGAGGAGTCGTATGGAAGCTGGCGCGGCGCGCTTCCGCACTTTCTCGGGTCGTCCGGGGTGCGGCTGCTGCTGCCGGCCGAGTTGGTGGCCTTCGCGTTGGCCGGCGACGTGTGGGCGTGGGTTCTGCAGTTCGTCGCCACGGTGTGGATCAGCACCTTCATGGTGGTCGCCAGCCATGATCTCGGGCAGGCGGCCGTATGTCCCGCCGATAGCGACAACGACTGGGGCATAGACCAACTCCAGCATGCCGACGACCTCAAGGTGATCGGGAACCGCTACGTCGACTGCTTCCTGTCGGCCGGCCTGAGCTCGCACCGCGTGCACCACGTGCTGCCGTTTCAGCGCAGCGGCTTCGCCAACATCGCCACGGAGGACGTGCTGGCCGAAGAGGCGGCGAAGGTCGGCGTCCCCTGGCTTCCGGCGAAGAGCTTCCTCACCGATCGGCTGCCCAAGCTCTGCCGCACCTATCTGCTCTCACCCTCCCGGCAGGCGGAGGAGCAGGAGTGGGGCTTTTTCCGCGAGCACTGCTCGCCCGCGGCGTGGAAGGCAAGCGCCCAGTACGCCCTTGCCGGGTTCGTCGGAATCGGTTCGGTGTGAACGCCGTGCCGACCAGTGCCGCCCGGCGGGCGGGGAAGGAGGAAACCGTTGCCCGGCAATGCCGCTGAGGGCGCGCAGCTCCAACCGGCCGGTTCCGAACAGGACCCGGCCCGAGATCCCGGCCTGGCGCAGCTGCCGCCGTCGCCGCCGACCACGGTGGCGGTGATCGAAAGCATCGCGACCGGTGGGCCGGGCCGGGTGGTGGATCAGCGCGAGGCCGCCTGCCGGGTCGCGGAGTTGTTCGCCGATCAGCAACAGCGGGAACGGATCCCGCGGGTGTACGCGAACACCAGGATCCTCACCCGCCGGATGGCCGTCGATCCCCTCGGCCCCGGGTTCGAGGCGTTCCGGCGGGATCCGGCAACGATCCGGGACCGCATGGGGCTCTTCTACCAGCACGCCGTCCCGCTCGCCGTCGAGGTGACCCGGCGTGCCGTCGCCGGACTTCCCTACGCGTCGGACGAGATCGGGCTGCTGATCTTCGTGACCAGCACCGGCTTGATTGCTCCCGGCGTCGATGTGGCGATCGTCGAAGAGCTCGGCCTGTCGCGGTCGGTGTCGCGGGTGGTGGTGAATTTCATGGGATGTGCCGCGGCGATGAACGCCGTCCGCATCGCCGCGACGTACGTTCGGGCTCACCCGGCCATGAAGGCGCTCGTGGTGTGCATCGAATTGCCCTCGGTCAACGCCGTATTCGGCGACGACATCAACGATGTCGTCACGCACAGCCTGTTCGGTGACGGGTGCGCGGCCGTCGTGGTCGGCGCCGGCCGGGTGCGGGAGAGGCTGGATCCGGGCAAGGTGGTGATCCGCAGCAGCTTCAGCCGGCTGCTCGAATACGCCGCGGACGGCATCGTGCTCGGCGTCAACCACAACGGCATCACCTGTGAGCTGGCCGAGAACCTGCCCGACTACGTCTACGCCGGGGTCGACCCGGTGGTCGCAGAGGTGTTGCGCGACAACGGGTTGAGCAAAGACGACATCGATCTGTGGGCCATCCACCCGGGGGGGCCCAGGATCATCGAGGAGTCGGTGCGGTCGTTGGCGATCACACCGGAGCGGGCGGCTCCGAGCTGGGATGTGCTGACCCGGTTCGGCAACATGCTGAGCGTGTCGCTGATCTTCGTGCTGGAAGCGATGGTGCGCCGGGCAGAGTCGTCGAAGGCCATCTCGACGGGTGTGGCGTTTGCCTTTGCCCCCGGCGTCACGGTCGAGGGCATGCTGTTCGACATCGTGCGCCGGTGAGCGTCGTGAACTGGGTCCGTGGACACCGGGGCGCCCGGCGGGGCGCGTCGGCCGCCGGACAGTCGCGCGACGCGGGCCGGGTCCTGTACTGCTCGCTGATGACCGACAACCGGCGTTGGGATGCGCTGGAGTTGCGCGAGGGCGACATCGTCATCTCCGCGCCCGCGAAGTGCGGGCTGACCTGGACGCAGCGGCTGGTGTCCCTGCTCGTGTTCGACGGGCCGGACCTGCCGGGGCCGTTGTCGACGGTGTCACCGTGGCTGGACCAGACCATTCGCCCGCTTGACGAGGTCGTCGCCACCCTCGACGCACAAGACCACCGCCGCTTCATCAAGACCCACACGCCTCTCGACGGCCTGGTGCTCGACGAACGCGTCACCTATATCGGGGTGGGACGCGATCCGCGTGATGCCGCGGTATCCATGGCTTTCCAATCGGCGAACATGGACCAGCACCGGATGCGTGTCCTGCAGGAGGCGGCGGTGCCGCCGCAGTTGCCGGTCCCCCCGGTTGTCGAGCCCGGGCGCGAGCCCGGTTTGGAGCTGGACCTGGCGGCGGAGTTCCGGCACTGGATGGAGGCCCCGGCGGTGCCCCCGCCGGGCGCCGGTCTCATGCCGCCCAAGGCCATGGGCTCACTCGCCAGCGTCCTGCACCAGTTCGGCGTGGCCTGGGACCGCCGCCACCGGCCCAACGTGGCCTTGTTCCACTATGCCGACTTCCAGCGGGACCTCGTGGGGGAGTTGCTCCGCCTCGGTGAGGTGCTCGGCATCAGCCTCGATCGCGAGCGGGCCCGGGAGCTGGCCGGGCACGCCTCGTTGAGTGCGATGCGGGCGCGTGCCTCAGAAGTCGCGCCCAACGCCACCGACGGCATGTGGCACAGCGACGAACGCTTCTTCCGTTCGGGCCGCAGCGGTGAGTGGCGGGAGATCTTCACCGAGGCCGAGCACCGCCGCTACCACCACCGCATCAACCAGCTCGCCGCCCCGGAGCTGCTCGCGTGGGCGCACGAGGGCGGCCGGGGTGGCGATCCCGCTGGTTAGTCGTCGCGCCGCCGTGCGCGGACGTACCAGAACGACATCTCGACCTGCGTGCCGTCGTGCTCGCGGCGCATCGTGGCGGCCTCCAGCGACTCGATGTCCCAGCCCGCGCCGCCGAGGACGTCGCGCAGGGTCTGCTCGGACACCGCCGGGCGTGGCCATTGGTCCTCGGCCGGGTTGGCGTCGGAGAAGCAGCTGATCAGCAACGTGGCCCCGGGCCGGGTCGCCCGGTGCACGGCGGTGGCATAGGCGCGCTTGCCGTCGTCGCTCAGGCAGTGGAACTGACCGCTGTCGATGACGGTGTCGAAGGCGCCGGTGTAGCCCTCGAGCGTGGTGGAGTCGGCCACCGCGAAACGCACGTCGGCCCCGGCCTCGGCAGCCCGCCGCTCGGCGGTGATCAGCGCGGTCGGCGAGATGTCCAGCCCGGTCACGCGGAACCCGTTGCCGGCCAGGTAGACGGCGTTGTCACCCAGGCCGCAGCCGATGTCGAGGACGTCGCCGTGCACCCAGCCACGGTCGTGCCAGGCGATCACGCTGTCCTTGGGCGCCTTGGTGTCCCACGGCGGCGTGGCCATCGGCGGGATGCCCTCGCCCGGGCTCTCGCCCCGGTAGAGGGCGTCGAAGTCCATGCGCCGCAACCCCGAGAATCCTGAGTCCGTCATTCCCGCCAGCCTAGTGCCGGGCCGGCCCGCTCGTCCCTCCCGGAGGCGGGTGGGGCGGATGTGACTTCTGGCCCTGCGGGGCAGCGGCACTCGAGCGCGCCCCACGCCGGCGCGCTCACGACAAGTGCTAGGCTGCCTGACGGTCGACATCCTTTAACGATCCGTCCGGCGAGGCGGAGAAGGAGGTCACTCTCGCATGGGTGCCGTGGACAGCACCGGCCGCGAATTGATGTCGGCGGCCGACGTGGGCCGCACCATTTCCCGTATCGCGCACCAGATCATCGAAAAGACCGCCTTAGATGATGCGGGTCGGTCCGCGCCGCGGGTCGTGCTGCTGGGGATCCCCACCCGCGGCGTGCTCCTGGCCGACCGCCTCGCCGCCAACATCGCCGAATACAGCGGGGTCGAGGTCGCCCGCGGCGCCCTCGACATCACCCTGTACCGCGACGACCTGAGGCAAAAGCCGCCGCGGCCGCTGGAAGCCACCTCGATCCCGGCCGGCGGCATCGACGACGCCCTGGTGATCCTCGTCGACGACGTGCTGTACTCCGGGCGCTCGGTGGCCTCCGCGCTGGACGCCCTGCGCGATGTGGGCCGGCCGCGGGCGGTGCAGCTCGCGGTGCTGGTCGACCGCGGCCACCGCGAGCTGCCGCTGCGCGCCGACTACGTGGGCAAGAACGTGCCGACCTCGCGCACCGAGAGCGTCCACGTGCTGCTCACTGAGCACGACGGGCGCGACGGCGTGGTGATCTTGAGGGGGGACGGCTAGATGACCAGGCACCTGCTGACCGCCGGCGACCTGAGCCGCGACGAAGCCACCGCGATCCTCGACGACGCGGACCGGTTCGCGCAGGCCCTGGTGGGCCGCGAGATCAAGAAGCTGCCGACACTGCGCGGCCGCACCGTGATCACGATGTTCTACGAGAACTCGACCCGCACCCGGGTGTCGTTCGAGGTGGCCGGCAAGTGGATGAGCGCCGACGTCATCAACGTCAGTGCGACCGGATCCTCGGTGGGCAAGGGAGAGTCATTGCGCGACACCGCGCTCACGCTGCGCGCGGCCGGCGCCGACGCGCTGATCATCCGCCACCCGGCGTCCGGCGCCGCGCACCTGCTCGCCGAGTGGACTTCCGGTGCCGGAATCGGCGAGGGCGGCCCGTCGGTGATCAACGCCGGTGACGGCACCCACGAGCACCCGACGCAGGCGCTGCTGGACGCGCTGACCCTGCGTCAGCGGCTCGGCGGCATCGAGGGCCGGCGCGTCGTGATCGTCGGGGACATCCTGCACAGCCGCGTCGCCCGCTCCAACGTGATGCTGCTGGCCACCCTGGGCGCCGAGGTGGTGCTGGTGGCCCCGCCGACGCTGTTGCCCGCCGGCGTCGAGGGCTGGCCCGCCACCGTCTCCTACGAGTTCGACGCCGAATTGCCCGCCGCCGACGCGGTGCTGATGCTGCGGGTGCAGGCCGAGCGCATGACGGGCGGCTTCTTCCCCTCGGTGCGCGAATACTCGGTGCGCTTCGGCCTTTCCGACCGCCGCCAGGCGCTGCTTCCCGGCCACGCCGTGGTGCTGCATCCCGGACCGATGGTGCGCGGCATGGAGATCGCCTCCTCGGTGGCCGACTCGACGCAATCGGCTGTGCTGCAACAGGTTTCCAACGGCGTGCACGTCCGGATGGCGGTGTTGTTCCATGTGCTGGTCGGCACCGAACAGACCGGGGAAGAGGGTGCGGCGTGAGCGTGCTGCTGCGCGGGGTCCGGCTCTACGGCGAGGGCAACCGGGTGGACGTGCTGGTCGACGACGGCCAGATCGCCGAGATCGGCGCGGGACTGCCCATTCGCGAAGACGCCGACGTGATCGACGCCACGGGCCAGGTGCTGCTGCCCGGATTCGTCGACCTGCACACGCACCTGCGCGAGCCGGGACGCGAATACGCCGAGGACATCGAAACCGGTTCGGCGGCCGCCGCTCTGGGCGGCTTCACCGCGGTGTTCGCGATGGCCAACACCCACCCGGTCGCCGACAGCCCGGTGGTCACCGACCACGTCTGGCACCGCGGCCGGCAGGTCGGGCTGGTCGACGTGCATCCCGTCGGCGCCGTCACCGTCGGGCTGGCCGGGGTCGAGCTCACCGAGATGGGCATGATGGCCGCCGGCGCCGCGCAGGTGCGCATGTTCTCCGACGACGGTGTCTGCGTGCACGATCCGCTGGTGATGCGCCGCGCCCTGGAGTACGCCACCGGGCTGGGGGTGCTCATCGCCCAGCACGCCGAGGAACCGCGGCTGACCGCCGGCGCCGTCGCGCACGAGGGGCCCACCGCGGCCCGGCTGGGCCTGTCGGGCTGGCCGCGGGCCGCCGAGGAGTCGATCGTGGCCCGCGACGCGCTGCTGGCCCGCGATGCCGGCGCGCGGGTGCACATCTGCCACGCCTCCACCGCGGGCACCGTCGAGATCCTGAAATGGGCCAAAGATCAAGGGATCTCGATCACCGCCGAGGTCACCCCACATCACCTGATGCTCGACGACGGCAGGCTGGCCAGTTACGCCGGGGTGAACCGGGTCAACCCGCCGCTGCGGGAGGCCTCCGACACGCTCGCGTTGCGTAAAGCGCTTGCCGAGGGGGTAATCGAATGTGTGGCCACCGATCACGCCCCTCACGCCGAGCACGAGAAATGCGTCGAGTTCGCCGCGGCGCGGCCCGGCATGCTGGGGTTGCAGACGGCGCTCTCGGTGGTGGCCCAGACCATGGTGGCGCCCGGGCTGCTCAGCTGGCGCGACGTCGCCAGGGTGATGAGCGAGAACCCGGCGCGCATCGCACGCCTGCCCGACCACGGCCGGCCGCTGGAGGTCGGCGAGCCGGCGAACCTGACCCTGGTGGACCCCGATGCCAGCTGGACGGTCACCGGGCCGGGGCTGGCCAGCAAGTCGGCGAACACGCCCTATGAGTCGATGACCCTGCCCGCCACCGTGACCGCGACGCTGCTGCGCGGGAAGATCACCGCCCGAGACGGGAAGAGCCCGGCATGAACCGCGGCGGCGACGATGAACAGGGCAGCGCGATCGGGGAAAGCCGGGGGGAGCGGCGCGCATGAACTCAGGCACGCTGGTGGGGTCGCTGATTTTCGCGGCCGTGCTGGTGGTGGTGATCGCGGTCATGATTCAGCTGATGATGCGCGGCTGGCGACACCGCGCGCAGCGGCAGGCGGAGTTGATCGGCGACCTGCCCGACATGCCCGGCGAGGTGGGCGGGGCGACCAGCACCATCCGCGGGATCTACGTCGGCTCCACGCTGTCGCCGGCCTGGAACGACCGCGTCACGGCGGGCGATCTCGGCTACCGCAGCAAGGCGGTGCTGACCCGCTACCCCGAGGGAATCCTGCTGGAGCGCATCCGCGCCAACCCGATCTGGATCCCGCAGGAGTCGATCGCCGCCGTCCGTACTGAGCGCGGCATGGCCGGCAAAGTCGCGCACCGCAATTCGATACTGGCGATCCGCTGGCGGCTGCCCTCGGGTGTGGAGATCGACACGGGGTTTCGCGCCAACGATCGCGACGGGTACGACGAGTGGCTGCGGCGCGGAGGCGACGGCCACGAGGAGGATGCCGCGTGAGCCGCGCCGACGACGATGCCAAGCCAAGCGATGAGGAGGAGCGGCGCTCGTGAACAAGGCCCTACTGGTGCTCGAAGACGGGCGCGTGTTCACCGGGTCACCGTTCGGTGAGATCGGCCAAACCCTCGGGGAGGCCGTCTTTTCCACCGGCATGTCCGGCTACCAGGAGACGCTCACCGATCCCAGCTATCACCGGCAGATCGTGGTGGCCACGGCGCCGCAGATCGGCAACACCGGCTGGAACACCGAGGACTGCGAGAGCCGCGGCGACAAGATCTGGGTGGCGGGCTACGCGGTGCGCGACCCGTCGCCGCGGGCGTCGAACTGGCGGGCCTCCACGACGCTGGAGGACGAGCTGGTCCGCCAGCACATCGTCGGCATCGCGGGCATCGACACCCGCGCCGTGGTACGGCACCTGCGCAGCCGCGGGTCGATGAAGGCCGGCGTGTTCTCCGGTGATGCGCTCGCCGATCCGCCCGAACTGCTCGACCGGGTTCGGGGCCAGGAGTCGATGCTGGGTGCCGACCTGGCCGGCGAGGTCAGCACGCCGCAGGCCTATGTGGTGGAGCAGGAGGGGACGCACCGGTTCACGGTGGCCGCGCTGGATCTGGGCATCAAGACCAACACCCCGCGCAACTTCGCCCGCCGCGGCATCCGCAGCCACGTGTTGCCGGCGTCGGCCACCTTCGAGCAGATCACCGAGATCAAGCCCGACGGTGTCTTCTTGTCCAACGGGCCCGGCGATCCGGCCACCGCCGACCACGTCGTCGCGCTCACCCGCGCGGTGCTGGGCGCGGGAATCCCGTTGTTCGGCATCTGTTTCGGCAACCAGATCCTCGGCCGGGCGCTGGGACTGTCCACCTACAAGATGGTGTTCGGCCACCGTGGCATCAACATCCCGGTCATGGACCACGCCACCGGCCGGGTCGCGGTGACAGCACAAAATCACGGCTTCGCGCTGGAAGGGGAGGCGGGCCAGTCCTTCGACACGCCGTTCGGCACGGCGGTGGTCAGCCACACCTGCGCCAACGACGGGGTGGTCGAAGGCGTCAAACTCGCCAACGGACAGGCATTCTCGGTGCAATACCACCCCGAGGCCGCCGCGGGCCCGCACGACGCGGAATACCTGTTCGACCATTTCATCGAGCTGATGGAGCAACGGCGATGACGCCGTTCTCCGCGAGCTGGGGGTACCTCCCGCTTGCGAGCGTGCGTGTCTGTACAACGACACGCCGTAAACCCCGTACAACTGCGCACGCTCGCGCCCAGGAGGATTGATGCCGCGTCGCACCGATTTGCATCACGTGCTGGTGATCGGCTCGGGGCCGATCGTGATCGGACAGGCCTGCGAGTTCGACTACTCCGGCACGCAGGCCTGCCGGGTGCTGCGGGTCGAGGGCCTGCAGGTGAGCCTGGTCAACTCCAACCCGGCCACCATCATGACCGACCCCGAGTACGCAGACTTCACCTACGTCGAGCCCATCACACCGGCCTTCGTCGAGCGGGTGATCGCCCAGCAGGCCGAGCGCGGTAACCGCATCGACGCCCTGCTGGCCACACTGGGCGGGCAGACCGCGCTGAACACC
Source organism: uncultured Actinomycetota bacterium (assembly GCA_963711445.1). Classification (GTDB taxonomy): domain Bacteria; phylum Actinomycetota; class Actinomycetes; order Mycobacteriales; family Mycobacteriaceae; genus Mycobacterium. Next base: position 1,760,261 of record CAVQEF010000002.1, read on the forward strand.
GCGGTCGCATTGTGGGAGAACGGGGTCCTGGAGCGCTACGGCGTCGAGCTCATCGGAGCCGACTTCGACGCCATCCAGCGCGGCGAGGACCGGCAGATGTTCAAGGACATCGTTGGCAAGGTCGGCGGTGAATCCGCCCGCAGCCGAGTGTGTTTCACCATGGACGAGGTGCGCGAGACGGTCGACGAGCTCGGCCTTCCGGTGGTCGTGCGGCCCAGCTTCACCATGGGCGGCCTGGGCTCGGGGATGGCGCACTCCGCCGAGGAGATCGAGCGGATGGCCGGGGCCGGCTTGGCCGCGTCGCCCAGCGCCAACGTGCTGATCGAGGAGTCGATCTACGGCTGGAAGGAATTCGAGCTCGAGCTGATGCGCGACGGCCACGACAACGTGGTCGTGGTGTGCTCCATCGAGAACGTCGATCCGATGGGGGTGCACACCGGCGATTCGGTCACCGTCGCGCCGGCCATGACCCTCACCGACCGGGAATACCAGAAGATGCGCGACCTGGGCATCAAGATCCTGCGCGAGGTGGGCGTGGCCACCGGCGGCTGCAACATCCAGTTCGCGGTCGACCCGCACGACGGTCGGCTGATCGTCGTCGAGATGAACCCGCGGGTGTCGCGGTCGAGTGCGTTGGCGTCCAAGGCCACCGGCTTCCCGATCGCCAAGATCGCCGCGAAGCTGGCCATCGGCTACACCCTGGACGAGATCGTCAACGACATCACCAAGGAAACGCCGGCCTGTTTCGAGCCCACGCTGGATTACGTGGTGGTCAAGGCGCCGCGGTTCGCGTTCGAGAAGTTCCCCGGCGCCGACCCGACGCTGACCACCACGATGCAGTCCGTCGGCGAGGCGATGTCGTTGGGCCGCAATTTCGTGGAGGCGCTCGGCAAGGTCATGCGGTCGCTGGAGACCAGCCGCGCCGGCTTCTGGACCAAACCGGACCCCGACGGGGACGTCGCCGACGTGCTGACCCGGCTGCAGACCCCGACCGAGGGCCGTCTCTACGACCTGGAACTGGCGCTGCGCCAAGGTGCTTCGGTGGAGCAGGTCGCGCGGGCCAGCGGCGTGGACCCGTGGTTCGTCGCGCAGATCGGCGAGCTGGTGGAACTGCGCGCCGAACTCGCCGCGGCCCCGGTGCTCGACGCCGACCTGCTGCGCCGCGGCAAGCACAACGGGCTCTCGGACGGTCAGATCGCCGCGCTGCGACCGGAACTGGCCGGGGAGGATGGGGTGCGCTCGCTGCGCGAGCGCCTCGGCATCCACCCGGTGTACAAGACTGTGGACACCTGCGCGGCGGAGTTCGAGGCCAAGACGCCCTACCACTACAGCAGCTACGAGATCGACCCGGCCGCCGAGACCGAGGTGGCCCCGCAGACCGAGAAACCCAAGGTGCTGATCCTGGGTTCGGGCCCCAATCGGATCGGGCAGGGCATCGAGTTCGACTACAGCTGTGTGCACGCGGCAACCACGTTGAGCCAGGCCGGCTTCGAGACCGTGATGGTCAACTGCAACCCGGAGACGGTGTCCACCGACTACGACACCGCCGACCGGCTCTACTTCGAGCCGCTGACGTTCGAGGACGTCCTGGAGGTCTTCCGCGCCGAGACCGCGTCGGCCGGCGACGGCCCCGGCGTCGTGGGCGTGATCGTGCAACTCGGCGGCCAGACCCCGCTCGGGCTCGCGCAGCGCCTCGCCGACGCCGGCATTCCCATCGTCGGCACCCCGCCGGAGGCCATCGACCTGGCCGAGGACCGCGGCGCGTTCGGCGATCTGCTCGGTGCGGCGGGCCTGCCGGCGCCCCGGTACGGCATGGCGACGACGTTCGCCCAGGCGCGCCGCATCGCCGGGGACATCGGCTATCCGGTGCTGGTGCGGCCGTCCTACGTGCTGGGCGGCCGGGGCATGGAGATCGTCTACGACGAGGAGACGCTGAAGAACTACATCAGCCGCGCCACCGAGCTGTCGCCCGAACATCCCGTGCTTGTCGACCGCTTCCTCGAGGACGCGGTGGAGATCGACGTGGACGCGCTGTGTGACGGCACCGAGGTGTACATCGGCGGCATCATGGAGCACATCGAGGAGGCCGGGATCCACTCCGGCGATTCGGCCTGCGCGCTGCCGCCGGTGACCCTGGGCCGCAGCGACATCGAGAAGGTGCGCCGCGCGACGGAGGCCATCGCCCACGGGATCGGCGTGGTGGGTCTGCTCAACGTGCAGTACGCCCTCAAGGACGACGTGCTCTATGTCTTGGAGGCCAACCCGAGAGCCAGCCGTACCGTTCCTTTCGTATCCAAGGCCACCGCCATCCCGCTCGCCAAGGCGTGCGCGCGGATCATGCTGGGCGCCACCATCTCCCAGCTTCGCGACGAGGGGATGCTGGCGGCTTCGGGGGACGGTGCCCACGCGCCGCCGAACGCCCCGATCGCGGTCAAGGAAGCGGTGTTGCCCTTCCATCGGTTCCACAGCGCCGACGGCGCGGCCATCGATTCGCTGCTCGGACCGGAAATGAAGTCGACCGGCGAGGTGATGGGCATCGACCGCGACTTCGGCAGCGCGTTCGCCAAGAGCCAGACCGCCGCGTACGGATCGCTGCCGGCCCGCGGCACCGTGTTCGTGTCGGTCGCCAATCGGGACAAGCGCTCGCTGGTGTTTCCCGTCAAGCGGCTGGCCGACCTGGGGTTCCGCGTGCTCGCCACCGAGGGCACCGCGGAGATGTTGCGCCGCAACGGGATTCCCTGCGACGAGGTGCGCAAGCACTTCGAGCCTCCGCAGCCGGGCCGGCCGGAGGTGTCGGCGGTCGACGCCATCAAGGCGCGCGAGGTCAACATGGTGATCAACACGCCGTACGGCAATTCGGGTCCCCGCATCGACGGCTATGAGATCCGTTCGGTGGCCGTCTCGGTCAACATTCCCTGCGTGACGACGGTGCAGGGCGCGTCCGCCGCGGTGCAGGGCATCGAGGCGGGCATCCGCGGCGACATCGGGGTGCGGTGCCTGCAGGAACTGCACAGCGCCATCGGCCCCGCCGGCGACGACCAGTGACCGGCAGAACCCGATGAGCGGATTCGGCGCTCGGCTGGCCGCGGCGAAATCCGGCCGCGGGCCGCTGTGCCTGGGCATCGACCCCCATCCGGAGCTGCTGCAGGCATGGGGCCTGCCGGTGACCGCCGACGGGCTGGCCGCGTTCTGCGACACCTGCGTCGAGGCGTTCGCCGGTTTCGCCGTGGTCAAACCGCAAGTGGCGTTCTTCGAGGCCTACGGCGCCGCGGGCTTCGCGGTGCTGGAACGCACCATCGCCGCGTTGCGGTCGGCCGGTGTGCTGGTGCTCGCCGATGCCAAGCGCGGGGACATCGGGACGACCATGGCCGCCTACGCCGCCGCCTGGGCGGGCGATTCGCCGCTGGCCGCCGACGCCGTGACGGCCTCGCCGTATCTGGGGTTCGGTTCGCTGCGACCGCTGCTCGAGGCCGCAGCCGCCCACGACCGCGGGGTGTTCGTGCTCGCGGCAACGTCCAACCCGGAGGGCGCCACCGTGCAGCACGCCGCGTTCGGCGGCCGCACGGTGGCCCAGCTGATCGTCGACCAGGCGGCGGTGCTCAACCGTTCGGCCGCCCCGTACGGGCCGGGCTATGTCGGCGTGGTGGTGGGGGCGACGGTGTTCGAGCCACCCGACCTGAGCGCGCTGGGTGGGCCGGTGCTGGTGCCCGGCATCGGGGCCCAGGGCGGGCGGCCGGAGGCGCTCGCGGGGCTGGGCGGGGCGGAGCCGGGTCAGCTGCTGCCCGCGGTGTCGCGGGAGGTGCTGCGGGCCGGGCCCGGCGTGTCGGACCTGCGGGCGGCGGGCCAACGGATGCTGGACGCCGTCGCGTACCTGACGGCCCCGTAGCGGTGCGTCAGGCCCCCGGGTCACTCCGAGGCCACCGCCTCCCCGGGCCGGGCGGTTTCCACGATCACGGTGGTGGCCTTGACCACGGCCACCGCGACGCTGCCCGGCGCCAGACGCAGTTCCTGCGCGGCCTGGGTGCTCATCAGCGATACGACGGTGAACGGGCCGCACTGCATCTCGACGTGGGTCATCACCGTGTCGCTGACGACCTTGGTGACCAGCCCGACGAACCGGTTGCGCGCCGAGCTGCCGATGCTGAGCGGATCCGGCGGTGGGGCGGGCGCGTTGGTACGGGCGAATTCGGCCAGGACCTCGCTGGCGATGACTTTGCGGCCGGCCGCGTCGTGGCTGACCGCCAACGTGCCCTGATTGATCCACCGCCGTACGGTGTCATCGCTGACACCCAGCAGCTCAGCCGCCTGGCGGATCCGCAGGTTCGGCACCGCCCGATCGTATCCGATGCCGCCGCGGTGTTAGCTGCCCTCCAGGCCCGGGGAGCGGAAACGGGCCTGACCGGGCCGCGACACGCGCGACACGCCACGAAAATCCGTGATTCGCCGCACCGGGTTTGCGCGGGCCGGCCGCCGCCGGGAGCGCGGGGCCCGCCGAGCCGGGTCAAGGGGTGGTCCGGAACCGTAAAACTGCAGGTAAAGCACCAGAAATGGCTCCACGGCCGCGGAGTGTGGACCCGCCGAGACGGTTCGTTTTCGGGCCGTGGCAGCCCGCGTGCGACCGCTCGCCCTGCGGTCGGCACGCCAGGTCTACGCTGGGGATTTGTCCCCTGAAGTGGGGGGGCGAGTTAGATTTCGTCAGGAAGCGTGAGTACGGTCGTCTCCGCTGGTTAAGTACCGGCAGAGACAAAATGAGATCGATTGAGATTGATTGATCAGATACGGAGGAATCGTGGCCCTTCCCCAGTTGACCGACGAGCAGCGCGCGGCCGCGTTGGAGAAGGCGGCTGCCGCACGTCGAGCACGCGCAGAGCTCAAAGACCGGCTCAAGCGTGGTGGCACCAACTTGACCCAGGTGCTCAAGGACGCCGAGACCGATGAAGTCCTGGGCAAGATGAAGGTTTCCGCGCTGCTCGAGGCTCTGCCCAAGGTGGGCAAGGTCAAGGCGCAGGAAATCATGACCGAACTGGAGATCGCCCCGACCCGCCGCCTGCGCGGCCTCGGAGATCGCCAGCGCAAGGCCCTGCTGGAAAAGTTCGGCTCCGCCTAACCGGCCCGCCGACGGTGCAGGCCGAACGGCCTGTAGGCGCCGGCGAGGGACCGGACGTCGCGCACGGGGCAGCCCGCCAGTCGGCGGGGCGTGTGGTCGTGCTGTCCGGTCCCTCGGCCGTCGGCAAGTCGACGGTGGTCCGGTGCCTGCGCGAGCGGATACCGAACCTGCACTTCAGTGTCTCGGCCACGACGCGAACGCCGCGGCCGGGCGAGGTCGATGGGGTCGACTACCACTTCGTCAGCCCCGAACGGTTCCAGCAACTGATCGACCGCGGAGACCTGCTCGAGTGGGCCGAGATCCACGGCGGCCTGCACCGCTCTGGCACGCCGGCCGGATCGGTGCGGGCGGCCGCCGCGGCCGGCCTCCCGGTGCTCATCGAGGTCGACCTGGCCGGCGCCAGGGCGGTCAAGAAGGCGATGCCCGAAGCTCTCACCGTGTTTCTCGCACCGCCGAGCTGGGAGGATCTGCAGGCCAGGCTGGTCGGCCGCGGCACCGAAACGCCCGAGGCGATACGGCGGCGTCTGGACACCGCGCGCGTCGAACTGGCAGCCCAGAGCGACTTCGACGCGGTGGTGGTGAACAGCCAATTGGAATCTGCGTGTGCCGAATTGGTATCCTTGCTGGTGGGCACTGTCTCGGGTCCGGCATAAGCCGCCTGGCCACCAGATACCGTCAAGATCCAACTCAGAGTTTCGAGCCGTTTCCGCACCGCTCTACGCCGCCAGGAGAATTTCTTACGTGAGTATTCCGCAGTCCGACGCGTCGCTGGCCGCCGTCCCGGACCAGTTCGATCCCACCGCAGGTGGTCAAAGCGCCTACGACACCCCGCTGGGCATCACCAACCCGCCCATCGATGAGCTGTTGGAACGCGTCTCGAGCAAATACGCCCTGGTGATCTACGCGGCCAAGCGGGCCCGCCAGATCAACGACTACTACAACCAGCTCGGCGAGGGCATCCTGGAGTACGTCGGCCCGCTCGTCGAGCCCGGCCTGCAGGAAAAGCCGCTGTCGATCGCGATGCGCGAGATCCACGCCGACCTGCTTGAGCACACCGAGGGCGAGTAACGGGCGGGGCCGGGCGTGATGGACCCTAAGCGGATCGTCGTCGGCGTCTCGGGAGGCATCGCCGCCTATAAGGCATGCACCGTCGTCCGGCAGCTCGCCGAGGCCGGCCACCACGTCCGGGTCGTTCCCACCGAATCCGCATTGCGCTTCGTGGGTGCCGCCACCTTCGAGGCGCTGTCCGGCCAGCCGGTGCACACCGGGGTCTTCGACGACGTCCCCCAGGTGCCGCACGTCCACCTCGGGCAGCAGGCCGACCTGGTCGTCGTGGCACCGGCCACCGCCGACCTGCTGGCCCGGGCCGTCCACGGCCGCGCCGACGACCTGCTGACCGCCACCCTGCTCACCGCCCGCTGCCCGGTGCTGTTCGCGCCCGCCATGCACACCGAGATGTGGCTGCACCCGGCCACCGTCGACAACGTGGCCACCCTGCGCCGCCGCGGGGCGGTCGTCCTCGAGCCCGCGTCCGGGCGGCTCACCGGCACCGACAGCGGGACCGGCCGCCTGCCCGAGGCCGAAGAGATCACCACGCTGGCCCACCTGCTGCTCGAGCGCCACGACGCGCTGCCCTACGACCTCGCCGGCCACAAGGTGCTGGTGACCGCCGGCGGCACCCGCGAACCGATCGATCCGGTGCGCTTCATCGGCAACCGCAGCTCCGGCAAGCAGGGTTATGCCGTCGCGCGGGTCGCCGCCCAGCGCGGCGCCGAGGTCACCCTGATCGCCGGGCACACCGCGGGGCTGATCGACCCCGCCGGCGTCGACGTCGTGCATGTCGGCTCGGCCGAGCAACTGGGCGACGCGGTGTCCAAGCACGCGCCCGCGGCCGACGTCCTGGTGATGGCGGCCGCCGTCGCCGACTTCCGGCCCGCGCAGGTCGCCGCGGTCAAGATCAAGAAGGGCGCCGAGGCGCCGCCGTCGATCGACTTGGTGCGCAACGACGATGTGCTGGCCGCCGCGGTGCGGGCCCGAGCCCACGGTGAGTTACCCAACATGCGCGCCATCGTCGGGTTTGCCGCCGAGACCGGCGACGCAGAAGGCGACGTGTTGTTCCACGCCCGGGCAAAGCTGCAACGCAAGGGCTGTGACCTGCTGGTCGTCAACGCGGTCGGCGAGGGCAGGGCCTTCGAGGTCGACCACAACGACGGCTGGTTGCTGGCCTCCGACGGCGCCGAGTCGGCCCTGGAGCACGGGTCCAAGACGTTGATGGCCAGTCGTATCGTTGATGCGATTGTCACGTTCCTGCGCGGCGAGTCCGGATAACACCATCCGGTCCGGTGCCTCCGCCGGGCGGGTGCTGACGATGCCCCGCCCGAGGAGATCGGGGCTGGGACCGGACGATATAATTCGGCTAACTAATTATTGGGAAGGATTGAGATAGTGAGCGAAAAGGGTCGGTTGTTCACCAGTGAGTCTGTGACCGAGGGGCACCCCGACAAGATCTGCGATGCGATCAGCGACTCGGTCCTCGACTCGCTGCTGGCCGAGGACCCCCGCTCACGCGTGGCGGTCGAGACGCTGGTGACCACCGGGCAGGTGCACGTGGTGGGCGAGGTGACGACGACGGCCAAGGAGGCGTTCGCCGACATCACCAACACGGTCCGCCAGCGGATCCTCGAGATCGGCTACGACTCCTCGGACAAGGGCTTCGACGGGCTGACCTGCGGGGTGAACATCGGCATCGGCGCTCAGTCGCCCGACATCGCCCAGGGTGTGGACACCGCCCACGAGACGCGCGTGGAGGGCGCGGCGGACCCGCTTGATCTGCAGGGCGCCGGCGACCAGGGCCTGATGTTCGGCTACGCGATCGCCGAGACGCCGGAGATGATGCCGCTGCCGATCGCGCTGGCCCACCGGCTGTCGCGGCGGCTGACCGAGGTGCGCAAGAGCGGGGTGCTGCCCTACCTGCGCCCGGACGGCAAGACGCAGGTCACCATCGCCTACGAGGGCAACACCCCGGTCCGCCTGGACACGGTGGTCATGTCCACGCAGCATGCCGCCGACATCGACCTGGAGAACACCCTGACCCCCGACCTGCGGGAAAAGGTGCTCAACACCGTGCTCAACGACCTGGCCCACGACTCGCTGGACACCTCGTCGACGCGGTTGCTGATCAACCCGACCGGCAAGTTCGTCCTCGGCGGCCCGATGGGCGACGCCGGCCTGACCGGCCGCAAGATCATCGTCGACACCTACGGCGGCTGGGCCCGCCACGGCGGCGGCGCCTTCTCCGGCAAGGACCCGTCCAAGGTGGACCGCTCGGCGGCCTACGCGATGCGCTGGGTGGCCAAGAACATCGTGGGCGCCGGTCTGGCCGAGCGCGTCGAGGTGCAGGTGGCCTACGCCATCGGCAAGGCCGCCCCCGTGGGCCTGTTCGTCGAGACCTTCGGCAGCGAGACGGTCGACCCGATCAAGATCGAGAAGGCGATCGGCGAGGTGTTCGACCTGCGGCCCGGCGCGATCGTGCGCGACCTGGACCTGCTGCGCCCGATCTACGCGCAGACGGCCGCCTACGGGCACTTCGGCCGCACCGACGTCGAGCTGCCGTGGGAGCAGCTCAACAAGGTCGACGCCCTCAAGGCCGCCATCTAGTTCGTTCCGCGAGCCTCCGCGCTGTCGCGCCGTCTAAGGCAGCGGATGATCTGCGTCCAGCGCGGGCAGCCCGTCGATGCTGCGCCGGTTGCGTTCGAGGAGTGTCGCGAATCTCTCGTCGGATGCCTTGGCGTGATGCGCGTCGAGCACGGGCCGTTCGTCGACGAGGTCGTAGTAGGGCACCGCGAACCCGCAGGCGTCGGCGATCCGCTCGACCTCGATGACGATGGCGGCCCGGACGCCCGCGTGCTGATCCCCGAAACGCGCGACGACGTCGGCGAATTCGGCGTCGTCGGGGCGGACCACGCGCCCGGTCCCGAACAGCCGCAGGATCCGCGAGGTCCGGGTGAACGAGCAGAACATGAGGGTGATCCGGCCGTTGTCCCGCAGGTGCGCGATCGTCTCCACACCGCTGCCGAACAGGTCGAGGTAGGCCACGGTGTGGTCGTCGAGCACCGCGAAGGTGTCCCGATAGCCCTTGGGGGACAGGTTGATTCGGCCCCCTTTGGTGGGGGCGGTGGCGACGAAGAAGACGGCCTGCTCGCCGATGAATTCGCGGAGCGACTCGTCGAGGTGAGAAAACTCCTTGGCCACGCGTCGAGCGTAGCCCTAACCGGTGAACCGGTAGTCGTCCAGATCGAACCGCCGGCTGCGCCAGTAGGCCTCCACGGTGGTGGCCGGGCGTAGCGGCACGTCGCCGTTCTTGTCGAAGTAGTAGCTGTTGGCCAGCCGGCAGCTGTCCTGCCAGAAGACCTGGCGGTGCCGTTTGCGCATCATTTCGGCGAAGTAGCGGGCGTTGGCCTCCTCGCTCACCTCGATCCGCGTGGCCGAGGCCCGCCGGGCCCGTTTGAGGCACCGCACGATGTGGTGGGTCTGGGCCTCGATCAGCGCGAAATACGACGACCCGACATAGCCGTACGGGCCGAACACGGTGAACAGGTTCGGGAAACCCGGAACGCTGACGCCCTCGTAGGCCTGCAGCCGGTGCTCGTCCCAGAAGCGGCTCAGGGACGCACCGCCGCTGCCGGTGACCGCGAACGTCGGAACGTTGTCGGTGTCCATCACCTTGAAACCGGTCGCCAGCACCAGCACGTCGACGTCATGGCTTTCGCCGTCGGTGGTCGCCACCGCGCCCGGGGTGATCTTGTCGATCGGCTCGGTGACCAGCCGCACGTTGTCGCGGTTGAACGTGGCCAGGTAGCCGTTGTGAAAGCCCGGCCGCTTACAGCCCACGGCGTACTGCGGGGTGAGCCGCTCGCGCACCACCGGGTCCTCGACCTGCTGGCGCAGATAGCGGCGACCGGCCGCCGCCATCCGCTTGGCCAGCGGGAACACCGTGAAGTACTGCGCCGCGATCGGGAAGGTCAGCTCGACGAAGGCCTGGCTGACGAGCCGCTGCAGCAGGTTGCCGCCGGGGACCCGCATCGCCCAGCGCGCCGGTGCGGGCAGCGGGAAGTCCATTTTGGGAAAGCACCAGATCGGCGTGCGCTGGAAAACGGTGAGCCGCTCGACGATCGGCGCGATCTCGGGGATGAGTTGCACGGCCGAGGCCCCGGTGCCGATGACGGCGACTCGCTTGCCGGTCAGGTCCTGGTCGTGATCCCACCGCGCGGTGTGCATGGTGATGCCGGCGAAGGAGTCCACGCCGTCGATGTCGGGCAGCTTCGGCACGGTGAGCACCCCGCTGGCGCTGATCAGGAACCGGGCGGTGATCTCGCCGCCCGGGTCCGTCTGCACCCGCCACAGCGCGGTGTCGTCGTCGAACTCGGCGGTTTGCACCTTGGTGTTGAACCGGATCCGCGACCGGATGCCGTACGTGTCGACGCAGTGCTCGGCGTAGGCCTTCAGTTCGCGGCCGGGCGCGTAGGTCCGCGACCAGCGCGGGCTCTTCTCGAAGGAGAACTGGTAGGAGAACGACGGGATGTCCACGGCGATACCGGGATAGGTGTTCCAGTGCCAGGTGCCGCCGACCCCGTCGCCGGCCTCGATGACCACGTAGTCCGACAGCCCCGCCTTGTCGAGCTTGATCGCGGCGCCGATCCCGGAGAATCCGGCGCCGACGATCAGTGTTTCGTAGTCGGGCTTCGTCATTGGCTTGTCACCGTTGCCTCAAGTTCCACACGGTACCCGGGCGCGAGGCCCCGGGTGTAGCCCCGACGCACGCGCACCCTAGGGGTGCAGCGCCTTCTTCAGCGCGGCCAGCCCGCGGTTGGTGGCCTCGGCGGCCGCGGGTATCGCCAGGGCGAAGCTGGCGTAGCCGTGCACCAGGGTGGGCTCGTTGCTCAGCTCCACCGGCACGCCCGCGGCGCCGAGCAGTTCGGCATAGCGGGCCCCGTCGTCGCGCAGCGGGTCGTGTTCGGCGGTCCCGATGTAGGCCGGCGGCAGATCCGAATGATCGCCGGCATTGGCCGGGGCCAGGGTGACGGGCAAGGCCGTGGGGTCGGTGATGTCGACGTCGGGCAGGTACCAGGACAGGAAGGCGTCGATCACCTCGCGGTCCAGGACCGGTGCGTTGGCGTTCTCGGTGAACGACGGCAGCGACAGGTCGGCGGTGACGACGGGGTACCACAGCAGCTGGAAGCGCAGCGCCGGTCCGGCGTTGTCGCGGGCCAGGTGAGCCATCACCGCGGCCAGGTTGCCGCCCGCGGAGTCGCCGGCGACGGCGATCCGGTCCGGGTCACCGCCGAGTTCGGCGGCGTTGTCGGCGACCCAGCGCAGCGCCGCCCAGGCGTCGTGGACCCCGGCCGGGAACGGATGTTCGGGGGCCAGCCGGTAGTCGACGGACACCACGATCGCCTCGGCGCCGAGTGCGTGCGTGCGGGCCAGCGGATCGTGGGTGTCCAAATCGCCCAGTGCGAATCCGCCGCCGTGATAGAAGACGATCACCGGCAGGGGCTCGTCGGTCTCCCGCGGCCAGTAGATCCGCACGGGAATGTCGGTGAGTTCGCCGTGGCCGACCGTCCGCTCCTCGACGCGCAGGTCGGGAAGCATTTCGTCGGGCACCTTGAGCAGCTTGAGCCGCGAGCGGGCGACCTCGACTCCGTCGGCGGCACTGAAGGTCATCGGGAACGCGTCGAGCAACGACTTGAACGTCGGGTCGATCTCGGGTCGGGCAATGGTCGGCTCCGTCACGGTCTCACCGTACGCATTTGCCGGGAGCCGGCTGCTGCCGGGACCTTCGCCGGGATTACGCGTGCAGCGCCGAGTGCAGCGCCGCCAGGCCCCGGTCCATCCCGGCGGTCGCGGCGGGCACCACGCCCGCGTAGCCGAGGTAGCCGTGCACCAGCGTCTCGGCGTTGTGCACCTCGACGTTTACGCCGGCGGCGGCCAGCAGTTCGCCGTAGCGGATGCCATCGTCGCGCAGCGGGTCGTAACCCGCGACGCCGATGTAGGCCGGCGCCATGCCGCTCAGGTCCTGCGCCCGTCCCGGCGCCATGTCCGGCGGCGGCCGGCGCATGTCGACTTCGCCTGCGTACCAACGGGAGAACTCGGCGACGGCCTTGACGTCGAGGATCGGCGCGGCGGCGTTCTCGGTGAACGACGGCAGCGACGGGTCCCACAGCGTGGAGGGATACCACAACAGCTGAAACGACAGGCGCGGGCCGCCCTTATCGCGGTGGTCGCGCGCGCGTTGTGCCATCACGGCGGCGATGGTGCCGCCGGCCGAGTCCCCGGCGACGGCGATCCGGCCGGTGTCGGCGCCGATCTGGGCGCCGTGCTCGGCGACCCACAGCGTTGCGGCCCAAGCGTCTTCGACGGCGGCGGGGTAGGGGTGTTCGGGCGCCAGCCGGTAGTCGACGGATACCACGATCGCGCCGGCGCCGACCGCATGCTGGCGCGCCGAGCCGTCGTGGGTGTCCAGATCGCCCACGACGAATCCGCCGCCGTGGAAGTACACGATGACCGGCCGGGTGCCGGCGCCGGGATCGGTTGGCGGCCAGTAGATCCGGACGGCGGTGTGGCCCGCCGGCCCGGGGATGGTCCGGTCCTCGACCCGCAGCTCGGGGTGCACCGCCCGGCGCGGCAGGTCGCGGAACCGCTGCCTGGCGGCGTCGACACCGTCCTCGGTTGTTAGCCGGAAGGGAACCGCATCCAGTACCTTCTGCAGGATGGGGTCGATTGCGGGTTTCTCGTCGGCTGTGTTGTCCAAGCTGGGCATGGAGGTACCGTACGCACCTCGCCTGGTGTCGGGCGCCTGGGTGGTGGCCGGCTGGGCCGGCGTCGCCTACGGCGTCTACCTCACGGTCCTCGCCTTGCGGTCCCCGCCGGGCACCGAACTGACCGGGCACTGGATGCTGCAGCCGCCGTTCAAGGCGCTGATGGCGTTGCTGCTGACCGTGGCCGCGGTCGGGCACCCCATCGTCCGCGAGCGGCGCTGGCTGATGCCGGCGTTGCTGTTGTCGGCGGTCGGCGACTGGATGCTGGCCATCCCGTGGTGGACGTTGTCGTTTGTGGTGGGACTGGGCGCATTCCTGTTGGCGCACTTGTGTTTTATCGCCGCGCTGCTGCCCCTGGCAAGAATGGCGTGGCCGTCCCCTCCGCGCCTTGCCGTCGCCGTTTTGGTCGGCCTGGCATCGCTCGCGCTGCTGGCGTGGTTCTGGCCGCACCTGAGCCGCGACGAGTTGACGATTCCGGTGGCGATCTACATGGTCGTGCTGACCGCGATGGTGTGCACGGCGCAGTTTGCCCGGCTCCCCACGATCTGGGCCGCGGTGGGGGCGCTGTGTTTCGCGGCGTCTGACGCGATGATCGGCATCAGCCGGTTCATCCTGGGCAACGAGGCGCTGGGGGTGCCGATCTGGTGGTCGTACGCCGCGGCCCAGGTCTTGATCACGGCCGGATTCTTCTTCGGCCGGGAGGAGGCCCTCGACGCCCCCGGCGACGACTTCGCGTTCACCGAAGGCTGATCGTCGGTGGCCGCCGTTACGGTGTGGTCCGGGCGGTGACGGTCGTGGCAGCGACGTGACCCCGAGCGCGCGCACGCCGGTCGACGTGGAGCCGATCGCCCGCGTGCTGCCCATGCTGTCGGTGCCGCACCTGGATCGGGAGTTCGACTACCTGGTGTCGGCGGAGCAGTCCGACGATGCCCAACCCGGGGTGCGGGTGCGGGTGCGGTTTCACGGCCGCCTGGTGGACGCGTTCGTGCTGGAGCGGCGCCACGACACCGACCATGTGGGCAAGCTGGGCTGGCTCGACCGGGTGGTGTCCGCCGAACCGGTGCTCACGCCCGAGATCCGCCGCCTGGTCGACGCGGTGGCCGCCCGCTATGCCGGGACCCGCCCGGATGTGTTGCGGCTGGCGGTGCCCGCGCGCCACGCCAGGGTGGAACGGGAAGAGGCGGTCCCGGCGCTGGCCATTGCAGTCCCGGCGCCCGTCGACCCGTCGGGCTGGGAGGCTTACGGCCGCGGCGGCCAGTTCCTGGGCGCCCTGGCCGAGACACGCGCGGCCCGCGCCGTGTGGCAGGCGCTCCCGGGCGAGGCGTGGGCCGACCGCTTCGCCGAGGCCGCCGCGCAGGCGATCCGTGCCGGTCGTGCGGCGCTGGCGATCGTTCCCGATCAGCGGGATCTCGACACGCTGTGGCGGGCCGCGACGAAGCTGATCGGCGAGGGCGCCGTGGTGGCGCTTTCGGCGGGCCTGGGGCCGGCCGCCCGATACCGGCGGTGGCTGGCGGCGTTGCGGGGCACCGCGCGGCTGGTGATCGGCACCCGCAGCGCGGTGTTCGCGCCGCTGGGCGATCTGGGCCTGGTCATGGTGTGGGCCGACGTCGACGACAGCCTGGCCGAGCCGCGAGCGCCCTACCCGCACGCCCGGGAGGTGGCAATGTTGCGCGCACACCAGGCGCGTTGCGCCGCGCTCATCGGTGGCTACGCCCGCACCGCCGAAGCGCACGCATTGGTGCACAGCGGCTGGGCCCACGACATCGTGGCCGCGCGGCCGGTCGTGCGCTCCCGCACCCCCCGGGTCGTCGCCCTCGACGACAGCGGATACGAGGACGAACGGGACCCGGCGGCCCGCACCGCGCGCCTTCCGTCGGTCGCGTTGCGCGCTGCCCGCTCGTCGCTGCAGGCCGGGGCGCCGGTGCTGGTTCAGGTGCCGCGGCGCGGCTACGTCCCCTCGCTGGCCTGCGGCCGCTGCCGCGCCATCGCACGTTGCCGGCACTGTACCGGCCCTTTGCAGCTGGCGGGGTCGCCGGCGGAGTCGTCGCAGGGACGCGACGAGCCGGGTGCGGTTTGCCGCTGGTGCGGACGCGCCGAACCGGCGTTGCGTTGCGCGCGGTGCGGATCGGGGTCGGTGCGTGCGGCGGTGGTCGGGGCGCGGCGCACCGCCGAAGAGTTGGGCCGCGCCTTCGCCGGGACGCCGGTCATCACCTCCGCCGGAGACGCCGTCGTCGAGGACGTCGCCGATCGCCCGGCCCTTGTCGTGGCCACGCCGGGTGCCGAACCCCGCGCGCCCGGCGGATACGGGGCGGCGCTGCTGCTCGACACCTGGGCGTTGCTGGGCCGGCAGGACCTGCGTGCCGCCGAGGATGCCCTGTGGCGCTGGATGACGGCCGCCGCGCTGGTGCGCGCCCGCGGCGACGGTGGCGTGGTGATCGTGGTCGCCGACTCGGCCATCCCGACGGTGCAGTCGCTGATTCGCTGGGACCCGGTGGGCCACGCGGCGGCCGAACTGGCCGCCCGGGCCGAGGTCGGTTTGCCACCCAGCGTGCACATGGCCGCGATCGACGGGGCCGCCGGCGCGGTCGCGGCGCTGCTCGCCGAGGCCCGGCTACCCGAGGGTGCCGATTTGCTCGGCCCGGTGGACCTGCCCCCGGGTGTGCGTCGTCCGGCGGGCACGGGCTCCGGCGTCGCGGTGACCCGGATGCTGGTGCGGGTCCGCCGCGAGCAGGGCCTTCAGCTGGCGGCGAGCCTGCGCCGCGGTGTCGGCGTGCTCAGTGCCCGGCAAACTCACGAACCGGTGCGGGTCCAGATCGACCCGCTACACATCGGGTAGGCCGGCAAATTGTTGCCAGCGGCGATAGTTTGATTAGGCAACAATGTAGGTCAACGAATTTGGAAGGCTGTTACACTTTGAGTTCGTTAGCTCGCGGCGCTCGGGCGGACCACCCGGAAGGGGGGCACGATGGCAAAAGATGACACGACGACGGCCGAAGAGTCGCTGGATGTAATCACCGACGCGTTGCTGACGGCGTCTCGCTTGTTGGTGGCCATGTCGGCTCGCTCCATCGGCCGCGTCGACGAGACCATCACCATTCCCCAGTTCCGCACCCTGGTGATCCTGTCCAACCGTGGTCCGGTCAACCTGGCCACGCTGGCCGGCCTGCTCGGCGTGCAACCGTCGGCCACCGGCCGCATGGTCGACCGGCTCGTCGCCGCCGGGCTGATCGACCGGCTGCCGCACCCGACCTCCCGCCGTGAACTGCTGGCCGCGCTGACCAAGCGTGGACGCGAGGTCGTCCGTCGGGTCACCGCGTTCCGGCGCGCCGAGATAGCCGCCATCGTGGAGAAGATGCCGCCGCCGGAGCGCCAGGGGCTGGTTCGGGCCCTGACCGCGTTCACCGCCGCCGGCGGCGAGCCCGACGTCCACGTGGACGTGGAACTCGACGTCTAGAAACCTCTCGAGGACCCCTGGTACCGGTCGTTGTGCACCGGTGCCGGGCCCACCCCGCAGGGCCCGGCACCCGCCGCATTCATCGCTTTTCAGCAGTGACCAAGAGGTATTCCCACCGCATGGCCCGGTGAATCAGGTACTACTGCGCCAGTTCGACGAGCTGGGCGTCGAGCTCGGCGGTCAGCACCGGGTTGTGGCCGATGTTGGCGTAGGCCTCGATTGTCGGGCCGTAGTGATTCTTGAAGTAGTGGTGAACGGCCTCGGCGTCGGTGAACCGCTTCACCTCCACCAGGCCCCTCGCCCAGGGCCCACACGGTGCGCTGCGCGGCCGACGCATGGTCGGGGGAGATGGTGGTGTCGAGAGTCATCAGACCTCCGCGGGAAACAAGGGAAGTGCTGCCCACTCGACCTCGTCGTCACCAGCACGGCAGTGCGGCCGGCGCCTTGGACGCTAGCCGCAAGCAATAGTTTGCATCGACAATAGTCTACTCGCGTCACGATAATTCGGCCGCGACGGTGCCTTCCCTAGACTTGTGCGCGTGCGCCTCGTTTTCGCCGGCACCCCCGAACCCGCGCTGCCCGCGCTGCGCCGCCTCATCGACTCGCCCCGGCACGAGGTGGTCGCCGTGCTGACCCGGCCCGACGCGGCGTCTGGGCGGCGGGGCAGGCCCGAGCCCTCCCCGGTGGCCCGTGAGGCGCTCGACCGCGGCATCCCGGTGTTGCGGCCCGCGCGGCCGAATTCGCCGGCGTTCGTGGCCGAATTGGCCGAGTTGGCGCCGGACTGCTGCCCGGTGGTGGCCTATGGTGCCCTGTTGCGCGACGACCTGCTCGCGGTGCCCGCGCACGGCTGGGTCAACCTGCACTTCTCGCTGCTGCCGGCGTGGCGCGGCGCGGCCCCGGTGCAGGCCGCCATCGCCGCGGGCGATGCCATCACCGGGGCGAGCACCTTCCTGATCGAGCCGAGCCTGGACTCCGGACCCGTCTACGGCGTCGTCACCGAGACGGTTGGGCCGACCGACACCGCGGGTGATTTGCTTGAGCGCCTTGCTCTTTCGGGTGCGGCGCTGTTGTCGGCCACGCTGGACGGCATCGCCGACGGAACGCTGACGCCGCGGCCGCAACCCGCCGAGGGGGTGAGCCTGGCCCCGAAGATCACCGTCGAACAGGCCCGGGTGCGCTGGGACCTGCCGGCGCCGGTGGTCGAGCGGCGCATCCGCGCCGTCACGCCCAACCCGGGCGCCTGGACGATGATCGGCGACCTGCGCGTCAAGCTGGGGCCGGTCGCCCTCGGCGAGGCCCCAATGCCGTTGCCGCCCGGCGGCATCCATGCGGACCGCAAGAGCGTGTGGGTCGGCACCGGCACCGAGCCGGTGCGGCTGGGTCAAATCCAGCCGCCCGGAAAGAAGTTCATGAGCGCCGTCGACTGGGCGCGGGGCGCTCGGCCGGATCCCGCGGCGCGGGCGACATGAGCGCCAAACCGCGCAGGCAGCGCAGGCCGCTGGACCCCGCGCGGGCCGCCGCGTTCGAGGTGCTGCGGGCCGTCAGCGGCCGCGACGCGTACGCGAACCTGGCCCTGCCCGCGCTGCTGCGCGAACGAGGAATCAGTGGCCGCGACGCAGCGTTCGCCACCGAGCTGACCTACGGCACCTGCCGCGTCCGGGGACTGCTCGACGCGATCATCGGCGCGGCCGCCGGGCGCGCTCCGGAAGCGATCGATCCGGTGCTGCTCGACCTGCTGCGCCTCGGCGCATACCAGCTGCTGCGCACCAGGGTCGGCGCGCACGCCGCGGTGTCCACCACCGTCGAACAGGCCGGCATCGAATTCGACTCGGCGCGAGCGGGTTTCGTCAACGCCGTGTTGCGGACCATCGCCGGGCGCGACGAGAAGTCCTGGACCGACGAGCTCGCTCCCGACCGGTCGCGCGACCCGGTCGGGCACAGCGCGTTCGTGGGCGCCCACCCCCGCTGGATCGCGCAGGCCTTCGCCGACGCGCTGGGCGCGGCGGCCGGAGAACTCGATGCGGTGCTGGCCAGCGACGACGAACGGCCCCAGGTGCACCTGGCGGCCCGCCCCGGAGCGATCACCGCCGCCGAGCTGGCCGAGGCGGTCGGTGGCAGCGTGGGGCGTTATTCGCCGTACGCGGTGTACCTGCCGGGCGGGGATCCCGCGCGGCTGGCACCGGTGAGCGACGGCGCCGCGCTGGTCCAGGATGAGGGCAGCCAGTTGGTGGCCCGCGCGCTGGCGCTGGCGCCGGCCGACGCCGACAGCGGGCGCTGGCTGGATCTGTGTGCGGGGCCGGGCGGCAAGACCGCGCTGCTGGCCGGGATCGGTGCCGAGCACGGTGCCCGCGTCACCGCGGTCGAGCCCTCGCCGCGACGTGCTGACCTGGTCGTCGACAACACCCGCGGCCTGCCGGTCGACGTGCTGCGCGCCGACGGGCGGGAGACCGGGCTGCAGCCCGGCTTCGACCGGGTTCTTGTCGACGCGCCGTGCACCGGGTTGGGCGCGCTGCGGCGGCGCCCGGAGGCCCGGTGGCGCCGGCAGCCGTCCGACGTGTCCGCCCTGGTCAAGCTGCAGCGCGAGCTGCTGGCCGCCGCCATCGCGCTGGCCCGCCCCGGCGGGGTGGTCCTGTACGCGACGTGTTCGCCGCACCTGGCCGAAACCGTGGGCGTGGTCGCCGACGCCGTGCGCCGCCATCCGGTAACAGCGCTGGACACCCGACCGCTTTTCGAGCCTGTCACCGGGCTGGGGGACGGTCCGCACGTGCAGCTGTGGCCGCACCGGCACGGCACCGATGCCATGTTTGCGGCCGCGCTGCGCCGCGAGGCGGGGTGAACCGCGGACCCTGCCGGCGGCCGCGCTGCGCCGCGTGAAGTGATCTTGGGCGCGAGGCTGCGTAATCTGTCGCTCATGCCCCGCCCCACCGGACCAGAGGGACCCCTGATCGCGCCGTCGATCCTGGCCGCCGATTTCGCCCGGCTCGCCGACGAGGCCGCCGCAGTGCCGGGCGCCGACTGGCTGCACGTCGACGTGATGGACAACCATTTCGTGCCGAATCTGACGATCGGCCTGCCGGTGGTGGAAAGCCTGCTGGCCGCCACGCCGATCCCGATGGATTGCCATCTGATGATCGACAACCCGGACCGCTGGGCGCCGCCGTACGCCGAAGCCGGTGCCTACAACGTCACCTTCCACGCCGAGGCCACCGACAACCCGCTCGGGGTGGCCCGCGACATCCGCGCCGCCGGCGCCAAGGCGGGCATCAGCGTGAAGCCGAAGACCCCACTGGACCCGTACCTGGAGATCCTGCCGCACTTCGACACCTTGCTCATCATGTCGGTGGAGCCAGGGTTCGGCGGTCAACGGTTCATCCCCGAGGTGCTCGGCAAGGTGCGCGCGGTGCGCAAGATGATCGATGCGGGGGAGTTGACGATCCTGGTCGAGATCGACGGCGGCGTCAACGAGGAGACGATCGAGCAGGCCGCGGAGGCCGGCGTCGACTGCTTCGTCGCGGGTTCGGCGGTGTACGGCGCGGACGACCCGGACGCGGCGGTGGCGGCCTTGCGCCGGCAAGCCGCGGCCGCGTCACCGCATCTGCGCGCGCTGAGGAGATCATGAGCGGCGAGCAGGTCCAGAGCATCGACGAGGCGATGCGGCTGGCCATCGAGCAGTCCTACCTGGTCAAGGGCAGCACGTATCCGAACCCGCCGGTCGGGGCGGTCATCGTGGACCAGGAGGGCCGCGTGCTCGGCGCCGGCGCCACCGAGCCGGCCGGCGGCGACCACGCCGAGGTGGTCGCACTGCGCCGGGCCGGGGGCTTGGCGTCCGGCAGCATCGTGGTGGTCACGCTGGAGCCCTGCAATCATTTCGGCAAGACGCCGCCGTGCGTGAACGCCCTGATCGAGGCCCGGGTGGGAACGGTCATCTACGCGCTGCCCGACCCGAACGGGATCGCCGGCGGGGGCGCGGGCCGGCTGCAGGCCGCCGGCCTGCAGGTGCGCTCCGGGGTGCTGGCCGAGCAGGTCGCGGCCGGGCCGCTGCGGGAATGGCTCTACAAGCAGCGCACCGGCCTGCCGCACGTGACGTGGAAGTACGCCAGCAGCGTCGACGGGCGCAGCGCCGCCGCCGACGGCACCAGCAAATGGATCTCCAGCGACGCCTCCCGCCTGGACCTGCATCATCGCCGCGCCACCGCCGACGCGATCGTGGTCGGCACGGGCACGGTGCTGGCCGACGATCCCGCGCTGACCGCCCGGCGGGCCGACGGCTCCCTGGCGGGCCGGCAACCGCTGCGGGTGGTCGTCGGGATGCGCGACATCCCGCCGGAGGCCCAGGTGCTCAACGACGACTCGCGCACGATGTCGATTCGCACGCACGACCCGATGGAGGTGCTCAAGGCCGTCTCGGACCGCACCGACGTGCTGCTCGAGGGCGGCCCCACGCTGGCCGGCGCCTTCCTGCGGGCCGGGCTGGTCAACCGGATCCTGGCCTACGTCGCGCCGATCCTGCTGGGCGGCCCCATCACCGCGGTGGACGACGTGGGGGTGCCGACGCTGGCGCGGGCGCTGCGCTGGCAGTTCGACGGCATCGACAGGGCCGGACCCGACCTGGTGCTCAGCCTGGTGCCGCGCGCGGGCTGACCCTCCACGGCTAACCCGTCGTGGGTGCGACGGCCTGTTCCTCGGGGACTTCGACCTCGTCGGCGTGTTCGTGGCGGCCGCCGACCAGCAGGCCCAGCAGCGCTCCCGCGATACAGATGAACACGGTTACCGTGAAGATGTCACCGTACATCTGGGCGAAGGCCTTCAAATACAGGCTCGCCTGGGCGGCCACCCGTTCGATCAGGCTGGCGTCGGCCGGGATGTTGGCCGTCAACCCCTGGACGATCTGGTTGAACCGGTAGAAGCCCCAGGCGGTCAGCGCGGCCACGCCGATCAGCATGCCCGTCATCCGGGCCACCACCACCGCCGCCGAGGCGATGCCGTGTTCCACCGGCGGGACGACCCGCAGGGCCGCCGACGTCAGCGGCCCGATCACCAGGCCGAGCCCCAGACCGGCAACAAACAGGTCGGCGTGCATCGCGGGCACAGTGAACAACCCGAGGACGTTGTGGTGCTGCTCGGCGATGTCCTGGCGCCAGTAGTGAATCAGCCAATAGCCGTAGGCGGCGATCATCAGCCCGATGAAGGTCATCACGCGGTCGCCGGCGCGGGTGGCGATCCACCCGCCCAGCACCGCCCCGATCGGCAGCGCGATCAAAAACCACAGCAGCAAGCCGGCCGCCTGGTTCTGGTCCATCTGCAGCACGCCCTGCCCGAACAGTTCCACGTCGACCAGCGTCACCATCAGCGCGGCCCCCGCGGCCACCGATGCGCCCAGCGCGGCCAGGAACGGGCGGAAGTGCACGCCGGCGGGGTCGATCAGCCGGGTGCGCGAGAACCGCTCCCAGACGACGAAGGCCACCATGGCCACCACCGCCGCGATCACCAGTGGCGGCCCGTAGGAGGGCAGCACCTGCTTGCCGTCGGGTTGCGGGTTGTAGAGCCCGATCACGGCCAGGCCCAGCGCCAGGGCCAGCAGCAGCCCCCCGACCAGGTCGATCTTCTCCGGGTTCTCCGTGCGCTCGCGCGCCGGCAGGCCGAACTGGATCATCGCCATGGCGATCAGCGTCAGCGGCACGTTGATCCAGAACACGTAGCGCCAGTCGTGGAACATCCAGACGATGAAGATCCCGTACAGCGGGCCCAGCACGCTGCCGAGTTCCTGCGCCGCGCCGATGCCGCCCAGCACACCGGCGCGGTTGCGTTGCGCCCACAGGTCGGCGCCCAGGGCCAGCGTGACGGGCAACAGCGCCCCGCTGGCCACGCCCTGGACGGTGCGGCCGGCGATGAGCATGTGGAAGTCGCCGAAACGCCCGGCCAGCGCCGTGACGATCGAGCCGGCCATGAAGGTGGCCAGGCTCACCTGGAGCAGCAGCTTGCGGCCGAACCGGTCGGAGGCCCGGCCCAGCAGCGGCATGGCGGCGATGTAGCCGAGCAGATACATCGTGACGATCCAGGTGATGCGCTGCAGCTGATTGATGGGGATGCCGACGTCGCTCATGATGTCGCGCATGATCGTCACCACGACATAGGTGTCCAGGGCGCCCAGCAGCACCGCAAGGCTGCCGGCGCTGATCGCGATCCGGCGGCCGGTCGCCGCGCTCATGAGGTCACCGGCGGCTTGCTGACCTGGACCGGCTCGCCCCATTTGGACAGCGTCATCTGCACGGCGTTGCCCTGGCTCTTCTCCAGCCTGGCCTGCACCAGCTGGTGCTCGCCGTTCTCCTGGATCCAGACCGTGGCCGGCACCGGCCCCGAGGCGTTGAAGGGCGGCGCGATCTTGTTCACTGCGTCGGCGGTGAGCTTTCCGCTGATGCGCACGGTGGTCTGACCGTCGATCGAGTCGCGGCCCTCGGCCTTGGCGTCGCTGAAATTGGCCAGCGCGTTGGCCAGGCCGGAGTCGGGATTCAGGATCACCGAGACGTCGTAGATGTCGGAGGCCTTACCGAAGTCGCTCCACTTGTTCGGCGTGAGCGTGGCGTACAGCTTCCCGTCCACGACGATGAAGTCGGTGTTGATGTCCGCGCCGGCGAGCGTGATGGTCGCGTTTCCCGTCGCGGCGGTGGCCGGTGCGGTGGTGAGGTCGCCGGTCAGCGTCTTGATCGGCATCCCGGGGACCTTGCCGGCCACGGTCAGCACGAGGTGGGCGCTTTTCACGTTTTTGGTGGTTTCGGCGGACTGCTTGACCAGGGTCGTCGCGTCCGGCAGCGGGCCGCCGCTCAGCTTGGGACCCGAGGAACAGGCGGCGATCAGCGCGGCGCCGATGCTCAGGGATGCGAGGACGGCCAACAGGCGGCGGGTCTGCATACCCTGCATCGTAGAGGGTGCGTGCGGCGCAGCCGGTGAACGCGTGGGGTGTGGGTCGGCAACACTAGTCATTAACCTGGGGCGATGTTCACCGGAATTGTCGAGGAACTCGGAGAGGTGACCGGCCGGGACGTGCTCGCCGACGCCGCGCGCCTGACCATCCGCGGGTCGGTCGTGACCGCCGACGCCGGACACGGTGATTCGATCGCCGTCAACGGCGTGTGCCTGACGGTCGCCGAGTTGCTGGGCGACGGCCGGTTCACCGCCGACGTGATGGCCGAGACGTTGAACCGCTCGAACCTGGGCGAGCAGCAGGTCGGCAGCCGCGTGAACCTGGAACGCGCCGCGGCCGTCAACTCCCGGCTCGGCGGCCACATCGTGCAGGGGCACGTCGACGGCACCGGGCAGGTGGTGGCCCGCGCGCCCTCCGAGCACTGGGAGGTGGTCCGCATCGAGGTTCCCCCCGCGGTGGCCCGCTACGTCGTCGAGAAGGGGTCGATCACCGTCGACGGCATTTCCCTGACGGTTTCCGGCCTGGGCGCCGAACCGCGCGACTGGTTCGAGGTGTCGCTGATCCCCACGACCCGCGAACTGACCACGTTGGGCCGCGCGCCGGTCGGTACGCGGGTGAACCTGGAAGCCGACGTCATCGCCAAATACGTTGAGCGGTTGATGGCCAAATAGGTGCCGGTGCGCCAACCGACCAGCTGATCAAACCGCGGCAATAACGACGCCCGCGCGGTGGTTCATACTGAATGCAACAACCGGGCCCTTATCGGGGCCCACACGACAGCAAGGTAGCAACGATGACGAGGCTGGACTCCGTCGAAAGGGCGGTTGCCGACATTGCGGCGGGCAAGGCCGTCGTCGTCATCGACGATGAGGAGCGCGAGAACGAGGGCGACCTGATCTTCGCCGCCGAGAAGGCGACGCCGGAGATGGTCGCGTTCATGGTCCGCTACACCTCGGGTTACCTGTGTGTGCCGCTGGACGGCGCCATCTGCGACCGGCTGGGCCTGCTGCCGATGTACGCGGTGAACCAGGACAAGCACGGAACCGCGTACACCGTCACCGTCGACGCGAAAAGTGGGGTGGGCACCGGCATTTCTGCCTCCGACCGGGCCACCACCATGCGGTTGCTCGCCGACCCGGCCAGCGTCTCCAACGACTTCACCCGTCCCGGTCACGTTGTTCCGTTGCGGGCCAAGGACGGTGGCGTCTTGCGCCGCCCGGGTCACACGGAGGCCGCCGTCGACCTGGCGCGCATGGCGGGTCTGCAACCGGCGGGCGCGATCTGCGAGATCGTCAGCCAAAAGGACGAGGGCGCGATGGCCCAGACCGACGAGTTGCGGGTCTTCGCCGATGAGCACGACCTCGCGCTGATCACCATCGCCGACCTGATCGAATGGCGGCGCAAGCACGAGAAGCACATCGAGCGGATCGCGGAGGCCCGGATCCCTACCCGGCACGGAGAGTTTCGCGCGATCGGTTACAGCAGCATCTACGAGGACGTCGAGCACGTGGCGCTGGTCCGCGGGGAGATCGCCGGGCCGACCGCCGAAGGCGACGACGTGTTGGTCCGGGTCCACTCCGAGTGCCTGACCGGCGACGTGTTCGGCTCGCGCCGCTGCGACTGCGGCCCGCAGCTCGACGCCGCGATGGCGATGGTGGCCCGGGAGGGACGCGGCGTGGTGCTCTACATGCGCGGCCACGAGGGCCGCGGCATCGGCCTGATGCACAAACTGCAGGCATACCAGCTGCAGGACGCCGGCGAAGACACCGTGGACGCCAACCTCAAGCTCGGATTGCCGGCTGATGCAAGGGATTACGGCATCGGAGCGCAGATCCTCGTCGACCTCGGCGTGCGTTCGATGCGGCTGTTGACCAACAACCCCGCCAAGCGGGTGGGGCTGGACGGATACGGGTTGCACATCATCGAGCGGGTGCCCCTTCCGGTGCGCGCCAACGCCGAGAACATCCGCTACCTGATGACCAAGCGCGACAGGATGGGCCACGACCTGGCCGGGCTGGACGACTACTTTCACGAATCCGTACACCTACCGGGGGAATTCGGTGGTGCGTTGTGAGCCGCGCCGGTGACGATGCAGAGCGGAGCGATGAGGAGGAGCGGCGCCGATGAGCCCCGCCGGTGACGATGCAGAGCGGAGCGATGAGGAGGAGCGGCGCCGATGAGCCCCGCCGGTGACGATGCAGAGCGGAGCGATGAGGAGGAGCGGCGCCGATGAGCCCCGCCGGTGACGATGCAGAGCGGAGCGATGAGGAGGAGCGGCGCCGATGAGCCCCGCCGCCGGTGTACCGGAGGTGCCTGCACTTGACGCGTCCGGACTGCGGCTCGCAATTGTGGCGAGCACCTGGCACAACACGATCTGCGATGCCCTGCTGGCGGGTGCCCGCAAGGTGGCGACCGACTCCGGCATCGACAGCCCGACGGTGGTCCGGGTGACCGGCGCCATCGAGATCCCGGTGGTGGCACAGGAACTGGCCCGAAACCACGATGCCGTCATCGCCCTGGGCGTGGTGATCCGCGGGGAGACACCACATTTCGACTACGTGTGCGACGCCGTCACCCAGGGCCTGACCCGGGTCGCGCTGGACGCATCGACCCCGATCGCCAACGGGGTGCTGACCACCAACACCGAGGAACAGGCGCTGGACCGGGCCGGGCTCCCCGCATCGTCCGAGGACAAGGGCGCCCAGGCGACCGCGGCGGCCCTCACCACTGCTTTGACCCTGCGTGACCTGCGCGCCCGCTTGTGACGGGCTCAGCAGATCGCGAAGACTGGGACGTCATACTCCGTCCTCATCGCACGCCACCATTCGTCTACGCGGCGGCGTTCCTGATCGCCGCGGTGCACGTCGCGGTGGGCCTGTTGCTCAAGATCAGGTCCACCGGAGTGATCTTCCAGACCTCCGACCAGGTGGCGATGGTGGTGCTGGGCCTGGTCATCGCCGGCGCGGTGCTGTTGTTGGCGCGCCCGCGGCTACGGGTGGGGCCGGCGGGTATGTCGGTTCGGAATCTTCTGGGCTACAGGTTGATCCCGTGGTCGGAGGTGGTCGGTGTCTCGTTCCCGCCGGGCAGCCGCTGGGCGCGCGTCGACCTGCCCGACGACGAGTACGTCCCGGTGATGGCGATCCAGGCCGTCGACAAGGAACGCGCGGTGCTGGCCATGGACACCGTCCGGTCGCTGGTCGCGCAATATCGGCCGGACCTGCATACGCGCTGAGCGCTGTACGATCGCCCGATGGTACGTCACGTGTGGGCGGCTGCCGCGCTGCTCGTCGCCGCGTCAGCCCTGGCGGGGTGCACCACATCGGTAGCGGGACGGGCGATTCGGGCGCCCGGGATCTCGACGTCGGCCACGTCGACGCCCTCGCGCGCGCCGATCTCGGCGCGCTCCCTGCTGCTGGGCGACGGCGACAACACCCCCTTCGGTACGGCGACCGCGACTTCGGTGGGGGAGACCTACTTCACCAGCGCCCAGCCGCCCGAATGCGCTGCGGCGCTGCTGTTCAAGGGTTCGCCGCTGCTGCCCGCGGGCTCGTCTGGCCACGCCGAGTCGGCCTACCGCTTTGCCGGTCCGGCGCTTTACGCCGAGTCGGTAGATGCCTACGACAAAGCGTTGGACACCCACGACGTCATCTGGAACGGCTTCGGCGCCGTGTCGGATTGTCATGGCGACGTCGTCGGCGTGTCCCCGAGCGGGCAGTCCCCGCCGATGCGGCTCAGTTTCTTCGGCACCGTGGCGGAGGGCGTCTTGGTATGGACGATGACCCGTCCCGACTGGACCTGTGACTACGGGCTGGCAGTGGTTCCGCGGGTGGCCGTGCTGCTGTCGGCCTGCGACGCCAAGCCGGGATTCCCCATGGCGGACTGGGCGTCGACACGACGGTCGCACATA
Source organism: uncultured Actinomycetota bacterium (assembly GCA_963711445.1). Classification (GTDB taxonomy): domain Bacteria; phylum Actinomycetota; class Actinomycetes; order Mycobacteriales; family Mycobacteriaceae; genus Mycobacterium. The sequence continues at coordinate 1,787,465 of CAVQEF010000002.1, forward strand.
GAGAGCCAGACTTCCTGACGACGGTCACGCGGCCCTGCACGGAAAGGCGTCTTCCCGCGGGCGCCGAGAATCCGCGATCAGACCCGTTTCGGGGTAGCCGACGACCGGACGGAACTCGCAGCAGAGGACCGTGGGTGCGGGCTCTTGCCGAGTGCCGCCCCACCGCCGGTGTGTCAGCCGTGAGGACCGCTGTCGAGACGATTCGTGCAGACCATGCGGGTCAGCTCCGTTCTAGGCGGAGCCGAGCCGCCTGATTTCTGCTTCGACCTGGTCAAGAAATGCGTCGACCTGGTCTTCGTTGTATCCGCGTTTTCCCCAGGGCGGCTTGTTGAAGCCGACGCTGTGGATGTCGGTCGCGGTGAGGGAACCATCGCCCGGATTGAGCAGCTTCGCCCGGACGCGGTCAAGGAATGCGTCAACCTGGTGTTCGTCGTATCCGCGCTTTCCCCAGGGCGGTCTGCTGAAAGCCACGTTGTCAACATCGGCAGGTGTTAGCCCCCCGCGTGCCGTGCTGCCCGCCCTCGACTCCTCGTGCTGACGTTCCAGTTCGGCTATGCGCTTCTCGGGGTCGTCCTCGTCCATCCGCCAATGATCCACCACCAGGAGCCGCAGAGGCAGGATTGCGCGGGATCGACAAGAACGATCGGTCGGATCCTCTCGTACACCCAGCCGCGCCGAGAGCCGCGCCCGCCACGTCGCCGCAGAAGGCCGAGACAACCGGGTGGGCCGCCACGGCTTCGCAGCCGCCCGGGTCGCACTCGGACCACCCGGGCCCCACGAGCCCCGTCTTTCCAGGCGCCCTTCCAGCGACCACTAGCCTGGGTACGTGCCAGATCCCGCCAACTATCGCCCCGCATCCGGGTCCATCCCGGTCGAGCCGGGCGTCTACCGGTTCCGGGACCCGCACGGGCGCGTCATCTACGTCGGCAAGGCCAAGAGCCTGCGCAGCCGGCTGACGTCATACTTCGCCGACGTCGCAGGCCTGCACCCGCGCACCCGGCAGATGGTGACCACCGCGGCCAAGGTCGAGTGGACGGTGGTCAACACCGAAGTCGAGGCGTTGCAGCTGGAATACAACTGGATCAAGGAGTTCGACCCGCGCTTCAACGTGCGCTACCGCGACGACAAGTCCTATCCGGTGCTGGCCGTCACGCTCAACGAAGAATTTCCGCGCCTGATGGTCTACCGCGGCCCGCGTCGCAAGGGCGTGCGCTATTTCGGGCCGTACTCGCATGCCTGGGCCATCCGCGAGACGCTGGATCTGCTCACCCGGGTCTTCCCGGCACGCACCTGTTCGGCCGGGGTGTTCAAGCGGCACAGTCAGATCGACCGCCCGTGTTTGCTCGGCTATATCGACAAATGCTCGGCGCCGTGCGTCGGCAGGGTCAGCGCCGAGCAGCATCGCCGAATCGTGGACGACTTCTGCGACTTCCTGTCCGGCAAGACCGACCGTTTTGCCCGCGAACTGGAGCAGCAGATGAACGCCGCGGCCGAGCGGCTCGACTTCGAGCGGGCCGCACGGCTGCGTGACGACCTGTCCGCGCTGAAACGGGCCATGGAAAAGCAGGCCGTGGTCCTCGGCGACGGCACCGACGCGGACGTCATCGCCTTCGCCGACGACGAGCTGGAGGCGGCCGTGCAGGTGTTCCACGTTCGTGGCGGCCGGGTGCGCGGCCAGCGCGGCTGGATCGTCGAAAAACCAGGCGACCCAAGCGGATCCGGCGAGGAACAGCTGGTGGAACAGTTCCTGACCCAGTTCTACGGCGAGCAGGCCGAATTGGGCTTCGCGGCCGACCAGGCCGCAGACGAATCCGTCAACCCGGTACCGCGCGAGGTGCTGGTCCCGTGCCTGCCGTCCAACGCCGACGAAGTCGCCAGCTGGCTTTCCGGCCTGCGCGGATCGCGGGTCGCCCTGCGGGTGCCGCGCCGCGGCGACAAGCGGGCCCTGGCCGAGACCGTGCAGCGCAACGCCAAAGAGGCGCTGCAGCAGCACAAGTTGAAAAGGGCCGGCGACTTCAACGCCAGGTCTGCTGCGCTGCAGAGCATCCAGGACAACCTGGGACTGGCCGAGGCGCCGCTGCGCATCGAGTGCGTGGACGTCAGCCACGTGCAGGGCACCGACGTGGTGGCCTCGTTGGTGGTGTTCGAGGACGGTTTGCCGCGCAAGTCGGACTACCGCCACTTCGCGGTCCGGGAGGCGGCCGGGCAGGGTCGATCCGACGACGTCGCCTCCATCGCCGAGGTGACCCGCCGGCGGTTCCTGCGCCACCTGAGCGATCAGCAGGACCCGAATATGCTTTCCGCGGAGGGAAAATCGCGTCGATTCGCCTACCCGCCCAACCTCTACGTCGTCGACGGCGGGGCGCCGCAGGTCAATGCGGCCAGCGCCGTGCTCGAAGAACTCGGCATCACCGACGTGGCGGTGATCGGCCTGGCCAAGCGGCTCGAAGAGGTGTGGGTGCCTGCCGAGCCCGACCCGATCATCATGCCCCGCAACAGCGAGGGACTCTATCTGTTGCAGCGGGTGCGTGACGAGGCGCACCGGTTCGCCATCGCCTACCATCGCAGCAAGCGATCCAAGCGAATGACCGCATCAGTGCTGGACTCGGTGCCAGGATTGGGTGAGCACCGCCGCAAGGCGCTGGTTACGCACTTCGGATCGATAGCCCGCCTCAAGGAGGCCACCGTCGACCAGATCACCGCCGTCCCGGGTATCGGCGTGGCCACCGCCGCGGCCGTCCTCGAGGCGCTGCGGCCGGAAGAATCCGAACAACCCCAACGAGCGGGAGACGCGGGATGACGGGGCAGGGCGAGCTGGCCGAAAGCCACCCGGGCCCACAGCATGAGGGAGCCGCGGCCGGCATCGACGTCGTGCTGGTGACCGGATTGTCCGGGGCCGGTCGGGGCACCGCGGCCAAGGTGCTCGAGGACCTCGGCTGGTATGTGGCCGACAACCTGCCCCCGCAGCTGATCACCCGGATGGTGGACTTCGGGCTGGCCGCCGGGTCCCGGATCACGCAGCTGGCCGTCGTGATGGACGTCCGGTCGCGGGGATTCACCGGTGACCTCGACGAGGTGCGCACCGAACTGGCCACCCGCAACATCGCCCCGCGGGTGGTGTTCCTGGAGGCGTCCGACGGCACGTTGGTGCGCCGCTACGAGCAGAACCGCCGCAGCCACCCGCTGCAGGGCGGGCAGACGCTGGCCGAGGGCATCGCCGCCGAGCGCAAGATGCTGGCGCCGGTGCGCGCAACCGCCGACCTGGTCATCGACACGTCGACGCTGTCGGTGCGGGGCCTGCGGGAAACCATCGAGCGCGCGTTCGGGGGCGTCACCACCGCGTCCACCAGCGTCACCGTCGAATCCTTCGGCTTCAAGTACGGCCTGCCGATGGACGCCGACATGGTGATGGACGTGCGTTTTCTGCCCAACCCGCACTGGGTCGACGAGCTGCGCCCCCTCACCGGCCAACAGCCGGCGGTGCGCGATTACGTGTTGGCCCAGCCCGGCGCGGCCGAATTTCTCGACGCCTACCATCAACTGCTGAACCTCGTTGTCGACGGCTACCGCCGGGAGGGCAAGCGTTACATGACGGTCGCCATCGGCTGCACCGGTGGCAAGCATCGCAGCGTCGCGATCGCCGAGGCTCTGATGCAGCTGCTGCGGAGCAACGCCCAATTGTCGGTGCGGGTCCTGCACCGGGATCTGGGCCGCGAATGAGCCCACCAACAAACCGGGGCATCGTCGCCCTGGGGGGCGGCCACGGCTTGTACGCGACGCTGTCGGCGGCGCGGCGGCTGACCCCGCACGTCACCGCCGTGGTGACCGTCGCCGACGACGGGGGCTCTTCGGGGCGCCTGCGCAACGAACTGGACATCGTGCCGCCGGGGGACCTGCGAATGGCGTTGGCGGCGCTGGCATCTGACAGTCCGCACGGGCGGCTGTGGGCGACCATCCTGCAGCACCGCTTCGGCGGCAGCGGCGCCCTGGCCGGGCATCCCATCGGCAACCTGCTGCTCGCCGGACTGTCCGAGGTGCTGGACGACCCGGTGGCCGCGCTCGACGAACTCGGGCGCATCCTCGGCGTCAAGGGCCGGGTGCTGCCGATGTGCCCGATCGCGCTGCAGATCGAGGCCGACGTGTCGGGACTGGAGGCCGATCCGCGGATGTTCCGGCTGATCCGCGGCCAGGTGGCGATTGCGACCACGCCGGGCAAGGTGCGGCGGGTGCGGCTGTTGCCCGTGAACCCGCCGGCGACCCGGCAGGCCGTCGACGCGATCATGTCCGCCGATCTGGTGGTGCTCGGTCCGGGTTCGTGGTTCACCAGCGTCATCCCGCACGTGCTGGTCCCCGAACTCGCCGCGGCGCTGCGGGCCACCACCGCCCGCCGCGCGCTGGTGCTCAACCTGGTGGCCGAGCCGGGGGAGACGGCCGGCTTCTCCGTGGAGCGTCATCTGCACGTGCTGGCCCAGCACGCACCCGATTTCACCGTCCACGACATCATCATCGACTCCGACCGGGTGCCCAGCGACCGGGAGCGGGACCAACTGCGCCGCACCGCGACGTTGCTGCAAGCCGAGGTCCACTTCGCTGACGTGTCCCGACCTGGTACACCTTTACATGACCCGGGCAAACTCGCCACGGCCCTGGACGGGGTACGCGTGAGCAACAAGGACTCGTCTGCGCCCAGCGCGACAACCACCGAAGAGATTCGGAACGGCGGTAAACGTCCACAGGCCGGGGCGGATGGACCGGCTGGAAACGGACCGAGGGGTGACGACGCGTGGCGATGACGACCGAAGTCAAGGACGAGTTGAGCCGTCTGGTCGTGAAGTCGGTCAGCGCGCGTCGCGCGGAAGTCACCTCGCTGCTCAGGTTCGCGGGTGGGCTGCACATCGTGGGTGGCCGGGTGATCGTCGAGGCCGAGGTGGACCTGGGCAACATCGCCCGGCGCCTGCGCAAGGACATCTTCGACCTCTACGGGTACAACGCCGTCGTGCATGTGTTGTCCGCCAGCGGGATTCGCAAGACCACCCGCTACGTGTTGCGGGTGGCCAACGACGGCGAGGCGCTGGCACGCCAGACCGGCCTGCTCGACAATCGGGGGCGCCCGGTTCGCGGCCTGCCGGCGCAGGTGGTCGGCGGCAGTGTCGGCGACGCCGAGGCGGCGTGGCGAGGAGCGTTCCTGGCGCACGGGTCGCTGACCGAGCCGGGACGGTCCTCGGCCCTGGAGGTCGAGCTGCCCCGGCCCCGAGGCGGCGCTGGCGCTGGTGGGCGCGGCGCGCCGGCTCGGTGTCAGCGCCAAGGCCCGCGAGGTGCGCGGCGCCGATCGGGTGGTGGTGCGCGACGGCGAGGCGATCGGTGCGCTGCTGACCCGGATGGGCGCCCAGGACACCCGGCTCGTCTGGGAGGAGCGCCGGATGCGCCGCGAGGTGCGCGCGACGGCCAACCGGCTCGCCAATTTCGACGACGCCAACCTGCGCCGCTCGGCGCGCGCCGCGGTCGCGGCGGCCGCCCGGGTGGAGCGCGCGCTGGAGATCCTCGGCGACACCGTGCCCGACCACCTGGCCTCGGCCGGCCAGCTGCGCGTCGAACACCGGCAGGCCTCCCTCGAGGAGCTCGGCCGGCTCGCCGACCCCCCGATGACCAAAGACGCTGTGGCGGGCCGCATTCGGCGCCTGCTGTCCATGGCCGACCGCAAGGCCAAGGTCGACGGCATCCCCGACACCGAGTCGGCGGTGACGCCGGATTTGTTGGAGGACGCCTGACGACGATGCGCGCCGCGAAGCGGCGGGCTGAGGAGTCGGGCAATCGGAGGACGCCTGACGACGATGCGCGCCGCGAAGCGGCGGGCTGAGGAGTCGGGCAATCGGAGGACGCCTGACGGCGATGCGCGCCGCGCGGCTTGACCGCCGGCGGGTTTGTTGGTTGAAGGCTTTCGCAGCCGACGGGGGAGGGCTACGGTCGGGTCATGAAACGGCTTTCGAGTGTTGACGCGGCGTTCTGGTCGGCAGAGACCGCGGGCTGGCATATGCACGTGGGCGCGTTGGCGATCTGCGATCCCAGCGATGCTCCCGAGTACAGCTTCCAGCGCCTGCGCCAGCTGATCATCGAGCGGCTGCCGGAGTTGCCGCAGCTGCGGTGGCGGGTCACCGGCGCGCCGCTGGGCCTGGACCGGCCGTGGTTCGTCGAGGACGAGGATCTCGACGTCGACTTCCACGTCCGCCGCATCGGGGTTCCGGGGCCGGGTGGTCGCCGCGAACTCGAGGAGCTGGTGGGCCGGCTGATGTCCTACAAGCTGGACCGCTCCCGGCCGCTGTGGGAGCTGTGGGTGATCGAGGGCGTCGAGGGCGGCCGGATCGCGACGCTGACCAAGATGCACCACGCGATCGTCGACGGGGTCTCCGGCGCGGGGCTGGGCGAGATCCTCCTGGACGTGACGCCCGAACCCCGCCCGCCGCAGGCGGAGACGGTCGGGTCGCTGGTGGGGTTCAAGCTTCCCGGCTTCGAACGGCGCGCGGTGGGCGCCCTGATCAACATCGGCGTCATGACGCCGTTCCGGGTCGCGCGCCTGCTGGAGCAGACGCTGCGTCAGCAGGTTGCCACGCTGGGCGTCCGCAGCAGGCCGCCGCGTTACTTCGAGGCCCCCAAAACCAGGTTCAATGCGGGCGTCTCGCCCCACCGGCGGATCAGCGGGTGCCGCGTCGAGCTGTCCCGTGCCAAGGCCGTCAAGGACACCTTCGGCGTCAAGCTCAACGACGTCGTGCTCGCGCTCGTGGCCGGCGCCGCCCGGGAGTACCTGCAGAAGCGCGGCGAGCTGCCGGCTAAATCGCTCATCGCCCAGATCCCCGTGTCGACCCGCACCGAAGAGAAGAAGGACGACGTCGGCAACCAGATCAGCTCGATGACCGCGACGCTCGCCACCGACATCGAGGACCCCGCCGAACGGCTGCGGGCCATCCACGAGAGCACGCAGAGCGCCAAGGAGATGGCCAAGGCGTTGTCGGCGCATCAGATCATGGGGCTGACCGAGACCACGCCGCCGGGGCTGCTGCACCTGGCCGCGCGGGCGTACACGGTGAGCGGGCTGTCGCGAAACCTGGCCCCCATCAACCTGGTCGTGTCCAACGTTCCCGGGCCGCCGTTCCCGCTGTACATGGCGGGGGCCAAACTGGACTCGCTGGTGCCGCTCGGCCCGCCGGTGATGGATGTCGCCCTGAACATCACCTGCTTCTCCTACACCGACTACCTCGACTTCGGGTTCGTGACGACGCCCGAGGTGGCCAACGACATCGACGAGATGGCCGACGGCATCGAACAGGCGCTGACCGATCTGGAAAAGGCGGCCGCGCTCCACGGCTGAGTCCTGGGTTTTGTTTCGCTTGCAGTGACTCCACCCGCCGGCCGTGGGTGCTAGCCGTTCTGTGGTGTCGGTGAATTAACGACCCTAGTCGCGGTTGAGGTAACTGGTCGCGTACACCCAGGACAGGAACCGCGCCACCGCCTCGGCGGAGCGGTGCGCCCGCGGGGACCCGAAGATATCGAAAGCGTGCTGCGCAAAAGGCAATTCGGCGTAGGCGACCGGAGACTTCGACACCGCCCGCAGTTCGTCGACGAACTCGCGCGCCTCGCCGACGGGGATGAGCGAGTCGTCGGTGCCGTGCAAGACGAAGAACGGCGGCGCGTCGGCGCGCAGCCGCTGGATCGGCGAGGCGTCGATGAAGACGTCCCGATGTGTGCCCAGATCCTGCTTGACGACGAACTTCTCGAGCAGCCAGACGAATTCGGGGCGTCCCTCGCCGTGGGTGGAGTACCAGTCGTAGCGGCCGTAGAGGGGCACGGCTGCGGCCACCGACGTGTCGGCGTCTTCGAAACCCGGCTGGAACTTCGGGTCGTTCGGGGTCAGCGCCGCCAGCGCCGCCAGGTGGCCGCCGGCGGACCCGCCGCTGATCGCGACGAAGTCCGGGTCCCCGCCGTAGCCCCCGATGTGCTCCCTGATCCAGGCCAGCGCCTGCTTGACGTCGACGATGTGGTCGGGCCAGCTGTGCACGGGGGAAACCCGGTAGTTCATCGACACGCACACCCAGCCACGGGACACCAGGTGGCTCATCAACGGGTAGGCCTGTGGACGGCGCCACCCGATCATCCAGGCTCCGCCGGGGACCTGCAGCAGGACCGGCGCCTTGCCGTCGCGTGGCAGATCGCGGCGGCGCCAGATGTCGGCCAGGTTGGCGCGCCCGTGCGGGCCGTAGGAGACGATGTGGGACTTCTCCACGAAACGGCGCCGGGCCACCGTGGTGCGCAGCGGCACGTTGCGCAGGCCGCTGCGCGTCGGCTCGGTCGGCAGTTCGGCCAACGCCTCGTCGTAGTCGGTCCCCAGTTGCTCGCGCAGCCCGGCCTCCAGCACCGGCCCGGGCGTGGTGACGCCGCGGTAGCGGATCACCCCGAGGATGGCCCACGACGCGGCCGTCAGGGCGAGCGCCGCCCTGCCCCGCGGCCCGGTGAAGTCACCGCGCCGGCCGCGCCGCAGCGCGTCGGCCAGCGACGCCGCAAAGTACAGGCCGGGCACCTCCGAGGCCGGCCAGCCGAACCAGAACACCAACACGGTGCTGTAGCCGCGGCGGGCCAGGGGCCGTAATCCGTTGGCGGCGTTGGCGAATTCCACCGCCGCGCGCAGCAGCGGCCGGGGCTTGCCGACTATTCGGGCGAGCCGCATCAGCGGCCGACCCGTGCTTGCAGTTCGTTGCGCAGGATCTTGCCGGTGCTGCCGCGGGGCAGCTCGTCGAGGACCGTGACCTCGCGGGGGACCTTGTAGTTGGCCAGGTTCTCCCGGACGTGCTGTTTGAGGTCGTCGGGAGTTGCCGCGGCGCCCGGGCTCAGCACGACGAACGCCGCCAGCCGCTGGCCGTACTGCTCGTCGTCGACGCCGATCACGGCCGCCTCGGCCACGTCGGGGTGTGCCGCGAGGGTCTGCTCCACCTCGATGGGGTAGACGTTCTCGCCGCCGGAGACGATCATCTCGTCGTCGCGGCCCACCACGAACAACCTGCCGGCCTGATCGAGGTAGCCGACGTCGCCGGACGACATGAACCCCGCGTGGAAATCCTTGGTGGTGCCCGACGTGTAGCCCTCGAACTGGGTGTCGTTGCGGACGTAGATGGTGCCGACCTCGCCGGTGGGCAGTTCGTTGAATTCGGGGTCCAGGATGCGGATTTCGGTTCCGCCCGCCGGCCGGCCCGCGGTGTCGGGCGCGGCGCGCAGGTCTGCCGGTGTGGCGGTGGCGATCATGCCCGCCTCGGTGGCGTTGTAGTTGTTGTAGATCACGTCGCCGAACTGGTCCATGAACGCGATGACGACGTCGGGGCGCATCCGGGACCCGGATGCCGCGGCGAACCGTAACGACTTGCCGCTGTAGCGGTTTCGCACCTCGTCGGGCAGCTCCATGATGCGGTCGAACATCACCGGCACTACGGCGAGGCCGGTGGCCCGGTGGCGGTCGACGAGCTCGAGGGTGGCTTCGGGGTCGAACTTGCGCCGGGTGATGATCGTGCAGGCCATCGACGCGGCGAAGATCAACTGCGAGAAGCCCCAGGCGTGGAACATCGGCGCCACGATCACCACCGGCTCCTCGGCCCGCCAGGGCGTGCGATCGAGGATCGCCTTGAGCGTGCCTATTCCGGCGTTGCCCCCGGTCTGGTTGGCGCCCTTGGGCGTTCCGGTGGTGCCGGAGGTGAGCAGGATCATCCGGCCCTTGCGGCCGGTGCGCTCGGGTTGCTGGCCGGCGTGGTCGGCGATCAACTGTTCCACGGTCAACTCGTGCGGCCCGTCGGTCCAGGCCAGGATGCGGGTGGCGTCCGGCCTGTCGGCCAGCGCGCGGTCGACCGTCTCGGTGAACTCCTCGTCGTAGACGACGGCGTCGACGCCCTCGCGGTTGATCACGTCGGCCAGCGCCGGCCCGGCGAACGACGTGTTGAGCAGCACGACGTCCGACCCGATCCGGTTCGCGGCCACCACCGCCTCGACGAAGCCGCGGTGATTGCGGCACATGATGCCGACGACCTCGGGCGTCCCCGCGCGGCCCGGCAGGTCTTGCAGCGCCGCGGCGAACGCGTTGATCCGCTCGTCGAGCTGGCGCCAGGTCAGGGTGCCCAGCTCGTCGATCAGCCCGGGACGATCCGGGCAGCGCTGGGCCGCACCGGCGAAACCCACGGTCATGCCCATGCCTTCGCGGCGCATGGCCGCTGCGATCTTCAGGTAACGGTCGGGCCGCATCGGTGCGATCATGCCGGCGCGTCGGAGTGTGGTGATGACGCCGAGGGCCTGGTTGATGCGGCTGAGGTGAGAGGCCATGGCTCAGCCCAGGATCGGGAAGCGGCGCTTGGCGGCGAGCTCCTGCAGGGCCCGCTGCATGACCGAGCGCACGTGCTCATCGACCTCGTCGACGTCCGGGTCGTCGCCGAACTGCGCGGCGATGTCGATGGGTTCGAGTACCTGCGTCACGATCTTGGTCGGCAGCGGCACATTGGGCGGGATCACGGCGCTGAGCCCGAACGGGAAGCCGAACGACAGGGGCAGGATGGCGCTGCGTAACAGGCGTTTCACGCCCAGCCGCTCGGCCAGCCAGGTGCCGCGCGACAGGTACAGCTGGGTCTCCTGCCCGCCGATCGACACCGCGGGCACGATGGGCACGCCGGCCTCGATCGCGGTGCTGACGTAGCCTTTGCGGCCGTTGAAGTCGATCACGTTCTCGGCGAACGTGGGCCGGTACGCGTCGTAGTCGCCGCCGGGAAAGACGATCACCACGCCGCCGGACCGCAACGCCCTCGCCGCGTTCTCCCGGTTGGCGCGGATGTAGCCGGTCCGCCGGAAGAACTGCCCGGTGGGTCCGGTCATGAGGATGTCGTGGCTCAGCGTGTAGACCGGCCGGTCATAACCGAACTTCGCGTAGAAGTCGACGCTGAAGATCGGGACGTCCATGGGGAACATGCCGCCGGAATGGTTGCCGACCACCAGCGCCCCGCCGGGCGGGAAGGAATCCAGGCCGTGCACCTCCGACCGGAAGTAGGTCTTCAACACCGGGCGCATGGCACCCATCACGCGCTGGGTCAGCCCGGGGTCCCACTTGTCGATGTCCCCGACATCGGGGCCGTCTTCGGTCACGTTGCTCCTTGGGAGTGAGTTCTTCGATCGTAACGGTCCGGTGTCGCGGAGTTTCGGTCGCGTTTTTTTGACGAGAAATCCGCCGGTGGGCGCGGCGGTGACCGTAATTTGTCGTCCGCACGTATGGTGCCGGTCGCGTCGGGCGCGCTATTGTTACCCACGCCCTTCGCCAAAACCGCAGTTGAGAGGGATGGAATGGACCCCGCCGGCTTGCCTGACGGGCCCGACGCGGGCCCGCGCGAAGGCCGCCGGTCCAGCGGCGCCCGCGGACCGCGTGCGCGCGCCAACCGCGACGGCGCGGGGCACCCCGAGCGGGTTTGTGTCCCCCCGGCAACGCCGCTGCCGATTCCCGGTGCCGGCGAATCCGCCGCCGCCGTAGCCGAGGCGGCCGACCGTCAGCAGGCCGAGTACTTTCTGGGCCTGCTCATCCAGCGCCGCCGGGTCGCCGACCGCCGGATCGAGGAATACCGCAAGACCGTCGCCGCCGCCGAAGCCAACGGCGACGCCGAACGCGCCGCCGGCCAACGGCGCATGCTCCACACCGAAGAACTGGAGCGGCAAACCCTCGACGGCCTGATCGCGAAGTTGCAGCGGCGCTTCCCCCGTCAGATCGCGGGCAACACCGCGGCCGGTGCCCAGGTGAGGTTGGCGGCTCGGTAGCCGCGTGTTGGCCGTGAATCATTCCTGGCTGCACTACCTTTCGGCGCCGGATCGCCGGCATGACGAGCAACGAGGCCGCCCATGGGATTCATGACACCGGAGTTCCCCGACGTCGACCCCGAAACCTGGACCACCTTGCCGCGGATCGACCGGCGGCAGATCATGACCCGACACTGGGTCGAGCACGGATTCGGCACCCCGTATGCGGTGTACCTGTTCTACGTGTTCAAGATCGCCGCCTACGCGGTCGGGGCCGCCGCGGTGATCTCGCTGACGCCAGGGCTGGGCGGGCTCGGGCGCATCGGCGACTGGTGGACCCAGCCGATCGTCTACCAGAAGCTCGTCGTCTTCACGCTGCTGTTCGAGATTCTCGGCCTGGGCTGCGGGTCGGGGCCGCTGACCGCGCGCTTCTGGCCGCCGTTCGGCGGCTTTCTGTATTGGTTGCGGCCCAACACCATCCGGCTGCCGGCCTGGCCGGACAAGATCCCGTTCACCGCAGGCGACAACCGCACCGTCGTCGACGTGGCGCTCTATCTCACCGTGCTCGGCTCCGGCGTCTGGGCGTTGCTGGCGCCCGGGCGGGGCGGGCCGGTCACCGCGGCCGGCGATGTCGGCCTGATCGATCCGGTGCTGGTGCTGCCGGCCATCGTCGCGCTGGCGCTGCTGGGCCTGCGCGACAAGACCATCTTCCTGGCCGCGCGGGGCGAGCACTACGGGCTGACGCTGCTGGTGTTCTTCTTCGGTTTCACCGACCAGATCGCCGCCTTCAAGATCATCATGCTCGCGCTGTGGTGGGGCGCGGCGACCTCCAAGCTCAACCACCACTTCCCGTACGTGGTCGCGGTCATGATGAGCAACAGTCCGCTGTTGCGCAGCAAGGCGTTCAACTGGTTCAAGCACCGGCTCTACCTCGACCCCGTCAACGACCTGCGGCCCTCGTGGGTGCCCAAGGTCATGGCCCACGTCGGTGGCACGACGGCGGAATTCCTGGTCCCCACGGTGCTGGTCTTCGTCGCCGACGGTCACCGTTGGGCGTGGTTCCTGATCGCCTTCATGGTGCTGTTCCACCTCAACATCACCTCCACCATTCCGATGGGAGTTCCGTTGGAGTGGAACGTGTTCTTCATCTTCTCGCTGTTCTACCTGTTCGGGCACTACGCGGGCGTCACGGCCCTGGGCCTGCACTCGCCGCTGCTGCTGGCCATCCTGATCGCGGCGCTGGCGGTGGTGCCTATCGTGGGAAACCTTTTCCCCAAACAGGTTTCGTTCCTGCCCGCGATGCGCTACTACGCCGGCAACTGGGCCACCAGCACATGGTGCCTGCGCAAGGGCGTCGAGGACAAGATCGAGGCGAGCATCACCAAGGCCTCGGCGCTGCCCCCGAACCAGCTTGCCCGCCTTTATGATCCGAAGACCGCCGAGCTCATGATCGACAAGCTGATGGCGTGGCGGTCGATGCACACCCACGGGCGAACGCTCAACGGGCTGGTGCCGCGCGCCCTTGCCTCCGACGAGGCCGACTACAGCCTGCGCGACGGGGAGATCATCGCCGGGCCGCTGATCGGGTGGAACTTCGGCGAGGGCCACCTGCACAACGAGCAGCTGCTCGCCGCCGTGCAACGGCGCTGTGGGTTCGAGGACGGCGACGTGCGGGTGATCATCCTGGAAAGCCAGCCGATTCAGACCCAGCGGCAGGGGTATCGCATCGTCGACGCCAAGTCCGGCTTGATCGAGGAGGGCTACGTCGACGTCGCGAGCATGCTGACCCGCCAGCCATGGCCCGAGCCCGGCGACGACTACCCGGTCCACGTCACCGGACAACGCAGCGCCCGATGACCCGGGCGGTCGTCGTCGGCGCGGGGCCCAACGGCCTGGCCGCCGCGATCCAGCTGGCCCGGCACGGCATCGACGTGCAGGTGCTCGAGGCCGGCGACACCGTCGGTGGGGGAGCGCGCTCGGGCGAGCTGACGGTGCCCGGGGTCGTCCACGACCACTGCTCGGCGTTTCACCCGCTGGGCATCGGGTCGCCGTTCTGGAAGGAGATCGACCTGCAGCGCCACGGGCTGGCGTGGAAGTGGCCCGAGGTCGACTGCGCCCACCCGCTCGACGACGGCACCGCCGGCGTGCTGTACCAGTCGCTGGAGGCCACCATGGCCGGGATGGGACCCGATGCGGCCCGCTGGCGTTGGGCCGTCGCGGATCTCGCCGCGGGCTTCGACGCCCTGGCCGAGGACCTGATGCGCCCGGTGCTCAACGTCCCGCGCCACCCGCTGCGGCTGGCCGGCTTCGGCCCGCGCGCGGTGCTGCCGGCCAGCGCGGTGGCCCGCTGGTTTCGCACCGAGCAGGTCCGCGCGCTGTTCGGCGGCGCCGCCGCGCACGTCTATACCCGCCTGGACCGGCCGCTGACGGCATCGCTCGGGCTGATGATCCTGGCCAGCGGGCACCGCTACGGCTGGCCCGTGGCCGAGGGCGGCTCCGGCTCGATCACCCGCGCACTGGCCGCCGCGCTGGCCGAGCGCGGCGGCACCGTGGCCACCGGGGTGAAGGTCACCGACCGCAAGCACATCCCCGACGCCGACATCGTCATGCTCGATCTCAGCCCGGTGCAGGCATATGGCCTCTACGGCGACCTGATGCCCGCCCGGATCGCGCGGTCCTACCGGCGCTACCGCGTGGGATCGTCGGCGTTCAAGGTCGACTTCGCCATCGAGGGCCACATCCCCTGGACCAACCCCGACTGCGGGCGCGCCGGCACCGTCCACCTCGGCGGCACCTTCGCCGAGACCGCCGCGATCGAACGACAGCGCGCGCTGGGCACCATGCCGCAGCGGCCGTTCGTCCTCGTCGGCCAGCAGTACCTGGCCGATCCCTCGCGCAGCGCCGGAAACATCAACCCGATCTGGGCCTATGCGCACGTGCCGTCCGGCTATACCGGCGACGCCACCGGCGCCGTCGTCGACCAGATCGAACGGTTCGCCCCGGGCTTCCGCGACCGCGTCGTGGCGACCGTCAGCAAAGGCACCGCCGAGCTGGCGGCCTATAATCCCAACTTCGTCGGCGGTGACATCATCGGCGGCGCCAACGACGGGCTGCAGGTCCTCTTCCGCCCGCGCATCGCGGTCAATCCCTACCCGACCGGCGTGCCCGGGGTCTATCTGTGTTCGCAGTCCACGCCGCCCGGCGCGGGTGTGCACGGGCTGTGCGGCTACCACGCCGCCGTCGCGGCGCTGCGGTGGTTGCACGGGCGGCGCTGACCCCACGCCCGGCGCGGCAAAGGCGGGCGTCACTGTTCTAGGCTGACGGCAAAGCCCTCATCAGCTGACTTGGGAAGACTAAGGAGAGACACGTGACGGTCCGGGTAGGCATCAACGGCTTCGGTCGTATCGGGCGCAACTTCTACCGGGCCTTATTGGCTCAACAGGAGCAGGGCAGCGCTAGTTCCGGGGCGGACATGGAGGTGGTGGCCGTCAACGACATCACCGACAACAAGACGTTGGCGCACCTGCTGTCCTTCGACTCGATCCTGGGCCGGCTGCCCTACGAGGTGCGCCTGGAGGGCGAGGACACCATCGTCGTGGGGGACCGCAAGATGAAGGCGCTGGAGGTCCGGGAGGGCCCGGCCGCGATGCCCTGGGGCGACCTCGGCGTCGACGTCGTCGTCGAATCCACCGGGCTGTTCACCAACGCGGCCAAGGCCAAGGGGCACCTGGAGGCCGGGGCCAAGAAGGTGATCATCTCCGCGCCCGCCACCGACCCCGACATCACCATCGTGCTGGGCGTCAACGACGACAAGTACGACGGCAGCCAGAACATCATCTCCAACGCCTCGTGCACCACGAATTGCCTTGCGCCGGTGACCAAGGTGCTCCAGGACGAGTTCGGCATCGTGCGGGGCCTGATGACGACCATCCACGCCTACACCCAGGACCAGAACCTGCAGGACGGGCCGCACAAGGACTTGCGCCGCGCCCGGGCGGCCGCGCTGAACATCGTGCCGACCTCCACCGGGGCGGCCAAGGCGATCGGGCTGGTGATGCCGGAGTTGAAGGGCAAACTCGACGGGTACGCGCTGCGGGTGCCGATCCCCACCGGCTCGGTCACCGACCTGACCGTCGAGCTGGCCAAGGCGGCCGGCGCCGAGGAGATCAACGCCGCTTTCAAGGCCGCCGCCGACGGCAGGCTCAAGGGCATCCTGAAGTACTACGACGCGCCGATCGTGTCCAGCGACATCGTCACCGACCCGCACAGCTCGATCTTCGACTCCGGCCTGACCAAGGTGATCGACAACCAGGCCAAGGTGGTGTCCTGGTACGACAACGAGTGGGGCTACTCCAACCGCCTCATCGACCTGGTCGCGCTGGTCGGCAAGTCGCTGTAAACCGTGACTGTCCCCACTCTGGAAGACCTTCTGTCCGAAGGGGTTTCGGGTCGTGGCGTGTTGGTGCGCTCCGACCTGAATGTGCCGCTGGACGACGCGGGCGCCATCACCGACCCCGGTCGCATCACCGCGTCGGTGCCCACCCTGAAGTCGCTGCTGGACGCCGGGGCCAAGGTGGTGGTCACCGCCCACCTGGGTCGCCCGAAGGGCGGGCCCGACCCGAAGTTCTCGCTGGCGCCGGTCGCCGCGGCGCTGGGTGAGCAGCTGGGCCGGTACGTGCAGCTGGCCGGTGATGTCGTCGGCGCCGACGCGCTGGCCCGCGCCGAAGGGCTGACGGACGGCGACATCCTGCTGCTGGAGAACGTCCGCTTCGATCCGCGCGAGACCAGCAAGGACGACGGCGAGCGGCAGGCGCTGGCCCGAGATCTGGCCGAATTGGTCGGTCCGGCAGGAGCTTTCGTCTCCGACGGCTTCGGGGTGGTGCACCGCAAGCAGGCCAGCGTCTACGACGTCGCCGCCCTGCTGCCGCACTACGCCGGCACCCTGGTGGCTCAGGAGATCCGGGTGCTGCAGCAGTTGACCAGCTCCACCGAGCGCCCCTACGCGGTGGTGCTCGGCGGGTCGAAGGTGTCCGACAAGCTGGGCGTCATCGAGTCGCTGGCCACCAAGGCCGACAGCATCGTGATCGGCGGCGGGATGTGCTTCACTTTCCTTGCCGCGCAGGGTCTTTCGGTGGGCCAGTCGCTGCTGGAGGAGGAGATGGTCGACACCTGCCGGCGGCTGCTGGACACCTACCACGACGTATTGCGACTGCCGACGGACATCGTGGTGGGCGAGAGGTTCGCCGCCGATGCGGCCCCGCAGACCGTCGCGGCCGACGCGATCCCCGACGACATGATGGGTCTGGACATCGGGCCGGGCTCGGTCAAGCGGTTCGCCACGCTGCTGTCCAATGCCGCGACGATCTTCTGGAACGGCCCGATGGGCGTGTTCGAGTTCCCCGCGTTCGCCGCGGGCACCAAGGGCGTCGCCGAGGCGATCGCCGCCGCGACGGGCAAGGGCGCGTTCAGCGTGGTGGGCGGGGGTGACTCCGCGGCCGCGGTGCGCGCCCTGGGCATCCCCGAGGGCGACTTCTCGCACATCTCCACCGGCGGCGGCGCGTCCCTGGAATACCTGGAGGGCAAGACGCTGCCCGGCATCGAGGTGCTGGGTCGGCCGCAGCCTGATCACAATGAGGGGGCAGGTGACTCATGAGCCGCAAGCCGCTGATCGCGGGCAACTGGAAGATGAACCTCAACCACTTCGAGGCCATCGCGCTGGTGCAGAAGATCGCCTTCGCACTGCCGGACAAGTACTACGACAAGGTCGACGTGACGGTCATCCCGCCGTTCACCGACCTGCGCAGCGTGCAGACCCTGGTCGACGGTGACAAGCTGCGGCTGACCTACGGCGCCCAGGACCTGTCCGAGCACGACTCGGGCGCCTACACCGGTGACATCAGCGGCGCCTTCCTGGCCAAGCTGGGCTGCAGCTTCGTCGTCGTCGGACACTCCGAGCGGCGCACCTACCACCGCGAGGACGACGCACTGGTGGCCGCCAAGGCCGCCGCCGCGCTCAAGAACGAGATCACCCCGATCGTCTGCATCGGCGAGCACCTCGACGTTCGCGAGGCGGGCAACCACGTGGCCCACAATGTCGAGCAGCTGCGTGGCTCGCTGGCCGGGCTGTCGGCCGAGCAGATCGGCAAGGTCGTCATCGCCTACGAGCCGGTCTGGGCGATCGGCACCGGCCGGGTGGCCAGCGCCGCCGACGCCCAGGAGGTGTGCGCGGCCATCCGCAATGAGTTGGCCTCACTCGCATCGTCGGGGGTTGCCGACTCGGTGCGGGTGCTCTACGGGGGCTCGGTGAACGCCAAGAACGTCGGGGACCTGATCGCTCAGCACGACATCGACGGCGGCCTGGTCGGCGGGGCATCGCTGGACGGGGAGCAGTTCGCGACGCTGGCGGCGATCGCCGCCGGCGGGCCCCTTCCCTAATAGCGCTTTATCACGTCATTGTGTCGCAACGATTTTCGGCGTGACGGCTGGGAGAATCGACGCGGTTGGAATCCCCTGTCGGCAGAGGTTGCCGCAGTTCGTGACCAGCACTCGGTGGCACGTGGGGCCGGTCCGTAAGACGCCGTCCCGAACGGCGTGCACCTGATCGCACCGGATGTGTGGGCGCTCGATGGTTCCTTCCAGCTGTACGGTAGCCATCTGCGTGGCGTCTCCGCGCTCATTCCCAACCAGCCCGGCACCGCCTTCATCGCGGCCCACCCGCACCGCCCTGGCCTCGGTGTTCTCGGCGTACCCGATCGCCGGCGCGCCATCCTTCCCGCAGCGGAAAGTACGCATAAAACCCGCGACGGTTCAATCGACAATGGCCGACGCGGAATATTGCCCATGTGTAATGTTTCCTGTCTTGGAAGATCGACGGTGGCTGGGTGGAGGAATCTGCTGTGTCGTATTTGATCGCAGCACCGGAGATGGTGGCGGCCGCGGCGGCGGAGCTGGCGGATCTTGGTTCGTCGTTGAGTGCGGCCCACGCGGCCGCTGCGGTCCCGACCACCGCGGTGGTCGCCGCCGCCGGCGATGAGGTATCGGCGGCGATCGCGTCGTTTTTTTCCGCCCATGCCCGGCGGAATCAGGTGATCAGCGCCAAGATGGCGGCGTTTCATCACCAGTTTGTGTCGGCGATGACCGGTGCTGGTCAGTCGTATGCGGGTGCCGAGGCAGCCAATGCCTCCCCGTTGCAGACCCTCGAACAAGACGTGCTGGGCGTGATCAATGCGCCCACCGACGCGTTGTTGGGGCGCCCGCTGATCGGCGACGGTACCAATGGGGCGCCGGGCAGCGGAGCTGGCGGCGGGGCGGGCGGAATCTTGTGGGGCAATGGCGGCAACGGCGGTTCGGGCGCGTCCGGGCAGGCCGGCGGGGCCGGTGGTGCTGCGGGGCTGATCGGCGCTGGAGGCAGCGGCGGTGCGGGCGGGGCCGGGGCGACCGGAGGGACCGGCGGCACCGGTGGCTTCTTGTGGGGCAACGGGGGGTCCGGCGGCGGCGGGGGGGCTGCCGCGGGCGGCCTCAACGGCGGGTCCGGCGGGGCGGGCGGTGGTGCGTGGTTGTTCGGTACCGGCGGTGCCGGGGGTACGGGTGGGGCCGGGGCGGCCGGTGGGGCCGGCGGCACCGGCGGCTGGTTGTGGGGTAACGGGGGGTCCGGCGGCACCGGGGGGGCCGGCACGGCCGGCCTCAACGGCGGGTCCGGCGGGGCGGGGGGCAGTGCATGGTTGTTCGGCAACGGTGGATCAGGCGGTATCGGCGGGGCCGGGGCGGCCGGGGCGGCCGGTACCGCGGGCGACGCGGGGACCTCGAGTTCGGCGGGCGGCGTCGGCGGTACGGGCAGCCCGGGCGGCAACGCCGGTGGCGGGGGGGCCGGCGGCGACGGCGGGATGCTGTTCGGCAATGGAGGGGCCGGCGGCCAGGGCGGTGCGGGCGGTGCGGGCGGTACCGGCGGGGCCGGTGGGGCCGGCTGGGACGCCACCGCCGCCGGGGTCAGCAGTGACGGCGGTGCCGGCGGCGACAGCGGGACCGGCGGCGCCGGCGGCGCCGGCGGCATGGGCGGGGCGGGTGGTCGCGGCTTTGGCCTATTCGGTCACGCGGGTGCCAACGGCAACGGTGGGGCCGGTGGTGCCGGCGGCGATGCCGGGGCGCCCGGTGATGGCGGCACCGGCGGTGTGGGCCTCGACGCGTCGACCGGCGGCGGTACGGGCGGCGCCGGTGGTAATCCCGGCGGTGTGGGTGCCGGCGGTGCCGGCGGGGCCGCTGGTGGGGCCGGCGCCACCGCTGGCGCCACCGGCACGGCCGGCACCATCGTCGCGGGCAACGGTGGCAACGGCGGCGTCGGCGGGGCCGGCTTCGATGCCACCGGCAGTGGTGACGGCGGTGCCGGTGGGGCCGGCGGTGCGGGCGGCACCTATGGCAACGGCGGTGACGGCGGAATCGGTGGCAGCGCGGCCGGCAGCGGTGCCGGCGGCCGCGGCGGTGACGGTGGGGCCGGTGGTTCGATGGGTGGCACCGGCGGTGACGGTGGTCACGGCGGTGCGGGTGCGGGTAGCGGTGCCGGCGGTGCCGGCGGTGCCGGCGGCAACTCCGACATCGACAGCACCTCCACGGCTGACGCTCGCGGCGGTGCCGGCGGCGCCGGTGGGGCCGGTGGGACGACCGGCGCCGGCGGGGACGGCGGCGCCGGGGGTAACGCGTACTCGCACGGAGCCGGAGACGCTCTCGGCGGCGCCGGCGGGTCGGGCAGCAGCGTCGGCGCCGTCGGCGGCGGCAGCGGCGGCGCGGGCGGTAGTGCGTACGCGTACGGAACCGGAAATGCCACCGGCCACGCCGGGGCCAGCGGTGCCGGCAGCGCCACCGGCACCGGCGGCAGCGGGGGCGACGGCGGTGACGCGACCATCGAAAACAGCCTCTCTGCGGCCACCGCTAGCAGCGGTGCGGGCGGCGACGGCGGTGCAGGCACCCAGGGCGGCGACGCCGGTGCCGGCGGCGATGCGACCACGTACGGAACCGGAGACGTCGCCGCCGGCGAGGGCGGCACCGGCGGCACCGGCAGCACCGGCGCCGGCGGCAGCGGCGGCGACGGCGGTGGTGCGACCATCGACAACAGCGCCTCGACGGTCAGCCTGACCGGTGGTGCCGGGGGTGACGGCGGTGCCGGCGCCGAGGGTGGAGTGGCCGGCGGGGGCGGCGATGCGACCACCTACGGAACCGGAGACGTCACCGCCGGCACGGGGGGCACCGGTGGCAGCGGCCGCACCGGCAGCGGCGGCGCCGGTGGCTACGGCGGCGACGCGGACATCTACAACAGTGGCTCTACGGGCGGCGCCACGGGCGGTGTGGGCGGAGCCGGCGGTCAGGGCGCCGGCACCGGCGGGGCTGGCGGCGAAGGCGGCGTCGCGAACGTCTTCGACTACGGCTCGGGTAACGCCACCGGCGGGGCCGGCGGGGCCGGCGGGGCCGGTGGCGAAGGCGGCACGGGCCGCGGCGGGGACGGCGGCCAGGGCGGCTACGGGTACGCCAGCGGAGCCGGGGACGCCTTCGGCGGCGCCGGCGGGGCAGGCAGCAGCCTCGGCATCGCGGGCGGCGGCAACGGCGGCGCCGGCGGCAGCGGGGAAGCCGACTTCGGAAACGCCATCGGCGGCCTCGGCGGCGCCGGCGGCAGCAGCACCACCGGCACCGGCGGCACCGGGGGCGACGGCGGCGACGGCCTCATCTACAACAGCACCGCTACGGGCACCGCGACGAGCGGTGCTGGCGGCGCCGGCGGCGCCGGCACCACCGGCGGCAACGGCGGTGCGGGCGGTCACGTCGACGCCTACGGAACCGGAAACGTCACCGCCGGGACCGGCGGCGACGGCGGCGCCGGCAGCACCGGAAGTGGCGGGACCGGCGGCCAGGGCGGTGGGGTGAGCATCGACAACGAGGCCTCGACCGCTACCGCTGTCGGCGCCACCGGCGGGGCCGGCGGCGACGGCGCCACCACGGGCGGGACCGGCGGCGCGGGCGGGAACGTGGAGATCTATGGAGCCGGAGACGGGACGGGGGGCTCCGGCGGCAACGGCGGCAGCGGCGGCACCAGCGGCGGGACCGGCGGCGACGGCGGTCATGTCCGCTACGACACCAACTACGCCAACGGAGCCGGAGACGCTACCGGTGGCTCCGGCGGCAACGGCGGCAGCGGCGGGACCACCGGCGTGGGCGGGACCGGCGGCGACGGCGGTTACGTGCAGCTTTCCAGCGGAAACGTCGGAGACGGTACCGGCGGCGGCGGCGGCAACGGCGGTGATGGCACCACCGGCGGGACTGGCGGCAGCGGCGGTTACGCCTCCATCACCGGAAGCGGAAACGCCGACGGCGGCAACGGCGGCAACGGCGGCGACAGCTCGGCAGCGTTGTCCGACGGCGGTAATGGCGGCGACGGCGGTGACGCCCACTCGGCTGCGGGCACCGCCACCCCCGGCTCGGGCGGCACCGGCGGCAACCCCGGCGCGGGCGGTAGCCCCGGCACCGATGGCAGCCCCGGTGCCATCGATTGACTCCGGTCAATCGTCGAACCCCTCGCGACGGAGGGTCACCGGGGTGACCTCGGCGTCTCCGCGCCACCGGGTAAACTGCCCTGTCATGGAGTTGGCCCTGCGGATCACCCTGGTCGTCACCAGCATCCTGGTGGTGCTGCTGGTGCTGCTGCACCGCGCCAAGGGTGGCGGCCTGTCGACGCTGTTCGGCGGGGGTGTGCAGTCGAGCCTGTCCGGGTCGACCGTGGTGGAGAAGAACCTCGACCGCTTGACGCTGTTCATCGTCGGCATCTGGCTGGTGTGCATCGTGGGGGTGGCCCTGGAGATCAAGTACCGCTGAGCTTCTCGCCGCCGCCACCGCTCGGCGCCGCCACCGCGCCGCCGCCACGCCGAGCGTGAAATCCACGACGCGACTCGCCGGTGATGCGTCGCCGGTTGCACGGTGGACTTCTCGGCGGGCGGACGGGGCCGTCCGCGCCGATACTGGAACCCATGGTTGAGGTATCCGACATCGCCCTGGCGCCGATCGGCGCCGTGCGGCGGACCCGGGTCGGCCGCGAGGCGACCGAGCCGATGCGCGCCGACATCAGGCTGCTGGGCGCCATCCTCGGCGACACCGTGCGCGAACAGAACGGCGAGGAGATCTTCGACCTGGTCGAGCGGGCCCGGGTGGAAGCCTTCCGGGTGCGCCGCTCCGAGATCGACCGCAGCGAGATGTCGCGCATGTTCTCTGGGCTCGACATCCACCGGGCCATCCCGATCATCCGCGCGTTCAGCCATTTCGCGCTGCTGGCCAACGTCGCCGAGGACATCCATCGGGAGCGTCGCCACGCGATCCACGCCGGGGCCGGCGAGCCGCCGCAGGACAGCAGCCTGGCCGCCACCTACGCCAAGCTGGATGGGGCACGCCTGGATTCGGCCACCGTCGCCGACGCGCTGCGGGGCGCCCTGGTGTCCCCGGTGATCACCGCCCATCCCACCGAGACGCGGCGACGCACGGTGTTCGTCACCCAGCACCGCATCACCGAGCTGATGCGGCTGCACGCCGACGGCCGCGCCGAGACCGCCGACGGACGCAGCATCGAGACCGAGCTGCGCCGACATGTCCTCACGCTGTGGCAGACCGCGCTGATCCGGCTGTCGCGGCTGAAGATCTCCGACGAGATCGAGGTGGGGCTGCGCTATTACCCGGCCGCGCTGTTCGAGGTGATCCCGCGGCTCAATGCCGAGGTACGCGACGCGCTGCGCGCCCGCTGGCCCGACGCCGACCTGTTGTCCGGGCCGATCCTGCAACCCGGCTCGTGGATCGGCGGGGACCGCGACGGCAACCCCAACGTGACGGCGGACGTGGTGCGGCTGGCCGCCGGCAGCGCCGCGTTCACCGCACTGTCCCATTACCTGTCCGAGCTCACCCACCTCGAGCAGGAGCTGTCGATGTCGGCGCGGCTGATCCCGGTCACCGGTGAGCTGGCCGCGCTGGCCGACGGCTGCCAGGAGGAGGTCCGCGCCGACGAGCCCTACCGGCGGGCGCTGCGGGTGATCCGGGGGCGCCTGACCGCAACCGCGGCGGGCATCCTGGACCGCCGGCCGCAGCACGAGCTCGACCTGGGGCTGCCGCCGTACGCCGGGCCGGGCGAACTACGGGCCGACCTGGACGCCATCGACGCCTCGCTGCGTTCGCACGGCAGCGCGCTGCTGGCCGACGACCGGCTGGCGATGTTGCGGGAAGGCGTGCACGCGTTCGGGTTTCACCTGTGCGGCCTGGACATGCGGCAGAACTCCGACGTGCACGAGGAGGTGGTCGGCGAGCTGCTGGCGTGGGCCGGCGTGCACCCCGACTACTCCTCGCTGCCCGAAGACGAGCGGGTCGCGTTGCTCGCCGGCGAGCTGGGCACCCGCCGGCCGTTGGTGGGTGCCCGGAACGAGAGGCAACTGTCCGACCTGGCCCGCGGCGAGCTGGGCGTCGTCGCGGCCGCCGCCCACGCCGTCGCTACCTACGGACCCGCTGCGGTGCCCAACTACGTGATCTCGATGTGCCGGTCGGTCTCCGACGTCCTGGAAGCCGCGATCCTGCTCAAGGAGGCCGGCCTGCTGGATGCCTCCGGGCCCGAGCCGTACTGCCCGGTGGCCATCTCCCCGCTGTTCGAGACCATCGACGACCTGCACAACGGGGCGGCGATCCTGCACGCGATGCTCGAGGTGCCCATCTACCGGGCGCTGGTGGCCGCCCGCGGCGACTCGCAAGAGGTCATGCTCGGCTACTCCGACTCCAACAAGGACGGCGGTTACCTGGCCGCCAACTGGGCGGTCTACCGCGCCGAGCTCGCGCTGGTGGAGATGGCGCGCAAGACCGGAATCCGGTTGCGGCTCTTCCACGGTCGCGGCGGCACCGTCGGACGCGGCGGCGGGCCCAGCTACCAGGCCATCCTTGCCCAGCCGCCCGGCGCGGTGAACGGTTCGCTGCGGCTCACCGAGCAGGGCGAGGTGATCGCCGCCAAATACGCCGAACCGCAGACCGCGCGGCGCAACCTGGAGAGCCTGGTGGCGGCCACCCTCGAGTCGACGCTGCTCGACGTCGAGGGCCTCGGTGACGACGCCGAGCCGGCCTATGCCCTGCTCGACGAGGTCGCCGGCCTGGCGCGCCGCGCGTACGCCGAATTGGTCCACGAGACACCGGGTTTCGTCGAGTACTTCATGGCGTCCACCCCGGTCAGCGAGATCGGCTCGCTCAACATCGGCAGCCGGCCGACCTCCCGCAAGCCCACCTCCTCGATCGCCGACCTGCGCGCTATCCCGTGGGTGCTGGCGTGGAGCCAGTCGCGGGTGATGCTGCCGGGCTGGTACGGCACCGGGACGGCGTTCGAGCGGTGGATCTCGGCGGGACCGGAAACCGAGGCGCAGCGGGTCCAGATGCTGCACGAGCTGTACCGGCGCTGGCCGTTCTTCCGCAGCGTGCTGTCCAACATGGCGCAGGTGCTGGCCAAGACCGACCTGGGCCTGGCGGCCCGCTACGCCGAACTCGTGGCCGACGAGGCGCTGCGGGACAGGGTGTTCGGCAAGATCGTCGCCGAGCACGAACGGACCATCGCCATGCACAAGCTGATCACGGGCGAGGACGACCTGCTGGCCGACAACCCGGCGCTGGCGCGCTCGGTGTTCAACCGCTTCCCGTATCTGGAGCCGCTGAACCACCTGCAGGTGGAGTTGTTGCGCCGCTACCGCTCCGGCGACGACGACGAGCTGGTGCAGCGCGGCATCCTGTTGACGATGAACGGGCTGGCCAGCGCGCTGCGCAACAGCGGCTGACCCGGGGCGGTCGTTACCGCACCGTGCGGTTGCGGAGCCTGTCCAGCACGCCGCGCACCGCGTGCTCGGTGACCGACAGCGGCGAGATCAGCGTCTCGCCCACCTTGACCATGTCTTCGATCCGGTCGACGATGGCCTCCACCGGCGCGACCAGACCGAGCAACCGCTTGGCCAGGTCGTCCAGGCTGGACAGCGTGCCGTCGAGGTGGTCGAGACCGCTTTCCATCCGCTCGACCGTGGCGTTGAGGGACGACAGGGAGCTGTTCAGCTCCGCCATGGTCCGGCTCAGGCCGTCCAGGACGTCTTCGACCTGCTCCACCGTCTTGTCGGCGTTGAGCGCCGCCTGGGTGAGCGTCTTGATCCGGCTTCGCTCCGGGCCGTTGCGCACCGTCTTGTCTGCCATGACGCCGATTATCGCCCTAGGTCAGTCGGGAAGCCTGGAGGCGGCCGCCTCGTCGAGCAGCCACCGGGTGGTTTCCAGGCCGACGGCCCCCGCGGCCGGGACCGACGCCGGCGGGGCGCCGCCGACCGCGGCGGCCACCGCGTCGGCCTTGCCCTCGCCGGAGACGATCAGCCACACCTCCCGGGAACGCTGAACCGCCGGCAGGGTCAGGGTGATCCGCAGCGGCGGTGGTTTGGGCGAATCGCGCACCGGCACCACCATCCGCCCGGTCTCGCGCACGGCCTCGCTGTCCGGGAACAGCGAGTTGACGTGGCCCTCGGGCCCCATGCCCAGCAGGTGGACGTCGAAGTTCGGCACCGTCTGCCCGGGATCGGCGTTGGCCGCCAGCAACTGCTCGTAGGCCAGCGCCGCGGCGGCCAGGTCATCGCCGAACTCGCCGTCGCTGGCCGGCATCGCGTGCACCTGGCTGGACGGGATGTCGATGCGGTCGAGCAGCGCCTCGCGCGCCTGTTTGTCGTTGCGTTCGTCGTCGCTTTCGGCCACGTAGCGCTCGTCGCCCCAGAACAGGTGCACGTTGGACCAGTCGATCTGCCCCGCCTCGGTGCCGAGCTGCTCGAGCAGTGCGATGCCGTTGCTGCCGCCGGTCAGCACGACCAGCGCCCGGCCCCTGGCCATCATGGCGCTCTGGATCGTGTCGACCAACCGCTTGCCCGCCGCCTCGATCAGCGCCCGGGTCTGCGGAAAAACCTCGACGACGGTATTCATGAGTACTGCACCTTGCCTATCCCCTCCAATGCTGCGAAGTAAATCTCGTCGGGATCCAGGCGACGCAGGTCCTCGGCCAGACACTCCCGAGTTTCCCTGCGCGCCAACGGAACCAAGGCGTCCGGGCGGCCGGTCCTGCTCAGGGTCGCCGTCGTGCCGTCCTGCGGCCGGCTCAGCGTGATGGTCTCGCTCGCGCGCGCCAGCTCGACCTTGAGGTCGCCGGTCACCCGGCGCACCGGCCCCTCGATCCGGCTGGCCAGCCACCCCGCGAGAATGTCGAGCGCGGGTTCGGCGCGCAAACCGGAGACCACCGCCGATTCGATCGCCTCGAAGGGCTTCTGGTCGAGCGCCGAGGTCAGCAGCGCCCGCCAATAGGTGATGCGGCTCCAGGCCAGGTCGGTGTCGCCGGCGGTGTAGCCGGGCAGCCGGCCCTTGATGGCGGCCAGCGGGTCCTCGCCGTTGGTCGCGTCGGTGATGCGCCGCATGGCCAACTTGCCCAGCGGGTCCTGCGCGGGCACCGCCGGGGCGGCATCGGGCCACCACACCACCACGGGGATGTCGGGCAGCAGGAACGGGGTGACGACGCTGTCGGCGTGTCCGGCCAGCGGCCCGGACAGTCGCAGCACCACGATCTCGCCGGCGGCGGTGTCGCCCCCGGAGCGCAACTGCGCGTCCAGCCGGGCGTCGTGCGCCTGGGCATCGCCCGCGGTCACCACGAGGATCCGCGTGGGGTGTTCGTGGCTGGCGGCGATGGCGGCGTCGATGGACTCCTCGAGCAGGGCGTCGTTGTCCGAGGCGATGATCAGCGTCCCCACCCGCCCCATGGTCACCGCACCGACCTTTTCCCGGAGCTCGTCGAGCTTCTTGTTGATCGCGGTGGTGCTGGTGTCTAGCAGGTCGACGATCATGTGCGCCGCTCCTCGGCATCGCTGCGCTCTGCGTCGTCGCCGCCGCGAATCACGGCCGCCGCCATTCGCGGCCGGTCCTGTGCAGCATCTCGAAGGCCGACTCCGGGCCCCACGTGCCGGCCTCGTAGGGGTCCGGCTTGCCGTCCGCGGCCCAATAGTCGAGGACGGGATCGAGTATGCGCCAAGCTAATTCGACCTCGGCATTCACCGGGAACAGCGACGGCTCGCCCAGCAGCACGTCCAGGATCAGCCGTTCGTAGGCCTCGGGCGAATCCTCGGCGAACGCCGAGCCGTAGGAGAAGTCCATGTTGACGTCGCGCACTTCCATCGCGCTGCCGGGCACCTTGGAACCGAACCGCAGGGTGATCCCCTCGTCGGGCTGCACCCGGATGACCATCGCGTTGGTGCCCAGCTCGTCGGTCATGGTCGCATCGAAGGGCAGGTGCGGCGCCCGTTTGAAGACCAGGGCGATCTCGGTGACCCGGCGTCCCAGGCGTTTTCCGGTCCGCAGGTAGAAGGGCACGCCGGCCCAGCGGCGGGTGTCGACCTCGAGGGTGATGGCGGCGAACGTCTCGGTGGGGGAGTCGCGGGAGAAGCCCTCCTCGTCGAGCAGGCCGACCACTTGATCGCCGCCCTGCCAGCCGGCCGTGTACTGCCCGCGGCTGCTCGTCTCGTGCAGGGGCTGCGCGAGCTGGGTCGCCGAGAGCACCTTGATCTTCTCGGCCTGCAACGCAGCCGGATTGAAGCTGACCGGCTCCTCCATCGCGGTCAGCGCGAGCAACTGCATCAGGTGGTTCTGGATGACGTCGCGGGCGGCGCCGATGCCGTCGTAGTAGCCGGCGCGCCCGCCCAGCCCGATGTCCTCGGCCATGGTGATCTGCACGTGGTCGACGTAGTGCGCGTTCCAGATCGGGTCCCACAGCTGGTTGGCGAAGCGCAGCGCCAGGATGTTCTGCACCGTCTCCTTGCCCAGATAGTGGTCGATGCGGAACACCGACTCCTCCGGGAAGACGGCGTTGACCACGTGGTTGAGCTCGCGCGCGCTGCTCAGGTCGTGGCCGAAAGGCTTCTCGATGACCACCCGGCTCCAGCTGCCGCCCTGGGCGCTGGCCAGCCCGGAGCGGTGCAGCTGCTCGCACACCACCGGGAAGGACTTGGGCGGGATCGCCAGGTAGAAGGCGTGATTGCCGCCGATGCCGCGTTCGACGTCGAGCTTCTCCAGCGTCACGGCCAGCCGGCCGAACGCGACGGCGTCGTCGAATTCGCCTCGCACGAACCGCAACCCGTCGGCCAGCCGCTCCCAGATCGACTGGCGGAACGGGGTGCGGCAGTACTGCTTGACCGAATCGTGGACCACCTGCGCGAACTTGTGGTGATCCCAGTCGCGGCGGGCGAACCCCACCAGGGAGAAGGTCGGGGGCAGCAGCCCGCGGTTGGCCAGGTCGTAGACCGCGGGCACCACCTTCTTGTGAGCGAGGTCCCCGGTGATGCCGAACAGCACCATGGCGCACGGGGCGGCAATCCTGGGTAGGCGCTTGTCGTCCTTGTCCCGTAACGGATTACGCCACTGCGCGGTATCGGCGCCTGGGCTCATTTGGCAGCGGAGCCCAGCTGGTTCTGTGTCTCGCCGAGGAGCTGGTTCCAGGAGTCCACGAACTTCTCGACGCCCTCGTTCTCCAGCACCACGAACACGTCGGTCAGGTCGATCCCGACGGCCTGCAGGTCGTCGAACACCTGCTGGGCGGTCGCGCCCGTGCCGCTGACCGTGTCACCGGTGACCTGCCCGTGGTCGGCGACGGCGTCGATCGTTTTCTCCGGCATGGTGTTCACCGTGTTGGGGGCCACCAGCTCGGTGACGTAGAGGGTGTCGGAGTAGTCGGGGTTCTTGACGCCGGTGGAGGCCCACAGCGGGCGCTGCACCCGGGCCCCGTCGGACTTGAGTGCCGCGTAGCGCTCGCCGCCCTCGAACACTTCCTGGTAGGCCGCGTAGGCCAGGCGCGCGTTGGCCACGCCGGCCTTGCCCCGCAGCCCCAGCGCCTGCTCGGAGCCGATCTTTTCCAGCCGCTTGTCGATCTCGGTGTCCACGCGGGACACGAAAAACGATGCCACGGAATGGATCTTGGACAGGTCGTGGCCGGCCTGGCGGGCCTTCTCCAGCCCGGCCAGGTAGGCGTCCATCACCTCGCGGTGTCGTTCGACCGAGAAGATGAGCGTCACGTTGACCGAAATCCCTTCCGCCAGAACCGCGGTGATGGCCGGCAGGCCGGCCTTGGTGGCCGGGATCTTGATCAGCAGGTTCGGGCGGTCGACGATCTTCCACAGTTCGACGGCCTGCGCGATGGTCTTGTCGGTCTCGTTGGCCAATCGCGGGTCGACCTCGATCGACACCCGGCCGTCGACGCCGTCGCTGCCCTCCCACACCCGGGTGAACACGTCGCAGGCGTTGCGGACGTCGTCGGTGGTGACGGTGCGGATCGTGGCGTCCACGTCGGCGCCGCGCTCGGCCAATTCGGCGATCTGCCCGTCATAGGCGTCGCCGTCGGCCAGCGCCTTCTGGAAGATCGAGGGATTGGTGGTCACGCCGACGACGCTCCGGGTGTCGATCAGCTCCTGCAGGTTGCCGGACTGCAACCGGTCCCGCGACAAGTCGTCAAGCCAGACGGATACTCCCGCGGCCGACAGCGCCGCAAGGTTGGGGTTCTGAGTGGTCATGGGATTCGCCCTTTCTCAGTTATCCACTACCTGTTCCGCGGCCGCAGCGACGGCCTCAGCGGTGAAGCCGTACTCACGGAACAATGTCTTGTAGTCGGCGGACTCGCCGTAATGCTCGATCGACACGATCTTGCCGGTGTCACCGACCAGCTTGTGCCAGCACTGCGCGATCCCCGCCTCGACGGCCACCCGCGCCGACACCGACGGCGGCAGCACGCTGTCGCGGTAGTCCGACGGTTGCGACTCGAACCACTCCACGCACGGCATCGACACCACGCGCGCGATGATGTCCTTGTCCGCCAACAGTTTCTGGGCCGCGACCGCCAGCTGCACCTCCGAGCCGGTGGCGATCAGCACCACGTCGGGCTCCTCGTCCTCGGCGGAACCGCCCAGGACGTACCCGCCCCGGGCGACGCCCTCGGCGCTGGTGCCTTCGAGCACCGGGACGCCCTGCCGGGTCAGGATCAGGCCGACGGGCCCACTTCCGTTGCCGCGGGCCAGGATCGAGTGCCAGGCGTGGGCCGTCTCGTTGGCGTCGGCCGGGCGCACCACCGACAGGCGGGGGATCGCCCGCAGCGCCGAGAGGTGCTCGATCGGCTGGTGCGTCGGCCCGTCCTCGCCCAGGCCGATCGAGTCGTGGGTCCAGACGTAGATGGTGTCGATGTCCATCAGCGACGCCAGGCGCACCGCCGGGCGCATGTAGTCGGAGAACTGCAGGAAGGTGCCGCCGTAGGCGCGGGTCGGGCCGTGCAGCACGATGCCGGACAGGATGGCGGCCATCGCGTGCTCGCGAACGCCGAAGTGCAGGGTGCGCCCGTACCAGCTGGCTTTGTATTCCTTGGTCGAGATCGACGGCGGGCCGAAGGATTCGACACCCTTCATGGTGGTGTCGTTGCTGCCGGCGAGGTCGGCCGAACCGCCCCACAGCTCGGGCAGTTTCGGGCCCACGGCGGACAGCACGGCCCCCGAAGCCTTGCGGGTGGCCACCGACTCCGAGCCCGGCTCCCAGTGCGGCAGGTCGGCGTCCCAGCCCTCGGGCAGCTGTTCGGCGGTCAGCCGGTCCAGCAGCGCCTTACGCTCGGGCTCGCGCTGCGCCCAGGCCTCGAAGTCGGACTGCCAGCGTTCGCGGGCCTGCTTGCCGCGGCCCACGAGTCCGCGGGTGTGGGTGATCACGTCCTCGCGGACCTCGAACTTCTTGTCGGGATCGAAACCGAGCGCCCGCTTGACGGCGGCCACCTCGTCGTCGCCGAGAGCCGCGCCGTGCGCCTTGCCGGTGTTCATCAGGTTGGGCGCCGGGTAGCCGATGATGGTGCGCAGCGAGATGAACGACGGCCGGTCGGTGGCGGCCTTCGCGTTGGCGATCGCCTCCTCGATGGCGGTGACGTTCTCGCCGCCCTCCACCTCCTGCACGTGCCAGCCGTAGGCGCGGTAGCGGGCCGCGGTGTCCTCGCACAGCGCGATGTCGGTGTCGTCCTCGATCGAGATCTGGTTGTGGTCGTAGAACACGATGAGGTTGCCGAGTTGCTGCACGGCCGCCAACGAGGACGCCTCCGAGGTCACGCCCTCCTCGATGTCCCCGTCGGAGGCGATCACGTAGATGAAGTGGTCGAACGGGCTTTCCCCCGGCGCGGCGTCCGGGTCGAACAGGCCGCGCTCGTAGCGCGCCGCCATCGCCATCCCCACCGAGGACGCCAGGCCCTGGCCGAGCGGGCCGGTGGTGATCTCGACGCCGCGGGTGTGCCGGAACTCCGGGTGCCCGGGGGTCTTGGAGCCCCAGGTGCGCAGCGACTCGATGTCGGAGAGCTCCAGGCCGAAGCCGCCGAGGTAGAGCTGGATGTAGAGCGTGAGGCTGCTGTGCCCGCACGACAGGACGAAGCGGTCGCGGCCCAGCCAGGTGGTGTCGTTGGGGTCGTGGCGCATCACGCGCTGAAACAGCGTGTAGGCCAGCGGCGCCAGGCTCATCGCCGTCCCCGGGTGGCCATTGCCGACCTTCTGGACCGCGTCGGCGGCCAGCACCCTGGCCGTGTCGACCGCGACCGAATCGATCTCGGCCCAATCGTCGGGGTGGTGTGGTCGGGTCAGCGCAGAGATCTCTTCGAGTGTGGTCACAGACTCAGTCCTTGGGGTCATCGAGCTGATCAGTCTCACCCTAGTGCGGGAAAGCCGGCTCTTGCAGTGCAAACTTTTGGGTACCCACGGCCGGGCGTTGTGAAAATTACGCGCCGGTCGCGGACGGCTTACACGCAGTCCCGCAATCGAGGGGGAAATGCCCGTGAATCGACCCTGCGGGCTCGCCGCCGGCGGCACGCGGTCTACCATCGTCTGTAGTAGATGCTGCGCGCCCGTGCGACCCCGAGGAGTTATTGCGTGAGCGTTCGCGGGCGCGTCGCGCCGAGCCGAAGAGCTGAGACCGCCCGACCCGGGCCATCCGAGGGCCCGGGTCGGAACCGGATCGTGGCCACCGTGCTGGCCTACCTGGCGCTGACCAAGCCGCGGGTCATCGAGCTGCTGTTGGTCACCGCGATACCGGCGATGCTGCTCGCCGACCGGGGCGCCGTGAACCCGCTGCTGGTCCTCAATACGTTGTTCGGCGGCTTGCTGGCCGCCGGCGGCGCCAACACGCTCAACTGCGTGGCCGACGCCGACATCGACAAGGTGATGAAGCGGACCGCGCGCCGGCCGCTCGCGCGGGCGGCGGTGCCGACGCGAAATGCCTTGGTGCTCGGGCTGGTACTGAGCGTGGGCGCGTTCTTCTGGCTGTGGTGGACCACCAACCTGCTGTCCGGCCTGCTGGCCGTCGCCACGATCGCGTTCTACGTGTTCGTCTACACGCTGCTGCTCAAGCGGCGCACGTCGCAGAACGTCGTCTGGGGCGGTGCGGCCGGCTGCATGCCGGTGATGATCGCCTGGTCGGCGGTCACCGGCACCGTCGGCTGGCCGGCGCTGGTGATGTTCGCGGTCATCTTCTTCTGGACGCCGCCGCACACCTGGGCGCTGGCGATGCGCTACAAGGACGACTACAAGCGGGCCGGCGTGCCCATGCTGCCGGCCGTGGCGACCGAACGTCAGGTAACCAAGCAGATCCTGATCTACACCTGGCTGACGGTGCTGGCGACGCTGGTGCTGGCGCTGGCGACGGGGTGGCTGTACGCGGCGGTCGCGGTGGTGGCCGGCGTGTGGTTCCTGGCGATGGCACACCAGCTCTACGCCGGGGTGCGGGCCGGCGAACCCGTCAAGCCGCTGCGGCTGTTCCTGCAGTCCAACAACTACCTGGCGGTGGTGTTCTGCGCGCTGGCGGTCGACTCGGCCATCGCGCTGCCGACGCTGTTCTGAGGCGTCTGCCGCGGGACGCTGCACCGCCGCCTTCCAGGTGCCACTATGTTCGCGCTCTTCGATGCGCCGACGAAAGCGGCACGCTGCGCCCTGGAACTTCTGCCCGCGCTCGCTGCGCGCAACATCCGCGTTCGCGTCGGCATACACACGGGCGGATGTGAGCGGCGCGGTGATGGGTGGAGCGGTCTGGCCGTCCATATCGGCGCCCGCATCGGCGCGCTGGCCGACGCGGGCCAGGTGCTCACCAGCCGCACGGTGCGCGACCTGTCCGCCGGTTCGGGGCTCGCCTTCGAAAGCCTTGGTCAGCAGGAGCTGAAGGGCCTTCCCGAACAAATCGGGGTCTTCAGGGTCACCACCACCCGCTGAACCGATCGCCCGGTCAGCGATCCCCACGTGGCGCTACGGCAGCAGCACAATGGAGCCGGTCGTCCTGCGGCCCTGCAAATCCTCGTGGGCTCGGGCGGCGTCCGCGAGCGGGTAGTGCCCGCCGACCTGGACGGTGATGGCGCCGCCGGCGATCGCGTCGAACAATTCGGCGGCCCGCCAGGAGAATTCGTCACCGGTGCGGATGAAGTGCGCCAGCGACGGCCGGGTCAAAAACACCGAGCCGGCGCTGTTGAGCCGCTGCGGGTCGACGGGCGGAACGGGCCCGCTGGCGGCGCCGAACAGCGCCAGGGTCCCGCGGACGGCCAGGCTGGCCAGGCTGGCGTCGAAGGTGGTCGCGCCCACGCCGTCGTACACCGCCGCCACCCCGATGTCCCCGGTCAGCTCGCGGATCCGCCGGCCGAACTCGCCCGCGTCGTCGGGGTAGGAGAGCACCTCGTCGGCGCCGGCCTGCCTGGACAGCCGTGCCTTCTCCGGCGTCGACACCGTGGTGATAACCCGGGCGCCCAGGAGGCGGGCCCACTGCGTCAGGATCAGCCCGACCCCGCCCGCGCCGGCGTGCACCAGCACCGCGTCCCCGCTGTTCACCGGATACACCGACTTCAGCAGGTAATGGGCCGTCAGGCCCTTCAGCAGCGCAGCGGCCGCCACGTCGGACGCCACGCCGTCCGGTACCTTTGCCGTCAAAAATGCCGGGGCGGTGGCGAACTCCGCATAGCTGCCGGAGGAGGCGGCGGTGACCACCCGGTCGCCGACGTCGAAGCCGGTGCCACCCTCGCCGATGGCTGCGACGGTGCCGCACACCTCTTGGCCGAGGACGAACGGCAACGCGCGCGGATACTGCCCCGAGCGGAAGTAGGTGTCGATGTAGTTGACCCCGATGGCCTCGGCCTTGATCAACAACTCGCCGGGGCCCGGCGTGGGCTGTGGGATGTCGACGTAGCGGAGGACCTCCGGGCCGCCCGTGTCGGCGACTTCGATTGCGTGCATGCGCATATCATGCCGGGCAATGAAGCTCGCCCGCCCGGACCTCCGGCATCCCCGCATCGTGCTGGCCGGCTGTCCCCGGCAGGTCACCGGTGACGGCGATGACGCCGGCCTGGTCGCCGCCCTGCGGCAGCGCGGCCTGCACGCGCGCTGGCTGTCCTGGGACGATCCCGAAACGGGTCTGGCGGACCTGGTGATTCTGCGCGCCACCCGCGACTACGCCGAGCGACTCGAGGACTTCCTGGCCTGGACCACCGTCATGGCCAACGTGCTGAACCCGCCCACCGTGGTGGCCTGGAACGCCCACCGCCGTTACCTCGTCGACCTGGCGGATCGCGGGGTGCCGACGGTGCCGGGTGAGGTGTTCGCCCAGGGTGAGGGCGTCCGGTTACCGCGCAGGGGTGCCGTCTTCGTCAGTCCGGCCGTGGGCACCGGGACCCTTTGCTGCGCCGCCCGGGCCTCGGCCTTGGTGGTGGCGAGCGAACTTCACCGCGCCGGCCGGAGCGTGCTGGTGCAGGCATGCGACGCGGCCCCGGAGACGGTGCTGGTCTTCCTGGGCGGCGAGGCGTCGCACGCCTTCACCATCCAGGCGCGCACCCTGGTCCGGGCCGATCCCGATTCCGAGATCTGGGACGTCGGCGCCGCGGCGCTGATCGCCGCGGCGGCCGCCGCGGGCGTCGACCGCGGCGAGCTGCTCTACGCGCGGGCCCACGTCGTCGGCGACCGCGGCGATCCGCGCCTGCTGGAACTGCAGCTGGTGGACCCGTCGCTGGGCTTTCGGCGCTTGGATACCGGCGGCCGCGACCTGGCCGGGCGTGAGTTCGCGCTGGCCGTGGAGTCAGCGTGTGAGCGGCTCGGGTTCGGGCCGTTCCCGCGTCCGTTCCCGCATGGCGGCCCATAGCGCCGCGGTGGCCGCGGTGCACGCCGCGGCGCCGGCCACGTGGACCGCGACCAGCGCGGCGGGCACGCCGGTGAAATACTGCGCGGTGCCGACGGCCGCCTGCGCGCACACCAGCGCGAACAGCACGCCGAGCCGCACCAGGATGGCCCGGGACGCCCCGACGGCGAGCAGGCCGCAGCCGAGCCCCACCAGCAGCGCCAGATAGGCGACCAGCAGCGACGAGTGCAGATGCACCAGGGTGTTGATCTCGACCTCGAGCCGGGGGACCGTCCGGCTGGGGCTGCGGTCGCCCGCGTGCGGGCCGGCGCCGGTCACCAGCGTGCCGGTGACCAGTACCGCGGCCAGGTTCACCCCGACCAGCGCGGTCAGCGCGCGCAGCGGGAAGGGCACCAGCCGGCGCACGACTTCGGCCCCGGCGCTGTCGGGCTCGCCGATCTTGACGTACAGCAACACCGCCAGCCAGACCATCGTCATCGAGGTGAGCAGGTGGATGGCCACCGTCCACCACAGCAGGCCGGTGCGCACCGTGATGCCGCCGATGACCGCCTGCACCACCGTCGACACCGGCATCAGCCACGCATAGACCAGGACCTCGGTGCGCCGCCGAGCCCGGGTCACCGCCAACACGGCCAGCGCCGCGGTGATGACCACCGCGAAGGTGATCATCCGGTTGCCGAACTCCACCGCCTGGTGGATGCGCGGAACCTCGGCGTGCGCGACGGGGGTGAAGCTGCCCGGAAAGCACTGCGGCCAGGTGGGGCAGCCCAGGCCGGAGGCGGTGACGCGGACGATCGCGCCGGTCACCGCGATGCCGCCCTGGGTGAGGATCACGAGCGCCGCGATGACGCGCTGGGCGCGCAGCCCGGGGTTGGGGAGCAGGTCCACCACCCGCATCAGCGCTCGCCCGGCCACCGCCCGATCGTATGCCACCGAAAACTACGGATTGTAGTAGGCCTGTAGTCCGGGCCGCAGGCTAGGTGAAGCGGAACCAGCGCAGCGCCGCCAGCGCCGCCGCCGCGCCCCACGCCGCGAGGACGACGAGCCCAAACCAGTCCACCGACAGCGCCATCGCCCGCGACAGCGCCTCGGTGAGCGCGCCCGACGGGGTCAGCCGCGCCACCCATTTGACCGCCGTCGGGATCATGCCCGTCTCGATGGTCAGCGCGCCGAGCCCGGCGAAGACAAACCACATCAGGTTGGCCACCGCGAGCACGATCTCGGCACGCAGCGTGCCGCCCAGCAGCAGGCCCAGGGCCGCGAAGCCCGCGGTGCCCAGCGCGATCACCGCCCCGCCCAGCGCAAGGGCGGCCAGCGCGGGTCGCCAGCCCAGCACGAACCCGATGGCGCCCAGGATGAGCGCCTGCAGGAACACCACGGCGACCACCGCCAGCGACTTGCCGGCGATGATGCCCCACACCGGCAGCGGGGTGGCCCCGAGCCGTTTCAGCGCCCCGTAGCGGCGGTCGAACGCGACCGCGATCGCCTGCCCGGTGAACGCGGTCGAGATCACCGCGAGCGCCATGATCACCGGGACGAACGTGGCGGCCCGGTGGGCGCCGAAGGAGCCCAGCGGCAGCAGCGTGAGCCCGACCAGCAGCGTGATCGGGATGAACATGGTCAGCAGGAGTTGTTCGCCATTGCGCAGCAGCAGCTTCAATTCCAGGCCGAACTGCGCGGCCAGCATCCGCGGCACGCTGTTGGGCCGCGGGTCGGGGGTGAAAGTGCCTGCGGGAAAAGGGGATTGACTCATGAGCGCAGCTCTCTGCCGGTGAGATCCAAGAACACGTCCTCGAGGCTGCGCTGCTCGACGCGCATGTCGGTGGCCAGCACGTCGATCTGCGCGCACCACGCGGTGACGGTCGCCAGCACCTGCGGGTCCACCGGGCCCTCGACCAGGTACTCGCCCGGCGTCGCCTCGGTGACCCGGTAGTCCTCCGGCAGGGCGGCGGCCAGCAGGGACAGGTCGAGGCGGGGCGGCGCGGTGAAGCGCAACTGGTCTTTGGCGCCGGCGCGCATCAGCTCGGCCGGCGTGCCCGCGGCCACGGTCGCGCCGTGGTCGATGATGACGATCCGGTCGGCGAGTTCCTCGGCCTCCTTGAGCTGGTGGGTGGTCAGCAGCACCGTCACCCCGTCGCGGCGCAGCGCGTCGATCAGCTCCCACACCAGCAGCCGGGCGTGTGCGTCCAGGCCGGCGGTGGGCTCGTCGAGGAACACCAGCTCCGGGCGGCCCACCAGCGCACACGCCAGCGCGAGCCGCTGCTGCTGACCGCCCGACAGCCGCCGGTAGGTGGTGCGGGCGGCCTCGGTGAGGCCCAGGGTGTCCAGCAGCCACGCCGGGTTCAGCGGGTCGGCGGCATAGGACGCCACCAGGTTCAGCATCTCCCCGGCGCGCGCCGCGGGGTAGCCGCCCCCGCCCTGCAGCATCACCCCGACGCGGGCGCGCAGGCGCGCGTTGTCGGCCACCGGGTCGAGCCCGAGCACCTCGATCGAACCGGAGTCCGGGCGCGTGAAGCCCTCGCACATCTCGACCGTCGTCGTCTTGCCGGCGCCGTTGGGGCCCAGCAGGGCCAGCACCTCGGCGGCGCGCACGTCCAGATCCAGGTCGGCGACGGCCTCGACGGCGGCCGGGCCCGAACCGTAGCGCTTTCCCACCCCGCGCAGCCTTACCACGATTTCGGGGGCTTCGGGGTCTTGGGCGGGCGCGCTCACGTGGAATCAGCGTAGGCGTCCGGCGCAGCGGCCTGGCGCGGGGTCTCGGCCGGTTCCGCGGGCGGCGCGGCCTGCGTTTGCCCCTCCGGTTCGCGGGCGGCGGCCGGAAAACCGCGCCACGGCGGCCGGGTGGAGGTCACCGCGATGAGCACCAGCACGATCACCGCGCTGGCCACGGTGGCGTCGATGATCTGGAACAGCGCGAACCGGTCGCCGTTGGCCGTCGGCCCGAAGATGCCGACGACGAGCGTGATGACGATGACGGCCACCCGGAAGCCGGCGCGGGTCGCCCAGGCGGCCAGGGGGATGATCGCCCACAGCAGATACCAGGGCTGCACCACGGGGAACAGCAGCACCGTCACGCCCAGCGCGACGCCCAGGCCGCCGATGGGATGTAGCCGGCCGCGGAAGACGGCCACCAGCAGCCAGCCCACCATCACCATGATGATCAGCACACCGATGGCGCGGGTGAGCGCCAGGATCGCCGTGGTGTGATCGCCGAGGCCCAGCAGAATCCCCACCTGCCCGGTGCCCAGGGCCAGCAGCGTCGGCGGCGACATCCAGCTGCGCACCACGTTGGCGGTGCCCAGCGTGTACATCCAGCCGAACCCGAGCCCGCTGGCCCAGCCGACGAGGGCCATCACCGCGACCGCCAGCCCCGACATCGCGCCACCGGAGGCCAGCAGCGCCCGCAGGCTGCCCCCGCCACGGTTGGCCAGCGCCATCGTCACGAACCCCAGGGCCAGCAGCGAGGGCAGCTTCACCTGCGACGACAGGACGATCAGGACCGAGCCGGCCAGCAGCAGGCCCAGCGGTTCCCACTCGGTGCTGATTCCGATTGCCCACCTCCTCCTCGGGCCACCGGCCCGCATCGTCGGCGGGCTGGGTCGCCACGACGTGGGCAGCAGCCGCGGGAATCGGGACGGGTCCAGGCCGCGCAGCGCGAATTCGGCGCCAGTCAGCATCAGCCCGAGCATCAGGGCCTCGTTGTGGATGCCGGCGACCAGGTGCATGATCAGCAGCGGATTGGCCGCGCCCAGCCACAGCGCGCTGACCTCGGCCACCCCGCAGCGGTGGGCCAGCCGTGGCGTCGCCCACACGATCAGGCCCACCCCGATCAGCACCACCAGGCGGTGGCAGAGCACGGCGGCGACGATGTTCTCGCCGGTCAGGGACGAGATTCCGCGGCCGATCCACAGGAACAGCGGGCCGTAGGGCGCCGGCGTCTCCCGCCACAGGCTGGGCACCGACAGGGTGAACACGTGCGCCAGGCCCAGGCCCGAGGCCGGGCCCACCCGGTAGGGATCGAGCCCGTCCAGCGAGATCTGGCTCTGCGCCAGGTAGGAGTAGACGTCCTTGCTGTACATCGGCGGCGCGGGCAGCAGCGGCAGCATCCACAGCAGCAGGGTGCGGTCCAGGTCGCCGCGCGACATCCGCCTGCTGCCCAGCGCGAACCGGCCCAGCATCAGCCAGGCCAGCGCCATCATGACCGCCCCGGTCGTCGTCATCGTCAACGACACGGTCTGTATCCGCGACGGCAGGTTCAGCAGTCGCACCCCGAACGTGGGGTCCTGGACGACGGGTCGCGCCCCGGCCCCCAGGGCGCCGATCGCCATCACCACGGTGCCGGTGGCCCCGAACAGGCGGGTGCGGCGCAGCGCCTTGAGCTCGGTATCATTCAGCGGCGGGCCCACCGCCTGCTCGTCGCCGTGCAAGCTGGCGATCGACGAGCTCAGCGTGTGGTGGCGGGCCGACATTCTCAGCAGCGTAACGGCACGGGCCTCGGGTTGTGTGAGCAGCGTAACTCCCTGACAGGGCACCCTTGCTGGACCGATCCCCGGAATTGCGTCACACTGGTGTTGTGAAAATCCGAACCAGCCCGGAGGCCGCCGCATGCGATGCGGCGACCACCGCCGTGGCGCCGGATGGTCACACCCGCCGCGCGATCGTGCGGTTGCTGCTGGAATCCGGGTCGATCACCGCAGGCGAGATCGGTGACCGGCTGGGCCTGGCCGCGGCCGGTGTGCGGCGTCACCTCGACGCGCTGATCGAGGCGGGCGACGCCGAGTCCGTCCCGGCCGCCGCGTGGCAGCAGGCGGGGCGCGGACGTCCCGCCAAGCGCTACCGGCTGACCCCGGCCGGGCGCGCCAAGCTCGAGCACACCTACGACGACCTGGCGGCCGCGGCCATGCGGCAACTGCGCGAAATCGGCGGCGAGGACGCGATCCAGACGTTCGCCCGGCGGCGCATCGACGCGATCCTGGCCGGCGTCGAGGGCGCCGGCAGCGCCGAGGACGCCGACGTCGAGGCGGCCGCCGAGCGCGTGGCCGGCGCGCTGACCAGGGCCGGCTATGTCGCGTCCACCGCACGGGTCGGCGGACCCATCCACGGTGTGCAGATCTGCCAGCACCACTGCCCGGTGTCGCACGTCGCCGAGGAGTTCCCGGAATTGTGTGAAGCCGAGCGGCAGGCCATGGCCGAGGTGCTCGGGACCCACGTGCAGCGGTTGGCGACCATCGTCAACGGCGACTGCGCCTGCACCACCCATGTGCCACTCACCGTGCCCAACCCGAAGGCGCCCAGCCCGCACCGCGCCGGCGACGATGCAGAGCGAAGCGATGAGGAGCAGCGGCGCAACATGACCGACACCACGAGCATCGAAGGAGCGTCGTTATGACCCTAGAGGCCGACAGGGCCGCCGCCGTTGTCCCCCCAGAAGGCGTCCTGACCCAGGAGGAGACCATCGCGTCGCTGGGCCGGTACGGCTACGGCTGGGCGGACTCCGACGTCGCGGGGGCCAGCGCGCAGCGCGGGCTGTCCGAGGCGGTGGTCCGCGACATCTCCGGGAAGAAGAACGAGCCCGAGTGGATGCTGGAGACGCGGCTCAAGGCGTTGCGCATCTTCGGGCGCAAGCCGATGCCGACGTGGGGTTCCGACCTCGAGGGCATCCACTTCGACAACATCAAGTACTTCGTGCGCTCCAGCGAGAAGCAGGCCGCGACCTGGGACGATCTGCCCGAGGACATCCGCAACACCTACGACAAGCTGGGCATCCCGGAGGCGGAAAAGCAGCGGCTGGTCTCCGGTGTCGCCGCGCAGTACGAGTCCGAGGTGGTCTACCACTCCATCCGTGAGGATCTGGAGAAGGAGGGCGTCATCTTCCTGGACACCGACACGGCGCTGCGCGAGCACCCCGACATCTTCAAGCAGTACTTCGGCACCGTGATCCCGGCGGGGGACAACAAGTTCTCCGCGCTGAACACCGCGGTGTGGAGCGGCGGCTCGTTCATCTACGTCCCTCCGGGCGTGCACGTCGACATCCCGCTGCAGGCCTACTTCCGGATCAACACCGAGAACATGGGCCAGTTCGAGCGGACGCTGATCATCGTGGACGAGAACGCCTACGTCCACTACGTGGAAGGGTGCACCGCTCCCATCTACAAGTCGGACTCGCTGCACTCGGCGGTGGTGGAGATCATCGTGAAGCCCGGTGGCCGGTGCCGTTACACCACCATCCAGAACTGGTCGAACAACGTCTACAACCTGGTCACCAAGCGGGCCCGCGCCGAGGCCGGGGCCACGATGGAGTGGGTCGACGGCAACATCGGGTCCAAGGTGACCATGAAGTACCCGGCGGTCT
Source organism: uncultured Actinomycetota bacterium (assembly GCA_963711445.1). Classification (GTDB taxonomy): domain Bacteria; phylum Actinomycetota; class Actinomycetes; order Mycobacteriales; family Mycobacteriaceae; genus Mycobacterium. The sequence continues at coordinate 1,829,826 of CAVQEF010000002.1, forward strand.
GGATGACCGGCGAGCACGCCAAGGGCGAGGTGCTCTCGGTGGCGTTCGCGGGCGAGGGCCAGCACCAGGACACCGGCGCCAAGATGCTGCACCTGGCGCCCAACACGTCGAGCAACATCGTGTCCAAGTCGGTGGCCCGCGGCGGCGGCCGCGCCTCCTACCGCGGGCTGGTGCAGGTCAACAAGGGCGCGCACGGCTCCCGTTCCAGCGTGAAATGCGATGCGCTGCTTGTCGATACGGTCAGCCGCAGCGACACCTACCCCTACGTCGACATCCGCGAGGACGACGTCACGATGGGCCACGAGGCCACCGTGTCCAAGGTCAGCGAGAACCAGCTGTTCTACCTGATGAGCCGCGGGCTGACCGAGGACGAGGCGATGGCGATGGTGGTGCGCGGCTTCGTCGAGCCGATCGCCAAGGAACTGCCGATGGAGTACGCGCTCGAGCTCAACCGGCTCATCGAGCTGCAGATGGAGGGCGCGGTCGGATGACGGCTGCCGCGGCACTCAACAAGGGGGAGCTGTTCTCCTCGTTCGACGTGGACGCCTTCGAGGTTCCGCACGGGCGCGACGAGCTCTGGCGGTTCACCCCACTGCGGCGGCTGCACGGCCTGCACGACGGCTCGGCCCCCGCCACCGGCGCCGCGCAGATCAGCGTGAGCGAGCGGCCCGGTGTGCAGACCGAAACCGTCCGCCGCGGCGACCAACGGCTGGGCCAGGGCGGCGCTCCCACCGATCGCGTTGCGGCCCAAGCGTTCTCGTCGTTCGACTCCGCGACGCTGGTCACCATCGGGCGTGACACGCAGGTCGCCGAGCCGGTCAGCGTCACCGTGACCGGGCCCGGCGAGGGTGCGGTGGCCTATGGTCACCTGCAGATCCGGGTCGAGGAGCTCGGCGAGGCGGTGGTGGTCATCGACCTGCGCGGCAGCGGAACCTACGCCGACAACGTCGAATTCGTCGTCGACGACGCCGCCCGGCTCACCGTCGTGTGGATCGCCGACTGGGCCGACGACGCGGTCCACGTCAGCGCGCACCACGCCAGCCTGGGCAAGGACGCGGTGCTGCGGCATGTCACCGTCACCCTCGGCGGGGAGATCGTGCGGATGTCGGCCACGGTGCGGTTCGGCGGCCCCGGCGGGGACGCCGAGCTGCTGGGCCTGTACTTCGCCGACGACGGCCAGCATCTCGAGTCGCGCCTGCTGGTCGACCACGCCCGGCCGAACTGCAAGTCCAACGTCCTCTACAAGGGTGCGCTGCAAGGGGATCCGGACTCCGCGCTGCCCGACGCACACACCGTCTGGGTGGGGGACGTGCTGATCCGCGCCGAGGCCACCGGCACCGACACCTTCGAGGCGAACCGTAACCTGGTGCTCACCGACGGGGCGCGCGCCGACTCGGTGCCCAACCTCGAGATCGAGACCGGCGAGATCGCCGGCGCCGGGCACGCCAGCGCCACCGGACGTTTCGACGACGAGCAACTGTTCTACCTGCGCTCCCGCGGCATCCCCGAAGAGCAGGCCCGCCGGCTGGTGATCCGCGGCTTCTTCGGCGAGATCATCTCCAAGATCGCGGTGCCCGAGGTGCGGGAGCGCCTGACCGCGGCCATCGAACACGAACTGGCCCTTACGGAAAAGACGACAACCTGATGACAACTCTGGAAATCAAAGACCTGCACGTCAGCGTCGACAACGTCAACGCCCCCGAGGGTGAGGGCGAGATCCCCATCCTCAACGGTGTGGACCTCACGGTGAAATCCGGTGAGACGCACGCGTTGATGGGCCCCAACGGGTCCGGCAAGTCGACCCTGTCCTACGCGATCGCCGGGCACCCGAAGTACCGGGTCACCTCGGGATCGATCACCCTGGACGGCGAGGATGTGCTTGAGATGAGCGTCGACGAGCGCGCCCGGGCCGGCATCTTCCTGGCCATGCAGTATCCCGTCGAGGTGCCCGGCGTCTCGGTGTCGAACTTCCTGCGCTCGGCCGCCACCGCCGTGCGCGGCGAGGCCCCCAAGCTGCGGCACTGGGTCAAGGAAGTCAAGGCGGCCATGGGCTCGCTCGAGATCGACCCCGTCTTCGCCGAGCGCAACGTCAACGAGGGATTCTCCGGCGGCGAGAAGAAGCGCCACGAGATCCTGCAGCTGGAGCTGCTCAAGCCCAAGATCGCCGTCCTCGACGAGACCGACTCCGGGCTCGACGTCGACGCGCTGCGCGTGGTCAGCGAGGGCGTGAACCGCTACGCCGAAACCGAGCACGGCGGCATCCTGCTGATCACCCACTACACCCGCATCCTGCGCTACATCCACCCGCAATACGTCCACGTGTTCGTCGGTGGCCGCATCGCCGAATCCGGCGGACCGGAGCTGGCCGACGAACTCGAACAGAACGGCTACGTGCGCTTCTCCCAAGCGGCGGCCGCGGGATCCTGACATGACGACCCCCACCCGGCTGGACCTCGGTGCGGTCCGCGCCGACTTCCCGATCCTGCAGCGCGTCATGCGCGGCGGGAACCAGCTGGCGTACCTGGATTCCGGCGCGACCTCGCAGCGCCCGCTGCAGGTGCTCGACGCCGAGCGGGAGTTCGTGCTGACGCGAAACGGTGCGGTGCACCGCGGCGCGCACCAGCTGATGGAGGAGGCCACCGACGCCTACGAGCAGGGCCGCGCGGACGTCGCGGCGTTCGTCGGCGCCAGCCCCGACGAGCTGGTGTTCACCCGCAACGCCACTGAGGCGCTCAACCTGGTGTCCTACGTGCTCGGCGACGACCGGTTCGAGCGCGGAGTCGGTGGCGACGACGGTGATGTCATCGTCACCACCGAGCTCGAGCACCACGCCAACCTGGTGCCGTGGCAAGAGCTGGCGCGTCGCACCGGCGCCACCCTGCGCTGGTACGGCGTGACCGACGAGGGCCGCATCGACCTGGACTCGCTGCGGCTCGACGAGCGCGTCAAAATCGTTGCCTTCAGCCATCATTCGAATGTCACAGGCGCGGTGGCCCCGGTGGCCGAGCTGGTCTCCCGGGCTCGGGCGGTCGGCGCGTTGACCGTGCTGGACGCCTGCCAGTCGGTGCCGCACCAGCCGGTCGACCTACACACGCTGGACGTCGACTTCGCCGCGTTCTCCGGTCACAAGATGCTGGGCCCCAACGGGATCGGCGCGCTGTACGCCCGTCGCGAGCTGCTGGCGGCGATGCCGCCGTTTCTCACCGGCGGCTCGATGATCGAGAGCGTGACGATGGAAAGCTCCACCTACGCACCGGCGCCGCAGCGGTTCGAAGCGGGCACCCCGATGACCTCCCAGGTGGTCGGGCTGGGTGCCGCGGCGCGCTACCTGGGCGCCATCGGCATGGACGCCGTCGAGGCCCACGAACGCGAGCTGGTCGCCGCCGCCATCGAGGGCCTGTCCGGCATCGGCGGCGTGCGCATCATCGGGCCGACCTCGATGGCCGACCGTGGCTCGCCGGTGTCGTTCGTCGTCGAGGGGGTGCACGCCCACGACGTCGGCCAGGTGCTCGACGACGACGGCGTCGCGGTGCGCGTCGGGCACCACTGCGCGATGCCGCTGCACCGCCGCTTCGGCGTGGCGGCCACCGCGCGGGCGTCGTTTGCGGTGTACAACACCGCCGAGGAGGTCGACCGCCTGGTGGCCGGGGTGCGGCGGGCGCTCGCATTCTTCGGGAGAGAATGACATTGCGGCTCGAGCAGATGTATCAGGAAGTGATCCTGGATCACTACAAGCATCCGCAGCACCGGGGACTGCGGGAGCCGTTCGGCGCGCAGGTGTTCCATGTCAACCCCACCTGTGGCGACGAGGTGACGCTGCGGGTCGCCCTGTCCGACGACGGCGGGCGCGTCGCGGACATCTCCTACGACGGGCAGGGCTGCTCGATCAGCCAGGCGTCGACCTCGGTGCTCACCCAGCAGGTGATCGGCCAGAGTGTGCCCGAGGCGCTGCAGACCATCGCCGCGTTCACCGAGATGGTGTCCTCACGCGGGACCGTGGAGGGGGATGAGGACGTGCTGGGCGACGGGATCGCCTTCGCCGGCGTGGCCAAATACCCGGCCCGGGTTAAGTGCGCCCTGCTGGGATGGTTGGCCTGTAAGGACGCGTTGGCCCAAGCGGCTGCAGACATCGAGGAGGTTGGGAGATGAGCGAAACCACCGCACCGGATGACGAATTGATCGCCGACCTCGAGGAGGCGATGCGCGACGTCGTCGACCCCGAGCTCGGCATCAACGTCGTCGACCTGGGCCTGGTCTACGGCCTGAACGTCGAGGAGGGCGACGAGGGCACCGTCGCCCTGATCGACATGACGCTGACCTCGGCGGCCTGCCCGCTGACCGATGTCATCGAGGACCAGTCGCGCAGCGCGCTGGTCGGCAGCGGCCTGGTCGACGAGCTCCGCATCAACTGGGTGTGGAACCCGCCCTGGGGTCCGGACAAGATCACCGAGGATGGCCGAGAGCAACTGCGTGCCCTCGGCTTCACCGTCTGACCCTCTTTCTTTCTCCCGGACGCGCCGGGGGCGGGGATTACCCGCCCTGGCCCTGCGGCTCGGGCTCCGGGCATTTCTTGTCGACCGCCGGCTGCAGCGTGATGCTCGTCGCCTGCAGCGTGCCGGCGGCGTCCTTGGCCCCATGCGCGTCGAGGCACTTGCCCTGCGTGATCGCGTCGTTGGTGGCCTCGGCCTGCTTGGTGTAGGTGGTGTTGTCGTCGACCGTCACCGCCGTCTGCACGGGGTTGCCGGCGACGTCGTTGGTGGTGATGTTGATGGTCTTGTCCGCGACCGAAGCCACCGAGCCGCGGACCGGCATCGGCTTGGCCGGCGCGGGCGCCGGTGAACCGGGCGGGGGCGGCGCCTGCTGTGTGGCGGGTGTGGGGGCCGGGGCTTGCGGGCACTTGCCGTCCATAGCGGGGCTGAGGCGCACGGACGCCGCGGTGGCCGGTTGGCCGCCCTGGGCTTCGGCCCTGGGCTGCGCCGTCACGCAGCTGCCCGGCTTGACGTCGGCCAGCGCGGCCGGGGTGATCTCGGTGATCTTGGTCGTGGGCGTGTAGTCCACGGTGGCGTTGGAGTCGTCCTTCTGGGTGACCTGGATGGCCGAACCCGCCACCGACGCGATCATGCCGTTCACCTGCCCTTCCCCGGCGGCCGGCGGCGGCGCGCCGGTCGTGGACGTCTCGGTGGCGGTGGACGTGGACGTGGACGTGGACGTCATGGTCGACGTCGGGTTCGACTTGTTCGACGCGGTGCAGGCAGCGATGGAGAGCGCGGTGGCCCCGCCGACGGCAAGGACAGCGAACCGGGTGAGTCGAGGGGACTGAGGGGTGGCAGATTTCAACGTTTCTCCAATCGTGGTTTGGGCACCAACGACGGGGGTTTACCCGTTGAAACTTGCGTGTAACACCCTCAGAAGGCGTTCTCGGAGAGCCGCATGACCTCGCCGTCGATGGACTCGAAGACTTTGCGCAGCGCACCGAGCCTCGGGAGCATGTTCTTGGCGAAAAATCCCGCGCTGGCGATCTTGCCCCGATAGAACGCCGCGTCGACGCCGTCGTCCCGGTCGAGCGCGGCGCGCGCGACGCCGGCCCCCACCAGCAGGCGCCAGCCGATGAGCAGATCACCGACCGCGAGCAGATAGCGCACCGAGGCCAGCCCCACCTTGTAGATGTCGGGGGGATGCTGCGCGGCGGACATCAGATAACCGGTCAGCGCCGTCGTCATCGCCGTGACGTCGTCCAGCGCGGTCTGCAGCAGCTGGGCCTGGGGCTTCAGCGCCTCGGGGCAGGTGTCGATGGTGTGCGAGACCTGGGCCGTCACGAACTGCAGCGCCGCGCCGCGGTCCCGGACGACCTTGCGGAAGAAGAAGTCCAGCGCCTGGATGGCCGTGGTGCCTTCGTAGAGCGAATCGATCTTGGCGTCGCGGATGTACTGCTCGATCGGGTAGTCGGCCAAAAAGCCCGAGCCGCCCAGCGTCTGCAGCGACTCGGTCAGCACTTCGTAGGCCCGCTCCGAGCTCACTCCCTTGACCACCGGCAGCAGCAGGTCGTCCACGCGATGCGCCATGTCGTGGTCCGCTCCCGAAACCCGTTGCGCCACCGCGTCGTCCTGGTGCGCAGCGGCGTACATGTACAAGGCCCGCAGGCCCTCGGCGTACGCCTTCTGGGTCATCAGGCTGCGCCGCACGTCGGGGTGGTGCATGATCGTGACCCGCGGCGCGGTCTTGTCGGTCAGCTGGGTGAGGTCGGCGCCCTGCACCCGCTCCTTGGCATAGGCCAGCGCGTTGAGGTATCCGGTGGACAGGGTGCCGGCGGCCTTGACGCCGATCGTCATGCGGGCGTGCTCGATCACGGTGAACATCTGCGCGATCCCGTTGTGCACGCCGCCGACCAGATAGCCGACGGCGGGCACATCGGTTGCGCCGAAGGTCAATTCGCAGGTCGGCGAGGACTTGATGCCCATCTTGTGTTCCAGCGCGGTGGCGAAGACCCCGTTGCGGGGGCCGAGTTCGAACGTGTCGGGGTCGAACAGGTACCGCGGCACGTAGAACAGGCTGAGCCCCTTGGTGCCCGGACCGGCGCCCTCGGGCCGGGCCAGCACCAGGTGGAAGACGTTCTCGGCCGTGTCGCCGACGTCGCCGCCGGAGATGAACCGCTTGACGCCCTCGATGTGCCAGGTGCCGTCGGGTTGTTCGACGGCCTTGGCCCGGCCCGCGCCGACGTCGGAGCCCGCGTCCGGTTCGGTGAGCACCATGGTGGCCGCCCAGCCGCGCTCCACGCCCTCGGCCGCCCAGCGCCGCTGCTCGTCGGTGCCCTCGGTGTAGAGCGCCTGAGCCATGTAGGGGCCGAAGTTGAAAAAGCTCGCGGACGGATTGGCGCAGAGGACCATTTCGGTGACCGCCCAGGCCAGCGGCGGCGGCGCCGGCATGCCGCCGATCTGCTCGGCCAGCCCGAGCCGCCACCATCCGGCCTCCTTGATCGCCTTCACCGTCTTGGCCAACTCGGGGGGCACGCTGATGCTGTGGGCGGCCGGATCGAACACCGGCGGGTTGCGGTCGGCGGCGGCGAACGAGTCGGCGACCGGCCCCTCGGCCAGGCGGGCGGCTTCGGCCAGGATGGTCCGGACGGTTTCCTCGTCGAGATCGCTGTAGCTCCCGGCGCCCAGGACGGCCCCCACATCGAGAACCTCGAACAGGTTGAACTCGAGGTCACGTACGTTTGCGATGTAGTGGCCCAAGGCGAGTCCCTTCACCGGCGGACATCGGCCCCCAAGTGTCTCCGACGCCGGAAAGCGTACGCAACCGTAACCTGCGCGGGCCCCGGATGCCGGCCGGCCGCCCGGCATCCGCGCGGGGGCGCGATCCGGGCCCGCTTGCCTTGTGCCATGGGCCGATTCAATGGCATACCGCAATACTTTCGAGACTTTCGCGGGTGCCCGCGTCGATAAACTTCGGTGGTTCCTCGTCGATCCCCGAAGCCCGCTGTGAGGACCCGGCATGACCGTGACCACCCTGGAGCCACCCGCTGACCAGGCGGCATCCGGGTCCCCCCGCCGGCCCCGGCCGGCCCCGGGGCGATCGGGTTGGCGGGCGGCGCTGTGGTCGGTGCTCTCGGTGCGCTGGGCGGCAGCCGCCCTGGCCCTGTTCGCGGCCGGCCTGGTCGCCGAACTCAATGGTGCACCCGAAAACATCTGGTGGACACTGTATTTGGCGTGCTACGTCACCGGCGGATGGGGGTCGGCGTGGGCCGGCGCGCAGGCGTTGCGCAACAAGACGCTCGACGTCGACCTGCTGATGATCGTCGCGGCGATCGGGGCCGTCGGGATCGGCCAGATCTTCGACGGGGCGCTGCTGATCGTGATCTTTGCCACCTCCGGCGCGCTCGACGAGCTGGCTACCAGGCACACCGCGGATTCGGTGCAGGGTCTGCTGGACCTCGCGCCGGAGCGGGCCGTGGTGGTCGGCGGCGACGGCGACGAGCGGGTCGTGCCGGCAGCCGAGCTGGCGGTGGGCGACCGGGTGGTGGTGCGCCCGGGTGAACGGGTTCCCGCCGACGGCGCCGTCGTGTGCGGGTGCTCGGAGGTCGACCAACGCTCGATCACCGGGGAGTCGGTGCCGCTGGCCAAGAGTCGCGGCGACGAGGTGTTCGCCGGCACCCTGAACGGGTCGGGCGTCCTGCAGCTGGTCGTCACGCGCGACCCGTCGCAGACGGTCGTGGCACGCATCGTCGAACTGGTCACCGAGGCGTCGGCCACCAAGGCGAAAACGCAACTGTTCATCGAGAAGATCGAGCAGCGGTACTCGGTCGCCGTGGTCGGGGCGACGGTGGCGCTGGTCGCCGTGCCGCTGCTACTGGGGGCCGCGCTGCAGCCGGTGCTGCTGCGCGCCATGACGTTCATGATCGTGGCCTCGCCGTGCGCGGTGGTGCTGGCCACCATGCCGCCGCTGCTGGCGGCCGTCGCCAACGCCGGGCGCCACGGGGTCCTGCTCAAGTCCGCGGCCGTCGTCGAGCGCCTCGCCCACACCAGCGTCGTCGCGCTGGACAAGACCGGCACCCTGACGTGCGGCGTCCCGCGCCTGGACGTCGTCACCCCGCTGGATCCCGGTTTCGGGGTGCCTCGATTGCTCCAGTTAGCTGCTGCCGCGGAGCAATTCAGCGAACACCCGGTAGGCCGGGCGGTCGTCGCGGAGGCCCGCTCGCAAGGCATCGCGATCCCACCCGCCGAGGACTTCCGCGCGGTGCCCGGCCGCGGCGTCCGCGCCGCCGTGGGCCGGGTGTTCGTCGAGGTCTGCAGCCCGCACGCCTACCGGGGTGCTCCGTTGCCGCAGCTGGCGGCGATCCTGGCGGCGGGCGCCACCGCCGCGGTCGTCGTGGTGGACGGCGCAGCGGTGGGCGTGCTCGGTTTCACCGACCGGGTGCGTTCCGACGCCACGGCGGCCGTCGCGGCCCTGACCGCCGTGACGTGCGCGCCGCCCGTCCTGCTGACCGGTGACAACCCCCACGCGGCCGAGCGTGCGGCCCGGCACACCGGAATCGCCGACGTGCGCGCGGCGCTGCTGCCCGAGCAGAAGGTCGAGGCGGTGCGTGCCCTGCAGGCCGGCGGCCACCGGGTGCTGGTCGTCGGCGACGGCGTCAACGACGCCCCCGCGATGGCCGCGGCCCGCGTCTCGATCGCCATGGGCGCCGGCGCCGACCTCACCCTGCAGACCGCCGACGGCGTCACCGTCCGCGACGAGCTGCACACCCTTGCGACGATCATCGGGCTGGCGCGCACGGCGCGGCGGGTCGTGACCGCCAACCTGGCCATCGCGGCCGCCGTCATCACCGTTCTGGTGCTGTGGGACCTGTTCGGTCACCTGCCGCTGCCGCTGGGTGTGGCCGGCCACGAGGGCTCCACACTGCTGGTGGCGCTCAACGGCATGCGCGTGCTGACCAACCGGTCGTGGCGGCGGGCGGCATCGCCGCCGGTCGGGAGCCGGGCACGTCGTAGTCTCGGGGCATGTTAGGGGCGCCGTGACCACCCGGGACCTGTCCGCCGCGCACTTCAAGGGCACCGTCGACGGCAACGACAACGTGCTCGTCTACTTCTGGGCGCCGTTGTGCGGGCCGTGCGAGCTGTTCACGCCCACCTATGAGGCCTCGTCGGACAAGCACCCCGACGTCGTGCACGGCAAGGTCAACTTCGAAACCGAAAAGGACCTGGTCGACGTCGCCCAGGTGCGGTTGCTGCCGACCCTGATGGCCTTCAAGAACGGCAAGCTCGTGTTCAAGCAGGCCGGCATCGCCAATCCGGCCGTCATGGACGACCTGGTGCGCCACCTCCGGGCGTACCGGGTCGATTCGGACGCCGGCCGACCAGGCCAGACCTGAATCGGATCGCGGCCCCGGGAACACGGGGTCCTTCGTCCGCGTTGCGACCAATGTGACAACACTCGATCTCACCGCCGACAAATTCAACGAAACCATCGAGGGCAACGACATCGTGCTCGTCGACTTCTGGGCGTCCTGGTGCGGCCCGTGCCGCCAGTTCGGGCCGACGTTCGAGGCGTCGTCGGACAAGCACCCCGACGTCGTGCACGCCAAGGTCGACACCGAGGCCGAGCAGCAGCTGGCCGCGGCCGCCCAGGTCCGCTCGATCCCGACCCTGATGGCGTTCAAGAAGGGCAAGTTGCTGTTCAACCAGCCCGGGGCGTTGCCGCCGGCGGCCCTGGAGGACCTGGTGCAGCAGGTGAAGGCCTTCGACGTGGACGCCGCTCAGGCCGACCAGGCCGACCAGGGCTGACCGGCGGCCTTCCGCCCGCCCGCGGCGGCGTGCTCGTGCCGATCGGGTTGACCGCCACCGGGCAGCAGCGTCACCGCGCTGGGGCGTTCGGCGACCCGCCGATACACCGACGCCAGGGTCTGCACGTAACGGGTCACCGACTCGCGGGCGACCGGGTTGTTCGGGAAGAACACGATCACCTGGGTCTCGTTCTCGTAGCGGTTCACGCGTAGGTCGAATCGCGCCGGGACCCCGCCGTCGTGGTGGATCTTCATGTTCGACCCGCCCCACTCCGACCTGGCGATGGTCGACAGCGGGGGAGAACTTGCGTCGAGGTGGAACAGCAGCGGAACGCGCCGCTGCGGCATGTTGAGCCAGGGTGCCAGTTCGAGCACGCGGTTGAACGGTATCTCCGCCAGGTCCTTGCCCGCGTCGAACGACTCCTGCGCGGCGCGCGCCGTCGCACCGAAGGACGTCGGGTCGACGGGGACGGTGATCGGGACGAAGCCGGTGAACCACCCGATCGTCAGGAATTCCGTCGGGGTGCCGCGGGTATCGCGGGCGACCAGCCCGTAGTAGGTGTCGGCGCCGGTCAACTCGTATTGCGCCAGGGCGGCGCAGGCGAACACCCCGCCGCTGAAGCGGGCGCCGGCCGCGATGCAGGCGGCTTCGAAGTCGGCCGTCTGCCGTTCGTCCATCACCCGCACGAACATCAGGTCGCAGGAGCCCGATCCGTCGCCGAGCGAGACAGGGGTGTCCGGGAGGGTGCCGTCGTTCTTCTCGAAGAAGTCGACCCACGCCCGCACGTCGGGGGACTCCAACGTCAGCGCCGACGAGTGCCGGTGCTGACGGACGCAGAAGTCCTCGTAGCTGCCCGTGGCCGGCAGCGAAACGGGCGCCCCGCCCGCGAGCAGCGCGCTGTACATCAGGTACAGCTCCAGGCGCATCGCGCCGAGGAACTGCGCGTCGATGTAGAGGTGGTCGATGACGAAACAGAACGTGAAGTGGTCGGCGCGCTGGATGATCGCGAACCGGAAGCAGTCCCAGTGCAGCGGGCTGGGCGTGGCCAGGATGTGTTCCCGCCACGCCTGCGGTGTCATCTCACCGTGCCTGACCGGGACCAGGTGGATGTGGGTGGGATCGCAGATCTTGTGCCGGACGATGTCGTCGGAGTCGGCGTCGGCGAACTCGAACCAGCTGTGGTAGGTGTCGTGCCGGCGCAGGTGTGAGTTGAGGACGTAGCTCAGGACCCGGACATCGCACTTGCCGGGCATGTCCCAGCTGCCGATGCACAGCCGCGACATGTCGATGCCGCGGCTCGCGTGATCGCGGAAGTTGCGCAGGTGCCGGGCCTGTTGGTGGCTGGGGGGCACGTCGCTGGTCGGCGCCTGGCGGATCTTGGCCACAGAGCTTGCCGATGGGTGCCAGCACACCACCGAACCCGGGTCCGGCGTCCAGTCGGCGATCGAACCGAACGCTTCCTCTCCCAGGACGAACACAGTGCCTCTCCAGTACTTTCCCCGTTGTCGGCGCCATTCCTCGGGCCTCCGTTGCCGGGCTGCCGCGCCGCCCCGACGGCGCGTCTACCGCCTTCGGGGCGGATCGGTTGCGATCCTCAAGACAGTGCCGCTCAGGCCTTGGCAGTCGGCTAAAGCTAACAGACCAAACCAACCTCAGCAGGGGGATTCGAGACTTCAGTCGCGAAATTCGGCGCCGAGACGGCATGATGCGCGGCACGTTTGCGCCCCCGGGTGATGTCAACCACAGAGGTGGCCGGCGCCGGCGTACACCGGCGGGCGCCGGAACCGCCGAGTGGGGCGCGCCCGTGGCGGTAGAGTCCCCGCCCATGTGGGGCGTGGTGCTGGCGCTGGCACTGGTGGCGGCCGCGGACCCGGTGCGGATCGGGATCACCGTGCTGCTGTTTTCCAAGCCACGGCCCACGCCCCACCTGCTTGCGCTGTGGCTCGGCGGCCTGGCGGTCGGCGGCGTTGTGAACCTCGGTGCGCTCTTCGGGCTGCGCGACCTGGCGCTCGGCGTCTCGCACCGGGTGGAGCTGGTCACCGCGAGCCCCACTGCGGGCTACGTCCAGATCGTGATGGGCGTGCTCGCGCTGGTGCTCGCCGCGGTGATCGTGGGTTTTTCGGCGCGGCAACGCGCGCCTGCACCGGCTACGGTGCGGGCGGCCGCGGTGTCGCGGGCGGCCGGGCGCGCCGTTGAAGCGCTGCAGTCCGGCCCGCCGTGGACGACGTTTCTGCTCGGCACGGTGATCTTCGCCGACTTGCGGTACCTGGCGGCGCTCACCGCCATCCTGGCGTCGGGAGCCAGCGTGGACGCCCAGCTCGGGGCCGCCGCGCTGTACACGGTGGTGTCGCTGGCGTACGTCGAGATTCCCCTCGCCTGCCAGTGGGCGGCGCCCGCGAAGACTCGCGCGGCGATGTCCCGCGTGCACGAGTGGGCGCGGGCGCGCCGGCGGGAGGTCCTGGGCACGCTCGTGGCCGTGCTGGGGATTTTCCTGACGGCCAGCGGCATGGGTTACGTCTGAGGCGTCGCGCGTCGCGGCATTTTCCGCCGTCCGCGCTACCGTTTCCGGGTGAGTCTGGTACTGGTGGAGCAACCGCGGCCCGGCGTCGCGCTGATAACCCTCAATCGGCCCGAGCGGATGAACTCCATGGCGTTCGACGTCATGGTGCCGCTCAAGGAGGCCCTCGAGCAGGTCAGGCACGATAATTCGGTGCGCGTGGTCGTGCTGACCGGGGCGGGCCGGGGATTCTCCTCGGGCGCCGACCACAAGTCGGCCGGCGCGGTGCCCCACGTCGAGGGGCTGACCCGCCCGACCTACGCGCTGCGCTCGATGGATGTCCTCGACGAGGTCATCCTGACGCTGCGGCGGCTGCACCAGCCGGTGATCGCCGCGGTCAACGGGCCGGCTATCGGCGGTGGACTGTGCCTGGCCCTGGCCGCCGACATCCGCGTGGCCTCGACCGGCGCCTACTTCCGGGCCGCCGGCATCAACAACGGCCTGACCGCCAGCGAATTGGGCCTGTCCTACCTGCTGCCCAGGGCGATCGGGTCGTCGCGGGCCTTCGAGATCATGCTGACCGGGCGCGACGTCACCGCCGAGGAAGCCGAGCGGATCGGGCTGGTGTCGTGTCAGGTACCCGACGACCAGCTGCTGGACACCTGCTATGCGATCGCCGCCCGGATAGCGGCCTTCTCCCGGCCCGGCGTCGAGTTGACCAAGCGCACACTGTGGACCGGGCTGGACGCCGGTAGTCTGGAGGGGCACATGCAGGCCGAGGGGCTGGGACAGCTTTTCGTCCGCCTGCTCACCGCGAACTTCGAGGAAGCAGTTGCCGCGCGCAAAGAGCGGCGGCCGGCGGTGTTCACCGACGACAAGTAAGACACGGGAGCGAATGTGATCACGGCCACGGACCTGGAGGTCCGCGCTGGTGCGCGCATCCTGCTCTCGCCGGACGGCCCGGACCTGCGCGTGCAGCCCGGTGACCGGATCGGACTGGTCGGGCGCAACGGTGCGGGCAAGACCACAACCCTGCGCATCCTGGCGGGCGAGGGCCAGCCCTATGCCGGGTCGGTCGCCTGCACCGGCGAAATCGGTTATCTGCCACAGGATCCCAAGCAGGGCGACCTGGACGTGCTGGCGCGTGACCGGGTGCTGTCGGCCCGCGGGCTCGATGCGCTGCTCACCGACCTCGAAAAGCAGCAGGTGCTGATGGCCGAGGTCGCCGACGACGAGGCGCGCGACCGCGCGATCCGGCGTTACGGCCAGCTCGAGGAGCGATTCGTCGCGCTGGGCGGCTACGGTGCCGAGAGCGAAGCCGGCCGCATCTGTGCGAGTCTCGGCCTGCCCGAACGGGTGCTGACCCAGAAACTGCGCACGCTGTCCGGTGGGCAGCGCCGCCGGGTGGAGCTGGCGCGCATCCTGTTCGCCGCGTCCGAAGCGGGCGCGGGGGCCTCGGGTTCGGACACCACGCTGCTGCTCGACGAGCCGACCAACCACCTCGACGCGGATTCGCTCGGCTGGCTGCGCGATTTCCTGCGGGCCCACACCGGCGGGTTGGTGGTCATCAGCCACAACGTCGAACTGCTCGCCGACGTGGTCAACAAGGTCTGGTTCCTCGACGCCGTGCGCGGCGAGGTCGACGTCTACAACATGGGCTGGCAGAAGTACCTCGACGCCCGCGCGACCGACGAGCAGCGTCGTCGCCGTGAGCGCGCCAACGCCGAACGCAAGTCGGCCGCGCTGCGGGCCCAAGCCGCCAAACTCGGCGCCAAAGCGACCAAAGCCGTTGCGGCGCAGAATATGTTGCGACGCGCCGACCGGATGATGGCCTCCCTCGACGACGAACGGGCCGCCGACAAGGTGGCCCGGATCAAGTTCCCGACCCCGGCCCCGTGCGGGCGAACGCCGCTGGTGGTCAGGGAGCTCAGCAAGACCTACGGATCCCTCGAGGTGTTCACCGGCCTGGACCTGGCCATCGACCGCGGTTCGCGGGTGGTCGTGCTGGGCCTCAACGGTGCCGGAAAGACCACGCTGCTGCGGCTGCTGGCCGGCGTCGAGACCCCCGACACCGGCGGGCTCGAGCCCGGGCACGGTTTGCGGATCGGCTATTTCGCGCAGGAGCACGACACGCTCGACGACGACGCGACCGTGTGGGAGAACATCCGCCACGCCGCACCCGAATCCGGGGAACAGGACCTGCGTGGGCTGCTCGGCGCCTTCATGTTCAGCGGCCCGCAACTCGAACAACCGGCGGGCACGCTGTCCGGGGGTGAGAAGACCCGGCTGGCGCTGGCGGGGCTGGTGGCGTCCACGGCCAATGTGTTGCTGCTGGACGAACCGACCAACAACCTCGACCCCGCCTCCCGCGAGCAGGTGCTCGACGCGCTGCGCAGTTATCAGGGCGCGGTGGTGCTGGTGACGCACGACCCGGGCGCGGCCGAGGCGCTCGACCCCCAGCGCGTCCTGCTTTTGCCCGACGGCACCGAGGACTACTGGTCCGAGGAGTACCGGGATCTGATCGAGCTGGCCTGACCGGTCCGCGTTTTCGGCCGAAACGGCCCCGGAACCGGCAGCGGGTTCTTACGCTATCTGCCATGCGTAAGTCGAAGAAGACACGCGATGAGTTGCTGGACGAATTGCGCAACGCCTATGAGGGCGGGGCCAGCATCCGCAATCTGGCGGCGTCCACCGGCAGATCCTACGGATCCATTCACGGCATGCTGCGTGAATCAGGAACCACGATGCGTAGCCGCGGCGGCCCCAATCACCGGCGCGCCATCAGTCGGCCGACAGCGTAGCGCCACGGCGAAATCCGCTGGCGATGAGCTAAACGCCGGTCACTCAACGACTTCCACGGCGCGATGCCCAAGCATCGACATCAATTGCAGCCCGCGGTTCTTGATTGCGCTGGGCCGAATCGGTGGCCACCCGCGCAATCAATCGGCGCGGTCCTGCCGTCGGTGATGGCAGACGGGTAAACCGCCACGGTTGACCGCGGAATCGCTATACAATCAGCTCCTGCGGATTCGTTGGCGAGATTCCGCCGATGACCGGGTCAGCCGGGAGGTGCGAAATGGCATTTGTGATCGCGGCGCCGGAGGCAATCGCAGCGGCAGCACAAGACTTGGCCGGCATCGGTTCGACGCTCAGCGAGGCGAACAGCACGGCGGCCAGAGCAACCACCGGGGTGCTCGCAGCGGGCGCCGACGAGGTGTCGGCGGCCGTCGCGGCGTTGTTCGGCTCGCACGCACAGCAGTATCAGGCCCTGAGCGCCCAGGTGTCGTCGTTTCACACCCAGTTTGTGCAATCCTTGACCGCCGGGGCGGGGTCGTATGCCAGTGCCGAGGCCGCCGCCGCCTCGTCCTGGCAGACCGTGCAGCAAGAGCTGCTGGGTGTGATCAATGCGCCCAGCGAGCTGCTGACGGGTCGCGCGCTGATCGGCAACGGCGCCAACGGGGCGCCTGGAACCGGAGCAAACGGCGGCGACGGCGGGTGGCTCCTCGGCAACGGCGGGTCCGGCGGGTCCGGCGTACTCGGCAAGAGCGGCGGCACCGGCGGCGCCGGCGGTTTCTTCGGCGGCGCCGGGGGAGCCGGAGGAGCGGGCGGAGCCGCAAACGGCGTTGGCGTTACCGGGGCGGGAGGCAGCGGCGGGGCCGGCGGACTGCTCGGGGGGGTCGGCGGAGCGGGCGGTACCGGCGGCCTCGGCCCCAACATTTTCGGCAGCACGGCAGGGGCCGGCGGCAGCGGCGGCGCCGGCGGACTGTTCGCCGCCGGCGGGGCCGGCGGCGCCGGCGGCACTGCCGGACTCCTGGGGGACGGCGGTGTGGGTGGTCGGGGCGGGGACGGCGGATTCTTCGCCAACGGCGGAGCCGGCGGCGCCGGCGGAAGTGCTGCACCAAACGGGGGCTTCGGCGGCACCGGCGGGGCCGGCGGCAATAGCGGCCTGTTCGGCGGGAACGGCGGGGACGGCGGGGCGGGCGGCAGCGGTGAAATCGGCGGCCACGGCGGGGCCGGCGGCAAGGGCGGCATATTGGGCGGGGCCGGCGGGGACGGCGGCCGCGGCGGCACCGGCGGCGCCATCGGCGCGGCGATCGGCGGCTCCGGGGGGCTCGGCGGCGCCGGCGGCACCGGCGGCGACGGCGGCTTCTTATTCGGCAACGGCGGGGACGGCGGCGGCGGCGGCCCCGGCGGCGGCGGGAACGCCGGCCAGGGCGTCAGCGGTAGCGGCGGTGCCGGCGGTAAGTCCGGGCTGATCGGCGATGGTGGTGCGGGCGGTGCCGGTGGGGATGGCTTTAGCTCTGCAGCCACCGGGGGCAATGGCGGCAAAGGCGGCGACGCCCAGCTGCTCGGCAGTGGCGGCCCCGGCGGCAATTCCGGGATTGGCGCCACTGTGGGCACACCCGGAGCCGGCGGCCTCGGCGGGTTGTTGTTGGGGTTGGACGGGGCGCCGGGGCAGACGTAGCCGTTTGGCTGCGGCGTGCGGCGAAGCGCCTTGTGCCTTGGCCGCTTTCGAGTGTGAAGTGAGGGTGGAATCCGACGTCGGTTCAGTTCGCACTGGCGTTACGCTCGTGGCCCAAATCAATCGCGGCGCAACGAATTCTCCACCAGGTCCAGTACAGCGGAGAGCCGCTGCGGGTCTTCGCCGGAGGCCACCCGGGCCACCAGTCCGTCCAGAACCAGGTCCAGGTAGCACTGCAGCACGTCGGCCGGGACGTCGTCGCGGACCCGCCCCGCCTGCTTCTGGCGACGTAGGCGTTCGGTGGTGGCCGCCGCCAGTTCGGCCGACCGCTCGGCCCAGCCGCGGCTGAACTCGGGGTCGTGGCGCAGCTTGCGGGCGATCTCCAGCCGGGTGGCCAGCCAGTCGAACTGCTCGGGTGTGGCGAGCATGTCGCGCATCACCTGGATGAGCCCCTCGCGCGATGCGACCTCCGCCATCCGTTGGGTGTCCTCGCGCGCGAGCGCGAAGAACAACGCGTCCTTGTCGCGGTAGTGGTGGAAGATCGCGCCGCGCGACAACCCGATCGCCTTCTCCAGCCGGCGCACGGTGGCCTGGTCGTAGCCGTGTTCGGCAAAACACCGCCGTGCGCCGTCGAGGATCTGACGGCGGCGGGCCTCCAGATGGTCCTCGCTGACCTTGGGCACTGTTGGGCTTGAGCTCGCCGCTAGCTCGATTTGAGCATGTTGCGCAGCACGTACTGCAGGATGCCGCCGTTGCGGTAGTAGTCGGCTTCCCCTGGGGTGTCGATGCGCACCACCGCGTCGAACTCGACCTTCGGCCCATCCGCCGTGGTGGCGGTCACCTTGACCGTCTTCGGCGTCTTGCCGTCGTTGAGCGCCTCGATGCCGGTGATGTCGTACACCTCGGTGCCGTCCAGATTGAGCGACTTCGCCGACTGGCCCTCGGGGAATTGCAAGGGGATGACGCCCATGCCGATCAGGTTGGAGCGGTGGATGCGCTCGAACGACTCGGCGATCACCGCCCGCACGCCCAGCAGCAGCGTGCCCTTGGCCGCCCAGTCGCGCGACGAGCCGGACCCGTATTCCTTGCCGCCCAGCACCACCAGCGGAATGTCTTGGGCCGCATAGTTTTGCGCCGCGTCGTAGATGAACTCCTGCGGACCGCCGTCTTGGGTGAAGTCGCGGGTGTATCCACCGGAGACATCGTCCAGCAGTTGGTTGCGCAGCCGGATGTTGGCGAACGTGCCGCGGATCATCACCTCGTGGTTGCCGCGCCGCGAACCGAACGAGTTGTAGTCCTTGCGCTCCACCCCGTGCTCGTCGAGGTACTTCGCCGCCGGGGTGCCCGGCTTGATGGCGCCGGCCGGGGAGATGTGGTCGGTGGTCACCGAGTCGCCGAGCAGGGCCAGCACCCGGGCGCCGGCGATGTCGCCCACCGGCTCCGGGTCGGCGGACATGCCCTCGAAGAACGGTGGCTTGCGCACATACGTCGAGTCCTGGTCCCACTCAAAGGTGTTGCCGCTCGGGGTCGGCAGGTTGCGCCAGCGCTCGTCGCCCTTGAACACGTCGGCGTAGTTTTTGGTGAACATCTCGGAGTTGATCGCCGAGGCGATGGTGTCCGAGACGTCCTTCTGCGACGGCCAGATGTCCTTGAGGTAGACGTCCTTGCCGTCCTTGTCCTTGCCCAGCGGCTCCTTCTCGAAGTCGAAGTCCATGGTTCCGGCCAGCGCGTAGGCGATCACCAGCGGGGGCGAGGCCAGGTAGTTCATCTTCACGTCGGGGTTGATGCGGCCCTCGAAGTTGCGGTTGCCGGACAGCACCGCGGTCACCGCAAGGTCGTTGTCGTTGACGGCCTTCGAGACGTCCTCGGGCAGCGGACCGGAGTTGCCGATGCAGGTGGTGCAGCCATACCCGACGAGGTAGAAGCCGAGCTTCTCCAGATACGGCCACAGGCCGGCCTTCTCGTAGTAGTCGTGGACCACCTGCGAGCCCGGGGCCATCGACGTCTTCACCCATGGCTTGGAGGTCAGCCCCTTTTCGACGGCGTTGCGGGCCAGCAGCGCCGCGCCCAGCATCACCTCGGGGTTGGAGGTGTTGGTGCACGAGGTGACCGCGGCGATCACCACCGCGCCGTGGTCGAGCACGAACTCGCCGAGCTCGTCGGACTTCACGTTCACCGGGTTGCTGGGCCGGCCGTTGGGGTGCACGGCGGCCGTTTCCACGGGCGGGCTGCCGTTGCCGTTGGAGGACAGCGACGCCGGGTCGCTGGCGGGGAACGTCTCGTCGACGGCCTCGTCCAGCTTGGAGTACTGCGCCTGGCCGGAGTCCTCGCCCACGTAGTTGGGGATCTGCTTGCGGAACGTGGACTGGGCCTCCGACAACGGGATTCGGTCCTGCGGCCGCTTGGGCCCGGCGATCGAGGGCACCACGTCGCCCAGGTTGAGTTCGAGGTATTCGGAGTAGGTGGGCTCGTGTTCGGGATCGTGCCACATGCCCTGCTCTTTGGCGTAGGCCTCGACGAGCGCCAGCTGCTCCTCGTTGCGCCCGGTGAACCGCAGGTAGTCGATGGTCTCCTGGTCGATCGGGAAAATCGCCGCGGTGGAACCGAATTCGGGGCTCATGTTGCCCAGGGTGGCGCGATTGGCCAGCGGCACCTGGGCCACACCCTCGCCGTAGAACTCGACGAACTTGCCGACCACGCCGTGCTCGCGCAGCATCTGGGTGACGGTCAGCACGACGTCGGTGGCCGTGACGCCCGGCTGGATCTCCCCGGTCAGCTTGAAGCCGACGACCCGGGGGATGAGCATCGACACCGGCTGGCCGAGCATCGCGGCCTCGGCCTCGATGCCGCCCACGCCCCAGCCCAGGACGCCGAGGCCGTTGACCATCGTGGTGTGCGAGTCGGTGCCCACGCAGGTGTCGGGGTACGCGACCCCGTCGCGTTCCATGACCACCCGCGCCAGGTATTCGATGTTGACCTGGTGCACGATGCCGGTGCCCGGTGGCACCACCTTGAAGTCCCGGAATGCGCCCTGCCCCCAGCGCAGGAACTGGTAGCGCTCCCCGTTGCGCTGGTACTCGATCTCGACGTTGCGCTCGAACGCGTCGGCGGTGCCGAACAGGTCGGCGATCACCGAGTGGTCGATCACCAGGTCGGCGGGTGCCAGCGGGTTGACCTTGTCCGGGTTGCCGCCGAGGTCGCCGATGGCCTCGCGCATGGTGGCCAGGTCGACGATGCAGGGCACACCGGTGAAGTCCTGCATGATGACGCGGGCCGGCGTGTACTGGATCTCGATGCTGGGCTGGGCCTCGGGGTCCCAGTTGGCGATGGCCTCGATGTGGTCTTTGGTGATGTTGCTGCCGTCCTCGTTGCGCAGCAGGTTCTCGGCGAGGACTTTGAGGCTGTAGGGGAGTTTCTTCGTGTTGGGGACGGCATCGAGACGGTAGATCTGGTAACTCTTGTCGCCAACCTCGAGGGTGTCGCGAGCTCCGAACGAGTTCACAGATTCCTTGCTGGTCACATCAAACTCCCGGGGATTGAGTTCTTCCGCCGACGGGCCGTGTCGGCGCCGCTTCACACGAGCCCAGTCACTTTAACAGTACGCTTGTCCTGCAATGCGGCGGCACCCGTATACCCCAGTCTTGTCGCGTTGGGCCGGGGTTTAAACCCTCGAGGCCCGCCGTTTCGCGGCGCGCGGCGGCCCCGACCCCGACGAGAGTCACGCTAGGGTGACCTCGGTGGCCGAGCGTCACGCCGGCGTGGGTCCCCGCAGCAGTGCGTTAAGGAGCGACACGTGACCTTTTTCCTGCACCCGCCCCTGCCCACCTACATTCCGCAGGACGTCGACATGACGGCGATAAAGGCGCAGGTCGCCGTCGACGGCGTCAGCGCCGCGCCGGCGGCCATGCCGGGATTGCTCGACGTGGTCAACCAGGCCCACGCCGAGGGCATCGACCTCAAGATCGTGCTGCTCGACCACAACCCCCCGAACGACACGCCCTTGCGCGACATCTCCACGGTGGTGGGCGCCGACTACCCGGACGCCACGGTGCTCACCCTGAGCCCGAGCTACGTCGGCAGCTACAGCACGCAGTTCCCGCGCGTGACGCTCGAGGCCGGCGAGGACCATTCCAAGACGGGCACCCCGGTGGTCTCGGCGCAGAATTTTCTGCATGCCCTGAACACCCCCGAATTCCCCTGGACCGGCCTGACCATATTCCTGTTGATCGGCGTGCTCGCGGCGGCCGTCGCGACCCGGTTCCTGCAACTGCGCGGCAAGCGTGCGGCAACGTCGGCCGGTGCCGCCGATGCGGCGACCGCCGAGGTTGATAGCGGTCCTGAACAGGACTGATCTACCCTTCCCGCCCCCCTCGCGCCTGTCCGCGGCAAAGTGCGGCAAATGCCGCAGGTCACCGTTCGGTCACAGTAAACGCACGTCCAGAATGCAGTTTGTGACCAGCGTTTCCCCAGTGTCATCTGTGACGTACGGTGCAAATGATGCTCGTGTTATCTATGGCGCCTTGCGTAAAGACCGGCGCCGACCGTCCGCGTTGAGCCGTAGGAGACCTGAGTCGAATGAGGGGCACCCGCTGGGGCTTTTCTCCGCGACCGGCCGCAAGGCTGGTCCGGCCGGTCATACCTGCGGTCTTGAGCGTGACGCTGCTCGTCACCACGCCCGGGCTGGCGCACGGTGACCCCGTCGCGGACAAACTGGCCGCACTGATCGCCAACGTCGCCAAGGCCAATCAGCGCCTCGAAGACCTCAGCGCCGAAATCCAGACGGAACAGGAAAGCGTCAACAAGGCCCTGGTCGACGTCGAGACCGCCCGGGACGACGCCGCCGCAGCGGATCACGACCTGCAGGCCAGCCGGCAGGCGATCACCGAAGCCAACGCGGCGATCGCCGCGGCGCAGCGTCGCTTCGACCACTTCGCGGCGGCGACGTACATGAACGGCCCGTCGAGCAGCTACCTGACCGCCAGCAGCCCCGAAGAAATCCTCGCCACCGAGTCCGCCGCCCGGACGTTGACCGCCGGTTCGCAGGCGGCGATGGACAAGCTGCAGCGCGCCCGCACCGAGCAGGTGAACAGGGAGTCGGCGGCTCGACTGGCCAAGCAGAAGGCCGACAAGGCCGCCGCCGACGCCAAGGCCAGCCAGGACGCCGCCGTGGCGGCCCTGGTCAACTCCAAGGGCAAGTTCGACCAGCAGCGCGAGGAGGTCGCGCGCCTGGCCGCCGAGCGCAACGATGCCCAGGCCAAACTCGCGGTCGCGCAGCACGAGGCCGCCTCCCGGTGGTCGGCCGGCCACGCGGGGTCGGCCGCACCGCCGTCGGGCGACCGCTGGGAGGGCGCCGACCCGTCCGCGCCGTCGTCGGGGGGGCGGCGCTGGGACGGCCTGTGGGACCCGTCGCTGCCCATGATCCCCAGCGCCAACGTCCCCGGCGACCCGGTCGCGGTGGTGAACCAGGTGCTCGGGTACTCGGCGACGTCGGCTCAGGTCACCGCCAACATGGGGCGAAAGTTCCTGCAGAGCCTGGGCATCCTCGCGCCCGACGACACCGGCATCACCAACACCATGGGCCGCGCGGGCCGAATCCCGCGGGTGTACGGGCGCCAGGCCTCCGAATACGTGATCCGGCGCGGGATGTCGCAGATCGGCGTTCCCTATTCGTGGGGTGGCGGGAATGCCGCCGGCCCCAGCAAGGGCATCGACTCCGGTGCCGGCACGACCGGCTTCGACTGCTCGGGCCTGGTGCTGTACTCCTTCGCCGGGGTGGGCATCAAGCTGCCGCACTACTCGGGTTCGCAGTACAACCTGGGCCGCAAGATCCCGTCGGCGCAGATGCGCCGCGGCGACGTCATTTTCTACGGCCCCGGCGGCAGTCAGCACGTGACGATCTACCTCGGCAACGGCCAGATGCTCGAGGCCCCCGACGTCGGTCTGAAGGTTCGCGTCGCGCCCGTGCGCACCAGCGGCATGACGCCCTACGTGGTGCGCTACATCGAGTATTGACGAACATCGAGAGTTTCGAGGAGCCATGCGCCGCAAGCGGTTTCGCCTGATCAACCTGGCCTGGATCACCACCGTGGTGGCCGGGCTGATGGTGTCTTCGGCAATTTCGGGGCCCGGCCTGGCCACGGCCGACCCCGGTCAGTGGGATCCCACGCTGCCGGCGATGATCAGCGCCGGCGCTCCGGGAGACCCGCTCGCGGTCGCCAACGCGTCGCTGCAGGCCACCGCCCAGGCCACCCAGACCACCCTGAATCTGGGCAGGCAGTTCCTGGGTGGGCTGGGCATCAATCTCCCCGGGGGTCCCGGCGCGCCCACCGCCGCGACCAACCCCGGCGCCAAGATCCCGCGGGTCTACGGCCGGCAGGCCATCGAATACGTGATCAAGCGGGCCGGCTCCCAGATGGGGGTGCCCTATTCGTGGGGCGGCGGTTCGCTGCAGGGGCCCAGCAAGGGCGTCGAGGACGGTGCCAACATCAACGGGTTCGACTGCTCGGGCCTGATGCGCTACGCCTTCGCCGGGGTCGGCGTGCTGATCCCGCGGTTCTCCGGCGACCAGTACAACGCCGGCCGCCACATTCCCCAGGATCAGGCCCGCCGCGGCGACCTGATCTTCTACGGCCCCGGCGGTGGCCAGCACGTCACCATGTACCTGGGCAACGGCCAGATGCTGGAGGCGTCCAGCATCGCGGGCAAGGTCACCGTCAGCCCGGTGCGCAAGCCCGGCATGACGCAATACCTGACCAGGATCATCGAGTACTGAGCCCGGCCCGCGTCGTTGCCGGGCGGCACCGCGGCGTCGACGGAACCCGGCGGGCCTGGAATAGTTAGACGCGGGCACGTCGCTGCCCCACGATCCCGGTCGTGCGACAGTCGTGTCCGATTGAGCTGTGGAGGGTTACTAAATGACATCACCAGGCGGGCCGCCCCCGGGCGCCAGCGGTTACTCGGGCCCGGGCGCGCATTCCGCCCCCCCGGCCCACGACGCGCCGTCCGGCGGTGACGGGCTGGCCGCTGAGGTCCACACGCTGGAACGGGCCATCTTCGAGGTCAAGCGCATCATCGTCGGCCAGGACCAGCTGGTGGAGCGCATGCTGGTGGGCCTGCTGTCCAAGGGCCACGTCCTGCTCGAGGGCGTTCCCGGCGTGGCCAAGACCCTGGCCGTGGAAACCTTCGCCAAGGTGGTCGGTGGGACGTTCGCGCGCATCCAGTTCACGCCCGACCTGGTGCCCACCGACATCATCGGCACCCGCATCTACCGCCAGGGCAAAGAAGAGTTCGACACCGAACTCGGCCCCGTGGTGGTCAACTTCCTGCTCGCCGACGAGATCAACCGCGCGCCCGCCAAGGTGCAGTCGGCGCTGCTGGAGGTCATGCAGGAACGCCAGGTGTCGATCGGCGGCAAGAGGTTCCCGCTGCCCAACCCGTTCCTGGTGATGGCGACCCAGAACCCGATCGAGCACGAGGGCGTCTACCCGCTGCCGGAGGCCCAGCGCGACCGCTTCCTGTTCAAGATCAACGTCGGCTACCCCTCGCCCGAGGAGGAGCGCGAGATCATCTACCGGATGGGCGTCAAGCCGCCGCAGCCCAAGCAGATCATGAACCCCGGTGACCTGCTGCGGCTGCAGGACATCGCGGCCAACAACTTCGTCCACCACGCCCTGGTCGACTACGTGGTGCGGGTGGTCACCGCCACCCGCCATCCCGAGCAACTCGGCATGAACGACGTCAAGGCCTGGATCTCGTTCGGCGCGTCCCCGCGTGCGTCGCTGGGCATCATCGCCGCCTCCCGCTCGCTGGCGCTGGTGCGCGGCCGCGACTATGTGATCCCGCAGGACATCGTCGAGGTGATCCCCGACGTGCTGCGGCACCGGCTGGTGCTCACCTACGACGCGCTGGCCGACGAGATCACCCCCGAGATCGTCATCAACCGGGTCCTGCAGACGGTCGCCCTGCCTCAGGTGAACGCCGTTCCCCAACAAGGCCAGTCGGCGCCCCCGGTGATGCAGGGCGCGGGCGCGGCCAGCGGTCGGTGAGGTGACGGAACCCCAGACGCCGGCGGTGCGCCATCCACCGTCGATGCAGCGCGGGCAGATCAACGACCCGAAGCTGACGGCGGCGCTGCGCAACCTCGAGCTGACCGTGCGGCGCAAGCTCGACGGTGTCCTGCACGGCGACCACCTCGGGCTGATCCCGGGCCCGGGTTCGGAGCCGGGGGAGTCGCGCGAATACCAGCCCGGTGACGACGTCCGGCGGATGGACTGGGCCGTCACCGCGAGAACCACGCATCCCCACGTCCGGCAGATGATCGCCGACCGGGAGCTGGAGACCTGGCTGGTGGTCGATGTGTCGGCCAGCCTGGATTTCGGCACCACCGGGTGCGAGAAGCGCGACCTGGCCGTGGCCGCCGCGGCGGCGATCACCTACCTCAACAGCGGCGGCGGCAACCGGATCGGGGCGGTTGTCAGCAACGGCCAGAGGATGACTCGCGTCCCCGCGCGCTCGGGACGCCAACACGAGCAGACGCTGCTGCGTACCATCGCCACCACCCCGCGGGCGCCGGTCGGGGTGCGCGGGGATTTGGCAACGGCCATCGACGCGCTGCGCCGCCCGGAGCGCCGCCGCGGAATGGCGGTGATCATCAGCGATTTCCTGGGCCCGATCAACTGGATGCGCCCGCTGCGCGCGATCGCGGCGCGCCATGAGGTGCTGGCCATCGAGGTGCTCGACCCGCGCGACGTCGAATTGCCCGACATCGGCGACGTCGTGCTGCAGGACGCCGAGTCCGGGGTGACCCGCGAGTTCACCATCGACGCCCAGCTGCGCGACGACTTCGCCAAGGCGGCCGCGGCGCACCGCGCCGAGGTGGCGCGCACCATCCGCGGTTGCGGCGCACCGGTTTTGACGCTGCGCACCGACCGCGACTGGATCGCCGACATCGTCCGGTTCGTCGAGTCCCGCAGGCGCGGGGCGATGGCGGGGCGCCAGTGAGCCTGCCGCTGCTCGGGCCGATGACGCTGTCCGGGTTCCAACACTCCTGGTTCTTCCTCTTCCTGCTCGTCGTCGCCGGCCTGGCCGTGCTGTATGTGCTGATGCAACTGGCGCGTCAGCGCCGGATCCTGCGCTTCGCCAACATGGAGCTGCTGGAGAGCGTCGCCCCCAAGCGCCCGGCCAAGTGGCGACACGTTCCGGCGATCCTGCTGGTGGTCGCGCTGGTGCTGTTCACGCTCGCGATGGCGGGGCCCACGCGAGACGTACGGATCCCCCGCAACCGCGCGGTGGTGATGCTGGTGATCGACGTGTCGCAGTCGATGCGGGCCACCGACGTCCAGCCCAACCGGATGGTCGCCGCGCAGGAGGCCGCCAAGCAGTTCGCCGACGAGCTCACGCCCGGGATCAACCTCGGGCTGATCGCCTATGCGGGCACCGCGACGGTGCTGGTGTCGCCGACCACCAATCGCGACGCGACCAAGCGTGCGCTCGACAAGCTGCAGTTCGCGGACCGCACCGCGACCGGGGAGGCCATTTTCACCGCCCTGCAGGCCATCGCGACGGTCGGCGCGGTGATCGGCGGCGGCGATACCCCGCCGCCGGCGCGCATCGTGTTGTTCTCCGACGGCAAGGAGACGATGCCGACCAACCCCGACAACCCCAAGGGCGCCTTCACCGCCGCGCGCACGGCCAAGGACCAGGGGGTGCCGATCTCGACGATCTCGTTCGGCACGCCGTACGGCTTCGTCGAGATCAACGACCAGCGCCAGCCGGTGCCGGTCGACGACGCGACGCTCAAGAAGGTGGCCCAGCTCTCGGGCGGGAACGCCTACAACGCCTCCAGCCTGGCGGAGCTGAACTCGGTCTACGCCTCGCTGCAGCAGCAGATCGGTTACGAGACCATCCGGGGCGACGCCAGCGCCGGCTGGCTGCGGCTGGGGGCGCTGGTGCTGGCGCTGGCCGGGGTGGCGGCGCTGCTGATCAACCGCCGGCTGCCGACCTGACGCCGCGCCGTCGCCTCGAGCGTCACGCCAGGGCGATTTCCGGCTCGGTTTTCCGCCCTGGCGTTACGTTCGGCGTGCTCGCGCCTCGGTGACGCGGTCGATCACGTCGTGCGGGTGGTCCTCGGCGACGACCCGAACGACGATCCAGCCGTAACGTTCGAGCATGTTCAGTCGGCGGATGTCCTTCACGTATTGCGCGCGATCGGTCCGGTGCTGGTCGCCGTCGTATTCGACCGCAACCTTGATGTCCTCCCAGCCCATGTCCAAATATGCCTCGACCCAACGCCATTCGTTGCGCACGGCGATCTGCGTCTGCGGCCGGGGAAATCCCGCGCGCAGCAGCAACAGGCGCAGCCACGTTTCCTTGGGTGATTGAGCACCGGTGTCGATCAGCTCGAGGGCCGCACGCGCGCCCTTCATGCCGCGGCGGCCCCTGTAGCGGTCAACGAGAAGTTCGATATCAGCCGGCTTGAGCTCGACAGCTTGCGCGAGGGCATCGATGGCCGCGACCGCGACGCCGAGCGGGTAGCGCCTCGCCAGGTCTAGTGCCGTTCGCGCCGGAATCGTGACGCGCAGGTCGCCAACGATGTCGACTTCGTCGGGATCGATGTGCTCTTCCCAGACGGTCACCCCGGCTTGGGGACGGCGGTTGGTGTCGATGATCGCGGCGGGGCGCGCCGGGTCGATCCATCTGGCGCCGTGCAGGGCTGACGCCGAGAAGCCGGCGAGGATACCGCGACCGCGCGACCGCAGCCAACAGGCCTTTGCGCGCAGCGCCGCCGTCAGTTCGGCATCCCGCGGCACATAGACGTCGCGATGCAGCGCAACGTAGCGACTCCGCAGCTCGTGGCGGGTCAGCTTGCGTGTGGCGAGGGCTTTGCTGCCCAAAAACGGGTCCACCATGGTGGGAGTGTGCCGCGGCGCACCGACAGCCCGCCGAGAGCGTAACGCCAGGGCGATTTCGGACTCGGTTTCCCGCCATGGCGTAACGCTCGTGAAACACAGGGGGCAGGTGCCAGCGCAACCGCAGCGAGGCGCTAGGTTGGCGGGGTGACTGACACGGCCACCGACGACACCACCGAGAAAGCCCCGCCCGCGGGCAGACCCGCCTTCGTAGCGCGTTCGGTTCTGGTCACCGGCGGAAACCGGGGGATCGGCCTGGCAATCGCACAGCGGCTGGCCGCCGACGGCCACAAGGTGGCCGTCACGCACCGCGGATCCGGCGTGCCCGAGGGGCTGTTCGGCGTCGAGTGCGACGTCACCGACAACGACGCAGTCGACCGCGCCTTCAAAGAGGTCGAGGCGCACCAGGGGCCGGTCGAGGTGCTGGTATCCAACGCCGGCCTGGCCGCCGACGCGTTCCTCATGCGGATGACCGAGGAGAAGTTCGAGAAGGTCATCGACGCGAACCTGACCGGGGCGTTCCGGGTGGCGCAGCGGGCCTCGCGCAGCATGCAGCGCAATCGGTTCGGCCGGATGATCTTCATCGGTTCGGTCTCCGGCAGCTGGGGCATCGGCAACCAGGCCAACTACGCGGCCTCCAAGGCCGGTGTGATCGGCATGGCCCGCTCGATCGCCCGCGAGCTCACCAAGGCCAACGTGACTGCGAACGTCGTGGCGCCGGGCTACATCGACACCGACATGACCCGCGCGCTGGATGAGCGGATCCAGGAGGGGGCACTGCAATTCATCCCGGCGAAGCGGGTCGGCACCGCCGCCGAGGTCGCCGGGGTGGTCAGCTTCCTGGCCTCCGAGGATGCCAGCTACATCTCCGGTGCGGTCATCCCGGTCGACGGCGGCATGGGCATGGGCCACTGACTAGACCAGTCGAAACCACAAGATTAGGACGGACATGGCGGGACTGCTTGACGGCAAAAGGATTCTGGTCAGCGGGATCATCACCGACTCCTCGATCGCCTTCCACATCGCGCGGGTGGCCCAGGAGCAGGGGGCAGAATTGGTGTGCACCGGCTTCGACCGGCTGCGGCTGGTGCAGCGCATCGTCGACCGGCTGCCGCGGCAGGCCCCGCTGATCGAGCTGGACGTGCAGAACGAGGAGCACCTGGCCACCCTGGCGGACCGGGTCACCGAGGCGATCGGGCAGGGCAACAAGCTCGACGGCGTGGTGCACTCGATCGGCTTCATGCCCCAGACCGGGATGGGCATCAACCCGTTCTTCGACGCGCCGTATGAGGACGTCTCCAAGGGCATTCACATCTCGGCGTTCTCGTATGCCTCGCTGGCGAAGGCGTTGCTGCCCATCATGAATTCCGGCGGCAGCATCGTCGGCATGGATTTCGACCCGAGCCGGGCCATGCCGGCCTACAACTGGATGACGGTGGCCAAGAGCGCGCTGGAGTCGGTCAACCGGTTCGTGGCCCGCGAGGCCGGCCAGTATGGTGTGCGCTCGAATCTGGTTGCCGCGGGCCCGATCCGGACGCTGGCGATGAGCGCGATCGTCGGCGGCGCACTGGGTGACGAGGCCGGCGCCCAGATTCAGCTGCTCGAGCAGGGCTGGGATCAGCGCGCGCCGCTGGGCTGGAACATGAAGGACGCGACGCCGGTCGCCAAGACGGTGTGCGCGCTGCTCTCCGAGTGGTTGCCGGCCACGACGGGGACCATCATCTTCGCCGACGGCGGCGCCAGTACCCAGTTACTGTAGCGCGCAATGCAATTCGATGCGGTCCTGCTGCTGTCGTTCGGCGGCCCGGAGGGACCCGAGCAGGTGCGGCCGTTCCTGGAGAACGTCACCCGCGGCCGCGACGTGCCGCCCGAGCGCCTCGACGGGGTGGCCCAGCACTATCTGCACTTCGGCGGGGTGTCGCCGATCAACGCGATCAACCGGGCGCTGATCGCCGAGTTGCGCGCCGAACTCGAGCTGCCGGTGTACTTCGGCAACCGCAACTGGGAGCCCTATGTCGAGGAAACGGTTGCCACGATGCGTGACAACGGCGTTCGCCGTGCTGCGGTGTTCACCACCTCGGCGTGGAGCGGGTATTCCAGCTGCACGCAGTACGTCGAGGACATCGCGCGGGCCCGGGGTGTGGCCGGACCGGGAGCGCCCGAGCTGGTCAAGCTGCGGCCCTATTTCGACCATCCGCTGTTCGTCGAGATGTTCGCCGAATCGGTCGCCGCGGCCGCCGCGACCGTGCCCGCCGACGCGCGGCTGGTGTTCACCGCGCATTCGATCCCGGTGGCCGCCGACCGGCGCTGCGGGCCGAACCTCTACAGCCGCCAAGTCGCCTATGCCGCAAGTCTGGTCGCGGCGGCCGCCGGATACGCCGATTACGACGTGGTGTGGCAGTCGCGCTCGGGCCCGCCACAGGTGCCCTGGCTGGAACCCGATGTCGCCGACCATCTCAGCGCGCTGGCGCGGGCCGGCACGGGCGCCGTCGTCGTGTGCCCGATCGGCTTCGTCGCCGACCACGTCGAGGTGGTGTGGGACCTCGACACCGAGTTGCGCTCGCAGGCGGACCGGACCGGGCTGGCATTCGCCCGGGCCGGCACGCCCAACGCCGACCGGCGATTCGCGCGGCTGGCCGCGGCCTTGATCGACGAACTGCGCGATGGCCGTACGCCCGACCGGGTGAGTGGGCCCGACTCGGTGCCGGGCTGCCTGGCCAGCGTCAACGGCGAGCCGTGCCGCCCGCCGCACTGCGCGGCGCGGCACACCAGTTAGCGCTTCGGCCGGTGGCCGATTGTGTGTGCATCCAGGGTGGCGACACGCCGAGTGGCTCCGCCCTGAACACACACCCAAAGCCCTGGGCGCACACTCGATGCCGACTCAGTCGGCCCACGCGGAGTGCAGGATCGCGGTGACCGCGGCCATGCGCGCCGAACGGACCACCGCGGTCAGCGGCCGCAGGGCGTCGTTGGCGATCCTTGACTCCGAGGAGGATTGCGCCGCGATCGGCTCGAGCCCGGCCAACCGGTCCGGGACGCTGCGCGGCGAGTCGGACCGTCGGCTGAGCCCGGCGCTGACCGCGATGATCGCGGCGACGTGCGCGGCGTTCTCCAGCACGCGCAATGCCCGCGACGGCGCGTGGTCGGGAATCCGGTGCTGCCGTGTGGATTCCAGCAGTTGCTCGACCAGGCCGCGTGGATCCTCGACGTCGGAGGCGGCCGAGCCCGTCCCCACGGCGTCCAGCGCGTCGGCGGCCGAGCGCACCGCCGACCGCAGGCCGTACTCGGCGTCGCCGAGCTCGTGGTGGTCGAATGCCGGCGCACCGGGCAGCGAGTACACCGTCCATGACAGCGCGGACAATTCGGGCAGGCCGGCGTCGTCGTCGGCCTCCTCGAAGTCGCCGTAGGCGAACTCGGGGACCAGCCCGACGGCGGCGCCGGGGTCGTCGGGGTTGGTGATGATGATTGCCTCGCCGGCGGCCAACGCGTCGCGCTGGAACTGGGTGCCCGCGGTCAGGCCCCGCACGTCGCCGGGCACCGGCAGCACGACGTTGATGGTGCCGCGCAGCAGGCCCGGGCCGCGCGGCGCCGCCGACCGACCCACCGCGGTGCGCAGGGTCTGCAACAGCGACACCGCCCCAGCATCATTGACATCGGGCCACGGCAGACCGGTGTGACCCGCGGCGACGGCATCATACGCGGTGATCGATTGCTTTGGTGCCCAAAGGGATAA
This sequence comes from uncultured Actinomycetota bacterium, assembly GCA_963711445.1. Taxonomy (GTDB): domain Bacteria; phylum Actinomycetota; class Actinomycetes; order Mycobacteriales; family Mycobacteriaceae; genus Mycobacterium. The sequence goes on from CAVQEF010000002.1 coordinate 1,861,702, forward strand.
CGCATCCAACACGTCGTCGGGCGCGGCCTTGCCCGCGAGCCAGGCGTTGGCCCACACCGACAGCGAAACACTGGGACACCACACGATCTCGCAGTGTAGTGGCTTTGCCCGGCGCAGGCCGATCACGCGCGACTGCGCGTATTCTGACCCCATGCCCGCCGCGGTGCTTTGGCTCATATTCGCACTGGTGCTCGCCGGTGCGGAGGCCCTCACCGGCGACATGTTCTTACTGATGCTCGGCGGCGGGGCGCTGGCCGCGGCGGGGACCAGCTGGCTGGTGGACTGGCCGGTCTGGGCCGACGGGCTCGCGTTCCTGGTGGTCTCGGTCCTGCTGCTGGTGCTGGTGCGGCCGGCGCTGCGGCGCCGGCTCACCCCCAGGACCCCGCGGCTGGGCATCGAGGCGCTGGAGGGCCGCAACGCGCTGGTGCTCGACCGGGTGGCCTGCGACGAGGGCCAGGTCAAGCTCGACGGCCAGGTGTGGACCGCGCGCCCGCTCAACGACGTCGATGTCTACGAACCGGGGGAGTCGGTGACCGTCGTGCGCATCGACGGCGCTACGGCGGTGGTGTTCAAGGGCACCTAACGGCTTTCGGAGAGACGCTGCTAGAGAAAGGAAATCCGGTGCAAGGTGCAGTTGCCGGCCTGGTATTGCTGGTCGTTTTGGTGATCTTCGCCATCGTCGTGGTGGCCAAGTCGATTGCTCTGGTTCCGCAGGCGGAGGCCGCGGTCATCGAAAGGTTGGGTCGGTACAGCCGCACGGTCAGCGGTCAGCTGACGCTGCTGGTGCCGTTCATTGACCGCGTCCGCGCGCGCGTGGACCTGCGGGAGCGGGTGGTGTCGTTCCCGCCGCAGCCGGTGATCACCGAGGACAACCTGACGCTCAACATCGACACCGTGGTCTACTTCCAGGTGACCAGCCCGCAGGCGGCCGTCTACGAGATCAGCAACTACATCGTCGGCGTCGAGCAGCTCACCACGACCACGCTGCGCAACGTCGTCGGCGGCATGACGCTGGAGCAGACCTTGACCTCCCGCGAGGTGATCAACGCCCAGTTGCGCGGCGTGCTCGACGAGGCGACCAACCGGTGGGGCCTGCGCGTGGCGCGGGTCGAACTGCGCAGCATCGACCCGCCCCCGTCGATCCAGGCCTCGATGGAAAAGCAGATGAAGGCCGACCGTGAGAAGCGGGCCATGATCCTGACCGCCGAAGGGATGCGGGAGTCGTCGATCAAGGAGGCCGAGGGCGCCAAGCAGGCCCAGATCCTGGCCGCCGAGGGCGCCAAGCAGGCCGCGATCCTGGGCGCCGAAGCCGACCGGCAGTCGCGGATGCTGCGCGCCCGGGGCGAGCGCGCCGCGGTCTACCTGCAGGCTCAGGGGCAGGCCAAGGCCATCGAGAAGACGTTCGCCGCGATCAAGGCCGGCCGGCCCACCCCCGAACTGCTGGCCTACCAGTATCTGCAGACGCTGCCGGAGATGGCCCGCGGCGACGCCAACAAGGTGTGGGTGGTGCCCAGCGACTTCAGCGCAGCGCTGCAGGGGTTCACCAGGATGCTGGGCAAACCGGGCGAGGATGGGGTGTTTCGGTTCGAGCCGTCGCCGCCCGACGAACAGTCCACGCCCGAGACCGACGACGCCGACCTCGCCGACTGGTTCTCCACCGAGACCGACCCGGCGATCGCCCGCGCGGTGGCCAAGGCCGAGGCGATCGCCCAGAAGCCGGTGGACGGCCACCCGGGGACGCCGCCGGAGCTGGCTCAATAGGATCGGCTGATGAGCGCACTGACTTCTCCGAAAACCTATGCGGCGCTGGCCGCGTTCCACGCCGTCGACGCGGTGGCCTGCGCCGTGCAGGTGGCACCCATCAAAAAGGTCCTGGACGATCTCGGCGTTCCGGACAACGTGCGGCCCGTGTTTCCGGTGGTCAAAGCCGCCGCCGCGGTCGGCCTGCTGTCGGTGAGCCGCTTCCCGGCGCTGGCCAGACTGACGACAGCGATGCTGACGGTGTATTTCGTGCTGGCGGTGAGCGCACACGTCCGGGTCCGGGACAAGGTCGTCAACACCCTTCCGGCGGCGTCCTTCCTGGCCACCTTCGCGGTGATGACGGTCAAGGGGCCCGACCGCGGCTAGCCCCACCGCCCGCCTCCTCCTCATCGCGCTACGCGCTCTGCATCGTCAGCGGGCTAGGGCATGTCTGACAAATGTCGGGTCCAGGCGACGATGGCGTTGAGAACGGCTGCGCCGCGGTAGACGATGGCGAGTTTGTCGTAGCGGGTAGCCAGGCCGCGCCACTGTTTGACGTTGCAGAAGCGCCGTTCAACGACGTTGCGGCCCTTGTAGTCCTCGGCGTCGAAGGCCGGTGGGCGGCCACCGGCTGATCCTCGTCGTTTTCGATGTCCCTGTTGATCGCGGGGTTCGGGGATCACCGCGCCGATGCGTCGCTGCCGTAACAGCGTGCGGTTGTGTCGTGAGGAGTAGGCCTTGTCGGCGCGAACCCGCTGCGGTCGGGTCCGTGGCTTGCCGCCACCGTGACGGTCGACTTTCAAATGGTTGAGCAAATGCTCGAAGACGGGATTGTCGCCGGCTTGGCCGGCGCCGACGAGGATGACCAGGGGCAGTCCAGCACCGTCGACGAGCTGGTGGATCTTGGTGCTCAGCCCGCCGCGGGAGCGGCCAATGCCGTGGTCAGGCGGCTCGACGCGGAGATTCTTGTAATTCGACCCAGCCCCCTGTGTGACGGGTGATGTTCGTGGCGTGTTGGTGAGCACGCGCGATCGAGGAATCCACCGCCACCGCCCAGTCGATGGCGCCGACCTGCTGGGCGGCGGTCAGCAACCGGGCCAGCACCTCATCCCAGGTGCCGTCTGCGCTCATCCGCCGATGCCAAGTCCAGATCGTCTGCCACGGGCCGAACACCGCCGGGACATCGCGCCAGGCGATCCCACACCGGTACCGGTAGATGATCCCTTCCACCATCGAGCGGGCATCCTGAAAAGGCCTACCCCGCTTACCCGTCCGAACGGGAAGAAGGTCAACGATCAAGTCCCACTGGGCATCGGTAAGCAACTGAAATCGCGACATACCTCAAGCCTCAGGCACAACACCCGAAACCTTTGTCAGACACGCCCTAGTCCAGGCGCAGCTCGATCATCGGTAGCGGCGTGCCGGTCTCGGTGATCGAAGCGCCGAGCATGTCCTCGAGCACCGGACTGAGCTGCTGCCATGCCCGGGGGTGCCGGCTGCGGTAGGTGGCCAGCGTGCGGTCGGCCTGTTCCTGGTCCATCACTCGTGCGGTCGCGGGCCGGGGGGCGTGGCTGCCGGCGTAGACCCGCACCCGCGGGTTGGCTTGGATGTTGCGGAACCACTGCGCTTTTCGGCCGAACCCGGAGGCGATGACGTAGGTGTCCGGGGCGGGATGGTCGATGACCTCCAACACGACGTAGCGCTTCGCGCCGGATTTGCGGCCGGTGTGTTCGAGCATCAGGATCCGTGACCCGAAGAGCGCGCCCGCCCGGGCCCGGTATATCCAGATAGGCGCGCGCATCAGTCGGCGCGACCGCACGAGCCGTCCGAAGATCCTGACCAATAGGGTTGTGTCGGACATCAATTCCTCCATTTCTTCTACTCCTTTAGTCGCTGGTAAGTCCGCCGCGGTAGATCGCGAACACCTCGCCGGCCCAGCGCCGCATCCCCTGCTCCGAGAGCGGATCAAGGCCCAGGACCTCGATCAGGCGCGGCCGCAGCGTCAGTACCGCGAGGTCGTTGACAAGCAAGAACGCCGCCCTGACGTCGGCGTCCGTCCCGGGAGTCGCGGTTCCGTCTGCGACCATCGTGGCCAGGGTGGCCTGGCTGAGTCGGAACAAGCGGTCGAACAGGGCGGTCCCGGCGCGACCGCCGGAGACCAGCAGTCGGCTCAGATACGCCGGGATCGCGGAATCCGGCGGCAGGTGGGTGGCCAGGCCGTCGAGCAGGCGGGGAACCGCGGCGGGCTCGAGCCCGGCCGCGGCGGTCTGGTCGGTCATCTGGGTCAGCAGCAGTTCGAATGTCGCGACGACGTGCGTGTCGACGGCGTCGACCAGCCCGTCCTTCGAGCCGTAGTGCCGGACGAGCAGCGCCGCCGAGACGCCCGCGGCGGCCGCGATGTCGCGCATGGTGACGGCGTCGGGCCCGCGTTCGGCGAACAGCCGCAGCGCTTCGTCGCGGATTCGCGCTCGCGCTGTCCGGTCGTCCGGCGGATGTGAATGCATGTTCACTATTATAAACACTTGTTTAGTCGGGGCGTAGACCCAGGGCCGGTGGGTAGATGATCACGATCGTCCTGATGGCGGCGAGCACGACCGCGACCGGCGTGCTGCCCGGCTACAACACCATCGGGATGTGGGCACCGATCGCGCTGGTGACCGGGCTGCAGATGGCGCTGCCGTCGGCCGACATGATGAGCTGGGGCTGGCGGATCCCGTTCTGGATCGGCGCGCCGCTCGGGGCGGCGGCGATGCTGATGCGGTTGCGCATCGACGAATCGTCCGACTACGAGCAGGGGGACAGCGACGGAGACGATGAGCCCTCCGGCCTCGGTGAGCAATTCGAGCAAACGGTCCTCAAGCAGTGGCGCGCGCTGCTGCTGTGCGTCGGCATCGAGATGCCGATCGGCATCACCGGCTACATGCTCACCGGGTACCTGCCGACCTACCTGAAGTCGGCGGTGCACCTGCCGGACAGCCCGGCGCTGGCGATCGTGCTGGTGGTGCTGGTCATCCTGCTGATCGCCGTCGTGTTCGTCGCGATGCTGTCCGACCGCGTCGGCGTCAAACCCCTGATGTGGACGGGTTGCGGCGCGTTGATCGTCGCCGCGGTGCCGGCGTTTTTGCTGATGCGCTCCGGCGGCGGCTATCCGGTGAAATCCCTGGGCGTCCTGCTCATCGGGCTGCCGTACCTGTGTTTCACCAGCATCGAGCCCAGGACCCTGCCGTCGCTGTTCCCAACCAGCGTGCGCTACGGCGCGACATCGATCGGCTTCAACGTCACCGTGTCGGGCTTCGGCGGCCCGACCCCGCTGATCGCGGAGTCGATCGATGTCGCTGACCGGCAGCTCCCTGGCGCCGGCGTACCTGCTCATCGTCGCCGGGGCGGTCGGCGCGGTCCCGCTGTTCTTCGCCCCGAGGTGGCCGGCACGCGGATGCCGGGCGAGGGGCCGTCGGCCGAGGACCAGGCCGAGGCCCGCCGGTTGGAGGGGAAGACGCGCGACTCACGCCCCGCCCCGCGCTGAGCCCGCGCGGCCGCCGCGGTCAGCCGGGCGGAAGCGGCGGCACGGGTACCGGCGCGACCGTCGACGTCGGGGGCGGGGCCGGTGTGAGGCATCCCTGCGGCGCCGTCGACGACAGCGGCGGCGGATACGGCGGCGGGGGAAGCTCGACGCGGACCGTCCAGACCAGGCCGGTTACCGCGAAGGCGGCGATCGCGCCGAGCGCCAGGCCCACCAGCCCGGCGCCGAGAACCGGCACGGTCGGAAACTGCCGGCCGCGGCTTGCCGGGCCGGTGTCGTCGGAGGTCATGGGGCTGACCGTACTGCGCGGCACCCTATCCGGCAGCCAAAAAGCCGGCCCGCCGCCACGGTATCCGTGACGGCGGGCGGCTCGGTTGATGCTCAGGCGTGCGGGGACGGGGAGGCCGGCGCGGATTCCGGCGGCTGACCCGGCGCGTGCGGCCGGCCCGGCGGGGGCGGGGGCGGCCGGAAGTCATGCGGACCACCCGGGCCGCCCGGACCGCCCGGCCCACCCGGACCCATGCCGCCCGGCATCATTCCCGGCATCGCCGGCGGCGGGGGGCCGTGCTGCAGGTGCGGCGCCAGCATCGGCGGCGGAGGCGGCCCTCCGGGCGGCCCCGCGGTGACGATCCAGGCGAAGGCGATCGCCGCGACGGTGCCGATCATGCCGGCCAGCGCGCCGGCCACGCCGGCGCCGATCACCACCGTCGTGGAGTGGCGGCGTCGCTCCCGCGGCTGGCCGGCCGCCGCCGCGGTCACCGGCGCGACGGGTGGCGCGGCGGGCTCGGACTGGAGTTTGTTGTCATCGGTGTTCATGGCGACGACGGTAGGAGCCGGATCTGAAGTGGATCTGAAGAAGTGTCGTGATCGCCCGGCCGGCGCGCCGACACGTCTTCAGGCCAATCCCAGGAAGGGGCGTTACTAATAGGACATGGCTGATTTGCTGCGCGCGGGCGAGCGGTCGGCGGCGCGGCGGGCCGACGGGTTCACCGCGGGCGCCCCGCGGGTGCTGGTGGTCGAGGATTCCGAGACGATCCGCGAGATGGTCAGCGAGGCGTTGACCGACGTCGGGTACCACACCGATGCCCGGCGCGACGGCGAGGACCTCGAGGACGTTCTGGACGGCCTCCGGCCCGACCTGGTGGTGCTCGACGTGATGCTGCCGGGGCGTGACGGGTTTGCGCTCATCGACGTCATCCGGGAATGGGGAGACACCGGGATCGTGCTGATCACGGCCCGCGACGCCCTGCAGGACCGGCTGCGCGGCCTGGACGGCGGCGCCGACGACTATGTGGTCAAGCCGTTCGAGCTCGCCGAACTGGTGTCACGGGTCGGCGCGGTGCTGCGCCGGCGCGGACGGCTGCCGCAGGTGGTCCAGGTCGGGGACCTGATGCTGGACGTCGACGCTGGGGTGGCGGCGCGCGGCGGGCACCAGCTGGACCTGACCGGCACCGAGCTGCGGCTGCTGGCCTTCCTGGTCGAACAGCGCGGGCGGATCGTCAGCGCCGGCCAGATCCTGACCGCGGTGTGGGGCTATGACTCCTATGACGCCAACCTGGTGCAGGTCCATGTCAGCGGGCTGCGGCGCAAACTCGAGGCGCACGGGCCGCGGATTCTGCACACCGTGCGCGGCATCGGCTACCGGCTGCAACCGCAACGGTCATGACGACCCCGACGCCGTCGCTGCAGCGCCGGGTGACGGTGGTGGTGCTGGTATTGCTGGCCGCGTTGCTGATCGTGCTCGGCGTCACCATCGACGTGAGTCTGGGCGTGCTGAGCCGGCGAAACCTGAACGACCGGCTGCTCGCGGCGACCTCGCGCGCCGACGCGCTGGTCGCCGCCCAGACGCCGCCCGCGCTGGTGGCCGCCGAACTCAACGGGGGCGGCGTGCGGGCCTTGCTGGTCACCGCCGACGGCGCGACGTACGGCGACCGCGGGATCAGCTCCGACGCCAGCTCCGGCTCGTTCGTGCCGCCGCCGGGGCCACCGCCGCCGGGTCCGCCGCCCGCCGACGCGCCGCCGTTCGAGCCACCCGGCATGCCCGCCTGGCCACCGCCGCCGCCCCATCCCGGGCATCCCGAGCCGTTCGGGCCGCACGGTCCCCCGCCGCCGCCGGATGCCACCGCGACGGTCGTGGTGCACCCCCTACCCGACGGCGCCCGGCTCATCCTGGTCGCCGACACCACGCAGACCACGCAGGTGACCCGCCAGCTGCGTGAGCTGATGATCGGGGCGGGTGTGGCGACGTTGCTGCTGGCGGCGCTGCTGCTGGTCTGGGTCAGCCGGGCGGCGCTGCGACCCCTGGACCGGCTCACCGCGCTGGCGAACGCCATCACCACCGGCGACCGGGGCCGTCGCCTGCGTCCGGACCGCGCCGGCACCGAGCTGGGCCGCGCCGCGGGTGCGTTCGACCGGATGCTCGACGCGCTGGAGACCTCCGAGGGGCAGGCGCGGCGGGCCGCCGACGCCGCCCAGCGTGCCGAGGCCGCGACCCGCGGCTTCCTCGCGGACGCCGCCCACGAGCTGCGCACCCCGATCGCCGGCATCCAGGCGGCCGCCGAACAGCTGGCCAGCAGCGCCGGCCGGCGCGGCGAGGACGCCGCCGCGCGGGGTCAGTACCGCCGGGCCACCCTGCTGTTGTCCGATGCGCGCCGGGCGGGGCGGCTGGTCTCGGACATGCTGGATCTGAGTCGCATCGACGCCGGGATCCCGCTGGACGTCAAGGACGTCGACCTGGCGGCCGTCGTCGACGCCGAGGTGGACCGGACCGCCATGCTGGCGCCCCACATCACGGTGACCCGGACCGGTTTGGGCGAGCTCAACGTCGCCGCGGACTCGATGCGCCTGGCGCAGATCGTCGCCAACCTGCTCGACAACGCCCGCAGGTTCACGCCGGGCGGCGGCGCCGTCCACGTCGACATCGCCGAGAGCGACGGCGTCGCCCGGGTGACGGTGACCGACACCGGGCCCGGGGTGCCCGACGACGAGCGGGAGCGCATCTTCGAGCGGCTGGTCCGCCTGGACGCGGGCCGCGACCGCGACCACGGCGGGGCGGGCCTCGGCCTGCCGATCGCCCGCGCGCTGGCGCGCGCCCACGGCGGCGAACTCGCGTGTGTGCCGCGGGAGGGCGGCGCGCAGTTCGTGCTCAGCCTGCCTGTCAGCGGCTGATCACCGGCTCGGGGGCGGGCCCGTCACCGCGATGGGCGTGCTGGCGCCGGTAGTGGCGGACCTCGACGACCAGCCCGATCAGGCCCAGGACGCTCGTGCACAGCGACACCAGATAGAGCAGCGGGTCCGGGTGACCGGCCAGCGCGTCGCCGAGGATCGCCACGGCGGCGGTGCCGGGCAGCAGGCCGGTCAGCGTGGCCACCGCGAACGGCAGGGCCCGCACGGCCGAAGCGCCGGCGGCGTAGTTCAGCACCGAAAACGGCACGACGGGAATCAACCGCAACGACAGCACGGCCACCCAGCCGCGCTCCTGCAGCCGCTTGTCCACCTTGGCGACCGCGCGGTGGCGAACCAGGCGGTCGAGCTGCCACCCCGCCGCGCGCACCAGCAGCAGCGCGATCACCGCGCTGGCGGCGCTGGCCGACACCGCGATCAGCACGCCCAGCACCGGGCCGAACAACAGCCCCGCGGCCAGGGTGAACGCCGTGCGGGGGATCGGCACCACGGTGGCGACGACGTGTGCCGCCAGAAACGCCAGCGGGAACCAGGGACCCACCGATTGCGCCCAGTCGCGCAGCTGCACCGCGGTCGGCAGCGGAACCAGCAGCGCCACCGCCACCAGGATCGCGACACCGACCGCCGCCGCCACGGCTCGCGGCCTCGACAGCTGGCGCGCGGTGGCGCCCAACGCGTAGCCGAGGCTGCGCAGGACGCCGGTGGCTTTGCCGGTGGCGGGGGCGGTCACGCTTGTCAAGGCTACGGGGCATCGGTGAATATCCCGTTGCTCGAGTCTGGCGTTTCGTCGCAGACCCGCCCTCGCCGCCGGAGGGGCGAACGCGATCAATTAGCCTGGTTAGCAAGTGGCGTCCCCGGCTGGGGAAGATTGCCAATCGCTGCGATAACAGGAGCAGTCGGTGTCCGTCGATGTGCCCACGGAGGTATCCGCCGAGGCGGCAGCCGGTCGGGAAGCGCTGGCACGCTGGCGCACTGCGGTCGCCGGCGTGCTCGCCAAGAGCACCCGGCGCGACCCTGCGGAGCTGGGCGAGCACCCCGAACGCTCGCTGGACACCCCGACCTATGACGGGTTCGCCATCCGGGCGCTCTACACCGCCCTGGACGAACTGCCCGAGCCGCCGCTGCCGGGGGAGTGGCCCTACGTGCGCGGCGGCGACGCGGCGCGCGACGTCAACGCCGGCTGGAAGGTCGCCGAGGCGTTTCCCAAGTCCGGCCCGGGTTCCGGCGCCGACGACGGCAACGCGGCGGTGCTGGGCGCGCTCACCGACGGGGTGAGCGCGTTGCTGGTCCGGGTCGGGGAGTCCGGCGTGGCTCCCGACCAGCTCGCCGCGCTGCTTGCCGGCGTGCACCTGGACCTGGCGCCGGTGCGGCTCGACGCCGGCCCCGACTACGAGGCGGCCTGCGACGCACTGATTCACCTGGTGGACCGGCTGGAACCGGCCGCGCGCACGACGCTGTCGGTGGACTTGGGCGCCGACCCGCTGACCGCGCCGCTGAGCGGGCGGGACTCCTGCTCGCTCGAGCAGGTCGTCGCGGTCGCGACCCGGGTCGCCGGGCGGCGCGGGGTGCGGTCGATCACCGTCGACGGGACGGCCCTGCACAACCTCGGGGCCAGCGCGGCGTGGGAGCTGGCCGGCGGCCTGGGCGCTGCGGTGGCCTACCTGCGGGTACTCACCGAATCGGGGATCTCGGTCGGCGATGCGTTGCGGCAGATCAGCTTTCGGCTGGCCGCCGACGACGACCAGTTCATGACCATCGCCAAGATGCGGGCCGCGCGCCGGCTGTGGGCGCGGGTCGCCGAGGTCGCCGGTGACGCCGACGGAGGCGCGGCCGTGCTGCACGCCGAGACGTCGCTGCCGATGATGACCCAGCGCGACCCGTGGGTGAACATGCTGCGCGGCACGGTGGCCGCGTTCGCGGCGGGCGTCGGCGGCGCCGACACGGTGCTGGTACACCCGTTCGACGCGGCGATCCCCGGCGGCTTCCCCGGCGTGTCGGCCGGCTTCGCCCGGCGCATCGCCCGCAACACCCAGCTGCTGCTGCTGGAGGAGTCGCACGTCGGCCGGGTGCTGGATCCGGCCGGTGGCTCGTGGTACGTCGAGGAGCTCACCGAGGAGCTCGCCCGGCACGCCTGGCAGCACTTCCAGGACCTGGAAGCGCGGGCGTCCCGCGGCGGGTTCGCCGAGGCCCGCGATCACCTCGCCGGGCAGATCGCCCGGACCGCTGCGCGGCGCACCGACGACATCGCGCACCGCCGCACCGCGATCACCGGCGTCAACGAATTCCCGAATCTCGCCGAAGCCGCTCTGCCACAACAAGATTCGGAGCAGCCGGCCGTCGCACGCTACGCGGCCGCGTTCGAAGCGCTGCGCGACCGCTCGGATGCGTACCTGACCCGGACCGGCGCACGGCCGCGGGCGCTGCTGCTGCCCCTGGGCCCGCTGGCCGAGCACAACATCCGGGCGACGTTCGCGGCCAACCTGCTGGCCTCCGGCGGCATCGAGGCGGTCGACCCCGGACCGGTCGACGCCGCCGGTGTCGCGGCCGCCGTCGTCGACGCGGGGTCGCCCGCGGTGGCGGTCATCTGCGGCACCGACAAGCGCTACGGCGAGGAGGCCGCGGGCATCGTGGCGGCCGCCCGCGGCGCCGGCGTGTCGCGGGTGTGCCTGGCCGGGCCCGAGAAGGCCATGGGCGACGCCGAAGACCGGCCCGACGAGTACCTGACCGCGAAAATCGATGCGGTCGAAGCGCTGTCGAATCTGCTCACCCGATTGGGGGCGTAGCCGCGATGACCAGCACCACCTCCGCGATCGGCAGTTTCGCCGACGTCCCGCTGCACGGCGACCGCGCGGCGCGTCCGCCCACCGAGGCCGCCGTGGACGAGCACGTGGCCGCGGCCGCGTCGGCGCACGGGTACTCGCCTGATCAGCTGATCTGGCACACTCCGGAGGGCATCGACGTCAAACCGGTCTATGTCGCCGCCGACCGCGCCGCCGCGCAGGCCGACGGGTATCCGCTGCACAGCTTCCCCGGCGAGCCGCCCTACGTCCGCGGCCCGTACCCGACGATGTATGTCAACCAGCCGTGGACGATTCGCCAGTACGCCGGGTTCTCCACCGCCGCGGACTCCAACGCGTTCTACCGGCGCAACCTGGCCGCCGGCCAGAAGGGGTTGTCGGTGGCCTTCGACCTGGCCACCCACCGCGGCTATGACTCCGACCACCCGCGCGTGCAGGGGGACGTCGGAATGGCGGGCGTGGCAATCGATTCCATCCTCGACATGCGGCAGCTGTTCGACGGCATCGACCTGTCGGCGGTGAGCGTGTCGATGACGATGAACGGGGCGGTGCTGCCGATCCTGGCGTTGTACGTCGTGGCGGCCGAGGAGCAGGGGGTGCCGCCGGAGAAGCTGGCCGGCACTATCCAGAACGACATCCTCAAAGAGTTCATGGTGCGCAACACCTACATCTATCCGCCCAAGCCGTCGATGCGCATCATCTCCGACATCTTCGCCTACACCAGCGCCAAGATGCCGAAGTTCAACTCGATCTCGATCTCCGGATATCACATCCAAGAGGCCGGCGCCACAGCCGATTTGGAGTTGGCCTACACACTGGCCGACGGCGTCGACTACATCAAGGCCGGCCTGGACGCCGAGTTGGACATCGACTCCTTCGCGCCGCGGCTGTCCTTCTTCTGGGGCATCGGGATGAACTTCTTCATGGAGGTCGCCAAGCTGCGCGCCGGCCGGCTGCTGTGGAGCGAGCTCGTCGCCGGCTTCGGTGCCAAGAACCCCAAATCGCTGTCGCTGCGCACCCATTCGCAGACCTCGGGCTGGTCGCTGACCGCCCAGGACGCCTTCAACAACGTGGCGCGCACCTGCATCGAGGCGATGGCCGCCACGCAGGGCCACACCCAGTCGCTGCACACCAACGCCCTCGACGAGGCGCTGGCCCTGCCCACCGACTTCTCGGCGCGCATCGCGCGCAACACCCAGCTGGTGTTGCAGCAGGAGTCGGGCACCACCCGCCCGATCGACCCGTGGGCCGGCTCGTACTACGTGGAGTGGCTGACCCACCAGCTCGCGCAGCGCGCCCGCGCGCACCTGGCCGAGATCGAGGAGTACGGCGGGATGGCCCAGGCCATCAGCGAGGGCATCCCCAAGATGCGCATCGAGGAGGCCGCCGCGCGCACCCAGGCGCGCATCGACTCCGGCCGGCAGCCCGTGATCGGGGTGAACAAGTACCAGGTCGACGAGGACACCGAGATCGAGGTCCTCAAGGTCGAGAACAGCCGGGTGCGCGCCGAGCAGCACGCCAAGCTGCAGGAGCTGCGGGCGAGCCGGGACCAGGCGGCCTGCGATGCCGCCCTGGCCGAGCTGTCGCGGGCGGCGGCCGCCTCTGCCGGCGACGCCGGTAGAAAGACTGAGGACGGGCTGGGCAACAACCTGCTGGCGCTGTCCATCAACGCTGCCCGGGCCAAGGCCACCGTCGGGGAGATCTCCGACGCCTTGGAGAAGGTGTATGGGCGGCACCAGGCGGAGATCCGTACGATCGCCGGGGTCTACCGTGACGAAGCCGGAAAGGCCACCAACATCACCAGCGCCACCGAATTGGTCGAGAAGTTCGCCGAGGCCGACGGCCGCCGGCCCAGGATCCTGGTGGCCAAGATGGGTCAGGACGGCCACGACCGCGGTCAGAAGGTGATCGCGACGGCGTTCGCCGACATCGGCTTCGACGTGGACGTCGGCTCGCTGTTCTCCACGCCCGAGGAGGTGGCCCGCCAGGCCGCCGACAACGACGTGCACGTCATCGGGGTGTCCTCGCTGGCCGCGGGCCACCTGACGCTGGTGCCGGCGCTGCGCGAGGCGCTGGCCGAGGTGGGCCGGCCCGACATCATGGTCGTCGTCGGCGGGGTCATCCCACCCGGCGATTTCGACGAGCTGTACGCCGCCGGGGCCGCCGCCATCTTCCCGCCCGGGACCGTGATCGCCGACGCCGCGATCGGCCTGCTGCACAAGCTCGCCGAGCGGCTGGGATACACGCTGGACTAGGTTCGGGCCCCGGGGCCGCAACCTGCGCCCTTCGCCCGCGACGGTGGAAGGTGTCGGCGGGTTCGCTGTCGGACTCAACAGAGCGTTGCTGGCGGGAACGGCGCCAGGTAATTCGTTGCCTTTACTAAAATTACGTGTATTTACAAGTCTGCCATGACTTATTCTCGCCCTCTGAAAAATTTGCTGGTATATTGCACACCTGCATAACGGGTCGACTATTCTCTGCCTCAGGTTCAAGGCAGGAGGCTGGCCATGGTTCGCTCCGGTCGCATCGCCATAGGCCTGCTGGGTCACTCCGCCAATCCCGCGCCTTTCGCTGCCGGTTATCAGATAAACCCGGCAATCCTGCGCACCGAAGCGGTCGCCGACAAGTGTGCGCCGGCTGTCGGCAAGCACGTGCGGATGTTCGTACTGGTTTCGCTCTGGCTGGCCGTGTGGGCGGCCTTGCACATCTATTTTGTGGTCGCCGTTTTCTCGAACGCGATTTTGTTCCTGTCGTACTATGCGGCGGATTATCAGTCCGGTTTCGTCCGGCGCGGCCTCGCGGGCGAACTGCTTGGCCTGTTTCCCCAATCCCGCTACTTCACCGGCGCCTACACCGTCATCTGGGCCTCGATAATCCTCTGGCTCCTTGCGCTGGCTGTGCTGATGCGGTCGATCCTGGCCCGGGAGAACAGATCCGAGCGCAAGGTCATGCTCGCCCTCATCATCCCGGTTTTGCCGTTCGCGTTCTCCTACGCCGTGTACAACCCGCATCCGGAATTGTTCGGGATGACCGCATTACTGGCCTTCACCGTCGCCCTTACCAAGACCCGAACACAGCGTTCCAGGTTGATCATCAGCGCCCTGTACGGAACCGTAACGGCGGTGCTGGCGCTCGTGCACGAAGCGATTCCGCTGGAATTCTCCCTCGGCGCGGTCTTGGCGATATTCATCGTGGCCAAGGATGCGACGCACGCCGGGCAGCGAGCCTGCGTCGCCGTGGCCGTCGGGCCCGGTCTCGTCTCGGTCTTCCTGGTTGCGGTGCTGGGGCGCCGCGATCTCGCGGCGCAAGTGTGTGACCGCATTCCCCACAGAATGGTCGAAAATCCCTGGGCGGTCTCCACGACGCCGCAGGGCGCGCTGGACTACATATTCGCGCGCGTTCAGAGCCAGGTGGACTACCACGACTGGGTGTGCGCCAATGTGGCCCCGATGCTCAATCTCGACCTCAACACCGCCTTCCGCCTGGTGACCCAGGTGGGCTTTTCCAGGCTTTGCGGTGCGTTCCTGCTTGGTTTGCTGTTCTTTGCCGGCACGACGTGGTTGATCCGCCATCTGTCCGGCGTTGCCGTGAGCACCTTCGTGAACGAACTGCGCGGAAATGTCCTCCCGGTCGCCCTGGCGGGCGCGCTGGTGATTCCGCTGTTCATGACGGCGGTCGATTGGACTCGGTGGTGGGTGATGCTCACGGCCGACGTGGCCGTCGTCTACATCCTGTACGCGATCGGCAGGCCGGAGATTCAGCAAGCGCCGTCGCGTCGAAATGTCCTGATTTTCCTCTCGGTTGTCCTCGTGCTCGCGTTGATACCCATCGGCTCCGCCAACAACGTCGGCGCATGACGTGCGCGCGCCGCCGGTGATGCGTGACGCCGGCGGCCTGTACGCTGTGTGGGTCGCGTCGGCAGTCGACCCGCAGTGACCCCAGCAGACGGTCCGGCTTCGTCGGGTCGTTGCGGCACTGGTCACCGGATGGGTGGGAGGAGCACGTGCTTGCCTTCTCGGCCGATGCAGGCGAACAATCACCGAACGGCGTTGCCGGGCACAGTGACTGATTCCGAACAGCGCCGGGCCTCGAACTACGGGCGCTAGATGACGTCGCAGAACACGGTCGAGGAATTGGCCGCTGCCATCCGCGACGGCGACCGGGCGGCGTTGCCGCGGGCCATCACGCTGCTGGAGTCGACCCGCGGCGATCATCACGAGCAGGCCCAGCGGCTGCTGCTGGCGTTGCTACCGGATGCCGGCGGCGCCCACCGGGTGGGCATCACCGGGGTGCCGGGCGCGGGCAAGTCGACCACCATCGAGGCGCTCGGCATGCAGCTGATCGAGCGGGGCCACCGGGTGGGCGTGCTGGCCGTCGACCCGTCGTCGACGCGGACCGGCGGTTCGATCCTCGGCGACAAGACGCGGATGGCGCGGCTGGCGGTGCACGCCGACGCCTATGTGCGGCCCTCCCCGACGTCGGGCACGTTGGGCGGCGTGGCAAAGGCGACGCGGGAGACCATCGTGCTGCTGGAAGCCGCCGGGTTCGATGTGATCCTGATCGAGACCGTCGGCGTCGGGCAGTCCGAGGTGGCCGTGGCCAACATGGTCGACACCTTCGTGTTGCTGACCCTGGCGCGCAGCGGGGATTCGCTGCAGGGCATCAAGAAGGGCGCGCTGGAGCTGGCCGACATCGTGGTGGTCAACAAGGCCGACGGCAAGCACCTGGCCGAGGCGCGGTCGGCCGCGCGGGAACTGTCCGCGGCCATCAGGCTGATCCATCCGGGTGAAAAGCTCTGGCGACCACCGGTACTCACGATGAGTGCGACGGAGGGCACCGGCCTGACCGAGCTGTGGGACACGATCGAGCGTCATCGCCGGGTGCTGACCGAGGCGGGGGAGTTCGACGCCCGCCGGCGGGCCCAACAGGTCGACTGGACCTGGCAGATGGTGCGCGACTCGGTGCTCGACCGGGTGTTGTCCCACCCGGCGGTGCGCAAGATCCGCGCCGACGTGGAACGGCAGGTGCGGGCGGGGGAGCTGACCCCCGCGCTGGCGGCCCGGCAAATCCTCGAGGCCGCATCAGACTAACGGTACGGTAAATAAAATCGGGGTTCGTCGATGGACGGTATGAATTCCAAGTAAATTCGAACGCGTGACGGTAGACAATGCAGTCGATCGACGCCCGGTCCCCTTCGGCGATGACCCTGACGCAGGCCATCGCGTGTCCGGCGCGGCGGACTCACGTTTCGGTTGCGTCGTTCGCGGTTTCTCCAGCATGTTCCCGGCGCACCGGTTCGGTGGCGGCGCCCTGGCGGTGTACCTCGACGGTCAACCGGTGGTTGACGTGTGGACGGGGTGGGGCGACCGGGGCGGTCACGTTCCGTGGTCGGCGGACAGCGCCCCGATGGTGTTCTCGGCGACCAAGGGGATGGCCGCCACGGTCATCCATCGGCTCGCCGACCGGGGGCTGATCGACTACGAGGCACCGGTGGCCGAATACTGGCGCGAGTTCGGCGCCAACGGCAAGGCGGACATGACGGTGCGGCAGGTCATGCGGCACACCGCCGGTCTGTCGGGCCTGCGCGGGGCCACACAGGAAGACCTGCTGGACCACGTCGTGATGGAGGAGCGGCTGGCGGCGGCGCCCCCGGGGCGCCTGCTGGGCAAGCCTGCCTATCACGCGCTGACCTTCGGCTGGTTGATGTCGGGGCTGGCCCGGGCGGTGACCGGCAAGGGCATGCGTGCGCTGTTCCGTGAGGAGCTCGCCGAGCCGTTGGGCACCGACGGGATGCACCTGGGCCGCCCGCCGGCCGGCTCGCCGACGCGCGTGGCCGAGATCGTCATGCCACAGAACATGGTCGCCAATCCGGTGCTCAGCCTCGTGACGCGCAAGGTGGCCAACCGGCTCTCCGGCGGCTTCCGCTCGATGTACTTCCCCGGTGTGATCACCGCAGTCCAAGGTGACATGCCGATGCTGGACGCCGAGATGCCCGCCGCCAACGGGGTGGTGACCGCCCGCGCGCTGGCGCGGATGTACGGCGCGATCGCCAACGGCGGCGAGATCGACGGCACCCGGTTCCTCTCCCGGGAGCTGGTCGCGGGGCTGACCGGTCAAAAGAGCCTGCGGCCGGACCGAAACCTGTTCGTGCCGTTGGCTTTCCACTTGGGCTACCACAGCCTGCCCATCGGCAACGTCATGCCGGGCTTCGGCCATGTCGGGCTGGGCGGTTCGGTCGGCTGGACCAACCCCGCCGACGGGATCGCCTTCGCGTTGGTGCACAACCGGCTGCTGACGCCGTTCGTGGCGACCGACCACGCCGCGTTCGTCGGGATCTACGCGCTGATCCGGCAGGCCGCGACCAAGGCCCGCCAGGAGGGCTTCCGGCCGGTGACCGAGTTCGGTGCGCCCTACGCCCAGCCGGGAGCCGCGGTCGGCTGACGGCCGCTTGGCCGTGGGGATTTTCGCCGGTACGGGCAGCCGTGCCTCGGGCACTGCCGGCCCGGATTCGGACGTCGACACCGGAGCCTATTTCGACGGAGAACCTCCCCGGGCTTTCGAGATTCTGCTGCCCCCGGAGTCGGCCTGATGGTGCTGAACCGCGCCCCCCTCGAACTCGCGGGCCGGGTCGCGCTGGCGGGGAAACTGCCGTTCGAGCGCGATCCCAGCGCCCGGGTGGTGTGGGGGGACCACGACCCGCACGATCTATTTCGATGAGCTGCCGCGGCTGAACCGTGCGCACAGGGAGTTCGCCGAAGCGATGATGCGTGGCGGCTCGGCGGTCCATCGCTGAATTGCCGCGCGGCGCGGGTAGCGTCTGGGCGATGTCCGACGGCTCAGGTGAGGCGATTGGGGCCGCGGTGCGCCAAATCCTGGCTGCGCGCGGTGCGATGACCGAGGACGACCTGCTGGACGCGCTGCTGGCCGACGGCGTCGACCTCGGGCCGGATGCCGAGGCGACGCTCGCCGAGGTTCTCGACGAGGACACCGAGTTGGTCCTGCCACTGGCCGATGACCGGGTGGCGTGGATTCCGGTGCTGCTCGACGGCAGGGTCTTCACGCACCGCCTGACCGAGGCGGAGGTCGCCCACGACCTCGTCGACGTGGGCCCCGACCTGGCGCCGGTGTCGATGCTGACCGAACTCGACGCCTATCAGCGGCTGGCCGACGGCTCGCCGATCATCAACGTTTTCTCGTCCGATGACGCGGATGTTTTGGCCGCGCATGGCGTGCCCGCGGCGGCGATCGGCGACGAGGGGGCATGGTTGCTGCCGGCGGGGCGCTTTGCCGCGCTCGGCGTCCAGGCCGGCGACGTGGTCGGGCTGCGGGTCACCGGGCGCGGTTTCGAACTCGCGACGGTCGCCGAGCCCGCCCCGTGCGATGTCGGCACACCGCTGGCGGCCCTGCTCGGGGCGAGGCCCGATCGGCCGGAAATGCTTTGCAGCGCGGTGTGGACGATCTGCGCCGACGATGACGGCCTGTTCCGGGAGCCGACGGCGCCGCTGGGTGAGGCGCTCGCGGCCAGCGGGCTGGCCCACCAGGGCGACTGGGTCGCTGGTGCCGGCTTCGATTTCGCCGAGTGGCGACTGACCGCCCGGGTGGAGTCGATCAAGGCGGACTACGACATCGACGACGACGACGCGCTGGCGGTGCTGGCGGTCGTCGGGTTCTACGAGCACACGCTCGACCTGGTCGAGGCCGTGCAGGCCGACCCGGACGGCGGCGACGAGCGTGAGCTCACCGACGCCCCCGCCGGACCCGCACCGCCACCCCCGGACGACGGTGGCGAAGCCGATCCGGACCGCTACACCCTGCGCGCCGCCCTCGAACCGCTGGCCGACCCGGTCGTCGCCGCCGCCGTGCTCGACGAGATCGGCGTGCACGACGGCCAATCCGCCATCGCCCTGGGCGTTTTCGCCGAATCGGCGGAATCACACGCACCGCGCGCGGCGCGTCCGGCCCTGCGCTGGCTGCGGGCCAAGGCCTACGAGGCGCTCGGCGACTGCGAACAGGCCGAGGCGACGCTGCAGGAGGCCGAGTCGCTGGACCCGTCGTGGCCGTTGACCTTGCGGTCGTTGGCCCGCTACGCCGGCGATCGCGGCGACGCCGACCACGGGCTGGCGTTGCTGCGCCGCGCGGGGGCGCCGGCCGACGACGAACTGGTGCAGCTGCTCGAGCGGTTCCGGCCGGCGTCCCGGCCGGGCCTGGGCCGCAACGAGCGGTGCTGGTGCGGCTCGGGCCGCAAGTACAAGGTGTGCCACCTCAACCGCGAACAGCTGCCGGTCGAGCAACGGGCCGCCTGGCTGTATCAGAAGGCCGCCGCCGAGTTGCTCGACGGCCCGTTCGCGGGCCTGTTGATCGACACCGCGGAGGCCCGCGCGCAGCGCTTCGCGGATTCCGAGGAGCTCATGACCGCGCTGCGCGACCCCCTGGTCTGCGATGCGGTGCTGTTCGAGGGTGGGGCGTTCGCCGACTTCCTGGCCACCCGCGGCATTCTGTTGCCCGACGACGAGCGGGCGCTGGCCGAGCGGTGGCTGCTCGTGCGCCGGTCCCTGCACGAGGTGCTCGAGGTGGCGGGCGGCCACGGTTTCACGGTGCGGGACGTGCGGACCGGTGACGTGCACGACGTGCGGGGGCGAGCCGGCGGCGTGCAGCCGAGGGCCGGCGACGTCTACTGCGGCCGAGTCCTTCCGGCCGGCGACACGATGCAGGTATTGGGCGGGTTGGAGCCGGTGCCGCCGAACGGGCGCGACGAGCTGATCAGGCTGCTCGACGACGAGCCCGGCCCCGTGGAACTCGTCGCGGCCCTGTCCCGCTGATCCGCTCGAAAGAGGCGGCTTCGGGTCGCTGGCTCGCGCCGCCGGCGCCCCGGTCGGTCGGGGAGTTCGGCCTCTCCGTACGTGGCCAAACGCCGCACGGGGTACCGCTGTCGCGATACGATTTGCTCCTACTGGGGGGTAGTCGCGGGCCAGGGCCAGCGGGTTCCCATTGTTCGGGGGAGGTGCGTTTGTCTTTTGTCAGCGTGACCCCCGAGGCGGCGGTGGCCGCGGCCACCGACCTGGCGAAAATCGGTTCGGCCGTCGGCGACGCCCACGCCGCGGCGGCGGCCCTGACCACCGAACTGGTGCCCGCCGCGCAGGACGAGGTGTCGGCGGCCATCGCCAAGGTGTTCGGAACGTACGCCCAGGAATATCAGGCCCTCGGCGCCCAGGCGGCCGCCTTTCACGACCGCATGGTGCGGGCCATCAACTCCAGCGTGGCAGCGTATGTCGCCGCGGAGACCGCCAACGGGTCCGTGCTGCAGACCGCGCAGCAGGATGTGCTCAATGCGGTAAACGCCCCCACCGAGGCGCTGCTGGGACGACCGCTGATCGGCAACGGCGCCGACGGCGCCACCGTCAACGGGGTGGGCCAGCCCGGTGGGGCCGGCGGGATCCTTGTCGGCAACGGCGGCACCGGCGGCGCCAGCACGGCCGTCGGAGTGGCGGGCGGTAACGGCGGGGCCGCCGGGCTGTTCGGCAACGCCGGGGCCGGGGGAACCGGTGGGCCCGGCGGCAACGGCGGACTCGGGGGCAGCGCCGGACTCTTCGGCACCGGCGGCGCGGGCGGAACCGGCGGCCCCGGCACCGCCGCCGCTCCGCCCGGGACGGGCGGGACGGGCGGCCTGGGCGGGCTCATCTACGGCAACGGCGGGGCCGGCGGAACCGGCGGGGCAGCCCAGGACGCCGGCATCGCCTACGGCGGCCCCGGGGGCCTCGGCGGCAACGCCCGGCTGATCGGCACCGGCGGGGCCGGCGGCGCGGGCGGGGCCGACACGGTCAACCCCAACGGCACGGGCGGCCCGGGAGGGACCGGCGGCAACGGCGGGACCCTGTACGGCAACGGCGGCGCCGGGGGAGCGGGCGGCCTCGGCACTGCCGCGGCCGGCGCGGGTGGCGCGGGCGGCGCCGCAATAGGGGCCTTCGGCGGCAGTGCCGGCATCGGCGGTGTCGGCGGCACGTCAGGGACCACGGGTTGGGACGGCGCCGGCGCCGGACCGTGGGGCACCGGGAACGACATCGCGCTGATCCTGGGCGGCACCGGAACCGATGCCGGGACCCTGGAATCGGGGCTGCCGAGCCAGGCGTACCTCAACGGCGTCGTCAACCGCTTCATCGATCCCGTGCAAGCCTTCTTCACCGGCCAGCCCGTTTTCCCCGGCATCAAGGCCATTGGCCTGGCGACCGTCGAGCAGGATGCGCCGAACACCGGCCTCTTCGACCTGAGCCTCAACCAGTCGATCAGCGAAGGCCTGAAAGCGCTCAACGTCGCGATCACACAGACCTACGCCGGGCACAACATCGTCGTTCTGGGCTACAGCCAAAGCGCGGCCATCGCGGGCCTGGAGATGAACGCGCTGCAAGCCGCGGGGTTCGACCCGTCGTCGGTGCATTTCACCCTGCTCGGCGACCCGGGCAATCCCAACGGCGGCCTGTGGGCGCGACAGTACGGTCTTGCGGACTTGGGCGACTACTACGCCCCGACCAACCCGAACACCCCATTCGCCACCGACATCTACACGATCCAATACGACGGCTTCGCCGACTTCCCGCGCTACCCGATCAACTTCCTGGCGGACCTCAACGCGGGCATGGGCATGGTTTATGCCCACCTGGGCTATTCGTCGTTGACGTCGCAACAGCTCTCCGGCGCGGTGCAACTGGCGACGTCGCCGGGCTACTACGACGACGGCGGCATGACGCACTACTACATGATCCCCAGTCAGACGTTGCCGCTCTTGGAGCCGCTGAACCAGCTGCAACAGACGGTGCCGATCCTGCAGCCGGTGATCAAGCCCTTCATCGACCTGGTGCAACCGGATTTGAAGTACCTCGTCGATCTGGGCTACGACGATCCTTACGCCTCGACGACATACGCCGACGTCGTCACCCCGTTCGGGCTGTTCCCGGACGACGACCCCATCAGCATCATGGTGGGGCTGGACCAGAACACCGCCGCCGGAATCAACGCGGCGCTGGGCGACTTCGGGCTACCGGCGCTGGCCAATGCCCAGTTACCCGCACTCATGACTCAGCTGGCGCAGCTCGACCCCAGTCTGGCGAACCAGACCGGGCAGCTCTACGCGCACGTCTTCGGATCGGCCGGCACCGACCTCAGCAACTGGCTGAACGGCGCCACGGGCGGCTTCGTCCAGCAGCAGGTCGACAATCTCGGAATCAACATAGCCAGCAATACCGCCTTACTCATCAACCCGCCGATCGAGGGAATCCTGGAATCGCTGCAATAACGCAGCCGCGCCGGCGCGGCCATGCATCCGACCGCGGTTTGCCGCAGAATATGGCGCACTCACCCGTCGACCCGCGCGGCATACCTACACTCGTAGGATGCTGACAGAGTTGCGCAGTGCACTGGCTGCCGGGGGGCTGGCTCGGAAGGTCCGTCGGAACCATCTCACCTACCTCACCTACGAGAGGCTGGCCAGTCTGCAGCGTGCTGCCGAGGAAGTTCGCGGCATCCCGGGAGCGGTCGTCGAATGCGGTGTGGCCCTGGGAGGCTCGGGAATTCTGCTGGCCACGCTGCTCGATGACCGGGAATTTCACGGCTACGACGTGTTCGACCAAATTCCGCCGCCCGGGCCGGACGACCCGCCCGAGGCCCACGAGCGGTATGCGGTGATCGCCTCCGGCCAGTCGGAAGGACTGGCCGGGGAAACGTACTACGGGTACATGGGCGACCTGCTGCAGCGGGTGTCCGAGTCGTTCGCCAGGTACGGGGTGAAGCCGCACCTGCACCAGGGATTGTTCGAGGACACCCTCCGACCCGACTGGCCAATCGCCTTGGCGCACATCGACTGTGACTGGTATGACCCCGTCAAAGTGTGCCTGGAACGAATCACCCCCCGGCTGACGCCGGGCGCGCGGGTGATCATCGACGATTATTTCGTCTACGGGGGTGCCAAGAAGGCGACCGACGAACACCTCGGCGCTCACACGGGATTCACCACCGTGCGCGAGGCCGGCCACCTGGTGCTCGGTTACACCGCCGGCTGACCGGACGCGCCGTCCGCGCGCGCCTGGTGTCCCGAGTCGTTAATTCGTTTGCAGTAATTCGCGATGCTGGCCAGGATTTGGTCGGCGGTCTTGGTCCAGACGTAGGGGCGGGGCTTGTCGTTCCAGGTGTCGATCCAGGCGCGGATGTCGGTGTTGAGTTGGCGCACCGAGGTGTGGGTGCCGCGGCGCAGTTTCTTGGTGGTCAGTTCGCCGAACCAGCGTTCGACCAGGTTGAGCCAGGATGAGCTGGTCGGGGTGAAGTGCAGGACGAAGCGCGGGTGGCCGTCGAGCCAACGCTTGACTGCCGGTGTCTTGTGGGTGGACGCGTTGTCGAGCACGACGTGACAGTCCAGGTCGGCGGGGACTTCGGCGTCGATCTTCTTGAGGAACGCCAGGAATTCCTGGGAGCGGTGCCGGGCGTGCAGTGAGCCGATCACCTTGCCGGTGGCCAGATCCAGGGCGGCGTACAGGCTCGAGGTGCCGTGGCGCACGTAATCGTGGGTGGCCCGTGCCGGGGTGCCGGGCAGCATCGGGAACACCGGCGCGGTGCGGTTGAGTGCCTGGATCTGGGTCTTCTCGTCCACGCAGAGCACCATCGCCCGTTCCGGAGGATCCAGGTAGAGCCCGACGATGTCTCGGACCTTGGCCACGAACAATGGATCCTTGGACAGTTTCCACGAATCCTGCTTGTGCGGGGCCAATCCGAACGCCCGCCACACCCGCGACACCATCGACTGGCTCAATCCCAGGTGCTCGGCCATCGACCGTGTCGACCAGTGCGTCGCGTCCTTGGGTGCGGTCTCCAACGTCGCGGTGATCAACGCCTCGATCTGATCGTCACCCACCACGCGGGGCCGACCCGGCCGCGGCTCGTCAAGCAGTCCATCGCAACGCTTATCGGCGAATCGGTTGCGCCACTTCGAGATCGTGTTGCGGTCCAACTCCAGCCGGTCGGCGAACTCGACGTTGCTGCCGCCGTCAGCGCACGCCAGCACCTGAGTTGGGTCACTTTGGTCAGTTTCCGGGGCAGGCAGTGCGCTGACCTGCGGTGATATTTCGGCTTAGTGCACACGCTAGGCACTAATTTGGGTCAGTACGCTCGCTGGATGGTCTGGATTCGGCGAGTACGCACCGCCTCGGGCGCTACTGCTGTCCAGATCGCCGAATCCGTCGACGGTCGCCGCCGGATCGTGCGCCATGTGGGCTCAGCGCGTGATGACGCCGAGCTGGGTCTGCTCATCGAGGAGGCCAAGCGACTGTTGGCCGATGACACCCAGGGCGAGTTGGATCTGGGGATCACCCCGAAAGCCGTTAAGGCCCATATGGTTCCATCGCCGGCCGAGGAGTTGTTCACCGACGCTGCTGGTGTACGCGCAGTGCGGGAGTTGGTGGCGCGGCCGCGGGTGCTCAAAAGCTGCAACGGGCTGCTCTACGACGCCCTGGCCGGGATCTATGCCAGCCTGGGCTTTGACGCGGTCGGCGACGAGGTCTTCCGTGACCTGGTGATCGCCCGGGTGGTGGAGCCGACCAGCCTGCTCGATGTCGATCGGGTCCTCGCGGAGCTGGGCCGGACCTCGGCGTCGCTGTCGACGCGCAAACGCACCCTGCGGCGGGCCCGTGCCGGTGGCTACCGCGACCAGATCGCCGCGGCCTGCTTCGCCCATGCCCGCACCGCCGGTGATGTCAGCCTGGTGCTCTACGACGTCACCACGCTCTATTTCGAGGCCGACAAGGAAGACGACCTCCGGCGGGTCGGCTACTCCAAGGAACGCCGCGTAGACCCGCAGATCGTGGTCGGGCTGCTGGTCGACCGGTGCGGATTCCCGTTGGAGATCGGCTGCTTTGAGGGCAACAAGGCCGAAACTCTGACGATCGTGCCGATCGTCAGAGCGTTCCAGCAGCGCCACGAGATCACCGATATGGTCGTCGTCGCTGATGCCGGCATGCTCGCAAGCGGCAATCTGCGCGAGCTCGAGGAGGCCGGGTTGAGGTTCATCGTTGGATCGAGGGTCACCAAAGCGCCCAACGATCTGGCATCGCATTTCCATTGGTACGGTGAGTTTTTCACCGACGGCCAGGTCATCGACACCATCACCCCACGCGATCAACGCGGCACCGCCACCAAGAGCAGTGACCCGAAAACCAGAGCCGAACCCATCTGGGATCCGGCCACCCACACCAAGTCGTGGCGGGCGGTGTGGGCGTACTCGACGAAAAGGGCGGTGCGCGACAACAAGACGCTCAACTTGCAGGAGAATAAGGCCCGCGCGGTCGTCGCCGGAGACAAGGCCGCCCGCACACCGCGATTCGTGACGACCCGCAACGGTTCTCAAGAACTCGACACCGCCTCGCTGGAGCGGGCCCGCCGCCTGGTCGGGCTCAAGGGTTACGTCACCAACATCGACGCCACACTCATGCCCGCGACCGAAATCATCGCCAGCTACCACGACCTCTGGCACGTCGAGGCGTCCTTCCGGATGTCCAAATCCGACCTCGCCGCCAGGCCCATGTTCGCCCGCACCCGCGACGCCATCGAAGCCCACCTGACCATCGTGTTCACCGCACTGGCCGTCAGCCGTGAAGTCCAGACCCGCACCGGCCTGTCACTGCGGCGATTCCTACGCACCCTCAAACCCCTGCGCTCGGCCACCATCGACCTGAATGGCGTCATCGCCACATTCCCGCCGGCCCTAAACGCCGAGGTCAAGGCCATTCTCGACACATTGGAAGCCGAAAACTCGAGGCACTAAGCCAAATGACCCAACTCGGGCGGTCCAACTCCAGCCGGTCGGCGAACTCGACGTTGCTGCCGCCGTCAGCGCACGCCAGCACGATTCGGGCCCGTAGGGCCAACCCGGCGGCACTCTTGCGCCGCCGAACCCAGCCCTCCAACTCGGCGCGTTCATCTTCGGTCAATACGATCTTCGCGGCATGCGGTGACGGCATCACCCACTGTAACAAGAACCCACGAATTAACGACTCAGGACGCTAGTCCGGGGCGGGTGGTTGCGGCGCCGGGGCGTCGGCGCGCCTGAGAACGCAGCGGTAGTTCTTCGGCATGCCCGTACTCGTGATCTTGAACTTGATGTCCAGGAAGCCGAACATCACTGACAGCGCGAAACAGAGCAGCCGCACGGGCAGCCATACCAGCGGCAAGCTGTTGCTGGCCATCAGCAGCTGATAACTGATCGTGCCGTAGTAGCCCTCCAGCCAGTCGAGGCTCTCCACGGTGAGGCCCGCTTCGGCGGCCATCTGCCGCCAGGCGAACTGTGTATAGCGGTAGAAGTCATAGGGCACCTCGTGCTCTTCGAAGAACAGTGGCGCGCTCAGCCACGCCTGCCCGCCGGGCTTCAACACGCGCCTGATCTCGCGGAGAACAGGCAGCGGATCGGGGATGTGCTCCAATACCTGGCTGCACAGCACGAGGTCATAGGTCTCGTCGGCCATGGGGAGTTCCTCGAGCCGACAGGTGTAGTCCAGGTGCGAGTAGGGCTTGTCGACCTCTCCGAAGTCGGCCGTCTCGTAGGTGACGTGCTCGAAGTGCTTGCGGTACGGCGCAATTCCGGCACCCGCGTCCAGGACGCGGAACGACTTGCCGGTGCCCACCCGGCCGGCGTCGGCGATCCAGCGGTCCAGGTACCACCGGGACGAACTGAACAGCGTCGGGAAGGCGGGAAAGGGCTGGGCCACGACAGAAGCTTATAGAGCCGACCTGCAGGCGGCCAGCGCCACCCGTCCCCCTGAAGGCGGTTCGCTAGCCTGCGGATTTTTCCGCGAACACAAAATCCTGGAAGTCCATGTAGTCCGTTCGACCGCACCATGAGCCGTAACGCAACGGCTCGCGTATTTTGAGTCCGCATGTACCGTGCGTATCCCTGACGAAGACTTCCGGCAAGGCAATTGCTGCTTCAGGCCGCTTGGCGTCGATCGTTCGATAGCCTTGGCGAACATGCTTGAATTTATAAGTTGCCTTTCTAGTTTTTATGAGAGCTGCCGATTCCTCATTGAGCAAGAAGTAGGTGCTCATGCACCGTCCGCCCGGCTTCAGGACCCGGGAGATCTCATGCATGTAGTTGTCGACGTCCGGCGGGAGCAGGTGTGTAAATACCGAGGTGAGCGACACCACGTCGAACGACGCGTCCGAATACGGGAAACGGAACTCCGACGGTTGGTATCGTCCTTTCGGGTTGTAAAGCGAATTATAGATGTCGACAACTTTAAAATCGAAATTTGGATGTGAGGGCGAAATGTTCTGAGTGCACCACTCGATGGCCTCACCTGAAATGTCAAAGCCAGCATAGCGGCCTTCGTGGTTTAGATAGCTCGTGAGTGACATCGCGGTTCGCCCTGAGCCGCAGCCGACGTCGAGCACCGCATCGCATGGCTGTAATTCACATAACTTAATCAGATAACCGACGGCTATGTCCCCGATTGCCTGGTATTCGCTGTCTGTGCCGCCCACGTATCTCCGAAGCGCCTTGGGGGGTAGCAACCTGCGAGGCGAACCACCTTCCGTCGCAGAGGTGCGAGTTAAACGTTGCAAGACAGTCTGGATTGTTTGCTTCATCATGGCCCCTTAGGCGTAGTCGGCTGACCTGGCAGATAGTTGAGCACGTCGGGCATCGGCCTTTCTTTCAGCAGGGACGGTTTGGCGCTCTTTCTGCTAGTCACGGGCTGCGAGATCCGATTCCTGCCGCTGCGCCCTCGCAGCTTAGCGGGTCTGTGAAAAAACGAACAACTCATTGCCGATGCAGGTTTCCACTGAAAGTTGGTCATAACCTCGCTCTTGGAAGAGGGTCCGGATCTCATTTTTGCGATAGTTATTCATCCAACCGGCTCTGAGTCGGCGACGACTCTCGCGTATGCCACGTGGCGAATACCGACCGAATTCGACGCAAACGTACGAAATGACGCAAACACGAAACTGCTTCGCGAGCCAGTCAAGTACGGAGGGTACGTCGCGGAGATATTCGAGCACGCCCAGAATTACGGCAACGTCGTAGACGTCCACACCTAAGTCGGGAAGCGGCTTCTCATTGAGGTCGCATATGATCGTCCCCGGCCCGCGGTCGGCGATATCGCATGGCACGTAGGAGCAAGTTGGGTCGAGGCATTGCTCGAGCTTTCTGTTTCCCGCTCCGAACTCGATGACGCGGCTGTGGTTCGGCACCAGCTCGGCGGCCCTTTTGGTCCGAGGTTCCCATGATGCCTCGAAGCTGGTTGGGTCCGACCAGCGCCGATAATCCGTCTTCCGGAGAATGGTTGCGAATGCTCTTAACACTGCGTAGGGCCTGTATCAAAAGCGCTATATTGGCGACTGGTTCTGTAGATGGTAATCATTGCTCCTAAACGTCGGGCTCCATTGTGCCTGAAAAAGTAGAGAGCTGGTTCGCGAACACGTGCTACCGCTCGTGTACCGGGGTTGCAGGAGCGGCTACCAGCGACTTCAACCGCGCGTAGAGCTGTTCTACCTGCGCGACTTGCGCTTTCGCCGCCGAATGAATGCGGTCGCGGTCGGCGTCGCCGGCGTCCCAGGCGCGATCGATCGCGTCGGACAACTCGCGTTCGAAATATGGCCCCGGCCGCACGATCTGACAGCCGCCCGGGAACTGCGCGCCGAGCCCCTCGAATTTGAGGTCGTAGTATCCAGAGTTGGTGACGCAGACGGCAGGCACTCCCGCCGCGAGGCCGAAGACGGCGGCGTGGTAGCTCGCCGTGACGACCACCCGGCAGCGCGCGGCGCGCTCGGCGAGCTCCTTGGGCGTCACGATGTCGTCGGACTCGCCTCCGTCGTCTGCACTTGTCGCTCCGTGCGGCTGGCTGGCGTCCAGATCGAACGTGCTCCGGTAGCGCGACACCGGTAGTGGTAGAACCGCTGCGCCATGACGACCGGCCGCTTGGGAGGTGACCGCGCCGGCTCGGCCGGCAAGGCTGCTGTCGATCTCGCTGTACGGGGCGACACGCATGTTCAATCCGATCGCGGTCCCCGTCCGCGGTCGTTCGGCGGCCGTCGCCGACAGGAGTGCGTCGTCCCCCGTCACGTGGATGAGCTCCTGGTTCACCCGGCGGGCCCTCAGCAGCGGAACCGAGCCCGCTCCTTCGCGCAGCCCGATGAGCCGAAGCCGCGGCATGACGAGGGAGACCAGGCGGCCCAGCACCGGATGGGTCAGCGGCCCGATGCCCTGGCTGAACATCGCCGTCGGCTTACCGAGCAGTTGCGCCAGGGCCAGCAGGTTCAGGACCCGCGCCCCGTGCCGCCAAAAAATGTCGTTGAGGAACCCGCCGCCGCTGGATACGACGAGATCTGCTCGCCAGAGAGCCCCGGGGAGCCGAAGCGACCGGGGATTGCTGCCGGCGCCGGCCGAGCGTCGCTGAGCACGGGCCCTGCGGGGGGAGAGGTCCGGTGTGACCGCGGTGGCGCCGGGGCAGAACTGCTCGAGCCGCTCCGGTGAGCGGGTGAGCACGTCGATTTCGGCATCGGGCCAGAGGGTTTGGAGTCGGTTCACGCACACCTGAAGCATCGCGGCGTCACCGAGATTCAGCAGCTCGTAACCGCTCTGGTCGACCAGTATTCGCACTGAGAGCTTCCTCCTTACGGCACCGCTGCGAGGCACGTCTGATCCACGGTCATCCATCTCCTCTTCGACCGTGCTTGCGCGAGACGTCCTCAACTGCGCGTCGGGCGGGGCATACCTCAGATCACGCCCGGGTCCAGTGCCCGCACACCATTACCCCCGGATCACAACCAACTTGCCGTGCCTGAAGTCTTCAGCAGCCTACCGGGTCGGATCCGTTCGCGGTCCAAAATTGCGCGGCCGCACGGACCGGGACGCCTCGATGGGCCCACCCAGTGGCCGCCGTCGGCCTCTAGCCGCGTTTGGCCCATCCCACCTGGCCTTTCACTCGGGCGGTGTTGGCGTACACGTGCCCCCTCAAGTCCGTCATCCGGGCCGACAGCTTGCTCCTGGCGCGTCGCCAGGGCGTCTGGGCGCAGCGGTGCCGCAGGGCCGCCGTCGCGAACCGCGGGTGCTCGGTGATGACGTTCAGCAGGGCGGCGCGACCCTGCGGCCCCGGGACTTTCGCGATCTGGCACAGGATGTAGTCGACCTGCTCGCCCAGCACGTCCTCGCGCACGGGGTCGTCGGCGAACAGACCCAGCATCACGTCGAAGGTCGCCGCGTGCCCGAGGCCATGCTTCAGCCAGAACTTCGGCGGGTCCACCAGCGCGTCGTAGAACATGCCCTCGCCGTGGCGGCGGTACACCGCCATCGTCTCGGGCAGCATGGCGATGTCTCCGTGCATCGCGTGCATCACGTGCAGGTAGTAGTCGAAACATGCGCCGGCGGCCGGGACGTCGTCGTAGTGCGGCAGGCGGCGGTACATCACCGAGACGTTCTGGATGAAGTTGCGCCTGAGCAGCCACTCCAGGCTCAGGTTGAGCCGCCAGTAGGCCGGCGGGTACTCGTAGTCGTCGCCCACCCCGCCTTCCCACATCACGTGCACGGGATGGAAGCACACCGCCGTGCCCGGATGGGCGTCCAAAAACGCCACCTGCTTGCTGAGCTTCATCGGATCGGTCCAGTAGTCGTCGCCCTCGCACCACGCGATGTAGTCGCCGCGAGCGGCCGCGAACGCGCCGAACAGATTGGCTTTGTATCCGACGTTCTCCGACCTGAAGATCGGCCGGAACAAGTGGGGGTAGCGGTCGGCGTATTCCCGCAGTATCTCGGGCGTGGCGTCGGTCGAGTCGTCGTCGGCGACGACGAATTCCACCGGGAAATCGGTCTGCTGGGCGACCACGCTGTCGAAACTCTGGCGGACGTAGGCTTCCTGGTTGTAGGTGGTCGAGACCACGCTCACCTTGGGCGGGTTCGCCGCCGGACCCTCGGTCATCGCGAGCGCCCTTCGCATCCGGCGCCCACGCCGTGGACCGGCGGCGGATGCGACGTGTCACGCGCTTGCCGGCCGGGCCGCGGCCTCGCGTCGACCGGACGATCGTTTGTGCTGTCCAGAGTTCACCAACCTGTTTGTCCTGCACGGTAGTCGACCGTCACGGTAGCCGGGCCGACGGGCCGGGTGCGTCGTTTCGGGCAACGGTGCCGCACGTTGTCTCCTCCGCGGTTCGCCCGGGGCCGTCCGCGGCAAGCCAACCGGCACGCCGGCGCAACCGCTAGGCTGGGCAATCGCCGGTGGGGTGGTCGTCGCCGCCGACGAGTCGGCGAACAACCGGACACTGTGGAGTCGACGTGAAACCTGTCCAGGCGCTGCGCGAGGAATACCAGCGTGCGGGGGCTTCGCTGCGATTCCGCCTGGGCGGGGACGCCCGGTCGTTCATTTGCGAGACGCATCAGGAGATTCCGGCCGAGCCTCCGGCGGGTGGGCGCACGTTGGTGTTGTTTGCGCATTTCGATCCCCAGGGTGTGGTGGATCCCT
This sequence comes from uncultured Actinomycetota bacterium, assembly GCA_963711445.1. Lineage (GTDB taxonomy): Bacteria > Actinomycetota > Actinomycetes > Mycobacteriales > Mycobacteriaceae > Mycobacterium. The sequence goes on from CAVQEF010000002.1 coordinate 1,893,426, forward strand.
ACGTGGTGTATTACCTCAGGGCGCTGCGCGGGTTGGGGGCCACGATTGTGTTCGTGTCGGGTTCGCCGCACCTGGCGGCGGAGTCGCTGGCCCCTGTTCGGGAGTTGTGTGCGGGTGTGTATACCCGCCGCACGCTGTCGTTGGACTTCGGTTCGTGGCATCTGGGGTGGTGTGTGCTGCGCGAGCGTGGGTGGTCGCTGGATCAGTTCGACCGTTTCGTGTTGGCCAACGACAGTGTGTACGGTCCGTTGTTTCCGATCGAGGAGATGTGGGGTGCGTTTGAGGGCGCCGACATGTACGGCGCGATCGAAAGCACCGAGCATTTCTCCCATCTTCAGTCCTTCTTTTTGGCCTGGGATCTCAACGCGCGCACCCGCCCCTTCCTCGAGGATTTCTGGAGCGGCTTTCAGTACATCGTGCACAAGCGCATCCTGATCCGGCGCTACGAGATGGGCCTGTCCCGGCGCGCCCGCAGGGCGGGGCTGAGCATCAAACCCTACGTCTCGGCGGCGGCCGTCAAGGAGGCCTACGGGCGGGCGCCGGCGCATCAGTGGACCAAGACGCTGCGCCGGCGGCGACCGATCAACGACACCATCTACTTCTGGGACGGATTGATCGAACACCTGCGGTTTCCGTTCCTCAAAGCCGTTCTCCCGCGGTACAACACGCCCCGCCACGACGCGATGGCCGACCTGCCCGGCTTCATCGAGCGGCACACCGGCTACCCCTTCGAACTCATCGCATCCAACGTGGAACGGCTCGGGTGCGGGCGGCCCGCCTGGGACGGCGCCACCAGCGGTCCCGGGCCATAGCCGGTCGGGGCAGGCAATCGGCCGCCGGGGCGATGCGTGGTGAGCTACGGTCAGACCCATGCTCGGTCGAGCACTGAGAACAGATGCAGCCGACGGAAGAGGAAAAGAGTGCGGCCAGCCATCAAGGAATTCGCTCCCAAGTCAATAGCCGACCTGTTCTTCGTCATGCTGTATGCGCGGTGGCGATTGCCGTTCCGGACGAAATATCAGCCGCTGGTCGAGGGCAAGGACGGAATCGAGATCGGTGGCCCCAGCGCCCTGTTCGAAACCGTGCTCCCCGTCTACCAACTCGTCGAGAACCTCGATGGCGTCAACTTCGGCACGCACACCGTCTGGGAGGGCCGGATCGAGGCCGAGCAGGACTACACGTACTACGCCAACAAACACGGGCGCCAGCTGATCGCCGAGGCGACGGACCTCGGTCAAGTGGCGACGGAAAGATACGACTTCCTGCTCTCGTCGAACTGCCTGGAGCATGTGGCGAATCCCATCAAGGCGCTCCTGGAATGGAGACGGGTGATCAAGGTTGGCGGGGGATTTGTGCTGGTGCTTCCGAACAAAGAGAGCAATTTCGACCATCGGCGCCCCGTCACCGAGTTCGCGCATCTGGTCGACGACTACCGTCGCGACGTCGGTGAGGATGACCTGACCCACGTGGATGAGATTCTGGCGCTGCACGACTTGAGCATGGATGCCCCCGCGGGCAGTCCCGACCGGTTCAGGGAACGCAGCCTGAAGAATGTCGAGAACCGGACCCTGCACCATCATGTGTTCGACCTTCCGCTGATGGAGGAGCTGTTGGACCACGTCGGCTTCGAGATCGTGGACCTGACGGCCACCCGGACCGACTTCTTCGCGCTGGCAACGAAATCCGCGACGGCCCCCACTGCGGAGCGGCCGTGACGCCCGGGGACATGCTGCGCGCCGCGATCGAACAACGTTCGGCCGCTTCGCGTTATCGGCGGCGCGGCGATGCGTTGGGCTTCATTTGCGAGACGCATCAGGAGATTCCGGCCGAGCCTCCGGCGGGTGGGCGCACGTTGGTGTTGTTTGCGCATTTCGATCCCCAGGGTGTGGTGGATCCCTATGTGGTGTATTACCTCAGGGCGCTGCGTGGGTTGGGGGCCACGATTGTGTTCGTGTCGGGTTCGCCGGCCCTGGCGGCGGAGTCGGTGGCCCCGATCCGGGAGTTGTGTGCAGGTGTCTACACGCGCCGCACGTTGTCGTTGGACTTCGGTTCGTGGCATCTGGGGTGGTGTGTGCTGCGCGAGCGTGGGTGGTCGCTGGATCAGTTCGACCGTTTCGTGTTGGCCAACGACAGCGTGTACGGTCCGTTGTTTCCGATCGAGGAGATGTGGGGTTCGTTTCGGGGCGCCGACATGTACGGCGCCATCGAAAGCACCGAGCAGCTGACGTCCCATCTTCAATCCTTTTTCCTGGCCTGGGATCTCAACGCCCGCACCCGGCCCTTCCTCGAGGATTTCTGGAACGGCTTCCAGTACATCGTGCACAAGCGCATCCTGATCTGGCGCTACGAGATGGGCCTGTCCAGGCGTGCCCGCAGGGCGGGTCTGAGCCTCAAACCGTACGTCTCGGCGGCCGCGGTCAAAGCGACGTACGGCCGCTCACCCGAGCATCAGTGGGCCAGCAGGTTTTCGATGTCGCTGAACAACACCATCTACTTCTGGGACGGCTTGATCGAGCACCTCAGGTTCCCGTTTCTCAAAACGGTTCTCCCGCGGTACAACACGCCGTGGCACCACTCCATGGCGGACCTGCGCGGCTTCATCGAACAGCACACCGACTACCCCTATGAGCTCATCCGGGCGAACCTCGACAGGCTCGGGTGCGGGGAACCGGTGTGGGTGCGGCCGGGGCGCCGCACCGTTCTGACGAACAAGGTGGTCGACGTACTCGTGGACCGGACCGCACCGCTGCGCGGGGGCGCTCGTCACGGGGCCCGGGTGGCCAACCGCCGGGCCCGGGAGAACTCGTGAACGGGGGCCCGGGCCAAGGTCTTCAGACGCGAGGCCCGCTGCGGGCCCAACACCGCGGCCTGCACGTGCAGCGCCAGCCACAGGAGTAGCCACCACACCCGGGCGATGGCGCGCACCGGTGCCGTCGACGCCGGGTCCACGATCAGCCAGGTGAGAATGCGCAAGTGGTCGAGCCAACCGCGCCCCGTGGTCACGTTGCGGACCGTTTCGGTGCCCGCCGTATGACTGCGGACCGACAGTTCCTGCGGCACAAAACAGACCGCAGATCGCAGCATCAGTCGCAACCAGAAATCCAGGTCCACGAGCTGATAGATATCGTCACGCAGGCCCCCCGCTTCCAGTGCCAGCCGGCGCCGGAACATCACGCATGTCGGTTCGCCCACCAGATTGCCGCCCGCGCTGAGCAGGACCAGCTGGGTGACCAATGCGGACCCCTTGTTGTAGCCACGGAGTTTGAAGAAGAAGCGGTGGGGCGCGCTTGGCGGCCGCCGCCACCACGGGACGTCGTCGCTCAGCAGCCGCCGGGGCGCGAAAGCCATTCCCACGGCCGGATCGTCGAAACATCGGGCCAGCCTTTGCAGTGCGTCCGGCAGGAGCCAGTCGTCGCCGTGCACGAACTGCACGCACGTGCCGCGCGCGAGTTCCAGGCACTTGTTGTGGTTTCCATTCAGCCCGAGTCGAGAGGTATTGCGGATCAGGCGATCTCCGGGCCTGAGCAGCGCGGTCGCGATGGCCGCCCCATCGTCTGTCGAATCGTCGTCGACGACGACGACCTCGAAGTCGACACCCTCCTGATCCAGGATGCTGCGCAGGCAGCGCGCGATGGTGGCACCGTTGTTGTACATCGGCACGCACACCGACACTGTCGGGCCCTCCGGTGAATCGACGCCCTCGTCGCGGCGCAACGTCAACCGATCCGATCCGCCGGCATGCGGGGCGCCGGGCGATCAGCCATGGATCTGCGGCGTCAGATCGAAGTCGGCGAACGCGCACGAGGTCGCGTCGCGAAGCGCCTCCTGGGTGTTGTCGCGGCCGGCAAGGAACGCGTTGACCGTGATGAAGACTTTCCCGTGGACCCGCCCGGACACCACGAACAGCTGCCCACCCATCCTTGTCAGGCAGCGCTCGCTGATGCCGGGCTCGATCAACCGGCCGTACGCGTAGTCGGCATCGGTGCCGTCCGGGCGGTTGGCCTCCGGCGGTATGTCGCCGACATTGGAACAGCCGATGGGCAGGTCGGCAGTGCCCAACCCCATCCCGGCGGCCCTGCGCACCGCCCATTTTGGTGTCAGTGAGGTCAGCGCCAGCGGCGCCAGGGACTCCTCGGTGGTCTCGTCCCGGTCGGCGAGCGCCTGCTTGACCTTGACCCGAAGCTCCCCGAGGTCCGTTGCCAGCCCGGTGGGGTCCACGGAGACGACCGGAAACACCAACGCGTTTCCCCGCGTGTCGTTTTCGGTGCGGACGCTGATCGGAAACGACAGGGTGACGGTGCCGTCGTCGCGGCTGCGCCCCATCCGCGCCCCCAGTCTTCCCGCAAATGCCATGAAGAGCGTGTGCCCGTTCCCGCCAATGCTTCTCGCGTGCTCGTCCCACTCGCTCAGGTCGACATAAGCTGTCAGGGAAGGCACCACGACGGGTGGATCGCCGCCGGCCGCCCGTGGCGACGGCGGTGCCGACGCGATCGATGCCGCCACGTCCGTGCGCCTTTTCCGGGCGATGCGCGCGGTCGCCCGCAGCGCCCGCGCCAGCTCCGGTGCCGACGCGATGAAATCCCGGCCATCGGCAAGTGCGGCCCGCCCGCGGGTGCGCGAGCCGGCGGGCGGATACCCCAGGTAACGAGTCCTGTCGGTGGCCGCATCGGCGATCGCCTGGATGATGCCCAGGCCATCGATGACGGTGTGCGATGCGGTCAGGCTGACCGCGGTCCCGCCGTCCTCGAGCGGCAGCACGCCAAGATGCCAGCTGGGGCCGTATTCGGGATCGAGCGGCAGACGCGCCCGCGCACGGGCCCAGGCGCCGACGTCGGAGCGTGGGCGCGGGCTGGCGGCGACGTCGATCTCCGCGGGACCGCGGAACACGACCCACCGGTCGCGCGCGAACGGCAACGGAGAACGTTCCACGCGCCGACCCAGCAACCCGTATCCGAGATTGCGGTGGAAACGGCGCAGTCCAGCAATATCTGCCTGACGGTTGTAGATCCAGTTGAACTGCACGACCGCCCCGTGACCGAGTGCCCGAGAACCGCGGAACGAGGCCTGGTCCAGGTGCGCGAGTCGGTTGTCCACCGCGTACACGGTAGTTTATGGCCGATGCGATGCGCAGGCCTTTGCGAGCGCGGGTGGCTGGTGCCGACGACCGGTTGGTACGGTGGCAGCTTTCCCGTCTCGGCCTGAAAAGCCCGTAACAAAGGTAACCTGTCTTCCGTGGTTCAGTCTTCGATCCCGGCTGTGCTGCGCGAACGCGCCAGCTTCCAGCCCAACGACACGGCGTTCACATTCCTTGACTTCGACCAGGATTGGGACGGCGTCGCAATACCCTTGACGTGGGCGCAATTGTATCGGCGAGTGCTCAACCTCAGCGCCCAGCTCAGGCAGCACGGCTCCATGGGTGACCGGGCGCTGATCCTGGCCCCCCAGGGGCTCGAATACATCATGGGTTTTCTCGCCGCACTGCAAGCCGGACTCGTCGCGGTCCCGCTGTCGGTTCCCTATGGCGGCGCTCACGACGAACGCACCACCTCGGTGCTGGCCGATACCTCGCCCGCCGTGATCCTGACGACCTCCGCCGTCATCGACCACGTCAGCCCGTACGCCCGGGCGCAGGAGGGCCACTCCACGCCGTCGATCATCGAAGTCGACCAGCTCGACCTGGATTCGCGACCGAATGGTCCCCGGCAGGGCACCCGCGGCGCGGGGACCGAATTCTCGGATACGTCCTATCTGCAGTACACGTCGGGGTCCACCCGGACGCCGGCCGGTGTGACCGTCTCCAACAAGAACGTCTTCGCCAACTTCGAGCAGATCATGGGCGATTTCTTCGTCCGGGAGGGCGGGGTGGCCCCGGCGGACCTGACCGTGGTGTCGTGGCTGCCGTTCTACCATGACCTGGGCCTGCTGCTGGGAATCATCATGCCGATTCTGGCCGGCGTGCCCACCGTGGTGACGAGTCCGGTGTCGTTCCTGCAACGGCCGGCCCGGTGGCTGCAGATGCTGGCGACCGAGGGCCGGACCACCATCTCCGGGGGACCGAACTTCGCGTTCGACGTGGCCGCCCGGAAGACCTCTGACGACGACCTGGCCGGGCTCGATCTCGGGCGTGTGCACTCCATCCTCAACGGCAGCGAGCGGGTGCAGCCGGCCACTCTGAAGCGGTTCGCCGACCGGTTCGCCCGCTTCAATTTCTCGCCCGTCGCTTTGCGGCCTGCCTACGGTATGGCCGAGGCAACGGTCTACATCGCCACCCGCAAGGTGGGCGACCCACCCGAGATCGGTCACTTCGAATCCGACAAACTGCCCGCCGGGCAGGCGAATCGTTGCGAAACGGGAAGCGGCACACCGCTGGTCAGTTACGGTGCCCCGGAGTCGCAGCTGGTGCGCGTTGTCGACCCCGACACCGGCAACGAGTGCGCGGACGGGACCGTCGGCGAGATCTGGGCGCACGGCGACAACGTCGCCTCCGGCTACTGGCAGAAGCCCGAAGAGACGGCGCGTACGTTCGGTGCGCGGATCAGCAACCCGTCGGAGGGCACCCCGGAGAGCCCCTGGCTGCGCACCGGCGACTCGGGCTTCTTCTCCAACGGTGAGCTGTTCATCATCGGCCGCATCAAAGACCTCTTGATCGTCTACGGGCGCAACCACTCTCCCGACGACATCGAGGCGACTATCCAGGAGATCACGCCCGGCCGTTGCGCGGCGATCGCGGTTCCGGACAGGGGAGTCGAAAAGCTGGTCGCCATCATCGAACTCAAGAACAAGGGGGACTCCGACGAGGACGCCACGGACCGGCTGCGTGTCGTCAAACGCGAAGTCAAGTCGGCGATCTCCAAGTCGCATGGACTGAGTGTGGCGGACCTGGTGCTGGTTTCGCCCGGTTCGATTCCCATCACCACCAGCGGCAAGATCAGGCGCTCGCAGTGCGTCGAGCTCTACCGGCAGGACGAGTTCACCAGGTTAGACGCCTAGCGATCGTCGGTCACGGGGCGTGTTGAACGTCGGTCCCGAACAAGGGGAGTGACTCGCTTTCCGCGCCTGATTCGGTGTCGGCGTCAAAGGCATGGCCGCTGCCGTTCGCATGGCCGTTGCCGTTGGTCTTCGTGGTGACCAGTGCGTGCGACAGGACTCCGGGACCGAAGAGTGGCAGCGAGTGGCCGAGATAGCGGTCGGCTCGGTGTTTGTCGTTGCCCTTGTGCTTGCCGTTGCGATGGCCGTTGGTGGGGGCCGGTTTCCGTGCCGGTTCGTGCAGGTCGTCCATGGGGCGCTGTGATATTCCGCTGAGGTCGAACAGGGGAAGGGCGTGGTTGGGAACACGCGCGAAGGGGCGGGTTCCGTTCGCCGCTTTCCGCCCGCCCGTTGCCTGACCATTGGCCGGGGGCGGCGGCGCCGTCGTTTGGGTCTTGTGGCTGGGCAGGATCTTCATCCGGACCAACTGGTCGGAGATCTGCTCCAGCTGGCGCTGCTTCGCCTCGAAGGAGGCGACCATCTGCGCCGGCGTCTTCCCCAAAGTCGATGGCCACCAGTTCTTCTGGCCGATCATCGCGGCCAGCGCCGGCACCGTGATGGTGCGGACCAGGAAGGTGTCGATCAGGATTCCCATGCCGAGGATGAAGCCGGCCTCGGCCATCGTGTAGATGCTGGCGCTCATCAGGCCGAACATCGAGGCGGCGAAAATCAGGCCCGCCGAGGTGATGACCCCGCCGGTCGAACCGACGGTGCGGATGACCCCGACCCGCACCCCGTGCGGGGATTCGTCGCGGATGCGCGAAATGAGCAGCATGTTGTAGTCCGCGCCGACGGCGACCAGCAAAATGAACGACAGGCCGGGAAGGCTCCAGTGCAGGTTCTGGCCCAGAAGCAGCTGGAATACCAGCACGCCCAGACCCATCGCCGACAAGTACGACAGCAGGACCGAGCCGATGAGGTACAGCGGCGCAATGATTGCTCGCAGCAGGCCGACCAGAATCAGGAACACAATGACGATCGTTGCGATGACGATGAAGTTGATGTCGTTGTTGTAGTAGTCACGCGTATCCCGAAGCCCGGTCGGAATTCCCGCCACCGCCACCTTGGCGTCCGCCAGTTCGGTGTTCGGCAGCGCGGAGCGCGCCGCCTTTTCGATCGTGTTGACCTGGTCCATCGCCTCGGTCGTGAACGGATTGAGTGCGCTCTGGATGAAATACTGCGCCGCATGCCCGTCGGGGGACAGGAAGATCTGGGCGCCCTTTTTGAACTCGTCCCTGGTCGTGATCTCCGGCGGCAGGTTGAAGCCGGCCATCGACGGCTTCTCGGCGTCGCGCTTCATGTTGAGCAGGAATTCCGAAGCCTGGTTGAGGCCGCTGCCCAGCTTCCTGGTCTGGTCGACCAGCGCCTTCACCCCGCCGGCGATCGCTCGGCTGCCGTCGGCCAGCGCGTTGGCGCCCTGCTCCGCCTGCGACATGGTGGTCTGCAGGCCTCGTATCGTCTTCAAGGCCCCAGAGGCCTGCGTCAGGGTCGACTGGACGCTGTCCAGCGTCTGGCCGATCGTTGCCGCTTTCTGGGCCGACTGCAGGTTGTGGGCCATGATCTTGAGCGAATTGAGGGTTCCGTCATTGTCCGCCTGAACCAGCGCCGCCAGCCCCGCGCGCGAGCGCACACAGCCCGGGTCGGTGTTGCATTCCGGGCTGTCGTTGAGGGCCCGCAGCATGGGACCGGCCCACTGCGCCGTGTTCTCGGCATGCGCGGTCGAGGCGCCGAGGTTGTCGCCGAGTGACTTCATCTGGCCGGTGTAGGCGGCCCCCTGGTCGAGCGCGGCGATCGTCTTGTCGCCGCCCATCATCTGCTCCATGGTCGTCAGCGTTCCGACCACTCCGCTGAGGCTCGACACGGTTCCGGTGACCTGGTCCCGAAGCTGGGCCAGGGCGTCGGCCAACTGATTGGAGCCGTTGACCAGTTTGTCCAGGTCGTCCCCGTGGTTGACGATTGCGTCGGACGCTTCGTCGAGCTTGCCGCCGACCTCGCCGGCCTGCCACGACAGCTTCATCTCCTCCAGCCGCTCACCGTTGGGCCGGGTCAAGCCCCGCACCATGGTGATGTTGGGCAGTTGACTCACCCGGTTGGCGACCTGCTCGAGGTCGGCGAGCGCGGTCGGTGTGCGCAAGTCGTGGGAGGACTGAATGAACAGCACCATGGGGGTGAACGCGTTCGCCGGGAAATGGCGATTCATGGCGTCATAGCCCTTGGAACTGTCGACCGACGCCGGCATCGTCTTGAGGTCGTCGTAGTTGAACCGCATCACGGTTGTGCAGCTGGCCAGCGCGATGAGCACGACCAGGCTGCCGACCAGGTGGATGCGCGGGCGGCGCACCACGCGGGTCCCGGTGATCCGCCACATCCGGGTGGTGAGTTCGCGGCGGGGCCTGATCCAGCCACGGCGTCCGGCGAGCACCAGCAGGGCGGGCATGAAGGTCACCGCGGCCAGGAACGCCACCACGATCGAGATGGAAATGGCCGGCCCCACCGACGAAAACACCTGCAGTTTGGTGAAGACCATGGCGACGAAGGTGACCGCGACCGTGGCCGCCGACGCGGCGATCACCTTGCCGATCGACATCAGCGCGTTCTTGACCGCTTGATCCGACTCCTGCCCGTGCCGTACGTAGTCGTGATAGCGGCTGATCAGGAAGACGGCGTAGTCGGTTCCCGCCCCGATCATGACCGCACTCATGAAGACCATGGTCTCCATCTGGATGGGCAGGCCGAGGAGGGTCAGCCCGGACAACACACCCTGGGCCGTCGCCAGCGTGGCACCGATGTTGAGCAGCGGCACGAACATGGTGACGACGTTGCGGTAGATGATGAACAGGATGATCAGCACGCTGATCACGGTGACGATCTCGATGGTGTGCGCGTCTTCGAAGGCCATCTCGGTGGCGTCCACCATGGTGGCGGCCGGTCCGCTGAGGTAGGCGTGCAGCGCGGTTCCCGCGGTTAGCTGTTTGGCGATCGCGCGGATCTTGTGGAGGGCCGCGGCCGTCGAGGGGGCACTCGCCGCCCCGGGAATGCTGACCGGCAGGACGAAGGCCTTGCCGTCCTTGCTGGCGAAGAGGTCGCGCATTTCCGGCGTGCCGGACAGGTCCTGTACCTGGAGGTTGTCCTGCGTGTCTTCGCGTAGCTTGTCCACCAGCTTGTGGTAAACGTTCTCGTCGGCGGGGGTCAGCCCCTTGTCGTCGACCAGCAGGATCATCAGGAGGGCGCCGCCCCCGCCCAGCGGGTTTTCGGCCTTCCCGGCGTCACCGGAACCTTTGGAGTCGCCGGAGTCCGCTGCTTTGGGGGCGAACGCCTTGGCCATCTCCTGGCTGGTGATCATCGTCGGCGCGTCGTCGGGCAGGGGCTTCTCCGGGTGCTTCGCCGCCGCCACCGGAAGCGGCGGCAGGGTCAGGAAAAGGGTCGCCGCGACCGCGATCCAGGCTGCGATGACCAGCAGCGGCCACCGCACGACGACATCGCCGATGCGGTCAAAGATTCCCCCAGGTTTGGCCGCCTCACCGGCAGGTTTGGCCGCCTCACCGGCGCCGGTCCGGCTTGACACCCAAACAACCCTACAAGGAAGCGCTCGATCCCGTCAGGTAATCACAATCCGGCAAATGACCGTGATGTTGCTGTGACCTTGACGCCGAAACCGCTGGTCAGGCCCGGGCTTCCGAGCAGCCCGGCCACCCGGAAGGTTGTTCGTGCGGGAGGTCAGCAAACGGTGGGTCAGTAGATGCTGTAGATGCCCAAACCCTTGGCCAACGCGAAGACCCCCGACACGAAGAACGCGGTCTCGATGATCTGCCGCCGATGCACGTGTATCCAGTTGTTGGCCCGCAGCATCAGGGCTTCGGTGGCCCGCGGCGCCGCCAGGTACCCGAGCAGCGGAATTTCGACGAACGTGAGCACCAGCGCGGTGAACACCACGAATGCGCTCAGCTGCATGCCGGTCGCGGATTTCGAGGCCATGATGACCGTCAGCGCCATGGGGCCCTCCACGGGCGGGAAGGTGGAGGCGAGTCCGGCGACGAAGGCGGGCCAGCCGCCACCCGACTCCAGCAATGCCTGGCTGCGGGCCGTCAGACGGGCCATCAATGTCGGTTTCCGCGGCTGCGACTCCTGCTCGGGCGGCGCGCCGTCGCCACCCGCCCCCACCGGGACCGGTAGCGGCGCCAGAACGCCTGCTTTCAGGCGTGCCCGGTCCTGGGACAGCAGCGCGGCGACGACGAGGAGCGATATGACGCCGACGGTGACGTGAATCCGGTCGCCGGCCAAGATGGCGACCGCAGACCTCACGTCGTTGAGTGTGGACGCCGCAACCTGGATCCCCGCCAGGGCGAGGTCATGCAAGAACACCAGCACAGCCACGCCGACGCTGAGGCCCGCGACCATGCCGCCCACCCAGAAGGCGAGCAAGTTGGATACCGCCCGCCGCCGCGACATCAAGACAGCCGCGATGCCGATGCGCATAGGGTCCATCAGCAACCCGAATCCCAAAGCCACCACGAAAGTCCACATCACTGGGAACGCTACCGTGCTGCGCCGTATCTCGTGCCGTAACTGGCGAATTGACCGACCCGGCGTTGCAGGGCAAGGACCGCTCAAGAGGCGGTCAGACCCGCACGCGCACAGCCTGCTCCAAGAGGTCGGCCGCCACGGCGACGCCGACGGCGGGCCTGGTCATGCGCGGCGCGATCTCGCGGGCCCGCGCCACGCAATCCGGCGCGAGGATCTTGCGCAGCTTCCTCTCCAATGATCTGCCCGTGATGTTCGACAATTTCTTGGCCGAGCCAACTTTCAGCCGTTGCACCTGGGTCGCCCAGATGAACTGGTCGGCCACATCCCACAGGATCAGGGTCGGCAGGCCGGCCCGCAGGCTCGCCGCGGTGGTGCCCGCGCCGCCATGGTGCACGGCCGCGCGGCACGCGGGCAGGATGGTCGCGTAGCTGACCTGGCCCACGAGTTTCACATGGTCGGCCCCCGGAACCGACTCCGGGCCGTCGGCACCGGAGAAGATCATCGCGCGTTCGCCCAACTCCGCGCAGGCTCCGGAGATCATGGCCACCGTGTCGGCCGGGGACTGGACCGGCGTGCTGCCAAAACCGAAGTAGATCGGGGGTTTTCCGGCGGCGGCCCACGCCGCGACCTCGTCGTCGGTATGTGCCGCCAATTCCAGCGACAGTGCGCCGACGAAGGGGCGCCGGCCACCCCATTCCGCCGCCAGACCCGGAAACATCGCCTGGTCGTAGGCCTGGATCTCCAGGATCCCCGCGTCGGCCATCCGTTGCCATGCGGGCACTTTGGTCGCCGTCAGGCCGAGTTCACGGCGCTGCGCGTCCTCGTTGGCCTTGGTGATGTGCGAGTAGAGCCACCAGCCGGCTTTCAGCGTCGAGCGGACCACGGGCGCCGGCGAGGGCAGGAACGGAACGCCGATCCGGCCGTTGGCCCGCACCGGGAAGTGGTGCAGCCCCGCCACCGGAATGTCGTGGTACTCCGCGACATTGGCGACCACACCGTGGTAGGTCTGGCCCGTCAACAGCAGGTCCGCCCCGTCGGCCAGCGCGGTCAGCGTCCGGCTCATCTCCGCCCAGCCCTCGACGAACAGTTCCCGCAGGGCCCGCATGAACGTGGCGGGGTTCTGGACCTTGAACGCGTTGTGGGTGAACTCCGCGACCGCGACCACCTGCTCACGGGTGTCGGGCCCGTAGGCGACCGCGGGCAGCCCGGCCGACTCGACGAATCCGATCAGGTTGGGCGGCACCGCCATTCGGACGTCGTGGCCCCGACGTTGCAGTTCCGCGCCCACCGTGGCGCAGGGTTCGACGTCGCCGCGAGTCCCATGAGCGGCCAAGACGAACTTCATCGGCTCAACTCAGCCTTTCGCTTCCGGTGCGCGGCGCCGGTCGCCGGCCGATGCGCGGATGCCTACCGGGCGACGCGGAGCGGCACCTCGGCCAGGCTGCCGGCGACCACCTTGTCGAACGCCGACTTCAGCGCATCGGTGTAACGGATCACGGACTCGCGGGCGATCGGGTTGTTCGGGTACGAGACCATGATCGAGACCTCGTCGAACAGCCGGAACACGGTGGAGTACATGTACGCCGGGCTGCGGCCGTCGGTGAACGCCGTGGCGTTCACCCCGTCCAGCGCGGTGGCGACGATGGCGGACAGCGGCGGCAGGCCGGCGTCCATGTAGCTCATCATCGTGAACTCCGGCCCGTACTTCCGCAGCCAGGGCGCCAACTCGAGCACCTTGTCGTACGGCACGTTCGCGCAGCCCATGTTGGCGTCGAAGGAGGCCTGGGCGGCGCGGGCGGTTTCCTCGAAGGAGTCGGGGTTGATCGGAACGGTGAACGGCACCACGCCGGTGAACCAGCCCACCGTCATGAAGTCCGCCGGGCTCTTGCGCTTGTCGGTCGGGGTCAGCCCGTAATAGGTGTCCGCGCCGCACAATTCGTGATGGGCCAGGGCTGCGCAGGCGAACAGGCCGCCGCTGAACCGGGCACCGGCCTTCTGGCACAGGACCTCGAACTTCGCCGTCTGGTCCGGGCCCAACAGCTGCTGCACGTGCACGTCCCCGCCGCAGGGGATCGTCTGATCCCCCAGGGGCAGTGGGAAGTCCGGCAGGGTGCCGTCGTTGGCCTCGGCGAACTCGATCCACTTGCGCACCTCGGGCGAGTCCAGGGTCATGGATGACACCGTCTCGTGCTCGCGCATGCAGAATTCGTCGTAGCTGGCCGCCGGCGGCAGGGTGACGGGCGCCTTGCCCTCCAGGATGGCGGTGTAGTTCATCAGGATCTCGACGTAGAGCCCGGCGATCAGCATCGGGTCGCAGTGGAGGTGGTCGACCACCGCGTACAACGCGAAGCGGTCGTCGTATTGAATGATGCCGAACCTGAAGCAATCCCACTGCAGCGGATCGGGTGTGGCCGCCACGTGGTCCTGCCACTCGGCCTGCGTCAGCACGCCGTACTGCTTGGCGACGAACTGGATGTCGCGCGGGTTTTCGATGGTGTGCCGGACGATGTTCTTCTCGTCGTGGTATTCGAACCAGCTGTGATAGGTCGCGTGCCGCCGAAGGTGTGCGTTGATGACGTAGGTCATGGCGCGGATGTCGCACCGTCCGGGCACGTCCCAGGAGCCCATGACCGCCCGCGAGTAGTCGAGCCCCTTTTCGCGGAACTCCACGAAGCCGCGGAGGTGGCCTGCCTGCATCGAGCTCGGCGGCACCGAACTCACCGGTGCCTGACGGGCTTTCGCGATCGAGCCAGGGGTTGGTTGCCAGGTCACCACCGAACCTTGACCCGGGTCCCAGTCGTAGGCGTTCCCCACCCGCAGGCTGTCGTGCTCCGAGCCTCCACCTATGAACACGTTTCCCTCCTTGTGTGCCAACCCCTGTGATGCAGGCAACTCTGCCGCCATGATGTCCGTCATGCTGAGGCCTCCTCTTTGGGCGCCAGCTTGTCGAACAGATGATCCGCCAAACCACGCACGGTCGTGATGTCTGCTGAGGTGATCCGTACCCCCGTTTGGGCCTCAATGTGCGTACGCAACTCAAGGTTGCCCAGCGAGTCGAGACCGTATTCGGAAAGCGGATGGTCCGGGTCGATGTTGCGGCGCAGGATCAGCCCGATCTGCTCGGACAGCAGGCGCCGCAGCCTGGTTGGCCACTCGTCGAGGGGCAACTCGGCCAGCTCGGCCCGCAGCTTGCTGGAACCCGAACGCTGTTCGCCCGCGGACTTGAACATTTCGAGGAACTTGCTTCGTTCCGCGAACGATGCGATCCAGGGTGTCCCGACGAGCGGGGTGTACCCGGTGTATGCCCGGTCGTAGCGCAGCAGCGACTCGAACGCGTAGGCACCCTCGTCCGGGGTGATCGCTGCACCGCTGCCCTCGGCGAAGTCGGCACCGCGACCGATTTCGGCCCAGGCGCCCCAGGCGATCGCGGTGGCCGGCAGGCCTTGTGCGCGCCGCCACTGCGTGAAGGCGTCCAGCCAGCTGTTGGCCGCCGCGTAGGCGCCCTGACCCGGCGAACCCAGCAGGGCCGCCGCCGAGGAGAACACGCAGAACCAGTCCAGTTCCGCGGACGCGGTGGCCTGGTGCAGGTTCCAGGCGCCGTACACCTTGGGCGCCCAGTCGCGGTCGATCAGCTCGTCGGTGATGTTGGTCAGGGTGGCGTCCTCGACCACCGCCGCCGCGTGCAGCACGCCGCGCAGCGGAAGACCCGTGGCCGTCGCCGTCGCCACCAACCGCTCGCGCGGTGTCGGCGTCGGCGATGTCGCCGCATTCCACGATCACGTCAGAACCTATCGCTCGAACGAGCTCGATCGTTTCAAGCGCCTTCTGGGTGGGCTCCGAGCGCGAGCTGAGCACGATCCGGCCCGCGCCGGCACCCCCGATTCCGGAGGCCATCTTCTCGGCCAGGAACAGCCCCAGGCCGCCCAGACCGCCGGTGATGATGTAGGAGCCGTCGCGGCGGAACACCGGGGCCTGCTCGGGCGGCAGTACCACGGCGCTGCGCCCGGCCTGCGGGATGTCGAGGATGAGCTTGCCGGTGTGCTCGGCCGCGCTCATGACCCGGATCGCGGTGGCCGCCTCGGCCAGCGGGTAGTGCGTGCTCTCCGGCATGGGCAGCGTGCCCTCGGCGGTCAACCGGTACACCGTGGCCAGCACCTGGCTGACCTGCTCCGGGTGGCTGACCGACATCAACCCCAGGTCGACACCGCAGAAAGCGAGGTTGCGGCGGAAGGGGAACAGGCCCAGCTTGGTGTCGCCGTAGATGTCGCGCTTGCCGATCTCGACGAACCGCCCGCCCAGGGCCAGCAGTTTGAGCCCGGCCAGCTGTGCGGCACCGGTCACCGAGTTGAGCACGATGTCCACGCCGTACCCGTCGGTGTCGCGGCGGATCTGGTCGGCGAACTCGATGCTGCGCGAGTCGTAGACATGCTCGATGCCCATGTCGCGCAACAACTGTCGGCGCTGCTCGCTGCCGGCGGTGGCGAAGATCTCCGCACCCGCCGCGCGGGCGATCGCGATCGCCGCCTGCCCCACGCCACCGGTTCCGGAGTGGATCAGCACCTTGTCGCCGGCCTTGATGCGGGCCAGGTCGCTCAGGCCGTACCAGGCGGTGGCGTGCGCGGTGGTCACCGCGGCCGCCTGCGCGTCGGTCATGCCCTCGGGCAGCGTGGTTGCCAGGCGCGCGTCACAGGTCACGAACGTGGCCCAGCAACCGTTGGGCGACATGCCCCCGACGTGGTCGCCAACCTTGTGGTTGGTGACGTCGGGTCCGACCGCGGTCACCACGCCGGCGAAGTCGGTGCCCAGCTGCGGCAGGATCCCGTCCAGGCTCTGGTAGCGCCCGAACGCCAGCAGCACATCGGCGAAGTTGATGCTCGACGCGGTGACCGCCACCTCGATCTGCCCGGGACCCGGCGGGACCCGGTCGAACGCGGCGAACTCCATGCTCTGCAGGTCGCCGGGCATGCGGATCTGCATGCGCACGCCGTCGCTGTCGTGGGCCGCGATGGTGGTCTGCCGCTCCTCGGGCCGCAGCGGGGACGGGCACAGGCGCGCCGTGTACCACTCGCCGTTGCGCCAAGCGGTCTCGTCCTCGTCCGGCCCCACCAGCAGCAGCTGGCGGACCACCTGCTCGGCGTCGGTGTTCTCGTCGACGTCGATGTGGGTGGTGTGCAGGTGCGGGTGCTCGGCACCGATCACGCGCAGCAGGCCGCGCAGCCCGCCCTGCTCGAGGTTGGGGCGATCGCCGGACAGCACCGTCTGGGCGTTGCGGGTGATCACGTACAGCCGCGGCGCCTGGCCCTCGATCTCGGGCAGTTCGCGCGCGATGCGCACCAGGTGGCGGACGTACTCACCGCCAGAAACGGCACTGTCGGCCCCGTCCGAATTGTCGCCCTGCGGCGCCGTCAGGACCACGACGCCGGCGAACCCGCCGTTGCCGATCTGGTTGCGCAGCCGCTCGGCGACGTCCGCGTGGTTGGCGTTCTGCGGCCACGACAGCGTCGCGCACTCGGTGTCGTGCAGCTTCATCGCGTCGGTCATCGCCGCCGCGATCAGATCCGCGCCGTCGGAGGTGCTGATCAGCAGCCAGGTCCCCGGCTCGGCGGTGGCCACGTCGGGCAGCGCCCGTTGCTGCCACTCGACCGTCAGCAGCCGCTCGTTCATCAGCCGGCCCTGCTCGCTGCCCGGCGCGAAGCCGGTGCCCATCTGCAGCCCGCGCACGGTCAGCAGCACGGTGCCGTGCTTGTCCAGCACGTCGAGGTCGGCGTCGACGGCCCCGCCGGTCGCCGCCGTCACCCGCGAATAGCAGTAGCGGGCGGTGTGGACCGGGCCGTAGAGCCGCAGCTGGCGCACGCCCAGCGGTAGCAGCAGGCCACCGTAGCTGGCGTTCGCGACGCTGGGGTGAGCGGCCACCGACTGGAAGCACGCGTCCAGCAGCGCCGGATGCACCCCGTAGTTGGACTGCTGCGTCCGGATGACGCTGGGCAGCCCGATCTCGGCCAGCACCGTGGTGCCGGTTCCCTCGGCCGTGTGCGCGGCCGCCAGGCCGGTGAAGGCCGGGCCGTACTGAATGCCGCACAGGTCCATCGCGTCGCGCAGGTCGGAGCCTTCCAGGCGGCTCGGGTGCGCGGCCAGCAGCGCGTCGATGTCCAGCGTCGGAGGCTGGTTCTCGTCATCGACGTCGTGCAGCACCGCGCTGGCGCGCCGCACCTGCATGCCCTCCTCGGTGGTCTCCACCGAGAAGGCGAGGGCGCCGGGCACCTCCGCGGTCGCGGTCAGGCTGATCTGGGTCTCCTCGTCGAGCAGCAGCATCTGCTCGAAGCGGACATCGCGGACGCCGGAGGCCTCACCGAACACGGTGCTCGCCGCGGCCAGCGCCATCTCGCAGTAGGCGGCCCCGGGAAGGGCGGCCGTGCTGTGCACCTTGTGGTCGGCCAGCCAGGGCAGCGCCGTGGTGCCGATCTCGGCCTGCCACACGTGGCGCTCGGGCTCCTCGGGCAGCCGCACGTGCTGGCCCATCAGCGGGTGCACCGCGACGCTGGAACGCAGCGCACGCGAGCTGTGGCCGTCGCGGCTCAGCAGTAGCGTGCGGTGGCTCCACGCCGGCAGCGGCGCGTTGACCAGGTGACCGCCGGGGTACAGCACGGAGAAGTCGATCACGGCGCCCGTGCTGTAGACGTCGCCGAGGAAGCCGCGCATCCCGTGCGGCAGCGGCTGTTCGCGGCGCATGGCGGCCAGAGCGGCCACGGTCATGTCCAGGCTCTGCGCGGTCTGGTCGACGGCGTGCGTCAGCAGTGGGTGCGGTGACAGCTCGCCGAACACGCGGAAGCCGTCTTCCAGGGCCGCCTGCACCGCGGCGGAGAACCGCACGGTGTGACGCAGGTTGTCCACCCAGTAGTTCGCGTCGCAGTACGGCTCCTCGCGCGGGTCGAACGAGGTCGCCGAGTAGTACGGAATCTCGGGTGTCAACGGCTCGATCTCGGCCAGCACGTCGTACAGCTCGTCGAGGATCGGGTCGACCTGCGGCGAGTGCGACGCCACGTCGACGGCCACCTCGCGGGCCATCACCTCGCGCTGCTCCCATGCCGCGACGAGCTCGCGGACCGTTTCGGTCGCCCCGCCGATCACCGTCGACTGCGGGGACGCCACCACCGCCACCACGGCGTCGTCGACACCACGCGCCATCAGCTCGGAAAGCACCTGCTGGGCGGGCAGTTCGACCGACGCCATCGCGCCGGCGCCGGCGATCTTGGTCATCAGCTTCGAGCGCCGGCAGATGACCCGCACCCCGTCCTGCAGGGACAGCGCCCCGGCGACCACCGCCGCGGCCGCCTCGCCCATCGAGTGACCGATGACGGCGCCGGGCTGCACTCCGTAGGACGTCATCGCGGCCGCCAGCGCCACCTGCATGGCGAACAGGGTCGGCTGCACCCGGTCGATGCCGGACACCTTCTCCGGTGCGGTCAGCGCCTCGGTCACCGAGAAGCCGGACTCGGCCGCGATCAACGGCTCCACCTCGGCGATGGTCGCGGCGAACGCCGGCTCGGTGGCCAGGAGGTCGGTGCCCATCGCGGCCCACTGCGATCCCTGTCCGGAGAACACCCAGACCGGAGCGCGCTGCTCCTGGCCCACTACTTCCTGGTAGGGGAGTTCGGAGGCGGCGACCTCGCGCAGGGCGCCGACCAGCTCCGGGGTGCTGCCGGCCAGCACGGTGGTGCGCACGGAGCGGTGCCCGCGCCGACGGGCGAGGGTGTAGGCCAGGTCCGCTATCGGCACCTCGGTCTCCTGCGCCTCGACCCAGTCGGCCAGTCGTCGCGCGGTTTCGCGCAGCCCGTCGGCCGACGAGGACGACAGGGGGAACACGAGCGTGCCGTCGTGGCCGGGCTTGGTGGCCGCGCCGTTGCGGGACAGGCGCTCGGGCGCCTGCTCGACGATGGCGTGCACGTTCGTGCCGGAGATGCCGTACGCCGACACCGCCGCGCGCCGCGGCTGCTGACCGGTGGCCGGCCACGGCGTGGTCTCCTGGGGGATCACCAGCCCGGTCTCGATGCGGGCCATCTCCTCGGGCAGGGCCTCGAAGTGCAGGTTCTTCGGCACCACGCCGTGCTGGACGGCCAGGACCGCCTTCATCAGGCTCAGGGCACCGGCCGCCGCCTGGAGATGGCCGAAGTTGGTCTTGGAGGCTCCCAGGACGCACGGCGTTCCGATGCCGTAGACCTCGGCGACGCTGGAGTATTCGAGTGGGTCGCCGACCGGGGTGCCGGTGCCGTGCGCCTCGACCATCCCGACGGTGGCGGGGTCCACGTCGGCCAGCTTCAGCGCCTCCCGGTACACCGCGGCCTGCGCCTCCGCCGAGGGCATCGCGATGTTCTGGGTGTGGCCGTCCTGGTTGGCCGCGGTGCTCCGGATGACACCGAGGACCCGGTCCCCGTCGCGCTGGGCGTCGGCAAGTCGCTTGAGCAACAGCACCACGCAGCCCTCGCCGGACACGAAGCCGTCCGCCTTCACGTCGAACGCGTGGCAGTGCCCGGTGCCCGACAGCATGCCCCCGGCCGAAGCCGAAACCGACCGGCGCGGCTCCATCATCACGTTGACGCCGCCGGCGAAGGCGAGCGTGCTCTCGCCGTCGTTGAGGCTGCGGCAGGCCTGGTGGATGGCGAACAAACCGGACGAGCAGGCGGTGTCGATCGTGACCGCGGGACCGTGCAGACCCAGCGCATAGGCGATCCGGCCCGAGGCCATGCAGGAGATGGTGCCGGGGTTGCCGTACGGGCCGTCGAAGGCGTCGGTGGCGGCGTGCACGAATTGGTAGTCGCCGTAGTTCAATCCGACGAACACGCCGGTGGCCTCGTCGATGGTGGCCTTGGTGAGGCCGGCGTGCTCCATGGCCTCCCACGCCGTCTCCATCAGCAGCCGGTGCTGCGGGTCCATCGCGGTCGCTTCTTTTTCGGAGATGCCGAAGAAGTCGGGGTCGAAGTCGCCGACGTCGTTGAGGAACGCGCCCCACTTGCACACCGACCGGCCGGGCACGCCGGGCTCGGGGTCGTAGTAGTAGTCGACGTCCCAACGTTCGGCCGGAATCTCGACGACCAGGTCGTCGCCGCGCAGCAACGCATCCCAAAAGAGGTCAGGGGAGTTGATGCCCCCCGGCAGCCGGCATGCCATCCCGATGACGGCTACCGGAGTAACTCCTGCCCTATCCACTGTCCTTCACCTCTCCTTGCCTACCCTGAGTTCCTATCACTGCCGCAGGCTTCTATCAGCGCTTCGAGAAATATCGTTGAATTTTTGTACGGGCCACTAACTTCGCAGCGCCGCACGGTCAACCCACCGACCCCCGCAATCGAAGCAAGCTGATAGACCCTGGCGCGATCAGCAGCGTAGCGGCTCGGCTTCACGCAGGAGGAAAAATCGTGCGGACGTACAAAAAATTTACAAACCTTAGGCGGCCGCCAGGCTTGAGCCAGAGTTTGACTGATTCGTCAGTCAGTATTCACGCTGGGCGCTCGCTGGGCCGCTGGAAACGCGAAAGCGCAGCTAGAAGTGGTGTCCGCCAAAGGGGCCCGCAATCCGCGCGGGTCGCGCCGGCCCTGGTCGGGTTGCGGTTGGGGTCGGACGCCGCCCCGCCGTCCGACGCGGACGCCCCCAGTTGTCACAGGGTGTTGTAATAACGTGTTCACGGCGCGGCCCGGGCGCCGCGGGCCCCGGCGGAGCGCCCCGGCCGCAGCATCGCCTGACCCGGAGCGCGCGGGCGCAAGTAGGCTGGACACGCGTCGAACATTGCCGCCTGTGGTGCTGATGCCGGGATAGTAAGTGATTTCGCAAAACTGCGTCGCGAAACCGTTGAAATCCATATCATTGCTTAACTGGTTGGAAACAACTGCCCACCCGGTCGATGACGTTGCAGCTGGGCGTCGCGCGTCACCGGCGCTGGGTGGGAAACGTGTTGAACGCCACACGGATAGGACGGCGCGGGCGCCGACGTTGCGAGCGGTGCTCGGCCCGGTCGATCGATGGTTGCCGGGTCATCGACGCCCGAGGCGCTCGGGCCTCGGGCGTGGTGGCGGTGCGGATTTTGCCGCACCGCCAATTGTATTCGTGTCAGTAGCGCGCAGCGGCTCCGGGGGCGGAATGCATTGGTAAGAAACGTTTCCAGCGCGAGGGCATCGCTCGGCACCGGACGCGCGAACGCAAGCTTCAGCGAAACGCACACGGCTGCAAAGGCATTCACCTCTCCGCTGTGCGGCGCCACGGATTCGGCGTTGGCGCTGCACGGTTTTCGGCGCTGCGGGTTGTATGCAACCGGGCGCGCGGTGGCTACCATGGCCGGAGCGTTGGTATCCCGCCAGTACAGGGAGTGTGCACACCATGACGACCGCCAGGGTGCCGAGATTGCCGCTCGACGAGGCCAAAGCCGCCGCAGACGAGGCGGCCGTGCCCGACTACATGGCCGAACTGAGCATCTTCCAAGTACTGCTGAACCATCCGCCGCTGGCACGGGCCATCAACGATCTGCTCGCCACGATGCTGTGGCACGGCGACCTCGACCCGCGGTTGCGCGAGCTGGTGATCATGCGGATCGGCTGGCTGACCGCCTGCGACTACGAGTGGACGCAGCACTGGCGCGTCGCGATTCGACTCGGGGTGCCCGCCGACGACCTGATCGGGGTGCGCGACTGGCAGCGCCACGACGGCTTCGGGCCCGTCGAGCGGGCGGTGCTGGCGGCCACCGACGACGTGGTGCGCGACGGCGCGGTGAGTGCGGCCAGCTGGGCGGCCTGCGAGCGCGAATTGAACAGCGACAAAAGGGGTCTCGTCGAGCTCGTCACCGCCATCGGCGCGTGGCGAATGGTCGCGTCGATCCTGCACAGCCTCGGAGTGCCGTTGGAAGAGGGCGTCGCGAGTTGGCCGCCGGACGGCCTGGCGCCCGGCCGCGGTCACCCGCCCGGTGGCCGTGGACCGCGACGTCAAGATTGACATATCGACCGGCACTTCTTAGCGTCGGCAAATGCGGACCAGAGTCGCCGAACTGCTCGGCGTTGAGTTCCCGATCTGCGCGTTCTCCCATTGCCGCGATGTCGTGGCCGCGGTGACCAATGCGGGCGGCTTGGGGGTCCTGGGCGCCGTGGCGCACAGCCCCCGACGGCTGGAGAACGAGCTGACCTGGATCGAGGAGCAGACGGGCGGAAAGCCCTACGGGGTCGATTTGCTCTTGCCGCCCAAGTATGTCGGGGCCGAGCGGGGCGGGATCGATGCCGCGCAGGCCCGGGAATTGTTGCCCGAGGAGCACCGCGCCTTCGTCGACGATTTGCTTGCCCGCTATGGCGTCGCGGCGACCGCCGACGAACGACGCTCGTCATCGGGCGGGCTCAACATCTCGCCCAGTGGCTACGAACCGCTGCTCGAGGTGGCTTTCGCTCATGACATCCGGCTGATCGCCAGCGCACTGGGTCCGCCCCCGGCCGACCTGGTCGAGCGTGCCCACGACCGCGACGTGCTGGTCGCGGCGCTGGCCGGCACCACCCGACACGCCCAGCGGCACGTGGCGGCGGGGGTAGACCTCATCGTCGCGCAGGGCACCGAAGCCGGCGGTCACACCGGCGAGGTGGCGACCATGGTGCTGGTGCCCGAAGTGGTGGATGCCGTGTCGCCGGTCCCGGTATTGGCGGCCGGGGGGATCGCCCGCGGGCGCCAGGTCGCCGCGGCGCTGGCGCTGGGGGCAGAGGGTGTCTGGTGCGGGTCGGTGTGGCTGACCACCGAGGAAGCCGAGACGGTCCCCGCCGTCAAGGACAAGTTCCTGGCCGCCAGTTCGTCGGACACGGTGCGGTCGCGGTCGATGACCGGAAAGCCGGCGCGGATGCTGCGCACGGCCTGGACCGACGAGTGGGACCGGCCGGACAGTCCCGACCCGCTCGGGATGCCGCTGCAGAGCGCGCTGATCACCGACTCGCAGGTGCGCATCAACTCCGCGGCCGCGCACCCGGACGCCAAGGCGCGCGAACTGGCCACTTACTTCGTCGGCCAGGTGGTCGGCTCCCTGAACCGGGTCCGGCCGACGCGCGCGGTGGTGCTCGAGATGGTGGAGGAGTTCATCGACACCGTCGGACGCCTCGAGGGTCTGGTCGACAGGTGAGCGGCCGCGGCCGCGGCCGCAGGCGCCGGGCGGTCACCGAGGAGGACAAGTCGCAGCGGCGCGACCAGATCGTCACGGCCGCCAAGGAAGTATTCGCGCGCAACGGGTTCCATGCGACGACGATCGCCGACATCGCCAAGGTCGCGGAACTTTCCTACGGCTCGGTCTACTGGTACTTCACCTCCAAGGACGAGTTGTTCCACGCGTTGATGGCGGCGGAGGAAGACGCCCTGCGCACACACATCGCGACGGCCTTGGCCGCGGTCGGGGCCGAGGCGGGGCGGGAACCGCCGCTTCGTGCCCTCGTGCAGGGCGCCGTGCGGGCGACGCTGGAGTTCTTCGAGGGTGACCGGGCCACCGTCAAGCTGCTGCTGCGGGACGCCTACGCCCTCGGCGAGCGGTTCGAGAAGCACCTGGGTGGCATCTACGAGCGGTTCGTCGACGACGTCGAGGCCTTCGTCGTCGCCGCCCAGGAGCGCGGCGAGGTCGTCGACGTCCCGCCCCGCATGGTGGCCTACAGCCTGGCCGCGCTGGTCGGGCAGTTGGCGCACCGCCGGCTCAGCACCGACGACGGCGTCACGGCGGCCCAGGTCTCCGACTTCGTCGTCGCGCTGATCTTCGACGGACTGCACCCCCGCGCACGCACGCCCGATCCCATAATCCCTGTTCAACGCGGGTGAAGCTGGGTGATGCCTGTGGGGCGGGTGAACGGGAGCATAAAGAATCTCAAACGCGCGCCGAGGGATTTGACCCGGTCCTACCCGTCGGGCATCATCGGTGACGTATGCACCTCGTTAGGTGAGGCGGCTACACGAATACAGGCCACTGACCCCGAACGTCGAGAGACGCCCCGGGTCAGGACAGCTCCTCCCGGCTTAAGGGTTGAGCCCAGGTGGCTTCCGGGCAACCGGACACGTCGTGTGGTGTCAAAACTCTGACGAGAGGGGTGCTGGTCTCCGGCGGTGGCCGGATTCTGTTACTCCTTGTGGTGCGCAGATCGCGCGGGCAATCGCACGCGTCGTGACCGTTCGAGGAGGTGAGGGACGTATGAGTTCCAGCGACAGTCCGGATCGAAGTCCGAACTGTGTCTTGTCCCGATCCGTTCTCCGGCACGACGCTCTCCGCTGAGTTGTCGCAACGCTGAGGCCTTGCCGGCCAAGCGTTCTGGGAACGGAACCCCCGCGGGACGGGACGCGTCAGTCCAGTCAGTCCCATTTTGGAATTCCGTCAGGAGACGACCATGACCGCAGCCCTGCGCGACGAAGTAGTGACCCCGGCGCCCGCCCGCACGCTGAAGGTGGTGCGCGACACGGACACCGTCGAGGCCACGCCCGAGGTTTCGGCGCCCACGAAGGTATCGCGGCGGGTCGTCGACCCGCGCTTCTTCGGCGGTGACCCGCTGGTCGACGGCGCCACCCGCCTGCTGAGCGTCCCGCTGCGCCACATGTACGCGGCGCTGTACCGGGTCGGTGTCCTCGAAGTCCAGGCCTGAAAGGGTGACGCCGACAGGGACAGCGAACGATCACCGGAGTTGTGGTGCGTGAGTAGAATCGACGCACTGGCATCGATCCGGCCATCACCGGGAAGCCTTCGGAAGAACGGCCGCTGCGGCTCAGTAGCGGCTCAGTAGAACCGAACGGGTGGGCCCGTCACAGCCCTGCAACGAGCGGCCACGCGCAAGCGCGGCAAGCGGGGTGGTACCGCGGCGCTCGCGCAGGTTGCGCGTCGTCGTCCCCGGCCTGATCAACGGCATGGGCACAGGAGACGACGCACATCGTGACCGATAACGCTGACCCCACGGCGTATCCGAAGCCGGCCGGCGGCGCGCCCGACTTCCCGGCGCTCGAACTCGAGGTCCTCGACTACTGGGGCCGCGACGACACCTTCCAGGCCAGCATCGACCGCCGCGACGGCGCCCCGGAATACGTGTTCTACGACGGCCCGCCCTTCGCCAACGGGTTGCCGCACTACGGGCACCTGCTCACCGGCTACGTCAAGGACATCGTTCCGCGGTACCGCACGATGCGCGGCTACAAGGTCGAGCGTCGCTTCGGCTGGGACACCCACGGCCTGCCGGCCGAGTTGGAGGTGGAGCGCCAGCTCGGCATCACGGACAAGTCGCAGATCGACGCGATGGGCATCGCCGCGTTCAACGACGCCTGTCGTGAGTCCGTGCTGCGCTACACCGACGAATGGCGGGCCTACGTGACCCGGCAGGGGCGCTGGGTCGACTTCGACAACGACTACAAGACGCTCGATCTGCCCTACATGGAGTCGGTGATCTGGGCGTTCAAGCAGCTGTGGGACAAGGGCCTGGCCTACGAGGGCTACCGGGTGCTGCCGTACTGCTGGCGCGACGAAACGCCGTTGTCCAACCACGAATTGCGGATGGACGACGACGTTTACCAGAGTCGCCAGGACCCGGCGATCACGGTGGGTTTCAGGGTGAGCGGCGGCGATTTGGACGGCGCCTATTTGTTGGTGTGGACGACCACCCCATGGACGTTGCCGTCCAACCTCGCGCTCGCGGTCAACCCGGACGTGGCCTACGTCGAGGTCCGGGCGGGCGACCGCCGCTTCGTTTTGGCCGAGGCGCGGCTGGGCGTCTACGCCCGGGAGCTGGGGGAGCAGCCCGAGGTGCTGGGCAGCTACCGGGGGGCGGACCTGCTCGGTGCGCGGTACCTGCCGCCGTTCGGGTATTTCATGGACACCGCCGGCGCGTTCCGGGTGCTGCCGGGAGAGTTCGTCACCACCGAGGACGGCACCGGGATCGTGCACATGGCGCCGGCCTACGGCGAGGACGACATGGCAGTGTGCGAGGCGGCAGGCATCGCGCCGGTCACCCCGGTCGACGCCAAGGGCCGTTTCGATGACAGCGTTCCGGATTATCGGGGGCAGCACGTCTTCGACGCCAACACACAGATCATCCGCGACCTGAAGAACGCGAGCGGCCCGGCCGCGGCGAACGGCGCGGTGTTGCTCCGCCACGAAACCTACGAGCACCCCTACCCGCACTGCTGGCGGTGCCGCAACCCGCTGATCTACCGGGCGGTGTCGTCGTGGTTCGTCAGCGTGACCGAGTTCCGCGACCGCATGGTCGAGCTCAACCAGCAGATCACCTGGTATCCCGAACACGTCAAGGACGGCCAGTTCGGTAAGTGGCTGGCCGGCGCCCGCGATTGGTCGATCTCGCGAAACCGCTACTGGGGCACGCCGATTCCGGTGTGGAAGTCCGACAACCCCGCCTTCCCGCGCGTCGACGTCTACGGCAGTCTCGACGAGCTCGAGCGCGACTTCGGGGTGCGCCCGGACAACCTGCACCGGCCCTACATCGACGAGCTGACCCGGCCCAACCCCGACGACCCGACCGGCCGCAGCACGATGCGGCGCATCCCCGACGTGCTCGACGTGTGGTTCGACTCGGGTTCCATGCCGTATGCCCAGGTGCACTACCCGTTCGAGAACGGGGACTGGTTCGACGGACACTATCCCGGCGACTTCATCGTCGAATACATCGGGCAGACCCGCGGCTGGTTCTACACGCTGCACGTGCTGGCCACCGCGCTGTTCGACCGCCCGGCGTTCAAAACCTGTGTGGCGCACGGCATTGTGCTGGGTTCCGACGGCCAGAAGATGAGCAAGTCGCTGCGCAACTATCCCGACGTCACCGAGGTGTTCGACCGCGACGGCTCCGACGCCATGCGGTGGTTCCTGATGGCCTCGCCGATCCTGCGCGGCGGCAACCTGATCGTCACCGAGCAGGGCATCCGCGACGGGGTGCGGCAGGTGCTGCTGCCGCTGTGGAACGCCTACAGCTTCCTGGCGCTCTACGCGCCGAAAGTCGGTGCCTGGCGCACCGATTCGGCGCACGTGCTGGACCGCTACATCCTGGCCAAGCTCGCCGCGCTGCGCGAGGACCTGACCGCGGAGATGGAGGGCTGTGACATCTCCCGGGCCTGCGAACAGCTGCGCCAGTTCTGTGAGGCCTTGACGAATTGGTATGTGCGTCGGTCGCGTTCGCGGTTCTGGGAGGAAGACGCCGATGCCATCGACACCCTGCACACCGTGCTGGAGGTCACCGCCCGGCTGGCCGCCCCGCTGCTCCCGTCGATCACCGAGATCATCTGGCGATCCCTCACCGGCGGCCGTTCGGTGCACCTGACCGACTGGCCGGAGGCGGGTGTCGTGCCCGGTGACCCGGACCTGGTTGCCGCGATGGACCAGGTCCGCGACGTGTGCTCGGCGGCGTCCTCACTACGCAAGGCCAAGAAACTGCGGGTGCGCCTGCCGCTGCCGAAACTGACCGTGGCGGTGGAGAATCCGCAGCTGTTGGAGCCGTTCGCCGACCTGATCGCCGACGAGCTCAACGTCAAGCGCGTCGAGCTGACCGACGCGATCGACACCTACGGCCGCTTCGAGCTGACCGTCAACGCCCGGGTGGCCGGGCCGCGGCTGGGCAAGGACGTGCAGGCCGCGATCAAGGCCGTCAAGGCCGGGCAGGGCGTCGTCAACCCGGACGGCACGCTGACCGCGGGACCGGCCGTGCTGCAACCCGGGGAGTTCAGCTCGCGGCTGGTGGCCGCCGACCCGGACCTCACGGCGGCACTGCCCGACGGCGCGGGCCTGGTCGTGCTGGACGACACGGTCACCCCGGAGCTGGAGGCCGAGGGATGGGCGAAGGACCGGATCCGGGAGCTGCAGGAACTGCGCAAGTCGACCGGGCTGGACGTCTCCGACCGCATCAGCGTGGTGATGGCGGTGCCCGCCGGGCGGTTCGACTGGGCTCGTGCCCACCGGGACCTGATCGCCGGCGAAATCCTGGCCACCAGCTTCGAGTTCGGCGAGCCCGCCGATGGCGCGGAGATCGGCGACGGCGTGCGGGTGAGCATCGCCAAATCCTGACCGGTCCCCCGGCCGACGGCGGCGCCGGCCCCGCCGTCGGGGCTCCAAGAATCCTTTGAGAACCCTTCAATGCGCTCGTCGGAGTCTGGTGTCACCCAAACCGACACCCAAGGAGAGCGCACCATGTTCCGAGTTCACGAATTGACACATTTCGGGTCCCCCCGCGTCCCCGCCGCGCCACAGCATCCCCCCGCCGCACTGGCGGGTGCCGCGTGGACGAGGCTCGACGACGATCCGCTGTTCGCCGAGATCGACCTGACCGCGATGGGCTACCGCTTCCGCTCCACGAGGCGCCACTGACAAACCAGCCTTCGGGTGTTTGCTTGCCACTTCCCCCCTTTAGCGCCAACCACTTTCAGCCGCCGGACTCTCGTGGTCCGGCGGCTGTTCGGTGCTGGGCCCCTAACGCTCTGCGGGGCGCCAAGAATCCTTTGAGGATGCGTCAAGGCCCGGGCGAAATCCTGGTGTTGTCAGCACGACCCGCCTCAAGGAGGAACCTGAAATGAACACCAACCGCATCCGCAACATCGCCCGCCGTGCCGTCGGTACCACGATGCTGGCCTCGGCCCTGGGGCTGACCGCCCTGGGGGCGTCCAGCATGGCCAACGCGGCCCCTGCCAGCCCGCAGGCCGGCGCCCCGGCCCCGCAGGCCGTGTGCTGGTTCACCCACCACCCCGAGCTGGGTTGGTGGTACTGCTAGTCCCCACCCCACGACATGGACCCAGCCCGACGGGCTGGGTCCATGTCGTTGGTGGCTAGCCTCGATTTTTCATCGAGGTGATGTCGGTCGAACTTGGCGATGGGATGCGTCGTGATCGGGGTTCTTGTGGTTCAGGGCGTGCTGGGGTTGCCCTGTGTCGCCGGGTTGGCGGGCTTTCCCAGGGCCAGTGGGTCTTTCGTGCTCGGTCGGTCAGATGGGCTGTCGGTCAACCGAAGGCGGTGCGGATGCGTTGCCATGCGGTAGCGATGACTGTGGCCCACCGCCAGGTGGCGTCGATGCGTAATCGGGTTTGGCGGGCGCCGCGGGTGATGCGGGCGGCGACGTGCAGGACTCGGTAGCGGAAGGTGGTGATCTCGGCGCGGGCCAGGCCGGGGTGTCCGGTGAATCCGAGGAGTCGGCACCAGGTGACCAGATCGGTTGCTGCCAGCACGATCTCCAGCCAGGCCGCGTTGGCGTCGAACGCGTGACACGGCAGGTTGCGCAGGCCGGTGGCTTTGAGTTCGCGGATGCGGTCCTCGATGCGGGCGTGCTGGCGGTGCCGTAGTTCCAGACCTGCGACCTGGCCGGCGACAACACCGGGCGGTGTGTCGGTGATGAACGCGGTGACCCGCATCCCGTCGGCGTCGGTGAACCGCAACTGCGCACCCGGATGGGGCCTCTCTTTGCGCAGGATTAGCCGGGTTCGGGCTGGCCACGAGGACAGGTTGACCAGGTCGGTGGCCTCGGCGACCCAGGCGCCGTCGCGGATGCCGCCGTCGGTGTCGATCGCCGGGTACCAGCACTGCCCGAGGTTGAGGGTGTCCACGGCGTCTTGCACCCGCCAATCGACGGGGTATCCGAAGGAGAAACCCACCCCGGCGGTGCGGCAGGCTGTGGCGAAGTCGTGGGTGGCTCCGGCGGTGTCGCAGCGCACCAGCACTGTCGGCTTATCGGGGTCGTCGCGATGGTCGGGCCGCCACGCAGGCGGTAGGGAGGCCAGCGCCTGTTCCAGGACGGTGATGTGGTCGGTGGCGGTGTTGGAGCCAGCGCGCCCGGTGCGCAGCAGCCCCGCCAGGGCCTCGCCGCCGCCGATCTCGGGGCGGTCCAGAAACGCCAGCAGCGGGTGGTGACCGTAGGTCTTCTTCCAGGTCGGCGCCGCCAATTCCTTGTTATCGGAGTGGTCGGCGACCAAGGTGGCGTCGATGTCGATGTGCAGCCACCCATCACTTACGGGGGCGGCTCCGGCGCTCCAGGCCGCCGCTCGGGCCGCGGCTCGGGCCGCACGCACCCCGGGTAGGTGCGCGACATCGATGCGTTCATCGACCAGCCGCCACATCGTCGTCGTCGAGGCCTTCGCACCCAGGACATGCTCACGATCGCCGCACCGCTGTCCGACACCGTCGATGCAGTCCGCCCCGTCGGCCACCGCGACAGCCAGATCGGCGAAGACATCCCCGGGTGCGTACACCCACGGGCCACGGTAGGTGTCGGCCAACGCGGCGGTGACCTGCGCTGATAACCCGGTCCGGTCAGCGAGCTCGCGCACCATGGCCATCCCGGCGTGCGACACGACGCCATGGCCATCAGCCGACACTTTCACCCGCGACCCGACCGCGATATTATTCACCTGCGAAGTGCCTTCCCGTCAGGATCTTTGAACCGTAGAGAAGTCCAATTATCCCTTGCAGGACAGGCACTTTCGCGTATCTACACCCCAAAACTCACAACGTTTGACGAAAAATCCGGGCTAGGGCTTGACCGCGCGCCAGCGCTGCCTGCCGCCGCGGACCTCGACCTCGACGTCGTGAAAACCCACCGCACGCAGGCGATCCGGCAGGGTGTCGGGCGCCACGGTGTTACAGGTGTCGCGAACGTGCAGGAGGCGGAAGCGCAGCGAGGACACGCTGTCGCTGCCGGCGAACACGCCGCCGGGCCGCAGCACCCGGAAGGCCTCGGCGAACAGCCGGTCCTGCAGCTGCGCGGTCGGCACGTGGTGCAGCATGGTGAACGACACCACCGAGCTGAACTCGCCGGCCGGCAACCCGGTGGCGGTGCCGTCGCCGTTGATGATGTGCGCCCGGTCGCCGTAGCGCTGCTGCAGCCGCCGCGCCATCGGGGGATCGATCTCGACCGCGGTGAGCTTCGGCGTCATGGCGACCAACACCCGCAGGAACGCGCCGTAGCCCGGCCCGATCTCCAGGGTGTTGTCGCCCAGATCCACGCCGGCCAGGGCCCACGGCAGCATGTGGTCTTCGACCTGTTTCGCCCAGCGGTCGGAGTTGCAGCACAGCCGGTGGCAGAGGTTCATGGGCATGGACCAGAACGCTAGACCAATAGCATCTGCAGGTGTGGAGTCCCGCTGGGTGCTGCACCTGGACATGGACGCGTTCTTCGCCTCCGTCGAGCAACTCACCCGACCGACCCTGCGGGGACGGCCGGTGCTGGTCGGCGGCTTGGGCGGCCGCGGCGTGGTGGCCGGCGCCAGCTACGAGGCGCGGGTGTTCGGGGCCCGCTCGGCCATGCCGATGCACCAGGCCCGTCGGCTGATCGGCGTCACGGCGGTGGTGTTGCCGCCGCGCGGCGTGGTCTACGGGCTGGCCAGCCGGCGGGTCTTCGACACAATCCGCACCGTGGTGCCCGTCGTCGAGCAGCTGTCGTTCGACGAGGGTTTCGGCGAACCGGCCCAACTCACCGGGGCGTCGGCCGGCGACGTCGAGGCGTTCTGTCAGGAGCTGCGACGACGGGTGCGCGACGAGACGGGCCTGATCGCCTCGGTCGGCGCCGGGTCGGGCAAGCAGATCGCCAAGATCGCCTCGGGCCTGGCCAAGCCCGACGGCATCCGGGTGGTCCGGCGCGACGAGGAACGGTCGCTGCTGGGCGGCCTGCCGGTGCGGCGGCTGTGGGGCATCGGCCCGGTCGCCGAGGAGAAGCTGAACCGGCTGGGCATCGAGACGATCGGGCAGCTGGCCGCCCTGACCGACGCCGAGGCGGCCAGCATCCTGGGCGCCACGATCGGCCCTGCGCTGCACCGGCTGGCCCGCGGCGTCGACGACCGCCCCGTCGCCGAGCGCGCCGAGGCCAAGCAGATCAGCGCCGAGTCCACCTTCGCTGTGGACCTGACCAGCCTGGACCAGCTGCGGGAGGCCATCGAGCCGATCGCCGAGCACGCCCACCAGCGCCTGCTGCGCGACGGCCGCGGAGCGCGCACCGTCACGGTGAAGCTGAAGAAGTCCGACATGAGCACCCTGACCCGCTCGGCGACGCTGCCGTACGCGACGACCGAGGCCGGCGCGCTGGTCGCCGCGGCCCGGCGGCTGCTGCTGGATCCGCGCGAGATCGGCCCGATCCGCCTGCTGGGCGTGGGGTTCTCGGGGCTGAGCGACGTGCGCCAGGAGTCGCTGTTTCCCGATCTGGAGCTCTCGCTGGCCGAGCCGGAGGACCAGTCCGCCGAGACGGCCGTGGCGGCGATGTTCGCCCCGGGCCCCGAGGCGGCGGGCTGGCGGATCGGCGATGACGTCGCCCACCGCGACCTGGGCCACGGATGGGTGCAGGGCGCCGGGCACGGCGTCGTCACCGTGCGTTTCGAAACCCGCGGTTCCGGTCCGGGGCAGGCGCGGACCTTCCCCGCCGACACCGACGACCTCGTCGGCGCCAATCCGGTCGATTCCCTGGACTGGCCGGACTATGTCGGCCGGATCCAGGCCGACGCGTCAGCCCCAGCGGGCGATGGCGGCGGCGACCGGTAGCCGCGCGGCCAGCGCGGCCATCAGCAGCAGCCGGGCCTGCGACGGCCGCAGCCGGGGCACCATCACGGCGCCGGCGTCGACCAGGTCGTAGCCGGGGCCGTACCCCGCCCTGACCCGGGCGCCGGGCACGCGGGTCGACACCGCGATCACCACCCCGTCGCGGCAGTGGCGGCGCACCCCGTCGATCACCGCCGGCCCGGCGTTGCCCGAGCCGAGCGCCTCGAGCACCACGGCCGCGGCCCCCGCGGACACGCAGGCGTCCAGCGCGACCGCGTCGCTGCCCGCGTACACCGCGACGATGTCGACGCGGGGCGCCTCGGCGGCGAGCACGTCGCCGACATAAGGCCGGGTCTTGGCGCGGGTCAGCGCCACCTCGCCGTTCACCGTGCCGAGCAGCTCACCGGCGAACCCGCTCAGGTCCGCGGTCGACGCCTTGTACAGGCCCAACGGCTGCAGCACCCGGCCCGCGAAACACACCACCACACCCAGATCCGCGGCGGCCGGGCTGGCCGCGACGGCCAGCGCGTCGCGCAGGTTGGCCGGACCGTCCGCGTCGGGGGCGTCGGCGCTGCGCATCGCGCCGGTCACCACCACCGGGACGGCGCCGGCATACGTGAGCTCCAGCCACAGCGCCGTCTCCTCGAGCGTGTCGGTGCCGTGGGTGACGACGACGCCGTCGGCGCCGCCGTCGACCGCGACCTGCACCGCGGCGCGGATCCGGTCCCAGTCGGCCGGTGTCAGCTGCGAGCTGTCGACCGCCAGCACGTCGACGACCTCGACGTCGTGGTCGACGCGCAGGCCGGAGGTCAGGTCCGCGCCGCTGCGGGTCGGCCGGCGCACCCCGTCGGCGCCGGTGCTGGTCGCGATCGTCCCTCCGGTGGTGATGACGGTGAGCCGGGCCATGGTTGGATCATCCCGCACGCGTCGGCGGCTCGATCGAATGCGGTCTCGCATCGGGATTAGGGGATGATGGGGGAGTGCCAGAGGAACCCACGGGATCGGCCGAGTCCGTGACCGCAGCCGAGGAGCACCACGACGGCGGGAACGCCGGGGAATCGGCAGGTCCGGAGCCGAAGCAGGGCCCCAGGCGGCTGCGCCTGCTGGTGTCGGTCGCCGCGGTGGTGCTGACGCTGGACGTCGTGACCAAGGTGCTCGCCGTCAAGTTGCTGCCGCCCGGCCAGCCGGTGTCGATCATCGGCGACACCGTGACGTGGACCCTGGTGCGCAACTCGGGGGCCGCGTTCTCGATGGCGACCGGCTACACCTGGCTGCTGACGCTGATCGCGACCGGCGTGGTGGCCGGCATCTTCTGGATGGGCCGGCGGCTGGTGTCGCCCTGGTGGGCGGTGGGCCTGGGGATGATCCTCGGCGGCGCCACCGGCAACCTGGTCGACCGCTTCTTCCGGGCGCCCGGACCGCTGCGGGGACACGTCGTGGACTTTCTGTCGGTCGGCTGGTGGCCGGTGTTCAACGTCGCCGATCCGGCGGTCGTCGGCGGGGCCATCCTGCTGGTGCTGCTGTCGGTGTTCGGCTACGACTTCGACTCCGTAGGTCGGCGCAAGGCCGACGAACGGTGACCGACCGCTCGATGCCCGTTCCGGAAGGGTTGGCGGGCATGCGCGTTGACGCCGGGGTGGCGCGCCTGTTGGGCCTGTCCCGCAGCGCCGCGGCGGCCATCGCCGAAGACGGCGGCGTCGAGTTGGACGGCGTGCAGGCCGGGAAGTCCGACCGGCTGACGTCGGGCGCCTGGCTGCAGGTGCGGGTGCCCGAGGCGCCGGCGCCGCTGCAGAACACGCCCGTCGACATCGAGGGCATGGCCATCCTGTACTCCGACGAGGACATCGTCGTGGTCGACAAGCCCGCGGCGGTGGCGGCCCACGCCTCGGTGGGCTGGACGGGGCCGACGGTGCTGGGCGGCCTGGCCGCCGCCGGCTTCCGGATCACCACCTCGGGAGTGCCCGAGCGGCAGGGCATCGTGCACCGCCTCGACGTCGGCACCTCGGGGGTGATGGTGGTCGCGCTGTCCGAGCGGGCCTACACCGCGCTCAAGCGGGCGTTCAAGCAGCGCACCGTCGACAAGCGCTACCACGCGCTGGTGCAGGGGCATCCCGACCCGTCCAGCGGGACGATCGACGCGCCGATCGGGCGCCACCGCGGCCCCGAATGGAAGTTCGCCGTGACCAAGGACGGGCGGCACAGCCTCACGCACTACGACACGCTGGAGGCGTTCATCGCCGCCAGCCTGCTCGACGTGCACCTGGAAACCGGCCGCACGCACCAGATCCGGGTGCATTTCGCGGCGCTGCACCACCCGTGCTGCGGTGACCTGGTCTACGGGGCGGACCCGAAGCTGGCGAAACGGCTTGGCCTGGAACGGCAATGGCTGCACGCGCGTTCGTTGTCGTTCGTCCATCCGGCCGACGGCCGGCGGGTGGAGTTCGTCAGCCCTTACCCGCCCGACCTGCAGCACGCGCTGGACGTGCTGCGGGCCGACGGGTGAATCACCCGGGTTTGCGCGCCTCGACGAGGACCCGGGTGGCATGCGCGACGAAGGGCCCGTCGGCCTCGATGCGCTCGTGGAGTTCGGCCAGCCGGTCGCGGTAGCGCTGCACGGTGAAGTCCGGCACCGTCCAGACCACCTTGCGCAGGAAGTAGATCACGGCGCCGATATCGAAGAACTCGGCCCGCATCCGCTCCATGCGCATGTCCACGACCTGCAGCCCGGCGGCCTCGGCCCGCGCACGCTGGGTGTCCGGGTGCAGCTCGGCCCATTTCTCCGGTTGCGCACCGATGAAGTATTCGACGAGCTCCGCCATCGTTGCGGGCCCGATCTGCTGCGCCAGGTAGGTGCCGCCGGGCCGCAGCACCCGGGCGATCTCACCCCACCGCACGTCGATGGGATGACGGCAGGTCACGAGGTCGAACGCCTCATCGGCGAACGGCAATTCGGTTTCGTCCCTGGTTGCGACGACCACCACGCCGCGCGGATGCAGGAGCTTGGTGGCCAGGGCCGCGTTGGGCGGCCAGGACTCCGTGGCGACCATGGCGGGCGGAAACGTTCCGGCACCGGCGAGCACCTCCCCGCCGCCGGTCGCGATGTCACAGGCGGCCGAGGCGTCCGCCAACCGCCGGCTCATCAGGCGCTGGTAGCCCCACGACGGGCGTTCCTCGGTCGCTCGCCCGTCGAGCCAGGAGAAGTCCCACCCATCCACCGAGACCGATTCGGCCTCGGCCACCAGATCCTCGAAGGTGCGAGTCATGGCCGCATTGTCATCCACGCGAGCCGGCCACAGCGCGGCGGGTCGACGAATGCCTAGCGCCTCACGGCGTGTCGCAGATGAACGTGGCGCCGTCGAAATCGAGCCTGAACTCGTTTCTCTCGGGGTAACCCCGGGGGGCCTCCCGGGCATCGCCGCTCCCGGACCGCCCGACGAACAGCGGCTGGTGGTCGCCTTTCCAGTTGAGCACCGAGGCCGGCGGTACCAGCTGGTGGTAGAACCGCGCGGTGAGCGGTCCGAACCCGGCCGGTCGATACGCCTCGAGCACGCAGGAGTGGACATCGACGTTGTACGCACAGCCGTCGCGGGCGGCCTTCCAATCCCTGCGCGCCGACCGCAGGGCCACGCGGTCGACGCCGGGCCGCGCCAGCGCACTGCGGTAGGCGGTTTTCACCCGGTGGTTGAGGTGGCTCAGGTGCGGGTCGTCGCAGATCAATTGCTTGACCGCGGTCGCCGGTGCGGCGCAGCCGGCGCTACGGGTGCCGGCCGCCGGCCGGGGCGCCGCCAGTCCACAGAGGCTCAAGACCACGGCCGCGACGATGACGGCAATCAGTCTCATATCCAATAAGTATGGTCCGTGCGGCCCTCAATACGCGCGATACGTGCGGCTCTCCAAGGAATTCCGCAGCGCGCGCTCAGACTTTCGCGCGGCTGGCCTCGCCCGAGGCGATCTCTGAAGCCAACGGCGCGACAACGCCGAGAATCTCGGTCACCGTCCCCGCGGGCACCCCGGCGGCGGTCAGCGCGTCGGCCAGGTGGCCGGCCACAAGGCTGAAGTGGTGCATGGTGATTCCGCGTCCCCGGTGCACCTGCTTCATCGGCGCACCGGTGTAGGGCTCGGGCCCGCCGAGGGCGGCGGCGAAGAACTCGGCCTGTCTGCCCTTGAGGCGGTTCATGTTCGTGCCGGCGAAGAAGCCCTTCAGCTGATCGTCGGCCAGCACCCGGACGTAGAAGTCCTCGACCACGGCCTCGATGGCCTCCCGCCCGCCGAGCCGTTCGTAGATGCTGTTTGCCCCGGGCTCTCCGAAGCGCGCCAGAAACCTCATCCGACCAGGGCACCACTTCGGCGTTGCCCGTCAATTAGCGAGCGGTCACGCGCGGATTGCGCACTGTAACAAGGCGATTGCCGAGAGGTGACCGCGGTTCTGGACCCCGCGTGAGGTCACCGGCCGCGCTGGGGCGACGGCAATCTGCAGCTATCTGCACCCATTCGCTGGCCGATGTCCTAGGTTGGCTCTATGACCCGCGTCACATCACCCACATCGCCCCGCCGGGCGACCCGCGGTCGGGGGGCCGGCCACGTCAGGAGGGACAACGACTGATGAACCTCGGTGACATCACCCACTTGGTCGAAAAGCCGCTTGCCGCGGTGTCGAGCCTGGTCAACACCCCGAACTCGGCAGGCCGGTATCGGCCGTTCTACTGGCGAAACCTGGTCGATGCGGTGCAGGGCCGCACCCTCAACGAAGCCGTGGAGGGCCGGGTCGCCCTGATCACCGGGGGCTCGTCGGGCATCGGCGAGGCGGCGGCGAAGAAGATCGCGGAAGCGGGCGGGACGGTGGTGCTCGTCGCACGGACCCGGGAAAACCTCGAGAAGGTGGCCGACGAGATCCGCGGCAACGGCGGGACCGCCCACGTCTACCCGTGCGACCTGTCCGACACGGACGCCATCGCCACGATGGCGGACCAGGTGCTCGCCGACCTCGGCGGCGTCGACATCCTGATCAACAACGCGGGGCGGTCGATTCGCCGCTCGCTCGCGTTGTCCTACGACCGCATCCACGACTACCAGCGGACCATCCAGCTGAATTACCTGGGCGCGGTGCAGCTCATCCTCAAGTTCATCCCCGGGATGCGTGAGCGCGGCTTCGGCCAGATCATCAACGTCTCCTCGGTGGGCGTGCAGACGCGGGCACCCCGCTTCGGCGCCTACATCGCCAGCAAGGCCGCGCTGGACAGCCTGTGCGACGCGCTGCAGGCCGAGACCGTCAACGACGGCGTCCGGTTCACCACCGTGCACATGGCGCTGGTGCGCACCCCGATGATCAGCCCGACCACGATGTACGAGAAGTTTCCGGCGCTGACGCCCGAGCAGGCGGCCGGGGTGATCACCGACGCGATCGTGCACCGGCCCCGGCGGGAGAGTTCGCCGTTCGGGCAGTTCGCCGCCGTCGCCGATGCCGTCAACCCGGCGGTCATGGACCGGGTGCGCAACCGCGCCTTCACGATGTTCGGCGACTCCCAGGCCGCCAAGGGCAGCGAAGCGCCTTCGGACGCAACCGAACTCGACCCCCGAAGCGAGACGTTCGTGCGGGCGACCCGCGGGATACATTGGTGACACCATGAGCCTTCCGAAACCAGACAATCAGACAACGGTCGTCATCACCGGCGCCTCGTCGGGCATCGGCGCCGAACTGACGCGGGGGCTGGCCCGGCGCGGGTTCCCGCTGCTGCTGGTCGCGCGCCGGCGCGAGCGCCTCGACGAACTGGCCAACGAGGTGGGCCAGGAGTACTCCGTCGGGGTCGAGGTGCTGCCGCTGGATCTGTCCGACCCCCGAGCCCGCGGCAAGCTCGCGGACCGGCTGCGCAGCGAACCGATCGCCGGGTTGTGCAACAGTGCCGGATTCGGCACCAGCGGGGTCTTCCACGAGTTGCCGCTCGAACGCGAGAGCGAGGAGGTCACCCTCAACGCGCTGGTGCTGATGGAACTCACCCACGCGGCCCTGCCCGGCATGGTCGAGCGCGGGGCCGGCGCGGTGATGAACATCGCGTCCATCGCCGGGTTCCAGCCGATGCCCTACATGGCGGTGTACTCGGCCAGCAAGGCGTTCGTGCAGACGTTCTCCGAGGCCGTCCACGAGGAGTTGCACGGCACCGGGGTGTCGGTCACCTGCCTGTGCCCCGGCCCCGTGCCCACCGAGTGGGCCGAGATCGCCCACGCCGAGCGGTTCAGCATCCCGGCCGCGCAGGTCTCCCCGCGCGACGTCGCCGAGGCCGCGATCGGGGGGATGCTGGCCGGTAAGCGCAGCGTGGTGCCCGGAGTGGTGCCCAAGGCCGTGTCCATGAGCGGGCGGTTCGCGCCGCGCAGCATCCTGCTGCCCGCGCTGCGTATCGGGCAGCGTTTCCGCGGGGGACCCGACCGCTAGGGTGTGTCGGCCGGCCACTGCTGACGCATCGGTCGCGTTCGTCACTGCTGTCCCGGCGCCGGGAGGCACTCTTTTTGCCCGCCTCAGAGCGACAAATCGAAAGGCAGGCGGTTGTCGCTGAGATGCGGGCAAAAAGGGCCGCGCTCCGAGCAGAGGCCAGTGTGACAGATGTGATGGGGAACCTCCGCCGGGCTAGGCTCGAACCATGGCCGCCCTCGACGTGACCGCCGACATGCCGATGAGCCCGCACGACATGTGGGGCCACGTCTCGGACCTCTCGGGGCTGGGCGAGTGGCTCGTCATGCACGAGGGCTGGCGCAGCGAGTTGCCCGACGAGATCACCGAGGGCACCGAGATCGTCGGCGTGGCGCGGGCCAAGGGCATGCGCAACCGCGTGACCTGGACGGTGACCACCTGGAACCCGCCGCACGAGGTCGCGATGTCGGGAGCCGGCAAGGGCGGCGCCAAGTACGGCGTCTCGCTCACCGTGCGGGCCACCGAAGACGGCTCCACCCTCGGGCTGCGCCTCGAGCTGGGCGGACGGCCGCTGTTCGGGCCGGTCGGTTCGGCCGCGGCCCGCGCCGTCAAGGGCGACGTGGAGAGGTCGCTGCAGCGGTTCGTCGAGTTGTACGGGTAACCGTGGCGGGTCGCCGCCGCATCATCGACACGACACACTTCGCGACACGCCCGAAACACGTCGGTACTCGGTCATAGACTGGCGTCCCTATGACTGGTCCGTCTGCTCCTCGCGCAAGTGCTCCTCGCGGGTCGTCCTTCGTGCACCTGCATAACCACACCGAGTACTCGATGCTGGACGGTGCCGCGAAGATCACCCCGATGCTCGCCGAGGTGGACCGGCTTCAAATGCCCGCGGTCGGGATGACCGATCACGGAAACATGTTCGGCGCCAGCGAGTTCTACAACGCGGCGACCAACGCCGGGATCAAGCCGATCATCGGCGTGGAGGCCTACATCGCGCCGGCCTCACGCTTCGACACCCGGCGCATCACCTGGGGCGACCCCGGCCAGAAGTCCGACGACGTCTCGGGCAGCGGCGCCTACACGCACCTGACGATGGTGGCCGAGAACGCCGCCGGGCTGCGCAACCTGTTCACGCTGTCCTCGCTCGCCTCCTTCGAAGGCCAGCTCGGCAAGTGGTCACGCATGGACGCCGAGCTCATCGCCGAACACGCCGAGGGCATCATCGCCACCACCGGGTGCCCATCGGGTGAGGTGCAGACGCGTCTTCGGCTCGGCCATGACCGTGAGGCGCTGGAGTCGGCCGCCAAGTGGCGCGAGATCTTCGGCGCCGACAACTACTTCCTCGAGCTGATGGACCACGGGCTCTCCATCGAGCGGCGGGTCCGCGAGGGGTTGCTCGAGATCGGCCGCAAGCTGGGCATCCCGCCGCTGGCCACCAACGACTGCCACTACGTGACCCGCGACGCCGCACACAACCACGAGGCGTTGTTGTGCGTGCAGACCGGCAAGACGCTGTCGGACCCGAACCGGTTCAAGTTCGACGGCGACGGCTACTACCTGAAGTCGGCCGCCGAGATGCGCCAGCTCTGGGACGATTCAATACCCGGCGCCTGCGATTCCACCCTGCTGATCGCCGAGCGGGTGCAGTCCTACGCCGAGGTGTGGGAGCCGCGCGACCGGATGCCGGTGTTCCCCGTGCCCGACGGACACGACCCGGCGTCCTGGCTGCGGCACGAGGTCGACGCGGGGCTGCGCCGCCGCTTCCCCGACGGCCCGCCCGAGAGCTACGTGACGCGTGCGGCCTACGAGATCGAGGTCGTCTGCGCCAAGGGCTTCCCGTCCTACTTCCTGATCGTGGCCGACCTGATCAACCACGCGAAGTCGGTGGGCATCCGGGTGGGCCCGGGCCGCGGCTCGGCCGCCGGATCGCTGGTCGCCTACGCCCTGGGCATCACCGACATCGACCCGATCCCGCACGGTCTGCTCTTCGAGCGGTTCCTCAACCCCGAGCGCACCTCGATGCCCGACATCGACATCGACTTCGACGACCGCCGCCGCGGGGAGATGGTGCGCTACGCCGCCGACAAGTGGGGCCACGACCGGGTGGCCCAGGTCATCACCTTCGGCACCATCAAAACGAAAGCGGCGCTGAAGGATTCGGCGCGCATCCACTACGGCCAGCCCGGCTTCGCCATCGCCGACCGCATCACCAAGGCGCTGCCGCCGCCGATCATGGCCAAGGACATCCCGCTGTCGGGCATCACCGATCCCAACCACGAGCGGTACAAGGAAGCCTCCGAGGTCCGCAGCCTGATCGAGACCGACCCCGACGTGCGCACCATCTACCAGACCGCGCGCGGCCTCGAGGGCCTGATCCGCAACGCCGGCGTGCACGCGTGCGCGGTGATCATGAGCAGCGAGCCGCTGACCGAGGCCATCCCGCTGTGGAAGCGCCCGCAGGACGGGGCGATCATCACCGGCTGGGACTACCCGTCGTGCGAGGCCATCGGGCTGCTGAAGATGGACTTCCTGGGCCTGCGCAACCTGACGATCATCGGCGACGCGATCGACAACATCAGGGCCAACAAGGGAGTCGACCTCGACCTGGAGGCCCTGGCGCTGGACGACAAGCCCACCTACGAGCTGCTGGGCCGCGGCGACACCCTCGGCGTGTTCCAGCTCGACGGCGGGCCGATGCGCGACCTGCTGCGCCGCATGCAGCCCACCGGGTTCGAGGACATCGTCGCGGTGCTCGCGCTGTACCGCCCCGGGCCGATGGGCATGAACGCCCACAACGACTACGCCGACCGCAAGAACGGCCGGCAGGCGATCAAGCCGATCCACCCGGAGCTGGCCGAACCGCTGCGCGAGATCCTCGCCGAGACGTACGGCCTGATCGTCTACCAAGAGCAGATCATGCGGATCGCGCAGAAGGTGGCCAGCTACTCACTGGCCCGAGCCGACATTCTGCGCAAGGCGATGGGCAAGAAGAAGCGCGAGGTGCTCGAGAAGGAGTT
This sequence comes from uncultured Actinomycetota bacterium, assembly GCA_963711445.1. Lineage (GTDB taxonomy): Bacteria > Actinomycetota > Actinomycetes > Mycobacteriales > Mycobacteriaceae > Mycobacterium. The sequence continues at coordinate 1,935,880 of CAVQEF010000002.1, forward strand.
CGAGGGCTTCTCGGACGGCATGAAGGCCAATGGGTTCTCCGCCGGGGCGATCAAGGCGCTGTGGGACACGATCCTGCCGTTCGCCGACTACGCGTTCAACAAGTCCCACGCCGCGGGCTACGGGCTGGTCTCCTACTGGACCGCCTACCTCAAGGCCAACTATCCCGCGGAGTACATGGCGGGCCTGCTGACCTCCGTCGGCGACGACAAGGACAAGGCCGCCGTCTACCTGGCCGACTGCCGCAAGCTGGGCATCACGGTGTTGCCGCCCGACGTCAACGAGTCGGGCCTGAACTTCGCCTCGGTGGGCACCGACATCCGCTACGGCCTGGGCGCGGTGCGCAACGTCGGCGCCAACGTGGTGGGCTCGCTGATCCAGACCCGCGGCGGCAAAGGCAAATTCACCGACTTCTCGGACTACCTGAACAAGATCGACATCTCGGCCTGCACCAAGAAGGTCACCGAGTCGCTGATCAAGGCCGGTGCGTTCGATTCGCTGGGGCATCCTCGCAAGGGGCTGTTCCTGGTGCACACCGACGCCGTCGACTCGGTGCTGGGCACCAAGAAGGCCGAGGCGATGGGCCAGTTCGACCTGTTCGGCGGCTCCGAGGGGGACGGCGCCGGCGATGCGGTGTTCACCATCAAGGTGCCCGAGGACGAGTGGGAGGACAAGCACAAGCTGGCCCTGGAGCGCGAGATGCTGGGCCTGTACGTGTCCGGGCACCCGCTCAACGGCGTGGCGCACCTGCTGTCGGCGCAGGTCGACACCGCGATCCCGGCGATCCTGGACGGCGACGTCGCCAACGAGACCCAGGTGCGGGTGGGCGGCATCCTGGCGTCGGTGAACCGGCGCGTCAACAAGAACGGGATGCCCTGGGCCTCGGCACAACTGGAGGACCTCACCGGCGGCATCGAGGTGATGTTCTTCCCGCACGCGTACTCCGCCTACGGCGCCGACATCGTCGACGACGCGGTGGTGCTGGTCAACGCGAAGGTGGCGATCCGGGACGACCGGATCACCCTGATCGCCAACGAGCTTGTGGTCCCCGACTTTTCCACCGCGCAGGTGGACCGGCCGCTGGCGGTCAGCCTGCCCACCCGCCAGTGCACCCTCGACAAGGTGAGCGCGCTCAAGCAGGTGCTGGCCCGCCATCCGGGGACCTCGCAGGTGCACCTGCGGCTCATCAGCGGGGACCGGATCACGACGCTCGAACTGGACGCCTCGCTGCGGGTGACGCCGTCGCCGGCGCTGATGGGCGACCTCAAGGAGCTGCTGGGCCCGGGCTGCCTGGGCGGCTGAGCGATGCCGAACGTGAAACCAGTCTCACGCTCGTGGCCGAACGTGAAGCCGGGTTCACGTTCGAGGGGCCAGGGAGTTCAGAACCGGTAGCGCAAGATCCGCGCCTTGCGTGCACCGGCCTTGAACCTCCCGGATGCCTTGGTAGCCAACCGAATCCACCCCGGAAACAGCTCCACCTCGGGAGCGTGCGCCAGGCTGGCCTCCTCGACCAGCCTCAACCGCGGGGCCCACGACTCGGGCACCCGTGCGTCCTTGAACCCCGCATAGCCCCATTGGCTGCCCACCTGGGAGAACATCCGCTGCGGGGCCAGCTTCACCGCGACCCTGCTGAACAAGCCGATGCGCCCGTAGTCGTTGAAAGCCAGCTCGCCCGAGCCGAAGTGCTCGGTGACGTGGCGGACGACGGCGACAATTACCGGCTCGGACAGAAACGCGAACAGCCCGTCGGCGATCACCATGGCAGGCCGGTCGATGGGAATGGAGTCGGTCCACGTGCGATCCGCCACCGAGGCCGCGATCGAGTGGGCGTGTTCGCTCGCCGGCATCACCTGGTTGCGCAGTCTGATGACACCCGGCAGGTCGACGCTGTACCAATCGACCGTGGCGGGCGGGCCGACGCGAAACAGGCCCGTGTCCAGCCCCGCGCCGAGGTCCACGACAACGGCATCGGGATGTTCTGCGGTAAACGCCCGCACCCGATCGTCGAGCATCTTGGCGCGCAGCGCCGACTGGCACACCACACTGGTGGGTATGCCGAGCGCGGCGAAGTCGTAGTCGATCTTGGCGACGATGTCGTCGGCGAGCGTGTCAGCGAGAATCGGCCGTTGCCATCGGCTGTCCAGCGCTCGGGCGTATTGGGTCAGCAATGCGGTCTGTTCAAGCGGGGAAAGCCCGCTGACGTCCAAATCAGAACTCACGTTCTCCGAACCTACCCGGCAGCCGCCGCCACCAAGCGGGGCAGCTGAGGCAGCGCGGTCACGCTCACGGTGCCGTGCGCGGCCGGCAGTCCTGCATCGACGATGCTGCGGATAACCGCTGATCGGGCCGCCCGGGCCGCCCGGGCCGCACGAAGCCTCGAACGAGCATCGCTGCGGCGCTGCAGCATTGCCGAACGGTGGGAGCGGACGGCGTCATTGTTCGACTGAGTCATGCCGGGTCCACCCGCACGATGGCGCTGTCGCCCCACACCCCGCGGTCGCGCGCACGCCGCAGCTTCTCGCGGAGGGCCAGCTCCCGGTGCACGTTGGTGACGCCCGGGACCTTGAGCAGCGGCACGATGTTCCACTGCCAGCCATAGCGTTTGTGCAGGACGCGGTTGGCCCGCTCGGCGTCGGCGCCGGAAAGAAGGGCGGCGCGCCCCGACACGGTCGGCGCGCCCGGGCGAGCCCGGCCCCGGTAGTCGCACGCGGCGAGCTCGACATCCCGGCGCGCGGACAGCCGCCGCGTCTTGGGGCCCACCTTCGTCCGGAACACCAATCCATCGCCGTCCACCGCGAACCAGATCGGGGTGTCCACCGGTGTGCCGTCGCGGCGAAACGAGCGGAGGAGGGCGTAGCGGGAACCGCTCAGCCCAGCGAGGGCATTTTCGTGCATGGGCACAGTCAACGACTTAGAGTTGGCTCTAAGTCAAGCCCGAAGCGGGGAGCCCGGATGACCGCAAGCCTGACCATCGGAGAGGTGGCGCGCCGGGCCGGCGTGCCGGCGACCACGTTGCGCTACTACGAGCAGGTGGGCCTCGTGCCGGCGCCGGTGCGGGTGGGCGGCCAGCGCCGCTACGACGAGTCGGTTCTCGCCCGGCTCGACGTGATCGGGCTCTGCAAGAGCGCCGGGTTCGCGCTGGAGGAGATCCAGCTGCTGTTCGCCGACGACGCGCCGGGCAGGCCCGCGAGCCGCGCGCTGGCCGAGGCCAAACTCGCCGAGATCGACGCGCACATCGCGTCACTGGTGCGGGCGCGCGCGGTCATCGAATGGGGGATGCGATGCACGTGTCCGTCGATTGACGCGTGCACGTGTGGGATTCATACTGCGTTGCCCGCCTGAGCCAAGGAGCCCCGATGAGTGACCCGCAGCCCGTCGCCGTGCAGAACTTTTCCCACGTCTGCATCGGCGTCTCCGATATCGAGGCGTCCCTCGCGTTCTACACCGGCGTGCTGGGCATGGACGTCGTGTTCGACGTCGAACTCCAAGGGGCGGGGTTGGACGCGGTGACCGGCGGGGCCGCGCAGCAGGGCCGCATGGTCGGCGGGCTGATCGGCGCGGCCATGGTCGAGCTGCTGTCGCTGGGCACGGTGCCGGCGACACCGAGCGGTCCGCACCTGGGCTACACCAACGTGTCGTTCCGGGTCGACGACCTCGACGCCACCTACGAGGCCGTTCGGCGCCACCACCCCGACGTCCGCGCCGACCCGGCGGTGGACATCGGGGGCGTGCGGATGTTCTTCATCTACGACCCCGACGGCACCCCCGTCGAGCTGTTGGAGCTGCCCGGCGGCGTGACCAGCACGCTGCAGCTCTGGCGCCCCGGTACCTGAAATCATCCCGTGCCCCCCGGCACGGACGTACGCTCACAAAGGGCAGCACCGGTCCGCCGAGGAGGACGGAAATGACGACAACCGAACGTCCGGCCACCATGTGCGAGGCATTCCAGCGCACCGCGTCGATCGACCCGGACGCCGTCGCGCTGCGCACTCCCGGCGGCACCCAGACCCTGACCTGGCGGGAGTATGCGGCGCAGGTGCGGAAGGTTGCCGCCGGCCTGGCGGGCCTGGGCGTCGGGCGCGGCGACACCGTCTCGCTGATGATGGCCAACCGGATCGAGTTCTACCCGCTCGAGGTGGGCGCCCAACACGTCGGCGCCACTTCGTTTTCGGTGTACAACACCCTGCCCGCCGAGCAACTGAGCTACCTGTTCGACAATGCCGGCACCAAGGTCGCGATCTGCGAGGCCCAGTACGTCGACCGCATCCGGGCCAGCGGCGCGCCCATCGAGCACATCGTCTGCATCGACGGCTCACCGCGCGGCACCATCTCCGTCGACGAGCTGTATGCCGCCGCGCAGGAGGGTTTCGACTTCGAATCGGCATGGCGGGCAGTGCAATCCGACGACATTGTCACGCTCATCTACACATCGGGTACCACCGGCAACCCCAAGGGCGTGGAGATGACCCACACCAATCTGCTGTTCGAGGGTTACGCCCTGGACGCCGTCCTCGGCATCGAGTTCGGCGACCGGGTCACGTCGTTTTTGCCCTCGGCGCACATCGCCGACCGGATGACCGGCCTGTATGCCCAGGAGATGTTCGGCACCCAGGTCACCGTGGTCTCCGATGGCCGCGCAATCGTGGCCGCGTTGCCCGATGTCCGGCCCACGGTGTGGGGCGCGGTGCCCCGGGTATGGGAAAAGCTCAAGGCCGGTATCGAATTCATGGTCAATCACGAGGCGGACGAAGCGAAACGGCAGGCCTTGCAGTGGGCGCTGTCGGTGGCCGCCAAGCGCGCCGCCGCGCTGCTGGCCGGCCAATCGTTAGTCCACGACGTTGCCGCCGAATGGGCCAAAGCCGACGAGCTGGTGCTGTCCGCGCTGCGGGACCGGCTGGGCTTCGGTGAACTGCGGTGGGCGCTTTCGGGAGCGGCGCCCATCCCGCGGGAGACGTTGGCCTTCTTCGCCGGCATCGGCGTCCCGATCGCCGAGGTGTGGGGCATGTCCGAGCTGAGCTGCGTTGCCTCCACCAGCCATCCCAGCGACGCGCGCGTCGGCTCCGTCGGCAAGCTGCTGCCCGGGCTGGAGGGCAAGATCGCCGAAGACGGCGAGTACCTGGTCCGCGGCCCCCTGGTGATGAAGGGCTACCGCAAGGAACCGGCCAAGACCGCCGAGGCGATCGACGCCGAGGGCTGGCTGCACACCGGCGACATCTTCGACGTCGACGAACAGGGCTACCTGCGGGTGATCGACCGCAAGAAGGAGCTGATCATCAACGCGGCCGGAAAGAACATGTCGCCGGCCAACATCGAGAACACCATCCTGGCCGCCTGCCCCATGATCGGCGTGATGATCACGATCGGTGACGGGCGACCGTACAACGCCGCACTCCTGGTCTTCGACGCCGACTCGGTCGGGCCCTACGCGGCCCAGCACGGGCTTTCCGAGGCGTCCCCCGCCGCCCTGGCCGCCGCCCCCCAGGTGATCGCCAGGATTGCCGCCGGGGTGGCCGAGGGCAACGCGAAACTTTCGCGGGTGGAACAGATCAAGCGGTTCCGGGTGTTGCCGACATTGTGGGAGCCCGGCGGCGACGAGATCACGCTCACCATGAAACTCAAGCGCAAGCCGATCATGGCCAAATACGCGGCCGAGATCGAAGATCTCTACGCGCCCGAGCCGCATCCGGAGGTCCACGAGCCCTCCGTGGCCGCAACGGTGCAGCCGGCGTGAGCGGGGGACCGGGGGCGACCGCCCGCGAGATCGGTCGCGTCGGTGTCCGGAAACTGCTGCAGCGCGGCGGACTTCTCGACGAATCGAGCGCCCCGCTGCCGACCGACCCTGCCGAGGTCGCTCAGCTGCTGGGCGCCCGATGGTTTGACGAGCGGCTGAGCGCTCTGGCCGCCGAACTCGATCGCGATCTCGAGAGCGTGCGGGCCGAGGCCGCCGGCTACCTGCGGGAGATGGCGGCCTCGCTGGACGAGCGGGCGGTGCAGGCCTGGCGCGGGTTCAGCCGCTGGATCATGCGCGCCTACGACGTGCTCGTCGACGAGGACGAGGTCGCCGAATTGCGCAAACTGGACCGCAAAGCCACACTGGCGTTTGCCTTTTCGCATCGCTCCTACCTGGACGGCATGCTGCTGCCCGAGGTGATCATGGCCAACCGCCTCTCGCCCGCGCTGACCTTCGGCGGCGCCAACCTGAACTTCTTCCCGTTCGGCGCGTGGGCCAAGCGCACCGGCGCGATCTTCATCCGCCGTCAGACCAAGGACATCCCCGTGTACCGGCTCGCGTTACGGGCCTACGCCGCGCAGCTGGTGCAAAACCACGCCAACCTGACCTGGTCGATCGAGGGCGGGCGGACCAGGACCGGCAAGCTGCGGCCCCCGGTGTTCGGGATCCTGCGCTACATCGCCGACGCCGTCGACGAGATCGACGGTCCCGAGGTGTATTTGGTGCCCACCTCCATCGTCTACGACCAGCTGCACGAGGTGGAGGCCATGACCACCGAGGCCTACGGTGCGGTCAAGCGGCCGGAAGACCTGCGCTTTTTGGTCCGGCTCGCGCGCCAGCAGGGCCAACGGCTGGGCCGGGCTTACCTGGACTTCGGCGAACCGCTGCCGCTGCGCAAGCGCCTCGAGGAGCTGCGCGCCGACGAATCGGGGACCGGCACCGAGATCGAACGCATCGCGCTGGACGTGGAGCACCGCATCAACCGGGCGACGCCGGTGACGCCGACCGCGGTGGTCAGCCTGGCGCTGTTGGGTGCGGACCGCTCGCTGTCGATCAGCGAGGTGCTGGCCACGGTGCGGCCGCTGGCGAGCTACATCGCGGCGCGTAACTGGGCGGTGGCGGGCGCGGCGGACCTGACCAATCGCTCGACGATCAGGTGGACGCTGCACCAGCTGGTCGCCTCGGGGGTGGTCACCGTCTACGACGCCGGCACCGAACCGGTCTGGGGCATCTGCACCGATCAGAATCTGGTCGCGGCGTTCTACCGCAATACCGCCATCCACATCCTCGTCGATCGCGCGATCGCCGAGATGGCGTTGGTGGCGGCCTGCGAGGACGGTGGCTCGGTCGCACCGGCGACCGTGCGCGACGAGGCGCTGCGCCTGCGCGAGTTGCTGAAGTTCGAGTTCCTGTTCTCCGCGCGCGCACAGTTCGAGAAGGAGCTCGCCGACGAAATTCACCTGATCGCGCCGGTCGCCGATACCACCAAGACCTATAGCGCCGCCGACGTGCGCGGGCTGCTGGAGTCGGCCGATGTGCTGCTGGCGCACCTGGTGTTGCGACCGTTCCTGGACGCCTACCACATCGTCGCCGATCGGTTGGCCGCCTACGAGGACGAATCCTTCGACGAGGAGGCCTTTTTGGCCGAGTGCCTGGAGGTGGGCAAGCAGTGGGAGCTGCAGCGCCGCGTCGCCAATGCCGAGTCGCGGTCGATGGAGCTGTTCAAGACCGCGCTGCGGTTGGCGCGGCACCGCGAGCTCGTCGGCGCCGACGGCGCCGACATCGCCAAACGACGGCAGGAGTTCGCCGACGAGATCGCCACGGCGACAAGGCGAGTCAACGAGATTGCGAAGCTGGCGCGGGCGCGCTGAGCGCCCCGGGGCACCGCGTCGAGCGGGCTACGCCGACGCAGACCCGTGACGCGCGACGCTTACACCGGCCGCGTCGCGCCCGAGCGGCTCGCAGACGTGCTGGTGCCGCTGTTCGTCGAGGCGTGGGGTCCGCACGGGTCGTTCCTGCCGCTGCTGCGGGCGGCGGCGACCAACCGGGCGGCCGCCGACGCGTTGCTGGGCGCGTTCGTCGAGCAGGTGGCTCCCGCGCTGGCCGCCGTCGCCCCCGATCGCGCCGCGCTGGTCGGCTCGCAGGTGCTGGGCATCGCGGTGGCCCGCTACGTGGTGGGGGTGCCGGCGCCGGCCGAGATGGACGACGCGACGCTGGCCGACTGGGTGCGCCCCGTCCCGGCGCGCTACCTGACCGGTCCCGCGCCGTGAGGGCGAGTCAGTCCAGTCACCGATCGGGGAGCGCGACGCTCACGGGCGGGCACATCCACACCTGGGAACGGTGACGGGGCTGAAGGGGCGGATGTGACGACGCCGGCGGCGCCGCCGCGCCGGTGCCTAGAGTTGGCACCATGCCGCTCACCGGAGAGTACGAACCATCACCCTGGGACTGGTCCCGCGAACAGGCCGACAAGTACGAGGCGTCCGGCGGCGCCGAGGCCGCCGACATGAAGGGCAAGCCCATCATCGTGCTCACCACCGTCGGCGCCAAGACCGGCAAGCTGCGCAAGACGCCGCTGATGCGCGTCGAGCACGACGGCCGGTACGCGATCGTCGCCTCCCTGGGCGGGGCGCCGAAGAACCCGGTCTGGTACCACAACGTCAAGAAGAACCCGCGGGTCGAGCTGCAGGACGGCGGCGTCACCCGCGACTACGACGCCCGGGAGGTGTTCGGCGAGGAGAAGGCCACCTGGTGGGAATGCGCCGTCGAGGCCTGGCCGGACTACGCCGAGTACCAGACGAAGACGGACCGCCAGATCCCGGTGTTCGTGCTGACCCCGGTGGGTTGACGTCCGGGATCGGCACTCATGGCACCATTGATCGGTGTCCGCCGAACTGAGCCAGAACCCGAGCATGTCACCGCTGTGCGCGGCTGACGTCGACGGCGCGGCCAAGCGGATCGCTTCGGTGGTGACGCCCACCCCGCTGCAGCTCAGCGATCGGCTGTCGGCCATCACCGGCGCGCAGGTCTACCTCAAACGCGAGGACCTGCAGATCGTGCGGTCCTACAAGATCCGCGGCGCCTACAACCTGCTGGTGCAGCTCTCCGACGAGGAGCGGGCCGCGGGCGTGGTGTGCTCCTCGGCGGGCAACCACGCGCAGGGCTTCGCGTACGCGTGCCGGGCGCTGGGGGTGCGCGGCCGCGTGTACGTGCCGGCCAAGACCCCCAAGCAGAAGCGGGACCGGATCCGCTACCACGGCGGGGAGTTCATCGAGCTGATCGTGGGCGGGTCGACCTATGACCTCGCCGCCGAGGCGGCGCTGGCCGACGTCGCACGCACCGGCGCCACGCTGGTGCCGCCGTACGACGACATGCGCACCATGGCCGGCCAGGGCACCGTCGCCGTCGAGATCCTCGAGCAACTCGACGGGGAGCCCGACCTGGTGGTGGTGCCGGTGGGCGGCGGCGGGTGCATCGCCGGCATCACCACCTACCTGGCCGAACGCACCACCAACACCGCGGTGCTGGGCGTCGAGCCGGCCGGGGCCGCGTCGATGATGGCCGCGCTGGCCGCCGGCGGGCCAGTGCTGCTCGACCACGTCGACCAGTTCGTCGACGGCGCCGCGGTGCGGCGCGCGGGCACGCTGCCCCACGCCGCGCTGGCCGCCGCCGGGGACATGGTGTCGATCACCGCCGTCGACGAGGGGGCGGTGTGCACCGCGATGCTGGACCTCTACCAGAACGAGGGCATCATCGCCGAGCCGGCGGGCGCGTTGTCGGTGGCGGGCCTGCTGGAGGCCGACATCGAGCCCGGCGCCTGCGTGGTGTGCCTGATCTCCGGCGGCAACAACGACGTGTCGCGCTACGGGGAGGTGCTGGAGCGCTCGCTGGTCCACCTCGGGCTCAAGCACTACTTCCTGGTGGACTTCCCGCAGGAGCCCGGCGCGTTGCGGCGGTTCCTCGACGACGTGCTCGGCGCAGGCGACGACATCACCCTGTTCGAGTACGTCAAGCGCAACAACCGCGAGACCGGCGAGGCGCTGGTCGGTGTCGAGCTGGGGTCGGCCGCCGACCTGGACGGCCTGCTCGAGCGGATGCGGGCCACCGAGCTCCACGTCGAGACTCTCGAGCCCGGGTCGCCGGCCTACCGATACCTGTTGTAGCCAGTCCGATCCCGGCGGCGAGCGTGCGCGTTTGTACGGGCTTTACGGCGTGTCGCCGTGCAGACACGCACGCTCGGCGGTGAGGTAGCCGGGCAGCTGGACGTTGGGGTCCAGGTCGTCGGCGGGCACGGGTGCGCCGGCCGTCAGGCTCAGCGGCACGACGCCCGCCCAGACCGGCAGCGCATGATCTTCCGGATCGTCGACCGGGTCGCCGGTGCGCACCTTGGCCGAGACCTCGACGAGGTCGACGGCCAGCACGCCGGTCGCCGCGAGTTCCCGCGGGTCGGGGGCCCGGCAGTCCGCGGCGCGCCCCGGCGCGATGTGGTCGAGCAGGCCGTGCAGGGCCCGCAGTTTCTCGGCCGGGTCGTCGACCGGCCGCGCGGTGCCGCGCACGACCACCGAACGGAAGTTCACCGAATGGTGCATCGCCGCGCGGGCCAGCACCAACCCGTCGACCAGGGTGACGGTCACGCAGACCGGCAGGCCCGTCGGCGCCGCACTGGCCGCCAATAAAGGCCCGCTGCCCGTCGAACCGTGCAGGTAGAGCGTCTCGCCGAGGCGCGCGTGCGCCGTCGGCAACACCACCGGCCCGTCGGCGCTGACGTAGCCGAGGTGGCAGATCAGCGCCTCGTCGAGGATGGCGTGCACGGTTTCGCGGTCGTAGCGGGCGCGCTCGCGGTAGCGGGTCGGCGTCGTGCGCGACGTGGGTTGGTATGCGGTGTCCACGGACACATGCGTAGCACCGCGGCGCATCGGACCGCCACTGGTTTTCGCAGCGCAGAGGCGTCTTGATGACTTCGACCGAATACTTCCGCGCCACGGGCTCGAGCGCGGCACCGGAAGTGCGCCGCCTGATCTCTCATGAACCGGCTGATATCGCGGCGTGTGAACCCGTCGCGATGGAGATCCTGTGCGGTGCGACCGACGTTGACACCAGCATCAAACTCGGGCGGCTGGTGAACGGCTTGTCGTCGCTGGGCGTCGACAACTCTCTCGACTTTCGAGCTGCCGCGGACGGCTATCGCGCCGCTCGGCGAACGGGCGAAACGATTCGGAGCGTCAACGACTGCCTTGTGGCGGCGATCGCGATCCGTCATGGTGTAGCGATCGCGCACTGCGACAGGGACTTCGATGTCATCGCTGGGATCACGAGCCTCGTGGCCGCGTCCTTTGCGTCCCGATAGCTGAAACGACGCGAACGCGACCCACGAGGTGTATTGTCGAACGCGGGCTACTTGTAGCAAACGTCAATATCGGGAGTGCATTCAGCATCACCGAACATTTTCTACCGACTTTGATTGTCGATCCTCACGTGAGTGCCGGATCAGCCGGGAGCGAAGGGGATCGTCCATGGAGTACGCAGCCTTGAGAGCGAATCGCCCCACGGCGGCTCCGCTCGCGACGACGTCGCAACCATGAACCGGGCGGTGCGCGGGCGGCGCCTGGCGAGCCCGGTGCGGCTGGCCCTGGCCGCCGAATTGGGTTCGGCGCTGGACGGGGCGTGGTGGCCGCACAGCGCCTCGATCGCGGCCGAGCTCCCCGAACTGGTCGACGCGCTGTCCACCCGGCTGGGCGAAGTCGCCACGATCAGCATCAACTGGTCGCCGCTGGAGTGCTCGCCGGACCTCGACGCCGTGCATCGCGAGCGCGCACGCGATCCCGGCCGGTTCGTCGGACACCAGCGCCTGATGACGGTCGTCGGCAACTGGGCCCGCGCAAACGTCTTGGTGATACCGTGCCGAACCTCCGCGGCCTTGGCGACCATGGTGCTGCGTCGCGCGGCCGCCCTGCCCATCATGCCTCTGGAACAAGACACTCAAGAGTTTCGGACCAGCGACGACATCGTGCGCGCGGCCTGTACGGAAAGCGCGCTTTGCGGCCAGCTCCTGCCGGACAACGGATCCCGTCACGGCGCTGCGGCCGGAGCGGTCGTGACGGAGTGACCGGCATCTTCCGCGCCGCACCCGACTTCGCTTGACTAACAGACGATTTGCATCGCGCTCCACCTTTGAAAGGAAGATCGACATGGCCACACAGAACTGGCAGGACGCTCCAGAGATTCACCCGTCGCAGATCCGGGTCGGTGACATCATCGCCACCGTGCAGGCCGCCCATCTTCCCTACCGGGTCAAGCTGATCAGCGAGCCGCAGAAGAGCCCGAAGCAGTGGACCTTCTTCGGGCAGGACGACCACGGCCGGCAGCACGCGAGCACGTTCGGCGAGGCCGAACTGGTGCGCCGCTACACCAAAGCCTCGTGACGGGCGAACCGGGCAGCCGAGCAGACGCAAAGTAGCGGGAAACAGGCTCGCGAACAGCGATTTTACGTCTGCTCGCGCAGGATGGCGACCGAGTGGCCGTCCAGCGCGGTGCCGCCGGCGCCGACGGTGGGAGCGGCCCAGGCCAGCACCACCTCGCCGGTGACCGGCACCGTCACCGGGTCGGCGCCCAGGTTGCACGCGACGCGCAACCGGCCGCGGCGCAGCACGATCCAGCGCTCGCCCTCGTCGTAGTCGACGGTGAGGTCGCCCAGCCAGGGATCGGCCATGTCGGGGTCGTTGCGCCGCAAGGCGATCAGGTCGCGGTAGAGCCGGTGCAGGCGGGCGTGCTCGCCGGAGTCGACCTCGGCCCAGTCGAGCTTGGACCGCAGGAACGTCTGCGGGTCCTGCGGGTCGGGGATATCGTCGGCGTCCCAGCCGTGCTCGGCGAACTCGGCCTTGCGGCCCGCCGCGGTGGCCTTGGCCAGCTCGGGTTCGGGGTGGGAGCTGAAGAACAGGAACGGTGTCGATGCGCCCCACTCCTCGCCCATGAACAGCATTGCGGTGTAGGGAGATCCGAGCACCAGGGCCGCCTTGACCGCCAGCTGGCCGCCGGTCAGGTTCTGCGACGGGCGGTCGCCGAGTGCCCGGTTGCCGACCTGGTCGTGCGTGCAGGTGTAGGCCAGCAGCGAGGTGGCCGGAATCGACGACGTATCCAGCGGACGGCCGTGGCGGCGGTGCCGGAACGACGAATACGTGGCGGCGTGGAAGTAGCCGTGCCGCAGCGTCTGCGCCAGCGTGGCCAGCGACCCGAAATCGGCGTAATAGCCCTGCCGTTCGCCGGAGACCGCGGTGTGGATGGCGTGGTGGATGTCGTCGGCCCATTGCGCGGTGATCCCGTAGCCGCCGCGGTCGCGGCGGGTGATCAGCCGCGGGTCGTTGAGTTCGCTTTCGGCGACCAGCGACAACGGGCGGCCGAACTGTTCTGAGAGCCAATCGGTTTCGGTCGCAAGCTCCTCGAGGATGTGGATGGCGGTGGTGTCGACCAGCGCGTGCACCGCGTCCAGGCGCAGGCCGTCGGCATGGAAGTCGCGCATCCAGCGCAGCGCGCACCCGATGATGTAGCGGCGCACCTCGTCGGAGTCGGCGTCGGCGATGTTGATGCCCTCGCCCCACGGGTTGCTGCCCGCCGACAGGTACGGACCGAATTTCGGCAGGTAGTTTCCCGACGGGCCCAGGTGGTTGAACACCGCGTCGATCAGCACCCCCAACCCACGCGCGTGGCAGGCATCGACGAATCGGACCAGGCCGTCGGGACCGCCGTAGGGTTCGTGCACGCTGTACCACAGCACCCCGTCGTAGCCCCAGCCGTGGGTGCCGGCGAAGGAGTTGACGGGCATCAGCTCGACGAAGTCGACGCCCAGATCGACCAGGTAGTCCAGCTTCGCGATCGCGGAGTCGAACGTGCCGGCGGGCGTGAACGCGCCGACGTGCAGCTCGTAGATCACCGCGCCCTCCACCGGGCGGCCGGCCCAGTCGCCGTCGGTCCAGGGGGCCGTCGCGGGGTCCCACAGCTGCGAGCGTTCGTGCACCCCGTCGGGTTGGCGCGCCGACCGCGGGTCGGGCAGCACGGTGGGGTCGTCATCGAGCAGGTAGCCGTAGCGGGCGTCGGGCGCGGTGTCGAGGGCCGCGTGCCACCAACCGTCGTCCGAGCGCGTCATGTCGTGCACCGCGCCGTCGACGTCGAGGCGCACCAGCCCGGGTTTGGGCGCCCAGACGCGGAATTCAGTCACGATGGCGCTCCAGCAGGACGACGGGCAGCTCGGCGAACAACTGGGCGGCCGCGGTCGGTCCGTCCGCGATCGCGCCGGTGAGCCGATCGACCCAGGTGCCCTCGGGCAGCGGCAGCACGGTGTTGCCCCAACCGGTCTCGGCCAGGTGCAGGGTCCAGCGGGTCACCGCGACCACGATGTCGGGGCCGCGGCGGAACGCCACGACGTGCTCGCCGGCCTGCCCGTCGGCCAGCAGCGGGACGTATTGGCCGCTCAGGAAGCACCGCGGGTGGGAACGACGCAGCCGCAGCGCCGTGGTGACAACCCGGAGTTTGGGGTGCTGCAACTCGGCGAGTGCGGCCCGGCGGGCGGCGTAGTCGACGGGGCGGCGGTTGTCGGGGTCCACCAGGCTGTCGTCCCACAGTTCGGTGCCCTGGTAGATGTCGGGCACCCCGGGCACGGTCAGCGCGAGCAGCTTCTGGCCCAGCGCGTCGCTGGCGGCGTGCGAATTGACCCGGCCGACGAGCTCCGTCAGCTGGTCGGCGACGGGGCCGTCGAGCACGCTGTCCAGCCAGCCGTGCACCGCGTCCTCGAACGCGGCGTCCGGGTCGTTCCAGGAGGTGTGCCAGGCGGCCTCCCTGATCGCCTTCTCGGCGTAGGCGTGCAGCCGCTCGCGCAGGGCGCCGGTGACCTTTCCGTTTCCGGGGCCGCTGACCGGCCACACCCCGAAGATGTTCTGCCACAGGAACTGTCCGGTCGCCGGGTCGGGGGAGGGGGCCTGGGCCTCCCAGCGGCTGAGGAACTCCGTCCACAGCGACGGCACCTGCGAGAGCACGCCGATGCGGGCGCGCACGTCCTCGCCGCGCTTGGTGTCGTGGGTGGTCAGCGCGGTCATCGCCTGCGGCCACAGCCGCGCGCGGGTGGCGGCGGCCTGGTGGAACTCCGCGACGCCCACCCCGAACCGGTGCGGCTCGCCGCCCACCTCGTTCAGCGACACCAGCCGGGCGTCGCGGTAGAACAGGCAGTCCTCGCTCGCTTTGGCGGTCACCGCCCCGCACAGCTGCTGCAGCCGGGTGGCGGCTTCGCCGCCGCGGGCCAAAGCGGCGGCCAGCACCGCGAGCGCGGCCCCCAATTCCGGTGCCGCCGCCTGCGTTTCGGCCAGCGCGGCCGGCATGATCGCGGCCAGTCCCGGATAGTCGCAGCGGTAGACGCCGATGTGGCTGAGCAGGGCGGCGACCGCCTCTCCCAGTAGCGGGTGATCGGTGCCGGTCGCGGCGACGACGGCCCGGCGCAGCCGGCCCAGCTCGCTGGCCAGCGTGCCGGTGGCGGTGCGCACCTTGAGGTCGGCCAGCAGCGCGGGCAGCGCCGCGTAGTCCACTCCCGCCGACTCGACGAGCGCCGTGAGCGCGGGCGCGCCGGCCGGGTCGACGAAGACGCCACCCACCTCGCGCAGCGCCTCGTAGCCGGTGGTGCCGGCCACCGGCAGCGTGGGCTCGAGCGCCTCGTCGGGGGCCAGGATCTTCTCGATCACGATGTAGGCATCCGGGCCCACGAGTTGGCGCAGCCGGGCCAGATAGCCGCAGGGATCGGACAATCCGTCCGGGTGGTCGATCCGCACGCCGTCGACGAGTCCCTCGGTGAACCAGCGGGCGACCTCGGCGTGGCTGGCGTCGAAGACGGCGGGGTCTTCCTGGCGCAGCCCGGCCAGCGAGGTGATCGAGAAGAAGCGGCGGTACCCGCACACGCCGTTGCGCCAGCCCACCAGCCGGTAGTGCTGGCGGTCGTGCACCTCGGGCCCCGTACCCTCGCCGGTGCCGGGTGCGATCGGGAACGCCAGGTCACCCAATCGCAGCACGTCCCCGTCGACCTGCAAATCGGCGGCGTCGGCGTCGGAGCCCAACACCGGCAACACGATGCGGCCGTCCTCGTCGAGCTCCCAGTCGATGTCGAAGAACGCCGCGTAGGCCGAGGATCGGCCGTGCCGCAACACGTCCCACCACCATCGGTTCTGTTCGGGTTGATCGACGCCGACGTGGTTGGGCACGATGTCGACGATCAGGCCCATGCCGCGTTCTGCGGCCGCCGCCGACAGCCGCGCCAGCCCGTCGGGCCCCCCTAGCTCGGGGGAGACGGTCGTCGGGTCGGTGACGTCGTAGCCGTGGCTGGACCCGCGGACCGCCGTCGTGATGGGGGACAGGTACAGGTGCGAGACGCCGAGGCCGTCGAGGTAATCGAGCAGGTTCTCGGCGTCGGCGAAGGTGAACGCGACGCCGCTCGCTTCACCACGCAACTGCAACCGGTAGGTGGCCAGGACTGGTAACGCCATGCGTCACAACGTCTTACGAAGTATCAGCAGCGAACGCGACGGCACGGTGATCTTCTCCTCGGCGTTGACGACCTGGCCGGCATCACCGTCGAGGCCGACCGGGTCGTTGGTGTCGAGTTCCACGGTCCACTCCCGGGCGTAGTCCGCGTGCGGCATCACGAACTCCAGCGTTCGCTCGTCGGCGTTGAAGCACAACAGGAATGAGTCGTCGGCGACCCGTTCCCCGCGGGCGTCGGGCGCGGTGATGGCGTCGCCGTTGAGGAACACCGCCACGCACTTGTGCAGCCTGGTGCCCCAGTCTTCGTGCGTCATCTCCCGGCCGCCGGGCGTCAGCCAGGCGATGTCGTGCACCTCGTCGCCGCTGCGGATCGGCTCGCCCTCGAAGAACCGGCGGCGGCGGAACACCGGGTGGTTCTTGCGCAGGGTGCTCACCTTGCGCGCGAAGGTCAGCAGGTCGGCGTTCTTGTCGGCCAACGACCAGTCCATCCAGGACAATTCGGAGTCCTGGCAGTAGACGTTGTTGTTTCCGTTCTGGCTGCGGCCCAACTCGTCGCCGTGCGCGATCATCGGGGTGCCCTGGCTGACCATCAGGGTGGCCCAGAAGTTGCGCATCTGGCGGGCGCGCAACTCGAGGATGTCGGGGTCGTCGGTGGGGCCCTCGACGCCGCAGTTCCACGAACGGTTGTGGCTCTCCCCGTCCCGGTTCTCCTCGCCGTTGGCCAGATTGTGCTTCTCGTTGTAGGAGACCAAATCGCCCAGCGTGAACCCGTCGTGGGCCACGACGAAGTTGATGCTGGCGCTGGGGCGCCGGCCGGTTGCCTCATACAGGTCCGACGACCCGGTCAGCCGGGACGCGAACTCGCCGAGGGTTGCGGGCTCGCCCCGCCAGTAGTCACGCACAGTATCGCGATATTTCCCGTTCCACTCGGTCCACAAACCCGGGAAGTTGCCGACCTGGTAGCCGCCCTCGCCGACGTCCCACGGCTCGGCGATCAATTTGACCTGACTGACCACCGGATCCTGCTGCACCAGGTCGAAGAACGCGCTCAACCGGTCGACGTCGTGCAGCTCGCGGGCCAGTGTGGCGGCCAGATCGAAGCGGAACCCGTCGACGTGCATCTCGGTCACCCAGTAGCGCAGGGAGTCCATGATCAGCTGGAGAACGTGCGGGTGCCGGGCGTTGAGGCTGTTGCCGGTGCCGGTGTAGTCCTTGTACAACCGCAGGTCGTCATCGACGAGCCGGTAGTAGGCGGCGTTGTCGATGCCGCGGAAGTTGATCGTCGGACCGAGGTGGTCGCCTTCGGCGGTGTGGTTGTACACCACGTCGAGGATGACCTCGATGCCCGCTTCGTGGAAGGTGCGCACCATGGATTTGAAGTCGGCCACCGCGCTGCCGGCCTGCCTGCTGGACGCGTACTCGTTGTGCGGGGCGAAGAAGCCGAAAGTGTTGTAGCCCCAATAGTTCCGCAGGCCCAGGTCCAGCAGCCGGGCGTCGTGCAGGAACTGGTGCACCGGCATCAGCTCGATGGCGGTCACGCTGAGCGATTTGAGGTGATCGATGATCGCCGGATGGGCCAGCCCCGCATAGGTGCCGCGCAGCTCCTCGGGGATGCCGGGATGGGTCTGCGTCATGCCCTTGACGTGGGCCTCGTAGATCACCGTCTCGTGGTAGGGAATGTTGGGGGACCGGTCGTAGGCCCAGTCGAAGAACGGGTTGATCACCACGCTGGTCATGGTGTGGCCCAGCGAGTCGACCATCGGCGGCGTTCCGGGGTCGGCGCTTTCGGCGTCGGGAGCCTTCTGGTCGACGGCCAACAGGTCATAGGAGTACAGCGCCTGACCGAAGGTGAAATCGCCGTGAAATGCCTTGCCGTACGGGTCGAGCAGCAACTTGCTGGGGTCGCAGCGGTGGCCGGCCGCCGGGTCGAACGGCCCGTGCACGCGAAAGCCGTAGCGCTGGCCCGGGATGACGTTCGGCAGATAGGCATGCCAGACGAAACCGTCGACCTCTTCCAGCGGAATCCGCGATTCCGCGCCGTCGTCGTCGATCAGGCACAAGTCGACCTTCTCGGCGATTTCGGAGAACAGCGAGAAGTTGGTGCCGGCGCCGTCGTAGGAGGCCCCCAGCGGGTACGGAGTCCCCGGCCACACCGTGACCAGCTTGGGTTGATCGTTGCCACCAGCGCCTGTTTCTGAAGCGGGAGTGTTCGTGGGCACCACACGACCTTAGCCGCGCGGTGCGCCGGTCAGCCTGCCGTCACCACCAGCCGGTGTTGTCGGCGATCTGGCGACCCAACTCGCCCGCCATGGTCCGCACGTAGGTGGGCGACAGGTGATGGGCGCCATGGTAGATCAGCACGTTTCCCTCGGCCGCGCGGCACAGGTCGGCCCGGCAGACCGCATCGGACATGTCGAGTGGCTTGAGGATCGGGAACCGGTCGACGAAATCGAGGGTCGGATTGCGCTCGGCGAGCACGGCGGAACGCTTGATCCCGCAGGACACCGCGTTGCCGCCCTTGGCCAGGCAGTCCGCGGGGTCGAACGGCTTGCCGTCCTTGACCAGCCACGGGGTGTCGCGCATGGCGAGGACGGGAATGTTGTTGTCGGAGAACGCCTGCCAGATCCCGATGTAGGTGGCCGGCATCACGTCGCCGGGCTTGATGTTCCACGGCCGCGTCGAGGTGGTGAACACGTAGTCGGGGTGGTCGGCGATCAGCTTGGCCATGGTGCGCCGGACCCAGTCGCGGCACTGCGGGTAGGCGGCGTTGTTGCCCATGATCAGCGGGACTTCCTCGGTCGACAGCGGGCAGCCCATCTTCAGGTAGGTGACCACCTTGAAGTGGTGAGCCCGCCCGAGCTGATCGAGCGCGGGCAGCCAGTGCTCGGCGTGCGACCCGCCGGCCAGCGCGATGGTCCGGGTGGCGGTCGCGTCGCCGTAGGTGCAGTTGACGACCGCGGGGTTGACGAAGTTGCTGATGCAGCCGTCCCTGGTGGAGGCCGGGAAGTCGTGCCGCACCTCCAGCACGGTGGGCCGCATCCGCAGCATCGGCACCCGCACGTTGGCGGTCAGGGCGCGGGCCCCGGGGTAGTCCTGGGCGTTGAGCCCGCTCAGTTCCTTGCCCGCGGCCCGCAGGTCGGTGATGTGCTCGCGCCAGCTGAACGCCGTCGCGGTCAGCGTCACGCCCAGCAGCACCACCGCGGATCCCAGGGCGATCGTCGGCCGGCGCACGCGCGCCTGCCACGGGATCGCCCGGACGGGGGCCACCGCGCCGCCGGGTGAGCGATAGCGCAGTGGATCCTCGACGAGCCGGGTCGTCAGATAGGCCAGCACCCCGGACACGACCAGCACCGCGGTGCCCTCGAAGAAGTTGGCGTGCCGGTGGCCGGTGTAGGACAGCCAGAAGATGAGCAACGGCCAGTGCCACAGGTACAGCGAGTACGCCATCGCGCCCAGCGCCACCAGCGGCCGGGCCGCCAGCAGCCGGTTCGGCAGCGGCAGCCGGTCGCCGCCGGCAGAGCCCGTCAGGTTGGCCCCGGCGAGGATCATCAGCATGGTGGCGCCCACGGGCACCAGCGTCCAGGGGCCCGGGAATTCGCGGACGCCGTCGATGAGGGCGCCGCAGGACACGATCGTCGCCAGCGCCACGGTCGCCAGTGTCGTGCGCAGCCACATCGGCCAGCGCAGGTAGGGCACGAGTGCCCCGGCGAGCGCGCCCAGCAACAGTTCCCACACCCGCGCGAAGGTGTTGTAGTAGGCCGTCGACTGGTTGTCCTGGTGGGCGATGATCGCGTAGACGAACGAGGCCACCGTGGCGGCGGCGAGCAGGACGATGAACACGGTGCGCAGGTGCGCCCCGAGCCGGCGCCGGAACGCGTAGGCGCACCCGGCGATCAGCAGCAGGAACCCGACGTAGAACTGCCCCTGCACCGACATGGACCAGATGTGCTGCAGCGGGCTGACGGCCTCGCCGGCCTTCAGGTAGTCGGAGACCGTGTTGGCCAGCTGCCAGTTCTGGTAGTAGCCCAGGCTGGCCAGGCTCTGGTCGGCGAACGCCTCCCAGCGGGTCTGTGGTTGCACCAGGATGGTGAGTGCCGCGCACCCGGCCAGCACCACGACCAGCGCCGGGACCAGGCGGCGGGCCAGCCGGGTCACCTCGGCCACCGGCGACAGCGAAACGGCGGGGTTGAGCGCGGCGCGCAGGATCTTGCCGCCGAAGAAGAACCCCGACAGCGCCAGGAACACGTCGACGCCGCCGGAGACGCGGCCGAACCAGACATGGAACATCGCGACCAGCGCGATGGCGATGCCGCGCAGGCCGTCGAGGTCGTGGCGGTAGAAGCCCGTCGAGGTCGAACGAGCCTCGACGACCGGTTCCGGGGCGGTGGCCGGTCGGCGGGGCGGCGAGTAGAGGCTCAACATGATTGGAGCCAATTTACCGAAACCGCCACCTGCTCTCCCGTCGTGAGCGCGGGAATCGAACAGGTGGCGGCTGTGGGGCAGGCCGCGGCGGTTACCGCGTGATACCGGCGGGCGCCGACTGCAGGGGCGCCTGTTGGGCCGGCAGCAGCTGCGCCGGCATTTGCTGCATGGGCGCCTGCTGGACCGGCGCCTGTTGGGTGGGCACCTGCTGGACGGGCGCCTGCTGGGTGGGCACCTGCTGGGCGGGCGCCTGCTGGGCCGGCACTTGCTGGGCGGGCGCTTGCTGGGCCGGCAGCTGCTGGGTCGGGACCTGCTGCGCGGGCACCTGCCCGGGCAACTGCTGGGTCGGGACCTGCCGGACGGGGGCCTGCTGCGCGGGCAATTGCTGCACGGGCGCCTGCTGCAGCGGGGACTGCTGCGTCCCGAGCACCCGGACCAGGTAGGGCGTCATGCCACTGGTGCGCACGGGGGAGACCTGGACCACGTCGCCCACCTCGAGCATCTGCCCGTTACCCAGGTACATCGCCACGCTTTCCGTGCCGCCGGGGCCGTAGAAGATCATGTCGCCCCTGCGCGCCTGCTGGGGCAGCACCTTCGGGCCGACCCGGTAGATCTCGCCGGAGGATCGCGGCAGCTTGATGCCCGCACCGGCGTAGGCGTACTGCATCAGGCCCGAGGCGTCGAATCCGACGGTGGTGATGCCGCTGCCGCGACCGCGCGACGGGCCGGTGATGCCGCCGCCGCCCCAGGAGAACGGCACGCCGCGCTGGGACAGCCCGCGCATCACCACGACGTCGGTGACCTGCTGGTAGTCCATCGGCCGCACGACCGGGTCGGCGGTCGCCGCGGCGGGGGCCAGCAGCGCGCCGGCCGCCATGGCCAGGCCCGCCGCGAAAAGGTAGATGCGCTTCATCTTCGGTTTCCTTCCTCAAGGTCCAGTGGGGCCTCGGCGCGGTGATTTCGCGCCTCGGCCGCCTCGTCATGACTCGCGTGGGGGCCTCCTCGTCGGGGCCCGACGCCGCGGCATGACGTGTGGCTCGTGACCCGGCCGGCTCGCCGACCGAATTCACACCAGTCACTACAGTCACTTTTACAACAGAAGTTGCCGCCGGAAAACAGCTGGTGAGGCGCGCAGGGGATTATTTGTCGGAACGTGACCGGACGGTGACTGGCGCGCCCAATTCCGGGTGCCCAGTTGTGATTTGGGTCTCAGGAAGGGCGCGAGGCCGTCAGAGCCAGTAGCGCTCGCTGAACGTGGTGAGCATGAAGCCGACCATCGAGGCGATCATGATCAGCACCAGCGACAGCACCGGCCAGAATGACATGTACCAGCCCTTCAACAACGACACCACCGGGCCGACCACGGCCGCGGCGACGGCCGCGCCGATGCCGCCCCACACCAGCGGGCGTATGTAGAAATCGATCCCGAAGGGCGCCATTCCGCACGTGTCGCCTTCACAGACCTTGCCGAGGAAGCCGAAGAGCCGCGCCGGCCAATTCGTCTCCGTGGCCAGGACGACCAGCAGAATCAGCAGCGCGGCGGTGGAAACGAGGTCCCAGGTCGACAGGCGCAGCCGCAGCACCCGGGGCGCCTGGGGCGCCTGGGGCGCCTGGGGTGGCGCCTCTAGGTCGTAGTCCGCGGGGGCGGCGGGGGCGTGGTCCACCGGGGCGGGGTCGTCGGGCTGATGCGGCGTGGCCATGACGCCCCATGCTTCCCGATGGTCGCGGTTTGTGCGACCCGGCTGCTTTACGCTCGTGTCCTATGTCTGCGGCGAGGTCCCGATTGACGTCCGAGGCAATCAGCGCGATCGACGCCGCGCACCTGTGGCATCCCTACAGCACCATCGGCGCCGAGTCCGTGCCGCCCGTGGTGGCGGTCGGTGCGCGCGGCGCCTGGCTGACGCTGGTGCGCGACGGCCGGCCGATCGCGGCGCTCGACGCGATGAGCTCCTGGTGGACCGCGATCCACGGGCACGGGCACCCCGTCCTGGACGCGGCGCTGACGGCCCAGCTCGGGGCGATGAACCACGTCATGTTCGGCGGGCTGACCCACGAGCCGGCGGCCCGGCTGGCCGAGCTGCTGGTGGAGATCACGCCCGCGGGCCTGGACACGGTGTTCTTCAGCGACTCGGGGTCGGTGGCCGTGGAGGTCGCGGTCAAGATGGCGCTGCAGTACTGGCGCGCCCGCTCACTGCCCGCCAAGCGGCGCCTGATGACCTGGCGCGGCGGCTACCACGGGGACACTTTCACGCCGATGAGCATCTGCGACCCCGAGGGCGGCATGCACTCGCTGTGGACCGACGTGCTGGCGCGGCAGGTGTTCGCGCCGCAGGTGCCCCGGGACTACGACGCCGCCTACAGCGCCGCGTTCGAAGACCTCTTGGCCCGGCACGCCGCCGAGCTGGCGGCCGTGGTGGTCGAGCCCGTCGTGCAGGGCGCGGGCGGCATGCGCTTCCACGACCCGCGGTACCTGCGCGATCTGCGCGACATCTGCGCGCGCCACGACGTGTTGCTGGTGTTCGACGAGATCGCCACCGGCTTCGGCCGCACCGGTGAGTTGTTCGCCGCCGACCACGTGTCGGTGAGCCCGGACATCATGTGCGTCGGCAAGGCGCTGACCGGCGGATACCTGAGCATGGCCGCCACGTTGTGCACCCGCGATATCGCGCACACGATCAGCGCCGGGGACGCCGGCGCGCTGATGCACGGGCCGACGTTCATGGCCAATCCGCTGGCCTGTGCGGTGTCGGTGGCCAGCGTGGAGGTGCTGCTCGGTCAGGACTGGCGGTCGCGCGTCGCCGAGATCGGCGCGGGGCTGGCCGACGGGCTCGAGCGGGCCCGCTCGCTGCCCGGGGTGACCGACGTGCGGGTGTGCGGCGCGATCGGCGTCATCGAGTGCGACCGGCCGGTCGACCTGGCCGTCGCCACCCCGGCGGCGCTGGATCGCGGCGTCTGGCTGCGCCCGTTCCGGAACCTGGTCTACGCGATGCCGCCCTACATCTGCCCGCCGGACGAGATCGCCCAGATCACTGGCGCGATGGTCGAGGTCGCGCGGCTGGTGGCTTAACCGTGCAGGCGGGCGAACTCGTTGCGCTGGTAGCGCTCCACACACGCCGAGCGCCTGATCTTGCCGCTGGTGGTGATCGGGATCGACCCGGGCGCCACCAGCACCAGGTCCGCGACCCGCAGGTTGTGCGAGTTCGAGATCGCCGTGCTGACCTCGCGCTTGATGACCGCGAACTTGTGCGTCGCCTCCTCGTCGGAGTCGCCGCGCTTCTTGACCTCCATCACGACGACGAGCTGTTCCATGCCGCGCTCGGGTACGGCTATCGCGGCGACCCGGCCTCCGGTGATGTCCTGGATCGTCGCCTCGATGTCGTCGGGAGCGTGGTTACGGCCATAGATGATCAGGATGTCCTTGAGGCGCCCGACGATGAACAGCGCGCCGTCGCTGAGGAAGCCCAGGTCCCCGGTCCGCAGCCAAGGTCCTTCGGGGGTGCCGGCCGACGGCTCGACCAGCACGGCGCCGAAGGTGCGCTCGGTTTCCTCGGGCTTGTGCCAGTAGCCCGCACTGACGTTGTCGCCGTGCACCCAGATCTCGCCCGTCGTTCCCTGGGCGCACTCGGTACGGGTCTCGGGGTCGACGATCCGCACCGTGGGCGCCTCGAGCGCGGGATAACCGACCAGCGCCGTGCCGGTTCCGGTTTCGCACCGTTGCGCTTGGCCGGCGGAGAGCGCGCCGGGTTCGAAGTCGACGACCTGCGGCGGCCGGCCCTCCGTGGAGGTTGCCACGTAGAGCGTGGACTCCGCGAGCCCGTAGGTGGGCCGCAACACGGTGTCGCGAAGGTTGAAGCGGGCGAACCGGTGCGCGAAGCGTTTGAGAGTGTCGGGGCGGACCCGTTCGGCGCCGCTGATGATGACCGCCACGTTGCCCAGGTCGCGTCCGGCCATGTCGGCGTCCGTGGTCTTGCGGGCCGCCAGTTCGAAGGCGAAGTTGGGCGCCGCCGTCGACGCGCTGGGATAGGAGGACAGCATCTGCATCCACCGGGCCGGGCGCTCCAGGAAAGCCAACGGGCTGGAAAGGACCGCGCGACACCCCGACAGCACCGGAGTGCACACGCCCATGATCAAACCCAGGTCGTGATAGAAGGGCGTCCACGAGACGATGGTGTGGTCCGGCGGCTCGATTCCTCCGTTGCGGGAAAAGAAGCCGGCCATCGTCATCTTGTAATTGGCATGAAGATTGGCGTAGGAAACCATCACGCCGGCCGGCCGGCGCGTCGATCCGGACGTGTATTGCAGATACGCGGTGCTCTGATAATCGTCATCGCCGACGTCGAGTTGTGCCGGCGCGTCCAGGTGGAGCCGGTCGATCTCGATGATCGAGGGGGCGGCCTCCCCGGGGCGCGGCGTGATGTGCCGCGTGACGTCGCCCGCGACGGGGGATGTGGTGAGCACGGCGGTGGCCGAGGCGTCGTGCAGCACCGAGTCGACCCGCTCGTCGGCGACGCCACCCAGCGGGACCGACAGCGGGACCGCGATGATTCCGGCCTCCAGGGCGCCGAGGAAGGCGACGACGTAGTCGAAGCCCTGCGGTGCCGATATGACCGCGCGGTCGCCGGGGGAGGCGCAGCGCCGGATCTCGCGCGCGACGTTGCACACCCGCCGATGCAGCTGCGCCCAGGTCAGGCTCTCCGGGACGCCGGCCGGGTCTCGCTCGTAGTCGATGTACGTGTACGCCACGTCGTTCGGCTGCAGGCTGGCGCGCTGACGCAGCAAAATCGGAAGGGGGGTCTGTAGCACGGGCAAGAGAGTACCGTGGCGAGCTGTTCGCCGGCGGCGGTGGCGACCGTGCCGCGTGGTCATGCGAGGCGGTGACCAGCGCGTTCGCGGCGGACCGGAAACGCAGCAAGCGCGACGGTGTTGGCACGCCTTACTGCGACGTCCCCGGCGTGGCCAATGTACGAGCGGAAAGCCCAGGTCAGGTGCCCGGCGGCAGCAATGCCGCGGGGCCTCGCCAGCGCCGGGTCCGCTTTCTCAGCAAAATCTCAAGATATTCTTTGGGTATGGCTAGCCCGGCTTAAAGGGTCTACAAAGCCGGGGGCCTCATCATCGAAGTCATGACAAGTGAGTCGCTCTGCGCGAACCTGATCGAACGCTACCTGGACACCTGCGGGCTGCGGTTCCTGCGGGGTGACCACGAGGGCGAATACTTCTGCGTCGCCCACACCGATTCCGGCAGGCTTCATGTCCGCCTCGAGATCTCCCCGTCGTTCGGCGACGTGCTGAACGTCAACGTCACGCCAGCCCGGTCGTTCCCCGTGGCCGACCGCCCCTGGTTGACGCACTTCGCCGACGCGTGGAACCAGCACAACCGCGGGGTCACCGCAATCCTGCACGGCTCTCCCGATCCACGCCGGATCGGTCTGTCGGCCCGCAGGTCCCAGTGGATCCGCGACGGCATCTCCTTCGAGGACTTCGCTGCTCGAGTTGACCGCACCGTTGCGGCGGCAATCGATCTGTTTGCTGAGCTGAATCGGGTTGTCGACGCGCCCTCGATGGCGCAGCCGTTGTTGCGAGACGCCGGCTGAGATTCTGGGCTGGCGCCGATTGACACCGTCGGCAACCGCGCCCCGGCAATCGCCAAGGCAATTGATACAACAGTTCGTTCGCGGATCGGTGGAAAATAGCGATCTAACAGGAGTTGAGCTTGGGCGTTCACTTGTAGAAATGCTGTGGGGGCCATTCCCTTGGTCTTGTCGAGGGGTAACCAAGGCAGGTCCCGAATTGGTGCTGTTGGTGCTTATGGTGCTGGTTGTAACGTCTGGCCATTCTCGATGAACACGGCTGCTCTGTCGCGAGCCGTCGGGATTGCTGCCGGCTTACTGTGCCGACAATTTTTGCGTTCTCACATCTTTTCGAAAGCGCCCGCGCCATCCCGCTCGGAGCGCTAGGGTCCCAAGTGAGCGTGACGGCCGGTGTCATGCTTTCACTTTGCCGGGTCGGTGATGACCGGTGGAAGGATTGATATGTCGTATGTGATGGCTTCGCCGGAATTGATGGCGGCGGCGGCGACGGATGTGGCCGCTATTGGTTCGACGGTCAACGCGGCTCACCTGGTGGCGGCGGCCCCGACCGTCGCGGTGGTACCCGCGGCCGCCGATGAGATTTCGGCGAGCATCGCAAACTTCTTCTCCGGGGTTGCCCAGGAATATCACTCGCTGGCCGGTCAGGCGGCGGCATTCAACGCGCAGTTTGCGCAGCACTTGACTGCGGGTGCGGGCTCGTATGCGGCCGCCGAGGCCGTCAACGGCGCGTCGTTGGCGCCGGCTGCCGGCACCGGCTCGATCGTTGACATCATCAACGGCCTGGCCGCGCCGTTCATCAATCAGATAAATAGCCTCATAAGTGGAATAACGACCGGCCTGAACAGAATCATGGGCGTAATCGAACTTCTGGTCCTTGTGCCGTACGAAGCATTGGTTTTGTCGTACTTGCTTCTGGCCCTGATGATCGGCGCGATACAGTTGCTTATGGGTTTCCTTGGCATCAACATCCCGATCCCTGGTATGTGACAGCTTCAAGCCCGCGCATCGTAAATACCGAATACCAACTTGATCGTGCAATTGAAGTAGGCGTGCTCGCCGTTAGCGTTGTTGCGGCGGATCGCCGACGACGCCGACTTGGATGGACAACCTAGCTAGACGGACAACCTGGGGAGTTCGACCGTGGCCGCATCGTCGGCGGGCGGGTCCTCCCTCAGCAGCAAAGCTCGCACCAGCGGACGTGGTCCCTCGGACCGAAGCATGAAACTGGCCGGGCGCGGGCGCACCGTCTGCGGCCACCAGAACCAACGTCCGAGCAGCGCGGCGATGGATGGTGTCATGAACGAGCGCACGACCAGGGTGTCGAACATGAGGCCCAGACCGATGGTGGTGCCGACCTGGCCGATGATCCGCAAGTCGCTGAACACCATCGAGGCCATGGTGAAGGCGAACACCAGGCCCGCGTTCGTCACCACTTTGCCGGTGCCGCCCATGGCGCGGATGAGGCCGGTGTTCAACCCGGCGGCTATCTCCTCTTTCATCCGGGATACCAGAAGCAGGTTGTAGTCAGATCCCACGGCCAAAAGGACGATCACGGACATCGGCAGCACCATCCAGTGCAATTTGATGCCGAGAAGGTACTGCCAGGCGAGTACCGACAGCCCAAAAGATGCGCCCAAAGAAAGCAAAACCGTGCCCACGATAACCAGGGCGGCCACGAAACTCCGCGTAAGGGCGAGCATGATGACGAAAATGAGGCAGAGCGCACCAACGAGCGCGATCCATAGGTCGTATTTGGCGCCGTCGCGGAAGTCTTTATAGGTCGATGCGGTGCCGGCGATGGAGATCTTGGCCCCCTCCAGGGGGGTCGTCTTGAGCGCCTCCTCAGCCGCGGACTTGATCCGGTCGATCCGCGCGATGCCCTCGGGCGTCGCGGGATCGCCGCGATGCGAGATGATGAATCGCGCCGCTTTCCCGTCGGGAGAGACGAACGAAGCCATCGCGCGCTGGAAGTCCGCGTTCTGGAAGACCGCCGGGGGCAGATAGAAGGAATCGTCGTTGTGGGCGGCGTCGAACGCCTGTCCCATGGCGGTGGCGTTCTGGCTGGAGTCGTCCATCTGGCCCAAGAACCCCGATGTGGTGCTGTGGTTGGTCAGCAGGATTCTGCGCGTAGCCTCCAGGATCGCGATCATCGGAGGGAGCTGCGCGAGTATCTGCGGCAGCAGCTCGTCAACTTTCTCCGCATCTTTCAGAATATGGTGGGTTTTGTCGGCAAGCTCATCCAGACCGTCGAGCGCGTCGAATATGCTTCTCAGCGTGTAACAAACGGGAATATCGTAGCAGTGCTTTTCCCAGTAGAAGTAGCTCCTGAGCGGCCTGAAGAAATCTTCGAAATCTGAGAAATGGACCTCTGTGTCGTCAATGATGCCGATCATTTCTTTTGTCAGGCCGATCGTGTGATGGGCCACCGCCGTGAGCCGCTCCTGCAAGCTGTAGAGGCGTTTCATCACCGCAATCTGTTCCGTCAGCACATCGGCCTGCTTGAGGAGGTCGTCCATCGTCTTTCTGATGAACGTCAGATTCTGCGCCATGGCCGCGTTTTGTACGCTTATCAGAAAAGGAATCGAAGTGTGCTCGATCGGTGTGCCCTCGGGCCGGGTTATCCCCTGAACCCGAGAAATACCCGGCACGCGAAAAATCGCTTTGGCGAGTTTGTGCAACACCAGAAAATCGGCCGGGTTGCGCATGTCGCGATCGGCTTGGATCATCAGAATGTCGGGCATCATCCGCGATTGCGAGAAATGGCGATTCGCGGCCGCATACCCCAAATTTGCTGGCAGGTCTTGGGGTAGATACGAACGGTCGTCGTAGCTCGTCTTATAACCTGGAAGCGTTATCAGGCCGATCAGCGCGACCGACAAGGTCGCGGCGAGAATGGGCGCGGGCCAGCGGACGATGGCTGTGCCGACCCCTCGCCATCGTTGTTGCGCGATCCTGCGCTTGGGGTCGCAGAGCCCGAAGCGACTTCCGGCGGTCAGAATGGCCGGAACCATCGTGATCGCGATCGCGACCGCGACGAGCATGCCCACGGCGCACGGCACGCCAATCGTTTGGAAGATGGGCATTCGGGTGAAGCCCAGGCACAACATCGCTCCGGCGATCGTCAATCCGGAACCCAGGACGACGGGAGTGACCCCGCGGTAGGTCGTGTAGTAGGCCGCTTCGGGGTCTTCGCCGGCCTGGCGGGCCTCTTGATAACGGCCGACGAAGAATATTCCGTAGTCGGTTCCGGCCGCCATCGAGAGTGTCACCAGCAGGTTGATGGCGAACGTCGAGAGCACGACGATGTTGTTGTCGGCGAGAAACGCGATGATCCCTCTGGCCGAACCGGCTTCGATCCCGACCCCGACCGCCACCAGGATCGCGGTGGTGACCGAACGGTAGACGATGAGCAGTACCACGAAGATGATCACGGCGCCTATCAGGGCCATCTTCAGTAGTGATGCGTCGCCGCTGCGCTGCATGTCCGGAATGAGCGCCGCCGGGCCGGTCAGATGCACTTCGACGCCGGGGGGAGGCGGCGTCCGCTTGACGATGTTGCGGACCGCCGCCACGGAGTCCTTCGCCAACGTGGTGCCTTGGTCGCCGGCCAGATTGAGTTGGACGTAGGCGGCCTTGCCGTCAGGGCTTTGCACGCCTGCCGCCGTGAGCCGGTCTTCCCACAAGTCCTGCACGTGCTCGACATGCTGTGGGTCGCTTCGCAATTCGCGAACCAATTTCCGGTAGTACGTGTGGGCGTCGTCCCCGAGCGGTTGCCGGCTCTCCAGGACGATCATCGCAAAACTGTCCGAATCGGACTCTTTGAAGGCCTTGCCCATGCTCCGCATGGCCTGCACCGACGGTGCGTCTTGCGGGGCCAGCGGTACGGAATGCTCCTCGCCGACCTGTTCCAACGGCGGAACCCCAAAAGTCACGGTGAGCGTCAACGCCACCCATGCCAGGATGATGAGCGGCGAAAGCCTGCGGATCGTTCGCGCTACAAAAGGCGGCCGAGGGCGTTCGGTGCTCATGTGGCCCTCAACGAGCAGACGGTGAAGGCTTCCGCGCAGTGCACCGCGAAGCGGCAACCACTGCCTTCGCTAAAGCCCTGTGCCACGGTGCTCCCCACTTGCCGGTCCTGTCCTGAACTTGAAATCCGCCACTGGCTGCCGCTACCTCAGCAACAAGGCACGTACCAACGGACGGGGCCCGGTGGGCCGAAGCATGGAACTTGCGGGGCGGGGGCGCACCTGTTGTGGCCACCAGAACCAGCGGCCCAGCAGCGCGGCGATGGACGGGGTCATGAACGCCCGCACGACCAGCGTGTCGAACATGAGGCCCAGACCGATCGTGGTGCCCACTTGCCCGATCACGCGCAGGTCGCTGACCAGCATGGACCCCATGGTGAACGCAAACACCAAGCCCGCGTTCGTCACGACCTTGCCGGTGCCACCCATGGCGCGAATGATGCCGGTGTTTATGCCGGCGCCTATTTCCTCTTTCATCCGGGCGACCAGCAGCAAATTGTAGTCAGACCCGACCGCCAACAGGACGATCACCGACATCACGAGCACCGACCAGTGTATTTGGATGCCGAGCAGATCCTGCCAGGCGAATACGGAAAGCCCGAAGGACGCGCCCAGCGACAGCAATACCGTACCCACGATCACCAGGGCGGCGACAAAACTTCGCGTCATGATCAGCATGACGATGAAGATGAGGCAGAGCGCGGCGACCCCCGCGATCATCAGATCGTAGGTGGAGCCGCGCACCACGTCGCGCACGCCCGCCGCGGTGCCGGAGAGGTAAACCTTGGATGCTTCCAGCGGAGTTCCCTTGAGCGCCTCCTCGGCCGCGCTTTTGATCGGATCGACCCGGGAAATGCCCTCCGGCGACGCGGGATCGCCCTTCTGCAAAATCAGCATGCGGACGGACTTCCCGTCCGGCGAGACGAAGATCTTCATGATGCGTTGGAAGTCCTTGTTCTTGAAGGCTTCCGGCGGCAGGTAGAACGAATCATCGTTTTGCGCGGTGTCGAACGCCCTTCCCATGGCGCTCGCATTACTGTTGTCGTCGCCCATGTTTCCGAGGACGCCGGACATGGTGCTGTGCATGGTGAGCAGCATGGTTCGCGAGCTCTCCATGATCGCGATCATCTCGGGGAACTGGGCGAGTATCTCGGGCAGGAGCATGTCGATCTTGTCGAGGTCGCCCACCACATCGCCCAGCTTGTCGGTGACCGCGTCAACACCGTCGAGAGAGTCGAATACGCTTCTCAGCGAGAAGCAAATGGGAATGTCGTAGCAATGCTTTTCCCAGTAGAAGTAACTGCGGATAGGCCTGAGGAAGTCCTCGAAGTCCGAAATGTGAACTCGCAGGTCGTTTGTGAGGTCCTGGATGTCATGCGTTGTCCCGACCATGTCATGCGTCGTGGCGACCATCTGCTGCGTCAGGGCGTAAAGGTGCTTGGTGATGCTGATCGCTTCCGCCAACATGTCGGCCTGCTTGAGCATGTCTTTGAGACGCGCTTGCTGGAAAAACAGGAATTGCTGCTGACCGGCGACCTGCATGCTGAGCATGTACGGGAGCGTCGTGTGCTTGATCGGGGTTCCTTCCGGCCGGGTCACGGCCTGAACCGACGAAATGCCCGGCACGGCGAGGACCGCCTTGGCCAGTTTCTCCAGCACCAGAAAATCGGCCGGATTTCGCAGGTCGTGATTGGTCTCGACCAACAGGACCTCGGGAGCCATCATCGCCGACGGGGGAAAGTGTCGCGCAGCAGCCTCATACCCCAAATTGGCGGGGATATTTTTCGGGATGTACTTCTGGTCGTTGTAGCTGGGTCGGTAGCCCGGCAGCGTCAACAGCCCGACAAGCGTGACCGCCAATGCGGCGACGAGAATGGGCGCGGGCCACCGGACGATCGCCGTGCCGACCCGTCGCCACGCGCGAGCACTGATTTTCCGTCGCGGCTCGAACAGCCCGAAGCGGCTCCCGACGGTAAGAACCGCCGGAATCAGCGTGACCGCGACCGCGACGGCGACCAATACGCCCACCGCGCATGGGACGGCCAGCACGTAGAACGAGGGCAGTCGCGTGAAGATCAGGCAGAACAGCGCTCCGGCGATGGTCAAGCCCGAGGCCACGACCACCTTGGCGACCCCGTGGTAGGTGGTGAAATACGCCGTTTCCCTGTCCTGGCCGGCCTGACGCGCCTCCTGATACCGCCCGATGAAAAATATCCCGTAGTCGGTTCCGGCCGCGATCACGAGGGATACCAGCAGGTTGACGGCGAAGGTGGTGAGACCGATAGCCCCGTGATGGCCGATGAATGCAACAATTCCGCGGGCCACTTGCAGTTCTATCCCGACCACCAGCAACAGCAGAATTGCGGTGGCGACCGAACGATAGACGAGCAGCAACGTAATGAAGATGACCGTGACGCTCACCAGGGTGATCGTGGCAACCGTCCTGTCGCCGCTATGACTCATATCCGCATTGATCGCCGCAGGTCCGGTGACATACGCCGTGACTCCCGGCGGGGCCGGCGTCCGGGCGACGATGCGCTGGACGGCTCCGATCGCTTCGTTGCCCGCCGTCTGGCTCGAGTTACCGGCGAGAATCAGTTGCACATATGCGGCCTTACCATCGACGCTTTGGGCGGCGTGTCTGGTTAGTTCATCGCCCCAGAAGTCCTGGACGTATGCCACATGCTTCGAATCGTCTTTTAACTGGGATACCAAACGGTCGTAATACTTGTGGGCAGCGTCGCCGAGGGGTTGCTGACCCTCCAAGACGATCGCCGCCACACCGGCGGAACCCGATTGTTCGGAAAGGCCGGATTGGTCAGAAGATTTGAAGTCATCGTTCAGCCGCTGTGCCGCCGTGATGGACGGCGCGTCGGTGGGGCTCAGAGAAACCGAATGTTCGCCCTCAACCTGCTCCAATGACGGGACACCGACAACCAAGAAGGCGATGATTCCCAACCAGGCCAGGATGACGAGCACCGAAAATCGGCGGATCGTCCGCGCTACCAATGGTCGACTGTTGGGTAGCTGATGGTTGCTCATGCGGCGTTCATTGTGCAGGACGCAAATGCGCTTACTTCGTGCGTGATCTTCTCGGTTTTGACCACGCCGTCCAGCTTGATGCGGCAGCCGATACTGTCTGTGTCACCCTGCGCCGCGACACTTCTCATGCCCGTTGCCGCGGTGATTGCGAATTCGTAGGACCACGGCAGGGTCGCACCTTCAATATGCTTCGCCTCACCATTGGCGCCGAAATAGCTGATGAGGGCCACGGTCCCCGGTGGTCCGAAGACCTCGTACCTGAGGTGCTGGGGATTGTAAGGTTTGCTGTCGACCCTGGTGTCGCCATACGAAAGGCCCTTCTCAGACCCGAAGAGGCCGTGCAGTCGCGACACGGTCAATCCTCCAACGGCGATCACCACCAGGACGACCACCGGGATCCACAGCCGCTTCAGGGCCTGAAGAAGCACAGAACCCAGATTTCGGCGGCTCTTTCCGGAGCCGGCTTGTGCTCGAGGTGCAGCTGACGCCTGGCGGGGACGTCGCAGAAGAACACGCCGTGGGCCGCGCCGTTGGTCGGCGTCTTGGCCGCTTTCGACGGGGACGTCGGGCCACGCCGGCTCGACATCGTGCACACTGCCCCAGACCACCGCACCACCCTAGCTGACACGAGTTTAATTACGGCTCCAAACCATACTGGCGGGCCACAGCGTCCGACCGGGATTTAAGGAACTTCTCAGGGTGGTGTCCCGAAGCGGGCTCGGTCACAGCCTCAGCAATGGGTGCGGCGCGGGTTTGGCGTGCCGACTTTGTCGCGCGGGGAGCGTTTTCCGCCGAGTCTGCAGGGCTTGCTTGATGGCGGCGCGAGCGTCACGCAGAGCCGTCGTTAGCTGCGCAGCGTCGACGCTGGCGCGCGGGTACGACACTGTCGGGCGGTACCGGCCGACGACGTTCCCCGATTCGATCCCATGGTGGCGCGTAACGGCTTACGCGTGTGGCTGGGGCCAGTTCGCTCCCGGCTGCGTCGCGCTTGCACGCGTAAACAAGGAAGCCCAGCAAAGGGGTACAGCCGCGCGAATGCGGCCTCGTTGTCGGGGTTGTGGATGGCGCCGCTGCTGCGGCTATGCTGCTGGGCGGCTGAGCTGGGACGCGGTCTGCCGCTTTCATTTCGCAGAACGCGCACGGAAAGTGAAGGGCCGGGATGACGCGATGAAGTTTGTGCTGGCGTTCTATGGAACTCGCGGCGATGTTGAGCCCGGCGTCGCTGCGGGCCGTGAGTTGCGGCGCCGTGGGCACGACGTGTGCATGGCCGTCCCGCCCGATCTGGTCGGCTTCGCCGAGGCGGCTGGGCTTGCGGCGGTCGACTACGGGCCGGATGTCCAGGCCTGGCTGGAATCGACGCGCAACTTCTGGGCGTACTTCTTCCGCAACTTCTGGAGGATCCGGGATGTGCTCGCGTTTTTGCGCGAATCCCGGGCGCCGGGCACGCAGCGTTGGGGGGAGATGAGCACGATGCTGACCTCCCTGACGGACGGGGCCGACGTGTTGGTGACCGGCATGAGCTACCAGGAGCTTGCGGCCGACGTCGCGGAGTATCGCGACATACCGTTGGCCACGCTGCTGTGGTTTCCGATCCGGGTCAACGGCCGCCTCGTTCCGATCCTGCCGTCGCCGTTCATCCGCTCGGCGATGAGGGTCTACGAGTGGCTGGTTTGGCGCGGGGTGAAAAAAGTCGAGGACGCGCAGCGCCGTGCGCTGGGCCTACCGAAGGCCACCGGCCCCGCGCCGCGACGCATCGCCGAACGCCGATCCCTGGAGATCCAGGCTTACGACGAGGTGTGCTTTCCGGGCCTGGCAACCGAATGGGCGAAATGGGATGGGCAACGGCCATTCGTTGGCACCCTGACGATGGAATCGCCGACGGATGCCGATGACGAGGTGGCCTCGTGGATTGCCGCAGGCACACCGCCGATTTTCTTCGGGTTTGGCAGCATTCCGGTTGAATCCGCCGCCGAGACGATCGCCATGATCGGCAGGGCCTGCGCGCAGCTAGGAGAGCGGGGGCTACTGTGCTCCGCGGCAACGGACTTCAGCGACGCCCCCCATTTCGAACACGTCAAGGTGGTGAGCGCGATGAATTACGCGACAATTTTTCCGGCCTGTCGCGCGGTGGTGCACCATGGCGGGGCGGGAACTACGGCCGCGAGCCTACGTGCCGGGGTACCCACGTTGGTCCTGTGGATGGCGGATGTGCAGTTCATCTGGGGAGCTGCGGTCAAACGGCTGAAAGTGGGCACTGCCCGGCGCTTCTCGACCACCAGCGAGAAATCGTTGGTCGCGGATTTGCGCACCATCCTGGCTCCGGAGTACCTCGCCCGGGCCCGCGAGATCGCCACTCGAATGACCAAACCCGCCCAAAGCGCTGCGGCCGCCGCTGATCTTCTGGAAGATTTCGCGCGCCTCAAGCCTGTTGGCTGATCGGCGGCGGACCGCGCGATGGCCGCGCTGCCGGCCAGGTCCGAAGGTCTGACTCGGGAAGTTACGAGTATTGACCAAGCGCGCCTCTGGATTTGAGGGCCCTGTCGCGCTGCTAGCTGTGGCGCTGGCTTACCCCGGGGCTGAATTATCCTTGTTGTCTTCGTAACTGGTCGCACGCCGCTGGGCGGGTTCGTCAGTCGAGCAGCGACATCCAAGGGCAATGCCATGACGGCATTTCCATCCAGGTTGTCAGGTGGCGAAATGCGCCTGGTTCACGTGCTCGGCCACCCGCAGGGCGTTGGCCGCGACGGTCAAGCTGGGGTTCAGTCCGGTGCTGGACGGGAAGAAGGAAGCGTCCACCACGTAGAGGTTGTCGACCTCGTGCGCGCGGTTTTGGGGGTCCAGCACGCTGGTTTTGGGATCGGTGCCAAATCGGCACGTGCCGCAGACATGGCCCAGGGTCGAGTTGTTCGCGCCGGTCCGCAGTGTGAGCGTGCGAAACGGCTGTAACACCTCTTTTATCTGCCGCATAAACACCGCGCGGCGTTCGATCTCGCTGGAGTGCAATCGGTACTGAAGGCGCAGCCGCTGGCGGCCGTCCGCGCCGGGCCGGTCACTGGGCTGGACGCGGTTGTCCAGATACGGCAGGTCTTCCATGATCGGGGCCAGCAGCAGCCCACCGTTGAAGAAGCGATCGTAGATCGGTCGCACCGCCGGGCTCATCACACGCAGTGCTTTCGCCTGCCAGCCGGGGTGGTTGGTCAGCATGTCCAGAGATGCCAAGTTGGCCATCGCGCCGGCCGACTGGACGGTGCCGTATTTCTGCCCCTCCCAGAAATAGAAGTCGTTGAGCCCGATCTCCTTGTTTTCGGCCGTGATCTTGCAGCGCGGTTGCGGCCAGACCTCGATCCAATCCATCAGATGGCGCATCAGGTTGCGCCCCACCCCATCGGAGCCGTTGGCCAGTCCGCGCGGCCACTGTCCGGAGCGGGAGTTGAGTAGCAGCACCGGGGTGGCCAGCGCGCCGGCGGCCAGCACCACGATCTTGGCTTTGAGGGCCAGCATGTCGGCGCGGTGCTGGGCGATCACGTGGGTGATGTGGGTGCGGTCGGCCTCGAGGCGCAGCACCCGGCATTCGGCCAGCAGCGCGGCGCCGTGCTCGGTGACCGCGGGGAGCACGCCGTTGCGGCCGGCGTCGTTCTTGCACGACCGCGGGCAAAGATGGCCCTGGCAGGTGGGACAGCCGTCGGTGTAGTCGCAGGCCATCGGCAGGTGGTAGGGGTGCAGTCCGCGACCGGTCAGGTAGTTGACCAGCGGCTGGTTGTCGGCCGAAAACGGGGGCGCGGGGGGCAGGTTGACGTGGGCGGCTTCTGGGCGCAGGGGATCGGGTGCCCCGCGCACCCCGAGCAGTTTTTCGGCCTGTGCGTACCAGGGGCTCAGCTGGTCGTAGGTGATCGGCCAGGCCTCGGGCACGGTGGATTCGCCGGGGTCGCGGAAGTTTTGGCGGGGGGTGAAGTCTTGGGCGAAGAAGCGTTCGCAGACCATGCCGTAGAGGGCCGAGGAGCCGCCGGTGCCGGCGCCGATGTAGGGCACGAAGCGTTTGGGGAAGCGCCCGCTGATGTCTTCGATCTCGTCGGTGCTGCGCCCGGCGCGGGCCAGGGCGTCGTAGTAGGTTTCTGCGGACCGGTAGGCCAGCGGTTCGGCCAGTTCGGGCATCGCAGAACGGATCGTTCCCGGTGTTCCGGGCAGGGTCGAGCGTCCCTTTTCGACGAACAGCACCCGCCGGCCCGAGCGGGCCAGCGAGTGGCCCAGCATCCCGCCGCCCATGCCGGTGCCCACGACGATCACGTCCCACACAATGCGTTCGGCCTCGCGCGCACTCAGTTCGCCGTCAGGCAAATGGAACTCCTCAACGGATGATCGGCCCGAAGCGCGACCGGCCTGGGCGAATCGGGATCGTACCATCCGCTACCACGGACAGCTTGGGGTGAAGTGAGCCCGCACTGTCGAGCAGTCCGCCGTACGTCGCGGGCCCCGATGGGCTCGCAAAGAGCCAGGTTGCGGCCCCTCCGGTTGCACCGTGGCGGGGCCGATGCGCGGTCCGACTGGTCAGAGACCGAACGTACGTTCGCCGGGGCATGTTTCGGCCGATAGGTATCGGATCGAGTCAAGTTAATCAAATCAGCCCCGATCCCAATTGGACGTGTGTAATGTACAGGCAAATCCCTAAGAGTTACGTTGAGGCCAGGTCCGCGCTTGTAATCGGAGCCGCATATGTCTCCCTATGTGATCGTAACGCCGTCGGTGTTTGCCGCGGCGTCGTCGGACTTGGCCGGTCTCCGGGAAGCGATCATGGCCGCCACTGTCGCGGCGGCGCCTGCGACGACGTCGCTGTTGCCCGCGGCCCAGGATGAAATCTCGGGGGCGGTTTCGAAGCTGTTTGGCGCCTACGCACAGGAGTATCAGGCGCTCAGCGCGCAGGCGGCGCTGTTCCATCAGCAATTCGTCAACGCCTTGCACGCTGGCGGAGCGCAGTACGCCGCGGCGGAGGCGGCCAACGCGAACCCGCTGCAGAGCGCCTTCGACACGATCAATGGGGAAGTCCAGGCGCTTACCGGGCGTCCGCTGGTCGGCAACGGCGCCAATGGGGCGGCGGCTACGCCCAGTTCTGGGGGCGCGGGCCACGCCGGCGGCAACGGCGGGTGGATCATCGGCAACGGCGGCAACGGTGGGGCCGGCGCGGATGGCTCCAACGGCGGTAGCGGCGGGGCCGGCGGTTCGGCGGGCCTGTGGGGCCGTGGTGGCAACGGCGGGGCCGGTGGGAGTGCGACTGACCCCGGCGGGAACGGCGGTGCTGGCGGGGCCGGCGGGGCCAATGGGTGGCTCGGCGGCGGCAATGGCGGGATAGGCGGCAACGGCGGGAACGGCATGTCCGCAACGGCGCCCGGCCAAAACGGCGGCAACGGCGGCAACGGCGGGGCCGGTGGCGCCAACATGGCGATGCTTTCGCTGAACGGTGCCGGCGGGGCGGGCGGCAACGGCGGCAACGGCGGCAACGGCGTCGACGGCACCTCGAGCACCACTCCCGGGGTCGCGGGGATGGCCGGTGGGGCCGGCGGCAATGCCGGTTACGGCGGGCCCGGCGGCGACAACGCGGCGCTGTTGGGGGGAGCCAGCGGGGCGGGCGGCCACGGCGGTAACGGCGGAAGCGGCGGAAACGGCGGTGACGGCGGTTCCGGTGTGGGCTTTGCCACGGCCGGGGGCGCGGGCGGGGCCGGCGGCAGCGGCGGTTACACCCTTGGCGGGGTCAGCGGCGAATCCTTCTTCTTCAACCCCCTGGCTCACGTCGGTGGTACGGGTTCGGGGGGAATCGGCGGTAATGGCGGTATCGGCGGCAACGGTGCGGCCGGTGACGCCGGCGCCTCCGCCGGCCAAAACGGCTTCGGCGGTGGCGCCGGCGGTCATGGTGGTTATGGCGGCTATGCCAGCCTCGGCGGCACCAACGGCAACGGTGGGAACGGGGGTAACGGCGGCAACAGCGGGGTCCCCGGCACCGGCGGAAATACGCCTTACGGCGGTGTTGGGGGCGCGGGTGGGCCGGCCGGCAAAGGCTGGGGCGCCAAGGGCGTCGCCGGTCATGCAGGAACGCACGGTTGGCCGGTGCCGCCGCATGGGTGGCCGATACCGCTGCCTCCGCCTCCGCCGCCGCCGCCTCCGCCGCCGCCTCCTCCGCCCCCGCTACCGCCGTTGCCGCCGCCTCCGCCGCCTCCGTTGCCGCCTTTACCTCCGTTACCGCCGTACGTGTGACCCACGGCACCCGCACCGGCATGACCGCCGGGCGGCGATAATTGTTGCGGTCCATCCCGAGGCTTTCGGCGATCTCGGTCAGGGGCCGGCCCGCCCGTCGGTGCGAATATCTCGGTTGCAACGACCACGTTGAACGTTGGCCAAGCCGAACGCCGCCTTGTGGAATCGCCTCGACGGCAACCCGAAATCCGCAGCCGCTGGCGGCCGTCGACGCCGGGCCAATTGCGGGGCGTTGCCCGGCAAGCGGAGGCCTTCCATGATCGCGGCCAGCACCAGTGGATGGCGCTCCGTCAGCCGGGTTGTCGCTGGGTCCCGAATCGGTCGAGCGAATGGCGCATCAGCTTGCGGTCCAACGAGTCTGAGCCCTTGGCCGGTCCGCGCGGCCACCACCACCGCCCTGGTCTTGGGGACCAGCATGTCGGAGCAATGCTGGGCGATCACGTGCCGCAGCCAGGTGCGATCCGCCTCCACACGCAGCACCCGGCATTCGGCCAGTAGGTGGGTGCCGTGCTCGGCCGGAAGCGGGCGCGTTGTACTCGGGGCCACCGCGGAAGCGAACGAGTCGGTTTCTGCTCAACACGTGTCTACCAACGGGTATCGTCTGTCTTCGTGATCGAACTCGATGGCGTGACGAAAACGTTCGACGGAACAATTCACGCCTTGCACGACGTGAGCTTTTCCGTTTCGACGGGGTCGATTTGCGCTCTGCTCGGTCACAACGGCGCCGGTAAGACGACCGCGATCAAGATCCTGTCAACGTTGCTGCAGCCCACCTCTGGCCAGGCAGTCGTGGCTGGGTACGACGTGGTCCAAGACCCGGCGCAGGTGCGTGCAAGTATCGGAAGCATTGGCCAGTGGGCCGCGCTCGATCTTGAGCTCACCGGCCGGGAGAACCTGGTGTTGTTCGGTCGGCTGCGGGGATTGCGGCGCAAACACGCGCGGCTGCGAGCCGACGCTTTGATCCATCAGTTCGATATGTCGCACGCCGCCGATCGGCCGGTGCGAACCTATTCGGGGGGCATGCGGCGTCGCATCGACATCGCCGCCGGACTGGTGGTTCTGCCGAAAGTTCTCTTCCTCGACGAGCCGACAACCGGGTTGGACCCGCGCAGTCGCCGCGATGTGTGGGAACTGGTGTCGTCGTTGTCGGCTCAGGGCGTCACCATTCTGCTCACGACGCAGTATCTCGAAGAAGCCGACGTGCTCAGCGATTCGATCGTCGTTCTGAACAACGGTCGAATCGTCGCCAACGGGACCGCCGAAGACCTCAAGCGCCGCGTGGGATTGGGCTACTGCACGGTGAGCCCGGTGAATCCGGCCGACCTCCCCAAGATCTTCGCCGCGGTCGCCGATCTCGACGGCGCCGAAGCCGACTACGAGGCGAACGCAGTCTCGGTGCGCTCGCCCGATGGTGTCGCGACGCTCGGTGAGGTGTTCCGCCGGGTGGACCAACTTGGCGTTGAACTCGCCGACATAGCGCTACGCAAGCCGTCCCTGGACGAGGCGTTTCTGCACCTCACCGGGGGTGTGGCCACGACGTGACCGCGCTTGCCGCTTTGACCGAACGCGTGGTGCGTGTCGCAATGCGCGACGACTTGCCGTTTGCGGTTCTATCGCCCGCCGTCAGCCTGGTCGTCTTCAACTTCATGCTGAACAATGTGATCGACACCGGTGGAATGACCTACCCGCAGTACGTGCTACCGGCCGTCATCGTCCAAGTGATCTTTCTCGGTGCGCTCACGACCGTTGACCGGGCCGCCCGCGACGAGCGCGGGGACTTCGGGGATCGGCTTCGCACACTTCCCATGTCCACGATGACACCGATGATGGCCCGCATGTTGTATTGCCTCTTCCGGGGTGCCCTCGCGCTGCTCGCCGCGATCGCCGTCGGGTACGCGTTCGGTTTCCGATTGTTCGGCGGCTTCGGCTACGCCGCGGGTTTTGCCGTTCTCACCCTCATATTCACCCTGGCGCTGTCGTTCGCGGCCGACGCAGCTGGCGTTCTTTCCGAAGCATCGCAGGGCAAGATCGCGAGAAGCGGAGGGCTCACTCAGTTGCTTCTGGTGCCCCAAATGCTGCTGGTCATGCTGTCCACAGGGCTGGCGCCGCTCGACTCCTTCCCCAACTGGATGCACCCATTTGTGCGCAATCAGCCTGTTTCGCAGGTGACGCAAACCATGCGTGGGTTCGCCGCCGGCCACGTGGTGGTCAGCAACTTGGCGACCAGCTTGGCCTGGTGCCTCGCGTTGCTGGCGGTGTTCGGGGCGATCGCGGTGCGGGTACAGAGGCGGGAGCAATGACCGTCAGCACACCGTCGCGGAGTTCGCTGGCAACCGAGAGTCTGGTGTTTGCCGGCCGCCTCCTCACCGAGTGGCGGCGCCAGCCGGCGGTGCTGATCCAGGCGCTGGTGTTCCCGACCTTTTTGCTGATCACTTACAAAGTGCTGGCCGGCAAATCGATCATGAAAATCACCGGCACGGACAGCGTCTACGGCTTGGTGCCTATGTGCGCCGTAGCCGGTGCGATGTTCGGAACGATCGTAGCGGCACGCACGATTCCTTTCGAACGAGACACCGGGATGATCAGCCGATTGTGGGTGTTGCCCGTGAATCGGGCCAGCGCGCTGACCGGTCGGCTGCTCGCCGAGGCTGCCCGCACACTGGTCAGCACCGCGCTGATCACCGCGGTCGGCATTGGGCTCGGACTTCGGTTCAAAGGCGGCTGGCTCGCCGTGATTCCGTTCCTCCTGGTGCCCGTGCTGATAGCGGTCGTGTTTGCGACGGCGGTAATCGCGATCGCGGTGCGGTCCAAGACCGGTGCTGTGCTCTCCTGGCTTGCGGTGCCGTCCATCGGCTCGGTGTTCTCCAGCTCCGGCGTTATTCCCGCCGAAAATCTGCCGTCGGCGGTGCGCTTACAGATGCACCTGCAGCCGATGTGGCCGACGATCGAGTCCATGCGGGCACTCGCTCAAGGTGATCCCGCGTTGTGGCCGCTTTTGCTGACCGTGCTGTGGGCTCTGGGTCTGGCCGCAGTGATCGGACCACTGGCCGTCCGCGGCTATCGCGCGGCAGCCGAAACCCCGCACTGAGACTTTTGCTACGCACCGTCATCCAAGGCGCACACGAGAACTGAAAGGCTGTTCCGCGATGAAAGCTGTGCTGGCGTGTTATGGCACGCGCGGCGATGTTGAGCCCTGCGTCGCCCTCGGCCGTGAGCTGGTGCGCAGGGGACACGACGTTCGCATAGCCGTCACTCCCGACCTGGTTGGCTTCGCGGAGGCGGCCGGGCTATCGGCGGTCGGTTTCGGACCGGATTTCCAGTCCTTCGACGCCACGCAACGTAACCTATTGCCCGCCATGGACTTTCGCATTCTGTTCAACATCCCGCGTCTTATCAGACTGTCGTTCGAAGCTCAGGCACTGCTTTCGCAGACCTGGAAACTGACGGCCGAGGCGCTGACGCCCCTGGTGGAGGGCGCGGACGTGCTGGTCACCCATCAGCATCTCGAGGAATCCGCTCTCAACGTCGCGGAGTATCACGGGATTCCTTTGGCCACAGTGCATGTCACCCCCAGGCGGGCCAACCGCCAGATGCGCTCCGCCACGACGCTGAACGAGTGGCGGAACTACCGGGGAATCGTCAAGAAGGTCGACAACGCGCAGCGCCGTCAACTTGGCTTGCCGAAGGTGACAACGCCGTCGCGGTGGCGGATCACAAAACGCGGATCGCTGGAAATCCAGGCCTACGACGAGGCGGGCTTTCCCGGGCTGGCCGCCGAATGGGCGAAATTCGATGGCCAACGGCCCTTCGTCGGGACGCTGACGCTGGCGTTGGCGACGGAGGCCGATGACGCGGTCGCGTCGTGGATTGCCGCGGGGACACCGCCGATCTACTTCGGGTTCGGTGGCACGCCCGTGCAGTCTCCGGCCGACACGATCACCATGATCGCAGCGGCCTGCCAGCGGTTAGGCGAGCGGGCGCTGATTTGCGCCGCGGCGTCCGATTTCAGCAACGTCCCGCAGTTCGAGCACGTCAAGGTGGTCAGCGAATTGAATTTCGAAGCCATCTTTCCCCGCTGCCGCGCGCTCGTCCACCAGGGCGGCTCCAGCACCACACCCATCGGGCTACGCGCCGGCGTCCCCGCATTGATTCTCTGGACATGGCCCGATCAGGCCCTTTGGGGGACGCAGATCACCCGTCTCAAGGCGGGCGCCGGCCGGCGGTTTTCGACTACCAGCGAGGAAACGCTGGTCGCGGACTTGCGGCAGATTCTCGTCCCCGAATACGCCGCCCGAGCCCGTGAGTTGTCCACGCGGATGACGAAACCGACTGAAAGCGCTGCCAACGCCGCTGCCGCATTGGAGATGTTCGTCCGCGCGAAGTGTTCAAGTTAGTTGGCGAAGGCGTGCCCTCGGGACGATCGATGAGGGGCTGGCGCACCGTTTCGGCTCGTGTTGATTGGGTGGCCGCCACTCATCTCCGCCCGTATCCCGAAAACGCCCCGATTGTGTCGGTACTGAGGGATTTGCGGGCCGTTTCAGTCAACCACGGTGAGCCAGGTTACTAGTTGCGGATCAGGTATCCGTTGGGCGCTTGCGTCCAGCCGAATTTATTCTCTCGCGCCACGTCATGCGTGTAGTCATCGGGGAATTCTTTTTCGTATGCCTCGATGGCTTCATACGGCCCCGGTCCCCATAAAGGAACCACGGGATGTCCGTTGAGCATGGAGTCTTCCACCAAGAGGTAGTCACCCGAGGAGAGGA
Source organism: uncultured Actinomycetota bacterium (assembly GCA_963711445.1). Classification (GTDB taxonomy): domain Bacteria; phylum Actinomycetota; class Actinomycetes; order Mycobacteriales; family Mycobacteriaceae; genus Mycobacterium. Next base: position 1,980,207 of record CAVQEF010000002.1, read on the forward strand.
TTGGCCGCAATAGTTTCATCTCGTTCAATACGTGATCCATCGAGTGATCACTGTCGAGGATGGCGAAAACCTTGCCGGGGAATTCGCTGCGCAGGCTCTGTATGCGCTCAGCGATAGCCGGGGCGGTGGAAGACGATTCGACGAACAAGACATCGGGATCTTTCCGTGCCGCTGGATCGAGGTTGTAGTGGGAGATATCCACGGAAAGCACCTTGAATGGATTGCCGATCTGCCTCATAACGTTGGCAAAATACAATGCCGAGCCACCGTGATTTGTGCCGAACTCGATTACCAAAGACGGCTTCAGTTCGAATAAGATCTCCTGGTAATTGAACAAATCGCTGACCGACTTCTGGACTGCGACGCCCATCCAGGTGGTCGTCTTCCACACATCAGTGTTGTAGTACCACTTGTGATATTCCAAGGCTTCCGAGCCCGTCGGATGATAAAAATAAGTGGGGTAGAAAATCTGGATAACACGTGCCAGTCTTCTGATCAGACTCGCCGGCAATGGAGCCAGATAGTTAACTCCGTGCGTTGACTTTCCGAGGTTCAATCCCGGGCGTGCGTGCTCAGGAGTCCGCTGAAAATCTTTGTGGGGCTGTGTCGGCATCTGAGGACTATAGCAGTGTTCGTCGCGCGGGTGCCGCCACTTTGATAGCTGGCCCAAGCGTCTAACGAGAATCGGGATCGGGTGATCACACATCGACGGGATGGGCAGGTGTCGCCAGCTCGCGAGATACGTAGGCGGTAACGCGAGCTCTTATTTCGATCCAGACAACTCCGGGAAGCTGCGGGCGGCTTCAGGCGTCGCGATGGCGGAGAATCTGCAGGTGATTTGCGTGCGCGGGGATGCGCGCGTAGTGCCGTGTTTCCTCGCGACAAATTCCCGGGCCGCGAGCGCGAAGATCTGCCAGCAAATCATGTGTGCGCTGCCTCGTCGGCCTCGACCAACCCATCGGTTACGGCGCTGGCCACCATACCCGTGCTCGCCCATGCATTTTGGCCGGGGCCATCACCGCCGAACACGACGGCACGCCCACGCCGGAAGGACTAAACCGAATTGTGTTCATCGGCCATCCACGGGTTGCCGGCGTCTCGTCGATGTCCTGCTTTCTGGTCATCCGCCGCGACTGCGGGCTACTCTGCCGGCGTGCTCGCGGCGGCGACGAAGGCGCCGCTGGGCAGCGCACCCCAGGGTGGCTGCCGGCGGTGCGGCAAGGATGATTCCGGCTTACGGCTACTTTTCTCGTGCAAGTGCCTGCCATTTTGACCGCATGCCCGCCAACTCTTGATCGGTGTAGAAATAGCGTGCATAAGGCGTATCGTAGGCCGCCTCGATCTCGTTGTCCGAAAACTGTATTTTCTGTCGAAATTCGTTCATCAGATCGAAATACCACTTCCGGGAAGAAAGGTTGGCCGGCCAGAGGCGGTCGATCCGTGAGGATTCTCCATAGCGCCCCACCACGAACTCGTTCAACGCATCCAGGTGGTTCTTGCTGATGTCTTCGAACCGGAGCACCAGTACCCGCCATTTCCCCTCGCGGAAAATTTGCCAGCCCTTTTCCGGATCGAAACCGTGGTCATAGATTCGAATGCCCGTGGCCGGTTCAAAATGGCAGTCAAACCATTCCGTGGTCTCCAGTACTGCGTCGTCCCATGCGTGAAAGCGTGCGATCAGTTCGTCGATACCCGCGTCCAGGGCGGCTTCCACCGAGTCGAAGCAGAAGGGATAGGCCGCGGTGGGGTTCTCCCGGCTCACCGCAAGATGATGGAAAAAGCACGAAATCTTCCGGGCCAACGGATCGCGTGTGGCAGTGATGACGTCGAAATACTCGGCCCGGTTGGCGCGTCTACTCTCCCGATAGGGCTCGTACTTCGCATGGAAGTCTTCGCGATTGTGCAGATGGTAGTAACGGTATCGGGCCTCGAGCGTTTCCTCGTGCGTCGTGGACCCCACCTTGCCCATCTGGAACACAAATAGTGGGTCCCGGAAGCGGCCTCGGGTGCGCCGCCAAGCGAGCACAGGATTCAACGTCCACTTAATTCTGGTGACGGTCTGTGACATCTCCTGGGAGTATGCTGCAGGCTCACTGCTCCCGCAACCGAACAGCCAGAATTGGCCTACGATATTTCGCTTCCGCTGAGAAGGCGCAGGTAGTCGCGCTATTGGTCCCGCGGGGGGAAGGGGTCTTCCGATGATGGAGATTCTCGCACCGGCCATCCGAGAGAGTTCGACGTGTACGACGCCACTCGTGGTGGACGCGTTGCCCGCACTGCTTTGACCACTTGCGGCCGGCTCGATGGCTCGCTGGGACTCCTTTCGGGCGGCGGCTGGAACCTGACGCGGGGCCCCAGCGTACGCAGGGACATAGCTCGGGCCCGTCGCGGCTCCCGCGAATTCCCTGCGGGTCGAAACCGACGACGATCGATCAGCGAAGTGATGCGGTTCAACGCCCCCGCTGATGACCGGAAAGCCGGTAATCAATAATTATCGATGCCCGTGCCCATGACGACGGAGAGGCTAAAGCCCGCGATGAAATTTGTGCTGGCATGCTATGGAAGTCGCGGTGACATCGAGCCCTCCGTCGCTGTCGGTCGCGAGTTGCAGCTCCGCGGACACGACGTGCGTATGGCCGTTTCGCCCAACCTGGTCGGCTTCACCGAGGGGGCCGGGCTTGCGGCGGTCGCCTACGGGCTGGACACGCAGGCCCTGTTGGACGCCCAGCGCAACTACTGGACATGTCGCTTCCACACTCCCTGGAACATCAAAGAGCTGAACCGGCTGCAGCGCGAAAATCTGGAGATCTCCATCCAATGCTGGCGGAAAATGGGCACGACGCTCACGTCGCTGGCGGAGGGCGCCGACCTGTTGTTCACCGGCCTGACCTTCGAGCAGCCCGCCGCCAACGTCGCCGAGTACTACGACATCCCGCTGGCCACACTGGACTACTACCCGATTCGGGCCAACGGGCAGCTGCTGCCGTTCCTGCCGTCGCCGTTGATTCGCCGCGCCTGGCAGCTGGGCGAATGGATGAATTGGCGCGCGATGAAAAAGGCCGATGATGACCAGCGCCGGGAACTGGGGCTGCCGAAGGCCACCCGGACCACATCGCGGCGGATCACCGAACGCGGTTCACTGCAAATCCAGGCCTACGACGAGCTGTGGTTTCCCGGGCTGGCCGCCGAGTGGGCGAAATTCGATGGCCAGCGGCCCTTCGTCGGCACGCTGACGATGGAGTCGCCGACGGATGCCGACGAGGAGGTCGCGTCGTGGATCGCCGCCGGGACCCCGCCGATCTTTTTCGGCTTCGGCACCATACCCATTGCATCCCCGGCCGACACGCTCGCCATGATCGCCGCGGCCTGCGCGGAGGTCGGCGAGCGGGCATTGGTCTGTGCCGGGTCGAGTGACTTCAGCAATGCCCCCGACTTCGAGCACGTGAAGGTGGTGAGCACGGTCAATTACGCGACGACGTTTCCCGCCTGTCGCGCGGTCGTGCACCACGGTGGCGCGGGCACCTTGGCCGCGGGCATGCGTGCCGGAGTCCCGACGTTGATCCTTTGGACGCTGCCCGATCAGATTATCTGGGGCGCTCAACTCAAACGACTCAAAGTTGGTTCCGCCCGGCGTTTCTCGTCCGTTACCCGCAAATCGCTGGTCGCAGAACTTCGCACCATCTTGGCCCCCCAATACCTCACTCGCGCCCGCGAGATCGCCACCCGGATGACCAAACCCGCCGAAAGCGCCGTAGCCGCTGCCGCTCTCCTCGAAGATTCCGCCCAATCGCGGCGCGTCGGGGGATCGGTGAAGCCGGGTCGTTGAGTGAGGACAATTTCCGTTGTGCTGCAACGCATATCCGCGCGCGGCGGCCACCAATTGTCAACGTGGACGCAAAGCCATCGTTGGCGTCTGCCTCAACCCAGGCCGAGGATAGTGGCGAGTTCGTTGTCGTGACGGTTGCGTTCGAAGCGTTGCGCGGTTTCCACCGCGCGTAAAGCGAGGTTGCGCCGCAGGTCTTCGTCCGACTCGAGCGTCATGAGGTTGGCGGCAAGCGCTTTCGCGTCCCCCGCGGGGCTCAGCAGCCCGTTGACGCCGGGGTCGACGATCTCCGGGGTGCCACCGGCGTCCGTTCCGCACACCGGCAATCCGGCTCTCATCGCCTCCACGGTGACGCGGCCGAACGCCTCGCACTCGCTGCACATGAGGCCGACATGGGCGGCGGACCAGTATTGTTCGACGTCGCTCGTCGGTCCGTGAATGTGAACCAGGTCCTCGACGCCCAGGCGTCGAGCAACCTCGCGAACCGGTTCCTGGTCGCCGGCACCGACCAGCGCCAACTCGATGTCGACACCGGCAGCCCGCGCAATGGCCACCGCCTCGACCGCAAGGTGTTGTCCCTTGGATTGAGCGAAACGACCGACCAGCACCACGCGCATGGGCTCGCCCGGCTGCCGCTGCGGCGGCGTCGCGGGTGCGGCGTCGATGGCCGGATAGAGGACACACGTCTTCATTTCCGGATCTACCGCGAGTAGCGACTTCTCAACCGCTTGCGACGCGCAGATCACCGTCCTCGAGAGCCGGCCAATCAGACGAACCGTTCTGCGGTAGCCCAGGAAAAAACGGAGGTGATGGTCGTCCGTACCGAACTCGCAGACCATCCAGTAGTGCGGGATTCCGAGCAGTTTGGCGGCGATGGCGTGCGAAGGAATACCCATCGTGTTGGTCAGCACCAATGTCGGCCGCAGCCGGATGAGTAGCCACACCGCTCGCACGATGCCCGGTAGGAGCAGCGCGACGACGATCGCCTCGGCGAGCGGTACCAGGAGCGCGCCGACAAGGGCTTCGGTGAGTCGCGAGCTGAGGCTTTCCCGCCACTGTTCGTAGTAAGCCCACCAGGGTACCCAGGTGGTTTCGGTCCGGACGCCGTATCCGGCGCACTCCGTCGCGAGGCTTCCCTTCCGCGGGTAGACGCCGATCAGATCGAGGTCTGGCCGCTTTTTCCGAAGCGCCAGGACCATGTCACGAAATCCGAATTCGGCGCCTCCATCCAACTCCCACCGATGGGAGATCATCAACACTCGGGGGATATCGCTTTTCGCGGGCAAGGCCCCATTCGCGTGCCGCCTGCCCCCCATGCGGCGCCAGATATCGGCGGCAATCATTGCGACAGTATGCCCAACCGCGCCGGCACAAAAAAGCACCGGGCTCAGGTGCTAGCATCCCGGCCATGGCTGGAGGCGGCGCCCCGGTGCGGATCGGCATTCTGGGGGCGGCCGGCATCGCACCGGCCGCCCTCATCAAACCCGCCAAGGGAAACGCCGAAGTCGTGGTGGCGGCGGTGGCCGCCCGCAACGAGTCGCGCGCCCAAGCCTTCGCCGCCAAACACGGCATCGCGCGGGTGCACGCGAGCTACGAGGCGCTGATCGCCGATCCGGACATCGACGCGGTCTACAACCCGCTGCCGGTCAGCTTGCACGGCAAGTGGACTCGGGCTGCGCTGGACGGCGGTAAGCACGTGCTGTGCGAGAAGCCGTTCACCGCCAATGCCGCCGAGGCCCGCGAGGTCGCCGAACTCGCCGCGAAGTCGGACCGGGTGGTGATGGAGGCTTTTCATTACCGCTACCATCCCTGCGCTTTGCGTGTCGACGAGATCGTCGGCTCGGGGGAGTTGGGCACGCTGCAGCGGGTCGAGGGGCACTGGTGCTTCTGGATGCCGAAGTCCTCGCGCAACCGCTACAACTACGCCCTCGGCGGCGGCGCGCTCATGGACCTCGGATGTTATGCGGTCGACATGGTGCGCAGGTTCGGCGGTTCGACCCCGGAAGTCGTTTCCGCGCAGGCGAAGCTGCGCGGCCGCGAGGTGGACCGGGTGATGACGGCCGAATTGCGGTTCGCGGGCGGGCATACCGGCCGGATCCACTGTTCGATGTGGTCGACCGACCTGCCGCGCCTGACGGTAAGGGTGGTGGGCGACCGCGGCGAGTTGCGGCTCCACCCGCTGATACCGTTCCAGCGGTTCTCGGTCCGGTTGGCCGGGGGAAAGCGGGTGGAGAACTTCACGTCGGCGCGCTCCACCTACGCGTATCAGCTCGACGCCTTCGCCGCGGCGGTGCTGCGCGGTGAACCGGTGAAGACGACACCGGAAGAAGCGGTCGAGAACATGACCGTCATCGACGCGATGTATCGCGCTGCCGGCCTTTCGATTCGGATGCCGGCCTAGCCGGGTCAGGTGGAAAAGTGCGCCTGGTTGAGGTGCTCGGCGACCCGTAAGGCGTTGGCGGCGACGGTCAGGCTGGGGTTCAGGCCGGCGCTGGACGGGAAGAACGAGGTGTCCACGACGTAGAGGTTGGCGACCTCGTGCGCCCGGTTGTTCGCATCGAGCACGCTGGTCTTGGGATCGGTGCCGAAGCGACACGTCCCGCAGACGTGCCCCAGATTCGCGTTGGCTTCGCCGTTGCCCACGGGTATGTGCCGAAACGGCTGCAGCACCGCCTTCAATTGGCGCAAAAACACCTTGCGGCGTTCGATCTCGCTGGCGTGGAGCCGGTAGTGAATGCGCATCCGCTGGCGGCCGTCGCGGCTGGGCCGGTCGTAGGGCAGGACGCGGTTCTCCAAGTAGGGCAGGTCTTCTGTCATCGCGGCCAACACCAGTCCGCCGGTGAAGAACCGATCGTAGATTTGGCGTACCGCCGGGCTCAGCAGGCGCAGCGCCTTGCCCCGCCAGTCGGGGCGGTTGGTCAGCCACTGCATGGGCGGTATCGCGCCGAATGACTGCACGGTCCCGTACTTCTGCCCTTCCCACAAGTAGAAGTCGTTGAGCCCGATCTCCTTGTTCGCGGCGGTGATGTTGCAGCCGCGTTCCGGCCAGACCTCGATCGGGTCCAGTAAATGGCGCATCAGGTTGCGCCCGACGTGGTCGGAGCCGTTGGTCAGTCCGCGGGGCCACTCACCCGAGCGGGAGTTGAGCAGCAGCACCGGGGTGGCCAGCGCGCCGGCGGCCAGCACCACGACTTTGGCTTTCAGGGCCAGCATGTCGGCGTGGTGTTCGGCGATCACGTGGGTGACGTGGGTGCGGTCGGCCTCGAGGCGCAGCACCCGGCATTCGGCCAGCAGCGCGGCGCCGTGTTCGGTGAGCGCGGGCAGCACGCCGTTGCGTGCGGCGTCGTTCTTGCACGACCGGTCGCAGAGATAGAGCTGGCAGGTGGCGCAGCCGTCGGTGTAATCGCAGGCCATCGGCAGGTGGTAGGGGTGCAGGCCGCGCCCGCTCAGGTAGTTGACCAGGGGCTGGTTGTCGGGGGAGAACGGGGGGGCGGGGGGCAGGTTGACGTGGGTGGCTTCGGGGCGCAGGGGGTCGGGTGCCCCGCGCACCCCGAGGAGTTTTTCGGCCTGGGCGTACCAGGGGCTCAGTTGCTCGTAGGTGATCGGCCAGGCGTCGGGCACGCTGGATTGGCCGGGGTCGCGGAAGTTTTGGCGGGGGGTGAAGTCTTGGGCGAAGAAGCGTTCGCAGACCATGCCGTAGAGGGCCGAGGAGCCGCCGGTGCCGGCGCCGATGTAGGGCACGAAGCGCTTCGGGAAGCGCCCGCTGATGTCTTCGATCTCGTCGGTGCTGCGCCCGGCGCGGGCCAGGGCGTCGTAGTAGGTCGTCGCGGAACGGGCTGCCAGCGGTTCGGCCAGCTCGGGAATTGCCGCGCGGATCGTGCCGGGTGTGCCGGGCAGGGTCGAGCGGCCCTTTTCGACGAAGAGCACCCGCCGGCCCGAGCGGGCCAGCGAGTAGCCCAGCATTCCGCCGCCCATGCCGGTGCCCACGACGATCACGTCCCACAGCACGCGTTCGGCCTCGCGTGCACTCAGATCGCCGTCAGCCAATCGAGCTCCTCAGCTGGGATGACGCCCCAATCCTTTGCCCGGTCCGGGCGAATCGGGATCGTAGCATCCGATCCAGGTCGCGGCCGCCTGCGAACGGCGGCCGGGTCGGATCGGATCGCGTGGTGGGATGTCGGCTCGTCCCCCAGCGTGGTCCGGGCCAACTGCTAGCATCCCCGCCATGCCTGGACGCGGCGCCCCGGTGCGGATCGGCATCCTGGGCGCTTCGCGCTGGGCGCCGATGACGCTCCTCACCCCGGCGAAGGAAAACGCCGAGGTCGTCGTTGCCGCGGTGGCCTCCCGCGAGGTATCCCGCGCCCGAGCATTCGCCGCCGAACACGGCATCGCCCGGGCGCATGGCGACTATGAGGCGCTGCTCGCCGACCCAGACCTGGACGCGGTCTACAACCTGCTGCCGACAAGCGTGCACGGCAGATGGACCCGGGCCGCGTTGGACGCGGGCAAACACGTGCTGTGCCAAAAGCCGTTCACTGCCAATGCCGTCGAGGCCCGTGAGGTCGCCGACCTTGCCGCCAAATCGGACCGGGTCGTGATGGAGGCGCTCCAATACCGCTACCACCCGCTGACTGCGCGGGTCGAGCAGATCATCGATTCGGGGGAGCTGGGCAACCTTCAGCGGGTTGAGATCGCCATCTGCGTGCTCCTGCCAAAGCGCTCCAACGCCAACGCCTATGACTACTCCCTCGCCGGGGGTGCGCTGATGAACACCGGCGTCTATGTGGTCGACATGCTGCGGGCTTTCGGCGGTTCGACCCCCGAGGTCGTGACGGTGCGGGCGAAGCTGGACGGTCCTCAGGTGGATCGGGCCATGACGGCCGAGGTGCGGTTTGCCGACGGGCACACCGGTCGGTTGCACTGCGCGCAGTGGTCATCCGATCTGTTTCGCGCGAGCGCCAAGGTCGTCGGCGACCGTGGCCGGCTGCGTTACCTCAGCCCGGCGGCACCTCACCTTTTGCCCCGGCTCTCGATCCGCTCGGCCGACGCAAAGCGGGTGGAGCGATTCCCGCGTCGCCCCGCCTACTCCTATCAGCTCGACGCTTTCGCCGGTGCCGTCCTGCGCGGGGAACCGGTGAAGACGACGCCGCAGGGCGCGATCGCGAACATGACCGTCATCGACGCGATCTATCGCTCTGCCGGCCTTCCGCTCCGTCAGCCGTCCTGAGCGCGCGTCCGCGAGTGCGGGAGTGCGATCTCCGGCGGCAGTGCGGTATCGGTGAGCCAGCCGTCGACGGTGCGCGCGAACAGGCCCGAATAGCGCAAGGGCCAGTGATGCGGCATACCGACGGCGACCCTGTCGACTCCGTTGGGCATTTGCTGCGCGAGCTCGGAAGCCCAGCGGCGCATCATCGGCAATTCCCTGCCGCCGGTGACGAACAACGTCGGCGAATCCGATTTGTCGAGTTCCTTCGGGAGCGTGAACCCCGCGGCCGCCATGGTGACGTCGGCGAGCTGTCCGCTGGTGATGAGACGCACGTCCTCGCGATACTCACCGACATGGGCCGAGGGAACTTTCGCCTGCCAGGCATTCCGGTACTGGCGCACCATCCAGCGATACCCCGAGTTTCGGGCCGGCAGCGCCAGCAGGCGCCGCGTCAGCCGTACCCACGGCAACGTGTTGAGAAAGATCCCGCACAGCACCGCCCGATCAACGACTTTCGGCTCGGTCGCCAGCAACTGCACCCCCACCTGGGCCCCGAGGGATAGGCCTACCACGTGCGCACGGCCGGTCTCCACCCGGGAGCGGATGAGTCCTGAAACCGCGGTGGCGGCTCGGCCCATCTCGAAGGGCCCCAGCTCGAAGCTCTTGCCGAAGTGGGGCATATCGGGGACCAGACAGCGATATTGCTGCATGCGTTCGACCACCGGCTCCCAGGACCACCCGCTGGTATACGCGCCGTGCAGGAAGACGATGGCGGGCGCCCCGAGCCGACCGGATTCGCGCACGAACAGGTCCATGCGTTTCTCCCATGTCGAGCCGCTGCCGGTTGGCACCCAACCAGTGTGCTGCGACGGCGGCGCCGGAACAATCCGTCCGCGATGGTCAGCCGAATCGCCGTTGAAGGGTCGCGGGTGCCCATCTCGGGTGCGCGCCCGAACTTCCGGATTCCAGGACCTATTGCACGGGTGTTGGATTAGACTGCCAGGCGGGTTAGCGGGGGGTGGGAGGTCGCCGCTTTCGGTTCACAGCACGTGCACGGGGGACTGAAGGGGCTAGGTTCCGCGATGGCTGAAGGCGTGTTCGGACGCAGCGACGCTGAGATCGACCTCCTGGTGCGTGGCATGCGGTCGGGCATCGCGGTGGTGGGCTTCGGCTACATCGGCACCGTGATCGGCGCCGTGCTGGCCGACCGCGGCTGGCCCGTCACCGGGATCGATGTGCGACAGGCCGTCGTCGACGAGATCAACCTGGGCAAGAGCACCGTGCCCGAGCCGGGGCTTGGCGAACTCGTCGCCGACAGCGTGCGGGTCGGTCGGCTTCGGGCCACGACCGACTTCGGTGCGCTCGCCGACAACGACTTCGTCATCGTGACCGTCGGTACGCCGCTCGGTCCGGACTTCGAGCCCATCGTCGACGACATCAAGGCTGCGGCGAAGGCCGTGGGGGAGCACCTGCGTGCCGGCCACCTCGTCATCCTCAAGAGCACCGTGCCGCCCGACACCACCGAAAAGCTCGTCCGACCGATCCTCGAGGAGACCTCGGGGCTGCGGGCCGGCGTCGACTTCGGTTTGGCGTTCTGCCCCGAGCGGCTCGCCGAAGGCCAAGCCATCCGCGAGCTGACGTCGATCCCCGTCGTGGTCGGCGCCGTCGACGAGCGCAGCGCCCGGGCCTGCTCCACGCTGTGGCGACACGCCCTGGGAGTGGAATCGGTCGTCGTCGACGATCCGCGCACCGCCGAGATGGTCAAGCTCGCCGACAACCTGTGGGTCGACCTCAACGTCGCGCTGGCCAACGAGCTGGCCAAGGTGTGTGACCGGCTCGGGATGGACGCCCTGCAAGTCATCGAGGCGGCCAACACGATGCCCAAGGGCGGCCGCGATGCGAACATCTTGAGGCCGAGCATGGGCGTCGGCGGCTACTGCCTGACCAAGGATCCGTGGTTCGTCAACCATCTGGGCCAGTCCGTCGGGCTGGAGCTGGCGATTCCGCGGACGTCGAGGACCGTCAACGACACGATGCCGGCCTACACTTACGGGCTACTCACGCAGCTCCTGGCCGATCAGGGCAAGGCGGTCGAGACCAGCAAGATCGCGGTGCTGGGCATCGCGTTCAAGAACAACACCGGCGACTGCCGGCTCACGCCCACCAAGTACGTCGTCGCCCTGCTCGAGGAGTCCGGCTGCCAGCTCTCGGTCCACGATCCGTGGGTGCCGGACGAGGAGGCCCACACGGTGACGAAGATCCCTTTGACCCCGGACATCGAGTCGGCGGTCAAGGACGCCGACGCCTTGATGGTCCTCGCGGGGCACCGGGAGTTCCACCACATCCCGCTGGTCCGGCTCGCCGAACTGACGGCCGCCGGGTGTGTGTTCCTGGACGGACGGAACAGCTTCGACCCGGCCGCTGTGCGTGCCGCCGGCTTCGTCTACAAGGGGATAGGCCGGTAAGCGGCCGCCGGGCGAACGCAAACGGCTACAGAGAAACGAAAGAGCGAATATGTCCAATGTCGTCGTGACGGGCGGCTACGGTTTCATCGGATCGCATTTGGTCGCTGCGTTGCTGGACCGCGGAGACTCGGTCACGGTATTCGACTTCGCCAAGAACACCCGCGACACCAGCATCGACTTCGACCGCCACCCCAACTTCCGGTTCGTGCAAGGCGACGTCACCGATCTGAGTGCGCTGGAACAGGCCCTGACGCCCGGCGTCGACACGGTGTTTCACCTGGCCGCCGTCGTCGGCGTGAGAAACTACCTCAACGATCCGCTCGGTGTTCTCGACGTCAACGTGATCGGCACGCGCAACGTCCTGCAGCTGAGCCAGCGGCACGGAACACGCGTGGTGTTCGCCAGCACCTCTGAGGTGTTCGGGAAAAACCCCAACCCGCCGTGGGCCGAGGACGACGACCGCGTGCTCGGTTCGACCAGGACCGCGCGCTGGAGCTACAGCACCAGCAAGGCCATGGCCGAGCATCTCGTGTTCGCAATGCATTCCGCCCACGGGCTGCCGGTGACGGTGGTGCGCTACTTCAATGTCTATGGCCCGCGGCAGAACCCGATATTCGTGATCTCGCAGAGCATCCACCGGATCCTCAACGGTCACCCGCCGCTGCTGTACGACTCGGGCGACCAGACGCGCTGTTTCACCTATATTGACGACGCCATCGCCGGCACCTTGCTGGCGGCCGACAGCGACGCGGCAATCGGTGAGGCGTTCAACATCGGCAGCATGACCGAGACCACCATGCGTGACGCCATTGATCTGGCGATCAAGCTCGCCAACGTCGACTCCGTGTCGGGCGCCGAATCCGTTGACACCGCGGCGCGCTACGGGGGTCGGTACGAGGACATTCCCCGTCGTATCCCGGACTCGACCAAGGCGCAGCGGGAGTTGGGGTGGCGCCTTCGGGTCGACGTCGAGGAAGGGATCCGCCGCACCATCGAGTGGGCGCGGGCCAACCCGTGGTACCTCAACGCACCCGGGTAGGGAAGTGCTGAGGTCACGAGATGAATTGTGCTGGCATGCGATGGGACTCTGCCGATGTCGAGCACGTGGCGTCGTAGGGTCAAGTCAAGGGACGTGCTGTACGACGTCGTCGTGTGATTCTTCGTCGTGATGGATCAGGCCGTCAGCGCCGCGATTCGGCCCATTCGTCGTATTGTTCGCCGCACGGCGCCGACGAGATGGATGAGGGCGGTGCCGAGGGCAGTTATCGTGGCATGACACCACGAGACAGCTAGCAGATACGGCGCTTATTAACGGGTCTTGATGCCGATGAATGTCCCCCGAAGATTCGCCCTATATGAACCGCCGAGCAAGCATTCTGCAATGTTTGGCTCCAAGTGATCATACTCTTCCATCACAAGGTCGAATCCAACATCGTGAATCGCCTGAAGTAAGTACTCACGTTGAGGCCAGAAAGACCGATAATTGTCCCACGATGCCCGCCTTGCGGTTTCTCTGTTGCTGAATGATGGTCTGCCGATAATGCTGAATGATCGACTGCCGACAAACTCCTTATACCACCTTCCGGGAAGGCCTTCGTTTTCGCGGGGCGATGAAAGAAGATGCGTTGTTGGCTGAGGCCTTCTCAGTAGCCTGTCCGTCCACCATCGCACCCATGTCGGCAATCCAAATCTTGCATCGTTCCGACTGATGAGCGAGAAGTGTGTCTGCAGAATCAGAAGCTTCTTCGTCACGGCTGAAAGCGTTTCCAGATATTGCTTTGGGCGATCGAGGTGGTAAAGCAAGCCAGAGCAGAAGACGGCATCAAATTCGCCATAGGTGGCGATGTTCAAGGCGTTATCTTTGACAAACTCTAGAAGCGGGAGATCAGTCTTCGATTTTACGTAGTTGCACGCCGCTATATTCAACTCGCGCACCTCTATGCCCAGAACTCGGAATCCGAGGCGTGCGAACTCGACAGCGAACCCGCCTTCCAAACAACCGACGTCCGCCAGACGAAATTGACTTTTATCCCCCTGGAACACGGTTTCTAGGATTCCGCGCGCCGATATGAAAACCCGATTATCCGCCATTGAAAGCATTGACTCGGGTTTTGTAAAAGTCCCGTCGTCGAGGCGAATGTTGTGTCTGGTGAATTCCACCGTACTTTGAGATTTTCCGGTTACCATGGAACCCTATCCTTCATGCGGTTATGCCGGCTTCTAGCGGGGAAGATGGTCGTCCCCGCCGTGAGGGTTGTTACGCAACTTCCGAGCCTACAGCGGCCCAGGGGGCAATTGAAGCCCCAGCGCGGCCCGGGACACGGGTCTGTCTTTGCGGCTGTGCTCAGTGCAGCTACCGGCGAGCTGCACAGCTATTTCGCGCGCCCCAATGCGTTGATAATGGAAAGATAATTGCACGGCTGGAATTCTGAATCTGCCGGGTTTGTGGCAGATCGTCGATCTCGGGCGCAGTCAGGCAGGACGGGTCTTCAGTCTGGAAGGTGTAAAACGCGTCCATTCCCCTCGGACAGATCTCCGTCAGGTTTACCGATCGAACTGGTGGCCTTCTAACGATGGGGGTGCGGCGACAGTCGAATACCCCACTTATCAACCATTGGCGAGTGCGCGGTCGGCCAGCGCCCCCATCACCGGCGCCAACTCCTGGGAGTATTCGCGCGTCACGTGTGCCTCGTCCATGTAGACCAGGGTGTTGCCCACGATGGCCGGGCAGCGATCGACGGTGCAGAACAACTCGGTGAGGTCGGCGTATTGTCCGCCGCCCGATTTGGTGGCGGCGGCTTCGGCGGCGATGCCGACCTGGTTGGTCCCCTTCGACGTCGGCACAGAGCAGGCGCTCGCGTTGTCGAGGTGGTCGGCAAGGCAGTCCGGCACGATTGACAGCGGATCCGGGATCGGCCCGAGGACCAGCACCTGTGCGCCGGTGCCGCGCAGCGTCTTCACCAGGCGCTTCACCCCGTCGATCCAGGCCGGATCGTATGACTTGAGGCCCATCCGCATCTTGCCGAGACCGTATCGCCGCGTCACGCTGAGCACGACGAGCCGCGGGTGCTCGGCCTGCAACCGTGCGGTGATCTGACCGCGCCACTGGTCACACTCGGTGTACTCGCGGTCAGCGGTCATATTGATGGTGGGCAGGTCCAGCATTGGGCAGGCGGCCTTGGCCATGGTCTCCAGTCGCCAGTGCCGCTGCGCAGCGATCTCCTGGAACGCCGGACTCCACATCGCCGCATTCGAGTCGCCGATCAGGGCCACAGTCGTGGGCGAGGCGGTGTCGCCCGTCGCGCACTCGGGCTGGCCGACTTCGAAGGTATTGCGCATGCACCCGCCGAGGAAGATGGCCTTGACCTCCCGCGCGTAGCTGGCAAGGGGTGGGTCCAGGTTCGAGGGGACGGCTTTCAGCTCGACGGACGTCGCGACGGCGGCCTGCACCTGTGCGAACGCATGCTGCACCGCCGCGTCGTATGCCGCCATGCTGGAACCAGGGGGGAGGGGCGCCGCAGTGACTCTCAGCGCCGGAGCCGCGGGACCGCGGCCGACCGGGACGGGCATCCATACCAGCAGTGCCACGCCGACGCCGGCTGCGATCGCGGTGGCGGCACCGCCAACGGCGAGACTGCGGTTGGCCGACCGGCGCAGGGAAGGGGCGAAGCGCACGGGGTTCTCGATGAAGCGCAGAGTCAACACGGCCAGCCCAAGGGAGAGCAAGACCTCTATCAGCCGTACCCCGAGGGAATCGCTGGTTGACGCGGGGACCACCTGCAGCAACGGCCAATGCCACAGATACCAGGAGTAAGACACCCGGCCGATCGCGCGCATCGGCCGCAGCGCCAGGACGCGTCCGACTCCGTGAGCGGGTGCGGCGCAGCCCGCGCCGATCACCAGCGCCGCACCCACCACGGGTAACAGCGCGGCGGTACCCGGATAGGGCGTGGTCGGGCCCAAGCGGGTGCATGCCAGGAGAATCAGCCCGAGCCCCGCGCATCCCGCGATCACGGCGGCCAGCGCCGGGAGTCGGCGCCACTGGCCGGCGGTGAGGGCCACCAGGCCCCCGACGGCCAACTCCCAGGCCCGGGTGGGCAGCGAAAAGAACGCGACGGGGGGCACCGTGCGGGTGAATACCAGTGACAGCGCAAACGATACCGCCGCGACCAGCGCCAAGACGAGCAGGTACGGGCGCTCCGACGAGACAGTGCCGGCTCTGGTGCGCCGACCCGCACGCCGGATGACCCACGCCGTCCCGATGATCAAAGCCGGCCACACCAGGTAGAACTGCTCCTCGACGCCCAGCGACCAGTAGTGCTGGAACGGCGACGGCATGGGGGCGGCGAGATAGTCCACGCCTTGCGCAATGAACCGGTAGTTGCTGACGTACAACGCGCTGGCAATGCCGTCAACGAAGACGCTCCGGGACTGCAATACCGGTGACAGGACGGCCGCGCCGATCATGATGACGACGCCTACCGCGGCCGACGCCGGCAGCAGTCGGCGGGCCCGTGCCCCATAGAAGCGGCGCAGCCCGACGGCGCCGGTGGTGCTTGCCTCGCGCCAGAGCAAGCCCGTGATCAGAAATCCCGAGATGATGAAGAACACGTCCACGCCGACGAACCCGCCGCTTAGGCCGGGCACGCGGGCGTGAAACAGGACAACGGCGAGCACCGCGACCGCGCGCAAGCCCTCAATGTCCGGGCGAAATTCCTTGTGTGGCGGCTGCCGGCGCTGTACCTCATCGGTAGGGCTAACGCTGTCGGCCTGACGCACAGTCACCTACCTAACGAGAGGAAGCGTTCTTCAAGTCGAGGCATTATCACACACCTGTTCAACACGTCTCGGCCGAACCCTCAACTATTTGCGCACCGGTCACGAGGCGTCGGTCGCGATCGCCGCGAACGCGCCGGTGACGAAATTGCGGCGTCGCAGCGGCTGAAATTGGTTTAGGGGCACTCCCACGACGGGCCGGTGTTATCGGCCCGTTTGCCCAGAATTTCCGGCTTCCAGTTCGATCGGGCGGGTGCCGGGTTATGCTGCTGGGCGCTGAGCCGGGAACGCGGGCTGCCGCTTCGATTGCCCGGAACGCGCGCGGGAAGTGAAAGGTTGGGATTTCGCCGATGAAATTCGTGCTGGCAAACTGGGGAACTCGCGGGGAAGTCGAGCCCTACGTCACTGTCGGCCGCGAGCTGGTGCGCCGTGGGCATGACGTCCACATGGCCGTCGCGCCTGAGATGATGAGCTTCGTCGAGGCGGCCGGTCCTACGGCGGTGGCCTACGGACCGGATCTGAAGGCCATCCTGGACCCGCATCGCGATTTCTGGGCCGGCTTGTTCACCAACCCCTGGAGGGTCAAGGAGCTGAGCAGGTTGTCGGCCGAATATTCGGCGCCTCTCACCCAGTGCCGGGCGGAGGTCAGCAAGACGCTGACGTCGTTGGCGGACGGGGCCGACCTGCTGCTCACCGGCATGAATTTCGAGGACGACGCGCTCAACGCCGCGGAGTATTGCGACATTCCGTTCGCCACCCTGCACATCTTCCCGCTGCGAGCCAACGGCCAGCTCCTGCCATTCCTGCCGGCGCCGTTGGCCCGCTCCGCGACCAGGATGCTCGACTGGGCGGCCTGGCGCGGAGGCAAGAAGGTCGAGGATGCGCAGCGCCGTGAACTCGGTCTACCGGAGGCGACAAGCCCCTGGCCGCGTCGGATCACCGAACGCGGATCGCTGGAAATCCAGGCCTACGACGAGGTGTGCTACCCAGGGCTGGCCGCCGAATGGGCGAAATGGAATGCGCAGCAGCCCCCTAAAAGACCCTTTGTCGGGGCGCTGACGATGGAGTTGCCGACGGACACCGATGACGAGGTCGCGTCGTGGATCGCCGCGGGAACCCCGCCGATTTGCTTCGGCTTCGGCAGCGTGGGCGTCGAATCTGCTGCCGACACGCTCGCCATGATCAGCTCGGCCTGTGCGCAGTTGGGCGAGCGGGCGTTGATTTGTGCAGCCGGGTCCGACTACAGCAACGTCTCCCACTCCGAACACGTCAAGGTGGTGGGCGTGATGAATTACGCGGCCGCCTTGCCGGCCTGCCGAGCCTTCGTGCACCACGGTGGTGCGGGCACGACGAACGCGGGCCTGCGCGCGGGACTACCGACGTTGATCCTCTGGACGTTGCCCGATCAGGGCCTGTGGGGAGCTCGGGTTAAACGATTGAAAGTCGGTAGGGGGCGGCGCTTTTCGGCCACCACCGAGAAATCGTTGGTCGCGGACCTGCGCGCCGTGCTGGCGCCGCAATGCCTCACCCGCGCCCGCGAGCTTGCCAGCCGGATGACCAGACCCGCCGACAGCGTTTCGACCACTGCCGACCTGGTGGAAAATTTCGCCCGCCTCAAGCGGGTCGGCTGAGCCGTTCTACTTGAGCGCAGCTGTGATAGGCGTGTGATCGCTTGGCTTGACAGGTGATTCGGGTTGCTCGCCGATCCAGTCAAGCAGGGTACGTAGACCGTCCTCGAGCGCCCACTTCGGACGCCAGTCGAGTTCCTTCGTTGCCGGCTCGATGTCGCACCTGGCGGCGCGTACGTCGCCGTCGCGGAATTTCCCCACGACGTTCGGTTCGGGGGCATGGCAGATGGTGGCGATCTTTTGAGCCAGCTCGTAAATGGTGGTCGGGGTACCAGATCCGATGTCGAGGCAGCGTGGCTGCGCCGCGGGTTTCTCTATCGCGGCGAAGAGCGCCTCGACCACATCGTCGATATAGACGAAATCGCGCACGATTTGTCCGTCTTCGTAGACCTCCAGCGCGCGCTGCTCGCGAGCCAATCGCGCGAAAAGAGCGACGATTCCGGTGTATGAATTCGTCAGCGACTGGCCCGGGCCGTAGACATTCTGCAGCCGCAGCACGCTGAGGTGGGTGTCATGGGCCGCCGCCCAGGCGGCCAGGATGTGCTCTTGGGCGAGTTTGGTTGCGGCATAGATGTTGGTGGGCCGAGGCTCCGTCCGGTCGGCACAGCTGGGCAGCGGCACCGCGCGATCGTCGGTGGGCCCTTGCGGATCCCAGATGCCGGACACGAGCTGAGCGTGGCTGCGCGGCTGCGGGTAGAAGACCGCAGAGCCGCATTGCCAAGCGCCCTCGCCGTAGACGGCCCGCGATGACGCCACGACGAGCTGGTCGGGCACGCGTGCTGAGCGGCTCAGGGCATCGAGAAGTTGAGTCGTGCCCACCACGTTCACCGAACCATGGCGCGTTGCCTCCGACAGCGACTGGGCCGTTCCCGTCTCCGCCGCCAGATGAACGACCTGCGAAGGCCGGCACAGCCGCAGCACGGCATCCCAATCGGGGGCATGAGTGACATCACCGGTGCACAACCGCACGGATGGCGGCAGGTCGATCACTGCCCGTTCGCCGTGCACCTGTGGGTGCAGCACGTCCATCACCGCGACGTCATAACCGGCTTCGATAAGTCGGCGTGCCAGCGCGGACCCGATAAATCCCGCCCCGCCAGTGACCAGCACCGATGTCGACAAAATCCGACCCCTCTCGTTGCTCTGCGAAGGAAGTGAGTGACGGGCACGCGTTGCTCGGCGTGCGTTCCGCGTCAGCCCGGGGCGAGCGCACGGTCCATCAAGGCGCCGACGACCGGGGCCAATAGCTGACTGTATTCGAACGTCACGTGGTCCTGATCGCGGTATACCAAGGTATTGCCGACGATGACCGGGCAGCGGTCGGCGGTGCAGAACAGCTCGGTGAGATCTGAGTATTGTCCGCCGCCGGCTTTGGTGGCTGCCGCTTCGGCCGCGATGCCGGGTTGGTTCACCGCCTTCGACGTGTGCGGCGAACAGGCGCTCGCGTCATCGAGGTGAAGGGACAGGCAAAGGGGCACCACCGACTGCGGGTCCGGCATCGGCCCGAGTACCAGAACCTGGGCGCCGATGCTACGCAGCTGCTGCACTTGACGGGTCAGGCTGGCGATCCACGCCGGATCGTAGGACGTGAAACCTGACGCCCAACCGTATTGGGCACCGTATCGGCGCATCATGCTGAGCACGACCAGCCGCGGGTGCTCGGCCCGCAACCGGCCGGTGATCTGATCGCGCCACTGTTCACACTCGGTGTACTCCCGGCCGAACAGGGGGATCGCGGTGGGCAGATCCATCAATGGGCAGTAGCCCTTGGCCAGGGTCTCGAGCCGCCAGTGCCGCTGGGTGGCGACCTTCTCGAATGCCGGCTCCCACATCGCGGCATTCGAGTCGCCGACCAGGGCCACCGTCGTCGACGAGGCGGTATCGCCCGTCGCGCACAGGGGTTGGTCGACCAGGAGAATGTCGCGCAGGCAGCCTTTGGAGCCGAGCGGTCTTGTCTTGGCGTCGGCAAGCGACGGATTCAGGTTCGAGGGGACGGCTTTGAGGTCGACGGATGCCGCGACCGCGGCCTGCACCTGCGCGAACGCCTGCCGCACCGCCGCGTCATAGGCGGTGATGTCGGAGCCCGCGGGGGGCGCCGTTGCGGTGATGGTCAGCGCCGGCGCTGCGGGGCCACGGCCGACCGGGGTAGGCACCATTACCAGCAGCGCCACGCCGACACCCACCGCTACCGCGGTGGCGGCGCCGCCGACCGCGAGACTGCGGGAGGCCGACCGGCGCACGGGACCGGCGAATCGCAGCGGGTTCTCGATGAAACGCAGGGTCAGCACGGCCAGCCCGAGGGAAATCAAGATCGCTGCAATCCCCAACCCCAGCGGGTGCCTAGGCCACGCCGCGGCGGGCATCGCCATCAGCAGCACCGGCCAGTGCCACAGGTACCACGAGTAGGACACCCGGCCGATCGCCCGCATCGGTCGCGCCGCCAGCGCGCGGCCGCACCCCTGCGACGGCGCGGCACTACCGGCGGCGATCACCAGGGCCGCGCCCAGCACGGGCAACAGCGCGGCGGTACCCGGATAGGGCGTGCTCCGGCCCAACCGGACGCAGGCCAGCAGGATCAGGGCCAGGCCCCCCCACCCGGCGATCGCGGCGGGCAGTGGCGGGAGTCGCCGCCAGTGGCCGGCGGTGAGGGCCACCAGGCCGCCGACCGCCAACTCCCAGGCGCGGGTTGGCAACGAGAAGAACGCCACCGGCGGGGCCAGGTGAGTGGCCACCAGCGACACCGCAAACGACACCGCCGCGACCAGCGCCAGAACCACCAGGTACGGGCGCTCCGAGGAGGCGGCATGGGCTCCGGTACGCCGTCGCACACGGCGGACGATCCAGGCCGTCGCGATGATCAAGGCCGGCCACACCAGGTAGAACTGCTCCTCGACACCCAGCGACCAGTAGTGCTGGAACGGCGACGGCGGCGCGTTGGTGGCGAGGTATTCGACGCCTTGGAGCATGAACCGGTAGTTGCTGACGTACAGTGCGCTGGCGATACCGTCCTTGATGATGCCTCGGGACAGCAACGCGGGCACCAGGACAGCCGCGCCGAGCATGATCACCACGCCGACCGTGGCGGACGCGGGCAGCAGTCGGCGGGCCCGCGCCCCGTAGAAACGCGCCAATCGCACGGTGCCGGTGTTACTCGCCTCGCGCCAGAGCAGTCCGGTGATCAGGAAGCCCGAGATGACGAAGAAAACGTCCACGCCGACGAACCCGCCGCCCACGCCGGGTATGTCGGCATGAAAAAGGACGACGGCCACCACCGCAACAGCGCGCAGGCCCTCGATGTCGGGGCGAAATCCCGGTTTTTCCGAGCGTCGACTCGGTACTGCTTGGGTAGGGCTAACGCTGTCAGCCGGGTGCAAGGCCACCTACCTGGAAAGCGGACGGGTTGACGAGTCGAAGCATTATCACACACCTGTCGAACAGGCTGGATCGATTGCCCGATGTCAACCGTGGGCGAGCGCACGGTCGGCCAGCGCCCCGATGACCGGGGCCAACGCGCGGGCGTATTCGAGTGTTATGTGATTGGCGTCGAAGTACACGAGGGTGTTGCCGACGATGACCGGGCAGCGGTTAGCGGTGCAGAACAGTGCGGTGAGGTCGGCGTAATGTCCGCCGGCGGATTGGGTGGCGGCGGACTCCGCGGCAATGCCGGATTCGTTGACCGCCGTCGATATCGGCGATGAGCAGGCCGTCGCGTCATCGAGGTGCGACGACAAGCAGATCGGTGCCGCGATGCGCGGAGTCGGGATCGGCCCGAGCACCAGCACCTGCGCACCGGTGCGACCGAGCTGCTGCACCAGGCGGGCCAGGCCGTCGTTCCACACCGGGTCGTAGGAGGTGAAGCCCGGCGTGTAGCTGTGCCCGAAGCCATACCCTCGGTACATGCTCACCACGACCAGCCGCGGGTGCTCGGTCTGTAACCGGGCGAGGATCTGGGCGCGCCACTGATTGCACAAGGCGTTGGACACCGCGCGACGGATGGTGTCGGTGATGGGCAACTGCATCGGAGTGCAGGCGCCCTTTCCCAGGGTCTCCAGCCGCCAGTGCCGCTGGGTGGCGATCTGCTGGAACGCCGGGCTCCACATCGTGGCATGCGAGTCGCCGAGCAGGGCCACCGTCGTCGTCGAGGCGGTATCGCCCGTTGCGCACTCAGGATGGCCGGCTTCGTAAAGATTGCGCAGGCATCCATTCTGGAACACGGCCCGATATTCGGCGGCCGCGCCGGCGAGCGGTGGGGTCAGGTTCGACGGGACGGCTCTGAGCTCAGCCGATGCTGTGACCGCGGCCTGCACCTGCGCGAACGCCTGCTGCACCGCCGCGTCGTAGGCGCTGATGGTGGAGCCCGCGGGTGGCGGCGTCGCGGTGATCGACAGCGCCGCGGCCGCCGGGCCGCGCCCGACCGGCACGGGAATCGATGCCAGCAACGCCACGCCCACAGCGACCGCCATCGCGGTCGCGGCGCCGCCGAGCCCGAGGCTGGCCAGCGCGGAGCGGCGTATCGGGACGGCGAACCGCAGCGGGTTCTCGATGAAACGCAGGGTGAGCACCGCCAGCCCACCGGAGACGAGGACCGCCGCCAAACTGCCGGCCAGCCCGAGGGGGTGGCCCAACAATGGTGCGGCGAGCACCAGCACCGGCCAGTGCCACAGGTACCACGAGTACGACACGCGACCGATCGCCCGCATGGGCCGCACTGCCAGCGCGCGGCCGCATCCCTGTGACGGCGCGGCGCAGCCGGCGCCGATCACCAGCGCCGCGCCCAGCACGGGCAGCAGCGCGGCGGTACCCGGATAGGGCGTGGTCGGGCCCAATTGAGTGCAGGCCAGCAGGATCAGGGCCAGCCCGGCCCATCCGGCGAGTGCGGCAGTCCTTGGGGCCAGTCGGCGCCACTGGCCGGCGGTGAGGGCCACCAGTCCGCCGGCTGCCAACTGCCAGGCCCGGGTGGGCAGGGAAAAGAACGCCACAAAAGACGCCACATAGGTGACCGCCAGCGACAGCGCGAACGACACGGCCGCGACCAGTGCCAGGACCACCAGGTACGGGCGTCTCGAGGAGGTCGCCTCGGCCCGGGTGCGTCGCCGCGCAAGCCGGATGAGCCAGGCCGTACCAATGATCATGGCGGGCCACACCAGGTAGAACTGCTCCTCGACGCCCAACGACCAGTAGTGCTGGAACGGCGACCCCGTCCTGGACGCGGCGAAGTAGTCGACCTGTTTTGCAATGAACCAGTAGTTGCCGACATACAGCGCGCTGGCGATGCCGTCGTCGATGACCAGGGGGGCCTGCAGCGGGGGCAACAGCACAGCCGAGGCGATCATGGTGATCACGCCGACCGTCGCCGATGCCGGCAGCAATCGGCGGGCCCGCGCCCCGTAGAAGCGGCGCAGCCGGACGGTGCCGGTGGTGTTCGCTTCGCGCCAGAGCAGCCCCGTGATGAGGAAGCCCGAGATGACGAAGAACACGTCCACGCCGACGAACCCGCCACCAATCCCCGGCACCTCGGCGTGGAAGAGGACAACGGCCACTACCGCGACGGCGCGCAAGCCCTCGATGTCGGGGCGAAATCCCGTCTGCGCCGAGCGTCGGCCCGCTACTGCTTCGGTAGGGCTAACACTGTCGGCCGGGTGCAAGGTCACCTACCTGAGATGCAGATGAGGTCGTAGCGTCGACGCATTATCACACACGTGTCGAGCAGGCTGGGTCGGTTCCACGGTGCGAATCGGGGGCGGGCGCGCGGTCGGCCGGCGCGCCCATGACCGGGGCCAACGCTGGGCTTATTCGAGTGTCACGGGATTGCCGTCGAAGTGCGCGAGAGCGTTGCGCGCGATGACCGGGCAGCGGCCGACGGTGCCGAACAGCTCGGTGCTGTCGCCGTCTTGTCCGCCGGCGGCCCGGGCGGCGGCGGGCTCCGCGGCGCTGCAGTCGCGGGGGGGACGGTGAGACCCAACCGACGATCAGGGGCAGATCCCCACCCACATCGGGTCGTTCACCAATTGCGAGCAGCGGGCCACCAGGCCCCGCACCGACTGCTCGGTGTTGATCGCAGCCAGGATCGAGGACAGGGCAAAAAAGACGATCGCGACTGCGAACCAGACCCGAGTGCGTCCGGTGGCCGGTCGGGTGGATTCAGGTTGACGGCTCGCGTAGAGCAGATAAACCACGCCGACATCGAAGGAGATTGCGATCCACCATCGGGTCCAATCGGCTGAGGTTGCGTAAACCGGAAGCAATAACAGTGCCGCCAGGATTACCCACGAAAGCCATCCCTGTACAGCGTGGCGAAATCGCCCGAAGGGCACGCCGGAAATACCTCTGATGACAAGCATTGTCAGCGCGAGGACAACAATTCCAGCCATTGTCGACATGACCAAAGGGGCCCAACCAATCTGGTTGGGTCCGATGAAAGGAGTCTTTCTTGTTGTGACGGTGATGAAGCGACAAGTCCAGTCGTGATAGTCCACGTAGGCGTGTTCGCCGCTCGGGGTCCGACCGGGCGCCCAGCGAACTGCTCTGTGTGGCAACCGGGCACAATGTGGCGACACGTCCTGCCGTCGCAGCAACGCTACCGCCAGTGCGACGACCAAGCCCGGAGCGATGGCGAGAAGTGCGCTCAGACGCCGGATTTTGACCGAACCGTGCCCCAGAACCACAATCGCCAGGATCGCGCCGAGCGCCTGCAGAAACGGAACCGCCTCGTGGACCAGCGTCAGCACCGCGACCGTCACGCCATAGATGCCGCTCGCAACTGGGAGCGAACGGTCCCTCTTCGCCGAGGCGAGCACCACCGCGAACACCGCCAGCGCGGCCTCGCCGAGGAGGTCGGGAGTCGGTAACACCACGGCGTGCACAAAGCCCAACGGCAGCATCGGGGTGAGCAGGGCCAGCATCAGCCGGCGTTCGGAGCGGCCGAAGCTGACTGCCACCGTCCACGCCACCGCCGCGATGCCGAGACCGAAGAGCGCTGGCACAAGCCAGCGCAAAATCAACAGGCCGGTGAAGTAACGGTCAGCGGGAAAGAGATCCAGAATCTGGCCGCCGAGACCCCGCCTGACAAAGCCTTGGCTGTAATCGACCGCATAGTAAGGGAAGAATTGCAAATTAGGTTCGTAAACGCTCGTGAAAACAACCCACGATGCCAGGTAGAACAGCACGAGCAGCCCGACGATCGCGTAAACGAGTCCGCGCCGGGTGCTCGGCTCATTCGACTGCGGAGCCCTCGGCGGTTCTTCGGTGTCGACTGGACGACCGGCATTGAATCCCGCCTGCCCCGAGCGCGGACCCAGCTGCTCCGCTTCAGGGCTCATGCTGGAGCCTTTGGCGCGGGCAACCCGTCATGAAAGGCCGCATCCTGGGCGCCCTGCCCCGATCGGCGCCCGATCCCAGCCAGGTCACGCGAAAAATCAAGGTTAGCAATCGATTTCTGCAATCAGATCGAATTCGGCGAACGTACGCGACACCATCTCCCGCAGCTCATTTTGGGTATTCGGCCGGTCGAGAACATACGCGGAGATTCTGAAAAAGATCTTCCCGCGGCTCCGCCCCGAACCCACGAACAGTTGTCCGCCTATGTGCTCGAGTGTGCTCTTCTTGATATCGGGCTCAACGGATCTCATGTATGCATAGTCGGCATCGGTGCCGTCGGGGTGGTTCACCGCCGGGGGCAGGTCACCCACATTGGAGACGGTTACCGGATGGGTGGCACCGCCCGCCGCCAGCGCTGCCAGCCTCCGGTTCAACCGCCTCGGTACCAACGGCGCCAGGGGAAATGTCGACAGATACTCCTCGTCGGGGTTCTTCATCGCCGCGAGGATTGCCTGGGTGATCTTGACGTGCATGTCCCCGAGGTCCGTCGCTGCGTGCGTCGGGTCAACTGCGACGTCGACCACGGTGAGCGCATTACCGCGGGTATCGTCTTCGGTCCGAAGCGTCACCGGAAATCGCAGGGTGACCGTTCCGTCGTCGTGGACGCGCCCCGCTCGCACGGCCAGCCTGCACGCGACTGCTGCCACCAGCGAGTTGCTGCTTGCGCCAAGGCTTTTCGCGCGAGCATCCCACTCCGCCAGATCGACGTAGGCGGTCAGGGCGGGCACCTCTACCACCTGATCGTTGTCGACGATCCGGGGTGCGGGCGGTGCCGCTTTGATCGATGACGTGAACTGTTTGCGGTCGGGCCAGATTTTTCCGGCCGCGGAGGCGAAGGCCTTCGCGATGTCGGGCAGTTCTTTGACGGTTTGCCGGAAGTCCTCACGCACGGCGTGCCTGCGGGTGCGCGATCCCGCGGGTGGGTAGCCGAAGTCGCGCATCCTGCCCTCGGCGGCATCGGCTATCGCCTGGCCAAGCCCGATCCCGTCGACGAGCGTGTGCGAAACCACCAGACTCACCGCGGCACCGCCGTCGTCGAGCGGCAGCACGCCGAGGTGCCAGCCGGGTCCCCACTCGGGGTCGATGGGCAGGCGCGCCCGCTCGTCGAGCCAGGCGTTCACCGCGGCGCGCGGCCGGGGCGTTGCGGCGATATCGATGTCGTCCGTCGCTGCAGCCTTGACCCAGCGATCACGCGCGAACGGTAACGGAGACCGTTCGATCTTGCGTCCCAACAACCCGGACCCCAGATTGCGGTGAAAGCGTCGCAACGCATCGACATCGACGGCATGGTCGTAGAGCCAGGTGAATTGGGTGAGCGTGTCGTGAACCGCTCGCATCGCGAGAAATATCGCTTGATCCACGTAGGCGAGCCTGTTGTCCACCGGCTCATCGCTCCGCGTGCTGACGTCAGCCGGTGGGACCGCGGGCGCGGCGTTGACGGTGAGCAGGTCGGCCAGGTGGGCGGCGAGCGTGGCCGGGGTGGGGTGGTCGAGGGCCAGGGTGGCCGGCAGGGTGAGGCCGGTGTGTTGGTTGAGGGTGTTGCGTAGTTCCAGCGCGGTCAGCGAGTCGATGCCGAGGTCTTTGAACGGCCGGTCGGGATCGAGGGCCGCCGGATCCGGGTGGGCCAGCACGGCGGCGGTGGTGGTGGTGACCATCGCGGTGAGAGCGTGGAGTTGCTGTTCGGGGGTTTGAGTGGCCAGCTGAGCCTGCAGACTGCGGGCACTGGCAGCGCTGGCGCGCGGGCGGCTGGCGGTCAGTGCGGACAGGATCGAGGGTAGGGCGTTGTGGCGTGCCTGGCGGGTCAGCGCGGCGGCGTTGAGCGGGCTGGCCAGCAGGTTGGCCCGCTGACTGTCCAGGGCGGCGTCGAACAGGGCCAGGCCGTGCTCGTTGGTGATCGGGTTCAGGCCGGTGCGGGCCAGGCGGGTCAGGTCGGTGGTGGACAGGTGGGCGGTCATGCCGCTGGGGGTTTGCCAGTAACCCCAGGCGATGCTGGTGGCCGTGTGTTGGGTGTGGTGGCGGTGGCGGGCCAGCGCATCCAGGAACGCGTTGGCGGCGGCGTAGTTGGCCTGCCCGGGGCTGCCCAGGATGCCCGCGGCCGAGGAGAACAACACGAAGGCGGCCAGGTCGCGGTCGGCGGTGAGGCGGTGCAGATGCCAGGCGGCATCGGCCTTGGCGGTCAGGACCGCGTCGAGTTGATCGGCGGTCATGTCGGTCACCGCAGCGTCTTCCAGGAGCCCGGCGGCATGGATGACCGCGGTCAATGGATGCTCGGCGGGGATGGTGTCCAGCACTGCGGCCAGGGCGGCGGGATCGGCGGTGTCACAGGCGGTGATGGTGACGTGGGCGCCGAGCCCGGTCAGGCGTTGGTGCAGTTCGCCGGCCCCCGGGGCCTCGGGTCCGCGGCGCGACACCAGCAGCAGATGCGTGGCGCCGTGGTGGGTGATCAGGTGTTCGGCGAACAGCGCGCCCAGCATCCCGGTGCCCCCGGTGATCAGCACGGTGCCCTCGGGATCCGGCACCGCGGGCGGGAGCAGCACGATCTTGCCGGTGTGGCGGGCCTGGCTCATGTCGCGGAAGGCCTGCGGGGCGCCCAGCAGGCCGTAGCCGGTGGTGGGCAGCGGCGCCAGGGCACCGGCGGCGAACAGCTCGGTCAGGGCCGTCCACGCCGGCCGCAGGGATTCCGCTTCGGCGCTGGACAAGTCGTAGACCCGATAGTCCACCCCGGGATGGGCCGCGGCGATATCGGCGGCCACCCGGATGTCGGTCTTGCCGATCTCGACGAAAGTGCCCCCACGGGGCAGCAATTGCAGCGAGGCGTCGACGAACTCGCCGGCCAGGCTGTTGAGCACCACGTCCATCCCCTGCCCGCCGGTGGCCGCACGGAAGGTTGTGCGGAAATCCAGGGTGCGCGAGGAGGCGATGTGGTCGGCGTCGACGCCGAGCCCGGTGAGCACGTGGTGCTTGCTCGGATGCGCGGTGGCGAACACCTCGGCACCCAGGTGGCGGGCGATCTGGATGGCGGCCTGCCCGACACCGCCGGCCCCGGCGTGGATGAGCACCCGCTGCCCCGCCGAGAGCCCGGCGATCTCGACCAGGGAGATGTAGGCGGTCAAAAACGCGATCGACACCGAGGCGGCCTGGGTGAACGACCACCCGTCCGGCACCGGCACCACCATCTGCTCCTCGGTGACCGCGGTGGGCGCGAACGCGTTGTGCGGGAACAGCCCCATCACCGCATCCCCGGGACGCAGCGACGTCTCGGGGCCGGCCTCCAGCACGATCCCGGCGGCCTCGCTGCCCATGCCCTGATCGGCGATCGCGCCCAAGGCCACCACCACGTCGCGGAAGTTCAGCCCGGCCGCGCGCACCCGAACGCGGAGCTGCCCCGGCCCCAGCGTCTCGGGCGGACTCGCCGGGACCAGTGCCAGATGGGCCAGGTCCCCTTTTCCGGTGCTGCCCAACTGCCAGTCCGGGGTATCCGGCGGACTCAGGGTGGGGGTCCGGGCCAGCCGCGGGATGTGGGCCACACCGTTGCGCAGGGCCAGCTGCGGCTCCCCGTCCGGCCGCGCCGCCGCCAGGGACGGCAGCATCTGCTGGCTGGCGGCGGTGTCGTCGGTGTCCAGCAGCGTGATGCGGCCCGGGTGCTCATTCTGGGCGGTGTGGATCAGCGCCCAGGCCGCGGCGTGCGCCAGGTCGGGATCACCGTCAAAAGCGCTGACGGCCACCGCGTTTCGGGTGACCACCAGCAGGTGGCTGTCGGCAGTCTCGGGCCGGGCCAGCCAGCCTTGCAGCTGGGCCAACACGTCGCGGGTCAGGTTGTGCACCTGCCGCGGCGGATCAGCGGTGTCCTCGGTGTCGGGCAGGAGCCAGATCACCAACTCCGGGCAGGGGTCCACGGTGGCCAGGTCGGTGTGGACCATGCCGCCCGAGAAGCTGGCCGGCAGGTGCCCGGGTGCCTCGGTGACCACCGCCCACTCGGGGGCGGTGGCGCCTGCCGGGGAGGCGTCGTCGAGCAAGGGCGGCCAGCTCAGTTGGAACACGCTGTCACGGAGCCCGGCCACCGCGGCGAGCTGCCCGCTGATGTCGGGCAGTTCGCGCAGGGTGATCGTGCGGATGGTGATCACCGGGGCGCCGGTGGGGTCGGTGGCGCGCAGCTCGAACGTGTCCTCGCCGGTGCGGCTCAGCTGGACGTGCAGCTGGGTGGCCGCGGTGGCATACAGGGTGATCCCGCTGAACGCGTAGGGGAGTCGCAACGCCGCCGAGTCGGCCTCACCGGTGGGGTCCAACACGGATGCCATCGGGTGCAGGGCGGCGTCCAGGAGGGCGGGGTGGATTCCGTAGCCGGCGACGTCGGTGCCGGCGGGCAACGTCACGTCGGCCTGGATGCCCTCGGGTTGGGCGGGGTCGGTGCCGAGCCCCCGCAGCGACCGGAACGGGCCGCTGTAGCCGTAACCCCGCTGGGCCAGCCGTTCGTAGAAGTCGTCCTGATCGAGGGCCGCCACACCCGGCGCCGGCAGGAGCGGGGGAGCGGCGGGTTGGTCGGAGCTCAGCTCGCCGCTGGCGTGCAACGTCCACACACCGGACTGGCCGCCCGTGCGCGAGTGCACGCTGAACGCGCGCCGCCCGGTGTCCTCGGCCGACTGCACAGCGATCTGCAGATCGGTGGGCCTGTCGTCGTGCAGCCTCAGGGGTGTATGGAGAACCAGTTCGTCGATCACCGGGCAGCCGGCGTACTCACCGGCCTGCAACACCAAATCGATGAACCCGGTCGCCGGGAACAGCACGGTGTCGTGGACCTGGTGGCCGCGCAGCCAGCCCTCAGTGGCCGTCGACAACCGACCGGTCAACACCACCTGGTCCTGGTCAGCAAGGTCGACCACCGCACCCAGCAGGGGATGCTCCGCTGGGTCCTGGCCGAGCCCGGAAGCGTCGCCGGCCGAAGCGGGGCTCAGCCAGTAGCGGCGGTGCTCGAAGGGATAGGTGGGCAGCTCGACGGTACGGGCGGTGGGATACAGGGCCGACCATGAGGGGCTGTGGCCGTGGTTGTGCAGGTGGGCCAAGGCGGTGGCGAGGTTGTCTTGGTCGGGATGGTCGCGGTGCAACGTGGTGATCACCGCCGACTGGGTCCGTCCCGTGGCCTGGGCCAGGGTGTCGGTGATCGCTGGGGCCAAGACCGGGTGCGGGGACAGCTCCACGAAGGTGTGCTCGCCGGCGGCGAGCCGCTCGGCCACGCGGTCGTGGAATCCCACCGGCTCGCGCAGGTTGCGATACCAGTAGTCGGCGTCCATGGTGGTGGTGTCGAGGGGATCGGCCGAAAGTGCTTCTCCCACTGTGGAATACAACGGGATGCTGGAGGGCATTGGGGTCAGGTCGGCCAGCTCGGTCAGTAGGCGCTCCCGGACTGGTTCGACCTGGGCCGAGTGCGAGGCGTAATCGACGGCGATAGCCCGGATGTGGATGCCGTCGCGCTCACAGGTCGCGCTGAACTCCTCGATCGCGGCCGGGGTGCCGCTGATGATGGTGTGGGAGGGGCCGTTGACCGTGGCGATGGTCAACGCCTCACCCCAGGGCCGCAGGAGCGGCTCCAGTCGATCGGCGCTCAGCAGGACCGAGGCCATGGCGCCGGTACCACCCAGGGCGCTGAGCGCCTGGCTGCGCAGCGCCACCACCTTGGCCGCCTCGGGCAGGGAAAGCACCCCGGCGATGTAGGCCGCGGCGATCTCGCCCTGGGAGTGACCGATCACCGCGTCGGGAACGATGCCGTAGCGCCTTAACGCCTCGGCCAGCGAGACCATCATCGTGAACAGCACCGGCTGCACCACGTCGACGCGGTCCAGCGCCGGGGCGCCGGGCTCCTGCAGCAAGACGTCGCGCACCGACCAGCCCGTGAAGGGGCGCAGCGCGGTGTCACACTCATCGACGGTGTCGGCGAAGACACGGTGGTGTTCGTAGAGCTCTCGGCCCATGCCGGGGTATTGGCCGCCTTGGCCGGGCAGCACGAACACGAGTTTGCCGCGCAGGTGGGCCAGGTAATGGTTGCCCACCAGCTGCGGATGGGGTTGTCCGGCGCGCAGGGCATCCAGGGCGTCCAGCAACTCTTTGCGCGGATCGGCGGCGGCCGCCGGCGCGGTGATCACCGCCCGATACGGGTGATGGGTCCGAGTGGTGGCCAGGCTGTAGGCCACCTCGGTCAGATCCGGGTCCGGCTGGCTTTCCAGGTAGTGGTGCAGGCGGTCGGCCTGCGCGCACAACGCCCCGGGCGTCCGCGCGGAAACCGGCCACATCAACAGCCCGAACTGGGTACCCGCTTCCCCGGCCGGGGGTTCGGCCGGCGCAGCGGGCGCTTGTTGCAGGATCAGGTGCGCGTTGGTGCCGCTGATCCCGAACGAGGACACCCCGGCGGTGCGGGGGTGCTCGGCCACCGGCCACGCCACCGGCTCGGTGAGCAGCCGAACGGTGCCGGCCGACCAGTCGATGTGCGGGCTGGGGCTGCTGACGTTGAGGGTCGGGGGCAAGTGGTCGTGGTTGAGGGCCTCGATCATCTTGATCATGCCGGCCACGCCGGCGGCGGCCTGGGTGTGGCCGATGTTGGATTTGATCGATCCCAGCCACAGTGGGTGCTCGGCGCTGCGGGCGGCGCCGTAGGTGGCGATCAGGGCGCCGGCCTCGATCGGATCGCCCAGGGTGGTGCCGGTGCCGTGGGCCTCCACCACGTCCACCTCGTCGAGCCCGATACCGGCGTTGGCCGCGGCCTGGGTGATGACGCGCTGTTGGGCGGGCCCGTTGGGGGCGGTCAGCCCATTGGAGGCGCCGTCCTGGTTGATCGCCGAGCCGGCGATGACCGCCAGCACCGGGTGGTTGTTGCGCTGGGCATCACTGAGCCGTTCCAGCACCAGCACCGCGGCGCCTTCACCCCAGCCGGTGCCATCGGCATTGGCGGAGAACGCTTTACAGCGCCCGTCGGCGGCCAGTCCGCGTTGGCGGGCGAACTCGGTGAAGATCGACGGCGTGGTCATCACCGTGACGCCACCGGCCAGCGCCAGGCTGGACTCGCCCTTGAGTAAGGATTCACACGCCCAATGGGCGGCCACCAGCGAGGACGAGCACGCCGTGTCGACGGTGACGGCCGGGCCCTGCAAACCCAGCGCGTAGGCGACCCGCCCGGAGACCACACTGGTGGACGTACCGGTCAGGCCGTATCCCTCCGCACCGTCGGAACCGCCCGCGCCGTAGGTTTGGGACCACGCCCCGACGAACACCCCGGTCGCCGAACCCGCCAAAGCGCCCGGATCAATGCGGGCGGTTTCCAACGCTTCCCAGCACACCTCCAGCAGCAGCCGCTGCTGCGGATCCATGGCCACGGCCTCGCGCGCCGAGATCCCGAAGAAGTCGGCGTCGAAGCCGGCCACGTCCGTCAAAAACCCGCCGGCGCGGGTGTAGGTCTTGCCCACCGCGTCGGGGTCGGGGTCGAACAACTCGGCCAGGTTCCAGCCGCGGTCGGAGGGAAACTCCCCCATCGCGTCGGTGCCGCCGGCCACCAGGTCCCACAGCGCCGCGGGCGAATCCACCCCACCGGGAAACCGGCACGCCATCCCCACCACCGCGATCGGCTCCTCGGCCCGCACCTGCGCGCCCGTGGGTGCGGCGGCCGGGGACGACCCGCCCAGCAACTGACTCAAGTGGGTGGCCAACTCGTCGGGGCTGGGATAGTCGAAGGCCAGGGTGAGCGGCAATTCCAGTTCGGTGACCGTTTTGAGCCGGTCGAGCAACTCGGTGGCCTTCACCGAATCGAAACCCAGGTCCTGGAACGTGAGCTCGGGGTCGATGTGTTGAGCGCTGGTGTGGCCCAACACCGTTGCCGCCTGCGAGCACACCTCCGCCACCAGCAGGTCATGCTGTTGCCGGCTGAGGGTGCGCAGGCGTTGGGCCAATCCCGAGTCGGCCTCGGCGCCCTCGCCCGTGGCCTCTGCTGTCTGCTGCTCCGGCGCGCGGGTCGGCTCGGCCAAGCGGGTGAACTCATCACGCAGGTACAGCTGCATGCAGTCCCGTCGCCTGACCTTGCCACTCGTGGTCAGGGGAATCGAACCGGGTTGCACCAGGACGAGATCCCCCACGCTCAGACCGTGCGCCTTCGATATCGCCGCGGTGACGTCACGCCTCACGGCGCCTACCCTGAGCGCCGCAGCCTCTTCGGATTCGTCTCGTTTCTTGACTTCGACGATGGTGACGAGCCGCTCGGCGCCGTCATCGTCGGGAACCGCGATGGCCACGCAGCGGCCGTGGGTGATCTCCTGGATCGTCGCCTCGATGTCGTCGGGAGAGTGATTGCGCCCGTAGACGATCAGGATGTCCTTGATGCGGCCCTTGATGAACATCTCGCCATCGGAGAAGAAGCCCAAGTCTCCGGTTCTCAACCACGGGCCTTCGGGTGTGTCGGCCGACGGGCCGACAAGCGTTGCGCCGAAAGTGCGTTCGGTCTCGTCGGGTTTCTGCCAATAGCCGGCGCAGACGTTGCCGCCGTGCACCCAGATCTCACCGACCGTTCCCGCCGGACACTCGATGCTGGTGTCGGGGTCCACGATGCGCACCACCGGCGACTGTGGCATGCCGTAACTGATCACCGGCATGCCTTCGCCGCTCGCGCACCGCTTCGCGTGGCCGGCGGTCAGTTGCTCGGAGTCGAAACACACGGTCTCCGGGGGATGGCCCGGTTCGCGGGTCGCCACGAAGACCACTGCTTCGGCGAGCCCATAGGAAGGCCATAGCGCCTCGGGGCGAAGGTTGAAGCGCGCGAACCGCTCCGCGAAGCGCCGCATCGTCGCCGGTTGTACGCGTTCGGCACCGTTGAGGATGTGGCGCACGTCGCCGAGGTCGAACCCGGCCAGGTCGTCGTCCGATGTCTTCTGCGCCGCCAATTCGAAAGCGACGTTGGGCCCCGCCGAAAACGCGCGAGTGTTGCTTGCCAGCAACTGCATCCACCGCGCCGGTCGCTGCAGGAACGACATCGGGCTCGTGACCACAGCGCGCAGTCCCGCCAGAACCGGGAGGACAATTCCCACGATCAAACCCATGTCGTGAAAGAACGGCAACCACGACACGACGGTGGCGTCCGGCGGAGGGGCCCCGCCGTAGTAGGCGGAAATGATCTGGTCGAAGTTGGCCTGGATGTTCTTGTGCGTGACCACGACTCCCGCGGGGGTGCGCGTCGACCCGGAGGTGTATTGCAGATACGCGATGTCCGGCAGGTTTTCGGGCTCGGCAAGGGGACCGTACTCTGCGTTCAGGTCCAGCAAGTCAAGCTCGACGACCGACGGCCGGGATTCGGCGGGCCCCGCCGCGACGTAGTCGGCGATGTTGCCTGCGACAGCGGATGCCGTGAGAATGACTGAAGGCGACGCGTCGGCCAGGACGGCACCCACCCGTTCGTCGGCGGCGCCGCCCAGCGGTTCCGACAGCGGGACCGCGATCATCCCGGCCTGTAACGAGCCCAGAAACGCGGCGACGTAGTCCAGTCCTTGGGGCGCCGATATGACAACGCGGTCGCCAGTTGACCCGCGCGACCTGAGCTCCGCTGCGACGTTCAGCGTCCGCCGATACAGCTGCGACCACGTCAGGCTTTCCGCAACGCCGGCCCAGTCCTGCTGGTAATCAACAAACGTGTACGCCGTCTCATCGGGCCGCAGACTTGCATGCTTTCGCAGCACCGCCGGAATGGAAGACTCAATCACGGCTTGACGCTAATGGGTAGACAGGTGGGCCGTCGGCAGAACCGGCGCAGCCCCGAGGCGAGGGGACAACGGCCGCGACGGCGACAACGCGCAAGCCTTCGATGTCCGGGCGAGATCGCGACTGTACCGCGCGCCGACCCGGCAGCCCTTCGATGGGACCAACGCTGTCGGTGTGCTGCAAGATCACCAACCTTGGAAGAAGAGGACGGGTTCTTCGAGTCGGGGAATTATTACACACCTGTCCAACCCATTGGGTATGTTGGCCAATCATTGCGTCATCGTCATGGGCTCGTGAGCCTGTGGCGGTTTGGGCTGTCAAAGAGCCGACGGAAGGCGGTCCTGTGTGAGGGGTGGAAACCTGGACATCGCCCACGGCTTGCGTGCCAACGCGGAGGTGCGCGAGAACGCGGGGCCGCGTCAAACCGAGCGCCCGGAGGTGAACCGGTGAGCGTCGTCGACAGTCCGACGGTGGATAGCCCAGTCGCAGTGGATCGGACGACTCTTCACCGTCTGTGGAAAGCGATTCTGGTCGGAATCGCGATCGTCGTGGCCGGGGTGTGTTATCTCGTCCCGGCGTTACTCGTCGCCCTCGGCGTTCTTCTCCTGTTGCTGCTCTGCGTGCGCCTGGTTTATCGGGGCCGCGACCGTTACATCCCCAATCTGTATGCCCGGGACATCCGGGTTTATGACGACGCATATCGCTCGTTCATCGGCCGCTCGCTCGCAGATATGCGCCGGTGCAGGATTCGTGGCCACACGCTGTTGTGGGAAGCGTCGCGCCTTCCGAAACCAAGCCGCCCGAATTCCGACGAACTGCTGCTCGATCTGGGCGTCTGGCTCGGCTGGTCGACCAGGCTCATAGCCGATGCTTCCGGCCGCCGGGTGTACGGCTTCGATACCTTCGAGGGCCTCGTCGAAGACTGGCAAGTCGACGACCAGGTTCTCTTCAAGCAAGGAACCTTCGCGCTGTCGGAACCGCTCGCGCAACGTTCCATGCGTGACACCGGTGTGACCCTGCACGACGGGGTGCCCGCGACGCTCGGTCGCAAGATCCAGTTCGTCAAGGGGAGCACCTACGAGACGCTGGCCCCCTTCCTGGCCGACCGACCGGACGCCCCGATCCGGCTTTTCCACATGGATCTGGATACCTACGAGAGTTGCCTGCACGCGCTGGAAACCTGTAAGGACCGCTTTATCGAAGGATCCATTCTCGTCTTCGACGAATACCTCGTCACCAATGCCGAAATGCGGGCGTTCTTCGAGTTTCAGAACCAGTACGCGCTGGAATGGCGATACCGGGCCTGGGGCCTGGAAGCCATGGAGATGAACCTCGAGATGGTTGTGTCGCGGCCGAAGCGCGTGACGTACTACCTGCTCTGGATCGCGGCGTATTGGTTGGCGGGTGACGGTAGTTATGTCTGGCAGTTCTTCCGCAAGCGGTTTTGGCGATTCTGGCTGGGCGCACCGATCGGCGACATCCTTTTCATGCTGGGCGCCGCCGGGCAACGGAAGTCGGTCAGTCTCGAAATCACCGGTCTGGGCAAGTTGGACCGGACCCGTCCGCAAGATCAGAACGACGGATGAATGGCAGCTCCTTTGACGTGCGCCGGGTGCTAGGGCCGCGATGAAATTCGTCCTGGCGAGCTGGGGCAGTCGCGGTGATGTCGAACCCAACCTCGCTGTTGGCCGCGAGCTGGCGCGCCGGGGGCACGAGGTCTGCATGGCCGTTCCGCCCGACCTGGTCGGCTTCACAGAGTCGGCCGGGGTCGCGGCAGTCGGCTTCGGCCCCGAGGCGCGGTCCATTCTGGACGCGCACCGCGAATTCTGGACGTGCTTGTTCAGCCGCCCCTGGCGGATCCGGGATTTGGTCAGGTCGCGCCTCGAAATTTCGGGGCCCCTGCTGCGGGCGTGGCAGGAGATGAGCACGACGCTGGTGTCGCTGGCGGACGGGGCCGACCTGCTGTTCACCGGCATCAATTTCGAGGACGCCGCTGCCAACGTCGCCGAGCATTACGACATTCCCTTGGCCACGTTGCATTACTTCCCGCTGCGGCCCAACGGCCAGACTCTGGCATTGCTGCCGGCGCCAATGGCCCGCGCGGCAGTGACGGCGTTTTGGTGGGTGTCGTGGCGTGCCACGCAGAAAGTCGAGGAAGCCCAGCGCCGCGAATTGGGCCTGCCGAAGGCAAAACGATCGGCGCCGAGGCGGATCACCGAACGCGGATCGCTGGAAATCCAGGGTTACGACGAGGCGCTCTTTCCCGGGCTGGCGGCCGAATGGGCGGAATATGAGCGTCAACGCCCCTTTGTCGGCGCGCTGACGCTCGGGTTGGCGACGGATGCCGACGAGGAGGTCGCGTCCTGGATCGCCGCGGGAACGCCGCCGATTTACTTCGGGTTCGGCAGCACCCCGGTCGGCTCTCCGGCCGACACGATCGCCATGATCGGCGCGGCCTGCGCGCGGTTGGGCGAGCGGGCGTTGGTGGGCGCCGCCGGAACCGACTTCGGCAACATTCCCCATTCTGACCACGTCAAGGTGGTGGGTGCGGTGAATTTCTCGACCGTCTTTCCCGCCTGCCGCGCGGTTGTGCACCACGGGGGCACGGGCACCACGGCAATAGGCCTGCGCGCCGGAGTTCCCACGCTGATCCTTCCGACGGACATGGATCAGACGCTCTCGGGATCTCGGGTCAAACGCCTCAGGGTGGGCACCGCCCGGCGCTTTTCGGCCGCGACCGAGGAATCGCTGGTTGCGGACTTGCGCACCATTCTCGCCCCGGAATACGCCGCCCGGGCCCGCGAGCTCGCCACTCGGATGACCGAACCCGCCAAAAGCGTCGCCGCCGCCGCCGATCTTCTGGAGGACTTCGCCCGCTGCAGACGTGTCGGCTGATCGACGATCCGCACCTCGCCGGTGCCCGGAGCGCTTGTTAGCTCGCGGCACTAACGAGGATCGAGACCCGCTCGCCCCTGGAGGGGCCCCCCGACGCCCGAGAACGCAAGCAGCAAAGCGAAACCCATCGCCGCAGGTCAGCATCCACAGCACCGTCGATAAGCCGCACTACATACCAAATACCCATTCGGATGACACGCGTCTCACCCACAAAGTATGGTTTAGAACTTGTTACACCCATGTCGAGTAATGGTCTGGAGACACGGTTGAGCATCAATCCGTTCGATGATGGCAGTGGGAGCTCTCTCGTCTTGGTCGATGACGAGGGGCAACACGAGACGATGGGCGATCGGAAATGACCGATCACCAGAATCAGGCCCTGCCGACCAACGGGTCACCCATGCGGGCGCAGGAACCCACGGGGACGTCCGAGGGTTTTGCGGTCATCGGATACGCGGCGCGTTTTCCGGGTGCCGCCGATGCGGACGAATTCTGGGACGTCCTCCAGCAAGGGCGCGACGCGATATCGGAGGTTCCCTCCGACCGCTGGGATGTCGACGAGTTCTTCGACCCGGATCCCGATGCGCCCGGGAAGATCGTCACCCGCCGGGCGGGCTTCATCGATGACGTGACCGGCTTCGACGCGCCGTTCTTCGGGCTGTCGAACCGGGAGACCATGCTGATCGACCCGCAGCATCGGCTGTTGCTGGAGACGGCGTGGCAGGCGGTGGAGCATTCGGGGACCGCGCCCTCGTCGTTGGCGAACACCAAGACCGGTGTGTTCATGGGTCTGGGCACCCACGACTACCTGGGTTTGATCTCCGAACAGCTGAGTTACGAGGAAATAGAGGCATACGTAGCGATCGGGACGTCGGCCGCCGCGGGCGCGGGCCGGATCAGCTACGGGCTGGGGCTGCAGGGTCCGGCGGTCACCGTCGACACGGCATGCAGCTCGTCGCTGGTGGCGATCCATCAGGCCTGCCAGGCCCTGCGCTACGGCGAATGTGACCTCGCGCTGGCCGGCGGCGCGAACGCGCTGCTCAGCGCGAAGACCGCGATGACCTTCTCCCACGCGCACATGCTGGCTCCCGACGGCCGGTGCAAGACCTTCGACGCGGCCGCCGACGGCTACGTGCGCGGCGAGGGCTGCGGTGTCATCGTCGTCAAGCGCCTCGCCGACGCGCTGCGCGACGGCGACCGGATCCGGGCCGTGATCCGCGGCAGCGCCATCAACCAGGACGGCGCCTCGGGCGGTCTGACGGTGCCGAACGGAGTCGCCCAGCAACGGGTGATCGCCGAGGCGCTGGAGTGCGCCGGGGTCGCCCCCGGTGACGTGGGATACCTGGAGGCGCACGGCACCGGGACGTCGCTGGGCGACCCGATCGAGGTCCAGGCCGCCGGTGCGGCATTGGGCAAAGGCCGCGACGCCGAGCGGCCGCTGCTGATCGGGTCGGTGAAGACCAACATCGGGCACCTGGAGGCCGCCGCGGGGATCGCGGGCGTCATCAAGGTCATCCTGGCGCTCGAGCACGAGGTGTTGCCCAAGCACCTGCACTTCCAGAAGCCCTCGCCGCACATTCCGTGGGATCGGCTTCCCGTGCGGGTCGTCGAGGAGTCCGTGCCCTGGCCGCGCGACGGACGGCCCCGCATCGCCGGGGTCAGCTCGTTCGGCTTCTCCGGCACCAACTCCCACGTCATCATCTCCGAAGCGCCCGCCGAGGCGGGCCAGGTCGCTGCGACCCCGGCGCCGTCCGACGACCGGCGCTTTTCCCTGTTGCCGCTCTCTGCGCGCACCCCGGAGGCGTTGGTGCAGCTCGCCGAGAACTACGGCAGCTGGCTGGCCGACCACCCCGACGCCTCGCTGGCCGACGTGTGCCTGACCGCCGGGGTGGGGCGCTCCCACTTCGAGCACCGCGCCGCGCTGCTGGTGAATTCGGCCGAATCCGCGCGCGAGGCACTGCGCGCGCTGGCCGAGGATCGTCCCGCACCCGGTGTGGTGCGCGGGGATTGCGTCGAGAAGCCGAAGACGGCGTGGCTGTTCACCGGCCAGGGCAGCCAGTACGCCGGCATGGCCCGGGAGCTGTTCGAGACGGAGCCGGTGTTCGCCGAGACCATGACCCAATGCGCGGCAGCGGTCGCCGACGTGCTCGAAAAGCCGCTGCTGGACGTCGTTTTCGATCCGGACGGCGAGGACACCCTGCGGCAGACCGCCTACGCCCAGCCCGCGTTGTTCGCGGTGGAGATCGGCCTGGCCCGGCTCTGGCAGTCGTGGGGCTTTGAACCCGACGTGGTGATCGGACACAGCGTCGGCCAGTACACGGCGGCGTGCGTCGCGGGCGTGTTCAGCCTCGAGGACGGAATGCTGCTGATGGCCGAGCGCGGCCGCCTGTTCGGCAGTCTGCCCGCCGGCGGCCGGATGGTCGCGGTGTTCACCGCCCCCGCGAAGGCGGAAAGCCTGACCGACGAGTTCCCGAGTCTGTCGGTGGCCGCCTACAACGGCGCCAACACCGTGCTGTCGGGACCCGGTGAGGATCTGGAGCGGGCGGTGGCCGGCCTGGAGGACGACGGTGTGCGCTGCGACTGGCTGGACACCAGCCACGCGTTCCACTCGGCGCTGCTGGATCCGATCCTCGACGAGTTCGAGGCGTATGCGAACCGGTTCGAGTTCAGGCCGCCGCAACGGACATTGATCTGCAACCGCACCGGCGCGGCCCTGGGCAGGAGCGCGAAACTGGACGGCGCCTACTGGCGCCGCCACGCGCGCCAGCCGGTCGAGTTCGCCAAGAGTGTGCGCACCCTCGCCGATCTGAGTTGCAAGGTGTTGCTCGAGATCGGCCCGCAACCGGTGCTCACCGCCTCGGCGATGCGGGCATGGCCCGACCCGGCCACCGCGCCGCGGGCGATCGCGTCGCTGCGCCGCAACACCGCCGACCACCGCCAGATCACCGAGGCCCTGGCCAACGCGTACGTCGCCGGCCACCTGCCCGACTTCGACGCCATCATCGGGCCGGCCCGCAAGCTCGACCTGCCCACCTATCCCTTCCAGCACCGCCAGTACTGGTTCCGCGAGGAGCGGGTCCCGCACACCCAACAGGCCGCGGACCAGGCCTTGAACCACGCTCAAGCCACGCGCACCGACGCCGTCCGGCTGCTCGAGGAAGGCCAGTTCGAGGAGCTCGCGGCGCTGCTCGGCGCCGCGAACGGCAATCAACAACAGACCGTCGATGTGCTGAGACAGCTTGCCGCACAACACAACCAACAGCGCAACGCCCAGTCCATCGCGGACTCCCGCTACGAGATCCGGTGGGAGAAATCCACCGCCAAGGCCTCGGGCGCCAAGGCCGGCGAGGGATCCGCCTGGCTGCTTGTCAGCGACGACGCCGGGGCGGCGCAGCCGTTGGTCGACGCGCTGACCGCACGCGGGCACTGGACCCAGACCGTCGGGCTGCCGATGTCCGACGCCGATGAGGAACGGCTCGAAGCCGTGCTAAGCGCCGCGGCGGCCGACGAACCGACGCTGCGCATCCTGCATGTCGCGGCGCTGGACTCCGACACCGCGCCGTCGACGCAGTCGCTGCTGCGGATGCAGCACCGAACCCTCGGCGGGACGCGGCGACTCTTCCGCGCCGCGGCCGCCGCCGAGCTGCGCGCACCCATCTGGCTGGTGACCCGCGGCGCACAACGGGTCACCGGCGCCGACACGGTGTCACCGGTGCAGTCCTGCCTGTGGGGCTTCGGTCGCGCCGCCGCGCTGGAATATCCACGACAATGGGGCGGGCTGGCAGATCTGTCCGGCGCCGGCGACGGCACCTTGGACGACGAGGTATGGTCGCGGCTGGTCGACCAGCTGGTGGCGACACCGGCCGGTGAAGACCAAGTCGCGCTGCGCGATCAAGCGGTCTATGTGCCCCGGCTGACCCGACGCGCGGGCCAGCCGAGCGACACGCCGCTGGCATTGCGTGCGG
Organism: uncultured Actinomycetota bacterium; assembly: GCA_963711445.1. Lineage (GTDB taxonomy): Bacteria > Actinomycetota > Actinomycetes > Mycobacteriales > Mycobacteriaceae > Mycobacterium. The sequence goes on from CAVQEF010000002.1 coordinate 2,022,068, forward strand.
ACGCAACGTATCTGGTGACCGGCGGGCTGGGCGCGATCGGCCTGGAGGTCGCCGGGTATCTGGCCGCGCACGGGGCCCGGCATCTGGTGCTGACCAGCCGGCGCGCCCCCAGCGACGCCGCACAGCAGCGCATCGACGCGTTGGGCGAACAGCACGGCTGCGACGTGCGGGTCATCACGGCCGATGTTTCCAATCCGCACGACGTCGCGCGTCTGCTGGCCACGGTGCAGGCCGAATTGCCGCCGCTGGCCGGCATCGTGCATGCCGCGGGCGAAATCGGCAACACCCCGCTGCAAACCCTCGACGACGCCGAGATAGACCGCGTGTTCGCCGGGAAAGTCTGGGGCGCTTGGCAGTTGAGCGAGGCCACGGCGGACATCAAGCTGGACTTCTTCCTCAGCACCTCCTCGATTTCGGGGGTATGGGGCAGCTTCGGGCAGAGTGCCTACGGCGCGGCCAACGCCTTCCTCGACGGGCTGGCCTGGCGGCAGCGTTCCCAGGGCGTTCCGGGGATCAGCGTCAACTTCGGCCCATGGATGTCGGGGTCGGCGGGCATGGCCGACGCGGAATCCCGTGCGCATCTGGACAAGCGGGGCGTCCAGGCATTGTCGCCCGCCGACGCGCTGGCGGGGATGGCCGACCTCATGGCGTCGTCCGCGCAGGGGGCGGCACAAGGACCCGTCCAAGGAGTGGTGGCCCGGATCGACTGGGCCAGCTTCCTGCCGCTCTACCAGATGGCGGGCAAGCGGGCGTTCCTGGCGCAGCTGGAACGCGAGGTGCCCGCCGAGACGACGGGGGCGCCGTCGGCCTCTGGTCCGTCGGGGACCACCCAACTGGTCGATCGGCTCGCCGCCGCCCCGGTGCAGCAGCGCAAGAAACTCGTCGTGGATTACCTGCGCGACGTCGTCGCGGAGGTGACGCGGATCGATGCGGCCGAGATCCGCGAGGAGGCCGGGTTCTTCGACCTCGGCATGGACTCGCTGATGGCCGTCGAAATGCGGCGCCGGGTCGAGCGCGCCGTGGGCAAGGAACTGCCGTCCACCCTCGCGATGGACTATCCGCGCCTGGTCGACGTCGCGGACTTCCTGCTGCGCGACATCCTCGGCATCGACAAGGCGGGGGCCGATGCGGCCGCCAAGGCGGCGGCCCCGCCGGCCGCGGTGGTGACGACCCCCGCCGACGAGCCGATTGCGATCGTCGCGGTGGCCTGTCGTTTCCCGGGCGCACCCGATCCGGAAGCCTTCTGGGAGGAGCTGGCCGGTGCCGTCGACGCGATCCGGGAGATCCCGGACGACCGCTTCGATGTCGACGAGTACTACGACCCCGATCCCGAGGCGCCGGGCAAGATCTACACCCGCTACGGCGGATACCTCGAGGGAGTCGACGGATTCGATCCGGAGTTCTTCAACATCTCCCCGCGCGAGGCCGTGTGGATGGACCCGCAGCAGCGGCTGATGCTGGAGATCGCGTGGGAGGCCCTCGAAAGGGCCGGGTACGCGCCGTCCGCACTGCGCGGCAGCAAGAGCGGTGTGTTCGTGGGGGTGGCCGCCAACGAGTATTCGCAGCTGCTGAACGCCAGCTCGGTCGAGACCATCGAAGCCCATTTCATCACCGGCAATGCGCTCAACGTCATCGCGGGCCGGGTCGCGTTCGCGCTCGGGCTGGAAGGACCGGCGATGGCGGTGGACACCGCCTGCAGCGCGTCGCTGGTGGCCGTCCATCAGGCCTGCCAGGCACTGCACTCCGGTGACTGCGACATGGCCCTGGCCGGTGGGGTGAACGTGCTGGTGAGCCCGGCGTCCATCGTTGCCACCTCGCGGGCCCGGATGCTTGCCGCCGACGGCCGATGCAAGACCTTCGACGCGGCCGCGAACGGCTACGCGCGCAGTGAGGGCTGCGGGGTTCTGGTGCTCAAGAGGCTCAGCGATGCGCAGCGCGACGGCGACCGGATTTGCGCGGTCATCCGCGGCACCGCGGTCAACCAGGACGGCGCCTCCAGCGGGTTGACGGTGCCCAACGGCGGTGCGCAGCAACGGCTCATCGCCACCACGCTGGCCCGCGCCGGCCTGGCCGGCGGGGACGTCGACTACCTCGAGGCGCACGGGACCGGCACCTCACTGGGTGACCCCATCGAGGTCCAGGCCGCCGCGGCCGTCTACGGCGCCGGCCGTGAGGCGGACCGGCCGCTGCTGATGGGATCGGTGAAGAGCAACATCGGCCACCTCGAGTCGGCGGCCGGCATCGCCGGACTGATCAAGGTCGTGTTGTCGCTGCAGCACGAACAGCTGCCGCAGAACCTGCACTTCGACACCCCGTCGCCGAACATCCCGTGGGCCTCCCTGCCGGTGCGGGTCGTGGACAAGGCGATGCCGTGGCACGCCAACGGCCGGCCGCGCCGCGCCGGGGTGAGTTCCTTCGGGTTCTCCGGTACCAACGCACACGTGCTCATCGAGGAGGCACCGTCGCAACCGGTGGCCGCCGACGCGCCCGCGGCCGAGCCCGACGTCACCGCGGCGCCCGAGTCGGGCGTCGGCGTGTTGCCGCTGTCGGCGCGCTCGTCGCAGGCGCTGCTGGCGCTGGCGCAGCGCTACGGCGACTGGCTCGAGGCGCACCCCGACGTCGACCTCACCGAGGTGTGCTACACGGCCGGAGTGGGCCGGTCGCACTTCGAACACCGGGCCGCGCTGGTCGTGGATTCGGTGCAAGGCGCCCGCGAACTGCTGGCCGAGTTGGCCGAGAACCGGCTGGGACCGGGCGCGGTGCGTGGCGAGTGCGGCGACCCGCCGAAGACGGCGTGGTTGTTCACCGGGCAGGGCAGTCAATACGCGGGGATGGCGCGTGAATTGTTCGACACCGAGCCGGTGTTCGCCGAGACCGTGCAGCGCTGCGCCGACGCGGTCGAGGGGCTGCTGCCCCGCCCGCTGCTGGAGGTCATCTTCGAGACCGACGGCCCCGACGGCGGGGCCGACGGCGCGGCCGGACAGACGTTGCGGCACACCTCGTTTGCGCAGCCGGCGCTGTTCGCCGTCGAAATGGGCCTGGCCCGGCTGTGGCAGTCCTGGGGCATCGAGCCCGACGTGGTGCTGGGGCACAGCGTGGGCCAGTACGCGGCGGCGTGTGTGGCCGGGGTGTTCAGCATCGAGGACGGCGCACGGCTGATGGCCGAACGCGGCCGGCTGTTCGGCAACCTGCCCGAGGGCGGGCGGATGGTCGCGGTGTTCGCCGACGCGCGGCAAGTGGAGCGCGTCGCCGAAGAATTCCCGCATGTTTCCGTCGCCGCCTACAACGGCCCGAACACGGTGCTGTCGGGTCCCGGCGTGGATGTGGAACAGGCCGTCGCCAAACTCGAGGGCGACGGAATCCGCTGCACCTGGCTGGAGACCAGCCATGCGTTCCATTCCGAGCTGTTGGAGCCGGCCCTCGACGAATTCGAGTCGTACGCAAGAAAGTTCGATTTCGCGGTTCCGACGCTGCCCCTGGTGTGCAACCGGACCGGGGCGGTGCTGGGCGCGGACACCCCGCTGGACGCGCAATACTGGCGGCGGCATTCCCGCCAGCCGGTGCAGTTCGCCGAAAGCGTGCAGACCGTGGCGGCGCTGGGCTGTTCGGTGTTGATGGAGATCGGCCCGCAACCGGTGCTGACGGGCGCCGCGCTGCAGGTCTGGCCGGAATCCTCGGCCACGCCGCGCGCTGTCGTCTCCCTGCGCAAGGGCACCGATGCCCGCCGTCAGATGGCGGAAGCGCTTGCCGCGGCCTACGTGTCCGGGCATCGGCCGGTGTTCGCGGCGCTGTATCACCGGCCGCACCACAGGGTCGAACTGCCCACCTATCCGTTCCAGCGCCGTCGCTTCTGGCCCAAGAACGCCGACATCCGCGGTGTGGACGGCCAGGGCGTTTCGGACGCCGGAATCCTGGGCGGCGTCAAGGATCTCGCCTCCGGGGACATGGTGTACACCAGCCGGTGGTCCACCAAGACCCAGCCGTGGCTGTCGCATCACGTGATCTATGGCACCGTCGTCGTCCCGGGCGCGACGTACGCGGCGATGGCGCTGGCCGCCGTCGGGGCTCCGGCGCAGGTGCGCGAGGTTTTCTTCTACGAGCCGATCATCCTGGGCGACAAGGCTTCCCGGGAGGTGCAGCTGACCGTGCACCCGGTCGAGGACGGCGGCTGGACCTTCCAGGTGCACAGCCGCCCCTTCGGTGATCGCGAAGCCGACTGGGCGTTGAACGCCGATGGCCGCATCGCCAGCAGCATCGACGAGGAGCCGGCGACGACGGAGCCGGCGGAGTCCATCGATGCCGCATGCGAGCGGCTGAGCCGGATGCGTCCGCAGCAGCTGTTCGACACCTTCGCCGACCTGGAACTGCAATGGGGTCCCACCTGGTCCACGTCCCTGAAATCGCTGTGGTCCGGCGACGGTGAGGCGGTCGGCGACATCGCGATCGGCGACGAACTGGCCGAACAGCTCGGCAGCGAGCCGATTCACCCGGTGCTGCTGGACCTGTGCACCGGGGTCGCCTTCCCGGCCTTCCCGGCGGCCCTCGCCGGGGGTGAGGACGGGCTGCCCGATCTGTTCTTGCCGCTGCGCTATGGGCGGGTAGAGCTGCGGGAGAAGATGCCTCGGCGTTTCTACTGCCGCGCGCGTTGGCAGACGGGCGGTTCGGACAGCGAGACGCAGGTCTTCGACCTCGATTTCGTGGACCGCGATGGCCGCGAGCTGGGCAGCATCCGGGAGTTCGCGGTGAAGCGCGCGCCCCGGGAAGCGTTGCTGCGCGGGCTGGGCGGCGACGCCACGCGGAACCTGTACACCCTCGGCTGGGAGGAGGTGCCCGCGCCGGAACCGGGGAGCGCCGCCCACCAGGGCGACGGCACCTGGCTGATCGCCGGCTTCGACGAGCTGGCCGCCGACGTGCCGGGCGCTGTCGCGCTGGACCGCAGTACGGATGCCGACGCCTGGAAGCAGCAACTCGCACAGGCCCAGGAGCGCGGTGCCCCGGTCTCCGGGATCGTCTGGCGCAGCGCAAACCGACCCGGCGTCGAGGAGTCGAGCTCTGAATTCGCCGCGCGGGTGGAGATCGAGATCGACCAGCTACTCGCCGTCGTGCGGACGCTGCTGGCGCAGCAAGATCTCAAACTGACCGGCGGGCTGTGGATCATCACCGAACGCGCCGTGGCGACCGAGTCCGGCGAGCCGGTCGACCCGGTGCAGTCGGCGCTGTGGGGAGTGGGACGCACGATCATCACCGAGCAGCCGAGCCTGCGTTGCCGACTGGTCGACTACGACGGATTCGAGGACGGCGTGCACTCGCTGGCCGGCTTGCTCGGCGCACCCGTCGAAGAGCCCGAACTCGCTCTGCGGCAAGGGAAGTACTGGGTGCCGCGGCTGGTGCCGTGGGCGCGCGGCGGGCATCTGGCGGTGCCGCGGGCCAGCGATTACTTCCTGGCGCCCACCGAACGCGGCGCGATCGACAACCTTCGTCTCAACGAGACGGTGGTGCCGCCACCGGATGCGGGCCAGGTGCAGATCCGGGTGGAGGCCGCGGGGCTCAACTTCCGGGATGTGCTCAATGTGCTCGGCCTGTACCCGGGCGATCCGGGGCAGATCGGCGGTGGTGACCTCGCCGGCGTCGTCACGGAATTGGGGGACGGGGTGACCGGCTTCGAGATCGGTCAGCGCGTCTTCGGCTTCATGCCCGGCTCGTTCGCCACGCGGGTCAATGCGCCGGCCCAGTTCCTGACGCCGGTGCCGGACGGAATCAGCGCGGTGGGCGCGGCGACCATACCCGCCGGCGCGCTGACGACCCGACTCGCCTTCGACTGGGCACAGGTCGGTCCCGGTGACCGGGTGCTCATCCACGCCGCCAGCGGTGGCGTCGGGCTGGCCGCCGTCCAGATCGCGAAGCAGCGCGGTGCCACCGTCTTCGCCACCGCCAGCACCTACAAACGCGCCACCCTGCGCGAGATGGGCGTGGAATACGTCTACGACTCGCGCAGTACGGACTTCGCCGACCAGATCTTGGCGGATACCGGCGGCTCGGGTGTTGATGTGGTGCTCAACTCCCTGACCAACGAGGGGTTCATCGCCGCGACGGTGCGGGCCACCGCCCAGGGCGGCCGTTTCGCCGAGATCGCCAAGCGGGACATCTGGACGCGTGAGCAGATGGCCGCGGCCCGTCCCGACATCTCCTACGAGATCATCGCGCTGGACGCCTGCATCGAGCACGAACCCGAGCGGGTGGGCAACCTGCTGGCCGAAGTGGCCGAGAGCATGGCCAACGGCGAGCTGGCGCCGATCGCCGCCGAGGTCTACCCGGTGACGGAGGCCAAGACCGCGTTCCGCCGCATGCAGCAGGCGCGACACATCGGCAAGATCGTGCTGCAGATGCCGCAACCGCTGCAGCCACGCGCCGATCGGACCTATCTGATCACCGGCGGCCTCGGTGCGCTGGGCCTGTTCACCGCGGCGTATCTGGCCCAACTCGGAGCCGGTGACATCGTGTTGACCAGCCGGCGCGCGCCCGATGCCGATGCGCAGCGGGCGATCGACGACATCGCCGAGCGCCACCGGTGCCGCATCCACACCTTCACGGCCGACGTCGGCGACGAGGCGCAAGTCGAACAGCTGCTGGCGCGGATCCGCGCGGAGTTGCCGCCGCTCGGTGGGGTGGCACACCTGGCCGGCGTGCTCGACGACGCGCTGCTCACCCAGCAGAACCTGGAGCATTTCCGGACCACGTTGGCACCCAAGGCGTTCGGCGCCCGCTACCTGGACCGGTTGACCAAGGACGACGATCTCGACTTCTTCATCCTGTACTCGTCGGCCGCCAGCGTGCTCGGTTCGCCCGGGCAGGCCAACTACGCCGCCGCCAACGCGCTGCTCGACGGCCTCGTTGCGGACCGCAGGGCCCAGGGCCTGCCCGCGACCGGCATCAACTGGGGTCCGTGGGCGAAGGGCGGCATGGCCACCTCGCACGCCGCGCGCGCCAACCTCAGCGCGCAGGGCCTGATTCCGCTGGACCCCGGGGCCGCGCTCAACGCGCTCGCCGAGGTCGTCGCCAACGGAACCGGGCAGGCGACCGTCATCAAGGCCAACTGGCAACGCGCGGCCAAGGGGCTGGGCGCCACTCGCCCGTCCCTGCTCGCCCACGTGCTGCCCAGCGCTGCCGCCGCCACGCGCGGCGACAGCGAGTTGCTCCGGCAATTGCACGAGGTGCCCGAGGCCGAACGCGGCAGTTTCCTCACCGACTACCTGCGGCGCGAAGTGCAGAATTTCCTGCGGCTCGCGCAGCCGCCGGCGGCAACCAGCCGGTTCCTGGAGCTGGGCACGGATTCGCTGATGGCCGTCGAATTCAGCAACCGGTTGCTTCCCCAGTTCGGCGGCGCGTTCACGATCAGCGCCACCGCGGTGTTCGACTATCCGACGATCGGGGCGCTCGCCGAGTACCTTGCCGGTCAGGTGCCGGAGCCGGATGAAGCGGGTTCAGTCGGCACGCCCGAGCCCGCGCAGTGATCCCCGAGCCCGCGCAGTGATCGAGGGAAGCGGGTAGGCGCTACTCATGGAGGTCTGTCCCAGCGGGATGGCCCTACGTAGCCTCTGTCCGCAATTGCGATCTCAAAATCCTGTACTCCAGCAAGCCCGCCCGCATCTGCTCGTAGATCGCCGACCCGGGTAGCGCGAGGAAGTTGGCCACGCGGGCATTTCCGTCGCCATAAACCTGCTCGTAGTTGTTGCTCGCTTGATCCCGCGAGGCCAATACGTTGGCAGTGATGTCGCGGTCGTCTTCGGTGACAAATCCGAAAGCCTTCAACCGCGACCTCACGTAGTCCCAGTCCTCCGGGCTCAAGAAGTCCGTGTGCAAAAACCATGCTCCGGGGCGGCAGATCCTGCGCACTTCCTTCAGGAATTTCGGCAGGTTGCCATACGAATGCGACGACTCGATATTCAGGACCGCATCGCACGACGCGTCGTCCAGGGGGATGTTCAGCGCGTCACCGACCTTGAAGTCCAGCGAGGCTTTCGTGTGCGTTTTGCTGCAGAATGCGATCGCTTCCGAGGACATGTCGATGCCAGTGACCTGGGCATTGAATTTCTCCGCGACAAGTGCCGAGTTGCCGCCGCGGCCACATCCTATTTCGACAACTCTGCAGTCATTGAGGTCGCGGGACCCGACGACCTCGAACACCAGCCGGACCGAGTTGACGTTGAACGTGCCTTCGCGAATGGGGAACGCGGATTCGTTGTTGGCATCGATCGGCAGGTAGCCATAATTCAGGAAAAATGACGAATCGGCTACGCCGATATCCTCGAGGCGGCGGCTGAGTTTGTTGTAGAAACTGCGCCATCCACCGGCGGTCGTGGAGAGTAGGTCATCGGCCAGGTGCGCCGACATCGCAACTGGCGCACCGCCCTCCGATTCGGTGGCCGCCGTAAGTTCGCTCTGGTTATCCATTTAGTTGCCTCAGATATTTATCGGGGATCTATCCGGTCTGACGTGCCGCACGGCCGAACCTCGGCGCAGTAAGCGGCCAGCAGCGTGAATGGTCCTCCACCGGGGGTAGGCGAAACCTCGACCGCGTCGCCTCACTGAATTGTGCCGCCTCAACAGTAGCCTCGATGGTTGCAATCTCAAAGAACGTTTGCTCCGCGGTCTTCTCGGGCCTGGACGGGACCATTGGCCGCGCTTCTCGACCGCCGCTGAACTGTTGGCGGCGTGCCGCGAAGGAGCCGGCGGCCACGGTCCGGGGAGGGCGCGAGCCCGCGGCATCGGCCACCGCCGGCGCCATGTCCGCCGGCAGGTATCGGCCGGCCACACCGCATCGGCGTTTTAAGCGAAATGAACAATAGGTCGTAGACGCGGTCTCCGTGGGGGTCCTCCGCCTGCGTCGGTACGCTTGATCTTTCGCCCGGCGGCCGGCCACCTGGGAAGACTCGCCACCGGGCAGGCCACGGGCGCGGAACCGGCACCCCAAATTCCGAAAACACCGAGACAATTTCTGTTGGCCTCCAGTATGTTTAGAACCTGTTATACCCATGTTGAGTAGACGGGTCGGGAGACGCTGTGAGCATCAATCCGTTCGACGACGAGGATGGCAGGTTTTTCGTCTTGGTCAACGACGAGGAGCAGCACAGCCTGTGGCCGGCGTTCGCCGATGTTCCGGCCGGCTGGCGGGTGGTGTACGGCGAAGCGGACCGCGCGGCGTGCATGGACTACATCGAACAGAACTGGACCGACATACGGCCTAAGAGTCTGCGCGAGAGGCTGGCAGCGGAACAAGGCCGTCGATAGGTAATCCGGATGGAACTTGATGACCGGGCGCTGCCGCTGACGCGGGGCCAGCTGGACATTTGGCTTGCGCAGGAAACGGGCCACTCCGGCACGGAGTGGCAGCTGGGCGTGCTCGTGCGATTCGACGGCACGGTTGAGCCGGATCTGCTCAAGCAGGCGATCCGTCAGGCGATGGGGGAAGCCGAACCGGCCAGGGCCGCCATCTTCGAGGCGGACGGCCAGGTGTTCCAAAGGCCCATCGACTACCCGGACATCGAGTTGGCCTTCCACGACCTGAGCGACACGAGCCATCCGGTGCAGGAAGCGCGACGGATGGCGTTGTCGATCCAAAACACGCCGATGCCGTTCACCGGCCCGCTGTTCACATTTGCATTATTCCGGACATGGGCCGACGAATTTTACTTGTTCGGGTGCTTTCACCACATAATCATCGACGGTACCGGAATTACGCTGCTGGCCAATCGCATTGCAACCATTTACGCCGCAATTGCTTCGGGCGCGCCCATTCCCCCGACCTTCTTCGGCTCTTTGCAGGACCTGGTTCGCTGCGAATCGGAATACGAAACGTCCACCGAGTACCTGGACGACCAGGCCTATTGGGCCGGGAACCTTCCACCGGAAGACGGACCGCATTCTCGGTTGAACCAAGCCGGGACCGAGGGAGATTCGTCGGCGCCTTCCGCGCCGGTTCGACTGGACGCGGCGGTCCTTCGACGGGTGCAGGAGTTGTCCGACGAGTGGAAGCTGCCTCGCTCATCGGTGATCACCGCGGCGTGCGCACTGTTGGTGCGCGCGTGGGTCACCGGGGGCTCAGAGGTGGTGCTCGACTTCCCGGTCAGCAGGCGAGTGCGCTCGGAGTCAAAGATGCTTCCCGGGATGGTTTCCGGCGCGGTGCCGCTCGTCTTGCGGGTGTCGCCGGCGGCTACGGTCGCCGATTTCTGCCGGCATGTGGACACGCAAATTCGGGAAGCGCTGCAGCATCAGCGATTTCCGGTGCACGCCCTCGAACGCAAAGGCCAGGCCCGCGGCGCGGCGCAGCCGGCTGGCCGGGTGAGCGTCAATTTCATGCCGTCCAAGATGACCATGGACTTCGCCGGTGTCGCGGCGTCGGCGTCGTTTACCAATCCCGTTCAGGTGGGCAGCTTTGGATTGATCTTCTCCGGCGCCGGAGACCAGCTTTTCCTCAGCACGGTGGGCGCCGGCGGGGCATTTTCGAATTTCGACGTCTCGGAGTTGGCGAAACGGTTGGGCCGGGTGATGGTGGCGATGACCGCCGAGCCGGAGCGGCGGGTCTCGTCGATGGATCTGCTCGATGCCGGTGACCTTGCCGCGCTGGATGGGTGGGGCAACCGGGCGGTGTTGAGCCGGCCGGCAACCAACTCGGCGTCGATTCCGGCGGTGTTCGCCGCGCAGGTGGCCCGCGTCCCGGAGGCGACGGCGATCACGTGCGGGGAACGTTCGTGGACCTACCGCGAGGTTGAGGAGACCGCCAACCGGTTGGCACACCTGTTGGCCGGCCGGGGGGTGGGTCCGGGGCAGCGGGTGGCGCTGCTGTTGCCGCGTTCGGCCGAGGCGATCATCGCGATCCTGGCGGTGCTCAAAACCGGGGCGGCGTACGTGCCGATCGATCCGGCGGTGCCGTCGGCCCGGATCGCGTTCATGCTCGACGATGCCGCGCCTATCGCGGCGATCACCACCACCGCGTTGGCCGAGCGGCTGGACGGGCGCGATCTGCTGGTGATCGGCGTCGACGATCTCGCAGACCCCGCCGTCGACACCCAATCCAGCACCGCGCTGCCGGCGCCGGACCCGGACAACATCGCCTACCTCATCTACACGTCGGGGACGACCGGTATCCCCAAGGGGGTGGCCATCACCCATCACAACGTGATCGGGCTGCTGGACTCCCTGAATGTCGAGTTGTCGCCGGGGCAGGTGTGGTCGCAGTGGCATTCGCTGGCCTTCGACGTCTCGGTGTGCGAGATCTGGGGCGCGCTGTTGTCCGGAGGGCGCCTCGTGGTGGTGCCCGAATCGGTGGCGCGGTCGCCCGAGGATTTCCATGCGCTGCTGGTCGCCGAAGGGGTCAATGTCCTGAGCCAGACCCCGACGGCGTTTTATGCGCTGCAAACCGCGGACGCGCTCGCATCCGAGTTCGGGCGTCAGCTCAAGCTCGAGGCGGTGATTTTCGCCGGGGAGGCCCTGGAGCCGCAGCGTCTTTCGACGTGGCTGGGCAACCACCCGGGATTACCGCGCCTGCTCAACTTGTATGGCACCACCGAGACGACGGTCCATGCCTCGTTCCGGGAGATCACCGCCGCCGATGCGGACAGCACGGTCAGCCCCATCGGGGTGCCGTTGGCGCACCTCGCCTTCTTCGTGCTCGATGGGTGGATGCAGCCGGTGCCGGCAGGGGTCGTGGGGGAGTTGTATGTGGCCGGCTCGAGCGTGGGGTGCGGGTATTGGCGTCGTCCGGCATTGACGGCGACGCGATTTGTGGCCTGTCCGTTCGTTGGCGCGGGAGCGCCAGGACAAAGGATGTACCGCACCGGGGACCTGGCGTGGTGGGGCGCCGACGGGCAGCTGCGGTATGTGGGTCGCGCCGACGAGCAGGTCAAGATCCGCGGGTACCGCATCGAGCTGGGTGAGGTGCAGGCGGCGTTGGCCGGGCTGGACGGGGTCAAGGAGGCGGCGGCGATCGTCCGCGAGGATCGTCCCGGCGACAAGCGCCTGGTGGGCTATGTCACCGGGACCGCCGACCCCGCCTCGTTCGGGGCTTCAGTGCGTGCCGCTCTCGCCGAGCGGCTGCCGGCCTACATGGTGCCCGCGGCGGTGGTCGTGATCGACGCGCTGCCGCTGACGGTCAACGGCAAACTCGACAAGCGAGCCCTGCCGGCGCCCGAGTATCAGGATGTTGACCACTATCGCGCCCCCACCGACGCGGTGGAGGAGATCCTGGCCGACATCTACGCCCAGGTGCTCGGTCTCGAACGGGTCGGGGTCGACGAGTCGTTTTTCGAGCTGGGCGGCGACAGCATCTTGTCGATGCAGGTGGTGGCTCGGGCCCGGGCGGCCGGTGTGGTGTGTCGGCCGCGCGACATCTTCGTCGAGCAGACCGTGGCCCGCCTGGCCGAAGTGGTGGGCATCGTCAACGCTGACGCAGCAGTAGCCGACGAGGGCCTCGGGCCGGTGATCGCGACGCCGATCATGTGCTGGCTGCACGGCGTCAAGGGCCCGGTCGACCAGTTCAACCAGACGGTGCTGGTGCAGGCCCCCGTGGGGGTGACCGAGGCCGATGTGGTGGCGGTGTTGCAGGCCCTGCTGGATCGGCATGCCATGCTGCGGCTCCGGGTCGACGGCAACAACCCGGACGGCGCCGGGGACTGGTCGCTGACGGTGCCGGAAGCGGGGTCGGTCGATGCCCGCGGGTGCCTGCGCGCCGTCCCGGCGTTGTCCGACGAGGCCGTGATCGACGCGCGGTCGCGGTTGAACCCGGCGGCCGGGGTGATGCTGAGCGCACTGTGGGTGCCCTCCACGGCCCAGCTGCTGCTGATCGTTCACCATCTGGCCGTCGACGGCGTGTCGTGGCGCATCCTGCTGGAAGACCTCAACCTTGCCTGGGTCCAGCTCCGCGGCCGCCAGCAGGTGCTGTTGCCGGCGGGAGGAACGTCCTTTGCGCGGTGGGCGTCGCTGCTGGCCGAGCACGCGCGCCAGCCGCAGGTCGTCGAGCAGGCGAGCGCCTGGCGACGGGTGGCCGCAACCGCGGCGGCGCTGCCGGCGGTGCGCCCCGCGGTGGACACGTTTGCCACCGCCGGGAACTTGTCGGTGGAACTGGACGTCGAGACCACCCGCATGCTGCTCGGTGAGGTACCCGCGGCGTTCCACGCCGGCATACACGACATTTTGTTGATCGCCTTCGCCGTGGCGGTGGCCGAGTTCGTGGGCACGGATGGGCCGATCGGCATCGACGTGGAGGGGCACGGGCGCGACGAGGACTGGGCCCCCTCGAACGAACACGTCGATCTGTCTCGCACGGTGGGCTGGTTCACCACCAAGTACCCGGTGGCTTTGAACGTGGGCGGACTGGACTGGGCCCAGGTGGTGGCCGGCGACCCCGGCCTGGGGGCGGTGGTCAAGGAGGCCAAAGAGCAGCTGCGGACCCTGCCCGACGGTCTGACCTACGGTCTGCTGCGTTACCTGAACCCCGATGTCGATTTGGGCGGGTCCGATCCGCCGATCGGATTCAACTACCTGGGGCGCCTGGGTGCCGCCGCCGAGGTCTCCGGTGACGTCTGGGAGATCCGCCAGGACGGCTGGTCGGTCACCGGCGCCGCCGCGGCCATCCCCATGCCCTTGATGCACACCGTCGAGCTCAACGCCGGCACGATGGACACCGACGCGGGCCCGCAGTTGCGCGCCGGTTGGACGTGGGCACCCTCGGCCCTGGACCAGGCGCAGGTCGGCCGGCTGAACCGGTTGTGGTTCGAGGCCCTGGCCGGCATCTGCGCCCATGTGCGCGGCGGCGGGGGCGGGCTGACCCCCTCCGATATAGCTGTCGGACTCAGCCAGCAACAGATCGACGAGCTGCAGCGGCAATATGCGGATAGCTGACGTCCTGCCGCTGACCCCCTTGCAGCGGGGGCTGCTGTTTCACGCCACCGCCCAGGATGGCGACGATGGCGACGATGTGTATGCGGTGCAGCTCGCTATCACCCTGAGCGGCTGGCTCGACCAGCACCGCCTGCACGATGCCGTGCACACGGTGGTGACCCGGCATCCCAACCTGGCGGCCCGGTTCTCCGACAAGTTCGACCAGCCGGTGCAGATCATCCCCGCCGACCCCGTCGTGCCGTGGCGGTATGTCGACCTCAGCGGCGACGACCTCTCGGATATTGATGACCAGATCCAGCAGGTGTGCGCCGCCGAACGGGCCGCGGTACGCAACCTCGCCGACCAACCGGCCTTCCGGGCAGTCCTCATCCGCACCGCCGAAGACCAGCATCGGTTGGTGCTGACGAATCACCACATCGTGCTGGATGGGTGGTCGCTGCCGATCCTGCTGGGGGAGATATTCGCCGGCTACTACGGGCAACGGCTGCCCGCGGCGGGGGCGTATCGCAGGTTCGTCACCTGGCTGGCGGGTCGTGACCTCGATGCCGCCCGCGCGGCCTGGGGTGAGGTGTTGGCCGGTTTTGACAGCCCCACACTGTTGGGTCCACCGGGCCGGTTGAGGTTGGGCCGGCGAGGTGTCGCCTCGTTCCGGGTGCCTGAGCAGACCACCCGGGCGCTCGGCGAGTTGGCGCGCGCGCGTCGCACCACCCTCAGCACCGTGCTACAGGCCGCCTGGGCGCAGCTGCTGATGTGGCAGACGGGCCGGCGTGACGTCGCCTTCGGCACGACGGTGTCGGGCAGGCCCGCCGAGGTACCCGGCGCGGATTCGATGGTGGGCCTGTTCATCAACACGGTGCCGGTGCGGGCGAACATCACCGCGGCAGCCACCACCACCGACCTGCTTGATCAGCTGCAAAGCGCCCACAACCACACCTTCGAACACCAGCACCTGGCGCTCAGCGAGATCCACCGCGTCGCCGGTCAGGACCACCTGTTCGACACCTTCTTCGTCTACGAGAACTACCCGCTCGATACCGCCGCGTTGTCGGACATCGACGGGCTGTCCATCACCGAGTTCACCCACCGCGAATACAACCACTACCCGCTGGCGGTCCAGGCCCTGCCGGGCGACGAAATGGGCCTGCGCGTCGAATTCGACACCGAGGTTTTCGAGGTCGCCGACATCGACAAGCTGGTCGAGCGGTTCGAGCGGGTGTTGGTGGCGATGACGGCGGATCCGGGGCGGCGGTTGTCGTCGGTGGATGTGCTGGATGAGGGTGAGCACGCGCGGTTGGATGGGTGGGGTAATCGGGCGGTGTTGAGCCGGCCGGTGGTTACGGGGTCGATTCCGGCGGTGTTTGCCGCGCAGGCGGTGCGCACGCCGGAGGCGGTGGCGGTGAGCTGCGAGGGTCTCTCGATGACGTATCGGGAGCTGGACGAGGCGGCCAACCGGTGGGCGCAGCTGTTGGTCGGTCGGGGTGTGGGGCCGGGGCAGCGGGTGGCGTTGTTGTTGCCGCGTTCGGTGCAGGCGATCGTGGCGATGTTGGCGGTGGCCAAGACGGGGGCGGCTTATGTGCCGATCGACCCGTCGGTGCCGGTGGCGCGGATGGAGTTCGTGCTCGGTGATGCCGCGCCGGTGGCTGCGATCACCACCACCGGGCTGGTGGATCGGCTCGGCGGACGTGACTTGTTGGTGATTGATGTCGACGACCCCGCTGTTGACGGTCAGCCCTGCACGGCGCCGCGTGGGCCGGAGCCGGATGACATTGCGTACTTGATTTACACCTCGGGCACTACCGGTAGGCCGAAGGGGGTGGCGATTCCGCACCGCAATGTGACCCGGTTGCTGCAGACTCTGGATGGCGATCTGGGGTTGGTGGGGCAGGTGTGGTCGCAGTGTCATTCGTTGGCGTTTGACTTTTCGGTGTGGGAGATCTGGGGCGCGCTGCTGTATGGCGGGCGGGTGGTGGTGGTGCCCGACGCCGTGGTGCGTTCGCCGGAGGATCTGTATGCCTTGTTGGTGGCCGAGCGGGTGACGATGTTGAGCCAGACGCCGTCGGCGTTCTATGCGCTGCAGACCGCTGATGTGGGTCAGCAGCTGGCGCTGCAGGCGGTGGTGTTCGGTGGTGAGGCCCTCGAGCCGCAGCGTCTTTCGGGGTGGTTTGCCAACCATCCGGGTTCGCCGCGGTTGATCAACATGTATGGGATCACCGAGACGACGGTGCACGCGTCGTTTCGGGAGATCACCGCCGCCGATGTGGATGGCACGGTCAGCCCGATCGGTGTGCCGCTGTCGCATCTTGGCTTCTTTGTGCTCGACGGGTGCCTGCGGGAGGTGCCGGTCGGTGTGGTGGGGGAGTTGTATGTGGCCGGGGCGGGGGTGGCCGCGGGGTATGTGGGCCGGGCGGGGTTGTCGGCGACGCGGTTTGTGGCCTGTCCGTTTGTTGGTGTGGGAGCGCCAGGACAAAGGATGTACCGCACCGGGGACCTGGTGTGGTGGGGTGCTGATGGGCAGTTGCGGTATGTGGGTCGCGCCGATGAGCAGGTGAAGATCCGCGGGTATCGCATCGAGTTGGGTGAGGTGCAGGCGGCGTTGGCCGGGCTGGACGGTGTGGGCCAGGCGGTGGTGATCGCCCGCGAGGACCGTCCCGGGGACAAGCGTCTGGTGGGGTATGTGACCGGGACGGTGGACCCGGCGGTTATGCGGGCGATGCTGGCCGAGCGGCTGCCGTCCTACATGGTGCCGGCCGCGGTGGTGGTCATCGATGCGCTGCCGCTGACGGTCAACGGCAAGCTCGACACCCGCGCCCTACCGGCACCCGAATACCAAGACGGCGACCACTACCGCGCGCCGACCACTGCGGTCGAGGAGATCCTGGCCGGCATCTACGCCCGGGTGCTGGGCGTGGAGCCGCCCCGGCTGGTCGGGGTCGACGAGTCGTTCTTCGACCTGGGCGGGGATTCGCTGTCGGCGATGCGCCTGATCGCCGCGGTCAACACCGCGCTGGATGCCGGCCTTTCGGTGGGTACGTTGTTCGAGGCGCCCACGGTTGCCCAGTTGGCGCCCCGTATCGGGCGGGGTGGGGGCCGGCTCGAGCCGCTGACGGCGGTCGAGCGGCCCGAGGTGGTGCCGTTGTCGTTCGCCCAGAGCCGGTTGTGGTTCATCGACCAGTTCCAGGGTCCGTCACCGATCTACAACATGGCGGTGGCGATGCGCCTGCGCGGGCACCTCGATGCCGACGCGCTGGGCGCGGCGCTGGCCGATGTGGTCGATCGCCAGGAGACGCTGCGCACACTGTTCGTCGCGCACGAGGGGATACCGTGCCAGCTGGTGGTGCCCGCCGAGCGGGCCGACTTCGGCTGGGCCGTCGTGGATGCCACCGGATGGCCGGAAAGCCGGCTGCGTGAGGCCATGGATACCGTGGCGAGTCACCCGTTCGACCTGGCAAACGAGATCCCCATGCGGGCAAGGCTTTTCCGCCTCGCCGACGACGAGCATGTGCTGGTTTCCGTGGTGCACCACATCGCCGCCGACGGATCGTCGATCACCCCGCTGGTGAACGACCTCGGGGTGGCCTATGCCAGCCGATGCTCGGGGCAGGCCCCCGGCTGGGAGCCGCTGGCCGTGCACTACGTCGATTACACGCTGTGGCAGCGCGCGCAGCTGGGCGAACTCAGCGATGACGACAGCCGCATCGCGGCGCAGGTGGCCTACTGGGAGCAGGCCCTGGCCGGCATGCCCGAGCATCTCCAGCTGCCCACCGATCGGCCCTACCCGCCGGTTGCCGATTACCGCGGCGCCAGCGTTTTGGTCGAGTGGCCGGCCGAGCTGCAACAGCAGGTCGCCCGGGTGGCCCGCGAGCACAACGCGACCAGCTTCATGGTGCTGCAGGCCGCCCTGGCGGTGCTGCTGTCGAAGATCAGCGCGAGCAGCGAAGTCGCGGTGGGATTCCCGATCGCCGGCCGCGGTGACCCCGCGCTCGACGAGTTGGTGGGCTTTTTCGTCAACACCCTGGTGCTGCGGGTCGACCTGGCCGGTGACCCCAGCGTCGCCGACCTGCTGGCCCAGGTGCGGGGCCGCAGCCTGGCCGCCTACGAGCACCAGGACGTGCCCTTCGAGGTGCTGGTCGAACGGCTCAACCCGACCCGCAGCCTGACCCACCACCCCCTGGTGCAGGTGATGTTGGGCTGGCAGAACTGGCAGGCCAGCGGTCCCGACGAGCCCGCCGTCGGGTCGGCTCTGGGCGATCTGCAGGTCACCCCGCTGACGTTGGACACCCGCACCGCCCGCATGGACTTGTCGTTCTCCCTGGCCGAGCGGTGGAGCGAGACCGGTGAGCCCGCCGGTATCTGGGGGGGAGTCGAATTCCGCACCGACGTGTTCGACCCGGCCAGCATCGAAACACTGCTCGAGCGTTTCAGGCGGGTGCTGGCGGCCATGACCTCCGACCCGCGGCGACGGCTGTCGTCGATCGATGTGCTGGACGAGGCCGAACGCGCCCGGCTGGACGAGGTGGGCAACCGTGCGCTGCTGACCCGGCCCGCGCCGATCGCGGCGTCGGTACCGGCGTTGTTCGCCGCGCAGGTCGCCCGCGCCCCGGAAGCGGTGGCGGTGACCGCCGGTGACCGGTCACTGACCTACCGGGAACTCGACGAGGCGGCCAACCGGTTGGCGCACGTGTTGTCCGGGTACGACGTCGGTCCGGGTGCGCGGGTGGCGTTGCTGTTGGAGCGCTCGGCCGAAGCCGTCGTGGCCATGCTGGCGGTGCTGAAAACCGGGGCGGCCTACCTCGCGATCGATCCGGCGCTGCCGGCGGCGCGGATGCGGTTCATGCTCGATGACGCCGCGCCCGTTGCGGCGGTCACCTCCGCCGGGCTGGCCGAGCGGCTGGACGGGTGCGACCTGGCCGTCATCGACGTCGGGGACCCCGCCGTGGAGCGCCACCCCAGCACCGCGCTGCCGGCGCCGTCCCCCGACGACATCGCCTACCTCATCTACACCTCGGGAACCACCGGAACCCCCAAGGGCGTGGCCATCGCCCACCACAACCTGGCCCACCTCGCGGAGTCGACGCCCACCAGCCTTCCGGCGGCGCAGGTGTGGACGCAGTGCCACTCGTATGCCTTCGACTTCTCGGTGTGGGAGATCTGGGCCGCCCTGCTGGGCGGGGGCCGGCTGGTGGTGGTGCCCGACTGTGTCGTCGGCTCGCCGGCCGACTTCCACGACCTGCTGGTCCGCGAACAGGTCAACGTGCTGACCCAAACGCCGTCGGCGGTGACCGCACTCAACCCGAACGGGTTGGAGTCGGTGGCGCTGCTGCTCGGCGGGGAGGCCTGCTCGGCCGAGGTGGTGGATCAGTGGGCGCCCGGGCGGGTGGTGATCAACGCCTACGGGCCCACCGAGGCCACGGTGTACGCGTCGCTGAGCGCGCCTTTAGAGGAGGGCTCGGTCGGGGCGGGCGCGGCACCGATCGGGTCGCCGGTGCCGACCACGGCGCTGTTCGTCCTCGACGAGTCGTTACGGCCGGTGCCGGCCGGTGTGGTCGGTGAGCTTTATGTGGCCGGCCGCGGCGTGGGCGTCGGATATCTCGGCCGGGCGGGTCTGACCGCATCGCGGTTTGTGGCCTCGCCGTTCGGTAAGCCCGGGACGCGCATGTATCGCACCGGGGACCTGGTGCGGTGGCGCCCCGACGACCAGCTGCAGTATCTCGGGCGCGCCGACGAGCAGGTCAAGATCCGCGGGTACCGCATCGAGCCGGGAGAAGTCCAGGCGGTGCTGGCGGGGCTGGACGGGGTAAGCCATGCGGTGGTGATCGCCCGCGAGGACCGCCCCGGTGACAAGCGCCTGGTGGGGTACGTCACCGGGACCGCCGAGCCGGCCAAGCTGCGCGCCGCGCTGGCCGAGCGGCTGCCCCCCTATATGGTTCCGGCCGCCGTCGTGGCGTTGGACGCGCTGCCGTTGACGGTCGGCGGCAAACTCGACAGACGGGCGCTGCCGGCGCCGGAGTACCAGGACACCGCGAGTTACCGCCCCCCGTCGACCCTCACCGAGGAGATCCTGACCGGCATCTACGCCCAGGTGCTGGGTGTGGCGCGCGTCGGGGTGGACGACTCGTTCTTCGACCTGGGCGGCGATTCGCTGTCGGCGATGCGCCTGATCGCCGCGGTCAACACCGCCCTGGACGCCGGCCTCTCGGTGCGTGCCGTGTTCGAGGCGCCCACCGTCGCCCAGTTGGCTCCCCGGATCGGCGGGGACGACGACCGCCTGCAGCCGCTGGCGGCGGGCGAGCGGCCCGCGGTGGTGCCGTTGTCGTTCGCGCAGAGCCGGTTGTGGTTCATCGACCAGTTCCAGGGTCCCTCACCGATCTACAACCTGCCGGTGGCGTTGCGGTTGCGCGGGCGCCTGGACGCCGATGCGCTGGGTGCCGCGCTCGCCGACGTGGTGGCGCGCCAGGAGAGCCTGCGCACCCTGTTCCCGGCGGTCGAGGGCGTACCGCGGCAGCTCGTGGTGCCCGCCGAGCGGGCCGACTTCGGGTGGGCGGTCGTGGATGCCGCCGGATGGTCGGAGACCCAGCTGGGCGAGGCCATCGACGCCGTGGTGAGTTACCCGTTCGATCTGGCCACCGAGATCCCCATGCGGGCACGGCTTTTCCGCGTCGCCGACGACGACTACGTGTACGTGTCCGTGGTGCACCACATCGCCGCCGACGGTTGGTCGATCACCCCGCTGGTGAACGACCTCGGGGCGGCCTACGTCAGCCGGTGCGCCGGGCAGGCCCCCGGCTGGGCCGACCTGGCCGTGCAGTACGTCGACTACACGCTGTGGCAGCGCGCGCAGCTGGGCGATCTCGGCGACAGCGACAGCCGCATCGCCGCGCAGCTGGCCTACTGGGAGGACGCCCTGGCCGGCATGCCCGAGCACCTGCAGCTGCCCACCGACCGGCCCTACCCACCGGTCGCCGACTACCGCGGCGCCACCGTGACGGTGGACTGGCCGGCCGAGCTGCAGCAGCGGATCGCCCAGGTGGCCCGCGAGCACAACGCGACCAGCTTCATGGTGTTGCAGGCCGCCCTGGCGGCGCTGCTGTCGGGGCTGGGTGCCAGCACCGACGTGGCGGTGGGATTCCCGATCGCCGGGCGCCGCGACGCCGCGCTGGACGAGCTGGTGGGCTTCTTCGTCAACACCCTGGTGCTGCGGGTCGACCTGGCCGGTAACCCCAGCGTCGCCGACCTGCTGGCCCAGGTACGCCGGCGCAGCCTGGCCGCCTACGAGCACCAGGACGTGCCCTTCGAGGTGCTGGTGGATCGGCTCAAGCCGACCCGGAGCCTGACCCATCACCCGCTGGTGCAGGTGATGTTGGCCTGGCAGAACTTCGCGTGGCAAGACACCGACGCCGCCGGGCTGGCCCTGGGCGATCTGCAGGTCACGCCCATGCCCGTCGACACCCACACCGCGCGGATGGACCTGACGTTCAACCTGGCCGAAAGCTGGAGCGAGGCCGGTGAGCCCGCCGGGATCGGCGGGCTGGTGGAGTTCCGCACCGACGTGTTCGACGCGGCCAGCATCCACACCCTGATCGCGCGGTTCGAGCGGGTGTTGGTGGCGATGACGGCGGATCCGGGGCGGCGGTTGTCGTCGGTGGATGTGCTGGATGAGGGTGAGCATGCGCGGTTGGATGGGTGGGGTAATCGGGCGGTGTTGGCTCGGCCGGTGACGACGGGGTCGATTCCCGCGGTGTTTGCCGCGCAGGTGGGGCGCACCCCGGACGCGGTGGCGGTGACTTTCGAGGGTCACTCGATGACGTATGGGGAGCTGGACGAGGCGTCGAACCGGTTGGCGCAGTTGCTCGCCGGTCGGGGGGTGGGGCCCGGGCAGCGGGTGGCGCTGCTGTTGCCGCGTTCGGCGCAGGCGATCGTGGCGATGCTGGCGGTGGCCAAGACCGGGGCGACCTATGTGCCCATCGACCCGTCGGTGCCGGCGGCCCGGATGGAGTTCGTCCTCGGCGATGCCGCGCCGGCCGCCGCGATCACCACCGCCGGGCTGATGGACAGGCTCGCCGGACGTGACTTGTCGGTGGTCGATGTCGACGACCCCGCACTCGACGGGCAGCCCTGCACCCCCCCGCCGGGACCGGCGCCCGACGACATCGCGTATCTGATCTACACCTCGGGGACCACGGGCAAGCCGAAGGGCGTGGCGATCCCGCACCGCAATGTGACCCGGTTGTTGCAGACCCTCGACGAGGATCTGGGGTTGGCGGGGCAGGTGTGGTCGCAGTGTCATTCGTTGGCGTTCGACTTCTCGGTGTGGGAGATCTGGGGCGCGCTGCTGTATGGCGGGCGGGTGGTGGTGGCCCCCGACGCGGTGGTGCGTTCGCCGGAGGATCTGTATGGCCTGTTGGTGGCCGAGCGGGTGACGATGTTGAGCCAGACCCCGTCGGCGTTTTATGCGCTGCAGACCGCTGATGTGGGTCAGCAGCTGGCGCTGCAGGCGGTGGTGTTCGGTGGTGAGGCCCTGGAGCCGCAGCGCCTTTCGTCCTGGCTGCGCAACCATCCGGAATCGCCGCGGTTGATCAACATGTATGGGATCACCGAGACGACGGTGCACGCGTCGTTCCGGGAGATCACCGCCGCCGACGTCGACAGCGCCGCCAGCCCCATCGGCGTGCCGCTCGCGCACCTCGCCTTCGTCGTCCTCGACGGGTTCCTGCGGGAAGTGCCGGTCGGGGTGGTGGGCGAGTTGTATGTGGCCGGGGCCGGGGTGGCCGACGGGTATGTGGGCCGGGCGGGGCTGTCGGCGACGCGGTTCGTGGCCTGCCCCTTCGGAGCGCCGGGTGCGCGCATGTATCGCACCGGCGATCTGGCGTGGTGGGGTGCTGATGGGGAGTTGCGGTATGTGGGTCGCGCCGATGAGCAGGTGAAGATCCGCGGGTATCGCATCGAGTTGGGTGAGGTGCAGGCGGCGTTGGCCGGGCTGGACGGTGTGGGCCAGGCGGTGGTGATCGCCCGCGAGGACCGTCCGGGGGACAAGCGTCTGGTGGGGTATGTGACCGGGACGGTGGACCCGGCGGTTATGCGGTCGATGCTGGCCGAGCGGCTGCCGTCCTACATGGTGCCGGCCGCGGTGGTGGTCATCGATGCGCTGCCGCTGACGGTCAACGGCAAGCTCGACACCCGCGCCCTACCGGCACCCGAATACCAAGACGGCGACCACTACCGCGCCCCCACCGACGCGGTCGAGGAGATCCTGGCAAGCATCTACGCGCAGGTGCTCGGTCTGGAGCGAGTCGGGGTCGACGAGTCATTCTTCGAGCTGGGCGGGGACAGCATCTTGTCGATGCAGGTGGTGGCGCGGGCGCGCGCGGCCGGCGTGGTGTGCCGGCCCCGTGACATTTTCGTCGAGCAGACCGTGGCCCGGCTGGCCCGGGTGGCCGGCGTCGCCGACGATGACGCGCATGTGATCGACGAGGGCGTCGGACCCGTGGTGGCCACCCCGATCATGTGCTGGCTGCACGGCGTCGAGGGCCCGGTGGACCAGTTCAATCAGACGGTGTTGCTGCAGGCCCCCGCCGGAGCCGGCGAGGCCGATGTCGTGGTCCTGCTGCAGGCCGTGCTGGACCGGCACGCCATGCTGCGCCTGCGCGTCGACGAGGACGCCGGAGGCTGGTCGTTGACGGTGCCCGAGGCGGGATCGGTCGACGCCCGCAGCTGCCTGCGTTCGGTGGAGGTGCTGTCCGATGCGGCGGTGGTGGAGGCGCGGTCGCGGTTGAACCCGTCGGCCGGGGCGATGGTGAGCGCGTTGTGGGTTTCCTCCACGAGTCAGTTGGTGGTGATCGTTCACCATCTGGCGGTCGACGGCGTGTCGTGGCGGATTCTGCTGGAGGACCTCAATCTGGCGTGGGCCCAGCTCTGCGCCGACCAGCAGGTGGTGTTGCCGGCTCCGCGGACGTCGTTTGCGCGGTGGGCGTCGCTGCTGGCCGAGCATGCGTGCCGCCCGGAAGTGGTGGAGCAGGCGCGGGCGTGGCGGCAGATCGCCGCGACTCCCGCGGCGCTGCCGGCGGTGCGCCCCGAGGTGGACACGTTCCTCACCGCCGGGAATCTGTCGCTGGAGCTCGACGCCGAAACCACCCGCATGCTGCTCGGCGAGGTGCCGGCGGCGTTTCATACCGGGATACACGACATCCTGTTGATCGCCTTCGCCCTGGCGGTGGCGGAGTTCGTCGGCGGCGCCGGGCCGATCGGCATCGACGTGGAGGGTCACGGGCGCCAGGAGGACTTGGCCGCCTCCAAAGAACATGTGGACCTGTCGCGCACCGTGGGGTGGTTCACCACGAAATACCCGGTGGCGCTGGCCGTCGGCGGGCTGGCCTGGGCGCAGGTCACCGCGGGCGAGGCGGCCCTGGGGGCGGTGATCAAGGATGCCAAGGAGCAGCTTCGGGCGCTGCCCGACGGTCTGACCTACGGGGTGTTGCGCTATCTGAACTCCGAGGTCGATGTGGCCGGGTCCGATCCGCCGTTCGGATTCAACTATCTGGGGCGCCTCGGCGCGGCGACCGACGCCTCCGGTGAGATGTGGCGGATCTGCCCGGACGGCGGGTCGGTCGCGGGTGTGGCCGCGGCGACCCCGATGCCCCTGATGCACACCGTGGAGCTCAACGCCGGCACCATGGACTCCGACGACGGCCCCCAGTTGCGCGCCGGCTGGACGTGGGCGCCCTCGGCGGTCGATCATGCGCAGGTCAGTCGGCTGAGCCGGTTGTGGTTCGAGGCCCTGGCCGGCATCTGTGCGCATGTGCGAAGCGGTGGGGGCGGCCTGACGCCGTCCGACATCTGGCCCGCGCGCCTGAGCCAGCAGCAGATCGACGAACTCGGCCGGGACCATCACCGCATCGCCGACGTGCTGCCGTTGACTCCCCTGCAGCAGGGTCTGGCGTTCCACGCCAACACCACGCGGGGTGGCGACGATGTGTACGCGGTGCAGTTGGATATCGCGCTGAGCGGTCGGCTCGATCAGCACCGTCTGCGCGAAGCCGTGCACACGGTGGTCAACCGGCATCCCCACCTGGCGGCCCGGTTCTGCTCCCGGTTCGACGAGCCGGTGCAGATCATCCCGGCCGATCCCGTGGTGCCCTGGCACTATGTCGTCGCCGACGGCGTCGACGTCGATGTCGAGGAGCAGATCCAGGAAGTGTGCGCCGCCGAACGCGCCGCGGTCTACGACATTGCCAACCAGCCGGCCCTTCGGGTGGCTTTGATCCGCACCGCGGCAGACCGGCACCGGTTCGTGCTGACGAATCACCACATCGTGCTGGATGGCTGGTCGCTGCCGATCCTGCTGGGGGAAGTGTTCGCCAGTTACTACGGCCACTGGTTGCCCACAGCGGTTCCGTACCGCAGGTTCATCACCTGGCTGGAGGGCCGGGATCGCGCTACCGCCCGCGCAGTCTGGCGCGAGGTGTTCGCCGGATTCGACCACCCCGCCCTCGTCGGCCCGGCCGATCCGTTTGGGCTGGGGCGGCGCGGTGTTGCCACGTTCCGGGTGCCAGAGCCGACCACGCGGGCCGTCAACGAGCTGGCACGCTCGCGCCACACCACCGTCAGCACCGTGCTGCAGGCCGCCTGGGCGCAGCTGCTGACATGGCTGACAGGTCAGCACGACGTCGCCTTCGGCGCCGTCGTCTCGGGGCGGCCAGCCGAGGTGCCCGGAGCGGACTCGATGGTGGGTCTGTTGATCAACACGGTGCCCGTGCGGGCGAGCATCACGCCGGCCACCACCACCACCGACCTGCTTGACCAACTGCAAAGCACCCACAACCACACATTCGAGCACCAGCACCTGGGACTCAGCGAGATCCATCGCGCCACCGGTCACGAACGGCTCTTCGACACCGTTTTCGTCTACGAGAATTACCCGACCGACGCCGCCGAACTGTCGGGCAGTGACGGGTTGGCCATCACCGCGATCACCAACCGCGACTACTACCACTACCCGCTCACGGTCCAGGCCCTGCCGGGCAGCGAACTGGAGCTTCACCTCCAATATCGCGCAGACGTATTCGACGCCGCCGACATCGAAGCGCTGATCGAGCGATTCAATCAGGCGCTGGTGGCCATGACCGCCGACCCGGCGCGGCCGTTGCCGCCGATGGACGCGCGAGTTGGGGGCAAGCACGCCCGGACGAATGGGAACGGGGCGGCGCCGGCCCAGCCGGCGCTGCCAGCTCTCGAATATCCCCGCAATGGTGGCGGCGCCCCGGCGAATCTGGTCGAGCAGATCCTGGCCGGCATTTTCGCCCAGGTGCTCGAGGTGGACCGCGTGCCGGTGGATGAGTCGTTTTTCGACCTCGGCGGGGATTCCATTTCCGCGATGCGGGCGATCGCCGCGATCAACACGGCACTGGACACCCACCTCGCGGTGCGGACCCTGTTCGACGCGCCGTCGGTGCGAAGCTTCGGCCGGAAGTTGAGCGGACGGGCCGGGTCGGCGGAAGAAGTTCCCGCAGTGAGCCCGGCCAGCGATCTGTAGACCGCGACGGCGGCACGCCGGTGGCGCGCCGTTCGCCGATTACCACATGGCCGGGACCAGGCGATAGCGAACCTTCTGGGCGTACTCGCGGTATCCGTCCAACTCGTTTTGGAGCAGCTTCTCCTCATCGCGGATGCGCCAGGCGAGCACCATCACGCCAGGGGCGACAAAGACGAGTCCCCAGTAGGAACCGAGCGCGAGGGGGATGCCGATCATCATGATCACGTTGCCGGTGTACATGGGGTGCCGCACCAGCCCGTACAGACCTGTGGAGACGACCTCCTGCCCCTCCTTGACCCGCACGGTCGCGGCCGCATAGCTGTTCTGAATGACGACCAGCGCCACCACGCCCAGTCCCACGGCCACCAAGACGTCACCGACCAAACACATCGCCGTCGGCACGGGCGACCAGCCGAAGCGATGGTCAAGGGCGCTGACCACGACCATTGCCGCCAGCGACAGGTACAAACCGGCGATGACGACCTTCTGCGCCATTCGGGTCTCCGCTGCCGGGCCGCCGCTCATCCGCGCTTGCAGCGCAACGGGATTCGTACGCAGCAGGTAAATGGTGGGAATCCACGCCGGAACGGCGACCACCACGAGAAACACCCATGCTTGCCAGTAATCGAACGTGCCCGCTGGAAAAAACAGCATCGAGCCGAACACGACAAACTCGACAAGAGCAAATACCAACAGCTTGGGAATGGCTTTCACCGATCCTCCTTCGTCGTCCCGCACCGCGCGCACCGCGGCGCGGGAAAGCCGCACTCCCGGCGTAGGGGGCCGCACCGATCGCCAAAACCTACACGGCGGCGCCGGACTGAAACTACCGCCGCCAACCCGGAAGATGTGGGCGAATGTGTCATTTGTCGCCACTCAAGCTGCACGGTGTCTGGCTCAGCGATCCTCAGGTCGGGTGCTTGTGTCGCCCCGAGGCCTTTCGGGCACGGCCGACGGCGGCGTATCGCTCGTCATGGTCGGCCGCCGATCGGTGCGGCGGTTGGACATGAGCGCGTTGCGGTGCTGTGGTGCGGGTGACGAGGGAGTCGCAGTAGTCGGCGGTCTCGGTGGCGCCCAGCGGCGATCGACGGCGGACGGCGGGCCGATCCCGAGGAGGCCCTATACGCCCGTACCGAGCACGCCGGCGGTGGTCAACGCTTGCCGAGCGCGGGCACCTACCAGCGTTTCTGGCAGCCGCAGGGCCGGAGGGCCTCTATCGCCGCAAGCACTTTGCAACCGACCGATCGCTGGTACTCACGCAGGAATTTCACGCGGCGGGGGTCATCCTCGGCTAAGTGGTGGGTGAGGGGATGCTCCGTCTTCCACACCGCATCCTGCGCAGCCTCGCCCACGGCCACCTCGAAGTTTTCGTCCTTATTCATCGTTCCCCCAATACGTGCGGGCACTGGGCACCGCCAATTTTGAGATGCGAAACGCGATTCCACAGCCAATTGCCGCATGCTTCACCGACAAAAAATTTTTTTACGGCACGGGCCGGGTACCGATTTAATATCTAGCGGGTGGAAGTAAGAGACCGGATGCCTTGATTCGCAAGGGAACCGGTAACGGGACTGGTAACAGAATGCGTGTGCGCCGTCCCGTGTGAAGGCCGCAGCTGGTAGTGGTCGCACGGACTACGGATGTTGTGGTTCTTGTCGATGAATTGGCATTCGCCGGGAGCTCCAGGGGTCGGCGTAGCCCGTTGTTCGGAGAACGTCGCAAACAAAGGCCGCAGCCGTCGACGCCGCAGCAGCAATCATCTGTGTTTTTACGCTATCCCCCCATTCCGTTTCTCCTTTCGCGTTGTGCGGGTTGCCGGTCTGAGTTACCCGTGCCTTGTCCGCGGCGAGGCCCCGCGCAGGAGAGGGGCTGATCCGCCGCGATGCTTCGGCGCGGCGAGCCGCGTCCGCGCGCCGTTGATAACGGCATCCCCGCTGGTAGCGCCCCATAATTGGGCGTGGATGCGGTTCGCTCATGGCAAGCTTTCTTACTCTCCGGTAGGTATAAAAGCTACTCTCCAGTAGGCGCAAAAGTCACGCAGCCGGGGCAACGTTTTTGCGGGCGCCCTCAGCCGTGTCACGGCCGTTCTACGGCATGCGAGTGGACCCTGATCGACAGACAGGGTTCGCTCGCGAGCGGTACGGCTCCCTCTCTCTGTGCGCCAACGCGTTTCGCGCGCTTTGCACGACCGGCGAGTCGGTGGTCGGGATGGAATTCCCGCCGCTCGTGGCCGGTGTCATCCCATGGTGCTCGCCGATCGGGCATCGAGGGCCACCCGAAGCGGCACCGCCCGTGAGAGCGGCCTGGTCGCGATGGGCGCATACAGCTCGGATCGGCCCCGGCGTTGATGCTCGGACCTCCTGCCGTCCTCAGGGCGACGTGCGAAGCCCCAGAGTCTGTATCGCCGCAAGTACTTGGCGGCCGACCGACTGCTGGTATTCACGCAGGTATTGCGCCCGGCGCGGGTCATCATCTGCCAAGTGATGGGTCAGCGGGTGCTGCGTCTTCCACACCGCATCCTGGGCGGCCTCGCCCACGGCCACCAGAAATTCGCTGTCGGTCATCATTCCCCCAATCACCCGCCACGACAGGCTCATGCCCGTCGCCCCCTTGGCGCGCTCGTGAGCGCGTATCCAAAATTTTCCGATACGAAACGAACTTTTGCAATTACATCTTTTAGGTTTTGCCGCGGGCGCCGCCCTTATTTGACGTGCGCCTATTAGGTATTTGGTGCAGGTGACACCATTTAGTTTCTGTTCGATACCGGCTTGGTGTCGTCGCCGGCCCAGCTCTTGGGCTGACGGCCTGATTGCGCAGGGAACCAGGGGATCTGGTGGTGCGTCGGCCGCCGAAGGTAGAAGGCTCGTGGAACGGTGGTGATTAATCGGAAATCGTTATTCTCCCTCGAGGTGGCCCGGTGAAGCCGGTTTTCAGCCGACGCCAAGCGGGCGTTACGGAAACGCAATCGTCAAAGGGCCGGCCGCGACAACCGTGGTGGCCATTCACAAGTGGCTCACATGGCTGTCGGGCGGTTTCCGCGGTCACCGGCTTCCCGCACCCGCCACCGCCACCATTCGCGGTCCGGCGGCACCGCTTCGTCGGAGCCCCGGCGAGTCGACGCCGCATTCGGCGATCGACGGGTTGGGATCGACGCCGCGGCGCGGGAACGGATTCGGTCAGAATCAGACGCCGCAGCCGGCCGGGCCGTTCCTCCCGAACGCGGCCGATAGAGCTGAATGTTTTCGGCGAACAGCCTGCGAAGGCGATCACCCCGTTTCTCGGGGAGGCCGCCGACGAAATCTCCCGAAACGCAGATATACAGGTGTGCAACGAGATAGGTTTTTAGCCACTCGCAAGCGTGACCGTGGCGCTGGTGCGTGCCATCCGCGACGGTCTTCGGAGGTCAGCAATGTCGTATGTGTTCGTCGCGCCGGACGTGTTGGCGACGGCGGCGGCGAATGTGGCGGGGATCGGCTCGTCGCTCAACGCCGCGCATGCGGCGGCGGCCGCCCCGACCACCGCGGTGGCGGCCGCTGCTGGTGACGAGGTGTCGGCGGCGGTCGCATCGGTGTTTTCCGGTGTCGGCCAGCAGTTCCAAGCGCTCGGCAGCCGGGTCGCGGCGCTTCATGCGCAGTTCGCGCAGGCCCTGACCGGGTCGGGGGGCACGTATGCGGCCGCCGAGGCGACCAACGTGTCGCCGTTGACCGGGTCAGGGCTCTCGTTGACGTCGGCCGCGGCTGTTCCGCAGCCACTGCAGATCTGGACGAACGCGGTGGCGGAGGCCTCCACGGGGTCGCTGCCGCCGCCGACGCAACCGTTGGCGACGCTGATGTATCAGCTGAATCAGACCGGCCAGGTGTTCTTCGGGCAGCCGCTGTTCTACAACGGCGCCAATGGGACGCAGTCCAGCCCGAATGGTCAGAACGGCGGCTTGTTGATGGGCAACGGCGGCAACGGGTGGAATTCCACCGTCGCCGGTGTCAATGGCGGTAACGGCGGGCAGGCCGGCCTCATCGGCGCCGGTGGCGCCGGTGGGACCGGTGGCCCCGGTACGGCCACTGTGGCCCCCGGGACCGGTGGGAACGGTGGGGCGGCCATTTGGGTGGGCGATGGTGGGGCCGGCGGAGCCGGCTGGAACGCCGCCCTCGCCGGCGTGACTGGCGTGAACGGCGGTAATGGCGGGGCCGGCGGGGCCAGTGGATTGATCTGGGGTACCGGTGGTGTCGGTGGGGCCGGGGGGAGCTCAATCGACATGACCGGCGGAACCGGCGGGGCCGGCGGCTACACGAGCTTCCTCGGCAGCGCGGATCTGGGCT
The DNA here is from genome assembly GCA_963711445.1 of uncultured Actinomycetota bacterium. Lineage (GTDB taxonomy): Bacteria > Actinomycetota > Actinomycetes > Mycobacteriales > Mycobacteriaceae > Mycobacterium. The sequence continues at coordinate 2,052,806 of CAVQEF010000002.1, forward strand.
TCAGCGTTCCGACCGGCGCCACCGGCGGGGTCGGCGGTGACAGCGTCACCGGCGCGGGCGGCACCGGTGGGGCCGGCGGGGCGGGCTTTGAGTTCGGCGGTACCGGCGGGGCCGGCGGCACCGGCGCCACCGGCGGTGACGGCGGCCAGGGCGGTCTGGCGTTCAACCTGGGGTGGGGAACCGCCAACGGCGGGACCGGCGGAGTGGGCGGCGTCGGCACCGTCGGCGTCGGCGGCAACGGTGGTCAAGGCGGCAGCGCGTGGATGGGGCCCTTCAACGTCGCCGTCGACAATTTTGACGGCCTGGTGACCTATCTCCCCACCGACTGGGGCACCGCCTACGGCGGTGCCGGCGGGGCGGGCGGCGTCGGTGCCACCGTCGGCGGTACCGGGGGGGCGGGCGGAACCGGCTACAGCTTCTTGAGCAACGGAGTCGCGTACGGCGGCGCCGGGGGCGCCGGCGGCACCGGTCCTGCCGGCGGCAACGGCGGGGTCGGCGGCAACGTGTTCGCCTATTCGCCGATCAACGCCCACATCGGTAGCGGCGGGCCCGGCGGGATCGGCACCATCACGGACGGAAGCCTCGGCGGGGACGGCCAGGTCATTTCACCGTAGCGAGTCGCCCGGCAGCGACCGGCGGCCGCGTTGCTTTTCTCCGAAACGCAGATGTACAGGTGTGCAACGAGCTAGGTTTAGCGTGCCCGCAATCGTGACCGTGATGGGGCGTACCTCCTCTGCGGTCCTCGGAGGTCAGCAATGTCGTACGTGATCGTCGCGCCTAATGCGTTGACGGCAGCGGCGGCGAATGTGACGACGATCGGCTCCTCTGTGAACGCCGCGAACGCTGCGGCGGGCCTCCCGTTCGTCTGGGTGCCGGGATCCGCCGGCGATCAGATCTCGAAGGCGCTCGCGACGCTGTTTTCCGAGGTCGGCCAGGAGTTTCAGACGCTCGTCAAACAGTTCACGGTGCTGAGTGGCCAGCTCGGCCAGGCACTGGCTCAGGCGGGCGAGGCGTACAGGGGTGCTGAGGTGCTGGCCACCCAGGTGTTGACTCCGTCGTTGTGGCCGGCCGCGGTGGCCGATGCCTCGGGGGCGTCGCCGCCGCCGCGGACGGATCCGCTGGGCACGGTGATGTACGAGTTGAATCAGACCAGCGAGCAATTCGTCGGGCAGCCGCTGTTCTACAACGGCGCCAATGGGACGCAGGTCAGCCCGAACGGCCAAAACGGTGGCCTGTTGATGGGCAACGGCGGCAACGGCTGGAACTCCACGGTCGCCGGGGTGAATGGCGGCAACGGCGGGCTCGCCGGGATCTTGGGCAACGGCGGCAACGGCGGGTCTGGGGGGTCCGGCGCAACCGGTGGGCACGGTGGGGACGCCGTGTGGATCGGCAACGGCGGGACCGGCGGGGCCGGCTGGAATTCCACCGTCTCCGGGGTGAACGGCGGCAACGGCGGCGCAGGCGGGCAGGGTGGGTTCTACTCGGGTGTCGGCGGTGCCGGTGGGGCCGGCGGGAGCGCAACCGACGCGACCGGCGGCACCGGCGGGGCCGGTGGGAACGTGGGCTTCCTCGGGGGCGCCGACTTCGGCTTCGGCGTGCCCTCCGGCGGTACCGGCGGGGTCGGTGGTGACAGCGTCACCGGCGCGGGCGGCACCGGCGGGGCCGGCGGGGCCGGCTTTGCGCTCGGCGGTACCGGCGGGGCGGGCGGCTCCGGCGCCACCGGCGGTGACGGCGGCGCGGGCGGCGTCGCCTACAACCTGGGGTGGGGAACCGCCACCGGCGGGGCCGGCGGCGCGGGCGGCGCCGGCACGGCCGGGGCCGGCGGGAACGGCGGCCACGGTGGCGCCGCGATCATGGGGCCCTACAACTTCGTCGACACCTTCGACGGCCTCCTGAATTACCCCACCGACTGGGGTACCACCACCGGCGGTGTCGGCGGCACGGGCGGCGCCGGTACCACCATCGGCGGCACCGGCGGAACGGGCGGGACCGGCTACAACTTCATGAGCACCTCAGCCGCCTACGGCGGCACCGGCGGCACTGGCGGCACCGGTCCCACCGGTGGCGACGGCGGGGCCGGTGGCAACGTGTTCGCGGTGACGCCGACCAATGCCAACCTCGGCAGCGGCGGGCCCGGCGGGACCGGCACCATCACGAACGGAATCGACGGCGGGCCGGGCCACGTCATATCGCCGTAGCGCGTCGCCCGGCGGCGGCCCCAAGCCAGCCGGCCGCGATGGTCGGTCCGCCAACCGCTCTAATAGGCTCTAGGTCCATGAACGCCCCCCAGCAGGCACCGATCGACGCATCGCCGCTGGCCTGGCTGGACGAGCGGGAGCACCGGCGCCGGCAGGCCGGGCTGCGCCGCGCGCTGCGGCCGCGGCCCGCCGTGGCCACCGAGCTGGACCTGGCGTCCAACGACTACCTCGGCCTGTCGCAACATCCCGACGTGATCGAGGGCGGCGTCGAAGCGCTGCGCACCTGGGGCGCCGGTTCCACCGGTTCGCGCCTGGTCACCGGCGACACCGAACTGCACCAGCGGTTCGAAACCGAGCTCGCCGATTTCGTCGGCGCCTCCGCGGCGCTGCTGTTCTCCTCCGGCTACACCGCCAACCTGGGTGCCGTGGTCGGCCTGTCCGGGCCCGGTTCGCTGCTGGTCTCCGACGCCCACTCGCACGCCTCCCTGGTGGACGCCTGCCGGCTGTCCCGGGCCCGGGTGGTCATCGCGCCGCACCGCGACGTCGACGTCGTCGACGCCGCCCTGGGATCGCGCGAGGAGGAACGCGCCGTCGTCATCACCGACTCGGTGTTCAGCGCCGACGGCGCGCTGGCTCCCGTCCGCGAGCTGCACGAGGTGTGCCGCCGGCACCGGGCCCTGCTGGTCGTCGACGAGGCGCACGGGCTCGGGATCCGCGGCGGCGGGCGGGGGCTGCTGCACGAGCTGGGCCTCGCCGGCGCTCCCGATGTGGTCATGACCACGACGCTGTCCAAGGCGCTGGGCAGCCAGGGCGGCGCGGTGCTGGGACCGGTCGCGGTGCGTGCCCACCTGATCGACGCGGCGCGGCCGTTCATCTTCGACACCGGCCTGGCCCCGGCGGCCGTCGGGGCGGCCCTGGCCGCGCTGCACGTGCTGCGGGCCCAACCGTGGCGGCCGGAGGCGGTGCTGCGGCACGCGCGGGAACTGGCCCGGGCCTGCGGCGTGCCCGAGGTGCCGCACTCCGCGGTGGTGTCGGTGATCCTGGGCCAGCCCGAGGTGGCGCTGGCCGCGGCGGCGGCCTGCCTGGACGCCGGCGTGAAGGTGGGCTGCTTCCGGCCTCCGACCGTCCCCGCCGGGACGTCGCGGCTGCGGCTGACCGCGCGGGCGTCGCTGGACGCCGACGAGCTGGAGACCGCCCGCCGGGTGCTCACGGACGTTCTTGCTGTGGCCCGCCGTTGACCGTTCTGGTCGTCACCGGCACCGATACTGGCGTCGGGAAGACCATCGTCACCGCGGCGCTGGCCTGCCACGCCCGGCTGGCCGGCATCGAGGTGGCGGTGTGCAAGCCCGTCCAGACCGGCACCGACTGCGGTGACGACGACCTCGCCGAGGTGGCGCGGCTGTCGGGGGTTACCGAGGTCGCCGGCGGCGCGAGGTATCCGCAGCCGCTGGCGCCGGCCGCCGCGGCCGAGCGGGCGGGAATGGCGTTGCCCACCCGCGACCAGCTGCTCGCGCTCATCGGCGGCCTGGACCGCCCCGGCCGCCTCACCCTGGTCGAGGGCGCCGGGGGCCTGCTGGTGCAACTCGCCGCCGGGGGAGTGACGCTGCGCGACCTGGCCGTCGACCTGGGAGCCGCGGCTCTGCTCGCCGTCGCCGCCCGGCTGGGTACCCTCAACCACACCGCCCTGACGCTGGAGGCCCTTGCGGCGCACAAGGTTTCGTGTGCTGGATTGGCGATCGGCAGCTGGCCGGCGCGCCCCGGCGCGGTGGAGGCCTCCAACCGCGCCGCGCTGGCCGGGTTGGCTCCGGTGCGCGCGGCGCTGCCCGCCGGGGCCGGCGCGCTGGAGCCCGCGGAGTTCGCCGAGATGAGCGCGGCGGCGTTCGACCGCGACTGGGTGAGCGCGCTGGTGGGGTGATGGTCCATTCGATCGAGCTGGTCTTCGACCGCGACACCGAGGCGGCGATCCGCCGCATCTGGGCGGACCTGGCCGCCGCGGGCATCCCCAGCCAGGCGCCCGCCAGTCGCCCGCACGTCACGCTGGTCGTCGCCGAGCGCATCGACGCCGACGTCGACGACCTCTTGACACCGGTGGCCGGGCGGCTGCCGGTGCGGGCCACCGTCGGGGCGCCGGTGCTGTTCGGCCGGGGCAGTGTCGTGTTCGCGCGGCTGGTGGTGCCGACGGGCGAGCTGTTGGCCCTGCACGCCGAGGTGCACCGGCTCTGCTCGCCGCACCTGGCGCCCGGGCCGATGCCCAACAGCCTGCCCGGCCAGTGGACCGCGCACGTCACGCTGGCCCGCCGCGTCGGCGGTCACCAGCTCGGCCGGGCGCTGCGCGTCGCAGGCCGGCCGGCGCAGATCGACGGCCGCCTCGCGGGGCTGCGCCGCTGGGACGGCGCCAAGCGCGCCGAACACCCGATCGGCTGACCTCGGTTTGGTCGGTGCAGGCCGCTAACCTAACGTGAACTCGGATTTGTACACGAGGTAAAGGAGCACTGGGTGACTCAGGCGGCGACCCGGCCAAGCACCGACAGCCACGACACCGACATTCTGGCCATAGCCCGTCAGCAGGTGCTCGAGCGCGGCGAGGGGTTGGGCCGCGACCAGGTGCTCGAGGTGCTGCGCCTGCCCGACGACCGGCTCGACGAGCTGCTGGCCCTGGCCCACGACGTGCGGATGCGCTGGTGTGGCCCCGAGGTCGAGGTCGAGGGCATCATCAGCCTGAAGACCGGCGGCTGCCCCGAGGACTGCCACTTCTGCTCCCAGTCGGGGCTGTTCGCGTCGCCGGTGCGCAGCGCCCGGCTCGACATCCCCAGCCTGGTCGAGGCGGCCCGACAGACCGCCAAGTCCGGCGCCACCGAGTTCTGCATCGTGGCCGCCGTGCGCGGCCCCGACGAACGCCTGATGTCCCAGGTCGCGGCGGGCATCGAGGCCATCCGCGACGAGGTCGAGATCAACATCGCCTGCTCGCTGGGCATGCTGACCGCCGAGCAGGTCGAGCAGCTCTCGGCGATGGGGGTGCACCGCTACAACCACAACCTCGAGACCGCGCGCTCGTACTTCCCCAACGTCGTCACCACCCACACGTGGGAGGAGCGCTGGCAGACGCTGTCGATGGTGCGCGACGCCGGCATGGAGGTGTGCTGCGGCGGCATCCTCGGCATGGGGGAAACCGTCGAACAGCGCGCCGAGTTCGCCGCCGACCTGGCCGAACTGGGCCCCGACGAGGTGCCGCTGAACTTCCTCAACCCGCGACCCGGCACCCCGTTCGGGGACCTGGAGGTGCTGCCGGCCGGCGAAGCGCTGAAATCGGTGGCCGCCTTCCGGCTGGCCCTGCCACGCACCATCCTGCGGTTCGCCGGCGGCCGGGAGATCACCCTGGGTGACCTGGGCGCCAAGCAGGGCATGCTGGGCGGCATCAACGCCGTGATCGTCGGGAACTACCTCACCACGCTCGGCCGTCCGGCCGAAGCCGACCTGGAATTGCTCGGCGATCTGCAGATGCCGATCAAGGCGCTCAACGCCACCCTGTAGCGGCTGGCGAATGGCTGTGGTGGGGGATCTGGGCGCTCCGGTCGGCGGCGTCTACAACGTCTACACGGGGGAGTTAGGGGGAACCGCGATGCCCACCGCGGCCCAGCTGGGGCTCGAGCCCCCGCGGTTCTGCGCCGAGTGCGGCCGCCGGATGGTGGTCCAGGTCCGGCCCGACGGCTGGCGGGCGGAGTGCTCGCGGCACGGCCAGCTGGACTCGGCCGACCTGGAGGCGCAGCGGTGACCGAGCAGACGACGGAGCCGTCCGCGGCGCCGACGCCGCCGGACGAGCCGGCGCCCGCCTCGCGGGCCCGCGCGGCCGTCGTTGCCGCGCTGGCGCTGTCGGTGACCGGGGCGCTGACCGGCGCTCTGTGGGCGTGGATCGCCCCGCCGATCCACGCGGTGGTGGCCAAGACCCACTCCGGTGAGCGCGTCCACGATTATCTGGGCAGCGAATCCGAGCACTTCTTCGATGCCCCTTGCCTGATGCTGGGCCTGCTGACCGTGCTGGCGATGGTAGCGCCCGTGCTGGCCTGGCAGTGGCGCCGGCGGCGCGGTCCTGCGATGGTCGTCGGGCTGTCGTTGGGGCTGGTGGGGGCCGCGGCTGCGGCGTCGGCGGTCGGGGCGGTGCTGGTCCTGCTGCGCTACGGCAGCGTGAACTTCGACGCCATCCCGTTGCTGGGCAGCCCGGCGGTGGCCTACGTCGTCGAGGCGCCGCCGGTGTTCTTCGCCCAAGGGCCGTGGCAGGTCGCGGTCACGCTGGTGTGGCCGGCCGCGATCGCTGCTCTGGTGTACGCCCTGCTCGCCTCCGCGGACGCCCGCGACGACCTGGGGGCCGTTCCGGCGGCCGAGCGGCCGCCGGACGCGCTGCCAGTGGGAGCCGGGGGCTCCGCGGACGCGTCATAGCGGACGCGTCATAGCGGACGCGTCATAGCGGACGCCTCACAGTGGGCGGCGGTGGATCTTCCTGCCGAAGACGACCTTGGCCGCGATCCGCGCCAGCCGGGCCATGCCGACGTAGGTCATCGGGTTGAACATCGTCGGCCACGTCGTCCGGATGTGGTGCTCGGTGAGCGGCCTGCGGTTGAACCGGTCGGTCAGCCAGCGCAGCGTCATCGGGGCCGACAGCGGGTGCAGCAGCATGTGCTCGTTGAACGCGTCCCGGTGATAGGTGACCCTGGCGCCGCCGGCCGAATAGGCGTCGGCGAGCACGTCGATGTCGTCGACGTCGATGAGGTAGTCGTGCACGGCCTGCACCATCAGCACCGGCGGCGTCGGCACCACGGCGCCGAGCTTGATCTGGTCGAAGACATACGTCACCTCGGGGGTGGACAGGATGTCCTCGAGCGGTTCGTCGAGGTAGTCGCCCATGTTCTTGCCGGCCATCCGGATCACCGCTTCCGCGGTCGTCATCTTCTCCAGCGACTCCAGCAGGGCGCGCCCCTCCTCGTTGGTGTGCTCGGAGATGACGCGGTCCAGGTCGGGGTAGGTGTGCGCGAGCGCGGCCACCACCAGCGCGGGCAGGCCGGCCAGGAAGGTGCCGTTGAGCCGGCGGAAGGTGTGGCCGAGGTCGCCGACGGGCGAGCCCAGCACCGCCCCGACGATGTCGAGCTCGGGCGCGTACTCGCCGCACATCTCGGCGGCCCACGCGCTGGCCAGCCCACCGCCGGAATAGCCCCACAGCCCGATCGGCGCCGACTGCGACAGCCCCAGCCGCTCCGAGCTCAGCGCGGCCCGAATGCCGTCCAGGACGCGGTAGCCGGGCTCGTACGGCGCGCCCCACAGCCCCTTGAGGCCCTCGTGGTCGGGCACCGTGACGGCCCAGCCCTCGGCGACGGCGGCGGTCACCAGCAGGAACTCGAGCTGGCTCAACGACCCGAGGGCCCTGGCGCGGCGCCGTAGCGCGTAGGAGGGAAAGCAGCGCGACGACATCGCGTCGATCGCACACTGGTAGGACAGCAGCGGGCAGGTCTGCCCCGGCGCTAGCTCGGCCGGGACGATGACGGTGGTCACCGTCGCCTCCGGCTCGCCGTTGCGGTCCATCGTCCGGTAGAGCAGTTGGACGCCCTTGACGGTCTGCGGAACCAGCCCCATGAACGCCAGCTCGACGTCGCGCGAGCGCAGGACGGTGCCGGGCTCGGCGTGCTGGTAGCCGAGCGGTGGCTGGTAGAACGGGTCGTCGCAGGGCAGCAGCGGGCGGACGTTGCGCTGCATTTCCTCGTGCGGCGGCCGCCCGATCCACTCCGCGCCGCGCGCTCCCGCCAGATTGCCGAGTTCAACCATTACGGATCCCTTCTTGGCCATCGGGCATTGTCGCGTATGAACGGGTGGTAACCAAACTCAATCGCCGCGATGTGCGCCAGCTCTCGTCGGCTCGAAGCGGCCCACCTGCGTCACCGATTGCAGCGTCTGATAGCCCGCCCGGGCGGGGATCAAACCTTCACGGCTGGCCGGGCGGCCGGAACGCGGCGAATTCGTCGGTGACCCGCAGCCGGGAGTCGACGAAGTGGTACAGCGCCGCCGGCCGCCCGCCGCTGCGGCCCGACTGCGCGATGGTGCCGGTCTGGCCGATGACGCCGCGACGGACCAGCACCCGCTGCAGGTTGGTCGCGTCGACCTGGTAGCCCAGCGTGGCGCCATAGATGTCGCGCAGCGTCGACAGCGCAAACTCCTTGGGCGCCAAGGCAAACCCGATGTTGGTGTAGGACATCTTGGCGACCAGCCGGGCGCGGGCGTGGGTCACCATCGGACCGTGGTCGAAGGCCATCGGCGGCAGCGCGCTCACCGGGTGCCAGCGCGTGTCCGGCGGCAGCTCGGGGGTGGCGGGGGAGGGCACCAGCCCCAGGAACGTCGAGGCGATCACCCGGGCGCCGGGCACCCGGTGCGGCTCGGAGAAAACCGCCAGCTGCTCGAGATGCGCGAGCTCGCGCAGGTCGACTTTTTCGGCCAGTTGGCGCCGCACCGAGGTGGTCATGTCTTCGTCGTTGCGCAGCCGCCCGCCCGGCAGCGACCAGGCACCCTTCTGCGGGTCCCTGGCACGCTGCCATAACAGCACGTTAAGCTGCGGTTTTTCTGCCCGGGGGCCCGCCTTAACCTGCTTTGTCGCCTGCTGCACCTGGAACACGACGGCGAGCACTTCGTGGGCGGTGCTACCATGGGCCATGTTTTCGATTGTAAGTCGAAAACCTCCTAGCCGAAAGGAGTCGCCGTGACGGTGCTGAATCGCATGGACACGCTCACGGACAACGCCGAGAGCATGATCGCCGGCATCAGCGATTCGCCCGCCGGCTACACCGGAGTCGAGGCCGACGAGCAGTGGGCCGCCGAGATCCGCCGACTGGCCGACCTGCGCAACGCCACCGTGCTCGCACACAACTACCAACTGCCCGCCATCCAGGACGTCGCCGACCACGTCGGGGACTCGCTGGCGCTGTCGCGGATCGCCGCCGACGCGCCCGAGGACACCATCGTGTTCTGCGGCGTGCACTTCATGGCCGAAACCGCCAAGATCCTCAGCCCGGACAAGACCGTGCTGATCCCCGACCAGCGGGCAGGTTGCTCGCTGGCCGACTCGATCACCCCCGACGACCTGCGCGCCTGGAAGGATGAACACCCCGGCGCCGTCGTCGTCTCCTACGTCAACACCAGCGCGGCCGTCAAGGCGCTCACCGACATCTGCTGCACCTCGTCCAACGCGGTCGACGTCGTGGGGTCCATCGACCCCGACCGTGAGGTGCTGTTCTGCCCCGACCAGTTCCTGGGCGCGCACGTCCGGCGCGTCACCGGGCGCGAGAACCTGCACGTGTGGGCCGGGGAGTGCCACGTGCACGCCGGCATCAACGGCGACGAACTGGCCGAGAGGGCCCGCGCCAATCCCGACGCCGAGCTGTATGTGCACCCCGAATGTGGTTGTGCCACTTCGGCGTTGTACCTCGCCGGCGAGGGCGCCTTCCCGGAAGACCGGGTGAAGATCCTGTCGACCGGCGGCATGCTCGACGCGGCCCACCAGACGCGGGCGCGCAAGGTACTGGTGGCCACCGAGGTCGGCATGCTCTATCAATTGCGCCGGGCCGCACCGAAAGTGGACTTCCAGGCGGTCAATGACCGCGCGTCGTGCAAGTTCATGAAGATGATCACCCCCGCGGCCCTGCTGCGCTGCCTGGTGCACGGCGCCGACGAGGTGCATGTCGACCCGGCCGTCGCCGCGGCGGGCCGGCGCAGCGTGCAACGGATGATCGCCATCGGGCAGCCGGGCGGCGGCGAATGACCGCCCGCCCCACCTGGTCGGATTCCGCCGACGTCGTCGTCATCGGTACCGGCGTCGGGGGATTGGCCGCCGCGCTGGCCGCCCACCGCGCCGGGCGCCGCGTCGTGGTGCTGTCCAAGGCCGACCAGACCCACGGCGCGACCGCGACGCACTACGCCCAGGGCGGCATCGCGGTCGTGCTGCCCGACAATGACGACTCCGTCGACGCCCACGTCGCCGACACCCTGGCCGCGGGCGCGGGCCTGTGCGACCCCGAGGCGGTCACCTCGATCGTGGCCGACGGCTACCGCGCGGTGAGCGACTTGGTCGGTGACGGGGCGCGTTTCGACGAAGCGGCGCCCGGCCGGTGGGCATTGACGCGCGAGGGTGGGCACTCCCGGCGCCGCATCGTGCACGCCGGGGGCGACGCCACCGGCGCCGAGGTGCAGCGGGCGCTGGACCACGCCGCCGCGCTGTTGGACGTGCGCACCCGGCACGTGGCGCTGCGCGTGCTGCACGACGGTGTGTCGGTCACCGGGGTGCTGGTGGGCAACCCGGACGGATACGGGATCATCAGCACTCCGTCGGTGATCCTGGCCTGCGGCGGGCTCGGGCATCTCTACGGCGCGACCACCAACCCCGCCGGATCCACCGGCGACGGCATCGCGCTGGCGCTGTGGGCGGGAGTGGCGGTCAGCGACCTGGAGTTCATCCAGTTCCACCCGACGATGCTCTTCGGCAACTCCGGCGGCCGCCGGCCCCTGGTCACCGAGGCCATCCGCGGCGAGGGCGCGATTCTGCTTGACCGACAAGGCAATCCGATCATGGCCGGCATCCACCCGATGGGGGACCTGGCGCCCCGCGACGTCGTCGCGGCCGCCATCGACGCGCGGATGAAGGCCGCCGGCGACCCCTACGTGTTGCTCGACGCCCGCGGCATCGACGGCTTCGAGGGACGCTTTCCCACCGTCACCGCGGCCTGCCGGGCCGCCGGCATCGACCCCGTCCGCCAACCCATGCCCGTCGTTCCGGGAGCGCACTACAGCTGCGGCGGCGTCGTCACCGACGTGTCCGGTCAGACCGAGCTGCCCGGGCTGTTCGCGGCGGGCGAGGTCGCCTGCACCGGGATGCACGGCGCCAACCGGTTGGCGTCCAACAGCCTGCTGGAGGGCCTGGTGGTCGGCGGGCGCGCCGGCGCGGCCGCGGCCGCCCACGCCTCGGCCGCCGGGCGGACGCGCGCCGTGGCGTGCGAGCCGCTCGCCCACACCGCGCCGCCGCGCGACGACCTGCAACGCGCGATGAGCCGCGACGCCGCGGTGGTGCGCGACGCCGCCGGCCTGCAGCGGTTGTCCGACGCGCTGGCGCAGGCGCCGGTGCGCGACATCGCAGGCCGGCGCGACTTCGAGGACGTCGCCCTGACGATGGCGGCCCGCGCGGTCACGGCCGCGGCCCTGGCGCGCGCCGAGAGCCGCGGCTGCCATCACCGCGCCGAATACCCCGACCCCGCGCCCGAGCAGGGCCGCAGCAGCGTGCTGCGGCTGGCCGACGACCGTACGTCGGTGGTGGTGGAGGCGCTGGCGGCGGCGGTGTGACGATGCTGTCGGATGCCGAACTGAGCGCCGCGCTCGACATCATCCGGCGCGGCCTCGAGGAGGACCTGCGTTACGGGCCCGACGTCACCACGGTGGCCACGGTCGCCGAGGACGCGGTGGCCACGGCGTCGATGGTGTGCCGCGAGCCCGGGGTGATCGCCGGGGTGGACGTGGCGCTGCTGGTGTTCGACGAGGTGCTCGGCGCCGGCGGCTATGAGGTGCTCGACCGGGTCGCGGACGGGTCCCGGCTGCAGCCGGGGGAGTCACTGCTGACGGTGCGCGCGCCGACCCGTGGCCTGTTGACCGCGGAACGGACCATGCTGAACCTGGTCTGCCACCTGTCGGGGATCGCCACCGCGACCGCGGCCTGGGTGGAGGCCGTGGCGGGCACCAAGGCCAAGGTCCGAGACACCCGCAAAACCCTGCCCGGCCTGCGGCTGCTGCAGAAATACGCGGTGCGCGTCGGCGGCGGCGTCAACCACCGCCTCGGGCTCGGCGACGCGGCGTTGATCAAGGACAACCACGTGGTGGCCGCCGGATCGGTGGTCGAGGCGCTACGGGCGGTGCGCGAAGCCGCCCCGGAGCTACCCTGCGAGGTCGAGGTCGACTCCCTCGAGCAGCTCGACGCGGTGCTGGCCGAGAAGCCCGAGCTGGTGCTGCTGGACAACTTCCCGGTGTGGCAGACGCAGATCGCCGCGCAGCGCCGGGACTCCCGCGCGCCCACCGTGCTGCTCGAATCCTCCGGCGGGCTCAGCCTGGACACGGCGGCGACCTACGCCGCGACCGGGGTCGATTACCTGGCCGTGGGCGCGCTCACCCATTCGGTGCGCGTGCTCGACATCGGCCTGGACATGTAGCCGCAAACCGTCGACAGTGAATCGAGGGCGGCGACACGCCGCAAACCCCCGCCCTGGGTTCACACGGAACGCCGTCAGCTCACACTCAGCGCCCCGAACAACCCGGCCCTAGGCGATGTCGGCGACGAACACCCCGACCCGGCGCAGCTGGATGCGCGCCATCCGCGGCAGGCCGTCCGCGTCGGGGCCCTCGGAGCCCGCGGGCAGGATGCGGGTGTTGGTCAGGTGCACCACGCGGTTGCGGCTGAACTGCACGTCGGCCTCGCCGGCGGCCAGCACGTTCTTGACCCAGTTGGTCTTGCCGTGGCCCAGCGCGATCGCCAGCACGTTGCCCTTGCGATAGGGCGTGATGATGGTCTCGTAGGGCTTGCCGGACGTGCGGCCGCGGTGCTTGATGGTCGCGGTCCCGGGCAGGAACCGCGCGAACGGCTTGACCACCGGATTGAAGTATTTGATCTGGAAGCGCTCGAACCACGGCGGGAACACCATCGGGACGCCCGGCGCGTTGTTGGGGTGATCCTTTGCGGCCATGACGGCTCCCTTTCCAAAGCGGTGTCTACCGGCACTGTACCGGCCGGATAACGACTTGAGTTGCTCTGGGACAATGGACGGCGTGACTGCCACGCCCGCGCCCGTGATGGCCCGCATCGACCTGCGGGGCGCCGACTTGACGGCCGCCCGGCTGCGGGCGGCGCTGCCGCGCGGGGGCGCCGACGTGGAGAGCGTCCTGCCGAAGGTGCGCCCGATCGTGGAGGCCGTCGCCGAGCGCGGGGCCGCGGCCGCGCTGGAATTCGGGGAGCGGTTCGATGGCGTGCGGCCTCCTGCCGTGCGGGTGCCCGACGCCGCGCTGGACGCGGCCCTGACCGGGCTGGACCCGCAGGTCCGCGACGCGCTGGAGGTGATGATCGAGCGCACCCGCGCCGTGCACGCCGACCAGCGCCGCGCCGACGTCACCACCACGCTCGGGCCGGGCGCGACCGTGACCGAGCGGTGGGTTCCCGTCGAACGGGTAGGCCTGTATGTGCCCGGCGGCAACGCCGTCTACCCGTCCAGTGTGGTGATGAACGTGGTGCCGGCACAGGCCGCCGGCGTCGTCTCGCTGGTGGTGGCCAGCCCGCCGCAGGCCCGCTCTCGCGCCGGGTTTGCCGGCCTGCCGCACCCGACGATCCTCGCGGCGGCCGCGCTGCTGGGCGTCGACGAGGTGTGGGCAGTGGGCGGCGCGCAGGCGGTGGCCCTGCTGGCCTACGGCGGCACCGACACCGGGGCCGAATGGCCCGGCTTCTCCCCGGACCGCACGCGGTCCGCATCGTCGCCGGGCGGCGACACCGAGCTCGCGCCCGTCGACATGATCACCGGGCCCGGCAACATCTACGTCACCGCGGCCAAGCGGCTGTGCCGCTCACAGGTGGGCATCGACGCCGAAGCGGGGCCCACCGAGATCGCCATCCTGGCCGACCACACGGCCGACCCCGCGCACGTGGCCGCCGACCTGATCAGCCAGGCCGAGCACGACGAGATGGCCGCCAGCGTGCTGGTGACCCCCAGCGAGGACCTCGCCGATGCCACCGACGACGAACTCGCCGCCCAGCTGGAGACGACGGTGCACCACCAACGCGTGAGGACCGCGCTCGGCGGGCGCCAGTCGGCGATCATCCTGGTCGACGACCTGGACGCCGGCGTCCAGGTCGTGAACGCCTACGCCGCCGAGCACCTGGAGATCCAGACCGCCGACGCGGCGCGGGTCGCCGGCCGGATACGTTCGGCGGGAGCCATTTTCGTCGGCCCGTACGCGCCGGTGAGCCTCGGTGACTACTGCGCCGGGTCCAACCACGTGTTGCCGACCGCGGGCAGCGCGCGGCACTCCAGCGGCCTGTCGGTGCAGACGTTCCTGCGCGGCATTCACGTCGTCGACTACACCGAGGCGGCGCTCAAAGACGTGTCCGGTCACGTGGTCACACTGGCCAAGGAAGAAGACCTGCCTGCGCACGGTGTGGCGGTGCGGCGGAGGTTCGAGCGATGACGGCACAGCAACCGACCCTGGACGACCTGCCGCTGCGCCCGGACCTGCGCGGCAAATCGCCCTACGGCGCACCGCAATTGAATGTGCCGGTGCAGCTCAATACCAACGAGAACCCGCACCCGCCCACCAAGGCGCTCGTCGACGACGTGGTGCGTTCGGTCCGCGAGGCCGCCGTCGGTCTGCATCGCTATCCCGACCGGGACGCGAAAGAGCTGCGGACCGACTTGGCCGCCTACCTCACCGCCCAGACCGGCGCCCGGCTTGCCGTCGAAAACCTCTGGGCGGCAAACGGCTCCAACGAGATCCTGCAGCAGCTGCTGCAGGCGTTCGGGGGGCCGGGCCGCACCGCGATCGGGTTCGTCCCGTCCTACTCGATGCACCCGATCATCTCGCACGGCACGCAGACCGAATGGATCGAGACGGCCCGCGCCGGCGATTTCAGCCTCGACGTCGACGCCGCCGTCGCCGCCATCGCCGGCCGCCTGCCCGACATCGTCTTCCTGGCCAGCCCCAACAACCCGTCGGGACAGAGCATTTCGCTGCCCGATCTGCGGCGGCTACTCGACGCGGCGCCGGGGATCGTGATCGTCGACGAGGCCTACGGCGAGTTCTCCGCGCAGCCCAGCGCGGTGTCGCTGGTCGGGGAATACCCGACCCGGCTCGTCGTCACCCGCACCATGAGCAAGGCGTTCGCGTTCGCCGGCGGCAGGCTCGGCTACCTGGTCGCCACGCCGGCGGTGATCGACGCGCTGCTGCTGGTGCGGTTGCCGTATCACCTATCCTCGGTCACCCAGGCCGCGGCCCGGGCCGCGCTGCGGCACGCCGACGACACCCTGAGCAGCGTCGCGGCACTGATCGCCGAACGTGAGCGTGTCTCGAAGGCGCTGAGCGACATGGGATTTCGAGTGATACCGAGCGACGCGAACTTCGTCCTGTTCGGGGAGTTCGTCGACGCGCCGGGTGCGTGGCAGCGCTACCTGGACCTCGGTGTCCTGATCCGCGACGTCGGCATCCCGGGCTTCCTGCGCGCCACCACGGGGCTGGCCGCCGAGAACGACGCGTTCCTGCGGGCCAGCGCCCGGCTCGCCGCCACCGAACTGGCCCCCGCCACCCCCGTAGGAGCACCGTGACCGCCCCCGAAACCGGCAACGCGACTGACGGGAAAACGCGCCGCGCGCGCATCGAACGCCGCACCAAAGAATCCGACATCGTCGTCGAACTCGACCTCGACGGGACCGGCAAGGTTCACGTCGACACCGGCGTCCCGTTCTACGACCACATGCTGACCGCGCTGGGCAGCCACGCCAGCTTCGACCTGACCGTGCGCACCACTGGCGACGTCGAGATCGAAGGGCATCACACCATCGAGGACACCGCGATCGCGCTGGGCCAGGCGCTCAACGAGGCGCTCGGCGAGAAGAAGGGCATCCGCCGGTTCGGCGACGCCTACATCCCGATGGACGAGGCGCTGGCGCACGCCGCGGTCGACGTGTCCGGGCGGCCCTACTGCGTGCACACCGGCGAGCCCGAGCATCTGCTGCGCACCACCATCGCCGGCAGTTCGGTGCCCTACCACACCGTCGTCAACCGGCACGTGTTCGAAACGCTGGCCTCCAACGCCCGCATCGCGCTGCACGTCCGCGTGCTCTACGGACGCGATCCCCACCACATCACCGAGGCGGAGTACAAGGCCGTGGCCCGCGCGTTGCGTCAGGCTGTCGAGCCCGATCCCCGGGTATCGGGCGTGCCGTCCACCAAAGGCGTTCTGTGACAAGACGATCGGTTGTAGTCCTGGACTACGGCTCGGGCAATCTGCGGTCGGCTCAACGCGCGCTGGAGCGGGTCGGCGCGTCGGTCGAGGTGACCGATGACGCGAAGGCCGCCGCGGCCGCCGACGGGCTGGTGGTCCCCGGCGTCGGAGCGTTCGAGGCGTGCATGACCGGCCTGCGCCGAATCGCCGGTCAGAACATCATCGCCGAACGGGTCGCCGCCGGTCGTCCGGTGCTGGGGGTGTGCGTGGGCATGCAGATCCTGTTCGCCCGCGGCATCGAGTTCGGGATGCAGACGCAGGGATGCGGACAATGGCCCGGGGAGGTCATCCGGTTGCGCGCCCCGGTGATCCCGCACATGGGCTGGAACGTGGTGAACGCCGCGCCGGGCAGCGTGCTGTTCAAGGGTCTGGACGCCGACACCCGGTTCTACTTCGTGCACTCCTACGCGGCGCAGCGCTGGGAAGGGTCGCCGGAGGCGGCGCTGACGTGGGCCACCCACGGGGCGCCGTTTCTGGCAGCGGTCGAGGACGGGGCGCTGTCGGCGACCCAGTTTCACCCGGAGAAGAGCGGGGATGCCGGTGCGGCCGTGCTGAGCAATTGGGTTGAGGGACTGTAAGAGATGCCACTGATTCTGTTACCCGCCGTCGACGTGGTCGACGGCCGAGCCGTCCGCCTGGTCCAAGGCAAGGTCGGCAGCGAAACCGAGTACGGCTCGGCGCTGGACGCCGCGCTGGGCTGGCAGCGCGACGGCGCCGAATGGATTCACCTGGTGGACCTGGACGCCGCGTTCGGTCGCGGCTCCAACCGCGAGTTGCTCGCCGAGGTGGTGGGCAAGCTCGACGTGCAGGTGGAGCTCTCGGGCGGGATCCGCGACGACGAGTCGCTGGCCGCGGCACTGGCCACCGGCTGCGCCCGGGTCAACATCGGCACGGCGGCCCTGGAAAACCCCCAGTGGTGCGCCCGCGCGATCGCCGAGCACGGCGAGAAGGTCGCCGTCGGGCTGGACGTCCAGATCCTCGACGGCGCGCACCGGCTGCGCGGACGCGGGTGGGAGACCGACGGCGGCGACCTCTGGGAGGTGCTGGAACGCCTTGATGGCCAAGGCTGTTCGCGCTACGTCGTCACCGATGTCACCAAGGACGGCACGCTGGGCGGCCCCAACCTGGACCTGCTGACCCGCGTCGCCGAGCGCACCGACGCCCCGGTGATCGCCTCCGGCGGGGTGTCCAGCCTCGACGACCTGCGCGCCATCGCGACGCTGGGCGGTCACGGGGTCGAGGGCGCCATCGTGGGCAAGGCCCTCTACGCCGGGCGGTTCACGCTGCCGCAGGCACTGGCCGCGGTGCGAGGGTAGGCCCGCCGATGGATCTCGACGCGCTGGTGGCCCAGGCCGCGGCGATTCTGGACGCCGCCGTGCCGCAGTTCCTGGACGGTCACCGCGCCGACTCCGCGGTCGCCAAGAAGGGCAACGACTTCGCCACCGAAATCGACCTCGCCATCGAACGCCAGGTGGTCGACGCGCTCGTCGAGGCCACCGGAATCGGCGTGCACGGCGAGGAGTTCGGCGGCGCCGATGTCGACTCGCCGTGGGTGTGGGTGCTCGACCCGGTCGACGGCACGTTCAACTACGCCGCGGGATCGCCGATGGCCGCGATCCTGCTGGGCCTGTTACACGACGGCGACCCGGTGGCCGGCCTGACGTGGCTGCCATTCATCGACGAGCGCTACACCGCCGTCGCGGGGGGGCGGTTGCGCAAAAACGGTGTCCCGCAACCCCCGCTCGCGCCCGCCAAGCTGTCCGACAGCCTGGTCGGGGTCGGCACCTTCAGCGCCGACTCGCGGGGGCGTTTCCCGGGACGCTATCGGATGGCGGTGCTGGAGAACCTCAGCCGGGTGTCGTCACGGCTGCGCATGCACGGCTCCACCGGAATCGACCTCGTCTACGTCGCCGATGGAATCCTGGGGGGCGCAATTAGTTTCGGTGATCACATCTGGGACCACGCCGCCGGGGTGGCGCTGGTGCGGGCCGCCGGCGGCGTCGTCACCAACTTGGCGGGTGAAACGTGGCAACCCGGGGCGCGCTCGGTGCTGGCCGCGGCGCCCGGCGTGCACGGCGAGATCCTCGAGATCCTGCGCGCCACCGGCACACCGGAGGACTACTGACATGCCCGCGGGCACCGGCCTGGCCGTGCGCGTGATCCCCTGCCTGGACGTTGACGCCGGGCGGGTGGTCAAAGGGGTCAACTTCGAAAACCTGCGCGACGCCGGTGATCCCGTCGAATTGGCGGCGGCCTACGACGCCGAGGGCGCCGACGAGCTGACCTTCCTCGACGTGACCGCGTCGTCGTCGGGCAGGGCGACCATGCTCGATGTGGTGCGCCGCACCGCCGAGCAGGTCTTCATCCCGCTGACCGTGGGCGGCGGCGTGCGCACCGTGGCCGACGTCGACACCCTGCTGCGCGCCGGGGCCGACAAGGTCTCGGTCAATACCGCCGCCATCGCCCGGCCCGACCTGCTGGAAGAGATGGCGCGGCAATTCGGTTCCCAGTGCATCGTGTTGTCGGTCGACGCCCGCACGGTGCCGCCCGATTCGGTGCCCACCCCGTCGGGCTGGGAGGTCACCACCCACGGCGGCCGCCTCGGCACCGGCATCGACGCCGTCGAGTGGGCGTCGCGCGGCGCCGACCTCGGGGTGGGGGAGATCCTGCTGAACTCGATGGACGCCGACGGCACCAAGGCCGGGTTCGACCTGCAGATGCTGCGCGCGGTCCGCTCGGCGGTCACCATCCCGGTGATCGCCAGCGGTGGCGCCGGCGCGGCCGAGCATTTCGCGCCCGCGGTTCGGGCAGGCGCCGATGCGGTGTTGGCGGCCAGCGTGTTTCACTTCCGCGAGCTGACGATCGGCCAGGTGAAGGCGGCCATGGCCACCGAGGGGATCGTCGTGCGATGACGCTGGACCCGAAGATCGCCGCGCGCCTGAAGCGCAACGCCGAGGGGCTGTTCACCGCCGTGGTGCAGGAGCGCGGCAGCGGCGACGTGCTGATGGTGGCCTGGATGGATGACGCGGCGCTGGCGCGCACCCTGGAAACCCGTGAGGCCACGTATTATTCGCGTTCCCGCGCCCAGCAGTGGGTCAAGGGCGCGACCTCGGGCCACACCCAGCGCGTCCACTCGGTGCGGCTGGACTGTGACGGCGACGCGGTGCTGCTGACCGTCGACCAGGTGGGCGGCGCCTGCCACACCGGCGACCACAGCTGCTTCGACGCCGACGTCCTGCTGGAGCCCCTGGAGCGCGAGGTCTAACCGGGCAGTCCTTCGAGTCCGGTGGCCGCGGCGATCGCGGCGCGGGCCCACTCGCGGCGGTAGACGGCCGGCCCGATGCGGTCGCGGCGGATCGACTCGACATCGATCGCGGTTCCGTTGACCAGCGCGCCGGGCACCCGGAACGAAAAGGACGCGTCGTCGGTGGCGATGGCCAGCAGCGCATCGGTGTCACCCAAACCGTTGGCGAGCACGACGTTCTCGGCCCATTTGAATGGCCGCGTGCCGCCGAAGGTCTTGACATAGACGACCCACAACCGGGTGCCGCGGTCGGTTTTGAGCTTGGTCAGCGCCCTGTCCACCGCGGCATGTTCGAGGGGACCCAGCACGCCGGACTGGTCGGTGATCTGGCTGGACAGCGTGATCGCCGACGTCGAGGGAGCCGCCGGGGCCACCGGGGCGGCGCTGCTCGGCGGCGCCACGGATTGCGAGGGGGCGCTGTTGGTCTGCTGGCGGGGATGGCCGCGCAGCAGCTGGATGCCGACCACCGCGCCCACCGCGAGCACCGCCACGGCGGCGAGCGCCGCGACCGCCGTGGCCGGCCCGAGCCGGCGGCCGGACGCCTTCGGTGTGGTGCCCCTCGTCGGCGCGGCGATGACCTCCGTGGGTCCGGCGGCGACCTCCGTAGGCCCGGCCACAGCTGCCGGGGCGGTGGCCGGTTGGCCGGCCAGTGCCGTCGCGAAATCGGCGCAGGTGGCGAAACGCTCATCGGGATCCTTGGCCATCGCCTTGGCGATGACCGGGTCGAGCTCCGCCAGCTCCGGCCGCCGCTCGCTGATGGCCGGCGGCGGCGAGGACAGGTGGTGACCGATCACCACCGCGGGGTTGGAGTGCGCAAACGGCGCCGACCCGGTCAGCAGGTTGAACGCGGTGCAGCCGAGCGCATACTGGTCGGCGCGCGCGTCCACGTCGGCGCCACGCAACTGCTCCGGTGCGCAGTAGGCGGTGGTGCCCACCAGCATGTTCGTGGCGGTCAGGCCGCTGATCTCGCCAAGCTCGCGAGCGATGCCGAAGTCGCCGAGCAGGATGCGTCGTCGCGAATCGGCGTCGCCCAGCAGGATGTTGGCGGGCTTGACGTCGCGGTGCAGCAGCCCGCGCGCGTGGGCGTAGTCGAGCGCGTCGGCGACGGCCGAGATGATCTGGACGACGTCGGCTTTCGGCATCCCGGACGGGTACTTGCTGCGCAGCAGCCGCGCGGCGTCGGTCCCCTCGACGTAGTCCATCGAGATCCACAGTTGCCCTTCGTATTCCCCCCGGTCGTGGATGCCGACGATGTGCTCGTGGTACAGGCTGGCGGCCAGGTCGGCCTCGCGGTTGAAGCGCTGGCGGAACTCGAGGTTGTCGGTCAGGTCGGCCGGAAGGATCTTCAGGGCGTCGCGGCGGGGCAGCCGCGGGTGCTGCGCCAAATACACCTGGCCCATTCCACCGGCGCCCAACCGCCGAACGATGGTGTACCCGGCGAACACTTCACCTTCGGTTAGGCCATCGGTTTTCGGCATGTGAGCATGCTACTGAGACTCTGTTTGCGGCAGGCGGGTTATCGCGAGAGCCGGCGACGAGGATGGTGGATCGATTGAAGCGGGTGCCCTGGAACGTTGCGGTGCCGCTGTTGGCGCTCGTCACGCTGGGACTGACCTGGGGCACTCATCCCGGGCCGGTCCTTGCCGCGGTGGAGGCGGTGTTTCTGGGCGGCGCCGTGCTGGCCGCGGTGCACCACGCGGAGGTGGTCGCGCACCGGGTCGGCGAGCCGTTCGGGTCGCTGCTGCTGGCCGCGGCCGTGACGACGATCGAGCTGGCGCTGATCGTCACGCTCATGGCCTCCGGCGGGCACGAGGCGGAGACGCTGGCCCGCGACACCGTGTTCGCCGCCCTGATGATCACCACCAACGGGATCGCGGGCCTGTCACTGCTGCTGGGCTCGCACCGCTACGGCGTGACGGTGTTCCACGCCGAGGGCAGCGGCGCGGCGCTCGCCACGCTGACCACCCTGGCCACGCTGAGCCTGGTGCTGCCCACGTTCACCACCACCCAGGGCGGCCGGGAATTCTCACCCGGCCAACTTGCCTTCGCCGCGGTCGCCTCGCTGGGGCTCTACCTGCTGTTCGTCTTCACCCAGACGGTGCGGCATCGCGACTTTTTCCTACCGGTCGCGCAGAAGGGCCAGAAGAGCCTGGCCGAGGACGAAATTCATGCGGAGCCGCCGAGCACCGGGGCCGCGCTGCGAAGCCTGGGGTTGCTGTTCGGCGCGCTGGTGGCAGTGGTGGGCCTGGCCGAACAGGAGTCGCCGGCCATCGAGCGTCTGGTGTCGGCGGCCGGCTTCCCGCCGTCGTTCGTCGGCGTGGTGATCGCGACCCTGGTCATGCTGCCGGAGACGCTCGCTGCGGTGCGCGCGGCGCGGCAGGGCCGCATCCAGACCAGCCTCAACCTGGCCTACGGTTCGTCGCTGGCCAGCATCGGGCTCACGATCCCGGCCATCGCGCTGGCGTCCATCTGGCTCCAGGGGCCGTTGCTGCTGGGGCTGGGTGCGACCCAGCTGGTGCTGTTCGCGCTGACGGTCGTCATCAGCGTGCTGACCGTGGTGCCCGGGCGGGCCACCCGGTTGCAGGGGGAGGTGCACCTGGTGCTGCTGGCCGCCTACCTGTTCCTGTCGGTCATCCCCTGACGGGTGGCCGACGGCTATGCCCGCGCCCGCAGCGTCTGCAGCGCCTTGTCGGCGTGGGTGTCCATGCTGAACTCGCTGGCGATCACGTCCAAAACGGTGCGGTCGGTGTCGATGACGAACGTCGTGCGCTTGACCGGCAGCAACTTGCCCAGCAGGCCCCGCTTGACGCCGAACTGCGCGGCGACCGTGCCGTCGGTGTCCGACAGCAGCGGGTAGTCGAACTTCTGCGTCTCGGCGAATTTGGCCTGCTTGGCCACCGGGTCGGCGCTGATGCCGACCCGGCCGGCACCGACCGAGGCGAATTCGGCGGCCAGGTCGCGGAAGTGGCAGGCCTCCTTGGTGCAGCCGGGCGTCATCGCCGCCGGGTAGAAAAACAGCACCACCGGCCCGTCGGAGAGCAGGGCGCTGAGCTTGCGCGGCGTTCCCGTCTGGTCGGCGAGTTCGAAGTCGGGCACGGTGTCACCAGGTTTCATGGCGGTGACGCTACGCCTGAGGGGCCCGGGGGCCTCGCGAGCGTAACGCCACGGCGAAATAACCGCGCCAAAGCCGCCGTGACGTTACGCTCGCGGGCTGCTTCCCGGACATCTGCGAGGATGGTTCGGTGCACGACCACCTCGCCGCTACCACCTCCCGGGAGGATTTTCGCCGGCTGGCGTCCGAGCATCGCGTGGTCCCGGTGACCCGCAAGGTGTTGGCCGACAGCGAGACCCCCCTGTCGGCCTACCGCAAACTCGGCGCCGACCGCCCGGGCACGTTCCTGCTGGAATCCGCCGAGAACGGGCGGTCCTGGTCGCGGTGGTCGTTCATCGGCGCCGGGGCGCCGTCGGCGCTGACCGTGCGTGACGGCGAGGCGGTGTGGCTGGGCACCGTGCCGCACGACGCGCCCACCGGCGGCGACCCGCTGCACGCGCTGCGCACCACGCTCGGGCTGCTGGCCACCGAGGTGATGCCCGGGTTGCCGCCGCTGTCGGGCGGCATGGTCGGCTTCTTCGCCTACGACCTGGTGCGGCGCCTCGAGCGCCTGCCCGAGCTGGCCGCCGACGACCTGCAGCTGCCCGACATGCTCTTGCTGCTGGCCACCGACGTGGCCGCGGTCGACCACCACGAGGGCACCATCACGCTGATCGCCAACGCGGTGAACTGGAACGGCACCGACGAACGGGTCGACGAGGCCTACGACGACGCCGTTGCGCGGCTGGACGTGATGACCGGCGCACTGGGCCAGCCGCTGCCGTCGGCGGTCGCCACCTTCAGCCGGCCCGAGCCGCGCTACCGCGCGCAGCGCACCGTCGAGGAGTACGGCAAGATCGTCGACTACCTCGTCGAACAGATCGCGGCCGGCGAGGCCTTCCAGGTGGTGCCCTCGCAGCGCTTCGAGATGGACACCGGGGTCGATCCCATCGACGTGTACCGGATGTTGCGGGCCACCAACCCCAGTCCCTACATGTACCTGCTGCACGTGCCCAATGGTGATGGGGGTACGGACTTTTCGATCGTGGGATCGAGCCCGGAGGCGTTGGTCACCGTCGCCGAGGGCCGGGCGACGACGCACCCGATCGCCGGGACACGGTGGCGGGGCGCCACCGAGGAAGAGGATCAGCTGCTGGAATCCGAGCTGCTGGCCGACGACAAGGAACGCGCCGAACACCTGATGCTGGTCGACCTGGGCCGCAACGACCTGGGCCGGGTCTGCACGCCGGGCACCGTCCGCGTCGAGGACTACAGCCACATCGAGCGCTACAGCCACGTGATGCACCTGGTGTCGACGGTGACGGGGATCCTCGACGAGGGCCGGACCGCCCTGGACGCGGTGACTGCCTGCTTCCCGGCCGGCACGCTCTCGGGTGCGCCCAAGGTGCGGGCCATGGAGCTGATCGAGGAGGTGGAGAAGACGCGCCGCGGGCTCTACGGCGGGGTGGTCGGCTACCTCGACTTCGCGGGCAACGCCGACTTCGCGATCGCCATTCGCACCGCGTTGATGCGCGCCGGCACCGCCTACGTCCAGGCCGGCGGCGGGGTGGTGGCCGACTCCAACGGGCCCTACGAGTACACCGAGGCGTCCAACAAGGCGCGGGCGGTGCTGAACGCGATCGCCGCGGCCGAGACGCTCGCCGCACCCGAAGGCAGCGCCGATGGCTCCGGCAATGGGTGACGCCCGGCGGTCCCGGCCGACCATCCGTACCGCGCAGGCGCTGCTGGTGATCGCCGCCGGGGCGCTCTGGGCGGCGTCGCGGCTGCCGTGGGTGGCGATCCGGTCGTTCGACGGGCTGGGGCAGCCCAAGCTGGTGACCCTGTCGGGGGCGGCGTGGTCGACGGCGCTGTTGCCGCTGGCGTTGCTGATGCTGGCGGCGGCCGTGGCGGCGCTGGCGGTGCGCGGCTGGGCGCTGCGGGTGTTGGCGGGGTTGCTGGCGGCGACCAGCTTCGCGGCCGGCTACCTCGGCGTCAGCCTGTGGGCGGTCCCGGACGTGGCGGTGCGGGGCGCCGACCTGGCGCACGTCCCCACGATGACGCTGGTGGGAAGCGAGCGGCACTACTGGGGCGCCGGGATCGCGGTGGCCGCCGCGGTCTGCGCGCTGGTCTCCTCGGTGCTGTTGATGCGGGCGGCGTCGGATCCCGGGTCGGCCCGGTTGAGCGCAACGAAATACGCTGCGCCCGCGACCCGGCGGTCGATTGCGCGACGCGAAGGCGCCGACGGGGCGATGCTGGAGCCGCATCAAACGCCCGAGATATCGGAACGGATGATCTGGGATGCGCTTGACGAGGGCCACGACCCCACCGATCGACCCCGCGGGTCTGACACCGAGGGGCGGTGATGGGCCGCACGCCGAGGGTCGCTACCCTTGCGGGACGTCGTCGGAATCGACTGTGCACCGTGGTGACAGTCGGGTGACCGTGGGAAGGAAACGACAGGCATGAGTCCGGCAACTGTGCTCGACTCGATCCTCGAGGGAGTCCGGGCCGACGTTGCCGCGCGCGAAGCCCTTGTCGGCCTGTCGGAGATCAAAGCCGTCGCCGCGGCGGCGCCCCCGCCGCTCGACGTGATGGCCGCGTTGCGCCAGCCCGGAATCGGCGTCATCGCCGAGGTGAAGCGGGCCAGCCCGTCGGCGGGCGCGCTGGCGGCCATCGCCGACCCGGCGAAACTGGCCCGCTCCTATGAGGACGGCGGCGCGCGGATCATCAGTGTGCTGACCGAGGAGCGACGCTTCCACGGATCGCTCGACGACCTCGACACGGTGCGGGCCGCCGTCTCGGTGCCGATCTTGCGCAAAGACTTTGTGATACAGCCCTATCAGATTCACGAGGCCCGCGCCCACGGGGCCGACATGTTGTTGCTCATCGTGGCCGCGCTGGACCAGTCGGCGTTGGTCTCGATGCTCGACCGCACCGAATCCCTTGGTATGACGGCCCTCGTCGAGGTGCACACCGAGGAAGAGGCCGACCGGGCCCTGAAGGCCGGGGCCAAGGTGATCGGTGTCAACGCCCGCGACCTCACGACCCTCAAAGTGGACCGGGACTGCTTCGCGCGCATCGCCCCCGGACTGCCCAGCAACGTGATCAGGATCGCCGAGTCCGGGGTGCGCGGCACCGGGGATCTGTTGGCCTATGCCGGCGCGGGCGCCGACGCCGTCTTGGTCGGCGAGGGCCTGGTCAAAAGCGGCGACCCCCGCGCCGCGGTCGCCGACCTGGTCACGGCGGGCACGCATCCGTCCTGCCCCAAACCGGCTCGCTAGCCACGTTGGACCCGATGAGCCACCCGCACGTCGAGCCTTGGTGATGGTAGGTCTGTCCCGGCCGGACCTACCGTTGACGAGTGCGGCCATCTCCGAACCCACCCGGCACGACCCCGACCCGGGTGGGCATTTCGGCGTGTACGGCGGCCGCTACATCCCCGAGGCATTGATGGCGGTGATCGAAGAGGTCACCGCCGCCTACGAAAAGGAACGCGTCAACCCCGACTTCCTCGACACCCTGGACAACCTGCAGGCGCACTACACCGGCCGGCCCTCGCCCCTGTACGAGGCCGCGCGCCTGTCCGAACACGCCGGCTCGGCGCGGATCTTCCTCAAGCGAGAAGATTTGAACCACACCGGATCTCACAAAATCAACAATGTCCTCGGCCAGGCCCTGCTGGCCCGCAGGATGGGCAAGACCCGGGTGATCGCCGAAACCGGGGCCGGTCAGCACGGCGTGGCCACCGCCACCGCGTGCGCGCTGCTCGGGCTTGACTGCGTGATTTACATGGGCGCCGTCGACACCGCTCGTCAGGCGCTCAACGTGGCGCGGATGCGGCTGCTGGGCGCCGAGGTCGTCGCGGTCGAGACGGGTTCTCGGACACTCAAGGACGCGATCAACGAGGCGTTCCGCGACTGGGTCACCAACGCCGACAACACCTACTACTGCTTCGGCACCGCGGCCGGCCCGCATCCCTTCCCGACGATGGTGCGCGACTTCCAGCGGATCATCGGCCTGGAAACCCGCGTGCAGATCCAGGAGCAGGCGGGCCGGTTGCCGGACGCGGTGGTGGCCTGCGTCGGTGGCGGATCCAACGCCATCGGGATCTTCCACGCGTTCCTCGACGACCCCGGAGTGCGGCTGATCGGATTCGAGGCGGCCGGCGACGGCGTCGAGACCGGCAGGCACGCCGCGACATTCACCGGCGGTTCGCCCGGGGCCTTTCAGGGATCGTTCTCCTACCTGCTGCAGGACGAGGACGGACAGACCATCGAATCCCATTCGATCTCAGCGGGTTTGGACTACCCGGGGGTCGGCCCGGAGCACGCCTATCTCAAGGAGACCGGGCGCGGAGAATACCGGCCCGTCACCGACGTCGAGGCGATGGAGGCGTTCGGGTTGCTGTGCCGCACCGAGGGCATCATCCCGGCGATCGAATCCGCGCACGCGGTGGCCGGTGCGCTGCAGTTGGGCGCCGAGCTGGGCGCGGGCTCGGTGATCGTGGTGAACCTGTCGGGGCGGGGCGACAAGGACGTCGAGACGGCCGCGAAGTGGTTCGGCCTGTTGGGGTCCGACGGACGATGACCGTGGGACAACGCGAGGCAAGCAGGCTGGGGCCGGTCTTCGAAACGTGCCGCACGGACCATCGCGCGGCACTGATCGGTTACCTGCCCACCGGCTATCCCGATGTGCCGACGTCGGTGTCCGGCATGCTCGCGCTGGTCGAATCCGGCTGCGACATCATCGAAGTCGGCGTGCCGTATTCGGATCCCGGCATGGACGGCCCCACGATCGCGCGGGCCACCGAGGTTGCGCTGCACGGGGGAGTGCGGGTCCGGGACACGCTCGCCGCGGTCGAGGCGATCAGCCGGGCCGGGGGATGCGCCGTGGTGATGACCTATTGGAATCCGGTGCTGCGCTACGGGGTTGACGCGTTCGCGCGCGACCTGGCGGCGGCGGGCGGCTACGGCCTCATCACCCCCGACCTCATCCCCGACGAAGCCGGGCAGTGGCTGGCGGCATCCGAGGAGCATCGGTTGGATCGCATTTTCCTGGTGGCGCCGTCGTCGACGCCCGAGCGGCTGGTGACCACGGTGGAGGCCTCGCGTGGTTTCGTCTACGCGGCCTCGACGATGGGGGTGACCGGTGCCCGTGACGCGGTGTCGCACGCCGCGCCCGAGTTGGTCAAGAGGGTGAAGGCGGTGTCGGACATCCCCGTCGGCGTGGGGCTGGGGGTGCGCTCACGCGAACAGGCGGCGCAGATCGGCGGCTACGCCGACGGCGTGATCGTGGGTTCGGCGCTGGTGTCGGCGCTCGGTGACGGCTTGCCCGCGCTGCGCGCGTTGACCGGGGAACTCGCCGCCGGCGTCCGCCAGGGGGCGTCCGCCTCATGACGATGTTGCCCGAGTACATCCCCAGCCCGCCGCAGGGTGTCTGGCACCTGGGGCCGCTGCCCATCCGCGCCTACGCGCTGTTCATCATCACCGGCATCGTGGCCGCGCTGCTGATCGGTGACCGGCGCTGGGAGGCCCGCGGCGGCCAACGCGGCGTGGTCTACGACATCGCGCTGTGGGCGGTGCCGTTCGGGCTGGTCGGTGGCCGGCTCTACCACCTGGCCACCGACTGGCGGACCTACTGGGGGCCCGGTGGCGCGGGACTCGGTGCGGCGCTGCGAATCTGGGACGGCGGGTTGGGCATCTGGGGTGCGGTCGCCCTGGGCGGCGTCGGTGCGTGGATCGGATGCCGGCGCCGCGGGATCCCGTTACCCGCCTTCGCCGACGCAATTGCGCCGGGAATCATCCTGGCGCAGGCCATCGGCCGGCTGGGCAACTACTTCAACCAGGAGCTCTACGGCCGGGAAACCACGGCGCCGTGGGGTTTGGAGATCTTCTACCGTCGCGATCCGTCGGGATACATCGACACCCATTCGCTCGACGGCGTGTCGACCGGCCAGGTCGCGCTCGTCGTACAGCCGACCTTCCTGTACGAATTACTCTGGAACCTATTGGTATTCGTCGCGCTGATCTATCTGGATCGGCGGTTCGCGCTGGGCCACGGGCGGCTGTTCGCGCTTTATGTGGCCGGCTACTGCATCGGTCGTTTCGGCGTCGAGTTGCTGCGTGACGACCCCGCCACGCACATCGCCGGGATCCGGATCAATTCGTTCACGTCGACGTTCGTGTTCATCGGCGCGGTCGTCTACATCATCCTGGCTCCCAAGGGCCGTGAGGATCCCGTAAGCCTGCGGGGCCACGATTACGTTGCCGAGGAGCCGGCCGAACCGGAAACCGGGCGCACGGAAGAGCTCACGAGCGCCGTGGCGGCGGCGCAGACCACTCCGGTTCCGGCGGCCGAGGCGGACGACGGCGAGGGGACCGCGGACGCGGCCGTGACGCAGGAGAGGGTCGTGGCCGAGCCGGAGGTCGCGGAACCGGAAGCGGCGGAAGCCGAGGCCGAAGAACCGCAAGAGCCGGTGGCAGAGGAGCCGGCGGTCGACGAGCCCGAAGAGCCGGTGTCCCTGGTGCAGGAGTCCGAGGTGCAGGAAGCCGCCGAGCCCGAAGGCGCAGAGGCCGAATCCGAAGGGGCGGTAGCCGAGGAACCCGACGAGCCGGTGTCGGAGGTGCAGGAGGCCGGGGAGTCGGAGGCCGAAGCGCCGGAAGCCGCCGAGCCGGAAGCCGAGGAGCCCGCAGCCGCCGAGCCCGAAGGCCAAGGGGCCGAATCCGAAGGGGCGGTAGCCGAGGAACCCGAAGAGCCGGTGTCGGAGGTGCAGGAGGCCGGGGAGTCGGAGGCCGAAGCGCCGGAAGCCGCCGAGCCGGAAGCCGAGGGGCCCGCAGCCGCCGAGCCCGAAGGCCAAGGGGCCGAACCCGAAGGGGCGGTAGCCGAGGAACCCGACGAGCCGGTGTCGGAGGTGCAGGAGGCCGGGGAGTCGGAGGCCGAAGCGCCGGAAGCCGCCGAGCCGGAAGCCGAGGAGCCCGCAGCCGCCGAGCCCGAAGGCCAAGGGGCCGAATCCGAAGGGGCGGTAGCCGAGGAACCCGAAGAGCCGGTGTCGGAGGTGCAGGAGGCCGGGGAGTCGGAGGCCGAAGCGCCGGAAGCCGCCGAGCCGGAAGCCGAGGGGCCCGCAGCCGCCGAGCCCGAAGGCCAAGGGGCCGAACCCGAAGGGGCGGTAGCCGAGGAACCCGAAGAGCCGGTGTCGGAGGTGCAGGAGGCCGGGGAGTCGGAGGCCGAAGCGCCGGAAGCCGAAGAGACCGAAGGCGAAGGGGCCGAACCCGAAGGGGCGGTAGCCGAGGAACCCGACGAGCCGGTGTCGGAGGTGCAGGAGGCCGGGGAGTCGGAGGCCGAAGCGCCGGAAGCCGAAGAGACCGAAGGCAAAGAGGCCGAAAGCGCGCAGCCGTCCGACGTTGCCGAGGCCAACCAACCCGCTGCCGAAGAGCCCGCCGAAGCGGCGCCGATGGCCGGGGATGACAAGGGAACCCGCCGACGGTGGCCGCTGCGTCTGAGAGGCCGGCGCTCCGGACGCTGAGAAGCCCGCGCGTTCGCGCCGAACGACCACCTGTCCCAGCAATCCCGGGGGTCGCCGCGGGCGGGGATGTCGCGGCGACGAATTCGTTGCGCGCGTTGAGTTGTCGCTGTGAGGTGGGCGAAATGTGCACCGGCTCACCCAGGAGCGCATGGGGCAGAAGTGAATGTCGCCGCCCCGGCCCCCGATCTGGCATGCTGCACCCATGACCGAGCCGTCGCGGCGCGACACCACCCCGGGCGCGCCACCCCCGCCGGGGCGCCGGGACCGGCGGGGAGGGCGCCCGCCGCGTGATCCGCGCCGTCAGCGCCGCTACACCGCGGTCGGCACGGGCGCGCTGCTGGCCGGTGCGCTCGGCTACGTCGGGCTCGTCGACCCCCACAACCTGGGTTCGCCGTACCCGCCGTGCCCTTTCAAGTTGCTCACCGGGTGGAACTGCCCCTTCTGCGGGGGCCTGCGGATGACCCACGACCTGCTGCACGGCGATCTGGCGGCCGCCGTCAACGACAACCTCTTCGCGTTCGTCGGGATCCCGCTGCTGGCCGGCTGGGTTCTGCTCCGTCGCAACCACGGCGGCAGAAACCCGCTGCCGATGCCGGCAGTGGTGACGATCACGGTGCTCACGGCCCTGTGGACGGTGGTGCGTAACCTGCCGGGCTTCCCGTTGGTCCCGACCGTGAGCGGCGGGTAGCCGCCCGGCGTTGTGATTTCGCGCCGACTCATCGGGCAGCCACGGTGGAGTCACCCCGATCGCCACCGGCGCGACTATGCTGGGGCGCCGTGAGTAGACGCGGGAAGATCGTCTGCACCCTTGGCCCTGCAACCCAAACCGACGAGCTGATCCTGGCGCTGGTCGAAGCCGGAATGGACGTCGCCCGTTTGAACTTCAGCCACGGCGACTACGCCGATCACAAGGCCGCCTACGACCGGGTGCGGGCCGCGTCCGACACCACCGGTCGCGCCGTCGGTGTGCTCGCCGACCTGCAGGGCCCCAAGATCCGGCTGGGGCGCTTCGCGACCGGCCCCACTTACTGGGCCGACGGCGAGACCGTGCGGATCACCGTCGCCGAGTGCGAAGGCAGCCACGACCGCGTGTCGACCACCTACAAGAGGCTGACCAAGGACGCCACGGTCGGCGACCGGGTTCTCATCGACGACGGCAACGTCAGCCTGGTGGTCGACGACATCGAGGGCGACGACGTGGTCTGCACGGTCGTCGAGGGCGGCCCGGTCAGCAACAACAAGGGCATGTCGCTGCCCGGCATGAACGTGTCGGCCCCGGCGCTGTCGGAAAAGGACATCGAGGACCTCACCTTCGCGATGGAGCTCGGCGCCGACATCGTTGCGCTGTCATTCGTGCGCTCGCCCTCCGACGTCGAGCTGGTCCACGAGGTGATGGACCAAATCGGGCGGCGGGTGCCGGTGATCGCCAAGCTGGAGAAACCGGAAGCAGTCGACAACCTCGAGGCCATCGTGCTGGCGTTCGACGGCATCATGGTGGCCCGCGGCGACCTGGGCGTCGAGTTGCCGCTGGAGGAAGTGCCGCTGGTTCAGAAGCGGGCCATCCAGATGGCCAGGGAGAACGCCAAACCGGTGATCGTGGCGACCCAGATGCTGGACTCGATGATCGAGAACTCGCGGCCGACCCGCGCCGAGGCCTCCGACGTCGCCAACGCCGTGCTCGACGGAGCCGACGCGCTGATGCTGTCCGGGGAAACCTCGGTGGGCAGGCACCCGTTGACCGCCGTCCGGACCATGTCGCGCCTCGTGTGCGCCGTCGAGGAGAACTCCACCGCCGCCCCGCCGTTGACACACGTCCCGCGCACCAAGCGGGGGGTGATCTCCTACGCCGCGCGCGACATCGGGGAACGCCTCGACGCCAAGGCCCTGGTCGCGTTCACCCAGTCGGGTGACACCGTCAAACGCCTGGCGCGCCTACACACCCCGTTGCCGCTGCTGGCTTTCACGGCGTGGCCCGAGGTGCGCAGCCAGCTGGCCATGACGTGGGGCACCGAGACGTTCATCGTGCCGATGATGAAGTCCACCGACGGCATGATCCGGGAAGTGGACCGCTCGCTGCTCGAGCTCGGTCGCTACAAGCGGGGTGACCTGGTGGTCATCGTCGCCGGCGCGCCGCCTGGCACAGTAGGCTCGACCAACCTGATCCATGTGCACCGGATCGGGGAAGATGACGTCTAGCCCTGCCCACAGGGATGTCGAGCCCGAAGGAGTCCCCGTGCCGGCCGGCGATGTGACCAACGATGCCCCCGATTTCAAGGAGCTGCTCGCGGTCCTGGACCTCGAGCGCGTCGGCGACGATCGGTTCGTCGGATCGCATCCCTCCAAGAACCCGATGCGCACGTTCGGTGGGCAGCTCATGGCGCAATCGTTCGTCGCGAGCAGCCGCACGCTGGCCGACGACCTGCCGCCCAGCGCCCTGTCGGTGCACTTCGTCAATGGCGGCGACATCACCAAGGACATCGAATTCCACGTGACGCGGCTGCGTGACGAGCGGCGTTTCGCCAACCGGCGCGTCGAGGCCGTGCAGGACGGTGTGGTGTTGTCGTCGGCGCTGATCTCCTACATGTCCGGCGGCCCCGGCCTCGAGCACGGTGTCGACCCGCCGCAGGTCGCGCCCCCCGACACGCACCCGCCGATAGGCGAGTTGCTGCGCGGCTACGAAGAGACCGTGCCGCACTTCGTCAACGCCCTGCATCCGATCGAATGGCGTTTCACCAATGACCCGTCCTGGGTGATGCGGGACAAGGGCGAGCGCCTTCCCCACAACCGGGTGTGGCAGAAGGCGCTGGGCGTGCTGCCCGACGACCCGGTACTGCACGCCGCGGCCCTGGTGTACTCCTCGGACACCACGGTGCTGGACTCGGTGATCACCACCCACGGCCTGTCCTGGGGTTACGACCGCATCTTCGCCGCGTCGGCCAACCATTCCGTCTGGTTTCACCGCCCGGTCAACTTCAACGACTGGCTGCTGTACTCGACGACCTCGCCGGTGGCCGCGGACTCCCGCGGGTTGGGCACCGGGCATTTCTTCGACCGCTCGGGGCGGGTCGTCGCCACGGTGACCCAAGAGGGCGTCCTGTTATATTTCCCGTCCGCCGGCCGATAAGAAGTTTGCGGAATACCCCAGGACAACGGCCCGATTTCGGCCACCACGGCCGCGATCCGGCGTAGCTTTCCACTAGGCCGGGTATTCGGTGCAGAGGCGGCGACCTGCCGCCCAGCTGGATTTCAGCGCATCGGGAGGTGAGGGTGAACGGACCGCTGGTCGACGTCACCGTGAAGCCCCGCGCGCGCGAGCGCGTGGTGGTCAACGTCGATTCGCGCGCGGCCCGCCTGATTGGTGCCCTGGCGCTGCTGTGCGCGACGTGCTGGCTGATCGAGATCGTTGCCCGCCACCACCTGCGTCCGGAGGCACAGTATTCCGACCGGTTGGCGTGGTCGCTGACGGTGCTGGCCGCGGTGGCGTGGATCTCCCGCGGCATCTTCCTGGGCCGCCCGGTGACCTCGACGCACGCGGTGGCCGCCGCGCTGTGTGTGCTGGCCGGGCTGGGGTTGCACGTGCTGTCTTTTGACCTGCTGGGCGACCTGGTGGTCGCCGGCTCGGGGATGGTGCTGATGTGGCCGACGACGTCGCATCCGCGGCCCGAGGACCTGCCGCGGGCGTGGGCGCTGATCAACGCCACCCACGCCGACCCGCTGGCACCGTTCACGATGCAGACCGGCAAGAGTTACCACTTCAGCGCCGAGGGTGGCGCCGCGCTGGCCTACCGGACGCGGCTGGGCATCGCCGTCGTCGGCGGCGACCCGATCGGCGACGAGACGCAGTTCCCGGCACTGGTCGCCGACTTCGCGGCCATGTGCCACACCCACGGCTGGCGGATCGCGGTGGTGGGGTGCGGCGAGCGGCGACTCGGGCTGTGGAGCGACGCGGCCGTGATCGGTCAATCGCTGCGCGCCATCCCGATCGGCCGCGACGTCGTCGTCGACGTGGCCGGCTTCGACATGGTGGGGCGCAAGTTCCGCAACCTGCGGCAGGCGGTCAAACGCACGCACAATTGTGGCATCACGACCGAGATCGTCGCCGAGCAGGAACTCACCGACACGCAGCTGGCCGAGCTTTCCGAGGTGGTGCGGGAGTCGTCCAAGGGCGCTCACAGCGATCGCGGGTTCCACATGAACCTCGACGGCGTGCTGCAGGGCCGGTTCCCCGGCATCCAGCTGATCGTCGCCCGGGACGCCGCGGGCAAGGTGCAGGGGTTCCACCGGTACGCGACCGCCGGCGCGGGCAGCGACATCACCCTCGATGTGCCGTGGCGGCGCCGCGGGTCCCCGAACGGGCTCGACGAGCGGCTCAGCGTCGACATGATCATGGCCGGCAAGGACAACGGCGCCCAGCGGTTGTCGCTCGCGTTCGCCGCGTTTCCCGAGATCTTCGAGGACAAGAATCGCGGCCGGATGCAGGCCGTCTTCTACCGGCTGATCCACGTCCTCGACCCGCTGATCGCGCTGGAGTCGCTGTACCGATACGTGCGCAAGTGGCACGCGCTGGACGCCCGGCGCTACGCGCTGATCTCGATGACGCAGTTGGTTCAGCTGCTGTTCGTGCTGTTGTCGCTGGAGTTCATGCCGCGTCGACGTCACCTGTGAGCGACGCCGTTGCGACCCGCAGTTCGCGGCAGGGCACGCCCATGGGCAGCTGGTGAGTGGCCACCACGACCGTCCGCTCCCCGGAAAACAGGCCGGAACCGTCGCCCAGCAGGTCCGCCAGTATCCGTTCGGCGTCGGCCGCGTCGAGGTGCTCGGTGGGTTCGTCGAGCAGCACGATCCGCGCGGGCGAGATGATCGCCCGGGCCAGCAGCAGCCTGCGGCGCTGGCCCGCCGAGACGGCCTGCGCGCCCCCGGTCAGCACCGTCGACAGGCCGTCGGGCAGACCGGCCAGCCACGCCGTCAGACCCACCGCGTTCAGCGCCGCCGCCAGCTCGCCGTCGGGGCAGTCGCCGCGGGCCACCAACAGGTTGTCGCGGACCGTGGTGGCGAAGACGTGCGCGTCCTCAGCGAAAAAGCTTACCGCCCTTGGTAATCGGTCCTGATCGAACTGGCCCAGGTCGGTTCCGTCCAGCAGCACCCCGCCCTGCAGCGGGGGCATCAGCCCGGCCAGCGTCATCAGCAGCGTCGTCTTGCCCGAGCCGCTGGGACCCGTGACGGCCAGCCGAGCGCCCGGCGGCAGCTCGAGATCCACCCGTTCCGGCGGCGCCGCGTCCGAGTGACCGCAGCGCACCGCGGCCGACAACCGGGCGGTGGCGGCGGGCGGGGCCAAGGCGGGCCCTGGGGACACCGCCGGGCGCTCTGGGGGAGTCAGGTCGAGCAGGCGCCGCGCGGCGATCCGCGACCGCGTCAACTGGACGGCGGCGCCCGGCAACGGCGTCATCGCCTCGAACGCCGACAACGGCAAGAGCATCAGGACCGCCAGCGTGGTCGGCGCGACGGCCGGAGCCAGGCCGATGCCGGCCACCACGGCGCCGAGCACGCTGATGCCGATCGCGGCGGTGGGCATCGCCTCGGCGACGGCGGCCGGCCTGGCCGCGGCGTCCAGGGCCTCGCCCCAGGCGCGCTGGCGGCGCTGCGCCTCGGCGATGACGCCGTCGAGTGCGCCGGCGACGCGGAGTTCGGGCGCGTGCTCCAGCGCGAGCAGCGCCGACGTGTCGCGTTCGGAGTGGTGGTGGCGGGCGAGTTCCTCCTGCGCGGCGGCGGCCCGGGCGGCGAGGCGGGGCGCCAGCAGGCCCGCGATCAGCAGGCAGATCGCGAGCACCGTCGCGGCCGCCGGCGAGATCACCGCGACGACCGCCGTCGCGGCTACCGCCAGCACCGCCGCGACGCCGATCGGCACCAGGGCGCGCACCAGCACGTCGGCCAGTTCGTCGACGTCGGCGCCCACGCGGGCGACCAGCTCGCCGCTGTGCAACCGGGCGGCGGCCGCGGCCGGCCCGTGGGCCAGCCGGCGGTAGATCTGTGTCCTGGCCGTGCCCGCCGCGCGCAGCGCGGTGTCGTGGGTGGCCAGCCGCTCGCAGTAGTGCAGCACGCCCCGCGAGATCGCGAGCGTGCGCACCGCCACGACCGCGATCGACAGGTCCAGCACGGGCGGCATCTGCCAGGCCCGCGTGATCAGCCAGGCCGAGACGCCGGCCAGCGCCAGGGCACTGCCCAGCGATGCCACCCCCAACGCGATGGCCGCCACGAGGCGGGGCAGCCGCGGGCGCAGCAGGCCCACGGTGACCAGGAGCGGATCAGACGGTGACATAGCGCACCCCGCCCTCGGCGGCCACGTCGACGACCCGGTCGCCGATGGCCACGACCGCCTCGCGGTGGCCGACGACCACCACGGTCGCGCCGGCGCGGGCGCGTTCGACGACGGCCCGCAACACCCGCTGCTCGGAGGCGGCGTCCAGGTGCGCGGTGGGTTCGTCGAGCAGCAGCACCGGCGCCGTAGAGCCCAGCGCCCGTGCCAGCCCCAGCCGCTGCCGCTGCCCCAGGGACAGCCCGAAGCCCCCGCGCCCGAGCGAGGTGTCCACGCCGTCGGGCAGCTCGGCCAGCACCGAATCGAAACCCGAAGCCGCGCAGGCGCTTTCCACGTCCGCCAGCTCGCCGAACAGGCCCAGGTTGGCGCCGACGGTCCCCGGGATCAGCACCGGGCGTTGCGGCAGCCAGGACAGCTGCGGCCACCACGCCGCCAGATCGAGGTTCCTGACGTCGACGCCGGCGATCGTGACCCGACCCGACGACGGCCGGGTCAGGCCGGCGATCGCCTGCAGCGCGGTGCTCTTGCCGGCACCGTTGGCCCCGGTCAGCACCGTCACCCGGCCGGGCTCGACGATCGCGCTCAGGTCGTGCGGCGCGCGCCCGTCGCGACCGGCCACGCTGAGGCGTTCCAGGCGGATCTGCGCGCCCCGCGCGGCCACGTGCCGGCCGCGTGCCGTGGGGGCGGCCGGTTCGCCGATGAGTGCGAACGCCTTGTCGGCGGCGGTTTTTCCGTTCTGTGCGGCGTGGAACTCCACGCCGATGCGCCGCAGCGGCCAGTAGACGTCCGGCGCCAGCAGCAGCACCGTCAGGCCGGTGGCCAGGCTCATCTCGCCGAACACCAGGCGCAGGCCGATGCCGACGGCGATCAGCGCCACCCCCAGCGTGGCCAGCAGTTCGAGCACCAGCGCCGAGAGGAACGCGATGCGCAGCGTGGACATCGCCGAACGTCGATGCGCGGCCGCGAGTTCGGCGATGCGGTGTTCGGGGCCCGAGGCGCGGCCCAGCGCCCGCAGCGTCGGGATGCCGGCGATCAGGTCGAGCAACCGGGCCTGCAAGGTGGTCATGGCGGCCAGCGCGGCCGCCGACCGCTCCGCGGTCGCCAGCCCGATCAGCACCATGAACACCGGTATCAGCGGCAGGGTGATCACCACGATCGCCGTGGATTTCAGGTCGTAGAGCGCGATCACGGCGACGGTTGCCGGGGTCAGGATCGCGGCGAGCGCCAGCGTGGGCAGGTACCCGGTGAAGTACGGGCGCAAGCCGTCGAGGCCCCGGGTGACCACCACCGCGGCGGCGTCGCGCTGCGCGGCGAGTTCAGCGGGCTGGCGGGCCGTCACCTCCGTGAGCACCTGACCGTTCAGATCGGCGATCACCGCGCTGGCGCCCCGCTGCCCCAGGCGGGCCTGAAGCCAGTGCGTCGCCGCGCGAACGGCCCAGAGCGCCAACAGGATCGACAGGGCGCCCAGCCAGCCGCGCGGGGTGCTCGGCGCCGTCCGGGCCACCGCGCGCGCGACGATGTGCGCCAGCACGATCGCCGAGCCGATCGCGCAGCCGGAGATCACCATCCCACAGCCCACGACCGCGGCCAGGTAGCGGCGCAACGCGCTCGATGCCCGCCACAGCCGTGGGTCCAGGGGGCCTGTGTTGGTGGGTTGGTTCGCGCTCAGGAGCTATGCCTCGTCAGGCCGACGGGAGCCGGTATCCGTTCGGCCGAGATTCGTTGCCGGAACACCCAGTACGTCCAGGCCTGGTACACCACGGTCAGCGGGGCCATGAATGCGGTGACCCAGGTCATGACCTTGAGCGTGTAGGGGGTCGACGAGGCGTTGTAGATCGTCACGCTCCACCGCTTGTCCAGCGTCGAAGGCACCAGGTTGGGATACAGCGCGCCGAACAACAACACGACCACGGCCGCGACGACCACGGCGATGCACAGGAACGCCCAGCCGTCGGAGACGCGGCGCCACACCAGCGCCACCGCCGCCAGCTGGGCGACCACCGCGACCGCCAGCACCAGCCACGTCCAGTCCTTGCCGTAGGCCAGCTGGGTCCACAGCCCGAAAGCCGCCACCAGCGCGGTCACCGGAAGCGACAGCCAGACCGCGAACCGGTAGGCGTCGTCGTGGATCGCGCCGGCGGTCTTCAACGCGACGAACACCGCGCCGTAGAACAGGAACAGGCCGGCCGTGGCCAACCCGCCCGTCAGGGTGTAGGCGTTGAGCACGTCGGTGACCGACAGGTGGACGTGGCCGCTCGCATCCACCGGAAGCCCCCGGACCAGGATCGCGAACGCGACGCCCCACAAGATCGCGGGTAGCCAGGATCCGGCCGCGATCCCGAAATCGGCCCAGCCGCGCCATCGGGTGTCGTCGATCTTGCCGCGCCATTCGATCGCCACCGCGCGCACGATCATGCCGAACAGGATGGCCAGCAGCGGCAGGTACAGCGTGGAGAACACCGTGGCATACCAGCCCGGGAAGGCGGCGAACATGGCCGCGCCGCCAGTGATCAGCCAGACCTCGTTGCCGTCCCAGACCGGGCCGATGGTGTTCAGCGCCGTGCGGCGGTGCACCTCGGGGTCGCCCGTGCCGATGCGGGCGAACGGTTCCATCAGCATGCCGACGCCGAAGTCGAAGCCCTCCAGGATGAAGAAACCCAGGAAGAGCACGCCGATGATGCCGAACCACAACTCTTGAAGACCCATCGGTCGGTTCCTTTCCAGGCACGTAGTCAGTAGGCGAACGACAGCGGTGCGACCTCGTCCTCGCTGGGGGCGTGAGGCGCCGCCGGTTCCGCGTCGTGTGCCAGCGGCCCTTCGGTGATGTAACGCCTGAGCAGAAAGAACCAGATGACCGCGAGCACGGCGTAGACCAGGGTGAAGGTCACCAGGGACGTGATGACCATGCCGGAGGTGTTGGGCGAGACGGCCTCGTGGACGGTGAACCGAACCTGCTGATCGCCGCTGGGGTTGGGCGCGACGATCCATGGCTGGCGGCCCATTTCGGTGAACACCCAGCCGGCGATGTTCGCCAAGAACGGTGTGGGAATGGTGAGCAGCGCGAATCGGGAGAACCAGCGCCGGTCGGGGATCCGCCCGCCGCGGGTCAGCCACAACGTCGCCAGCGCGAACAGCACCGGAATCGCCAGCAGCCCGATCATCGCCCGGAATGACCAGTAGGTGACGAACATGTTGGGGTGGTAGTCGTTCGGCCCGAATCGCTGCTCGTAGTCCCGCTGGATGTCGCGCACCCCCTGCAACGTGACGTCGCTGATCCGGCCTTCGGCGAGGA
Source organism: uncultured Actinomycetota bacterium (assembly GCA_963711445.1). GTDB lineage: Bacteria > Actinomycetota > Actinomycetes > Mycobacteriales > Mycobacteriaceae > Mycobacterium. The sequence goes on from CAVQEF010000002.1 coordinate 2,092,579, forward strand.
ACGGCAGCACGTAGGGCACCTGGATGACACCTTTGACGCCGTCGCAGTTGTTGTGCCGGCCGACCGTCAGGATGGAGAAGTCCGGATCGGTTTGGGTGTCGCACAGCGTTTCCGCCGACGCCATTTTCATCGGCTGCTGCACGAACATCAGCTTGCCCTGGCGGTCGCCGGTGAGGAACAGGCCGGCCGCGGCGATCAGGACCACCCAGCAGCCCAGGATGGCCGCGGGGCGGAACATGGTGCGGGCGTCCGCTTCCGCGGCGGGCTTGGCGGACGCGGCGTTGCGCGAGCGGACCAGGAACCAGGCGCTGACCGCGGCGACGAACGTCCCGGCGGTGACCAGCGAACCGGTCACGACGTGTGAAAAGGCTGCCCGCGCAGTGTTATTGCTCAGCAGCGCGCCGATGCTGTCCAATTCGGCACGCCGCGTCGCCGGGTTGTAGTGCGCCCCGACGGGGTGCTGCATGAACGAGTTCGCCACGATGATGAAGAACGCCGACGCATTGACACCGAACGCGACGATCCAGATGCAGGCCAGGTGGATCAGCTTCGGCAACCTGCTCCAGCCGAAGATCCACAGGCCGATGAAAGTGGACTCGAAGAAGAAGGCGAACATGCCCTCCATGGCCAGCGGCGCGCCGAAGATGTCGCCGACGAACCGGGAGTACTCGCTCCAGTTCATGCCGAACTGGAACTCCTGGACGATCCCGGTCGCCACGCCCAGGGCGAAGTTGATCAGGAACAGCTTGCCGAAGAACTTGGTGAGGCGGTACCACGCGGTGTTACCGGTGGCCACCCACACCGTCTGCATGATGGCGATCAGCGGCGCCAGGCCGATGGTGAGCGGCACGAAGATGAAGTGGTAGACGGTGGTGATGCCGAACTGCCACCGCGAAATGTCGACGACATTCATGTGTCATCTCCCGAGAGGTATTAGCTACGACGAAGTGTAGTAGCTGGGCTGGACCGGCGCTACTGGCGAACGGTGTCGCCCTCAACCGCCGAGATTGCGCGACGCCTTGCGGATGCCGAACGACGACACCACCTCGAACACGCCGATGACCACGAACCACACGCCGACGACGATCGCCAGCGTGACGATCGACGCGAACGGCGAAGCCAGCACCACGATGCCGGCCAGCAGGCTGATCACGCCGACGAAGATCGACCAGGCCCGGCCCGGCAGGTTCGGGTCGCTGATGGCCGAAATCGTCGTTGCCACACCGCGGAAGATGAAGCCCACGCCAATCCAGATGGCCAGCAACAGAATCGCGATCAACGGGTCGGTGCCGAAGTGACGGAACGCCAGCACCGCGAGGATGAGCGAGGCCGCCCCGCTGATGAACAGCAAAATGCGGCTGCCGGCCGAAACGTGCAGGCTGAACGCGAAGATCACCTGTGCGACACCGGTGACCAGCAGATAGATCCCGAAGACGATGGCGGCGACCAGGACGGTTCTGCCCGGCCACGCCAGGATCAGGCCGCCGAGGATCAGCGACAGGATCCCCGAGGCCAGCGTCGATTTCCACAGATGCGGCAGCAGGCTCGGAACGGTGGCGGTTCCAGGAGTGGTTTGCATGGCCGCAGTTTTTCACACACGCCCGTTCGGGGATAGGGCAATTCGGCCTACACGCCGGCCGTATGCGATTCCTCCGCAAGCAGATCGCCGGGATCGGCGGCCACGGACTTGCGGCCGACGAGGTACCACGTGCGCATCACGCCCTTGCCCTTCACCTCGACGTGGCCCCGCTCCTGGAGCACGAAGGCGTCCTTGAGTCGCTCATAGACCGAGTCGGGCACTTGGATCCGTCCCACGGAGTCGGTGGACTCCATCCGGGACGCGACGTTGACGGCGTCGCCCCACACGTCGTAGAAGAACCGGCGCGAGCCCACCACCCCCGCGACGACGGGACCGCACGCCAAACCCATCCGCAGCGGTACGGACATGCCGTGCGGATCCTTCATCCCGGCGGCGACGTCGGCCATGTTCAGCGCGAAATCCGCCAGCGCCCGAACGTGATCGGGCCGCGGCCGGGGCACGCCGCTGACCACCATGTAGGAGTCGCCGCTGACTTTGATCTTTTCCAGCCCGTGCTTGTCCACCAGCGCGTCGAAGGCGCCGTACAGGCGGTCCAGGAAGCGCACCAGGTCGGCCGGCGCGGTGCTGCTGGCGCGCTCGGTGAAGCCGACGATGTCGGCGAACAACACCGAGGCGTCGTCGTACTTGTCGGCGATGACGCTGCGGTCGGGCTCCTTGAGCCGCTCGGCGATGCTGGCCGGCAGCATGTTGGCCAGCAGGGCCTCGGAGCGCTCGTACTGGGTTTCCATGGCGGCCTCGGCGCGCGCGGTGTCACGCAGGGCGAACCACACCGTCACGACCACCATCACGACGGCGGCGACGGTCGTGATGACGAACCCCATCGACTGCGCCCAGGCGGGTTGCAGGCCGGTGTTGTCCGGGACCGTGAATTGCAGGCCGATGATCAGGCCGGCGGCCACAGCGGCCAGGATCGAGGCCAGCACGATGTGTTCGATCCCGAGCATCAGCACCACGAGACAGGCGCCGACGAGGATGAAGAACTGGGAACCCGACCCGGTGCCGATGTCCCAGCAGGTGGCAGAGATTGAGACGTAGGCCGCGCCGATAAAGGTAAGCGGCGCAACCAGTTCACCGAAGCGGTGCAGCCACGGCACGAATGCGAAGACGGTGGCGGCGACGACGTTGATTCCGCTGACCTGCCAGGTCCATGACCCGGTGAGCATCTGCACGAGCACGAAACTCGCCGTCACCAGCACGGCGAGCCATGCTGTGATGTTCAGCACCCGGGCCCGGCGCAATGCGCGGCTGGCGTAGTGCTGGCTGCGGTCGCCGTTCTGCGCCCGGACGGCAGCCACGCAGTCCGGGCGTTGCGACATCCCATCCGACGCTCGTGGGGCACCGCATTTCTTGGCCGCCACGCTTCAAAGCGTAGCCGCCGGGCCCGGTGTTTGTCGCGGCCTTCTTGCGACGATAGGTCGGGGCGCGTTCGAGGCTGGGCGACGCGATCGCGAGAATGCAAATTCTCGGCGAATAACCAATCTTTTTGTGGCAATTTCTGGTCCTACGGTCCCAGGTGTCGGCAACCGCACGTCGTGTTCGCGTGGTGCGTATACGGCAGGTGGGGTTCGTCGCCATGGCGCTCGAATGGCGGCGCTTCGGGACGTAGTCGGGCGGCTTCGTTATTGCGCCGCGAGGGCGATTCCATGCGGACCAATTGCACCAGGGGAACCCGCGGCGCCCTTACAAGAACAAGTGTCCGGCCGCCAATTCCGGCCGAAAGTCATTTGGTGCCCTCGGTGGGATTCGAACCCACACTGGACGGGTTTTGAGTCCGTTTCCTCTGCCAGTTGGGATACGAGGGCCTGAGCGCCCCCTCGCGTGGAGGCAGCCTCCCACCTTAGAGGATCGCTGTGGTGACCGGCTCTTAGCGCCCCCGACGTCGGTGATCACAGCTGGCCACGACACAATGTCCGTCATGACAGGCCGCACGACCGACACCGACGCCGCTGTGCCGCGCCGAGTCCTGATCGCAGAAGACGAAGCGCTCATCCGACTGGACCTGGCCGAGATGCTGCGAGAGGAGGGTTACGAGATCGTCGGCGAGGCCGGTGACGGTCAGGAGGCCGTCGAGCTCGCGGAGCGCTGCCAGCCCGACCTGGTGATCATGGACGTGAAGATGCCGCGCCGCGACGGAATCGACGCGGCCTCGGAGATCGCCAGCAAGCGCATCGCGCCGATCGTGGTGTTGACCGCGTTCAGTCAGCGCGATCTGGTCGAACGCGCCCGCGACGCCGGGGCGATGGCCTACCTGGTCAAGCCGTTCACCGCCAGCGACCTGGTCCCGGCCATCGAGTTGGCCGTCAGCCGGTTCAGCGAGATCAGCGCGCTGGAGACGGAAGTGGCGACGCTGTCGGACCGGTTGGAGACCCGCAAGCTCGTCGAGCGCGCCAAGGGCCTGCTGCAGACCAAGCAGGGCATGACCGAGCCCGAGGCGTTCAAATGGATCCAGCGCGCCGCCATGGACCGGCGGACCACGATGAAACGCGTGGCCGAAGTGGTCCTCGAGACCCTCGACAGCGAGGACTAACTTCCGGCGAGTGTGCGTGTCTGTACAACGACACGCCGGTAGGGCCGTACATCTGCGCACGCTCGCGCGAGAGGGCGGGCCCTAGCGGGCGACGATCACCGAGGAACCGTGACCGAACAGGCCCTGGTTGGCCGTGACGCCCACCGTGGCGTTCTCCACCTGTCGGCCCGCGGCCTGACCCCGCAACTGCCAGGTGAGTTCGCAGACCTGGGCGATCGCCTGGGCGGGGATCGCCTCGCCGAAGCACGCCAGCCCGCCCGACGGGTTGACCGGGACCTTGCCGCCGAGAGTGGTCGCGCCGCTGCGCAGCAGGGCCTCGGCCTCGCCCTTGGCGCACAGCCCGAGGTGCTCGTACCAATCGAGCTCCAGCGCCGTGGACAGGTCATAGACCTCGGCCAGGCTGATGTCCTCGGGCCCGATGCCCGCCTCGGCGTAGGCCGCATCCAGAATCTGGTCCTTGAACGCCCGATCGGGTGCGGGCACCGCCGCGGTGGAATCCGTTGCGATGTCGGGCAATTCGGGCAGGTGCTGGGGGTAGCGCGGGGTCACCGTGCTGACCGCGCGCACCGACGGCACGCCGTCGAGCGAGCCGAGGTGCCCACGGGCGAACTCCGCGCTGGCCACCACCAGGGCCGCCGCGCCGTCGGAGGTCGCGCAGATGTCCAGCAGCCGCAGCGGGTCGGCCACCACCGCGCTGGCCAGCACGTCCTCGACCGCCACCTCCTTGCGGTAGCGGGCGTTCGGGTTCTGCAGGCCGTGCCGGGAGTTCTTGACCTTCACCTGCGCGAAGTCCTCGAGCGTGGCGCCATACAGGTCCATCCGCCGCCGCGCGAGCAGCGCGAAGTACACCGGGTTGGTCGCCCCGATCAGGTGGAAGCGCTGCCAGTCGGGGTCGTTGCGGCGCTCGCCGCCCACGGGCGCGAAGAATCCCTTCGGGGTGGTGTCGGCGCCGATCACCAGCGCCACGTCGCAAAACCCCGCCAGAATCTGGGCCCGGGCGCTCTGCAGCGCCTGCGAGCCGCTGGCGCACGCCGCGTAGCTGGAACTGACCGGCACACCGTTCCAGCCCAGTTTCTGGGCGAACGTGGCGCCGGCGACGAATCCCGGGTAGCCGTTGCGGATGGTGTCGGCGCCGGCCACCAGCTGGATCTGCCGCCAGTCCAGGCCGGCCTCGGCCAGCGCGGCCCGCGCGGCGACCACCCCGTACTCGGTGAAGTCGTTGCCCCATTTGCCCCACGGGTGCATCCCGGCGCCCAGGATGTACAGCGGTTCGGGGGCGCTCATGATGGGATCCTCCACGCGTGGACGACGCGCTCCACGCCGTCGTCGTCGGTGAACAGTCCCATGGTGGCCAGCTCCATCTCCATGCCCACCTTCAGGTCGGCGGCCAGCGTGCCCTCGACGACCTTGCCCAGCACGATCAGTCCCTCGTCGGCCAGTTGCACCGCGGCGACCGCGAACGGCTCGAACGGATCCGGGGAGGGGTAGGGCGGCGGCGGCGCGTAGCGGTTCTCGGTGTAGCTCCACAGCGTCCCGCGCGTGGACAACGCCACCGACTCCAGCGTGTCGCTGGTGCAGGCGGGGTTGGGGCAGTTGTTCGCTCGCGGCGGGAAGACGTAGGTGCCGCACTGGGGGCACTTGCTGCCGATCAGATACGGGTTGCCGGCGCTGTCGGTGGCGAACCACCCGTCGATCGCCGGTTCTTGGCGGATGACCTCTGACACCGGGCCAGCGTACCCAGCGGGCGCGCAGAACTGAAACGTGTTGCAGTTCCGCGCGAACGGTTCGGGGGCCTCCGACTCGTCACACCGGGTGCTTAGAGTGTGAGCCGTGAGTACCGCCAGCGAGGACAAGACCAAGCCGACGCTGATGTTGCTCGACGGCAATTCGCTGGCGTTCCGGGCGTTCTACGCGCTGCCCGCCGAGAATTTCAAGACCCGCGGCGGGCTGACCACCAACGCGGTGTACGGCTTCACCGCGATGCTGATCAACCTGCTGCGCGACGAGGCGCCGACGCACATCGCCGCGGCGTTCGACGTGTCCCGGGAAACCTTCCGTTCCGAGCGCTACCCGGAGTACAAGGCCAACCGGTCGACGACCCCCGACGAGTTCCGCGGCCAGATCGACATCACCAAGGAAGTGCTGGGCGCGCTGGGCATCACGGTGGTCGCCGAGCCGGGGTTCGAGGCCGACGACCTGATCGCCACGCTGGCCACCCAGGCCGAACACGAGGGCTACCGGGTGCTGGTGGTCACCGGCGACCGGGACTCGCTGCAGTTGGTCACCGACGACGTGACGGTGCTCTATCCCCGCAAGGGCGTCAGCGAACTCACCCGCTTCACCCCGGAGGCCGTCGTCGAGAAATACGGGCTGACCCCCACGCAGTATCCCGACTTCGCCGCGCTGCGCGGCGACCCCAGCGACAACCTGCCCGGCATTCCCGGGGTGGGAGAGAAGACCGCCACCAAGTGGATCGCCGAGTACAGCTCGCTGCAGGGCCTGGTCGACAACGTCGACGCGGTGCGCGGCAAGGTGGGCGACGCGCTGCGGGCCAACCTTTCCGGCGTGGTGCGCAACCGCGAACTCACCGAGCTGGTCCGCGACGTGCCGCTGGCCCAGACCCCGGACACGCTGCGGCTGCAGCCGTGGGATCGCGAACACATCCACCGGCTCTTCGACGACCTGGAGTTCCGGGTGCTGCGGGACCGGTTGTTCGACACCCTGGCCGCTGTCGAGCCCGAGGTCGACGAGGGTTTCGATGTGCAGGGCGGCGCGCTGGAGCCCGGCACGGTCGGGCGCTGGCTGGCCGAGCACGCCGCCGACGGGCGCCGGGCCGGGCTGGCCGTCGCCGGCACCCACCTGCCCCACGGCGGCGACGCGACCGCGCTGGCGATCGCCGCCGCCGACGGGGAGGGCGGCTACGTCGACACCGCGACGGTGACCCCCGACGACGACGCCGCGCTGGCGGCCTGGCTGGCCGACCCCGCCAAACCCAAGGCGCTGCACGAGGCCAAGCTGGCCATCCACGACCTCGCCGGCCGCGGCTGGACCCTGAACGGGGTCACCTCCGACACCGCGCTGGCGGCCTACCTGGTGCGGCCGGGGCAGCGCAGCTTCACCCTCGACGACCTCTCGCTGCGCTACCTGCGCCGCGAGCTGCGCGCGGAAATCGCTGAACAGCAACAGCTTTCGCTGCTCGATGACACCGACGGGACCGACGACCAGGCCGTCCAGACGCTGATCCTGCGGGCCCGCGCGGTGGTGGACCTGGCCGACGCGCTGGACGCCGAGCTGGAGCGCATCGACTCCACGGCGTTGCTCGCCGAGATGGAGCTGCCGGTGCAGCAGGCGCTGGCCGAGATGGAAAGCGCCGGCATCGCGGTGGACCTGACGCTGCTCGGCGAGCTGCAAAGCCAGTTCGGCGACCAGATCCGCGACGCCGCCGAGGCGGCCTACGCCGTGATCGGCAAGCAGATCAATCTCGGCTCGCCCAAGCAGCTTCAGGTTGTGCTGTTCGACGAGCTGGGCATGCCGAAGACCAAGCGGACCAAGACCGGCTACACCACGGATGCGGACGCCCTGCAGTCGCTGTTCGACAAGACCGGACACCCGTTCCTGCAGCACCTGCTCGCCCACCGCGACGTCACCCGGCTCAAGGTCACCGTCGACGGGCTGCTCAACGCGGTGGCCGCCGACGGCCGCATCCACACCACGTTCAACCAGACGATCGCGGCGACCGGCCGGCTGTCGTCGACCGAACCCAACCTGCAGAACATCCCGATCCGCACCGACGCGGGCCGCCAGATCCGGGACGCGTTCGTGGTCGGGACGGGTCCCGCCGGACCGTTCGCCGAGCTGATGACCGCCGACTACAGCCAGATCGAGATGCGGATCATGGCCCATCTGTCGGGCGACGAGGGCCTTATCGAGGCGTTCAACACGGGCGAGGACCTGCACTCGTTCGTGGCCTCCCGGGCGTTCGGCGTGCCGATCGAGGAGGTCACCACGGAGCTGCGCCGCCGGGTGAAGGCCATGTCCTACGGGCTGGCCTACGGGTTGAGCGCCTACGGGCTGTCCGCCCAGCTCAAGATCTCCACCGAGGAGGCCAAGGACCAGATGGACCAGTACTTCGCCCGGTTCGGCGGGGTGCGCGACTACCTGCACGCCGTCGTCGAGCAGGCCCGCAAGGACGGCTACACCTCCACCGTGTTCGGCCGCCGGCGCTACCTGCCCGAGCTCGACAGCAGCAACCGCCAGGTGCGTGAGGCCGCCGAGCGCGCCGCGCTCAACGCGCCGATCCAGGGCAGCGCCGCCGACATCATCAAGGTGGCGATGATCCGCGTCGACAAGGCCCTCAAGGAGGGCGGGCTGGCGTCGCGGATGCTGCTGCAGGTGCATGACGAGTTGCTGTTCGAAATCGCCGCCGGCGAGCACGAACAGGTCGAGGCGCTCGCGCGCGAGCAGATGGGCGGCGCCTACCCGCTCGACGTCCCACTGGAAGTGTCGGTGGGCTACGGCCGCAGCTGGGACGCCGCGGCGCATTAGGGGCTGAGTGCAAACGAAGGAGTGCCATGAACGCGGCCTGGATCATCCCTTTCATCGTCCTGGGCGGCGCGCTGCAAACGTGCGGCGCGGCCATGAACGGGCAGCTCTACAAGCACCTGATCAATCCGTGGCTGGCCTCGGCGGTGTCGTTCGCCGTGATCACGGTCTTCTTCGTCGGGGCGTTTGTACTCATGCCGAAGCCGTTGCCCGCCGCCAAGGACATCGCCTCGATGCCGTGGTGGGCGGTCATCGGCGGCCTGGTCGGGGCCGTCCAGGTCTATGCGGGCCTGACGCTGGTCAACAGGGTCGGGGCCGGCACCTTCATGAGCTTCACGGTCACGTCGGCGCTGATCATGTCGTTGGTCGTCGACCACTTCGGCTGGCTGCGCCTGGATCCCCACCCGATCACCGCATGGCGGGCCGTCGGGGGCGTGCTCATGGTCTGCGGTGTCGTGTTGATCGCCAAGTTCTGACGTGGACCGGGTGACCCCGGCGACGCGCCGACCCGAGCGAAAGGGGCCGGGCTCGCCGCCTGCTGTTCGAGATCGCCCCCGGCGAGCACGAACGGGTCGAGGCGCTGGCGCGCGAGCAGATGGGCGGCGCCTACCCGCTGGACGTCCCGTTGGAGGTGTCGATGGGCTACGGCCGCAGCTGGGATGCAGCGGCGCATTGATGCCGTGCTAGGCGGCCAGGGTCCCGCAGCTCCAAGCGTTTGACCGGCGGATTTGAAAGCGTGAACCTTGAGTCGTCCTACAACGGCTCTACGCGACAGGATGCGCGGTCGCCGATCCCACCAAATCTGCTGGTTGACCAATCAACACGGCCCAGAGATGCGCCTTGTGCAATGCGGTCGACTTCCAGGTTTGGCCGTCACGAGCGGGTCGCGAGGTAGATGGTGGCGGCCGATCGACCTCGGGTGAGCGGGTTGTCGAACCAGATCTGCTGGGCCTCGACGTCGGTGAAGACGGTTTCGAGGACGGAGCTAAAGGCGTCGTCCGGTGCATCATCGGACCACATGGCGAACGCGCCACCCGGGGCGAGATTAGCGGATACGGCTTGTAGGCCGTCGTAGGTGTAGAAGTCCGCGTGGGGATGGTGTAACACGTGTCGGGGCGAGTGGTCGATGTCGAGCAGGATCGCGTCATAGGTTCGGCCGGGGTGTTGCGGATCGAATCCCACCGAGTCCGTCGCGGCCGCGAAGAAGTCCGCGCACACGAGCGCAACCCGGCTGTCGGCGGCCAGGCCGGCCGTATCCGGTAGCAGGTCGCGCTCGTGCCAGTCGATGACCTCATCGGAGTATTCGATAACAGTGAGTGTCCGAATCCGGTCGCATCTCAAGGCTTCTCGCGCGGTGTAGCCAAGGCCGAGTCCACCGATGATCACGTCCAGGCCCGCCCCCGGCGTTCGTGCCAGTCCCAGCCGCGCCAGCTCCCTTTCGGCGACGGTGAAGAGGCTCGACATCACGTACTCGTCATCGAGCTTGACCTCATACACATCGGCACGCACCGTCGGATCGAATCGGCGCCGCAAGCTGATCACCCCCATCGGCGTCTGCTGCCAGCCCAACTCCTCGAAGCGTGCGCTCACCGAAGCGACGATAGCCCTGCGTGAAAGCGAGCACGGCAGCGAAATTCTGGGATGCCAACCTCGCCGCGGTTTTTCGCACTCAACAAAAGCCCGAGTAGGAGTCGCGATCCGCCCGAATCCGCGGCTTCAGCCCAACCTTTGGGCCATCGCAGTGTGCCTGCTGAGGCGGTGCGGTTTTCTCCGTCTCCTCGGTAGTGAGGTGCGCCACGAAATTTTAAGTCCGGGTCGGTCGCTCCACGCAACCTGCGGGGCGCAACTTTCATCTGCGGATCGCCCTAATCGCCGAGTTTTGATGGGCAGACGGCGACGAACGGCTGATGAAGTCGCGACAAGATGTTTTCCCGTCGATGACACTGCGCGCCCGCGATCTCGTCCACGATGGAGGGCCGGCCGAGTTCGCTAGGCCGTTCGACCAGGCGAAACGCGGGCCGAGATAGAGACGCCGTCGGGACACACCGCTTGGCCGCCGGCCGTTTCTGAGGACGTGGAGCCTCGGCAGCCACTCGGTTTCCATTGGCTGACGGCGATAAGTTTGGCCTGCGTATGCCCAGTCGAGTAGCCTCGACGGGTAAATCCCGATTTGTCCCTACGACCCAACCTGTCCGGAGCAACCCACCACATGCCGAGTCCCACCGTCACCTCGCCGCAAGTAGCCGTCAACGACATTGGCTCCAGCGAGGATTTTCTTGCCGCAATCGACAAAACGATCAAGTACTTCAACGATGGCGACATCGTCGAAGGCACCATTGTCAAAGTTGACCGGGACGAGGTCCTGCTCGACATCGGCTACAAGACCGAGGGCGTGATTCCCGCCCGTGAGCTGTCCATCAAGCACGACGTCGACCCCAACGAGGTCGTTACCGTGGGCGATGAGGTCGAGGCCCTGGTTCTCACCAAGGAGGACAAAGAGGGCCGGCTGATCCTGTCCAAGAAGCGCGCGCAGTACGAGCGCGCCTGGGGCACCATCGAGGCGCTCAAGGAGAAGGACGAGGCCGTCAAGGGCACCGTCATCGAGGTGGTCAAGGGTGGCCTGATCCTCGACATCGGGCTGCGCGGCTTCCTGCCCGCCTCGCTGGTCGAGATGCGCCGCGTCCGCGATCTGCAGCCGTACATCGGCAAGGAGATCGAGGCCAAGATCATCGAGCTGGACAAGAACCGCAACAACGTGGTGCTGAGCCGCCGCGCCTGGCTGGAGCAGACCCAGTCCGAGGTGCGCAGCGAGTTCCTCAACCAGCTGCAAAAGGGCACCATCCGCAAGGGTGTGGTCTCCTCGATCGTCAACTTCGGCGCGTTCGTCGACCTCGGCGGTGTCGACGGTCTGGTGCACGTCTCCGAGCTGAGTTGGAAGCACATCGACCACCCGTCCGAGGTGGTGCAGGTCGGCGACGAGGTCACCGTCGAGGTGCTCGACGTCGACATGGACCGCGAGCGGGTTTCGTTGTCGCTCAAAGCGACTCAGGAAGACCCGTGGCGGCACTTCGCCCGCACCCACGCGATCGGTCAGATCGTGCCGGGCAAGGTCACCAAGCTGGTTCCGTTCGGCGCATTCGTGCGTGTCGAGGAGGGCATCGAGGGCCTGGTGCACATCTCGGAGCTGGCCGAGCGCCACGTCGAGGTGCCCGATCAGGTGGTCGCCGTCGGCGACGACGCGATGGTCAAGGTCATCGACATCGACCTGGAGCGTCGCCGGATCTCGCTGTCGCTCAAGCAGGCCAACGAGGACTACACCGACGAGTTCGACCCCGCCAAGTACGGCATGGCCGACAGCTACGACGAGCAGGGCAACTACATCTTCCCCGAGGGCTTCGACCCCGAGACCAACGAATGGCTCGAGGGATACGACAAGCAGCGCGCCGAGTGGGAGGCCCGCTACGCCGAGGCCGAGCGCCAGCACAAGATGCACACCGCGCAGATGGAGAAGTTCGCCGCGGCCGAGGAGGCCGGGCACGTCGGCGGCGAGGCGGCCCCGGGCAACGGCACCCCCTCGGAGAAGTCCGCGGGCGGGTCGCTGGCCAGTGACGCCCAGCTGGCCGCGCTGCGGGAAAAGCTCGCCGGTAACGCCTGACGAATCCGCTGATGCTGCGCATCGGGCTGACCGGCGGCATCGGCGCCGGAAAGTCGGCGGTGTCGGCCACCTTCGCCGAGTGCGGTGCGGTCATCGTCGACGGTGACGTCATCGCGCGGGAGGTGGTCGAGCCGGGCACCGAGGGGCTGGCCTCGCTGGTCGAGGCGTTCGGCGCCGACATCCTGCTGCCGGACGGCTCGCTGGATCGTCCGGCTTTGGCCGCCAAGGCTTTTCGCGACGACGAGGCGCGCGCGAAGCTCAACGGGATCGTGCACCCGCTGGTCGGCCGGCGGCGCGCCGAGATCATCGCATCGGTGCCTGACGACGCGGTCGTCATTGAGGACATCCCGCTGCTGGTGGAGTCCGGGATGGCGCCGCTGTTCCCGCTGGTCGTCGTGGTGCACGCCGACGTCGAGGTGCGGGTGCGCCGGCTGGTCGACCAGCGCGGCATGGCCGAAGAGGACGCCCGCGCCCGGATCGCCGCGCAGGCCGACGACGAGCAGCGCCGCGCCGTCGCCGACGTCTGGCTGGACAACTCGGGCAGCCCGGCCGACCTGGTCGAACGCGCCCAGGACGTGTGGCACAACCGGATCGTGCCGTTCGCCCACAACGTGGCCGCGCATCGGGTCGCGCCCGCAGCGGCGCGGGTGGCGCCGGCCGACCCGACCTGGCCGGAGCAGGCGCGGCGAATCCAGGCGCGATTGCAGACCGCCTGCGGTCACCACGCGCTGCGGATCGACCATGTCGGCTCGACCGCCGTGTCGGGCCTGGACGCCAAGGACGTGATCGACATGCAGATCACCGTCGAGTCGCTCGCGGTGGCCGACGAACTGGCCGGGCCGTTGTTGTCCGCCGGTTACCCGCGCGTGGTGGACATCACCGGCGACGTCACCAAGTCCGAGGCCCGCAGCACCGTCGAACGCTACGACCACAGCGCCGATCCGACATTGTGGCACAAGAAGTTTCACGCCTCGGCGGATCCCGGCCGCCCGACGAACGTGCACATCCGGGTCGACGGCTGGCCGGGCCAGCAGTTCGCCCTGCTGTTCCTCGACTGGCTGCTGGCCAACCCCGGGGTGCGCGACGAGTACCTGGCCGTCAAGCGCGCCGCCGAAGCCGACGCGCGCGGCGACGTGCGTCGCTATGCCGACGCCAAGGAGCCCTGGCTGCGCGACGCCTACCCGCGGGCGTGGGAGTGGGCCGACGCCGCCGGATGGCGGCCGTAACGCACCGTGCCGGCGGGACAGGCACATTCGTCGCCGGCGCCCGCCGAGCCGGCCCCGCGCAGCCCGCTGCTCGTCTTCAGCCACGGTGCCGGGACCGAGACCGCGACCGACGTGACGTGAAGGTCGTCGCCGCGGCGCTCGCGGGCGATCGGCTCGCCGGCCCCGGTTAGCCGCTGGGCAGCGGTGCGCCGCAAGCCAGTACCCCGTTGCCGGGGTCGCTGTTGCCTTGCTTCGGCGAGACCACCTGGTCGGCCTGGGCCGCGACGTTGTCGTCCACGTCGATCTCGCAGTGCACGTTGGCCGAGTAGGGCCAGTGCAGCACCACCTGCATGCCGGCCTGCTGCGGATCGGGCAGCACCTCGTTGGCCTCGAACACCTGGCCGGGCATGGCGCTCACCGGGGCGCTGTTGGTCTGGCCGTTGTTGATCACGAACGTGGCCTGGCTGCCGGGCGCGACCCCGTCGATCCGGGCGCGGTAGGTGATGTTGTGCATGTCCGCCCGGGCGATCGCCGGACTCAGCTGAGAGCCGGCCGCGATCGCCAGGGCGGCGATGATCGGAGTCCACCTGCGTGTGATTGGCCTCATAGTTGCCGAGATTACGCCCCACCGTGGCTGCCTGACCAGGGCTTTCGTTTCAGGGCTGACGCCGCGGACACCACAGCGACGTCCGGCCGCCCCGGCCAGCTGCCGCCGGAACCCCTCCACGTCGGGCAGCTCAGGCACGAAGCTTGGCCAGGCGGGCGCCCGGGCGGCTCAGCGAACGGGCGTGCCGCGACATCGTCGCCCACGGATCTCCCTGTCCGGCAAGGCGTTTCGGCAGGTCGCGAAGGGTGAACCGGTCCGCGCGCAGGCCGGGCGTGTCCAATTCCTCCCACTCCAGCGGCGTGGCCACCGGCGCGCCGGCGCGTGCCCGCACGGAATATGCTGCCACCGCCGTCTGCGCATACCCGTTGCGCATGATATCGAGATACACTCGCCCGCAGCGCTTTTCCTTGCGGGCCTCCACGGTGCGGTGCGCGGGATCGTCGGCCGCGACCACCTCGGCGACGTCGCGGGTGAACTGCCGTGCCGTGTCGAAGTCGGTGTCGGCGCGCACGGGCGCCACCACGTGCAGTCCGCGCGAACCGCTGGTCTGCACGTAGCACACCAGCCCGAGGTCGCGCAGCACCGCTGCCACGGTCCGGGCCGTGTCGCGCACCACCGCGAAGTCGCCGTCAGACGGGTCGAGGTCGAAGACCAGCCGGTCCGGGTTGTTCAGCCGGTCGCACCGGGACTGCCAGGCGTGCAACGTGATGCAGTTCTGGTTGGCCAGCCAGCGCAGCGCCTCGGCGCGTTCGGCCAGCGGATGCACCACGGTGCCGCCCTCCTTGGGGACCGCCACCCGTCCCATCCAGTCGGGCAGCGAGTCGGCGAAATCCTGCTGGACGAAGCCGTATTCGCCGATGCCGCGGGGAAATCGCTGCACGGACAGCGGCCGGCCCCGCAGGTGGGGCAGCATCGCGTCGGCGACTTCGCCGTAGTAGTCCACCAGCTCGCCCTTGGTGATTCCGTCCGCGGGGAACACCACCCGATCCGGGTGGGTGATCTGGACCTCGGCGCGTGGCATCAGCGCGTCTCCCGCACGACCTCGGCGGGGTCCTTGTCGGTGCGCAGGCCCTGATAGCGCGGGTGGCGCAGCTTCCCGTCGCGCGTCCACTCGGTGAACCCGATCTGGGCGATCAGCTCCGGGCGCACCCAGCGGGCGCCGGGCTCGCGCACCGGGGCGTCGAACGGCGACGCGTCCTGTTCGATGGCCGACAGCCGTTCGTGCAGCCGGTGCAGCGTGGCCTCGTCGAAGCCGGTGCCCACCTTGCCGGCGTAGCGCAGGGCGCCACCGTCGTAATAGCCGAGCAGCAGCGCCCCCAACTCGACCCTGCTGCCCTTGGGACCGGTGTAGCCGCCGACCACGAACTCCTGGTCGCGGACGCATTTGAACTTGAGCCAATTCGGGGAGCGGCCGCCGCCGTACCGCGAGTCGGCCAGCTTGGCGATCACCCCTTCGTCCCCGCGCGCGCAGGCGGCCCGGTAGGCCGCGATGCCGTCCCCGACGCGATGCGTGGTGTAGCGCAGCGGGTCGTCGAACTCGATCGCACCGCGCAGCAGCCGCTTACGCCAGCTCAGCGGCACGTCGGTGGTGGACGCGCCGTCCAGGTGCAGCAGGTCGAAGAGGTAGTAGAAGATCCGGATCCGCGACGCGCGGGCCGCGGCGGGGTCGGTGATGCCCAGGCGCCCCTGCAGCCGGGCGAAGCTGGTGCGGCGCCCCTCGAACGCCACCACCTCGCCGTCCACGACCAACCGGGTGGCGCGCTGGGCGGCCAACGCGTCGACCAGCTCGGGGTAGGTCCCGTTGAGCGGCCGGCGATTTCGGGACATCAACCAGACCCGGTCCCCGTCGCGGAAGCCCAGACAGCGCATTCCGTCGAATTTGCGCTCGAAGATCCACCGCGGGTCGGAGAACCGCTTGTCGGTCAGGGTGGCCAGGGTGGGGGCGCGCCAGTCGGGCACCGGCTCGTCGTGCAGCTGCCGGCGGATCGCGTCGGGGAGACCGGCGAGATCGGTCATGGCACGTCGTCGTGCCCGGCGGGATCGCGCTCCGCTGGGTCGGGCCCGTCCGGCGTGTGCTCGGACAGCATCGACTCGGGCCGGTCTTGTCCCGGTTGCGGGTCGCCCACCCCGTCCTTGCGCCGGATGAGCAGCCAGGTCTCGTGTTCGCCTTCCCGGATCCGGGTCAGGGCATAGCCGCCGCGCACCCGCTCGCCGTGCAGGTAGAACGACACGTGGCCGCGCCGCAGGCATTCACCCATCGCGTGCCGGGTCGCGTTGGTGTAGGTGCCGCGGTCCACGACGCCGCCGGCACCGTTCTCGCCTGCGGCGACGGCGTCCGCGGCGGCCCGGTGTCCCAGCGGCTGGTCGGCGGAGCGGCGCACCATCCGCTGGACCTTGGGGTCGCCCGAAGGGTCTTTGGGCAGCGCCCACGACACCAGGAGGCCCTCGATCTCGAGGCGGAAGTCGTAGTGGTGGCTGCCGGGCGCGGGGTGTTGGATGACGAAACACGGCCGATCACGACGTTGACGGCGCGTCAGCCCGAGCCCGGCGGCCCGCTGCGGGCCGCGGCTGGGCCGGCGGTGGCGCCGGTGGACGGTCAAAGACATGCCAGAAAGGTACCCGCTCGGCGCATACGGAAACCGTCTCGTGCCGATGGGCGGGCCCGGGGACCGGTGCGCGCTTGCGGAACATGCTCGGCCGCAGAGTATTTGGGATTGCCCCGGCCGGTCCGCCAGGGGAAATCCCGGCGGCGGCCGGGGTCGCTGGTGACGATCGGCCGTGGTGCTCAGGTCTTTTGGCCCTGCCGCCGCCGGGGCCCGACCAAGCAGCATTGACGCACGACGCGGCGGGTCAAGGAGTCATCGTGCAGACATTCACCGTGGATCCGCGCCGCTGGTGGATCGGCCGGTTGTTCGGCCGCAATCCGCTGTTGCGGCGCAGCGACCGCATCGAGGTGCTGGCGACGCTGGCAGCGCTGGTGGTGGCGCTGGTGGGGATTGCGGTCGCCGGTGCTGTGGCTACCGCGATACACGACGCCGAGCGTCGCGCCGACGCCGATCTGGCCCGGACGAGACACCCGGTCAGCGCGACGGTCGTCGAGGCCGGCGCCGTCACGGCCTTCGACGGCACCCGGATCCCGGTGGTGCGGGCGCGTTGGTCGACGGCCACCGGCCCGCACACCGACGCGTTCCCGTGGGACAAGAAAGCCGTTCCGGGTGAGCACATTCAGATCTGGGTCGACAGCCGCGGCGACCACGTGGGCTCGCCCACGCCGCTGCGTCCCGCCCTGGATGCGTTCACCGTCGCCGCCGCGATCGTGCTGCTGACGATCACCCTGCTGGCGTTGGGGCTGGCGGTGCTGCGCCGGGGTTTCCACCGGGCCCGCGACGCCCAGTGGGACCGTGAGATTCGCGGTCTGGCCAACGACGGCGGCGGCAGGGCCAACGGCGCGACGCCGGGGAAGTCACCGTGAGGTTTCGCGCCAGCTGAGTTGCATGCCTTTGCCGGCCAGCCAGCGGGACAGGTCGTAGTGGTTGCCGGCCAGGCCGTCGATGGCGTCGACCGCGTGCCGCACGGCGCGTTCGGCGACTTCCGGGGTGAGCAGGCCGGCACGGACGGCGTCCAGCAGCTCGTCGACGTCGGTCAGCGCCGCGCTCGTCCCGGTGCGGACCACGATGTCGAGGTAGTGGTCTTCGGAATGCCACATGTGCGCGCCGGATGTGTACCGCCCGACGTCGAGGTAGAAGTCCTGGTCGCGCTCGTGGCCGGGATTGAAGTGAAACACCGTGGCGCGCAGGCCCAATGACGGCAGCAACCACGACTCGAGGTAGTGGAACTGGGCCCGGCCCGGCGTGGGCCGGGCGACATAGAGGCCCCAGGGATGCACCGCGTATTCGTCGACGGCCCGCACAATGCCCTTGGGATCGGTGTTGGTGCGGGCCGCCAGGTCGAACGTCTCGTGCTTGGGTGCGTGGATGCTGCCACCCTACCGTCAGCGGCTTCCTCAGCGCCGGAGCCGGATCTTCCAGCGGACGACGGCCGCACACGCCAAGGCCAACGCCGCGAGCATCGCCATGTCGAACAGCCAGGTTCCCGGTGTGTGCCGCCAGAACCGGTCCTGGGACAGCACCGTGCGGGGCACCAGGTGCCGCAGATCGACCGTCGAGGCCGCCGCGGCGTAGCCCCAGCGCGCGGGCGCGGCCATCGACAGCTGGTCGAGTCCGGGCCGCCCGGTCACCGGGACCAGCCCGCCGGCCAGCACCAGTTGCGTCATGATCGACACCACGAACAGCGGCATGATCTGCTCACCGGACCGGGCCAGCGCGGAGATGGCCAGGCCGAGGATCGCCGAGGCGACGCAGGCCGCGGCGACGGTGATGAACAGTTCGACGCCGGCCGCCACCGAAGAGTGACCCAGGAAGACCGCGCCGCGGGTCGGTGCGCTCTTGCCCAGGATGACGATGATGGTCGCGATCGCGGACTGGGCGGTGGCGAACCCACAGAAGACCCCGGCCTTGGCGAAGAGGTACGCCGTGGTCGACAGGCCGACGGCTCGTTCGCGCTGGAAGATGGCGCGTTCGCCGACCAGGTCGCGAATCGTCAGCGCGGTGCCCATGAAGACCGCGGCGATGGTCAGCAGGGTGAGCACCTGGCCGGACTCGTCGGGGACGCGGCTCGCGGGGCCGGCGACGTGAAACCCCTGCGTGCCGGGCACGGTCAGCGACAGCGCACCCAGGATGAACGGCAGCAACGCCAGAAACACGAAATATCCCCGGTCGGCGACCACGAGACGGACCTGGCGGCGCGCGATGGTGGACAACTGCCGCCGCACACTGGTCTGCACCGGTGCGCCCAGGTCCGCCGGCTTGTCCGGCGCCGCCGGGGATTGCTTGTCGGCCGGGCGCCGGGCCCGATAGCGCCGGTTGGCCTCGTCGGGGTCGGCGCCCACCGCGGTGAAGATCGTGGCCCAGTTGGTGGTGCCCATGGCCTGACCGATCTGGTCGGGGGGGCCGCAGTAGGCGGTCTTGCCGCCGGGGGCGACCAGCAGCAGCTGGTCGCAGATGTCGAGGTAGGACAGCATGTGGGTGACCACGATGACCACGCGCCCGGCGTCGGCGAGCTGGCGCAGCATGGTCATCACCTGGTGGTCGAGGGCGGGGTCGAGGCCCGAGGTGGGTTCGTCGAGGATCAGCAGCGCGGGCCCGGTGAGCAGCTCCAGGGCCACCGAGGCGCGTTTGCGCTGGCCGCCGGAGAGCTTGTCGACGCGGGTGTCGGCGTGTGTGGTCAGGTCGAGTTCGTCGAGCACCTGCGCGACCACCGTGGCGCGGTCGGCCTTGCTGGTGTCGGGTGGCAGGCGCAGTTCGGCGGCATAACCCAGCGCCTGGTTGACCGTGAGCTGGCGGTGCACGACGTCGTCCTGGGGGACCATCCCGATCCGGCTGCGCAGCGAGGCGTACTCGGCGTGGATGTCGTGGCCGGCGAAGGTGACCGCCCCGGAACTGGGGCTGGTATAGCCGGCGATGAGCCGGGCCAGGGTGCTCTTGCCGGCGCCCGAGCCGCCGATCACGGCGGTCAGCGTCCCGGGGCGCGCGGTCAGCGAGATGTCGTCGAGCAGCTGTTTGCCGTTGTCGACGACGTAGCTGACCCCGCGCACCTCCAAACCGCCTGTGCACGTGTCGCTTTCGACTCGTGTGAGCAGCGTGCCGTCGCGGAAGACCAGGTCGACGTTGCCGATGGTGATGACGTCGTCCTCGGCCAGGATCGCCGACCCGATCCGGGTGCCGTTGACGAACGTCCCGTTGCTGCTGCTGTCGCGGATCTCGGTGCCCAGCGGGGTGGGCACCAGGGTCGCGTGGTGGCGCGAGGCCAGCACGTCGGGGACGACGATGTCGTTGTCTTCGGAGCGCCCGACGGTGATTGTGGCGCTGTGGTTTTCGCCCTGCGGCGAGCGTGGTGTGAGCAGCTTGACCATTCTGGTCGCCAGGTTCGACATGTCGGCGGGGGGCGCGGGCGCCGCGTCGGAGGGCGACGAGGGCTCGGGCGCCGGTGCGGCCTCCGGCCGCGGGCCGGCCAACAGATCGAGGACCGGTCGCGACGGCGGCGCCGCGTCCTGCCGTTTTGCTGAGGCGACCACGTTCGGCTCGGGTCCGGGGTTGTCTTGCCGGGGCGAGGGTGGTTGCGCGCCCGGCGGATCCGGCGACCACCACATGGTCGCCGGCGCGCCGGTGTCCTGCCGGTCGCGCTGTGCGATATCGAACGTGAGCCGCGGCCCCTCCGGGTTGCCGACGTTGATGCACTGCCCGTCGTGAATGTCGATGACCGGCATCCGGTAGCCGTTCAGGTAGGTCCCGTTCACCGAGCCGTTGTCGATCGCGACCCAGCGGTCCTCGTCGAAGCGCAATATCAAGTGCCTGCGCGAGATCCGCGGATCCGCAATGCGCACGTCGGCGCGCAGGTCACGTCCGATGACCACGTCGTGACCCGCGCTGAAGCTGCGTCGTGACCCGTTGTGGCGAATGGTGAGCACGGGTCGTGCCGGGCGACCCATGGACCCATTATGGAGCTCGCGTGGGGCCGCCCAAAGGGCCCGCGCCTGTGAGTTTTCTTGCCATTCCCCAGAGCCGCCCCGCCGGAGGAGCCAATTCACAGGTGTTCCGAAACAGGTTCGAAGCCATGGCCATCGCCGGGCGCTAGCATCGGGTTGACAGATGTGCAATTCGGGGCCGCCGAGCGCGCCGGCTTGGGACCGACGGTGATGCAGGGACGGATGACCGGCCGGGTCTTCAAGACGGCACCACCGGCGCCGGCCGCGGGAAACGCCGAAAGGTTCTTTCCCCCTGGCACATTGGGTCAGCGTCCCCGGGTACTGCCGGACTAGTGAGAAAGCGGCGCCAGATGGACGACCCGATGAGCGTCACCCAGGTCTGGGACGTGGTACGCCGGCCGACGGCCGCCCCCCGGGTTCTCCGCGCGGCGCTGCGGGCCCGGTTCTCCTCGGCTCGGTCCTCGCTCGCGGCGTCGCGAGCGTCGGACGGAAACGGCGGGGCGCGCGCTGCGCTGCGCCCGTCGGTAGCCAACGGCGCGGTGTTTGCCGGTTATACGGTATTGCGACCGCTGGGCGCCGGTGCGATGGCCGAAGTGTATCTGGCCAAGCATCCGAGGTTGCCGCGCCGCGACGTGCTCAAGGTGCTCGCCGAGGACCTGACGGCGGACGCCGAGTTCCGTGAAAGGTTCAACAGGGAAGCCGATCTCGCCGCAACGTTGTGGCACCCACACATCGTCGGCGTGCACGATCGCGGGGAATTCGACGGCCAGCTGTGGATCTCGATGGACTATGTCGAGGGCAACGACGCCGCTCGCTTGGTGGAGCAGCGCTTCCCGGACGGAATGCCGCTGGCGGACGTCGTCGCCATCGTCGGCGCCGTGGCAGACGCCCTGGACTACGCCCACGGCCGCGGCCTGCTGCACCGCGACGTCAAGCCCGCCAACATCCTGCTCACCAACGGCGAACGCGGCGAGCGCCGAATCCTGTTGGCGGACTTCGGCGTAGCGCGCCACCTCGGGGACGTCAGCGGAATCACCGCGACCAACGTCGCGGTGGGTACCGTCTCCTATGCCGCGCCCGAGCAGTTGATGGGTACCAACCTCGACGGCCGTGCCGATCAATATGCGTTGGCCGCCGCCGCGTTTCACCTGCTGACCGGTTCCCCGCCCTACCAGCAGTCCAACCCGGTTGCGGTGATCAGCCGGCATCTGCACGCCGAGCCCCCGCGGCTCAGCGATCACCGTCCGGACCTGGCGCGCCTCGACGGTGTGTTCCGCAAGGCCCTCGCCAAAGATTCCGGACAGCGATTCCCGGGGTGTCGCGCCTTTGCGGCGGCCCTGGGCGCGCAGGCCGGTCGCCGCGGCGGCCCGTCGGCCGCGATCCGAGCCATTTCGTTGAGGACGCGCGCAGCAATCGCGGTACTGGTTGCCGTCCTGGTGACCGCCGGGGCCACGTGGCTCACCGCGGACGGGTCCCGGCACCGCCGGCGCGGCCCCGAACCCGCGCACGCCGCGGCGCAGGTGGCGGCGCCGCGGCCCGCGCACCAGCCGTCGACCACGCAGCGGCCCCCCGCTGTGGTGAGCGGCGCGCCCGCGCTCGACGGCGCCTACCGGTTGGACTTCGACATCACCCGCCGCGGGCGCGGAGCCCCCCGCCTCGTCGGCGCGCGCCGGGTGACCCAGACCGGCTGGTGGGCGTTCCGTTCCGTGTGTACGGCGACGGGCTGCGTCGCCACCGGCACCCGGCTCGACGACGGCAACCATCGGGTCGCGAGCATCGCGGGCGGCGGCCAGACCGACGTGCTGCGCTTCGTGGACGGCTCTTGGGACGGCGCGCCCTCGGAGGTGCGGGCGGGCTGCCGCCTGCCGGGCCGGGCGGGCACGTCCACCGAGCTGGAGATGGTGGTGTGGTCCCTGGCGCCGCGGGCCGACGGCACGCTGCGCGGCACGCAGACCGCGACCGTGCGCAGCAACGAGTGCGGCGCCCGCGGCGTGGTGCAGCGCATCTCGATCGTGGCCACGCGGATCGGCGATGTGCCGCCGAACGTGACCGTGGCCGATCCGGCGGAGGTCGCCGACGAGCCATCCGCGCCGCCCGCCGGGCGGTCGGCGCCCGTGCTCGGGGAGGCCTGTGGCGACGTCGACAAGCTCGGCTACGACCTGACGACCAACGAGCAGGTCGTGTGCGAGGACCAGACGTGGGACAAGGCGCCGGACGTGGCGGGGGTGCACGCGGTCGGGGCGTCGTGCGCCCAGCCCGACGTCGCGGTGTTCGCGATGTCGGTCTCCGAGCAGGGTTACCTGATCGAATGCGACCCGGCCACCCGGGTGTGGCGGCGCAGCCCCCGATAGCTCCGGGCGCCTGTCGGTGGGTCGCTCTACCCTGGACGCATGGCTTTTGCTACCGAGCACCCGGTGCTCGCGCACTCGGAGTACCGCGCGGTCGAGGACGTGGTGCGGACCGGGGCGCGCTTCGAGGTGGTCAGCCCGCACGAACCGGCCGGCGACCAGCCGGCGGCCATCGAGGAGCTGGAGCGGCGCATCAGGGCGGGGGAGCGCGACGTCGTGCTGCTCGGCGCGACCGGCACCGGCAAGTCGGCCACCACGGCGTGGCTCATCGAACGCCTGCAGCGGCCCACCCTGGTCATGGCGCCGAACAAAACGCTCGCCGCGCAGCTCGCCAACGAGCTGCGGGAGATGTTGCCGCACAACGCCGTCGAGTACTTCGTGTCGTACTACGACTACTACCAGCCCGAGGCCTACATCGCGCAGACCGACACCTATATCGAAAAGGACAGCTCCATCAACGACGACGTGGAGCGCCTGCGGCACTCGGCGACGTCGTCGCTGCTGTCCCGGCGCGACGTGGTGGTGGTCGCCTCGGTGTCCTGCATCTACGGCCTGGGCACGCCGCAGTCCTACCTGGACCGCTCCGTCGAGCTGCGGATCGGCCGCGAGGTGGCCCGCGATGCGCTGCTGCGGCTGCTGGTCGACGTGCAATACACCCGCAACGACCTGTCCTTCACCCGCGGCTCGTTCCGGGTGCGCGGCGACACCATGGAGATCATCCCGTCGTACGAGGAGCTGGCGGTCCGCGTCGAGTTCTTCGGCGACGAGATCGAGGCGCTGTACTACCTGCACCCGCTGACCGGCGAGGTGATCCGCCAGGTCGACTCGCTGCGGATCTTCCCGGCCACCCACTACGTGGCCGGCCCCGAGCGAATGGCCCAGGCGATCTCGACCATCGAGGCCGAACTCGCCGAGCGGCTCGAAGAGCTCGACGGCCAGGGCAAGCTGCTGGAGGCCCAGCGGCTGCGGATGCGCACCAACTACGACATCGAGATGATGCGCCAGGTCGGCTTCTGCTCGGGCATCGAGAACTACTCCCGCCACATCGACGGACGCGGGCCCGGATCGCCGCCGGCGACGCTGCTGGACTACTTCCCCGAGGACTTCCTGCTCGTCATCGACGAGTCGCACGTCACGGTGCCGCAGATCGGCGGCATGTACGAGGGCGACATGTCCCGCAAGCGCAACCTGGTGGAATACGGGTTCCGGCTGCCGTCGGCGGTGGACAACCGGCCGCTGACCTGGGAGGAGTTCGCCGACCGGATCGGGCAGGCGGTGTACCTGTCGGCCACCCCCGGCCCCTACGAGCTGGGCCAGACCGGCGGCGAGTTCGTCGAGCAGGTGATCCGCCCCACCGGGCTGGTGGACCCGAAGGTGGTGGTCAAGCCGACCAAGGGCCAGATCGACGACCTGATCGGCGAGATCCGCAAACGCACCGACGCCGACCAGCGGGTGCTGGTGACCACCCTGACCAAGAAGATGGCCGAGGACCTCACCGACTACCTGCTGGAAATGGGCATCCGGGTGCGCTACCTGCACTCCGAGGTCGACACGCTGCGCCGCGTCGAACTGCTGCGCCAGCTGCGGCTGGGCGATTACGACGTGCTGGTCGGCATCAACCTGCTGCGCGAGGGTCTCGACCTGCCCGAGGTGTCGCTGGTGGCGATCCTCGACGCCGACAAGGAGGGTTTCCTGCGGTCGTCGCGCAGCCTGATCCAGACCATCGGCCGCGCCGCCCGCAACGTCTCCGGCGAGGTGCACATGTACGCCGACACGATCACCGAGTCGATGAGGGAGGCCATCGACGAGACCGACCGGCGCCGCGCCAAGCAGATCGCCTACAACGAGGCCCACGGCATCGACCCGCAGCCGTTGCGCAAGAAGATCGCCGACATCCTCGACCAGGTCTACCGCGAGGCCGCCGATACCGATGCCACCGACGGTGTCCAAATCGGCGGATCCGGGCGCAACGCCTCCCGCGGCCGGCGCGCCCAGGGCGAGCCCGGCCGGGCGGTCAGCGCCGGCGTCTTCGAGGGCCGCGACACCGCCGGCATGCCCCGCGCCGAGCTGGCCGACCTGATCAAGGACCTCACCGCCCAGATGATGGCCGCCGCCCGCGACCTGCAGTTCGAGCTGGCCGCCCGGTTCCGCGACGAGATCGCCGACCTGAAGAAGGAGCTGCGCGGGATGGACGCCGCCGGCCTGAAGTGACCGACCCGGCCGGCGGCGCCGGCGGCTGGCGGGCCCTGCTGGGGGGCAGGAACCTGGGGACGTCGGTCGTGCTGGCCGGCGGTGTCGCGCTGTACGCCACCAACGAGTTCCTGACCAGCAGTCTGCTGCCGAACACGGTCGCCGAAATCGGCGGCGGGCGCCTCTACGCGTGGGTGACGACGCTGTATCTGGTCGGGTCGGTGGTCGCGGCCACCCTGGTCAACCCGATGCTGCTGCGGATCGGGCCGCGCGCCTCCTACCTGACCGGGCTGACCGTCTTCGGCCTGGCCAGCCTGGTCTGCGGGGCGGCCCCCGACATGGGGGTGCTGATCGGCGGGCGCGCCCTGCAGGGGGTGGCCGGCGGCCTGCTGGCGGGGCTCGGCTACGCCAACATCAACGCCGCGCTGCCGCGGGAGCTGTGGACCCGGGCCTCGGCGCTGGTGTCGGCCATGTGGGGGGTGGCCACGGTCGTCGGACCGGCCACCGGCGGCCTGTTCGCCCAGTTCGGCCTGTGGCGGTGGGCCTTCGTCACGATGGCCGTGCTGACCGCCCTGATCGCCGCGCTGGTTCCCGTCGCGCTGGCCGCGGGCCGCGCCGGGCCGGCCGCCGCCCCGGCGCCCCGGGTGCCGGTGTTGTCGCTGCTGGTGGTCGGCGCGGCCGCGCTGGCGGTCAGCGTGGCGCAGATCCCGCACGACGTCGCCGCGACGGCGGGCCTGCTCGGTGCGGGCGCGGCGCTGGTCGCGGTGTTCGTGGTCGTCGACCGGCGGTCACCGGCGGCGGTCCTGCCGCCCAGCGTGTTCGGTGCCGGGCCGCTGAAGTGGGTGTACCTGACCATGGGGGTGCTGATGGCCGCCGCGATGGTGGACACCTACGTGCCGCTGTTCGGCCAGCAACTGGCGCACCTGACGCCGGTCGCGGCCGGGTTCCTGGGGGCGGCGCTGGCCCTGGGCTGGACCGCCAGCGAGATCGCCAGTGCCTCGCTGGAAAGCCCCCGCACGATCGGGCGGGTGATCCTGGCCGCGCCGCTGGTGGTGGCGTGCGGCCTGGCGCTCGGCGCCGTCAGCCAGCGCGCCGATGCCTCGCTCGGGCGCGCCGCCCTGTGGGCGGTGGCGTTGCTGGTCGCCGGGGTCGGGATCGGGATGGCCTGGCCCCACCTGTCGGTACGGGCGATGGATTCCGTCGACGACCCGGGCGAGGGCGGCGCGGCGGCCGCGGCGATCAACACCGTGCAGCTCATCTCCGCGGCGTTCGGCGCCGGGCTGGCCGGTGTCGTGGTCAACACCGCCGAGGGCGGCGGCGTCGCCGCGGCCCGCTGGTTGTTCGCGGCGTTCACCGCGCTCAGCGCCGCCGGTGTGGCGGTCGCCTACGGCGCGACGCGCGCCGCCAGCCCGGCCGGGGCGAGCCCCCGGCCGCGCTGAGGTCAGTCCGTCTCGTCCTCGGCGCGAAAGACGGCCACCACCCCGTCGACGTCGGCTTCACCGCGTCGACTTCACCACCTGCGAGTAGTGGAACTGCCACCGCTCGACGATGTGGAACCCCAGGTAACCAGGGAACCGGTACGCCGGGGCGCGCCCGAATGCGCCCGGCGGCAGCGAAGCGCCCGCCTGGTGATCGGGCAGCGAACCGTCCTTGTTGGTGATGGTCCAGATGGTCGAGCACTTGTTGATCTTGGCCGTCGTCAGCCACACGGCGACGTGCCCGTCCCACAGCCAGCCGACGTTGGGCCCGTACGCGCCGCGCTCGACATCGACCAGCGACCGGTAGGCCTCGGGTCGCGCAGCGAGCAGCGCGCGGATCGGCCCGGGCCGCCATCCCACGGTGTTGTCGACCATCAGGCAGTCCCCGGGGGCGGCGTGGGAGCCGATCAGGTCGGCCACCTGGCTGTAATCCCAGCCCTCCTTGGCGTACGGCCAGCGCTGGACGAACAGGTAGTTGGGCACCGCGGCGACGGCGAACAGCAGCACCACGACGGCAACGGTCCACGGCTTGCGGGCGATCGTGGCGATGCAGACGGCCATGACGACGGCCACCGCCGGCGTGGTGAGGATCAGGTAGCGCGGGAAGTAGATCGGTTCGATGACGGCCGAGTACACGACGACCAGGCCGGTCGGGACGACGACCCACGCCGCGCAGATGAGCAGCAGGTTGCGCGTCTCACCCGCCGGGGCCCCCGCGCCGCGCAGCCGGGCCGCGATGGCGGCGACGACCAGGCCGGCCGTGAGAATGGCGAACGGAACGCTGTGGTCGAAGTACTGCCGCAGGATGATGTCGAAGGCGTAGTGCCAGCTGACCGGGAAGATCCAGTTGACCTGGTAGACCTGGCCGTGGGCATAGAGCAGGAAGGGCGTCATCAGGCCGACCGCGGCGGCCGTGGCGATCACCCACCGGATGCCCGGCGATTTGCGGCCCCCTCGGGCGGCCAGCAACGGCAGCGCCGCGGCGTGCACCGGCACCAGCAGGACCAGGTTCAGGCTCAGCAGGATCGACAACGCCAGCCCCAGCGCGTAGCCCATCCACAGCCGCGCCGCGTTGCGCCGCACTGCCGCGACGAGCAGCACGGTCAGCCAGATGGCCGCGGCGACCGCGAAGGCATAGGACCGCGCCTCCATCCCCGCCCAGGTGATCCGCGGCAGGATGGCGAACACGACGCCCGCGCACACCGCGGTGCCGCGCGGCGTGAACTGCCTGGTGAACACCGTGACACCGGCGGCGGCGGCCCCCACCGCCAGCGAGCTGGGAAAGCGCGACCAGAACTCGGTGGGTGGGAAGATCGCGAACCAGCCGTGCATCACCAGGTAATACAGGCCGTGCACGGCGTCGATGTGGCCCAGCAGCCGCCACAGCTCCGGCAGCGTGCGGCTCGCCGCCGCCGAGATCGTCGCGCCCTCGTCGAACCAGAACGAAGGCCTGCACGCCCAGGCGGCGCTGATGGCGGTGGCCAGCGCGGCGATCGCCCACGGGTCGAGCAGCCTGGCGCGCGGGGACGCCGGCGCGGGCGCGCCGGCCACCTGCGGAACGCGCTGCTCAAGCGTGGACATAGACATAACCCTTGTCACTGTAAAGCGCGGGCGACGACCCGGTCACCCGGCGTGCCGGGGGCCGGCGGGCGCGGCGCCGCGCGGCCGCATTCGCCCCTGACGTGCGGAATTCGCGAAAAGTCCGGCGATCCAAGGCATTCCGGATTGGCCCCGGGCATTCCACGTTTTGTCATCGGGAATATTGTCCGTCGGTCCAGCGTGACCGAGCAAATGCTGGTCACACCGCGCCACGCTGAGTCGCCGATCTATCTCCATTCCTTTCGGCAAACGCGATACTGTCATTGGTTGGCTGACCAACCGAAATGGGAGGGTAAATGGGCGCCTATCGGATCGTGGTGGTAGGAACTGACGGCTCGGACTCGTCGATGCGCGCGGTGGACCGGGCGGCGCAACTCGCCGGGGCCGACGCCAGGTTGATCATCGCGTCGGCGTACCTGCCCCAGCAGCAGGACGCCCGCGCCGCCGACGCCCTGGGGTCGGAAAGCTACAAGGTGTCCGGCACCGCGCCGATTTATTCGATCCTGCGCGACGCCAAGGAGCGCGCGCACGCGGCCGGCGCCAAGAACGTCGAGGAGCGGCCGATCGTCGGCGCCCCGGTCGACGCGCTGGTCGACCTGGCCGAGGAGGAGAAGGCCGACCTGCTCGTGGTCGGCAACGTCGGCCTGAGCACCATCGCGGGCCGGCTGCTGGGGTCGGTTCCCGCCAACGTCTCGCGCCGGGCCAAGGTCGACGTGTTGATCGTGCACACCACGTCGTAGGTCGCCGTCGCGCCGGTGCTACGACCGGCGCATGACCGTTGTGGGGTTGCGCGAACTCCGGCAGAACGCCTCCGAACTCGTCCGACGCGCCGTACCGGCCTGACGTTTCCGGACTTCACCAGCGGCGTTCGCGCCACTCCTCGAGATGCGGACGTTCGGCGCCCAGCGTGGTGTCGTCGCCGTGGCCGGGGTAGACGACCGTGTCGTCACCGAACCGGTCGAACACCCGGGTCTTCACGTCCTGGTAGAGCGAGTCGAACTCGGCCGGTGCGGTGGTCCGGCCCAGCCCGCCCGGGAACAGACAGTCACCGGTGAACAACTGCGTGACCCCGCCCGTCGCGTCCCCGTCGAGGGCCAGCGCGATCGATCCGGGTGTGTGGCCGCGCAGGTGGATGACGTCGAAGCGCAGGTTGCCGATGCGCACGGTGTCGCCGCCCGCCAGCAAACGGTCCGGCTTGACCGGTAGCGGCCCGGCGTCGATCTCGTTGGCGGCGGTCGGCGCGCCGGTGGCCGCGGCCACGGCCTCGAGGGCCTGCCAGTGGTCGAAGTGCTGATGGCTGGTCACGATCAGCGTCACCTTCGGGGCGTGGCGGCGGACCAGCTCGATGAGGTCGTCGGCGTCGTTGGCGGCGTCGATGAGCAGCGTTTCGCCGGTGGCGGAACAAGTCACCAGGTAGGCGTTGTTGTCCATCGGGCCCACCGATGCCTTGAGTATCGTGGCGCCGGGCAGCGTGCGGCGTGCGGCGGTACCAGGGTCGACGTGTCCGGTGTAGTTGTCGTTGACGACAGTCATGTGCGCCACGTTACTGGCCCCGGCATGCTTGTCGGTACGGGCACATAGCATGGAAGCGCCGTGCGCTGGAACCGCGCCAGGCAGCTAAGACTTTCACCGAGAGGGGCAGCGTGGCTGACCGCCTGATCGTCAAGGGCGCCCGCGAGCACAACCTGCAGGGCGTCGACCTCGACCTGCCCCGCGACTCGCTGATCGTGTTCACCGGGCTGTCCGGGTCGGGCAAGTCGTCGCTGGCCTTCGACACCATCTTCGCCGAGGGCCAGCGCCGCTACGTGGAGTCGCTGTCGGCCTACGCCCGCCAGTTCCTGGGGCAGATGGACAAGCCGGACGTCGACTTCATCGAGGGCCTGTCCCCGGCGGTGTCGATCGACCAGAAGTCGACCAACCGCAACCCGCGCTCGACGGTCGGGACCATCACCGAGGTGTACGACTACCTGCGGCTGCTGTACGCGCGCGCCGGCACGCCGCACTGCCCGATCTGTGGTGAGCGGATCGCCCGCCAGACCCCGCAGCAAATCGTCGACCAGGTGCTGGCGATGCCGGAGGGCACCCGGTTCCTGGTGCTGGCGCCGGTGGTGCGCACCCGCAAGGGCGAGTTCGCCGACCTGTTCGAGAAGCTCAACGCCCAGGGTTACAGCCGGGTGCGGGTCGACGGTGTGGTGCACCCGCTGACCGACCCGCCCAAGCTGAAGAAGCAGGAAAAACACGACATCGAGGTGGTGGTGGACCGCCTCACCGTCAAGGCCAGCGCCAAGCAGCGGCTCACCGACTCGGTGGAGACCGCGCTGAACCTGGCCGACGGCATCGTGGTGCTGGAATTCGTCGATCACGAGCCGGGGGCGCCGCACCGTGAGCAGCGGTTCTCCGAGAAGCTGGCCTGCCCCAACGGGCACGCGCTGGCCGTCGACGACCTGGAACCGCGGTCGTTCTCCTTCAACTCGCCCTACGGCGCCTGCCCCGAATGCTCCGGCCTGGGGATCCGCAAGGAGGTCGACCCCGACCTGGTGATCCCCGACCCCGAGCGCACCCTGGCCGAGGGCGCGGTCGCGCCGTGGTCGGCGGGCCACACCGCCGAGTACTTCACCCGGATGATGGCCGGGCTCGGCGAGGAGCTGGGCTTCGACGTCGACACCCCGTGGCGCAAGCTGCCGGCCAAGGCGCGCAAGGCGATCCTGGAGGGCTCCGACCATCAGGTGCACGTGCGCTACCGCAACCGGTACGGGCGCACCCGCTCCTACTACGCCGACTTCGAGGGCGTGCTGGCCTTCCTGCAGCGCAAGATGGCCCAGACCGAGTCCGAGCAGATGAAGGAACGCTACGAGGGCTTCATGCGCGACGTGCCCTGCCCGGTGTGTGAGGGCACCCGCCTCAAGCCCGAGATTCTTGCCGTGACGCTGGCTGGGGGTTCCGGGGGGCAGCGCGGCAACAAGTCCATCGCCGAGGTCTGTGAGCTGTCCATCTCCGACTGCGCCGAGTTCCTCAACACCCTCACCCTGGGCCCGCGCGAGCGGGCGATCGCCGGGCAGGTGCTCAAGGAGATCCAGTCGCGGCTGGGCTTTTTGCTCGACGTCGGGCTGGAGTACCTGTCGTTGTCACGCGCGGCGGCCACGCTGTCCGGCGGTGAGGCCCAACGCATCCGGCTGGCCACCCAGATCGGGTCCGGCCTGGTCGGCGTGCTGTACGTGCTCGACGAGCCGTCGATCGGACTGCATCAGCGCGACAACCGCCGCCTCATCGAAACCCTTACCCGCCTAAGGGATTTGGGTAACACCCTGATCGTGGTCGAGCACGACGAGGACACCATCGCCCACGCCGACTGGATCGTCGACATCGGGCCGCGGGCCGGCGAGCACGGCGGCCGCATCGTGCACAGCGGCACCTACAGCGAGCTGCTGGCCAACGAGGAGTCGATCACCGGCGCCTACCTGTCGGGCAAGGAGAGCATCGAGATCCCCGCCCTGCGGCGTCCGGTCGACCGCAAGCGGCAACTCACCGTGGTCGGCGCCCGCGAGCACAACCTGCGCGGCATCGACGTGTCCTTCCCGCTCGGTGTGCTCACCGCGGTGACGGGCGTGTCGGGCTCCGGCAAGTCGACTCTGGTCAACGACATCCTGGCCGCGGTGCTGGCCAACCGGCTCAACGGCGCGCGACAGGTCCCGGGCCGCCACACGCGGGTCACCGGGCTCGATCACCTCGACAAGCTGGTGCGTGTCGACCAGTCGCCGATCGGCCGCACACCGCGCTCGAACCCGGCCACCTACACCGGGGTGTTCGACAAGATCCGCACCCTGTTCGCGGCCACCACCGAGGCCAAGGTCCGCGGCTATCAGCCCGGCCGGTTCTCGTTCAACGTCAAGGGCGGTCGCTGCGAGGCGTGCACCGGCGACGGCACCATCAAGATCGAGATGAACTTCCTGCCCGACGTGTATGTGCCGTGCGAGGTCTGCCAGGGCGCCCGCTACAACCGGGAAACCCTCGAGGTGCATTACAAGGGCAAGACGATCTCCGAAGTGTTGGACATGTCGATCGAGGAGGCCGCGGAGTTCTTCGAGCCCATCACCGGCATCCACCGCTACCTGCGCACGCTGGTCGACGTCGGGCTGGGCTATGTGCGGCTGGGCCAGCCCGCCCCGACGCTGTCCGGCGGGGAGGCGCAGCGCGTCAAGCTGGCCGCCGAACTGCAGAAGCGCTCGACCGGGCGGACCGTCTACATCCTCGACGAGCCCACCACCGGTTTGCATTTCGACGACATCCGCAAGCTGCTGAGCGTCATCAGCGGCCTGGTGGACAAGGGGAACACGGTCATCGTCATCGAGCACAACCTGGACGTGATCAAGACGTCGGACTGGATCGTCGACATGGGACCCGAGGGTGGCTCCGAGGGCGGGACCGTGGTGGCGCAGGGAACGCCCGAGGACGTCGCCGCGGTCCCCGAGAGCTACACCGGCAAGTTCCTCGCCGAGGTCGTCGCCCGCGGGCAGGCGCCGGCGCGCCCCCCGCAGCGGTCCGGCCGGCGGCGCAAAGTCAGCGCCTGAGGCCCGGCCGGTTACGGCGCCGAAACTGCGTTGAGTGCGCGGATCTGGCGGGCGTAACCGCGCTGGGTGCGGGCTCGATCAGCCCGGCGATCCATCGTCGTCCTGTGCGCGCATCGACTCGCGGATCTGGGCCAGGCGATCGGCCGCCGCGCGCTCACGCTCCTCGTACTGCTCCTCGACGGAGCGCCCCTCGGCCGAGTCGGCGTCGAGATCGGCTGCGCCCAAGGCGCTTCCGTAGCGGGACTCGATCTTGTCCCGGACGGACTCGAAGGTTGGCACTCCGGCGTCGTCGTACCCGTCGGGAGTCGGGTCGCCGGGCGCTTGCGGTGTGCTCATTTGGTGGCGGGGCGGGAATGTTGGGCGGGCACCACGACCGGGGTCGCGGCCGGGACGGGAGCCGGCACCCCGGGAAGCCCGGTCCGCGCGACGCCCGGGGTGCCGATCTGGCCGGACAGCCACGGCAGCGCGGCCGCGAAAGCCCGGTCCGCGAACGGCCAGTCGTGCCTGCCCGGCTGGGGAAGCACGGCGCAGTCGATGCCGTTGGCGCGCCCGAGTGCGCACAGCGAATAGGCCGCCGCGGTCTGGTTGGCCGGGTTGGCGGCGGCGTCGCGGCCGGCGAGACGCATGGCGGCGAGGTCGGCGAGGGCCACGTCACGGCGCGGCGTCGACGGGCCTTCCGACGAGATCGCGAACCACCCGGCCACCTGGCGGTACGGTCCGTGCCGCTCGATCACCGTGGCCGGATCGAACGCCGCCCACGCGTCGGCGTTGCCGCCGAACAGCCGGGCGATGGTCTGCGCCTTGTTGCCCGCGTTGGGGGAGAAGTCGCCGGCGACGTCGACGAAGGCGCTGAACATCTCCGGGTGCATGACGGTCAGATCCACGGCGCAGGTTCCGCCCATGGACCAGCCCGCGACCCCCCAGTGCGCCCCGTCGGGGCTGACGCCGAATCTCGAGACCAGGTAGGGGACAACGTCTTTGGTCAAGTGGTCGGCCGCATTGCCCCGGACGCCGTTGACGCATTCGGTGTCGTTGTTGAACGCTCCACCGGAGTCCACGAACACCAGCACCGGGGCGCTGCCGTCGTGGGCGGCGGCGAAGTCGTCGATCGTCTTGACCGCGTTGCCCGCGCGCGTCCAGTCCGCGGGCGTATTGAACTGGCCGCCGATCATCATCACCGTCGGCAACTGCGGTGGGGGCCTCGTGGCGAACCATGCGGGCGGCAGGTACACCAGCTCGCCGCGGTGCTTGAAGTGCGACCCGTCCGACGGGATCACCACCGGCAAGACGCTGCCGTGCGGCGGCCGGGTTCCCTTGGCGGCCATCGCCGTAACGGTGTCCTGGTCGGTCTGGTCGGGCAGCGGTCCGGAAACCAGCTGACTCCACGCGGTCTGCACGGTGGGGAAGTAGCCGACCCACAGGTTGACGGCCAGCGCCGCGCTGAGCAGGCACAGCGGCACGGCCGTCAGCGCCGCGCCGCGACGCCACACGGGAGAGCCGCGCCAGCCCAGCACCAGCACCATCGCGGCCATCGCGCTCGCCGCGATCCAGAGCCACAACGCCGATGGCGCAGGGTCGTCGGACAGACCGCGGTCGACGAGGTACCAGTGCGTCGCGTAGGCCGCGGCGCCCCCGACCAGCGCGGCCACCGGCAGCCACACCGTGCGCCAGCGTCGCGACCGCCAGCCCACGGCCAGCGTCAGCACCAGCGCGGCGACGACCTGGGTGGTCGCGGGCACCCAGCCGTGCATCAGCGAGATGTGGCCACTCGCGAGCAGCTGCGCCGTGGCCTGCGGCGCCGACCCTGTCACGTCCATCATTGTGATGGATTGTTAACCGGGCTGGAACGTATTCACCGAATGTTCGCCGTGCGCGGGGGCACTCCCCGCGGGCCGCATCAGTGCGGCTTAGCCAGCGGAAAGGGCAGCGTCTCGCGGATGCTGCGGCCGGTGACGAGCATGACGAGCCGATCTATGCCCATGCCCAGCCCGCCGGTCGGCGGCATGGCGTACTCCATGGCCTGCAGGAAGTCCTCGTCCAGCTGCATCGCTTCGGGGTCCCCGCCGGCCGCCAGCAGCGACTGCTCCTGCAGGCGGCGCCGCTGCTCCACCGGGTCGGTCAGCTCGCTGTAGGCGGTGCCCAGCTCCATGCCCCACGCCACCAGGTCCCAGCGCTCGGCGACGCCGCGCCGACTGCGGTGCGGCCGGGTCAGCGGCGACACCGACGTCGGGAAGTCGATGTAGAACGTCGGTTGCTCGGTGCGGTCCTCGACCAGGTGCTCGTACAGCTCGAGCACCACCGCGCCGGCATCCCAATGCGCCCGATAGGGAATGTGTGCGGCGTCGGCCAGCTTACGCAGAGCGGCCAGGGACGTGTCGGGGTCGACGGGCTCCCCGAGCACTTCGGACACCGCGTCGTGGACCGTCTTCACCGGCCAGACGCCGGAGATGTCGACCGGCTCGAGGCGGGCATCGGCGCCGTCGGCGCGGGGCCGCAGCACCGTCTGCTCACCGTGGGCGGCCTCGGCGGCATTCTGGATGAGCTCACGGGCGCCGTCGATCCACCCCAGGTAGTCGGCGTGCGCCTGGTAGGCCTCCAGCAGCGTGAACTCCGGGTTGTGGCTGAAATCGACGCCCTCGTTGCGGAAGGCGCGGCCCAGTTCGAACACCCGCTCCATGCCGCCGACGCACAAGCGTTTCAGGTAGAGCTCCGGCGCGATGCGCAAGAACAGATCCATGTCGTAGGTGTTGATGTGGGTGATGAACGGCCGGGCGGTGGCCCCGCCGTGGACCTGCTGCAGCATCGGGGTCTCGACTTCGAGGAAACCTTTGGCGAACAACGTTTCCCGGATGGAGCGCACGACATTGCTGCGCGCCCTGATCAGCTCGCGCGAATCGGGGTTGACCGCGAGGTCGACATAGCGCGCCCGCACCCGCGCCTCCGGGTCGGTGAGCCCCTTCCACTTGTTGGGCAGCGGCCGCAGGCATTTACCGATCATCCGCCAGTCGCCCACGAGCAACGAGCGGGTTCCCTTCTTGCTGAAGCCCATCGTGCCGGTCATCTCGACCAGGTCGCCCAGGTCGATGGCACCGGTGAAATCGGCGGTGCGTCCGCTGCCCAGCAGCGAATTGTCCAGCAGCACTTGCATTTCCCCGGACCAGTCCCGCAGCTGGCAGAAGAGCACGCCGCCGTAGTCGCGGATCCGCAGGATCCGCCCCGCCACCGAGACGGTCTCCTGGTCGTCGGCGTCGAGCGCCCGGGCGATCGTGTGGCTGGGCGGAGACCCCACGGGGTAGGCGTCAACACCGCCGCGCTGCAACGCTTTCAGCTTGTCCATTCGCACCCGCACCTGCTCGGGTAGGCGGCTTCGCTCAGCGTCGGCGTTCGCCCGTCGCAGTCCGCTGACATCGGGCGCCGACCCGTCGTGGTGCAGCAGCCCCGACTCCACCAGCCTGGCCGGCGCGGCGGTGTGGTGGCCGGTGTGCATCTCGTCGCGCCGGCTGAACGGCAGCACCAGGAAACCCTCGGCCATGGCCGAGGCGACCCCGACCCGCGGAATCAGCCGGGCGTCCTCGTAGCAGGCGTAGCGGGGAACCCATTCGGGTTGGTACTTCACGTTCGAGCGGTACAGGGTCTCGAGCTGCCACCACCGGGAGAAGAACAGCAGGAAGCCCCGCCACAGCCGGGCAACCGGACCGGCGCCCAGTTGGGCCCCCTGCTCGAACGCCGAACGGAACATCGCGAAGTTCAGGGAGACGCGGGTGATGCCGAGCTGCTCGCCGTTGAGCGTCAGCTCGCTGACCATGAGCTCGATCGTCCCGTTGGGGGATTGCGGGGAACGGCGCATCAGGTCCAGGGAGACGCCGGTGGTTCCCCACGGGACGAGCGACAGCATCGCCACCACGTTGCCGTCGCGGTCGAGCGCCTCGACCAGCAGACAATCCCCATCGGCGGGGTCGCCGAGCCGGCCCAGCGCCATCGAGAAGCCGCGCTCGGAGGCGCTGTCGCGCCACGCGTCGGCACGTGCGATGGTTTCCGCCATCTCGTCGGCGGACATGTCGCGGTGGCGCCGGATCCGCACCGTGAGACCGGCCCTGCGGGCCCGCGTGACGGCCTGGCGCACCCCGCGCATGTCCGGACCGGACAGCTTGAAGTCGGAGGTCCGCAGGATGGCCTCGTCGCCGAGTTCCAACGCATTGAGGCCGGCCTCACGAAAAGCCTGGGTTCCTTGGGAACTGGCGCCCATGACGCCCGGGGCCCAGCCATACGTCTGGCACAGGCTCAGCCACGCGGCAATGGCCTGCGGCCAGGCCCGGTGGTCGCCGATCGGGTCGCCGCTGGCCAGGCAGACGCCGACCTCGACCCGGTAGGTGATGGCGGCGCGGCCGCTGCCGGCGAACACCACCGACTTGTCGCGCCGGGTGGCGAAATACCCCAGGGAGTCGTTGTTGCCGAACAACTCGAGCAGCCCGCGGATCGCGGACTCGTCCTCTCCGGTCAGCGCGTTCTCGGCACGCTGGGACTGGAACAGCACGATTGTCGCCGCGATCAGCGCGAGCGCGCCGAACAGCCCGAAGATCGCGTTGAGCAACAAGTGCGGCCGGCCGGTGAACAGGTCGGGGTCGGCCAGGGCGAAACCGATTACGCGGTTGGCTACGTAGGGCAGCCGGTCCTGGCGCGCGAGCGATCCCGGCCAGAGTTCGACCAGGCCCCAGGACATCAGGATCCCGACCGCGTCGGCGGCCACCAGCACCACGGCCGCCTTGACCAACGCGCCGCGGCGAACTTTGGCCCAGAACTCCCGATACGCCAGAACCAGCACGACGATCACCACGATGTGCACCGCAAAGCCGAGGTTTTCGCCGAAGAGTTCGGCCGCGGTGTTGTCGCCCGCGGCGATATCGGCGGCATTCAGCACCGCGGCGAGGACCAGGTTGCCGAGTAGCAGCAGCCAGGCGATGCGCTTGCGCGCCGACAGGGCCGCGGCCAGCAAGGCCAGCACGAACGACCAGGCAATGCTGGTGTCGGGGAAGTTGAAGAGGTAGTCGTTGATGAACTCCCGCGGAACCTTGATCAGCCAACGGGCCAGCGGTGACACGCTGGCCACCAACGACAGCGTGGCGATGACACCGACGGTCCAGCCGGCCGCCGCCGGCACCCAGTGATACCGGGACTTCGACCGGCTGCCCGAACGAGGCGTAGCGACAGTCACAGACCGCGAGGATATTCGTTTCCCCGGGGAAAAGCCTGGCGAAGCGCCAGGCAGGGCATGCTGACCTTTGCCGGGGTTTGCGGAACCGCGCGAATGGGGACGGGTCGTGGGGCCCGGCTGGAATTAGCTGAAGTGCGGGAAAAGACGCCTCTGCTGCTAAACTGACCTGCGCGACCATCCCGGCGTACGCCAGGAGAGCAAGTGGAGTCCCACTCCCACCGCGGGCCACGATAACTTTCAAGGCTCAGCGGTCCGGTCACGGGCACATCTGGTGCCCGTTCCGCGGTGACGCGGGCGGCTTGAGTAGCTTCAGCCGCGATCGGTCGGCATGGGCCCTGCCGGTGCAGGGCTTTTTTGCTGATGGTGTGGCATTTCCGCTGCTGATCCCGGACAGACCAGGCGCTGGTCGTGACCGCAGCACGACAACGCCCACCGAGGGAGGCCCCATCAGCACTGAGACCCGCGTCAACGAGCGCATTCGCGTACCTGAAGTCCGATTGATTGGCCCCGGGGGAGAGCAGGTAGGCATAGTGCGTATCGAAGACGCACTGCGCGTCGCCGCGGACGCCGATCTCGACCTTGTCGAAGTTGCCCCGAACGCCAGGCCACCGGTCTGCAAGATCATGGACTACGGCAAGTACAAATACGAGGCGGCGCAAAAGGCGCGCGAATCCCGCCGCAACCAGCAGCAGACCGTCGTCAAAGAGCAGAAGCTGCGACCCAAGATCGATGATCACGACTACGAGACCAAAAAGGGTCACGTGGTCCGCTTCCTGGAGGCGGGATCGAAGGTGAAGGTCACCATCATGTTTCGCGGACGTGAGCAGTCGCGGCCCGAGCTGGGCTATCGGTTGCTCCAGCGGCTGGGCGCGGACGTCGCCGAATACGGGTTCGTCGAAACGTCGGCCAAGCAGGATGGGCGCAACATGACGATGGTGCTGGCACCGCATCGCGGCGCGAAAACTCGCGCCAGGGCGCGGCATCCGGAAGGACCGGGGGCCGGGCCGGCACCCGAATCCGACGGAACCGCGGACCCGAACCCTTCACCCAACTGACCTGACACTGCGACCGCACACCAGCAGAACTGGAGAACCATGCCCAAGGCCAAGACCCACAGCGGTGCCTCGAAGCGCTTCCGGCGCACCGGGACCGGAAAGATCCTCCGCGAACACGCCAACCGCCGGCACCTGCTCGAGCACAAGCCGAGCAAGCGGACCCGGCGGCTGGAAGGCCGCACGACCGTTTCAGCCAACGACACCAAGCGGGTCAAGTCGCTGCTGAACGGCTGAACGGCTGAACGGCTGAACGTTCGCCACCTGACCATCCAATTTCGGAACGAGAGTAGGAACATCCATGGCACGCGTAAAGCGCGCAGTCAACGCGCATAAGAAGAGGCGCAGCATCCTGCAGGCCTCGAAAGGCTATCGCGGCCAGCGATCCCGGCTCTATCGCAAAGCCAAAGAACAGCAACTACATTCACTGAACTACGCCTACCGCGACCGCCGGGCGCGCAAGGGCGAGTTCCGCAAGCTGTGGATCTCGCGGATCAACGCGGCCGCGCGTGCCAACGACATCACCTACAACCGTCTGATCCAGGGCCTGAAGGCCGCCGGCGTCGAGGTGGACCGCAAGAACCTCGCCGATATCGCGATCACCGACCCGGCGGCGTTCACCGCGCTCGTCGACGTCGCCCGGGCCGCCCTGCCCGAGGACGTCAACCGCCCGTCGGGAGAGGCTGCCTGAGTCCGGGCAGTCCTCGGTGCTGACCGAGCGCTCGGCCACGGTGGTCGCGGCGGTCAAGCTGCACCGCCACGTCGGCCGCCGGCGCGCGGGACGCTTTCTGGCCGAGGGGCCCAACCTGGTCGAGGCCGCCGACGCACGGGGCCTGGTCCGCGACGTGTTCGTCACCGAGCCGGCCGCGCAACGGCACGCGTCACTGTTGGCCGCGTTGCAGTGCCCGGTGCATGCGGTCACCGAGCGTGCCGCGAAGGCGCTGTCGGACACGGTCACCCCGGCGGGGCTGGTCGCGGTGTGCGACCTGCCGGCGACCCGGCTCGAGGATGTGCTGGCCACCCCGCCCCGGCTGGTCGCGGTCGCCGTCGAGATCGGCGAGCCGGGCAATGCGGGCACGCTGATCCGCATCGCCGACGCCATGGGCGCGGGGGCGGTGGTCCTCGCCGGCGCCGGCGTCGACCCGTACAACGGCAAGTGCCTGCGCGCGTCGGCGGGCAGCATGTTCTCGATTCCGGTCGTGGTCGCGCCCGACGGTCGCGACGCGCTCGCCGCCTTGCGCGGCGCCGGCCTGCGGTTGCTGGCCACCGCGCTGGACGGTGACACGCGCCTGGACGAGGCCGACCGGTTGCTGGGTGCGCCGACGGCGTGGTTGTTCGGGCCGGAGTCGCGCGGTCTGCCGGCCGACTACGCCAAGGAGGCGGATGCCCGGGTGCGCATCCCGATGGCGGGTGGCGCCGAGAGCCTCAACGTGGCCGCCGCCGCGGCGATCTGCCTCTACCAGAGCGCGCGGGCCCTGGGTCTGCTGAGCCGCAGCTAGAACCCCACGGCACAGGCGGGATAATTCTCCGCGCCCGACGACGCTATGCGGCTGTGGCTTTGGCGCCGCGCCCCCGGGCGGGCCGCAGCCCGGCCAACGAGAGTGTGGTGTGCACCAGCGACCCGGCGCGTTCGATCAAAGCCTTAGCGGGGTGGGGATGGGGAGGGAAATAGTGCATCGGCAGTCCGCGGCGGTCATGCGGCGGCGCCACGAAGCCCGGTGCCTCCACCAACGGCGCATCGACTCGACTCCGCCCCTCGGCGCGGCGATAGGCGGCCAGGGCGCGCGGGTGCAGCCGGATCTCGTCGGGAACGGCCAGGAACGCCAATTCGACCATCTTGCCGAACAGGCGCAGCAACACCTCATCTCCGGGTGTCCAGTGCATTCCGGCCTTCTCGCGAACCGGGGGATCGAACAGTCCCGCCGCGATCCAGCGCTGTCCGGCCAGCAACGGCTTGAACATTTGGTCCCAGACCGGCGTCGGCATGAAAACAAACTTCGGTTTGGGGATGCGCATTTCCAATATGTCGAGCGTTGCCCGGTTGATTTCCAGCTCGTCTCGGCATACCCGCTCCCAGTACTGCTGGAATTCCTCCCACGATCGGGGTACCGGCCGCATGCTC
Source organism: uncultured Actinomycetota bacterium (assembly GCA_963711445.1). Taxonomy (GTDB): domain Bacteria; phylum Actinomycetota; class Actinomycetes; order Mycobacteriales; family Mycobacteriaceae; genus Mycobacterium. The sequence goes on from CAVQEF010000002.1 coordinate 2,133,828, forward strand.
ATGCCATACATTCGATACCACTGGACGTGTTCGTCGAATAATTGTCGCTTTTCGGTCTCGGTCAGGCCGCCGCAGAAGTACTCGGCGACCTTGATAACCAACATAAAAAAAGTGGCATGTGCCCAGTAGAAAGTCTCAGGATTCAGCGCGTGATAACGGCGTCCGGCGGTATCGACGCCCTTGATCGTGTTGTGGTAGCCCTTGATCTGCTGGCCGGTCTGCGCGGCCCGTTCCCCGTCATAGACCACGCCCATGATCGGGTAAACCGACCGAGCGACTCGCTGCAAGGGCTCGCGCAACAGAATCGAATGCTCTTCGACGGCCGCACCTAACTCCGGGTACATATTCTGCAGGGCACCGATCCAGATGCCCATCATTCCCGTGCGGAGATCACCAAAGTATTTCCAGGTGAGGGAATTTGGTCCCAGCGGCTCAGCCGACGTCGATGTGATGGTCATCGCAGTCTCCTCCCGGTTGGGCTCACGATAAGCTCTGACAACACGTGTTGTCTACGATTTGAGGGCGCGTCGGCGGACGGTGTTATCGAGTTGCCGCAGCTACGTCGTAACCGTGTGACCAGGCTGTTCGGCGCCGGGCCGGCCGTGGACGGTGGGCGTGCGCGGCGGGTGCTGCACAGTGATCCGTTGTTTTCGCCGCCGGCGACGCTTATCCAGCCAGAGCATTACGCCGAGATGGTCGACTTGTTTGCTCGCGACAGATTTTCGGGTCCGAGGGCGGCCGAAAGGCGATCATAAAGCACCGAGTCCCGGCGAAAGATATTCGCAAAAGCGCTAGACAGATTTCAACTTGACATGTATTTAATAACGATAGGGTCAATTCCTGAACGATGACGTCGCGATCTCAATTGTCGGTCAAAGGAGACGGGTTATGTCGTTTGTCAGCGTTACGCCTGATGCTGTTATGTCGGCGGCCGGGAATTTAGCGAACATCGGCTCGGCGTTGAACGCGGCCAATGCGGCGGCTGCCCCCGGCACCACCGGGATGGCGGCCATGGCGGCTGACGACGTGTCGGTGGCCCTGCAGTCGGCGTTCGTCACCTACGCCCAGGGATATCAGGCCGTCAGCGCCCGAGCCGCGACCTTTCATGCTGCGCTGGCGCGAAGTGTGGGTTCTGGCGCGCTGACGTATATGACCACCGAGATGGCCAACGCCCGTGAGGTCCTGGGCGTCGACGTCGCCACCGCCGCAAAGATGGTGGGGCCCGAGGCCGCCGCCGCGGCGCGGGCCATCAGGGCCGACGTTGTCGCCGCGGGGAAGGTCATGCGGGCCGACGTTGTCGCCGCGGGGAAGGCCATGAGGGCCGATGTTGCCATCGCCAAGCAGGACCTGGTGGACGCGATAAACGCACCCGCGCGGGCTCTGTTAGGGCACCCGTTGATCGGGACCGGCAACACAACCGGGACGTCGGGTGGGAGCGGCTCGGATGGCGGCGGCACCGCGTCCGGCGGCGGTACCGCGACCGACCCCGGCTCGGGGTCCACGGCTCCTGTCGCGACCGACCCCGGCTCGGGGTCTACGGCTCCTGTCGCGTCCGACCCCGGCTCGGGGTCTACGGCTCCTGTCGCGACCGACCCCGGCACCCTCGCCACGTCCACCACCAGCACCTCGGCCAACACTGCGGTAGCGGAAGCCAACTCCGGCGCCACCTCCGCCACCGGCGGTGCTGCGCTCAGCGTCGCTCAGACCAGCGGAACCGCTATCGCGACCGCCGATGGTTCATCCACCACCACTGCCGTTGCGGGTGGCCCCACCACCGTCACGACGGGTGACTCCGGCGCCATCGCGACGGGCAGCGGCGTGACGTCCCCGGTCGTTGGCACGTCGGGTGGTGACACTTCGTCCACGGGCGCTGTCACGACGGGCGGCACCGTTGGCCCATCCGGCGGCGATACGGCCGGCACCGGCGCCGTCGCAACAACCGTGGGTCAAGTGAATATCAACACCCCGTTCGGTTCCGGGCAGGTGTCGGTGGACAGGCTGGTATATGCAGATGGAACCGTCGGCTACACAGGATCGGTCGAGTTGCCCCAGCCGCTGGTGCTGGGAGTTGACGCGCTGGGCGCGCCGGTCAGCGCGATGAACGCGCTCAACAGCAGCGTCACGGCCCTTAATACCGCGGTCCAAACCGGGCAACCACTCGCGGCCATCGACGCGTTGGCTCACACTCCGGGCAACGTCGTGGACGGCTTCCTCTACGGCCAGACGACGATCACGGAGCCGTTGCCGTTGATATCCGGATATGGGTCGGCATACGCAAACATTCCGCTCGGTGGTCTCCTGGCTCCCGCTCAGCCGATAACGGTCCTGGTGACACCTGTCGACGGCCCACCGACCGTCGTCTCTCTGGGGGGCACCGAGTTCGGCGGCCTCGTCACCGCCCTGAGGTAGCGGGGCCCGGTCTTGGGCGCCGCCCGTGTGGCACCGGCGTGCGCAGCCGGCTCGGTGCGACGTGTGACACATGCCGGCCCACTGTCATTGCCCGCCTCTGCGCGCAGCACCTAACGTTGGCTGAGTGGAAGTCGCGCCCCGCGAACCGGCTGCGGGCGAAGTCGAAGAACCGGTGACCGACGCGGCGCCCGCCACGCTTCGCCGCTTCCCCCCGGTCTCGGTCCAGACCGCCACGCGGTGGTTGCGCATGACGAATCACAACCCCGGGGTGGTCGGGCTCATCCGACGGGCCCGGCGGCTGCTGCCGGGCGACCCCGAGTTCGGCGATCCGTTGTCCACCGCGGGCGAAGGCGGCCCGCGCGCCGTCGCCCGCGCCGCCGACCGATTGCTGGGAGACCCCGGTGCGGCCTCGCGCGAGGTCAGCCTGGGTGTCTTGCAGCTGTGGCAGGCGCTGACCGAGGCGGTCTCCCGACGTCCGGCCAACCCGGAGGTGACGCTGGTCTTCACCGATCTGGTCGGCTTCTCGACGTGGTCGCTGCAGGCCGGGGATGACGCCGCCCTGACGCTGCTCCGCAAGGTCGCCCAGGCCGTCGAGCCACCGCTGCTCGACGCCGGCGGGCACATCGTCAAACGCCTGGGCGACGGCATCATGGCGGTTTTCGGCGACCCGACGGTCGCCGTGCGGGCCGCGCTGGCCGCCGAGAAGGCGCTGCGATCGGTCGAGGTGGCCGGCTACACGCCGCGGATGCGGGTCGGGATCCACACGGGGCGCCCGCATCGGATGGCGTCGGACTGGCTCGGCGTCGACGTCAACATCGCCGCCCGAGTCATGGAACGCGCCACCAAGGGGGGAATCATGGTGTCGAGTTCGACGTTGGACTCGATACCCCAGAGCGAACTGGACGCCCTGGGCGTCTTCGCAAAACGCGCACGTAAGCCGATGTTCGCGCCCCAGCCCGCCGGGCTGCCGGCGGATTTGGCGATCTATCGCCTCAAGGCCAGTAGGGAGTTGGCAGTTCCGGATGACAGCGATGAAACCGATTCACAGGCATAGTGGATGTCGATGATCTACGGCATCTTCTCCCGGCTGGCCCGGATCCGGTTCACCGTCGGTTACGTGGCAGCCCTCCTGTCCGTCAGCTCGGCGCTTCTGGTGCTTGGCCCCCACGCGCGTGCCGTCATCATCCAGCGTGCCAGCACCAACCTGCACAACCTGGCCCACGGGCACGTGGGAACGCTGCTGGGCAGCGCGTTGGTCGTCGACGCCGGTCCGCTCTATTTCTGGCTGCCCTTTTTGACGTGCATGCTGGTGCTCGCGGAGTTGCACCTGCGCACCATCCGGCTCGCGGTGGCCTTCGTCGTCGGCCACATCGGCGCGACGCTGCTGGTCGCCGCCGCGCTGGCCGCGGCCGTCGAGTTGGGCTGGTTGCCGCTGTCGATCACCCGGGCCAGTGACGTCGGCATGAGCTACGGCGCCCTGGCGGTGCTCGGGGCGATGACCGCGGTGATACCGCGGCGCTGGCGCACGGCGTGGGTCGGCTGGTGGATCGCGGCGGGCATCTCCTCGGCGATCGTCGGCGGCGATTTCACCGATGCCGGGCACACCGTCGCGGTCGTTTTGGGGGTGCTGGTGTCCTCGCGGTTCCGTCAACCGATCCACTGGACGCCGGCACGGTCCGTGATGCTGGTGGCCTCCGCGGGCTTCGGCTTCTTGCTCCTCGCCCATCACTGGGCGACGATGGCCGCCGCGCCGGTCTTCGGTGTGCTGGGCGCGCTGGTCGCCTACCAGATCGACCGGCAGGTCACGGCGCGCGGTTGGTTGCCGGGTTCGGCGGCCGGCGCCACGGCGCCGCTGAGCGGCACGCAGCCGGCCACGACCGGATAGCCGTCCCGTCCTCCTTGCTGTGCGGGACGCGAAGCGCGCCCGACGGCATCACTTATGATCGGCACTCGACCCGTGCCGGAAAAATTTGGCACCGCCCTGCGACGATGCGGGCAAGCCGGACAGCCGTGAGCAAGGAGAGTGTCGCCGCGTGGGTGAGCAACCCGTCGACTTGTCGCCGGACGCATTGGCCGAGGCGGTGGCCGCCGCCCGGGACGCCATCGCGGGCGCCGGCGACCTGGACACGCTGGCGCGCATCAAGACCGAGCATCTCGGTGACCGCTCGCCGCTGGCGCTGGCGCGCCAAGCGCTGGGCGCCGTGCCCAAGGACGAGCGCGCCGACGCCGGCAAGCGCGTCAACATCGCGCGCGGGGAGGCCCAGCGCAGCTACGACGAACGGCTGGCGGCGCTGCGCGCCGAGCGTGACGCGGCCGTGCTGGTCGCCGAGGCCATCGACGTCACGCTGCCGTCCACCCGGCAGCCACCCGGCGCCCGGCACCCGATCACCATCCTGGCCGAGCACATCGCCGACACCTTCGTCGCGATGGGCTGGGAGGTCGCGGAGGGCCCGGAGGTCGAGACCGAGCAGTTCAACTTCGACGCGCTGAACTTCCCGCCCGACCATCCCGCCCGCAGCGAACAGGACACCTTCTACATCGCGCCGGAGAATTCCCGGCAGCTGTTGCGCACCCACACCTCGCCGGTCCAGGTGCGCACCCTGCTCGCCCACGAGCTGCCCGTCTACATCATCTCGATCGGCCGCACGTTTCGCACCGACGAACTCGACGCCACCCACACGCCCGTCTTCCACCAGGTGGAAGGCTTGGCGGTGGACCGCGGCCTGACCATGGCGCACCTGCGCGGAACGCTGGACGCGTTCGCCAGGGCCGAGTTCGGCCCGTCGGCGCGCACCCGGATCCGGCCACACTTCTTCCCGTTCACCGAGCCCTCCGCCGAGGTCGACGTCTGGTTCGCCAACAAGAAGGGCGGTGCCGACTGGGTGGAGTGGGGGGGCTGCGGGATGGTGCACCCCAACGTGTTGCGGGCCGCCGGCATCGACCCCGAGGTCTACTCCGGCTTCGCGTTCGGGATGGGCCTGGAACGCACGCTGCAGTTCCGCAACGGCATCCCCGACATGCGCGACATGGTCGAGGGCGACGTGCGGTTCTCGTTGCCGTTCGGGGTGAGGGCCTGATGCGCGTCCCCTACAGCTGGCTGCGCGAGGTGGTGCAGGGCGGCGCCCCGGGCTGGGATGTCGCGCCCGGCGACCTCGAGCAGACGCTGGTGCGCATCGGCCACGAGGTCGAGGAGGTCCTGCCCCTCGGCCCGGTCGAGGGCCCGCTGACCGTCGGCCGCGTGACCGCGATCGAGGAGCTCAGCGGCTTCAAGAAGCCAATCCGGGCCTGCCTGGTGGACATCGGCGAGGGCCAGCCGCGTGAGATCGTTTGCGGAGCGACGAATTTCGTGGTCGGCGACCTGGTCGTGGCGGCCTTGCCCGGCACCACCCTGCCGGGCGGATTCGTCATCGCGGCGCGCAAGACCTACGGTCGCAACTCCGAGGGCATGATCTGCTCGGCGGCCGAACTCGGTTTGGGCGCCGACCATTCCGGCATCCTGGTGCTGCCGCCGGGGACCGCCGACCCCGGCGCCGACGGGACCGCGGTGCTGGGCTTGGACGACGTGGTCTTCCATCTGGCCATCACGCCCGACCGGGGCTACTGCATGTCGGTGCGCGGCCTGGCCCGGGAGATCGCGTGCGCCTACGACCTGACCTTCGTCGACCCGGCGGACATCAAGCCGCTGCCGGCCGCCGGGGAGGCCTGGCCCCTGAACGTGCAGGCCGAGACGGGCGTGCGCCGGTTCGCGCTGCGCCCGGTCACCGGGATCGACCCCGCGGCGGTGTCGCCCTGGTGGCTGCAGCGCCGGCTGCTGCTGTGCGGCATCCGGGCGACGTCCCCAGCTGTCGACGTCACCAACTACGTGATGCTCGAACTGGGCCACCCCATGCACGCGCACGACCGCGACCGCATCACCGGGGGCCTGGGCGTGCGGTTCGCCAGGCCGGGCGAGACCGTGGTCACCCTCGACGACCTCGAGCGGCGGCTCGACCCGGCCGACGTCCTCATCGTCGACGACGCGGCGACCGCGGCCATCGGCGGCGTGATGGGCGCGGCCAGCACCGAGGTGCGCGCCGACTCCACCGCGGTGCTGCTGGAGGCCGCGGTGTGGGACCCCGCCGCGATATCGCGGACCCAGCGTAGGCTGCACCTGCCCAGCGAGGCCGCCCGGCGCTACGAACGCGGGGTGGACCCGGCCATCTCGGTGGCCGCGCTGGACCGCTGCGCGACGCTGCTCACCGACATCGCCGGGGGAGCGGTGTCGGACGCCCTGACCGACTGGCGCGGCGATCCGCCGGTCGGCAACTCGGCCGCCGATTGGGCTGGGCCGCCGGTCCGGATCGCGGCCGACTTGCCGGACCGCGTCGCCGGGGTCACCTACGCCCCGGGCACGACGGCCCGGCGGTTGACCCAGATCGGCGCCTTGATAACAGGTGAAGCGACCGAGGACGGCGACGCGTTGACCGTCACACCGCCGAGTTGGCGACCCGACCTGGTGCAACCCGCCGACCTCGTCGAGGAGGTGCTGCGGCTGGAGGGCCTCGAGGTCATCCCGTCGGTGCTGCCGGCGGCCCCGGCGGGCCGCGGACTGACCGCCCGGCAGAAGCGACGCCGTGCGATCGGCCGCTCGCTGGCCCAGTCCGGATACGTCGAGATCCTGCCGACCCCCTTCCTGCCGGCCGGCGTGTTCGACCTGTGGGGGCTGCCCGACGACGACCCGCGTCGCGCGACCACCCATGTGCTCAACCCCCTCGAGGCCGACCGCCCACACCTGGCCACCACGCTGCTGCCCGCGCTGCTGGAAGCACTGGGGCGCAACATATCCCGTGGTCTGGTCGACACCGCGCTGTTCGCCGTCGCGCAGGTGGTCCGGCCCACCGAGCAGACCCGCGCCGTCGACCTCATCCCGGTGCACCGGCGGCCCACCGACACCGAGATCGCCATGCTGGACGCGTCGTTGCCCCGCCAGCCCCAGCACGTCGCCGCGGTGCTGGCCGGCCTGCGGGAACCGCGGGGGCCGTGGGGGCCGGGCCGGCGGGCCGAGGCCGCCGACGCGTTCGAGGCGGTCCGGATCGTCGCGCGCGCCGGCGGGGTCGACGTGGTGTTGCGGGCGGCCCAATATCTGCCGTGGCATCCGGGCCGGTGCGCCGAGGTGCTCGTCGGGGACACCGTCGTCGGTCACGCCGGCCAGTTGCACCCCGGCGTGGTCGAGCGCTCCGGCCTGCCCAAAGGCACCTGCGCGATCGAGTTGAACCTCGACGCCGTGCCGATCGTCGAGGCGTTTCCGGCGCCCAGGGTGTCGCCGTTTCCCGCGGTGTTCCAGGACGTCAGCCTGGTGGTCCCGGCGCACGTGCCGGCCGAGGCGGTGGCCGACGCCGTGCGCGCGGGCGCCGGGGAACTGCTCGAAGACCTGCGGCTGTTCGACGTGTTCACCGGTCCGCAGGTCGGCGAGGACCGCAAGTCGCTGACCTTCGCGCTGCGCTTCCGCGCGCCCGACCGCACGCTGACCGAAGACGACGCCAGCGCGGCCCGCGACGCCGCGGTGCGGTGCGCGGCCGAGCGCTTCGGCGCCGAATTGCGCGGCTGAGCGCCGGGTCCGGTCCCGCGGGCGCGATCTAGCACCCCGGCGCCGTCCTGCAGCAGATCGTCAACAACCAGATCGGCTAACGACGCTGCCCCTGACGACGTCGCTGTCGGGGATCGAAACGATCACCGAGATCCCGCTCGGCGGGATCCTCACGCCTCTCGATTCGGCGTCGCTTGCCATCCCGATCCTCGGGCCGGGCACGCTCGAACTCACCGGTACGACGTTCGGGGGCGCCGGTCGATCCGTAGTACGCCGCCCTCCGAAATTCCCTCGGATCCGGCCACCGTGCGCAGGGATTCTGCCAACTTGCGCCAGATTACTTGCGAGTAACAAACGGATTCTTAGGCTCATGTCAACTAGCGAATGACCGCTGGTCATCGGGCAATGAGTCAAGGGAGCTTGGGGATGTCGTTCGTCGTCACGACGCCGGATCTGGTCGAAAGTGCGGCCGCCGACCTGGCGAGCATTCGTTCGTCACTGTCCGAGGCCGCGGCGACCGCGGCGGGCCCCACCACGGGGATCGCGAGTGCGGCGCAGGACGAAATATCGATGGCGGTCGCATCGATCTTCGGCGACTTCGGCCAGGAGTTCCAGGCGCTGAGCGCGCAGGCGCAGGCGTTTCATGCCCAGTTCGTCGAGCTGATGAACACCGGCGCGGGCGTCTACGCGGCCGCCGAGACGGCCAACGGCCAAGCTTTGCTCGGCGGCGGTGTTTCCGGTGGCATCGGGCCGGGTCTCGGCGGCTCCGCCGTTACTGCGATCCGGACGGACGCCAACGCGCTCTCGTCGGCCATCGTCGGGGCGCCCGCGGCGCTTCTCGGCGCGAGTCAGACCGGCGCGCGAAGCATTTCGGCGCCCGGATTGATCGGCGACTTCAACACCTTCGCCAACCAGGTCGCCGGCCCCTACCGGGCGCTGGTCGGCAACACCGTCGGCAACCTGCAAACCATCGCCGGCACGACGACGGCCAACCCGCTTCCCCTCCTGCACCAGCTCGCAACCAACCAGGTCGGCTATGGCCGGACGATCGCCACCATGATCGGTACCGGCATCCAGCACCTTCCCGCCGAGCTGGCTCACCTGCCGGAGGGCGTCCAGGGTCTGCGGGCGTTCAACCCGGCGCCCTACCTGCAGGAGTTCGTCAGCCAGCAGATCGGTTACGCCCAGACGGCCCTCGTCTCGGTCCAGAACGCGGCTCACGACTTCGGTACCGGGTTGGCCGCCCTGCCGATGGCGCTGCACGCGGGTTTCCAGTCGCTGTTGGCGGGCAACGTCCCGGGCGCGGTGACCGATGTCGGGCGGGGTTTTCTGAACCTGTTCTTCACGGGTTTCGACGCCGTCACGGGCGCAGGCGGTGTCGTCACCATCACGCCCGGAGGCGCCTTGGGAGACCTGCTGCCCATCCTCTCCATCCCGACGCAAATGGCGCAGAACTTCACCAATTTCATCCCCGCCGGGTCAATTCCGTCGTTGATGGCGCAGCACGCGACCAACGTGCTCGCGACGCTCACGGACACGGCCGTGACCTCCACGGTCGGCCTGGTCATCGACCCGACCAGCCCGATCGGCATCGGCGTGAGCATCAACGCCACCATGGGCTTGCCGTTGGTCTTGGCGATCGAGGCGCTAGGGGGGCCGGCCAGCGCGCTGAACGCCCTCGGTTCGAGCGTGACGGCGTTCGCCACCGCGGTGCAGACCGGAAACGCGTCGGCCGCCGCCGCGGCGATTCTCGACGCTCCGGCCGTCGTCGCCAACGGCTTCCTCAACGGTCAGACGACGTTGCCGCTGTCGCTCACGGTGCCCCTCGGGGGTACGGATTTCCCCACCACCCTCAACATCCCTCTGGATGGCATCCTCGCGCCGGCGGCTCCCTACGACGCGGTGGTCGACGGCAGCGCCCTTGGGATCCCCGGTCTGACCTTCAACTCAACGGTCACGGGAACACCGCTGAGCGGACTCATCCCGGGCCTGCTCGACTACCTGCCCGCCGACCTGGCGGCCGCGATCGGCGGCCCGCCGGCTCCCGTCATCCCGCCCCTGTCGTTTTAGTGGCGGGGGGTGGGGCGCCGCCGGGGCGTCGGCGTCGTGAGCCCGGCCGTCGCCTGCCATTGCCGCGCCCGGAACCGCGACACCCGCTCCCGTGGTGACGTTCGCGGCCGCGGCGCCGGGGCCGAATCCTGTCAATCTCCTGGAGATTACTTGCAAGTAATGTACTTGCGAGTAATATCATCTCGGGCCTGGGCGACCGCCGGGAACTGTTTCCGGCCGCAACCTTTGAGGCGACGCTGCCGCAACGCAAGTAGCGCTGGCGCGTGCGCCGAAACAAGTTGCCCGTCCTAAGTTTTCGTTTTCCGGCAAAAGTTTTCGCAAATTAGTACTTGAAACTAACCAGATTTTTATTAGGCTCCTGTTGAACAGCGGGTGACCGCTGGTCATCGGGCAATGAATCAAGGAGATTGATATGTCGTTTGTGTTCGCGACGCCGGATCTGGTGGAGAGTGCGGCGTCGAATCTGGCGGGGATCCGTTCGTGGCTGGCCGAGGCCACGGCCAGCGCAGCCGTTCCCACCACGGGGATCGCCAGTGCGGCTCAGGATGAGGTCTCGATCGCGCTCGCTTCGACATTCGGCAACTTCGGCCAGCAGTTCCAGGTGCTCAGCGCTCAGGCGCAGACATTCCACACCCAGTTCGTCGAGTTGATGAACGCCGGTGCGGGCGCCTACGCGACCGCCGAGGCTGCCAACGCGGGTCAGACCCTGCTCGGTGGCGACGTCCTCGGCGGCATCGGCCAGACGATCGGCGGCTCCATCTCCGGCGGCGAGGCGGCCATCGGGCAGTTCGCCGGCTCGGCCGGCCTAAGCCTCGGCGGTGCGCTGACCGGGGTCCAGGCCGAGGTCAACGCGGTCTCCTCGGCGGTCCTCGGCGCTCCCGCTGCATTGACGGGCGCGATTCAGACCGGCGCGCAAGGGATCTCGCACGCCGTCACCGGGTTCGAGACGCAATTCGGGGCGCTTGCCACGGGCGGGGTGCCCGGGCTGATCGCGGACGCGAACATTTTCGCCAACCAGGTCGCCGGTCCGTACCAAGCGCTGGTCTCCAACACACTCGCCAACCTGCAGACCATCGCCAACCCCTCGATCGCCAATCCGTTCCCGTTCCTGCACCAGTTCGTCGACAACCAGATCGGCTACGCCCAGACGATCGCCACGGCAATCGGCACCGGCATTCACAACCTGCCCACCGAGCTGGCCAACCTGCCGGCGACCGTCCAGGCCGCCGTGCAGGGCCTGTTGGCCTTCAACCCGGTGCCCTACCTCCAGGGATTCGTCAACAACACGGTGGGCTACGCGCAGACGATCGCGACAGGGCTGGTGGGCGCCACCCGCGACTTGATCACCGGAGTGCAGACCTTGCCCGCGGGCTTCCAAACGGCCGTTCAGGATCTCTTGGTGGGCAACAACTCTGCGGCATACGCCGCCGTCAACCAGGCCCTGATCGACGCCTTCCTGCCGGGCTTTACCGTCACGCAGATAGGGACGTCGACCAATTTCGCTGTCGTGCCGATGGGGCCGTTGGGAGACTTGACGCCCATCTTGAACATCCCGGCACAGATCGCGCAAAACGTCACCAATCTGTTGCCCGCCGGCACCATCCCCGCACAGATAGCCCAGCATGCGACCAATGTGTTCACGGACCTCACCAGCTTGAACACAACGCTTGGCCTCAGTCAGGTGGGCAGTCTCAGCTTCGGCGTGCCCTTGCAGATCCTTCTGGATGGGATCGGTGCGCCGGCGAACGCACTGAGTGCGCTCAATTCCAGCGCGGTGGCGTTTGTCGGCGCGGTACAGACCGGAAACGCGGCGGGCGCCGCCGCCGCGCTGCTCGACGCTCCGGCCTTCGTCGCAAACGGCTTCCTCAACGGCACGACTGTCGTCGCGTTGCCCCCGGCGATGGCCCAGTTGTTCGGGCTTACCCTTCCGTCGACGACCTATCTCGAACTCGGCGGACTGCTGGCTCCGCTGACCCTGCCGACGGTCCTGGTCGATCTGGACGGGATGTCGTTGCCGCTGGAAATCACGGTGGGCACCCCGATCGGCGGCCTGATCCCCGGCCTGCTGAACATCGGTCCCCAGCTGGCGCAGGCAATCACCTCCTGACGGCACCGAGGGCCGGGGCGCCGGGGCATGCCCGGGGTCCCGGCCCTCACCGTTTGACCGAACAGTGGTTGTCCGGCGCCCACGGGCCGGGTGGCCGTGGTTCGGGACGTCCCCGCGGGTTCCGCGGCACTCCTGCGATTTTGCCGCGCAACGAGACCGATGTGACTAGGCTCACATTCCTCGATGGCCGTCGGCGACCGTCGTCATGAGTCGAGGGAGGCGGACATGTCGTTTGTGCTTACGACGCCGGAGTCAATCCAGGTGGCGGCCCAGGGCTTGGCGGGCGTCGGGGACACCGTGGCGGAGGCCACGACGTCGGCTGCGTCGCGCACCACCGGGGTAATGGCCGCGGCCGGGGATGAGGTGTCGGCCGGGATCGCGGCGGTGTTCGGCGCCTACGGGCGGGAGTACCAGGCCCTCACCGCCCAGGCGCAGGCGTTCCACGAGCAGTTCGTCAACCTGCTCCGCGCCGGTGCGGGGGCCTACCTGGGCACCGAGATAGCCAACGCCCGGTCGGGCCTGCTGAGCGCCGTCGAGGCCCCCGTCAGCGGGTTGCTCGGGCAGTCGATCGGCGGCGCCGTCGGCGCCGCGGCCTCGGGCCTGACGGCCGCGGCCCTCCCGAGCCTCGGTGGTGGCGGGGTGGGGTCGCTGCTGTCCGGCCCGATCGGGTCCGGTCTGCAAAGCCTCACCGGGGGCTTCGCCGGTCTGCCCGTCACCCTGGGCTCGCTGGAGTCGGCGCTGGCCCCCGCGGCCCTGCAGGCCGCCGCGGGCAGCGGCGCCGCCACCGTCGCGGGCCCCTACCAGACGTTGTTCGACAACACGGTCGCGAACCTGCAGATCCTCAACGCGTCCTGGGCGGCGAACCCGGCGCCGTTCCTGCATCAGTTCCTGGTCAACCAGATGGGATACGCGCAGACGATCGCGGCCGGCATTCAATACGTCCTGCAGAACTTCCCGACCGTGGTGGCCAACCTGCCGGCCAACATCCAGGCGGCCATCCAGGCGCTGCTGGCTTTCGACCCCGCGCCCTACATCCAGCAGTTCGTCGACAACGGGCTCGCCTACGCCAACATCATCGCCACGTCCCTGCAGAGCGCGGCCCAGGACTTCCTCGTCGGGGTCCAGGCGCTGCCGGCGGCCTTCCAGTCCGCGTTCCAGGCCCTGATGGCGGGCGACATCGGCGGCGCGGTGAGCGACGTGGCGCAGGGCTTCGCCGGCCTGTTCGTCACGGGCGTCGACGTGACGACGACCGGAGATCCCGTCCTCAACCCGCCGCTGATCGCCACCATCACCCCGACCGGCACGCTGGGAGACCTGCTGCCCATCCTCACCATCCCGGGAATGATGGCCCAAAACGTCACCAACCTGATGCCGCCCGGTTCCATCCCGGCGTTGATGTCGCAGAACGTCACCAACGTGATCGACCTGGTCACGGACACGTCCCTCACCGCGAATGTATCGGTTTCGTTCAAACCCTTCCCTCCTCTTAACCCGACGCTCAGCCTCGACGCCTACGCCGGGCTGCCGTTAGCGCTCACCCTTGATGCCCTGGGGGCGCCGGTGAACGGATTGCAAGCGTTCGGATCGAGTGCGACGACCTTCGTCGACGCGTTGCAGGCCGGGAACTGGTCGGGGGCGGCGACCACACTCATCGACGCCCCGGCCGTCGTCACCGACGCTTTCCTCAACGGTCAATCGACGCTGCCCGTGTCGTTCGAGATCTCGGGGATTCCCGCGACGATCGACCTTCCCTTGAATGGACTTCTCGTTCCGCCAACCTCCTACGACGCAACTGTCACCCTGACGATCGCTGGACAACCGGTTCCGTTGACCGTCCCCGTCGGCGGCACGCCGATCAGCGGACTGGCCACCGGCCTGCTGATTTACGCCCCCGAGCAGCTCGCGCTGGCGATCACGCCCGCCTGATAGCCCGTGCAAAACGGCAACGAAAGCCCTCGGAAAATGAATTCAATCGCGGTGGCGAACACGTCACGACGCTGCCGTTGTCGTGAATTCGCTCCGATTGACCGGGTGAACCATTCGGAAATTGTGGCATTCGCACACGTGTTGAGTAAGATCACACAAACCACAAGTGTCTCAGGTTTCGCGCCGTAGTCAGGACGAGGGGAGCTGAAGATGTCGTTCGTGGTCGTGACGCCGGACACGGTGACGGCGGCGGCCCAAGACCTGGCAGGCATCCATTCCACCCTGAGTCAGGCCAGCGCGGTCGCCGCCGGTCCCACGGCGGGGCTCGTCGCCGCGGCCGAGGACCAGGTATCGGCCAGCGTCGCCCAGTTCTTCGGCTCCTTCGGCCAGGAATACCAGGCGATCAGCGCCCAGACCCAGGCCTTCCATGAGCAGTTCGTCAATCTGCTCAACACCGGCGCGGGCGCGTACCTCAACGCCGAGGCGGCCAACGCCCAGCAGGCTCTGGCGAGCGCGGTCAATGCCCCCGCCAAGGCGCTGCTGGGCGCCGAGACCGCCGCGGCCGGGGCGGCCGCGAGCCAGAATGTGGGGCTGGGTTCCATTGCCGGTGCCGCCGCCTCCGCCGGCTCGATGGCCGCTCCGTACGAAAGCCTGCTGGCCAACAGCAGCGCCAACCTGCAGAGCATCGGCAGCACCTGGGCGAACGTGACGGCGCCCGCGGTCGCCCAGACGCTCGCCACCCAATTCGGGACCCCACAGGCGATCCTGGGCGCGGTGGAGGGCGGAAATCTGTTGCCGCTCTTGACGATTCCCGCGAAACTCGCGATCGGGTCCGCCAATGTCCTGCAGGCCCTGACCATTCCCGCCTCGGTGTCGCTCACCTCCCTGTCCTCCACGAACGCGTCGGTCGCGGTGGGATTCGGGCTGCCGCAGCTGCTGGCGTTCGACGCGCTGGGGGCGCCGGTCAACGGAGCCCTCGCGCTGAAAGCAAGCAGCACAGCGTTTTTCGGTGCCCTGCAA
The DNA here is from genome assembly GCA_963711445.1 of uncultured Actinomycetota bacterium. Classification (GTDB taxonomy): domain Bacteria; phylum Actinomycetota; class Actinomycetes; order Mycobacteriales; family Mycobacteriaceae; genus Mycobacterium. The sequence goes on from CAVQEF010000002.1 coordinate 2,148,926, forward strand.
GCCGGAAACACCGGTGCCGCGATCGCCACGGCCGTCGATGCACCCGCCAACATCGCCAACGGCTTCCTCAACGGCGAAGTGACCCTGCCGGTGCGACTGGCGCTGCCGGGAATGTCGGTGACGGCTGACGTTCCCTTCGGCGGCCTGCTGGCTCCGGTTCATCCCTTCTCGACATCGGTGACGCTGCCCGGGTCGCCGCTGCACGACGTCACCATCACCGGCCCGCCCGTCGGCGGACTCATCCCGGGCCTCGTCGAGTCTGCGCCGCTGCTGCTCGCCACGGCCTTCGCCGGCTAGCGCTCAACGCGAATAACGCCGCGTGGCCCCGCGCTGCGCTCGGGTGACGCGGGCTTGACTCCCCTGAAAACGCCACTTTTCGGTGGCAAGCATCAACCCTCGACTAGGCTTTTTCTTGCCTCAATGGCCATCGGATGACAGCGGTGTTACGTCGATGGGGGACTGATATGTCGTTTGTGGTGGCGGCGCCCGAGATGGTGCAGACGGCGGCTCAAGATCTGGCGGGCATTCGGTCCGCACTGGTCGAGGCCCTCTCGACGGTGGCGACTCCCACGACCGGGGTGATGCCCGCGGCCGCGGACGGGGTATCTGCGGCCATTGCGGCGACGTTCGGCGACTTCGGCCAGGAATTCCAGGCCCTGAGTGCCCAGGCGCAAGCGTTTCATGCCGAGTTTGTCGGCCTGATGAACGCCGGTGCCGGCGCCTACGCCGGCACCGAGATCGCCAACGCCGAGCAGGTCCTGGCGGGCATGATCAGCGCCCCCGCCCAGGCGGTCCTGGGGAACCCGCTGATCGGCGGCATTTCCAGCGTCGCCGGCAGCGCGGCGGCGGCCGGTGCCACCCCGGCTGCCAGCGGCCTGCTCGGCGGACTCCTGGGCGGAACCGGCACCGGCGGCCTGCTCGGCGGCGTCGGCGGACTGACCGGCACCGGCGGCCTGCTCGGCGGACTCCTGGGCGGACTGACCGGCACCGGCGGTGTACTGGGGGGAATCCTGGGCGGGCTCACCGGGGGCACCGGCGGTCTGGGCGGGATCGTCGGCGGTCTGGGCTCGCTGGGAACCGACTTGAATTCCCTTGTCTCCGGGGCTCTTCCCGGCGTCCCGGGTTTGCTCACGGGCGTCGAGAAGACGTTGACCGGGCTGACGAATTCTTTGCTGCCCGGCTTGCTGCACATCAACATCGGCGACACGGGGCCCTACTTCACCGGCATCGCCGGGCCCTACGAGGAGCTCGTCTACAACACCTGGCACAACCTACAAAGCCTGGGCGCCACCTGGCTGGCCGATCCGTTCCCATTCCTGCGCCAGTTCATCGCCAACCAGATCAGTTACGGCCACACCATTGCGACGGCGTTCGGCAATGCGGCCCAGTCGATCGCCACGCAGGCGGCGGGCCTGCCGACGGCCTTCCAGGCGGCGTCCCAGGCGTTCGCGGCCGGCAACTACGCCGGCGGCCTCGGTGATCTGGAAACCGCAGCGCAAAACGTGTTCTCGGGCGTCCCGGGCAGCCTGTCACCGATCGCGGCCATCCCCGGGCACATCGCGCAGAACGCCGCCAACGTGGTCCAGACGCTCACCAATACCAGCATCACCCCGACCTTGGACCTGTCGCTGCTGCCCGCGTCGCTGACCCTGGACAATGCGGTCGGCTTGCCGATTGTGCTCGGCCTCGCCCTGCTGGGACCCCCGGCCGCCGCGCTGCAGGCGGCCGGCTCCAGCGCGTCTGCGTTCACGGCCGCGATGCAGGCGGGGAACCCCGGAGGGGCGATCGCCGCCCTGATCGACGCGCCCGCCGTCATCGCCAACGGCTTCCTCAACGGCCAGGCCACCTACCCCTACGTGCTGAGCCTGTCCAACCTGACGGCGCCGTTGGGGTTGAACCTCGGGTCGGTGGTGAACGTCAGCGCCACCGAGAACCTGCCCCTGGACGGACTGCTGGTCCCGCCCGGCTACTACGCGGCGACGGTGACGGTGACGAGCGCCCTCGATCCGCTGCTGCCTCCGATCACCGTCGACATCGGGGTCGGGGGCACGCCCTTCAGCGGCCTGCTGCCCTTCTTGATCAACTACGCGCCCGAGCAGCTCGCTCAGGCGATCGGCGCGCCCGCGTCCCCGCCGCCGCTCATCTCGGTGCCTCTGTAGGCACCTGACTACCGAGCGATCGGCAAACTCGGCTCTGGTCAAACGGCAAGTTGCGCAATACTTTTAGCCGAATGGGTACCCATTCGGCTATTGTTGAACACGCGTCGTACAATGAAACAACTTGGCATGTCCAGTCTTTCGCTGGATGGACTTCCCGTTTCGCTTTAGTGTTAAACATGCGTCTTATAACGAGTTGAACTCCAGTTTCTGAAATATGTGTTCGCACTTTCGATCCCGTCACCGGGCGCGCCCGCCGGGCGTCATACACGCCGGACTGAAAACAAATGTTTTCCGATGACGCCTGCGGCCCCCTACTAGTCTTTCGTTACATCTAGGGGTGATTCGGGCTCGCGGAGTCACAGGTCGTTCATTTGTCGTGGGGAGATGAACATGTCATTCGTTGTTGCGGCGCCGGAGCTTGTCGAAGCGGCCGCTCAAGATCTTGCGGGCATCCGGTCGTCGCTGGACGAGGTCACGGCGGCGATATCGGTCCCTACGACCGCGGTGATGCCTGCCGCGCAGGACGAGATATCCCAAACGATCGCAACGCTGTTCGGCGAATTCGGCCAGCAGTATCAGACGCTGAACGCCGAAGTAGCGACCTTCCACAATCAGTTCGTCAGCACGTTGAGCGGCGGAGCGGCCGCCTACGCGGGCGCCGAAGTTCTCAACAGCGCCGCGCTGCTGCAGGGCGGCGGTAACCTCACGGCCGAGCTGGGCACCGCGATATCCGGGCTGGGCGCCCAGCTCGGTGGGTCGCTGTCGACGAGTATCAATGCCGGGTTGTCGGCCAGCATCGGCGGCGCCCTCGGCACCGTGATCGGTGCCGGAGCCAGCGGGCTCTTCCTGCAGACCGGCGGCGCCCTGCTGCAGGGCGTCGGCGCGGGACTGGTCCAGACCGGCAATGCCATCGTGCGGCTCGGAACGGCACTGGAGAACAGCGGTGCGATGCTGTCCAGCGCCGGGGCGGCATTGACCGCCGAAGCCTCCGCCGCCCTCTCGACGCTGCTCAACGGCAGTGTGGCCGCTCAGCTGGGGGGCGCATTATCGGCCAGCATCACCGGCGGGTTGTCCGGCCTGCTGAACACCGGCGCGGCGCTCGGCGCCGGGCTCAACGGGCTGCTGCAGACCGGCGCATCGTTGGCCGGCAACTTCGGCGCGGAACTGAGCAACCTGGGCGGTTCGCTGGGCGCGGCCCTCTATGCGGGCCTCAGCGGTGGACTGGGCGAGCTCTCCGGACTGCTGGGGTTGCCGGCGTCCTTGGCGGCCACCTTCGGTGGCGGGCTCAACGGGCTGCTGAACGCCGGCGGAATGCTGGCGGGCGACATCGGTGCGGCCCTGAGTGGTCTGGGTGGCTCGCTCAGCCTCGCCTTGTCGGGAATGTTGAGCGGCTCGCTGGCGGGCCTGGGTCCGCTGGGCGCCCTCATCCAGGCGGGCCTGAGCGGCGGATTGTCGGGCCTGCTGAGCACCGGTGGATTGCTGGCGTCGCAACTGGGCGCCGGGTTCAACGGCCTGTTGCAGGCCGGCGAGTCGTTCGCGGGCGGCATTGGCGCGGCGCTGTCCGGCTTGGGCGGATCGTTCAGTGCGGCGCTGCAGCTGGCGCTCAGCGGCAACCTGTCCGGCCTTGGCGCGCTGCTCGGGCTGCCGGCCTCGCTGGCGGCCGGCTTCGGCGCGGGCCTGAACGGGCTGCTCGACACCGGTGCGGCCCTGGCGGCCGGCATCGGTGCGGGCCTGAACGGGCTGTTGCAGACCGGGGTGTCGCTGGCCGGCGACTTCGGTGCGGCCCTGAGCGGTCTGGGCGGATCGATCAGTGCGGCGCTGTACGCGGGTCTGAGCGGGTCGCTGGCGGGCCTGGGTCCGCTGGGCGCGGTCCTCGAGGCGGGCCTGACCGGCGGGCTGTCGGGTCTGCTCAACCTCGGCGGCGCCCTGGCGAACGAATTCGGTGCCGGGCTCAACGCGTTGCTGCAGACCGGTGCGTCGTTCGCGGCCGGTTTCGGCGCCGCGCTGTCCGGGCTGGGCGGGTCGCTGAGCGCGGCGCTGCAGCTGGCGCTGAGCGGCAACCTCAGCGGCCTGGGCGCGCTCCTGGGCCTGCCGGCGTCGCTGGCCGCCACCTTGCAGACCGGCTTCAGCGGGCTGGCCAACGTGGGCGCGGCCCTGGCGGGCAACCTGGGCGCCGGGCTCAACGTGCTGCTACACACCGGCGAGTCGTTGGCCGCCGACTTCGGTGCGGCCCTCAATGGTTTGGGCGGCTCGTTGAGCGCGGCCCTCTACGCCGGGCTGAGCGGTTCGCTGGCGGGCCTGGGTCCGCTGGGGGCGGCCATCGAGGCCGGCCTGACGGGTGGACTCTCGGGTCTGGTCAACCTCGGCGGCACGCTGGCCAACACCTTCGGCGCCGGGTTGAACGGGCTGATCCAGACGGGTGAGTCGTTCGCGGCGAGCCTTGGTGGGGCGCTGTCCGGGCTGGGCGGGTCGCTGGGCGCGGCGTTGCAGCTGGCGCTGAGCGGCAACCTGGCCGGCCTGAGCGGTCTGCTGGGCCTGCCGGCCTCGCTGGCGGCCACCTTCGGGGCGGGTCTGAACGGACTGATCGACACCGGTGCCGCCCTGGCGGGTGACTTCGGTGCGGGCCTGAGCGGGCTGTTGAACACCGGGGCGTCGCTGGCCGGGGACTTCTACGGGGCCCTCAGTGGTCTGGGTGGTTCGTTGGGGCTGGCCCTGTCGGGGGCGTTGAGTGGGTCGCTGGCGGGCCTGGGTCCGCTGGGGGCGGCCATCGAGGCCGGGCTGACCGGCGGGCTGTCGGGCCTGGTCAACCTCGGTGGCACGCTGGCCGGCGAGTTCGGCGCCGGGCTCAACGGGCTGATCCAGACCGGCGAGTCCTTCGCGGCCGGCCTCAGTGGGGCGCTGGCCGGGCTGGGCGGTTCGCTGAGCGCGGCCCTCTACGCCGGCCTCAGCGGTTCGTTGAGCGGACTGGGTGGCCTGATCGGGCTGCCGGCGTCGGTGATCGCCAGCTTGCAGACGGGCCTCAACGGGCTGGCCCAAACGGGCGCGATCCTGGCGGGTGAGTTCGCTGGGGGCCTGAACGGGTTGCTGCAGGCCGGAACGACGCTGGCCGGTGAATTCGGTGCGGCCCTCAGTGGTCTGGGCGGTTCGCTGGGGCTGGCCCTGTCGGGGGCGTTGAGCGGGTCGCTGGCGGGCCTGGGTCCGTTGGGGGCGGCCATCGAGGCCGGCCTGACCGGCGGGCTCTCGGGCCTGGTCAACCTCGGTGGCACGCTGGCCGGGGAGTTCGGCGCCGGGTTGAATGCGCTGATCCAGACCGGCGAGTCCTTCGCGGCCGGCCTGGGTGCGGCCCTGTCGGGTCTGGGCGGATCGTTCGGTGCGGCGTTGGAGCTGGCGCTGAGCGGCAGCCTGTCGGGTCTGGGCGGGCTGCTGGGGCTGCCCGCCTCCCTGACGGGCGGCCTGCAGGCGGGTCTCAACGGCCTGCTGAACACGGGTGCCGCGCTGGCGGGCGCCTTCGGTGCGGGCCTGAACGGGTTGCTGCAGACCGGGGCGTCGCTGGCCGGGGACTTCTACGGGGCCCTGAGCGGCCTGGGCGGCTCGTTGGGCGTGGCTTTGTCGGGGGCGCTGAGCGGGTCGCTGGCGGGTCTCGGCCCGCTGGGCGCGCTCCTCGAGGCGGGTCTGACCGGCGGCCTCAACGGGCTGTTGAACACCGGCGCGGAGCTGGCGGGCACCTTCGGGGCGGGCCTGAGCGGGCTGCTTCAGACCGGCGCGTCGCTGGCGGCCAACCTGGGCACGGCGCTGAGCGGGCTGGGCGGGTCGCTGGGCGCGGCGTTGCAGCTGGCGCTGAGCGGCAACCTGGCCGGCCTGGGCGGCCTGCTGGGGCTGCCGGCGGCGCTCGCGGCCAGCCTGCAGACCGGCTTCAACGGCCTGCTCAACACCGGCGCGATGTTGGGCGCCGAGCTCGGCGCGGGCCTCAACGGACTCCTGCAGACCGGGGCGAACCTCGCCACCATCTGGGCGCACGCCTCGGCTCAGATCAGTGCCACCATCACCAACGCTCTGGCGGCGAGCCTGGGCGTCGCCTTCCCGAACCTGTTCCACACCGCCGAATCGTTGGCGACCACGCTCGGCGCCGGTCTCAACGGGCTGATCCAGACCGGGGCGTCGCTGGCCGGTGACATCGGCGCGGCCCTCGGCGGTCTGGGCGGCTCCTTCGGCCTGGCCCTGTCGGGGATGTTGAGTGGGTCGCTGGCGGGTCTGGGTCCGCTGGGGGCGGCCATTGAGGCCGGGTTGACCGGCGGGTTGTCGGGCTTGGTGAATCTGGGTGGCACGCTGGCCGGCAGTTTCGGGGCTGGGCTGAACGGGCTGATCCAGACGGGTGAGTCGTTCGCGGCGAACTTGGGTGCGGCGCTGTCGGGTCTGGGTGGGTCGTTCGGTGCGGCGTTGCAGTTGGCGCTGAGTGGCGGTTTGTCCGGCCTGGGCGGCCTGTTCGGGTTGCCGGCCTCGCTGGCGGGCGCCTTCGGGGCGGGCCTGAACGGGCTGATCAGCACCGGGGAGGCGTTGGCGGGCGGCTTCGGTGCGGGCCTGAACGGGTTGTTGAACGCCGGCGGGTCGTTGGCCGGGGACTTCTACGGGGCGCTGAGCGGTCTGGGTGGTTCGCTGGGCGTGGCTTTGTCGGGGGCGTTGAGTGGGTCGCTGGCGGGTCTGGGTCCGCTGGGGGCGGCCATTGAGGCCGGCCTGACTGGCGGGTTGTCGGGCTTGGTGAATCTGGGTGGCACGCTGGCCGGCAGTTTCGGGGCTGGGCTGAACGGGCTGATCCAGACGGGTGAGTCGTTCGCGGCGAGCCTTGGTGGGGCGCTGTCGGGTCTGGGTGGGTCGTTCGGTGCGGCGTTGCAGTTGGCGCTGAGCGGCAACCTGGCCGGCCTGAGTGGCCTGTTCGGGTTGCCGGCCTCGCTGGCGGGCGCCTTCGGGGCGGGCCTGAACGGGCTGATCAGCACCGGGGAGGCGTTGGCGGGCGGCTTCGGTGCGGGCCTGGGCGGGTTGCTGCAGGCCGGCGGGTCGTTGGCCGGGGACTTCTACGGGGCGCTGAGCGGTCTGGGTGGTTCGCTGGGCGTGGCTTTGTCGGGGGCGTTGAGTGGGTCGCTGGCGGGTCTGGGTCCGTTGGGGGCGGCGATCGAGGCCGGGTTGACCGGCGGGTTGTCGGGCTTGGTGAACCTGGGTGGCACGCTGGCCGGCAGCTTCGGGGCTGGGCTGAACGGGCTGATCCAGACGGGTGAGTCGTTCGCGGCGAGCCTTGGTGGGGCGCTGTCCGGGCTGGGCGGGTCGCTGGGTGCGGCGTTGCAGCTGGCGCTGAGCGGCAACCTGGCCGGCCTGAGTGGCCTGCTCGGGTTGCCGGCCTCGCTGGCGGGCGCCTTCGGGGCGGGCCTGAACGGGCTGATCAGCACCGGTGAGGCGTTGGCGGGCGGCTTCGGTGCGGGCCTGGGCGGGTTGCTGCAGGCCGGCGGGTCGTTGGCCGGGGACTTCTACGGGGCGCTGAGCGGTCTGGGTGGTTCGCTGGGCCTGGCTTTGTCGGGGGCGTTGAGTGGGTCGCTGGCGGGGCTGGGTCCGTTGGGGGCGGCGATCGAGGCCGGGTTGACCGGCGGGTTGTCGGGCTTGGTGAACCTGGGTGGCACGCTGGCCGGCAGCTTCGGGGCTGGGCTGAACGGGCTGATCCAGACGGGTGAGTCGTTCGCGGCGAGCCTTGGTGGGGCGCTGTCCGGGCTGGGCGGGTCGCTGGGTGCGGCGTTGCAGCTGGCGCTGAGCGGCAACCTGGCCGGCCTGAGTGGCCTGCTCGGGTTGCCGGCCTCGCTGGCGGGCAGCTTCGGTGCGGGCCTGAACGGGTTGTTGCAGGCCGGCGGGTCGTTGGCCGGGGACTTCTACGGGGCGCTGAGCGGTCTGGGTGGTTCGTTGGGGCTGGCCCTGTCGGGGGCGTTGAGTGGGTCGCTGGCGGGGCTGGGTCCGCTGGGGGCGGCGATCGAGGCCGGGTTGACCGGCGGGTTGTCGGGCTTGGTGAACCTGGGTGGCACGCTGGCCGGCAGCTTCGGGGCTGGGCTGAACGGGCTGATCCAGACGGGTGAGTCGTTCGCGGCCAGCTTGGGTGCGGCGCTGTCGGGTCTGGGTGGGTCGTTCGGTGCGGCGTTGCAGTTGGCGTTGAGCGGCGGTTTGTCTGGCCTGGGCGGGCTGTTCGGGTTGCCGGCCTCGCTGGCGGGCGCCTTCGGGGCGGGCCTGAACGGGCTGATCAGCACCGGTGAGGCGTTGGCGGGCGGCTTCGGTGCGGGCCTGGGCGGGTTGTTGCAGGCCGGCGGGTCGTTGGCCGGGGACTTCTACGGGGCGCTGAGCGGTCTGGGTGGTTCGCTGGGGCTGGCCCTGTCGGGGGCGTTGAGTGGGTCGCTGGCGGGGCTGGGTCCGTTGGGGGCGGCGATCGAGGCCGGGTTGACCGGCGGGTTGTCGGGCTTGGTGAACCTGGGTGGCACGCTGGCCGGCAGCTTCGGGGCTGGGCTGAACGGGCTGATCCAGACGGGTGAGTCGTTCGCGGCGAGCCTTGGTGGGGCGCTGTCCGGGCTGGGCGGGTCGTTCGGTGCGGCGTTGCAGCTGGCGCTGAGCGGCAACTTGGCCGGCCTGAGTGGCCTGTTCGGGTTGCCGGCCTCGCTGGCGGGCGCCTTCGGGGCGGGCCTGAACGGGCTGATCAGCACCGGTGAGGCGTTGGCGGGCGGCTTCGGTGCGGGCCTGAACGGGTTGTTGCAGGCCGGCGGGTCGTTGGCCGGGGACTTCTACGGGGCGCTGAGCGGTCTGGGTGGTTCGCTGGGCCTGGCTTTGTCGGGGATGCTGAGTGGGTCGCTGGCGGGGCTGGGTCCGTTGGGGGCGGCGATCGAGGCCGGGTTGACCGGCGGGTTGTCGGGCCTGGTGAACCTGGGTGGCACGCTGGCCGGCAGCTTCGGGGCCGGCCTGAACGGGCTGATCCAAACCGGTGAGAGCCTGGCCGCCAGCCTGGGCGCACTGCTCGGCACAAACCTGATGCTGTCGATCAACGCCGCCCTGTCCGCCAGCCTGGGCGCGGCCCTGAACGGTCTCGTCCAGGCCGGTGGCGCGCTGCTGGACGGCCTCGGCGGCGGTCTGACCGGGCTGCTCGACACCACCGAAAACCTGCTCAGTGGCGTGGCCGGGAGCCTGGCCGGCCTCGGCCAGACCGGCGAGGCCATCGCGAACATCTGGGTGAGCACCACCCAGGCGATCGCCGGCGACCTGGCCGCCGGCCTGGGCGCGACCGTGGGCGTGGCGTTCCCCGGGCTGTTCGGGACGGTCGAGGGGCTGGCCGGTGACCTCGGCGGTGCCCTCAACGGGCTGGCCCAGACCGGCGGCACCGTCGTGGCATCGCTGGAAACCGCGCTGAGCGACCTCGGGGCCTCCCTCGACGCCAGCCTGCGCGCCAGCCTCGGGATCGGCATCGCCGCCTAACCCGGGGTAGTCCCGAAGAAACGGTGTCGGTGCCGGGCTCCAGAAAGTGGAGCCCGGCAACGGTGTCGGTGCCGGGCTCCAGAAGTGGAGCCCGGCACCGGCTCTTTCCGAGCGCCCGCCGGCCGCGGGCCCGCAGTCGAATGGATTTGCAAACTGCTGCATAACCATGCAAAATCGTCGGGATGGCCGACGTAATCAGGGTGGCGGTCGCCGGGGCGAGCGGCTACGCGGGCGGGGAGATCCTCAGGCTGTTACTCGGGCATCCGGCCTACGCCGACGGGCGCCTCGTCATCGGTGCGGTGACCGCCGCGGCCAGCGCCGGCAGCACGCTGGGCGAGCACCATCCGCACCTGACTCCCTTGGCCCAGCGAGTGGTGGAGACCACCGACACGTCGGTGCTCGCCGACCATGACGTGGTGTTCCTGGGGCTGCCGCACGGGCACTCGGCCGCGCTGGCCGATGAGCTGAGCCCCGACACGCTGATCATCGACTGCGGCGCCGATTTTCGGCTCACCGACCCCGCCGCCTGGGAACGGTTCTACGGATCCCCGCACGCCGGCAGCTGGCCCTACGGGCTGCCGGAGCTTCCCGGCGGGCGCGACCGGCTGCGCGGCGCGCGCCGCATCGCGGTGCCGGGGTGCTATCCGACCGCGGCGCTGCTGGCGCTGTGGCCGGCCCTGGCCGAGCGGCTGATCGAGCCCGCCGTCACCGTCGTCGCCGTCAGCGGCACCTCGGGCGCGGGCCGGGCCGCCAAGACCGACCTGCTCGGCTCGGAGGTCATCGGGTCGGCGCGGGCCTACAACATCGCCGGAGCCCACCGGCACACCCCCGAGATCGCCCAGGGGCTCGGGGCGCTCACCGATCGCGACGTCACCGTGTCGTTCACCCCGGTGCTGATCCCGACCTCTCGCGGCATCCTGGCCACCTGCACCGCGCGCACCCGCACTCCGCTGCTCCGGTTGCGGGCCGCCTACGAAAAGGCTTACCGGGCAGAGCCGTTCATCCATCTGATGCCCGAGGGGCAGCTGCCCCGCACCGGATCGGTGATCGGCAGCAACGCGGCGCACATCGCCGTCGCGGTCGACGAGGCCGCCGAGACGTTCGTGGCCATCGCCGCGATCGACAATCTGGTCAAGGGCACCGGCGGCGCGGCGGTGCAGTCGATGAACATCGCGCTGGGTTGGCCCGAGACGCAAGGGCTTTCGGTGGTCGGAGTGGCGCCGTGACCGACACCGAAGTCCGGCTGCTGCGCGAGCAGGGCGTCACGGCACCGGCCGGATTCCGCGCGGCCGGCATCGCCGCCGGGATCAAGGCATCGGGAACCCTGGACCTCGCCCTGATCTTCAACGAGGGACCCGACTACGCGGCCGCCGGAGTCCTCACCCGCAACCAGGTCAAGGCCGCGCCGGTGCTGTGGACCCGGCAGGTGCTCACCACCGGGCAGCTGCGCGCGGTCATCCTGAACTCCGGCGGCGCCAATGCCTGCACCGGACCGGGAGGCTTCCAGGACACCCACGCCACCGCGGAGGCCGTCGCGGCCGCATTGTCGGACTGGGGAACCGAGACCGGCGCCATCGAGGTCGCGGTGTGCTCCACCGGCCTGATCGGCGACCGGCTGCCGATGGACAAGGTGCTGGCCGGCGTGCGCGACATCGTGCACGACATGGCCGGCGGGCTGTCCGGCGGCCACGAGGCCGCCCGCGCCATCATGACCACCGACACGGTGCCCAAACAGGTTGCGCTGCACCATCCGGACAACTGGACGGTCGGCGGGATGGCCAAAGGGGCGGGCATGCTGGCCCCCTCACTGGCCACGATGCTGTGCGTGCTCACCACCGACGCGGCCGCCGAACCCGCCGCCCTGGACGCCGCGCTGCGCCACGCCAGCGCCCGCACGTTCGACCGGCTCGACATCGACGGCAGCTGCTCCACCAACGACACCGTGCTGCTGCTGGCCTCCGGCGCCAGCGGGGTCACCCCGTCCCAGGCCGATCTCGACGACGCCGTGCTGCGCGCCTGCGACGACCTGTGCGCCCAGCTGCAGGCCGACGCCGAGGGCGTCACCAAACGCGTCACCGTCACCGTCACCGGAGCCCCCCGCGACGACGACGCGCTGGCCGTCGCGCGCAGGGTCGCCCGCGACAGCCTGGTCAAAACCGCGCTGTTCGGGTCCGACCCCAACTGGGGCCGCGTGCTCGCGGCCGTCGGCATGGCGCCGGTCACCGTCGACCCCGACCGGATCACCGTGTCGTTCAATGGTTCTGCGGTGTGCATCGACGGAGTCGGGGCGCCGGGCGCGCGCGAGGTGGACCTGACGGCGGCCGACATCGAGGTCAGGATCGACCTGCGGGTCGGCAACGGCCGGGCCGCCGTCCGGACCACCGACCTCTCGCACGCCTACGTCGAAGAGAACTCGGCCTACAGCTCATGAGCATCAACATCGACACCCTGCCCACCGGGGTCAAAGCCCAGGTCCTGGCCGAAGCCCTGCCCTGGCTCAAGCAACTGCACGGCAGGATCGTCGTCGTCAAATACGGCGGCAACGCCATGATCGACGACGCGCTCAAGCACGCCTTCGCCGCCGACATGGCGTTCCTGCGCAACTGCGGCATCCATCCGGTCGTCGTCCACGGCGGCGGCCCCCAGATCACCGCCATGCTGCGCCGGCTCGGCATCGAGGGCGACTTCAAGGGTGGATTCCGGGTCACCACACCCGAGGTGCTCGACGTGGCGCGGATGGTGCTGTTCGGGCAGGTCGGCCGCGAACTGGTGAACCTGATCAACGCGCACGGCCCCTACGCCGTCGGCGTGACCGGCGAGGACGCCGCACTGTTTACCGCCATCCGGCGCAGCGTCAACGTCGACGGGGTGGCCACCGACATCGGCCTGGTCGGCGACGTCGCCCACGTCAACACCGCCGCGTTGCTGGATCTGGTTGCGGCGCACCGCATCCCGGTGGTGTCGACGCTGGCCCCCGACGCCGACGGCGTGGTGCACAACATCAACTCCGACACCGCCGCGGCGGCCCTGGCCGAGGCCCTGGGGGCCGAAAAGCTGTTGATGCTCACCGACGTCGAGGGCCTGTACACGCAGTGGCCGGACCGGGAGTCGTTGGTCAGCGAGATCGACACGGCCACCCTGGCCCAACTGCTACCAGCGCTGGAGGAGGGCATGATCCCCAAGGTCGAGGCGTGCCTGAAGGCCGTCACCGGTGGTGTGCCCAGTGCGCACATCATCGACGGCCGGGTCGAACATTGCGTACTGGTGGAGCTTTTCACCGATGCGGGTACCGGCACCAAGGTGGTGAGCGTCTAGTGGACACGGCAAAGATGCGGCAGCGCTGGGATGCCGTGATGATGAACAACTACGGCACCCCAGTGGTCGCCCTGGCCAGTGGCGAGGGCGCCGTGGTCACCGATGTCGACGGCAAGACCTACCTGGACCTGCTGGGCGGCATCGCGGTCAATGTGCTGGGCCATCGCCACCCCGCGATCATCGAGGCCGTCACGCACCAGATGGCGACGCTGGGCCACACCTCCAACTTCTATGCCACCGAGCCCGGCATCGCGCTGGCCGAGGAATTGGCCGCCCTGCTGGAGGCGCCGGCCCGAGTGTTCTTCTGCAACTCCGGCACCGAGGCCAACGAGGTGGCGTTCAAGATGTCGCGGCTGACGGGGCGCACCAAACTGGTTGCCGCCCAAGGCGGTTTCCACGGCCGCACGATGGGCTCGCTGGCGCTGACCGGCCAGCCGAGCAAGCAGGCGCCGTTTGAGCCGCTGCCCGGCTATGTCACCCACGTGCCCTACGGGGACGCCGACGCGCTGGCCGGCGTCGTCGACGACGCCACCGCCGCGGTGTTCCTGGAACCGATCATGGGGGAGAGCGGCGTCGTCGTCCCGCCCGAGGGTTACCTGGCCGCCGCGCGCGACATCACCGCCCGCCATGGCGCGCTGCTGGTGCTCGACGAGGTACAGACCGGAATGGGCCGCACCGGAAAGTTTTTCGCCCACCAGCACGACGGCATCACCCCCGACGTGGTGACCATGGCCAAGGGACTGGGCGGCGGGCTGCCCATCGGCGCGTGCCTGGCCGTGGGGCCGGCGGCCGACCTGCTGACCCCCGGCCTGCACGGCAGCACCTTCGGCGGCAACCCGGTCTGCACCGCCGCGGCGCTGGCGGTGCTGCGGGTGCTGGCCGCCGACGGCCTGGTGGGTCGTGCCGAGGTGCTGGGCAAGTCGGTGCGCCACGGGATCGAGGCGCTCGGTCACCCGCTGATCGACCACGTGCGCGGCCGCGGACTGCTCTGGGGCATCGCCTTGACCGCACCGCGGGCCAAGGACGTCGAGGCCGCCGCGCGCGACGCCGGATTCCTGATCAACGCCCCGGCGCCCGACGTCATCCGGTTGGCGCCGCCGCTCATCATCACCGAAGCCCAGATCGACAGCTTCCTGAGCGCCCTGCCGGGCGTCCTCGACACCGCCGGGACGCCGGCATGACGCGGCATTTCCTGCGTGACGACGACCTGTCGCCGGCCGAACAGGCCGAAATCCTCACGCTGGCGGCCGAACTCAAAAAGGCGCCGTTCAGCCGTCGTCCGCTGGAAGGGCCGCGCGGAGTCGCCGTCCTCTTCGACAAGAACTCCACGCGCACCCGGTTCTCGTTCGAGGTGGGCGTCGCCCAGCTCGGTGGCCACGCCGTCGTCGTCGACAGCCGCAGCACCCAGCTCGGCCGCGACGAGTCGTTGCAGGACACCGCGAAGGTGTTGTCCCGCTATGTGGATGCGATCGTGTGGCGCACCTTCGCCCAGGACGGGCTGGCGGAGATGGCGGCCGCCGCCACGGTGCCCGTCGTCAACGCGCTCTCCGACGACTTCCACCCCTGCCAGGTGCTGGCCGACCTGCAGACCGTTGCCGAGCGGAAGGGGTCGCTGCGCGGCCTGCGGATGTCCTACTTCGGCGACGGCGCCAACAACATGGCCCACTCGCTGATGCTGGGCGGGGTGACCGCCGGCATCCACGTCACCATCGCCGCCCCGGAGGGTTTCGTGCCCGACCCGTCGGTGCTGGGCGCCGCCGAACACCGCGCGCGGCTCACCGGCGCCTCGGTGAGCGTCATCGCCGACGCCAAGGCGGCGGCCGCCGGCGCCGACGTGCTGGTGACCGACACGTGGACGTCGATGGGCCAGGAGAACGACGGCCGGGACCGGGCCGAGCCGTTCTGGCCGTTCCAGGTCAACGGCGAGCTGCTTACGCTGGCCGACTCGGAAGCCATTGTCCTGCATTGCCTTCCGGCGCACCACGGCTACGAGATCACCGACGAGGTGATCGACGGCGCGCAGTGCGCGATGTGGGACGAGGCCGAAAACCGGCTGCACGCCCAGAAAGCGCTGCTGGTGTGGCTGCTGGAGCGGGCCCGATGACTCGCTCGAAGGCAACCACCGAGACCACCCGGGCCGGCCGGCAGGCCCGCATCGTGGCGATCCTGTCGTCGTCGCCGGTGCGCAGCCAGAGCGAGCTGGCCGCGTTGCTGGCCGGCGAGGGCATCGAGGTCACCCAGGCCACGCTGTCGCGGGACCTCGAGGAGCTGGGGGCGGTCAAGCTGCGCGGCGCCGACGGCGGTGTCGGGGTATACATCGTCCCCGAGGACGGCAGCCCGGTGCGCGGGGTGTCGGGCGGCACCGCGCGATTGTCCCGGCTGCTGAGCGACCTGCTGGTCTCCGCAGACGCCAGCGGCAACCTCGCGGTGCTGCGCACGCCGCCCGGCGCGGCCGACTATTTGGCCAGCGCGATCGACCGCGCGGCGCTACCGTACGTCGTCGGCACCATCGCCGGCGACGACACCGTCTTCGTGGCCGCCCGTGAGCCGATGACCGGCGCGGAGCTGGCCGGCGCTCTGGAAAAGCTCACGTAAGTGTCTCGATTGAAGGAGTTGGTTCATGTCTGAACGCGTCATCCTGGCGTATTCGGGTGGCCTGGACACCTCGGTGGCGATCAGCTGGATCGGCAAGGAGACCGGCCGTGAGGTCGTGGCGGTGGCGATCGACCTCGGCCAGGGCGGCGAGGACATGGAGGTCATTCGGCAGCGGGCCCTGGACTGCGGCGCGGTCGAGGCGGTCGTCGTCGACGCCCGCGACGAGTTCGCCGAGGGCTACTGCCTGCCCACGGTGCAGAGCAACGCGCTCTACATGGACCGCTACCCGCTGGTGTCGGCGATCAGCCGGCCGCTGATCGCCAAGCATCTGGTTGCCGCCGCCCGGGAGCACGGCGGCGGCATCGTCGCGCACGGCTGCACCGGCAAGGGCAACGACCAGGTCCGGTTCGAGGTCGGGTTCGCTTCGCTGGCACCCGATCTGGAGGTGCTCGCGCCCGTCCGCGACTATGCGTGGACGCGGGAGAAGGCGATCGCGTTCGCCGAGGAGAACGCCATCCCGATCAACGTCACCAAGCGCTCGCCGTTCTCCATCGACCAGAACGTGTGGGGCCGGGCGGTGGAAACCGGCTTCCTGGAACACCTGTGGAACGCCCCGACCAAGGACATCTACGCCTACACCGAGGACCCCACCCTGAACTGGAGCACGCCCGACGAGGTGATCGTCGGGTTCGAGGGCGGGGTGCCGGTGTCCATCGACGGCGAACCGGTGTCGATGCTGGGTGCCATCGAGGAACTCAACCGCCGGGCCGGCGCGCAGGGCGTCGGGCGCCTCGACGTCGTCGAGGACCGGCTGGTGGGCATCAAGAGCCGGGAGATCTACGAGGCGCCGGGGGCGATGGTGCTGATCACCGCCCACACCGAGCTCGAGCACGTCACCCTCGAGCGGGAGCTGGGCCGGTTCAAACGCCAGACCGACCAGCGCTGGGCCGAGCTGGTCTATGACGGTCTGTGGTACTCGCCGCTGAAAACGGCGCTGGAGACGTTCGTCGCCAAGACCCAGGAGCACGTGTCCGGCGAGATCCGGATGGTGCTGCACGGCGGCCACATCGCGGTCAACGGGCGCCGCAGCGCGCAGTCGCTCTACGACTTCAACCTGGCCACCTACGACGAGGGCGACAGCTTCGACCAGTCGGCGGCCAAGGGGTTCGTCTACGTGCACGGCCTGTCGTCCAAGCTGGCCGCCCGCCGGGACCTGGCGTGAGCCCCCTCGCCCCGCGAGCAGACACAGAATCGCGCGCCGGCCGGCGCGGCGATGCGCTTCTGTGTCTGCTCGGCGCAGAGAAATGAGCACCCGCGAGGGGTCGCTGTGGGGCGGCCGGTTCGCCGACGGCCCGTCCGGCGCGCTGGCCGCGCTGAGCAAGTCCACCCACTTCGACTGGGTGCTGGCGCCCTACGACATCACCGCCTCCAAGGCCCACACCGCGGTTCTGTTCTCCGCCGGGCTGCTCACCGAGGAGCAGCGCGACGGGCTGCTGGCCGGCCTGGACAGCCTGGCCTCCGACGTCGCCGACGGCAGCTTCACCCCGCTGGTCAGCGACGAGGACGTGCACGCCGCGCTCGAGCGGGGACTGATCGACCGGGTCGGGCCCGACCTCGGCGGGCGGCTGAGGGCCGGCCGGTCCCGCAACGACCAGGTGGCCACCCTGTTCCGGATGTGGCTGCGCGACGCGGCGCGCCGGGTCGCCGCCGGGACGCTCGACGTCGTCGCCGCCCTGGCCGCCCAGGCCGGGGCCCACCCCACCGCGATCATGCCCGGCAAGACCCACCTGCAGTCCGCCCAGCCGGTCCTGCTGGCCCACCATCTGCTCGCGCACGCCCATCCGCTGCTGCGCGACGTGGAACGCATCATCGACTTCGACGGGCGCGCGGCGGTGTCGCCCTACGGGTCGGGCGCGCTGGCCGGCTCGTCGCTGGGCCTGGACCCCGACGCCATCGCCGCCGACCTGGGCTTCGATGCCGCCGCCGACAATTCCATCGACGCCACCGCGTCCCGGGATTTCGCCGCCGAGGCCGCGTTCGTCTTTGCCATGATCGGTGTCGACCTGTCGCGGTTGGCCGAGGACATCATTATCTGGAGTTCGACCGAATTCGGTTACGCCAGGCTGCACGATTCGTGGTCGACGGGCAGCTCGATCATGCCGCAAAAGAAAAACCCGGACATCGCCGAGCTGGCCCGGGGCAAGTCCGGCCGGCTGATCGGCAACCTGACCGGGCTGTTGGCGACGCTGAAGGCCCAGCCGCTGGCCTACAACCGCGACCTGCAGGAAGACAAGGAGCCGGTGTTCGACTCCGTGGCCCAGCTCGAGCTGCTGCTGCCGGCGATGGCGGGGCTGGTGGCCAGCCTGACGTTCAACGTCGACAGGATGGCGGCCCTGGCCCCGGCCGGCTACACGCTGGCGACCGACATCGCCGAATGGCTCGTCCGGCAGGGCGTTCCGTTCCGGTCGGCGCACGAGGCCGCCGGCGCGGCCGTGCGGGCCGCCGAGTCGCGCGGGGTCGGCCTCGACGAGCTGACCGACGACGAGCTCGCCGCCATCAGCCCCGCGCTGACGCCGCGGGTCCGCGAGGTGCTGACGATCGAGGGCTCGGTGTCCTCCCGCGACGCCCGCGGCGGCACCGCGCCGGCTCGGGTCGCCGAGCAGCGGGACGCGGTCCTGGCCGGCTGCGAGACCCTCAGGGGCAGGCTGCGCCGCAGCTGAGCGATCGCTCAGTGCTTACCGGGTTGCCGACATACTAAACTTCCTCATATGCAAAACCGGTCGAACTTTTTGGCCGCAATCTCCGTCTCCAGAAAGTGGAACCGATGAGCGTCGTCGCAGGGGTGTTCGGTGCTTTGCCGCCCTACCGCTATTCGCAGCGGGAGCTGACCGACTTTTTCGTCAGCATTCCGGAGTTCGAAGGGTACGAGGACATCGTCCGGCAGCTGCACGCCAGCGCCAAGGTGAACAGCCGCCACCTGGTCATGCCGCTGGAGCGGTATCCCTCCCTGTCCGATTTCGGGGCGGCCAACAAGATCTTCATCGACAACGCGGTCGAGCTTGGCTGCCAGGCGCTCAAGGGCGCCCTGGAGGAGGCCGGGCTGCAGCCGCGGGACCTCGATGTGCTGGTCACCACGACGGTCACCGGGCTGGCGGTGCCGTCGCTGGATGCCCGGATCGCCGGGCGCCTGGGCCTGCGCGACGACGTGCGGCGAGTGCCGCTGTTCGGCCTGGGCTGCGTGGCCGGGGCGGCCGGCGTGGCACGCCTGCACGACTACCTGCGTGGCGCGCCGGACGGTGTGGCGGCCCTGGTCTCGGTAGAGCTGTGCTCGCTGACCTACCCGGGATACAAGCCGTCGCTGCCCGGTCTGGTCGGCAGCGCGCTGTTTGCCGACGGGGCCGCCGCGGTGGTGGCCGTCGGTGAGCGTCGCGCCGAACAGGTGGACGCCGGCGGGCCCAGCATCATCGATTCGCGCAGCCACCTCTACCCCGACTCGCTGCGCACCATGGGCTACGACGTCGGCGCCGCAGGTTTCGAGCTCGTGCTGTCCCGGGACCTGGCCGACACCGTCCGGCAGTACCTGGCCGACGACGTCACGGAGTTCCTGGGCGCGCACGGCCTGGACACGACCGACATCGGGGCGTGGGTCACCCATCCCGGCGGCCCCAAGATCATCGAGGCGATCACCGAAAGCCTGAAGCTGCCGCCGGAGGCCCTGGAACTGACCTGGCGCTCGCTGGGCGAGATCGGCAACCTCTCGTCGGCGTCGGTGCTGCACGTGCTGCGGGACACCATCGCCAAACCACCGCCGTGTGACAGTCCCGGGCTGATGATCGCGATGGGCCCGGGATTCTGTTCCGAACTCGTGCTCCTGCGCTGGCACTGATGCGCGCGCGGGGATGTGCACCGTCACCCCGCCCATGGAAGTGACGGTGACGGGACGAAGATGAGCAGCAATCACGAAGAGTTGGTCCAGGCCCTCCGGAAGACGCTGAAGGAAAACGAGCGGCTCAAGCGGGAGAACCGCCAATACCTCGCGCTCGCCACCGAACCGGTGGCCGTCGTGGGCATGGGCTGCCGCTACCCGGGCGGCGTGGATTCCCCGGAAGGCCTGTGGGACATGGTCGCCGAGGGCCGCGACGTGGTGTCGGAATTTCCGGCCGACCGCGGCTGGGACGCGACGGGCCTGTACGACCCGGATCCCGACGCGACCGGCAAGTCCTACACCCGCTCGGGGGGCTTCCTGGCCGACGTGGCCGGTTTCGATGCCGCGTTCTTCGGCATCGCGCCGAGCGAGGCGCTGGCGATGGACCCGCAGCAACGCCTGCTGCTGGAGGTGTCGTGGGAGGCGCTGGAGCGCGCCGGGATCGACCCGTTGGCGCTGCGGGGTTCGCCGACGGGTGTGTTCGCCGGGGTGTTCCACGGCTCCTACGGGGGCCAGGGCCGGGTACCGGGCGATCTGGAGCGCTACGGGCTGCGCGGTTCGACGCTCAGTGTGGCCTCGGGCCGGGTGGCGTACTCGCTGGGGCTGGAGGGTCCGGCGGTGTCGGTGGACACCGCGTGCTCGTCGTCGCTGGTGGCGATGCACCTGGCCACCCAGTCGCTGCGCTCGGGTGAGTGCGATCTCGCGCTGGCCGGGGGCGTGACGGTGATGGCGACCCCGGCGATGTTCATCGAATTCAGCCGGCAGCGCGCCCTGGCCGCCGACGGCCGGTGCAAGGCCTACGCGGGCGCGGCCGACGGCACCGGGTTTTCCGAGGGCGCCGGCATCCTGGTGCTGGAGCGGCTGGCCGACGCGCGCCGGCACGGCCACCCGGTGCTGGCGGTGCTGCGGGGGTCGGCGGTCAATCAGGACGGTGCCTCCAACGGGCTGGCCACGCCCAACGGCCCCTCGCAGCAGCGGGTGATTCGCGCCGCGCTGGCCAGCGCCCGGCTGGGCACCGCCGACGTCGACCTGGTCGAGGGGCACGGGACCGGCACCACGCTCGGGGATCCGATCGAGGCGCAGGCGGTGCTGGCCACCTACGGGCAGGACCGCCCGGCGGATCGGCCGCTGTGGCTGGGCTCGATCAAGTCGAATATGGGGCACACGTCGGCGGCCGCGGGGACGGCGGGCGTGATCAAGATGGTGGAGGCGATCCGCCACGGTGTGATGCCCAGGACGCTGCACGTGGACGAGCCGACGCCGCACGTGGACTGGTCGGCCGGGGCGGTGTCGTTGCTGACCGAGCCGCGTGCGTGGCCCGCCGAGGGCCGGCCGCGCCGGGCGGGCGTGTCGTCGTTCGGGATCAGCGGCACCAACGCGCACGTGATCGTCGAGGAGGCGCCGTCCGAGCCGGAACCGGCTGCGGCCCAACCGGTCGACACGCCCGCGCCCTGGGTGCTGTCGGCCCGCTCGGCCGAGGCGCTGACCAACCAGGCCGCGCGGCTGCTGGCCCATGTGTCGGCCGATCCGGAGCTGCCGGCGGTCGACGTCGGCTGGTCGTTGGTGTCGACCAGGTCGCTGTTCGACCACCGGGCGGTGCTGGCGGGTCGCGATCGCGGGCAGCTGCTGGCCGCCCTGGCGGGGCTGGCCGAGGGCGCGCCGGGAGCCGGCGTGGTGGTCGGCAGGGCGCGTCCGGTGGGCCCGACGGTGTTCGTGTTTCCCGGCCAGGGCTCGCAGTGGATCGGGATGGGCATCCAATTGCTGGACACCGCACCGGTGTTCGCCGAACGCCTGACGCGGTGCGACAAGGCGCTGGGCGAGTACGTGCAGTGGTCGCTGCTCGACGTGCTGCGGGGCGCGCCGGGGGCGCCCGGGCTGGACCGCGTGGACGTCGTGCAGCCGGCGTTGTGGGCGGTGATGGTGTCGCTGGCCGAGCTGTGGCGCTCGGTGGGTGTGGTGCCCGACGCGGTGATCGGCCATTCCCAGGGTGAGATCGCGGCGGCCTGCGTGGCGGGGGCGCTATCCCTGGAGGACGCCGCCCGGGTGGTGGCGCTGCGCAGCAAGCTGCTGGTGCGGCTGTCCGGCGCGGGCGGCATGGTGTCGCTGGCGTGCGGGCTGCCGCGGGCCCAGGAGCTGATCGCGCCGTGGGGCGACCGCCTCAACGTGGCTGCGGTCAACGGTGTTTCGGCGGTCGTGGTCTCCGGTGAGGTCGACGGGCTGGCCGGGCTGATGCGGCAATGCGAGGCCGACGGGGTTCGTGCCCGCAGCATCGACGTGGACTACGCCTCGCACTCGCGGCAGGTCGACGCGATCCGGGAACCCCTGGCCGATGCGCTGGCCGGCATCGAGCCGCGGTCGTCCTCGGTCGCGTTCTTCTCGACCGTGACCGGGGAGCTCATGGACACCGCCGGCCTGGACGGCGGCTACTGGTACCGCAGCATCCGGCAGCCGGTGCAGTTCGAACAGGCGGTGCGCAGCGCGCGCGACGGCGGGTATCGGGTCTTCATCGAATCCAGCCCGCACCCGGTGCTGATCGCCGGCATCGAGGACACCGTCGCCCAGTGCGGCGACGACGCGATCGTCATCCCGTCCCTGGGCCGCGACGACGGCGGGCTGGACCGGTTCTACCAGTCGGTTGGGCAGGCCCACGTGGCCGGCGTGCGGGTGGACTGGGCCGGCGCGTTCGCCGGCCTGGACGCCCGGCGGGTGCCGTTGCCGACGTATGGCTTTGTGCGGCGCCGGTTCTGGCTGCCGCCTGGCCTGGCGGGTTCCGATGTGGCCGGTGTCGGGCTGGCCGGTGTCGAGCACGGCGTGTGGGGCGC
This sequence comes from uncultured Actinomycetota bacterium, assembly GCA_963711445.1. Classification (GTDB taxonomy): domain Bacteria; phylum Actinomycetota; class Actinomycetes; order Mycobacteriales; family Mycobacteriaceae; genus Mycobacterium. The sequence continues at coordinate 2,171,230 of CAVQEF010000002.1, forward strand.
GGTGGTGGAGCGGCCCGATTCGGGTCAGGTGGTGCTGACGGGCCGGCTGTCGGTGGGGGCGCAGCCGTGGCTGGCCGACCACGCGGTGACCGGGACCGTGTTGTTCCCGGGCGCCGGGTTCGTGGAGCTGATGCTGCGGGCCGGTGACGAGGCCGGCTGCCCGGTGCTCGAGGAGCTCACCCTGTCGGCGCCGCTGGTGCTGCCGGCGGCCGGGGCGGTGCGGCTGCAGGTCGTGGTGGACCCCCCCGGCGATTCGGGCTCGCGGACCGTGGCGGTGTATTCGGCTGCTGTGCAACCGGGTTCGGAATGGTCACTGCACGCCGAGGGTGTGCTGGGCGCGGGCTCGGTGGAGCCGTCGGCGGACCTGTCGGTGTGGCCGCCGCCCGGCGGCGAACCGGTGGATGTCGGCGACGCCTACGACGCGCTGGCGGTGCGGGGCTACGAGTACGGCCCGGCGTTTCGCGGCCTGCGGGCGCTGTGGCGGCGGGGGGCCGAAATCTTCGCCGAGGTGGAGGTTCCCCAAAGCGCCGGCGTGACAACAGGATTCGGAATCCACCCGGTGCTGTTGGACGCGGCCCTGCACGCGCTGGGTGTGGCCGGCGAACAGGGGCAGCTGGTGCTGCCCTTCTCCTGGCAGGGCGTCTGCCTGCACGCGGCGGGCGCCTCGCGGGCGCGGGTGCGGTTGGCGCCGTCGGCGTCGGGCCCGGATGAGGTGTCGGTGGAATTGGCCGACCCGGCGGGGCTGCCGGTGCTGTCGGTGCGCGGCCTTTCGATGCGGCCGCTGTCGGGCGGGCGCCTTTCGCCCGCTCCGACGGGTGCCGAGGGCCTGTTCGAAGTGGCGTGGTCGCCGGTGTCGTTGCCCGCCAACGCCGATGACGACGGCGTCGTGGTGTGGGAGCCGGCCGCCGGCGGCGGGGACGTGGTGGCGTCGGTGCACGCGGCCACCACCGAGGCCCTGTCGGTGTTGCAGTCGTGGCTGGCCGGCGACGCGGCGGGGACGTTGGTCGTCGCGACCCGCGGCGCGGTGGGCCCGGCCGGCGAGGCCGTCACCGACCTGGCCGGCGCCGCGGTGTGGGGATTGACGCGCTCGGCGCAGGCCGAGCATCCCGGCCGCGTGGTGCTCGTCGACACGGACGGATCGGTCGAGGTGGGCGAGGTGATCGCCTGCGGCGAACCGCAACTGGTGGTGCGCGACGGGGTGGTGTACGCCGCCCGGCTCACGCCGCTCGCCGCGGCGGCCGGTCTGCGGCTGCCCGACGGCGCATGGCGGCTCGCCCCCGGCGGCGGCGGCACCCTCGAGGACATCGTGGTGCGCTCGTGCCCGCCCGAGGAACTCGGCGCCGGCCAGGTCCGCGTGGACGTCGCCGCCGTCGGGGTCAACTTCCGGGACGTTTTGGTGGCGCTGGGCATGTATCCCGGCGGCGGGGACCTCGGCGTCGAGGGCGCCGGCGTAATCGCCGAGGTCGGCCCCGCCGTGACCGGGCTGGCCGTCGGCGATGCGGTCACCGGGCTGCTCGGGGTGGTGGGCACGCAGGCCGTCGTCGATCAGCGGTCGGTGGTGCGCGTGCCGGACGGCTGGTCGCCGGAGCAGGCCGCGGGCGTGCCGGTGGTGTTCTTGACCGCGTGGTACGGCCTGGCGGACCTGGCCGGGCTGCGCGCCGGGCAGCGGGTCCTGGTGCACGCCGCGACCGGCGGGGTGGGGATGGCCGCGGTGCAGCTGGCCCGGCATTGGGGCGCCGAGGTTTTCGTCACGGCCAGCCGCGGCAAGTGGGACACCCTTCGGGCCATGGGGTTCGACGACGAGCACATCGGTGACTCGCGGACGGTGGACTTCGAGGCCAAGTTCCGGGCCGCCACGGGTGGCCACGGTGTCGACGTGGTACTCAACTCGCTGGCCGGTGAGTTCACCGACGCGTCGTTGCGACTGCTGGCCCCCGGCGGTCGCTTCATCGACATGGGCAAGACCGACCTCCGGGACCCGCGGGAGGTCGCCGAACAGCACCGGGGGGTCGGGTATCGGGCGTTCGACCTGTTGGAGGCCGGCCCCGACCGCTGCGCGCAGCTGCTCGCCGAGGTGATCGGCCTGCTCGACACCGGGGTCCTGAAACCACTGCCGGTCAAGACTTTCGACGTGCGTCACACCGTGGAGGCCTACCGGTTCGTCAGCCAGGCCCGCCATATCGGCAAGGTCGTGCTCACAATGCCCGACGCGCCCGGCGTGGGCCTGGCCGCGGGCACGGTGCTGATCACCGGGGGGACGGGCATGGCCGGTTCGGCGCTGGCCCGGCACCTGGTGGGCCGTCATGGCGTGCGCCACGTGCTGCTGGCCAGCCGCGCCGGCGGTGACGCCGACGGCGTCGGGCAACTGGTGGCCGAGTTGGAGGAGGCCGGGGCGCAGGTGTCGGTGGAGGCCTGCGACGTCGCCGACCGCGACGCGCTGGCGGCGATGCTTGCCCGGGTGCCGCGCGAACACCCGCTGCGCGGGGTCGTGCACGCCGCCGGCGTCCTGGACGACAGCCTGATTTCGTCGTTGACCCCCGACCGGGTCGACGCGGTGCTGCGGGCCAAGGTCGACGGCGCCTGGCATCTGCACGAGCTCACCCGGGACCTGGACCTGTCGGCGTTCGTGATGTTCTCCTCGATGGCCGGCATCGTCGGCACGCCAGGGCAGGGTAACTACGCGGCGGCGAACAGTTTCCTCGACGCGCTGGCCGCGTTCCGGCGCGCGCGGGGCCTGCCGGGCTTGTCGATGGCGTGGGGGCTGTGGGAGCAGGCCTCGGCGATGACGGCCCACCTCGGGGACCGGGACAAGGCCCGGATGAGCCGCGTCGGCGCGGCGCCGCTGTCCACGGCGCAGGCACTGGCGGCGTTCGACGCCGCCGTGCTCGCCGACAGCCCCATGGTGGTGGCCGCCCGGCTGGACCGAACCGCGCTGTCGGACAACACCGCGGCGCTGCCCCCGCTGCTGCGCGGGCTGGCCGCGCGTCCCGCCCGGCGCGTGGTCGCCGACAGCGAAACCACCGCGTCGGCCGCCGGCCTCACCGCTCGGCTGGCCGGCCTGAGTCCCGAGGCGCGACGGCACGACCTGCAGAACCTGGTGTGCGGCAACGCCGCTACGGTGCTGGGCCTGGCGCACGGCGCGGACGTCGACGGCGGGCGCACCTTCCAGGACCTCGGCTTCGACTCCCTGACGGCGGTCGAACTGCGCAACCGCCTCAAGACCGCCACCGGGCTCACCTTGTCGCCCACCCTGATCTTCGACTACCCGACCCCGGCCGCGCTGGCCGAATACCTGGATACCCAGCTCACCGCGGCGCCGGGCACCGGCCAGGCCGACCTGATCACCCGCTTCCAGGGGATCGCGCGCGAGCTGGAAACCCTGCTCGACCGGCCCGACTGGGAGCCCGGCGACAAGGCGAGCATGTCGGCCCGACTTCGCCGCCTGCTGGCCGCGCTGGGCCCCGGCGGCGGCGCCGATTCGGCCGACGACGACATCGAGGCCGCCACCGAGAGCGAACTTTTCGCGATCCTGGATGAGGAACTCGGCCGTTGACACCCCAAGAGCCAGGAGCAGCGATGCCGGGCACCGACAAGCATCTCGACTACCTCAAGCGCCTCACCGCGGACCTGAGGCGGACGCGGCGGCAGCTGTCGGAGCTGGAGGGCAAGCTCTCCGAGCCGGTGGCGGTGGTCGGCATGGGCTGCCGGTACCCGGGCGGCATCGACTCCCCGGAAAGCCTGTGGCAGTTGGTGATCGAGGGACGCGACGCGATCTCCGACTTCCCCGACGACCGCGGCTGGGACGTCGAGGCGTTGTTCGACCCCGATCCCGACGCCCGGGGAAAGATGTACACCCGCCGGGGCAGCTTCCTGCGCGATGCCGCCGACTTCGACGCCGGGTTCTTCGGGATCGGTCCCAGCGAGGCGCTGGCGATGGATCCGCAGCAGCGCCTGATGCTGGAGATCTCGTGGGAAGCCTTGGAGCGGGCCGGGATTGACCCGTCGGGGCTGCGCGGCTCGGCGACCGGGGTGTTCGCGGGGGTCATCCACGCCGGCTACGGGGGCGAGGTCAAAGGCGAGCTGGAGGGTTACGGGCTCACCGGTTCGACGTTGAGCGTGACCTCGGGCCGGGTGGCCTATGTGCTGGGGCTGGAAGGCCCCGCGGTGTCGGTGGACACGGCGTGCTCCTCGTCGCTGGTGGCCATGCACCTGGCGGCGCAGTCGCTGCGCTCGGGGGAGTGCGATCTGGCACTGGCCGGCGGTGTCACGGTGATGGCCACGCCCGCGGCGTTCGTGGAATTCAGCCGGCAGCGGGCGCTGGCGCCCGACGGCCTGTGCAAGGTGTACGCCGGCGCCGCGGACGGCACCTCGTGGTCCGAGGGCGCGGGCGTGCTGGTGCTGGAGCGGCTGGCCGACGCCCGCCGGCTGGGGCATCCGGTGCTGGCGGTGCTGCGGGGTTCGGCGGTGAACCAGGACGGCGCCTCCAACGGGCTGACCGCACCCAACGGGCCCTCGCAGCAGCGGGTGATCCGGGCGGCGCTGGCCGGTGCGGGCCTGACCGCCGCCGACGTCGCCGTGGTCGAGGGCCACGGGACGGGCACGGTGTTGGGCGATCCGATCGAAATCCAGGCGCTGCTGAGCACCTACGGGCAGGAGCGGCCGGCCGATCGGCCGCTGTGGCTGGGGTCGATCAAATCCAACATCGGCCATTCCTCGGCCGCCGCGGGGGTGGCCGGGGTCATCAAGATGGTGCAGGCGATGCGCCACGGTGTGATGCCGAAGACGTTGCACGTGGATGTGCCGTCACCGCACGTGGATTGGTCGGCGGGGGCGGTGTCGTTGCTGACCGAGGCCCAGCCCTGGCCGGACGGGCCGCGGCGCGCGGGGGTGTCGTCGTTCGGGATCAGCGGGACCAACGCGCACGTGATTGTCGAGCAGCCGCCCGCCGAGCCCGAAGCCGTGGTCGCCGAACGCGCGGACACCCACCCCGTCGTGCCCGTGGTGGTCTCGGCTCACTCGGCCGCGGCGCTGGCCCACCAGGCCGGGCGGCTGGTGGCGCACCTGAACGCCCACGAGCGCGAGCCGGTCGTCGACGTGGCGTGGTCGTTGGCGACCGCGCGCTCGGTGTTCGAGCACCGGGCGGTGCTGGTGGGCGCCGATCGCGACGAGATCGCCGGGGCGCTGGCGCAATTGGCCTCCGGTGAGCCGGGTGCGGCGGCGGTGGGGCGGGCGCGCCCGACCGGCAAGACGGTGTTCGCGTTCCCGGGCCAGGGCTCGCAGCGGCTGAAGATGGGCGAGCAGCTGTACAAGCGCTTCCCCGAGTTCGCCCGTGCCCTCGACGAGGCCGTGGCGATCCTGGACCAGCACCTGCGCCTGCCGCTGCGCGAGGTGATGTGGGGCGACGACCCGGAGCTGTTGCAGAGCACCGAATTTGCCCAGCCCGCCCTGTTCGCGGTCGAGGTGGCGCTGGCGGCGCTGTGGCGATCGTGGGGAGTGGTCCCCGACATGGTGATGGGGCATTCGGTCGGGGAGATCGCCGCGGCCCACGTCGCGGGCGTGTTGTCCCTGGCCGACGCGGCGAAACTGGTGGCCGCGCGCGGCCGGCTGATGGCGGCGCTGCCGGCCGGCGGGGCGATGGTGGCCGTGGCCGCCACCGAGGACGAGGTGACCCCGCTGCTCACCGACGAGGTGGGCATCGCGGCGGTCAACGGGCCCGCGTCGGTGGTGGTGTCGGGGGAGCGGACGGCGGTGGAGGCCATCGCCGGCCGGCTGACGGCGCTTGGCCGCAGGGTGCACGAGCTGGCGGTGTCGCACGCGTTCCATTCGCCGCTGATGGATCCGATGCTCGAGGACTTCTCGGCCGTGGCCGACGGCGTTTCGGCCGGCGCGCCGCGGATCGCCCTGGTGTCCAACCTGACCGGCGAACTGGCCGATGCTTCATACGGGTCGCCGCGGTACTGGGTGGAGCACGTGCGACGGCCGGTGCGTTTCGTCGACGGTGTGCGGCTGGCCGAGTCGCTGGGGGCCGGCGTGTTCGTCGAGGTGGGTCCCGGGGCGGCGCTGACGGCGTCGGTGCAGCAGTGCCTGACCGACGATCGGGCGATGTCCGTGGTGACGATGGCCAAAGACCGCCCCGAGATCGACTCGGCGCTGGGGGCGGCGGGGCGGCTGTTCACCGCCGGCCTCGGCGTGGAGTGGCGCGCGGCGTTCGCCGGCCTGGACGTCGTGCGGGTGCAGTTGCCAACGTATGCCTTTCAGCGGCAACGGTTTTGGCTTCCCGCCGAGTCCGTGGGGTCGCGGGATGCCGGCGGTTTGGGGCTCACGGGCGCCGAGCACGGGCTGTGGGGCGCGGTGGTGCAGCGGCCGGACTCCGGCGAGGTGGTGTTGACCGGCCGTTTGTCGGTCGGTGCCCAGCCGTGGTTGGCCGACCATGCCGTCGGCGGCGTGGTGTTGTTCCCGGGGGCCGGATTCGTCGAGCTGGTGTTGCGGGCCGGTGATGAGGTCGGCTGTTCGACGATCGAGGAGTTGACGTTGTCGGCGCCGTTGGTGTTGCCGGCGACCGGCGGGGTGCGGGTCCAGGTGGTGGTCGGCGCCGCCGCCGAGGACGGCTCCCGCACGGTCGCGGTGTATTCGTCGGCGCCTCATTCCGATGACTGGTCCCTGCATGCCCAGGGCGCCCTCAGCGCGGCCGCGGTGCGACCGGGCGCGGACCTGTCGGTGTGGCCGCCCGTCGGCGCGACGCCGGTGGATGTGACCGGGGCGTACGACGGGCTTGCCGGCCGCGGCTATGGGTACGGCCCCGCGTTCCGGGGCCTGCGCGGGGCGTGGCGCCGGGGATCCGAGGTTTTCGCCGAGGTCGAGATCCCGCAGGCCTCCGGTGTGACGACCGGCGGGTTCGGCATCCATCCGGTGGTGCTGGACGCCGCGCTGCACGCGTTGGGGGTGACCGACGAGCACGCCACGCCGGCGCTGCCGTTCTCCTGGCAGGGTGTGAGTCTGCACGCGGCGGGGGCGTCCCGGGTCCGGGTGAGGTTGGCGCCCGCGGGCACCGGTGCGGTGTCGGTGGAGCTGGCCGATCCGGCGGGACTGCCGGTGCTGTCGGTGCAGGAGCTGGCGCTTCGCCCGGTGTCGGCCGAACAGTTGGCGGCCGCCGGTGGCCGTCGCGACCGTGACGGGCTGCTCGAGGTGGTGTGGGCCCCGATAGCGTTGGGCGGCAACGGTATCGGAGACCACTCGGTGTGGGAGTTGGCGTCCGACGGAGCCGGGGTGGTCAAGTCGGTGCATGCCGCCACCGCCGAGGCGCTCTCGGTGCTGCAGTCCTGGCTGCTCCAGGACGGGTCGGGTCCGCTGGTGGTGTCGACCCGCGGGGCGGTCAGCGTGGCCGGCGAGGGCGTCGGCGATCTGGCGGGCGCGGCGGTGTGGGGGTTGGTGCGCTCGGCGCAGGCCGAGCACCCGGGCCGGTTTGTGTTGGTCGATTCGGATGGTTCCGTCGCGATCGACGCCGCCATCGCTTGCGGCGAGCCGCAATTGGTGGTGCGCGACGGCGTGGTCTACCACGCCAGATTGCGGCCGGTTGCCGCGCATCCGACGCTGCGGCTGCCCGAGGAGTCCTCGGCGTGGCGGTTGGCCGCGGGCGCCGGTGGAACGCTGGACGAGGTGACCGCGCGGGAGTGCCCGCGAACCGAGCTGGTGGCCGGGCAGGTGCGGGTGCGGGTGGCCGCGGCCGGGGTGAACTTCCGGGACGTGTTGGTGGCGTTGGGAATGTATCCCGGCGCGGCCGAGCTGGGGGCCGAGGGGGCCGGCACCGTCGTGGAACTGGGTCCCGACGTGACCGGATTGGCCGTCGGCGACGCGGTGCTGGGGATCCTGGGGCTGACGGGCTCCGAAGCGGTGGTGGATCAGCGCTTGGTCGCTCGCGTGCCGCAGGGCTGGTCGCCGCCCCGGGCCGCCGGTGTGCCCGTGGCCTTCCTGACCGCGTTTTACGGGCTGGCGGACCTCGCGGGCCTGACGGCCGGACAGCGGGTTTTGGTGCACGCCGCCACGGGCGGGGTCGGCATGGCCGCGGTGCAGCTGGCCAGGCATTGGGGCGCCGAGGTTTTCGTCACGGCCAGCCGTGGCAAGTGGGACACGTTGCGGTCCATGGGTTTTGACGACGAGCATATCGGTGACTCGCGGACGCTGGAATTCGAGTCGAAGTTTCTGGCCGCCACGGGTGGTCACGGGGTCGATGTGGTGCTCAACTCGCTGGCCGGTGAGTTCAACGACGCGTCCCTGCGGCTGCTGGCCCCCGGCGGTCGGTTCATCGAGATGGGCAAGACCGACCCGCGCGATGCGGAGAGCGTCGCCCAGCAATATCGGGGAGTCCGGTATCGAGCGTTCGATCTGATGGAGGCCGGCGAAGACCGCATCGCGGCGATGTTGGCCGAATTGCTGGGTCTGTTCGCCGCGGGCGCGCTGACGCCGTTGCCGGTCAAGACGTTCGACGTCCGCTGCGCCGCGGACGCCTACCGGTTCGTCAGCCAGGCGCGCCACATCGGCAAGGTCGTGCTCACGATGCCCGACGTGCCCGGTGTGGGCCTGGCCGCGGGCACGGTGTTGATCACCGGGGGCACGGGCATGGCGGGCTCGGCCGTGGCCCGACACCTGGTGAGTCGCCACGGTGTGCCGCACGTCGTGCTGGCGAGCCGTCGTGGCCGGGCCGCCGAGGGCGTCGACGAGCTGGTCGCCGAGCTCTCGCAGCGGGGTGCGCAGGTGCAGGTGGTGACCTGTGACATGGCCGATCGCGACGCCGTGGCGGCGCTGCTGGCCGGCCTGCCCGAGCAATATCCGTTGACCGGGGTGGTGCACGCGGCCGGCGTCATCGACGACGGGCTGATCTCGTCGTTGACGGCGGACCGGGTCGATGCGGTGTTGCGGGCCAAGGTCGACGGCGCCTGGCACCTGCATGAGCTGACCCAGGACATGGATCTGTCGGCGTTCGTGGTGTTTTCGTCGTTGGCCGGGATCGTCGGCGCGCCCGGGCAGGGCAACTATGCGGCGGCCAACAGTTTCCTCGACGCGCTGGCGGCCTGCCGTCGTGCGCAGGGGTTGCCGGGCCTCTCGCTGGCCTGGGGGCTGTGGGAGCAGGCCTCGGCCATGACCGCCCACCTGGACGATCGGGACAAATCCCGGATGAGCCGATCGGGTCTGGCCGCCCTGTCCAGCGAGCACGCCCTGGAGCTGTTCGACGCCGCGATGCTGGGGGAGGAGGCCGTCGTGGTGGCCACTCGCCTGGATCGGGTTGCGCTGTCCGGCAACGCCGCCGAGCTGCCGCCGCTGTTGCGGGACTTGGCCGCCCGGCCGACGCGGCGCGTGGTTGCCGACACCGACGTCATCATGGCGTCGACGGGTTTGCGGGCCCGGCTGGAGGGCATGACCGCCGAGCAACGACGTCGTGAACTTGTCGACCTGGTGTGCGTCAATGCCGCGACGGTGCTGGGTCACAGCACGGCGGATGTCGACGGCGAGAAGGCCTTCCAAGACCTCGGGTTCGACTCGCTGTCCGCCGTGGAGTTGAGAAACCGGCTCAAAACCGCTACCGGCCTTACGCTTTCGCCCACCGCAATTTTCGATCACGCCACGCCGTCGGCTTTGGCCGAACACATTGACGCCGAAATCGCCAGCAGCCCGAGCGCTTCGGGTACCGCCCAGCCGGATCTGATGGCACGGTTCAACGACGTGGCCAGGGAGCTGCAGACCCTGCTCGACCAGCCGGGCTGGAAGCCCCAGGACAGGACGCGGTTGAGCGCGCGCATCCAAGCCATGCTCACGAGCCTGACCGAGGCGCCCGATAACACCGGCGCCGATGACTCGTTCGACGACGACATCACCACCGCGACCGAAAGCCAGCTCTTCGCGATCCTCGAGGAGGACGGCGGCCTGCTCTAGGTTCAGGCTCGCGCGCACAGCGCGCTGCGTCGCCGCGGCGAGACCGAAACCGGTTCGTCAGCTGTGGGTACCGGCGGGTGCCGTTGATTCCGCTGCCGCCGTTCGGCCGCCGGAGCTGCGCGGGCACGGTCGAGACTCGTACGATGGTTCGCCGATGCCGACGCAGGCCCGCGACGTGAGCGACGTGTATTTTGGGCGACTGTCCGGTGATGGTTTGATCCGGGCTTATCGTGACGGTTGGAGCTGGTGTGACTCGTGTGAGCGGGATGACGGCGCCGGGCCGCTGGCGCACCGCCGACCGCGCGGGCGCACCGCGGATCGACGGGGCAAACGGGTCGTGCTAGACCTCATTGCGTGGAGGAAGCCGTGCGGCCGACGGACGTGGCGATCATCGGGCTTGCGTGCAGGTTCCCCGGTGCGGATAACCCGCGGGACTTCTGGCGCCTGATCCGCGAGGCCGTGGAAGCCGCGAAGGCGCTGGAGGACGTCGCCGGGTTCGACGCCGACTTCTTCAACTTCTCGCCGCGCGAGGCCCGCGCGATGGACCCCCGCCAGCGTCTGGCCCTCGAGCTGGCCTGGGAGCTGTTCGAGGACGCGTTCGTGGTGCCGCAAACACTGCGTGGCGAACGCGTCGCCGTGCACCTGGGCGCGATGACCGACGACTACGCCATGCTGACGCTCGGCGGCGCCGCGGCGGGGCTGGACCACCAGTCGTTCGCCGGTGTCAGCCGGGGCATGATCGCCAACCGGATCTCGTATGCCTTCGGGCTGCGCGGACCCAGCTTGACCGTCGATTCCGGTCAATCGTCGGCCCTGGTCGCCGTGCACCTCGCCTGCGAAAGCCTGCGCACCGGAGAGTCGGGCCTGGCGATCGCCGGTGGGATCCACCTGAACCTGGCCGACGAGACCGAGGCGCTCGAAGCGGCCTTCGGCGCGGTGTCGCCGTCGGGTCACACCTTTGCCTTCGACGGGCGCGCGGACGGTTATGCCAGAAGCGAGGGCGGCGGCCTGGTGCTGCTCAAACCGCTGGGCGCCGCCCTCGAGGACGGCGACCGCATCCGCGCCGTGATCCGCGGCAGCGCGGTGGGCAACGCCGGGCACACCGCCACCGGCCAGACGGTGCCCTCGGTTGCCGGCGAGGCCGACGTCATCCGCCGCGCCCTGCACCGAGCGGGCCTGGCTCCGGGTGACATTCACTTTGTGGAAGCCCACGGCACCGGCACCGCGGTCGGCGATCCCGTGGAGGTGAAGGCGCTGGGCGAGGTGTTCGCCGGGCATCGATCCGAACCGTTGCCGGTGGGATCGGTGAAGACCAACATCGGGCACACCGGAAGCGCCGCGGGCATCGCCGGCCTGCTCAAGGCCGTATTGGCGATCGAGAACGACGTGATCCCGGCGAGCCTCAACTACGCCACCCCCAATCCCGAGATCGACTTGAAAGGCGCCGGCCTACAGGTCAATACGGTGCCAATGCCATGGCCGGGCGCCCCGCGGCGGGCCGGGGTGTCGTCGTTCGGGATGGGCGGGACGAACGCGCATGTGATCGTCGAACAGGCTCCGTCTGCGGCGGAAAGTTCTGTTGCGGAGGAGGATACGGCGGTGCCCTGGGTATTGTCGGCGCGGTCGGCCGAGGCGCTGACGAATCAGGCGAGGCGGTTGCTGGCGCACGTGGTCGCCGATGACCGACCGCGCGCCACCGACGTCGGATGGTCGCTGGTCACCACGCGGTCGATGTTCGAGCATCGGGCTGTGCTGGTGGGTTCCGATCGCGAGCAGCTGACGGCCGGTCTGGCGAGGCTGGCCGCCGGTGAGCCGGGCGCGGACGTCGTTGCGGGGCAGGCGGAGTCGCCCGGTACGACGGTGTTCGTGTTTCCTGGCCAGGGCGCGCAATGGCTGTCGATGGGGCGGCAGCTCTACGGGCGGTTCCCGGTGTTCGCCGAGGCTTTCGACGAGGCGGCCGGTGCGCTCGACGCGAGGCTTCGGATGCCGCTGAAGCGGGTGCTCTGGGGGGATGACGCAGATCTGTTGCACAACACCGAATTTGCTCAGCCGGCGCTGTTCGCCGTCGAGGTGGGCCTGGCGGCGCTGTGGCAGTCGTGGGGTGTGGTGCCCGACATGGTGATGGGCCATTCGGTGGGAGAGATCGCCGCGGCGCATGTGGCCGGGGCGCTCTCGCTTCGCGACGCGGCCCACTTGGTCGCCGCGCGGGGCCGTTTGATGGCGGCACTGCCCCCCGGCGGGTTGATGGTCGCGGTGGCGGCCGGCGAGGCCGAGGTGGCCCCGCTGCTGGCCGACGACGCGAGCATCGCGGCCGTCAACAGCCCGAATTCGGTGGTGATCTCCGGTGCCGCGGGCCCGGTCGACGCGGTGGTGGAACGGCTCGCCCGCGATGGCCGAAGGGTGCACCGGCTGGCGGTGTCGCACGCGTTTCACTCGGCACTGATGGAGCCGATGATCGAGGAATTCACCGCGGTCGTGGCCGGCGTGACGGCCGCCGAACCACGTATTCCTCTGGTTTCCAACGTGTCTGGGGAGTTTGCCGGTCGCGGCTACGGGACGCCGACGTACTGGGTCGAGCATGTGCGGCGCCCGGTTCGTTTCGTCGACGGGGTTCGGCTGGCCGAATCGTCGGGAGCCGGGATCTTTCTGGAGATGGGCCCCGGCGGTGCCTTGAGCGCGGCGGTGGAGCAGTCGCTGGCCGGCGAGCACGCCATCGCGGTGGTGACGATGCCCAGGGACCGGCCCGAACTGGAGTCGGTGCTCGGCGCGGCCGGGCGGGTGTTCACCGCCGGGACGCACGTCGACTGGTCTGCGGTGTTTTCCGGCGTGGCCGCCCGCCGGGTGGAGTTACCGACGTACGGCTTTGCGCGACAGCGATTTTGGCTCGACGACCGGGTGGAACCGCCAGCCGAGGCGGCCACCCGGACCGCCGTCCTGACCGAAGGCTTGCACGCGCTGTCCGCCGACGAGCAGCATCGGCGGCTGGTGGAACTGGTGCGCTCGCAGGCGGCGAGCGTCTTGGGCCATGCGGACGGCGGCGCCATCGATGCCGGCCAGGCCTTTCAGGACTTGGGGTTCGACTCGATGACCGGGGTCGAGCTGCGCAACCGTCTCAAGGGCGATACCGGGTTGGCTCTGTCTCGCACCCTGATCTTCGACTATCCCACCCCGACGGCATTGGCCGAGCACCTACACCAGCGACTGCTGCACCCCGAACCCGCGGAGTCCGACGAGGAGCAGATCTGGTCGACACTGAGGAAAATCCCCCTCCGCGAACTGCGCCGAACCGGGCTGCTCGACGAGCTCTTGCTGCTTGCCGGTGCCGCCCGCGAACCCGGCGCGGCCGTCAGCGACGACGCCATCGATGCGTTGAGTCCGGACGCGCTGATCGCGATGGTGCTCAGTGCGGACGAATCCGACGACCCTGAGTGACGAAATCCATGCTGGCAGGACCGATTACGCGGCCAGTATCCGACATGTGTTGAATACGCGTTCCTTTGCGGCGCTTCGGAAGAACACCTAGACTTTGCAGCAACGTGAGGCCCCTGTTGTAGGGCGCCGGAGGGTAGGGGCATGAGCGTCATCGCAGGTGTGTTCGGCGTGTTGCCTCCGCATCGGTACAGCCAGAGCGAGATCACCGAGCAGTTCGTCACGTTCCCTGGCCTGAAGGGCCACGACGAGATCGTCCGTCGTCTGCACGCCGCCGCCAAGGTCAACGCCCGTCACTTCGTGCTGCCGCTGGAGCGGTACACGTCGCTGAGCGACTTCGGCGAGGCGAACGAGATCTTCCTCGAACACGCCGTCGAACTCGGATGCCAGGCCCTGCTGGGCGCGCTGGACGAGGCCGGGCTGCGGCCCCAGGACATCGACATGATCGCCACCACGACGGTCACCGGCGTCGCCGTGCCGTCGCTGGATGCCCGGGTGGCCGGCCGGCTCGGGTTGCGGCCCGACGTGCGCCGGATGCCGCTCTTCGGCCTCGGCTGCGCGGCCGGCGCGGCCGGGTTGGGCCGGCTCAATGACTACCTGCGCGGCGCGCCCGACGGCGTCGCGGCGTTGCTGTCGGTCGAGCTCTGCTCGTTGACGTACCCGGCGTGCAAGCCGACCGTGTCGGCGCTGGTCGGCAGTGCGATGTTCGGCGACGGTGCGGCCGCGGTGGTGGCCGTCGGGGAGCGCCGGGCCGAGCGGGACAAGCAGGTCCGTGCCAGCGGCCCGGACATCCTCGACTCGCGCAGCCGCCTGTACCCCGGGTCGCTGAACATCATGGGTTGGGACGTCAGCTCCGCCGGCCTGCAACCCGTGCTGTCCCCGGAGCTGCCGACGATCATCGAGCGGCACCTGGCCGACGACGTCAACGGATTCCTGGCCACGCACGGGCTGACCAAGGACGACATCGCCGCGTGGGTGGCCCACCCCGGCGGCCCCAAGGTCATCAACGCCATCGCCAGGAGCCTCGAACTGCCGCCCGAAGCGCTCGAGTTGACCTGGCGCTCCCTGGGCGAGGTCGCCAACCTCTCGTCGGCCTCGGTGCTGCACATCCTGCGCGACACCATCGCCAAGCCGCCGCCCAGCGACAGCCCGGGTCTGCTGCTGGCGATGGGTCCGGGGTTCAGTTCCGACTTGGTCCTACTGCGCTGGCGCTGAGTCGGCGATCTCGACGGTCAGCCCCGGTGAGGGGCTCAGCGCTGCCAGGTTGTGGGCGCGGATCCGCTGAGCGGGCAACCTGAGCGTGGTCCGGGCGACCAGCCGGGCCAGCATCACGGTCATCTCGGTGGTGGCCAGCGTCGCGCCGATGCAGCGGTGCAGCCCGCCGCCGAACGGGAGGAATTCGTGTGGCGCCGGCTTGCGGTAATCCGGCGCCCCGGGGTCCCAGCGCCGCGGCCGGAATTCCCGCGATGCGGGCCACAGCTCGGGGAGCCGGTGGGTGACGTACGGGCTGAAGATCAGCAGGCGGCCCGCCCGGATGCGGTGCCCGTCGAACCGGAGGTCACGCATGACCCTGCGGGCGGAGATCACCCCCGGCGGATAGAGCCGGAGGGTTTCGTGGACGACGCCGTTGAGGTACGTCAGCGATTCGACCTCGGCCGCGGCCGGCGGGCGGCCGCCGAGCACGCGGCGCACCTCGTCGGCGGCGTTGGTCCATGCGCCGGGCAGGGTCAGCAGCGAGTAGATAGCCCAGGCCAGCGCGCCGCTGGTGGTTTCGTACCCGGCGGTGATCAACGAGATCACCTGATCGCGGATCTCGTTGTCCGACAGCGCATATCCTTCGTCGCCGCGGCCGTTGATCAGCGTGGCCAGCATGTTGTCGTCGGGACTGGGCGCGGCGCGGGCCTGGGCGATCTGGGTGTCGATGAGGTCGTTGACGCGTTGGCGGGCGGCCATCGCCCGTCGCCACCCCGGCGAGTTGATCCGTCGTTGTAGTTGCGCTACCTGCGGCAGCCGGTGCGTCAGGTCGAGCAGGGGCTGCAATTGCTGCCCGAGGAACTCGGAGTGCGCGGCGAGGCGTTGGCCGAAGAGGCTTTCGGCCGTGCTGCGCCGCACCGCGGCCCGGCACTGTTGGTAGATGTCCAGCCGCTGCCCGGGCCGCCAGCCGTCGATGACGGCGTCGACGGCGGCCGCCATGGTGGCGACGTAATCCTGGACCTGCCGGTGCCGCAACCCGGGTGCGACCACGCTGCGCCGCCGCCGGTGATCCTCCCCGTCGCTGACGATCAACGCCGTCGGACCGTCGACGATCGCGAGGTTCTCGAAGGTCTGACGCCAGCTGAACGCGTCGGCGTTGGCGAACACGAACTTGTTGGCCTCCGGCCCCAGCAGGTAGGTGTAGCCGTGCCGGCCGACCCCGGCCTCGATCACCGGGCCCCGCAGCCGGTACAGGGCCAGCAGCGCATCGCCCGGCGGGTAACGCACCGGTCGGGGACTCACGGCTTCCCGCGCCGCTGGCGGGCCG
Source organism: uncultured Actinomycetota bacterium (assembly GCA_963711445.1). GTDB lineage: Bacteria > Actinomycetota > Actinomycetes > Mycobacteriales > Mycobacteriaceae > Mycobacterium. Next base: position 2,187,107 of record CAVQEF010000002.1, read on the forward strand.
GACGACACCCTCCGATTATTCGAGTAGCTCCGAGAGCTCGAGCCAACGGGTCTCGGTGGCGGTGACTTCGTCTTCCAGGAGGCGCAGCTCCTGGGTGAGCCGGGCCAGGCCGACGTGGTCGGACTGGTCGTATTCGGCCAGTTCGTGGTGCTTGGCGGTGATCCGGTCGGCCAGGCGCGCGAGTTGCCGCTCGGCGGCGGACATCTCCTTCTCGGCGGCACGCCGCTCGGCGCCCGACATGGCCTCCGGCTCGGCGGCCGCTGTCGCGGCCGGCGCGGCGGTGGCCTCAGCCGTGCGCTGGGCCGCCAGCCGCAGGTACTCGTCGACGCCGCCGGGCAGGTGCCGCAACCGGCCGTCGAGGATCGCGTACTGCTGATCGGTGACCCGCTCCAGCAGATAGCGGTCGTGCGAGACGACGATCAGCGTGCCCGCCCAGGAGTCCAGCAGGTCCTCGGTGGCGGTGAGCATGTCGGTGTCGACGTCGTTGGTGGGCTCGTCGAGCAGCAACACGTTCGGCTCGGACAGCAGCGTGAGCATCAGCTGCAGCCGCCGCCGCTGGCCACCGGACAGGTCGCCGACCCGCGCGGACAGCTGGCCCCGGCCGAAGCCGAGCCGCTCGAGCAGCTGCGTGGGGGTGACCTCCCGGTCGTCGACCTGGTAGCCGCCGCGCAGCCGGCCCAGCACGTCGGCGATCCGGTCGTCGGCCACCGCGGCCAGCGTCTCGCCCTGCTGGTCGAGCACCGCCAGCTGCACCGTCTTGCCGCGCTTGACGCGGCCGCTGTCGGGCTGGATGGTGCCGGCGATCAGGCCCAGCAGCGTCGACTTGCCCGCGCCGTTGGCGCCGACGATGCCGGTGCGCTCCCCGGGGCCGATCCGCCACTCGACGTCACGCAGCACCGGGCGGCCGTCGAACGAGACCGACACGTCGAGCAGGTCGATGACGTCCTTGCCCAGCCGCGCGGTGGCCAGCTTGGCCAGCTCGACGTTGTTGCGCAGCGGCGGCACGTCGGCGATCAGCTGGTTGGCGGCCTCGATGCGGAACTTGGGCTTGGAGGTTCGCGCCGGCGGGCCGCGGCGCAGCCACGCCAGTTCCTTGCGCATCAGGTTCTGTCGCTTGGCCTCGACGGTGGCGGCCTGCCGGTCGCGCTCGACGCGCTGCAGCACGTAGGCCGCGTAGCCGCCCTCGAACGGCTCGACGACGCCGTCGTGCACCTCCCAGGTGGCCGTCGCGACCTCGTCGAGGAACCAGCGGTCGTGGGTCACCAGCAGCAGGCCGCCGGCGCTGCGGGCCCAGCGCTGCCGCAGATGCCCGGCCAGCCAGGTGATGCCCTCGATGTCGAGGTGGTTGGTGGGCTCGTCCAGGGCGATCACGTCCCATTCGCCCATCAGCAGCCGCGCCAGTTGCACGCGCCGTCGCTGACCGCCGCTGAGCGTGGTGATCGTTGCGTCCCAGGCGATGTCGGAGACCAGGCCGTCGACCACGTCGCGCACCCGCGCGTCCCCGGCCCACTGGTGCTCGGCTGAGTCGCCGACGAGCGTCCATCCCACGGTGCGGCCGGGGTCGAGGTTGTCGGCCTGGCCCACCGCGCCGACGCGCAGCCCGCTGCGCCGGGTGACGCGCCCCGAATCCGGCTGCAGCTGGCCGGTCAGCAGGGCCAGCAGGCTGGACTTGCCGTCCCCGTTGCGCCCGACGATGCCGATGCGCGCGCCCTCGTTGACGCCCAGCGTGAGCGACTCGAAGACCACTTGAGTCGGATACTCCAGGTGTACGGCCTCGGCCCCCAGTAGGTGCGCCACCGGGCCGACCCTAGCGCGGCGACGATGCGGCCCGGGACGGGCCATTGAGGATGGCGATTCCGCGCAGCGCTATTCGAGGGCGAGCAGCGCGTGGTCGACGTGGCTGCGGGTGTCGGCCGACACCGTGCCGTCGGCGACCGCGTCGAGGAACCGCGAAGCCAGGTCGCGCAGTTTGGTGTTGGCTTCTTGCGACCGCCAGGCCAATATGTGGAACGCGCGCTCGGCCGAGATGCCATAGGCGGCCATCAGTACGCCCTTGGCCTGCTCGATACGCGCGCGCGAGGAGGCAACCGACGACATCATGTCGGTGATGTCGGACTGCAGCGAGTCGGTGATGTCGACGTAGAACCCGGACATGCCGATCAGCTTGCCGTGGTCGTCGAGCATCCGGTCCCCGGCGACGACCACCCAGCGGGTGCGCCCGGCGGTGTCGACGATGCGGTGCCGGCTGCTGAACGGCTCGCCTTTGTACACGTGCTCGAGGACGGCCGAAACGCGTTCACGGTCTTCAGGGTGCTTGTGATCCAGCAGCAGTTCGGTGGTGGGCTCGACGGTGCCCGGCTCGTAGCCGTGCATGCGGGCGATCGCATCCGACCACTCCCAGCGGTCGCCGTCCAGGAAGAACCGGAATCGGCCCACTTGCTGCGGCTCACCCAGCCCCAGGACCAGATCGATCGCGTGGGGCTCCTCGCCGTCGGTGGCCGCCAGCGCGTCGGTGGCGGCCACCCGTCCGTCGGTGGCCGCCGCCTGGCCGTTGGTGGCCGCCGCCTGGCCGTTGGTGGCCGCAAGCGCCCCGGTCACCTGGCCGTCATGACTGTCAACGGATTCGTCTTCAAAATTCACGGTCATCGCGTGCGTTCCTCGTCGTGTCCGCTGCGTGCTTTATTTGTGTTATCTATGCCCGTTTCGTGAAGATCTCATGCATGTCCGGGCGTGGCGCCGCGCCGTCGGGAAAACTTCGGCCCCTGCGGACAAATCGCCTGATCAGGACCGCAAAGAATGCGCGTATGCCATGATGTCCACGCTGTCGATACTCAGGGAGCAGTGGTGGATCTCAACTTGTCGGTGGTCACGCGACCGGTCGGGCGCCTGGTCGCCACGGCACAGAACGGTCTGGAGGTCTTGCGGCTGGGGGGCCTGGAAACCGGCAGCGTCCCGTCGCCGTCGCAGATCGTCGAGAGCGTGCCGATGTACAAGCTCCGGCGGTATTTCCCGCCGGACAGCCGGCCCGGGCAGGCGCAGGCGGGCCCGCCGGTGCTGATGGTGCACCCGATGATGATGTCGGCGGACATGTGGGACGTCACCCGCGACGAAGGCGCGGTGGGCATCCTGCACGCCAACGGGCTGGACCCGTGGGTCATCGACTTCGGCTCGCCCGACAAGGTCGAGGGCGGCATGCGGCGCAACCTGGCCGATCACATCGTCGCCCTGAGCCAGGCCATCGACACGGTCAAGGACGCCACCGGCAGCGACATCCACCTGGTCGGATATTCGCAGGGCGGCATGTGGTGCTACCAGGTCGGGGCCTACCGGCGTTCGAAAAGCGTGGCGAGCATCGTGGCGTTCGGCTCCCCGGTGGACACCCTGGCCGCCCTGCCGATGGGCATTCCGCCGAACTTCGGCGCCGCGGCCGCCAATTTCATGGCCGACCATGTCTTCAGCTGGCTGGACATCCCAAGCTGGTTGGCGCGCACCGGTTTTCAGATGCTGGACCCACTCAAGACCGCCAAGGCCCGCGTCGACTTCGTCCGTCAGCTGCACGACCGGGAGGCGCTGCTGCCGCGCGAACAGCAGCGCAGGTTCCTCGAGTCCGAGGGCTGGATCGCCTGGTCGGGTCCGGCCGTCTCCGAGCTGCTCAAGCAGTTCATCGCCCACAACCGGATGATGACCGGCGGCTTTGCCATCAACGGGCAGATGGTCACGCTCACCGACATCACCTGTCCGGTGCTGGCGTTCGTCGGCGAGGTCGACGACATCGGGCAACCGGCCTCCGTGCGCGGCATCCGCCGGGCGGCCCCGAACGCCGAAGTCTACGAACGCACCATCCGTACGGGCCACTTCGGCCTGGTCGTCGGGTCCAAGGCGGCCCAGCAGAGCTGGCCCACCGTCGCGGCCTGGGTGAAATGGCTGTCCACCAGCGGCGACAAACCCGACAGCATCGAGGTGATGGCCGACCAGCCCGAGGAGCGCACCGACAGCGGCGTGGCGCTGAGCTCCCGGCTTGCGCACGGCATCGGGGAGGTCTCCGGGGCGGCGCTGGCGATGGCGCGTGGCGCGGCCGACGCGGTGGTCACGGCCAACAAGTCGATGCGCACGCTGGCCGTCGAGACGGTCCGCACGCTGCCGCGCCTGGCCCGCCTCGGGCAGATCAACGACCACACCCGGATCTCGCTGGGCCGCATCATCGAGGAGCAGGCCCACGACGCCCCGAACGGCGAGTTCCTGCTGTTCGACGGGCGCGTGCACACCTACGAGGCGGTCAACCGGCGCATCGACAACGTCGTGCGCGGCCTCATCGAAGTCGGGGTGCGCCAAGGCGACCGGGTGGGCGTGCTGATGGAGACGCGCCCCAGCGCGCTGGTCGCGATCGCGGCGCTGTCGCGGCTGGGTGCGGTCGCGGTGGTGATGCGCCCCGACGCGGACCTGGTCGCGTCGGTGCGGCTCGGGGGAGTGTCGGAGATCCTGACCGACCCCACCAACCTGGACGCCGCGCGCGATCTGCCGGGGCACATCCTGGTGCTGGGCGGCGGCGAGTCGCGGGATCTGCACCTGCCCCACGACAGCGACGTCATCGACATGGAGAAGATCGACCCGGACGCCGTCGAGTTGCCGGCCTGGTACCGGCCCAACCCGGGGCTGGCCCGGGATCTGGCGTTCGTCGCGTTCAATGCTGCCGGCGGGGAGCTGGTGGCCAAGCACATCACCAATTACCGCTGGGCGGTGTCGGCCTTCGGGACCGCATCCACGGCCGCGCTCGACCGCAAGGACACCGTGTACTGCCTGACGCCGCTGCACCATGAGTCCGCGCTGCTGGTCAGCCTGGGCGGCGCGGTGGTCGGCGGCACCCGCATCGCGTTGTCGCGCGGCCTGCAGCCGGACCGGTTCATCCGGGAGGTGCGCCAGTACGGCGTCACCGTGGTGTCCTACACGTGGGCCATGCTGCGCGAGATCGTCGACGACCCGGCGTTCGTGCTGCACGGCAACCACCCGGTGCGGCTGTTCATCGGCTCGGGCATGCCGACCGGGTTGTGGACGCGGGTCCTCGACGCGTTCGCACCCGCCCACGTCGTGGAGTTCTTCGCCACCACCGACGGGCACGCGGTGCTCGCCAACGTCTCGGGCGTCAAGATCGGCAGCAAGGGTCGCCCGCTGCCCGGCGCCGGGCGTATCGAGCTGGGCGCCTACGACACCGAGCACGACCTGATCCTGGAAAACGACCGCGGCTTCGTGCAGGTGGCCGACGTCGACCAGGTCGGGGTGCTGCTCGCCGCGTCCAACGGGCCGATCGACCCGTCGGCGTCGGTCAAGCGGGGCGTATTCGCCGCCGGCGACACCTGGATCTCCACGGAGTACCTGTTCCGCCGCGACGAGGACGGCGACTTCTGGCTGCTGGGGCGGCGCGGCTCGGTGGTGCGCACCGCCCGCGGCCTGGTCTACGCCGAGGCGGTCACCGACGTGCTGGGCTGCATCAACGGCGTCGACCTGGCGGTGACCTACAACGTCCCGGTCGGTGACACGCAGCTGGCGGTGTCGGCGCTGACGCTGCTGCCGGGCGCCACCATCACCGCGGCCGACCTGACCGAGGCCGTCGCCAAGATCCCCGTCGGCCTGGGACCCGACGTCGTGCACGTGGTGGCGGAGCTGTCGCTGAGCGCGAGCTACCGCCCCACCGTCAGCGCCCTGCGTGCGGCCGGCATCCCCAAGCCGGGGCGCCAGGTGTGGTATTTCGACGCGGACGCACCCCAGTTCCGTCGGTTGACCCCCAGCGTGCGCTCCGAGCTGAGCGGCGCCTCGTGATGGTCGACGAGTCCCTGCTGAGCATCCTGGTGTGCCCGGCCGACCGGGGGCCGCTGGTGCTGGTGAACCCCGGCGACGGCGAGTTGCTCTACAACCCGCGCCTGCGCCGCGCCTACCGCATCGAGGACGGCATCCCGGTGCTGCTGATCGACGAGGCCCGCGACGTCGACGACGACGAGCACGCGCGGCTCATGGCGAAAGTCCCTCCGGCAGAGCCCCGGTGAGGTAGCGCTGCAGGTTGGGCGCGATCGTGCGGGCGATGTGTTCGGCCGGCAGCGACGCGAACGGCTCCAATTCCAGGATGTGGCGTGCCATCAGCACTCCGACCAGTTGCGAGGCGACGAACTGGATGCGGAGGATCCCGCTTCCCGGCGGATCGTCCACGCGCGCACCGACTTCCACCGCGATCACATCGTCGATGAATGTGCGGAACAGGTTCGCCTCCGATCCGGCGACGATCGACCGCAGCGTCGCGATCAGCCCGGTGCCCGCCTCGGAATCCCACAGCGGCAACAACATCGACGGAATGGCGTAGCCGAGCTGTTCGACGGGCAGGTCTCGCAGCGTGCCGATGACCTCCATCGGGTCGATGGGGACGTGGATGGCCGCGGCGAAGAGCTTCTCCTTGGTGCCGAAGTAATGGTGCACCAAGGCCGAATCGACGCCCGCCGCGGCGGCCACCGCGCGTATCGATGTGTTGGCGATCCCATTGCGAGCAAACAGGTTTCGGGCGCTACCCAGGATACGTTCCCGGGTGTCGGAGCCACCCGCCGGGCGGCCGGGCCGACGGCCCGCGGCGTTGCTGCCCGCCACTAGAACCCTCCGTGGCGACCCGCTGCGCCCGGCTGCGCCGCGCTTGCGATCGCCACTAGGGCCCTCCGGTGGCGACCCGCTGTGCCCGGCTGCGCCGCGCTTGCGATCGCCACTAGGACTCTCCGGTGGCGACCCGCTGCGCCCGGCTGCGCCGCGCTTGCGATCGCCACTAGGGCCCTCCGGTGGCGACCCGCTGTGCCCGGCTGCGCCGCGCTTGCGATCGCCACTAGGGCGTCCGGCGTCGCAGCGTGGCCGCCGCCAGGCACAGGGCCGCGACCGCGAAACCCAGCACGACGGCGATGTCGCGCACGGCGGTGCCGGTCAGCTCCGGATGCCTGTCCACCTGCTGGAGTGCCTCCAGTGCGTAGCTGGCCGGCATGGCATTGCTGACCCACTGCAGCCAGTGCGGCATCAGCGCGCGGGGAACGATAATGCCCGCCAGCAGCAGTTGCGGTACGACCGCCATCGGTATGAACTGAAGGGCCTGGAACTCGGTGCGGGCGAACGCGCTCGCCAGCAGACCTTCGCCGACCCCGAGCACGGCGTTGACGATCGCGATCACGAATACCCACTCAGGACTGCCCGCGGTCTCGAAGCCGAGCAACCAGAATGAGACGACGCACGCCAGCGTGGCTTGCATAGCGGCGGCGATCGAGAACGCGCTCCCGTAGGCCATCAGCAAGTCGAGCCGACGCAGCGGGGTGGTGAGAATCCGCTCCAAGGTTCCCGAGGCCCGTTCGCGCTGCATCGTTATCGACGTGAGGATGAACATCAGGAAGAACGGGAACAGGCCCAACAGAATCAGGCATGCGTTGTTGAACGGCGACGGGGTGCCCGGGCGGTGCGGGACGTTCTCGAACATGAAGTACATCAGCGCGATGACGACGATCGGAACAACGAGAATCAATGCGACGCTGCGATGGTCGGCGGCCAGCTGGCGCAGGATCCGCGCCGTGGTGGCCGCGTAGTTCCGCAGCGTCAGCCGGCTGCGGGCATGGTGGTGCGCCGGATGATGGACAGGAACGCTTCCTCTAGTGACGTGCATCCGGTCTCCTTTCTCAGGCGGTCGGGCGTGGTGTGGGCCAGCAGCCGGCCTTCGCGCAACAACAGCAGGTCCCCGCAGCGGTCGGCCTCGTCCATCACGTGGCTGGACACCAGCAGCGTGGTGCCGCGCCGCGCCAGCGTCTCGAACTGCTCCCACAGCTGCACGCGCAGCACCGGGTCCAGGCCGATGGTCGGCTCGTCGAGCACCAGCAGATCGGGCCGGCCGACCAGCGCGCAGGCCAGCGAGACGCGCGCGCGCTGCCCGCCGGACAGGTTGGCGCAGCGTGCGTCGCGGTGATCGCGCAGGTCCACGGCGTCGATGATTTCCTCGGCGGCCGGCCCGTCGGCGCCACAGAGGCCGGCGAAGTAGCGGACGTTGTCGATCACCCGCAGGTCGTTGTAGATCGTCGGGTCCTGCGGCATGTAGCCGACCCGGTGCCGCAGGACGGGCGCCCCGGCCGGGTGGCCGAGCACCGTCACCGAGCCGCCGGCGATGATCTGCGTCCCGACGATGCAGCGAATCAGCGTGGTCTTGCCGGATCCGGACGGGCCGAGCACGCCGGTGATCGTGCCGCGGGCGATCCGCACCGAAAGATCCTGCACCGCGGCCTTTTTGCCGCGTACCACGCGCAGGCCCTCGACGGCGACCGCCGGTTCCGCGCCGTCGCGCAATAATTCATCACTCGATGAACTCATCACAGGATGAATATCCACCGTGGGTGCGGGAATGTCAAGGGCCGCCCCGACAACGCCGCGAGTGTGAAATCCACGACGCGCCACCCCGCCGCGGCGTCGCGGATCGCACGCCGGCCGGGGAGCGGGTCAGGGCTGGCCGGGGCGGCGCAACGGCAGGTGTCCCTGCACGCCCTCGGCGTAGGCGGTCTCGGCGTGCTGGGTGAAGTCGACGCCGGTCGTCTCGTCCTCCGGGCTGAGCCGGAAGCCCATCACCCGGTCGATCACCTTGGCGAGGACGAACGACACCGCGAACGCATAGAGCGCGACGACGACGATCGCCAGTGACTGCTTGCCCAACTGGGCGACGCCGCCCCCGTAGAACAGGCCCCGCGGTCCCGCCGTCATGGCCGCCGTGGCGAGCAGCCCGATCAGCGACACGCCGACGACGCCGCCGACGAAGTGCACACCGACCACGTCGAGCGAATCGTCATAGTTGAGGCGGAATTTGGCGCTCACCGCGAACGAGCACACTAAGCCCGCCACGAGACCGATGGCCGCCGCGCCGAGCGTGTTGACGGTCCCGCACGACGGGGTGATGGCGACCAGACCGGCCACCACACCGGAGGCCGCGCCAAAGGTCGTGGGCTTGCCGTCGCGGAACTGCTCGACGGAGAGCCAGCCGAGCATGCCGAGGCAGCCGGCGACGAGCGTGTTCAGGAAGATGGCCGCGGCAACTCCGTTGGCGGCCAGGGCGGAACCGGCGTTGAACCCGAACCAGCCGAACCACAGCAGACCGACCCCGAGCAGCACCAGCGGCAGGTTGTGCGGCCGCATCGCGTCCTTCTTGAAGCCGATGCGCGGCCCGAGCACCAGCGCCAGCGCCAGCGCCGACGACCCGGAGACGATCTCGACGACCAGGCCGCCGGCGTAGTCGAGCACGCCCAGCTTGGCCAGCCAGCCACCGGGTCCCCACACCCAATGCGCGACCACCGAATACACCGCGATCGCCCACACCGGGACGAACACCATCCAGGCCGCGAACTTGGCGCGGTCGGCGATCGCGCCGCTGACCAGGGCGGCGGTGATGATCGCGAACGCCAACTGGAACGTGGCGTAGAGCAGTTCGGGAACCGCGCCGTGGCCGGTGTCGGGACCGATGCCCAGCATCCCGATGCGCCGCAGGTTGCCGACCAGCCCGCCCGCCCCGTCGTCGGAGAACGCCAGCGTGTAGCCGAGGAGCAACCATGCGACCGTGACCAGCGGTATGGAGATGAAGCTCATCATGATCATGTTCAGCACCCCGGTGGTGCGGACCATGCCTCCGTAGAAGATGGCCAGGCCGGGGGTCATCAGCAGAACCAGCGCGGTGCTGGCCAGTAGCCATGCCGTGGCGGCGGGGTCGATCGCGTGCATTGCGTGGGCTCCTTCGGACTGTCCCGTGCCCCCGAGACACCGGGATACTGCCATGGTTGCGGTGCCGGTAGGTTCGGTGGGTGGCTGCAGACCGGCTGCTGGTCGACCCCGTCGAGGCAGCCCACCGACTGCTCGGCGCCACCATCGCCTGCCGGGATGTGCGCGCCACCGTCGTCGAGGTGGAGGCCTACGGCGGGGTTCCCGACGGCCCCTGGCCGGATGCGGCGGCCCACTCCTACCGCGGCCGCAGCGCCCGCAACGCCGTGATGTTCGGCCCGCCGGGCCGGCTCTACACCTACCGCAGCCACGGCATCCACGTCTGCGCCAACGTCTCGTGCGGGCCCGACGGCACCGCCGCCGCCGTGCTGCTGCGCGCCGCGGCCATCGACGACGGCCTCGACGTCGCGCAGTCCCGGCGGGGTGCGGCGGTCCGCGACGTCGCACTGGCCCGCGGCCCGGGCAATTTGTGCTCGGCCCTGGGGATCACCATGGCCGACAACGGGTCCGATGTGTTCGACCCCGACGCCGCGGTGCGGTTGACGCTCAACGGGACGCGGGCCGCCGCCCGCGGGCCGAGGGTGGGCATCAGCTCGGCCGCCGACCGGCCGTGGCGCCTGTGGCTCGCGGGCCGGCCGGAGGTCTCGGCCTACCGGCGCAGCCCACGCGCCCCGGCGCCGGGTGCCAGCGACTGACCCGCGACGGCCCCTGGAAAAATCGACCCCATGATCCTCGACGAGCTGCGCTGGCGCGATCTGATCGCGCAGTCCACCGACCTCGACGCGCTGGCCGCCGAAGCGCAACGGGGGCCGCTGACGGTGTACGCCGGCTTCGACCCCACCGCGCCGAGCCTGCACGCCGGGCACCTGGTGCCGCTGCTGGCGCTGAGCCGGTTCCAGCGCGCCGGGCATCGGCCGATCGTGCTGGCCGGTGGCGCCACCGGCATGATCGGTGACCCCCGCGACGTCGGCGAGCGCGCCCTCAACGAGGCGGACACGGTCGCCGAATGGACCGAGCGCATCGGTGGGCAGCTGGAGCGCTTCGTCGACTTCTCGGATTCTGGGGGGGCGTCCGCGACCGGCGCCATCGTCGTCAACAACCTGGACTGGACGGCCCCGCTGTCGGCGATCGAGTTCCTGCGCGACCTCGGCAAGCACTTCTCGGTCAACGTGATGCTCGACCGCGACACCATCCGGCGCCGCCTGGACGGCGAGGGCATCTCCTACACCGAGTTCAGCTACATGCTGCTGCAGGCCAACGACTACGTCGAACTGCACCGGCGCTACGGCTGCACGCTGCAGATCGGCGGCTCGGACCAATGGGGCAACATCATCGCCGGCGTGCGGCTGGTCCGCCAGAAGCTCGGCGCCGCGGTGCACGCGCTGACGGTCCCGCTGGTGACGGCCGCCGACGGCACCAAGTTCGGCAAGTCCACCGGCGGCGGCAGCCTGTGGCTGGACGCCGAGATGACCACCCCGTACGCGTGGTACCAGTACTTCGTCAACACCGCCGACGCCGACGTGATCCGCTACCTGCGGTGGTTCACGTTCCTGACCGCCGACGAGCTGGCCGAGCTGGAGCAGGCCACCGCCGAGCGCCCGCAGCAGCGTGCCGCGCAACGCCGGCTGGCCCGCGAGCTGACCGTGCTGGTGCACGGCGAGGCGGCCACCGAGGCCGTCGAGCACGCCAGTCGGGCGCTGTTCGGGCAGGGCGAGCTGGGCCGCCTCGACGAGCCGACGCTGGCGGCGGCGCTGCGCGAGACGTCGGTCGCCGAGCTCCAGCCCGGTGGCCCCGACGGCATCGTCGACCTGCTCGTGGCCAGCGGCCTGTCCGAGAGCAAGAAGGCCGCCCGGCGCACGATCGGCGAGGGCGGCGTCTCGGTCAACAACGTCCGCGTCGACAGCGACGAATGGTCGCCGCAGGCCGCCGATTTCCTGCACGGCCGCTGGCTGGTGCTGCGCCGCGGCAAACGCAACATCGCCGGTGTCGAGAAGGTCGCGGGCTAGGGAAACCGCGTGCGCCGCGATCAGGGCAGCCGCCGCACCTGACCGGCGTAGCTGAGCGCGTGCTCGTATGTCTTGAGGTTGTCGCGCGAAATCTTGGCGTGCACGGGGCGTTCGAGAAAGAAACGCAGCACCGGGTTATAGGCGTGATAGGTCTCGTGGAACGTCAGCACCGTGGTGCCGTCGGGCTGCTCCTCGAGCCGGTGATAACCCTCGGCGCGGGACCACAGCGGCGCGCCGACCGCCACGTAGCGCGACAGCTTGTTCATCTCGGCCTCGGTCACCGTCTCCCACGACCGCGCCCTGCCGCGCGACAGCAGATACTTGGGGACCTCGAAGGTGCACGTGCGGACCAGACCCTCGCCAGCTTCGTTGCCTTCGTTGAGGATTTCCATGCTTCCGGTGGGCCAGCTGACGACCCGCGGCCGCGGCGAGCCCGGCGGCGCCGGCGGATGCAGCACCCGCCACACCTTCTTCGGGGGCGCATCGACGTGGAAGCGCACGGTGTAGGACTGCATCGGCCCGCTCCCAGCTCTTAGAGGTCGATCGCGCAGGATTGGTCGACGCCCAGCACCGTCAACGTGCGCCCGAGGCCGAGAAACACCGCAACGCACAGCGTGAGATCGAGGATCTCCTCGTCGGAGAACAACGCCCGCAGCCGAAGGAAGAACCCGTCGTCGATCGAGGCGTGGTCGGTGGCGAAGCGCTCGGCGTACTCGATCGCAAGACGCTGGCGCGGCGTGTAGCCGGGGTAGCTGGCGTACGCCGCGACGTTGTCATAGAGCTCCGGCGCCGGGGCCTCCGGGCCCGCATCCAGCACCGACCGGGCCCGAAAACCCGAACAGGCGACGCAATCGTTGAGCTGTGCGATCCGCATCCTGGCCAGTTCGCGCTCGTGAGCCGGCAGGATGCTTTGCTGGTAGGCGCCGCGGATCATGCGCTCGACCATGCCGCCGAGCTCGGGCCGCAGCGTCCAGATCATGGCGGCTTCGCCGCCTGGACCATCCGGTACATCGAGCCTAGCCATACGAGAACCCCTGCCGGGCGAAGAAGGATGCCGAATCGAGGTAACCAGACCCTGGGTTAGCTGTCCAGGCCCTGGCGGCCGTCCGCCGCGGACGCGCGGCTGGTCGCCCCGGGGCGCCGCAACACGCGGTGGAGCGCAAACCTTTACCGCACCGTGGCGTGGCTGTGACCCCCGTTGGCCAGTGTTGTCACGGTGATTCGGGCGACGCGTGTGCAACGCAACCTGCTGCGGTTCCTGGGCGTGCCCACGGGGTTGGCGGCCCTGGCCGCGGCGCTGGCGGCGCCCATCCGCGCCGACATGTTGGGCAACGCGTTCCTGGCGGCGCTGACCGATGCCGGCATCGCCTACAGCCAGCCGGCCACCACGCTGGCGCTGGGCCAGTCGGTCTGCCCGAGGCTGTTCGACCCCGGCGGGACGTTCGAGTCCGTGGCGGCCACGATGGCCGAGGACACCGGGATGGCCCCGGCGATCGCGGAGAAATTCACCATCGTGGCGGTCGCGACCTACTGCCCGGCGATGGTCGCGCCGTTGCTGCCGAACCGGCTGCAGGGTTAGCAGCCCCGTATCCTCAGCAGCGTGGTCGACGACAGGGAAAAGCCGCACGGGGAGCGGCGACCGCGCCCGGCGTCGGGAGGATGGTCGGGGCCGGGCCGGGCGCGGCCCGCGCAGCCGAAGGGCACCGACGGCCATGCCCGGCAACCGGACCGCGACCGGGACCGCGCGCCGCGCGATGCGCCCGAAATCCCCGACGACGTGGACGCCCGGCAACTGGCCCCCGACGTGCGCCGCGAACTGAGCACCCTGGACCGCGCCACCGCCGACGCGGTGGCCCGCCACCTGGTCGCCGCCGGCGCGCTGCTCGACGAGGACCCCGAAGCCGCGCTGCGCCACGCACGCGCGGCGCGGGCGCGCTCGAGCAGGATCGCCGTGGTCCGGGAGGCCGTCGGCATCGCCGCCTACCAGTGCGGCGACTGGTCGCAGGCGCTGTCGGAGCTGCGCGCCGCCCGCCGGATGGGCAGCAAGTCCTCGTTGCTCGCGTTGATCGCCGACTGCGAACGCGGCCTGGGCCGCCCGGAGCGGGCGATCGAACTGGCGCGCGGCCCCGAGGCGGCCCAACTGTCCGGCGACGACGCCGACGAACTGCGCATCGTCGCCGCCGGCGCGCGCGCCGATCTCGGGCAGCTCGAGCAGGCGCTGACGGTGTTGTCCACCCCGCAGCTGGACCCGGGCCGGCGGGGTGCGACGGCGGCGCGGCTGTTCTACGCCTACGCCGACACGCTGCTCGCCCTGGGCCGCAAAGACGAGGCGCTGCAATGGTTTCTGCGCGCCGCGGGCGCCGACACCGAAGGCGTCACCGACGCCGAGGACCGGGTAGGCGAGCTCGGCTCAGAAGAAGAAGCGTGAAGACCCTGGCGCAGGAGTACGACTGCCTGCTGATCGATTTGGACGGGACGGCGTTTCGCGGGCGCCGGCCCACCGAGGGCGCGGTGCAGGCGCTGGCCGAGGTGCGCAGCCGCACCTTCTTCGTCACCAACAATGCCTCCCGCACCGCCGACGAGGTGGCGGCGCACCTGAGCGAGCTCGGCTTCGACGCCGCCGCCGGCGACATCGCCACCAGCGCCCAGAGCGCCGCGCAGCTGCTGGCCGGCCAGCTGCCCGCGGAGGCGCCGGTGCTGATCGTGGGCACCGACGCGCTGGCCAACGAGATCGCGGCGGTCGGGCTGCGGCCGGTGCGCCGCTTCGACGACGCTCCGGTGGCCGTCGTGCAGGGCCTGTCGACGACCGTCGGCTGGCCGGAACTGGCCGAGGCGGCCCAGGCCATCCGGGCCGGCGCGCTGTGGGTGGCCGCCAACGTCGACCCCACGCTGCCCACCGAGCGCGGCCTGCTGCCCGGCAACGGTGCCATGGTGGCCGCGCTGCGCGCCGCGACCGGCGCCGAGCCGCAGGTCGCCGGCAAACCGGCGCCGCGGCTGTTGACCGACGCCGTGGCCCGCGGCGACTTCCGCTCCCCGCTGGTGGTCGGCGACCGGTTGGACACCGACATCGAGGGCGCCAACGCCGCGGGGCTGCCCAGCCTGATGGTGCTCAGCGGGGTCAACACCGCCCGCGACGCGGTGTACGCCGAGCCGGTGCACCGGCCCACCTACATCGGTCACGACCTGCGTTCGCTGCACCGCAGCGGCGAGTCTTTGGCGGTGGGCCCGCAACCCGGCTGGCGCGTGGAGGTCCGCGGTGAGGCCGACGCCGCGGCGCTCACCGTCAGCCGCAACGGCGCCTTCGACGGGGACGGTGCCGAGGACGGGTTGTCGGTCGTGCGCGCGGTCGCCGGCGCGGTGTGGGAAGCGTGGCCGGGCGCCGCCACGATGCGCGTCGAGGCCGGCGACGACCGCGCCCGCGACGCGCTGCGGCGTTGGTCGTTGGTGCACACCGACTGACGGGTGACTACCGTGGATGCGCGATGAATATCGATCCTGACGAGATACGCGCCGAAATCGACACACTGCTCGCGAGGCTGCCGGACCCCGGGGACGCCGACAACCCCGACAAGTTGCCGTCCCTCGACGAGCTGGAAGAGATCGCACGTCGCCTTTCCGAGGCGCACGACGTGCTGCTGGCCGCGCTGGAGTCGGCGGAGAAGGGCTGAGTGCGGTGGCGCGACGTGCCCGCGTTGACGCCGAGCTGGTTCGGCGCGGCCTGGCCCGATCGCGTCAGCAGGCTGCGGAGTTGATCGGCGCCGGCAAGGTGAGCATCGACGGGCTGCCGGCGCGCAAGCCCGGCACCGCCGTCGCCCTCACCGCCAGCCTGACCGTCGCCGACGGCGAGCGCGGCTGGGTGTCACGCGGGGCGCACAAACTCATCGGCGCGCTCGACGCCTTCGGCATCCCGGTCGCGGGCCGCCGCTGCCTGGACGCCGGCGCGTCGACGGGTGGGTTCACCGAGGTGCTGCTGGACCGCGGCGCCGCGCAGGTGGTCGCGGCCGACGTGGGGTACGGGCAGCTGGCCTGGTCACTGCGCAGCGACCCGCGGGTGGTCGTCGTCGAGCGGACCAACGTCCGCGACCTGACGCCCGAGGCGATCGTGGGGCCGGCCGACCTGGTGGTGGCCGACCTGTCGTTCATCTCGCTGGCCACCGTTCTGCCCGCGCTGATTCGGTGCGCCGGGCCGGGCGCCGATATCGTTCCCATGGTGAAGCCGCAGTTTGAGGTGGGCAAGGGTCAGGTCGGTGCCGGCGGGGTGGTGCAGGATCCCGGGTTGCGCGCGGACTCGGTGCTGGCCGTGGCGCGGCGTGCCGGGGAGCTGGGGTGGTCGACGGTCGGTGTCACGGCCAGCCCGCTGCCGGGCCCGTCGGGCAACGTCGAGTATTTCCTGTGGCTGCGCGCGCAGACCGAGCACGGGCTCATCGACGCCGCGCTGGTCGACGCGGTCGGCCGCGCCGTGGCCGAGGGCCCGCAGTGACGCCGCAGCACCGCACCGTCCTGCTGGTGGTCCACACCGGGCGTGACGAGGCCACCGAGACCGCCCGGCGTGTCGAAAAAGTCCTGGGCGACAACGGGATCACGCTGCGCGTGCTGTCCGCCGAGGCCGTGGATAGGGGATCGCTGCACCTGGCCCCCGACGACATGCGGGCCATGGGGGTGGAGATCCAGGTGGTCGACGCCGACCCCACAGCCGCCGACGACTGCGAACTGGTGCTGGTGCTCGGCGGCGACGGCACCTTCCTGCGCGCGGCCGAGCTGGCCCGCAACGCCCGGATCCCGGTGCTGGGCGTCAATCTGGGCCGGATCGGCTTCCTGGCCGAGGCCGAGGCGGAAGCCATTGACCGGGTGCTGTCGCACGTGGTCTCCCAGGACTACCGGGTGGAGAACCGGTTGACCCTCGACGTGGTCGTGCGCCGGGGCGGCGACGTCATCAACCGGGGCTGGGCGCTCAACGAGGTCAGCCTGGAGAAGGGACCGCGGCTGGGCGTGCTCGGGGCGGTCGTCGAAGTCGACGGCCGGCCGGTCTCGGAGTTCGGCTGCGACGGCGTGCTGGTGTCGACGCCGACCGGCTCCACCGCCTACGCGTTCTCCGCCGGCGGCCCGGTGCTGTGGCCGGATCTGGAGGCAATCCTGGTGGTGCCCAACAACGCTCACGCCCTGTTCGCCCGGCCGATGGTCACCAGCCCCGACGCCACCATCGCGATCGAGATCGAGGCCGACGGCCACGACGCCCTGGTGTTCTGCGACGGCCGCCGCGAAATGGTGATACCGGCCGGCAGCCGCATCGAGGTCACCCGCTGCGACACCCCGGTGAAGTGGGCGCGCCTGGACAGCGCGCCGTTCACCGACCGGCTGGTGCGCAAGTTCCGGTTGCCGGTGACCGGGTGGCGCGGAGAGTAACGCTCAAGGTGCTGACCGAGATCCGGATCGAGTCGCTGGGCGCCATCAGCGTGGCGACCGCCGAGTTCGGCCGCGGCCTCACGGTGCTCACCGGTGAGACCGGCACCGGCAAGACCATGGTGGTCACCGGGTTGCACCTGCTGGGCGGGGCCCGCGCCGACGCCACCCGCGTGCGGTCCGGAGCCGACCGCGCAGTCGTCGAAGGTCGTTTCGCCACAACAGATCTCGACGACGAAGCAATCGCCCGGCTGGACGGGATGCTGGAGGGCTCAGGCGCGGAACGCGACGAGGACGGCAGCGTGATCGCGTTGCGCTCGGTCGCCCGCGAGGGACCCTCGCGGGCCTACCTGGGCGGCCGCAGCGTGCCGGCCAAGTCGCTGAGCGGCTTCACCGCCGAACTGTTGACCCTGCACGGCCAGAACGACCAGCTGCGCCTGATGCGTCCCGAGGAACAGCGCGCCGCGCTGGACCGCTTCGCGGCGAGCGGCCCGGCGTGCGAGCGCTACCGCAAGCTGCGCGACGCCTGGCTGGCGGCGCGCCGCGACCTGGCCGACCGGCGCGGCCGTGCCCGCGAACTCGCGCAGGAGGCCGACCGGCTCAAGTTCGCGCTGGGCGAGATCGACGCCGTGGACCCCCAGCCCGGCGAGGACGACGCGCTGGTCGCCGACATCGTGCGGCTCTCCGAGCTCGACACGCTGCGCGAGGCCGCGGCCGGTGCGCGCGCGGCGCTGTCGGGGGCGCTCGACGACGCCGAGGGCGTCGGCGCCACCGACTGCCTCGGGCGGGCGCGGGCGGCCCTGGAATCGGTCGACGAGGCGTCGCTGCGGGGGTTGGCCGGGCAGCTCGGCGAGGCCCTGACGGTGGTGGCCGAGGTGGCCCGCGAACTCGGCGGCTTCCTGGACGAGTTGCCCGTCGACGCCAGCGCGCTGGAATCCAAGCTGGCCCGCCAGGCCGAGCTGCGCACCCTGACCCGCAAGTACGCCGCACGACATCGACGGGGTGCTGGGCTGGGCACGCGAATCCCGCGAACGGCTCGCCCAGCTCGACACCTCTGCGGAAGGACTGGCGGGCCTGTCAGATCGCGTCGACGAGCTGGCGCGCGAACTGTCCCGGGCCGCAACAGATTTGAGCAAGGCGCGGCGCAAGGCCGCCAAACGGCTGGCCAAGGAGGTGACCGCCGAACTGTCCGGGCTGGCGATGGGCGACGCCGAGTTCACCATCGATGTCAGCATTGACGTCACCGACCCGGACGATCCCGCCGCGCTGACGCTGGCCTCCGGGGAAGCGGCCAGGGCGGGCGCCGACGGCGTCGACAACGTCGAGTTCGGCTTCGCGGCGCACCGCGGCATGACGGTGCTGCCGCTGGCCAAGAGCGCCTCGGGCGGCGAACTGTCGCGGGTGATGCTGGCGCTGGAGGTGGTGCTGGCGGCGTCGGCGTCGGGCCTGACGATGGTGTTCGACGAGGTCGACGCCGGCGTCGGCGGCCGGGCCGCCGTGCAGATCGGGCGGCGGCTGGCCCGGCTGGCCCGCACCCAGCAGGTCATCGTGGTCACGCACCTGCCTCAGGTCGCCGCCTACGCCGACGTGCACCTGGTGGTGCACAGCGACGCCGGCGCCAGTTCGGTGCAGCGCGTCACCGGCGACGACCGGGTGGCGGAGTTGGCGCGGATGCTGGCCGGGCTCGGGGAATCCGACAGCGGCCGCGCGCACGCCCGCGAACTGCTCGACGCGGCCCGCGGCGACGAGATCTGAGCGCCCCAGAACCGGCGAGCGTGCGTGTCTGTACGGCGACACGCCGCACGACGCGTACATCTGCGCACCCTCGCGCAACCGTATCGATGCCGACATTGCATCAAGCTGTGACTGGTGTGACTCTAGATAACTTCTGATGCTGATGTTACGGCGCGCCTCCCCGGCTACGTTGCACTTCGCCGACAGAATCGGCCCATGAAGATGTCAGGGCTGCTATCGCGTAACACGTCCCGGCCGGGCCTGACCGGCACCGCCCGGGTGGACCGGAACATCGACCGCTTGCTGCGCCGGGTGTGCCCCGGCGACATCGTGGTGCTCGACATTCTGGACCTCGACCGCATCACCGCGGACGCGCTGGTGGAAGCCGACATCGCCGCGGTCGTCAACGCTTCGCCCTCGGTGTCGGGGCGCTATCCCAACATGGGGCCCGAGGTGCTCGTCAACAACGGGGTCACCCTGATCGACGACACCGGGCCGGAGATCTTCAAGAAGGTCAAGGACGGCGCCAAGATCCGCCTGCACGACGGCGGGGTGTACGCCGGGGACCGCCGGCTGGTGCGCGGCACCGAGCGCACCGACCACGACATCGCCGACCTCATGCGGGAGGCCAAGAGCGGGCTGGCCGCCCACCTGGAGGCGTTCGCCGGCAACACCATTGAGTTCATCAAGAGCGAGAGCCCGTTGCTGATCGATGGCATCGGCATCCCCGACGTCGACGTCGACCTGCGGCGCCGGCACGTGGTGATCGTCGGCGACGAGCCCACCGCCGCCGAGGACCTGCGCTCGCTCAAGCCGTTCATCAAGGAGTACCAGCCGGTGCTCATCGGTGTCGGCAGCGGCGCCGACGTGCTGCGCAAGGCGGGCTATCGCCCGCAACTGATCGTCGGCGACCCCGACCAGATCAGCGCCGAGGCCCTCAAGTGCGGCGCCCAGGTGGTGCTGCCCGCCGACGCCGACGGCCACGCACCCGGCCTGGAACGGATCCAGGACCTCGGGGTGGGGGCCATGACGTTCCCGGCCGCGGGCTCGGCCGTCGACCTGGCGCTGCTGCTGGCCGACCACCACGGCGCCGCGCTGCTCGTCACGGCCGGCCACACCGCCAACATCGAGACGTTCTTCGATCGCACCCGCGCCCAGAGCAACCCGTCGACCTTCCTGACCAGGCTGCGGGTGGGGGAGAAGGTGGTGGACGCCAAGGCCGTTGCCACGCTGTACCGCCACAACATCTCCGCCGGCGCGATCGCGCTGCTGGCGCTGACGATGCTGATCGCCGTCGTCGTCGCCCTCTGGGTCTCCCGCACCGACGCCGCGGTCCTGCACTGGATCGCCACCTACTGGAACCACTTCACCCTCATGGTGCAGAAGTGGATCACCTAAATGATCTCGCTACGTCAACACGCGCTTTCGCTCGCCGCCGTCTTCCTGGCGCTGGCCGTCGGGGTGGTGCTGGGTTCGGGCTTTTTGTCCGACACCCTGCTGTCCAGCCTGCGTGACGAGAAGCGCGATCTGTACACGCAGATCAGCGGGCTCAACGACCAGAAGAACGTGCTCAATCAAAAGCTGAGCGCGGCAAACAGTTTCGACGACCAGCTGTCGGGCCGGATCCTGCACGACGCGCTGGGCGGCAAGTCGGTGCTGGTGTTCCGCACCCCGGACGCCAAGGACGACGACGTCGCGGCGGTCTCGAAATTCGTGGGTCAGGCCGGCGGCACGGTCGCCGGGACGGTGTCGCTGACGCAGGAGTTCGTTGACGCCAACTCCGCGGAGAAGCTGCGCACGGTGGTCAACTCCTCGGTGCTGCCCGCCGGCCAGCAGCTGAGCACCAAGCTCGTCGACCAGGGCTCGCAGGCCGGCGACCTGCTGGGCATCGCGATGTTGATCAACACCAACCCCGACGTCCCCGTCGTCGCCGACCCGGAGCGCGACACCGTGCTCGCGGCGCTGCGCGACACCGGGTTCATCACCTACCAGCCGGCCGATCACCTGGGCGCGGCAAACGCCGCGCTCGTCGTCACCGGCGGCGCGCTGCCCTCCGACGCCGGCAACCAGGGAGTCAGCGTGGCCCGGTTCGCCGCGGCGCTGGCGCCGCACGGCTCGGGCACGCTGCTCGCCGGGCGCGACGGCTCGGCCACCGGCGGCGCCGCGGTGGCCGTGACCCGCGCCGACGCGGGCATGTCGTCGGTGGTCAGCACCGTCGACGACGTCGAGGGCGCCCCGGGCAGGATCACGGCGGTCCTGGGCCTGCACGACCTGATCAACGGCGGGCACGTCGGCCAGTACGGCACCGGCCACGGGGCGACCTCGATCACCGTCCCTCAGTAGCGGCGCCCCTCGGGCGTGTTCGCGGCGCCGCGGCGTGCCGGGTGTTAGGGTGGGTTTCCGTGGGTCGGCAGGCCCAGCTGGCGCTCTCGCCAGAACAATTCAAGCCCTGCCCGTCTTCACGGAGGTCGCCTGTGCGTAAGCACCCGCAAACCGCCACGAAGCATCTCTTCGTCTGCGGTGGCGTCGTTTCCTCGCTCGGCAAGGGCCTGACCGCCAGCAGCCTGGGCCAGCTCCTGACCGCCCGCGGGCTGCACGTCACGATGCAGAAGCTCGACCCGTATCTCAACGTCGATCCGGGCACGATGAACCCGTTCCAGCACGGCGAGGTCTTCGTCACCGAGGACGGCGCCGAAACCGACCTCGACGTCGGGCACTACGAGCGCTTCCTCGATCGCGATCTGTCCGGCTCGGCCAATGTCACGACCGGGCAGGTTTATTCGACCGTCATCGCCAAGGAGCGGCGCGGCGAGTACCTCGGCGACACCGTGCAGGTGATCCCGCACATCACCGACGAGATCAAGCGACGCATCCTGGCGATGGCCGAGCCGGACGCCGACGGCCATCGTCCGGACGTCGTCATCACCGAAATCGGCGGCACCGTCGGCGATATCGAGTCGCTGCCCTTCCTGGAGGCCGTACGGCAGGTCCGCCACGACCTCGGGCGGGAAAACGTCTTCTTCCTGCACGTGTCGCTGGTGCCCTACCTGGCCCCCTCCGGTGAACTCAAGACCAAGCCCACCCAGCACTCGGTGGCCGCGCTGCGCAGCATCGGTATCACCCCCGACGCGCTGATCCTGCGCTGTGACCGCGACGTCCCCGAAGCCCTGAAGAACAAGATCGCGCTGATGTGTGACGTCGACATCGACGGCGTCATCTCCACCCCGGACGCGCCGTCGATCTATGACATCCCCAAGGTGTTGCACCGCGAGGAACTCGACGCGTTCGTGGTGCGCCGGCTCATGCTGCCGTTCCGCGACGTCGACTGGACCGAATGGGACGACCTGCTGCGCCGGGTGCACCAGCCCAAGGACACCGTGCGAATCGCGCTGGTGGGCAAGTACGTCGAGCTTTCCGACGCCTACCTGTCGGTGACCGAGGCGCTGCGCGCGGGCGGGTTCAAACACCACGCGAAGGTCGAGATGGTCTGGGTGGCCTCCGACGAATGCGAATCCGCCGCCGGCGCCGCGTCCGCGCTGGCCGACGTGCATGGCGTGTTGATCCCCGGCGGCTTCGGCATCCGCGGCATCGAGGGCAAGATCGGGGCGATCCGCTACGCCCGCGCGCGGGGCCTGCCGGTGCTGGGGCTGTGCCTGGGCCTGCAGTGCATCGTGATCGAGGCCGCGCGCTCGGTCGGCCTGGACCAGGCCAACTCCGCCGAATTCGAGCCCGGCACACCGGATCCCGTGATCTCCACGATGGCCGACCAACTCGACATCGTGGCCGGCGAGGCCGACCTGGGTGGCACCATGCGGCTCGGCGCGTATCCGGCCGTGCTGGAACCGGATTCGATCGTGGCCGAGGCCTACGGTGCGACGCAGGTGTCCGAGCGGCACCGGCATCGCTACGAGGTCAACAACTCCTACCGCGAGAAGATCGCCGAGAGCGGCCTGAGGTTCTGCGGCACCTCACCCGACGGCCACCTGGTGGAGTTCGTCGAATACCCGCCCGACGTGCACCCGTTCATCGTCGGCACCCAGGCCCACCCCGAACTGAAGAGCCGCCCCACCCGGCCGCACCCGCTGTTCGCCGCGTTCGTGGGCGCGGCGATCGACTACAAGGGGGGCGAACTGCTGCCCGTCGAGATGCCAGGGATCTCCGAGCGCTCGCCCAACGGCGCCGTCCACCAGGACGGTGTCGCGCGGTCGGTACCCGAGCCCGCCTCTCGTGGCTGAACATGTCTTCGAGACGACGTCGTCCGAAACCCTCTACACCGGAAAGATCTTCGCGCTGCGGCGCGATCAGGTTCGGATGCCGGGCGACAAGGTCGTCACCAGGGAGGTCGTCGAGCACTTCGGCGCGGTCGCCGTGGTGGCGCTCGACGGGCGCGGCAACATCCCGCTGATCTACCAGTACCGCCACGCGCTGGGCCGGCGGCTGTGGGAGCTGCCGGCGGGTCTGCTCGACGTCGGGGGCGAGCCCGCGCACCTGACCGCGGCCCGGGAGCTGGAGGAAGAGGCCGGGCTGCGGGCCGACACCTGGCAGGTCCTGGTGGACCTGGATTCCACCCCGGGCTTCAGCGACGAATCGGTGCGCGTCTACCTGGCCACCGGATTGAGCGAGGTGGACCGCCCCGAGGCGCACGACGAAGAGGCCGACATGACGATGCAGTGGCTGCCGCTGGCCGAGGCCGCGCGGCGGGTGCTGGGCGGCGAGGTCGTCAATGCCATTGCCGTGGCGGGGATACTGGCCGCGCACGCGGTGACCAACGGTTTCGCGCGGCCGCGCCCGGTGGACAGCCCGTGGACCGACAAGCCGACGGCGTTCATCGCACGACAGGACCCGCGATGACGGCGGTGGCGCTGGATTCACAACTGCAGGGCTACCTCGACCACCTGACCATCGAACGGGGCGTGTCGGCCAACACGCTGAGCTCGTATCGCCGCGACCTGAGGCGTTATTCGAAACACCTGGCGGACCGTGGAATTCACGATCTGGCCAAGGTGGGCGAGAACGACGTCAGCGAGTTCCTGGTGGCGTTGCGGCGCGGCGATCCCGAGTCGGGGACCGCGG
The DNA here is from genome assembly GCA_963711445.1 of uncultured Actinomycetota bacterium. Lineage (GTDB taxonomy): Bacteria > Actinomycetota > Actinomycetes > Mycobacteriales > Mycobacteriaceae > Mycobacterium. Next base: position 2,211,076 of record CAVQEF010000002.1, read on the forward strand.
CGCTGTCGGCGGTGTCGGCGGCGCGGGCCCTGATCGCGGTGCGCGGCCTGCATCGCTTCGCCGCCGCCGAGGGCCTGGCCGAACTCGACGTGGCGCAGGCGGTGCGGCCGCCGACGCCGGGGCGCCGGCTGCCCAAGAGCCTGACGATCGACGAGGTGCTGGCGTTGCTGGAGGGCGCCGGCGGCGACAGCCCCGCCGACGGCCCGCTGACGCTGCGCAACCGTGCGCTGCTGGAGTTGTTGTACTCCACGGGTTCTCGCATCTCCGAGGCCGTCGGCCTGGACGTCGACGACATCGACACCCAGGCCCGCTCGGTGCTGCTGCGCGGCAAGGGCGGCAAGCAGCGGCTGGTGCCGGTGGGGCGTCCGGCCGTGGCGGCGCTGGACGCCTACCTGGTGCGGGGGCGCCCGGAGCTGGCCCGCCGCGGGCGCGGCACGCCGGCCATCTTCCTCAACGTGCGCGGCGGCCGGCTCTCGCGGCAGAGCGCGTGGCAGGTGCTGCAGGACGCGGCCGAACGTGCCGGGATCACCACGGGGGTGTCGCCGCACATGCTGCGGCATTCCTTCGCCACCCACCTGCTCGAGGGCGGCGCCGACGTCCGGGTCGTGCAGGAGCTGCTCGGCCATGCCTCGGTGACGACGACGCAGATCTACACCCTGGTGACCGTGCACTCGCTGCGCGAGGTGTGGGCCGGCGCCCATCCCCGGGCGCAATAGTCAGCCCGCGGCGCCGCGTCAGCCCAGGTAGTCGGATTCCAGCACCAGGTCGGAGACCAGCGACTGGTATTCCAGGTGCGCCTTGTGTTCGACGGTCTGCCACAGTGTGCCCTGCTGCCGGCGCATGTACTCGCGGTACTTCGGCGCCCCCGGAATCCTGACGTTGTCGGCGACCACGACGGCGCCGCGATGCAGCCAGCCCCGGTCCAGGATGCTCTGCAGGTCGTCGAGGTAGGCGTCCTTGTCGTGGTCGAGGAACACGAATCCCAGTGCGCCGAAGGCGAATCCGTGCAGGTTGGCGAGCGCGTCCAGGGTGCGCCCGCCGTCGCCGACGGTGCCGACGACGCAGGTCACCCGGTCGCTGACCCCGGCGTGGGCCCAGATCCGGCGGGCGTTGGCGGCGTTGGCCTCGGCGAGTTCGACGGAGAACACCTTGGCCTTCGGCGCGGCCCGGGCGATCCGCAGCGCGCCGTAGCCGCAGTAGGTGCCCAGCTCGAGCGCGAGCGCGGGATCGGCCCGCCGCACGGCGTCGTCGAGGAGCTGCCCCTTCTCGTCGCCGACGTTGATCAGCATCGACTTCTCGTAGGCGAACCTGTCGATGGTGGCCAGCACGTCGTCGACGTCGCCGGCGCGGGCGTGGCGCAGGACGTACTCGACCGCGGCCGCCTCCCGGCCGTCGCCGATCTGGCCCGTGGTGGCGATGTTGCGCACCCCGCCGGCCATCCGCCAGACCGACCACCGCAGCAGGGGAATCCGTCGCTTGAGGTCCATGGACGCCACGATAGGCGCTCTCCGCCCGCCCGATGGTGCTGGTGTGACTGGTGTGGCACCTGCGATCCGCGCGGCCGGTCGCCGGCGATGTCCGGGCATATTCGCTGGTAAATCGCCCTGCGGGTCGGCCGGTGTAGAGGCGCGGAGCCGTTAGACTTTGCTGCGATGTTCACCTCGCGAACACCCCCGCCATGACGGGTCTGCCGGACAGCGGCGTCGAGCTCGGTCTGACCGGGCGGCCGGCGCGGGCGATCCCGGAACCGGAGCCGCGGACCTCCCACGGCCCGGCGAAGGTCGTCGCGATGTGCAACCAGAAGGGCGGCGTCGGCAAGACCACCTCGACGATCAACCTGGGTGCCGCCCTCGCCGAGTACGGCAGGCGGGTGCTGCTGGTGGACATGGACCCGCAGGGCGCGCTGTCGGCGGGCCTGGGGGTTCCGCACTACGAGCTGGACAAGACGATCCACAACGTGCTGGTGGAGTCCCGGGTCTCCATCGACGACGTGCTGATCCACTCCCGCGTCAAGAATCTGGACCTGGTGCCCAGCAACATCGACCTGTCGGCCGCCGAGATTCAGTTGGTCAACGAGGTGGGCCGTGAGCAGACGCTGGGCCGCGCGCTGCACCCGGTGCTGGACCGCTACGACTATGTGCTGATCGACTGCCAGCCATCGCTGGGCCTGCTCACCGTCAACGGGCTGGCCTGCGCGGACGGCGTGGTGATCCCCACCGAGTGCGAATATTTCTCGCTGCGTGGGCTGGCGCTGCTCACCGACACCGTCGACAAGGTGCGCGACCGGCTCAACCCGAAGCTCGAGATCAGCGGCATCCTGATCACCCGCTACGACCCGCGCACCGTCAATGCGCGCGAGGTGATGGCCCGCGTCGTGGAGCGGTTCGGCGACCTGGTGTTCGACACCGTGATCAGCCGAACCGTGCGGTTCCCGGAGACCAGCGTGGCGGGCGAGCCCATCACCACCTGGGCGCCGAAGTCGACCGGCGCGATCGCCTACCGCGCGCTGGCCCGCGAGTTCATCGACCGATTCGGCGCGTGACCGGCACCGCGAACGGTGAGGCGGCACCCAAGAACGGCTTTCAGGTCCGGCTGACCAACTTCGAGGGGCCGTTCGATCTGCTGCTGCAGCTGATCTTCGCCCATCGCCTCGATGTCACCGAGGTGGCGCTGCACCAGGTCACCGACGACTTCATCGCCTACACCCGCGAGATCGGCGCACGGCTGGAGTTGGAGGAGACCACCGCGTTCCTGGTGATCGCGGCGACCCTGCTCGATCTGAAGGCCGCCCGGCTGCTGCCGGCCGGGCAGATCGACGACGAGGAGGACCTCGCGCTGCTCGAGGTGCGCGACCTGCTGTTCGCCCGGCTGCTGCAGTACCGCGCGTTCAAGCACGTCGCGGAGATGTTCGCCGAGCTGGAGGCCACCGCGCTGCGCAGCTATCCGCGGTCGGTGTCGCTGGAGGACCGGTTCACCGGCCTGCTGCCCGAGGTGATGCTCGGCGTCGACGCCGAGCGCTTCGCCCAGATCGCCGCCATCGTCTTCACCCCGCGGCCGGTCCCGACGGTGGCGACCGGGCACCTGCACGAGCTGAGCGTGTCGGTTCCCGAGCAGGCCAAGAAGCTGCTGGCGATCCTGGAAGCGCGCGGCAGCGGGCAGTGGGCAACCTTCTCCGAGCTGGTCGCCGACTGCGAGGCGCCGATGGAGGTCGTCGGGCGCTTCCTCGCGCTGCTCGAGCTGTATCGGAGCCGGACGGTAGCATTCGACCAGTCAGAGCCGCTTGGCGTGCTGCAGATTTCGTGGACCGGGGAACGCTCGACCAGCGAGGCCGTGGCAGAAGTACGGGACGAATAGATGACTGAACACGAGCGCGACGTCGACCTCGACGCGGACGGCCCGGGCATCCCGGACATCGCCGAGGCGGCGCCCATGGACGCCGAGGAGCTGGGCTCGGTGCTCGAGGCGCTGTTGCTCGTCGTGGACAGCCCGGTCACCATCGAGGCGCTGGCCGCGGCCACCCAGCAACCCGCCTACCGGATCGCGGCCACGCTGCAGCAGATGTCGGAGGAACTCGCCGCCCGCGACAGCGGCATCGATCTGCGCAACACCGACGAGGGCTGGCGCCTGTACACCCGGGCCAAATTCGCCCCCTACGTGGAGAAGCTGCTGCTCGACGGCGCGCGGTCCAAGCTCACCCGGGCGGCGCTCGAGACGCTGGCCGTCGTGGCCTACCGCCAGCCCGTGACCCGCGCCCGGGTGAGCGCGGTGCGCGGCGTCAACGTCGACGCCGTCATGCGCACCCTGCTGGCCCGCGGCCTGATCACCGAGGCCGGCACCGACGAGGACAGCGGCGCGGTGACGTTCGCCACCACCGGGTTGTTCCTGGAGCGGCTGGGCCTGACGTCGCTGGCCGACCTGCCCGACATCGCTCCGCTGCTGCCCGACGTCGACACGATCGAGGAGCTCACCGAATCCCTGGACAGCGAGCCGCGTTTCGTCAAACTGACCGGGGGCCCGCCGGCCGAGCAGGCGCTGTCGTTCGACGTGGACCGCGATTGATGGTCGACACCGAGGGCGTCCGTCTGCAAAAGGTGTTGTCGCAGGCCGGCGTTGCGTCGCGGCGGGCCGCGGAGAAGTTGATCCTCGACGGCCGCGTCGAGGTGGACGGTCAGGTGGTGACCGAGCTGGGCACGCGCGTCGACCCCGACGCGGCGGTGATTCGCGTCGACGGTGCCAGGCTCGTGCTGGACGACTCGACGGTGTACCTGGCGCTGAACAAGCCGCGCGGCATGCACTCGACGATGTCCGACGACCGCGGCCGGCCCTGCATCGGCGACCTGGTCGAGCGCAAGGTGCGCGGCACCAAGAACCTGTTCCACGTCGGGCGGTTGGACGCCGACACCGAGGGGCTGATCCTGCTGACCAACGACGGCGAGCTGGCGCACCGGTTGATGCATCCCTCCCGCGAGGTGCCCAAGACCTATCTGGCCACCGTGAGCGGTTCGGTGCCGCGCGGGCTGGGCAAGACGCTGCGTGCCGGTATCGAGCTGGACGACGGTCCGGCGCGCGTCGACGACTTCGCGGTGGTGGACGCCATTCCCGGCAAGACCCTGGTGCGGCTGACGCTGCACGAGGGTCGCAACCGCATCGTGCGCCGACTGCTGGGGGCCGCCGGTTTTCCGGTGGAGGCGTTGGTACGCACCGAGATCGGGCCGGTGTCGCTGGGCGAGCAGCGGCCCGGCAGCATCCGGGCGCTGAGCCGGGCCGAGGTCGGGCAGCTGTACCAGGCGGTCGGGCTGTGAGCGGAACGAACGGAACGAACGGAGTGAGTGACGGGAGTGCAGCGAACCATCGGCCCCAGAGTGGGATCGTGGTCGCCATCGACGGGCCCGCGGGCACCGGAAAGTCCTCGGTGGCAAGGGGATTGGCCCGTGCGCTGGGGGCCCGCTACCTGGACACCGGAGCGATGTACCGCATCGTCACGCTGGCCGTCCTGCGCGCCGGGGTGGACCCGGCCGACGCCGACGCCGTCGCCGCGATCGCCGCGACGGTCGAGTTGTCGGTGAGTTGCGACCCCGACCGGCTCAGCTTCCACCTTGCCGGACAGGACGTTTCGGCGGCGATCCGCGGCGACGACGTCACCCGCGCGGTGTCGGCCGTGTCGTCGGTTCCCGCCGTGCGCGCCCGGCTCGTCGGGCTGCAGCGGGACATGGCCACCGGCCCCGGCAGCGTCGTCGTCGAGGGGCGCGACATCGGAACGGTGGTGCTGCCCGACGCGCCGGTCAAGATCTTCCTGACCGCGTCGGCCGAGACCCGGGCCCGGCGGCGCAACGACCAGAACGTCGCGTCGGGCCTGGCCGACGACTACCAGAGCGTGCTGGCCGACGTGCGGCGCCGTGACCACCTGGATTCCACCCGGAAGGTGTCCCCGCTACGCTCGGCCCCGGACGCGATCGTCGTCGACACCAGCGACATGACCGAGGTGCAGGTGATCGCTCATCTGCTGGAGCTGGTCACGCAGCGCAGCGGGGCGGTGCGATGACGCAGGACGGCACGTGGAGCGACGAAAGTGACTGGCAATCGGTCGATTTCGATGTCCAAGACGAGGCAGAGGCCGGTCCGGCGCCCGTGGTGGCGGTGGTGGGCCGGCCGAACGTCGGCAAGTCGACGCTGGTCAACCGGATCCTCGGCCGGCGCGAAGCGGTGGTGCAGGACGTCCCGGGCGTGACGCGGGACCGCGTCTCCTACGACGGACTGTGGACGGGGCGCCGCTTCGTCGTCCAGGACACCGGGGGATGGGAGCCCGACGCCAAGGGCCTGCAGCAGCTGGTGGCCGAGCAGGCGGCGGTGGCCATGCGGACCGCCGACGCGGTGATCCTGGTGGTCGACGCCACCGTCGGCGCGACGGCCGCCGACGAGGCCGCCGCCCGCATCCTGCTGCGCTCGGGCAAGCCGGTGTTTCTGGCCGCCAACAAGGTCGACAGCGAAAAGGGCGAGGCGGACGCGGCGGCGTTGTGGTCGCTGGGGCTCGGTGAGCCGCACGCGATCAGCGCGATGCACGGCCGCGGGGTGGCCGACCTGCTCGACGAGGTGCTGGCCGCCCTGCCCGAGGTGTCCGAGGCGGCCCCCGCGCCGGGGGGTCCCCGGCGGGTGGCGCTGGTCGGCAAGCCCAACGTGGGCAAGAGCTCGCTGCTGAACAAGCTGGCCGGTGACCAGCGTTCGGTGGTGCACGAGGTCGCGGGCACGACGGTGGACCCGGTGGACTCGCTCATCGAACTGGGCGGCAAGGTGTGGCGGTTCGTCGACACGGCGGGCTTGCGCCGCAAGGTCGGGCAGGCCAGCGGGCACGAGTTCTACGCCTCGGTGCGCACCCACTCGGCGATCGATTCCGCCGAGGTCGTCATCGTGCTCATCGATGCCTCGCAGCCGCTGACCGAGCAGGACCAGCGGGTGCTGTCGATGGTCATCGAGGCCGGCCGGGCGCTGGTGCTGGCGTTCAACAAGTGGGACCTGGTCGACGAGGATCGACGCGAACTGCTCGAGCGCGAGATCGACCGCGAGCTGGCGCAGCTGCGGTGGGCGCAGCGGGTCAACATCTCCGCCAAGACGGGGCGGGCGGTGCAGAAGCTGGTGCCCGCGATGGAGACCGCGCTGGCCTCCTGGGACACCCGGATCGCCACCGGTCCGCTGAACGCCTGGCTGAAGGAAGTGGTGGCGGCCACGCCGCCACCGGTGCGCGGGGGCAAGCAGCCGCGCATCCTGTTCGCGACCCAGGCCGCCGCCCGGCCGCCGACGTTCGTGCTGTTCACCACCGGTTTCTTGGAGGCCGGCTACCGGCGCTTCCTGGAGCGGCGGCTGCGCGAGACGTTCGGCTTCGAGGGCACCCCGATCCGGGTCAACGTGCGGGTGCGCGAAAAGCGGGGAGCCAAGCGGCGCTGAGTGTGGCGTTGAGCGTGCACTGACGGCTTTCGATGTGAGGCCAGGGCGGTGACACGCCGATGAGGTCGACCCTCTGATCACACTCAACCCGCCGGCGGTTCCGCAACCTAATTCCCACGATGCGGGCAATGAAAGCTGTATCACAGGAAATGGCGTTGACATTCGCTTCGCTGCGGCCTTAACTCTCACCTATCGGGCTAATAAACCCGTATCGCGGGAGTTAAGGAGGCGTCATGGCGACGGAGCGGTTCAGCGTGGCGGGCAAGTCGATCTTGATCACCGGCGCGACCGGTGCGCTGGGCAGCGTCGCGGCCCGGGCGCTGGCCCAGGAGGGCGCCCGGCTGACGCTGGCCGGCGGCAACGCCGACGGCCTGGCCAAGCTCGTGGACGACGCCGGTATTGCCAACGCCGCCGTGGTCGCCCGCCGCCCCGGAACCCCGGACGACGCCCAGGCCATGGTCGAGGCGGCCGTGGCGCGGCATGGGCGCCTCGACGGCGTCCTGGTGGCTTCGGGCATGAACCACGTCGCACCCATCGCCGAGATGGCCGTCGAGGATTTCGACAAGGTGATGGACGCCAACGCCCGCGGCGCCTGGCTGGTCTGCCAGGCCGCCGGACGCGTCCTGCTCGAGCAGGACGGCGGGGGCAGCGTCGTGCTGGTGTCGTCCGTGCGTGGGGGGCTCGGCCACCCCGCGGGGTACTCCGCCTACTGCCCGTCGAAGGCGGCCACCGACCTGCTGGCCAAGTCGCTGGCGGCCGAGTGGGGGCCCGACGGGATTCGGGTCAACGCGTTGGCGCCCACGGTGTTCCGCTCCGAGGTCACCGAATGGATGTTCGCCGACGATGAGAAGGGGCGCGCCACCCGTGAGGCGATGTTCGCCCGGATCCCGTTGCGGCGCTTCGCCGAACCCGAGGACTTCGTCGGCGCACTGATCTATCTGCTCAGCGACGCGTCGAGCTTTTTCACCGGCCAGGTGATGTACCTGGACGGGGGATACACCGCATGCTGACCTCCGCGGGTTTCGCGCGTGCGGCCGTTGTCGGGGCCGGGCTGATGGGGCGGCGCATCGCCGGCGTATTGGCCTCGGCGGGAATCGATGTCGCCCTCACCGACGCCAATGCCAACATCCTGGACGGCGCGGCGGCGGAGGCGCGTCGGGTGAGCGGCGCCGAGCGCGGCGCGGTGAGCGCCGTCGCCGACCTGCCCGCCGCGGTGCGCGACGCGGACATCGTCGTCGAGGCCGTCGTCGAAAACCTTGCCGTCAAACAGGACCTCTTCGAACGGCTGGCCGCGCTGGCTCCCGCAGCGGTGCTGGCCACCAACACCTCGGTCCTGCCGGTCGGCGCGGTCACCGAGCGCGTCTCCGATGGTGGCCGGGTGATCGGGACGCACTGGTGGAATCCGCCGGACCTGATCCCGATCGTCGAGGTGGTACCCAGCGCGCGGACCGCGCCGGCCACCACGGAGCGCGTCATGACCCTGCTCGCCGCCGCCGGCAAGCTGCCGGTGCGGGTGGGACGCGACGTCCCCGGATTCATCGGCAACCGGCTGCAGCACGCGTTGTGGCGCGAGGCCATCGCGCTCATCGCCGAGGGCGTGTGCGATGCGGCCACCGCGGACCTGGTGGTGCGCAACACCATTGGGCTGCGGCTGGCCACGCTGGGCCCGCTGGAGAACGCCGACTACGTCGGCCTGGACCTCACCCTGGCCATCCACGAAGCCGTGCTGCCGGGCCTGAACCGCGACCCGCAGCCCAGCCCGCTGCTGCGCGAACTGGTCGCCGACGGCCACCTCGGAGCGCGCACCGGCCGCGGCTTTTTCGACTGGCCCGCCGGGGCCCGCGAGCGGACCGCCACCCGGCTTGCCGACCACATCACGACACAACTCGCACACGCGTGAAAGGAGAAAGAATGAGTATCACTTGGCCGCTCGGCCAAGCCGAAGCGAAGCTGGAGTTCTACGACTTGTCGCACCCGTGGGGGCACGGGGCGCCGGCGTGGCCCTACTTCGAGGACGTCAAGATCGAACGCCTGCACAACATGGCCAGGAGCCGCGTCCTGACCCAGAAGATCACCACTGTCATGCATTCCGGCACGCACATCGACGCGCCCGCACACGTGGTCGAGGGCACGCCGTTCCTGCACGAGATCCCGCTGAGCGCCTTCTTCGGCACCGGGGTCGTCGTGTCGATCCCGAAGAAGAAGTGGGAAGTCGTCACCGCCGAGGACCTGGAGAAGGCCACACCACAGATCCGGCCCGGCGACATCGTCATCGTCAACACCGGCTGGCACCACCACTACGCCGACAGCGCCCAGTACTACGCCTACTCGCCGGGCTTCTACAAGGACGCCGGAGAGTGGTTCGCCGCCAAGGGCGTCAAGGCGGTCGGCACCGACACCCAGGCGCTGGACCATCCGCTCGCCACGTCCATCGGCCCGCACGGACCCGCCGAGCACACCGGCGGCCTATTGCCCTGGGCCGTGCGCGAATACGAGGAGGAAACCGGCCGCAGGGTCCTCGAGGACTTCCCCGAGTGGGAACCCTGTCATCGGGCGATCCTGTCCAAGGGGATCTACGGTTTCGAGAACGTCGGCGGCGACCTGGACAGGGTCACCGGCAAACGCGTCACCTTCGCCGCGTTCCCGTGGCGCTGGGTGGGCGGCGACGGCTGCATCGTGCGCCTGGTGGCCATCGTCGACCCGACCGGTACCTACCGCATCGAGACGGGGGCCTGATGAACGTGACGCGAGCGGCCGCCGCGCCGTCCTACGCCGCCCCGCTGCACCGCGGCGTGAGCATGCGGCGGCTGCAGGGCCACGAGGCCGGTCACACCGATCGATTCTGGGTCGGACTCTCCACCTACCACCCCGGTGGGGCCGCCGAAAAGGCCGCGGCCCGTGAGGAAACCGTCTATGTCGTGCTGGACGGCGAGTTGGTGCTCGTCACCGAGGGCGCCGAGACGGTGTTGAGCCGTCTGGACAGTGTGCAGCTGGCCAAGGGCGAGCTGCGGGCGATCGAAAACCGTTCCGCGCGCGAGGCGCTGCTGCTGGTCGCCATCGCGCATCCGCAGGAGGTGTCGGCATGAGCCTCGTGATCACCGTCGCGCCCACCGGACCCATCGCGACGAAGGCCGACAACCCGGCGTTGCCCACCTCGCCGGAGGAGATCGCCACCGCCGTCGACCAGGCCTACCGCGCGGGGGCGGCGGTCGCCCACATCCACCTGCGCGACGAGAGCGAAAGGCCCACGGCCGATCTGGGCATCGCCCGCCGGGCGATGGACCTGATCGCCGAGCGCTGCCCGATCCTGATCCAGCTGTCCACCGGTGTCGGGCTGACGGTGCCGTTCGAGGAGCGCGAAAAGCTGGTCGAGCTGCGCCCGCGGATGGCCACCCTCAACCCGTGCTCGATGAGCTTCGCCGACGGGGAGTTCCGCAATCCCCCCACGGCGGTGCGGCGACTGGCCGCCCGGATGCGCGAACTGGGCGTCAAGCCGGAACTGGAGATCTATGACACCGGCCACCTGGAGGCATGCCTGCGGCTGTGGCAGGAAGGTCTGCTGGCCGAACCGTTGCAGTTCAGCATCGTTCTCGGGGTGCGCGGCGGCATGGCCGCCACCGCCGATAACCTGCTGACGATGGTGCGCCGGCTTCCCCCCAACGCGATCTGGCAGGTCATTGCGATCGGTCGGGCCAACCTGGAATTGACGGCGATGGGCCTGGCCCTGGGCGGCAACGCGCGGACCGGTCTCGAAGACACCCTGTACGTGCGCAAGGGCGAGTTGGCCGGGAGCAACCTGCAGCTGGTCTCGCGGACCGTCCGACTCGCCGAAGCGTTGGACCTGCCGGTGGCCTCCGTGGAGGAAACCGAAGCCCTGCTGCACCTGTCAGGAGACCGCCAGTGAGCGTCAAGGCCGACGACAGCGACGCCCGCAGCGGCGGCGTCCAGGTGATCGCCCGCGCGGCCGAGATGCTGCGGGTGCTGCAGGCGCATCCCGGTGGGCTCAGCCAGGCCGAGATCGGCGAGCGCCTGGGGATGGCCCGCTCCACGGTGAGCCGGATTCTCAACGCGCTGGAGGACGAGGGTCTGGTGGCCTCGCGCGGGCCGCGGGGCCCCTACCGGCTCGGCCCGGAGATCGCGAGGATGGCCGGCACCGTCCGGCTTTCCGTCGTGACCGACATGCACCCGTTCCTGACCGATCTCTCGCGCGAGCTCGAGGAGACCGTCGACCTGTCGATCCTCGACGGCGACCGGGCGAGCTTCATCGACCAGGTCATTCCGCCGCGGCGGATGCGGGCCATGAGCGCGGTGGGGGAGGCCTTTCCGCTGTACTGCTGCGCCAACGGCAAGGCGCTGCTGGCCGCGCTGCCCGCCGAGCGGCAGGTGCGCGTGCTGCCCAGCCGGCTGGTGCCGCTCACCGCGAAGACCATCACCAGCCGCGCGGCGCTGCGTGAGGAGCTCGAACAGATCCGGCGCGACGGCATCGCCTACGACCGCGAGGAGCAGACCGACGGCATCTGTGCGGTGGGCGCGGCGCTGCGCGGCGTGTCCGAACAACCGGTGGCGGTCAGTGTGCCCGTTCCCGCGCAGCGGTTCTACGGCCGCGAAGCCGAGCTTGCCCAGTCGCTGTCGGCCTGGGTGCGCAAGGTCGAGGACTGGTTCGCGACGCCGGAGGTCAAATGACCTCCCTGCACGACAAGCTCGTCGGGGCCTGGGAGCTGGTGTCCTACGTCGAACGGGACGGTCCCGACGGCCCGGCCAGGTATCCGCACGGCCCCGACGCACAGGGGCTGATCATGTACACCCCGGACGGCTACATGTCGGCGCAGATCCAGTCCTCGGGCCGGCCCGACTACGACCGCCCGGTGGCCGCCGGCGGCACGCCCGAGCAGGCCGCCGCGGCGGCGCTGGGATACCTGGCCTACGGCGGGCGCTATTTCGTCGACGAGGCGACCGGCGACATCCGGCACGAGGCTCGGCTTTCGCTGGTGCCCAACTATCTGGGCAAGCTCCACCTGCGGCACAGCGACCTCGACGGGAACCGATTGACCCTGTCGTCGGAGCTGACCCTGCCCGACGGGCGGACGGTGCACTCGTCGCTGCTCTGGGTGCGGGCGGGTTCTCGCGGCTGACCGGGTGCCCGGCTTTTCCTGGTTTTTCTCACCGAGCCTGCGCTCAGCGCGGGTCCGGGCCGCCGACCGCGATCTATACGCAGGTTCGGTGCGGCCAGCGCAGGTTCGAGGCCGCGCTTCCAACGGGCGGGCGGCTCACCGGCGGCGTAGGCCTCGGCGGGATGTCGGCTGCGCTTGCGGTAGGCTTTCGACCGCCGCCGGTGGATTCACCGGCGACCGGGCTGTGGCGCAGTTTGGTAGCGCACTTGACTGGGGGTCAAGTGGTCGCAGGTTCAAATCCTGTCAGCCCGACACGAGAGAATAGGCTCTGAGCTGCTGTAACGCAGATTCTCAACCTCAACTGTTCGCGTGTGGGTCGACTCACTCTGGGACCACATGGGTGCTGGCGGCGCGCTCGACGGGCTCATTCAGGGGAGTTTCTTTCAGTTCGACAGCACGCCGTGCACGCTATGTGCGCCTGTGCACGTTATCCGGCTCAGCCGGTGGCGCTGTCCTTGTGCCAAAGTTGTCCGCTGGTCAAGTGGGGTGGTGGCACGTAGGTCCTATAAGCGTCATGCGCGGGTGAGGCAAGCTATCGCGAGGTTGTGATGGCGTCCCGGGGAGTGGTGGACTTCGGATCTGGCGTGTTTTACGCGTTGCGATCAACGAGTCATGCTGAACGCTAGGCGATTTGGTGTTGTTTGGCAAGCGCTGCCGCGGCGTGTTTCTCGGCGATAACGGCTCGGAGTTCGTCTAGGGAGACATCGGAGAGATAGCGGCGGGTGACCTGCCACTCGTCGTGGGATTCGATGACCACCGCGGTGGCCAGGCGCAGGAACGCCGCCGGGTTGGGGAAGATCTCCACGACATCGGCCCGGCGCTTGACCTCCTTGTTCAACCGCTCGATCGGATTGTTCGACCAGATCTTCTGCCAATGCGCCTTCGGGAACGCAGTGAACGCCAGCACGTCGGTCTTGGCCTCGCCCATCATCGCGGCCACCTTCGGAAACGAGCCGGCCAGGGTGTCAGCGACCCGGTCCCATTGGGCGGCCACCTCGGCTGGGTCGGTGTGGGCGAAGATGGTCTTGACCGCCGCGGTGACCGCCGGGGCATGTTTGGCCGCTACCGCGGTGTGCAAGTTGCGCATGAAATGCACCCGGCACCGCTGCCACGACGAGCCAGTGAACTGTTGTGCCACAGCAGCTTTCAACCCGGCATGGGCATCGGAGATGACCAGATGCGCCCCGCTCAGCCCGCGCGCTTTGAGCGAGGCGAGGAACTCGCGCCAGAACTCGTAGGACTCGCTGTCCCCGACGGCGGTGCCCAGGACTTCGCGGGTGCCGTCGATGGACACACCGGTGGCCACCACCAGGGCCTGAGAGACCACGTGCGCCCCGATACGGACCTTGCAGAACGTCGCATCGCAGAACACGTACGGAAACTGCGTGTGGGCCAGGCTGCGGGTGCGGAACGCCTCGATCTCCTTGTCCAAGCCGGTGCAGATCCGGGAAACCTCCGACTTGGAGACACCGGATTCGACGCCCATCGCCGCGACCAGGTCATCGACACTGCGCGTCGACACGCCGTGCACGTAGGCCTCCATGATCACCGCGTGCAACGCCCTGTCGATGCGGCGGCGGCGCTCCAGCAGCGACGGGAAGAACGAACCGGCCCGCAGCTTGGGGATCTGCACCTCAATATCCCCGGCGGTCGTCGACACCGTCTTGGGTCGGTGCCCGTTGCGGTGCACCGTGCGCTCACCGCTGCGCTGGTAGCGGCCGGCGCCGATCGCCTCAGTGGCCTCGGCCTCGATCAGCGCCTGCAGTCCGGCGCGGATTAACTCGGCGAACACCGCGCCGACATCAGCAGACTTCAAAGCGTCAAGCTGGGCAAGCAGGGCAGAATGGTCCTGGGTCATCGCGTCGTATGTCTTTCTGTGAGTCACTTTGGTCGGTAACTCACTGACCACTACGCGATGGCCCGCCTCTACCCCGGCAGCGACACACCCGCCGCCAGCAGGCCCGGCGCCGTCACCCCCAGCTCCCGAAACCCCACCACACCAGGGGACTTACCCGAGGTTGTCGGCGTTTGGGGGCCTTGGCCCGGGGCCATTTGGCGACTGCTCGGCGCGCTTCGCGAAGCCGCCGGGCGAACGACTTCTGGGTCGTCCTCGGCATGGCTGAAGCCTTCAGTTCCCGCTGAGGGCCCTACGCGCCAATACTGCTGCTGCAGGACTCACGATATTCCGGCGCGCCCGGGTGGCGGGCTGGTCGGTCACGTTGATCAGGACTTCGTACACGGGGAGTTGACGCAGGGACGATTCCGAGAGAGACCGACCGTCTGAGTGGCGCCAGCCGAGATCGGCCAGCAACGCCGTCATCTTGTCGAACGGCAGTTCGGAACCGGCCGAAGCCGCCGCAAAGGTCAGCATCAGCATGGTCGCTTGTGCGTCGAACTTATCGTCGGACTTGGGAATCAACCGACTGGCCAGATGCTCCCAGAGTCTGTGGGTGTCACGCTGGGCCGCTATGCCAGCCTTGGTCAGCAACAGCGTGCCCTTGTGCTTGCGCAGCAGTCCCAACGACTGCACGCCTTCGCGAAACCGCAGCAGTGGATAGCATTGGATCTCGCGGTTGTTCTTGCCAATCCAATCATTCATTCCAGGAACGACTTTCGAGGCTTCCTCGACGTCAGCCGGCTTGAGGTATCCGGCGGTCGTCAACGGAATGCCGCAGTCCTTGGCGCGATCCAGAAACCACTGATAGGCGCGCAGATTGTCGGCAACAGCGACCGGCTCCAGCGGTGGTGCACCGGCCAGCGTGAGCGCCGCCTTCGTCAGGTCGTCGCCATAGGGGCTGTACGTGAGCCGATGAACCAGGTCAACCAGGCGCACGTCGATGCCTGCCTCGTGCAGCACGAAGTATGCGTCGCCGAACCCCTTGTTGACCCGTTCCGGCTCGAACAGCGCGGGGTCAGGGAGCACCTCGGCGAGGCTGTAGGCATCGACCAGATGCCCGCAGTCTTCTGGCGGTGCGGCGCGCTCACCGTCGACGACAACCGCTGCGGGACAGTCACTCTCGGCGGGAAGTACTTCTTCGAGACGAAGCTTCAGCTCCCAGTTGTCGCCGTAATCGTAGAGGTAGTGCAGGACATCGCCGGGCTCACTGAGGGTTTCGTCGAGTCGAGTCTGGGCGGCGGGCAGTCCGTCGTCGTCTTCGGGCCACTCCTTGTTGTCCACATCGTAGGGGCATAGGAACAGCTGGCTGTGGTGGTCGAAGGCGCCGCCGCCGAGTGAGAAGCGATGCAGGTGCGAGTCGGTCCAGTCGAACGCCACCTGAAGGACTTGGTGCAGCAGGTCCAGCGTTATGTTGGAGCGCAGGTCCAACCGTCGCCAGATCGTTGGATCGCTGTCGTCGAGGTGCACCCGGACCCGGTACACCACGGCGTCACGCCGTCGGGCGCGACGCCGATCGGGGCGCGACACCGGTTCCGGCACCAGACGCAGGTACGGGCGCTGGCTCATGCCGCTCACCTTAGAGCTGTCGCCGAGTCGATCCGGCACCATGTCGGTATGCCGTTGTCGGAGAGGGCGCTGCTTGAGGTGGCCGGTGACCGGAGCTATGCGCGAGGCGAAGACTATGTCCGGTACGTCCGGGGGTTGCGGGCGACGGCCGGGAGAGCCTGCGCGTCGGTCCAAGCCAAGCGGGTCTACGACGTCGAGCTTGATTGGTCCGGTCCGCGACCTGAGGGTTTCTGCACGTGCCCGCACGCCGCCGACGGTCACTTCTGTAAGCATCTGGTCGCGGTCGGACTAGCCGTGATCGACAGCGGCGCTGTCGACGACGTCACTGGGCTGGTATCGGCGCTGGAAGCGACCGTGCAAGCGATGGACGTCGACGAGCTTCGCGAGCTCGTTATGACCCTCGCTCACCGCGACGCCGAAGTGCGCCGCATGTTGGAGGTTCGCGCCACGGCCGCCTCCGGTGACGACACGATGGCGAAAGCGGAGTTCGAGGCCTATGTGCGAAACGCGCTGGACTTCCGCGGCTTCGTCGACTATCGCGAGTCTTACGCGGTCGCGGCAGGGGCCAGTCAAGTACTCGACGAGCTCGAGATTCACCTCAATGGCGGGTCCGCGGAAATCGTGCGGCCGGCCCTGCTGTCCGCGCTGACTCTGCTGCGCACAATCACTGGGCAGGCGGACGACTCTTCGGGTGTGATCGGCGCTGAATGCCAGCGGGCTGCCGACCTGTACGCGCAAGCGTGTCGGCTGGGTGAGCCAGACCGTGCCGAACTCGCAGGATGGCTGGCGACTTTCCGTGCGACCTCGCCGGGATGGCCGATGCTGACGCTCGCGGATTTCATCGACGCGTTCGACGACCATGCGCTCGCGATCTACCGCGGGGCGGTCGCGGACTTGGACCGTCAGCACGCAGGTCACGACCACTGGCGCCGGCTTGAGGTCGACGCCATGTTGCTGGAACTCGCCGATCATGATGGCGATATCGACCGGGCTGTCGACCTTTTGAACGACCGGGACCACCCGCAGTACGGGGCGATCATCGCCCGCTTGCGGGCGGCCGGACGTGACGCCGAGGTAGTGGCGTGGATCGATCGCGCGGTTGCCGAAGGGCGCACCAGCAGTCACGGCGGCGGCAATAGCTATTGGCTGAACCCGTCCGAAGTCGCCGATACGTACCGGGAAATTGGCCGCATCGATGATGCGATCGCCGTTCTGCGTGCCGACTTCGTCCGGCAGCCTTCGGTCCGTGCCTATCGAGTACTGCTGGACTTCGCCGCCGCGCACGATCGCGCCGAAACCGAACGCGCCTGGGCGCTTGACCACGCGCGAGAATTAGCTACAGGCCCCGGCGCGGGGGCGATTCTGGTCCAGCTCTGCCTGATTGAGGAAGACGTGGATGCCGCCTGGGAGGCCGCCGACCGTTATGGCCCGGGCTGGGCGTGGAAGGAACTCGCCGCGCAGGGGGCCGAGGCTAGGCCGGTAGCCGCTGCAGATCTGCACCGGCCGTCGCTCGAGAACGACCTGCGGTATCCCAACACCAAGCTCTACCCAGGCATTGCCGCGACGCTGGCAGAAATGGCCGAGCTGTACGAAAGAGGCGGTCGCAGTGCTGATTTCGCGCAATACATCGCAAAGGTCCGGCAAGACTATGGCAGGCGCCCCTCGCTGATGAAGGCGCTCCAAGCGAAAGGGCTCTGAGCGACCTCGCTCGCCAGGCGGGCGTGTGATGAGCACTCGCTGCGTTTACCCCACCTGTGGGGGCATTGCCAATCCGGGGGACCGCCATATTCTTTGCGTGCCTCCGCCGCACTTAGTGCCGCCAACGCTCGCCGAGCGCTTTGGCCGCTGTGGACACCTTCATCACGAGCCGGCGCTCGCGATTGCGGACGGGAACGAAGTGGTAGTGCTCGTAGAAGGACTGCGCCTCGTCGTCTATGGCATCAACGACGATGAGCCGGCCGCCGCCAAATTCGGATGCAGCGACGGCTTTGCCTAGGGCGTCGAGAAGTAGCTGCTCGCCGTATCCCTGCCCCCGCAGCGACCTGTCGATGGCCAGGCGGGCGATCAAGTATCCGGGAATGCGGGAATAGCCGCCGGCCATCGATCCGGAGAGCCCGTCGTCGTTGCGCACTACCTCGGTGGGACAGATGGCGAAATAGGCGCTGACTTTCTGCTCGTCGAGCGGGGTCCACACGTACACGTGCGCCACTCCGCTGGTGTCCGCGCGACGGGCATGGGCGATGAGCCAGGTATTGAGTGACTCTTTGCCGCAGTCGAATCCTTCGAGTATGTGGGCTTCAGTGAGTCGCGCGGACTCGAACATCCGTCAACGCCTAGTGAAGACCGTCGGTTTGCGTGCTGCGGCCGCCAACCGCGGCGCGTCGTCAGCAGCATCGAGGGACGACATCAGTGTGTCGAACTGGTCGGATTCCATTGCCGTCACCAACTCCTGACGCAGGATGTCTTCGGCGCGTTGCATCGCCGCTTTCCGCACGAACTCCGACGTCTGCTCATGGACAAGGTTGGCGGCGCGCTGGATGCGGTCCAAAGCCGCTTGCTCCGCGCGAAGCTCAATGCGCCTCGTTTTCCCTGCCACAGGGATAACTCCTTTTCTCTCAGTCAATTTTTGCTCGCAGCGGCCGATCACTTCATTGTACGGTAAATGTACGTACAATACTGGTAGGGGTGCGCGGTCACGCTGGGGACCATTTTGGGACCACGCGTCATCCATGATGGTGAACGACCTGCGCGTCTGCGCACGTTATGCACGGTCGGCTCTTAGCCAGTTACGAGCGCTGAGCTTGACAAATGCGTTACCGCTACTTACTGGGGGTCAAGTGGTCGCAGGTTCAAATCCTGTCAGCCCGACGCTGTGATGTCGCAAGACATCGGAATAGCCGCGGACCTACTTTAGGTCTGCGGTTTTTTCCGTTTGGGGCCTTTGGGGGCGCCGGTGGGTTGGTAGTCCCTGGTGGGGTCGAGGGTGAAGTCGCGGAGGACTTCTCCGGTGGTGGCGTTGATGACGGTGATGTGGTGGTCCTGGGCGAGGATCAGTACGCGGGTTCGGTAGTGGTGTCGGCCGATGCCGATGTGGTGCAGGCGGCCGTTGACGCGCAAGGTGATGGATCCGGCTTGGTCGACGCGGTCGGTGCGCACGCGGTTGTGGGTGTCGATGCGTGTTGCTGGGTCGGCTTTGGGCCGGCTGGTGTAGATGACTGCTGGGGTGGCTCGGTGGGGTAACGAGCGGTGGGGCCGGCGGTGGTTGTATTCGTCGGTGAAGGCGTCGAGTTGGGTCTGCAGCTCAGCGATGGTGGCTGGGCGGAGTTGGCTGGTGAGCCATTTTTTGAGGGTTTGGTGGAAGCGCTCTACTTTTCCGCAGGTGGTGGGGTGGTTGGGGGTGGAGTTGATCTGGGTGATGCCGTGGCGGTGCAGTTCGGCTTCGAATCCGTTGCGTCCGCCTTTGCCGCCGGCGAAGCGGGTGGTGAACACCATGCCGTTATCGGTCAGTGTGGAGTACGGGATGCCATGTTTGGCAATGGTTTTGGTGAATTCAGTGACGACGATGGAGCCTGTAATGCGGCGGTGGGCGGTCACCGAAAGCGCCAGGCGTGAGCAGTCGTCGAGCCAGCACAGGATCTCCACGTGGGTGCCGTTGGCCAAGCGCCAGTGGGTGAAGTCAGCTTGCCAGCGTTCGTTGGGTTGATGGGCGGCGAACCGGATGTAGGACGACTTGGGCCGTTTGTGCGGTGCGGGTTCGATGAGGCCGGCTGCGCGCAGGTGGCGGCTGATCGAGGCGGTGGCTACGTGTATTGCGTGGTGGTGTTGCAGGTGCCAGGCGATGGTGTGAGGTCCGGCGTCGAGTCCTTTGCTGGCCAGGGTATGACGTAGCTCGATGATCAGGTCGATGGTGGTCTGGGCTAGCCGCGTCGGACTGGTATGTGGCCGTCGCGATCGGGGCTCGAAGGCGGCCTCACCTTCGAGCGTGTAGCGCTTGAGCAGCCGCGATACCCACCCTTGCGACACCGCGTAATCACGGGCGACCTGCGACTGCGAGCGGCCCTCGACGAGGACGGCGGTGATGACCAGACGAGCCTTCGACACCAGCTGAAACTGGCCGACCCGCCTATTCCGATGTCTTGAGACACCCTATTCGCATGTCCTGAAACACCACACTGTCAGCCCGACGCAGTTCAGAGGTAGTTTTTCGCCTAACGATCACCCCGCAAGACGGGGTTGACCCCAATTCTCACCCCAACCAGGAACTAAGATGTGTCGATGCCGAAGCGGCGGCCAAACTCCGGAGCCTGAAACACCTACTTCGGCTTCTGTCCCACGCAGTGCCAGTTGAGCGTCAGCAGTTTCTCTTCCTCGGCGTGGATGTAGGACTGGCTGTTCACGTGCATGCGTTGCATCAGGCTGTCGGTCTTCTTTGGGATGACGTGCAGCTTCGCAAGAAACTTGAACGCTGCCTCGTACTTGTCGAACAGGGCGACTTCCTTCTTGATCAGTTCCACAGCAGGCCGGCCCACCGAGGACACGAGCTCGAAGCCGGTGGCACGGTAGACGTCCTCCCAGTACCGGTAGTACCAGAATCCGCCGAACACTGTCAGCTCGCGGGTGTGCTGGATCAGGGTCCGCTGGTGCTCGTTGTCGCGGTCGTACGCGTCGAGCGTGGCGACGTCGTCGATGACGAACCGCCCACCCGGCTTGAGGACACGGAAGACCTCCTTGAAGGTGAACCCGTGGTCGCTCACGTACGTCATCGGCTGGATCGCGTAGACGGCGTCGAACGATTCGTCATCGAACTGGAGCGCCTTGTTGAAGTCGCCGACGGCGAAGTTGGCCTGTGGCAGGTTCGGGTTCCTCCAGGCCTTTTCGATCTGTGAGCGGTCGAGGTTGATGCCGTAGGGCGTCGCCCCGGTCAGCTCAGCCATGTGCTCGGCAATGGCGCCACAACCACACCCCAGGTCGAGCACCTTCTGCCCGGCTGTCAGGTTGAGATCCTTGGCGACGATCCGCTCGAAGAGGATCTGGTTCTGCAGCACCGACTGTTCCGAGTCGATCGTCGGCGGCATGTACATCTTCTCCACCGAACCCAGCGTGCACAGCAGGTGGATGACCTTGTACAGCTCGGTAAGCTCGTTGCTGCTGCCTTGGGGGTACCCCTTCAGCGGCAGACCTCGGTCGTAGTCCGCCTTGGTGTTCTCTGGTGAGTCGACGAACAGTTCGTTATAGGAACGCATGTACGCGTGATAGTCGTCGTCGCTGATCATGAGCAGCCCCCACAGGGCTCCAAGTCGGTCGCGAATCGTCGTCGGCTTATGCTTCACGTCGCGCCCCTCGTCGTTTGCCGGAAGCCCTGTAATTCGTCATCGTGACGCTTTGGCGTGGGCCTGTTTAGCCGCCGCCTCCCGCAGGCTCCCCGGCTAGGCGGTCGATCACACATTAGTCTTTTCCGTTGGGCTGGTTCGTAGTTTCATACAGTGACGATCAGATCGTGGTGAGGGACCCGTTTTGGTGGACCAGTTCACGGGGTCCGGTCAGCGATACTTACTGCGCTGATGCAGCAGGTCAGCCGAATCGAGCCCGCCGGTGAGCCGACATGGAGCTCAACAACATCATCCGCTGTTAGGAGCGACTGCCCCTCAAGCTAATCGCGGCCTGAACGGTCTCAACGGTTGCTGAGACACACAGGAGAAAGTGCAGGATGGCTTTTTGCGATCAGGTCAACGCCTGTATTCCCGACGGCATCGAGCGCAAGGCCCACATCATCGCCGAACCGCCCCCGGTGAGCCTGGATGCCCCCGCTCAACCACGTGTATCGGGGTGTAACGCCAGAACGTCGCGAAGTGGGCGCCGCGGCGTCATGGGGGGTGCCGCGCCAAGGACAGGGGCTTCGCCGACGCGGATCAGAAGTTGCGGCATAGCTGCCCGTCCGGTCAAGGTGCCGATGAGATTGCGGCTGGACCATAGCTCCGTGAGCTGGCTCAGGGTGCATGTCGCCAGCCCGGCCAACGTGCACTCCAACAACACCGCGGACAACGCTTCGCCGCACCGGAAGGCGGCATCGCGGGCGTCCTCGTCGGTGGACAGGACCAGCACTGTGGACTGGTCTTGTCCAATGCCTGCGGGCCGCTCGTTGTGGGCGCCAGCCGGGAAGGTACGTCCGACGTCGACCAGATCACTTTCGGCCGCCGACACCAGTGAACTGCGGGGAACCCCATCTGAAGTCTCGAAATGACCAGTCCACCAGTCTAATTCGGCATGATACGAAGAATCATATAGTCGCAGCGACTCGGTAAGTTGTGATGCCCTCGCCAATTCCGGATGCAGCTCGTTGGCTATCACGTCGAGGTGGACTGCGCCGGCATCGACGGCCTCGCGCAGCACGGGTTCCAAGGAATCCCAGTTCCTCACTGCGGCGAAGGGAAGCCGATCGGTTCGGCGGTGCAGGATGGCGTCGGCCCTGCGGCGGTGGCCCTCGGTAACGCAGCTCATTGGGCTGAAATCGAGTGACGCGAGATGATCGGGATTATTCGGGTCGGGGAATCTCGCGACGTTGGCGACCCACCCGGCTGCCGCCATCGCGACGCGTAGATGGTCGAGTACGGCGCCGCAGCTGATGTAGGCCTCCCGCCCCGACTTGTCGGTGGAAGGCAGCATGCGGCTGCGGTCGACGTACAGGTGCAGCCCAGTGCCCTCGGCGACCCAGCGCCAGGGCTGGCTGTTGTGCAACGATGGTGCCCGGCACGCCAACTGCACCGCGGCCTTGAGTACCTCGTTGTCCACTAACGCATCCGGCATGATCAACCTCCCGTCGCTAGTCCCCGAGTGCGCGCGCCAGCAGGCCCTCGTCGGCCGCCGACCCCCTGATGAGTATCCCTGTTGGGCTGCGTTGTCGGGATGATGGTGGTCCCGGCGCTGCCCGCGAGCGGTGCCTGCGTGTCGGCCAGGGCGCCGATGGTGGCGGGGTGTCCGGTCGCGGTGACGAACCGGCGGCACGCCTCGATCTTGGGCCCCATCGATCCGGCCGGAATTACCATGCTGCTCAGCGAATCTGGATCCAGGGTCGTCAGTGGCGCGGTCTCCGATGTGCCGTAATGTTACATGACCGCGGACACATCGGTGAGCACCAGCAAATGCTGGGCTCCAAGGACGACGCCCAGCAACGATGCGACGTAGTCCTTGTCCACGACCGCGTCGACACCGCTCAGGTGGCCGGCGGCGTCCTCGGTCACCGCCGCACCCCCGCCGCCGCAGATGACCACCGAACCGGCGTCCAGGAGCCGGGTGATGGAATCCTGCTCGACGATGCGGAGCGGTTCGGGTGAGGCCACCACGCGGCGCCACCGACCATTTTCGACGGCGACGGTCCAACCATGTTGGCCAGCAAGCTCTTGGGCTCGGTCCCGTGCGTAGCCGGGGCCGACGAACTTGGCCGGGGCGGCGAACGCCGGGTCAGCGGCGTCGACCAGCGTCTGCGTAATTGCTGATGACCGGACCCCGTGAATAGGTCCACGAGCAAGCGAGAGTCGTTCAATGGGTGCGGTAGTTAGCTTAGCGGGCTGGCTGCTCGTGACCGGGTACAGCCCGCCAGCGGTGGTGTCTCGTTTCTAGACAAACGAGACACCCCACCCTGTCCCCTCCTTGGCTCTGTCCGCGCAGGTCGGACTGTCTCGTATCGTGTCTCACAGCGTGTGCCTCGGATCATGGGGCGACCCACCCCGGGACCTACATCGGCGCGCTGCAGCCGGCCGACTGAATTCGCCGCCGCCACGGTCCGTCAGCTTCGCCCCATCCAGCTGTTGAACAGGCCGTCGGGGTCATAGGCCGCGCGCACCCGGTCCAGCTTGGCCATGGCCTCATCGGTGGCGAATCGAGCGGGACGTCGGCCGAGATTCTCATCGGAGAGCTGGATGCCGGTGGCCAGGGGGGCCATCGCGGCCATGTTCGACCGCGCCCAGTCGGCGTACTTGACGTCGTCGGACGCGTCCTTCCAGCCGCCGTAGACCGCCAGATAGATCTCGTTTTCGCAGCTGTAGGCCATGTCTTGACGGGCCGGGGACGGCCCCCAGTTCATCCACAAGAAGTGCGACGGGTGCGGCGGCATCGTCTCGAGAATGGTGTGGATACCCGGCAGCAGTTCCTCGGCCGACGCCGACGTCCACATGTTGTCCACCGCGTAGCGATGGTCATTCAGGTAGACGGACATGATGATGTCAAACCAGGCGCCCATATCGGTTGGGGCATAAGGCCTTCTGGCGATCGCCCGGTCGACGACGGGGCAGGTCTCGAACACCGAAAGCGCCTCTTCGGCCTCCTCTTCCGAGTCGGCGAACGCCGGCGAGGCAAAGACGATGGACGGGGTGTCGATGCCCATGCCGGGCACGCTGCTCGACGCGAGGATCTGCATCTCGACGCGGCGGTCCACGTCGGCGCTGACGCCGCGCGCCCAGGTGTAGATCTCGTCGGCGACCTCGATCGGGTAGAGGTACATGCTGCTGGCTTTGACGGCCGGGCGGGGGTGGAGTCTGAGGTAAAACGAGGTGACCACACCGAAGAACCCCGGACCGGAACCGCGGGCCGCCCAGTAGAGGTCGGCGTGATTGTCTGCGTCGCAGTGGATCTGCTCGCCGTCGGCGGTGACGACGTCGAGGCCGACGACGCTCTCGCACGCCGGCCCGAGGACGCGGCTGTTCCAGCCGTACCCGCCCTGCAACAGATACCCGCCGACGCAGACGCCCCTGCAGTGCCCGGCTGGGAAGAACAGGCCCTGCGCATCCAACTCGGCCATCAGCACGCAGCCCTCCTTCCCCGGGCCGACGATGGCCAGGCCCGTGTCGGGGTCCACTCGGGCGTGATCGATGCGGCTGAGGTCCAGCAGGACGGAACCGTCGCGCAGATGGTTGGCGGCCCAGCTGTGCCCGCCCGAGACGATGCTGACCGTGTGCCCGTTGGCCTTGGCGTAGCGGATCCCGGCGGCGACGTCGTCGCCGTCGACCGCATGCATGATCAGCTCGGGATAGCGCTCGGGCACGAGTTGGTGCCATACGGTGCCGCGGCGGGCCGGTTCATAGCCGTCGTCGCCACGGAAGAAGTGGCGTCCGGCCGGTAATGCGTTCATCTAGGTCTCCTTCGATCCGGTGCTGGCGGTTCGCGCCACGATCGGGACGTAGAGCGCGGAGTCCCAGCGCCCGCCCGTGTAGAGGACATGCGGCGCGGAGTTGTTGGTGAAGTCGTGTCCGTTGACGAAATCTTCTCGTGGCCAGCGGTGAATGTCGGCGCCGGCGATGGTCAGGCGAAGCGTCTCGCCCGCGTGGAAATACGCTGTGAACGGCCAGATTTCGATGTCGAGTGCGACGGGCCCGTCGTGCGGAAGGGGCAGGTCGCGTTGGTGGGCGTGCACCGGGCGGTCCGGCGTGGACAGCGAGGTATCCAGTTCTCGTCGGCTTGCCCGTAGCCAGCCCTGTGCCAGCGGGCCGTCGTCGAGGGACCCGCAGAACGGATAGGGAACGGCCAACCCGTCATCGCCGATCTTGTCCAGCTCGACGAACAGATCCATGTCGGTGGCGCCGGGTGAATCCGCGTACAGACGCAACACGCAATTGCCGGCGACGTGGGTGTCCGCGGCGAAGGTGTGGCTGAAGACGGCCTTTTCGTCGCCGGCGCGCCGGATCGGTTCGGTGGGGCTGCGGGTGGGATCGTAGGTGCACGTGGCGCTTTGGGAGACAGCGGTCGGCTGCAGGGTGCCGCTGGCGGCATCCAGATGCAACACAGTTTGCCGTGATCCTGTTGGTGGCCAATTGGTTTCGGCCCGGATGGGCCCGGTCTCGGTGCGGTCGCGGTATTCCACGCGAACCGGCGACCAGGCGGCGATCTCGGTGTCGCGCCCGTGCAGGAAGTGGTCGAAGAAGGCGCGCTGGCGTTCGACGTGGTCGCGGTTGTAGTAATAGCGCCACTCCTTTCGCCCGTGCACGTCCAGCCATTTCTGCGGCGAGCCGGCGCGGCGGTAGGCCTCCAGGGTGCCGCGGGTGTGCAGGCCGTGGTTGCCCACCGAGCACACGAAGTACGCCGGGACGTCGATGCGCTCGAGCTCAGCCATTTTCGCGGCCCAGAATTCGTCACGGAAGGGGTGGGTCAGCACCTCGGTCACCAGGTCTTCGCGCCGCCCGAAGCCGTAGCCCAGCAGGGTGGCGAAGTTGCCGGCGAACTGCGTTTCGGGGATGCCGCCCTGAAAAATCGCCTCGCGGTATTGGTCGCTGATGCCCTCCGAGGGATTGATCGCGGCCAGGTGCGGTGGCCGCTGTGCGGCAATCGCGTATTGCGCGATCGCCAGGTACGACACGCCGGAGAGCCCAACCTTGCCGTTGCTCCAGTCCTGGGTGCCGGCCCACTCGACGAGGTCGTGGCCGTCCTGGGCCTCCTGTATCGAGAAATAGGAGGCGTCGCCCTGCGACCCCCAGCTGCCCCGGGCGTCGGCGTAGATCACCGCATAGTCGTGGGCGACCCAGTACGACGCCACCGGAGCCTCGAACGGGGTGCCTTCTGGTAGGGGCTCCTCGAGACCCGCTCCGGCGGCAAGGCGCGGCGGGAAGCCCCGGTGCTTGCCGAACGGCCCATAGGAAATCAGGACCGGAACCTGCTCGGTAGCGGACGCGGGCCGGAAGACATCGACGTGGATGATCGTCCCGTCGCGCATCGGAACCGCGGCGTCGCGCTCAACGAGCGTCCCGTTGACTTCGGCACGCGAGGGGCGAACGCCCGGGTAGTCACCCTCATGCGGGTGCTTCGACGCGACGAAGTGCAGCCGGGAAGTGGACGTCATCGGGAACTCCTAGAACTAGAATTCATGTTCTAATCCGAACCATACTAGAATCTGGATTCGGATAACAAGTGGGAGGGTTAATGGGCGAACCAGACACCGGGATGCTGCGGGCGCCGGTGCAGGCCCGCAGCCAGGACTCGACCGACCGGATGCTCGATGCGGCAATCTCCATCCTCGATCGCGCCGGCCTTCCTGGACTGACGATCGCCGCGGTCGGCAAGGAAGCCGGCGTCGCCACCGGATCGATCTATCACCGATTCCGGGATCGACGAGCCGTGCTGATCGCCGCCCAGAATCGGTTCCTCACCCGGTTGGAAGAAGAATTTCTCACCACCACAGCGCCGATCTGGCACCTGGAGGACGACGACGCGTTCCTGCTGGAGTTGTTAGAGGCGTTCGACGAGATATTTACCCAGCACCGCAATGCTTTTCGGGCGTTCATGCTCACCAGCCACGAGGATGCGGAGTTGCGCCTGCGAGGAACGCAGTCGGGCCTTCGATTCGCCGCGTTCCTGATCGACGGGCTGACCCGCCGCTTCAGCTGCGGTCACGACATTGCTGACAGCGCTTTTCGGATGATCTTCGCCGAAGCCGTCCTCGGCGCGATGTTCACCCCGACGGAAGTGTCCCCATCGCCAGCAGACCGCGCGCAGCGGCTCAACCACCTCACGTCAGCCATTCGCGCGCTTCTCGAAGCACACATCTACTGAACTGCGCGCCTATGAACGTCATGCGCGAACACCACAGACCCGCAGACTGCCCGCTATCGGCGGCATGTCGCGCGTGACCATCTGAGATCGTGTCTTCGGCCGGCGCCCTACGGGAACCGAGAACACGCCGCGGCTCCGGCTGAAGCCCAAGGCGCCGGTGAGCGGGCGCGTCGATGGGGCATGGTGGCCGCACAGCGATGATCTCACGAAGGAGCTACCAGATCTGCTGGCTGTGCTATCGGTGTGCGTGGGCGCCATTGACCGCGTGATGTACAACCTCGCCGAATAGGCGAAGGCCAAGAGGCGACTACTGACCGGCGGACGAGCGGTTCGCCTCGACGGATACCATCTGCAACCAGCCAACCCACTCGAAGTGCTCGGGATCGGCCGCGAGAAGAGTCTTCTGCTGGTTGTTCCTCCGCACTCCGATCCCGACCATGCACACGAGACGATGATCACCGCGGCGGCGCCGGACAACGCTTCGTCGATCGACGATCTGCTCGGGATCAGCATGCCGGACAGCGCTGAACTGCGGGCGCCGTGGCGCGTCGATAGGACAAGATCGTCTCGTTCCTCAGCCCATGGTGATGATCTCGTTGTTGTCCCACTGGATCATTCGTTTTCACAGAGGCGCGGGCGTCAGGTCGTGAACTGGTTTGGACCTTTTCTGTGCCTTCTTCACCGGGTCGAGGATGCGGTAGGCGAGGAGTTTGATGCGGTCGCTGACGAGGAACCAGATGAGGGCGTATCCCCATACCGCGGCTGCCCACGTCCAGCCGAGTGGCGTCATGAACACCCCGTAGACGGCGATGAGGGTGGCGAGGGTCTGGGTGCCGAGGACGGCGATCAGCAGGATCCGGGCCGGGCGGATCGACCAGAAGGGTCCGCGGGTTCGGGTCAAGAAGATGGTGAGGTGACCGGCGACGGACAGCATCAGGTACATCAACGTCTGGACACGCGGGTGGCCGAGGTCGAAGACCCGGTCGCCCAGGTAGAACAGGCCGAACGCGGCGATCGGTCCGACCACCCCCAGGACCGTCGCGATCCCGAGTACCAGGCGCATGTTCCAGGCTTCGGGCTTGTTGGCGTAGTGGACGTTGTCGTAGGAGATGGACAGGATGGCGCCGTCGTTGAGCAGGGCGAGCATCACGATCATGATGGCGGTGAGCGGGTAGAAGTTGAAGACGAGGATGGCGGTAGTGATGAATAGCAGCACCCGCAGCGTTTCGGCGATGCGGTACATGGCGTAGCTGTTCATCCGTTGAAAGATCTTGCGGCTCTGTTTGATCGCGTCGATGATCACCGACAGCCCCGGCGTCAGCAGCACGATGTCGGCCGCCGCCCGGGCGGCGTCGGTGGCCCCGGATACGGCGATGCCGCAGTCGGCTTTTTTCAGCGCGGGGGCGTCGTTGACCCCGTCGCCGGTCATCCCGACAATGTGGCCAAGCTTCTGCAGCACATCGATGATGTGGTACTTGTGCTCGGGAAAGACCTGGGCGAAACCGTCGGCGGTCTCTATGGACTCGGCCGCTGCCGCCGATTCGTCCTGTTTCACCTCACCCAGGCCCGCGGCGTCGAGGATGTCGGCGCCCAAACCAACCTTGGCCGCGGTCTCCTTCGCGATGGCCAGCGCATCACCGGTCACCATCTTGATGGTGACACCCATTGCCCGTGCGGTGGAGATGGTTGCTGCCGCGTCGTCACGCGGTGGATCGAATAGCGGCAGCACACCGACGAACTGCCAGTCACCGTCCCCGTCGGCGTGGGCCACGCCCAAGGACCGGAAGCCTCGAGCGGCGAAATCGTTGACTGCCTTGTCGACAGCCGACGTGATCTGCGCGGCGTTGGCGGCCAGCGCGAGGATGACCTGCGGGGCGCCCTTAGTGACCCGGAACGTGGTCCCGTTGGCGGCGGTGACGGTGGCCTCGGTGCGTTTGTGCACCGGGTCGAAGGGTGCGAAATGGGTGATCGTGTAATCCTGCAGAGCCTTGGTGTCCTCGAGGCCGCCGAGCACTGCGCGGTCGATGGGGTCGTCGTTGTCCGCGCGGGAGGCCAATGCGCCGTCAAGGATGACAGTCGCGGGGGTGGCGGTCTCGATGGCGAACGGGGTGCCCAACGTCAAAGAATTCTGCGTCAGGGTGCCCGTCTTGTCCGCGCACAGCACGTCCACGCCGGCGAGTTCCTCGATGGCGACCAGCCGGCTTACGATGGCCTGCTTCTTGGCCAGCAGACGCGAGCCGACGGCCATCGTGACCGAGAGCACGGTGGGCATCGCCACCGGGATCGCCGCCACGGTCAGGACCAGGGCGAACTGCAGGGTGGTCAGGATCGCGTTGCCACGCAGCAGGGAAGCGACGACGATGACGGTGACCAGCGCAACCGCCAGGATGATCAGGTAGTTGCCGATCTTGAGCACGGCGCGTTGGAAGTGGCTGACGGTGTGCGCTTCTTGCACCAGCTCGGCGGTCTTGCCGAAGTAGGTGTGGGTGCCGGTGGCATAGACCAGGGCGCCGATCTCACCTTGCCGGATGATCGACCCGGAGAACACGGCGTCACCCGCTGCACGGGTGGCGGGTAGTGACTCTCCGGTGAGCGCGGACTGATCGACCTCGATCTCGTCGCCGTCGAGCAGCCGGGCGTCGGCGGGGACGATGTCACCCAGGCGCAACCGGATCACATCACCGGGTACCAGCTCCCGCGCCGGCGGGTTGGCCCATGCGCCGTCGCGGATGACGCGGGCGTTGATCGCCAGCTTGGCTTTGAGGGCGTCGATCGCATTGCCGGCCTGCCGTTCGGAGGTATAGCCGACCACCCCGTTGGCCACCAACAGCACCAGGATGATGAAGAAATCCGGCCAGTGCCCGACCGCGCCCGACAGGATGACGGCGATCTCGATCATCCACGGGATCGGGCCCCAAAAATAGCTGAGGAACTTCAACAGCGGGTTGGTCTTGTGTTCCGCGATCTCGTTCGGCCCGTAATGCGTCAACCGCTTCGCCGCCTCGGTGCTGCTTAGTCCGTCCGGCGAGTAGCCCAGCTCCTCCTCCAGCTCGGGCATGGGCGCCGATTTCAAGTCGTGGCCCGGTTCGGGAGTGCCCGCCGATTGGGTCTGCGCGACATGCGGTGTGTCAGTGGTCACGGCGTCCG
This sequence comes from uncultured Actinomycetota bacterium, assembly GCA_963711445.1. Taxonomy (GTDB): domain Bacteria; phylum Actinomycetota; class Actinomycetes; order Mycobacteriales; family Mycobacteriaceae; genus Mycobacterium. The sequence continues at coordinate 2,241,331 of CAVQEF010000002.1, forward strand.
GTCCGTAAGTCGTAAATCAGCTGCCGGTTCGCGGCATAGGCGATCTGGGCGGTCATGCCTGCGCAGGCACACGACGCTATCGACCGGAAGTACTGTGCAGGAGCTGGTTTCGGTGTCCCCGGAGTGGGTGCAGTGGTCGTGGTGATCCCCAGGTGTGCGGTCGTCACCGGAACGTCCGGCGCGAGCGACTGCTCAGTGAGGACAGCGGCGGACAGCTGGCCTCATCCCGGACCGGTTGAGCTTCCCAACGTCGTTGAGGTTACACCCCGCGAGCGTGGCCTGCCGCGGCTGGTTTCAGTGATGTCCAGGTCGGTACCGCGGCCGCGCGTCGAGGGTCACCTGGTGCAGGCCGTGCACGATATCGGTGCCGGGGCCCCTCGGTGACCTGCCTCGACTCTGTTACCTGCGCTCACTAGCGCCAGCACGGAGCTCATTACCCCTCAACGGGACTCGGCGAGATACCCGCGGTACAACCGGTCAGGAGATGATTTGTCATACCAAGAATGCTGCCGCTAGTAGCGGGGGCCCGTGGAACGCGACGCCGCGGCTGAATCCGTCGACCACCAGCAACGCTGGCAAGCCTCGCAAAGCGGTTAGCTCCAAACGCGATTCGGCGGGTTAGTTCCCACGGGTGTAGCCTGGGAAGTGCTGAGAATCTCAGCTGGTTCGGGATGAGTTCAGCTGTCCGCTGCAGAACTCGAGGAGCATTCGTTCCGAGGCCCCTACACGCCGGTGATCGTCTGCACATCAGGATCACCATGAATGCTCCACAGAGTTTTTCCACTCGATCTGCCCGGTTACAACACCCCCGAACATCAACGACGGTTGCGCAAGACGTGGTCGGCCATCAGCACGCCTCACCGAAAGGTGCACGGCGATGAAAACGCTGGGAGTCGTAGTCGTAGTTCTGGTAGTCCTGTCACTGCTGGTGCTGGCGATGGCGATGCGGATCGTCAAACAATACGAGAACGGCGTGCTGTTCCGGCTGGGTCGGGTGATCGGAGAACGCCAACCCGGGTTGCGGCTCATCATTCCGTTCATCGACGTCCTGCACCGGATTTCGCTGCGGATCGTGACGATGCCGATCCAGTCCCAGGGGATTATCACCCGCGACAACGTCAGTGTCGACGTCTCGGCGGTGGCCTACTTCAAGGTCGTCGACGCGGTGAAGTCGGTGGTGGCGATCGAGAACGTCTACGCCGCGATCGATCAGATCGCCCAAACGACGCTGCGCAAGGTGGTCGGCCAGCACACCCTGGATGAGACGCTCTCGGAGACCGACAAGATCAACCTCGACATCCAAGCGATTCTGGATGTCACCACCATCGAATGGGGGGTGCAGGTCACCCTGGTGGAGCTCAAAGACATCCAACTGCCCGACAGCATGAAGCGGGCGATGGCCCGCCAAGCTGAGGCCGAGCGGGAGAAGCGCGCGAAAATCATTGCTGCCGAAGGTGAATCGCTGGCCGCTGCGGCCCTGGGCGATGCTTCGGACACCATGATGGCCCACCCGCTGGCGCTGCAGTTACGTAATCTGCAGACGCTGGTCGAGCTTGGTGTCGACAAGAACAGCACCGTGGTGTTCCCGGCACCGTTGATGTCGACCATCGCCGAACTCGGGAACTTCCTGGCCCGGGAAAACGGCGCAGCAGCCCGACCCGAGCCACAGCCACCGATTCCCGTCCCGGCAGCGGTGGCCAACGGAACCTCCGCCGGGGGGAGCCGGCTGTGATCGCCGCGCTGATTTTCATGTCGTCGATCGGGTGGGGTTACTGGTTGATCTACCGCGACATGCGATCCCCCCCGGTGACGACGCCGGTTGCCGCACCAGCTCAGCGCCCGACGCGCGCGGCTGCGGTCCTTGGCCGCCAAGACGATCCCGATCAGTGGCGCGCCGCCCGCGATGGTTGGACCGCACTGGACGAGCGCCAGCTCATCCGGCTGCTCACGGACTCCGCGCCATGACACAGACCCGCCACGAACTCAATCGACAAGGCATTGACGACGTGTCGAGCAAAGGACAACCCATGACGAGCACCCGAACGATGACGAGCACCCCAACGTTGGAATCGGAACTGCTGCGCAAGATGGACGCCTACTGGCGGGCGGCCAACTACCTGTCGGTGGGCCAAATCTATCTGTACGACAATCCGTTGCTGAAGCGGCCACTGGCGCTTTCGGATGTGAAACCGCTGGTGGTCGGGCATTGGGGAACGACGCCGGGGCAGAACTTCATCTACGTGCACCTCAACCGGGTGATCACCACCTACGACCTGGACATGTTCTACATCGCCGGCCCCGGCCACGGGGGTCCGGCCCTGGTCGCCAACACCTACCTCGAGGGCTCCTACACCGAGATCTATCCCGACGTCAGCCGCGACGAGTCCGGGCTGAAGAAGCTGTTCACCCAATTCTCCTTTCCCGGAGGCATTTCCAGCCACGTCGCGCCGACGACTCCAGGGTCGATCCACGAAGGCGGGGAACTGGGTTACTCGCTGAGCCACGCGTTCGGCGCCGCGTTCGACAATCCGGACCTGATCGTGGCCTGCGTCATCGGCGACGGCGAGGCGGAGACGGGGCCGCTGGCCACCGCCTGGCATTCCACCAAGTTCCTCAACCCGGTCGGTGACGGTGCGGTGCTGCCGATCCTGCATCTGAACGGCTACAAGATCAGCAACCCCACCGTGCTGGCCCGCATCGAACGCGGGGAGCTGGACCAGTTCCTGCGCGGCTGCGGATGGGACCCGCACTATGTCGAAGGTGATGACCCCGAGGACATGCATGAACTGATGGCCACCGTCCTCGACACCGTCATCGCCGACATCCACGGGATCCGGCGCAAGGCGCGCACCGGCGGCGACACTAACCGCCCGCTTTGGCCGATGATCGTGCTGCGCTCCCCGAAAGGCTGGACCGGACCCAAGGTCGTGGACGGCCTGCAGATCGAGGGCACGTTTCGGGCGCATCAGGTGCCGTTGCTCGTCGACGAGGACCATCCCGGGCACGTCGAACTACTCGACGCCTGGATGCGCAGTTACAAACCCGACGAGCTGTTCGATCAGGCCGGGCGGCTGCTGCCCGAGTTGGCCGCGCTGGCCCCCCGGGGTCAGCGGCGGATGGGCGCCAACCCGCACACCAACGGCGGGGTGGTGCGTAACCTGCATATGCCCGACTTTCGCGCCCGCGCGGTGGCGGTGGCCTCGCCCGGCGCGGTGGAGGCCGAGGACACCCGCGTGCTGGGCAGCTTCCTGCGCGACGTGGTCAGCCTCAACCAGGACCAGCGCAACTTCCGGATCTTCGGCCCCGACGAAACCGTGTCGAACATGCTCGACGCGGTCTTCGAGGTCACCGACCGCCAATGGGAGGCCCGCACCGTCGCAGGCGACGAGTTCCTCGCGCTACAGGGGCGGGTGCTGGATTCGATGCTCAGTGAGCACCAAAGCGAGGGCTGGCTCGAAGGCTATCTGCTGACCGGGCGGCACGGGCTGTTCAACTGCTACGAGGCGTTCATCCACATCGTGGACTCGATGTTCAACCAGCACGCCAAATGGCTCAAGGTCACCGCGCAACTGCCGTGGCGGCGGCCCATTGCCTCCCTGAACTACCTGCTGGCGTCCCACGTGTGGCAGCAAGACCACAACGGCTTCACCCACCAAGACCCCGGCTTCCTGGACCACGTGGTCAACAAGAAAGCCGACATCGTGCGGGTCTACCTGCCGCCGGACGCCAACTGCCTGCTCTCGGTGGCCGACCACTGCCTGCGCAGCCGCCACTACGTCAACGTGATCGTCGCAGGCAAACACGCGATGCCGCAATGGCTGAACATCGAGCAGGCAGAGGTGCACTGCACCGAGGGCATCGGCATCTGGGAATGGGCGGGAAACGACCGCGGCGCCGAGCCGGACGTGGTCCTGGCGTGTTGCGGGGACACCCCCACCCTGGAGGTGTTGGCCGCGGTGCAGATCTTGCGGGAACACCTGCCCGAGTTGAAGATCCGCGTGGTCAACGTGGTCGACCTGATGAAACTGCAGTCGGCCAGCGAGCACCCGCACGGGCTCTCCGACGGCGACTACGACGCCCTGTTCACCGCCGACAAACACATCATCTTCGCCTTCCACGGCTACCCCACCCTGATCCACCGACTCACCTACCGCAGGACCAACCAAAACCTGCACGTGCGCGGCTACAACGAAGAAGGAACCATCACCACCCCCTTCGACATGCGGGTCCAGAACAAACTCGACCGCTACCACCTCGTCTGCGACGTGATCGACCGCCTCCCGCAACTCGGCGCCACCGGCGACTACCTCAAACAGACCATGGCCGACAAACTCGTCGAACACACCCTCTACATCAACACCCACGGCCAGGACCACTCCGAAATCCGCAACTGGACCTGGAACCCCCCACAATGACGGCATCCGCGGCGCCGGTCACCTCCGTCGGTGCGCCGGGCATGCCGCGCCCGTTAGCCGCGGCGAACGCGTTGGTCGCCGGCGACAAGGGCCTGGTCGCCATCGACGAGTCCATCCCCACCTGAAATAGGCGATTTGCCCGGCTCGGCATCGCCGCGACCGAGCACAACCGTCGCGCCTACCGGGAACCGATCGTGACCATGCCCGGCTTCGACGACAGCATCACCGGGGTCACCCTGTGCGACGAGACGATTCGCCAATACACCAGCGGCGGCGACGCATTGGCGGCTGTCCTGGTGAACGCGGGAATCGTCCCGGCATCAACGTGGACCTCGGCGCCCAACCGAGGGCCGCTCACCCCGGAGAGCAAGTGACCGAGGGCCTCGACGGGCTGCGTGAACGCCTGGCCGGGTACGCCGCGTTAGGGGCCCGGTTCGCCAAATGGCGGGCCGTGTTCACCATCGGCGAGACCCTACCCAGCCGCGCCTGCGTCCAGGCCAATGCCCACGCCCTGGCCCGCTACGCGGCGCTATGCCAGGAAGCCGAGCTGGTGCCCATCGTGGAACCCGAAGTCCTCATGGCCGGCGAGCACCCGCTTAGCCGATGCGGTGAGGTCACCGAACACGTTCTCCGGGAGCTCTTCTCCCAGCTGCACACTCAAGGTGTCCTGTTGGAGGGCATGCTGCTCAAAACCAACATGGTTCTTCCCGGGTTGACCTGCCCGATCCAGCCGACGTCGAGGAGGTTGCCGAGGCGACGATCTGCTGCCTGCGCCGGGTCCTCCCGCTGCTATCGCCGGGATCGTGTACCTGTCCGAGGGCCAATCCGGTGACCTGGCCACGGCCCGGCCACCGCCGCCGTGGCCGGTGGCGTTCTCCTACGGCAGAGCAATGCAGCAACCCGCCCTGAGCATCTGAGACGGCCGGCACACGAATGCGGGCCGCGCCCAACACGCCATTGCGCAACGGGCCAAAGACAATCGGCACGGCCGCTGCGGCGAGTATGCGCGCCGCGGCACCGCCTCCCACATGACGACCAGCCGCGGGTCGATACCGGATTTGGGCGAGTCCGCGCAAACGCGCGGTGTTCTGCACACCCCCAGCGCCCCAGCGGATCACCCCTTCCACGACAGCCGTGATTGTCCCTACGGGCGGGAGGTCACCCGCTACGAAGACGACCTTCCCGGGGCCGCGTACCCTCGCCGATGCAACTGTTGCACCGAACACGACCGGCCAGCGTCGTCATGACGATCACCACCGGCCCGCCGGGCCGGGACGACGGTGGCCCAAGCACGGAATGGACCATGTCCCGGCGATGCAAGCCCGCACGTTCGGTGCGGCCACCCGCGACTGGCGACCCACCGGGTCCGGCGCGCGGGCCGCGCCGGGATCGGCCTCGCTGGTGCGCGGCGGGCGCCGAGCCCGGCTCACGCCGCGACAGCCGTGGGCGCGCATGATCTTTTCCACTCTGCAGCGGGCCACCCGTCCCGAAGCCAGCTCTGACTCGTGTTGCCGGACGGTCGGGGCAACCCTACGGTCGTCCTCGCCGCTGCCTACTGCGAATGGAATCGCGCGCGTGGTGGCCGGTGGAACTGGTGGGCTCACCATCGAGGAGCCTCTTTAGTTTTTGTAGCGCGCCTCGCAGGGCTTCGTCCACGGTGGCGGCGTGGTCGGTCACGGCCACCGGCGCCCGGCCCGCCGGCCGGGCTTCCAGCATGCAGCGTTTGTCCTGGCCGCTGGATCGGCCTGCGCTCTCGTCGCTGAGATGGACCTCGACCCGCGTGATGTGATCGGCGAACCGGGCGAGGACGGCGCCGACCTCGAACTCGACGTCGGCGATGCGTGCCTCGGGCAAGTCGACGTTGTGGTCGGTGTTGACCTGGATCTCCATAAGAATTCCTGCCTGAGGGTTATCCGGAACTGATTCGACCGTGGATCTGACTGTTTTCCAATGCGGTGTTTGGTAACCATATCGGAGTTGTGGGTGCCTCTGGTTCTCGTCGTGCTCGCCGAACCTTGAAATCGCCGATAGGGCCTTGTCGGCGAAGTCGTCGACGTCCCGGAAGTCGAATCGGGAGTCGAGCGCGGTGGTCAGTACCGCGGCGGGGCGGGAAGCGGTGGAAGGGCACGCCGCCCAGGTGCTGCTCGACAGCGTCAGCGAAGGCGACATGCTGGTGGTCGGTTCTCACGGACACGGCGGATTCGTCGGTGCGGTGCTCGGCTCGGTCAGTCAACGCGTCGTGTCCCACTCGCGCTGTCCGGTGGTCGTCGTCCCCGCCCCACAGCGCGCGCCGAACGCCTGAGTACAGACGTATGGTCCCAAAATGGTCCCCAAGCAAGCGGCCGATGGGACTTGATGAGACGCAGCCGTTCGTCGGCGGTGCAGCAGCAGATTCGCATCGGGGGCTGCTGCTGCCCGGGCGGCGATACGGGTCGACGCAGAAGTACAGATTGCCGGGTGCAACGCGCGCACCCCGCCGGTAGGTGCTCGTAGGCTCGGATGATGGCGGCATCCAAGCAAGCGGCCGCGCATCCGGTCGGGCTGTGGGGTGCCGTCGCGATCGGCGTGGGCGGCATGGTCGGCGGCGGCATCTTCGCCGTCCTCGGGTTGTCGGTGCAGATCACCAAAGGCGCTGCGCCGCTAGCGTTTCTGCTGGCCGGGCTGGTGGCGTTGTTGACCGCGCGCTCCTATGCGCTGTTGTCGAAGGTGTACCCCAGCCGCGGCGGCACCGTCACCTTCCTCAACCGCACGTTCGGCGCCGGCCTGTTCTCTGGCGGGATCAACGTGCTGTTGTGGCTGAGCTACATCGTGATGCTCGCCCTGTATTCCCAGGCGTTCGGCAGCTACGCCGCGAGTTTTCTGCCCCAGTCCGCCCACTCCCTGGGCAAGCATATGTTCCTCACCGCGGCCATTGTGGTGATCACCGCGGTCAACATCGCGGGCGCGTCCACCGTGGCCCGCGCCGAACGTGTGATCGTTGTCATCAAGATCGCGATCCTGCTGCTGTTCGTGGCCGTCGGGGTGGCGGGAGTGTCCAGCGAGCGGCTCGCGCCCGCACAGTGGAGTTCTCCGGTGTCGGTTATCGCGGGCGGGATGATCATTTTCCTCGCCTACGAAGGATTCGAACTGATCGCCAACACCGCCGAGGACGTTGCCGACCCTGCCCGGGTGCTCACCAGGGCGTACTACATCTCCGTGCTGTTCGTGATCGCACTCTACGTCGCCGTGGCCATCGTTTCGGTGGGTTCGCTGCCGCTGTCGCAGCTGATCAACGCGCGTGACTATGCGCTGGCCGAAGCCGCCCGGCCCGCGCTGGGCGCCGCCGGGTTCGCGATGATCGGTGTGGCGGCGATGCTGTCGACCGCATCGGCGATCAACGCCACCCTCTACGGATCCGCGCGGATGACCTACACCATCGCAAAATCGCGGGAGCTGCCGGCCCAACTCGACCGACCGGTCTGGAACCAGCCCCTAGAAGGGCTGCTGATCACAGCGGCCGCGACCGTCGTGCTCGCCAACGTGCTGGACCTGGCCAGCATCTCCACCATGGGCAGCGCCGGGTTCCTCATCATCTTCGCCGCCGTCAACCTCGCCGAGGCCCGCACGGCCCGAAGGCGGGGATCAACCCCGTGGATCTCGGTCACGGCCGCCATGGCGTGTGTCGCGGCGTTGGCCGCGCTCATCGCCAAGAGCAGCCTCCTATCCGTCAGTGTCTTGGTCGCGATGGTCGCATTGTCCTTCGGCATCGAGGCAATCTTCCGAAAAATCAGCGGGAGGCCCATCCACGCATAGGCGAACCCGGCGATCACCACCTGCCTCTGGCAGCGGAAAGTGGGGCACCCCGCCGAAAGTGGTGGCAAACTCCGGTCACTATCTGCGACGCTGATCCTGTTCGTTCCCGTGCGCGCGGCGGCCCTGAGCAACGGACTTACGACATGACCAGGAGGCGATGTTGTCGGCGCTCTGGAAACGACTGGTGGAGGCTACCCGGGTAGAGCCAGGGTCGAAGGTGGACCTGGCCAAGGACTTCGATCCCGACCGCCACGACAAACAGCTTCAACAAGACCACGGCGCCGCGGTGCTGGCCGACGCGAAGGCGGCGCTGCTGGATTTGCAGGACCGCTTCTTCGCCCGAGCCGACCGGTCGCTGCTGATCATCCTTCAGGCGATCGACGCGGCCGGTAAGGACGGCACGATCAAGCACGTCATGAGCGGTCTTAACCCCGAGGGTGTCGACGTGTACAGCTTCAAGGCGCCCTCGGCGACCGAGCAGGCACATGACTACCTCTGGCGCCACCAAAGGTCGCTGCCGGAACTGGGTCGTATCGCGGTGTTCAACCGGTCCCACTACGAGAACGTATTGATCACCCGTGTGCACCCTGAGACGTTATGGCCACGCACCGCGGTGCTTGACGCCGGGGACATCTGGGAGCGGCGGTATCGCGACATCAACGACTGGGAGCGCTACCTGACCGACAACGGGACCGTCATCGTCAAGCTGTTTCTCAACGTCTCCAAGGACGAACAGGCGCGCCGATTCCTCGAGCGCATCGATGAACCCGAGAAGAACTGGAAGTTCTCCGTCGCGGATCTACGCGAGCGCGCGTTCTGGGACGACTACCAGCGGGCCTTTCAAGACATGCTCAGCCACACCAGCACCGTCTGGGCTCCCTGGCACGTGATCCCCGCGGACCACAAATGGTTTAGCCACGTGTCGACTTCGGCGGTGCTGTTGGAGACGTTGCGGGCTCTCAACCCGCAGTATCCCCAGGTCGACGCTGCCGCCAAAGCGGAGCTGGCAGAGGCAAGGAAGGAGTTGGTGGGCAACGAGGTTCCCGCGGCCGCACAGTCGTCGTAACGTGGATCCGTGGCGCTTACGCTGAACCAGGCGCGTCGGGTCTACGACCGGATCGGGCGCGTCCAGGATTGGCAGGCCTTCTACGAGGACGCGACCATAAACCGCCTCGTGGCCGAGTCGGCCCTAACCGGGGACCAGACCATTTTCGAGTTCGGCTGTGGCACTGGCCGTTTGGCAGCGCAGCTGCTGGGGGCGCTGCCGGCCAGTGTCAACTACCTCGGCGTCGATATCAGCCCGGTGATGATCCATTTGGCCACCAGCCGGCTGGCCGCCCGGACCGAGCGGGCCAAGGTGGTGCTGGTAGACGGCTCACTGCCGCTACCCGCCGATGACGGATTCGCCGACCGGGTGCTGTCCACCTTCGTGTTCGATCTGCTCGACGACGCCTACGCACGGGACGTGGTGGACGATCTGCGGCGCATCCTCGCGCCCGATGGCCGGCTCTGCCTGGCCAGCCTCACTTACGGAGGCGGCTGCTCGAACGGGCTGTCTCGCGAGGTTGGACCGGCATCTGGCGCATTGCGCCGCATGTGTTGGGCGGGTGTCGCCCCATCAGCACGACCGGTCTGCTGGCACACGACTGGAACATCGAGCATCACTCACGCGTGCATCGTTGGGGACTTGTCATGGACGTCGTCATCGCGGCTCCAAACACACGCCAACGATGACCGCATCCTCGCCGTGCCCATCTCGCGCGCCGGCCAAGAAAACCGCGGCGACGAAATGGTCACGCGGGCAGATCCACCCGCAGCGCCAGGTGCTCATCGAGTATCCGGCGCAGTGCGGCGTCCATCGGATGCGCGGATGCGAGGTCACGGCCGCACCGGCTGTCCACGACGACGACCGCGCCCTCACGCAGTTCGGCGGTGTCGACCTCATCGACGAGAGGATCGAACAACGCGGGCGGCGTGGCCAGGTAATACAACGCCCGGCGCGACTCGTTCAACTCGGCGGCATACAGCAGCCCGTGTTGGGTGATCACGAATAGTTCCGAGATGATCCTGGCGTTCGGGGTCTCGGCCTTGCCCCATGCCATGGCGGCGCACCGGGTCTGTGCCAATCTGTCGGGGACGTCGTCACTCAGCGCAAGTAACCTCTCGACGAGTGCGCCACCCATTCGCGGATATGTGTCGATGGCGGGTCTGAAGTACCGCTGGAAGATGTCGCCGAAAAGGTCGTACGGTTGCTCGCTCATCGCAGCTCCCCAGGTTTCAGGCGGACTCCTCAATTGTGCGCCCGTACCGTCAGCTGAGCACGAGATTGGTTACGACGGCGGCCTCGCGGATCACTACCGCCCCGCCTCGGCGAAGTGTCATGTCACCTGACGCATCCGCGCGGCGTGCCTCGCTTCCGCTGACGTAATTGCGATGATGGGTCGATGCAGTCGGCAGCATCGTTCACGGGACGGGTGCCGGGGGTGCGGTCGATGCTGCTGCCTTCACTGCACGGCTACCGATCGTCGTGGGTGATCGGCGACCTGGTCGCAGCGCTGACGTTGCTGGCGATCGTGGTGCCTGAGCAGTTAGCCACCGCCCGGCTGGCCGGTATGTCGCCGATCACCGGCTTCTACGCGTTTGTCGCCGGCAGCGTGATGTTCGCGCTGTTGGGATCGAACCCGCAGATGTCGGTCGGCGCCGATTCGACCATCGCCCCGCTGTTCGCCGTCGGCATCGCCGCCGTGGTGTCGGCGATCTCCCCTGACTACGTGGCGATGGTCGGAATCCTCGCGGTGATGGTCGGTGTGGTGGTGGCCCTGGTCGGTCTACTGCGGCTCGGGTGGATCGCCGAGTTTCTCTCGGCGCCGATCATCAGCGGATTCCTTGGCGGGGTTGCGGTGATCATCGTGGTGCACCAACTACCTGATCTGCTCGGCCTGCCGGGCGCCAGCGGCAGCACGCTGCACCGGGTGGGTGTCACGCTGCGCGGCCTGCATTTGATCAACGGGTGGACGCTGGGCATCGGGGCCGGCGTGTTCACCGTCGTGGTCGTCGCCGAACGGGTCGATCGCCGGCTTCCCGGGGCGTTGGTCGGGCTGATCGTCTCGACGATCCTCGTCGCTGCGTTGAAGCTGCACGCCCACGGGGTGATGGTGTTGGGTGCGGTGGCCCACGGCGCGCCGCACCTCGGGCTGCACGGGCTGTCCTGGTCGGCGCTGGGTGCGGTTGCGCCGATCGCCGGCGTCGTGGCCCTGGTGATTGTCAGCCAGACGGCCGCGACGACCCGCGCGTTCGCCGACCAGGGCGTATATGAGGTGGACGTCAATCGCGACTTCCTCGGCGTCGGAGCCGGCAATGTCGTCGCCGGCCTGGTCGGTGCCTTCCCGGTGGACGCAAGCCCGCCACGAACCGCCGCGGTGGTCTCGGCCTCCGGGCGGACCCAGGTGGCCGGTCTGGCTGCTGCCGGCGCCCTCGTGCTGTTGATCCCTGCCGTCGCCCTGCTCGAGAACCTGCCCTTGGCGACCCTGGCGGCGATTCTGATCTTCATCGCCACCCGAATCTTGAACATCCACGAACTCCTCGACATCGCCCGCTACGATCGTTTCGAATTCGGACTGGCTCTGATCACCCTGCTCACGGTCGCGCTCGTCGGCGTCGAACAGGGCATCACCGTCGCGGTTGCGTTGGCCATCCTCGACCGCACCCGTCTCACCGCCCGCCCGCACCTGCACGTCCTGGGTCGCATCCCCGCGACCACCAGTTGGGCCCCGCTCGAGGGGACGGAACACGCCGTCGAGGTTCCCGGGGTACTCGTGGTGCTGTTCGCGACACCCCTTTGGTATGCCAACGCCAGTCGTTTCAGGTCCGACTTGGCTGCCGCGGTCGACCGCGCGGGTCACTCACTTCGGCTCGTCGTATTCGACGCGATGGGAATGACAGATGTTGACTACACCGGAGCGTGCGCATTACGCCAGATGCTCGACCGACTCGACCACAGTGGCGTGTCCTTCGCGGTGGCACGAACCAACAAAACGGCCCGCGCCGGCTTGGCGCGAAGCGGCATCCTTGCGCGGATCGGCGAGGACCACTTGTTCGCCTCCGTCGGCGAAGCAGTCAACGCTTTGCACCCCTGAGCGTCGCCGAGTTTGAGTTACGAGACCGTGCTCATCACCCGTGTGTACCCCGTTCTGTTCGCCCGCGTGCCGCAGGCCGACGCCGTGCCTACTGCCGCGTGTCGACCGACCGGAACGGCGCGACGGCGTGCTTCGAAGATCGCGACGGATGCCGGCCGACGCTGGGGGAGATGGATCGCGAAGTACCGGTCATGCGGTCATGATGCGCGGCGGCTGGCTTGAGTACTCGTGCGTTCGCCGAATGTGCATGCTGGCGGCTTAGTGGGCGAAGGGCCGCTGGTTGTCGAAGTGGCCGCCGGGCTTGAGGTCGTCCAGACTGGCCAGCGCCGCCACCATGTCGTCGCGCAGTGACCGGGCCAGATCGGCGGAGAACCCTTCGCGCACCACGACGCGCAGCACCGCGACGTCGGTCGCGTCGGCGGGCATGGTGTAGGCCGGCACCTGCCAGCCGTAGGACCGCAGCGCGTGCGAGACGTCGAACTCGGTGTAGCCGAAATTCCCGGCCAACCGTAAGCAGACCACCGGGATTGCCGAGCCGTCGGAGATCACCTCGAAGTACCTGCCCTTGCGCAACTCGTCGGCCAGCCAGCGCGCCGTCGACGACAGGCACCCCATCACCTGGGTGTAGCCCGCGCGACCCAACCGCAGGAAGTTGTAGTACTGGCCGATGACCTGGTTGCCCGGCCGCGAGAAGTTCAGGGAAAACGTCGGCATGTCCCCACCGAGGTAGTTCACCCGGAACACCAACTCCTCGGGCAGGTGTTCATGACCGCGCCACACCACAAAACCGAGGCCCGGATAGGTCAGCCCGTACTTGTGGCCGCTGACGTTGATCGACACCACCCGCGGCAGCCGGAAATCCCACACCAGATCCGGCTGCAAAAACGGCACCACGAACCCGCCACTGGCGGCGTCGACGTGCACCGGTACATCCGCGCCGCCGCCGGCGGCCAGCTTGTCCAGGGCCGCGCAGATCTGCGCAACGGGTTCCAGCTCACCGGTGAAGGTGGTGCCCAGGATCGCGACCACGCCGATGGTGTCCTCGTCGACGGCGTCCAGGACCTGTTCGGGGGTGATCACGTACCGGCCCTTGGCCATCGGCAGGTATCTGGGCTCGACGTCGAAGTAGCGGCAGAACTTCTCCCAGACCACTTGCACGTTGGAGCCCATCACCAGGTTCGGGGTGCGGGTCCTGACGCCGCCCTTCGGCGCGTCACCGATCCGCTGACGCCACCGCCACTTCAGCGCCAGTCCGCCCAGCATCACCGCCTCGCTGGACCCTATGGTCGACACCCCGGTGGCGGTGGTCGGGTCGTCGTCGCGCAGCCCCTCGGCATGGAACAGATCGGCCACCATCGACACGCACCGCGACTCGATGGCCGCGGTGGCCGGGTATTCGTCCTTGTCGATCAGGTTCTTGTCAAATGTCTCGGCCATCAGCTTGTCGGCCTCGGGATCCATCCAGGTGGTGACAAACGTCGCCAGGTTCAACCGCGAGTTGCCGTCGAGCATCAACTCATCGTGGATGAATCGGTACGCGGCGGCGGGCTCCATATCTTCGTCGGGCAGCCTCAGTGCGGGCACCGGCGCGGTGGACAGCCGGCCGGTATAGGCGGGAGAGATCGACGGCGACAGGCTGACCTTGTATGGCATGAGGATCCTTTCGGTGGTGACTCCACACCACTGCACCATCACCAGAACGGCGCCTACTTAAAGGGTGACCGGCTCAGAGCACCGGCGAGATACTCGCCCACCAGCCGCGGCCCACAACGCATCGGCACCGCTGCGCGACCCGACGAGTCACTACACCCCGCCGCCGTCAGCAACCCAATCGTCACCACCACTTGAGCGGGTTCCGCCCACCTCCCGAGCCAGGCGCGTAGGTCCGAGACCCGACTTGACGGGCTTTGCATCTAGACCACCGCCCCGACGTCGAGTCGAATCACACTACTTGGCAACGCCTGGTGCGCACCTATGGCAGCTACGGCGCGTAGCGCAGGATTGCCGCCGCCTTGCCGCCTCCGGGTACCTCCTCTGAACGCACCGCCAGGATGCGGCCGCCCTGCAGCAGTGACCGCCGCGTCACCTCGTCGACCACGTCATACTCGGTGCCGGACGCGGCCTCCCGGTACTCGATCGCACCGCTCTGCGGGTCAACCGTGCCGGGTACGAAACTGTCGATGTCGACGAACAGTGTGTCAACCAGACCGTAGGTGGCCGAACGCGCGATGTCTGCGAGATCGGACTGCGCGCGCCCCTGACCCTGGCGGACTTCGTAAGTGTGGCGGGCCTCAGCGAGTTGCTCGGCGTAGTAGCCGTCGAGCACATCGCGCGCTACGGCGGCGAGGTCAGCGTCGCTGCGTTCCTCGGGATTGCCGTCGATGCCCTCAGCGAGCAGTCTCTGGTAGCTGTTGACGGACCGGAAGATAGAAGCGATGGGCTCGGTCGCCGCGAGGATCAGCGGCACGTCACGTCCGCTGAGCACCGACCGGATTGCCTGATCGACTGCCCTGGAGTACTGCCGGACCCGTACTTTTCGGCCTTCCATGCCTTGCAGGCGTCGTTTCGGTGCGTGGTCGCCCAGCGAGGACTTTCCCGCGTGGTCGGCGGCATTGTTGGGCATATTCACGACGTTGACCGTCTCGGCGGGGCCCTCGGCGGAGATCTCGATCAGCCGCACGGCACCCTCCGAGAGCGCGATGATGAACGCCGTCTGTGGGAACGTGACGGCTCGCAGCAGCGGCTTGAGGAAGTAACGATCGCCCACCGTCTCTGAGGCCTCGAGGTGATTGGCAACCCGGTGCACATGGACGTGGTCGCCGCTGGCGAGTACCACGAGGGAGCGGGATTGATAGCGCCAGAAATCGTCATCGTCCGAAAGGTCTTGCAGCCCTTCCGCTAATGCACCCCGTTCGGCGGGATCCTCGACAAGTTCGAGGGCTTTGCGCGTCTGGTTCTCGAACGCAAGCCGGTGCGCGTCCGGCGAGTCGGGGGCGGCGTCGTTCGGGGTGTAGATCGAAAGGCAGATCCGTCCCACCACCGATGCGAGCGACTCGAGTTCGAGGCGACTGGGAACATCGTTGTGCAACATGCGACAGCCTTTCGACGATATGACTGTGGCACCGCAGGGGCAGCCCCACGATGCCACGTGACCACTGACTCTACCTGGTCAACCGTTCTCGTCATGATGGCTGAGTCCGGTCTCGGTCCCAGCAGCCCGTTCCGACCGGGCCGGCTAAGGCCTTAGATCACGTCGAGTACCCCACGATGGAATGGTCGACTGGTACAACCGGCGCCTGCACAGTGTTCTGGACTACGTCCCACCCGAGGAACAAGAGAGCATCGTGCTGAGCAAGACGACCGGAGTGCCGAAATAAAGGATTGCCGGCTCGGATCGCACGTGACCGTTGAGGGCTGTTTCGCAGGTGTCCATGTCTCGTAGACGCCCGGCCCAGGCGCTTTGTGAGGCCACAACTAAATCCCACGCCACGCAGGGCCCGCGGATGGCCTCCTCCGGGGCTCGCAATATCGTCCGTCACCATGCGGCAGGGGCGACCTCCGCCGCTCGCGCTGCTCGGTCTGGCTGTAGGCCGCCGGGGCCGGGATGCGCACCGGAGCCGGGCGGCGACGCCACGACGGGCTCATGCCCACACCTCCCTCCGCATCGCGGCCAGGCTGTGCGCCGCGGGGGCGGAGAGCTGGTCGGCCTGGCGGTCGAGGACACGCTTGCGCGTCCAGAACGCCAGCGCGGCAAGGCATTCGGCGATCCGGGGACCGGAGTCGCCGACCTGGCGGGACCGCAGCGCGGCATAGCGCGCCTGCCAACTCGCGGCAGGCAGTGCCCACGGGTCGGCGTCGGCGGCAGTGCTGGTGATCATCGACATAACGGCGACGGTAATCAGCGGGGGTGCAGCGAGGACCTTCCGCTGGGCCGATGAATCACTGAGCAGCTCGGGCCAGGGCCGCCAGCGCGTCGGCGATGGACTCCAGCACGGTCGCGCTGCGCGTCGCGCTCTCGGCCTGCGGCGCTCACTGAGCAGGTCGTTCACCACGGCGTTCGCATGTTCTGTAGCCCGCTCCAATGTGCTGCGCGGTGCGCGTGGCAGCGGCATCAAGGTGTCCGGGTCATCTTCCGGACGTAAACTTTCGGCTCGAACCAAGGATCGGGCACTGGGAGCAGAACGTTCGCCGCGTCGTGCCCGCATCCCCGAGCGAAATCTTCCCGAGCCCCGAACCCCGGACGGAGAAAGCGATCGCATGTCAGGACGCCTCGTCCTCGTGATCGTTCCCGACGCCGAAGCTGCAGCGGCGCAGGCGCTCATCGCGAGAGACTGCAGGCGCTATTGGCGGGAGCCCATCCGCGGTGGACTGGAAGGGTTCACGTGCATCGTGCAACGGCGATACGTCGGGCGTCTGCTGGCCGAGCTGGAGGAGGGCTTCGGTCACCTCCTGGGCTTTTCGGTCGTCGTCCTGCAGCCGGAAGCGATCTTGCCGCCGCTGAAGGAATCGGCGGCGACCGTTCGTCCCGAGGCGCTCGGTCTGCCGCCCCCCTCGCGCCTGGAGGCGTTCTTCACGCGCCAGCGCATCAGCACCGACGAGCTCTACGACGACATCGAGCCGAGTCTGTCGATCCGGCCCGCCTATCTGCTGACCGTCGCGCTCTCGGCGCTGATCGCGGCGCTCGGGATGCGGAGCGGCCAGACGGCAGTCGTCATTGGCGCCATGGTCATCGCCCCGCTGCTCGGCCCCACGATGGGCATGGCGCTCGCCGCCACGGTCGGCGACTGGACGCTCGGGCGCCGTGCCTTCAGGACGCTCGCCGTGGGCTCTGTCGCCGGACTCGCGGTCACCGCTACGCTCGGCCATTTCATCGAGATCGACCCGACCGTGCCCGAGTTGCTCAATCGCTCGATCGTCCAGCCTGCCGACCTAGCGCTCGCCCTGGCTTCCGGTGCGGTGGGCGTCCTGGTCTTCAGCCAGGGTGCCTCCCTGGCGCTCATCGGCGTGATGATCGCTGTCGCGCTCGTGCCCCCGCTGGCTGCGGCCGGGGTGTTCTTAGGCCACGGATTTGTCGCGCTCGGCCTCAGTGCCCTCTTTCTGTTCGCCACCAACCTCGTGTGCATCAATGTCGCGGGGATCGCGATGTTCCTGATCCAGGGCCTCCCGCCCAAGAGTTGGCGCGCGACGGGCGGCGTACTCGCGGTGTGGAGCGCGATCTTGATGATCCTCGCAGCCCTCACCGTCGGGCGGGTGGCGCTCGGGGTCGGATCGCACGAGTTCGTCGATCGCCTCGTCGAGCTCCTGCAGCAGCGTTGAGGCCAGCCGGAGCCGGTCACTCCTGCGCGTCCCGCGCCCGCGGATCATGGTCTCTCGCGATCGGCCCGGCGGAGCGTATGACGCGGCCGCCCTCTGGCGACGCGCTGTGCCGATCTTCCTCGTCCCCCACGTCCCGGCTCGCCCGCGCCGCCAGACGGCGCGCGTTGAGCCTGCGTCTCGTCGAGCTCGTGCTGGTCAGGGTGCAGACGATGGGCCCTACAGCCGCAAGAACGGGCCGCTCAGCGCCACGCTGCGGTTCCGTTCGGGGCCGCCCCGGTTTGAGGTGGATCCGGGCCTGACGTCGCGGACTAGTCCACGGGACGCATCGCCTGCGCCTGCGCCAGCCAGGACGCCGACACGGTCCTCGGCCGCGGGACGCGCTGACCATCGACCCGGCGCGACAGGTATCCCGAGACCGTTGCCAGCAGCCACGTACGGCACCAGCTAGGTCGACCCTTGTCCTCGATCTGCTTCCAGAACCATCCGTAGAACTCACGGACCCGCTTCGAATACAGCCGGCCGATCCTCCGGAGGAAGCGCCTGATCTCAGAACCTGGTCCGCAGGCCCTCGGCCACTTCCTCGGGGCTCATGTCGATCAGCGCCTCCGCCCAGAGCCGCTCGAAATACGTGGCATCGCTGCGGTAGAACGGCTCCGGGTTGGAGCGGCTGACCAGCTTGAGCACCACCTGGTACCCGTTCTCGCGTGAAAGCGGGCCGCCGCCGATCAGGCCGAAGTTGAACGAGGCCAGGTTCCAGTCCTTGTATGCGGCCAGGCACCGGGACAGTCCCAGCCCCAGCGCCCGGCTGTCGTCCTCGGTCAGGTCGGTGATGTCGGCGGCCCCGCTGACCACGGCCCACACCTCGTGGAACCCGGCCGGCGCGAACGGCGTGAGCCAGGCGACGCGGCCGGTCTGCCCGACCCACCGGGGGCCGCCGGCCTCCTGGTCGATCAGGGCCGCCCAGTAGTTCCCGTTCCGCTCCTGCCAGGCCGCTGACCGCTCGGCGAGCTGGCGCTGGCCGGTAAGGCCGTGGGAGTCGTGCGCCGACTGCAGGTGCGGATGTACGAGCGAGGCGCCCGCGGGCGGCAGGTAGTTGGCGTTGACCGAGCTCCACGCGGCCGTCGGGTCGAAGCGCCGCACCGCGTGAGCGTGCCGGACCATGGCGGCCAGGGCGTCCCCGACCAGGGCGGGCGTGAGCTCGTCGAGGTCGAGGAAGTGCGACCCGGGGTCGTAGATGCCGACCGCGCTGTGGGTCGCGTAGGCCATGATGTTCGGCACGACTACCGCCCGACCGCAGCGGATCCGGCCCTCGGCGGTGAGCTCGGGCGGGAACGAGAACGTGGCCGTCTCGAGGCGGTCGCTGTCGAAGGGGCAGAACGCGGGCGGGGCCGTGAGCTCGGTCAGGTCCGGCCGGTTCGGGGGCTGCAGCTTCACCCCGGTGAGGATCCGGGCGCTCGCACCGGTCAGCGGGTCCTGCCGCCAGCGCAGCCGCACCCGGGTCCAGGCGCCCCCCGCGGCCAGGTCGGGCACTCGTGCTTCCAGGTCCCGTTCGTCGAACTCGATCACAGCCACGGTGATGACCGTAACGGCCCCCGGGGGCGGGCGGCACGGCCCTCCGATAAGAATCGGAACAGAACCTGGGGTAGTTGCCCGGAGTAGTTGATGGACGTAGGCCTTCAGCCCGGTGAGGAGCGCGGTGAGACCCACTTTGGCGTCGCTGAACAGCATGGCGGCTTTGGGATCGGTGTAGAGCTCGTTGTCGATTCCGGCGTAGCCGTGGCCGAGGGAGCGCTTGATGACGATGATGCTCTTGGCCTGGTCGACGTCGAGGATGGGCATCCCGGACACCGCGTTGCCGGGCCTGCGGGCGGCGGGGTTGGTGACGTCATTGGCCCCGACCACCAGGACGACGTCGGTCCGGGGCGAATTCGGGGTTGATCTCCTCGAGGTCTTTCATCTGTTGGTACCGGGCGTTGGCTTCGGCGAGCAGGACGTTCATCTGCCCGGGCATCCGCCCGGCGACCGGGTGGATGCCGTAGCTGACGTCCACCCCGTGCTCGGTGAGGGCCGTTGCGAGTTCGACGACTTCGTGTTGCGCTTGCGCTGCGGCAAGGCCGTAGCCGGGCACGATCACAACTTTGCCGGCGTAAGCAAGTTGGAGGGCGGCATCATCGACGGCGATCTCGCGCACTGTGCCGGTTAGCGCAGCCGGCTGGCCGCCGGTGTTGTCGTCGCCGGTGCCGAAACCCCCGGCGATGATGTTGAGCAACGATCGGTTCATCGCGTCGGCCATCAGCTTGGTGAGGATGCCACCAGCGGCGCCGACCAGGGCTCCGGCGATGATCAGCGGGGTGCTGTTGATGACGAAGCCGGCCATGGCGACGGCGACGCCTGTGCAGGCGTTCAGCAGCGCGATGACGACAGGCATGTCCGCGCCGCCGATGGGCAGCGTGGACAGGACCCCCAAGCCGAGGGCGGCAGCGGTGAGCGCGCAGAGGATCGGTAGACCGCCATATCCGGCGGTGTAGGTGACGCCGCTGGCGAGCGCCACGACTACGAGGATCAGGTTCAGCGCCCGTCCGCCGGGAAAGGTCAATGGCTTCCCCGCAATGATGCCGGCGAGCTTACCGCCGGCGATCAGTGAACCGGAGGAGGTGATGCGGCCGATGAGCAAGTCTAGAAATGTGGTGAGGGTGGTACTGACGGGCAGTTGACTCAGCTGCAGGGATCCGGCGTGTTTGATCGCGTCACCCAATCCGATCAGCGCGGCTGCACCGCCGCCGACGGCGTTGAACAGGCTGACGAGTTGCGGCATCGCGGTCATCTTCACCCGACGGGCGGTGAGCAGCCCGGCCAGACCGCCGCCCAGCACGCCCACAGTCAGCACGATGGTGGCCAGTGCCGGGATCACGTGGTCGTGGGTGAGGACCGCGATCGTGCTCACGACAGCAACGGCCATACCGGCCGCGGAGAGCAGGTTTCCGTGTCGCGCCGTGGCTGGCGAGGTCATCAGGTGCAGACCGAGCACGAAGCTCGCCGCAGCGAGCAAATACAGGATGTGGATCAGGGTGTCGAAGGCACTCATGACGTGCCCGCGCTCTGCTGTGGCGCTGCGCGCACCGCAATCCGGCGAGGGCGGAACATCTGCAGCATGCGGTCGGTGACCACGTAGGCGCCGACCACGTTCATCGTCGCGAACGACGCGGCCACGATCAGCAGGACGTAGCCGAGCGGGGCGTGACATCCTCCGACGGTCCGGCTATGCCTGGACCGATATCCCTGTCGGCGTGCTCGCCACCCGGCATCTCGTCAGGCTGCGGTGCGCCGGTGAACGCGGGGTGGCTGCGATCACCGCGCTGGATGGAAAGATCGCCGGGGTCGCCTGCCCCGGAAGCTGCGCGGGCGGGGCGCCGGCCGTCGGCACTCAACGGCATAGTCAGCCGGGAAACCGGACAATGGTGCCGGGCATCAGTTGAACGACTTGACCCCGGCATTCCACTTCGATTCCGGGGGCGTCGCGTGGATCCACACTGATGATCACGCCTCTTCCGCTGACCCGTAGGTGCAGGTGCAGACCGCGGTAGTGGATCGGAAATGCCAGCACGCCAAGGGGTTCCGGCCAGTTCGGGGAGAGGATGATGCGGTTGGACCGGGTCTCCAGCCCGGTGAAGCATCGCTGCATGAGGTCGACGCTGCCGGCCATGGCCGCCAGGTGAATGCCTTCGGACGTGGTGCCACCCTGGATGTCGGAGACGTCGGACTTGAGCGTCTGTTGGAAGAACTCCATTGCACGATGGCGGTTGGCCCGGGCGAGCACCCAGGTATGCACCACACCGCTGAGTGTGGATCCGTGCGACGAGCGGGCCACGTAGTGGTCAACCATTTTTGTGACCTGGTCGGACGTGAAGCGGTAGCCGAGCCGCTCGAGTAGCTCACTTAATTCCCTTGCTGACATCAGGTAGAGCAGCATGAGGGCGTCAGCCTGCTTGGAGGCCTTGTACCGGTTCACGTCGTCGTTCTCGGCCTCGAGGATGCGGTCGAGGCGTTGGATGTTGCCGTACTGCCGGCGGTAGCGGTCCCAGTCCAGTTCCTCTAACTCGCCGTATCCCTCGAACTGGCTGATGACACCATCGTGGAAGGGGACGTACATCCGTCGACTCACCTCATCCCAGTGCGCCAGTTCGTCACTGTGCAGTCCGAGCGTTTCCCCTAAGTCGAGTCGGTTCGGTAGCGGTAGCAGGTTCAGTGCGTCGAAGGCTCGCATGATCACCCAGACCGCCATCACGTTTGTGTACGCGTTGTTGTCGATGCCGTCGTAAGGCGCGTCGGGGTAGCCCGAGTGGAATTCATCGGGCCCGATGACGCCCCGGATGCTGTAGCGATCGCGTTCTTGGTCGTAGGTGGCCCTACTCACCCAGAAGCGTGCGATCTCGGCCAGCATCTCCGCGCCGTAGTCGATCAGGTAGGCGAGATCCCCGGTGACCTGATAGAACTTCCACGCGCTATAGGCGACGGCGATGCCGATGTGGTGTGCACGAGCGCTCGAGTCGGGATTCCACCGGCCGCTGCGCGGATTGAGGTGCAGCCGTTGGCTTTCCTCGCGTCCATCGCTGCCCGATTGCCACGGGAACATCGCACCGGAGTAGCCGGCCGCCCTGGCGGCGTCCCGTGCCTCCGGCAGGCGCCGGTAACGGTAGCCAAGCAGCGACCGGGTGACCATGGGCAGCCGCAAGTTGAGTACCGGGAAGATGAACAGCTCGTCCCAGAAGATGTGGCCGCGGTATGCCTCACCGTGCAATCCGCGAGCCGGCACGCCGACATCGAGGTCGGAACTGTTGGGTGAAACCGTTTGCAGCAAATGCAGGAGATGAAGTCGCAGGATGCGTAATTCGTCTGTGAAGCCGTCGAATTCGATGGACAGGCGCTCCCACAGATGTACCCAGTCATCCAGATGCCCGTCACGCAACTCGGCGAACCGGCCGATTCGGCTCAGGCAGCGCTCGGCCTCGACAGCAGGTTCGGACGTCGCGACATCGCGCCCGGTGAACAGGGTCACGATTTTCTCTACCGTCACCGCCTCACCGACTGACAGCGCGACGGCGATATCGTGACCGATTTCTGCTGCCTCGTTGACCAGACGGTAGGTAGCCGCGACGGGGGTCCCGTCGCGCCACACGGTGCTTCGCGACGCCATGGCAATGGGAACGCGCGACTGGGTCGTCTGAACTGCCAGCAGCACAGAGTTGTCCGAGATCTCCCGCTTCTCCACCGACCCAAGATGATTGTTGGCCAAGTCCCGGTATCGCTCGACCAGCGAATTCGTGACATTGCCGTCCAACGTCGAGCGAATCTCGATCGTCCCGGACCAATCCTCGGCGACGATCGTCGTCTGAAGAGCGCCGACGTGGGGCATGTGCATCGCGGCGAATCGTTGCTGTGTCAGCGAGCTGGTGCGGCCTGCGTCGTCACAGAAACGAACATTCCTGGTCAGTATCGCGCCGCGAAGATCGAGAGTCTGCCGGTAGGACAGCACCCTGACGGCGTCGATGTCGAACCAGCTGCCGCCCTCGACCCGGAACGTGAGGGCAAGCCAGTTAGGCAGGTTCACCAAGCTCTCGTTGTCGATAGCGGTACCCGATATGTTGTCGACGAGACGGTTGTAAACCCCGGCGGCATAGGTGCCCGGATAATGCACCTGGTCGGCCTTCGATTCGGGCGCAGCGCCCCGGGTGGCGAAATAGCCATTTCCCACCGTGCACAACGACTCACGAAGCTTCTCGCTGTGCGGGTCGTACCCCTCAAAACTGAAATCCCAAGCTTTGGAGGCCATCTGGTGCTTGTAGGCAAGCCACCGCGACCCTCTTTGGAGGAACTCCCGCACCTGATCGGGACTCTGCAGGGTGAAGTTGGCGGCCGTCTTGCGGTCGCCATCCTCGTCGTGCCGCACAACAATCCCGACGCCGTCGAATTGGACGGTGTCGAATGCGTCTTCGTCGGTGAGGTCGTCGCCGATGTAGATCGGCATCAAGGATCCCGTAGCCTCGACGTGATCACGAATCCAGGCCAGGGCGGTCCCTTTGTCCCAGTCGATGTCAGGCCGCAGCTCGACGAGCATGCGCCCGCCCGTCACCCGTAGGCCAGCTCGCTGTCCCAGCCGATGTGTCGCAGCGATGATCTCACCGACGTGCTCCGGTGCGACCTCCCGATAGTGAACAGCGACGGCGAAGCGCTTGTGCTCCACTCGTACTCCCGGTATCTGCACCAGGCTGTCGCACAACTCAGCGGCCGCGCGCCCGAGGACAGGCACAAAGGCGGCGGCCGCGTCATTCTGGTGATAGGTGCCGTCCGGTCCCGCCAGCTCAAACCCATGGCTGCCGGCGTACCACAGCCCGGGTCTGCCGACCCGGGTACGGATATCAGCAAGGTCACGACCGCTCAGGACCGCCACGGGACACACCGCCGCCACGAGTTCCAGTGCCTCGGCCGCACCATCGACGAGCGTGGCCGCGCCCGGATCGGAAACGATGGGGGACAACGTTCCGTCGTAGTCGAGAAACAACATCGACTCTCGGGCGTTGGTGATGCCGATCAACTGACCGTAGGACTCCAGCGCATTCGGGATTTCCGAGATGCGCTTGTCGCCCGTGCGAACCGCGACGTCGGACAGGTCGGCGACCACGATGTCGGCATCGAACCGTAAGGGTTCGTCGATGTGTCCGTTTCGGTCGACAGCGATCACGAGTGCGAATCCGCCGTCGCGACCGGCAACCGCACCGGCGTCGGCGTCTTCGACGACGACGCAGCGTTGCGGACGCACACCCAGTCGGCGGGTGGCCTCCAGCAGGACCACGGGGTGGCCGCTGCCCGCAAGCCCGCGCCCGCCGGCGACAGTGCCGTCGACGCAGACATCGAACAGATCGTCAACGCCAGCGGTTTTCAAGATCTCTTGACAGTGACCGCTCGACGAGCAGGCCGCCGTTGCGACGTCGACACCCCGCAACTTTTGCGCCAGCACCACCGTCGATTCCAACAGCCGTGCGCACGCCGCCGCGTCACTGCAGGCCGTGTCGGTGAGCACACCGTCGAGGTCGAAGATCACCGCGTCGTGGTAGCGCGCGTCGATGGTAACCGGCAGCTTCATGGCAAGGTTTACTGCTCAAACCGCGGTGACGGCTGCGGGACGATGGAAGGTGCTGCCGTTCATTGAGACGGCGCCAGCTGTTGCTCCACCTGCAGGATCTGGCGGGTGGTTTTGATCACGGTATCGGGATTGAGGCTCATCGAGTCGATGCCGACCCGGACTAAGAACTCGGCCATGTCCGGGTAATCCGACGGTGCTTGTCCGCACAGTCCCGAGTGGATTCCGTTGCGGCGGCAGCCTTCCACTGCCAGGCGAATCATTTCCTTGACACCCTCGTCGCGTTCGTCGTAATCGAAAGCCACGATCTCGCTGTCACGATCCACCCCGAGGGTGAGCTGGGTGAGGTCGTTGGACCCGATGGAGAAGCCGTCGAAGCGCTTGGCGAATTCATCGATCAGGATCACGTTGTTGGGGATCTCGCACATCGCGTACACCTTCAGACCGTTCTCGCCCCGGCGCAGACCGAGGTCGGCCATCGTCTGCAGGACTAGGTCCGCCTCGGCGATTCGGCGTACGAATGGGAGCATGAGAATGACGTTCGTCAGGCCCATCTGTTCGCGCACCCGCCGCATCGCGCGGCACTCCAGCGCGAAGCCCTCGGCATAGGCCGGATGCGCGTAGCGCGAGGCGCCGCGAAAACCGAGCATCGGGTTGCTTTCGGACGGCTCGAAGCCTGCTCCGCCGATCAGGCTGGCGTACTCATTGGTCTTGAAGTCCGACATCCGCACCACCACCGGCTTGGGCCAGAAGGCGGCCGCGATGGTGCCGATCCCTTCCGAGAGGCGTTCCACGAAGAACGCGCTCTCGTCGGGATAGCCCTGCGTGAGATGCTCGATCGTCCGGCGCGCCTGGGGGTCGCCGACCTTCTCGGGGTGCAGCAGGGCCAGCGGGTGGACCTTGATGTACTCGTTGATGATGAATTCCATCCGGGCCAGTCCCACCCCGTCGTTGGGCAGGAACGACGTCTTGAAGGCCAGATCGGGATTGCCGAGGTTGATCATGACCTGGGTGCGCGGCCGCTCCATGTCGGCCACCTCGGTGCGCTCCACGTGGAAGGCCACCTCGCCGCGGTACACCCGCCCCGAGTCACCCTCGGCGCACGACACCGTCACGACTTCACCATCGGGCACGCAGGTAGTTGCGTCGCCGGTGCCGACCACCGCGGGGATGCCGAGTTCGCGGGCGACGATCGCCGCGTGGCAGGTGCGACCGCCGCGGTTGGTGATGATCGCCGCGGCGATCTTCATGACCGGCTCCCAGTCCGGCGTGGTGGTGTCGGCCACCAACACTTGGCCGGGCTTGAACTCAGACAGGTGGGTGGGATTCGCGATCCGTTTCACCGCGCCCGAGGCGATTTTTTCCCCGACCGAGCGGCCCTCGGCGATTACCTCGCCGCGCCCGTCGAGTGCGTAGCGCTCCAGCGCCGTCACACTGCGCTGGGAGGCCACCGTCTCCGGGCGGGCCTGAACGATGTAGAGCTTTCCGTCCAAACCGTCCTTGGCCCACTCCAAATCCATCGGCCGCCCGTAGTGCGCCTCGATCGTGCACGCGTAGCCGGCCAGCTCCAAGACGTCCTCATCGGTCAGACAGAACCGAGCACGGTCGGCCTTGGGCGTGGGGATGTTTCGCGTCGTGTACTTCGTCTGTCCCTCGACGAAGATCATCTTGACCGCCTTGTCCCCGAGCAGACGACGCAACACCGCGCGGTGACCGGCCACAAAGGTCGGCTTGTGAACGTAGAACTCGTCAGGATCGACCGACCCCTGAACCACATTCTCGCCCAGGCCATAGGCCCCCGTCACCAGTACCGCGTCGCGAAAACCCGACTCGGTGTCGATGGAGAACATCACCCCCGACGACGAGATATCGGAGCGCACCATCTTCATCACGCCGATCGACAGCGAAACCTTGAAGTGATCGAAGCCCTGATCGACTCGGTAATGAATGGCGCGATCAGTGAACAAGCTGGCATAACAACGCCGGCACGCATCCAGCAGACTCTCTTCGCCTTTGATGTTCAGATACGAATCCTGCTGGCCGGCAAAGCTCGCCGTCGGCAAGTCTTCGGCGGTCGCCGAGCTGCGCACGGCCAGACTCACCTCCTCGCCGTACTCCTGCTGAAGCCTGCGGTAGCCGTCCACAATCTCAGCGGCCAAGTCGTCGGGCAGCCCGGCGCCATAGACGATCTCCCGGACGCGCTTGCCCTTGCGCGCCAACGCGGCGACATCGGCAGGATCGAGCTCATCAAGCTCGGCATGCAGACGGTCCCACGCACCGGCCTTGTCCAGCATGTAGCGATAGGCCTGGGCCGTGATGGCGAACCCATGCGGGACGCGCACACCCTGGTCCGACAGCTTCTGAAACATCTCGCCCAGCGACGCGTTCTTCCCGCCGACCAGCGGCACGTCCTCGATGCCGAACTCCTCAAAAAAGCGGACGTACTTGGACCTATTCATGACCTGTCCTTCTCGTAGCGCGTCGAACATAGGGGCCGCATCGAGCCCGACCGACACGTCGCGCAGCATCGGCCCGCCAGGTGTCGTTGCCCGACACCCCGCCCTCGAAGCGACTCCCGCGCCGCCAGCTCATCCGGTCCCCAATTCGGTTTCGGGCCAAGGCCATAGCCACCGTCGCGTGCACACCGGCTGAGGGACGCATAAATACACGCCTGGTCGGTCGAGCACTCCAACAGACACGTGCACTGGCGCAAACGGCGCCACAAATGCCAACCTCCCACAGGGGCGTGTATGGCGCCAGGGCCGAAGGTCACTCGAATGGGTTGTGGCCCGACGGGAGGTGGCATCAGCAGCGGCGGATGCATGCTCACCCGCCCACCGCGGCGGCGGGATCGCCCACCCATCGGCCGGACCAGCGTTGAGTACGAGGCTCCGGATCATCAACGGCGGAAAAGAGCGGGCAGGAATGCGAGGACCTTGTCCTCTGCTGCTCGGTCTCCAGCTCGGTCAGACTCGAGGTGGCGCGCAGTGATGCGCTAGCCAGACCGCAAAACTGATGAGGAGATCACGATGGCTATCCGGGTGGGCGTGAACGGTTTTGGGCGTGTCGGCCGAAACTTCTTCCGTGCGGTCGACGCACAACACGCGGCAGGAACCACCGACGTCGAGATCGTGGCGGTCAACGACCTCACTGACAACAAGACTCTGGCGCACCTGCTCAAATACGACTCCGTCCTGGGACGCTTAGCGCACGACGTGTCGGTCGACGGCGAGGACATTGTGGTCGGGGACCAAGTGATCAAAGCGTGGTCCATCGCCGACGGGCCGGCAGCGCTGCCGTGGGGTGATCTCGGCGTGGATGTCGTCATCGAGTCCACCGGTCGATACACCGCCGCGGAGCAGGCCCGCGGTCACCTGCACGGCGGAGCGAAGAAAGTGGTGGTGTCCGCGACGTCGAAGGGTGCAGACCTCACCGTCGTAATGGGCGTCAACCACCGCGACTACGACGGCACCCAGACCGTCGTCTCGAACGCCTCATGTACTACAAACTGCCTGGCGCCGATGGCGATGGTGCTCGACGAGGTGTTCGGCATCGAGCGCGGGCTCATGACCACCATCCACGCCTACACCCCGGACCAGAACCTTCAGGACGGTCCGCACCGCGACCTTCGCCGCGCCCGCGCGGCGGCGATCAACGTGGTGCCCACGTCCACCGGAGCCGCCCGCGCGATCAGTCTGGTGCTGCCCCAGCTTGAGGGCCGGCTCGACGGGTACGCGCTGCGGGTGCCGGTGCCCACCGGGTCAGCCACCGATCTCACCGTCATCGTCCGCGAGCCGGCGACAGTCGAGGCCGTCAACACCGCGTTTGCGGCGGCCGCTGACAGCGAGCTGAAGGGCTTCCTCACCTACACCGAGGATCCCATCGTCTCCTCCGACATCGTGACCGACCCATCGTCGTGCATCTTCGACGCCGGACTCACCAAAGTGACCGGTGACCTGGTGAAGATCGTCGGCTGGTACGACAACGAGTGGGGTTACTCCCACCGCCTCGCCGACCTGACCGGCCTGGTCGCAGCGACCCTCTGAGCCGCATGCCGACGGGCTGCCTTTGGGATTAGGCGAATCTGTTCGATGTTTGGGTGACGTGAATATCTCTGGTGTGCAAGGCATTTCGTGCCGGCGGCGGTACTGGCGGCTGGTCAGTGGAAGAACGAGCGCGCCCGCCGTGGCGCGTCGAACATCAGGGCGCGCGAGGTCTCGACGTGGCGCATCGACAGCTCCCACCAACAGCCGGCGGCACATTCGGTCTCCGGCTGGGCGGTCGGGGTGCAGATTGATTTGGTCCCGTTGCCGGCGTAGCAGAGCTACGGGCGCGACCGAGTGTTCCTGCTGCTCCGCCGCTGTCGGAGTATTATCGTCCGAACAACCATCTCGTAACGGTTGCGCCACGGGTAGGGCTTTGGGCTTCGGTAGTGATTCCCAGCTCCGCCAAGACTATTGAGCGCAGGTATGACGGAATTCACCGAGGACGCCGACGGCTTACCGTTGGGGTCGCTGAGCGCGCAGCAGGCCAGCGCTGATGCCGCTGACTTGCGAGCCGGTATCGACGACCTGGCGGGATTGGTGGCCGGCAGTCTGGGATTGCCTGAGTTGCTGGCTGAGGTGTCGACGTTCGCGGTGCGCGCGATACCGGGTGCCGAGGGTGCCGGGGTGACCTTGTTGCGGGTCGACCAGGTGGACAACATGGTGGAGGCGTTGGCCGCAAGTGCACCGTTTGTCGCCGAGATCGACGAGATCCAGTACGTGACCCTCAAGGAGGGACCCTGCATCACCGCGGCGCTGGATCAGCGCACGGTGCGGTCCGGGTCGTTGGGCGGGGAGAAGATGTGGCCGCGGTTCGGCCCGCGAGTGGGCCGCTTGGGCGTGCACAGTGCGCTGTCGTTGCCGCTACTGCTGTCGGGTAAGGCGATCGGGGCGATCAATGTCTACGCCCACGACAAAGACGTCTTCGATGAGCACGCCGCCGAACTGGGGGAACTGTTCGCCAAACCCGCGGCGGTGGCGGTGCACAACGCCCAGATTCTCGCGCACGCATTGGCGCTGACCGCCCAGTTGCAGACGGCCCTGTCGACGCGCCCGGTCATCGATCAGGCGATCGGCCTGATCCGGGGACGCAGCGGGCGCAGCGCCGAGGAGGCGTTCACTCAGTTGCGGGCGATCAGCCAAACCGAACACCGCAAATTGGCTGACGTGGCGCAGCGCATCGTCGATGAAGCCGTGCGCCGCGCCCGAGCCCGACACGCGCCGACCTGAGCCCGATCGCCAGGCCCCTCCACGTCCGAACTGTCGCCGCACGGTGTGACGCGCGTAGGTTGGAGGGTGGGGTAACAGTCAACGGGACGGGTCCTGGCTCGCGTCGCGCGTTCCCCACCGGGCAGGGCAATTCGCCCGTTCGGCACCGGCAGGCTAGATCCGCGCTCGGGAGCGCCGAGCGGAGCAATCCCGTCATGGAGATCGGAGCGGCCCTGGCCGCCGATTTGGGCATCCTCACCGCCGCCCTGGATGAGCCGGGCGCCGATTTACTGCAAAGTTTGCAGCAATTGGGCGTCCACGCCCAGGCGGCGGTTTCCACCTATCTCGGGTTGAGCGTGACCGTCGAAGGCAGTGATCCGCGATTGACGTTCACTACCCTTGAGGACGGTGCGGTCGACGATATTCGCACCTCGCTTCGGCTGATGCTGCCCGGGGTTGGTGACGGCCGGGCAGCGCCGCGGGTTGCCCTCATCCTCTACGCGGGCACGCCGGGAACATTTGTCGATCTCACCGCGGACCTGGCGTGGTTAACCGGCCGGCCGCCCAGTGACTTCGCGCTCGATCAGCATCTCAGCGTGCCCGACGGGTCGGACGCCCGGACATATCTGCGAGCTGCATCGGTCGTCAACCAGGCGATCGGGGTCCTCATCGGCCGTGGCTACACGCCGGGGCAAGCTCATCGGGAATTGGAAATCCGAGCTGATGGCGCGGGCACCGATCGACACACCGCCGCGCAGTTCATCCTCGACACTCTCACCACCGAGGACGCGGCCGACGCCGAGCGCGCCGGTCAGGAGCCCAACATCGGCTGAGTGTGCCAAGCACGTTCGGTGGCTCGCAATGCCCCGCGCCCTGTAGCGTCAGCGATGTTGAGAACCCACCCACGTCCGGGATGAGGTTGGCTGTCCGCCGCTGTCCTCGCTGAGCAGCAAGCTCGCGCCGAACGCGCCGGTGAGAACCCGACGTTGGGAATCACCTTGAACGTTTCGCCTACCACCGACTCGCCGCCCACTGTGCCAACCGCACCGTGCGGCAATGGCAAGACAGCCGAGCCGGCCCGACGCGCGCGCTGGCGAGGGGGCCCGGTCCGTCGCTGCCGGCCGAATCAACGGCCAGTGCACCCGGTCGATGGCCCCGCAGGTCGCACCGGCGATCATCGATGGGCCGAGATCGGTTGATGCTCTGCTGTCTTCGTGCCACCTCTAGGCGAGCGAAGCTACCGTTATGGTGACTGGATCTCGTACACAACGCAGCGACCTCCTTCGATCGAGCGGAGCGCGAGGTCGCCGATGCCACCACCGGTGAGAGCTTGAGCCCCACGCGTTGGGGCTGGGAGTCGCGCAACTGGGGGCAAGCGGCCACGGCCCAGGCGCCCAGGAGCGGGTTAACGAATGTTCTGAGGATCCACCAACTATTGGGAATTGGTACAAGTCAGAGGTGTGGTGATGGTGCGCGGCCCGCGAGATGGTCATCAACGCGCTTGGCGCTATGGGCGGGCGATGCCGAAAGCTGCCGGGCCCTTACCACCTGGCTGCACACCTCAACACCGCGGCCACACCGCACTCGTCTGGGATGTCTAGCCGGGGGCTCCCGAGAGGGGTACATTTAGTGTTGCTGAATCCTTCAGCCAGTCCGGAAGTGAGTTTGGCTGTACGCCGCCGAACTTGATGAGCGTTTGCTCGCGCCGCACATTTCGATGTCTACCCGTTTCGGTCGAGACAGCATGCACACGTTGCACATTCCCCCGTTAGACCGGGCGAGAAACACCCGTGTCGGTGAGATCGGGAATAGCCGGCTGCGCGTCGAAGGACGCGCGACCAGGCTGGGCTAGGCCAAACCGGCTGGAGGCCCGGCTAATTGGCGCCTTCGGGTAACTGACCCGGGCAGTCCTCCGCCAAACATCTACATCTACAGAGAAACTAGGTAAACGTCGTGATCGTTCTCGGAATCATCCTTATCGTCCTCGGGCTCCTCCTCCCTGCCCTCGTCCCGACCTTCGCCTACGCCCATCTTTGCTTGGTCGTCGGGGTCATCGTCCTCGTCGTCGGCCTGCTACTGATGCTGATGGGACGGATGGGACACGCCGTCGGCGGCCGCCGCCACTACTACTAAGGGGCCGGAGTTACTCACCGGCTACCGGGCTCGGTCGGCCCAGGCCTATGTCAACGTCGCCCGAGCAGCCGGTCTGCAACAAGCCGCCGCATTTCGCCGCGAGGCGGCGACCTACCGCGACCAAATGAGCGAATGGTGTTAGCGCGCAGACAAATTAGATTAGCCCGCAAAGGAATCGGAACACCTGAGACCGCAGAAGGAACCACAGAACCGTCAACCAATCTGCGGCGCAAGTCCTCAGCCCCGCCATTCTTCGCATCTAGCCATCGAGGTGGCGGCCACCAGATCGAGCATCACCTTTACCGCGATCTGCCCAGCAATCGGTTGCATGAGATCTCGGTGCGGGTCAGGCAGGTCTGCGACAAGTACGACCTCCCCTACACCACGGGTTCGTTCCTGATGCAGTACGGCAAGGCGTGGCGCACCATCGCCAAACTGTCGCTGCCGGACCGCTACTTGCGCGACACCGCCGACGACGCTCCGGAGACCCGCAGCGAGCGGATGTTCAGCCAACTGGAGCCCGGTTTCGCCGGGACCGACCTAGCGACGGGGCGCCGCCGCGGGCTCAAGACGGCAATCGCCGCGGTTCGCGAATGGCGTCGCGACCTGCGCCTCGGCGAAGACCCAGTCCAGGGCGGCACCGATCATGCCCCAAGACCATTGCTTTACTGGCCAGTAACCTACGGTATCGTAGGTTATGCTAGTGTTGACTCGAAGTCGGGAGGGCGATCGTCAATGGTGTTGAGCCAGCATGCCGGAACGCCGTCGGATGGAGACCGGTGCACGTGAGCGAGATGAACTATCTCGATCTGCACGGTGAGCGTATTGCCTATCGGGAGGCAGGGGCCGGCGAGGCGCTGCTGTTGATTCATGGGATGGCGGGAAGTTCGGCGACCTGGCGGGCCGTCATCCCTCCGTTGTCGAAGAAGTATCGGGTCGTGGCACCGGACCTGTTGGGGCACGGGGAATCAGCCAAGCCGCGCGGTGACTATTCGTTGGGTGCGTTCGCGGTGTCGCTGCGTGATCTGCTCGATGAACTGGGCATCAGCCGGGCGACCGTGGTCGGTCAGTCACTCGGTGGCGGGGTGGCCATGCAGTTCAGCTATCAACATCGCGACTACTGCCGGCGACTGGTTCTCATCAGCAGTGGTGGCCTCGGCCCCGACGTGAACTGGATATTGCGGATCCTGTCGGCACCCGGAACCGAGCTGGTGCTGCCGGTGGTCGCGCCGCAGCCGGTGTTGAACGTCGGCAACAAGCTGGGGTCGTGGCTCACGTCGGCGGGGATCCAGTCGCCACGCGCCGGTCAGATGTGGAACGCCTATTCGTCGTTGTCGGATCGGCAGACACGACAGGCGTTCCTGCGTACGTTGCGCTCGGTGGTGGATTACCGCGGCCAGGCGGTTAGTGCGCTCGGCAAGATGCACCTAAGTTATGGATTACCCACCTTGCTGATCTGGGGTGAGCAGGACCGGATCATTCCTGTCGCCCACGGCTACGCCGCTCACGACGCCGTGCCGGGTAGTCGGCTTGAGGTGCTCGCCGGTGTCGGGCACTTCCCGCATGTCGAGTCACCGACAGCGGTGGTGGACATCCTTGACGACTTCATCGCCACCAGCGGGCGAGATGCCGATCTGACGAATCGGAAAACCTGATCAGGACCGAGGTGCGGCGAAGTGTCGACTCCCGAGACTCGATCCGCAAGGCTTGACAATTGCTCGCGCGCGGTGGAACGTCAACCATGTTGAGACTCTCAACCAGTCCGGGATGAGGTCAGCCGTCCGCTGTTGTCCTCTCAGAGCAATAGCTCGTGCCGAACAGACCGGTGCCAACCGCATGTCGGGGATCACCATGAATGCTCAGCTCGCCCCCTCCGTGCTCCCAGAGGGTGGCTTTCTTTCCCAGCCATGGGAGGGTCACACCGCACGGTTAGCCAGTCGTCGGCTGAGGTCGGCGGTAGCCGTCGTCAGCGCCCACGGCGACATAGACGCATCCAACGCTGACGCTCTGACCGAGTACACGTTGGGGCATCTGACGCGTTGTCGCGGGCTGATCCTTGATCTACGCGACCTCGATTTCTTTGGAACCGAGGGCTTCTCGGCGCTGCACAGGGTCTCCGTCTACTGCGCGCGTGTCGGCATGGGCTGGGCATTAGTACCCGGCGTGGCGGTCTCCCGGGTGCTGCGGATCGGCGACCCGCAGGGTTTGCTACCCACCGCCAACACCCTCGAGGCGGCGACGGCCACCGTCCAAGGCCAGCCTCGGCGTCCAACACCGCTCGTCGCGAGCCGCAGGGACCCCGGACAATCCTCGAGATGCGAACGCACGGTCTGCTTGATTTGCGGCGGTACACAACATGTCCAGCGCGAAATTGACACTGGGTCTCGAAGACGCAAAGCCTGAAGATTGGGGAATGCGGTGACAGCAAGGAATGTCGAGACTGCGTCGATCCCGACGGGTTAATGTGTTGCTTCGCATGCTTGGTAGCGTTCGTGTGCGGTCCGCACGATCAGCTTGGCGCCCTGGACGCAGTTGAACTCACAGCATCGGGGTTACTGCAAACCGGGCCGGGACAAGGTCACCACTCGGACCGGCCGCTGGGGTGGCCCACCTTCTCGTTCTCAGCGGCTCCTGGGGCTAGGGCGTGTCTGACAAAGGTTTCGGGTGTTGTGCCTGAGGCTTGAGGTATGTCGCGATTTCAGTTGCTTACCGATGCCCAGTGGGACTTGATCGTTGACCTTCTTCCCGTTCGGACGGGTAAGCGGGGTAGGCCTTTTCAGGATGCCCGCTCGATGGTGGAAGGGATCATCTACCGGTACCGGTGTGGGATCGCCTGGCGCGATGTCCCGGCGGTGTTCGGCCCGTGGCAGACGATCTGGACTTGGCATCGGCGGATGAGCGCAGACGGCACCTGGGATGAGGTGCTGGCCCGGTTGCTGACCGCCGCCCAGCAGGTCGGCGCCATCGACTGGGCGGTGGCGGTGGATTCCTCGATCGCGCGTGCTCACCAACACGCCACGAACATCACCCGTCACACAGGGGGCTGGGTCGAATTACAAGAATCTCCGCGTCGAGCCGCCTGACCACGGCATTGGCCGCTCCCGCGGCGGGCTGAGCACCAAGATCCACCAGCTCGTCGACGGTGCTGGACTGCCCCTGGTCATCCTCGTCGGCGCCGGCCAAGCCGGCGACAATCCCGTCTTCGAGCATTTGCTCAACCATTTGAAAGTCGACCGTCACGGTGGCGGCAAGCCACGGACCCGACCGCAGCGGGTTCGCGCCGACAAGGCCTACTCCTCACGACACAACCGCACGCTGTTACGGCAGCGACGCATCGGCGCGGTGATCCCCGAACCCCGCGATCAACAGGGACATCGAAAACGACGAGGATCAGCCGGTGGCCGCCCACCGGCCTTCGACGCCGAGGACTACAAGGGCCGCAACGTCGTTGAACGGCGCTTCTGCAACGTCAAACAGTGGCGCGGCCTGGCTACCCGCTACGACAAACTCGCCATCGTCTACCGCGGCGCAGCCGTTCTCAACGCCATCGTCGCCTGGACCCGACATTTGTCAGACATGCCCTAGGCGTCGTGGCTTGTTGCTGCGGTGGCCGCTTGTCGATAGCAACCATCAGTGCGGTCGTGGTGCCAGGTCGATTTCCCCGGCGCCGGCAACCCGGCCTCTCGAAGTTCGGTCGACAATGGGCGGTAGGAGTGCGTGAGCTGTATGCGATCAACAATGTGGACGATGGCGGGACACTGGTCCCGG
The DNA here is from genome assembly GCA_963711445.1 of uncultured Actinomycetota bacterium. GTDB lineage: Bacteria > Actinomycetota > Actinomycetes > Mycobacteriales > Mycobacteriaceae > Mycobacterium. Next base: position 2,277,281 of record CAVQEF010000002.1, read on the forward strand.
GGGAGGCGGCCCAACGCGGTGGTCAGGTTGGCCGCGGTGAGGACGCCGACTTTGCCAAGTGTCACGGCAGCGACCGCGACGTCGTGCGTCTCGCTCGCAACGGGATAGACCACGGCCAGGTCGATCTCGGTGATGTCGCCCAGGGCGTCGCAAATCGGCTGGCAGAAGACCGGTCCGCCCATCGACTGGATCACGGTGTTCCTGTTGTCGATGAACCAGTAGTCGCCGTCGCTGTCGCGACGAAACAGGTGGTCTGTGGTGATCCACGTGTCGCCCTCGGCGAATACCCCGCGCATCAACACGCTCGCGGCATCGAGTCCGGAGCGGGGCTTCGCTAGCAGTACGCCTACCTCGTCGTCCGTGCAGGGGCGCACGAAACCGTGGTCATCCTCGATAAACCGGCCCGTTGCGGCGTCGTAGCCAGCGAGTCGAACCTCGGTGCTGCCCGGCAGCGGCCGACCCTTGGCCCCGGTCTTCGTGCCGGCGACATTGGCCAGCACGGCGTCCCCCTCGGCGGAGGCATAGAACTCCAGCACTCGGGCCGGGGCGAATCGGTCGGTGACCTTCTGCCACAGCCCGGTAGGCATTCCGGCCCCGATGAACAACCGGATTGGATGATGTTCGGCAAGCTCGGGGGACGTCACCTCCACCAGTTCGCGCAGCATGGCCCAGGTGTAGGACACCACCGTGACCCCGTAACGGTGGACCTCGTCGGCGAACCGCGTAGGGTCGACGCCCCGGGTCAAGGCGATGCGCGACCCACCGGCAACCGCGCCGCCGAGGCTGACCATCAGACCCGATGGGTGGTGCAGTGGGGTCAGGCAATAGATCGTGTCACCGCGGCCGAGCGCGGCGGCAGTAGCCGTGCCGTAGGCCGACAGCGCCCACCGATGATTGGTGACCTCCTTGACCACCCGGCGCCCTCCCGTCGTGCTGAAAAACACGAAGGCGAGATCATGTGCCCGGCCCGGGTTCGGGTGATACCACTGGGGCAGCCGCACACCGGACAGGTCGAGGCGGTCCAGTTCGACGACCCGGTCCGACTCCCTCCGGCCGAGGTGCGCGGTGCGGCCCTGACCGAGGATGAGCACCCTGGCGCCGGTCGCGATTGACGCCACCAGATGGCTTGGGTCCGTAACGATATCGGCCACCTTACACAGCTGGACGGCGGCGGCGAGGTCGTCGTCTGGGGGCAGCAGCACCGCCACCGCGCCGAGCCGCGACAGTGCCGCGATCGCGGTCACGGCGGCCGGGCTGGTGTCCATCAACACACCGATGTGGGCCCCCTGCCGGACACCGACAGCGATGAGGCCGCGCACCGCGTCGTCGACGCGGCGATCAACCGCCGCGTTGGTGTGGACCCGATCCTCGAAGAGGAAGCATTCCTCGTCAGGCGCTCGGTTCGTCTGTTCGGCCATCAAGCTGCCCAACGACACCCGGGTATGGGGCTGCAGCCGCCCGAGGCGGGCGAGCCGGGGCAGGGTACGTACGGCCTCCCCGGTGATCTCCCTGCCGCTGCGGGCCGCCCCCATCGTGGCGTCGACGAACCCCAGGCCCACGCCGATGCCAAGTTCGGCCAGCGTGCCCGCCGAATGAGCGATGCGCGTCGAGAGCCCAACGGTGCCATCGACCACGACGCCAGGGTCGACCTCCATCGCATGCACGCCGTCGGGCCTGGGCCCTCGACCGTCTTGCCACAGCACCCATTGACCGACGGTGGGCCAGGTGCGCGTGGCGGCGGTCGATCCGACCACGAGCCCGAAGTGCCCTGCCCGCACCAGCACCTCGGACACCTCGGCGCGGGGGGCGGCCCGTCGGATTCCTCGCACGGACGCGGGTTGGCCGATGTCGTCGATCTCGCCGATGAAAGCAAGGACCGGACAGGTGATTTCCGCGAGCGTGATCAGCGTGCCATCGATCACGGCGCCGCCGGCCATCATGCGGTTATGGACCACGAACTGCCGTAACAGTTCGGCGACCGCGGGACCCGACCATGCCACCCAGCCGTCCACCTCGAGGAAGCGGCGTTGCTGTTCCCTGGGCAGCAACGCCTCCCGGTCATGGAGTTGCCGTAGAAAGTCCCACCTCGCCCGGACCGTCTTGATCGGGTCCAGAAGTTGAAAGCCGGTACGGGCCATCCATCCGGACACCGAGAGACGGTTGAAGACGTGGTCGGCGACCAGCTGTGCGCCACGACCAGCCAGGGCCGCGGGAATTCCGAACGGCAGACCGCTGAGCGAATCCACGGCGCTACCGAATGTGATGACGCTGGCCAGGCCCTCGGAACGTCGGTAGGCAGCGGTTTGATAGCAGAACATGCCGCCCTGCGAATAGCCCGCCAGATGCACCTTGCGGCCGGTGTGTGCGTGTACCGAGTCGATGACCCGGCTCAGCGCGACAACATGGTCGCTCAGGGTGCGTTCGAGCCCACCCGTTTCGCGGTCCGGTGAGCCGAAGTCCACCACCCACGGGTCCGCGCCGAGATCATGCAGGACTCCGACCGCGCCCTGGTGCCTGGTCACGTCAAAAACGTTGGCCGACATCATCATCGGCGGTACAAGCACTACCGGCGGCCGGGACGGATCATCCGCGCTGTCGGGGAAGTACCTTCGTAGCCGGTACATGTCGGACCGTTCCACGGTCTGAAACCTCGACGGACGCGATCCGGTCTGAAGGCCGCCGAACCGCAGCACCTCGGCACCGTTCTGCATCGTCGCGACCACCCGGTTCACGGGACCGGCGATCAGGTCGCTACCCCACGTCACCGATACCACATGTCACACCGGCGCTCCCGGTGATCACACATCCGCTGATGTCACCCCATCGACACTACGCGCAGCGAGGCCGCCGCGGCGGGTCCACCGACCTGGGGCACTCGTGCACCCCGACCGTCCGCTAACCGTTGATGCACCGGCAACCCCGGCGCCGGTTGGTAGCATGAACGCAAGGCCACAAACTTTCCGGTTCAACGTCTCCGGATATGCTGGCGGTTCATTGGAACCAACTCGGTTGATGGAACCAACTCGGTTGATGGGGAGTGCAGGTCCAGCGCTGTGTCCCACGGCCCGGTTCGGGTGCCGAGGAGTTCTCATCTTCGGAGCGAGAAGACACGGCGAGTTCGCTGAAGCCACTTCTCCCGAAGTGGTATGAACTCGACGACGACACCATTAAACTGATATTCACCACGGAAGTACCGTCGCTCTGGACGACGCGAACGCGCTTAAACGGCAACCGAAGTCGGCAGCACGAACCGTGGTCGAGACAGGAGTGTCACCATGGTGCCACAACAGGACCGAACCGATCTGGGTCGACACGCCACACCGCCCGAACACACGCCGCGGTTGCGGCTCAAACCCAGGGTGCCCCACACCGGGTATGTCGATGGGGCATGGTGGCCGCGCAGTGATGACCTGACCACAGATCTTCCCGATCTGCTCGCGGTGCTCTCGGTGCGGCTTGGGCCCATCGACCGCGTGCTGTACAAGCTCAACGATTGGGCGAAAGCACCCGCCGAAATAGCCACCGGCGGCTGCGCGGTACGACTCGACGGATACCGCCTCCAGACGCCAAACACTCTCGAAGTCCTCGGACTCAACCGCAGCAGGATCGTTCTGCTGGTGGTCCCGCCCCACACGGACCCGGACCGCGCACATGCCACCATGACGGCCGCGGCGGCACTGGACGACGACTCGACCGTCGATGGCCTACTCATGATCAGCCTGCGAGACAGGGAATCCCGCACACAGAGAGCTGCCGCGCAAGAACGTTGGAACTCTGATAGCGGAACCGTGCGGTAGCTTCGGGTGTCGACGACCGCGCGACCAGCGTCCCCCGTCGAACGGCCTGCTTCGTATACCGTCGTGGCTCCTGCGGCCGCCTTGTGCGGCGGCGATCAGCAACGCCGCTGCGCAAGTCGCAATACGCTGTATTTGTACAGTGTTGACAGGTGCCCTAGCACGGCGTCTAATAGGGGTCTAGCGGAATTTGCCGTCGGCAGCGTCCATACAGGTTTGATGTGGTTCCTGTTCTATCCCGGAAATCGGGTTCGACTATGCACGACCGTGACACGCATCGGGACAAATCGCGAACAAATTTGTGCCAGGGCACAATCGCGCTCCGGCTCTGGCAGAGGCCGCGACGGATAAGTCCGACAGCGAGGAACGAGATATTTGCGGAGAGCACGTGCTTCACATTGGTGCGGGTTTCGTAGTGACGGCCAACGACGCACGACCCGGATGGAAACGAACAACCGCGCTCGGGTGCTTACACAACCGCGCGCGGGTGCTTGCCCGGCGCGATCACCGTAGCGGCACTGTCGCCGCCTAGGCGACCATCGAAATCGAGAACGTCCGAAATGAGGCCACGATGAGTAAATCTGAGTACAAACAGCGAGATGTCTTCGGGGGGCACGCGCTTCACGTAAGAGATCGCCCCATCCACAACCTCTCGGGCACAACCAGCAGCTCGCTTATACGGGCAGACAGAGACGAGATGACGCACATCACCGAAGCGCGAGTTATCACCAACCATGGTGCCATGGGCGGGTCAACGTCGGCAGCTACCGATCGGCTGTACCTAACCCTCGGGGAAGTCCTCCGCGCGGGCATGAGACGCACCGCCGGACGCAAGGAAATGGCTGCGGCGAAGTCGACGTGGGATTCCGAAGGCGGCGCGACCGATCAGCGAACAAACCACGAAGAGGCCGGGAGTGGGCCTCGGGGGGGTTAGGTGCTTGATGAAGCAGTCAACTGGACCGCCAGGTGCCGGGTCGGCCGGCGAGCCTGACTCCAACGGGGAGGGCGAGGAGGGCAGCACAATAACCCTTGCGGCGATCCTGGCGAATGCGCTCGAGATCATCGATCGTGATGGCATTGAGGGTCTTTCGATGCGCCGCCTCGGCGAGGCGGTCGGCCGTGATCCGATGGTGCTGTATCGGCATGTGCCGAACAAAGCCGCCGTACTCGATGGGGTGGTCGAGATGGTTTTCGAGCACTTGTCGGTGGATAGCACTCGACCGGACTGGGCGGCAGCGCTGCGGGACCTTGCCCACGATTTCCGTGATTTGGCGTGCGAACACCCAAACGTGGTGCCGCTCTTGGTCACCCGGCCTCTCGCGACGCCGCTCGGAATGCGGCCGCAGGGCATGCTTCGACAACTCGAAGATGTGCTCGAGCTGCTGATTGGGGCGGGCTTCAGCGGGGCCGATGCAGTGCTGGTCTACCGGGCATTGTTCGGCTTCCTGTACGGCCATGTGCTCACTGAGCTGCAAGAGGCCGTCGAACGCCCGGAAGAGACCGACGATGTGTTGCGGTTAGGCTTGCACCGGCTACGGATCAGCGAATTCCCCCGGCTGCGTTCACTCGCCCCGACTTGGGCCACCTACGACGGGTTCATCGAACTCGACCGCGGACTTGACATACTGTTTAGTGGGCTGGCCGCCCAACTCGGGTTACCCGATGCCATACCCCCGCCGGCGCGCACGCGCAAGTCAAAGTAAACAAGTCAAAGTAAACCATGCTGCCAAGAACGGACATGACCATCATGCTGCCACCACCCGAATCCCGTCCGGGCGTGAACCCGGCGGGTAGCCACCCCGTCTTGCCGTCCGGGCGGCGTCGATGGCAATAACGGACGTCACAGAATACGCCCACCTCAGCGTCTCGGACCTCGAGGCGCTCGCAGTCGAACTAGACGCGATCCGCCGCGATATCGAGGTCTCGCGTGGCGAACAGGACAGGGCATACATCCTGCGCACCATCGCATTTCAGCGATCCCTCGATATTGCCGCGCGGCTGCTTATCGCTGGCAGCCGTGGCAAGGTCGGGTGGGTGCTCGGTACCACCGCGCTCGCCGTGGCCAAGGTCATCGAGAACATGGAACTCGGCCACAACATCGGCCACGGTCAATGGGACTGGATGAACGACCCCGAAATCCATTCCAGCACGTGGGAATGGGACATGGCGGGCGTCTCGGCGCAGTGGCGGTATTCCCACAACTATCGCCACCATATGTTCACCAATGTCATCGGCGTGGACGACGACCTCGGGTTCGGTGTCCTGCGGGTCACTCGTGACCAGGAATGGCGGCGGAGTAGTCTCTTTCAGCCTTTGCGAAATGTGTTGTTGGCCATCATGTTCGAATGGGGCATCGCGATGCACGGTTTGCACTCGGAGCATGAACGCGCGGCGACCGATGCGCAGAAGTCTGCCGACACCCGAGCGCTGATCCGCAAGATGGCCCGGCAAGGCGGCAAGGACTATGTATTCTTTCCCGTGCTCAGTCTGCGACGATGGCGTCGCACACTCACGGCGAACGTGGCCGCGAACCTGCTGCGCAATGTGTGGGCGTATGTAGTGATCTGTTGCGGACACTTCGCGGACGGCGCAGAGAAGTTCACCCCCGCCGCGCTGGAGGGTGAGACGAAGCCCGAATGGTATCTGCGCCAAATGCTGGGCACCGCAAACTTTGATGCTGGACCCGTGCTCGCATACCTCAGCGGAAACCTTTGCTATCAGATCGAACATCATCTGTTCCCCGATCTGCCGAGTAACCGTTATGCGGAGATTGCCCAACGGGTCCGGGCGATATGCGCTACCCACAGCCTGCCATATACGACCGGTCCGCTTGTTCGCCAGTACCTGCTGGTGTTTCGCACTATTTCCAAGCTGACGCTTCCGGACCGGTTCCTGACCGCCAACTCTGACGACGCACCCGAGACGGCGTCAGAAAACGAGTCCCGCAACGTCGAGGCGACCCTGCGTGTCGGGCGAGGGCAGGGGGATAAGCGGCGACGGCGATTCGGAATTCGCGGTCGGCGGCCACAAATTTCGCGCCCAGCAAGGAAGTTCGTGGACCGTGGTGTCGCTGCGCGCCATGCGTAGGCTGCCACTCCTCCGAGGCAACTCATGATGCTTAGGCCTCAGATGCTGTGCCGGCCGGCGCCCGGGGATTCGCTCGAGGGGCGCCCGCCGTGCGAGAATCCTGTGGGGCGGGTCAGTGCTGCACCGTTCCCGCGCTTAACCCAGCACATTTCGATCAAGGCACCGGCCATCAACTTCCCCGTCGCTGCGCGGTCGTCGCAACGGAACGTCCATGGCTTTACCGGCCGCAATGCGCCAATGCCGGCTTCACCAAACGCATTCCGATATCTTCCAGCAGCACCCGCGGCGAACTCTAGCTGTACCAGGTTCGACAGGGTGCCTCAGGCGGTGCGTTTTGCTAGTCAGCGAATCTTCTCCGGGATGGAGTTCAGTGCGTTAAGTACATGTACCGCAAGCTCGCGGGCGGCTGCTTCGTCAAGGTCAAGCGGCGAATACGCCCTTAACGTGTCCCGGACGATGTCTACCCGGATTTCATAAGGCGAGCGAAGTGCTGAATCAGATATCATGGCTGCTTTCCTATTCCCGCCGAGTGCGTACATTGTCAAGCGACCGATCGCTCGAGGTTGCCGAGACCCCGGGCTGACCCCTAAATGCGTCCCGTCGATAAGCCAGGACGAAATCCGGTCAGCTTCCGGGGTTTTCCGCTTGGACCGCTAGACGGCGCTCACCCCTACCGCCTGAGGGCCTTTATTTCCCTGGGTGATCTCGAATTGGACTCGCTGATTTTCCGCAAGGGAGCGAAAACCGTCCCCCTGAATCTCGGAATGGTGGACGAAGATATCTTTTTCTCCGCCGTCAGGGGTGATAAAGCCGAAGCCCTTCTCGTTGCTGAACCATTTCACAGTTCCCTGTGTCATACTTGCTTCTTTCTTTTTAAAGCGTTGCTATCCAAGATAGCCGCACCATCACTATAACATAAATCGGCATAGTAAGATATGGATCGTTCTTCGGAAATGCGGCGACTTGGGGCGCGGGATTTGTCTTTTTAGGGTACCTCATCGGTCCATACCCTGAAGCTCGTCAAAACGGCGGGCCCGAATGTGTTGCTGAGCGCGACATCGGCGGCGTCGCGGCCACGCGCGATCAACACTCTTCCTATGCGCGGAGTGTTGTGCCGCGCGTCGAAGGTATGCCATTGCCCTCCGAGGAAGACCTCGAACCAGGCGGAGAAGTCCATCGGATCATCGACCGGGGGCACACCGATGTCGCCGAGGTATCCGGTGCAGTAGCGCGCGGGGATGTTCATGCAGCGACAGAAGGCAACGGCGAGATGCGTGAAATCGCGGCAGACGCCGGTCCGGTCGTAGAAAGTTTCTAGCGCCGTCCGTGTCATGCGCGCGTGTTCGTAGCCGAACGTGATATGCCGCTGGACGTAGTCGCAGATTGCCTCAACGCGGCCCCATCCCGTTGGCGTCTCCCCAAAGAGTTTCCACGCCGTCTCCGAAAGCCGATCGGTTTCGCAATATCGGCTCCCGAGTAAAAAGACGAGAGTCTCCTCGGGCAGGTCCCGCACGGGAATCTGTTGTGCCTGAGGAACAATGGGGTCAGGGAGTCCGCTGTCGTTGACGATTGCGTCGGCCGACACGCGCGTGCGGCCCTGGGGCGCAACAATGCGCGTGCACCAGTTGCCGAAGCCGTCACGATAGGCCGTCATCGGGACCGGCGGGTCAAACACCAGTTCGTCACGGCCGATTAGATCGGACACCCGGGTGAAGTGGACGTTGAGGTTGAATATCATCGGGGTGGCCTGCGGGCACTCGTAGATCATTTCGAATCCGACGTGAATTCGCATATCAGTCTCCGGTTTCCGCCAATTGAGGTCGCGGATGGTTATCGGCGTGAGGGGTGGGATGGGTTCTCACTCGGGCTACTTGGCGCAGAGCGTGAATCGTGGCGCTCAGGCGGTACATGCCGTGTGTAGCGAATCGATCAGTAGGGGGCGCAACGCCGCCCAGCGTCGGTCCGCAGCCAAGACTATGCCCTGATTGATCTCCAATTCGATTCCGACGTAGTCGCTTTGCCTGAAGCGCAGGCGCAAGTGCGAGGTCAATCCGTCTCCTTTGCCGGCGTAGGGATAATTGCGGCGTACGCGAAATTCCGGAGCGGCTGCCGCGAGCGCTTGCTTCCAGCGGGCGCACACCTCGGCCTCCCCGCGCCGTGCGGGGTGGTAGAGCAAGCCCACATCGGTGCCGCGCACCTTGCCGTCGAGCTCAGCGGCGAAGCTGTGCGACGAAATGTGGATCACGCGATGGCCGCGTGACACCGCTTGCCGGACGAGACGCTCGACCTGTACGCGATAGGGCCGGTAATATTCGTCGACGATCTGCGCCCGGGTCTGGACCGGCGCGGCGCGTGTTACGGGTGAAAAAAGTTGTGGGTGGCCGATCGAGCGATTGAGATCGACAAGCAGTCGGCTGGTCGTGGAAGCCACCAGGGGCGCGCCCCAGCTACTGGCGAGCGCCTTCGCCATGACCAGGGAACCGGGGTCGTACCCGCGGTGGGAGTTCAGCAGCGCCCGTTGTCCCCGAAACAGCCGCCGATAGGGTGCGGGTATCCGGTTGCCGCCGTGCTCACAGCTGATGATGAAGGTGTCCATCGTCGTGACGACCCGTCACCACTGCAGCTCGGGCAAATGGCGAAACACCTGTCGCACACCTTCGCCCCATTCGTGACTGAGCGCGGTGAAATAGGGGTCCCCCTCATCGAATCGCCGCCGCCACCGCACTTCGAGACTGTCGCGCTCGTAGCAGATCAGGTCGATCGGCATGCCCACCGACAAATTGCTGCGCATGGTGGAATCGAAAGACACCAGCACACACTTCGTGGCGTCGGCAAGGAGCGTGTGTTGGGTAATGACGCGATCGAGAATCGGCTTTCCGTACTTGGTTTCACCGGTCTGCAAGAAGGGCGTGTCAGTCCCGGCTTCGATGAAATTGCCTTCGGCATAGGTCCGGAACAGCCGTATCGGCTCGCCACTGATCTGCCCGCCAACGATGAACGAGGCATCGAAGCGGACGTTGTTCTCTTCCAGGTACCCTGCGTCGCGCTTCTCGATATCGCGCGTCGCGTCGGAGACCAGCCTCACGACGTCGAACATCGTCCGGGCGCCCAGGATATTGGGGGTCGCATCGCCGTCAGCGCAGCGCTGCGTCAATACGCTGATGACGGCCTGCGTTCCGGCTAGGTTTCCAGAACTGAGCAGAACGATGACGCGGTTGCCGCGACGCTCGAATACCGTCATCTTGCAGAACTTGGCGAAGTTGTCCACGCCGGCATTCGTACGGGAGTCCGAGGCGAAAATCATTCCCTTGTCGAGAATTACGCCGATACAGTACGTCACGCGAGGCACCGCCGTTCATATTGCCACGTGCTGCAGGCGAGTAGCAGACGCGCAGGTGAGAGCGATTCCCGATGCTGGGTTCGATCCTGCCCCGATGTCATCGAGAGTACACGGTGGGTCGACCATGGTGATCCGTGGCGCACTGCGCATCCCCGACACCCGATGATGGCGTCCACAGCCCGGATCCGTGCGTCGGCTGTGGGACATCTCCAGGGAAATCTGCTGGCCAGCTGCATACCGTGCCGCTACCCAACTGGGCTAACCGCGGAAACGCGGCATGCCGTCGCCGGTCAAAACCTCGACACCTTCTGAAGCGCCGAACAGAACGAAGTACCACGAGGTGCGGCGGACTGTTTATCGCCGTAGGTCCGCGGCATGACCGGGACGGTGACCGCGCCACCACCGCGCGGCGCGCGCTGGAGGCAGCACGCACGCGCTGCCGAGGCGTTGTATAGGTCCACGAAACCTATCTCGGCTCAGTAGCCTTGCCCATCGTCACCCAGGTAGGTGACTTCGTACCAGCGCCGAGGCGGTTCGACGCTCGTGTCGTACTCCCCGGTGGGAGTCGCCCCTTCCAGCCGAAGATCGGTCAAGCGCGGATTTTGCACGCGGATATAGTCTTCGAGCTGAGCATCCCGCGCGCCGTCACCAAGGCTGACATCGGCGAGCGCCATTCCTTCGTACCGCGTCCAACTCACGCCTTACATCATGCTCCGGTCGCCGTCCCCCGACACCGGGCGGTCAACCGCGTGTTGGCGCATCCGGCGGACGGGACTGCAGGGCGCGCTTGCCGCAGACACCTGGTGCGCGGCGTAAGGCGCACACCGGTGATCGGGCAGCGCCGCACATCACTGAACTGCAGCCGGAGGTCAAGAACCACTCGCGTCAGGGTTGCACTCCCCAGACGGTTTGGTACCCGTTGATCGCGGTGGCCCGGACCCTGGTCATACAGCTCAACTCTTTCGTTTGCGTGTCCAACGCTGGTCTAATCTGTTGCGCCCCAATGCGACGCTCCGGTCCCGGTTCGGTTGCGCGCCGTCGTTGCCGATCCCTTTGCGAGACATCGGTGTTGACTTTGCTCCACCGTGCCCCTCCGGTGGCACCTTGCGGCGTTGTGGCCGATAGTCGTATGAGCCTTCCCCAGGTGATGCATGCCATGGCGGCCCTCGCATCCGGGCCGGCAAACCGTGCGGCCACTGCTGCCGAAGCGGCTGGTGACGTGGTTCCGGACCACGGCCACACCCGGCGCTGGGCATCGGCTACGCGCGCTGCGCGGCAGGTCGTGCGCAGACAGGCCGCGAGGGCCCCAGAACGGCCACGAATTGCCTACAAAGCCATTGACGCCGGTGAACTGCAGCGTCGACAACGCGCGCGGCACAGACCACGCCTGGCCGGCCTCCACCTGGCCCGCGCGGCCCCAAACGCACGAATCCCCGAAACCAGGCGTTAGGTTGATAGCCATGGCCAACGAGGGGGGTGAATCCGCGTTCACCCGGCAGGGCCGGCGAGAGTTGGCGAGCCGAGTGCGTGAACAGCTCGACGAGCTGGTAGCCGCTCGTGACCAGATGCAACACCTGGTGCGGGTCATCGTCGAGATCGGGTCCGATCTCAACCTGGATGTGACCCTGCATCGAATCGTCAAGGCGGCGATGGAGCTGACCGATGCCCGGTACGGAGCCCTGGGCATCCGCGCGTCCGACGGGACCCTGGTCTCGTTCATCCACACCGGCATCGACGACGACACGGCGCGGCGCCTCGGCCAACTGGCGGTCGGGGAGGGGCTCCGCATCGACGATCTGGTTGCGCATCCGGCGACGGCCGGGCTGCTGGCGCACGACCCGCCGCTGCGTGCGCTCCTGGGCATACCGATCACCGTGCGGGCGGCGGACTTCGGCAGTCTGTACCTGGTCGACGACCGGCCGGGCCGAACGTTCTCCGACTCGCAGGAGGGCGCCGTGCGGGCGTTGGCCACCGCGGCCGCGGCCGCCATCGACAACGCGCGACTCTTCGAGCGAGAACGCGAATCGGCGAAGTGGACCAAGGCCAGCCGCGAGATCACGACCGCGCTGCTCTCCGGCGACCCGCAGACGGGCCCGCTGCAGCTCATCGTGAACCGGGCGCTGGAGCTCGCCGATGCCGAGCAGGCGATCCTGCTGGTCCCGCGCGAGGCCGACCTGCTGCCCGCCGACGAGGTCGACACCCTGGTCGTGGCCGCGACGGCGGGCCGCTACGCCTCGCAGGTGATCGGCCGACAGGTCCCGATGGACGGATCCACCACGGGGGGCGTCGCGCGGCGCGGTCAACCGCTGATCACCGACTCCTTCCAATATCCGATCGAGGGGTTCACCGATGTGGGCGAACGCTCGGCGATCGTCATGCCGCTGATCGCCGACGCCCGGGTGCTCGGCGTGATCGCCGTCGCGCGCCGCCCGCACCAGCCGCCGTTCGATAACGACTATCTCGAGCTGGTCAGCGACTTCGCCAGGCATGCGGCAATTGCGTTGGCGCTGGCGGCAGGTCGCGAACACGCGCTCAATCAGGAACTGGCCCAGGCCGACACCGTCGACGACGCGGTGCATGCGGCCGCCGAGCAACTGCGGCGGCTGTGGCGGGCACGCCGCGTCCTGGCCGTCACGTTCCCGAACCGCAGTTCGTCCGCGGGAACCGCCTATGGCGCACCGCATGTGGTCTCGGTCGGCGAGGCCGCGCAGTGGGGCGAGCTGCCGGCGCAGACGCGCGAGAGCCTGGGCGCCCTGCGCGATGGCGACCTGCTGGCCCCGAACGCGACGACGCCCGGAACGGCGGGCATCGCGCTGCAGCATCCCGACGGCGTGCTCGTCGTGTGGATGGAGCTGGCCGAGCAGCGGCCGTTCACCCTCGAAGACCAGACCCTGCTGACCGTGCTGGCCGGCCGTCTGGGTCAGGGGCTGCAGCGGGTGTACCAGGTCGACCAGCAGCGCGAAACCGCCCTCGCGCTGCAACACGCCATCCTCGGGCCCGCTCAGCTACCGCACGGGTTCGCGGTGCGCTACCAGGCCGCCAGCCGGCCCCTGCAGGTGGGCGGCGACTGGTACGACATCGTCGACCTCGACGACGGGCGCATCGCAATGATCGTCGGTGACTGCGTCGGCCACGGGCTCGCCGCCGCCACCGTCATGGGCCAGATGCGCAGCGCCTGCCGCGCGCTGCTGTTCGAAAACCCCAGCCCCGGTGCCGCCCTGGCGGGCATGGACCGCTTCGCCGCGCGGCTCACGGGCGCCCAATGCACCACCGCCATCTGCGCGGTGCTCAACCCCGACACCGGCGAACTGGTGTACTCCAGCGCCGGGCACCCGCCACCCATCCTGGTCCATGCCGACGGCACCACCCAGATACTCGACGACGGCCACACCATCGCCCTGGGGGTGCGACCGAACTGGTCGCGCCCCGAAGCCCGGGTGACCGTGCCGGCGCGCGCCACCCTGCTGCTCTACACCGACGGCCTGGTCGAACGCCGCCGCAGCGTGCTCGAAAACGGCATCTCCCGCGCCGCCGCCCTCGTTCAGGACGGCCGCACCGCCGCGCTGGACGACCTGGCGAACCTGATCATGTCGGCCCTGGCTCCCGGCGGCGGCTACCAGGACGACGTCGCGCTCCTGCTCTACCGGCACCCGGCCCCGCTGGAGCTGGAGTTTCCCGCCGAGGTCGGCCACCTCGCGCCGACCCGAACCGCGTTGCGCCGCTGGCTGATCCGGGCCCAGGTGCAGCCGGACCAGGCCATGAACGTGCTCGTCGCCGCGGGAGAGGCGGTCGCCAACGCCATCGAGCACGCTCACCGCCACAGCCCGCAGGGCACCATCACCCTGGCCGCGACCGCGCTTGTCGACCAGGTGCAGTTGACCGTCACGGACACGGGCTCGTGGAGGACTCCGCAACCGGAGGCCGACCTCCACCGCGGCCGGGGCATCGCGCTCATGCGGGGGCTCATGCAGGACGTGTCCATCAACCCCGGCGCCGCAGGAACCACCGTCCACCTGTCCGCGAGGATCACCTGATGCCCACGTCGCTCACCCTCGACACCGCGCGCCGCGAGGATGGGAAGCTGGTGCTGACCGCCGTCGGGGAAATCGATTTGAGCAACGTCGACGCGTTCACCGAAGCCCTCGCCGACGCCGTCACCCAGGCCGCCGGCAGCGGCGGGAAGCTCACCGTCGACCTCGGCGCCGTGGAATACCTGGACAGCGCCGCCATCAACGTCTTGTTCGCCCGCGCCGACGACATCCACCTGATCGCCCACCCCCTGCTGATGTCCATTTTCACCACCAGCGGCCTGACCGAACTGGTCGACGTCGAACCCGCCCCGCCGACCGTGGGGGACTGACACCGCCGGCCTGGCCCGGCCGAATCCGGTCAGGCCGGTCGGCCCGCGTTCGCCGCGTCGGCGGCCGCCCGCATGTCGGGCTGCGAGCACTCCGACGGCGTGAGGATTACGCCCAGCCACGTCAGGCTCAGCACGGCCGCGGCGAGCACCCCGGTCACCATCCATGCGGAGATCCCCGCGGCGAACCCTTGCGGCGCGGTGCGGTGCCACCACAGCATGCCCAACCCGGCGATGGTGGCGACGACGCCGACGTAGGCCGCCGCGCAGCACCAACGGAACCTCGGACGGCAGACGGCGAGCGCCGACACCGCGGCCGTGAGACCGAAAAGGCCCGTGGCGACCCACGAGAGCCAGCTCGTGCGGGCCTGCGCGGCGGCCCCGGCGGCCAGGTTCAGGCAACCGACGATGGTGGCGGCGGTCAGCGCGGCGACGGCCAGGGCCGCGGCGGCCCGCACGCGCCGGCCGAGCCAGACGTCCTCGAGCACCCGCCGGCCGATCTTGTTCAGCATCGCCTCGAGATGGGTGTCGCTACCGGTGGACATGTTCAGTGGTCGCATCGCCGAGCCGCCGGGTTCCCCGCCGTTGCGGCGGTCAGCCCGCCTGGTCGTCGTGCCGGGCGGCGTCGAGCAGGTCGTCGCGGGCGCGCGCGACGCGGGAGCGCACGGTGCCGACCGGGCATCCGCAGACCTCCGCGGCCTCCGCGTAGGACAGTCCGAGCACCTGCGTCAACACCAGAGCGTCGCGGCGATCGGCGGTCAAGCCGTCCAGCAGCATCCTGATCTCGACGACGTCTTCGAATCGGGCGGCCCCGCCCCGGGCGTCCAGCAGGCCCTCCAGGTCGACGCCGGGACTGGTGCGCGGGCGTCGCTGGTTGTTGCGGATCTGGTCGACGACGACGCGGCGGGCGATGGACAGCAGCCAGGTCCGCGCCGACGACCGGCCGGTGAAGCTCGGCAGCGACCGCAACGCCCGCAGGAACGTGTCCTGGGTGAGGTCGTCCGCGCTGGCCGGGTCGGCCAGGAACGCGACGACCCGCCAGACGTCCCGTTCGGTGGCCCTGACGAACTGTTCGAGGGCGGTGGAATCGCCGCGTCCGGCCGCCAGTGCCAGACGGGTGACCTTGTCGTCGTCGCGCTCGCCCACGGGGAAACACATTAGGCGATCGACGGGCCCGCCTCGCCGCCGGGGAATCCGCGGCGGGGCGCGCGCCGACGTCACCCGGGTAGCTTGGACAGGTGAGAGCGGTGACTTCCGCCCGTCCGGGAACCCCCGAGTGGGGTGGACCGACTACCTGAGGTAGCGCAAAGCGAGGAGGACGATGACGCTGACCGTCGCAACCGGCTCCGACGCGCCGCAGGCTCGCCGGGTCGAGCTGGACGTGTCGGGGATGTCGTGCGCCGCCTGCGCCGCCCGGGTGGAGAAAAAGCTCAACAAGGTCGACGGCGTGCACGCGTCGGTGAACTTCGCGACCCGCGTCGCCACGATCGATGCGCCCGACGCGCTCGGCAGCGAGGACCTGTGCGAGGTGGTGCGCCGGGCCGGGTACGACGCGGCCCCGCGGACCCAGCGGGCGGCCGACCAGGTCGATCCCGACGACGCGCGGGCCCGCAGCCTGCTGCGGCGGCTGCTGGTCGCGGCGGTCTTGTTCGTGCCGCTGGCCGATCTGTCGGTGCTGTTCGCGGTGGTGCCCAGCACCCGGTTCACCGGGTGGGCGTGGCTGCTGACCGTGCTGACGGCACCGATCGTGACCTGGGCGGCCTGGCCGTTCCACCGCGTCGCGCTGAAAAATGCCCGGCACGGCACCGCCTCGATGGAAACGCTCATCTCGGTGGGCGTCACCGCCGCCACCGTCTGGTCGCTGTGCACGATTTTCGGGGGGCGCCCGCCGCGCGAGGTCCACGGGGTCTGGCACGCGGTGCTGGCCAGCGACGCCATCTACCTGGAAGTGGCCGCCGGGGTCACGGTGTTCGTGCTGGCCGGACGCTACTTCGAAGCACGCGCCAAATCGCGGGCCGGCAGCGCGTTGCGGGCGCTCGCGGCGCTGAGCGCCAAGAACGTCACCGTCCTGCTGCCCGGCGGCGAGGAGATGGTGATCCCCGCCGACGAGCTCAAGGAGCAGCAGCGCTTCGTCGTCCGGCCGGGGGAGACCATCGCCGCCGACGGTCTGGTGACCGACGGCACCGCCGCCATCGACATGAGCGCGATGACCGGCGAGGCCAAACCGGTGCGCGCGCACCCGGGCGCCAGCGTGATCGGCGGCACGGTCGTCTGCGACGGCCGGCTCATCGTCGAGGCCGCCGCCGTCGGCGCCGACACGCAGTTCGCCGGCATGGTCCGCCTGGTGGAGGGCGCGCAGGCGCAGAAGGCCGACGCCCAACGGCTGGCCGACCGCATCTCTGCGGTGTTCGTCCCCGTGGTCTTCGCCATCGCGCTGCTGGCGGCGGCGGGCTGGGTGCTCGGCGGCGCCGGGCCCGACCGCGTCTTCTCCGTCGCCCTGGCCGTGCTGGTGATCGCCTGCCCGTGCGCCCTGGGGTTGGCCACGCCGACCGCGATGATGGTGGCCTCGGGTCGCGGCGCGCAGCTGGGCATCTTCCTCAAGGGCTACCGGGCGCTGGAAACCATCCGCGCCGTCGACACCGTGGTGTTCGACAAGACCGGCACGCTGACCACCGGCCACCTTGCCGTGACCGCGATCACCGCGGCCGACGGGTGGGAGCCCGCCGAGGTGCTCGGGCTGGCGGCCGCCGTCGAGGCCGCCTCCGAGCATGCCGTCGCGACGGCGATCGTGGCGGCCACCGACGATCGCCGGCCGGTCGCCGACTTCTCGGCGATCGCCGGGCGAGGCGTCACCGGGACGGTCGGGGGGCGGCGGGTGGCGGTAGGCCGCCCGGCCTGGGTGTCGCGGCGGCTATCGGTTCCCCTCGCCGTCGAACGGGCGCGCCGGGAAGGCGAAAGCCGCGGCGAGACAGTGGTTTTCGTTTCGGTCGACGAGCAGGTGTGCGGCGCGATCGCGGTCGCCGACGGCGTCAAGGACTCCGCGGCCGGCGCGGTCGCCGCGTTGCATGGGCGCGGGCTGCGCACTGTGCTGCTCACCGGCGACAACGCCGCCGCCGCGGGAGCCGTCGCGGCACAGGTGGGCATCGACGAGGTGATCGCCGAGGTGCTGCCCGAGGGCAAGGTGGACGTCATCGAGCAACTGCGCGAGCGGGGCCGGGTCGTGGCGATGGTGGGCGACGGCATCAACGACGGGCCCGCCCTGGCGTCCGCGGACCTGGGGCTGGCGATCGGGCGCGGCACCGACGTGGCGATCGGGGCCGCCGACATCATCCTGGTGCGCGACACCCTGGACATCGTGCCGCAGGCGCTCGACCTCGCCCGGGCCACGCTGCGCACCATCAGGATCAACATGGTGTGGGCGTTCGGCTACAACATCGCCGCGATACCGATCGCCGCGGCGGGCCTGCTCAACCCCCTCATCGCCGGGGCGGCGATGGCGTTCTCGTCGTTCTTCGTAGTGTCCAACAGCCTGCGGCTGCGCAACGTGGGACTGCACGACGGCCACGGCGACGACGCGTCGACGCTCTTTTGATACCGCGGCTGTGGAATAGTCTGCAGACGTCATCGTTGGCGGTGCAGAAGCCGGTGTGATTCCGGCGCGGTCGCGCCACTGTTTAGCCAGACCTGCCCGCCCACGTCACCTGGCTGGGGACGCGTGATCCCCGAGGAGGTCTGCCTGCGTTGGCCGCACCGGCTTCGGATCCGACCACGGCGGGCGCGCTCCGCCGACTGATCAGCTCGTGGGACCGGCGCGACTGGTTGGAAGTGAGCGTGCTGTTCGGGGCGATTGCCGCACTGCACGCGGTCGGGTTCACCGCCCTGGTATTGCTGGTCGCGCCGCATCACTACCAGGTTGGGGCGCAGGTGTTCTCGATCGGGCTCGGTGTCACCGCCTACACGTTCGGGCTGCGGCACGCGTTCGACGCCGACCACATCGCCGCCATCGACAACACCACCCGCAAACTGACCGCCGACGGGGCCAGGCCCAAGTCGGTCGGCTTCTGGTTCGCCATGGGGCATTCGATGCTGGTGCTGGTCCTGGCGCTGGTGGTCATCGCGGCGACCAAAGCCGCCGGGGTGCTGCTCGATGACGGCTCACCGGCGCGCCACGCGCTGGGTATCGCCGGCACGCTGGCCTCGGGGGGTTTCCTGTATCTCATCGGGATCATCAACGTGGTCGCCCTCATCGGAATCGGCCGGGTGTTCGTGGCCATGCGGCGGGGCCGCCTCGATGAGGCCGAGCTCGAGCATCACCTGGACAACCGCGGTCTGCTGTCGCGCATCCTGCGCCCGATCATGAAGCGCATCACCCGCCCCGCGCAGATGTTCGGGGTCGGCATGCTGTTCGGGCTGGGCTTTGACACGGCCACCGAGGTGGCGCTGCTGGCGTTGGCGGGCACCGGCGCCGTCGCCGGCCTGCCGTGGTATGCGGTGCTGACGCTGCCGGTGCTGTTCGCCGCGGGCATGACCGTGATGGACACCGTCGACGGGTTGTTCATGACGGTGGCCTACGACTGGGCGTTTGCCAACCCGGTGCGCAAGATCTTCTACAACATGACCATCACCGGGCTCTCGGTTGCCGTCGCGTTGCTGATCGGCACGATCGAACTCGTCGGGGTACTGCACAACGACCTGGGCTGGGCCAACCCCGCGATCGATTGGGTCGGCGCGGTCAACCTCAACAACTTCGGGTTTGTCATCGTGGCCCTGTTTGTCGCGACGTGGGCGTGCGCGATCGCGTACTGGCGCTACACCGGGGCCGAGAAGCGTTGGCAATCGGTATCTTCGGCGAATCCGGCGGGCTGAGCGGCGGCGCCGGGTCCGGTGATGGTGATGTGGCCTTGGTGGTGCAGCCGGTGGTGACACCGACTTTGTAAAAGACGCTTTAGCTTCGAGACCGAGGCCAGTCTGGCACCCAGCTCTATGTTGCAATGTTCGCTATTCCGCCACGGCGCGGGGGCCAGCCGCGTTGAGGCTCAACGTGTCTCTCTTCATCTGCGACCGGTGGCCAGGGCGAGGCGGGCCACCCCCCGCAGTATCCACGGTGTGCGCCTGGCCATCACCTCCACGGCGCGGTCCGAGCGGCGCATCGCGATCCGAGGACCGGGGGTAGGCGTCGACGCCAATTCCGCCTCAGCCGAGCCCGCACTCGCACCGTGGCGATCGACCGCCAGCAGCTGCCAAGTGCCGGGTACGCCACGCAACTCGACGCTGCCGCGGTCCTCGAAACCGGTGCCTGATCCGACGACCAAGTCACGAACGGTGCGGGACACGAGGATTTCGCCAGCACCAGCCTGTCCCAGGATCCGCGCCGCGATGTGGACGGCGATTCCCCCAATGTCACTGTCCAGCAGCTCGCATTCACCTGTGTGGATGCCGGCGCGGATTTCGAGCCCCAGTGTGTCGGCCTCAGCCCGCAACGCCTCGGCGCAGCGGATTGCCTGGGTCGGGCCGTCGAACGTGGCCAGGTGGCCATCGCCGGTGCTCTTGACCACCGTGCCGCCAAACCGTTGCGTGAGTTCGGCGGTGATCTCACCGAAGCGGTGCAGCACCGCCCGCCATCGCTCGTCACCCGTGGCCGCGGCGTGCTGGGTCGAGGCGACCATGTCGGTGAATAACACGGTGCGCAGGGCGCGACGTGACTGCGACGGCGCGGCATGGCTGCC
The DNA here is from genome assembly GCA_963711445.1 of uncultured Actinomycetota bacterium. GTDB lineage: Bacteria > Actinomycetota > Actinomycetes > Mycobacteriales > Mycobacteriaceae > Mycobacterium. Next base: position 2,297,585 of record CAVQEF010000002.1, read on the forward strand.
GGTGAGGAACTCCTCGATCTCGGTGATGATCCTGTCGGGGTCGGTAAACCAGGGCGCGTGGTCCGTGCCGTCGACCTCAAGGTACCGCGCGCCGGGAACGTGGTCGGCCAGGTACCGGCCGCACTGCACCGGAAGGGGGTCGTCACGGGCATGGATGACCAGGGTTGGCGTGGCGATCGTCGGCAAGATCGGCCGCACGTCGATCCGGAACGTCGATTCCATTGTCGCGCGAATCATGCCCGGGCTGGCGCTCATGCGCTCGAACATGGCGAGCTGGCGTACCGACCGCACCGACGGCAACATAACCTTGACTGCTGCACCGGTGCCCCACGCCGAACGGCCGGCGCGGCCGAGTTCCTGCAGGCGGGCGAATTGCTCGGTCGACGGGAGATAGTCCTCACCGAATTCGGGTAGGTACCGAGACCGCAGCTCGGCCGGGTCGCTATCCGCGATGTCCCAGCCGCCGCCGACCAAGAACGAGTACGAACCGTACAGGATCAGGGCCCGCGTTCGCTCTGGTCGTTTTGCCGCGAAGACCATGGCGGCCGGGCCGCCCTCACTCATACCGAAGAGGACGGCTTTTCGGAAGCCGACGGCGTCCATGACAGCCTCGATCTCGTTGGCTCGATCATCCAGGGTGCGAACTTTCGGGATCGGATCCGACAGCCCGACTCCGGCCTTGTCGAACAAAAGGACGCGACAAAACGTTGAGAGCTGCTCGAAGAAGGCCTTGAATTCGGGCATGGTCCAGAACAACTCGAGGTGGCTGACCATCGGCCCGACGAAGACGAGCTCGATAGGACCGTCGCCGAACACCTGATACGCCAGGCTCAGATCGCCGCATGGTGCGTACGACGTTTCCGGCACGGTCTGGAGCGTACTGCGGCCGGGCGCTAGCCGTACCCTATCCACTTCATCGCGCCCGGGCGTACGACAACGCCGCGCCGGGTTGCACACCGGCGAGTGTGAGTCCGTGGCGATGACATCGGCGGGATCGCCGTGCACATCGGCGCGCGCGTGAGCACGCTGGCGGGCCGCCAGCGGCCACCCAACCCGCACCGGGGGGATAAGCGCCGGCGATCAAAGCCTGACCGATCCGATCAGCGGCGCGTCCGCGACAGCTCCTTGAGCATCGCGTTGTAGGCGTCGAGCTCTTCGGCGTACCCGGCCTCGGCGTGCCGGTCGCTGCGCGCCGCGGTGCGACGGTCCTGCTGCGCCCACTGCGTGACCAGCGCGATGATCACCACCAGGATCGGCAATTCGCTTGACCCCCAGGCGATCGCCCCGCCCAGATGCTGGTCGGAGATGATGCTCGACAGCCACGGCAGGTCGACGTACGGGTAGAAGCGGTCGCCGACGGCCGACGTCATCGTCATCAGGGCGATGCCGAAGAACGCGTGAAACGGCATCACCGCGAACAACACGCCCAGCCGCCCGATGAACGGCAGCCGGCGCGGACCCGGGTCGACGCCGATGATGCCCCAGAAGAACAGGTATCCGGTGATCAGGAAGTGCACGCTCATGAACTCGTGGCCCCAGTGGTACCGGACCAGGGTGTCGAACACCGGCGTGAAGTAGACGGCGTACAGCGATCCGACGAAGAGCACGAAGGCCGTCACCGGATGGGAGACGAAGCTCGTCACCGGTGAGTGCACCAGCCACACGAGCCATTCGCGTGGGCCCGGCGGATGATCGGGGCCCGCGGCCGGCAGCGCCCGCAACGCCAGGGTGATCGGCGCGCCCAGCACGAGGAATACCGGGATGAACATGTTGAGTCCCATGTGCTCGACCATGTGAATGCTGAACATCGCCGACCCGTAGGCCCGGACCCCCGATCCCGTGATGAACATCAGCGCCAGACAGCCGGCCACCCATGAGGCGGTGCGGCCGGGCGGCCAGGCATCGCCGCGTCGCCGCAAGCGCACCACCCCGGCGACGTAGAGGGCGGCGAGCACCAGCGCCGCGGTGCCGATCAGCGTGTCGAAGCGCCACACCGTCAGCAACCGCACCGCCGTCGGCGGTTGGGGAAGCTCGTAGCCCAAAAAGATGTCCCACGCGGTGAATCGGTGCGCCAGCAACGCCGGTGCGGTCTGAATCGCCATGGCCGAGATCGCCGCCACCGCGGCGACGCTGGCCAGCGCGCTCGCCGCCGCGCCCCCCGCGCTCCATGCGACGGGGCCGGTTCGCGACCTGAGGAGCGTGGTCAGATCGCCGAGCCAGACGAGCGCCAGTGCGACGCCGCCGGCGATCGCCAGGCGCCCGTAGTCCGAGCCGGTCAGGGATGTCGGAGCCACCAGCAGCCACAGCAGCTGGGCGCCGTAGAGCAGCGCGACGGAGCCGCTGACCACCTCGATCAGCAGGACCCGGCGGCGCAGCTGTGCCTCGGGCGGCGACAGCGTCGCGCTGACCTTCATCCCGGTCAGCACCGCCACGGCGACCGCGAAGACGATCACCGCACTGGTCGCGTAGTCGTGGTTGGGGCCCTGCCCGGCGTTGCCGGTGACGGGAACGGCGATCACGCCGATCAGCGACGGGACCAGCAGCACGACGTGCCAGACCCAGCGGACGGTGAACCGCAGGGACAGCGCGACCACGCCGGAGAAGACGGCGACGGCGACCCACCCCCGTGCCATCTCCGACGCGCCGACGGCGTCGCCCAGCGTCCCGGAGCCGATCAGCCGGGAAACGGCGATGCCGGAGTCGTCGGCCGCCTGGACCGCGATCATCGCCGTCGCGGCGGCCAGCCACACCAGCGACACCCGCTCGATGAAGCGGTGGACCCGGAACGCGGCGGGGTCTAGGAGGCCGCTGTCGTCGGGACGTGCCGTCGTCACGATGTAGGCGAGGGCACCGATCACCAGGGCCCCGGACAGGGTGGCGGTGAAATAGCCGACCACCTCGGCAACGCTGGTCGCCCAGCCCGGGAAGGAGTCACCCGTCGCGACGAAGCGCCGGTCCGCCGACGCCAGCGCGTAGCCGGCGAGCGCGCCGAGCGCGGCGACACAGCCGGCGAGCAGCACCCCGCTGCCGGTGAACCGCGCGGCCGCTCGGCTCGAGCCCATCGTCGTCGCCTTTCGCTACCCAGCGAACTTCAGAGTCGAGTCTACGACTTTTGGTAGTAGCGAAGTTGTAGCTGCGGGAACTATCGGTCGGTCGTTGTCGACCTATCGACACGAAACCGCATCGACGCGCCCGAGTGCAAGTCCTCTCCGGCGCGCGAGCCGCCCACGAAGGAGCCGTCGACCAGTGATCCAGGATCCGGCCCTGCGCTGGGCGGTCACCACGGTGTTCGGTCTCTGCGTCGTGGCCTTCGTGGTTGCCATGGCCGGCAGCCGCCGGCGCCGAATCGACGTGGTCGGGCAGGCGCTGCACGTCCTGATGGCGGCGGCGATGGCGGTGATGGCCTGGCCGGGGGGCGCGAAGCTGCCCACCACGCCGCCGATGGTTTTCTTCTTGGGGGCGGCCGCGTGGTTCCTGGTCCTCGCGCTGGGCCCCGCCGGGGCCGGCCATCGGGTGATCAACGCCTACCACAGCGTGATGATGGCGGCGATGGCCTGGATGTATGCGCTGATGAACGGTCACCTGCTGCCGGGGCGTCCGGCACACCACCTTGATTCGATGCCCGGCATGCCCGACATGCAGGCCGCGACGGCCCGCGAGGGCGGCCCCGCGTGGCTCGCCGCCGTCAACTGGGCCGTCACGATCGGGTTCGCGCTGGCGAGCGTGGCCTGGGCCGCCCGCTATGCCACCCGGCGGCACCGGGACTCGACCGACTGTGCAGACCGGCGATCGGTCATCGCCGGCCAGGCCATGATGGCCGCCGGAATGGCATTGATGTTCGGTGTGACGCTGTGAGCCGCGGCGCTCAGGCCGCGCCGTCCGTCGGGTAGAGATGCCCGCGGCGGCGCCCACGCACCGCGTTTCCGGGCAGCGCGAGCTCGTCCGCGCCCGGCACCGCGCTTGACCGGGGGCTGGGCTCGGTGGGAGGGGTGGCGTGCCAGACGAGCAGCGCCAGCGCGGTGCCGGCCAGAACCGGAAGGTGCGTCAGGATCCGCGCCGCGCTCACCGCACCCGACGCGAGGTCGCCGACGACGAACCCGGCCAGGACGACGGTGAAAACCGCCAGCACGGTGGCCAACCCCGGCGCCGCCGCCGGACGCAGCGCCGCGACGACCATCGCCACGCCCAGCGCGGCCGTCCAGGCCGTCGACTCGTGAAGCAGGTGCCCATGGGCCGGTATTCCGACATCGGCGCCGAAACCCTGCGCGGCGGCCAGGCCGAGCTGCAGCACGCCGACCACCCCGAGCGCCCACCGCGGCGTCGTCGCCGTGGCCCACGCTCGCAGGCGGCTCCGGGCCGGGGTCCGCTCGCGTGGCTGCGGCGCCGCGACGACCTGCGATCGCCCCACCAGGCGGCGCAACTGCTGGGTCTGCTCGACCGCCCGCGAGTACCAGTCGCGGCAGGCGGTGCACGCCGCGACGTGCTCGTCGACGCGGGCGGCGGGAACGGGTTCGCGTTCCCCGTCGATCCGGGCCGACAGCGCCTCGCGGGCGACGTCACAGTTCACCTATCAATAGTCGCGTACGCGCGCCTTCTGGTTCCAGCCAGGCAGCGGACGGGGTGCGCGCGGCTACGCCGCGGAGTCGGGCTCGGTCAGCTCGTCGAGTTCGGGCAGGGGGCGGCGGCAGATCTCCGCGGCCTCGTCTGCGGGCACACCGAACATGACCAGCACGTCGCGGGTCACGCGGTCGGCCGCCGCGCCGTCGTCGCGGTCGGGCTGGTCGTGCAGCAGTTGACCGAGTCCCATCAGCGCACCGCCGGCCGCCGCCAGGGCCAGCACGGGATCGTCCACGCCGAACCGGCCGGCGCGGATCCCGGCCTCGATGTCGCGCAGCGCGCGGGGGGCCAGGCCCCGGTCCGCGGAGATCAACTTCAGCCCGGTGTTGAGCAGCACCTTGCACGTCTCCGGGCGCCGCCGGAACAGCCGCCCGACCAGCCGGAAGCTGCGGGCGAAGGTCGCCGCCGGGTCTTCGCCCTCGTCGCTGAGCTTGTCGAGCACCGCGCCGAGTTCGTCGAGGGCTTCGTTGACCGCGGCGTGGAACAGCTCTTCCTTGCTGTCGAAGTGGTTGTAGAACGACCCGATCCCGACGTCGGCCACCTGGGTGATCTCGAGCACCGGCACGTTGAGCTTGCCGGCCGCGACGAACGCCTGTCCGGCGCGAATCAGCGCCGCGCGGGTCCGCATCTTGCGCCGCTCCAGGCGGTTGTCGACGGCCGGTTGCGCCTCGGTCATGAGCCGAGATTAGCAGAAACCATCACTTTTGAGCTTTTCGTCAGAAGCGCTTGACTGAGGGTGTCCTCGTAAGTGATGATTTCGTCAGTCAATCTCAGGAGGGGCCGTGGCACAGCGCGTCGACGCCCATACGGGTCTGCACAGCCAGTCGGGTGCGTTGCAGGGCGAGCATCCCGGGCGGTCGGCGAACCCGGTGATCAAGGTGCGCGACCTGGCCTGGCTGGAATTCGAGAAACCGGACCTGGGCCGCGCGGTGGCCTTCGCGCGCGCGTTCGGCTTCACCACCGTGCTCCACACCGACGACGAGTTGCAACTGAGGGGAACCGACGCCGGTTCGCCGTGTGTGCTGGTCCGGCGCGGCCCGCGCTCGCGGTTCGTCGGCCCGGCGTTCGCCGCCCACGACGCCGCGGACGTCGAGCGGCTCGCCGCCGCCACCGGCGCGCCGACCGGCCGGCTGCCCGAGGCCCTCGGCGGCATCGCCGTGGCGTTGACAGACCCCCGCGGGATCCCCGTCCGCGTCGTCGCGGGGATGCACGAGTTGGCCGAGTTGCCCGCGCAGCGGCCGCACACCTTCAACTTCGGGCACGACCACAACCGCGCCAACGCCACTCAGCGCCCGCCGCGCGCGCCGGCCCGGGTGCAGCGGCTGGGGCATCTCGTGCTGCAAAGCGCCGCCTACCTCCGCTCGCTGGACTGGTATCTCGACCACCTCGGCCTGATCGTCAGCGACTTCCTGTACTACGCGGGCCAGCGTGGGCGCGGGCCGGTGATGAGCTTCATCCGCTGCGACCGCGGGGCCACGCCCGCCGACCACCACACCCTGGCCCTGGTGCTCGGGCCGTCGGACCGCTACGTGCATTCCGCCTACCAGGTCTGCGACCTGGACGCGCTCGCGGCCGGCGGCGAATACCTGCGCGAGTCGGGCTACCGGCGGTCCTGGGGGATCGGTCGGCACATCCAGGGCAGCCAGATCTTCGACTACTGGCGCGACCCCGACGGGTTTCTGGTCGAGCACTACAGCGACGGCGACCTGTTCGACAACACCCTGGAGCCGGGGTGGGCGCCGATGAGCGCGTCCGGCCTCGCCCAGTGGGGCCCGCCGCCGACCAAGGATTTCCTCGGGATCGCTCCCGGCAGGGAAGCGGTGCGCGAGCTGCGGTCGATGCTGACCGCGCTCGGCGCCGACAACGAATTCGACATCATCCGCCTGCGCGGACTCCTGAAGGTGGCACGCACATGAGCATCTCGCTGTATCGCACGTCCGAAGGCTGGTGGGCCGGCACGCCGGAGGCCGCCGCGAAGATCGACACGGCGGCGGCGACCACGGCGCAGCTGCTGGCCGACCGGGCGGCCATCGACCGGGCGGCGACCAGCGCGGACACCGTCGCGGTGCCCGACCTGCGACTGCTCGCCCCGCTCACCGCGCCGTGCCGCGTCGTCGCGCAGATGACCAACTACGCCTCCCACGTCACCGACACCGGCGGAAACCCGAAGACGGTGCCGCTCACCTTCTTCCGCAAGGCCTCGAGTTCGATCGCCGGGCCCGGCGACGACATCGTCAAACCCGATCACGTCCGGCTGCTCGACTACGAGGTGGAGATCGGGCTGGTGATCGGGCGCGACCTGCCCGTCGGCGCCATGATCACCGCCGACAACCTGGCCGACAACCTGGCCGACAACCTGGCCGACTACGTCTGCGGGCTGGTGGTGACCAACGACGTGTCGGCGCGCGACGTGCAGCTGACGAAAACCCAGTTCTACGAGGCCAAGTCGTACCCGAGCTTCACGCCGGTGGGTCCGGCGCTGGTGCTGCTCGACGCCGACGAGCTGGCCCGCTTCGGCGAGCTGCGCCTGCAGCTGCGGGTGAACGGAGAACTGCGGCAGAACAGCACGGTCGAGGACGACATGATCTACCGGCCGGCCCAGGCGCTCGCCGCGCTGTCCCGGTTCCAGCGGCTGTGCGCCGGCGACCTGGTGCTGACCGGCACCCCCGTGGGCACGGCGCTGTCCGCTCCGCCCAGGGCGGTGCAGAAGGTGGTGTCGCTGCTGCCCGACGACCTGAAGTGGAAGCTGTTCTTCGCCGGGCAGGCCAAGAACCCCAAGTACCTGCGCGACGGCGACATGGTCGAGGCCAGTGTCGCCACCGGCGACGGAAAGATCGACCTGGGCGCCCAGCGCAACCGGGTACGGTACGCGTGAGCGAGGTTCCCGACTTCGTGCCGGTGGTGATCGTCGGCGCCGGGCCCGTCGGCGTCACCGCCGCAACGGTTTTGGCGCAGTACGGCGTCGACTGCCTTCTGCTTGATCGCTTCGCGGACGTATATCCGCGGCCGCGGGCGGTGCACCTCGACGACGAAGTCCTGCGCATCGTCGGCCGGCTGGGCATCGCCGAGGAGTTCGCGGCGATCTCGCGGCCCGCGCAGGGCCTGCAGCTGCGCGACCCGAAGATGCGGGTGCTCGCCGAGTTTCGCCGCGAACGCCCGCAGACCGGCAACGGCTATCCCCAGGCCAACATGTTCGACCAGCCGGTGTTCGAGAGGCTGCTGCGGTCGAACCTCGGGCACCATCCGCGCGCGGTGCTGCGCGGTGACGCCGACGTGACCGCGGTCGTGCGGGCCGGCGCCGGGCGCGCGGAGGTCACCTTCGTCGACCGGGCCGGCGGCCGGCGGCACCGGGTCGAGACGCGCTACGTGCTCGGCTGCGACGGCGCCAACAGCACGGTCCGAACGGCGATCGGCGCCGCGATGCGCGACATGAGGTTCGAACAGCGCTGGCTGGTCGTCGATGTGACGACCGACGCCGAACTCGGCCAGTGGGACGGCGTGCACCAGGTGTGCGACCCGCACCGTGCCGGCACCTTCATGCGGGTCGGGCCGCGCAGGTACCGCTGGGAGTTCCGGCTGCTGGCGGGCGAGACCGCCGAGGAGTTCGGCACCGTCGCGACCTTGCTGCCACTGATCCGGCCATGGGTCGACGGCGTCGCGCCGGAAAGCCTGCAACTCGTCCGGGTCGCCGAATACACCTTCCGCGCGCAGATAGCGGACCGCTGGCGCCGCGACAACGTCTTCCTGCTCGGCGACGCCGCGCACCTCACGCCGCCGTTCATCGGCCAGGGCCTGTGCGCGGGGCTGCGCGACGCGATGAACCTGGGCTGGAAGCTGGCCGGCGTGGTCCACGGGTGGTTGCCGCGCGACGTGCTGGACAGCTACGAGCGGGAGCGTAAACCACACGCGCGGTACATGATCCGCTTCGCCCTCGCCATGGGGCTGACCATGACGGCCGGGGGAGAGGTGGGAAACCTGCTGCGCGGTGTCGTGGTGCCCCGTCTGAAGTTGATCCCCGGGATCCGGGACAAGGTCGTCGACAGCACGACGCCACCGCTGCGCTCCAGCGCGCTGGTGGTCAAACACGGCCGCCGCCGGGGGCTGGCCGGCCGGCTGTGTCCCAATCCCGTGCTGGCGGGGCGCCGGCGCTTCGACGACGTGGTCGGGCCGCGGTTCGCGGTCGTGACGTGCGCACCGGTGGCCGAGACACAGCGCGCGGAGTTGACCCGCAAGGGCGCGGGCGTGGTCGCGGCCGAACCCGGCACCGAGCTGGCCGACTGGCTGCGCCGCGGCCGTGCGGCGGCCGCGGTCGTCCGCCCCGACGGAACCGTGCTGTATGCCGGGCCCGATGTGACCGAAGTCTGCGGTCGCGTACCGGTTTTCGCTCCCTGCCTCGCCGATGCGTAGGCCCGGCGGCGTCGCGGCCTACCGCCAGAGCCTGTACTCGACCGACGCCATCCGCGACCCCTACCCGCACTACGCGAGGCTGAGGGATCTGGGCGCGGTGGTGTGGCTCACCAGGCAGCGGGTGTTCGCGGTACCGCGGTACGCCGAGTGCAAGGCCGTGCTCCGCGACGATGCGACGTTCGTGTCCGGCCGGGGGGTGGGGCTCAACCCATTCGTCAACCGGCTGTCACGCGGAACGACGCTGAACAGCGACGGCGAAGACCACGACCAACGGCGCAAGCTGCTCGCGCACCGCATGCTGCCGCGGGCGCTGCGCGCGATGAGCGCGGTCGTCCAGGCGCAGGCCGACGACGTGGCCTGCGCCGCGGTGCGGCGTGAATACGTCGACGGCGTCGCGGACCTGGCGAAAGCGCTGCCCCTGGCGGTGGTTCCGGACCTCTTGGGGTGGCCCGAGGACGGCCGGGCCCATCTGCTGCGCTGGGGCGCGGCCACCTTCGACGCGCTGGGCCCACCCAACCGGTACTCGGTCACCGCGGTACCGGCCAGCCTTCAGATGATGGGTTTCTCCAAGCGGGTGGTGCGCCGCCGGCTGGTCGCCGAGGGCAGCATGGGCCACGACATCCTGGCGGCCGGGGATGCCGGACGGCTGCCCTACAGCGAGTGTTCGGCGTTGATGATCGACTATCTGGCGCCCTCGCTGGACACCACGATCAGCGGCATCGCCAGCGCGCTCGCGCTCTTCGCGCTGCACCCCGACCAGTGGCAGGCCCTCAGGGCGGAGCCGGCCCTGCTGCCCAACGCGATCAACGAGGTGCTGCGGTACGAGGCGCCGCTGCGGGCATTCTCGCGAAAGCTGCTGCGTGACAGCGCGATTGCGGGCATCGAGCTGCCTGCCGGCGCCAGGGTGCTGGTGATCTACGCGTCCGCCAACCGGGACGAGCGGGAATGGGCCGACCCCGACACCTTCGACATCCGCCGCGACGCCAACCGCCAACTCGGTTTTGGGCACGGCACGCACGCCTGCGCCGGGCAGGGGCTGGCCCGCCTCGAGATGCACGCGATCCTCACCGCGATGATGCAGCGCGTCGGCCGGATCGAACTCACCGGCGAGCCGATGTGGGCGCCGAACAACATCATCCGCGGTTACCGGCGACTGCCCCTTCGGCTGGTCCCGGACTGAGCGGCGGGCCCGGCGGGGGCGATCCGTGGCGCCGAAGGGATCACGCCGGCGGGGTCGGGGTCATCGATGCGATGTAATAGGTCTCGTGCCCGGTGGGGTATCCGCCGCCGTCGGTGGCGATGTGGACGTGGTCGTAGTGGTTGAGGGTTTCGTTGCCGTAGTTCGCCGTCCAGCTCCCGGCGCCGACGCCAGGGTAGATCCGCTGGCGCCAGATCACGTGGTTGATTCCCCAGCGTTTGGCATTCGCCAACGCATACCCGGCGATCTCGTTGCCGAGCTCGATGCCCTCCGGGCTGTGATAGTTCGGGATCATCACGTCGATCGCCAACCCTTCGGGGTGCCACCTCAACGCGTCCTGCCGGTACCCGCCGATGGTTTTGATCTGCGGGAAGAGCACGCCGATGACCCGGGCCGCCCAGATGGTCTTGACCTGCAGACCCTGTTCCGGCGCGACCCCGGTCGGCAACGCGACCAAGAAGTTCTGGGCGGGGGCGGGCGCGTTCGCGGTCAGGGCCTGCACCTCCTCGGGGCTGGCCATGCGCGGAGCCTCCGCGGGAACGCCCATCCGCGGCACATCGGCGGGGGCGGCGGCCTGCGTCGCGCCGGCCGGCGCGCTCGTGGGAGCGGGCGGGGCGGCCGCCCGGCTCCCGACGCAGCACCGGTGCTCCGTGCTCTGGGCGTAGACCATCGCGGCCGAGACGACGACCGACGCCGCGATAGCCAACCAACGACCCCGGCCGTTGGCCAACACGCCTGTGCCCACGATCAGCAGCTTAGTGCCCAGTGCGACGCGTGTGGCGAAGTTTGCGAACCGTCCTCAACGAATCCTCAAACCTGGCGCGGCGGTGTGATTAACGCCTGCTCTCGTCGGCGATCTGCCGATGCGACTGGTGTGGACCCGGCGCGTCCTCCTGTGGGTGTCGACGAAAACCTCCCGTCAGGATCGTCAGGATCGCCCGCCTCCAAACCGGTTGGGGCTTGTACTTGTTGGCGGGGCTTTTGGCCCGCTAGGTTGCGCCCTGCAATTCGTCGGCCAGCGAGGCGAGAAATTCCTGTGTGCGACGGCGGGATTCGCCGCGCGCCCGCGCGTCGCCGCCCAGCGGGACGACGCGGACTGCGAGATCGGTGACGCCGGCGTCGCGATAGCGGCGCAGCCTGGCCAGGACCGCCGATTCGTCGCCCGCGGCCATGGTGTCGCCGACGTCGGTGGCGTCGCCGTGCTCGAGCAGGCGCACATAGTTGGGGGAGAAGTCGGCGTGACCGAGCACCTCGCTGGCGTACGCGCGGGCGCCGTCGACTTCGCCGCTCGAACACAGCGCGACCGGCACGCCCGCAACGACGCGAATCCCGTTGCCGCCGGGCGCCCGTGAGGCCGCGGCGAGGCGGGGCACGACGTACTCCCCGATGGCCCGCTCGTCGGCCATCCACAGGACGGTGCCGCCGGCGCGCTCGCCGGCGAGGCGCAGCATGGCCGGACCGAGCGCCGCGAGCAGCACCGGCACCGGCGCGTCGGTGACGTCCACCGGGCTGTTCACCCGGAAGGTGGCGTTGTCGACCGAGACCACGCCGGGACCGGCGAACGCGGCGTGTAGGACCTCGAGGTAGTCGCTTACCAGGCGCGCCGGGCGGTCATAGGGGAGGCCGAGCTGGTCGGCGACGATCCAGTGGTGTGAGGGGCCGATGCCCAGCGTGAACCGGCCGGAGCACGCGACCTGCGTGGTCAGCGCCTGCTGCGCCATGATCAGCGGATGGCGGGTCTGAATGGGAACGACCGCGGTGCCGATCTCGATCCGGTCGGTCACCTGCCCGAGCAGCGCGACGGCCGTCATCGCGTCCAGGTAGCCGGGCACCTGCGGGAACCAGAACGACGAAAACCCCTGTGCCTCGGCGGCCTTCCCGTCCTCCAGCAGCCCGGCCAACCGGTCGGTCCGTGACCGCTCCTTGTCCGAGCCGACCATCAAACCGAGCCTCACCGCGGCCCCCGCTCACGGGACATGGCGATCCCATTCGTACGGCACGACGGGGTGAAACGGTGCGGCGAGCAGCGGGGCGAGGTCACCGCCGTCCCACCGCCTCTCCAGCGCCGGCCGGAGCCGGTGGGCAACGACCACCGGGTCGTCGTCAAGAAAGCAATACGAAAGACGCTGTCCCGCAGGGGCACTGGCCAGGCTCGCCACCACGGCAAGTGAAGCCGCGGACCAGACTCCGGCGACGCCGTCGACGTCGAGCAGCTCCGCGGGCCCCGGCCCGCCCGTTTCCAGGAGCACGTAGACCCCGCGCGCGGGCCACCACGGCAGCACGTCGGCCCCGATCTTGACGCGCGGCGCTGCCGCTTTCGTGAGCACGTCGTAGACGCCGCGCTCCACGGGAGGCAACAGCGCCAGTTTGCGTCCGGCCCCGCCCAGCGCCGCCGACAGCCGGTTGAACGCGTCGAGTCCGCCTGTGTCGGTGAAGAAGTAGGACATCACGTGGTCGACGGGATCGAACCGCGCGGTACTGAAAGCGCGCGCCCGGCGGCAGTCCGGGGTGGAGACCAGCCGCAGCGACGCGCGCACCGCGGAGAGCCGGTGCTGTTCGGGACGATGGTCGAGCGTGTGCCAGCGCAGGTACTCGGCGTCGAGGCCCTCGGGATGGCGGGTGGCCATCGAGACGAACACGGTGGCGATGTCGCCGCGGCCCGCGGCGAGCACGTCGGCGACCTCGTCGGAGGGGGTGCCGGGCAGCAGCATCGACCCGCCTTTCAGGATTGCTTCAACGCGATTTCGGGGTGGCGCGCCCGGACCATCCGCCGGAAGCCCTCGCGCCACGGCACTTTCGTGCGCCCCAGCACGTCGTGCATGTGGCTCACGTCCGGCCACAGCGGCGTGTGCGCGTCGGGGGTGTAGTCGAAGATCGGCTCGACCCCCACCAGTTGGCCGAGGTAGGCGCAGTAGTCCTCGGCGCTGACGGTCTCGCTGCCGGCCCAGTTCACCACCACCGGTGGCGTGGCGGCGACCTCCATGGCCCTGATGCCCAGCTCGACGTAGTCGTCCTCGTAGATCGGGTGGTAGTTGTTCGGCTTGTCCGGGTGCAGGCGAATCGGTCTGCGCGCCAGGATCGCGTCGAGACGGTCGGCCGGCGCGCCGCCCTCGGGGCCGTAGGTGGAACAGATGCGGATGATGGTCAGCGGGATCGCGTAACGCCGGGCGATCCAGCTGCACACGGCCTCGGCGGCGACCTTGGAGAAGCTGTAGTTGGGCCGCAGCGGAACCCCCGGCGGGTCCGACTCGGCCAGCGGCCGCCGCCCCTGATAGCCGTAGATCGACCCCGTCGAGCAGAACACGAAACCCTTTGCCGTCCTGCACCGGTACAGCAGGTCACCGGAATTCTGCGCGTTGGTCTCCAGGCACGCCGCCCAGTCCCCGGCGCCGGGATCCACCGCCGCATGGAACACGTAGGTGAAATCGTCGGGCAGCGCCGAGAAGTCGCCGGTGGCCATGTCCAGCGCGACCGGCGTGATGCCGGCGGCGGCGAGCCTGTCGCGGTCCGCGGGGTCGCGCAGCCGGGCGGCGCCCCACACCTCGTTGCGTGGCGCGAGGGCCCGGGCGATGGGGAAGGCGATCTTGCCGGTGGCGCCGGTGATCAAGATCTTCTCTGAATCGAGCATCCCCATAGTCATAGCGCAGGACGCCGCGAATGTTAAGTACTTGATATATTCGCCGTCGTGCAGCTCACCTTCGGGGACGACGTCGAGGCGTTCCGCGCGGAGTTCGTCGCGTTCCTCGACGAGCACCTGCCCACCAAGGCGCAGGCGGCCGAACGGTCGCGCTCGACCTCGCACATCCCGCGGTGGGCGCGGCGCTGGCAGCGGCTGCAGTTCGACCATGGCTGGCTGCTACCGGGCAACGCGCCGGAGTTCGGCGGCCGCAACGCCGACATCCTGCGGCAGTTCGTCCACCGCGAGGAACTGTCCCGCCGGCGCATCTACCACTGCTTCAACCCGCAGGGCGTGGGCATCGTCGCCGCGTCGCTGCTGTCGTTCGGGACCGACGAGCAGAAGCGCGAGTGGGCGATCCCCATCCTGCGCGGCGAGGCGACCGCCGCTCTGGGCATGAGCGAGCCCGGCGCGGGATCCGACCTGGCGGGTCTGAGCACGCGCGCGGAGCTGGACGGGACCCACTTCGTCGTCAACGGGCAGAAGGTGTGGACGTCCGGAGCCCACGACGCCGACGTGCTGCTCACTTTCGTGCGCACCGATCCCGCGGCGCCCAAGCACAAGGGCATCAGCGCGCTGCTGGTCCCCACCGACACGCCCGGGGTGCAGCGCCGCCCGTTCGCCTGCGTCTACAACCGCGACGGTCTGGACTTCAACGAGGTGTTCTTCACCGACGCGCGGGTGCCCGCCGAGAACCTTGTTGGCCCGTTGCACGGCGGGTGGAAGGTGGCCAACGGGTCACTCGGTCACGAACGCACGATGATGTGGCTGGCGTTCGCCAACCGCCTCGAGCAGTTGCTCGAGGATTACCGGCCCATCGGCGCGGTCGACCGGGATCGCTACGCCACCACCGCGATGGACTACCAGGCGCTGCGCCTGCTCGGCTCGGCGGCGCTGGGCCAGGCCGCGCGCGGAGAGCGCGACGTGCCGAGCGTGTCGGTGCTCAAGGTGCTGGGATCGGAGGCCGAACAGAACGCCGCCCGCCATGCCCTGGACGCCGCCGGCGTCGACGGGCTGCGTGACGGAGTGCTGACCGCCCCCTATAACGCCTACGCCCCGGACCTTTTCACCGGCAGCTGGTTCGCCCGCTACATCGGGACTTATGCGGGGACCATCGCCGGCGGCACCTCGGAGATCCAGCGCAACATCATCGCCCAGCGGATTCTGGGGTTGCCGGCGCGCTGAACCGCTGCCGAGTCACACCAGCCACACCAGCATCCGGTGGGAGCCACCACACTGTGTGCCCACCTCATAGCGACAACCAAAGGCCCGCAGCATTTGTCGCTGTGAGGTGGGCACATCGAATGCCCCCGGCTCCAGAGACGCATGTGGCTGGTGTGACAACCAACGCCGAACGGCGCGAAGACTAGCCGGCCGCCACCGCGATCGACTTGGTGTCGGTGTACCCGTCGATGCCCTCGCGGCCGAGTTCGCGCCCGTAGCCGCTGCACTTGACGCCGCCGAACGGCGCGAACGGGTCCATCGTGTAACCCTGGTTCACCCCGAACGTGCCGGTGCGGATCGCCGCGGCGACGGCGAGCCCGCGATCGGCCTCGCCGGTCCACACCGAGCCGGCCAGACCGTAATCGGAGTCGTTGGCGATGCGGATCGCCTCGGCCTCGTCGGCGTAGTCGATGACGGTCAGCACCGGTCCGAAAATCTCCTCCCGGGCGATGCGCATGCCGTTGTCGGCGCGGTCGAACAGCGTGGGCCGCACGTACCAGCCGCGGTCCAGGCCTTCGGGCATACCGGCGCCGCCGGTCACCAGGCGCGCGCCCTCGGCCAGGCCCTGCTCGATGTAGCCGCGAACCCGCTCCTGCTGGCGCCGGCTGACCAGCGGGCCGACCTGGGTCGCCTTGTCCGACGGATCCCCGATGCGCAGCGAATCCACTTCCGCGGCGAGCGCATCGGTGAACTCGGCGGCGCGGCCGGCGGGAACCAGGACGCGGGTCAGCGCGTTGCAGATCTGCCCGCTGTTGGACAGGCTGGCCGAACGCACACCGGCGGCCACGGCGCCGGGGTCGGCGTCGTCGAGCACGATCGCGGCCGACTTGCCGCCCAGTTCCAGGCTGACGCGCCGCAACCGGGACGCGCACGCCGTCGCGACCGCGGTGCCCGTGGCCGTCGACCCGGTGAACGACACCTTGTCCACGCCCGGATGCGCGACCAGGCAGCCGCCGGTTTCGGCGCCGCCGGGCAGCACGCTGACGACCCCGTCGGGCAGCCCGACCCCGGCGAGCATCTCGGCCAGCAGCAGCGCGTCCAGCGGTGACTCCTCGGCGGGCTTGACCACGACGGTGCAGCCGGCCAGCAGGGCGGGGACGAGCTTGGTGACGGTCAGGAACTGCGGCATGTTCCACGGCACGATCGCGGCGACGACACCGACCGGTTCGCGGCGGATCTGGATGTCCGAGCCGTACAGGCCGCGACGCGCCTCGGTGAAGGGATAGCCCTCGGCGAGATCGCAGAACGCCGTCATCATCATCGTGGGCAGGCCCACCTGGGCGCGCCGGGAAAAGCTGATCGGCGCACCGATCTCCGACGTGATGACCTCGGCCATCTCGGCGCCGCGCAGCCCGTACACCTCGGCGAGGCGACGCACCAGCGCAATCCGCTCGGCCGGTTCCAGCCCGGGCCAGGGGCCGGCGTCGAACGCCGCGCGCGCCGCCGCCACCGCGGCGTCGACGTCGGCGGGCCCGGCCGCGGCGACTCGCGCGATCGGCTGTTCGGAGTGCGGCGAGACCACATCGATGTGCTGGTCGCTGTTCGGCCGGGTCCACGTCCCGCCGATGAACAGTTGGTTGTGCGGCATGCCGATCACAATATCAACTACTTGCGATTGCGCCATGGAGCGGATAGCGTCGGCGCTGCGCGTCTCCGGCGGCGATTCGTGCCGGGGGCCACAGGTCGACAGGAACAGGCCAGGAGTGGAACATGGCGCGATTCCCCAAGCCGCCCGAAGGCAGCTGGACGCAGCATTACCCCGAGCTGGGCACCGAGCCGGTGTCCTACGAGGACTCCATCAGCCCGGAGATCTACGACCTCGAGCGCGAGGCGATCTTCAAGCGCGCCTGGCTCAATGTGGGCCGCGTCGAACAGCTTCCGCGCAAGGGCGCCTACTTCACCAAGGAGCTCAAGGTCGTCAACGCCTCGATCATCCTGACGCGCAACACATCCGGCGACATCAAGGCGTACCACAACATCTGCCGGCACCGCGGCAACAAGCTGGTGTGGAACGACATGCCGCTCGAGGAGACCAGCGGCGTGTGCCGCCAATTCACGTGCAAGTACCACGGGTGGCGCTACGACCTGGACGGCAACCTGGCGTTCGTGCAGCAGGAGGAGGAGTTCTTCGACCTCGACAAGAGCCGCTACGGGTTGGTCGCGGTGCACTGCGACGTCTGGGCAGGCTTCATCTTCGTCAACTTCGCCAAGCAGCCCGAACAGTCGCTGCGCGAATTCCTCGGGCCGATGATCACCGACCTGGAGGGCTACCCGTTCGACAAGCTGACCTCACGCTGGCACTACCGCTCGCAGGTGAACGCGAACTGGAAGCTCTACATGGACGCGTTCCAGGAGTTCTACCACGCGCCGGTGCTGCACTCGAACCAGTCGCCGTCGGCGTATTCCAAGGCGGCCGCCGAGGCCGGGTTCGAGGCCCCGCACTACCGCATCGACGGCCCGCACCGGCTCGTCAGCACCTCCGGGGTGCGCGCCTGGGAGATGGCGCCCGACCTGCGCAAGCCGATCGACGAGATCTGCCGTAGCGGGCTGTTCGGCCCCTGGGACAAGCCGGACCTGGGGGAGATGCCCGCCGGCCTCAACCCGGCGAAATGCGATCCGTGGGGCCTGGATTCGTTTCAGCTGTTCCCCAACTTCGTGATCCTGTTCTGGGGCCAGGGCTGGTATCTGACCTACCACTACTGGCCGACGTCCTCCCACAGCCATCTCTTCGAGGGCACCCTGTACTTCCCGCAGCCGCGCACCCCGCGGGAGCGGGTGGCCCAGGAGCTCGCGGCCGTGACGTTCAAGGAATACGGGCTGCAGGACGCCAACACGCTCGAGGCGACCCAGACGATGATCGAGTCGCGGTGGGTGGACCGGTTTTTGCTCAACGACCAGGAGATCCTGCTGCGCCACCTGCACAAGGAGACCGCGGCCTGGATCGAGCGGTATCGCCGCGACTCGATGATCGGGGCGTAAGCGCGATGCCGGCACTGCTGCCAGACGAATTCGCCGACCTCGAACCGTTCGCCGACTGGTGCCTGCCGTCGGAGCCGCAGCGCTACGCCAAACGGCTGGCCAGCTCGATGGCCGAGATGAAGGCGTTCTACGACGCGATCACCCCGCGCGCCGAGGAGGCCCTGGCCTACTGCGACAAGTTCCCGCTCGACGACCTGCCCGAGGACGTGCTGCACCTGATGCACCTGCTGTACTCGATGGTGATGGTGTCGTTTCCGGTGGAGTGCTGGAAACAGCCCCGCGTACCCGACTCGGGTGCCGCCGCCATGGACTGCGTGACGGAGCCGTTCCCGTGACCGACTCGGTCGTCCTGCGCGCAGCGCGCTGGGCCGACGTCGTCGCCGGCGAAGTCCGCTCGCCGGCCGTCGTGGTGATCGACGGCGACCGCATCACCGCCGTCAATCCCGAAGGGCCGCTGCCGGATTCGGCTACCGAGGTCAACCTCGGGGACGTCACGCTGCTGCCGGGCCTGATGGACATGGAGCTCAACCTGCTGATCGGGGGGCCCGGCGGGCCCGAGGGCCTGCCCGCGCCGATGCACGGCGTCCAGGATGACCCGGCGTACCGCACCCTGCGCGGCGCGGTCAACGCGCGCACCACGCTGCAGGCCGGCTTCACCACCGTGCGCAACCTGGGGCTGATGGTCAAGACCGGCGGCTACCTGCTCGACGTCGCGCTGCAGCGCGCCATCGACCAGGGCTGGCACGCCGGGCCCCGCATCTACCCCGCGGGCCATGCCGTCACCCCCTACGGCGGGCACCTGGACCCGACGGTGTTCCAGCGGCTCGCGCCCGGCATCATGCCGCTCTCGGTGGCCGAGGGGATCGCCAACGGGGTGCCCGACGTCATCGCCTGCGTCCGCTACCAGATTCGCCACGGCGCCAAGCTGATCAAGGTGTCGGCCTCGGGCGGGGTGATGTCGCACAGCACCGCGCCGGGCTCCCAGCAGTACTCCGACGCCGAGTTCGCCGCGATCGCCGACGAGGCCCACCGGGCCGGGGTGCGGGTGGCCGCGCACGCCGTCGGCGACTCCGCGATCCGGGCCTGCATCCGTGCCGGGATCGACTGCATCGAGCACGGCTTTTTGGCCAGCGACGAGACGATCCAGATGATGGCCGACCACGGCACCTTCCTGGTGTCCACCACGTATCTGACCGAGGCCATGGCCATCGACCGGATCGCGCCCGAGCTGCGCAAGAAGGCCGAGGACGTCTTCCCCAGCGCAAAAGCCATGCTGCCCAAGGCGATCGCCGCCGGGGTGCGCATCGCGTGCGGCACCGACGCCCCGGCGATCCCGCACGGCCAGAACGCCAAGGAACTTCAGGCGCTGGTGGACCGCGGCATGACGCCGATGCAGGCGATCCGGGCCGCCACCGTCGTGGCCGCCGAGCTCGTCGAGGCCGACGACGAGCTGGGCCGGCTCGCACCCGGTTACCTCGCCGACGTCATCGCCGTGCCGGGCGACCCCTCGCGGAACATCGGCGCCACCCTCGACGTGCCCTTCGTGATGAAGGGCGGCCGGATCTACCAGCACGCGGGAGGCGGCCATGGACCTGACCGATAACACCCTGTGGCTGCTCAAACAGGCCTTCTATTACTCCCTGACCACCCTCAACGAGGCGATGAGCGATCACGGCGTGAGCTCGGCCCAGGTCGGTGTGCTGCGCCGGCTCGCCAATGAACCGGGCCTGTCCGGAGCCGACCTGGCGCGACGGCTGCTGGTCAGCCCGCAAGGCGTCCAGTTCGCCCTGACCTCGCTGGAACGCCGGGGGCTGGTGGAGCGAAAGCGGGATCCCCAGCACGGACGCATCCTGCGGGCCTACCTCACCGCCGAGGGCCGCGACGTCGTCGCCACGGTGGTCGGCGCCGCGGTGGCCGCCCACGACGAGGTGTTCGGGGTGCTCACCCCCGCGGAGCAGGAGACGCTGCGCGAATTGCTGCGACGGATCGTCGAAAAAGGAACGGGCCATGAGCTTTTCCATGACCATGTCGACAGCTGAGGGGGTGGGCGCGCGGCCCAGGGTGGCGGTGGTGACCGGCGGCGCTTCGGGTATCGGGGAGGCCACCTGCCACGAACTGGGTCGCCGCGGGCTCAAGGTCGCGGTGCTCGACCTCAACGAGCAAGCGGCCCAACGCGTCACCGCGGAACTGCGCGCCGATGGGGTCACGTCCGTCGGCGTCGGCGCCGACGTCACCGACCGGGCCGCCGTCGAGCAGGCGTTCGCCAAGGTCCGCAGCGAACTCGGGCCCGTCACCGTGCTGGTGACCAGCGCCGGGCTGTTCGGCTTCTCGGCGTTCACCGAGATCACCGCCGAGGCGTGGGCCCGGGTGGTCGACGTCAACCTGACCGGAACGTTCCACTGCTGCCAGGTCGCCCTGCCCGACATGGTGGCCGCGAAATGGGGCCGGATCGTGACGATCTCGTCGTCCAGCGCCCAGCGCGGCTCCCCGTTCGCCGCCCACTATGCCGCCGCCAAGGGCGGGGTGATGACGCTGACCAAGTCGCTGGCCCGCGAGTACGCCACCCAGGGGATCACGGTCAACACCATTCCACCCTCGGGCATCGAGACTCCCATGCAGCACCAGGGGCAGGCCGCCGGCTACCTGGGCTCCAACGAACAGATCGCCGCGAACATCCCGGTGGGCTACCTGGGCACCGGGGACGACATCGCCGCGGCCGTCGGCTTCCTCAGTTCGGAGGAGGCTCGCTTCATCACCGGGCAGGTGCTCGGCGTCAACGGGGGAGCGGTGCTATGACAGAAAGGTCGACCATGACGCAGTCGGGAAAGCCGGCCGAGGGCTCCTGGACCGCGCACTATCCCGAATTGGGCACCGGCACCGTCTCCTTCGCCGACTCCACGTCCGAACAGTTCTACGAACTCGAACGCGAAGCGATCTTCAAACGCGCCTGGCTCAATGTCGCCCGGGTCGAGGAACTCCCCCGCACCGGCAGCTACCTCACCAAGGAGATCGAGGCAGCCGACGCCTCGGTCATCCTGGTCAAGGGGAGAGACGACCGGATTCGCGCCTTCCACAACGTCTGCCGGCACCGGGGAAACAAGCTGGTGTGGAACGACTTTCCCGGCCGCGAAACCCGCGGCGTGTGCCGGCAGTTCACCTGCAAGTACCACGGCTGGCGCTACGACCTGCAGGGCGCGCTGACGTTCGTGCAGCAGCAGTCGGAGTTCTTCGACCTCGACACCGCCGACTACGGCCTGCGGCCCGTGCACTGCGACGTCTGGAACGGCTTCGTCTTCATCAACTTCGACCCGCAGCCGCGGCAAACCCTGCGCGAGTTTTTGGGCCCGATGATCACGGCTCTGGACGACTACCCGTTCGGGAAGCTGACCGAACGCTACGAGTGGGTCGCGCACAACAACAGCAACTGGAAGATCTTCGCCGACGCCTTCCAGGAGTACTACCACGTGCCCTCGCTGCATCCGCAGCAGGTGCCCCCCGAGGTGCGCGACCCCAACGCCGGATTCACTTGCGGGCATTTCCAACTCGACGGACCGCACCGGCTGGTGTCCACGGCCGGGCGGCGCCGGTGGCTGCTGCCGCCCGAGTACATGTATCCGATCGAGCGGGCCACCCAGAGCGGGCTGGTGGGCCCGTGGCGTACGCCCGACATCGGCGAGCTTCCGGCCGGTCTCAACCCGGGCGGCATCGAGCCGTGGGGGATCAGCAACTTCCAGATCTTCCCCAACATCGAGATCCTGATCTATGGCGGCTGGTACCTGCTCTACCGCTACTGGCCCACCTCCTACAACACGCACCGCTTCGAGGCCTACACCTTCTTCTCGCCGGCCCGCTGCGTGCGCGAACGCGTCGAGCACGAGGTCGCGGCGGTGGTGCTCAAGGAATTCGCGCTGCAGGACGCCGGGATGCTCGGCGGCACCCAGGCCGCACTCGAGTACGGCCGGGAACACGGTGTCGACGACTTCCCGCTGAACGACCAGGAGATCCTGGTGCGCCATCTGCACAAGGTGGTCGTCGACTGGGTCACCGAATATCAGGCCGACCGTCGTGAACACGCCCCGGCAGGAGTGTGACCATGCCGGATGCCCTGCTGCCCAGCGCCTTCGCCGAACTGGAGACCTACGCGCAAACCTGGTGCCTGGCCACCGAGACAGAGCGCTGGAACGCCCGGATGTCCAGCACGATGCCGCAGCTGCGCAAGTTCTACGACGCGTTCTTCCCGCGCCTGGAAGAGGCCATCGAGTACTGCGACAAGTTCCCGCTCGACGACCTGCCCGAGGACGCACTCAACCTGCTGCACCTGAGCTATTCGCTGATCATGGTCGCGATGTCGGTGGAGATCATGCAGCAGCCCGCACCCGTCTGCGCCGCCGACGCGGTCATGACCCGCATCGTCGAGCCCACCCCCTGAGGGCCTGACCGGAGAGGACCGCACGTGAGCACACTGACCATCAACAAACTCACCGACTGCGTCGGCGCCGAGGTCGTCGGCCTCGATCTGGCCCACGCGGCCTCCGACGAGTCGCTCGGGGCGGCCGTCCTCGACGCCCTGGAGGCCAACGGGGTCTTGGTCTTTCGCGGTCTTCGACTCGACCCCGAGGCCCAGGTCGCGTTCTGCCGCCGCCTCGGCGAGGTCGACCATTCCTCCGACGGGCATCACCCGGTCGCCGGGATCTACCCGATCACGCTGGACCGCTCGAAGAACGCCTCCGCGGAGTACCTGAAGGCGACCTTCGACTGGCACATCGACGGGTGCACCCCGATCAAGGACGACGAATGCCCGCAGAAGGCGACCGTGCTGACGGCGGTGCAGGTCGCCGAACGGGGCGGGGAAACGGAATTCGCCAACACCTACGCCGCCTACGACGCGCTGACCGCCGAGGAGAAACAGCGCTACGGCGCCCTGCGCGTCGTGCACTCGCTGGCGGCCTCCCAGCGGCGCGTCTACCCCGATCCCACGCCCGGGCAGCTGGCGCGCTGGGCCTCCCGGCGCACTCACGAGCACCCACTGGTGTGGACCCACCGCAGCGGCCGCAGGTCGCTGGTGCTGGGCGCCTCGGCCGACTACGTGGTCGGCATGGACCTCGACGAGGGCCGGGCCCTGCTGGACGAGTTGCTCGCGCGGGCGACCGAACCCGACCAGGTGTACAGCCACACCTGGTCGGTCGGCGACACCGTCATCTGGGACAACCGCGGGGTGCTGCACCGGGCGGCGCCGTATGATCCGAATTCCGCGCGGGAGATGTTGCGCACCACCGTGCTGGGTGACGAACCCATCGAATGAACAACCCGAGAGGACCTCGATGACCCCCACGTTGGACGGCAAGGTCGCCATCGTCACGGGCGGCGCCTCGGGGCTGGGCCTGGGGATCGTGCGCACCTTCCTGGACGCCGGCGCCTCGGTTGTCATCGCCGACATCAACGACGACGACGGTGAGCGACTCGCCGGCGAGTGCGGGGGCCGCGCGCGCTTCGAGCACGTCGACGTGTCCGACGCCGGGGACGTCGGCGCCGTGGTCGAGGCGGCGGTGCGGCATTTCGGCGGCCTCGACGTGATGGTCAACAATGCGGGAATCTCCAGCGCGATGCACCGGAGCTTCCTGCAGGCCGACCTCACCGACTTTGCCAAGGTGATGTCGGTCAACGTGCTGGGGGTGATGCTGGGCACGCGCGAGGCGGCGCGCCACATGGCCGACCACGACGGCGGTGCCATCATCAACGTCGCCTCGATCGGCGGTTTGCAGGCCGGCGGTGGCGTGATGACCTACCGGGCGTCCAAGGCCGCCGTCATCCATTTCAGCCGCAGCGTGGCCACCGAGCTGGCGCCGCTGGGGATCAGTGTGAATTGCCTCGCCCCGGGCGGAGTTCCGACGCCCATTCTCGCGTCGTCGGTTCCCGGGCTGAGCCCGGAGCAGGTCGACAAGTTCGTGCGCAGAACGCGCGAGAAGATGCGCCAGGACCGGCCGCTGCCGCTGGAGGGTACCCCCGAGGACGTCGGGGAGGCCGCGCTGTACTTCGCGGCGTGCACCAGCACCAGCGGCATGGTGCTGACCGTCGACGGCGGGACGTCGGCCCGCGACGCGGAATAGGCGCCGATGCGCCGCCGCTCCGGAGGCGGGTGCCCTCACCCGCTCGGCGGCGGCACCACCACAATGCCGTTATCGCCTTTGTGCTCCGGGCAATAGAAGGCCACCGACGCGCCGATGAAGTAGCCGGCCTGGCGCGCGGAAAATTGCTTTCCCAGGGACATGATCATGCTGGCCGGCGTCTGGCCCTTGTCCAGCCCGGCGCACACGTTGTGGGCCTTCGCGACCGCGGCGTCGTCGGTGGGAAAGAAGATCCCGCGCTTTTCCAGCGCCGCGACGAACGCGTCGTCGGTCGGGTCCGCGGTTGCCGGCGCCGCGACGAGCAGCGCGGCAGCGCACACCGCGGCCGCACCGACCATCGGCCGGGTCCACACGTCGACCATCCTTGGGGCCACGGGGTTCCTTTCACCGCGCGCCGACCGCCACGCCGAGCACGGCGGTGGATGAACATTAGCTGATAACGCGGCGTCGGGCTGGCCGAATCGCACAGGAATGTGGTGGCCGGACGCTTGCGGGGTTGCTTGCGACAGGCGCTGCCGGGTAAGTCTCTGTGAAACCAGAACGGAGAAACGATGAGCACAGGCGCGCAGACCGGAACCATCAGCACCCGGGTGCCGGCGCGGCTCGACCGGCTGCCATGGTCGAGGTTTCACTGGCGCGTCGTGCTGGGTCTCGGCGGTGTCTGGGTCCTCGACGGTCTCGAGGTCACCATGGTCGGCAACGTGTCGGCCCGGCTCACCGAGAAGGGCAGCGGCATCGCGCTCGACCCCGCGCAGATCGGTGTGGCGGCGGCGATCTACATCACCGGGGCCTGCCTGGGCGCCCTGTTCTTCGGCCACCTGACCGACCGCTTCGGGCGGCGCAACCTGTTCATGGTCACCCTCGTGCTCTATTTGCTGTCCACCGTCGCCACCGCGTTCGCGTTCGCGCCGTGGTACTTCTTCGTCGCCCGCTTTTTGACCGGCGCCGGCATCGGCGGCGAATACGCCGCCATCAACTCGGCGATCGACGAGCTGATCCCGGCGCGGGTGCGCGGCCGGGTGGACCTGGTGATCAACGGGACCTACTGGCTCGGCTCGGCCCTCGGGGCGGCCGGCGCGCTGGTCCTGCTCAACACGGCGCACTTCCCGGTGAACATCGGCTGGCGGCTGGCGTTCGGCATCGGCGCCCTCTTCGGCATCTTCGTGCTGCTGGTCCGGCGCAACGTCCCCGAAAGCCCGCGCTGGCTGTTCATCCACGGGCGCGCGCAGGAGGCCGAACGGATCGTCGGCGACATCGAGGAAGACGTGCAGCAGGAAACGGGCGAGCCGCTGCCCGAGCCGCAGGGAAAGCCGCTCAAAGTCCGCCAGCGCACGGCGATCTCCTTCGTCGAGATCGCCAAGGTGGCCTTCACGCTGTACCCGGGGCGCGCCGTGCTCGGCCTCGCGCTGTTCATCGGGCAGGCGTTCCTCTACAACGGCGTGACGTTCAACCTGGGCACGCTGCTGAGCGGGTTCTACGGCGTGCCCTCAGGCACGGTGCCGTTGTTTTTCATCCTGTGGGCGCTGAGCAACTTCCTCGGCCCGCTGCTGCTGGGCAAGTTGTTCGACGCCGTCGGCCGCAAACCGATGATCACGCTGTCCTACCTCGGTTCGGCGGCGGTCGCGGTCGTCCTCGCGGTGGTGTTCGTGACCCAGGCCGGCGGGGTGTGGGCGTTCATCGGCGTGCTCGCGGCGGCGTTCTTCCTGGCGTCGGCCGGCGCGAGCGCCGCCTACCTGACCGTCAGCGAGATCTTCCCGATGGAGACCCGGGCGCTGGCGATCGCCTTCTTCTACGCGATGGGCACCGCGATCGGCGGCATCTCCGGCCCGTTGCTGTTCGGGCAGCTGATCAACTCCGGGCAGCGCGGCGAGGTGGTCTGGTCGTTCCTGATCGGGGCCGCGGTGATGGCGGTGGCCGGGCTGGTCGAACTGTGGCTCGGCGTCGCGGCCGAACAACGCTCGCTGGAAGACCTGGCGATGCCCCTGACCGCGGCCGACGCCGAGGACGAGGAGAGCGGCCCAGGCGAATCGGCGGGCGCCGCGAGTGGCCGCTGACCTGGGCCAGAGCACAGGAGAAGCAGTCGCCGTAGGTCAGGCCGGCACGATGCCCACCCTGACGGCGCCAAACGGGACGCGCCGACCCGCCGCGGGGGTGCGTCTGGTTAACTGCGGCCGTGCGTAAAGATCCGGGGCTGGCGCGGCGCTTCTTCGATCGATTCGAGCCGGTGCACGCGGTGACGTACTTCGCGCCCGAGGCGCGCGCGGCGCTGGACGGGCTGGGGTACCGGGGCTTCTGGATGGGCTACTTCGCGGCCCGCTCGGCGCCGCTGGGCGAGGTGCCGGCCGACGTGGTGACGGCGATCTTCTACAACTTCGCCCCCGAGCGGGTCGCCAAGGCCCTGCCCGCGGCGTGGCAGATCGCCGGCCCGGAGTCGGCACTGCGCGCACGGGCCGACTCCGCGGTGGCGGCGCTGCGTCGCTGCGGAGTGAGCGAAGACGAAAACCTCGCCGTGGCAGTCGAATTGGCGGGCAAGGCGGCGCGGCAGGCCCCGCTCGACGGCCGCCCGCTGTTCGCCGCGAACCGGGCGTTGCCGTGGCCCGAGGACCCGCTGGGCGCGCTGTGGCACGCCACCACGCTGCTGCGCGAGCAGCGCGGCGACGCCCACGTGGCCGCGCTCGTGTCCGAGGGCGTCTCCGGGCGCGAATCCAACGTGCTGCACGCCGCGGCCGGCCGGATCCCGCGTGACTACATCGCCCGCACCCGCGACTACGATGAGGCCGCCTGGGGCCACCACGAACAGCGCCTGGCCGAGCGGGGGCTGCTCGGCGACGACGGGTCGCTGACCGAGGCCGGCCGCCAACTCAAAGACCGCATCGAGGCGACGACCGACAGGCTTGCCCTGTCGGCGCTCGAGGCGCTCACCGACGACGAAGTCGAGACGTTGTTCCAGGCGCTGACCCCGATCACCCGCGCCGTGGTCGGCACCGGCGATGTTCCCGCCGTCACCCCGATGGCCCTGGACCGCGACGAGTTGCACGACGGCAGCGCGCATCTGGATTCATAGGGCCGCCGCGGGCTCCGACATGTCCCCGCCGATGGCGGGGAAGACGGTCTCGGTCCCGCGCCGGCCCTTGATCTCGACCTTTTCGCCCTCGCCCCAGCTGAAGTCCTTTTCGACCACACGTCGCACCCCGCCGGTCACCAGCACCGCGGCTCGCCCGCCCCGGCCGGCCAGTCCCGCCAACCGGAACGCCACGTTGGCCGAGTCGCCGATCACCGCCTCGACCGATCTGGTCATCGCGGCCAGTGCGACCATTCCCGTCACCACGCCCCAGCCCATGTGGATCGGCGCGCCATCGGGGCTGCGCAACGGCAACGTGGGCGCCAGCTCGCCGACGAGCCGGTTGGCGTCGAGCGCGAAGTCGATGGCGCGCTTCGCCGCGTCGGTGAACCGGTTCGCCTCCCAGATGGCGAAAATCGCGTCCCCCGCGTAGTGGTTGAGCGTGCCCTGGTGGGCGCGCAGGACCAGGCCCACCTCGCTCCACAGTGTGTGCAGGCCCTCCGCGACCACCCGTTCGTCGGTCACTTCGGAGATTGTCGAGTAGTTCACGATGTCGCCGACCACCATCACCATGGCCGTCCGGCTGATCCGGGTCCGCGTGGCCCGCGCGACGGTGCGGTGCACGGCGTTGAATCGCGCCGATCGGAAGGTCAGTGCGATGTCACCGATCCGGATCTCGTCGCCGGGCCGTAGCGGCCGTGGGACCGCGCGTTCCAGCCGCATCCCGTTGACCAGGCTGCCGTTGGTGCTGGTGTCGATGACGAAGGCGCGGTCGCCCGCCGCGTCCAGCCGGATCTCGAGGTGGGTGCGGGAGATCTCGGGGTCGGGGATCACCAGCCTGCGCGCCTCGCTGATCCCCGCGCACTCCCGGCCGACGAAGAGCTGATCGAAAACGGGGACCCGGCGCTCGGCACCGTCGTCGTCGAAGACCACGTAGCCCAGCGGCTCGTCGGGCCGCCCGCCCTCGATCTCGGTGGGAGACGTCATGGGTGCCTCGCTGGGGGACAAGGCGCGACTTGATGCCGGCGATTGGTGACGAAGCGGACAATACCGGCTGCGGAGAATCCGGGCGAGGGGCGGAACCCCGGCGGCCCACCCACCGCGACGCGGCAACCACAGCGACGACACGCCTGACGGCCACACCCGGTTGCAGTTTCGAGGTCAGGGGCTTGCAGCGCGCCCGTTGAAGCATGTTTGAAACGGTTGCGGAGCCAGCGTTGACATCGGCGTAACAAATTTGCCATCGAAGGTTCCTAGTGTGAGTCGGTCCACCTTCCGTGCAGGAAAATCGCGGACCCCCCAGCGACAAGGAACTCAATTGAGCGGAAACTCCGTCCGCCTGCAGGCGATCAACAACGTCGAGGCATACGTCCCACCAGCCGTCAGCTTCGTTCCCGGCGAGACCCCCGGCGAGATCTTCGGCAGCAACGTGTTCACCAAGTCCGAGATGCAGTCGCGGCTGCCCAAGTCGGTGTACAAGTCGGTCGTGGCGACCATCGAGAAGGGCGCCAAGCTCGACCCCGCCGTCGCGGACTCGGTCGCGGCGGCGATGAAGGACTGGGCGCTGGAGAAGGGCGCCACCCACTACGCGCACGTCTTCTACCCGATGACCGGCCTGACGGCCGAGAAGCACGACAGCTTCCTCGAACCCGTCTCCGACGGGCAGACGCTCGCCGAGTTCGCCGGCAAGACCCTGATCCAGGGCGAGCCCGACGCGTCCAGCTTCCCGTCGGGAGGGCTGCGCAGCACCTTCGAGGCGCGCGGCTATACGGGCTGGGACGTCACCAGCCCCGCCTACATCCTGGAGAACCCCAACGGCAACACGCTGTGCATCCCGACGGTGTTCGTCTCGATGACCGGCGAGGCGCTGGACTACAAGACGCCGCTGCTGCGCAGCCAACAGGCCATGGGTGTGCACGCCGAGCGCATCCTGAAGCTGTTCGGCCACACCGACCCCGAGAAGGTGGTGTCGTTCTGCGGCCCGGAGCAGGAGTACTTCCTGGTCGACCGGCACTTCTTTTTGGCGCGACCGGACCTGGTCAACGCCGGCCGCACGGTGTTCGGCGCCAAGCCGCCCAAGGGCCAGGAGTTCGACGACCACTACTTCGGCGCGGTCCCCGAGCGCGTGCTGGGCTTCATGATGGACACCGAGCGGGAGCTGTTCAAGCTCGGCATCCCCGCCAAGACCCGGCACAACGAGGTGGCCCCCGGCCAGTTCGAGGTGGCGCCGATGTTCGAGCGGGCCAACCTGGCCTCCGACCACCAGCAGCTGTTGATGACGGTCTTCAAGATGCTGGCCAAAAAGCACGGCATGGAATGCCTGTTCCACGAGAAGCCCTTCGCCGGTGTCAACGGGTCGGGCAAGCATGTCAACTTCTCGGTGGGCAACTCCGATCTGGGCTCGCTGCTGGTTCCCGGTGACACCCCGCACGAGAACGCCCAGTTCCTGGTGTTCTGCGCGGCGGTCATCCGGGCCGTGCACAAATTCGCCGGGCTGCTTCGTGTTTCGGTAGCCTCGGCCACCAACGACCACCGTCTGGGCGCCAACGAGGCACCGCCCGCGATTATCTCGATCTTCCTCGGCGAGCAGCTCGCCGACGTGTTCGAGCAGATCGCCAAGGGCGCCGCGACGTCGTCAAAGGGCAAGGGCACCATGATCATCGGGGTCGACACGCTGCCCCCGCTGCCGACCGATCCCGGCGACCGCAACCGCACCAGCCCGTTTGCGTTCACCGGCAACCGGTTCGAGTTCCGCGCGCCCGGCTCCGGGCAGACGGTCGCCGTGCCGATGATCGTCCTGAACACGATCATGGCCGACTCGTTCGACTACATGGCCACCATCCTGGAGAAGGCCGTCGAAGCCGGGGAGGACTTCGACAAGGCGGTGCAGAAGCTGCTCACGGAGGTCATCACCGAGCACGGGGCGGTGGTGTTCAACGGGGACGGCTATTCGGAGAACTGGCAGATCGAGGCCGCCGAGCGGGGCCTGCCGAACCTCAAGACCACGCTCGACGCGATCCCGGAGCTGATCAAGCCGGAGGCGGTCGAGGTGTTCGCGAAGTACGGCGTGTTCAGCGACCGCGAGCTGCACAGCCGCTATGAGGTCCGGCTCGAGCAGTACGCGCTGACCATCGGCGTCGAGGCCAAGCTCACGCTGGAGATCGGCACGACGGTCATCCTGCCGGCCGCGATCCGCTACCAGACCGAACTGGCGCAGAACGTCGCGACCATGAAGGCCGCCGGTATGGAGCCGAGTATGGCTGCGCTGGAAGCGATTTCGGCTCCGCTCGCAGACCTCGAGGCGGCGCTGGGGACGCTGAAGGCCGCGTTGGCCGATCACTCGGCGGCCTCCGCGCTCGACGAGGCCAAGCACGCCCAGGCGGCGTTGCTGCCGGCCATGGACGCGGTCCGCGGCGCCGTCGACACGCTGGAAGGCGTTGTGGCCGACGACCTGTGGCCGCTGCCCACCTACCAGGAGATGCTGTACATCCTGTGAGTTACCGGTTCAGGGTCGGTCATCAGCATCGACGCTGAACCGGGTTGGGGCCCGGTCCCGCTCAGCGGGCCGGGGGGGTACACGCCGATGACGGTGCCGTCCGGGGCGGCCCGGGTCACCGCGCTAGCCGATCAGCTTGGTCAGCCACGTCGGGTCCTGGTAATTGACGGCCCGGGTGCCGTCCCACACGAACGGCGTGGCATTGGCCCCGAGGCCGGACAACGTGGCATAACCGTTCGCGGCCTTGGTTTTGGCCGTGCCGACGTCGTTTCCTGACTTGATGCAGGCGACCACGGTGGTGTCGGCGCCCGCGGTCTTGGCCAGTTGCGCCAGTTCGCCGTCGGTGCGGTCCTCCGGGGCGTCCTCCTGCGGCTGGAAGTTGCTGGCGAACAGGGCGGAGTAGTAGTCGGCGTAGAGCTTGGGATCGTCCTGCGACGCGACGCAGTAGCTCGCGGCCACCGCGCGCGTCGAGTAGTCCTTGCTGTGCGACTTCTCGTCGAGGAAGGCGAGCAGGTGGTACCGCACGGCGAGCTTCTTGTTGTTCACCGCCGTGTCGATATCGCTGGCATTGGATCTGATGAAGCTGCCGCAGGGCGGGCAGATGGGCTCGTTGAAGATGTCGATCGTCACCGATGCGGCCGAACTGCCCACGTACACACCGTCGTTGAGCACCCGTAGCGCGACGGAGTCCGGCGCGGCCGCGGTCGATGTCGGGGGCGCCGTCGTGGGCTGCGGCGACGGCGACTCCCACGGGCGGGCGATGACGAGGACCAGGCCCACGATTGCCACCGTGGCGGTGGCGGCGACGCCGACCCACAGCCACGGCTTGCGGCCGGGCGACGGCGGTTGGCCCCACTGCGGTGTACCGGCGCCCCAGGCCGGCGCGGCGGGCCACCCCGTCGGCTGGGGAACCGGCCCGCCGGTCGCCAGCGGTGTCCCGGAAGCCGACAGCGCGGACCACGCCGGACCCGTCGGGGGAGCGGGACCGGCCGGCGCGGGCGGGGCCGGCGCGAAACCGCCGGGCGGCGGGCCCGCGAACGGGGCCGGCGGCCGTGCGACCTGGCTGCGCTGCAGGATGTCGGTGGCGCGGTCGCGGTCGGGTGCGGCCAGGGCGGCGTAGGCGGCCGCCGACAGGTCACCGCAGGTGGCGAAGCGCTCCGCGGGATTCTTGGCCATCCCGCGGACGATCACCTGGTCGAAGGCGGCCGGGATGCCAGGCCGCGCGACGCTGGGCCGCGGGATCGCCTGGTGCACGTGCGCGCCCATCACGCTCAACTGGTCGCCCACATACGGCGGCGACCCGGTCAGACACTCATAGAGCACGCAGGTCAGCGCGTAGATATCGGCCCGATGGCTCACGTCGGAATCGGTGAAACGCTCCGGGGCCATGTATTTGACCGTGCCCACGGTGGTACCGAACTGGGTCAGCTTTTCGTCGGAGTTGGCGCTGGCGATCCCGAAGTCGACGAGATAGGCGAAGTCGTCGGCGCTCACCAGGATGTTCTCCGGCTTGACGTCGCGATGCAGCACTCCGGCGGTGTGGGCGGCGTCGAGCGCCGAGCCGATCTGGCGCACGATCGCCACGGCCCGCGGCGGGGCCAGCGGCCCGTAGCTCTTGAGCATGCCGGCCAGGTCCTTGCCGTCGATCAGGCGCATGTCCACGTAGAGCTGGCCGTCGATCTCGCCGTAGTCGTGGATCGGGACGACGTGCGGCTCCTGCAGGCGTCCCGCGGTGCGGGCCTCGCGCTGCATCCGCGAGCGGAACACCGGGTCGCTGGACAACTTCTCCGACATGAGCTTCAGCGCCACGATCCGTTCCCGCACCGTGTCCTCGGCCTCGTAGACGTCGCCCATGCCGCCGCGGCCGACCAGCCGCCGCAGCCGGTACGGCCCGAACTGTGAGCCCTCCCGCGAATCCGCGGTCGTGTCACCCATCCCGACTCCTCACCAGCGCGTGCCAGGCATAAGGCTAATCGGTGCGACGACCGCCGGGCACGGTGAATAGCGAAAGCCAGCTAATTCGCCGAGTCGGTGGGACAGGAGCGGCTCAGTGGAGTTCCCCGTCCCCGGGTTCGCGTTCGGTGAGCCCCTCGCGGGACAGCGCCCTGACGAACCCGAACGCCTGCATGCCCGCCGTGCCGGGGTTTTCACCGATCCACTGGTTGATCTTGCCCAGCGCATTGGCGAGGTCGTCGCGCTTGACCCGCACCAGGTAGGTTCTTCTGTCGTCTTCGGGATCGTCGCTGGATTCGGCGACAGCGACGGGATGTTTGAACGCGTACGCGATGCCGTGTACGGCGTCATTGTTGAGCGCCCACTGAAGTTCGCTGGGCCGCAGCCGATTCACCGCCAGATTGCGGTAGTCCTTGTCGTCGTGTGAACTGCTCACCTGGCCGATGGTCCTCCTCTGCGTGCCCGGAGAATGTGGACGGCGATGGATTTGAAGCCGATGCCGCGCAGGCGATTCGATGCGGGCTCGCCCCGATCTGGCCATTCTAGGAAGTGGCGGCACCGCGCGCATGCGGTGTTCAGCGGCGGTACTTCAGGTACAGGTAGTGGTCACAGACCAGGGCGTGGTCGAGCGCCATGGTGACCGGCGCGGGCAGCCGGGCCGGCAGCCGATGGCCCACCGGCTGGCTCGCGGCCAGTATGGGCGCCAGTGTCACGCAGATCTCGGCGACGGTGTCGGCGTCCACCAGCTCGTCGAGCAGCGTGGGCCCGCCCTCGCACAGGATGCGGTGCATGCCGTGCGCGCGCAGCAGGGCGACCGCCTGGGCGACGTCCACCGACTCCTCACCGGCCACCAGCACCCGCCGCGGCGCGTCGTCGTCGGGCCGGCGCCGCGCCGCGGACCGCGCGCAGGTCAGCAGGATCGGCGGCCGGTCGGGGTCACCGAGCAGCCGGGCCGGCAGCTCGCCACTGCGGCTGACCACGGCGATCGGGGGCGGCGCCGGTCGCCCCTCGGCGTGGCGTCGGGCCCGCTGCTCATCGGTCAGGCGCACCGGGCCGTAATTCTCGGCGCGCGCGGTCCCGGCGCCGACCAGCACCACGTCGGCGAAGCTGCGCAGGTCCCGCAGCAGCCGTTGGTCGGTGGGACACGACAGGGGACCGGCGCGACCGCCGAAGGCGGCGGCGCCGTCGGCGCTGAAGATCATATTGACGCGCACGCCGTCGGGGGGATCGGCGTAGAACGAGGCCAGTTCGGTGCTGCCGTCGACGGCACCCACCCGGGGAGACGGCATCGCTCAGGCCTCGTGGCCCGGCCGCAGGTCCCGCACGTCGCCGAACGACACCCATTGCTCCAGGTCGTGCGGCGGGCGGCCGGCCACCGGCTCGAGCAGGTGGCCCACGTGGTCGCCCAGGGAGAAACGATCCAGGATCGTGCCGGCGAACCAGGCGGCGGCATCGTCGAGGATGGGCAGCCGCTCGGGACCTCGGCGCCAGGAGCAGCGGTCGAACTTGTTGACCGTGTCGCCGGTCTGGCCGCCGAAAAGTTCGACGACGTCGAGGTGCTCACGCTCGAACACGTGTACGGCCAGATGGGTTGCGTCGGCGGCCACCCGGAAGGTGTGGTTGCGCCTGGACAGCCCGACCAGGAACCGGGGCGGATGGATGCTGGTCTGGCTGGCGAAGCCCACCAGACAGCCGGCCGTGACGTCGCCGGCGGCCGTGGTGACGACGAACATCGGATAGTTCAGCCGCGCAACCAACTGCTCGAACGCCTCGACTCCCGGCTCGTTCACCAGCTCGTTCTCCGTTTCGATCCGACCGGCATGCGCACTGACGCGATGGTAGTGGCGCCACGCCGAAGACTCGATCGTGGTTTTTTCGCCGCACTCCGGGAACGCAAGGGGAGAGCGGCGGGAGGAGCAGATGCAGGGCGAATGGTCCGGTCCGGGAGAGCACTACCTGGCCGAGCGGATGGCCGAATTGTCGCGCAGCACGAGCGTGCCGCGGAGCACCCAGGACGTGTTGACCGCGGTCACCGACGCCGCCGTGGAGCTGATCAGCGCGGTCGACGCCGCCGGCATCCTGCTGGTCGGCAAGGGGGGCAAGTTCGAGTCCCTGGCCGCCACATCGGAGATATCCGACAAGATCGACAGGTTGCAGGAGCGGTTGGGCGCAGGAGTCCAACACCCGTCTCGTCGACATCGCCGCGCGCGTCATCGACACCCGCAACACCTAACCGAGCGGATCGTTGCGCCGCACCCCGCGGTACATGCCCCACCGGACGATTCCGGGCATCACCACCCGTTCCACCGACCACGGCGGCAGCCGGAACGCCTGGCCGGTGGGCAGGAACACCTCGAGCCCGTCGGGCTGGATGCCCAGCAACGAACCCCACCGGCGCCCGGGCGCCCGGTAGCCGCGCAGGGGGCGTCCGGAGAATTCGGCGCGGACGTTGTGGGCCACCAGCGCGTCGCCGCGGTTGCGGGCCGAACTGCGCAACGGGTCGGTCGCCGCGACGTCGCCGACCGCGAAGACACCCGGCCGACCGGGCACCCGCAGCTCCGGCGTCACGCGCACGAACCCGCGCTCGTCGAGCAGCTCGGGGGGCAGCCAGTCGGTGTTGGGCCGCACCCGTCCGACGGCCCACAGCACCGCGTCGGCGGACGCCTCCGGTTGCCCGGTGGTCCACCGGACGGGTTCGGCGGTGATCTCCTCGCCCGCGAATCCCGCGGGCAAATCGGCCCGGTGCCCGGGGTGCAGGCCCACTCCGAGGCGGGTCAGCCGGCCCTCGATGCGCCGCCAGGTGCGGGGGTGATACGCGGGCAGGGCCCGTGCCCCGGGGAAGTAGAGGTCGATCCGCTTGTCGGGCCACGTGGTCGCCAGGTTGGCGGCGCTGCTCACCGCGGCCGCGCCGCCGCCCACGACGATCACCGAGCGGGCTTCGGCCAGCCGGGCGTGCGCGGCGCGGAGCCCGGCGCCGATCTCGGCGGCCGACTGCAGCGTCGGGCGGCGCCAGAAGCCGTTGGTGACCCCGGTCGCGATGACCAGCGCGTCGTAACACTCGGTGATCGGTGCGCCGTCGGCGCCGCGGCCCACGACTGTGCGGGCCCCCAGATCGACGCCGGACAGGGTGGCCTGGACTTTTCGGACCCCGTCCAACCGGCGGAACCGGTCGAACGGTATCCAGTAGTCGCGGGCCCAGTCGGCGGGCCGGGACAGCCGGACGCCGAGCTCCTGGCCGCTCACCAAAGCCGGCTTGGCCGAGACGCCGACGACGTCGGCGTGCCGGGACAGCCGGATCGCGGTCAGGACGCCCACATCGCCCAGGCCCGCGACGACGACGCGCTTGCGGGTCATGTCGCCGCCCCGCGGGGCGGCGCGCTCATGGGCGCGGGCAAACGCGGTCGCCGCCGACGCAACGCATGCCGGGCCTCCTCAACGCGACACCGGGGCCCCGGGACCCCGGCCACGGTCGGCAAACTGTAACACGTTCTACCGGGGCGCCCACCTACATGACGACGTGGCCGGCGTCGACGGGTATCGACACTCCCGTCACGTACCGCGCCCGGGGACTGACCAGCCACAGCACCGCCTCGGTGACGTCCTGCGGCTCGACCAGCGGCACGTCGGGCAGCAGCATCTGGGAGACGGCCGGGTTCGGATTCTCCATCATCTTCGTGACGACGAAGTCGTTGAGGATCATCGGTGTCGAGACGCCGCTGGGATGCACGGAGTTGACCCGAATCCGGTGCGGGGCATACGCGTTGGCCGCCGAGCGCATGAGCCCGACCACGCCGTGCTTGGACGCGGCGTAGGCGAACATCGCGGCGCTGCCGTCACCGCCACGGCCGGTCAGCCCCTGCGACGAACTGACCAGCACCACCGATCCGCCGCGGCCCTTGCGGACGATCGACGGCACGGTCGCCAGCAGCGTGTTCCACACGCCCTTGAGGTTGGTGTCCACGATCGCGTCGAACACCGGTTCGGCGCGGGGATCGGTTTCCCCGATCGCGACCACACCCGCGTTGGCGATGACGATGTCGACCTCGCCGAGCGCGTCGACACCCGCCCGCACCCCGGCCTCCAGCTGGTTCAGGTCGCGGACGTCGGCGACGACGGGCACCACCTTGGCGCCCGCGGCTTCGATCAGCCGGGCGGTCTCGTCGAGGTCGGCCTTGGTGGACAGCGGGTAGGGGATCGCGTCGATGTCGGCGCAGCGGTCGACGGCGATGATGTCGGCGCCCCGCTCGGCGAGCGCGACGGCGTGGCTGCGGCCCTGCCCGCGCCCCGCGCCGGTGATGACGGCGACGGCGCCGGCGAACTCGCTGTCTTCACCCATGGTTAGACCTCCATCCGGGTGCCGGTCTCTTTTTCGGCGAAGGCCACCAGCCGCGCGGCCACGTCGTAGTCGCAGGCCGGCACCGAGCGGCCGATCATGACCGGGCCGCCGCGCAGGCCGAGCCGGCCGCTGACCCCGACGTAGCAGCCCGGCGGCACCGGTTCGCTGATGCAGTACAGGGTGGGCGCCGCGCCCTGGTCGATGTCGTTGCCGAGCCGGTCGGCCATGGCCTTGACGGTCTTGTGCGCCAACGACATCAGCGGCGAATCCGACAGGTGCGAGAGGTTGGAGGCCACCCAGCCGGGGTGGGTGAGCTGGGTGACGACGGGCGACCCGGCGGCGCGCAGCCTGCGGTCGAGTTCGAGGCCCCACAGCATGACGGCGAGCTTGGACTGCGCGTAGGCGCCCAGCCTGCTCCAGTGCCGGCGCAGGTGCGGGTCGTCGAGGCGCAGCGTCGCCGAGCGGTGCGCGTCGGAGCCGACGTTGATGATCTGGGCGCGCACCCGCGGCAGCAGTAGGTTGGTCAGCGCGAACGGCCCGAGCAGGTTGGTGGCCAGCGTCGTCTCGAACCCGTCCACCGTGTCGGTGCGGCGGTCGGTGAGCGCGCCGGCGTTGTTGATCAGGATGTCCACCTCACCGTCGAGCGCGTCGGCGAACGCGCGCACCGACGACTGGTCGGCCAGGTCGAGCCTGAGCACCGACGTCGAGCCGCCCACCATCGAGATTTCCGTGGCGCGTCGCTTGCCCAATTCGGTGTTGCGCACGGCCAGGATCACGTGCGCGCCGGCCCCGGCGAGGGCGCGCGCGGTGCCCAGGCCGACGCCGTTGGTCGCGCCGGTCACGATGACCCGTTTGCCGGTCAAGTCGCCGAGCCGGCTCGGCGTCCACGGTGATGCCACGGCGATAAGAGTAATGGTCAGTTCTATGAAAGTTGGGGCGGCTCTGCCACGATGGTCTGCGACGCCCGCCAGGCAGGAGTGTGAGTCCCAACGTGAGTGACAGCGCCATCGCAATCACCAACCTGATCTACCGCTACGCGCAACTGCTGGATGCCGGCGACTTGGATGCGGTGGCCGGGCTTTTCGCGCACGGGCGCATCTGCGGGGTCGAGGACGGCCCGCCCGAGACGGTGTTCGCCGGGGCCGCCGGGGTGCGGAAGATGTACGAGATGGCCACGCGCCTCTACGAGGACGGCACCCCGAAGACGCACCACAACACCAGCAACGTGCAGCTGCACATCGACGAGGATGCGGGCACCGCGAGCAGCACCTCGTACTACTGCGTCACCCAGGCCACCCCCGACCTGCCGCTGCAGGTCATCGTGACCGGGCACTACAAGGACACGTTCCACCGGCTGGACGGGCAGTGGTGGTTCGACACCCGCACGATGTTCGTCGACCAGCTCGGCGACGTCAGCCAGCACCTGAAGTTCTGACCGCGTGGACCATTCGACCACGTTCGAGTTGGGCACGGTCCTGGCCGATGCCCAGCGCAAGGAGGCGCTGACCGATTGGGGGCCCGGCGAATTCGAGGGGCCGCTGCGCGTGCTGCTGGCCGACTACGCCCATGCCGTTTCCAGGGCCGACCTGGGCGCCGTCGGGGTCCACATTTTGCGGTCGGGCATCGTGCACGGCCTGCGGATGCGGCTGCGCGCTCAGGAATGGATCCGCCGCCACCCCGAGATCCTCGACGAACGGGTGGCCGCGCCCATCGTGGTCGTCGGGATGATGCGCAGCGGCACCACGCTGCTGCAGCGCCTGCTGGCCGCCGACCCCCGGTTCCACTGCGCCTACGGCTGGGAGGTCGTGGAGGTCGCGCCCCGGCTCGACTACCGGTTCGGTGGCGTCGATGTTGTTGACCCTCGCATCGCGGTCAGCGAGGCCCGCGAGGCCAAGTCCCGCGAGCTGGCCCCGGAGCTGTTCGCGATCCATCCGATGTACGCGCGGCAGGCCGAGGAGGAGATCGTCTTTCTGGCCGACGCGTTCCTGTCGCACGTCCCCGAATCCGGTGCGCACCTTCCCGTCTACCGGACCTGGCTCGACGAGCAGGATTTCACGCCCGCCTACGACTACCTGCACCGCGCGCTGCAGTTCCTGCAGTGGCAGAAGCGGCAGGCCGGCTCGACGGCGCAGCGCTGGGTGCTGAAATCGCCGGCGCACCTCGGGTATCTCGACGCGCTGCGCGCGCGGTTCCCCGACCTGCACATCGTGCACATGCACCGCGACCCGCGCACCACGATCGCGTCGGGCGCCAGCCTCAACGCGACCCTGCACGCGATGCACGCCGACAGAGTCGACCGAAACCGGGTGGGCGCGCAGTGGTTGCAGCGGATGGGCTGGACCAACGACCGGGCCATGGCCGCCCGGGACGGCTGGGGTTGCGATGGCGCCCCGGTCACCGACGTCGCCTACGACGACGCGGTGGCCGACCCGATCGGGCAGGTGGCCCGCGTCTACGACGCGGTAGGGCTGCCGCTGACCGCCGAGGCGGAGGGCGCGATGCGACGCTGGCTGGCCGAACGGCCCCGCGAGGCGGCGCGCCCACCGTACGGATTGGCCGACTACGGCCTGAGTGCCGAACAGGTCGACGAGCGTTTCTCGTTGTACACCGAGCGATTTCACGAGTATGTGGGAAGGTGAGGAACAGTGGCTGAGGACCCGGTCGCGACACCATCGCAGCACGAGCAGGAATTGGCTGCGCTGGACCTGATCGAGCACCCGACCGTCAAGGCGGCCTACCACAGCGTGGCGGAGACCTGGCTGGGCCGGGCCAAGGCGTCCGACGCCATGCGGGAGCGGTTCGACGACGCGTTCGCCGAGGTGATGTTCTCGGCCGCGGTGTGGTCGTCGAACCAGGACAAGCTGCGGCCCAAGGTCAGCTGCATCACCCGGCTGGCGCACCCCGTGGACGGCCGCCGCATCCCCGGATCGCGTTGGGGCATCGATAATCCCGACAGCGTGTACCGGGTGATCCCGATCTCCGGCGACGAACGCTACGAGATCCGCGGCCGGGTCGGCGAGCACCGCATGACCGAGAACTACTTCACGCTGTGGGACGCCCACATGGGCACCGTCGACGTGCTCAACGGCCGCACCATGCAGGTGGACTCCGACGGCAGCTTCACCATCACCGTCGACGCCGAACCGGCCCACGGGCGGCCCAACCACGTGCGTACCACGCCCGAGGCGCACGAGTTCTACATCCGCGACGTGCTGCTGGACTGGGGCCGGGATGACCCCAATTCCTTTGCGGTGCAACGGCTCGGCGGACCATCACAAGCGCCCGCACGTACCCTTGATGAGCAGGCCGAGGCGACCGCGGCGATGATGGCCTACTTCGCCGACTTCACCGGCAAGCTCAGCCACGGCGTCTACAAGATGCCGCCCAACCACTTCGACCTGGCCTGGTCGGCCGACAAGGTCGGCGCGATGCGCAACCAGGTATACGTCATGGGACGCTTCGACCTCGCGCCCGACGAGGCGTTCGTGGTCGACCTGCGCGACGGCGGCGCCGAGTACTTCACGGTGCCGCTGAGCAACGTCTGGGGCACTACGCTCGACATCGTCGACCGTACCGGCAGCCTCAACAAGGCGCAGTCGCTGGCAGGCGACGACGGCAGCTACACCTACGTGATCTCGCCGACCGATCCTGGGGTGGCGAACTGGATCGACTCCGATGGCCTGCGCGAAGCCATCCTGACGCTGCGGATGGCCGAGTTCGGCGAGTCCGGTCCGCGCGAGGACCTCGGCGCGCGCGGCCGGGTGGTCAAGCTGGACCGGCTCGACGCCGAGGTGCCGCACCTGCCGCGGGTGAGTCCCGAGCAGCGGGCCGCCCAGCTGGCCGAGCGGCGCGCGGCGTATCTGCGCCGGCTGCCGGAAGGGACCGCCTGAGATGGCGCGCTGGCTGATCACCGGATGCTCGACCGGCTTCGGCCGCGAGATCGCCCGTGCCGCACTCGAAGACGGTCACAGCGTCGCGGTGACCGCGCGCCGCGCCGAGGCGGTGCGCGACTTCGCCGACGAGTTCGGCAACCGCGCGCTGGCCGTCGCCCTCGACGTCACCGACCCCGGCCAGGTCGCCGCGGTGGTCGCCGCGGCCGAGGAGGGGTTCGGCGGGATCGACGTGCTGGTCAACAACGCCGGCCACGGCTACCTGTCCGCGGTGGAGGAGGGCGAGGACGCCGAGGTACGAAAGCTGTTCGACGTCAACTACTTCGGGGCCGTCAACATGATCAAGGCGGTGCTGCCGGCCATGCGTGCCCGCGGGTCGGGCCACATCGTCAACATCTCGTCGATGACCGGCCTGGTGGCCAACCCGCCGAACGCGTACTACTCGTCGACCAA
The DNA here is from genome assembly GCA_963711445.1 of uncultured Actinomycetota bacterium. GTDB lineage: Bacteria > Actinomycetota > Actinomycetes > Mycobacteriales > Mycobacteriaceae > Mycobacterium. Next base: position 2,339,000 of record CAVQEF010000002.1, read on the forward strand.
GTTCGCGCTGGAAGCGATAACCGAGGCGCTGGCCACCGAGGTGCGGCCGCTGGGCATCAAGGTGACCGCCATCGAACCCGGCGCCTTCCGCACCGACTGGGCGACGCGGTCGATGAAGGAGTCGGGCACCCCGATCGCCGACTACGTCGACGTGGCCGCGCGCAAGGACCTGATCAAGCAGTTCGCCGACCACCTGCCCGGCGACCCGCGCAAGGTGGCCGAGGCGGTGCTGATGGTCACCAAGCTCGACGAGCCGCCGCTGCGGTTGCTGCTGGGCCGCGACGTGCTCAAGGCGATGCGCGACAAGATCGCCGCGACCACGGCGTCGATCGACGAGTGGGAGTCGGTCACCAAGGACGTCAACTTCCCGGGGTCGTAGGCCGGCCGGACGCTGCCGCCGAACGGTGCAGCCACTGCGGAGATCCACGCTCCGCTGCGCGCTGACCTCGCGTGACCTGATCGGCCAGGCCAAGGGCATCCCGTCCAGTGGTCGCCGTCGCGCAACCGCGACTCTCGTCTTGTTAGCCTGAAGGCGTGGGCTCGACCAGCGAAAACCCGGTGAAGGCGGCGCTCGCCGCGACCAGTTGGGCGCTGCTGGGCATGATGTCCTACGAAGAAGAGGTCTCGGGCTACGACCTCAAGAAGTGGATCGACTGGAGCGTCGACCTTTACTACTGGAGCCCGTCCTACAGCCAGATCTACACAGAGCTGAAGAAGCTCGAGGGGTTAGGTCTGGTGACGTCCCGGGTAGAGCGCGACGAAGGCACCCGCAGCCGCCGGCTCTACAAGATCACCGCCGCGGGAATGGAAGCCGTCACCGATTGGACCAACAACGCGCCGGTGGACCCGCCGGTGCTCAAGCACGGCGTGTTGCTGCGGGTGACGTTCGGCCATCTCAGCAACCCGACCCGACTCAAGGAACTGCTGGCCGAGCACGTGGCGTACGCCGATGCGCGGCATCGCAAGGCGGTCGAGGACGCCGAGGGGGCCGAGGTGGAACCCGCCTGGGCGTACTCGGTGATCGCGCTGCGCTGGGCGGCCAAGTATTACGCGGCCGAGCGGGAGTTCGCGCTGGAGTTGATGAAGGACATTGACGGGGCCGAAGCCACGATCCAGAACGCCGCCAAGGGCCGGGCCGGTAAGCCGCGCCCCATTCCGGGCTATTGGCGCGAGATCGAGAAGCAGGCCGAGGCCAAGCGAGAAGCCGACTAGTTCGCGGCCGCTTCGAGGGCCGCGATGTAGCCGTACACCAACCCCTGGGCGATTGTCGCGCCCGCGCCCGGGTAGGTCGTGCCGAACGCATTGGCCGCAGCGTTTCCAATCGCGTACAGTCCGGCGATCACACGCCCGTCTTCGCGGACCACTCGCGCGCGGTCGTCGGCTTTGAGGCCGCCGCAGGTGCCCAGGTCGCTGAGCACCATTTTCACGCCGTAGAACGGGCCTTTGACCAGCGGACGCAGGTTGGGGTTGGGAGTGACAGTGGGGTCACCGTAGTAGCGGTCGTAGGCGCTACGGCCCCGGCAGAAGTCGGGATCCTCACCGGCGAAGGCGTTTTCGTTGAAGCGACCCATCGTCTCGGTGAACTCCGGCACCGGAACATTGATTCGCGCACCGAGCTCGGCGTGACTGTCTGCACGGACCGCGATACCCGCGTCATACCATGCCTGCGGAATTCTCATGCGCGGAAACAGTTCGGCGCCAAAGACATAGCTGTTGCGGTATTGCTGGTCGAAGATGATCCACATCGCGTCGACGGGAGTCCCCGCTCGTTCCAATTCGAGTAGCCGCTGGCCGAACGACATGTAGTCCGTCGACTCGTTGGCGAAGCGTCGCCCGTTCTGGTCGACAATGAGGCAGCCCGGAAGCGACCGCTCGGCCAGCATCACCATGGGCGCCTTGCCCGGGAGCGGTGCGACGGCGGGGAACCACCACGCCTGGTCCATCAAATCGATGTCGGCGCCCAGTTCCTGCGCCGCGCGGATCCCGTCACCGGTGTTCGTCTCGGCGCCCAGACTGAAATTGGCGCCGAGCGATTCGGACTGGAATTTCCACCGCATGTCCATGCTGTGGTCGAATCCGCCCGTGGCCAGCACGACGCCGCGCCGGGCGGTGATCGTCACCTCGCGCCCGTCGTGGTCGACGACAGCACCGGTCACCCGGCTGCCGTCGCCGCACAGGCGCAGCAGCGTGGTCTCGGTCCACACCGGGATCCCGGCGCGCAGCACACCGGCGAACAGCCCGGCCGCCAGGCCCTGGCCGCCCGCCGCGTAGCGGCGGCCGAGCAGCAGGCCGCCCACCCCCTGGGCGATGCGCTTGGCGAACGTCGGAATGCCCTTGCGCGGCACCCGGGCCACCAGATTCATCCAGCGGTAATCGGCACCCGTCGTCGGGACCGGGACGTGGGCCTCCATGACGCCCGGTCGCAGCCGGGTGCGGTATTCGCCCAGGATGGAGGTGTTCAGCGGGCGACACTCGCAGGTCCGGCCGGCCGCGCTGCCGCCCGGCTCCTCGGGGTGGTAGTCGGAATAGTCGCGGGCCCAGAACAGCCGCAGCGGGGTGGTGCGGCGCAGCATCTCAACGGTCGCGGGCACATGCTTCAGGAACCCCGCGGAACGCTGCGTGGGCGCCGAGCCCGCGACCACCGAGTCCAGGTAGGCGGCGGCGCGCTCGGCGGTGTCGTGCGCGCCGGCCTCGGCAAGCACCGGGCCGGCGGGCAACCACAGCGCGCCGCCGGACCGGGCGGTCGATCCGCCCACGAACGACGATTTCTCGACGATCAGGACCGAGAGCCCGCGCTCATGGGCGGCCAACGCCGTCGTCATGCCGGTGCCCGAACCGACCACCAGGAGGTCAACGGATGTGTCGGTCACCGGCAGTCCGGCGGGAATCGTCGTGCTGTGCGCAGTCACGCCTGAAACGCTAGGCGGACGCCCTGCGACGATGGAAGAGCCTTCCTGATGAGTGGAACAACCCACCGCCACGCGGCGCGCGTGTGGGTTGAATGCGGCTATGAGTTTGCAGTCCGAGGCCGACACCGTTCGGCTCATCGAAGCGGATGCCACCCCGACCCGGTTCGCCCGCGGTTGGCACTGTCTGGGCCTGCTGAGGGATTTCAGCGACGGCACGCCGCACTCGGTCAACGCGTTCGGTCAGAAGCTCGTCGTCTTCCGTGGTGTGGACGGCGCGGTCAACGTGCTCGACGGTTACTGCCGCCACATGGGCGGTGACCTGTCCCAGGGGACGGTCAAAGGTGACGAGGTGGCGTGCCCGTTCCACGACTGGCGCTGGGGCGGCGACGGTCGTTGCAAGATGGTGCCCTACAGCAGGCGTGCCCCCAGGCTGGCCCGCACGCAGGCGTGGCCCACCCTGCAACAGGACGGGTTGTTGTTCGTCTGGAACGACCCCGAGCGCAAGCCGCCGCCGCCGGAGGTGACGATCCCGCGCATCGAGGGCGCCACCGGCGACGAGTGGACGGACTGGCACTGGTACACCACCGTGGTCGACACCAACTGCCGCGAGATCATCGACAACGTGGTCGACATGGCGCACTTCTTCTACATCCACGGTTCGTTGCCCAAGCACTTCAAGAACATCTTCGAAGGGCATGTGGCGACGCAATACATGAACAGCGCCGGCCGGCCCGACCTCGGCGGCGACGGGCCCAAGATGCTCGGTACCACCTCCGTGGCGTCCTACTGGGGCCCGTCGTTCATGATCGACGATCTGACCTATCACTACCAAGACGCCGACCACCGGACCGTACTCATCAATTCTCACTACCCGATAGACGCGAATTCCTTTGTGCTGCAATACGGAATCATCGTCAAGAAGTCGGAGGCACTGCCCGACGACCTCGCTTTGCAGACCGCCGTCAGTCTCGGTGATTTCGTCAAGCTGGGTTTCGAGCAGGACGTGCAGATCTGGCGGCACAAGGCGCGCATCGACAATCCGCTGCTGGTCGAGGAGGACGGCCCCGTCTACCAGCTCCGTCGCTGGTACCAGCAGTTCTACGTCGACGTCGCCGACGTGCAACCGGACATGGTGGACCGCTTCGAGTTCGAGCTCGACACCACCCGGCCCTACGAGGCATGGATGAAAGAGGTCGAGGCGAACATGGCCGCCCGGGCGGTTGGCGCCGGATCGGTGTGATGGGGCCGGCTTCCTCCGTGCGGGCCGACAATCGGCTCGCCGACGTGCCGATGGTGCCGGTGGCGTGCCGCACCTGCGGTGCGCGGCTGCTGGTGCGTAAGAGCAGCTGGAACCAGACCAGCGTGCAGTGGGACGCCGAGGCGACGGCCCGCTGCGCGGAGCGCCGCGACGCCGACCGTCGGGCCGGTCGTCACGGGGGCCTGTTCCTGGCCTGCTCGGCCTTGTGGGATTCGATCAACGCCGGCGTACAGGCCGGGGAACTGGGGATCGTCGACAACGGATAGTGTCTGGTCCGATGCAGGCATCTGACCGACATGACCAAGCGCGCATCGCCGTGGTGACCGGGGCCAGCCGCGGCGCCGGGCGCGGCATCGCGGCCGCACTCGCCGCCCAGGGATGGCGCGTCTACGCGACGGCCCGTCACATCACCGTCGCGCCGGACGGGGGAGTCGCGGTCCCCGTGGACCACCGCGACGACGCCGCGGTGGCCGCGTTGTTCGAACGGGTCCGCGACGAGGCGGGCCGGCTCGACCTGCTGGTCAACAACGCCGCGGCGATCTTCGACGAGCTGGTCAGCCCGAAACCGTTCTGGGAGAAGCCACTTGGGCTGGTCGAGGTCCTCGACGTCGGGCTGCGGTCGTCGTACGTCGCCGCGTGGTACGCGGCCCCGCTACTGGTCGCAAACGGTCGCGGCTTGATTGCCTTCACCTCCTCACCGGGGTCGGTGTGTTACATGCACGGCCCGGCGTACGGGGCACAGAAGGCCGGTGTCGACAAGATGGTCGCCGACATGGCGGTGGACTTTCGCGGCACCGGAGTTGCGACCGTGTCGATCTGGATGGGGATCCTGCTGACCGAGAGGCTGCGCGCCGCCTTCGCGGGAAATGCCGAAGCATTGGCGAAAACCGCAGAGCACGCCGAAACCCCTGAGTTCACCGGATATGTGATCGACGCGCTGTACCGCGACCCGGGGTTGGCGGAACTGAGCGGGCAGACACTGATCGGCGCCGAACTGGCGGAGCGCTACGGCATCACCGACCAGGGCGGCCGCCGGCCGCCGTCACACCGGGAGATGCTGGGCTCGCCGCGGACACCGAGCGACGTGGTCGTCAGATAGGTACGGCGTGTGCGCCGGCCACCACACCCCGCCGGGCGGTGTTTTCGCTCAGGCCGGCTGGAAAGCGCTGATCGGTGCTTCGTTCGGGTAGGTGGTCGGCCCGCCGATGTCGTAGGCGGCGTTCAGTGCGCCGATGAACGCCGGGTCGTGCAGCGGTTGGCCCGGGATGTCGAGCTTGATGCCCTTGCCCGCAAGATCGTCGACCATCATGTCGATGGCCTTGTCCACCGTGAGGTCCTCGGAGCCTTCCATGTTCTTCTTCAGCTCCTCGTAGTCGGCGAACACCTCGGCCGACCAGTGCACCAGGTACCGCAGCTCGTCGGTGTGGTGACGGGCGATCACCTCGGCGCCGTTCTGCAGCAGCCAGTAGTCGCGGTCGGCGGGATCGCCGGTGAACACCGTGTCGAACGCCAGTCCGGCCGGAACCTGTTGGTCCAGTGGGCCGTTGGCCTCGCCGCGGTGCACCATCATCTCGTTCTGCACCACGACACCGCGGTTGTAGATCGGCGGCAGCACGCGGCGGGGCGCCTTGAGTGGTCCCTCCGGCCAGTAGGTGAATCCGCTTCCGCCATCCAGCGAGAACCAGGTGATCACCTGGGCCATCTTGATCAGGTAGTCACGGAACAATCCGGACTTGCCCATCACGCTGGTCAGCCACGTGGGCGCGTTCTCGTGCCGCACGCCGCGGAAGCTCGGCGAATCCAGATGGCCGGGGTCGCGGTTGGCGCACGGGCCGTTGATGTTGAACAGCATCAGCTGCGGCTTGGCGTATTCGGCGTCCCAGTAGCTCTTGGCCATCTGCAGGAAGCGCTCGTTGTAGAAGCAGTCGTGCAGCTGCGGGTAGAGCACCGCGCCGTAGTTGGCCAGGTAGCCGCGGAAGGTCGGCGTCAGGAACAGGTCCAGCGAGGGGGTGAAACCCTCCGGGAAGACGCCGCTCATCGTGGCCATCAGCTCGTCGGCCGACGCGAAGTGCTGAGCGATGATCAACTTCCACGGGCCCGCGGTGCGCACCACGTCGAGCAGCCGCTCGCGCTGGTCGTCGGTGTACACGCCGTCGATTTCGCGGGGCGGTGCGGCCGGCCGCAACACGTCGGAAAGCTCCATCCGCCGCTCGTCGGTGAGCATCAGCTGCCTCCTTCGCCGTTATGGATCGCTTGATTGTCTGCGCCGTCAGCGCTATGCGGTCGACGGCTGTCCGGTGATCGGGACGTCGAAGCGCACCGGATGGCCGAATTTGGCGTGCAGCAGCGCGCCGAGCTCGGCGATGGCCAGCCGGCCGCGCGCGGTCGCGTCGGAGCGCATCAGAAAGCCGTGGTAGACGCCCGGATAGCGGGTGGTCGTGGTCTGCACGTCGGCGTCGCGCAACCGGGCGGCGTACCGCTCGCCCCAATCGCGGATCGGATCGCAGGCGCCGGTCACCACGATCGCCGGCGGCAGGCCGGACAGGTCGCAGGCATACGCGGGGACCAGGTAGGGGTCGGTGGGCGGGCCCGCGTCGCCGTCGACGAGGGCGTGCATGTAGTCGATGTCGTCGCGGGCCAGCATGGGCGCGTCGCGCAGCGCGGCGACCGACGGGGCGGACATGTCGCGGTCCAGCCCCGGATACAGCAGCACCTGCGCGCAGATTGGTGGCCCGCCCCGGTCGCGGGCGGCCAGCGCGACCGCGGCGGCCAACGACCCGCCGGCGCTGTCGCCGACGACGGCCAGCCGCGCGGCGTCGACGCCAAGTTCCGCTGCGCTCCGGGAAACCCACTCGGTGGCCGCGTAGGCGTCCTCAAACTGCGCGGGCGGCGGGGACTCCGGGGCGAGCCGGTACTCGACGGCCACGACCGCGGCCCCCGACGCCGCCGCCAGCTCGCGCGCCAGCGGTTCGAAGGAGTGGTTCGAGCCCATGACGAGCCCACCGCCGTGCAGATAAACCAACACGGGGCCGCCGGTCTCGTTGGTGGGACGGTAGATCCGGACCGGGATGTCGTCCGCCGGACCGGGAATGGCCTTTTCGGCGATGGCGGCCATGTCGGGCATCGCGTCGGGCAGCGGGGCGGATTCCAGCCCGGCGCGCACCGCGGCCAGCCCGCGCTGCCGCATCGGCGCGATCGGACCGAAGGACGCCACGCGCGCCGCGGCGTCGGGATCCAGTGCGGGCGTCACCATCTCAGCGTTGTGCCGCGCCGAAGCGGCTTTCGGTGCGCAGCGCCGGGGCGCGTTGCGCGGCAAGCACATCGGCCCGCTCGGCCATCGCGGCTCCCACCGCCTCGGGGTGGGTGTGCAGGTAGAAGCGTGCGTCGGTCGCCTGCGCGAACAACGCCGCGGCCGCTTCCCGTGGGTCCATGGCCGCGGCCTTGATGTCCAGCATCGTCGAGCGTTGCGCCTCGGCGGCCTGAACGTCCACGCGCCCGCCGGGGTCGACTCCGCCGGCCGCCTCGAAGATGTTGGACGACACGGGGCCGGGTAGTACGGCCTGCACGTGAATGTGGTGGCCGTGCCCGGTCGATTCGACCTCCAGGTACAGGCACTCGGTCAGCGCCAGCACCGCATGCTTGCTGACGATGTAGGGGGCCTGTAGCGGAATCGCCACCACCGCGCCGACCGACGCGATGTTCCACACCCACGCCCGCTCGTCGGTGGCCATCATCGTCGGCAGGAACGCCCGCACGCCGTAAAAGACGCCGCTGAGGTTGATGTCGATGATGCGCTGCCAGTTGGCCACCGGCGTGTCCCACAGGTAGCCGAACTGTTCGATGCCGGCGTTGTTGACCAGCAACCGCACCGCGCCGATATCCCGGTGGACCCGCTCGGCCAGGCCCTTCATGGCGTCGGGGTCGCGCACGTCGCAGACGACGTCGATCGCGGACCCACCGGCCGCGCGCAGTTCGTCGGCCACCGAGGCGGCCGCCGCCCCGTCGATGTCGGCCAGCACCACGGTCATGCCCAGCCCGCCGGCGTGGCGCGCCAGGCCGGCGCCCAGGCCGGAGCCCGCTCCGGTGATGACGGCGACCCCGCCGCCGAACGGTTGTCCGGCGCTCACGAACCCGCCGCGCTGCCGGCGGCCAGCTCGGACAGTGGCACCGAGTTGGTGGCGTCGAGGACAACGTCCATCTCGGTGAACTCCAAGCCGTCGGCGCCGCGCCGGACCCCGACGGCGACGACCCCGCTGGACACCGCGAATGGCACGAAGTCGGCGATCTGGTTGACGAAGATGTAGAACCGCGCCCGGGTCACGTCACCGTCGGTGCCGGTGCGGTGCACATTGGTGGCGTGGTGGCGCAACGGGTACGGGCTCTGCCTGCGGTGCTCGGACAGCCATTCCATCACCGCGTCGCGGCCGGTGAGCTCCGGCGACATCAATTCCTCGAAAGGGCTTGTACCGGAATCGCTTCGGGTCAGGTAGCGCACATCCTCGGCGTACCTGGCCGCCAGCTCGTGGTAGTGGGCCTCGTCGTAGTGGTACCAGAAGCCGGCGATGAACTCCTGCAATTCGGGCAGCGTGATGTCGTTTGCCATGGGGGCAGTCAACCCCGCGGGTGGCCCCGGCAACAGACCCGGTGCCCAATCAGTGGAACGTGCCCGGGAGTCAACCGGTGATCAGGCTCCACAGCGCGCCCGCGCTCGCGTGCATCGCGCTGTCGGTGACCTGCTGGTCCCAGTATCGCACCGAGCCGAATTCCGACCGCCAGGCGAGCGCGGCCCGGGTGAATTCGTGCAGCCGGTGCTCGCGGGTGGTGCCGATGGCCCCGTGCACCTGGTGCGCGTTGCGCACCACCACCGAGGTCGCGTGGCCGGCGCACGAACGTGCGACGGCGACCAGGAAGCCGAGATTCGATCCCGACCATTGACCGGCCACCCCGGCGCTCAGCGCCGCCTCCGTCGTGGCCCGAGCGAGCGCCACCTCGGTCGCGATGTCGGACACCAGGTTTTGCACCGCCTGGAATTTCGCCAGCGGGCGCCCGAACTGGACACGCGAGGTCGCATGCTCGATGCACAGCCGCAGAATCCGGTCCAGCGCGGCGCACACCTGGATCGCGCGCACCAGGCCCGACTTCAGCCGGAGCTGGGTGATGAGGGCCGGGCCTACCGGGGTCCCTTCCAGAGCGGCCAGATCGGCGGCCACGGTGTCGCGCGGTTCGCCGATCAGGTTGACGCCCGCGGTGACGGTGAGCGTCGCGCGCGCGACGTCGGCGACGCGGTAGTGCCCGTCGGCGCGCCACACGAGCACCACCCGGTCCGCCGAGGCGGCCCACGGCACCTGCGCCGCGGACCCCTGCGTGTCGAGCACGCAGACGGTCCGGGCCGCGTCGTCTGCGGGCACTTCGGCCGCATCCAGTAGCCAGCATGCCAGTAAATCGTGTTCCGCCAACGGGACTCGGACTCCGTGCCGGACGGCGGCGGCCAGGAGTTCGGCCGCTTCGGCCCAGCCGGCCCCGCTGCCGCCGTGCTGCTCGTCGCCAGTCAGCCGCACCAGGCCGAGTTCGTCGAGCTGCCGCCACAGGTCCGGATCCCGCTGGACCGTCGTGGTGGGCGGCCGCTTTTCGCGGTGTCCGGCGAACACCGCGTCCATCATCTCGATCAGTGCGGGGTCGATACCGGGCCCCGCCGTCATCGCATACCCAATCCGCGCGCGATCACGCCACGCAGCACCTCGTTGGTGCCGCCGCGCAGCGTGAACCCGGGCCGCTGGTCCGCGGCCGCGCGTACCAGTCCGGCGAACACCGAATCGGGGGGGGGGCCTGCAGGTCGGCGAATTCCGCGATGTCGCCCTCGGTGGTGGTGCCCAGCACCTTGACGACGGCGGCTGGAAGGTCCGCGGGCTCGTGCCGTTCCAGCGCGCCGGCCACCGCGGTGGACATCTGATGCAGGCCGGCGATGCGCGCCACCAGCCGCCCCAGGTTCGGATCGCCGGGGATGGCGTTGGCCGCCATGCGATCCGCGCAGGCCGCCAACAGCACGAAGGTGGACAGGAACCGCTCGGGGCCGCTGCGCTCGAAGGCGAGCTCGGAGGTCACCTGCTGCCAGCCGTTGCCGATCTCGCCGAAGACCATCTCGTCGGGGACGAACGCCGAATCCAGGATCACCTCGTTGAAGTGGTGGGCGCCGTTCATCGAGACGATCGGCCGGATCTCGACGCCGGCGCCGCGCAGGTCGACGATGAACTGGCTGAGCCCGGCATGACGGTGCGCCGGATCCACCGGCGAGGTGCGCGCCAGGACGATGAAGGCGTGGGCGAGGTGGGCCCCCGAGGTCCAGACCTTGGTGCCGCTCAACGACCAGCCACCGTCGACGCGGGCCGCGCGGGTGCGCACGCTGGCCAGGTCCGAGCCCGAGTCCGGTTCGCTCATGCCGATGCCGAAGAAGCACTCCCCGCGCACGATCCGCGGCAGGAATCCCGACTTCTGCTGTTCGGTGCCGTATTTGAGCAGCGACGGCACGATCTGGCGGTCGGCGATCCAGTGCGCCGCCACGGGCGCGCCGGCGGCCAGCAGTTCCTCGGTGACCACGAACCGCTCCAGGAACGACCGCCCATGCCCGCCGTAGTCGACCGGCACCGTCATGCCCAGCCACCCGCGGGCGGCCAGCGCGGCGGTGAAGTCTTCGTCCCACCCGGTCAGCCAGGCGTCGACGGAGGGCGTGAACGCCCCGGCGGCCAGTTGGTCGGCGAGGAAGTCGCGCACCTCGGTGCGCAGGCCCTCGGTCGTCGCGGGGTCGACGGCGGCGGGCGGCACCAGTCGGGGGAGCGTCATCGGCGCGTTCTGCACGTGGCGGTCGGCTGCTCGTGCTCGCGGTCCGGCCGGTCGGTGGCGATGTGCGGAGGCGCGCTCATGCGGGCAACTGTAGAGACCTGGTCTGCGGGCATTGCCCGAACCCCGCGCGGCCGGGCTCCGGATCGGCGTCCCGCTGAGTAGACAGTGGCCCGCCGATGGCGGCCGATCGGTTCGACACTGGCCGTCATGAGCGCCGGCGTCCCCGTCACGACCGAAAGCACCGGACAGGTACATCCGGACCCCCAAGAACTCGTGGCGCTGCGGGCCAACCTGCGCCAGGCCGACCCCGGAGTGCTGGTTGCCGTGCTGGCGCAACTGACCGGTGACCCGGCGGTCGTCGACCGATTCGCAGACAAGATCAGCCACGTGCCCGATCCTCCGGAGCAGGCCGGGGTCACCGACGCCGCGACGGCCGCCGAGCTGGTCGACGCGATCGTCGCGGCGCTGCGCTCGCCCCGCCCGAGGGCTGCCGTACCCGCCGACGACCGCGACCTGTTCGCCCGTATCGCCCCCGTCGCCCTGGGCGGAGACATCGGTCCCGAGTACCTCCCACTGCTGCTCGAGCAGGGCGGGTTCCAGCCGTCGCAGCCGGTACTGCCGCGCACCGCCACGCTTCCCGACGGCTTCAAGGTCGTCGTCATCGGGGCGGGAATCGCCGGAATCACCGCCGCGCTCGCGTGCGCGGATGCGGGCATCGACTACCAGATCATCGAGCGACACGACGAGGTCGGCGGAACCTGGTACACCACAACGTATCCGGGCATCGGTGTCGACACCCCGTCGGCGTACTACTCGCTGTCGCGCGACATCAACGGCGACTGGTCGAGTTACTACCCGCAGGGCGCCGAGTACCAGTCCTACCTGGTGTCGGTGGCCGACAAGAACGACCTGCGCAGCCACACACGGTTCGGTACCGAGGTCGAAGCGCTGTGGTGGGACGAGCGCCGCCAACAGTGGCAAATCCACGCGGCCGGTCCCGACGGCGCCCGCGACATCAGCTACGCGAACGCGGTGATTCCTGCAGCCGGTTATCTCAACCGCCCGCGCTGGCCGGATCTGCCCGGTCGCGAGACATTCGCGGGGGTGTCCCTCCATTCCGCCCGATGGGACCCCGGTTTGGACCTGACGGGCAAGCGAGTCGCCGTCATCGGCGCGGGTTGCACCGCGGTGCAGATCGTCGACGCGTGCGTGGACCAGGTGGCGCACCTGACGGTGTTCCAGCGTCAGCCGCACTGGGTTGCGCCGCGGCGGCGGGCGTCCGACGAGGTTCCCGCATACCAGCGGTGGCTGGGCACCAGGCTGCCGTACTACGCGAATTGGGTTCGGCTCAAGTCGTATTGGGGCACGGCCGACAACAATTATCCGGTGATTCTGCATGACCCGGAATGGGCGGCCGAGCACCTGTCGATCTCGGCGGCCAATGACGTGCTGCTGCGGATGTGCCTGGACTACATCGACCGGGTCTTCGGCGCCGGCAGCGAGCTGGCGCGCAAGGTGACGCCCGACTTCGCTCCCTACGGCAAGCGGATCATCCGGGATCCCGGCGGCTATTACGCCGCGCTGGCGCGCGAGCATGTCGACGTGGAGGCCAGCGAACCCGCCCGGGTCAACGAGGCCGGAATCGTGACGGTCGACGGCCGGCAGGTCGACCTCGACGTCATCATCTACGCGACCGGCTATCACCTGGATTTCCTTTCCACCGTTGACATCCGGGGCCGCGGCGGCAAGAAACTCAGCGACGAGTGGGGCGACGTGCCGCGGGCCTACCGTGGCGGGATGGTGCCCGGCTTTCCCAACATGTTCATTTCGTCGGCCCCCAACTACAGCCCCGGACACGGAGCGGGCCACAACTTCGGCGTCGAGGTGATGGTGCACTACGTGATGGAATGCCTGCAGTTGATGGCCCTGCGCAACGCGGGCACCATCGAGGTCACGCAGACCGCCTACGAGCGCTACGTCGCCGACATCGATGAGACCATGGCCGGCACCGTGTGGTGCCACACTCCCTCAGCCCACACCTACTACCGCTCGGGCGGAGGGCGGATCGTGATCGCTTTCCCGTATCGCCTGATCGACTTCTGGCGCGACCATCGCGCTCCAGTCGAAGACGATCTCACGCTGCGATGAGCCGGTTACTTTCCGGAAAAACGGCGTTGGTGACCGGCAGCAGCCGGGGAATCGGGCGGGCGATCGCGCAGCGTCTGGCCGCCGAAGGCGCCACCGTGGCGGTCACCGCGCGGTCGGATACGCCGTCCCTGTCGATGCGGGGCGGAACGACCACCGCGCTGCCGGGCACCATCGCCGAAACGGTCGGCCTGATCGAGGCCTCCGGTGGTAAGGCCTTCGGCGTCGCGGCCGACTTGGAGGACGCCGAGCAGCGCGACGAACTGGTGGACAAGGTCGTCGACCGCGCGGGTCGCCTCGACGTCCTGGTCAACAACGCCGGTTTCGCCGACTACTCGCTGGTCGAGGCGATGAGCATGCAAACGTTCGACCGCACCGTGGAGCACTACCTGCGCGTTCCGTTCGTCCTGACGAAAGCCGCTGTGCCACAGATGCGCAAGCAAGGCGCGGGCTGGATCGTCAACATCGGCTCGGTCACCGGCCTGGCGCCGGTGCGGCCGTACCGCGAATACAACAAGACCTCCGGGGACGTCATCTACGCGTCCATGAAGGCCGCCCTGCACCGGTTCACCCAGGGTGCGGCCGCGGAACTGCTGGACGCCAATATCGCCGTCAACTGTGTCGGCCCCTCGACTGCCGTCCGCACACCGGGTGCGGCACAGCTCATTCCGGACACCTTCCCGACCGAGCCGGTGGAATACCTGGCCGAGACGGTGCTCGCGATGTGCCATCTGCCCGCCACGAAGCGCACCGGATTGGTCGCATTCAGTTTGCATTACCCGTGGTCGCAGCGGTTGCCGGTGCACAGCTTGGACGGCACCACCGTGTTGCCGCCGTTGGAGCCACCCGCGACGGCCAACCCGAACATCTCTCCCGCGGGGATCTAACCCAGTACCGGGCCGGTGCTGGCGCAGAAGCTGTGGCAGACGCGATCGCGGACGATGACGTCGGGGCATTCGGGATCGAACCACCGATCCACCACCGCCCAGTGGATGGGGTGCATCAGATAGGACCCCCGCAGCGCGTCGGCGTCGGCGAACTCCTGCTCGAACACATGCGTCCATTCCGCGGCGCCGACAGCGGCGGACACGCGGCTCAGTTGCCAGGCGCGGATGGACGGCAGGTAGCGCGGCATCGTGGACAGCTCTTGCTCGAATCGCGTAATGGTGGACCCGGGAGTGTCGGCGTGCACGCGCAGCAGCAGTGTGCGGTACACCGTGCCCGCGTCGTCGGCGCCGCGGACGGGCGTCCCCGGGTAGCCCGCGCCGTTCACCCGCGTCACCGACGGGTCGCTCAGGATGGTCGCGAAACCTTCGGCGATGCAATGCCATTGGTGCTCGCCGGCGAAGCGCAAATGCATCAGGATGTCGCCCCCGTTGCGCGAACCGGGCAGGGTCGGCTGCACCACTCGGCGCAGCGGGGCCGCCGCGGCGGCCGCGGCGCGCAACTCGCTGAGGATACGGGCGCGGTCCGGCTCGACCACCTCGATGAGCCGGGTGACGCTATACATTGCAGAGCCCATCGACGTCGTCAACGGCAGCGGCGAAAGACCGGGAGCGTTCGTGCACGAGTTCGCCCACTCGCGACCACCATGCGCCCAGCGCCGGGTCCGGCCGAGCTTGCCACGTCATCTCCCACCACGCCTGCACGCCGGGCAGCGTCCAGATGACCGTGATGGTGTTCGCCAGGTCGTCGGATTCGCCGAACCAGAGCGGCGGGCTGACCAATATGTCGCGCAACGTCATCCCCCGTTCGCGAGCCCCGGGAGCGTATTCGGCGAGGTACGTATCGACGAAGCGTCGCGCGCATCCCGGCCGGGTGACCACCCGGTCGATCACGTACACCTTGCCGTTGGCCATGGGCCGACCGTATGGCACCGGCGCGCCGAGGCTCACGCGTATTGCAGGGCCGGCCGGGGCCGCTGGGGGAGCAGGGGCCGCAGCGGCTGCAGGGTGGGTGCGACGCGTTGCGGGCCCTCTTCGGCGTTGCGCCAGATGGCCATTGCCGTCATCCGCACCGGAGCGGCGAGTCGGTGGTCAAACCTCACGCGATTCATCGGACCGCACACCGACACTGCGGCCACCGCTTCACCGGGGTTCCCGATGGGTGCGGCCACGCAGCCGAACCCGAGCAGCGCCTCTTCGCGATCGAAGGCGACACCGTGGGCCCGGACCTTCGCCAATTCCGCCGCCAGTTGCGACGCACTCGAGATCGAGTATTTGGTCAGGCGGGCCCGCGGATCGATGCCGGCGCGCTCGTCGCCGTAGGCCAGGATCGCCTTGCCGACGGCGGTGCAATGGGCAGGCCGGCGGGCGCCGACCCGGGTGGGTATCGGTTGGTCGCCGATCTTGTCGAGGTAGACGACGTCGGGGCCGTCCAGCACCGCGAGATGCACGACGAGCCCGGTCGCGCGGTGCAATTCGCCCAGCAGCGGACCGGCCGCCCGTACCAGGCGATCCTGGTGCACGGCCAGCGAACCCAGCTCCACCAGGCGCATGCCGAGCTCGTAGTCGCGGCCGCTGCGGCGCAGCCAGCGCAGCTGCACGAGGCGCTCGAGCATCCGGTGCGCCGAGGAGCGCGGCAGGCCGGTGCGTCGCACGATCTGGGCCAGCGTCAGCCGTCCCGGCCCGTCGAACGCGTCGAGGACCAGCGCGACGCGGTCGATGACGGCCGAGGGGGTAGCTGATTCGGTCCCTGACATCGGTGTCCTCCCACGCCTACGTATCTGACTGGCATATTCCTAATAGGAATATATATCTATCACAGGCGTGTGGGCGCTGTCACCGACACGCGCCGAGCAGACGCAAAATCCCCCGCACGCCCGGCGTGTCGGGGGATTTTGCGTCTGCTCGCGGAGAACTCAGCCCTTGGCCGCCGAGCGGCCCGCGCGCCGGCCGTAGAAGCTGCCGTCGCCCAGCGAGACGCCGCTGGCGTAACCCCAGGCGGCCAGCCCGGCCGTCGAGCGGCCCGCGGCGAACAGGCCCGGGATCGGCGAACCGTTGACGTGCAACACCTCCGCGTCCAGCGTGGTGCGCAGCCCACCAAGGGTGAAGCCGCCGGTGTTCTCACGCAGGTCGATGGCGCCCACCGGGGAGCCGATCGGCCTGAGCCACTCGGGCTTCTTGTGCAGCAGCGGATCCTCGCCGCGCGCGGCGCCCTCGTTGTAGGCGGCCACGGTCGCCTGCAGCGAGCCGGGCGCCAGGCCCATGTCGCGCTCCAGGTCGGCGACGGTGTCGGCCACCCAGGTCGCCTCGCGCAACATGAACTTCGGCGACCACGACGCCTTCGCCTCCTCCTGGGCGTCGCCGTCGATGATCAGGTAGGCGGTGTTGTCCTGCTGGTAGAGGGTGAGCTGGCCGACCCGGCCGGGGTAGGTGTCCTCGGCGACGTAGCGCTGGCCGCGGCCGTTGACCAGGATGCCGCGCACCAGCTGCTGGGGGTCGATGAAGATCGCGACCTCGGTGGCGTCCATGTGCGCCAGGTCGGCCCCGAGGGCCTGGGCCATCCGGATGCCCTGGCCGTCGTGCTGCTCGATCGAGGCGGCCGGGCGCCCGGCGATGCGCGGCGCGTACTGCGCCACCATCGCGTCGTTGTAGGCGAAGCTGCCCATGGCCAGCACCACCCCGCGGCGCGCCCGGACGTTGACCTCGTCGCCGTAGCGGCGCCCGCGGATTCCGGCCACCCGGCCGTCGGACTCGACGATGAGGCGTTGCACCCGCACGTCGTAGAGGCTTCGGGCGCCGGCCGCGCTCGCGGTCTCGACGAGCGGCTTCATCAGCATGTAGCCGGCACTGGCCTCGCCCTGCTTCTTGTTCGACATCTGCGGCACGTGCCCGCGCGGGGCGGGGGACGCGATGGTGTTGAACGGGTAGGCGTTCTCGCCGCCGCTGTACATCAGGCCCTGGTCGCCCATCGGTTCCCAGCCGGGCTCGGAGAAGAACTCCGCCTTGAACGGCACGCCGCACTCGACGAGCCACTCGAAGTGGGCGACGCTGCCGGCGCAGTAGTCGGCGATCCGCTCGGAGTCGGCGCCGGGCCCCATCGCGACGTTGAGAAAGGCCGCCATGTTGTCCACGGAATCGTCGAAACCGCAGGCCTTTTGCAGCGCGGTGCCGCCGCCGAGGTAGATGAACCCGCCGGCCATGGCCGCGGCGCCGCCCCAGGAGCCGGTGCGTTCCAGGACGAGCACGTCGGCGCCGGCGCGGGCGGCCTCCACGGCCGCCGCCGCCCCGGCGATGCCGTAGCCGGCGATGACCACGTCGGCCTCGTCGTCCCAAGAGGTGATCGAGGACGCCGACACCGGCGTGACGTCGAAGTCGCCCGTCTTGGACATCATAGCCGCATGGCCGCCGGCATCTCGCCCTGCCACTGATGTCCCCAGTAGCTGTCGGCGGTGATTTCCTCTGCAGTGTAATAGGTTTCGTCTACGCGCATGCCGTCGGTGCCGAACTCGATGTCCCAGTCGCCGGGCGCGCGCACGTAGAACGACACCATCTTGTCGTTGGTGTGGCGCCCCAGCGTGGACGACAGCTGGAAGCCCTCGGCGTTGACGCGGTCGAGCGCCTGTCCGACCGCGTCGAGGGAATCGACCTCGACCATGATGTGCACCAGCCGCGGGTCGCGCTGGTGCGCGGCCGGGACGAGCGCCAGGCTGTGGTGGCGTTCGTTGATCCCGAGGAACCGCACCCGCACCGGGCCGAACTCCTTCGGTAACGGCACCCGGAACGCGCCGCGGGAACGGAAACCCAGCACCTCGGTGTAGAAGTCGAACAGTCCGCCCGGGTCGGTGGTGGGCAGCACGACGTGGCCCATGCCCTGGTCGCCGGTGACGAACCGCGCGCCGAACGGGGTGACCACCGGGCTGTGGTCGAGCACGGCGCCGTGAAAGACCTCGCAGGTGAGGCCGGCCGGATCCTCGAAGGTGATCACCTCTTCCACATGGCGGGCCTCGGCCTCGTCGGTCGACAGCTGCTTGAACGGCGTCCCCGCCGCGTCAAGGGCGGCCTTCACCCGCTGCAGCCCCGGGTGGTCACGCACCTCCCAGCCCACGGTGAGCACTCGGTCGGTCTCGCCGGGCACCACGATGAGCCGCGCCGCGCGCTCGTCCATGCGCAGGTACAGGGCCGAGGAGTCGGGCCCCGATCCTTCGGCGAAGCCCAGCACGCCGAACGCAAACCGGCGCCACCGGTCAATGTCGGCGGTCGAGATAGTCACGTAGCCAAGGCTTTTCAAGTCACTCACGGCTAAGGCTCCTAGATCGCCGTTAAATCAAAGCCCGCAGCGAGCCCTCGGGCGGCTCGATACCGAGCGAACTCAGCGCCGCCGCGTGGTAGGTGGTGCCCGGGACGTGGATGGCGTGCATCTGGCCGACGTGCACGTCGCGCCAGTAACGCTGCAGCGGCTTGTCCATGCGCGAGGCGTTGCCGCCCGAGCGGGCGAAGATCTCGTCGACGGCCGAGACCGCGCGCCATACCGCGCGCACCTGGGTGCGCCGCCCCGCCGCGCGGTCGGCGAACGACACCTCCTTGCCGGCGGCCACCATGTCGTAGATGCGGTCGGCGTTGGCCAGCAACTCCTGGCGGGCGGCGTTGATGTCGGCGGCGGCCTCGCCGATGGCGTGCATGACGTAGGGGTCGTCCTTGATCGCGGTCCCGGTGGCGCCGACGCGCTCGCGCTGGTAGTCCAGATGCGCGGCCAGCGCCCCCTCGGCGATCCCGATCGTGGCCGCCGAGATGCCCAACGGGAACATCGTCGACCACGGCATCAGATACAGCGGCTCGGTCATGCCGGCCTCGCGCTGGGCGGTGCCGTCCATCACCTTGGCCGCGTCCATCGTCCGGTACGACGGGACGAACGCGTCTTTGACGATGACGTCCTTGGAGCCGGTGCCGCGCAGCCCCACCACGTTCCACGAGTCCTCGACGATCTCGTAGTCCTTGCGGGGCAGGATCATGTGAAGCATCTGGGGCGGCATCAGCGGGATCCCGTTTTCGTCACCGAGCATGGCGCCCAGGATGATCCAGTCGCAGTGGTCGGTGCCCGAGCTGAACTGCCAGCGGCCGTTGAAGAGGTAGCCCCCGTCGACGGGTTTGGCCACCCCCTGCGGGGCGTAGGGGGAGGCCATCCAGGTGTCGACGTCGTCGGCCCAGATCTCGGCGGGCACCTTCGGGTCCGCGTAGGCCAGCTGGTAGGGGTGCACGCCCACCACGCCGACGATCCAGCCGGCGGCCGGATCCAGTGCGGCGGTCGCCATCACCGTCTCGGCGAATTCGCGGGGGTGCGCCTCGAACCCGCGGTACTGCTTGGTCTGCAAAAGCCGGATCAGGCCGGCGCCCTTCATCAGCTTGACGGTGTCGTCGGTGAGGCGGCCGATCCGCTCGGCCTCTTCGGCCTGGTCGCGCAACTGGTCGGCCATCGCCACCACCCGGTCAAGTACCCGCTCGCTCATGCCGTCGTCCTTTACGTGTGTGGGGTCCCTACATGGTGTACCGCAGTTGGGCGCGGCGGGGGCCGAAACCGCCCGGTGATCGGGAGGCGGTTCGGCATCCGCGAACGCATGTCCTTACGGTAAGGCTTGTGAGTGACACGCGCGGGCAGCACCTCGACGTCCTCGTGGTCGGCGCGGGATTCGCCGGCCTGTACGCCCTGCATCGGCTGCGCGGCCAGGGCCTGTCGGTGCGGGTGCTCGAGGCCGCACCCGAAATCGGCGGCACCTGGTATTACAACCGGTATCCCGGCGCGCGTTGCGACGTGGAGAGCGTCGACTACTGCTACTCGTTCTCCGAGGAACTGCAGCAGGAGTGGGACTGGACCGAGAAGTACGCCACCCAGGCCGAGATCCTGCGCTACCTGAACTGGGTCGCCGACCGGCTGGACCTGCGCCGCGACATCGCGCTGGACACCCGCGTCGTCTCGGCCGTGCTCGACGAGACGACGCTGCGCTGGACGGTCACCACCGGGGACGGGCAGACGTTCTCGACGCGTTTCTGTGTGCTGGCCACCGGTCCGCTGTCGGCGGCGATGACCCCGGACTTCCCCGGACTGGACACCTTCGCGGGCGAGATCTACCACACCGCCGCGTGGCCGCACGGCCCCGTCGACTTCGACGGCAAGCGGGTGGCGGTCATCGGCACCGGATCGTCGGGCATCCAGTCGATCCCGATCATCGCCGAGCGGGCCGGGCACCTCTACGTCTTCCAGCGCACCCCCAACTTCAGTGTCCCGGCGGGCAACAAGCCGCTGTCCGCGGCCGAGCTCGGCGACATCAAGGCGACCTACTCCGAGCGGCGCCGGCTGTCATGGCGCAGCGGCGGGGGATCGCCGCATATCACCGCGCCCAAGCCCACCATGGAATGCACGCCCGAGGAACGCCGGGCGGCGTTCGAGAAGCGGTGGCAGCTGGGCGGGGTGCTGTTCTCCAAGACGTTCCCCGACCAGATGACCGACCTGGACGCCAACGACGAGGCCCGCAGGTTCTACGAGGAGAAGGTGCGGGCGGTCATCGACGATCCCGCGCTGGCCGACCTGCTGATCCCCACCGACCACCCGATCGGGACGAAGCGGATCTGCACCGACAGCAACTACTTCCAGACGTTCAACCGCCCCAACGTGTCGCTGATCAGCGTGCGCGCCACCCCGATCGATTCCGTCGACGCCACCGGCATCAACACGACGGGGCTCGACAAAACCAAAGCGCACGTCGACCTCGACATGATCGTGTTCGCAACGGGTTTCGACGCGCTGACGGGGGCGCTGGCCAACATCGACATCGTCGGCCGCTGCGGGGCCACGCTGCGCGAGGACTGGGCGCACGGGCCGCGCACCTACCTGGGGCTCGGCGTCGACGGGTTCCCCAACCTGTTCGTGATCTCGGGCCCGGGGGCCCCGGCCGTGCTGGCCAACATGGTGCTGCACGCCGAGGCGCAGGTGAACTGGATCGCCGAGGCGATCGCCCACCTCGACGGCCACGGTTACGCCGCGATCGAGGCAACCACGGACAGTGTGGACGACTGGGGCGCCGAGTTGGCCCGGCGCGCAGACGCGTCCCTGTTCACCAAGGCGAACTCCTGGTACATGGGCGCCAACGTGCCGGGCAAGCCGCGGGGCTTCATGTTGTTCGTCGGCGGCTTCGCGGCCTACAACGACATCTGCGCCGAGGTGGCCGACGCCGGCTACAAGGGCTTCGCCCTGATCAAGACGCCGCAATGACGGGACTGGCCGACAAGGTCGTGGTGGTCACCGGGGCCGCCCGCGGCACCGGACGCGTGCACTGCCAGCGCTTCGCCGACGAGGGCGCCGACGTCATCGCCCTCGACGTCGCGGCGCTGGCCGACGAATTGCGTTGCACCGCAACCGAAGTCGAGTCCCGCGGCCGCCGCTGCGTCACCGGCCCGGCCGATGTCGACGACCTCGACGCGGTGACCGCCGCGATCGACGCCGGCGTGGCCGGGCTGGGCCGGCTGGACGTCGTCGTCGCCAACGCCGGCATCCACCTGCCGGGCGCGCCGGCGTGGGAGCTCGACCCCGCGGTCTGGCAGCGCACCCTCGACGTCAACCTGACCGGCGTCTGGCACACGGCCAAGGCCGGCGTGCCGCATATCGGCGACAGGGGCGGCTCCGTCGTCATCATCAGCTCCACCAACGGAATCCGCGGCACCGCCAACACCGCCCACTACACCGCCAGCAAGCACGCCGTGGTGGGCCTGGCGCGCACACTGGCCAACGAGCTGGGTCCACGCGGCATCCGGGTCAACACCGTGCACCCCGGCCCCGTGGCCACGCCGATGGTGCTCAACGACGCCACGTACCGGAAGCTGCGGCCCGACCTGGACAACCCGACCGCCGACGACGCCGCCGAGGTGCTGCGGGCGCGCAACCTGCTTCCGGTGCCCTGGGTGCAGCCCGTCGACGTGGCCAATGCGGTGGTGTTCTTGGCCTCCGACGAGGCGCGCTACATCACCGGCACCCAACTCGTCGTCGACGCCGGGCTGACCCAGAAGACCACATGAGCGGGGGGGCCGACGGGCGGCTGCACGGCAAGGTCGCGCTGATCACCGGCGCGGCCCGCGGGATCGGGCGCGCGCAGGCCGTGCGGTTCGCCCAGGAGGGCGCCGACGTCGTGGCGCTGGACGTGTGCGGGCCTGTCGACACCGTGGTGATCCCGCACAGCACGCCGGCCGACCTCGACGAGACGGCCAGGCTGGTCGCCGCGGCCGGCGGGCGGGCGCACACCGAGATCGTCGACGTGCGCGACCTGGCCGGTGTGCAGGCCGCCACCGACCGCGGCGCGAAGCGGTTCGGCGGGCTGGACGTGGTGTGCGCGACCGCCGGGATCACGTCGCGCGGGGCGGCGGTCGAGCTGGACGAGGCGACGTGGCGCGCCATGCTGGACGTCAACCTCACCGGCGTGTGGCACACCTGCCGCGCCGGCGCCCCGCACCTGATCGCGCGGGGCGCCGGGGCGATCGTCCTGACGAACTCGATCGCCGGAATGCGCGGGCTGGTCGGGGTCGCGCACTACACCGCCGCCAAACACGGCGTCGTCGGGCTGATGCGCAGCCTGGCCAATGAGCTTGCACCACACACGATTCGGGTCAACTGCGTACACCCGACCAACGTCGACACGCCGATGATCCAGAACGACGCCGTCAGCAGCGCGTTTCGCCGCGACCTGGACCGCCCGCCCACGCGCGCCGAGTTCGCCGCGGCGGCCGCGCGCATGAACCTGCTCGCGGTGCCGTGGGTGGACGCCGTCGACGTGGCCAATGCGGCGCTGTTCCTGGCGTCCGACGAGGCGCGCTACATCACCGCGGCGACCCTGCCCGTCGACGCGGGCGCCACCCAACGATAAGGAGCAGATCGTGACCGACCTCGACGAACTGGTGGCCCGGGTGCGCCGCCTCGAAGACGAACGCGACATCGGCCGTCTGATCGCGTCCTACGGTCCGGCGGTGGACGCGGGCGACGCCGACGCCGCCGCGCGCCTGTGGGCGGTCGACGGCGTCTACGACGTCGACGGCTGGCGGATGGAAAGTCGCGCCGACGTCCACGCCATGATCAGCTCGGACGCCCACCAGAAGCTGGTCGCCAAGGGCTGTTGCCACTTCCTCGGACCCTGCGTCGTGACGGTCGACGGTGACTCGGCGGTCGCGGTGTGCGAGTCCCTGGTGCTGGTCCGCGACGGCCCCGATGTTGACGGCTACCGCGTGTGGCGGGCCACCGCGCACCACTTCGCGCTGCGGCGGATCGCTGGCCGCTGGCAGATCGCCACCCGCACCAGCCGCGTCCTGGACGGCAACCCCGACGCGCACGACCTGCTGACGAAGGGCCTCGCGGGGTCGGCCTGACGGCCGCTCACGCCGAGCCGCAACGCGGCGGGGCTTCGCCCGCCGCTAGCGAGACAGGAACGCCAGCACGACGCTTTCGAAGGCCTCCTTGGCCTCGATCATGGCCCAGTGCCCGGAGTTGGGGAAGATGTGCAGTTCGGCGTTGGGGATGGTGCGCATCGGGATCAGCGCCATGTCGGGCGGGCTGACCCTGTCGTCGCGCCCCCACGTCAGCAGGGTCGGCGCCGCCACCTTGTGCATCATCGCCCACGGCTGCGGACGGTCGGAGGCGGCCATCGCGGCGTTCATCGCGGCGAACGCCGCCTTGCCGTACATGCGGCGCGCGGCGGCCAGCGTGTCCGGGTCGGTGGCCAGCTGCCAGCGCTCCTCGACGAGCTCGTCGGTGATGATCCCCTGGTCGTAGACCATCGACTTGAGCCAGTCCACGAGCCGCTGCCGGGTGGGGTCCTCGCAGAACTCCTGCAGCAGCCGGATGCCCTCGCTAGGCGAGGGGCTGAAGATGTTGGTGCCGATGCCGCCGATCGTGACCAGCCGGCCGACGCGCTCGGGGTTGCCGATGGCGAAGTTGATGCCGACGCCGCCGCCCATCGAGTTGCCGATGATGTGCACCTTGTCCACGCTCACGGCGTCGAGGAAGGGCGACACGGTGCCGAACGCGGTGACCATCGGGTGGCCGCCGAAGTCGTCGCTGACCCCGAAGCCGGGGAACTCCAGCACCAGGCAGCGGAACCGCTCGGCGAAGCTCGGCAGCAGCCCGCGGAAGTTGCGCCAGCCGGTGACCCCGGGGCCGGAGCCGTGCAGGAACAGCAGCACCGGGCCGGAATCGGGGCCGCAGTCGTAGTACCGCAGCGTGCCCTTCGGGGTGGTGATCTCGCGCAGGTCGCCTTCGACGGCGATCGGTTCGGAAGTGTTGGCCACGGATGCCACCCTGCCATGCCGGCTCTGGCGGCGGGAACGGTGTTCCGCTGACCGGGTGTGTTCCCTCAGCGGCCGGCCATGGCCGAGTCGGGGGCCGCCCAGTCCGTCGAGACCCGGCGGTGTTTGATCAGCCAGGTGCCGGCGTCGGGCACCAGGGTGTCGCGATAGCGGCCGCAGTGGTCGAGCCCGATGTGGGTGACGACGGTGAAATACGACGAGACCTGGGCCTGCCCGGGGCTCAGCGCGGTGAACACCACGTTGGTCAGGTTGTGCCGGACTACGGGCTTGGCCTGGGCGCCCTTGGCGAGGTCCCCGGTCACGCCGCCGAGGAACGCCAGGATCTCGGCGCGTCCGCGCAGCGGCTTCAACCCGCGAATCTCGAGGACGCCGTCGGGGCAGAACGTCTCCGCCAGGCCGTCGAGCCGGCCGGCGTCCCCCGACCAGTTGTAGCGCGCAAGCGTGTCCCGGATCAGTTCGCGCGCGACGAGTTCCCACATCTCCATCGGCGTGTCCGTCGGCGTGTCCATCGGCGTGTCCATCGTCGTGACAGTAACGCCCGCACCGCAGGTCATCTCGGCCGCAGGCGGTCAGGGTGGGTGCGGCGGGCAAACGGAGATTCCATCGACGGCGACAGGGCGGTAGCCAGATGCCTGCACGGGGCCGGGGAAGAAAAGCGCAAACCGGGGGAACCGGCGTTCTCACACGCGAAGTCGGCGCAGAAATCGAGATCGAGATCGGAGCGCCCACGACCCTGGAATTTCAGATCGCCGTCGCCAGCCAGCCGGGCCTGCGGGTCGAGGAAACACTGACGATCATGCTGAACGTCGACGCGACATGCCTTGCGCCGCAGCGGGCGATGGTGCGCATCGCCACCGGCCGGGATGCCGCCGACACGGCCTTCCTGGACAACCCCGACGGGGCCATCGCGTTGACGGGCACGACGGTCACCGCCGTGGTCGACGGTGAGCTGCCCAGGGACTCGGCTGGCCAACTCGTGAGCCTGCGCTGGCCGGATCCGCGCCGCGCAGGGCCACGTTCACTTGACCAGGTGCGGCCGGACCCGGCGCTTGACCGCCGGCGTGATGCCGTTGAGGTCGAACACGGCGATCAGGGCCCGCAGCAGCGCGGGGGACCAGTCGTCGAACGGGTGCGCGTCCAGCCGGTCGAGCAACTCGCAGCGGAGGTACTCGAGGTCCGGCTGCTGGCTCATCGACGCTGGTTCCCTTCCGAGGCCACTGCGGTGTTTGCAGGTCTTGGTTGACCGTAAAATCGGCGTCGCGCGCTTGTACAGTGCGGTGGCGGGATTCAAACCCAATTCATGGGGAGGAATCAGCAGGTTGTCAGGAGTGCGCCGGGTCACGGCGAAGCGGCGGCCCCGCCGTGCTGAGCCGAACATGCGGCGGGAAGCCGTGCACAGACAGTTTGCTGGCCGTTAGCCCGCCGTTGGCTTTCCCGCCGCCCGGCGGGGGACGCTGCGAGCGCCGTGCCGAGGCGTTACGGAGACACCGAATACGTGCCGTGCCCTTCGATCACCAGATCGCCGCCGAACCTCAGGACTTCGCTCACCAGGGCCCCGTCCTGATTGCGGTAGGCGATGACGATGGTGTCGATGCCCCGGTACACGCCCTCCACCGCGAAACGGAGGTCCGGGATGCGCCGCATCGCCTCGGTCCAATAGCGGCGCAGCGCCGGCTTTCCGCGAACGACGCCTCCCGTCTCCGGCAGGACCCTGGCTGCCACCGGCGAGGTGAACACCACATCCTCGTGAAAGTGCCCGAGGACGGCTTCCACATCGTGAGCGTTCCAGGCCTCCACCCACCGCTGACTGAAGGCGACCGCATCGAAGTCCACCACGTCGAAGTCCACCAGGTCGAAGTCCACCACGGCACTGTAACGGCGGCCCGGTACGGCCCGAACCTTCGCCACTTCCGCTACGGGCGGTAGCGCAATACAGTGGGTGGGTGACTACCGGCGAGGACGGCAGGCATCTGCGCACCTGCCCACTGTGTGAAGCCATGTGCGGCTTGGAGATTCACGTCGAAGGCGGGAGGGTCGCCGGCATCCGCGGCAACCGCGACGACGTGTGGAGCCGCGGGCACCTGTGCCCCAAGGGCGTATCACTCGGCGCGATACACGACGACCCCGACCGCATCCGCCGGCCGATGATCAAGGTCGACGGACGCTGGCAGGAGGTCAGCTGGGACAGGGCCTTTCGCCGCTGCACAGAATTGCTGACGCCGGTCATCGAGAAATACGGGATCGGCGCGGTCACCGCCTACACCGGCAATCCCCTGGCACACTCGTTCTCCCTGGCCCGCTACGCGGGCGTGCTGCTCGGCATGTCCGGGATGCCGGTCACCTATTCCCCGGGGACGGTCGACCAATGGCCGAAAAACCTGTCGTCGCACCTGATGTACGGCGGCTGGTGGGCCTTCCCGGTGCCCGACATCGAGCGCACCGACCTGCTGGTGATCATGGGCGCCAACCCCGCCGCCTCGCAGGGTTCGCTGCTGGCCGCTCCCGACGTGATGGGACTGATCGACGCAATCCGCAAGCGCGGCAAGGTGATCGTCATCGACCCGGTGCGCACCCAGACCGCCGCGCACGCCGACGAGTGGCTGCCCATCGTGCCGGGCACCGACGCGGCGCTGCTGCTGGCCGTGGCGCACACGCTCTTCGACGAGGGCCTGATCAAGCCGGGCCCCTACGTCGACGGCGTCGACACGATGCGCCGGGTCGCCGCGGACTGGCCGCCGAGCCGGGTCAGCGCGGTCACCGGCATCGACTCCGACCGCATCCGAGGGCTGGCCCGCGAGCTGGCCGGCACCGAGAAGTCGGTGGTGTACGGGCGAATCGGCCTGTGCAACCAGGAGTTCGGCAGTTTGGCGAGCTGGCTGGTCGACGTGATCAACATCCTCACCGGCCATTTCGACACCCCCGGCGGTGCGATGTTCCCCAAACCGGCGGCGTGGTCGATCACCACGGAGCCGCTGCCGGGCCTGGAGGGCGGTGCCCCCGAGTTCGGCCGCTGGCACACCCGGGTGCGCGGCGCGAAGGAGGTGCTGGGCCAGGCCCCCGTCTCGTGCATGGCCGAGGAGATCGCCACGCCGGGCGAGGGACAGCTCAAGGCGCTGATCACGATCGCGGGCAACCCGGTGTTGTCCACGCCCGGCGGCGACAGTCTCGACGAGGCGCTGCCGATGCTGGACGCGATGATCTCCGTCGACCTGTGGCTCAACGAGACGACGCGCCACGCCGACGTGATCCTGCCCGGTTTGTCGCCGCTCGAGCAGCCCCACCACGACGACCTGATTCTGCACTTCGCGATCCGCAGCATCGCCAACTACTCGGCCCCGGTGTTCGACCCCGGGGACCGCCCGCACGAGTGGGAGATCCTGATCCGGCTGACCGGGCTGTGCACCGGCACACCGGCCGAGGACGTCGACGTCGCGGCCATCGACGACGGGTTCTTCGACTACCTGGCCTTCACCCGCGGGCTCGACGGCGCAAAGATCCGCGAGCTCTACCCCCGCGGCGGACCGGAGCGGATGCTCGACCTCACGCTGCGCACCGGCCCCTTCGGCGACCGCTACGGCGAGAACCCGGGCGGGCTCACGCTGGACACGCTCAAGGCGAACCCGAACGGGATCGACTTCGGGCCGATGGTGCCGCAGCTGCCCGATTTCCTCGGGACCCCGGACAAAAAGATCCGGCTGGCCCCGCAATACCTGCTCGACGACCTGCCGCGGCTGGCCGCTCGCCTCCAGCGCCCGCCCGAGCAACTGGTCCTGGTGAGCCGGCGCCACCTGCGCTCCAACAACACGTGGCTGCACAACGTGCCGGCGCTGATGAAGGGCAGGGACCGGTGCACGCTGCTGATCCATCCCGACGACGCGGCCAGCCACGGCGTCACCGACCACGACGTCGTCACGGTCAAGTCGGCGGCCGGGGAGATCACGGTGCCCGTCGAGGTCACCGACGCGATCAAACCGGGAGTGGTGTCGATGCCGCACGGCTGGGGACACGGCCGGCCGGGCACCCGGATGTCGGTGGCCAACGGCTCACCGGGGGCCAACACCAACGTGCTGTCCCCGCCCACGTTCCTCGACGAGCCGTCCGGCAACGGCGCCCTCAACGGCATCCCGGTGACGATCAGCTGACGGGCGCGCCCCTCCCGCCCGCCGGGCGGTGCCCAAACGCCCACGAGGGCGCGCGTTGCTGCTGTTAGTGTCGGTAGCAGACAGCAGACTAGGCAGGGGACATGGCAAGCGCTGTTTTTGTGTACGTGGCGGGGGCGACTGTGCTCGAACGCCGTGCCCGCCAACCCTGAGCGCGGCGGCGCGAATTCCCCGCGGCCGGGGCGGGTGGTCGACTACATCGTCGAAGAGCTTGCCCGTCGCGGCATCCGGAACGTCTTCGGCGTGGGCGGGGCCAACATCGAGGACCTCTACGACGCCGCGCATTCCTGCCCGGGGCTGGTCGCGGTGGTCGCCAAGCACGAGTTTTCGGCGGCGGCCATGGCGGACGCCTACAGCCGTGGGGGCGCCGGCGTCGGTGTGCTCGCCGCGACGTCGGGGGGTGGAGCCCTCAACACGATCCCGGGCCTGGGGGAGTCGTTGGCCAGCAGGGTTCCCGTCCTGGCGCTGATCGGGCAACCGGCCACGACATCGGATGGCTCCGGGTCCTTTCAGGACACCAGCGGAGCCAACGGCGCCCTGGACGCCGAGGCACTGTTCTCCGCGGTGTCCGTCTCGTGCCGGCGGGTGCTGACCCCGGATGACATCGCCACCGCGCTGGCCCGGGCGCTGTGGGCCGCGACCAACCTCGGCGGGCCGGCGGTTTTGTTGTTGCCCAAGGATATTCAGCAAGCCGACCTGGACCTGGCGGCCGCCGGGCCGGGCGAGGGCGCACGCGAGGCGGCGGCCCCGGCGGGACTGCACGCCGACGATCCCGGTGCGGTGGCCGGACTGCTGCGGCGCGCGGGGGGACCCGTGCTGATCATCGCCGGCGAGCAGGTTGCCCGCGACGACGCCCGCGCCGAGTTGGAGCTGCTGCGGGTGGTGCTGCGCGCGCGGGTGGCCACGGTTCCCGAGGCGAAGGACGTCGCCGGGGGCCCCGGGGCTGCGGCACTGGGCGTGACCGGGGCGATGGGCCATCCCGCGGTGAGCGCCGCGATCGCCGAGAGCGCGGTGTGCCTGCTGGTGGGCACCCGGATGCCGCTCATCGCACGCAACCTCCCGGACGAAGCGCTGGGATCGTTGTCGACGGCCTCGATCGGCTCGGCACCGCCGTATCTGCCGTGCACGCACGTGCACAGCGACGACTTGCGGGCCTCGCTGGCGGCGCTGACCGCCGCGTTGACCGACGGCGGTCACGCGCAGCCGCTGCGAGCGCCCGATCCGCGCGCCGGCGAAGAGCGCAAGCCCCCGCCGCATGCGGGCCCGGGCGTGCGGTACCGGGATGCGATGCTCGCGCTGGACGCGCTGCTGCCGCCCGACACCGACATTGTCGTCGATGCGGGCAATGTCGGTGCGGCCGCGATCCACTGGCTGCCGGCGCGCCGCGACGGCCGCTTCCTGGTGGCCCTCGGCATGGGCGGCATGGGTTACAGCTTCGGCGCCGGCATCGGGATGGCGTTCGCGCGCGCGGCGACGCCCGCGGCGACCAGCCCGCGGCCACGTCACCGCGTGGTGGTGATCGCCGGGGACGGCGCGTTTTTCATGCACGGCATGGAAATCCACACCGCGGCGCACTACGGGCTACCGGTGACGTTCGTGCTGTTCGACAATCACGCGCACGCGATGTGTGTGACCCGCGAGCAGCTGTTCTACGGCGACCGCTACAGCTACAACCGGTTCGGCCCCAGCCGGCTCGGTGCCGGCCTGGCGGCCATGTTCCCGGCACTGCCCGCGGTGGACGTCACCGGCATCGGCGGACTGGGCGCGGCCATCACGGACGCGCTGGGCGTCGACGGCCCGTCGGTGGTGGCCGTCGAGTGCTCGGCCGACGAAATCCCGCCCTTTGCGGCATTTCTGGGGAACGAGGAATCGAAACCGCCTGCCAGCAGCAGCGTTTCGAGCACATCGAGGGGGAGCCGATGACATTACCGGCGCTGCAGGACATCGCCGCCCACCGCGGCAGCACCGATCCGCTGCCGGGGCTGACCCGCATCGAGACGTCGCCGCGGGATAAGGCCACCCCGGTCCTGATGGAGATGATTCACGCGGTCTACCCCCATGATGAGGTGTTCGGCGAGTTCTGCACCGTCAACGATTTCATCGACTGCCCCCCCGACGAGCTGTTCGACTATCTGGCCGACACCCGGTGCCTGGAGGAGTGGACCTACAGCCTGCGCGGGTTCGCCCCCACCGACGAGCCGGGCCTGTGGCTGGCCTATGACCGGCTCGGCAGCGAAACCAAGATCTACACTCGCACCGTCGCCAACCGCGACGCCGGCACCGTCGACTACCGCTGCGCCTGGGACCAGGGTCGGCACCTGTGGATGGTCTACCTGATGCGCGTCGTCGACGCCCAGGCGGTGTTCGACAAGCCCGGCTCGGTGGTGCTGTGGACCAACTGCCACCACCCGTTCTACGACGACAACCCCTATCCCGACGCCGCCCCGCCGCAGCGGCCGGTCTGGGTCGGTGACTTCTGGGACATGTTCGGTGCCGGGCATCAGCTGGAACTGAAGAACCTCAAGGCGATCGCCGAGTACCGCCATCGCAACGGGTTGCCCATCACACCGGGCTGGATGCGGGAGTCCCCGATCCGATGAGCCGACCGCCGTCCGCGCCGGTCAGCCTGATCGACGTCGCCACCTATCTGCCCGAAAACCGGGTTGCCGCCCAGTGGTATGCCCGTTACGCGGACACCGACGAGCTGCGCGACAACCCCATGTTCCGGGCCCCCGAGCATCGCCACCACGCGGCGGCCGACGAGTCCAACGTCGACATGATCGAGCGGGCCACCGCCGCACTGCTCGCCCGTCACGGGCCCGAGGTGCTCAGCGACGTCGACGTGCTGCTCACCCATTGCCAGCTGCCCGACCTGCCCATCGTCGGGGCCGGCGGCGAAGTCGCGCACCGCCTCGGCATCACCCCGGAGTGGATCATCGACGTGCACAACGGCGGCTGCGCCGCATTCGTGCTGATGCTCAAGCTGGCCCGCCGACTGCTGGCAAGCGGTGGCCCGCGCACCGCGCTGATCGCGGTCGCGCAAAACGCCGCGGGCAAGATCTTCACCCAAGAGCAGGTCCGCACCCTGGCCCAGGCGGCTGTGCCCGGCGACGGCGCTGCGGTGGGGCTGGTCGCGCTGTCGGAGGAGTCGCCGGTGCTCGACATCGAGTGCCGCTACTACGGGCAGAACGCCGTCGACATGACCCTGACCTCGGACCCACCGCGGCGTTGGTGGGAGGCGGGCCCGGGACAGGGCTACGTCGGCTTCAACGAGGGCAAGATCATCAAGGTGCTCGCCCGCGGCAACCGGCAGGTGCCCGAGGTCGTGCGCGCGGTGTGCGACCGCATCGGGGTGAAATCGGGCGACCTGGACCTGCTCGTCACCAACCAGCCCAACCGGCTGCTGCTGCGCAACTGGAACGAGGCCCTCGGGATTTCCCCCGAACGCCACCGCGACACGTTCCACCAGTGCGGCAACCTGTTCGCCGTCGCCATACCGGTCAACTTCGAGGCGGCAATCGCCGACGGCCAGATCGGCGCCGGCGACATCGTCATGATGGCCGGCTTCGCGCACGCGGGAGACTTCGCGGCGGCGGCCGCCGTCCAGTGGGGCGGACGGCGCACATGACCCTGCCCAACGGGGAGCCGGCGACCCTGGCCGCCGTCGCCCGGGAGATCATCGGCCTGATCGCCGCCGAGACCGAAACGGCAGATCTCGCGGCCGATTCGGCGCTGCACGACGCGGGAATGGACTCGGCCGAGGTGCTCTCGCTGGTCTTCCGCATCGAAGCGCGCTACGACATCGAACTCGACGCCGACGACGGCGACGAGCTGCGCACCGTCGGCGATGTGGCGCGGCTGGTGCTGCGCCGCATCCGGGAGCGATCATGAAGGGCGGCCCCGCGGTCCGCCCCCGCTTCGAGACCCTGGACGAGATGCTCGACGCCGCCGCGCGCGGCGGCGCGAACCTGTTCTTCGTCGGTCGCGACGAAACGGACCGGCGCATCCCCATGGACGACATCCGGCGGCGGGCGCGATCACTTGCGGCGGGCCTGCGGGGGGCCGGCGTGACCGCCGGCGACCGTGTCGCGCTGGTGCTGCCGACCGGCCCGGACTTCGTCGCGTGCCTGTTCGGCGTGCTGGGCGCGGGCGCCGTCCCGGTGCCGCTGTATCCGCCGGTGCGGCTCGGCGGGATCGAGGACTACCACCGCAGCACCGCGGCGATGCTGCGGACGGTCCAGGTGGCCCTGGTCATCACCGACGAACGTATCCGGCCGCTCCTGCAGACCGCCGTCGCGAACGCGGCCCCCCGGCTCGGCTGTGTGACCGCCTCCGGGCTCAGGCGCGGGGGCGGGCTCGACCCTGAGCCCAACCTCGGCGCCGACGACGTCGCGTTGATCCAATACTCCTCGGGCACCACGCATGATCCCAAACCGGTCGCCCTGACCCATAAGAACCTGCTCTACAACCTCGCCGCGATCGCGGACTACTTCGCCGGTGCGGGAATCCCCGAACCGGTGGGCGTCACGTGGCTGCCGCTCTACCACGACATGGGCTTGATCGGAAACCTGTTGATGGCGTTCTATCTTCGGCGGCCCCTGGTGCTACTTCCCCCCGAACTCTTCCTCGCCGTGCCGGCGGCGTGGTTGCGCGCGATTTCCCGGCATCGCGGAACCGTCACGGCCGCACCGAATTTCGCGTTCGGCCTGTGTCTGAAGCGGATTCGCGACGACGAACTCGCCGGCGTCGACCTGAGCTCGTTGAGTCTGTGTCTCAACGGCTCCGAGACGGTCAGCGCCGAGGTGCAGCGGCGGTTCGGCGAGCGCTTCGCGCCCTGGGGCTTGGACGCGTCGGCGCTGACGCCGTGCTACGGACTGGCCGAGGCCGCGCTGGCGGTGACGTTCAAACCGGCCGGTAGCGCCGTCAAAACCCTTGCCGTGCGGGCCGAAAGCATTGCCGCGTCGGGTGCCGTCGAGCCCGGCGACGCGGAGCTGGTGAGTACGGGATGCCCGCTGGCCGGGGTCGAGGTCGAGATCCGCGGCGCCGGCGCACGGCCCTTGCCACACGATCGGGTGGGCCGCATCGTCGTTCGGGGGCCCAACGTGATGGTCGGCTACTTCGGCCGCGCCGACATCACCCAGCGGGTGCTGCGCGACGGCTGGCTGGATTCCGGTGACCTCGGATTCATCCGTGACGGTGAGCTTTTCGTGTGCGGGCGCAGCACCGAGACCGTGATCATCCGCGGCGCCAACCATGCGCCGCAGGACTTCGAGGCCGCGCTCGACGGTCTGCCCGGTGTTCGCACCGGCTGTGCGGTGGCCGTCGGGTACCTCCCCGCCGGGGCGGGCGACGAGGCGCTGGCCCTGCTCGTCGAGACCACCGCGGGCGCGCCGCCCGGCTTGGCGGGCGACGTGGCGGCACGGGTTGTGGAGCGCACCGGCGTCGCCGTGGGCCACGTGGCGCTGCTTGCGCCGGGGACATTGCCGCGCACCTCCAGCGGGAAACTGCGCCGGCTCGAGGCGCGCGCCCAGTGGCTGGCGGGCGCGCTGTCGCCGACGCAGCATGTTCCCGCTCAGCGGCCCTAGGAGGAAGCCCTGCTGGTAGCTATCGCCCGGCTCGCCATCGGTGCGCCACGGCGCATGATCGCGATCGCCCTGCTCGTGCTGGTCGGCACGGCGGCCTTCGGCGTCCCGGTGGCCGGCCGGCTCTCCGCGGGCGGACTCACCGACCCCAGCGCGCAGTCGTCTCAGGCCACGACGCTGCTGGCGCGCACCTTCGGTGAGGGCGACATGCCGTTGCTGATCACAGTCAGCTCCGCCGCAGGGGTCGACGGCGACAGCGCACGGGCGGTGGGCACCCAGATCGTGCGTGCGCTGCGGCGCTCGCCGGCCGTGGCGACGGTGACGTCGCCCTGGTCCGCCCCGCCGGCCGCCGCCGCACCGCTGCGCAGCAACGACGGTAGGACCGGCGTGATCGTCGCCGGCATCACCGGAGGAGACAACGACGCCCCCAAGAACGCCCGGGCGCTGATCGACGCCGTGGTCCACGACCGTGACGGCGTCAGCGTGCGGGCCGGCGGCGAGGCCGCGATGAAGCTTCAGATCACCCGGCAGAGCGAAAAAGACCTGAAAGTCATGGAAGGCGCGGCGATTCCGCTGAGCTTCCTGGTGCTGGTCTGGGTGTTCGGCGGCCTGGTCGCGGCCGCGCTGCCACTGGCCGTCGGCGGTATCGCGGTCTTCGGGGCGATGGCGGCGTTGCGCGTGATCAGCTTCGCCACCGACGTCTCGATCTTCGCGCTCAACCTCGCCGTTGCGATGGGGCTGGCGCTGGCCATCGACTACACCCTGCTGCTGCTGAGCCGGTTCCGCGACGAGCGCGCGGCCGGCGCCGAGCGCGACGCGGCGCTGGCGCGCACGATGGCCGCCGCCGGCCGGACGGTGGTGTTCTCCGCCCTGACGGTCGCGCTGTCGATGTCCTCGATGGTGCTGTTCCCCATCTATGCGCTGAAATCGTTCGCCTACGCCGGCGTGGCCGTCGTCGCGTTCGCGTCCATCGCCGCCCTCGGCGTGACACCGGCGGCCATCGTGCTGCTCGGCAACCACCTGGAATCGTTGGACCTGCACCGGCTGTTGTGCCGGTGGCTGCGGCGCCCGGTGCGGCCGCCGCGCCCGGTGGACCGGACGATCTGGTACCGGCTGGCCCTGTTCGCGATGCGCAGGGCCGCGCCGGTCGCCCTGGTGGTGGTGGCGCTGTTGGTTGCGTTCGGCATTCCGTTCGCCGGCGTCAGATGGGGCCTGCCCGACGACCGGGTCCTGCCCGCTTCGAGCTCACCGCATGTGGTCGGTGACCAGATGCGCACGCGATTCACCGACGACCTGGCGAGAAACGTCACCGCGGTGCTACCCGACATCGCCGGTGTCGCACCGGCACAGCTCGACAACTACGCCGCCGCGCTGTCGCGGGTGGCCGGCGTGTCGTCGGTCTCCGCGCCGGGCGGCACGTTCGTCTCCGGCAGGCCGGTGGGACCGCCGTCGGCCGCGACCGCGATCGCGAACGGCCGCGCGTTCTTCACCGTCATCAGCACCGCACCGCTGTTCTCGCATGAGTCCGAGGCGCAGCTCGACCACCTGCAATCCGTTCGGGGACCGGCCGGCCGGCCGGTGCTGATCGCCGGGACCGCCCAGGTGAACCGCGACACCGCCCGCGCCATCGCGTCCCGGCTGCCGCTGGTGCTCGGGGTCATCGCCGCAATCACCTTTGTCTTGCTGTTCGTGCTGACCGGCAGCGTCGTGGTGCCGCTGAAGGCGTTGGCGCTCAACGTCTTATCGCTGACCGCCGCGTTCGGCGCGCTCGTGTGGATTTTCCAGGACGGCCACCTCGGGGCCTTGGGCACCACGTCCACCGGGACCTTGGCGATCAGCATCCCGGTGCTCTTGTTCTGCATCGCCTTCGGCCTGTCGATGGACTACGAGGTGTTCCTGGTGTCACGGATCCGCGAATACTGGCTGGCGAGCGGCCGGACGCCGGCCGACAACGACCACAGCGTCGCGCTGGGAGTGGCCGGCACCGCGCGCGTTATCACGGCCGCGGCGCTCATCATGTCCATCTCCTTTGCGGCGCTGTCCGCCGCGCAGGTGTCGTTCCTGCGGATGCTGGGCGTCGGGCTGACGCTGGCGGTCCTGGCCGACGCCACGCTCGTCCGTGTCCTGCTCGTTCCGGCGTTCATGCACCTGATGGGCCGCGTCAACTGGTGGGCGCCGAAATCGCTACGGCGACTTCATGACCGGTTCGGATTCCGCGAGGCCACCCCCGCGGCGAGTCGCTCGGGCGTGCGATGAGAAAAAAGGTGTCGAGAACCCGCGTGCCACCGGCACAGCTGGCGCGCGCGGTCGAGTGGACGCGCCACCACGTGCTGCGGATCCACCAACGGCTGGTGCCCCCGCCCATGGCGATGATGGAGATGATCGTCGCCGGCTGGCCGGCGCAGGCGATCACGGCAGCGGCCCAACTGGGTATCGCCGACGCGCTCGCTGAGGGGCCGCTGTCGCTCGACGAGTTGGCCGCCCGGGTGGGCGCGGACCCGGACGCGCTACGGCGGCTGCTGCGGGCCCTGGTCGGCCGGGGCGTCTTCCGCCGCCGTCGCGATGGCCGATACGCGCTGAATTCCCTTGCCGCAACACTGCGTTTCGATGCGCCGATCTCGCTGCGGGGCGCGGCCCTGTTCCAGGGGTCAAAGGAGCAGCGCGAACGCTGGACCCTGCTGGCCGATTCGGTCCGCACCGGCCGGTCGGTCGTCCCGGCGCTGCGCGGAAAAGCAAGCTGGGACTACATCGCCGAGAAGCCTGAGCTTGCCGCGCTGTTCGACCAGACCATCACCAGCATCACGCAGCTGACGGCGGCGACCGTGGTGGCCGGCTACGACTTCGCCGCGCACCGCACCATCGTCGACGTCGGCGGCGGGCAGGGCACGATGCTGGCCGCCATCCTGGCGGCGGCGCCGTCCTCGCGGGGCGTCCTTTACGACCTGCACCGGGTCGTGGCCAACGCGCCGAACGCGTTGGGCGACAGCGCCGTCGCCGGCCGGGTACGGATCGCGGAAGGGTCCTTCTTCGACGGCGTTCCGTCCGGAGGCGACGCCTATGTGCTCAAGAACGTCATCCACGACTGGGACGACGAGAAGGCCGTGCGGATCCTGCGTAACGTCCGCGCCGCGGCCGGGCCGCGGACCGCGGTGTTGCTGGTCGAGATGGTCGTCGGCGAAGGCGGCATCGACGGCCCGGCGAATTGGGTGGACCTGGAGATGCTGCTGAATCTGGGTTCCCGCGAACGCACCGCGGAGCAGTACCGGAAACTGCTGGGCCAGGCCGGGTTGCGCATGACCCGGGTGGTGCCGACGGCCTCACCGCTCAGCGTAATCGAGGCTCACGTCGACGGCATGGATATCGCCGCCATGCCCCGCGGTGGGTTCGACGCGGGCTGGCTGGATCGCAAACTGCAGACCGAACGCACGGAGTACCTGGACCGCGACGACGTTGGCGACCGCACCAAGCGGCGGGTGATCCGCTCGCTCGACCGGATGGGCCGGATTCTGCGGGACCATGCCCACATCGCCGCGCTGGCCCTGGACCTTGTGTCCGACATCGCCGACCCGAGGATCCTGGAACTGGGTTCGGGCCACGGCGGGTTGTCCCGCAAGCTGCTGCAAATGCACCCCACCACCCGCGTCACGGTCACCGACATCGACCCGGTCTGCGTGGCCGACATCGCCGCCGGCGGCCTTGGTGCTCACCCGCGCGCTGTCGTGCGCCGGATGGATGCCACGGACATCGACGCGCCCGAGGGCTCCTACGACCTGGCGGTGTTCGCGCTGTCGTTTCATCACCTGCCGCCGGTGCCGGCCGCCCGGGTGCTGGCCGAAGGGACCCGCGCCGCGGACACGCTGCTCATCGTCGACCTGCGCCGGCCGCGCGCCCCGCTACACCTGTTCTTTCTGGCGGCGCTCTTTCCGTTCGCGCTGGTGCTGCCCTTCGCCCACGACGGGCTGATCAGCTCGCTGCGGGCCTACGGTCCGGCGGGATTCGGCGCGCTGGCCGCTCACGCCGATCCGGCCATCACCCTGCAGTTCGGTCGGATCGGCCGCAATCAGGTGGTCGTCGCCCGGCGCCGCCGACCCGGCCCCGCGGAATCGGTCGGCACACCATGACCGCGTGGGCACCGGCGTCGGGGGCCGCGGCGCTGGCCCGCGCGGCCTGGGCGGGTTTTGACCCGGAGGGGTTCTTCCGCCGTCACGCGTCCGACACCGAACCGTTCCTGCTGAAATTGCCGGGGCTCGGCCAGGCGCTGTTCGTCTCGACGGCCGAGGGCGCCCGCGACATACTGACCGCTCCCGCGGCGCTGTGTTGCGCGCCGCTGCCCAACCCGATCGAACCGGTTGTCGGGCCGCACTCGCTGATCCTGCTCTCCGGCGAGCAGCATCGCAGGACCCGCGGCATGCTGACGCCCGCGCTCCGGGGCGAGTTCATGCGCGACTACGTCGACGTGTTCGCCGACGCCACGACCGACGCGATCGCGGGGCTGCGACCGGGCGACACGTTGGCGATCGGCGGCGTGACGCAAGCCATCACACTGGACGTGGTGATCCGGGTGGTGTTCGGTGTGACCGATCGTTCCCGTCGCGCCGCGTATGCGCGCGCGACAACGGAATTACTGCGCTCCGGCAGCGCGCCGCTGATGCTGGTGCCCTGGCTGCGCCGGGACATGGCCGGTCGGGGGCCGTGGGCGCGATTGGTCGCCTTGCGCGCCCAACTCGATGCGTTGTTGTCCGGGCAGATCGAAGAGCGAAGGGCCCGTGACGAACACGGCGCCGGCCTGCTGGAGTCGATACTCGCCGAGACCGACGAGGACGGCCACACCCTCGGCGAAGCCGCCGTGCTTGATCAGCTGCGGACGATGCTGGCCGCCGGGCACGAGACCAGTTCGACGTCGTTGGCCTGGGCGCTCTATCACGTCCACCGCGACGAAGCGATTCGGTCGCGGGTCGTCGAGGAGCTCGCGGGTGCGGCCACGGCGGGAGAGATCGCCGCCTTGCCCTACCTCGGCGCGGTGATCGCCGAGACGCTGCGCATGCATCCGACGGTGCCGATCGTGTTACGCAGGCTCACCGGGCCGCTGACCGTCGTGGGCGTTGCCTGTGTGGCCGGTGATGTGGTCGGAATCGGGCTGCCCGCGTTGCATTTCAACCCCTCTGTGTGGACGGATCCTGGATTCTTCGATCCCGACCGATTCCTGATGGGCAAACCGTCGCCGTTCGAGTACGCCCCCTTCGGCGGCGGATACCGACGCTGCATCGGCGCCGCCTTCGCCCAAACCGAGCTGGCCGTGGCGCTCGGCACCCTCATGAAGACGCTCGAACTACGCGCGCAGGCAGGTGAGCGGCACAGGAAGCCCCCACGGGCCGTGCTGCGCGGCATCGCCACCAGGCCCAACCGCGAGATCCTGCTGGACGTGATCGCCCGGCGCTAGCGCTCCTGTGGCGTGTGGTGGTGCTCACGCCGACCACGGCCCGGTGAACCTTTTGTCGGCTGCGGATCGTGCACTGTGGCATGACAGCATCAACGTATTCCACAACCGCGACCCGGGCCGCTCGTCTGCCCCTCGGCGCACC
Source organism: uncultured Actinomycetota bacterium (assembly GCA_963711445.1). Lineage (GTDB taxonomy): Bacteria > Actinomycetota > Actinomycetes > Mycobacteriales > Mycobacteriaceae > Mycobacterium. The sequence continues at coordinate 2,378,755 of CAVQEF010000002.1, forward strand.
CCGCATCACCGGCACCGCGGTCGCGTTCACGCCGCACCGGTACAACCAGGACGAGGTCGCCCGCGAGCTCACCGAGTTCAGCGAGCCGGGATTCATGCGCTTCGCCCAGACGACCGGCGTCGACCACCGCAGCCTCGCGCTGCCCCTCTCGCGCTACCCGAGACTGTCCGGCTTCACCGAGGCGAACGACGCCTACCTCGAGGTCGCCGTCGACCTCGGTGAGCGGGCGATCCGAAACGCGCTGTCGGACGCCGGAATTCAAGCGCACGAGGTCGACACCATCGTGATGGTGTCGAGCACGGGCATCGCGGTGCCGACCATCGATGCGCGGCTGATCTCGCGGGTCGGGCTGCGGCCCGACATCAAGCGGGTCCCGCTGTTCGGGCTCGGCTGTGTGGCGGGTGCCGCGGGGATGGCGCGCGTGCACGACTACCTGCGCGGCTACCCGGGGGATGTGGCCGTTCTGCTGTCCGTCGAGCTGTGCTCCCTGACGCTGCAGCGCGACGACACCTCGATCCCCGCTCTCATTGGCGTGTCGCTGTTCGGCGACGGCGCGGCGGCCGTGGTAGCCACCGGTGCGGACCGGAATGCCCGGGGCGCCAACGCAACGCGCAGTCCGCGTGTGCTGGCCACCCGCAGCCGCGTGGTTCCGGAGACCGTCGGCGTCATGGGCTGGAACGTCAGCTCCAGCGGATTCCAGCTCGTCATGTCGCGCGACGTGCCGAAGATGGCCGACGACTACCTGCGTGGCGAGGTCGACGCCTTCCTGGGCCACCACGGCCTGACCATCGCCGACATCTCGTCGTGGGTGTGCCATCCCGGCGGCCCGAAAGTGCTCGATTCCATCGAGGATGCGCTGGGCCTGCCGCCGGAGGCTCTCGAGCACAGCCGAAACTCGATGCGTGACAACGGGAACATCTCCTCGGCATCGGTGCTCGACGTGCTGCGCCGCACGGTCGCCGAGCCGCCCGCCGCGGGCGCCTTAGGGATGCTGCTCGCCATGGGTCCGGGCTTCAGCTTCGAGCTGTTGCTGCTGCAGTGGTGAAGGGGGAGGTCGTGTTCTACACCCTGTTCATCCTCGCCGTCGCCGCCGAACGCCTGGTCGAGCTCGCGGTCTCGCGGCGAAACACCAACTGGTCGATCGCCCAGGGCGGCAAGGAGTTCGGCCGGGACCACTATCCGGTGCTGGTCGGCATGCATGCGCTGCTGCTGGTGTCGTGCCTCGCCGAGGTACGGGCGCTGCATCCGCCGTTCCTGCCGTGGCTGGGCTGGCCGATGGTCGCCGTCGTGGCGCTGAGCACCGCCGTCCGGTGGCGCTGCGTCACCGTGCTGGGCAAGCACTGGAACCCGCGGCTCATCGTGATCCCGGGTGCGCCCGTGGTTCGGCGCGGACCGTACCGGTGGGTGCGCCACCCCAACTACACCGCGGTCGCCGCGGAGGTGGCGGCGCTGCCGCTGGTGCACTCGGCGTGGCTGACGGCGACCGTGTTCAGCATCGCCAACGCGCTGGTGCTCACCGTGCGGATCCGCGCCGAGAACACCGCGCTGGGTTACGCGTGAGACAAGCCCGAAAGTCAGGGCGCAGCGGGACGATTCGTCCATTCCCGGCCGGCCCGGCGCGACGAGCGGAACCATCCGCCGGCCGCGCCGGTGCCGCCGTCGGTGGGGATGGTGTGGCCGGTGACGAATCCCGAGAGGTCGGAGGCCAGAAACAGGATGACCCGGGCCTGGTCCTCGGGCACGCCCATGCGGCCCACCGGAACCCATTGCGGCCACTGCGCCTGCTCGGTGGCGGACAACCATTGGGAGTACGGCACCTGCAGGGATTCGGTGACGTCGGGCCCGATCGCGTTGACGCGCACGCCGTCGCGGCCCACCTGCACCGCGAGGCTGCGGGTGAACGCGATGACCGCGGCCTTGAAGGCGGCATACACCGGGTCCTCCGGGTAGCCGCGCAGCCCCTCGATCGAGGACACGTTGACGATCGCGCCGGCGCGCCGGTCGATCATCGCGGGCAGGAACGCGTGGGTGACCAGGAAAACGTGGTGCAGGTTGATCCGGTAGAGGGCGTCCCACGACCGCGCGTCGGTGTCGACGAAGTTGCCGGGGTGGCGCAGCCAGTGGCCCACGTTGTTCACCAGCACGTCCACCCGCCCGAACCGCTCGAGCACGGTCCGCGCCAGGCCGGCGACCTGCTCGGCGTCCCGGACATCGGTGACCACCGCCGTGGCGGAACCACCCGACGCCGTGATGTCCTCGGCGGTCCGCGCGGCGAGTTCGGCGTCGATGTCGGCGATGACCACCCGGGCGCCGTGCCGGGCGAACAGGCGGGCGGTGGCCGCGCCGATCCCGCCGCCACCGCCCGTCACCACCGCGACCCGGCCGGCCAGCAGCGGGGCCGCCCCACCCGGATGTTCCGCCTGTGTCATGCCCAATATCTTGGCCACCCGCCACGGAAGCACACGCAGGTACCCCGGCCGGCGACGGATAAACAGTGAGGTACGCAACATTGGCCCGCGTTTAACCCTCCGTTTTCCGGGCGCGGGGAAGGGTACTCGCTTCGCCTAGGAGTAATGAATGCAATCAGGTGATAAGAAGGACCCGCGTCCGCATCCGATATTGCCCACCGAGGCGACGAAGCGGCGAATCCATCATCGGCACAGTCCGCAATCACTTGCGGTTTCCCTGGCCAGTCGGGTTAGTTGTGAAAAACGCGGTTCGCGCGTGGGCTTTTCAGCCGAACCTGCACTGGCCCCTGGAATACGTGGACGGTCTGGCCGGCCTGCTGCCGCGCATCCGGTCCGCCGCGCGCATCGACCCCGTGCGACTCGAGCACTGCACCGCCGAATGGGTGCGCGCACCCGGCGCATCCTCGTCGCGGGCGATCCTCTATCTGCACGGCGGTGCGTTCCTCACCTGCGGCCTGAACACCCATCGCTCGCTGGTGACCCGATTGTCGAGGGCCGCCGACGCCGCCGTCCTGACCATCGGGTACCGCAAGCTGCCGGCGCACCGCATCACCGATGCGATCGACGACGGCCTGTGCGGGCTGCGCTGGCTGCGGCAGAGCGGCTACGACGACGACCGAGTGGTCGTGGCCGGCGACTCGGCCGGCGGCTATCTGGCCTTCATGACCGCGCTCTCCGCCATCGGCACGCACGTCGCCAGGCCGGCAGGCATCGCCACCATCTCGCCGTTCGCCGACGCGGATCCGGCCGTCAAACTCCAGCACCGCAATTCGCGGAAATGCTCGATGTTCACGCGTGAGGCATTGTCGATATTCACGCAATATCTCGGCGAGGTACATCTTCCGACGGGTCCCGACAATTCCTCCGGCGCCGTTGTTTCGCCGGTGGATGCCGATCTGTCCACGCTGCCCCCGGTCACCATCCACGCAAGCTCCGACGAATTGCTGCTTCCCGACGCCGAGCTCATGGCGCAACGCCTGGCCGCGGCGGGAATTCGCTGCGACCTACACCTGTGGGACGGGCAGATCCACGACTTCCCGTTGGCGGCCGACATTCTTCCCGAGGGACGGCGCGCCATTCGCCACATCGGCGATTTCATCAAAGAGGTCACGCCCGCGCGCGACGCATCGCCCGACAGCGCCAGGGGCATGGCGTTGGCCGGGAGCGCTCCGGCCACCACCCGGGTCGGGTAGACGCGGCCGTCGTCATCCGGCAGGTCGGCCGTCGTTTGCTGCTGCTCAAAGGCGTCGGCGACGGGCACGTCGTCGGGCCACTCGGCGTCGCTGTCGCGCATGGACGCCGGGTTACCCGAGAAGTTTCGGGTCGAAACCGGCCCGCACGCCTGTCCCTGATTCGCCCCGCTGCCGATACAGTTGGCCTGTGAGCCGACCAGCCCCACCTGCGCTGACCGTGCGGTACGAGGGATCCGAGCGCACCTTTGCGGCAGGAAACGACGTGGTGATCGGTCGTGACCTGCGCGCGGACGTCCGCGTCGCGCATCCCCTGATCTCCCGGACCCACCTGATCGTGCGGTTCGACCAGGGTCGATGGATCGCCATCGACAACGGAAGCCTCAACGGCCTGTACGTCAACAACCGCCGCGTTCCGGCCGTCGACATCCAGGACGGTCTGCGGGTCAACATCGGCAACCCGGACGGCCCCGGGCTGGTCTTCGAGGTCGGCCGCCACCAGGGATCCGCCGGGCGGCCCCCGTTGACGACGTCGATACCGCTCTTCACCACTCCTCCCGGCGAAGGCGGCGGACCGCAGCCGCACAGCCAACCGCAGCCCGTCGCGCACCGGCCCGCCCAGCCCCCGCAACCACCCGCGGACACCTTCCGGCAGGCCGCGCACCCGCCCAGCGGGTCGCTGCCCGGCCACCCCCCGGAGGCACAGCCGCGTCACCCGACCGGCGGCCACCCCGTCGGCCCGCCCAGCGGTGCCCAGCAGGGCCCGCAGATCTACCGGGCGTCGCCGATGAAGGTGCCCCCGGCGGACATGGCCCCCCCGACCGGCCGCGTCAGCGGTGACACCGCGAACATCGCGACGTCGATGATGCGGATCCTGCGCCCGGGCCGCTCGCCCGCGGAGTCAATGCCCGGCTCGATCAGGATCGGGCGGGCCAACGACAACGACATCGTCATCCCCGAGGTGCTGGCGTCCCGGCACCACGCCACGCTGATCCCGACGCCGCACGGCACCGAGATCCACGACAACCGCAGCATCAACGGCACCTTCGTCAACGGCGCCCGGGTCGACTCCGCGGTGCTGCACGACGGGGACGTCGTCACGATCGGCAACATCGACCTCGTCTTTGCCGGCGGCACGTTGGCCCGCCGCGACGAGACCGCGACCGCGACGCGCAGCGGCGGCCTCGACGTGCGGGGGGTGACGTGGACGATCGAGAACAACAAGACGTTGCTGGACAACATCTCGCTGGGCGCACAACCCGGAACGCTGACCGCCGTGATCGGGCCTTCGGGGGCGGGCAAGTCGACGTTCGCCAGGCTGGTGGCCGGGTTGACCCACCCGAGCAGTGGCACGGTGGCGTTCGAGGGCCACAACGTGCACGCCGAGTACGCCTCGCTGCGCAGCAGGATCGGCATGGTGCCGCAGGACGACGTGGTGCACGGCCAGTTGACCGTGCAGCAGGCCCTGATGTACGCCGCCGAGTTGCGGCTGCCGCCGGACACCACCAAGGAGGACCGCGCCCAGGTGGTGGCGCGGGTGCTCGAAGAGCTCGAGATGAGCCAGCACCTGCAAACCCGGGTCGACAAGCTGTCGGGGGGCCAGCGCAAGCGCGCCTCGGTGGCGCTGGAGCTGCTCACCGGGCCGTCGCTGCTGATCCTCGACGAGCCGACGTCGGGCCTGGACCCGGCGCTGGACCGCCAGGTCATGACGATGCTGCGGCAGCTGGCCGACGCCGGCCGCGTGGTGCTCGTCGTCACCCACTCGCTGACCTACCTCGACGTGTGCGATCAGGTCCTGCTGCTGGCCCCCGGCGGGAAGACCGCGTTCTGCGGGCCGCCCAGCCAGATCGGCCCCGCCATGGGAACGACCAACTGGGCCGACATCTTCAGCACGGTGGCCAGCGATCCCGACGGGGCCAAGGCCCGCTACCTGGCGCGCACGGGGCCGCCCCCGCCGCCGCCGCCAGCGGAACAACCCGCGGAGATCGGCGATCCGTCGCACACGAGCCTGTTGCGGCAGTTCTCCACCATCGCCCGCCGCCAGATCCGGTTGATCGTCTCCGACCGCGGCTACTTCGCCTTCCTCGCGATATTGCCGTTCATCATGGGATCGCTGTCGATGTCGGTGCCCGGCGACGTGGGCTTCGGCATTCCGAACCCGATGGGCTCCGCACCGAATGAGCCCGGCCAGATCCTGGTGCTGCTCAACGTCGGTGCGGTGTTCATGGGAACCGCGCTGACCATCCGGGATCTCATCGGCGAACGCGCCATATTCCTGCGCGAGCAGGCGGTGGGCCTGTCGACGTCCGCGTACCTGCTGGCCAAGGTCTGCGTCTACACGGTGTTCGCCGTCGTCCAGTCCGCCATCGTGACGGTCATCGTGCTGCTGGGCAAGGGCGGCCCCACCCAGGGCGCCGTGGCTCTGGGCCGGCCCGGCTTCGAGCTGTTCGCCGACGTCGCGTTGACGTGTGTCGCCTCGGCGATGCTGGGGTTGGCGTTGTCGGCCGTCGCCAAGTCGAACGAGCAGATCATGCCCTTGCTCGTGGTGGCGGTCATGTCGCAGCTGGTGTTCTCCGGCGGCATGATCCCGGTCACCGATCGCCTCGGGCTGGACCAGATGTCGTGGGCCACGCCGGCGCGATGGGGCTTCGCCGCGTCGGCCTCCACCGCCGATCTGCTGAAGCTGGAGCCGGGCCCGGTGATACCGAAGGATTCGCACTGGCATCACACGGCCGGCACGTGGTGGTTCGACGTGGGAATGCTCGCGCTGATCAGCGCGGTCTATCTGGGATTCGTGCGCTGGAAGATCCGCCTCAAGGGCGGCTGATCGCCTCCCCGGCGGTCGCGACCGGAGGAGTAGGTGCCGGGAAGTGCCCCGAAAGTGCCCCGAAAGTGCTAGGCGCCCTTGCGAACCGCCGATTCGGCGGCGGCGCGCATCCGGTCGGACAGCCGCAGGAGGCCGTGTTCGCCCACCCCGTGGGGCAGGGTGTACGCCAACTGGCGCAGCTCGACGGCGCAATCGCGCAATTCTTGGCGTAGGCGTGCCTCAACAGTGGGCATGGTCTCTCCCCGTGGCCTAGCGATACTCCTGATTCCCCGACCAGTCGATCCCACGATCCTTCCAGCCCGACAGCAAACCCGCGAGGGCCGCGAGGCGCATTTACGGGACTTTGACAGCGATTTAACAGTTTGGCCGACGCGTTCCGACGTGCGCATTCACGCCACCACGATGACGACCGGTCAGCCAGTCCGATGCGTGGCAGCGCGGCCCGGCGGCGGGTGCCGCACGGGGGGCGGCACTCCGCGGGACCCGGCGCACGAGGCACGCGGCGCGGTCGACGCGCCGCGGCGGACGCCGGCGTTGCTGAGCGCGGCTAAGCAAGCTGTTAGGGTTCGCGCGTAGCTCGCAGCGGCAAAGGGGCCGGAATGGATTTCGAACTCGACGTCGGCCAGCGCGCCTGGCTGGCCGAGGTCCGCGACTTCCTGCAGAACAACGTCACCCCCGCGCTGCGCGCCGAACTCGCCGAGCACGACCTGGAATTCCCCGACGGGGAAGTGGCACGGTTTCGCCGCAAGATCGGGGAGAAGGGCTGGTTCGGGCTGAACTGGCCGCGCGAGTACGGCGGGCTTGGAGGTGAAGGGGGCCTCGGCGCGACCCACCAGCACCTGCTGATGAGCGAGTTCGAGTACTGGGGGGTGCCCGGCCCCGACCTGACGGTCACGTCGGTGGCGCCGATGATCATGCGGCACGGCACCGAGGTGAACAAGACCGAATGGCTGCCCCTGATCGCCAGGGGCGAGATGATCTGCGCCGTCGGCTATTCCGAACCCGAAGCCGGGACCGACCTGGCCGCCCTGCGCACCCGGGCGACCCGCGACGGCCAGGAGTGGGTGATCAACGGGACGAAGATCTGGAACAGCGGCGCCCAGCGCGCCACCCACGAATGGCTGTGCGTCCGCACCGATCCGAACGAGGCGCGCCACCGGGGCATCTCGGTCATCATCGTCCCGATCGACAGCCCCGGCATTGCGATCCGCCCGCTCTACGCGTGGTCGGGCTATCGCACCAACGAGGTCCACTTCCACGACGTGCGGGTCCCGGCCACCAACCTGGTGGGCGAGGTCAACCGCGGCTGGACGTACATCACCGGGGCGCTCGACCTCGAGCGTGGCGCGCTGACCAATGCCGGGGACCTGCGCCGCGCCGTGGAGGAGTTGCGCGAGCTCGCGCGCACCCCTCGGCGCGACGGCACACTGCCCGCCGACTGCGCGGCGCTGCGCCGCAGGCTCGCCCAGGCCGAAGCCGACGTGGAGGTGGCCACGCTCATGGGCTACGAGGCCGCGTCCATCCTGGACAGCGGGGTTATCCCCACCGTGGAGGTCAGCGTCGAGAAAGTCTTCACCAGCGAGTTGCGCCAGCGCATCGCCGATCTGGCGCTCGACCTGCTCGGCCCCGACGGCCTGCTGGCCCATCGCAGCCCGCACGCCCCGCTGGCCGGCAAGTTCGAACGGCTCTACCGCGCAGCCCCGTTGATGCGCTTCGGCGGCGGCACCAACGAGGTGCTGCGCGACATCATCGCCCAGCGCGGCCACGCCATGCCGTCGTACGGACGCTGAGCCATGAAAGTGATACCCACCGATGAGCAGCGCCAGTTCGCCGCGGCGCTGCGCGCCCTGTTGGCCGCGGAATGCCCCGTGAGCCTGGTGCGGGCGCTGGCCGAACCCGGCGCGGACCGCGGCGCCCCGGTGCTGTGGAAGGCGTTGGCCGACGCCGGGATATTCGGGCTGGCGATCGCCGAGGAGCACGGCGGTTCCGGCGGCGCGCTCGACGATCTGGCCGTCTTCTACACCGAGGCCGGTCGGGCCCTGTGCCCGACCACGGTCCACAGCACCGTGCACGCCGCGCTGGCCATCGACCAACTCGGCGCGCCCCGGCCCAAGGCCGCATGGCTGCCGTCGCTGGCGAGCGGGAGCGTGCGCGGCACCACCGCGCTGTGCAGCGCCCGGGACGCCGCCATCGTCGCGCCCGTCCTGCGCGCCGTCCCCGACACGACGGGCTGGCGGCTCACCGGTACGGCCGACTACGTCGCCGACGCCGACATCGCCGACCTCATCGTGGTGTCGGCCGCCGCGTCAGGGCGCACGCTCGTCTTCGTCGTCGACACCCGCGCCGACGGCCTGACCGTCGAACCGCTCGCCATGGCGGGCGGGCAACGTTCGTCCACAGTGGGTTTCGCCGCTGTGCCGGTGCCGGCCGACGCGCTCCTCTGCGACGGTGCCGGCGGACCGGCGCTGCGCCGGTTCGCCAACGCGACCGTGGCGCTGGGGTCCCTCGACTTGGTGGGCGTCGGGCAGGCCGTGCTGGAGCGCACCGTCGAGTACACCAGGCAGCGTCACCAGTTCGGCCGGGCGATCGCGTCGTTCCAGGCCGCCCAGCACCTGATCGCCGACATGCACATCGCCATGGCCGCGGCGCGGTTGGCCGCGCACGCGGCCCTCTTCCGGATCGCCCGCGGTGACAAGGCAACCCGCGAAACCGCCATCGCGCGCATGCACGCCGCCCGCGCGGCCCGGCTGATCACCCTGGACGCCCATCAGCTGCACGGCGGGATGGGCTACGTGACCGAGACGGACCTGCACCTGTGGAGCGAACGGGCCAGGCTGGGCTCGACGCTCGGCGGCGGGGCCGACGTCGCCGCGACGTGGCTGGAGGAAGCGATGTACGGAGAGGGTGCGCCGGTGAGCACGGATGAGTGAGGACACGCTGATCGACGCCGAGTCGGCGTCGCGGGTGGGCACCGTCGCCGCCTCCGCGTCCGGCGAGGTCAACCGCCGCGACTGGCAACGGTGGGCGGCCGCGGTGGGGGACCACAACCCGTTGTGGTTCGACCCGGACCACGCCCGCGCCAACGGGTATCGCGACGTCATCTGCCCGCCGCTGTTCTTGCAGTACGCCGTGCTGGGTGTCACGCACCTCGAGGCGCTGCGGCCCGACGGTTCCTCCGGCGCGGTCTCGGGCGGCCTGGCGTTTCCCCGCGCCCCCAAGCGGATGGCGGGCGGGGAGGGCTTCACCTTCCACCTGCCGGCCTATCACCGTGACCAGATCGAGATGGTTCGAACCATCGAGTCGATCGTCGAAAAGCGGGGCCGCTCTGGCAGATTCGTCCTGGTGACCTGGCATACCGTGTACCGCAACCAGCACGGCGACCCGGTCGCCGAAGCGTCGACGTCGATGATCGCCCGCCCCTAGGAGCGCCATGACCGATCAGCAGGTGTTCTATGAGGACGTCAGCGTGGGGGAGCCGATGCCCACGCTGAGCGTCACCGTCGACGAGACCCAGATGTTCTTCTTCAGCGCCGCCACCTACAACGGCCATCGCATCCACTACGACAAGGACTGGGCCCGCACGGTCGAGGGTTACGACGACGTGCTGGTCCAGGGCCCGCTGCAGGCGGCGCTGCTGGCCCGAGCGATCGGTGACTGGATCGGCGGGCGGGGCCGCCTGGTGAGCTTCTCGGTGCAGAACCGGGCCGTCGCCCATCCCGGCGAGCCGCTCCGCTTCGGTGGGCAGGTCACCGCCAAGCGCCGCACCGAGGACGGCGCGGGACTGGTGGACCTCGACATCGCCGGCCGCCGCGACGACACCGTGCTGATGCCGGGAACGGCGACGGTCGAGCTGCCCCTGCGGGGAATGCCGTCGTGACGGGGCTGCGCGGCGAGGCGGCCATCGTCGGCATCGCCGAGTTGCCCGCGCAACGGCGCCCCACCGGACCGCCCCGCTTCACCCTGGACCAATACGCGTTGTTGGCCAAGATGGTGATCGAGGACGCCGGTCTGGATCCGGCCTGCGTCAACGGCCTGCTCACCCACGGCGTCGCCGAATCGGCGATGTTCGCACCCGCGACCCTGTGCGAATACCTGGGCCTGGCACTGGATTTCGGTGAGCGCGTCGACCTCGGCGGGGCCACCGCGGCGGGAATGGTGTGGCGGGCCGCGGCCGCCGTCGAACTCGGGGTCTGCGACGCGGCCCTGGCCGTCGTTCCCGGATCGGCGTCGGTGCCACAGTCTGAGAAGCGGCCCCCGGCCGCCCCGAATTGGTATGGGGCGTCGTCGAACAACTTCGGGTCCCCGCAGGCCGAATTCGAGATTCCCTACGGCAACGTGGGCCAGAACGCGCCGTACGCTCAGATCGCCCAGCGCTACGCCGCGGCATTCGGTTACGACCCGGCCGCGGTCGCCAAGATCGCGGTGGACCAGCGCACCAACGCGTGCGCGCACCCGGGCGCGGTGTTCCACGGCACCCCGATCACCGTGGACGACGTGCTGGCCAGCCCGATGATCGCCGACCCGATCCACATGCTGGAAACGGTGATGCGCGTGCACGGGGGAGTCGGGGTGTTGATCGCCAATGCCGACCTCGCGCGCCGAAGCCGCCACCGCCCGGTGTGGATCACCGGGTTCGGCGAGCACATCGCGTTCAAGACCCCGACCTACGCGCAGGACCTGCTACACACGCCGATCGCCCGCGCCGCCGACCGGGCGTTCGCGATGGCCGGCCTGAACCGATCCGACGTCGACATGGCGTCCATCTACGACTGCTACACCATCACGGTGCTGATGAGCCTGGAAGACGCCGGCTTCTGCGCCAAAGGCCGAGGCATGTCGTGGATCACCGGGCACGACCTGACCTACCGCGGCGACTTCCCGCTCAACACCGCCGGGGGCCAGCTGTCGTTCGGCCAGGCCGGCATGGCGGGCGGCATGCACCACGTCGTCGACGGCGCGCGACAGATCATGGGCCGGGCCGGCGGCGCGCAGGTGCGCGACTGCCACACCGCGTTCGTCACCGGCAACGGCGGCATCATGAGCGAACAGGTCGCGCTGCTGATGCGGGGAGACTAGAGATGGGCACCGGAACCCTCCCGATCCCCGAGCCCACGCCGGTCTCGCAACCGTTCTGGGACGGCCTGGCGCAACACCGGATCGTCGTGCAGTACTCGCCGTCGCTGGGCCGCCACGTGTTCTATCCGCGCACCCTGGCGCCGGGGACGCTGGCCGATGACCTGGAATGGCGCGAAATCGACGGCGCGGGAACGCTGTACACTTTCACGGTCGCGCGCAGGCCCACCGGCCCGCCGTGGGCCGACGCGCTGCCGCAGCTGCTCGCGGTGGTCGAATGGGACGCGGGACCGCGGATCAGCACCGAATTGGTCGACGTCGACGCGAGCGACGTCCGGATCGGAATGCGAGTGATGCCAGTGTTCTACGATCTCCCCGAAGCCGGGATCACCCTGCTGAAGTACCGGCCGGCATGAGCGGGCCGACGCTGCGGACCCACACCCACTGGGCCCATTTGGACGACCACCTGCGGGACATGTTGCGCGAGCTGCACGCCGGATTCCCGCGCGTCGAGGAGATGACCGGCGCGGCGGCACGGGCGGCGGTGGCCAAGCGGCGCATGCCCGTCAACAACGCCGGCGACGTCGCCAGCACCGTCGACCATGCGGTTCCCGGTCCCGCCGGCGCCATCCCCGTGCGCATCTACCATCCGCACGGGGAGCCGTCCGGCGACCGGGCCGGAATCGTGTTCTGCCACGGCGGCGGATTCGTGTTCTGCGACATCGACTCCCACGACGGCTTCTGCCGCGCGCTGGCCCGCGGCACCCAAGCGGTCGTGGTGTCCGTCGGCTACCGCCTGGCCCCCGAACACCCCGCACCGGCCGCCGCGCTCGACGCCTTCACCGCCTTCTGCTGGGTGGCCGAACACGCGGCGGGCCTCGGCGTCGACCCGGCGCGCCTTGCCGTCGCCGGCGACAGCGCCGGCGGGAATCTCGCGGCGGTCACCGCCATCCTGTGCCGCGAACGAGGGGTTGCCCCGCCGGCCGCCCAGCTGCTGATCTATCCGGTCATCGATCCCTCGTTCGACACCGACAGCTATCACCGCCACGCCACGGGACAGTCCAACACCCGCGCCGCGATGCAATGGTATTGGCGCCAATACCTGGACGGCGAAAGGCTCGTCGACCCGCCCTACCTGGTGGCCCCGGCGCGCGCGGAATCGCACGCCGGGCTGCCGCCCGCGGTGATCGTCACCGCCGGACTGGATCCCCTGCACAGCGAGGGCTGCGACTACGCGCGCCTGCTGCACGACGCGGGGGTGCGGGTCGTGCATCGCGACTTTCCCGACATGTTTCACGGCTTCATCACCATCCCGTCGTTGGCTCCGGCGGCCTTGGCGCGTGACCTGGTCTCTGGCGACCTGCGGGCGCTGCTCCAACCGGCGCCGAGGACCTGAGACGGTGGCCGAAACGGTTCAGCAGCTGCTGCGGCAGCGCAGGCACGACGACACCATCGCCGTGGCCCACGAGGGACGCACCTGGACCTGGCGGGAACACCTGGCCGAGGCCGAGGCCGAGGCGGCCGCGCTGATCGCGCTGGCCGATCCCACGCGCCCGCTGCATGTCGGCGCGCTGCTCACCAACTCGCCGGAGATGCTTCGCGCCATGGCCGCGGCCGCGCTGGGCGGGTACGTGCTGTGCGGCATCAACACCACGCGGCGCGGGGCCGGCCTGCTCGCCGACATCCGCCGCTGCCACTCCCAGATTCTGCTCGTGGACCGTGAGCACCTGCCACTGTTGGACGGCCTGGAACTCGGCGGCATCGAGGTGATCGAGGTGACCGGGGCCCGCTACGCCGGGGCGGTCGCCGCGGCCCCACCGCTGGCCCCCCATCGCGAGGTCACCGCCACCGACACCCTGATGATGATCTTCACCTCGGGGACCAGCGGCAACCCCAAGGCCGTCAGGTTCGCGCACGGGATGGCGGTCATGTGCGGGGCCAGCCTGATCTACCAGTACGACGTCACCTCCGACGACGTGTGCTACCTGTCGATGCCGCTGTTTCACTCCAACGGCGTCGCCGCCGGCTGGGCGGTGGGGATCGGCAGCGGCGCCACCATGGTGCCGGTCCGGTTCTCGCCGTCGCGCTTCCTCGACGACGTCCGCCGCTACCGCGTCACGTACATGAACTACGTCGGCAAGCCGCTCGCCCTGATCCTGGCCACGCCCGAGCGCCCCGGCGACGCCGACACCACGCTGCGGGTGGCGTTCGGCAACGAGGCGACCGATCGCGACATCGACGCGTTCGCGCGGCGTTTCGGGTGCCGGGTTGTCGACAGCTTCGGCTCCAGCGAGTTCGCGGTGATCGTCGTCCGGGAGGACGGCGCGCCTCCCGGCTCGATCGGCAAGCCCTATCCGGGCGTGAGCATCTACCACCCCACGACGCTGCAGGAGTGCGCCGTCGCGGAGTTCGACGAACACGGCGCCCTGGCCAATTTCGACGACGCGGTCGGTGAACTGGTCAACACCGCGGGCGCGGGGCCGTTCACCGGCTACTACAACGACCCGGACGCGACCGCCGAGCGCATCCGGCACGGCATGTACTGGTCCGGCGATCTGGCCTACCGTGACGCCGACGGCTGGATCTATTTGGCCGGGCGTACCGCCGACTGGATGCGCGTGGACGGGGAGAACCTGGCGGCCGGGCCGATCGAGCGGATCCTGCAGCGGATGCCGGAGGTCAGCCAGGTCGCCGTGTATGCCGTGCCGGATGACCACGTGGGCGACCAGGTGATGGCCGCCCTGGTCCTTCGGGACGCAAACCCCTTGGACCCGGCGGCTTTCGAGAAGTTTCTGGCGGCCCAGCCCGACCTCTCGCCGAAGGCGTGGCCGCGCCACGTGCGCATCAACGACCACCTTCCGGTGACGGCCACCAACAAGATCCTCAAACGCGAGCTCATCGCCGCCGGCATCGACGCGCAGGGGGGCACGCTGTGGACCCGGCCCGCGCGCGGCACGACGTACTCCGCGGCGTCCCGACCTGGCTGACCGCTTGGCCCGCTTCGGCCGGTCGGCCAGGTCGCCGAGTGTGGGCCCTGTGGACGGGAAGCGGCCTTCGATCCATCATCCCTCCGTAGGCCCCACGCTCGCGCAGACCGACGGTACCTTTCCAGTAGCCCCCACCGCGGGGCAGAATCTGGCAGGCTTCGAGGCGATGTTCGACACCGACGTGCGCGGTACCCACTTCCTGGTCGCGGAACCGGCCAAGGGGATGGCCGCGCGGGGGCGCGGGAACATCATCGACGTCGCGTCACCGGCCGCGTCACCGGCCCGTCACCGGCCGCGTCGGCGCTGCGCCGCACGGCGCATCCCGCCGAAATCGACGGCGGCGGATCGGCGGTGTGAGATTGCACCCGTGAGCGAACCAGAACATCCCGAGGCGCCCGGCGCCGCAGACCGCTACGGCTTCCCGGCGCGCCTGTGGCGCACGCTGGGCGACCATCCGCCCCCCGGTGTTCGGCGGCTGCAGCGATGGCGCAGCCCGCTGCGCGGGCCGTGGCTGACATCGGTGTTCGGCGCGACGCTGTTGGTGAGCCTGCCTCTCGTCGTGATCACGGGCCTGCTGTCCTACATCGCCTATGGGCCGCGATTGCATCAGGCCATTCCCGGCGACGTCGGCTGGCTCAAGCTGCCGGCGTTCGACTGGCCCACCGACCCGTCCTGGCTGTACCGGCTGAGCCAGGGGCTGCATGTGGGACTCGGGCTCGTGCTGATCCCGGTGGTGCTGGCCAAGCTGTGGTCGGTGCTGCCCCGGCTGTTCGTGTGGCCGCCGTCGCGCTCGATCGCCCAACTGCTGGAACGGGTTTCGCTGCTCATGCTGGTCGGGGGCGTCCTGTTCGAGATCGTGACCGGTGTGCTGAACATCCAGTACGACTACATCTTCGGGTTCAGCTTCTACACCGCGCACTATTTCGGCGCGTGGGTGTTCATCGCCGGGTTCGTCGTGCACGTCGCGATCAAGCTGCCCACGATGTGGTCCGGCCTGCGTTCGCTGTCCTGGCGCGACGTGGCGCGCACCGGGCGCGCCGGCACGCGGGCGGAGCCTTGGGAGCCCGATGGTCTCGTCGCCGCCGATCCGGGCCCGGCGACGATGAGCCGCCGCGGGGCGCTGTCGCTGGTGGGCGGCGGGGCACTGTTCCTGGCGGTCATCACCGCGGGGCAGACCGTCGGCGGCATCACCAGGCACGCCGCATTGCTCCTGCCCCGCGGGCGAACCCGCGGCGACGGGCCCAACGACTTCGAGATCAACCGGACCGCCAAGGCGGCCGGGATCGCCGCCGCGGACACCGGCGCGCGCTGGCGGCTCACGCTGACGGGCGGTCCGGCGCCGGTGCTCACGGACCGCGCCGGGCTGCTGGCGATGCCGCAACACAGCGCGCGGCTGCCGATCGCCTGCGTGGAGGGGTGGTCGACCACCCAGACCTGGAGCGGGGTGCGGCTGGCCGACCTGGCCCGCCTGGCCGGGGTGCCCGAACCGGGCTGGGCGCACGTCTCCTCGCTGGACTCCGGCCCGTTCGGCAGCGCGACGCTGCAACGCAACCAGGTGCTGCACCCCGACGCGCTGCTGGCGCTGCGGGTCAACGGCGTCGACCTGTCGCCGGACCACGGTTACCCCGCGCGCGTCATCGTCCCCGCCCTGCCCGGCGTGCACAACACCAAATGGGTGACGGCTATCGGCTTCTCGGCGGCCCGGCATGCGTAGCGCGCTGGCGGGCTTCGCCCGCTGGTACGGATCCCACCCGCTGCACCTGCTGACCCTGCTCGCCGGGTTCGCGCTGTGCGGCTACGTGGTGGCTGTTATCAAGCCGGTCTCGCTGTGGAATCCGGACGTGTGGTGGCAGTCGATCGTCGTCTGGTTCGCGGCGGCGATCATCGCCCACGACCTGGTGCTGTTTCCCGTCTACGCGCTGCTCGACCGCCTGCTGCCGCGGCCGCGGCCCAAGGCCGGGCCCGTCCGCGCGAAGCTGCCGGCGCTCAACTACATCCGGGTACCCGCGCTGGGCGCGGGCCTGACGCTGCTGGTGTTCCTGCCCGGCATCATCGAACAGGGCGCGTCCACGTATACGGCCGCTACCGGTCAGAACCAGCAGCCCTTCCTGGGCCGCTGGCTGCTGCTGACCGCGGCGATGTTCGCCGTCAGCGCCGTGGCCTATGCGATCCGGTCGGCCGTCAGCCGCCGGTCCCACGAATCAGCCGGTCGACCGCCGCCGCGATCTCCTGCGGGTGATCCTCCTGCAGGAAATGCTTGGCCGGCAACAGGATAGGCTCGCTGACTCCGGCGGCGCGCTGAGCCTCGAGACCATAGCGCCGCCACGGCAGCATCGCATCGCGAGCCCCCCACACGATCTGCACGGGATAAGGGCCCCGGACCGCGTCGAGATAGCGCCGCTGCTTGGCGGCGGTCAGCTCGAAGCCGCGCATGATCTTCAGAAAGGCCCGCCCCCCGTCGTCGCCGAACAGCAGCGGGGGCCAGCAGGCGAGCTCGGCGGCCGTAACCCGCCGACTCACCCCGACGAGCCGCATGATCGACAAGAAGGCGCCCGGTATCCGCATCGACGCCAGCCACGCCTCCCCGACGCCCCGATGGGCGAACGGCTCCATCGGCCAGGGCCGGTGAAACGACGCCACCTCGACAACCGTGTTCAGCAGCGTCATCGACAACACCCGGTCGGGTGCGGCGGCGGCAACTTCGAACCCGATGGGCCCGCCGATATCGTGGACCACGAGGTGGAACCGCTCGAGTTGCAGCGCGTCGATCGCCGACAGCAACCACCGCCCGAGCCCGGTCCAGGTGTAGTCGGCGTCGGCGGGCCGCTCGGCGAACCCGAGCCCGGGCAGGTCGACCGCGATGCCACGCAAGCCCCTGGCTGCCAACTCCGGCACCACCTTGCGGTACAGGTACGCCGACGCGGGCACGCCGTGCACGCACACCACCGCGTCGGCGTCCGATGGCCCGTCGTCGAGCGCAAACGACGAGATCCCGCCGGCGCTGAACGCGCGCCCGGCGGATCGGTGCCGTTCGAGCAATTGGGTGGTCGTGTTCGGCATTGTCGAGCTCCCCTCGTCCGAGTTCTCTTGGGGTCACAGTGCGGAAACCCCATCGCAGGGCCCGACGGTGAGCACTACCCATTCTCGTCCGTCCCGGACCCCATCGCTCGCCCCGCGGCCCCGACCGGGCCGGCCTGGGAGGATTCTCCGTGGCGTCTTGGAGTCTTCTAGGAGAACCGGCGCGACGGGCGGGGCAGGCGGTCGGGGCCACTACAGTGGAGTTATGTCGAATCGCAAGCAAGGGGCGGCCGCCGCGTGGTGCGCTGGTGTGGCCGTATTCGCCTGGGCGATCGGTGCGTCGCTGGACGGCGCGGCGGTAACCACTGTCACCGCCGCGTCCTCGAGCGTGAGTTCTCAGCCTCCGTCGCCGGCGAATCGGGGCGGCGCCGTTGCGGTGCAGCCCGTCGGCGGGGGCGCCTGCATCAGCGGTCTCAATTGTGGGTGCATACCCTACGTCACCTGCCCCTGGAATCGGCGTGTCCACAAGCCGGCCGTTCCGGGTGTCGAGACGGACCACCACGCCGCCCCGGCCCCGCAGCAGCCCTAGCGAGTCCACCGACGGCGTCGCCCGCGGCTTTCCTATCATGGGGTGATGAGCGCCGGTCGGCTGGAAACCGTGGGCTCGCCGGCATTCACCGACGAGGATCCGACCCGGTTCCGTGCGGCCGGCTGGTGGTCCGATGCCACGCTGTCGGATGCGGTGCGGCGCAACGCCGAATGCTCGCCCGAGCGGCCCGCCTACATCGACCTGCCCGGAGACTTTCCCGGTGACTCGCTGACGTGGCGCGAGTTCGATTCCGCGGCGCAGGCTTTGGCCGAGCAGTTGGCCGGTGCCGGGGTCGCGCGCGGTGATCGCGTCGCGGTGTGGCACGGCGACTCCGCGGCCATCCACGTGGCTTTCGTCGCCCTCGAACGGTGCGGCGCCGTCGTCGTCGGCATCGGCGCGCGCGCCGGCACCCGCGAGGTCGCCGCCATCCTGGGCGGCGCGCAGCCGAAGCTCATGCTCGCCGACCAACGACACCGCGATGCGGCAACGGGTGTGGGCGCCGACGCGGGGGTGCCTGTCCTGGCGCTGGACCGGCTGCGCCTGGACGCCGACGTGCGGCCCCGGGCGGTGCAGCGCGGGGCCCAGCTCGGCCCCGACGACGTCTTCCTCATCAATTCCACGTCCGGGACCACCGGGCTGCCCAAGTGCGTCGTGCACACCCAGAACCGGTGGCACTACTTCCACCAGAAGGCCGTCGCGAACGGGCGCCTGGGGCCCGACGACGTCGTCCTGCCGGTCATCCCGATGCCGTTCGGCTTCGGGATATGGACCAGCCACACCACCCCGATCTATCTCGGCGCCACCGCCGTCATTCTCGAGCGGTTCACCACGTCGGCGGCGTGTGAGGCGATCGAGCGGCACGGGGCCACCGTGTTGTGTTGTGTCAGTACGCAATTGACCATGCTGATGGCCGATCCCGCGACCCGCGACCATGACCTGAGCTCGCTGCGCGTGGTATTCACCGGCGGCGAGGCGTTGCCGTACCGTCCCGCCGCCGAGTTCGAGGAGCTTACCGGCGCCAAGATCCTGCAGTTCTACGGCTCCAACGAGACCGGGATACTCAGCGCCACCACCCTCGACGACTCCCGCCAACGCCGGCTCCGCACCGCGGGCCGGATCGTCCCGGAGATGGCGGTCCGGCTCTTCGACGGCGACGTCGACGTCACCGTCACCGGGCGGGGTCAGCCCGCCTGCCGCGGCCCGGCGACCAGCCTGGGCTACCTCGGCGGCACCGATCACGACCAGCTGTTCACCCGCGACGGGTGGATGCGGATGGGCGACATCTGCGCGATCGACGCGGACGGCTACCTGAGCATCACCGGCCGCACCTCGGATTTCATCGTGCGCGGCGGCAAGAACATCAGCGCGACCCAGGTCGAAGACGCCGTCACGACCCATCCCGCCATCGCGGTGGCGGCCGCGGTGGCGATGCCCGACCCGGTCTTCGGTGAGAAGGTCTGCCTCTACACCGAACTCGTCCACTCCCACAGCATCGAGTTGCCCGAGCTCGCCGAATACCTGCTCGCGCAGGGCGTCTCCAAGGAACTGCTTCCCGAACGACTCATCGTCGTCGACGAACTGCCCCGATCGTCCGGAGGCAAGGTCGCCAAAGGCGTGCTCCGTGCGGATATCCGAGCCAGAATGGAGGGAACATGATGAACGCTCCGGACGCGCGGCGAGGTGGCCTGGAGGTCTGGGCGCCGTCGGTGGTGCCGCCGATCGGCGTCGAGCTGTCCCACGAGCAGGCGCTCGCGGTGGCGTTCCGCCACCTGGCCGGCGTCGGGTTCGCCGAGAACATGGCCGGGCACATCACCTGGCAGCTCGACGGGCAGACCGAGATGCTCGTCAACCCGTGGGGCCTGTGGTGGGCCGAGCTGACCGCGTCCGACATCTGCGTCGTCGACAGCGACGCGCGAGTGGTCCGCGGTCGCTGGGACGTCACGCCGGCCATCCACATCCACACCGAACTGCACCGCGTCCGTTCCGACGCCCGCGTCGTGATCCACAACCACCCCTATTACGTCTGCGTGCTCGCCGCATTGGGCCGACTGCCCGAGCTGGTGCACCAAACCGGCTCGCTGTTCCTGGATGACCTGTGCCTGGTGGACACCTACGACGGCGAGATCGACAGTCCGGCACGCGCGGCGGAGCTGGCAGCGCGCATCGGCGGCGCCAACCTGACGATCCTGGCCAACCACGGCGTCATCGCGACCGGCCGCAACCTGCCCGAGGCCGTGTACCGCGCGGCCTCGATCGAGCGGGTGTGCAAGCTGGCCTACGACGTGCTGCTCACGGGCGCAGAACCGGTGCAGATGAACTGGTCGGACATGGCGGGCATGCAGCGCTCGCTGGTGGAACGGGCCGCCGACGTCTACTGGGCGGGCGCGGCGCGGATGACCATCAAGGCCGACCCGGACGTGCTCGCGTGACTCCCCGGTTATCCGGTGTGAACCCAAGGCGGCGACACGCCGGCCGGCCACGCCACCACTTCACACTCAAAGCCGTCATTTCACACTCGATTGGAGGTTGACGAGTGAAATCGATCGACGAGCTGGCCGCCGACCTGAACTTCACGACCGCCAAGACCGGCCAGGGCCGTTCGGTCACGTTCCTGCCCGACCCGCCGCGGGCGCCCCGCCGCTACACCGTCATCTCGGTCGACGATCACATCGTCGAACCGCCCGACACGTTCACGGGACGGGTGCCACGCAGGTTCGCCGACCGCGCCCCCAAGGTCGTCGACACCGACGAGGGCGGGCAGACATGGGTCTACGACGGCCGGCGGCTGCCCAACGTCGGGTTCAACGCCGTGGTGGGGCGGCCGGTGGCGGAGTACGGCTTCGAGCCGGTCCGCTTCGACGAGATGCGCAGGGGCGCATGGGATATCCACGAGCGCGTCAGGGACATGGACCTCAACGGCATCTACGCCTCACTCAACTTCCCGTCCTTCCTCCCGGGTTTCGCCGGACAGCGCCTGCAGCAGGTGACCGACGACCGCGAGCTGGCGCTGGCGTCGGTGCGCGCGTGGAACGACTGGCACCTCGAGGTGTGGGCGGGCTCGTATCCCGACCGCATCATCCCCTGCCAGCTGCCGTGGCTGCTGGACCCCGCCCTCGGCGCGCAGCTGATCCGCGAGAACGCCGAACGCGGCTTCCATGCCGTCACCTTCAGCGAGAACCCGGCGATGCTGGGACTGCCGAGCATCCACTCGGGTCACTGGGACCCGATCATGGCGGCCTGCGCCGAGACCGGCACCGTGGTCAACCTGCACATCGGCTCCTCGGGGTCCTCGCCGTCCACCACCGAGGACGCGCCACCGGACGTGGCCGGCGTGCTGTTCTTCGCCTACGCCATCTCCGCGGCCGTCGACTGGCTGTACTCGGGACTGCCCAGCAGGTTCCCCGATCTGAAGATCTGCCTGTCGGAGGGCGGGATCGGCTGGGTCGCGGGGCTGCTCGACCGTCTCGACCACATGCTCAGCTACCACGCCATGTACGGCACCTGGCAGGCCCTCGGCGAGAGCCTCACTCCCGCGGAGGTTTTCACCCGCAACTTCTGGTTCTGCGCGGTCGAGGACAAGTCCTCGTTCGTGCAGCGCGAGCGGATCGGGGTGGACAACATCATGCTGGAAGCCGACTATCCCCACTGCGACTCGACCTGGCCGCACACCCAGCAGACGGTGCACGAAGAGATCGGCGACCTGCCCGGCGACGTGATCCGCAAGTTCACCTGGGAGAACGCCTCCCGGCTGTACCAGCACCCGGTACCGGCCGAGGTCCAGCGGGACCCCGAGGCGTTCTAGCCCCGGCCCTCCGGTGTGGCTGGTCCCGACACTCCCTGATGTAGGCTACGTTCAGAATGTACTGAACGTAGTTGATCTGAGGATCGATGTCGCCGGAAGAAGCCGAGTTCGTCGACCGCCTCGGGCTGTTCTTCGAACGCCTCGGCGCCACCCGCACCATGGGCCGCATCTACGGGTGGCTGCTGATCTGCGATCCGCCGCAGCAGTCATTGACCCAGCTGGCCGACGCGTTGTCGGTCAGCAAGGCCTCGATCAGCACCGTCGCCCGGCAGCTGCTGGAAGGCGGCATGGTGGAGCGGTTGCCGAGCCGGAACCGTCAACACCTCTACCGGGTCAGAGCGGGCGGGTTCACCAGCGTTCTGGCAACGCAGCTGTCGCTGATGCGGCTGGGCATCGAACCCGCCGAGTTCGCCCTGTCGGTGCTGGGGGAGGAGCGTGCCGAACAGCGGCAGCGGGTTGAGGACTTCCGCGACTTCTGTGAGTTCTGCACCCAGGCCTACGGGGACCTGCTCATGCAGATGTGGACCGAATACCGGGCGAGCAGGAGGCAGCCATGACCGCGGTGGACAAGGTCGACTTCACCGACGTGCGGTGGGGTTCTGTGGAATGGACCAATCTCTGCACGCTGTACTTGCGCGCCTACGAAAGTCGCTCGCCCGCACCGATTCTGGGCGATGACGCGGCCGCCGAGGCGGTGGACCGCATCGAATACGACTGGACCCGCATGCGCCGCGCCATGCGGCCCGCGTCCAATCAGTACCTGGTGACCATGCGCGCCAAGCAGCTCGACGACTGGAGCGCCGACTTCCTGCGCCGCAGCCCCGCCGCCGTCGTGCTCCACCTGGGGTGTGGCATGGACACCCGCGCGTTCCGGCTGCACCCGCCGGACACCGTGCAGTGGTTCGACGTCGACCAACCCGATGTGATCGCGTTGCGGCGCAAGCTCTACGACGACCGCGACGGCTACCGGATGATCGGTTCATCGGTGACCGGGCAGTGGCTGGACGAGATCCCCACCGATCGTCCCATCCTGATGGTCGCAGAGGGACTCCTGATGTATCTCACCGAGCCCGAGGTGCGCGCGCTGCTGCAACGCCTCACGGATCGGTTCGGCGGCGGCGAGCTTCTCTTCGACACCGTGTCGCCGATGGGGCCGCGGCTGTCCAAGGTGCTCACCAAGGGCATCACCAAGTGGGGCATCCGCGACGCCCGCGCCATCGAGCGGTGGAACCCGCGTCTGCGTTTCCTCGAGCGGTCGGCCGTGGGGGCGCTCTACGAACGCATACCCTCGGCCCGGCTGCGACTGCTGTGGCGCCTCGTCAACGCCACACCGCTGCGCGACTACGACGTGCTCAACCGCTTCGAATTCTGAGCGCTCACACGTCGGCGGCCAGCCGGCGCAGGATGTCGGCCACCGGTTCGGCGGTGGCGTGCCGATACCCGGTCCCCGCCCACAGGTGGACGCAATCGGGTTCGCCCGCCGCGGCGGCCGCCTTGCGCAGGGGACTGGTCAGATGGTGAACGGCCGGATACCCCAATGGCGCCTGGGCCTCGTGGGCGTCGATGAACGCGTTGCGCAGGCCGCGGGCGGGCCGGCCGGTGAAGGCCCGGGTCAGCACCGTCTCGGTGCGGGCCGGATCGGCCAGCGCCGCCCGGTGGGTGGCTGAGGCACCGCTTTCGGCGGACCGCAGCAGGACCGTTCCGACCACGGCCGCCGCGGCGCCCGCCCGCATCACCTCGGCCACCGCGCCGGGCGCGGCGAGTCCGCCCGCGGCCAGGACCGGCAGCCCCACGGTCGCGCTGACGCCGGCGACCAACTCGGCGATCGGGACCGTCGTCAGGGGCAGGTGCGGCGACAGCGTGCCGGAGTGCCCTCCGGCGACCGAAGCCTGCACCGCGAGCATGTCGACGCCGGCGTCGCGGGCCCACACCGCCTCCTCGGGCGTCGTCACCGTCTGCACCACCACGGTGTCGGCCCGGTGCAGCGCGGTGATCACCTCGCGCGGTGGAATCCCGAAGGTGAACGACACCATGGGCACCGGGTCGTCGAGCAGCAGGGCGATCTTCTCGTCGAAGCCGTCGTCGTCCTCGATCGGCTCCGGGGGCAGGGTCACGCCGAACCGGTCGGCCTCTCGCGCCAGGAGCGCCGCGTAGGCCCGATAGGCGTCCGGGTCGACGGGGACGGGATTGGGCGCGAAGACGTTGATGCCGAACGGAATCCCCTCGGCACGAACCTTTTTGATCTCGTCCTCGACGGCAGCTACGGTCTTGTAGCCGGCCGCCAGCATGCCCATGCCGCCCGCCCGGGCCGCGGCCGACACCATCGCCGGGGTGCTGGGGCCGCCCGCCATCGGAGCGGCGACCAGGGGTATCGACATCGCGAACTCTGCCAGCATCTCACCACGATATCCGCGGCCATTCCCCCCGGGCGAGGAACCTGACAGGATGCTTCAGCGTGAAGCGACCCAACTTTCTCGTAATCGTGGCTGACGACCTGGGGTACTCCGACATCGGCGCATTCGGTGGAGAAATCGCCACGCCCAACCTGGACAAGCTGGCCTACGCCGGGCTCCGGTTCACCGACTTCCACTCCGCACCGACCTGTTCGCCGACCCGCGCGATGCTGCTGACCGGAACCGATCATCACATCGCCGGCATCGGCACGATGCTCGAGGTCGCGGACCCGGGGTTCCGGGGCGCGCCGGGCTATGAGGGCTATCTGAACGATCGGGTCGCGGCGCTGCCGGAGCTGCTGCGCGACGCCGGCTACCTGACGCTCATGTCGGGCAAGTGGCACCTGGGCAACACGATCGAACGCTCGCCGTGGGCGCGCGGGTTCGAGCGCTCGTTCGCGCTGTTGCCGGGCGGCGCCGACCACTACGGCGGCCCCTCGCTCATGCCCGGCCTCTATACGGAGGACGACCACTTCGTGACGGTCGGCGACGACTTCTACTCGTCGGACTCCTACACCGACACGCTGCTGCGGTATCTGGCCGAACGCGCGCCCGAGGACGACCGGCCGTTCTTCGCCTACCTGCCGTTCCAGGCGCCTCACTGGCCGCTGCAGGCGCCGCGCGAGTCGATCGCGGCCTACCGCGGCCGTTACGACGCCGGACCGGACGCGTTACGCGAGGAGCGCCTGGCCGCGCTCAAGCGGCTCGGCCTGTGCCCGCCCGATGTCGTCGCGCACCCGGTCGTGGCCGATGGTGCCCCCGAGTGGGCAGACATGAGCGACGACGAACGCGCGCGCTCGGCCCGTGCCATGGAGGTCTACGCGGCAATGGTGGACCGCCTGGACCGCAACGTCGGCCGCGTCACCGACTACCTGGCCCAGACCGGGGAACTCGAGGACACGGTGGTCATTTTCCTGTCCGACAACGGCGCGGAGGGGACGATCGTCGAGGCGATGCCGGTGATCGGCCCCGCGATCGCCGCCCAGGTCGAACAGCATTGCGACAACAGCCTCGACAACGTCGGCGGCCCCACGTCGTTCATCTGGTACGGCCCGCGCTGGGCGCAGGCCGCCACCGCCCCGTCGCGCCTGCACAAGGCCTTCACCACCGAAGGCGGCATCCGGGTCGTCGGCTTCGTCACGTGGCCGGGCTTCGCCCGGCAGGGCGAGATCGGCACCGCGTTTGCGACCGTCATGGACATCGCCCCGACGGTGCTCGAACTGGCCGGTGCCGAGCATCCCGGCGCAACCTATCGCGGACGAGACGTGGCCGGAATGCGCGGCCGCTCGATGGTGCCGTACCTGTCCTGCGCCGACGAGGCGGTCCACGACGCCGAAACCGACACCGGCTGGGAGCTGTTCGGCCGGCGCGCCATCCGCCAGGGCCAATGGAAGGCGCTGTACCTGCCGCAGCCCGACGGCCCGGGCAATTGGCAGCTGTACGACCTGTCCAACGACCCGGGGGAGACCCAGGATCAGGCCGCCGCCCGGCCGGAGAAGCTGGCCGAACTGCTGGTGCTGTGGGACCGCTACGTGCGCGACACAGGCGTGCTCCTCGAGCCCGTTTCGGTGTTCGAGACCGAGCAGTAGCTCTTGGGCCTCGGCGTCGGTGAATCCGGCTGCGGCACAGCAACGGTACGCTCCGCGTCGCGAGAAACTATGTGCATAGGCTATGTTCGGCTGGTGCCGCAACATGGAGGGACGCGATGACGCGAGACATCGAGGCAGAGATCCCCAACTCCTCGTCGATGGCCGAGGTCGACCTCGACACGATGACGGCGACCAGGGAGACGCTCGAGGACTACACGCTGAGGTTCGCGCCGCGCAGCTACCGGCGGTGGTCCACCGCGGTGGTGGGCATCTCGGCGCTCGGCGGCATCGCCTACCTCGCCGACTTTGCCATCGGCGCCAACGTGGGCATCTCCTACGGCACCGGAAACGCGTTGTGCGGCATCGGGATCTTTGCTGTGGTGATCTTTCTGACCGGGTTGCCGCTGGCCTACTATGCGGCGCGCTACAACATCGACCTGGATCTGATCACCCGCGGCAGCGGTTTCGGCTACTACGGCTCGGTGGTCACCAACGTGATCTTCGCGACGTTCACGTTCATCTTCTTCGCGCTCGAGGGCTCCATCATGGCCCAGGGTCTCAAACTGGGCCTGCACGTCCCGCTGTGGCTGGGTTACGCATTCTCGACGCTGCTGATCTTCCCGCTGGTCATCTATGGCATGAAAGTCCTTTCGCAGCTGCAGGTTTGGACCACGCCGCTGTGGCTGATCCTGATGGTGGTGCCGTTCGCCTACCTGCTGATCAGCCACCCGGAGTCGGTGGACCAGTTCTTCGCCTACGGTGGTCGCGCCGGTAACGGCGAGATGAACATTGGCTCAACATTGTTGGCGGCCGGTGTCTGCCTGTCCCTGATCGCCCAGATCGCCGAGCAGATCGACTATCTGCGCTTCATGCCGCCGCGGACCCCGGCGAATTCCCGGAGCTGGTGGGCCTGGGTGCTGCTGGCCGGCCCGGGCTGGGTCGTCTTCGGCGCGATCAAGCAGATCATCGGGCTGTTCCTGGCCGTCTACCTGATCTCCAACGTCGCCGGCTCCACACCGATCGCCAACCAGCCGGTGCACCAATTCCTGTTGATCTACCGCAACTTCATGCCGGAATGGCTCGCCCTGGCGCTGGCCGTCATCCTGGTGGTGATCAGCCAGATAAAGATCAACGTGACCAACGCCTATTCGGGCTCGCTGGCCTGGACCAACTCGTTCACCCGCCTCACCAAGCACTACCCCGGACGGGTGGTGTTCCTGGGCGTCAACCTCGCCATCGCGCTGATCCTGATGGAAGCCAACATGTTCGACTTCCTCAACACCATCCTGGCGTTCTACGCCAACTGCGGCATGGCGTGGGTGGTGGCGGTGGCGTCGGACATCGTCGTCAACAAATACCTGCTGAAAATCTCCCCGAAGAAGCCCGAGTTCCGCCGCGGCATGCTCTACGCCGTCAACCCCGTGGGCTTCGGGTCGATGCTGTCGGCGGCCGGGCTGTCGATCGTCGCGTTCTTCGGCGGGCTGGGGGAGGCGCTGCGGCCCTACTCGCCCCTGGTGGCGATCCTCGTCGCGCTGGTGCTGCCGCCCGTCCTGGCGATCGCCACGAAAGGCAAGTACTACCTGCGGCGCAGCCACGACGGCATCGACCTGCCGATGTATGACGAACACGGCAACCCGTCCTCCGCGCAGTTGAAATGCCATGTCTGCCATCATGACTACGAGCGGCCCGACGTCGTGGCCTGCATGACCCACGGCGCGCACGTCTGCTCGCTGTGCCTGTCCACCGACAAGCTGGCCGACCACGTGCTGCCGGCCGAGGGGTAGCGCGCCGACCGCGGTCTATGCTGAGCGCCGATGGTTGAGAAAACCACGTGCGCGATCATCGGTGGCGGCCCCGCGGGAATGGTCCTCGGGCTGCTGCTGGCGCGGGCGGGCATCGAGGTCACCCTGCTGGAGAAACACGGCGACTTCCTGCGCGACTTCCGCGGTGACACGGTCCATCCGACGACGATCCAGTTGCTCGACGAGCTGGGCCTGGGCGAGCGGTTCGCGAAGCTGCACTACAGCGAGGTCCGCAAAGGCCAGCTGGACACCGACGGACGCTCGGTGACCTACATCGACTTCGAGCGCCTGCGCCTGCCCCACCCGTACGTCGCGATGGTGCCCCAGTGGGACCTGCTGAACCTGCTGGCCGAGGCCGCCGGGGCCGAGCCGGGGTTCACACTGCGGATGCGCACCGAGGTCACCGGGCTGCTGTGGGAGGGCGGCAGGGTCAGCGGCGTGCGGTATGCCGGCCCCGACGGCCCCGGCGAGCTCCGGGCCGAGCTGACGGTGGCGTGCGACGGCCGGTGGTCGACGGCTCGTCGGGCGGCCGGGCTCGCCACGCGCGATTACCCGGTGAACTTCGACGTCTGGTGGTTCCGGCTGCCGCGCGAGAAGACCGCGGAGTTCTCCTTCATGCCTCGCGTGGGCCCGGGCAGGGCCCTCGCGGTCATCCCGCGGGAGGGCTACTTCCAGATCGCCTACATCGGGCGCAAGGGCACCGACGCGCAGTTGCGGGCCCGGGGTATCGAGGCGTTTCGTCGCGACGTCGCGGCATTGCTGCCCGATATGCCCGAGTCCGTCGCGGCGCTGACGTCCATCGACGACGTCAAGCACCTCGACGTGCGGGTGAACCGGCTGCGGCGCTGGCACGCCGACGGGCTGCTGTGCATCGGCGACGCCGCGCACGCGATGTCACCGCTGGGGGGTGTGGGCATCAACCTGGCCGTCCAGGACGCCGTCGCGGCCGCGACCCTACTGGCCGAGCCGTTGCGGCGACACCGTGTCACCGACCGCGACCTCGGGGCCGTGCGCCGGCGCCGCGCGCTGGCGACCGCGGTGACCCAGGGCGTGCAACGCGTGCTGCAGAGGGCGTTGCTGGGGCCGCTGCTGCGGGGCAAGGACCCCACCCCTCCGGCCGCGCTGCTGACCCTCGTCGAGCGGCTGCCGTGGCTCTCGGCGGTGCCCGCCTACTTCGTCGGGGTCGGGATCCGGCCCGAGCACGCGCCGGCGTTCGCGCGCCGTGGACCCGGCGGCTCGCATGGGTGAGCCGTTCGCGCCGCTGCGCATCGGGGTGCTGGGCGCCGCGCGCATCACGCCATCGGCGCTGATCAAGCCAGCGCGGGACAACCCGGAAGTGGCGGTGGCCGCGGTGGCCGCGCGCGATGTGGCCCGGGCCCGGGCGTTCGCCACCGCGCACGGCATCGCCCGGGTGCACGGCGATTACGAGGCGCTGGTCGCCGACCCGGACATCGATGCGGTGTACAACCCGCTGCCCAACGGGTTGCACGGCCGCTGGACGCGTGCCGCGCTGGCGGCGGGCAAACACGTGCTGTGCGAGAAGCCCTTCGCGGCCAACGCCGCCGAGGCGCGCGCGGTCGCCGATGCCGCGGCGGAATCCGGCAGGGTCGTGATGGAGGCGTTCCACTATCGCTATCACCCGCTCGCACTGCGCATCGAGGAGATCATCGCCTCCGGTGAGCTCGGCAAGCTGGTGCGCGTGGAGGGCGCCCTGTGCTTCCCGCTGCCGAGGTTCTCCGACATCCGGTACGACTACTCGCTGGCCGGGGGCGCGACGATGGACGCCGGGTGCTACGCCGTGCACATGGTCCGCACGTTCGGCGGGTCGACCCCAGAGGTCGTCTCGGCGCGCACGAAACTGCGTGACCCGCGCGTGGACCGCGCCATGACGGCCGAGGTGCGGTTCGCCGCCGGGCACACCGGCCGGATCACCTGCTCGATGTGGTCGTCGCGGCTGCTGCAGATGAGCGCCCGCGTGGCGGGCGAACGCGGCGAGTTGCGCGTCCTGAATCCGGTCATGCCGCAGTTGCTGCACCGGCTGTCGGTCCGCTCGCCCGACGGCAAACGGACGGAACGCTTTCCGCGCCGCGCCTCCTACGCCTACCAGCTCGACGCCTTCGCGGCCGCGGTGCTGCGCGGTGCACCCGTCAAGACGACACCAGAGGACGCCGTCGAGAACATGACCGTCATCGACGCGATCTACCGCGCCGCCGGCTTGCCGCTCCGTGAGCCCAGCTGAAACGCCCTGCCCTGGTTGGCTATTCGGCAAGCAGCCGCTGCGCGCCCGCGACGCACGGGGCGAGGCGGTCGATCGGGCCGACGCCGGCCAGCGCCAATGCCCTGCGGGGTACTTCGATCTCGAGCACGACGTCGGGCGGGAGCGCGGCCACGATGTCGTGCAGCGGCAGCTCACCCTCACCGGGCACCATGCGCTCGAACATGGCTTCCTCCATGTAGTTGCCGATCGCCGGCGCAAGCGGGGCGTCGCACAGCTGGGCATAGCCGATGTGGCCGGGTTCCACGGCCGCGAGGTCGGCGGCGCCGGACCCCGACCGCACCAGGTGCATGGTGTCGATCAACAACCGGAAGTCGGGCCGGCCGACGTGTTCGCGAGCGGCGAGCGCGGTGGGCAGGTCACCGACGGTCAGGCCCGGTACCGGTTCGACGAGGGTCTGGATGCCGCGCTGGGCTGCGAGCTCGGTCAGGGCGGCGAACTGGTCGAACGTGCGGAGGAGGTCCGGGTCGAGGCTGACGGCGTTGATCCGCGGAACGCCGAGCTCGGCGAGCACGTCGAGGTCGGCGCGGAACTTGCCCATCTCGGCGCCGGGCAACACCAAAAAGCCGTCGCCGAGGGAGATGGTGACGCCGCGGTCGTCCATGGCGGCCGCGACGTCGTGGCGCAGCGCGGCGTCGTCCTTGAGCGAGAACGGGGGATAGCCGAGTGGCAACAATTCCTGGCCGCGCACCACGGCCGACATGTGCGCGCAGCCGAGATCAGCGGTGAGATGGACGAAATCGACCGGCGGTAGGCCGAATCCGTTGAGAAAGCCGACGGCTAGGCGGTCCATCATCGCTCCGGCAATATCGCTCCGGCAATATCGTTCCGGCAAACCAGCCTACCCGCATGCCGGTTTGGCATTTCGGGTAGGCGGGTAGCCAGCAAACTGCGAATCAGCGGAGGAGGCGAAAACTCAGCATGAAGATGAACAGAATCACGGGTAAGGCCGCCGTCGCCGGCGCACTGGGCGCGATCGTTCTCGGCTTCGGCGCGGGGGCGGCGGGGGCCGCTCCCGGCCCGGGGATGCCGCCGGGTCCGGGGCCCGGTCCGCACATCGTCGGCGGTTCCGGTCATGGGCATCCCCTGCCGCCCGGGCAGGTCAAGAAGTTCTGTCCGTGGCAATCCCCACCGGGCCATTGGATCGGCGGGCCCTACGGCGTCCCGTGCACCTGAGCGAAACCACGGCCCTTTACTGACACTACGAATATAGAGTAGTCTCCGGGTCCAAGATCATGGGACCTGGCATGGACAAACGACGAAAGCCCAACCCGGCCGAGCGCCGCCGCGACCTGTGCGACGCGGCCATTCAGCTGTTGGCCGATGCCGGGGCAAAGGGTTTGAGCCACCTGAAGGTGGACCGCAAGGCCGGCGTGCCAGACGGCACCACCTCGTTCTATTTCCGCACCCGTTCTGCGCTGTTGCGCGCGGTCGCTGAGCGCCTCGCCGAGCTCGACCTTGCCGAGCTGCAGGCGGTCGCGGACAGCTCCGACCCGCACGGCGCCAATCCGCTGCCCTCGCGCTTGTCGCAGGTGGTGATCCAAGCCGGCCGTGAGCCACAGCTGTCCCGGACGAAGGCCCGGTATGAGCTGACGATGCAGGCCGCCCGCGACGCCGCGCTGGCCGCGATCTTGCAGCAGGCCACCGACGGGTTCACCAAGCTGCACCGGGAAATCCTGGTCCAGCTCATGCCGCACGGCGCGGAGCTGGACCCCGCCGTCGTCGAGGACCTGAGCAATGTGACGCTGACCTTCATCAACGGTCTGCTACTGCGGGCGGCCCATGGCGACCGGATCATCGACACTCCCGAGCAGCTTGACGGGATCCTTTCGGCCATCGCAGCAGGAGTCCTGAGGAGTCCGGACAAGGGTCGCCTGACCCGCCCCGGCGACGGGCGTCCGGCACCTCGGCGCGGGGTGGCCCGATCCGGGTGAGCGCAGGAGCCGGACGCGCGCGGTCAGGCGGCTCGGGGTCTTGCCAGACGTTTCCCCGTATGGTTCTCTACGAGAATAGAGTAAGCCCTGACATTCAGGGCAGTTAAGCGGAGTGTATAAATTGCCCGAATCGAATCCGGTGCTGCCACACTGGCGGCGAGCGTGCCGGCACAGTCGGTGCGGGTATGCGAGAGTGCCAGTGGCAGGAGGGTTTTCGTGACGGCGAGCACCGAGAGCGATGTGCGTTTCGACCCATACGATGTCGGGCTGATCGCCGACCCGTATCCCATGTTCGCGCGGTTGCGTGACGAGGCGCCGCTTTACTACAACGCCGAATACGACTTCTTCGCCCTGAGCCGGTTCGCCGACGTCAACAAGGCGCTGGTCGACCACGCCACGTTCAGTTCCGCCCGGGGCGCGATCCTGGAGCTGATCAAGGCCAACCTCGACATCCCGTCGGGGATGCTGATCTTCGAGGACCCCCCGATCCACGACGTGCACCGCAAGCTGCTGTCGCGCATGTTCACGCCGCGCAGGATCGCCGCCCTCGAGCCGATGATCCGCGACTACTGCGCGCAACTCCTGGACCCCCTGGTGGGGACGGGCCACTTCGACTTCGTCACCGACCTGGGGGCGTTGATGCCGATGCAGGTGATCAGCTCGCTGCTCGGCATCCCCGAAGACGACCGGGTCTACATCCGCGACCGGGGCAACGCCCAGCTGCGCACCGAGGCCGGCAAGCCCATGGACGCGGCCCAGCACGGCCTGTCGGTGGGCGAGCAGTTCGAGGCCTACATCGAGTGGCGCGCCGAGCATCCCTCCGACGACATCATGACCGAGCTGCTCAACGTCGAGTTCGTCGACGACACCGGCACCACGCGGCACCTGACGCGCGAGGAGATCCTGGTATATCTCAACGTCGTCGCCGGGGCGGGCAACGAGACGACGACGCGGCTCATCGGTTGGGCCGGTAAGGTTCTCGCCGAGTACCCCGACCAGCGCCGCGCACTGGTCCAGCACCCCGAACTCATTCCGCAGGCCATCGAGGAGCTGCTGCGTTACGAGCCGCCGGCACCGCACGTCTCGCGCTACGTCACCCGTGACGTCGAGCTGTACGACCAGACCGTGCCCCAGGGCAGCGTGATGATGATGCTCATCGGATCGGCGTGCCGCGACGAGCGCCAATTCGGTTCCGATGCGGGCGAATTCAACATCCATAGGCAGGTTCGACCACACCTGACCTTCAGCGTGGGCACGCACTTCTGCCTGGGCTCGGCGCTGGCGCGCCTGGAAGGCCGGGTCGCCCTGGAGGAGATCCTGAAGCGCTTCCCCGACTGGGAGGTCGACCTGACCAACGCCAAGCTGAGCCCGACGTCGACGGTGCGCGGCTGGGAGTGCATGCCGGCGTTGGTCCCATGACCGGCCGGGTCGAGGGCCGGGTCGAGGGAAAGGTCGCGTTCATCAGCGGGGCGGCCCGGGGGCAGGGGCGCAGCCACGCAGTGCGCCTGGCGCAGGAGGGCGCCGACATCATCGCGGTCGACGTCTGCGGGCCGATCGAGAACCTGGCCTATCCCCACGCGACACCGGAGGACCTCGCCGAGACGGCCGATCTGGTGAAGGCCCAGGACCGCCGCATCGTCACCGCGCAGGTCGACGTCCGAGACTACGAGGCACTGAAATCCGCGGTGGACGGCGGCGTCGATCAACTCGGGCGGCTCGACATCATCGTCGCGAACGCCGGCGTGGGCACCGACGGCCGCAGGCTGCACAAGATCCGGGAGAACGTCTGGCAGGACATGCTCGACATCAACCTGACCGGGGTATGGCACACGGTCAAAGCCGGGGTCCCGCATATGCTCTCGGGCGGTCGCGGTGGGTCGATCGTGCTGACCAGCTCGGTCGGCGGCCGCAAGGCCTATCCGAACACCGGCCACTACATCGCGGCCAAACACGGTGTGATCGGCCTGATGCGCGCCTTCGCGGTCGAACTGGGCCAGCACATGATCCGCGTCAATTCGGTGCTGCCCAGCCAGGTCAGCACCACGATGGTGATGAACGAGCAGACCTACCGGCTGTTCCGCCCGGACCTGGAGAATCCGGGCCCCGACGACTTCGCCCCCATCTCGCAGACGATGCACACGCTACCGGTGCCCTGGGTGGAACCCGTCGACATCAGCAACGCCGTCCTGTTCCTCGCCTCTGACGAGTCTCGTTATGTCACCGGCGTTTCGCTGCCCGTGGACGCGGGCGCTTTACTCAAATAGACACAACAAAACTGGAGAGAATTCATGCCTGAGTACGACTACGAGAAGATGAAGAAGGAAGCCGAGCAGTACATCGACTTCAAGAAGGACAAGAAGAACCGGATCGCCTACATCACCTTCAATCGCCCCGAGGAGCTCAACTCCACCACCCTGGGCATGCGGCAGAACTACGCCGACCTGATCCACAAGTGCAACGTGGACGACGACGTCAAGGTCGTTGTGATCCGCGGCGAGGGAGAGGATTTCGGCAGCGGCGGGGACCTGCCCGAGCAGCGGGGCATGCTGGAGAACCCCGGCATGCCGCTGCTGCACGAGCTGGCCATCAACGACGAGGACGTCAAGTACCCGCCGGGGGGCTCGTATCGCTACCTGTCCACCGTCACCGACTTCTACGCCAAGGCGCGCGCGGGAAACCGCCCGCTGCAGGAGCTGCGCAAGATCAGCATCATCGAGGCCAAGGGCTACTGCTACGGATGGCACTTCTACCAGGCCGGCGACGCCGACTTGGTGGTGGCCTCCGACGACGCCCTGTTCGGGCACCCCGCCTTCCGGTACGTGGGCTGGGGGCCGCGCCTGTGGTGGTGGGCCGAGACGATGGGCCTGCGGAAATTCTCCGAGATGCTGTTCACCGGAAGGCCGTTCAGCGCCAAGGAGATGTACGAGTGCGGCTTCGTCAACAGCGTGGTGCCCCGCGACAAGCTGGAGGACGAGACACTGAAGTACGCGATGGCCTGCTCACGCTCGCGGCCCACCGACACGGTCGCGGTGCAGAAGACGTTCCTGGAGCTCTACAAGCAGCACAAGGGCGAGTACTTCGGCAGCCTGCTCACCGGCATGGTCGAGGGCATGCTGCCGATGATCGCCAACGACCAGGAGAACGAGGTCGACCTCACCGCGGGCACCTTCAACAAGGGGCTCAACAACGTGGTCAAGGACAACGACATGAACTTCCCGCCGGAGTGGCGCCTGAGCCGCTCGGGGCGCAAGAAGCCCTGATCGCTTTGCGGGTGCGGGCATGTCGGCGCTGACGGGTCTCCGGGTCGTCGAGCTGGCCGAATCCGTCGCGGGCGAGTACTGCGGCAGGCTGCTGGCCGACTTCGGCGCCGAGGTGATCAAAGTCGAGCGGCCCGGGTGCGGCAGCCGCACCCGGGCGATGGCCCCGGTACTCGCCGCCGGCCCCGAGGGCAGCGGGCTGTTCGCCTACCTCAACACCAACAAGCGGTCCGTCGTACTGGACGCCGGAGACGTCGACCGGCTCGTCGGGTCCGCCGACGCGGTCATCGAAGACCGGGCCGCGGGCTTCTCCGAGCGCCATCCGAAGGTGGTGTTCTGTTCGGTCACCCCGTTCGGGCGCGGCGCACCCCGTGAGTTCGACAACGCCGAGAG
Organism: uncultured Actinomycetota bacterium; assembly: GCA_963711445.1. Taxonomy (GTDB): domain Bacteria; phylum Actinomycetota; class Actinomycetes; order Mycobacteriales; family Mycobacteriaceae; genus Mycobacterium. The sequence continues at coordinate 2,414,412 of CAVQEF010000002.1, forward strand.
CATCAACGTCTTCCACGCCAGCGGCTGGGGATATCACACCCCGAGCCATGCCGACCCCGCCAAGCCGCCGCTGCAGGGGCCGGGCCGCTTCCTGGCCGACTACGAGGCGGGCCTGGACGCGGCGCTGTGCGTGGCGGCCGCGCTGTTCGGGCGGCTGCACACGGGGTGCGGCGAGTCGATCGACGTCTCGCAGCAGGCGGTGCTGGTGTCCCGCGCCGATTGCATACTGGGCCGCCTCGTCACCGGGGAGGTGCCGGCCGGGGGCGGCCGCGGCGACTACGACCAGGCCGGGCCCGCGTCGTTCTTCGAATGCGCCGACGGCTTCGTCTACCTCTACATGACGAGCCGCGCCCACTGGGTCGGACTGAAAGAGCTGATGGGCCATCCGGAGTGGCTCGAGGAGTTCGACGATGACTGGCTGGAGTTCTCGGTCACCGCGAAAAAGGTCGCCGACTTCCAGCGGGGCTTTGCCGCCTGGGTCGTGGACCTGACCAAGGACGCCGCGGCGGACCGCGCCCAGCGGTTGGGGGTCCCGCTGGTGCCGGTCAACGGTGCCGCCGACCTGCACCACTCGCCGCAGTACCGCCACCGCGGCTTCTTCCGGCGGGTGCACCACCCCGTGCTCGGCACCGCGGACCATCCCACCGTCCCGTATGCGCTGGGCGCGTCGCCGGCCGAAATCACCTCGGCCGCACCGGCCCTCGGCGAGCACACCGATGCGGTCCTGGCCCGGCTCGGCGTTCCCCGCGCGGCGCCGGCCGTCGCGTCGCCGCAGCTCAAGCTCGCCAAGGAGGCGCGCGGCGGCCCGCTGGCCGGTGTGCGGGTGGTCGAGCTCACCAAGGTGTGGGCGGGCCCGTATGCGGGAAAGCTGCTGGCGCTGCTGGGCGCCGAGGTGATCAAGGTCGAAACCGCCGCCAGCCCCGAGGAGATGCGCGCCTACGGCGGCACCGACATCAACCACGCGCCCTACTTCCTGAGCATCAACCCCGAGATCCGCAGCGTCGACCTCGACATCAAGTCGGCCCGGGGGATGGCCCGGCTGCGCGAGCTGATCGCCCGCAGCGACATCGTGATCAACAACCTGCGGCCGGGCGCGATGGAGCGCCAGGGCCTGGGGTACGAGCAACTCGCGGAGATGAAGCCGGACATCATCTCGGTGTCGATCAAGATGTGGGGCAACGACGGGCCGCTGGGTCATCAGACCGGGTACGCGCCGTGCTTTGCCGCGCTGGCCGGCATCGCGTCACTGGTCGGCTACCCGGGCGGGCCGCCGCTGGGGACGAGCATGCGCTACGGCGACTCGACGGTCGGCGCGGCCGCCGCCTACGCCGCCCTGGTCGCGTTGCTGCACCGGGAACTGCACGGCGAGGGCCAGTTCGTCGACGTGTCGGCCGTGGAGACCCTTTCCACGATGATCGGCGACTCCCTGCTCGAACAGGGCCTCACCGGCAAGCGGCTCGAACCGGCCGGCAATCGCCACCCCGACATGTGCCCCCACGGCTGCTACCCCTGCTCGAACGGGGACTGGGTCGCCCTGGCCGTCGCCGGCGACGCCGAATGGCGGCGGCTGTGTGGCGCGCTCGACGCGGCCGACCTGCTTGGCGATCCCCGCTACGCCACGATGGAGGCGCGGCAGCGCCACGCCGACGCGCTCGATGCCGCCCTCAGCGAGTGCATCCGTGACCGCGACGCCGAAGAGCTCGCGCACCGGCTCCGGGCGGTGGGCGTCGCGGCGACCAAGAGCGCCACCGCGCCCGATGTCATTGCCGACCAACGGCTGTGGGACCGCGGCCTGTTTTGTTTCGTCTCCGACCACCGGGAAGGCCAGCGCCCGGTCGTGGGGCCGTCGTGGCGGATGGCGCGTTCCCCGGCGCTGATCGCCCGTGGCGCACCGGATCTGGGCGAGGATACCGAATACGTGCTGCGCGAGATCGTGGACGCCGGCGCAGCGACGGGAGGAAGACCATGAGCCCGACGCTCGCGGGGACCGTGGCCCTGGTGACCGGCACCAGCAGCGGCATCGGGGCGGCGACAGCGCGGACGCTCGCCGCGCAGGGCGCCGCGGTGGCCCTGCTGGCCCGTCGGGCCGAGCGGTTGGCCGAGTTGAAATCCGAGATCGAGGCGGCAGGGGGCACGGCGCTGGTGGTGCCCGCCGACGTCACCGACGCCGAGCAGGTCGGCGCCGCGGTGCGGCGCACCGTCGCCGAGCTGGGACGCCTTGACACGCTGGTGAACAACGCCGGCACCATGCAATCCGGACCGGCCGACCAGGCATCACTGCGCGACTGGGACGCCATGGTGGCGGTCAACGTGCAGGGTGTGCTCTACGCCACGCGGGCGGCGCTTCCGCATCTGATCGAGGCGGCCGCCGACTCACCGCGCGGCGTGGCCGACCTGGTCACCATCAGCTCCACCGCCGGGTGGGTGGCCCGGCCCGGCACCGCGGTGTATTCGCTCACCAAGTTCGGCGTCAACGCGTTCAGCGAGGGCATCCGCCAAGAACTGATCGGTAAGCGCGTCCGGGTCGGTGTGGTGGGTCCCGGAACGGTCGACACCGAGATCTTCAGCCATCTCGCCGAGTCGTCGCGCGAGGCGTTCGAACACCAGACGGGCGGCATGGTCATGTTGCGGCCGGAGGATATCGCCGACGCGGTGCTCTTCATGGTGACGCGGGATCGGCGCGTGGCGGTCAATCACATGCTGGTGCGCGCGGCCGAACAGACGTGGTGAGCGGGCGCTGGGTCACCGGCGACCGCTACGGCTTGGCGTTCCCGGCCGATCCGGCGACGTTGCGCGCCGGGGGCGCCCGGTTTCTCACCGAGGCGTTCCGCTGTGCGGGTGTGCTGGTCGACAACAGCGTCACCCGCATCGCCCGGTTCGGCGAGGTCGCCGGAGGGAGCACCGGGCGCAAAGTCATGCTCGCGGTTGACTACGAGAAGCCGGCGCCGGAGTTGCCCACCGATCTCTTCGCCAAGTTTTCCCGCGATTTCGACAGTCCTACACGCGATCTCGGCAAGACGCAGATGGATGCCGAGGTGCGCTTCGCCGCGTTGTCATGCGCGCCAGGATTTCCCATCGCGGTACCGCGCGTGCTGTTCGCCGACTATCATCGGCAGACCGGCACCGGAATTCTGGTCACCGAACGAATCCTGTTCGGCACCAACGGTATCGAGCCGCAATACCATAAGTGCCTGGACTACGACATGCCCGAGCCCCTGGGACATTACCAGGCCCTGCTGACCACGCTGGCCCGCTTGGCGGGCACGCACCGGTCCGGGCGCCTGCCGGCCGGGCTCACGGCGCAGTTCCCGCTGGACGTAGCGGCCGCGACGGTGGGGGAGCGGGTCATGCTGCCCGCCGCCAGGCTGGACCGGCGGGTGGCCCGGCTGACCGAGTTTGTCGGCGCATGCCCCGGCCTGCTGCCCGCCACCGTCCGCCCGCCGAGGTTCCTGGTCCGCTTGCGTGACGAGGTGCCGCTGGTGGCGCGCCACGAGGAGGCGATCACGCGCCTGCTGGCCGCCGACCCCGACTATGTCGCCCTGTGCCACTGGAACGCCAACGTCGACAACGCCTGGTTCTGGCGCGACGGCCCGGACGGCGTGTTGCATTGCGGCCTGATGGACTGGGGGTGTGTCAGCCAGATGAACCTGGGCATGGCGTTGTGGGGCGCCATGTCGGGGGCCGAAACCGATTTGTGGGGCGAGCATTTCGACGACCTGCTGTCCCTGTTCGCCACGGAATTCCACCGCTGCGGCGGTCCGCGCCTGGACCCCGAGCGGTTGCGCCGCGACACGCTGCTCTACGCGGCGGCGATGGGAGTCGCCTGGCTTCTCGACGTGCCGGCGTTGCTGCGCAAGCGATTCGGCGACGCGCCGCCCGGCAGCCGCACCGATCCGCGGATCCGGGACGACGAGAGCGTGCGCGCGCCGCTGCAGATGCTGTCCAACCTGCTTTTCCTGTGGGAACGCCATCGTGTGGGCGAGGTGCTCGACGCGGCGTTGTCTGCCTGACGTCGTCGAGGTGGTGACCGGCCCGGCGCGTCTCACTCGAGAAGGACGAGCAGTGCAACCACCACGCCAAGGATCGCGAACGCGAGCGCCGAGCCGAGCACGAACCGGCCTCCCCGAGTCTCGAGGATGGCGAATCCCAGACGGGTCTCCCGGACATATCGGCGCCGGGACATCGCCGCGAGGGCGGATAGGACGCCGGCGCAGATCAGCGAAACCCCCAGCACGCCGGTGACGTTGGCGTGGACCAGAAGGATGACGGCGACACCGAAGACGCTGCCGAGCCCGACCAACGTCATCGCGCGTTGCAGGTGGTTGCGCTCGAACGGGTACTGGTCCCCCCACAGCTTCCCGGGCCCGGTGTTCATCGACGCTCACCGCCGTGGCGTGAGGACGAGGACGACAACGCCGGCTCCCACGAGGAGGATGGCCATGAGGCCGAGCAGCGGGGCGCCGAAACCGGGCAATGGCTGGCGCCGCCGCAATGCGCGCTCGGTCACCCACCAGCGCCGCACCGCAAGGCCGCAGGTGGCGAAGGCGATCACAACGATCACCAGCGCGAGGACCTCGCTCCCAAACCACGGGTGCTCGAGGAAGAGCCGGTTGATGGCGACGGCGCCCGCGAGCAGGGTGACGGCGAGCCGCAGCCACGATAGGTACGTGCGCTCATTGGCCAGGCTGTACAGCGGGTCGGGTTCCCGGCCCTCGTCGTAGACCCCACGGGGGAAGCGCGAACCGCGCTCCGCGTCGCCGTCGAAGTCCATCACCTCGTTGTCGGCCACCCCGTCACCGTAGCCCGCGGGCACGGCGTTGCCGCGTCCATATGGCGCGGGCGGTGGTCAAGCCGCGCCCGGACTGTCGTCGTCGTCTTCGTCGTCTTCTTCCCCGTCGCCCCCGTTGTGGAGGAGTTTTTCGGGGTGCCAGTAGGTGTTGGTGCTGGGTTGGCCGTGGTCCAGGTGTGGTGGTGGGATCCATTCGGTGTCGCCTCGGGTGTTTGTGCGGGTGGTCCAGCCTTGTTCGGTGATCCGGTGGTGGCTGCCGCAGCCGAAGGTGAGTTCGTTGATGTCGGTGCGCCCGGATTGGGCGTAGGGGATGACGTGGTGGACTTCGCAGTAGTAGCCGCCCACGGTGCAGCCCGGGGCGCTGCAGCCGCGGTCTTTGGCGTACAGCACAATCCGCTGGGCCCGGTTGGCCAGCCGTTTGGTGTGATAGAGCGCCAGGGCTTTGCCGTGGTCGAAGATCACCAGGTAGTGATGGGCGTGGCGGGCCAGCCGGATGACATCGCTCATCGGCAGCAGGGTGCCCCCGCCGGTCAACGCGCACCCGGCGGCGGCCTCCAGCTCGGCCAGGGTGGTGGTGACGACGATCGAGGCCGGCAGGCCGTTGTGTTGGCCGAGGTCTCCGGAGGCCAGCAGGGCGCGCAGTCCGGCCAGCAGGGCGTCGTGCTGGCGTGCGGCCGGCCCGCGGGTGTCGCGGTCGATGGCGTCTTGGCTCGGCGCCCCGTCCACGCACGGGTGCTCGTCGAGGTTGTGGCACATGCCGGGGGCGGCCAGTTTGGCCCACGCGGCCTCGAGGGTGGCGCGTAGTTCGGGGTGATCCAGCCGCTCAGGCGCGACATTTTGTCGGGGCCCTGGGCGCCCAGGATCAACCCGCGGCGCCGGGCGCGGTCCTCGTCGGTGTAGCTGCCGTCGGGGTTGATCGTATCGGCAAGCTTGTCCGCCAGCCCGGACAGTTCTTCGGGACGGATTCGGCTGCCCCACTGGGCCAGATCGGCTTCGGCCCGCTCGCGGGTGGGTTGGTCGACCCACGCGGGCAGCCGGTGATAGAAGTGGCGGATCGCCGCGACGTGCCCGGCGCCCAGATTGCCCTGTTCTTGGCCGGCCGCGGTGCCGGCCAGCGCCGGGGGCAGGGGTTGGCCGCTCAACCCGTGGCGGGGGCCCAGGTCGGCGGCCTCGTGGACGCGGCGGGCGGCGTCTTGACGGCTGATGAGCGTGGCTTGCGCGATCGCGTGGGACAGCTTGCCGCCCAACTCTTCCGGGGTGGCCTGGCGCCCCAGGGTGTTGATCACCGCATGCTCGAGAACCGGCAACCGGCGCCGCAGCTTTTCCACCCGCCCCAGCCAGGCCAGCAACTCCGGGGTGCTCAACGCGTCGCAGTCGTGGGCGGCCACCGCGGCGAAGGCGGCATCCAGCGCCGCCCAGTCCGCGGTCAACTCCTCACGATCAACACCCACACCACGAAACTATCGGGACCCACCGACAAGAAACCCCGCCTTGTGACCACTGAAACCGAAGTGACGCAAGTTTTTTCGCCCCGCGCCGCGGCTGCCGTCAGTGATATCGCGGGCGCTCGCATGGCATGCGCCGGGCCGCGGCGGTCGACTACGGCAGCACGATCCCGGTGGCCGGGCCCAGGATGATGTGCTGGCCGCCCGGGGGCACATAGCCGCCGGTGGTCCCGTAGAGGCCGTAGATCGGGTTGGTGGGTCCCGCCCCGGCGTAGATGTCGTTGATCCAGCCCGTCGACAGCGTGTATACGGCCTGGGTGTCGCCGCCGGGGGAGTACTGAGTGAGCAGCTGCGAGATGAAGTCGATGACGGGTTTGTTCCCCAGCAGCGAGTCGACGTGCGAGCCGTTGGCCAGCTCGACCCCGACGAACTGCCCGGGATACAGGCTGACCAATTGATTCGTGGTGGCGCCGCCGGCGTTCCACGACTGGGGCGGCGCGGCCACCACGTAGTCGGGGATGTTCAGCGTCTTCAGGTTGGCGATCGCAGCGGCGAAGGCCGAGGAGTTCGACGCGACCCCGTCGAACATCACCACCCCGAGGAGGTGGTTGTCCGCGGTGTTCGCCCCGAGGTCGGCGACGTAGTCGCCGGCGGCGAGCGTCGCGAGGCCGCCGCCGGCCGAGTGTCCGGTGATGATGAAGTCTTGCGGCAGCGTGCCGTGGTAACCGGCCTGGCTCGCGCTGAGATTCAGCGCCGTCTCGTTGCCCAGGAACAACGAGCCGACGGCCTGGTGCATCTGCGTACCCCCCAGCCAGGCGCCGCCCGGCAACGGGATCGACGACACAGTGGGCACGACCACGATGCTGTCGGTGCCGTAGGCCAGCGCCGTGGCCAGGCTGCCGTACCAGCCACCCGTTCCCAGGAAACCGTGCTGCAGGTAGATGACGCCGCGGGCATTCACCGTGCCGTCGGCCTGCGTCGGGAAATACCAGCGCGCGGGCGCGTCGTAGCCATGGGGACCGACCGGAATCTCCAGGTAGGAGAACCCCTCCCGGACCCCGGTCACCGGGCCGGGGGTCCCCGTCCCCTGGTACACGCCGCCGCTCTGAGACCCGAGGGTCCCGGTGAACAGGGCGGTGAGCAGCCGGCCGGCCAGACCGGGGCCTGTGGTGCCGGTGACGGCAGGCCCGACGGCGGCCTGGCCGAAGAGCGGCTGCCCGGTCAGGTAGGTGAAGGGGGAAAAGAATCCTTGGTCAAAGAATTGTTGTGCCACGCCCTTGACCAGCAGCGACACATTCGCGAGCTCGCCGCCGGCGTAGGTGGCCCCGGCCGCGTTCAACGTGCCCACGAAGTCGGCATGGAACAGCGTCGCCTGCGCGGTCAGCGTGTGGAACTCTTCGGCGTAGCCGCCGAAAATCCTCGCGATCGCCGCCGACACCTCATCCTCGGCCGCCGCGGCAATCCCCGTCGTCGAGGGCGCCGCAGCGGCGGAGGCGTCCTCGATCGCCGCACCGATCCCGGTCAGATCCCCCGACACCACCGCAAAATCCTCGGGCGCAGCGACCACATTCCACGACATCGGCGGCTCCCCATTCCCGGTGGCACGACAACCTCGGACCAGCAAACAGATGGTACCGAGGTTGGAGAATCTGGTGGCCGTTTCCGAGACCACCGGAACGCTCCGAACCCGTGGCGCCGCACACACGGGATGGCCGAGAAGAAGACCCGCGTTCAGCACCAGGATGTATTTACAAAATGAGATGTATTTACAAAATGAAATATATCTACCGCAAAACCGGCGAAAATCCTTTCGTCTTGTCCTAACCTTCGTGTGTCATCGCACAGTGTTTCCTACAAAGACTATTGCCGTGGTTATCATCCCGCGCCGGAGTAGAAAGTAGAAGGCAGATGAGCTTCTTGGTGTTGCCCCCGGAGATCAATTCGGCCCGGATGTTCAGCGGCGCTGGGACGGCGCCGATGTTGGCCGCCGCGGCAGCGTGGGATGGGCTGTCCGGCGAGCTGGGCGTGGCAGCGCAGTCATTCTCCTCGGTGACCTCCGGCTTGGCCGGTGAGGCGTGGCAGGGGGCGGCTTCTCAGGCGATGCTGGCCGCGGCAAGTCCGTATGCGAACTGGTTGAATGCGGCCGCGGCCCACGCGTCGGGGGCGGCGGCGCAGGCCAAGGCGGTGGCCGGTGTGTTCGAGTCGGCGGTGGCGGCCACGGTGCATCCCATCGCGGTGGCGGCCAATCGCTCCAACTTCGTGCAGTTGGTGATGTCGAACCTGTTCGGGCAGAACGCGCCGGCGATCGCGGCGATGGAAGGCCAGTACGAGGAGATGTGGGCCGCCGACGTGGCCGCGATGGTGGGCTATCACGGCGGGGCCTCGGCGGCGGCCGCGCAGCTGACCTCACTGCCGCAGCTGCTCCAAAGCCTGCCCGCCCAGCTGGCCGGCGCGGCGACGACTCAGCCCAACTTCGGTATCGGCAACATCGGCAGCGGAAACATCGGCGCCGGTAACAACGGCATCCTCAACGTGGGCGTGGGCAACACCGGCAACTACAACATCCTCGGCTTCGGGAACCACAGCACCGCCACGTCGGCGCCGGTGAGCCAGAACAACGTGGGCAACGTCGGCTTCGGGAATTACGGCAACGGAAACGTCGGCGGCGGCAACAACGGCAGCTACAACGTCGGCTTCGGGAACATGAGCAACTTCACCAACGATCCCTTGAGCGCGACCAACGTCGGCGGCATCGGCATCGGAAACAACGGCAACTACAACGTCGGCATCGGGAACGACGGCATCGGCAACAGCGGCTTCAACCTCCCGCTTGCGGGGCTTTTGGGGTTGGGCAACAGCGGGAACTACAACCAGGGCTTCGGCAACCTCGGCGACTACAACATCGGCCTGGGCAACTACGGCAGCCACGACATCGGCATCGGGCTGCACGGCGACAACCAGATGGGCATCGGCGGGCTGAACTCCAACACCAGCGGCTGGAACATCGGTTTCGGCAACAACGGCCTCGGCAACTGGGGTTTCGGCAACAACGGCGACTACAACGTCGGCGTCGGGCTGACCGGCAGCCACCAGATCGGCATCGGCAACACCTACTACGACACGACCACCGGCCAGTTCCAGTTCGGCGGGCTGAACTCCGGCAGCGGCAACATCGGCTTCGGCAACTCCGGCACCGACAACATCGGCTTCTTCAACACCGGACACGGCAACGTCGGCATCTTCAACTCCGGCCAGGCAAACTGGGGCACGTTCAACTCGGGCACCCTCGACACCGGAATCGGCAACACCGGCGGGCACAACACCGGTTTCTGGAACTCCGGCGATTACAACACCGGATTCTTCAACCCGGGCCATGCGAATGTGGGCCTGGGCAACACCGGCAATCAGAACGTGGGCAGCTTCAACGCGGGCATCAACAACGTGGGCTTCGGTAACGATGGCAGCTCGAACATGGGCTTCGGGAACTCGGGCGACAACAACATGGGCTTCGCGAACTCGGGCTCCTACAACATGGGTTTCGCAAACTCGGAGAACAACAACACCGGTTTCGGGAACTCGGGTTACGGCAATACCGGTTGCTGGAACTCGGGTGACTACAACACCGGTTCCGGCAACTCGGGCGACAGCAACACCGGTTGGTGGAACGCGGGCAGCCTGAACACGGGCGTGGGCAGCGTGGTCGACCAGGCGGTCGCGAATTCGGGCTTCGGCAACACCGGTTCCGGTGTTTCGGGCTTCTTCAACAGCAACGACCCCGGCAGCCTCGGCGGCAGTTCGGGCTTGCTGAACTCGGGCGGCAGCAACAACTCGGGCCTGTTCAACCAGCCCTTCACGTTCGCCGGAACAACGTTAAACGATGGTGGCAATGCGGGCATTCTCAACTTCGGCGACAACAACACGGGCATCTTCGCCGGTGGCAACGGCAGCGTGGGCATCCTCGATGTGGGTTACGGCAACATAGGCGCCTTGAATGTGGGCGGTTTCTACAACCAGGGATTCTTGAACGTGACCTACCCGTTGACCAGTCTCGCCGGAGGCAACACCGGCTTGTTCAACTTCGCCGGCAGCACCGCCTCCGGCGGCAACGCCGGCTTGTTCGATTTCGGCCACCTCAACTCGGGCTTCTTCAACACGGGGTCGTTCAATTCGGGCGGTTTCAACCCGGGCATCAACCAGTCGGGTTACTTCGGCCTGGGGTAGTCCGTCAGGACTTCGGCGCCACTATCGGTGAGGTGCACGGTGTCCCGCCGGAACACCGCCCCGACGCCCTGTTGCCAGACATAGCCGGTGACCGCCAGCACCATGCCGGCGTCGAGCCGGTCGTGTTCGCCGGCAGCGCAAAGTGTTTCGGATACCACGGGCGGATCGAAGCCCAGGCCCAGCCCATGCGCGATGGGCATCGGCGGCAGCGGTTCGCCGGCGGCCACGTACGCCGCGAGGAGCTCGTCGGTGTGCGCGCCCGGCCGGCAGGCGGCGATCATCCTGTCGTACAGCGCATTCGAGCGCCCGAACAGCTCGCGGGTCGATGCCGCGGCCTCTTCTCCCACCGGCCACGTCCGGCCCACCTCGGCGACATAGCCGCCCGCGAGTGCACCGGCGGCGACGGCGACGAGGTCGCCGGGTCGCACCTGCCCGCCGATGGCGCGCCGCCACGGCTGCTCCCGGGAGGTCACCCACGCGGCGTCCTGGGTGGCCGGCGTGCTCACCCCGCCGGCCGCCATGGCCTCCAGTACGGTCCCGGCCAACGCCTGCTCGGACACCCCAGGCCGTAACCCGGCCAGGCCGGCGGCGAGCCCGTGTTCGGCCACGCGCAGCGCGGGGCCCATGGCCGTGATCTCCTCGGCCGTCTTGATGCGGCGCGCCGCGCGCAGGGCCGGTTCGGCGTCGACGAGTTCGGCATTGGGAAACGCCTCGGGCAACAACGCGGCGAATGTCGGTGTGATGGCGTCGGTTCCGACACGAAGCGCCGTGTCGGCGCCGTCGATCTTCTTCAACACGTCGATCAGGGTCATCGGGTTCCAGGCCAGCCCGTAGAGGTGGTCGTGGCCGATCTCCTCCGGCACTCCCTCGTCGTCGGTGCTGTTGAGGTAGATGTCCCCGGTGGCCCGCACGACGACGCACATCGGCCCGAACGGCCTTGTCCCGGCTATCCACAACTGAGGGGCGCCGGTGACGTACCGAATGTTGGCCTGCCGGCCGAGCACCACGATGTCGAGGTCGTGTTCCCGCAGCTGGGCCAGCGCCCGCTCCCGGCGGCCCAGCCGCAGACCCGCGGGGTCCGGCGAAACCTCAGTCGCCATAGGGGGAATAGGGGTAGTCGGTGATCGGCGTGTAGCCGTCTTCGGTGATCACGATGATCTCCTCACTGCGGTATCCGCCCGTCCCGTCCTCCCACACCACGGGTTCCAGCACCAGGACCATGCCCGGCGGAAAGACGAAGTTGTCGTCGAACTCCTCGCCGAGATCGGTTCCGATCATGGGTGCTTCGGCGGGATAGGTGCCGATCCCGTGGCCCAGGTAGAAGTGCGGTAGCCACGGCTTGCGTCCGCCGTTGGCGGCGATCGCCGCGCGCGCCAGGTCACCCGACGTGGCGCCCGCCCGGGTGACCTCGAGCACCGCGTCCAGGATGGCGCGCCATTGCCGGAACTGGTTCTGCTGCCGCGGAGTTGGCCGCTCGCCAACCACCCAGGTGCGGCCGAAGTCCGAACAGTAGCCCGCGTAGGTGATGCTGATGTCGGTCCACAACACGTCGCCGGCGGCCAGCTCGCGATCGGTGGGCAGCAGCGGCAGCGCGAGGTCTCCGTGTGTCGTCCACACCCCGGCCGCCCGGGAGTTAGGCATCACCTGCCAGATGGCCTCCAGCATGTTGGTGGTGGCGCCCAGCTCGAACGCACGGCGCACCAGCACGGCCGACAGGTCGATCTGCCGTACCCCGGGCGCCAATGCCTGCTGCACGTCCACGAGGGCCCGTTCGGTGATGCGCGACGCCCTGCGCAGGCAGGCGAGCTCGTCGCGGGTCTTGACCAGTTGCGCCGCCCCGACCACGATCGCCGCATCCGACGGTGCGCCGCCGGGGAACAGCCTAGGCGCCGCCCGCCGCATCGCCCCGGTCAGCTCGTCCACGGCGATCACCGCCCCCGGCGGGACCAGCTCGGCCAGCTCGCGGGCGAAAAGCTCCACACCGTGGTCGAATTCGAGATAGACGGGGCCGTGGAGATGGTCGTCGGGCACCGGCGGTGCCGATGACGCCCCGCTGCGGAACGGCATGAACAGGTGCGGATGTTCGTCGTCGGCCAGCACGACCGCCACCGGGCGCTCGACATGGGAAAGGCCCGCGTCCAGCAGCGGCCAGCTGGCGCCCGTCGCGTAGGTGACGTAGCCGTTCATCGACAGGACCAGTGCGTCGACGCCGTGCTCGGCCATCGCCGCGCGCAGCCGCGCGCCGATCTCCGCACGCATGCGGGCCCGGTCCGGCTCGTCGGGAATGTCGATCGTGGCGCCACGTGCGGCGAGCGAGTTTGTCATATACCCAGGAACTTTCTGACGTTGCCGCCGACGACGCGGGCGGCATCCTCGGGGCCGACGGCCTCCACCACCGCGGCCAGCGAGCGCTCCGAATAGCCGAATGTGCTTTCGTTGTGGGGGTAGTCGGACGACCACATCACCTTGTCGATCCCGATCTCGTCGATCTGGCGCAGGCCGAGCCCGTCGACCATGAACGAGGCGCACATGTGGTTGTCCCAGTAGTGGCGGACGTCGTGCTGCGGCTGGTAGCCGAGCATGTGCCGGTAGGAGGCCAGGACGTGCTCGGCGTCCTGCAGCGCGGGCGGCACCCAGGCGATCCCGCCCTCGAACCAGCCGACCCGCAGGCGGGGGTGCCGGTCGAGGATCCCGCCGAAGACGTACTTGGAGAACATCTCCCGGAACGAGTCGATGTTGACCATCATGGCGACCGCCACGCTGTTGACCGCACTCGGGCACTTGGGCTGGCTTTCGCCGATGTGGTGGGTCACCGGCAGTCCGGCGTCTTCGATCTCGTCCCATACATCGCTCATCGCCTCGTCGGAGTAGTCGATGACGTAGCCGTTGTCGTCGTTGCCCGGGCTCAACGGCATCAGGAACGTCTTGAGGCCCAACGCCTTCAGTTCCGCGAGGTTGCGGCGGGCGCCACGCGGATCCCACCAGTTGATCAGGCCGACGCCGTAGCAGTGGCCGTTGGATCGTTCCTGCAGGCCGGCGATGTGCTCGTTGTAGATGCGGAAGATCCGTTCGCGCAGCGCCTTGTCGGGGTAGTGGAACAACGCCAGCACCGCGTTGGGGAACACCAGCTCCTTGTCCACGCCGTCTTCGGCGAGATCGCGGACCCGCGCGTCGATGTTGGCGCTCACTGCGCCGGCCAGGTCGTCGTATTGCATGAGCACCGCGCTGAAATCCCCGACCACCATCGACTGTCCCGGGCGGCCGAGCAGGTACGCGCCGTCCTCGTACCAGATGCGCGGCGCCTGGTCCTTGATGTCATCGGGGAAATGCTCGTAGAAGATGTCGTCGGCCACCGAGACGTGATTGTCGGCCGAGAAGACCTCGGTGCCGGGGGGCAGCCCGGTCACCGCACCCACGGCGTGACCCCGGCGGTCCTTGGGTGCGCCGATCACGCCCTCCGGGTAGAGGGTGTGGGTCTGAGCTGACATGTGCACCACTTCCTGCCGTCAGTCTGGATACGTGACGCCCGTGAGTTCTTCGGAGAGCCGCCACAGCTTCGCCAGGTCGGGCGCGGTGCGCGCCAACCGCGGAACCCCGGCGAAGGTGACGCCGCCGCCGGCGGTTTCGTAGAAGCCGCGCGGGCCGTAGTACCGGCCGCCCTCGGCGGTCGGCGACACCGCCGCGTAGAGCGTCGGTTTGATGCCCTCGTCGATATCCAGCCACAGGAACGGCAGCAGCCGCCACGTCAGCCGGGTGAGTCGCGCCTGCAGCGTCGGTGTGTCGCGGCCGTACGAGGCGCCGCTGAGCAGGTTGGTCTTGCTCAGCCCGGGGTGGGCGGCGTTGGACATCAGGCCCCAACCGCCTGCCCGGCTGCGCCGGTCCAGTTCCACGGCGAACATCAGTTGCGCCAGCTTGGCCATCCCGTAGGACCGCATCGGTTTATAGCCGTCGGCCGCGTTGGCGTCGTCGAAGCCGAGGTGGCGCTGCGTGGCGGCGATGCTGCTGACGGTCACCACGCGTGCCGAGTCGGCGGCGCGCAGCACGGGCAGCAGGTGCCCGGTCAGCGCGAAGTGCCCGAGATGGTTGGTGCCGAACTGCAATTCGAAGCCGTCGGCGGTCTCCTGGCGCTGCGGGGGCGTCATGACGCCGGCGTTGTTGATCAGGATGTCGATCGGGCGGGCCGCCGCGACCAACTCGTCGCCGAGGGCCGCCACGCTGTGCAGCGACGACAGATCCAGGGACCGGATGCTCAGCTTGGCCGCGGGCACCTCCCGGCGGATCTCGGCGATGGCGCGCTCGCCCTTGGCCCTGCTGCGCACCGCCAGCACGACGTCGGCGCCCGCGGCCGCAAGGCTTGTGGCCAGGCCGAGTCCGAGGCCGCTGTTGGCGCCGGTCACGACGGCCAAGCGGCCGGACAGGTCCGGAACGTCCAGTGTCAGCGAGGGTTTCGCGTCCGGCAAGGTCTCACCACGTCACGGGGAGTTCGTACACGCCGTAGGCCAGCGCGTCGTGCTTGAACGGAAGCTCTTCGAGCCGCACCGCGAGCCGCAGCGTGGGGACGCGCCGGAACAGGGTGGGCAGCACGATCTGCAGTTCCATGCGGGCCAGCTGCTGGCCGACGCACTGGTGGCGGCCGTACCCGAAGCCCACGTGCGCCCCGTCCTCGCGGCGCAGGTCGAGGCGGTCCGGGTCGGGGAACTGGCGCGCGTCCCAGTTGGCCGGCGCGACGTCGAGGATGATGCCCTCGCCGGCCCGGATCAGTTCCCCGCCGACCTCGATGTCCTCGACGGCGATGCGACGCTGGCCGGTCTGGATGATGCTGAGGTAGCGCATCAGCTCTTCGACCGCGGTCGCGACCGCCTTGGGGTCCTCGGCGTCGCGCAGCACCGCCAGCTGGTCGGGGTGTGCGAGCAGCGCGGCCACGCTCAGGCTGAGCATGTTCGCCGTGGTCTCGTGGCCGGCGATCAGCACCCCGGTGGCCAGCTGCGCGGCCTCGCGCACGCTGAGCTCCTCGGCGTTGACCCGCTCGGCGAGGTCGGACACCAGATCCTCGGAGAGGTCGTGCATCTTGGTCCGCACCAGGTTGGCGATGTACTTCGCCAGCGAGGCGGCGCCCTGGGCCGTGTCCTCGGCGGTGGCGTAGCGGCCCATGCCGCGCTGCGCCTGCGTCTGGAAGAACTCGGCGTCCTCGTAGGGCACACCCAGCAGCTGGCTGATGACCAGCGAAGGGACGGGCAGCGCCAGCGTGCCGACGATGTCGCCGGGGTTCGGACCGGCCAGCAGGGCGTCGATGTGGTCGTCGGTGATCTGCTGCACCGCCGGGCGCAGCGCCTCGACACGCTTGAAGGTGAACGGCTTCGACAGCATGCGCCGGAAGCGGGTGTGCTCCTCGGCGTCGGAGGTGAAGACCGAGCGCGGCCGGGTGTGCACCGTCGCCAGCATGCCCTCGTTCCAGTGGGGGTAGCCGGGCAGCCGGTCGTCGACGCTGGCGCGCGAATCGGTGAACAATGCCCGTATCGCGTCGTAGCCGTGGATCAGCCAGGGTGTGCTGCCGTCCCAGATCCGGACCCGGCTGAGCTGCTTGGTGGCGTTGAGCTCCAACACCTTTGGCGGCGGGGCGAAGGGACAACCCGGCGCCCGGGTCATCGGGAATTCGGGAATGTCGGTGGCGGTGCCGGTCGAGACGTCTGTCATGCTGCTCCTCGGTTGTGGTCTGTTGCGTTCCGGCTGAGTAATGCTGGGACTAGCCGCCCGCGGCGCTCACGTGCACGGGCGCGCGCCACAGCCCGACGATCGCGTCGATCAGCCCCTCGCCGGCCACTGGCCACGCCGAGCGCGACCCCGGCCCGTGTTCGGCCAGGGCGCCCTCGTGCTCGGCGCAGGTGTGCATCAGCAGGTTGCGCACCATCACGATCCGTTCCGAACGCACCCGCTTGGGCAGGTCGGGCAGGCAGCGGTTGATTCCCTCGATCGTGCGCACCAGCCGCGGCGACGTGAGCGCGTCCTTGGTGACCACGTGGCGGTACGTCGGGTCGGCCATCGCCTGGGCGGCGAATCGTGCGTACCAACTGGGCGCGCCGAGCGTTGCCAGGTGATCGGTCAGCGGGCGCACCAGCGCGCCGACCCAGTCCCGCAGCTCGGTCGAATCGCCGATCTCGGTCAGCATCTGCGCGCGCAACCCCTCGATCGGCTCGCGGTGCTTGCGCTCGATCTCTCGCAGCAGGTCGGTGCGGGTCCCGAAGTGGTAGCACGCGGCGGCGTTGTTGCCCTGCCCGGCCGCCTCGCTGATCTGCCGGTTGGACACGGCATACATTCCGCGCTCGGCGAACAGCACCTCGGCGGCCGACAAGATCGCCTCGCGGGTGCCCGTCGACCTGTCGGAACGCGCCATTCGCTCTGCGACCACCGACCCAGTGAACACCGCCCACAACTTTAAATCAAGCAATTTATTTAGCCGGACGAGCACCTCGTGTCGGGCCGTCGCGGGTGCGACGGCCGTTCGCCGCGAAATGCACGGTAGCCAGGGAGATTTCAGCGGCCCGACACCCCGCCGGGGCGAGCTGCCGCCTACAGTGTGGCGTATGAATCCGCTGCGGCGGCTGGCGCGGAACCCGACGGCGTACCGCCGGCTGGTGCTCACCGGGGCCCCCGTGATCGAGGCGCTCGAGGCGGTGTTGCGGTTCCTCAGCGCCGGGCGGGTCGGCGTGCTGGACGTCGCCGGGCTGCCCGGCATCCGGATCACCGCCTCGGGCCGCAAAACGGGTCTTGCCCGCACAGCGACGCTGCAGTACACCCCCGTCGACGGCGGGCTGGTGGTGGTCGGCTCCAACTGGGGCCGTCGCCGCCACCCGGCGTGGTCGGCGAATCTCGCCGCGGCGCAACAGGTCAGCGTCCGCAGGCGCGGCGAGGTGTTCACCGCCGCGGTGCGGTTGCTCACCGGCGCCGAACGCGACCGAGCGTGGGCCGCCGTCGTCGCGCGCTGGCCGAACTACCGGATCGCCGAAACCCGCGCCGGCGGGCGACAATTCCGCCTGTTCCTGCTCACGCCGGGCGCATAGCGCGTCACCGCGGTCCGCTCAGACGGGGCTCGGGCTACCGGCCGCCGGCCCCGGGCCTCGAGCGGCTCCCCGGAGGTGACGATGCCGGCATTGGCCGCCGGGGCGGACCCGCAGCCCCGGCGCTTTGCGACGGGCCCGTTATGACTTGTGTCCCTTTTCCAGGTGTGCTATCTCGCCGCCCCAGACCGATTGGGAGCCGGCGTCACCCACCCGGTAGATCTGGATCATCGACGAGATCCCCACCACGAGAACGATAATGCCCGTGACGAGGGAGATGGCCCGTCGCGGCTTGACCGATCGGCGCTCCACCACGCGCAGCACAACCAGCGCGATCGCAACCGCCAGCAGGGCGGCCGCGAAGTAGACCATGGTGCTGCCGAGTGCGGCGTGGTGGCGCAGGATGGGCGTGGGGTTGGCCTGCAGGTCGTAAAGCCACTGGCCGGCGTTCATGGTCAGGGGCGTCAACACCATGGTGGTGGCCGCCGCGATCAGCATGACCCACAACAGCTGGCCCCGCCGGGCGGCGGGCCACAACCCACACACGATCTCCAGCAGGGCGGTCAGCGGCACGAGCACCACCACAAAGTGCAGCAGCAAGACGTGGGCGGGCAGGCCGTTGACGATGTTCATGGGACTCCTCGGCTGGGGGACCTGCGGGGCTACCGGCGTCCGCAACGATAGCGGCAGCGGTGGCCCGATCCGGTGCGGACACACGGTCGCCGAGGCGATCGAGGCTCCGAACGACCGCGCTGGCCCGGAATCAGCCGCCGAGCCCCTTCTTGACGGCCGCGTCCTGCTTCTGACCGACATCGGTCACGAAGTCCTCGGGCGCCAACGAAGTCGGCGGACCGACGAACTCCAGCGTGACAAGGGCCCGGCCCTCGGTGAACAGCAGGACCGTCACGCCTTTGGACCCGTCCGGCGAATCCCCGGACAGCGTCGTGCCGCCGGTACCGATGTCGGCCTTTCTCGAGGTCGGGTTCTTCACGGCGCCGCCCTGCGCACCCTTTGCCGCGCTCAATGCGTTGGTGGCGGCGGCGGGATCCGCGAACACTTCGATGGTGTCCTTGATGACGTGGCTGCCGTCGTCGTCCTTGAATGTCGTCGCCGCGCCCGGCCGGCCGTTCGGGTTGTTGGTCGGCGGTTCAGCGGTGAAAGTCACCGGGGCGTTGATGTCGCTGGCCTGGATCAGCAACCCGGTGTAGTCGCCGGCCGGCGCGGGCGATGCCGGCGCCGAGCTTTGGGCACTGGGGGCCGACGTGGTGGACGCCGGCTTCGACGTCGAGGGCGCCGACGAAGTCGAGGACTTCGTGTGGCCACCGCACCCGCTCACCGACACCGCAAGCGCCGTGGCCGCGGCGACGCCCGCCACCACCGTCGGAGTAATCCTCATTGCACCGCGCTCCTTCCCGGGCCGCATCGGCGACGCGGTCGACTCGTTTGCCGAATCGCACAGTACATCGCCGGCTGACCCGGGCGAAGCGAAAGGGCCCGGTGGGCTATCGCGGTGCTATTCCAACTGATCGCGCAGGCAGCGCAGGGTGTTGGCAAGGATGCGCGAGACCTGCATCTGCGACACGCCGATTCGCTCGGCGATCTGGCTCTGCGTCATCGACTCGAAGAACCGCATGTGCAGAACCTCGCGCTCGCGCCGGGGGAGCGCGCTCACCAGGGCGCGGACCGCTTCCCGGTTGGTGATGTGGTCGATCTGCGGATCGACGCCGCCGACCGCGTCGGCCACCAGGCGCGGCTTGCCCGAACTGTCGGTGCCGATGGGTGCGTCGAGCGACTCGAGCCGGTAGGCGTCGCCCGCGACGAGGCATTCGACGATCTCCTCGTGGGGCACCTCCAGCACGCGGGACAGCTCCGCGGCATTGGGCGCGCGTCCCAGCTTCTGCGCCAAATCCGCTGTGGTCCTGCTGATTTGGACATGCAACTCGCGTAACCGCCGCGGCACGCGCATGCCCCAGCTGTAGTCGCGGAAATAGCGGCGGACCTCGCCCATCATGGTGGGTACCGCGAACCCGATGAAGCTGGGCCCCTTGGCGGGGTCAAATCGGTTGATGGCGTTCATCAATCCGAGGCGCGCAACCTGAGTCAGGTCGTCGAGACCCTCGCCGCGGCGTCCGAAGTGGCTGGCCACATGGTCCGCCAGGGGCAGGCAGCGGGCCACGATCCGTTCGCGTTGTTGCTTGTACTCGTGCGATTCGGCCGGCAGCCGGCGCAACTCGACGAACATCTCGATTACGTCGTCGTACGAGTCGTCGGCCTGTTGGCCGGTCGAGCGGGCCGGGCGCGGGGGGGCTAATACGTCGGTCATCGGCGGGAGCACCTCCGGCGCCGGACCTGAGACATCCACGAAAGGGTTTGCATTGGCTGGCACTCTTCCTCTGCGTCGTGCAGCGGGACCCAGCAGCTGAACGCGCAGGCGCTTTCCACCGCTGCACTCGTATCCGTACGGAGATGGCCACAGCGCGCACGGAGCCAACGGGAGGTGACAGGAGACTTATCGCCGTTGTCACGTAAGCCCAGCAGCCGAGCGGCTGATTGACCGCTTTGAGCTAAACGGCGACCCGTCCAGAACGGACTTAGTGGTGACTATACCCGTGTTGGTCTGAAGTCGCGACGGGTTACCGGGCTGCGTCCGCCGCAGGCCGGATTCCTACGCTCGAGCGGCGAAGTTCTGTTCAGCGATCACACGCGGTCGACCGTTAGCCAGCGGTGCCGCGCAGCGCCGCGCCAACGCGGGCCCGGTATCCACGGAAGCGCCTGTCAGGGCGCAAAGGCAGGCCGCGTCGACGGCGGAGATCCCTGCGCCGAGGGCGTTGCCCCACGATGCGCGCGCAGCCGCCGTGCGCGTTATCCAGAGTTCACCCGATGGCAACGCGCCCGGATCGGCAGGCCGGCACCCCACGGGCCGGTTACGGTTTTGGCACCTAACGGGTACTGTTCGGCTGATGTCGACCCGCGCCGAACAGTCCGCTTCTGATCGGGGCCGGAAATGCTTTGCCTTCAACGTATTCCGGCCTGCGTACGGGCACGTGGAAGGTTTGTTGCGATGAGCGGCCACGGCCTGCTGGCCGGGCGCGGCGCGGTGGTGTGCGGCGGTAGCCGCGGTATCGGGCGCGCGGTTGCCGAACTGCTGTGCGATCTCGGCGCCGGCGTGGTGGTCAACGGCCGCGACGGTGACGCCGTGGACGAGGCCGTCGGGGCGCTGACGGCCTCGGGTGGGCGGGCGGTGCCCGTCGTCGGCGCCGGCGACCGGGAGCGGACCGCCAATGCGCTCGTCGAGGAATGCATCGGCGCGTTCGAGACCATCGACATCCTCGTCAACTGCGCCGGGACCGCCGAGCCCTCCGGTTCCTCGATCCTGAACATCTCGCCGGAGGAGTTCGACGATCTGATCGCCGCGCACCTCGGGACGGTGTTCCACACCTGCCGGATCGCCGCCCGGGTCATGGCCGCGCAAGGGCGTGGCTCGATCATCAACACCAGCTCGGTGGCTTTTCTCGGCGACTACGGCGGCACCGGATACCCCGCCGGCAAGGGCGCCGTCAACGGGCTCACGATGGCGATGGCCGCCGAGCTGAAGACCTACGGCGTGCGGGCCAACGTGGTGTGTCCCGGCGCGCGGACGCGGCTGTCCACCGGGGCCGAGTACGAGAAGCACATCGAGGACCTCCATCGTCGGGGCCTGCTCGACGAGGCGACCATGCGGGCGTCGCTGGACAGCGCCCCCGCCGAATACGTCGCCCCGCTCTACGGCTACCTGGCCAGCGACCTGGCGCGCGACGTAACAGGCCAAATCTTGCTTGCCGCAGGCGGATTCGTCGGTAGGTTCGATCGTCCGACCCCGCGCGTGCTGGGGTACCGCGATCACCACGACGCCGGCCCGTGGTCGATGGCGGACCTGCACGCGATGATCGGCGCCGCAGCAACGACGCGCTGAGCCCGTCGGCCCCGTGGCAGGCCCGCCCGCGGGCGCCCGCCCGGTAAGCGCCGGCCGCGGCGCCCCGCCGTCGCGACTCGCCGGAAATCCCACGTTGTGCGTGTGCCCGGCGGTCCTGCGGCATACGCTGTCGGGGACCGCAGGAGGGCACCTTCACCATGCAACCCAACCCGCTCGACCCCGTCGCCAGCGAACGGCTGTCGCACGCCGGCAAGGTCTTCACCTCGGACCTGTCCATCAACGAATTCGCGTTGCTGCACGGGGCGGGATTCGAGCCGATCGAGCTGGTGATGGGGGTTTCGGTCTACCACGTCGGCTACCAGTTCACCGGCATCAGGCAGCAATCGGAGTTGCCCGTACTCACCGAGGCGACCTACCGCGCCCGCTGGAACGCGATGTCGCGGATGCAGGCCGAGGCCGATTCGCTGGGCGCCGACGGAGTCGTCGGCGTCCAACTCGAATGGCGCCACCAGGGCGAGGGCGAGCACCTGGAGTTCATCGCCGTCGGCACCGCGGTGCGCTACACCGACAAGCCGGGGGCCTACCGGCGCCCCAACGGGCAGGCGTTCACGAGCCACCTGTCCGGCCAGGATCTCACGACCCTGCTGCGGTCCGGCTACACGCCGGTTGCTTTCGTGATGGGCAACTGCGTGTTCCACGTTGCGGTGCAAGGGTTCCTGCGGACGCTGAGTCAGGTGGGACGCAACGCCGAGATGCCGCAATGGACCCAGGGCAATTATCAGGCCCGTGAGTTGGCCATGTCGCGGATGCAGGGCGAGGCCGAGCGGGACGGCGCAAGCGGCGTCGTCGGGGTGCATTTCGCCATCTCCAACTACGCGTGGGGCCACCACACGGTGGAGTTCTACGTGGCGGGGACCGCCGTGCGGCGCCACAGCGACGCGCACACGATCACGCCGTCCTTCGTGCTCCCCATGACGGACTGATGACGTCTTTCGACCAGGAGCGGGTCGGTGCTGCCATCGGGTCCGCGCTGGCCGGTCCCGGCGGGGTCGCACTGGTGGTGAAGGTCTTCTGCGCCGTCCCCGGCGTGCAGCTCACCCCCGCGCGGCGCGGCCTCTTCCGATCGCAGCCGGAGCGGATCCAGATCGGCGACTGGCGCTACGAGCTCGCCGCCGACGGCCGCCTTGGCGCCGCCCACCTGGTGAACGGCGTGGTCATCGCCGAAGAGATCCTGGCGGCCGCCGCGGTCGGCCCCCATGTCGCCCGCGCCCTCGGGCAGGCGGTGAGCAGGTACGGCCCGACGATCGTGCCCCACATCGATGCGGCGGTCGCGGCCCTTGAGGCCGGCGCCGGGACCGGTTTCTAAGGTTGCGCGACGGCCTGGTCGAAACGGAGCACCCAGCGGCCGAACCGCCACACCCCGTCCCGCTTGACGGCCGTGAACTCGTAGCGACCGGTCAATTCCGGACGGGGCGGGCCGCCGTCGCGGATGGCGAACACCTGGACATAGCAGTGACCGGTCGCCTCGGCGGCGTCCTGGCCGGTGAACCAGAACGAGTTCAGCGCGTGGCGCCGCTGATTGTGCTCGGCCGAAAACGCCGCCTTCCGGGCCGCGAGCAGATCCATCACCACGTCGATGGGCGCCGAGACAACCTCGCCCTCGTGCAGCAACACCAGCTCGGGCGACTCGGTGAACAAGGTGCGGAAGTCATCGAGAAGGTTCTCGTCATACGTGTAGGCGTAGGCGCCGAACAGGTTGATGATCGCCAATCGATCGGCGACATCGAACGCCACCGACCCGTGGCCGCCTTGCGCGGGCTGCGTGCCGGCCATCGGCGGACCTTCCTCAGAGCCGACCGGCGGCGAAGTCCGCCGCCTGATCGACCAGGCCCGCCTCGAAGTACTTCGTGTGCGCGGCGGGGTCGCCGGAACCGGAACAGACGGGATCGTTGGGCACACACAACTCGATGGTCTTGGCCGCGTACAGCGGCCCGATGCTGACCGGCGGCTGCCCGATGATGCTCATGAACTTGTCCGACGGCGTCCCGAACAGGGCGACCGCCGCGACGTGGTCGGCGACCTCCGGCGGCATCGGTTCAAGCGCCTGCGTGAGCTGCGCGCCGTCGGGCACCGCGTTCGAGGTGACGAAGCCCATCACCGCCGCACCCTGGGAATATCCCCCGAGCACCATCCGGGTGTGGGGGCAGCTCGCCGCCATGGACTCGACGTGGTGGCCCGCGTCGGTGACGCCGTCGACGGCGGTGGGGAAGTCGATGGAGGCCGGGTAGCTGACCGGGTACACCCCGAGCGATTTACCGCCGACGCGCTTGCGCAGCGTGTTGACGAAATACTGGCCGATGCCGCCCACGCCCGGCGGCTCGGCGGTGCCCCGGGCGAACACCACCTCGACGTCGGGGCACGGCCCGGCGGAAGCGGAGGGCGGCGGCCCCAGCAGCAGCGCCCCGCCCGCCGCCACGGCCGCGCAGACGCAACGGGCGAAGGGATGCGCCATCATGCCTGGATCCTGTCACAGCAACGCAACGGCCGCGCCCGAAACGCTCCCGGAACCCGAGGTCATGCGGGGTGCCGGCCCCCGCGCTGCCCGCGTACCGCCGCGCGCACGGCGCGCACCGCGCCGCGCAGCGCGTAGGTGGCCGTGACCACCGACAACACGATCAGCAGGATGAACGTCGGCAGCCAATTGCCGCGGCTGTGGTTGACGTTCCACCAGATGATGGTGAACAGCACCACGCAGATCACGAGCACCAGGTCGCGCCAGTTGCCCTGGTAGGACAGGGCGGCCTTGCGCAGCGCACGAGTCCGGTCCGCGTCGGCGATCATGTCGTCGATGCGCGCGTCGATCACGCGCCGCATCTCGGCGCGCCGGCCGATGGCCTCCGGCGGCAGCCGGTCCAGGAGGTCCATGTCCTGCTTGATCAGGGCCCGAAAGTCGGGGCCCCGGAATTGCCCGGCCGCGAGGGCCAGCATGAGGCCGCCCAACACCGGCGCGCTGTTCAATGCGATCTGCCCCAGACCCACCACGGCCGCTCCTTCGTCGTTTCCCGTCTCGTTCGTCGAGCATCGCCGAGCCCGGGGCACGGATCAACCACCCGCGGTTGACACAAGAGCGAATGCGTATGGCCGTGTCCCGGAAGCGGGGCGGCCCCGTCGCCACGGTCAGGAAGCCGCCGACGGGCGTCGGCGCGCGCGCGGCGCCGGCGGGGCGCGCAGCGTGTCCATCGCGCGCACCAGTTGCGGGTAGGCGATCGCGGGCCCGATCCAGCGGGTGAGATAGCGGCGCAGGTCGGCGCCGCTGCGGGGCGGCCGGCCGGGGTCGGCGAGAAAGGAGTGCAGCACCCGAAGGCAGAATTCGTTGAGCTCGTCCAGACCCGCTTCGTCGAAACCGTAGCGCTCCCAGTCGATGTCGAAACGGTGCAGCATCGACCGCCCGAACGCCAGGGCGGTGTCGGAGATGATCGAGACCTTCTGGCCGCCGCGATGGCGCTGGTTGAGCACGTACTCGACCTGCTTGTCGGAAGCCAGCTGCTCGATCGCGAAGGCGACGCCTTCGGTCACGGCCACGACCGGATCGGTGACCCCGTCGAGCTGCGCCGCCGACCGGTCCAGGAAGCCGTCGGCGGACCGCATCGCGGAGGCAACCAGCAGCGCCCGCGTCCCGGGGAAGTACCGGTAGACGGTCTGGCGGGTGACACCGAGGGCCCGCGCCACGTCGGCGATGCGCAGCGCGGAGCCGCGTTCGTCGATGATCTTGTCGGCGGCATCCAGGATGCGCTCGATCGCCTCCTCGTCGGAGGCGGGCGTGTTTCCCGCCCAACCGTGACTGCGCATGCTCAGCGAACGGCGAGCCGGTGCTCGATCAGCCCCACGGCCGGATCATAGCGCCTGGGTGAGGAGGTTCGGCCGGGAACGCGCGGCGATCGCGCAGCGCCCCGCCACCGCGTTGCCCGGCTAGACATCGCCGGCGGTGTGTATGCTCTCCGGAAATCTTCAGGCGAGGACCAACGATGCAGTACGACACCGTGATCACCAACGGCCGCTGGTTCGACGGAACGGGCGGGCCGTCGGCCGTGCGAAACATCGGCGTGCGCGACGGCCGGGTCGCCACCATCAGCACCGGACCGCTGGACGCGACGGGCGCCCAGGTCATCGACGCGACGGGCCAGTGGGTGATCCCCGGCATCATCGACATCCACACCCACTACGACATCGAAATCCTCTGCGAGCCGGCTCTTTCCGAATCGCTTCGGCACGGGGTCACCACCGTGCTGGTCGGGTCGTGTTCGCTGTCGACGGTGTACCTGGACAGTGTCGACGCGGGCGACATCTTCGGCCGGGTCGAGGCAATCCCGCGCCGCCACGTGATCGAATGGCTCGACGAGGCGCGCTCGTGGCGCAACCCGAAGGAATATGTGGCCGAGCTCGAACGGCGCAACCTGGGTCCCAACGTCGCCGCGTTCATCGGCCACTCCGACATGCGGGCCGCGACGATGGGCCTGGACCGGGCGACCCGCAAACAGGTGCGGCCGTCCCCGGCGGAACTGGCGCGCATGGAGTCGATGCTGAATGAGGCCCTCGACGAGGGATTCGTCGGAATGTCCTCGCAGCAGCTGCTTTTCGACAAACTCGACGGCGAGGTCTGCAGGTCGCGCACCCTGCCGTCGACCTACGCGACCCCGCGTGAGCTGCGCCGGCTGAACGCCATCCTGCGGCGGCGCGAGCGGATCTTGCAGTCGGGCCCCAACATCAAGAACCCGCTGTCGGTGCTGTCGCAGCTGACGGCCTCGCTGGGGGTCGGCCGCCGCCGGCTCAAGACCAGCCTTTTGTCGGCCGCCGACATCAAGGCCATCCCGCCGGTGATCCACCTCATGGAACGGCTCGGCCGGCTGGTCAACGCGCTGGGCGCCGATTTCCGCTGGCAGCACCTGCCGGTGCCGTTCGAGGTGTACGCCGACGGCATCTCGCTGGTGGTCTTCGAGGAGTTCGGCTCCGGGGCCGCCGCGCTACACCTGCAGAGCGAGATCGCGCGCAACGAGCTGATGCGCGACGAACGGTATCGCCGCCGCTTCCGCAAGGACTACGACGAGAAATTCGGTCCCCGGGTGTGGCATCGCGACTTCTTCGACGCCGAGATCGTGGCGTGCCCCGACCCGTCGGTGGTCGGTAAATCGTTCGGGCAGGTGGGTCTCGAGCGCCGCGGCCTGCATCCCGTCGACGCCTTTCTCGACCTGGTGGTCGAGCACGGGGAAGCGCTGCGCTGGCGCACCACGATCTCCAACCACCGGCCGGAACTGCTCAGGAAGCTGGCGCAGAGCCCGTGTGTCCAGATGGGCTTCTCCGACGCCGGCGCGCACCTGCGCAACATGGCCTTCTACAACTGGGGGCTGCGTCTGCTGCGCCACGCGCACGACGCCGAGCGGCGGGGCACGCCGTTCCTGTCGATGGAGCGCGCCGTGCACCGGCTCACCGGCGAACTCGCGTCGTGGTACGGGATCGACGCCGGCACGCTGCGCGAGGGCGACCGCGCCGACATCGTCGTGATCAACCCCGACAAGCTCGACGACTCCCTGGACCGCTATGCCGAGCATCCCGTCGAGTCGTTCGGCGGGTTGTCCCGGATGGTGAACCGCAACGACGACACCGTCAGCGCGGTGCTGGTGTCCGGGCGGCTCGCGTTCGCCGCGGGGAGCCCATCGGCCGCGCTGGGCCGGCAGCGGTTCGGGCAGTTCCTGCGGGCCGGTCAGCGCTCCCGCAAGCTGACGGCGGCCTGACCGTCGGGCACCAGGATGAGGCCGACCGCCTCGTCGAGCTGCCCCGCGATCTCTGGATAGCTGACGAACCGGGCCGTCATCAGGGCCCCGGCGAACGTCATCTGCAGCGTGGACTTCACCGCGCGGGACCAACCGGGCCCCAGCGCGGCCCCGATCCGCCGGGACACCTCGTGGCCGATCTGCTCCCGCAGTGGCGCGACCGCGGGGTCGTCGGCCATCAGCGCCGCGCCGCAGGCGGTGGTCAGTTCCGGTTCGTCGGCGACCACCAGGGCCATGTCCCGCATCGTCGCTGCGACCCGCGTCCTGGTCGTCTCGTTGACGTCGGTATGCAACGGCAGGTCGCGCAGCAGGCGCAGGTAAACCGCCGCCACCAGCGCGCTTTTCGACGGAAAGTACGTGTACGCGCTGGCCGGCGACACCCCGGCGCGCGCGGCGACCGCACGCATCGTCAGGTTGGCGTAGGACGACTCGTGCAACTCGGCCAGACCCGCGTCGAGCACTTTGCGCATCGTCTGCCGGGGCCGGCGATCCGACCGCCGCGCGCCGGTGCCGCCGACGGCCACATCTTCGGACACCGTGCCGGTGTAGGAACCGGTGTGGGAACCGGGGTGGGAACCGGGGTGGGAACCGGGGTGGGGAAAAGGCCCGCCGGCGCCGGCAGTCCGGACCCGGGCGCCCGGGGCGCGTCGGTACGGTGACCAGCGTGGCCGAACGCGACCGGCGCCGCTGGGACGAGCGGTACGCGAAGGCGCCGCCGGCCCCGAGCGCGGTCGGGCCGCCCGGGGTCTTCGCGGACCACGCGCGCGAGTTCCCGACGGCCGGGCGGGCGCTGGACCTGGCGTGCGGGCAGGGCCTGGCCGCCATCTGGCTGGCGCGGCGCGGGATGGACGTCGTCGGACTGGACATCTCCCCGGTGGCGGTCGGCCAGGCGCGCGAGCTGGCCCGCCTCTGCGGCGTCGCGGGGCGCTGCGACTTCTGCGTCGTGGACCTCGACGACGGGCTGCCGGCCGGGCCCCCCGTCGATGTGATCGTC
Source organism: uncultured Actinomycetota bacterium (assembly GCA_963711445.1). GTDB lineage: Bacteria > Actinomycetota > Actinomycetes > Mycobacteriales > Mycobacteriaceae > Mycobacterium. The sequence continues at coordinate 2,442,657 of CAVQEF010000002.1, forward strand.
TGCCACAAATTCCGGGACCGCCGCCTCGATGAGGCGATGATCGCGCGCCTGGCCCCGGGTGGGCTGCTGGCCGTCGCCGTCCTCAGCGAAGTCGGCGCTGCCCCAGGGCCGTTCCGTGCGGTCGCCGGCGAGTTGCCGGCCGCGTTCGGCGGCCTGAAACCGATCGCGGCCGGCGAGGGCGGGGGCTGCGCCTGGCTGCTCGCGCGGGCCTGACGGCCGGCGGTCGCGCACCGTTTTCGGCCCTTCGGATGTGCGGGCTTCCGGTAGTGTCACACCGATGGAGCGGCGCGTCCTCGAGGCGGTCATCTACGAGCGCGAACCGCCGATCGCCCGGATCATCCTGAACCGGGTCGACAAGGCCAACACCAAGGACGCGGTCCTGGTCACCGAAGTCGACGACTGCCTGCACGAGGCCGACCGCGACAAGGAGATCAAGGTCGTCATCCTCAAGGCGAACGGCAAGGGCTTCTGCGGCGGGCACGTGGCGCGTTGGGGCCCCGACGAAAACCCCTATCCGGACTTCGGCGACACCTTCGAGGACCTCTACAAGGGCACGGCCGACCTGTTCCTGTGGCCGACGCTGTATCTGTGGGAATTCCCCAAGCCGACCATCTCGCAGATCCACGGCTACTGCATGGGCGGCGGCATCTATCTCGGGCTGCTGACGGACTTCTGCGTGGCCTCCGAGGACGCGTACTTCCAGATGCCGCTCGCCCAGAGCCTCGGCGAACCCGGCGGGCACACCATGATCGAGCCGTGGCTGCTGATGAATTGGCACCGCACCATGGACTGGCTGCTGCTGGCGCCCACCCTGTCCGCCCAGCAGGCGCTGGACTGGGGGCTGCTCAACCGCGTGGTGCCGCGCGAGGACCTCGAAGGCGTCGTCGAGGACATGGCGCGCAGGATCGCCCAGATTCCGTTGACCACGCTGATGGCGGTCAAGAGCAACGTGAAGCGCGCCTGGGAGCTGATGGGCATGCGGGTGCACCTGCAGGTCAGTCACATCCTGACGAACATGGTGGGGGCGGCCTCCGATGTGCAGGCGCGGCGGGCCGAGCTCATGCGGTCGGGCATGAAGCCACGCGACTTCGTCGACCGCGACGAGCCCGACGCCCCGCCAATGTGAGGCTGGCCGCACACTCGGCACCGAGCGTGCGGCTGGGCGCGCACTCGGCGGGATGAACTCCGCCGCTAGCGGCTCATCTCGCCGGCGACTCGGCGCCCGGCGGCGTGCCGGGCGGCGACGTAGCCGAACACCATCGAGTTCGCGATGCTGGCGCCGGCGCCCGGGTACGTGCGGCCCATGACCGTCGCGGTGGTGTTGCCGGTGGCGTACAACCCTTCGATCACCCGGTCGCGTTCGTCGAGAACCTGTGCGTGCTCGTTGGTGATGACGCCGCCGCAGGTTCCCACATCGGCCGGCAGGACCCGCGTCGCGTAGTACGGCGCGCGATCGAGCGGGCCGACGGCCGCATTGGGCCGGTACCCGGGATCGCCGAGGCAGTCGTTGTAGGCGGACTGGCCACGGCCGAAGTCGGGGTCCAGGCCCTTGGCGGCGAAGCGGTTGAACCGCTGGACCGTGCGCGCCAATTCGTCGGCGGGAACCTCGATCCGACCGGCGAGGTCGGCGATGGTGTCGCCCCGTTTGACCGCACCGCTGTCGAGAAGCCCCGCCGGCAGCTGCCGGTTTCGCTTGAGCGGGTTGGCGCTCGTGACGTAGCGGCGCACGTAGCCGTCGTCGAAGACCATCCAGCACGGCACCGCCTTGTTGGCGTACATCGCCTTGCCGACCTCGACGTAGGAGTTGGACTCGTTGCAGAACCGGCGGCCGGTCGAGTCCACGTAGATGGCGCCGGGCCGCTGCCGTCCCGAGCCCAGCGACGCGGCGGCCGCGCCCCCGTTGGCGATGAAAACCGAAGGCAGCCACCACGCCTCGTCCAGCAGGTCGGTCTTGGCGCCCAGGCGCATCGCCGCCTGCAGCACCTCGCCGGTGTCGCCCGCGTTGGCGATCGACCACTTCGCCTCGTTGGGCTGGTTGCCGCTGTAGCGCCGGCGCATCTCCTCGTTGTGGCCGAAACCGCCGGCGGCCAGCAGCACCCCCTTGCGCGCCTCGACGCTCAGCGCCGCGCCGTCGCGGGTGACCCGGACCCCGGCGACCCGGCCGTCCTCGACGATCAGATCGTCCATCGCGGCGTTCGTCCACAGCGGCGGTCCGCCGTCGCTCAGGTCGGTGAGCGCCTTGAGCAGCTGGCCGATCAGCGACGCCCCGTTGGTGAGGATCCGCCGCCGCCGGGCCCGCGCCGCGGCGGTGCGCAGGAACACCTTGGCCGCCACCGCGAATGCCCGGGGCGCTCGGTTGAAGTACTGCACCGAGCGCAGCTCGTTGGTGAGCACCACGTAGCCGTAGTTCCTGGCCAGCGGCGGCTGCACCCTGTCGCTCCAGCCGCCCAATTGCGCGGCGTCGAAGGGTATCCCCTCGATGGCGCGTCCGGAGGCGTTGCCGCCCTTGTGGTTCGGGTAGTAGTCGCTCCACCCGTCACACCGGATCAGCCGAACGCCCTTGCGGACCAGGAAGTTGACCATCTCGTAGCCGGCGCTCAGGAACATCTCGCGGCGCTCCGGCGAGGAGGCCGCGCCGACGTCGCCGACCACGTCGGCCAGGTACGCCAGGCCGTCCTCGTGCGAGTCCGCGACGCCGTCGGCGCGCATCAGCGGATTGTTCGGCAGCCACACGATGCCCCCCGAGAGCCCGGTCGACCCGCCGACCAGCGCCTGCTTCTCCACGATCAGGGGCTCGAGCCCGCAGTCGAGCGCGGCGAGCGCCGCCACCATGCCGCCGCCGCCGCTGCCGGCGATCACCAGGTCCACCGAGCGGTCCCACGCGGTACTCATCGGGCCACCACCCCGAAGCCCAGGTCGGCGACCGGCACGTCGATGGTGGTGTTGGTCTTCTGGATCGCGGGCACCAGCGCGTGGTACGGCAGGCCGGCCAGGAACCCGTCGACGACGCGTTCGAAGTTCGAGATCAGCCCCTCGATCCGGTCGGACAGCCGCATGTATGCAAAACCCTTGGAGTGCAGCCCCTTCTGCTGTCGCGGCAGGTTGGAGAAGTCCTGCGCGGGGATCGGCGGCCAGCGCGGATCGTCGGGCGCCATGGGCGTCGGCGGCGTGGGCCTGCCCGCCGACGCGTCCGAGGGGAACCTGGTCAGCGACCAGATCTCGAACAGCGTGTCCTCGGGACCCAGCGGGCGGATGCGGTACGAGGAGGCGCTGCTGTAGGTGGGCAGGATGAAATAGTGCGGGAAGCAGAAGCCGATCGCGTCGGTGATCCCGCGGCGGACCAACTCATTGAGGTCGGGCATGTCGCTGCCGCGGGCCCGGTGCCAGCCGACGACCGCGTCGTTGAGGGCGCCGCGCCAGGCGGCCATCGCCTCGGCCGGATCCGACGGCAGGTCGAGGTGCTGCAGCCCCTCGGCGATCCGGATGTCGTTCTCGTGGGTCATGCCGCCCATCCCGGCGCCCAGGGTGCGCATGAAATACAGGCTGCCGGCGATGAGGGGGTGCACCCGCCCTGGGCTGTCCGGCTGCGCGGACGGTAGCAGCTGGGGATGGGTCTGGGGCACGTGGTAGCCCTCCATGAACGCCGCCGTCGCCAGCTTCCAATTCACCGGCAGCCGGCACGACCGCCACCACTCGACGCGCAGCGATTCCACCTTCCAGGCGTCGTAGATCGACGCGAACGGCTCCAGGCAGTCACGCAGGCGCGGGGCGTTGTCGTCGAGGTTGATCCACGCGCACCCGCCCCACAGTTCGCAGCGGACCGCGACGAGCTGCAGGTCGTCCGGGTGCAGATTTGCCTCGGCGAAGGCCTCGGGCCGCAGTACGAACGTGTTGCGGCCGTCGATGCCCCAGCACCACCCGTGGAAGGGGCAGACGAAGGTGCGCCGGGATCCACAGGAGCCTCGGCCCTCCACCAGCTTCACGCCGCGGTGGCGGCATGCGTTGTGGTAGGCCCGCACGGTGGCGCCGTCGACACGGACCACGATGACCGACTGGTCGAGGATCTCGTACTCGACGAAGTCGCCCGGCTTGGGGATCTCCTCGAGGCGGCACGCCATCTGCCACACGCGCGGCCAGAACGTCTCGGCCTCCAGCGCGTAGAACTCCGGGTCGTAGTAGCGCTGCTTGGGTATCCGATCGACGGTCGGCACGGCCCACGGCACCGGCAGCGGTGACCAGTTCTCTATCACGATCTCGCCATCCCTTCAGACGATGCGCGACGCCCGTCCCTGCCAGTAACGTTCGCGGATGCGTCTCTTGTAGAGCTTGCCGTTCGGGTCTCGGGGCAGCTCCGGATCGAATTCCACTGTGCGCGGGCACTTGTAGCCGGCCAGGTGGGCCCGGCAGTACTCGATGAGCTCGGCCTCGAGGTCGGGGCCGGGCGTGACTCCGTCGACCGGCTGGACCACGGCCTTGACCTCCTCGCCGAACTCGTCGTTGGGCACGCCGAACACCGCCGCGTCGACGAGTTTGGGGTGCATGGTGAGCAGGTTCTCGGCTTCCTGCGGGTAGATGTTGACCCCGCCGGAGACGATCGTGAACGTCGACCGGTCGGTCAGGTAGAGGTAGCCGTCGTCGTCGACGTGGCCCATGTCACCCAGCGAGCGCCAGCCGCGTTCGTTGGACACCGACGCGGTCTTGGCGGGATCCTTGAAGTACTCGAAATCCGGGCCGCCCTCGAAGAACAGCTCTCCGGTTTCGCCCGCGGGCACCTCGGTGCCGTCGTCCCCGACCACGTGCACCGGCGACATCGGCCTGCCCACCGAACCGGGATGGGCCAGCCACTCCTCGGGGCCGATCGTGGTGCCCGCGAATCCCTCGGTGCCCCCGTAGTATTCGTGGATGATCGGGCCGAACCACTCCATCATCTGCCGCTTGACGTCGACCGGGCAGGGGGCCGCCGCATGGATCACGCACCGCAGGCTCGACACGTCGTAGCGTTCCCGAACCGCCTTGGGCAGCTTGAGCATCCGCACGAACATCGTCGGGACGAATTGGGCATGGGTGACGCGGTGTGTTTCGATCAGGCGCAGGGCGGCCTCGGCGTCGAACCTGCGCATCAGGATCGAGGCAGCCCCGACGCGGTGCACCGCCATCGTGTAGTTCACCCCGGCGGCGTGGTAGAGCGGGGCGGGGGAGAGGTACACGCTCGCGGGGCCCATGCCGTATTTGTGGGTCAGCGCCATCTCCAGCACCGCCTGGGCCCACGAGCCGTTGCCGTCGGCCGGCAGGGGCCGGCGGACGGCCTTGGGCCGCCCCGTGGTTCCCGACGAGTAGAGCATCTCCGATCCGTCCGACACCGGCGGCGCGTCACCGGCTTCGGCCAGCGCGCCTTCATAGGAGCACCACCCGGGCACGTCGCCGCCCACCCCGAGCCGCACGCCGACCCGCGCGTTGACGTCGCGGATGTGCTCGGCGAGCTCGGGCATCGACGCGTCGACGAACACGGCCCTGGCCTCGGAGTCGTCGATGACGTACGCGACCTCGGTCGGGGTGAAGTGGGTGTTGACCGCGGTGTAGTACAGCCCGGAAAGCTGGCAGCCCCAGGTGATCTCGAAGAACTCCGGCCGGTTCGGCAGCACCAGCGCCACGCCGTCGCCGCGGCGCAGCCCCGCGTCGTGCAACACGGCGGCGACCCGCCGGCTCCCGGCGTGCAGCTCACCATAGGAGACGACGCCGCCGTCGACGATCAGGGCCGGCGACTCGGGGGAGGCGATAGCGTGATCGGCGATGTTCACCGGGGCACCCCCGTAACGCCTAGGCGGACGGCGCGCCGTCGGTGGAGGCGGCGGCCGCGGCCTGGCGCCGGGCCTGCTCGGACGGCAGCACCTTGTCCTTGAACACGGTCTGGATCAGCTCCTGCACGTCCTTGCTGATCGACGCAAGCGCGACAAGGTCATTGGAGCTCTGCCAATGCACCCGCATGCCCATCAGCTCCCAGGCGCGCTTGAGGTTGGCCTTGGTCGCCAGCAGCGTCGTCATCGGCGCCTGCGCGATGTGGCGCGCGATCGCCTCTGCCCGGTCGCCCAGTTGCTCGCGCGGCACCACCTCGTTGACCAGGCCGACCTCGAGCGCCTTCTTGGCGTCGATCACCTCGGCCAGGTAGAGGTAGTACGCCGCGCGGCGCCAGTTCATGAACACCCACGGCTCGATCGAGCACTCGCCCGAGGGCATCCCGAAGCCCTGCAGCGGGGGGTAGGAGAAGTACGCGTCCTCGGCGGCGATGACGATGTCGGTGGTCAGCCCGTAGTGTGTGCCGCCGCCGACGCAATACCCGTGCACCGCCGCGATCGTCGGCTTGGAGAACTCCCACAGGTTCAGGATCGGCTTCACGAACAGGTCGGTCTGCGGTTTCCAGGGCGTGCCCATGACTTTCGCGCCCTCGACGAACGCCGGGTAGTCGACCGCGTTGTTGCCGATCGCGTGGCCCGAACAGAAGCCCTTGCCGTTGGCCTTGAGGATGAGGACCTTGATGTCGTAGTCGCGGTCCGCATCCAGCAACGCGGCGTCGACCTCTTCGGCCAGCTTCTGGTCCTGGGCGTTGGCCTTCTCCGGCCAGTTGAGCGTGACGCGCGCGATCGGGCCCTCCTTTTCGTAGATGATTCTCTCGCGGGTCTCGTTGAGGTCCATGCGTTCACCTTTCGCTGTGTCGGGTTATGCGGTGATGACACCGATTTCGGCGCCGATGCCGTACGTGGTCCCGACCCGGCCGGTCCAGTGCACGGTGCCCGAGGCGCCGGCTTCGATCTCCTGTTCGGCCTTCTCCGTGGCGATCACGTAGATCGGCTCGCCCGCCCGTACGTGCCGGCCGGTGTCGACGAGGAGTCCGGTGAGCTCGGCCTCGGAGACGGCGACCGAGACCCGCGGGATGCGGATGATGAAGTCAGCCATGCACTCCCGCCCTGTTCAGCGTTCGCCGGGCGGCGGCCACGATGCGCGGCGGGGAGGGGTACACGTGGGCCTCGAGCGCCGCCGCGGCCGGGTTGGGGACAAACCGTGCCGCCACCCGCTCGACGGGTGCGGCCAGCTCCCCGAACAGTTCGGCGCCGAGAATCGCCGCGACTTCGGCCCCCGGGCCGCCGAACTGGACCGCATCGTGGACGATCACGGCCCGGCGGGTACGGCGGACGGAGGCGATGACGGTGTCCACGTCGAGGGGCACCAGGGTGCGCAGGTCGACCACCTCGGCGCTCACGCCTCCTTCGGCCAGCGTCGCCGCGGCGGCGAGCGCCTCGTGCACGCAGCGCCCGTAGGCGATCAGGCTGACGTCGGTGCCGGCCCGCTTGATGTCGGCCTGCCCCAGCGGAATCGAGAACCCGGGTTCGACCGGCACCGGTCCCTTCTTGCCTTGCAGCCGGATCGTCTCGATGAACAGGCAGGGGTCCTCGTCGAAGATCGCCGCGGTCAGCAGGCCCTTGCCGTCGCGCGGGGTGGACGGCACGATCACCTTCATGCCGGGGATGTGCATGAACCAGGCCTCCAGGCTCTGCGAATGCGTGGCACCGGTGGCCAGCCCGGCGTAGACCTGGGTGCGGATGGTGAGCGGCGCCGTCGTGCGCCCGGCCGTCATGAAGCGCAGCTTGGCGGCATTGTTGATCAGCTGGTCGGCGGCGATGCCGATGAAGTCCATGATCATGATCTCGGCCACCGGCAGCAGGCCGTCGATCGCCGCGCCGATCGCCGCGCCGACGATCGCGGCCTCCGAGATCGGTGTGTCCAGCACCCGGTCGTGGCCGTATTTCGTCGACAACCCCGCGGTCGGTCCCGACGCGCCGGGGTCGGCGATGTCCTCACCGAGCAGGAACACCCGGTCGTCGGCCGCGAGCGCCTCGTCCAGCGCGAGGTTCAGCGCCTCGCGCATCGTCATCTCTTTTTCCTGCATGTCCGCGTCGGCCATCTCTTCAGACCGGGTACGTGATCGGGCTGGCGTACACGTCGCGGTCGAGCTCGTCGAGCGACGGGACTTCCGCGTCCATGACGGCCTGCAGCGCGCTCTCCACCGCCGCCAGGGCCTCGTTGTCGATCCGGTCGAGCTCCCCGGCGTCACAGACACCGGATGCGGCGAGGTGATCGCGGAACCGCGGCACCGGATCGGCCGCCATCGCCGCGGCCAGTTGGTCTGGGGGAATGTAGGGCATCCGGTCACCGAAGTAGTGACCGCGGAACCGGAACGTCACGCACTCGAGGAATGTGGGGCCTGCACCGGCGCGCGCCCGCCGCAGCGCCTCGTCGAGCGCAGACTTCACTGCCAACGGGTCGTTGCCGTCCACGCGCACCCCCGGCATCCCGTACCCGGCGGCCCGGTCGGACACGTGGGTGAGTTTCATGGTGTCGCTGGTCGGCGTCATCTCGGCGTAGAGGTTGTTCTGGCAGACGAACACCACCGGCAGGTCCCACAGCGCGGCCATGTTGGCCGCCTCGTGGAACGAGCCGGTGTTGGTGGCGCCGTCGCCGAAGCTGACCACCGTGACCCGGTCGAGGCCCTTGCGCTTGGCGGCCATCGCCAAGCCCACCGCCACCGGCGGCCCGGCCCCGACGATCCCGGTCGAAAGCATCACGCCCGCATCGGGATTGGCGATGTGCATGGTGCCGCCCTTGCCGCGGCCGGCGCCGATCACGCGGCCCATCATCTCGCCGTAGATCTCCTGCAGCGGGACCCCCTTGCCGATCAGGTCGTGCAGGCCGCGGTAGGTCGTCACCAACTGGTCGTCGGGCCGCAGCGCCACACCCAGGGCTGCCGCGATGGCCTCCTGGCCGCGCGAGGGCCAGTAGACGCACATGAACTCGCCGGTCCCGATGCCTTTGGACAGCCGGTCGTCGGCCGCCTTCATCAGCACCATCAGTTCGTACAGGCGGCGTTCGACGCCCTCGCCGCCGTGGCCGTCGCTCATGCGATCACGCGCCCGACCATGGCTTGACCTTCAGGAAGCCGCCGCCGTCGACCCGCAACTGCTGGCCCGTGATGTAGCGGGCCGCGTCCGAGGCGAGGAACACCACGGCCTCGCTGATGTCCTCGGGTTCGACGTAGGGAATCGGCATCGCCTGGACCACCGGGAAGACCGGTTCGGCGTCCTCGCGGGTGGGGGCCTTCAGGTCGGGCCGGAATGCGCGGTACATCGGCGCGCTGTGCAGCATGTCGGTGTTGACATTCGTCGGGTGCACCGCGTTCATCCGGATACAGTGGGGCGCCAGCGCCAAGGCGAAGTCGTTGACGTAATGCGCCCCAGCCAGTTTCGCGAACGCGTATCCCGCGCCGCCGGGCCCGCCGACCCCACTCTCAGCGCCGGAGGTGCTCAGAGACGACATGAAGGCCGCGTTGGATCCGATCACGATGATCGATGCACCGGCCTGCAGATGCTTGAGGCTCGCGTGCACGAGGTTGAGCACGCCGAGCAGGTCGACGTCCACGGCGTCGGCGAAGGCCTTCGGCGGCAGGCCCGCGGTCAACGGGCAGATGCCGGCGTTGGCGACCACGATGTCGAGATGCCCGAACTCGGCGACGCCCTCGTCGATCGCGGTCGACAGGGCCGCCCGGTCGCGGACGTCGGCGATCGCCGTGAACGCGCGCTGCCCCTCCTTCTCGACCAGCCGGGCCGTTTCGTCGAGGTCCTCCGGCCGGGCCAGGGGATATTCGTTGGTGTCGATATCTGCGCACAGGTCGACGGCGATGATGTCCGCGCCTTCGGCGGCCAGCATCCGCGCGTGGGAGCGCCCCTGCCCGCGCGCGGCACCGCTGATCACGGCCACTTTGCCGGTTACCCTGCCCATCGCCCGTCCCCTGTCCGTCGCGGCTGTATCACGGCTTACGTTGGGTCCCAACGCTGTTGGTTTCCCCGCGCGCCGTCGCCGGGCGGATGGCGCAGGCTCGCCGGAGCGGCGTCGCACACGGTCGACGCAACGGGGATCGCGGTCGGACCAACGGTCGGCTCCATCGCATCTCTTCCACAAAAAACTGCGCTGGCCTGCAGTCGGGCTATGGCTATGCCCTAGGCTAGCTAGAATATCTAAAATAGCAAGGAATGGTTGCGACCCAGGGGGTTGGCGATGTCCGGCGTGCGCGGTGGTGTCCTCCAAGGTGTGCGGGTGGTCGAATTGGCGTCGTGGACCTACGTCCCGTCGGCCGGTGCCGCCCTCTCGGACTGGGGCGCCGACGTGATCAAGGTGGAAGGCGTCGCCTCGGGCGATCCCGGGCGGGCGCTGGTCGTGGGGGGCTTCACCCGGCAGGCGGCCCGTCCCGACGCCGACTTCATCCTCGAGCTGGGCAACCGCGGCAAGCGCAGCATCGCCATCGACATCAAATCCGAGACGGGGCGCGAGTTGTTCGGCCGGCTGTTGGCCGGCGCGGATGTGTTCCTGACCAATTGGTTGCCCGGCGCGCTGGAGCGGGCCCGGCTCACGGTCGACGACGTCCGCTCCTTCAACCCGAAGATCATCATCGCGCGCGGCACCGGACTCGGGGTGCGCGGCCCCGACCGGGACCGGGGCGGTTTCGACGCCGCCACCTACCTGGCGCGGGGCGGGGTGGCCTACACCCTGACGCCGTTCGGCACCGAGACGCCCGCGGTCCAGGGCCCCGGTTTCGGTGACCTGCAGGGCGGGGCGACGCTGGCCGGCGGGGTGTGCGCCGCGCTGTTCCACCGGGAACGCACCGGTGAGCCGACGATCGTCGACTCCTCGCTGCTGGCCCAGGCGATGTGGGCCATCGCCCCGTCGATCTGTGCGGCCGACTTCTTCGACATCGACGGCATCCCGGGCGCGCCGCCCGGGCTGGCGATCAATCCACTGGTCAACCGCTATAAGACCAAGGACGGCAGGTGGATCCAGCTGGTGTTCTTGCAGCCCGACAAGTTCTGGGCCGGCTTCTGCGAGCGCATCGGCCTGCCGGAACTGGCCACCGACGAGCGGTTTGTGCCGTCGAGCAACCTGATCGCCAATGCGGCCGCGGCGACCGAGATCGTGGCGAACACCTTCGCCGGTCGTGACCTCGCCCACTGGCAACAGGCGCTCGCCGACGAACCCGGGGTGTGGGGGGCGCTCGCGACGCCCCGGGAGACCCTCAACGATCCGCAGGTCGAGCCCAACGGGTACGTCATCACCAATGTCGACGACCACGGGGAGAAGTACCGGATCGTCGCCGCCCCCGTGCAATTCGACGAGACCCCGCCGGCTCCCGCCCGCGCGCCGGAGCACGGGCAGCACACCGAGGAAATCCTGCTCGAACTCGGCGTCGGGTGGGACGAGATCGCCACGGCCAAGGACGCGCGGGCCATCCTGTGAGCCACCGGCAGCGCCGGCGCGGCCGCGCTATCCGCCGAACGGTGGGCGGGCCATGACAGTGGGGCGGAATCCGTAGCGGGGCCCGGCGCCGGCACCGGCGCCCGTGCCGGTGCCGGCCAGGGGCAGGCCGCCGAGCAGGTTGCCGGGTCCGGTGGCCGCCTCGGGGGCGGCGCTGACGGTGCTGACCAGCTGGGCCGGCGCGTGGGCCAGCGGGGCGCCGGCCCCGGCCCAGCTGACCGGCACCGAGAGCTTGCCGCCCAGGGAGGTCGCGCTGCCCATGGCCGCGGCCGCGTGCGCGGCGCCGCCGCCCAGCAGGCCGCTCAGCCCGCCCAATCCGGGTAGCGCATTGGCGGCCCCGCCGGCCGCGGCCGCCGGGGCGGTGATCATGCCGAGGGTCTTGGCCATCTGAATGCCGAAGTTGCCCATGCCGACGCTGAAGTAGGGCAGGCCCTCGGTGTTGTAGAAGAAGCTCGCATAGGGGGCGTAGCCGGTGAGGAACGTGCCGAGGTTGGTGGGCAGGGCGGTCTGGCCGGTCAACAGGAACCAGACCTCGGTGAGCACCGGAAACGACGACGAGACCTGTGACACCAGCGAGGCGGCGCTCGGCGTGGCCAGGTTCTGCAGCTGGGCGGGCAGTGCGGTGATGAGTTGGTGCAGCGTGGATTGAGCGCTGGTGGCCGAGGTGCCGGTGGCGGCGGTGACCGCGGCGGCCTGGGTGGCCTGCGCGGCGGGGTTGGCGATCGGGGGCGCGTCCCGGAACGGGGTCACCGCGGCCGCGGTCGCCGACTGGGCGGCGTAGGTGTACATCGCGGTGGCGTCCTGGGCCCACATCTGCCCGTACTGGGCCTCCAGCTGGGCGATCGGGCCGCTGTTTTGCCCCAGCACGTTGGTGGCGACCAGCCGGGCGAGCTCGGCGCGGTTGGCCGCCACCAGCGGTGGGGGCACCGTGGCCGCCAGGGCCGTCTCGTAGGCGGCCGCGGCCGCGCGGGCCTGGGCGGCGGCGTGGGCGGCCTGGGCGGCCGTGGTCGTCATCCAGGCCACGTACGGTTCCACCGCGGCGGCCATGGCCGCCGAGGCCGGCCCCAGCCACTCCTCACTGCCCAGCGTGGTGACCACCGCGTCATAGCCGGCCGCCGCCGAGGTCAGCTCGGCGGCCAGCCCGCTCCAGGCCGAGGCCGCCGCCACCAACCCCGCCGACCCCGGACCCGCATACATGCGCGCCGAGTTGACCTCCGGGGGCAACCCACCGAAATCGATCACCACTCACCGCCAGGGTGGCACCGCACCGGGTTCACCGACATGAGATCTCTCCTTCTCCCACGGCTGCCCCCCAACGGCGACGAACCCGAACCGCTTACGCTCGGTCCGAAGCGGTTGCCGCGGCAAAGCCCCAAAATCGAACAAGCCATCGCTCCTCGGCCCACCGCGTGCCCGGTCATCACCGTCGCATGGCCGATTCGTCGGCGGGTGCCCGTGAGCATATTCATTCCGGGCTAAGCCCGAAGCCGCTTTCGCCCGAATACACCGGCTGTGGTGCAACGATCCGGCGCAGTGGGGCGCTGTTGCACGGATCCGCGGGTCGGCGTCGCCCGTCGGCAAGGTGCCGATCAGCGCCTACGGTCGCGGGCTCGGCCGGCTGATGCCGGCGCCACCGAGCCGACCGGCCCCGCCGGGCCGCCCGGCAAACTGCGTCAGCGCGCCGCCGCGGCCTTGCGGGCGGCGATCTTGTCGCGCACGGCTTGCATGTCCAGCGCTTTCACCTGGGTGATGAGGTCTTCCAGCACGGCCGGGGGCATGGCACCCGCCTGGCTGTAGACCAGCACACCGTCGCGAAACGCCGCGATGGTCGGAACCGAACGGATACCCAGCGTGGCGGCCAACTCCGGCTCCGCCTGGGTGTCGACCTTGGCGTGCACCACCTCCGGGTGCGTCCGGGCCGATTGTTCGTAGGTCGGTGCGAAAGCCTGACAGGGCCGGCAGTATGCGGCCCAGAAGTCAACGAGCACAAGCGGATTGTCCACTATCGTCGCTGTGAACGTCTGGTGGGTGAGGTTGGTGGTCATCTCGCCTCCTTGCGAATCACTCCGCAGTGGCAACAGATACCCCGGTGGGTATATTCCAGGTCACCAGGCGGTCGCCGCGTTACAGCGCGGGACTTATACCCCCCTGGGTACTATGATGAGGTATGCACACACAACGGAGGATCCAGTGATCGGTGATCAAGACAGCATGGTCGCAGTGCTGAACAGGCTGCGCCGCGCCCAGGGCCAACTCGCCGGGGTGATATCGATGATCGAGCAGGGCCGCGAGTGCAAGGACGTGGTCACCCAACTGGCCGCCGTCTCGCGAGCCTTGGACCGTGCCGGTTTCAAGATCGTTGCGACCGGCTTGAAGGAATGCGTCACGGGCACTACCGCCAACGGTGCGACGCCCCTGAGCGAAGCAGAACTCGAGAAGCTGTTCCTGGCGCTCGCCTGACACACGCGAGCAGGAGCCGTAGAACACGAAAGGAAACAGTCGTCATGGACATTGCAATCGCGACACAGCTGCACACCTCGTTCGAGGAAGCGGTTGCGCGGACCCGGGAGGCGTTGGCGGAGCAGGGCTTTGGCGTGCTCACCGAAATCGACGTGCAGGCCACGCTGAAGGCCAAGCTCGGCCAGGACATGGAGAACTATCTGATCCTGGGTGCCTGCAACCCGCCGCTGGCGCATCGCGCGGTTGAGGCGCATCGGCAGATCGGCCTGTTGCTGCCGTGCAACGTTCTCGTGCGCGCCGACCCCGACCAGTCCGGCACCGTGCTCGTCGAGGCCATGAACCCCGGGCTCATGGTGGAATTCACCGGTCAGCCGGAGTTGCGCCCGGTGGCCGAAGAGGTCACGGGCAAGCTGCAGGCTGCCATCGATTCCCTGAAGGATCGTTCGCCGGCGTCGACGGGCGACTGACCCGCGGGGGTGCGCACGCCGTGGGCGCATGGTGTGCGATACCCGCCGGGGTATAGGATGGTAGCCATGTCAGATGAGCAGCACCATCACCGGGTCCTCGAGGGCCTCCTGCCCCAGCATCGCGCGCTACGCCAGCAGATCCCGGACGTCTACAAGGGATTTGCGGCGCTGAGTAGCGCCGCGTTCAACGAGGGCGCGCTGAGCCGCAAGATGAAGGAGCTGATCGCGATGGCGATCGGCGTCGTGGAGGGCTGCGACGGCTGCATCGCGTCGCACGCTCAGGCGGCCGCGCGCGCCGGGGCGAGCAAGGAGGAGGCCGCCGAGGCCATCGGTGTCACCTTCCTCATGCACGGTGGACCCGCGACCATTTACGGCGCCCGGGCCTACAGCGCCTTCTGCGAATTCGCCGACGCCAACCCGTCCTAGTCGTGGGCGCCCGTTCCCTCAGGTCGACGAATGGCACGACATCGAGGGACCAAAGTCCTGGGCTGCCGCCGAACTGCTGACCTTTGCCTCCCGCAGTCGTAGCTTTGTGCCTGGAGCACTCATGACCGCATTCATGCGCAACAGCGACGCCTTCACCTGGGCGATGGAAACCGATCCACGGCTGAGGTCGACCGTGGTCACCGTCTTGCTTTTGGACCGCTCGCCGGACTGGGGGGTCGTCCGCGAGCGATTCGACCTGATGAGCCGCAAACTGCCCATGTTCCGCCAGCGGGTGGCGACATCGCCACGCCCGGCCCCGCCCCGGTGGGAATACGACCCGAACTTCGATCTCGACTACCACATGCGGCGGACCGCCCTGCCGGCCGCCGGCACGCTCGACGACGTCCTCGAGCTGGCCCGGTTGGCCGAGATGCAGGATTTCGACCGCGCCCGGGCACTGTGGGAAACGACACTGGTCGAGGGCCTGGACAACGGCGGCGCGGCGGTGATCTGCAAGTTCCACCACGCCCTCACCGACGGGGTGGGCGGTGTCCAGATCGCGATGAACCTGTTCAGCCTGTCCGAAGACCTGTACGCGCCGGAACCGCTGCCGCCCGAGCCGACGGCATCCGGGCCCTCGCTGTTCGGCCGCTACCTCGACACCTTCCGGTACGACACCGGCCTGCTTGGCGGTGCGCTGGCGGGCGCGGCCAGGTGGGCGCCGCGGTTGGTGTACGACAGCGTGCGCCGGCCCGTGGCGACGATCCGGTCGGCCGCGTCCACCACGGCATCGGTCTACCGGACGGTCCGGCCGATCAGTCACACCGGTTCCCCTTTGGTCACCGACCGCGGGCTGAACCGGCGCCTGGGAGTGCACCACGTCCCGATGCCGCCACTTCGCGAGGCGGCGCACCGATGCGGCGGGGCGCTCAACGACGCCTTCGTGGCCGGGGTGGCCGGCGGATTGCGTCGGTACCACGAAAAGCACGGTGTCACAGTGGGAGACCTGCACCTGACGATGCCGGTGAGCCTACGGACGCGGGCCGACGGCATCGGGGGAAACCGGATCACGCTGATGCGCTTCGACGTGCCGGTGGGCGAGGCCGATCCGGCCGCGCGGATCAAGGAGATACATCAGCGCAGCGGTGCGGCGCGCGACGAACGGTCGCTGCCTTTCACGCAGGCGATCGCCGGCGCGCTGAACCTCATGCCGCGGTGGTACATCGGCTCGGTGCTGCGCCATGTCGACTTCCTCGCCAGCGACGTGCCCGGGGTGCCGGTCCCGGTCTTCCTGGGCGGCGCGCCGGTCCGCGCGCAATACGCCTTCGGCCCGACGATCGGCTCGTCGGTCAACGTCACGCTGCTCACCTACGTCGACACCTGCGCTCTGGGCATCAACGTCGATACCACCGCGATTCCCGACTACGGCGTCTTCCATGACGCGATCGTCGCCAGCTTCGACGAGTTGCTCGCGCTCGCAAACTGATCCGGGCCCAGCCCGCCGAACGGGTGCGCGTGTGGGCAGCGCCCCGGCCGATCGCGAAACGGTCACGGGTGCGTACCGATCGGGATGACGGTCTGGCGCGTCGGCGCCAATGCGCAAATCATGACACTGTGCGCCACCGGGACCACGGTTGCGGGTTATGCGTGCGCGCACCGATGCTCGGGCCGCTATGCGTCGCCATGTGCACAGCGGCCCCGGGCGGGGAGCAGCAGGAGGTAGCGACAACATGATGGCGAACTGGGTCCCGACCCAGACCTCGTACGGCCCGAACTCCGGGCGCATCCTCGACACCGCCCGGGGCATCCTCATCGGGCTCCGCCGGTGCCGCTCGGACACGGCCTTCGACGAATTGCACGGCGCGGCACAGCGTCACCGGGTGCCGGTGTTCGCGCTGGCGTGGGCGCTGGTCCATCTGGCCGGCGAGGGCGAAAAAACATCCAGCTTCATGGACGCGCAGACGGCGGCCCGTCAGGAGTGGGGCCAGCTGTTCGCGTCCGCCGCGGCCACTCGTTGATTGGGGGGGCAAGACGTTGGGACGGCCGAGCTCTCGAGGGGTACCGCGGCCGTGCCCAACCCCCACCGGGGCGGCGCCGAGCCAAACATGTTGACGCCCATGACTTTTCGATGATCAGCGCGGTTCGCCGACCGGGGGCCGCCACTGGCCGGCGAGTGCGGCTTCCATTGCCCGCGCGCGGCTGCTGATATCAGCGGGTCCAGACGGGCGCACAGACCACCGCGCGCAGCGCATCGACGATGCGCCCTTCCTTCTGCAGAAAGCGCTCGGTGGGCGCCGGAACCGAGATCGCGATCACGTTGTCGTCGGCAGCTCGTCGCGCGATGGCGGCCGCCGAAATGCCCGGGGTGTGTTCGTCGCGGTCGAAGGCGATGCCGGTCCGCCGGATCTCGACGACCTCGCGGTGCAGACCGTCGGCGACGTCGGGGCTGAGCCGGGAGATCACGGCGTCGACCTCGGCGTCGTCGAGGGTCGCAAGGGCGGCCTTTCCATTGGCCGTCGACTCCAACGGGAATCGGACGCCGATCGCCGAGACCGCCCGCAGGCGGTGCGTGGACTCGATCTGGTCGATGAACCACATCCGCTGGCCGCGCAGCATCGACAGGTCGACGGTCTCGCCGTCCGTCGCCCGGGCCACCCGCTCGATCGTGGGGCGGAACATGGCCGAGACGTAGGCTCCGTCGGACTTCCCGAAACCCAGCAGGTGCTCGCCCAGGGCGAAGCGGCCCTGGTCGTCGACGCTGGCCAGCCCCACTTCGACCAGGCCGACCAGCAAGCGCCGGGCCGTGGACTTGGCCAGCCCGAGTCGTTCGCCGAGATCGACGAGGCGAAGCCGTCCCGGCTCGGCGGCGATCTCGTCGAGCGCGGCGGCGGCCCGACGTAACACCTGGATGCCCTCGTCGCGACCAGTTGGGAAACTTTCCCCCGTTTGCGTCACGGTTCCACTATAGTGTTCCGCATCGCGGATCACCAAGTACCGAATTCCGAATCAAAGGAGCTCAGATGAGCGCGCTACCGGCCGGGCGGCACTTCTTCCGCGGCGAGGACGGCTACGAAGCCGCACGGCGTGGGACCGTATGGCATCAACGCGTGCCCGACCGCTACCCGGAGGTGATCGTGCAGGCCGTCGGCGCCGACGACATCGTCGCCGGTCTGGCCTACGCCAGGGCCAACGGCCACAAGGTCAGCATCGTCTCGGGCGGGCACAGCTTCGCGGCCAACCACCTCCGCGACGGCGCGGTGCTGCTCGACGTCAGCCGCCTCGACCACGCCAGCATCGACGCCGAGAAGATGACCGCCGTCGCCGGTCCCGGCAAGGGCGGCAGCATGCTCATGGCCGACCTGGAGGCGCAGGGCCTGTTCTTCCCGGGCGGGCACTGCAAGGGCGTCTGCCTCGGCGGCTATCTGCTGCAGGGCGGGTACGGCTGGAACAGCCGCATCTACGGCCCCGCGTGCGAGAGCGTCGTCGGGCTCGACGTCATCACCGCCGACGGCGAAAAGATCCACTGCGATGCGGACAACCACCCCGAGCTCTACTTCGCCGCCCGCGGGGCCGGCCCCGGCTTCTTCGGGGTCGTCACGTCGTACCACCTGAAGCTCTACCCACGCCCGGCCGCGTGCGGCACCAGCGTGTACGTGTACCCGTGGGAACTTGCCGACGAGGTGTACACCTGGGCGCGGGGCATCAGCGCCGAGGTGGACCGCCGCGTCGAGTTGCAGGCCATCGCGACCCGCAGCCTCCCCGAGATGGGCATCGACGGCCCCGGGATCGTCTTCGCCTCGCCGGCGTTCGCCGACTCCGAGGAGGAAGCGGAAAAGGCCCTCGCCATCTTCGGCACGTGTCCGGTCGCGGACAAGGCGATGCTCAAGGTTCCTTACCTGCCAAGCGATCTGCCCACCTGGTATACCGCCGTGATGACGCACTACCTCGACGACCACCGCTACACGGCGGACAACATGTGGACCTCGGCGTCGGCCGAGCAGCTGTTGCCGGGCATCCACAAGATCCTCGACACCATGCCGCCGGCGCCGTCGCACTTCCTCTGGCTGAACTGGGGACCCTCCCCGGCCCGACAGGACATGGCCTACAGCATCGAAGACGAGATCTACCTGGCCCTGTACGGCTCCTGGCAGGACGCCGCCGACGACCCGAAGTACGGTGACTGGTCGAGTTCCAACATGGCCGCCATGTCACAGCTGGCCACCGGCATTCAGCTCGCCGACGAGAACCTCGGCCAACGTCCCGCCCGGTTCGCCACCGACGAGGCCATGAGACGCCTCGACAAGGCGCGCGCCGCCTACGACCCCGATGGTCTGTTCAACAGCTGGGCGGGACGACTCTGATGGCCACCGACCTCTACCTCGGCTATCGCAACGACGACGCGAACACGCCGTTCGGCAAGTTCTTCAAGCCCGAGATGGCGCCGCTTCCAACCCATGTCGTCGAGGCGCTGCAGCACGGCCCGCAGGGCGGGATGGCATTGCCGGCGTTCGACGACGCCGCCAGCGTCGCCGACGAGGGTTACCAGCAGACGGAGAACGGGTACGGCATCCTGGACAACGGCGGCTATCAGGTGTCCGTCCGCACCGACATGCCGGGGGTCACCCCCGCCATGTGGTCCTGGTGGTTCGGCTGGCACGGCTGCGACACCCGCCGCTACAAGCTGTGGCATCCGCGGGCGCACCTGTCGGCCGCCTGGAAGGACGGAGACGACACCGGCCGTCGGGGCGCGCAGCGCTACATCGGCCGCTGGTCGTTGATCAGCGAATACATCGGCTCGACGATCCTCAACGGCGCGATCCAATTCGTCGAACCCGCTTCCGTGGGTTGCCCTCCCGACAGCGACGACGCCGTGGCGATCTGCGCACGGCTGGGCGCCAGCGACGCCCCCGTGGACGTGGGCTGGTTCATCCACCACATCCGCTCGACCCCGGATGGATCGGAGATGCGGTCCCGGTTCTGGATGGGCGGACCGCACATCGCGGTGCGCAACGCCCCTGGTGTGGCGTCCCGCGCGGTGCGCCCCATCGCGGCCCGCATCTTGGGCAATCCGGAAACCAACGGCCGCAACCTGCTGGTGCACTGCGCGCAGGAGATGAACCACCTCGCGAGCTTCCTGCCGGAGCTCCACGAGGTGTTCGGCGACGAGTGACCCGGGCGCCGTAGCCGCAGGGACAAGGCGACCGGCGCCGTCACGCAAAGCAGCCCGGTTGACGCTCCTGGGAGAATGCCGGCGCGACGAATCTTTCTACCAGTCGGCGTTCGGCGTCATCGTCGTCGGCCGGCCAGTACATCAGTGATAACACCACGCGAACCACCCATTTCGCCGCCTGCGCATCACCGCCGGTCAGCCCGGCGAGGTCGGCAGCAAATTCGCCCAGCAGCGGCGACTCGGTGAGCCAGGCTATTTCGCCGGCGCCGCCGCGAACCGCCCCGATCATGAGTTGGCCCAGCGGGTCGGCGCGGATTCGCTGGAGCGCCAGCACTATGGCGGCGACGAGTCGCTCCGGGCCGCTCAGACTGACGATCTCGGAACGCACGGCATCGGCGATCCGGGCCGCGGCCCTGGTGAGGACGACGTTGCGGATCTGGGTTTTGCCGCCGGCGTACCGGTAAATGGTGGCCCGTGAGCAGTGGACGCGCGCTGCGAGCTTGTCGATCTCGAGTGCGTTGAGTCCGTTGTGGGCGATGAGGTCGGTGGCGACATCGTAGATGCGTTCGGTGGCGGCGAGGCGGCGATCGCCTCCGAGGAGCCAATCGTCAGCGGTCATCGTTCATCTGTCCGTCCTGTCTGCTGGGGTGCGCAAGACAATTTTTCTGGCCGTGAGACACAGTTTGACACGTGTCTGACTGTTGTGGCTGGTCAGGTTGTCCTGGTGAGAAACCCCGTCCCGGGTTGTCACAACGGCTCGTCTCAACTTTCCGTAGGGGCATTGACCTGCATGTATGCGCTGTCAAGCTGGGTGAAACTGGCTTGTCCTCGAACGGGTGCTGGAGGATCGGAAATGTCATTGGTGAGTGTGACGCCGGACCTGGTGGTGACGGCGGCTTCGGATTTTGCGCGCATCGGGTCGTCAATCAGTGCTGCGCACGCCATGGCAGCCGGTCCGACCACGGTGATGCAACCCGCGGCCGGCGACGAGGTCTCGGCGGCGATCGCGGCCTTGTTCCGTGCGCATGCACAGGGATATCAGGCGATCGGTGCGCAGGCGGCCGCGTTCCACGCACGGTTTGTGCAAACGTTGAATGCCGGCGCGCAGTCATATGCCGGCATCGAGTCCGCCAGCGCATCGCAGTTGCAGGTTGGCGAGCAAAGCGCCCTGAATGTGATCAACGCGCCCACGGAGACGTTGCTGGGGCGGCCGCTTATCGGCAATGGCGCCAACGGCGCTCCTGGGACCGGTCGGGCCGGCGGGGCCGGCGGGCTGTTATGGGGTAACGGCGGCAACGGCGGTTCCGGTGGCCTCGGTCAGGCCGGCGGGGCCGGTGGCGCGGCGGGGTTGTTCGGCAGGGGCGGGGCAGGCGGGGCCGGCGGGGCTAACGCGGCGTCCGGCAATGGCGCGGCCGGCGGGACCGGTGGGCATGGCGGGCTGGTGTACGGCAACGGTGGAGCCGGGGGCACCGGCGGCCAGGGCGTGGCAAGTGGGGGTGCCGGCGGGGCTGGTGGTGCTGCGGGCCTCGTCGGCGCGGGTGGTGCAGGCGGCGTTGGCGGCGTCGGGGCCCAACACAGTGCGACCGGCGGTGCGGGCGGCCTTGGTGGGCGGGTGTATGGCAATGGCGGGGCCGGCGGGGCCGGTGGGGCAGGGCCCACAGCCGGCGGCGGCGGGAACGGCGGTACCGGTGGCGCTGCCGGGCTGTGGGGTGTCGGCGGGCACGGCGGCGCCGGAGGGCATGGCGGTAGTGGCGCGAACGCCGGCGCTGGTGGTGTTGGCGATGCCGGTGGTGATGGCGGCGCCGGCGGCGCCGGAGGCCGGGGTGGCTGGTTGGTCGGTTCGGGCGGGACCGGCGGTCAGGGCGGTGCCGGCGGGACCGCCGGCGACGGTGGTGCGGGTGCCTCCGGGACGGTGCTCGGCGGGGCCGGCCACGACGGCGGCGCGGGCGGCAACGGTGGCATAGGCGGCGACGGCGGGAACGGCGGGGCCGGCGGACAGGCCGGGCTGATCAGTGCTTTGAGTCGCCAAGGGGCCGGCGGGGCCGGCGGCGACGGTGGGACCGGAGGTGTCGGCGGTAACGGCGGCACCGGCGCCCCCGGAAGCTTCACCGGTAGCGATGGTGTCGGCGGCAATGGCGGCCAGGGCGGTGACCCGGGCGCCGGCGGTGCCGGTGGGCAGGGCGGTAGTGGCTCCATCATCGGTCAGCACGGCACCGCAGGGGCCAGCCCGACCAGCGGCGGTAACGGCGGCGATGGCGGCCGCGGCGCCGACGCCGGCATGGTCGGCGGCACCGGCGGGACGGGCGGCAACGGTGGCGCCGGGGGACTCTACGGTAACGGCGGAAAAGGCGGGGACGGCGGTACCGGCATGGCCGGAGCCGACATTGCGCCGGCCAGCGCTTCGGGCCAAGCCGGCGGCAATGGCGGCACCGGCGGCGATGGCGGTGCCGGCGGGCAGGGCGGCCTGGGTGGAGCCATGGCCGGTAACGGCGGAGCCGGTGGCAACGGCGGCGGCGCCGGTAACGGCGGTAACGGCGGTAACGGTGCCGACGGCCACCCCGGCACCGACGGGGGCGTCCCTGGCGGCAGCATCGACGGCCAGGCCGGCGGCGACGGCGGCGCGGGCGGTACCGGAGGGCACGGCGGTGACGGCGGGCTGGGCGGCAAGGCGCAAGCGAGTGGCTACGCTGACGGCGGCCAGGGCGCGGGCGGCGCCGGCGGTAACGGGGGCAAAGGTGGGATCGCGGGCAACGGCGGCGCCGGCGGCAAGGGCGCTCTTAGTTTCAACAGCCCCTATGGCAATGGCGGCAATGGCGGCCAGGGCGGCAACAACGGTGCCGGCGGTGCCGGTGGGCAGGGCGGTAGTGGCTCCGTCATCGGTCAGCACGGCACCGCAGGGGCCAGCCCGACCAGCGGCGGTAACGGCGGCGATGGCGGCCACGGCGCCGACGCAGTCGGCACTATCCACGCCGGTGGCTCGGGCGGCAACGGCGGGGACGGCGGACGCTACGGCAACGGCGGGAACGGCGGCGCCGGCGGCATGGGCGGAGCCGGTCAAAGCACTCCGGGGTCTACGACGCCAGGTTCCATCGGCGGCAACGGCACCGTCGGCGGCAGGGGCGGTGTTGGCGGGGCCGGTGGTAACGGCGGAACTTTGGGCGGTAACGGTGGTGACGGCGGCGCCGGCGGCACCGGGGGTACCGGCGGGAACGGCCTGGACGGCACAGCCGGCGCCGCAGGCACCGCGGGCGGCGACGTGAACGGCGGCACCGGCGGCGGCGGCGGCACCGGTGGTGACGGCGGCACCGGCGGTGCCGGGGGAGCCGGGGGCAGCGCGCAGGCGGCCGGATACCACGACGGCACGACGGGCGCGGGTGGCGACGGCGGTCAGGGCGGCGCCGGCGGTGACGGCGCCGCAGGCGGTCATGGCGCTGATGGCGCAGCCGGCGTGCTGGGAACCAACAACGGGACCGGCAACGCCGGCGGAACCGGCGGAGACGGCGGCAACGGGGGTGGCGGCGGTAACGGTGGATCGGCCGGCGGCCCCGGCGGTGACCAAGGCGGGGGTGGCAACGGCGGGGACGGCGGGGCGGCCGGAGTCGCCGGCAACGGCGGCAAGGGCGCCACCGGCAGCTTCGCAAACGGCGGCACGGGTGCTGGCGGCGATGGCGGACACGGCGGTGACAGCGGTTACGGCGGGTCCGGTGGGCGCGGCGGCGCCGGTTCCACCACCGGTTTCAACGGCGCACACGGGAAAGTGACCATCAGCGGCGGCAACGGCGGCAACGGCGGTAACGGCGCCACCGCGACCACACCGGGCGGGACCGGCGGCGACGGCGGCGACGGCGGGACCGGCGGGAAATTTGGCAACGGTGGGACCGGCGGGCACGGGGGCAACGGCGCGGCCGCGACCGCGCCCGGCGGGACCGGCGGGACCGGCGGTGCCGGCGGCAACGGTGGCACGGGCGGGTCGTACAGCGGCGACGGCGGGACCGGCGGCATCGGCGGGACCGGTGGGACCGGTGGCACCGGTGCGAACGGCCCCGACGGCCCCCAGGGCACGTGGTCTGGCGGCGGCACTGGCGTTGGCGGGACCGGCACCCAAGGCAATACGGGCGGGGCCGGCGGCCACGGCGGGGCCGGTGGGATGGGCGGCCAAGCGCCGGCGGGCACCCAGGGCTTGGGCGGTGCCGGCGGTGCCGGCGGGACCGGCGGCACCGCCGGGAACGGGGGCGCCGGCGGTGACGGAGCAGCGGCCAACTTGGGTCACGCCCACGGCAGCAACGGCGGCACCGGCGGCAGCGGCGGCCTCGGGGGGGCCGGCGGGGCCGGCGGCAGCGGCGGCACCGGGTCCGCCGATGGCAAAACCGGCGCGACTGGCCTCGAAGGCGATGGCGGCACCGGCGGACATGGCGGCGCAGGCGGCACCGGAGTCGTCGGTTTAGGCGTTCCCGCCGGCGCCGGCGGTTCTGGCGGCCAAGGTGGCGGTGGATACAACGGCGGTAATGGCGGCACCGGCGGGTACGGCGGCGACAGCGGTAACGGAAACGTAGGTGGCGCCGGCGGCGCGGGCGGCACCGGCGGACACGGCCTCCACAGCGGCGGCACCGGCGGCACCGGCGGCAACGGCGGCACCGGCGGTGGTCCCGCCTTTCTTGCCGCCAGCGCCGCCGACGGCGGCGCTGGCGGGACCGGCGGTGACGGCGGCTCTAGCGACATCGGGCTTGGTGGCGGTGGCGGTGACGGCGGCAACGGCGGCACCGGCGGCACCGGCGTAGCCGGCTTCGGTGCTACCCCGGGGGCATCCGGCGGCTACGGCGGCACGGGCGGGAGCGGAGGTTACAGCGCTCCGGTCGGCAGCCCCATCGGGATCATCGGCTCGGGGGGACCCGGTCAGCCCGGGAACGCCCCCACCGGCATTGACGGGATCATCGGCGGCACTGGCGGCTCAGGGGGACCGGGCGGCCAAGGCTGAGCCTGATGGAGCCGCCGCGGGCCAGACGCAGCCGCGTCCGGCGTGGACCTCGACCGGTGTGGCGACAGGACGAAGCGGCGGAACGGAAAACTCCACTGGCACACCGAAATATGCTACCCATGAGCCGACTACCGACAGATCGGCGACATCGACGTGAGCACCTGCTTGCCCCGCGTGGGGCCCGCGCGTCGACCGCCGTCTGCGCACTTGAGTGCCGAGTTCAACCGAGCTATGTCTCTCACTTTGAGACGCAAATAGCCGCATCGGTCGTCGTAGCCGCAGGTCGGGCCCCAGCGGTGAGACGACCGGCGGGCGGCGCCCGGTGCCCTGGGTTTCAACTTGCTGCGGCGTCGTTGACGAGCGATTATCGGCCCATCACGCTGGATGCATGACGGTCGCCACTGACGCCAGCACCTTCTTCGGCGCGCATGCCCTGCAAGACCCGTACCCGCTGTACGAGCGGATGCACGCTGCCGGGCCCGTGCACCGCATCGGCGACTCGGAGTTCTACGCGGTCTGCGGCTGGGACGCGATCCACGAGGCGATCGGCCGCCCCGGGGAGTTCTCGGCCAACCTGACCGCGACCATGACCTACACCGCCGAGGGTGCCGTCAAGCCGTTCGAGATGGACCCGCTCGGCGGACCCACCCACGTGCTGGCCACCGCCGACGACCCCGGCCACGCGCTGCATCGCAAGCTGCTGGTTCGCCACCTGGCGGCCAGGCGGATCCGCGCCATGGAACAGTTCGCCGCCGAGACCGCGGACCGGCTGTGGAATGACGGCCTGCGCGACGGCCGCATCGAGTGGATGGGCGCGATGGCCAATCGGCTACCGATGATGGTGGTGGCCGAGTTGATCGGCGTGCCCGACACGGACGTCGCCCAGTTGGTGAAGTGGGGATACGCGGCCACGCAGCTGCTCGAGGGCCTGGTCGACGAGCAGCAGCTCGCTACCGCGGGCGTCGCGGTCATGGAACTCAGCGGCTACATCACCGAGCAGTTCCGGGCGGCCGCGGCCGACCCGCAGGACAACCTTCTCGGCGAGCTGGCCCGCGCCTGCGCCAGCGGTGAGATCGATACCCTCACAGCACAAGTCATGATGGTGACGCTGTTCGCCGCTGGCGGCGAGTCCACGGCGTCGTTGCTGGGCAGCGCGGCCTGGATGCTGGCCCGCCGTCCCGACATCGGCCAGCGGGTTCGTGAAAGCCCGGAAATGCTCACGGCATTCATCGAAGAGACACTCCGTTTCGAACCGCCGTTCCGTGGCCACTATCGGCACGTGCGCAACCATACCTCGCTCGCCGGCGTGGACCTGCCCGCCGACTCACATCTGCTGCTGTTGTGGGGGGCGGCCAATCGGGACCCGGCCCGCTTTGACGCGCCCGGCGAATTTCGCCTTGATCGTCCAGATGCGAAGGGGCACATCAGCTTCGGCAAGGGAGCCCACTTCTGCGTGGGCGCCGCGCTGGCGCGCCTGGAAGCACAGATCGTGCTGCGCCTGCTGCTGGAGCGGACCTCGACGATCCGGGCGGCCGACGTCGGCCGGTGGCTGCCGAGCATCCTGGTGCGCCGCCTCGAGCGCCTCGAACTGGCGGTCGCCTAGGTCACGGCGCCGGGCCGCCCCGTCACTGCTGCGTCGGCGGCTTCGGCGACTGGGCCCCTCCGACCACGACGAACGCCTCCACCGTCGTGGCCTGCTCGAATCCCTCGATTTCCACGCGCCACTCGTACATTCCGGGCTCCAGGGGGATTCCGGCCGGAATGTTGAGGGTCAGCGGCATCCGAACCGACGTCCCGTGGATCGCCCCCGGGGGCCGGCCGGCCTCTGCCGATGCTTCGAAGCAGATCCGCTGGGGCCCGTGGGGCCCGGTCACCGACACCGGTTCGCCGTCGGTGGTCAACAGTTGGCACGTGAGCTTGTGCTGCTTGTTCGTCTCGTCCCAGTCGATGTCCAGAAACAGCACCAAAGCGATGGCGGGCGTGGGGGTTTGGCACTGCCGCCAACCCAGTCCGAGGGCGTTGACCTTGCCGGACTGCGCGTCGGCCTGTGCCGCGTCCGCGAGGAACAGACTGATCCTCATGCGACCGCCGGAGCGGCGGTCGTTCCGCCGGTTGAGACCGCGAGATACTGCCTTGCCATTGCTGCCGCCCCCACGAGATCCTTGCTGTGCTGTTGTCGGCTGGATAATACGCCGCGGCCCGAACCGCTGCGCGGCCCCGCAGGTCGCGGCGCCGACGGCTGGGTCACGCCGTCGCCGATCATTTCCGGTCAACCGGGGGGAGGCAGTTGGCGCGGCCCGGCAGGTGGCTCCAATTCGCGCGGCCCCTCCCGCCCCGTCAGCTCCCGCTCGTCGTCTCGCGGCGTCGATCCCAGCGCGGCGCCGCCCGCCGTCGTCCCGACCGCCCGCCCCAACGACGGGTGGCTACCGACCAGCTCCTCGGCCGGGCGACCGGATTCGTCCCGGCGCTCACCGGCCGGACCGTCGGGCGTGACGCGGCCCACCGGCTCGGCGGGGGAGGCTTCCGAATCGACGGTCACCTTGCGGGTGCGCTTGAGCGCAAACGTGATCTCCTCGACCTCCTCGAACACCTGACGCGCGGTGCGCAGCGGCTGAGTCGTCGTGTCGATCACCCGCGCGACGAGCGGCGGCACCAGCGGGCGGATCCAGCGGGCGGCGGCCATCGGGATCGAGGGAATCAACGGCGTCCCGCGCTCGTGGTGCGGCTCGACCTCGCCGCCCGCCCCCACCCGGGACGGCAGTCGCTCCGGGTCGGCGGGGCCGGCCACTTCGGCAGCGTCGGCGGGCAACGGGGCGATCGCAAGGCTGGCGGCCTCGGCCTCCGCGGCGATCGGGAGGTACATGTCCTGCTCCACCGGCTCGCCGGCCCACTCCGCCGACGCGCGCACCGGAGCCTCGACGGCTTCGGTGACGCGCCGGCGTTGCCGTTCGCGGTCGATCTCGGTCTGCGCCTCGATGGCCAGCCGGGCCTGCGTGAGTTGGTGCTCGGCCCACATCATCTCGGCATCGCGGCGCACCTGCGCCCGTTTGATCGCGATCGCCGTGTCGGCCTCGAGCTCGGCTCGCTCGCGGTCCGCGCGGGCCGTGGCCCGGCGATCGTCGGTGGTTTCGCCGCCCCACAGCCGCAAGACCAGTGGCAGCAGGCATACCAGCACGAAAATGGCGATCGTCACCAGCCGCAACGGCAGCGCCCCGCCGCCGGCCGACGTGAGGGCGTTCATCGCGGCCCAGCGCGCGCCGAGACCCCGTCCGGCCCTCGCGGTCACGCTGTGGCGGGCGTCGGCGAGCGCCTGCTCCCGGCGCGAGATTTCGGCGTCGAGCCCGGGCGCCTGGCGGTCGCGAGCCGCCAGCGCACCGTCGAGTTCGTGCTGTGCGTCGGCGAGAAGTTCGTTCGCCGTTCGCGTTTCGGGACCCGGTCCGGGCACGCCGGTGATCCTGGTCTGCGGGCAGGCGGGGGCGGGGTGGTACTCGCAGCGCGCGACGACCAGGGCCTTGTCCCGGTTGGCCCGCGCCTGCTCGACCGCGTCGTCCAGACCGCTGCGCTCCGCCTGCGTCAGTCGCAGGGCCGCCGACGCCTGCTCGACGGCCGGCGCCGAATCGGCGTTGCGCGCGGCCCGTTCGTCGAGGTGACCGTCGATCGAGGTGGAAAAGACCACGAGCGCGGCGAGTTCGCCGACCGCGACGCCCACCGCGACCGCGACGACCGCGCGTCCCGCCACCCCGGCCCGGCCCCGCGCCTGCCCACCCGCGACCCCTCGGGTCACCGCACCGACCAGTACGGCCAGGACCAGCGCCGACGCGACGGCCGCCGGCCACGGCCACCGCGTCGCCTCGCTCACCGCCAGGCCCGCGACGGACCCGGCCAGCACCGCCCCCACCAGCACGACCACGCCGGCAACCGCATGGGCGGACCGCACGTGCCCCTCGTCGAATTCGTGCCGGTGTCCGTCGCCGAGCCAGGCGAGCAGCCTCCCGGCGCGGGACCCGGCCGAGCGCGGCTCAGCGAATTCGTGGACGCCCATCAGAGTTCGAACACCTCCAAATTCCAAGCCTCCCAGGACACGAGCCCGCACACCGAATCGAGGCGCCCGGGTGTGGCGTTGTTCACAGCTCGACGCGGCAGCGCTGTCGCGCGAAATTCCTGCGACGCGGGCGGATCAGCGGTTGTTCCGGCAGGTGGCGTGAGACGGTATAAGCCTATGCAGAACCACGATTATGTCACCTACGAAGAATTCGGCCGCAGGTTCTTCGAGTACGCGGTCACGCCCGAGCGTGTCGCGGCCGCATTCGCCGACATCGCGGGCAACGAGTTCGCGATGGAGCCGATCGCCCAGGGCCCGGGCAAGATCGCCAAGGTCAGCGCGAACGTCAAGATCCACGACCCTCGGGTCACGCGGCGGGTCGGTGACGACATCACGTTCGTCATCCACATTCCGCTGTCCATCGATCTGCTGCTGGACCTGCGGCTCGACAAGCAGCGGTTCGTGGTTTCCGGGGACATCGCGTTGCGGGCCACGGCGCGGGCGGCCGAACCACTGCTGCTCATCGTGGACGTCGCAAAACCGCGCCCCTCCGATATCACCGTCAACGTGTCCTCGAAGTCCCTGCGCGGCGAGGTGCTGCGCATCCTGGCCGGCGTCGACGGTGAGATCCGGCGATTCATCGCCCAGTACGTCGCCGACGAGATCGACTCGCCGCAGTCCCAGGCCGCACAGGTCATCGACGTGGCCCACCAGCTGAACGAGGCCTGGCCTTAGGAAGGCCCTTAGGCAGGCCCTAGCGAGCCGGGCGCAGGCATAAGCCCGCGGGCATCCGGGTACCCGTGCCAGATCTGTCCGTTACGCGACATTCGGCATCGCAGCACGGCGTTGCCCGGGAGGAGCGAAGACTTGGCTCGAGTGGACGTTTCGATGGCTTCGGACGTGGAACCGGCAACCGCGTGGAAACTGGCTTCAGACCTGCGCCGGTTCGACGAGTGGATGACGATATTCGCCGGGTGGCGCGGTCCGGTGCCCTCGACGGTTCACAAGGGCGCCGAGGTCTCCTCCTGCATCAAGGTCAAGGGCTTCCGCAACGTCATCCACTGGACGGTGACCCGCTACGACGAGCCGAAATCGATTGAGCTGCAGGGCCGTGGCCGGGGCGGAGTTCGCATCGCGGTGGCGATGGACGTCGCCGAAAACGATCCGGGCGCTCAGTTCGAGCTCACGGCCGACCTGCACGGCGGGCTGCTCAGCGGTCCGATCGGCAGTCTCGTCGCGCGGGTCATCCGCTCCGACGTCCGCAAATCCGTGCACAACCTCGCGTCGCTGCAGTAGGCGGCACCGGCAGCCGAAGCTCGGTGCCGATCAGTGCCGGCCGACGCGCCAGTCCCGTTCGCCCTGGCGAATCCGCCTGCGGTCCATGGCAAGCAACGACAAGCCGGCCCCGAAGGCCAGCAGGCCGATGATGGCGGCGTACACGCCGACGCGGGCCTGCCCGAGAGCGAAGTTCGCCATGCAGACCAGGACGGCCAACCCGGCGGCCGCGACCACGAGGTGCCCCGACGCCCGATCCCCGTCGACACGACGGCGCACGCTGTGTCCCATGATCGCCTCCTTCGCGGCCCCCGGGTGTCGCCGCGGCGGCCAAGCCCGCCGATGCGCAACCTGCACAGGGAGTTACCCGAAAGGGCTTTCGAACAAACGGCTTCGACACGGCGACACCGTTACTGAGGGGGCCGCCGCCCAGGGTCTTCAGCCATTCATTCGCTCGCCGGGACCTCTGGTGGCGGTGAAGTAACGGCTCCCGACCCTAGGCCGGGTCGGGGGGCAGCAGCCGCCGCACCGGCCGGGTCTCGATGGCGTTGATCGTCAGGGCCCGCCGGCTGATCCGCCAGCCCGCCTCGGTCACCGCGTATTCGTCGTCATAGCGCAGATGCCACACCACATCGACCACCTCGTCGCCGCGCGGATCCCAGTGGTGCGCGACGCAGGCGACGCGTCCGCGCGCGGACCCGGCCGCAGCGGCGGCGTCCTCGTAGACCTCGCCGATGATCGCGTGCTCGGTGCGCGAGACCCTGGCCACGGCGGCGATCGCCGCCGCGATCGCGCGCTGCCCCCGGTGCGCGTGAACCGGCCGCAGCTCATCCGGCGGATCGGGTAGGACCAGCTCGGCCGCGGGAGTGAAAAGTTCAGCGGCAGCGGCGAATTGACGGTCATCGATGCCGGCCGCGTAGCGGTGCACCAAGTCGGCGAGGGCCGCGCGGTCGTCCAACGAGAGGGTCATCGCGGGCTCGGGCGGCTCATGAGACCAGGGACAGCCGTTGCGCGCAGGCCGACACGATGTCCTTGGCCTCCTCGACATCGGCGGTCGGTGGCATGGCCAGCACGATGCGGTCGGCGCCCTGCTCGGCCAGCCCGCCCGCGCGGTCGGCGTCGATCTTGGTGACCAGGTGGCCCAGGGAGACCTCCAGCTCCGCCGGGTCGCGTCCCGCCGACGACGCCTCGTCCCGCATCACCGCGAGCAGCGAGGCGAGTTCGGGGCCGGTCACCCCCAGCGGCTGGAAGCCGTCCCCGAAGCGTCCGGCGCGGCGTGCGGCCGCACGGCTGTGCCCGCCGATGTGCACCGGCAGTCGTTCGCCCGCAACCGGTTTGGGATAGCACATGACGTCGTCGAAGCCGAAGAACTCCCCCCGGAACGACGCCCCGCGGGGATCCTCGGCCCACAGTGCCCGCAGGACGGCCAATTGCTCGTCGGCGCGGGGGCCCCGGCTGTTGAAATCGGCGCCGCACGCCTCGAGCTCTTCCTTGAGCCAGCCCACGCCCACGCAAAGCCGCAGCCGTCCGCCCGACAGCGCGTCGACGGTCGCCGCCCTTTTGGCCAGCACCACCGGATGGTGGTTGGGCAGCACCAGCACGCCCGTGGCCAGCCCGAGTCGGCTGGTGTGGCCGGCCAGGAACGCCAACAGGTCGAGCGGGTCGGGAATGGGGCAGTCGGCGGCCAGCCCGACCCGTCCGGAGCTGTCGTAGGGGTAGACGCTCTCGTAGCGGGTCACCAGAACGGTGTGCTCGACGACCACGATCGATTCGAACCCGCAGCGTTCGAGGTGGGTCGCGAAGCCCACCATCCAGTCGGGGTCCGCGGTGACACCGTCGGCGACCGGGGCCACGACCGAAACCTTCATGGCTCCCGAAACTAACAGGGCGCGCCTTCAGGGGTGCGCAGGCGCGATCGCCGCGCGTACCGCCTCGGCCAGAGTCGCCGCCCGGCGATCGGTGAACACGTCCTCGAGCAGGACCTGGCGGCCGCCCGGGCCGGTCAGCGGGACGCGCCAGTTGGGGTATTCGTCGGTGGTGCCCGGTTGGTTCTGGGTGCGGCGGTCCCCGACCGCGTCGGTCAGCGCCACGCCCACCAGCCGCGACGGCGTTCGCCCCAGGTAGCGGTGCAAGGCGACCACGACCTGCTCGGGGTCGGACTCGCCGGCTGCACCGTCGCCGAGCAACCCCACCCGGCGCAGCTCGGCCAGCCACGCATCCAGTTCGGCCCGGTCGGAGTCGAGTTCCTCGGCGACGGGCCGGGTCAGCAGGCCGAGGGACTCGCGCAGCCGGACGTGGTCGCCGGCCAGGTAGCCCGCGGTCGGGGGCAGGTCGTGGGTGGTGACCGAGGCCAGGCAGTACTCCCGCCAGCGCTCGGCGGGTAACGGACCGCCTGTTCCGTCGCGGTCCAGCTCGAACCAGAGGATCGAGGTGCCCAGCAGGCCGCGCAATAAGAGGTAGTCGCGCACCCAGGGTTCGACCGTGCCGAGGTCTTCGCCGACCACCAGCGCCCCGGCCCGGTGCGCCTCGAGGGCCACGATTCCGATCATCGCCTCGTGGTCGTAGCGCACGTAGGTGCCCTCGGTGGGCGGTGCACCGGCCGGGATCCACCACAGCCGGAACAACCCGATGATGTGGTCGATGCGCACCCCGCCCGCGTGCCGCAGCACGGCCTCGATCAGCGCCCGGAACGGGCGGTACTCCAGCTCTTCGAGCCGGTCCGGCCGCCACGGCGGCTGGGACCAGTCCTGGCCGAGCTGGTTGAACTCGTCGGGCGGGGCGCCCGCGGTCACCCCGAGCGCCATCGCGTCCTGCAGGGACCACGCGTCGGCGCCATTGGGGTGCACGCCGACCGCCAGGTCGGCCATGATGCCCAACGACATGCCGGCCCGCGCGGCCTGCGACTGCGCCGCGGCGAGCTGCTCGTCGAGTTGCCACTGCAGCCAGCGGTGGAAATCGACGGTGTCGGAATGCTTCGCCGCGAACTTGGCGACGCCCGTTGCGCCGGGATGCCGCAGGAAGCTCGGCCACTGGTGCCAGTCGCCGCCGTATTTCTCGGCCAGCGCACACCACGTGGCGAAGTCGTCGAGCGCGCTGCCTTCGCGCTGCCGGAACGCGGCGTAGGCCAGTTCGCGGCCGGCCGACCGCGGAACCCGGTGCACCAGTTTCAGCGCCGCCCGTTTGGCCGCCCAGGCCCGGTCGCGGTCGATGGCGTCACGTTGGCCGGCCCGCCGCTGGACATCGGACCGCAGCTGGCGCACCCGCCCGCGCTTGCCCAGCTCGGCGAATTCGGGGATGGCCTCGACGCGCAGGTAGATCGGGTTGACGAACCGCCGCGACGTCGGCAGGTACGGCGACGGCTCCATGGGGACCGTGGGAGCGGCGGCATGCAGCGGGTTGACGAGCACGTAGTCCGCCCCGTGGCGGGACGCCGACCAGACCGCCAGGTCGGTCAGGTCGGTGAGATCGCCGATGCCCCACGACTGGCGCGACCGCACGCTGTAGAGCTGGGTGGCCAGCCCCCAGGCGCGGCGGGCGCCGAGCCGTTCGGGAAGGCCGAGCCAGTCCGGCGTCACGATCAGCGCGGCGCCGGCTCGGCTGGCTCCGGAGCGCAGCTGCACCCGGTGGTAACCCAGCGGCAGGTCGCCCGGCACGACGAAGCTGGCCTCGCCGACCCAGCGGCCATCCAGCTCGAACGGCGGGGTGAAGTTGTCCACCTGGCCGATCCCGCCGCGCACCGTGCCGTCCTCGAGCTCCAGCCACACCTCGGCCGGGTCACCGTGGGTTACGTGCACCCAGAACCGCGTCTGCTCACCGCTGCGCGCGACGATGGTCGCCGGCATCGGGCGCGCCCAATAGGAGCGCAGCGCGGCGGCCAGGGCGGTGTTGCGCTCCTGCTCGGTGCCCGCGGCGACGCCCAGTGCGGAGAGCACCGCCACCAGGGTCGCCTCGGGGACCGGCACCTGCCGCCCGGTCCAGTCCTCGTAGGAGGTGGCGATCCCGAATCGCTTGGCGAGTTCCACGAGCGACGGCGCGAGCTCAGTCATGCCGCCCATCCTTCCCTGAGCGACCCGTCCGGCGCCGACCCGGCCGCCGGGGCCGGGCCGGCCGCCACCGCGGTGCCAACGGGCCAGCTCAGCGCGCATTCGCCGAAGTTGGGCTCTCGACAGGACGAGTCGGCGATCCGCCGCTAACATGCCCTGAGGAGACACGGACAGTCCGGCCCGGGGGATCGAGCGGGGGAGCGGAAAGTGCCAGTTCGGTGACGCACGTCGCTGCCGGCACCGCCCGCACACCCGATCGGAAGCCGGCCGGATTCCCCTCTCCGGCGAAATGCAGTTGTGAGTGCGCACGGCGCAGCGTGGCGAGGTACGTGCGGGTGGCTTACGGTTGTCGATGGGATTCAACGCGCGGATATCGTGGATATCCCAGCGTGTCAACAGACCGGATGGTGGATTAAGTGGCGGAAGAGAGTCGCGGACAGCGCGGGTCGGGGTACGGCCTCGGGCTGTCGACGCGGACCCAGGTGACGGGCTACCAGTTCCTCGCTCGTCGGACCGCG
This sequence comes from uncultured Actinomycetota bacterium, assembly GCA_963711445.1. Classification (GTDB taxonomy): domain Bacteria; phylum Actinomycetota; class Actinomycetes; order Mycobacteriales; family Mycobacteriaceae; genus Mycobacterium. The sequence continues at coordinate 2,477,388 of CAVQEF010000002.1, forward strand.
ATGGCGCTGACCAGGTGGCGCGTCCGGATGGAGATCGAGCCCGGCCGGCGGCAGAACCTGGCCGTGGTGGCGTCGGTCTCGGCCGCGCTGGTGATCTGCCTGGGCGCCCTGCTGTGGTCCTTCCTCAGCCCGTCCGGCCAGATCAACGAGTCGCCGATCATCGCCGACCGTGATTCCGGTGCGCTCTATGTCCGGGTGGGCAACCGGTTGTACCCGGCGCTGAACCTGGCCTCGGCCCGGCTGATCACCGGCCGGGCGGACAACCCGCACCTGGTACGGGGCAGCCAGATCGCGAGCCTGCCGCGCGGGCCGCTGGTCGGCATACCGGGCGCCCCGTCGAACTTCGCGCCCAACACGCCCACCAAGTCGTCGTGGCTGGTGTGCGACACCGTGGGCGCCCCGCCCGGGATGGGCGCCGGATTCCCGTCGCCGTCGGGCGTGACGGTGACGGTGATCGACGGCACCCCGGACCTCAGCGGCCACCGGCGGGTGCTGACGGGGTCGGACGCCGCGGTGCTGAGCTACGCCGGGGACGCCTGGGTGATCCGGGACGGGCGGCGCTCGCGCATCGACGCCACGAACCGGTCGGTGCTGCTGCCGCTGGGTTTGACGCCGGAGCAGGTCAGCATGGCCAAGCCGATGAGCCGCGCCCTGTTCGACGCGCTGCCGGTGGGGCCCGAGCTGACCGTGCCCGACATTCAGAACGCCGGCAGCCCGGCGACCTTCCCGGGGGCGCCCGGCCCGGTGGGCACGGTGATCGTCACCCCGCAGATCAGTGGCCCGCAGCAGTACTCCCTGGTGTTGTCGGACGGCGTGCAGACACTGCCGCCGTTGGTGGCCCAGATCCTGCAGAACGACGGCCCGGGGAACACCAAGCCGGTGACCGTGGAACCGTCCGCGCTGGCCAAGATGCCGGTGGTCAAGAAGCTGGACCTGTCGTCCTACCCGGACAACCCGCTGAACGTGATGGACATCCGGGAGAACCCCGCCACCTGCTGGTGGTGGGAGAAGACCTCCGGCGAGAACCGCGCCCGCGTCCAGGTGATCTCCGGGTCGACCATCCCGGTCGCGACGCACGACATGAGCAAGATCGTCTCGCTGGTGAAGGCCGACACGAGCGGCCGCCAGGCCGACCAGGTGTACTTCGGCCCCGACTTCGCCAACTTCGTGGTCGTGACCGGCAACGACCCGGGCGCAAAGACGACGGAATCGATGTGGTGGCTGACCGCCGAGGGCGCCCGGTTCGGCGTGGACGACACACGCGACGTGCGCGAGGCGCTGGGATTGAAGACCTCACCGAGCCTGGCGCCGTGGGTGGCGCTGCGGCTGATGCCCCAAGGTCCGACCCTGTCGCGGGCGGACGCGCTGGTGGAGCACGACACCCTACCGATGGACATGACCCCTGCAGAGTTGGTGGTACCTAAGTGAAACGCGGATTTGCCCGGCCGACGCCGGAGAAGCCCCCGGTCATCAAGCCGGAGAACATCGTCTTACCGACACCGCTGAGCATTCCGCCACCGGAGGGCAAGCCCTGGTGGATCGTGGTGGTCGGCGTCGTGGTGATCGGCCTGCTGGGCGGCATGGTCGCCATGGTGTTCGCCAGCGGGTCGCATGTCTTCGGGGGCGTCGGAGCCATCTTCCCGATCTTCATGGTCGGCGGGATGATGATGATGATGTTCCGCGGCGTCGGCGGTGGCCAGCAGCAGATGAGCCGGCCGAAACTGGACGCGATGCGGGCACAGTTCATGCTGATGCTGGACATGCTGCGCGACACCGCCCACGAGTCGGCCGACAGCATGGACGCCAACTACCGGTGGTTCCACCCGGCGCCCACGACACTCGCGGCGGCCGTGGGCTCCCCGCGGATGTGGGAACGCAAGCCCGACGGCAAGGACCTCAACTTCGGGGTCGCCCGCGTCGGCGTGGGCATGACGCGTCCCGAGGTGACCTGGGGCGAGCCCCAGAACATGCCGACCGACATCGAGCTGGAGCCCGTGACCGGCAAGGCGCTGCAGGAGTTCGGGCGCTATCAAAGCGTGGTCTACAACCTGCCGAAGATGATCTCGCTGCTGGTCGAGCCGTGGTACGCGCTGGTCGGGCAGCGGGAGCAGGTGCTGGGCCTGATGCGGTCGATCATCTGCCAGCTGACGTTCTCCCACGGCCCCGACCACGTCCAGATGATCGTGGTCAGCTCCGACCTCGACGAGTGGGAATGGGTGAAGTGGCTGCCGCACTTCGGCGACCCGCGGCGTCAGGACGCGGCGGGCAACGCCCGGATGGTCTACAGCTCGGTGCGTGAGTTCGCCGCCGAGCAAGCCGAGTTGTTCGCCGGCCGCGGTTCGTTCACGCCCCGCCATGCCAGTTCCTCGGCGCAGACGCCGACACCGCACACCGTGATCATCGCCGACGCGGTGGACCCCCAGTGGGAGTTCGTGATCAGCGCCGAGGGCATCGACGGGGTGACGTTCTTCGACCTGACCGGCTCGTCGATGTGGACGTCGGTCCCCGAGCGGACGCTCTCGTTCGACGAGGTGGGCATCATCGAGGCGCTGCCCCGCGACCGCGACACGTGGATGGTGATCGACGAGAAGCCGTGGTTCTTCGCGCTCACCGACCACTTCAGCATCGAGGAGGCCGAGGAGTTCGCGCAGAAGCTGGCGCGCTGGCGGCTCGCCGAAGCGTACGAGGAGATCGGCCAGCGGGTCGCCCACATCGGCGCCCGCGACATCCTGTCCTACTACGGGATCGACGACCCCGCCGACATCGACTTCAACTCGCTGTGGGGCGGCCGATCCGACCACATGGGCCGCTCGCGGCTGCGGGCGCCGTTCGGCAACCGCTCCGACAACGGCGAGCTGCTGTTCCTGGACATGAAGTCGCTGGACGAAGGCGGCGACGGCCCGCACGGCGTCATGTCCGGCACCACCGGTTCGGGTAAGTCGACGCTGGTGCGGACCGTGATCGAGTCGCTGTTGCTCAGCCACCCGCCCGAGGAGCTGCAGTTCGTGCTGGCCGACCTCAAGGGTGGGTCGGCGGTCAAGCCGTTCGCCGGCGTGCCGCACGTGTCGCGGATCATCACCGACCTGGAAGAGGACCAGGCGCTGATGGAGCGCTTCCTGGATGCGCTGTGGGGCGAGATCGCGCGGCGCAAGGCGATCTGCGACAGCGCCGGCGTCGACGACGCCAAGGAGTACAACTCGGTGCGGGCCCGGATGCGGGCCCGCGGCCAGGACATGCCGGCCCTGCCGATGCTCGTGGTCGTCATCGACGAGTTCTACGAGTGGTTCCGCATCATGCCGACCGCGGTCGACGTGCTCGACTCGATCGGCCGGCAGGGCCGCGCCTACTGGATCCACCTGATGATGGCCTCGCAGACCATCGAGAGCCGGGCCGAAAAGCTCATGGAGAACATGGGTTACCGGTTGGTGCTGAAGGCGCGCACCGCGGGCGCGGCGCAGGCGGCCGGCGTGCCGAACGCGGTGAACCTGCCCGCCCAGGCCGGTCTGGGTTACTTCCGCCGCAGCCTCGAGGACATCGTGCGGTTCCAGGCCGAGTTCCTGTGGCGCGACTACATCTCCCGCGGGATCACGATGGACGGCGAGGAGGCGCCCGCGCTGGTGCACAGCATCGACTACGTGCGCCCGCAGCTGTTCACCAACTCCTTCACCCCGCTCGAGGTCAGCTTCGGCGGGCCGGACGTCAACCAGGTCGCCATCCCGTCGAACGGTGACGGGGTCGAGCCGCCGCTGCCGATCGAGGCGCAGGACGAGGACGAAGGGGGCATCCGGGTCCCCAAGGTCGGTACGGTCATCATCGACCAGCTGCGCAAGATCGCGTTCGAGCCCTACCGGTTGTGGCAGCCGCCGCTGAACCAACCCGTCGCCATCGACGAGCTGGTCAACCGGTTCCTCGGGCATCCCTGGCAGCAGGACTACGGAACGGCGCGCGACCTGGTGTTCCCGATCGGCATCATCGACCGCCCCTTCAAGCACGACCAGCCGCCGTGGACGGTCGACACCTCCGGTCCCGGCGCCAACGTGCTGATCCTGGGCGCCGGCGGTTCGGGCAAGACCACGGCCCTGCAGACCCTCATCTGCTCGGCCGCGCTCACCCACACCCCCGAGCAGGTTCAGTTCTACTGCCTGGCCTACAGCAGCACCGCGTTGACCACGATCGCGCGGCTGCCCCACGTGGGTGAGGTGGTCGGCCCGACCGACCCCTACGGCGTGCGCCGCACCGTGGCCGAGCTGCTGGCGCTGGTGCGGGACCGCAAGCGCACCTTCCTCGAATACGGCATCGCCTCGATGGAGGTGTTCCGGCGCCGCAAGTTCGGCGGTGCCTCGGGTCCCGTGCCCGACGTGTTCGGCGACGTCTACCTGGTGATCGACAACTACCGGGCGCTGGCCGAGGAGAACGAGGTCCTGATCGAGCAGGTGAACCAGATCATCAACCAGGGCCCCTCGTTCGGGGTGCACGTGGTGGTCACCGCCGACCGCGAGTCCGAGTTGCGTCCCCCGGTGCGCAGCGGTTTCGGTTCGCGCGTCGAGTTGCGCCTGGCCGCGGTGGAAGACGCCAAGCTGGTGCGCTCGCGGTTCGCCAAGGAGGTTCCGGTCAAGCCGGGCCGCGGCATGGTCGCGGTCAACTACGTCCGCCTCGACGCCGACCCGCAGGCCGGCCTGCACACGCTGGTGGCCCGGCCCGCGCTGGGCAGCACACCCAGCAACGTCTTCGAGTCCGACACCATCATCGAAGCGGTCAGCAGGCTCACCAGCGGCCAGGCCCCGCCGGTACGCCGGCTGCCGGCCACGTTCGGCGTGCAGCAGGTGCGCGAACTGGCCGCCCGGGACACCCGCCAGGGTGTCGGCGGGGGCGGAATCGCCTGGGCGATATCGGAATTGGACCTGCAGCCGGTGTATCTCAATTTCGCGGAGAACTCGCACCTGATGATCACGGGACGACGCGAATGCGGGAAGACGACGGCGCTGGCCACGATCATGGCCGAGATCGGCCGGCTCTACGCGCCGGGCGGCACCAGCGCGCCAGAGACGTCGCAACGCTCGGCCCAGGTGTGGCTGGTCGACCCGCGCCGTCAGCTGCTGACCGCGCTGGGCTCGGAGTACATGGAGAACTTCGCCTACAACCTCGACGGCGTGCAGGCGATGATGGGCGAGCTGGCCGCCGTGCTGGCGGGACGCGAGCCGCCGCCCGGCCTGTCGGCGGAGGAGCTGTTGTCGCGGTCGTGGTGGAGCGGCCCCGAGATCTTCCTGATCGTCGACGACATCCAGCAGTTGCCGACGGGCTTCGACTCGCCGCTGCACAAGGCGGTTCCGTGGGTGACCAGGGCAGCCGACGTGGGCCTGCACGTGATCGTCACCCGCTCGTTCGGTGGCTGGTCCTCGGCGGGCAGCGACCCGATGCTGCGGGCGCTGCACCAGGCGAACGCGCCGTTGCTGGTGATGGACGCCGACCCCGACGAGGGCTTCATCCGCGGCAAGATGAAGGGCGGCCCGCTGCCCCGCGGCCGCGGCCTGCTGATGGCCGAGGACACCGGCGTGTTCGTCCAGGTGGCCGCCACCGAGGTCCGCAAGTAGTTCGCGAGCGCCGCGCTGGGGCCGGCCGGGATCGACCGGTCAGCCCCAGTGCAGCGGTAATTGCCTGAGGGCGAACGTCTTTGACGGGAACTTGATCGCCGGCGTGTAATCCGGGGGCAGTTCGAAGTCGGGAATCTGCCTGAGCCATTCCGCGACGACCACCGTCAGTTCGAGCCGGCCCAGGTGCGAGCCCAGGCAGCGGTGCGGACCGCCGCCGAATCCCCAGTGCCGGTGCACCTTTCCGTCCATCACCAGCTCGTCGGTGGACACCTCGTCGGTGCCGTCGCGGTTGATCGCGGCCATGCACAAGCGCACCGGCGTACCCGCGGGCAGTGTCATACCGCCGACGGTGACGACCTCCGTGGTCACCCGGGGCGCCACCGGCGCCGACGGCTCGAGCCGGACGATCTCCTCGATGAAGACCCTGATCTGCCTGAGGTCGCCGCGCAGTTCGGCGCGCAGTTGCGGTCTGCGGGCCAGTTCGTACAGCGAGAACCCGATCGCCGCCGTCACCGTGTCCAGGCCCGCCAGGACCAACAGGTGGCTCATGCCCAGCAGCTCGAGGTCGGTGAACTCGCCGGGGCCGTTCATCACGCGCGACAACATGTCGGTGCCGGGATTCTCCCGGCGCTGCTGGATCGCCTCGGCGAGATACGCCAGCAGCTCGCCGCCGGCGGCGAGGTCTTCCTGGGTGAGGTACGGCTTGTCGGCGACGACGGCGTCCTTCCAGGCGATCACGCGGTCGCGGTCCTCAAGGGGCAGGCCGTAGAGGTCGAGGAAGACCTGAAACGGATACAGGCGAGCGAAATCCGCCATGACCTCGCACTCGCCCCGCTCGGCGATGGCAGAGATCATCTCGGCGGCGTGCCGCTCGAGCACCGGCCGGGATTTGATGAGCCCGAGCGGGCTGAAGTACGGCTGCAGGATCCTTCGGTAGCGGGTGTGCTCCGGCGGGTCGAACGCCAGCGGGACCACGGGCAGCGGGCTGCCGGGGGGCTGCAGCGCCAACCGCGAGGAGAACACTTTGGTGTTTCGCAGCGCGGCAAGCACGTCCTCGCGGCGCGTCAGGTAGTAGAAGCCGTTCATGAACACCACGGGCCCGGCGTCGCGCAGGGTCTTCCAGCCCACGCCACGGTCGTCGGACATCGGTAGCTTCGAGTATTCGAGCCGCGGTAGGTGAAACGAGCCCGGCTGGCCTTCGTCGCGAATGCTCATGCGCTTCTGCTGTCCGCCTGTCTGTATTCGTGGTGATGCGATGCGGCTGGGCCTCGATGCGAGCGTCCCCTCACGCTACCGACCGACTAATCTACCCAGTGAGTGGTCAAATTCGAGCTGGCGTGTTCTTCGGAGCCGCCGAAGAAGGAATCCCGGTGAAAGTCCGTCTCGAGAAGTCGAAATGCGTGGGACACGCGCAGTGTTACGCCGTCGATCCAGGCCTCTTTCCCATCGACGACTCGGGGTACTCGACCCTCGAAGAGCACGAGGTCAAACCCGAGGACGAGCAGCTGACCCGCGAGGGCGTGGCCTCGTGCCCCGAAATGGCGCTTATTCTCGAAGAGGAGTGAATTGTGCCCGCCAGATACTATGGCCTACGTCACTCCAAAGTTTCCGGGCCAATCCCTTAACCTAACTGCAGGTGAACAGTGGTTTGCAGGGAATGAACAGTTGGCGTCACGGGTCGGCCTCCGCCGCGTCACCAACTAATCTCGTACGCGAGCGACGGCTTAGCGGCAAGCGAGCTGTCGCTCGGTTGCTGACTACAGGGGTAGAAGAGGTAGAAAAGTGCACGTCGTTCCTGGCTAAATGACCGGAAATGCGGTGGGGGACCGCGACTTCGGGCACAGCGGACGAATGCGCAACGAAGCGCCGGCCGACCCCCTTGCCGGGTTTGCCGGCTGAGCGAGCCCGGGCCCTGGCCACCGCGGTCAGCGACCCAGAAGGAGTGATTGTCAACGGGGCCGTGACCACGGCCCTCATAATCGGTCTTGTGAGGGCCGAGATCGCCACCGCGATCGAGGCCAGCTAAGGGAGGGCACGGTGTTCGACTTCGGAGCGTTACCGCCCGAAATCAATTCCGGTCGGATTTATGCCGGACCGGGTTCGGAGCCGATGATGGTTGCCGCAACCGCGTGGGACGAGCTTGCAGCCGAGCTGAGTACCGCCGCCAGCGGCTACAACTCGGTGATCTCGGAGCTGACCGGCGGGCCGTGGGTGGGGCCGACGTCGGCGCAGATGGTCTCGGCGGTGGTCCCGTACGTGAGCTGGTTGAGCGCGGCGGCCGGCCAGGCCGAGGAGACGGGCAGCCAGGCGCGGGCGGCCGCGGCCGCCTTCGAGGCGGCGTTCGCCATGACGGTGCCGCCGCCGGTGATCGCGGCCAACCGGGTGCTGTTGGCGACGCTGGTCGCGACGAATTTCTTCGGGCAGAACACGCCGGCGATCGCGGCCACGGAGGCCCAGTACATGGAGATGTGGGCGCAGGACGCCGCGGCCATGTACGGCTATGCCGGCGCCTCGGCGACGGCCACGCAGGTGACGCCGTTCCAGTCACCGCCGAACACCACCACCCCCGACGCCACCGAAAACCAGGCCGCCGCGGTGGCTCAGGCCACTACCACCCCGGCGGGCAACACCGCCCAGACCACCGCGCAGGCGGTGGCCCAGCTGACGCCCAGTTCGATTTCCCAGACGCTGCAACACCTTTCCTCGGCAGCGCCGGTATCCTTGACGCCCCAGGATCTGCAGGCGGAACTGCAAGGCATCCTGCCGACGCCGACCAACAACTGGCTGGGGATGGTGCCGGCGAACTACAACTCGCTGCGGCAAACCCTGCAGGCGTACTTCGGGGTGGGCATCGGCAACTTCGGCTGGTCGATGGGCCAGCAGTTGACCTTCGGCCCGGGCGGTTCGACGGTCGGTTCGGCCGGCGCCTGGTTCCCCACACCACAGTTCTCCTCCATCGGGCTGCTTCCCCACGGGGGCGGCCTCGGTGGTGGCGCGGTGGCCGCCAGCGCGGGCTCGGCCGGCCGGGTCGGGGCGTTGGCGGTGCCGCCGGGGTGGGTCACACCGGTCTCGGAGGTCAGCCCCGCGGTCACCGGCGCGGAGGCCGTCCCGGCCCACACCGTGGCGTCGACCGCACCGACCAACGCCATCCTGCGCGGCATCCCCATGGGGGCGGCGGGCCGCCGCGGCGCCGCCGCGGGGTACGTCAACAAATACGGGTTCCGGTACAGCGTGCTGGCGCGCCCGCCCTCGGCCGGTTAGCGCGGCGGGGGGCGTAGCTGAACCACAACAAAATCGTGTCTTGCGCTCACCTGCGACCGCGCGAGGTGGGCTTTCTGGCCGACAGGTTAACATCAGTTGTCCGGCAATGAACACTTGGCGCTACGGCGGCGTCCGTCCGCGAATCCGAATTAGTCTGACCAGCAAGCTATGTCTGAAGTGATTCTTCGCTAGCACACCATTCCCCACAGGTCGGCAAACCTGAGGGCCAAGAAGGAGATTCCGATGTCATTTGTGACTACGCAGCCGGAGGCGTTGGCGGCGGCGGCGGGCACGCTGCAGGGTATTGGCTCGACGTTGAGCGCCCAGAATGCCGCGGCGGAAGCCCCGACGACGGGCGTGGTGCCGGCGGCCGCCGATGAGGTGTCGGCGTTGACGGCGGCGCAGTTCGCCGCCCACGCGCAGATGTATCAGGCGGTCAGTGCCCAGGCCACTGCGATCCACGAGATGTTCGTCAACACACTGGGTATCAGCTCGGGGTCGTACGCGGCCACCGAGGCGGCCAACGCGGTCGCGGCGGGCTGAGGAGGTCTGTAGTGATTGATTTTGGAGCGCTGCCGCCGGAGATCAACTCGGCGCGCATGTATTCGGGTCCGGGCTCGGCAAGTTTGATGGCCGCGGCCTCGGCGTGGAACGGGTTGGCCGCGGAGCTGAATTCGGCGGCGCTGGGCTACGACAAGGTGACCACGACGCTCAGCAGCGAGGAGTGGCTGGGGCCGGCCTCGGCGTCGATGGCGGCCGCGGTGGGGCCGTACCAGACGTGGATGACGACCACGGCGGCCCAGGCCGAGCAGGCCGCCACCCAGGCGCGTACTGCGGCGGCCGCCTACGAGACGGCCCTGGCGGCCACGGTGCCCCCGCCGCTGGTGGCGGCCAACCGCGCCGAGGTGGCGCAGTTGATCCAGACGAACATCATCGGGCAGAACACCGGGTTGATCGCCCAGTTGGAGGCCCAGTACGGGCAGATGTGGGCCCAGGACGCCACCGCGATGTACACCTATGCCGCCCAGTCGGCCACGGCGAGCAAGGTGACCCCGTTCAACAACGCCCCCCAGATCGCCAACCCGGCCGCCCAGGGCACCCAGGCCGCCGCGGTCACCGCCGCGTCGGGCACCTCGGCGGCCAGCGCGCAGTCCACGCTGCAGACACTGATTTCGGGGCTGCCCGGCCAGCTGCAGAATCTGGCCACCCCCACCGGGACCTCGGCGCTGGTGTCGCAGGCCTCGACGCAATTCCCGGCGCTGACCGAGATCTGGTTCCTGCTCAGCGGACAGACCTCCTTGCCCACCAACCTCGGCACGTTCCTCAGCGGCTACAACGCCTATTCGAGCTTGTTCTACAACACCGAGGGTCTGCCGTACTTCAGCGTCGGTATGGGCAACTTCGGCATTCAGATGGCCAAGACCCTGGGCATGATCACCGCCCCGGCGTCGGCGGCCGCTGGGGCCGCCAAGGCCCTGCCCGGCCTGGGCGGGCTGGGTGGCCTGCTCGGCGGTGGCGCACACGCGGCCGCGGCCATGGGCAGCGCGACCTCCCTGGGCGGCAAGCTCTCGGTGCCGGTGTCCTGGGCCGGGGCCACCGCCCCGCTGGCCCACGCGCCGGCCCAGCTGGTCAGCACCGTCAGCGCCGCCCCCGAAGCAGCGGCCGGCGGACCCGGCAACCTGCTCGGCGGCATGCCGCTGGCCGGCGCCGGCGCCGGCGGCGCGGCCGGTTCCGGACCCCGCTACGGGTTCCGGCCCGTCGTCATGGCCCGGCCACCCTTCGCCGGATAACGCTCGAACCGATCGCCGGCACAGCGCACGAATGTTGCGCGCTGTGTCGGCGATTGCGTTGGCGGACAATCCTATTCGCCTGACCACACAAGCACTGATCGAGGTAGCACGCAGGTGCCGCCGGCCCGCGGCAGGCGGCCGTTAGCTACCTCCGCCTGACCCGGTGGGTACCGGCAAACCAACACCCGGTTAACTGTTTACATCGGCAGGTGAACAGTAGTCCACGGAAGTGAATAGTTCGGGTGCGCAGATGCGTTGCCCGTCACGCTGCAACTAGTCTCTTGTTCGGGCGATCTGCTGACCAGCGTAACGCCCTAATTTTTTGCGGATTTCTTGGGAGGGAAACACGATGTCGTTCGTGACTACGCAGCCGGAGGCGTTGGCGGCGGCGGCGGGCACGCTGCAGGGTATTGGCTCGACGTTGAGCGCCCAGAATGCCGCGGCGGAAGCCCCGACGACGGGCGTGGTGCCGGCGGCCGCCGATGAGGTGTCGGCGTTGACGGCGGCGCAGTTCGCCGCCCACGCGCAGATGTATCAGGCGGTCAGTGCCCAGGCCACTGCGATCCACGAGATGTTCGTCAACACACTGGGAATGAGCTCGGGGTCGTACGCGGCCACCGAGGCGGCCAACGCGGTCGCGGCGGGCTGAGGAGGTCTGTAGTGATTGATTTTGGAGCGCTGCCGCCGGAGATCAACTCGGCGCGCATGTATTCGGGTCCGGGCTCGGCAAGTTTGATGGCCGCGGCCTCGGCGTGGAACGGGTTGGCCGCGGAGCTGAATTCGGCGGCGCTGGGCTACGACAAGGTGACCACGACGCTCAGCAGCGAGGAGTGGCTGGGGCCGGCCTCGGCGTCGATGGCGGCCGCGGTGGGGCCGTACCAGACGTGGATGACGACCACGGCGGCCCAGGCCGAGCAGGCCGCCACCCAGGCGCGTACTGCGGCGGCCGCCTACGAGACGGCCCTGGCGGCCACGGTGCCCCCGCCGCTGGTGGCGGCCAACCGCGCCGAGGTGGCGCAGTTGATCCAGACGAACATCATCGGGCAGAACACCGGGTTGATCGCCCAGTTGGAGGCCCAGTACGGGCAGATGTGGGCCCAGGACGCCACCGCGATGTACACCTATGCCGCCCAGTCGGCCACGGCGAGCAAGGTGACCCCGTTCAACAACGCCCCCCAGATCGCCAACCCGGCCGCCCAGGGCACCCAGGCCGCCGCGGTCACCGCCGCGTCGGGCACCTCGGCGGCCAGCGCGCAGTCCACGCTGCAGACACTGATTTCGGGGCTGCCCGGCCAGCTGCAGAATCTGGCCACCCCCACCGGGACCTCGGCGCTGGTGTCGCAGTTCTCGTCGGGGAATCCCCTGAGTGAGATCTGGTTCCTGCTCAGCGGGCAGACGGTCCTGCCCTCCAACGTGGGGACCTTCCTGAGCGGCTACAACAACTTCTCGAGCTTGTTCTACAACACCGAGGGTCTGCCGTACTTCAGCGTCGGTATGGGCAACTTCGGCATTCAGATGGCCAAGACCCTGGGCATGATCACCGCCCCGGCGTCGGCGGCCGCTGGGGCCGCCAAGGCCCTGCCCGGCCTGGGCGGGCTGGGTGGCCTGCTCGGCGGTGGCGCACACGCGGCCGCGGCCATGGGCAGCGCGACCTCCCTGGGCGGCAAGCTCTCGGTGCCGGTGTCCTGGGCCGGGGCCACCGCCCCGCTGGCCCACGCGCCGGCCCAGCTGGTCAGCACCGTCAGCGCCGCCCCCGAAGCAGCGGCCGGCGGACCCGGCAACCTGCTCGGCGGCATGCCGCTGGCCGGCGCCGGCGCCGGCGGCGCGGCCGGTTCCGGACCCCGCTACGGGTTCCGGCCCGTCGTCATGGCCCGGCCACCCTTCGCCGGATAGTCAAGGCCCCACCATCACGCATCGCGCCGACGGCAGCAGACGCCATCGGCGCGATGCGTCATCTCCGGCCTCATCTCCGGCCTCAAAAGCTGTGCCGCGCGGGTGCCACCCTGGCGCTGTGTGGTGATCGATTTCGGTGGGTTGCCCCCGGAGGTCAATTCGGCGCGCATGTATGCGGGTCCGGGGTCGGCGAGGCTGATGGCCGCCGCCGCGGCGTGGAACGGCCTTGCCGCCGATCTGAATGCGGCCGCATTGGGCTACGACAAGACCACCACCGCCCTCGGTGGTGAGGAGTGACTGGGGCCCGGCGTCGGCGGCCATTGCCCACGAACGTCGGGACCTTCCCCAGCGGCTACAACAACTCTGCGAGAACTATGCGAGCTGCTTCTAGGGCACCGAGGGTCTGCCGTACTTCAGCGTCGGCATGGGCAACTTCGGTACCCAGATGGCCAAGACCTGGGCATGATCAGCGCCCCGGCCGCGGCCGCCGGCGGGGCCGTCGAGGCCCTCCCCGGCCTCGGTGGGCTCGGCGGCCTGCTGGGCGGCGGCGCGCACTCCGCGACCAGGGGCGGCGCGACCTCCCTGGGCGGCAAGCTCTCGGGCGGTCTGCCGGGCCGGGGCCCCCGCCGCGCCGGTCCACACCCCGGCCCAACCGGTCAGCACCGTCCACGCCGCCCCCGAGGCGACGGCCACCGGACCCGGCAACCTGCCCGGCGGCCTGCCCCTGGCCGGCGCCGCACGGGCACCGGCGCCGCACCCCGCTACGGATTCCGTCCCACCGTCATGGCCCGCCCACCGTTTGCCCGATAGCCCGTCCCGCCCGGTCCGGTCGCGCAGACTGCGTCATGCGAACCGGGCCGCGCCCGGAGGCCGTCGCGGCATCGTCGCCCGTTGCTGGCGACCTCCCGTGCACCCCGACCCGCCCGGCGCAGCCGTCGCCGCTGACAAGCCCCGGGCCGGCAGCAACGGCACAACGCCGCCTCGATCTCGTCCCTTTGCCGGGGCCACGCCGAACTTTATCCTCGGTGCGATTTTTTGCAGGTCGGTTACCGGCACGGCGGGTGGCGCCTCGCCTACCTGCCATCCCGTAAACGCACAGTTGCTGTGACTGTGTTGTGAGAAGCCCCGATCGAGGTCGTGCGCTGTTACCCTGGCGTTACCGAAGATGAATTCGTCGTGCCGTTTGGTGAACACTTGCGAACAGGTGACGCCGGAAACAGCCTGAGGGAACGTAGTCATCTACTCTCGTGCGAGAGCGATTGCTGGAGAAAATTCGAGGAGGGACAGTATGTCGTTCGTAACCACACAGCCGGAGGCTCTGGCGGCGGCGGCCGGAAACCTGCAGGGTATCGGTGCCACCATGAGCGCTCAGAATGCGGCTGCGGCGGCCCCAACGACCGGGGTCGTGCCCGCAGCCGCCGACGAGGTTTCGGCGCTGACCGCGGCCCAGTTCGCCGCCCACGCCCAGATGTACCAAGCGGTGAGCGCCCAGGCCGCCGCGATTCACGAGATGTTCGTCAACACCCTGTCGACCAGTTCCGGCTCTTACGCGGCCACCGAGGCCGCCAACGCCGTCGCTGCCGGCTGACCGGTCCGAAAGTCGCGGAGCGGTCGGGCCGAACCGGTACTTCCTGATGCACCAGGCGATCCGTCAACCCCAACGTGGTGGTTGGGGTTCCTCTCGGAATCACCGTGATATAACGCGCGGGCAGCCGGTCCGGCCATCGTTCACCATGTCAATTAACAGCTGAATCATCGAGCAATTCGAGCAACCAAAGGAGAGAGCCAGATGGCAACACGTTTTATGACCGACCCGCACGAAATGCGGGCGATGGCGGGCCGCTTTGAGGTCCACGCCCAGACGGTGGAGGACGAGGCCCGCAAGATGTGGGCGTCCTCGATGAACATCGCCGGGGCGGGCTGGAGCGGTCAGGCCCAGGCCACCTCGTACGACACGATGGGCCAGATGAACCAGGCCTTCCGCAACATCGTCAACATGCTCCACGGCGTGCGTGACGGTTTGATCCGCGACGCCAACAACTACGAGCAGCAAGAGCAGGCCTCGCAGCAGATCCTCTCCAGCTAGCGCCAAAAGGCGAGGCTGCGTACCATTCCAGACGTTAGGAGAACACCGTCATGACAATCAATTACCAGTTCGGCGATGTGGACGCCCACGGCGCCCTTATCCGCTCGCAGGCGGCGTCGCTGGAGGCCGAGCACCAGGCCATCGTTCGCGATGTGCTGGCCGCCGGTGACTTCTGGGGCGGCGCCGGTTCGGTGGCCTGCCAGGAGTTCATCACCCAGTTGGGTCGTAACTTCCAGGTGATCTACGAGCAGGCCAATGCCCACGGCCAGAAGGTGCAGTCGGCCGGCAGCAACATGGCCAGCACCGACAGTGCCGTTGGGTCCAGCTGGGCCTAACCCCCAACTTCAGGCGCGGCAGCACACCACGTACCGGTGTGCTGCCGCGTCCTGCGGTTACCGTATAAATCGACCTTCGAGGGATTGATGGACCAACAGAGCACCCGCACCGACATCACCGTCAACGTCGATGGTTTCTGGATGCTCCAGGCTCTCCTGGACATTCGGCACGTCGCCCCGGAGTTGCGGTGCCGGCCATTCGTATCTACCGACTCGAACGACTGGCTCAACGAGCACCCCGGAATGGCGGTGATGCGCGAGCAGGGCATCGTCGAGAACGGCGAGGTGAACGAACAAGTGGCCGCTCGGATGCGGGTGCTCGCGGCTCCCGACCTCGAGGTCGTCGCCCTCCTCTCGCGGGGCAAGCTCCTCTACGGCGTGGTCGAGGACGAAGACCAGCCGCCGGGCTCGCGGGACATTCCCGACAACGAGTTCCGGGTGGTGCTCGCCCGCCGCGGCCAGCACTGGGTGTCGGCCGTCAGGGTGGGCAGCGACATCACGGTCGACGACGTCGCCGTCGCGGACAGCGCGTCGATCGCGGCGCTGGTGATGGACGGCCTGGAGTCGATCCACCACGCCGAGCCCGCGGCGATCAACGCGGTCAACGTGCCGTTGGAGGAAATGCTGGAGGCGACGAAGTCGTGGCAGGAGTCGGACTTCAACGTGTTCTCCGGCGGAGACCTGCGACAAATGGGCATCAGTGCCGCCACGGTGGCCGCGCTGGGTCAGGCGCTGTCCGACCCGGCCGCCGAGGTTGCGGTGTACGCACGTCAGTATCGCGACGACGCGAAGGGCCCGAGCGCTTCGGTGCTCTCCCTCAAGGATGGTTCGGGGGGTCGTATCGCCCTGTACCAGCAGGCGCGGACGGCGGGGTCCGGGGAAGCGTGGCTGGCGATCTGCCCGGCAACCCCGCAGCTGGTGCAGGTAGGCGTCAAAACGGTGCTCGACACACTGCCTTACGGCGAGTGGAAAACCCACAGCAGGGTTTGACGCTCGGATACGAAACATAAAGTTTACCAATGCTTTTGCGCAGAACATGCGGCCAGGATGCGAAGAAGGCATACTTCTCTAGAACCATCAGCAAATACCACACGAGTGTCACCACAACTCTTAATCGCGAGGCAAGGCAGATGAAATCCGAATTAGTCGAAATGCAGCTGACGGGGAGCCGCGGCTTCTCGAAGCGTGCATGGGCCCGTGAGTTGGCAACTGCCCCCGCGTGGCTACAGACACGGGGTTACACACAAACCATGGCAGGGGGTGCAGGGCGATGACTGCGGTAGTTGAAGCGCCACAGCCTGACGTAGAGGGTGTCTCACAGCCTCGGGCGGTCGTGGTCGGCATCATGGCCGGCGTGGGCGTGCAGATCGGCGTCCTGCTGGACGCCAACGCCCCCGTCTCGGTGATGACCGATCCGCTGCTGAAGGTCGTCAACAGCCGGCTCAGGGAACTGGGCGAGACCCCACTCGAGGCCACCGGCCGTGGCCGGTGGGCGCTGTGCCTGGTGGACGGCACTCCGCTGCGGGCGACCCAGTCGCTGACCGAGCAAGACGTCTACGACGGCGACCGACTGTGGATCCGGTTCATCCCGGACACCGAGCGCCGGTCGCAAGTCATCGAGCACATCTCCACCGCGGTTTCGACCAACCTCAGCAAGCGCTTCCCGGCGATCGACCCCGGCACCGCGGTGCAGGTCGGCGCCTCGATGGTCGCGGTCGGCGTCACCACCGCGTCGCTGCTGATGGGGTGGTGGCGCTGGCACCACAACTCGTGGCTGCCGACCATCTACGGCGCGGTCATCGCGGCCCTGGTCCTGGCGGTGTCCATCATGCTCGCGATGCGGGCGAAGACGGATGCTGAACGGCGCGTCGCCGACACCATGCTGCTGAGCGGCCTGGCGCCGCTCACGGTCGCCGCCGCGGCGGCGCCGCCGGGTGGCGTCGGATCTCCCCACGCGGTGCTGGGCTTCGGTGTACTGACCGTCGCCGCGGCGCTCGCCCTGCGCTTCACCGGCCGGCGGCTGGGGATCTACACCGCGGTCGTCACCATCGGCATGGTTTCGACGATCGCGAGCCTGGCCCGGATGGTCGCGATGACCAGCACGATCACGATGTTCACCTGCATCGTGCTCGCGTGCGTGTTTGGGTACCAGGCCGCACCGGCGCTGTCGCGGCGGCTGGCCGGCATTCGGCTGCCGGTGTTCCCGTCGGCCACCAGCCGGTGGGTCTTCGAGGCTCGCCCCGACCTGCCCACCACGGTGGTCCGCTCCGACGGCGGTCCGCCGGTCCTGGAGGGACCCGCGTCGGTTCGCGACGTCGTGTTGCAGGCCGAGCGCGCCCGCTCGTTCCTGACGGGCCTGCTCGTCGGACTGGGCGTGCTGATGGTGTTCTCGCTGACCACGCTGTCCAACCCGCGCGGCGGCGAACGCTGGCTGCCCTTGCTGCTGGTCGGCTTCATCGCGGGCTTCCTGATGCTGCGCGGCCGTTCCTACGTCGACCGCTGGCAGGCGATCACCCTGGCCGGGACGTCGGTGATCATCGTCGCGGCGGTGGTGGCGCGGTACGCGATGGTCCTGCAGTCACCGCTCGCCATCTCCATCAGCGTGGCGATCTTGGTGCTGTTGCCCGCGGCGGGCCTGACCGCGGCCGCAGTCGTCCCCAACACCATCTACAGCCCCCTGTTCCGCAAGTTCGTGGAGTGGATTGAATACCTCTGCCTGATGCCAATCTTCCCGCTGGCATTGTGGTTGATGAATGTCTATGCAGCTATCCGATACCGATAACCGGAAGGTGCGGCGCGGTCGCGCGACCCGTGCGACCGTCGCCGCGCTCCTGCTCACCTCGGGTGCATTGGCGGGCTTACCACCCGCCTATGCCATTTCTCCACCGACGATCGATCCGTCCGCGGTTCCGCCCGACGGCCCGCCCGGGCCGCCGGCCCCGATGAAGCAGACCGCGTACTGCACCGAGGTCGGCACCCTGCCCGGCAGCGACTTCAAGGTCCCGCCGCAGTACATGGACATGCTGAACCTGCCCGAGGCGTGGCAGTTCGGCCGCGGCGAAGGCATCAAGGTGGCCGTCATCGACACCGGCGTCACCCCGCATCCCCGGCTTCCTCACCTCATCCCGGGCGGGGACTACATCATGGGCGGGGACGGCCTGTCCGACTGCGACGCCCACGGCACCATCGTGGCGTCGATGATCGGCGCGGCGCCGGCCAGCGGGGCGGTGCCGCTTCCCGCGGCCCCGCGCAAGCCGGTCACCATTCCGACCACCGAGCCGCCTCCGAAAGCGCCGCCGCCGCAGACCGTGACGTTGTCGCCGTTGCCCCAGACCGTGACGGTGGTTCCGGGTGAGCCGGAGGGCCCGCCGCCACCGTTCGGCGCACCGCCACCGCCACCGCAGGCGCCTGAGGCGCCTCAGGCGCCGCCCCCGCCTCCCGCCGGCCAGGCGCCTGCGGCCAACCGGGGGACGGCGGCACGGTGACCATCCCGGGCTACTCCGGCGACGCCCGCGTGGTCGGGGTGGGCAACCCGCGCGGTCCGCGCCCCCTGGACCCGACGCCCAAACCGACGCCGGCGCCGTCGCCGTCGCCCGCACCGGCGGCTCCCGCGTCGGCGCAATCCGCCGACGCCTACAGCGGGATAGCCCCGGGCGTCGACATCATCTCGATCCGGCAGTCCAGCCAGGCCTTCGGCCTCAAGGACGCCTACACCGGCGACGAGGACCCGCAGACCCGGGCCAAGATCGACAGCGTCGAGACGATGGCGCGGGCGATCGTGCACGCCGCCGACATGGGCGCCCAGGTGATCAACATCTCCGACGTCACCTGCATGAGCGCGCGCAATGTCGTCGACCAGCGCTCACTGGGCGCCGCGGTCCGCTATGCCGCGGTGGACAAGAACGCGGTGATCGTCGCCGCGGCCGGGGACAGCAGCAAGAAGGACTGCAAGCAGAACCCGCTGTTCGATCCCCTGCAGCCCAACGACCCCCGTGACTGGAACGCCGTCACCACCGTGGTGACGCCCTCCTGGTACAGCGACTACGTCCTGACGGTCGGTGCGGTCGACCTGAACGGCCGTCCCCTGACCCAGGGTGGGCAGGGACAGGGCCCGACGAGCATCGCCGGGCCGTGGGTGGGGATCGCCGCGCCGGGAACCGACGTCGTCGGCCTGTCGCCGCGCGACGACGGCCTGATCAACGCGATCGACGGGCCGGACAACACGCTGCTGATTCCCACCGGTACCAGCTTCTCGACCGCGATCGTGTCCGGGGTGGCCGCGCTCGTGCGCGCGAAATATCCCGAGCTGTCGTCACACCAGGTCATCAACCGGTTGATCCGCACCGCCCGGGCGCCCGCCCGCGGCGTGGACAACCAGGTCGGCTACGGTGTGGTTGACCCGGTGGCCGCATTGACATGGGATGTGCCCGAAGGTCCGGTGAAGCCGCCACAGCAGCTGTCGGCGCCGCTGAATTTGCCTAAACCGGCTCCGCCTCGCGACGAGGTGCCGGTGTGGGTGGCCGCGGGGGGATTGACCGGGGCTCTACTGATAGGCGGCGCGGTGTTTGGTATATCGGTGTTGATGAAACGATCGCGTAAGCAGCGATGAGGGCGGGGCGGTAATGAAGGCTCAGCACAGGTTTGGATTGTCGCTGTCGTGGCCGCGGGTCACGGCGGTTTTCCTGGTCGACATTGCGATCCTGATCGTGGCAAGTCACTGCCCCGACTCCTGGCAGGGCGAACACCGCATCGCGTGGTGGGTCGGTGTCGGCCTCGCGGCGCTGGTGACGTTGCTGTCGCTGATCACCTACCGCGGGATCACGGTGATCTCCGGACTGGCCGCGTGGGTGTGGGATTGGTCGGCCGACCCGGGCACCGCGCTGGCCGCGGGCTGCACGCCGGCGCTCGACTACCAGCGCCGGTTCGGGCGCGACAAGGTCGGGGTCCGCGAATACGAGGGCCGGCTGCTCTCCGCGATCGCGGTGGACGGCGGCGACGAGGACGCGCCGGGGCGCCACCGTCACCGGGGCACGGCCGCCACGCTGCCGATCCAGGCGGTCGCCGAGGGGCTGCAGCAGTTCGACATCCACCTCGACGGCGTCGACATCGTCACCGTGAAGGTGCGTCGCGGCGGCAGTGCGGCGGAACTGTCGGCGCTGGAGGACTGGGGCCCGGAGGAGTGGGGGCTGGTCGGCGACAACCCGACCTCGTACGTGCGTCGCACCTGGCTGGTGCTGCGGATGAACCCGCAGCGCAACGTCACCGCGGTCGCGGCCCGCGACTCGCTGGCTTCGACGCTGGTCGCCGCCACCGAGAGGCTCGCCCAGGACATCGACGGACAAACCTGTGTGGCCAAGCCGCTCACCGCCGACGAACTCGCCGAGGTCGACAAGGCCGTGTTGGCCGACCTCGAGCCGACGTGGAGCCGGCCCGGTTGGCGGCATCTCAAGCATTTCAACGGGTTCGCGACCAGCTTCTGGGTGACGCCGGCGGACATCACCAGCGAGTCACTGGAAGAGCTCCTGGTCCCCGACGACCCCGCCGTCGGGGCGACCGTGATCACCATCCGGCTCACCACGCGGGACGGACGTCCTCAGCTGTCTGCCTGGGTGCGGTACCACAGCGACGGCCGGCTGCCCAAAGAATTGTCCGCGGGCCTCAACCGGCTCACGGGCCGCCAGCTGGCCGCGGTGCGCGCCAGCCTGCCCGCGCCGACGACCAGCCCGCTGCTGGTCGTGCCGAGCCGGAAGCTTCTCCACGACGATCACGACTTGGTGCTGCCGGTAGGCCAGGTGCGGGAAGACGCGCCAAGCGTGCCTACAGGGCAATGACACGGCCCCAATCGACCGCCGAAGACGCCCGTAACGCGATGGTCGCCGGTCTGTTGGCGTCCGGAATTTCCGTCAACGGCCTGCAACCCAGCCACAATCCGCAGGTGGCTGCCCAGATGTTCACCACGGCCACCAGCCTCGATCCGGCGATGTGCGACGGCTGGCTGGCGCGGATCCTGGCCGGCGACCAGAGCATCGAGGTCCTTGCCGGCGCGTGGTCGGCGGTCAGGACGTTCGGGTGGGAAACCCGTCGCCTCGGTGTGACGGACCTGCAGTTCCGCCCCGAGGTCTCCGACGGGTTGTTCCTGAAGCTCGCAGTCACCAGCGTGGAGTCGCTGGCCTGCGCCTACGCCGCCGTTCTCGCCGAGGCGAAGCGCTACGAGGAGGCCGCCAAGCTGCTCGACAGCATCGAGCCGCGTCACGCTTTCGACGAGGAGTTGGTCGCCTACGTGCGCGGAGTGCTGTACTTCCGCACCGGGCGCTGGCCGGAGGTGCTCTCCCAATTTCCCGAGGGGAAGACGTGGCGCCACCCCGAGCTCAAGGCGGCGGGCGCGGCGATGGCGACCACGGCGCTGGCGTCGCTCGGCGTCTTCGAGGAGGCATTCCGGCGCGGACAGGACGCCATCGAGGGTGACCGGGTGCCCGGGGCGGCCAACATCGCCCTCTACACCCAGGGCATGTGCTTGCGGCACGTGGGCCGCGAGGAGGAGGCCGTCGAACTGCTGCGCCGCGTGTATTCGCGGGACCCCAAGTTCACCCCGGCCCGGGAAGCGCTGGACAACCCCAACTTCCGGCTGATCCTGACCGATCCGGAAACGATCGAGGCCCGCACCGACCCGTGGGATCCCGACAGCGCGCCGACCCGCGCGCAGACCGAGGCCGCGCGCCACGCGGAGGCGGCGGCGAAGTACCTGGCCGAAGGCGATGCCGAGCTCAACGCGATGCTCGGCATGGAGCGGGCCAAGCGCGAGATCAAGCTGATCAAGTCGACGACCAAGGTCAACATGGCCCGCGCCAAGATGGGGCTGCCGGTGCCGGTGACGTCGCGCCACACCTTGCTGTTGGGTCCGCCCGGAACCGGAAAGACCTCGGTGGCAAGGGCTTTCAGCAAACAGCTGTGCGGGTTGACCGTGCTGCGCAAGCCGGTGGTGGTGGAGACCAGCCGCACCAAGCTGCTGGGCCGCTACATGGCCGATGCCGAGAAGAACACCGAGGAAATGCTCGAGGGCGCCCTGGGCGGGGCGGTGTTCTTCGACGAGATGCACACCCTGCACGAGAAGGGCTACTCCCAGGGCGACCCCTACGGCAATGCGATCATCAACACGCTGCTGCTCTACATGGAGAACCATCGCGACGAGCTGGTGGTCTTCGGGGCCGGCTACGCCAAGGCGATGGAGAAGATGCTCGACGTGAACCAGGGTCTGCGGCGGCGCTTTTCGACGGTGATCGAATTCTTCAGCTACACCCCGCAGGAACTCGTCGCGCTGACCAAGCTGATGGGCAAGGAGAACGAAGACCTCATCACCGACGAAGCGGCCGAGGCGCTGCTGCCGTCGTACACCAAGTTCTACCTCGACGAGAGCTACTCCGAGGACGGGGACCTGATTCGCGGCATCGACATCCTGGGCAACGCGGGTTTTGTCCGCAACGTCGTGGAGAAGGCGCGCGACCACCGCAGCTTCCGCCTCGATGACGAGGATCTGGACGCGGTGTTGTCCAGCGACCTCACCGACTTCAGCGAGGCGCAGCTGCGCCGCTTCAAGGAGCTGAGCCGCGAGGACCTCGCCGAGGGCCTCGGCGCGGCCGTGGCCGAGAAGAAGCAGGACTAGGGCCCGCCGAGCAACCTGTTTTGATGCCGGGACACTGGGTGTCCGGCGCGTCCCACTACGATCGTGTTTCCTCCGTTACGGGCACAGCGAGTCGCGTTGACGTGAGCCGGCCTTACTGCGACGATGGCGCCAACAGGTAAGTTTCTGCAGGAAAACGGGCCATTCACACCGAAAGTCGTCAGATGCCGCGGGCCGGGAAGGCTCGCCGGATTCGGGCTGAATCGAGTCGCTTGCGGCGTCGCGTCCGCCCGACCCGCCGTGACGAGGCCCTGGGTTCGAGCGAAGAAACTTCAGTCCCGGCAAACCCTGAGCCGTCGACCACAGCACACATTCCGCAGCCCCGTGGGCCCGAATACCGGCGGGAGGTGGGCGGGCTGGTCCAACCAACGACAGTGGCAGTGCGAAATCGATGACCGTTTCTTTCCGATCCGGACACGGCGTCCTGTTCGCCGCCTGAATCGGTTGCCGCCGAGTGCCTGACACGCCGCGCAGGGAGGGGAGCGCGTGCACTGGCAGCTCCCCGACGTCACCGCAGCGGCCGAGGCCCGTAGGCGGGTCGGACCATCCCGACAAGGAGAAGTCCGATGTTGTTCGAGACACAAGGTGATTCGCCGGCGGCAGCGGCCGGCGACCCGCCCCCAGGCCCGGTGGTAGCCAGATTCAATTCTGTGATAACCGTTCCCGCCGACATTGTCGGCGCGGTCGCGGCGGGTTGAAGGGAGCGCCGACGATGGACTTCGGAGCTCTGCCACCCGAAATCAACTCCGCGCGAATGTATTCGGGACCGGGCTCGGCCCCGATGCTTGCCGCCGCGGCGGCCTGGGACCTGCTGGCCGCCGAGTTGCGTGCGACGGCGGCCGGCTACACATCGATGGTGTCGGTGCTGACCGACTACGCCTGGCGGGGGCCGGCGGCCGGGTCGATGGCAAGCGCGGTCACCCCTTACGTGGCGTGGCTGAGCGCGTCCGGGGCGCAAGCCGAGCAGTCGGCCACCCAGGCGCAGGCCGCGGCCGGCGCCTACGAGGCGGCGTTCGCCATGACGGTGCCGCCGGCGGCAGTGGCGGCGAACCGCGCCCAGCTGGCGGCGCTGGTCGCCACGAACTTCCTCGGCCAGAACACGCCCGCCATCGCGGCTACCGACGCCCAATACGGCGAAATGTGGGCGCAGGACGCCGCAGCGATGTACGGCTATGCGAGTAGCTCGGCCGCCGCAACGGTGTTGAAGCCCTTCACCCAACCGCCGCAGACCACCGACCCGGCCGGCCTGGCCGGCCAGGCCGCGGCCGCGAACGGTGCGGCGGGGATCAGCGGCATACAGTCAACGCTGTCGCAGCTGACCGCCGCGGTGCCCAATGCGCTGCAATCACTGGCATCACCCCTGACCGCGAACCCCGTATGGGACTTCTTGAACACCAACTTCCTCAACGGCGTCGTCTCGGGCGGCTACATCAACCCCGACATCATCACCCCGGCCGTACTCAGCGGAATCTCCGACGTCAACTCGTTGCAGACCCCGGGCCTGGAGGCGCCCATCATGCCGCCCGGCGGCAACTTCATCATCCCCGCGTTCACGGCGGGCTCGGTGCGGGCCCCGGCGGGCCTGCCCAGCCTCGGTGGCGTGTCGGCCACGGCGGCGCGGGCCACGCTGGTGGGGAAACTGGCTGTGCCACAAGGCTGGACAACCGCGGCACAGGCCGCGAACCCGGCGGGCGTGACGTTCGCCGGGGGTGGCTGGACGAACGCCGTGCCCACCGCGGCGGAGGCCGTACCGACGGCCATGCCCGGCATGCCCGGCATGCCGGCGGCCGGGGCGCACGGCTTCGGCCATGGGCCCCGATACGGATTCCGCGTGACGGTGATGCCGCGCCCGCCGGCCGCCGGATAACCGAGCGCCGACGAGGGACACGGCCGCGCCGGGCCGCGAAACATCGCGACTGCCATGCCGGTTCGCTTGACTCACTAACTTTGGGATGCCACCATGGCTTCTGCAAGCACCTCGCTAGGTGAGGCGTCTGCACGGATACAGGCCACTGACCTCGAACGTCGAAAGACGCCCAGGGTCAGGACAGCTCCTCCCGGCTTAAGGGTTGAGCCCAAGTGGCTTCCGGCCTCGATCGGTTCGGATACGCCGTGTGGTGCCAAAGCTCTGACGAGAGGGGTGCCGTTCCCAGGCGTTTCCGCCTGGGTTCTCCTCCCCGGTGTGCGAACGATGGCATCCCCGTGTGCCCTGGCGGTGAGGAGGTGAGAGCGGAATGAGTCCCGGCGATAGTTCCTATTGCAGACCGAGCCATTTCGTTGCGATCCGACTCCGACCTGTCCGCACCGCCTGAATCGGATTTCGCTCGACCCTGATCAGCACGTTCCCGCTTCGGCCGGACGTGTGATCGGCTCGCGCGAAAACTAGGGCCACTCACCTGGCGCTGGATCGCGACGACCGCGCGGGGACGGCTCGCTACGACATACGAGCCGTAACCACAACACGTTTCGATGCCCAGGCGCGTGCGCGGCACGCGCCGGGCGAACCTGCCGTGGGCGTATTCGTCTAGCGAAAACGCCTGCGCGAGTGCGATTTTCAAGGGGTAGGGGCCAGAAATGATGGCAGAACTGGACTTCGCGATGCTTCCGCCCGAGATCAACTCCGGGCGGATGTATTCCGGGCCGGGTTCGGGCCCGATGCTGGCCGCCGCGTCGGCATGGAACGGGATGGCCGCGGAATTGCGTTCGACCGCGCTGTCCTACGGCTCGACGCTTTCGGCGCTGACAAGCGAGGAATGGCACGGTCCCGCCTCGGCGGCGATGGCGGCGGCGGTGCTCCCGTACGTCGCCTGGATGAGCATCACCGCGGTGCAAGCCGAGCAGACCGCCACGCAGGCCGACGCGGCCGCGGCGGCCTATGAGGCCGCGTTCGCCGCGACCGTGCCGCCGCCGGTGGTCGCGGCCAACCGTGCACAGTTGGCGGCGTTGATCGCCACCAACATCCTGGGCCAGAACACCCCGGCGATCGCGGCCACCGAGGTGCAGTACGCCGAGATGTGGGCGCAGGACGCCGCGGCCATGTACGTCTACGCCGGTTCCTCGGCCGCCGCAACCAAGCTGGCCCAGTTCGCCGAGCCCCAGCACACGACCAGTCCGGGCGGACTGGGCCGTCAGGCCGCCGCGGTCACCCAGGCGGCCGGCACCTCGGCCGGGACCCAGCAGGCGACGCTGTCGCAGTTGACCGCGAGTGTGCCCGCGGCACTGCAGAGCCTCGCGTCCCCGGCGACATCGTCGTCCTCATCGACGTCCGCGCTGCAGTCGATCCTGTCGCCGAACAGCAACTTCTGGAACACCATCACCTCGACCGGGGCGCTCAACCCCGCTCAGGTGGTCTCGGCGGTGACGAGCTCGACGTTGATCGGTGCGAGTGCGGGCGCCATCAACGACCTGGGTGACGCCGGTGGGGTCGCACCGCTTGCCTCGGCGGGTCTCGGAACGGCCAGGCAGGGGCTGTCGGGCCTCGCGGGGCTGAGCGGCGCCACCCCTTCGGTGTCGGCCGGCCTGGGCCGGGCGGCGCTGGTGGGACCGCTGTCGGTGCCGCCGGCCTGGACCGCGCCCGCGCCACTCGCGAGCCCCCTGGCCTCGACGCTGGGCGGGACCCCGATGGTCGCCCCGCCACCCACGGTGGCGGCCGGAGTGCCCGGGGTGCCGATGGGCGCCATGCCGGGCCAGGGGTTCGGACGAGCGGTCCCGCAGTACGGATTTCGTCCGAACTTCGTCGTGCGCCCGCCCGCGGCAGGCTGATCCGGCGGAGCGCGAATTCCGCTTGCTGCCAAGGGGATACGCGGCATGGACGGGCCGCGTCGGCCGCCGGTCGTCCGGGAAGGACACGGTGCGTCCGCGAACGATGGTTAACTGGCCGCGCGGGCGACCCGAACGGGTAAAACGTCCAGGCGGTCCACCCCGGCAACATCATCGCCGTGCCGTACGCGGCCGCAGGCGCGCTCGCACACGTCGTCGACCACAGCGAACAGCCGAAAATTGGCTCACAGTAAATCTGCAGCAGCTAACCAGGGCCGCCGCAGCTGTTCAGCTTTATTCTGCTTGGTGAACTTCAGGGAGTACACGATGGAGCGTAACTATCCACGTGGCCAGGTCGCTGGTCGGCGATGCTGGCGTGTGCGACCACTCCGCGGCGTCGGAAGCCCGGTCCCCAGAGCCCGTCACTCCGGTGGCCCCCGGCTCGCGGGTGATCCGCTGGCCGGCCAGCATCCACCGCCAGCGGGAGTGCGCCGCCGACACAAATAGAGTCGCCGGCCTCAGCCCGGCTGCACTCACAGCCCGAGAACGAGAACGAATTCCTGAGGCGTCATGAGCACGCAAAATCGTATCGATAGCAGATGCAAATGGTGTAACTACAGCAAATTTAAGCGTCGCCACATATCAGACCACCACGGGAGGCCAATAGTCCGGCAAAACGTTCAGATATAGAGCGACTCCAACGCGATCAGCGATCGCCGCTCGGAAAGCTCTCAGACCGGCAAAGCGCGCTCGAAAGGCATTCTTGACCGTCGGGCCGCGGACACGCAAAACCACTGTAAGGTAGGCGTTCTAGTGTGCCCGTGCCCTGATCACCCGGAGAGACCTCACCGGCACCGGCCGAGTCGTGATATTTATATTTAACATCGCGCTCACACCGCCCGAATGTGGCATCCATATATTCTCGTCTCGGCGCACAACGCAGCAATGTTGACTGGCTAATAGGCCTGTTATAGCAAAGATCTGGGTTGTCATACACACGCGTTTTGATCTAAGAAATTGTGGTCGGATGGTTGCTTTGATGGATTCGATATGAGCCGTGGGTTTTTCGAACAGGGTGAGTCGCCGTCATTACGGTGGCGGCCGCCCATCGGACCGGAGGTAGATAGGTGATTGATTTCGGGGCGCTTCCGCCGGAGGTCAACTCTGGGCGGATGTACGTCGGTCCCGGGTCGGGGCCGATGCTGGCGGCGGCGGCGGCCTGGGATGACCTGGCCGCGGAGTTGCAGTCGGTGGCCGCGTCGTATGGCGCGACGATCGAGGGTTTGACCGTCGGGCCGTGGGCGGGTCCGTCGTCGATCGCGATGGCGGCGGCGGCCGCACCGTACGTCTCGTGGATCGGCGCAACCGGCGCTCAGGCCGAACAGGCCGGCGCCCAGGCGAAGGTCGCCGCCGCCGCCTACGAAACGGCTTTCGCCGCCACGGTCCCGCCGCCGGTGATCGCGGCCAATCGCGCGTTGCTCATGACGCTGGTCGCCACCAACATCCTGGGCCAGAACACCCCGGCGATCGCCGCCACCGAAGCCCAGTACCTGGAGATGTGGGCCCAGGACGCCGCGGCGATGTACGCGTATGCCGGCTCGTCGGCGGCCGCCTCGCAGCTGACGCCGTTCACCGAGCCGCCCCAGACCACCAACAACGCCGCGGGGCCGCTTCAGGCGGCCGCGGTGGCTCAGTCAAGCACCTTGTCGGGCACCAACGCGGCCACGCAGCTATCCCAGCTGACCACCGCGGGAACGGGTTCGCTGCAGAACCTCACCTCGGCGGCCACCGCGTCCTCGTCATCCGGGTTGTTGCCACCAGTGCCAACGTGGGTCTCGACCAACCTGGCGTATTTGAACACAACTCTCGGGACCATCGACGGGGTGTACTCGCCCTTCTTCGGGTGGAGCTCCCTGGGCGGCGGCCCGTTCCTGTCGTTCGGGCAGACGTTCGCCTACGCCCAGAACGGGCAGGCCGTCGCCGCCTACATGGCCGGACCCAAAGCCATCTCGGGGGCGTTGGCCCCGCTGATGAACGGTGGCGCCTTAGCGCCCACGCTGCACTCCGCAACCAGCTTCGGTGCCGGACCGGTGACCGGGTCCATGGGCAGAGCCGCCCTGGTCGGAAGCATGTCGGTGCCGCAGGGTTGGACGGAAGCGGCCCCTGCGATCAGGACGCTCGCCTCGGTGTTCCCCGACCTGGCGGCCACCCCTTCCGCCTCGATGGCGGGCGAGAGCGGAGTGTTCGGCCAGATGGCCCTCTCGAGCCTGGCCGGGCGAGTCGCGGCCGCCGGCGCAACCTACTCCGCGAGCGGCGCGGCGACGACGGGCTCGCTGAGCGGTGTCGTCACCGGCGCGGAAGCCACCACGGCCACCATCATCGTCATCCCGGCTCTCGAGGACTGACCACCGTGACCACTACCTACGACAAGCCGTCACCGACCACCCAAGCGCCAGCGACCAGGCAAGGGGTTTAGACATGATTTACGGAGCATTTCCGCCGGAGTTCAACTCGGGCCGGATGTACACCGGCCCCGGTGCCGGGTCGCTGGTGGCCGCCGCATCGGCCTGGGGCACGCTGGCCACCGAGCTGCAGTCCACCGCGGTCGCCTACTCGTCGGTGATCGCGACCCTGACCAGCGGGCCCTGGGTCGGTCCCTCGTCGCTGATCATGGCAGCCGCGGTCGCGCCCTATGTGACCTGGATGCACACCACCGCCGGGCAGGCCGCGCAAGCCGCGACCCACGCCACCGCGGCGGCGAGCGCCTACGAGGAGGCATTCGCCGCGACCGTGCCGCCGCCGGTGATCGCGGCCAACCGCAGTCAGCTGGCGGCGCTGGTGGCGACCAACATCTTCGGGCAGAACACCGCCGCGATCGCGGCCACCGAAGCGCAATACGGCGAAATGTGGGCCCAAGACGCCCTCGCGATGGACAGCTATCTGTTCTCGTCGCAGACGGTCACCAGCCAGCTGGCCCAGTTCACCGAGCCGCCGCAGGTCACCAGCGCCTCGGGCGCATCGACGCAGGCGGCCGCGGCGGCCCAGGCGGTCGGCACCTCGGCCGGGACAGCCCAGTCGGTCCTGTCGTCGCTTCCCACCCCGATCTCGTCGCTGCTGGAGTTGGGCGCGAAGATCAGCACCAGCTATACGAAATTCTTCGACAACATCGTCGACACCCTTTTCGGCCCGACGTGGACACTGACCCTCAGCCAGCTGTACACCACCGGAAGGGATATAGAAAGCTGGACCACGCAGTACAACTGGATCGGGCTGGCAATCAACCTTCCCGTGTCGCAGTTTCTGAAGTTTTCCCCGCCTGTTCCCTACGGGGCGCTCCCGAAGGACGCGCTGGGAGCCGGGCTCGGGGCCCTGGGCTTCGGCCGGGGCACGCTATTCAGCGAGATCAACCCGCTGGGTGCCGGGATGGCGCGCGGCACCCTGATCGGATCGTTGACGGTGCCGCCCAGCTGGGCGACCAACACCCCGGGCGTCAGGATGATCGCTTCCGCGCTGTCGGCCGCCGGGGCGGACGCCGTGCCGGCGGCCGCGCTCGGCGAGGGCGGGTTGCTCAGTTCGATGTCGGTGGCGGGGATGCTCGGCGCCGCCGTGGGCGCCGGTGCGCCCACCGTAGTGGCGCGCGGCGGCGCCCGCGGCCGGCTCACCCCGCTCAAGGAGCTCAAAGGCGACACCTCGCCGGAGCAATTAAAACGTGTGGTCGCCCAGATATCGGAGAAGCCCGAAAGCGTGCAGCACCACACCATCGAACAAGAAGGTCTTGACGCTCTGCTCGAGCAATTGGCCAAGAAGCCCGGCATCCACGCGGTGCACCTGTCCAAAGGCAAGGCCAAGGTCGTCCCATCGGAAGCGCAGCCGGGATAGGGCGGCGTCGAATCAATGGGTGCAGCGGAAGAGAGCGGCCGAACCGGGCCGGCCGATGGCGGGACCGCCGTTGGCAAAGAACGCGGGGGGAATTTCGGCATTAAGATGGCAAGGCCGGCTGTTTTCCGTGCGAAGGCAGCGCAATTTCCTCGGCTCGAGGGAAGGGGTAAATCATGAAAAAAATTCTGGCCTTATTGGGCGCCTCCGCGATGATCGGCCTGGCCGCACCGGCCTATGCCGATCCTCCGCCGGTTCCCGACGGGGACGATGCAGGATTCCTCGCCGCCCTGAACCAAGCCGGCATCAAATACGCGAGCCCGGACATGGCCGTCACATCGGGCAGAGCGGTGTGTACCTGTTTGAACAATGGCGAATCCGGGCTGGAGACAATCCACGATGTGAAGCTGCATAACCCCGGGTTCGATATGGAGAACGCATCCAATTTCGCGTTGATCTCAGCGCAGTTCTACTGCCCCCATCAACTTGGCAAGAGCTGACGATCGAGCCACGGGTGTGCCGGTAATGAGAGCGGTGCCCGCGCTCCTCGGCGCTGCCGTCCTGTTCGCCCCGGCCGCGCCCGCGTCCGGCAGCCCGGGCGACGGCGGCGACGACACCGGTTTCCTTGCGACGGTGCGTGATTCGGGCGTCACCTATTCCAGCCCGGATCGGGCCATCGCGTTCGGCAGGGCGGTGTGCGGCTGGCTGGGGAGCGGCACCCCGGGTCCCGACCTCGTCACCAACCTGCAGAACAGCAACCCGGGGCTGACCACCGACCACGCGAGCCTGTTCGTGGCCATCTCGGTGAAGTACTACTGCCCACAACAACTCACCGGGAGTCCGTAGCCTCGAGGCACACGCCGTCACCGTGCACCCGGCAGCCGGGCGGGTCCCGACGCCGGCCACGGGCCGCGCGAAGGTGTCCAACACGTGTCCGCCGTGCAACGGGTTCGGCCGGGGTCCACCTGCCGTTCACCTGTGGGTGGTTAGCTGCCGCGGACCGGCGCCCGCTCGGTGCCAGCTGGTCCCATCCGGGGAGGGAGTGTGTTGCGATGCAGACGCTGAGCGTCGCCGATTTCGCGCTCCGGCTCGCCGTCGGTGTCGGCTGCGGCGCGCTGATCGGACTCGAACGGCAATGGCGGGCGCGCAGGGCCGGTTTGCGCACCAATGCGCTGGTGGCGGCCGGCGCGACCCTGTTCGTGCTGTATGCGGTCGCCACCGAGGACACCAGCGCGACCCGGGTCGCGTCCTACGTCGTGTCCGGCATCGGGTTCCTCGGCGGCGGCGTGATCCTGCGCGAGGGGGTCAACGTCCGCGGCCTCAACACCGCGGCCACCCTCTGGTGCTCGGCGGCGATCGGCGTGCTGGCCGCCTCGGGGCACCTGGCTTTCACCCTCATCGGCACCGGCACCGTCATCGCGCTGCACGTGTTCGGCCGACCGCTCGGCCGGCTGATCGATCGCGACGAGAACGTCGATGACGACGAGAGCCTCGAGCCCTACCTGGTGCAGGTGACGTGCCGCCGTAAATCGGAGACCTACGCCCGCGCGCAGATCGTCCAGCACGCCAGCAGCAACGACATGACGCTGCGCGGCGTGGATGCCCGGCGTGCCGCCGACGACGACGAGGTCACCCTGACCGCACACTTGCTGATGGACGGCCACACGCCGGCCAAGCTGGAGCGGTTGGTCGCCGAACTGTCCCTGCAACCGGGGGTCCGGACGGTGCAGTGGTATGCCGGGGACCCGGCGCAGCGCACGGATTGACCACCGCCGCGGCGGGCCGACGCCCCGGCGCCATCGCCGCCCGTTCGGCGGGGCCCCGGAAAGCGCCGTGTCTGCCGGCTGCACGCCGGCGCAGTTCCTCGGCTGCACGGCGCTGTGGGCGACGTCGCCGGCGTCGGCCCCGCCGAGCTGACCCTGCGCGACGCGCCATCCGCTACTCGCCGGTCCTGCGCCGAGGCGGAACCGGTACACGACCGTACCCGGCCGTAATAGTCTGTGTGTGTGAGTGCCGTGTCCGATTTCTTCTCCGCGCTCCCGCCGCAGCTGCGGGACCCGGTGCTGTTTGCCATTCCCTTCTTCTTGTTGCTGTTGACCATCGAGTGGACCGCGGCACGCAAGCTGGAACGCATCACGGCGGACGCCGAGGGGTCACGGCCCGCCTCGGGGGCGTATCTGACCCGCGACTCGGCGGCCAGCATCTCGATGGGACTGGTCTCGGTGGGCACCACCGCCGGCTGGAAGGCCCTGGCCCTGTTCGGCTACGCCGCGATCTACGCCTACCTGGCGCCCTGGCACCTCCCGGCAACCCGGTGGTACACCTGGATCGTCGCGATCCTCGGGGTCGATGTGCTGTACTACGCCTACCACCGCATCGCCCACCGGGTGCGGCTGATCTGGGCCACCCACCAGGCCCACCACTCGAGCCAGTACTTCAACTTCGCCACCGCGCTGCGCCAGAAGTGGAACAACAGCGGCGAAATCCTGATGTGGACCCCGCTGCCGCTGCTGGGGGTGCCGCCCTGGATGGTGTTCTTCTCGTTCTCGATCAGCCTGATCTATCAGTTCTGGGTGCACACCGAGCGCATCGACAAGCTTTGGCGCCCCGTAGAATTCGTGTTCAACACGCCGTCGCATCACCGCGTGCACCACGGCATGGACCGGATCTACCTGGACAAGAACTACGGCGGCATCCTCATCATTTGGGACCGGCTGTTCGGAAGCTTCCAGCCCGAGTTGTTCCGCCCGCACTACGGCCTGACCAAGCAGGTCGACACGTTCAACATCTGGAAGCTGCAAACTTACGAGTACGTCGCGATAGCCCGCGACTGGCGAACGGCGCGCCGTTTGCGCGACAAGCTCGGCTACGTCTTCGGGCCGCCGGGGTGGGCGCCGCGCACGGCCGGCCGGGCCCAGCCCGCCGCCCCGATGGTCACGACTCTGTAACGCCGCCGGCCACCGACCCGAATAGTTAGCGTCGGGAAGCTTTACCCGGACGGCCGGTCTCGACCGGCCCCGACGGATCGGAGTCCATGGTGCGCCGCCCAGCAATGCGCGCGTTCGCCGCGTCGGTCATCGTCGCGGCGCTCGTGCCCACGTCACCGTCATCGCCGGCCAGAGCCGAAGCCACGCTCGTCTACCCGGGCATGGAGATCCATCAGGACCGCCACCTGTGCACCCTGGGCTACGTCGACCCGGTCATGCGCATCGCGTTCACGGCGGGCCACTGCCGGGGCGGGGGAGCGGTCTACGACAAGAACCAGATTCCCATCGGCCGGATGGCCACGTTCCGGGACAACACCCCCAGCGGCACCACGGTGGCCACCGACCAGGTGATCTCCGACTACGAGGCGATCGT
Organism: uncultured Actinomycetota bacterium; assembly: GCA_963711445.1. Classification (GTDB taxonomy): domain Bacteria; phylum Actinomycetota; class Actinomycetes; order Mycobacteriales; family Mycobacteriaceae; genus Mycobacterium. The sequence continues at coordinate 2,511,017 of CAVQEF010000002.1, forward strand.
GCTCGACGACGGCGTCACGCCCAGCGACGTGCTGCCGGGCGGGCGGCCGCTGGTGTCCAACCCGGGCGTGGCCCTCCAGCCGGGGCAGGCGGTCTGTCATTTCGGGGTGGCCACCGGCGAGACCTGCGGGGTCGTCGAGAGCGTCAACAACGGGTGGTTCACCATGTCGCACGGCGTGCAGAGCCAGAAGGGCGATTCGGGCGGGCCGGTGTACCTGGCGCCCAACGGCGGGCCCGGCCAGATCGTGGGCATCTTCAACAGCGTGTGGGGTGACCTGCCGGCCGCGGTGTCGTGGCGGGCGGCCTCCGATCAGGTGCGGCAGGACCTCGGCGCCGGGGACAACCCGCGCTGACGGCGGTCAGGGGAGGGCCGGGCCGCCGCCCGCTGGGGTCAGCGCGAACACTGGGATCGACGACGCCGCGGCGCGCAGTTGCTTGTCGTCGGACTCGGGCGTCAGCCCGTGCACATAGCTTTTGACCTGCCAGTACCAGCGCGCCAGGTAACGGCGCAGCACCTCAGGCTTTTCCGCATCGCCCAGCTCACGCGCGGCGGTGGGCCGGCGGCGCCAGCGCGGGCCCACTTCGACGGTGCCCGCGGCCCGGACGTTGCGCACCCACTGGGTGTTGCCGCGCGGTGAGACGAGGTAGTCGACGCCGTCGACGGTCAGCAGGTTGACCACCACCGAGCGCTGTTTTCCGGTGGTGCGGCCCCGGACCCGCAGCGCCCGGGTCCCGGCGATGCTGACGCCCGTCTCGGCCAGCCAGCGGATCGCTGCGTTGGCGGCCCGGGTGGCCCGGTTCGGCTCCTGATAGTGGCTGGTCACCATGGCGTCCTCTCGGCGGGCATCGCTACAGATTCGAGAGCAGTGCTCTCGGTTAGTGTCACACTGCCACAGGTGCGGCCGAAAAGCAAGAGCACTGATCTCGGTTGTGTCAGACTGGCCGCGTGGGGAAACGCCAGGAATCGCGGGAGCAGATCGAGGCGAGGATCGTCGAGCTGGGCCGCCGCCACCTGGTGGACCGCGGCGCGACCGGGCTGTCGCTGCGGGCGATCGCACGCGAACTGGGCATGGTGTCCTCGGCGGTGTACCGCTACGTGTCCAGCCGCGACGAGCTGCTGACCCTCCTGCTCGTCGACGCCTATTCCGACCTGGCCGACGCGGTGGACCGGGCCCGCGAGACCCGGGGCGAGTTGTGGAGCGACGACGTCACCGCGATCGCGCGGGCCGTGCGCCGCTGGGCCGTCGCCCACCCGGCCGGCTGGGCACTGCTGTACGGCAGCCCCGTGCCCGGGTACCACGCCCCGGCGGAGCGCACGGTTGCGGTCGGCACCAGGGTCGTCGGCGCATTTCTGGACGCCGTGGCCGCCGGGATCACCACCGGGGACATCAGGCTGACCAATGATGTTGTCCCACAGCCTATGTCGGCGGACTTTACCCGGATCCGCCACGAATTCGGTTTTCCCGGTGACGATCGCGTGGTCACCAAGTGCTTCTTGCTGTGGGCCGGAGTGCTGGGGGCGATCAGCCTCGAGGTATTCGGGCAGTACGGCACCGACACGCTGACCGACCCCGAGGCGGTTTTCGACGCCCAACTGGGCTTGCTGGTCGACGTGCTCGGCCGGGCCTGACGGCAGCGCCCGGCGGCCTCGTGCGGCGGCCGAATTAGAACGTGTTCACCCGACGTTTCCGGGGGCGGCGCGGCCGACCGCGGCAAAGCGTTACGGGCGCTTTCTGGCGGTCGGTGCACTGGGCTATCCTGCGAGGCGATGACCGTCTCCGTGCAATCGCCCACCCAGATCGCTTGGGTCACCCCCGACCTGGATGCCACCGAAACGGCTCTCACCGGCCTGTTGGGCGTTCGGAAGTGGATACGGATACCCGATGTGCACTTTGCTCCGGACAGTTGCAGCTACCTCGGCGCCCCGGCCGACTTCGTCGCGAGCATCTCGCTGAGCTATCTCGGCGACATGCAGCTGGAACTGATCGCGCCGGTGCGCGGCGAGAACATCTATAGTGACTTTCTGCGCGACTGCGGGCCGGGCCTGCACCACATCTGCACGGAGGCCGAGAGTCCGCAGGAGTTCGACGCGGCGCTCGCCGAGGCCGCCGACCACGGGGCCGCGGTGGTGCAGCAGGGGGTGATGCCCGGCGGCATCCGCTTCGCGTATCTGTCCGCGCCCCAGGCGGGGGTGCCGTTCCTCGAGATTGCCTACGTCTCACCCGAGATGAGGGCGTTCTACGACTACATCAAACAGGAGCAGCGATGAGCGGGTGGCGCCAATGAGCCGTGCCGGCGACGACGCAGAACGCAGTGATGAGGAGGAGCGGCGCCGATGAGCACCGAGATACCAGCAACCGTCGGCGCGGACACGGTGCAGTCCTGGTCCGACGAAGTCGACGTGGTCGTGCTCGGTTTCGGCATCGCGGGCGGCTGCGCGGCGGTCAGCGCCGCCCAGAAATTAGGGGCCGGCGCGCGGGTGCTGGTGCTCGAGCGCGCCGCCGCGGCGGGGGGCACCACTTCCCTTGCGGGAGGACACTTTTACCTCGGCGGGGGTACCGCGGTCCAGGAGGCCACCGGTCACCCCGATTCACCCGAAGAGATGTACAAGTACCTGGTCGCCGTCTCGCGCGAGCCGGACCACGCCAAAATTCGGGCGTACTGCGAAGGCAGCGTCGAGCATTTCAACTGGCTGGAAGACCTCGGTTTCCAGTTCGAGCGCAGCTTCTTCCCGGGCAAGGCGGTGATCCAGCCCAACACCGAGGGGTTGATGTACACCGGCAACGAGAAGGTGTGGCCGTTCCTGGAGAAGGCGGTGCCGGCGCCGCGGGGCCACAAGGTGCCCGTCCCCGGCGACACCGGCGGCGCCAGCATGGTGATCGAACTGCTACTCAAGCGCGCCGCGAGCCTGGGCGTCCAGATCCGCTACGAGACCGGCGCCACCCAGCTCGTCGTGGACGGCACGGGGGCGGTGACCGGGGTCATGTGGAAGCACTTCGCCGAAACCGGTGCGGTGAAAGCGAAGTCGGTCATCATCGCCGCCGGGGGATTCGTGATGAATCCGGACATGGTGGCCACCTACACCCCGAAGCTGGCCGAGAAGCCGTTCGTGCTCGGCAACACCTACGACGACGGCCTGGGCATCCGGATGGGCGTCTCGGCCGGCGGCGCCACCCAGCACATGGATCAGATCTTCATCACCGCCCCGCCGTACCCGCCGTCGATCCTGCTCACCGGGATCATCGTCAACAAGCTCGGACAGCGGTTCGTCGCCGAGGATTCCTACCACTCCCGGACCTCGGGATTCATCATGGACCAGCCCGACAGCGCGGCGTACCTCATCGTCGACGAGGCGCACCTCGAACATCCCAAGATGCCGCTGGTGCCGCTGATCGACGGCTGGGAGACCGTCCCGGAGATGGAGGCCGCGCTGGGCATCCCGGAAGGCAACCTGGCCGCGACGCTGGACCGCTACAACACCTTTGCCGCGCGCGGCGAGGACCCGGACTTCCACAAGCAGCCGGAATTCCTTGCGGCGCAGGACAAGGGCCCGTGGGGCGCGTTCGACATGTCGCTGGGCAAGGCGATGTACGCCGGATTCACCATCGGCGGCCTGGCGGTCACCGTGGACGGCGAGGTGCAGCGCGCCGACGGCAGCGTCATCCCGGGGCTGTATGCGGTGGGCGCGTGCGCGTCCAACATCGCCCAGGACGGCAAGGGGTATGCCAGCGGCACGCAGCTCGGGGAGGGCTCGTTCTTCGGCCGCCGCGCCGGAGCGCACGCGGCGCAACGCGCCGGGGGAGCGTAGGCGCGCTAGGACCCAGCGGCGGCGGGCAGGCACGTTAAGGCTTGCTGTCCAACGCGTTTCGCACGCTCGAGCACTTCGCCAACACGCGTTAATGCCTGCTGTCCAAAGCATTTCGCACGCTCGAGGACCTCGCGATCGACAGCCGCCAGCGTCGTGTCTGCGACGGTCCGCGCGGTTGCCGGGCGGGGGAGCCGTGCAGATATTCCCGTGTGTATGACGTCCATCATGGTTGAGCAAATTTGCGTTCACGAACAGGCACGTTCGGTCAATCGGGAAGATCGAAATTAATCCGAGTTGCCGCCGAGTCCGTCGAGCAACCCGCCGAGCGCATCGTCGCAGATCTTTACTAGCCGCGGTTCAAGGTCCCACTTCCAGCGGCCGATCGATGACGGGGCGTCAGGCGATGTTTTATGCGCCTTCACGCTAGCGCTGGTTTCATTCCCAGCTCGTACCATCGCGTCGACGACATTTGCCGACGAGTCCACCCCCAGCGCGTCGAGCATCGCTCGTAGTTGTTTGGTGGGCGACTGTATGAGGTCCTCATAACGGACAAGCGGGCCGCGATGGGATACTGACTTCCACGTTTGTACAAGTGCCAGAATGCGCGTGCGGATGACATCGACGTATTGTTCGTCCGTTTCAACCAGCTCGCGACCGAAGTCGTCAAAGCCGCGCCGAGCATTGAACGCCAGCACGGAGGCTAGGGTGTCCCGGGGATCCCGGACGAGGAATATCTCCCGCCCGCGCGGGTAAAGCTGTCGCATTGTCCAGTCGTAGTGGCCCGGATGTACGCCCTTCTGCTGGACGCTTTTCTCCGCGAAGAATGCGGGTGCCGTGCGGTTTATCGTGCTGGCGTACTCGCGGTAAAACGACTCGACGGCGGCCTGCGCCACGCGGGCGAATTCCCCGACCTGAATGCTGGCGTACAAGCGCTCGGCGATTGCACCCACTGAGCCCGCATCGAGAAAGACGTAAGGGAACGGAGGTAGCTGTTTTGGATCCTTCCAGAACTTCAACGATTCCACCTGCGAGGTGTCCACGCTTGCAGCTAGCACCTGTACAAAATGCATCCAGTAGCTGCAGACATAAGTCTCGCCGTAAGGAAATCGCTCATGGACGATGATGTCCGGATGAGCCGCAAGCATTCTCATCAGCCAGGTGCTGCCCGATCGGCCGAGACTGGTCACCATGATCGGCTGCATCATGGGGGTAAAAGCCGAGGTTAGCTGCTGCGTGCCGCATATTTGCGCAATCTCGCATCGGCGTCCGTCCTGGAAAATAACCCTCACCCCTATGGTGAATGCCCCTGGCAGGCCGACCGTTCCGATCGCCGTCCGGAACCCCACTCGTGGCGAACTGCTGCCATATAATTCGGCCGCTTTGGGCCGCGAAACAGTCAGCTCGCAGCTCGCGACCACGTTTTGTTCATGGAGGAACTCCACCTCGGCTACGGGTGCCTTGCCCACGACCCAGCCGTAAACGTCGAACGCGTACCCGTCCACCGGACCCATCCGCGGGTAGTCGAGGTAAGCGGCGGCGATCAGGTCATTGCTGGGACACAGAGTGACCCCGGATATCCTCAAGGTCATGCGGCGATCCCGTCCCTCCTCGTCGGGGCAGCGCACCTTTCGCTGCTCCAGCTCCGGGAAACCACCCGGAGCTCCAAGGGTAGTCATCTGGCACAATCATCAGGTGAAGATCGCTGATTCGCTCATGCCGCTCAACCACCTCGCCCAGTGCTTGCACCGCAACGGCTCTGGTATCCGCTGAACGCAGATGGCCTACATTCGCGAGCGCATGGCCGCCCACTCGGTCTCATGCTGGTCCCGGACCTCGGCAACCGTTCGCACCGCCCGCTGACGCAACTCCGGCGGGCACCTCCTCGACGAAGTCGCTGACACGGGTATTCCCGGGCGTTTTCATGCGTCTCGTCGGCCCGTAGTGACAAACGAGGTCGAAAGGCAGCGCTGCACCCAGCGAGCAAACCGGTGAGTGCCGAATCGGCACAACGCAGCGCTTCCTCTTCCACTAACCTGCACCCATGCTGTTCGCCGTTGCAGTGGTGGCACCTCCTAGCAACCCGACGGTCGGCGGAGCGTTTCGCGAGATCGCGGAGGCGGTGCACTACGCCCTGCTGGCGCTTGGCCATGACTCGGTGTTGACCAACCGTCTGGATCTCGACGAGCGCCGCACTATCGTGCTCGGCGCAAACCACCTCGTCCACTACGGCTTAGAGCCGCCCAAGAACCCCATCTTCTACAACCTCGAGCAATTGGGCGACGACTCGCCGTGGATGACGATGCCTGATTTCATCGAGCTTTTCCGGCGCTACCCGACTTGGGATTACAGCCAAGCCAACATCGAGCGGCTCACTGCCCTGAGCCTGCCCCGGCCCGCCTACGTTCCGATCGGATACGTTCCCGAGCTGACCCGGATCGCCCCGGCCCCCGAGGACATCGACGTACTGTTCTACGGAGTGCTGAGCGGGCGCCGATACGCCGTTCTCCGGGATCTGCACGACCGAGGTCTTCGGGTCAAATGGCTATCGGGAGTGCTCGGCGCGAGCCGCGATGCCTGGATCGCACGCTCGAAGATCGTCCTCAACATCCATTACTGGGACGCGAAAATCTTCGAGATCGCGCGGGTGTCCTATCTGCTCGCCAACAAACGCGCGGTGGTCTCCGAGCGTGGTACCGATCCGACATTGGAACGCGGCTTGGAGGCCGGTGTCGCGTTCGCGGAGTACGACGAACTGGTCGATCGCTGTGTGGAGTTGCTCGGCGACGAGCGCGCGCGACGCAAACTCGCCGAGCGCGGCTACAAAGCCTTCTCCGCGCGCGACCAGGCCGCCATCGTGGGCCGGGCGCTAGCGGCAGGCCCCGACGATGTCGCCGACCGGACCCCTGCGCGCGACGACCGCCGCAGCGAGGTGCGCCCCGAAAACCACGACCACAGCGCAGATCTCCGCGATCGCAACCTGATCCGGCAAAAGCTTGAGCACGAACGCGATCAGTTGTCGGCCAAGGTCGAACGCGATCCCAAGGATGCTCGGTCCGTCTTCTTCCTAGCACAGACCTTTTCCCAATTGGGCGATTTCGCCGGGGCGCGCAAGTGGTATGCGCGGCGGGTCGAGATGGACGGCAATGCTGAGGAGGTCTTCTGCGCAATGTATCGGCTCGCCGAGTCGATGCAGCAACTCAGTGAACCATGGCCAGACATCGAAGACGCCTACCTGCGCGCCTGGATTTTTCGACCGACCCGCGCCGAGCCACTGCTTCCCATCGCCACAAAGTACCGCGAATTCCAGCGCTACCGGCTCGGTTATCTGTTTGCCCAGCGCGCCGCTGAAATCCCACTTCCCGCAGAGGATCTCCTATTTCCCGCAGAGATCGCACAGGTATATGCTTGGCGCGCAGTTGATGAGCAGGCGGTGTGTGCGTCCTGGATCGGTCAGCACGCCGAGGCGTTCACGCTGTGCCGGCGTTTGTTGGCCCGCAATGACATCCCCGAGCCGGATCGGCAACGTATCGCGGCCAACCGCGACTTCTCCGTGCCGGCCATGCTCGAAGCCGCCTCACCCTACCCCGAAACCGTGGTGCAGTCCCTCGCCGCAGGTCCAGGCCAGGCCGAGGTCACCGTCAGCCTGATCGCCGGACCGGACCGCCAAACCACCGAGCAGACCATCAACTCGTTTCTGAACTGCTGCCTCGATGTGTCACGGGTCGGGCGCTTTGTGGTGCTCGACACCGGCTTGTCGCCACCCGACCGCGCGGCGCTGCGGAAACGCTACGGGTTCCTTCAGTTCGCCCGTCGCCGATCCGGCGACAAGCCCGCCCCGCAACTGGCGCAGCTGCGCGCGCAGATCCATGGACGGTTCTGGCTACATCTGGGCGCGGGCTGGCGATTTTTCGCCCCCGAGAACTACATCACCCGCCTGAGCGCAGTCCTCGACGCCGAACCACAGGTATTTCAAGTGGGCATCAACTTCGCCGACGCGGCCAAACTCACCGGCGCCAGCGCCGCCGAGCAGGCCGTGCACCGGACACCCGAGGCCGGCCGCTACCTGCTCACTGACGTAATGGCCACCGGCCCAGCCATGTTCGACACCGCACGCCTGGACCAGGCCACCGGTGCGAAAAACAGCAACCCCGATCCGACCGCCCGCGCCGCGCTGCGCACCGCCAGCCTCGACGAAGTGCTCTGCATCTCAAATCTGTATCTCTAGACCTACTGAGGCTTCGTCTCAAGCGGGAGAAACGCGCGAACGGCGGGACTATCGAGTTGGGCTCCGGCGGGAGCCTCTTGCGGCGGCATGTTGAACGTCGCCATACGCCTCGAATAGGCTGAACAGCCCTTATAGTGAGGCGTGACTGGGAGGCGCATCAGTTCGGCTGACTACAGTGAGGTGGCACCATGACCGGGAATATTCCGCCCGGCTCGACACGCACTTCGACAGCGAACGTCGACGCGTCCGGTGATGTACTGCCCCCCCGGGAGCTTCAGGATTGGGTGGGCGGCGGTGGTCCTGACGCGTATAAGGCAACCGGCAATGAATTCCTCGGTTTTCTGATTGACCTGTGTGGGCTGCAGCCAGGTGATGCCGTGCTCGACGTCGGTTGCGGCTCAGGGCGAATGGCTGCGCCGCTCACTGGCTACCTCAACCGCGAGGGCCGCTACGCCGGCTTCGATGTCTCAGAGGAAGCAGTCGCATGGTGCACACAGAACATCTCGGGATCACACCCCAACTTCGAATTCGCAGTCGCAGACATTCAGAACGGGGTGTACAACCCCACGGGGAAATACAAGTCGTCAGACTTCCGTTTTCCGTATCCCGACGAGTCGTTCGATGTAGTGCTACTTGCCTCAGTGTTCACGCACATGCTGCCATCGGACGTAAAGCACTATCTGCACGAGATCGTCCGTGTGCTCAAGCCGGGCGGGCGAAGTCTGATCACCTTCTTCCTGCTCAATGAGGAGTCGTCTGCCCTCATCAAGGAGGGAAAGGCATTATTTAACTTCGAGCATGAGATGCCCGGCTATCGGATGGCCTACGCCGACAACCCTGAAGCCGCGATCGCCTACCCGGAAGCCTTCGTCAGGTTTCTGTATGGGAAAACCGGCCTCGAGCTTCAGGAACCGTTGCGTTACGGCAGGTGGTCCGGCCGAACCGACGGTAAGAGCGGGCAGGATCTCGTGATCGCGGTCAAGCCGTGAGCAGACAACGACGTGAGGACGGCGTAGTAGATGCAGGGTTGCGGCGTTGTTGAACAGCAGAGCCGTGACCTACGGTGCGGACTTGGTTGACGTTGCGTTTCGCTGCTGGGCAGGCAAGGGCTTCTCAAGAACGATGGAGTTCTTCACATTGCATCGATCACATGTGTTGGTTGAGCCACTTATCGCTGTGTTCCCGCTAACTGCGGCGAGTCGTCGCTCTTTGGCACCGTATAACGATAACTGCGGCATAAGATAGAACTTTGCGTCGAAGTTTTCGGGAAGCGCCTTGTAGCGCCCTTTATAGAACTACCTGCCGCCTTGGCGATGTGGATAAATATACTACTTTTTTGCATATCAGTACATTTCGCCTCGCATCTCTTGGCCAAGAGAGCCACGGCCGTGAAAGAGGGGAGAGAGGGTTAACTATCTTATTTAATACCGGGTTTTCTACAAACCATGATGTCCTGGTGTGGTTTATGGAATTGCTGCGGTGCATTTGCCCATGCCCCTTGAATGATAAACGGGTCAGAAAAACCGACGCTTGCCAATCGCTTGAGGATATCATCCTGAAAATAAGCGACAGCAAACTCCGGAACATCCTCGATATCTGTCCGGGCACCATTGTGCTCGAAAGCAAATTTTTTGGTCGCGCGCCCGGCATTGACCTCAGCTAGCGAACGATCATTGAGCAGAAAGAAAGTCGCAAGCATCTCGCCACCCGGATTCAGCGCCATAAAAATAAACTCAAGCAGTTCATTAATATTTTCGGGAAGCACATGAGTAAATACCGAAAACAAAAAACCTGTGTCAAATTTCCTTGCAAGCTTCGTCGATTCGAGCAGGGAAAATCCTTTTCCGCTTTTATTATACACTTTTGAATACAGATCGACGTGCATGAATTCAAACTTGTCATTCCCTGAAAATGTTTTCCTGCAATGTTCCAGGCTGGTAAGGTTAGTGTCAATTCCAAGGTAGGAACCGTTCTTGAGATACAGAGAAAATGGAATAGCCAGCCTACCTAAACCGCATCCGTAATCAAGGACGTTTGAACCGGGGTTGATCGACGTCATGTTCAATAATTGACCAAATTCAATAAAGGACGACTCCAAAAAATGTTGGGTCGATTTAAACGGACCGGAAATGCGTAATAGTTCAAATTCCGGTAAAGGCAACTCGCCGACTACAGCATTTTCTCTCAACTGTCTGATTACTTTTTCGTTTTCAATGTATGTCATTACTTGCTCCCAAGCCCCAATTCTAAAACTGGATTATTAATTAGACCAAGTTAACCATCTATTGATGGCTTCCATAATGGTTGGCGAATGCTACCAAATCCGCCCAGGTGGGCGGTACTTCGGTTTACCTGTGCGAGCTCTACGACCTGCCCCTGCCTGAATGTAAGGACTTTTGAGCACGGGCGCGATCACTGCTAGTACAGCGTTTCTCTCTCATCCAACAAAACTCCTGACGCTTCCGCGAGTCATATTGGCCATCAGCTTTCATCGATCAGAGAACCGCAATCAACTCACACCGGCAAGCGACGACGAGCTTACGACCCAAGATCACCTACACAAAGTCACCTCCAGTCTGCTGGTCGCGCGAAAAATCGAGTTAGAACCACCACCGACTCAAGCGACAGGCTCACTGGACACAACTTTGTCGTACAACACCTGATCAAATTGTACTAAAGGCCTAAGCGCTTCACGTATGCTGGGATCGCGGGGGTCAAGCCCGTACTTTGCTTTTCCAATATTTTCGCGCACGTTCACATCGGAAGCGCTACAGTGGTCCAGGCGCATCTTTTCAGCCACCTTGGTGAGGAATGACGGGACGTGGTCGCTTCTGCCGATGAGATCGAAGATTTGCAAGTTCCCGATTGCCCCTTGAAGGTCACGTTGCGTGACACGATCGGTCGGCGTACGGTCGGTAAGGTAGCGAACTTGACAATTATCGAAAAGCGCCTGAGCTTTAAGCGATAAGTCGCTGGCCCATTTCTTCAGATGTACCGCGGATCCAAGATCCAGCTCCGCCAAGCGTGTTGCTAAGTGCTGGATCTCAGTTTCATGTTGGTAAAAACGCTTTTTCTCGTCTGGGTCAGCCAGTCTACGGACCCACGCGATGTGGGAGATAATCTGATCAATGGGGTCGCGCAGCACAGTGGTAACAAATGTGTTTCGCAAAGTTAGCTTCTGCCGTAGAGCACGCAGAAACACGTGGCCGGAAAGAAATATTTTATCCTCAAATATAGTGTCCGATCCGATACCGAACTTCCATTCCGGATGGCCTTCGATATGGGACGCGCACGCGCGCTCACCCAGGCAATCCTCCATGAAGGCGTTTACCGAAGACCCGGCGGTTTTAGGGATGTGTACGAGAAACATCCGTTGGAATGCGTCGCTGCTGCCAAATGAGAGGGAATGCACAGCTCGGACCACACCGCTGGAGTCTGTGAACCTCAATTCCACCTTTTGGCCTAGTCGCACGGTAACTGGCAGCTCTACATCAAAACCCACATGGCCATCCGTTTTATCGCCAAAGCGATGCACCACGCCGGGGCGATAGATCTCGCAGCTTGCCACTGCCACCTCGTGTTCACCTACAACAACGTGGAGCGTAAAGGGGGTACCTTCAAGATAGGCCCAGCCACGGATTTTCACGGATGCAGCGGGACGTACGATTGCGCACTCGACAGGCTCGTCCAACATGAATATGTAAGGCGACGCTGGCCGAATAACCATCTTTGACCCTAGATAGCGCCAGGTTATTGGTCGCTGTTGGGGCAGTTCAGATCTCATCAAAGTAACACTTTGCTTTCTCGGCTGGTGAGGGCATCGCCGTTCAGGAACAGCTCAGCCCGTCGCTTCACAGACGGCACGGCCTTCGAAACGACCGTATTCGAGATAATGATCCGCGGGATCGACGCGCGCTTGCATGATATCTGGGTGATGGTGCAGATAGAACTTTGCATCGAAGTTTTCGGGAAGCGCCTTGTAGCGCCCTTCACGAAATAATGGAATAGATATCATCTGTTCCGACCACTCGAACTTTTCGGGCTTCTGCAACTGGATAAAAAATTCGTGGCCCACGCTGTCGTGAAAATTAGCCACATAGTAATTGAGGAGGCCAAAGACGCTCAGCTGGCGGAGAAGATTGCAAAATGACCTCGGGGTGAATACCCAACAATGTACGTCCCGGTACTCGTTAGAATCCAACGCCTCAACTGCTATTCTCAAAGCTTCACGCGGATGGCACGCGTGTGTCACGTCGTGTGGGTCGATGTTTTCCTTCCAAGTTATGTTGCCGTCATGGTTTACTTCATTAGATAGCGCATCCAGAATCTGCACGGGCGTTGGCCTTGTTGTTTTCTGCAGCCATGCGCCAACCCAATCGGTTGCGGTCGTGAGTCCGCGTAGCCGGTCAAAACAATAACGTTTATCTGGTATTGCAAGCGAGAGGATTCCCCCAGGCTCCATGAATCCGTAGATTTCATTGAACCACCCCAGCGGGTTCGGGATGTGTTCGATCACATGGGAGGCAAGAACGTAGTTGAATCGGCGCGATCCGACTGCATCCCCTATGCCCGAGGGGCCGACCACGATGTCCACACCTTGGATGTGGTCGTTGCTGACGAGTTCATGGCCACGATACTTGTCACGCAACTTGTCTGTAGGCAAGTGATCGGCATATAAAACGTTCGTACCTTTCTTGGGCACTATCGGCTTATCCAGCGGGCCAATTTCCAGCCCTTGCTTCTCGAGCTTCAGGTTTTTGGTGAGGGTCGCGGCGCGGTCAAAGGGTGCGGTCATCGGGGGTACTTCCTTAGTTGCGGGGACCAGAATACGTGATGAAGTCGCCTTGGTCGAGCGAAAGTGCGGGGTGGTAATAGGGATCGTGGAGCAACATGTCGCCCCAGCGCGCTCGCATGGCCTCGCATTCCTGATCATATCGGTGAGCCCTGGACGGGGTGATGTCTGAGCCGCGAGTTAAGGATTCGTAGTGATAGAGTTCAGCGTTAGGGTTCCATATGTTGCGGTAGCCTTTCTGCGAAAGACGCAGGCAGAAATCCACGTCGTTGAAGGCGACCGCGAACGATTCGTCGAAACCGCGGACGGTCTCGAAACGGTCTCGCTTTATAGCCATGCAGGCGGCGGTGACAGCCGACATTTCCTGAACCAGCATGGCACGGCATTTATCGCCGGGGTATCCACGGGGCTTCCGGTGGTAGGCGTGACCCGCCACGCGATGCGCTCCGAGGCCGAGAATAATGCCAGCGTGTTGAATATGATTGTCCGGGTAGTAGAGCATCGCGCCTACAGCCCCCACACCTGGCTGAATCGCCAGTGACACGAGCTCCCTGAGCCACCCTGCCGTAATGATTTCGGTATCGTCATTCAGAAACACCAGAATCTCACGAGCGCTTTGCTTCGCTGCGGTGTTGTTCAGGCGTGAAAAGTTGAATGGTTCGTCGAAGATGATAACTCGTTGGTGCTGGCGCCGGCCCTCCCGTTTGAGCAGGTCGATTGTGTTTTGCTCGTCCGATTGGTTGTTGACGATAACGATCTCGTAGTTGCTGTAGTCGGTACGTTCCCGGATGCTGTTTAGGCATCGCCGCAGGGTCTCACCGCCATTCCGGGTCGGGATGATGATCGACACCGATGGTTCCGACTCCCGAAGCTGGTAGGAAAGGCGAAAGTTGCCGGCTCGATCCGTGATGGGTGTCACGCAAGCCTCGACGCCGTGACGTTCGAGGTGGGCGTTGATCGACTTTTTAGCCGCAATGTGCGCGTAGTCCTTCTCGTCTGGCCCGAGGGCCGTTGAACCGGTAATGGCACGCCAGTGGTAAAGAACACGAGGAATATGGACTATTTGTTCACGTTCCACACGTTCGATACAGCGGAAAGCGAGATCGTAATCCTGACTACCTTCCCAACCTTCGCGAAAACCACCAACGTCGCGCACCAAGGCAAGCGAATAAACTCCGAAGTGGCTGAACATGTTGTGGCCGCAAAACAGGATGGGGTTCCAGTCCGCCTTGAAATACGGATCGAAGCGCTTGCCAGTCTCGTCGATCTTATCTTCATCGGAGTAAAGGAGTCGCGCCTCGGGGTGTTTAATTATAGTCTGGGCGACGTGAAACAGGGCGTGCTCGGGCAGGACGTCGTCATGATCCAGCAGGGCTACATAGTGACCGCTCGCTAGTTCCAGTGCACTGTTGGATGCCGCTGAGATATGACCGTTCTTCTTGCGAAAAACAACCTTGATCCGATTATCTTTAGCGGCGTACTTCTGCAAGACACGCCGCACGTGTGGTTTTGTCGAGGCGTCGTCGGCAATGCAGAGTTCCCAGACGCCATAGAGTTGGCTGCGGACGCTGTCCAGGCACGCGCGCAGCCAGCGTTCGGGCGTGTTGTACACCGGTAAAATGATGGAGATCAGCGGCCGTTCTCCCATTGCTTCGATATCTGTCCTGATCTGCGCGCGTAAGCTGTCGTCCAAAGTGTCGTGGGTCTTGATCCACTCGGAATAGTCCGTTCCGTCATGCGTGTTGCGGTACAGATTCTTGAGCGCACCCCTCGGGCCGCGGTGCAGCGCCACGCAGACCTCGTGCACGGTTCGCAACCATGTTTCGTCCCGGGCCTCCTGCGGACTGATGCGGCGAATACGCAGGCTGCCTAACAGGAATTCGCTAACCTCAGAACTGTCACTGGGGTCTAGGCGCAATGCGTGTATGGAACGTTCGACCTTGATGAGCAGCCGATGATGGGTGGTGTTGTCGGCAAGTACAAGGAGGTCGGTGTCTTGCTCTCGAAAGCCATCACCATGATCACGGTACAGCTTTGGGTGACGTAATCGCCCTGCGGTCGGCCGTAGCGCCACGCTCAGCACATACCAGCCGGGATGTAGGGGAGTAGAGCCCGGCGGCAGATGCAATCGGAAACTAGGGTCAATTCCGGTGGTCGACCAAATCTGAACATCGTGGAACGGCAGCTGGACAACCGGTCTCACGTCAACAATCGGTGTCGCCGACAGGCGTATACCGGACAATCCGTGGTTCAGACGTCGCGCGACTTTGCTCCGGTACGCCGAGCGTACGGTCTTGTGGGCCAATTGTGTCTGTACTGGAACCTGTTGGTCCTGCTGCCCTACTTTGGAGAGCGGTTGGATGCAGAGCACCTCGTCGAGACTGGCAGTGCGTGGCTTGGTGCCGTGCGGGCCGGTGGCTAGGTTAAGGCGAGTGGTGTCGAACATTGCTGGACCGCGGGCCAAGGTTTCGGTGAAGGCGTAGCGGCCGGCGTCGGGTGTTCGGTGTGCGAGGTCCTCGATTACGGTGGTGCCGGTAAGGGTGGTGGCGTCGGCGAAGTTGATGCCGACCTGGAATACCTGTGGTTGGGCTCGCAGCACCGCGGTGAGGCGGCTGATGAGATTTTCGGGGGCGAAGAACTGCCAACCTTGACCTAGGTGAAGCCAGTACCGCGCGTCGATCTGGGTGTGAAGCTGTGCTAGTTCGGTTCCTGGTCTGCCGGTGAGTCTGCGACGGAGGAACTTGAGGAATCCGTAGCGTTTCCGCAGCTTGGCGCGGTCGGGGGCGGACAGGCCGGTATCGAGTACCAGGAAGCGCCCTACCCGTGACACATCGAGGCAGCAGGTCAGGAACGAGTTCAGTGTTTGCTCGGTGGTTTGGCGGTCCGGTCCGGCGATGAGCGTGACGGTGATCTGGGCATCGCCGGGTTCAGCGATCAGGGACCGCACCACTGCTTCGGGATACGGCGAGGCCGCCTCGAGCATGGTTGGTACCGAGAAGTCGCGGTTAGTCGCGATGCGTTGCCGGTCGCAGTCGGGGATGTCAGGGCGGGCGACGAGGCGTCGGCACAGCGCGAACGCCTCGGCGTGCTTACCGACCCAGCGTGCGCACACCGCCTGCTCGTCGAGCGCGCGCCAAGCGTAGATCTCGGCGAAGTATCCCAGGACGAAGAGGTCCTCTCCGGGGAATGGGATTTCGGCCGCCTGCCGGGCAAGCAGGTAACCAAGTCGGTAGCGTTGGTCGAGGCGGTATCGAACGGCGAGGGCGTGAAGGGCTTCGGCGCGGCTCGGGCGGAAAATCCAGGCGCGCAGGTAGGCGTCTTCAACGTCTGGCCACGGTTCGTCGAGTTCCGCCATCGAGGCCGCCAACCGTAACAGTGCCCAGTAGATCTCCTCGTCATTGCCGCCCATTTCGATCCGTCGCGTACACCAGGGGCGAGCGTTGGCGAAATCGCCGATCTGGAAATAGGTTTCGGCGAGGAACAAGACCGACCGTGCATCCTCGGGATTGCGTTGGACCTCGGCTAGCAACCGATCACGTTCCTGCTCTGACTTATGCCTGGCCAGGTGAATTCGTTCAGCGGTGTTCTGCTCGTGGAATTCACGGAATAGCGATGTCGCGAACTCAGTGGCCAGCGAAGCCAGATCCGAAGAGCCACCCAGCATTCTGCGGGCAGAGACTACCTTGAGGTAGTCGTCGAGAGCGGGCTGCAGGATGGGCCAGATGCGGGAGCGTACGGTGTCGTCAGGCTCGTGGATGATCGCCTTCTCGAACCGGTGGAAAACGCGAATCTGCAGCGTCGCCGGCAGCCTGATACTGCCGATCATTGTCGCCAACATGAGCGGGAAAAGCCTGTCGTTGAGGGCGGTCGACCGGCCGCCCGGCGTGCCGTCCAGGATCCCGCGATCGCTTGTGACCGCGGTGAGGAAGCTTTTCACCTCCGCCTCAGACAATCCAGCACGGCAATATTCGGTCCAGGTGGTAACGAGAGACCGGTACTGCGCATCGGTGAGTCTGGCCTGAAGGGCCTTGATGATGAGCCGGCCGGGTGGAAAGTGGGCGCGGCGGAATATCCCGAAGGCAAGAAGCAGGACCGCCGTGTCGGACGGCCCTGCAGCGTCGACAGCATCGGCGATCACTGCGGCTGCCCCCGCGATGTCCCCGGCGTTCACTAAATTCCGGAAATTCCGGGTCAGCTCTGCGTCACGGTGGGTCGGACTCGGCTTAACTCGAAGCTCGTCGCCTCCGAGGTATCCCGCCTCGGCATTACCCGACTGGCCACCCCGCCTTGGTCGCTTGACGCGTTTCGGCCCGGCATGGTGCTTCTGCGCGGAGTCCGGCTCCGCGACCACCAGCGAGGTTCCTCCGACGCTCGGATTACCCAACGGGTCGCCGCTGGCCAGGTCTTCACTGGCCCCAGGGCCCTCGACGCCGTGGCCGATCGCAGCGAGCAGGAATGTTGACCCGGCCACGCGCCGGCTGCAAGCGAGCTCGAACCGGCCATGCCGTGCCCAATGTTCGTAGCCCGATGAGAATTCGCCTTCTCTCACGGCGAGCGCGATGTCTGGAAACGTGCGAAGGTACAGCTCCTCGTCGAACAGCTCGCGTCGCGGCAACTCGTCCATTCCGGGAGTCTCCTAGTGCTCTGTCTGCGGTTTGATCTGGTGGAGGGGCGGCGCGGCCGCGCTGGACTTTGACGATCATGTCTTCGGCGGTGGCTTTCCAGATGAAGGATTTGGGGCCGGTTTTCCAATGGGCGGCCCAGTCGGTGATGGCGTCGGCCGAGTTCGGCGACGCTAGCGAAGGTTCCGCGGCGGGGGCGTTTGTCCAGCCCGACGTGCACGCCCAGCCCGCGTGGGACGTGGGCGTCGATCTGTTCGAAGAACCTCAACACGTCGGCGCCGTTGTGACCCTTGCGCAGATCGGGCAGACCCTCTTCGAAAGCAATGTCCACCGCGGCGAGCAGGTCGATGGTGCCGTTGCGCTTGTAGTCATGGGTCATGATACCGGCCCGCCCGGGCTTCATCGGCAGCTACGGCTGGGTTCGGTCCAGCGCCTACCACCGGGTCTTCTCGCCGAAGCTGAACACCACCGTCCGGGAGGGGGATTCAGGTACAGCCCAACGACATCGACGAGCTTGTCATCGAAATGCGAATCACTGCTGATCTTGAACGTCTCGACCTTCCACCGCCTGAGATTGTGATCGGCCCAGATCTTGGCGATGGCGTCCTTGCCGATGCCGACACTGGCGGCCAAGCTCCGGGTGCTCCAGAGCGTCGACCCGTCCGCAGGGCGTTCTTTAGGGGTCAGCCTCAGCGCTTCCTCAACGGTGCCCGCCGGCAGGCTCGGCTTGCGTCCACGGCCGATTGTGATCCGACCGACCCCTTCGGCTTTATGCTCAGCGAACCGAGACTGCCAGCGCCGCAACGTGTCCGAGTCCAAATCGCACCGACGTGCGATCTCCCCTTTGGCTACCGCGTCACTGGCTCGCAACAGGACCCGCGCCTGCACCACCTGCCGATGCGGTAACAACGCCGAAACCGCCATTCGCTCCAACCCCGCACGCTGAGAAACGCTGACCGGCATCGCGGCAGCTGTCATAACGGGCATGCTACAACCCAACTTAGGTCGCTTTCGGTGTTTTTTCCGAAGACCGCAGTCCCGTTGAACTGGGGTGATGGTTCGGCTGATCGCACACGCTAGGCACTATTTGGGGTCGATAGGCTAGCGGATGGTCTGGATTCGACGGGTGCGCACGGCCTCGGGGCGCCACCTCGGTCCAGAGCGCGTGATGAAGTCGAACTCGGTCTGCTCGTCGAAGAGTCTCGGCGACCGCTGGCCGACGACGCCCGGCGCGAGCTGGACTTGGGCATCGCCTCGAAGGCCCTCAACGTCGAGATGGCCCCGCCACCTGCCAGAACACTGTTCAGCGACGCCACGGCTGGGCCTGCGCCGCGGCAGCTGGTGGCCCGTCCACGGATCCTCAAGAGCGCCAGCGGGCTCCTCTATGACGCCACGGCCGGGTTGTACGCCACCCTGCGTAGCGATGACGCGCTCGGCGATTACCAGCCTGCTCGACGTCGATGGAGTCCTGGCCGAGCTGGGCCGTATCTCAGCATCCCTATCAAGCCGCAAACGCACGCGGCGATCTGGGCCGGTAACCACCGGCGCGGCACGGCGCAGGGTATGTCAGGCTGGTGCTCCACGAGGTCACCACCCTCTACTTCGAGGCCGATAACGGAGACACGCTACGCAAGGTCGGCTACTTCAGGGAACGCCGCGTTGATCGGCAGATCTTTGTCGGCCTGTTGGTCGACCGGTGCGAATTCCCGCTGAAAATCGGCTGCTTTGAAGGCAATAGGGCCGAGAACCTGACCATCGGTTCGATCGTCAAGGAGTTCCAGCCGCGTCACGACACCACCGGCCTGGTCGTCGTCGCCGACGCCGGCATGCTCGCGGCCCCCAACCTGCGCAAGATTGATGACGCCAGGTCGAGGTTCATCATCGGGTCCCGGCTTACCAAAGCGCCCAACGATCTGGGTCTCGTTTCCATTGGTACAGAACCGTATTTACCGACGGACAGATCATCGACACCATCACCCCACACGACCAACGTGGAGCGGCCGCCGACAAGGCCAGTGATCTCAGGTCAAAGCCGAACCCGTCTGGAACCGTGAAACCCACACGAAGTCGTGGCGGGCGGTGTGGCGTATTCGGCCAAAAGGGCTGCGCGGGAAAACAAGACGCTGAACCTGCAGAAGAGCCCAGGTCGGGCTAGCCCCAGGACCGCTTGCTTAACGGATGAGCGACCGGGTGCAGACCTGAGATGCAGAGCACTTCGTCGAGGCTGGCGGTGCGCAGCGCGGCGCGGGCGGTCGGGTCGGGGTTGCTGTTTTTCGCACCGGTGGCTTGGTCCAGGCGTGCGGTGTCGAACATGGCTGGGCCGGTGGCCATCGCCTCAGTGAGCAGGTAGCGGCCGGCCTCGGGTGTCCGGTGCACGGCCTGCTCGGCGGCGCTGGCGCCGGTGAGTTTGGCCGCGTCGGTGAAGTTGATGCCTACTTGAAATACCTGTGGTTCGGCGTCGAGGACTGCGCTCAGGCGGGTGATGTAGTTCTCGGGCGCGAAAAATCGCCAGCCCGCACCCAGGTGCAGCCAGAACCGTCCGTGGATCTGCGCGCGCAGCTGCGCCAGTTGCGGGGCGGGCTTGTCGCCGGATCGGCGACGGGCGAATTGAAGAAACCCGTAGCGTTTCCGCAGCGCCGCGCGGTCGGGTGGCGACAAGCCGGTGTCGAGCACCACAAAGCGCCCGACCCGTGACACATCGAGGCAGCAGTTCAGAAACGAGTTGATGGTCTGCTCGGTGGTTTGGCGGTCCGGTCCGGCGATCAGGCTGACGGTGACCTCGGCCTGGCCTGGACCTGCGGCGAGGGACTGCACCACGGTTTCGGGGTAGGGTGAGGCGGCTTCGAGCATGGCCGGCACGGAGAAGTCGCGGTTGGCCGCGATACGTTGCCGATCCGGCTCGGGGATGTCATTGCGGGCCAACAAACGCCGGCACAGCGTGAACGCCTCGGCGTGCTGACCGATCCAGGACGCACACACCGCCTGCTCATCAACTGCGCGCCAAGCGTAGACGTCTGCGTATCTGGGGACAAAGAGGTCCTCTTCAGGAAACGGGATTTCGGCGGCGCGCTGGGCAAACAGGTAACCCGGCGGGTAGCGCTGCTCGTTGCGACACCGAGCCGCGATGGCATGCAACGCCTCTGCCCGGGTCGGTCGAAACATCCATGCGCGCAGATAGGCCTCCTGAACATCCGGCCACGGCTCACCGAGCTCCGCCATCGACTCCGCGAGCCGGTACATCGCCCAGTACACCTCCTCGTCGCAGCCGCCCATCTCGACCCGCCGCTCACACCACCGGCGCGCGTTCTCGAAATCCTCCATACGGGAGTACGTCTCGGCTAGGAAAAAGACCGACCGCGAATCCTCGGGATCGCGTATAACCTTGGCCAGCAACCAGTCGCGCTCCTGCGCAGCCTTATGCTTGAACAGGCTGTAGGTGAACAATTGACGGTCGCGGAGCCGATCATCTGCGCCGTGGTCTTGGCCTTCAAGGCGCACCTCGATGCACGGGTCGTCGCGCGCGGCGGTCTGGTGGGTGAGATCCTCGAGGCCTTCCGACAGCGCGCGATCCACGATGGCGGCCTGGTCGCGAGCGGAGAAAGCCTGGTAGCCCCGCTCGGCGAGCTTGCGTCGCGCGCACCCGTCACCGAGCAACTCCACACAGCGATCGGCCAGTTCGTCGTAGTCGGCGAACGCGACGCCGGACTCCAGGTCGCGTTCCAATGTCGGATCGGCACCCCGCTCGGAGACCACCGCGCGTTTGTTGGCGAGCAGATACGAAACACGCGTGATTTCGAAGATTTTCGCGTCCCAGTAGTGGATGTTGAGGACGATCTTCGAGCGTGCGATCCAGGCATCGCGGCTCGCGCCGTAAACGCCCGAGAGCCATTTGACCCGAAGGCCACGATCGTGCAGTTCCCGCAGAACGGCGTATCGGCGCCCGTTGAGCGCGCCGTAGAACAGTACGTCGATGTCCTCAGGGGCCGGGGCGATCCGGGTCAGCTCGGGGACGTATCCGATCGGAACGTGGGCGGGCCGGGGCAATCCCAGGCCAGCGAGCCGCTCGATGTTGGCTTCGCTGTAGTCCCATGTCGGGTAGCGCCGGAAAAGATCGATGAATTCGGGCATCGTCATCCAAGGCAAGTCGCCGCCCAACTGCTCGAGGTTGTAGAAGATCGGTTTCTTGGGCGGCTCCAATCCGTACTGTACGAGCAGGTTTCCGCCGAGCACGATGGTGCGGCGATCGTCAAGGTCGAGACGGTTGGTCAGCACCGAGTCATGGCCAAGCGCCACAAGAGCATGGTGCACTGCCTCGGCGACCTCGTTGAAAGCTCCGCCGCTGATGTCATGGTGGGAGGGCGGTGACACAATCGCGACGGCGAAGCGCATGGGTGCAAAGTACCGGACGAGGAGCTGGGCTTGACCTCGGTTGGCCAGCGAATATGGCCGCACGCACCCGGTTCGGCGCCAAGGACCGGCGACTCGCCGCAGGTAGCGGGAGCGCACAGCGATAACCGGCCCAAACAACACATGCCACCCTCCCGCAGGGGCCGGCTGGTCGGGAGCTTTTCCCGGCGAGTCGCGTTCATCGTGTCGATTTCGACCAATCGACGTGTTTTCTTGCGGCAGAACGGGAGGTAACCGATAATTCCCCGTGGGAGGATACCGGACCTGTGATGCTCTCAGCGACAAGCGATCCGCGATCCTCGATCGACAACTGGGAGGGTCTACTGCTGAAATGACTGAGGATCTGCGCGCTGAGGTTTTTTCCCCGCGATACGAGTCGTGGAGGTATCCGGAACCGATACAGGACCTCGAGGCATGGACCGAAAATAATTGGGAATGGTTCGATCCTGTTCACGCTCACCCGATTTTGTGGCCTGACCGCGAATACAAAGACAACCTCGATATCTTGATTGCGGGTTGCGGCGCCAACCAGGCTGCGGTTTTTGCGTTCACGAACCGTGCCGCGAAAGTAGTAGCGGTCGACACCAGTCAACCGTCCCTGGACCATCAGCAATTCCTGAAAGACAAATACGGGTTGTCGAACCTGGAGTTGCACCGACTTCCGCTCGAAGAAGTGCAGACGCTGGGACGTGACTTCGACCTCATAGTGTCGACCGGCGTTTTGCATCATCTGCCAGACGCTGCGGCAGGCATGAAAGCACTTGGCGCCTGCCTGCGGCCCGACGGTGCTCTCGGCGTAATGCTCCACGCGAAGTATGGCCGAATCGGGATCGAAATGCTGCAATTGGCCTTTAGTAACATGGGTCTACGTGCTGACGACGAGTCGGTCCAAAAGGTCAGAGAAATTATCTCGGCGCTACCGGCCGAGCACCCTGTGCACAATTATTTCAGAATGGCACCGGTTTCGGCACAGTCCGATGACGCTCTGGCCAGTGTGTTTCTGAATGGCCGCGAGCGCAGTTTTACGGTCGATGAATCTCTCGAGCTTGTCGACTCAGCTGGACTGGTGTTTCAGGGATGGCTCATTAATGCTCCGTATTACCCGCACGATTGGTTTAGCCCGGGCAGCTCGCTCGATCGAGCCATGAACGCATTGCCGGAGGCCAAGCTGTGGTCCGTGGTAGAGGATCTCCACGTCTTGAACGCGTGTCATTTTTTCATTGCATGCCGACCTGACCGACCGAAAAAGAGCTACAGGATCAATTTTTCAGCGGCTGAAGCCCTTAATTATGTGCCGCGGATGCGCATGCGTTGCGGTCTGGACGGCGAAGAGATTTACCGGCCGAATTGGCGTGCGGGTCTCACCCCGGATCAGTTGCGCTTCGTGCAGGAGGTCGATGGCCGTCGAACGATTCGACAGATCGCTAAGCGCTTGGCGCAGAGCGAGGAGCCGCAACGAGCCAACGCGGCGGAGCTGGAGGAATTCGGTCGCAAGTTATTCGAATCGCTTTGGCGCCTAGATTTTGTCGCGATGACTCGGAATACGAGGCCGACTTCATAGGCCGCCGCTGAGCCAAGCACCGCACGAGAAATGCCCGCAGG
Source organism: uncultured Actinomycetota bacterium (assembly GCA_963711445.1). Taxonomy (GTDB): domain Bacteria; phylum Actinomycetota; class Actinomycetes; order Mycobacteriales; family Mycobacteriaceae; genus Mycobacterium. The sequence continues at coordinate 2,534,472 of CAVQEF010000002.1, forward strand.
CTTCACATCGGGTAGTGCCTAGGGGTGAATACCCGCTCACCGCAATCGTCTGAAGTACCAGTGGGTTTGCGAGGAACCGACGATCAGCGGGCACCGCATGTCGACATCGGCGGGGTTGAGATCGGCCAGCCGCACCACACGGACCTCTTCATCGGGCCCGGGCAACGGCCCAGAAACGTTGCGGCCGATCACCACCGGCGTGGTCTGGCGGTGGGGCATGAGCACATCGCACCTCGCGCCGACCTGCCAGGCCCACGACTTGAACTCCGGGTTGTAGACGGCTAGCACGAGGTCCGTGGCGGCCGCCGCGGCCAGCCGCGGCGATCACGTCCCATGGTTTGAGCCGTCCGACAACGAGATCAACGCGCAATCGTGACCTAGGGGGGCGCCGGCCCTGCTGGCGACGACCTGCGCTGCCGTCATCGCCGGGGTCACCTCCCCGCCACTGTTTGGCCTCCTTCAAAACGGCGGAGGCGATTGCGAACGCCTCGGGTCGCCCGACGACACGACCGCGACGGTATGTCCTTGCGCGGCCAGCTCGCGTCAGCTCTCCGGCGTCATCCCATCGATGTCGCCGAGCCCGAAGCCGACGACAGCGGGGCTGGGCATTAATGGGTATCGATCACCGCCGGGCCTCGATCCGGTCACTGTGGAGGTGTTTTCGGCCGACGTCCCTTCTTCGCCGGGGCCTTCTTCGCCGGGAGCTTCTTCGCCGGAGCCTTCTTCGCCGGAGCCTTCTTCGCCGGAGCCTTCTTCGCCGGGGCCTTCTTCGCCGGGGCCTTCTTCGCCGGAGCCTTCTTCGCCGGAGCCTTCTTCGCCGGAGCCTTCTTCGCTGAGGCCTTCCTCGCTGGGGCCTCCTTCGCGACCCGTGCCGGGGCTTTGGGTGGCTGCGCGGGTCGGACTGCGGCCTCCTTCGCGACCCGTGCCGAGGCTTCAGGTCGCTGCACGGGTCGGGCTGCGGCGATGCAGAGCACCTCGTCGAGGCTGGCGGTCTGTAGTCCGACAGCGACCGCCCGCCAACCGAGTTCGGCGATGGGATCTGGGTCGCTGCCCCCTATGCCGCCGGCCCGACCTAGGCGTGCGGTGTCGAACATCGCCGGGCCGCTGGCCACCGCTTCGGCCAGGACGTAGCGGCCGGCGTCGGAGGAGCGGCGCACCTCCTGCTCGGCCGCGCAGACACCGGTCAGCTCGCCCGCATCGGCGAAGTTTATTCCCACCTGGAATACCTGCGGTTCGGCTTCGAGCACCGCGATCATGCGGGTGATGAAGTTCTCGGGCGCAAAGAACTGCCAGCCCTGGCCCAGGTGTAGCCAGAACCGTTCCTGGATCTGAGCGCAAAGCTGCGCGAGCTGTCCGGCGGGCCCGTCGCCGGGGCTGCAATCGACAAACTCGAGGAACCTGTAGCGCTCATGAAGCAGCGCGCGGTCGGCGGCTGACAGGCCGGCATCGACCACGAGGAAGCGCCCGAACCAAAGTGACAGATCGAGGCAGCAGTTCAGAAACGAGTTAATGGCCTTTTCGGTGGTCTCGCGGTCCGGTCCAGCGACCAGGCTCAGGTCAACCTTGGCGCCTGGGCCGGCGACCAGACGCTGCACCAGCGCGTCGGGATACGACGCCGCCGCCGCGAGCATGACCGGCACGCTGACGTCGCGGTTGACCGCCATCCGTTGGCGATCATCGTCGGGGATGTCGGAGAGGGCCACCAAGCGCCGGCACAGCACAAACGCCTCCACATGCTTGCCAAGTTGGGAGGCGCACACCGCCTGCTCGTCGAGCGCACGCCAGGCATAGACGTCCGCGGCGACAAACAAGAGGTCGTTTTCGGGAAACGGGATTTGGGCGGCGCGCTGGGCAAACAAGTGACCGGGCAGATAGCGCTGCTGTTCGCGGTACCGCCGAGCGATGGCATGTAGCGCCTCGGCGCGGATCGGTCGAAACTCCCAAGCCTGGAGGTAGACGTCCTGGACAACCAGCCACGGCCAATCGAGTCCCGCCATCGACTCCGCGAGCCGCAGCATCGAGTAATAGACCTCCTCGTCCAAGCCCTCCATCTCGACCCGCCGCTCATACCACTTACGAGCGTTGGCGAGATCACCCAGATCGAAGTAGCTCTGGGCCAGATAGAACACCGACCGCGCATCCTCGGGGTTGCGTTCGACCTCGGCCAGCAACAGGTCGCGGTCACGCGCATACTTCTGCGGATCCTGACTGCGGGCGCCGAGGCGACGAGATTCGACATGGTAGTCGCCCTCGAGGCGCCCGACGACGCAGTCAGACTCCCATACGGCCGTCTCGTGGACGACGCCTTCATAGCGCACGCGTACCCCGTCGCGGAACAACTGCGGGCGCCAGTAGGTGAAGGAGGCGTCTCCGAGGCGCATGCGGTAGATGTCGGCGCTTAGTTGGGCGAAATCGGGTGTGCCCGCGACGATGTCGTCGGCATCGATGACCCAGATGTAGTCGCCGTGGCCTTGGGCGAGGTTCAATGCCTCAGTGCGGTTGTGGCCGAAATTGCGCCATGGTTGTTCGTACAGCCCGCCTGGGATGCCCAGGCGGGCCATGTGTTTGCGGATCACGTCCTGGGTCCCGTCGGTGGATCCGGTGTCGACGATCACCCACGAGCTGATGTAGGGCGCGACCGAATCGAGCGTCTCCGCGACGACGTCGGCCTCGTTTTTCACGATCATGTTCAAGCAGATCGCGGAGCGTGCACTTACTCGGTTGGACACCGCTCAGAGTTTACATAGCAATCGCCTGTCGCGGATCGGGTTGCACGCGAAGTAGCGGCGGCTGTAGATCATTGGTTGTGCTGTTCGGCCAACACCGCACCCGGTCAAGGCCGGCGATCCGCGACGGTTTCGTCGGGCCTGTCGCCGTGACGACAGCACCGCCTGCCTGCCGTGCTTCGGCCTCGAGCAACCGCCGTTAGCCTGAATTTTGCACGCGACTTAGCGTGACACAATGCCAAGTCGGCGAAAGTGCCGGTCCTGCAAGGGATAATCCGACTGCTCAAGGTCCATCGTTCCGAGCGAGAGGGCACTTTCTAGGCGAAAAGTAGCGCAGCGGCTTCTCGGGTCAAAGCGTGATCGGACGGCCGGGGCGTGGTGTAGCACGCCGGTTTGGGCATGTTGCGTGAGGTCGCCGATTCGACCGGGCTGTCGCCGCAGGTGACGGCGGCGTTGGCCGACACCTCCCGAGGGCCGCGGATTCATCTGCCCGGGGATGTGTTCGCCGACCTGGCCGCCGGGGTCGCCGCCGGCGCGGCCTGTGTGGATGGGGTTGGCCAGTCGTGCGGCGACCGTGAGCATGTGTTCACTTGGGCCGCCTCGAGAACCACGCTGGGCGGTTGGTCGACGAGCGCGAGGTGTGGACAGGAACCGAGCTGCTGCGTCTACTGGCCGAGAAGGCCGGGGTGTAGATGTCGGCGGCGTCGTGTCGGCGCTGTTCACCAAGGCGCCCAGCCAGGTCAAGCTCTCGACGCTGATCGCATTGTGCACCGCGTTGCAGTGCACCCGAACCACTTGTTCGAGATCGACACCACCCCGTTCGAAGGACTCGCCTCACTTCGCCGCGGCCGGTTCTGTCGGAGCCGAGCCAGCCGACGCACGGGGCCGGTCGATGCCGCCGATGTATTCGGGCCGTTTTGGAACTGGTTGCGGCCGAGGGGGAAACGACAACGAGACTGCATCGACTGCAGTGCCCCGGTCAAAATCCCTCGGCCGCGAGCACTGCTGTGGGTGATGCGCCGCCTGCGTGAGCGCGCGTCCAAGACCCACTGCCCAGCCTGCGGCCGGGAGCGGGTGCTGGTTTCGGGCAGTGCCGCGGCGGCCGGCAGTGCGTTCCTGTGAGGGTCTAGGTGGCTGGTGCCAAACGGGCCTCGTGGTGGGTGGTAACCGCTCTCGCGGTTGAGCTTGCTGTGACGACTGGTGCGTGCGGCGGGTTCGGTCGGTTGACGTGCCCGCTTACCGGACCGAATGATCGATACTGTTGCGGATCTGCTGTGCTGCAGGGTTTTCCGGTCATGCAGGCATCACCTGCCACCCTTGGCCCGTGGCTCGACGCAGTCCGAACGCACCGAGGCGGGCCAGGTTGACCGCGGCAGCGAGCAGGGAGAAGTCGGCGGCGACCTTGGTGGTGTCGCGCACTCGGGCGCGGCGGCCGGAGGTTTCGCCATTATGTAGCACCGGCGCCGATGCCAGCAGTTCGCGCATGTGGTCCAAGAACTTTCGCTCGAGCCGCGGCGCTGCGCGCGGATCCCGGCGAAAAACCGAGTGGAGACCTCGATCGCGGTCAACTGCTGCAGCAGGTTACGGGAGCGTCCGACCGGCAGGTGCTGCGCACAGGTCAGCAGCGCGGCCCGGGCCGGCGTTTGGGGCCGATACGCACTGGCGAGCCGGGCGCGGCGACGATCTCGACGTGTTCCTTCGGCACGGCCGGTTCATCCCAACCGGCGGCGGTGACCGCCCCGCGGCCTGGGCATGCCTTCGAAATCCACGGGTATTCTGTGACCTGCAGCGGCACCGGCTCGGGGATGTCGATCACCTGCCGCCGCTGCAGGCCGGTCTGGGCCGCATCGACTAGCGCCGCCCCGCAGCCGCGGCAGCGGGGCGGCCGCGGCGGCGAATCAGCAAACGCCGCAACAAGATTCGCAAACCGCGACGACAACTCAAGTCGACACGCTCAACCACAGTCCATATCAGCCACTCAAGTCACAGCCGCACCAGGTGAATAGCTACCCGGTCGCGCCGACAGCACCCTGAGCACCCTGTGCGCCCTGAGCGCCCGAGGCGCCCAAGATGCCGCCGGCACCGGCAGCACCGCCTTGACCGCCGACGCCGGGGGAACCCGGGACACCACCACTGGCGGACGCACCACCGGCGCCGCTCTGCCCGCCGGTACCGCCGTCACCGCCGGTGCCCAAAAGCAACCCGCCCCGACCACCGGCACCACCGGCGCCACCGGCACCACCGGTACCACCATCCGGGCTACCGCCAGTGCCTGTAAGGCCCGGGGCGCCCGCCCCGCCGGGTCCACCGGCACCGCCGTGACCCAAGAAGAACCCGCCGGTACCGCCGGCACCACCGGCACCACCAGCCAGAAGCGGATCGGTGGATGATCCGCCGGCACCGCCGGCACCACCGGCACCGAACAACCACGCCCTGCCGCCGGCACCACCGACACCGCCGGGACCGCCCAGGCCGCCGGCCGCGCCGTTACCGTACAACCACCCACCGCTGCCGCCGGCACCACCGGCAGCACCGGCACCGCCCATGCCGCCGGCCCCGCCACTACCGATCAAACTCGCCGACCCACCAGCACCGCCGACCGCGCCCGATGCCGTGCTAGCACCACCGCTACCGCCGCTGCCGTACAACCACCCGCCCGCCCCGCCGGTCGTCCCCACCCCCTGGGAGTTGGTGTATCCATTGGCGCCGTTACCGATCAGCGGACGCCCTGTCTGCTGCAAGAAAAACGAATTGATCGAGCCGAGGGCCGTAGCAGCCGGCGAGCGCACCGCCGCTTCCACCATGCGCGCCGCATTGGCCGCCTCGGCGCTGACATACGAAGCCCCGCTGGCCGCCATGGTGCGCGTGAACTGGTCATGGAAGGCCGCTGCCTTCGCGGCCAGCGTTTGATACCCCGCCGCATGCTGGCCGAACAGCGATGCGACCGCCGTCGACACCTCGTCGGCCGCCGCCGCCGCCACCCCCGTCGTCGGGCCAGCCGCCGCCGCATGGGCGCTGGCCAAGTTCGTGCCGATGTTGTCAAGATTCTCAGTCAGCCACTGGACGACGGCGGGATCAATGTAGAAAGGAGAACTCATGGCATTCCACCTCATCTTCATCGCCGGCCCTGTGGAAGGGCATGGTCAGAAACTGCATTCGACCAACCGAATCGAAACGGTACCGCAAGCCGGTCGGTCATCGAAATAGATTTGACAACACTGGAAATGGTCGGATTTATAAACTGGACTCAGTCAGATTTATAGACTGAAAATGGTCATTCTTAAACTGGAAGTGGTCCGGTTTATAAACTGGACTCGGTCGGATTTATAAACTGGAAATGGTCAGATTTATAAACTGGAATCGGTCGGATTTGGCGTTCCCCAGGGCCTCGGCAAAGTCGCGATGTGAACCTGTGGGTCGCCGATGTCGCACCCGCCGAACTGGGCGCACCGGCTGTGGCCGGCGCGCCACCGAGCGAGTCGACCATCCGCCGCTGCCTGCAGCGGCGGATGGTCCCCCGACCGGTTCGACGAACTGATCGGTGCGTGGATGTGGTTACACCCCAGCGTCATCGACGGCAGACGGGTGATCGCCTTCGACGGCAAAACACTGCGCGGCGCCAGGGACGCGGCCGGAAACCTGACCCATCTGCTGGCCCGGCTGTGTCGGCGCACCGGCGCCGTGATCGCCCAACTGGCCCGCCCAACTGGCCGTGGGTGCCAAGACCAACGAAATACCCTGCCTGCGCGAACTCCTGGGCACACTGGGCAACATTGCCGGCGCCGTGACCACCGCCGTCACTACATCTTCACCGTCAAGGACGGCTGGCCCAAGCTGCGGGATCAGGCGAAAAGCGGCCCGTGGAAACAGATCCCGATCCGAGACTCGGCAATCGAGCGTGGTCGGACTGCACCGAGAAACGGTCGCTGAAGGCCACCGAGATCGCCGCCGGCAGCCCGTTTCCGCACGCGAGGCAGATGCTACAGCTGACCCGCACCGTCACTCACCGCAAGACCGGCGCACGCCATACCGAGGTCGTCGATGCCATCACCTCGCTGGCCCCGTTGTCCGCGCTGATTGAGCGTAGGGCCTGATTACCGGGGAGCTTCGGTGCGTGGCTGCGCGCGTAATACGTTGTGGGAGTTGACTATCGGATACAGGTTCGCGGTTGCCATTTACGACACCAGCGCGAAAGCTAGACCGGCGCGGGTTCCGCCTCCACCGGGCCCAACCGCCATTCGCCGCCGCCCAGCAACCGCAGGTGCCTCGTGTGGTGCTGCTCGACGGCCGGGCGATGGCTGACGCTCACCAGCACGCAATCCGGCAACTCGGCGCGCACCAGCCGATACAGCGCGAATTCCAGCCCCTCGTCGAGGGCCGAGGTGGCCTCGTCGAGGAAGACCGCCTGCGGCTTGGTGAGCAGGATGCGGGCGAACGCCACGCGCTGCTGCTCACCCGGGGAGAGCACCTTCGCCCAGTCCTGCTCCTCGTCGAGGCGGCCGATCAGCGGGGCCAGGGCGACTTTGGTCAACACCTCGCGCAGTTCGTCATCGGAGACGCCCTCCGACGCCCTCGGATAGCAGACCGCGCCGCGCAGGCTGCCCAGCGGCACATAGGGCAGCTGGGAGAGGAACATCGTCGCGTTGTCGCCCGCTGGACGGCACAGCGTTCCCGACGCGTAGGGCCACAACTCGGCCAGGCTGCGCAGCAGCGTGGTCTTGCCGGCCCCCGATCGGCCGGTGATCACCAGCGAGTCGCCGGGGTCGAGTTGCACGTCGAGCGGGTCGATCAGCTGGTCTCCGTCCGGGGTGCGCACCTCCAGGCCGCGGAGCTCGACCATCGCCTCTTCGCTGGGTTTGACCAGGATGGTCGGCAGCGCCCGACCCCGGGTGTTGGCGTCGACCAGCCCGTGCAGCCGGATGATGGCGGCCCGGAAGGCCGCGAACGCGTCGTAGTTGTTACGGAAGAACGACAGCGAATCCTGGATGTTGCCGAATGCCGTTGCGCTCTGGCCGACATCGCCGAAGTCGATCCGGCCGGCGAACAGCCGCGGCGCCTGAATCACCCACGGCAGCGGGACGATTGCCTGCGACATCGAGAAATTCCAGCCGTTGAAGATGATGGTGCGGCGAACGAACCTGCGGTAGTTGTCGATGATCGGGGTGAAGCGCCGCCACAGTTGCGCCCGCTCGACCCGCTCACCCCGGTAGAAGCCGACCGCCTCGGCGGCGTCGCGCAACCGCACCAGGCCGTAACGGAAAGCGGCGTTGAGCTTCTCGTTGTTGAAGCTGAGCCAGATCAGCGGGTGGCCCAGCCAGACGGCGACGACCGTGGCGACCAGCACGTAGACGAGGACGCTCCAGAACATCGCGCGCGGGACGGTCACGCCCAGGACGTTGAGGTCTCCGGAGAGGTTCCACAGGATCGCGGCGAACGAGATCACCGAGGCCACCGCGTTGACGGCACCGAACAGCAGCGTGCTTCCGGTCCCGTTGGACGGGATGTTGGGCGTGCCACCGGCATTCGCGGTGAAGATGTCGATGTCCTGCTGGATGCGCTGGTCGGGGTTGTCGATCGTGTTGTCGATGAACAGATCCCGGTAATAGGCCTTGCCGGCGAGCCAGTCGTCGGTGAGGTGGGCGGTCAGCCACACCCGCCAGGCGATGATGAACCGTTGCGTCAGGTAGATGTCGGTCATGATCCGGATGACGTACAGGGAGGCCAGCAGGCTGAAGATCACCAGCGACATCCAAAAGCCGTGAATCCCGGATTGACGGATCCTCTCGTCGCCCGCGGCAAGGCCCTGGACGGCGATCTGAACGGACGTGTACAGGTCGTTGCCCTGGTAACTGAGCAGGACCATGAGCCGCACCGAGAAGATCACCGACAGCAGCAGCACGCCGAGCATCGACCACACGGGAACGCTGCGTGCGCCCACGAAGTAACCGCGGGTGATCCGCCAGAACTGCCGTCCCCAGGGCGTCAAGAACCGGAACGCCACCAGCACCAGCAGCGTGCAGACGGCGCTGATTGCCCAGGCGATGGCGATCCAGCGCAAGGAGTCCGCGGGTGCCGCCGACCAATCGATCGACGGTTTGAACGGTTTCGCGCCCAAGGTGGCTGTCTCCTTACGTCCTGAGTGTCTGGGATGCCCCAGCAGAAATCCTGCGGCGAAACTACCCGGAAGGCGGCGGATAGGCTGCGGTTATGAGCACCGACGCCGTTTCCACCCAGACCATGCACGCCGGCCGACTCGTCGCGCGGCGACTCAAGGCCAGCGGTGTCAATACCCTCTTCACGCTATCCGGCGGCCACCTGTTCTCCGTCTACGACGGCTGCCACGAAGAGGGTATCCGGATGATCGACACCCGGCACGAGCAGACGGCGACGTTCGCCGCCGAGGGCTGGTCCAAGGTGACCAGGCACCCGGGCGTGGCCGCGCTCACCGCGGGGCCGGGCGTCACCAACGGGATGAGCGCGATGGCCGCGGCGCAGCAGAACCAGTCGCCTCTGGTGGTGCTCGGCGGCCGGGCCCCGGCGGGGCGGTGGGGCATGGGTTCGCTGCAGGAGATCGACCACGTGCCGTTCGTGGCGCCGCTGGCGCGCTTCGCCGCCACCGCACAGTCCGCCGAGGCCGCCGGGCACCTCGTCGACGAGGCGTTGCGGGCGGCGGTGGCCGCCCCGTCGGGCGTTGCCTTCGTCGATTTCCCGATGGACCACGTCTTCGCGATGACCGACGACGACGGCGGCCCCGGTGCCCTCGCCGCCCCGGCGCCGGCAACCGCCCCGGACGGCCCGGCCCTCGAGCGTGCCGCCGGTCTGCTGTCCGCGGCGCAGCGGCCGGTGATCATGGCGGGTACCAACGTGTGGTGGGGCCACGCCGAGGCGGCGTTGCTCCGGCTGGCCGAGGAACGGCGGATCCCGGTGCTGATGAACGGGATGGCGCGCGGCACCGTGCCCGCCGACCACCCGATGGCGTTCTCGCGGGCCCGGTCGAAGGCCCTCAAGGAGGCCGACGTGGCGCTGGTGCTCGGCGTGCCCATGGATTTCCGCCTCGGCTTCGGCGGGGTGTTCGGCCCACAGACCGAACTGGTGGTCGCCGACCGTGTCCGACCCGACCGCGACCACCCGCGTCCCATCGCCGCCGGCCTCTACGGCGACCTGACGTCGACCCTCTCGGCGTTGGCCGACGGGATAGGGGCGGGCGGAGCCGGGCGTCAGGACTGGATCGACGCGCTGCGTTCGGCCGAGACCGCGGCGCGCGACGCGGAGAAGGCCGAGCTGGGTGAGGACAGGATCCCGCTGCACCCGATGCGGGTATACGCCGAACTCGCACCGCTGCTGGACCGCGACGCCATCGTCGTCATCGACGCCGGCGACTTCGGTTCCTACGCCGGCCGGGTGATCGACAGCTACCTGCCCGGCTGCTGGCTGGACAGTGGGCCCTTCGGGTGCCTGGGTTCGGGTCCGGGCTACGCCCTGGCCGCCAAGCTGGCCCGGCCGGACCGCCAGGTGGTCCTGCTGCAGGGCGACGGGGCGTTCGGCTTCAGCGGCATGGAGTGGGACACCCTGGTCCGGCACAACGTGCCCGTGGTGTCGGTGATCGGCAACAACGGGATCTGGGCGCTCGAAAAGCACCCCATGGAGGCCATCTACGGCTACTCGGTGGCCGCGGAGCTGCGCCCGGGCACGCGCTACGACGAGGTGGTGCGCGCGCTGGGCGGCCACGGCGAACTGGTGTCCGCGCCCGCCGAGCTGCGGCCCGCGCTTGAACGCGCGTTCGCCAGCGGCCTGCCCGCCGTCGTCAACGTGCTGACCGACCCCGCCATCGCCTACCCGCGCCGCTCCAACCTGGCCTGACACCCCCGGCCGCGTGATTCCGCGCGCCGCGTCGGGGGAGGCCCACGGCATGCCCTGGGCGCCGAACGCGCACTCGTGCAGGACGTGGCGTTCGGGTTCCGGCAGCTGGTCGACGTCGTCGACCGTGCCCTGTCCCCGAGCACCAACGATCCGACGACCGCGTGCCGTGCCCTGGACGTGCTGCACGACATGCTGCGGCGGCTGGCCACCCGTCCGCCGGTATCGGAAGCCGTGCGCGGTCCAAACGGCGAGGTCCGGATGGTGATACCCCGCTACCAGTTCGCCGAGCTGCTCAACGCCACGGTCCGGGAAACCCTGGCGTACGGGGCCGATGCGGCTCAGGTGCCCGAGCGGCTCGGCCGCATGCTCGCCGACCTGGACGACGTGGCCCGCCCCGAGCATCGGTGCGGCGGTTGAGGGCGGAAGTCAGCGCGTAGCGGTGCCCGATCGGGTGCATCCGGCGACGTTGCCGGCCCGCGGCGGTGACCGGCGCCGCCCGCGTACCGTTGTTCTGTGCCCAAGACCACCCGCGCCCAACCCGGCCGTCTGAGCAGCCGATTCTGGCGGCTGCTCGGTGCCAGCACCGAAAAGAACCGCAGCCGGTCCCTGGCCGCGGTCACCTCCGCGTCCGAATACGACGGGGAAGCCGCCGGGCTCACCGACGAGAAGCTCCGCAAGGCCGCCGGGCTGCTCAACCTCGGCGACCTCGCGGAGTCCGAGGACATCCCGCAGTTCCTGGCGATCGCCCGGGAGGCGGCCGAGCGGACCACCGGGCTGCGGCCGTTCGACGTGCAGTTGCTGGGAGCGCTGCGCATGCTCGACGGCGACGTGATCGAGATGGCCACCGGTGAGGGCAAGACCCTCTCCGGCGCGATCGCGGCAGCCGGGTACGCACTGGCCGGCCGGCACGTGCACGTGGTGACCATCAACGACTATCTGGCCCGTCGCGACGCCGAGTGGGTGGGCCCCCTGATCGAGTCCATGGGCCTGACGGTCGGCTGGATCACCGCGGAGTCGAGCAGCGAGGACCGCCGGGCCGCCTACGACTGCGACGTCACCTACGCCTCGGTCAACGAGATCGGTTTCGACGTCCTGCGCGACCAGCTGGTGACCGACGTCGACGACCTGGTGTCGCCCAACCCCGACGTCGCCCTCATCGACGAAGCGGACTCCGTTCTGGTCGACGAGGCGTTGGTGCCCCTGGTGCTGGCCGGCACCACCCACCGCGAGACGCCGCGCCTGGAGATCATCAAGCTGGTCGGTGAGCTCGTCCGCGACAACGACACCAACGACTACTTCGCCACCGACGCCGACAGCCGCAACGTCCACCTGACCGAGGCCGGCGCCCGCAAGGTCGAAAAGGCGCTCGGCGGCATCGACCTGTACTCCGAGGAGCACGTCGCCACCACGCTGACCGAGGTCAACGTGGCCCTGCACGCGCACGTGCTGCTGCAGCGCGACGTGCACTACATCGTCCGCGACGACGCGGTGCACCTGATCAACGCATCCCGCGGGCGCATCGCGCAATTGCAGCGCTGGCCGGACGGCCTGCAGGCCGCCGTGGAGGCCAAGGAGGGCATCGAGACCACCGAGACCGGCGAGGTGCTCGACACGATCACGGTGCAGGCGCTGATCAACCGATACGCGACCGTGTGCGGCATGACCGGCACCGCGCTGGCCGCCGGCGAGCAACTGCGCCAGTTCTACAAGCTCGGCGTGTCGCCGATTCCGCCGAACAAGCCGAACATTCGTGAGGACGAGTCCGACCGGGTCCACATCACCGCGGCCGCGAAGTTCGACGCGCTCGTCGCGCACATCGCCGAGGTACACGAGACCGGCCAGCCGGTGCTGGTCGGCACCCGCGACGTGGCCGAGTCCGAGGAACTGCACGAGCGGCTGCTGCGCCGCGACATCCCGGCGGTGGTGCTCAACGCCAAGAACGACGCCGAGGAGGCGCAGGTGATCGCCGAGGCGGGCAAGTTCCGCGCCGTCACGGTGTCCACCCAGATGGCCGGGCGGGGCACCGACATCCGGCTTGGCGGCTCCGACGAGGCCGACCACGATAAGGTCGCGGAACTGGGCGGGCTGCATGTGGTCGGCACCGGCCGGCACCACACCGAGCGGCTGGACAACCAGCTGCGCGGGCGCGCCGGACGCCAGGGTGACCCGGGCTCCACGGTGTTCTTTTCCAGCTGGGAAGACGACGTCGTGGCAGCCAACCTCGACCACAACAAGTTGCCCATGGAGACCGACGAGGACGGCCGGATCGTCAGCCCGAAGGCGGCCGGTCTCCTCGACCACGCCCAGCGCGTGGCCGAGGGCCGGATGCTGGACGTGCACGCGAACACCTGGCGCTACAACCAGCTGATCGCCCAACAGCGCGCCATCATCGTGGATCGGCGAAACACGTTGCTGCGCACCGCAACCGCGCGCGACGAGCTCGCCGAACTGGCGCCCAAGCGATACGAGGAGCTGTCCAAGGACCTCGCCGAGGAGAGGCTGGAGATCATCTGCCGGCAGATCATGCTGTATCACCTCGACCGCGGCTGGGCCGACCACCTGGCGTATCTGGCCGACATCCGCGAGAGCATCCACCTGCGCGCGCTGGGCCGGCAGAACCCGCTCGACGAGTTCCACCGGTTGGCGGTCGACGCCTTCGCCTCACTGGCCGCCGACGCGATCGAAGCGGCGCAGCAGACGTTCGAGACCGCCAACGTGCTCGACGAGGAGCCGGGGCTCGACCTGTCCAAGCTCGCCCGGCCGACGTCGACGTGGACCTACATGGTCAACGACAACCCGCTGTCCGATGACACGCTGTCCACCCTGAGCCTGCCCGGAGTGTTCCGCTGACGGTGGTCACCGAGCGTGACGTCAGGGCGAAAAATCGGCGGCGAAGTCGCCGTGACGTCACGCTGGGCGCCCGGTCCGTCGTGCACACCACGGCATCGCCGCGTTAAGGTCACGGCTCATGGAGCCGGTGCCTGCGCCCGACCGGGTGTTCACAGTGCCCAACGCGCTGAGCGCCGTCCGCCTGGCGCTCATCCCGGTGTTCGTCTACCTCCTGCTGTTCGCCCACGCCAACGGCTGGGCGGTGGGGATTTTGATGTTCAGCGGCGCCTCCGACTGGGCCGACGGCAAGATCGCGCGGCTGCTCGACCAGTCTTCGCGCCTGGGCGTCCTGCTCGACCCGGCGGTGGACCGCCTCTACATGGTCAGCGTGCCCATCGTTTTGGCGCTGGGCGGGATCGTTCCGTGGTGGTTCGTCGCCACCCTGCTGGCGCGGGACGGCCTGCTGGCCGCGACGCTGCCGCTGCTGCGCAGCCGCGGGCTGTCGGCGCTGCCGGTCACCTACCTCGGCAAGGCCGCGACCTTCGCCCTGATGTCGGGCTTCCCGCTGGTTCTGCTGGGCACCTGGGACGCGTTGTGGAGCCGGGTGGTGGGCGCCTGCGGGTGGGCGTTTTTGATCTGGGGTATGTACATGTACTTGTGGGCGTTCGTGCTCTATGCGGTGCAGATCACCCTGGTCGTGCGCCGCATGCCCAAACTCAAACCCCGGGCGCTGGCCGGGGAATCGGGTGAGCATGGCCGAGGCTGACCGCATGCTCGGGGGCTATGACCCCAACGCCGGCCACAGCGCCCACGCGGCCGCGCGGCCGCAACACATCCCGGTGCCCTCCCTGCTGCGCGCCTTGCTGTCGGAGCACCTGGACCCCGGCTATGCCGCGGCGTCCGCCAAACGCGCCGCCGCGCCGCGGCGTCCGCGCGAGCGCGCCCTCGGCTGGGTCTGGCAGGCCCTGGCGGCGCTGCTGATCACGACGGTGTTCGCGCTGGCGGTCGCGCAGGCCCGCTCGGTGGCCCCGGGCGTGCGCAGCGAGCAGCAACTCCTGGTGCGGGGCGTGCGTTCGGCCGAGACCGCCGCCGGCGACCTGGCGCAGCGGCGCGGCGCGCTCTCGACGCGGGTCGACGACGTGCAGCGCCGGGCGCTGGCCAACGACGCCGAGGGCCAGCGGCTGCTGAGCCGCCTGGACGCGCTCAGCCTGGCGGCGGCCAGCACGCCGATCATCGGGCCGGGCCTGAAAGTCACGGTCACCGACCCCGGCGTCAGCCCGAACCTTTCCGACGTCTCCAAGCAGCGGGTCAGCGGCAGCAGGCAGATCATCCTGGATCGCGACCTGCAGCTGGTCGTGAACTCGTTGTGGGCGAGCGGCGCCGAGGGTATCGCGGTCGGCGGCGTCCGGATCGGGCCGAACGTGACCATTCGGCAGGCCGGCGGGGCGATCCTGGTTGACAACAATCCCACCAGCAGCCCGTATACGATCCTTGCGGTCGGGCCGCCGCACGCGATGCGCGACGTGTTCGACCACAGCCCGGGCCTGCAGCGTCTTAGGCTGCTGGAGGTCTCCTACGGGGTGGGCGTCACCGTCGACGTCGCCGACGGTCTCTCGCTGCCTGCCGGATCGATCCGGGATCTCAAGTTCGCCAAGCAGATTGGGCCCCAGTGAGCAAATGATTGGTATCGCGGCGCTCGTGGTCGGCATCGTGCTGGGCCTGGTGTTCCACCCGGCAGTGCCCGAGGTCATCCAGCCCTACCTGCCGATTGCCGTGGTCGCGGCGCTGGACGCGGTGTTCGGCGGGATGCGCGCGTATCTGGAGCGGATCTTCGACCCGAAGGTTTTCGTGGTCTCGTTCGTGTTCAACGTCTTCGTGGCCGCGCTGATCGTCTACGTCGGCGACCAACTCGGCGTCGGCACCCAGCTGTCCACCGCGATCATCGTGGTGCTGGGTATCCGCATCTTCGGCAACGCGGCCGCGCTGCGGCGCCGGCTGTTCGGCGCATGACCGCGCCGGCGACGATGCAGAGCGAAGCGATGAGGAGGAGCGGCGCATGACCGCGCCGGCGACGATGCAGAGCGAAGCGATGAGGAGGAGCGGCGCATGACGGCGAAGGAAACAGCGTGAGCCAGGACCCGCCAGAACGTGCCGCCGACGAAAGTCGCGCCGCGCCAGACCAGCAGGCGCGCACCGAAGCCGACGCGCCGACCGGCGAGGGCGTCCGGCGCGGCGGCCGCCACGAACTGCCGGCGCATCGACCGCGTCCCGAGACCGGGGCGCCGCACCGGAGCCGCTTGTCCAGGCTGTTGCGGCCCGGACGTTCCCGGTTGGTGTTCGGAATGCTGGCCGTCGTGTTGTGTGTGCTGTTGGGGATCGCCATCGTCACGCAGGTTCGCCAGACCGAGTCGGGCGACTCCCTGGACACGGCGCGGCCCGCCGACCTGCTGGTGCTGTTGGATTCGCTGCGGCAGCGCGAAGCCACGCTCAACACCGAGGTGAGCGAGCTGCAGAACACGCTCAATTCGCTGCAGGCCGCGGGAAACACCGATCAGGCCGCCGTGCGAAGCGCCCAGGACAAGCTGGCGGCGCTGTCCATCCTCGTCGGCACCGTGGGAGCCACCGGGCCGGGCGTCGTCGTCACGATCGACGACCCGGGGCCGGGGGTGTCGCCGGAGTCGATGCTCGACGTGGTCAACGAGTTGCGCGCCGCCGGAGCCGAGGCGATCGAGGTCAACGATGCCCACCAGTCCGTGCGGGTGGGCGTCGACACCTGGGTGGCGGGCACGCCGGGTTCGCTCGTCGTCGACAGCAAGACGCTGTCGCCGCCGTATTCGGTTCTGGCGATTGGTGATCCGCCCACGCTGGCGGCCGCGATGAACATTCCCGGCGGTGCCGGGGACAGCGTCAAGCGGGTCGGCGCGCGCATGACGGTGCAGCAGGCCGACCGGGTGGACGTGGCCACCTTGCGGCAACCAAAACCGCACCAATACGCTCAGCCGGTCAAGTGAATTCGACGAGAACAGGAATACCGTGAGCGATATCCCGCCCGATTTGCACTACACCGCCGACCACGAGTGGGTTCGCCGAAGCGGGGGTGACACCGCACGGATCGGGATCACCGACTTCGCGCAGTCGGCTTTGGGCGATGTCGTTTTCGTGCAATTGCCCGACGTGGGTGCCGAACTCACCGCGGGCGAATCCTTCGGTGAGGTGGAGTCGACGAAATCGGTGTCGGATCTGTACGCGCCGGTCTCGGGCAAAGTGGCTGCGGTCAACGGCGACCTGGAGGGCAACCCGCAGCTGGTCAACTCCGACCCCTACGGCGCCGGTTGGTTGCTGGATGTCCAGGTCTCGGACGCCACGGGATTGGAGTCCGCCATTTCGGGGTTGCTCGACGCCGAGGCGTACCGCGGCACACTGACCGAATGACGATTGCTAATGTGCCTGCCAGCCGTGCGCTGCGACGATGCGGGTGGCGCGGCGGGCTCGATCAAGAGGGTGTCACTCCCGCTCGCGGGGGTAGCCCCCACGTGGGTTTGGTGCGCCCCGGCTGCGGGAGCGGCCGGGCGGTCGGGGTTCCGATCCCGCAGTGGTGGGCGCATTGTCGACCCGTGCGCGGTACGGTCGACACATCAGGACCAGCAGGCAGTAACCGGCAGTACGGGGTGAAGAGAAACAGGTGGGTGGCCGGCCCGAGCGGCCCGGTCGGACAACGCCACAGCGGCCAGTGAGGAGCAGCGCGTGACGGACATGGATAACGACCAGACTTCTGACGAGGTCACCGTGGAGACGACTTCGGTCTTCCGTGCCGACTTCCTGAACGAGTTGGACGCCCCCGCCCAAGCGGGGGCCGAGAGCGCGGTGTCCGGCGTGGAAGGCCTGCCGGCGGGCTCGGCTTTGCTGGTGGTCAAACGGGGGCCGAACGCCGGCTCGCGCTTCCTGCTCGACCAGCCCATCACCTCGGCCGGGCGGCATCCCGACAGCGACATCTTCCTCGACGACGTCACCGTCAGTCGTCGTCACGCCGAATTCCGCCTGGAAAACAACGAATTCCACGTCGTCGACGTCGGCAGCCTCAACGGGACCTACGTCAACCGCGAGCCCGTGGATTCGGCGGTGCTGGCAAACGGCGACGAGGTGCAGATCGGCAAGTTCCGCCTGGTGTTTCTGACCGGGCCCAAGCAAGGCGACAGCGACGGAGGTTCCGGGGGCTAGTGAGCGCACCCGATAGCCCGGCCCTGGCCGGGATGTCGATCGGGGCGGTGCTGGACCTGCTGAGGCCGGACTTCCCCGATGTCACGATCTCCAAGATCCGGTTCCTGGAGGCCGAGGGGCTGGTGACGCCCCAGCGGGCCGCGTCGGGATACCGCAGGTTCACCGCGTACGACTGCGCGCGGTTGCGGTTCATCCTGACCGCCCAGCGCGACCACTACCTTCCGTTGAAGGTGATCAGGGCCCAGCTCGAGGCCCAGCCCGACGGCGAGTTGCCGGCCGTGGGATCGCCCTACGGGGTGCCGCGGTTGGTGCCGGTCGCCGGCGGCGGCGATGCCGCCGGGTCGGACCCGGCGGCGGTGGCCCCCACCCGCATCCGGCTGAGTCGGGAGGACCTGCTGGAGCGCTCGGGGGTGGGCGAGGACCTGTTGACGGCGCTGGTGAAAGCCGGGGTGGTCACCAGCGGAGCGGGCGGCTTCTTCGACGAACACGCCGTCGTCATCCTGCAGTGCGCGAAGGCACTGTCCGAATACGGCGTCGAGCCGCGACACCTACGGGCCTTCCGCTCCGCGGCCGACCGGCAGTCCGACCTGATCGCTCAGATCGCGGGGCCGGTGGTCAAAGCCGGTAAGGCGGGGGCCCGCGATCGCGCCGACGACCTCGCGCGTGAGGTCGCGGCGCTCGCAATTACTTTGCACACATCGTTGGTCAAGTCCGCCGTTCGCGACGTTCTGCGTCGCTGAGGACTAGACTTTGGGCGAAAGCTTGGCGTTCGACCGCGTAGTCGCGCCGAGTCTTTGTTGTACACGGCGGCAGGGTGCGGAGGTCAGACACAAATGGGCGAGGTTCGTGTTGTCGGCATTCGCGTGGAGCAACCGCAAAACCAGCCGGTGTTGTTGCTTCGCGAGGCCGACGGCGACCGGTATCTGCCGATCTGGATCGGTCAATCCGAGGCCGCGGCCATCGCGCTCGAACAGCAAGGCGTGGAGCCGCCCCGGCCGTTGACGCACGACCTGATCAGAGATCTCATTGCCGCGCTTGGCCATTCGCTGAAAGAGGTGCGCATCGTCGATCTGCAGGAAGGCACCTTCTACGCCGACCTGGTGTTCGACCGCAACATCACCGTGTCGGCGCGTCCCTCGGACTCGGTGGCCATCGCGCTGCGGGTCGGCGTCCCGATCTACGTCGAGGAGGCCGTCCTCGCCCAGGCGGGGCTGCTGATCCCCGACGAGAGCGACGAGGACGCCAACACCACGGTGCGCGAGGACGAGGTGGAGAAATTCAAGGAGTTCCTCGACAGCGTGTCCCCGGACGATTTCAAGGCGACCTAGACGTTACGGATGTGTCTCAACTGGCCGTGATCTCGACACGCCTGGCGGATAGCGCACCCACGGGCCGTTGCGGCGGCCATACTTTGATGACCAGAAAGGGCGCGGCGGCTATCGAACAGCGTAAGCTCTCTAGCACTCGGGCCTGAGCAAGCGTGGCTGCCGGGGCAGCCAGTGAGAACGAGCGCGACCGGCGAGAGGAACCACGGTGAGCGACCAGCCACGTCAAGAACAGCTGGATCTAGCTGACAACGCGGACGGCGCAAGCAAGGGCGATCAGGGCGTCAGCGGCCCGCACGAGCCGGTGCAACCCGGGCTGTTTCCCGACGATTCCGTGCCCGACGAGCTTGTCGGCTATCGGGGACCCAGCGCCTGCCAGATCGCCGGCATCACGTACCGCCAGCTCGACTACTGGGCGCGAACGTCGCTGGTCGTACCGTCGATCCGCAGCGCGGCCGGCTCCGGCAGCCAGCGCCTCTACTCGTTCAAGGACATCCTGGTCCTCAAGATCGTCAAGCGGTTGCTCGACACGGGCATCTCGCTGCACAACATCCGGGTCGCGGTCGACCACCTGCGCCAGCGCGGTGTCCAGGACCTGGCCAACATCACCCTGTTCTCCGACGGGACCACCGTCTACGAGTGCACGTCGGCCGAAGAGGTCGTCGACCTGCTGCAGGGCGGGCAGGGCGTGTTCGGCATCGCCGTGTCCGGTGCGATGCGCGAGCTGACCGGCGTGATCGCCGACTTCCCCGGGGAGCGCGCCGACGGCGGCGAATCCATCGCGGCCCCCGAAGACGAGCTGGCGTCCCGGCGCAAGCACCGCGACCGCAAGATCGGTTAGTCAAGAGCCGCCACGTCGCCACGAGGGTGCGCAAATGCGCCCCTCACACGGCGTGTCGCCGTACAAACACGCACGCTCGCGGCAATCAGGAGTCAATCCCCGAGTAAGCTAGGGGACGCGTCGCACTCGAGCGGGAGAGTTCCGTGATTGCCAGTCACGGGCGCCGAAGGAGCAAGACCTCTCCACCAACCTCTCAGGCACCCGGACCGCGCGAGTTCACGATGCCTCTGGAAAGCGGTGGGACCGGCAGCGGTCCGCACCCGCCGATGGGGAAAGGTGCTCCGGCAGTCGGGGCGCCGAATCTCTCAGGCGCCTGGCGAACGGGCGAAGACAGAGGGAGAGGGCCGTATCTCTCTGCCTTTGATGCCTTTGATGCCCCTGTTTCGGGCCAGTCAGGAGTTTCGCCAGTGCCAGACCAATCCACCTTCGCAACGCGCCACATCGGGCCCGACAGCCAGGCGATCGCGGCCATGCTCGCGGTCATCGGTGTCGGCTCGTTCGACGAGCTGGCCGCCAAGGCCATCCCGACCCGCATCCTCGACAAGCTCACCGACGGCGGCGCCGCCCCCGGTCTGGATGGGCTGCCGCCGCCGGCCAGCGAGACCGAGGCGCTGGCCGAGCTCCGCGCCATGGCCGATGAGAACACGGTGGCGGTGTCGATGATCGGGCAGGGCTACTACGACACGATCACCCCGCCGGTGCTGCTGCGCAACATCATGGAGAACCCGGCCTGGTACACCGCCTATACGCCGTATCAGCCCGAGATCAGCCAGGGCCGGCTGGAGGCGCTGCTGAACTTCCAGACCATGGTGGCCGACCTCACCGGACTCGAGGTCGCGAACGCGTCGATGCTCGACGAGGGCACCGCGGCCGCCGAGGCGATGACGCTGCTGCACCGCGCGGCGAGCGGCGCGGGCAACCGGCTGGCCGTCGACGTCGACGTCTTCGCCCAGACCGCGGCGGTGCTGGCCACCCGGGCCCGGCCGCTGGGCATCGAGATCGTGACCGCCGACCTGCGCGAGGGCCTGCCCGACGGCGAGTTCTTCGGGGTCATCGCCCAGGTGCCCGGCTCCAGCGGCCGGATCACCGACTGGTCGGCCCTGGTGACCCAGGCCCACGACCGCGGAACACTGGTGGCGATCGGCGCCGACCTGCTCGCGTGCACGCTGCTCACCCCGCCCGGTGAGATCGGCGCCGACGTCGCGTTCGGCACCACCCAACGTTTCGGTGTGCCAATGGGATTCGGGGGGCCGCACGCCGGATACCTGTCGGTGCACGCCAAGCATGCGCGCCAGTTGCCGGGCCGGCTGGTCGGGGTGTCGGTCGACGACGACGGCGCGCCGGCGTATCGCCTGGCGCTGCAGACCCGCGAGCAGCACATCCGCCGCGACAAGGCGACGAGCAACATCTGCACCGCGCAGGTGCTGCTGGCGGTGATCGCCGCCATGTACGCCGCCTACCACGGCGCGCAGGGGCTGACCGCGATCGCCCGGCGGGTGCATTCCCACGCCCGCAACCTGGCCGCCGGCCTCGCCGGCGCCGGCGTCGAGGTGGTGCATCCGACGTTCTTCGACACCGTGCTGGTGCGGGTGCCCGGCCTGGCTTCCGACATCCAGGCCGCCGCCAAGGAGCGCGGGATCAACGTGTGGTGGGTCGACGAGGACCACGTCTCGGTGGCCTGCGACGGGGTCACCACCGACGAGCACGTCGCGGCCGTGCTGGCGGCGTTCGGCGCCGGGCCGGCGCGCGACGCTTTTGACTGGCCCGACATCGCCACCCGCACCTCGGAGTTCCTGACCCATCCGGCGTTCACGCAATACCGCACCGAGACGGCGATGATGCGCTACCTGCGCGCCCTCGCCGACAAGGACATCGCCCTGGACCGCAGCATGATCCCGTTGGGCTCGTGCACGATGAAGCTCAACGCGGCCGCCGAGATGGAACCCATCACCTGGCCCGAGTTCGCGCGCCAGCATCCCTTCGCCCCGGCCTCCGACACGCCCGGGCTGCGGCGCCTCATCGCCGACCTGGAGCGCTGGCTGGTGCAGCTCACCGGCTACGACGCGGTGTCGCTGCAACCCAACGCCGGCTCGCAGGGCGAGTACGCCGGTCTGCTGGCGATCCATGACTACCACGCCAGCCGGGGCGAGCCGCACCGCGACATCTGCCTGATCCCGTCCAGCGCGCACGGCACCAACGCCGCGTCGGCGGCGTTGGCCGGTCTGCGGGTGGTCGTGGTGGCCTGCCGGGATAACGGCGACGTCGACCTGGACGACCTGCGGGCCAAGGTGGCCGAACACGCCGACCGGCTGGCGGCGCTGATGATCACCTATCCCTCCACGCACGGCGTGTACGAGCACGATGTCGCCGACATCTGCGCGGCCACCCACGACGCCGGCGGCCAGGTCTACATCGACGGCGCCAACCTCAACGCGCTGGTCGGACTGGCCCGGCCCGGCAAGTTCGGCGGCGACGTCAGCCACCTGAACCTGCACAAGACGTTCTGCATCCCGCACGGGGGCGGGGGCCCGGGCGTCGGGCCGGTGGCGGCGCGGTCGCACCTGGCCCCATTCCTGCCGGGCCACCCGTTCGCCCCCGAGCTGCCCGCGGGACACCCGGTGGCCTCGGCGCCGTACGGCTCGGCCTCGATCCTGCCGATCACCTGGGCCTACATCAGGATGATGGGCGCGGCGGGCCTGCGCGCGGCGTCGCTGACCGCGATCACCTCGGCCAATTACATCGCCCGGCGGCTCGACGAGTACTTCCCGGTGCTCTACACCGGGGACAACGGCATGGTCGCCCACGAGTGCATCCTGGATCTGCGCGGCATCACCAAGGCGACCGGCGTGACCGTCGACGACGTCGCAAAACGCTTGGCCGACTATGGTTTCCACGCGCCCACGATGAGCTTCCCGGTGGCCGGCACCCTCATGGTCGAGCCGACCGAGAGCGAGACTTTGACCGAGGTCGACGCGTTCTGCGAGGCCATGATCGCCATTCGCGGCGAGATCGACCGGGTCGGCGCGGGGGAGTGGTCTGTCGACGACAATCCGCTGCGCGGCGCGCCGCACACCGCGGAGTGCCTGCTGGTCTCCGACTGGGATCACCCGTACACCCGCGAGGAGGCCGCCTACCCGCTGGGCAAGGGCTTCCGGCCCAAGGTGTGGCCGCCGGTGCGCCGCATCAACGGCGCCTACGGTGACCGCAACCTGGTCTGCTCATGCCCGCCGGTGGAGGCGTTCGCGTAAGGCGCCGGCGTCAGCCGAACCGTTGGATGATCGCCGCGGCGATCTCCTCGGGTGCGTCCTCCTGGATGAAATGCTTGGCGTCGGGCAGTTCCACGACAACGTGGTCGGCGAACGTGGCCCGCATCCGCGGCAGCGTGGGGCCGGGACGGAACGCGAAGTCCTTCATGCCCCAGACGAACAGCGCGGGCTTGTCGCCCAGCTTGGCCGGCACCTCGCCGGCCAGCCGCCCCAGCAGGGGACCGGCGGCCAGGATCTGCTTGGGCATCTCGGCGACGCCCTTGCGGGCTTCGGGAGTGGGCTGCACCGCCCGGTAGTGCTGCATCTCCGCCGCGCTGAGCCGGTGCGCGGTTCCCATCGGGACCAGTCGCTCGACGAAGAAGTTGTGCCGCAGGATCGCGTACTGCATGGGCGGGCTGGACATCACCCGGCTGAAGGCCTTGGTGGTCAGCGTGTCCGCCGGCCAGAACCAGGTGTTGCCCAGCACGATGCCGCGCACCCGGTCGGCCCGGTCCACGTTGACCGCCATGCTGATCGGGCCGCCCCAGTCCTGGCCCATGCTCAGGTAGCCGTCCAAGCCGAGGTGGTCGACGAACTCGCCGACCACGCGGGCGTGCTCGTCGATCGTGTAGCCGAACCCGGCGGGCCGGTCCGAGAGCCCGAAGCCCAGGTAATCCGCTGCGATGCAGCGGAACCGGCCGCGCAGCGCGGTGATGATGTCGCGGTACAGGAAGCTCCAGGTCGGGTTGCCGTGGCACAGCAGGATCGGCGGGCCCTGGCCGCCGGGTGGGCCCTCGTCGATGTAGTGCATGCGTCCCCGCGAGCTGTCGAACCAGCGCGACTCGAACGGATACAGGTCGGGGTCCGGGGTGAAATCGATCCGCATGGCGCTCCTTCGGTACCGCTCCCGATGGTAGGCGGTCCGGCGGCGTCCGGCTCAGCCCGCGGTGAACTTCAGGACCCGATTGTTGCCCGTATCGGTGACGTAGACGTTCCCGGCGGGGTCCGCCACGACCCCACGGGGGTCGTTGAGGCCGTTGGGCACCAGCGCGGTCTGCGTGGTCGAGCCAGCCGGCAGCTTGAGCACCCGGTTGTTGCCGGCGTCGGCAACGAAAACGTCGCCGGCGGTGTCGATCCCGATGCCGTCCGGTTTGTTGAGACCTGTGAACGGCACGACCTGCACCGCGCCCGCGGACAGTTTCAGCACGCGGTTGTTACCGGTGTCGGTGATGTACACGGTGCCCGAGCTGTCCACCGCCACGCCGGTGGGGCCGCTCAGGCCGGTGAACGGAAGCTCCACGGCGCTGCTCGATCCCGCAGGCAGTTTCAGCACCGTGTTGCCCGCGGCGATGTAGAGGTCGCCGGCGGCGTCGACCGCCACACCGTGCGGACCGTTGAGGCCCGTCAGGGGCAGCTCGATCGTGCTGGTAGATCCCGCGGGCAGCTTCAGCACCCGGTTGTTCGCGGCGTTCGTGACGTAGACGGTGCGGGCGGCGTCCACCGTGACCCCGCTGGGATCGCCGAGGCCGGCGAATGGCAGTTCGGTGGGGCCGCCCGCGCCGGCCGCCAGTTCGAGCACCCGATTGTTACCGGAGTCGGTGACGAACACATCGCCGAGCGTGTCCGCGGCGATGCCGTCGGGACCGCTGAGGCCGGTGAACGGCAGCACGCTCTGCCCGACATCCGACGCGGGCTGCGCGATCGGCGCCGAACCCGGTGCGGGTCGCGCGCCCGGGGATTGCGATCCGGGTGACGAGGGTCGTAACAGG
The DNA here is from genome assembly GCA_963711445.1 of uncultured Actinomycetota bacterium. GTDB lineage: Bacteria > Actinomycetota > Actinomycetes > Mycobacteriales > Mycobacteriaceae > Mycobacterium. The sequence continues at coordinate 2,559,285 of CAVQEF010000002.1, forward strand.
TAGCCGGTGATTGCCGCGACGGCCACCACGACGACGGCCGCGGCGATCAGCGGACCCGTCAGCCGTCGACGCCGGCGACCGCCCGTCGGCTGCGGCGGTGGCTCGTTCCGGGTCAGGGGGCGGTCGGCGGGTCGAGCCTGCGAAACGGGGGGCAGTCTTCGAGGCTGCCTGGGAATCGCGGCGTCCGGTGTGGCAGGAGGCGGCGGCGTCGGCACCCGATCGTGCAGGCGGGTGGGAGCGTGCGCGGATCGAGTCGCGGTGGGCGGGGTCTCTTGCCTGCCGCGCGGGGCGGTACCGAGGGCGCGGCGGGCGTCGGCGGCGAGTTCCGGGCCGCTGGCGTAGCGCTGGCGTGGATCTTTGGCCATGCCGCGGGCGATCACCGCGTCCAACCCGGCGGGGATGGTGGGCGACAGGTCGCTCGGCCGGGGCGGGTCGAGCGAATAGTGCCCCGTGAATTGTTGTTGGAGGCTGTCCCCGGGGTACGGCTTGGCGCCGGTGAGGCACTCGTAGAGGACACACGCCAGGGCGTAGATGTCGCCGCTGGCATCGGCCGTGCCGGCCTCGAATCGCTCCGGGGCCATGTAGGCCCAACTGCCCATGATGTGGCCGACTCGGGTCAGCCTTGTGGCCGCCGTATCATGGGCGAGGCCGAAGTCGATCAAATAGACGTGGTCGTTCCCGGTCACCAACGCGTTGGACGGTTTGACGTCGCGGTGCACCAGCCCGACGGCGTGGGCAGCTTGCAGCGCGTCGGCCAGTTGTTCGACCACATGTACGGCCCGCTGTGGGCTCATCGGCCCGTCGCGCAGCAGCAGCCCGTGGACGTCGATGCCGTCGATCACCGGCATCACCAGATACAGCTGACCGTCGATCTCGCCCGTGTCATAGATCGGGATGATGTGTGGTTCGGTCAGTCGGGCCGCGGTGTGGGCCTCGCGGCGGAAACGCTGCCGATAGCCGGGCTCGGCGCCCAGCTCGGCGGACAAGACTTTGACGGCGACGTCGCGGCCGATGAGGGTGTCGTGGGCCTTGAATACCTTGCCCATGCCACCCTGGCCGATCAGTGAGAGCAGTTGGTAACGCCCAAATTTCTCGTCCACCGGTCGGCCTCCCTCAAGCACGGATGGCCGGCAGCGCTGCCGACCTACCGGAAATAACAGCCCAATGCGACTTTGTTCGGACTGCTTCGGGTGTTTCAGAAGATATACACGATCGCATCGTTGCCGCCCCTGCACGTTATCCAGTCATCGCCGCCGACGATTTCGCAATACATGATGAAGTCATCGCCGTCGCACTGGATGTTCGGAGAGTTCCGCTCTACCGTCTCGCATCCCACGCTGCCGTGCGCGATGACCTTTTGTGGCTGCGAGCTGGGTTCGGAGTAGGCGGCCCAGTATGCCTGCCCCACCGTGAAAGCGAAGAGGCATGATGTCTGGTCCGCGCCCGACGAGGAGAGGCCCGGGCCGGCACGACTGCCCGGGTGATTCGGCAGCGGCCGGCCGTTCACACAGCTGGCGTCGCCGTGCATGTCTGGCTCTCGCAGCAAACCTGGCGGCACAGAAAACGTGCGCGCCGTCGTTGTGGTGGTCGGATAGGAGGATGACTCATCGGCCGAACTCCCGGCGGTGGATGAAGCCGAGGCGCTTGGCGGTGTGTAGTTGTTCGGATTGACCAGCGCCACCATGAACACAACCAACGCGGCGACAGCCAAACCCGCCAGGCCGATGCCAATCCACACTCCCGCTCGCGATGAGAGTGCCTCCGGTGGCGGCGCCCATGCCGGGGGCGGCGACGGGTTCATCGGCGATTGGGATGACGCGGCGGGCGGTCGGGAGTGTGCGGCTGTCGTTGGCCGGGAGTGTACGACGGGGGTCGGTGGCGGATCCAGTGCGATGGTACCCGGTGAGATCGCCGCTGCCATCTTCTTGTGGTGTTGGGCTTCTTCGATGGCATGGCCGAGGACGTAAGTCCATGCTTCGGGGAGCGGCCGTCGCTCTGGCTCGTTATTTACTGTGTCAGTGATGATTTGCCGCAGCAGGCTCGGCGTGGTCGGCGGCAGGTGTTGAGGGTTTTTGGTGTCTTGGTCGCCGACCAGCAACCGGATAGCGAGCAGGCCGAGTTTGTAGGTGTCGGAGTAGATGGTGGCCAGCTCTTGGCCCGAGGGGACGTCCCAGCCGGGGGTTTCCATTTGGGAGAGTGCCGAAACACCGTTGATCCGCATTGCATCGCAGTCGATGAAGAAGATCGCAGGGTGCGGCGTCAGGGAAAACAGCAGGTTCTTCGGTGAGATGTCTCCGACGCATACGCCGTGTTTGTGCAGAAATGCCAGCCCGGAGGCGACCTCGCGCAGCAGCGAATAGCGTTGGACCTCATCGATGTCGATGCCGCGAGCCGCCAGTACCGACTCATGATTGAGAAGATGTTGGAATTCTGCAGTGCTGGACGAGGCACCTTTGGCCGTGATCAAAGTGGTGAAGAACTCATCGGGGATGGCCGGCATCACGAACCCCGTTGTCCTGCCGCCGTCTTCGACGAGGGCACACGGCCACGCGGCGATCGAAATCAGTCGTTCGCCCTCGGCGTATGTCAGTGAGTCCTCGGCCAGAGCGGGCATCGCCGCCAGTGCGGTGAAGTCGATTTCGGCCAGGGTCTGGGCCTTGTATTCCTTATAGACCATGGACGTTGCGAACTTGGTTTGCACTTTGGGTGCCCGATAGACCACGCCCTGCCCGCCCTGACCGACCTTCGTTAATGAGCCCAGTCGGTCTCGCTCTATCACCTGTGCTGTCATTGAAGACCTTCCACGGGGCGGCGTGACCGGGGAACCAGCGCTTCATGAAGCGTCTGCCGCCGTGGCCATACCGCGACCAAAGTTCGGTCGTCATCGAAGGTTTCGCGGCTGAAGTCGACGGCATGGGCGAACTCGATGAGTGAGGGTGGCGACGGTTTGGTCAGCACTTCGCGGAAGAGGTTGCCCACCCCGCCCTGTCCAGTTCCGAGCGGGTCGCCGATTCCGTCGGTGGCGATCAACAACACGTCATCGTATGCGACGTCGACCGCTATCGGTGTGAGTTCGGTTGGCACTCGGGGCAATCCCACTACTGTCGACGATGCGATTCCGGAAGCCGTAACAGCCTTGCCGCCGAGCAAATCGATGAAGTGTCCCCCCGAAAGCAGCCACGCGGCCGAATCGCCGACCGTCACCAAATGGGCACGCAGGGTGTGCGCGGCGACTGGCTCGACGATCGCACACACCAATGTTGTCGCGAGTTGCTCCTCGGCGCGGACCGGGTCGGGGGCTTCAAGGCGTAGCAGGCTTTGAGCTCGCTCGGTCAGCGCCCACGCAGTGCTCTTGATCAGGGCTAACCAGTCGACGTCGTTGAGGTCATCGCGGATGTTGGTGTGCAGCCATTCGGCCGCTTGCTTGGTGGCGGTGCTCGCGCCGATATGCGATTGCGGTGCCCCCGAAACGCCATCGGCAACAAGGACGATCACGCGTCCGTCGGGCAGATGATGAACCGCGAAGTCATCCTGACGTGGCGCACCGTTGTAGCGGTGCAGGTGCCCGCGCTGAGATACCCCGCGAACGGTCATGGCGTCGGTGGACCAGCCATCGATCACCACGTCCGGGCGAAACGGCAGGGAACGATAGTCTTTACCGATCGTTGATGGTTCGATCGGCGGCGAGGGCGATCCCACGACGAGTTGCGGGATGGCGGTAGGGCCGATGACTGCAGCTACTGTCGACACGTCGCGGACCGATGGTCCGGTGATGGATGGCGTCGGCGGTTCGGTAAGCGGCGATGGTGGATCGGCTGCTGCACAGGCCGGTTGGGTCGCGGGGTCCTCGTTGACGGGCGCCCCCGCTTTGGGCTTCCGCGTGAAGCGGCTCATGAGCAGCGCGCCCAGACCGGTCTAGACGACGTCCACGGCCAGGGTGAAACCTTCTGGCTTTTCAAATTGCAGCTCGGCCGAGCCTGAGGCCATGGCCTGCCCCGAGCTGATCACCGACTGGGTCAACGAGGTCAAAAACTCCGAGATCGCCGCACCGGTGTCCACCCCACGCGCCGCAACAAAGGCAAACTGCGGCTTGGTCGCCAACTCGGCCACCGTCGCCGCATCAGCATCCCCGATACCAAACGCCAAAATGTTCGGCGCCGCAGCCTCGGCCAACAAATTCGCCCGCGCCAACCGCCAATCCTCGTCACCGTTCGGCAAACCATCGGTCAGGAAAAACACCGCCGGCCGATGCACCGTATACCCCTGGGCCTTCAGACTCGGAATATCGACCTTGATCCGGTACGCAAGCTGATCAAAGGCCGCCGCATACGACGTCAGACTCTGAGCCGTCAGCACCGGCATCCCCTGCAGGAAACGCAAATCCGCGGGCTCCAGATAGGTAAACGCGGTATCGGAAAAACCGATCACCGACAACCGCACCTTCGCCGCAGCAAACGACTCCCGCTGCAACGCATCATGCAACGACGACAACCCCGCATTAAGCTCATCGATATTGCGGCCCATCGAGCCGGACTCATCGGCAACAAAATAGACCAAAAGAATCGATCCCTTAGGCTCCACCACAGGACACCCACTCTCACCCAACGAAGAGCCGACCCTCACCGCGTGACCCGGCGGTCAAAGTGTACTGCCGCTTTCGCCTGCCGGCGCCTTTTTCTGGTGCGCCGGCAAAGTAGGTGACGCTGGTGGCGATCACGAACCCGAAACCGGCGAGTACGCAAGCTTGATCGCCATGGTCTGCGGCGCAGGGGGACTCGACGGAGTTCTCAGGATTCGCCGGGGTGCCGGAGGCCCAAGACAGCACGATGGCCAACCGATCCGACACCGCCGCGGGGGCATTCTCCGCACACCCGCGGTACAACGGTCCAATCCACCTGTACGGCCGCCGATGTGTGACTGCCGGCCTCGGCGGAGCGCCGTTAGGCACCGGCGTCGGAACCGTCTTGGACGCCGCCGCGCCGATAGCTCGACCTCAACTCAGGAATCGCGACGAAGCAATGCCTGGATAGCCCCAATACATCGCTGTCGTCGGTTGACGACTTCGACTTGTTGGGGGCGGCCCGTGTCGTTTCCAGGCGCGGAAAGGGACGTCCCGAGACTGCGCCGCTTCCCCGACGAGGGGGCCTGCCAGTTTCTCGGCGATTGGCCGTGTATCGGATCGGAAATAAAAGTCGAGAATGGGTATGCAGAAAATACTGTGCCGATTGCAAGGCAATGCAATATTGGATGTGGACGGCAGTTCGCCCGTTCGCCGGGTCGCGATAGAGTCCGTGCTTCACCAGGCGGCTCCACGTCCCGCAACACCCACGCCGACGAAGGGTTGAGGACCATGAAAAGGGTGCTGGCCCTGTTGGCCCCTTCACCGCATTCATGAACGCCTGTGGCTCATCGGGGCCTTGCCCAGCATGCAAAGGTGGCTAACCATCATGCGGAACCGACAAAGGAAAGAAGAAATGATCAAACACGCCCCCGCAGCCGCCATCGCGGTCGCGGCCCTCGTAATGGGAGCACCCCTGGCCTACGGTGACCCTGGATCCAAAGTCGTCGTCAATGGAAAAGCGGTCGGGTCGGGCGGCAATGCCAGTTGTCAACACAACTCCAACCCCAACAATCACCCACCGGACCAGATCTGGATCGAGATGCCCCACGCGCAGGCTCAGGTCACCACGGACAACCAACAGGTGATCGGGGTAACTATCGAGGGGCAGGGTTCTGATGGGTGGATGTGGTCCCAGACCGACCAGCAGCAAAGCGGTGCCGCCACCGTCACAAAGACCGGCAACAGCTACAAGCTGACCGGCAACGCCACGCCGTATTCGAACCTCGAATACCGCACAAGTCCCTCTGGCCCTCCCGTGCCGTTCGAAATTGATGCCACCTGTTCCTAGAAGGTCGCTGTCGGCTACCTGAGCGCTGCCGCCGGCGATCGACTCGGGCGGATGTGTGCCGGGCTACGGAAGAGAGGCTCGCTCAACCCTGCGGCTACCGGCAGATCACGATTGACCTGCCGCCCCGTGCCGTTTGAGTTCGACGCGATGCCCTAAAGGGGCAATGGCTGGGCTCCGGCCGCTCTCGTTCGGAGCACCGAGTCTCTCGCATCCGATCACCTGGGCCGTCATTGCGAGCGTCTTGCTCAGCGACCGCATTGGCCAGCTGGCAGCATCGCGATGTGGTCGTTGAGCCAACGTCCAATCTTGGTCATTTCGGCGGTGCCGTCGGCGAACGAGCCGGAAGCGGGCTGCACGGCCACCGCGACAACGCTTACGCGGCCACCGGACGATGGGTTGGTGACGAAGCCGAATTGCCGAACCAGGTAGTTCCCGGCCTCTGCGGGCCCCCAGCCGCCTTTGAACTGGGCGTTGGGGATGACGCCCAATCCCCATCGCTGGTCTTGCTCGATTTGGCCCATCAGCGCGCGTACCGGCACATCCCGGTCATCGCACGCCGCAAAGGCGGCGAAGCGTATTTGGTCTTTCAAGGACCAACGTGTTTGTCCGAAGGCGGTGAACTGGGGGCGAATTTTCCGGGCCTCGACCGTGGTGGGGTCACCCGCCTCGATGAGAACCTGTTCAACCGTGTGAGCCGCGATGACAGGCTCGCCCAATCCCTCCCAGATCGATTCGGCCGCAGCGTTGTCAGAATGGGTGATAGCAGCTCTCATGGCCTCGGTGACCTGAGGTGGGTTGTACTTGCGCAGGGCGGCGATGACCAACGGGACCTTGATCGTCGACCAGGCTGGCCCCACAGTCCATTGCCCCAGTGTCACTACCGAGGTCGACGCCCCGGCCGGCGCGATCGCCAACCCAATCGTTGCATCAATTCCGCTTTGCAGCTGCGCGAAGTCCGCCGTCAATGTGGCGACGTCCGAGTCACTCGATGGAACGGCGCCTGCCTCAGCCCGCGTCTCGCGGGTGCCGCTAGGTACGCGCACCGGCGATGCGGTTGCTGGCGGTCGGGCGGTACCGCCGGTATACCGGTGCGAAAGAATGCCATTCGATTTGACAACCGCGATCCCCGCAGCGACCGCAACCACCGCCACCATCGCACAAACGACGATCGGACGATGACGCCCACGCCTTGGGACCACGGATGCGGAAACCTTCGTCCCGCCCGGCCGAAAGTTACCGCGTCGTTTACCGACCATGCCGGCCGCCCGGGGCGCCCCGCCGCGGCGGACGCCAATTACTGCCGCCGCTGTCGCGATACTGAGCCCCGGCCACCAAGAAGACCGCGGCGTGCCCAACACGCGGCGCGGAAGCGGCTCCTGCATCGCCAGAGATAACCAAATTAAAGTCCAGTTTCATTCGGAAGGAAATACGCGAAGGAATCCTTGCCGATCGTTACGGTGCAGGCGATAATCACTCGCACGTATTACCGAAGGTGGAGCCGCGTGTTATTCCCACTCGCCTCGACGGTTGCGGTTCAGTGAACGGGAGGGTCTGCTCATGACGACGACCGACAAGCCCGGCTGGTATGACGACCCATACGACCCGAAAGCGCTGCGCTACTGGGACGGTCAAGACTGGACACCACATCGTGAGCGCAAGCCGGCCTCGCATCCCGCGCCTCAGCCAGTAATGCCGTCGTCTGCGCCGCCGCCCCCGCCCGCAGCTACGCTCGCGTCGACCCCGCCTCCGGCCCCATCGGTGCCGCCGCCCCCGAGCCCGGATGCTCAACCTCAGTGGCCACCGCCGGGTCAGCCGTCGGGTGGCGGCGAGCCGCAACGGTCCCGGGCTGCGAAGGTAATCGCCGCGGTCATAGCGGCCGCCGTGGTTTTGGCCGTAGCCGGAGTGGTCGGGTACAAGTTCTTCCTAGCGGGCGACTCAGACGAGGCCCAGATCAGAGCGCTCGTCGCAAAGTTCACTACCGAGTTCAACAATGCCGACGGCGCGGGGGTCGGGAGCTTGATGTGCAGCGAGACGACCAAAGCCCCCGCCGGTGTTGGCGCTTTCGCTGCGGCCTACACCAGCGAACAGTTGCGCGCCTACCTCGATGAATACGGAACCGTCTCGAGTTCGGTGGCTGAAATTCATGTCACTGGAAACCGGGCCACCGCCCAGGTGACTACCACAGCATCCAAATCGCCAGGCAACCCGTCTACGGATACCGATTCCTTCGTGAAGGAAAACGGTAGCTGGAAACTGTGCGGCTGACCCCTCCACCGACGCGCCTGCAGATGAGATCGCTAATGCCGGCAGCGAAAGTCAAAGGCCTCCTTGGCCTTTACCATCCGCTGCACGGAAGCCTCGATGTTGGAGTTGGTTAATTCGCCGTCGGCCAGCGCCGACTGTAAGCGGTCGAGCACCGCCGGCACTGCGGTCGTGGATACCCAGAGCGCCGTGTCGGCGCCGGCCTCCAAGGACTTCAACACCGCCTCGGCAACGCCGTAGCGGTCGGTAATCGCTTTCATGCTCGACAGGTCGTCGGTGAAGATGGGACCGTCGTACTGCGGCCCGCCGTAACCGGTTCCGTTGCGCAACAAGCCGACCGCAGCCGGGCTCAAGCTGGCTGGGTCGGTGCCGGTCAAGTCAGGAACCTGCATGTGACCGATCATCACGCCGACCGGCGCTTGCGCCGCCAGCGTTCGGTACGGCACGAGATCTACGTTTTGCAGCTCGGCCAGCGGCGGTGTCACCACTCCGGTCGCGTGCGAATCTCCCGACGCATGGCCATGTCCGGGAAAGTGTTTGAGCACCGGGAGGACTCCCGCGGCGCGAAGGCCCTCCGCGTATGCCCCGGCGTATTGCGTCACCACTGCCGGGTCAGCGCTGAACGAGCGGTCGCCGATTACAGTGTCAGCGGGAGCGTTGGTGACATCGACGACCGGGGCGAAATCGATGGTGATACCCAATCCGCGCAATTCGTGGCCGCGTTCCAACGCCAGCTGGTAGACCTGCTCGGGCGACTTGGTCTGCGCCAGCACGCGGGCCGACGGCACCGATTCGATCAGCGACGACAACCTCTGCACCCGGCCGCCCTCCTCGTCGACGCTGACGGCGAGCCGCAGCGGACCGCTTAAGCGGGCGATCTCGGACAGCGACCCGTCCTTCAGCATCGACAAGTTGGTCCAACTCGTGATGAAAATACCCCCGACGTGCTGATTGACGACAACCGCGCGGGCGTCCGCCGCATCGGTCACACCGACCATCAGCAGCTGTGCGAGTTTGTCGCGAATCGACATCGTCGCCAGTAACGCAGCCGTGTCTGGGCAGCCCGGGCGCGGAGCGGGGGAAGTGGCCGCGTGGTGGCCGGGCGGCACGGGAGTCGCTGCACGAGCCGGGGTTTGGCCTCCTGTCGCGCCCGGCAACAAGTGACGGATGCTCCCTAGATGGAGGACCGTCAGCACACCGCCGGCGACCAACGCCACAGCGAGAATCACGCCGGAGATAGCGAGCCAATGCCGGCGCAGCCGACGCGGCTGACCCGCAGCGGGGAGGCGGTGGCGCCGCCTCCGCGGTGGTGTCGCGTCGTGGCGGCCGGGTTCAGTCCCCTCGAGCGCCGCTGTGCCCACTTTTTGCCGCCGGTGCGCGTCACTGGCTTGCGCGTTCGCTGCCTTCGAATCGTCTCCAGGTTCTTCGCGGCGCGCGGGTTCGTGGCGTTGCGGTGGATTACCAGTCATTGTCCAGATCGCCCGTCAGCGTTGGTGCGCGGTGCTTCCCGACCCGGAATGCGTCTTGCTGACGCGCTCGGCGAAGCAATGATCATCATCGAGGTTGTGGTCGTAACACCACTGCAGCGCACCGCCGGGGTTGCTGGACGCGAACGCCCCGATCGTCACCCAGAAGCCGCCCTTGTCGTAGTTCGACCAATCGGTCGACCAGAGGAGTTTCGCGTCATACTGCTGACGCAATCTCAGATGTTCCTGAAGAATCGCCGCGTTGTCGTAGACGATGCCGTCGTCGTGGACCCCCGGTTGTTTGGTGCTGAGCTGTGGGACCCACCGATCGGCGAGGTTGGCGAGGATATAGGACTCGTCTTGATTGGCGAGCTGTTGGAGCTGTTGGAGGGCGGCGGTTTCCGGATCGACTGCTTGTGTGGGTGCGGCCGCTGCGGGGTAGTTGGGGTCCGCGAACGCCTGACTGGTTGCGGTTGACGTTGTGCTGGATGCCGAATGGTCGTTTTGGCTATGGACCACCAGGGCTATCACCGCGACCACTGCGACGACTACAACGGCCACCATGGCTGTGATGAGCACAGCAGGCCACGGGCCGGCTCCCGTGGGAGGCGGAACGCTTTTCGGCGGCGGGGCGGCGGGATGTCTGGAATGCGAGCTGCCTGCCGGTTTTCTGGAGTTCGCGGCGGATGGTCTTGAGTGCACGATCGGTGCCGGTGGCGGCTCCAATGGGATGCTGACCGGGGCGGCGACTGTTGCCGCGGTAAGTCGTTGGTGTTGGGCTTGTTCGATGGCGTGGCCCAGGACGTAGGTCCAGGCTTCGGGTAGCGGGCGGGTTTCTGGTTGTTGACCAAGGGTGTCGGTGATGATTTGGCGCAGTAGCCCAGGAGTGTTCGCGGGGAGGTGCTGGGGATTCTTGGTTTCTTGGTCGCCCGCGAGGAGTCGTAGGGCGAGCAGGCCAAGTTTGTAGGTGTCGGAGTAGATGGTGGCCAGTTCTTCTCCCGAGGGTACGTCCCAACCGGGAGTCTCCACCTGGGGTAGCGCCGAGACGCCGTTGATGCGCATGGCGTCGCAGTCGATGAAGTACACGGCTTCGTGCGGAGCCAGAGAGAACAAGAGGTTCTTCGGTGAGATGTCACCGACGCAGACACCATGCTTGTGGAGAAACGCCAGCGCGGATGCGACTTCGCGTAGCAACGTATAACGTTGCGCGTCATCGATTTCGATGTCGCGGGCCGCCAGCACAGAGTGATGATTGAGTAGATGCTGAAACTCGCCGGTGGCTGACGACACACCCTTGGCCGTCGTCATTGGTACGAAGAACTCGTCAGGGATGGCCGGCATGACGAATCCCGTTGGTGTGCTGGTCTCTTCGACGATTGCGCAGGGCCAGGCGGCAATCGAGATCAGCCGTTCGGCTTCCGCATAGGACAGTGAGTCCTCGACGAGGGCCGGCATGGCGGCCAAGACGGTGAAATCGATCTCTGCGCGGGCCTGGGCTTTGTACTCCTTGTAAACCATCGATGCGGCAAACTTGGTTTTGGCGTTCGGTGCGTGATACACCACGCCTTGGCCGCCTTGGCCGATCTTGGTCAGGGCGCCAAGCTTGTCACGTTGAATGGCCTGTTGTGTCATCGCGGACCTCCCATGGCATTCGGTGCCCCGGACCGCGGCAAGAAGGACCCGGTCTCGGAGCACAGCATATTTCTCGGCGCACAATTCAAGGTGCGATTCGCGCCAATTGCCGCCTGTGGCGGGCGGCAATTTTCTGCGGCGGGCAGGGGTGACGCCACGGGGCGGTGCACCGCCGCCATAAGCGCTTTGCTCATGACCATTTTCCCGGTTCTCTCGATGCCAGCGGCACTGCTCGCCGGTGTTGCCCCTGGCTGCTGTCAGCGGTCGCAGCGGTCAAACAAAATTGACGCCAACCCCTTGTGAGATTCTTGACTTCAAACTTTGATCACCTAGGTGCTGCCGGAAGATCGTCGAGTGTGAACCCGCCCCTACGATTCATGGGGCACGGGAGCGACGGCAAAATTCGGCGCGCTGCGAACGGCGTATCATCCGGCCGGCAGTTTGAGCACTCGTCGGTTGCCATTGTCGGTGACGTAGACGCTGCCGGCAGAATCCACCGCCACACCCCACGGAGAGCTGAGCCCGACGAACGGCAACACGGTTTGGTTACCCGAGGCCGCCGCCAGTTCCAGCACGCGATTGTTGTCCGTGTCGGCCACGTACACGTCACCCGCGCGATCCACCGCCACACCTTGCGGGAACTTGAGGCCGGTGAAGGGCAGCACGGTTTGGGTGCCGGAGTCCGTCGCCAGTTTGACGACCCTACCGTTGACGATGCCGGCGTCGGCGACATAGAGATTGCCGGCCACGTCGACCGCCACACCGCTGGGGAGATCAAGGCCGGTGAACGGCATCACGCTCTGAGTGCTCGAGCCCGCCGCCAGTTTCACTACCTGTCTTCCACGGTCGGTGACGTAGAGGTTCCCGGCGCCGTCCACGGCCACACCGTGCGGTTCGTTGAGACCGGTGAAAGGCAGATCTGTTGGAATATCCGAGCCCGCCGCCAGCTTCAGGACGCGACCGTTGCCAGGGCAATACTGCCGGAGGCACACGATGTCGGTGGTGACGTAGAGGTTGCCGGCGCCGTCCACGGCCACCCCGATGGGCAGGTGGAGATCGGTGAAAGGCAGCTCGGCCTGGGTGCCGGTGGCTGCCGCCAGCTTGACCACCCGATCGTTCCCGCCGGCGGTGACGTAGAGGTTGCCGGCAGCGTCCACCGCCACGCCGTCCGGGCTGTCGAGGCCGGTGGCCGGGAGCACGACCTGCACGCGATGCGCTTCGGGCTGCGCGGTTGGCGCCGAGGCCGGCCCGGAGAGCGCGGAGCGCGTTTGGGGCGGGCGCGGCCACAGGAGATAACCGGTAATGCCGGCGCCGGCCAGGAAAATAACCGTCGCGGCCGTCAACGCGAGCTTGGTCCGCCGCTGCGGCGTCGGCCCCGCAGCGCGGGGTCCTTCGGCGTTTGTCCTCCGTGTGAAGGCGGCCATGAGCAGCGCGCCCAGACCGGTCTAGACGACGTCCACGGCCAGGGTGAAACCTTCTGGCTTTTCAAATTGCAGCTCGGCCGAGCCTGAGGCCATGGCCTGCCCCGAGCTGATCACCGACTGGGTCAACGAGGTCAAAAACTCCGAGATCGCCGCACCGGTGTCCACCCCACGCGCCGCAACAAAGGCAAACTGCGGCTTGGTCGCCAACTCGGCCACCGTCGCCGCATCAGCATCCCCGATACCAAACGCCAAAATGTTCGGCGCCGCAGCCTCGGCCAACAAATTCGCCCGCGCCAACCGCCAATCCTCGTCACCGTTCGGCAAACCATCGGTCAGGAAAAACACCGCCGGCCGATGCACCGTATACCCCTGGGCCTTCAGACTCGGAATATCGACCTTGATCCGGTACGCAAGCTGATCAAAGGCCGCCGCATACGACGTCAGACTCTGAGCCGTCAGCACCGGCATCCCCTGCAGGAAACGCAAATCCGCGGGCTCCAGATAGGTAAACGCGGTATCGGAAAAACCGATCACCGACAACCGCACCTTCGCCGCAGCAAACGACTCCCGCTGCAACGCATCATGCAACGACGACAACCCCGCATTAAGCTCATCGATATTGCGGCCCATCGAGCCGGACTCATCGGCAACAAAATAGACCAAAAGAATCGATCCCTTAGGCTCCACCACAGGACACCCACTCTCACCCAACGAAGAGCCGACCCTCACCGCGTGACCCGGCGGTCAAAGTGTACTGCCGCTTTCGCCTGCCGGCGCCTTTTTCTTTTTCTGTTGCCCACCACGACACCGACCCCGCCGAATGTGTCACCAGGCCTCTTGGCTTTAGAGCCAGCCTGTGCCCCAGAACCGCGCTCGAAGTCGACGTGGCCTGTGCGGTGCCGGTACCGAAAGTTGACGGATCTGACGACCCTTCAAACGACGCCGACCAACGCCCTTGACTCCCAGGCGATTCCTGCCGTCCGCCCGAACACCCCCTGGTCTAGCCGCGCCCCGCGGCCTGCTCGGGGTGTACGCAAGGCGGCGCATTCCCGCGCCAATACGTGGGAGATGGGTGTTCCAAGATTCGCGCCGAACTGATGCATTTTCTTGATGATCGAGGCACACTTAGCCTCTCAGCAGATTGGAGCCCGAGATGCGTTCTCTCTGTATTGCTCGTCACCTGATAGGTGTTACCGGCGCCGTCGCAATCATCGGATCGGCCGCGGTGACCTCCGCCTGCGGCGGCAAGGGAACCACCAATCCCGGCGCCAACACCGCACCACCGACTGCCGCGACGGCGACCACTACCACCGGAGCCACTTCGGGCCAATTGTCACCGACTTCGGGGCACCCGCCGCAATCCACACCGGCTGCGGGTCCCGCGGTAGTGTTGCCGTTTACGGGCCTCACCCACCCCGATGGCGTCAGCGTGGACGTCAATGGCGCCGTTTATGTCACCGATGGCGGCAACAACCGGATTGTGAAGCTCGCGGCGACCTCCGCCACCCAGACCGTGCCACCGTTCACCGGTCTCAGTGATCCCGTTGGCATTTCGGTCGACTACGCGGGGAACCTCTACGTCACGGACACCAACACCAACCGGGTGCTGTGGGCGGATGCCCCACGGTCGACCCCGACCCCCCCTTGGCAGTCGGACTCCGGCACCCAGTGGACGGGACCTTTTACCGGCCTGCAGTCACCTCACGGTGCAATCGTGGTTGCGGGCCAGATGTTCTACGTGGCCGACAGTGGCAACAATCGTGTGCTGCGCTGGAAGACGGGCGCGACCGCGCCGGACGTGCTGCCCTTCGCCGGCCTCAACCATCCTGACGGTATCGCGACGAACTCATTCTCCACCATCTGGGTCGTCGACGCGGGCAACAACAGAGTTCTGCAACTCCCGGACAACACCAACGCGACCCAGACCGTGCTGTCCTTCACCGGCCTCAACAGCCCAAGGGGCGTGGCGGTCGGAGTGGATGGGAACAGCGTCTATGTCACAGACAGCGGCAACAACCGGGTGCTCAGGCTAAAGACTGATCCCACAACCAAAGTCACCACGCAGTCCATCCTGCCGTTCACCGGCCTCAGCAACCCGAGCGGTGTGACCGTCGACGGCCAGGGCAACCTCTACGTCGTCGACAGCGGCAACAACCGGGTGCTGAAGCTGGATAAAGCCTTTGCAACACAGTGACTTTCTCGAGCCGACCCGATCAGCCGAGGAGGCGATCCGGACACGGGAGGAGACGGTGACAAGCATACCTGCATGTCGTCCCACCCATCTTTCAAGAATCTTTCAAGGCGTAAGCGTCAAACTCGCAATGGTCGGCCGGAACGCCGGTAACGGTGACCACCGGCCCGATCACGGCACCCACAGACCACGGGCGAGAGGCCGGGATGAAAGAACATGACGACTGGACTACTGCCGGCCAGCTGGTGTCCGGACCCGATCGGTTAGCCGACCAGATGCGTTGGGGACGGTCGGCAATGGCCCACGAGAGCTCGGCCAATAGGAGCATCCGCGCATGACACAACCCGATCAGGCAGGTTGGTACGACGACCCGAACGACGCTGACGCGCAGCGTTATTGGGACGGTCGCGACTGGACGCCCCACCGGCAACGAAAGGCACCTCCGGCGCAGGCGGCACCACTGCAGCCGCCACCCGCACAACCACCACAGCTGCCACCCCCGTCTCGTGCGCCAGCGCCCCCTCGGATGCCGCCCCCGCCGCCCCCGCCTGCCGGCGGGCCGAGCCCCGGGGAGCAGGTCCGACCCCATGTGACCAAGGCGCTGGACGACGGCCGCCAGTTTTGGTCTCACCAATCTCGGCAACGAAAGATCACCTGGGCCCTGGCGGGCTTAGCCGCCGCTATCGTCGCCGCCACCGTCCTTGCTTTTGCTGTCGGGTCGCTGGGAATCTTCGGCGGCGGGGGCGCATCGAGCGGCGGCAAGTCGAATGCAGCGTTCTGCGCCGAGCTCAACTCACTCTGGGACGGAGGAGTACGGAAAGCCACCTGGGACGTCGACTCTGCCCGTCAATCCGGGACACAACCCTTCCTGAGTAAGGCCGAACTGGGGCAGGCTGCCAAGAACGCCCAAAAGCTGGCTGACGACGCCCCTCCGGGGGCCACCGCGGAGGGTACTGACCTAAAAAGCGACTTTAGCCTGATCGCCCATGAACTATCCGTGGCTGCCGCCGGAAACGTAGCCTCCCTGGACCAGCTTGCAAACGATGAGGCGGTCACAGTGTGGCAGGCGGCTAATTGCACCGCTTTAACCGGTAACCCATGAGTCGACGCCGCGGTTCGCCAATCCAGGGCACGTTCGCCCACCGTGCCCGAGAGTGTCCGGCCGCAGTTAGCGCCAGGAAGCTTTGGCTCGTGCGCTGGTGGCTCTGGGCGGGACCGCGTACTGATCGCAGATGAGAAAATCGCCCGCCGGTATTGTTTGCACATGACTTCACCGGGACAGGGTTGGTGGCAGGCGTCAGATGGCAATTGGTACCCCCAACAATGGGAATATACCTGGTTTACCAGCGGGTCTAGGATCATACGAGAAAAGGCAGATTTGTCAGTGAACGACCGTGGCTGGACGGCGAGTGCCATCTTGAAACGGCCTGTAGCGCCCCGATAATTGCTGAACCACGCCCGTAGGCATGCTAGCCGCTGTTAGCGGGCGCCGTGCAGCCCTTCAGATGTGCGTTACCTTGCTCGCAAGTGAAGGTGCCTTGGCTGACCGGCACCGTCTGCACGGGCGGGCAACTCCCGTCGTCGCCGGCCGGTCCAGCCCACAAATTGGCAAGCCGCAGAAACGGTCACATGTGCGGGATCAACGCCGGGTGGCGAATCTCGTCGCCGAGTTACGCTTTGTCGTCAGACTTGCGGGGAGCGGCTCATCTTGGGCGGACCAGCCATGCCGCTGGCGGGCAGGGCGACGCCGCTGCCCCTGCCGCCCGCCGACGCTCGGGTGCCTATTGCGGGGGGAGCAATTCGACGGTGGCGCCGCGCGAGGTTGATGACTCGTGCAACTCCAACACGCCCCCGGGCGCGGTGTCGGTCGGCACGTCGAACGACAATTCCGCCTTAACGGTGGCGCCAGGGCTGATGCTGGTTTCAAACATCAGCGTCCATAGCATGGCCACGGGGTCGGCGTTGTAGACAGATCCGTCGATTCTCAATTTCTGGCCGGACGCGACGAACAACTCGGACTGCTTGCCGCTATTGGTGATTGTCAGATGCGCGGTGAGAAACGTGCCCTTAGCAGTCGTCTTTATGAAGGGGACACTCGAAATGGCGAGGGTCTTGGACCGGTCCACCGACGTGACGACGAACGTCAGGTCACCGTCGATGGCTTGCTCGCCCATTCGTACCGGGACCGCCGGCGGTTGGGTCGGTGGCGACGTCGGCGTGGGAATCGGCGCTGGAACAAGCGGAAACGGAATTGCCAGCGGCGGAAGGGGGATCGCCGGTTGAGGTGCCGGTCTGATCGCGGGTCGCGGCACCGTAACCGTCGGCACCGAGACCGGGCCCGGTGCCCGATCGGCCGTTCGGGCGTTGACTGTGGTTATTACCGCGAAGACAAGAACGCCCGCTACGGCGGCAACGCCTGCGACAAGGGGCTTGCGACCTGCTTTCGGCGGCTGTGGCTCCACGGCGGCGGTCGGTGGTTTGATACCGAGCACCCCCCAGCGGTCGTCACCGCGCAGCACCGCCTCGTGTTGGTCGTCTGCGCGCGCGGCTATCTCCGCGTTCTCTCGACGGCGCCGCCGCACAGAGCGGATGGCCAGGACGGCCAACACGATCGGCCCGGTTGCAACGGCAGCAAGGCTTGCAAGGAGCGCGAAAGCCTGCCAGTCGGCGATGATCAAGACGAGGCCGGCGAGCACTCCGACTCCGGTAACCATCGGGTGTGCGGACAAGAAGCCCCGAATTCCCGGCTCCGGCCCGACTCGGGCCATCCGTCGGTCGAGAAGCGTGACGGTCAGCCAAACCGGCAGCCACCACCCGCATGTGCAGATCGCCAAAACCAGGTGCACACCGTGGTTGGGGCCCGAATTCTCCGCGACACACGGCGGACCGTTGTTGCTCGAAGGCCGAGGCGCAACTTCCTCAGCGACCCAGCCGGTCTCGTCCCACTCACGCATTCCCGGAGCGGCTCGTGGTTCCGGGTACCAACCCGGGCAAACTGGCCACGTCATTGTATTTGACTGCTACGCCGAGGGGACCGACGTTGCGAACGCCAATCCGCCGACCCAGATCGAGCGATTCTCAGCCGTAGCGGCGCGGAGGGCATCGAGGGTAGCCGCAGACTGCTGAGGATAGAGGGGCACCAGACAACCATTGCGCCATCCCAATAGATCTGGCTGGGTCCGCCGTTCGGGTCCGGGTACCAGCCCGCCGCCGCTTGTCGACTCGTCATGTTCCTTGACTTTCTCTCGCGGGTAGAGGGGATCGGCGGGTGCTGTTGTGGCATGAATCGGTTTTGTCGTCACGAATCGCTGCGACTGTTGACGACCAGCTTGACGGCTACGCCTTGTAGGAATCTTGAAGGTTTGGCAGATGCGCGTCCCTGATCGCGTCGTCTCCGCGACGCCATATCCGGCTCAGGCAGCACGAGGGTCGTCGGACTTCGGCATCGTGTGATTCGGACAGAATCGCGGATCTGCTGTAGCGGCGCGGGAACCGGATTCGCCAGTGGGGTTCGGTCGGCGACACCGTCGCCCGCGTTGCTGATGCGACCGATCAGTAAACGCGGCTGTATTCCACCGCGGTTGAGCAGCCTGTATTGTCGCCACTGTCACCAGTCATCAGGCACGAAGGACAGCCGTGGCACACATGGGCGAACGGATCAACGCGGCCGCGGCGCGCCTATTCATCGGCAAGGCATGGAGGTGACATTCAGCGAATTGAGCGCGGGCCGGCCGCTGAGGCGGCGGCAACGCCGAGGCTCCGAAACAGCATTGTCGTACAACGGTTTCGGTGTATCGTCGCGCCCGCCCTCCCGCGCCCCCGCACGTCACCAGTCCGATAAACGCGGCGGCTAGCAGCGAGGCGACGATGGCGGCTTTTATCAATGAGACAGGCGGGCGGCCCGGCCAGCCGCTGGGCTACCTCGTCGTCGACGACGGCGGGCCCGAACGCCGCGTGCCGATTTTTGATCAGCTGTTTGTGGGCCGCGAATGCGCAGGCATCAGCGAGGCGCGTCGGCTGGTCATCCCCGATCCCGAGATCTCGCGCACTCACCTCGAAATCAGGCTCGACGCCACAGCCGACCAGGCTTTCGTGATCGATACCAGCAGCAACGGCACCCTGCTCAATGGTGTCCGGTTAGAACGTGCGGTTCCGCTGCCGCTTCGGCCCGGGGATGAGATGCGGATTGGCGAGGTGGCGCTGACTTTCGCGTCGCAGCGGTTCAGGGACGCCGCTCGGATCCCCGCACCTCCCACGCCGGCCCGGATCAGCCAGACCGCCATGGCGATGGTGGTCGGTGACATCGTCAACTACTCGACGATCTCCCAGGTGACTGACGAGGGGGTCGTCGCGCGCAGCCTGCACATGCTCTGGCACCGGCTGGGCGGTGTCCTGCGCGCCCATCATGGCACGCTCAGCCACTACGCCGGCGATGCCTTGTTCGCGGTTTGGGAGCTGCACAGGTTCCCCGATGCGGCCGAGTTGGCGATAGAGTTCGCGCTCGCCGCGAATCAGCTCGTCGAGGAACTCGGACCGGAACTGCCGTTGCGCGACACGGACGGCTCGTCAATCCATATGGGCTGGGGTGTGGTTGTGGGAATGGCGGCAATGGCGGCAATGACGAGATCGGCCGACGCGGTGATCGGTGATTCGACCAACGTCGCGTTCCGGCTGGCCGCAGTCGCTGGCCGCAATGGACGGGCAGCGGTGTTGGCCACCAGTGGCGTGCAGCGCGTCGCTGCGGCGAAGTTTACGTGGGGCGAAAGCGAAAGCGTCGAGATCAAGGGCCGCACCGGGACGGAGACCGTATTTCCCGTTATGGCATGCAAGGGCCCCACACCGGCCTCGCCCAGTGGAACCGACGGCATAGCGAGGCCAACCGCTGCGGATCCAGCAGGCAGTGGCGATCCAAGCGCGTAAGGCCCGCACGGGTCGAGGATCGCCCACGCCGACGGCGCTCTATGGGATGGTTCGTCGTCCTCTGATGGCGATTCCGCAATGCGAAGCGTTGCACAAGAATCTTGCAAGGCGACTGCACCACCCTTGGCGTGAATGCGTTGTGCCCAGGGCGAGAAGCGCGGCCTCCTTCGACAGACGGGGAAACGACATGAAGACCGAACCACCCGCGCCGGCCGAAATCTGGACCCGAGCGGCAAGCCCGGCCAGATGTATTGGGACGGTCAGCAATCGCACAGAAACACTCCCGTCGCAACCCAGCCCGCCGGTGCGCCAAGCCAAGGGGACGCGATCACACTCCAACTGGACGAGGCTCGGCCCCAAGTGAACAGGGCTCGTCGCATCTGGTCGGGTGTGCCGCATCAGCGCCAAGTCATAGTCACCATCGTGACGGTGCTCGTAGACGCCGACGCCGTAGTAGCGAAGTTCGTGTCGTTGGACTACTTCCTTGGCGGTCCCGACAAAAGTCCGTCCTCCCAAGAGGGCTATGCGAGTGGCAGTTCAGGCGTCGCGCGTACCGCCGCGATTGGCCTAGGTGAGGACACCGCGGACCGAAGTGACGTTGCGAAGGTACAGCTTCTAAAGCCGGCGCTCGAGGCAAAGGACCACGCACAAGGCTGCCTCGACGGACCTCGTGACCATCCTTCACCGTTTTGGCACGGCGGTCGACCCGGTATGGGCCCGAAGGAGTTGGCATGAAAAGG
Organism: uncultured Actinomycetota bacterium; assembly: GCA_963711445.1. Classification (GTDB taxonomy): domain Bacteria; phylum Actinomycetota; class Actinomycetes; order Mycobacteriales; family Mycobacteriaceae; genus Mycobacterium. Next base: position 2,579,829 of record CAVQEF010000002.1, read on the forward strand.
ATGGCAATGGTAACAGCTTTGACCGCTTGTACAGCAGCTGTTTTCGCACCGCTCGCAACCGCTGATCCCTCTCCGGGGCACTTCGTGAATCTGAAAATCCCCGCGCCGCCGATGCGCTGCGAGGTCGGCTCGGATGACGATTCCGCGGTTCCCGGTATCCCCGGGCTTGGCCCCAATGTCGTATGCCAGACCGCCGGGTTTCCCCAGGCGCCAACGAACCCCCCGCCTTATCCCGGGTGGCAGGGAGACCCATCGGTGCTGCATCAGAATCAGGCCATCATCACAGCATCTGGTCACTTTCTCTGGAGGACAGCGAATCTCGGCAGCGCTCCGCCGGGGCAGGCCGATATCACGCTCGTAAATGGACAGACCTACCACTTCCAGGGCTGGACGATAACGCCGACCAACGACGGCGTCACGTTCACCAACGACGCGACCGGCCGCGGCATGTTCATCGGCGGCGACTACCGCGTCAATTCGTTCTGATTCACGTGAGCTTGAAATCCGCGGCGCTTCATGAAGCCCGAAGTGGTTCAGCGGCACGAGCCCACAATTCGATTCATTTGATCTGCCCTTTGGCCATCCTGCCCGCTGCTCACCCCGGCCCGGCGCTGGGCTTGGCGGGCCGCGGTTCGCCGACCTCCCAACCGGTTCAGGTTCTACTGTGTCCACACCGTGAAGTCATCGGTCCAGACACTGCCGTTTGCGCGGATCAAGTCGATGACTGCTTGGATCGGTTGAGCCTGGCTGCCGGCATCACCGCCCGCCCACTCCTGATTGCTGCTGGAACCCATCCCAACCAACGCGGTCCCGCTCGTGTACCAGGGGCAACCGGAGTCCCCGGGCAGTTGGACCATGTTCGACGACATCAACGCCAGATCGGGCCTTGTGGGGTCGTATTGAATCTTCTCGATCACACCGTTGGTCTTGCCGGAGCGTGTCCCGAACTTGGTCACGTGATCACCGTCGCTGATCGAAGAGCTGACGCCGGTAAAGAAGGGCTCGAGCGAAAAACGTTGGTAAAGGCGGAAAACCGTGTACCCACGGGCACCGTACAACTTGCCCGACGAGTCCTCGGCGTCTTGCTTCCACGCCACAACCCTGCCGATCTGGACGCCGTTGTCGGCATAGACCGGTTCATCGGGCACGTAGTCCGAGCAATGACCAGCGGTCACCGCCAGTCGATCCCCGCGGGCGTTGAACCCGAAGAATCCGAGTGAGCAGCGATGGTTACCGATGTGGATGGGCATCCCCACAGCCAGATCCACATCGGCGGCAGCGGGCGGTGCTACCACCAACGCCAGTGCGGAGGCCAAGCCCGCGCCAAGCGCCGCGGCACGCACCGAACATCTTTCAAGGAAGGCGAGAATCGCGCCGATCGCCGCCAAGAACACAACCGTCGGCGCCCGCCGGAGGCGCCGATCAGGGGAAACCCGCTGATCTCGCGAGTTCACCCAACCGTGCTCCTCCGTGTGGCGGGCCGCTGGCTCTCGTGGCGTCGCGTTGCCCGCTGGGAGTGGAAGGTGCGATTCATTGTCGGGTTCCTTTCCTCCGGAAGATGTCTGGGCTTTCAGCTGCCGCGATGGGGTTCGCTCTGGCGGCCATTACGGCCGGTCCGATGAGGATGGACCTGATAGCTTGCGGGATTCTTGATGGATTCCCTGTACTCACCGCGCCCCCGCTTGCGGGCTCCCGATCGAATGATCAACACATAGACGGCCACAAACGTCAAAAACGCGAGCCATGCCGCCTCGAACACCCAACCGGTGATCGTTCGCGCTGGAGATGTGTGAGCGGCTCCAAATTGAACGCCCAGATATGTTCCGATGCACCAGGGCCAGACAAAGAATCCTACGATGAAGGCCCCCTTGAGGTTCGTTGGCATTTGTCACTCCGTCCTCAACGAATGTGCTCAATCATCAGCCGAGATCGGTTGTGGTGATCGACAATGCGCAGGATGCGTCAGGATGCTTGAAGGAATCTTGGCGAGTTCCCGGCGGCCGTCGGCGCCACGGTAGGAGAAGGGGTCGGCGGCCTCGGTGCCTGAAGGGGTTCGTCGGACAATCGCACCGCCGCCAGGCCAGGGACCCCGGCTGATCCTGGCAGCCCCAGCACGCCGATCGAGCTCATCCTTGCCACCTTGCCCTCGTCGGCGCGGTGTGCGGTGATTCCCTTGCCCCCAACCGATTTAAACGCAGCTCGGGCCCAGATCGGCAGCGATCCGCCCGATGGGGCTGCGGCCACCGAATCCAGCACCTTGGACTCCGGGTAACCCGGGCACCTCGTTACCAGGGCGCTTCATTTCGCTGCGCTTCCCCTTTTGGCTTTGGATTGTTTGCCCGGCCGGCTGCCCGGTCCCGTATCGTCTGACTGTGCTGATTGGTTTGTTGCTCGCATTGGGTTGCTCGTTGTGTTACGGCACGGCGACGGTATTTCAGGCCGCGGCGACGCGATCGGTGGAAGCCGGAAGCGGCTCGGGCGTCGATCCAGCGTTGCTGTTGCGCGCGGTCCGGCAGTGGCGCTATCTTGTCGGCTTCGGTCTGGACGGCCTCGGCTTTCTGTTGCAAGTGGTGGCGCTGCGCTTGGTACCCATCTACATCGTGGCCGCGGCGTTGGCCGCCTCCATCGCGGTCACCGCCATCGTGGCCGCATGGCTGCTCTCCGCGCGGCTGTCATCAGCCGAGTGGACAGCGGTGGCCGTGGTTTGCGTCGGCCTCACGTTGCTCGGGGTCGCTGCCGGGCCGGAAGGCTCGCTGTCCGGTCCAGCCGGACTCGGCTGGGCGCTATTGGGTGTGGCCGCCACGATATTCGTCGCGGGTGCTGCCTGTGGCCGATTAAGCGACCGCTCCCGCGCTGTCGTACTTGGACTCGGTTCCGGATGTGGCTTCGGCGTCGTCGAGGTGGGTGTGCGCCTGCTCGACGAGGTCGATCCCACCAAACGCGGGTTCTACGTCAACCCGGCCCTGTACGCGGCGGCCGCCGGGGGAGCCGCCGGGTTCCTGTTGCTCACGTCCGCCTTGCAGCGCGGATCCGTGACCACAGCGGTCGCCGGGATGGTTGTCGGCGAAACGATCGGGCCCGCAGTCGTGGGAGTGGTGTGGCTCGGTGACCGCACCCGCGAGGGTCTTGGCTGGCTGGTCGTTGCGGGCTTCGCCATAGCGGTCGCCGGGACCCTGGTGCTGGCCCGATTCGGCGAAGCGCCCGCTCTCGAACCAGAGGCCTCGCCAGTAAATTGACCTTCGACCCGCCTTCCCGTCACCAGTGCGGTCAAGTGGTCCGGTATTCACACACCGCGCCCGAACGACTCCCACGGACCCTGGCGTCGCCCGCCGTCGGCACCGTGCAGCCTTCCCTTCAGTGCCAGCAGAACTGAGAAAACTAGTCAGTGCCCAATATCGTCGTCGCGGGGCCTCCGAATCCGAAGCTGCTGCCCTACACCGACATAATCGGAAGCGTGCAGCACGTGGTCGGCGTCACGGACTGAGCGGCGAGAAGATCGACGCATGCGCACCTTCACCCCCGAGGCACGCCGAGGCCGCAGCGCCGGACGACGCGCATGCGCATTCGGGTCCCGGGCGATCCAGCAGGGGAATTAATGAGGCGCGAATTTCGAATCGGTCTACGTGGACAGATAGCGGCATGCCGTCCCGGCGAATCGCGCAGACAGTAGCTAGTTTTCGGACCGATCCGCGGGTGCGGTGAGGCGGCGAAGCTGGTCTCGACCCGCCGCGGCCAGCTTCGGCGACTGTGTCGCCGCAAGCTGCCGAGTCCGGCGGCGGGTTCGCGCCATTCGGTGGAGCGTTCTCGGCTGACCGCGAGTTCGAGTTCAAAGATGGGGCCATGATGGCGGCTACCGCGCGGCCGATGATCGTACGGTGTCGATGCCTTCGACGACGGTCGGTTGACCCGGGCGTACAAGCATCGCCGGCGTACCGGTGACTGGGCAAGTACCCGCCGACAGTGGGAGTGGACACAGCCTAGCGGTCCTTGGCCGCAAGCGATTCTGGCCAGGATTCGGTCTGTTCCCCTACGGAAGCTGCGGCGGCGACGAATTGGTTCCCCACGGTGTCGGTGTCGAAGGATTACGCTAACGCCGCAGAGGGGATCGACGAGGCAGATCGGAGCACGGGAATGAAGATTATCGTGTTACTGGCGGTCGTCTTTTTCAAGGGGACTGTGTTGGGAGTGCCCCTGTGGTTTTCCATCTCCGTGGTGGCGCTGCTGGCGCTCGGCCTCACCTACTGGTATCGACGGCTCAAAGCGCGCTCGGAGGCTCAGCGCGCCGATGATCTGGCGGACGCGGCCGGCACCCATGGGGACATTTCCGCCGACGACGACGGTACCCATTAGCCAAGGCTCTCGGTTCGCGCCGTGGTCATTGATCGCCTCCACGCCGCCAGGCCACTTCTTCCTATTGAAATGGGCAGGTCTCCGGCACTTTATCGTTCGCGTACTTGGATCTTGTGGTGGCGATCATGGCGGTGGCACCGTCACCGGTGACGTGAATCTCGGTCATCGGAGTTGCGATGGCCCTGGTGATCGGCGGCGTACCCGACATTTCGCTGGTGCGGGGATACCGGCCGCGGGGCTTTTCCCTGACGCCGCACGGCGCCATCCGATTTATCGACCACGACGGGATGCGTATTTCCCCCTGATCTTGACCTCGCGATGAGGCAAATCAATTGCCGCGCAGTGCAGTGGCGTGATCAGATACCGCGCAGTCCATCAAGAATTTTTCAAGGCGCGCATCAGATCATCATGGGACCGGCCGTAACGGACGGCGGGCCGGCGAGGGTAAGCCAAAGTCTCGTCGAATTTTCAACGATCTCCATGACACAACGTGCAAGACTATGCAGGTCACCATTTCATGCGCGCGCAATGAAGCATCGGATCAAATCGACCAGACTAAGACCGGAAGGGTGATTGAGGATGAGAAGATCAATCATCGCAGTGGCTACGGCAGCCATAGCTCTCGCGCCAGTTTCGATACTCACTGCTCCGACCGGCAGCGCAGCGCCCTGTTCTGCCGGGGGAACTGCGCAATCCTGTGCGGACTGCATGCAGAACGCCGTGCAGCGACACTCAAACGGTAATGAGTGCTTTGGAACAAATCCCACGCCGGCAAATAGTTCGTGCTCGCAGTACACGGGCGCCCTGTACCAGTCGTGCTGCGCTGATCGCATCGCCGCGGGGATGTCACCGTGCGGATCGCCGTCTCACTGGGCACCACGCACCCCGCTGCAGGCGCGACCGGCGGGTTGGATCATCACGACGGGGCAGGGCTGATGAGCACCGCGGGCACGCGGTGACCAACTGTAAGAGGCCGAGTGCCGACAGTGAACCGCCCGGCACGTCCGGAGCCAGGGCTCCACTGAGCCCGGCCATCAGCGGGTGTTGACTGTGGCCAGTATCGTCATGATCAACGTCGACGTGTGCAGCTTTAGCCGGTTCGACTCGACACACCCCTGGGCCGTCAGGATGGGTACCGATCGTTACGGCAGCGCGGTGCGGTGGCCGGGTTAATCTTCGAAGTGCCGGTCATAGTCCCTACGCTCAAGCCACGACTGCAGATCGTATAGCCCCATTGCGGAAAACGCCGCGAGCGCGGCTGCGCAGCAATACCCGATGATGGTAGTCATAGTCGGTGCATCTCGCGCTCCATGCGCGAGTCTTCGAGTAGGGCACCGACCTCGGGATGGCGCCGTCGTCGTGGCCGCGAGCCCTTGGGCTCCCCCACAAAGAAGCGTTGCGCTGTACGTACGGCCTTCATCCACCGACGAGGCGGCTGCGCCACACGGGAGGCCGCCGTGCTGAAGACGATCGTGTGCTCAGTAGTCAGATCCACTGGCGGCTGCTGCCGCTCGGCATGAGGAAGGGTCAACTCGGCCCCAAGCTCGTCATCGGTAGCGCGGACCACGTTTCGAACGATTTGTCGTTCCGTGTCCATCGCCATTGACGATTCAGACATTTCGGTGCTCCCTTCGGTATGCCGTCGGCGTTGTCGGCCGGCCGCATCGTGCTCAGCGAACGTATGGTGGGGGGCTTGCAAAATCCTTGAGCCCGTTAGCCTCGATTTTTCGTCGAGGTGATGTCGGTCGAACTTGGCGATGGGATGCGTCGTGATCGGGGTTCTTGTGGTTCAGGGCGTGCTGGGGTTGCCCCGTGTCGCCGGGTTGGCGGGCTTTCCCAGGGCCAGTGGGTCTTTCGTGCTCGGTCGGTCAGATGGGCTGTCGGTCAACCGAAGGCGGTGCGGATGCGTTGCCATGCGGTAGCGATGACTGTGGCCCACCGCCAGGTGGCGTCGATGCGTAATCGGGTTTGGCGGGCGCCGCGGGTGATGCGGGCGGCGACGTGCAGGACTCGGTAGCGGGAGGTGGTGATCTCGGCGCGGGCCAGGCCGGGGTGTCCGGTGAATCCGAGGAGTCGGCACCAGGTGACCAGATCGGTTGCTGCCAGCACGATCTCCAGCCAGGCCGCGTTGGCGTCGAACGCGTGACACGGCAGGTTGCGCAGGCCGGTGGCTTTGAGTTCGCGGATGCGGTCCTCGATGCGGGCGTGCTGGCGGTGCCGTAGTTCCAGACCTGCGACCTGGCCGGCGACAACACCGGGCGGTGTGTCGGTGATGAACGCGGTGACCCGCATCCCGTCGGCGTCGGTGAACCGCAACTGCGCACCCGGATGGGGCCTCTCTTTGCGCAGGATTAGCCGGGTTCGGGCCGGCCACGAGGACATGGCCTGACCCCGATCGGTTGATCCATGGCCTATGAGAGTCTTGCAGCCCACGTTGTGGGCAGGAAGGCTCGACAAGATCATGGCGACGAGGAAACGGCACAGTCCCGAGCAGATTGTGCGCAAGCTGATGGCCGCGGATCGGCTGTTGGCCGAGGGCAAGGACACCGCGGCGGTGTGCCGCGAACTGGGGGTATCCGAGGCCACCTACCACCGGTGGCGCAACCAGTTCGGCGGCCTGAAAGCCGAGGACGCCAAACGCCTCAAGGACCTCGAACGCGAAAACGCGACGCTCAAGCGGCTGCTGGCCAACGCCGAGCTGGAGAAGGACGCGCTGCGGGAGATCGCCGAGGGAAACTTCTAGGCCCGGGACGCCGGCGGGCAGCCGTTCGTCACCTCCAGCGGGTGCTGGGGGTCAGCGAACGGTTTGCCTGCCGCGTCACCGGCAGCACCGCACCACCCAACGCCACCAACCCGTCTCGGGGACTCCCGCCGATCCGGACGCCGCCCTGCGGGAGTGGCTGCGGACCTACGCCAAGAAGCGTCCCCGCCGCGGTTTTCGTCCCGCTTACCATGACGCCCGCGGCGAGGGCTGGGTCGTCAATCACAAGAAAATTCGACGGCTTTGGCGTGAGGAAGACCTCCGCGTGCCACAGCGGCGAAAGCGCAAACGCCACGGCACCTCCACTGCACCGCCGACCGTAGTTGCTGATACGCCCAACCGGGTGTGGGCAGTGGACTTCCAGTTCGACGTCACCACCGACGGGCGACCGATCAAGATCGCCTCGATCATCGACGAGCACACCCGCGAATGCCTCGGAGGGATGGTCGAGCGCAACATCACCGGCGATCACCTCATCGACGAACTGAACCGCGTGGCATCCCACCGCGGGGCCTATCCTGCAGTCCTGCGTTGCGACAATGGTCCCGAATTAGCCTGTGGCGCAATGGCCGACTGGGCCAGCGATCAGGTCGGATTGCACTTCATCCCGCCGGGTGAGCCATGGCGCAACGGCTACGTCGAATCGTTCAACTCCCGCATCCGCGACGAATGCCTCAACATCAATAGTTTCTGGTCCCTGGCACATGCCCGCATCGTCATCAGCGACTGGAAACACGACTACAACCACCACCGCCGGCACTCATCGCTGGGCTACCAACCCCCCGCCCGCTACGCTGCGACCTGTACCCACCGATGAACGACTCTCGTTCGCCGTGGACCAGTTCACGGGGTCTGGCCAGACAGGTTGACCAGGTCGGTGGCCTCGGCGACCCAGGCGCCGTCGCGGATGCCGCCGTCGGTGTCGATCGCCGGGTACCAGCACTGCCCGAGGTTGAGGGTGTCCACGGCGTCTTGCACCCGCCAATCGACGGGGTATCCGAAGGAGAAACCCACCCCGGCGGTGCGGCAGGCTGTGGCGAAGTCGTGGGTGGCTCCGGCGGTGTCGCAGCGCACCAGCACTGTCGGCTTATCGGGGTCGTCGCGATGGTCGGGCCGCCACGCAGGCGGTAGGGAGGCCAGCGCCTGTTCCAGGACGGTGATGTGGTCGGTGGCGGTGTTGGAGCCAGCGCGCCCGGTGCGCAGCAGCCCCGCCAGGGCCTCGCCGCCGCCGATCTCGGGGCGGTCCAGAAACGCCAGCAGCGGGTGGTGACCGTAGGTCTTCTTCCAGGTCGGCGCCGCCAATTCCTTGTTATCGGAGTGGTCGGCGACCAAGGTGGCGTCGATGTCGATGTGCAGCCACCCATCACTTACGGGGGCGGCTCCCGCGCTCCAGGCCGCCGCTCGGGCCGCGGCTCGGGCCGCACGCACCCCGGGTAGGTGCGCGACATCGATGCGTTCATCGACCAGCCGCCACATCGTCGTCGTCGAGGCCTTCGCACCCAGGACATGCTCACGATCGCCGCACCGCTGTCCGACACCGTCGATGCAGTCCGCCCCGTCGGCCACCGCGACAGCCAGATCGGCGAAGACATCCCCGGGTGCGTACACCCACGGGCCACGGTAGGTGTCGGCCAACGCGGCGGTGACCTGCGCTGATAACCCGGTCCGGTCAGCGAGCTCGCGCACCATGGCCATCCCGGCGTGCGACACGACGCCATGGCCATCAGCCGACACTTTCACCCGCGACCCGACCGCGATATTATTCACCTGCGAAGTGCCTTCCCGTCAGGATCTTTGAACCGTAGAGAAGTCCAATTATCCCTTGCAGGACAGGCACTTTCGCGTATCTACACCCCAAAACTCACAACGTTTGACGAAAAATCCGGGTTAGCGCTGTCCTCGGCTAGTCATCCCGGCGCGTAGGTCGGAGCCTCGCGACTCACCGAGGCGGCCCTAGGGCTAGGTGGATGTGCGCGGGGCCACCATGGATGCGCTGGCATAGGTTCTGGTTCGCAATACTTCGCAAGTAGAGCGGGCCATATAACATTCGTCACCGGGGCGATCTGGAGCCCTATCCACATTCCGTCCGAGGCTGGTTCTCGGCGACGGGCCTCGTGAGGATTGTCCGCCTGGCGAACTGCAAGCATTGGCGGCAGCTGGCAGTCGTGGCACAGAGCAAGTCAGGACATACAAGCAAACTCAGACTGTTTAGAGCCGTCCGATTTCGAAGGTGAACTGATGCCCGCAGATGCTGATGTGGTCGCAGTCGGCGAGAGTGGCGCTAGGGCGGAGGCGCCGGCCTTCGACTTGCACGCCGTTGGCCGATCGCAAGTCGGTGATGACGAAACTGTCTCCGGTATCGATGATTACGGCGTGGTGTCTGCTGACATCGTCGTCCTCGAGGACGATGTCGTTGTCGGGCAGACGCCCGATCCGGGTGATCGCCGCTTGGAGCGGGTAGTGCTTCCCCGCGCCGTCGCGCAACCGCGCTGCAACAACATTTCGGGCGGAGTTCTTGTGCGCCAGGGCCATCGCACCGGCCGCGGTGGTTTTCGCAGACCGCTTGGTGTCCAGACGTTCTTGACGCAAGATCCGCTCGTGCAGGGCGTTCACGGTGGGACCCGGGTCGATACCCAGATCCTCGGCCAGCACCGCCTTGAGTCGCCGATAGGCGTCCAGAGCGTCAGACTGGCGTTCAGCGCAGTAATAGGCGGTGATCAGCTGCGCCCATAGCGGTTCGTGGTAGGGGTGTTTTGCGGCAAGGGCTTCCAGTTCTCCAACCATGGCATGTGGTCGTCCACAGGCGATTTCGGCTTCAGCGTGGGCGACGTGCACCAACATATGGTCTTCGGCCAGCGCGGTGGCGAACGCTTCCACGAAGCCGAAGTTGCGTAGGTCATCCAGTACCGAACCGCGCCATTCGTTCAGCGCGGCCTGGAAGTGGGCGCTCGCCCGTTCGAAGCGTCCGGCGGCGGCGGCGCGCATTCCCGAGGTCTTCTCGGTGATAAAGCGGTCCAGATCGCAGTCACCGGCTGGGACGACGAGTCGATACCCGGGCGGTGCACTGGCCAGCACCGTCGTCGGGTCCGCCCCAGCCCTGCCGAGCAGCCGGCGCAGATGCGACACATAGGAGTGAATGCTGGTCCGAGCAGCCGGTACCGGCGAGTCTTCCCATGTGGCGTCGATCAGTGCCTCGGTGCCGACCGCACGGTTGCGGTTGATGAGCAGCATGGCAAACACGGCCCGCTGCTTCGGCGTGCCCAACGCCAGGGGCGTGCCGGCCACGGTCACCAGCAACGGACCGAGAAGACCGAACCTCAGGTGCGTTCCGTCCATCGAGCTGCAAGCCTCCGGGTGATCGGCAACGTCAGCATCTATTGTGACGCAGCCCTATCAGTTGGCGACACCCGGAGTTAAGCACACGCGGCGAACGCTGTGCACCAGATTTGGGTCGAGCGGATGCGATTTCCCAAAGTGTGCGGTCGTGGGGGAGCAGTCTGCGGGGCCTGACCACGAGCGACAGTCAGCTTATGTCCACGGGCCTGCCGAACGATTGAAAACCGGCGACCTCCACTCCATAGCGGTCAAAAAGATCTCCGATGACTTCCACATCCCGATATTCCACACGCCTGGTTATCGCGTTGCGCCGATCGCCCCACGCGGCGACCGTCGCAGCTTCCAAACCGCAGGCGAACTCAGTCGATTGACCGTGCAGGCCGGAACTGTCGCCGTAGTTGTACGGTATGCCACCGGTGTAGTAGCCATCTCGAGTCATGAACTTCGTGTCGCTTCCATCACTGCCGGCGACCCAAATCACCTGTCCACCCAGGTTTTCTATCTGCACGCGGTCGACCGCGCCCGGCTGGCTGTCATCGATCACCCTGGTGTTTGAGAAGTCAACGCCGTCGAACTCCGGCGCGGCGAGATCCAGCTTCTCTGTAATTGCGCATACGACATAGTTATTGGCCCTGAACACGTCTGCGGCGCTGTCCCGGAGCTGTAGTGCGCCGAGATCGGTGTTCGCCGCCAACAACGCGCTCATTCTCTCCGTCCGCTTGTCGAACACATCGATCTTGTGATCGGGGAGCATCTTCTTGAGAGCTTGAACACTCGACCAGCCGATCGAACCCGCTGCGCCGATGACACCGATCGTCCCACCGGCGTCGACGCGCGATCGCCTCATGGTCTCGACCGTCGTTTTGGCAAGCATGTAGACGGTGCCGCCATGTCCGGTGGTCGTCGTGAGATTGTTCAAGCCTGCCGCACGCCTGAGCTTATTGCCGAAATCCGTCAACAGCGGCAGCGTCGCTCCTAATCCGACAAAGTCCGCACCTAAACGGTGGTAGACAAACCTTGCCGTCTCGATGAGGAGATAATCAACGGTGCTGGCGAGCCGCCTGGCTTGCTCGGCGTCACCAGCATTGGGCCAGAGGTCACGAGGCATGTCCGCATACAACGGTGCGAGTACCAGGGCTCCGGTTTCGTTGTGGTTACTGCTTCGCAGATAGCTATCGAGAATGGTAGGCGGAAGCCCGTATATGCTGCGCATTCGGATTTCCGATGACACCCCGAAGCGAGCCGGATCCAACAGCGGACAGAACGGCGTCGACTCACTGGCATACCCGCTGCCCGTTCCCAAATCGGCCTGGTCGTGGCGGGTTGAGCGAACCGGAACGAGGAACGCCCGTTGGATTCTTCGCCCGAGGTCCTTCTTGCCATGGAAAAAGTCGAACGAGCTATCAACAAAGTATTGACTCTGTTCGTACGCCGCCTCGACCTCGCCTTTCGGGGCATCCGTTTCAGCTAGGACTGCGTCGCGTACCTGCTCGAACTTCTTCGACAGATCCGCGCGGGAGAACGTTGCGTAATCGGGGGGCAGGGCGGCCCATGGGCCACCGGTGGCCTTCAGGTACGCCGTTACTGCGTCTTGCTCCTCGGCGCTTCTTCTCCACTCGGTTTGTACCTTGCCGATCATGTTATTTCTCCTCTGAAGTGGTATGCAACGCGTTTCGGCGAATTCGCGGCTGTGCGTTTGATTCGTCTCGCTCGATCCGTTGCGTGGCGGCCAGATCGAAGAGGAATAGCTGCAATTCGGCTTCCTGGATGCCGGTCATTTCGTCGATAAATTCCGGCCGAATCCCGGGATGTGCGCGCAGGAACTCAGCAATTTTCGCGCCACCCTCATGGATATGGCGAAGATACAACTCGACTTTGCGTGGGTCCATTTTCGCGAATCCCGTCATCGCGGGCGGCGTGCGCTGGCAGCTCGGCGTTCGCGGATATCGCGGCAGGTGTCAACGGGGTGTAGTGCCCGGTCGATGAGGGCGTGCCCCAGCGACGCTGCGAGCAAGCTGCCGATGCTGACCATGCCCATCCCGGTGTAGAACCGGTCACGCAGTTTGCTCATCGGGGCGGTACCCGCCGAAGCTTCGCCACGAATTCGCTGACATCGCCGAGCGCCGTGAGCGCATACGTGTACGTCCACAGCAGCCAATAATTCAATTCATCCTGGAGCCGCTGCAGCCTCGTCAAGCCCGCCTTCGGGACTCGGCATGAAGCGGTGTTCGCCTTGGCGAAGGCTCTCGTCATTTCTCGTTCCTTCGGTGTTGACGTCGTTTCGAGCGTTGGCATGAGTAGGGTTCGGCCGGCGACTTGCAAAATTCTTGTAAGGTTCTTGCCAAAACCTTGCGGTTCTGCGCCGCGGTTGACGGCGCCGTCGCGTGTTCGCGAAAGTTGCTGCAAAACAACATTATTCGTGGGCCGGAGCCAGGAGGCAGACGGCCTGAACAGCGACCCGCCGTCGCGGATGCGGCTGCGGGCAGCGCTGCATCGCGCCGGCGTGCTCGTCGCACTTGTGCCAGGGCAAGCCGCCGACACCGGGAAAGGGACGCCTTTCGGTCGCTACCGCCTGATCGAATTGTTGACCCGTGGCGGCACGGGCGAGGACTCGCGCGCGCTCGACACGGCGACCGAACTATGGCGATCGACTGAGGACCGCAGCGGCCGGAGCGGCACGCTGAGACGGCCGCGCCGACACCTCAGCCGGACAGGTCGCGTCATCTGCTGCCGCGCCCCGGTCGTCGGCGGGTAGAGAATTGGCGCCGCCCGCGCGGGTCCCGCCAGGCTCGCCCTGGCCGAGGACCCGCAGGGCGAACGACTGATCTCGATTGCGCCTGGCCGCGCCTTCGCCGAAAAGAACTTCACACCAACGGGATTCGTGATGCCGGCCACACCCACCTGGCACGGTCACGGGCGTGTCGCCCACCACCGCCGGATTCCGGCACCTGCTCAACCACCCGTCACTCCCGGAAGCCCGCGGCATCGCACTCGATGACGCCCGACGCCATAGGGTGCCGGGCGAGGTCGCCTTCGCGCCGGCGTTCCTGCACCAGCACGGCGTCTGGGTGGGCCCCCGGCTGCGGCATCGCCCGCGCTCGGCAGCGCTCCCAGTCAGCTCAAGTAGGTGTTGATTGCCGCGGTGAGGTCGGGGGAGGCCGACGTGGGCAGGTTCTGGTAGGCACCGCCACTGAGGTGGGCGACGGCCTCCCAGGTCGCGCGGTCGGGGTCGGCGCCGAAGTCCATCACGTTGACCGCGATCGGCTTGGCCGGATCGGCGTTGGCGCGGATGAAGTCCTGCAGGCCCGGCCCGTCCAGGGTCTGGTCGGTGTGCGGCCCGGCGGTGATCACCAGTATCGAGTTCGTCTGGCCGGCACGGTAATTGGCCCGCATATCCTGGTAGATCAGCCGTAGCGTGGTGAACGACACCGCTCCGCCCGCCGAGGAGTACTGCTTGTCCAGCGCGGCCATCAGCGCCGCCGTCCGCGGCTGGCCGTTGACGGGGTCGGCCAGCGGCCCGGCTTTCACCTCGGCGCGGCCCTCGTGGCCGTCGAACGTCCACAACCCCAGGACGTCGGAGGGCGGCAGCGCGTTGATGGTGCCCTTGAGCGCGGCGATCACGTTGGCCAGCCGGGTTTTCCCGCCTTCGTCGCCGGGCATCGACTGGTCGAGCATGATCGTCGCGGCCAGCCCGGTCGACGGTGCGGCCATGGCCTCGGCCAGGGTGGCGCGCATCCCGTCGTCGCCGACCGACAGGACCGACGGCAGCGCCGGAAAACTCGTGACCTTGCTGCTCGGCGGTTTGACGCCCTCGACCCGGAAGCCGGCGTTCGCCAGCTTCTCGAGTTGTTCGGGCTTGCGCATGAAGTGCGCGAACTCGCTCGCGGCCGAGACCTGCTCGGGCGACAGCCACGATCCGGCGAGCAGCACCGTGGGATAGTCGGCGACGGGCACCGGCCCGGGCGGCAGCCAGGCGGCCAGGGTGCTCTTGGCCTCCGACAGTTTCTGGCCGCGCTCGAAAACCTGCTGCTCGGTGGTGACCACCGCGTGCACCGGCGCGGCCGCGGCGTCCCCGGCGTTGACCAACGCGTTCATCGCCTCCACCAGCGAGTCATCCGCCAGTTTGGGCTGGGCGCGCACCAACGTCCGGACGGCGCCGATGCCCTGGGTCGCCGGGGCGCCGGCCGGGGCCGACGCGGCCGCGATCGCCTCCCCGGCCAGGTAGGCGGCGTCCCCGTTGCCGCTCGTGGGCAACGCCAGCCGCAGCGACCCCCAGCCGGGCAAGTTCACCTCGCCCAACGCATCCGGATTGCTCTGCAGGCCGGGGAGCGCGGCCCAGGTCTGGTTGCTCAGGGCGTGTTCGAGTTCGGGCCGCACGGCGAGCAGCACCGGCGAGGTCACCAACGACCGGCTGTCGCTGATCGTCTTCTGCCCCGCGGCCGCGGCCAGCCGGGCGGCGGACACCGAGCTGCCCGGGATCCACAACGCCGGCCGGTCGCCCAACTCGGCCGGCCACGTGCCGAGGAAGCCGCCGAGGACGGCGTCGGCGCCGGCCTCCTTGACGCCCAGCACCATGCAGTGGTCACCGACCGGGCCGGCCGAGGAGTTGTAGCTTTCCGCGAGCTGACGCACGGGATCGGCGATCGACGGGTCGACGATGACCGCCACGTCCTCTTTGCCCCCCACGCAGCGCACCGCGGCCCGGTGCGAGCGGCTCGACAACGCGTCGCCGAAGAAGCTCCACAGGATCACCGTGCCCACCACGACGATGACGGCCACCAGCGCCACGATCACGCCGACGCTGACGCCCCGGCGACCGCCGTCGCTGCGGTGCCCGCCGCGCCAGTCGCCCAGGCCGCGGTGGCCGGCCCGCAAGCCGGCCGGGAAGAGCGACGGCCGCGATGGCCCGGGGGCCCCGGGGCCGGCCGGCCGGGGCGCGAACTCCGGGTACTCGTCGGGGGTGCCGGAGCCGAAAGCGCCGTCAGCGGGATAGGGGTCCTCGCCGGCGTGCTCGTCGGCGGCCCAATCCTCCGGACGGTCCTCGCCGGACGGTTCGTCGACGGAATCCCCGGGGTCGGGCTTGCTGTGCCTACCCATACCGGTGCCCGCCGCCTTTCCGTCGACTGGTCATGTGAACTGGTGCAAACATGTCACGCCCGCCCGCGGGCAATGCAATTTTACTGCGCCGCGCGGGCTTTGAACTCGCGCCGGCGTCGATGCAGGATCGGCTCGGTGTAGCCGTTGGGCTGTTCGGTGCCCAACAGGATCAGGTCCTGGGCGGCCAGGAACGCGATGCTGTCGTCGAAGTTCGGCGCCATCGGCAGATACGCCTTGTCGCCGGCATTCTGCCGGTCGACCATCGGTGCCATCCGCTCCAGGCCGGCGCGGACGTCCTCGCTGGTGATGATGCCGTGGCGCAGCCAGTTGGCCAGCAGCTGGCTGGAGATCCGCAGGGTGGCGCGGTCCTCCATGAGGTCGATGTTGTGGATGTCGGGCACCTTCGACGACCCGACTCCCTGGTCGATCCAGCGCACCACGTAGCCGAGGATGGACTGGCAGTTGTTGTCCACCTCCTCGCGGATCTCCTCGGGCGCCCAGGCGAGTTCCTTGGCCAGCGGGATGGTCAGCAGCTGTTCGAGGGTGGCGCGCTTCTTGCCCGCCAGTTCCTGCTGCACCGCCGCCACGTCGACCTTGTGGTAGTGCATCGCGTGCAGGGTGGCCGCGGTCGGCGACGGCACCCAGGCGGTGCTGGCGCCGGCGCGGGGCTGGGCGATCTTCTGCTCGACCATGTCGGCCATCAGCTCGGTCATCGTCCACATGCCCTTGCCGATCTGGGCGTGGCCCTCGAAGCCCGCAGCCAGGCCGACGTCGACGTTGTGGTCCTCGTACGCCAGGATCCACGGCTGGCTCTTCATGGTGCCCTTGCGCACCATCGGGCCGGCCTCCATCGAGGTGTGGATCTCGTCGCCGGTGCGGTCCAAAAATCCGGTGTTGATGAACACGACCCGGTCGGCGACGGCCTTGATGCACGCCTTCAGGTTCAGGGTGGTGCGCCGCTCCTCGTCCATCACGCCGACCTTGATGGTGGCCTGCGGCAGCCCCAGCACGTCCTCGACGCGGCTGAACAGCTCGGCGGTGAAGGCCACCTCGTCCGGCCCGTGCATCTTCGGCTTGACGATGTAGACCGAGCCGGTGCGGCTGTTGGCCAGCGGGCCGTTTGCCCCGTTGTTGTCCGAGCCGGACTTCAGCCCGTGGATCGCGCACAGCCCGGTGAACAGCGCGTCCTGGATGCCCTCGAAGACCGCTGTTTCTTCGCCGCCGTCACCGCCTGTCACGATCGCGTCGTTGGTCATCAGGTGACCGACGTTGCGGACGAACATCAGGCTGCGCCCCGGCAGGGTCAGCTCGCCGACGTCGGGCGTGGTGTAGGTGCGGTCCTGGGCCAGGACGCGGGTGAAGCTCTCGTCGCCCTTGCTGACCTCGGCGGACAGGTCACCCTTGTTCAGGCCCAGCCAGTTGCGGTAGGCGCCGACCTTGTCGTCGGCGTCGACGGCCGACACCGCGTCCTCGAAGTCGATGATCGTGGTGATCGCCGACTCCAGCACGACGTCCTTGACGCCGGCCCGGTCGGTCTTGCCGATCGGGGACTCGGGGTCGATCTGGATCTCGATGTGCAGGCCGTTGTTGACCAGCAACACCGACGCCGGCGATTCGGCCGCGCCGGTGTACCCGGCGAACTGGCCGGGGTCGGCCAGCCCGGTGGTCCCCTCGGCAAGGGCCACCGACAGCCGGCCGTCCTCGACCGTGAGGGCGGTGGCGTCGGCGTAGGACCCCGACTCCAGGGGCGCGGACCCGTCGAGGAACGTGCGGGCGTAGGCGATCACCTTGTCGCCGCGGACCTTGTTGTAGCCGGCACCCTGCTCGGCGCCGTCGCTCTCGGGGATGACGTCGGTGCCGTAGAGGGCGTCGTAGAGCGATCCCCAGCGGGCGTTGGCCGCGTTGAGCGCGAAGCGGGCGTTGGTCACCGGGACCACGAGCTGCGGGCCGGCGGTGGTGGTGATCTCGGGGTCGACGCCGGAGGTGGTGATGGTGAAGTCCGCGGGCTCGGGCAGCAGATAGCCGATCTCGGTGAGGAATTCGCGGTACTCGTCGGGGTCCAGCGGCTGGATGACCCGCTGCCGGTGCCACTTGTCGATCTGGGCCTGCAGTTCGTCACGGCGGTTCAGCAGCTCCCGGTTCTGGCCGCTGAGGTCGGTGACGACCTTGTCGACGCCCGCCCAGAAGCTGTCCGGGTCGATGTCGGTGCCAGGCAGCGCCTCGTTGTTCACGAAGTCGTAGAGCACTCGGGCGACCCGCAAGTTCCCCACCGACACGCGATCAGTCATTTTTCTCCTCCGTAACGGGCCTACGAGCACCTCCGGCCCTCAACTGGCCCTTTAACTAACTCGGGCGTCAGCCTACCGACCAGCAGACTGACGATCGTTAACCGGCCGACCCGCAGCAGCAGGTCACACCCCCGGGGACCACTCGCGGACAACGCGGGTACCGCGGCGCAGGATCCCCCCCATCCAGCACGTTTTTTTACTGGCAGCCGTAGCGATCATACGGCGTGGGGCCGGCGTGGCCCCGCCCGCCGGCCACTCCCACGGGGGGAGGCTCAGGCCTCGTTCATGGCTCCGACCAGGTCCTCGACCAGATCTTCCATCGCCACCATCCCGACCACGCCGCCGGCGTCGTCGACCACCAGGGCCAGGTGGCTGTTGTTGCGGCGCATCCGCGACAGGGCGTCGGCCAGCGGCAACGCCCTGGGCACCCGGGGCAGAGGCCGCACCACCGCCAGGTCGATCGCGGCCTCGGGGTCGCCGCCGAGCGTCAGCACGTCCTTGATGTGCAGGTAGCCGACGAACTGGCCGTCCGGGCCCGTCACCGGGTACCGGGAGTATCCGGTCTCGGCCAGGGCGGCTTCGACGGTGCCGACCGTCGGGCCGGAGTCCGGGGCGGCCGTCGGCACCGCCCGGATCTCGGCCAGCGGAACCACCACGTCACCGACCACCCGGGTCGGGACCTGCAGCGCCCGGGTCAGCCGGCTGTGTTCCTCGGGGTCCAGGAGGCCCTCGGACACCGACTCGGCGATCATCTCGCTCAACTCCGCCGAGTTGACCGCGATCTCGAGCTCGTCCTTGGGTTCGACGCCGAACATCCGCAGCACCGCGTTGGCGCATCGGTTGTAGAACACGATGAACGGCCGGGCCACCCGCACATAGGCCAGGTACGGCGGGACCAGCAGCATCGCCGTGCGTTCCGGACCGGCCAGCGCGATGTTCTTGGGCACCATCTCGCCGAGCAGCACGTGCAGCGTCACCACGATCGCCAGCGCGATGGCGAACGACAGCGTGTGTTGCAGCGCCGGATGCAGGTCGGTCAGCCCGAACCCCGTCTGCAGCATGTCGAACACCGCCGACTCGCCGACGCGGCCGAGCAGCAGCGAGGCGGCGGTCACCCCCAACTGTGCGCCGGCCAGCATGGTCGAGAGCTGTTCGCCGGCCCGGATCACGGTCACCGCCCGGGCCCTGCCCTGCTCGGCCAGCGCCTCGAGGCGGTCGCGGCGGACCGAGATCAGCGAGAACTCCGCCCCGACGAAGAAGGCGTTCACCCCGATCAGCAGGACCGCCAACAGCGCTTTCATCGGATCGCTCATCGGTGGCCCTGCCCCGGCTGTCGTCCGGCGTGCCGGCCCAGTTCGGTCAGCTCGAGCTGATCGATGCGGTGACCGTCCATCGCGACCACCGTCGCCCGCCAGCGGCCCGAGGTGTCCAGCAGGCCGTCGGGGTCCAGCGAGGTCAGCTCGACGGTCTCACCGGCCGCCGGGATGTGGCCGAGTTCGCGCAGCACCAGCCCGCCGATCGTCTCGTAATCGCCCTCGGGCCCGCGGTAGCCGGTGGCGGTGGCGACCTCGTCGATGCGCAGCAGCCCCGATACCCGCCAGCCGCGGCCGGCCGCCACCACGTGGGGGGTCGCGTCGTCGTGCTCGTCGCGGACGTCGCCGACGATCTCCTCGATCAGGTCCTCGAGGGTGACTATGCCCGCGGTGCCGCCGTACTCGTCGACGACCATCGCGGTCTGCAGGTCACTGGCGCGGATCTCCGCCATCACCGCGTCGCCGTCCAGCGTCGACGGCACCACCGGGACCGGTTGCGCGAGCGTGGTCAGCGGCGTGCGCGCGCGATCGGCCGGCGGGATCGCGAACACCTGCTTGACGTGCACGATGCCGACGGTCTCGTCGAGGTCGCCGTCGACGATCGGGAACCGGGAGAAGCCGGACTCGGCGGCCGTGGCGATCAGGTCGGCCACACTGTCGTCGGTCTGCAGCGCCACGATCTTCGACCGCGGCGTCATCAGCTCCTCGGCGGTCCGCGCGCCGAATTGCAGCGACCGCCGCACCAGCGAGGCGGTGGCCGCGTCCAGGGCGCCGCTGCGCGCCGAGGTGCGCACCAGCGACAGCAGCTCCTGCGGCGAGCGCGCCGAGCGCAGCTCCTCGGCCGGTTCGATGCCGAGCTTGCGGACCATCCAGTTGGCCGCGCCGTTGGTCAGCCGGATCGCGGGCGTCAGCAGCAGCGAGAACAACAGCTGCCCGCCCACGATGGCACGCGCGGTCGCCAGCGGCCGCGCCACCGCGAGGTACTTCGGGACCAGCTCCCCGAACACCATCGACACCGACGTCACGATGACCATCACCATGGCCGCGGTGATCCCGTCGGCCACCGGGTCGGACACCCCGAGCGCGTCCAGCCACGGATGCGGCAGGTCGGCCACCATGGGCGCGGTCAGGTAACCGGTCACCAGCGTCGTGATGGAGATGCCCAGCTGAGCGCCCGACAGCTGGAAGGACAGCCTGTTCTGGGCGCGCTGGATCAGGCGGTCGCGGCGCGCGCCGGAGCGGGCGTTGGCCTCGACGGTGCTGCGGTCGAGTGCGGTCAACGAGAATTCGGCGGCCACGAAGACCGCGTTGCCCAAGATCAGCACGGCGATCGCCAGGACGCTGATCACGTTGGCGGTGGCGTTCACGAGGGGTCAGTCATCTCCGGCCCCGAGGCGTGCCTGCGGCACGTCATCCCTTTCGCTCGATGCCGCGCAGCGCTGCGCTGCGGGCTGGAATGCACAAGAACTGCCAAGAACTGCCATGGTAGCGAAACCCGGGACTACCAGCCCAGGGGCAGCGGATGCCCCTCGGCGAACCCCGCCGCCGACTGCACCCCCACCACGGCCCGCTCGTGCAGTTCCGCCAGGGTGGCGGCGCCGACATAGGTGCAGGTGCTGCGGACGCCCGAGGTGATGTGGTCGATCAGGTCCTCCACGCCGCCGCGGGCGGGATCCAGCCCCATCCGCGACGTCGAGATCCCCTCCTCGAACAACGCCTTGCGGGCGCGTTCGAAGGCGGTGTCGGCGGCGCTGCGGGCCACCACCGCGCGCTTGGACGCCATACCGTAGCTCTCCTTGTACGGCTGGTTGTCCCGGTCGCGCATCAGGTCCCCGGGCGATTCGTAGGTGCCGGCGAACCACGACCCGATCATCACGTTGGACGCGCCGGCGGCCAGTGCCAGCGCCACGTCGCGCGGGTGGCGCACCCCGCCGTCGGCCCACACGTGGCCGCCGCGGGCCTTCGCCGCGGCCGCGCATTCGACCACTGCGGAGAACTGTGGGCGGCCCACGCCGGTCATCATCCGGGTGGTGCACATCGCGCCGGGCCCGACACCCACCTTGACGATGCTCGCCCCGGCGTCGAGCAGGTCCCGGGTGCCCTCCGCCGACACGACGTTGCCCGCCACCAGCGGCACGCCCGGGTCCAGCTCGGAGACCGCCTCCGCGACCGCCCTGATCGCGTCCAGCGTTTTGACCTGGTGCCCATGCGCGGTGTCGATGACGAGCACGTCGGCGCCCACCTCGGCCAGCGACCGCGCCTTGGCCGCCACGTCTCCGTTGATGCCGACGGCCGCGCCCACCCGCAGCCGGCCGCGCGCGTCGGTGGCCGGGGTGTACAGCCCGGCGCGGATCGCGCCGGTGCGGGTCAGCACCCCCGCCAGCGTGCCATCGGGGTTGGTCACCACCGCGACGCCGATCGGGGCGTGCTCGAGCAAGTCGAAGATCTTGCGCATGTCGGTGCCGGCCGGGGCCGTGACGAAGTCGCTGACGGCGACGTCACGGACCCGGCTGAAGCGGTCGACGCCCAGGCAGGACGCCTCGCTCACCAGACCGATGGGGCGGCCCTCGAAGACGACGACGGCGACGCCGTGCGCGCGCTTGTGGATCAGCGCGATCGCATCGGACACGGAGTCGTCGGGCTCCAGCACGACCGGGGTGTCGAGAACCAGGTCGCGGCTCTTGACGAATTGCACCGTGTGCTGCACCGCCGGGATCGGCAGGTCCTGCGGCAGGATCACGATGCCGCCCCGGCGGGCGACCGTCTCGGCCATCCGCCGCCCGGCCACGGCGGTCATGTTGGCGACCACGACCGGGATGGTGGTGCCCGAGCCGTCGTCGCTGGACAGGTCGACGTCGAACCGCGAGGCAACCTCCGACCGGTTCGGCACGATGAACACGTCGTTGTAGGTCAGGTCGTACCCGGGTCGGTGCCCGTCCAGAAACCTCATCGCTGTCGCCCCAAACTACCCACGCTCCTGTCTCGCTATGCGGGCACTTCGGTGCGGTCGCCGCTCCACAACGTGTGGAACTTGCCCGGCGCGTCGATCCGCGCGTAGGTGTGGGCACCGAAGAAGTCCCGCAGCCCCTGGGTCAGCGCGGCCGGCAACCGCTCGGTGCGCAGCGCGTCGTAGTACGACAGCGCCGACGAGAAGCCCGGAATCGGGATACCCAGTTGGGTGGCCGTCACCACCACACGACGCCAACCGTCGACGGCCGCTTCGATCGCGCTGCGGAAATAGGGCGCCACGACCAGCGTGGGCAGGTCGGGTTCGGCGTCGAACGCCTCCTTGATGCGGTTGAGGAACTTCGCCCGGATGATGCAGCCGCCGCGCCAGATGGTCGCCAGGTCGCCCGGGGCGATGCCCCAGTCGTATTCGGCGCTGCCGGCCTGGATCTGGTTGAAGCCCTGCGCATAGGCGATGATCTTCGACGCGTACAGCGCCTGGCGGACGTCCTCGGTGAACTGCGCCGCATCGCCCGGTTTGCTGCCCAGCTCGCCCGAGGCCAGCCCGATGGCGGCGGTGCGCTGGGTCGTCGACCCCGACAGCGCGCGGGCGAACACCGCCTCGGCGATGCCGGTGACCGGAACGCCGAGGTCCAGCGCCGACTTCACCGTCCAGCGCCCGGTGCCCTTCTGCTCGGCCTCGTCGAGGATGACGTCGACGAGCGGCTTACCGGTCTTGGCGTCGGTCTGGCGCAGCACCTGCGCGGTGATCTCGACGAGGAAGCTGTCCAGGTCGCCTTTGTTCCACTCGTCGAACACGTCGGCGATCTCGCCGGCACTCTTGCCGAGCGCGTCACGCAGCAGCTGGTAGGCCTCGCCGATCAGCTGCATGTCGGAGTACTCGATGCCGTTGTGCACCATCTTGACGAAGTGGCCGGCGCCGTCGGGACCGATGTGGGTGCAGCACGGGACGCCGTCGACGTGCGCGGAGATCTCCTCGAGCAGTGGGCCGAGCGACTCGTAGGACTCGGCCGGACCGCCCGGCATGATCGACGGGCCGTTGAGCGCGCCCTCCTCACCACCGGAGATCCCGGCCCCGACGAAGTGCAGGCCGCGCTCGCGCATCGCCTTCTCGCGGCGGATGGTGTCGGTGTAGAGCGCATTGCCGCCGTCGATGATGATGTCGCCTTCCTCCATGGCGTCGGCGAGCTCGTTGATGACCGCGTCGGTGGGGTCGCCGGCCTTGACCATGATGAGCACCCGCCGCGGCTTCTCGAGTGCGTCCAGGAACTCGGCGATGGTCTCGGATCGCACGAACTTGCCGTCGTCGCCGTGCTCATTGAGCAGCGCGTCGGTCTTGGCGATCGACCGGTTGTGCAGCGCGACCGTGTAGCCGTGGCGGGCGAAATTGCGGGCGATGTTGGAGCCCATCACCGCCAGGCCGGTGACGCCGATCTGCGCGGTAGCGGTCTTGGAACTCGGCGAACTCATGTCTGGGCCTCTCGGATCGGAGAACGTTGGGTGCACGCTGTTGCGACACACTGTGGCACAGGGGACAACCGGTCCTCCACAGACGTTGGGCTACGTTGGGCCGCCGTTAGATGTTGAACAGGCGACGCAGCTCGGTGAGCCACGGTACGGCCAGCGCGACGGTCGGCACCACCAGGATGGCCGCCGCCGCCAGGTAGGCGATCCCCGCCAGCGCCAGGCTGTTGCCCCGCCCCGCCAGCCGGCGCACCCGCACCACCGTGCTGGGACCGCCGATGGCCAGCGCGCCCGACGGTGCACGCCCCGACGCGCAGGCGACCAGCGCCCGGGCCAGGGGAGTACGGCCCGCGGCGCGCACCGCGGCGTCATCGGCCAGCAGCTCCACGAGCAGCTGCGCCGCGCGCAGGGCGCTGGAGCTGCGGACGAGCCGGGGGAAGGCGGCGTGTACCGCCGTGAACGCTTCCAGCACCAGGTCGTGGCGGGCCCGCAGGTGGGCCCGCTCGTGGGTGAGAACCGCCGCGACCTCGTCGTCGGTGAGCGCGGCCAGCGCCCCTTCGCTGACGACCACCCGGCTGCGCACCCCCGGCAGGCAGTAGGCGAGCGGCTGGGCAACCCCCAGAACCCGCAGGTCGCGGCTGCGTGCGCACGGCTTGACCAGACTGGCGTCGTGGTCGACGCCCACCAGGTCGACGACCATCCGATGATGCGCGCGCCGGCGCCGGTTGGCGATGACGACCCGCACCACGGCGACCGTCAACCGGGCGCCCACCAGCACGGTCAGCGCGAAGGCGGTGACGCATGCCGTCCACAGCGGCCAGCCCAGCCGTCCGGCGTCGCCCACGGGGCCGGCCGTGGGCCGACCGTCGGGACCGGGCATGAGCAGCCGGCTGGCGATCGCGATGCCCGCGCTGAACGTCGAGAGCACCGCCGCCAGGGCGACCGCCTGCCACAGCACCATCGCGGCGCGGGGGGCGCGTAGGGGCCACGTCGCGCGTGCCAGCACGGCCGGCACCGGGCCGACCAGCAGCACCGCGAGGAGGGAGAAGGCCAGCGCGGACACGCTGCCAGTCTCCCTCAGTCCTCCGCTGTCACGCCAGCAGGTGGCGTATTACGTTGGTTTGCTTCCAATTCCGCGAGCGCGCGCCGCAGCGCCTCGGCCTCGTCGGCGCCCACCCGCTCGACGAAGTGCACGAGCGCGGCCTGGCGGCCGCCGGAATCCTCGGCCTGGGCCAGCGCGTCGACCATCAGCCCGGCAACCAGCTCGTCGCGGCCGTGCACCGGCGCATACCGATGGGCGCGGTCGTCGCGCAGCTGAGAAACCAGGCTCTTCTTGGCCAGCCGCTGCAGCACGGTCATGACGGTCGTGTACGCGAGGTCACGCCGCGCCGACAATGCCTCGTGAACCTGGCGGACGGTCTGGGGTTCCGGCGCCGACCACAGGTGGTCCATCACGGCGCGCTCGAGATCCCCCAGTCTCGTCAGCTTGGCCATAGTGTGCTCATCTCCTCAAGCGTCGAGACAAGGGTACTCCGGCTTACTACGGGCCGTCGTAACGCAGCGCGAAACGTCGGACACTATCGCACGCCCCTTGCAAAATTAGGGCAGCCTTGCCTATGCTGGCCGTGGTCGAGCGACAACGGACCGCGAGGAAGTCCTGAGGGCTGCAGTGACCCCCGGTCTACTCGATCGGCGAGCCCCGTGCCCGGTGCACGGGGCTCGCCCGTTTCCGGACCCCGGTACGCGCCCGCGATGGTGTAGACACAAGGACGTGCAACCGCGAGACACGGTCACCGGAGGAAACGATCCGGATTTCACCGCGCCGTTCGACACCGAATTGGGCCTGCAGTACACCGAACTCGGCCCGGACGGCGTCAAGGCGCACCTCGAGGTCACGCCCAAGCTGCTGCAACCGATGGGCCTGGTGCACGGCGGCGTCTACTGCTCGATGATCGAGAGCATGGCCAGCGTGGCCGCCTACACCTGGCTGGCCACCCACGGCGGCGGAAACGTCGTGGGCGTCAACAACAACACCGACTTCCTGCGCTCGATCGGCTCGGGAACGGTGTACGGCAGCGCCGAACCGGTCCACCGCGGCCGCCGCCAGCAGCTGTGGCTGGTCACGATCACCGACGCCGACGGCCGCGTGGTGGCAAGGGGCCAGGTGCGCCTGCAGAACCTCGAACCGACGCCGGATCGGGGCTGAGTCCGCCGGGGGGTGTGGGCGGCGCGCTCACCGCGGCGTGGCAGGATCACGGGATATGCGCCTGACGCCGCACGAGCAGGAACGCCTGCTGTTGTCGTACGCCGCCGAGCTGGCCCGCCGCCGCCAGGGCCGGGGGTTGCGGCTCAATCACCCGGAGGCACTTGCGGTGATCAGCGACCACATCCTGGAAGGTGCGCGCGACGGCCGCAGCGTGGCCGAGTTGATGGCCAGCGGCTGCGAGGTGCTCGGCCGCGACGACGTGATGGACGGAGTGCCGGAGATGATCGACGAAGTGCACGTCGAGGCGACTTTCCCCGACGGCACCAAGTTGGTCACCGTTCACCATCCGATCTCATGATTCCCGGCGAAATCCTTTACGGCGACGGCGATATCGAGATCAATGCGGACGCGCCCCGCATCGAGATGGAGTTCGTCAACACCGGTGACCGCCCCGTGCAGGTCGGCAGCCACGTGCACCTCCCGCAGGCCAACAGGGCGCTGTCGTTCGACCGCTCGGCGGCCCACGGCTACCGGCTGGACGTGGCGGCGGCCACCGCCGTGCGCTTCGAACCCGGTGTGCCCCAGACGGTTCGGCTGGTTCCGCTACGCGGACGACGTGAGGTGCACGGACTGACGCTCAACCCGCCCGGAAGGCTGGACCCCCGATGACACGGCTGCCCAGGGACCGCTACGCCGAACTGTTCGGACCCACCACGGGTGACCGGATCCGGCTGGCGGACACCGATCTGCTGATCGAGATCACCGAAGACCGCAGCGGGGGGCCGGGACTCGCCGGCGACGAGGCGGTGTTCGGCGGCGGCAAGGTGTTGCGCGAGTCGATGGGCCAGGGGCGCGCGACCAGGGCCGAGGGCGCGCCCGACACCGTGATCACCGGCGCAGTGATCCTCGACTACTGGGGAATCATCAAGGCCGACATAGGGATTCGTGACGGCCGAATCGTCGCTCTCGGCAAGGCCGGCAATCCCGACATCATGTCGGGGGTGCATCCGGACCTGGTGGTCGGACCCTCCACCGAGGTCATCGGCGGCAACGGACTGATCGTCACCGCGGGCGCCATCGACTGCCACGTGCACCTGATCTGCCCGCAGCTGGTGCCCGAGGCGCTCGGCTCGGGGATCACCACCATCATCGGCGGCGGAACCGGACCCGCCGAGGGCTCCAAGGCCACCACCGTCACCCCCGGCGCCTGGCACCTGGCGCGGATGCTCGAGGCGCTGGACGGGTGGCCGGTGAACTTCGCGCTGCTGGGCAAGGGGAACACCGTCAGCGCCGAGGCGTTGTGGGAGCAGCTGCGGGGCGGCGCCTCGGGTTTCAAGCTGCACGAGGATTGGGGATCCACGCCCGCGGCCATCGATGCGTGCCTGACGGTCTCCGACGCCGCCGGTGTGCAGGTGGCGCTGCACACCGACACCCTCAACGAGATGGGGTTCGTGGAAGACACCCTGGCGGCGATCGCGGGCCGCTCGATCCACACGTATCACACCGAGGGCGCCGGCGGTGGTCACGCACCCGACATCATCACCGTGGCGGCACACCCGAATGTGTTGCCGAGTTCCACCAATCCGACCCGCCCGCACACGAAGAACACGCTCGACGAGCACCTGGACATGCTGATGGTCTGCCATCACCTCAACCCCTCGGTACCCGAGGACCTGGCGTTCGCCGAGAGCCGGATCCGGGGGTCGACGATGGCGGCCGAGGACCTGCTGCACGATCTGGGGGCCATCTCGATGATCGGCAGCGACTCCCAGGCGATGGGCCGCATCGGCGAGGTGGTGATGCGCACCTGGCAGACCGCGCACGTGATGAAACAGCGGCGCGGCGCGCTGCCCGGGGACCCCTCTGGTAGTCGCGCCGCCGACAACAACCGGGCGCGGCGCTACGTCGCGAAATACACCATCTGCCCGGCGGTCGCCCACGGCCTGGACCACGAGATCGGCTCGGTGCAGGCGGGCAAGCTCGCCGACCTGGTGTTGTGGGAGCCGGCGTTCTTCGGGGTGCGCCCGCACATGGTGCTCAAGGGCGGCATGATCGCCTGGGCGGCGATGGGGGACGCGAACGCGTCCATCCCCACCCCGCAGCCGGTGCTGCCGCGGCCGATGTTCGGCGCCGCACCGGCCACCGTGGGTGCCACCTCCGTGCACTTCGTCGCGCCGGCGGCCATCGAGGCGGGCTTGGCCGACCGGCTGGCGGTCACCCGGCGCCTGGTCCCGGTCGGCGACGTGCACGGGGTGGGCAAGGCACAGCTGCCGCTCAACGACGCCCTGCCCGACATCGAGGTGGACCCGGACACCTTCACCGTGCGCATCGACGGCGAGGTCTGGCCGGAGCAGCCCCCGGCCGAGCTGCCGATGACGCAGCGCTATTTCCTGTTCTGACGGCAGTCCGCGAGGGCCCGTCCGCTCGCGTAAGTCATTGTGAAATAATGGTTTTCGCTGAATGGCCGATGGCCGCCGCGTTAAGAATCCGGTAAGAGTCCGGTGTGTGCGCGCTTCGTTCGTTTGGCGTGCTTGGCGGGACAAGCTCATCCGCTTCGGCACGGTCGGGGTCTACCTCGCCTTCCAGATGGTGGTGCTGGCCGCCCTGCGCGCCCGGCTCAAGGGCTGGAAGCCGTCCGGCAAGTACCGGCTGGACCGCTGGGGGATGCCCGTCAACATCGCCGCGCTGACCTACGGCGTCGCGGCCGTCATCGACATCTCCTGGCCGCGGACACCCGAGGCCCCCTGGTATGACAACTACGTCATCCTGCTGATGTCGGCGCTCGTCATCGGTTTCGGTCTGCTGTACATGGTGACCGGCCGGCCCCAGGCCAAGGACGACAGCTCGGACGCCGACGCGGGGGCGGACGCCGAGGCCGTTCCGCAGCGCTGAGCCGGCGGGCGTCGGCACCGCCGGCACCGCGGCATGGCAGGATCGGTGAATATGGTTCCCATGCAGCGCGATCACCGGCGCGTGATCGTCGTCCGATGAGCTCGCTCACGGTGCTGCTGACTCTGGCGGACTCGCGACTGCCCACCGGCGCCCACGTGCACTCCGGCGGCGTCGAAGAGGCCGTCACCAGCGGCCTGGTGACCGACATGGAAACGCTGGAAGCCTTCCTACACAGGCGAATTCGCAGTCACGGGCTGGTCACCGCGTCGATCGCGGCGGCGGTGCACCGTGGCGAGCTCAGCCCCGAGGACGCCGACCGGGAGACCGACGCACGGACCCCTGCCCCGGCGGCCCGCCAGGCCTCGCGCGGCCAGGGCCGGGGACTGGCCCGGCTGGCGCGGCGGGTGTGGCCGGACGCCGGTTGGGAGGCCATCGGCCCCCAGCCCCACCTCGCCGTCGCGGCCGGGTGGGTCGGCGCCGCGAGTGGCCTGAGTCCCGAGCAGGGGGCACTGAGCGTCGTGTACACCACGATGACCGGCTCGGCGACCGCCGCCCAGCGGCTGCTGGCGCTCGACCCGGCCGACGTAGCGGCATGCACGTTCCGGCTCGCGGAGTTGTGCGAGCGCACCGCCGCGGAGGCCACCAAGGGGCTGGCCGACCTGTCCGACCCGCTCCTCGATACGCTCGCACAGCGGCACGCCGCGCGCGAGCGGCCTTTGTTCGCATCGTGAAAGGCCCTAGATGACAACGCATTCCCACACCCATACGCACACCGATCGGCCCAAACGCGTCCGGCGTCCGGGCGAGCCGCTGCGCATCGGGATCGGCGGCCCGGTGGGCTCCGGCAAGACGGCGCTGGTCGCCGCGCTGTGCCGGCAACTGCGCGACGAGCTGTCGCTGGCGGTGGTGACCAACGACATCTACACCACCGAGGACGCCGACTTCCTGCGCAGGCACGCGGTGCTGCCCGATGACCGGATCGCGGCCGTGCAGACCGGCGGCTGCCCGCACACCGCGATCCGCGACGACATCACCGCCAACCTCGACGCGATCGACGACCTGATCGCCGCCCACGACGCGCTGGATCTGATCCTGGTCGAATCCGGCGGCGACAACCTCACGGCCACGTTCTCGTCGGGTTTGGTCGATGTGCAGATCTTCGTCGTCGACGTGGCCGGCGGCGACAAGGTGCCCCGCAAGGGCGGCCCGGGGGTGACCTACTCGGATCTGTTGGTGGTCAACAAGACCGACCTGGCGCCGCTGGTGGGCGCCAGCCTGCAGGTGATGGCCGACGACGCCGACGCGGTGCGCGGGGGCCGCCCGACGGTGTTGCAATCCCTGACCGAGGACCCCGCCGCCACCGAGGTGCTGGCCTGGGTGCGCGCACAGGTGCGCGAGGCGGCCCATCCCTGATGCGCTCCGACCTGCTGCTGGTCGCCTGTCCGAACCGATTGCCCCGCATCGAATGCCGCGGCGGTGGCGTGACCGCCCGCTGCACCGCGCCCGGAACGGTGTACCTGGTTTCCGCGGCCGCCACACCGCTGGGCGGCGACGCCATCGACATCCGCGTGATCGTCGAGCCGGGGGCCCGGCTCGCCATGCGCAGCGCGGCCGCCACCGTCGCGTTACCCGGGCCGGGGACCAAAACCTCGCACGCCCACTGGGCGATCGAGGTGGCCGGTGACCTGGACGTCGATCTCGAGCCGACGGTCGTCGCCGCCGATGCGCGGCACCTGTCCAGCATCGCGTTGCGGTTGCACGCCGACGGATCGGTTCGGCTACGCGAGCGAATTCAGGTCGGCAGATCCGGTGAGCGGGAAGGGTTCTGGTCGGGGTCGCTGCACGCCGACCGGGACGACCGGCCGCTGCTGCGCCACCGGGTGGAGCTGGGCGCCGGATCGCTGACCGACGACGCGTTGGGCGCCCCGCGGGCCAATGTCAGCGAATTGCGCTATCCGGCAAGCGATCCCGGCGTCGAAATCGATCCCCGGTCGACGGTGCTGGCGTTGGCCGGCGGGGGAGCGCTGAGCACCTGGCAGGGTGACCGGCTGTCCTGCTAGCCGGCCACCCTGGAGGCGCATCCCTCAGCGTTGGGGGATGGCGTCGTTGTGTGGTGCGGCGCTCTTCTCGTGGGGCCGGGAGAGCACCAGGTAGACGATGCCGAGGCCGATGATGGACACCGACAGAATCGCGATGATGTAGTCGTCGTACCAGGGCTTGTAGGGCTCGCGCGGCCAGGCGAGGTTGATGATCGCCGCGACGCCGTAGACCTGCGCGCCGATGTTGACGGGCAGTCCCCAGCGGCCCAGCTTGTACTTCCCGGTCGGCTTCCAGCCCTTGAGCCGGGCGCGCAGGGCTGCCAGCACCACCATCTGGAATCCGATGTACACCCCGACCGAGCCGAAGCTGACGAGTTTGGTCAGCGCGTCGCTGGAGATCAGGGATCCGATGATCAGCAGCGCGGGGATGATGACCGCGGTCAGCAGGGCGTACGGCGGAACGTGCCGCTTCTGGTCGAAGTGCTTCAGGAACTTCGAGCCGACGATCATGTCGTCGCGGCCGTAGGAATAGATGAGCCGGCTGGCGGCGGCCTGCAGGCTCAGCGCGCACGACGTGAAGGAGATCAACACGACGCACAGGACGGCCTTCGCCCCGACGCCGCCGAACGCCGCCTTCAGGACCGTGTCGATCGGATCGTGGTCCTTGCCGCTGATCACCGCGCCGAAGTCGCTCACCGACAGGATCAGGCTCAAACAGACGAAGGTGGCCGCCGAGCCACCGATGTAGATGGTGCGGCGCATCGCCTTGGGGATCACCAGGCCGGGGTTGCGGACCTCCTCGGCCACGTCGCCGCAGGCCTCGAACCCGAAGAACTGGTAGAGCGCGATCAGGCTGGCGGCCAGGAACGCGTAGGTGAAGCTGTGGTGGCCTTCGGCGCCGAAGCTGTGGAACAGCACGCCGAGGTTGTGGTGGCGCTGAGTGACCAGCAGCCAGATGCCGACCACCAGGGCGCCGACCAGCTCGGCGGTGAAGCCGAAGATCGCGAAGTAGCTCAGCATCTTGGTGCCGGTCAGGTTGATGACGGTGGCCAGCCCCAGCATGACGAGCGCGCACAGCACCGTGGCATGCGCCGAGGACTTGAAGCCGAACACGTCGGCCACGTACGGGCCCGCGCCATAGGCCGCGTCCGCCAGCAGCGCCAGCAGCGTGAACATGTAGACCCACCCGGTCATCCACGCCCACTTGCGGCCCCACAACCGGCGCGCCCACGGATACACCCCGCCGGCCACCGGGAACTGCGCGACGACCTCGCTGAAGACCATCGCGACCAAAAGCTGCCCGACCCCGGCGATCAGCAGGCTCCAGATCATCGGCGGACCGGCGGTGGCCAGCGCGAACGCGAAGACGGTGTAGATGCCGACCACCGGCGACAGGTAGGTGAAGCCCAGCGAGAAGTTCGCCCACGGGCTCATGTCCCGCCGGAAGTCCGACTGCAATCCCAGCGCCTGCAGCTGGGCGAAATCCTCGTCGTGTGGGGCCTGGGCGCCGACGGGGGCGTGTTCCTGGCGATTGTCCGCGGTATCCGATGTCGTGTTTATGGCCAACGCGCTTTCCTAATCTCTCGGGGGAATGACACCGGCTCGCACCCGGCGTGTGTCGAGATCCATTGGGCTGCTGCGGAATTACTGTTTGTCACCCGCCTCCTTGATCAAGGTCGCCGCCGTGCGCTTGAGCACATCGCGCTGTCGAGATACGTCGGCGATCGCCTTGCGCAACTGGTTGAGCTCGTCGCGTTCGGCGACCGCGGCCTCGTCTTCGGCGCTGGCGGCCGGCTTGGTCCAGGGCGCCGCGGGGTCGGTGTTCATGGCCGATTCCCCGCCCAGTTCCGGGATCACCTTGTGGCGGGCACCGGCCTTCAGACGTCCCTGGTCGCCCCGGGGCGCGTTGACGACACTGGCCACCGGACCCATCGGCATGCCGCCGTAGAAGCCGCCCGGGCCGGCCTGCGGCAGACCTTCCAGCCCTGCGCCGGCCAACGGCGATGCGGTGGCGGCCAGCCGGACCTCCGGTGTGGCGCTCCACGCCTGCGGCACCGACAACTTGCCGACCGAGGCCGCCCGGCCCAACCCCGCCGAGATCCCGGGGCCGCCCAGTCCGGGCGCGCCCGACAACCCCGAGCCCGCGCTCGACGAGCCCACCAGGGACGACGACCCGAGCCCGGCATCCAGCGGCGACGTGGGCGACACCTGAGAGGCGGTGCTAGCGGACAGCTGATCGATCAACGGATTCCAGCCCGCGGCGACCGGCGGGGCCAACGTCAGCATGGCGCCGGAAGCGTCGAAGTTCAGGCCCTCGGAGAGGATCTGATACCCCACCGTCGCCTGGCTGACGTTGTTGAACAGGTTGATCGGACTGCTGTTCAGGAAGCTGGTGAGCGGATCGGT
Source organism: uncultured Actinomycetota bacterium (assembly GCA_963711445.1). GTDB lineage: Bacteria > Actinomycetota > Actinomycetes > Mycobacteriales > Mycobacteriaceae > Mycobacterium. The sequence goes on from CAVQEF010000002.1 coordinate 2,612,948, forward strand.
CGACGGGGCGGCGACCGCCCCCGACGAAAGGCCCTGCAGCAGGTTGGGCACGCTCGCCAGCGTCGACTGGGTGCTGGAGGTGGCGGTCTGGCTTGCCGCGGCGCTCTGCGTGGTCGCCGCGGCCGGGTTGGTCGTCTGCGGAGGGGAGTTGAACGGCGTCAACGTCGTGGCGGCCGACGAGGTGCCGGCATAGCCGTACATCGCCTGGGCGTCCTGGGCCCACATCTCAGCGTACTGCGCCTCGGTGCTCGCTATCGCCGCGGTGTTCTGCCCCATGACGTTGGTGGCCACCAGCGACGCCAGCAGCGCCCTGTTGACCTCGATCTCCGGCGGCGGCACCGTCGCCGCGAACGCGGTCTCGTAGGCCGCGACCGCCGATCCGAGCTGGGCGGCGGTGTGCTGGGCCTGCGCGGCGGTGGTGTTCATCCACGCCACGTAGGGCGCCACCGCGGCCGCCATCCGCATCGACGACGGCCCCACCCACGGCCCGTCCGTCAACGATGACAGCACGGCCCGATACGAACTGGCCGTCGAGCTCAGCTCCGTCGCCAACGAGCTCCACGCCGCCGCGGCCGTCACCATCGGCGCCGCCCCGGGACCCATGTACATCCGGGCGGAATTGATCTCCGGCGGCAGCGCCGCGAAATCCAGGGTGCTGATCACAGCATCGCCTCCTTGATCAGACGGGCGGCCGCATCGCGCTCCATTGCCACGTCGGCGATCTCCTTGCGCAGCTTTTCGAGCTCGTCGCGTTCGCGTTCGCTCAACACGCTGGCGACGTGCCTGCGGGTCGGTTGCGACTGGGCGGGCCGCGCGGGCGCGCGCTCCTCGGCGCCCTGCTCGCCGGGCATCGCCGCGACGACCTTCTGGCCCTTGTCGGTCTTGGTGCGGGTGCTCTGGTCGCCCTTGGGCGCGTTGACCAGGCTGCCCACCGGCGGAATGCCGCCGAAGAAGCCGGGCTCGGCGGCCCCGGCCTGCGGCACGCCCTCCAGCCCGGCGCTCGACAGTGGCGACGCGCTGCCGGCCAGGCGGATCGCGGGCGAGCTGGTCCACGCCTGCGGCACCGACAGCTCGCCGACCATGGCCGCCTCGCCCGCGCTGGCCGACACTCCGGGCCCGCCCAGGGCCGCCGACATCGGGCCGCCGTCGGCGCCGGTGGAATCCACCAGTGCGCCCAGGCCGGCACCGGGTACCACGTCACTGGCGGCGGCGGCCGACGGCACCGCCAGCCCGTACAGCCCACCCAGCAGGGGCGTGATGCCCGAAGCGGTGAACAGGAACCCGCTGATCACCAGGGTCCAGTTGCCGAGGTTCGTGGTGAATACGTTGCCGGGGACACCGGCCCCCGAGAGGGTGTCCTGCAGCCAGATGATCGGGTTGAGCGCCCCCAGCGGTGCCGCCGGGTTCAGCGCCGCACCCGAGGAGAGGCCTTGCAGCAGGTTGGGCACGGCCGCGATCGCCTGTTGGGTGCTCGGCGCGGCCGCAGCGGCCGTGGCCTGCGTGACGGCGGCGGCCTGGTTGGCCGTGCCGGCCTGGTTGGTGGTCGGCGGCGGTGCGGCGAACGGCGTCACCTTGGTCGCCGCCGCGGAGGCGCCGGCGTAGCCGTACATCGCCGCGGCGTCCTGGGCCCACATCTCGGCGTACTGCGCCTCGATGGCCATGATGGCCGGGGTGTTCTGCCCCAGGATGTTGGTGGCCACCAGCGCCGCCAGCAGGGCGCGATTGACCTCGATCTCCGGCGGGGGCACCGTCGCCATGAACGCCGCTTCGTAGGCTGCCACCGCGGATTTGAGTTGGGTGGCGGTCTGTTCGGCCTGGGCGGCCGTGGAGCTCATCCACGTCATGTACGGAGTCACCGCCGCGGCCATCGTCGTCGAGGACGGACCGATCCAGGGGCCGCCCGTGAGCTCGGATACCGCTGCCCGATACGAGGTCGCCGCGATGTTCAACTCCGCCGCCAACCCATCCCAGGCCGCGGCGGCCGCCACCAGCGGGCCAGACCCCGGCCCCGCATACATCCGACCGGAGTTGACCTCCGGCGGCAATGCCGCGTAATCCACTTCTAAACCCCCTACTAAGGCGGACCAGGCCACCAGCACGTCGGGTTCCCGATCGCCCATACGTCCCGGATGGGTGGTTGTGCTCGGTCCCGAGCGCCGTGGGGTGCGCGCGAGACGTGACGATCTGGACGTCCGCACCGCCGCACTGCGGTGTACATGGTCGAACCGACGTCCAGATCGCCGGACAGTTAGTAATCATCACTGGTGACGCTGTAACGGCCCTGGTTAACTCCTGAGAATTCGCTTGGAAATCTGATAGTTGGCTGTAGGCTAACTGTCCGGGGCGGCACGACGCCGCGCCGGCCGCGGCGCGGTCGCCCCAAACCGGGTGGCCGTCAACCGTTGGTCGGCGACCGCGCGCGAGCCCGGACGCCGCCGCCTGAGCCCATCGGGATGATCTCTATAGTGCATGTGTTGCAATGCCTTTGCATCACTCACGCACGCGGACGGTGCGGCCCGACCGACGTCATCGCCGCGGAATCTCCCAGGGCCGCCAGCGCCCCGGAGCCACGACCGGTGGTGACCAGAGAACGGGCCCGCTCCCGGCTCAACTGGCAAACCTTATAACACCTATAGAAAGTTCGCTTTGATCTAAGCAAGCAAACTCGACTAGCGACCCGTCCGGATCGCGCGCGTTATTCAGGATGTCCGACCACCCCGCCGATGCCGCGACGTCAGCGGCACCGGCCGGCGACGTCAGCGACGCGGATCACCCGGTGGTGACCGCATCGCGGTGTCGGCCCACCGCGCCCACAGGCGGGTGAGCGTGTTGTCGGCTCGGTACGAATCGTTCATCGTTCGTTCTGGGCCGCCCCGGCTATTCGGCGAACGGCCCCCATGCCGGTCGCTTGAGCGAGGCTGGCTTCTTGCCGAGTTTGCCGGCGCGCACCATCACGGCGAGGCTGTCGAGGATGACCCGGCTGCTCAACAGCGCGGTCTGCTCGGCCCAGTCATAGGGCGGCGAGCACTCCACCACCTCGATGCCGTTCAGGCCGGGCTCGGAGATCATCCGGATCAGGCTGAGGGCTTCGCGCGGCAACAGGCCGCCGGGTTCGGGCCAGCCGGTGCCGGGGACGAACCCGGCGTCGATGACGTCGATGTCGAACGACAGGTACACCGCCTTGGCGTCCTTCCACGCCGTTTCGAGCGCGATCTCGGCGATCTTCTCGATCCCGACGCGCTCGACGTCCCCGACGGTGATCACGGTGCTACCGCGCTGCCGCCCGACCTGCACGCCGGCGCGCGGCGCCTGCCAGCCGCCGATGCCGATCTGCACCAGGTTGGTGGCCGGCGCGTTCTTGATGTTGGTGGCGTGGAACCACGGCGTCGTGTGCATCCGCTCGTCGAGATCGGTTTCCTGGGTGTCGACGTGGCGGTCGAAGTGGATGATTCCCACATTGCCGTCCATGTGGGGGGCCAGACCGCGCACGGTGGGGTACCCGATGGAATGGTCGCCACCGAGGACCACCGGGAACACGCCCTGCGAGACCACGTGGGCCATGGCCTGGCTGATCTGGTCGAACGATTTCTCGATGTTGGCCGGCATGGTCACCACATCGCCGATATCGACGATGTTGAGCTGTTCGCGCAGGTCCACGCCCAGCTCGTAGCAGTAGGTGCCGAACAGGTTGGTGCACCGGCGAATCCCGGTGGGGCCGAACCGCGTTCCCGGACGGTAGGTGGTCCCGGCGTCCAGCGGCGCCCCGAAGACGGCCACCTCGGCGTCGGAGACGTCGTGCACATCCTCGAGGAAGGGCGCCTTCAGGAACGTTCCCCGTTCCCCGGCGAAGTGGGGGAGCTCGCCACGGGCGAAGGTCGACAGCGTGCGGTCGTTGATCGTCGGGGCGGCCTCCAGGCCGTGGGCGATGCAACGGTCGATCTCTTCACGGTGCCGGCGCGTGGGCAGCTCCGCTTCGGCCTGCTGCGCCCAGCTGCCTTCACGGTTGGGAATGTCGGCCTGTCCGGCGAACGGATTGAACATCAATCGGTCCTCTCATCGAGATGTGACTCACGGCGGAGGATGCCCCGGCGACCGGCATTTAAGCGGAGAAATGGTCCTCAGGTCGGTTGTGGTGAACCAGTGCGCCCGGCATCCAGTAATCACCGTCTTGTCGCTGTCCGGGTACGGCGAACTCGTCCGGGCGGCCCCTGTGGCACGCCACGACTGAAGATACCCCGCGGGCCGGGCCCAGCGGGCCGGTCACCGGCCGCGTGCGCCTTATTGGCAGGCAGTTATCAGGCCCATTGCCAGGAACTTGCCAGGCGCGACGGTGACGGGGCTGACCGCCGCCCCGACCGCGGTGCGGCCAGCGGCATCAGCTGGCCACCCGGGTGGTCGTGCCCGAGCCATGCGCCTCGGCGGCCAGCTCGGCGAGCTGTTCGAGGCGGGTTCGCGCGAACGCCTGCTGCTCGGTGATGGTCAGCTGCCCGCGCCGATTACTCAGGAATGTCACCGCCCACGACACCAGCGTGGTGACCTGGTTCTTGAAGCCGACCAGGTACACCAGGTGCAGCACCAGCCACGCCAGCCAGGCGATGAAACCGCTGAACTCGAGCGGACCGATCTTGGCCACCGCGGAGAACCGGGACACCGTGGCCATGGAGCCCTTGTCGAAGTACTGGAAGGGCTCACGCTGGGTGGGGTCGGCCCCGTCGAGTTCGGACTTGATCGCCGTGGCGACGTACTTGGCGCCCTGGATCGCGCCCTGGGCCACGCCCGGCACGCCCTCGACGGCGGCCATGTCGCCGACGACGAACACGTTCGGGTGCCCCGGGATGGACAGGTCGGGCAGCACCTTGACGCGCCCGGCGCGGTCGAGTTCGACCGCCGACTGCTCGGCGAGATCCCTGCCCAGCCCGCTGGCCGACACCCCGGCCGACCAGACCTTGCACTGGGACTCGATGCGCCTGATGGTGCCGTCGGAGTCCTTGACCGTGATGCCGTTGCGGTCCACGTCGGTGACCATCGCGCCCAGCTGGATCTCCACGCCCATCTTCTCCAGCCGCGCGGCCGCCCGCTCGCCCAGCTTGTCGCCGAACGGCGGCAACACCGCGGGCGCGGCGTCGAGCAGGATCACCCGGGCCCTGGTCGAGTCGATGTGCCGGAACGCGCCCTTGAGCGTGTACTCGGCGAGTTCGGCGATCTGGCCGGCCATCTCGACCCCGGTGGGACCGGCCCCGACGACGGTGAAGGTCAGCAGCTTCTTACGCCGCTCCGGATCGCGGGACCGCTCGGCCTGCTCGAAGGCGCTCAGGATCCGGCCGCGCAGCTCCAGCGCGTCGTCGATCGACTTCATGCCGGGGGCGAACTCGGCGAAGTGGTCGTTGCCGAAGTACGACTGGCCCGCGCCGGCGGCGACGATGAGGCTGTCGTAGGGGGTTTCGTAGGTGTGGCCCAGCAGATCGGAGACGACCCGCTGGTTATCCAGGTCGATGTGGGTGACGTTGCCCAGCAGCACCTGGACGTTGCGCTGCTTGCGCAGCACGACGCGGGTGGGCGGGGCGATCTCTCCCTCGGAGATGATTCCGGTGGCCACCTGGTACAGCAGCGGCTGGAACAGGTGGTGGGTGGTACGGGCGATCAACTTGATGTCGACGTCGGCTCGCTTCAGCTTCTTTGCCGCATTGAGTCCGCCGAATCCCGACCCGATGATGACGACTCGATGCCGACGCTGGGCTCCAGGTGTGTGCTCTGGCTGGGGGCTCATGTATCCGCTGCTCCTGACGGGACTCCTATTAGGCGCGATCTTTCGCTTCGCTAATCACGGTAGTCACACGGATACCCGCCGACCCAGCCGCTAAGCGTGTGCGTTCAACCACATCCGGCGCGTTTGCCCAGGTCATCCGACGTGATGCTCGTCATGCCGGGCTCGCCGGGTCGCCCGCGGCGACCCGCCGCTACAGGCCCACGAGCGGGCGCAGCGCCGCCCCGGCCGCGCTGATGACACCGGGCGTGTAGAAGGGCAGGTTGATGATGAGGCTGTCGATTCCGGCGTCGAGCACTTTGGTCTTCAGCTGCTCGGCGACCGACTCGGCACCGCCGACCACCATCCGCTGGCCCATCCCGGCGGGGACCTGGTCGGGTTTGGCGTTCTCGTCGACGAGCGCCGTCACCAGCATGCTGGTCTCCAGCGTGGCCGGATCGCGGCCAATCTCCTCGCACCGCTCACGCACCACCCGCAGCTTGCCCGGCAGCTCGTCGAACCCGGCGATCACGTTGAGGTGGTCGAAGTGCCGCGCGGCGAGCGGGATCGTCTTCTTCTCGCCGCTGCCGCCGATCATCAGCGGGATGCGGTCGCGGTAGCGCGGATTCGCCAGTGCCTCGGTGGCCCGGTACCAGTTGCCCGAGAAGGTCGGGCGCTCGCCCTGCAGCATCGGAAGGATGATCTGCAGCGCCTCGTCGAGCCGGTTGAACCGGTCGGTGAAGGTGCCGAACTCGAAGCCGAGCTGGTCGTGCTCGAGCTCGAACCAGCCGGTGCCGATGCCCAGGATCGCCCGCCCCTGGCTGACCACGTCCAGCGTGGTGATGATCTTCGCCAGCAGGGTCGGGTTGCGATAGGTGTTACCGGTCACCAGGGTGCCCAGCTGCACCCGTTCGGTGGCGGTGGCCAGCGCGCCCAGGGCGGTGTAGGCCTCCAGCATCGGCTGGTCGGGTGAACCCAGCATGGGCAGTTGGTAGAAATGGTCCATCACGAAAACCGAGTCGAACCCCGCCGATTCGGCCTCGCGGGCCTGGGCGATCACCGTGGGGAAGAGCTGCTCCACCCCGGTGCCGTAGGAGAAGTTGGGAATCTGCAGACCGAGTCGAATAGCCACGCTGGTAACCGTAGCGATCGGCGCGGCCTTGCAACACCGCGGTGCGGCACCGACCCGAACGGGTCAGGCGAAGTGGGTCAGGCGAATTGGGTCAAGGCGCCGTGGCTGACGTGCAGCGTTTGTCCGGTGATGTGGCGGGCCGCCGGCGTGGTCAGGAACAACGCCAGGCGCGCGAATTCGGCGGCGGCCGGCGGGGGGGTGCGGGACAGGCCGTCGTAGCCGGCCTGGGCGCTGCGCCCGCAGGCCACGGCGTTGACGGTGATCCCGCGGGTGCCGAAGATGCCGGCCTGCCCCTCGACCCAGTTCGACAATGTCGCCTTGATCGCGGCGTCGACGCTGCCCGCGGGCGGGTTCTCCGGCACCATGCTGACGATCGAGCCACCGGAACGCAGGTGGTCACCGACGGCCTGCACGGTCAGCACCGCCGAAAGAACCGTTGCGTCAAGCGAGTTGCGCCATGCCTGCGCGGTGTCGGCGATGGAGTAGGTGCGCGGATCACCCGCGTCCCAGGCCGGCGCCGGCACGTGCACGATGGTGTCCAGGTGATGGGGGAACAGCCCGCGAGCCTCTTCGAGGCTGGCCGGGTCGGTGGTGTCGCAGACGATCGCGTCCACGTCGAGCTCCTTGGCGGCGATCTCGACGTCGCTGCGGCGTGCCCCCACCAGGGTCACCTTGTGACCGGCATCGCGAAAGCCCTCGGCGACTATGCGCCCCAGCTCGGTCTCCCCGCCGGTGACCAGCACCTCCACTGCCATGACCTCCTCGTGTTCACCGTTGAACCCAGACCCCGGCGGCTCACTGACGCTTCGGGTCGATGCCTGGGATCTCAGCGTGTTACGGCGTCGCTCCACCATATGTTACTGGACGGTAGCTAGCTAGCGAAATCTCGGACGCCACGACGCGCGGACAATTTTTCGTAACTATCCGGCCGTCACTCACCGGGGCGGCAGCGCCGGTATGGTTCACCCATGCGTGGGGTCGGGCTCGCGGCTGGGTTGGCGTCGACGATCCTGCTGGCCGCGCCGGTCGGGTGCGCCGCCAAGCCGCCCACTGCGTCCCAATCGACCGGGTCGATCGTGGTGTTCGGCGCCGCCTCCCTGAAATCGACGTTCGCCCAGATCGGGCAGCGGTTCAAGGCCGACAACCCCGGCGCCGCTGTCGAATTCGAGTTCGCGGGTTCCTCGGAGTTGGCGACGCAGTTGACCCAGGGCGCGGTCGCCGACGTCTTCGCGTCGGCGGACACCGCGCAGATGGACACGGTCGCCAAGGCCGGATTGCTCGCCGGTGGTCCGACGAACTTCGCCTCCAACACGCTGGTCATCGCCACCGCCCCCGGAAACCCGAAGAAGATCGCGTCCTTCGCCGACCTGGCCGAGCCGGGCCTGGACCTGGTGATCTGCCAGCAGCCCGTGCCGTGTGGGTCGGCGACCCGCCGCATCGAGGACAGCACCGGGGTGCGCCTCAACCCGGTCAGCGAGGAACCCAACGTGACCGATGTCCTCAACAAGGTCACCAGCGGGCAGGCCGACGCCGGGCTGGTCTACGTCACGGACGCCAAGAGCGCCGGCACCACGGTGAGCGCGGTCGACTTTCCCGAAGCCGCCGGCGCGGTGAACGTCTATCCCATCGCGGTGCTGGCGAAGGCGGCGCACCCCACGCAAGCGCAGCGGTTCGTGGCCCTGGTGATGTCCGAGACCGGCCAGAACATTCTGGCCCGGTCGGGCTTCGCGAAGCCCTGAGCACCGACCGTGCGCCAACCCGCAAACCTGCCGCGCTGGGTATATGTCCCTGCGGCGGTGGGGACCTCCTTCGTGGTGTTGCCGCTGCTGGCGATCGCGATCAAGGTTGACTGGGCGGATTTCTGGGCCCTGATCACCAGCTCGTCGTCGAAGACGGCGCTGCTGCTGAGCCTGAAGACGGCGACCGCCAGCACCGCGCTGTGCGTGCTGCTGGGCGTCCCGATGGCGCTGGTGCTCGCGCGCAACACGACGCGCCTGGTGCGATTGCTGCGGCCGCTGATCCTGCTGCCGCTGGTGCTGCCGCCGGTGGTGGGCGGGATCGCGTTGCTCTACGCGTTCGGCCGGCTGGGGCTGATCGGGCACTACCTGGAGGCCGCCGGGATCAGCATCGCGTTCAGCACCACGGCCGTGGTGCTGGCCCAGACGTTCGTCTCGCTGCCGTTCCTGGTGATCTCGCTCGAGGGCGCCGCCCGCACCGCGGGGGCCGACTACGAGAAGGTCGCCGCGACGCTGGGGGCGCGGCCGTCCACCGTCTGGTGGCGGGTCACCCTGCCGCTGCTGCTGCCGGGCCTGATCTCGGGGGCGGTCCTGGCGTTCGCCCGTTCGCTGGGGGAGTTCGGCGCGACGCTGACGTTCGCAGGTTCCCGGCAGGGGGTGACCCGCACGCTGCCGCTGGAGATCTACCTGCAGCGGGTCACCGACGCGAACGCGGCCGTGGCGTTGTCGATCCTGCTGGTGGCGGTGGCGGCCCTGGTGGTACTGGGGCTGGGCGCTCGCGGGCCGGCCGGGACCGGCAGCAAATAACGGCGGCATTTCGGCGCCGACTTGATTACCAAGTGCTCTAACCAAGCATCGCCGACTCCAATCACGATGGGCTAGGCCGCCTTCCGGACGTGATACCCCCAGGGGTACCGTGGAGGCGTCGAGCCGCATCATCTTTTGTGGCCTGGTCCGACCGAGGAGCGTCAATGGCACGAGTCGTGATCCTCGGCGCCGGCATCGCGGGACACACCGCCGCGTTGCACCTGCGCCGATGGCTACCGCGCAAGCACGAGATCGTCGTGGTTTCCCCCAACCCCGACTGGAACTGGATCCCGTCGAACATCTGGGTCGGGGTCGGCCGGATGGAGGCGGCCAAGGTGCTGATTCCGCTTCGGCCCATCTATGAGCGCAAGGGCATCGGTTTCCACCAGGCGCTGGCCACCGCGATCCGCCCCGAGGGCACCGGCGAACAATCCGCGCCGTCGGTGGACTTCACCTACACCGACGCCGAGCACCACGGCCAGGCGGGCTCGCTGACCTATGACTACCTCATCAACGCCACCGGCCCGCAGCTCAACTTCGCGGCCACCCCCGGCCTGGGTCCCGACGGCCACTCCTACTCGGTGTGCACCGCCGAGCACGCCGTCGAGACGGCCGCCGCACTCGAGAAGGTGATCGCCAAGCTGAAGGCCGGGGAGAAGCAGCGCCTGGTCATCGGCGTCGGGCACGGCACCTGCACCTGCGAGGGCGCGGCGTTCGAATACACCTTCAACGTCGAGCACACACTGCGGGCCGCGGGCGTGCGCGACCTGGCCGACGTCGTCTACCTGACCAACGAGCACGAACTGGGCGACTTCGGCGTCAACGGCATGCAGTTCGTCGAGAAGGGCTTTTTGCAGTCCAGCCGGATGTGGACCGAGTCGCTGTTCCGCGAGCGCGGCGTCAAGGCCATCACGCAGGCCGCCGTGCACGAGGTGATGGAGGGCAAGCTGCGCTACGAGCAGCTCGACGGCACGGAGCACGACCTCGACTTCGACTTCGCGATGCTGCTGCCGCCGTTCAAGGGCGCCAGCCTCGCCGCCTACGACCGCAACGGCGACGACATCACGTCCACGTTGTTCGCGCCGTCGGGCTTCCTCAAAGTCGATGCCGACTACTCGGGCAAGCCCTACGACGAATGGTCCGCCGAGGACTGGCCGCACACCTACGAGTCCCCGGCATACCCGAACATCTTCGCGCCGGGCATCGCGTTCGCGCCCCCGCACCCGATCTCCAAGCCGCGCAAGAGCGCCAACGGCACGGTCATCAGCCCGGCCCCGCCGCGCACCGGCATGCCGTCGGGGATCATGGCCCGGACCGTCGCCGAGACCATCCGGGACCGCATCAAAAATCCCCAGGCCGCCGCCCACCGCGCCTCCATGACGACGATGGGCGCCGCGTGCGTCGCGTCGGCGGGTGCCGGCCTGCGCGACGGCTCGGCCGCGGCGATGACGATGTTCCCCGTCGTTCCGGACCCCGAGAAGTACCCGCAGACCGGCCGCGACATCGCCGGCACCTCCGGCGAGCTCGGCCTGGCCGGCCACTGGATCAAGCTGATGCTGCACTACATGTTCATCTACAAGGCCAAGGCCAGGCCGTTCTGGTGGCTGATCCCGGAGTGAAAGACGAATCCATGGACGACATCAACTACTCGGACGTCGACGTCCGGACCGCCGAGAGCATCGCCGACGCTCCGCTGCCCACGCGCGCCAAATTGCGGATGCGCCAAAACCTGCTCGTCCAATGCTGGCGTTTCGCGAGCATCAACCTCAAAATGATGCGGATCATCGTCCACGGGCACGGCTGACCCGCAGCCGTCCGAGTGCCGTGAGGTAGCCGCACGTGAGCCAGTTGCAGCTTCGCGCGGTCGTTGCCGGGCGCCGGCTGGACGTGGAGTTCTCGGTGCCCGCGGGCGAGGTCCTTGCTGTGCTGGGCCCCAACGGGGCGGGCAAGTCGACGGCCCTGCACGTCGTCGCCGGGCTGGTGCGCCCGGACGAGGGGGTGGTGCGGCTGGGGAAGCGGGTGCTGACCGACACCGCCGCCGGGGTGGACGTGCCGACGCACGAGCGGCGGGTGGGGCTGCTGCTGCAGGACCCGTTGCTGTTCCCGCACCTGAGCGTGTCCGCCAACGTGGCCTTCGGGCCGCACAGTCGCCCCGGGAGGCCGCGCCTCCTCGGCTCCGCGCGCGCCCGCGAGAGGGCGACCGCGCTGCGCTGGCTGCGCGAGGTGGACGCCGCCGAGTTCGCCGACCGTAAACCGCGGCAGCTGTCCGGCGGCCAGGCCCAGCGGGTGGCGATCGCGCGGGCGCTGGCGGCCGAACCCGACGTGCTGCTGCTCGACGAGCCGCTGACCGGCCTCGACGTCGCCGCCGCCGCGGCCATTCGCGCGGTGCTGCGCGGCGTGGTCTCGCGGAGCGGCTGCGCCGTCGTCCTGATCACCCATGACCTGCTGGACGTGTTCACGCTGGCCGACCGGGTGCTGGTGCTCGAGTCCGGCAGGGTCGCCGAGACCGGTCCCGTGGCCGAGGTGCTGACCGCCCCGCGCAGCCATTTCGGGGCGCGCATCGCCGGGGTCAACCTCGTCAACGGGACGATCGGTCCCGACGGCTCGCTGCGCGGCGCCTCCGGTGGCCGCTGGCACGGGATGCCGGCCCGGGACGTCGGCGCGGATCTGGTCGAAGGCCGCCACGCGGTGGCGGTGTTCGCGCCCACGGCGGTGGCGGTGTACCGCGAGCCGCCGCACGGCAGCCCGCGCAACACGGTCGAGCAGACCGTGGCCGAACTCGACACCCGCGGGTCCGCGGTGCTGGTCCGCGGCTCCGAGCAGCCCGACGGCGCGCCCGGCCTGGCCGCCCAGGTCACCGTCGACGCCGCCACCGAGCTGCGGCTGACGCCCGGGGAACGGGTGTGGTTCAGCGTGAAGGCTCATGAGGTGGCGCTGTACCCGGCGCCGCAGCGGCGCGCGCACTGACCGGCGGGCGCGCCGTTCGGTCACAACGCACCCACAACACGAGAAAAACCCCACCACATCTTCAGCAAGGCACCCTTGCGTCACAGCCGTAACGCGGTAGGTTCGTCGCCATGGAGCGGGAGGACCTGAACTCAACGCGTCGCGCAGGACTGTGGGCCACGCTGGCCATGGCCGCAGTGACCAGCGCCGGCGCCGTCACCATCGCCCTGCCGGCGACCTCGCACGCCGATCCGGAGCCCGCGCCGCCGCCGGCCACCACCGCCGCACCGGCACCTGCCAACCCGAACGCGGCGCCGCCGTCGACCGACCCCAACGCCGCGCCGCCCCCGCCGGCCGACCCCAACGCGGCGCCGCCCCCGCCGGCCGACCCCAACGCGGCGCCGCCGCCGGCGGACCCCAACGCGCCGCCCCCGCCCCCACCGCCCGACCTCCCGCGGATCACCAACGCCGTCGGCGGGTTCAGCTTCCTGCTTCCGCCCGGCTGGGTGGAGTCGGACGCCTCGCACCTCGATTACGGCTCGGCCATGCTGAGCAAGACCACCGGGCCGCCACCGCTGCCCGGGCAGGCCCCGCCGGTGGCCAACGACACGCGCATCGTGCTGGGCCGGCTGGACCAGAAGCTCTACGCCAGCGCCGAACCCGACAACGCCAAGGCCGCGGTCCGGCTGGGCTCGGACATGGGTGAGTTCTACATGCCGTATCCGGGCACCCGGATCAACCAGGAGACCACCCCGCTGGGCGGCAACGGGCTGACCGGAAGCGCGTCGTTCTACGAGGTCAAGTTCAACGATGCGGCCAAGCCGAACGGCCAGATCTGGACCGGCGTGATCGGTTCGCCCGCGGCCAACGGCCAACCCGCGCAGCGCTGGTTCGTGGTGTGGCTCGGCACCGCGAACGACCCGGTGGACCGGGGCGCCGCCAAGGCACTGGCCGAGTCGATTCAGCCGTGGACGCCGCCGCCGGCCGCGCCGCCGCCGGCCGCCCCGGGAGCGCCGGCGCCGGCACCGGCCCCGGAATCGCCCGCGCCCGCGCCCGCGCCTGGTCAGGCGCCCGCGGGGGAAGTGACCCCGACGCCCGCGCCGTCACCCCAGCCGACGGTGCGGGCCTGATCGGCCCGGCCGTGGGCGGTTAGCCGATCGTCTCCGATTTGGCACCCGTTTCGTTGCGCGAACTGGGTATACCGAAGTGACGGCTCAGACCTGAGCTGGGCTTTGCCAGCGACTGCAAGGAGACGAGCATGAACCTGATGGCAGCTACCGAATACCTGGCCCGGTCGACCACGCGGACCAGCGTCGGCCTGATCGGCTACATCGTCATCGGCGGGCTCGCCGGGTGGGCCGCCGGCAAGATCATGAAGGGCGGCGGGTTCGGCATCTTGATGAACATCGTCATCGGCATCGCCGGTGCGTTGCTCGGCGGCTTCCTGCTGAGCTTTTTCTTCAACACCGCCGGCGGGGGTTGGATTTTCACCTTCTTAACCGCGCTGCTCGGCTCGGTGATCCTGCTCTGGATCGTCGGCATGGTCCGCAAGACGTAGTCGGGTTGACCGTTGCCGCCGCGCCCACGCGCGGCAGAATGGACTGATGGGCCCTGCGGCGACCACCACGATGCGGGCCTGGCGCGTGCGCCGGCCCGGACCGATGGCCAGCGGGCCGCTCGAGCAAGTCACCGCCGACGTGCCGCGCCCGGGGCCCACGGAGTTGCTGGTCGCCGTGCGGGCCTGCGGCGTCTGTCGGACCGATTTGCACGTCACCGAAGGCGATCTCGCCGTGCACCGCGACCGGGTGATCCCCGGCCACGAGGTGGTGGGCGAGGTCATCGAGGTGGGTTCGGCGGCCGGCGCCGGGTTCAGCGTCGGGGACCGGGTCGGCATCGCCTGGCTTCGCCACACCTGCGGCGTGTGCACGTACTGCCGCCGGGGCGCCGAGAACCTGTGTCCGGAGTCGCGCTACACCGGCTGGGACGCCGACGGCGGGTACGCCGAATTCGCGACGGTGCCCGCCGATTTCGCCCACCACCTGCCGGGAGGTTACAGCGACGCCGAACTCGCGCCGTTGTTGTGCGCCGGCATCATCGGCTACCGCTCGCTGCTGCGCGCCGACCTGCCGCCGGGTGGACGGCTGGGCCTCTACGGGTTCGGCGGCAGCGCCCACATCACCGCGCAGGTCGCCTTGGCGCAGGGCGCCGAGGTGCACGTGATGACGCGCGGCGCCGAGGCTCGCGAGCTGGCGCTGGCGCTCGGCGCCGCGTCGGCCCAGGGCGCCGCCGACGCGCCGCCGGTGCCGCTGGACTCGGCGATCCTGTTCGCTCCGGTCGGAGAGCTGGTGTTGCCCGCGCTCGAGGCGCTCGACCGCGGCGGCACGCTCTCGATCGCCGGCATCCACCTGTCCGACATCCCGGTCCTCAATTACCAGCGCCACCTGTTCCAGGAGCGGCAGATGCGGTCGGTCACCTCCAACACCCGCGCCGACGCGCGGGCGTTCCTCGACTTCGCGGCCCACCATCGCATCGAGGTGACCACGCCCGAATATCCGCTTGCCCAGGCCGATCGGGCGTTGAGCGATCTCAGCGCCGGCCGCATCGCCGGCGCGGCGGTGCTCCTGGTGTAGCCGGCCGTCAGGTCGACAGGTGCCAGACCAGCGCGGCGGCCAGGGCACCCAGCCCGTTCAGCGACCAGTGCAGCGCGATCGGCGCGAGCAGGCTGCCGCTGCGCCGGCGCAACCAGCTGAAGACGAACCCGGCCGCCCCGGTGGCCGCCACCGCCAGGGTCACCCCGGCCAGCATCCCGACGATCCCGCCGCCGAACAGCCGGGTGAAGCCGACGTTGTTGCTGGTCAGGCCCAGCGAGGTGGCGACATGCCACAGGCCGAAGAGCAGCGAGCCGGCCAGCGCGACCCCGCGGAAGCCCCAGGCCCGGTGCAGCGTGCCGTGCAGCACGCCCCGGAACGCCAGCTCCTCGGGGATCACGGTCTGCAGCGGGATGATGACCATCGAGGCGACCAACGCCCCGGAGACCGTGGCGTAGTGGTTGTTCAGGAACATCGGCCGGGTCATCGGCAACAGCACACCGAGCGAGATCACCGACGCCACGACCGCGACCGCCGCCAGGGCGTAACCCAGCCCGGACTTCCAGTGCTCGCGGCCCAGGCCCAACTCGGCCCAGCCCAGACCCCGCAAGCGCACCAACAGCACCAGGCCGGCCGCGGCCGCGGGGACCGTCGCGATGCTGGCCCACGGCGTGGTGAAGTGCGCGATCAGGTTGGTCAGCACCAGCACCGCGACGACCACGGCGATGTCGAGGTGGAGGTGGAACCGGTGCAGCGCAGTGACGTGAGCCACCCTCGGGTCGGCTTCGGCGGTGGCGGTGGTGTCGCGCATCGCTCGAGTTTACCGGCGGATCGCGGCATCCCGCCGTGGCGTGACCGGGCCGGGACGCGGGCCGTGTCGGCCTCGCCCCCGCACCCGGGGTAACTTGTCTTGCGTCGGGATTGGGCGGCCGTCCGTTTCGGAGCGAGAACCCGCAGGTCAACCGTTTAACCGCGGACCAACGGGGAGTCTTCAACCTCCGGGCCGGTTGTTGCGCCGCCGCCCGGGCCGTGGCCAGTGAGGCAATTAGGGGACGCGAAGACTTGGATTACGCTGCGTTGCCGCCGGAGGTCAATTCCGGGCGGATGTACACCGGACCGGGACCGGGCTCGATGCTGGTGGCGGCGCAGGCCTGGGACGGCTTGGCCGGCGAGCTGTACACCACGGCGCAGGAATTCCGCTCGGTAACCCAGGGGCTTTCGTCGTCGTGGCAGGGCCCGTCGTTTGCCGCCATGGCGGCCGCGGCCGCGCCCTACGGGGCGTGGATGAGCGCCGCCGCCGGGCAGGCCCAGCAGGCGGCGAGCCAGCTGAGGGCGGCGGTGGGCGCCTACGAGGCCGCGTTCGCCGCGGTCGTGCCCCCGCCGGTGATCGCGGCGAACCGGGCACAGCTGGCGGCGTTGGTGGCCACCAACCTGCTCGGCCAGAACACGCCCGCGATCATGGCCAACGAGGCGCGCTACGCCCAGATGTGGGCGCAGGACGCCGCCGTCATGTACGGCTATGCGGCACACTCGTCGAACGCGGCCGTCCTGAGAGCTTTCACCTCACCGCCGCAGACCACGAACCCGGCCGGACCGGTCCACCAGGCGGCGGCGGTCACCCGGGCCGCGCGGACACCGGCCGGCGCCACCGCGCGCGAACTGTCCCAGCTGATGAACGCGCTGCCCCGAACGCTGCAGAGCCTCGCGTCCGGTGGGCCGTCCGGGCTGCTGACGTCGGCCGCAGCGACCCCGGCGCCGAGTGTGAGCTCGGTCGTCGGCAACATCGGTGACTACCTGAGCTTCTTGAGCGGGTTGTCGTTCATCGCCAGCGGCGTCCTCTACATCGTCGGGCCGCTGACCTCGTGGGTCGGGTCGGGGGGTGGCGGGTCGTCGTGCGGAGATTCGGGCGGCGGCTCCTCCTCGGTGGGCGGCGCGCCCGCGCCGGGCACGACGACGCGGGCGCCCACGATGGTGGGTTCGCGCTCCACCGGGGCATCGGCCTCGGCGGGACTGGGCCGGTCGGTGCCCGTCGGTGGGCTCTCGGTGCCGCGGGGCTGGACCAAAGCGGCGCCGGCGATCCGGTCGGTGGCCGCGGCGATGCCCGACGTCGCTCCGACCGGTTTCCCGGAAGGCGGAGGAGCGGGCATGTGGCCCGGGGTGATCGGCCCGGCGGGACTCACGGCCGCCGCGGCGGGCGGCGGCGGTGCCGCCGGCAGCGGCTGGGCCGCCCAGCGCGGGGCCGCGCAACGCGACGGCGGCGCCGGCCCGCATTACGGCAACCGCCCGGCGATGCTGCCACCGCAGGTGGCCCGCCAGGCGGCCCCGCGTCCGGCCGACCCGCCTGCGGGGGTGCCGTACGGCCAGCCCGCCGCCGGTGGCGAAGGACAGGCCACCGAGTCCCTGCGCGAAGAGCTCAGCGCCCTGCGCAAGCAGGTCGCCGACCTGGCGATGGAACGCGACGTGCTCATGCGCTCGGCCGCCATGTGGGCCCAGCAGGCGGCCGATCAGCGGCCGGACGGGTGAGGGGGGATCGCTACAACCCGGCCGGGCCGGCTCTTCGCCTGCTGGGCGTGTGCCCGTTCCACCGGATGTGCGCCCTGGTGAATGCGGCGGTCTCGGAGTATCCGAGCCGGCGTGCGGTCTCCTCGACGGTCAGGCCCGAGTGCAGCAGTTCGGCGGACAGGGTCGCGCGCACCTCGTCGAGCAGCGCGCGGTAGCTGGTGCCCTCGGCCGCCAGCCGGCGGTGCAGGGTGCGTTCGGTGATGCACAGTTCCCTGGCGACCGTGGCCATGGACGGGATCCGCGTCGAGTCCTGGATCATGCGCGTGCGAACGGAGGCGGACATCCCCCGGCGGGCCCGCCGCCGATTCAGCAGCTCCTCACACTGGCGGACGCAGATCGCCGCGGTCTGCGGCTCGGCCGCCGGCATGGGCTGGGTGACCAGTTCGGCCGGGATGATCAGCGCGTTACGCGCGGTGTGTTCCACGACGACGGTCAGGTGTTCGATCTCCACCAGGCTGGCCGGCAGTTGCAGGTCGGCGACTTCCAGCCGCAGCGTGGTCGGCGCCCGGATACCGCCCATGAGCTGGGGCAGGATCTGCAGGAAGATCGCGAAGTCGCGCTCGAGCAGGAAGCGCCGAACGTCCGGGGGAACCTGTGCGTCGTCGAATTCGATGACGGCTTCGGTGTTGCTCAGCTCCGGCGCGGCCAGGCTCAGGTATGTCGTGGTGAGGACGGCGTAGCGGCACGCGACGTCGATGGCGTCGCCGACGGTCGGGCTGGACAACAGGGCGTAGCCCAGGATGCCGGTGTCGGCGAAGGTGTAGTGCGAACCGGTTTCCATGCCCAGCCCGGGTTGGTCGCCGAGCCGCCCGATCACGTTGCGGATGGTCGTCAGCTCCTGGCCGGCGCGGACCTCGGTCGCGGGATCGGCCAGTTCCTCGGGTGTCAAACCCGTTCCGCACAGGCAGGTTTCGGCGTCGAGCCCGTGGCGCTTGGCGGTCTCGAGGATGTAGCGGCTGGGCGCCGGGGACCGTGCGACGTCCCAGATCGGTGTGGGCGCGCCCGGCATGTGTCCGAAAGTATCAAATATCTGTCTGGATCGGGCATTACGGGCGCGGGGACGCCGCCCTAGCGTCGTCGGTATGCCGACTGATCTTCTCAGGCCCCCGCCCCGCGCCATCGTCTCGGCGGCCCGCAGCTCCGTGCACGATCTGTGGCGCCCGGTCGCGACGGGCGCCTATCGCGACCTGCGCCGTCCCCGGCCGCACACGGCGTCGGCGTCGGTGCCGCGCTCGACGTTCGACCCCACGCTCCCGCACAGCATCGCCAACCCCTATCCCGACTTCGAGCGAATCCGCCGGCACCCCGTGGTGGTCAACGAGCGGTTGGGCGTCTGGATGATCGGCCGTCACGACGACGTGCACACCGCGGTCCGCAACAACCGCGTGTTCTCGTCGAGGGACGGCGTCATGCTGCGATCGTTCGTGGCCAGCGCCGTGCTGAGCGCCGACCCGCCCGACCACACCCGGCTGCGACACGTCGCCGCACCCGTGTTCAGCAAGCGCGCGGTCCAAAGGTTGACGACGGACATCCGGGACCTGGCCGCCGAATCGGTTGCGAAGCTGGCCGGTGGTGAGGTCGTCGACCTCGTGGCGGCGCTGACCGTCCCGATGCCGATCAACGTGATCGCCACGATCCTCGGGATCCCGCGGGAGCAGTGGCCGGCGTTCCGCGCGGTGTCGGACAAATTCGCGCAGGCGTTCGCTCCGCGATCGATGCAGGAGGTCATGCGCCTGGTCGGCTCGCTGCTGCAGTCCTACGTGCGGATGCGAAGCTTCATCGACGCCGAAATACGCTGCCGCGCAGGCGAACCCGGCGACGACCTGCTGAGCCGGTTGCAGGCGGCGACGGCGGCGGGCGAGCTCACCGATGACGAGGCGTTCACCTACGCGCTGATCCTCCTGGTGGCGGGCAACGAGACGACCACCAACCTGCTGGGGATGCTCCTGGTGCGGCTGGCCGGGGACCCGGAGCTGTTCGCGGAACTGAAGGCCGACCGCAGCCTGCTTCCCGCGGCGGTGGAGGAGACCGCCCGCTGGGGCTCACCGGTGCAGTGGGTCACCAGAACGGCGACGGCCGAGTACCGGATCGGCGACACGGTGATACCCAAGGGCGCGAAGACGGTCCTGTTCTACGCGTCGGCCAACCGCGATCCCGCCAAGTTCGCCGACCCCGACCGCTTCGACATCCACCGCGACACCACCGGGCACCTGGCCTTCGGCCACGGCCTGCACTTCTGCCTGGGGGCCCACCTCGCGCGCCTCGAGACGATCACGGCCGTCGACCACCTGCTCGACGAGGTCGACGGCCTGGAGCTGGCCGGGCCGGTGCGGTGGGGCACGACGCCGTCGCTGCAGGGCCCGGCCTCGGTGCCGGTGCGGCTCAGGCGGGGCTGACGACGGTCGGGGTCATTCGCTCTACTCCCAGGTCCACCCGGAGATCGCCGGGTCGTCCTCCCCGTGTTCGCGGGTGTAGGCGCGGGCGGCCAGTCGCGCGTCCATCATGCGCTGGCGAAGGACCGCGGCCCGGCTGGCGAGCCCGTCCACCCGGTCGATGACGTCCATGACCAGATGGAATCGGTCCAGGTCGTTGAGCATCACCATGTCGAACGGCGTCGTGGTGGTGCCGCGCTCCTTGAAGCCGCGCACATGGATGTGGGGGTGGTTGGCGCGCCGATACGTGAGCCGGTGGATCAGCCACGGGTAGCCGTGGTAGGCGAAGATGACCGGCTTGTCGCGGGTGAACAGGGCGTCGAACTCCTTGTCCGACAGGCCATGTGGGTGCTCCGCCTCCGGCTGCAGCCGCATCAGGTCCACGACGTTGACCACGCGCACGGCCAGGTCGGGCAGTTCGCGACGCAGGATGTCGGCGGCGGCCAGGGTCTCCAGCGTCGGGACATCCCCGGCACAGGCCAGCACCACGTCGGGTTCGTCGGTGGCGGTGCTCGCCCACTGCCAGATGCCCAGGCCGCGCGTGCAGTGCGCGATGGCCGCGTCCATGTCCAGGTAGGACAGTTCGGGCTGCTTGCCGGCGACGATGACGTTGACGTAGTGGCGGCTGCGCAGGCAGTGGTCTGCCACCGACAACAACGTGTTGGCGTCCGGCGGCAGGTAGACCCGCACCACCTCGGGCCGCTTGTTGGCGACCAGGTCGATGAACCCCGGATCCTGATGCGACGCACCGTTGTGGTCCTGCCGCCACACGTGCGAGCTCAGCAGGTAGTTCAGCGACGCGATCGGCCGCCGCCAGGGCAGTTCCCTGCTGGTGGACAGCCATTTCGTGTGCTGGTTGAGCATCGAGTCGACGATGTGCACGAAGGCCTCGTAGCAGTTGAACAGCCCGTGCCGGCCGGTCAGCAGGTAGCCCTCCAGCCAGCCCTGGCACAGGTGCTCGGAGAGCACCTCCATGACGCGCCCGTCGGGCGCCAGGTGCTCGTCGTCGGGTGTGGTCTCCGACAGCCACACCTTGTCGGTGACCCCGTACACGGCGTCCAGGCGGTTGGAGGCGGTCTCGTCCGGCCCCATCAGACGGAACCGGTCGGGATTGCGGGCGATCACGTCCCGCAGGAACGTGCCCAGCACCCGGGTGGCCTCGTGCATCTCGACGGCCGGGCGGGGAACGGCGACCGAGTAGTCGCGGAAGTCGGGCAGGTCGAGGTCGCGCAGCAACACCCCACCGTTGGCGTGCGGGTTGGCGCTCATCCGGCGATCACCACGGGGTGCCAGCGCCCGCAGTTCGGGGCGCAAGACGCCGTCGCCGTCGAAAAGCTCCGCGGTCCGGTAGCTGCGCAGCCACTCCTCGAGCTGCGCGCGGTGCTCGGCGTTGTCGTGGGTGTCGGCCAGCGGAACCTGATGCGAGCGCCAGGTGCCCTCGACCTTCTTGCCGTCGACCACCTTCGGGCCGGTCCAGCCCTTGGGAGTGCGCAGCACGATCATCGGCCACACCGGTCGCCCCGAGCCGCTGCCGTTGCGCGCGGCGTGCTGGATCGCCGCGATGTCGTCGAAGGCGTCGTCGAGCGCGGCGGCCAGCTGGTGGTGCACGTCGGCCGGGTCGTCCCCGGCGACGGTGATCGGCCGGTAGCCGTAGCCGCTCAGCAACGACTCCAGCTCGGGCACGGGGATGCGCGACAGCACGGTCGGGTTGGCGATCTTGTACCCGTTGAGGTGCAGGATCGGCAGCACCGCGCCGTCGACGGCCGGGTTGAGGAACTTGTTGGAGTGCCAGCTGGTGGCCATCGGCCCGGTCTCGGCCTCGCCGTCGCCGATCACGCAGGCGACCACCAGGTCGGGGTTGTCGAACGCGGCGCCGTAGGCGTGCACCAGCGCGTAGCCGAGTTCGCCGCCCTCGTGGATGGATCCGGGCGTCTGCGCGGCCACGTGGCTGGGGATGCCGCCGGGGAAGGAGAACTGCCGGAACAGTTTTCGCAGCCCGTCGGCGTTCTCCTCGATGCCGGTGTAGACCTCGCTGTAGGTGCCCTCGAGGTAGGCGTTGGCCACCAGCCCGGGGCCGCCGTGGCCGGGCCCGGTGACGTAGATGACGTTGGCGTCGCGGTTGCGGATGATGCGGTTCAGGTGCGCGTAGATCAGGTTCAGCCCCGGCGTGGTTCCCCAGTGGCCGAGCAGCCGGGGTTTGACGTGCCGGGCCTCCAGCGGCTCGGTCAGCAGCGGGTTGTCCAGCAGGTAGATCTGACCTACCGACAGATAATTGGCGGCGTGCCAATACCTGTCGATGAGGGATAGTTCGTCGTCGGAGAGCGCTCGGTGAACGGACGGGGTCACGGTTGTTCCGGTGTCAGGACTCACCCGGCCGATTGTCCGCGTCCCAGGTGAACGGCGCCTCCTGGGGGCGCGGCTATTCTTCGCCGCGGGCCCGCGTCTCGTAGGCCTGCCGGGTGGCGACGTCGACGTCGTCGGTGAAGACGTGTTCGCCGCCCAGCATCCGGTTGAGGCCCTCCGACAGCGCGCGGGGGAAGAACTTCTGCGACGCGATGATCGCGCCGGCCAATCTGGTGACGCGCGCCCGCGGCCTGGGCTGGGCCACCAGGCGCACGATCGCGTCGGCGACGTCGGTGGGCTCGGCGTTCTTGATGCCCTTGGCGCCGGAGGTGCCCGCGATCAGCTCGGTGTTGACGAATGTCGGCATCACCACCGAGAACTTCACCCCGGCGCGGCGGTATTCGATCCGGGCCGCGTCGGTGAAGCCGATCACCGCGTGCTTGCTGGCGCAGTAGGTGGCCGCCCCGGCGAGGTAGGTCTCCCCGGCCAGCGAGGCGATGTTGATGACGTGGCCGGAGCCGCGGGCCACCATCCGCTGAGCCGCCAGCTTGCTGCCCAGGATCACGCCGTACACGTTGATGTCGAGGATGCGCCGGGTGACCCCGTCGGGCTCGTCGACGATCCGGCCGAGCGGCATGATGCCGGCGTTGTTGACCAGCACGTCGATCGGGCCGAGTTGGCGCTCGACTTCGTCGAGGAAGTCGGCGAACGAGTGCCGGTCGGTGACGTCGAGCGTGCCGTAGACGTCGAGGCCCAGCGCCGTGCCCGACTCCTTGACCCGCACCTCGTCGACGTCGCCGATCGCGACCTTGGCGCCCAGGTTGTGCAGGGCGGTGGCGGTGGCCAGCCCGATTCCCCGCGCGCCGCCGGTGATCACGATGACTTTGCCGCGGACCTTGAGGCCCAAGGACGCCGTGTCTGCCATGGGGTAAGCACAGCACTCGGCACCGTCGGCATCAAGGGCCGCGCAATCAACCGCGTCACCAACCCGTCGACCCGGGAACGCCTTTGAACGGGCCGCTGATCCAGCTGGTGATCCAGCCACCGTAGAAGCCACCCGGCTGCGGCTCGACAACCTCGCCATGGACGGTGCAACGGTCGACTTGCGCCGCCAGCACCGCGACCATGCCGGCGATCGGCGCGAACGGGGGCGTCGGGGCCGGGTAGCTCCACGCCGCCTTCGGGGCGACGGTGGTGGCGCTGACGATGTCGTAGTAGGAGGCCTGGCCTTTCCACTCACACCACGAGCTGCCGGCTGCCGGACGCAGCGCCCCGGCGATGAAGGCGTCGCGGGGAAGGTAATACGTCGGCGGGTGGCTGGTCTCCAGCACCCGTACGGCCTGGGAGGTCGACGCCACCACCGCGCCGCCCAACTCGACGGTGATGGGACCGGTGAACGGCTCGATCCTGGGTGGACGCGGATAGTCCCACACCGATTCGCGCTGCGGGGTGGCCCCCTCGGATCGGCGACGGTTCACGCGCCGCCGCCGAATCGGTCGGTGACGTCGCGGGCCGGCAACACGAATTCAACGGTACCCGGGCCGAAAGCCTCTCAATGCAGCGTCAGCCAGACCAGGCTGGCGCCGCCGGCCGCGGCGCAGTAGATGGCGAACGGGGTCAGCGTGCGCGTCTCGAAGTACCGCGTGAGATAGCGCACCGCGAAGTAGGCGCAGACGAACGAGGCGACGCTGCCGGCCACGACCTGGCCGCCGATCCCGGCTCCCAGCGGCCCGAAGAGCTCCGGGAGCTTGTAGAGCCCCGCGGCCAGGATGATCGGCGTCGCCAGCAGGAACGAGAAGCGGGCGGCGTCCTCGTGCGAGAGGCCGCGCCACAGGCCCGCGACGATGGTGATGCCCGAACGGCTGATGCCGGGGAACAGGGCGAGGATCTGGGCGGCGCCGATCAGCACGCCGCGGCCGAGTGGCAGCCGGGCGAGCCGGGCGTCGACGGCCTCGCCGCCGTGGGCCGGGTGCTCCTCGGGGGCGGGCTCGCCGGGGCCGGGCGCGGGAGCCACGCGGCGGCGCAGCACCTCGCCGGCGTACAGGACGAGGCCGTTGAGCAACAGGAACGCCGCCGCCGGGATGGGCTTGCCCAGCGTCGTGCGGAACGTTTTCTCCAGGGCCAGCCCGGCCAGCCCCACCGGGATGGTGGCCGCGACCAGCAGCCAGGCCAGCCGCTCGCCGGCGGTCTGGATGCGGCGATGCCGCGCCGAGGAGACGAACCCCGCCGCGATCCGCACCCAGTCCCGCCAGAAGAAGACCAGCAGGGCGGCGGCGGTGGCGACGTGCAGGCCGACCAGGAAGGCCAGATAGGGCGACTTGTGGGCGGAGACGTTGAGGTCCTGGGCCCACCGCCCGCCGATCAGCGCCGGGACCAGCACCGAGTGCCCGAGGCTCGAGACCGGGAACAGCTCGGTGACGCCCTGGAACGCGCCGACCACCACGGCCTCGACGTAGCTCAGGTGCGCGCTCACGGCTGGTGCCTCCATCAGGACGGTCTGGAAGGTACGGCCTCGCGCACCGCCCTGCGACGATATCCGACTCCGACCGCGCCGGGCCCACCGGCCGCGAATGGTTGCCGAATCTACCTGGGGGGAATATCTTTTGGCGCGCCCCACCGCTGAGCGTCGCCATAACCCGCGAGCCGGGG
This sequence comes from uncultured Actinomycetota bacterium, assembly GCA_963711445.1. Taxonomy (GTDB): domain Bacteria; phylum Actinomycetota; class Actinomycetes; order Mycobacteriales; family Mycobacteriaceae; genus Mycobacterium. Next base: position 2,637,886 of record CAVQEF010000002.1, read on the forward strand.
CGCCCGACGGTACGGTGAGCGGATGGGCGAGGGGTTGCTCGAGGGCGTGCGCGTCCTCGACCTGTCGACCGGTGGCGCCGACGCGGTGACGCGCCTGTTCGCCGATCTGGGCGCCGACGTCCTCAAGGTCGAGACGCCCGGCGGGAGCCCGGCACGCGAGGCGCCGCCGACACTGGCCGGCACCAGCATCTCGTTCGCCGTGCACAACGCCAACAAGCGCAGCACGGTGCTCGAGCCGTTCGACGACGACGACTGCAACCGCTTCCACGACCTGGTCGCGGGCGCCGATATCGTCGTCGACGGCGGCCCCGACGGGCTGGCCGCCGCGTTCGGCACCTCCGCCGCGGAGCTGGCCGGGCATCACCAGCACCTGGTCGCCATCTCGATCACGGACTTCGGCGGCACGGGTCCGCGCTCGTCGTGGCGCGCCACCGATGCGGTGCTGTACGCGATGGGCGGCGCGCTGTCCCGGTCCGGTCCTCCCACCGGCACTCCCGTGCTGCCGCCGGACGGCATCGCGTCGGCAACCGCCGCCGTGCAGGCCGCCTGGGCCACCCTCGTCGCGTACTACAACCGATTACGCTGCGGCACCGGAGATTACATCGACTTCTCGCGGTTCGACGCGGTCGTCATCTCGCTCGACCCCGCGTTCGGCGCGCACGGGCAGGTCGCTGCCGGCATCCGCCGCGCCGGACGGTGGCGCGGCCGCCCGAGGAACCAGGACGCCTACCCGATCTACCCCTGCCGGGACGGCTATGTCCGGCTCTGCGTCATGGCCCCGCGGCAGTGGCGCGGCCTGCGGCGCTGGCTGGGGGAGCCGGAAGCCTTCCAGGACCCGAAATACGACGTGATCGGCGAGCGGTTCGCGGCCTGGCCGCAGATCGGCGAGCTGGTCGGTTCGCTGTTCGCCGGTCAGACCATGACGGAGCTGGTGGCCGCCGGTCAGGCGCACGGGGTCCCGATCGCCGCGGTGCTGACGCCGTCGCAGATCCTGGCCTCCGACCATTTCGAGGCGGTGGGCGCGATCACCGACGCCGAGCTCGTCCCCGGGGTGCGCACCCGCGTGCCCAACGGGTATTTCGTCGTCGACGGGCAGCGCTCGGGCTTCGGCACGCCGGCCCCCACCGCGGGCCAGGACGACCCGTACTGGCGCGGCAACCCGGCGGTGGTGACGTCGCCGACCGGGCGGGTCGGCGACTATCCGTTCGCCGGGCTGCGGATCCTCGATCTGGGCGTCATCGTCGCGGGCGGCGAGCTGAGCCGGTTGTTCGGCGACCTGGGTGCCGACGTCGTCAAGATCGAAAGCGCCGACTATCCCGACGGCCTGCGGCAGGCCCGTGCCGGCGATGCCATGAGCGAGTCGTTCGCCTGGACGCACCGCAACCACCTGGCTTTCGGCCTGGACCTGCGCAGCGCCGAGGGCCGGCGGATTTTCGGCCGGCTGGTCGCCGAGGCCGACGCCGTCTTCGCCAACTTCAAGCCGGGAACTCTTGCTTCCCTTGGCTTTTCCTATGACACGCTGCGGTCGGCGAACCCGCGCATCGTGCTCGCCGAAAGCAGCGCCTACGGCGACAGCGGGCCCTGGAGCGCCCGCCTGGGCTACGGCCCGCTGGTGCGCGCCGTCACCGGCGTGACCCGGCTCTGGACGTCCGGCGACTCGGCCGGCGACTCGGCCGGCGACGCCGGCGGCGCCCGGCACGCCTTCTACGACGCCACCACGGTCTTTCCCGACCACGTGGTCGGGCGGGTCACCGCCATCGCGGCGCTGGCCGCGCTGATCCACCGCGACCGCACCGGCGGCGGGGCGCACGTCCACGTCTCGCAGGCCGAGGTCGTCGTGAACCAACTCGACACCCTCTACGTCACCCGGGCCGCGCTGGCGGGGGGGCTGCCCCGGATCGGTGAGGACACCGGCCTGCACGCCGTCTGCCCGTGCGCGGGCGATGACGAATGGTGCGTCGTCTCCATTGGCAGCGACGAGGAATGGCGCTGCGCCGCATCGGCTCTCGACCGGCCGGAGTGGGCGGAGGATCCGCGCTTCGCCACCGGCGAGGCGCGGATCGCCAACCGCGGCGAGCTGGTGGAGCTGATGTCGGTGTGGACCCGCACGCGCACCGCGAGCCGGGTCGCCCAGCTGCTGCAGTCGGCCGGGATCGCGGCCGGGCCGATGAACCGCCCGCCGGACATCCTCGAAGACCAGCAGCTCAAGCAGCGAAAACTGTTCTCCGACATGGTGCATCCGCTCATCGACCACCCCCTGCCGGCCGAGACCGGCCCGGCGCCGTTCGGCCACATCCCCCCGGCCCGCCAGCGTCCGGCGCCACAGCCCGGCCAGGACACCCGCGAGATCTGCCGAGGGTGGCTCGGCATGCGGGAGCCGGAGATCGATCGGCTCGTCGCCGAGCGCGTGCTGTTCGGCCCGGCCTGACGCTCGGCATCGCCGAGCGTGCGGTCAGCCGCACGCTCGCGCGCGAATGTGCAACTGGCCGCCCGTTCGGTGTCAAAAGCCGGCCCCGCCGTCGGCCACGATAGGTTCGGTCCATGACCGTGGACCCCAGAACACCGGTGTTGATCGGCTACGGCCAGGTCAACCACCGCGACGAGATCGACCCGGAGCAGCGATCCGTCGAACCGGTGGACCTCATGGCCGCCGCGGCCCGTCAGGCCGCCGAGGCCCGGGTGATCGAGGCGGTGGACTCGATCCGCGTGGTCAACGTGCTGTCCGCCCGCTACCGCGACCCCGGGCTGCTGCTCGGGCAGCGCATCGGCGCGGGCGGCTTCAGCACCTCCTACAGCCCCATCGGCGGCAACGTGCCGCAGTCGCTGGTCAACCAGGCCTGCCTGGACATCCAGCGCGGCAGCGCCGAGGTGGTGCTGCTCGCCGGCGCGGAGACCTGGCGCACCAGAACGGGGCTGAAAGCCCGGGGCAGCAAACTGGTGTGGACGGAGCAGGACGAATCCGTGCCGATGGCCCCGGTCACCGACGAGGACGTCGCCATGGCCGGTGCCGCCGAGACCCGGATCCGGCTGGATCGCCCGGCCTATGTCTACCCGCTGTTCGAGCAGGCGCTGCGCATCGCCGGCGGCGAGTCGATCGAGGCTCACCTCGAGCGCATCGGGCGGCTGTGGGCCCGCTTCAACGCGGTGGCGGTCGACAATCCGCACGCGTGGATCCGCAACCGGCTGAGCGCCGAGGAGATCTGGCAGCCGGGCCCGCAGAACCGGATGGTCAGCTGGCCCTACACCAAGCTGATGAACTCCAACAACATGGTCGACCAGGGCGCGGCGCTGGTCCTGACGTCGGTCGAGCAGGCGACCCGGCTGCGGGTCCCCGAAGAGCGCTGGGTGTACCCACACGCGGGCACCGACGCCCATGACACCCCGGCCATCGCCGAGCGTGACGAGCTCTACCGCTCCCCGGCGATCCGCATCGCGGGGGCCCGGGCCCTCGAGCTGGCCGGGCTCGGCATCGACGACGTCGACTACGTCGACCTGTACTCGTGTTTCCCCTCGGCGGTCCAGGTCGCGGCGGCCGAGCTGGGGTTGAACGCCGACGACCCGGCCCGCCCGCTCACCGTGACCGGAGGGCTGACCTTCGCCGGCGGGCCGTGGAGCAACTACGTGATGCATTCCATCGCGACCGCTGCCGAATTACTGGTGGCCAACCCCGGCCGGCGCGCGCTGATCACCGCGAACGGCGGCTTTTTGACCAAGCACAGCATCGGGGTCTACGGCACCGAGCCCCCGGCCCAATTCCGTTGGGAGGATGTGCAACCGGCGGTGGATCGAGAGCCCACCCGCAAGGGCCTGGTCGAGTGGGACGGCGTCGGGAGCGTCGAGGCCTGGACGACGCCGTTCGACCGGCAGGGGCGGCCGGAGAAGGCCTTCCTGGCCGTGCGCACACCGGACGGGGCGCGCACGCTGGCGGTGATCACCGATCCCACCGCGGCCGCCGCGACCGTCGGCGAGGAAATCGGCGGCGTGAAGGTCGCCGTCGCCGCGGACGGCAGCGCCACGCTGCAGTAACCGTCGGGCGCATCGCGGCAGGCCGGAGCGCCGCTGGCGCGGTAACGGTCGCGCAAGTACCCGCGAGGTGCCTATTGTCGAGTGTGACGTTGGGAGGAGTGAGCCCACTGCGGATCCTGGTTACCGACGCCACCGGCACACTCGGGCGGCTGGTCGCCCGGCAGCTCCTCGCTGCCGGGCATAGCGTCACCGGCATCGCCGAGCGCCGCCACGCCTGCCTCGACGCGGGCGTCGAGTTCGTTCGCGCCTCGCTGAGCGACCCCGTCGTGCAGGAATTGACCGACGACGCCGACGCCGTCATCCACCTGGCCCCGGTCGATCCCACCGCACCCGGAAGCGCGGACCTCGACGTGGTGGCGCGGGTCACCCACGCGGCCGCCCGCTCGGGCGCCCGGCTGCTGTTCGTGTCCCAGGCCGCGGGCCACGACGAGATCTACCAACCCGCCGAGTCGCTGGTGGACACCAGCTGGGGACCGAGCCTGGTGATCCGGATCGCGCCGCCGGTCGGCCGGCAGCTCGACTGGATGGTGTGCCGCACCGTGGCCACCCTGTTGCGCACCAAGGTGTCGGCGCAGCCGATGCGGGTGCTGCACGTCGACGATCTGGTGCGTTTCCTGGTTTCGTCGCTGAACACCGACCGCACCGGGGTCGTCGACCTGGCCACCCCCGACACCGTCAACGTCGTCACCGCCTGGCGCCTGCTGCGCGCAGTCGACTCGCGTTTTCGGCTGCATCGCGTCCGCGTCTGGCCCCAGTTGGTTCCGGAGATGGATATCACTGCCGCCCAAGAGGATTGGGCGTTCGAGTGCGGCTGGCACGCTTTCGATGCCGTCGCCGATACCGCGCGGGGACTCGTCGGCCGCCAACTGGCCGCCCCGGGCGCGACCGCGCACGGCGGCCAATTGGCGCTGCCCGTCGAGGTTTTCCCGCGCTCGCCGCACGAGGAGTTGCCCAGCGCGGCGCCCGAGGGGATGGAGGGCGAGTTCGACGACCGGATCGATCCGCGGTTCCCGGTGTTCAGCGCGGCCGGCCTCGCCGAGGCGCTGCCCGGACCGCTCACGCCGATCACGCTGGACGTCCAACTGAGCGGGCTGCGCGCGGCGGGCCGGATGCTGGGCCAGGTGCTCGCGCTCGGCGGCGTGGTCGGTGACGAGTGGGGGAGCAGGGCCATCGCCGTGTTCGGCCACCGGCCCTACATCGGGGTGTCGGCCAGCGTCCTGGCCGCCACCCAACTGCCGGGCTGGAACCGGGAGGCCATCGTGCGGCACGTGCTGTCCGAACGCCCCGAGGTGGGCGACCTGCTGCCGTTCGGTGAGCCGCAACTGGCCGGCGGAGCGCTCGGGTCGGCCGCCAAGACGGTCGTGGCGGCGCGGTCCCTGGCCCTGTTGCGCCATCTCAGGAGCAACACACAGGCTTACAGCGCCGCCGCCGAGGTCGAGCACCTGGAGGCGGCGCAGCTGTCCCTGCTGCCCGATGCCGGCCTGGCGGTGCGGGTTCCGTTGTTGCGGGACCGCATTCACCAAGGCTGGATCCTCACCGCACTGTGGCTCGTCGACACCGGCGTCACCGCGGCCGCCCTCGAGCACACCCAGGCGGGCTGCACCGTGTCCGGGCTGGGGATGATCCTGGAAAGTCGCCGCATCGCAACGGAAATCGCCGAGCTGGCCGCGGTGCTGCGCGGCGACCCGCCGCTGCGTGAGCTGGCCCGGGAGGGCAACGTCGGCAGCATCCGGGCGTTGTCCCCCGGCACCGCCGCGAAACTCGATGCCGCGTTGGCCCGGATCGGGCACCGGGGTGGCGGGGACGCCGAGCTGGCCAGCACCGTGTTCGGCGACGATCCCGCGATGCTGTTGATGGCGGCCGCGCATTTCGCCGCCGGGCCGCCCACCGACGCGACGCCGCCGGCGACGCTCGCGGGCCGGCTGGCCGCCGCCGCCCGCGGTTCGCGTGAACTGGCCCATGACACCACTCTGCGGTTCACCCACGAACTCCGGATGACGTTGCGCGAGTTAGGGTCTCGCTGCACCGGGGCGGACCTGCTGGATGCGGCCGATGACGTGTTTTACCTGACTTGCGACGAACTGGCCACCATGCCCGCCGACGCCCGGTTGCGCGTCAAGCGCCGCCGCGCCGAACGGGACCGTTTGCAGGCCCAACGCCCGCCCGACGTGATCGCCAGGGCTTGGGTTCCCGCGAACGAGGCTGCGGACTGCCCGAAACCCTCACCGGACGGCGACTGAGGCTCAGCTCAAGAGCCCGCGCAACGTCAGCGCGTTGCGGACGGCGTGGCCGCCCAGGTCGTTGTTGAAGTACAGCCAGACGTCGCGCCCGTCGCCGTCCCAGTCGGCGATCTGCCCGGCCCAGCGCCGCAACTCGCGGTCCGGGTAGGAGCCGGCATACATCGCGTCCGGGTCCGGCCCGTGCATCCGCACGTAGACCAGGTCCGTGGTGACCCGCGGCACGCACCGCAGGCCCGCGCCGCTCATCACCACGTAGGCGGCGCGCCGGCGTTCCAGCAGGGCGTAGACCGCCGGGTCGTCCCACGTGGGGTGCCGCAGTTCCACGGCCACCCGGATCGACGCCGGCACGCTGCGCAGGAAGGCGTCCAGCCGCGCCTGAGCGGACTCGTCGCGCTGCTGCTCCGGGTGCAGTTGAACCAGCAGCACCCCGTGGCGATCACCCAGCAGGTTCCAACAGCGTTCGAACCGCTCGATCCAGGGCTCCGGGGAGGCCAGCCGGCGGAAGTGGGTCAGCCCGCGATGCGCCTTGACCGACATGGTGAATCCGTCCGGCAGCTGGTCACGCCACGCCGCGAACGTCGAATCCTTCGGCCACCGATAGAAGCTCGCGTTGAGTTCGACGGTGTCAAAAACCTCGGCATAGCGGCCCAACCGGCGCCCGGAGGGCAGGCCCGGCGGGTAGAGCACCTCCGCCCAGTGGTTGTAGGACCAGCCCGAGGTACCGATCCGGACGCTCACCGCCGGATCAACCGGTCACCCGCTGGCGAACGTCGTCATCCAGCGACGCCCTGATCAGCGCGGCGGCCAGGCGCGCGTTGCTGCGCGGCGCGAGGGCTTTCAGCTTGCCCGGTTTGTCGGGCAGGCCCAGGTTCTTGGCCGAGCCGGTGGCGCGATCGTCGTAGTACGGCTGCACCCACGGCCAGACGTCTTGGACTTCCCGCAGAAAAATGTCGGCGCCGGTGTCACCGATTCCCTTGAATTTCTTGAGCATTCGCTTCGCCGCGGCGGCGTCGTGCTCGCTGCGCTCGGCAAGCTCGCGCAAGTCGCCGGAGTAGTCGTCGCGAACCTTCGCGGCCATCTCCGTGAGGCGGGTCGCCGAACTCTCGTCGTAGCGTGCGTAACCCGCCCGGCCGAACGCGTCGATCATGGTCTGGCGGTCGGATTCCAGCACGGCCTTCGGTGTGCGCAGGCCGGCCTTGAACAGCTCCCGCGCGGCGCCGGTCGCGATGGCCGCGTCGATCGGCTTGCTGGCCGGCATGCACAGCACCAGAAGCTGAAACAACGGCATCGGCTTGTCTGTGAGCCTGATGTCGGCCTCGGCCGCATACGTGGTTCCGGCGACCTTGAGCAGCCGTCGCGACACTCGTTTCGGCGTGTCCATACCCGATGGCGTACCCGTGGCCGGTGCGGGCAAACCGCGGGTCACTTCGGCGGCAGCCCACGAGCGTAGCCCACGCCGCGGGCGACCCAGGGTGTGAGCTGGCGTCTGGTGCGCACGCCGGCCGCCTGGACGTGCAGCCAGCCCCGGACCTCCCGGGCCGCCATCACCATGGGGCTGACGTGCTCGCGTTGGGCCAGCTTGTCGGTGTCGTCCGGCGGCACGCGCACCAGCAGGCCGCCCTGGCCGCTGGCGGCCACCGACATGTTGCCGTTGACCAGAAATGCCAGGCCGCCGAACATGCGCTTCTCCTCGACGCCGCGCTCGGAGGCGAGCAGTTCGCGGATCCGGTGCGCCAGGTCTTCGTCGTAGGCCATTGGGCCGGTCTCAGTCCAGATCGACCCTGATGGTCAGCAGGTCGCTGCCCATCAGGCGCACCACCGCACTGTTGAGGCGGGGCAGGTTGCCCAGCCGCCGCACCGGGTCGTCGTCGGGCAGCAGGTGGGCGGTCCCGTTGCGCCACTGCCCGCCGGTGCGCAGCCGAACGGCAGGGTTGGCCTTGATGTTGCGGACGTAGTCCGAATGCTCGCCGTGCTCGGAGACCATCCAGAACTGTTTGCCCACGACGCGCCCGCCGACGGCGGTGCGCCGCGGCTGTCCCGACTTGCGACCGATGGTCTCGAGCATGGTGACCGGCAGCTGCCGGCCCACCGGGTTGACCACCAGCCGTTGCACGCGGTGCACTATCTGCCGTTTGAGATCCACGGCCCCATTCAACGCCGAGCGTGACGCTACTGTCACGCTCGGCGCCGAACGTGACACCAGCGTCACGTTCGCGGCTTGGGATCAGGCCGCGCGCGGACCGTAATCGACGACGAGCTGGGTGGGCCCGGAAATTCCGGTCACCGGCTTCCACGCACCTCCGGCGGCGCGGCGCGGACGGCCGATCGTCCGCGTCAACACGGTCAGCGCTTCGGCGAGCTCGACGCGCGCGAGATGCGCCCCGAGGCAAAAGTGCGCGCCGCCACCGAAGGTCAGCATCGCGGGCGGGGCAGGGCGCGTGAGGTCCAGCCGGTCGGGTGCGTCGTAGACGGCGGGGTCCCGGTTGGCCGCGGCCGTGTTGGCGAAAACCGGTGTGCCGGCCGGTATCACGACGCCCCCCAGGCACACGTCCTCGACGGGTATGCGCAGGGTCTTCAGGATCACCGGTGAGTGGCGCATCGTCTCTTCGACGGCGCGTGCGGCCAGCTCGGGGTGTGCGGCGAGCAGCTCCCACTGGTCGGGATGGTCGCAGAACGCCTGCACAGCGGCGGCCAACTGATTGCGCGTGGTGTCGGTTCCGCCGTTGAGCAGGATGAGGGCCAGGTTGACGAGCTCCTCATGGGTGAGCCGGTCACCTTCGCCCTCCGCCCGGATCAGGTCGGAGATCAGATCGTCGGACAGGCGCCGGCGGCGCCGCGCGATCAGCTCGCGCAGGTATTCGTCGAACTCGTCCCAGGCGGTCAGGATCGCCGTCTCGTGGTGGGCGACCTCCCCGCCGAAGGCGTGGCCGATGTGATCGGCCCAGCCGGCGAACAGCTGCCAGTCGGCGCACGGCGCGCCGAGCAGGGCGCAGATGATCGGCACCGGGTAGGGCCGGGCGATGTCGGCGACGATGTCGCAGCGGCCCGCGTCGCGGTGCGGCGCGATCAACCCGGTGATGACGTCGGCGCACGCCTGCCGCAGCCGCTCGGCCGCACGCGGCGTGAAGGCCGGTGACACGAGGCGGCGCAGCCGGTGGTGCTCGGCACCGTCGAGGCTGATGATCAGCCGGCAGACCCGGTCCCACACCGGTCCTGACGTGATGCCCTGCACGGCAAGAGCCAGGCCGCGGGGCATGGTGAAGCGGGAATCGCGCAGCACGGTCCGGACCAGGTCGTAGCTGAGGATCTCGGGGCCCAACGGGCCCTGCGCGAAGGGCCCGCGCTCACGGGCGCGCCGGATTGCCTGATGGACATCGTCGATGGTGTCGGCGGCGTCGTAAGCGATGGTGGGCAGTTCCAGCTCTCCGATGGTGGGCAAAGCGTGCGTGGTCATGGCGGTGCTCCTGGTAGTCGGGTCGGCGTCGACTATCCGGGCGCGACGACGGCCGGAGCATCGGCCGAATGGCCTAACCGACCGGACGGGATGACAGCGCGCGGGATCAGCAATTCGGCTGATGAATTGCGGTGGCGGTGCGCCACATGCTGGCTAGCATGAGCGAAATCGACGAAAGCGACATGAGCGTGGCCGAGGTGTTGCCCACGGGGACCGTGACGCTGTTGCTTGCCGACGTCGAGGGCTCGACGCGGCTGTGGCAAACCGCTCCGGACGACATGGCCGACGCGGTGGCGCGGCTCGATCGCGCGCTGAGTCGGATCGTCCCCGAACTCGGTGGCGTGCGGCCGGTCGAGCAGGGCGAGGGCGACAGCTTTGTCGTGGCCTTCACCAGCGCCGCCGATGCCGTCGCGTGCGCCCTGGACATCCACCGGGCCGAACTGGCGCCGATCAAGGTGCGCATCGGGGTGCACACCGGGGACGTGCAGTTGCGCGACGAGGGAAACTACGTCGGAGCCACCATCAACAAGGCCGCCCGGCTCCGTGACCTCGCGCATGGCGGGCAGACCGTGCTGTCGGGCGCCGCCGCCGAACTGGCCGCCGACGGCCTTCCGGCCGACGCATGGCTGGTCGAGCTCGGCACCCACCGGTTGCGTGACCTGCCCCGCCCCGAGCGGGTGGTGCAGCTCTGTCATCGGGACGTGGGAGTGGAGTTCCCGCCGCTGCGGGTGACCGATGACGCCGCCACGGGCTCACTACCCGCGCAGCTGACCAACTTCATCGGCCGGCGCGACGAGTTGACGGAACTGCGAAAGATCCTGTCGGGCAACCGGTTGCTGACCCTGACCGGGGCCGGTGGGGTGGGCAAGACCCGGCTGGCGCTGCAACTGGCCGCGGCGGTGGCCGGCGAATTCCCCGGTGGCGCCTGGTGCGTTGACCTGGCGCCGATCCCGCATCCGGACGTGATCGCGGTGACCGTCGCGCTGACGCTGGGCCTGCCCGATCAGCCCGGGCTGTCCACCGTCGACAACGTCGTGCGGTTCATCGGCGACCGGGCCGTTTTGCTGGTGGTCGACAACTGCGAGCACCTGCTCGACGGAACGTCCTCGGTCATCACCGAACTGCTCGGCCGATGCCGGAATCTGAAGGTGCTGGCCACCAGCCGTGAGCCCCTCGGGGTCGCGGGCGAGGTGAGCTGGCGTGTCCCTTCGCTGTCCGTCGACGACGACGCCGTCGCCTTGTTCACCGACCGCGCGAGACGCGTGCGGCCGGATTTCCGCGTCACCGATGACAATGTCGGCGTGGTGCGCGAGCTGTGCCGGCGGCTGGACGGCCTTCCGCTCGCCATCGAGCTGGCCGCCGCGCGGGTGCGCGCCCTGTCGTTGCCCGAGATCGTGGCTGGCCTCAACGACCGCTTCCGGTTGCTGACCGGCGGCTCCCGGACGGCCGTGCGCCGCCAACAGACGCTGCACGCCTCGGTCGATTGGTCGCACACCCTGCTGACCGACGAGGAAAGGACGCTGTTCCACAGCACCGCCGTGTTCGCGGGTGGATTCGATCTCGACGCCGCGTGTTCGGTCTGCGCGGGCGGACAGGCCGAGCGCTTCCACGTCCTCGATCAGCTGACCCTGCTGGTCGACAAGTCGCTGGTGGTGGCCGAGGAGGGACGGCTGGGAACGCGCTACCGGCTGCTCGAGACGATCCGCCAGTACGCCCAGGAACACCTCGGCGCATCAGGCGAAGCCGACACGGTGCGGGGCCGCCACCGGGACCACTACCTTGCGATGGCCACGGCGCTCGACGCGCCACAGCGCACCGACTACGAGGGGCACCTCGACCGGGCCGAGGTCGACATGGACAACCTGCGCGCCGCGCTGGGCTGGTGTCTGGAGACGCACGATATCGAGCCGGCGCTGACGCTGGCGTCCGCGCTGGTCCCGCTTTGGCGCTCGCGGCTGCGCATCCGGGAGGGCCAGGCCTGGTTCGACACCGTGTTCGCCGACGTGTCGCCCGACGACGGTGCGGCGGTCGACCGGGCGGTATGGGCGCGGGCGCTGGCCGATGCCGCGACGCTGGGCACCTGGCTCGGGGCCGACCACAGCCTGGAGCTGGCGGAGCGCGCCCTGACGATCGCCCGCGAGCTCGACGACCCGGCGCTGCTGGCGCGCACGCTGACGTCCTACGGGTTGATCGCCGGCTACAGCTCGGCCAGTGGGCCCGAGGCGCGGGCGTGCTTCGAGGAGGCCGGCCGGCTTGCCCGGGACCTCGGTGACTTGTGGCGGCTCAGCCAGATCTACGCCTGGCAGGCCTACGCCGCGATCAGCGCCGGCGACGCCCGCGCGGTGCGCGCCGCCGCGGAACAAGGACTTGAGACCGCCGAGGCGATCGGTAATGCGTTCGATTCGCGGGAGTGCCGGTTGGGCCTCGGGTGGGCGCGGCTGATGGAGGCCGACGTCGCGGGCGCGCTCGCGCAGTTTCGTGAGGTGCTCGCGGAGGCGGAAGCGGCCCGGGCCCTGTTTCTGGCACCGGCCTGCCTGCACGGTCTGGGGTCAGCGCTCGCCTACGCCGGTGAGCTCGGTGAGGCACGCGCTGCGGCGCACGCCGCGATCGCCGCCGAGACCGACGTAGGTGGCTCCATGCAGGGCATCGGCCATTCAGCGCTGACGATAGTCGAATTGGCGGCCGGGGACGCCGAAGCCGCTCGCACGGCCAGCGAAACGGCCTGGCAGCAGATGAGCCCGCAGGTCATCCTGGCGGCCGGGCAGCGGGTCCGCGGCGCCGAGGCGGCCGCAGCCCTGGGCGATCCGGAAACGGCGCGCGCCTGGACCGATGAAGCGATCTCGGTCGCCGCCGGCTGGCACTTGGCGAACGGGCTTGTGGTGCGGGCCCGCACGTCACTGGCTCAGGGCCGCCCGGGCGACGCCGAGCGTGACGTCCAACGGGCATTTGCCAGCATCGCCGAATCCGGGGCCTATCTGGCACTACCCGACGCCCTCGACTGTTTGGCCGCCGCTGTCGGCGATCGGGGTGCCCATGGCGAGGCCGCGCGGTTGCTGGGAGCGGCCGCGGCGATCCGGCGCAGCGGCGGAATGGTGCGATTCGCGACTCACGAGGCAGACCACTCAGCGCTGCTGGCAAGGTTGCGGGAAGCGCTGCCGCCCAACGAGTTCGAGTCCGCCTGGGCCGAGGGCGAGGCAATGGGCATCGACGACGCGACCAACTACGGAACGCGAGGCCGGGGCACTCGCCTGCGCCCCGACACGGGCTGGCCGGCACTGACACCGGCCGAACTCGACGTGGTGCGCCTGGTGTGCGAGGGCTTGGGCAACAAGGACATCGCCGCGCGGCTGTTCATCTCCCCGCGGACGGTTCAGGCCCACCTGTCGCACGTGTTCACCAAACTCGGGGTGACCTCCCGCGTGCAGCTGGTGCAGGAAGCCGCGCGGCAGGGCTGAACGCCGAGCGTGACGCTACTGTCACGCTCGGCGCCGAACGTGACACCAGCGTCACGTTCGCGGCTTGGGATCAGGCCGCGGCCGCCGCGGTGCGCGCCGCCGGTTCCAGCGCCTGCGCGACGATCTCGGCGACGTCGGTCATCGGCCGCACGTCCAGGGCGTCGAGCACCTCCGCGGGCACGTCATCGAGGTCCGGCTCGTTGCGCTGCGGGATGAACACCGTTGACAGGCCGGCGCGTTGGGCGGCCAGCAGCTTCTGCTTGACCCCGCCGATCGGCAACACCCGCCCGTTCAGCGTGACCTCGCCGGTCATGCCGACGTCGGAGCGCACCTGACGCCCGGTGGCCATCGACACCAGCGCGGTGACCATCGTCACGCCGGCCGACGGGCCGTCCTTGGGCACCGCGCCGGCGGGCACGTGCACGTGGATGCGCCGGTCCAGCGCCGTGGGGTCGACACCCAGCTCGTCGGCGTGCGAGCGGACGTAGGACAGCGCGATCTGCGCGGACTCCTTCATCACGTCACCCAGCTGGCCGGTCAATTGCAAGGACCTCTCGCCTGGCCCGTCTGATCCAGCGGACCCGGCCTCGATGTAGAGCACGTCGCCACCCAGGCCGGTGACGGCCAGGCCGGTGGCCACGCCGGGCACCGCGGTGCGTTCGGCCGACTCCGGCGTGAACCGCGGACGGCCCAGGTACTCAACCAGATCCGGCTCGTCGACCACGATCGGTCCGGAGTCGTCCACCAGCTTCGTCGTCACCTTCCGCAGCGCCTTGGCCAGCAGCCGCTCGAACTGCCGCACCCCCGGCTCGCGGGTGTAGTCGGCGGCGATCTTGCGCAGCGCGGCGTCGGTGACGCTCACCTCGTCGTCGCCCAGCGCGGCCCGCTCCCGCTGCCGGGGCAGCAGGTAGTCGCGGGCGATGGCCACCTTGTCGTCCTCGGTGTAGCCGTCGATCTGGACCAGCTCCATGCGGTCCAGCAGCGCCGACGGGATGCTCTCGATCACGTTGGCCGTCGCCAGGAACACCACGTCGGACAGGTCGAGGTCCAGATCCAGGTAGTGGTCGCGGAAGGTGTGGTTCTGCGCAGGGTCGAGCACCTCCAGCAAGGCGGCCGAAGGGTCGCCGCGGTAATCCGAACCGACCTTGTCGATCTCGTCGAGCAGCACAACGGGATTCATCGTCCCGGCCTCGCCGATCGCCCGCACGATGCGGCCCGGCAGCGCGCCGACGTAGGTGCGCCGGTGCCCGCGGATCTCGGCCTCGTCGCGCACCCCGCCCAGGGCGACGCGCACGAACTTGCGGCCCAGCGCCCTCGCCACGCTCTCACCCAGCGATGTCTTGCCGACGCCGGGGGGACCGGCCAGCACCATGACGGCGCCCGAGCCGCGGCCGCCGACGACCTGCAGCCCCCGCTGGGCGCGGCGGGCACGCACCGCGAGGTATTCGATGATGCGGTCCTTGACGTCGTCCAGCCCGTGGTGGTCGGCGTCCAGGATCTCGCGCGCGGCCGTCAGGTCCGTCGAGTCCTCGGTGCGCGCGTTCCACGGCAGGTCGAGCACGGTGTCCAGCCAGGTCCGGATCCAGCCGCTCTCCGGGCTCTGGTCGCTGGAGCGTTCCAGCTTGCCGACCTCGCGCAGCGCGGCCTCGCGCACCTTCTCGGGCAGCTCGGCGGCCTCCACGCGGGCGCGGTAGTCATCCGAGTTTTCAGCACCGTCGGGGTCCATTTCGCCCAGTTCCTTGCGGATGGCGGCCAGCTGCTGGCGCAGCAGGAACTCCTTCTGCGTCTTCTCCATGCCCTCGCGCACGTCCTCGGCGATCTTGTCGTTGACCTCGACCTCGGCGAGGTGGGCGCCGGTCCACTCGATCAGCACGCGCAGCCGCTCCGCCACGTCGACGGTCTCCAGCAGCTGGCGCTTCTGCTCGTTGGTCAGATACGACGCGTACCCGGAGGTGTCCGCCAGCGCCGACGGGTCGGTCAGCCGGTTGACGTAGTCGACGATCTCCCAGGCCTCGCGCCGTTGCAGCATGGCCAGCAGCAGCTTCTTGTATTCGGCCGCCAGCGCCTTGACCTCGTCGGTGATCTCCGTCTCGGGTTCCTCGGTCGCCTCGACCCACAGCGCCGGCCCGGGCCCGGAGGCGCCGGCCCCGATCTGCGCCCGGCGCTCGCCGCGCACCACGGCGGCGGTGCCGCCCCCGGCGATCCGCCCCACCTGCAAGACCTTGGCGATCACCCCGTGCGACGCATAGCGATCCTCGAGCCGGGGCGCGACCAGCAGCTGCCCGGACTCGCTGGCCTGGGCGGCGTCGATCGCCGCACGGGCGGCGTCGTCGAGCGTGATCGGCACCACCATCCCGGGCAGCACGATGGTGTCGGTGACGAAGAGCACCGGCACTGACATGGCTTCAGCCATCAATCCTCCAAAAGTTGAGTCTGATGCGCTTAACCCAGCCGGCGGCCGGTTTGTTCCCGTCGGGCCCGTCACGCTGCATAATCGATCCGTGGGACTGTCACGACCCGCCAGGGCTTCCCTCGACCCGGAGATCCTCGAGTCCGCGGCCCGAGACCTCGCGCCCACCGGCGCGATCACGTTCCTCGTCGGCGACGAAGCGGTCACCTACACCGTCGACGGGTCGACGATCCGCGTCGACGACGGGCGGTGCACCGGCCCGAACGATGCGGGGGCCGTGGTGCGGCTGTCCCGGCCGGCCTGGGACGACATGGTCGGCCAGGTCCGCACGATCATGAACCTGCTGCTCAGCGACGACCTGGCCTTCGAGCGGGGCGGATTCGAGCAGCTGGCCGACTGGGACCCGGTCCTGCGCTACCTGCACGCCGGCATCCCGCCCTACGATCCGGCGCGAACCGATCTTCAGGGCCGCGACCCGCTGGCCACGTTCACCCTCGACGCCGACGACGCCGAGCTGGCCGCGCAGCTGCAGACGATGGGCTATCTGCACGTCACAGGGGTCTTCACCGACGAGGAGATGGAGGCCGCCAACCGCGAGGTCGACCGCCTCGCCGCGGTCGCCCGCCCCGGCGACGACCGGTCGTGGTGGGTGACCGACGAGGACGGCGGCAGCGTCCTGTGCCGTTTGGTGTATGCGACGCTGCGCTCACCGGTTCTGGCGGCCCTCGAGGGCGACCCGAGAGTGCACAGGCTGGGTACCCTCCTCGACCCCGCGCTGCGCGCGGCGCCCGATCGGATGGAGAGCGGCACGGTGCTGATCAAGGTGCCGGGACACACCAGCGGGCTGTCCAACATCCCCTGGCACCAGGACTGCGGTTTGGGCGGGCACGCCATCCTGTGCCCCTCAGTCAGCGTCGGGATCCAGCTCACCGGCTCGGACGCCTCGACCGGCAACCTGCAGGTGGTTCCCGGCAGCCACGGCCAGGCCATCCACTACAGCTGGCAACAGCGGCTCGACGGCGTGCCGGTGGTGAGCATCGACACCGCCCCCGGCGACGTCACCGTCCACGTCCAGGACCTGATGCACGCCTCGCCGCGGCCGACCGGAGCCGGCGGCCGGCGCACGATGTACGTCACCCACTACCCGCCCGCGCTGTGGCAACACGTCGGGCCGGGCGAGGCCTACAACGATTTGGTGCGCAACCGCACCGAACAGGTTGCGCGCCTGCAATAGCGCGTCACGCCGGCGGACCCACCGGGCCCAGCCGCCGCAGTTGCGTCACGTGCCGGGGCGAGAGCTCCTGCAGGCAGGTGACGCCCAGCAGGCGCATCGTGCGCAGCACCCCTTCCTCCAGGATCTGGATCGCGCGGGCCACGCCGGCCTCGCCGCCGGCCATCAGGCCGTAGAGGTAGGCCCGCCCGACCAGGGTGCAGCGCGCCCCCAGCGCGATGGCCGCGACGATGTCCGCGCCGGCCATGATGCCGGTGTCCACCAGGATCTCGGTGTCCTTGCCGAACTCGCGCGCCACCGCGGGCAGCAGGTGGAAGGGCACCGGCGCCCGATCCAGTTGCCGGCCGCCGTGATTGGACAAGACCATGCCGTCGACGCCGCGCTGCACGACGGCACGGGCGTCGTCGAGCGTCTGGATCCCCTTGACGACGAGCTTGCCGGGCCAGCGGGCCTTGATCCACTCCAGGTCGTCGAACGTGAGGCTGGGGTCGAACATCGTGGCCAGGTACTCGCCGACGGTGCCCGGCCAGCGATCCAGCGACGCGAACGCGAGCGGCTCGGTGGTCAACAGGTCGAACCACCACTTCGGGTGCGGCACCGCGTCGAGCACGGTCCGCAGCGTCAGGGTCGGCGGGATCGTCATCCCGTTGCGGTTGTCGCGCAGCCGTGCGCCCGCGGCCGGCACGTCGACCGTGACCAGCAGCGTGTCGAAACCCGCGTCGGCCGCGCGTTGCACCAGCGCCATCGACCGCTCGCGGTCGCGCCACATGTAGAGCTGAAACCACTTGCGGCCCTGCGGCGCGGCGGCCACCAGGTCTTCGATGGCGCAGGTGCCCAGGGTGGACAGCGAGAACGGGATCCCGGCCCGGGCCGCCGCCCGCGCGCCGGCGATCTCGCCCTCGGTGTGCATCAGCCGGGTGAACCCCGTCGGCGCGATCCCGAACGGCAGGACGACCGGCTGGCCCAGGACGTTCCAGCCCGCGGTCACGTTGCTGACGTCCCGCAGGATGCTCGGGTGAAACTCGATGTCGCGGAACGCTTGTCGCGCGCGCCGGATCGACAGCTCGTCCTCGGCGGCGCCGTCGGTGTAGTCGAACGCCGCCCTGGGGGTGCGGCGTTTGGCGATGGCACGCAGGTCCTCGATGGTGTAGGCGGCCTCGAGGCGGCGTTTGGTGCGGTCGAACTCGGGCCGTTTGAACTTGATCAGCGGCGCGAGGTCGCGCACCTTGGGCACTCGCCGGTTGACTGCCATGGCTACCAGTGTGCAGCCCGCGGCCGGCGCGCGGTGCAGACTGGGCCGATGGCGTCCGTCCCGGCGGCGCGGCATCTGCTTCGCGCCAAAGACCTGGTCGACGCGCGCTACTTCGAGCCGATCTCCGTCGCCGACATGGCCGCGGCCGCGGGCCTGTCGGCCGCGCACTTCAGCCGGCGGTTCCGGCAGACGTTCGGGGAGTCGCCGCACCAGTATCTGCTGACGCGGCGGCTGGAGCGCGCCGCGGCGTTGCTGCGCGCGACTGACTGGACGGTCGCCGCCGTCTGCATGGCCGTCGGGTGGGACAGCGTCGGGTCGTTCACGACGAGCTTTCGCCGGATTTACGGCGTGACGCCGCAGGCCTATCGCGCCGGGCTGCCGCCCGCCCAGCGTCACGTGCGCATTCCGCGCTGTGTCGCGCTGGCGTATGGGCGACCGCAGAACCGCACGTTTCGAGAAGACGGCCCGCCCGCGGCGCCCGTAGCGTCGGAGTGAAACCTCGACGGCAGGAGACGCGATGCACAAGATTGCCAACGCCCAGTTCTGGGTCCACGACCAGGACGCGGCGCTCGCGTTCTACACCAAGACGCTGGGCTGGGAGGTGCGAGCGGACGTGACCGTAGAGGACTGGAATTTCCGCTGGCTGTGCGTCGGGCCGATCGGTCAGGACGGCGTCGGACTGGTGCTGATGCCGGTCCCGGGCCCCCCGATGCTCGACGCCGCCGCCAGCGCGCAACTGGCCGAGCTGGTGGCCAAGGGGGCCGGGGGCACCCTGTTCCTCGAGACCAACGACTGCCAGGCCGAGTACGACGAATTATCCGCTCGCGGAGTGGCATTCAACGACCCGCCCACCCCACAGGCCTACGGCATCGACACCTCCTTCCGTGACCCGTCCGGCAACAATATCCGGCTCACCCAGGTGCTCGAGTTCGACCCGACCCGCGGCTGACCGGCGATACGATGCGGTCATGGACGCCACGACCGCACCGGTCGGCGTGATGGCCGGCGAAGCGATCGACCTGCTCATCGCCGCAGCCGAGCAGACCCCACCCGAAAGCTGGGACCGGCCGTCCAACCTGGACGGGTGGAGCGTGCGCGAGCTGGTGGGCCACGCCACCGGCAGCGCGGCGAAGGCCGTCGCCCATCTCGAGGGCGGGCAGGTGGGCCGAGCCCCCTCGGAGCCGGCCGACTGGGTGTGCGACGACCCGCCGGAACGGCTGCGCGAGCTGGCGGCCCGGATGCGACAGGCCCTGCCCGGCGCCGACTGGGACGCGCCGCGGCCCTCACCGGAGGGCGAGGTCCCGCTGCACCGGGCCTTGGTCTATCCCGTCTCGGACCTGGCGCTGCACAGCTGGGACGTGCAGCGCTCGCGGGGCCGGCTCGTCGAATTGCCCGACGACCTGCTGGCGCTGTGCCGCGGACTGGTGGAGTGGGTACCGGAGCGGGCGCTGCGGCGACCGGGCGGCTTCGGGCCGGCCCGGGACGCGCCGCCGGATGCGACGCCGACCGCGCGGCTCATGGCCTTCCTCGGGCGTTCGGTCGATTGAATAGGGCAGTCTGGCAGCCATGGAATCAGCACCCGACCCCTACGACCTGAAACGCTTCGTGAAGGCGCAGGCTCCGGTCTACCCCGCCGTCGTGGAGGAGTTGCGCGACGGTCGCAAACGCAGCCACTGGATGTGGTTCGTCTTCCCGCAACTGCGCGGCCTGGGCGCGAGCGCGACGGCCGCACGCTACGGGATCTCCTCGCTGGGGGAGGCCCGCGCCTACCTGCGGTACGACCCGCTCGGGGCGCGGCTGCGGGAATGCACGCAACTGGTCAATCGGGTCCAGGGCCGTTCGGCCGCCGAGATCTTCGGTTCGCC
The DNA here is from genome assembly GCA_963711445.1 of uncultured Actinomycetota bacterium. Classification (GTDB taxonomy): domain Bacteria; phylum Actinomycetota; class Actinomycetes; order Mycobacteriales; family Mycobacteriaceae; genus Mycobacterium. The sequence goes on from CAVQEF010000002.1 coordinate 2,657,819, forward strand.
CGACGATCTCAAGCTGTGTTCCTCGATGACGCTGTTCGCCGCCGCCGCCGCCACCGACGACAACGACGAGTTCGTCGCGCTGCTCGACAAGTACTACGACGGCCGGCGCGATCCGTTGACGCTGGAACGGCTTGGCATCACCTAGGCGCGTAAAACCACATCCGCCACACCAGTACCCGGACGGAGGCGGCGCTCTTTCTGCCCGCCTCACAGCGACAAGCCAAGGCGCGCAACGAATTGTCGCTGTGAGGTGGGCACAACGGACACCGCGACCTCCAGAGACGCATGTGACCGTTGTGACGATCCGTCGGCGGCGGACTAGGCGCGGCTCAGGATCCGCCAGCCGTGGGGCTCCACCACCACCTCGTCGACGACCTCCTGGGGCGGGGCCGACGAGCCGGCCTCCACCCGCGCGCGACCCGGCACGCTCAGTGGCTCGTCGTCGAGGTTGAGCGCGACCAGCAGCGCGTCGTCGCCGCTGCGCGCCTCGTACACGTAGTGCCGGTTGGTGAGCCGCAGCGCCGAGGTCGATGCCCCATGCAGCCAGGGGTGGCGGCGGCGCAGCCCGAGCAGATACTGATGCAAGGCCCACACCTGCGCGCCGAACGCGTCCAATTGCGGCGGGGGAGAGCCGAATTCGGGACGCACCGCGTCGTCACCGCCGAACCGCTCTTCCTTGATCCCGCGCAGCCCGAACTCGTCGCCGGCGTACACGCTGGGCACGCCGCCGATGGTGAGCAGCAGCACCAGCGCGTGCGCCAGATGCTCGGGCCGCTGGATCTTGCTCGCGATGCGCGTGACGTCGTGATTGCCGACGAACGTCATCGGGGCGAACCGGGACAGGAATTCGTTGTGGCGCTGCAACGCCCAGTCCAGCTCGAAGAAGTTGCCGTCGTTGAGGCTGCTCCAGATCGCCTTCCACAGCTCGTACTGGGTGGCCGAGTCGAATCCGGCCTCCTCGACCGCCGCCGCGTAATCGCCGTGGATGAGTTCGCCGACGAACCATGCATCCGGATGCCGTTCGCGCACCCGCGGCAGAACCGAAGCCCAGAAGTGTTGCGGCACTGCGTAGGCCGCGTCCAGACGCCAGCCGTCGGCACCTCGTCCCAGCCAGTGGGCCATGACATCGACGGTGTAGTCGACGACCTCGGGGTTGTCGTGGTTGAGGGTGATCAGCCCAGAGTGCCCCTCGAAGGTGTGAAACCGGCCCGGGCGTCCGCGAAACCAGCGCGCCGCGGCGTCGTTGTCCGGCGCCTCGCGCAGCTTCGGAAAGTCCTCGCCGACGTGGTTGAACACGCCGTCGAGCAGCACGCGCAGCCCGCGGCGATGCGCCTCGGCGACCAAGTGGTCGAAGTCGGCGTCGTCGCCGAGCCGGGGATCGACGCGGTAGTGGTCGGTGGTGTCGTACCCGTGGGTGCGCGAGGCGAAGATCGGCCCCAGCGCGACGCCGGACGCGCCAAGCGCGATGGCGTGATCGAACCAGTCGGCGAGCCGCCGCAGCCGGTGTTCATCCGGCCGCGGCGGCTCGGCCGACGCGGGGAACGCGCCGACGAAACCCAGCGGGTAGACCTGCCACCAGATCGCGTGCTGGATCCAGGCGGGCCCCGTCACGGCACTGCGATCAGCCGACACCGGCCAGTGTCTGCGACGTGACCATCGCCTGTGCGACGCCGGCAACGATCGCCGCGGCCTTGAGCGCCTCCTGGACGCTCTCCCGGCTCACGCCGGCCTCGCGCAGCGTGTGCTCGTGGGAGGCCACGCAGTCGGGGCAACCGTTGATCGACGACACCGCGAAGCACCACAGCTCGAAGTTCGCCTTCGCCACGCCGGGATTGGCGATGAGGTTCATCCGCAGGCCCGCGCGCAGATCGTCGTACTTGCCCTCCAGGAAGCCTCGGCCACGGTAGAACACGTTGTTCATGGCCATGATCGAGGCGGCTCCCAGCGCCGCCTGGTAGGCCTCGGCGGACAAGGTGTCGGCCGCCTCGGCGCCGATCTCGGTCAGCACCTGTGCATTCCGGGTGGCCGCGGCGCTGGCCAGCAGGGTGCCCCACAGCTGCTCCTCGTTGAGCTCCGTGGTGCGCGTGATCGAGCCCAGGTTGAGCTTGAGGTCCTTGGCGTACTCGGGAAGCGCGGCCTTGAGGTTTTCCACGCCCATGATCAGGCGGAGGCCTTGAGCAACTCGGCCGCGTCCAGCGTCGGGTCGCCCTTGCGCCAGTTGCAGGCACACAGCTCGTCGGACTGCAGGGCGTCCAGCACCCGCAGCACTTCCTCGACGTTGCGGCCCACGGAACCCGCGGTCACCGAAACGAATTGGACCTCGTTGTTGGGGTCGACGAGGAACGTGGCGCGGTCGGCCACGCCGTCGGCGTTGAGCACGCCGCTCGCCAGGCACAGTTCGCGCTTGATGTCCGACAGCATCGGGAAGGGCAGCTGCTTGAGGTCCTCGTGCTGGGCGCGCCAGTTGAAGTGCACGAACTCGCTGTCGATGGAGACACCCAGCACCTGGGCGTCACGGTCTGCGAACTCGTCGTTGAACTTGCCGAACGCCGCGATCTCGGTCGGGCACACGAACGTGAAGTCCTTGGGCCAGAAAAAGATTACGCGCCATTTGCCGGGGTGGTCGTCGCTGCTGACGGTGGTGAAGTAGTCACTGGGGTCCTTGGCGTCGACCTTCGACAGATCACCGGGAATCAGCGCGGTGAGCTGGTAGGTGGGGAACTGGTCGCCGATCGTCAGCAATGACATATCGCTCCTTTGACTCGTTGTCGGATGGGATTTCAAGGGTCTGTCATCCATGGTGCCCGCGCGGCACTTTGCGGTAAAGGTGATTTTTCACACTAAACTGATAAGCATGCCCGATAAGAATTATCAGCCCACGATCGCCGGGTTGCGCGCGTTCGTCGCGGTGGCCGAGAAGCGTCATTTCAGCAGCGCCGCACCCGCACTCGGCGTGAGCCAGTCGACGTTGTCCCAGGCGCTGGCGGCCCTGGAGAGCGGCCTGGGCACCCAGCTGATCGAGCGGTCGACGCGGCGTGTCTTCCTGACCCCCGAGGGCGCGCAGCTGCTGCCGCACGCCCAGGCCGTCGTCCAGGCGGCGGACGCGTTCACCGCCGCCGCGGCGGGCACGTCCGACCCGTTGCAGGCCAGCATGCGCCTGGGACTGATCCCGACGGTGGCGCCATACGTGCTGCCGACGGTGCTGGCCGGGCTCGCCGAGCACCTCCCCGAACTGGCCCTGCGCGTGATCGAGGACCAGACCGAGCGGCTGTTGGCGGCCCTGCGCGAGGGCGCGCTGGACGCGGCGCTGATCGCCCTGCCCGCGGATTCCGCCGGGGTCACCGCGATCCCCATCTACGACGAGGATTTCGTGCTCGCGCTGCCGCCCGGGCACCCGCTGTCGGGCAAACGCCGGGTCCCGACGACCGCGCTGGCGCAACTGCCGCTGCTGCTGCTCGACGAGGGTCACTGCCTGCGCGACCAGGCGCTGGACGTCTGCCGCATGGCGGGCGTGCGGCCGGACCTGACCAACACGCGGGCGGCGTCGCTGTCGACCGCGGTGCAGTGCGCGACGGGCGGGCTGGGGGTCACCCTGATCCCGCAGACCGCGGTCCCGGTCGAGGCGAACAGGAGCCGGCTCGGCCTGGCCCAGTTCGCCCCGCCCCGCCCGGGCCGGCGGATCGGCCTGGTGTTCCGCGCCTCCAGCGGCCGCGAGGAGTCCTACCGGCGCCTGGCCGGAATCATCGGCCGGCTGATCGGCGCCGAACACCTGGTGCACCTGGTCAAGGATCCGGCCGCCGAACAGCCGCGACGAATGTAGGTTCGGCGTATGGAAAAGGTAATCGCCGTGCTCATGCGCGCCGACTGCGACGACGAGTGGTGTGCCCGCCAGCGCGGTCCTATCGCCGACGAATTGCTGGGGCTGGGCGTGCCCGGGCTGGCCGTCAACGTCCGCGACGACGCGGTGCGCCACTCGCTGATGACGCTGACGACGCTGGACCCTCCGGTCGCCGCGGTGGTGAGCCTGTGGACCCAGCAGTGCTACGGCGACCAGATGGCGGCGGCGCTGCGGCTGCTCGCCGGCGAATGCGACCGGCTGGGCGCCTATCTGGTGACCGAGTCCGTCCCACTGGCCGCCCCGGCCGTCGAACCCGGTTGCCGCACACCGGGTCTGGCCAACGTCGCGCTGCTGCGCCGGCCCGCCGGCCTGGACCAGGCGACCTGGCTGGCCCGCTGGCAGCGTGACCACACGTCGGTGGCCATCGAGACGCAGTCGACGTTCGGCTACACCCAGAACTGGGTGGTGCGCACCCTCACCGAGGGCGCACCGGAAATCAATGGCATCGTCGAAGAACTGTTCCCCACCGAGGCAATCACCGACCTCAAGGCGTTCTTCGGCGCCGCCGACGACGCCGAGCTGCAGCACCGCCTCGGCCGTATGGTCGCCAGCACCAGCGCATTCGGTGCCAACGAGAACATCGACACGGTCCCGACCAGCCGCTATGTCCTTACGACACCATTCACAGAGTGAGGGACTGACATGACGACACTGCGCGAGGCCGTGGCGCTGGCGGCGGGGGAAAGCGGCCTGGCGGTGGTCTCCACCGTGCGCGCCGACGCCACGGTGCAGGCGTCGCTGGTCAACGTCGGCCCGCTGCCACATCCCGAGAGCGGCCAGCCGGCGCTGGGCTTCGTCACCTACGGCAAGGTCAAGCTCGCCAACCTGCGGGCCCGGCCGCAGCTGGCCGTCACGTTCCGCGACGGGTGGCGGTGGGCAACGGTCGAAGGCCGCGCGGAGCTGGCCGGCCCGGACGACGCGCCGGCCTGGCTGGCCGGCGCCGACCAGTTGCGGCTGCTGCTGCGCGACGTGTTCACCGCGGCGGGCGGCACCCACGACGACTGGGATGAGTACGACCGGGTCATGGCCGCCGAGCGGCGCGCCGTGGTGCTGATCGCGCCGACCCGCGTCTACGGCAACGCCTGAGCGGCGAACGCTAGGCTGCCGTGATGCTGCAGATCGACGACGACAAGCGGGTGCGCACCCTCACGCTCAACCGGCCCGACGCGCTCAACGCCTTCAACGAGGCCCTCTACGACGCCACCGCCGACGCGCTGCTCGCCGCCGCCGACGACCCGGAGGTCGCCGTCGTCCTGCTGACCGGCGCGGGCCGCGGATTTTCCGCCGGCACCGACCTCGCCGAGATGCAGGCGCGCATCACCGACCCCGGCTTCACCCCCGGCCGGCACGGCTTCACCGGGCTGATCGACGCGCTGGCCGCGTTTCCCAAGCCGCTGATCTGCGCGGTCAACGGGGTCGGGGTGGGGATCGGCGCCACCATCCTGGGCTACGCCGACCTGGCGTTCATGTCGTCGACGGCCCGCCTGAAGTGCCCCTTCACCAGCCTGGGTGTGGCCCCCGAGGCGGCGTCGTCATACCTGCTGCCGCGGCTGGTGGGCCGGCAGAACGCCGCCTGGCTGCTGATGTCCTCGGAATGGGTCGACGCCGCCGAGGCATTGCGGATGGGCCTGGTCTGGCGGGTCTGCGAGCCCGAGCAGCTGCTGCCCGAGGCGCGCCGGCATGCCGAAGTCCTGGCCTCGCGGCCGATCCCGAGCCTGATGGCCGTCAAGCACACGATGGTCGAACCGATGCGGCCGGAGATCGCGGCGGCGAGCGCGCGGGAGAACGCCCATTTCGCCGAGCTGATGGGGGCCCAGGCCAACGCCGCGGCGCTGGCCGCTTTCAACAAACGTTGATACAACAGGTGCTGGGCTAGTGCTGGGCTAGTGCGATGGCTCCAGCTGGGCTTCGCGTTCTGCTGACGCGGCGATGATGGCCCGCAGCGTGCGCCGGCAACGCCCGCAATCGGCGCCGGCGCCACACGCGGCGGCGACCTCTTTGGACGTCGACGCGCCGCGCGCCACGCACTCGGACACGGTGTGATTGGTGGCCCCGACACACAGGCATACGTACATCAGCACACCCTCCGCACGCCGGTAGCGATCCCTCCGCCGAAAACTCCCCCGGGCGACCACAATTCGGCCTCGTTCGTGGCGGCGCGCATCAGCGGGAGCCGGGGCGTGAGTGCCGAACGAATACGTCGCATATTAGTAGAGTCTAACCTAAGTCGTTTAGCGCAGTCTAACCTAACCTCTGTGTAACGTGGCTCACTCTCAGCAACACCCGCCACGCACTGAGCACAGCCATACCTTGCTGGAACATTCGTATCCGGCGTGGCAAAGTGCCACTACAGGCGGCATCTAGGCCACAGCCCGGCCCAGCTGCCGCGGTCGAACATGTCAGCTTTCACAATGAAGGGGAGTCACCGTGCAAGGGGATCCGGACGTTCTGCGCCTGCTCAACGAGCAGCTGACCAGCGAGCTCACGGCCATCAACCAGTACTTCCTGCATTCCAAGATGCAGGACAACTGGGGTTTCACCGAGCTGGCCAAGCACACGCGGGACGAGTCCTTCGACGAGATGCGGCACGCCGAGGAGATCACCGACCGCATTTTGCTGCTCGATGGCCTGCCGAACTACCAGCGCATCGGGTCGTTGCGGGTCGGGCAGACGCTGCGCGAGCAATTCGAGGCCGACCTGGCGATCGAGTACGAGGTGATGAACCGGCTCAAGCCGGGCATCATCATGTGCCGCGAGAAGCAGGACGCCACCAGCGCCAACCTGCTGGAGAAGATCGTCGCCGACGAGGAACTCCACATCGACTACCTCGAAACGCAGCTGGAGCTGATGGAGAAGCTGGGCGAGGAGCTGTACTCGGCGCAATGCGTCTCCCGGCCGCCGAGCTGACCTCGGGACCGACCCCGGCGGGGTAGCCCCCGAGGCCCGGCCGGCCCGCATCGGCGCGATTGCCGGGGTCGCGCCCTGGGCACCCGTCAGCATCGAACGCCGACGGGAGGGCAGGCATGACGAGCGCGCGAGCATGGTCACCAGCTACCTGCTGGCGTCGACGATCGTCACCGTGCTGGTGGGCAAGCTCGGGGACTCGTTCGGCCGCAAGCGGGTGTTCCAGGCCACCGGTTACGCCCAGCGCGACGGCGACCGGATGTGGCTGACCCCGGCCGGCGCCCGCCAGGTCGACTACGTGCACTCGCTGCTGCTGGCCTGGCTGGCCGACAAACTGTCCCGCTCCCCGGGATTCGCGGGCCGGCCGGACCGGGGCGCGCGCTGCAGGCCGCGCTGGAACGCGTCGCGTACCGCATTCTGGCGCAACGGGATTGGAATGACGACCCACAAGCGGTGACCGCCCGGCAGACGAAGGCCGCCGCCCGGGGCTAGAACGTGTTCCAGAAACGGGCGGCGCGGGCGTACGATCCTGCCATGAGCCGAATCGGAACATTCGCTGACGACGACATAGCCGGATGGTTTACCAAATCGCCCGACCTCGGTGGCGCGCTGGGCGGCTTCAGCCAGGCGGTCTATTCCAAGAACCGGCTGCCGCTGCGCACCCGCGAGCTCGCCCGCGCGGTGATCGCCCACAACAACGAGTGCATCGTCTGTGTCAACACTCGCGACGCCGACGGGCCGGCGGCCGGTGTCGACGAGGAGCTCTACGACCACGCGCCGGAATGGCGCACCTGGCCCGGCTACAGCGACCAGGAGCGGCTGGCCGCCGAGTTCGCGCACCGGTTCGCCACCGAGCACACCAAGCTGCGCGAGGACGAAGACTTCTGGAGCCGCTGCGCCGAACACTTCTCCGACGAGCTGCTCGCCGACCTGGCCATCTCGTGCGCGCTGTGGGTGGGCATGGGCCGGGTCCTGCGGACCCTGGACATCGGCCAGGCCTGCAAGCTGACGCTGCCCAGCCGCGCGTAGCCGCCGGGACCGGGCCGCCGCGGGCACACATCCCGACACGGAGGGGCCGCCGGTGAAGATCCGCTTCGGCGTCGGGCTGGGCGGCAACACCGCGCCCGGCGAACTCGCCGGCATCGTCGACCACCTGGAGAGCAGCGGGGTGGACTCGCTGTGGTTCTCCGAGCTGGTGTACTCCCCGGCGGTGGACCCGGTGGTCGGCATGGCCTACGCGCTGGCGCGGACGGCCCGGCTGAAGGTCGGCACCTCGGTGGCCGTGCTGCCGGGGCGGCATCCGGTGCTGGTCGCCAAGCAGCTGGCGTCCCTGGCGGCCGTCGCCCCGAAGCGGGTCCTGCCCGTCTTCGGTCTGCGTTCGGCGATACCGGCCGAGCGCGAGCTGTTCGTCGTTCCCGACGGGCAGCGGGCGGCGGTGTTCGACGAGTCGCTGCGGGTGCTGCGCTCGGCGCTGAGCGGCGACTCGGCAAGCTACGCCGGGGAGTACTTCACCGTGAGCGCGGCCGAGGTCGCGCCCCGGCCGGCGCCTCCGCTGGACATCTGGCTGGGCGGCTCGGCGCCGGCGGCGTTCCGGCGCATCGGCGCGCTGGCCGACGGCTGGCTGGGCAGTTTTCTGACCCCCGCCGAGGCGCGTGCCGGGCGCGAGGCCATCGAACGGGCCGCGGCGCAGGCCGACCGGTCGATCGAACCCGACCACTTCGGCATCTCCCTGGCGGTCGCGGACGGCGAGTTGCCGGCGGCGGCCATCGCGGCGGCGCGCAGTCGCCGCCCGGAGGTCGATCCCGGCGAGCTGATCGCCGCCGACTGGGACCGGCTGCACCGCCAACTCGACGCCTACATCGCCGCGGGGTTGTCGAAATTCGTCATCCGGCCGGTGGGCGCCGGACCAGTGGACTCCTTCATCGACCGGTTCGTCTCCGAGTTGCTCGACCGCCAAACCTGAGCAGGCGCCCCAGGCTGCACAATGACTGCTATGACCGGCACACCGCTTGCCGCCGCGGCGATCGCCCAGCTCGAGGCCGAGGGCGTCGACACCGTCATCGGAACCGTCGTCAACCCCGCGGGGCTCACCCTGGCCAAGACGGTGCCCATCCGGCGGACGAACACGTTTGCCGACCCCGGGCTGGGCGCGAGCCCCTCGTGGCACGCCTTCGCCATCGACCAGACCGGGATCGCCTTCACCGACGAAATCGGCGTCATCGGCGATCAGCGCCTGCGCATCGACCTGTCGGCGCTGCGCATCGTGGGCGACGGGTTGGCCTGGGCCCCTGCCGCCTTCTACGAGCAGGACGGCACCCCGGTGCCCGCGTGCGGCCGCGGCACCCTGGGCAGGATCGAGGCCGCGCTCGCCGAGGCCGGCATCGAGGCGCTGATCGGCCACGAGATCGAGTTCCTGCTGGTCGACCCGTCCGGCGACCGGCTGCCGTCGGCGCTGTGGGCGCAGTACGGCCTGGCCGGTGTCCTCGAGCACGAGGCCTTCGTTCGCGACGTCAACTCCGCGGCCACCGCCGCCGGGATCGCGATCGAACAGTTCCACCCCGAGTACGGGGCCAACCAGTTCGAGGTCTCGCTGGCCCCGAACACCCCGCTGGCCGCGGCCGATCACCTGGTGGCGATGCGGCTCGTCGTCGCCCGCGCGGCGCGCCGGCACGGGATGCGCATCAGCCTGTCACCGACACCGTTCGCCGGCAGCGTCGGATCCGGTGCCCACCAGCATTTCTCGCTGAAAATGCCCGAGGGCCCGCTGTTCTCCGACGGGCCGGGCGCCGAGGGCATGACGGCGGCGGGGGAGAGCGCGGTGGCCGGGGTGGTGCGCGGCCTGCCGGAGGCCCAGGGCATTCTGTGCGGGTCGATCGTGTCCGGGCTGCGGATGCGGCCCGGAAATTGGGCCGGCGCCTTCGCGTGCTGGGGCACCGAGAACCGCGAGGCCGCGGTGCGGTTCGTGACGGGCGGCACAGGCAGCGCATATGGCGGCAATGTCGAGGTGAAGGTGGTCGACCCGTCGGCGAACCCGTACCTGGCATCGGCGGCCATCCTGGGCCTGGCCCTGGACGGAATCAAGAGCCGGGCGCCGTTGCCGCCGCAGGCCACGGTGGACCCGGCGAACCTCTCCCAAGCCGACCGCGACCGTGACGGCATCACCACCCTGACCGACGACCAGGCGAGCGTCATTGCCGCGCTGGATGATTCGCAACGCTTGCGGTCCATTCTGGGCGACGCCGCCGTCGACGCGGTGGTCGCGGTGCGCCGTCTCGAGCAGGAGCGCTACGGCGACCTCGGGCCCGAGCAGCTCGCGGACAAGTTCCGGATGGCCTGGAGCCTGTGACCGAGCTGGCGCGCCGCATCGGCGACGTGGCGTTGATCGATCACCACGTCCACGGGTGCTGGCTGGCCGCGGGGGACCGGGCACGGTTCGAGAACGCGCTCAACGAGGCCAACACCGAGCCGCTCGCCGAGTTCGACTCGGGCTTCGACTCCCAGCTCGGCTTCGCCGTGCGTGCCCACTGCGCGCCGGTGCTAGGGCTGCCGAAACACGCGTGCGCGCAGGAGTATTGGGAACACCGCGGGCGGCACACCGAAATCGAGCTGGCTCGGCTGTTCCTGTCGGCCGCGGGGGTGAGCGACTGGCTGGTGGACACCGGGGTCGGCGACGATGTCGCCGGCGTCTCGAAGCTGGAAGCGCTGTCGGGCAACCGCGCCCGCGAAATCGTCCGGCTCGAGGAGGTGGCCGAGCAGGCCGCGCAGGCGCCCGGCGACTATGCGGCGGCGTTCGAGGAGATCCTGCGCCGCCGGGCGGCCACCGCGGTCGGCACGAAATCGATTCTCGCCTACCGCGGCGGCTTCGACGGCGACCTGAGCGCGCCGTCGCCCACCGAGGTGGCACGGGCCGCGTCGCGGTGGCGCGACGAGGGCGGGATCCGGCTGACCGATCGGGTGCTGCTGCGTTTCGGGTTGCACCAGGGGCGCCGGCTCGGGCTGCCGCTGCAGTTGCACGTCGGCTTCGGCGATCGCGACTGCGACCTGCACAAGGCGAATCCCCTTCTGCTGCTGGACTTTCTGCGCGAATCCGGAGACACCCCGATCGTCTTGCTGCACTGCTATCCCTACGAGCGGGAGGCCGGCTACCTGGCGCAGGCGTTCAACAACGTCTATCTCGACGGCGGGTTGAGCATCAACTACCTGGGCGCCAGGGGACCGGCGTTCATCGCCCGGCTGCTGGAGATGGCGCCCTTCCGCAAGATCCTGTATTCCTCGGACGGGTTCGGTCCCGCCGAACTGCACTTTTTGGGTGCGGCGTTGTGGCGCAACGGGATTCACCGGGTGTTGCGCGGCTTCGTCGACACCGGCGACTGGAGCGAGGCCGACGCCCTGCGGGTGGTCGACCTGATCGCGCACGACAACGCCGCCCGCGTCTACCGGCTGGCGGGAGCCTAGCCGCCCTAGTCGATGCGGGTCGCCGCGACGGCCCAGATCGGCATGTGCACCCGGTAGTCATCCAGCAGTGGGCCGATGACCGCGAGTTGCTCGCGCAGGGGTTGCATGCGCTTCTCCCAGGCCGGGTCGGACCCGACGTTCGCCATGCGCGTCAAGGTCTCGGGCGCGAACCGTGCCACGTAGGTGGAGGTTCCGAGGTGGTCGATGCGCCACCGCCCCGCGAGCACCCGCTCGAAGTTCTCGGCCGGCAAGCCATCCCACTTGATGCCGTTGACGTTGTGGCGTCCGAACTCGAACATGAACAGCCGGGCCCCGGGTTTGGTGGCCCGGTGCAGGGCGTGCACGTAGCGGGTCTGCGTGTCTTCGTCGTCGAGGAAGACGTGGTAGAACGCGCTGTCGACCACCGTGTCGAAGCGGCCCTCGAAGCCGTCCAGCCTGGTCGCGTCGGCCACCTGAAAGTCGACGGCGACCCCGGCCTCATCCGCCCTGGCTTTCGCCTGCTCGATCGCCGAGGCCGACCCGTCGACCCCGGTGGTCGAGTACCCCTTGGAGGCGAAATGGATCGCGTGATGGCCCGGGCCGGTGCCGGGGTCGAGCACCTCGCCGCGCAGTCCGCCGAAGGCGACCAACTGCTGCACCACCGGCTGGGGCGCGCCGATGTCCCACGGGATGTGCCCCTGCCCGGGTTGGCCGTAGAGCGCCTCGAAATCCATGTGGTCGTGCTCGGTCATAGCGCGTACCCTTTGTAGACAGTATCGTTCTCTAATGGGCTCGAGCCTACCGCGCCGCAGCTGGCAGCGCCAGGCGCGTCGGACAGCGTTCGAGCAGGGAATATCCCGCAATTCGGCGTGCAAGCATCCGCCAAGGCATACGCTCCCATCGAAAGATGGGCGCCGTCAGCGATCAACAGCGTCGCCGAACGGAAAGGTTTGGGCATGTCACTTCGCGCAATATGGGCCGCCGCAGCCGTTTTGGCGGCTGGGACGCTCACCGGCATCGGGCTGCCGGCGCCGGTCCAGGCCAGCACGGAAGACGAGGCCTTCGTCGAAACCCTGGACAGGGGCGGGATGCAGTACGGCGACCGCGAGAAGGCGATAATGGCGGCCAAGGTCTACGTCTGCGACCAACTGCAGGCCGACCCCGACGAGACGTTCGCCGACGTCGTTTCCACCGTGGCGGAGAACACCAACTGGTCGGACGACGACAGCGCCTTTTTTGCCGGGGCCGCGATCGGGGTCTACTGCCCGCAGTATGGGAACCTCGCCAACCCCAACCCGGACCCCACCCCCACACCGGTGCCGGACGGAACGGATGTCTGACTAGCCCCGCGCGTTCAGCGCGCGCTCAGTTGACCGGTGATGTCGGTGCTGTTGGTTTTGCCGTCGTGGTGGTGGTCGGTCATGTTGCGGCACTGGCCGTCGAGAATGATCTGCCCGTAGCGATGATCGGACGGCACGTAGGTCATGTTCGCCGTCACGCCGTCCTTGTTCAGCGTGGTGCCGTGGTAGTGCTGGCCCGGCAGCGCGCCGGCGCTCCAGCCGTGGGCCATCATCGCGTCCTTGACCTGCTCGAAATATGCGTCGGGGTCGCCGTGGATGAGGAAGCTGACGGTGACGGTGCCCTGATACGGCGGATCGCCCTGGTCGTTGCAGGAGGCGAACGAGAACCCGCCGCTGACGTCGTGCAGGCCGGCCGCGGCGACGATCTGCTTGGCCGGCTCGACGACCTGGGCCATGGCCTGTTCGTCGCTGAGCGGATGCGCGGAATCCTCGAAAGGGTTGGTAGGACTGGCCGAATGCGATTTGTCGGACACCAGCGCACATCCTCCTAGCAACATGGCGACGATCATCAGCGCGGCGGGCAGCGCCCGCCGCGACCGTCGGCGCTCAGTGATGGTGTTGGGCATCGAAGACATGATCGTCGGTCACGGTTCCGGGCGGGCGGCTTCGCTCGGGATCGACGACGGCCGGCGTGTTGTGCAGGCCGATTTCCACCGGTCCCAGCCCCGGGATGTCGACGTGCACGCCGAGCTGATGGCGCGGTTGGGCCAGCAGGCCGTCGGCGTCCAGCGACCCGGCGTGGCCGGAGACGATGTCGGCCATCCCGTGCAGGGCTTCGCTGCCGCGGTGGTAGTAGTACGAGTGGTCGTGGGGGTTGATGCCCTGGGCGCCGGGGACTTCCGCGCGGATGCGCACCGATCCGAACCCCTCGGCGGCCGGGTCGGTGCCCAGTCCGGGGTCGGTGCCCAGCACCTGGCCGGCGATGTCCCCACCGAACACGTGCTTGCTCAGGCCGTTGAGCTGCCCCAGCATGCCGACCGGGTCGGTGGAGGCATCGCCGACGAAGACGTGGCCGCCGTCGAGGTGGAAGCTGGAGGCGTTGGGGGCCAGGTCGGTTCCCGGGCAGCCCAGCAGCACGGCGTCGTTGGCGTGCATGTGGTGCAGGGCGAAGGCATCGGCCACGGTCGTCGAGCCATAGGAGTGGCCCAGCACGGTGATGTGTTCGCCGCCGCCGAGATGCGTTGCCCACAAACCGTTCACGTCCTGCGCCAGGGCTTCGCCGCCGGTTCGGGCGAGCATCGGCGTGGAAATCCGCTGGACGTCGGAGAAGTCGTTGGGGGAGTCGTAGCCCATCCAGGCGAGCACCGCGGTGGGATTGTTCGGGTCGGCGGCGTTGGCCTGCTCGTAGAGGTTGATCGCGTCGTTGTGACCGTCATGCAGCCAGCCGCCCTGCACGCTGCTGCTGGTGCCGGGCACGATCACCGCGGTGTTCTTGGCGGTGTCGGGATTGCCGACCGCGATCGCGGCGCGCCCCTTGCCGCCGAAGGCCAGCGGATCGTAGGCGAACAGGAAGGTCGGGTTCCGGTGGCGCGGGTCGTTTCCCGCGTCGTGGTCGAGGCCCTGCCTGGTCTGATCGGCGTTCTGGTAGCGGGTGATGTCGGTGCCCGACAGCCCGTATCTCGCCGGGTCGCCGACCACGTCGTCGGCTGACACGCCGTACCGCTTGGCGACGTCGCGCACCCGGTCGAGATCCTGGTTCAGCACCGTGATGTTCGCGTCGCTGCGCGCGGTGATCGGGACGCCGTTGAGGTTGCCGATCCGGTCGGGATGCTGCGCGATGAGGTGCTGCCGTTCCTCCGGGGTCAGCGACGTCCACCACCTATGGACGTCCTCGGGGCCGGCGTCTTTCGGCGGAACCTGAACCGGCTCTTCGGGGTTCACCGGCGACTCCGGCGCGTCCAGCGCCTGGATGGCCGCCGGGTCGTACCCGTCGGCGCGCAGATTGTCCGATGACGCCTGCAGCGACGCCGAGTAGCCGTCGCGTATCGCGTGCAGCCGGCCCAGCGCGGCCCGGGTGTCGCCGATGGCGTCGTCCTCGCAAGTGCGGATGAAGGCGTCCAGCGCGGCCCTGTCCTCGGCGGTCAGGCCGCCGTCATCCTCGAGTTGAACGGCTTGGCCGATCTCGTTGTCGAGCTGCTGCAGCTGGGCCTCGAGCGCGGCGATCTGACCGGCCGCGGATTGTTGGGCCTCGGCCAGGGCGGCGGCGATGTTTTCCAGGTCCGCCCCGATTTTGGGCAACTGCAAGGACTGCGCGCCCAGGGCCTTGGTCACCCGCTGCACCTCGGCGGAGTCGTTGATGGGCTGATCGCCGTTCCGATGGTTCCAGGCCACCTCGAAGCGGGCGCGGGCCTGCGCGAACGCCGTGTCGGACTCCGCGGTGCACCGCCCCGCCGTGTGAAAGGCCTCCGCCAGGCCGGATATCTGCCCCGGGCTGCCGGTTTGCAGGCTTTGGTTGATGGCCCAGGGGTCGCCGCCGGCTTCGGCGATCAGCGCGGGGAGGCTTATGTATCGCAGTTGCATGACGCAGCCCGCAACATCTCGCCGATCCTTTCCCCGCGGTTCGTCAAGGCTACCCTCGATTCGCGGGCTGGATGTGCGGACCAGCGGGTCTACGCTGGGGCAGGCCCGAGGAAAGGTTGGCGATGCTCGCAGCGTTTGGATTCGAAACCCTGGGCGTGGTCGTCGGGGACATGTATTTCATCGACCCGACCCCGCTCGAAGGTCAGGAAACCCCCGAACGGGGAGTCCGACTGGAGCTCCGCCTCGTCGAGCGGGCCGATCCCCAGGGGTCGATCTACGCCGGCATCCCGATCACTTTCAACCGCCCGGTGTGGCGGGTCGACCTGTTCGGGTCCACGGAGAGCCCGCCCGGGACTTTGGACCGCGCGCACCACCATCCCCGGTTCAACGGTTGGGAACCCGGACGGCGGCACTTCGTTCCCGAGCTGTCGGCCGACCCGGTGGCCTGGCTGGCCGATCAGCTGGCCGACCCGGCCGCCGTGCTGGCCCGGGCGGGCGTCGACACCGGCGAGGTCACCGAAGCCGACATGGCCGGACTCGCCGCCGCGGCACCGGAGATCGTCGCCGCGGTGAAGCGGATGCTCGACAGCGTGCGCGACGGGGAACTGGCCCCGGCCCCCGCCGAGCCGGTCGCCGCCGCCCGCACCGGCTGGCTCTGACGTAGATCTTCGGGAGCGCCCGCAGACGTGGCACTGTTACTGCCGGTTCTCAAGGTTGCGTTGATCGCCTTTGCCGTCGGGGGCACGGTCGCTCTGATATCGCGCGGGGTTCGGCGCTCACGCGCGAACAGGTTGGACCCACGCTGGAAGGGTCACGGCGCCCAACCTGGCTACGAGGCATCAGCTTTCGGCGCACTGCCTCGTATGCCACTTCCGCCATGGGCTTATTGGGATGACGAGGCCGACGACGATCACGACGACGCCTCGATGGAGCCCGACCTTTAGGCGGCGAAGTAACGTGCCATCGCCAACATGCTCGAGGCGACGGCTGCCGGCAGAAACGGTTTGGTCAACTTCGTTTTTCCAACCCGGACCCCTTTACGCTCGTCAGGAGCGGGTAAGAATTTGGCCCAGCTGGTTCTCAACGCCGCCGACGTCGTCCGGCAGCAGCGTCGAGCGTGTCATGCCCGCACCGCTCGCCGGTGTCTGAGTCAGACCAACGCGCTCGCATCGAATACCCAGCTGGTGTCGGCATTCGCCAGCCGTTCGAAGTGGTTCGGGGGAGCGAAGGCCACCAACGAGTTCATGTCCCAATAGTCTTTCCCTAGACGGCACGCACCACTGTGCTCTGACCAGGGAAAACGAGGTCATCGGCCACCGCTGTGGTGTGAAATATCTGGGACTAAGCTAATCGCTGTGGACTGACCGCCACGAGCTGGTCGGCGTGTGAGGTGTCGGAGGGCACCAAGACCAACGCGGCACTGACCGCCTGAACCATCAAGACGAAGAATCACACGACGACGCCGTACACCACGTCCCTGGACTTGACCGGCGGTTGCGAGCTCGAACTCGGGCGGTGCGTATGCCCCGTCCACTCGAACCCGTCGAACCACCGGTATTGCTGGTGATCCCAAGGGTCGACGAACCAACCGGCGTTCGCCGCTCGTGCACCTTCCCTGACGTTGGCCTGGTTCAGTGCTCGCGCGCCGAATACCGACGAGGCCACCTACTCCCCGGACACCGCCGGCTTCCTGGGATTTGGCGACCCCCGGTTCCAAGCAGGGCACGATGAAGACCTACCTGTCGCTGGGCATCTTCTACGCGCGTCTGCGGCCGGTGGTCGCCGAGGAAACCTGAACCCCGGGCCGCGGCGTCGTCCGCCCGACCCGCGGAGTTCACACGGCGGAAACCCGTGATCGCCGTGTGACTGCGTAGCCTGCCTCCATCCTCGAACACATTGATCCCTTCATCGGCACCGCCGCGACGCAGCTACCGTCGCCGCGGGACCTCGCTGCGACCTGGTGGTGGCCGAAGCCGCAGGTGGGCAACACCCACCCCGGAGCGGTCTCCCCCTTCGGCATGGTGTCCGCCTGCGCGTACTCCGGTGCCTACCCGACCGGTTACGGCCGGTACCCCAAGATCACCGAGGGACTGCCGCCGGAGATCTTCGCGGAGACCCAGGCGTCGGGGTTCACGCACTTCCAGCAGTCCGGCACCGGGGCGATCCGCAAGTACTACAACTACGCCCGCGTGACGCCGATGCTGGACCCGCTGGACAACCTCGGGACGGCGTGGGCGCTCCACGCCGAGACGTCGTCGCCTGGGTACTACGCGGCGACCCTCGACAACGGCATCCGGTGCGAGATCACCGTGGGGGACAAGGTGGCGGTTCACCGCTACGCGTTCCCCGAGCACCGCAACGCCCGCGTCGTGCTCGACCTGTCGTGCGGCGGCCTGGTGATCGAGCACGGTCGGACGGTGCCGCTGCGCGCGCAGGTCGAGAACCTCGGCCGCGGCAAG
The DNA here is from genome assembly GCA_963711445.1 of uncultured Actinomycetota bacterium. Taxonomy (GTDB): domain Bacteria; phylum Actinomycetota; class Actinomycetes; order Mycobacteriales; family Mycobacteriaceae; genus Mycobacterium. Next base: position 2,675,395 of record CAVQEF010000002.1, read on the forward strand.
GCGCAGGGCACCGTGGTGATGGAGGGGGTGCCGCTCTCGGTCGCCGTCGAGGTCGAGGCCCCCGGTTGGCGCCAGATGCTCTGGCACGACAAGCGACTGATCGACGGGGGCACCCGGCTCGACTTCGACTACATCCGCCCGACCACCCTGCGGCCGTTCGGGCTGTTGTTCATGGGGCCGGCCCAGGCGGGGACCGTGATCGAGGTCCGGATCGGGTTCTCCCTGCGCGGCACCGAGCAGGCAACCGACAACCTGCGCACCGAGTGCGATAGCGGCAAGCACGCCTTCGACGTCGTCCGCGCCCGGACCCGGAAGAAGTGGAAGGAACACCTCGACCTGATCCAGGTCGAAGGTGGCTCCGAGGCGCGCCGTCAGGTCTTCGGGACCGCGCTCTACCACTCCCTGATCAAGCCCTGTTTCGGTGACGACGAGTCCCCGTTCTGGCCCAACAGCGGGCCGTTCGCGTTCGACGTCTGCACCATGTGGGACATCTACAAGACCCAGATCCCGCTGCTCATGGCGATCGTGCCGGAACGGGCCGCGGACCTCCTGGAGTCGTTGATCCGGGTCTGCGAGGAAGAGGGCAACTTCCCGGTCGGCTACCGGATGGCCCGCGGGGCGGACCGGTTCTTCCGGCAGGCGAGCGCGTTGACCCACACCGCCCTTGCCGATGCGCAGGAACTGAACCTGCGGGAGATCGACTGGAGTTGGGCCCTGGTCCACATGGTCGACGACCTGCGGCGGATGTACGGCGAGGACTTCATCGAGAAGGGCATCGTCCACCCCATCACCCACACCCTCGACCTCGCCTACGCCTACTACTGCACCGCCAAGGTCGCCCGCGCGGTCGGGGACACCCGGCTCGCCGCGGAGTCCGAGGAGCGCAGCGCGGGTTGGGTGAACGCGTTCGACGCCTCGAACGGCCTGTTGAAGGACTCGGAGTACTACGAGGGCGGTAAGTGGAACTACTCGTTCCGGTTGATGCACGACATGGCCGGCCGGATCGCTCTCGCCGGCGGGGACGAGGCCTTCGTCGGCATGCTCGACGCCTTCTTCGGCTACTGCGCCGAACCGGTGACCCAGCCGGGCATCGAACCGAAGCCCGCCGAGATGGAGATCGGCTACGCGCTCAACCGGTTCGAGGGATTGAACAACGAACCGGACATGGAGGCCCCGTGGGCCTACCACTATGCCGGCCGACCCGACCGGACGGCCGAGGTGGTGCACGCGGCGCTGACGTGGCAGTTCGGCACCGGCCCCGGTGGCCTGCCCGGTAACGACGACAGCGGCGGCCTGTCCGCCTGGTACGTGTGGGCGTCGCTGGGGCTCTTCCCGGTGGCCGGCCAAGGTCTCTTTTTGGTGAACACTCCGGCTTTCGAGCGTTCCCGCTTACTGATCCGGGGCAAAGAATTGACCATCACTACCAGCGGATTCGTCGAGCAGCCGATCGGGTCCGACGGCATCGACTCGACTCCGTCGGTGCAGTACGTGCAAGCCGCAACGTTCAACGGGACACCGCTTCAGGGAACCCACATCTCTGCCGAGGAGTTGCACGCAGCAGGAACGCTGCACATCGAGCTGGGTCCGGAACCCAGTTCGTGGGGCCGGTCGGAGAGACCGCCGTCGGCCCGAGGCCCTGTCCCGACGACCCGGGGGGCACCATGAACCGTCCTCTTCGTCGTCTCGTCATCATCGTCCGAGCCGACCCGGTCATCTGCGGCCACAGCGGCGAGGCCCGTAACCTCGCCGAGGTCGCGCTGAAGCGCGGGTTCGACGACGTTCGACTGTTGACGTGGCCGATTTCCGTATTGGAAGGTGCGGGACTCCCGCTGAAACCCTTGGATCGCCTGCAGGAGTACAGTCTCGGCATCACCGTCGAGCGGCCCGAACCGGTCGGTGACTACCGCGTCCCGGACGGTCGCTACATGGCCGGCCTCACCGGGCGCCTGGTGGAACTGCTCACCGACGGTGTTCCGACGACCTGCCTGTCGATGTACCTGATGCCGCACACCACGGTGGTCGGGGACGCGGTGACCGCCGCCGCCACAGCAGGTCTCGACACGGATGTCACCACGATCGCGAAGGCGGTCGGGTCGGATGTCACGAATGTGATTCGTAACTGCCTGCTCGACGGGGGGGTCGGTGCCGCGATCGCGTTGATGGCCCGCTACCTCGGCAGCGACCGGGTCGTCGCCGTGTCGGAATACACGAAGGACGAGATCGTCGCCGCGGCAACCGAACTCGACGAACGCGCCGGGACCCGGTTCGCGCAGGAATGCCGCGATCGGATCGAGATCAGCTACCCGGCGATCGACACCGGGGCGTTCCTCGACCTCGACGAGGACGCGGTCGAGGCGGCCCTGGCCAGTCGAGGGCTCGAGCGCAACGGCTACGTCCTGTTCCTGTCCCGGGTCGCCCGGGCCAAGGGTGTGGACGACTTGATCCACGCCTACCGCGATTCCGCTGCGGCGGAGAAGGTCAAGCTCGTCGTCGCCGGCACCGGACCGCAACTGCAGGAGTACAAGGACCTGGCGGCGGGGGACGACCGCATCGTCTTCCTGAGTGACGTGGACGACGACGAGAAGCCGCTGCTGATGCGCGGCTGCGCGGCCTACGCCCTGCCGACGCGGCCGGAACCGGAGTTCGTCGAGACCTTCGGGATCGCCCTGACCGAGAAGATGCTCGCGGGCGGTGGCCCCGTCATCACCTGCCTGACCGGTGGGACCGGGGAAGCGGTGGGCGACACCGCGTTCATCGTGCCGCACAGCGACCGGGCGGCGCTCGCGGAAACCATCGACCGGGCGATCTCGTTGCCGGAGTCCGAGCGACACGCGATGGAGATGAGAGCGCGGCAGCACGCTCTGACCTTCGATCGGTTCCGGGTCTTCGACGACATGTTCGGGACGAGCGAGTCGCCGGGGTCCATCGGGCCGGCCGAGTTGGCGGCCACCGGCACCTGAACGGGCCCCTCCGCCGTCGAGCGGTACCACCGCCGCCCCGGCGTGCCCCAGGATCAGGCGTGGATCGAGTCGTTCTCCGGGCGTTCTCGTTCACGAAAGCCACAAATTGGCCTCCGCGTGGCGTCGTCGGTGATCTGGCTTCAGTGACTCTCAGAACTAGTTGTGAGAATTGCTTAGGCCCGCGGTCACCATTGCGGCCCCCACCCATGCCCCAGCGTGCGGGCGATGCCGCCACGGTCCCACGGAATCCCGTCAGGAGAGATGACCTCGCCCGCCGGAACGGATCGCGGTGGCGACATGCGCGCATCAGCCGAAGGATGGCTTCGTCACGGCGGTCACGGAGGCTCTTGCCCTGACATGTCTTGAGGAGCCGTTTAAGGTCATCGTCGCTCAGCGTCGCGGTGACCTTCTCGTTGATCTTCGGCGTCGACATCCGCTCAATCGGGTTGGCGGGCAACACGTCCTCTTCAGCGAGCCACGCCCCGAACCGCTTTAGAGCGCCCAACCACGTCGTCGCGGTAGTGGATTGAGCGCCGCTGTCGAGCAAGTCGGCCACCCAAGCTTGCGCATTCGCCTTCGTCAACTCAGGAGGTGTGCCAGTGTCGGCGCACCAGCGCAGAAACCGGGACACTCCCATCGTGTAGGTGGTGATGGTCTTGTCGGATTTACCGGCGGAGCGCATAGCGCGCTTCTACGACGGCACCTCGGCGGCGAGATCCGGCAAAGCGTCCGTCACGTCAATAGTGTGATATACAGCGGTGTGCTAGTCGAACATCACTCGAACATCGGTCTTACAGCGGGTTGCATCAGACTAGCGCAGAGGCATCAAAAACCCAGCTGGTGTCCGCATTCGCCAGGTTCTCGAAGTGGTTCGGGGGAGCGAAGGCCACCAAAGAGTTCATGTCCCAATAGTCTTTCCACACCGTGACTTTGCCGTCGACGACCTTGTGCACGGTGACGAACCGCAGCACACCCTGCTCACCCGTCGCGAAAGTCCACGTCTCCGAGTGCTCGTAGAGGGCGTCGGGGCCGTCGCACACCAGCAGGCCGCTGTGGTTCTCGTAGCCCACCAGCGGCTCGAGGCCCATCTTGAGCCGCTTCACGATGTCGTCGGGTCCACGCGCCGACAAGGAGGGCACCGGCATGTCGACGTAGAGGCAGTCATCCGACAGGAATGTCTTGACCGCATCCCAATCCCGTTGCGAAAGCGCTTGCCACAGGCCGAGGACGGCGTCTCGGACGGGGCTCGTGGAGTTTGTCACAGCCGTCATCACACCCGGTGACGGCGCGGGTGTCAACGCCTAATTGTCCACCTGCGCCATCGAACGCGCCGGCCCCAGGGCCACCGGCAGCGCCGACCAGCCCCGCAGCACTCGGGTGTTGCGCCTGGCGCCCGGGCCGGCGGCCCGCACGTCGGGGAAGCGCTCGAAGAACGTCCGCAGCCCCACTTCGCCCTCGGCGCGGGCCAGGGCGGCCCCCAGGCAGAAGTGCCGGCCCCCGGAGAACGCGAGATGCTTTCCGGCGTTGGGGCGTTGGATGTCGAAGCGGTGCGGTTCGGGGAAGACGGACGGATCGCGGTTGGCCGCGGCCAGGTACACGACCACCAGCTGCCCGCGTGAGACCGGCGCGCCCGCCAATTCGACGTCCCTGAGCGCCACCCGCGCCGTCAGCTGCACCGGCGATTCCAGCCGCAGGATCTCCTCGACGGCGTTGGGCCACAACTCCGGCTGCTGCCGCAGCGCCTGGAGCTGCGCGGGGGAGTCCAGCAGCATCCGAATCCCGTTGCCCAGCAGGTTCACCGTGGTCTCGAACCCGGCCGCCAACACCAGCCCGGCGATCGCCTGAAGTTCGGTCTCGTCCAGATGTGTTTCGGCGGCACCGCTTTCGGCCGTCCGGATCAGCTGGCTCATCAGGTCGTCACCGGGGGCGCGCCGTAGTTGCCGCAGGTGCGCGGCGAGCCACACGTTGAAGCCGCCGATCCCCTTCTGCACACTCCGGTACTGCCGCCACGGCAACCCGAGGTCCAGGCTCGGCGCGGCCAGTTCGCCGAACTCCAGCACGCGGTGCCGGTCGCGCTCGGGCACCCCCAGGATGTCGCTGATGATCGCGACCGGAAGCTGCGAGCAATACCGCCCCACGATGTCGACGACCCCGGAGGGCCCCGACTCCCGGGCCAGCCGATCCAACAGGTTGGCGGCGGTCTGCTCGACCCCGTCGCGCAGGGCGGCGACCGCCCTGGGGGTGAACACCGCCGACACCGTCTTGCGGTACCGGGTGTGGTCGGGCGGCTCGACCGCCAGCAACGACGGCGCCCGCAGCGGATGCAACAGGTCGTCGCGCGTGCGGGTCTCCAGCCAGCGCAGCGGCGCCGGCAGATTCGATCCCATGTTGACCACGCGGAAGTCCTCGGAGCGCAACAGCTCGTGGGCCAGCGCGTGGTCGGTGGTCAGATAGTTGACCTGCCCCTGCACCAGCGGGCCCAGGGCGCGCAGCTCCTCGTAGAACGGCACCGGGTTGGCAGCCACGCTCGGGTCGGCGATGAGCCTGGCCTGCGCGTCGCCCCGCCGTGCCCCGATTGCCGCGGCGCCCCGGACGAACCCGTGCATCGCCAGCCAGTGCAGTCGTTGCCTCATCGGCCCAGGATATGCCGGATCGGCGGCGGGCCTCAGCACTCGGCGGTGATCGTGAAGTCCGTCGTCACCACTTTGTTGGGATTGCTGCTGCTGATGCCGTAGGCGCTGCCGCTGATGGTGTAGGCGTCGTTGGTGAAGTCGGCGTGCGCCTCGCCGACCCCGCCCTCCCAGTAGCTTCCGGTGAATCCGTCGACGTTGCGGATCTTCACCCACTGCGGAATGGCCCGGTAGCCGCTGAGCAGCACCACCGCCTCGACCCCGCCGTCCTTGTCGCGGATGTCGATGGTCCGGTACGACTGCTGCTGTCTGCACGCCGGCGGGCTCGCCGCGTGGGTGGCGCCGTCGATGGTCAGGTGGGCGGCCTTGCGCGACGTGGTCGTGGGTTGGGAGCATCCCGCGACACCGGCCACCATCACCAGGAATGCGGTCGCGAGCAACCGGTTCCGCACGACTTGACCTCCGTTACTGCCGCTCGGGCATCAGCGCGGGTAGGGATTTGAGGATGCGGCCCCGGACGAACTCCGGGCTCAGACCCTTGAGCAGGTCGATCACGCGAATGCTCTTGGGCACATACCAGTGCAACCGGGTCGGGTGCTGGTAGGCCTGCCAGGCCACCTGGGCGACGCTGCTCGCGGGCATCAGCCGAAACATGCCGCGTTTGGGCGCGCGGGCGCGCACGTCGTCGGCCGACGTGGTGCCGGCGACGGCGGAGTGGTCGGTGGTGGTGGTCAAGATGGCGGTGTCGATCAGGCCCGGCAGCACGTCGGCGACCCGCACGCCGTGCCGCTGCCACTCGACACTGAGCGCCTCGGTCAGGCCCTTGACCGCGTGCTTGGTCGACGAGTACACGGCCAGGCGCGGCATGCCGTAGGTGGCCGAGGACGACGACGTCGAGAACATCAGGCTGCCCGGGGTCTTCTTGAGGTAGGGCAGTGCGGCGTAGGCGCCGGTCAGCACGGCCTTGAAGTTGACCTCGACGACGCGCATCGCGGCCTCGTAGGGGACGTCTTCGAACCAGCCGGACTCGCCGATGCCGGCGTTGTTCCACATCATGTCCAGGCCGCCGCCGGTATTGCCGGCGCAGAAGTCGGCCAGGGCGGCCTCGAGCGCGGAGCGGTCGGTCACGTCGACGCCTCGGGTCCACAGCCGGTCGCCGCCCAGTTCGGATTCCAGCGTCGCCAGGCCGTCGCCGTCGCGGTCCACGGCGCCGACCCGCCAGCCGTTGGCGTGGAACAGCCTGGCCCCCTCGCGTCCCATGCCGCTGCCCGCGCCGGTGATGAAGACCGATTTCACGTCAGCCCGCCTCCACCACATCTTTGATGCGGTGCAGCGTCTTGGTCATGTCGCGGATGTTGCGTCGCTTCCGCAGAAAGCCACCGAACAACCAATAGACGGACAGCAGGGGTGAGGGGCTGAGCCGGAAGGACTCGGTCACGTCGGTGCCGCCGTCGCTGGGCGCGAGCCGGTAGTGCCAGTTGTTGACCGCGCGGTCGCCGACGAGAACGGCGAACCCGAACTCGCGGCCGGGTTCGCACGCGGTGACTTTGCACGTCGTCCAGTACACCGGCCCTATTTCGTTACGCCGGACGTGGCCGCGAAATTTGGCGCCGAGCGCCGGACCATTGGCATCCCCGAGCCATTCCGCCTCGAAGACTTCCGGGGAGAAACGTCCGATGTTACGGACGTCGGCGATCACATCCCAGACCTTGTTCGCCGGCGCGCTCATGTGAACCGTCGCGGAACCTTCCATGGCCTGATCCAAACACAGCTTGGCGCCGGCTCATAGGATTCGGCCCGACCCGGTCGCGCCGGGCCCGCGGATTCTCAGTGCGGCACGGCCATTTGGATGAGGCCGTTGATGATCTGCTTGATGCCCTGCGCCGGGTGCGAGTACCACCCGATCGGCAGGCCCGATTGGGCGCCGCACTTGGGCCAGGGCTCCACGCCTTGGTCGGCGAAAAGCCGGTTGGCCACGGCGATTTGCTGCGCTTTGGATGCGGCCGCCGGGTTGCCGACGCCGCCGTAACGGGCCCAGGTGCTCGGCTTGAATTGCAGTCCACCGTATTCGCCGTTTCCGGTGTTGGCGTGCCAGTTGCCGCCGGACTCGCATTGGGCGATCGCATCCCAGTTGGGGCCCAGGGGGGCGGCGTCGGCCACGCCGGCGGGGAAAGTCAGCGACGCTGCAACGAGTCCGCCGACCACCAGGGGCTGGACGAGAGGCTTGCAGTATTTACTCATGTCGAATACGTCGGCGGGCGTATCCAAAGCGTTACCGATTTGAAAATGCGGCGAGATAGGGCGTCTATCTGCGAAAAGGGCCTCCCACCAGCAAAACGCGGAAGGTTAGAATTCGGTGAGAAAAAATTAAACTAACGCTGGCAATAGGACTGCGTCGCCAATGACAATGCCTGTTGATAAAGGTCGTCGAGCCTGCGCCCGGCGTCGGTTCTGGTGGTGTCGAGTTTCGCGGCGCACTCCGGCGAGTGCAACAGGTCCCAGTTGGCCGCGACCTGCGTCAGCATCTCCTGGTTGAGGGCATCGATGGCCGACCCGGACGCGGACAGGTCCGGTGCGTCGGTCGGCGCGCCGTCCGGGTGCAGCGTCCACTGCGCGACGAGGCTGTGCTCGATTGCCTCCGTAGCGCCGATCTGGTCGGTGAAGATCCGCGTGACGTAGTCGGCGTCGAGATGGCGGGCGGTGGCGTCGGCGCCCAACTCGGCGAGTTGCTGCCGGACGCGGGCGGGGTCCTCGACGGCGCCGTGGGTCGTGAACTTGAAGGCGGCCACCGGCTCGGCGACAGCGAGCCGCCGCGCGGCGGCGTCAACCAGGTCGGCGAGCGGGCCGCCGGTATCGGCTCGGGCGTGCGGCGCGCACAGCGCCGAGCAGAGGGTGATCAGCATGACCCGCACGGCGCCGCGTCGGCGACCGCAAGATCGCCCACCGGCCGCGGTCATGAGCACGATTCCCGACCGACGTCGGGCCGCGCCGCGCGGACTAGGGGCGTTCGAGGGGTAACACAATGCCGCGGGCCGGCGTTAGCCTGGCCGCAGATACGCCAATGCCCCGCACCGCAGAGGACCGTCACCACACGAACGACGGCAGACCCGCGCGATGGCTGCGCACCAACCAGCTTCGCGCGTGGACCGCTGCCGCGCTGACGGCGTCGCTGCTGTTGGGCGCGGTGTTCCTGGCGGTGGCCCGGCTGCATGTGACCCCCTCCGACATTCTCGACCACCCCGCCAACCCGGTCGGCGACCAGCAGAGCGAGGCCCAGGTGATCGAGTCGGCCCGACAGATCGTCACCGTGGCCGGCCTGGACACGGCGTCGGCCGGCTACTCCTTGATGTCGTGCAAGGACCGGTACGACCCGCCCTACCAGGGTGCCGTCTACCTGACGTTCGGGCTGCCGGCCGGCGTACGGGCGTTCGCCTACTTCCCGACGATCGTGCGCGCGCTGGTCGCGCGCGGCTGGACCGAGGGCCTGCCGCCCAACAATCACACCTACGGCACCACCCTGTCCAAGGATGCGGTCACGGCGATCGTCTACCGCCACGACGAGAACCCGGGGCTGGGCGTCGTCCAGGTCTACGGGCAGTGCCGCAACATGAGCGATCACCGCGACGACGCCACGACGTGGACCGACATCACCGACCGCTTCGCGAAGACCGGATGATCGCCACGGCGGAGGGCCGCGAAACGCGCTACTGCGCCCGACGCAGTCGTCGGGCGCAGTAGCGCAATCTCGACCGGGCGGGTCAGCCGCCGTTGCCGGGGGTGGCGCCCAGCGTGCTCTGCAGGTCGGACTTCATCGCGTTGAGCTGAGCCCCCCAGTACTCCCAGCTGTGCGTGCCGTTCTGGTCGAAGTTGAACACGGCGTTGTGGCCACCGGCCGCGTTGTAGGCGTCCTGGAACTTCAGGTTGCTGCTGCGGACGAAGTTCTCCAGGAACTCGGCGGGCATGTTGGCCCCGCCCAGCTCCGACGGCGTGCCGTTACCGCAGTAGATCCACAGCCGGGTGTTGTTGCCGACCAGCTTGCCGACCTGCACCGTCGGGTCGTTGCGCTGCCAGGCCGGGTCGCTCGACGGCCCCCACATCGCGTCGGCCTTGTAGCCGCCGGCGTCGCCCATCGCCAAGCCGATCAGCGAGGGGCCCATGCCCTGCGACGGGTCCATCAGCGCCGACAGCGAACCGGCGTAGATGAACTGCTGCGGGTGGTAGGCGGCCAGGATCAACGCTGAGGAGCCCGACATCGAGATGCCGACCGCGGCGCTACCGGTGGACTTGACGCTCCGATTGGAGGAGAGCCATTGCGGCAGCTCGCTGGTCACGAAGGTCTCCCACTTGTACGTCTTGCACCCGTCGTGACCGCAGGCCGGCTGGTACCAGTTGGCGTAGAAGCTGGACTGCCCACCGACGGGCATGATGACCGACAGACCCGATTTGTAGTACCACTCGAAGGCCGGGGTGTTGATGTCCCAGCCGTTGTAGTCGTCCTGGGCGCGCAGGCCGTCGAGCAGGTACACGGCCGGAGAACCGTCCCCGCCGCTCTGGAACTGCACCTTGATGTCGCGGCCCATCGACGGCGACGGCACCTGCAGGTATTCGACGGGCAGGCCCGGGCGCGAGAACGCCCCCGCGGTCGCCGCGCCGCCGGCAAGACCGATCAGGCCGGGCAGGGCGGTAGCCGCCGCCGCACCGACCAGAAGTCGGCGCCCCCAGCCCCGGATCTTCGCGCTCACGTCTGTCATGCCTACGCCCCTTGTCGTACGTCGTCGCGTGTCCTCGCAAAATTTACCGTGCATAGAGGGCAAATGTCGATCGGGACACGAACGCGTCGCGATTGTGTTTCGGAATTCGCCACGAAATGCGTCCGCCTCAGAAGGCAATACAAAAGTCGCCCCCGCTTCCGCCCCGTGGCGTGCCGCGGCGAAACCGCAGCTAGGGGGCCGGCCCCGCGGCCCCGTCGCCCCGGGCGGACCGACCCTGCCGCGGTACCGGGGAGAAAACCTTGCGGGCCCGCCCCGACGCGCCCGGCCGGTTGCCACAGCCATATCGACACCCGTTTTCATGTTTCGAGTTCGGCTAGCGCGGGATCGGTGCCGCCCACGCCGAAAAACCCCTCCGGGTGCGACCCCGCGAGGTGGCTGTGGCATGATTCGGCGGCCCGCTGGCTCTCGCCTGTGAGTTCGGCGCGGATCGGGAAACCGGAGCAGCCAAACACGTGTCGAACGCGTAGGCTCTGACGGAGCACGCCGACGGAGACCACGCTATCCCGGTCCGTTCCGGCCCTCACGAACCACCGCACCGGCAACTTGATGGTGCGCGACGTGAGGCTGAGGGCATCGGCGGTCGGACGATTGAGGTGGAGAATTCTGGACACGGTACTAGGGCTGTCGGTGACGTCGACCGCCGTCGGGTGGGTCCTCGCCGAGGGGCATGACGCTGGCGGCACCATCCTGGACCATCGCGAAATGCCGCTACAGGCCGGCCGCGGCGTGCGGGCGGTCAGCACCGCCGAGCAGGTCACCGACGAAGTGCTGCGGGTGGAGCGATTGGCGGCCGCCAACGAACAACGCATTCGCGTCATCGGGGTCACCTGGACCGACGACGCCGCCGCACAGGCCGCGTTGCTGGTGGAGGCGCTGACGGACGCGGGCTTCGACAACATCGTGCCGGTGCGGTTGCTCGAGGCCGTCGAGACTCTGGCGCGGGCCATCGCGCCCGTCATCGGCTTCGAGCAGACCGCGGTGTGCATCCTCGAGCGCGAGGGGGCCACCGTCGTGATGGTGCACACCCAGAACGGCGCGACGCAGACGGCGGTCAAGCAGGTATGCGGCGGTTCCGATGGGCTGACGTCCTGGCTGACCGGGATGTTCGAGCGCGATGGCTGGCGTCCGGGGGGAGTGGTCGTCGTCGGCGCGGACAGCGACATCAACGACTTCTCGTGGGAGCTGGAAAAGGCGTTGCCGGTGCCGGTTTTCGCGCAGAACATGGTCCAGGTGACGGTCGCGCGGGGCACTGCGCTGGCCGCGGCCAGCAGCACCGAGTTCACCGACGAGCAGCTGGTGGTGCGTGCCCCCGAGCCCGCCGCCGAGCCGCCGCGGCCCCGGCAGTTGAAGTACGCCGGCGCCGTGACCGCCCTGGCCGCCGGTGCGATCACCTTCGTCTCGTCGCTGGCGATAACCGTCGGCATCCAGCTCACCCCGGAGAGCTCGCCCACACCGGCGAAGCACTCGGTGCACACCCCGACGCCACGGATGGCCGAGGCCCACACGCCGGTCGTCGCGCCGCAGGCGCCACCCGCCGCCGAGCCCGCGCCGCCCGGCGGCGAACCGGCCGCGGCGCCGGGCGCGCCCGCCCAGCCCGGCCCACCGGAGGAGCAGCCGGGCCGTCAGCCTTACCTGGCCCGGGTGCTCGAGCACATACCCGGCGACGCCGGAGAGCCGGCGCCGCCCGCGCCCGAACGGCCGTGACCTGGAGGCCTCTGGGGTGGCAAGTCGTCGATTCGCCGGGATTTCAGGACACCAGTGAGATGAGTGCGCCGGGGGGACTCACCCGTCCTTGGCGTGCTGGGCGGTGAACGACAGCGTCACGTCGTCGGCGACCTGCACCGAACCCATCAGCAGCGAGTAGGGCTTGATGCCGTAGTCGGACTGGCGAACGCTGGACTCCGCGGACATCCGCCAGGTGTCACCACAATCTTCGGTTCGCACGTCGACGGTGTGGTCCCGACTTTTCCCCCGAATGTGCAGCGTGCCGATCAGGCGATACCCGTCGCCGGTCCTGTCAATCGTCTCTGCGCCGAACCGGATGTCGGGGAATCGGCCGGCGTCCAACGACTTCAGCGCGTTCGACCGCACCAGCGACTTCTCGGGGCTGGACAACGCCTTGACACCGCCCTCGCCGCGCAGCACCTGGAGCGAATCGACCTCGACGGCCAGCTCCATGCCGGCGGGGTCGGCGCCGGCCCACGTCACGGTGGCGCGCCACCGTGTCATCGCGATGGTGAGGCGGTGGCCCATCCGCGCGGCCCGGCCCGCCACCCCGGTGTGCAGGAGCAGCTCGCCGTCGGCGGCGTCCAGGACCCAATCGTCGGTCACGGCCGTGTCACATGGTCAGGACGGTGCGGTAGTGCGCGCGACCCTCTTCCATCGCCGCGTAGCCCTCCGCGGCCTGGGCCAGCGGCAGCTGCTCGATCCACGCGCGCACGCCGGACAAGACGGCGAATTGCATGGTGTCCTCGACATCCTTGGCCGTGCCGGACGGATGGCCGACAACGCTGAGACCGGGGGTGATCAGCTGTATCGGGCTGATCGGCAGCGGGTCGGCGGTCACCCCGATGGTGATCAGCTCGCCCTGGGGCGCCAACCCGCCGACCGTGTCGGCCATCGCCGCGGAGTTCCCCGCCGTGGCCAGCACGACCGCGGCCCCGCCCAGCGCCTGCAGCGCCTCGGCGACGTCCCCGCCGGTGGAATCGATGTAGTGCCGGGCGCCCAGCTCGCGGGCGTCCTCGGCCTTGGCGGTACCGCGGTTGATCGCGATGGTCTCGAATCCCATCGCCGCCGCGAACTGGATCCCCAGGTGCCCCAGCCCGCCGACGCCGAGGACCGCGACCCGATCTCCGGGCACCGCCTTGCTCTGGCGCAACGCATGGTAGGTCGTCACGCCGGCACAGCCCATCGGGGCGGCCTCCACGTCGGAAAGCTCGGCCGGGATCCGGGCCAGCGCGCTGGCCGGCACCGTCACCGATTCCGCGTAGCCGCCGGGATAATGCCAGCTGGGCACCTTCCCGTTCACGCAGTGGATGAAGATGCCCTTGCGACAGGGGTCGCAGTGATAGCAGCAGCCGCCGAACCAACCGACCGCGACGCGGTCGCCCACCGCGAAATCCTCGACGCCCGGACCCATTTCGGCGATGGTGCCGGCGATCTCGTGCCCGGGCGTCAGCGGCCACGTCAGGTTGGGAAAGCCGCCGTGCACGAAGGCGCGGTCGGTGCCGCAGATGCCGCACGCGGTGATGGCGATCCGTACCTCGCCCCGGCCCGGGGGCGGCGTTTCGACGTCGGCTAGTTCCAGCGACCCGCCGGCGGACCGAATCTGGACGGCTCGGTGAGTGGGCACCGACTCACTCTAATGCGCGACAGGGCATTTCGCTTCCCCGTCGCTGTGGTAGTCGACCTGCCAGTGCTTGATCCCGTTGAGCCAGCCCGAGCGCAGCCGTTCGGGTGTGCCGATCGATTCCAGGTCGGGCATGACGTCGGCGATCGCGTTGAACATCAGGTCGATCGTCATCCGCGCCAGGTTGGCGCCGATGCAGTAGTGCGCGCCGGTGCCACCGAATCCCACGTGCGGGTTGGGATCACGCAGGATGTTGAAGCTGAAGGGGTCGTCGAACACCTCCTCGTCGAAATTGGCCGACCGGTAGACCATCACCACCCGCTGGCCCTTCTTGATCTGCACGCCGGACAGCTCGTAGTCCTCGAGGGCGGTCCGCTGAAACGACGTCACCGGGGTGGCCCACCGGACGATCTCGTCGGCGGTGGTGGCGGGACGCTCCCGCTTGTACAGCTCCCACTGGTCCGGGAAATCGGTGAAGGCCATCATGCCCTGGGTGATGGAGTTGCGGGTGGTCTCGTTGCCGGCGACCGCGAGCAGGATGACGAAGAAGCCGAATTCGTCGTCGGAGAGCTTGTGGCCGTCGATGTCGGCCTGGACCAGCTTGGTGACCAGGTCTTCGCCCGGGTTCTTGGCCCTGTCGGCGGCCATCTGCATGCCGTACATGATCAGTTCGACCGACGCGGTGATGGCGTCGTTGCTGGCGAACTCGGGGTCCTGGTCGCCGACCATCTCGTTGGACCAGTGGAACAGCTTCTTGCGGTCCTCCTGCGGCACCCCCATGAGCTCGGCGATGGCCTGCAACGGCAGCTCACAGGACACCTGCTCGACGAAGTCGCCGGACCCCTCGGCCGCGGCGGCCTCGACGATGCGCCGGGCGCGCGCCTGCAGGTCCTCGCGCAGCCGCTCGATGGCCCGGGGCGTGAAGGCCCGCGAGATGATCTTGCGCAGCCGCGTGTGTTGCGGCGCGTCCATGTTGAGCAGGACGAACTTGCCGCGCTCGACCTGCTCCTCGACCGTGCCGTCCCTATAGCGCGGCAGCGCCGTCTTCTCCAGGCTGGAGAAGACGTCGCTGCGTAGCGAAATCTCTTTGACGTCCTTGTGTTTGGTGACCACCCAGAAGCCGCCGTCGTCGAAGCCACCCGCGCCGATGGGCTGCTCGTTCCACCAGATCGGTGCGGTGCGTCGCAGCTCGGCCAACTCCTCCACCGGCAGCCGCTCGGCGTGGACGTCGGGATCGGTGAAATCGAACCCCGGCGGCAGGTTGGGAACCGGCTTGCCAGTTGACTCTGCAGATGGCTCGGCGGTTGGCATGGCCACTCCTCGATACGAAGTCGTCTAGTCGTCCTTTGTGCCCAATAAACCATTGCTACAGCCGGTTGTGAAGCACTACAGCCAGATCGCGCCGTTCGAATTGCAACGTGTTCAGCGGCGCCGCGTCGAGGGGCGGTGGCCTCGATATTCGGGGCCCGCGCTGTGGTCCCGGTTGGGCGCCGACCCCGAAACTCCCTTGTGGCCCGGCGCCCAGTCGATATGCTTCGTGCAGGTCACCGGCTAATCACGGGGAGCCGGGCCACACGATGCGAAGGGGTGAGCATGATTCGCGAAGCACTTGCCGCCGCTGCGATCACGGCGGGCGCGATCAGCGCGGCGCCGTGCGCGGCCGCCGACCCGCACTACGACGGCGACGTGCCGAACATGAACTACGACGCCTCGTTCGGCGCGCCGTGTGACAACTACGAGCGCTTCATCTTCGGGCGGGGCCCCAGCGGACAGGCCGAGGCCTGCCATTTCCCGCCGGACAACCAGTTCCCGAAGGCCACCACCGGATATTGGGTGATCTCCTACCCGCTCTACGGGGTCCAGCAGGCCGGCGCGAAGTGCCCGGGCCCGCAGTCCGCCGCGCAGTCGGAAGCCGGCCTGCCGATGCTGTGCCTGGGGGATCGCGGCTGGCAAGAGGGCTGGTTCACCGGGGCCGGATTCTTCCCGCCCGAGCCATGACCGGCTGAGTCATGGACAGCGCCCAGCCCACCGAAGCCCTGGTACCACGCTGGCTGCGCTTCGTCCTGGCGTCCGACCGCGCCGGCTCGGCCTGGTATGTGGGAACCGGCTTCTTCTTTGCGCCGGTACTGGCCGCGCTGTCGCCGTGGCCGGCGGTCACCGCCGCGCTGTGGGTGATCATCGGGCTGGCCGGGCTGTGGCTGGGCCTGCTCGGCATCGCCATGGCCGTCGGGCTGGCGCGGATCCTGCGTTCCGGGGCCGAGATTCCCGAAGACTACTGGCGCACCTTGGTGAACTACTCCACGGATGCTCGCCGCGTCTAGAGTCTTACCAAAGTCCGGCAATCGTTAGGAGACTCCGATGGGCTTCAACCCCAAAGACGCCGTCGATGCGGTCCGCGACATCGCGACCAACGCGGTGGAGAAGGCCTCCGACATCGTCGAGAACGCCAGCGACATCATCCGGGGTGACATCTCCGGCGGCGCCAGCGGCATCGTGCAGAACTCGATCGACATCGGCACCTACGCGGTGGACCGGGCCAAGGAGGCGTTGACCGGCGCCGACGAGTTCGACGACGAGTAGCCGGCCTCTTAAACGGTTGCCGCGGCGTTGAGCTCGTCGAGGCGGTTGGTCGCCTCCAGGTACTCCTGCACCCACCGTTCGATGACCGCCGACGTCTTCTCCACCTTGGTGAACTGACCGACAACCTGACCGACGGGGTTGAATGCCACGTCGACGGATTCGTTGGGGTATCTGTTCGTGGCGCGCACGGCCATGCCGGAAACCATGTACTGCAACGGCATGCCGAGCGGCTTCGGGTTGTCCGGCGCCTCCCAGGCCTCGGTCCAGTCGTTGCGCAGCATCCGGGCCGGCTTGCCGGTGAACGAACGGCTGCGCACGGTGTCGCGGCTGCCCGCCTTGACGTATGCCTGCTGCTGGACCGGGGTGTTCGAAGACTCCTCGACCATCAACCACTGTGAGCCGGTCCACGCGCCCTGCGCTCCCAGCGCCAGGGCCGCGGCGATTTGTTGGCCGCTGCCGATGCCACCGGCCGCCAGCACCGGCACCGGAGCCACTTCCTTGACGACCTGCGGCCACAGCACGATCGAGCCCACCTCGCCGCAGTGCCCGCCGGCCTCGCCACCCTGGGCGATGATGATGTCGACGCCCGCGTCCGCGTGCTTGCGAGCCTGCGAGGGCGATCCGCACAGCGCGGCCACCTTGAGTCCGGCGTCATGGATGTGCTTGATCATGTCGGCCGGGGGAGTGCCGAGCGCGTTGGCGATCATCTTCACCTTCGGGTGCTTGAGCGCCACCTCGACCTGGGGCGTGGCCGTCGCCTCGGTCCAACCGAGCAACTGCAGGCTGTCGCCGTCGCTGTCCTCGACCGGCACGCCGTGGTCGGCGAGAATCTTCTTGCCGAAGTCGAGGTGCTCCTGCGGCACCATCTTGCGCAGCGTCTCGGCCAGCTCCTCGGCGGACAGGTGCGAGTCCATGCCCTCGTACTTGTTCGGGATGACGATGTCGACGCCGTAGGGGTGGTCGCCGATGTTCTCGTCGATCCAGTTGAGCTCGATCTCGAGCTGCTCGGGGGTGAAACCCACGGCGCCCAGGACGCCGAAGCCGCCGGCCTTGCTGACGGCGACCACGACGTCGCGGCAGTGGGTGAACGCGAAGATCGGGAACTCGATACCGAGCTCATCGCAGATGGCGGTGTGCATGCCTACTCCTGGGACGCCGGCGGAATTGAAACGTGTTCTACTTTAGTACGCCCGCCGTCGACGGGGCCAGCCTGGTCTGTTCGCGTCGCAACTACGACCGCTCATCGCCGGCCCGTCAGATCGCCCACGCCTGCGCCACCCACAGCACCAGGAACGCGAGCATGCATATGCCGCAGAGCAGGTGGTCGCGGTAGATCGCCCGCGCCAGGCGGGTCTGTTCGGCCGCGCCGTCGGTGCGTTTTCCGAGTCGCACCGCCGCCGGGACGGTGCGGGACACGGCCAGCAGCACCGGCACGCCGGCCAGCGCGGCCGACACGCCCAGCAGCCAACCGGGATCGTCACCGGCGAGGGCCCGAAACGCCAACGCGCCCAACAGGATGGCCATGACCGCCGCGATCAGCCGACCCATCGGGCGCGATGTGGTGGTGGCGCGGTGGTAGTAGGCCGCGATGGAGGCCAACACCGGCTCGGGCAGTTGGCCGCGGTGTCTTGCGACCTGGACGTCGAAGATCAGATCCATCCACAAGACGGCGAGCAGAAAACCGCTGCAGGCCGACAGTAACGGGGCCACGAGGCTCACCTCCGTTTCGCACCAAACTTGCTCGACGACCCGCACCCGCGGCCCACGCACCTGCCGCACCACAAAAGTTCGAATTCACCGCCGAGAACAAGTAATTTCGCCTACCATCCCATTCCGGGCGACAGCCCGATCGCATTCCTTACCGGAGGTGGCAGATGTCGTTTGTGTTCGCAGCGCCGGACCTCGTGGCGTCGGCGGCCGCGGATGCGGCGAACATCGGCTCCGCGCTGAGCTCGGCCAACGCGGCGGCCGCGGCACCGACCAGCGGGCTGATGGCTGCGGCCGCCGACGAGGTGTCGGCGGCGGTCACCGCGTTGTTCAACAGCCACGCGCTGCAATACCAGGCGCTGAGCGCTCAGGCCTCGGCGTTCCATTCCCAGTTCGTGCAGGCGCTCACCAGCGCCGGCAACACGTACGCGGCCGCCGAGGCGGCCAATGCCTCGCCGCTGCAGACCATCGGGCAAGACGTGCTGGGGGCGATCAACGCGCCCACCGAGACGCTGTTGGGCCGCCCGCTGATCGGCAACGGCGCCAACGGGGTGGCCGGCGGAACATTGGCGCAAGCCAACGGCGGTGCCGGCGGGCTCCTCTACGGCAACGGTGGGAACGCCGCGACCGATGCCGCCGGCCAGGGCGGCACCGGCGGGTCCGCCGGCCTGATCGGCAGCGGCGGTGCCGGCGGTACGGGCACCGGCGGCCTCAACGGTGGCGCAGGCGGGAACGGCGGATGGCTGTGGGGCAACGGCGGCACCGGCGGTAGCGCCACCACCGCCGGGGGCGCCGGCGGGGCCGGCGGCAACGCGACGCTGCTCGGCTTCGGCGGCACCGGCGGGGCCGGCGCGGCCGCCGCCGGCGCCGGAAACGGCGGGGCCGGCGGGGCCGGCGGCAACGCCGGCTTCCTGACGGGCATCGGCGGCACCGGCGGGGCCGGCGGGGCCGCTACGAGCGGAACGGGCGGGGCCGGCGGGCACGGCGGCAACCAAACCGGCCTCTTCCTCGGCTTCGGCGGGAACGGCGGCCAAGGCGGCGACGCCACCACCGGTATCGGCGGCGTCGGGGGCGCGGGCGGTCAGGGATTTGCGCGCCTGCCCTTCGGGATCGACTTCGCCGACGGCGGCGCGGGCGGGGCCGGCGGAGCCGTCACCACGGGAACGGGCGGCGCCGGCGGCGCCGGCGGGATCAGTGGCGCCGCCGGCTTCCTCGGATTCGACCTCGTCGAGGGCGGTGCCGGCGGCGTGGGCGGTGCCGCGACCGCCGGCGGCACCGGCGGTGCCGGCGGCGCGGGAGGCGTCACCGCCGCCCCGACCGTCGTCGGGGCGGGCTTCGCTCAGGGTGGCGCCGGCGGGGCCGGTGGTGCGGCAACCGGCGCCGGCGGTACCGGCGGGCACGGCGGCGCCGGTGGCATCGGCGCCACGCTGGCCGGGTTGGGCGGCGGCGGCAGCGGCGGGCACGGCGGCGCGGGTGACACCGGCGGCGCCGGCGGAACCGGCGGCCTGGGCGCCTCGCTTGTCGGCGCTGTCGGCGGCGCCGGTGGGCAGGGCGGCCAGAGCCTGGGTACCGCCGGCGGCCAGGGCGGCAACGGCGGGGACGGCCTCGGGTTCTTCGGCGGGGGCGGCCACGGCGGCGACGCCGGGACGGGCGGTAGTGCGGCCGTTGCCGGTGGCAACGGCGGCAACGCGGGGATGGTCCGGAACGGCACCTACGCCCCCGCGGTCTTCGGCATTGGCGGCGACGGTGGCAACGGCGTCAACGGCGGCCCGGGCGGCACCGGTGGCATGTCGGGTTTCATCGGCACGAAGGGCAATGACGGATCGCCGTAGCCGGGCTGGGCGGACCTTCGCCGGCCACGCGGGGCACCGACCTCGCTCTTGATCCTCCGGGGACACCGCGGGTAGCGTAGGCTGCCAATTACGAAACTCTCAGTAGCGTAATTTGAGCCCAATCCACCGAGAGGATCGGCGCGATGCGCAGCCCCTATGCCGGCCGGCCGTTCACCACGTCGACGCCCGAGATCGCCGCAGCGCTCGAGGATGTCAGCATTCCCACGTTGCTTCTCTCCCTCGTGCACATCACCGGCGACCCACGGTACATCCACGACTTCAAGCCGATGGGCAGTTTTCTCAACGAGATTCAGGGCTTCATGTCCGAGGAGGACAAGGCCCGGGCCCGGGCGGTGGCGCTGCCCGTACTCGCCGAGTACCGCGACCGTGGCTGCCCCCAACCCGACCCGCTGAGCCCCGACCTCATCCGGGAGATGATGGACTGGGCCGCCTGCGAGCACGTCACCGACGACTACCTACCCCTGCTCCTCGAGGAGATGGACCTCGAGGGCGCCGACCCCCGGCGTCCGGCTACCCTGCCGGCTGAGCGCGCGGCGGACCTGCCGGCCGTCGTCGTGGGGTGCGGCGAATCGGGCATCCTGGCCGGCATCCGCCTCAAACAGGCCGGCATTCCGTTCACCATCGTGGAGAAAAACGCCGGGCCGGGCGGAACATGGTGGGAGAACAGCTATCCCGGCGCGCGCGTCGACGTCGCCAACCACTTCTACTGCTACAGCTTCGAACCCAACAACGACTGGACCCACTTCTTCGCAGAACAGGACGAGCTCCAGGACTATTTCACCCGGGTGATGGACAAGCACGACCTGGCCGAGCATGTGCGGTGGCGGACCGAGGTCGTCTCCGCCGGGTGGGACGACGACGAAGGCGTGTGGGACGTGACGCTGCGCTCGGCCGACGGCCAGACCTCCACGGTGCGGGCGCGGGCACTGATCACCGCGGTCGGCCAGCTGAATCGACCCTATATTCCCGATTTCGACGGCGGCGACACCTTCGAGGGGCCCTCGTTCCACTCCTCGGCCTGGGACCACTCCGTCGACCTGACCGGCAAGCGCGTGGCACTGATCGGCGCGGGTGCCAGCGGGTTCCAGATCGCCCCCGCGATCGCCGGCGAGGTCGAACACCTGGCCGTGTTCCAGCGGACGGCGCAGTGGATGTTCCCCAACCCGATGTATCACGACGAAGTCGGCGACGGCATGCGCTGGGCGATGCGCCACCTGCCGTACTACGGCAGGTGGTATCGGTTCCTCGTGTTGTGGCCCGGCGCCGACAAGGGCCTCGACGCGGCGCGCGGTGACGCCGACTACGCCGATCAGGGCGAGGCGGTCAGCGAAATCAACGCCGCGGCCCGAATGATGTTCTCCCAGTGGATCACCGGCCAGGTGGGCGACAACGACGAACTACTGGCCAAGGTGCTGCCCGACTATCCCGCGTGCGGCAAGCGGACGCTGCAGGACAACGGCAGCTGGCTGCAAACCCTGCAACGCGACAACGTCGACCTGGTGCGCACACCGATCCAGCGGATCACCCCGCACGGCGTCGTCACCGCGGACGGCGTCACCCACGACGTCGACGTCATCGTCTACGCCACCGGGTTCCGGCACACCGACGTGCTGTGGCCGCTGAAGATCACCGGCCGCGACGGCATCGACCTGCACGCGATGTGGGGCACGCGGCCGTACGCCTACCTGGGCATCACCGTCCCGACCTTCCCCAACCTGTTCATCCTCTACGGGCCGGGCACACACCTGGCCCACGGCGGCAGCCTGATCTTCCAGTCGGAGCTCCAGATGCGTTATGTCAACCGGTGTCTCGAGCACCTGGCGCAGACGGGCCGGCGTTCCCTGGAGCCCACCCCCGAGGCGGCCACGGCGTGGCATGAGCGCACGCAAGCCGAGATCAAGACGATGGTCTGGTCGCATCCCGCGGTCAAACACACCTACTTCAAGAACGCCGACGGCGAGATCCACACCGTCAGCCCGTGGCGACTGCCCGAGTACTGGGCGGCGGTCCGCGAGCCCGACTGGTCCCAATTCATTGTTCGGACAAGGGAAGTGAGCGCACCAGCATGCGAACGGTAGTGGTCGACGGGCCCACCAGCATCCGCGTCGAGACCCGACCCGATCCCGCACTGCCCGGACCCGACGGGGCCATCGTCTCGGTCAGCGCCGCCGGCATCTGCGGTTCGGACCTGCACTTCTACGAGGCCGACTTTCCGCTGCCCGAACCGATACCGCTCGGCCACGAAGCGGTGGGCACCGTGGTCGAAACCGGGCCGGAGGTGCGCACCGTCAATGTCGGCGATCAGGTGATGGTGTCGTCGGTGACCGGCTGCGGCCATTGCCCGGGCTGCGCGACCCGCGATCCGGTCATGTGTCACAACGGGTTTCAGATCTTCGGCGGCGGCGTGCTCGGGGGCGCGCAGGCTGACGTGCTGGCCGTGCCCGCCGCCGATTTTCAGCTGCTCAAGATCCCCGAGGCGATCAGCACCGAGCAGGCCCTGCTGCTGACCGACAACCTCGCCACCGGGTGGGCGGCCGCGCAGCGGGCCGACATTCCGTTCGGCGGCACCGTGGCGGTCATGGGCCTGGGAGCCGTCGGGCTGTGCGCGCTGCGCAGCGCGTTGTTCCAAGGCGCCGCCGAGGTGTTCGCCGTCGACCGGGTCGACGGCCGGCTCGACCGCGCGGCCCGGTGGGGAGCGACGCCGGTCAAGGCGCCGGCGGTCGAGACCATCCTTGCCGCCACCGGTGGGCGGGGCGCCGACGCGGTCATCGACGCCGTCGCCACCGACGCGTCGATGACCGACGCGATCAACGCGGTGCGGCCGGGCGGCACCGTCTCGGTGGTGGGCGTCCATGACCTGCAGCCGTTTCCGCTCAACGCGCTGGGCTGCCTGATCCGCAGCATCACGCTGCGCATGACGACGGCTCCCGTGCAGCGAACCTGGCCGGAGTTGATCCCGCTGCTGGCCACCGGGCGGCTCGACGTGGACGGCATCTTCACCACCACGCTGCCGCTGGAGGAGGCGGCCAAGGGGTATGCGACCGCGGCGTCGCGCTCCGGTGACGACGTCAAAATCCTGCTGACGCCCTAGGAGCCCGCCATTCGGGGCCGCACAGGCGGATCCCCGGCCGGGCCTATTTGCTGGCCGTGATGTACTGCGACCGCATGAAGGCGTCGATCTTGATGTCGACCTGCGCGGGCACCATCCCGTAGCCGGCTTGCAGCTGCAGCGTGTTGCGGACCGGGTCGACGGACCACGCGTGCTGGACGAGCCAGTCCGCCGGGTCGGACTTGGGCTCGTAGGTCAAGGCCGAGAAATCCACGTCGCCCGACATGTTGACGCCGGGGTGGGCGGTCTCGAGGGCCTCGAGCTGGTCGTGGTCCAGCCGCGAGCCCAGCGCGCCGATGGCAATCCGGCTGCCCGGCGCCGCGAGCCCGCTGATCCGGGTGAACAGGTGGTTTTGCGCGTCATCGTCGAGGTAGGGCAGCAATCCCTCCACCGACCATGCGCTGGGGATCTCCGCGTCGAAGCCGGCCGCCTCCAGCGGCCTCGACCAGTCGGTGCGCAGGTCGGCGGCGACCTCGACCCGACGGGTCTTCGGCTGCGCGCCCCGCTCGCCGAGCACCCTGGCCTTGAATTCCAACACCTTCGGCAGGTCAACTTCGAAAACCGTTGTTTCCATGGGCCATTCGAGGCGGTAAGCCCGGGAATCCAGCCCGGCGGCGACGATCACCGCCTGCCGAATGCCCACCTCACCGGCGGCGGTGAAGAAGTCGTCGAAGAATCGGGTCTGCACCCCGTAGAGGCGGGGGAAGGCCATCTCGTCCTCGGAGGTCCCCGGATTGGCCAGCACTCCGGCCAGGTAGGGGTCCTGCGACGCGGCAATGAAGATTTCCGCGTATTCGTCGCGGACCAACGGGTCCGGGCCCGCGGCATGCACCGCGCGCCATCCCGCCACCAGCAAAGCGGTATAGCCCACGCTGCTGACGATGTCCCAGTGGTCGTCCTCGGAACGCAGCGATCCGAATTCCGGAGTCGTGTTCAATGCGCCCTCCTGTCACCTTCCCCGACCACCGTCCCCGACGGGACCAAGGTACCCGCGGCGGCGCGGTCAAACCTCGAGAAGCACCGTTACCGGGCCGTCGTTGACCGACTCGACCCGCATGTGCGCGCCGAACACGCCGGTCTGCACGTGGGCGCCCAGGCCCCGCAGCGCGTCGGCGAACGCCGTCACCAACGGCTCGGCGACCGCGCCGGGGGCCGCAGCGTTCCACGACGGTCGCCGGCCCTTGGCGGTGTCGGCGTACAACGTGAACTGGCTGACCACCAGGATCGGCGCGTCAACGTCGGCCGCGGACCGCTCGTCGGTGAGGATGCGCAGAGTCCACAGCTTTTCGGCCAGGCGCCGGGCCTTCTGCGGGTCGTCGTCGTGGGTGACGCCGACCAAGGCGAGCAGGCCCTGGCCCTCCGGGGCGATCGCGCCCACCACCCGGCCGTCGACCGACACCGATGCCGAGGACACCCGCTGCGCCAGGACCCGCATGAGCCTCGATGCTGCCAGGCCGGCTGGGTAGGCTCGTCGGGGTGTCTGTGCTTGTCGCATTTTCCGTCACCCCGCTGGGCGCGGGCGAGGCCGTCGGCGAGATCGTCGCCGAAGCGGTTCGCGTGGTTCGCAATTCCGGCCTGCCCAACAAGACGGATTCGATGTTCACCGTGATCGAGGGCGACACCTGGGACGAGGCGATGTCCGTCGTGCAGCGCGCCGTCGAGGCCGTGGCCGCTCGCGCGCCCCGGGTCAGCACCGTGATCAAGGTGGACTGGCGCGCCGGGGTGACCGATGCGATGACGCGCAAAGTCGCCTCGGTCGAGAAGCGCCTGGCCGACGGTTAGCCCCGCACCGCCGCTTGGAACGCCCGCTCGGCCGCGTCGCCGTGCACCGCGAACACCACTTTCTCGAGCGAGGTCGCTTGGTGCTCGCGGACGGCGTCGACCATCAGCCGCGCGGCATCCTCGAGCGGGAAGCCACCCACGCCGGTACCGAACGCCACCAGCGCCAGCGAGCGGCACCCGAGCTCGTCGGCCTTGCGCAGGGTCGACGCGGTGGCCCGAGCGATGATCTCGGCCGACGTCGGGCCGCCGAGCTCCATCGTCGCCGCGTGAATCACATAGCGCGCCGGCATCGCGCCGGCCGTGGTCTCGACCGCCTCGCCCAGCCCGATGGGCGCCTTCTCGGTCGACTCGCGCTGCACCTCGGGTCCGCCGGCGCGAGCGATCGCCGCGGCGACACCGCCGCCGTGGCGCAGCTCGGTGTTGGCGGCGTTGGCGATCGCGTCGACTTCGAACGTGGTCACGTCAGCCTGCAACACTTCCAACTCGGTCATCCGCACATTGTCTCGCGCGGCGTCGGCCGCTGGCGGATCTGGCCGCTGAGGAGGATGATGCTCGCCACAGGCCCGATGTTCCTGCGGACGACCCAGGTTTACCCGAAAGAAAGCTGGCAGAGGATGACCGACGACGCGTTCCCCGAGCGGGGTGACGGCGAGGACGGTGAACCCGGCCGCGCAGGCGGGGCAGAAGCCGCAGGCGGGACCGCGGGCAGCGGTGGAGCCGGGGGAGCCGGGGGTGCCGGGGGCGCCGGCGGGGCCGGGGGGCGAGGTGGAGCGGGCGGAGCCGGTGGCGCCGGCGGCCGCGGCGGCGACGGCGGCCGAGGCGGCGACGGAGGCCAGCCCGGCGAAGGCGGCGTTGGAGGTGCGGGCGGTGCTCCCGGCGCAGGCGGTACGCCCGGCCAACCCGGGCAGCCGGGGCAGCCCGGCCAACCTGGACAACCCGGCCGCTGACGCCGTCGGCCGTCTGCCGCCACGTTGCCGAGCAGGTCGAGCCCGTCACCGAACCGCCGCCGGGGAGGCCGTCGGCGGCACGTTGACAATGACCTGGTGGCATCGGACGCGAATTCACCCTCTCGCCGATGGCCGGGCGCGCAGTGGATTCGCTGTTGCCGCGGATGCGTAGGCTCGTCCCGGTGAGCGCACGCGCAGGCATCGTCGTCACCGGAACCGAAGTCCTCACCGGACGGGTCCAGGACACCAACGGCCCCTGGATCGCCGACCGGCTGCTCGAACTGGGCGTGGAACTCGCGCACATCACGATCTGCGGCGACCGCCCCGCCGACATCGAGGCGCAGCTGCGCTTCCTGGCCGACGAGGGCGTCGACCTGATCGTCACCAGCGGCGGGTTGGGACCCACGGCCGACGACATGACCGTCGAGGTGGTGGCCCGCTTCGCCGGCCGCGAGCTGATCCTGGACGCCGCCACCGAAAACAAGATCGCCGACATCCTGAAAAAATTGATGGCGCACTTCGATTCGAAAGACTTCGACGCGGTGCGCACCGCCAACCGCAAGCAGGCCATGATCCCGGAAGGCGCCGAGGTGCTCGCCCCGGTGGGCACCGCCCCGGGCGTGGTGGTACCCGGCAAGCCCACGATCATCGTGCTGCCCGGACCGCCGCGCGAGCTGCAGCCCATGTGGCACAAGGCGATCCAGACGTCGACCGGGCAGCAGGCCATCGCCGGCCGAACCAACTACCGGCAGCAGATGATTCGCATGTTCGGGCTGCCCGAATCGGGGCTGGCCGAAAGCCTGCGGGACGCCGAGAAGAACATTCCCGGCTTTACCGACCTCGAGATCACCACCTGCCTGCGGCGCGGGGAAGTCGAGATGGTCACGCGCTACGAACCGCACGCCGCTGACGCCTACGCCCGGTTGAGCCAGTTCCTCCGGGACAGGCACGGGCAGCAGCTCTTTTCCGAAGACGGCTCCACCGTCGACGACCAGGTCGCGCGCTTACTCAAGGGCCGCCGAATCGCGACGGCCGAGTCCTGCACCGCGGGGCTGCTGGCGGCGCGCCTGACCGACCGGCCCGGCTCCTCGGACTACGTCATGGGCGGCGTGGTCAGCTACTCCAACGAGGCCAAAGCCGAGCTGCTCGGCGTCGAGCCGGCCCTGATCGACACCCACGGCGCGGTGTCCGAACCGGTTGCCGAGGCGATGGCACAGGGCGCGCTGCTGCGCTTCGGCGCCGACACTGGCGTCGCGATCACCGGGATCGCCGGCCCGGGCGGAGGAACGCCCGAAAAACCCGTCGGCACAGTCTGTTTCACCGTGGCGCTGAAAGAGGGCACCACCGTCACCCGGACTTTGCGGCTGCCGGGAAACCGAACCGATATCCGTGATCGCTCGACGACGGTGGCCATGCACCTGCTGCGTCGCGCGCTGAACGAGGCGGCGTTCAGTTGAGCATCTTGATGCCTATTGGTGATGCTAAGATGCCAGCGTGCGCACGACGATCCGGATCGACGACGAGCTCTACCGCGAGGTCAAGATGCGGGCGGCCCGTTCGGGCCGAACGGTGGCCGCGGTTCTCGAAGACGCGGTGCGCCGTGGCCTCAACCCCCAGGACCGGGAGCAGGGTGTCGGCGGTGTGTATACGGTCCGGGTGACGGGCAGGAACGGGCTTCGGCCCGGAGTGAATCTTTCGTCCAACGCCGCTGTCGCCGAGGCGATGAACGAAGGCACGCCAATCGATGCTGTGCGCTGACGTCAACATTCTCGTCTATGCGCATCGTGAGGACCTCCCCGAACATCGCGACTATCGGGAGTTGCTCGAGCGGCTGGCCAATGGTGACGAGCCGCTGGGGCTGGCCGACCTCGCACTGGTTGGCTTCGTGCGCGTGATCACCAACCGCCGGATCTTCACGGAACCGACGAGTGCGGACACCGCGTGGGCCGCGGTCGACGCCTTGCTTGGCGCCCCTGCGGCGATGCAGCTTCGCCCGGGGGAGCGCCATTGGACATTTTTTCGGCAACTCGCCCGCGACATCGATGCGCACGGCAACGACATCGCCGACGCGTATCTGGCCGCCTACGCGCTGGAGAACAATGCGACCTGGCTGAGCGCGGACCGCGGGTTCGCGCGTTTCCACCGGCTGCGGTGGAGGCATCCGCTGGACTTCGAGGCCTAGCACACGCCAATGGCCGCCTACGCCACTTTCGTTGGAAGGAAGGCGCTTTCGGCGCTGCCGAAACGGATGCCCGTGGCGTCCCTGCCGATCAGCGTCAGCACCGCGACCGCGAGGAGCACCGGCACGATCGTCGCCGCCAACGCGAACGGATAGCCGTGCGACTCGGCCAGGCGTTCCTGGATGGGCAGGTTGAACGCCGCCAGCAGATTCCCCAGCTGGTACGTCACGCCGGGGTAGAAGCCACGGATCGCGTCCGGTGACAACTCGGTCAGGTGCGCGGGGATCACGCCCCAGGCGCCCTGCACGCACACCTGCATCAGGAACGCGCCCAGGCACAACATGGCCGCGGTGCGCGAGTAGGCGAACAGCGGCACGATCGGCAGCCCGAGCAGCGCGCAGAAGACCACGGTGTAGCGGCGGCTGAACCGCTGGGACAGCGTGCCGAACACCAGCCCGCCGAGGATGGCGCCGAGGTTGTAGATCACCGCGATCCACTTGACGGTCACGCCGGACAGGCCGGCGCCATGGTTGGCGCTCGCCCCCAGGAAGGTGGGGTACACGTCCTGGGTGCCGTGGCTCATCCAGTTGAAGGCGGTCATCAGCAGCACCAGGTAGAAGAACCGGCGGACGACGGCCTTCTCGCGCAGCACGTCGCGGATCTTGGTGCTGGTGAGCTTCAGCTGGTCCTGGGCGGCTTCCCACACCTCGGACTCCTCCACCCGATACCGCACGATCAGGCTGACCAGCGCCGGGATGATGCTCAGCGCGAACAGCCAGCGCCACGACAGGCCCAGCATGTTGATCACCACCAGCGAGGCCAGGCTGGCCAGCAGGTAGCCGAAGGCGTAGCCCTCCTGCAGCAGCCCGGAGAAAAATCCGCGCCGCTCGGTCGGCACCTTCTCCATCGCCAGCGCGGCGCCCAGCCCCCATTCGCCGCCCATCCCGATTCCGTACAGCAGCCGCAGGATCACCAGCACGGTGAAGTTGGGCGCGAACGCGCACAGGAAGCCGACCACGGAGTAGAACGCCACGTCGACCATCAGCGGGAGCCGTCGCCCCACGCGGTCGGCCCACATCCCGAACAGCAGCGCCCCCACGGGCCGCATGGCCAGGGTGGCGGTGGTGACGAACGCGACCTCGGCCTTGCTGTGGTGGAACGTTTTTGCGATGTCGGCGTAGACGAACACCACGATGAAGTAGTCGAACGCGTCCATCGTCCAACCCAGCCACGCCGCGACGAACGAGTTCCGCTGATCGCGGGTGATCTTCTCCCGAGGACTTCGTGTTGTCACGTCAGCATCGTGCAGTACCCAGCGCCCTCGCGCGAGGGTATGTTGCCGAAACATGCGGATCATCGACGCCGACGGACATGTCGCCGAAAATTCCTCGCTGGCCACCGAAGCAATGAAGCGCTGGCCGCAGCACGTCAAGCCCGCCGCCGACGGCAGCCGGTTGACGTTCGAAGGCCGCAGCTACCCCGTCGACGAGGGACCGGGTGCGGGTTGTCCACCGGCGCACGGGATCAGCAAGGCGCCCGGAATCCAGTGCCGCTCCACCGCAGGCGTGCTCGAAGACGCCGACCGCGACCACATCGACACCATGGTGCTGTACCCGAGCCTGGGGCTGTGCGCGCCGACGCTCGAGGACCCCGAGTTCGCGGCCGGGTTCTCCAGGCTCTACAACCAGTGGATCGCCGACTACTGCGCCCCGTCGCGCGGCCGGCTCAAAGGAGTCGCCGTCACGCCGATCGAGCACGGCCGCGCGGCCATCGACGTCATGACCGAGGCCAAGGAACTCGGCCTGGTGGCGACCCTGGTGCCGCCGGCTCTCAAGACGCGCAACCTCGACCATCCCGACCTCGATCCGTTCTACGCCGCCGCCGTCGAACTCGAGATGCCGCTCGGAGTCCACGGCGCCCCCGGCATCCACCTGCCCAAGATCGGCGTCGACCGCTTCACCAATTACATCCAGGTGCACTGCATCAGCTTCCCCTTCGACCAGATGACGGCGATGACGGCGCTGGTGTCCGGCGGCGTCTTCGAGCGGCACCCCGAGCTGCGGGTGGCCTTCCTCGAGGCGGGCGCCGGCTGGGTCCCGTTCTTCATCGACCGCCTGCACGAGCACTACGAGAAGCGGGGGGACTGGATCGAGGGCGGCTGGCGCCGCGACCCGCACGAATACCTTCGGGCGGGCAACATCTGGGTGACCTGCGAGCCCGAGGAACCGATCCTGCCCGGAGTGATCGACGTGCTCGGCGCCGACTTCATCATGTTCGCCAGCGATTACCCGCACTGGGACGGCGAATGGCCCGAAAGCACCAAGCATCTGCGCACCCGCGCCGACATCAGTGAAGAGGCGCGCGAGAAGATCGGCGGGCGCAACGCGCAACGGTTCTACAACGTGAACTAGCTGACTCCGAGCACACCCGGTGGCAGGATCGTGGGGCATGGGTGCTTTTCTGCTTCGCGCGGCATTGACCGGAGTCGCATTGTGGTTGGTCACCGTGTTCGTGCACGGGATCCGGTTCGTGGGCGGTGACGGCAAGCTCGAGAAGATCGGCATCGTCTTCGTCGTCGCCGTGATCTTCGGCCTGGTCAACGCATTCATCAAGCCGATCGTCCAGATCCTGTCGATCCCGCTCTACATCCTGACGCTGGGCCTGTTCCATGTGGTCGTCAACGCCCTGATGTTGTGGATCACGGCGTGGATCACCGAACACACGACCCACTGGGGGCTGGCAATCGACCACTTCTGGTGGACGGCGATCTGGGCCGCCATCGTGTTGTCGATCGTGAGCTGGGTGCTGTCGCTGGTGATTCGCGACGTCAACAGTCGTCGCACCTGAGCTAAGTGGCGTCGACCAGGCGCACCACGTCGCGCGCGCAACCCCAGGACAGGGTCACCCCGTTGCCGCCGTGCCCGTAGTTGTGTACGCACCGGGCGCTGCCCAGCGGCTCGGCTTCGACCCGCACCGACGGACGGTCCGGACGCAGGCCGGTGATCGTCTCGATCACCTCGGCGTCGCGCAGCCGCGGCTCGATCCGGCGGCAGCGCTGCAGGATCCGCTCGCTCACCTCGGGGTCCGCGGTGGTGTCCCAGCGGTCGGGGATGCTGATGCCGCCGCACACCACGCGCTGCGGGTGTGGGAAGTAGCAGGTCCACTCCGGGCCGCGGTCGATTTCCAGAAACAGTTGCCGCAGGCCCGGATTCGTCAGGACGACGTGCTGTCCGAACAGCGGCCGCACCGTGTCGTCGCCCGCCAGCGCCCCGGCACCCAGGCCGGCGCAGTTGATGACGATCGGTGCGGCTTCGGCGGCCTCGGCGAGCGACCCCACCGGATGCGCCTCGATCTCGCAGCCGGCCGCGGCCAGTCGCCGGGTCAGGTAGTCGAGGTAGTGCGGCATGTCGACCATGGGCACGGTGGCGCAGAACGCCGTGTCGAAGCCGTCGGGAATCTCGGCGGGCTCGGCCGCCCGCAGGTCGGGGATCAGCTCGACCGCCGACGACATCGCGTCGTGCACGTCGCCGGCGGCCAGCGCCGGCGCCAGCTGCACCCCGGTGCCGGGCTGGTCGGCGAGCTCGCGAAACACCCGCAGCGAGTGTTCGCACCATGCCAGCGTCGTGGTGGCACGCTCGGCCGGACGCGGGGGAACCCACACCGCGCCCGCCACCGCCGACGTCGTCTGCTGGGGCATCGCGGCGGCCCACACCCGCACCGGCCGGCCCGCCTCGGCCAGACAGATGGCCGACGTCAGCCCACTGACACCGGCGCCGACCACGACGACCTGTTGGGCACTGGCCACGGCAGCGACGCCCTAGCGGGGTGCGTTCCCGCCGAGCAAGCCGTTGAGGATGCCCAGCTGGGCGCCGGCGATCTGCGGCGGCGTTTCGGCGGGCAGGGGGGCGTCCGGGGTCAGCTGCCAGGGCTGGCAGCCGTTTGTCTTGAACGCCTTGTCGGTCGCGTCGATGCGCACCACCTGCGGCTTCTTCGTCAGGGCGTTGTCGACGAGGTTGCCGTCGGGGTTGCCCGTCCGCTTCCAGTAGCAGGTGCCGTCGCCGACGGGTCCGCCCGAGCTGTAGATGCCCGGCGCGATGTCGCTGCCGACCGCGTACGTGCCGTCCTTGTCGATGGTCGTCTTCGGTGTGGGCGGCGGCGCCGGGTCGGGGTCGGCGCCGGCAACGTCGGCACTGGCAACCCAGCCCACGAGCAGCAGTCCCGCGGCGCCTACCCGTGCCGCAATCGGTGTCTTCGACTTCGACCCCATAGGAATGCAGCTTACCGGCGCGCGCGGCCGGCGTGTATTGCACCATGTCACCGTCGTCATCACCAACGGCGACTCCTACCGCATGAAGGACGCGCAACACCGAAAGGAGCAGACCTAACCGAACCCGGAACCACCACGCGGGTTGGGAACTCCTATCCGGCTACCGGCGGGGACAACAACGTGGCCATCGACACGAAGGGTCTGACATTGATTTCGATGAACGGGTTCGAGTGAGGATGGTCGTGCCCGTTCGCCGCCGGTGAAGACCCTTGGTGCGAATGATGCCCTGCTGGGTTGTCGTCCCATTGATACGTCTCACCGGCGCCGTGCGGGCACGCACCCTCGACGGCCCTGGTAGGGCGGACACGCCGCAATCAGGAGCCTGTCCGCTACCTCATCAATGTCTGGTCTGCCCGCCTACCGGTTGTCAGCCACCACACGGTTCATTGCACGGACAGAAGACCAAGAGAAAGAAATCAGCACCGAGATCGACACGCTGGCCACCGCGCTCAATCCCGCGGGGTCGGGCCTGACACCGCTGCACAGCTGCTCATCACCGCCGGCACCAACAGCCACCGGCCACGTTCGGAGGCGGCGTCCGCGAAGTTTGCCGACGTGGCGCCGATCCCGGCCTCCTCGGGCAGGACCACCCGGCATCGGCTTTCCCGCGGTGGGAGGGCACTTGAGAGGTCGTGCTCGCCGGCTTCACCACGACACGTCTGGCCGGGAGCGGTCGATACGGACACCGCGGTCATGGCGCCACCCGAGCAGGTTTGGCAGAAACCCCAATAGATGACTTCGGTCTCGCCCAGGAGGAACCCGCACTGGTCCTTGGGAGTCAGGCAGCGCGACTCACCGACGGAGCAGTCGACGTCCGCAATGGCCCCGCAACACCGGCAGACGAAGTGGTGGTGGTTGTCACCAACCCGAGTCTCGTAGCGCGCGGCGGAACCCGCAGGCTGGAACCGCCGCAAAAGACCCACCTCGGTCAGGGCATGCAGTACGTCGTAAGCGGTCTGCCGCGACACTTCCGGCAGACAGGCACGGACGAGACCGAAAACCGTCTCCGTGTCGGCATGCGGGTTGGCTTGGACTGCCCTGAGGATGCCGAGCCGCGGACGAGTTACGCGCAGGTCCGCCAGACGCAGTTGGTCCGCGTAAACCGCCATCCAAGGCATGAAGTCAACATGACGGTTTTTTGAATGATTCAAGAATCCGGCCCCCTTCACTCAAGCGGTGTATCCCACGGCGATCCCCTCTCCGCAGAAAGGTACATCAAAACTAGCTAATTGAAACCGTTTCGCTAAGGGTCTTTTGGCCTGTTCGCCACGCTGGCGCCTGCCCCCTGTCGACGCCCGAATTTTGCCCCTGCGTCCGAGTCTCGTATGAGGACCGGAAACATCCCGGACGCCTCGTTGCGTCAACGTCAGTTGACTCTGGACCCCCTCGCGTCGGTTGAAAGTGGACCCCTTTCCTGGGTTTGTTTGGTGGTTGTGACCGCGGGCACGCGGCCGAGGTCTCGGTCTTTGAGTAGTTAGCTGTCTCCTTCGATGGTTAAGACTTCGGCGTGGTGCGCGATGCGGTCCGAGTCGACGGCGGTGGCGAACAGGACGCGGTGGCCGGCCTGGCAGGCCCGCCCGACTGCCGGGGTGCGTGCGACCACGATGCCGTGGGGTCTGAAGTTTTCTGGACACCGCAGCGCCCCGCGAGCCGTGGCGGCTCGCGGGGCGCCGGTCGCGATATCAGCGCAGGTCGAAGCGATCCAGGTTCATCACCTTGTCCCACGCCGCGACGAAGTCCTGCACGAACTTCTGCTGCCCGTCGACGGCGCCGTAGACCTCCGCCAGCGCGCGCAGCTCGGAGTTGGAGCCGAAGACCAGGTCGGCCGCCGTCGCCGTCCACTTCTGCTCGCCGGTGGCCCGGTCACAGCCTTCGTAGACGTTCTCGGCCGACTTCGACACCTTCCACTCGTACTTCATGTCGAGTAGGTTGACGAAGAAGTCGTTGGTCAACACTCCGGGCCGGTCGGTCAGCACGCCGTGCGGCGACTGCCCGACGTTGGCGCCCAGGGCCCGCATGCCGCCGACCAACACCGTCATCTCGGGCGGGGTCAGCGTCAGCATGAACGCCCGGTCCACCAGCAGGGTTTCCGGCGAGAGCTTCTCGCCGACCCGGTGGTAGTTGCGGAACCCGTCGGCCCGCGGCTCGAGCACCGCGAACGAGTCCGCATCGGTCTGCTCCGCCGAGGCGTCGGTGCGGCCGGGCGCAAACGGCACCGTGACGTCGTGGCCGGCGTCCTTGGCCGCCTTCTCGACGGCCGCGCAGCCACCCAGGACGATCAGGTCGGCCAGCGAGACCTTCTTTCCTCCCGACGCGGAGGAGTTGAAGTCCTGCTGGACACGCTCGAGGGCCTGCAGCACCGTGGCCAGCTGGGCCGGCTGGTTGACGTCCCAATCCTTCTGCGGCGCAAGGCGAATTCGCGCCCCGTTGGCCCCACCGCGCTTGTCGGTGCCGCGGAAGCTGGCCGCCGAGGACCACGCGGTGAAGACCAGCTGCGGGATGGACGGCCCCGACTCGAGGATCTTGGCCTTGAGCGCGGCGACATCGCCGGCCTCGACCAATTTGTGGTCGACGGCCGGGACCGGGTCCTGCCACACTTGCGGCTCGGGAATCCAGGGGCCCAGGTACCGCGAGACCGGTCCCATGTCGCGGTGCAGCAGCTTGTACCACGCCTTGCCGAATTCCTCGGCCAGCTCCTCGGGGTGGTCCAGCCAGCGGCGGGTGATCTTCTCGTAGGCCGGGTCCACCCGCATGGACAGGTCGGTGGTCAGCATCGTCGGGCTGCGCTTCATCGACGGGTCTCCCTCGGGGTCGGGGATGGTGCCCGCGCCCGCGCCGTCCTTCGGGGTCCACTGCCAGCAGTCGGCCGGGCTCTTGGTCAGCTCCCACTCGTAGCCGTACAAGATCTCGAGGAAGCTGTTGTCCCACTTGGTCGGGGTGTTCGTCCATACGACTTCCAGGCCGCTGCCCATCGCATCGCGGCCCTTGCCCGAGCCGAAGGAGCTCTTCCAGCCGATGCCCTGCTGCTCGATCGGGCAGCCCTCGGGCTCCGGGCCGACGAGATCGGACCGCCCGGCCCCGTGGGTCTTGCCGACCGTGTGACCGCCGACGATCAGCGCCGCGGTCTCCACGTCGTTCATCGCCATGCGGGCGAACGTCTCGCGGATGTCCTTGGCCGCCGCCAACGGGTCGGGCTCGCCGTTTGGCCCCTCCGGGTTGACATAGATCAGGCCCATCTGGGTGGCGCCGAACGGATTGGCGAGCTCGCGGTCACCGCTGTACCGCTCGTCGCCGAGCCAGATGTCCTCCGAGCCCCAGTAGACCTCGTCGGGCTCCCAGATGTCCTCGCGCCCGAACCCGAAGCCGAACGTCTTGAGCCCCATGGCCTCATACGCGCAGTTACCGGCGAAGATGATCAGGTCGGCCCAGGAGACCTTCTGGCCGTACTTCTGCTTGACCGGCCACAGCAGCCGGCGGGCGCGGTCGAGGAGCACGTTGTCCGGCCAGCTGTTCAGCGGGGCGTAGCGCTGAGCGCCCTTGCCGCCGCCGCCGCGGCCGTCGGCGATGCGGTAGGTGCCCGCGGCATGCCAGGCCATCCTGATGAAGAGCGGCCCGTAGTGCCCGTAGTCGGCCGGCCACCAGTCCTGGGAGTCGGTCATCACGGCGATGAGATCCTTTTTCAGCGCCTCGACGTCCAGGGTCTTGAAAGCCTCGGCGTAGTCGAAGTCCGCGCCCATGGGGTTGGACGCCGGCGAATTACGCCGCAGCACACCGAGATCCGGCTGGTTGGGCCACCAGTCGTGGTTATTCATGGGGGCGTGCGCCTTGGGCGTCGGCGAGGGGATTGCCGGGTTTTCGCTTTCAGACACGTCGATCCTTCCTAGGGGTTGGGTGAATCGGTCGGCACGATCACGGTCGTGATCGCGGAGCATCCGGTGGTGAGCAAGCCGGGCATTGGCCCCAGTAGATGACCTCGGCCTCGTCGAGCTGGAAACCATCGAGGACGCCGGTGTCGTCGGACGGGGTCAGGCAGGGCGCCGCACCGACGGCGCAGTCGATGTCCGAGATGGCCCCGCACGATCGGCAGACGACATGGTGGTGGTTGTCGCCGACCCGCGCCTCGTAGCGCGCGACGGACCGGGACGGCTGGATCCGCCGCACCAAGCCCGCCACGGTCAGGGCGTGCAGGGCGTCGTACACGGTCTGGCGGGAGACGTCGGGCAACGCGGCGCGCGCCGCCGCGAAGATCGTGTCGGTGTCGGCGTGCGGGTGGGAGTACACCGCATCCAGAACGGCAACCCGTGGGCGGGTCACCCGTAAATCGGCCATGCGCAATCGATCCGCGTGGTCCGACGTCGACGACACACAGACAGAATGCTCCCGCTTTCTGGAATCGGTCAAGACTTTCGGCGGACCGCTTAAAACCCGACGCCGCCCGCGCGGTTGTCGTCAGTTCGCTCCCCATGTGTCCCAGAAGGTGACGGCATCCGCGGGAGGGCGTGCGGCCGGGCGGAATTCGGTGCCGACCGTGTAGGCCACCGGGAACAGCGCGGCCTGGGTGACCGTGGCCGGGATGCCGAGCAGCTCGGCCACCCGCTCCTCCTGGGCCAGGTGCATCGTCGTCCACACCGATCCCAGACCGCGCGACCGCAGGGCGAGCATGAAGCTCCAGCCCGCGGGGATGATCGAGGCCCACGCCGAGGCGGCGATCAGCAGGTTGCTGCCGTCGAAGCGGCGCTGCAGGCACGGAATGACGTGCACCGGAACGCGGGCCAGGGTTTCGGTCAGCCCGAGCGCGCTGCGGTAGACGCGCTGGGTCTGCGGATCGGACGCCGTCGCGGCGGCCTGCTCCAGGTATTCGGCGCCGATGCTGCGGTATGTCTCGGCGATCGCGGCGCGCTTGTCGGCGTCGGTGACCACCAGCCAGCGCCAGTCCTGCTCATTGCTCGCCGTGGGCGCCTGCATCGCCAGCCGGATACAGTCCAGGATCACGTCGCGGCCGACGGGCCGGTCCAGGTCCAGGCGCTTGCGCACGGCACGGGTGGTGGTCAGCAGTTCGTCGACCGAGGCGAGGTCCATCGCTGTCCTTCCCGCGGGCCATCATCGAACTCCCGCCCGGCGCAAACGGTTGCCGAGCCGAGCCAACCAGATACCCGGCCCGGCTGTCTAGATCGTCATGGCGATCGCGGGTGCCCCGTCCGGTTCAGGATCCGCGCGGCCTCACCCACCATCTCGCCCACGATGTCGCCCGCCGGACGCACGTCGTCGACGCGCCCTATCGCCTCGCCGACCAGCACGGTGACGAGGTCGAAATCCTCGGCGTCGACGGCCTTCTGGTAGGCGCTCACCAACTCCGGCAAGCGCGCCACCAACCCCGCCACGTCGCCGTGCCATTTCTCGATGAACGCGTTGCCGATCAGGCGTGCATCGAAGCCTTCCGGCCAATCCCTTTGCCGCACATAGTCGTATACCCGGGTGCGGATGGTGTCATCCCCGCCTGCCGCTAGCCCTCGAGCATGGGCCCGCGGCGACACCAATGCCTCCGCGGCCGCCCAGAACCTGGTCCCGACGAGCGCGCCGTCGGCACCGAGCGCCAGCGCCGCCGCCAACCCGCGTCCGTCGGCGACACCGCCGGCGGCCACCACC
This sequence comes from uncultured Actinomycetota bacterium, assembly GCA_963711445.1. Lineage (GTDB taxonomy): Bacteria > Actinomycetota > Actinomycetes > Mycobacteriales > Mycobacteriaceae > Mycobacterium. The sequence goes on from CAVQEF010000002.1 coordinate 2,713,237, forward strand.
AGCGTCGCGGGGGAGCGTCGTGCCGCCAAGTCGACGACGTCGGGCACCAGCGTGAACGTCGAGCGCGCGCTCATCCCGTGCCCGCCGGCCTCGCCGCCCTGGGCCACGAGGACATCCGCGCCGGCCTCCAGCGCCCGGCGCGCCTGGTCGAGAGTTTGCACCTGGGCGGTGAGCGGAACGCCGGCCGCGCGGATGCGGTCGGCGAACGGCACCAGGTCCCCGAAGGACAACATGACCGTCGCCGGTCGCCGGCCCAGGACGGCGTCGAGCGCCTCGGGGTTGCGGGCCAGGCTCCACGTGATGAACCCGTATCCGACCCGCGCGCCGCCGGCGCGGCCGATTTCGGCGTGCAGCCAGTCGGGCTCGCCGTAGCCACCGCCGATCAGGCCCAGGCCGCCGGCCGCGGTCACGGCCGCCGCGAGCCGTCCCCCGGAGACCATGGCCATCGGCGCCAGCATGACGGGATGGTCGATCCCGAAGAATTCCGTGAGGCGCGTCGTCAGTTCACCGGCAGCGCTCATGCGGACTGCCCGGCGCGCGGCTGCGCCCGGCCCTCACCGAAAGACATTGACCTGTAGAAATTTTCGGTGACCCAGATGTGCGGCGGCCGCGCCTCGATGCGGCGGGCGAACAGCAGTAGCATCTCTCCTCCGTCAGGGGTAGCACACTTTGACCGTGAAACTCATGGCGTTCGGTGTGCGGTGTGGGCGGCCCTCCCCGGCGTGTCGTCGCCGCCTGTGCACACTCGCGGGCCGCCGTATGAGCTCGAAAGCGTTACCCCACAACGCCGCCGACCATGCGGCCGCCCTCGCCTGGTCGCCCGTCAGCCTTCGAAGGTCCCGGTGAGCTGGGCCTGCGCGGTGGTGGCCTGCGTGATCGCCCGCGCCGCCCGCGGACCGGCCAACCCCGGCGGGAGATGAACGGTGGCGGGAATCTGGTAGAGGGTGAACCGGTAGTGATGCACCCCGCTGCCCGGCGGGGGACACGGTCCGCTGTATCCGGGCTGGCCGGCGGAGTTGGGCAAGCTGATCGCCCCGTCGGGGGTCTGGCCGTCGCCCGTGCTGCCGAGGCCGGAAGGAATTCCGACCACGATCCAGTGGACGTAGGGGCCGCCGGGTGCGTCGGGGTCGTCGACGACCAGGGCCGCCCCCAGCGGCGCCGACCACGTCAACGGCGGCGCGATGTTGGCCCCCTTGCAGGTGTACTGCACGGGGATCGGCGCACCGTCGGCGAAGGCGGGACTGCTGATCTGAACCGGACCGCCGGCCGGCGCCTCCGCCACGGTCCGGGCCAGCGTGGTCACTTTCGGCGTCAGGGGCGCCGTCATCGTGCTGCCGCCGTGGCCGCCGCAGCCGGCCTGCGCCAGCACCAGCGCCAGGCCCACGCCGGCACATGCGATTCGCTGCGGGGTGTTCGCCAATGTGGACTTCATGGAAAGAGTCTCGCTGACCGCGCGCGGAGAATAAAGGCTTTGCGCTGGCGAAACTTGACGCCGATCGGCTAATTGCCACCCTTTTTCACCTCGAGCACCCGCTTGCGCAGGCCCTTGGTGGCGGTGTCCATCAGGCTTCTGGATCCCCGCTTGATCAGGAATCCCGGCACCGGCGCCACGAGGTCGACGGTGAGCTCGAAGCTGACCCGGGTGGCATCACCGTCGGGGACCAGCGTGTAGCGGCCTTCCTGCGCGCGTTGCTGTTTGGCGCTGATCAGGGTCCAGCTCACCCCGTCGTCGTGCACCGTGTAGGCCAGCTCCTGCTCGTCGCTGACACCCACGAGTTTGACCACCTGCCGCGACTTGCTCGGGTGGCCCTGTTCGTCGCGCTCGAGAACTTCGACCTCGCGATGCACCGAGGACCACTGCGGCAAGGACTCCAGGTCGAACAGCACATCCATGATCTCCTCGGGCGTCGCCTCGATGACGACGTCGCGGGACTCGGTGATAGCCATGCGACGAAGATAACCGCTGCGGCGGCGCTCGAAACGCGTTTGCGACGGCGCCGGCGGGGCAGGAGCTACCGGCCGGCCTCCGACCGCGCGGCGGCCTCGGCGAGGCGGGGGAGCACGACGTCGCGCCACCCGGCGCCCATCCGGTCGAAGGCGTCGGCCATCCTCGTGTCGTCGAGGTCAAAACCGCTGTGCTCCAAGAACACCCGGGTGCCCGCGCCTTCGGCCTCGAGACGCCAGGTAAGCGTCCAGGCGGCGGTGAAGGTGTAGACGAAGCGGTGCGGCGGGTCCACCTCGAGGACCTTGCAGGGCTGCCTGCCATAGCCGGGCATGTCGAGGGTGAACTGGTGACCGACCACGGCAGCCACCCGCCCCTCGGCCCACCACAGTCGCATCAGCTCGGGTTCGGTCAGCAGCCGCCACACCGTCGCCGGTGGCGCCGCGACGAATTGGTCCACCCGGATGGTCGCCGGCGCCGATTTCTTGATCATTCCAGCTCCTCTGCGGCTTCGGCGAGCGCGGTGAGCCGCACGCGCCAGAACTTCTCGAAGGGATGCAGCCAGTCGCCGAGCTCGGCCAGCGGCTCCGCGGTCAGGCGGTAGATGCGACGCCGACCCCGCGCCTGGTCGGCCACCAGCCCCGCCTCACGCAACACCTTGAGGTGTTCGGCGACCGCGGGCCGGCTGAGCTCGAACCGGTCGCTGAGCTCCCCGGCCGACAACGGTTGCCGGCGCAGGATGTCCAGGAGCTCCCGGCGGACCGGGTTCGCCAAGGCGAGAAAGACGCGGTCGGTGCTGGCCACGACCGACACTTTATGTCGGGAATTCCCGACATGTCAATGATTTCCGACACGTTTCCGACGCCGCCGGCGATGCCGGTGCCGCTAGCGTTTCGGGTTGTGCACTTCGCGTGGGAGCCCCTTACCGACACCGTGCATCGCTGCCGGCTGCCGTTCTGCGACGTCACGGTCGGACTCGTGCGGGGCCGGAGCGGGGCGCTGCTCGTCGACACGGGCACCACGCTCGCCGAAGCCGCCGCGATCGACGCCGACGTGCGGCGACTCGCCGGGCGTTCGGTCAGCCATATTGTGTTGACACACAAGCATTTCGACCACGTGCTCGGTTCCTCCGCGTTCACTGGCGCCGAGATTTACTGCGCGCCCGCGGTGGTCGACCACCTGACGTCCGCAGCCGGCCAAATCCGCGAGGACGCGGTGCGCCACGGCGCCGACCCCGCGCAGATAGACCGCGCGATCGCGGCCCTGCGCCGGCCGCAGCACGCGGTCCACGAGGCCGTCGTCGACCTCGGCGACCGGACGGTCATCATCACCCACCCGGGCCGCGGCCACACCGCCTCGGACCTGGTCGTGGTCGCGCCCCCGACCGGCGACGACCCGGTCGTGGTGTTCACCGGCGACCTCGTCGAGGAGTCCGCCGACCCCGCGATCGACGCCGATTCCGACGTGGCGGCCTGGCCGGTCACCCTGGACCGGGTCCTGCAAATCGGGGGGCCACAAGCCGTCTATGTTCCCGGCCACGGCAAGGCCGTCGACGCGGAGTTCGTGCGCCGGCAGCGGGACTGGTTGAGCCGGCGCTCGGCCGTCGGGCAGACCTAGGCAACGCGCGCGGCCGCGCTCCGGCCCAAAAGCGTTGCCCCCCAATCGGTAGCCAAGGCTCCTGCGGTCGTGGCCAACGCCACCCGACGGGACCGGGGCCTCGCGTCGGGCCCGGCGCGTGCGACGGGGGTCGGGTCTTTCGACCCCTGATTGAACCGCCGTTCCCGGGGATAGACTCTGGTTCAACGGAACCTGAAGAGGAGCGAAATCCCCATGGCCATCATCGACACGGACGCCGAGGTCCGCACTTCGTTCGACGACGACGTCGCCGCGACCCAGCGATACATCGAGGCCCCGCGCTTCGACGGCATCATTCGCCTCTACACGGCCCGGCAGGTCGCGGAGCAACGCGGCACCATCCCCACCGACTACCCCGTGACGCGCGGCGCGGCGGCGGCTTTCTACGAGCGGCTGCGCGAACTGTTCGCGGAGAAGAAGAGCATCACGACCTTCGGGCCCTACTCGCCCGGGCAGGCCGTGGCCATGAAGCGGATGGGGATCGAGGGCATCTACCTCGGCGGCTGGGCCACCTCGGCGAAGGGATCCACCACCGAGGACCCCGGGCCCGACCTCGCCAGCTACCCGCTGAGCCAGGTGCCCGACGACGCCGCGGTCCTGGTGCGCGCGCTGCTCACCGCCGACCGCAACCAGCAGTACCTGCGCCTGCACATGAGCGAACGGCAGCGCGCCACGAGCCCGCAATACGACTACCGGCCGTTCATCATCGCCGACGCCGACACCGGCCACGGCGGTGACCCGCACGTGCGCAACCTGGTCCGCCGCTTCGTGGAGATCGGCGTGCCGGGCTATCACATCGAAGACCAGCGTCCCGGCACCAAGAAATGCGGTCATCAGGGCGGCAAGGTCCTGGTGCCGTCGGACGAGCAGATCAAACGCCTCAACGCGGCCCGGTTCCAGCTCGACATCATGCGGGTGCCCGGCATCATCGTGGCGCGCACCGACGCCGAGGCGGCCACCCTGATCGACAGCCGCGCCGACGAGCGCGACCAGCCGTTCCTGCTCGGCGCCACCAACCTGGGCATCCCCTCCTACAAGTCCTGCTTCCTGGCGCTGGTTCGGCGCTTCTACGAGCTGGGCGTCAAGGACCTCAACGGCCACATGCTGTACGCGATGTCCGACGCCGAGTACGCCGCCGCCACCGGGTGGCTGGAGCGTCAGGGCATCCAGGGCCTGATCTCCGACGCCGTCAACGCCTGGCGGGAAAACGGCGAGAACTCGATCGACGACCTCTTCGACCAGGTCGAGTCGCGGTTCGTGGCCGCCTGGGAGGACGACGCCGGCCTGATGACCTACGGCGAAGCCGTGTCCGAGGTGCTCCAATTCGGCGAGAGCGAGGGCGAGCCGGTCGACATGAGCCCCGAGGAGTGGCGCCGGTTCGCCCAGCGGGCATCGCTGTACAGCGCACGGGAGAAGGCGCGGGAGCTGGGTGTGGACCCCGGGTGGGACTGTGAGCTGGCGAAGACCCCGGAAGGCTACTACCAGATCCGGGGCGGCATCCCGTATGCGATCGCCAAGTCGCTGGCGGCGGCGCCGTTCGCCGACATCCTCTGGATGGAGACCAAGACCGCGGACCTCGCCGAAGCCCGCGAGTTCGCCGAGGCCATCCACGCCGTGTTCCCGGACAAGATGCTGGCCTACAACCTCTCGCCGTCGTTCAACTGGGACACCACCGGCATGACCGACGAGGAGATGCGGCGCTTCCCCGAGGAGCTCGGCAAGATGGGCTTCGTCTTCAACTTCATCACCTACGGCGGGCACCAGATCGACGGCGTCGCCGCCGAGGAGTTCGCCACTGCGCTGCGCCAGGACGGCATGCTGGCACTGGCCCGGCTGCAGCGCAAGATGCGGCTGGTGGAGTCCCCGTACCGCACTCCGCAGACCCTGGTCGGCGGGCCGCGCAGCGACGCGGCGCTGGCCGCGTCGTCGGGGCGCACGGCGACCACCAAGGCGATGGGCAAGGGCTCGACCCAGCACCAGCACCTGGTGCAGACCGAGGTGCCCAAGAAGCTGCTCGAGGAATGGCTGAGCCTGTGGAGCGAGCACTACCACCTCGGCGAAAAGCTGCGCGTGCAGCTGCGACCCCGGCGGGCCGGTTCGGACGTGCTCGTGCTCGGCATCTACGGCAACGAGGACGAGCAGCTGGCCAACGTCGTCTTCGACCCCATCAAGGACCGCCACGGCCGCAGCATCCTCACGGTCCGCGACCAGAACACCTTCGCCGAGAAGCTGCGCCAGAAGCGGCTGATGACCCTGATCCACCTGTGGCTGGTCCACCGCTTCAAGGCCGACGCGGTGTACTACGTCACGCCGACCGAGGACAACCTGTATCAGACCGAGAAGATGAAGTCGCACGGCATCTTCAGCGAGGTCAACCAGGAGGTCGGCGAGATCATCGTCGCCGAGGTGAACCGGCCGCGCATCGAGGAGCTGCTCAAGCCCGACCGCGTCGCCTTGCGGAAGTTGATCACCAAGGAGGGGTAGCAAGCGCGTCCGCCTTTCGCGCCACACGCCAAGCCGTCGGCGGGTGGTCGCCGAATTTGCGGGCTTTTCGCAAACGGTTGGACCGGCACGCGTCCAGCAACATCACCCGGGTAACCCGACGCCGGCTTCCGATTTACGCGCGAAGTCCGGCTATAACCGCCCTGGGCAATCGTTTTCTCCCACCCTCGAGGGGGCCGGGTGCACTGGACTTTTCCGGTACGCCGACCGTCCGGCCAGATCGGCCGCTACACCCACCCGCCCAGCTCGGCTTTTCCCGCCTGATCCCATCAGCATCTGCCCTTGGGGCTGGTCATTGCGAACGGCGGACGGGCTGCAATCGTGCCCACCGCGTCACCAGCAATATGTTGCTTGTAACAACAGTTTCATGGGCATATTATTTATTATTAACAAATGCACACTGGATGTAACAAAGGCACAAGAAAGGAGAGGCTGAAGATGAATGCTCCAACCAAAATGACGATGGCGGTGTTGGGCGGCGCGGCCGCGCTGGCGGTCACGGCCGGCTTCGGCGGCCTGGGTGCCGATCCGGTGGGCGACTCGTCGACGACGCACCCAGCGATCAGCGTGGCACCCGCGCGCCCCGACGCAGCCACTCCCGCGGGCAGCGGTGACGTCCACATCGCCAGCCTGACCGGGTGCATTTCGGGCACCAACTGCTGAGTCCGAGCTCTGCACAAAACCGCTGGATTTCCGCGACCCGACGTTCTCGCGCTTCAGCGCGGGCCCGCCGTGGGCAAGTCCGCCAGGTTTGCTCGCCCGCCGCCGGGGGTATGGACCTCTGGGCCACGCGCGAGTGGCGCGAGTGGGCGAAGTGGGGGTCCTGATGAGATCTGCAGCCCGGAACGCGGCCGCGGTGTTCGGTGGTGCGGCCATGCTGGTGGTGGCGGTCGGATGCGGCGGCGGCAACAAGGGACCGAACGGCAGCACCACGCCCACGACCACCGCGCCGACCTCGTCGAGCGTCGCCCCCGCGCCGTCCACGGCGCCGGGCGGCCCGACCGGCGGCGGCGGGCCCAGCGGCGGCGGCGGCAGTACCCGGCGGCCCGACCGGCGGCGGCGGCCCCAACGGCGGCGGCGGCGGCATACCCGGCGGCCCGACCGGCGGCGGCGGCCCCAACGGCGGCGGCGGCAGCATCCCCGGTGTCGGGGGCGGCGGCGGGGGCCCCGGCGGTGGCGGCGGTTGCGTGGGCAACATCTGCGGCGGCTACCCGTGATCCTCTGAAAAGCCCAGCAGCACAGAGAACTTGCTCCCAAGCCGATGGGGCCACGCCACGCGCTGGCCCCGTCGGCTGAGCAGGTTTGTGGCGGCGAAGCCTAGGGCGGTGCGCCCCATCGGGGTTATGGTTGCGCGCAACTCGACTTCATGAGGAGCCCGATGGCCAAGCTCAGGTTCGGATATTTCATCGCCCCATTCCATCGCGCGGGCACCAACCCGACGCTGGCCTTGCAGCGCGACCTGGAGTTCATCCAACATCTCGACGCCCTCGGTTTCGACGAAGTGTGGCTGGGCGAACACCACTCGGCCGGCAGCGAGATCATCAGCTCACCGGAAGTCTTCATCGCCGCCGCTGCCGAGCGCGCCAAGCGGATCCGCTTCGGCACCGGCGTGATCTCCCTGGCGTACCACAACCCGCTCTGGGTCGCCGACCGGTTGATGCTGCTCGACCACCTCACCCATGGCCGCGTGATCGGGGGCATGGGCCCGGGCTCACTGCCGACCGATTCGGCGATGATCGGACTCACCCCCACCGACACGCGCGAACTTCTCGAGACCAACCTCGACATCGTGGTGCGGCTGCTGGCCGGCGAAACCGTGTCCGCCAAAACGGCCACGCACCAACTGTTCGACGCCCGATTGCAGCTCGCCCCGTACTCCGACGGCGGCATTCCGCTGTCGGTCGCCGCGGTCGCCTCGCCCACGGGGGCGCGGCTGGCCGGCAAGCACGGCATCGGCCTGCTGTCCATCGGGGCCACGCTGATCGTCGAAGGCTTCGACGCGCTGGCCTACCACTGGGGCATCGTCGAGGAGCGCGCGGCGGCCTTCGGCCAGCGGGTCGATCGCGCGAACTGGAGCCTGGTGGGGCTGTTCCACCTCGCCGAGACCGACAAGCAGGCGCGCGAAGAGGTGAAGTTCGGCATCGAGCCGTGGTTCCGCTACTTCCAGAAGATCGCCGCGTTCCCCCAGATGACCATGCCGGGGGAGCAGCTCGACGAGATGATCGACGTCATCAACGACAACGGCGCCGGCGTCATCGGCACCCCGGAGCGGGCGCGGGCCCAGGTGCAACGGCTCTGGGACCAGTCCGGCGGGTTCGGCTGCATGCTGCAGATGGGCCACGAGTGGGCCAATCCCGCGGCGACGCGACGGTCCGCGGAGCTGTTCGCCGCCGAGGTGATGCCGCACTTCCAGGGGCAGGCCCAGCCGACGCTGGACGCCGCGGCGCGCGCCGGCCAGGTGCGCGAAGACCTGGCCCAGTCGCAGCTGCAGGCCGTCGAGCACATGACCAAGAAATATCAGGACGAGGTCAACTCGGCGTAGGCGCGCCGATTCCGAACCACGTCCGCGCGCCCCGCAGGCCACGCAGTTCGTCGCCGTCGGGGCGGCCCGCCGACGCCCGCGAGCGAGGCGTACCGGCCACGGTGGTGAAGACGTCGACGAGCGGCACACGCGGCTGAACGATCCGTAGCCTCCGGACCGCATTAAAAGCCGTTGCACGGCAACCTGATTGAACCCCACGAGACGATCGGCGCTACCGCGCGCCCGATTGCCGCTCGGCCGCCTTCACCAGCCGGCCCGCGAAGTAGCGGACCGCGCCGCCCAGCGCCGCCCGCATCAGCGGGCCGGTCCCGGGCACCCCCTCGACGAAGGAGCCGGTCCAGCGGATGTCGGTGCCCCCCGCGGCGTTCGGCGTGAAGACCACCTCGCCGCGGTAGTCCTTGGCCGGGCTCGCCGGGCCGACCAGCTTGTAGACGTGGCGGCGATCCCGCTCGTACTCGACGGTCTCCTCCCGGACCAGCAGGGGCCACATCCCGACCTTGCGCACGGCCCCCACGCCGCTCGGAGCCGGGTCGCCCTGCCGCGCCCAACTCGACTGCATCACGATCGGCTTGGCCCATCTCGACCAGTTGGCGCCGTCGGTCTCCAGCCCGAACAGCGCCGCCGGGGGCGCGCTGGAGGTCTTGTTGATCTCGAATGAAAACGTGCGACCCGGCATGCGTTTCTCCCTGGCAAACGACGTTGAATGGGGCTGCCGCGTACCCTACCGCGAACCGCGCAGGCCTACGCCGGGCCGGCCCGTGCGGTGCCGAAACCGCCCCGGCCGACCCATCCCCGGGGTGGCGGCGATCACCCGCCCGAGCGCGGAAGGGCGTTGCGGCCGTTGCCTAGACTGCGCTTATGGATCGCGGTTCCCGGCACGACGCGAGTGTTCCCGGCCTGCTCGAGATCGAGGATTGCCTGGACGCCGAGGGTCAGGTCGTGCTGCCGCCGGGCGTCACGCTGATCTCCTTGATCGAACGCAACGTCGCCAACGTCGGCGACACCGTGGCCTATCGCTATCTGGACTACAGCAGCGGCAACGACGGGCGGGCCGAGGAGGTGACCTGGACGCAGTTCGGTGCCCGCCTGCATGGCCATCGGCGCCCGCGTGCAGCAAGTCGCCGGCCGAGGGGAGCGGGTCGCGGTCCTCGCGCCGCAGGGCATCGACTACGTCGCGGGTTTCTACGCGGCGATCAAGGCCGGCGCCATCGCGGTGCCGCTGTTCGCGCCCGAACTGCCGGGCCACGCCGAACGCCTCGATACGGCGCTGCGCGACTCGCGGCCGTCGGTGGTCCTCACCACCACGGCGGCCAGGGACGCCGTCGAGGAGTTTTTGACCGGCCTGCCGCGCCTGCAAAGGCCGCAAGTGCTCCTCATCGACCAGGTGCCCGACTCGGAGGGGGAGTCGTTCACCCCCATCGAGCTCGGGATGGACGACGTGTCGCACCTGCAGTACACCTCGGGCGCGACCCGGCCGCCGGTCGGTGTGGAGATCACCCACCGGGCGGTGGGCACCAATCTGACGCAGATGATCCTGTCGATCGACCTGCTGGACCGAAACACCCACGGCGTCAGCTGGTTACCGCTCTACCACGACATGGGTCTGTCGATGATCGGCTTCCCCGCGGTATACGGCGGACACTCCACGTTGATGTCACCCACCGCGTTCGTCCGCAGGCCCCAGCGCTGGATTCAGGCCCTGTCCGCCGGGTCGCGGGTCGGCCGGGTGGTCACCGCCGCACCGAACTTCGCCTACGAGTGGACCGCGCAGCGCGGACTGCCCGCACCCGGCGACGACATCGACCTGAGCAACGTGGTGATGATCATCGGTTCCGAACCCGTCAGCATCGACGCGATCAGGACCTTCAACAAGGCGTTCGCGCCCTACGGGCTACCGCGCACTGCGTTCAAACCGTCCTACGGCATCGCGGAGGCGACCCTGATGATCGCGACCATCGCGCCGAGCGCCGAGGCGACGGCCGCGTATTTCGATCGCGAGCAGCTCGGCGCGGGGCACGCGGTGCGCGTCGCGCCGGATTCCCCCGACGCCGTGGCGATGGTGTCGTGCGGTCAGGTGGCCCGCAGCCTGTGGGCGGTGATCGTCGATCCCGGCACCGAGGACGAGCTGCCCGACGGCGAGGTCGGCGAAGTCTGGTTGCAGGGCAACAACGTTGGTCGCGGGTACTGGGAACGGCCGGAGGCGACCAAGCTGGCGTTCGGCGCCACGCTGCAGTCGCGGCTGCCCGAAGGAAGCCACGCCGAGGGCTCGAACACGGGCGGCACCTGGCTGCGGACCGGGGATTTGGGCGTGTACCTCGACGGTGAGCTCTACGTCGCCGGCCGCATCGTCGACCTGGTGAGAATCGACGGCCGCAACCACTATCCGCACGACATCGAGGCCACCGTTGCCGACGCCTCGCCGATGGTGCGGCGCGGCTACGTCGCGGCCTTCGCGGTGCCATCCGACGATGCGGGCCCGGATGCGTCGGACCAGCGCCTGGTGATCGTCGCCGAACGCGCGACGGGCACCAGCCACGCCGACCCGCGGCCGGCGGTCGAGGCGATCCGGGCGGCGGTGGCGCACCGCCATGACGTCGCCGTTTCCGACGTGCGCTTCCTATCGGCCGGCGCCATCCCGCGCACCACCAGCGGCAAGCTGGCCCGCCGCGCCTGCCGCGCGCAGTACCTGAGCGGCACGCTGGGTGCTCGCTAACCCACCGGCCCTGGCCTAGCCCGCCGACGATGCAGAGCGCGTAGCGCGATGAGGAGGAGGCGGGCGATGGGGCTAGTCTCCATTGCGGAGGCACGACGATGGTTCTCAAGGTTGCAGTGACGCCGGACCGCATCGGCGGCGACGTGGATACCGGCTACGGAAAGGTCGCCGACGCGTTCCGCGCCAGTTTTCGCGACGGCGCGGAGGTCGGCGCGGCCCTCGCCGTCTACCGCGACGGCGTCAAGGTCGTCGATTTGTGGGGCGGCTACCGCAACGGATTGACGAAGGATCCGTGGCGCCCCGACACGATGGTCAACATGTTCTCCACGACCAAAGGCGTCGCCGCCCTGGTCGTGGCCGCGGCGGTGTCCCGCGGGCTGCTCTCCTATGACGCCAGGGTCGCCGAGTACTGGCCGGAGTTCGCGCAAGCGGGCAAGGGTGACGTCACGGTCCGCCAGCTGCTGGGGCACCAGGCCGGACTGTGCGCGCTCAAACCGAAGCCGACGCTGGCCGATGTGGCCGACCCCGAGCGGCTCTCGCCGATCCTGGCGGCCCAGACACCGGCGTGGCGACCGGGGGCGCGGCACGGGTATCACGCGATCACGCTCGGCTGGTACAAGTCCGAGCTGATCCGCCGGACCGACCCGGCCGGCCGCACGCTGGGCCGCTACCTGGCCGACGAGATCGCGGGCCCGCTGGGGCTCGACCTGCACATCGGCCTGCCGGATACCGTCGATCGCCGCCGGGTCGCCCATATCCACAACTGGGCACGCGCAGAGACGCTGCTGCACCTGGGCGTGATGCCACCCGGATTCGTGGGCGCCTCGCTCAACCCGGTCGGCCTGACGGCGCGCGCGGTCGCCGTTCCGCGCGGCGTCAACCCGTTCAACGGCGACTACAACCGTGAGGACGTGCGCGCCGTGGAGATCCCGTCGGCCAACGGCATCGGAACCGCCGGGGCGGTGGCGCGGATGTATGGCGGCGCGGCCTGCGGGGGCACCGAGGTCGGCCTGAACGCCGACACGCTGGAGGCGATGGCGGCGCCGCCGGTCCCGCCCAGCCAGGGGGTGCGCGACAAGGTGATGCACGTGGACGTGGCGTATTCGCTCGGCTTCTGTAAACCCGTCCCGCACTTCGAGTTCGGCTCCTCGGACAAGGCCTTCGGGACGCCGGGCTTCGGCGGGTCCTTCGGCTGCGCCGACCCCGACACCGGCATCGGCTACGCCTACGTGATGAACCGGCTCGGGTTTCACCTGTGGAGCGATCCGCGCGAACTCGCCCTGCGGCAGGCGCTGTTCCGCGACGTGCTGGGGGTGCGCCCGCAGAGTTGACGTGCCCACGGGCACGGCGACATCGACGATCCGCGACACCCGGCACCAGGAGGCGCCATGGACGACTTACCCCGCGAGGATGTAGCCGATTCCGCCCCGGTCACACCGTCGATCCGCTACCCACCCGCCGGGGCTCCCGACGTCGTCGTGGTGCTGCTCGACGACGTCGGCTTCGGCGCCGCCGCCACGTTCGGCGGGCCGGTTCCCACCCCCGCGCTGGACCGCGTCGCAGCAACGGGCCTGCGCTACAACCAGTTCCACACGACCGCGCTGTGCTCGCCGACGCGTGCCGCGCTGTTGACCGGACGCAACCACCACAGCGCGCACATGGGAACGATTTGCGAGATCGCCTACGGGTTCCCCGGTTACGACAGCGTGATACCACGGAGCACGGCCACCGTCACTCAAATCCTGCGCAGGAACGGCTACGGCACCGCGTTGTTCGGCAAGGCGCACTTCACCCCGATCTGGGAGAGCGGCCCGGCCGGCCCGTTCGACCGCTGGCCCACCGGGCTCGGCTTCGAACGCTTCTACGGGTTCCTCGGGGGCGACACCTCGCAGTACGAGCCCGCGCTGTACGACCAGACCACACCCGTCGAGCCCTACCTCGGCCGCGGCGACTACCACCTCAGCGAGGATCTGGCCGACAAGGCGATCGACTGGATCCGGCTGCAGAACACGTCGGCGCCCGACAAGCCGTTCTTCGTGTACTTCGCGCCCGGGGCGACCCACAGCCCCCACCAGGTGTGGCCGGAGTGGTCGGCGGAGTTCGCGGGTCGGTTCGACGACGGCTGGGATGCGTTGCGGGAACGCATCTATGCCCGCCAGATCGAGATGGGCATCATCCCCGCCGGCTCCCGGCTGACGCCGCGACCCGAGCAGATACCCGCATGGGCGGACTACGACGAGCGCTACAAGCCGGTGGCGCGGCGCCTGATGGAGGTCTACGCGGGTTTTTTGGCCCACACCGATGCCCAGATCGGGCGGCTGATCGGCGCCATCGACGAGTTGGGGCGCTGGGAAAACACGTTGTTCATCTATGTCTGTGGTGACAACGGCGCGTCCGCGGAGGGAACGCTACACGGCGCCTGGAGCTCACCGGCGTTCCAGAACGGGCTGCCCGAGGACCCCGAGTGGCTGCTGGCCCATTTGGCCGACTTCGGCACCGCGCGCTGCGAGAACCACTACAACGTGGGCTGGGCCTGGGCGCTCGATGCCCCGTTCCAGTGGATGAAGCAGGTGGCGTCCCATCTCGGGGGGACCCGCAACGGACTGGCCATCTCCTGGCCGCGGGGCATCGGCGCGGCGGGCGAGCAGCGCAGCCAGTTCCACCACGTCATCGACATCGCGCCCACGATCCTGGACGCCGCCGGAATCGAAATGCCCGCGCTCGTCGACGGCGTCGAGCAGAAACCGATCGAGGGTGTCAGCATGCGCTACTCCTTCGACGACGCCGACGCCGCCGGTCGGCGCACCACACAGTATTTCGAGATCTTCGGCAATCGCGCCGTCTACCACCAGGGGTGGATGGCGTCGTGCTTTCACGGGCGCCTGCCCTGGGTCCGCACCCAGCGCAGTGCCGCTTTCGGCGACGCCGAGCGCTGGGAGCTCTACCACCTCGCCGACGACTTCAGCCAGGGCGTCGATCTCGCCGCGCAGCATCCCGACAAGCTCGCCGAGTTGAAGGCCGTGTTCGACGCCGAGGCGCGCAAATACGACGTCTACCCCCTCAGCGACGCGACGCTGGCGCGCGCGCTGCCCGCCAACCGGCCCAGCCTGCTCGCCGGCCGCACCTCGATCACGTACTACGCCGGGCAGGTGCGCATCCCCGAACCGGTGACCCTCGGCTACACCAGCACCTCGTTCGAGCTGCTGGCGCGGCTGCAGATCCCGGCCGGTGGCGCGCAGGGGGTGGTGATCTGCCTGGGCGGGGCGATGGCCGGGTGGAGTCTGTACCTGCAGGACGGCGTTCCGCGCTTCACCTACAACTACCTGGGTCATGAACTGACCACCATTTCCGCGCCCGGGCCGCTACCGGAAGGACCTGTTGCGCTGGGGCTTTCGTTCGATTACGACGGCGGCGGGCTGGGCAGGGGCGCGTCCGCTTCGCTCAGTGTCGACGCGGCGCCCGTCGCCCGCGGCCGCGTCGAGCGGACCGTCCCGTTCCGGTTCTCGATGAGCGGCGAGACCCTGGACGTCGGCACCGACACGGGCTCGCCGGTCGCGCCCTACGGCCAGGGTTTCGCCTTCACGGGCGGCATCGAGCGCATCGACGTCACCGTCCACCCGCAACCCGCGGACCTGGCCGCCGCGATCGCCGAGGCCGAGACCCGCGCGGCGCTGGCCGCGCAATAGCGCCGGCGATCATGTGGGACAGCCTCATTCCGCTGGTTCTCGGGAGCGCGCTCGAACCGATCGAGCTGGTGGTCACGATCATGTTGCTCGGCACCCCGGCGCGGCTGCGCGCGGCCGGCGCCTGGGTCGGGGGCCATGTCAGCACGCGGCTGCTGCAGGGCCTGGTGTTCGGCACGATCCTGCACTGGGGCAAGCGCAGCGCCGACTCCGATCACGCACGCCACTGGATCGTGTCGACGGTCCTGCTGGTGGTGGCCCTGCTGTTTCTGGTCACCGCGGCGCGCGAGCTGTTCACCGGTGACGATCCCGACGCGCCGCCGCCGAAGTGGATGTCGATGCTGACGTCGGCGACGCCCACTCGAGCGTTTTTCATCGGCGCGGGCCTGATGACGGTCTCGGTGAAGGCGTGGGTCTTCACGCTGGCCGCGATCAGCGTGATCGGCAACGCCGGGATGCCCCGGGCTGTCAACATGGTCACCTACGTGGTTTTCGTGGCACTTGCCACGGGCGGCAACTTGCTGATCGTCGGGCTGGCGGCGTTTTTCCCGGAACGGTCGCGCTCCCTGCTGGACTGGGTTTTGCGCTGGTTGCAGGAGCACGACCGGCCGATCATGGTCGTCGTGGGGTTGGTCTTCGGGACCTGGTTCGGGTTCAAGGCCCTGCACGGCTTCGGAATTCTGTGAACAGAGCGGGCTCACGTTGAAATCGCTTGCACGACCGGGCTGTTGAACACCGCAGAGCTGATCACGCGGGATGTGGCGGTCCCAGCTCTCGCAGTAGACACGCGTCCCGCCTTCGTACGCGTCGAGCTCGGCCCGGATCCGGAATTCGGTCGGATTCGAGGTGAGAAGCGTGTGGGCGATCGTTTCCACGTGCCGGTCGTCACGACGAAAGCGGCGCACCGTGCGTACTTCTCCCTGCACCGAGTCGAAAGACGGCCTCGTCCAGGATCACCCCGAGGGTCGACACCGGCCCGCGGTACCCGTACGGGGCGAGGTGAACGCATGCCGCTCGTACGGATGCGGGACTTTTGCCTCTATGCCACTGCCGACGATGGCGAGATGATCAACTTTCGGTGGATCGATACGGATTGTTATGGAGGGCCACGTGATTGAGCTGCTGACCGAATTCCCCGATGATGTCGTTGCGTTCAAGTGCCACGGTCGTGTCACGAAGGAGGATTACGACACGGTGTTGATACCCGATGTGGAAAAGAGATTGCAGACGCACGAAAAGCTGGGGATCTACTACGAATTCGCGCCGGACTTCGACGGGATCGATCCCGGCGCTGTTTGGGAAGACACCAAGGTGGGTTTGAGCCACTTCCTCAATTGGCAACGCATTGCGGTGGTCACCGACGTGGAATGGATCAAGCAGACGATGAAGTTCTTCGGTCTCCTGATGCCGGCCGAGGTTCGCGCGTTTCCCCTCGCCGAGGCCGGCAATGCGCGCGAATGGGTCGCCGGCAGAGAGGCTGCATGAGGGCGGCCGGGTCCGACGCAGGGAGCCCACGCTGAGAAATCGGCACTGTGGCCGCGTTGTGCTCGCGCGAAAACCCTCGAGGCGCTCCTGCGGCTGGTCGAGACCGGCTGGGACACCGAGGCCGCCCGGCGGCCCCACGGGCAGCACACCACCGTGGTGGTCCACCTCGACCTCGACAAGCGCGCGGCCGGGCTGCATCGGGGCCCGCTGCTCACCGAGGACGAACGCCGATACGTGACGTGTGATGCCACCTGGAGGCCTGGTTTGACCGCCACGGCGAACTCATCGGCGCCGGGCGCACCACCCGGGCGATCAGCCGCGGCTGCGCCGCGCCCTCGAGCACCGCCACCCCACCTGCGCGGTGCCGGGCTGCGGGGCCACCCGCGGCCTGCACGCCCACCACATCCGGCACTGGGAAGACGGCGGGCCCACCGAGCTGACCAACCTGGTGCTGGTCTGCCCCTACCACCACCGGCTACACCACCAGGGCGGCATCACCCTCACCGGACCCGCACACCACCTCACCGTCACCGACAGCGACGGCCGAGAGCTCAGCCCGGGATCACTGGCGCGCCCCCACCCCCGCCGTCGCGCCCTACCCCGGGCCCACCGGCGAACGCGCCCAATGGTGGTGGTACACCCCCTACCAGCCGGAGTCACCGCCCACCACCAACTAAACCGGTCAGCGGCATCGCATCGATCCTGAAAAGGGTTGGAGCACAGAGCATTTTGCCCACACCACCCACCGCTCACGGATCTTGATAACCAAGGCCGACGCCCAAGGCCCCCACCGAGATCGGCGCTGACGTGCGCACCAATTTAGCCGGTCGGGTATTAGCCGCACCCAGAACAAGTTTCCGAGTCGACTCACGCAGTCGTGCATCCGTTTTCGCTGATCGCATCTCGGGCGCTGCGGCCGAGTTGCTGTACGCGGTGGACAGGGCTAGCCGAGGGCTGTCGAGCGCCGACGCATCCAGAAGCTGTAGAGCGCACCTATTGCCGCCGTGACCAGACCGTAGAGTGCAACGGCGCCGCGTTCGTCAGCATTGGGAAAGTTCGCCGACGCGATCGTCAACGCGGTCGCGGGGTGTCGGCAACTGCTGGCGAACGCCAGTACCGCCGAACATTGGCGATCGGGGCCGCCCAACACGTGTCCGATGGCGACCATGCTGACGACGAACAGCACCATGGCGACCAGGGTCCAATCGCCCACCAGCTTCCACATCGCCGGCGCGGCGGCAATGAGCAGCAAGACCATGGCGACCGGCAGCGCCCACCGCTGAGCACGTTCGATCGGACCGGCTATGCGCGCCGCGAGTGCGGGCCGACGCGCGGCGATCGCCATGCCGGCGACGAGCGGGGCCAGTACCGACACCAACATCAGTTCCGCGATCCGCCAAGCACTTACGACCAGCTGACGCCCGAACACGTGCCCAACCAGGGGCGCCGCCACGGCGAGCACGGGAACGGCGAGCACGGCGAGCACGACGACGAGGCCCAGCCCGTATTGAACGTGTCCGCCGGCCTTTTCGCCTCGTCGTGGCAGCAACGGCGGCAGGGGTGAGAGCGCCAGCGTCACGAGCGCGATGGCCACCTGCGGCTTGAGCTCCATGACGCCGACCATGACCGCGGAGAGCACCGGCGCAATCACCAGCACGCTCAGCAGGGAACGGGCCAGCAGATCCGGCAGGCGCAGCACGTAGGTCACGTCGGCGAATCGCGCGGTCAGCCCGTAGCCGAGGATCACCACAAGGAGGCTTATCTGGAAGGCGAGTTTGGCCGCGTCAGCCATCGTCATACGTCCAGCCTGCCACGGCGGACGAGAGACCGTGACCACATCGGAAACCCCTGCAGCACCGACGGCGAAAGGGTCGCCAGCGGAAACTTTTTCCCACGCTGATACTTCATTTGCTGGATTGACAGAGCGCAGGCGGGGCATGATGAGTGCTCGTAACCACCTTTCAACCGGCCTGATCACCCTGGCCCCCAGTGGCCGGGCTTGGGAGACAACATGCCAACCATCGAGGCGAATCCATTCCCGTACGAGTTCGACATCAACCATGTCGCACTGGTCTGTATCGACATGCAGCGAGATTTCTGTCAACTGGGCGGCTTTGCCGAATCCCTCGGTAACAACATCGACAATGTCGCTCCCTGCATTCCGGTTATCGCCGAGCTGCAGGCCGCCTTCCGCACGGCCGGTTTGCCCGTGATCCACACCAAGGAATGCCACAAACCGGATTTGTCCGACCTTCCGACGGCCAAGCGCAATCGCGGGAACCCCAAAGTCAAGATCGGTGACGTCGGTCCGATGGGTCGAATCTTGATCGATGGCGAGGAGGGGTCGGACTTCATCGTTGAAAACGCGCCGGCAGCAGGGGAATTGGTCATCGCCAAGCCCGGCAAGGATGCCTTCTACCGCACCATCTTCCATGAGTACCTGATGACCCGAAACATCACCAACCTGGTGATCACCGGCGTGACAACCGAAGTCTGCGTGCAGACGACCATGCGCTGTGCCAACGATCGCGGCTACGACTGCCTGATGGTCGCGGACGGGACGGACAGCTACTTCCCCGAGTTCAAGGAAGTGACGCTCCGGTCGGTGGTCGCACAAGGCGGCATCGTCGGGTGGACCGGCACGTCGGACTCGATCTTGAACCTGTTGGCTTCTCTTTGACACGCTGGGCGGCGGACGGACGTGGCAGGGCCGAGCCAGACCGGCACAGGTGTCCCGTACTACCGGCTGGTCCTGCGCGGCTGTTCGCAGCTGTGCTTTCAGAGCAACGCGCTCACCGGCTTGTTCTTTCTGGCCGCCGTTCTGGTCGTGTCGCCCATCGCCGCCGCCTATCTTCTGGTGGCGGCAATCATCGCTCCGGCCGGTCGCTTGGCGCTCGGGGAAAGGGGCCCGGTCCTTGCGACCGGGCTTCCCGGTCTCAACCCCTGCCTGATCGCGCTCTCGCTGCCCACCTTCTACCGAACGCGCTGGACCGATGTCGGCATGTGGGTCGTGCTCATCGTCTGCGTGGCGCTCGCGGTGGTGCTGGTTCACGTCCTTGTCGCGGTCCTGCCATTTCCCATCCTGGCATCGCCCTTCCTGATCATCTTCTGGGGCCTCCACGCCCTGGCGCCGCATCTCGGCGTTCTCCAGCCGGCCGCGTCCGGACCGTCCGGGGCCACGACGGTTCACCCGGTCACAGCGGTGCTGTTCAGCCTCGGCCAAGCGGTCTACTCGCCGAGCATCTGGTCGGGCCTGCTGTTTCTTGCCGGGATGCTGTTCAGCGACCGGCGACACGCGACCATCGCCTTACTCGGCGCCGTCATCGGCACGGGGATCTCGTACTACTACCACTCGGATGTCGACCCGACCAGCGTGAACTTCGGCCTCTACGGCTTCAACGGCGTGCTGACCGCCGTAGCGGTGTACGCGCTGTGCGGCGGCAAGCTGAGGCTCGCCATCTTGGGCGCAATCATTGCGACGATCCTCATACCGGCGGTCGTCGCCGTGGGGCTCCAAACGGTCTCTGCGCCTTTCGTGTTCACGACCTGGCTGGTGCTCGGCCTGGGCTGGATCGAGCGGAAATGGTTCGATGCGCCCACGCCCGCCGCCCGCCGCATTCCCCCGGCCCTACCCGGGGTCCCGGCCGCCATCGGACGCAAGTTTCAAGGAGACGCGCACATGTCCACACCCTCCGACTCGATCGTCTTTGCAAACCTTCTCGAGCAGGTGAAAAGGCTGCACGACCCGGATGACTGGACGGCTTTCCGCCCGGGAGTGACCGCACACTGGTTGTACCGGGAGGGCAATGGCGGGCCGGCGGCGGTGTTCTTGCGGTATGCGCCCGGCGCCCGCGTCGCCGAGCACGAACACGTGGGCTATGAACACGTGCTTGTCCTGGAAGGCGACCAATTCGACGAGCACGGCTCCTATCCACAGGGCAGCCTCGTCGTCAACCCGCCCGGCACTCGGCACTCGCCGGGCAGCGTCGGAGGCTGCGTGGCACTGCTGATCTACGAAAAGGCCGTCCGGTTCCTGGGCGCGGAGTAGGTCGCCAACCGGCTGCGTGTATCCGTCGCTCGGCGCCCCACGGTTACGTGCGCCGACGCCGGAACAGGCGCCAGGGATGACGCTCGTGCGGCCACATCTTCTCGATCTGGGCGTTGAACTCGGCTCCGAGCAGCACCGCAAGGGCGGTGATGTAGAGCCACAGGACCACCGCGATCGGCACCGCGAGCCGCGCATAGAAGGCATCGTGCTGCACGCTGAGCCCCAGGTAGATGCGCAACCCCTCCGACGCGGCCAGCCACAGCAGCATGGCCAGCACGGCCCCCGGCAGGTCCCGGCGCCACGGCGTCGTCCAGGGAACACCGATGTGGTAGAGCGTGGCCAGCGCCGCCACCACGAGCATGACGACACCCGGCCAGAAAAACAGATGCAGGGTTCGCAGCGTCGTGGCGGCCACCGCCTCGGGGGCCAACCATCCCAGTAGGCGGGGGCCGACCACCAGCGGCGGCAGGATCGCCACGGCGCCCAGGAGTCCCCCGACGGTCAGGCCGAAGGCCAGCAGCCGACGCCGCCACGCCGAGCGCGGGTCGACGTCGTAGGCGATCGTGATCGTCTCCACGTACCGGTTGACCGCCCGCGAGCCGGTCCAGACGCTCAGCAGCAGGCCGACGGAGACCGCCCGGCCGCTGCTTTGCGCGAGCACGTCCTCCACGATCCGCCGGTACGAGTTGTAGGTCCGCTCGGACAGGAACGAGTTGGGGACGCCCAGCACCAACCGGTGCAGCTCGGCGGTTCCGTCGGGGCCCAGTGCATCGGCAACGAACCCCAGCGACCCGACGACCGCCAGCAGCAGCGCGGGAAGCGAGATCAGGGTGAACAGCGCGGCCTCGGCGGCCAGGCCGGGAACCCGGTCGTCCAGGGTCTCGCGACCGGTGCTCTCGATCAGCCGCACCGCCTGCCGCACGGGTCGCGGCGCGCGGGAGTACACGCGAGCGGTGCGCCGGTGCAGCGCCGAGCGGGCGGAGTCGACAAGCTCGCGGGGCCGCGACCACGCCGGCCGGCCCGTCGTTCCTCCCGTCATGATCTTCGAGCCTACGAGCAGGCCCCCACCCCGGCCGGGCGCCGGGGGAGGGCCGAAGATGGCATCCTGGCCGTGTGGGTTTGCTATTCCGGCTGGCCGAGCTGTTGATCGTGCTCCTGCCGCTGGCGGGCCTGCTCATCGCCGCCGTGAAGGCCTTCGCCGCACACCAGCAGCGCACCGCGGAGACGCGGGAGCAACCCCCGTCCAGCGACACGGACGCGCGCCGCACGACCACCGCCGACAACCAGGCCGCCCGGTGGCGGTCGCTGCGCCGGATCGTCGAGGAGCACGCCCGCACCGACTCCCGCTGGTTGGAGTACGAACTCGACGTCGCCAAACTGCTCGACTTCCCGGTCATGACCGACATGCGCGAGCCGCTGACCGTCGACTTCCACAAGGCCAAACTGCGGGCCGACCTGCTGCGCCCGGTCAGGGCCGAGGAACTGCTCGACGACCCCGACGCCGCCGCGCGCTACCGGGGGGCCGTCGAGGACTACGTGACCGCCTTCGACGTCGCCGAGGCGGAGGCGAAACGGCGGCGCCGCAACGACTTTTCCCGCACCGACCAGCAACGCATCGCGCGCGCCCAGAGCCTGTTGCGGGTCGCGGCGGACCCGTCCGCAGCCCCGCAGGAGCGCCAGAACGCCTACGAACTGGCGGGCAGGGAACTCGACGGGCTGCTGGTGCTGCCGGCCTCGACCCGGGACGGCATCGAGCGGGGTATATCCGGCCAGCTGGAGGGATAAAGGGCACTTCGCGCCGTCGGCGATGCCTTTCGGCCCTTATCCGGTGGACGCGGTCCCCGGCATCATGGCGGCATCGCCACTGCCGGCGACGGGACACATCTCACGAGGAGCGCGCCATGATCGAATACGACCTGGACAAAGAGCATTCCATCCTGGAGGTGCGGCCGACGTCGGCGCTCGACAAAGACGACTTCGTCGAACTCGCGAAAAGCCGTCGACCCGCAGATCGAGGCCCACGGCGATCTCGCCGGGCTCATCATCAGCGCCCCGTCCTTTCCGGGCTGGGACAGCTTCGGGTCGCTGGTCACCCACCTCCGCTTCGTCCGCGACCATCACAAGCACGTCAAGAAGATCGCGGTGGTCACCGACTCGCACCTCGGCGACGTGGCCGAACACCTGACCTCCCACTTCGTGTCGGCCGAGATCCGGCACTTTCCCGCCGGGGAGACGGAGCAGGCGCGAGAGTGGATCGCCAACGGCTCGTGAAGGGTTGAGCCGCACCCCGTATTCGCGTGTCACGATGATGGCGTGACCGCGACACCCGGCCCGCCGCCCACCGAACCGGGTAAGCGCCATGCTCTCGCCGGATACCCCGTCACTGCGCCGCGCCTGCCCGGGCCGGTCACCTTCGACCAGCGCTGGGCCGACCTGACCTTCGTGCACTGGCCGGTGCGCCCGGACAGCGTTGCGGGGCTGTTCCCGGCCGGGACGCGCCCCGACGTGTTCGCCGACGGGATGACCTACGCCGGGCTGGTGCCGTTCGTGATGCGCAGCACCAAAATCGGCTCGGCGCTGCCGCTGCCGTATTTCGGCAGCTTCGCCGAGACGAACATCCGGCTGTATTCGATCGACGACGCCGGTCGCCACGGTGTGCTGTTCCGGTCGCTGGAAACGGCCCGCCTGGCCGTGGTGCCGGTCACCCGGATCGGGCTCGGCGTCCCGTACAGCTGGGCGCGGATGCGAATCGCGCGGCGCGGCGATCGGATCACGTACGACAGCGCGCGTCGCTGGCCCCGACGCGGGTTGCGCAGCCGGTTGACCGTCGCGATCGGCGACGCGGTCGAGCCCACGCCGCTGGAAGTCTGGCTCACCGCGCGGTGGGGCGCGCACACGCGCAAGGCCGGCCGGACGTGGTGGATACCGAACGAGCACGGACCGTGGCCGCTGCGGGTCGCCGAGATCCTCGAGTTGGAGGACGAACTGCTGCGCGCCGGCGGGGTGGAGCCGGCCGGTGAGCGGTTGCGCGGCCTGTTTTCCCCGGGCGTGCGGACCCGCTTCGGCCGCCCCTGCGTCGTCCGGTGACCGCGATTCAGGGGCAGGTGTATCCGCCGTCGATCACGAGGTCGGAACCGGTCATGTAGCTCGAGGCCGCGCTCGCGAGGTAGAGATAGAGGCCGGTGAGCTCGTCGGGACGGCCCATGCGGCCCAACGGTATCTTCGGTTCCCACTGTCGGTGGTACTCCGCCAGCGGCTCGACGAGTTCGGTGCGGATGTAGCCGGGACTGACGCTGTTCACCCGGATGTCGTGCGGCGCCAGCTCCACGGCCATGGCCTTGGTCAGGTGAATGACGGCAGCCTTGGAGGCGCAGTAGTGGCCGACGTGTTGCGGGACGTTGATGATGTGGCCCGACATCGAGGCGGTGGTGATGATCGACCCGCCCCGGCCCTGCTCGACCATCGCCCGCGCCGCCGCCCGGGCCGTGAGGAACACACCGGTCACGTTGGTGTCCTGGATGCGCTGGAATTCCTCCAACGACATGTCGAGCATCGCGCGCACCGAGACGATGCCGGCGTTGCAGACCGCGATGTCGACGCCGCCCAACTCCGCGGTGACGCGGTCCAGCATCGCGGTCACCTCGGCTTCCCGGGTGACGTCGCAACGGACGGGCAACACCGCGCCCGCGCCGGCGAGATCGGCGGCGGCCGCCTCCAGAGCGTCGGAATGCCTTGCGGCAACGCCACTTGGGCGCCCGCCTGCAGGTACGCCCGCGCCACTTCTTTGCCGATTCCGCTGGAGGCCCCGGTCACCAGGGCCGTCTTACCGCGCAGGTCGAACAGCTCCAAAACGTTCATTCGTCATCTATACCTGGTGCTCGGCCCGCCGCGGCGCTGGGCGGTCGATTCGACCCGCCACACTGATTCGTCGTGACCTGGCCGGACGGTTGGCTAGTGTGTGCGCCATGGGCAAATTCAGCAGGGCCGAGATCGAGCAAGCGGTCGGGCACTACACCACCGTCGTCGAAGGGTGCAGCGCCTCGGGCGACTGGCGACCGTTCGCCGACCTCTTCACCGAGGACGTCGTCTACACCGAGCACCACTACGGGGTCTTCCACGGACGCGAGGCGGTCCGCGAGTGGATCGTCGCCGTCATGGCCCCGTTCCCGCACATGCGGTTCCCGTCCGACTGGATCGCCTACGACGACGATAACGACGCCGTCGTCATCATGATCAAGAACCTGCTGGACCACCCGACCGACCCGAACGGGGAGCCGTTCTGGTTCCCCAACTGGACCCGCCTGGTGTACGCCGGTGACGGGCTGTTCTCCAGCGAGGAAGACATCTACAACCCCAACCGGGACGCGCCGCGCGTGGTGGCGGCCTGGCTGGGAGCCGGCGGCCAGTTGGCCACGACCGAGATCCTGCAGCCCAACGCCTAACTCGCCGGCGCGCCAACCCGCTCTCGCCCGCGCCGCCGCGACCGGACCGCAGCCAGCGCCCGCTCCCACGCCAGCATCGTCGCCGCCTTGAGCTGGGCCGGCTTCGCGCTGTCGCGCGAAAGCAGCGACAGTGCAGCCGCTTTCGTCGTCGCCGACGCCTTCGACAGGTGACCGGAGTCGAACGGCGGCTGCGGGTCGTATTCGATCGTCAGCTGGATGGCCTTGGCGCGGCCCTCCCCGGCGATCTCGCCGGCCAGCCACAGCGCGAGGTCGAGGCCCGCGGACACGCCGGCGCACGTCACGACGTCGCCCGCGCGCACGATCCGCTCGTCGCCGACGGGGATCGCGCCGAACGCCTTCAGCGCCGGGACGGTGGCCCAGTGCGACGTTGCGCGCCGGCCCTCGAGCAGTCCGGCCGCCGCCAGGATGACCGACCCCGAGCACACCGACGTCGTCCAACTCGCGGTCCGCTGCGCTCGGCGCAGCCAGTCGAGCAGCGCCTCGTCCCGCGCGTGCACCGGAGTGGCCGGACCGCCGGGCACGAGGATCACGTCGGGCGAAGGGGTTTCGGCGAGCGAGTGGGTGGCGCCGATGACCAGCACGCCGGAGTCGGCGGTGACCGGCCCGGTTTCATGCCAGAGGAACCGCACCTCGGCGCCGGGCAGGTTGCGCAGCACCTCGTACGGGCCGATCATGTCCAGCGCGGTGAAACCGGGGTAGGCGACAAAAGCGATCTGGGTCATCGGTGGGTTCCCTTCTGGTTACGCGAATGCCTTGCGGTACTGCGTCGGGCGGAACGCCGACGCGGCGCAGGAAGTTGCGTCGCATCGTTTCCGCGGTGCCGAAGCCGCAGCGGGCGGCGATCGCGACGACGGTGTCGTCGGTCTCCTCCAGCTGGCGGCGCGCGGCCTCGGTGCGGACGCGTTCGACGTAGTGGCCCGGCGCCTCACCGACCTCGGCGGTGAACACGCGGGTGAAATGGCGCGGGCTCATCGCCGCCCGCCGCGCCAGGTCCTCGATGCTGTGCGGGCGGCCCGGTTCGGCCTCGATGGCCTCCTGCACCGCGCGGATGGCGGTCCGTTTGGCGCGCGGCATCCACACCGGCGCCGCGAACTGGGTCTGTCCGCCGGGGCGGCGCAGGTACAGCACGAGCCAGCGGGCCACCGTCTGCGCGACCTCGGTGCCGTGATCGTCCTCGACCAGCGACAGGGCGAGGTCGATGCCCGCGGTGACACCGGCGGCCGTCCACACGGTGTCCGAGCTGCGGATGAAGATCGGGTCGGCGTCGACGTCAAGGCCCGGGAATTCGCGGGCCAGGCGCCCGGCGAAGGCCCAGTGGGTGGTCACCCGGTGGCCGTCGAGAAGCCCGGCCTCGGCGGCCAGGAACGTGCCAGTGCAGACGGTGACGATGCGACGGGCGTGCCCGGCGACGGCCTTGATCCAGGCGACGAGCTCGGCGTCGGCGCGGGCGGCGTCGATGCCGACGCCGCCGGGCACCACGACGGTGTCGACCGCCTCGCCGGGGTCGGGAAGCGGTGCCGACGCGAACGCCAGGCCGGTCGCGGTGGTCACCGCCCGGCCGTCGACCGAGGCGACGGCGACGTCGTATCCGCCGTCGGTCAACAGCGACGCGCCGGCGAAGACGTCGTGCGGCCCCACCACGTCGAGCGCCTGGACGCCGGGAAAGCCGGCGATCACCACCTTGCGAGCCATGGAATCAGTGTTCGCCAGACCCGGGCATGTCGTCTACGCCAGGTATCCCACCAATCAGGACAAGCGGACCTGACCAGCGGCGGCCGCGCGGGCCTTGGCAGACTGTGCGCATGGCACAGATAACCCTGCGCGGAAACGCGATCAACACCGTCGGCGAGCTGCCCGCCGTCGGATCTCCCGCCCCCGGCTTCACCCTCGTCGGTGCCGACCTGGGCACGGTCGGCCTCGACCAGTTCCGCGGTAAGCCCGTGGTGCTGAACATCTTCCCGTCCGTGGACACACCGGTGTGCGCGAACAGCGTGCGCAAGTTCAACGAGCGCGCCGCCGCGAGCGGGGCCACGGTCGTGTGCGTCTCCAAGGACCTGCCGTTCGCGTTCTCGCGATTCTGTGGCGCGGAGGGCATCGAGAACGTCAAGACCGCCTCGGCGTTCCGCGACAGCTTCGGCGAGGACTACGGCGTCACCATCACCGACGGCCCGATGGCCGGGCTGCTCGCCCGGGCGATCGTCGTGGTCGGTGCCGACGGCAACGTCGCCTACACCGAGCTGGTGCCCGAAATCGGGCAGGAGCCCGACTACGACGCGGCGCTGGCCGCCGCCGGCGCATAGGGTTTCACAACCCCAGTAGGCGCACCGTCTCGGCCCGCATGTCGGCTTTGCGCACCTTGCCGCTGGCCGTCATGGGGAACTCGTCGACGAGGTGGACGTAGCGCGGAATCTTGTAGTGCGCGAGCTGCCCCGAGCAGAACTCCCGCACGGCGTCGGCGTCCAGCGGCCGGCGGCACGGCCGCATCCGGATCCACGCGCAGAGCTCTTCGCCGTACGTGTCGTCGGGAACACCGACCACCTGTACGTCGTCGATGTCGGGGTGGGTGTGCAGGAAGTCCTCGATCTCGCGCGGGTACACGTTCTCCCCGCCGCGAATGACCATGTCCTTGATGCGCCCGACGATCGCGCAGTACCCGTCGTGCTGCATGACGGCCAGGTCACCGGTGTGCATCCAGCCGTCGTCGTCGATGACCTCGCGTGTCCTTTCGTCGTCGTTCCAATAGCCCAGCATCACCGAATAGCCCCGGGTGCACAGCTCCCCGGGCTCGCCGCGCCGCACGGTCTCGCCGCTGTCGGGGTCGACGATCTTGGTCTCGACGTGGGGATGCACCCGCCCCACCGTGGCGGTTCGCCGGTGCAGGTCGTCGTCGATCAACGTCTGGCAGGACACCGGGGACGTCTCGGTCATGCCGTAGGCGATCGCGACCTGCGCCATGTTCAGCTCGCCGACGCAGCGCTTCATGATCTCGACCGGGCACGAGGCGCCCGCCATGATGCCGGTGCGCAGCGACGACACGTCCCGGCCGGCCAGGTCGGGGTGCCCGAGCAGCGCGATGAACATCGTCGGCACGCCGTAGACGGCCGTGCACCGCTCGGCTTCGATGGTCGCCAGCGTGGCGGCGGCATCGAAACCGGCCGCCGGGATCACCATGGTGGCGCCATGGGAGGTGCACCCGAGATTGCCCATCACCATGCCGAAGCAATGGTAGAAGGGGACGGGAATGCAGAGCCGTTCCCCGGCGGCGAGCCCGATCAGCTCGGTGACGAAGAAGCCGTTGTTGAGCACGTTGCGGTGCGACAGGGTGGCGGCCTTGGGCGAGCCCGTCGTGCCCGAGGTGTATTGGATGTTGATCGGATCCGACGGGGTCAGCGCGCTCGCGCGCTCCCGCAATTGCGCCTCGGACACGGTAGCGTCGCGCCGCCGCAGGCCTTCCCAGTCGCCGGTGCCCAGGAACACCACCTCTCTCAACTGGCGGGCCAGCCCGGGCACCTCGCCGCGCACCTGGTCCAGGATGCCGCGGTAGTCGGAGGTCTTGAATGCCGTCGCCGAAACCAGCAGGCGCACACCAGAATGCCGCAGCACGTAGGCCACCTCGTGGGCGCGGTACGCCGGGTTGATCGCGACCAGGATCGCGCCGACCTTCGCGGTGGCGTACTGCAGGATCGTCCATTCCGCGCAGTTCGGCGACCACACACCGACCCGATCGCCGCGCTGGATGTCGCTGGCGATCAAAGCGCGTGCCAGAGCGTCGATCTCGGCGTTCAGCTCGGCGTACGTCCAACGCCGGCCCGCGGGCGCGTCGACCAGCGCCTCCACGCCGGGGTGGGCCGACGCGGTGCGCTCGAAGTTCGCCCCGATCGTTTCCTCCAGCAGGGGAGTGTCGACCGGCCCGGCGTCGTAGGCATCCAACCCGCCGTACCGTTGCCGCAGAACGGCTTTGAGCACCTTGCCGTTGGCGTTGCGCGGCAACGACGCCACGATCGCGACACGGTGCGGACGCTTGTAGTGCGCCAGGTGAGCGCGGCAGTGCGCCTCGACTTCGGCATCGGTCGGCGGGTCGCCCGGGTCGCACGGCACGATCACCGCCATCGGGGTCTCACC
The DNA here is from genome assembly GCA_963711445.1 of uncultured Actinomycetota bacterium. Taxonomy (GTDB): domain Bacteria; phylum Actinomycetota; class Actinomycetes; order Mycobacteriales; family Mycobacteriaceae; genus Mycobacterium. Next base: position 2,742,372 of record CAVQEF010000002.1, read on the forward strand.
CCACTGCGGGTCGGGAACCCCGATCACGGCGACCTCGGCGACCTTGGCGTGGGCGGCCAGGACATTCTCCAGCTCGGCGCTGTAGATGTTCTCTCCGCCCGAGATGATCATGTCCTTCTTCCGGTCGACGACGTAAATGTAACCGTCTTCGTCCTGCCTGACGAGGTCACCGGAATGAAACCAACCGCCACGAAAAGCCTCGGCCGTCTCGGCCGGCTTGTTCCAGTACTCCGTCATGATCAGCGGCCCGAGATAAACGATCTCACCGACCTCGCCCGGTGGGACGTCGTTCATCTGCTCGTCCACAATCCGGATCTCGACGTTGAGCATCGGTACGCCGACCGAACCGATCTTGGTCGCGGCGTCGTCGCCGCGCAGCAGGCAGGTGATGGGGCTGCACTCGGTCTGCCCGAACGCCGCGACCACCTCGGCCCGCGGGAAGGCGTCGATCATGTTGCGCAGCAGGGTGGTCGAGGCGGGCGCCGCGCCCCACCAGAGGCGTTGCAGGCCGCCGAGGTCCCGGGCGCGCAGGTCCGGCACCGCGCAGACACGCTGCCATTGCGCCGGCGTCATCCAGCAGGACGTGACGTGTTCCTCGGCGATCGTGGCCAGCGCGGCTTCCGGAGTGAAGCCACCCGAGGGCGAGACGACCACCTTCCCCCCGGTGAGGAACGTCGGCAGCATCCCCGAGACGCCCGCGATGTGGAACAGCGGCGCCAGCGCCATCCAGCACTCGTCGTCACGGCGACGACCGAGGGTGGCGAGCACGCTCATCGCGTGCAGGTACAGGTTGCGGTGGGTGATGACGGCGCCCTTCGGAAAGCCCGTCGTCCCCGACGTGTACATGATGAACGCCGGCGCCTCGTCCGCAATCGCGACGTCCGGTGCAGCGGTTGCGCTTTCGTCCCATTCGTCACCGATCGTGAGCACGGCGTGCACGGAGGGCGCCGCCGTGCGCGCCTGCGCCACGGCCGGTGCACACGCCGCGTCCACGACCACGACCCCGGCGCCGCTGTCGGCGAGCACATAGGAGATCTCGTCGGCGACCAGCCGGAAGTTGACCGGCACCGCGATGGCACCCGCCCGCAGCGCGGCGAACCACGCCTCGATCACCTCGAGGCTGTTGTGCGCAACCACGGCGACCCGGTCACCGGGACGAACTCCGCTCGTCGCCAGCGCAGCGGCCTGGCGGCTCACCCGCTCGTCGAGCTCTGCGAAACTGCAGCGCCGATGCGGATCGACGAACGCGGGGTCGCCGGGCCGCACTCGGGCGTGCCGAGCCAGAACATCGCTGAGCGTGATACCCGTACCGGACAAAGTGCCCATCGCCGGCTTACAGGCCCACCCGGTCGGCGAGCAGTGCCCGGTTTTGCGCGCTGCTACCGAAGAGCGCCTCGGTGGTCTTGGCCCGGCGGAAATACAGGTGCAGGTCGTGTTCCCACGTGAAGGCGATACCGCCGTGGACCTGGATGGCGGAGCCGGCGCACAGCACGAAAGTGTTTGCGGCCTGAGCCTTCACCAACGGCGCGGCGATCCGCAGCTCGCGGGGGTCGGCGGCGCTCATCGCGGCGAACATCACCGCTGCGCGGGTGGCGTCGATCTCGATCATCATCTCTGCGCAGGCGTGCTTGACCGACTGGAACGAACCGATGGGCCGGCCGAATTGCCGGCGGTGGCGGGCGTAGTCGACCGCCAGCCCCAGACACGCCTCCGCGCCACCCAGCATCTCGGCGGCCAGCAGCATCCGGGCGACGTCGAGCACTCGCTCGCGCTGCTCGGGCTCGCCGGCGGTCAAAGGGTCGGCCCTGGCCTGGGACAGCTGCAGGCGGGCCACGGGGCGGGTGATGTCGAACGAGGGGAGCCGAGCCACCGCGACCCCCGGGTCGCCGGCGCGCACGACGTGGAAGGCGACGGCGCCATCCAGCGCCGCCGGGACGACGAAGAGGTCGGCGACGTGTCCGTGCAACACCGGGGCGCACACGCCGGTGAGCACGGTGTGGCCGTCGAGGCGCTCGGCCCGCACCGTTGCCGCCGCCGGGTCGGCGGACTCGGGGCCGCCGGCCGCGAATGCTCCGATGCACTCCCCGGAGAGCAGCCCGGCGAGGTGGTTCTTGCGCTGTTCTTCGTCGCCCAACCGCAGAATCGCCTCGACCGCGAACATCGTCGCCGCGTAGGGGATCGGGGTGAGCGCCCGGCCGAGCTCGCCGAACGCGATGGCGGTCTCGATGAGCGTGGCGCCCGCCCCGCCGTACTCGGCCGGGGCGTGTAGCGCGGGGAGCTCCAGCTCGCCACACAGCCGGCGCCAAAGGCGGCGGTCGTGGCCGTCGCCGGCGGCCACCTCGCGGACCCGTGCCGGCGGTGCCTGGTCGAGCAGGAAGCCGCGCAGCGATGCGCGTAAGGCGTCTTGTTCGGTGCTGTAACGGAAATCCATCTCAGCGCACCGCCTGGGGCCGCGGCTCCTTGGGGAGCCCGAGCAATTGCTCGCCGATCACATTGCGCTGGATCTGCGAACTGCCCGCGTAAATGGTCGCGGCACGCGCATAGAGCAGCTCGTCGGTCCAGCACGCGGCCGAGTTGGGCGTGCCCGGTTCCGGGACGATCAGCGCCTCGCCGTTGCCCGGGCCCTCCGGGCTGAGCACGTCGAGCCCGAGGATCTCGGCGGCGAGCTCGGTGTAGCGCTGGAAGTACTCACTCCAGACCACCTTGCTGATCGCGGCATCGGCGCCGGGCCGCTGCCCGTTGACCAGCAGGGTCAGGCCGCGGTAGCCCTGGTAACGCATGATCTGGACGCGCGAATAGCACCATGCCAACGCATCGCGGATGCGCGGATCGGTGTGCACCCCGCGCTCACGGGCGAGTTCGCACAGCCTGTCGAGATCTCGCCCGAAGTTGATTGCGGCCGTCGTGACCTGTGAGGCGCGCTCGAATCCGAGCAGCGTCATCGCCACCACCCATCCATCACCGACCCGACCGAGCACATTGGCGGCCGGCGTGCGGGCATCGGTCAGGAACACCTCGCTGAACGAGGAGTGCCCGGCCGCGTTGACGATGGGCCGGACCACGACGCCTGGCTGGTCCATCGGCACCAGCAGCACCGACAGGCTCGCGTGTGTGGGCCCGTCCGGGTCGGTGCGCGCCAACACGAAGATCCAGTTCGCGCATGCCCCCGCCGACGTCCAGATTTTCTGTCCGTTGAGCACCCACTCGTCGCCGTCGAGCACGGCCCTGGTCCGAACAGATGCCAGGTCCGAGCCCGCCTCGGGCTCGGAGAAACCCTGGCACCAGCGATCCGCACCGGACAGAATGCGAGGCAGGAAATGTTTCTTCTGCTCCTCGGAGCCCAGCGCGATCAGCGTGTTGCCCAGCAGCTGGATGCCCAGCAGGTCGTTCTCCAACCGCTCCGGCGCGCCCGCACGGGCAACCTCCACGTCAAGCACCGCCTGCTCGATCGCCGAGAGACCCGCGCCGCCGTACTCTTTCGGCCAGGACACCGCCACCAGGCCGCGCTCGGCAAGGGCGTGGCGCCACCGGTGCGCGCTGGCCCGTCGCTCGTCCGGCGGCAAGGCCCCACCGCCGGGCCACTCGGGCCGGAGGTGCTCGGCGAGCAAGGCGCGGACCTGGTCGCGGAACGCCTCGGCTTCGGGCGGGTAATCGACGTCCACAGGGGGTTTGCCTCCGGAGTTCAGGGGCGCTGTTTGGCCGCGGGCAGGATCTCGGGGGCCATGCGCCAGTCCTCCAGGCCGTTGTCGACCGTGCCGTAGGACAGCTTTCCTCCGGTCACCTCCGCCCAATGCGCGTGATTGAGCTGGTGGATGGAAAAGCAGGCGTCGAGAGCCGTGGACAAGCCCATAGCGTCGACGGACTGGTTCACCGACTCCTTGATGAACAGCGCCGTGACCGTGGGCAACTTGGCGATACGGCGGGCGAAATCGACCGTGAAATCTGACAACTCGTCGTTGGGGAAGACCTTGCTCACCATCCCGAGGGCGTGCGCGTTGTGGGCGTCAACCGAGTCGCCGGTGAGTAGGAGCTCCTTTGCCTTGCGCGGCCCGAACTCCCATGGATGGCCGAAGTACTCCACCCCGCACATCCCGAGCCGGGTGCCGACGACATCGGCGAACACGGTGTCCTCGGCCGCGACGATGAGATCGCAACACCACGCCAGCATCAGGCCGGCCGACAAGACCGTGCCGTGGACTTCGGCGATGGTGATCTTCCGGAGATTGCGCCACCGTTTGGTGTTCTCGAAGAAGTAGTGCCACTCCTGCCGATGCCGCGACTCCACCCCGCCGCGGGTCCCACCGTTGCACCGATATGTGGGGTGCTGGTCCGGGCCGGGTGCGCGCTCGCGGACGTCGTCGGCCGAGCCAAGGTCGTGTCCCGCGGAGAACGACGAGCCCGCGCCCCGCAGGATCACCACGCGGACCGCATCGTCTGCTTCGGCGAGTTCGAAAGCGAAGCCCAGCTCGACAAGCATCCCGCGGTTCTGCGCATTCCGCTGTTTCGGTCGGTCGAGCGTGATGACGGCGATCCGGCCTTGGTCGACAGCTTCGTATCGGATGTAGTCGAAATCCTGCACGGAATGCTCCTTTCGAGGAGTGGACCAAGCCGCGCGGACATGTCGACGGCAGTGTCCTCGCGCGATTCGGCCGGTCGTCACCGCTCCCAACCGCGCGTGGCCGGGCTGACGTGGGTGAGGCTACGCGGCCCGGCACAAAATGTCCATAAGCGATACGCATTATAGAAAACCAAGAAGACGTAAATTCCCATGCCAAGTGCATCTTGCGTACTATGATGTATCTTGCTAGTACTGTGTTGTACGTCGCAGTCAAGGGATGAGGGCGATGCCGAGATGCCGTCTCGGGTTGGGTTCGGTCACTACTGAGGAAGGTTGAAGATGGAGATCGGGATATTTCTCATGCCGGCGCATCCGCCCGAGCGAAACCTCTACGACGCGACGCAGTGGGACCTCGAGATCATCGAGCTCGCCGACCAGCTGGGCTACGTGGAGGCCTGGGTCGGGGAGCACTTCACCGTGCCCTGGGAGCCGATTTGTGCGCCCGACCTGCTGTTGGCGCAGGCGCTGCTGCGCACGAAGTCGATCAAGCTGGCTCCCGGGGCGCATCTGCTGCCGTACCACCACCCGGTGGAACTCGCCCACCGAGTGGCCTACTTCGACCACCTGGCCCAGGGCCGCTACATGCTGGGCGTCGGTGCCAGTGGCATCCCGGGCGACTGGGCGCTGTTCGACGTCGACGGACAAAACGGCGAGCACCGCGAGATGACGCGCGAAGCCCTCGAGATCATGCTGCGTGTCTGGACCGAAGACGGCCCATGGGAACACCGGGGAAAGTACTGGAACGCCAACGGCATTGCGCCGATGTTCGAGGGTTTGATGAAACGCCACATCAAGCCTTTCCAGAAGCCGCACCCGCCGATCGGCGTCACGGGTTTTTCCGCCGGATCGGAGACGCTCAAGCTCGCCGGCGAGCGCGGCTACCTGCCCATGAGTCTGGACCTCAACACCGAGTACGTGGCGACGCACTGGGACGCGGTGCTGGAAGGTGCCGCGCGCAGCGGGCGCACGCCGGATCGCCGCGACTGGCGACTGGTGCGTGAGGTCGTCGTCGCCGAAACTGACGAGAAGGCATTCCGGTACGCGGTCGACGGCATCATCGGACGCAACATGCGCGAGTACGTCCTGCCGACCTTCCGCATGTTCGGCATGACCAAGTTCTACAAGCACAGCCCCGCGGTGCCCGACGCGGACGTGACACCTGAATACCTCGCCGAGAAAACCTTCGTGGTCGGCTCCGTCGAAACGGTGGTCGACAAGCTGGAGGCGACCTACGACCAGGTCGGAGGATTCGGGCATCTGCTGATCCTCGGGTTCGACTACAGCGACAACCCCGGTCCGTGGAAGGAGTCCATGCGGCTGCTCGCCGAGGAGGTCATGCCCAGGCTCAACGCGCGCCTCGCGAAGAAACCGGCAATCGCGACCGT
>CAVQEF010000003.1:0-865868 GCA_963711445.1 uncultured Actinomycetota bacterium
TCGGCCAAGCGACTTTTCGATCAGCGCGTTGGTCTTGGGCCCCGACTCGCCGATGTAGTGCCCGCAGAAGTCCGACCGGCGAACCTCCCGGATTTCGGGGTGCCGCACGATGCCCATGCCGGCGTAGATCTTGCCGAGGGCCTCCGCGGTGGTCGTCTTGCCCGTGCCGGGCGGCCCCACCAGCAGCATGTGGTTGGTCTGCCCCTCCACGGGCAGGCCGTGCTCGAGGCGCATCATGCGCACCTCGAGCTGGTCTTCCAGCGCAGCCACCGCCTCCTTGACCGCCGCCAGGCCCACCTGTCTGGCCAGCAGCTCGCGGCCCTCGGCCAGCAGCTCAGCCCGCAGTTCGGCCGCGTCGTCGTCGTCGAGTTGGTCGCGGCTCTTGGCCGTCGCGGCGTCCCACTTGTCGGTGCGGCTGGCGATGGTCTGCTCGTCGGTCACCACCAACTGCAGGTTCGGGTCGGCCAACGCCTCCTTGGCGGCCCCGGTGAGCACCCCGTTGATGGTGGCCTTGGACAGCCAGATCTGGGCCCTGTCCTCCTCGCGCAGCTGGCGGTGCACCATCCCGCGCACGTACGCGAGATCCGCTACCAGCAGCGGAATGTCGGACGGGCCGATGGAGGCGGTCAAGACGTCGGCGTCGAAGCGTGACGACGACGCGCTGTGGCCGATCACGTCCACCCGATCCAGCCAGTCCAGCGCAACCCGGCCCTGACCGAGGTGCGCCGCGGCGTGCGCCGCCAACGCGCAGATCGACGCCGTCACGGCTGACATGACGATCGCCTGCGGCGGCAGCTCCTCGGCGGCCGCCGACAACACGTCGGGCCAACGCTGGGTGGCGTACATCAGGAACGCCCGGGCCAGCTGGTGCCATTGATAATTCGCCCAGGAGTCCAGCAGGTCACGGTTGGCCAGAAGCGCGTCGGCCTCGGCGTACTCCCCCGCGATCGTCAGCGCCGACGACAGCGCCAGGCCCACCTGGGAGGCGTCGGTGACCGTGATCCCGATGTAGGGGCCCAGCTGGATTTCGGCGGCCAGGGTCGCACCGATGCGCGTGGTCTCGCGGTGCAGCCACTCGCTGGTGGCGTTGAGCCGCTTCAGCGACGCCAGATCGTGGTCGCCGCAGGCGATGCGACCCAGCCAGGCGTCGGCCATCGACGGGTCGGCATCGGTGGCGGCGACGAATTCGGGCAGTGCCGCCACCCGGCCCTGCTGCCGCATGACCGCCATGGCGCGGTCGAAATGCCGGCGGGCGGTTTGCAGATCACCCATTGCGTGCCCCGGATTCGCTGTGCTGACGCATCACTTGGCGACCGACATGCTGACCGGCTCGAGGCTGACGTAGCGGTTCTCCGCGCGGAACATGTCCATCTCGACCCGCCAATTCTGCCCCGCCGCAATGACGTTCACCGTCGCGGGGCCGACCTGCTCGACGATCACCTCGAAGCCGTGCCGATCGGGCTCGGCAAGCGCGGTTTCGCGCGGGGCGATGGTGATCACGGTGGCCGGCCGGGGGGTGGGCGAGATCGCGGCATCCCGCCGCGCGGCGTACTCGACGACGCTGACGGTGGTGCGAGGCGCGGGCCGCGGCGTGCCGACCACGCTGACCTCCGGCATCCTCACGCTGGCCCAGCGTGCCGCGTCGCGGGTGTGCACGCACACCCGTTCCCCGGCACCGGCGGTGCGGATCACGATCCGTTTGGCAACGGGGTCGTCGGCAGCCACGAAGACGCGCGAGAGCTCGCCGGCGTCGGTGACCGGGATCATCAGGCGGTCACCGTTGCTCAGTTTGCCCACCAGCACGCCCGACGGGCCGATCTCGACGACCAGCTGCGTGGGCAGCGGGCTGCGCCGCAATCCGCGCAGGCGTGGCCGCGGGCCGCACATGTTGGCCGCAGCGGCGGCGCCCTGCTCGCCGTTGAGCCGACGCAGGGTCACACTCGGCGGCGTGGGCGCCGGCGTCGGCGTGAGCACGGTGACCGTCGCGGTACACGTGGCGTCGGGGTACACGGTCACGTTCTGCATGACCTCGTCGGCGCGCAGTGTCCACGCCTGGGCCAGGTCGCGCGAGGTGATCGCCTGCGCGGGGTAGGCGTAGGTCGTCATCCAACCGGCCTCCCCGCGGATGGCCTTCCACCGCTGCGTCGACCCCGCCACCGCATCGGCGCCCAGCCGGCGATCCAGTTCGAGCAGGTCGGTGGCGGTGGCCACCTTCGCCCGCAGCCCCTGGCAGCGCAGCAGGCCGGCGATGCGCTGGGCAACCGAAACCGCGGCCGCCCCAACGGTGGTGCGCCAGCGCAGGGCCTCGGTGTTGTCGAGCACCGGCAGCCGCATGACCAGCCAGGTTTCCCGCCGGCCCGCGTACGGCGGGGTGCCGATCTCCGAGTCGTACACCCGCGGGAAGTCGCCGATGCTGCCGTGGCGGGACCCCAGCGTGACCACACTGATCGACTCGAGCTGCAGGCCCAGCGCGTGGTGCAGCATCGGCACCAATTCGACGATGTCGATGACGTTTTCGGTCTCGACGCTCACCGAGCCGGTCACCCGGGTGGCCCGGTGCGCCCGGCCGAGCAGCTGCACGGCCACCACTGCGACACCAGCGTGCACGCGCACGCCGCCCCCGGATCGGTTGTTGGCCACCGTGATCGGCGCCTCCCAGCTGATCGGGCGGCGACCGCGCCGCCACAACACCGCCCACGACCACGCCGGCTGGTCCCACCACCGGACAAACACCAGCGCGACCCCGACGACCACGGCGACCGCCGCGCCGATATGGCCGCCCACCGCCCACCCCGCCAGCGCGAGGCCGAAGACGACCCACACGCCGACCACCCGGCGATCACTGTCGGGGCCGAACCCGGTGAGCAGCGGTCTCACCGGGCCCTCCGCAGTCGCGCCGCAATCGCCGTCGCGAGCACACCGGCGGCCACCACGCCGACGAATCCGATGGCGATGTTGCGCGCACGATGATCCGGTGGCGGGGGCGGCGGCGCGGGCCGGATCACCCGGCTCTGGGCGCCGGGCGGCAGCCGGTCACCGGCGGGGATGTTGAATGTCAACGCGGCGACGGGGTCCACCAGGCCGTACCCGACCTTGTTGTCCACGCCCGCGGACGGATTGTGCGCGGACTGCACGATCCGGTTGATCACCTGATGCGCGCTCAGGTCCGGGAATTTCGCCCGCACCAGCGCCGCGACGCCGCTGACGTAGGCCGCCGAGAAGCTGGTACCCCAGAACGGCATGTTCTTCTCGCCCGCCCGCGTCGGCGGATAGGCGTTGACCGGTCCGCCGCCTTGCGGGGACAGGCCCATGATGTGAGTGCCCGGCCCCGCCACGCCGACCCACGGCCCCGACATGCTCTTGTCCAGCGCGGCGCCGGAGGCGTCGACGGCCCCCACCGACAGCACGTAGTCGGAGAACCACGACGGCGAGGAGATCATCTTGACCTGGTGCCAGTCCCGTGGGTCCGAGGGATCCAGCGGATCATAGGTCGGGTTGTTCGCGCAGCCGGCCTCCCCGACGTTGCCGGCCGCGGCCACCACCACCACGTCCTTGACGGTCGCCGCGTACCACAGCGCCGCGCCCAGCGCCCTCTGGTCGGCGGGGGCCGCCGCCGGCAGGCACGAGGTCACCGAGATGTTGATCACCTTGGCGCCCATGTCCGCGGCGTGTACGACAGCGCGTGCCAACGTGTTCAACGTGCCCGCTTTGACCCGCTCGTCGGAGTTGGGGTCCGCCGGGGGCGGGTTGACGGGTTCGAACGCCCGCGACGACTGGCGGATCGAGATGACGATCGCATGCGGGGCGACGCCGACGACGCCGTCGGGCGCGCCCGGCGGCGGGGGCGGCACCGCCGGTTCGTCGTCGGTCTGCGGATCCGGCGGCCCATTGGAGGGCGCCATCGCGCCCGGCTCCCCTGGCGGCGGGGGCGGCGGGGGCGGCGGAACTGTCTGAATGATGGTCACCGGCGACGGCGACGGCGGCGGTGCCACCGGGGGCGGAACCTCGACCGGCGGCGGGGGAGCCCCGATGGCCGGCGGCGGGCCCGCCGGCGCGGGAAAGGCCGGCGTGGCGGGCATCGGCCGCGGCATGGGCAAGAGGCCTTGCGGCGCGGCGCTGATGATGGAGCCGACGACCGTGCCGTGAGCGTCGCAGTCCGACAGGCCGTCCTCGCCCATGATGTAGTCACCGCCTGGCACGACCGGCAGCCGCGGATTCGGGGTGATGCCGGTGTCGATGACCGCCACGGGCACACCGTTGCCGGTGCTGTACTGCCACGCTTGAGAGATGTTGAGCAGGTTGAAACCCGGTGCCAACTGGGCCACATCGGGGTTGCGCACGGTGATCGGCGACGAGCAACTGTTGGCGCGGCGCATCGGCTGGTCGGGATGCGGCGGGCCATCGGGGGGCACCAACGCCGGATCGACGGCAGGCGGTGTAATGGCCTGTGCGGCGGGGAGATTCGATGACAAAGTCGCCAGGATGACGACGGCGCTCACTGCGGCGGCCCGCAGGCACCCCCGGCTCAGTGGCGAAGCCACGTGAACAGCCCTCCCAGGGCCGCCGCGGCCGGCAACAGGGCGATCAGCGCCAGCACCTCGACCCATTCCACGGTCAACCGGATCAGCGGCCTGAACCTCACCGCCGGCACCAAAAGGGCTGCAGTCAGACCCAATCCGGCGAAGACGGCCACCGCGACCGCCGGCCACACCAGCCCGGCCTCGACGTCACGCGGGGTGGCCAGCGCGTACTTGACGATCCCGGCGCACACCGCCGCACACGCCCCACACACCAGCGCGATCGCCTGGTATTTGGCCGCGAACCCGCGGCCCTGGGTGACGAAGATGCCTGCCACCAGTCCCGCCACCAACAGCGCCAACCATGCCCATGGCCGCCCCGGCGTCAGCACCCCCCATACCGCGGCGGGCAGCACGATCGAAACACCCACGCACACACCGACTTGCACCGCATTGACCAGCCGCGCGGATGCGGCGATCGCCGCCCCGCGCGCCGTGATGTCGGTGAGTTCGTTGTCCTCATCCTCGGATTCGTCCTCGCTGACCGGCGATACGGTGTCGACGGGCATCCCCTCGCGGCGCGCGAACAGGTCCCGGCCGGTGATGGACCCGAAGTGGGGCGGGCGCAGCCGCGCCACCCACAACGCGATCAGCGGTGCCATCCGGACCAGCACCAGCAACCCGACCAGCACGCAAATCGCAAGCACCTGAACCGAAGCCGGCCGGAACATCCGCACGCCGGCCACCGCGGCGAGGATCCCGCACACCGTCACCACCGCGGCGACCACCGCCGTCTGCCAGCGCTTGTGGGTCAGCACGCCGATGGCAACGGCGCCCAGCACCGTGATGACGAGCCCGATCAGCCCATGGGCCGCACCGAGCTCGCCGGGCGGCGCGCAAGCGCCGGCGACCGACAGCAGCACCACCGTCAGCCACCCGAACCCGCTGAACAGGTCGCGCCGCTGGCGCCATCCCCGCCAGACCACCACCGTCGCGACCAGCAACAGCGCACCCACCCCGCCGGCCACCGCCGCCGGGACCACGCTGTCGGTGAACGTGCGCGCCCGCAGCGTCAGGCCCACCACCACCGCCACTGCCATGGCGACGATCGCGATCGCGGTGTGGGCGGCCGTCAGCGGTGTCACCGGGGCGAACATCCGGTCGCCGCCGTCGCGGCCGAGCCACTTACCCATCGCCGCCAACCCCGTCGACAGCGATTCGTACTGCGGTTCGAACGACTCGCCGGCCACCCGGGGCACCAGCACCAGCGTGTCCCCGTCCTGCACGCCCAGTTCGTCCAGGCTCTTGTTGATGTCCAGGCGCACGCCGTTGATCTTGTGTAACTCGTAACTGCCGGCCGGCAGCGCGACGCCGTCAAATCCTTTGCGATTCAAATCGGCGTCGAACAGCTCCACCATTCCCTCGAAGAATCCTTCTACCGGAATGGCGGCGGGGAACACCTGGGAGCAGAGATGCTTGTCGTAGGAAATATTGACCGCACAACGCGCGGGGAACGCGACCTTATGCGGCGAACTCACTGCGGCGCCCGCTCGGCATCGGGAACGTATTTGTCGGCCAGCCCCGCGGTGATTTCGAAAAGCCGCAACCGCGACTTCTTCTTCAATTCGTGGACCGTGTCAATGATCCCGCCTTTGGCCAGGTGCGGATCAAACGGCATCACTTCCACGATCGCGCCGACCTTGGTGAACCGCTCGGTCAAGTAGGCCAGCGCCTCCTTGTCGGTGATCGCGTCGGTGTGGTTGATGATCACCGTGCTGCGCGAGACCAGTTCGTGATAGCCCTGGGACCTGAGGTAGTCCACGGCGCGCAGCACCGGCCGCGACCGGTCCGCGGTGATGCCCGAGACGAACACCAGGGTGTCGGTGTTCTCCAATACGGGCTTCATCACCTCGTGTTCGAGGTCGGGCGAGGTGTCGACGACCATGACCGTGTGCGTCCGACGCAGCCGGGTCAACACGCCGGAGAACATGGCCGGAACCAGCGGCCGGGGCTGGTCGGACGTGCGGTTTCCGGCGAGCACATCCAGGCCCACCGCGTTTTGCCCGAGGTGTTCGCGGATGTCGGCGTACCCCTGCACATCGGTGTCGTTGATGATGGCGGTGTAATCCCCCGGCGGCGACTCGTCGATGCGATCGGCCAGCGTGCCGAACCCCGGGACCGCGTCGATCGCAATCACGTTCTGTGGCCGGCACTCGCGGAACGCCCCGCCTATGCACGCGGCCATCGTCGTGACGCCGACCCCGCCCTTGCCGGAGACGACGGTGATGACGTACTGCCGCCGGATGTGACGCCGGATCCGGTTCTGCAAATCGCGGTAATGCCGTTCGCCGGGCGATTCGCCCGGGTTTATTTTGCGGAACGAGGCGTTATAGACGAATCTCCGCCAACCCGATCCCGGCGGGATCTTTCGGGGCGCCGCCAGGTCGGTAATGCGCATCGTGTCGGATACCGAATCGCGAAAGTGGCGCGCGGCCGACGGATCCCCCCGACCGAGCGCACCTTCATCCGACATATTCGGCTCATTCCAGGGCGTCGTCACGACCGCGATGCTAACACGTTCTGGCACACCGCGTTTGCGCGTTCACAAAACGCGCAATGGGTTGGTGGAGAGGCTGCGTTTTCTTATTTTGCTGCATCGAGTTTCCGTGCCGGGCAAGGCGTTCCGCTCACACCACGCGCCGGTAGGAGTGCCAGTCCTCTCCCGCGGGCAGGCGGCGGATGAGCCGTTGCACCGCCCCGCTGATGTCGGTGCGCGAGCCGGGCGCGACGACCTGGTAGCGACGCCGGCCCGATGTCACGTTCTCCACGCACACCCGTCCCGCGGCGGTATCGACGATGGTCACCGCCGCGTCACCGACGAGTGTGCGCGCATACTTCTCCGGGCCAATTCCGGCCTGCAGCGCCACAATTGACGCGTACGCCGACTGGGCGGGGTCGGCCGCCATGGTGACTATCTGCAGCTGGTCGACGTCGAGGCGCTGGGTGAGCAGGAACGACCGCAGGCCGGCGGCGTCGCGCACCGATTCGAGCAACTCGTCGGTATCTAGGGTGACCGGCCGCAGCGGCGCCGCCTCGGCGACGCCGCACAGCCTCTCGACCTGGCCCACGACGAGCTCGCTTGCCCCGCTTTCGTCGCCGGCGGTGCCCGCCGGGTACAGGCGAACGAGGTTCTCGTGACGTTCCAGCACCACCCACCAGCTGGCGAATCGGCAAATGGCCGCCCGCGTCGGCTCGCGGCCCGGCACGCTGATGTGCACCAGCAGCCCCAGGTCGCGCCGCAGCAGCACGGTGAGCCATTCGCGGATCATGGGATCGGCGTTGCCCGCTTCGTCAAGGGCGCCGGCGGCGATGAGTTCGGCGGCCACGGGGTGGCGCATGGCGCGCTCCGGGGTGTCGAGCCGCGGCAGCAACGGCCGCAGGCCCAGCTCGGGGCAGGTCTGCTCCACCCCCGTCACCGCTTGCAGCACCCACAGGCCGTCGACCGTCGTCGTCAGCATGCCGATCTCCCCGCATACACGTTGGCACCGTAGGTTGGTTGGGCCCCAGGGCGCACCTGCGTTCCCCCGGGGCAACCAATTCCGCGGTCTAGAACAGGCCCCGCATGTGATTGTCGGTGCTGATCGCGCCGTCGAGCACGTGGCCGGTCGTCACACCGTGCTGCCGCACCGTGTCGACGAGACCCTGCAATCCCGAAAGCATTTGGTATTGAGCGTCGAAGAAGCCCATGGCACCGTGGCCGGCGAAGAAGTCCTGCAGTGCTTTGGTCGCATTGGCGGTGTCGGAGTGAATCGCCTCGAGCTGCCCGGCGCGAGCGCCCACATCGGTGGCGAAATCCGCTACGGCGGAAGGGTTGTACGCGATGAGCGGGTTGGTCATGATCAAGAATCCTTTCGAAGACAAATATGGGTATCAGAGGTGACTAGACGTTCTGGGCGCCGCCACCGAAGAGGGCCTGGAACGCGGCCTGCGAATCGGCTTCGTGGTGTTCCATCAAGGCGGCGGCCTGCTTGAGACCCTCGGCCAGCCTGGTCCCGCCGGTCAGCACCTTGCTCAGGTCGTTGGCGACCTCGGTGGCGGTCATGTGCGAAGCGGTCACGCCAGCACCCGACCACGTGGCGGGACTCATCACGTTTTCCTGGTTCGCCAGATAGCCTTTCGCGATCGCAATCGCGTGCTCCATGTTGGCCTGGATTTTGTCGCTGGTAGAACGCAAAAGGTTCGCGTCCACAACAATTGAGTCGGCCACGATGATCTCTCTCCTTCTCCGGGTGGCTGTTCCCCATTTCGGTCATCCGGGGGTATGGGTTGCAGTGTATGGGGCCTGTTCCGACGTGTCGATTCACCCTGTGAGCAGGGATTTTCTACACATTTTCATCGACAATCCGCACCGTTGCGGGCTGTTCGTTGTTGTCACGGGAGCCGCGGTGACCCCCCGCCGCGTGACCGACCGGCATGCCGCCCATCGGGGCGCCGCCGACGGTCGTCGTCTGCGGACGCAACGCCTCGGCGCCCAGCGCCCCGCTCGGTCGCAGGCCCACCGGCCTGCCCCCGCTCGCGGGTTCGAAGGCGCTGACGGGCCGGGTGAAGCTGGTGGCGGGCACGCCCGCGCCGCCCAGGCTCGTGCCTCCGCCGGCGCCGGCCGACGCGCCGGCTTCCACCGCGGAGATCCCACCCGTCGCGGACGCCGCCGAGGCCGCGGGCGCCCCGCCCATGCCCAAGGCGCCGGGGTTGGCGAACATGCCCATCATCGACTGCAGCGGCTGCATCGCGCTCATCGGCGCCTGCATCATCTGCATCGGAGCCTGCAGCGCCTGGGGGACGGCCCCCATCATCGACTGCACCGGTTCCATGAACGCGCCGGCCTGGCCGCCCAGACCCTGCCCGGCCGACGCCGACTGTCCCGCCCCATTGGTGCCCGTGGACACGCCCTGGAACGCGGCGCGCATACCGTCGCCGGCCGCGCTGTCCGCGGCGGCCTCGCCGATCGCCGACGCCGCCTCGGCCGGGGCCGCCGGCGAGGCGCCCATGCCCGCGACCGGCGGTGCGATAGCCAGACTTTCGGCCAGTGCCGCGAGGATGCCGCCGTAAGACGCGCCGACCGCGGAGTTGGTCGGCCACATGTTCCCGAAGTACTCAAGCTCGAGGGAGAAGATGCGCGGTGTCAGCGTCCACAGCACGCTCGGGTTGATCTGGTAGTCGGCCGCGCATTCGGTGCGGTTGGCGATGCATTCGGGGGCCGGGCGCATCGCGGCGTTGGCCGTCTCGAACGCGGTGATCGCGGCGGCGACCACCGCCGGCTTCACGTCGACCCAGCCGGCCAGCCCGTGCAGCGACGCGTTGAGCATGGTGACGTTGACCGCCGAGGCCGCCGAGCCGGCCCCCATCCAGCTCGCCGACGTCGCGGCGGTGTTGATCGCCGACGCTATGCCCGAGGCGTGGTGCGTGGCTGCCAGGGTGATCCAGGCGGTTTGGTTGGCCAGATGCGTGCCAACCCCGGTCCCGGCCTTGAGCAGCATGTCGTTTTGCTCAGGCGTGCGCGCAGCCCACCCCGGATCAGGCATGCGTACGTCCCCTCGTTACTCCCCTATCAGGCTTGGCAGCCCTATACGGGAAGCCCCATCGCCAGCGCGCGTGCCAGCTCAGTGGCGTCGTAGACCCCCGAGGCCATGCCCTGGGCACCGGCGAACAGGCCCCGCTGCGCGGCATGTTCGGCGACGACCCCCAGGTAACCGGCGCCGCAGGCGTTGAGCGCCGCCGAGAACATCGCCGAGTCGGGGTCGGCGCCCATCGGCGTCGTACCCAGCAGAACCGGCGCGGCGCCAGCGGCCGCCGCCTCGGTCTCGGCGCTGATTGCCTCCTCCACGCCGGACGACGCCAGAACGGCCTCCGGCTGCACAAAAAACGACATGTTTCCCTCCGAATGTCAGAGCACGAGCCCCCTACTTGATCGGCCAGTGTAGTGCGGTTTGGCTGATCTTGTATTCACGAGTATTTCTCGGGCGCCCTAACGGTTTACACCGCCCCGAGCAAACACCACGCTACCGCGTGCTGCCTGCGCTTGGTGGTTGCATTGCTACCACCGGCGACCCCGATCCGCGTCGACAGAGCAACTGCCTGACCGAATAATTTTCCAAGCCTGGGCTCGCAGTGCGACCGATCCTATACGGGGTGCCGCAGATCACAAAACCCAATTATTTTGGTAACCGATTCGTCCGCCACCGCACCACGGAATTCGCGGCTATTGCGTCACCGCGGACGACGGGAGGCCCACCAGAACCCCTTCCACGTCGCCGTCGGCGCTCATCAGCAGACCGCGCCCCGGAGGTAGCGCCTGCGCGCGGACGACCCGGTTGATCCTGTTCTGCGGGTCGTTGTCCATGTAGAGCTGCGCGACCTTCGCCGAGGTCTGGAATCGCATCCAGGGATCCATCTGCAGCGTCGCCCAGTTCGAACTGTTACGGGTGGTGAAGACGTGCAACCCGATCTGGCGGGCGCGTTCGATCGGCTTCCACAGCGCCGCCCCCACCGGTGGCTTCGGCGGGTAGGTCTGGTCGGGCCGCAGATCCTGGACGTCGTCGATGAGCACGAAGTGCCGCGGCCCCTGCCACGGCTTGAGGTCCCGCAGTTCCTCCTGGGTCAGGCCTTTGGGGGGTAACCGGGGCAACATCACCTGCTGAGCCAGCTCGGTGATCACCTCGTCGATCTCGTCCTGGTCATAGGCGTAAGCACGCACATAACCCGGGCCGTGCAGATCCCGCAGGCCATGCGGGGCGGTCTTGGGGTCGATGAGCGTCAGTTGCGCCTCCTCGGGGCTGAACCGGCTCATCACCGCCTCACCGATGGCCACCAGCGACAGCGTTTTGCCGCAGCCCTGCCTGCCCAGGATCGTCAGGCCGGGGCTCTCGCGCAGCTTCAGCGGGACGGGACCCAGCTCGTGCCGCTCGCCGATGGCGAAGGCGATCGACAGGTCATCGCCGCTGGGGTGGGCGGCCTCGTACTCAAGAATCGCCCTGAGTTCCACGCGCTGCGGCAGCCGCTGCAGCGTCGCGTGTTTGGTCACCCCGGCGACCTCGGCAATGCGGCCACCGACGTCGGTGATGTTGACCAGCGTCCCGGTGGCGGGGTCGGTGAGCGCCGGTATGCTGACGCGCAACTCGTGCAGGCTGTCGGTCAAGCCGAAACCAGGGCGGTTCAGCGTCCGCCGCGCCGCCTCCCGGGACTCGATCGAGGAGTGGCCCATCTGGCTCTCGCTCGGGTCGGCCAGCCGCAATTGGATTCGCGCCGTTGCGTTTTGCAGCAGGCTCTGGCGCTGCCCGTGAATCCAGCCGCCGGCGCTGCAGATCAGGTGCACTCCGTACTCGGGACCGCGACTGCTCAGCGCGATGATCCGGTCACCCAAGACGGTGTCCTTCGAATACAGGTCGTCGTAGTCGTCGAGAACCACGAAGACGTCGCCGAAAGGATCGGTCGGGTCGGTGCCGCCGAGCCCGTCACTGCCGGGGCCGAACCGGCGCTCGCGGAATCCGTCGAGGTCGATCTTGAGGCGCCGGAAGGCGTCCTCCCGCGAATCGATCAAGGCCTCCATGCTGCTCAGGATGCGCTCGATGCCCTCGTAGTCCTTGGGCGACACGATGTCGGTAACATGCGGCAGCGATGCCACTTGGGCCAGCGTGGCCCCACCGATGCAGAAGAACGTCACACGCGCCGGGCTGTACATCGTTGCGGCCGAACACATCAGCGTCATCAAGGTGGTCGTCTTGCCGCGCTGCTTGGCCCCGACCACGACGATGTTGCTGCGCAACGCGTCGACGGCGTAGACGACCTGCCTGGATTCCTCGGGAATGTCCATGACTCCCACCGGGAACACCAGCCCCGGGTTGCGGCCGTAGTCGGCCTGCCACGGCTTGCCACGAAATCCCGCGACCAGCGCGTCGACGGGCTCGGGGTCTTCCAGCGGCTCGAGCCACGGCCGGCGGGGCGCGCGGTGCGGGACGCTGTGCAGCGACTCCCGCAACACGTCGACGACCTTCTTCTTCTTGAAACCGTCTTCGTAATAGAGGAATTCGTCGGGTTCGGCGTCGACGGCGGCGGCGGCCTCCAAGGCAGCGGCATCGGCCGCGTCCAACGGCTGGTACAGCCAGTTGTAGAGCCGGGGCTTGGTCAGCGTCATGTCGAACGTCGTGGCCACCTGCCCCGTCTTAGGCACCACGAACGGCGCCGACAGGTAGAAGCAGCGGAACGGCTCCAGATCGCGCGGCCCCACCTTGAGCAGCGCGAACCCGTTCTCTTTCGACGGCAGGTGGTAAGCGGCGTCCGAACCGATCACCTCGCGGCTGTCGTCACCGGACTCGGCGCGCAACGCGATCCGAAAGGCGATGTTGGACTTCACTTTCTGCAGCGAAGACAGGTCCAGCCGCTGCCCGCCCAGCATGAAGAAGACGTTGGCGCCGCGGCCCTCCTGTCCGATGTGGATGATGAGGTTGATCCACTTCTCGTGGTTGGCGAACAACTCCAGGTACTCGTCGACGATGACCAACAGCACCGGCACCGGCGGCAGATCGCGCCCGGCCAGCCGGATCTCCTCGTAGTCGTTGGCGTCGCGCGCACCCACCGATGTGAACAGCTCATAGCGCTGCTTGATCTCACCGTCGATGACCCGACGCATCCGCTCGGCCAGATGGCGCTCGTCCTTGCCGAGGTTGGACAGCGCGGCGACCACGTGCGGGATGCCCAGGATGTCCTGTGCCGCCGACTCGAACTTCATGTCGACGAAGATGACGTTGAACGTCTCCGGGGAGTGGGTCAGCGCGATCCCATAGACCAGGGACAAGAAGAACTCCGACTTGCCCGAGCCGCTGGTGCCGATGACGACGGAGTGAAACCCGAAACCGCCGAAGTCTTTTGCCCGGACGATGACGTTCTGCAGTTCACCGTTCGGCTTGGCGCCGACCGGGATCTCGCACCACCGTTCGTCGCCGCGGCCGCGCCGCTCGGCCCACAGCCGATCCACGTCCAGCTCACGGGGGTCGCCGATGCCCAACGCGCGCAGCAACTCTGCGGCACCGCTGGCGGAATCGGCGATGTCGCTACGGCTGGTCGGTGACCAGCGTGCCATCGCCCGCGCGTACCGGTAGGCGCGGTGAATGGACAGCTGGTCGGCGTGCGCGAAGAACTTGCCCCGCACCCGCAGCAGCGGCGCATCGCGTCCCTCGTCGTCGTCGGCGTTTCGGGCGGCCTTGCGCTGGCCGTTGACCGAACCCCCTGCCGTGACGTGCCGCCCGCTCATCTCGAAGACCTGGTCGTCGGCGAACCCGACGCCGACTCCTACCCGAGAGGCGATGCGCAGCAGCGTGATTCCGGTCTTGCCGACCTGTCCCACCACGCTCTCCCAGGCGTCGGGGCTGCCGGTGTTGTCGTCGACGATCACCAGATGCGGCCCCAAATCGACGGCATCGGTGCCGTGGCCCGTCTCCAGCGCCGATCCCATCGCGGTCGGGCTGGCCACCACCGGCGGGGTCCACGCGCCCCGCTTTCCCTTCATGTGCAGCTCGGCGCCCAACGCCTCCTCGAGTTCCTCGGGCGTGGCGAACACCAGCCGCCGCCAGCCGCACGCGTCGAACAACTCATCGTGCAGGTTGTGCGGCAGCCACACCATCCACGACCACACCTCGGGATTGCGCGTGACCACCATCAGCTTCACATCGTGCGGGTTGTGAAACACCGCCAGCGAGCACAACACCGAACGCAGCAGCGAGCGCAGCCGGTCCAGATCCTCGCCCACGAAACTGAAGCCCGGCGCCGACCGCAGATTCACCACCTTGGCGATATCACGAATCTTGCGCTGCTCCAGGATGAAATCGCGCAACGCCTGCCCGGTCACGGGCTCGAGTTCCTCGTCCGAGGAGATGTCGGGCCAGGTGACCGACAGAACCGAATCCGGTGCGTGCTGCACCCCGGTGCCCACCCGCACCTCCAGGAAGTCGACGTCCCCGCGGCCACGCTCCCACATTCGCGGACCGCCGATGATCGCGCCCAGCCCCTGCGGGTCGGAATGCAAGGCGTGCTGCCACTCGCGCTGTGCGCACACCGCGGTCTGGATCTCGTCGCGGTTGCTGTCGAGGTCGCGCAGGTAGCGGCGGCGCCCGCGTTCCATCTCACCCCAGGTGATCTTGCGCGCCCGCCCGAAGCGCCCGGAGAACGCCAGCATGCTGAACGCGCCGATGCCCATCAGCGGGAAGAAGCCGGTGGACAGGCTGCGCACGCCGGACACGTAGAGCATGACGATCGTGCCGATCAGCGCGACGATCAGTGCCGGCACGCCGATCATGACCCAGATGTTGCGCGGCTCGCGCTCCGGCAGGGCGATCGGTGCGCTGGGTGCCACCCGAACCGGTTTGGGCGGTTCGATCTTGGCCCGGTTGAGGGCAAACGCTCTCTTCGACATCGGCTAACCTCCGGCCTTCGGTGTTGTCGTCACCACCGCGACCTTGCCGAGCGCCGGCACCGTGTCACGCGCCACCAGGGCCGCCTCCTGTGACAATGCCGGTCCCGCAGCGAAGGTCCGCAACAGCGGCCACGGTGCCTGCACCGCGGCGGCAGGGTCGAGTCCGAGCGCGCGCAGCGTGGGCTCGTCCGCGGCGATCCCGAACCGCACGCCGTTGTTGGACACCCAGAACAGCGATTCGCGGGAGTCTGAGGTGATCACCCCGCTGGTCGACGTCACGAAGTTCGCCGCGCCGGGCAACACCAGCACCCGGTTCGCCACCACCGAGGCCGGGCCGCGGTCGTCCCGAACCAGGTGGACGATCCGGTCGTCCATCGCCGGGGAGACCGGCAGCCCCCGCCCGTTGTACACGGTCACCCGCGCCTGCGGATCAGTCGAGGCCTTCTCCCAACCCACGCAGGTGGTCGGATTCGCGGCGGAGTCAACGAAATTCAGCCTGCCGGTCGGGTAGTAATCCACGGGCAGGGAGCTCACCTCCGGGGTGTTGACCAGCACGTCGGGGGTCACCAACCGCGGTGCCGTCGACCCGTACGAGTTGGCACTGCGCAGCAGGTCGGCCACGAAGCTGTTGATCTTCTGCACCCCGTCGGGCAGTAGCACGTAGAACTGGCGGCCCCCGCCGGCGGTTTGGGCCTGCAGCACCGCGCCCACCTGGGAACCGGGTACCCACTTGGATGGCGTGCCCGCCTCGGGAACCTGCGGCACGCTCAGCGGCTCCGTCGCGGGCAGCCCGTCGAAGAGCGCCCGGGATATCTCGACCGGCGACGTCACGCCGGGGTCGAGTCCCAGGCTCAAGGTGACCGCGCGGTTGGCCGGATCGATCTGGGAGCGCTTGCCGCCCCAGATCACATAGGTGCCGCTCTGAAATGTCACCAACAGGCCGGCGTCCTCACGCAACGGTGCCGCCCGTCCGAATCCGTTGAGCTGTCCCGCGATCGACGTCACGACCGGCTTGTCCCCGGTGCGCGGCCGCCCCGCCGTGTCGCACACCGCCCACGCCGAGATCGCGCCTCTGTTCACCGACATCGCCGCCGGCGCCCCGGGGATGCCGATCAGCGGCCCGGTCGGATATTTGCCGATCTCGGCGGGTTTCACCCACGTCGGCCGGCCCGCCGACCCCGTTGCCAGCCGCGCCGACGTGAGGTTCAGCGCAGGGTATAGCCGGCCGTCGATGCGAGCGTAGATCGCCCCGGAGTCGCGATCCCCGATTATCGCCGAATCACCCACCACCCCGGTGGGTTTGAGGACGTTCAGCAGGATCATCCAGCCGCCGCCGATGGCCACCAGCACCATGGACAACGCCAGCGCCGCGGTCTGCTTGCGATCGTCGTGTTTCATCCGCACCGAAAAGCGGGTCGTCGCGGCGCGCAGCCGCCGGTTGTAGAACAGGTGCCCGGAATTCTGGTCGCGGTTAGACAGACTCAGCGGCATGCTCAGTATCCCCTGGGTGCCCGGTGCGGATCGGCCTGTTGGATCCGGTCCGCCAGGTCCGACGCATCGGCGGCGACCCCGTAGCGTCCCCGCGCGTAGTTGATGAACGCGCAGGCCTGCGCCACCAGATCATGGATGTTGGTCGAGGTGCCGGGTTCGTGATAGGCCGCGAACGTCGGCGCAATGAACTGCCAGGCCCCCTTGCTTGGGATGCCGTTGGCGGCGTTGGAATCCCAGTGATTGACGGCGCCGGCATAGTAGTTCGACTCGCGGCGAGCCACCAGGTCCATACCGCGCTCCCAGCGGGCGCGCGCGTCGGGATCGTGAATTCCCTTGATATCCAATGCCTTGTGGATTGCCGCCAGGATCTCCGCGCGCCCAGTTCCGCGGACGCCGTGACGGTGCGGATGTCTCTGGAGGTAATGCAGCCCGCGCAGCCGCCTCGCCAGCAGCCGTGCCCGGGCATGCGACCGCAGGATGTGCCGGTGCTGGGTCCGCAGCCGCGCCACCATCCGGGCCGCCGCCGCGCGTCGGCCGATCGGCGTATCGCCACCCGGTGTTTCGTCGGCCCGGGCGGCGTCCAAAAGCGCTCGGGTCGCGGTCCTGGCGTGCGCGTGCTCGGCCCGCGCGGAGGCCAAGGTCTGCGCCAGCCCCCGGTCGGCTGCGGCAAGGCCGCGCAGCCCGTGCGTCGCGGCTTCCGACCGCACCGTCGCCACCGCGATGTTGGCCGCAATGTCGAGCGCGTCGGCATGGGCGTCGATTCGCCCGAGTGTGCCGCGGACGTCGCCGTCGGTGAACCCGCCGGCGAAAAGAGCGTGGCCGCGGGACAGGGCGGCCACCGCCTCGGTCAGCAGCGGATCGGTCAACGGCTCCCCCCGCCGCAGCCCATGGTCGCGTCCTCGCGCACCGTATTCGTACCGGACACCCGAGCCACTATTCCCACACTTTCCCGCCCACGAATGCGGCCTCCTGATCCGCCGCTGCCCGACCGCCGTCACTGCGGTCCGCAGTTAACAGCATGCACGAGACGACGGCGGTCTTGTCCATAACCGGCAATCCCGAGCCGATCCATCCGCTCGCATCTACGTGGCGAGACTACTGTCGTCTGAGTCGGCTGACCACTCACCTATGGTGCCGGCAGCCTCGTCAAAGAGACCATTGGCCGGCCCAAGCTCCTCGAGCCGGTCAAAGAGTTGGATGGGAAGGCCAAAGGGTTATTGGACCTGATCCCGAAAATCCCCATACCGAAGAAAGTGTCGACGTGGGAGAGAGAAGTACAAGCCAGGGTTGCGGCACGCGAACAGCAAGCGGCGGCGAATGCGCACCGGATCGACACCATCGTGAAAAATGGCGTGAAGCTGGTTGCCAGGGATGGAACGGCCATCTACACCGACGGACAAGCCTTCGTCAAGCACGTGAGAGTCTTTGCCAACGGGGAACTTTCGCCCACCCTCCTCCATCTTCATCCTGGGCTGTCCGCGAGGAAAATCGACATAGTCATCAGAAATAATTTGAAGCTGGACGACGTGAACTTTGTCAAAGCCCTGCACGGGTCGCAGTTGCACGTCCTTGCGCGCGGTGGAGGGTACGCCCAAACCGCTCTCCGGGCTGTGGGCAATGAGCTCTATCGAATCGAATTCGACGTCGCAGGGCGCGTCCTTCACACGGTTCGACTCAGATAACCGCGCGCAACGCCATCGCGAACCCCGCACGCGCGGTGAGGATTATTCCTTTGCCTCGTCGTCGGGAACGATCACGATGCGCCGATTGGGGCGGTTGGTGACCACCGTGGGTTTGCCGTCGCCGGGTTTGGTGACCGGGGAACTCGGCGGCGGGACCGTGAGGCGGCCCTTGACGGGCTGGCCATTGGGCACACCCGGTGCCGACACCCGCTTCTCGGCCGGCTTGTCTTTGCCGGCGCCGTCGCCGCCGGCGCCCATCGCGCCCGGGGGCATCATCGGCATGCCCGTCATGCCTGTCGGCCCCGACGTCGTGGGCGTGCCGCCTGTCGGCGTCGCCATCACCGGTTTCGCGGGCGCACCGGCGGGGCTTGTCGGCGGCGATGATCCCGGCACCGGCGGCGGGCCCAGATAGCCGGCCGGGGTGGTGCCGCCCCCACCGGCGCCGATTCCACCGCCCCCACCGCCAGCACCGGCCCCCGGGTCGATGCCAAGGCTGTCCATCAGCCGCGTGGGGTCGGCGGCCTCGAGCGCCCCGGCTCCGTGCGACGCCTGCTGGACCGCGCTCATCAGCGGCTGCATAGCGCTCTGACCTGCCTGCATAGCCTGCTGCGGCAACTGGGTCAGCGGGCCCATGATGCCGCCGAGGGCGCCGCCCAGCGCACCGGTGATGCTCGAAACCATTTGTTGGACCATCTGCGCCGGCGCCTGCGCGCCCACACCTTGCATCTGCTGTGCCGCGTCGGCGTCCTGCGCGGGGAACTTGGCCGCGGCGTCGGCCGCACGCGCCCTGCGGTCTAAATCCTCCTGGGTGCTGGCCGCCACGTCGCCAGGCACACCCATGTTGGTCGCAAAGCCAAGAGCTCCCGCGGCTGCACCGGCCGGCGACGGATCGCCCACTGGGACCGGGAATCCCACCACTTGCGGCGCGGGAGGCATTCCGCCCACTGCCGCATAGGTTCCCGGATCGGCAACGATGTTCGGGCCCGAGCCAGCCTCATTTCCCCCGCCCATAGATTCACCTCACCCTCGACCGCGGTTTTCGGCGTTGGCCGGGACTCGCGCGTCTTCCGTCACCGGCCCCCATTTTGGCACAGCAGCCGTCGGTGGGTATTCACCTCGGACTCGGCTCAAGCATCACTTCCCGTGACCGGTGGCCGTGGCAAACCAAGCCACGTGGTAATTCGCGAGATATTCATGGCCATCGATCAGCGCCTCGATCGCGGCCAACAGCATCCAGTCACCAACGGCCACCGGGTCGTGATGGGGATATTTGGTGAGAACCGACTCGCGGATCGCAGCGGTGCAGCCGCGCAAAAGCTCGACTTCGTTGGCCAGAACACCGGTCTTGCGCACGGCCGCCACACCGACTGCCAGCGCGATCCGCGGCAGGCCGTCGCGACCACGCACGGCTTCGACGAGCGTCGGTCCGAGCTCGTCGACTTTGGGTGCGGCCGAACGCGCGGCCCGATCGCCACTGAGCCCGGGCGCGTCGGGCCCGGGTTCCGCGACGTAGGCGTTGGGTTGATGCGTGGCCGCGGCCGCGGTCGCGCCCAACAGATCCGAAACGCCGGCGTTTCGACGTCGTAATCCTGGCTCAAGCACCGTCACGTAAGAGGGCAGCCGGACGTGGGGTGGAATCCATCCCGCGGCAAGGTCGGTGACCATCAGAGTGGTGCCGTCGTCACGCAGCCCGGCTGCCCATGACAGACGCGGCTCCTGGCGGGCGACCGCCTCCACGAGGCGTTGTAGTCGTTGCTGTTCGACTGTCCTCGTGGAAGCCGCACCGGCGGTGGCGCCGGCCGTCGCGGAGACGGCCGACGCGCCAGCCATGGGCGACGAATTGGCGCCAGCCGGGCCCGCCGTCGCCCCCGATGCGGTCCGCTCAACCGCAGACACCAGCGGGCCGCCCGCCGACGGGGACGATGACGCGGACGGCGCGACCGGGGCCCCCGACGCCGGCGCCGCGGGAATCGACGGCATGGCGGGGGGCGCCGTAACAGGCGGGCGCAGATCTGACCCATAGGCGGGCAGCGGTCCGGCAGGCACACTGGACCCGCCGCTTACCGGCGCCGCAGGTGTCGACCAGGATCCGCCCGTCATCACCGCCGGCGCCACCGGCACACTCCCGCCGGTCGACGACGCCGGGGACGCACCGGCAGCCGTGGAAGCGTCTATAGGGCCGGTTGCCGCAGCGAACGCTCCCCCGCCAGCCATGGGCACGGACGCCGGAGGCGGCGGCAATGGAGGAGCCTGCGGGGGTGGAGCCGACCCTGACTCCATCGCGTGCACCGCTCCCGCGGACAACTGTTGTGCACCTGCGCCCGCCGGCTGGCCTGTTGCTACCCCCGCCATGAACGATTGGCCTACCTGACCCACCTGCCCGGGCGATACGGCCTGGCCGAGGGCCGGCAATGGCGAACCGCCGGGCATCGCCGGAGCGCCGGGAGCCGTCGGCGTCATGGGAGCTCCGCCGGGCATTGAGACCCCGCCGGGCGATGGGGGGGTGGGGGGCCTGGGCTGGACGTCTTCACCGGTTCGCCACGTCCCGCTTAAAGCTCCCGGGGGCGTGTGCGTTCCGCCAATGCCGTTCGTTCCAGTGCCAGCAGTCCCGCCGGGGCTGCGCCATCCAGCACCTGACATCCCCGGCGTGGAAGGTGTCGACCCAGACCGGCTCGCATCGCCTCCCGCGCCATCACGCCATCCGCCGTTTACCGGCGACTCCAAATCCCGGCCGCTTATAGGCTGCGGTGCGGAAGCATCGTTGGCATTAAAGCCGTTCTCGCGAGCCCATGCTCGCGCATCGCCACTCAAACCTTCGCAATCACTGACTTTCTGCGCAGCCGACATGATCTTGTCGACAGCCGCCCGGCTGACGTTCGAGGCGTCGGCGTTGCAACGAAGTTGGACCGCCTGTATCTCAACTAGTTTCTCCGGTAGAGGCTTTTTAGAGGCGTTGATCGCGTCGATTTCGTTGTTCCCTGCAGATGCGATTCCCCCCAGTCGACTCCGCAGATAATCAATGGCATCGGCTCCGGCATTCAAAGCGTCGGACTTGGCACTATATTTTTCGGCCTTATCGAGCTCGGACTTCTCGCCTTGAAAATACCGCGAGATCAAATCGTCGGCCGTCCTACCTTGGTTCTGCGATAAGGATTCTCGTTGGTTTCTGAGAGCCTGGGCCAGCTCTTGCTTCTGGAGTGAACATGCGGCCCAATGCTGTGCGGCGCCACGAAGACTCATCGACGGCGCGGGCCACCATGGCCCAATCAAAGCCATCGTCCACTTGCCGGGCGGCAAGTCACCCGCCATCGCAAACCTTTTTCATTGCAGCGTCTTTGGCGTTCGCGTCGTCGAGAACAGCTTGCCATTCTGCATCCGTGGCGACACCTTTGCTTCCCATTGCCGAGACGTTGCCATACGCCGTTGCTAGCGCCCGCGCAGCATCGCGGTATTTAGCTTCAAGGGCCGGATCAGCCGCCGCGTTGTAGAGCATCACCGCCCCATTCGTCGCCGCGATCCGTGCCAGTGCTTCGTCGTTTCGGCTCGTATCGGCACGAACCGCGCGCGCCTGTAGCTTGTACGTATCGCACAGCCGGTGTTCCGCCGTGGCGATTTCGGCGGCGGTATATGTGGCCGCTGCGTTTGTGGGTGCCGTATCCGGAGCCGCCTGTCTCGTAAGACACACGATCAATGCGGCGACTGCTACCAAAACGGCGATCACGGCAATACTGATGGCGCCTAGGGCAATAGCGGGCCAGATGCGTGAACCCGATACTGGCCGTCCGGTATTCGTCGGTGACCAGTGTGGTGAGACGGGTGGTTGGAGTGTGGATCCCTCACCAAGATCTGGGGGCAGGTCATCCGACATGCGCTTCTCCTCCCGGCCCAGCCGAACCCGTTCCAGACGATTTCGATAGCCCATACGCCTTCCGCTCTAGCTAGGACCGGCATCAGGCACTTCAATAGTGGATCAGGCAACCTAGCGGCAGCAAATCACCCACGGCTTGCGTCCTGCGCGCTCCCGACTCCGTGGAGCCAATGCCCACGGGGTCCCACGCGCTGCCGCGCGGGGGTGTCAATCACTGCGGCAATTCTATGTACCGGTAGAGATACGGCGCTACCAGACGGAAACGTCACTCGCCACCACATATCATCTTCATTCAGACGCAGGACACTAGACGCAAGGTCAACACCACCGGGGGCTTCGGCACCCCTCATCCCCTTCCCAACAGGTCATCGACGCTAAAGCTGCCGTCGCGGCGGTGGTCGTTCATGTTGCGGCACTGGCCGAGAATCTGGACGCTGCCGTCGGCGCGAACGTAGGGACTGATTCCGATGGTCGCCATCACATCGTCCTGGTGGATCACCGTCCCCGTCGCGCGCCGCCCCGGCGGCGGGCCCGCCGACCAACCATTGGACTCCATCGTGTTGGCGATCTGCCGGAAGTACGAATTATGGTCGGCGCCCGAGGGAACGGCAAACGTCATGTCAAGTCGACCACGATAGGGCTTCTCTCCCTGTTCATTGCACGACTCCCAGCGGTATGTCCCTGAAATATCTTGCAAGCGAGCGACTTTGGCTATCTGCTTCGCCGGATCGACGACTTGGGCCACGGATTGGCCGTCGGACAGCGGCTGTTCGGGATGCTTCGTTTGATTCTTGGACGGGAACAACGACGCGCACGCTGCGAGCATGGGCACGGTCACGATCATCACTATGAGTCCGGGCCGCACGGACGGTCGCCGAATCCGGCTAAGTGAAACCCTGCTCATCGTTACCAGTATCCGCCCGTTTCAGGACCGAAGAGGCAACGGCGGCCTGGCGTGGCTGCTACGTCGCGGCAGTCCCTCGCACCGCGCGCAGCTCGGCGGCGTTGCGTTCATCCATCGCGGTGAATCCCGTGGCGGCGTACTGCGCCTTTGCCCCTACCGCGGCAAGGCTTTCTTGGTGGGACTGCAAGTTGTTGACGTGCTGGGTGTGTGCCGCGCTGAGCGCCTCGTGAAACGACTCGGCCGCGGCGAAATGCCCAAACATGCCCGACCCGAGCGGCCCCCGCGCGAGAGCATCGGCCGCGTCTTGGGCGTGCCCGCCCGCTCGATGAGAGTCCTTGGCCCCCAACCGCAACAGGCCCGGGTCGACGAACATAGCAGTACCTTTCAGCGTTGTCTGCGGAGATCAGGCTAGCGACGGCCTGGACGCCGATCAATTCACCCGGGCGGCCCTCACAGCGGGCCGGCCCCGTCGGCGAGGCCGTCGCCGTCGCTGTCGGTCAGCCGCACATTCCATTTGCCGTCGCCGTCGGTGTCGACGTACCCGGTCACCCCGCCCTCGCCGGGGCACAGCACCCGGTCGGCGAGCCCGTCGCCGTCGGTGTCTACCAGCCGGTCATTGACGCCGCCGTCGCCGTCGAAGTCCACCAATGGGCCGCCGGTGTGCCCCACGCCGTCCAGACCGAACCAACGCAGCTGCCCGCCGCGGTCCACGGCCACCGACCACGTGCCCGTCCCGTCATCGGTGAAGTAGGCCTCGGGCGTGCCGTCGTTGTCCAGGTCGAGCACGGCGTGGTCGGCGATGCCGTCGCCGTCGAGATCGGCCATCGCATCGTCGCGTAGTCCGTCGCCGTCGAAATCCAGGCTGAACGCATCGAAGCGGCCGTCGCCGTCGAGGTCCACATCAGGCGTGCCCTGCATCATCGCCGCAATGCCGTCATCACCGGCCATGCAGAAATCCATGCCCTCTCCGACGCGGCCACACCGCTAAAAGTTCCTGCGGGTCTTTCCACCGAGAGCGGCCCCTTGAAAAGCCGCCGCGCCCGATTGACCCTGCGGGCCCGTCGGGATGCCGGGCAGTTCCATGATCTGGTTGCCGCCCAGGTAGTGGCCCTCCCATACCAGGACCTACCGCGGCACAGAAGTTTTTCGCCGGCCCCCGTAGCACCGGATGCCTTGGATTCGTCGCACAATCAGCTGCTGGTGACGGCGGTCAGACGACGTAGCCCCGGCCGCCGACACAGCTGCTGGGCCCGGACCGCAAAGCCCCGGAACCGTCGGTTACCTGGGTTGTTCGCCGCCGGCAACCGGAGGCGCCCGCGCGGGCTTGGTACAACTGCAGTGTGACCTACCCTCTGCAATTTGGCCTCCCGCAGCTTGTGCTGGCAGTTCTGGCGGTCGGCGCCGTGCTGCTCCTGGTTTCGTCGGTCGTCAGGCTGCGCCGGGGCACGCGAACCACCGGCGATGCGGCGGCGCGGGCGCCGTGGCGGCACCGACTGCAGTTCCGGCCGACACGCGCGGTCAGCGGACTTGCACTGTTGATTGTTTCGCTGCTGCTGCTCTGGTTCGTCACGCTTGTCCAGACTTACCTGGGCCTGACCGGCGAGGTCAGAGCGGCCCACGTCGTCGCGACACCCATCAGCAATGCCGAGCACCGCCTCGATGTGGCTCTCACGCTCTATGACGAGAACGGCCACGCGCAAACACCCCACAGCTACGACGTCGAAGGCGACATGTGGGTGCTGCAGGCCGACATCGTGGAGCTCAACCACTGGGTCAATGTGCTCGGCGTGCACTCGGGGTACAAGGTGACCCGCCTGTTCGGTGAGCGCCTCGACGGCGTTTCGCCGACTCAGCATCAGATCATGCTCAACGGCGGTGATGGAAGCTTCTTCGCCGACATGCGCGACGGCACGTGGTGGACCAAGCCGTTCGTTCGCTCCGCCTACGGCAACGCCGTCATCTCCGCGCCGGGCGAATTCGATGTCTACGTCTCCCAGGACGCCATCAAGGCCCGCCCCAGCCACGGCGGCGGATGAGCCGCTAGGAGTTCCCGCGCGCTTCCCACCACGCGAGCAACTCCTCGGTGGCCTCCTCGTTGCTCAACGGCCCGCGCTCTAAGCGCAGTTCCTTCAGAAACCGCCACGCCTCGCCGACCTGCGGGCCGGCCGGGATGTCGAGCAGTTCCATGATCTGGTTGCCGTCCAGGTCGGGGCGCACCCGGGCCAGGTCCTCCCGGGCGGCCAGTTCGACGATGCGGGCCTCCAGCCGGTCGTAGCTGGCCTGCAGCCGCGCGGCCCGGCGCTTGTTGCGCGTCGTGCAGTCGGCGCGCACCAGCTTGTGCAGCCGGGGCAGCAGTGGCCCGGCGTCGGTGACATAGCGGCGCACCGCCGAGTCGGTCCACTTCCCGTCGCCATAACCGTGGAACCGCAGATGCAAGAACACCAGCTGCGAGACGTCCTCGATCATCTGTTTGGAATACTTCAACGCCCGCAACCGCTTTCGCGCCATCTTGGCGCCGACCACCTCGTGGTGGTGGAAGCTCACGCCGCCGTTGGGTTCGTGGCGCCGGGTGGCCGGCTTGCCGATGTCGTGCAGCAGCGCCGCCCAGCGCAGCACCAGATCCGGGCCGCCTTCGGGCGGGGGGTCTTCCAGCGCGATCGCCTGCCGCAGCACGGTCAGCGAATGCTGGTAGACGTCCTTGTGCTGGTGGTGCTCGTCGATGGCCATCTGCATGCCGCCCACCTCGGGCAACACCACCTCGCCCAGCCCGGTCTGCACCAGCAGGTCGATGCCGGCCACCGGGTCGGCGCCCAGCAGCAGCTTGTCCAGTTCGGTGGCCACCCGCTCGGCGCTGACCCGGGCCAGCTGCCCCGCCATCGCCTCGATCGACTCCCGCACCCGCGGTGCGACGGTGAAGCCCAGTTGCGAGACGAACCGCGCGGCGCGCAGCATCCGCAGCGGGTCGTCGCCGAAGGACACCGAGGGCGCGGCCGGGGTGTCGAGCACCTGCTGGCGCAGCGCGGCCAAACCGCCCAGCGGGTCGAGGAATTCACCCGGCCCCGCGGGCGTGACGCGCACCGCCATCGCGTTGACCGTGAAGTCGCGGCGCACCAGGTCGTCGTCGAGGCGCTCCCCGTAGCGCACCTCGGGGTGGCGCGAAACCTGGTCGTAGCTGTCGGCGCGGAAGGTGGTGATCTCGAGGCGATGCTCGCCCTTGGCGGCGCCCACGGTGCCGAACTCGATCCCGGTGTCCCACACCGCGTCGGCCCACCCGCGCACGATCTGCTGCACCTGTTCGGGCCGGGCGTCGGTGGTGAAGTCCAGGTCGGGACTCGACCTGCCCAGCAGCGCGTCGCGCACCGAGCCGCCGACCAGGTACAACTCGCGGCCCGCGGCGTCGAACGCCTCGCCCAGCTCGCGCAGCATGGACGCGTGCCGATTGAGGGCCACCGCGGCAGTGGTCAAGAGATCGGTGTCGGCGTCAGGCACGTTCGACCAGCCTAGTCGGCTGGTTCTCCGCATCGAGTCTGCGTCCAGCGCGCCCACGCCGGGCGGGTCGACGCGCTCAACGCAGGCTCGATGCGCTCAACGCAGGCTCGACGCCGGCGGGCGCCGCCGAAGCGCACCAGGTCCCCGATGACCTCCTGCTCCTGGTAGGCGGGCACCAACACGGTGTAGCTGGGCAGCCGTTCGTCGGTCAGCCGCACCGCGCTCCCGCGGCGCCGCGGCATCGCGTGGCGCCATGCGCCGGCCGCCGCGGCGAACAGCCCCATGAGCGCGATCAGCGACGTCGTGGCCACCAGTGCGACCAACACCGCCGCCGGCCAGAGCACCACCGCGACCAGCGCCGCGGCCGCCGCCGCGCAGCCACCGGCTTTCTGCCACACCCGAAACCCGTGCCGGGCGGCCAGATCCGGTTCGCGGTCGGCGAACCCGTTTGCGATCTCATGGGCCACCTCGTCCGCCGACTCGCGAAACACCCGCTCCTGAACGCCGCGCGGCCACGAGGGCAGGCCGGCCAAGGCGCTCGCATCGGCACCGGGGGAAGCGGACGCGTCGACAGTGGAGGGGATCTGCAACACGTATGGAAGGCTAAAGGAGGCCGCGACTTTCACGCGATCCGGCAACTGAACCCGTTGAGCGAACCGGGCGCCAACCGGCGAGTATGTCAGGAAGACCGACCCGTGCCAGCTACTATCGCTTGGGTGTCGGACGGCGAACAAGCCAAACCGCGTCGGCGCCGGGGTCGGCGCCGCGGTCGTGCTGCCGCGGCATCGCCGGAGAACCAGACCAATGGCCAACCGGCCAACGACGCGGCCACAACGAAACCCCGCCGCCCGCGCGGCGCGAGCCGCGAGGCCGACCGACTGCGCACGGTGCACGAAACGTCGGCCGGCGGGCTGGTGATCGACGGGCTCGACGGGCCCCGCGACTCCCAGGTGGCCGCGCTGATCGGCCGCATCGATCGGCGCGGACGGATGCTGTGGTCGCTGCCCAAGGGGCACATCGAACTCGGCGAGACCGCCGAGCAGACGGCCATCCGTGAGGTCGCCGAGGAGACCGGGATCCGCGGCAGCGTGCTGGCCGCCCTCGGGCGCATCGACTACTGGTTCGTCACCGACGGCCGCCGGGTGCACAAGACCGTGCACCACTATTTGATGCGCTTTTCCGGTGGCGAGCTGTGCGACGAGGACCTCGAGGTCGCCGAGGTGGCGTGGGTGCCCATCCCGGAGCTGCCGTCCCGGCTGGCCTACGCCGACGAACGGCGGCTGGCCCAGGTCGCCGACGAGCTGATCGACAAGCTGCAGAACGACGGTCCGGCGGCGCTGCCGCCGCTGCCGCCCAGCTCGCCGCGCCGACGCCCGCAGACCCACTCGCGGACCCGCCATTCCGACAAGCCGGGCCGGAAGAACGGTACCGGGCCAGGGCCGTGACGGCGCCGCGACTCTGCTGGGCCGG
The DNA here is from genome assembly GCA_963711445.1 of uncultured Actinomycetota bacterium. Lineage (GTDB taxonomy): Bacteria > Actinomycetota > Actinomycetes > Mycobacteriales > Mycobacteriaceae > Mycobacterium. Next base: position 27,887 of record CAVQEF010000003.1, read on the forward strand.
CTGGGTGCGCCTCGCGGTGGTGGTTGCCATCGTGGCCGGTTTCGCCGCGCTCACCGGCACCGCGCCACCGCGCGCGCACGCGGGCGAGCCGGGCGCCACACCGTTCGTCCGCGTCCGCATCGACCAGGTCACCCCGGACGTGGTCACCACGACGAGCCAGCCCGTCGTCACCGTCAGCGGCATGGTCACCAACATCGGCGACCGCCCCGTCCGCGACGTCATGGTCCGCCTCGAACACGCCGCCCCGGTCCGCGCCTCGGCCGGCCTGCGCACCTCGCTGGACGGCGGCACCGACCAGTACCAGCCGGTCTCGGACTTCCTGACGGTGGCCCCCGAATTGCAGCGCGGGCAGCAAGCCGGCTTCACGCTGTCGGCTCCGCTGCGCTCGTTGACCAAGTCCTCGTTCGGCATCGACGAACCCGGCATCTACCCCGTGCTGGTCAACGCCAACGGCACGCCCGACTACGGCGCCCCCGCCCGCCTCGACAACGCGCGGTTCCTGCTGCCCGTGGTCGGGGTGCCGCCCGACCACGCCGACGACCTGGACTCCGCCGTCGCACCCGACATCTCCACCCCGGTGTGGACCACCATGCTGTGGCCCCTGGCCGACCGGCCCCGGCTGGCCCCCGGGGTCCCGGGCGGCACCGTTCCGGTCCGGCTGGTCGACGACGAGTTGGCCTCCTCGCTGGCCACCGGCGGGCGGCTGGACGTCCTGCTGTCCGCGGCCGAGGTCGCCACCAGCCGCGCCGTCGACCCCGACGGCGCCGTCGGGCGGGCGCTGTGCCTGGCCGTCGACCCCGACCTGCTGGTCACCGTCAACGCGATGACGGGCGGCTACGTGGTGTCCGACTCGCCCGACGGACCCGCCCAGCTGCCGAGGACCCCGACGCACCCGGGCACCGGTCAGGCCGCGGCGATCGCCTGGCTGAACCGGCTGCGCGCGCTGGCCAGAAGGACCTGCGTGGCGCCGCTGCCCTACGCCCAGGCCGACCTGGACGCGCTACAGCGCGTCGGTGACCCGGGGCTGAGCGCGATCGCCACCAACAACATCGGCGGCATCGTGGACCGCATCCTGGACATCTCGTCGGTCCGCGGGGCCACGCTGCTGCCCGACGGCCCGCTCACGGGCCGCGCGGTCAACCTGCTCGGCGCCGATACCAGCACCGTCGCGATCGCGGCCGGTGACCTGGCCGCACACGACGGGCGGGGCGGCACCGCAAGCAACGTTCCCGGCGCCGACACCGCGCCCCGGCGGGTGTCCCCGCAGGTGGTGGTCGCCCCGTTCGACCCGGCGGTGGGCGCCGCCCTGGCCGGTGCGGGAACCACCCCCGCCGTGCCCACCTACCTGGACTCGTCGCTGACGGTCCGGCTCACCCACGACTCCCAGACCGCCCGGCGCCAGGACGCCGTGGGATCGATGTTCTGGCACGCCCTGCAGCGCGATGCCACGCCGCGCACCCAGCTGCTGGTCCCGCCGGCGACGTGGGACCTGCAGGCCGACGACGCGCAGGTCATCCTGACCGCGCTGGCCACCTCCATCCGCTCGGGCCTGGCGGTGCCGCGACCGCTGCCCGCGGTGATCGCCGACGCGGCGGCGCACCCCGAGGCGTCGGGGTGGCCGGACCCCAACCTGCCCGCGCGGGGCCGGTTCACCGACGAGGTCACCGCCGACATCGGTGGGCAGGTCGGCCGCCTGTGGGGGCTGACCGCCGCGTTGAGCACCGACGAGCGCACCGGTCTGACGGGCATCGGCTACACCGCGCCGCTGCGTGAGGACATGCTGCGGGCGCTGAGCCAGTCCGAGCCACCCGACACCCGCAACGGGCTGGCCCAGCAGCGCCTCGCGGTCGTCGGCACCACCATCCACGACCTGTTCGGCGCGGTCACGATCGTCAACCCGGGCGGCTCCTACACGCTGGCCACCGAGCACAGCCCGCTGCCGCTGGCCCTGCACAACGGCCTGGCCGTCCCGATCCGGGTGCGGCTGCAGGTCGACGCGCCCCCCGGGATGACCGTCACCGACGTCGGCGAGGTCGAACTGCCGCCCGGCTATCTGCCGCTGCGGGTGCCGATCGAGGTCAACTTCACCAAGCGGGTCGCCGTGGACGTGACGCTGCGGACCCCCGACGGGATGCGCCTGGGCGACCCGGTGCGCCTGTCGGTGCATTCCAACGCCTACGGCCAGGTGCTGTTCACGATCACGCTGACCGCCGCCGCCGTGCTGGTGCTGCTGGCCGGCCGCCGGCTGTGGCACCGGTTCCGCGGCCAGCCCGACCCCGCCGACCTGGATCGCCCCGACCCGCCGCACCCGAGGCCGGCCGAGCTCGATGACGGCATCGGCCGCCGGGTCGACGAAGAGCACCGCGTATGAAGCCCGCCCCGCGGCGGGCCCATCCACAGCCGCAACCCCACCAGCGGTCCCGACCCCAACATTCCGCCCCGCCCGCGGCGGGCCTCGTCCCGGACCCGCCGCGGCGGCGGCCGGAACTGTCGGACTCGGCGGTGGTCTCCCGCTCGTGGGCCATCGCATTCGCCACGCTGGTCAGCCGGCTGACCGGCTTCGCCCGGATCGTGCTGCTGGCCGCGATCCTGGGCGCGGCGCTGTCCAGCGCCTTCACGGTGGCCAACCAGCTGCCGAACCTGGTGGCCGCGCTGGTGCTGGAGGCGACGTTCACCGCGATCTTCGTGCCGGTGCTCGCGCGCGCCGAGCAATCCGACCCCGACGGCGGCGCCGCGTTCGTGCGGCGCCTGGTCACGCTGACGACCGTGCTGCTGCTGGTGGCGACGGCGCTGTCGGTGCTGGCCGCGCCGCTGCTGGTGCGGCTGATGCTGGGCCGCGTCCCCCAGGTCAACGAGCCGCTGACGACGGCGTTCGCCTACCTGCTGCTGCCGCAGGTACTCGCCTACGGCCTGACGTCGGTGTTCATGGCGATCCTGAACACCCGCAACGTGTTCGGCCCGACGGCATGGGCTCCCGTCGTCAACAACGTCGTCGCGCTCGCGACCCTGGCCGTGTACGTGGCGGTGCCCGGTGAGCTGTCCGTGGACCCGGTGCGGATGGGCAACGCCAAGCTGCTGGTGCTCGGCGTCGGCACCACCCTGGGCGTGTTCGCCCAAGTGGTGGTGCTGCTGGTCGCGCTGCGGCGCGAGCGCGTCAGCCTGCGCCCGCTGTGGGGTGTCGACGAGCGGCTCAAGCGCTTCGGCGCGATGGCCGCCGCGATGGTGCTCTACGTGCTGATCAGCCAGCTCGGCCTGGTGGTCGGCAACGAAATCGCCAGCACCGCAGCGGCTTCCGGGCCGGCGATCTACACCTACACCTGGCTGGTCCTGATGCTGCCGTACGGCATGATCGGGGTGACGGTGCTGACCGTGGTGATGCCGCGGCTGAGCCGCAACGCGGCCGCCGACGACGTCCCGGGTGTGCTCGCCGACCTGTCCCTGGCCACCCGGCTGACGCTGATCACGCTGATCCCGATCGTGGCGTTCATGACCGTCGGCGGCTCGGCGATCGGCAGCGCCCTGTTCGCCTACGGCCGGTTCGGCCAGGTCGACGCGGGATATCTGGGTGCTGCGATCGCGCTGTCGGCGTTCACGCTGATCCCCTACGGCCTGGTCCTGTTGCAGCTGCGCGTCTTCTACGCGCGCGAGCAGCCGTGGACCCCGATCGTGATCATCGTCGTCATCACCACCGTCAAGATCGCCGGCTCGCTGCTGGCGCCGCACCTGACCGGCGATCCGAAGCTGGTGGCCGGCTTCCTCGGGCTGGCCAACGGCGCCGGGTTCCTGGTCGGCGCGATCGTCGGCTATCGCCTGCTGCGGCTGGCGCTGCTGCCCGCCGGGGGCCACCTGGTCGGCGTGCAGACGGTGCGCACGATCCTGGTGACGATCGCCGCGTCCCTGCTCGCCGGCCTGCTCGCCCACGTCGCCGACCGCCTGCTGGGCCTGGGCCGGCTGACCGCGCACGGCGGCGGTGCGGGTTCGCTGCTGCGGCTGCTGGTGCTGGCAACCATCATGGCGCCGATCCTGGCCGCGGTCATGGTGCGCGCGCGGGTTCCCGAGGCGCAGGCGGCACTGGACGCGGTCCGGCGCCGGTTCGGGCGCCCTCCTGCGCACCGCGGCGGGCGGCCGGGGTCCAGCAAACAAGCCGAGCAGGACCGATCGTCCGCGCCACGACCCGTCACGTACCCTGAGCGGAGGAAATCGTCCCTGCCGAGGGTGAATGCGGTCGATGAACCGCACAGGTCGCCGGAGCGGGAAGGCAGAGCCCGGATAGCGAAAGGACCGGAGGTGACCGACCGCCCAACGGAGAGCGCCGCGTCCGGCGCCCCATCTGGCTCGGTGTCCGGCACCGAACCGCCGCGGCCGGCCGCCGACGACTTTCAGCCCGACATTCCCGCCGACAAGGCCGGCGCGTCGGCTCCCCGCGAACGCGACCGGGTCAACGGCGGCACGTCGGCCGACTCCGCGCGCGGGCCCACGCCGCCCGAGTCGCCCCGCGGCGGCGAAGCTCCCGAGGACGTGCACCTGGTCCCCGGCGCCCGCATCGCCGGGGGGCGCTACCGGCTGCTGGTGTTTCACGGCGGCGCACCCCCCCTGCAGTTCTGGCAGGCGCTCGACACCGCGCTGGACCGGCAGGTGGCGCTCACCTTCGTGGATCCGGACGGCTCCCTGCCCGACGAGGCGCTGCAGGAAATCCTGTCCCGCACACTGCGGCTGAGCCGCGTCGACAAGCCCGGTGTTGCCCGGGTGCTCGACGTGGTGCACACCGCCGCCGGCGGCCTGGTGGTCTCGGAATGGATCCGCGGCGGCTCGCTGCAGGAAGTGGCCGACACCGCGCCGTCACCCGTCGGTGCCGTCCGGGCGATGCAGTCGCTGGCCGCCGCCGCCGAGGCCGCCCACCGCGCCGGCGTCGCCCTGTCGATCGACCACCCCAGCCGGGTGCGGGTCAGCATCGACGGCGACGTGGTGCTCGCATACCCGGCGACCATGCCCGACGCCAACCCGCAGGGCGACATCCGCGGCATCGGCGCCGCGCTGTACGCCCTGCTGGTCAACCGCTGGCCGCTGCCGGAATCCGGGGTACGCAGCGGACTGGCGCCGGCCGAGCGGGATTCCCACGGCGTGCCCGTCGAACCCACCGTCATCGACCGCGCCATCCCCTTCCAGATTTCCGCCGTCGCCGTTCGGGCGGTTCAGGACGACGGCGGGATACGCAGCGCCTCGACGCTGCTGAACCTGTTGCAACAGGCGACCGCGGTGGCCGACCGCACCGAGGTGCTCGGCCCGATCGACGACACCGTGTCGCCGGCGGCGGCGCGCGGCGCGCCCGGCCACGACCACGCCGCCTTCGCGCGGCGCCGACGCAACCTGCTGATCGGCATCGGCGCGGGCCTGGCCATCCTCGTGGTCGCCCTGCTGGTGCTGGCGTCGGTGGTGAGCAAGATCTTCGGCAACGTCGGCGGCGGCCTGAACGGGAACGAGCTCGGGCTCAACGGGCCGACGTCCTCGACGGCCTCGTCGTCGGCCGGCAATGCCCCCGCGGGCAGCGTCGTCAAACCGACCAAGGCGACGGTCTTCTCCCCCGACGGCGAGGCCGACAACCCCGGCCAGGCGGGGCTGGCCATCGACGGTGACCCCTCGACCTCGTGGGAAACCGACATCTACACCGATGCCGTGCCGTTCCCCGCCTTCAAGAACGGTGTCGGGCTGATGCTGCAGCTGCCGAATCCCACGGTCGTCGGCGCCGTGACCCTCGACGTCTCCAGCACCGGGACCAAGGTCGAGCTTCGCTCGTCGTCCACGCCGACCCCGGCCAAGCTGGACGACACCAAGCTGCTGATGCCCGCCGCCGCCCTCAAACCCGGTCGCAACGTCATCGCGGTCAAGTCGGCCGCACCGACATCCAATCTGCTGGTGTGGATCTCGACGCTGGGCAGCACCGACGGCAAGAGCCGCGCGGCGATCTCGGAGATCAAGGTCCAGGCCGCGTCCTGACCGCCCCACTCACAGCGGGCACCGGCGGGTGAAGTGCCGCCCCGTGGGCGGTTGGCTACTGTCCCGGCCGTGGGGTGCGGGGGTCAGGGCCGGCGGGAACGCACTGATGCCGAGTTGCTGGCGGCCCACGTCGCCGGCGACCGGCACGCGTTCGGCGAGTTGTTCCTGCGCCATCAGCGCCAGCTGCACCGGCTCGCCCGGCTGACCACCCGCAGCCCCGAAGACGCCGAGGACGCGCTGCAGGACGCCATGCTCTCGGCGCACCGCGGGGCCGGCGCCTTCCGCCAGGACGCCGCCGTCGGCAGCTGGCTGCACCGCATCGTCGTCAACGCCTGCCTGGACCGGCTGCGGCGCGCCAAGGCCCGCCCCACCGCGCCGCTCGAGGACATCTATCCGGTGGCCGACCAGACCGCCCAGGTCGAGACGGCGATCCTGGTGCAGCGGGCCCTCATGCGGCTTCCCGTCGAGCAGCGGGCGGCGATCGTGGCCGTCGACATGCAGGGCTACTCGATCGCCGACACGGCCCGGCTGCTGGGCGTCGCACAGGGCACGGTGAAAAGCCGCTGCGCCCGCGGCCGGGTTCGCCTCGCCGAGCTGCTCGGCTATCTGGACACGGGCACCCGCGCCACATCCGACCAGGCGTGAAACGTGGCCATCGGGCGGCCCATGACGGACACTGGGGCGGATGGTGCACGCGGAGGGCGATCCGGCGGATCAACGTGGCGCGGGGGCCGACCCCCCGCTGACGGTCGAACTGCTCGCCGACCTGCAAGCCGGTCTGCTCGATGACGACAATGCGGCCCGGGTGCGCCGGCGGATCCGCGCCGATCCCCAGGCCCAGGGGATGCTACGGGCACTCGACCGGGTACGGCGCGACGTCGCCGCCGTGGCCGCCCATCCCGCCGCGACGCCCGAGCCTCCGCCCGAAGTCGCCGACCGGATCTCCGCGGCGCTCGGCGCGCGCCCCGCGTCGGGCCCGCCCGGCGGCGCCGCGCACGCCGCGCGGCCGCGCGCCCGCCCCGCCCGGGTCGCCGCGGGCATTGCCGGGCTGTGCGCGGCACTCGCCGGGATCGGTCTCGGCGCGGCGGCGCTGATCCACGAGCCCGCGCCCACGCCGAGCGCGCCGGTCACCGCCGAGCACATCACGGTCTCGGTGCCGCCGATGGCGATCCCGCTGTCGCCCGCCGAGATCCGCGGGCTGCTCGACCACAACCCCGAATACGGCACGCTGGGCGACCCGCAGCGGCGTGCCTCCTGCCTCAGCGGCCTCGGCTATCCGGGATCCACCCCCGTGCTGGGCGCCCGGCCGATCGAGATCAACGCGCGCCCCGGCATCCTGTTCGTGTTGCCCGGCGACACGCCCGACACCCTGGCGGTCTTCGCCGTGTCCCCGAACTGCAGCGCCGCCGACACCGGGCTCCTGGCCAGCACCACGGTGCCCCGCGCCTAGTGTGGTGCCATGTGGTGCCATGTGGTGCGCGGCACGCCCGGGAACAGCGGCGCCCACGTCGGTGTTGACACGGATCCATGGGGGGTCCGTTTCGGAAAGAGGTTTTTATGAGCGCCGACACTGTTCACGACGTGATCATTATTGGTTCGGGTCCTGCGGGGTATACCGCGGCGTTGTATGCGGCGCGGGCGGAGTTGGCGCCGCTGGTGTTTGAGGGGACGGCGTTTGGTGGGGCGTTGATGACCACGACCGAGGTGGAGAATTATCCGGGGTTTCGTGAGGGGATCATGGGGCCGGCGTTGATGGAGGAGATGCGCGAGCAGGCGTTGCGCTTCGGTGCGGATTTGCGGATGGAAGACGTGGAGTCGGTGTCGCTTTCCGGGCCGGTGAAGTCGGTGACCGCTGAGGGGGTGACGCATCGGGGGCGGGCGGTGATTTTGGCGATGGGTGCCGCGGCGCGGTATCTGGGGGTGCCCGGGGAGCAGGAGTTGCTGGGCCGGGGTGTGAGTGCGTGTGCGACTTGTGATGGGTTTTTCTTCAAGGATCAGGACATCGCGGTGATCGGGGGTGGGGATTCGGCGATGGAGGAGGCCACGTTTTTGACGAAGTTTGCCCGCAGTGTGACGGTGGTGCACCGGCGCGAGGAGTTCCGGGCGTCGCGGATCATGCTGGATCGGGCGCGGGCCAATGACAAGATCCGGTTCGTGCTCGACACGACGGTGGAGGCGGTGGAGGGTACGGACACGGTGAGCGGGTTGCGGTTGCGCAATGTGGTGTCCGGGGAGCAGTCGCAGTTGGCGGTGACGGGGATGTTCGTGGCGATCGGGCATGATCCGCGTTCGGAGTTGGTGCGCGGGGTGCTCGAGGTGGATCCCGAGGGGTATGTGCTGGTGGAGGGGCGTTCGACGGCGACTTCGATCGAGGGGGTGTTTGCCTGTGGGGATTTGGTGGACCGCACCTACCGGCAGGCGATCACCGCGGCCGGCAGCGGTTGTGCGGCGGCCATCGACGCCGAACGCTGGCTCGCCGAACACGCCCACTCGGCACCGGACGAAAAGACTTACAGCACAGACACATTGATGGGAGTAGCGCAATGACCGAAGTCGAGAATGCGGGCGGCACAAAAGAAGTCTCTGACGCGTCGTTTTCCTCCGACGTGTTGTCCAGCGACAAGCCTGTGCTGGTTGACTTTTGGGCGACGTGGTGTGGTCCGTGCAAGATGGTGGCCCCGGTGCTCGAGCAGATCGCGGCCGAGCAGGCCGGGCAGCTGACCGTCGCCAAGCTCGACGTGGACGCCAACCCGCAGACGGCCGGCCAGTTTCAGGTGGTGTCGATCCCCACGATGATCCTGTTCAAGGACGGCCAGCCGGTGAAGCGGATCGTCGGCGCCAAGGGCAAGGCCGCGCTGCTGCGCGAGCTGTCCGACGCGGTTCCCGACCTGGCCTGACCGAAATCTGGTTCGCCGCTCCGCGCTTCCGGCTCAGCCTGGGGTTTTCCCGATTTCGGGAATGATCTGCGACAATGGCTGTTAGCCGTCACCCCAAAACAAGCGCATCACATTGTCCCGGAGGGCCCTTCGTATGTCGAGTCCGCGCCGTCCAGACGGCGACGCGCTGCGCTGTGGTGACCGCAGCCCGGCCGTGACCGAGATCCGGGCCACGCTGGCTTCGCTGGGGTTGCTGGACAATTCCGACGAAAGCCTGACCACCGGCCAGCACGTCGCCCTCGAGCTCTTCGACTCCGAACTTGACCACGCCGTGCGGGCATTCCAGCAGCATCGCGGGCTGCTGGTGGACGGCATCGTCGGCGAGGCCACCTACCGGGCCTTGAAGGAAGCGTCCTATCGGCTGGGCGCCCGCACGCTCTACCACCAGTTCGGTGCCCCGCTCTACGGTGACGACGTCGCCACACTGCAGGCCCGGCTCCAGGACCTCGGCTTCTACACCGGGCTGGTCGATGGCCACTTCGGGTTGCAGACCCACAACGGGCTGATGTCCTATCAGCGGGAATACGGGCTTGCCGCCGACGGCATCTGCGGCCCGGAAACGTTGCGCTCCTTGTACTTTCTGAGTTCGCGGGTCACCGGCGGCTCGCTGCACGCGATCCGCGAGGAAGAACTCGTCCGCCGATCCGGGCCCAAGCTGTCGGGTAAGCGGATCATCATCGATCCGGGCCGCGGGGGCCCCGACCACGGGCTGATCTGCCCGGGCCCGTCGGGACCCATCAGCGAAGCAGATGTGTTGTGGGACTTGGCAAGCCGACTCGAAGGACGGATGACCGCCATCGGCATGGAGACCTTCCTGTCCCGGCCGACCAATCGCAGCCCGTCGGACGCCGAGCGCGCCGCCACCGCAAACAACGTCGGCGCGGACCTGATGATCAGCCTGCGCTGCGAAAACCAGACCAACCCCGCGGCCAACGGCGTGGCCTCGTTCCACTTCGGGAACTCACACGGCTCGGTGTCCACGATCGGGCGCAACCTCGCCGACTTCATACAGCGGGAAGTGGTGGCCCGCACGGGTTTACGCGATTGCCGCACGCACGGCCGGACGTGGGACCTGTTGCGGCTGACCCGGATGCCGACCGTTCAGGTCGACGTCGGGTACATCACCAATCCGCGTGACCGCGCCATGCTGGTCTCAACCCAGACCCGTGATGCCGTCGCCGAGGGCATCCTCGCCGCCGTCAAGCGGCTCTACCTGCTGGGCAAGAACGACCGACCCACCGGCACCTTCACATTCGCCGAACTGCTGGCGCACGAGTTGTCGGTGGAACGGGCCAGCAGGCTGGGCGGCACGTAGCCGCTCGCGGAGCTGCTCTCGCCGGCTCGCGCCGTACCGCCCATCGTCGACCCCGCCCCGACCGGCTGCTCCAGCTGAGCGCTCGCCAGCAGTCGCTCGAGGGCCGCCTCGACCTCGGCCTTCCAGCCCAGGTCCTTGTCCAGTTCGAGCCGCAGCCGCGGGAAGTAGCGGTGCGGAGCCACGACGACGAATCCCACGTCCTTCAGGAAGTCCGCGTCGATGATGCAGTGCTCCACCGAGCAGTCGCCGAGGGCCTCGAGCACGGGACGCACGGCGGGGTCGACCAACCGCGGATCCTGCAACTCGGCGGCCGCCGGCGTGCGGCCGAAGGCCTCCAGCGCCCGCACCCCGCGCCGCACCAGCTCGTCGATCACCCCGGCGATGAGCCCATGGGGCAGATCGGCCGAATCCTGGCCGGGCTCGATGCCCATCGACGTCAACAACACCGCGTCGGCGGAGACCGGGGCGGTGGGAAACCGCTGCGCGCGGGGCACCGCCCGCGGCGGGGCATACAGGACATACCCCACGCACGGCGGCTCTGCCTCGCTGCGCTCGCCGGTGACCACCGTCGCGATCTGACCGCACGAACCCCACTCCAGCATGACCATCGACAGCCATGCCTCTTTTTCGAACTCCGGGTCGGCGAGATGATCCTGATTACCGAGCGTCGCGGGGTCGACCTCCCAGAAGACGCAGCGGCGCGCGTGCTTGGGAAGCTGCTCAAAGCCCTCGAGACGAAGCGGCGTGATTCGAGCGGACACAAGCCTCCTGGCTTCCATGCGGTACTGCAGCCATCCGTGGTCGGGGATGCACCGGCAACCCCTCCAGAATAGGAGAGTGGGTCCTCATCGGGCCAGTGTTGCGCCAACCACTCCAACGCAGTCGGGAAAACAGGCGCGCGCGGCCCAGCGGCAGCCCGTGGCACGGTGAGATCGCTTGACGCCCAACGGGTATCGGCCGGCCGGCACCGGGTGGGGCGCGGCGTCACCGGCCGCGAAGCCGCCCGGCGTCACAGTGACGTAATTACACCGTGTGGCCGGTCATGCCGGACCGGTGGTCATCGAGTCGACTATCCGCTGCAAATCCTCCACGGAGCCGAACTCGACGACGATCTTGCCTTTGCGCTTGCCGAGGCTGACGGTCACCCGCGTGTCGAACGCGTTCGACAGCCGCTCGGCCACGTCCTGCAGGCCGGGCATCTGAATCGGCTTGCGCCGCTGGGGCGTCGGGCTGGGCGCGGTGCTCCGGTTGGCGAGGGTGACGGCCTCCTCGGTGGCGCGCACCGACAGCCCCTCGGCAACGATCCTCCCGGCCAGTTCCTCCTGGGCCTCGGCGCCGGCCTCCAGCGACAGCAGCGCGCGGGCGTGCCCGGCGGACAGCACGCCGGCCGCGACTCGGCGTTGCACCGCGATCGGCAGCTTGAGCAACCGAATCATATTGGTGATCAACGGCCGCGAGCGTCCGATCCGCGATGCCAGTTCATCGTGGGTGACGCCGAACTCGTCGAGCAGTTGCTGGTAGGCCGCCGCCTCTTCCAACGGGTTGAGCTGCACGCGGTGGATGTTCTCCAGGAGCGCGTCGCGCAGCAGGTTGTCGTCACCGGTCTCGCGGACGATGGCCGGCAGGGTCGCCAGGCCCGCCTCCTGGGCCGCGCGCCAGCGGCGCTCCCCCATCACGATCTGGTAGCGCGCACCGCTCTGCGAGTCGGTCACCGCCCGCACCACGATCGGCTGCAGCAGGCCGAACTCGCGAATCGAGTGCACCAACTCGGCCAGCGCCTCGTCGTCGAAAACCTGCCGCGGCTGGCGCGGGTTGGGTTCGATGTCCCCCGGCGCGATCTCGCGGTACACCGCCCCCATCGGTGCCGCGTCGTGGGCCGGACCCCCGATCAGAACGTCGGCGGCGGCGTCCCCCATCCGCGGGCCGAGGGTCGCCCGGCCGGGGTCGCCCTCCGCCGGACCGGTCGGGATCAACGAGGCCAGACCCCGGCCGAGACCGCCCTTCTTACGTACCGGCTGCGTCATGATCGTCCCTTCACGGATGGTGTCTTCACGAGTGGTGCGTCCCGCGCTCAGCGAGTTCGCGGCTGGCGTCGAGATAGCTCATCGCCCCGCGGGAGCCGGGGTCGTAGTCGATGATCGTCATGCTGTAGCCCGGCGCCTCTGAGACCTTCACGCTGCGCGGGATGACCGTGCGCAGCACCTTGTTCCCGAAGTACCCGCGGACCTCGGCGGCGACCTGGTCGGCCAGCTTCGTCCGTCCGTCATACATGGTCAGGATCACGGTGGTCACCTCGAGCTCCGGGTTGAGGTGCGCCTTGACCATCTCGATGTTGCGCATCAGTTGGGACACACCTTCCAGCGCGTAGTACTCGCACTGGATCGGGATCATCACCTCCGGCGCGGCGACGAGCGCGTTGATCGTCAGCAACCCCAGCGACGGCGGGCAGTCGATGAAGACGTAGTCGAAGTCGAAGTCGTCCAGCGTCGTCAGCGCATTGCGCAACCGGTTCTCGCGCGCCACCATGCTCACCAATTCGATCTCGGCGCCCGCCAGATCGATCGTGGAGGGAACGCAGAACAACTGCGTGCTGTGCGGGCTGGGGCGCAGCGCCTCCCCCACCGAGACGTCGCCGAGGAGCACCTCGTACGACGACGGCGTGCCCGACTGCCGATCGGTGATGCCGAGCGCCGTGCTCGCGTTGCCCTGTGGGTCGAGGTCGATGACGAGGGTCTTGAGCCCCTGCACGGCCAGCGCGGCGGCAAGGTTGACCGCGGTGGTGGTCTTGCCGACGCCACCCTTTTGGTTGGCGACCGTGAAGACCCGCCGGCGGTCGGGCCGCCGCAGCGGCTCATAGGTGGTGTGCAATACGCGCATGGCCCGCTCCGCGGCGGCGCCGATCGGGGTGTCGAAGTCCTCGGATGTTTCACGTGAAACCATCGCGCCGTCCGCCGTTCGCTCTGCAGGAGTCGCCGTCTCCTGAGCCGGGGTCACGGCTGGGGCGGCAGCCGCCCCTACCGTCCGATCCTGCGGGGAGGTCATCGCGCCCTCCCCTTCTCCGCCCGCGCCTGCCGGGCGCGCGGTCGCTCCCCGCGTCGCGCCACCACCACGGTTGCGGGCTGACGCAAGAAGTTCGCGCCACATGTCATCACCTTGGCATCGACGGCACCGGAAGCCTCCATCACACGCCGGTGCTCCCGAAGTTCGTCGGGGGCACGCTCCCCCTTGATCGCGATCATCCGTCCGCCCGGCCGTAGCAACCGCATACTCCACTTCGTCAGCTTGTCCAACGGCGCCACCGCGCGCGACACCGCCACGTCCCTCGCGCCACAGGCGTCCCGCACCCACGGCTCCTCCGCGCGGCCGCGCACCACCTTGACGGCTAACCCTAGAACGGCGACCGCCTCGTTGAGAAATTCGCTGCGCCGCAGCATCGGCTCGAGCAGCACGATGTCCAGATCCGGCCGCGCGATGGCCAGCGGGATGCCCGGCAGCCCCGCCCCGCTGCCGACGTCGACGACCCGTTCCCCGTCCTCGATCAGTTCGCCGACGACGGCGCAATTGATCAGGTGGCGGTCCCACAGCCGGTCGACCTCGCGCGGGCCGACCAATCCGCGTTCGGCTCCGGCGCCCGCCAGCAGGCCGGCGTAGCGCTCGGCGAGCCCCAGGCGCGCGCCGAAGACCTCGGCCGCGGTCTCGTCTCCCGGCGGAGCCGCGCCGGGAGGGTCGCCTTGTTTCACGTGAAACATCCCCGGCTCGGTTTCACGTGAAACATTCCCTCTGTCGCCGCGCTCCGTGGACCCGCGAACTACACCGCTGTAACTCAGTCGTGCAGGACGACGACGCGGCGGGCGGGCTCCACTCCCTCGCTTTCGCTGTGCACATCCGGCACGGCAGCGACGGCGTCGTGCACGATCTTGCGTTCGAAGGGCGTCATCGGCGACAGCTCCTCGCGCTCGCCGGTCTCGCGGACGCGGCGCGCCACCTTGTCGCCCAGCGCGGCGAGTTCCTCGCGCCGGCGACGCCGCCAGCTCGCGATGTCGAGCATCAGCCGGCTCCGCACGCCGGTCTTCTGGTGTACCGCCAGGCGGGTGAGCTCCTGCAGCGCGTCGAGCACCTCTCCCCCGCGCCCGACCAACTTGTTCAAGTCGTCGCTGCCGTCGATGCTCACGATCGCCCGGTCGCCCTCGACGTCCAGGTCGATGTCGCCGTCGAAGTCCAACAGGTCCAACAGCTCTTCGAGATAGTCGCCGGCGATCTCGCCCTCCGCGACCAACCGGTCCTCGAGTTCTTCGGGTTCGTCACCGTCGTCATTCGGCGCCGAGGCATCCGCGGCATCCGCCGCATCCGCGGCGTCCCCGGCGGCCCCGGCGGCCCCCGCGTCAGCGGGGTGCTCGACGACGGCGTCGGCGTCCGCGGGGGGTTGAGTATCGGCGTCGCGCTCGGTGGTCTCGGCGTCCGTCATGTGTTTCTCTCTTCCTCGTTCATGGGTCCCAGTCCCGTCGGGTCACCTTCGCGCGGCGGCCCCTTCGGCTGCGGGGCCCTCGTCAACGTCTGCGCTTGTTCTTGGGCCGTGCCCCGGGGCGGGGCGTCCGGTTGGCCGGGCTGCTGTTGCCCCCGCCCGCATTCGGCTTGCGTGGGCCCGCGTCCGCGACCGGTTCGGCCGCCTCGCCGTCACCGCCCACGGTCTCGGTGTCCGAGGTGTCGGCGTCGTTGTCGCCGGCCGTCGCCGAACCGTTCGCGCCCGCCGGCTTGGCGTTCCGCTTGGGTTTGGCGCCCGGGGCCGGCGCGTTGGCGGCCCGCCGCTGGATGGCTTCCTGCTTCTTTGCCTCTTCCTCTTTCTCGATCATCCCGAACACGTAGTGCTGCTGGCCGAACGTCCAGATGTTGTTCGAGAACCAGTACAGGATGATCGCGAGCGGCAGGAAGGGTCCACCGACGACCACACCCAACGGAAACACGTACAGCGCAAGCTTGTTCATCATCGCGGTCTGCGGGTTGGCCGCCGCCTCCGGGCTCTGCCGCGCGATCGACGCCCGGCTGTTGAAGAACGTCGCGACGCCGGCGAGGATCATCACGGGCGCGCCGACCGCGATCAGCGCCGGGCGGCTGAAATCGATGAACGCGTCCAACCCGGCCCGCTGCGTCATCGTCGCACCGATCGGTGCGCCGAACAGGTTGGCATCCAGGAAGTGGCCCACGTCGGCCGCGCTGAACATGTAGTTGCCCGTGGCCCGGTTCTGCACCACCGACATCTGCGCCTGGCCGAAGCCGCCGGTGGTGCGGTTGAAGGAGCGCAGCACGTGATACAGCCCCAGGAACACCGGCAGCTGCGCCAGCATCGGCAGGCAGCCATAGATCGGGTTGAAGCCGTGTTCGCGCTGCAGCTTCTGCATCTCCAGCGCCATGCGCTGACGGTCCTTGCCGTACTTCTTCTGCAGCGCCTTGATCTGTGGCTGCAGTTCCTGCATCTGACGGGTGGTGCGGAGCTGGCGCACGAACGGCTTGTAGAGCAACGCGCGCAGGCTGAACACCAAGAACATCACCGACAGGGCCCACGCGAAGAAGTTCGAGGGCCCCAGCAGGGCGGCGAACAGCTTGTACCAGACCCACATGATCCACGACACCGGGTAGTAGACGAAGTCGAGGCTGAAGAAATCAAACAAAAGTGTCACTCTCCCGTTGCTTGGCTGCGGGTCCCGGACCGACGGCGCCGGCCGTCGTTCGGCAGTCACGTCGCTCCGGTATCGGGTCCCACCCTCCCCGATGCCACGGTCCACACTTGGCGAGTCTGACCGCCGCCAGCCAACTGCCCCGGATCAACCCGTATTCGGTGAGGGCATCGACGGCGTACTGACTACAGGTAGGAATGAAGCGACACGTCGCCGGGCGCAGCGGCGACACCATGTGCCGGTAGAGCTGGATCAGGAAAACCAGGCCGCGCACGGTGGCCGCGCCTGCCCCGCCGGCGACCGCGCGCGCCCTCGCCGACGCCTTCAACGGTCCGTGCCCACTCGCCGCGCGGCACGCCGCAGACCGCGTCGCAGTTGTTCCTCCAACCGCGCCGACGACACCTGCCGGCTGCTCGGCAGCGCCCGGATCACCACCCGATCGGCCCCGTCGAGATCGCCGAGAACCGCGCGGGCGACGTGGCGGAGCCGGCGCGACACCCGGTGGCGTTCAACGGCCGAGCCCACCGACTTCGCGACGATCAATCCCACGCGTGGACCCTCGTCCGCGTCCCGGTCGCCTTCGCGCCGCACGTGCACGACGACGTCGGGCTGGGCGGTGCGGGTGCCGTGCTTCACCGTCGCGCCGTACTCGGAGGACCGCCTCATGCGGTTGCGTGCGGGAAGCACCGCCACAAAACCTGTCGCTGATGATCAGGCAGAGAGCGCGCGGCGACCCTTGCGGCGCCGGTTCCCCACGATGGCGCGCCCGGCACGGGTGCGCATCCGCAACCGGAAGCCGTGCACGCGGGCGCGGCGGCGGTTATTCGGCTGGAAGGTCCGCTTGCCCTTGGCCACGGCGTTCTCCTCGTTCTGTCTCGCTTCACGTAACCCGAGCCATCCGGCCGCAAAGGCTTGCTGACTACGACGTTCGGCGGTGGGTCTTGCTGCTGGCCCGGCGCGGTCCCCATGACAACCTGGGTCGCAGCCGTATCGCCGACTTTCGGGCGACTGTTTGAGGGTACTGACGAGCCATCCCCGGGTCAAACCTGGCCTGCACCAACGCGAAGCTCCGTCCCCGCCAGCGACTCCGTCGGTTGCCACGGTTCGGGATTCGAGGCGCTCCCGGGCCACGCCGCCCGGGGAGCGCCGACAAGCCCACGCGAGCCTAGACAACGCAATTGGAATGCAACAGAACGGTTGGCAGCCGCACAGAAAACTGTTAGCTTCTTGCAATGCCGTTCCAGACTCGGACGGCGGCCGACAACGAAGCGAGGATGGCGGATCGACTAGCTGCCTAGGCGACCTCCACGGGTTGTCTCCAGCACGAAGATTGCGGGCTGTCGCCGGTAGGCTGTGGCTCGTCTACGATCATCCTGTCCACAACTGTGCATAACCGTGTGGATAGTCGCTTAGTCGCCAGTGCACCCGGGGATTTGCGAGGACCAGGGAGAGACGTCGTTGACCGATGACCCCGGTTCAGCATTCACGACGGTGTGGCACGCGGTCGTCTCCGAACTCAACGGCGAGTCCCCCGCAGACGGCACCGCCGGAACCCGCACCACCCTCGTCACCCCACTGACTCCCCAGCAGCGCGCCTGGCTGAATCTGGTTCAACCGCTCACGATCGTCGAGGGGTTCGCGCTGCTCTCGGTGCCGAGCAGCTTCGTCCAGAACGAGATCGAACGCCATCTGCGCGCGCCCATCACCGACGCGCTGAGCCGGCGGCTGGGTCAGCAGATCCAACTCGGCGTGCGCATCGCCCCTCCCCCCGACGGCCTCGACGACGCCGGCGCACCGGCGGACACCTTCATCCAGGACACCGTGATCGAGCCGTCGGACGACACCGACGAGGGCGAGGGCGACGGCGACGACGGCGAGGACAGCTGGCCCAGCTACTTCGCCGAACGTCCACGCAACACCGACCCGGCCGTCACCGGCGGCACCAGCCTCAACCGCCGCTACACCTTCGACACGTTCGTCATCGGCGCCTCCAACCGGTTCGCCCATGCCGCGGCCCTGGCCATCGCCGAAGCGCCCGCCCGCGCCTACAACCCCCTGTTCATCTGGGGCGAGTCCGGGCTGGGTAAGACGCACCTGCTGCACGCGGCCGGCAACTACGCCCAGCGACTGTTCCCCGGGATGCGGGTCAAGTACGTCTCCACCGAGGAATTCACCAACGACTTCATCAACTCGCTTCGCGACGACCGCAAGGTCGCCTTCAAGCGCAGCTACCGCGACGTCGACGTGCTGCTGGTCGACGACATCCAGTTCATCGAGGGCAAGGAAGGCATCCAGGAGGAGTTCTTCCACACCTTCAATACCTTGCACAACGCCAACAAGCAGATCGTCATCTCCTCGGACCGGCCGCCCAAGCAGCTCGCGACCCTGGAAGACCGCTTGCGCACCCGGTTCGAATGGGGCCTGATCACCGACGTCCAGCCCCCCGAACTGGAGACCCGCATCGCCATCCTGCGCAAGAAGGCGCAGATGGAACGGCTCGCGGTGCCCGACGACGTCCTCGAACTGATCGCCAGCAGCATCGAACGCAACATCCGCGAGCTCGAAGGGGCGCTGATCCGCGTCACCGCGTTCGCCTCGCTCAACAAGACGCCCATCGACAAGTCGCTGGCCGAGATCGTGCTTCGCGACCTGATCGCCGATGCCAGCACCATGCAGATCAGCGCGGCGACGATCATGGCCGCCACTGCCGAGTACTTCGACACCACCGTCGAAGAGCTCCGCGGCCCTGGGAAGACCCGGGCGCTGGCGCAGTCGCGTCAGATCGCGATGTACCTCTGCCGCGAACTCACCGACCTCTCGCTGCCCAAGATCGGCCAGGCGTTCGGCCGTGACCACACCACCGTGATGTACGCGCAGCGCAAGATCCTGTCCGAAATGGCCCAGCGGCGTGAGGTGTTCGATCACGTCAAGGAGCTCACGACCCGCATCCGGCAGCGGTCCAAGCGCTGACGCGCGACTTTTTTTCAAAAAACTTCTCGCTCGTCTGTCACAGCAGTCACAGCACGCCGCTGTGCGCAGGCATGTGCACAAACCGCGCAGAACGCGGTGCACTGATCACACCGACGTGCACACTCCCCCGCCATCCCCATTCACCCACCGAACGACACACAGCAGCCGCGGCCGTCATGCACAGGCCCATTCGTTCCCTAGCAGCGCGAAGACCCGGTTGTCCACAGCATGCACAGCCCTTACTACTGGTACTGATATCTCTCCGATGTTCATTCTTCTAAGAACGCCCTTGGGGACGCGTGAGTTAGACCGGCCCGCCAAACCTCTCCCCCACCGGATTGTCGGGCCCGAGGATTAGCTTTCAAGATGGCCGCAGAAGATCTACGGTTGTTCTTCGGCTCCCGTTGTGCTCATCGCGGGGAGCTCACGCTAGCGCGTGGGGCTAGCCACTGGTTTTGGACGCTCGGCAGGTGAAGGGACGCTTATGGACGTGGCGACGACAAGAGCTGGCCTCACCGACTTGAAGGTCCGGTTGGTGCGAGATTCCTTCGCGGACGCGGTGTCGTGGGTGGCGAAGAATCTGCCGACCAGGCCGGCGGTACCGGTGCTTTCCGGAATCCTGTTGTCCGGCTCGGATGAGGGTCTGACCATCTCCGGATTCGACTACGAGGTGTCCGCCGAGGCTCGGATTGCAGCCGAAATCGCCACTCCGGGAAGCGTTTTGGTGTCCGGCAAGTTGTTGTCCGACATCACGCGGGCGTTGCCGGACAAGCCCATCGACTTTTACGTCGACGGCAACCGGGTCGCGCTGACCTGCGGGAACGCGAGGTTTTCGCTGCCGACGATGGCGGTCGAGGACTACCCGACGCTGCCCGCCCTGCCCGAGGACACCGGGGGCCTGCCGGCGGACGTGTTCGCCGAGGCGATCAGCCAGGTCGCCATCGCCGCGGGCCGGGACGACACGCTGCCGATGCTGACCGGCATCCGCGTCGAAATCTCGGGGGACAAGGTGGTTTTGGCCGCTACCGACCGTTTCCGGCTGGCCGTGCGCGAGTTGACCTGGTCGGCGCTGACGCCCGATGTCGAGGCGGCGGTGCTGGTGCCGGCGAAGACGCTGTCCGAGGCGGCCAAGGCCGGAATCGACGGATCGGACGTTCGGCTGTCCCTGGGTGCGGGCGCGGGAGTGGGCAAAGAAGGCCTGCTGGGCATCAGCGGAAACGGCAAGCGCAGCACCACTCGACTGTTGGACGCGGAATTCCCGAAGTTTCGCCAGCTGTTGCCGGCCGAGCACACGGCGGTGGCCACCATGAACGTGGGCGAGTTGACCGAGGCGATCAAGCTGGTCGCGTTGGTGGCGGACCGGGGCGCGCAGGTGCGCATGGAATTCGGGGAGGGCATGTTGCGGCTGTCGGCCGGCGCCGAGGATGTCGGCCGGGCCGAGGAGGACCTCGCCGTCGACTTCTCCGGCGAACCCCTGACGATCGCCTTCAACCCGACGTATCTGACCGACGGGCTCGGGTCGGTGCATTCCGAGCGGGTGTCGTTCGGTTTCACCACCCCGGGCAAGCCGGCGCTGCTGCGGCCGGCCTCGAGCGACGACAGCCATCCGACCGGGACCGGCCCGTTCTCGGCGTTGCCGACGGATTACGTCTATCTGCTGATGCCAGTTCGGTTGCCCGGCTAGGTGTACGTCCGGCATTTGGGACTGCGCGACTTCAGGTCATGGGCGCACGCCGACCTCGAATTGGAGCCGGGCCGGACGGTATTCGTCGGTTCCAACGGTTTCGGTAAGACGAATCTCATTGAGGCGCTGTGGTATTCGACCACGTTGGGTTCGCACCGGGTGAGTACCGACGCCCCGCTGATCCGGGCCGGTGCCAGCCGTTCGGTGATCTCGACGATCGTGGTCAACGACGGCAGGGAGTGCGCCATCGACCTCGAGATCGCGGCGGGCCGGGCCAACAAAGCCAGGCTCAATCGCTCGCCGGTGCGCAGCACGCGTGAGGTGGTCGGAGTGCTGCGGGCGGTGTTGTTCGCGCCGGAGGACTTGGCCCTGGTCCGCGGGGACCCGGCCGAGCGGCGGCGCTACCTGGACGACCTGGCGACCGTTCGCCGCCCGACGGTCGCTGCGGTGCGCGCCGACTACGACAAGGTGCTGCGTCAGCGCACCGCTTTGTTGAAATCGCTTGCCGGGACGCGACATCGGGGCGATAACAGTGCATTGGACACCCTGGACGTGTGGGACGCCAGGTTGGCCGAGCACGGGGCCCAATTGATGGCAGCCCGCATCGAGCTCGTGCAGGAGCTGGCGCCGGAGGTGGAGAAGGCCTACCAGCTGCTGGCGCCGGGTTCACGGCCGGCGGCGATCAGCTACCGGGCCACCCTGGGCGGTGAGGGCGCCGGCGACGGCGGTGCCGGGAACCGTGACTTCCTGGAAGCCGCCCTGCTGGCGGCGTTGTCGGCGCGCCGCGATGCGGAATTGGAGCGCGGGATGTGCCTGGTGGGTCCACACCGCGACGACCTGGAGCTCAGACTCGGCGAGCAGCCCGCCAAAGGCTTTGCCAGCCATGGCGAATCGTGGTCCTTCGCGGTGGCGTTGCGGTTGGCCGCCTATGAGCTGTTGCGGGCCGACGGCGGTGAGCCGGTGCTGCTGCTCGACGACGTGTTCGCCGAACTCGACACCACCCGTCGGCGCGCGCTCGCCGGGGTCGCCGAGGCGGCCGAACAGGTGCTGGTGACCGCGGCGGTGCTGGAAGACATCCCGGCGGGCTGGGATGCTAGGCGGGTGCACATCGACCTGCTCGACGAGGATTCCGGGCGCGTATCGGTGGTGCGAACGTGACCGGAAGCTCCGGGGAAAACCCCGACGCCGCTCGCGAACCGACCGCGTTGAGCGGCATCGACTTGGTGCGCCGCACCCTCGAGGAGGCACGCGCCGCCGCCCGGGCGCAGGGCAAGGACGCCGGGCGCGGGCGCGGGGTCCCGTCGGTGCCGCGCCGGGTGGCCGGGCAGCGGCGCAGCTGGTCGGGACCAGGACCCGACTCCCGCGACCCGCAACCGCTGGGCCGGCTGGCGCGCGACCTGGCGAAAAAACGGGGCTGGTCGGCCCACGTCGCGGAGGGCACCGTGCTCGGACACTGGCCGTCGTTGGTGGGTCAGCAGATCGCCGAGCACGCCAGTCCGATCGCGTTGAGCGAAGGGGTCCTCAGCGTGGCGGCCGAGTCGACCGCCTGGGCCACGCAGCTCCGGATGATCCAGGGGCAGCTGCTGGCCAAGATCGCGGCCGCGGTCGGCCATGGCGTGGTGACGTCGCTCAAAATCACCGGCCCGGCGGCGCCGTCGTGGCGCAAGGGGCCGCGCCACATCGCCGGCCGGGGGCCGCGCGACACCTACGGATAGGCGCCTTGAGGCCGCCGGGCGGCCACCCGCTCAGATCCGCCAGAACGAAATGGACCAGGGTTACGCACGTCATGACCGGACCCGAATGAAGAAATCAAGCCGACGGCGCGGCCAGGTAGGCAGAAACGCGCCCAGAAAATCGGTGCTGACGGCCCATCACGGTAGACTGACGGGGTGCGACCGTCGCGGTGACTGATCCGCTCGCATGAAACCCCAAGGAGAGCATTCCGACCGTGGCTGCCCAGAAGAAGAAGGCACAAGACGAGTACGACGCTGCACAAATCACCGTGCTCGAGGGGTTGGAGGCCGTCCGCAAACGCCCCGGCATGTACATCGGGTCCACCGGTGAACGCGGTCTGCACCATCTCATCTGGGAGGTCGTCGACAACTCCGTGGACGAGGCGATGGCCGGCTACGCCACCCAGGTCGACGTCAAGCTCCTCGACGACGGCAGCGTCGAAGTCACCGACAACGGTCGCGGCATCCCGGTGGCGATGCACTCCACCGGCATGCCGACGGTCGACGTCGTCATGACGCAGTTGCACGCCGGCGGCAAGTTCGGCGGCGAGAACAGCGGCTACAACGTCAGCGGCGGCCTGCACGGCGTCGGTGTCTCGGTGGTGAACGCCCTGTCCACCCGGCTCGAGGTCGACATCGCCCGCGATGGACACATGTGGTCACAGCACTATGACCACGCCGTCCCGGGGACCCTCAAACAGGGTGAGGCGACCAAGAAGACCGGCACCGTCATCAGGTTCTGGGCGGATCCCGAGATCTTCGAGACCACCGAGTACGACTTCGAAACGGTGGCGCGCCGCCTGCAGGAGATGGCGTTTCTGAACAAGGGTCTGACGATCAACCTCACCGACCAGCGGGTCAGCAACGAGGATGTCGTCGACGAGGTCGTCAGCGACACCGCCGAGGCGCCGAAGTCCGCGCAGGCCAAGGCGGCCGAATCGACCTCCCCGCACAAGGTCAAGCACCGCACCTTCCACTACCCGGGCGGCCTGGTGGACTTCGTCAAGCACATCAACCGCACCAAGAGCGCGATCCACAGCAGCATCGTCGACTTCTCCGGAAAGGGCGAAGGGCACGAGGTCGAGATCGCGATGCAGTGGAACGCCGGCTACTCCGAATCGGTGCACACCTTCGCCAACACCATCAACACCCACGAGGGCGGCACCCACGAAGAGGGATTCCGCGCCGCGCTGACGTCGGTGGTCAACAAGTACGCCAAGGACCGCAAACTCCTCAAGGACAAGGACCCCAACCTCACCGGCGACGACATCCGCGAAGGCCTGGCCGCGGTCATCTCCGTCAAGGTCGCCGAACCGCAGTTCGAGGGCCAGACCAAAACCAAGCTGGGCAATACCGAGGTCAAGTCGTTCGTCCAGAAGGTGTGCAACGAGCAGCTCACGCACTGGTTTGAGGCGAACCCCGCGGACGCGAAAGTCGTTGTGAACAAGGCGGTGTCCTCGGCGCAGGCGCGGATCGCCGCCCGCAAGGCGCGAGAGTTGGTGCGCCGTAAGAGCGCCACCGACCTCGGCGGGTTACCGGGCAAGCTCGCCGACTGCCGCTCCACCGACCCGCGGAAATCGGAACTCTATGTCGTGGAGGGTGACTCGGCCGGCGGCTCGGCCAAGAGCGGCCGCGACTCGATGTTCCAGGCGATCCTTCCGTTGCGCGGCAAGATCATCAACGTCGAGAAGGCCCGCATCGACCGCGTCCTGAAGAACACCGAAGTCCAGGCGATCATCACCGCGCTGGGTACCGGCATTCACGACGAGTTCGACCTCACCAAGCTGCGCTACCACAAGATCGTGCTGATGGCCGACGCCGACGTGGACGGCCAGCACATCTCGACCCTGCTGTTGACGCTGCTGTTTCGGTTCATGCGGCCGCTGATCGAGAACGGGCACGTGTTCCTGGCGCAGCCGCCGCTGTACAAGTTGAAGTGGCAGCGCACCGATCCCGAGTTCGCCTATTCCGACCGCGAGCGCGACGGCCTGCTGGAGGCCGGCCTGAAATCCGGCAAGAAGATCAACAAAGAGGACGGCATCCAGCGCTACAAGGGGCTGGGTGAAATGGACGCAAAAGAGTTGTGGGAAACCACGATGGACCCGTCGGTGCGGGTGCTGCGCCAGGTCACCCTGGACGACGCCGCTGCGGCCGACGAACTGTTCTCCATCCTGATGGGTGAAGACGTCGAGGCGCGCCGCAGCTTTATCACCCGCAACGCCAAAGACGTTCGCTTCCTGGACGTCTGACGCAGTCAGCCAAGCCACCCCAAAAAGAGGAATAGATGACTGACACCACGCTGCCACCCGGCGACGAGGCCGGCGACCGCATCGAACCGGTCGACATTCAGCAGGAGATGCAGCGCAGCTACATCGACTACGCGATGAGCGTGATCGTGGGCCGCGCCCTGCCCGAGGTCCGCGACGGCCTCAAACCGGTACACCGCCGCGTCCTGTATGCCATGTACGACTCGGGCTTCCGGCCGGACCGCAGCCACGCCAAGTCGGCGCGGTCGGTGGCCGAAACAATGGGCAATTACCATCCGCACGGCGATGCATCGATCTACGACACCCTGGTCCGCATGGCGCAGCCGTGGTCGCTGCGGTATCCGCTCGTCGACGGGCAGGGCAACTTCGGCTCGCCGGGCAACGACCCGCCCGCCGCGATGCGGTACACCGAGGCGCGGCTGACCCCGCTGGCGATGGAGATGCTGCGCGAAATCGACGAGGAGACAGTCGATTTCGCCCCCAACTATGACGGCCGCGTCCAGGAACCCACGGTGTTGCCCAGCCGGTTCCCCAACCTGCTGGCCAACGGGTCGGGCGGCATCGCGGTCGGGATGGCGACCAACATCCCGCCGCACAACCTGCGCGAGCTCGCCGAGGCGGTGTTCTGGTGCCTGGACAACCACGAGGCCGACGAGGAAGCCACCCTGGCCGCCGTCTGCGAACGCGTCAAGGGGCCCGACTTCCCCACCTACGGGCTGATCGTCGGATCCCAGGGCATCGCCGACGCCTATAAGACCGGGCGCGGCTCCATCCGCATGCGCGGAGTCGTTGAGGTGGAAGAGGATTCGCGCGGCCGGACGTCGCTGGTGATCACCGAGCTGCCCTATCAGGTCAACCACGACAACTTCATCACCTCGATCGCCGAGCAGGTCCGCGACGGCCGGCTCGCCGGGATCGCCAACATCGAAGACCAGAGCAGCGACCGGGTGGGCCTGCGCATCGTCGTCGAGATCAAGCGCGACGCGGTGGCCAAGGTGGTGCTCAACAACCTCTACAAGCACACCCAGCTGCAGACCAGCTTCGGCGCCAACATGCTGTCCATCGTCGACGGGGTGCCGCGCACCCTGCGCCTCGACCAGATGATCCGCCACTACGTCGCGCACCAACTGGACGTGATCGTCCGGCGCACCACCTACCGGCTGCGCAAGGCCAACGAACGCGCACACATCCTGCGCGGTCTGGTCAAGGCGCTCGACGCGCTCGACGAGGTCATCGCGCTGATCCGGGCGTCGGAAACCGTCGACATCGCCCGGGCCGGGCTGATCGAGCTGCTCGACATCGACGACATCCAGGCCCAGGCCATCCTGGACATGCAGCTGCGTCGCCTGGCGGCCCTGGAGCGCCAGCGCATCGTCGATGACCTGGCCAAGATCGAGGCCGAGATCGCCGACCTGGAAGACATTCTGGCCAAGCCGGAGCGGCAGCGCGCGATCGTCCACGACGAACTCGCCGAGATCACCGACAAGCACGGCGATGACCGGCGCACCCGGATCATCGCCGCCGACGGTGACGTCAACGACGAGGACCTGATCGCCCGCGAGGACGTCGTCGTCACCATCACCGAAACGGGATACGCCAAGCGCACCAAGACCGATCTGTACCGCAGCCAGAAGCGCGGCGGCAAGGGCGTGCAGGGCGCCGGCCTCAAGCAGGACGACATCGTGCGGCACTTCTTCGTCTGCTCGACGCACGACTGGATCCTGTTCTTCACCACCCAGGGGCGCGTGTATCGGGCCAAGGCCTACGAGCTGCCGGAGGCCTTGCGGACCGCGCGGGGACAGCACGTGGCCAACCTGCTGGCCTTCCAGCCCGAGGAGCGCATCGCCCAGGTGATCCAGATCCGCGGGTACGAGGACGCGCCCTACCTGGTGCTGGCCACCCACAACGGCCTGGTCAAGAAGACCAAGCTGACGGATTTCGACTCCAACCGCTCGGGCGGCATCGTGGCGGTCAACCTGCGCGACGGCGACGAACTGGTCGGTGCGGTGCTGTGTTCGGCCGAGGACGACCTGCTGCTGGTGTCGGCCAAGGGTCAGTCGATCAGGTTCTCGGCCACCGACGAGGCGCTGCGGCCGATGGGACGGGCCACCTCCGGGGTGCAGGGCATGCGCTTCAACGCCGACGATTATCTGTTGTCGCTCAACGTGGTTCGTGAAGGAACCTATCTCCTGGTGGCGACGTCCGGCGGCTACGCCAAGCGCACCGCGATCGAGGAGTATCCCGTGCAGGGCCGCGGCGGCAAGGGTGTGCTGACCGTCATGTACGACCGCCGGCGTGGCCAGCTGGTCGGCGCGTTGATCGTGGAGGAGGACAGCGAGCTGTACGCGATCACCTCCGGCGGTGGGGTGATCCGCACGGCGGCGCGCCAGGTCCGCAAGGCCGGGCGGCAGACCAAGGGCGTCCGCTTGATGAACCTCGGCGAGGGCGACAACCTGTTGGCCATCGCGCGCAACGCCGAAGAGGCCGTCGAGGAAGCCGACGCGCCCGACGACAACGGGTAGCCGGTACAGATCCGGGCGGGCGGTGCCCCCAGACAAGCCGGGCAACTAGACTCAGCCCGACCACAGGTAAGACGTAAGGAGTCGGGGTGAGCTCACCGAGCGAGCCGGGTGCCCCCAAAAAGGGCGACAGCCTCAATGGGGACGCGTCGGGCGAACGCGCCGGAGTGCACCGCGCGACACCCGCACCGGCCGGCCGGGGTCAGGATGGCGGAGACTCGCCCCCGTGGCAGCGCGGCGCGTCCCGGGCCGCCCAGTCCACGCAGCGTGAGACCGACTCGCACACCGAGGCGCGGCCGTCGGGCCCGCCTCGTGGTGCCGATGACCGGCTGAACCGTTTCATTTCCGGCCCCGGCTCGGGCGGACCCGGCAAGAACCCGACGACACAGGAGTTCGACGCCGTTCCGGGGCGTGGCGAGGGCCCGCACGGCGACGCGTACGCCAGCGAGCTGCCCGACCTGTCGGGTCCGTCGCCGCGGCCCCCACAGCGCAAGACCGCACCCGACCGGGGACCGGAGAAGTCCGCCGCAGCGGGCCGCCCGGCCGGTGCCGGCGGCCGCAACAGCCGGGACGCGCGGGAGGCTCGGGACTCCCATGAGGACCGCGTGCAGGTGTCCCGCCGGCCCCGGGGGCCGGTGCGGGCCAGCATGCAGATCCGCCGGATCGATCCGTGGAGCACGCTGAAGGTGTCGCTGCTGTTGTCGGTGGCGCTGTTTTTCGTGTGGATGATCGCGGTGGCGTTCCTGTACCTGGTACTCGGCGGCATGGGCGTGTGGGCCAAGCTGAACAGCAACGTCGGCGACCTGCTGAACAACACCAGCGGCAGCAGCGGCGAACTGGTGTCCAGCGGCACCATTTTCGGCGGCGCCATCATGATCGGCCTGGTCAACATCGTCCTGCTGACCGCGATGGCGACGATCGCGGCGTTCGTCTACAACCTGACGACCGATTTGATCGGCGGCATCGAGGTGACGCTGGCGGACCGCGACTAGCGTGGATTCCAGCGCTTTTGGGTGTGGGGCGACGATTGCGGTAATCTCGTCGCTCGGCCGTACGCGAGTGCGGGCCTATAGCTCAGGCGGTTAGAGCGCTTCGCTGATAACGAAGAGGTCGGAGGTTCGAGTCCTCCTAGGCCCACAACCATGTGCCCGTTGAAACGCTACGTCAGACTCGCATTGCCGCTGGGGCTCATCGCCGCGGTCGCGGCGGTGGTGCGGTCGCGACGTGACGCCGAGGTCTGGCACATGGCGGTGGCCGACACTCCCGAACCCAGTCACGACGAGGGGCCTTAGCTCAGTTGGTAGAGCACCGCCTTTGCAAGGCGGGTGTCAGGGGTTCGATTCCCCTAGGCTCCACACACCTTCATGGACGCGGCTGTACGTCGACGCTGGGCGGCCGCGGCGACGGTTCCTGGGGCGCCTGACGCGTGGTGCGCCGCACGATGCTGAATGCCACCGCCCCGCCGGCGAGCACCACCACGGCCACGCCTGCAATCACCAGCGGCCGCTTGCCGCGGCGCCGCTGCGCCCGGCGCGCGTCGCGCAGCGCCTGCGGGAGGTTCGCCACGACTTCCTGAGCGGCGGCCAGTTCCTGACCGATCGTCTCCTGGGCGGTCGAGACGTCCCGGGCCAGCCGACCCTCCCGGTACCGGCGGCGCAGCCCCGACGCGGTCGAGTGCGCGGTGTTGACGCCCATTGCGACGACCCCGCGGGTGACGTCCACCGGCCCCACCGCCGAGTAGGTCAGGCCCCGGGCCAGTCGCTCTCGTGGGGTCAGCCGGGATTCCGCCTTCGCGCTCATCTGCCGCCTTCCTGCACCGTTCGTGGAACCTTCACAGACTAGCCACCATAGGGATGTCGCCGGGCCCATTGCACGCGCCCCGGTGTTTTGCGGCGGCAAGGCAGCGCCGCGGTGACACCGGCTGCGGGCGCGTGCGCGCGTGATGGCAGACTTTGGAGCCGTGACCAACAGCCCCATTCAGACTGCCACTGCCACGCTGCACACCAACCGCGGCGACATCAAGGTCGCCCTGTTCGGAAACCATGCGCCCAAGACCGTCGCAAACTTCGTCGGCTTGGCGCAGGGCACCAAGGAGTACTCGACCCAGAACGCGGCGGGTGGGTCCTCGGGCCCGTTCTACGACGGTGCGGTCTTTCACCGGGTGATCAGAGGGTTCATGATCCAGGGCGGCGACCCCACCGGTACGGGCCGCGGCGGTCCGGGCTACAAGTTCGCCGACGAGTTCCACCCCGAGCTGCAGTTCGACAAGCCCTACCTGCTGGCGATGGCGAACGCGGGCCCGGGCACCAACGGTTCGCAGTTCTTCATCACCGTCGACCAGACCCCGCACCTGAACCGGCGCCACACGATCTTCGGCGAGGTGACCGATCCCGAGTCGCAGAAGGTCGTCGACGCGATCGCCACGACGTCCACCGACGGCAACGACCGCCCCACCGAGCCGGTCGTCATCGAGTCGATCACGATCGCCTAGCCCCCGAGCGCGCTCAGCCTCCCTTACGCCCCGCGTAGCCGGCGGCCGTGAGCGCGTCGAGCACGTCGAGGGGGTTGGTGCCGAGGTCCCAACGGGACAGCAGCACCAGCCCGCCGTCGGCCATCTCGATCTCGAGCAACCGGACCGTACGTCCGTAACGGCGGAACTCCGTGATCCGGATGATCTTGATGTCGGCGTGCTGCAATACCTGCGTCCGGAACCACCCGCGGAGAACGAGGCCGCGGGGGGTGATTGCCAGTTTTGGACGTGCGCGCCATGTCGCGATGGCAAACAAGATCAAACCCGCGGCGGCAACGCCGGTCATCACCCGCCCCGGCAGGTCTGTGACCAGAGTCACAGAGGCGATAGCCATGAAAACGCCGGCGAGGCCGCAACCAGCGATTCCCGTCGTGCGTGGCTCCCACTGTGTTTGCTGCATCCGCTACTTAACCCCTCCCACCACTGCCAACGCGGTTATCCACAAGCGCTATCAACAGTGGGGATAAATCACATGCGTGTCATTGGCCGGTCACAACGTTGCTGGCGCGGCGCCCGAGCGACCCCAATTTGAATTCATTGGTTCCCCGGGGCCGGTCAGTGCCAGCGCATCGTGAGCAACAGCCCGGTGATCATGAAAGCGAACGCGATGGCGTAGTTCCACGGCCCGAGTTGCGCCATCCAGTTAAGGGCCGTCGGGGCCTGGGTTCCGACCGCGGCCAACTGGAACACCATCAACCAGATGAGCCCGATCAGCATGAGGCCGACAAACAGCGCGACGAACCACACGCTCGACGGCCCGACCTTCACCTTCACCGGCGTGCGGCTGACGGCGCCGACGGTGAAATCGTTCTTCTTGCGGACCTTGGACTTGGGCATTGGTACCTCGGGGAGATCTGTGGATTACCTCGACAACACGGTGGGCCGAACGGGGTGCAACGATAGCGGTGGCGACCACACCCCAGCTCGGCTACGAGACTAACCCACCTGGCACGGCGACCGGGAAATGGAGAAGCGATGAGCGACACGCGGCACACGCGCGGAACGCGCCGCTCGCCATGGCGCTTCGGGGTTCCCCTGGTCTGCCTGCTGGCCGGGGTGCTGCTGGCCGCCACCCACGGGGTGTCCGGCGGCGCGGAGATCCGTCGCAGCGATGCGCCCCGGCTGGTCGACCTGGTCCGCGAGGCCCAGGCTTCGGTGAATCGTCTCAACGCCCGGCGCGACGACCTGGCAAACGAGATCGACGCGGCCCGCGGCCGGTCGTCGGATGCCGCGCTGACGGACACGCTGCGGCAATCCGCGCTGCTGGCCGCCGAGGCGGGCATGGACCCCGTGCACGGGCCGGGTCTGGTGGTGACGCTCGACGACGCCCAGCGCGACGCCAACGGCCGCTTCCCCCGGGACGCCTCGCCCGACGACCTGGTGGTGCACCAGCAGGACATCCAGGCCGTACTCAACGCGTTGTGGAGCGCGGGCGCCGAGGCGATCCAGATGCAGGACCAGCGGATCATCGCCACGTCGGTGCCGCGCTGCGTGGGCAACACGTTGCTGCTCAACGGGCGCACCTACAGCCCGCCCTACACCGTGACCGCGATCGGCGATCCCGAGGCGATGCAGGCCGCCCTGGCCACGGCTCCCCTGGTCATCCTCTACAAGCAGTACGTGGTCCGCTTCGGCCTCGGCTACCACGAACAGGTGGTGTCCGACGTGCGGATCGTCGGCCATGCCGAGCCGGTCCGGATGCCGCACGCCCAACCGGCCGGACCGCCGACCGGCGCCCCCGGGCGGGGCGGGCGGTAACCTGTCACGATGCGGATCCTGGTTGTCGACAACTACGACAGCTTCGTGTTCAACCTGGTGCAGTACCTGGGACAGCTGGGCGTCGAGGCCGAAGTGTGGCGCAACGACGACGCCCGGCTCTCCGACGCCCGCGACGACCACGTCGCCCTCACCGGCCAGTTCGACGGTGTGCTGCTGAGCCCGGGGCCGGGCACGCCGGAACGCGCGGGGGCGTCGATCGCGCTGGTCCGGGCGTGCGCCGCCGCGCGCACCCCGCTGCTGGGCGTCTGCCTGGGCCACCAGGCCATCGGCGTCGCCTTCGGCGCCACCGTGGACCGTGCGCCCGAGTTGCTGCACGGCAAGACCAGCAGCGTGTTCCACACCAACGTGGGTGTGCTGCAAGGGCTTCCGGATCCGTTCACCGCCACCCGCTACCACTCGCTGACGATCCTGCCGGATTCGCTCCCGGCGGTGCTGGAGGTCACGGCCCGCACCCGCAGCGGCGTGATCATGGGTGTGCGCCACACCGAGCTGCCGATCCACGGCGTCCAGTTCCACCCGGAGTCGATCCTGACCGAGGGCGGGCACCGGATGCTGGGCAACTGGCTGGCGTATTGCGGGTGGGCGCGCAACGACACGCTGATCCGGAGGCTCGAGAACGAGGTCCGCGCGGCCGTGCGACCGCACTTGCCCGCCGACCCGGCGGCTACTGACCGAACTTCAGCGTGATGATGCCGTCGCGGTTGACTCCGGCCCCGGCGGGCGGGTTCTGATACACCACCTTGTTGTGCATGGAGCCGCCGGCGTCGACGTCGGGCCCCTTGTCCAGCACCCCGGTCCAGCCCAGCGCGCGTAACCGCGGTTCGGCGTCGGTCCAGAACATCCCGGAGACGTCGGGCATCACGAATTGGTTGCCCTTGGACACCTGCAGCTCGATGACCGAGTCCACGGGGACGGTCGTGCCCTTGGGGGGATTGGTGCCGACCACCTCGCCGGCGGGTCGGGGACTGTCCACCGAGGCCTGGCTGAACTTGGTGAAGCCGTAGACGCTGAGGTTCTTCTCCGCGACGTCGACGGTCTGGCCCGCCACGTCGGGGACGTCCTTGGTCTCGGGACCGGAGCCGACGATGACGGTGATGACGTTGGTGATCGCCGACGTCTGGTTGGCCGGCGGGCTGGTCCCGATGACCCTGCCCATCAGCTCCGGGGTGGACGGCGAACTGGCCTGCTTGAACTTGGTGAACCCGGCGGCCTTGAGCTTGCTGACGGCCTCGGAGTAGCTCAGCGAGGAGACGTCGGGCACCTCGCGCTGTTCGGGCCCGGTGGAGACGTTGACGGTGATCTCGTCGCCCGCGCTCACCGCCGCGTTGGCGGCGGGGTCGGTGGAGATGACGTGGTCGGGCGGGATCGCCGAATCGGGCTTCTGCAGCGTGCGCGTCTTGAAGCCGCGGTTCTGCAGCGCGGCGATGGCGTCGGCGGACACCTGGCCTCGCACGTCGGGAACCTGAACGTCGCGGGTGCCGCCGCCGAACGTGTTGATCGCGATCACGACGACGATCGTCAGCACCGCCAGCACGGCCACGGCGACAACCCAGCGGGCCACCGAACCGCCGAGCCGCTCGTCGTCGCTGTCGCCGAGCGACTGGCGGGGCAGCGGGTCGGTGCGCGGGTGCGCGCCGTGTCCACCCCCGGACGACAGCAGGGAGCTGCGGTCGGCGTCGGTGAACACCTTGGGCGCCTCGGGGGTCTCCCCGTTGTGCACCCGCACCAGGTCGGCGCGCATCTCCGCGGCGGTCTGGTAGCGGTTCTCCGGATTCTTGGCCAGCGCCTTGAGGACGACGGCGTCGAGGTCGGCGGAGATGCCCTCGTGGCGCCGCGACGGCGGAATGGGGTCCTCGCGCACGTGCTGATAGGCCACCGACACCGGCGAGTCGCCGGTGAAAGGCGGTTCGCCGGTGAGGATTTCGTACAGCACACAGCCCAGCGAATAGACGTCGGAGCGCGCGTCGACCGAATCGCCGCGGGCCTGCTCGGGCGACAGGTACTGCGCGGTGCCGATCACGGCCGCGGTCTGGGTGACGCTGTTGCCGCTGTCGGCGATCGCGCGCGCGATGCCGAAGTCCATCACCTTGACCGCATTGGTGGTGCTGATCATGATGTTCGCCGGCTTGACGTCGCGGTGAATGATGCCGTTCTGGTGGCTGAAGTTCAGCGCCTGGCAGGCGTCGGCGATGATCTCGATGGCCCGCCGCGGGGGCAGCGGCCCGTCGGAGTGCACGATGTCGCGCAGGGTGACGCCGTCGACGTACTCCATGACGATGTAGGGCAGTGGGCCCGCGGCCGTCTCCGCCTCGCCGGTGTCGTACACGGCGACGATCGACGGGTGGTTGAGCGCCGCCGCGTTCTGCGCCTCCCGCCGGAAGCGCAGGTAGAAACTGGGGTCGCGGGCCAGGTCGGCGCGCAACACCTTGACCGCGACGTCACGGTGCAACCGGACGTCGCGGGCCAGATGAACCTCGGACATGCCACCGAAGCCGAGGATCTCGCCGAGTTCGTAGCGGTCGGACAGGTGTTGAGGGGTGGTCATCGCGGTGTCTCGCGTCGGGCGGGCAACGCGCCGGGCGTCAACGGGACGACCCGGCTCGATGCGGTAACCCGGTTCGTCGTGGGACCCGGCCAGTCGGGGTGCAGGGGCGCCGCGCCGCCGGGGGTCTTGGAGGGCGGCGGCGGCGCCCCGGATCCCGACGGCGGCGGGCCGCCGGTGTCGGTGACCGTCGGGGGCGGCGTCGGCTGTTGCCCGGGTTCCGCCTTGGAGTTGATGACGATCAGCACGGCGATGATGATCGCCAGCGCCCCGAGCACGCCCGCGGCCCACAGCAGCGCACGCTGGCCCGACGAGAACGTGCGCCGGGCCGGGGGTGTGCGGTGCCCACCCGTGGACGGCCGGGACCGCCGGGTCGTCGGGCTCCGGCCGCCCGCGGTGACGGCCGAGCGGGTCGGCGCACCGGCCGACGGGATCGCCGCCGGAGAAGCGCGGCCGGGAGGCGGTGACTGGCTTGGCCGCGGCGGCCGGCGGCCGGCCCGCACCGCGGCGACGGCGTCGGCGAACGGTCCCCCGCTGCGGTACCGCATGCCGGGGTTCTTGACCAATGTGATCTCGATGAGTTCGCGCACGTTGGGCGGCAGCTCGGCGGGCAGCGGCGGCGGGGGCTCCTTGATGTGCTTCATCGCCACCGTCAAGGCGCCGTCACCGGTGAACGGCCGCTTACCCGAAACGACCTCGTACCCAACGACTCCCAGCGAATACACGTCACTGGCCGGGGTCGCGTCGTGGCCCAGGGCCTGTTCGGGCGCGATGTATTGGGCCGTGCCCATCACCATGCCGGTCTGGGTCACCGGCGCGGCGTCGACGGCCTTGGCGATGCCGAAGTCGGTGATCTTGACCTGGCCGGTGGGGGTGATCAGGATGTTGCCCGGCTTGACGTCGCGGTGCACCAGGCCGGCGGCGTGGGCGACCTGCAGGGCCCGTCCGGTCTGTTCGAGCATGTCCAGGGCGTGCCGCAGCGACAGGCGGCCGGTGCGCTTGAGCACCGAATTCAGCGGCTCGCCGTTGACCAGCTCCATGACCAGGTAAGCGGTGCGCCCCTCCCCGTCCATCTGGCTCTCGCCGTAGTCGTGCACGGCCGCGATCCCGGGGTGGTTGAGCATCGCGGTGGTGCGGGCCTCGGCGCGGAATCGCTCGATGAACTCGGGATCCTGGGAGAACTCCTGCTTGAGCACCTTGACCGCAACGCGCCGGCCCAGGCGGCTGTCGACCGCCTCCCAGACCTGGCCCATGCCGCCGGTGGCGATCAGGCGCTGCAGGCGGTACCTGCCCGACAGCGTCACCCCTACCCGCGGGCTCATGGTCCCCCCTGCAGCGCGGCCTCGATCACGGCCCGTCCGATCGGGGCGGCGAGTGCGCCCCCGGTCGCGGACAGGCGATCGCCGCCGTTCTCGACCACCACGGCCACGGCGACCTTCGGCGACTGCGCGGGCGCAAATGCGATGTACCACGCGTGGGGTGGGGTGTGACGCGGGTCGGTGCCATGCTCTGCGGTACCAGTCTTCGATGCGATC
The DNA here is from genome assembly GCA_963711445.1 of uncultured Actinomycetota bacterium. Lineage (GTDB taxonomy): Bacteria > Actinomycetota > Actinomycetes > Mycobacteriales > Mycobacteriaceae > Mycobacterium. The sequence goes on from CAVQEF010000003.1 coordinate 63,363, forward strand.
TGCACGCCGGGAATGGCCCCTTTCTGCTGTGCCACCTTCTCGGCGCTGACCATCAGCTCTGTTAGCTTAGCGGCGATCTCCGGCGACACCGCGCGGCGCTGTTGGTAGGGCGCAGCGGTGCTGATGTTGGACAGGTCCGGGCCCTTGAGGCTTTCGACCAGGTAGGGCTGCATCGCCACCCCGTCGTTCGCGATGGTCGCGGCGACCACGGCGTTTTCCAGCGGTGTGACCGCGACATCCTTCTGGCCGATGCTCGACATGCCCAGGGCGGCCGCGTCGGGGATCACCCCGACGCTGGATTCGGCGACCTGCAACGGGATCACGCTCGGGTTGCTGTCCAGGCCGAACGAATGCGCCATGCTGCGCAGCGGCTCCGCCCCGGTCGCCAGGCCCAGCTGGACGAACGCGGTGTTGCAGGACTTGGCGAACGCCTCGCTCAGCGACACCGTCGGCTCGGCGCCGCACGGCGCGCCGCCGTAATTCTCCAGCGAGGCGGTGCTGTCGGGCAGCCGGATGGACGGCGCCGCGGTCAGCTGCTCGCTGACCGTCGCGCCGGCCTGCAGCGCCGCCGCGGTGGTGATCACCTTGAACGTCGATCCCGGCGGGTAGGTCTCGGAGATGGCGCGGTTGGCGAGCGGATTGTTCGGGTCGTCGCGCAGCTCCTGCCACGCCTGAGCCTGCACCTCGGGGTCGTGCGAGGCCAGCAGGTTGGGGTCATACGACGGCGACGACACCAGGGCCAGGATCTTGCCGGTGGACGGTTCGAGGGCTACGACGGCGCCCTTGCACGGTCCGCCGCAGCCCTGCTGCATCGCGTCCCAGCCGGCCTGCTGGACGCGCGGGTTGATCGTCGTGTCGACGTTGCCGCCGCGCGGGTCGCGGCCGGTGAAGAAGTCGGCCAGCCGGCGCCCGAACAGCCGCGCGTCCGAGCCGTTGAGCACCGGGTCCTCGGCGCGCTCCAGCCCCGTGCTGGAGTAGCTCAGCGAGTAGAAGCCGGTGACGGGCGCGTAGACCTCGGGGTTGGGATACACCCGCAGGAACCGGAACCGGCTGTCGGTGGCGACCGAGTAGGCCAGCAGTTGGCCGCCGGCGACGATCTGGCCGCGTTGCCGCGAGTACTCGTCGAGCAGGATGCGCTGGTTGCGGGGGTCGGCGCGGAGCCCGTCGGCGGCGAAGACCTGCGTCATCGTGGCGTTGAGCAACAGCAGCACCATCAACGCCATCACGGTGACCGAGATGCGGCGGAGGGAGGTGTTCATACTCGCTGAATCACCTCGGTGCCGGCCGCAGCGATCGACGACGTGTTGCGCGCGCGGGTCCGCAGGGGACGCCGGGCACTGTGGGAGATGCGCGCCAGGATGGCCAGCAGAACGTAGTTGGCCAGCAGCGACGACCCGCCGTAGGACATCCAGGGGGTGGTCAGGCCGGTCAGCGGGATGAGCTGGGTGACGCCGCCGACCACGATGAACAGCTGGATGGCCAGCGTCGACGCCAGGCCCGCGGCCAGCAGCTTGCCGAAGCTGTCCCGGGTGGCGATCGCGGTGCGCAGGCCGCGGACGATGACGATGGTGTAGAGCAGCAGGATGCTGGCCAGGCCGACCAGCCCGAGCTCCTCGCCGAAGGCGGCGACGATGAAATCGGTGGCCGCGGCGGGCACGGTTGCGGGTTGCCCGTTGCCCAGCCCGGTTCCGAAGATGCCGCCGGTGGCGAAGCTGAACAGTGACTGCACGAGCTGATAGCCGCTGCCGTCGGGGTCGGCGAAGGGGTCCCACCAGGTTTGCACCCGCACCCGGACGTGCTCGAAGGCGAAGTAGGCCGCGACGCTTCCCGCCGCGAACAGCACCAAGCCGATGACCACCCAGCCGAAGCGCTGCGTGGCCAGGTACACCACCACCAGAAACGAGGCGTAGAGCAGCAGCGATGTGCCCAGGTCCTTCTCGAAGACCATCACCCCGACCGAGATCACCCAGGCCGCCAGCAGCGGCGCGAGGTCGCGCGGGCGCGGCAGGGTCAGGCCCATGAAGTGCTTGCCGACGCTGGTGAACAGGCCCCGCTTGGCGATCAGCACCGCCGAGAAGAAGATGAGCAGCAGGATTTTGGAGAACTCGGCCGGCTGAATCGAGAAGCCGGGGAAGCGAATCCAGATCTTGGCGCCGTTCTGTTCGGACAGCGATGCGGGGAGCAGCGCGGGCACCGCCAGGAAGATCAGGCCCGCCACCCCGCAGACGTAGCCGTAGCGCGCGAGTTGCCGGTGGTCTTTGAGAAACGTGACCACGAGCGCGAACGTGGCGACCCCGACCAGCGTCCACAGCATCTGCTGGGTCGCGCTGGGGTGATGGCGGGCGCTGAGCTCGTTGTCGGCCAGGTCGAGCCGGTGGATCATCACCAGGCCGAGGCCGTTGAGCAGCGCCACGATAGGCAGCAGCAGCGGGTCGGTGTAGGGGGCGAACCGCCGAACGGCCACATGCGCTCCCCCGAACACGAGCAGGAAGACCAGCCCGTAGGCGACATGGTCCCAGCGCAAACCGCGCTCCTGGTTGGCCTGCACGATGAGCAGCGCGGCGACGGTGATCAGCGCGGCGAAGCACAGGAGCAGCAGCTCGGCGTTGCGTCGGGTCGGCAACGGAGGCGTCACCGCCACCGGTGGTTGCAGTTGAGTGGTCATGCCACCGTCCGGCAGTCGATGCCCGGCTGAGGTGGGGGTGGGGGGAGTGCAGTCACCGTCTGGGAGGGCGTCACGGGCGACGTGGTCGCCGGCGAGGTCGGGGTGCTGCTCGCGGAAGTCCGGGTGGGACTCGTGGTGCTGGATGAGGTCGTGCTCGACGTGGTGCTGGGTGCTGCGGCACTGGATTGGGTGGTGGTGCTCGTGGTCGCCGGGGCGGGCGGCGAGGTGGCCCGGGGCGGCGGACAGGGCGGCAGCAGCGAGTTGGTCGCCAATTCGCGCAGCTGCCCGAGGGCGTCGTCGAACGTCCCCGACGGAAGCCCGGCCTGAACCTGCGCCCGCTCCGGGGGCCGCAGGTCCTGAAGCTGCATCGGGTGGCAGTCCAGATGACCGCTGGTCTGGCTGAAGCTGACCAGCGACAGGTTGTTTCGGGCATCCAGGCAGCCGATCAGATGGGGATCGTGCAGGGACACGCCCAGCAGCGACCCCTGGATCCCCCGCATGATCGCCACCAGCCCGTTGTAGTCGGCGACGTAGTAGTTGCTGCGGATGATCGCTCGCCCGATGCCCGCTCCGACCAGGGCCACGAGCACCGCCAGCGTCACGACGACCGCGGTGCGCCGCCGCGACCACCGTGACCGGCTGGCTGTTTCCGCCTGGGGCACAACGCGTTTGGCGGGCTCCTTGCGAGGACCGATGGCCGATGCACGCCCGGCGGAGGTGTTGGGCAGGGTCAGCTGGTCGTCCTCGCCCGAGACCGCGCCGGCGAGAATCGGCTGGGTCTGCCCGTAGTCGTAGTCGACGACGTCGGCGACGACTACGGTCACGTTGTCGGGCCCGCCGCCGCGCAGTGCCAGCTCGATCAGGCGGTACGCGGCCTCGGAGACATCGGGGATCTGCAGGGCCTCGAGGATGGTCTCGTCGCTGACCGGGTCGGACAGCCCGTCGGAACACAGCAGGTAGCGGTCACCGGCGCGCGCTTCCCGCATGGTCAGCGTCGGCTCGACTTCGTGCCCGGTCAGCGCCCGCATGATCAACGACCGCTGCGGGTGGCTGTGCGCCTCCTCCCGGGTGATCCGGCCCTCGTCGACCAAAGTCTGCACGAAGGTGTCGTCCTTGGTGATCTGGGTCAGCTCGCCGTCGCGCAGCAGATAGCCGCGTGAGTCACCGATGTGCACCAGCCCAATGCGGTTGCCCGCGAAAAGGATTGCGGTCAGCGTGGTGCCCATGCCCTCGAGCTCGGGTTCCATCTCGACCTGCGCGGCGATGGCGGCGTTGCCGGAGCGGACCGCGGCGTCGAGTTTGGCGAGCAGGTCGCCGCCGGGTTCGTCGTCGTCGAGATGGGCCAACGCCGCGATCACCAACTGCGACGCGACCTCGCCGGCGGCGTGGCCGCCCATCCCGTCGGCCAGGGCCAGCAGCCGTGCCCCGGCGTAGACGGAATCCTCGTTGTTTGCGCGTACCAGGCCGCGATCGCTGTGGGCGGCGTACCGCAGGACCAGCGTCACGGGCGCAGCTCAATCGCCGTCTTGCCGATCCGGATCGGCGTTCCTATGGGGACTCGTACCGCAGTCGTCACCTTCGCCCTGTCAAGGTAAGTGCCGTTTGTCGATCCTAGATCCTCGACATACCATTCGGAGCCGCGCTGAGACAGCCGGGCGTGCCGAGTCGAGGCGTAGTCGTCGGTCAGTACCAGAGTGGAGTCGTCCGCGCGCCCGATCAGCACCGGTTGCCCGCTGAGCGTGATCCGCGCCCCGGCCAGCGCCCCTTCGGTTACGACCAGGTAGCGGGCGGTGTCGCGGCGCTGCCGCGACGACAGCAGGCTGCCGCGCAGTGCCAGACCGCGTCGGACCATGACGGCGCCGGTGGGTGCGTAGATGTCGGTCCGCAGGATACGCAGCACGGACCAGATGAATACCCATAACAAAGTCAAAAACCCGGCGCGCGTCAGTTGCAGTACTAGTCCCTGCATCTGGCGTCCTCTCCGTCCCAGTCCGTTCCGGCCATGTGCTCGCAGCACCCGTGACACCGAGCACATCAGCAACGTCACGATACTTGGACGGTGGTCGACGCGGGGCGAAGCACGGCGGCGTAGAGCCGGTGGCTTCAGTGAATGCGAACGATGATCTCCGAGTGACCTAACCGGATCACATCGCCATCGGCCAACTGCCATTCCTGTACCGGTGCGTTGTTCACGGTGGTGCCGTTGGTGGAATTGAGGTCGGAAAGAAGGGCGACCTGCCCGTCCCAGCGGATCTCCAGATGGCGCCGCGACACACCGGTGTCAGGCAGCCGGAACTGGGCGTCCTGTCCGCGGCCCACGATGTTGGAGCCCTCGCGCAGCTGGTAGGTCCGCCCGCTGCCGTCGTCGAGCTGCAGAGTGACCGCGCTCCCGGGGGAGCCGTAGCCGCCCTGGCCGTAATCGCCGTAGCCACCGCCCTGCTGGCCGTACTCGCCGTACTGGCCGTAGTCCGGCTGCTGGCCGTAGTCGGGCTGCTGGCCGTAGTCGGGCTGCTGGCCGTACTCCCCCGGCTGCGCGTAGTCGCCGCCCTGGCCGTAGTCGTAATCGCGGTGTGCGGGCTCGGCGTATCCGCCCGGTTGGCCTTGCGGCGGGTATCCCCCGCCGGGAACGCTTTCGGCGTACTGGGTGTAGTCGCCTTGTCCGTAGTCCTGACGGCCGTACTGCTGGCCGCCCTGCTGGTAGCCCTGGTCGTACGCGCCGCCCTGGTCCGGGTAGCCCGGCCGTTGTTGAGGGGCTTGGGGCGGGGCGTAGCCGCCCTCGTCCTGGCGCGCCGGGCCGCGGCCGTAGTCGCCATGGCCGCCGTAGCCCTGCTGCCCCCCACCGGGCTGTCCGCCGCCCGGGGGACCGTAGCCGCCCTGGCGGTAACCCTGGTCGTAGCCCTGCCCGCCGTACCCCGGGGGACGCTGTTCATACGACTGCGGGTAACCGCCCTGGTCCGGGTAGCCGCGTTGGTCGGGGTAGCCGCCGCGCTGGTCCGGGTAGCCGCCCTGGTCGGGGTAGCTCCCCTGGTCGGGGTAGCCGCCACGCTGGTCTTGGTAGCCGCCCTGGTCGGGGTAGCCGCCCTGCTCCGGGTACCCACCCTGGTCGGGTTGGCGCGGCGGTGCGTAGCCGCCCTGCGGCGGATAGCCGCCCTGTTCCGGCCGGTATCCGCCACCGGGGTTCGGCCCACCGGGCCGGTCCTGGCCACCACGTGAATCGTCCTGCGGACGCCCGTAGCGCTCGTCGTAGTACTCGTCGCCGGGCCGGCTCTGCCCCTGATCCCCGCGGTAGCTCGGATTGTCGGTCATTGGTGCTACTCCTCGTTCTGCGCCGAACGCGTGGTTCGATTGTGGCCGGACCGGATCGCTGGCCGTCGGGCGGGGGTTGGCATCGGGGTTAACAGCACCGCGGGCGCGGAACTGGCCGGTGTGCAGGTTCGACGTCTGCTCGAACCGGACGACCACCTCACCATACGTTTGCCACCCCTGTTCATGGATATAGTCGGCCAAGTACCTTTCGAAGGCGCTCGGTGTGAGATCCGGATATGCGCCCACTTTCTCAAAGTCGTGCACACCGAGGGTAATGATGTATTCGTTGGGGGCCAAAAGGCGATTCCCCTGAAGGGGCCGGACACCGTCCTCGGCCTCGCGGCACAGCAGGGCTTCGACCTCTTGCGGGACGATCGATCCCCCGAACACCCGGGCAAACGCATCGCCGACGGTGGCCTCGAGCTTGCGCTCGATGCGCTGAACCAAGCCCCGCTGGCTATCCACGTCTCAGCGCTCGCCCGCTGTCGTCACCCAAGCATGGTATCGGGACACCCCGCGTCTGCGGCACCGTGGAAATTCTGAGAAAATCGCATCCGCGCAGCTCAATGCGGTTGGGGCGGGGCCATCCCGCGGGCGGCGCTTGCCCCGACCCTCAGCGGGCGCTGCCCCGACCCTCAGCGGGCGCTGCCGCGACTCCCAGCGGGCGCTGCCGCGACTCCCAGCGGGCGCTGCCGCGACTCCCAGCGGGCGCTGCCGCGACTCCCAGCGGGCGCTGCCGCGACTCCCAGCGGGCATCCCCCCGACTCCCAGCGGGTTGGGTTGTGCGCCCATTAGAGTGGTATGGTCCAGCGGTTGTTTTTTGGGGCGAGTGGCGGAATGGCAGACGCGCTGGCTTCAGGTGCCAGTGTCCTTCGGGACGTGGGGGTTCAAGTCCCCCTTCGCCCACCAAAGAGCGGTTCGCCGAGCTGCGGCGCATAAGGTCACGAACTCGAAAGAGGTCGTGGCCTTTGTGTCTGGCGCGGTCGGTCTCTGGCACACCGTCTTTTGAGCCGGTTCGACCCGTTCGACCGTCGCAAGGACGTGCCCACCGCGGGGGAGGCGGCCATTCCGTGGGGCGCTGTCATCCCCCGAAGAATCGCCCGTCCCGCGAGCATGAGATTGTCAACTGCTCCACATACCTGCATCGCGAGCTTGAGATCGTCCGACCGCGGCTGGTGATCACGCTGGGCCGTGACGCTGAACGCGTCTTGTCGTTCTTCTATCCGCGAGCGCGGGTTTCGCCGGAGCGCTTCGAGGCGCCGCGCGGGCGCCTTCCCAAGGGCGTGCCGTACATACTCAACGCGAAGCACCCCTCGTGGATCGGTCGCCAGCACGACGAGCGGCGCGAAGGCGAGTACGTGTCGGATGTGGCGGCGGCCATCCGGTGGAGCTTCGACCGTGCGCAGCAGGAGTAGCTCCGCGCACCGCAGGTCTGATCGAGTGCATAGATATACCGCCACTCGTGTCGACGGCGACGGTATGCCCATCAGTTAGTAGTGGGTGATGCACATAAATCCTCTGTGCCTCAACCCGTTTCGGCGTCGGTTGAGCGACTCTAGTTGGTGCTCGGTGGTGGTTGGGGCTCGTACGGGTCGTACCACCACCAGTCGGCGCGTTCGCCGGTGGGCCCGGGATAGGGGGCGACGGCCGGTGGGGCCAGGGTGGGTGGTCGGGCCAGTGAGCCTGGGTTCAGGGGGTGTCCGTCGCTGTCGGTGACGGTCAAATCGTCGGCGGGTCCGGTCAGGGTGATGTGGCCTTGGTGGTGTAGGCGGTGGTGATAGGGGCAGACCAGCACCAGGTTGGCCAACTCGGTGGGCCCGCCGTCTTCCCAGTGCCGCAGGTGGTGAGCGTGCAGGCCGCGGGTGGCCCCACAGCCGGGCACCGCGCAGCTGGGGTGGCGGTGCTCGAGGGCGCGGCGCAGCCGCCGGCTGATCTGGCGCGTCGTCCGCCCGGCGCCGATCAGCTCGCCGTCACGGTGAAACCAGGCCTCCCAGGTGGCATCACAACTCACGTAGCGGCGTTCGGCGTCGCTGAGCAGCGGACCCCGATGCAGCGCGCCGGTACGCCGCTCGACATCGAGGTGGACCACCACCGTGGTGTGCTGCCCGTGCGGGCGGCGGGCGGCCTCGGTGTCCCAGCCCATCTCCACCAGCTGCAGGAAGGCCTCCAGGGTGCCCGGCAACGGCGGGGCGCTCTCCGGCGTCTGCTCGCTATCGGCGCGGTCGTGTTTCCACGCGGCGATCAGCGCATCGCGGTGGGCGGCCAGCGCGGCCTCGAACGTCGCGGCCTGCAGCGGCGCAAGCTTGATCCGCCAGCAGGTCAGCTCCTCACTGGACGAGGATTTGGTGATCGAGGACTGCCGATCCGGGCCCGCCTCGGGCTGCGGTCGGGGTTCGAGGTTGACCGCGGTGCGCAACTGGCTCACCGACGCCGAACGCGCCAACTCCGCGTAATGCTCATCCGACCCCGCCCCGCCCCGGGCGGCGATCACCCCGACCTGATCCAGCGAGTAGCGGCCCTCCCGCATCCCCGCCGCACAGCGCGGGAACTCCTGTAGCCGGCCGGCCACCGTCGTGATCGTGTGCGCGTTCGCCGACGAGCAGCCCAGCTTCCAGGCCACCAACGCCGCCACCGAGCGGGCCCCCGTCATCCCACACAACCCGTCCCGGTCGATCTCGGCGGCGATCTCCACAATGCGCCCATCAATGGCGTTGCGCTGACCCGCCAACTCCGATAACTCCTCAAACAACACCGCCAAACGCTCCTGCGGAATAAGCGGCTCAGCAGGCACCTCGCCAAGACCCAACGACGCGGTCAAACACATACCCACATCATCACAGCAAGGTCCGACAACTCTGGGCCGCCCAACCCCGCGACGGTGGCCACCACGACGAAACAACAGACCCACCCGCTGCGACCACCGCGCACCCGAGAGCGCAAGCCAAGCGGTCGCATGAGTCGCCGGGTCCCCCTGCCATCCCCAGGGAGGGATAGGAGGGAGCCACCGAATCCCCTGGCTCCGGCGCCGGGGCGACATTGTGCTCGACCAGCCACCGTGCCGGGTCCAGATCGTCTGCGATGATCACCGCTTCTCCCCCGCCGCGGCCGATGCTGTTGGGGGCGCGCCGATTTCAATGTCCGGTCGGACCGCGACTTCGGTGCGCAGCGAGTTGGCGACGTAACACTCGCGGTGCGCCACGTCGACGAGGCGACGCACCTGCTCGGTGGTCGGTCCCGGTGACACGACGATCCGCGGACGCAGCTCGATGCGGGTGATCCGGATCGGCTGGTCGCCCTCGGGCATGACGCCGACCGCGTCGTCGTCGTAGCGCAGTACGTCAACGCGCGCCCGCGCCGCCACGGCCAGGAAGGACAACAGCTGGCAGGACGCGGTGGCCATGACCAACAGCTGTTCGGGGTTGAGCCGTTCGGGCTCGCCGCGGAAGGCCGGATCCGCCGACAGGGTCAATGGATCTGCCGCCGGCGGCGCGGTCGCCAGATGCTCACGCTGGTATCGGCGGTAGCCGGCGCCGGTCGACCCCTGCCACGTGCAGCGGACCCGGTAGGTGTGTTAGTCGCTCATGTGCAGTGGCTCCTCGGAAAACCGGGCGCGGCGCACCCCGGCGCATTCGGTGGTGCTGCCCATAATGCACCGTGGGTGCCGCTGCGGAGGGCCGCTCACAGCGCGTCGAGGAGCCGCTCAAGGTCTGACTCCGTGTTGTAGAGGTGGAATCCGACGCGGACCGCTCCGGCGCGAACGGACGCCCTGATGCCGGCCTTCGTCAGTACGTCGTCCGCGCCCAACGCGGGGATGGACACGATCGGAGAGCTGGCGGGGGCACAGGCGGAGTTCGGCGCGCAGCCGGTTGGCCAGCCCCAAAGTGTGCGCGTGGACCGCCTCGCGCTCCAGCGACGCCAGCCATGGCAGCGAAAGCCCCGCGGTCAGCACGCTCAGCCACGCCGGCGACGCGTCGAACCGTCGGGCATCCCGCGCCAGGCGCAGCGGCAAACCGTAGAGCGACGACCAGAGGCCTTCGCCGGCATAAGGATTGGCCACATGCGGCACCAGCGACGCACGCATCCGCGCGCTCAACGACGCCCACGCCACACCGCGAGCCGCGAGCAACCACTTGTAGCCGGCCGCGACGACGACGTCCGCCCACGGCAGCGCGATGTCCATCCAGCCCAGCGCCTGGGAGGCATCGAGCACGGTGATCGTCGCGGACGCGGCGACGCTGCGGCGCAGCGTCTCGGTGTCGAGCACGCTGCCGTCGGCGGACTGCACCAGGCTGGCAGCGACGACGTCGAAGTCACCGGCGGCCGCTTCCAACTGGCCACGCGGCAATTCGGTGACGGTCACACCGCGGCCCGCCTGGGCGGCGAACGGGAAAGTGACGCTGGTGAATTCGCCACACAAGGTGGCGACCCGGCTGCCGTCGGGGATGGAAGCGGCCACCAGGCCGATGACCGACGAGACGCTGGTGCCCTGCGTCACGTTGTCCTCATCCACCCCGACCAGGGACGCGTACGCGGCTCGGCCGGCGCGGATCGGCTCGTCAAAAGAGCTCACCCGCATCGAGCCGTCTTCCCATGAGCGCACATGCTCATTCAGCGCCGCGGCGACGAACCGCGGCGGCAGGCCGTATGTGGGGGTATCCAGAAAGCCCTGCGCTCCCACGAACTCGGCGCCGAACGCCTCGCGCGGCAATCCGCCTTGGGCTCGGTCAGCACACATCGACGATCTCCTCGGCCACGCTTGTCCCCTACAAGGTAGACACCGGTCACGATTCGGCCGAACTTATCCGGTGCGATTGCGCTTGACCGCGGGCCGCGGTGGGTAACTGCCCTGAGGAGATCTGCCCTCCCCTCAACAGATTGGGTAACTGACAGATGATCGAGAATCGAATCGCCCGCCGCTTTGCCGTGGCCGCCGGGGTAACCGCGGCGATCGGCCTCAGCACGCTGACCGCGGCATGCGGCTCTGGCGACAACGGCAAGAATCCGTCGACCACGACCGTCACGACCACCGTTTCCACGCCCGTCAGCACCAGGCCGACCTCGCCGGCGGTGCCTCCTGGCGAGACGGGCGGACCTACCGGAGGGCCCGGTGGGGTCACCACCGGCGCCCCGGGCGCCGGTGCCGGCGCGGGGCCCGGTGGGGCGAGCGCGGGCGTGCCCGGCGCGGGGGCTTCGGCCGGACCCGGCGGTGCCGGTGCCTGCGCGGGCGGCGTTTGCGTGGGGACGCCACCGAGTCCGTAGCCGCGGCGCGTTGTGCGCGTAGCGCTTTCGCGCACGTGTCCTGACCGCTGTCGCCGCTTGGCACGGACGCGTGCTGGTTGGCGGCTCGTGTCGGGGTGAATTGACTGGCCCGCGAGCACCCGTAACCTTTCCGGTAGGTCAGGACGGGTAGGCCGTCGGTCTGCGCGGCGTCCCGCGCCGGGCGGCCTGCCAAGGGGGCGCGAAAGGCTCGCCGGGGTGGACAAGCGGATTTCTTCGGGCCGGTGGGCGGGGCGATGCTGCTCCGCTTCATAAGCGTGCCGGCGCTGATCGCCGAGGCCGGTCGGCGACCCGTGGGCGATCAACACAACCCTCCAGGTTGGCCGACCGGCACAGATCGCAGAAATGGCGGAGGCTTTCTACGCCGCGGGTCGATGCACCGCCGAGGCCGATGCGGCATTCGAGCAAGCTCGCCGCCGGTTCGACGCGGGATGGGACCACCGAAACGGCGACCACCCGATCAACGATGCCGCCGAAGTGCAGCGGGTGACCGCATCACTGGGCGCGCAATCGCTGCAGTTGCCCAAGATCGGCGTCGACCTGGAGAACATTGCCGCCGCCCTGGCCGAAGCACAAACCGCCGCGGGCGGTCAGATCTCGACCTGGAGAGTCAGTTGCAGGCGCTCGACCAAGTGCTCGGCCAAGCCCTGGACCTGGAAAAGGACCCCAACCTCGACCCAGCGACCCGCGACGAACTCAATGTCCTCATCACCGCCTGCGAAGATGACGCTGTCGCTGACGCCAAAGCCGCTGTGGGAAGCCTGCAGTCGATCCGCGACGGCTACGCCCAGTGGTTGCAGAAGTCGCTGACCGGCCTGCGAAGCGACGGATACGACCCGGCCGCGATTCGCGGCCTGGACGCCGACCCCGCACCCGAGCCGTCGCAGTTGCAGACCAAGGAACTGGCCGACATCCGCCAGGCCACCAACCAAGCCGTGGTGGACCAGATGGCCAAGGTGCATGCCGCACAGCAGGCCCTGGACAAGGCGCTGGCCGACCTCTACACCCACGGCCCGGGCTCTGCGGAAGGAGAGGCCGCCTCCGCCGATCTGCCCAAGCTCAAAGCGGACCTGGCGAAAGCCCTCGATGACCTCGGCAAGCTGCCCGACTACAACGGCATCGATCCCGCGTCGATCCGCACCACCCCCGACGGCCGCTTCCTTTTCACCTACACCGTCGACGGCCAGCCCGCGCAGGTCGTCGGGCAGCTCGAGAACGGCACGGGGCAATTCTTCGACCAGGCCAGCGGCACCACCTACACCTTCCAAGACGGCAGGCTGACCGCCATGAGCACCGCGGATCCCGGCCGGGTGGAGGCCACGGCCGAACCGCTGTTCAGCGCCATCACGCTGGCCGTCGGCGCGCCGGAACTCAAGGCGGGTGGCGCCGTCGCCTGGCAGGGCCTGAAAACCCTGTTCAGTCGCGAAGCCTTACAGGGCCTCGGCCCGGACAACGTCCTGGGCCGCGCCTTCGCCGGAGCCCAGCTGCGCGCCGAGATGGCCGAGCAGAACCTTGCCTCCCACGGCCCGCTGCCCGGCGCCGGCGGGCAGCCCGTGCCCGGCACCCAGCCCGGCCCGCCGCCCGTTGTCGAGCACACTCCCCCGGCGGCCCCGGGCCACGGCATCCTCGCGGACGAAGGCCAACACCACGTACCCGTTCTCGCCGACAGCCCACCGCCGGTGCCCCAGGAGCCGCCCCGGCCGCTCCCCGCCGACTCGCCGCTGTTTCACGGCTACCACCCAATCGAGCCGGGTCCGGAGTTCACCAACGCCGACGGCAGCCTGCTTTATCCCGACGACGCCCTGGCCACCAAGCCTTATGCGGTACCCGGCACCGTGATATCTGACGCGCCGCTGCAACGGGGTAGCGTTCTCGGACGATTCGGCTATCCGGGTGGCGCCTATCTTGCTCCCGACGGGACGCGCTTCGCGGAACTAGCACTCCCGCCTGGAAGCGCCCTCAAACCGTACTATCAATACGTCGTGGAGGACCCGACGGCACTGCCGCCCGGATGGCACATTGAGCAATCGCAAGTAGCACCTTGGTTTAATCAACCGGGAGGCGGCCAGCAATACAGAATCATCGATGAATCCGGAAATAGTGGGACTGTTGAGGAACTGGTTAGGTGGGGCTACCTAAGGAGGGTAAACTAGTGGCCGACTTCTCTCGCTTGTCAGCAAATTGGTATCGTTGGGCGCCCGGCATGGGAGGCGGTAGGATATCCGTCTCAACAGAATGCGAAGATTGCGATATCGTATTCACCACCGAAGACTATTCGGTCCATCTTCATAGTGACGGGCATTGGTGGATTATTGATACGGTAAATGACCGCGGGCAGCGACGCGATGGTGAAGCAAAATTTTCGAACTTTGAGCTCGCAGAGAAGTATCTGATTTGGGACTGGGCGACGACCGCGCGATCAGACCTCGCATCCGGCCCGTTGGGTGCCGATCTTGCCAGACAGGGATATGCGGCAGGTGTAAGAGTTTCCACAGCCGACGCGCGGTACAAAATATGCTTAAATGACGATTGCGCCATATTATCAGTTGTTAACGCAACCATCTTCAGCCACCTCATCTCAAAATCTACAGACGAGATCGAGGCGATGGTTAACAAAGGTCTCGGGTATTAGGGCCAGGATCGGTCAGGCCAACCGAGCAGCTGGTCGCCAATCAGCATGTGCTAGACATTGCCATCACGAAGCGTGACACAATCGCCCTGTCAGTACCCGGAGGGAAGATCGATGCGAAGAGCCACACAACCGCTGAAATCTGCTATCTAGAAGCACATGGCCATCAGCGGGTAGGCGCGCAAGTTCTCATTCCACCGAAAGGAGGTGTTCCGCGATGAAGACGCTGCTTGAATTCTTCTCAGCATATTGCTCCTTCCTATACCTGGACCCCCGTTATCGCATTACAGACTCTAGAACTTCCGGCGCGCCGACAATTGACGCCGGCTTAACGCTTACCGGGCCAGTTCTCAGTTGGTCGTTGGTTAACAATCGAGGGCAGGTGAGTTTCGGTGTCGGGCCGACCAAGCTCGCATCCTCACCCGACAACTGGTTCCGAGGGTCGATAGTTCGACAGTACCTCGACCATTTCGATGAGACGAACCCCGTGTCTGCCGTGGCGTCGGCTGCATGGCTCCGTGCAAACCTCAGCCGGATTGAGGAGCTATTTTCCGAGAATTCCGCCGCCAGCACCTATGCAGAGATGATCGAGCTAGAAGAGACAGTTGCGAGCAAGTACTTCGGTCCACAGCAAGCTGATTCGGAGTGATTTGCGACGGGCGCTCCCAGCATGACAAGGCGACGAGCGCCGCCGCATTCATCCCGGGTTTCGCTGATAGCTATTCGCCGACGGCGCTACCGCGCAAAGCAACTGCGAGAACCTCAAAGAATTGAGGCGTGCCAATGCGGACAAGTACTGGTCTCAGTGGCGAAAGGAGCAAGGGCTCATCTAGCCACTCGCCCGCGTGCGCAGCCACCGCAGGACGTCGTCGGTGACCGGATCGGTGATCTCGTCGAACTCGGGATGCTTGCGCAGCACCGTGCCGATCATCGAGCACACCGGAACGATGCGCATGCCGGCATCCCGCGCGTCGTCGAGCGCGTCTTCGACCAGCAGGGTCGCCAGCCCGCGCCCCTCGAACGCGGGGTCGACCTCGGTGTGGTCGAAGACCCGCTGATCGCCGCGGTCGGCGAAGGAGGCGTGGCCGACGGTCCGGCCCTCGACGGCGATCGTGTACCGGCCGTTTTCGGCGCTGATCGTGGCCTGGGCGCCTGTCTTGTCGGTGGGCATCTGGCCTCCCTGATTGCCGCGGGCGGATGGACGCGACCGTACCCGTTCACTTGCCCGGTGGCCGCAGCACCTTCATCGCCACCCGCATGACCGGTTCGGGAACCCGGTCCTGCATCGACAGCGCTGCGTCGGCGGCGCGGGACCGCAGCGGGGCGCCGCGGCCGAAGATTCGGTTCAACGCTCCCCCGGACGGCTCGAGCACCACATGCAGCGGCGGGGTGCCCACGGCGGCCCCCAGGGCGTTCGAGATCACCATCCGCTGGATCTCGCTGGTGCCCTCGAAGATGGTGTACAGCTTGGCATCCCGATACCACTTCTCCACCGGGTGGTCGGTGATGTATCCCCAGCCACCCATCGTCTGGATGGCGCGCTCGGCGGCCTTGACGGCCACCTCGCTGGCGGCCCATTTCGACATCGACCCCTCCCCCCGCTCGAAGGGGACGCGGTTGGCCGCCATCCAGGAGGCGCGCCAGGTCAGCAGCCGGGCGGCGTCGATCTGGGTGGCCAGCTCCGCCAGCGGGAAGGCGATGCCCTGGTTGTCGATGATGGGTGCGCCGAACGCCTCGCGCTCGGTCGCGTAGGCCGTCGCGTATTCCAGGGCGGCGCGGGCGATTCCGACCGCCTGGGCGGCGACCATCGGGCGGGTCTGTTCGAAGGTGCCCAGCGTCGCCGACCCGGAACGCTTGGCGCCGGCCACCACTTCGCGGGCCTTGGCCAGCTTGTGTTCGAGCTTGTCTTGTCCCCCAAGCAGATTGGCGCCGGGCACCCGCACATCCTCGAGCAGCAGTTCGGCGGTGTGCGACGCCCGGCAGCCCAGCTTGTCGAGCTTGCGCACCATTTTCAAACCGGGTGTGCCGCCGGGGACGATGAACAGCGCCTGACCGCGGTGGCCGAGTTCCTCGTCGACGACCGCGTTGACGACGTGCACGTTGGCGATGCCGCCATTGCCGATCCACATCTTGTGGCCGTCCAGGATCCAGTCCTCGCCGTCGCGGCGGGCATGCGTGCGCAGATTCCGCACGTCGCTGCCGCCCTCGGGCTCGGAGATCGCCAGCGCGGCGAGCTTGAGATCGCCGGGCGTGCCGAAACATTCGGGCGCCCACTCCAGCATCTGCTCCGGGGTCGCGGCCTGGCCGATTGCCGAGAGCGCCAGCGCCGGCATGACGATCGACAAACCGATCCCGGCGCAGCCCCAGAACAGTTCCTCCATGAACATCGGCAGCGACAGACCGGTCGGGTCGCCGATCAGGTCGCGGTAGAACAGCGGGCTGTAGAAACCGCGCTGGGCCGCCTCCTCGAGAACGGGCCAGGGAAACTCCTGGCGCTGGTCGTAATCCAGCGCGACCGGGCGGATCACCTCGTCGGCGAATTCGTGCGTGCGCCGGGCCAGGTCGTGTTGCGCTGCCGTCGGGGTGAGGTCGAACGTCATGGATGCGCCTTCTGAGTCGACGGTCTCGGTCGTGCCGAAGGCCGTCTACCCCGTCGATCGGCGCAGCAAACGGGGACTCAGGCGGCCGATCGCGGGCCGACCTGTGCGACCGGAAGGTGCAGGACCACCGCCGGCGCGGGAACGGCGTCGTGCTCGTGGCGGGCCAGCAGGGCCGCGTTCTCGGGCAGCTGACGGGAATTGATCTCCCCGGTGGCGATGCGCCGCAAGGTTTCGTGGGCGCGGGCGAGCTGTTCCCGCTTGCGGTACTGGCCGCCAGGCAGCTTGACACCCGCCCAGACGCCGTATTCCTCCCGGTGCGCGATGGCGTGCTCGGCGCACCGACGCTGCTGCGCCAGCGGGCACCGCCGCAGGCACTGGATCCGCGCCTCGGTCGCCGACGCCTCGTAGGCCCGCGCCTTGGCTGCGCCGTCGGCAGCGTCGTCGTCGGGGTAGCCGAACCAAAGTTCCGGATTGGTTGCGCACGGGTGTCCCATGTCGGTCTCCTTGTGAGGTGAAACGTAGGCAGAAGCGTATATGCGTATAGGCGGGCTACGCAAGAGAAACGTGACAAAAACGTATAACAGAGGCTTGCCGGCGCTGCCTGTGTAATATCCGGCCTATGGCCGGAGCGTGCGGTGAGCCGTGAATCGGCCGGTGCGGCGATACGTGCGCTGCGGGAATCGCGCGACCTGTCGTTAGCAGACCTCGCCGCCGCTACGGGCGTGAGCGTCATGGGCCTGAGCTTTCTCGAGCGCGGTGCCCGCAAGCCGCACAAAAGCACAGTTCAGAAGGTAGAGAATGGGCTCGGCCTGCCGCCGGGCACCTATTCACGGCTGTTGGTGGCCGCCGATCCGGACGCGGAGCTGGCTCGGCTCATGGCCGCGCAACCCTCCGACGCGACGGCCGCGCGGCGGCCCGGGGCCGTGGTGGTCGACCGGCACAGCGACACCGACGTGCTGGAAGGCTACGCCGAGGCACAGCTCGATGCCCTCAAATCGGTCATCGAACGACTACCGGCGACGACATCAAACGAATACGAGACGTATATTCTCTCTGTGATCACGCAGTGCGTGAAGGCAGAGATGCTGGCCGCCAGCTCATGGCGGGTGGCCGTGAACGCGGGAGCCGACTCGACGGGCCGGCTCATGGAGCATCTGCGGGCGCTGGAAACCACCCGCACCGCCCTGCTCGAACGGATGCCTGACAGCCTGGGCGCGCGGTTCGACCACGCGTGCACGCGTTCATCGCTGCCGGAGACGATCGTCGCGGCGCTGCTGGGCGTCGGCACCGACGAGATGTGGGACATCCGCACCCGGGGCGTCATTCCCCCCGGCGCACTCCCCCGCGTTCGCGCCTTCACCGAGGCGGTCGAGTCGGCGGCCCGCGACAACACGAACCAGGACGACGGCGAGGGGGATCAGTGACCAACGGTGAACTCGCGGTGTTGGCCCGCGCGCATCACCTGTTCGCCGGCGCTACGCGGCCGTCGCCGGGCCTGGCCACCGCCGCCGCGGGACATGACGCCCGGGGGTTGTCGGCGGCCCGCACCGACGCCGCGGCCGCTCGGGTCATCGACGCCGCCCACGGGGACCGGGCGCGAGCCCGCGACCTCACCAGGGGCGTTCTCGACGAGGCCCGCGCCGACGCCGCCACCCCCGCGACGCCGATGGCGCAGCGCGAGGCCATGCGCCGGCGGGCGGCGCGGCTGCGCGCGCAACGGGCGCACGTGGTGGCGGCCCGCGCGGGGGCCCGACGGCACGCCGCGACGCTGCGGGCGCTGCGCTACCGGCTGACGCACCATCGCGGTTCCGCCTTGACCGGACGACGCCTTCCGCCCAATGCCCGCGCAGCCCTCGCGGTGCGGGCCGCGTTGTCACGGCTGGGCCGCCCGTATGTCTGGGGTGCGACGGGCCCGACCGCGTTCGACTGTTCCGGGCTCGTCCAGTGGTCGTACGCGCAGGCCGGTGTGCACCTGGACCGCACCACGTATCAGCAGATCCACGACGGGATCCCGGTGCCGCGCTCCCAGGTCCGCCCGGGCGATCTGGTCTTCCCCCACGCCGGCCACGTGCAGCTGGCCATCGGCGACAATCTGGTCGTCGAAGCGCCGCACGCGGGCGCCTCGGTGCGGATCAGCCGCCTGGGCGGCAACGTTCAGATTCGGCGTCCGCGATGACGACCGACCATCGCCCCGCGACCGTGAGCCCACGAGGGGGTTGAGCGATGTCCGAACCAGCCGGCCCGTCGGCCGCTGCGCTCGAGGCCCGTCGGCAGGCATTGGCCAGCCGGCACGACGCGGCGGCCGACGTCGACCGCGCACTGGCCGACGTTCTGGCCAGCGCGCACGCCGTCACGCAAGAGAGCATCCGGCGCCTCGACGCGATCGCCGCGGAGATCGACCGCGCCGTCCTCGACCGGTCGGCCCTGGCCGTCGACACCCCCCTGGGCGCGCGCGAGTTCCACCATTTCCTGCTCGCCAAGCTGCGCGAAATCAAGTCGATCGTCGCCGACGCTCACCAGCTGGGCCGCGCGAAAACCGCTATGCTGGAAGGGTTGCGGGGACGATATGGTGACCCTGGTATGGCCGCGGGGCCATCGTCTGGGTAGCGAGAGGGCAACAATCATGGCGGCGGATACGTCGACATCAACACAACGCCGCGGCGGCGGGGTCTGCCGATGATCGAATTCACCCTCACCCGGAATTCGACGGCGCCGATCGAGACCGTGTTCGACGCCATGACCGACCACCGCCGGATCGCCGACCACCTGTGGGCATGCCGGCGCAGCACGCTCGACCGCGAGGGAATCCCCGCACCGAACGGTGTCGGCGCGATCAGGCGTCTGGTGGTGATCGGGCCCCCGTTCGTCGAGGAGATCATCGCCTATGAGCGGCCCACCCGCTACGCGTACAAGATGCTCTCGGGCGCACCGACCCGGGATCACGTCGGCACGATCCGGCTGCGTGCAGCCGGCACGGGGACCGAGGTCAGCTGGCACCTGCGGTCGACGCTGAAGATTCCCGGTGTCGACCGGCTGATGCTGCCGGTGTTCAAGAAGGTCATCGACGAATTCCTCAAAGGCGGCATCGCCGCCGCCGAACACCGCGTCTGATCGGCCAGAGCGACACCACCAATGGGCGATGGGCGCTGCGTAGCCGTATTCGGTTATGCGCCAGGGCTTCCGCGTTCGTCCACACCCGGATCACGGTGAATTGTCGGCAGGCACCGGCCTGGGTAACCTCGCGCGTCATGAAGGGGTCACGACGCCGCCCGCGCCGGGGCGCAACGTCGGTGGCGTAGCCGATGTCGACGCACGAGGAACTGCTTGCTGCGGTCAAACTCCTGCGGGAGCGCACCGGAGACCCCAACGCGTGGCAGCAAGGCCTGGCGCCGGCCGAGGTGGCCGCCGTGACCAGTCCCGCAACGGGTCCGCACGAGCTCGACGCGATCCTGGCCAAGATTCGCCGGCAGCACCCCACCGTGTTCGATGCCGCCGCTCCCGGCGCGCCGGAGACGGCGCCGGACGGCGCAAATGGCGAGGCTGCCGAAGCGATCGCTCAGGCTGAAGCCGTTCTGGCGCATCAAAATTCGGCGAGCGCGCAGCTCGACATGCAAGTCGTCTCGGCGATCTTGAACGCACACCTGAAGACCGTCCAGGGCAAGGAAGCGCTGACCCAGTTGCAGCGAGACACCGAGGCCGCGGTACGGACGCGCTCGGACTTGGACACCCCGGCGGGAGCGCGCGACTTCCAGCGCTTCCTCATCGGCAAGCTCAGGGACATCCGCGGCATCGTGCTGAACGCGAGCCTGGACGACACATCGAAATCGGCGCTGATGGCCGCCTGGACATCGCTGTACGGCGCTTCCACGGGCGAACCCGAGGCCGCGCCGGCGGCCCCGGCGCAACGGCCGCAGGACGATCCGGACCCCGCCTGGGACCCGCTGCTGGACTCGCTGCTGGCCGAGGACCCCGGCGCGCTCGACGCCGATCCGTCGGTACCCGCTCCGGCGGAAGGCGTCGCGGCCCCCGCGGGGCCGACCGCGCCGACACTGCCGAACATTCCGGCCTTCGGCGCCACGCCGCTGCCGGGGCTGGGCACGTCGCCGGGCTCCCTGGGCGATTGGGGCTCACCGTCCCGCGAAACCCAGGACGGCGGGCCCGACCCGGGGCCGCTTGACCCGGCCGACGAAGCGATGTTGGACACCGACCCCGGACCCGACCCCGGCGATGACCCTGACGAAGACGTGGCCGCGGAGCACGACGACGAGCACGCGGCAGATCCGCCGCCGGCCGGCCAGGCGGGCCCGACAGTAGTGATGCTGCCCGACGGGGAAACGGTGACGGCCACCAGTCCGCAGCTGGCGGCGGCCATCAAGGCCGCGGTCTCCGGGGCGCCGATCGCCGAGGCCTTCGGCCAGCAGGGCATCGTCATTCCGCCGCCGGGGACGGCCGTCACCGATCCGATCGACCCGCTGGACGTCGTCCCCGGGGACATCGGGATGCTCACCGATCGTCACGCCCTCGCCCTGGGACCCGGTAAAGCGCTTCTGGACGGACAAATTCAGCACATCGCCACCGTGAGCGGGCCCGGCTTTCTAGGCTGGGAGCATCCACCGGCGGCGAGCACCCGGGCGAGCGCGCCGGCCGGGCCCGATGCACCGACACCGACCCGACCGGCGACGACGTCGACCACCCGGCAATAACTTGTCGGCCACGGAGGAACAGGAGACAGCGGATGGCAGATTCGATCCACGTGGTGCCCGCGCAGTTGCGTGACGCCGCAACGCATCACCAGGAAACCTCCGACTACTTGCGCACGATCCCGTCATCGCACGCCGCGATTCAGGAGAGCCTCGACTCGCTGGGGCCGATCTTCGGCGACCTTCGCGACGCCGGGCGCGACCTGCTGGAGCTCAGGCGCCAGTGCTATGAACAACAAGCCGACGAGCACGCCGATCTGGCCGACAAGCTGCGGCTCTCGGCGGCGATGTGGGAAACCCACGAGCACGATGCGGCCACCGAATTCGGCGGCATCGTCGACGGCGGTCGATGACGGAACCCAATCCCGCCTTCGACACCGTTCACCCGAGTGGGCACATTCTCGTCCGCTCCTGCCGCGGTGGGTACATGCACAGCGTCGCGCTGAGCGAGGAGGCGATGGGCACCGACGCCGAGACGCTGGCGCAGGGCATCCTGTTGACCGCCGACGTGTCGTGCCTCAAGGCGTTGCTGCAAGTGCGCGACGAGATCCTGGCCGCCGGGCACACCCCGTCCGCGGAGGTGCCCACCCCCTACGACCTGGATGTGGCGATCGAAAAGCTGCTGGCGCACAAGCTGCGACGCCGCGACAGCGTGCTTTGACGCAAAGCGAATACGGAACGGCCTAAACCAGCCACGTCTTGGCCACGCCGGGGTCGGGTGCGATGTCGGTGGGGGGCTCGATCGGGTTGGGGCCGAACAACTCTCGCGCGCGGGCGAGCAGGGCGCGCACCTCATCGAGTTGCTGCTGCAGGGCAGATTCAGCCATGCCCTCACGCTACCCAGCCCTGGGCGGCTGCACAATTCACCGACTGCAGGAAGCAGCCGTGAGATGCCGTTAGGCTGGGCCGGTGGTGATCGGTCGGATAACGGCGCGCCGGCGCCTCCGGAGAGCGGCGCGGGAGTCGCTGGCGATTCCGGCCTTCAGCCCTCCGGTCGATTGCACCCCCTGGGTGACCGGCGGGCTGTGGCCCGCCGAACTGACGACGGTCACCGGCGAAACCGCCGCGCTCGCAGAGTATCTGAAGGCCGATCTGCAGCAGATCGCCGAGAGCGCCAACGACGTGCTGAAGCGCATCCAGCGGGCCGGGCTGGCCGAACCGCTCCGGCAGGAAGAGGAAGCCCGCGTCATCGAGCAGGCCCGCGCCCTGGCCGTGCAACGGGTCGAGTCGACGATCCGTCAGGTGCGCACCCTGACAGCCGATGGAAGGCCGCGGCAGTCGCCGCCGCCGGCCACCGACCGCTTCGCCGGCGCTGATGTGGACGCGACGCAGGTCATCCCCGCCGTCATCCAGGAGGAGCCGGCCGAAGGTCGGCACCGCGCCGCTCCCGACGAAGACGCCGACCGGGCGGTGCCCGCGCCGCCGGCCGAGGCGATCGACGCCGTCGGCGGCGCCGAGCCCGCCACCCAACGATTGCGCCGGCTGCTGGCCTTCGTGGCCCGCCAAGCGCCGCGGCTGAATTGGGCGATCGCCGACCGCGCCGACGGCAGCACGATCCTGGTCACCGACCTCGCACACGGCTGGATACCGCCGGGCATCACGCTTCCGGCGGGTGTGCGGCTGCTGCCCCCGGAGCGGCGCACCGGCACGGCCGCCGCGCTGCTCGGCGACACGACGGGCGCCGCGAGCTACGTTCCGGGGGATCGGCTCGGGTGGCCGGAGGACTACGCGCCGACGACGCCTTCGATGCAGCCTCGCGAGGTGGCCGCGATCCCCGAGTGGCAGCGGCTGCTGAGCGATGCGACGCGGTGGCGCGACGGCCTGCCGCGGATGGTGCACGCGCTGGCCGGGGCGGCCGGCGAGGGATCCCGGATCGTCGCGGACGAAGTGGACCTGCTGCGGGTGTATCTGGACACGGCCCTGCACCAGCTGCTGATTCAGCATCCCGGGGTCGACCCCGCGTTGTTGCTCAACTGCCTGCTGTTGGCGGCCACCGAAGCGGCCGTCACCGGCGACCCGGTCTCGGCGAACTACCACCTCGCCTGGTTCGAGAAGCTCAACGCGCCGCCGGAATCGTGAATTGACGCTGGTCGGAGGGCTGGCCGATACTGGCAGCGTGTCGGGATCGGGCAGTCGCGCGAACCTGGGCGACAAGGATCTCGTCGAAGCGGTCCTGCGGGATCTGAGCGAGGCGGCCGACAAATGGGAAGCCCTGGTCGCTCAGGCCGAGACCATCACCTACAGCGTCGACCTCGGCGACATTCACGCCGTCGCCAACTCCGACGGCAGGTTGCTGAAGCTGACCCTGCACCCGGGCGTGATGGCGGGCTATACCCACGGGGAACTGGCGGACCGCCTCAACCTGGCGATCACCGCCCTGCGCGAAGAGGCCGAGGCCCAGAACGAGGCCACCTACGGCGGTCCGCTGCGCTGATCAGCCTCCGGCGCTTGGTCGGATGGCGCCGGCTCTCTTCGCGCTCCCGCGCTCATCGCCCGGCGCTTGGTCGGATGGCGCCGGCTCTCTTCGCGCTCCCGCGCTCATCGCCCGGCGCCGGGAGGCCCGGCGAAGGCCTGAGCGATCTCCAGCCAGCGCTGCGCGTCGGCACCGTGCGCGGTGAGGTCGAGGCCGCTCAGGGGGCGCCGCTGGGTGACCAGGTAGCAGAAGTCCTCGGCCGAACCGGTGACGCGCTGTGCGGCGTCGGCCGGCCCCCACGACCAGGTGTCGCCCGCGGGTCCGCGCAGCTCGACCAGGAACGGCTCGGCCGGGGCGGCCAGGTTGTTGACGAAGAAGGCGTAGTCGCGGGTGCGCACGCCGAGGTGGGCGATCGAGCGCATTCGCGGCGTGGCGGGCCGCTGCACGCCGAGCGCGTCGGCGACGTCGAGACCGTGCGCCCAGGTCTCCATCAGGCGCGCGGTGGCCATCGAGGCCGCGCTCATGGGCGGGCCGAACCACGGCAGCTTGCGGCCGTCGGGAACCGCCAGCAGCGCCTCGTAGAGCCGCGCCCGGTTGACCCGCCAGTCGGCGAGCAGGTCGGCGGGCGGGGTGGCCGCCAGCTCCTCGGCGCCCGCGTCGACGAAGCCGGTCGGGTCGGCCGCGGCGGCGTCCAGCAGGCCGGCGAACGCCGACTCGTCGGTGACCGAGGTCAGGGCGACCCGGTCGGTCCACAGCAGGTGCGCGATCTGATGGGCGATGGTCCAGCCCGGCGCCGGCGTGGGATCGGCCCAGCGCTCCGGCGGCAGCGGCGCCACCAGCGCGTCGAGGTCGTCGCTCTCGGCGCGCAGGTCGGCCACGATCGGCCCGGGGCCGGCCATCATCGCCTCCCCACGATGCCGTGAATGAGGAGGCCGACCAGGTAGAGCGCCGACCCGAACAGCACGAACGCGGGGGCGCGCCCGTCGGCCGGGATCAGCGTCGCGGCCACGGTGATGGCGACGATGAACGCGACCCAGAACAGCGCGTCCTGCACGGCGAACACGTGTCCGCGCAGCGCGTCGTCGACGTCGATCTGCATCGCAGAATCGGCGCACAGCTTGACCATCTGGCCGGCCACGCCGAGCAGGAAGCCGCACACCACCATGATCGGAAGCCACAGCCCGGCGCCGGCGGTCTGGATCGCCGCGGCGGCGGCCAACGCGCCGTTCGCCGTGGCGTAGCGGCCCCAGCGGCGCACCGCGGCGGGCGTGAGCACGTTGGCCAGGAAGGCCCCCAGGCCCGTGGCGGCGAAGAACATCAGCGCGGTGCCCAGTCCCCCGGCGGCCGGGCGGGTCATGTGGTGCACCAGCAGCAGGATCAGCAGCGAGTTGATGCCCACCGCCATCCGGTGCGCGGCCAGCCCGGACAGCGTGCCGGCCACCGTCGGGTAGCGCACGACCGTCCGCGCGCCGTGCAGCCAACCGGTGATCACCGCGTAGACGGCCGACCCGTGGATCGGCGCGCTGGGTGTCGTCGGGACCCAGCACCCGGGGGGCGAACCGCAACGACAGCAGCAACGCGACCGACACCGGGATCACGGTGAGGAAGATGATCGCCGAGGCGCCGTCGTCGCCGGCGCCCAGCACCAGGCGGGGCACGATCATGAAGTTGGCGCCCAGAAACGCCGCGACGGCCCCCGACGCGGTGGCCACCGAGTTCATCGTCACCACCTGCTCGCGCGGCACCACGTGCGGCAGCGACGCGGACAGGCCGGAGGCGACGAACCGGGCCAGGCCGTTGGCGAACAGCGCCCCGATCAGCAGCGGCATGTCGCCGGCTCGCATCGCCAAGATGGTGCCGATCGCGACGATGAAGATCAGCCGGCCCGCGTTGGCGCCGACGAGCACGAGCCGTCGATCCCATCGGTCCATCAGCGCCCCGGCGAACGGCCCCAGCAGCGAGTAGGGCAAGAACAGCACCGTGAACGCGCGCGCGATCGCCATGGGGTCGGCCGCTCGATCCGGGTTGAACAGCAGCGCTCCGGCCAGCCCCGCCTGGAACAGGCCATCGGCGAACTGACTTGCCATGCGCACCTGCAGCAGTCGCCAGAAGTCCGGCAAACTGCGCACCGCCCGCCAGATCTCAACGGGTGCGCGCGAGGGCATCCGGGTTTCAGTCAACGAACCGACTTCCGTGATGGGCTGAGCAGGATCGGCGCGGGCGACGCCGCTGCCCACAACAGTACAAATATTTGCGGGCCGCGCTGAATATGCCCGGGCGACGATCCGCGGGGATGCGATGATGGTGGGGTGCCTCAGCCCGAAGATCCGGAGGACTATGTCGCTCCCGCCGCACATCGGGTGCGCGCGGGGACCCTGCTGCTTGCCAACACCAATCTTCTGGAGCCGACGTTTCGGCGCAGCGTGATCTACATCGTGGAACACAACGACGGTGGCACGCTGGGCGTCGTGGTCAACCGGGCCAGCGAGACGGCGGTGTACAACGTGTTGCCGCAGTGGGCCAAGCTGGCGGCCAAGCCGAAGACGATGTTCATCGGCGGGCCCGTCAAGCGCGACGCCGCGCTGTGCCTGGCGACGCTGCGGGTCGGCGCGGATCCCGAGGGGGTGCCGGGCCTGCGGCACGTGACCGGCCGGGTGGTGATGGTGGACCTGGACGCCGAGCCGGACATGATCGCACCGTTGGTCGAAGGGGTCCGCATCTTCGCCGGATACTCCGGCTGGACGATAGGTCAGCTGGAAGGCGAGATTGAGCGCGACGACTGGATTGTGTTGTCGGCGTTGCCATCCGACGTTCTCGCGGGTCCCCGGACGGATCTTTGGGGGCAGGTGCTGCGTCGGCAGCCGCTGCCGACGTCGTTGTTGGCGACCCACCCGATCGACGTCAGCCGCAACTGAGGGGCGGCGTCAGTCGCAGGACTGGGTGCAGCCCACGCAGTTGCCGCCGCAGCCGGCCGGCGCGGTGGCCTGGGCCAGCGCGAAGCGCGCACTCTGCCATGAGCCGGTGGCCAGGGTGCCGAGGGCACCGGTGACGCAGACGATCAGCACGACCAGCGCCGTGTGCCGGGCCGCGGCCAGGGCGACGACGCCGCCGGCGGTCAGCATCACCGCGGCCGCCAGCTGGGTGGGGGCCATCGCGCGCAGCGCCAGCTGCATGGTGTCGGCGGTGCGGCCCTGGGAAAGCGACCAGGTTCCGAACCCGGCGGCTGCCACCGCCGCACACACGCACAGCACCCCCGCGATAAACATGGGCCCCACAATACGAGCTGGTACGGCTATCCGCGCGCCGGGGTTCGCGCCGGCGCGTCGGCTCGGCGGCCGTCAGCCCAGGTGCAGGTTCGGCAGCGGCGGCAGGCCCGGTACCAGGGTCAGCAGGTTGGGGAAGGGCTGCGGGGCCGGCGCCTGGTTGGCCATCGCCACCCGCCCGGGCAGGCCCAGCGGCGCTGTGGCCGGGGTCTGGGCGGGCAGGCCGACGGGTGCGGCCGTGGGGGTTTGGGCGGGCAGGCCGACGGGTGCGGTCGCGGGGGTTTGGGCGGGCAGGCCGACGGGTGCGGCCGTGGGGGTTTGGGCGGGCAGGCCGACGGGTGCGGCCGTGGGGATTTGGGCGGGCGCCGGGGCCGGTGCACCGGGTGCGGCCACCCGGAAGCCGTTGATGATGGCGTCGGTGGCGGGCCCGTCGGCGACGGCCTGCCCACGGTCGGTCGTCACCGACAGCGACACCAGGTACTTGTCGTGTCCGGACGTGGCGAGCACGTGGCGGCGTGAGGTGTTGAGCATCATGTCGCCGTCGCGGTAGGTGCCCTCGATGACCGACGAGGGAAATCCGTCGAACTCGGCCATGGAGGCGTTGGTGGTCTGCCAGGCCAGCAGCTTCTGGCTGTCGATGTAGCCGTGCGAGATGGCTTCCCTGGGATCGAAGTCACCCACCAGCTTGTACACCACCACCTGCGCGTTCGACGTGTAGATGCTGTTGCCCTGCCGGTCGGCGATCACCGCGAACGCGTCGGGCACATTGGGGTCGGGAACCTGGGTCCAGCGGGTGGGCACCGGCAGGGTGATGTCGAGCGCCTTGAACCCCTGCGGCTTCTGGGCCTCGAGCTTGACGCCCTTGGACTGCAGGTATTCGCGAAGCGTGCCGGTGGCGGCAGGAGTCACCGCGGGCGTCACCGCGGGCGCCGGGGCGGGCGCGGCCGCGGGGCTGGGCGCCGCCAACGGGTTCGATGCCGGCGGGGTGGCGATCGCCCTGGTGCCGTTCGCCCCGCCGGGCACGGCCACGATGTTCTGGGGCGCCGGTGCCGGCGCGGGGACGGCCGGGGCGGTGCTGGTGCCGGACGCAGGGGATCCGCCGAGGCCGTGCCACCCGCAAACATCCCGACGGCGATCAGGCCGGCGAACATACCGCCGAGCAATGCCCGCTGGGCGGGGGCCCTCTGAATCATCTGCGTCGGTCCTTCCCGAAGGCGTTGGCACGAGCACCGGTCGATAGTGGGTGACTGTATACAGAGGTCAAATGCGGTGAACAGGCTCGAAATAGACCTGGGATGAACCTCTGATCGGCGCGCAACGGAAACGAGACCAACCTGTGGCAAACGGGATCGGCGCGGCGGCCCTTATACCCTGTTGTCGTGACCGAATCCCCGACCGCCGCGCCCGGGAGCGCCCCGGCGCCGGTCCCAACGCCGGACTCCGACGCGCCGCCGTACCGCTACTCGGCGGTGTTGGCGAGCCACATCGAAAGCACCTGGCAGCAGAACTGGGCGCGGCTGGGCACGTTCAACGTCGCCAACCCGGTCGGTTCGCTGGCCGCACCGGACGGGGCGCCGGTGCCCGAGGACAAGCTGTTCGTGCAGGACATGTTCCCGTACCCGTCGGGGGAGGGGCTGCACGTCGGCCACCCGCTGGGCTACATCGCCACCGACGTCTACGCCCGCTTCTTCCGCATGACCGGCCATAATGTGCTGCACGCGCTGGGATTTGACGCGTTCGGGCTGCCCGCCGAGCAGTACGCGGTGCAAACGGGAACCCATCCGCGCACCCGCACCGAGGCCAACATCGTGAACTTCCGGCGCCAGCTGGGCCGGCTCGGCCTCGGCCACGACAGCCGGCGCAGCTTCTCGACCACCGATGTCGAGTTCTACAAGTGGACGCAGTGGATCTTCCTGCAGATCTACAACGCCTGGTTCGACGCGGCGGCCGACAAGGCCCGCCCGATCGCCGAGCTGGTCGCCGAATTCGATTCCGGCGCACGCCGACTCGAGGACGGCCGGGAGTGGGCCGGGTTGTCGGCGGGGGAGCGGGCCGACGTCATCGACGGCCACCGGCTCGTCTACCGCGCGGATTCGATGGTCAACTGGTGTCCGGGGCTGGGCACCGTGCTGGCCAACGAAGAGGTGACCGCCGACGGGCGCAGCGACCGCGGCAACTTCCCGGTGTTCCGGAAACGGCTGCGGCAGTGGATGATGCGGATCACCGCCTACTCTGACCGGCTGCTCGACGACCTGGACCTGCTGGACTGGCCGGAGCAGGTCAAGACCATGCAGCGCAACTGGATCGGCCGGTCAACCGGCGCGCAGGCGCTGTTCTCGGCGGTCACGACGGACGGCTCGGCCGTGGACATCGAGGTGTTCACCACCAGGCCCGACACCTTGTTCGGCGCCACCTACCTGGTATTGGCGCCCGAGCACGACCTGGTCGACGGCCTGGTCGCCGACGCCTGGCCGGCCGGGGTCGACGCCGGCTGGACCTACGGCGCCGCCACGCCGGCCGACGCCGTCGCGGCCTACCGCCGCGCGATCGCGGCCAAGTCCGACCTGGAGCGCCAGGAGAGCAGGGAGAAGACCGGCGTCTTTTTGGGTGCCTATGCGACCAACCCGGCCAACGGCAGCCCGGTGCCGATCTTCATCGCCGACTATGTGCTGGCCGGTTACGGCACGGGGGCGATTATGGCCGTGCCCGGCCACGACCAGCGGGACTGGGACTTCGCCCGCGCGTTCGGGCTGCCGATCGTGGAAGTCATTGCCGGCGGCGATGTTTCGGAGGCCGCGCACACCGGTGATGGTAAGCTGGTGAATTCCGGCTTTCTCGACGGCATGGACGTTGCGACGGCCAAGCAGGCCATGACGGCGCGCCTGGAGGCCGACGGTCGCGGCCGGGCCCGCATCGAATTCAAGCTGCGCGACTGGCTTTTCGCGCGTCAACGGTATTGGGGCGAGCCGTTCCCGATCGTCTATGACGCCGACGGGCGCGCCCACGCCCTCGACGAGGCCGCCCTGCCGGTCGAGTTGCCCGACGTGCCCGACTACTCGCCGGTGCTGTTCGACCCCGACGACGCCGACAGCGAGCCATCGCCGCCGCTGGCCAAGGCGACCGACTGGGTGCACGTCGAGCTGGACCTGGGTGACGGGTTGCGGCCCTATACCCGCGACACCAACGTGATGCCGCAGTGGGCCGGCAGCTCCTGGTACGAGCTGCGCTACACCGATCCGCACAACCCGGATAGGTTCTGCGCCAAGGAGAACGAGGCCTACTGGATGGGCCCGCGGCCGGCCGAGCACGGCCCCGACGATCCCGGCGGTGTCGACCTGTACGTCGGGGGCGCCGAACATGCGGTGCTGCACCTGCTCTACGCGCGGTTCTGGCACAAGGTCCTCTACGACCTGGGGCACGTCAGCTCCCGGGAGCCCTACCGCAGGCTGGTCAACCAGGGCTACATCCAGGCGTTCGCCTACACCGACCCGCGCGGCTCCTATGTGCCGGCCGAGGAGGTCGTCGAGCGCGACGGCCGTTTCGTGTACCCGGGACCCGGCGGCGAGGTCGAGGTCTTTCAGGAGTTCGGCAAAATCGGCAAGAGCCTGAAGAATTCGATCTCGCCCGACGAGATCTGCGACGACTACGGGGCGGACACGCTGCGGGTCTACGAGATGTCGATGGGCCCGCTGGAGGCGTCCCGGCCCTGGGCCACCAAGGACGTCGTCGGCGCGCACCGCTTCCTGCAGCGCGTGTGGCGGCTGGTGGTCGACGAGGGCAGCGGCGAGACCCGGGTGGCCGACGGGCAGGAGCCGGACAGCGGCACCCTGCGGGCGCTGCACCGCACCATCGCCGGGGTGTCGGAAGACTATGCGGCACTGCGGAACAACACCGCCGCGGCGAAGCTGATCGAGTACACCAACCACCTCACCAAGGAGCACCGCGGCGCGGTGCCGCGCGCCGCCGTCGAGCCGCTGGTGCTGATGGTGGCGCCGCTGGCGCCGCACCTGGCCGAGGAGCTGTGGGCGCGACTCGGCCACGGTACGTCGTTGGCGCACGGGCCGTTCCCGCAGGCCGACCCCGCCTACCTGGTCGACGACACCGTCGAATACCCGGTGCAGGTCAACGGCAAGGTGCGCGGCCGGGTGGTGGTGGCCGCCGACGCCGACACCGGGTCGCTCGAGGCCGCGGCGCTGGCCGACGAGAAGGTGCAGGCGTTTTTGGCCGGCGCCACCCCGCGGAAGGTGATCGTGGTCCCCGGCCGGCTGGTGAACCTGGTGCTTTGAGGGCGGTCAGCGCCGGTTCGGCCGCAGCACCACCTCGTGCACGTGACCGTCCGGGGGCGTGGCCACCGCCTCGGCGACCGCGCCCGCGACGGTTTCGGGCCGCAGAAAGTTGTCGGGGTCGTACTCGCCGCCCTCGAATGCCACGAGCTCGCGCTGCATCTCGGTGTCGGTGCGGCCCGGAAATATCGTGGTCACCCGCAGCCGCGGCTCGTCCTCGCGCAGCGAGTCGGCGAACGCGCGCAGCGCGAACTTGCTGGCCGAGTAGGAGGCCATTCCCGGCGAAACCCGGCGTCCCGCCCCGGAGTTGATGAACACCACCTGGCCGCGGGCCCCCCGCAACGCCGGCAGCAGCGCCAGGGTAAGGGCCACCGCGCCAAAGACATTCACGTCGAAGGTGGCGCGCCACTGCTCGACGCCGGAGTCGGCGACGTGGCCGGGGATGGATACGCCCGCGTTGTGCACCAGCACGTCGAGCTCGTCGACGATCTCGCAGCTGGACTCGATCGCGTCGGCGTCGGTGAGTTCCAACGGAAACGTGGTGGCGTCGAGTCGCTTCGCGACGGCATCGAGCCGGTCGGAGGGCCGACCGGCCAGCAGCAGGGTATGTGTCGGCGCGAGCGCGGCGGCGATGGCGGAGCCGATCCCGCCACCGGCGCCCGTGATCAGTGCAGTGGGCATACCCCGAGCCTAAGCGCTGGCCGAGAGTGGTTGTTCGGCAGGTGGTTTCACGCCTGCTTACGCGCGGGCGACTCGCCGGCCGGGCCGGACGTCGGTTCGCCGGAGGCCAGCCGCTCCAGCGGAGCCAGCGCCTGCATGAGGGTGTCCAGGTCCGTTCCGGGCAGCGCGCTGAGCATCGCGGCCAGGGCGGCGCGCCGGCTTGCCAGCGACTCGCTGAGCACCGCGCGCCCGCGCGCGGTGATGTCGACCAGCACGGCCCGCAGGTCCGAGGGGTCGCGCGAGCGCTTCACCAGCCCGATCTTCTCCAGCCGGCGGATCGCCACCGTGGTGGTGGGTGTCCGCACGCGTTCGTGCGCGGCCAGGTCCGTCATGCGGATGGGTCCCTGATCCAGCAGCGTGATGAGGATCGACAGCTGCGCCAAGGTGAGTTCGCCGGTGGTGTCGGTGTTGGGATCGCCGCGGCGCAGGATCGAAAACAGCTTGGACAGCGCACGGTGCAAACCTTCCGCAAGCTCCGTCAATTCGGCTGCGGTGGATTCGCTGTCCGCCATAATTCGCCCAGTCTAACCCGACATCAGGCCCCAACAGGATAGCTGAACCGGTATTTTTAGACCGTCAAAGAACTTGGTCCAGGAAGCGCTGCAGCCGCTCGGTCCTCGCCGCTTCGAACAGCTGCTCGGGCGGACCCGACTCCACGACCTTGCCGTGGTCCATGAAAACGACGGTGTCGGACGCGGACCGGGCGAAACCCATCTCGTGGGTGACGACGACCATCGTCATGCCCTCGGCGCCGAGCGCGGCGATCAGCTCCAGAATTCCCTTGACCATTTCCGGGTCCAGCGCCGAGGTCGCCTCGTCGAACAGCATCACCTGCGGGGCCATGGCCAGTGCGCGGGCGATCGCGACGCGTTGTTGCTGACCGCCGGACAACACGCCGGGGCGGACGCCGGCTTTGGGCCCGAGTCCGACTCGCTGCAGGTGGGTGAGCGCCAGCTCGCGGGCCGCGTCGCCGGACAGCCGCCGCAGCTTGCGTGGTGCGAGTGCCACGTTGTCGAGCACGCTCAGGTGCGGGAAGAGGTTGAAATGCTGGAAAACCATGCCGATGCGCTGACGCAGGCCGTTGGGATCGTCGTGCAGGACCGACCGGCCGTCGAGCAGGATGTCGCCGCTGTCGGGCTCGTACAACCGGTTCAGGGTGCGCAGCAGCGTCGACTTGCCCGACCCGGACGGCCCGACCACGGCCGTCGTGCTGCCCGCGGGAACCTCGATATCGACGCCGCGCAGCACCGCCGTCCCACCGAGCGTCAGGTGAATCTTGCTGGCCGCCAGCGACACTGACGGGCGACCCGGCTCACCGGCCGTCATGTCATCTCCTGTTCGAGCGCCATCTCCGTATCCGGCGCCCGGTCACCCGGCGGGCGGCCACGGCGCAGCCGGCCGTCGATGTAGTTCACCAAATGGGTAAGGGGCACAGTCAAACTCAGATAGAGCATGCCTGCGGCCACGAGCGGCGACAGGTTGCCGGTCTGTGCGTTGAGGTCGCGCCCCACCTGAAACAACTCCCGCTGGTCGGCGACCAGGCCCAGGAAGTACACCAGCGCAGAGGCTTTCAACAGGGCGATGAACTGGTTGACCAGCGCCGGCAATACCCGCCGTACGCCCTGGGGCACCACGATCAGCCGCATCGCCGCCGGATAGCTGAATCCCAGCGCGCGCGAGGCCTCCAGCTGCCCGGCGTCGACGCTTTGGATCCCCGAGCGCAGGATCTCGCCGATGTATGCGGCGGCCATCATCCCGAGGGCGGCGATGCCCAGCGGGTAGGGGTTGTTGTTGGTCAGCCCGCCGACCAACGGCCCGAGGCCCAGCCCGACGATCAGGATGATGACCACCTCGGGCAGGCCCCGGAACACGTCGGTGTACACCCGCGCCGGCCAACGGATCCACCGCGCGTGCGAGATCCCGGCGATCGCCAGACCCATGCCGAGCACCAGCCCGATGACGCCGGCGCTGCCGGTGAGGATCAACGTGTTGGGCAGGCCCGTGCGGACCAGCGTGGGAACCGCCTGCCGGTACAGGTCCCAGTCGAAGAAGGAGTCGCGCAACTGCGCCCACCCCGACTTCGGGGCGGTGGGGTCCACGGGCTTGCTGTGGTGCTGGGCGGCGATCGCGGCGAAGTCGGGGAGGGTCGGCGCCGCGACGGCCCTCGAGCCCGGTTTCCAGCCCGGCGGCAGCGGGCGCGGCACCCACTGCGAGTACAGGTTGGCCCAGGTGCCGTCCGCGATGACGGCGTCCAGCCCGGAGTTCAGCGCGTCGAGCAGCGGCTTGTTGTCCTTGGCGACCGCGTAGGCGACGTAGCCGCCGGGGCTGTAAGTGTTCGCCACGATCACCGCCGGGTCACCCGAGCGCAGCGTGGTGGCCGCCTGCAGGGCGGGTGCGACCCACGCGTCGATCTGCCGGGTCTTGAGGCTGGTGTAGACGGTGGCGAAGTCGGGATACTTCACCGGCTGCAGGTGCAGCGTGTCCACGACGTAGGACTCCTCGACGGTGCCCTGGACGACGCCGATGCGCTGGCCGGCGCCCAGGTCGCCGAAGGAGGTGATCGGCGAGCCGGGCGGTACCACCAGGGAGTAGTAGCCGAAGTCGTAGCCGTTGGTGAAGGCGACGGTGCGCCGGCGCGCGTCGGTGGCCTTGACCGACGCCGAGCCGACGTCGAAGCGGCGCGACGCCACCTGAGCGAGCAGCCCGGCGAAGTCGGTGCCGACGAAGCGTAGCTGCAGGCCCAGCTTCTTGGCGATGGCCACCAGCAGCTGGTTGTCGAAGCCGCTGAAGGTGCCGGTGGGGTTGATGCACGCGTTCGGCGGGGCATCGGAGAGCGTGGCGACGGTCAGCACGCCGGGCATGGCCAGCCCCAAGGTGTCGACGTTGACCGCGCTCAGCGGCTCCACGGTGGCCGTGGTGTGCCGGTCGGTTTCGTCGGTGGCGGCGCGGTTGATCAGGTCCTTGGGCAACACGGTCGCGCTGTTCACGCCGGCCGGCGCGCACTGGTTGCGGTCGGCGGCAGCCGGCGGGGCCAGCGCGCCGGACAGGCCGCACACCACCAGGATCGCCGCCGCAAGACGGCCCACGCGGGAAGTCATCACCGCCACCGTATCGACCGGCCGGTGGCGCGGCTGCTTACCGACCGATCACAGCGGGAAGGGCCTCGGCGACGGCCTGGCCGCCGTCGCTGGGCGCGGTGAACACCCGACGCCGGAACAGTTCGGCCAGCATGGCCCGGGCCGCCGCGTCGGAGCGGGCGATGCAGGCGGCCCGCGCGGCTGGGGGATCGCGCCGCTGTATCGCCGCACTCTCGTCTTCGTAGAACGGCAGCATCTCCGCGCGGCCGGTCTGGTAGGTCAGCCTGAACGCGCGCGGGATGAGGTCGTGCGAGGCGCGGAGCATGGCGTGCAGACGCGGTCCCGCGTACTCGTCGTTGACGGTGCGCCGATACTCCGCGGCGAGCCCGGAGAAGGTCCGCGGATCCTTGGCGGCCCGCAGCGAGCGCATCAGCGCGTCGAGCTGGCCGAGGACCCGTGGGGTGGGGGCGGCGGCCGCGCGCGCCGAGGCGATGCCGTTGAGCAGGCCGTCGAGCTCGTAGTGCTCGCGGACGGCGGCCTCGTCGAACCGCTCCACGAACGCGCCGCGGTGGTAGCGGGTCGACACGACGCCGTCGTGTTCGAGCTGGACCAGCGCCTCCTGGATGGGGACGCGGCTGACCCCGAGGCCGACCGCGATCTCGTTGCGGTCGACACGGTCGCCGCTGCGCAGCTTCCCCGTCAGCAGCAGGTTGAGGATGTGCGCGACAACCTGGTCCTTCTCCTTGACCCCGTATTTCTTCGGCATCTGTTACCCGCGTCTCTTTCACCCACCGTCGGCCGGCCGGCGCTGTGAAGTTTCTCACGGCGTGGCGCGGGCGTCGCGGTGGGTGGCAGATGACGCCGGGGCGAACGGGAGCCGAACGGGCTCAGCGACTGTCGCGCCACTTGCACAGCGCCTCGGCGGCGCCCAGGTCGAAATCCGGGCCGTCGCAGCCGACCGTCAGCATCGTGACGCCCTGACCGACGAGGGCCTCGGCCGCCTCGATCAGCTTGCCGCCGTCCTCGACCGCGGCCGAGCGTTCGATGTCGGCCGGGTCGCGACCGACGTCGGCGCAGTGCCGGGCGAGGACCTCGGACTTGGCTCCGAACTCCTCGGCCGAGGTGAAGCTGTGCCAGACGTCGGCGTGCTGGGCGACCAGCCGCAGGGTTTTGCGCTCGCCGCCGCCGCCGATCAGGATCGGGATGTCGCGGGTCGGCGGCGGGTTCAGTGTGGCCAGCCGCCCTTTGATCCGGGGGAGCGCACCCGCCAGGTCGTCGAGGCGGCTTCCGGCGGTGCCGAACTCGTAGCCGTACTCGTCGTAGTCCTTCTGCTTCCAACCCGAGCCGATGCCCAGGATGAGGCGGCCGTTACAGATGTGGTCGACGGTGCGGGCCATGTCGGCCAGCAGCTCGGGGTTGCGGTAGGAGTTGCACGTCACCAGCGCACCGATCTGGATGCGCGACGTCTGCTCGGCCCAGGCTCCCAGCATCGTCCAGCATTCGAAGTGGGCGCCGTCGGGATCGCCGTAGAGCGGGAAGAAGTGGTCCCAGTTGAACGCGGCGTCGACGCCGATGTCCTCGCAGCGGCGGACGGCGTCACGCATCTGGCGGTAGTGGGGGGCGTGCTGGGGCTGCAGCTGCACGCCGATACGGATGGGTCGTTGGGCAGTCATGTCCCCACCGTAGGCTCAGCGCGCGCCGAGCACCCCGCGCAGCAGCTCGATCAGCGCGCGCGGCTGGTCGCTTTGCACCGAGTGCCCGGAGTTCTCGACGACGTGCGCGCCGCGGAAATGCCTTGCGCGACGGGCGAGTTCGGTCGCGTCGTCGTCAGTGACGAAGCCAGACGTGCCACCGCGGATCAGCGTGATGGGCGCAGCCAGGGCGTCGACGTCGTCCCACAGACCGGCGAAGTCGGGGAATTCGCGGATGGTGTCCCAGCGCCATGTCCAGTTGCCGTTGTCCAGCCGGCGCGAGTTGTGGAAAACCCCGCGGCGCAGCGCCTTGACCTCGCGGTGCGGTGCGGCGGCGACGGTCAGGTCCAGCATCGCCTGAAAGCTGGGGAACTCCCGTTCGCCGTGCATCAGCGCCACCGTGCCCTGCTGTTCCTTGGTCATCTCGGAGTGCCGTTGCAGCGCCGACGGGGTGACGTCGATGAGGACGAGTTCGCGCACCAGCTCCGGCGCCGCCGCGGCCAGCCGCACGGCGGTCAGCCCGCCCAGCGACATGCCGACCACGAGGTCGGCCGCCGGGGCGTGCTCGCGCAGCATCGGCAGCAGGGTGTCCGCGTTGCGCTGCGGCGAGTAGTCGCCGTCCTCGCGCCAGCCGGAATGGCCGTGCCCGGGCAGGTCGACCGCCAGCGCGGCCTCACCGACGCCGACGATCACGGTGTCCCAGGTGTGCGCGTTCTGCCCGCCGCCGTGCAGGAAGACGATGCGGGGCGCCGCCTCGCCCC
Source organism: uncultured Actinomycetota bacterium (assembly GCA_963711445.1). Classification (GTDB taxonomy): domain Bacteria; phylum Actinomycetota; class Actinomycetes; order Mycobacteriales; family Mycobacteriaceae; genus Mycobacterium. Next base: position 100,748 of record CAVQEF010000003.1, read on the forward strand.
AGCGCAGCGCGCTGACTTTACCCTCGCCGGCGCCCGCCCCCACGCGCTCGACGCCGGGCAGCGGCCCGGAGACGCCGGCCTGCTCGGCGTTCTCGGCCAGCAGCGAGAACTCGGAGAGTCCGGCCAGTTCGTCCTCGGAGATGTCGGTCACAGGCTTCGACACTAGAGGACCGGCACTAGAGGATGTAGCGGCGCCGGATGCCGTGGAACCGTTCCCACATCGCCGCGGTGCGTTGCGCCGGGCTGACCATGGCGGTTCCCGCGGGGAGCTCGCCGGGCAGCGCGTCGTAGGCGATCGTCCGGGTGGACAGCGCGGCGGGTTCGCCCTCGAGCATGTGCCGGTAGGTCAGGTTGCCGCGCTCGAAGCCCTGGGTGTCCAGCCAGTTGTGCACGCCGGGATCGCGGTGGGCCATGACGAGGCGGACGCGGCCGTCGGGGTCGGTCTTCGTGCGGCTCGGGGTGTAGCTGACCGGGCGGTACAGGTAGTCCATGCTGTTGAAGAAGGCGCCCATGTTGGTGAACATCCACAGCCCGTCGTGGGCGTCGAACTCGACGATCAGCGCCTCGTCGGGACCCAGCTCCCAGTACATGTTCGCCGCGGCCCGGCCGCGTTTGGTGTCGGCGTCGGTGGCTCCGGCGTGCGGGAAGGCGTTCGGGTGGCCGGCGTCGACGCCGCCGTAGGTGAACGGGAACTCGGGCCAGTCGGACATCAGGCCGGTGACGAACTCACCGGCCCACTCCATCGCCTCGACCATGCCGGCGGGGGTGGGCAGCGGCTTGGGCGAGGCCATGTCGACCCGCTCGATGCGCATCCGCGCCGGTGACTCGTCCCAGCGGTCGAAGCCCTGCCGGATGAACAGCTTGCGCGACCCGGCCGTGGTGGGCAGCCAGTTCGGACCCCGTTCGGGCCCACCGATGTAGACCTCGAATTCCCCGCTACCGTCGACGTGGAGTTGATGGCCGAGCAGGTTGGCCTCCGGCGCGTCGCCGAAGGGTTCGTGCAGCACCCCGGGCCCGGGCGTGCGCGGCCCCTGGACGGTGACGTTGAAGAACGGGGCCGTGCCGCGGGTTCCGCTGAGCCGATAGGTCGATTCGCCGTCGATCCACGCCTGCTGGTAGGTGAAGTCCGCGCAGTCGCCGCCGAGCTTGCGGGTCGGCCCGCAGAAGGCGTGCAACACGGGGTAGCGGGTGTCTCGGGTCTCGAGCGCCAGGTCGAACGCCTGACCCAGGTTCTGGGTGAGGAAGCGGAACGCGTCGGCGCGCTGCGCGCCGGCGGCGGGATTGGCGTCCTTGAACACCCGCTCGCCCGCGCGCTGTAGCCGAGCGCAGAACTCGGTCCAGGCCGATTGCAGCGCCGCGTCGTCGGGGCCGTCACCGAAAGCCATCAGACTCCTTGCCTTTTCAGCATCTCCCCGACGACATCGCATGCGCGCCTGGCGGATTCCAGCGGGCCCTCGCGTTCGATGCGCGGGCCGATGAGTTCCAGGTCGAAGCCCCGGGAATAGCCCGCGGCCAGCGTCCGGGCGACAAACGCCTCGAGCGGGATCGTGCCGTCGCCGGGCACCGCCCTGCCCGGCAGCGACCGGTCACCGAGCACGTAGTCGCTCAACTGGATCAGCGCCGTGCGCGGCAGCGCGCGCTGCACCATCGCCTCGAAATCGCCTTCCGCCCAACAGTGGAACACGTCGATGCAGATGCCCAGCCCGGCCATCTCGGCCAGGGTGACGGTGTCGCGCAGCGTGTGCGCCAGGTGGATGTCGGCGTAGAGGCTGGACGCGTTCTCGACGGCCAGCGCCACGCCGGCCGCCTCGGCGTGCGCAACGCACGGGGCGATCATGGCGCAGAACCGCTGCGCCGCCCGGCCCCAGGCGAGGTCGCCCCGGCCGCCGGTGAGCAGGTAGACGGTCCGCGCGCCGACGCCGGCGGCGGCGTCGAGGACGGCGCACAGCGCGTCCTGGGCGGCCTGCGGGTCGGTGCCCAGCGAGCCGCCCGCGAAGACGTGGCACACCGCCTCGACGGTGTAGTCGTTGCGGTGCAACAACTCCGGGAACGACGGGTCGAGCAGCTGGCCGTCCAGGACGCTGAGCCGGGACACACCGAGCGCCTGCCAGTGCGTTGCGAGCTCGGGCAGGGGAGTGCCGTAGAAGGTGACGCTGTGCACCGACAGGCGCGGGTGGGCCGGCATCGGGTCAGGCCCGGTTCTCGATCGTGACGCCGAAGCGTTGCCGAAACGGCGCGAATTCCGCGTGCAGCGCCTCGAGGTCCTCGCCGATGTCGATCAGCAGTTGGGTGGAGTAGCGGAACTTGCCGTAGCGGTCGCCGCGGTTGGTGGCCAGGTAATCCCGCATCGCCGTTTCGGCTTCCGGCGTCAGGTCCCGGCCGCAGAAGCCGTAGTAGCGCCGCACCGTTTCGACCGGGTCGGCGATGAAGTCGGCGTAGCGGACGTGCAGGATGCGCGGATCGTCGACCAGGGGATTGCTCATCGTGTTGGCGATGCTGGCGCGGGTCATCTCGAGGTGCATTTTGGCCTCGGCGTGCAGGTCGACCGGGCCGAGGATGCCTTCGGCGATGTCGGCCATCATCATGGTGCGCGACGCGGCGACCTGGACCGGGTCACGGTGCAGCCACACCATCCGGGAGTCGGGGTAGGCGCCGAACAGCTCGGCGAGCCGGAAGCCGTGAAAGCCCTTGAGCACCCAGTACTTTCGTGGGCCGCCCATACTGCAGCTGTTGGAGCATGGCCTTGTGCAGCCGGTACTGCGCCGCCGCGTCGGCGGGCAGCCCGGCGACCAGCGAGTGCATCGGCACCCGCCACCACGCGGTGGGCGTCATGACCCGGAAATCGAACGCCCAGGTGCGTTCGTCCTCGGGCAGGCCGTCGCCGAGCATGTCGTTGTAGGGGTGGCTGCGCAGCCACTTGGGCATCTTGGCGTTGATCTCGCGCCAGTCGGCATCGGCCCGCTGCGCGGCGGGTCGTCGCCGGGACCGGCGAGGCCCGGCGGCGGCGACGGGTACATCACCTCCCAGAAGCGCAGCGCGCGCGCCGTGCGGGATCGACGGACATCAGCGCGTGCATCAGCGTGGTGCCCGAACGCGGTTCGCCGGTGACGAACATCGGCGCCGTCGATGACTTCGTCGGCGATGGGGTAGCGGTTGCGGTCTTCGATGAGCTCCAGCCGCGAGGTCAGCAGCCACAGGCACACCTGCGCGGCCTGACCTCTGCCGTCGGCGTCCAGGCCGAGGCGCGTTGAGGTGGTCGACGGCCACGGCGAAGCGTTGCGGCAACGTCGGGTCGCCGTAGTCGCGCAACCCGGTTGCGGTCTGCGCGGCGGCGAGCAGTGCCGCGGCGTTCGAGGCTCACGAGGGCGTCTCCGCACAGCCGCAGCAGCTCGTCCTCGGTCGCGCGGACGTTGGCCGCCGAGGCCTCGGCGTACTTGACGCCGGCCATCGCGCCGTAGTCGAGGATCTTGGGCACCCGCAGGCCCGCGTCCACGTACGTCTTGATGATCTTGGCGACCTCGCCGGGGGTTCCGTGCGGCACGACGGCCAGCACCATCTCGGGGCGCGCGGTCGTCCAGGAACTCCAGGATCCGCTCGCGGGGCAGTGCGGCCGGGTCGATGTCCTGGAAACCGCGCCAGTCCTCGCCCATGGGATGGGCAAAACCGAAGCCGCGCAACGTCTCCGCGGAGACCTGCAGGAGGAACGACTTGACCAGGGGCGCCCGCAGGATCTCGGCGAGCGCGTCGTCGTCGGCGCCGATCAGGCACACCTGGATGAAGCACGGCGTGATCGCCATCGGGTCGCGGCCGGCGCGCTCGGCGGACGCCCTGATCGCGGACAGCATCTCGGCGTAGTGCTCCGGCGTCCAGGCGCCGGCCGGCCACCACCCGTCGGCGTAGCGGCCGGCGACGTCGAGCATCCGCGGGCCGCTGGCGCCGATCCAGATCGGCGGGAACCGCCCGTCGTAGGGTTCGGTGTCCAGCCGGGCGTGGTGCAGGGAGTAGAACCGCCCGTCGAAGTCGACGGGGCCGTCGCTCTCCCAGAGCAGCCGGATCACGGCCAGCGCTTCCTCGAAGCGGCCGACGGGTCGCGCGAAGTCGAATCCGTAGGGCAGGGCGTTCTCGCTCTCGCCGCTGCCCAGGCCGAGGACGAAGCGCCCCTTGGCGAGGTGGTCGATGGTCAGCGCCGTCTGCGCCAGCATCACCGGGTGGCGGCGCACGGTGTCGACGACGGCGCTGACCAGCGGAACGTTCTCGGTCAGCACCGCGGCCGCGGCCGCGACCGCCAGCCCGTCGAGGTGGCGGTGCGGCGACGGCGACGCGGTGGCGAGATCGGTGAACTCGGGGGTCCACAGCGCGTCGGGCCAGAAGCTGACCATGTGGTCGGGCAGCCAGATCGAGTGGTAGCGGCCGCTATCGAGCTCGCCGAGGCGCGACAGGTCGAGGGGCAGGGTCGTTCGCAGGAACGCGGCGGGCTGAACGGTCATCGAGAGATGATGCTAAGCACCCGCACAGCGTCGCGTCGATGGTTTCGCACCAAAGACCGCGAGCGTAACGCTGTGGCGACTTCCAGCGGTGAAAATCGCCGTGACGTTACGCTCGCGGCTCACGTGGCCGTCGCGGCGATCAGCCCTCGACGATGAACTCTTCCAATTGCGTGCGCGCAACGTCGTCGGGCAGCTGCTGCGGCGGGCTCTTCATCAGGTACGCCGAGGCCGGCACCACCGGGCCGCCGATCCCGCGGTCCTTGGCGATCTTGGCCGCCCGCACCGCGTCGATGATGACGCCGGCGGAGTTCGGCGAGTCCCACACCTCGAGCTTGTACTCCAGGTTCAGCGGCACGTCACCGAAGGCGCGGCCCTCCAGGCGCACGTAGGCCCACTTGCGGTCGTCGAGCCAGCCGACGTGGTCGGACGGGCCGATGTGGACGTCCTTGGTGTTGAACTCGCGGTGCAGGTTGGAGGTCACGGCCTGGGTCTTGGAGATCTTCTTGGACTCCAGCCGCTCGCGCTCGAGCATGTTGAGGAAGTCCATGTTGCCGCCCACGTTGAGCTGCATGGTGCGGTCCAGCTGCACGCCGCGGTCCTCGAACAGCTTGGCCATGACCCGGTGGGTGATGGTCGCGCCGACCTGGCTCTTGATGTCGTCCCCGACGATGGGCACGCCCGCGTCGGCGAACTTCTTGGCCCACACCGGGTCGGAGGCGATGAACACCGGCAGCGCGTTGACGAACGCCACGCCGGCGTCGATGCAGCACTGGGCGTAGAACTTGTCGGCCTCTTCGGAGCCCACCGGCAGGTAGGACACCAGCACGTCGACGTTGGCTTCCTTGAGCACCTGCACGACGTCCACGGGCTCGGCGTCGGAGAGCTCGATGGTGTCGGCGTAGTACTTGCCGATGCCGTCCAGCGTCGGGCCGCGCTGCACCACCACGTTGGTGGGCGCCACGTCGGCGATCTTGATCGTGTTGTTCTCCGAGGCGAAGATCGCGTCCGACAGGTCGAAGCCGACCTTCTTGGCGTCCACGTCGAACGCGGCGACGAACTTGACGTCACGCACGTGGTACGGGCCGAACCGGACATGCATGAGGCCGGGCACCGACGATGTCTCGTCGGCGTTCTGGTAGTACTCGACGCCCTGGACCAGCGAGGACGCGCAGTTTCCGACGCCGACGATGGCGACTCGTACTTCTGTCGACGCCTGCGGCGCCTTGTGCTCAGTCATAGAGCGTTCTCCTAACCTCATAACTATTGAGCCTCGGGGTGTCTCGGCTGCCGTGTGTTTCGTGCAGGGTTTACGTTTGCTCGGACAGGCCAGGTGCTGCCCGCTCCGCGGCGATGAGCTCGTTGAGCCACTTGACTTCGCGTTCGCTGGACTCGAGTCCGAGCTGATGAAGCTGCCGGGTGTAGCGGTCGAACGAGCTGCTGGCCCGTGTCACGGCCTCGCGCAGGCCTTCCCGGCGTTCCTCGACCTGACGGCGTCGGCCCTCCAGGATGCGCATCCGTGCTTCCGCCGGAGTGCGGTTGAAAAACGCCAGGTGCACGCCGAAACCGTCGTCGGTGTAGTTGTGCGGACCGGTGTCGGCCACCAACTCGCCAAAGCGTCGGCGGCCTTCGTCGGTCAGCCGGTAGACCCGGCGAGCCCGCCGGACCGGGGTCCCGGCCGGGGCGGCGTCCTCGGCGATCAACCCGTCGGCTTGCATGCGCCGTAGCGCCGGGTAGAGCGAACCGTACGAGAACGCCCGGAGCGCGCCGAGGAGGCCGGTCAGCCGCTTGCGCAGTTCGTAGCCATGCATCGGCGACTCGATGAGAAGCCCCAGGATGGCGAGTTCCAGCATCGAGTCACCTCCTTTGCATGCGTTGTTACGACGGGTCGACGCCTCGCGTCATAATATCGCTCCGATATATTCGCCACAACACCACCCATTCGCTCCGCCACCACCTGGCATTGGGACGCCATTTGACCGGTGTTAATGCCGTCGGGGAGTCGGCTGGGAGCGGAGCCCCCACCGGGTCCTTTCCAGGAGGGGTGTCACGACGGGTAGTTCACCCGCTTGATGGTGCCGTCCCCGGCGAAGGCGATGTAGCCGCCGCCGTAATCGCTGGAGACGTACACCGACAGCGACAGCGCCCCGGGGGTGGTGGGATCCTCGGCCGGCTCGACGACGAGATACGTCGACTTGACGTCGGACTGCTTCACACCGAGGGTTTCGGGGGCGCCCCGCATGATGCCCACGGCAGTCTTGACGTCGAACTTGCTCAGGTCGACCAGGTCGGCGTCGGTGCCGCTCTTGGCGGTGCTGCTGGGGTCGTCCCAACCGCCGCGGTAGGTGTAGCTCAGGACGCGCCGGTCGTCCGCGGGGTCACGGCGGTCCAGCACCGCGTATTCGGGGTAGACCACGAGCCGAAAGCCCATGGTGTCGCCGAACCTCTTGCGCGTCTGCTCCAGCAGGCCGGTCAGCCCACCCAGGGAATGCAGCTGCCGGGGCGGGGTCAGCACCACGGCCGCGACCCCGTCGGGTTTGGCCCCGGGATCCTTGGTGAAGTCCAGCGGCGAATTCGTGTTGCCGTAGAGCCCCCACCCGATGCCGACGCCCAGCAGCACCGAGGCGAGGAAGGCGCCGGCCACCACGCCCCACCGGCCCGGCAGGGGCGGCGACGTGGTGGCCGGCGCGGCAACCGCGCCGGTGTTGGCCTGCAGGTCGCTCACCAGGGCCCGCAGCTCGCCCAGCGTCACCGCGTTGGTGGCCGCGCTCACGCGTTGCCGGTGCTCTTCCATCGACAGCTCGCCGTCGCTGAGGGCGGTGTCGAGGATCTTGCAGGTGGCCTCGCGGTCGCTGTCTTTGGCGCGGGTCTGGGATTCACCACTGACCGAACCACTGAGCGCTGTCCCGAACCATTTCGCCACGCGGATGATCGTAAGAGTCCCGCGGCGTCTCGGCACCGGATATCGAGGCCGATGACCTCGATCGGGGCGGACGAATGCGCGGGGCGACCGCCTTGCGCGTATCAGCGGCGCGGATGGCGACGTACTCTGGTGGGCGTGCGACTGCAGCGACAGGTGGTGGACTACGCGCTTCGGCGGCGCTCCCTGCTGGCCGAGGTCTACTCGGGCCGCACGGGCGTGTCCGACGTTTGTGATGCGAACCCGTACTTGTTGCGCGCCGCGAAGTTTCACGGGAAACCGAGCCAGGTGATGTGCCCGATCTGCCGCAAGGAGCAGCTCACCCTGGTGTCGTGGGTGTTCGGCGAGCACCTGGGCGCGGTCTCGGGCTCGGCGCGCACCGCCGAAGAGCTGGTGTTGTTGGCGACCCGCTTCGAGGAGTTCGCGGTCCACGTGGTGGAGGTGTGTCGCACCTGCAGCTGGAATCACCTAGTCAAGTCGTATGTGCTCGGTGCACCGCGGGCCCCCAAGGGCACCCGCGGAACGCGCCGGGCGCGCAACGGCGCCCGCACCGCCATTGAATGACGAGGGCCGCCACGAGCAGTCGTCCACTGACGCGGACGGGTCGGCGACTGAGCGTTTCGGCGAGCAACGAGGCACCGATCAGCCGGAGCCGGACCGTCCCCAGCCCCGCCCGCGGCGTCCGCTACCCCCCGACGACCGGCGGACCATGATCCTGCCGGCCGTCACCGACGACCAGTCGTCGAGGCGGTCGGACCCCATCGACGAGGTCAAGGCCGCGTTGGACAACCCGCCCTCGACGCCGCTGTCGCGGGACGCCCTCGACGAGGTCAAGGCCGCGCTCGACGGTCGGCGCGACCGGCCCCTTTCCGGGCGCGACTCCGGGTCGGGACCCCCGCCGCCCCCGCCGCACGGGCCCGGCCGGCCGGGCGGACCCGACGAGCGGCCGTCCGGGGCGGGCCCCGACTGGAGCTGGGTCCACCGCGTCGATTGGCGCTGGGTGCGGCGGGCGTCCTACATCGCCGCGGCGGTGCTGGTGCTGTTGCCGATCGTCACCTTCGCCATGGCCTACTTCATCGTCGACATTCCCAAGCCGGGCGACATCCGCACCAACCAGGTCTCGACGATCCTGGCCAGCGACGGCTCCGAGATCGCCAAAATCGTCCCGCCCGAAGGCAATCGGGTCGATATCAACATCAACCAGGTGCCGGTGCACGTGCGCCAGGCGGTGATCGCCGCCGAAGATCGCAACTTCTATTCGAACCCGGGCTTCGACTTCACCGCCTTCGGCCGGGCGGTCGAACACGACCTGTTCGGCGCCGGCGACCTGCAGGGCGGGTCGACCATCACCCAGCAGTACGTGAAGAACGCGCTGGTCGGTTCGGCCCAGCATGGGTTCGCCGGGCTGATGCGCAAGGCCAAGGAGTTGGTCATCGCCACCAAGATGTCGGGGGAGTGGTCCAAGGACGAGGTCCTGCAGGCCTACCTGAACATCATCTATTTCGGCCGGGGCGCCTACGGGATCTCGGCCGCCACCAAGGCCTACTTCGACAAGCCCGTCGACCAGCTCACCGTCTCCGAGGGCGCGCTGCTGGCGGCGCTGATCCGGCGTCCGTCGTCGCTGGATCCGGCCGTCGATCCCAAGGGGGCCAGGGCGCGCTGGAACTGGGTGCTCGACGGCATGGTGGAGATCAAGGCTCTGTCGCCGGATGATCGTGCGGCCCAGGTCTTCCCGGACACCGTGCCGCCCGACCAGGCCCGCGCGCAGAACCAGACGACCGGCCCCGACGGGCTGATCGAGCGCCAGGTGACCAAAGAGCTGATGGAGCTGTTCAACATCGACGAGCAGACCCTCAACACGCAGGGGCTGCAGGTCACCACCACCATCGAGCCGAAGGCCCAGCAGGCCGCGGTGAAGGCGGTGAACAAGTACCTCGACGGCCAAGACCCCGACATGCGGGCGGCCGTGGTGTCGATCGACCCGCACAACGGCGCGGTGCGCGCCTACTACGGCGGTTCGGACGCCAACGGTTTCGACTTCGCCCAGGCCGGGTTGCAGACGGGATCGTCGTTCAAGGTGTTCTGCCTGGTCGCCGCGCTGGAACAGGGGATCGGCCTGGGCTACCAGGTCGACAGCTCCCCGCTGACGGTCGACGGCATCAAGATCACCAACGTCGACGGCGAGAGTTGCGGGACCTGCAACATCGCCCAGGCGCTCAAGCAATCGCTGAACACCTCCTATTACCGGCTGATGCTCAAGCTCAAGGGCGGACCGCAGGCCGTCGCCGACGCCGCGCACCAGGCCGGGATCGCGAAGAGCTTTCCGGGCGTCGAGCACACGCTGTCCGAGGACGGCAAGGGCGGGCCGCCCAACAACGGGGTGGTGCTGGGCCAGTACGAAACCCGCCCGATCGACATGGCCTCGGCCTACGCCACGCTGGCCGACTCCGGCGTCTACCACCGGCCGCACTTCGTGCAGAAGGTCGTCAACTCCGAGGGCCAGGTCCTCTTCGATGCAACCAGCTCCGACAACAGCGGCGAACAGCGCATCGACAAGGCCGTCGCCGACAACGTGACCGCCGCGATGGAACCGATCGCGGGCTACTCGCGCGGCCACAACCTGGCCGGCGGGCGTCCGTCGGCGGCCAAGACCGGCACCACCCAGCTGGGTGACACCAACGCCGACAAGGACGCCTGGATGGTCGGCTACACCCCGTCACTGTCGACGGCGGTGTGGGTGGGCACGGTCAAGGGGGACCAGCCGCTGGTGACCGCCTCGGGCGCGCCGGTTTACGGTTCGGGCCTGCCGTCGGACATCTGGAAGGCGACCATGGACGGCGCCCTGAAGGGCACCTCCAACGAGTCGTTCCCGAAGCCGACCGCGATCGGCGGCTACGCCGGTGTGCCGGCACCGCCACCACCCCCACCGCAGGCGCCGCCGCCGTCGGAGACGGTCATCCAGCCGACCGTGGAGATCGCGCCGGGCATCACCATCCCGGTCGGGCCGCCCACGACGGTGACCATCGGGCCCCAGAACGGGCCGGGCGGCGTCCCGCCGGGCGGTCCGCAGGCTCCGCCGCCGCAACCGCCGCCGTGACCGGGGCCTTCGAGGACAGCCCACCCATTTCGCCGCGACCGCTGGCGGCCGACCTGCGGGGCGTGGACAACCGGGACTGCCCCAGCCGCACCGATTTCCTGGGCTCCGCCCTGGCCGACGTCGTCGGCGGGCCGGTGGGCCGGCACGCGCTGATCGGGCGCGCCCGGCTGATGACCCCGCTGCGGGTGATGTTCGTGATCGCGCTGGTGTTTCTGGCGCTCGGTTACTCGACGAAGGCGGCGTGCCTGCAGAGCCACGGCACCGGGCCCGGCGATCAGCGGGTGGCCAACTGGGACAACCAGCGCGCGTACTACGAGCTGTGCTACTCCGACACGGTGCCGCTCTACGGCGCGGAGCTGTTGAACCAGGGCAAGTTCCCGTACAAGTCGAGCTGGATCGAAACCGACGCCGGCGGCGCCCCGCAGACCCAATACGACGGCCGGCCCGCGGTGCGCTACATGGAGTATCCGGTGCTGACCGGGCTCTACCAGTACGTGTCGATGGCGGTGGCCAAGACCTACACCGCGCTGAGCAAGCTGGGCCCCCTGCCGGTGGTCGCCGAGGTGGTGATGTTCTTCAACGTCGCGGCGTTCGGCCTGGCGCTGGCCTGGCTGGCGACGGTCCGCGCGACCGCGGGCCTGGCCGGGCGCCGGGTGTGGGACGCGGCCCTGGTGGCCGCTTCGCCGCTGGTCATCTTCCAGATCTTCACCAACTTCGACGCCCTGGCCACGGGTTTCGCGATGGCCGGGCTGCTGGCGTGGGCGCGCCGCCGGCCGGTGTCGGCCGGGGTGCTGATCGGGCTGGGCGCGGCGGCCAAGCTGTATCCGCTGCTGTTCCTGGGCCCGATGCTGGTGCTGGGCATCCGGACCGGGCGCCTCGGCGCGTGGGCGCGCACCGCGGCGACGGCCGTGGCGACCTGGCTGGTGGTGAACCTGCCGGTGCTGGTGCTGTTCCCGCGGGGCTGGTCGGAGTTCTTCCGGCTCAACGCCCGGCGCGGCGACGACATGGACTCGGTGTACAGCGTCGTGAAGTCGTTCACCGGGTGGCGCGGCCTCGATCCGCACCTGGGCTTCTGGGAGCCGCCCATGGTGCTCAACATCGTGGTCACCGTGTTGTTCGCGGCCGGGTGCGCGGCAATCGGGTACGTGGCGCTCACCGCCCCGCGGCGGCCGCGGGTGGCGCAACTGCTGTTCCTGGTGGTGGCGGTATTCCTGTTGACCAACAAGGTGTGGAGCCCGCAGTTCTCGCTGTGGCTGGTGCCGCTGGCGGTGCTGGCGTTGCCGCACCGCCGGCTGCTGCTGGCCTGGATGACGATCGACGCGCTGGTCTGGGTGCCGCGGATGTACTACCTGTACTCCGAGCCGAACCGCTCGCTGCCGGTGCAGTTCTTCACCACGACGGTGCTGCTGCGCGACGTCGCGGTGGTCGCGCTGTGCGCGTTGGTGATCCGGCAGATCTACCGGCCCGAGGAGGATCTGGTGCGCTGGGGTGGGCGCCTGGACGACCCGGGCGGCGGGCCGTTCGACCGGGCCCCCGACGCGCCGCCCGGCTGGCTGCCCCGGTGGCTGCGCCCGGCCGGGGTGCGCCGGTCGGCGGCGCCCCCGCAGCCGCACGCCGAGCCCGAGGCGGTGCCCGCATGACGCTGGCCGCGATCCCACTGTTCGCGCGGGTCACCGCCCTGGACGCGGTGGGGCCCTACGAGGTGCTGCAACGCATCCCGTCGATCGACGTGGTGTTCGTCGGGCACCGCCGCGGCGAGGTGCGCACCGAGAACGGGATGCTCGGGCTCACCTGCGACGCGACCTTCGAGGAGGTCTCGGCGCCCGATGTGGTGGTGGTGCCCGGCGGCGTGGGGACGCGCGAGCTGATCGGTGACGACGCCATCCGGGGCTGGCTGCAGGCGGCGCACCCGGGCACCCGGTTCACCACGTCGGTGTGCACCGGCGCGCTGTTGCTCGCCGCCGCGGGTTTGCTCGACGGGCTCACCGCGACGACCCATTGGCGGGCGGCGGACCTGCTCAATGGGTTGGGGGCGCGCTACGTGCCCGAACGCGTCGTCGAGCACCTGCCGCAGCGGATCGTCACCGCCGCGGGCGTGTCCAGCGGCATCGACATGGCCTTGCGGCTGGTGGAACTGCTCGTCGACCGGACGGCCGCCCAAGCCGCCCAGCTGCTCATCGAGTACGACCCGCAGCCGCCGTTCGACTCCGGTGCGCTGGCCAAGGCAGGGCCGGAGGCGGTGGACCGGGCCCACGAGTACCTGCGCGGCCGGAGTTAGCGGCGGCGATTTTCCCCGATTTTCCCGGCCCGCCCGGCGTCCGGTAGCCTGGTGCGGTTGCCGACGCAGGCGACCCTCCTGCCACGGATATCCCGTGGCCGCTTGAGACCAGAGGAGGTGGTGAGGTTTCCATGCGTCCATACGAAATCATGGTCATTCTTGACCCCACGCTCGACGAACGCACCGTGGCCCCGTCGCTGGAGACGTTCCTCAACGTCGTCCGCAAGGACGGGGGGACTGTCGACAAGATCGACATCTGGGGCCGGCGCCGGCTGGCCTACGAGATCGCCAAGCACGCCGAGGGCATCTACGCCGTCATCGACGTGAAGGCCGAGCCCGCGACGGTGTCCGAGCTCGACCGTCAGCTGAGCCTCAACGAGTCGGTGTTGCGCACCAAGGTGATGCGCACCGACAAGCATTAACAGTCGCGGCGGTGCCGCAGGTCCACCGTCGGTGCACTTGCGTAGGCTCTGCGAGAACATGCTCACGTTCTAGGAGGTAACTGTGGCCGGTGACACCAACATCACCGTGGTCGGGAACCTGACCGCTGACCCCGAGCTGCGGTTCACCCCCTCGGGTGCTGCCGTCGCGAACTTCACCGTGGCGTCGACGCCGCGGATCTACGACCGCCAGAGCGGGGAGTGGAAGGACGGCGAGGCGCTGTTCCTGCGGTGCAACATCTGGCGGGAGGCCGCCGAGAACGTGGCCGAAAGCCTCACCCGCGGCGCCCGCGTGATCGTCAGCGGGCGGCTCAAGCAGCGGTCCTTCGAGACCCGCGAAGGCGAGAAGCGCACCGTGGTCGAGGTCGAGGTCGACGAGATCGGGCCCTCGCTGCGGTACGCCACCGCGAAGGTCAACAAGGCCAGCCGCAGTGGCGGCGGGGGCGGCGGCGGCTTCGGCGGCGGCTCGCGTCCGGCGGCGCCTGCGGCTCCGCAATCGAGCGGCGCACCGGCCGACGACCCGTGGGGCAGCGCCCCGGCGTCGGGTTCCTTCGGCGGCGGGGACGACGAACCGCCGTTCTGACACAGACGAACTTCACCATTCAGATCGGAAAGAACAACACACATGGCCAAATCCAGTAAGCGGCGCCCGGCTCCGGAAAAGCCGGTCAAGGCGCGCAAGTGCGTCTTCTGCTCGAAGAAGGGGCAGCAGATCGACTACAAGGACACCACGCTGCTGCGCACCTACATCAGCGAGCGCGGCAAGATCCGGGCGCGTCGCGTCACCGGCAACTGCGTGCAGCACCAGCGCGACATCGCGATCGCGGTGAAGAACGCCCGCGAGGTGGCGCTGCTGCCGTTCACCTCCGCGACGCGCTGAGCGCCGAACGCCCAACCGAAAGTACGAAGACGATGAAGCTGATTCTGACGGCTGACGTTGACCATCTGGGCACCGTCGGCGACACGGTCGAGGTCAAGGACGGCTACGGCCGCAACTACCTGCTCCCGCGCGGCATGGCGATCGTCGCCTCCCGCGGTGCGCAGAAGCAGGCCGATGAGATCCGCCGCGCCCGCGAGACCAAGGTGGTGCGCGACCGCGAGCACGCCGACGAACTCAAGACGGCGATCGACGCGCTGGGCCCGGTCGCGCTGCCGGTGAAGACCGCGGCGGACTCGGGCAAGCTGTTCGGCTCGGTGACCGCCGGCGACGTCGTCGCGGCCATCAAGAAGGCCGGCGGGCCCAACATCGACCGGCGGATCGTCCGGCTACCCAAATCGCACATCAAGGCCGTCGGCACCCACCGGGTGTCGGTGCACCTGCACCCCGAGGTCGACGTCGACGTCGCACTCGAGGTCGTCGCGGAGAGCTAACTCCGCCGGGTTTGCTTACCAGTCCGGCAGCGGCCACGACCAGGCCGCTGCCGGACTCGGTTGTGCCGGGTGCGCACTCCTCTTGAGCCCGTTGCCGCCCGTCGCGACGGCCGCTCCAGCGAACTCTTTGCGCGGCGCTTGCGGGCGGGGCTCTTTACCGGCCCGTAACGCGGCGAAAATGTGGCCGAAAGGCAACACGCCCGGGGCAGTAACCTGGCCCGACACGCCGAAGAGATTCTTGTCCACACCGAATGTGTGGCGTTGTATGTCGCGTATCTGCAGTGATGTCCCAACACGCCGATTTGATCCACAGGTTCTCCACACCCCGCTCAACACAGGTGTCGACGGATATGCACACACCATGCACAGCTCTATGAACAGCGCCCCTTTCACGCACGTGCCAGCAACGCTTACCGTCGTCCCGGCACGACGCGAAACGGGTGCTGTGGGTCGGAGGATTGTCAGTGCCTTGGCTTATGGTCTGAGTACCGGCTGTCGAATGTACGTTCGGATTCTTGAGTCAGAGGAGGCAGTCCATGGTGGTCGTCGACGACCTGGCGCCTGGCACGGATTCCTCGGCACCCAGTGAAGACTTCGGCCGTCAGCCCCCGCAGGATCTGGCCGCCGAGCAGTCGGTGTTGGGCGGGATGCTGCTGAGCAAGGACGCCATCGCCGACGTCCTCGAACGGTTGCGGCCCGGCGACTTCTACCGGCCCGCGCACCAGAACGTCTACGACGCGATCCTGGACCTCTACGGGCGCGGGGAGCCGGCCGACGCGGTGACGGTGGCCGCCGAGCTGGACCGCCGCGGCCTGCTGCGCCGCATCGGTGGCGCGCCGTATCTGCACACGTTGATCTCGACGGTGCCCACGGCCGCCAACGCGGGCTACTACGCCGGCATCGTGGCCGAGAAGGCGCTGCTGCGCCGGCTGGTCGAGGCCGGCACCCGGGTGGTGCAGTACGGCTACGCCGGCGCCGAGGGCGCCGACGTCGCCGAGATCGTCGACCGCGCCCAGGCCGAGATCTACGACGTCGCCGAGCGCCGGATGTCGGAGGACTTCGTCCCGCTCGAGGACCTGCTGCAGCCGACGATGGACGAGATCGACGCCATCGCCTCCAACGGCGGCATCGCGCGCGGGGTGCCGACCGGCTTCACCGAGCTCGACGAGGTGACCAACGGCCTGCACCCCGGGCAGATGATCATCGTGGCGGCCAGGCCCGGCGTGGGGAAGTCGACCCTGGGGCTGGACTTCATGCGGTCGTGCTCGATCAAGCACCGGATGGCCAGCGTCATCTTCTCGCTGGAGATGAGCAAGTCCGAGATCGTCATGCGCCTACTCTCGGCGGAGGCGAAGATCAAGCTCGCCGACATGCGTTCGGGCCGCATGAACGACGACGACTGGACCCGGCTGGCGCGGCGGATGAGCGAAATCAGTGAGGCGCCACTGTATATCGACGACTCGCCCAACCTGACCATGATGGAGATCCGTGCCAAGGCGCGCCGGTTGCGCCAGAAGGCCAACCTCAAACTGGTGGTGGTGGACTACCTGCAGCTGATGTCGTCGGGAAAGAAGGTTGAGTCGCGGCAGCTCGAGGTGTCCGAATTCTCGCGGCACCTCAAGCTTTTGGCCAAGGAGCTCGAGGTTCCGGTGGTGGCGATCAGCCAGCTCAACCGCGGCCCCGAGCAGCGCACCGACAAGAAGCCGATGCTGTCGGACCTTCGCGAGAGCGGGAGCCTGGAGCAGGATGCCGACATGGTGATCCTGCTGAACCGGCCGGACGCCTTCGAGCGCGACGACCCGCGTGGGGGAGAGGCGGACTTCATCCTCGCCAAACACCGCAACGGCCCCACCAAGACGGTTACCGTCGCGCACCAGCTGCACCTGTCGCGGTTTGCGAACATGGCGCGGTGACGCGATTGGATTGTTTCGGTTCCGCTTTTCGTGGAGGAAACAATGCGGATCCGCCGGAAACTCACTAGACCCCTAAGGGGTAACGACGGCGTTCACGCCGGGGGTGTCATGGGCCGCGTATCGCGGAACGGCGCATAGCAGCAATTTGAGATGCTGTTGACATCCAAATACAGGCGTTATCTAATTGAGTATGGCGAGGTTGCGGCGGGCAGAACAAGTCGAGCTTAACCGTGTGGCCGTTCTCGACGCGGCGCGGCGGGTGTTTCTAGCCCGCGGCTATAGCGGTGCAAGCCTGGAGGCGATCGCCGAGGAAGCGGGTTTCTCACGGGGAGTGGTCTACTCGCAGTTCGGCAGCAAAGCGGACATGTTCCTCGCGCTTCTGGATCGTCGGATCGAAGATCGCGCCGCCCAGAACGAAATGATCGCTACGAAGTTCGCCGGCGCCCGGGGCCTGAAGCACTTGATCCGGGCGGGCGAGGACGACGCCGCGGCGGAGCCTGGTTGGGTGTACCTGCTGATTGAGTTCCGCGTCGTCGCGTTGCGCGATCCCGAACTGAATCGCCGTTATGTCGAGGCCCATAAGCGCACCGTCGCCGGCATCGCCGCTGTCATCGACCAAATCTATGACGGAGCCGAGGAGCAACCGCCGGTGCCGGTGCGCTCGATCGCTGAATGCTTGCAAGCTCTTACGATGGGCGCGGCTCTGGAACGTGCCGCATCACCGCAGTCCCTGCCGACCAAGGATGTCGTCCAACTTCTACGCCGGGCACTGGGACTATGAGCGCCCCCGGGTGGGCAGATTTCCGCTCCGATGTGGTCGCGGCCGTCAACGCCGGCATCGCCGAGCAGTTCGCGCGCATAACATGGACTTCCGCTCAGATAGAACAGAAGCAGGCCAATGATCTGCGCCGCCTGATTGCTCACGCCGCCGAGCACTCGCCATTCCACCGCCGGCGATTGGAGAAGCTCCACCTTGGCGATCTGCACCCTTCGGACCTGTCGCTGCTGCCAATCATGACCAAGGCCGACATGATGGCGTCGTTGGATGAGGTCTTCACCGACCGCCGACTCTCGCGCCGCGTTGTGGAACTCGCACTCACCGCGACCGGACCGGAACCGAGCGTGATTCTCGACCAATACGTTGCCCTGGCGTCGGGTGGAAGCTCCGGTAACCGAGGGGTTTTCGTCTACGACCGCCCAGCACTCACCTCTTTCGCCACGGCCGTGTCCCGACCGCCTATCGAGGCACCGGTCCCACTCGAGCAACAGGAGGGCAAACCGGTCATCGCCATGGTCACCGCAGCTTCGCCCCTGCATGCCACCGGAATGACCATTGCACTGTGCCAGGCCGATAACGCCCCCGCGAAGGCCCATTCGATTCCGGCCACGCTGCCCATCGCCGACATCGTGCAACAGCTCAACGACGTCCAACCCGAAGTGTTGAGCGGATACGCCAGCATGCTGGTCCGTCTGGCCGGCGAATCACGGGCCGGGCGCCTGTCCATCGCGCCCCAACAGGTCAGCTCGACGAGCGAGACCCTATATCCCGAGATGCGCGCGGTCATTCGCTCGGCCTTCGGTGCGCCCGTGCTCGATGGATTCGGCTCGACAGAAGGCCTTTTCGGAAAGACCGGATCCGACGAGGCAACCTTCGTGTTCAACACCGATATGTGCATTGTGGAGCTCGTCGACGACGCGAACAATCCCGTAGCTCCCGGAACTCCCTCGACGAAGGTGCTGCTCACCAACCTCTACAACCTGGCACAGCCTTTGATCCGCTACGAGATCAGCGACACCTTCATCCATGAGCCCGACGCCGACAACCACGGCTATCTGCGGGCGCTGGTGCGCGGGAGAAATGATGAGACCCTCCGGTTCGGCACCGCCGAGATCCACCCGATCACCATCCGCGCGGTCATGCTCACCACACCGGAGGTGAGCGAGTACCAAATCCATCAGACCAGCCGTGGCATCGAGTTGTTCGCCGTCTGTACGGGCGACTTCGACAGCACGGCTCTCACTGAACGGCTGCAAGCCGCTCTCGCCGGTGCGGGAATCCCCAAGCCTTCAGTGACCGTCAGGATGGTTGAACAACTCGACCGCCACCCCGCTACCGGGAAACTCAGAGCGGTGATCCCTCTGACCGCGGGACGTGCGTAATGCTGGAAGTGATCGACAAAGGTAGCGGCAATGCCGGCCCGCCGTTGCTCTTCATCCATGGGGCATGGCACGGCGCTTGGTGCTGGGATGAACACTTTCTAGACTTCTTCGCCAACAACGGCTTCCACGCGGTGGCTCTGAGCCTGCGCGGCCACGGCAACAGTCCCACCGACATGGCTGGCTCAAAAAATCTCACGGTCGACTTCCAACGAACTTCCCAGTTGAAGTTGCGGTGAGACTCGCCGGTGCGGGCTCGGCGTCAGCTAACCGCATCAGTGTCACTCTCTGGGTATGACTCTGGGCACAGGTCCAGCCGACCGGTACCGACGACATATGATTCCGGCGGCGACGGTCCCAACGACAACGGTGCGTTTCCGGAGCGGCCCGAACTCAGATACGACCGCGGTTGCGCTTGCAACCGCCGATCCGAACGCCCTTGCAGAGCGCATCCGTGGCGTGAGTTCCGCTGGCGCGCAAGACAGAAGCACTTACTGGACGGCTGCCGAGAGCCGGCGCGGCAGACCACTCCGAGCGGCGGCACGTTGGCGTGTCCAGTGCCGAGGCCACATAATCGGTGAACCAGTCGGCACAGGCGTCAGGAAGAGTTGATCCGTGGACGGTCTCGAGATGGCCACCGCCGAGCGGACAGACCTGGCCGATCTGCTGGCGACCCTGAGGCCCGAGCAGTGGGAGGCGCAGTCATTGTGTGAGCGCTGGCGGGTGCGCGACGTGGTCGCTCATGTGATGAGCTTCGACGGCGTCAGTCTGCTCGGCATGTTTGGCCGTGTCATCCGCGGTCGGATCATTGACGCCAATCAGGTGTGGGTCGACGAACTCGCATCGCTCAGCACCGAACAGCTCCTCGGCCGGCTGCAGGCTCGGCTGCGGCCCCAGGGGCTGGCCGCGACCTTCGGAGGCCGGCTCGCGCTGCTCGACGTCACCATCCATCATCAGGACATCCGCCGCCCGCTCGGTCTGCTGCGCCGGATCCCGGCTGAACGGCTGCGTTTTGTGCTGGGAGACAGCCTGCACACCCCTGAGCTGCCGGGGTGGCACCTCGCCCGCGGCGTGCGCCTGACAACGACCGACCTGGACTGGAGTCACGGCAGGGGACCAGAGCTGACCGGACCTGCGGAAGCCGTGCTGATGGCGGTCTCCGGTCGGCACAGTGTCATCGGGGAGCTGGCCGGCCCCGGGCAGCAGGTGCTGGCCCGGCGGCTCGCCCGCCGACAACGCCGGACGCACGATCGCGCGCGGTCTCGTCCGCGGTAGTCTGGGGGACCCGAAGCCGTCGAAGACGACGCCAACCTCTAGGGGCAGCCGCACGCGATCGTTCGTGATTTCTTCGGCCGATTCCGCCGGCGAACCGTTCGCCCTGATACTGGGAAATTTGCGGCGCGCCCGGATCGGTAAAGCAGGCTCCTCACGCGCCGAATGGCGTTCAGGCGATGCCAAGAACCATGGCCAGCGCCCGCTCGATCTCGTGCATCGTGTCCGGCCGTAACTTTCCCAGTGGCCGGACCAGTCGGCTCTTGGTGATGCCGCGTATTGCCCGACAGACAGCGACGCTCTCCGCCTCGACGCCCTCCGCGCCGGTGATGCGGGGCCGCAACGGCGACGGCGTGCGAGAACGTGAAACCGGAACAACCACAACCAGTTCCGATTCGATACCGGCGAGGATGTCATCGACGGAGACCACCGCGGCGGGGCGGTGCTTCGCCGGTTCCCCGGAGCGTCCCGCGCCGAGTGCGACCAGCCAAAGTTCTCCGCGCCGAGGATCACTCAATGCCATCGCCCGCGGTCGCGTCCCAATCGAGATCCTCCTGTTGGATCGCCGGCTTTTCCGCGTCGGCCAGGCTGGCCGCGCGTTCCGCCTCGAATGCGGCCGCCCGTTCGGCCTGGTCGGACAGTTCCTCGAGGAGAGCCGCGATTGAGATGCCGCGGTGGCGAGCCTGCGCGGCGAGCCTGTCGCGGGTGGGGACCGACACCCGGATCGTCGTCGTGCTTGTAGCCATAAGCACATACTATGATGTCTACATTAGCGCCCGAGACGTTGGTCGCGCCCCGCCCCTCCGCGGGCACTGTCAAGGTATGGGCCGCCGCCGGCGGCCTGCTCCTGGCCTTGCAGCTCTACGTCTGGATCCGGTGGGTCTCCGGACCGTATTTCGTGCGTGTGCCCGCGGGCCCCAGCGACCCTCCGACGTACATGAAGGCGATATTGACCACCAATGCGGTGCTCATGTGCATCGGTCTGCCGGTGGCCATCTGGTGGTTCCTCGTGCGGCCCTGGTTGCGTGAGCATCGCATCACCCTCGACGGCCTGCTGCTGGTGTCGTGCAGCCTTTTCTTCTTCCAGGACCCGCTGCTGAACTACCTCAACACCTGGTGCACCTACAACACCTGGCTGTGGAACCGGGGTTCCTGGTCGTCGCACATCCCCGGGTGGGTGTCGCCCGAATCGCCGGGCCGTCAGGTCGCAGAACCACTGCTGATCAACGCGACCGGGTACGGGATGGTACTGATGTTGGCCATCGCCGGGTGTTGGATCATGCGGCGGATGAAGTCCCGCTGGCCCGGTATGAGCAACGTTCGATTGATCGTGGCCACGTACGCCGTCGCCATCCTCGCCGACTTCGTCATGGAGGGGCTGGTCATGCTGCCCGCCGGGCTCTACACGTATCCCGCTGCCATTCGGTCGGTTTCGGTGTTCGCCGGCACGTACCACCAGTGGCCCGTCTACGAAGGACTCATGTGGGGCGGCGTGATGACGGCCTTGAGTTGCTTGCGCTTCTTCACCGACGATCGCGGCCGTACTGTCGTGGAGCGCGGTCTCGACCAGGTGCGCGGCGGCTTCGCGCGTCAGCAGTTCGTCCGCTTCCTCGCGATCTTCGCCGCGGTCAGCTGTTGTTCCTTCTTCCTGTACAACGTGCCCGCGCAGTGGCTCGGCATGCACGCCGACCCGTGGCCCGCCGACCACCAGAAGCGCTCCTACTTCAACGGCGGCATCTGCGGCGACGGCACCGACACGCCCTGCCCCGACCCCGTCCTTCCGGTACCGACCAAGCGTTCGGGCTACGTTGACGTCGACGGCAAGCTGGTGTTGCCCGAAGACGCGACGTTACCGCCGGTCGTTCCGTTCGAACGGGGCAAGTGAGGGTGCCGGCGATCAACCAATGCGCACAAATGATTTCGTCTCGGGGTCCGCGTCACCGAACTCGATCCGGGCGTCGTCCATACAGAGCTGACCCGCCCGCACCGCCGCAATGCGCTGAGTAGCAACGCGATCGCTGAGTTGCATCGGGAAATCGACCGCATCGGAGGCGATCGCTCCATCCGGGTGGTGATCATCTCAGGGCAGGGCACGTCGTTTTGTGCCGGCGCCGACATCAAGGCCGACCCGGTGATTCCGACGCCACCGAGGGTACTGCCGTTGGGTCACTGTTCGGCGCCGCCCGCAGTGATTTGGTGCGCCCTTTTGCCGCCCGGGAACTCATGGCCAGCCTGTTCGAAGA
Source organism: uncultured Actinomycetota bacterium (assembly GCA_963711445.1). Taxonomy (GTDB): domain Bacteria; phylum Actinomycetota; class Actinomycetes; order Mycobacteriales; family Mycobacteriaceae; genus Mycobacterium. The sequence continues at coordinate 122,923 of CAVQEF010000003.1, forward strand.
GATCCACCGACTGAAACGTGCTCTGCGACCGGGATATCGGGGCGCGCCGACACGGTCGAAGTGGGCCGGCGGCGACGTGAACTACCGCCGGCGGTGCCCATCGTGCGAAGTTTGGCACGCCTTGAGGCCTGCGTTGTGCGACGGCCCTTCGCGGACGACTATGCGACCTCAAAGTCGGCAGTCGGCGGGGCACGGGTACGGTCGCTTTTGGGTGCGCCGCGGCGCGAAGCCGCTGGTGGTTCGGGCGGAGGGACTCGTTGATAGGCACGGTGGCGAAGTTGCGGCAATCGGAGCGCCACCCCGCTGAAGATAGGCAGGGCGGCACGTGAAGCTTGCCGAGTGCCCCCTCTTTCCCGACGCGGCGCAAACCGCCCTGAGTACGGACCGCGGCCTGGGTTGGCGCCTGGCGCGACAGGCCGGTCCGGTTCTGCGCGATCCAGGGGCTCGCTGGGTGTTTGTCGTCGGGCGGGAGGCGGTGTTGGCGCATCTGGACGATGCAAGGCTGGATCGCGCCCGTGCTCTGCCCGAAAGCGATCTCGAGGTTCACCGGCAGCTATTCGCTCCCAAAGCAGCTCTTGACATTGCGGCGGCGTTCCGTCCGACGGCCGCCGCGAGGATCGATCGCTTCGTCGCTGCGGGTGGCGGTGACGCGGTGGCCGATGTCACCACGCCGATGGCCGGCACCCTTTTCGACATCGTGTCGCGCCTGCGTCTGTTGCCCGCCCAGCACCTGTACGGGCAGTCGGGGCACGTCCTGTCCGAGGCGTTCCGCAACCTGTCCAAACACGCCGGCTGGCACCTACTCGAGTTGGCGCGCCGCCCCGAATTGTGCGACACGCTGCGGGGTCAGCCCGAGCTGATACGCCGGTTCGTCGAAGAGGTCCTGCGGTTGGAGCCGCTGGTGCAGGGCTGCCAACGTTTTGCCACCCAGCCAACGACCGTCGGCGGGGTAGAGCTGCCGGCCGGCGTGGTGGTGATGCTGTGTATCGCCGCGGTGCAGCGAGACGGCAGCGACGCCATGTCCACCGATGACCTCGTCATCGGCGTTAGGGCGCACCGGCATTGGAGTCTGGGTGCGGGGTCCATGCGCTGCCGCGGCGGGCACATCGTCCGGCAGGTGTTGCGCGTGCTGGTCGAGGAATGGGTCGACCGGGCAGCGCATGTCGGGCTGGCCCCCGGCTTCCTGCCGGCGGCCGGGTTCCCGTTGACGGAGAGTTCTCTGTGGCTGCCGCAGCTGCCGCTGGTGGCGAGGGCTCAGTAAAGGACCGCAATCTCGATGCAGCTTGCGCTCGATGCAGCGCGGGCGGCCCCGGCTGGGCCAGCAACCGGCAATGAATCCGGACACGTTGCGCCGCAACACCTAATTCGTCGGCGCCCCGCGGCGCCGACGTCATAGGGCCCGGCCCCGCACGGCGTCTATGCCGAAGGCGAGGCACTGGCCCAACCACGGTCTGATGCGCTGGAGAGCCGCGGCGTGCAGCTCCTCCTCCAGCAACACGATCAGCGCCTCGGGCGTGACCGCGACATTGACTTTGCTGTGGCTCAATCCGTGAGCCGCGACACCGCGACATCGCCGCCGGGGCTGGAACCGTTCGAAACGGTCTGTATTGACGCCAATAGCAACCTGCACCGAGCCGCGTCGGGCGTCCACGCTTGCGAGGAAGCGGGAACCTCGCTCAGACCGTGGGCGCCTGGTTGTCTGGCTGCGGTATGACCGCGAAGCTCAGCTGGCCCTGGTCGTCCTGCTGGACGTCGAGGATCTTGTCGTCGAGGAACTCGGTGGCCTGCGGCCCCAGAAAGACCCGGGCACCGTTCTCGGTGCCGACTACCTGGTCACCGGCCTCGGGCTTGTCGGTTACGGACAGCGTTAGCCGGGCGCCGTCCTCCGGCTGGTTTTGCACCGCGAAGCGCAGTCCGGCGGTGTCCTGCTTGCCTTGCTGAGCGGTCAATGCGCTGATCGCCTGGGCGGCGGGATCGGTGATCGCGAGCATGGTCAGCATCCCTTCAGTTAGCGTGCACTCGTAACCCCGACCGTAGGCGCACTGCGCGCTCGTGTCAGGGGGAAGGGGTCGGGAACCTGATTGCACCGTCAACTACCAGACCGCCTTCGTTGCGGCCCCGGCGCCGTCGCACTCCCTGTGGAAATACGCGCTAGCTGGTGTGCAGATGCGGCCGTTGCTCCGGATGCGCGGCCAGCCACTGCCGCTCGACCCGCATGACGCGGTGATGCTCCGCGATGATCAGCAGGGCTCCAGCGGTGACGAGTGCACCGGCGATCAGGCCGAGTACTACCGACAGGCCCTGGTTGCCGTACGCGGTGGCGGCGACGGTGCCGGCGATCAGAACGGTGCCGAAGCCGATCAGGATCAGGCCGGGCAGCCAGAGCGTGTCAATGAAGGATTCACCGGCGTGCGCTTGGGTGGTACGGGCGTGATCCACCGGGTCGTGATACGCGCCTTTCATCGGCATCCCCTTTCCGGAAGGTCCTGAACGGACGGCTCCAGCCTACGCCTGATGTGAGTTACGTCACAGTCTCACGTGTGGGTGCCCGAGTCGGGAAGCCGGGCCTACGGCCCGGCGCGTCAGAGGCGGCGCGGTTGGCCGCCACAGCGGGTTCATCGGGTGCGCGCATCCGAAGCGACCCGCGGCGCTTGCCGGTTTCCTGCGGCGCGGCACCCGGAGCGCTATGTACGGGTGAGTTGGAGGAAGTATGAGGGACGGGCACTCGCGGATCCGGCTCTTAGCGGTGGCGCATTACTCGCTGAACTCGAAGACCATCTCCGCGTGCGTAATTCGCATCGGACGGACGTCCGGTTGGCGGCTGCAACTGCGACCGAGGGGTATGACACGCGCACCCGACCACCCTGGTCAAACGGCGTCCCCTGAAGGCTTCGCCCGGTATGCCTGGTGGTGGCGACGGAGAGGAGCGTGCGGACCATCAGTCAAGGGCATTGCCGCACCCTCAGGCCGAAAAGCTAAAAGACACCGGCAATCGCTGCCGGGTCGAAATAGTCCCGCCACGCCGCAATCCGGTCGTTACGCACTTCGAAGACACCCATGACCGGCAACGGAACCTTTCCACCGTCTCGGCGGCGTATCACGTCGGTGCGTTCGTTCATCACCAGGGTGCCGTCGCTGAGCTGCCGGTGCACGTCGAAGTCGATCCCGTCGATCGCAGCGACGAAGCCGGCGATGAATTCCCTGATCGCCTTGCGCCCGTGCACCGGGTCCATGGGCATGTTGTGGTACACGGCATCTTCGGCGAAGTACCCAGCGATCTCGTCCGGATTGGGAGATGCCCAGAGCTTGCAGAATTCTGTTACCAAAGCATCGGCAGAACGTGTCATGTTCACATGAAACACATTGAACAACAACAATTCAAGCCCTGGCACGGATGAGTGGCTATGCCTCCGTGTCCCGCTCCCGGCACTGCGACCTTCGTCGAAACCCTTTCGGCGCGACGAGATCACTTCCGGTTGCGGGCGGTGCCACCATCACGGGGGACCGGAGCAAAGCGAAGCGGTCACCAGCGGCAACTGGGTGGCGCACCAGATCCGTTGTGCTGCAAGCGAAGCAAGCCATCCTGCGCGTATCCGAGCGCCGCGGTGGCCATAGCCGCCAGGTCAGCGGAAGCGCACGTTCAGCGTCGCCAGGCCGAAGATCTTGCGGCCGCCGGACTTGGCGGCGACGAGGACGACTCCGGAGCGCGTCTCGGGGTCCAGCGACTTGATCCGGCCGGTGAACTCGATGTCCGCGCCCTCGGCGGCCGACACGATCGCGGGCTGGGACAGCCGCACCGCATAGCGGGTGATCGCACCGGGGTCACCCGACCAGGCCGAGGCGAACCCGGCACCCAGACCCATGGTGAGCATTCCGTGGGCGATCACATCGGGCAGCCCGGCCAGTTTGGCGATGCCCTCGTCCCAGTGAATGGGGTTGGCGTCGCCGGCCACCCCGGAGTAGTTCACCAGGTCGCCGCGGGACAGCCGGGCATGGCGCACCGGTAGCTCGTCGCCGACGCTGACGTCATCGAAGGCCCACGTCCCCGGCGTGCGGGTCGTGCCTTGCTCGGCGATCCGCACCTCACCCTCGGGGCGGACGGTTTTCTCGTAGCTGGCGTCGGCTTTGCCGATGGCGAGCAGGTCGACGTCGTGCATCATGATGTTCGGCACGGCCGTCTTGATCTCCGGATCGATGTCCTCGGCGGTGACGCCCACGACGGTGGTGTGCAGGGTGTGCACCCGCTCGCCGGCGGCATCGGTGAAGGTGTTGGTCACGGTGATCAGTTCCCTGCCGGCGAAGCGGCGCACCGAGGACAGCTCGACGTCGACGTGCAGTTCGTCGCCATCCACGATAGGGCGGTGCTGCTCGAAGACCTCTTCGGTCTGCATGTAGGTGTCGTAACCGACGACCACCGATTCGAACATGCGGCGGTTGCAGGCCATGCCCGGCACGGACGTGAACGTCAGCGGTGCCACCAGGCCCGAATATCCCAGTTCCGCGGCGGCGGCGACGTCCCAGTGCGCGGGGTGGTAGTCCTGCACAGCGCGGGCGTACTCGCGCACCTTTTCGCGGCCGACCAGGTAGGTGCCGTCCATCTGGTAGTAGTGGCCGACCCGCGATTCGAGCACCGACGCTTCTGCTGTTGCGGTCATGAATTTGCTCAACTTTTCTATCGGCTGTTTGTCAAGGCCGATCAGAGCACAGTAACGCGGCGGCACCGTGGCAGCGCACACCCATGCGTTTTGCGGGCGGGTCGCGAGCCCGTCACTTCTCGGCGCGAAACACGTTCCGCTTCCGAAGTCCATCGCCGAAGATGTGAGGAGTCCGCCCCGGGAAGCTCGGCACCAACATCGGGGCGAGAGGCGAACGAGAGGAAAGGGTGGCCGATGTCCGACCCAGAACGCCAATGGGACGACGAGACCGACGTCCTGGTCGCCGGCTCGGGAGCCGGCGGGGCCACCGGTGCGTACACCGCGGCCCGCGAGGGCCTTGACGTCATCCTGGTGGAGGCCTCCGACAAGTTCGGCGGCACCACCGCATATTCCGGTGGCGGCGGAATGTGGTTCCCCTGCAACGCCGTTCTGCGCCGGGCCGGCGTCGAGGACAGCATCGAGGACGCCCTCGAGTACTACCGGGCGGTGGTCGGTGACCGCACCCCGCGCGCGCTGCAGGAGACCTACGTGCGCAGTGGGGCGCCGCTCATCGACTACCTCGAGCGCGACGAGCTGTTGAAGTTCTCGGTATTGCCGTGGCCCGACTACTACGGCAAGCTGCCCAAGGCCCGCGGGGACGGCATGCGGCACATCGCGGCCAAGCCGCTCAAGGTCGCGGCCGCGCCCGACCTGCGCGAAGCGGTGCGCGGCCCGCTCGACGTGGACCGGTTGGGCGCCAAGGTGCCCGGCGACTACTTCGTCGGCGGCCGCGCGCTGATCGCCCGGCTGTTGCTGGCGGCCCGGCAGTACCCGCGCGCCGCGGCCCGGCTCAACACCGCGCTGGTCGAACTGGTGGTTTGCGACGGCGCGGTGACCGGAGCCGTCGTCGACGCCGCAGGGGAGCGCCGCAGCATCCGCGCGCGGCGCGGCGTGCTGCTGGCGGCGGGCGGTTTCGACCACAACGACGAGATGCGCGCCCGCTACGGCGTGCCCGGCGACGCACGAGACACCATGGGGCCGTGGGGAAATCGGGGCCTGGCTCACCTGGCCGGCATCGCCGCCGGTGCCGACGTCGACCTGATGGACCAGGCCTGGTGGTCACCGGGGCTGACCCACCCGGACGGGCGCTCGGCCTTCGCGCTGTGGTTCACCGGCGGGATCTTCGTCGACGACGCCGGCCGGCGGTTCACCAACGAATCACAGGCCTACGACCGGCTGGGCCGCGACATTCTCGCGGCGCTGCGCGACGGGTCGGTCACGCTGCCGTACTGGATGGTCTACGACGACAAGGACGGCCTGACGCCGCCGGTCAAGGCCACCAACGTCTCGATGGTCGAACCCGAGAAGTACGTGGCCGCGGGCCTGTGGAAGACCGCAGAGACCCTTGTCGAACTGGCCGCGCAGATCGGTGTGCCGGCCGCAAACCTGGAGGCCACCGTCGCACGGTTCAACGAGTTCGCGGCGCGCGGGGTCGACGACGATTTCGGGCGCGGCGACGAACCGTACGATCGGGCGTTCTCCGGTGGGGCCCCGCCCCTGTATTCGATCGACCGACCACCCTTTCACGCGGCGGCGTTCGGGGTGTCCGATCTGGGCACCAAGGGCGGGCTGCGCACCGACGCCGCCGCGCGGGTGCTCGACACCGCCGGCCGGCCCATTGTCGGGTTGTACGCGGCGGGCAACACGATGGCCGCGCCGAGCGGGACCGCCTACCCTGGCGGCGGCAACCCGATCGGCACCAGCATGGTGTTCAGCCATCTGGCGGTGCGTGACATGTTGCGGCACGAATCCCGGCAGTGACAATCCCGGCAATGACAATCCCGGCAATGACTATGGTGGACAACCACATTTGAGGGAGTCAGCGGTGATAGGCGGTGCGTCCCGGCCCGCCCGCCTTGGCCCGATACATTGCGGCGTCGGCGTCACGGAGCAGTTCGGGCAATGTGCGTTGGTCGTCGGGCCGACGCACCGCGATGCCGATGCTGGCGGAAAACCGGATGGTCGCCGACGCGATGTCGACCGGCTGCTGCAGCGCGGCGTGCACCTGGTTCGCCAGCTCGTCGAGCGCGTCGGCGGTGATCGAATCAGCACCGTTACGCGGACGGACAGCGGTTCGCCGGTGGCCGCGACATGCGTCTCACCCGAGCCGAGGCCCGAGGCGATGATGCCGTCCAGATCGACATGCGCGCCCACCGCGGCGCTGAGCGGGCGGCCTAACACGTCCTTGGCCGAGTGCCCGCACAACACACGCGCGCCCGGACTCCACCCCGTCACAACGCGATCGGAGTTCACCGCGATCAGCGCCTCGGCCAGGCGGGTTATCCCCATGGCCGGCGCCGTGACACGCGCGCACCGTGGGTCGGTGTCGGTATGGGGTCACTGCACATGCCGGCGTTGTCCCCCTGCATCACTGATCGTCGCCCTGCGCAAACGCGGTGTCCGATGAGTAGAGGAACATACGACTCCGGTGTTGCCTGCGTTCGCGCGACGCGCCTTACCGGTCGCGGGGACAGTGCTTCGCCCGGGCACCGCGGTCATTGCGTCGTGGCGACCAATCTTCCGGTAACCCCGCCCTGCTTCAGCCGCCGGATCGCCTCCGGGATGTCGTCGAAGGTCACGTGCTCGGTGTGGATCGACAATTCACCGGCCGCCATGTGGGCGAGGACCGCTTCGAGGTCACCGGGATGTCCGCCGCGGGCCCCCTGCAGCGCAACCTCTTTGAAGACGAGCTCGGCCGTCGGGATCGTCGCCTCGTTAACGCCGAGGCCGACTTGCACGACGCGCCCGCCGACTTTCACCGCGCTGATTGCGCCCGCGGTGGTGGAGCCGAAGCCGGCGAAGTCCAGGATCATGTCGAGGCGAAGGCGAGCCAAGTCACGGACGTCGTCGACGACGTCGATGACACCGCGCCGCCGGGCCAGCTCCCAGACGTCGCGTTTGGGTTCGGCGGCGTAGACCTCGGCACCGCCCAGCACGGCGATCCTGGCACCGGTGAGCCCGAGACCGCCCAAGCCGACGATCCCGACCCGCTCCCCGGCGCGCAGCCGGCCGACGCCCATGACGGCGCCGTAGGCGGTCTGGCCCGCGTCGGTCGCGGTGGCGGCCTGGTCGAAGCCCACCGTGTCGGGCAACGAGATCAAACCTGCCGCTGCCACCAGACATTTCGAGGCGAAGCCGCCATCGCTCGACCACCCTGGGGCACCGGCCGGACCGAGACCCACGACCACGCGTTCGCCGATGCCGAAGCCGGTGACCCCGTCGCCCAATTCCGCCACCACCCCGGCGACTTCGTGTCCGGGGATGATGGGCAGCCCGGGCAGCATCGCGGTCAGGGTGCCGTCCAGGAACCCGACGTCGCTGTGGCAGATTCCGGCGGCCCGCACGTCGACGACGACCTGCCCGGGTCCCGGGTGCGGGTTATCGCGGTCGATGCGCTCGAGCGGCTGGTTGGCCGCGTTGAGTCGCCAAGCCTTCATGAGCCCTCCGGGTTCCGCGCCCGGACCCAGCCGGGCCCAAGTGCGCGTTCACCGCCGCATGATGGCCGCGCCCGGAGTTGGCCAACTGATCACGTGGCCGATACCCGGCCGTGGCACCGTTGCCATGTGCACCCCGAAGCGCCGGCAGGGCAGCCGGCCCTCGTCGGCCGTTTCCATCAGTTGTGCGAGGCGTTCGTCGCCCGCCTTCCGTTCGGACTCGGGTCGGTAGTCGCGCCGACGTTTGTCGGATTCTGTGTGATCAACGGCTTCACTTTCGGCGCCGACCTGACGATCCTCACCGCCTTGCACGACGGGCTGCGCGTTGCGGTGCCGATCGCCGTCACGATCGCCTACGTCTGCGCGTTCGCGCTCAGCTACGCGCTCAATCGCGTATTCAACTTTCGGTCCCATGCGCCGGTGGGGCCCCAGGTCGCGGTCTATGTCGTCGTGGTCGCCGTCAACTACCTGGCGTTCATCCTCGGCGTGACCACCGTGTTGGCGGCCGCCGGACTGCAATACCAGCTGTCGCGGATGGCGGCAGGCCTGTGCGAAGCCGTGTACATGTACTGCGCGATGAGGTGGCTCGTCTTCCGCCGCTGATCCGGGAAGCTGGTGCGGCGACCCACCGCCCCGGCCCCGCGACTTCGGGCCGCACCGCGGGACGCGATCGGTGGCCGAAGCGGGCGCAAATCAGGCTATGGTGGCGCAGGCAAGGATTTGCCGGCCGCGGCCTCGGCGCGACTGCTCCCGTCTGCGCGTGGCATGGGCACAACGGAGGTGGGATGCCGGCGACGAGATGGCGCGATCATGTCAGCGACGCCTTGCGCACCCGGCTGTGGCCGGTGCCCCTGATCGGCGTGCTCCTCGCGATCGCGGCCGGAATTTTTCTTCCCTCGTTGGACCACGTCATCGGGACCTGGTTGGCGCCGATCCGGTCGGTCTTCGCGAGCAGTCCCGACGACGCGCGCGAGTTGCTGGGAACGATCTCGACCGCGTTGGTCACGGTGACCTCGTTGACCTTTTCCCTCACGGTGGTGACGCTGCAGCTGGCCAGTGGGCAGTACTCGCCGCGGCTGTTGCGTACCTTCGCCCGGGACAGGTTCGTACAGCGAACGTTGGCGCTGTTCCTGGCGACCTTCGCCTATTCGCTGACAGCCCTGCAGAATGTGCACACCACGGACGTCGGCAAGCCCGGCGAGATCCCGCAAATCTCCGTGAGCGTAGCCGTGTTCCTGGCCTTGCTGAGCGTCATCGGACTGGTGTTCTTTCTGGCCCACCTGGTGACCGAGATTCGGGTCGAGACCATGATGCACACCGTATGGGCGGACTCGATCTCGGCCGCTCGCCAAATCTTCGAAGCGGCCGACTCTGCGGACGAGGAAGCGCGGACGCCCCAACCGCCGGACAACGCCGAGTTGATCGACGCCCGCTCGACGGGGTTCCTGGTCAGCATTGACGAGCAATCGCTCATGGCGGCCGCCGCGCAAGCCGACGCGGTGGTGTTGGTCAACCGTGCCCCGGGCGATTGGCTGATCTGCGGCGAACCGCTGGCCTACGTGTGGGGCTGCGACCCGCGCGCCCCGCTGGATCGCCAGCGGCTCGAGATGCTCGCCGGGGCCGTGGCGGCCGCCGTGCGAACCGGTAACGAACGGACGCCGGTTCAAGACGTCGGCTACGGGTTGCGGCAGTTGACCGACGTTGCGGTCAAGGCCCTCTCGCCGGGAATCAACGACCCCACCACCGCCGTCCACGCGCTGGGATACAGCTCGGCCCTGCTGTGTGACCTGGCCCAGCGCCGGCTGGACTACAAAGCCCTGCGCTGTGGCGAGGGAACCGAGGTCGTGTTCCGCCAGCCCACCTTTTCCGAGCTGCTGGATCTGGCCATCGCCCAACCGCGCCGGTACGGCGCCAAAGACCCGGCCCTGCTCGCCCGAATTTTCACCCTGCTTCGCGAAGTCGCGCGCCAGGCTACCCACGCCGAGCACCGGCACGCGATTTCCGTTCAGCTCGAGCGGCTTCGGCGCACCGTGTTCGACCAGGACTTCGACGAGGCCGAGAGCGTGTTCCTGGCCGATCTCGGGCGCGATGTGGAGGACATGCTGGCCGGCACCTGGCGGCCCCCGGTCGGAGAAAGACACTGATCGAAAGAGGCGAAGTCCAGCCGGCCGGGACCGTTTATTCCGATGGATTCAAAGTTCTTGCAGGCCAAAGCTATTCGTGCAGCGGCCCGCCGAAGACCGCCCACAGCGCGGACAGGTTGGATAATTGCCGAATGATGTTCAGGATGGGCGTGCTGCAGAGAACGTCACGAGACACGTTGGGCGCGTAGCCGAGGCGGAGGGAGATACGTGAACGAAATACCCGCTCCGAGCCCCGCGGCCGGCGAACCGATCGCGATGTTCAATGCGCTGTGGTTCCGACCGGGCGGGATGGAACGTTACGGGCAATACGGTGGGGCCGTCCTGCCCATCCTGGCCGACGTCGGTGCCGAGCTGTCGACGCCCTTCCTGACGGTGGACGAGTCACTGGAGGGCGGCTTCGATCCCGACCTGGTGGGCTTCGTCCGGTATCCCTCGGCACAGGCCTTCGACGAGATGTGGCGCAGCGAGCGCTATCGCAGTGTCGCGCATCTGCGCACCGAGGCCGCCCATCGCGCGGTGCTGACCCGTTGCGCCATCGTGCCGCCGGACAGCGGTGAAGCGGTGCTCAACAGCGGCATCGTGGTGCTCAACATGCTGTGGTTCCACGAGGGCGGCCGCGACCGCTACGACGAATACCTCGCGGCCGCGGCACCTCTGGTCGAAGCCGTCGGGGGCCGCTACGTGACGCCCCGGTTCGTTCCCGATGCGGCCTACGACGACGACTTCGTCCCCGACCTGATCTTCCTGGGAAACTATCCGTCCAAGGATGCGGTGTTCGAGCTCGTGACGGGCCCGGCCTACGCCGAGGTGTCCGAGATCAGGACGGCCGCCGTCCAGCGCTCGGCGACCACCATCTTGCGGGTGCCCTAGATCTTCAGATAGCCCTTGTCGGCCGGGATTTGGGCGGCGGTGATCAGTGACGACGCGTCGCCGGCGAGCCAGACCACGATGTCGGAGATCAAGTCGGGGTCGGCCAGGGACTCCGTCGGCAACGCGCCGGGGGAGAAGCTGTGGATGTATTGTGGGTGGTCGGCGAACACCTGGTACATCGACACGTCGTTGCCCATCGGGGTGTCGGTGCCGTAGGGATGAATCGAATTGACACGGATGCCGAACTCGCCGAGCTCGACGGCCAGGGAATTGGTGAGCCCGACGACACCGAACTTACTGGCGCAGTAGTGGCCACAGCCCGGAACGGCCTTGATGCCGGCGGCCGAGCTGATCGCGATGATGGATCCGCCGTAGCCGGCCGCGATCATCGCGGGGACGGTGGCCTTGACGGTGTTCCACAGCCCGGTCAGGTTGATGTCGAGGGTGTCCTGCCACTGCTGCGCCGAGATCTCCCACAGCCGACCCCAATTCAGCACCCCGGCATTCGCCACGACGATGTCCAGGCGGCCGAACTGCTCGATCGCGTTGGACACCAGCCGTTGCTGACCGGGCAGGTCGCGGACGTCGACCTCCTCGGCGAGGATCTTGCGGCCCTCACCCTCGACCAGGCTCACGGTCTCGGCCAGATCCTCGGGCAGCGCGGGGGGATAGCCGTTGTGTTCGGCCACGGGTGCGCACGCGTCGATCGCGACGACGTCGGCGCCGGCCCGGGCCAACCGGATGCAGTGCGAGCGGCCTTGTCCCCGCGCGGCCCCGGTCACGTAGGCGACCTTGCCGGCCAACGGGGCGTCAGTGTCGGTCATGCCGAGAGCTCCTCTGCGTGCGGCACCGCCAGCGCTCGGCGCATGGGTGGGTAGCGGAATTCGTAATCGGTCAGGGGTGATCGGCGGCTGAATCGGCCCGATGCCGTGATGGTTTGGGGCGGGTGGTTGACGATCGCCACTTCGTGGTCGGGCTCACCCACGGCCGGTATCCCCCAGCCCAAAAACGATGTGATCACCCACGAAACACCGCACCGCGCGGGGGCGATGGCGTTGTCTCGGGCCGGGCTTGGCGTCCCTGATAGCATCGACCGGCATTTGCGCACCTTAGCGATAAGTGTCCAAACTGGCTACCATGTCGCCAGGTTGGCGGTGACCACGAAGGGGCGTTGACCGTTGTCTCGGATGTTTCCCTGCGAGCGGGTGGACCTCGGATTCCTGCGGACCGCGCCGCACCGGTTCGCCAACAGCGTGGACCTCGCCGTGACGCCGGAGGAACTTTTCGAGGTTCTCGCCGATGCCGACGCGTGGCCACGGTGGGCGACGGTCATCACCAAGGTGACCTGGACCAGCCCCGAACCGCGCGGCGTCGGCGCCACCCGCGTGGTCGACATGCGCGGCGGCATCGTTGGTAGCGAGGAATTCCTGGCCTGGGAACCGGCCAGGCGCATGGCGTTTCGGTTCAATGAGAGCTCGACCTCGGCGCTGGCCGCCTTCGCCGAGGACTACCGCATCGAGCCCGCCCCGCAGGGGTCCCGGCTCACGTGGACTTTGGCCAACCGGCTGACCGGTCCGGCCCGGCTGGCCGCCCCGCTGACCGGTCCGGTGATGAACATGGCGTTCCGCCGCTTCCTGAGCAATCTGCGCCGCTACACCGACGAGCGGTTCACCACCACGCACCGCGCATGAGGCGCGACTCGGGGTCGGACGCCCGGCGGCGGCGCTATCCGGTCAGCATCCGGTACTGGGCGGCGACCTGTTGGTGCGCGTTGTCGACCTGGCGGGCAACGGCTTTGATGGTATAGCGCCCGGCGGTGGCAAGACACCAGTAGCGGGGCACCAGGCCATTGGCTCCGGCCACCCGGATGCAGCGGCTCTGCGACAACCCCGGCACCGCCGGGGCGGACTGCGCGGCGGGGGTTTTGGCGGCGGCATCGCCATAGGACCGGGCGAGCGTCTGCGCGGCGGCGGGGTCCCTGGCCTGGTAGATGGTGGTCAGATTGACGGCGACCTCGTCGACACCGGCGGCCTTGAGGGCGGGGTCGGCTTCGACGGGGTCATCCTCGAGGTGCAGCGCGCCCGCCGGCGGGTACGCGGCCCCCGAGGTGGGGGTGGCCTGATCCGGCTGCAGCGGCAGGGTGCGCGCGACCAGCCCGGTGCGATCGAGCGGCAGCGTCGCGAACTGATCGGGGGCGGTGGGCGAGAAGGCGTCGATCAGCGGCAGTTGCAGGTCGAGGGTGTGCGCGGCCAGCGGCGCTTCGCAGTCGGGACCGCCGGCGCAGCGGGCAACCTGCACCAGCACGTAGGGTCCGCGGGAGGTGAACACGGTCAGTTCCCGCACGCTCTGGGCGCCCTCCTGGAAGGTCAGCAGAGCGCCGGCGGCGTCGGGATGGCCCGGAATCGGGACCGACTGCTCGGGCTCGGTCACGATCGGGGTGGCGCTCGGAACCCGGGGCATGCTCATCGCCCGGGCCGACATGTTCTGGGCCGCAGCCGATGCCGCCGCGGCGTCGGCGAAGCGCAGCACAGCGTTGCGCAGCGACATCTGCGGATCGGTGCCCGGGCTTTGCCGCTCCGAGGAAAACCCGACCACAAAGGGAAGACCGTAGGCGCCGCCGGCGATCGGCGCCCAGACCACACGGGCCAGCTGGTCGAAGCTCTCGATGACGGTGGCGGTGGTCTGGGCGCCGGCGGCGGTCAGGGTGGCGTCGGCCTGCCACGGCCCGACCACGTAGGCGGCCATGCGCCGTCCCTCGACCAGGGTCCCGGCCCGCGCCGAACCGGCGTCGCCCAGCGGGGGCAACGGGGTCGTCGGGTATTTGCCCGCGTCGAGATGGGAGGCCGTGACGCTCGATGAGGGGGGCGGCGGCTGTGGGGCGCCCGCGGTGGTGGTATGGCTACAGCCCACCAGCGCGGTGGCCAGGATCCCGGCGATCGGCAACGACTTCCACTGTGGCACGGTGCTTTCCCCCTACTGGCTAGGTTTTGCAGATCTTCCAGCCGTCTTCGAGTTTGAGCGGCAGGGTGACCGACCGCGTGCCCAGGGCCTCGTTCGAGGAGTCCATGGCCGCCACGGCGGTCTCGCCGGTGATCGTCACCTTCGTGATGGTGATGTGGGTCAGGCCCGTTTCGGCGCGGCCCTTCTTGACGTAGTCCATGACGGGACCGGTGAATTGGGCGCGCATGGCCGAGCACATCAGTTCGGTGTAGGCGGCCCAGTTCTGGGTGTTGTAGGCGTCCTGGAAGGCGGTGACGGTCTGGCGTATCTGTTCCTCGTCGGTGGGCGGCGCCGGGGGCGGCTGGGCGGCCGGCGGGTTGCTGGGGGCGGCTGTGGGTGCCGAGGGGTTGGCGCGCGGGGGCGCGGGCGTGCCGCCGGTCACGACGGAGCACGAGGCGGCGATGGCGGCGACGGCCATGGCGGCCGCCATCGTGGCGAATGGCGTTGTTCGGGTGTGCATTTCCCTCCCTCTCACTGCCGGGGCACCTTGGCGGCGGTCGCGGTGACCAGGGCGGTGACGTTGGTGGCGCCGTCGGGCCGGCATTGGCGGATGTCGATGAGGACGTTGCCGCGCACCAGCATTCCGTGCTGGCAGGTGGCGCCGCCGCCGCGCCGGGTGGCGGCGATGGTGAGCACGCCGGCGGTGGTGACGGGCTGCGCGAACTGCCAGCCTTCGGCCGGCCGACCCGCCTGCGTCACTGTGAGGGACTTGCCGCCGCACAGCGACCACTGCCCGCGCTGGGTCACATACGACATCGCGGCCTTGTCCTGGGACGGGAAAGCGATGACGGCCTGGGTAACCCCATATTGAGACGCCGCGCCGTTCAGGGCGCGCAGCACCTGCGCGGCCACGCCCGTGTCGCCGCTTCGGGCGTAGACCGCCTGCTGCGCCGGCGCCCACGCGCCCAGGCACTGCGCGTTGTCGACGGAGCCGGCATCGTCGAACAGCGTGGTGGCCTCGCTTTCCAGCACCACCGCATCGTCGGACGCGCCGCCGATTTCGCCGGCAGTCAACAGGATTGGCCGCAGCTGTGCGGCGGTGATGTCGGTGGCCGGCGGCCCCTGGGCGGCCGGCGATGCCGCGGTGGGCGAGGGCGCTGATCCCGGGCTGGGGGCCGCGGGTCCGGCGGTCGTGTTGTCGGGCCAGACCGCGACCGCGACGGTGGTCGCAACCAGCAGCGCCGCGGCCAGGATGGCGCCGACGACGACGCCGCGCCGCCGAGACGGTGTCGGCGGCGAGGGCGGCGGCCCGAACGGCGGTGGCGTCCCGGGCCACGAGGCCATCGTGCGGGGATCGCCGTGCTGCCACCAGGGCGGAGCCGGCGGCTCGGTGTGCGGGTAGGAGCTGACCTCGCCGCTCGGTACCGGCGGCAGCGGCACCTGGCGGGTGGGATCGCGCAGCGCGGCGGCCGCGGCCTCGGCCAGCGCGCCGGCCGAGGAGAAGCGTGCGGTGGGTTCTTTGGCCATCGCGACGGCGACGACCCGGTCCAGCGCGGCCGGCAGGGACGGCACGGTGTCGGTGACCCGCGGCGGCGGGCTGAACAGGTGGGCGGCCATGACCCCGGCCGCCCCGTTGGTGGCCGGGAACGGCGTCTGGCCGGTCAGCAGCCGATACAGCGTGCAGCCCAGCGAATAGATGTCCACCCGGCCGTCGATCGGCGCATTCGACAGCACCTCCGGCGCGGCGTAGGCGACGGTGGCCAGCACCGACCCCGTCGCGGTCAACCCCGCATCGTCGAGGGCGCGCGCGATGCCGAAGTCGCCGAGCAGCACCCGCTCGTCGGGGCCGGGGCGCCCCGACAGCAGAAAGTTGGCCGGCTTGATGTCGCGGTGCACGACGTGGTGGTCGTGGGCGAAGTCGAGCGCCTTGGCGACCTCGGTGATGATGTGCACGGCCCGTTGCGGCGTCATCGTCCCGGCGCGCAGGGCGGCGTCGGCATCGGTGCCGTCGACGAACTGCATCGCGATCCACAGCTGTCCCTCGTCGGTTTGCCCGCGGTTGTAGACCGACACGATCTGCGGGTGCTCCAGGGCGGCCGCGGTGTCGGCCTCGCGGACGAAGCGCGCCCGAAAGTCGGGGTCGCGCGACAGTTCGGCCGAGAGCACCTTCAGCGCGATGTTTCGCGGCAGGGCGGGGTCGGCGGCCAGATACACCGACCCCATCCCCCCGCTGCCCAGCACCCGCTGGATGCGGTAACCACACATCACCGACCCGACCGTCAGCATGTGCCCCGGGTGCCGCCTACCGAGTGGGGCAGGTCGATCGCTCCTGCATCGGGTCGCTCCCCCTCTTCCCGCGCACGGTATGTCATAACCCCTCGCACCCGCCGACCGTCGCACTTCACCTGGTGGGGACGATCCTAATCGCCGCGTGTGGGCTTCATTTGAGTATTGCCGTGCTGCGGGCCCGGGGTAGCCTTCGCTGTGCACGACAAAAGGAGCGCCCATGTTCACCGGTCCGCTGGAAGATCGCCTCGAGATTCGGGAGCTGTTCGATCGCTACAGCGACGCGGTGTGCCGGGCCGCGCTGGATGACTACCTCGACTGCTGGACCGCCGACGGGGTGCGCCTCGGCGCCGGGGGAGAGTGTCGCGGCACCGAGGAGTTGCGCTCCCACTGGCACGGCATCTGGCAGGTCTTGGCGCAGATGGTGTTCATCACCCAGATCGGGGCCATCGAGGTGGACGGCGATGACGCCCACGCACGGTCGTATTGCCTTGAAATCCTGCAACTTCGGAGCGGTGGGTCGCGCCGGCTGGTCGGCAGCTACGAGGACACCCTGCGGCGCGTCGGCGGGAAATGGCTTTTCAGCGAACGCAATTATCGCGTCGTGGTCGACGAAGGCCCGACGTCCGTCACGGATCGCCGCGGGTAGCGGCCAACGGGAGTCACGACGATGCGCATCGGCGTCATGCACAACACCATCAACTCGAAGTTCGGCCCCAAGCCGTTGATCAAGGCCGATTACCTGACCGGGCTGGCCGCCGGCGCCGATTCGTTCTGGGTGGCCGACCACCTGAATTCGGTTCTGCCGCCGTCGATGTGGAAGCCGGAGTACGTCGGCGCCGCCAGGATCATCCCGAAGATGGATGCGCACGTCGAGCCGTGGACGATGCTCGGCTATCTCGCCGGGCACAACAAGGCCGGCCGGATGACGCTGGGTGTCGCAGTCACCGACACCGGTCGGCGCAATCCCGCGGTCACCGCCCAGGCGGCGGTGACGCTGCAGCACCTGACCCGTGGCCGCGCCATCCTCGGCATCGGAACCGGCGAGCGCGAGGGCAACGAACCCTACGGGGTCGAGTGGTCCAAGCCCGTGGCCCGCTTCGAGGAGGCGATGGCCACCATCCGGGCGCTGTGGGGTTCGAACGGCGAACTCGTCAACCGGGATTCACCATTCTTCCCGCTGCGCAACGCGACGTTCGCGCTCACGCCCTACAAGGGCAAGTGGCCCGAGATATGGATCGCCGCGCACGGCCCGCGGATGATCCGTGCGGCCGGGCGCTACGCCGACGGGTGGTTTCCCGGCACCACCCGCGCAGTCGAATACGGCCAACAACTCGACGATCTGCGCGCGGCCGCCTCGGATGCCGGCCGCGATCCGATGGCGATCACCCCGGCCGGGATCCGATTCATCCTCACCGGGCGATCCAGAGACGAGATCGACGCCGTCGTCGACTCCGAGCTGGTCCGGCTGTTCACCCTGAACTCACCCGCCAAGGACTGGGCCCGCCACGGTGCCGAACATCCCATGGGGGCCGATTTCACCGGCGTGCAAGACCTGATACCGCACCTGATCGACGAACAGACCGCGCTGTCCTACGTCGCCAAAGTGCCCCGCGGCCTGGTCAAAGAGCTCTTCGTCGTCGGAATGCCCGACGAGATCGTCGACCAGCTCGCCGAGTTCCGGGATCGCGGTCTACGCTGCCTCGTCGTCGGCAACATGGGTGCGCTGCAACCCAATCTGACCAAGAGCGCGGCCGCGACGACGCCCTACCTCAAGGTGCTGCGCCGACTGAAGAAGCTGTGAGGTGAGATCCTCCGGTGCCGACCCGACCACGCCGCTGTGGCGCGCGGCGCAGGTGTTTCGGCTGTTGAGTTGCGTGTACGCCACCGGCTTCCAGATCGCCGTCAACTCCGATCTGCGCCGGCCCGCGCTGGGCTGGGTGCTGTTCGCCGCGCTGATCGGCTGGAGCGCCGCCTGCGCGTTCGCCTATCTGCGCGGGTTCGGGCGCCGACGCGGTTGGGTGCTCGCCGAGATCGTGGTCGTCGTCGCACTCATGGGCTCCAACGCCCTCGTCGCCGCCCCGCAGTGGGCGGCCGACAACCAGACCTGGCCGACCACGCTGTGGGCCCGGCGCGTGACCTGCCCGAACCGCAAGCGGTAGCCGATGCTACCAGTGGGTGCACAGGGCACCAGGAGGTTCGGAGGACGGAAGGCGCAAGGCCCGCTGTGCCACAGCCTGTTTCGGACATCCGGCGGGCCGGCCGTCGGTCCCCCGGTCGTGTGCGGCTCACCATCAGCTGGTCGCCACGCGTTCGGCCATCCGCGCGGCCGTCGTGGTGGCCTGGTCTGCGCGGTTCTCACCGCAGCTGCGGGTGTCGATGACGATGTTGTTGTGCACGGTCAGGGCCCGTTGGCAGGCCCAGCCCTGGGCGCCTTCTTCGATGTTGATGACGCTGAGCATGCCGCCGCGGTTGGTGACGGTGCCCACTGACCAGATGCTCGGGGGCTCGTGCCGCGAGGTCGAATGCAACGTTGCGCCGCTGCACATGGCCCACGCCTGGGCCTCCTTGGCCGCAAAGTCGTTGGCCGCCTTGGCCGTGGGGTAGTCGATCACCGCGTTGGTGATCAGGTGTTGATTGCGGTTGGGGTCGGCCAGCAATTGCGTGCGCACCCCGATCCAGCCGCTGCCTTGCAGCACCGGGTCCAGCGCCGGGGCCTGTATGCCGCCACAGTCGGGCCGGTCGTTTTCCACACCGATGAAGGTGCGCGAGTTGTCCGGGTCGGGTTCGAGCGCGATGTCGGTGGCACCCTCGATCCCGTTGATGGTCCCCACGTCGAGCAGCAGCCCGGGCAGGGCCGACAACGACACCGTGGGTGGCGGCGTCTGTGCAGTGGGCGTCCGCACCGTCGAGGACACGCTCGGTCGCGGGCTGGCGACCGATGGTGCCGCGGTCCCGGAGCGGCCCGTCGTGGCCATGAGCACCCCGGCGCCCACGACGAAGACCGCGGCCGCGGCCGCGGCGGCGACCCGCGCGCCCGGGGACAGGCGCGCGCCGCGCGGGCCCGCCATCGGTGGATACGCCGGTGCGGGACGCCAGCCCACGATCGCCGGTGGGGGCGCCGTCGGCGGATGCGGGGGAGCGGCGGATCCGGGGTACCGGCGCGGGAGCACCTCGGTGGCCTCGTCGGGGCGGGCCGCCCAGGCCGCACTCGGCCGAGCCCAGCCGGGCGTCCGGGGATCCGGCCGCCAGCCGTGCGGCCCGGGGCGGGCCGGGCTGTCCTGGGGGGGAGTGGGTGGGTGGTCGGCCGTCTGGCCGGGGCGGATCGACATCTCAGGTCCTTTCTGCGAGGGCGTGTTCGGATTAGATCACGTAAACCGTAGCAATGCAACGATTAAAGTGTTGCATTGCTACGGTTTGGTTGGTACGTTCGTCGCAGACGCGGAGCGGTGCGCTTCGCGAGCCGGACAAGGAAGGACCCGCAACATGGCCGCTCTCGCGGTGAAACGTTCCCTACGCGCCGTCATCCTGGCGGCGGTCGGGTTGAGCTTGATGCTGACCGGCTGCACCGTGACCGGGACCGGCCGGCCGGCGGCGGCGCCCGACCTGGGCCGTTGGCAACCGCCGATGATCCCGACCGCCAGGTTGGGAGACCTGTTGCTGACCGTCGGCGAGATAAACTCCATCGCGAGCACGACGGGTATGGCGGTGCGCATGCCGATATCGGAGATGTCACGCAGCGAGACCCTGGTGTCCGACGTGAACTGTCTGGACGCGTACTCGCCGATTCAGCGTGCCGTCTACCAGGGCAGCAACTGGCTGGCGGTGCAAGGACAGTTGCTCGAGGACGCCCCGTCGCCGGCCAACCCGATCAACCATGCGTTGGTGCAAGCCGTGGTCGGTTTCCGCGACGCCGACTCGGCCCAGCAGTTCTTCAGCCAGGCCAAAGCCCGTTGGGCGGGTTGCGCCAACCGGCCACTGACCATCCAGCGTCCCGGCCGCACCCCGGTTACCTGGGACTTCGGCTCGGTGGTCGCCACGGAGACGACGCTGAGCATGGAGCAGAGCCTCGGCCGCAGCGTGTGTCAGCGCGCGATGGGGCTGGCCAACAACGTCATCATCGACACCCTGTGGTGTGGGCTCGACACCTCCAACCAGGGCAGCCAGGTGGTCACCAAGATCGCCGACGAGATTTCGCAGGCCTGACCCGCACACCACCGCAAAGGACGGAGCACTACCGATGTCGCAGCCGCACCACTATCCACAGCACTACGGCAATCCACAGCACTACGGCAATCCACAGCACTACGGCAATCCACAGCACTACGGCCGCCCGCCCTACCCGCCGTCGTACCCGCCGACGCCCCAGCCTCAGTGGGCGGCCCGCCCGGCGCAGTGGCGCAACGCCGCGTACCACGACCCGGCCGGCCGGCAACTGTTTCAGGTCCGCGTCACCAAGCACACCGGCCTGATCATGTTCTACTTCCACCAGAGCTACACCGTCACCGGCACCTATGAACAATGCGAGGCGGCGATCCGCGACGCGCAGCAGCACAACCTGCTCGCCGGCTGGTGGGGCCTGATCTCCCTGTTCGTGATGAACTGGATCGCCCTGGCGAACAACCTCAACGCGCAAAAAGTGCTGCGCCAGCAAGCCGCCCAGATGTACGGCCACCCGTTCGGCCCGCAGCCGCGGCCCAACGCTTGAGCGGATCCACCGGCACGCGTCGCGACGGCCGCGATGTTGTGGCCCGCCTGTCGTGCCACAACAAAGATGTAGCATCGGGGACGGACCGCCGCTGGGTGTGCGTAACAACCGGCGAGGAAGTTGTAGCAACAGGGAGCCGACCCGATGACCTCCGAGCTGGTGGTGCGCGCCGGCCGCGGCTCGCACACCCTCCACCCTGCCACCGGCGTGGCGGTCATCGGCCGAGACGCCCACGCCGCGGTGCGGGTCGACGACGAGCGGATCTCACGTTGGCATGTGCGGCTCGAGCCGCATCGCGACGGCTGGCATGCGATCGACACCAGCAGCAACGGGATGTTCGTCGACGGGGTGCGCCGCAGCTCGGCGCTGATCAGCGGTCCCATGACGATCTACCTCGGCGCCGCCGACGGGATTCCGGTGACGCTGATGCCCACTGACCGCCGCGAGACCGACCTCGGTGAGTCGACCCAGGTGGTCGTTCGGCCTCAAGAACCCGACGAGGACCAGGAGTGGGGGGACGAAACCGACGTCGGCGTCGTGCGCGCCGGACGCGCGGTCGCCGAACGCCGCCACGAGCTCCAGATCACCCAGCGCAACCTGGCCCAGGACCGGATCATCAACGCCGGCACCCTGATCGCCCTCGAGAAGGGCCGCAGCTGGCCGCGCCGCTCGACACTGGCCAGGCTGGAAAAGGCGCTGCAGTGGCCGCCGGGCACGATCACCCGCATCCGGGAGGGGATGGCCGCCACGCCCGGCGGCGCGCCCGCCGCCGCCCGCGGTCCGGTCGCGGCCGACGGCGAGCAGGCCACCGAGGTGCTCACCGACACGGTGCACGCACCGTTGATGGCGGAGACGGTCGAGCTGGCCATGCACAGCATCAGCGCCGGCATCGCCCAGTTGCCCGACCCGGACCAGCCCGACTTCACGCCCCGGGCCACCGCGATCCTGGGCGACCTGCGCAAGCTCGAGAAGGTGGCGGCGAGCGCCGCCCGCAACGCCAAGGGCACGCCGTCGATCATCCTGGCATTGAGCAACGTGCGCCGCACCTACAACGACCTGATGATGCGCGCCGCGCGATCCACCGATGCCACGCTGGGCCAACGGCTCTACGAGGCACGCCATCGCGCCGAACTGAGCCTCGAGGAAGCCGCCAACGGCGCGGGCCTGTCGATCGCCACGCTGGAAGACGCCGAGGCCGAACGCCCCATATCCGGCGACGCGAGAGCGGCCATCGAGACGCTGATCGCGCAGCTGACGCCATCGCGTTAACGAGCCCGTAGCTTTGCAACAATTAAAGTGTTGCAAAGCTACGTTTTTTCTGAAATAGTTCACGATAGTTGCACAAGCTCGCGCCGAAGGAGCCCCTCATGGCCCGCCCCGTCACCCCCTTCCCTCCGCTGCCGTCGCCCGGCCCCCAAGCCCCTGGCGGTGTCCGGGCCGCGCAGCCCTGGCGGCACCCCGGTGCGCGTCCGGCCCCGGGCACGCCGCCGCCGCCATTCGCCTCTGCGGGCAGGCCCCCGGGGGCACCGGGCTACCGGCCGCAGCCTTACCCGGCGGCACCATGGGGTGTTCCCCGAGCCGCCGACTACCGGCACTACCCGCCCCGGCCGAAGAACCAGGGCGTGCCAGCCCGCTGGGTCTGCTACGGCGGGGCGCTGGGCGTCCTGCTCGTCGCGGTGGTGCTGATCACCGGATTCGGCGCGCCGGGCTTCTTCGTCACCCGGCAACTCGACATCGTCAAGACCCAGGCCGCGGTCGAGCATCTGCTGGCCGACCCGTCCGGTTACGGCGCCAAGCGGGTCAGCGACGTCACGTGCAACGACGGTCAAAACCCCACCATCGCCAAAGGGGCGACCTTCACCTGCGAGGCCACCATCGACCGCATCAAGCAGCAATTCGTGGTGACCTTCACCGACGACGAGGGCGGCTACCAGGTCGGTCCCGCGGGAAAGACCACGGGCGCATAGGCGGCCTCGCCCTCAGCGGGTGACTGCGCACCGTCCGCCCGGCCGATGGCTTCGAATCACCGGTGTGGCACCAGGGCTGACCCTCGGTAGCGGTGATCGGCAGCGGCACGACCGAATTCCTCGTCGCCGCGTCGGGCCGTCGTCGATGCGGATAGGCTACGCATCGATGACGGGACCGCCACGGCCGGGCAACGAGCTGGACGCGTTGCTGCGTGCGGTCGCGCGTGGGGACAGCGCAGCCTTCGCCGCCGTCTACGACCTCACCGCAAGTCGCGTGTACGGGTTGGTGGTGCGGGTGCTGCGTGATCCCGGCTACAGCGAGGAAACCACCCAGGAGGTCTATCTCGAGGTGTGGCGGACCGCGGGGCAATACGACTCCGGCAAGGGCAGCGCCCTGGCCTGGCTGCTGACCATGGCGCACCGGCGGGCCGTCGACCGGGTGCGCGCCGAGGAGGCCGGCAGCAGGCGGGAATCCCGCTACGGCGCGGCCAGCGCCGAGCCGGCGTGCGACGTCGTCGCCGAGTCGGCGATCGCCGGCGAGGAGCGTCGCCGGGTGGGCGAGTGCATGGGCGCGTTGACCGACGCGCAGCGGCAGTGTATCCAGTTGGCTTACTACGACGGACTCACGTATAGCGAAGTGTCGCAACGGTTGAACGCGAACCTGTCGACGATCAAGTCGCGGATGCGCGATGCGCTGCGCAACCTGCGTAACTGCTTGGACGTACCATGACCGAACCGACCGAATCCGAATTGCTGGACCTGGCTGTGCCGTACGCGCTGGATGCGGTGTCGGCCGGGGAACGAGCCGACATCGAGCGGCGGGTGGCGGGAGCCCCGCGGGATCTGGCGGCGGCATTCGAAGAGCAGGTGCGCGCCGTGCGCGAGACGATGGCCGCGGCGTCGTCGGCGACTGCGGTCGAACCGCCGGCACAGCTGCGCACCGCCACACTGACGGCGGCCAGATTCCGGGGCACGCGCCAATTGGGTTGGCGTACCGCCGCTCTGGTTTCGGCGGCGGCCGCGCTGCTGGTCGGTGCCGTGGCCTTCGGCGTCGGGTTGTTGATGCGGCCGCATCCGCCCGCGACGGTCGCTGCACAAGTCCTGGCAGCCCCGGATGTGCGGACGGTGTCGCGACCGCTCGCCAATGGGACGGCCACGGTGGTGTTCTCGCGCGACCGCAACGCGGGTGTGCTGGTGATGAACAACGTCCCGCCGCCCTCCCCGGGCACCGTGTATCAGATGTGGCTGCTGGACGCCAAGGGCCCGACCTCGGCGGGGACGATGGGCGCCGCGGCCGTGACGCCGTCGACCACGGCGACGCTGAAAGATCTGGGTTCGTCGCGCGCGCTCGCGTTCACCGTGGAACCCGGCACCGGGTCGCCGCGCCCGACCGGCGCGATACTGGCCGAGTTGCCGCTGAGCTGAGCGGCTCAGGGCCCGAAAATCCGCACCCGTCCATCGCCGCGACGGCTCCGAATCCCCTGCGTCCGGCCGGAAGGCGGCCGACGGAGCCGTCCATGATGAAGGGGTAGAAACGCGATGACGAACGCTCGGACCAGAACAGTCGCTGCGGCAAGCCTGGCGGTAATTGCGGCAGTTGGCTTTTCGGCATGCTCAAGCGACAAATCGGCAACCGGGTCGACGCCGGGCAGCAGCACCGCCACCAGCATGGCGGCTCCGGCGACGACGGCGACGACCGCGACGACGGCCGATTCCGGCGCCGACCTCATCGGCGCCGGCTGCGCCGACTACGCCAGTCAGAATCCCGTCGGGCCGGGCTCGGTGGCCGGCATGGCCCAGGACCCGGTCGCCACGGCCGCGTCGAACAACCCGATGCTGACCACCCTGACCTTGGCGCTTTCGGGCAAGCTGAACCCCGACGTCAACCTGGTCGACACGCTGAACAACGGTCAGTACACGGTGTTCGCGCCGACGAATGCCGCCTTCGACAAGCTGCCTGCGGCCACCATCGACAAGCTCAAGAAGGACGCCCCGCTGCTGAAGAGCATCCTGACCTATCACGTCGTGCAGGGGCAGGAGAGCCCGACCAAGGTCGACGGCACGCATCCCACCCTGCAGGGCGCCACCGTGACGGTGACCGGCCAGGGTAACGACCTCAAGGTCAACGACGCGGGCTTGGTCTGCGGCGGGGTCCACACCGCCAACGCGACGGTGTACATGATCGACACCGTCCTGATGCCCCCGGGCCAGTGAGCGGGGCCGGGAACCGGTACCCATCCGGCACCGGTCCGGCCGCGAATACCTCCCATGTGGACCATTGCGCTGATCGGCTTGGTCGGGGGCCTGCTCACGGGAGTGTCGCCGTGCATCCTGCCCGTGTTGCCGGTGGTCTTCCTGGCAGGCACCCAGGGGCGCGCCGATAGGACTGGCGTACAACTGAATTCGCACACCGACGCGTCGTCGCACACCCTGCGGCCCTATCTGGTGATCGCCGGCCTGGTACTGAGCTTCAGCCTGGTCACGCTGACCGGCTCGGCGGCGCTGTCGCTGCTGCACCTGCCGCAGGACGCCATTCGCTGGATTGCCCTGGCCGCACTGGTCGCGATCGGCCTGGGTCTGATCTTCCCGCCGATCGAACGGATACTGGAGCGCCCGTTCGCCCGCATCCCGCAGAAGCGCCTCGGCGGAGGTAGCGGCGGGTTCGGTCTCGGCCTGGCGCTGGGCGCGCTCTACGTGCCCTGCGCGGGGCCCGTCCTCGCCGCGATCGCGGTGGCCGGCGCCACGGCGTCCATCGGACGGGGTACCGCGGTGTTGGCGGGCGCCTTCGCCGTCGGTATCGCCCTGCCCCTGCTGGCCTTCGCCGTGGCGGGCCAACGGGTGGCCCAGCGGGTGAGCGCGTTCCGGCGCCACCAGCGGCAGATCCGTATCGGGGCAGGAGGCGTGATGATTCTGCTCGCGGTCGCACTGGCCTTTGACATGGCCGCGGCGCTGCAGCGGACCCTTCCCGACTACACCAGCCCGCTGCAGGACCGGCTGGCCGCCGACAACGGGATTCGCCGGAAACTGAACCTCGGCGGCATCGTCAACGACCAGAACGCGCAGCTGTCCAACTGCAGCAACGCCGCTCGTGAACTCGAAAACTGTGGTCCGGCACCCGATCTCAAGGGCATCGCCGCCTGGTTGAACACGGCCGGTGACCAACCGGTCACGCTGCAGTCCCTGCGCGGCAAGGTCGTCCTGATCGACTTCTGGGCATACTCCTGCATCAATTGCCAACGCGCCATCCCGCACGTCGTCGCCTGGTACAGCGCGTACAAGGACCACGGGTTCGAGGTCATCGGGGTGCACACCCCCGAGTACGCGTTCGAGAAGGTGCCCGGCAACGTCGCCAAGGGTGCCGCGGACCTCGACATCGCCTACCCCATCGCGCTCGACAACGGCTACTCCACGTGGACCAACTATCGAAACCGTTACTGGCCCGCGGAATACCTGATCGATGCCACCGGCGAGGTGCGGCACATCAAATTCGGTGAAGGCGATTACGGGGTCACCGAGAAACTGATCAGGCGGTTGCTCGAAGATGCGCGCCCCGGCACCGAGCTGCCGCCGCCGCTGGACACGACCGAGTCCACCCCCCAGCGACAGACCACCCCTGAGACCTATCTGGGCGTGGGCAAGGTCGTCAACTACGGCGGCGGCGGAACCTATGACGAAGGCCCCGCCACGTTCGACTACCCACCGGCCCTGCCCGCGGACAGCTTCGCGTTGCGGGGGCGCTGGTCGCTGGACTACCAGGGCGCGACGGCCGACGGCGCCCAGTCCACCATCGAACTGAACTACCACGCCACAAACGTCTACGTCGTCGTCGGCGGAACGGGAACCCTCACCGTGACCCGCGACGGCGACTCCACCACGATGCCGATCTCCGGCCCGCCGACGTCGCACCGAATCGTCACCGGCGACCACTTCGCACCCGGCACGCTCGAGGTCCGCCCGAGCCCAGGTTTGCAAGTCTTTTCGTTCACGTACGGCTGAGCGAAATTCAGCGGATTCGATCCGCGAGCAGTCCAAGAGCGTGCGGGCTCCGAATCACCCATCACAGGCAGGACAGCGGCGGCAACAACCACCGCCGACACACAGGAGGCCAACACAATGAAAGCGCACAACACGTCAATGGCGGCGATGGGTTTCGCGGCCGCGACCATCTTCGGTCTATCGGTGGCCGGTGCCCCGCCGGCCGCGGCGGCGGATCTGGTGGGGCCCGGATGCGCCGACTACGCGGCGGCCAACCCCGGCGGTCCCGCGTCGGTGCAGGGAATGTCGCAGGTGCCGGTCGCCGTGGCGGCCTCCAACAACCCGATGCTGACCACCCTGACCTCGGCGCTGTCGGGCAAGCTGAACCCCGACGTCAACCTGGTGGACACGCTCAACAACGGCCAGTACACGGTGTTCGCGCCGACCGATGCCGCCTTCGGCAAACTGCCGGAGTCGACGATCGGCCAGCTCAAAACGGACGCCAACCTGCTCAAGAACATCCTGACCTATCACGTGGTGCAAGGTCAGCTGAGCCCCGCCCGGGTCGCCGGCTCCCACCAGACGCTGCAGGGCGCGGGCGTGACCGTGACCGGGCCGCAGAACGACCTCCGGGTCGACAACGCCGGCGTCGTGTGCGGCGGCGTGCCCACCGCCAACGCGACCGTGTACATGATCGACACCGTGCTGATGCCACCGATGTGATCGCGTGGCGGTTCGCCGGCCACCACGCCGCAAGGCGGCCAAAAGCGTTGGTGTGGTGAGCGATCGGGATCGGTCCCAGCTGGGTTCGTACGCGCTCGCCGGCGACTGGTCAGTTGGTGCGGTGGTCGTCCCGGCGCAGGCGGGCGGCCCGTGCGACCGCCGTCGCGGACGCCAGCACCGCCAGCGTGACGAGGATGGCGGCCGACGCCGGCGCGGACCCGACCACGGTCAACAGCAGGGGCAGGCCGAAGCCGAGGTAACTGAGGGCATAGAACGCTCCGGTGAGCGCGCCCCGGCGGTCTTGCGGCGCCGCGGCTTCCAGGTCGATCAGCCCGTCGCGCATGCAGAGGCCGGACGCGCACCCGAGAACCAGCAGCAGGGTCAGGCCCAGCGCCGGCGTCATGGTCGGCGGCGCCGCCGCGGTCAAGGCATAGCCGAACGCGGCCAGCAGCGCGCCGGCGGTCCCGGCTTGGGGACCGAACCGGCGGGCGCGGGCCAGGACCTGTATCAGCCCGCTGGCGCCACTGGCGATCAGCGCGGCCGTTCCCGCGGCCACGGAAGGCGCGAGGCCGGTATCGACTCGGGTCGGGATCGTGACGAATGCCAGTGTTGCCGAACCGAATACCCACGGCGCCAGCGGCATGGCCCAACTCAGCGCCCGCGCGCTGCCCTGGCGCGGCGACGCCGGCAGCCCGACGCCGTCGGTTGATGCCGCGTCGGGCACCGCCGCGCGCCGCGCCACCACGGCGGCCACGAGCGTCGCCGCGCCGAGGAGCGCGGCGGCGAGGGCGAACGACCCGCGGATGCCGGGGCTGCCGGCCACGGCGATCGCGCCCGCGGCAAACGGCCCGACGGCGAAGCCCGCGATCAACACCGCACCCGCGGTTGCCGCGCCATCCGGCCCCCTCAGGTCGGAGGCCCACGCGGTGCAGGAGCTGATCGCCAGGCCTACACCGAAGCCGACGATGAATCGTCCCGCCAACAACACCTCGGCGTGTTGCGAGACCAGCATGGCCACGGTGCCGGCCAGCGCGGTCGCGGAGCCGGCCCAGGCGACCGGCCGCCGCCCGAGCGCATCCGATGATCGCCCGCCGAGCAACAGGCCGGGCAGCAGGCCGACCGCGTAGATTCCGAAGATCGCCTCGAGGCTGGCGGCGCCCAGGTGTTGCTCGTCGCTGATCGCGGGCATCAGCGCGGCGAAGTGGTTGGCCGCCCACCCGGTCGCCAACAACACGGTGACGACCGCGGCGAACAACGTCCGGGTCGGGGCGGGCCCGCCGCGGCCCGGCCGCTCGTCCGCCGTGGCCGACACCGTCGCCGTGCTCGAGCGATTCACCGACACCTCCCCTGGATCCGTGCGCGCGCCCACCGGCCGGCACCGGGTGCGAAGACGTTGCCGCCCAGGGCGTTATTCCCGGCGAATCCCGCGGCCACGCGTCGGACCGCGTCAACGTCACCGGTGGGTGATGAAGATCACCGGCGGTGCCGCTGAGCCAGGGTGGCGCTCAGGTAGCCCGAGGCGTCACCGAACGACGCCAGGTCGTCGTCGGGCAGCTCGAACCCGTGGGCGGCGTAGGCCTGCTCGGTCGTCGAGATGTCGACCCGCCAGCCGTGCGCGGCGAGGTATTCGGCGGCGGTGTTGCGCTCACCGGTGTAGAACAACTCGGCCAGGTTGATGTTGGAGCCGAGGCGCCGCGACCGCTCGGTCAGCTTCTGCGCCCAGTCCGACGGGATGTTGCGCAGGTCAAGGTGTTCGGTGGCGATCCGGCTGCCCGGCGCCGACAGCGCCGCGACGTTGTCGAACAGGCGGTCCTGCGCTTCGGGCGGCAGGTAGACCAGCAGCCCTTCGGCGCTCCAGGCCGTCGGCTGCCCGGCGTCAAGGCCGGCCTCGGCCAGCGCCGACGGCCAGTCGTCGCGCAGGTCGATCGCGACGGTGCGGCGCCGGGCGGTGGGCTCGGCGCCCAGGCCGGCCAGCGTGCGCGTCTTGAACTCGAGGACCGCGGGCTGGTCGATCTCGTAGACCACCGTGCCGTCCGGCCACGGCAGCCGGTAGGCCCTGGTGTCCAGCCCGGACGCCAGGATCACCGCCTGCCGGATACCGGATCCGGTCGCCTGCATGAAGAAGTCGTCGAAGAACCGGGTGCGAACCGTGATCTGCTCGTTCATGGACTGACGGTTCAGCAGCGGGTCGTCGGTACGCCGGATCTCGCCATCGATGAGTTTGACGAACGTGTCGATGCCCACCGCGCGCACCAGAGGGTCGGCCCAGGGGTCGTTCAACAGCGGGTTGGGTCCCTGGGATGCCGTCGCCCGCGACGCGGCGACCGCCGTCGCGGTCGCGCCGACGCTGGACGCGAGATCCCATGTGTCGTTTTCCGTGCGGCTCATCCGCCGAACCCCCTCCGCCAGCGCAGTCGCCGAAGGCTAGTTAGTTAATTTAACTATACCGGGTGACGAGGCCGTGCCGGCCGGCTACTCCAGGTCCGCGGCGACCCGCTCCAAAACGGAGAGGTGTTCGTCGACGGTCGCCAGGCCGGCGTTCATCGTGTTCACCGACACGTGGGTCGCCCCGGCGGCCTTCCAGGCGGCGATGTCGGCCGCGAGCTTGTCCGGGTCGCCGGTCCAACTGACCCGGCCTTCCATACCCAGGCCGTCGACGTCGCGGCCGGCTGCCGCCGCCGCGCGGTTGACCTGCTCGCGCGCGTCGTCGAGCGCGGGGCCGGGCTCGACCATCGGGAACCAGCCGTCGCCGAGCCGTCCGGCGCGCTCGTAGGCGCGGCCGGAGGCCGCACCGAACCAGACCGGGATCGGACGCTGCTCGGGCAGCGGGGCCAGGCCCGCCGCGGTGACGGTGTGGTATCTGCCGGTGAAGCTGACCGAGCGCTGCGTCCACAGCTTGCGCAGGAGTTCGACCTGTTCTTCCGAGCGCCGGCCCCGGTTGGTGAAATCCTCGCCCAACGCTTCGTATTCGACGGCATTCCAGCCCAGCCCGACACCGAGCCGGAACCGCCCACCGGTCAGCAGATCCACCTCGGCGGCCTGCTTGGCCACCAGCACCGACTGCCGCTGCGGCAGGATGATTATCCCGGTGACGAGTTCCAGCGAGGTCACCGCGGCCAGAAAGCCGAACATGACCAACGGCTCGTGAAACGTCGAATCGATGTCGTAGGGGCCCCGCCAGCCCCGGTGCACTTGCGGATCGGCGCCCACGACGTGGTCGTAGGCGAGGATGTGGGTGAAGCCCAATTCCTCGACCCGCTGCCCGTATGTACGCACCTCCGCGGGATCCCCGCCGAGTTCCGTCTGCGGAAACACAACCCCAATTCGCATGTGCCGTTCAACCACGCCGCGCCGCACTTCCTTCCCGCACGGCCAAACCCGCGGGGCATCGGCGGAGGTGGTACCCGCGTCCGCGCGGGCAATCGGCGCGCGATTCGGCCGGATCAGCCCAGGTGGGCGGACAGCAGCCACGCCGGCAGCGACTTGCGGCCGTTGCCCTCGTCGCGGATGTCGGCGCCGGCGAAGGCCTCGAAGCCGTCCAGGAAGCGATCGGGCACGTTGGCGTGGATGCGCGCCGGCCGCACGTCATCGATCACCCAGTATTTCGAAACCGCCTCGCGCAGTTCGTCTTCGGTGACCGCGTTGATCGGGCCGTCGGCAGGCATGCCGGCGCGGTCGAACACCAGCACGAAGTACGAGGCACCCGGTGCGGCGGCACACACGATCGACCGCTGGTAGCCGTCGCGCAGCTCGACGGGCATCGAGTGGAACAGCGTGCTGTCGACGATGGTTCCGAAGCGGCCGTCATAGCCGGTGAAGTCACTGATGTCTGCGACGCCGAAGGTCGCGTTGGTCAGGCCGCGTTTGGCGGCCTCCTCACGCGCCAACGCCACGGCGGTGGGCGATTGGTCCAGGCCCACCGTGGTGAGGCCGCGCGCGGCCAGGTGCAACGACACCGCGGCCTCGCCGCACCCGGCGTCGAGTACCTCGCCGTGGAATTTCCCGGCGTCGATGAGGGCGGCGATCTCGGGTTGCGGCTCGCCGATGCTCCACGGCGGCCGGTTGCCTTCGCCCATTTCGGGGGCCTCGCCCCGGTAGGCGGATTCGAACATCTCTTGGGTCGGTTGGGTCATGACTCCGTTGTATCAACGATGCTGATATATGTCAACGTGACTGATATGAGCGGCGCGGTCTGGAGTCCCGGGTCAGTAGTTCGCTTGCAGGGAAGCCCACCCGCCGACCGTGGCTGCTATGCACCGCAATCCCCGGTGAATTCGCGACGCAGGACACCGGCGGCCGTGCGCGTCTGGTGGTTCAGTGAGCGCCCTTGATGGCGTTCGCCGTGAAGTCGGCAGCCTGGTCGGTCATGCCGTTGGACCGGTAGGCGCTATGGGCGGCACGGCTGAAGCCGCTGGATGCGCAGACCGGGTCCTCGGGTGCGCACAGATCGATCGTTTTACCGGCGTAGAGGTGACCGACGGAGATGGGCGGGGCGCCGCGATCGACGATGTCGAGGAAACGGGTGGACGGCTTGCCGAACAACGTCACAGCCGCGACGTGTCTCGCGGTGCTCGGTGGCATCGGGCCGCTGATCCCGGGCGGGAGTGGATACTCCGGCGGGACGCTGTCGGCGGTGATGTAGGCCGCGATCGCGGCGCCCTGGGAGTAGCCGCCCACCACGATCTTGGTGTTTGGGCAGGTTGCCGCCGTATCCAAAACCTTGCTGCTGGCATCGACCACCCCGTCGGCGGCGCGGGAGAAGTCAAGCGATGCAGGGTAGTTCACGCCATAGACGTCAATCGAGCTGCCGGGCAGGCGGTCCGTCAACGCGTCGGTGAACGCCTGCCCGATTGCGCCGGGGCCGGACGGTTCGAAGGTGCCGCGGGCGAAGACCACCTGGACGTCGGGGCAGGAGTCACCGTCCGCGGCGTTGCCGACCGCGGCCGTCCCCAGCATGCACGACGCGGCCATCAGCACCGCGGCTGCAAACCCGAAGATGGCCGTGATCGCACTGGTGAATGAGCGTTCGGGGGCACGGTGCGGCGGTGCGGTGTTCACTTGGCTCTCTTTCCGGGTCAGCGGATGCGCAGAGTTCGGCCACGTTCTTCGGCGTCGTCGCCGATGGAGGGGATTGCCGAAGAATAATGCTCGCAAACGCTGTGCGCTCGTCGGCGCCGGCACAGGGGCTTCTCCGCAGGGCTACCGCTGCTGCGGCTCGTCCCGGACGCTCAGGGCCGGAGCAGGGCTTTGCCGGCCCGGCGTTCGTCCATGGCCCGGTAAGCCTCGGCCACCTGATCGAGCGGCAGGGTCAGGTCGAACACCTTGCCCGGATCGATGCGCCGGTTCCCATCACGTCCGAGAGCGCCAGCAGGTCGGGTACCCGGTCGTCGTCGGGCTGCTCGGTCAGCGCGGCGAGGCTGCCGTCGGCCATGGGCACCCGCACCAGGTGCGGGCACGACGTCTGAATCCCGTTGCGGCAGTCGGGACTGGTCACCGTCGATCCGCCGCGCCACGTCGTCACCGGCGAGCGTCCGGTGATACCCCTGTCCGGGCTCGTCACCCCAGAGCCGGTCCGGCGATCGGTGGCAGGCCCATCGTGAGGGTGAGCAACATCAGCAGCAGCAGGAACCAACCCGCCCCCTGCCATGCCCACCACGGCCGCCGCTCCCGCCACAGGCGGTAGGTGCGCCGGAACGCCCACAGGCCGCCGGCAAACAGGATCAGCGGCGCGCCGAGGCCCAGCAACGTCCGCTGCACCGGCCCGCAGGCGGCGGTGTCCCGCTGTGCCCGCACGTCGCAACCGTGCGCCCACAGCGCCGCGACGATCAGAAAGCCGACTCCCGCCAGGGCCATCAGCACAGCGAATCGCGCCGCGGCGCGGCCGCTGTGTTCGCCCGTGCCCGGTTCGTCGGAACCGCGCGTCTGGTTCATGTCCGCTTCAAGGGATCGTGGCCCAGCGTCATCAGCCTGTGCCGCCAATTGTCCTGCCCGGCGCTCGGTTCCAACTCGTCGCGGCGTTCGGCATGGCTGCGCTCGACCACCTTGCGCATGACCGCGACGTCCTCGGCGTCGAGGTCCACCCGACGCTTCTGCAAGATGTGCAGCACCCGCCGGCCGGTCGGGGTGCCGGCCTGGTCGGGCAGCTCCCGGGAAGACATGTTGACGACGCGGTGGAATTCTTCCCACAATGCGGGTTCCACCTCGACGTGTCGGGCCATGGCTTCCACCTCCCTGTGACGATCGAGCCGACGATGGATTACGGCTACCCAGGGCAGCGCATCGTAATCATTCGGCCGCTGCCGGGTGGCGGCTCAGCGCTCGCCGGGGAAGGTGACGACGACTTTGTCCGCCGCCCCCGGGGTGGAGGCGAGCCGCAGCGCTTCGTCGACGTTGTCGAAGGGGATGGTGTGGCTGACGATGCGGGCGTACTGCTCCCAGTTGGCCACCAAATCGGCCGTCACTTCGAAGATTTCGTCCGGATATCCCAGGGAGCCGACGATGGTGATCTCGTTGCTCATGACGTTGACCAGCTCCACCGGCACGGGTTGTTTGTGGACGGCGACGACGCACAGCGTGGCACCCTTCTTGGCGGCGGCCAGAGCGGTGTCGATGACGGCGGGGGCGCCGGCTGCGTCGAGGTAGATGTCGCTGCCCGCCTTGCCGGGGAACATGGCCTCGCCCGCGCCGTGCAGTTCCACCAGCCTGGCCAGGGTGTCGTCGTGTGCGGAGTCGATGACCGCGTCGGCACCGATCTGCAGCGCCTTGTCCAGCCGTCCGGGTAGGAGGTCGACGACGATGATGTGGCCCACCCCAACGGCTTTGAAGGCCAGCACCGCGCCGAGTCCGATCGGTCCGGCGCCGAAGACGACGACCTTGTCGCCGGGCTTGGGCCGGCAGCGGTTGACGGCGTGCCGGGCGACGGCCATCGGTTCGTTGAGCGCGGCGACTTCGAACGGGACGTGGTCGGGGATCACCTGCAGGCTGACGCCGCGGATCGCGTTGTCGATGAGCAGGTAGTCGGCGAGCGCGCCGCGGTCGCCGCCGTTGCCGATCATGTTGGAGGGGCACGCCATCGGGTTGACGACGACGTGGTCTCCGACCGCGATGTCGGTGACGTCGGCGCCGACCTCGACGACCTCGCCCGCGGGTTCGTGTCCCAGTGGGGTGCGCCCCGAGCGTGGGGGCAGGCCGCCGATGCTGATGTAGAAGCCGTCGGATCCGCAGACCCCGCAGGCCCGCATCTTGACCAGTACGTCGGCGGGCCCGACGTGCGGCCGTGGTGTGTCGACGACCGCGGCGGTGCCCGGGCCCGTCACCATCGATGCCTTCATGTGTGCCTCCTGTAGATGTCGCGCCGGCGGGTGGCGGCCCGCGGGGGCGCCGCGCTGGGCGAGAGCACTGCGGCGGCGCTCACGCGTCGCCTTCCGGCGCGATGTCGAACGCGTCGAGGTACTCGGTGAACACCGGCTTCAGCATCGCCACGGTCAACCCGAATTCGTCGAGACGGTAAGTGTTGGGGGCGAACCGGTGCTGCGGGTGTGCGGCGAGCCAGGACTGCATTCGCGCCTCGGTGTCGGGGGACAGTTCGTCGCCGGCCCAGTCGTAGATGCGGCGCATGACGTCCATGGGGTCGGCCAGCATCTCGTGGTAGTACATGTGGAAGAACCGGTCGTCGCCGATGCGCTCGCGCGCCCGCAGCGGCCGCTCGACGTGGGCCCGCATCTGGTCGGCGATGTTGGTGCCCCACGACGGGACGTCCAGGGCTTCGGCCTTGAGCACCATGCCTTTCGGCAGCTTCCACAGGTTGCCCAGCGAGCCCGAGGCCCGGTAGGGGTCGCGGTGGGCCCAGATGAGCCGGGCGTCGGGAAAGACCCGCAGCAGCGCCTCGATGTGCACCGAGTGTGACGGCATCTTCAGGTTCCAGGTGCCCGGCGCCCGGGACTGCAGCACTTGCAGGTAGCGCTTCTGGTACTCGTAGGTGCTGGTCACGTCGGCCTCGTTGACGAGCCACTCGGCGTAGCGCGGCGTGGCCATGAACGCGTCCCAGGACAGCCCCTTGAAGTCCTGATTGTGGATGAACATGCACTCGGTGGGCCCGTCGGCGTCCTCCCAGTGCGGCAGCGCCATGTTGGCCTGGGTGACCAACTCGAGAATCCGCCTCTGCTCGTCGAGCAGGGCCAGGCAGCGCGGGTCCGTGCGCAGCGTATCGGTGGTGGGCGGGGGCACCGGTTGCATGCATTCCCAGTGCAGCAGCGAGCGGCGCGCCGGATCCTGGTCGAGCAGGTAGCTGATCACCGTGGTGCCGGTGCGTGGCATGCCCAGCGTGATGAGCGGCCGTTCGATCGGGGTGTCGAGCACCTCGGGGTGCGACTGGATGTAGTCGTGGACGCGCAGTCGCCGGCCGAGCGCGGCGATGGCGTCGTCGATGACGCGCTCGCGGCCCGCCGCGGTGAAGGCCGCCGACGAGTTGACCTCGTCGAGCACGATGGCCAGGCCCGCGCGCCACGAGTCGGAGTCGATGCCGGTCAGCCCGGTGCGTTGCCGGGCCAGCTCGAGGACGTCGTCGGGGGCGCTGACGTTGTCGAATTCGGTCATGGGGGGCTTTCCGGTTCAGACGGTCAGGTAGCCGCCGTCGACGGCGATACTGGTGCCGGTGATGTAGGAGGCGGCGTCGGTGCACAGGAACAACACCGCACCCGCGCAGTCCTGCGGGGTGCCGGGCCGGCCGAGCGGGGTGTGGAAGCCGATCTCGACGTCCATGACCTGGGGGATGCTCATCGCCGGCCGGGTCATGCGGGTGTCGATCAGACCGGGCGCGACGGCGTTGACGCGGATGCCGTCCTGGGCCCAGCGGCGGGACAGGTTCATCGTCAGGGCGAGCAGGCCCATCTTGGACGAGGCGTAGCCCGGGACGAAGACCGCCGAACGGAACGCCGACATGGAAACGATGTTGACCACGCTCGCCCCGCCGGGCGCGCCGCTGGACTTGAGTCGCTCGTGGCACTTCATGGTCAGCCGCATCGGGCCGAACATGTTCTGGGTGACCGAGGCGACGTAACCGTCGGGGTCGTATTCGTCGCCGGCCGGGTAGGGCCCTCCGGCGTTGTTCACCAAAATGTCGAGGCTCCCCAGCGAATCGACCAGGGCATCAATCGATTCGGGGTCGCGGATCTGGCATTGGCGATAGGTGAACGCACTCAGGTCGTCGTCGTAGTCGGCCGCCGAGGAGCGGGTGCCGGTGATGGTCACCGAGGCTCCCGCGCCGGCGAAGGCGGCCGCCACGCCGTTGCCGATGCCCGACGTGCCTCCGGTCACCAGGACGTCCGAGCCGGTGAAATCGAAGTTGGCCGTGTTCATTCGGTGTTCCTCAGTTCGTCGATGGATCTGGTGAGCCACGCCTTTTCCCAGAAGTTCTCCGTGCCGGCCCGCAGCGTCTCGTGGGCCTCGACGGCCGTGGCCCGGGCGCCGGTGTGGGCGGGATCGGTGCCCAAGACGATGTCGGTGAGGTGGAGGGCCTGCACCGGGCGGCCAGCTCCCAGGTGGGCGCGGGCCGACTCCACGAGCGCGTCGGCGCCTGCCCGCTCGACGAGGTCGCCGAACACCGAATCGGCTGCCACGCCGTAGAGTTCGGTGGTGGAGCGGTGCTGGAACCAGCCGGCGTACATCTCCCAGATCGCGCGCACGTTCCACGAGGTCTTGCCGTAGCCCTCCCCGACGTCGAGGTGTCCGGGCACGCGGACTTCGCGCATCGCGGTGTAGACGTCGGCGCCGGCGACCATCCGCTCGACCGTCTGGTCGTGCACGGACTGCATCGCGTCGCGCATCGCGGTCACCTCCTCGGCGATCCGGTCGGCGCCCTCGACGGGGTCGAAGTGACCGGTGATGAGGCGCCGGGGGCCGTAGTCGAGCACGGTGTTCAGCGACTCGATGTAGAGGATCGGGTCGCGGTAGCGGTCGCCGCGGATCGTCATCAAGTTCGGGACGTGCCCGAACAGCGGGCCGAACAGGTTGCCGGTGAACAGGATTCGGTCGTCGGGCAGCCAGACGACCAGCGAGTCGGTGGTCTCCCCGCCGGGTGTCCAGGCCAGCTCGAAGCGCCGGCCGCCGAACTGGAGCTCGGTGCGGCGGTCGAATGTGGTGGTCGGTTCGGGGAAGGAGAAGTCGATGGTGGCGGGGTCGACGGTCTTGAAGTGCTCGAGGAAGGCGTCGGTGAACTTCGGGAACGCGAACGACGCCTTGGGGGCGCGGTAGCCGGTGAGGCGGTCGTTGTCGTCGCGCCAGTAGCGGTAGTTCGCGTGCATGACGACTTCGGTTTCTGCTCTCCCGTCCTCGCGCAGCGCGTTGACCGCCCCCCAATGGTCGGCGTGGCCCTGGGTGACGATGATGGCCCGGGTGGGTCCGGGCACCCCGGCGAACGCCCGCTGCCGCAGCGGGCCCTCGAAGACCAGGCCGGCGTTGACCAACACCCGGCCGTCGCCGGTGGCCACCGCGTAGGCGTTGGAAACGCCGGGCGACATCCACACGTCGTCGCCCAGCGCGACCGCCGGCTCGCCGGTTGCCGCCTCGAGATCGCCTGCGCCGGGCCGGTCCCGGTGGATTCCCGCCATCAACCCCGTCCCGTTCCGCGCGGCCTCGATCACGACTAGGGGCATACTCTAGGAATCTAGAGGTGAAGTCAATGGCGCGTGCCCGGGCACGCTCGACGGCAGGAATGCGGGATGGCACTGCGGGGATTGACCGACCGGGTCGTGGTCGTGGCGGGTGGGGCCACCGGAATAGGTGCGGCCACCGCCGCCCGCCTCGGGGCGGAAGGCTGCCGCGTCGTCGTCGGCGACATCGCCGGCGACGCGGCACAGCGCACCGCGGATCGCATCGGCGAATCCGGCGGAACGGCCGTCGCGGTGCCGTTCGACCTCGCCGAGCCGGACACGGTCGCGGCCCTGATGGACTCGGCCGAAGCGGCCTTCGGCGGGCTCGACCTGCTCTTCGCGGTCGGCGCGGACATGGGTGCCCTGCGCGCCGACACCGACGTCGTCGACATCGACCTCGCGGTCTGGGACCGCGTGATGGCGGTCAACCTGCGCGGCTACGTCGCCGCCATGAAGCATGCCATTCCCAAGATCGTGTCGCGGGGAGGCGGCGCCATCGTCAACATGTCGTCGGCCGCGGCTTTCCAGGGCGAACCCGCCCGCCCCGCCTACGCCACCGCCAAGGCCGGCATCGGGGCGCTGACCCGACACGTCGCCGCGCGGTGGGGCAAGGACGGAATCCGTTGCAACGCGGTGGCTCCCGGTTTCACCGCGACCGAGTCGATCCGCGCCGCCCCGCAGTGGCCCGACCTGGAAGCCGCCGCGCTGCGCCGCATCCGCGGCCCGAGGGTCGGGGAGACCGCCGACGTCGCGTCGCTGGTCGCGTTCCTGTTGTCGGAGGAGGGCTCCTGGATCAACGGCCAGGTGATCAACATCGACGGCGGGACCATCCTGCGCTGATGAACCCGCCGCATTCCCGGACCCGCGACGGCGCGAAACGCCGGCGCGAACTCTGCGACGCCGCCATCGGGGTGCTGGCCGAGCACGGTTCCCGCGGGTTGAGCCACGAACGGGTGGACCGGGCGGCCCGCCTCCCCGTGGGCAGCACCTCGTACTACTACCGAACCCGGGCCGCCCTGCTGCAGGGAGTCGCCCGCCGGGTCGCCGAGATCGACACCGCCAACCTGCAAACGGTCACCGACGAGGCGACCGACCCGGCGTCGCCGTTCGGGCTCATCGCGCGGCTCACCATGATGCAGGCCGACGGGGCCGGGCTCGTGCTGAACAGGGCCCGCCACGAGCTGTTCCTCGCCGCCGCGCGAGATCCCTTGCTGGCCAAAAGCACCCAGGAATTCCGGGCCCGCATCGTCGCCATGGCACACGATGCCGTCAGCCACCTTCGACCCGACGCGGGAAAAGGCAGCGCACTGCTGGACGCGCAGACCACCGCCGTGACGACCTTCATCGCCGGCGTGTTCAACCGCTTCATCGCCGGAGACCGCGCCGTCCGCGACGCCGACCAGCTGGCGCGACTGCTGCAGGCGATCGCGACGGCGGTGGAACTGCAACACGAGGCCGACCGCGCCAAGACCTGAGCGCGGCGCTGTGAACCGGCCCGCGGGCGCGGCCGCGCTGTCAGGCGGCTCACACGACGCACATGTGATCCGGCCAGCAAATAACGGGTATGCCTGCCTTTCGCCTGTGCTCTAGCCGGGAGGACCCAACGATGACTCAGACGACCCAACGCCAGCTTGGTGAATCCGACAGCCCGATCGAGGACGAACTCGAGGACGCGTTCACCAGGATGCTGAGCGAGGGCGCCCAGCGCCTGCACCGCACCTGGCGGGGCGTGCTGGTCACCGGCTTCTTCGGTGGCACCGAGGTCGCGCTGGGCATCCTGGCCTACCTGTCGGTCCTGGATGTCACCCACCGGCCGCTGGTGGCGGGCCTGGCGTTCTCGATCGGCTTCCTGGCCCTGCTGCTGGGGCGCAGCGAATTGTTCACCGAAGGGTTCATCATCCCCGTCGTCACGGTGGCGGCCAAGCGCGCCAGCCTCCAGCAGCTGGCCAGGCTGTGGGGCGGCACGCTGTTCGCCAACCTCGTCGGCGGCTGGGTGATCATGTGGCTGATCATGACGGGCTTCCCCCGGCTGCACGCGCAGACCATCGAGGCGGCCACCCACTTCGCCACCGCGCCGCCCTCGGCGCAGACGCTCTCGCTGGCGGTGCTCGGCGGCATGACCATCACGCTGATGACCCGGATGCAACACGGCACCGACTCGGTGCCCGGCCGGATAGCCGCCGCCGTCGCCGGGGCGTTCCTGCTGGCCGGGCTGCAGCTGTTCCACTCCATCCTGGACTCGCTGCTGATCTTCGGCGCGCTCGACACCAAGCATGCGCCGTTCGGCTATCTCGACTGGCTGCGCTGGTTCGGCTACACCGTGGTCGCCAACGTCGCGGGCGGCCTCGGTTTTGTGACGCTGCTGCGGCTGCTGCGCAACAAGGACCGGCTGCACGAGGAACGCGCCGAGGTCACCAGTTCGTGACGGCCGGGACGACCTCGTTGGCGACCACCTCGAGGTGGTCGAGGTCGGACAGGTCGAGCAGCTGGGTGTAGACGCGCCGCACGCCGATGTCGCGCCACGCGCCCAGGTTCTCGACGATCTCGCCCGGCGTGCCGACCAGCGGGCTGCTCGAGCGCAGCTCGTCGAGGTCGCGGCCGATCGCGGCGGCGCGGCGGGCCACCTCGGCGTCGTCGCGGCCGGCGCAGAGCACGAACGCGCAGGAGTAGACCATCGAGTCGGCCGGCCTGCCCACCGCGGCCACCGCCTCGGCCACCCGCGCGTACTGCGTCCGGACGGTGTCCAGCGGCGCGAACGGCACGTTGAATTCGGCCGCATACTTCGCCGCCAGCTCCGGCGTGCGCCTGGCGCCGACGCCGCCGATCACGATCGGCGGATGGGGGCGCTGGGCCGGCTTGGGCAGGGCCGGGGAGTCGACGACCGGGTAGTACCCACCGGCGTGGTCGAACGTCTCCCCCGGTGGTGTCGTCCACAGCCCGGTGATGACGGCCAGCTGCTCGGCGAGCCGGTCGAAGCGCTCCCGCAGCGGCGGGAAGGGGATTCCGTAGGCCCGGTGCTCAGTCTCGAACCAGCCGCTGCCCAGACCCAATTCGACGCGCCCGCCGCTCATCTCGTCGACCTGGGCCACCGCGACGGCCAGCGGGCCCGGGTAGCGGAACGTCGCCGAGCTCACCAGCGTGCCCAGCCGTATGCGCGAGGTTTCGCGCGCGATGGCGCCCAGGGTCACCCAGGAATCGGTCGGCCCGGGCAGGCCGTCGCCGCTCATCGCCAGGTAGTGGTCGGATCGGAAGAAGGCCGCGAAGCCGAGTTGTTCGGCGGCGCGGGCGACGGCGAGCTGGTCGGAGTAGCGGGCGCCCTGCTGGGGCTCGACGAATACGCGAAATTCCATTGGGGACCCCCTGTGTGTGATGGGCTGCGACCGGACTCTGACGACCGGATTCTGACCCCGTACCCGGCTGTGGCCAAATCGAGATGCGGAAGGTTATCCACCCGAGTGGAACTGGGTATGCCACGGTCATGACTCCCCGTTCACCCGTGGTCGCCGCTCCCGTGCGGTTGGTCTGCGCGGGCGCCGCCGACGCCGTGACGGCCGCAGAGCTGCGCCGCGCGTTGCAGCGGTGGCTCAAGGAGGCGGCGCCCGCCTGCGCCGAGGTTCGCGACGACATCCTGCTGGGTGTCAACGAGGCGCTGGCCAACTGCGTCGAACACGCCTACCGCGCCCAGCCGACGGTGGGCCCCATGCGGCTCGAGGCCAGCCACGACCCGGCCGCACAAGCCATCAGCGTGTGCGTCAGCGACCGCGGGACCTGGCACCGGCCCCGGACGCTCAAACCCACCGACCCCCTGGCGTCGCGCGGCATCATGCTGATGCACAACCTCGCCGACCACTGCACCATCAGCGCCCGCCCCGGCGGCACCACGGTGTGGCTGGACTACACCACCCAGGCTGCCCGCGGCATGGCGGACGCGGCGCAGTCCTGACCCGACCGTCCTGACCGCCGTTCGGTCGGCTCAGGCGCCGACGGCGCGTTCCAGCTCCTTCAGCGACGTCTCCAGGTGGCCCAGCAGCCGCTG
Organism: uncultured Actinomycetota bacterium; assembly: GCA_963711445.1. Classification (GTDB taxonomy): domain Bacteria; phylum Actinomycetota; class Actinomycetes; order Mycobacteriales; family Mycobacteriaceae; genus Mycobacterium. The sequence goes on from CAVQEF010000003.1 coordinate 165,349, forward strand.
GAGGTGCGGAACGCTGCGGCGGCACCCGACCAGACCGAAGTCGAGGTTGTTGGCGTTGTTGGTCACGGTGATGTTCACCGCCTGCCCGTCGAGCGCGATCGACAGCGGGTAGTTCCCGTCCAGGCGCGCGCCACGCCAGTACAGCGGCTCGGAGCGGCCGCTGGAGACGTTCGAGATGACGATGTTGAACGGGGGTACGGCGGTCGACAGGTACCCGGGGATCAGCCCGAGGACCAGCCCGCCGATGTTGAATGCCGACAGGGCCAGCTGCTGGACCCGCGGCAGCTGCCCGAACACCGCCTTGGTGTCGCGGATCGACGTGCTGATCACCTCGAGCCGTCGCGCGGCATCCTCGAGGTCGGTGGCCAGGTTGCACAGGAAGGTCCCCACCATGTTGCCGCCCCGGTCGTCGTCGTCGCGGCGGAGATTGACCGGCACCATGGCGGTCAACGGGGCATCCGGCAGGGCCCCCTGTTCCAGGAGGTAGGCGCGCAGGGCCCCCGCGGACATGGCCAGGACCACGTCGTTGACCGTCACCCCGGCGGCGGACTTGACCGCCTTGATGCGGTCCAGCGACCAGGACTGCGCGGCCACCCGGCGGGCCCCGCCGATCCGGACGTTGAACATGGTGCGCGGCGCCCGGAACGGCAGGGTGAGCTGTTGTTCGAGTAGCGCGGCCCGCGCGAGCTTGAGGGTGGACGGCGCCAACGAGAACGCCGAGCCCGCGGTGCTGCCGAGCTGCCCGAGCAGCGACGGCCGGTTGCGGCCTTCGCCGCGCTCGCGCGGGCCCACGCTCCACGGCACCCGCACCGCGCCGTCGCCCGGGTCGGTGGTGAAGGCGCGTTGCTCCAGTCGCAGCGCCGACACCCCGTCCATCAGCGAGTGGTGAAACTTCGTGTAGACGGCGTACCGCCCGTCGCGCAGGCCCTCCACCAGGTGCGCCTCCCACAGCGGGCGGTGCCGGTCGAGCAGGCTGCCGTGCAACCGGGACACCAACTCCAGCAGGTCGCGGACGCGGCCCGGCTCGGGCAGCGCCGAGCGACGCAGGTGATAGTCCAGTTCGACGTCTTTGTCCAGCGACCATGCGAGGTTGGTCAGGCCGCCGAAGAAGGCCGGATGCTTGCGAAACGTCGGTTGAATCTCCGTGCAGCCGAGCATGGCCCGATAGGCCTCGCGGACGAACTCGGGTCCGGCGCCCTCGGGCGGCTCGAAGAGTTGCAGCGAACCGACATGCATCGGATGTTCGCGGGACTCGCCGAGCAGGAACATCGCGTCCGTCGGCGATATCGGTTTCATTTCTCGACCCCGTTCCGTTCGGCGTGCCGTCCACCCGACACACGTTCCCTGTTCTAGTAGCCGCGGCGGGCGCCGGTTACACGCGAACCACTCACGCGGTATCGGTCGGCGCTGCGAAGGCGGTGATCTCGGGTGTGCGGCCGCGCGGCCAGGTAACCGCCCTGGTCATCGAGGTACTTGGAGACGACCGCGATGATCACGCCGACGGCTCGGTTCCGTCGCTGCAGCCCGTCCGGCCAGCCGACCATGGCTCTTTTCCGCAAACCCCGAACCTCGACGAAAGGTCGACGGGCTCATACCCGGATTCGTCGACGGTCAACCGCGCCGGTCCCGGGCGCAGGGTCAGTCGCGGTCGGAGCGGGCGTGCACGAACTCGCGGCCGTTGGCGCGCTCGTCGTTGTCGTCGGCGTCGGGCCCTTCGAAGACGCGGCCGCGCTCCTCGGCTCCGGGACTCCCGCTGAACAGGCTGGCGTCCGCGCGGCGCTGCCCGGGTCCGACCTGCAGGGCGGCGGTGTTGATGTCCTGGCTGGGCACGCCCTCGACCCGGCGCCGCGGCAACGCGCCCGGCTGCGCCTGTTGCAGCCACTTGACCATGCCCTCGCGGACGTGACAGCGCAGGTCGAACAGTTGGCCGGCGTTGGGAGCGCTGACCAGGATGCGCACCCGCACGTAGCCGTCCACCGCGTCGGTGACCTGGAGCACCCCGGTTCGGCCGTCCCACAACTCGTTGGACCGCAGCAGCCGACCCAACTCCGCGCGCATGGCGTCCAGCGGCACCGTGAAATCGACGTCGAGCTGGACCGTGCCCAGCAGCGCGGTGGCGTTGCGGGTCCAGTTCTGGAACGGCGTCTTGGTGAAGTAGGTGCACGGCAGCACCAGCCGCCGCTCGTCCCACAGGTGCACGACCACGTAGGTCAACGTGATCTCCTCGATGCGGCCCCACTCGTTCTCCAGCACCACGACGTCGCCGACCCGAATGGCGTCGGAGAACGAGATCTGGATTCCGGCAAACGCCGCGCCGAGCGATGTCTGTGCGGCCAGGCCGGCCACCACCGAGAACACCCCGGCCGAGGCGAACAGCGTCTTGCCGAGGTTGTTGAAGGCCGGGAAGGTCATCAGGACCGCCGCCAGGCCGAACACGACCACGAGCGCGACAACCAGCCGGCGCAGCACGGTGATCTGCGTTGCGACCTTGCGCCGGTGCCGGTCGGCGTCGGTCATCGCCATGTCGCCGCCGGCGAAGCGCGCGATCGCGCGCCGTTCGGCGACGAACACCAGGCTGGCGGCCAACCAGGTGCCGGCCGACATCAGCGCGATGTCCAGGCCGTGGTCGACCCACCCGCGCCATTCCCAGGACGCCACCGTGGTGTGGTGGACCGCGGTCTTGGCCGCGATCACCATCAACGTCGCGCGCAGGGGCCGGCGAGTGAGCTCCTCGATGTCGTCGATGATCCCGCTGCGGCCCTGCAACCGCTGCAGCACCCACGACAACGCCACCCCGACGCCGTAGGCGACGGCCACGGCGCCGGCCACCCACGCGACGTTGAGGGCGATGTGCGTTGCCGGTTCGAGCGCGATCGCTTCAGGCATGAAAAGGTCTGCTCCCGGATTGAGGATGAGGATTCGCTGTCGGTAGACGTTCCCCGGGTGGGCCACGAAAAAAACGTCACGGAACGGTCTTTGGCCCTGAGACTGCGGTCACAGCACGCGTGAACGGCGTCCAACTCGCCTGCGCGGAGCGGTAATCCGGCGCAGGGGCCGCGCACAGTGTGTGGCTGCCGGACTCGTCGGGCGGGGCCGCGTCCGCGAAATCGCTGGTCGAGGCCTCCCTCCACGGGCCGGATACACTGGCTCGACAGGGGGGTCGATCGGACGTGATCGCAGGCCGCCAAACCCGAGACAAAACCCGAGGTCGTGACTTGCCTGAAGAACACAGCGAATCCGTCAGCTTGAAACCGCATTTCGAGGACGTACAGGCGCATTACGACCTCTCCGACGATTTCTACCGGCTGTTTTTGGACCCGACGCGGACCTACAGCTGCGCCTACTTCGAACGCGACGACATGACCCTGGAAGAGGCGCAGCTCGCCAAGGTCGACCTCTCGCTGGGCAAGCTGGGGCTGCAACCGGGAATGACGCTGCTCGACGTCGGGTGCGGGTGGGGCACCACGATGGTGCGCGCGCTCGAGCGCTACGACGTCAACGTGGTGGGCCTGACACTGAGCCGCAACCAACAGGCCCACGTGCAACAGCGTCTCGACCAGCACCCCTCCCCGCGCAGCAAGCGGGTGCTGCTGCAGGGCTGGGAGCAGTTCGACGAGAAGGTCGACCGCATCGTGTCGATCGGGGCCTTCGAGCACTTCGGACGCGACCGCTACACCGACTTCTTCAAGATGGCCTTCACGTCGCTTCCCGACAACGGCGTGATGCTGCTGCACACGATCATCAAGCCCAGCGATCAGGAGTTCGCCGAGCGCGGACTGCCCATCACCATGACCAAGATCCGGTTCATGAAATTCATCATGGACGAGATCTTCCCGGGCGGAGACCTGCCCAACGCCAAGGCCGTGGTGGGGCACGCGGAGGCCACCGGCTTCGCCGTCGAGCGCATCCAGCAACTGCGCCTGCATTACGCCCGCACCCTGGACACCTGGGGGGCCGCGCTCGAGTCGCACCGCGACCAGGCCGTCGCGATCCAGTCGCAGGAGGTCTACGACCGGTACATGAAGTACCTGACCGGGTGCGCCGACCTGTTCCGCGAGGGCTACACGGACATCGCGCAGTTCACCCTGGCCAAGGGCGCCACGGGCTGAGGGGCCGCCGATGGACGCCGGTTAGGAGAGCATCGCGCCGAGGACACCGACGCGCCCGGCGTCTGCCTCGCGCCGCAGCACGGTGGTGCCCAGTTCGAACTTGACCCCGGCAATCGTCTCGTTGACGAGCGGGTTGCCGGTCCACCACGTGATGCGGCACACCCGGCGGGTGATCCGCCAGCCTGCCGGGGTGCGCAGCAGCGTGTCGTCATACCAGCCGGTGCCGTCCCACAGGGGGTCGCCGCCGGCGGCCCGGCGCACCAGGCGCCACCCGCCGTTGCAGAAGCTGTGCGCGCGGTCGCCGTCGACGTGGACCACATGGGTGGACATGGTGTGCTGGGTGGAGTCGAAGGGTTCGTGAAACGCCGCGAAGTCGGCCTTGAATTCTGCGCGGTCGGTCCAGTGCGACGCCGGGCCGTAGTCGGCGTCGACGTCGGCGGCGAAGATCCGGTCGAACAGCTCCCAGCGCCGGCTGTCCACCGCCAGCCCGTAGAGGTTGACGAGCTGGGTGATCGCCACGACGGCGCCGCTGGATTCGGTCATGGTCCTCCGTGGCGCTCTACCGGCCGGTGCGCTCGCGGTGCTTGCAGCCGGGCCAGCAGCAGGGCCGGCGCTTGCCTTCCTCGAGCTCCTCTCCGGTCCGGCGAATGCGGCGCTCGCGGGTCGCCTGCTGCTTGGCGTCCTCGACCCAGCAGATGAACTCGTTGCGCGCCAGGGGGGTGATGTCCCGCCAGGCGGCCAGCGCGGTCGGGTTGGCGATCAGTGAGTCGTGCAGATCCGGGGGCAGCTCGTGCACCACCCCGCCGGGTAACCGCTGGCCGCTCACCGGCTCAGGGTAACCGGAACCCGCCCCGCGCGGTCGACCCTGAGGACGGCGCGGCGGGCTCACCGCCCCAGCAGGCGCTCGGAGTTGAGGTGGGCGATCTTCTCCTTGTCGGCGGGGCCGATGGGCATCTGGTCGAGGAACCGCCGGCCGGCCGTCATGTTGCCGTAGGGATAGTCGGCGGTGAAAACGATGCGGTCGATGCCGATCACGTTGACCATGGCCAGATGGGCGTTGAAGGACAGGCTCCAAGACGGGTCAGTAGCGCCGGGGTCGTGGGTGACGAAGTCGCCGGCCAGGATGCCGCCGTAGAAGTTCTGCCGGAGGTGGTCCTTGACGGTGCGTTGCAGGCCGGTCTCCTCGACCGGGAACGAGTAGTCGGCGTGCCAGCCCATCCAGCTCAACGCCTCGAACTGGTGGCCCACGATGACCTGCAGCGCCGGGAACCGGTCGAACACCCCGCCCAGGATCAGGCGCAGGCAGTGGATGCCGGTGTCGATGTGCCAGCCGGCCCCGCGGCCGCCAGCCTCGCCGACACCTTCGGGGCCAGGCCGCCGTAGCAGGCGTCGATCACCGGTTGTGGCGGAACGTGGGGATGCAGATAGATTGGCACGCGGAGGGTTTCGGCACTTTCGAAGACCGGCCAGAAGAAGGTGTCGCCGAGGTAGCGCCCGTCGACGCGGCCGTTGATCATGGCACCCACGAAGCCGTGCCCGCGTACGGCGTGCTCGAGTTCGGCCGCGGTGGCCGCGGGGTCGCGGGCCTGCCGGGCCAACTCCACCGCCGCCGAGGGATCGAGGGTTTCGGGGCCCGCGACGGTGTGCGAGAGGATCTGCATGTCGGGGGTCGGCGCTCCCGTGGCCCGCCGTCTCGAGCAGTTCGGTCGCCGCGAAGCTGCCTTCGTTGCGGTGTCCCTCGGATGCGGAGGAAAGCCTGTAGCGCTCTTCGAAGCCGATCACCTCCATGGCTCTCCATCCTGGCCCAGTCTGCGCCCCGGCGCCGGATCGTGTGGCAGTGCGGTGGATCGCCCCGCGACGCCTCCCGCAGAGGCGTTGTGCGTCAACCGATTACCGCCGGCGGCGGCCGGCCGGGCGTCGAATCCTGTACCGCCACCCGCACCCGCTGAACCGCTGACGGCCGCAAGCGCCCGCTAGGCTGCAGCATGGCCACCGTGGTCGCATTCCACGCCCACCCCGACGACGAGGTAGTGCTGACGGGGGGAACCCTGGCGCGCGCCGCGGCCGAGGGCCATCGGGTGGTGGTGGTCGTCGCGACCGACGGGTTCGTCGGCGAGCCCCCCGACTTCACCCCGGCCGTGGACCGGGTGGCCGAGCTGCGCGCCAGCGCCCGGGTGCTCGGCGTGCATCGGGTGCTGCACCTGGGCTATGCGGACAGCGGCTATGGCCCGGTCATTTTCCCCGATCCCCCCGGGCGCACCCGCTTCGCGCGCGCCGAGACCGACGAGGCCGCCGCGCGGCTGGCCGACGTGCTGCGCGAGGAGGGCGCCGACCTGCTCATCAGCTACGAGGCCAACGGCGGCTACGGCCACCGCGACCACGTCAAGGTGCACGAGGTCGGAGAGCGGGCCGCCCGGCTGGCGGCAACGCCGCGCGTCGTCTACGCCACGATGCCGCGCGAATTGCTCCTGCGTGGGCTCCGGATCGCCGAACGGTTGCGGCTGCCCTACGTCTACGACGCCGCGATCGTTCCCACCGCCTACAGCCCGCGGTCCACGATCACGCATCGCATCGACGTGCGGCCCTTCGCGGCGCAGAAGAAGCGGGCGATCGCCGCGCACCGGTCCCAGCTGCCCGGAGTCGCCGCGCCGCTGTTGGCGCTGGTGCCGGCGGCGGTGTACGGGTGGATCGCCGGCCGCGAATGGTTCGTCGATCCCTCCGCCCGGGACACGACCAGGGTGCGTGACGACATCTTCGACACCGACGCGTGAGTGCGCCTCACTTGCCTTTGAGGCTGCCGATGCCGAGCGAATAGTCGGTACGCCGGGGTCGCGCGGTGCCCTCGATGCTCTCGACGTAGCGTTCGGGATCGCGGTCGGCGATGTCCAGTCCCTCGGTGGTGGGGTGCTCGGCCATGAACTCGCTGAATTGCCGCCCGAGCGCCTCCCGCAGGCCGACCGGGGCGTGCCGACGGAAATCCGACAGTCCTTCGCGCTCCTCTTCGGCCATGTGGTCGTCGTTGGCCACCCTGGCGCGCCCGACCGCATCCCACCACTGGGCAGAGCCGATCTCCGCGGCGTCGGCGTCGCGCACGCCGTCACGGATGTCGTTGTGGTCGCCGATGGCGTCGAGCGTCTCGCCCTCGGGATCGTCGGCGCCGCGCTGGAGCAATTGCGGGTAGAAGATCTTCTCCTCGATGTAGGCGTGCACGTCGAGTTTCTCGGCGAGTGGGCGCCACACCCGCTCGAGTGCGGCCGCACCGGCCGCCCGCGCCTGCAACTCGTCCAGCCTGGCGAACTGTTCGCGGAACCATTCGTGGTCCTCGAGGATCAACATGGTGATGTCGGTCATTGCCACCCCCGGCTTTTCCCGTCCGGTACGCCAAGGGCCATGCTGCCCACGCCGGCGAGGCCAGTCAACCACAGGCGGCCGGGGCCCCACGGCCGTGTGTCGCGAAGCGCCACCAGTTGCGTTGGCATAAAATCCGTTTCACCACGATGGAGGCACCCCCGATGGACCTTGAGCGCATCACCCACCCGCTGAGGCTGGCCAGAGGTTCCCACCAGCCGGGATCGGGCAAGGGGTGTGCGATGAACGTGATCTCCTACATCAACGGCGACGCCCGAATCACCGACTTCCCGGCCACGTCGGCCCGACCGCTGGCCTCCTTCGTCCAGCTGTGCAACGACACGCTGGCCGGGCCCGACGGCTATCTGGCCCCGCAGGACGCCCTGCTCGTGCTCGATCTGGCCCGGTTGACGGTGGGCACCGCCGAGGTCGCCGACACCGTCGTGCACACGTGGGTGGTCAAGCTGTTGACCAGCCCGCCGTGGGGCGTCGTCGGCTATGCCGACGGCCAAGCGGCACAAGCCATTGCCGACATCGCCGAACTGCATCGCCGCCTCACCCCCGGCGAGACGCCGGCGATCGCGGCCTGGGACCGGGCCGCCCGCGCGGCCCGCGAGGTGAGCGCGCGGAAACCGGTGGGCGCCGAGAAGTATGCGGTGCGGGCCGCCTACCAGTCGACCGCGCTGATCCACACCGACGACGCGGACACTCTCGACGCCGTCGCCGGCAACGCCCTGCGCGCCCACCGGCTGGCGAACCTGGACGGCGGGGCCGCCCGGATCGTGGACATCACGCGCCACGCCGTCCGCTCCTGGCGCCGGCTGGCCGGATTGAGCGTCGTCATCGGCACCCCGACGGCCGTGGTCGGCGCGGTGCCCCCCGATCCGACGGCGGCATAACCGATCCGGCGCACTCAGTCCCCTGACAGGGCCGGCACCGGCTCCGCGGCCGCGGCCGGGGCGTGGCGCCGGCCGACGTAGGCCTCGGCGCGCATCCGTTCCACCATGTGCGGGTGGTGCAGTTCGAACGCCGGCCGCTCGGAGCGGATCCGGGGCAGCTCGGTGAAGTTGTGCCGCGGCGGCGGGCAGCTGGTGGCCCATTCCAGGGAGTTGCCGTAACCCCACGGGTCGTCGACGGTCACCGGTTCGCCGTAGCGCCAGCTCTTGAACACGTTCCACACGAAGGGCAGCACCGAGACACCGAGGATGAACGCCCCCGTCGACGAGACGAAGTTGAGCGGCTGCCACCCGTCGGTCGGCAGGTAGTCGGCGTAGCGGCGGGGCATGCCCGAATTACCCAGCCAGTGCTGGACCAGGAAGGTGATGTGAAAGCCGATCAGGGTCAGCCAGAAGTGCAGCTTGCCGAGGCGCTCGTCGAGCAGGCGCCCGGTCATCTTCGGGAACCAGAAGTAGATGCCCGCGTAGGTCGCGAACACGATGGTGCCGAACAGCGTGTAGTGGAAGTGCGCCACCACGAAATAGGTGTCGCTGACGTGGAAGTCGAGTGGCGGGCTGGCCAGCATCACACCTGTCAGGCCACCGAGCAGGAACGTGGCCATGAAGCCGACCGAGAACAGCATCGGCGTCTCGAACGTCAACTGGCCCCGCCACATCGTGCCGATCCAGTTGAAGAACTTGATCCCGGTCGGCACCGCGATCAGAAACGTCATGAACGAGAAGAACGGCAGCAGCACCGCGCCGGTGGCGAACATGTGATGCGCCCACACCGCCACCGACAGCGCGGCGATCGACAGCGTCGCGTAGACCAGCGTGGTGTAGCCGAAAATCGGCTTGCGGGAGAACACCGGGATGATCTCGGAGACGATGCCGAAGAACGGCAGCGCGATGACGTACACCTCCGGATGCCCGAAGAACCAGAACAGGTGCTGGAACAGGATCACCCCGCCGTTGGCCGGGTCGTAGACGTGGGCTCCGAGGCGGCGGTCGGCGGCCAGCCCGAACAGCGCGGCCGTCAGCAGCGGGAAGATGACCAGCACCAGCACGCTGGTGACCAGGATGTTCCAGGTGAAGATCGGCATCCGGAACATGGTCATGCCCGGGGCGCGCATGCACACCACGGTGGTGATCATGTTGACCGCGCCCAGGATGGTGCCCAGGCCACCGACGGCCAGGCCGAGGATCCACAGGTCGCCGCCCGCCCCGGCGCTGTGCGCCGCCTGGGACAGTGGGGTGTAGGCGGTCCAGCCGAAATCGGCCGCACCCCCGGGAACAATGAAGCCGCTCAGCGCGATCAGCGCCCCGCAGACGAACAGCCAGAAGGACAGCGCGTTCAGGCGCGGGAAGGCCACATCGGGGGCGCCGATCTGCAGGGGCAGCACAAGATTGGCGAACCCGAACACGATCGGGGTGGCATAAAACAGCAACATGGCCGTGCCGTGCATGGTGAACAGCTGGTTGTACTGCTCGTTGGACAGGAACTGCAGCCCGGGCGCGGCGAGTTCCAGCCGCATGAGCAGCGCCATCAGCCCACCGATGAAGAAGAAGACGAAGCAGGCGACCATGTACATGATGCCGATCGTCTTGTGGTCGGTCGTGCTGATGATCTTGTAGACCAGGTTGCCCTTCGGGCCGAGCCGCTCCGGGAACGGACGGCGGGCCTCCAGCTCGGCGACGGGGGGCGCTTCAGCGGTCATGAACTACCTCTCCAGAAATCCCGGCGACTGGACCAGCAAACGTTGAGCCGCCCCAGTATTCCGGGGCGGCCGCGCCCCGACCTAGGGCCAAACGTCCCAAAATCCGGCTGGCCGACGCGCCGGCAAAGCAAGCCTTACCTGCCCGGATGCGCACGGGCGACGCCGAACCGGCTTATCGTGTGGGGGTGTGGCGGGTCGGCCGATTCCTCGTCCTCGTGGCGACGACGGCCGCCGCGCTCGGCCTGTTCGTCCCTGGCGCCCGCGCCCGATCGGATCGGGGCTTTGGCGGTGACCGGATCCAAGCCGCTGGGTTGCCTGGACGCCGCCCTGACCGACTACGGCGACTCCGGCGCCGGCTGGACCGGCGGGGACTCCACCTGGTCGTCACCGCTGCCCGAGGGGCGGGAACTCTTCGCGTTCTCGGATTCCTTCCTCGGCCCCATCAGCCCGCCGGGGCGGCCGCCCGACGCGGCGTTCGTGCACAATTCGTTCGTCGTCCGCGACGGTGCGGGCCGCTGGTCCACCGTCGTCGGCGGGACGGCCGATCGCCCTGCGGCTCTGGTCGCACCCGCCGATCCCGCGCATTGGTTCTGGCTGGGCGCCGCGACGTATCTCGATGGGGTGCTGCAGGTTCCGCTCACCGAGTGGCGGCCCACCGGTCCGGGACCGCTCGACTTCGCGTTCGTGGGGTCCGCGCTGGCCCGATTCGACCCGCGCGATCTGCGGGTGCCGTCGTCGGTGACGCCGCTGCCGCGATCGCGCGGCATCGCATGGGGCCAATGGGTGCAGCCGGCGGGCGGCTTCAGCTACGTCTACGGCGTCGAGTCCGACGGCGACCGCAAGTACCTGCACGTGGCCCGCGTCGCGGGAAGCGATCTGCGCCAACCGTTTTGGTACTGGACGGGCCGGGGCTGGTCACCGTCGGAGGCGGACTCGTCGCGGGTGACCGACGGCATCTCCGGCGAATTCTCGGTGCACCCGGTGCGGGCCGGCGTGTACCTGCTGACCACCATGGGCGGCGGCGCGGCGTTCAGCGACCGGCTCGTCGGCCGGCTCGCCCCGTCGCCGATGGGCCCGTTCGGCCCCGCGACCACGCTGTATGTGACGCCCGAGAGCGGCCGCGCGGGCAGCTACCACGACGCCGATGTCTACACCTACAACGCCCACGCGCACCCGGAGTACTCGACGCCGTCCACCCTTGTCGTCTCCTACAACGTCAACAGCATCGACGCCGCGCCGGGCGGGGACGTGTACCGCCGGGTGAGCCTGTACCGCCCCCGCTTCGTCGTCGTGGCGTTGCGCTGGACCGGATCCGGGGACACGCCCGCGCAGCCGGGCGGCGCGCGGCAGCCCTGCCCCTAGCGAAACACGCTGCGGCACAGGCTCACAGCGGCGACACACTAGATCGCGGTCGCTGTCCCGTGGGCCGTGGCGGTGAGGGTGGCGATCAGACGGTCCTCGTCGGTGTCGATCTCGCCGTGCAGCCAGGCGATGATCAGGGCGGTGGTGCCGGCGACCAGCGCGCGCGTGGCCAGCTTGCGGTCGATGGAGGGCTTCGGGCGTCCGGTGAAGGGGATCGCGTCGGCGGCCATGCGCTCGGTGAAGACACGCACCGCGTTCTGTTGGCGTTCGTGCAGGCGCGGAAAGCCCGGGCACTCCATGTAGAGTCGCGCATCCGCGGGGTCCGAGGCCAGCGTGTGCACGACCGCGCGCAGGGTGCCCTCCACGCGCTCGGCCAGCGGAGCGGTGGTCAGCACCTGCTCCATCTGGGCCACCAGGCGGCCGAACAACTCCTCGGCGCAGGCGTCCAGCAGGTCGTCCTTGGTGGCGAACTCGGTGTAGAAGTACCGCTTGCTCAGCGCGGCGCGCTGGCATACCAGCTCGACGGTCAGCGGTGCCACACCGCCGTCGGCGATGAGCGCGCGGGCGGCCGCGAGCAGCCGGGCGCGGCGGTCCTGCGAACGCTGCTCGGCACTCAGGCCGCCGTAAGTGCGGCCCCCGTCAGGCATGACGACATCTTGACCCATCCACCGGCACGCCCCTAATCTTAAACGCACGCGTTCCACATTGCGACCGCACTAGGAGACCGAATGGGCACCCGGATCATGGACGACGCCGCGCGGCTGCTGGCCGACCCCCAGGCCTACACCGACGAGAAGCGCCTGCACGAGGCGCTGGCCCACCTGCGCGCCCACGCCCCGGTGTCCTGGGTGGACGTCGGGGGCTACCGGCCGTTCTGGGCGATCACCAAGCACTCCGACGTGATGGACATCGAGCGCCAGAACGATTTGTTCACCAACGACCCGCGCCCGCTGCTGATGGTCTCCGAGGGCGAGGACATGCTGCGCGCACAGATGGAGGCCGGCATCGGCCTGCGCACGCTGATCCACATGGACGACCCGCACCACCGCGACATGCGCAAGATCGGCGCCGACTGGTTCCGCCCGAAAGTCATGCGGGACATGAAGATTCGCGTCGACGAGCTGGCCAGAATCTACGTCGACAAGATGATCGAGAAGGGCCCCGAGTGCGACTTCGTCCAGGAGGTCGCGGTCAACTACCCGCTCTATGTGATCCTGTCGCTGCTGGGCCTGCCCGAGTCGGACTTCCCGCGGATGCTCAAGCTCACCCAGGAGATGTTCGGCGGCGACGACACGGAGTTCCAGCGCGGCAAGTCCCCCGAGGACATGCTGGCGGTGCTGCTGGACTTCTTCAACTATTTCGCGGCGCTGACGGCCTCGCGCCGCGAGCATCCGACCGAGGACCTGGCCTCGGCGATCGCCAACGCCACGATCAACGGGGAACCGTTGTCGGACATGGACACCGCGTCGTACTACGTGATCGTGGCCAGCGCCGGCCACGACACCACCAGCGCCGGGATCGCCGGCGGCATGCTGGCGCTGCTGGACAACCCCGGCGAGCTCGCGCGGTTGCAAAAGGACATGGGCCTGATGGGCACCGCGGTCGAGGAGATGATCCGCTGCGTGGTGCCGGTCAAGGAATTCATGCGCACCGCGCAGGCCGACACGGCGGTGCGCGGGGTGCCGATCGCCAAGGGTGAGTCGGTGCTGCTGTCCTACGTCTCGGCCAACCGCGACGAGGAGGTGTTCGACGACCCGATGCGTTTCGACGTCGGGCGGGATCCCAACAAGCACCTGTCGTTCGGGTACGGCGTGCACTTCTGCCTGGGCGCCGCGTTGGCACGCATGGAGATGAACAGCTTCTTCACCGAACTCGTGCCGCGGATCAAATCGATAGAACTCGCCGGTGAGCCGCAGTTGATGGCCACGACCTTCGTCGGGGGCCTCAAGCACCTGCCGATCCGCTACTCACTGAGGTGAGCTCGCCCGGCAGGTCGTCGCCCGAGACGGCCCCGGCGAGCAACTCACCCAGCAGTGGCCCGAACTTCATCAGGTTGCCGCCGACAAACGCGACGACGCGCCCGCGCCGCGCCACCGTCCACCCGTCGCCGCCGGAGTCCAGCCACGGCGCGCGGACCGTGACGCAGTCGACCCGGCCCACGGGCGACAGCGACGGGAACAGCGCGCGCACGGTGGCGGGATCCGGCACCTCCTGCCCGAAGGCCCAGCGGCCCGTGCTGCCCAGGGGCAGGCCGTAGCCCTGCGGCGCGGACAGGCAGGCGGCGCCGACGGAGTCGGCGCCGGAGTAGGTGAAGCGGGTGTGCGGGGCGAACTCGACGCCGAGCGGGCCGAATAGCGCCGGCGTGCGGGCCCCCGCGCAGATCAGCGCGCGGTCACCCCGGATCACGGTGCCGTCGGCGAGCGTCGCCGCGCCGTCGTCGGCGACCGACACGGCCTCGCGGCGGTAGACGTTGACGCGGCGCGCCAGCGCGGACAGCGCGCGCCGGATGCGCAGGCTGCCGCCCAGCGGGTCGAACAGCCCCGCCTCCCACGGCGCCTCCAAAAACGGGATCTTCCGCATGATTTCGCGCCGGTTCAGCCACGAGAACGAGGCACCGGCCTGCGTCATCGCTGCCGCGGTGTCCTCGGTGGCGGCGGCGGTGATGAAGCCCTCCGAGCCCAGCAGGCGCCCGGCACCCAGCTCGGATTCCCAGCGCTGCCAACCACTTCGGGCCCGCTGTGCCAGGCCGCACAACTCCGGGCGCCGATGCGCCACCCGGAAGATCCGGGCCAGGCCCACCGACTGCTCGGCAAAAGGTTCGCCACGCTCGAGCACGACGACGCGCTCCCCGCGCCGCGTCAGCTCGTAGGCGGCTGCGAGCCCACAGATCCCCGCCCCGACGATGACGATCACCGCACTGCCCGGTCAGAAGTAGAACCCGGCGTACGGCGCGTCGGGCACGGCGAACAGCCGTTCCGCCACGGCGAGCGCCTCGGGGTCGTCGGCGCGGACCAGCCCGGCGGCGGCGAGGCTTCGCCAGCTCGCGCCGCCCAGCAGGACGGCGGCCAGCCCCGCGACCCCGGCGTGCAGCTGGGCGGGCCGATCCGTTTCCTCGGCGCCGCCGCCCGCGATGGCGAAGGTGGCGCAGTTGTGTGGCAGCAGCGGGTCGTCGACGGCGACGGTGACGGCGCCGTCGCCGGCGTACCGGCGCGCCGCCAGCGCCCGGTGGGCGTCGACGACGCGCAGCCACGTTTCGTCATGCACGGCGGTTACCCGCATCGCCCGCCGGTCAACGAGCAGCCAGGGCAGCGGGTCGTCGACCGGCAGCGACCAGAACACCACCTTGTCGATCAGGTCGAGGCCGAGCAGGAAGCGCAGCAGCCCCAGGTGGGCGTCCGCGGTGGGTGCGAAGAAGTCCTCGACGACGATGGTGCGCTGGTCGCTGACGAACCACCTCTCGGTGCCGACGGGGCGGTAGCGGGCGAACCCCGACTCCGCGCCCGGTTCGCCGTGCACCGCGACATACGAAGGCCCCGAGGAGGATTCGGCGCGCAGTCGCGCGGCCGCCCACCACGGGGCCGGGCGGTCCAGGGTTCCCGATCGCGACGGGCGGTTGCCGGCGCAGACCCGGGGCAGCAACTCCCACGCCTCGGCGGTCGGCACCAGCCGCACCGGCCCGCCGGCCCCGACACCGGGCCGCAGCGCCGCCCGCGCCGTGTGCACCTCCGCGCTGTGCGAGAGACTCGCGACCCCGTAGCCGTACCGCTCGTAGATCGTGGCCTCCGACGCCCGCAACGACGCCACCACCTCGCCGCGGACGGCGATGTCGTCCAGCTGATGACGCATCAGGGCGGTGGCGATGCCCCGGCGGGTGAACTCCGGCAGCACCCCGATGTGCGTGACGGCGGCGTGCGGAACCACCGCCCCGCCGGGAAGCGTGAGCCCGCTGGTCGCGGCGTCGGCGGTGCCCACGAGTTGCCCGTCGACGTATGCCCCGATGGTGCGGCCGGGTTCGAGCAGCCGGGCGATCTGGCCGGGCCCCAGGTCCGGCAGCGGTGGGAGCCCGATCATCGCGGCGCGGAACACGTTGGCCGCCGCGACGAGGTCCTGCTCGCCCTCGAGCACGCGGATGTCGGTGGTCATGCCGCCATCATGTCTCGTGCCGGCCGCGCAGATGTAAGGGGCGAGGATTTATCGGCTCCGCCGCGCGCTCGAGCACCGCCACCCCAGCTGCGCGGTGCCGGGCTGCGGGGCCACCCGCGGCCTGCACGCGCATCACCTTTGGCCTGCTCACGGACCTTGGCGATCGGCCCGGGCGCGGTGCCCTACCGGATGGACAGGCCGGTCAGGGCCCGCGAGATCACCAGGCGCTGGATCTCGCTGGTGCCCTCGAAGATGGTGAAGATCTTCGCGTCGCGGTGCATGCGCTCCACGGGGTAGTCGCGGGTGTAGCCGTTGCCGCCCAGGATCTGGATGGCCTCGTCGGTCACGTAGACCGCGGTCTCGCTGGCCACCAGCTTGGCCATCGACCCCTCCGCAGCGTCGAAGTCCTGGTTGTTGCGGGCCATCCAGCCGGCCCGCCACACCAGCAGCCGGGCCGCGTCGATCCGGCTCTTCATGTCCGCCAGCTTGAAGGCCACCGCCTGGAATTCACCGATCTTGCGGCCGAATTGCTCACGCTGGCAGGCATAGTCGAGGGCGTATTCGTAGGCGGCCCGGGCCACGCCGACGGCCATCGCGCCGACGGTGGGCCGGGTGCGCTCGAAGGTCCTCATCGCTGCCTGCCCGCGCGCGGAGGCGCCGGACTTGGCCCGGGCGATCCGCGCCTCGAACTTGTCCCGGCCGCCCAGGATCGCGTCCTCGGGCAGGCGGACGTCGTCGAGCACCACCTCGGCGGTGTGCGAGGCGCGGATCCCGTGCTTCTTGAATTTCTGGCCCTGGGCAAGGCCTTTGGTGTCCGGCCCGATGACGAACGTCGCCTGGCCGCGGGTGCCCAGCTCGGGGTAGACCGACGCCACCACGATGTGCACGTTGGCGATGCCGCCGTTGGTCGCCCAGGTCTTGGTGCCGTTGAGCACCCACTCACCCGACGCCTCGTCGTAGCGGGCGCGGGTGCGAATGCCGCCGACGTCGGAACCCGCGTCGGGCTCCGAGGAGCAGAACGCGCCGAGCTTGGGCTCGTCGGGCGTCCCGAACATCTCGGGCAGCCAACGGCCGAGCTGTTCGGGAGTCCCGTTGCCCGCCAGCGCCGCCGCGGCCAGCCCGGTGCCCAGGATGGACAGCGCGATGCCCGCATCGCCCCAGAACATCTCCTCGAAGACGGTCAACATGCCCAGCCCCGACGGCTCGGCGGCCTGCTGCGCGAACAGGTCGGCCGAGTAGAGCCCCACCTTGGCGGCCTCCTGTATCACCGGCCACGGTGTCTCCTCCCGCTCGTCCCATTCGGCGGCGGCGGGGCGGATCACGTCGGCCGCGAACTGGTGGACCCAGTCGCGGACCATGACCACGTCGTCGCTGGGTTGCAGTGAAAACGTCACAGCTCTACTCCTGAATCTCCCTGGTCGAGTACTGGGCGAGGACGCTGAGCGTCTGGCCGACCCACGCCTCGAGGTAACGGTGTTCGTCGATGTTGCCGGGCAGCCGGCCGGTCAGCGCCTGCAGCGTCGCGGCATACGACAGCGACGCGATGGCCACGGCCGCGGCCGCCTCCGGATCGGGGATCCGGGTGCGGCCGGAACGGTTGGAGGCGGCCAGCTCGTCGGCGAACCGCTGGTAGGCGTTGTCGGTGATGACCTGCCAGGTCTTCTCATCGAGGTCGCCGAGCTCGTCGGGCTCGCGGAGCATGACCTTGAGCAGGTCCTCGCTTTCGCGCAGGTTGTCCCAGATCAGCTCGCCCGCGGTGCGCACCGCCTCCTCGACGCTGCCCGGCTCTCCCGCGTCGTACTGCTCCCGCGCGGCCACGATGCTGTCGCACCGGTGCGAGACCGCGGCTTCCAGCAGCTCGCGCTTGGAGCCGAAGTGCTTGTAGAGCGCGCCGGACCCCGGCGCCAGCCCCGAGGCCCGCTGGATGTCGGCCACCGACGTCGCCGCGTAACCCTTGGCGGCGAAGAGCTTGAGCGCCTCGGCCAGGAGGCGATCGCGTCCGGAGGTGGCCACGGGTGAGAGAATATTCACTCACCATGCGGGTGCGGCAACCGGGCCACCTGCGGGGCCCGGTGCAGGGTCAGGGGACCTGGGGTTTGATCTCCTCGATCACCCAGCGCGCGTGGTCGAGATACTCGTCGACCCCGCTCACCGCCGGCAGCGGCACGGAGCTGACCGTCACGCCCTGCTCGCCGAGCCAACCCAGCCGGTCGACGATCTCGGCGGCGCTCATGCCCGCGCGGCCGTGGGGATCGTCGCGCGCCACGTGTCCCTCCCCGACGCGCGCGGTAGCCATCCCGTGCATGACCTCGAAGGGCCGGCCGTCGAACGACGGTTGGGACTTGATGAAGTCCAGCCGCTCGGCGATCCTGTCCGGCGGGGTCAAAAACGGCCACCAGCCCGAGGCGAACCTCGCCGCCCGGCGCAACGCCGCGTCGGCGTCGCCGCCGATCCAGATCGGCAGGTGCGGCTGCTGCAGCGGCTTGGGCTCGAACGCGACGTCGGCGAACGACACATAGCGGCCCTGAAACCGCGGCGCGTCACTGGTCCACAGCTCCACGATGGCCGCCAGGTATTCGTCGGCGATGCGGCCCCGCTCGCCGAACGGCACCCCGAGCAACTCGAACTCGCGCCGCAGCCACCCCACACCGAAGGTGACCATCATGCGCCCGCTGCTCATCCAATCCGCGGTGGCCAGGGCCTTCGCGACCACGACGGGGTGCTGCAGCGGGAGCACGGTCACGCACGAGTTGAGGCGTATCCGCTGCGTGGCACCGGCGAGATACGCCTGCGCCACCGTCGAGGCGAAGTAATGCGGACCGGACAGCTCGACGTGCTCGGTGGGGATCAGGTAATGCTCGGGAACGGCGATCATGTCGTAGCCCCACTCATCGGCGCACTTGGCCATGCGGGTCTGGTCGGCGCCGCTGACGGCCGCCTCCCACGGCTGCATCATCGCCGGCAGGCGCAGCATGTGGGGAAGGTTGAAGACGAGTTTCACCCGCGGCTCCCGGTCTGATCGGCGTACCCGACATTATGTCGGGCGTGGACACGCGTTCGGCACAGATGAGGTGAGCGGCGGCCGATGCTCGGTCGCGTGAATCATAATTGGCCCATGATTGTCCCCCGGGGCCATGACGTGGGCTTGGCGGTGCGGGCTCGGTGATGGAACACGACTCCCGCGAATTCGCACACCTGCAGCTGCCGACTCGGGTGCTGTCGCTGCGCACCATCGTCATCGTTGCGCAACTCGGGGTGATCGGCTTCGCCGTCGCCCTGGCCGCATGGATATGGATCGGCGTCACCAACGACCAGTACAGCCAACTGGACCGCCGGCTGGACTCGGTCAGCAGCCTGGGCGACATCAACACGCTGCTCAACACCGCACAGCTGACCAGTCCCGACCGGCCGACGCCGGACGGCAACCTGGTCCGCACCGTGCGCATCGGCGCCGTGACCGTGTCCGTGCCCAGCGACATCGTGCTGCCCAAACTGCCCAGCGGCTACGCGAACACCACCATCAACGGCGTGCAATACCGTGTCCGCACGTTCACGGCGGGCCCGGCCTCGATCGCGCTGGCCGCGCCGCTGGCCGAGGCCCAGCATCGGATCAACGAACTGCACCTGCGGGTGCTGTTGATCTGCGCCAGCGTCATCGGCGGCACCGTGCTCGTCGGCTGGGTGATCTCGTTGATCATGGTCAACCCGTTTTTGCTGCTGGCCCAGCAGGCCCGCGCCATCAACGCCCAGTCCAGTCCCGACGAGGTGCAGGTCCGTGGCGTGCGCGAGGCCGTCGAGATCGCCGAGGCCGTGGAGGGGATGCTGGCCCGCATCGGCAATGAGCAGCAGCGCACCAAGGCGGCGCTGGAGTCGGCCCGCGACTTCGCCGCCGTCGCCTCACACGAACTGCGCACCCCGTTGACCGCCATGCGCACCAACCTGGAGGTGTTGTCCACCCTGGAGCTGGCGCCCGAACAGCGCCACGAGGTGATCAGCGACGTCATCCGCACCCAGAGTCGCATCGAGTCGACGTTGACGGCGCTCGAACGGCTGGCTCAGGGCGAGCTCACCACCGTCGACGACTTCGTGCCGTTCGACATCACCGAGCTGCTGGACCGCGCCGCCCACGACGCGCTGCGCGTCTATCCCGACGTCGACGTGTCGCTGGTGCCCTCGCCCACCGTACTGATGGTGGGCATGCCGACCGGCCTGCGGCTGGTGATCGACAATGCCATCGCCAACGCCGTCAAACACGGCAACGCGACCGAAATCCAGCTCAACGTCGCCAGTTCCGGCGAGGGCGTGCAGATCACCGTCGACGACAACGGCACCGGTGTGCCCGAGGACGAACGCGCCGCCGTCTTCGCGCGCTTCTCCCGTGGCTCCACGGCATCGCGTTCGGGCTCCGGATTGGGGCTGGCGCTGGTGGCCCAGCAGGCCGAATTGCACGGCGGCGCCGCCTCCCTGCATGCCAGCCCGCTGGGCGGGACGCGCCTTCTGCTGAAGCTGGCCGGCGACGGGCGCGGCCCGGCCTGAGCGGGCCACAACGAGGGACCGCGAAGCCGCGGCAAAGATTTGCATTCGATATGCGCTCGGCTCGCCGGATTGACCCCGCCCGGGGGTCCCAATACCGTCGAACTCAGGAGCCAGGCCTGCCCGGCCGGACAGCGGTGTTTGGGATTGCTACGTAATCGCCTGAGCTCCAATGGCTTACGCGGATGCCAGAGGCCGCAGCAGACGGCGATCAGCGCGCCGGGGGCGAGGATTCGATGACGGAGGGATCGGCGATGCAGCGTACCGAAAAACCCGATGACGACGGCGTCGGGCCCGCGACCGCATCGCGAACCGACCGATTGCGGGCGGTGATCCACCACGACCTGCCCGCATCGCTGGTGGTGTTCCTGGTCGCGCTGCCGTTGTCCCTGGGGATTGCGATCGCCTCGGATGCGCCGGTGCTCGCGGGCCTGACCGCCGCGATCGTCGGGGGAATCATCGGCGGCTTCCTTGGCGGATCACCACTGCAGGTCAACGGTCCCGCGGCCGCCCTGACCGTAGTCGTTGCCGATCTGGTATCTCAATTCGGTTGGGGTGCTACGTGTTTGATCACGGCTATCGCGGGCGCGCTGCAGGTGGCCTTGGGGCTCAGCCGCGTGGCGCGGGCCGCGCTGGCGATCTCACCGGTCGTCATACACGCCATGCTGGCCGGGATCGGCATCACCATCGCCCTTCAGCAGGTGCACGTACTGCTCGGCGGCAAATCCAAAAGTTCTTCCTGGCAAAACGTTATCGGGCTTCCCGGTCAGACCGTCGGCGCGCATGGGCCCGGCGTTGTCCTGGGGGTGTCGGTGATCGTCATCCTGGTCGGCTGGCGCTGGGTACCGGCCAAGATCCGCCGGATTCCGGGTCCACTGGTAGCCATCGTTGTGGTGACGGCTATTTCGGTGATGTTGCCGTTTCACGTGTCTCGGATCCAGATCGATGGGTCGCTGCTGGACGCAGTCCGCCTGCCGACGCTGCCCGATGGCGACTGGCTGGCCATCGCAATGGGAGTTCTCACCGTCACACTCATCACCAGCGTCCAGAGCCTGCTCACGGCCGTGTCGATCGACAGGATGCACCACGGGCCGCGCACCGACTTCGACCGCGAGTTGCTCGGCTTGGGCGCGGCCAATGTCGTGTCGGGCGCAATAGGCGGCCTGCCGATCAGCGGTGTGATCGTCCGCAGCGCGGCCAACGTCGAGGCGGGCGCGAAATCGCGCGCTTCGAGCATCATGCACGGATTCTGGATCCTGTTGTTCACGGTGCCTTTCGCCGGCTTGGTCGAAGAAATACCGACTGCAGCACTCGCCGGTCTCCTCATCGTCGTCGGAATCCAGTTGCTCAAGCCCGCCCACGTCGAAACGGCGCTGCGGAACGGGGACATCGCGGTCTACGTCGTGACCGTGGTCGGCGTTGTGTTCCTGAACCTGTTGCACGGCGTCATGATCGGGCTCGCCTTGGCCGTTGCCCTCACCGGGTGGCGGGTGATCCGGGTCAAGATCGAGGCCGAGGCCGTGGGCGACGAATGGCGCGTGGTCGTCGAGGGCGCGTGCACATTTCTCGCGCTGCCGCGGCTGACCCGCGTGCTGGCGTCGGTGCCCGAGCGCACCACGGTCACGGTCGAGTTGCTGGTCACCCACCTTGATCACGCTGCGCACCAAGCGATCAGCGACTGGGAGCGCCGGCACCTCGCGCTGGGTGGGACCGTCCACCTGTACAACGAACTCGAGGCCGGCCCCAAGGGGCCGACGCGGATCCGCCGGGCGGCTCGGCTCACGTTGGTCGAAGGGGGGGCGGGGACCCGGTGAGCCGGGTCCCGGACCCTTACAGGGGCGTGGCCTGCTGGGCCAGGTTCAGCAACAGGTAGGCGACGCACAGCAGGAAGTGCAGGACGACCAGAACCAGGCCGGCGAACATCAGCGAGCGCGTGCCGCGGCGTTTCATCCGCTTGATCCTGGCGGCGCGGGCCTCCCGATTCATCTGCAGCGCGATGAGGGCGAACTGTACGTCCATCACCTCGTTGGCCGCGGCGGGCATGCCGGCCACCATCGCCCGGAGGCGACCGGGCGCGGTCTGGACGCCGACACCGGCGAAGCGCTGGCACAGCCGTCGCGCCCGGACCCGGCCCAGCGTCTGATATCGCGTGTGCAGCTGGTGGGACAGGTGCTCGCGCTCGTCGCCCCAGCGATCCGACGGGGTCGTCACAGGCCGAGAGTCTAATGTGTCGTGGGCCACTTTTCCGAGTGTCTGCGCCGATTAAGTTGCCGACGTGCCGTCGGCCGCGGCCGGGTCATCGGAGCGCATGCGCTCGGACTCGGGCAGGTCGAGGTAGCGCTCGAGGTTGCGGTGCATGTTGATCACCCGGCGCTCTTCGCCGGACAGCACCAGGTGGGTGAAGCCCGGCTGATGCAGGCCCCGCTGCAGGCCGGGCAGCACCTTGATGTCCTGGGTCAGCACCAGGCCAGGCTCGGCTTCCCCGGCCGGAACGCGGACGTCCGTCGGTTTGCTGCGCGGCGCCCCCGGGGCCATCCGCGTCATCAGGAACATCACCAGCTCGCCGTGATCGGGGTCCGGCCCGGGCCGCGCGCACATGACGGTCAGGTGGTCGGCGTTGGTCAGCAGCGTCATGTTGGGGAACACGTTGTACTGGTGCAGCCGCGTGACGCGGTCGGTGTCAGCCCAGCCGAGGTCGACGCCGCGGCTCGCCGCGAACGATCGCGTGCGCGCCGCGATCAGGTCGGCCACCGTCTGCCCCGGCTCGCGTTCCGGCAGCGGCGTGCCCTCGGCCACGCCCATGAGCGCGCCCTGGGTGCAGACGTAGGCGTCCCACACCTCCTCGTCGCTCAGCGCGCCCTCGAAACGCGGGCTCTGCACCCCGTAGGGCTGGTCGGACTTGCCGGTGTGACCCCAGATACGTTGCGGCGCATGGATGTCGTCGACGCACCGCAACAGCTCCGGGTGCAGCGTCTGGATGTGGTAGGTCTCGCTGAAGCCGTCGGCGACGGTCTTCCAGTTGGCCTCGACCTCCACGGTCAGCGTGGCGTAACAGCGGAAGTCGCCCAGCCGGCACCAGGCGATGTCGTCGGGGACCGCCTCCAGATAGTCCGGCAGCGGCATCGCGTCGAGGTCGGGGTTGACGAAGACGAGCCCGTCCCAGGCCTCGACCCGGGCGGGTACCAGCGGAAAGTCCGACATGCGCAGCGAGCCGAAGCCCTTGCGGTCGGGCACCCGTCTCAGCGTGCCGGCCAGGTCCCACGTCCAGCCGTGATACCCGCACTTGATCTCGCGCAGCCCCTGCCCCGAGCCCACGCACAGCGAGTTGCCGCGATGGCGGCAGGCGTTCTGGAACGCGCGCAGCGCACCGTCGTCCCCGCGCACGATCAGCACCCCGTAGGGGCCGCAGCGGTATTCGAAGTAGTCGCCCGGCTCGGCGACGTGGTCGGCCATGCAGGCGAGCTGCCAGACCTTCGGCCACATGCGTTCGATTTCGAGCGCGGCGAACGCCGGGGAGTAGTAGCGCTCGGCCGGCACCAGGGTGGGCTGCTGCGGCGGGGTGCCGATCGCGTCCTCGCCGCGGGTGCGGACGGGATTGCCGCCGGTCACGTGCGGTGAACCCTTCAGCGCGCTCCGCGCACCAGGCGGCCGGGACGGGCCCCGGTGTCGACGTCGCCGCGGCGGGTGACGGTGCCGCTGACGATGGTCGCCGCATACCCGCTGGCGCCCTGCAGGATCCGGTTGCCGCCGGCCGGCAGGTCCCAGGCCATCGCCGCCGGGTGCAGCGTGAGGGCGTCCAGGTCGATCACGTTGATGTCGGCCTTCTTGCCCGGCTCGAGGGTGCCGCGGTCGGTGAGACCGAACAGGTGCGCGGTGTCCCGGGCCTGCTTGCGGATCACGTACTCCAGCGACAGCTTCTCGCCGCGGCGGCGGTCCCGGGCCCAGTGCGTGAGCAGGAACGTGGGATAGGAGGCGTCACAGATCATGCCGCAGTGCGCGCCGCCGTCGGAGAGCCCCAGGACGCCGGCGGGGTGCAGCAGCATCTCGCGGATCGCGTCGCAGTTGCCGTCGGCGTAGTTGAACAGCGGCAGCATCAGCATGGCGGTCGCGTCCCGCTCGAGCATGAGGTCGTACAGCGTCGACAGCGGGTCCTCGCCGCGCGCCTTGGCGATGGCGGCCACGGTGCGATCCGGCGTGGGCTCGTAGTCGGGCGGATCACCCAGCGCGTACAGCCGCCCCAGGGAGTGCTGCACCAACGCGAACATCCCGTCGAACAGCAGCGTCGGGTCGGGCGGCAGGTCATCCTCGGCCAGGATCGCCGCCTTGACCGCGGGATCGGCCAGCCGCTGGGCGAGCTCCTCGCGGCCGCACCCGGCCGCCAGGCGGCGGTAGGTGGGCCGGTGGCTGAACCCGTGATGGCCCTGGAACCCGATCATCATGCCGAACGGGCGCGCCGCGACCTGCGGGTACAGCCGGGCGCCGGCCGCATGCGCGTCAGCGGAGAGGTCCAGCAGCTCGCGCCACAGCTTGGGGTCGGCGTCCACCTGGATCATGGCGAAGGACACCGGCCGGTCGATTTCGGCGCTCAGCCGCCGCATCCAGTCGACTTCCTTCTTGGGGGCGACGATGTCCTCGCCGGCGGAGCCCTGCGGCGCCAGCTCGAAGACGGCCTGCCCGCCGGCCGCCATCGCGCGGCCCAGCCCGAACAGCTCGTCCTCGGCCGCGAACGTGCCGGGAACCGGTTCGCCGTCCATCGCGCGGTGGCCGAGCGTGCGCGACGTGGAAAACCCGAGCGCGCCGGCCTCGATCGCCTCGGTGACCAGCCGGCCCATGGCGGCGATGTCCTCGGGGGTGGCCGGCTGGTTGCGGGCGCCGCGCTCGCCCATCGCGTAGGCGCGGATGGCGCCGTGGGCGACCTGGCTGCCGACGTCGATCGCGAATTTCTGCTTGCCGATGGCGTCGAGGTACTCCGGATAGGTCTCCCAGCCCCAGGTGATGCCCTCGGTCAGCGCGGTGCCGGGGATGTCCTCGACGCCCTCCATCAGCTCGATCAGCCACTGCTCGGTGCCGGGCCGGACCGGGGCGAAGCCGACGCCGCAGTTGCCGGTGACCACGGTGGTGACCCCGTGACCGCTGGACGGCTCGAGCAGGCCGTCCCAGCTCACCTGGCCGTCGTAGTGGGTGTGGATGTCGACGAACCCGGGGGCCACCACCCGCCCGGCCGCGTCGATGGTCTCGGCCGCCTCGGCGGTTTTCAGGCCGCCCGTGTCGGTGTCGCCGGCTCCCTGCTGGTCTGGAAGGCGGACGACGTCGACGATCTTGCCGTCCCTGATGCCGATGTCGGCGAGGTAGCGGTCCGCGCCCGTGCCGTCGACGACCGTGCCGCCGATGATTTTGAGGTCGAACATGAGGCTTCTCCTTGTCGCCATGCGCTCTCGGCGCGGGCGGGCGGCGAATCGGAACGCACGTTATTACGCTACTCAACGTAGCGTAACTCCTGGCGGTTTCGTTGGCGATAGGTCGCGTCGATGAATTCCGCAGACGTCAGAGCGTCGAGAGCCCCAGCGATTCCGCGGCGTCGGCCACGGCCTGCGGCGGACGCCGCGGGCGCCGGACGGGGAACCAGCGTTGGTTCCAGACCCCGAGCACCGCGAGGACGGCGGCCAGGTCGGCGCCGGCCGGGGTGAGCCGGTACGTCGGGCGCATTGCGTCGGGGGCGCGGGTCATCAAGCCGGTCTCGACCAGTCCTTTCAGCTTGCGCGACAGGGTGTGGTCCGAGATGCCCAGCCGGAGTTTGAACTCGTCGAACCGCGCGGCGCCGTCGAGCGCTTCGCGCACGAGCAGTAGCGACCACCGATCCCCCAGCAGCCCGACGGCGCGCGCCATCGGGCAGTCGGCACTTTCGTGCGGGTTCATCCCGGCCACCCTACGCGCCGACGCTTCCATTCTGGGAGCATCCTCACTACCATAACGGAAGTCGGGAAGCAGGTAACGGACCTCGGTGAGGACGTCGGAAATGGCAACTCTGCGCACGCACAATCGGTTCGCCGCCGCCAGGGAACCCCGCGAGGTCGTGGACGGCGTCTGGCTGCTCGGCAGCCACCGCGTGAACTTCTATGCCGTCGTGGAGGGGAAGTCGATCACCCTCGTCGACACCGGTTTCTACGGCCACCTGCGATACCTGAACAGCTGGTTCGCGCAAACCGGGCGCAGCGCCTCCAACGTCGAGGCGATCGTGATCACCCACGGCCATGCCGACCACCTCGGCTTCGCCGGTGATTTCGACCGCCGCGGCGTTCCGGTCTACGTCCACGAAGACGACGTGGCGATCTCCCGCACGACCGGAGTCCGGCGTCCGCCGGAGCGGATGCGGCGCAACGTGTGGCGGCCCGCTGTGCTCGGCATGCTCGCCGAGGGCGCTACCGACTCGGTGTTCACTCAACCACCGGTCCGCGGGGCCCGCCCCTTCCGCGCAGGGGAGGGGCTCGACGTGCCGGGGCGCCTTTGGCCGATCCACGTCCCCGGGCATTCGCCGGGCAACTGCACCGTGCACCACCCCGGCCTGGACATGATGTTCACCGGCGACACTCTCATGACACGAGATCCGATGTTCGGCGGCGAGGGCGCGCTGGTGTTCAGCGAAAGCCCCGCCAACGACGAACTCTGCCTTGCGAACTTACGTCTGTTGCGAGAGTTCGCCTCGGCGGGACTGCTGCCGGCCCACGGTGAACCCGACCCGGCCGCCGGCGCGCTGGGCGCCGCCGTTGCCCGGGCGCGGATTGCCAAGCCCGGGCGGCCGGCTCACCCACCGCTGGACGTCCGCGCCGCGGGCGAGCGCGGCTGAGGGGACTCCTTGAGCGCGACAACGGTTTTCGTGACCAAACGGGTCCTGCGCATCGCGGGGCACGCACATGACGACTGGGTGAACTTCGCCGCCCGGGCGCCGAGGCGCTGAACGATTCCCGTCGCGGCGTCGTGGTGGCGTCGGAGGTGGTGGCATGGAGTCGGGCAACGGCGAGCGGCGCGGCACGCTGAACCGGCGGGGCGCGTTGCTCGGGATGGGCGCGGTCGCCGGCGTCGCCGCGGTGGACGTGGCCGGGTTCGCCTACGCCGGCGGATGGCTGCGGCCGGGCGCGCTGACTCCGGCGGGCTTCGCCGATCGCTTCGAACGCGTCTACGGCCGGCACGACGGTTTCCGGCGCAACCACGCCAAGGGCCTGAGCGCCAGCGGAAGCTTCACGAGCAGCGGGGCGGGCGCGGCGCTGTGCCGGGCGGCTGTGTTCCGGCCGGGCAGCGTTCCCGTGCTCGGCCGGTTCTCCCTGTCGGGCGGTCTACCCGACCAGGCCGACAAGCCGGACACGGTCCGCGGGCTGGGGCTGCTGTTCCAGTGCCCCGAGGGCCAGCAGTGGCGCACCGCCATGATCAACATCCCGGTCTTTCCCGACAGCACACCGCAGGGGTTCTCCGAGCGGTTGCTGGCATCCAGGCCGCTGCCGGGCACGGGAAAACCCGACCCCGCGCAGCTGGCCGCGTTCCTGCGCCGCCACCCCGAAACCGTCGCGGCCATGGCGGTCATCAAGCGGGCGGCGCCCGCTGTAGGGTTCGCCGACAGCACCTTTCACGGGCTCAACGCCTTCCGCTTGACCGACGACGCCGGCGTGACGGTCCCGGCGCGCTGGTCGGTCGTGCCGGACCGGGTGCCCGATGCCGCGGCGGCGACCGGCGACGACTACCTGTTCGACGACCTCATCCGCGCGGTGGCGCGGCGGCCGCTGACCTGGCGGCTGGTCCTGACCGTCGGCGAGCCGGGCGATCCGACCGACGACGCCACCCAGCCGTGGCCGCCGTCGCGCAGGTCCGTCGACGCCGGCACCATCACCATCACCGCGGTCCAGACCGAGGCGCCCGGCAACGCGCGCGACATCAACTTCGACCCGCTGGTGCTGCCCGACGGCATGGCCCCCTCCGACGACCCGCTGCTGGCCGCGCGTTCCGCCGTCTACGCCCGCTCGTTCACCCGCCGAGCCGGGGAACCCAAAACGCCCAGCGAGATCGACGTCGGCCGGGTGACCCGATGACCCGGCCGGCACGTTTCGCCCTGTCGTCGCGCATCCTGCACTGGCTGATGGCGCCGATGGTGATCGCGCAGCTGCTGATGGGCGTGACCATGGTCGCCTCGCTGAGCTACTACCCGCTGCTGCTGGCCATCCATCGGCCCCTGGGGTTGCTGATCCTGGCGTTCGCCGTGGTGCGCCTGGCCAATCGGCTCGTCCGCCGGCTGCCGCCGTTCCCGGCGACCATGGGCCGCGCCGAGCGCCGCATCGCGACGTGGTCGGAATACCTGCTGTACGCCCTGCTGATCGCGCAACCCCTGACCGGATGGGCCGCGCTGTCGGCGGCGCGGATCCCGATCACCCTGGCGGGCCCGGTGCGCCTGCCCGGCATCGCGCCGCACGACATCGACGTCTACGCGGTGCTGCGGGAGTGCCACGGCGCCTGCGCGCTCGTGCTGTTCGCGACGTTTACCGCCCACCTGTGCGCGGTACTCTTCCACACGCTCGTCCTGCGCGACCGGCTCATCGACCGCATGGCGCTGTGGCGCGCCAGGGTGTGACGACCTGCCTGCTCGGGCCGTTGTCGGCGCCGAATATGATCGGCTCGATTCGCGGTGACCACGAGGAAGTGGAGAGTTTCATGCCCAACCAGAAGCAGGCCGAGCGGATGACGTCGGGCCAGGGGTTCATCGCGGCCCTCGACCAGAGCGGTGGCTCGACCCCAAAGGCGTTGCGCCAATACGGCATCTCCGACGACGCGTGGTCGTCGGAGAAGGAGATGTTCGACCTCATCCACGAGATGCGCTCGCGGATCATCACCTCGCCGGCGTTCACCGGCGACCGGGTGCTGGCCGCGATCCTGTTCGAGCAGACCATGGACCGCGAGATCGAGGGCAGGCCGTCGACCACCTACCTGTGGGAGACCAAGGGCGTGGTGCCGATCCTCAAGATCGACAAGGGGCTCGCCGAGGCCTCCGACGACGTCCAGCTGATGAAGCCGATGCCCGGTCTGGACGAGCTGCTGGCGCGGGCCGTGGGCAAGGGCGTGTTCGGCACCAAGGAGCGTTCGGTGATCGGCGGGGCCAACAAGGACGGCATCGCCGCGGTGGTGGCCCAGCAGTTCGACGTGGCCCGCCAGGTGCTCGGTCACGGACTGGTGCCCATCCTGGAACCCGAGGTCACCATCTCCATCTCCGACAAGGCGCAGGCCGAGGAGATCCTGCGCGACGAGATCACCGGGCGGCTCGACACCGTGCCCGACGGGCAGCGCGTGATGATCAAGCTGAGCCTGCCCAGCGAGACCAACTTCTACCGTCGGCTGATCGAGCACCCGAAGGTGATGCGGGTGGTGGCCCTGTCCGGCGGCTACTCCCGCGAGGAGGCCAACGAGCTGCTCGCGAAGAACACGGGGCTGATCGCCAGCTTCAGCCGCGCGCTCACCGAGGGCCTTTCGGTCGACCAGTCCGACGAGCAGTTCAACGCCACCCTGGACACGGCGATCCGGTCGATCTACGACGCCTCGGTCGCCGGCTGACAACGGGCGGGCGTCAGTAGCGGTGCCGGGCCAGCGGCGGCCTGCCCTGGCCGGTGTCGCGTTCGTCCGACACCAGCGCGGGCACCATCTCGCTCGTCACCAGTCCCTGATCTGCCGTCAGTTCGTCCACCACATCGAAGGATTCGGTGATGTTGGCCGGGGTGTCGATGATGACGGTGACGACGGGAACGCGGCGGCTCAACGAGAGCACCTTGTCCCCGTGCGGCGGGTGATCGCCGTGAAAGCCCCAGATGCCGCGCAGCACGGTGGCGCCGTCGGGCGTCTTGCGCCGCCAGAGCCGCTGGATGAGCGCGCGGTGAATCGGCACGCCGCCGTAACAGGCGGATTCGGAGGTGTAGACCATCAGCTTCTGCCACAGCGGCAGGCCGCGCTCGTCGGCCGCGGGTAGGGCGTGCGGCCGTTCCAGGAACGTCCCGTCCCGCTTGCAGACGCGGACCCGCTCGAGCGTGATCATGGGCCGCTCCAGCAACCCGCCGAGCTCCGGCAACACCCGGCCGATGCGCTCGCCCGACCCGACGGCGACGACCATGATCGGCACGTCGGCGTTCAGCGCGAAGAATCGGGCGCGGCGTCGTTGCCCGTGCGCGACGCCGTCCACGCCGAGGAACACCGATGCGCCGGCGACGCCGCGCCGGTGCAGCAGATCGCAGATCGCGACGTAGGCGGGCACCCCGTAAGCGCGTTCCTTGCGGCCGAGGTAAACCGTCATCTTCACCGACTCTGCGAACTCGCCACCCAGCTCGACCGGCAAGATCTCGTCGCGCAGCAGCCGCGCGCGCTCGAGGGTGACCAGCCCGCGCTGCTTGATGGCGAGCACGTCGTCGAGCAGGGCCTCGATCGTGGGTCTGTTGTCCACCGCCGTGATCAGCACCGGTGGGTTCTCGGACAGGCTCAGGGATCGATCGCTGCGGTAGTTGCGCCCCGTGCCGAAACCGCCGACGCCGCGCAGTGCCACGCTGCTCGCGATCCGGTGCTTCTCGTACAAGCCGAGCAGCACGTCGGACACGAAGCCGGCGTCGGTCCGCCGGCGCTCGGCCAGGTAGGTGCTCAGCTTCAGGCAGTCCTCGTCCACTCCCACCTTCTTCGGTCCGGTCAGGCAAACGTTTTCACAGGCCGCCGCTGTGCGCAGATCGTACCCGCTGGTCGGTGCGGGCGGGGGCCCGTCGGCGGTTGGGGACCAACGTCCCTGTCATGTCCACGCGATTCGCGCTAATTTGGTTTGTGCCCTTGATGATTCGGCAAATTGGGTTAAACGGATGTTAACGGCGGGTTGCCGTGGGACCACGAGGAGTCGCCGTGTCGGGTGAATCGGCGTCACTGGTCGAGGTTGGCGCCGTCCAGTCCGCGGATGCCCTCCTCGACCAGGTCGACGGCCTGTTGGCGAGCCTGGCGGACGCGGAGGCCGCATGGGCGGACTGGCTGTCGGCCGTCGCGCCCGAACACCGGTCCAGCGCGCGAAACCTGGTGCACTATTGGGCATTTCGCCAGTTCGACCTGCGCGAGCTGCAAACCGGGCTGGCGGCTCTCGGGCTGTCGTCGCTGGGGCGCTGCGAATCAGACGTGCAGGCCACGCTCGCGGCGGTCCGCGCGGCCCTGGTGGCCGTGGCGGGCGGCACGTGGCGTTCGCCGCCCCCGTCGGCGGTGCCGATCGGGCAGGGAACCGAGATCCTGCGGCAGCGCGCGGTGGAGTTACTGGGACCCCGCCCGGCGCATCGGTCGACGCGCATCATGGTGACCCTGCCGTCGGAGGCCGCGGTCGACCCCGCCCTGGTGCAGGAATTGGTGCGACGCGGCATGAACCTCGCGCGGATCAACTGCGCCCACGACGACGTGGCGGCGTGGCGCGCGATGGCGGGCCACGTCCGGGCGGCGGCCGCGGCGTCGGGCACCACGTGTCTGGTGGCAATGGATCTGGCGGGACCCAAGCTTCGGACCGGCCCGCTCGAGCCGGGACCCCGCGTGGTCAAACTGCGCCCGCAACGCAACGCACTCGGCCAGGTCACCGCGCCGGCGCGGGCGTGGCTGACGTCGCAGGAGCAACCGAGCGTGCCCCCGGAGCCCGGCATGGTGGTGCTCACGGTTACGGACGACTGGCTCGCCGGACGTCGCGACGGCGAGCTGATCGCCGTGCAGGACACGCGCGGCTCCAAGCGCCAACTCGTGCTCGACGGCGGCGATCGGGCGCCGGGCTCGCGCGGGTTCGTGCTGACCGCACGCAGAACGACGTACCTGGCCACCGGAACGGTGCTGCACGGGACGGACCGCGCGGAGACGGCCGAGATCGGTGAACTCCCCGCCACCGAGCAGCATTTGGTGCTGCACGCGGGCGGCTTGCTGCAGCTGACCCGCGATTGTGCGCCGGCCCCGGTCGACGGATCCCGGGCCATGCCGCGCATCGGGTGCACGCTGCCGGAGGCGTTCGACTACGCCCGCCCCGGTGACGCGATCCACTTCGACGACGGCAGGATCGGCGGGCGGGTGGTCTCGGTCGACCGCGAGGCCCTCATCGTGCGCATCGAGCACCCCGAGCGGGCAGAGATCCGGCTCAAGGCCGGCAAGGGCATCAACATGCCCGACACCGACTTGCCGATCTCAGCGCTGACCGACCGCGACATCGCCGACCTGTCCGCGGCGGTCGAACTGGCCGACCTGGTCGAAATGTCTTTCGTGCGGACCGCACCCGATGTCGAGCGGTTGCTCGAGGAGCTCGACCGGTCAGGCGGTGACAACGTGGGCATCGTGCTCAAGATCGAGACGCGCCGCGCCTTCGAGCATCTGCCCCAGCTGCTGCTGACCGCGATGCGGCGACCGAACGCCGGGGTGATGATCGCCCGCGGCGACCTGGCAGTCGAATGCGGCTACGCGCGGATGGCCGAGCTGCAGGAGGAGATCCTGTGGCTGTGCGAGGCCGCGCACCTGCCGGTCATCTGGGCGACGCAGGTCCTCGAACAGCTCGCCAAGACCGGGCTGCCGTCCCGCGCGGAGATCAGCGATGCGGCGCTGAGCGAACGCGCCGAGTGCGTGATGCTGAACAAGGGACCCTACCTCGACAGCGCGGTCACCGCGCTCGACGACATCATGCGGCGGATGGCGGAGCACTTCTACAAGAAGAACGCGTTGTTGCGTCAGCTCAGGTCGTGGTCAGCGGGCACGGGTCAGGGCGGTGACGATGATGCGCGTCGTCAGCTCGGCGCGGGATAGCGAATAGGCTTGCGCGTCAGACAGAATCGGATAAACCACGCCGCCGACGATGGCGTCGGCGGCGGAGTCGGCGGTCGCAGCGTCGACTCCGTGCGCCAGCAGCCGCGCCCGCACGCTGTCGTGCAGTGGTGAGCTGAACCCGGCCCGCAGCTTGACGGCGGTCTCCTGGTGTTCCATGCCGGCGACGGTCAGGGTGCGCAGCATGGCCGAGCCGCGGGCCGTGGTCAGGCTCGCGGCCAGTTTGCGGACCCACGCCACGAGGTCGGCTGCCAGGTCGGCGGTGTGGTCGACAGAGGCCAGGATCCGGTCGGCGTCTTCGAGCATCACGTCGGCGACCAGCGCGGGCCGGCTGGGCCACCAGCGGTAGATCGTCTGCTTTCCCACGCCGGCCCGGGCCGCGACCGCCTCGATGGTCAGGCCGTCGAACCCGCGCTCCATCAGCAGTTCGCGGGTGGCGCCGACGATGGCCGTGCGCGACCGCTCGCTGCGGCGGCGTGGCGGGTCGGCCCGGGTGAGATCGGTTGGCATCTGGTGATCCTCCCGCTTTACAGATCATGGCCCGCCCCGTAGTCTGCCACAAGACGAGACGGTTCGTCTTGTAAGGAGGGATGGCGTTCCGTGCGGCCCACGTCAGTCACCTACCGGCCCACGGGGAAAATGTTGCCATGACCCTCGGACTGAATCCGGACCAGCAGGACCTCGGCGACGCCGTCGGGCAGTTCGCGGGGCGGCACGCCCCGATCGCCGAGACGCGCGCCGGCTTCGGCGCCCTGGCGGCCGGCAAGCTGCCGCAGTGGTGGGACGCGCTGGTGGCCAACGGCTTCCATGCGGTGCACCTGCCCGAGGATCTCGGCGGGCAGGGCGGCCGGCTGATCGACGCGGCGTGCGTGCTGGAGGCGGCGGGCAAGGCGCTGCTGCCCGGGCCGTTGCTGCCGACGGTGACCGCGGGAGCCGTTGCGTTGCTGGCCGAGCGCACCCCGGCCGTCGAATCCCTGCTGCGCGACCTCGTCGCCGGCGTGCCCGCGGCGGTGATCCTCCCCGACGGAGGCGATCTGCGCGCCCGCCCCGACGGTCCCGGATGGCTGGTCAGCGGGACGTCGGCGTTCACCGCGGGGGTGTGTTCGGCGCGCACGATCCTGGCCGCCGCCCGCGCGCCGGACGACGCCGTGGCATGGGTGCTGATCGATGTCGAAAATCCAACGGCCACCGTGGAATCCGAGACGGGAACCGATCTGGTCGGCGACGTCGGGGTGCTGCGGCTCGCCGACTACGCCGCATCCGACGCGCTGACCGGGATCGACGCGGATCGGGCGCAGTGCATCGCGCTGAGCCTCGTCGCGGCCACGATGGCCGGGATAACCCAGTGGTGTGTCGAGGCGGTCACGGCGCACCTGCGGACCCGGGAGCAGTTCGGCAAGGTGATCGGCACGTTCCAGGCGTTGCAGCACAACGCGGCGATGCTTTTGGTCAACAGCGAACTGGCCACCGCGGCCGCCTGGGACGCGCTGCGCGCCCTGGACGAACCCCTCGAACAGCACCGGATCGCCGCCGCGGGGGCGGCCGTGATCGCGATCTCGCCGGTGCCCGACCTCGTTCTGGACACGCTGACGATGTTCGGCGCGATCGGCTTCACCTGGGAACACGACCTGCACCTGTACTGGCGCCGGGCCATCAGCCTCGCCGCATCGATCGGCCCGGCGAACCGGTGGGCCCGGCGGCTGGGGGAGCTGACCTGCACCCGGCAACGCGACATGTCCGTCGACCTGGGTGCAGCGGAAGCGGAGTTCCGGTCGTGGGTGGCCGAGACCCTGGACGCCGCAATGCAGTTGCGCAACGACACACCGGCGCCGCACGGCGACTACCCGGACCAGGCCTCCGGGCCCCAGCGCACCTTGATGGCCGATGCCGGCCTGCTCGCGCCGCACTGGCCGGCACCGTGGGGGGTCGATGCGGGTCCCCTCAAGCAGCTCATCATCGACGAAGAGTTCGCCAAGCGACCCGGGCTGGTCCGGACGTCACTCAACATCGCCGAGTGGATCCTGCCCTCGGTGCTGGCCGCCGGATCAAAAGACCTGCAAGAAAAGCTGATTCCGCCGACCCAACGCGGCGAGATCCATTGGTGCCAGCTGTTCAGTGAGCCGGGCGCCGGCTCCGACCTCGCGTCGCTGGCCACCCGGGCAACCAAGGTCGACGGCGGTTGGCGGATCAATGGTCATAAGATCTGGACGTCGTTGGCGCAGTATGCCGACCTTGGCGCCCTGCTGGCGCGTACCGACCCCGAAGCCAGCAAGCACCGTGGCATCGGTTACTTCATCCTGGATATGCGGTCGCCCGGTATCGAGATCCAGCCGATCAAAACGGCCACCGGGCAGGCGCATTTCAACGAGGTGTTCCTCAACGACGTGTTCGTCCCCGACGAGATGTTGCTGGGTGACCCCCGCGACGGCTGGAACCTGGCGATCGCGACCATGGCCGAAGAGCGTTCGGCCATCAGCGGTTACGTCAAGTTCGACCGGGCGGCCGCGCTGCGCCGCGCTGGCGGCCGAACCCGGGCCCGGACCGCGACGACGCGCTGCGCGCGCTCGGCGAACTCGACGCCTACACCCACGCCATCAAGGCGCTGGGCGTGCGGGAGACCATCCGGTTGCTCGACGGCCAGGCCTCCGGGCCGGCGTCGAGCATCGCCAAGGTGGCGATGAACGTGCTGCTGCGCCGGACGTTCGAGGCCACGCTGCAGCCTGACCGGGCGGGCGGCGATGGTCGCCGACTCCGAGCCCGCCATCGTCGAGCCGTATCTGCATCTGCCCGCCGAACTGATCGGCGGCGGCACCCGGGAGATTCAGCTGAACATCATCGCGCAGATGATCCTCGGGCTTGCCCCGAAAGTAGGACGCGACATGGGATTACGCGGAGAGGCCGCGATCGTCGGGTACGTCGAACTGCCGCCGGAGCGGCTCAACAAGGCCTCGCCCGCGCCGTTCGTCCTCGAACAGTGGGCGGAACTGGCCGCGGCCGCGCTCGGCGACGCCGGGCTGCCGGGCGACGTCGTCAACGGGATCGCGGCCTCACACCTGGCGGAGTCGCAGATCTTCGTGCCGTCCACCATCGCCGAATACCTGGGCGTCGGCGCGAGATTCGCCGAGCTGGTGGACCTGGGCGGGGCCAGCGCCGCGGCCATGGTCTGGCGGGCCGCCGCGGCGATCGAACTGGGCGTCTGCGACGCGGTGCTGTGCGCGCTGCCCGCCCGCTACATCACCCCGTCGTCACCGAAGAAACCGCGGCCGATCGTGGACGCGATGTTCTTCGGCTCCTCGAGCAACCAATACGGTTCCCCGCAAGCCGAATTCGAGATCCCCTACGGCAACCTGGGCCAGAACGGGCCCTACGGGCAGGTGGCCCAGCGGTACGCGGCCACCTACGGCTACGACGAGCGGGCGATGGCCAAGATCGTCGTGGACCAGCGGGTCAACGCCAACCACACCGACGGCGCGATCTGGAAGGACAAGCCGCTCACCGTCGAGGACGTGCTGGCCAGCCCCGTGATCGCCGACCCGCTGCGCATGCTCGAGATCGTCATGCCGTGCGTCGGGGGCGCGGCCGTGGTGGTCGCCAATGCCGAGGTGGCCAGGCGCGCGCGGCACCGGCCCGTCTGGATCAAGGGCTTCGGCGAGCACGTGCCGTTCAAGACGCCGACCTACGCCGAGGACCTCCTGCACACGCCGATCGCCGCGGCGGCCGACACCGCCTTCGCGATGGCCGATCTGACGCGCGAGCAGATGGACATGGTGTCGATCTATGACTGCTACACCATCACCGTGCTGCTGTCGCTGGAGGATGCGGGCTTCTGCGAGAAGGGCACGGGGATGGAATTCGTCGCCGGCCACGACCTGACCTTCCGGGGCGACTTTCCGCTCAACACCGCCGGTGGCCAACTGGGCTTCGGCCAGGCCGGTTTGGCGGGCGGGATGCACCACGTGTGCGACGCCGCCCGCCAGATCATGGGCCGCGCCGGCGCGGCGCAGGTCGCCGACTGCGACCGCGCGTTCGTGTCGGGCAACGGCGGCATCCTTTCCGAGCAGACCACCCTCGTGCTGCAGGGAGATTGACGTGACCACCTTCGAGCACCCGATGCCGGTCAAAACGCCCACCACCGCGCCGTTCTGGGATGCACTGGCCGAGCATCGCATCGTCATCCAGTACTCGCCGTCGACGCAGAGCTACGTGTTCTACCCGCGGGTGCGGGCGCCGCGCACCCTGGCCGACGACCTTCAGTGGCGCGAGATCTCGGGGTTGGGGACGCTGTACTCCTTCACGGTGGCCCGGCGGCCCGTCTCGCCGCACTTCGCCGACGCCGTCCCGCAGCTGCCGGCCATCGTCGAATGGGACGAGGGGCCAAGGTTTTCCACCGAGATGGTCAACGTCGAACCCGAGGACCTGCGGGTCGGCATGCGGGTGCGGCCGGTGTTCTTCGACTATCCCGACCACGACGTCACGATGCTGCGCTACGAGCCGGCGGAGGTGATTCGGTCGCGAGCGTGAAGCCAGCTTCACGCTCGGCCGCGAACGTGAAGCCAGCTTCACGCTCGGCCGCGAACATGCGCGCGGCCGGGGCCTCAGCGCAGCTGCTCGGTCGGCACGTTGTAGCGGTCCTGGTAGGCCCGCACCCGCTCGCGCACCTCCGCGGCGTTTAGGCCGGTGTCCGACCAGGTGTAGCGCCCGCGCCCGCCGTCGCCCGGGTGGGCGGCCAGGAATTCACGCATCCGCCGGGCGGCGTCGGGCCCCAGTTCGCGGCCCAGGCGGGCATAGATGTCCTTGATGGTGGTCCACGGGTCGTTCATGAAATCGGTGTACAGCACGTCGATCACGCGTCCGGCCGGGATCGCGCCGCTGTCCCGCAGTGCCATCTCGCGGTCCAGGCCGACGGTGATCTCCTCGTAGGACTGGGCGGCGCACTCGGCGATGTTCGACTCGTCGCTGCACATTCGGCGCAGGTGGTGGATCAGCGCGGCGATCGACGAGATGACGTTGAGCGGGTCGCGGTGGGTCTGCACGATCACCGCGTCGGGGTATTCGGCGAGCAGCGTGTCCAACTGCCACAGGTGGGCGGGGGACTTGAGCAGCCACTGGCCGGGCACGCCAGACTGCAGATGCTGCAGGAACATTCGGTGATAGTGATAGGCGCCGGCGTGGTCGGCCTCGTACAGCAGCCACCGGTAGTAACTCGGCAGGCGGTACTGCGTCGAGTAGATCATGCTGGTGAACTGGCCGGCCGTGATGCGGACGCACTCCTGTCCGACCAGGGCGCCCATGGGGTGGAAGGCCAGGAAACCGGGCATGATCTGTTCGGAGAGGTCGATGCCGGCCTGGGTCTGCGCGATGCGCGGGTCGTCGCGGTAGGTCTCGGGCCGCGGCACCGGGCACGGCTCGTCGACCTCCCAGGTCAGCGGCGCCCGCAGGTCGGGGTCCTGGGCGAGCAGGTCGTAGAGGATGGTGGTGCCGGTGCGGGGCTGGCCGACGATGAAGATCGGCGCCGCGATCGCCTCGGTGGCGACCTCGGGATGCTGCTGGCGCCAGGCGGTGACGCCGAGCCGGTTCCTCAGGGCCCGCATGACGTCGAGGTGGGCGATCTCCACGCCGATGTCCGAGAGCCGCGCCTCGTCGACCAGCCCGTCGGCGAGCCGGTGCATTCCGTCCTGCCAGCCGTCATCGCCGAAGTCGTCGCTGCCCGCCTCCTCGCACGCGGCGGCGACGAGCCGTTCCGGGGTGAAGCGTTCCCGCAGCGTCATGCGCGCTCCCCGCACTGCCGCACGGACACTTTCACGTCGGGCGGGCTCGGGTTGTCCAGCCAGCGCAGCACCACGAACCCGCGGCGCCGCCCGCCCGTGTCCAGCCAGTGGCCGAATCCGAAGTCCTGGGCGGAGATTGCGACGCGCACCCGCCCGTCGGCGTCCGGCCGCACGCCGCGGTTGGTCACCGAGCTGTGCCGCGCGCGGGGTTCCAGGCATTCGTGCCAGACGTTTTCCAGGGTGACGTTCCAGTACCGCGTGTCCGGCGGCGCGATGTCGAGAACCAGGGCCTGGCCGTCGTCGAGCCGGAAGCTGCCGATCATGTACAGGTTGTCCGGGGTGGTGTCGGCCGCGCCCAGGTCGGCGGCCTCGGCCGTGAGCAGCGTGTTGGGGTGCTCGAGCAGCTCGGGCTTGATCGTGCGGTGCAGCGTAACGAGTTTCATCAGCGTCCACGCCATCGCGGTGAGCTGCTCGGCCAGTTCACCGTCGGTCAGCGGTGCCATCGGTTCGGGGTCGAGCGCCTCGATCGCCAGCGTGGCCAGCTCTTCGGTGGCGGGGTCGCCGATGTATTCGCGCACGACCACCGACGACGCGTCCCCGGGAATCTTCACCCACTGCCCGCCGTCGGCCGGTTCGTCCGCCGCGAGCACCAGGTCGAATTCGCCTGCTCGCAAAACCAAGTCGGCATCACCCAGGTAAGCGGCCATGCGCCGCGGGGTCAGCCCGGTCCCCGCGAGGATCTGGAACCCGAGGTAGGCGCTGCTGCCCCGGGTGCCGGTGATGCGGTAGCGCCGGTCGCCGCGGATCATTGCCAGGATGTAATTGCCGTCGGGATTCGGTCCGCCGACCATTCGGTTGTCCGAGCACATGTCGAAGAACGACGGCCGCAGCGGGTCGGCCTCGACGGAGAGCTGGGAGCACAGCGACGACACGCGGGCGATGAGCCGCAGGCCCTCGAGAAGTTCGCGTTCGGATTCGGCGTCCTCGGTGACGACCTTGGTGACGTCGCCGAGCATCTGCTGGAAGAACTGCCACGCGGCCAGCGCCTGCGATGCCGGGTTTTCGGTCATAGTCACCCACTTAAGACCATGACCGGCCCGTTCGGGAAGGCTTCGCGCCAGCTCCGGCCGCGAATTACATCTGCGCCCAGACGATCTTGGTCTGCAGGTAGGTCTCGATGCCCGCCTTGCCGGACTCGTAGCCCCACCCGGACTGCTTGTACCCGCCGAAGGGCATCGAGTGGTCGAATTGCATCTGGCAGTTCAGGCCCACGGTTCCGGCCTTGAGCCGCTTGGCGATCCGGTGGGCGCGGCCGAGGTCGTTCGTCCACGCGGTGGCGGCCAGCCCGTAGGTGCTGTTGTTGGCCAGCGCGACGGCCTCGTCCTCGTCGTCGAACGGCAGGATGGTGACGACGGGCCCGAAGATCTCCTCCTGGAACAGCCGGCTGTGGTCCGGGTCGACGTTGGTCACCACCGTCGGGTGGACGAAATAGCCCCTGCGGTCGAGCCGGTGCCCGCCGGTGACCAGCTCCGCGCCGTCGGACCTGCCCTGCTCGAGGTAGCCCAGGACCCGGTTGAGCTGCTTCTGGCTGATCAGTGGCCCGACCATCGCCCCCTCGTCCTTGGGGCCGCCCAGCTGCATGACGTTGGCCATGTTGGAGATGCCCTCCACGACCCGCTCGTAGACACCGCGCTGGGCGAAGATGCGCGACCCGCACACGCAGGCCTGTCCGGAGTGGATGAAGGTGCCGAACGACGCCATCGGGATGGCCAGGTCCAGGTTGGCGTCGTCGAAGATCAGGACCGGGGACTTGCCGCCGAGTTCGAGGGTCACCTTGTTGAGGTTGCTGTCGGCCGCGGCGTGCACGATCGCGCGGCCGACTTCGGTGGACCCGGTGAAAGCCACCTTCTCCACGTCGGGATGCGCGGTGATGGCCGCGCCCGCGGTGTGGCCGTAGCCGAGTAGCAGGTTCACCACGCCGTCGGGCACCCCCGCCTCGGCCAGGATGCGGTCGAGCACCAGGGCCGACAGCGGGGTCTCCTCGGCGGGCTTGACGACGCTGCTGCACCCCGCAGCGAGCGACGGCGCCAGCTTGGCGCAGTAGTTGAAGACCGGGCCGTTCCACGGGAAGATCAGCCCCACCACGCCGTAGGGCTCCCGCAGTGTGTAGGTGTGCATGTGCGAGTCGACGCCGGTGAGGCCGCCGGTGTTCACGTCGCGCGCGATGCCCTCGATCTTGGTGCACCAGCCGGCGTAGTAGCGGAACCACTCGGAGCCGACCTTGGTGATGATCTGCGCCTGCGCGGGCGGGATGCCGGCATTGACCGATTCGAGCTCGGCCAGGATCTCCGCGTTCTCGTCGATCAGGTCGGCGACCCGCCACAAGATCTTGGCCCGGTCGTAGTCGGGCATACCCGACCAGACGCCCGACTCGGCGGACGCCTTGGCGCGCGCGACGGCGTCGTCGATGGCCTCGGGGCCGCAATCGGTGAACTCGGTGATCTGCTCTTCGGTGGCGGGGTCGATGATCGGGATCACTTCGCCCGTGCCCGGTCGCTTGCGGATCTCTTCCAGCACGTCCTGCACGGTCATGGGTCGCCCTCCTCGCCTCGCGGTCGCGTCAACTGCGTAGGTTATGCGCTTAACTGTGCGACTGTCCAGCAGGGTCAGGTCGAGGCGCGCACGACGAGCCGGGCGATGTCGGTGACCTCGCCCGGCGGCGGGGCAGGGAGTTCCAGCCGTTCGAGGACGGCGGCGAGCGCGACGTCGGCGACGGCGCGGGGATCGAATCGCACGGTGGTCAGCGGCGGCGTGCTCACCACGCCCATGGGGCTGGCATCGACGCCGATGACGGCGAGGTCGCCCGGGCAGCGCAGTCCGGCCGCATGGATGCCGTAGAGGACGAGGCAGGCGATCTCGTCGCTCTGCGCGCACACGGCCGTCACGCCGTCGCGGACCCAGTCGGTCACCACCGCCGCCGCGTTCTCGACGGTGACGTCGGCGACCCGCACGGGCGGCAGGCCGCGCAACCGAACCGCGCGCGAAACACCTTCGAGCCAGTAGTCGCCCAGGGCGCGCCATCGCGCGATCCCGGTGTAGGCGAACGCGATCCGGTGGTGGCCCCGTGAGAGCAGGTGGTCGACCCGCAGCTCGCCGACCGACAGGTGCGGGTCCCCGAGCGCCGGCAGCGTCCCGATCTCGATGTGCGGGATGGCGCCGGCGGCGACCACGCTCCGGGCGGCCGGCGCGAGCGGGAACAGGCTCGTGACCGCGACCGGATCGAGGCTTTCGATCGCATCGACGACATGCTGGTCGTCCTCGGTCTCGAAGATCTGGACCTGCAGCAGGCCCTGGCGCGCCAGCTCGGTGGTCATCCGGCTGCCGGCCTGCATCGGCATGTCACCCACCGCGACGTTGGGCACCACGTACAGCACCACACCGCCCTTGCCGCGGGCGAGGTTGCGGGCGGCCAGGTTGGGCCGGTAGCCCAACAGCTCCGCGGCCCGGTGCACCGCCTCGCGGGTCCGCGGGGTGATCCTGCGGCCCTCCGCGTCGTTGAGCACGTAGCTGACCGTCGCGGTGGACACGCCCGCCAGCCGGGCCACGTCGGCCGTGGTGGGCCGCGCCACCTTGTTCGCGCTCACTCGGTCACCTTTCCGGCCCCGCGTGCCTCATGGTGGGCCCCATGGTGGCACGCGCCGGCGACAGGCAGTGGCGAATCCGAGACCGGTCCACCAGGACTGCGAACTAATAGTCACTGCCGAGAATGCGGCCGGGCGGCCACCCTTCGAGCCGTGGTTGGCCGGCAGGCGGCTTCGATACTGCTATGCGCCAACCACTCTGCGCCTGGCGGAAAGCCGGGGCGGACCCTGGCGATGGCGTTGACAGTGTGACCGCGCACATTGTCTACTAGTCACTATATCGCTACGCGAGGAGTGCGGTCGTGAACACCGATGATCTGATCCTGATCAGCGTGGACGACCACATCGCCGAACCGGCCGACATGTTCGACGCGCACGTGCCGGCCTCCTACCGGCACCTGGCGCCGCGAGTGGTCACCGAACCCGACGGCGTCCAGCAGTGGTATTACGGCGACGTGCGCGGGCGGAACATGGGACTGAACGCGGTCGCGGGCAAACCCCGCGAGATGTACAACGTCGACGCGTCCCGCTACGACGAGATGCGGCCGGGCTGCTTCAACGTCGACGAGCGGGTGCGCGACATGAACGCCGGCGGTCAGTTGGCGGGCCTGAATTTTCCCAATTTCACCGGCTTTTCGGGTCAGGTCCTCAACCAGGGCCCCGACCGCGACGTCAACCTCGTGATGATCAAGGCCTACAACGACTGGCACATCGACGAATGGTGCGGCGCCTACCCGGGCCGGTTCATCCCCTGCGGCATCCTGCCGCTCTTCGACGTGACCGAGGCGGCCAGGGAGGTCGACCGTCTGGCCGCCAAGGGGTGTCACGCGGTGACGTTCTCCGAAAACCCGGAGGCGTTGCAGATGCCCAGCATTCACACCAAGTACTGGTATCCGCTGTTCGAGGCGGTCTGCGAGAACAACACCGTGCTGTGCACCCATGTCGGCTCGGCCTCGCGCTCGCCCATGGTGTCCAGCGATGCGCCGCCCAGCGTGATGATGACCGCGTCGTCGATGATGAGCATGTTCACCTTCACCGAGCTGATCTGGGCG
Source organism: uncultured Actinomycetota bacterium (assembly GCA_963711445.1). GTDB lineage: Bacteria > Actinomycetota > Actinomycetes > Mycobacteriales > Mycobacteriaceae > Mycobacterium. The sequence goes on from CAVQEF010000003.1 coordinate 208,786, forward strand.
CAGTTCTACGGCGACTTCCCCGACATCAAGTTCTCGCTCACCGAGGGCGACGTCGGCTGGATACCGTATTTCCTCTGGCGTGCCGAGCACGTCTACAACCGGCATTCGGGCTGGACGCTGGCGAGCTTCCCGCCCGGCTACGACGGGCCGGCCGACGTGTTCCGCCGGCACTTCTACACCTGTTTCATCAGCGACAAGGTCGGCGTGCGCAACATGGACTGGTTCAACGAGGACATGTTGTGCTGGGAATCCGATTTCCCGCACTCCGACAGCAATTGGCCGTTCGCGCCCGAGGACGTCATCGCCACCATGGGACATCTCGACGACGCGGTGATCGACAAGATCACCCACGAAAATGCCATGGCCGCTTACTCGTTCGACCCCTTCGCGCACGTTCCCAAGGAGCACGCCCGCGCCGGATACCTGCGCAGCCAGGCCACCGACGTCGACGTCGTCACCCACGTGGGGCGTGAGGCCAGCCAGCGCGACCGTGACGCGTGGACCCGGATGACGCAGTTCGCCCTGCAGGCCCAGGGATCGGCGCCGGTGACGGCCGAGGTGGCCGGCATCGCGGGGCGCGGCAGGACCCTGGGCAACTGAACGTGACAGCCCGGGCGCCGTTCGCCGACTGGCGCGTGCTGGAGCTTTCCAACGGCATCGCGGCGTCCTACTGCGCCAAGATGTTCGCCGACGCCGGCGCCGACGTCGTCAAAATCGAATCGCCACAGGGCGATTCGATGCGCAGCTGGTCGGCCGGGGGGCCGCCCGGGGCACTGTTCGGCTACCTGGCCGCGGGCAAGAGGTCGGTGACCGACGACGGCGCGGCGGACGTCACCGCGTTGCTGGCCGGCGCCGACGTCGTGGTCACCGACCTGACCGACGGCTGGGCGCTCGACGACATCACGGCGCACACCGGCCCGGCGGCGGTCGTCGTGGCCGTGACGCCGTTCGGGACCACCGGCCCCTACGTCGACGACCACGTGTGCGCCAACGAGTTCATCCTGCAGGCCCTGTGCGGCTCGATCGCCGGGCGCGGCTGGCCGGGAGACGAACCCGTCCAGGCCGGTGGCCGGCTCGGCGAGTGGCTGGCGGGCACGTTCGCCGCGGCGGTGGCCGCCGCGACGGCCCGCCACGCCGCCCGCAGCGGGTGCGGCGAGGTGATCGACGTCTCGACGTACGAGGCGATGGCGATCGCGATGGGCGGCCTGTCGGCCATGTCGGCCAGCGTGCTGGGCGCGGATTCGCTGCTGCACGAACGCAGTCTGGAGCTGCCGTCGATCGTGCCCACGGCCGACGGCATGGTCGGCTTCTGCACCATCACCGCGCAGCAGTTCTCAGACTTCCTGGTCATGATCGAGCGCGCCGACCTGGTCGATGACGCCGAGCTGGCGTCCTTCGCCGGGCGCGTCGAGCGCCGCGACGAGTTCCTGGACATGGTCACGCAGTGGACCCTGGCCCGCACCACCGCGGAGATCGTCGAGATCGCGGTCGCGTTCCGGATCCCGGTTGCCCCCATCGCAACCCCGGCCATGCTGCCCGGGATCGACCACTTCGTGCAGCGCGGCGTGTTCGTCGAATCGGGGACCGGGACGCTGCAGCCGCGGGTGCCCTACCGCAGCGACGCGATCTCCGCGCGGCAGCCCGGCTCGCCGCCGGCACTCGGCGCCGACAACGGGCGCGTCCACTGGCCGCGCCGTCCCCACCGGCCGCGCGGTGCCGAGGACGGATCACTTCCGTTGTCGGACGTGCGGATCGCCGACTTCACGGCCTTCTGGGCGGGACCGGTCGCCACGCAGTTCCTCGGTGCGCTGGGCGCCGATGTGGTCAAGGTGGAGGGCGTGCGCCGGCCCGACGGCATGCGGTTCTCCGCCGGCCGCCCGCCCACCTGGGACCAGTGGTGGGAAACCGGCCCGGTCTTCCTGTGCAGCAACAACAACAAGCGCGGCGTCAGCATCGAACTGAGCACCGAGGCCGGGCGGGCCACCGCCCTGGACCTGATCGCCGCGAGCGATCTGGTCATCGAGAACTTCTCGCCGCGGGTGATGGCGAACCTGGGCCTGGACTGGGGCAGCGTCCGCGCCGCCAACCCGCACGCCGTCATGGTCCGCATGCCCGCGTTCGGTCTCGACGGTCCGTGGCGTGACCGGGTCGGCTTCGCACAGACGATGGAGCAGGCGACCGGAATGGCGTGGATCACCGGACACGCCGACGGCCCGCCCGTGATCCCGCGGGGCGTGTGCGATCCGATCGCGGGGCTGCACGCCGCCTTCGCCGCCGTCGCGGCACTGGTGATCCGCGACCGCGACGGGGCGGGGATGCACGTCGAGTCGACCATGGTGGAGGCGGCGCTCAACGTCGCCGCCGAAATGCTGGTGGAATACTCGCGCAACGGCATCGAGATGCGCCGCAACGGAAACCGCGGCCCCGGCGCCGCCCCGCAGGGGCTGTACCGCTGCCGGGGTGAGGACGAGTGGGTCGCGATCGCCGCCCTGGACGACGCCGGCCGCGCCGGGCTGGCGCGACTGCTCGGCCGGCCCCCGGCCGGACCCGACGAAACCGACAAGCTGATCTCCGACTGGACCTCGGTGCGTTCGGCGACCGACGCGGTCGAGGCGCTGCGCGCCGGCGGGGTGGCGGCGGCGCGCGTGACGGCGGCCGCGGAACTGCTCGGCGATCCGCAGCTGCTCGCCCGGGGATTCTGGGAGACGGTCGACCATCCGGTCGCCGGGTCCTTCCTGTGCACGGGAATGCCGTTCGCGTTCGTCGGCAAGCCCCGGCGCTGGATTCGCCGGGTCCCGCCGCTGTACGGCCAGCACACCGCCGAGGTGCTCAGCGGTGTGCTGGGGCGCAGCGAAGCGGACCTGGCCGCGCTGCGCGAGTCAGGAGCGAGCAGCGCACGGCCGGCGGGCCTGTGACATGGCGGTCACCTTGTGCGTGCCACCGCGGGCCGGGGAACTGTGCGCGCCGGTGCGCTTCCTGCTGCGCCAGGATTCGGTGGTCATGGAGCTGACCGCTCGCCACCGCATCACCGGCGTCGAGTGGGACGAGCGCGAGCGCGCGGTGGCGATGGCCGTCGAGATCACCGACCCGCACACGGCGCGGCCCGTGGACGTGCGCATCGACGTGGTCGACGCCGGGGCGGCGCCGGCCGAAACGCGCACGAAGAAGGTCGGCACCATCGCCCGCGATGGGCGCTCCTATGACGTCATGGGCACCTACCTCGGCGTCGTTTCGAACGAAAACTGAAGGGCGAGGCGATGGTCAGAACCTGCACTGCGGCGATCGTCGGCGTGCACAACACCCGGCAGGGACGGCGGCTCGACGGCGAGACCTCGCGCGGCCTGGCCCTGGCGGCCATCCGCGGCGCGCTCGACGACGCCGGCCTGAGTCTCGACGACGTCGACGGAATCAGCGCGGGCCCACTGTCGACCGCGCTGATCTACGACCTGCGCCTCGGGCCGGCCTGGCAGGGGCTCGCCTTCGGCGTCGGCATGATCACCGAGGCGGCCACCGCCATCGAGCACGGCATGGCCGACGTGGTGGTGCTCGTCGCCGCCCAGGCCGGCGAGTACCGCGACCACGAGGCCACCGCGCCCTGGACCCGCCCCGAGAACGAATTCGTGGCGCCGTGGGGCATGTTCACCACCGCCGAGTTCGCGCTGATCGCCCGGCGCCACATGCACCTCTACGGCACGACGCGCGAACAACTTTCGATCGTGGCGGCCACCATCCGCAACAACGGATCGCGCAACCCCGAAGCCGTGTACCACCGGCGCGGGCCGTTCACGCCGGACGACATCACCGCGTCGCGCCCCATCGCCGACCCGTTCCACCTGCTGGACTGCGCCACCACCTCCGAGGGCGGCTGCGCGCTCGTGGTCGCCAACATCGACAAGCTCGACACCGCGAGCCGGCCGATCCACGTGCTGGGCAGCGGTGCGGACTTTCACGGCCCGTCCTATCAGCACCCGCCCGCGTGGGACCTGGCGGGGCGGCGCGGCGATCACGTGAACGGCGTCGTGGGCAGGCGCGCCGCCGAGCGCGCGTTCGCCCACGCCGGGCTGCGCCGCGACGATGTCGACGTGCTCGAACTCTACGATCCGTTCTCCTTCGAAATCATCCGTCAGCTCGAGGCTTTCGGGTTTTGCGGGCAGGGCGAGGGCGGGCCGTTCGTCGCCGACGGGCACATCGCCATCGACGGCAGCCATCCGATCACGACCGACGGGGGGACCATGTCGTTCAGCCACGCCGGATCCAACCCGCAGATGATGCAGCGCGCCGTCCGGGCCGTCGAGCAGCTGCGCGGTCAGGCCGGGGACCTGCAGGTCCCGGATGCCCACGTCGCGTTGTGCAGCAACGGGGGAGCGGGCGCCTTGTTCACCACGGTGTTGATCCTGGGAGACGAACCACGATGACGACTCTGCGACCACAGAGCGGCCCGGTGCCGCACGCCAGCAGCCACCTCAGCGTCCCGTTCTGGGAGGGCTGCCGCGCGGGGCGGCTGCGCTACCAACGGTGTGAGGCGTGTGGAGCTCCGAATTTCCCGCCCACCGAGCATTGCCGCCAATGCCTTTCGGCCTACCTGCTCTGGATGGACAGCGGCGGCGTGGGCGAGATCTACAGCTGGACGGTGGTGCACCGGCCGGTCACCGCGGAATTCGCGGCGCCCTACGCGCCGGCGATCGTCACGCTGGACGAGGGCTACCAGATGCTGACCAACATCGTCGGCGTGGCACCCGGGGAGCTGCGGATCGGCATGCGGGTGCGGGTGCAGTTCCACGCCACCGGCCCCGACGTCACGCTGCCCTACTTCGCCGGAGGGGAATAGAGCGGCCGTGGGCCCCGCACGGACCAGTAACGGCCTGCCGATCACCGCCTACCTCGTGCTGGGCGTGCTCGCGGCCAACGACGAGCAGCTCACCGCCGGCGAGATCAAGATGCGGGCCGAGCTGTCGGTCGGCCACTTCTACTGGTCTCCCTCCGTCAGCCACGTGCGGCGCGAGCTGAACCGCCTGTTGGCCCGCGGCATGGTCAACGAGATCGGCGCCCGATCCGGCAAGCGTGCCATCACGCTCTACGAGACCACCGATGCCGGCCTCGAGGCGTTGCGCCGGTGGGTCCAGCACTTTCCGGGCCAGGACCGGGTCGTCATCAAGCACCCCGTCATCCTCAAGACGTGGCTCGCCCGCGGCGAGGACCCCGAGCGCGTCGTCGACACGCTGGACCGCCACCTCGAGGCGACCCGGGCCCGCCTCGACGAGGCGCTGTGGTCGCGACAGCGCTCCCGCGACCTCGGCATCACCGAGGACCCGAACCAGCGCCTGTCCCTCGCCGTGCTGGACTACGCGATCCGCGGTCTGTACGCCGAGATATCGAACATCACGCAGCTGCGCGACGAAATCGCTTCCGGCACCACGCGGGATCCGGTCAAGCGGGTGCGACGGCCGAAGGGGCAGATCCGCCGCCGGGCGCCGCGGGACCCGGGCTGAGCGGACCGGCCCGGTAGGCGGTGCCCCGCGGGTCGCGCTCCCACAGGGTCTCTCCGGCGCCGAGGTTGGTTCCCTCGGCGATCAGCCGGCGCTTGAGCACCTTGTGGGTGGCGGTGCTGGGCAGGTCGGTGGCGATGCGGACGTAGCGCGGGCGCGCCTTGGGTGACAGGTCGGGCTGCGCGTCGAGGAATTTCTCGAACGATTCGGGGTCCAGGCTGTGCCCCTCGTTGAGGACGACCGCGGCCATCACCTGGTCGCCGACCCGGCCGTCGGGGACCGCGTACACCGCGACCCGGTTGATGGCGCTGTGGCGCAACAGGATCCGCTCGATCGGCGCCGCGGCGAGGTTTTCGCCGTCCACCCGCATCCAGTCGGCGGTGCGGCCGGCCAGATAGATCCAGCCCTCGGCGTCTTTGTACGCCAGGTCTCCGGACCAGTACATGCCGTGGCGCATGCGCTCGGCGTTGGCGTCGGGGTCGTTGTAGTAGCCGGTGAAAAAACCCGAGCCCGTGGTGTTGACCAACTCACCGACCGCCTCGTCGGCGTTGGCGAGCGCGCCGTCGGTGTCGAACCGGGCGAGCGCGCACTCGGTGACGGTGTCGCTGTTGTACACCGCGATGCCGTCGGCGCCGCGGCCGATCGAGCCCTTGGGCGTGCCGGGTTCGCGGATCACGATGACCGCGTTCTCGGTGGAGCCGAAGCCGTCTTCGACCTGGACGCCGAACCGGCGCGCGAACTCCTCGATGTCCTTGTCGTTGGCCTCGTTTCCGAAGGCGACCCGCAGCGGATTGTCGGCGTCGTCGTCGCGTTCCGGGGTGGCCAGGATGTAGGCGAGCGGCTTGCCGACGTAGTTCATGTAGGTGGCGCCGTAGCGGCGGATGTCGTCGAGGAAGTTGCTCGCCGAGAACTTCGCCGGCACGATCGCCGCCCCGGAAACCACCCCGGGCGCCCACCCCGCGACGACCGCGTTGGAGTGAAACAGGGGCATCGACACGTAGCAGGTGTCCCGGTCGGTGAGGGCGAAGCGCTCGGCCAGGCTGAGTCCGGCGACGGTGGCCATGAAGTGGGACACCTGCACCGCCTTGGGATTGCCGCTCGTTCCCGAGGTGAAGATCATCATGAACGGGTCCATCGCGGTGACCTGCCGATGCGGCACCAGCGGACCCGCGCCGCCGACGAATTCGGCCCAGTGCGGCGTCGAGCTCTCGAAGACCTGCATTCCCGGCAGGTCCAGGCCCTCCAGCAGCGGCCGGTGCTCGGCGTCGGTCACCACGAACTGGCAGTGTGCGCGCGCGATGTCGGCGGCCAGCGCCTCGCCGCGCCGGGTGGTGTTCAGGCCGCACAGCACGTAGCCGCCGAGCCCGGCCGCCGCCATCTGGGCCAGCATCTCGGGGGTGTTGCCGAGCAGGGCGCCGACGTGCAGCGGCCGCCGCGGGTCCGCGGCGGCGATCAGGGCCGCCGCCCGCGCCGTCGACTCCCGGAGGTACTGGCCCCAATCCCATTGCAGATCACGGTATTTGACGGCAACGCTCCGATCCGAAGCGCGCCTGGCCAACAGCGCCTGAATCGTGTCGTCGGTCATGGAGCCCCTACTCACTGTTTACGAGACGAGACGGTCCGTCTTATCTTAGCCTCCGTTCCCGGCTCCGGGCCGGCCCGGGCATCCGCCTATCCGCCCACCATCATCAGGCCGCCGTCGACCGCCAGCAGCTGCCCGGTGATGAAGCCCGAACCGGGCCCGGCCAGGAAAACCAGCATGGGCCCGACGTCGCGCGCGGGATCGCCCAGCGTCCCGCCGAGCGGGATCATCATCTGCATCTGCTGGTCGATGAGCGCGCCGGCCTCCGGGCCGAGGAACTCCCGCAGCCGGTCGGCGCCGGCGGTCTGCACCGCGGGCGCAAGCGCGTTGACCGTGACGTTGTCGGCGGCCCAGGCCTTGGCGGCCGAGCGGGTCCAGGCCTGCACGGCGCCCTTGGTCGCCGCGTAGACCGCCGAGATCGGGCTGCCCATCACGGCTTCCGACGAGCCGAAGTTGATGATCTTGCCGCCCTTGGGATCCTGGTCCTTCATCACCGCGTAGGCGGCCTGATTGGTCAGGATGGTCGCCTTGACGTTGGTGTCCAACAGGAACGAGATCTCGTCGACGCCGATGTAGCCGGGTATCCCGGCCTGCCACAGCCCGGCGGCGTTCACCAGAACGTCGAGGCCGCCGAGGCGTTCGGCGGCCTGGCGCACCATCGCCGAGACGGCATCGGCGTCGCGGACGTCGCACTGCAGCCAGGCGGCCGCGAGCCCGTCCGGCGGCGGCGTCCGGTGGTAGGTGGCGGCAACGTCGGCCCCCGCCTCGGTGAGGGCCTTGACCGCGGCCGCGCCGATGCCGGATGCCGCGCCGGTGACCAGGATCCGCCGCCCGCGCAGCGGTGCTAGATCTGACATGGCCAAGACGCTACCGGCTCAGGCGCGCACCGCGATCGTCGACAGCAGATCGGCGAGCCGGTCGGGCCGGTCCACCATCGAGAACGTCCGGGAGCCCTCGATCACCTCGAGGCGGGCGTCGGGAATGGTGGCGGCCAGTCGCGGGCCGTCCTCCTGTGGGAAGAAGACGTCGTCGGCGGACCACGCGATCAGCGCTGGCTTGTCGAACTCGGGCAGCCGGGCGGCCACGCCGGTGGTGACCTGGGTGCGCAGCGACAGCGTGAACCGGCGCAGGTCTTCGGCGACGCCCGGGTCCGAGAGCGCCGGGCGCACCCACTCCCGCGTGAGCTCGTCGATATCGCGGTGCGCGAGCCCGTCATAGGCCCGCTTGCGCGCCGCGGGCGCGCGCATGGCCTGGATCGCGGTCCTGAACACCGCCTTCGACTTGGCCGCCAGGATCACCGGCTTGAGGATCGGCGGCGGAAAGTGTTCGAACGCATCGCAACTGGTGAGCACCAGCGCGCCAAGCCGTTCGGGGTGGTGCACCGCTACGAGTTGGGTGACGACCCCGCCGGTGTCGTTGCCGACCAGCACCACGTCGTCGAGGTCGAGCGCGGCAAGGACCTCGGCGACCATGCCGGCGACGCCGGTGATGGTGCGGTCGGCGCCGGGCCGCAGGGGCTGAGGGTGGGCGCCGAGCGGCCAGGTCGGCGCGATGCACCGCAGGCCGAGCCCGGCGAGCCGTTCGCCGACCTCGCGCCACAGTTGGCCGCCCATCAGGTATCCGTGCACGAAGACGACCGGCCGGCCGTTCTCGGGTCCGGTTGCTGCGTAATGAATGGTTCCGGCGCTAATGTCGATCGTCGACATGGAAACTCCTACTTCGGGATATACTTACAAACAGGCTGTCTGTTCGTAAGTTACCAACACACTGTATGGAAATCAAGAGACGCACCCAGGAACAGCGCTCCGCGGCGACCCGCGACGCGCTGGTCTCGGCCGCCCGCAGGCTGTGGGGCCTGCGGGGCTACGCGGACGTGGGGACGCCGGAGATCGCCACGGCGGCAGGGGTGACGCGCGGGGCGATGTACCACCAATTCGCCGACAAGGCGGCGTTGTTCGGCGCGGTCGTCGAGGCGGTGGAACAGGACGTGATGGCCAGGATGGCCACGCTGGTGGCCGGGTCGGGGGCGGCCACGCCCGCCGAGGCCATCCGGGCCGCGGTGGACGCCTGGCTGGAGGTCTCCGGCGATCCGGAGGTGCGGCAGCTGATCCTGCTGGACGCGCCGAGTGTGTTGGGCTGGCTTGCCTTTCGCGACGTCGCCCAGCGGTACAGCCTGGGCATGACCGAGCAGTTGCTCACCGAGGCGATCCGGGCCGGCCAGCTCGCGCGCCAACCGGTGCGGCCGCTGGCGCATGTGCTGATCGGCGCGCTCGACGAGGCGGCCATGGTGATCGCCACCGCCGACGACCCGACACGCGCGCGTCGCGAGACCGGGCAGGTGCTGCACCGCCTCATCAACGGCATGCTCGACGAGCAGCCCCACCCAACGTGAACTCAGGGGCGACGAATCGGGCCCGAAATTTCGCCGTCAGTTCACGTTCGGCGAAGGCCTTACCGGTGGCTGGGGGCGAAGAACTGCCAGATGGTGTCGGTGGCGTCGAGCGCCGTCGACGGTTCCGGAAGCCCGACAAGCTCCGCCAGCCGCGTACGCTCGCCGCCGGGCCACTGGTGGCCCGCACCGGCCACCGCGATCAACTCCACGGTGCGCCCGTCGGCGCAGCCCGCCGTCTGGGTCGTCACGTCGCCGGCGGTGGACGAGGCCGGCGGCCCACAGCCGTCGATGGACCGCCAGGTGGCGTTGACCGACTCCACCGAGGGCCCGTCCACGCGCGGATTCCCGTTGATGGCGAACGCTTTTCCCGGCCCGCCGTGGTAGGGCACCCGCTCGTCGGCCGTGCCGTGGATCTGCAGGACGGACGCCGGTCGCGCCTGGCCGCAGTCGGTCAGCAGGGTGCCCGCCACCGGCGCGATCGCGGCGAAGGTGTCGGTCTGGCAGCCCAGGCGCAGCGCCATCATGGCGCCGTTCGACATGCCGGTGACATAGACGCGGGACCGATCGATGGGTATCTGTTGCCCGATGGTGTCGACCGTCGCGGTGATGAACCCGACGTCGTCGACGTTGTCGCGCTGGGGCTGTCCGCAGCAGGTGCCCGCGTTCCACGCGCGGCCCAGGCCGTCGGGGTAGGCGACCAGGAAGTGCCCGCTGTCCGCCTCGGCGTCCCAGTGGTAGGACCGCTCGGCCTGAGCGCCGGTGCCGAAGCCGCCGTGCAGCATCACCACCAGCGGCACCGCATCGGTGAGTCCCTGCGGACGGTACAGGTGGAATGTCCTGGTGGCCCCGCCCGACTCGATGGTCTGGGTGGACTGACCCACCGGGATCGACTGGGGCCCCGGCATTCCCGCCGCGCGCCCCCCGCCGAGGCAGCCGCCGAGCATGACGACCAGAGCCGGAAGCAGACACAGGGCGAGCACCCGGGTGCATCGAGATCGCATGACCCCATGGTGGCAGCCCTTCACGATTTTGACAAGGTGCTTGTCAACATTCCGGATCAGCGATGGTGTTGGCTGAAGAATTGCCAGATGGTGTGGGTGGCGTCGAGCGCCGTCGAACGGCGGGTCGAGACCGATGAGCTTTTCCAGCAGCGGTTTGGACGTGCCGCCGGGCCACTGATGGCCGGCCCCGGCGACGGAGATCAACTCCACCGCACGAGAATCGCCGCATGCGGCGACGTCGACCGTCACCACGCCGGCGGTGGTCGGGGTGGGCGGCGCGCAGCCGTCGATGGACCGCCAGGTGGCGTTGACCGACGGCACCGAGGGGCCGTCCACCCGGGGACTGCCATTGAGCGCGTGCGCCGCGCCCGGCCCGCCGTTGTAGGGCACCCGGTCGTCGGCGGTGCCGTGGATCTGCAGGACCGACGTCGGCGGGGCGTGCGAGCAGCCGGTCAGCAGGGTGCCCGCCACGGGAGCGATCGCGGCGAATGTGTTGGTCTGGCAGCCCAGACGCAGCGCCATCATGGCCCCGTTCGACATGCCGGTGACATAGACGCGTGCCGGATCGATCGGGGTCCGCCGTTCGATGGCGGCGACCATGGTCGTGATGAAACCGACGTCGTTGAGGTTGACCGATTCGGGCAGGCCACAGCACGTTCCGGCGTTCCAGGCGCGCAACAGGCCGTCGGGGTAGGCCACGACGAAGCCGCCGCTGTCGGCTTCGGTGTCCCAGTGGTAGTCCCGTTCGGCCTGCGCGCCGTCGCCGAAGCCGCCGTGCAGCATCACGACCAACGGCGCCGCGCCGGTCAGTCTGCGGGGCCGGTACACCCGGTAGAGCCGCAGGATCCCGCCGGAGTTGACGACCTGAAGCGACCTCCCCGCGGGGATCGGGAGTTCGGGCAATCCCGACGCGCGAGCGTCACAGGCGAAGCCGCCGGCCAGCAGTACGGCCATCAGCAGGCACATTTCGAGTGCCCGGACGCGTGGGGACGCCATGGCCACATGGTGGCAGGATGCCACGTGGTTGACAAGTATCTTGTCATTCGTGTCGCGAATGGCAGACTCGGTCGCATGCGACGTGTTCTGAATGCGGAGTGGGAGCCGACCGTGCCCGCCCTGATGCAGCTGGTGGCCGCGGCGGGGGCGCCCCGGTTGAGATCGGCCTTCGCGGCGGCCGGGCTCGACGGGATACGGCCGGCGCAAGCGATCGGGCTCGTGCCGTTGGCCTCCGGCGGACTGCACGCATCCGACCTGGCCGAGCGACTCGGGGTGAGCCGGCAGGCGGTGGCCCAGGCGGTGACCGCGCTGGAACGCCACGACTACGTCACCCGCGTGGCCGACCCCGGCGACGCCCGCGCCCGGATCATCGAGCTGACGCACCGCGGCCGGCAGGCACTGCGCGTGATGCGCACCAACGCACTGGCTTTGGAACAGCGCTGGGAGAAAATCCTCGGGCCGCGGCGATTCGACGAACTGCGCAAGACGCTGCAGCTGCTGCTCGAAGCGGAGGCGGCGGCCCAACCCGACGAGTGACCTGCGGACGGGCGGCCGAACCCGGGCCGGCCACCCCGGCCACCCCGTCCACGGGCCGGGATCGTCGCGGCGTAGGTTCGCATCCAACACGAAGGACAGGAGTTCGCCATGCCGATCTTCATGGTTGAGCGCACCTACGCCGAACGGATGGAACCAACCCTCGAAATCGCCGACGGGATCAATCGGATGAACGCCGAGGAAGGGGTTCGCTGGCTCTACTCATTCCTGTCGGCGGACAAACGAAAGACGTACTGTCTTTACGAAGCACCGTCTCCGGAGGCCATCAGGACCGCGGCCGCCCGCGCCGGGCTCCCGGCCGACGCCGTCGTCGAGGTCGGGCATCGCGTCCTGCCCGATGGTGCCCTGGCCGACATCTAGGAGCCTCATTCGAGCAGCTCGTGGTCGGCGGCATACATCGCCGCCTGGGTACGGTTGGCCGCGCCGGTCTTGATCAGGATGCTCCGCACATGGTTGGCGGCCGTATTGGTGCTGATGTAGAGCCGCTCGCCGATCGCTCGATTGCTCAGCCCCTCGGCGAGCAGCCGCAACACTTCAACCTCCCGGTCCGTAAGGCCGTCGGGCCCCTCGGGTCCGGTCATCAGCAACGAATCCACAAGATCGACGACCCGGGTCTGGCCGATCGGGACGGCGACGGACCGGGCCTCCTCGGCCAGGCGCCTGGCTTCGTCGTTGCGGCCGCGCGATGCCTCGAACAAGGCGTGCCGGGCCAGGGTCTCGGTGACGTGGACCAGCGAGCCCATCCGCCGGTCCATCTGAAGCGCCGCGGCGAAACGGCGCTCGGCCCCGTCGGCGTCGCCTTCGAGCGCAGCCATGCGGGCGAGATAGCGGTCGGCGCTGCCGAACAGCGCGACAAATTGGCCCGCAACCAAATTCGTGCCCGCATAGCGCGCGGCGAACGGGCGCAGCCTGCGAACCGCTTCGCGGTTGCCCAGCTCCAGCGCCGCCTCGATCATGAAGACCAGCTCCATCGGCCACTGCGCCTCGTCGGTGCGGTCGTCGAGATCGCGGCTGAGCAGATGATTCAACGCGCGGGCCATGCCGCGTTCGCAGTTGAGCTCGGTGTAGAGCGCGAGCAGGCCGGGCACCCAGCGCCCCGCGAACGTCTCACTGCCGTCGACGAACCCGGCGAATTGTCGCAGACCTGACGTCTCGCGGCGGATCATGAACATCTGGACGCCGTTCGATCCCTCGACGTCGTCCGCTCCGAACAGGTTGCCCGTGCGCAACGCGATGTCGGCCCACCGTTCGGCGCCGGCGAAGTCGCCGCGCAGGTAGGCGAGCGCCTGCTCGACGCACGCGCCGACGAAACCGAGGGTGGGCTGCCCGCAGCCCCGGGCCGCCCGCCGCAAAGCGGCGGTCGACGCGGTCAGGTCGCCGGCCCGGCCGGACAGATAGCTGACCATGGCGCGAAAGTGCGAAGCAACACCAAGCGCCTCGTAATCGCGGCAAGACAATGCCATTCGCGACAGCTCGGCCGAGCGATTCACCTGCCTTTCGCTCATTTCCGGTGTCAGACCGTGCCAAAGGCTCGTCGCCAGGGCGTGCATGAGTACCGCGGGATCTTCGGCCATCCGCGCGCATTCGAGGGCGCGGTCCCCGATTTCGCGGCCTCGAGCCCCCTCGCCGGCGAACGCCAGCGCTCTTCCGAAACTTCCGAGGGCTTGCACGTAGCGCGGGTCATCGGTGCCCAGCCCGCAGGATTCCAGCGCCGAGGCCAGCAGGTCGGCTGCTCGCGAATCAGCCTGCCCCCGGCGCCAATTCGCGTCCTCATAGCCGACGGCCGACTCGAGCAGGATGAGAGGGTCATCCGTCGCACTGACCCGTTCGTAGATGGCCATCACGCGCGTGAAATCGCCCGCGCGCACGTGGTTCGCGGCCGCACCGAGGCTCAGCCTGGCCCGGTCCGCCGGGCTCAGCTCGGGCAGCGACGCCGCGCGCTCCAACCATCGGGCCGCGTCCTCGAATGCCAGGCTCTGCTCGGCCATCAGCGCCGCCTGACGCGCGTAGCGCAACGCCTGTTCGTGATAGCCGAGCACGTGCGACCGCAGGTAGTGGTTGGCCAGCCGCGGAACGATGGAGGGGTCCCCGCGGCCCTCGAGCGCCTCGGCGGCCCGCGCGTGCATGATCCGCAGCCGGGAAGCCGCCATGCCGCCGACGACGGCCTCGCGGGTGAGCGCATGCACGAACGCGAATTCGCCGTCGGAGTCGGTGACGGCCCGGACCAACCCGAGGCCTTCGGCGGAGTCGACGGCCGCGAGCGTCGAGGTGAGATCGGTCTCGCTGGCGGCGATCAGCGCCGGCAGATCGAACGATTCCCCCAGCACCGCCGCCTGCTCGATGACGCCTCGGACACCTTGGCCCAGTCCGCTGAGGCGGCGGGCGATGGCATCCCCGATCGACGCCGGAACGGTCGGTTGGTCACCCAATGTGGTGATCCCGCCGCGCCTTTCGAGCTCATCGACAAGCTCGGTGAGGAAGAACGGATTGCCGCCGGTCTTGTCGCGCAGCAGCGCGGCGGCCGTGCGCGCCGACGCGGGCGCCAGCTGTTGGGTGCGGCTGACGAACTCGGCGATCGCCTCGGTGTCCAGACCCGCCAGATCCAGGCGCCGCACGCTGTCGAACCGGTGCAGTTCGGCCAGCCGGGTGGCCAGCTCGTCGGAACGGTCGGGTTCGGTCGAGCGGAACGTGACCACCACCAGCAGGCGGACATCGGCGCAGCCGACCAGCACGTGCTCGAGCATGGCAAGCGTGGGAAGCTGCGCCCACTGCATGTCGTCGAGGATCAGCGCGATCGGGCGCGCGGCGGCCAGCCGACGCAAAAAGCCGGTCAACGCCTCGAAAAGCTCCCGGCGGGCCGACGCGACGTCGGCTGCCGGGCCGGTATCGGGTAAATGCCGGCCCACCTGTATCGACAGCCGCCGCAACTGCGCTCCGCCGTCACCCAGCAGATCCGCCATCGACCCCGGTGCATTGGCCACCAGCAGCCGATCGAGCGCCTCGGCGAACGGCGCGTAAGGGACGCCCGCGTCGGCCCTCGAACTTCCCATCAGCACCGCAACGCCGTGCTCGGACAGCGTTCCGGCAACCTCGGCGGCCAGGCGCGTCTTACCCGCTCCCGGCTCGCCGCCGATGAACACCGCCTGGCGGGTGCCCCTCTGCACTCGCTCCCAGGCCTGCTCGAAGGCCGCGAGTTCGGCACCGCGACCCACCAGCGGGCCGCGGCGGCGTGCGACCAATTCGGCTGGAAGCGGCGGGGGCACCCACTGCGCCATGCAACCAAGGTAGCCGCGCCGGTTTGGCCGGTCGATAGTCAGATATGACTATCGTTGAGGGCCTGAAGAAATGCTTCGTTGTGGTCATGACGCCCGGTTGCCGGTTTCGTAGCGTCGCGGTGTCCACGTTCCGCGAAGCAACCACAGGAGGTGCGGGCAATGAGCCTGACAACCGCGACCGACGCACTGCGCGGCAGCTCCGGCGCAGAGATCATCCTGCCGGGCGACGCCGGATACGACGAGGCCAGGGCCGTCCACAACGGCATGATCGACAAGCGGCCCGCGGTGATCGCGCGCTGTGCATCCGTCGCGGACGTCGCGTCGGCCCTCGAGTTCGGGCGCGGCAGCGGCCTCGCGATCGCGATCCGCGGGGGCGGTCACAACGGCCCGGGTTTCGGCACCGTCGACGGCGGTCTGGTCATCGACCTGTCACCGATGCACCGTGTCGAGGTCGACGCCGACCGGCGCACCGCCCGGGTGCAAGGCGGAGCGACGTGGGCGCAGGTGGACGGCGCGACCCACGCGCACGGCCTGGCGACCCCGTCCGGCGTCATCTCGAGCACCGGCGTGGGCGGCCTGACCCTGGGCGGCGGTCACGGCTACCTCACCCGCAAGTACGGCCTGACCATCGACAACCTGTTGGCGGCAGAGGTGGTGCTGGCCGACGGCCGGCTGGTGACGGCGTCGGAGTCCGATCACCCCGACCTGTTCTGGGCGCTGCGCGGCGGCGGCGGAAACTTCGGCGTGGTCACCTCGTTCACGTTCCGGCTCCATCCGGTGCACACCGTGATCTGCGGTCCCACGGCGTGGCCCGCATCGGCCACGGCCGACGTCCTGTCCTGGTACCGGGACTTCCTGCCGGCTCACGACGAGGAACTGTACGGTTTCTTCGCGGCCATGACGGTGCCGCCGGTGGCGCCGTTTCCCGAGGCGTTCCACTTGCAGAAGGCGTGCGCCGTGATCTGGTGCTACACCGGCGATCCCGCGCGCGCCGACGAGGTGCTCGCACCGGTTCGCCGGCTGCGCCCGGCCTTCGACGGTCTCGGCGCGGCCCCGTACCCCGCGTTGCAATCCACCTTCGACAGCCTGTATCCCAAAGGACTGCAATGGTATTGGCGCGGTGATTTCTTCCCGACGGTGCCCGACGCCGCGGTGGCGGCCCACGCCCGCTTCGTCGGGGAACTGCCGACCATGCACTCCACGATGCACATCTACCCGATCGACGGCGCGGTCCAGCGGGTAGGGGCGACCGAGACCCCTTGGGCGCACCGCGATGTGAACTTCTCGCAAGTCATCGCCGGGGTCGATCCCGACCCGGCGAACGCCGACGTGTTGAAGCGCTGGGCGGTGGACTACTGGGACGCCACCCACCCGTACTCGGCCGGCGCCGCGTACGTGAACTTCATGATGGACGAGGGGCAGGACCGCGTGCGGGCCACCTACGGCCCCAACTACCGCAGGCTCAGCGAGGTCAAGGCGCACTACGATCCGGACAACGTCTTTCACATCAACCAGAACATCCTGCCGGCCGGATGAACGCGGGTGGCACCGCGTTGCGCCGCAGGTGTCGGTGAATTGACAACGCCCGTCGCTAGCCTCGGCGGAACGCGCCGGCCATCCGCCGTTTGAACGCATCGTCGAACCGGCGGTAGGTGCTGCGCAGGGTGTGCCCCGGCCAGTCGTCGCCGACGAACTCCCCGGGCAGCAGCGGGTCGAGCTGTAGATGGCGCACCACGGCGATCGACAGGGCGAACTCGTAGGTGAAGCTTGCGGCTGAATCGTCTCGCCCGCCTGTGCCGGCGTCGAGCTCGGCGTTCATCGCCACGATGAGCGCTTCGGCGTCGCGGGCCCAGGCGTCCAGGCAGAACAGCGAGCGCACCGTGGCGACGCCGATGTCGGTGGCGGCGTCGTGAAAGTGGATGCACTGCCGGTCCAGCACCGCGCGCGACGGTGGAAGCCGCTGCGGGTCAAGGTTGTCCGGCCGTATCCACACACCATCCCGAAGCTCGGCCAGGTGCAGCGCCACCGCGGCCCTCCGCAGTTCCGTGCGGTCGGCCGCCGACCTGCGCTCCAGCGAGACGATCGCCAGTTCCCAGGTCCCGTTCCATCGGGTGGCGCCGTCGTCGGCGCGGGAGGCCGCGTCGACGCGCTGGCGGCGTTCCGACAAGCGTCCGGCCAGCGTGTAGCTGCCCCCGTTGGCGGTGAGTTCTCCGTGGGAGACCATCCGCCACAGGCAGGTACGCGCCGCGCCGGCGCTGATGCCGAACAATGCCGCCACCGCGACCAGCTCCGCGACCGTGAGGCGACCCCGGTCGGCCCCGAGGAGCGCCGACGCCAGGACCGAGCGCGCGCTCAGCGGCCGTTCGCCGATCAGGTCGCGCACGCGGGATGGGGGCGCTGGGGGCACGCCGGCCACCGTATCACTAAATGATTGACACGTGACTCTCATAGTGTGAGACTGACACGCATGGGCTCACCGACGAAGTCGTTGGTCGCCGATGACGTGGAGATCGCGCGGCGCATCCTCGCGCACATCGACGCGGGTACCACGGACGAGGGCCCCAGTTGGCGTGAGCCCGTCGACAATTACCTCAACCCGGCCCGCTTCGCCGAGGAGCTTCGGGTGCTGCGCACCACGCCGAGCGTGTTCGTCCCCGCGGCGGCCATCCCCAACCCGGGTGACCACGTCGAGCGCACCGTCTTTGGAACACCGCTGTTCGCCGTGCGCGGGCGCGATCGCCGGGCCCGGGTGTTCCGCAACGCGTGCCGGCATCGTGGTTTCGCCCTCGTCGAGGGTGCCGGCTGCGCGCACGCCCTGGTGTGCCGCTACCACGGCTGGACCTATCGGCTCGACGGCGCGTTGTCGCATGTGCCCCACGCGGAGGCCTTTCCCGGCCTGGACATGTCGGCGCGCGGTCTGGTCGAGGTCGACAGCCGCGAGGTGGACGGGCTCATCGTGATCGGCGCACTCGACCCCGGCCCGGACGGGCGGGACGGTGCCGACGAGGCGATGGAATGGCTCAGCGACGGGAGTCCGTGGCGCGACAAGCTCGTCCCGGCCGAGCGGCTGGTATACGTGGAATCCACCGCGCGAGCGATGAACTGGAAGGTGCTCGTCGAGCAGTTCCTGGAGGGATATCACATCCGCTCGACGCACAAGGACACCTTCTACCCCGTGCAGTACGACGATCTCAATGTCGTCGAGGTGTTCGGCCCCAACAGCCGAATCACGTTCCCGTACCGCAACATCGAACGGCTTCGGGACCGCCCGGAGAGTGCCTGGACGACGAACGCGCGGGTGACTTATCTCTACCAGCTGTTCCCCAATGTCATGCTGGCGACGTTCCCGGACCTGATCTCCATGGTGGTGGTCGACCCGGTGGCCGTCGACCACAGCGTGCTCACCACCTATTCGATGGTCAGGCCCGCGGTCGCCGAGCGTGACTCGATTCGGTCACCGCACGACCTTGCGGGCGCGGGCAGCTTCATCGGGCAGGGCCTGGTGGAGGACAACGAGATGTCGGCGGGCGTGCAACGTGGGCTGCGTTCGGGCGCAAACGCGTTCCTGGAGTTCGGGCGGCACGAGAGCGCGATCGGGCACTTTCACGCCACCCTGAGCGAGCGCCTGGCCCGGCTGACCGCCGGGTGAGCTCACGGGTCGAAGGGCGCCAGCCGCACGGCCAGCGGCAGTCCGCAGCGGACCAGCAACCCGAAGCGCCCCGCCGGCACCGCGGCCGCCTCGGCACGCATCATGGCGACGAGATCCCGCTTGAAATCCCCTCGCGGGTAACGGCGTAGCACCGCGTCGATGGTGCCCGCGGCGAGATCCCAGCTGCGCAGGCCGGCGCCGTCGACCATCGCGCCCCATTGCAGGTAGCAGCCGATCGGGCCGTCGGCTTCCACGCTGATCCCCGGCGTCGTGTGCACACAGATGGCGTCGGCGAGCAGGTCCGCGCTCGCCCCGTCGAGTCGCGCGGACGCCGCGCAGGTGAGCAGGCGATCGACGCTGCCGAGGGTGAAATCGCGGTTCGCCGTGGGGTTCACGATGCCGTGGTCGTGCAACAGCGCCCCGCAGTAGAACAGCTCGTCGTCCAGGTCGGACCCGTCGACGGCCGCGAGTGCGCAACCGAACAACCAGGTCCGGTACGAGTGGCCCCGCAGCGTCGGCGGCAATTCCGCGCACGCCTCCTCGGCTTCGCGCGCAAAGCTGGTGTCGGGAACCCGGAATGCCTCCAGGTCGACCCGGGCGGCGGCGGGCGGAATCCTGCCCAAGGCGAGCTTGGCCCTGCCCACGGCGTTCTCCCACTGGCCCAACGCAATTGCGCGCAGCAGGCGGCGGCGCTCGCCGCGCGACAGCCCGCCACCGGTGCGCTTCACCCAGGCGTAGCCACCGAGACGCTGCGGATCGGGGGTACTCACGAGTCGCTAAGGGACCCTGAGGAACACGTCGTCGAGGGTGACGGTGCGCAGGTGCCGGGACCGGATGATGTCGACGAGTTGCGGGTAGACGTGCGTGACGGGCACGTGGTTGAGGTGACCGATCACGATGGCCTGCGGGGTGAAGTACTGGTGGGCCATCTTGACGATGTAGTCCTCGGCGATCAGCGTGGAGTCCGACAGCGAGCCCGACCACAGGGTGGGAACGGTGTAGCCGAGGTGGGCGGCCACGGCGTCGACGGTGGCGTTGTGTTTGGCGTAGGGCGGCCGGTAGTACGGTTGCGCGCCGACGCCGTAGGTCCGCTTCAGGAATGCGTCGTTCTGGGTGAGTTCCGCGTCGATCTCGGCCTGCGGCAGCGCCGTCAGGTCCGGGTGCGACCAGGTGTGGTTGCCGAGTTGAATCTGCCCGGAGTCGACCAGGGGCCGCAGCAGTTCGCGGTTCTCGGTCCAGGACTTGTAGACGCCGTTGACGAAGAATGTCATCCGCGCCCCGGTGTCCCTGGCGAACTGCGTGTAGGCCCGCACCACGTCACTGCTGACGCCGTCGTCGAGGGTCAGCGCGAGCAGGTCGCCGTCGCCGGGGATCCTGCTCAGGGCGCCACCGCCGGGCAGCGGGATGCGGGCGCCCGGTGGCGGGGGCGGCAACAGCGCGCCCGGCGCGGTCGGACCCGAGCCGGCCACGGCATCTGCCGGCACCTGGGCGAACGTGCGGGGCTGCGGGTCGACGACGAGGCGGGCCGCGCCCACGCCGGCGACCACCGAGGCGGCCAGCGATCCGAGGAATCGACGGCGGTTCACCGCGCGCCGGTCCGGTCGCCCAACTGTGTTGCCACAGCGGCGAACCGTACCACCGCCCTGGCAAACACCCGCGATTCGCGACGGGAGGGCGGCCTGTGAAGTGTGTATCGAATGGGCAACGATGCGGAAGCCGGAGGTCAGTGGGGCTGCGCGCCCCCGCGTCGGGGTAGGGGCACCGGCTCGACGTTGGGGGTGCCCAGCGTCGCCGCCAGCCAGGGCAGCGAGGCGGCGAACGCCTGGGCGGCAAACGGCCAATCGTGCTTGCCCGGCTGGGTGACCACCGCGCAGTCGATCCCGCTGGCGCCGGCGACGTCGCACAGGAAATTGGCGGCGGCGTCCTGGCCTTCCGGGTTGGCGGCCGGGTCGGTGCTCGACGTGGCGAGGGTGGGACCGGTGGCCTCGGCGAGGTTGCGCGGCCGCGACGAGGGGACGTCGAACCACCCCGAGACCCCCGCGTACCGGCCGTGCCGATTCATGACGGTGGCCGGGTCGAACGTCGCCCAGGCGGCGGCGTTGCCGGCGAACAGCCGGGCGATGGTTTGAGCCTTGCTGCCCACGTTGGGGCTGCGGTCTCCGGCGATGTCGACGAAGGCGCTGAACTCCTCCGGGTGCATGACGGTCAGGTCCACCGCGCAGGTCCCGCCCATCGACCACCCGACGATGCCCCAATTGGCGCGGTCGGCGCTCACCCCGAAGTTCGAGACGACGAACGGGACCACGTCTTTGGTCAGATGGTCGGCGGCATTGCCGCGGGCGCCGTTGACGCACTCGGTGTCGTTGTCGAACGAGCCGGTGGCGTCGACGAACACCAGCGCGGGCGCGAAACCGTGGTGGCGGGCGGCGAATTCGTCGGCGGTGTTGAACGCGTTGCCGGTGCGCAGCCAGTCGGCGGGGGTGTTGAAAGCCGAGCTGATCATCAGCACGGCCGGCAACCGGGGCGGCGGGTTGCTGCCGAACCACGCCGGCGGCAGGTACACGAGTTCCTGGCGGTGGCCGAAGTGCGAGGCGTCGGTGCCGGTCGTCACGGGCACCACGACGCCCTTGGCCGGTCTGGTCCGGGCGATCTGCATCTCGGTGACCCGCAGCCGGTCGATCTGGTCGGGCAGGGGAGCGCCCGTCAGCTGATCCCACGCGGCGAGCACGGTGGGGAAGTAGCCGACCCAGCCGTTCACGGCCAAGGTCGCGCACACGGCGCACAGGGGCACCGCCAGCAGCGCCAGGCCGCGCCGCCACCACCGGGCGCCGGGCCAGCCGAGCACCAGCGTCGCGGCGGCGAGTCCGCTCATCGCGATCCAGATCCACAGCGTGGGCGGCGCGGGGTCGCCGGCCACCCCCAGCGACGTGAT
Source organism: uncultured Actinomycetota bacterium (assembly GCA_963711445.1). Taxonomy (GTDB): domain Bacteria; phylum Actinomycetota; class Actinomycetes; order Mycobacteriales; family Mycobacteriaceae; genus Mycobacterium. The sequence goes on from CAVQEF010000003.1 coordinate 230,654, forward strand.
GTACCAGTACGACAGTGCCGTGAACACCGCCGCGGTGCCCAGCGCCGCCGGCAGCGCCCAGCCACGCCAGCGCCGCCGGCGCCATCCGGCCGCGCCGACGGCCACGACCAGCGCCACCCCTTGCACCGCCGCCGGCAACCAGCCGTGCAGCAGGGACAGCCGCCCGATGAAGTCGCTCAACAGTCGTGACCTTCGCTAGATCCGATCGCCGCGCGCGGCTGCGCACACGGTCGTGGGCCGGTGCCATGCTTGCTGCGCCGTGACGCCCGAGGCCAGACCCACTATCCCACACCGTCCCTGCGTGTGGTGCCGGTGAATCGCCGCGGCCGGAGGGGCGGGAGTGCCCTTTGCCCGGCCGTCCTCAGGGGATCGGTACCGCTTCGTAGCCCGCCTCGTCGACCGCGGCCGGCACCGCGTTGGCGTCCAGCGGCGCCGAGCTGGTGACGACGAGCCTGCCCGTTTTCGCGCTCACGTCGACCGATTCGACCCCGGGGATCTGGCTCACCTCGTCGCGGACAGCGGCCTCGCAGTGCTCGCAGGTCATCCCCGTCACCTGATATTCGCTCGTCGCCATGACACTCCTTCCCTGGGCTCCGGCCCTCGCACCATCAGACATAGCCCACCCCGATGTCGACCGACACCTGGCTGGCGGTGACCAGCCGGGAGGCGTCGGAGACCAGCCAGGCGACCGCGTCGGCGATGTCCTCGGGCTGCGCGACGCCCTCCGGCAGCAGCGGTTTGTGCAGGCCGCGCAGGTGCGGGTAGCTGTCGGCCGCCGACCGCAGCGCGTCGCGCATGCGTCCGGTGCCCATCGGGGTGGCGACCGCGCCCGGGTTGAGGCTGTTGACGCGGATGTTGTGCCGGCCCAGCTCGGCGGCGAAGGCGCGCGCCATCCCGACGACGGCATGCTTGCTGGCCGTGTAGTGGATCATGAACGACTGCATGTTGATGCCGGCGGCCGATCCGATGAGGACGATCGAGCCGCCGCGGCCCCCGTCGATGATGTGCCGCGCGCCGGCCATCACGGTGTTCCAGGTGCCGGTGACGTTGGTGTCCAGGGTGTCGCGGAACGCCTCGGGGGTGATCTGGTCCCAGGGCGCCGGGCTGCAGATGCCGGCGTTGGCGACGATGATGTCGAGACGGCCGAGTTCGCCGACCGCCGCGTCGACGGCGGTTTTGAGCGCCTCGAGGTCGCGGATGTCGACCGCCGCGGTGACGGCCCGCCTCCCGTTGGCGCCGACCAGGCGCGCGGTCTCGGCCAGGTCGGCGGGCGTCGCCGAGTCGTAGGGGACGCTGGACGGCAGCGGCCCGGCGATGTCGATCGCGATGATGTCGGCGCCTTCGGCGCTGAGGCGGGCCGCGTGCGCGCGCCCCTGCCCGCGCGCCGCGCCGGTGATCAACGCCACCTTGCCCGGGATCGACTGGCTCATGGGTCCCCGAACGTCCTTTCTCACCAAGCGCGACTCGGCGAAGCGTAACGTTCGCCCTGGCGCCGCCGTGCAGCCGGAGGGAGACATCTCATGACCGTCACCGTCATCGACGCGGGACCCCGACAGATAAGCCGCTCGGTCGAGGTCGCCGCACCGGCCGCGGAACTCTACGCCATGGCCGCCGACCCGCGCCGCCACCAGGAACTCGACGGATCGGGCACCGTGCGCGCCAACGTCAAGGCGCCGTCGAAAATTGTTGTCGGGTCGAAATTTTCGACCAACATGAAGCTCTACGGTCTGCCGTACCGGATCACCAGCACGATGACCGCCCTGGCGCCGGACCGCGTGGTCGAATGGCGTCATCCGATGGGCCACCGCTGGCGTTGGGAGTTCGAGGCGCTGTCACCGACGCTGACGCGGGTGACCGAAACCTTCGACTACCGCGAAGCCGGTTCGATCAAGAACGCCCTGAGGTACTACGACCGGATCGGAGCCTGCAAGGCCAACGCGGCGGGCATCGAGGCGACGCTGGCCAAGCTGCGGGACCGCTACGCCGGGTGATCAGTTCCTTGTCGGATCAGCGGCGTCCCACGGGACTACGCCGGACACCCAGTGGCTCAATTGTTCGACCTGGTCGTTGCGATGCAGGTGGCGCGGCGGGGTCGCGAAGGTGGCGTAGGGCCGGCAGCGGATCACCACCCGGTCTTCCGCCTCGACCATCGCCGCCACGGCCGGGCGCGCCTCCTGACCCAGCGGCTGGCCGGACATCCGACCGCCGACCGCCAGCATGACGTCGACCGCGAGCTCACGGTCGACGTCCAAGGCCGCGTCGGCATAGACCTGCAGATAGGTGAAGGGCCAGCGCTCGTCGAGGACGCACAGGCCGACCTTGCCGTCGCGTTCGATGACGCGAGCCTTGCCGCGGCCGGCCATCGTCGAGACCAGCAGTTCGTCGGCGTCGGTGGGAATGTAGTAGACGACCGACATCCCCGGGCCGTCGTGGCGGCGACGATAACCGAACACGCAGGTGCGGTGGGTGCGGACGAATTCGCGCCGCTCGGAGGGCAGCATGTCGCGGTCGGCCGGAGCCGTGAACGGCGTTTCGGCCAGGGGCAGGAGCACGGCGAAATTCCTTCCTGTCAAGGGTGTTGATCCGGAACCGTATTTATGGTTACGGTGTCACCATAATGTGCGACGGTGTCAAGGCGAAAGTGCACGCGCGGTGGCTGTGACCGCCGCCGGCCGGCCGTCGCCGGCCCGCTCCCGCGGGCGTCCCGCCCTGCCCATGGACCGGATCCTCGGCGCCGCCGTCCAACTCCTCGACGAGCACGGAGCCGAGGCCCTGTCGATGCGGTCGCTGGCGCAGCGCTTGGGATCGGGGACCGCAACGCTCTACCGCCACTTCGCCAACCGGTCCGAGTTGGTCTCGATGGTGATCGACCACATACTCGGGGAGGTCGACCTGCACGCCGCTCCGATGGCAGGCGCCGGCTGGCAACGGGCCTGCACCTTCTTTGCGCAGCAGATGTTTGACGCGCTGGGTCGTCACGGCAATGCCGCTGCCCTGTTGATCGAGTACACCCCGATGGGACCCCACGCGTTGGCGATCCGCGAACGATGCCTGACGGTGTTGCTCGCCAACGGGTTCCCGCCCGCGGTCGCCGCCCGTGCCTACGCGACGCTGGCCCGATATGTGCTCGGCTTCGCGATCCAACTCTCCGGGTCGGGGGCGCTCAACGACCGGCGCGAGGCCGAGCTATCGGCGGAGTTTCACCGGCTCGACCCGTCGCGCTATCCGGCGACGGCGGCGGTCGCCGACGATCTGCCCGTTGCGCTGCAGGACGAGTTCACTTTCGGGCTGGAGCTCATCATCGCCGGCCTCGAGCGAGAATCCGGGTGACATGTCACCGAGCGCCCAGCCGGCTCAGGTGTTCGATCATGGTGTCGACCGCGGCCTGAAGTGGGGCGGTGTCGCGGCGCACCTGACTCAGCAGCAGCCCGCCCTGGATGCCGGCGAGCATCGCCAGCGAGATGCGGTCGACATCCGTCCCTTCGGGAAGTTCGCCGCGGGCGGCGATGGTCACGAGGCCATCGTGGATCATGTTCTGCCACTGGGCAAATGATCGCGCGAGCCGGGCCCGCGCGACCGGGTCGGTCTCGGCGAGCTCGTTGGCCATCGACCCGATCGGACAGCCTCCGGTGCAGCCCATACCGTTGACCAGATCGACCATGATGTCGCGCCACCGACGCAAGTCGGCGATGCTCTCGATGCGGTCGAGGCCCAGGTGCTGCACGCTCAGCACGTGGTCGGTCTGAAAGTCGATGACCGCGGCGACGAGTTCGTTCTTGTCGGCGAAGTAGTGATACATCTGCGAGGTGCTGACGGCGGCGGCTTCCTGGATGTCCTCGATGGTGGTCCGCGCGACGCCGCGCTGCAGCATCAATTCGGAGGCGGCGGCCACGATCCGGGCGCGGGTCGCGCGACCCTTCGCGGTCAGTTTCTCGTAAGCGACGGGCGCCATCGATCCCCTTCCCGGACTGGAGTGCTCACTACAGAAAATAGCTCACCAGCCCCCACTTTGGAGTTGACACTCCATTTTGCGGATCGGAGGCTGAAGGCATCCGACTACCGCTGAAGGGCGATCGACCATGACAACCAGTGCCGACACGAACCACACGACCATCGCTGACCGCGTCGCGCAATTCCAGCAGGAGATGGCCGGCTTGTTGCCCGAGGAGGCCGCCGAAATCCTGGGCGCCGAGCAGCGACGGCTGCGGGCCGGCGGGACACCGGCCGGCGCGGCCGTCCCGGGCGACGCCATGCCCGACGCGCAACTGATCGACGTCCACGGTGCGCCGACCACCCTTGCCGCGGCCGCGGGTGGGCGCGGCGCGGTGGTGGTACTCTATCGCGGCGCGTGGTGCCCCTATTGCAACCTGGCGCTGCGGGCCTATCAGGAGGAACTGGTCCCGCTGCTGGCGGAGCGTGGTGTCGGGCTGGTGGCGATCAGCCCGCAGAAGCCCGACGGCTCGCTGTCGTCGCAAGAGGCGAACGAGCTGACCTTCACCGTGTTGTCCGACCCGGGCAATCAGGTCGCTTCCGGCCTGGGCGTGCTCACCTCCCCGGGCGAGGAGGCCCGGGCCGTGCAGCGAAACCTCGGAATGGAGCTGTCCGAACTCAACGCCGACGGGACCTACGGGCTCCCGATGCCGACGGTCGTCCTCGTCGACGGTTCCGGAGTCATCCGCTGGATCGACGTGCACCCGGACTACACCACGCGCACCGAGGTCGCCGACATCGTCGACGCGCTGAGCGCCCTGGGGTGAACCGGCGGCTCGTTCGCTCCGTGGTCGGTGTGTGCAGGCAAGCTCTCGGGACGAGGGCCCAAACCCGTTGGCGCAATCCCTGACCCGCTGCGGGCACGCGATCGGCCGCTACGGCCTGGTGGTCGTCCTGGCCTGGATCGGCGTGGGCAAGTACGTGAAGATGGAATCCCGGGTGCTCATCGACCACAGCCCGCTGATGAGCTGGGTCTACGACGTCTTCAGCGTCACCACCGTGGCGCGGGGGCTGGGCACGGCCGAAATCGTTGCGGCGCTTCTCATTGCGTTGCGCCCGGTGTGGCCGCGCGCCTCGGCGCTGGGCAGCGCGCTGGCGGTCGTCCTGTTCGTGGGGACCGTGAGCTTCCTGTTCACCACGCCCGGGGTGGTGGCCCGGCATGCCGCGGGCCTGCCCGTGTTGTCCGCGCTGCCCGGCCAGTTCCTGCTCAAGGACCTGGTGCTGATCGGGGTGGCACTGCGGACCCTGGGCGACTCGCTGGCGGGCGTGGGAGCTACGCGCGCGTGAACAGCGTTCCCCGGATCAGCCGCTTGGCCGACGCGAGCGTGGCCGCGTAGGCCTGCGGTGTCAGGCCGGCCGCCCGCTCGGTCAGGCCGCGCGTCAGCGCGTAGATGGCGTCCACCGCGGCGCGCGGCTCGGTGCCCGCGGGCAGCACGCCCGCCGCCCGCGCGTCTTCGATGACCTCGGCGATATTGGCGCGCAACGCTTTCGGCCCGGTGTGCCGGGGGCGGCCGGTCGGGTGGGCGGCGCTCTCGGAACGGACCGCGCGGTCGAACGCCGCGAGGTGGGGATGCTCGCTCAGTAACCGGGCCCATTCGTCCAGCACGGCCTCGATGCGGTCGACGACGTCGTCGGCGTCGGAGGCTGCGGCTCGCAGTCGCGGGAACGCGATCTCCTCGATCTCGCGGACCGTCGCGTCCAGCAACTCCGACTTGTTCGGAAAGTAGTGATAGAGGCTGCCGCTGGTCATCTCGGCGGTGCGGGCGATCTCGCGGATGGTCGCCCGCGAGTAGCCCACCTCGGCCACGCAGCGCATCGCCGCACCGAGGATGCGCGCGCGGGTCTGCTCACCGTCGGCGCCCACGGGCCGCCCCAGCTGGGGCCGCGCGGCGGTCATGGCGCGTGCTGCCCGCCGGCCGGACGATTCCTCACCGCGCACCTCCGCGCCCCCGCACAATTAATTGATCAGGCGATTATATTCGACCGTGTCGGCGCCGCGCCGGCGGACGGGACGCGCGAGTGAGGACACCACGATGACGGCGCCGCGCCTGGGACGCCCGGTCGGGGCCAGCGGGGAGGAGACGCGCCGGCGGATCATCGCCGCCACGATGCGCTGCGTGGCCGAGGTGGGCTACTCGCGGGCGACCATCCGCGAGATCGCCCGCACCGCCGAGGTGACCAGCGCCAGCCTGTACAACTACTTCCCCACCAAGTCCGCGCTGATCGGGGCGGCCGTGGCCGCGCGCACCGACGTGGCGTTGCCGCGGTTGCGCCGCGCCGCGGGCGGGCCCGGCGACGTCATCGACCGGATCGAGGCGGTGCTCGACGAGTCCGGCCGGCTGCTGCGCGAGTATCCCGACCTGGCCGCCTTCGAATGGGCGATCCGGGCCGAGGGCGCCGGCGTGCCGGACTCGCCCGTCGGTGGCGACACCGGGTTCGCGGCATTCCGCGAAATCATCGAGAACGTCGTGCGCGACGGTCACCGGCGCGGCGAACTGGCCGGGCACCGGGATGTGCCGGGCGCGGTCGAGGCGATCTATTCGCTGGTCTACGGCCTGACCGAACTGGCGGCCACGCTGCCCCCGGAGGAGTACCACGCGGCGCTGGCGTCGGCCAAGCGGTTGATTCGGGGAACCCTGCTCGGCGGGCCGGGGGCGCCGCCGCACCCTTGAAATGATCAAACGATTGATTATATAGTCGGGGTCGCGGAGAGGGAGCCGAGACCGTGACCGAAATCGCCGGCCGTACGTTCGACGTCGACGCGCTGCGCGCCAGATACGCCGAGGAGCGGGCGCGGCGGCTGCGGCCCGACGGGATCGCGCAGTACGTGGAGACCGCGGGCGCCTTCGCCCGCTTCGCCGACGACCCCTGGGTGCGGGGGGAATACACCCGCGATCCGCTCACCGACGACGTCGACGTGGCGATCATCGGCGCCGGCTTCGGCGGCCTGCTGACCGGAGCGCGGCTGCGCCAGCGGGGTGTGGACAGCGTGCGGCTGATCGACCGGGCGGCCGACGTCGGCGGCACCTGGTACTGGAACCGCTATCCGGGGATCGCCTGCGACGTGGAGTCCTACGTGTACATCCCGTTGCTCGAGGAACTCGGGTACCTCCCCACCGAGAAGTACGCCAAGGGCGCCGAGATCTTCGCGCACTGTCAGCGCATCGCGCGGCACTACGATCTCTACCGCGACGCGTGCCTGCAGACCGATGTTCACGAAATACGTTGGGATGCTTCGTCTTCCCGCTGGGTCATCCGCACCAACCACGGGGACGAGATGCGGGCCAAGTTCGTCACGATGGCCAACGGTTACCAGGCCAAGCCCAAGCTGCCCGGCATCGAAGGCCTCGGCCGCTTCCGCGGGAACGCGTTCCACACCAGCCGTTGGGACTACGGCTACACCGGCGAGCGGCTGGAGAACCTGGCGGGCAAGCGCGTCGGCATCATCGGCACCGGGGCCACCGCGGTCCAGTGCGTGCCGCACCTGGCCGCGGCGGCCCAGCGACTCTATGTCTTTCAGCGCACGCCCTCGTCGGTGGACGTACGGGCCAACCGGCCGACCGACCCCCGGTGGGCCGACGCGCTGCGGCCGGGCTGGCAGCGTGAGCGCATCGAGAACTTCCAGATCCTCACCGCCGGCGGGCAGGCGCCCGAAGACCTCGTCGCCGACGCGTGGACGGACATCACCCGCAAGCTGCCCGTGATGCGCCACGACGCTGACGGGTCGGTGGACCCCGAACAGCGCGGCCGCGACATCGAGCTGGCCGACTTCGCCAAGATGGCGGAGATCCGGGCGCGTGTCGACGAGATCGTCAGCGACCGGGCCACCGCCGAGGCGCTCAAGCCGTGGTACGGCTACTTCTGCAAGCGGCCCTGCTTCCACGACGAGTACCTGCAAACCTTCAACCGCGACAACGTCATCCTGGTCGATACCCGGGGCCGCGGGGTGGAACGCATCACCGAGTCCGGTGTCGTCGTGGACGGCGTGCCCTACGAGCTCGATTGCCTCATCTTCGCGACGGGTTTCGAGGTCGGCACCGACTATTGCCGCCGCACCGGGTTCGAGCTGATCGGCCGCGACGGGGTGACGCTCACGCAACGGTGGGGCGACGGCGTGCGCACCTTCCAGGGCCTGTGCGCCAACGGTTTCCCGAACTGCTTCATCGAGAGCATCTCGCAGGCGGGTCTGACGGTGAACTTTCCGTACCTGCTCGACGTGCAGGCCACCCACGCCGCGTGGATCATCGCGTGGGCGCTGCGCCGCGGCGTCACCGAGGTCGAGGCGTCGCCCGGCGCGGAGGCCGCCTGGGTCGACACGGTCGTGGCCCGGTCGGCCGCAACCGCCGAGCGCGCCGCGACCTGCACGCCCGGCTACTACAACCGGGAAGGCAAGGCCGACACCAAGACCCGGCAGGGCAGCTTCTTCTTCGGTGGGCCCACCGAGTACGCCGACATCCTGGCGGCGTGGCGGGACAAGGGGGACCTGGAGGGATTCCTGCTGCGCGGCGCGGAGGTCGGTGCGTGAGCAGCCGGCGGGCCCGTTGGCGCTACGCCGTCGGCAGGGCGAGGGCGGCGACCCGGCGCCGGCGACCGCCGCGGGTCGCGATCATCGGCGCGGGCTTCGGCGGGCTCGCGGCGGCGGTGGCGTTGCGCCGCGCGGGCATCGACGACCTGGTGATCATCGACGGGGAGGACGGCGTGGGCGGCACCTGGCGGCGCAACACCTACCCCGGGGCGGCGTGCGACGTGCAGAGCCACCTCTACTCGTTCTCCTTCGCGCTCAACCCGAACTGGAGCCGCACCTATGCCCGCCAGCCCGAGATCCTGGCTTACCTGGAATCGGTCGCCGACGACTTCGACCTGCGCCGCCACCTGGTCCTGCGGACTCATGTGCGGCGGGCGCGGTGGAACGAGGACAGCTGGCGGTGGGAACTGCAGCTGCAGGAAGCGAACGGCGACGCCGTCACCACGCTGGTGGCCGACGTCGTGGTCAGCGCCGTCGGGCTGTTCGGCGCATCCAGGCTGCCCGACATCGACGGCCTGACCGGCTACCGCGGTGACCTGATGCACACCTCCGCATGGGACAACGGCGTGGACCTGACCGGCAGGACCGTCGCGGTGATCGGTACCGGCGCCAGCGCGGTGCAGGTGGTCCCGGAACTGGCGCGAATCGCTAAGCGCGTCAGCGTTTTCCAGCGAACACCCCCATGGATGGTGCCCAAGGACGACCGCCCGTTCAGCGCCGAGGAGCTGGCGAGGTTCCGGCGTCGGCCCTGGGCGGTTCGACGGGAACGGTGGCGGGTGTGGAAGCAGTTCCACGACTTCACCGGAAACGGACTCGACGATCCGCAGGCGGCCGGCCGGGCGAAGATCGCGGCCTCGTTTCTGGAGCGCGTGGTCGCCGACGAGGGGCTGCGCCACGCACTGACGCCCGACTACCCGTTCCGCTGCAAGCGGGTCCTGCTCGGCGCCGACTATTATCTGGCGCTGCAGCGCGAACACGTCGACCTGGTGACCGACCCGATCGCACGGGTGACCGAGACGTCGATCGTCACGGCCGGCGGCGGCGTGTTCGACGTCGACGCGATCGTGTGTGCCACGGGATTCCAGACCAGCCGCTACCTCAGCGGCATCGAGGTGATCGGGCGCGGCGGGCAGAGCCTGCACGAGCGCTGGGGCGAGGACCCCAGCGCCTACCTGGGCGTGGCGGTCAGCGGCTTCCCGAACTTCTTCATGCTCTACGGGCCCAACACCAACCAGGGCGGCAACTCGATCGTCTACATCCTTCAGGCCGGCGCCCGGTTGGTGGCCAGCGCGGTGCGGAGGGTGGCGCGCCGGGGCGGCTGCGTCGACGTGCGCCCGGAGGCCGAAAAGCGCTACAACGACGAGCTTGCCGCGGACCTCGAACACACCATCTGGACGCAGTGCGACAGCTACTTCCGGTCGCCCACGGGCCGCATCGTCACGCAATGGCCCTACACCGAGCTGGAGTACGCCCGCCGGACGTGGCGGCTGCGGCCGCGGGACTGGCTGCACCGCAACGGGAAACACCGGCCGGGGACCGCGGGGTCAGGCGATGCCGAAATCGATGACACCGCGGACCAACCGGCCGGACGTCAGGTCGGCGTAGGCGCCGTTGATGTCGTCGAGCCGGTAGCGCCGGGTGATCATCTCGTCGAGGAGTAGCCGCCCGGACTCGTAGAGCCTGGCCAGCAGGGGAATGTCGCTGCGGGGGTTGCAGGAGCCGAACACCGTGCCGCACAACGTCTTGTTCATCAGGATGAAGTCCTGCAGGGCCATGGCGATCGAGCCGAGCGCCGGCGACGGCAGCCCGGTGAGCACGCACGTGCCGCCCTTGCGGGTGAGCGCCAGCGCCGCGCCCACGTCGGCCTCGCCGATCATCGCCGGCGACACGATGACCGCGTCGGCCATCACGCCGCGGGTCAGCTCGCGCACCAGCTCGAGCGCCTCGGCCGCCGTCGCCGCGGTGTGGGTGGCTCCGAAGCGCGGCGCGGTCTCGCGTTTGAACCCGCTGACGTCGACCGCGACGATGGCCGCGGCGCCGCTGATGCGGGCGCCCTGAATGGCCGCGGTACCGATGCCGCCGGCGCCGATCACGACGACGGTGTCACCGCCCCGCACGCCCGCGCGCCGTGCCGCCGAGCCGTATCCCGTCGGCGCCGCGCAGGCCAGCAGCGCGGCGGGCACCAGCGGGAAACCCGGGTCGATCTTGACCAGCGAATCCGCCGACACCACGGTGTGTTCGGCGAAGGCGCCGATCTTGGACACGTGCCCGAGGTCGCGGCCGTCGGCGGTGTGGTGGCGAAAGGTGCCGTCGGTCGGCATGCCCGGCGTCAGCGTCCCGGAGCCCTTGTCGCACAGGTATTCCATCCCCGAGGCACACCAACGGCATTGGCCGCACACCGCCACGAACGACGTCACCACGTGGTCGCCCGGTGCCAGTCCGGTCACGCCGTTGCCCACCTCGAGCACCACGCCGGAGCCCTCGTGTCCGCCGATGGTCGGCGACATGGCCGGCAGTCCCAGGTCGCGGACCAGGTCGGGTGGCGGCGCGAGCTTGCCCTGCCGGATGTGCTCGTCGGAGTGGCACAGCCCGCTGGCGGCACAGCCGCACCAGGACCTCGCCGGCGCGCGGCGGGTCGAGCTCGAACTCCTCGACCGACCACGGACGGCCGTACTCGTAGAGGATGGCGGCGCGGCTTCGCATCGACGCCTCAGCCCTTGGCGGCGGCCATCCTGGCGCGCTCGGTCATCGAGGCGATCACCCCGCCGTCGTTGAGGATGTCGGTGCCGGTGAGGTAGCCCGCCTTCTCGCCGGCGCAGAAGGCGAGCAGCTCCGCCATCTCCTCGGGCTTACCCCACCGCGGGACCGCCGCTTCGGTGACCATCGCGCCGGCGCCGGCCTGCTCCTCGAGCCGGCCCATCTCGGTGTCGATCGATCCGGGCGAGACCGAGAGGATGCGCATGCCGCGCGCATTGAACCGTTCGGCCTGCGACTGGCTGTACCACCGCACGAAGCTCTTGCTCACGGCGTAGGCGATGCCGGATCGCCCCTCCTCCGGGACGGCGTCGCACGTCGTCATCATGGCGGCCAGGAAGGCGTCGACGTCGTGCAGGGCCAGCGGGAATTGCTCTGCCGGAATCATTTCCGCAGGCAGCAGGTGCGCAGCCATCGAGGCCACGTTGACGATCGCGGCGCCCTCGCCCGCCGCCTCGAAGAACACCTCGTTGACGTTGAGGGTGCCCAGCGCGTTGGTCCGCATGACGTAGTCGGCGGACCCCATGCTCGGGCTGACCCCCGCGGTGTGGATGACCGAGGCGATGGTCCCCAGGCCGGTGGCGGTGTCGAACAGGTCCGCGACCGCGTGCCGGTCGGTCACGTCGCAGTGCACGACCGTGGGCGCCGTCCCGAGGCCTTCCAGGCTCGCGGCCGCCGCACTGAGCCGGTCCTGCCTGACGTCGCAGAGCACCAGGGTGTGGTCGCGGCCGACGAGCCTGGCCGTGGCCAGCCCCATGCCGCCCCCGCCGCCCGTGATCACCGACACTCGATTCATACGAGGACCGTATACGTAGCGGCGACCGGGCCGCGCCGCGGGCCGGGATTGGCGGGATTGGCTGTTTGCGCGGCCCGCTATGCGCGCCGAGCGTGGGGGCTGCGCACGGATGTCAGCGAATTTTGGTGCATACCAACCACGGTCGGCGGATGAATTCGCTCACGACACTAGGTGTGAAATTCGGGATCGGGCACCGGATCGTGCGGGTGGCCGCTGTGCCGGGTGGCCGTCGCGAAGAACGGCGCTCGCACGGTGGCCACCAGGTGGCGGCGGTTGACGACCAGCCCCACCAGGGCCACCGCGGCGTATGCGGCGCACAGCAGCAGCCGGCCGTGCGTCGAGGCGATCGCGAACTGGACGACGAACAACCCCAGCAGCGCCCACGCCGCCGCCGGGCGGAATCGCAGCCCCAGGATCAGCGCCACGCCCATCATGGTCTGGGTGGCCGTGAGCAGCACCTCCTCGACCTGCCGCGGGTCCAGCGCCAGCCAGAGCCCGCCGCCGCCGAGCAGATGGGCGATCGGCAGCGACCCGATCAGCAGCGTCCACTGGTTGACCTTGGCGGAGATCAGCATGGCGATGGCCGCGGTGGCCTTGCCCCGCGTGGCCAGGATGGTCGCGATGATGAACTCGGGGGCTTCGGAGGCCAGCGGCGCCACCCACTGGACGAGCAGGAACCGGTCGATGCCCAGTTCCCCGCCCGCGGCCACCAGGTTGTCGGCGAACGGCTTGGCGCAGACCAGGATCACCGCGCCGGAAGCCGCGAAGAGCACGACGACGGCCAGGCGCCGCCGTCGATCGGGCAGTGCGCCGATGGCGGCGGCGGTACCGACCAGGTCGGGTTCCTCCACGTCGCCATGGCTGACCTTGTACAGGTAGAAGCCGAACCAGGCCAACAGCGCCACACCCAGCGCCAGGTTGATCTGGGAACTGACCGGTATGACGAACGCGACCACGCCGGCGAGCAGCAGAAAGCCGAGCTCGACCCGGTTGGCCGGCGCCAGCAGCAGTTCACGGGGCTTCGCGCCGCCGGTTCTGCGCGCCACGACGATGCCGACCAACACCACAACGGGCCAGCCCAGCCCCATCAGCAGCCGGTTGGACCCGGTCATGTTGGCCGCGGCGTATTGGGTGTAGTCCGGGTGGTGGCCCGAGACGTACGCGTAGTAGAGGTCGACGGCGTATTCGGGCAGGACGGCGATCAACGCGAGCAGCGCGGTCGCCAGCCCACCGGAGACGTCGACCTGCGCGGCCTCGGCGGCCCACGCCAGCAGGAAGCTGGCCGCCACCACGGCGGCCCCGAACACCAGCAGGGCGGCCACCGGGTCCGGGCGCAGGCCCGCGATACGGACCACCATCGCCGGGGCGATGAACATCGCGGTGATCAGCGCCGAACGGGCCAACGTGCGACGCCGCGAAGGGGATGCGGTCGAGACCCCGGCTGCGGGCCTGTCGGTGGCGAGCATCGTCATCCTTCGAACGCATCGAGCGCGGGTGGCAGTAGCCAATCCTTACCTAAGCTACCCGCGAAGCCCGCGAGCAGCAACGCGGCGGTCGGCCCCGGGCGGGGCGTGAACCCCTTTTCCTACAACGGAATTCAAAAGTTCGGCCGTGCTGAATTAAGTCTTTGCAAACCCTAGGACGCGCGGGCGGATTCCCCGGTTCCGGCCGGGTCCCGGTACGGACCGGCCTAGTCGGAGCCCATCGCCGCGGCGCTGGCCTGCGCCATGAGCTGCACGAGCTGGTTGCGCGTCAGCGAGCCCATCAGCTGCGTTGCCGCGCGCAGCTCTTCCCCCACGATCCAGGTCGGGCCGTTGGTCAGATTCTCGAACGCCTCGGCGAGCACGTCGTCGACGGCGGCCGCGCCCGGCGGGACGTCGTCGGTCGATGCGATCTGGCCGCGGCTGTGTTCGAGTTGCCGCAGCGCGGGGGTGTCGGTCTTGCCCAGGATGAGGCCCAGGACATCGACGCCCTTGTCGTGCAGCTCGGCCCACAGCGCCTCGGCGAAGACCATGTCGAACGCCTTGGAGGCGCCGTAGGCGACCATGTTGGGCCCGCCGGCCAGCCCGGCGCCCGACCCGAAGATGACGATCCCGCCGCGGCCGCGCTCGACCATCGGGGCGGCGAAATGGTGGCAGAGCTGCATCGGCACCATGCAGTTGCGGCGCACCATGGCCTCGGCGGCCTCGATCGGGTTGGCAAGGAACGGCTGGAAATCGGGGTCCGCGCCCGCGCAGTACACGAGGAAGCCGACGTGCAGGTCAGCGGTGGCCAGCGCGATCTCCGACGCCGCCGCCGGCTCGCAGAGATCGATTGCCAGAGTGCGGGTTTGGGCCGACGTGCGCGATTCGATCCGGGCCGCGACCTGGTCCAGGACGGCTTGGCGGCGGGCCAGCAGCACGACGTTGACGCCACGCTCGGCGAGCCCGGTGGCGAAGGCGGCGCCCAGGCCGTCGGACGCGCCGGCGACGAGCGCCCACGGTCCGTACTTCCTCGCGAACGTCATCTACGCGTTCCCGACCGTCGCGACGCGCACCGCGGTGAACCGGCGCCGGGCGATGCGCCAGCCGGCGGGGGTGCGCACGATCTCGTCGTCGTAGAAGCCGATCCCATTAGCGCCGGATTGGTTGTCGGCGAACATGATCAGCGCGTCGACGTAGGTGCGGGCCACGGCCCTGTCGCCGTCGACCGAGATGGCCTGGTTGGTGAGGCGATGCAGCGTGTGCCCGGCCGGCGCGTGCACCTGTTCCATGAAATCGGTGACGGCGTCGACGCCGGTCCACGCGCCGATCTCGCCGTAGTCGAGTTCGCAGTCGTCGGTGAACACGGTGCGAAACAGCGGCCAGTCGCGCCGGTCGATGCCGGTGGCATAGCGCACCAGCAGATCGGCGATGTCCTGGCGGTCTTCTCGGTCGGTCATCAGGAGTCTCCGTTCGGATGGACCACGATGCGGGGCGGGCCCTGGGATCTGCGGGCCCGGTCGAGGGCGTCGGGAACCTCGTCGAGCCCGATGGTCTCCCCGACGGAGGGCAGCGGGTCCAGCCGCCCCGACGCGATGGCCGCCAGCGTCCCGTACCAGTCCTGCGGGTGCGGGCCGCCGCCGAACTGGATGGTGACGCCCTGGCGCGTGGCGGTGGTGACGTCCAGCGTGTCGCCGGTGTACCAGCCGCCCGCGCAATAGATCCGGGTGGCCATCTCGGCGCCTTCGACGAGCCGCTGGATCAGACCCGGGGCGCCGACGCACTCGAAAACGACGGCCGGGCCGGGCATTCCGCGTTGCGCGCGAAGCTCGTTGAACGCCTCGAACGGCGAGCGCTGGGCCGGGTCCACCGCGACGTGCGCACCGAAGCTGCGCCGGGCCAGCTCGCGTCGGTCGGCCTGGTAGTCGGCCACCACGATCGGTTCGATCCCGCGGCCGGCCAGGGCGGCGACGGCCGAGAGCCCGATCGCCCCGGCGCCGATGACGATGGGTATCTCCCCGGGCTGTACCCGCGCCGACCTGACGTAGAACTCGCCGACGGCGAACGCATCGGTCAGCGCGACGGCGTCGCTCGACACGCCACCGGGCACCGGCTTGGCCGCGGCCTCCGAAACCACAAGCAGCTCAGCGAAACTGCCCTGCGCCTCGGGATGCTGGCCGATGATCCGCATGCCGCCGGCCCCGCCGTCCACCAGCCGCACCGGCATGGACGTGACTCGTGCGCCGATCTCTAAGTCACCCGTGCAGCCCGGTCCGTGGCCGATCACCTCGCCGACGAACTCATGACCGAGCACGATGTCGCGGCCCGCGTCATACAGCGATCGCCCGGTCGGGTCGTCGGCCCCCAGCTCGGGGTGGTCCATGAAGTGCACGTCCGAGGCGCAGATCGCGGTGCTGAGCGTCCGCAGCAACAGCTCACCGGGACCGGGCGCCGGGTCCGGCGTCGCACGGACGGCCAGCCGGCCGTCCCGCAACACCACAGCGCGCAACGGTTCACTCCGATTTATCGAATAATCGATACATAACATCGAATGGTCGGATTTACTGTAGGAATCCCGACACAAAGGAGTCAAGCGATTCGCGGATCGACGTCGGCGCCGACGACCCGGGTACTCGACGTTGTCGAGCTGCTGGCGCGTGCCGGCAACAGCCGGCTGCGGTTCTCCGACATCGTGCGCGAGCTCGACCTCACCCAGGCGACGGTGCACGCGATACTCAAGACCCTGTGCGACCGCGGCTGGGCCAGCCGCGACCCGGTGGCCAAGACGTTCACCCTCGGCCCCGCGCTCGCGCTGGTGGCCGCGCGGACCGACACCGCGCGCCCGCTTGCCCACGCGGCCCGCGCGGCCGCGCTGCGGCTTTCCCGCGAGGTCGGCTACGCCGGCTCCGTGGTCGAGCGATTCGGTGATTCGCTCATCGCCACCGCATTCGAGGGGGAGCCGGCCACCCAGCCGGCGGGAATACCGGGTGACCGCATCCCCTACGCCCCGCCCTTCGGGGTCGCACTGGCAGCCTGGGACACCGACGAGGAGCAACGCGCCTGGATCCAGCGCGGTGCCGGCAACAACCCCGACCGCACCCAGCGCCTCGCCCGCGTGCTGGCGCGCACGCGCGAGCGAGGCTACGACGTCGACTGGACGACACCGGCGCTGGCGCAGGCCGTGCAGGTGGTGGCCACGCTGGACAGCAGCGGGATGCCGAGCCCGGTGCGGCAGATTCTGGAGCAACTGGTGGCCGAGTTCACCACCATCGGGTTTCTCTCCGACGACAACCCCGGCCGCCGAAAGCAGCCCGTGGTCACCATCGCCGCACCGGTTTTCGACCACCGGCACCAGGCCGCCCTGATGCTGGCCGTGCATCCGCTGTGCCCGCTCACCGCGCGGCAGGTGCAGGCGATCGGCAAAAAGCTGACCGACGAGACGCGGGTGCTCAGCGCCGCGCCGCGGCATCCGGAGGCGGCGGATCGCGGCTGAGCGGTAAGGATGGAGGCCATGGCGGCCAACTACGTCGTGGATGACCTCGCCGGCTTCGTCGTCGGCGCCGGACCGGCGGATCTCGCCGGGCGGCCCCGGGCGCTGCTCAAACGCAACGTCCTGGACAGCATCGCCTGCGCCGTGGGCGCGCTCGACGGCGAGCTGATCCCGACGATCCGCGAGCACGTCCACCACTTCGGCGGGCGCCCCACGGCGACGCTCGTCGGGGGCGGCCGCGCGTCGGTGGACCAGGCGGCCTTCTTCAACGCCGTCCTGGTGCGCTACCCGGATCTGCTCGACACCTATCTGACGGTCGGGGGGCTGTGCCATCCCGCCGACAACTTCGGTGCGATCCTGGCCGTCGCCGAGCACGTCGATGCCGGCGGCGCGGAATTCCTGCTGGCCCTCGCCGTCGCCTACGAGGTTCAATGCCGGTTCAGCGCCCAGGTGCCCGTCATGGCGCACGGGCTCAATCACGCGCTGCAGCTGGCGATGTCGGTCGCCGCCGGGTCGGCGAAGCTGCTCGGGCTGGACGCCCGGCGGACCGCCGACGCGATCGCGGCCTCGGCGGCCGACAACATCTCCATCGCCGGCATCCACGCCGAACCGGTGTCGAACTGGAAGGGCCTCTCGCCGGCCGGCACCGGCATGCGCGCGGTGTACACGACGGCGTTGGCCGGCCGCGGCGTCACCGGGCCCAAGTCGTTGTTCGACGGCCCGCACGGGCTGGCGCAGCTCTTCGGGCAACCCATCGACTTTCGCACCGGCGACCGGGAACTGGCCTGCGTCGAGCAGACCTACCTCAAGCAGTACTGCGCCCTCATCCACGGGCAGGTCGTCATCGACGCGGTCCTGGCGATCCGCGCCGAGCACCGACTGCGTGGCGCCGACGTCGCGCGGGTGACCCTCGAGGTCTTCCAGGGCGCCTACGACTTCGCCGGCGGGGGCGCCTACGGCAACAAGGACCATCCGCTGACCAAGGAGCAGGCCGACTACAACCTCAAGTACCTCAGCGCGGTGGCCCTCCTCGACGGCGGGGTGGGGCCCGACCAGCTGGAGAACGACCGGGTCCTGCGTGGCGACGTCCAGGACCTGCTGGCGCGGGTCGACGTCGGGCCCGCCGCCGACCTGACTGCGGACTACCCCCGGCGTACGGCCGCGCGGGTGCGCGTGCTGACCCACGACGGGCGCGAATTCAGCTGTGAGCGCGCCGATTACGAGGGATCGCCCACCCGGCCCATGACGTGGGAACGCGTCGTGGACAAGTTCGAGTGGCTGGCCGAGCCCTTCTGCGACGGCGCGCTGCGCGCCGACATCGTCGCCGCGGTCGAGCAGCTGGACGCCATTCCCATTGCCGAACTCACCGCACTGCTGGGGGCGGTGAGTCCGACCGCGCGCTGTCCACGCAGCAAGCCGCGCTTCTGACGCCCGATGCGCGTTGCGCCCGCCCCCTTGCGCGGTTTGCTGAGAGCACTGGATGATCGAGTGCCATGCGCAAGGATCGCGGCGGCAACCGCTGGGAGTTGGTCACCTGCGGGCTCGACGGGCACGTGACGTTCGCGCCGGACGAACCGGACCTCGCCGACCGGCTCAGCGCCGAGACCGCCCTGGGCCGCGCGTGGCGCTGCCTGCGTTGCGCAGAGTTCGTCGTCGGCGAGCCGCGCCGGCACGGCCGCGCCGACGAGGCCCCGACGGTACTGCGCGGCAAGGCTTTGCGCCAGGCCTTCATTATCAGGGCGCTCGGCGCGGAGCGCCTGCTGCGCGGGCTGCTGGTGGCGCTGGCTGCCTATGCGGTGTGGAAGTTCCGCGGTGCGCGCGGCTCGATCCAGGCCACCCTCGACCGGGACCTACCGCTGTTGCGTGCCAGCGGATTTCAGGTCGACCAGATGACGGCGGTGCACGAGCTGGAGAAGGCGCTGGCCGCCAAGCCCTCCACGCTGGCCCTGCTGACCGTGGCGCTGAGCGTGTATGCGCTGGTGGAGGCCGTCGAAGGCATCGGGTTGTGGCTGCTCAAACGCTGGGGCGAGTACTTCGCGGTGGTGGCCACCTCGGTGTTCCTGCCGCTGGAGATCTCCGAGCTGGCCAAGGGCGTCACGATGACCCGGGCGGTGACCTTCACCATCAACGTCGCCGCCGTCGTCTACCTGGTCGCCTCCAAACGGCTGTTCGGGGCGCGGGGCGGCCGCAAGGCCTACGAGGAGGAGCGGCGCGGCGAGCAACTCCTCGACGGCGAGGGGGCCGCAACCGGGACCGAACCGGTCGCCGAGCACGAGCCCACCGGATCGGCGTCATGAGCGCCAACGCGGGCGTCGTCGCGTGCCCCCACTGCGGCCGGAAGAATCGCGTGCCCGCGGCGGCGGCCGGCAAGCCCCGCTGCGCGCAGTGCCGCCAGTGGCTGCCGTGGATCGTCGACGCCCGCGACGATTCCTTCGCCGAGGTCGCGGAGAACTCGTCGGTGCCGGTCCTGGTCGACCTGTGGGCGACCTGGTGCGGGCCGTGCCGGACCGTCAGTCCCGCGCTCGAGCAACTGGCCCGGGAACGGGCCGGCCGACTGAAGCTGGTCAAGGTCGACGTCGATGCGGCACCCGCGCTGTCCCAGCGGTTCGCCGTGCGCGCGGTGCCGACCCTGTTGCTCCTGCACCAAGGGCAGGTGCTTGCCCGCCAATCCGGCGCCGCGCCGCTGGCCACGTTGCGGGCATGGGTGGACGACGCGCTGGCGTGACGTGGCGCGCCGGATCGCTCAGCCCGGCCGGGGCTGGATGAAAATGCCCTCGGCCTCGACGGTCACCCCGTCCGCGTCGGCGAGGTGACCGACGACGAACGTCTTGACCCCTTCGATGCGCTCGATGCGGGCCTCCGCCCGCAGCGGCCGCTGTAGCGGCGTCCGGCGCCGGTAACGCAGGGTGAGGGTGCCGGTGTAGGCGGGACGGCCCGGCTGGTGGGCGATAGCGCCGAGGACGTGGTCGAGGACCAGGGCGCATACGCCGCCGTGCACGTTGCCCGGTGGTCCCTCGTAGGCCGCGCCGAGGACGAACTCCGACCACACCAGCCGGCCGGGGTCGTGGTGGATGACCAACGGCGGCGCCACCGGGTTGCGCACGCCGACCACGGCGTTGCCCCACGCGAAGGTCCGGCCGTCCGGGCTACGGTGCACACCGACCGGCCCGGGCAACAGCGCCGTGCTCAGTTCGTCTGCCGCGCTGTCGATCTTGTGCTTCGCGGCCGCCGCCGTCGCCGGGTCGGCCTCGGTGCGGATGCTGACGTCGACGAGTCGGCGGATCGAGTCGGCCAGCGGCGCATACACCGATTCGAGTTGGCCGGGGTCGACGCGGGGCAGCGGGTCATGCATGTCGGCAACCTAACAGTGCCGGCGCACCGGCATACTGCCCGTGGCAGGAACGGAGATCTCGATGGGCACTTATGCGATAACCGGATCGGCTTCCGGGATGGGCCGCGAGACGGCGCAGCGGCTTGCCGGCGACGGTCACACCGTGATCGGGGTCGACCTCGCCGACGCCGAGGTGGTCGCCGACCTCTCGACGCCGCACGGCCGCCGCCAGGCCGCCGACGCGGTGCTGGCCGCGTCGGGCGGCAGGCTCGACGGTGCCGTGCTGGCGGCCGGTCTGGGTCCGAGTCCGGGTAGGGAACGGGTGCGGCTGATCGCCGCGGTCAATTACCTCGGCGTCGTCGAGCCCCTGCTCGCCTGGCGGCCGGCGCTGGCCGCCGCCGAGCGCGCCAAGGTCGTCGTCGTCTCCAGTAACTCCACGACGACGGTGCCCGCGGTGCCCGGGCGCACCGTGCGGGCGTTGCTGGCGCACGACGCCGACCGAGCGGTCCGCTCGGTGCGGCTGTTCGGCGCGGGCGCGCCGACGATGATGTATGCGGCCTCCAAGATCGCGGTCAGCCGCTGGGTGCGGCGGCACGCGGTGCTGCCGGAGTGGGCGGGGGCCGGCGTGCGCCTGAATGCCCTTGCCCCCGGGGCGATCATGACGCCGCTGCTGCAAGAACAGCTGTCGTCGCCGCGGCAGGCCAAGGCGGTCCGCTCGTTCCCCGTCCCGATCGGCGGCTTCGGCGAGGCCGGGCACATGGCCGACTGGATGCGCTTCATGCTGTCGGATTCCGCGGACTTTCTCTGCGGCAGCATCGTGTTCGTCGACGGCGGGTCCGACGCCTACTTCCGCGCCGACGACTGGCCGACGACGATCCCGGCCCACCGGCTGCTCGGCTATCTGCGCCGGTTCCGCGGCGGTCGCGCGCGATCCGTGTGACGCGCACCGTCCCGGTGCCGCCACTGTGCCCGACACCACAGCGCGCTTGGCTCGCCGTTCACCCCGTCGCTGTGCTTGTGTAAAACAACCGCGGTGCAATTCGGTGAGGCCCACGGGCCGAACAGATAAGGGGTTGACGCTGTGCCGAGACCGCAGGACTGGATCAGTCAGAACCCTCCCCACCTCGATGTGGTCGCGCCGATCAAGGCGCGCGCCTGCGACGCGCTGCAGGCCGTGCTGAAAGGCCGAACCCGCCCGGCGCCGGTCGCGGCCGAATCGCGGCTGATGCGCAAGGGCGCCGAACGCTGCTAGAACGGCGCGGCCTACGTCGTGGGCCCGTTGCTCGCCGGCTTTCCCGCCGCGCGGTCGCGGTCCCGTCGCCGGGCGCGGGAGGCCCGCAGGTTCGCGGCGTTGCCGCAGGTTTTGACGTCGTGCCACACTCCGCTGTTGTTCTTCGAGCGGTCGTAGAACGTCGACGCGCAGCGGGGGTTGTGGCAGCGCTTGACGCGTCGCCACGTGTCGTTTCGCTGGCTGAGCAGGATTTCCGCCCACAGCGCCGAGGCCAGCCAGCGCCAGCCGCCGCCGACGGGTTCCAGCCGCACCTCGCCGGCCGCTGAGAGCGCGAACGCCGCCGAAACACCAGCCGTCGCCCGGGCGGCCGACGGTTCGCCGGCGACGAGCCCGGCGATCGTGTCGCGCAACCCGCGAAGCTTGGCGGTGTCCGCGGCATCGAACGGGGTGACGCCGAGGTGCTGGCCGACGACGACACCCGCCACGTCAAGGCCGCGCTCTCCGGACCGGTCGAGGCGCTGCAGGCCCGCTGAGCCGGGCCGGCCGCGGGTAAGGGTCTGCCCGAAGGCAGCTCCCCGTCTCGTGACGGTGGGTCGAGCAGGCCCCGGGGGGGAGGGCCGCGCCCAACTGGGCTTGCTGCACTTCGGGCAGTCCGCCGGATCGCCCGGCGACGACCACGATGCCACCCCGCCGCCGAGTGCTTCGACGGCCGAAGGTCCCCAACGCATCTGGGCTAAGGTCACTTCGGCGGTGCGGGGCCGCGGTGCGGGGCCGGGAATGCGTGTTTGGATAGCGGGATGCCCCACCTCCAGGACCGCATCGTGAGCGTCAACCGCATGCTCGCTGCCCCCGCCGATCGCATTTTTGAGTTGATCGCCGACCCGGCGCGACAGCCGTCCTGGGACGGCAACGACAATCTGGCCTCGGCGGCTCCGGGTCAGCGCGTCCGCCGGGTCGGCGACATGTTCACGATGACGCTGACCAACGGTGCGGTGCGGGAGAACCACGTCGTCGAATTCATCGAGGGCAGCCAGATCGCCTGGCTCCCGGCGGAGAAAGGAAAGCAACCGCCCGGCCACCTGTGGCGCTGGCAACTCGAACCGGTGACCGCCGAGCTCACCAGCGTGACCCACACCTACGACTGGACCGCGCTGACCGACAAGACCCGCCTCGAACGCGCCCGCGCGACCACGGCCGACAAACTGCGCGCGTCGCTGGACCGGCTCGCCGAGCTGGCGCGCGGGGGCGGCTGACCGGCCGGCGTCACCGGCTCAGCCGTTCTTGCCGCGCACCCACTGGAACGTGCCGAAGTTCGTGACGCGCACGCTGGCGAACCCGTTGTCCTCCAAGATGTCGCCGATTTCGTCGTCACCGAACGCGTGCGCCCCGACGTTGGGCAGCATCCGCCACAGCCGGGCGGCGCGCCCGGCCGTGGGGACCATGACGGCCAGGCGTCCTCCCGGGCGCAGCACCCGCGCCATCTCGGCCAGCGCGGCCGCCGGATCCGGTATCAGCTGCAGCACGGCGATCGAGACGACCGCGTCGACGGTGTTGTCGCGCAACGGAAGTCGCTGGGCGTCGGCCCGCAGGAAGCCGACCTGGGGACCCGCCTCGCCGCGGACGGCGCGGGCCAGCATCGGCTCGGAGATGTCGACACCCAGGGCCAGCCCGTCCGGGCCGGCCGCGCGCGCCAGCGACGCGGTGACGTTGCCCGGGCCCGACCCGACGTCCAGCGCCGTGCCGCCCGCCGGGATGTTCAGCCACTCGACGGGGTGTTGCCACGCGCTGATGAGCCGCCGCGACAGCGCCTGGGCGTTGTCGTAGAGCATCGATCCGATCGGCGATGCCCACGCGGCCTGGATGGGGCCGGTGTTCTTCGGGGTGGCGTGGTGCTCGGCCGATCCCGCCCCGAGCAGATCGAGATAACCCTTGCTCGCGTCGGGTTCCGCCGGCGGATCGGCAAGCAGGTCCAGCGCGCGGCGCAGCGCGGGCGGCAGCGAGACGTGCACGTCGGTCACTAGGGTGCTCCTTCGATTCAAATACCAAGCCGTATGCCAAATGTCACCGCTGGCAGCCTACGCCCGGCCGTCGGCGCCCGACTGTCCTGCGCATGTGGGGCTCGTTAACGCCTGACGACGGCCCGCTCGCGCACCAGGGCATACAAACGCCATTGGCCCGGCACGCCTTTGAGCGGGCTTTCGCCGCGGTCGTCGAACCGGTGCCGCGAGCCGGTGACGATGTCGCGCACCGTCGAGGACACCAGCACCTCACTGGGTCCGGCCAGTGCGGCCACCCGCGCGCCGATGTGGACGGCCATGCCGGCGACGTCGTCTTTGAGGTCGCCGCGCACCTCGACCTCACCCGCGTGGATGCCCACCCGCACCTCGACTCCGAGCACTCGCACCGCCTCCACGAGGGCGTCGGCGCACGCGAGCGCGGCACTGGGGCCGCTGAACGTCGCGACGAATCCGTCTCCGGCCGTGTTGACTTCGCGGCCACCGAACCGCTGCAGTTCCTGGCGCACGATGGCGTCGTGGTTGTCGAGCAGGTCGCGCCACCGGTTGTCGCCGAGCACGGCGGCGTGCTCGGTGGAGCCCACGATGTCGGTGAACACGATCGTCGTGAGCAGCCGCTCGGCGGCGGACCCGCCGCGCACCCCGGTGATGAACTCCTCGATCTCGTCGAGGATCGGGCCGGAATCGCCCACCCAGTACAGGACGTCTTCGCCCGGCAACTGCACGAATTGCGCGCCGGCCACGCGCTCGGCGATGTAGTGGGCGTGCGCGACGGGGCTGAAATCGGGGTTGTCGCGATGCAGGATCAGTGTCGGGACACAGATGCGCGCGAGCCTGTCGCGCACGTCGGCTTCCCTGATCTTGCGGACGAAGGCGCGCGCCATGCTCGGCGCGGCCGCCCGGTTGCCGGCCATGTCCCACCACGCGCGGAAGGCATCGTCGCGGGCGACGCTGGGCGCGATGATGCCCAGGATGTCGAAGCCCTTCTCGAGGGCGTCGGGCTCCATGGCGGTCGTGGTGAACGGGTCGGCCGCGCTCACGTCGGCCCCCATCGGGTAGTCGGGGGCGCGCATCGTGCGCGCCGCGCCGTTGACGATCACCAGGCTGCTGACGCGATCGGGGTGGTCGGCCGCCAGGACCAGGCCGGCCAGTGAGGTGAAACTCGGGGCCAGGATCGTCGCCCGCTCGCAGCCGACCGCGTTCATGACCGCGATCGCGTCGTTTGCCCAGGACTCCGGGCCGATCATGTCCAGCGACGGAACCCGCGAGGACAGGCCGATCCCGCGCTGGTCGAACCGGATCACCCGGGCGAACGAGGCCAGCCGCCGGTGGAAGCGGTACATCGACGGCTCGCCGTCGACGCAGTCGATCGGGATGAACGGCCCCGGCATCACGAGCAGGTCGACCGGACCATCGCCGAAGACTTGGTAGGCGATGTCGATCTCGCCGCAACTTGCGTAGCGGATCCGCGTAACCGGCGCCACGGGTCAAGGTTAGTCGCCGACCGGCCCGAACACCGCTCGGCCGCCGATGATCGGGACCAGATAGCGGGCCGCGTAGCGGCGGACGGCCGCGGGATCGGCCGTGTCGAGGCGGTCGGTGGGGAACACGATGATGCCGAGGGCGACGCGCAGCAGGATGTCGGCGACGTTGACCAGATCGGAATCGGGGATCTCGGCACCGCATCGGCGCAGCGTGTGGGCGATGCCGTCGGCGAACTGGCCGATCGGGAAGACGTGGGAGCGGGAGAACAACCCGAACAACTCGGGTTCGCTCTGCACGATTCGCGAGTACAGCGGCGAGTCCTGCACCAGGCGCACCCCCAGCGCGAACGCCTCGATCACGGCCTCGCGCGGATCACAGCCGGCGGTGGCCCGATCCAGCGTGATGAAGAACTGCTCGGCCTCGCGGCGCACCACCTTCTCGAACAGGTCGTCCTTGCTGGGGAAGCGCCGGTAGACGGTGCTGCGGCTGACGCCCGCGCGGGCGGCGACGTCCTCGATGTTCGCCCGGCGCACGCCGTAGGTCTCGAAGACCGTGCGCGCGGTGTCCAGGATCTTGTCGTCGAGATTGCGGTCAGGGCTGTGGTTCTGCATGGATCACGACCCCCACGGCAATCTCGGCGCAAGGATGCTATTCTGACACAAAGATATGTTTTTGTGTCAGTGATTCAGGCGTGGGCATGCTTGAGAGGGGTGAGCATGACCGCCGGGGCCCGGTTCGACAGCGGCGTTCGCGAGGCCGAGCCCGTGCTCGTCGACGGGGACGGGCTCGCCGACGCGTCGCCGCGGCTGGGCCCGGACTCGCTGATCTGGAAGTTCTACGGCGATCACCGCACGCAGTTCTTCGGCTTCCAGCGCACGGCCGGCGTCGAGAACTGCATCGAACAGCTAGCCCAGGGCGTGCTCGATCACTCGGTGATCTTCAGCGACACGTTGGGCCGGGCCAAGCGGACCGCGCCGCCGTTGATGCAAACCGTCTACTCCGACGACCCGCAGGCGTGGGGCCGCAAGGTGCGCGACTTCCACAAGCCGATCAAGGGGACCGTCAGCGACGGCTCGCGGTATCACGCGCTGAACCCGGAGTTGTTCTATTGGGCGCACGCCACTTTCGTCGACCAGGTCATCTACACGGCCGACACGTTCATCCGCCGGCTGTCCCGCGCGGAAAAGGAGCAGATCTTCACCGAGGGCAAGACCTGGTATGGCCTCTACGGGGTCAGCGACCGCGGGCAACCCCAGACCTACGACGAGTTCGTCGCGTACTGGGACGAGATGCTCGAGCGGTTCGTCCCGCACAAGACGGTCCTGTACGGCACCGGCTACATCAGGAAGGGGATACCGGGGCCGCGCTGGATCCCCCACCCGGTCTGGAAGGCGGTGTCCGCGCCGCTGAACGCCTATACCCGCCTGGTCCTGGTCGGCACGCTGCCGCCGCAGATGCGCGACGTGTGCCGGCTGGAATGGGATGAGAAGAAGGAGAGGCGGTTTCAGCGGTTCGCCGCCGCGATGCGCGCGCTGAACCCACTCATCAACCGGTTGCCCGTGCCGGCGATCTACCTGCCCTGGGCGGCAAAGGCGTGGCGCCGCGCCGGCGTCGACCCGCGCGGGCTGCACAACGGGCGACCCGACTGAGCAGTTGAACGGCGCGTAACCAGAAGCGAAACTCTCAGTGCCGTAAGCCAATCGGCCGCCGCAATCGGTTTCCAGGCCGGTCCTGTGACAGGATCGGGGCATGGCCGACATCGACTTCTCGCTGCTCGACGTCCCGCGATCGGCGCCGATCGATGATCCCGAGGCCTACCTGCGCGCCGCGATCGCCTGGCACTTCGGACCGGACACCGGCTCGGCGTTCTGGCTGCGCACCGCCACGGGCCTGGGCTTCGACCCGTTGACCGACGTCACGACGTTCGACGACCTGCGCCGGTTTCCCAACCTGGTCAACGAACTGCGCCACGTCGACGTCGAGGACCTCATCCCGCGCGGGTACGGGGCACCCGCCCCGCTGCCCCAGATCTTCGAGTCCGGCGGC
The DNA here is from genome assembly GCA_963711445.1 of uncultured Actinomycetota bacterium. Lineage (GTDB taxonomy): Bacteria > Actinomycetota > Actinomycetes > Mycobacteriales > Mycobacteriaceae > Mycobacterium. The sequence goes on from CAVQEF010000003.1 coordinate 257,777, forward strand.
ACCACCGGTGCCCCGAAACGGACTGCCCAACTGCCGGATTGGGTGGCCCAGGTCATCGAGTGGCAAACGGAGGACTTCGCCACGGGCGGCTTCGTGCCGGGCCACGGCTTCCTGTGCCTGATGCCCAGCGGGCCGCACGGTGTGGGGTACTTCTCGCGCCTGGTCGCCGAGCGGCTCGGGTCGGTGTTCCACCCGATCGACATCGACCCCCGCTGGGTCAAGAAGCTCGCCGCCCGCAACGCCGCCACGGAGGTGGCGGCCTACGTCGACCACGTGGTCGAGCAGGCCGTGTTCATCCTTGCGACGCAGAACGTCGCCAACATGCACACCACGCCGCCACTGGTGGAGGCGATGGCGCGCAATGACCGCGTCGTGGAACTGATGAACGCGAAGATCCGCTACCTGTTGCTCAGCGGCGCGCACGTCGACGCCGACACGCTGGACCTGCTGCGCGACATCTTCCCGGACACGACGATCACCATGGCCTTCGGCAGCACCATGGTGCTCTCGCAGGCGACCACACGAACCGACGGCGAGGAGTTCGTCTTCGACCCGCGCACGCCCTACGTCATATTTTGGGTCGTCGATCCCAACACCGGCGAACAGGTGCCGCACGGCCAACGCGGCCAGGTGGTGATGAACCACATCAGCAAGGGAATGTTCATCCCGAACAATCTGGAGCGCGATCTGGCCATTCGAATGCACGGGCCCGCGGGCCAGGTCGGCGACTCGGTCAGCGCGGTACGGCCGGTGGGCACCTTCGAGGGCGAGGCCGTCATCGAAGGCGTGTACTGAAAGGCGATTTGGTGCGCATCGACGCGCTCGGACCCGGGGGCGAGTACCGGACCCGCAACCGCGAGATAATCCGCAGCGCGGCAGGTGCCGCGGTTGCCGAGCTGAGTATCGTTCCGCCGCTTTATGTGTCGCGTGCCGTGAACGTGATGCGCAAGGCCCGGCCGCTGCCGGTCGAGCGCCGCGCGGCGGGCCTGGCCGGGGCGGCCGAAGCCTTCGCGACGGCGACCATCGCCGGACTGGACTTCGAGGCGTATGTCGCTGCGGCCAGCCGGATCTCGGGTCTGCCGATCGCGGTGACCCGGGCGGGGGCGCACGAGGTTGCCGCCGCCCTCGGCCGCGCGTTCGACGCGGCGCGCCCGGCCCGGCCGGTCGGCGCGGCGCTGGACTGGCGCGACGAGCGCACCCGCCACGGCGGTGCGGTATGGGTGCGCCGCGGTGAGGTGTTCGCCGTGCATGCCGCCGGCAACGGCCCCGGGGTGCACGGCATCTGGCCCCAGGCGCTCGCGCTGGGGTACCGGGTGGCGGTGCGGCCGTCGCGGCGCGAGCCACTGACCGCGCACCGTTTGGTGAACGCATTGCGCCAGTCGGGCTTTCGCGCCGAGGACGCCGCCTACCTGCCGACCGATCACGATGGGGCCGACGAGATCATCCGCTCGGCCGACGTTGCCATGGTCTACGGCGGCCAGAACGTCGTGGACAGGTATGCCGACGATCCGCGGGTGATCGTCAACGGGCCCGGGCGCACGAAGATGCTGATCACCGCCGACCGGGACTGGCGCGAGTACCTCGACGTCATCGTCACCTCGATCGCCAACCTGGGCGGCGTGGCGTGCGTCAACACCACCGCGGTGCTCGTGGAGGGCGACCCGTCGCCGCTGGCGCGGGCGATCGCCGACCGGCTGGCCGCGATCGAGCCGCTGCCGATCGACGACGAGCGGGCGACCCTGCCCGTCCAGCCCGTCGACAAGGCGCAGGCCCTGGCGGACTTCCTGGCGGCCAGGGCCGCCGGGACGATCCCGCTGCTCGGTGCCGACCGGGTGGTCGCCCCGCTCGGGGACGGGTTCGCCGCGCTGCGGCCCGCCGTGCACCTGATGGCCGAGCCCGACGCGAACCGGCTCAACCTCGAACTGCCGTTCCCGTGCGTGTGGGTGTCGCCGTGGTCGCCCGCCGACGGCGTGGCGCCGTTGCGGCGCTCGCTGGTGGTCACCGCCATCACCGGCCACGACGCGCTGATCGACGACCTGCTCGCCGAACCCACCGTCAGCAACGTCTACCGCGGCCCTCACCCGACCTTCCACACGGCGCCCGGCATCCCGCACGACGGCTTCCTGGCCGACGCCCTGATGCGCAACAAGGGGTTCATCCGGGACTGACGACGGTGTATCCAGGGCGGCGACACGCCGAGCGGTTCCGCCCCGGAACACACGCTGGAAACCCATGAGCGCACACTCGATGCCGTGGCCGGTCAACGCCTGACCGACCCGACGGGCGAGACCCACTAGCCGGGACCTCGAGGCGACGTTCGGACCGCGATGTGTTCTGCTTGCTGGAGACCTGTCGGGGCGCGCGGTCGAGTCAGAGCCGCCCCCGGCGTTCCACCCAGCGGATGCGACGGTCGAGGTGAACGTGATAGCGCAGGCCTACAAGGCGGCCATCGACAGAGTGGCCAACCCGGCGCGGGAACCGGACCCGGACCGGCTTCGCGGCGTCGTCGCCGGCAAGACCGCCCTGGTGACCGGCGCGTCCTACGGGATCGGCGAGGCCACCGCCCGCCGGCTCGCCGCGGCGGGGGCGTCCGTCCTGGTCGTGGCCCGCTCGGCCGACCGCCTCGACGACCTCGCGGCGTCGATCAACTCCGGCGGCGGGCGCGCGGTCGCCTACCCGACCGACCTGGCCGACGAGACCGCCGTCAGCGCGCTGACCAAGCAGATCACCGAGACCCACGGCCCCCTGGACGTCGTGGTCAGCAATGCCGGCAAATCGCTGCGCCGGTCCCTGCACGAGCAGTACGACCGCCCGCACGACTTCCAGCGCACCATCGACATCAACTACCTGGGGCCTATCTGGCTGCTGCTGGGACTGCTGCCGGCCATGCGGGAGCACGGCGGGGGGCACGTCGTGAACGTCTCGAGCGTCGGCGTGCGGGTGGTGCCCGGCCCGCAATGGGGCGCCTACCAGGCCTCCAAGGGCGCCTTCGATCGCTGGCTGCGCAGCGTGGCGCCGGAACTGCACGCCGACGGGGTGAGCGTCACGTCGGTCTACTTCGGGCTGGTGCGCACCCGGATGATCGAACCCACGCCGGTCTTGGGCAAGCTTCCCGGCCTGTCGGCCGACGAGGCCGCCGACACGATCGCCAAGGCGATCATCGAACGGCCGCGCACCATCGAACCACCCTGGATGTGGCCTGCCGAGCTCGCCTCGGTGCTGCTGGCCGGGCCCGCCGACCAGGCGGCCCGGCTGTGGTATCGCCGGTTCTTCGCCGCGGCCGGCGCCCGTGAGGTCCGGCGATGACGGCCGACGGCGTGGTCACCACCGCCGCCCGCGCGCTGCTGCGCACCGGGTTGCTGAACCCGCCCGCCCCGGGCGCGGCGCTGCGGCTGCTGCGCGAGGCGTGCCGCGGCGGCACCAACCCCTATACCCTGCTGGCGGTCACGGCCGCCCGCTGGCCGGACCGCTCGGCCATCGTCGACGACGACGGCGCCCTCAGCTACCGCGAGCTGCAGCTGGAGGCCGAACATCTCGCGCGCCGGTTGTCGGAGGAGGGCGCCGGCCCCGGTCAGGCGGTGGGCATCCTGTGCCGCAACGGACGCGGCTTCGTCGAGGGCTTCTTCGCCGCCGCCCTCATCGGTGCCGACGTGGTGCTGGTCAACACCGAGTTCCGCACCGACGCGCTGGCGGCCGCTTTGGGCGAACACCGGGTCACGGCCATGGTCGCCGACGACGAGTTCACCGAGCGGGTACACGCCGCCCTGAAATCGGTCGGCGCCTCGGTCGCCGTCGTCGATCCGGCGACGGTCAGGGTGCGCAAGGGCGACCCGCGGCCCGGGGTCGCCGCGCCAGGCCGCATCGTGCTGCTCACCTCGGGCACCACCGGCACGCCCAAAGGCGTGGCGCGCCCCCCGCGGTTGCGCTCGGCGGTGGGGGTGTGGGTGACGATCCTGGACCGCACCCGGCTGCACACCGGGGCACGGATCTCGGTGGCGATGCCGATGTTCCACGGGCTCGGGCTCGGCATGCTGATGATCACGGTGGCCCTGGGCGGGACCGTGCTCACCCAACGCCACTTCGACGCCGAGGCCGCCCTCGCGCAGGCCTCGCTGCAGCGCGCCGACGCGTTCACCGCGGTGCCGGTCGTGCTCGCGCGCATCCTCGACCTGCCCGAGCGCGTGCGGGCGCGTAACCCGGTGCCGCACCTGCGGGTCGTGATGTCCAGCGGGGACCGGCTCGATCCCACCCTCGGGCAGCGCTTCATGGACGCCTACGGCGACATCCTCTACAACGGCTACGGCTCGACCGAGGTCGGCATCGGCGCCCTGGCGACTCCGGCCGACTTGCGCGACGCCCCCGAAACCGTCGGCAGGCCGGTCGCGGGCTGTCTGGTGCGCATCCTGGACAAGAACGACCGGCCGGTCGGCCCGCGCGTCATCGGCCGCATCTTCGTCGGCGGTGACCTGGCCGGCGAGGGCTACACCGGCGGCTCGAGCGCAGCGGAGGCGAAAGCCGTCGTCGACGGCATGACCAGCACCGGGGACATGGGCTATCTCGACGACGCGGGCCGGCTCTACATCGTCGGCCGCGAGGACGACATGATCATCTCCGGCGGCGAGAACGTCTACCCCCGGGCGGTCGCCAACGCGCTCGCCCAACACCCCGGCGTCGCCGACAACGCGGTCATCGGCGTTCCCGACGAGCGGTTCGGCCACCGGCTGGCCGCCTTCGTCGTCGTGCAACCGGACAGCAGGGTCGACGTCGGCGAGTTGCGGGAGTATCTGAAGGACAGGGTCTCCCGCTTCGAACAGCCCCGCGACATCCACCTCGTCGCCAGCATCCCGCGCAACGCCGCGGGCAAGGTCGCGCGCCGCGAGCTGCTCGCCTGAGCCGACGCGGGCAGACCAGCCAGCCACATCGGCCACAGGTGCTCCGCCGGGAACAGGCCCGCCGTCGTGGGGGACACCGTCGGCCGCCACGCTTTTCCCCGCGGGGGACAACAGCCGTCCCTAGTCGGTGGCCGGGCCGCCATTCCAGATGACGGGGAGCTGGGCGGGCAGCGCGCCGTCCTTGGGTTGCAGCGCGTCGACCCGCTTGGCCAGCCAGTTGGGCGCGAGCACCGAGAGCGCGGTGGCGCCCGCGGTCGCGCCGATGACACCGCTCCAGGCGACCGGACCCAGCGGGGTGCAACCGAAGAAGTGGCTGACACCGGGAGTCTGCACGATGGCCACCAGCACGCCCGCGCTGCCCAGCGCCGTCCCCAGCACCAGGGGACTGTGGCGGCGCGTCAGCAGGGTCTGCGCCAGCTGCGTGGTCACCAGGGCGGTCAAACCCATTGTGGCCGTGCGACGTTCGGTGCCGAACGTGTAGCGCCCGATGCCCCAGGCCGCGGTGGCACCGGCGGCCGTGACGGCGCCGCGGGTGACGATCTGGCGCAGCAGCGGCGCGTCGAGCGACGGTGCCGGCCCCGACAGGGTGGCACGCTGGAACGCCCGGTGCAGCTCATCGGCGTCGCGGTCGACCCCGTCGGCCGCTTCGTCGGCCTCTTCGGGCTGCGGGTACTGCGGGGTGACGGCGACCGCGAGCGCCGGGAACATGTCGGTGAGCAGGTTGACCAGCAGCAGTTGCCGGGTGCCCACCGGCGCCCGGCCCGTGCCCAGCGCCGTGCCGATGATGGTGAACAGCACCTCGCCCACGTTGCCGCCGACCAGGATGCCCACCGCGTCCCGGACACCACCCCACATGCCGCGCCCCTCGACCAGCGCGTCGAGCAGCACGCCCAGATCCTGGTCGGTCAGCACGATGTCGGCCGCGCCGCGCGCGGCCGACGAACCCCGGCCGCTCACCCCGACACCCACATCGGCAATCCGGATCGCGGCGGCATCGTTGGCCCCGTCGCCGACCATCGCGGTCACCTGCCCACACGACTGCAGCGCCGAGACGATCTGCACTTTCTGCTCCGGGCTGACCCGGGCGAAGACCTGCACGCCGGCGGCGACCCGGGCGCGGGCCTCCTCGTCGAGGGCGGCCAGTTCGGCCCCGGTGATCTCGCGCGCATCCGCCGGCAGTCCCAGCTGGCGGGCGATCGCCCGGGCGGTCACCGGGTGGTCGCCGGTGATCAGCACGACTCTGCGACCGGCGTCGACCAGCGACTCGATCAGCGGCCGGGCCGATGGCCGTGCGGTGTCCGCCAAACCGACGTAGCCGATGATCTCGAGGTCGTGCGCGGCGGCGTCGACGGCGTCGGCGTCGGTGTCGTCCTCGGTGGTGCCGTGCTCCCAGCGGCGCTGCGCCACCGCCAGCACCCGCAGGCCCTGCTCGGCCAGGCGCAGCACCAACGACTCGGCGTGGTCGCGGCCGGCCTCGGAATCGGCGAAGCGGCAGCGCGGCAGGACGACCTCTGGGGCGCCCTTGACGACCAGTGTGGGGACCGCGTCGGGTCCGGAGGTGCCGATCGCGGCGGCGTAGCCGCGACTGGACTCGAACGGCACCTCCGCGAGCACGGTCCACCCCGAATCGCGCTGGCCGTTCAGCGAATTGGCGGCGGTGAGGATGGCCTCGTCGGTCGCGTGGGCATGCCCCTGCCCGTTCTGGGGCTGGGTGCTGCTGCGCGCGGCCGCCCGCAGCACCGCGGCGGCCCGCGGGTCGGTGGTCGCGGGCAACGGAGCGTCCACGGCGGTGTGGTGCGGGACGCTGCGCACCAACCGCAGACGGTTTTCGGTGAGCGTGCCGGTCTTGTCGAAGCACACCGTCTGCACCCGGCCGAGGGCCTCGACGGCCCGCGGGGTGCGGACCAGCGCCCCGCGCCTCGACAACCGCTGCGCGGCGGCGAGCTGGGCGAGGGTGGCCACCAGCGGCAGGCCCTCGGGGACGGCGGCCACGGCGATCGCGACGCCGTCGGCGACCGCCTGCCGCAGGGTCCCCTGGTGCGCGAGGGCCAGGCCCGTCACCGCGGCCCCACCGGCCAGCGTCAGCGGCAGCACCTTGCTGGTCAACTCCCGCAGCCGGGCCTGCACCCCGGCCGCCGACTCCACGTCGGCGATGGCCGAGATGGCACGTTGGGCCGCGGTGCCCGCGCCGGTGGCCACCACGATCGCCCGCGCGTGCCCGGCGACGATCGTGCTGCCCTCGAACAGCATGCTGGCCCGGTCGGAATCGGTGACCGCGACGGGCTCCACCTGCTTGTCGACGGGCAGCGACTCACCGGTGAGGAAGGACTCGTCGACTTCGAGGTCCTCGGCGACCAGCAGGCGCGCGTCCGCGGGCACCACCTCCGGCGCCGCCAGGTCGATGACGTCGCCCGGGTGCAGCGACTTCGCGCTGACCGTGGCCGTCCGCGGCGCCGACCGGGCCGCCTGCAGCCGTCGCTGCGACGTCGCCATCGTGGGGAGGACGACGCGGCGCGCGAGCTGGTCCTGCTCGGCGAACAGCTCGGCGACCGCCGCCTCGGCCCGCAGCCGTTGCATCCCGCCGGCTATCGCGTTGGCCGTCATCACGCCCGCGACCAACAGCGCGTCGATGTTGCTGCCGACGATCGCCGAGGCCGCCGCTCCCACCGCCAGGATCGGGGTGAGCGGGTCGGCGAGCTCGGCCCGCGTGGCCGACAGCAGCCGCCCGACCTGCGCGGCCGGGCCGCGCAGGGGCGCCATCACCGGGTTGTAGGACAGGTCGTCCAGGATGCGTCGCCACGGCGCCATGCCGGCCTCGACGGCCAGCGGCCTGGTGCGGCTGGACAGCCGCGAATAGACGATCTCGGGGTCCAGGGCATGCCAGGCGGTGAGCGGCTGGGGGGTGGGGCCTGGCTGGCGCAGCACCCGGTTGGCCGAGAACGCGCCCTGGAACAGGGCGGCCGCGGCGGCGGCGTTGACCGGATTGAGCCAGCGTTGCAGCGCGAGGGGATTGGTGGTGGTCCGGGAACCGCCGGTGACCAGCAACAGCCCGGCCAGCGTGCTGCCGCCCTTGGCGAGGCGCACCGACGATTCGGTCGCGTTGCGGGCGACCGGCAGTGCCGACAGGATCCGCACCGCCGCGGCCAGGTCGGTGCCGGTGATGATGTCCGCGGTCCAGGGTGTCGCGGCGTGCGGATCGTCGAGGGCCACCCCCACGTCGGCGACGGCCAGCGCCGCCAGCGTGTCGGTCGAGGCGAAGTCCGGGTGCAGCGCGGTGATCAGCAGCACCGGCCCGCGGTCGGTCCGCAGGTCCCGCACCAGCCTCAGCAGCGGCGTGCCCGGCGGGTGCGTCACGGCGACGCTGGCGGTGAGGTCCTCGGTCCCGGCGACGTGGCGCAGCACCACCCGGGCCCCGGTCCGGTGCGCGGTCTGCAGCAGCGGGATCGCGAAGGGATCCACCTCCCATCCCACGTCGACGCTGCCCACGACCTCGCCGTCGACGACGAGGTCGGCGTGCTCGAGCCCCTGGGCGGGCGCCTCCGACGGGCCCTGTGTGGGCACCCGGCGCAGCCGTGCCCCGGTGGCCGGCAACTCGTCGGGGTCGGGATCGGGCGGCTGCTCGGCGTGCAGCAGCGCGTCGGCGACCTCGTAGACCCGGTCGTCGTCCCAACCGGGAGTGTCCCCGTGCGCCCGCAGCACGGCGCGGTGGTCGCCGCGCAGCGCCGCCCCGTCGATGACGACGACCTTGACCCGGTCCAGGCGGCGCAGGGCGCCCGGGTCGAGGATCAGCTGCCCGGCGTTGGCCAGCCCGCGGCCCAGGGCCGCGGCGAACGTCTGCCGGCCCATGTGCGCCGCCCGCGGCACCCCGGCCAGCAGCGCGCCGGCCGCATCCTCGGTGCCGCCGCCGGCCAGCAACGCGGTCGCCGCGGCGATCAGCGACGCGTTGGCGGCCTGGTCGGCGTACTCCTCCACCGGGCCGGCCATCGACCCCTTGGCGGTGTCGATGGCGGCGTCGACGGCCCCGCCGACCATGACGTGCGAGGCCTCGCCGGCGGCCGCGGCCGCGGAGTTGTGCCGCAGCACCTGCGCCCGCGGCCCGGCCGAGGAGATGACCGGCACCACCGGGGCCTGCGGGCGGTTGGGCGAGGCCAGCTCCGGCTCGCGTTCCCGCCACCGCTGCCGGTGGGCCGACGCCTCGGAGATCTGCATGCTGCGTTGCGCCAGGTCCAGCAGCGGCGTGCCCACCGCCTGGGTCAGCCCGTTGGAGATCGCGGCCGAGGCGCTGAGCGCGATGTCGGTGCCGACCCGGCCCAGCCGCGACTCCAGGACGGACACGATGCGGGGTTGGTGATTCAGCAGCGCCGACGCGGCGCGGGCGCTGCGCGGCGCGACGGGCAGCCGGCCCAGCCAGCCGGTGACCGCGGCGCCGATCGCCCCGACGTCCATCGCGGCGGCGGTCAACGGCACCAGGATCGCCAGCGGGTTGCCCGGGTCGGCGAACGGTGCGGTCCGGACCGTCGGCTTGGGTCCGGCCAGCGCCAAGTCGTCGGCCACGCGGGCGACCGTCTCGCGGACCTCGTCCAGAACGGACTCGGCGTCGGCGGCACCGTCGAGTTCGACCACGAGCCGGCCGAGCGCGCCCTCCACATGGGCCGCGGCCACCCCGGGGATCCTGCGCACCGGCTCCTCGACCACCGGGGCGTGTTCGTGCCAGCTCGGGAACGGCAGCAACGGATCCAGGTCCAGGTGTACCCGGCGCCCGCTCTGCCAGCGCACCGGCGGCAGGGTGCGGCCCGGGGAGCCGTTGGAGGAATTTCCCAGGCCGAGCGCCCGGCTGGTCGTGTGGGTCATCGACTGCACCACCGGACCGGCCAGCTCCGTCACCGGACTGGTCAGCGTCTGCACGGCGCCCACCGCGCCCGCCGCGGTCGAGACGCCCGCTCGGACGACCTCCGCGGCTCCGCCGGTCACGCCAGCGATGACGCTGGCCACGCCGGGAATCCTCATTCCGTCACCCTTCACATACGTCTGACGCGCCTAATGATCCTGGCGTGCTAGAAGCCTGTCCACAGGTGCGGCTGGAGCGAGCCCGGGCGATGACAGCAACAACCGGCGCGGGTCGATATTCGCTTGGTTGCCGGTGTGTGCGATCGATTCACTGCACACGAGCTTACCGGGTCGGGGGCAGGCCGAACGTGCCGAACAACCGCGGGTCGAGGAAGACGGTGATGGCTGCGATCCCGTCGGCGCCCGCCGCGAAGACCTGTATGGAATGGGCCCGCAGTGCGCCATCGGCGCCGCGCCGGTACTCGGCCACGGCGGGTTGCGCGTTGGCGGCAGTCGGGATCATCACGACGTCGCCGGGGCTGCCGAGGGCCCGGGCGGCCAGGAACCGCAGCACCGCCTCGCGACCGGCGAACCATTGTGGCAGAGGCGGCATTTCGAGTCTGACGTCGCTTTGCAGCAGCTCGGTGAGGGCGGCCATGTCCGCGTTTTCGAATGCCGCGCAGTAACGGTCGATCAACGCGCGGCGGTCGGCGTCGCCGGGCTCGGGCAGGTCGTCCTGCGACGGTGCGGCCCCGGCGAGACGGGCCCGCGCGCGCTGCAGCGAGCTGTTGACCGCCGCGGGTGTGGTGTCGAGGAGCTCGGCGACCTCGGCGGCGCTGAACTGCACGACGTCGCGCAGGATCAACACGGCCCGCTGGCGCGCCGGGAGCTCCTGCAGGGCGGTCATCACCGCCAACCGCACGCTCTGCCTGGCGATGACGGCGGTCTCCGGGCCCTGCAGGAAAGGGACGTCCGGAATCGGCTCGAGCCACTCGTGGGTGCCCGCGCTCTCATCGAGGCGCGCGTCCGGATCGGTCGAAGCGCCGCCCAGCCCGGCCGGAAGTGTCCGGCGGCCGCGGTTTTCCAGCGCGCGCAGGCAGGCCGTTGTCGCGATCCGGTACAGCCAGGTCCGCAACGCCGCGCGCTCCTCGAACGCCTGGTAGCCGCGCCAGCCGCGCAGGTAGGTCTCCTGCACCAGATCCTCGGCGTCATGTACCGAACCGAGCATGCGGTAACAGTGCGCGATCAACTCGGCGCGAAACGGCGCCGCCTGCTCGATGAACTCCTCCTGGGCCGGCACGGGCCGCTCCTATCGGTCGGGACGGAAACGCTACTCCAGTACAGAAACGGCCGGCCGCCGAAATTCATCGGGTGCGGGGCGACGAATTCGCCGGCCCCGTCGTATCTGCATTGGTGGGCGTCCGACCGGCGCCACCGAATTGCGCGAACGGAGTACGAACATGAACCAGTCCCCGAACACCCGCGGCCTCGGCGGCACCGCGGCGGTCGTGACCGGCGCGAGCCGCGGCTTCGGCCGCGCCATCGCCGCCGCCCTGTCGGCGGCCGGCGCCACGGTTGTCGGCGTCGCGCGCACCGGCTCCGGTCTGGACCAGGCGCGCAACGAAATCGGGAAGAGCTTCACCCCGGTGGTCGCCGACGTCACCGAGGCCCCCACCGCCGACCGCATCATCGAGCGGTACCGGCCGCGGACGCTGGTGCTCTGCGCCGGCGCCACCCCGCGGATGAGCCCGTTGCCGGAGCAGACCTGGGAAAGCTTCAGCCAGAACTGGAATGTGGATGTCGCGCAGGCTTTCCATTGGACGCGCGCCGCGTTGCGGTCCCGGCTGGCTCCGGGCACCCGCGTGATCGCGATGTCCAGCGGCGCGGTCCTGGCGGGGTCGCCGCTGAGCGGTGGCTACGCGGGCGCCAAGGCGACCGTCAGGTTCATCGCCGCCTACGCCGCCGAAGAATCGGAGCGGGCGGGCCTCGGGATCCGCTTCGTGTCCGTCCTGCCGCAGTTGACGCCCGCGACGGAGCTGGGAGCCACAGCCGTCGCCGCCTACGCGGAACGCCGGGGCGTGGACGTCGACACGTTCCTGCGGGCCGCCGGGCCCGCCCTCAGTGCCGAACAAGTCGGCAAGGCCGTGCTGGAGATCGCAGGCGCCGAAGCCCCGGACCACGACGCCTATCTGCTCACCGCCTCTGGCTTGTCACCGTTGGCGTGATACATCGAAAACGAAAGGCGGACAACGCAATGGGCAACCCAATGGACAACCCAATGGACACACCCCCCGTCGTCTCGGCCCGGGAGTGGACGGCCGCCCACCGGCGGCTGCTGGTGAAGGAGAAAGAGCTCACCCGCGCCCGTGACGCGCTGGCCGCCGTGCGCAGGCGCATGCCGTGGCTGGCCGTCGACACGACATACGAGTTCCACGGGCCCGACGGCAAGCTCGGCCTGCTGGACCTGTTCGACGGCCGGCGGCAGCTGATCGTGTACCGGGCCTTCTTCGAGCCCGGCGTGCACGGCTGGCCCGACCATGCCTGCCCCGGATGCTCGATGATCGCCGACCACGTGGGGCACCTGGCCCACCTGAACGCCCGCGACACCACGCTGGTCTTCGCCTCGCGCGCGGCACAGCCGGACATCGCGCGCCTGCAGCGGCGGATGGGCTGGCGGATGCCGTGGTACACCATCACCGACGGTTTCGACGCCGACTTCGGCGTGGACGAATGGCACGGCACCAACGCATTCATCCGTTCCGCCGGGCGGGTGTTTCGGACCTACTTCATCAACAATCGCGGCGACGAGGCCCTGGGCAACACGTGGAGCTTCCTGGACATGACGGCCCTTGGGCGCCAGGAGGAGTGGGAGGACTCACCGGACGGCTATCCGCAAACCCGGCCGTACGAGTGGTGGGCTTGGCATGACGAATACGGCGCGCAGCAGCCGTCGCGATGGTTCGGCGATCCCGACCCCGACGACCCGAGCGACCCGCGTCCACCGCGCGGGTAAGCCCCGGCCGGCATTTGTCCGGCGGTCGGTTTCGCCTGCGCGGCAAGGTGTTCGGCGTCACCGGGTGGTAGCCGGCGGCCGGCCGCTCGGCGCGTTGTCGGGGAGGAGGCTTGTTTACAAAATGCGGTGGTTGGCCCTGCCGACGTGATAGCCGGCCGGGAAGGACTTCTCGATGACCTGCAGCTGATGGTCGATTCTGGACTCGAGTTCGAGGACGACGCAGCCTTCCCCGACGGTTTTCGACTCGAGAACTATGTAGCGCTGACCGCCATCGGTGATGGGGTCTCCTGAATGCAATTTTTCGACGGGCACCAATTCCGGGCTTCCGCTTGACTCCACCCTTGACACGTTAGGTCAATAACGCGAGCGAGGGAATAGTCGTCAGCCGGTGGGCGCGCCGCGCTGCTTGAAGAACACGCTGACGCCACGGATCAGGCCGTCGTCGCCCTGCTCGAAGACGATGCACTCGGGCCACGCGGCGGGGGCGCCGTCGATCGCGAACGACTCGGTCAGCTCGACGTAGCACAGCCGGGGGCTCACCCGGGAGATCCGTTGCACCTCGAGCCGGTGGCCGGCGAGTTCCGTGAGCACCTTGCGCAGGTAGGCGAGGTAGCGCTGCTTGCCCTCGACCACGTCGCAGAACGGGCCCTCTCGGGTGAGCCCCTCGTCGGCGATGGTGGCGGCCAGGCCGTCCCAGTCGTGTGCGGCCAGGCACTCGAGGTAGCGCTCGACCACGCCGGCACCCGCCTCGGTCACGTCGCTGACTCCACGGGAATGACAGTAGGCCAGCGGGGTATGCCGCCGGAATACGCGAAATGCGCCCAATGCGCCGCGCCGCGGCCGGTGCGTCAGGCGACAATGGTGCGATGAGCGGACCCAGCCCGGCGCAACCGCCGACCTGTTACCGGCATCCGGGCCGCCCGGCCTATGTCCACTGCAACCGTTGCGAACGCCCCATCTGCGGGGACTGCATGCGCGACGCCGCGGTCGGTCACCAGTGCGCGGAGTGCGTCCGGGAGGGCGCCCGCAGCGTCCGGCAGCCGCGGACCCGTTTCGGCGGCCGGCAGCGGTCGGCCACCCCGGTGGTCACCTACGGGCTGATCGCCGTCAACGTCGCGGCCTTCGCGCTGCAGGTGTCGTCGGGAGGATTGGACCGGCAGCTGACGCTGTGGCCGCCGGCCGTGGCCGACGGCCAGCTGTACCGCCTGGTGACCTCGGCGTTCCTGCACTACGGCGCCACCCACTTGTTGTTCAACATGTGGGCGCTCTACGTCGTGGGCCCGCCGCTCGAGATGTGGCTGGGCAGGCTGCGATTCGGCGCGCTGTACGCACTGAGCGGGCTGGGCGGCTCGGTGCTCGTCTACCTGCTGTCGCCGCTGAACACCGCGACGGCCGGCGCCTCGGGCGCCATCTTCGGCCTCTTCGGCGCGACCTTCGTGGTGGGCAAGCGGCTCACCCTCGACGTCCGCTGGGTCCTCGCGGTGATCGCGATCAACATGGCCTTCACGTTCGTCATCCCGGCGCTCGGCGGGCAGCTGATCAGCTGGCAGGGGCACGTGGGCGGGCTCGTCACGGGTGGCCTGGTCGCCGCGGGCTACGTCTACCCACCGCGGGCGTACCGCACCCCGATCCAGGTCGCGGTGAGCATCGTCGTGGTGGCGGTGTTCGCCGCGCTGATCTGGTGGCGCACCGCCGCTCTGCTCGCGGAGTTCGCCGCATGAGCTGGTGGTTCGCCCACGCCGAGCGGACGTTGTCCGAACGGGTCCCCGCGTCCCCGGACCGGGTCCGTGATTTCTACGTCGACCTCGACAACATCAAGATCGTGCACCCGCTGATCGTGTCGGTGCAGGAGGTGTCCCGCGCCGAAACCCCGGACGGTTACCGGCAGAGCTACCGCGTCGTCGACCGGATCCCGCTGGGGCCGTTCACGTTACGGATCACCTATCGGGCGCGGCTGCACGTGCCGGCCGACGGCGACGTGCTGACCGAGGCCGACCAGTCCCCGGGCGTCAGGCTCCGCGGAACGGTGAGCTTCGAACCGGCCGGTGACGGCACCCGGCTCACCGAGCGAATCCGGATCACCGCGCCCCGGCTGTTGGCGCCGGTGACCGTGCGCGAGGCGGTCAAGGCGCACGCCGAGATGCTGTCCGGCATTCGGCGCCACTTCGAATCGCGCTGAGGAGGTTGGGATGCAGTGTCGTGCCGCTGTGCTGCGCGGGGTCGGTGCGGACTGGGAGATCCGCGAGGTCGAGCTCGACCCGCCGCGCCACGGCGAAGTGCTGGTCCGGATCGGCGTCGCCGGCATCTGCCACTCCGACGACCACCTGATCACCGGCGACGTGGTGCCCACCCCCGATGCGCTGGCCGCCAGCGGCATGCCCGCGCCGGACTGGTTCCCGTTGCTCGGCGGCCACGAGGGCGCCGGCGTGGTCGAGGAGGTCGGACCGGGCGTGACGGCGGTGCGGCCGGGCGACCGCGTGGCCATGTCGTTCATCCCCGCCTGCGGCAGCTGCCGATTCTGTGTCAGCGGCCAGAGCTACATCTGCGACTCCGGTGCGAGCCTGTTCGCCAAGGAGATGCCCACCGACGGAACCTGCCGCCGGCACCTCGGCGGCGAAAACCTGCTGGCGTACGGACAACTCGGCACCTTCGCCGAATACGCGGTGCTCTCGGAGCGCTCCGTCATCAAGATCGACGATGCGATCCCGTTGCACGCCGCCTCGCTGGTGTCGTGCGCGGTCAGCACCGGCTGGGGCTCGGCCACGGTCACGGCGGGCACCGAGCCCGGCGACACCGTCGTCGTCATCGGCACCGGCGGTGTCGGGATGAACGCGCTGCAGGGAGCGCGCGCCGTCGGCGCAACCCACATCGTCGGGGTGGATCCCGTTGACCACAAACGTGATTCGGCCAAGATCTTCGGCGCCACGCACACCGCCGCCAGCGCCGAGGACGCCGTGCCGCTGGTGGCCGACATCACCGCCGGCGTCATGGCCGACCGCGTCGTCGTGACCCCCGGCGTCGTGCGCGTGGACCTGCTCCCGCTGGCGATGCGGCTGCTGCGCAAGGGCGGGACGTGCGTGCTCACCGGCATCACCCCGTTCACCGAGCCCCCGGTCCCGCTCGTCCTGCAGGAGATGACGCTGTCGGCCAAACAACTCAAGGGGGCGCTGTACGGCGGGATGAACCCGCGCACGAGCGTGCCGATGCTGTTGTCGCTGTATCAGGCCGGCGCGCTCAAGCTCGACGAGTTGGTCACCCGCCCCTACCGGCTCGACGAGATCAACGAGGCGTTCGCCGACCTGCGCGAGGGCCGCAACATCCGGGGGATCATCGACTTCGCCGACGCCTGACGAAGCCGGGGACGTCACCGCTGGAGCCACTCGGAGTTCAACGCGAACTCCGACAGGTACTTCGTCGAGCTCCACCCGCCGTCGACGACGATGGTCTGCCCGTTGATGAAGCTGCCGCCTTCCGAGCACAGGAACGCGACCGTGCGGGCGATGTCGTCGATGGTGCCCAGCCGCTGGTGCGGCGTCATCTCGGTGTTGATCTTGCGGAACCGCTCGTCTGCCAGGCGCTTTTCGACCATCGGCGTGCGCGTGACCCCGGGGGCAACGGCGTTGCAGCGGATGCCCGACGCCCCGTACTGGCAGGCGATGTGGGTGGTCAGCGCCGTCAGGCCGCCCTTGGCCGCGGAGTAGGCGCCGCCGCGCAGCCCGCCGATGACCGCGAACGTCGAGGTGATGTTGATGATCGCCGACCCGGGCCGCATATGGGGCAGCACGTCGCGCGCGAGCCGGAACGGCGCGCGCAGCATCAAACCCAGGAACTGGTCCAGTGTTTCGTCGTCGGTCTCGTGCAGCGGCTTGGGGCTGCCGATCCCGGCGTTGTTGACCAGGAAGTCGATGCGGCCCCACCGGGCGACCGCGAGGTCCACGATGCGGCGCGGCGCGTCGTCGTCGGTCAGGTCCACCGCGAGCGTCGCGACGCGGCCGGGATCGTTGACTGCCTTGTGCAGCCCGGCCAGACGCTGCTCGTCGCGGCCGGTGCCCACGACGGCCATGCCCGCCTCGGCGAGCCTGGTGGCGCAGCCGAAGCCGATGCCGCTGCTTGCCCCCGTGACGATCGCGACCTGCATCTCACCCATCCTTCTGGCGGCGACCCGCTGCGCCCGGCTCCGCCGCGCTTGCCATCGTCGTCTCTTCCAGCGCCGCCCGGATCCGGTGCTTGAGGATCTTCCCGGCGTCGTTCTTGGGCAGCGCGTCCCAGATGACGACCTGTTCGGGCGCCTTGAATTTCGCGACGCCCTTGCTTTCCAGCAGCGCGAGCAGGCTCGCGACGTCCGGGCGCGCCGTGCCCGTGGGCACGATCACCGCGCACGCCCGCTCCCCGGTGCGCTCGTCGGGCAGCCCGACGACCGCGATCTCGGCGACGCCGGGGTGGTCGCCCAGCAGGTCCTCGACCTCCTTGGCGGAGATGTTCTCGCCGTTGCGGATGATGACGTCCTTGGCGCGGCCGGTCACGACGAGGTAGCGGTCGTCGACCCAGCGGCCCAGGTCCCCGGTGCGGAAAAACCCGGCGTCGTCGAAGGCGTCGGCGTCGTCCTGCCGGTGCCGGTAACCCAGCAGCATCTGCGGTCCGCGCACGCGGATCTCTCCGGCGCCGGGCGGGGCGGCGGGGTGGGCGGCCAGCGTGATCTCGGCGATGCCGGCCCTGCCGTCGGTCTCCGCGGCGGCGTCGTCCTCGTCGCGCCGGGGCGCGCCGACGGTCGTGACGGGCACCTCGGTGCAGCCGTAGACCCGGGTGACGACCGCCCGGTCGAAATACCCGGCGGCGCGGCGGATCAGCGACGGCGACACGGCGGCACCGCCGCAGACGAACACCTTCAGGTCGGGCAGGCGGGTGCCGGCGCGCTGCGCCGCGGACAGCAGCTGGGTCAGAAACGGCGTCGCCCCGGCCATGTGGGTGCACCGCTCGCCGTCCATCAGGGTCACGGCCGCGGCGGGATCCCAGCGGTCCATGAGCACCGCGGTGGTGCCCAGCAGCAGCGGGCATTCGAACGCATAGATCGAGCCGCCGATGTGGGCGATCGGCGACGGGACCAAGAACGTGTCACCCGGCTCGATGGCCCAGTGGTCGCGGAGCTGGCAGATCAGGGCGTGCATCGAATTGTGGCTGTGCAGGACGCCTTTGGGGCGGCCCGTGGTGCCGGAGGTGTAGAGGACCATCCGGACGGCGTCGGGGTCCAGCGCCGGCAGCCGCGCGGGATCCGGCCGCCGGTCCACCAGCGCGGGATAGGGCGTGTGCGCGCCGGGTGCACCGCGCAGCACCACCACTTCGGGGGCCGGGCCCATCGCCGCGGTCACCCGGTCGAGCATCGCCGCGAAGTCGTGGCCACCGAACCGGTGGGGGACGAAGATCAGCCCGGCGCCGACGTCCTCGAGGATGAAACGCAGGTCGTGGTCGCGCAGCGACGGCAGGATCGGGTTGACCACCATCCCGGCCAGGGTCGCACCCAGGTAGATGACGGCGGCCTCGTGCCAGTTCGGCAGCATGAACGACACCACACTGCCGGTCGGCATCCGCTCCAGCAGGGCGGTCGCCAGGGCGGTGGCCTGGGCGTGCAGGGTGGCGCAGTCCAGCCGGGTGTCCTTGTCCACCAGCACCGTTCGCCGCGGGGTGCGCTGAGCGGCCGCGCGCAGGGCGTCGGCCAGCGTGGTATCGACCCAGAGCCCGCGCCGGTATGCCTGTACCGCGCGAGCCGCGTCCCGGCGGGTCCCTGTTAGCACCGCCACATCATCTCAGTCGCCCTGCCCGTTCACGCGGCGCATGGTCATCGCATACCGGAAATCAGGCGACAGGTGGGTGTTGATCGTCACCTGGGCGACGTCGCCTTCGGAGGTCTTGTAGGTGCGCCGCATCTGCAGCGCCGCCGAGCCCGGCGCGGCGCCCAGGTGATCGGCGAGCTCGGGGGAGAGCAGCACCGCGGTGATCTCCTGACGCAGCTCGGCGATGCTCACGCCGAACAGGTCCTCGATCAAGGGGAAGATCGGGCCGGTGTGGCGTTGCAGCAGCCGCCCGACCGCCGCGAAGTCCCGGTTGATGTAGTACTCGGTACGGCACAGGGGCGCCGCCGCGCCGTCGGCCTGCCGGTATCCGCGCACCGACAGCCACTGCGTGCCGGCCTGCAGCCCGGTCCGGGCGGCCCCCTCGTCGTCGATCGTCACCATCGTGTTGGACTCGATGCTCAGCTGTGCGCCCGACGCGAACGCGAGCAGGTCGTCGATGGACATCGTTTCCTGCGCATAGGAACTGGACGCCGGCCGGGGAACCACGCGGGTGCCCGCCCGGGGCCGCGAATCGACGAGGTTGTCCTCGCGCAGCCGGCGCAGCGCCTCGCGGACGGTGTAGCGGCTGACCGCGAACCGCTCACACAACTGGTGTTCGGTCGGCAGCTGCGAGCCCACCGGGTAGACCCCGTCGACGATCTCCTTGCGCAGCGCGCGCGCGATCTGCAGGTACCGGTGCTCGCTGGAGGTGGCCCCGGGCATCAGGGGCCTTCTTGAGCGCGGCGCAACGCCAGCACGCTGCCATCACCGTCGGCCGAGACGTAGAGCGTGCCGTCGGCCGCGGCGGCGATCCCGGCGAAGGGGCCCTGCGGTCCGGAAAACGGCGGCATGCCCTTCAGCGGCTTGGGCACCACACCGGCCGGCGGGCCGATCGGCAGCCCGGCGGCGAGGGTGCGCCGAACCTCGGTGTCCAGGTCGACCGCGACCACCGACTTGGCGCCCGCGTCGACGATGTAGAGCACGCCGTTGTGCACCGAAATGCCCTGCGGGCGCGCCAGATCGGCGACGACGGTGTCGATTTTCGACCCGTTCACCCGGACCACCCGCCCGGCTCCGGACTCGGCCACCAGGCACGACCCGTCCTGCTCGATCACCACGCCGACCGGTTCGCGCAGTCCGGTCGCCAGCGCCTCCACACCCCCCGGCCCCAGCGACAGCACCCGCCCCGTGCCCAGCTCGGCGAACACCACACCGCCGGCGCCGAGCGCGACGCCGTAGAGCTGGTCGAAGCCGTCGGCCAGCACGTCGGTCTCGCTCGCCGCCGGCCGGTAGCGGGCGACCTGGCCACCCGAGGTCGTCACGACGAACTCGCCGGGACCGCTCGCCGCGACGCCGCGCAGGAAGCCGGGATAGCCCGGGCTGAACAACATCCCCACGGTGCGCAACGACCCGCCGGGCTCGGTGACATAGAAGTAGGTGCCGTCGGCGATGTAGAGCCGGCCGTCGTGACCGACGGCCAGATCCAGCGGCCAGTTGAGCCCGCCGGGCAACACCGTGCGCACCGCGCCCTCCGGAGATATCTCGGTGATCTCGCCGGTGAAGTTGGAGACCAGCACGCTCTCGCCGACCAGGGTGCAGTTGTCCAGGCCCGGACTCAGCTGGGCGAGCACCCGCCGGTCGCCGCTGCGGGGATCGATGCGCAGCACCTGCCCGCTGGCCACCTGCGTCGAGACGATGCATCCCTGCGCGTCGAACTTGACCGAGTCGGGGACACCGAGATCGGTTGCGACGCAGTCTGGTTCACCGCCGTCAGGATCCACGCGCCAGATCGCGTTGGCGCCCATCACCGGGAAATACAGCAGGCCGTCCGGGCCGACCTCCATCGCGTTCGGCGACGGCACGCCCTCGAGCAGCACCCGCGGCGACCCGCCGCCCGGGTCGAGCTCGAGCAGGCGCCCGCCCTCCCGGCATTCCCCGATGAACAACCGGCCCCGGTGCACGGTGATGCCGTTGGCCGACGGGACGTCGTCGCGCAGCACTCGGGTCCGGCCGGCGGTGTCGAGCACGCTGACCCGGCCGTCCATCACCTCGGTCGCATACAGGTTGCCGCTCGCGTCGAACGCGACGTCGTCGGGCGCCACGATGTCGGCGCCCTTGGCGCTCACGGTCCCCAGTTCACCGGTCTGGGGATCGAGCGCGCTGATCTGGCTGCCGGTCACCTGCGCGATGTAGACGCGCCCGTCCGGGCCCGTGCGCAGACCGTTGGCGCCGAACAGGCGACTGGGCGCGGTGACCCGGTCGAGCCGCCAGCCCGCCGCGACGTCGACAGACTGATCCGGGGATGCGTACCGCGATGGCTGCGCCGCGATGGTCATGGCCTCGCCGAGATCCTTCCCACCTAAGACAGGGTGTCCGTTTGGGGCTGGACGTTATCAAGTCCTCCTAGTCCAGACAATAGCTGTCGGTGGCCCGCGGCCGGCCTTGACAGCGGCCAACGCCGATGGGAATAGTGTTCTCCGTAGGGCAGAACTCCCTATGTTGTCCGGACAAAAGCAGTGGCACAGGGAAAGCGGGTCATGGAGGATCGGTCGGGTCTGCTGGGGCTCGACGGCCGCGTCGTGGTGGTCTCCGGTGCCGGCGGTGGCGGCATCGGCACTACCGTCACGGCGATGGCCGCCCGGGCGGGGGCCACCGTGATCGCGGTGAGCCGTTCGAAGGAAAACCTCGACGAGCACGTCGTTCCCCTGGCGCGCCACGGCCTGGCCGTGGTGCCCGTCGCGGCCGACGCGTCCACCGACGAGGGCATCGCCACCGTCATCGACCACGCGCGGCGCGCCGACGGCACCCTGCACGGCCTGGTCAACGTCGCCGGCGGCGCAGCGCCGTCGACCTGGATGCCGGCGACCCGGGTGACGCGCGACGACTGGCGCAAGATCTTCACCGACAACCTCGAGACGGCGTTTTTCATGAGCCGGGCAGTGGCGGCCGAACTCGTCGCGCAGCGGCGCCCCGGGTCGATCGTGTCGATCTCCTCGATCAGCGGCATGAACACCGCGCCGTTTCACATCGCCTACGGCACCGCCAAGGCCGCCATCACGGCGATGACCCGCACGATGGCGCTCGAGCTGGCACAGGCGGGAATCCGGGTGAACGCCGTGGCGCCCGGCGTCACCGAGACCGCCGCCTCGCGCACCTACGTCGATCAGGACCCGGACCGGGACCGGCAGGCGATCGCGATGGGCCGGCGGGGGCGACCCGAGGAACAGGCCGGCGCGATCCTGTTCCTGCTCTCGGAGCTGTCGAGCTACGTCACCGGCCAGACGCTGCTCGTCGACGGTGGGCTCGACCTCAAATGGAGCCACCTGGCCGCCGACAACACCTCGTTGTTCTTGCAAGGACGAATCCTTCCGCGCGGACATCAGGAGGATGTGATGGCCGATCTCGCCAAGGAAGTGAAAACTGTCGCTGAAGAGGAACTCTCGCAGCCGATGACGATCGGGGTCGAGGCGTACATCAGCGAGGACTACGCCCGCGCCGAGCGGGACAGGCTGTGGCGCAAGGTCTGGCAGCAGGTGGGCCGGGTCGAGGAACTGCCCGAGGTGGGCAGCTACCTGACCTACGACATCCTCGACGACTCGATCATCGTGGTGCGCACCGGCCCGAACGGATTTCGCGCCCACCACAACGTGTGCATGCACCGCGGCCGCCGCCTGATCGACACCCCCGAGGGCGCGAAGAACGCCTGCGGGCGCGCCCGCAAGTCGTTCGTCTGCGGCTTCCACGGCTGGACGTACGGGCTGGACGGGGCGTGCACCCACATCCGCGAGCAAGACGACTGGAACGGCGCACTCACCGAGGACAACACGCACCTGCGGCCGGTCCGGGTCGACACCTGGGGCGGCTGGCTGTGGATCAACATGGATCCCGACTGCGAGTCGCTGGCCGACTACCTGTTTCCCGCCGCGAAGATCCTCGACCCGTTCGGCTTGGAGAACATGCGCTACAAGTGGCGCAGATGGCTGTCCTTCGACTGCAACTGGAAGGTCGCGCTCGAGGCCTTCAACGAGACCTACCACGTCTTCACCACACACCCGGAGTTCAACAAGTTCGGTGAATTCAAGGGCTGGGCCAAGGCGCAGGGCAGGCACAGCAACATCGGCTACGACGCCCCCGACGATCTCGCGGCGACCAAGTCCAAGATCCGGCTCGGCACCGGCGCCGACCCCCGCGTGTCGACGGCGGAGATGCAGATCTACACGATGGAGGAGACCAACACCTCCACCACCGAGACGCTGGTGAACGCCGCCAAGCGGCTCGTCGACGAACTGCCCGAAAACACACCGGCCGACAAGGTGCTCGAGCACTGGCTGGCCTCGGCGCGCGGCGACGACGAGGCCCGCGGCGTGATCTGGCCGACGATCCCCGCCGACATCCTCGGCCAGGCCGGCACCGCGTGGCAGATCTTCCCGAACTTCCAGATCGGTCAGGGACTGACGGTGGCGCTGTGCTACAGCGCCCGGCCACATCCCAGCTACGACCCGAACAAGTGCATCTTCGAGGTGTCGGTATTCGAGTTGTACCCGAAAGGCGCAGAGCCGCAAACAGAATGGCAGTACACGCCGCCCGAGGACCCGCGGTGGCTGTCGGTGTTGCCCCAGGACTTCTCCAACATGGCCGCCGTCCAGCGGGGCATGAAATCCCTGGGCTTTCCCGGCACCAAGCCCAACCCGTACCGGGAACGCAGCACCGTCAACCTGCACTACCAATTGTCGAAATACATGGGGACCGGTGAACCGCAGGAGCTTCGAGATAGATGACCATGTTCGATAAATGCCGACCGACGCAGACGCCGGATGACATCGATATCGATGCGCTGCGAAAGAAGTACCTGCACGAGCGTGACAAGCGGCTGCGCCCGGAGGGCTCGAAGCAGTACCTGGAACTCAAGGACGACTTCGCGGAATTCGCCGAGGTCGATCCCCACACGCCGGTGACGCCGCGCACGCCGATCGATGAGAACATCGACGTGGCCGTGCTCGGCGGCGGCATCACCGGGCTGCTTGCCGGCGCCTACCTCAAGAAGGCCGGCGTGGAGGACGTGCACATCATCGAGATGGGAGGGGACTTCGGCGGAGTCTGGTACTGGAATCGTTTCCCGGGCATCCAGTGCGACAACGACGCCTACTGCTATATCCCGATGCTGGAAGAACTCAACTACCTGCCGTCCAAGAAATTCGCCGACGGTGCCGAGATCTACGAGCACTGCCGGCGCATCGCAAAGCATTTCGGGCTCTACGACGGCGCGATCCTCTCCACCCAGGTTCGCGCGGTGCGCTGGGACGAGACGATCAAGCGCTGGCGGCTGAGCACCAATCGCGGTGACGACATTCGTGCCCGGTTCGTGGTGATGGCACAGGGCTCGTTCAACCGGCCGAAGCTCCCCGGCATCCCCGGCATCAAGGACTTCAAGGGGCACATGTTTCATTCCGCCCGCTGGGACTACGACTACACGGGCGGGGATGCCAGCGGCGGACTGCACAAGCTGCACGACAAGCGGGTCGCGCTGGTGGGCACCGGCGCGACCGGCGTGCAGCTGGTTCCGCACCTGGGCCGAGACGCCCAGCACCTCTACGTCTTTCAGCGCACACCCTCATCGGTGGACCTGCGCGGCAACGAGCCGACCGACCCGCAGTGGGCCGCTTCCCTGCGGCCCGGCTGGCAGGAGCAGCGCAAGCGCAACTTCCACCGCTGGTCGCCGCTGGGGGAGGGGGTGGTGTTCGACGAGCCGGATATGGTGTGCGACTTCTGGACCGAATTGGGGCGCAACCTGACCGCGCGGGTCGCGGCCGCCGACGATCCCGCCGCACTGACCGTCGAGCAGATCATGGCGATGCGTGAAGAAGAGGATTACAAGATGATGGAGCGGCTGCGGCGCCGCGTCGCCGAGCTCGTCGAGGACCCGCAGACCGCCGAAGCGCTCAAACCTTACTACCGGTTCATGTGCAAGCGGCCCTGCAGCAACGACGACTACCTGCCGACGTTCAACCGCCCGAACGTCACGCTCGTCGATGTGTCGGAATCCAAAGGCGTGGAGGGGCTCACCGAGAAGGGGATCGTCGCGGGTGGCGTCGAGTACGAAGTCGACTGCGTCATCTTCGCCAGCGGTTTCGAGATCACCACCGATATCAGCCGCCGGTACGCGGTCGAGGTGATCGAGGGCCGCGACGGCCTGTCGCTCTTCGACCACTGGCGCGACGGCTACAAGTCGCTGCACGGGATGACCAGCCGGGGCTTTCCCAACCAGTTCTTCACCGGCTTCGTTCAGGGCGGTGTGGCGGGGAACACCACCGCGATGCTCGAGCAGCAGGCCGAGCACATCGCCTACATCGTTTCCGAGGCGATAACGCGTCGGGCGACGACCGTCGAGCCGAGCCAGGAGGCCCAGGACAACTGGGTGAAGACGATCCGCGAAACCTCGATCGACGGCTCCGAGTTCGCGGTGTCGTGCACGCCCGGCTATTACAACAACGAGGGCGGCGGTGGCGGCGAGGGCATCCGCTCGGCCATCGGCGATCCCTACATGCCGGGCTTCTACGTGTTCGACGACCTGCTCAAGGACTGGCGTGCCACAGGCGACCTCGACGGTCTGGTCCTCGGAACCTAAATGGCCGCCTTGAGATTCGATGGCAGGGTGGCGGTGGTCACCGGGGCCGGCCGAGGTCTGGGCCGCTCCTACGCCACGCTGCTCGCAGCTCGGGGAGCGCAGGTTGTGGTGAACGACCCGGGCGGCGGCCTCACCGGGGACGGCACCGATGCCGGCCCGGCCGACGAGGTGGTGCGCGAGATCGCGGCCGCCGGTGGTCGAGCGGTGGCCAGCACGGAGTCGGTCGCCACCGCGGCCGGCGGCAAGGCGATCATCGACGCCGCGCTCGACAGCTACGGGCGCCTCGACATCCTGATCCACAATGCCGGCAACGTGCGCCGCGGCTCGCTGAAGGAGATGACCCACGAGGACTTCGACGCCGTGCTCGACGTGCACCTGCGCGGCGCGTTCAACGTCGTGCGGCCGGCGTTCCCGCTGATGTGCGAGGCCCGGTACGGGCGCATCGTGCTGACCTCGTCGATCGGCGGCCTGTACGGGAACCACGGCGTGGCCAATTACGCGGCCGCCAAGGCCGGTGTCATCGGGCTGTCCAACGTCGCGGCGCTCGAGGGCGCCGCCGACGGCGTGACCTCCAACGTGATCGTGCCGGCCGCGGTGACCCGGATGGCCGCCGGGATCGACACCTCGTCCTACCCGCCCATGGGCGCGGAACTCGTTGCCCCCGTGGTGGGATGGCTCGCGCACGAATCCTGCACGGTGAGCGGGGAGATGTTCATCGCGCTGGCCGGCCGGGTGGCGCGGGCGGTCATCGCCGAAACTCCGGGCGTGTGGCGGGGGTCCTGGACCATGGAAGACATCGGCGAGCACCGCAACGCGATCCGCAACGCCGACGCGCCGCTGATCTTTCCGGTCGTGCCCGACGGTCACGACCAACACATCCGCTACAGCTTCAATCTGGCGCACCACGCAAGCGACCAGGGCGCGCTGCATGGCTAGCCGCGCGTGCGGTGGATCCGCTCGCCGACCGTGGGTGATATGCATCAGTATCGCTGAAAAACCCTGCACAACACCCAGGCTCGGTGCGGATGGCGACCGGGGCGGGCTGCATGGCTAGCCGGGCGGGGGCGGGGCCGCTGGCCGGCGTGCGGGTGATCGACCTCACCGCGATGGTGATGGGGCCGTACTGCACGCAGATCATGGCCGACATGGGCGCCGACGTCATCAAAGTCGAACCGCCCCAGGGCGACAACACCCGCTACATCTCCGTCGGCCCGGCGCCGGGCATGGGCGGGGTGTTCGTCAACGTCAACCGCGGAAAGCGCGGCATCGTGCTGGACCTGCACACCGAGGCCGGGGCCGGCGCGCTGCGCGGCCTTGTCGAGACCGCCGACGTGTTCATCCATTCGATGCGCGCCAAGGCGATCGCCAAGCTCGGCTTCGGCTACGACGACGTCGCCGCGCTCAACCCGGCGATCGTCTACACCAACTGCTACGGCTATGGCCGCCGCGGACCCGAACGCGACCGGCCCGCCTACGACGACACGATCCAGGCCGAATGCGGCCTGCCGGCCGTGCAGCAGCAACTGACCGGCGAGCCCGACTACGTCGGAACCATCATGGCCGACAAGGTCGCCGGGCTGACCGCGCTGTACGCGACGACCATGGCGCTGTTTCACCGCGAGCGCACGGGGGAGGGCCAGGAGGTCGAGGTCGCCATGTTCGAGACCATGGCCTCGTTCATGCTCGTCGAGCACGCCAACGGCGCGCTGTTCGATCCCCCCCTGGGGCCGGCGGTGTATCCGCGCACCGTGGCGCCCAACCGCCGCCCGTACCGCACCAGCGACGGCTACATCGCCGCGCTGATCTACAACGACAAGCACTGGAACGCGTTCATGGCCGCCGTGCAACCACCGTGGGCCAGCGAGCTGTATGCCACGCTGGAACAGCGCGCACGCCAGATCGACACCATCTACGGGCTGGTCGCCGAGACCATGAAGCAGCGCTCGACGCGGGAGTGGCTGAAGCTGCTGCACGAACTCGAGATCCCGGCCGCGCCGCTGAACACCCCCGGCGACCTGTTCGACGACCCGCACCTCAACGCCGTCGGCATGTTCGAGACCGTGGACACCCCGCACGGCCCGGTGCGCTTCCCCGGCGTGCCCACCTGGTTCTCCCGGACGCCGGGCCGCGTCGCGGGGCCGGCGCCCGAACTGGGCGCCCACACGCAGGAAGTGCTCGCCGAACTTGGCGCGAGCAGACAGAGAATCGCACGAAATGCCGCTCCGCAGCGCGATTCTGTGTCTGCTCGCGAGGGAAAGGAACTGTAGATGGCTGTCCCGGTTTACCAGCGCATCCTCGACCTGTTCGAGGCCGAGGGCGTCAACACGCTGTTCGGCATCCCGGACCCGAACTTCGTGCACATGTTCGCCGAGGCCGACGCCCGCGGGTGGTCGGTCGTCGCACCGCATCACGAGCTGAGCGCGGGCTTCATGGCCGAGGCGGCGTCGCGGATGACCGGTAAGCCCGGCCTGTGCATCGGCACGCTCGGCCCTGGCATGGCCAACATCGCCGGAGCGATCCAGTGCGCGCTCGTGGAGAACTCGCCGGTGATCTTCCTCGGCGGCCAGCGGGCCCGCGTCACCGAGCGCCGGGTCCGGCGCGGACGCATCCAATTCGTCCGGCAGGAACCGCTTATCGCGGCGTCCGTCAAGTACAGCGCATCCATCGAGTATGCCGACCAAACCGACGAGATCGTCCACGAGGCGATCCGCCGGGCCATGTCCGGCACACCCGGACCGGCCTACATCGAGTACCCGTCGCACGTCATCCTCGCAGAGCTCGACGTGACCGATCCGCTGCCGCCCAACCGGTACCGGCTGGTCAACCAGACGGCGGGTGAGCGCGAGGTGGCCGAGGCGGCGAAGCTCATCCGTGCGGCGGCGAGCCCGATCCTGCTGGTCGGACACGGGGTCCACACCTCGCGCACCGGTGCGGCCGTCAAAGATCTGGCCGACCTCATGGCCTGCCCGGTGATCCAGACCTCCGGCGGCACGTCGTTCATCGACGGTCTGCAGGACCGCACCTTCGCCTACGGGTTCTCGCCGGCCGCCGTCGAGGCGGTGGCGACCTCCGACCTGTGCGTCGCGCTCGGCACGGAGCTCGGCGAACCGAGCCACTACGGGCGGACCCGCCACTGGGCGCACAACGACGCGAAGCGCAAATGGGTTCTGGTCGAGCAGGATCCGGCGGCCATCGGCGTCAACCGGCCCGTCGACGTCCCCCTGGTCGGCGATCTTCGC
Source organism: uncultured Actinomycetota bacterium (assembly GCA_963711445.1). Classification (GTDB taxonomy): domain Bacteria; phylum Actinomycetota; class Actinomycetes; order Mycobacteriales; family Mycobacteriaceae; genus Mycobacterium. The sequence goes on from CAVQEF010000003.1 coordinate 286,201, forward strand.
GGCGTGGTGCCGCAACTGGTGGACGCGCTCCGCGACAATCCGCGACAGGCCTCGCCTGACCTGGACCGCTGGATCTCCGAGGACGCGGCGGAGCTGGCGCAGCTCGCCGAGAACGCGCCGACGGGCCGCACGCCGGTGCACCCGGCGCGGTTCGTCGTCGAGGCCACCAAAGCCTTTCCAAAGGACGGCATCATGGTCCGCGACGGCGGCGCGACTGTCATCTTTGGTTGGACCTACTCGCAGGCCAAACCGCGCGACGTCATCTGGAACCAGAACTTCGGCCATCTCGGCACCGGCTTGCCCTACGCGGTCGGAGCATCGGTCGCCGAAGGCGGCAAGCGCCCGGTGATGCTGCTGACCAGCGACTCGGCATTCCTCTTTCACATCGCGGAGCTGGAAACCGCCGCACGACAAAAGCTTCCGCTGGTGTGTGTGGTGGGTGTCGACCATCAGTGGGGTCTCGAAGTCGGCGTCTACAAGCGCACGTTCGAGCAGCCGTCGCCGCAGCCCGGCGTGCACTGGAGCAAGGACGTGCGCTTCGACAGGATCGCCGAGGGCTTCGGCTGCCACGGCGAGTACGTCGAGAAGGACGACGAGATCGGCCCGGCGATCAAGCGAGCCTACGCGAGCGGCAAGACCGCGGTGGTGCACGTCTGCATCGATCCGAAGGCCAATTCCGAGGAAATGCCCAAGTACGCTGAATTCCGCACCTGGTACGCCGAGGGCACCCAGTAGAGAAAGGCACGAGCTGATGCGCGAATATCTGCAGTTCTACATCGACGGCAAGTGGGTCGACCCGGTGCGGCCCAACCCGTTCGACGTCGAAAACCCAGCGACCGAAGGGGTTTCCGGGCGCATCTCGCTCGGCTCGGCCGCCGATGTCGACGTCGCGGTCAACGCCGCCCGGCGGGCTTTCGCGGTCTGGTCGCAGTCCAGCCGCGAGCAGCGCCTGGATCTGATGGAGGCGATTCTCGCCGAATACGGCAAGCGCGCGGGAGATCTCGCCGAGGCGGTCACCGAGGAGATGGGCGCGCCGCCGTCGCTGGCCGCGGGCCCGCAGGTCCAGCTCGGGATCGGCCACCTGATGACGGCCATCGACGTGCTCAAGAACTTCGCATTCGAAGAACAGCACGGGGCGACGCTGATCGCCAGGGAGCCGATCGGGGTCTGCGGGCTGATCACGCCGTGGAACTGGCCGCTCAACCAGATCGCGGTCAAGGTGTATCCCGCGTTGGCCACCGGCTGCACCATGGTCCTCAAACCCTCTGAGGTGGCACCGTATTCGGCCTACATCTTCACCGAGATCCTGGATGCCGCGGGCGTTCCGGCCGGGGTGTACAACCTGGTCAACGGGGACGGCCCCGGGGTCGGCGTCGCCCTGGCGAGCCACCCGGGAGTCGACATGGTGTCGTTCACCGGCTCCACCCGCGCCGGCGTGGAGGTGGCCCGCAACGCCGCACCGACGGTCAAACGGGTGACCCAGGAGCTCGGCGGCAAGAGCCCCAACATCGTCCTCGACGACTCGGGCTTCGCCGACAGCGTCCGCGCCGGCGTGGTGAACATGATGCCCAATTCCGGGCAGAGCTGTAACGCGCCGTCGCGCATGCTGGTTCCCAGCTCGCGGATGGACGAGGCCATCGCCATCGCGCGGGAGGTCGCCGAGCAGGTGAAGGTGGGCTCCCCCGAGGACAAGAGGGCGATCGGTCCCGTGGCGTCGCGGGCGCAGTTCGAGAAGGTGCAGCGGCTCATCCAGCGCGGCATCGACGAGGGCGCGACCGTTGTCGCCGGTGGCCCCGGTCGGCCGGAAGGGCTGGACACGGGCTACTACGTCAGGCCGACCGTGTTCGCCAACGTCACCAACGGCATGACCATCGCGCGCGAGGAGATCTTCGGTCCGGTGCTGTGCGTGCTCGGTTACGACGACCTCGATCGGGCCGTCGAGGTGGCCAACGACACCGAGTACGGCCTGGCCGGCTACGTCTCGGGCACCGACCTCGACACGGCGCGCGCGGTGGCGCGCAGGATCAGGGCCGGCTCGGTGACGATCAACCACGCCTTCGACATGAACGCGCCGTTCGGCGGGTACAAGCGAAGCGGCAACGGCCGGGAGTGGTGCGAGTTCGGCTTCCACGAATACTTGGAGGTCAAGAGCATCCTGGGCTACGCGCCCGACAAGGCTGCGCAATAGTCGAGCGAGAAGGGATGACACAGCAGATGTTTTCGGCGGTTTTGATCGAGAAGGGCGACTCCGGGCAGACGGTCGGCGTCACCGAGGTGGACGAGGCGCAGCTGCCCGAGGGAGACGTCAGCGTCGACGTCGAATACTCCACGCTGAACTACAAGGACGGGCTGGCCATCACGGGCAAATCGCCCGTGGTGCGCAAGTTCCCGATGATTCCCGGAATCGACCTGGCCGGTGTGGTGACCGAGTCGGGGCACGCCGACTGGACAAAGGGCGACCGCGTGGTGCTCAACGGCTGGGGGGTCGGCGAGACGCACTGGGGCGGCCTGGGCCAGCGCGCCCGGCTCAATGGCGACTGGCTGGTGCCCCTGCCCGCCCAGTTCACCAGCCGGCAGGCGATGGCGATCGGCACCGCCGGCTACACGGCGAGCCTGTGTGTGGATGCGCTTCTGGCCCACGGTGTTTCGCCGGACCAGGGGGAGGTCCTCGTCACGGGCGCGACGGGTGGGGTGGGCAGCGTCGCGATCGCGTTGTTGCGTGCCGCCGGGTTCGAGGTGGCCGCCGCCACCGGGAAATCCGCCGAGGCCGACTATTTGCGGCAACTGGGCGCCACCACCGTGCTCGACCGCGCCGAGCTCGGCGAGGCCGGAAAGCCGCTGCAGAAGGAGCGCTGGGCGGGGGTGGTCGACACCGCCGGCAGCCACACACTGGTCAACGCGTGCGCGCAGACCCGGTACGGTGGCGCGGTCGCCGCGTGCGGCCTGGCCCAGGGCATGGACTTCCCGGCGACCGTGGCGCCGTTCATCCTGCGCGGCGTCTCCCTGCTCGGCATCGACAGCGTGATGGCCCCCAAGAAGCCGCGCCTGGCCGCCTGGGACCGTCTGTCGCGCGAGCTGGACGCCGGCGCGCTGGACTCGATCGCCCGGGAGATCGCGCTGGGCGAGGCGATCGCCGCGGCGGGGGAGCTGATGGATGGCAAGGTCCGCGGCCGCATCGTCGTGGACGTGAATCGTTGACGGGGACGCGCTGATGGCCGAGAAGACCGCCGCGTCAGCGGGAGCGAAGCTGGATCTGTCCGACGTCGATCACCGGGTGGGCAAACCGGTCGGCGGCGGGCAACTGTGGGATCCGTGCGGCTCGTCGGACATCCGGCGCTGGGTGATGGCGATGGACTACCCCAACCCGGTGCACTGGGACGAGCGCTTCGCCCGGGACTCCAAGTTCGGCGGGATCGTCGCGCCGCAGTCCATCGCGGTGGCTCTGGATTACGGGCATGGCGCGGCGCCCGCCTGCGTGGGCCACATTCCCAACAGCCACTTGATCTTCGGCGGCGAGGAATGGTGGTTCTACGGCTGCCCGGTGCGGCCCGGGGACAAGCTGTTCCAGGAACGCCGGTTCCACGACTACAAGGTGACCGAGACGAAATTCGCCGGCCCCACCATGTTCTCGCGCGGCGACACCGTCCACACCAACCAGCACGGCACCCTGGTGGCGCGCGAGCGTTCCACGGCGATCCGCTACCTCTACGAGGAGGCGACCAAGCGGGGGATGTTCGAAAACCAGCTCGGCGAGATCAAGCGCTGGAGCCAGAACGAGCTGGAGGCCGTCGAACGGCTGCGCCGGGAGTGGCTCGAGTCCAACCGGGCGGGCGTCTCGCCGCGCTTCGACGAGGTGAAGGTCGGCGACACGCTGCCCCGCCGGGTGATCGGCCCGCACAGCATCGCGAGCTTCACCACCGAATACCGGGCGTTCCTGTTCAACATCTGGGGCACCTTCGAATGGGTCGCCCCGCCGGGGGTCGCCGACCCGTGGGTCTATCAGGACCCGGGCTGGGGCAAGGACTTCGCCTTCGACGAGGAGGACGCGAAGATCGATCCCCGCAAGCGCGACGGGCTCTACGTCGGGCCCTCGCGCGGGCACATCGACGCCGAGCGGGCCAGCGAGGTCGGCATGGCGCGCGCCTACGGCTACGGCGCGACGATGGGCGCCTGGTGCACCGACTACCTCGCGTACTGGGCCGGCCACGACGGGATGGTGCGCCATTCCAAGGCGGACTTCCGCACGCCCGCCTTCGAGGGCGACGTGACCTACTTCGACGCCGAGATCGTGGACAAGCAACCGGAATCGGCCTGGGGCGCGCCGCTCGTGCAGGTGAAACTGCGCCTGACCAACCAGAACGGGGAGATGCTGGTGGGCTGCACAGCCGAGGTCGAGCTGCCGTTGTAGCCATGACCCAGGACGCGGTACCCGAAGCCGCACAACACCTTTCGATAGTCTCCGGGCCGCCGCTCGCGGACGAGCCCGGGCTGGGGACGCTCACGCTGCCGGGCTTTCTGCGGGACGTGACACAGGCGTACGCCGAGCGCGAGGCCGTCGCGTGGCGCGGTCCCGACGGTGTCACGCGGTGGACGTATGCCCAGCTTTGGGAACGCTCGATCGAGGTGGCCCGCGCGCTGCGCGGCGCCGGCCTGGGCAAGGACGGCCGCGTCGGCGTGCTGATGACCAACCGGCCGGAATGGCTTGCCGCGGTGTTCGGTACGTCGCTGGCCGGCGGGGTGGCCGTCACGCTGAGCACGTTTTCGACTCCGTCGGAACTGGACCATTTGATCCGGGCCTCCGCCGTCTCGGTGCTGCTGTTCGAGCGCCGGGTGTTGGCCAAGGACTTCGCGGCCGACCTGGCCGCCCTCGAACCGGCGATCGCCGCGTCGCGGCCGGGTGCGCTGGACTCGCGCAGGTACCCGTTCCTGCGCCGGCTCGTGGCGTTGGGTGACCCGGCCCCGGGCAGCCAATCCTGGGCCGAGTTCCTCGCGGGCGGCGCCGCGGCGCCCCGCGAGGTGGTCGAGGCGGGCGCCGCGGCGGTGGCACCGAGCGATGCCGCCGTGCTGTTCTTCTCGTCCGGCTCCACCAGCAGGCCCAAGGGAGTCCTCAGCGCGCACCGCGGGGTCTGCATCCAGCTGTGGCGGTTCAAGCGCATGTACGGGTTCACCCCCGACGACCGCGTTCGCGGCTGGACCGCCAACGGCTTCTTCTGGTCCGGCAACTTCACGATGGTGCTCGGCTCGACGCTGGCCAGCGGCGGCTGCCTCGTCCTGCAGTCGACGTTCGACGCCGCCGCGGCGCTCGAGCTGATCCAGGCCGAGCGGGTGAGCTTTCCGTTCGCCTGGCCGCATCAGTGGGCCCAGCTGGAAGGCGCGCCCAATTGGGATCGGGTGGACCTGAGCAGCGTGCGGTTCGCGGATTTCAAGACCCCGATCGCGCATCACCGGACGGTGTCGGGCGAGTGGCACGAGCCGGGCCACGCCTACGGCAACACCGAAACGTTCACCATCACCACGGGTTTCCCCGCCAACACCCCACCGGACGTGCATGCGGATAGCTTCGGGGTGGCGCTGCCGGGCGTGACGCTCAAGATCGCTGACCCGTTGACCGGCCGGGTCGTCCCGCGCGGCCAGGCGGGCGAGATCCGGGTCAAGGGCCCCACCCTCATGCTCGGCTACCTCGGCATCCCCCTCGACGAGACGCTCGACCCGCAGGGCTTCTTCCCGACCGGCGACGGCGGCTACCTCGACGACGCCGGCCGACTGTATTGGCAGGGCAGGCTCACCGACATCATCAAGACCGGCGGCGCCAACGTCTCGCCGCGCGAGGTGGACGAGGCCCTGATGGACCATGCCGGCGTCAAGGTGGCCCAGACCGTCGGCGTCCCGCACCCCACGCTCGGCGAGGTCGTCGTGTCCTGCGTCGTGCCGCACGACGAGGCCGCCCTGGACGCCGGGCAGCTCGTGGCGTTCCTGCGGGAACGGCTGGCCAGCTACAAGGTGCCGCGCCACGTGCTGTTCTTCCGCGCCGACGAGGTCGCGCTGACCGGCAACGCCAAGATCAAGGCCGGCGAGCTGCGGGACCTGGCCGCGCGACGGCTGGCCGCGCACTGAGCCGGACCCGCTCGGGAAAACCGTTGCGTGCCCACGCGTGTCTGCCGTTGAACCGCCGCGAGCGCCCCTAAGCTTGCTCTCGATCAAGAGGAGGGGCAGCGACGTATCGGCATCAACCGTGGCGCCGGGCGACAGGGTGGTCAGGGCGCGTTACCAGCGAACGCTGAGCCGGGCGGGACATCTCCCGCGCCGGCTCGTCGCGCTGCGCGGCCCCGCTGGGTCGCCCCGGTGCGCCGGGTGGGCCGGCTGGCCGTGTGGGACAAGCCGGAGCGGCGCGGTGGGATTCCCGCACTGGACGGCCTGCGCGCCATCGCGGTCGCGCTGGTACTCGTCGCACACGGCGGCGTCCCCGGCGTCCCCGGCGGTTTCATCGGTGTCGATGTCTTTTTCGTGCTGAGCGGATTCCTGATCACCTCGCTGCTGCTCGACGAGCTCGCACGCGCGGGCCGCATCGAACTGGCCGGCTTCTGGATCCGCCGCGCGCGGCGCCTGCTGCCGGCGCTGGTGCTGATGGTGCTCACCGTGGCCGCGGCCCGGGAGCTGCTGCCCTACCAGGCGCTGACCGGGCTGCGGGGCGACGCGATCGCCGCCTTCCTGTGGATGGCGAACTGGCGGTTCGTGGCCCAGCAGACCGACTACTTCACCCAGGGCACCCCGCCCTCGCCGCTGCAGCACACCTGGTCGCTCGGGGTGGAGGAGCAGTACTACTTCGCCTGGCCGCTGCTGCTCATCGCGGTGACGCTGCTGCTGGCCGCGCGGGCCCGGCGGCGGTACAGCTGGGCGACCGTGGGCGGGGTGCGGTTCGCCGCGTTCCTCATCGCCACGGCGGGGGCACTGGCGTCGGCGGCGGTCGCGATCGTCCTCGCCGCCGACGGCACGCGCGACCGAATCTACTTCGGCACCGACACCCGCGCTCAGGCGCTGCTGGTCGGCGCGGCCGCGGCGGCGCTGCTGGTGCGGGACTGGCAGTCGCTGAACCGCGGCTGGTGCATGATCCGCAGCCGGTGGGGGCGGCGGGTCGCCCGCGTGCTGCCGCTGCTGGGCCTGGCGGGGCTGGCGGCGGCGACCCACTTCGCCACCGGTGCCGCCGGCGAGTTCCGCCACGGCCTGCTGATCGGCGCGGCCCTGGCGGCCGTGCTCGTGGTCGCCCCGGTGGCGCTGGAACAGCGCGGAGCCGTCGCCCGCCTCCTGGCCTGCCCCCCGCTGGTGTGGCTGGGCAGCATCTCCTACGGCGTCTACCTGTGGCACTGGCCGATCTTCTTGGTGCTCAACGGCGAACGCACCGGCTGGGACGGGCCGCGGCTGTTCGCGGCCCGGTGCGCGGCCACGGTGGCGGTGGCGGCCGCGTCGTGGTGGCTGATCGAACAGCCCATCCGGCGCTGGCGCCCGGCGCGGGTGCCGCTGCTGCCGCTGGCGGCGGCCACCGTGGCCAGCGCGGCGGCGGTGACGCTGCTGGTGGTGCCGGTGGGCACCGGGCCCGCCCTGCGCGAGTCGGGCCTGCCGCCCGGGGTCTCGGCGGTGGCGGCGGTCTCGCCGTCGCCGCCCGACGCCAACCCGCCGGGACCCCCCAGGCCGCGAGATCCCCATCGGCCGCTCACCGTTTCGGTGTTCGGCGATTCGATCGGATGGACCTGGATGCACTACCTCCCGCCGACGCCGGGGTTCGCCTTCCTCGACCACACCGTCATCGGCTGCAGCCTGGTGCGCGGCACACCGTACCGCTATGTCGGCCAGACGCTGGAACAGCGGGCCGAATGCGACAGCTGGCCCCTGCGCTGGGCGCGGCAGGTCAGCCAGGACCAGCCCGACGCCGCGCTGCTGATCATCGGCCGCTGGGAGACGGTGGACCGGGTCAACGAGGGCCAGTGGACCCACATCGGGGACCCCACCTTCGACTCGTACCTCAACGCGGAGTTGCAGCGGGCGCTTCGGATCGTCGGTTCGACCGGGGTGCGCGTGGTCGTCGCCACCGTGCCCTACAGCCGGGGCGGTGAAAAGCCGGACGGCCGCCTGTATCCCGAGGATCAGCCGGACCGGGTGGACCAGTGGAACGCCATGCTGCGCAGGGCCGTCAGCCGGCATCCCAACGTCACGATCCTGGACCTGAACAAAAAGCTCTGTCCCGACGGCGTTTACACCGCCAAGGTGGATGGCATCAAGGTGCGCAGCGACGGCGTGCACCTGACGCCCGAAGGGGTGAAGTGGTTGACGCCGTGGCTCGAGGAGTCGCTCAAGTAGTCCTCAGGCGCGGCAGCTGAGTTCCATGCTGTCGCTTTCGCGGACGCCGAAGTTGAAGCTGACGTAGCCGCTGCCGGGGTCGCGCACGCGGTCCAGATAGGGCTGGGTATCCGCGGCGCCGGCATTGTCGGCGACCACGAGCGCACCCGTCGACAGGCGCGGCTCGAGCAGCTCGAGCACCGGCAGATACAGGTCTTTCCAGCCGTCGAGCAGGACGAAGTCCACGGGGCCGTCCAGGTCGGCCAGCGTGGCCAGCGCATCCCCCTCGAGGATGGTGATCGCGTCGTCCAATCCGGTTTCGGCGAAGGTCTGCTTTGCCGCGGCGATCTTGGTGGCGCTCAACTCCGTGGTCACCACCCGGCCGGATCCGTTGTCGCGCACCGCCGCGGCCAGGTGGAGGGCGGAGATGCCGAACGACATGCCGAATTCCACCACCGTGGCCGGCCGCGTCGCCCGCACCAGCGCGTACAGCAAACGGCCGGCCTCGGGCGTCACCGGGATGTAGAACTCGCTCATCGCCTCGGTGCGTTCCTGCGTGGTCATCGGCCGATCGAAATCACCGCGGCGGTCGCGCAGCAACGCCATCTGGTCTTTCGAGGCGGCGTACATCTGCTCGAGCGTCGACGCGACCCTGGGGTCCTGCAGCGTGGTGGGCATGTCATCGAGGGTAGGCGCACCGGCCGGCTTGCCGTTTGACGGCTACCCGGTCCCGGTGCGAGCATGGACCGGCAAGCACCTCGGTAGGTGAGGCGTCTGCACGGATACAGGCCACTGACCCCGAACGTCGAGAGACGCCCCGGGTCAGGACAGCTCTTCCCGGACCCAAGGGTTGAGCCCAAGTGGCTTCCGGACGAGGAGCGATCGCAAGCGCGGCGAAGCCGGGCGCAGCGGGTCGCGACCATCGGCTGAGGAGCGATCGCAAGCGCGGCGAAGCCGGGCGCAGCGGGTCGCGACCATCGGCTGAGGAGCGATCGCAAGCGCGGCGAAGCCGGGCGCAGCGGGTCGCGACCATAGGCTACGTTCGGATACGCCGTGCAGTGCCGAAGCTCCGACGACAGGGGTGTGACCGGCGGTATACCGACGTCATCCGCGCCCCTTTCGTTCAGGTGACTGCGACGACACCCGCGCGTGTCCCGGCCGTGAGGAGGTGAGGGCGAGATGAGCGAGAGTCCAGGCGAGGGTCCCTGTCCGCAATCCGTCTTGTCCCGATCCGGATCCGGCACTTCGCGCTCCTACTGAGCCCCCGGCGCCCCCCGACGCGCCGAATGACGCGAGCCGATCGGCCCTTTTCGAGGAGAACATCATGGCTTTGGTTGGCGCACACCGTTTCAGCTTTGTCACGCACCTGACCGACTGGTGCGCACGGCACCGCCCGACGCCGCAGGAGCGGGTGGACCGGTACATATCGATGATGCCCATCGCCGTACTCCCCGCCAAGCCGGGCGGCCCGTCACCGGACGGCAGTGCCTTACGGCGAACCATTCGGTAGCAGCACGATCTTGCCGTGGGTGTGCCGCCGTTCGAGCACCTCGAAGGCGGCGGCGACGCGGTCGAGCGGAAAGGCTGCGGCGATGTCGACGTCGATGGCGCCGGTGGCGGCCAGGCGCGCCATCTCGGCAAGCACGTCCGGCGTCGAGGCGTCCATGCTGCCCTCGGTCTTCGCGCCGATTTCGGCGGCCTTCTCAAACGAGATGATCGTCTCGATCCGCTCCGGAGCCACCCCGAGCCGCACCGCGAGATCGAGGTAGTCCGGACCGAAGAGGTCGATGAACGCGTCGATGCCCTGTGGTGCGGCCGCGGCCAGCCGCTCGGCCAGCCCGTCGCCGTGGCCGACCGGGACGACGCCGTGGTTTCGCAACCAGTCGGCGTTGCTTGGCCCCGCGATGCCGAGCACCACCGCCTCGCGCAGGACCAACAGCTGCACGACGAAGCTGCCGACCCCGCCCGCGGCCGCCGAAACGGCGACCGTCTCGCCCGGCCGGGGCGCGACCGCACGGACCGCGGCGTACGCCGTCACGCCCGCCACATACAGCGAACCCGCTACCTCCCAACTCAATTCGGCCGGCTTGCGGACCAATTGACCCACCGGCACCGCGGCGTGGGTGGCGTGGCTGGACCGGCGCAGGCTGAATCCGAGCACCTCTTCACCGACGGAGAATTCCGTGACCCCGGGGCCCACCGCGGTCACGACGCCGGCGAGGTCGCTGCCCTGACCGGACGGGAAGGTGGCGGGGAAGATGTCGTGCATCGCCCCGAGCCGGATCCCGGCCTCGCCGGGGTTGATCCCGGCGGCACGGACCTCGACCACCACCTCGCCCGGTTCGGCCGAGGGCATGTCGATCTGGGCCACGTACAAGACGTCCCGGCCCCCGTAGCGATCGAACCGCACCGCGCGCGCCATCGCGATCTCCTCCCCGCGGATAGTGCCCTCCCCGCGCCAGCATAGGGCGTGACCCCGTACCCGCCGTCGGGCATGGCGCGTATGTTCAAAGGCTGTCGGCTGCGCACCGGCATCTCGCAGCTGCGTCAGGCCCCGGTGAACCCGGGTCTCGCGACGGGGGAAGGAACGCCCATGGAGCTTGCTCCCATCACCATCACCGGCTGGGCCGTGGCCACCGTCATGATCGGTGGCGCGGTCGCCGGTTGCGGCAACGACCACACCAACCCGGCACCGTCGTCGTCCAGCCCCACCGCCTCGTCCACCTCACCGACCGATACGACCTCGGTGACGAGCCCCGCGCCGGGACAACAGCCCATGGATTACAGCGCGTTGCTGATCAAGGCGAGTGACATCGGTCCCGACATCACCACACCGCAGCCGCCCGTGCTGAATCCCAACAACGCGGCCGGTGTCGCGCAACTGTTCACCAACGCCGACAACAGCCGGCGGATCGGGGACACCATCTTGATCGTCGCCGATCCCGCCACGGCCGCCACCGGCGTCGAGAACACGAAGAAGAACTACGCGGGCAGGGTCGGCGGCACCTGGCAGCCGGTGGACGTCGGCGCCAACGGGGCGATGATCTCCGGCACTTCCCCCGACAACGCCCAGGCGATCACGGTGCTGCTGTTCACCGAGGGCAAGGCGCTGGTCAACATGGAATTCGACAGCGCGCCAGACAATCCCATGGACCCGGCCGCCGTCACGGCCATCGGCCGCGCGCAGGACGCCGCGATCAAGGCCGGGTTGCCCGGCTGAGCCGGTTCGGGCGCGGGCGCATTTGGCGCCCAGATCCCGTGACATAGCTGCAATACCCACGGCAGCAACGTTTTTGACTTCCCGCCCCGCCCTGCCAAGCGCGTCGGTGGGAGCCGGCGGTCCCGCTGCCCGCCCGGCGGGCCCGCAGCGCGGCCCCGAAGCGCCCGCACCCGTCGCCTCAGCCGAAGATCGGGCGGGGGAAACCCGCGCCGGCAAACACCGCGTCGGTGCCGGACGGCACTCCCGGCGGTACCGGGCAGTCCTCGGCCCCCATGTTGTGACCGCTGCCACACGGCGCGAAACGAGCCGCGGGGGCCCGTCAGGCCACGACGTTGATGGGATCGCCCACGCTGACGGTGTTGAAGTACCAGGCGGCGTTGTCGGGGCTGAGGTTGATGCAGCCGTGGCTGACGTTGGCATACCCCTGGGAGTCCACCGACCAGGGCGCCGAGTGCACGTAGACACCGCTCCAGGTGACCCGGACCGCGTAGTAGGCGGTGATCTTGTAGCCTTCGGGCGAACTGAGCGGGATGCCGATGGTCCGCGAGTCCATCACCACGCTGCGCTGCTTTTCCAGCGCGGTGAATCGGCCGATCGGCGTGGGCCGGGTGGGCTTGCCCATGGATGCCGGCATCGTCCGTAGCACCTCCCCGTTCCTGCTGACGGTGAAGGTGTGCGCGGAGATGCTGGCGACACCGACCAGCTGGTCACCGACGTCGAAGCCGGTGGTCAGGGCCTGCACACCCACCGAGACATGGCTGTGGGCGGGCCAATAGCGGTCCGGGACCCACTGCACGATGTTGTCCCGTACCCACTCGAAATGCCCCGGCATGTCGGTCGGTGACGTCACGCGGATCGACCTTTCGGCGGCGGGGCGGTCGAGCACCGGCGCGGTGAACGTCACCACGACCGGGTGTGCCACGCCCACTACCGCCCCGTCAGCGGGCAAAACCGCGGCGACGCCGGGCACCGGTTCGGGCAGCGGGACCGCCGCCACGCTGCGGGCCGCCGGTGCGAGCAGGCCCATCGCCGTGATCGTCACCATAACAAATAGATAACGAATCCAACGACGCATAGCGTCCGCCCTCCGGAATGGTGCGATCAACACAACGGTATTCTAGTTGCTGTCTACCCGATGAGGGTTTCAGCAAACAATTGCGCATCGGCGTTGCCGGCGCGATCACGATCCAATCACCGGTTGGCCGCGATTTCGTCATGGGCGGGTTTGCGGCGAATTCGCGCGTGCCCTCGCGGTGGCGCCGGTTTGCCCGGTTCCGCCACTGTGCGCCGGGAGTTGTTGAACCGGGCAACATATGGGCCCCATCCACACGTAAAGGGCTGCATTCCAGCGGCTTCGGCATCGCGGGCCACCCGGATTGGCCGAGGCGCCCGCGACACGTTAGCCTCGGCGCAATCGGTGCCCGGAGGCCAGGAGGTGCGGGTGCTTTTCCGACAACTGGAGTACTTCGTCGCGGTCGCGCAGGAGCGCCATTTCGCCAGGGCGGCCGAGAAGTGCTATGTGTCCCAGCCGGCACTGTCCTCGGCGATCGCCAAGCTGGAGCGCGAGCTGAACGTCACGCTGATCAACCGCGGACACAGTTTCGAGGGCCTCACCCCGGAGGGCGAGCGATTGGTCGTCTGGGCCAAGCGGATTCTGGCCGAGCACGACGCGTTCAAGGCCGAGGTGCACGCCGTGCGGTCGGGCATCGCCGGGACGCTTCGGCTGGGTACCGTTCCGACCGCCTCCACGACGGCGTCCCTGCTGCTGTCGGCGTTCTGCTCGGCGCACCCGCTGGCCAAGGTTCAGGTCCTGTCCCGGCTGGCCGCCAGCGAACTGTACCGGCGGGTCCGCGAGTTCGAACTGGACGCCGCCATCGTGCACGCGGCGCCCGACGATGCGCGCGACGTGGACCTGGTCCCGCTCTACGCGGAGCATTACGTGCTGCTGTCGCCGGCCGACATGTTGCCCTCCGGCGCGACGACCCTGACGTGGCCGGAGGCGGCGCAGTTGCCGCTGGCGCTGCTCACACCCGACATGCGAGACCGTCAGATCATCGACGACGCCTTCGCCGGCCACGCCGTCACCGTCAATCCGCAGGTCGAAACCGATTCCGTCGCGTCCCTTTTCGCGCAGGTCGCCACGGGCAACTGGGCGTGCATCGTGCCGCACACCTGGTTGTGGACGTCGCCGCTGAACGCGGAGATCCGCGCGGTGGAGATGGTGGATCCGGTGCTGAGGGCCGAGATCGCGCTCGCCACCAACTCCGCCGGGCCGGGCTCACCGATCGCCCGCGCGCTCGTCGCGTCCGCGCAGCAGCTGGCCCTCGGCGAGTTCTTCGACGCGCAGCTGTCGGGGATCACGCACCGGCGCTGACCCCGGCCGGGCTCGCGGCGGCACTGGCCGGGTTCAGCCTCGCCAGGTGCCCGCTCTCCACCCCGGCTGCGGGATCGAGTTCGCAGTCGATGATCGACGGCCCGCCCGAGGCGATCGCCTCCGTTAGCGCCGCGCGCAGCTCGGCCGGCGTGGTGACGTGATATCCCTTGCCGCCGAACGCCTCTGCGATCAACTCGTGGTGCGCGTGCGCGTTGAGCACGGTGGGCGCCGGGTCTGAGCCCTGTGCGGCCGATTCGGCCGGTGCCTCGTCACCGCGGTAGACGCCGCCGTTGTTGAGGATGACGACGGTGACCGGCAGCCGGTAGCGACAGATGGTCTCGACTTCCATGCCGGAGAAGCCGAATGCGCTGTCGCCCTCGATGGCGACCACGGGCCTGCCCGTCTCCACGGCGGCGGCGATGGCGTAGCCCATGCCGATGCCCATCACCCCCCAGGTCCCCGTGTCCAGGCGGTGCCGCGGCGCCTCCATGTCGATGACGTTGCGGGCCAGGTCCAAGGCATTGGCCCCCTCGTTGACGACGTAGGTGTCCGGGTTTTCCCGCAGCACCGAGCGAACGGCGCCGAGTGCGTTGTAAAACCGCATCGGGTGGGGGTTTTCGGCAAGGCGCCGGCGCATCTCGTCGTCGTTGCGCGATGTACGCTCGGCCAGTTCGTCGGTCCATTCCGCTCGCGCGGTGATGCGGCGCTCCGCCGCGCCCTGACACAGCGCCGTCATCACCGAGCAGATGTCGCCGGCCAGTGGGGCCGCGATGGGCTGGTTGCTGTCGAATTCCGATGCCGCGATGTCGATCTGAATGAATGCGGCATCGCCGGACCACTGCGGGGAAGCGCCATGGCCCAGCAGCCAGTTCAGCCGGGCCCCGACGAGCAGGACGTTGTCGGCGCGCGACAGCGCCAACGAGCGGGCGGCCGCCGCGGACCGCGGATGCGAGTCCGGTAACAGCCCCTTGGCCATCGACATCGGCAAGAAGGGAATCCCGGTGGCCGCCACGAACTTCCGGATCACCTCGTCGGCCTGCGCATAGGCCGCCCCCTTGCCGAGCACCAGCAGCGGCCGCTGCGCCCGCGCGAGCAGGTCCAGCGCGCGGTCGACGGCCTCGGGCGCCGGCAGCTGGCGCGGCGCGGGGTCGACCACCCGCCAGACGGTCTGCGCCGCGGCGGCGGCGTCCATCGCCTGGCCCAGCACCTCGCCGGGGATGTCGAGGTAGACCCCGCCCGGGCGGCCGGAGACCGCGGTGCGGACCGCGCGCGCGATTCCACGCCCGATGTCTTCGATCCGGGTGATCCGGTATGCCGCCTTGACGAAAGGCTTTGCGGCACTGAGCTGATCGAGGTCCTGGTAGTCGCCGCGCTGCAAATCGACCAGTGCGCGATTGCTGGAACCCGAGATCTGGATCATCGGGAAGCAGTTCGTGGTGGCGTTGGCGATCGCGGGCAGGCCATTGAGGAAGCCCGGCCCGGACGTCGTCAGGCAGACGCCGGGACGCCGGGTCAAAAACCCGGCGGCGGCCGCGGCGTTGCCGGCCGAGGCTTCCTGGCGGAAGCCGATGTAGCGGATCCCGGACGCCTGCGCCACGCGGGCCAGGTCGGTGATCGGGATGCCGACGATCCCGTAGATGGTGTCGACGTCGTTGGCCTTGAGTGCGTCCACGACGAGGTGGAAACCGTCGGTCAAACGCGTCGGTTCCCCGGATGCCGAAGCGGTGGTCATGGTGGCGACTCCTCGCGTGCGGGCGGTCTGCGGTAGTTGAAGCGGTCCGGTGATCACTGTGGTGGCGGGGTGCGCAGGTGTTCAACACTAAGCCGCTATGCAGCCATTCACGCAATCTATCGACGGCGTTCGCGGGCCGGTCACACCGACTCGATAGTCATCGATTATCGATCGTGAGCGGATCGGAATTGGACGGGCGGGCCGCGGCACGGCAGGGTGCGAACAGGTGCTTGTCACACGCGGAAGGAAAAGGGCGATGGGATCTGACGCGACCACAACTGGAGCCGGGCCGGGACCGGCCGGGGACGCCGGGTCCCCGAGCATCGCCGACCTGGTCCAGGCGGCGGCGAGTCGGCGGCCGGAGGCGCCGGCGCTGGTCGTCACCGGCGACCGTATCCCGGTCGGCTACCGCGACCTGGTCGGCTCGGTCGACGATCTGGCCGTGCAGCTGGGGCGGGCCGGGCTGCGGGCGGGCGATCGGGTCGCGCTGCGCGCGGGCAGCAACGCCGAGTTCGTCGTCGGCCTGCTGGCGGCGTCGCGGGCGGGGCTGGTCGTCGTCCCGCTGGACCCGGCCCTGCCGGTCGGCGAGCAGCGCCTGCGCGCCGAGGCGGTGGGCGCGCGGGTCGTCCTCGTCGACGGCGAGGTGCCCGACGAGCGCGAGTCGACACCCGCGTGGTGGCCGATCGCCGTGAGCGTCGGCGCGGACGGCGCGCCGGCGGCCCGACTGGACGCGAACGGCGCTCCCCGGCAGGGGGTTTCGGCTCCCGAGGGGCTGCGGAGCGACGACGCCATGATCATGTTCACCGGGGGAACCACCGGGGTCCCGAAGATGGTCCCGTGGACCCGGGCCAACATCGCCAATTCGGTACGCGCCATCGTCGCCGGCTACGAACTCGGCCCACAGGACGCGACCGTCGCGGTGATGCCGCTCTACCACGGCCACGGGTTGCTCGCCGCGCTGCTGGCCACGCTGGCCTCCGGCGGTGCGGTGCTGCTGCCGGCACGCGGGCGGTTCTCGGCGCACACATTCTGGGACGACATCGACGCCGTGCGGGCCACCTGGTACACCGCCGTCCCGACGATCCACCAGATCCTGCTGGAGCGCGCCAAGACCGACCCGCCGCGAACCGGGACGGCCGCGCTGCGCTTCATCCGCAGCTGCAGCGCCCCGCTCACCCCGGAGACGGCCCAGGCGCTCAACGACACCTTCTCCGCGCCGGTGGTGTGCGCGTTCGGCATGACCGAGGCCACCCACCAGGTGGCCACCACGGGCGTCGACCAACGCGAGAACCCGGCCGCGACACCGGGTCTCGTCGGCCGCTCGACCGGGCCCGAGGTGCGGATCGCCGGGCCCGTCGGCGAGCCGCTGCCCCCCGAGGCCGTCGGGGAGGTCTGGCTGCGCGGGCCCACCGTCGTGCGCGGCTACCTGGGCGACCCGGCAATCACCGCGGCCAACTTCACCGACGGGTGGCTGCGCACCGGCGACCTGGGGTCGCTGTCGGCGACCGGGGACCTGAGCATCCGAGGCAGGATCAAGGAACTGATCAACCGGGGCGGGGAGAAGATCTCGCCCGAGCGCGTCGAGGCCGTCCTGGCCGGCCACCCCGGTGTGCTGGAGGTCGCGGTGTTCGGCGCGCCGGACGCGATGTACGGGGAGACGGTGGCCGCGGTGATCGTTCCGCGGGGGCCGGCCGCGCCGAGCCCGGACGAACTCGCGGAGTTCTGCCGGGAAAAGCTGGCGCCCTTCGAGGTGCCCGCCAGCTTCCGGGAAGCAAGCGAACTGCCGCACACCGCGAAGGGCTCGCTGGACCGCCGCGCGGTGGCCCAGCAATTCGGCCCGGCGGCTCACCACAGGGGGTGAGCGTGCGCAAAATGTCAGCCGCGGCGGCGTGTCGTCGTACAGACACGCACGCTGGCGGTCAGGGGGCCGCCGACGAGACCGTCCCCCACGCGGCCCGCGCGCCGGAGTCGCCGATCCGGTAGGTCTGGATCAGCGTCGCGGCCGCGGCGACGATCACCAGCACGCCGACCACCGCGTGCACCACCAGGGTGACCGCGGCGCCGCGCGCCTGGCGAACGTGGACGGCGGCCAGCAGCGCCACCGTGCCCAGCAGCGCCGCGACGATGTAGACCAACGTGGCGCCGAGGCGTTCGTGCAGCGCCAGCATGGCCGCCGCGGCGGGGGAGACACCGACCCGCATCGCCAGCCACGCGCCGGCGCCGGCGGTCACCGGCGTCAAGATCAGCGTGGCCGTCGCCAGCACCAGCACCAGCCAGATGAGCCGTCGCCGCGCCGCGGGCCACGACGCGCACAGGATCGCCAGCACGGCCGTCAGCGGGGCCAGGACGACGATGAAGTGGTTGAGCAGGATGTGGGCGGGAAGTCCGTTGAATGTCGACATGCCTTCTCAGACAGTAGCGGCCACCTTGGCCGCCGCGGACTCCGGCATCGGTTCGTAGCGGGCGAAGCTACGGGTGAACGAGGCGGCCCCGTGCGCCAGCGAGCGCAGGTCGATCGCGTAGCGGGTCAGTTCGACCTGCGGTACTTCGGCCCTGATCAGCGTGCGTTCGTGCGGGTCGGTCTCGGTGCCGAGCACCCGTCCGCGACGGCTCGACAGGTCGCCCATCACCGCGCCGACGTAGTCGTCGGGCACCAGCACCGAGATCTCGTCGATCGGTTCGAGCAGGGTCACCCGGGTCGCCGCCGCGGCCTCCCGCAGCGCCAGCCCGCCGGCCATCTGGAAGGCGAAGTCGGAGGAGTCGACGCTGTGGGCCTTGCCGTCGAGCAGCGTGACCCGGATGTCGACCACCGGGTATCCGGCGTGCACGCCCTTGTCCATCTGGGCGCGCACCCCCTTCTCCACACTCGGGATGAACTGGCGCGGCACCGCCCCGCCGACCACCTTGTCGACGAACTCGATCCCGGAGCCCTCGGGCAGCGGCTCCACCTCGATGTCGCACACCGCGTACTGGCCGTGACCGCCCGACTGCTTGATGTGGCGGCCATGGCCTTTGGCCTTGCCGGCGAACGTTTCCCGCAGCGGGATGCGGACGTCGATGGTGTCGACGGTGACGCCGTACCGGTTGGCCAGCGCGTCCAGGACGACGCCGGCGTGGGCCTCACCCATGCACCACAGCACGATCTGGTGCGTCTCGGGGTTCTGCTCGATGCGCAGCGTCGGGTCTTCGGCGGCCAGCCGGCCCAGCCCGACCGACAGCTTGTCCTCGTCGGTCTTCGCGTGCGCGGCGATGGCGACCGGCAACAGCGGCTCGGGCATCGTCCAGGGCTTGAGCACCAGTGGCTCGGACTTGTCGGAGAGCGTGTCCCCGGTCTCGGCGCGGCTCAGCTTGCCGATCGCGCAGATGTCGCCCGCGACCGCGGCCGGGGCCGGCCGTTGCTGCTTGCCCAGCGGGAAGGACAGGACGCCGATGCGTTCGTCCTCGTCATGGTCGGGGTGCGTGCTCCCGTTCCCGTTGTCCGCGCCGAAGAACGACGCAAAATGGCCCGACACATGCACCGTCGCGTCGGGCCTGATCGTGCCGGAGAAGACCCGGACCAGGCTGACCCTGCCGACGTAGGGGTCCGACGTCGTCTTCACCACCTCTGCCAGCAACGGCGCGTCGGCATCGCACGCCAGCTCCGCGTGCGGGGCGCCCTGCGGCGTGTACACCTCCGGCAGCGGGTGCTCCATCGGCGACGGGAAGCCACGGGTGGCGATCTCGAGCAGCTCGACGGTCCCGACGCCGGTGCCGCTGCAGACCGGGAGCACCGGGAAGAACGACGCCCGGGCAACGGCGCGCTCCAGGTCGGCGATGAGCACCGACTCGTCGATGGCCTCGCCGCCCAGGTAGCGCTCCATCAGGGACTCGTCTTCGGATTCCTCGATGATGCCCTCGATCAGGGCGCCGCGGGCTTCCTCGATCCGGTCGGCGTCCGACGGGTCCGGCGGGTGCGTCGTCCGGACGCGGTCGGAGTACTGGTAGCGCGTCTGCGACAGCAACCCGATCAATCCATCGCCGGTGGGTAGGTACAGCGGTAACACCTTGTCGCCGAACGCGTCCTGCGCGGCGGCCAGCGCCTCGGCGTAGTTTGCCCGGGTGTGGTCGAGCTTGGTGATCACCACCGCGCGGGGCATGCCGACCTGGCTGCATTCCTGCCACAGCGACTTCGTCGGCTCGTCCACCCCTTCGTTCGCGGCGATCACGAACAGCGCGCAGTCCGCCGCCCGCAGCCCGGCGCGGAGTTCGCCCACGAAGTCGGCGTACCCGGGGGTGTCGACGAGGTTGACCTTGATGCCGTCGTGGGACAGGGAGGCGACGGCGACGCCCACCGAGCGTTGCTGGCGGATCTCGGCGTCGTCGTAGTCGCACACCGTGGTGCCGTCGGTGACCGAGCCGGCCCGCGACAACACCCCGGCCGCGACGAGCAGGGCCTCCACCAGGGTGGTCTTCCCGCCCCCCGACGGTCCGACCAGGACCACGTTGCGGATGTCGCCGGGACCGGTGGCGGTGGGAGCGGTGCCGGCGCCCTGGGAAGTGTTGGTCCTGTCCGCCATGGCTTCCCTCCAGCTTTTTCGGGTCGCTTACTGCCGTACGCCTCTCTAGCTACCATTCACCCAACGACCGGCCACCACAAGAGGTCCGACCCGAATCGTTGACCGCGGTACCCGACGCCGCCGCAGGTCAGGCGGCCCGGAGCGTTCGGAATGCCTTGGGGGACAGCGAGCTGCCGGCCCCGGCCACCGAGCATGGCCCGGCCGGGTCGTCGGCATTCAGCGCGACCGCGCTGCGCAGCGCAGCGGGCCCCGCGGCCGCCGCTCAGGCCCGCCAGGCCGTCCAGCGGCGCACGGTGACAGCGATCACCGGGCCGTCCAACGAAACCGATTGGTACTGAGGGTATTTGGCACGCAGGAGCCCGTATCCGGTTTCCAGCGCCGCGCCGCTGTCGTGCACCGCGGCGTCACCGTCGGCGCGGACCCACCACAATTGCGTCCAGTCCTCGGCGTAGTGGTCGACGAGCAGGCTCACCTGCGGGTGGTGATCGATGTTGGCCAGGCGGCGCAGCCGGCGCGTGGACTTGGGCTTGGCGTCGACCGCGGTGTAGAGCACGTCGGGGCCGTCCCCGGGGCCGGCGTCGAGCGCGAAGACCACCGGCACCAGGTGCGGGAGCCCGTCGGGCGTGATCGTGGCCAGCCGGGCTATCGGGGCCCGGGAGAAGCTGGCCCTGGCGTCGAATTCGCCCATCGGCCCAGCGTAAGCCGGACCCATGCCGGCAGGGCCCCGCCGGCGGGCGGCCGGGCGAACCTGGCAACCTCCTGAATGGTCACCTACATTACGGTTATATGGACAAAAGCATCCCGCCCCAGAGCAGGAGGCCGGGACGCTTCCTATTCTTACGGGGAATGCAGGAGGTACGGATGAGCACAACGCGTCATCGCTCAGCCTGGTTGTCGTGGTTGGCCGGCGTGCTGGCCGTGGTCGGCCTGGGCCTGGGCTCGGCCACGGTTCCGGCCTCCGCGTCACCTTTCGGGCCGTGGGTCCCGGCGCTGGACCGGGTCGCCGAGCGGCCGATGCTCCCGCTCGACCCGGCGGGGCTGGTCGCGCAGGTCGGGCCGCAGGTCGTCGACATCAGCACCAAGTTCGGCTACAACAACGCGGTGGGAGCCGGGACCGGCATCGTCATCGACCCGAACGGCGTCGTGCTGACCAACAACCACGTGATCTCGGGCGCGACCGACATCAGCGCGTTCGACGTCGGCAACGGCCAGACGTACGGGGTCGACGTGATCGGCTACGACCGTAGCCAGGACATCGCGGTCCTGCAGCTGCGCGGGGCCGCCGGCCTGCCCACCGCCGCGATCGGCGGCGACGTGGCCGTCGGCGAACCGATCGTCGCGATGGGCAACGCCGGTGGCCAGGGCGGCACGCCCAGCGCCGTGGCCGGCCGCGTCGTCGCGCTCAACCAGACGGTCGACGCGACGGACACGCTGACCGGTGCCCAGGAGAGCCTGGGCGGGCTGATCCAGGCCGACGCGCCGATCAAGCCCGGCGACTCGGGCGGGCCCATGGTGAACGGCAACGGGCAGGTAATCGGCATGAACACCGCGGCCACCGACACCTACAAGATGTCCGGCGGCCAGGGCTTCGCCATCCCGATCGGCCGGGCGATGGGGGTCGCCGGCCAGATCCGCTCCGGCGCCGGCTCGAACACCGTCCACATCGGGCCCACGGCCTTTTTGGGCCTGGGCGTCGTCGACAACGGCGGCAACGGCGCACGCGTCGAACGGGTGGTCGGCAGCGGTCCGGCCTCCGAGGCCGGCTTCTCGCCGGGCGACGTGGTCACCGCGATCGACGGCGCCCCCATCCGCGGGGCGACCTCGATGACCGAAGCCCTCGTCCCCCATCACCCCGGGGACACCGTCGCGGTGAGCTACCGCTCCGCGGGGGGCGCCGACCGCACCGTGAACGTGACGCTGGCGGACGGCCCCCCGGCCTGACATCGCCCCGGTCATGCCCGCCCGCCGCCCAATCCGCTTGCCGCCGGATGTGGTTCGCCGGGATTCGGCGGGCCTGATTCCCGGCGCCGCGCCTCGGGTACCCGTGGCATCGTGGAATTGATGAACGACACACGAGAAGCTGTCGAACACCATCCCGCGGGGGGCAGCCACGTTCAGGACGGCGTGGTCGAGCACCCCAGCGCCGACGACTTCCGCAACGCCGCGGCGCTGCCGGCCGATCCGACCTGGTTCAAGCACGCCGTTTTCTACGAGGTGCTGGTCCGGGCGTTCTACGACGCCAGCGCCGACGGTGCGGGCGATCTGCGCGGCCTGCACCAGCGCCTGGACTATCTGCAGTGGCTCGGCATCGACTGCATCTGGCTGCCCCCGTTCTACGACTCGCCGCTGCGCGACGGTGGCTACGACATCCGCGACTTCTACAAGGTGCTGCCCGAGTTCGGCACGGTCGACGACTTCGTCGCGCTGGTCGACGCCGCGCACCGGCGGGGGATCCGGATCATCACCGACCTGGTGATGAACCACACCTCGGATTCGCATCCCTGGTTCCAGGAGTCGCGCCACGACCCCGACGGGCCGTACGGGGACTACTACGTGTGGAGCGACACCAGCGAGAAGTACCCGGACGCCCGGATCATCTTCGTCGACACCGAGGAGTCGAACTGGACGTTCGACCCGGTCCGGCGCCAGTTCTACTGGCACCGGTTCTTCTCCCACCAGCCGGACCTGAACTACGACTGCCCGGCCGTGCAGGAGGCGATGATCGACGTCCTGCGCTTCTGGCTGGGCCTGGGGATCGACGGTTTCCGCCTGGACGCCGTGCCCTACCTGTTCGAGCGCGAGGGCACCAACTGCGAGAACCTGCCCGAGACGCACTCCTTCCTCAAGCGGGTCCGCAAGGTCGTCGACGACGAATTTCCGGGCCGGGTGCTGCTGGCCGAGGCCAACCAGTGGCCGGCCGACGTCGTCGAGTACTTCGGCGAGCCCAGCACCGGCGGCGACGAATGCCACATGGCGTTCCACTTTCCGCTCATGCCCCGCATCTTCATGGCGGTCCGCCGCGAGTCGCGGTTCCCCATCTCGGAGATCCTCGCGCAGACGCCCGAGATCCCCGACATGGCCCAGTGGGGCATCTTCCTGCGCAACCACGACGAGTTGACGCTGGAGATGGTCACCGACGACGAGCGCGACTACATGTACTCCGAGTACGCCAAGGATCCGCGGATGAAGGCCAACGTCGGGATCCGCCGCCGGCTGGCGCCGCTGCTGGACAACGACCGCAACCAGATCGAGCTGTTCACCGCGCTGCTGTTGTCGCTACCCGGTTCGCCGGTCCTCTACTACGGTGACGAGATCGGCATGGGAGACGTGATCTGGCTGGGCGACCGCGACGGGGTGCGCACCCCGATGCAGTGGACACCGGACCGCAACGCGGGGTTCTCGGCCGCCAACCCCGGCCGGCTCTACCTGCCGCCCAGCCAGGACCCCGTGTACGGGTATCAGGCCGTCAACGTCGAGGCCCAGCGCGACACCTCCACCTCGCTGCTCAACTTCACCCGCACGATGCTGACGGTGCGCCGCCGGCACGCGGCCTTCGCCGTCGGCAGCTTCGAGGAACTGGGCGGCTCCAACCCCTCGGTGCTGGCTTTCGTGCGTCAGGAGGCCGACGAGGGCGACACTGTGCTGTGCGTCAACAACCTGTCGCGGTTCCCGCAGCCCATCGAACTGAGCCTGCAGCACTGGAGCGGCTACACGCCGGTGGAGCTGACCGGGCACGTGGAGTTTCCGCGCATCGGCCACCTGCCCTACCTGCTGACTCTGCCGGGACACGGGTTCTATTGGTTCCAGCTGTGCGCATCCGAGGAGCGGCACGACACGCACCGGCGCGATGACGCAACGCGAAGCGACGAGGAGGAGCCGCGCTCATGACACGCGTCGTGACGATGCAGAGCGAAAGCGATGAGGTGGGGGCACCTCCCGGCCGCGAAGCGGCGAGGGGGAGAGCGGCGCTCATGACACGCGTCGTGACGATGCAGAGCGAAAGCGATGAGGAGGAGCGGCGCTTATGACACAGCCCGCCACACAGCCAGCCAACCTGCCCTGGGCCGAGTGGCTGCCACAGCAACGTTGGTACGCCGGACGCAACCGCGAGCTGACCACCGCCGAGGCCGGCCTGGTCGTGCCGCTGCGCGATGACCTCGACCTGGTGCTCGTCGACGTCTCCTACGCCGACGGCCACTCCGAGCGCTACCAGGTGATCGTGCGCTGGGACACCGCCCCGGTCTCCGAGTACAGCACGGTGGCCACGATCGGCGCCGCGGGCGACCGGACGGGCTTCGACGCCCTGTACGACACCGATGCGCCGCAGTTCCTGCTGTCGTTGATCGAGGAGTCGGCGGTGCGCACCTCGCCCGGAACCGAGGTGCGATTCGCCAAGGAACCCGAGGTCGAGCTGCCGCTGGAGGCGCTGCCGCACGTCTTGGATGCCGAGCAGAGCAACACCAGCGTGATCTTCGACCGACACGCCATCTTCAAGGTGTTCCGGCGGGTCAGCAGCGGCATCAACCCCGACATCGAACTCAACCGGGTGCTCGCCCGCGCCGGCAACCCGCACGTGGCACGGCTGCTGGGCACCTACGAGTTGGCCGGCTCGGACGGCACCGCCGACACCGCGTGGCCGCTGGGCATGGTCACCGAATTCGCGTCGAACGCCGCCGAGGGCTGGGCGATGGCCACCGCCAGCGTCCGCGACCTGTTCGCGGAGGGCGACCTGTATGCCCACGAGGTCGGCGGCGACTTCGCCGGCGAGTCCTACCGGCTCGGCGAGGCGGTCGCCTCCGTGCACGCCACGCTGGCCGAGAGCCTGGGCACGGCCGAAGCGACGTTCCCGGTCGACACCGTGCTGGCGCGGCTGTCCTCGACCGTGTCGAAGGTTCCCGAGCTCGAGGAGTACGTGGCGACGATCGAGGAGCGGTTCGGCAAGCTCGCGGGCGAGACGATCACCGTGCAGCGGGTCCACGGCGACCTGCACCTGGGGCAGGTGCTGCGGATCCCGGAGCGCTGGTTGCTGATCGACTTCGAAGGCGAGCCGGGCCAGCCGCTGGACGAGCGGCGGGCGCCCGACTCGCCGCTGCGGGACGTGGCCGGCGTGCTGCGCTCGTTCGAGTACGCTGCCTACGGGCCGTTGGTGGACCAGGCCGCCGACAAGCAGCTGGCCGCCCGCGCCCGGGAGTGGGTCGATCGCAACCGCACCGCGTTCTGCGAGGGCTACGCGGCCGCGTCCGGCACCGATCCGCGCGATTCGGCGCAGCTGCTGTCGGGCTACGAGCTCGACAAGGCCGTCTACGAGACCGGGTACGAGGCGCGGCACCGGCCGGGATGGCTGCCGATCCCGCTGCGGTCCATCGCCCGGCTCACCGCCGAGTAGCGGCGCCGCCACCGCTGCGCGGCCCGCGCGCGTCTGAAAACATGGGGGCGTGGCCGGGGACGTGTTCAACAGTGAAGCGCGGTTGTCGTGGGTGCTGGCCGTGCTGGCCGGTGTGGTGGGCGCGATCTCGTTCACCCACTCCGCCGGATACTTCGTGGTCTTCATCACCGGCAACGCCCAGCGCGCCGTGCTCGGGTATTTCACCGGCGAAGGGTGGCTCGCCGTAAGTGCCGCGCTGCTCATCGTGGCGTTCGTTGCCGGCGTGGTGGTCGCGTCGCTGTGCCGGCGGTTCTTCTGGGTCGACCATCCGCACGGCCCGACCGTGCTGACGACGCTGAGTCTGGTGGCCGCCACCGTGGTCGACGTGATCGACGAGGGATGGACAGAGAATCTCCTCGACTTCGCGCCGATTGTGCTGTTGGCCTTCGGCACCGGGGCGTTGAACACGTCGTTCGTCAAGGACGGCGAGGTGTCGGTGCCGTTGAGTTATGTGACCGGCACGACCGTCAAGATGGGCCAGGGCATCGAACGCCACATCGCCGGTGGGGGAAGCGCCGCCGACTGGCTCGGTTATCTCCTGCTGTTGGTCAGTTTCGTTTCGGGAGCCGCGGTGGGGGGTGTCATCAGCGTGGTCGTCAACGGCACCTGGATGCTGGTGATGGCCACCGCCCTGTGCGCGGCCACGACCGCCTACACCTACTTCCACCAGGACCGCCGCGCCCTGCTCGCTTCGGCGCAAAAGCTGCGAAAGCCGCGACAGGCGCGAAAGGCGCAGCGGCAGCGGCGCTGACCGGTGCGCCGCCGCCGCTGCTGGCTTTCCTAGGAGGCGGGTGCCTCCGGGGCGGGGGCAGCGCTGGTGAGCAGCACGTGCTGGATGTCGGGCTTCATCGCGACCAGCTGCTGGTTCCAGTAGGGCCACGAGTGCGTCCCGTTGGCCGGGAAGTTGAACACGCCGTTGCGACCACCCGCGGCCATGTAGTTGTTCTGGAACTGCTGGTTGGTGCGCAGCGTCAGGCCCTCCAGGAACTTCGCGGGCATGTTGTCGCCACCGATGTCGCTGGGCGTGCCGTTGCCGCAGTAGACCCAGACCCGGGTGTTGTTGGCCACCAGGCGCGGGATCTGCACCATCGGGTCGTTGCGTCGCCACGCCGGGTCGGTGGACGGGCCCCACATGCTGTTGGCGTTGTAGCCGCCCGAGTCGTTCATCGCCAACCCGATCAGCGTCGGCCACCAGCCCTCGGACGGGTTGAGGAAGCCCGACAGCGAGGCCGCGTAGGGGAACTGTTGCGGGTAGTACGCGGCCAGGATCAGCGCGGAGCCCCCCGACATCGACAGGCCCACCGCGGCGTTGCCGGCCGGCGACACGTTCTTGTTGGCCTGCAGCCAGGCGGGCATCTCGCGGGTCAGGAACGTCTCCCACTTATAGGTGTAGTTCTGGCCGTTGCCCTGCGACGGCTGGTACCAGTCGCTGTAGAAGCTGGACTGGCCGCCGACGGGCATGACGACCGACAGGCCGGACTGGTAGAACTCCTCGAACGCCGGGGTGTTGATGTCCCAGCCGTTGTAGTCGTCCTGCGCGCGCAGACCGTCGAGCAGGTACACCGCGTGCGGCCCGCCGAACTGGAACTGCACCTTGATGTTGCGGCCCATCGCCGGCGATGGGACCTCGAGGTATTCGACCGGAAGGCCCGGCTTCGAGAACGCCCCCGCGGTCGCCGAGCCGCCGACGGCACCGACGAGACCGGACAACAGGGCAGCACCGACAGCCGCGATAGCCAGCCGGCGCGGCATGCCGGCCGCGCCACGCAACGTTTCCACGAACTTCATGGCTCCCATCCATCCCAACTTGTGTCCTGCCGCATGACGCGGTCGAATCTGTTCTCGGGGAGTCAAACACAGGGGGAGTGCATGATCGGCCTGTCGTGGCCGCGGTGCGACATCGCGGTTGGCTAACGATTGGGCCTCGGGCCGGAATCGTCGCGGTCAGGTCACGATCGGCTATCGCCGGTCGCCGAACGCGGCCAGCACCGCAAGGGGGTCGAGGAGTTGCATGGCGCCCAGCGCCTGCTCGACGCGTTCGGCGCGTTCGGCGCGGGACACGCCGTACAACCGCGCGAACCACGTCACGTTCTGCCGGCCGGTCAACGCCGGCTCGATCGAAAGCCGCTGCGGCACATAGCCGATGTTGGTGCGTATGTCGGCGGTCTGCGCGCGGGCGTCGAGTCCGGTGCGCACCCCACCGATAACACCTCTGTAGGGAAGCTACCTTTCAAGCTCGTGCAGGACAACGCTGGTCACGGTGCCGTTTCGCACCGTCGCGGTCATGTAGGTGCAGTGCGGTTGCCGGCGGCGGTCGGTCGGTGACCCGGGGTTGAGCAGCCGCAGGCCGGTCGCTGTCGTGGTGTCCCAGGGGATGTGGCTGTGGCCGAAGATCAGCACGTCGCTGTCGGGATAGCGCCGCGACATCCGCGCGTCCCGGCCGGCCGCCGCTCCCGTCTCGTGGACCACCGTGACGCGCACCCCGTCCAGCGTCGCGTCGGCGCGCTGCGGCAGCCGGCCGCGCAGCGCCGGCCCGTCGTTGTTTCCCCAGCAGGCCACCAGCCTTGCGGCCCTGGCTTCAAGCTCGTCGAGCAGGTCGGTCGACACCCAGTCACCGGCGTGCACGACGACGTCGGCGTCACC
Source organism: uncultured Actinomycetota bacterium (assembly GCA_963711445.1). GTDB lineage: Bacteria > Actinomycetota > Actinomycetes > Mycobacteriales > Mycobacteriaceae > Mycobacterium. The sequence continues at coordinate 314,482 of CAVQEF010000003.1, forward strand.
GACCTCGTCCCACACCCGGGCCGGCAGGTCGCGCGCTCGCCGGGGGACGTGGGTGTCGGCGATCAGCAGCAGCCTCACGGACCCATCCTGCAACAGCGCCGGCGCGCGGCGGCACCGGCGTTGACGGTCGACTACGGCGACGCAGCGCCCCGGTCCGGCGCCGCCCGGCTTCGGCGCTATTGTCACCGAATGCGCACTTTCGAATCAGTAGCCGAGCTCGCCGCCGCCGCGGGCGAGACCATCGGGCAGAGCGACTGGGTGAGGATCACCCAGGACGACGTCAACATGTTCGCCGACGCGACCGGCGATCACCAGTGGATCCACGTCGACCCGGAACGGGCGGCCGCGGGTCCGTTCGGCACCACCATCGCCCACGGGTTCATGACGCTGTCGCTGCTGCCGCGGCTGCAGCACCAGATCTACACGGTCAACGGCATCAAGCTGGCAATCAACTACGGCCTCAACAAGGTTCGCTTCCCGGCCCCCGTCCCGGTGGGCTCGCGCGTGCGTGCGCAAACCTCGTTGGTCGGTGTCGAGGACGTCGGCGACGGCGCCGTGCAGGCGATCATGTCGACCGCCATCGAGATCGAGGGCTCGCCCAAGCCGGCGTGCGTGGCCGAGAGCATCGTCCGCTACATCGCCTGACGGCGCCGCGCCTCAGAACTCGGCGATCGCGTGCTCCAGGCGTTCGGCCAGCCGGGCCTGCGCCTCGGCGCGCCGGGTCGGAATGTGGGCCGACGGGAAAGGCGTTGTCACCGGCTGGTATTCGCGTAGCGTGCGGCGGGCCACGGTCATCTTGTGCAGTTCGGTGGCGCCGTCGGCTATGCCCAGCGACTCGGCGGCCACCAGCATCTTGACGAACGGCATCTCGTCGGACACGCCGAGCGCGCCGTGCAGGTGCAGGGCCCGCTGGGCGACGTCGTGCAGCACCTGCGGCATGGCGACCTTCACCGCGGCGATGTCGCGGCGCACCTTCTGGTAGTCGTGGTGCTTGTCGATCAGCCACGCCGTGCGCAGCACCAGCAGCCGAAACTGCTCGATCTGGATCCAGCTGTCGGCGACCTTCTCCTGGGTCATCTGGAAGTCGGCCAGCCGGCCCTGTCGGGTCTGGCGGGATACGGCACGTTCGCACATCATGTCGAACGCGCTGCGCGCCAACGCGATCGTGCGCATCGCGTGGTGGATGCGGCCCCCGCCGAGGCGGGTCTGCGCGATCATGAAGGCCTGGCCCTCGCCGCCGAGCACGTGATCGGCGGGCACGCGGACGTCGTGGTAGCGGACGTAGCCGTGGCTGGCCCGCTTGGACGACTCCGCTCCCACCCCGACGTTGCGCACGATCTCGATGCCGGGCGTCTCGGCGGGAACGATGAACAGCGACATCTTGTCGTAGGTGCGCGACTCGGGATTGGTGACGGCCATGACGATGAAGAACGAGGCGTGTTTGGCGTTGGTGGAGAACCACTTTTCGCCGTTGATCACCCAGTCGTCACCGTCGCGGGTCGCGGCCGTGACGAATTGCCCCGGATCGGAACCGCCCTGCGGTTCGGTCATCGAGTAGCAGGACGTGATCTCCCCGTCGAGCAACGGCTGCAGGTAGCGGGCCTTCTGCCCGTCGGTGCCGAACAACGCGAGAATCTCGGCGTTGCCAGAGTCGGGCGCCTGGCAGCCGAACACCGACGGTGCCCAGCGGGAGCGCCCGATGATCTCGTTGAGCAGCGCCAGCTTGACCTGCCCGAAACCCTGGCCGCCGAGCTCGGGCCGCAGGTGGGCGGCCCACAGCCCCTGGTCCTTCACCTGTTGCTGCAACGGCCGCAGGATCGCCATCGTCTCGGCGTTCTTCCTGTCGTACGGGTCGAGGGCGACCAGATCGAGCGGCTCCAGCTCGTCGACCATGAACTTTTCGACCCAATCCAGCTTGGCCTGATATTCCGGGTCCGTCTCGAAGTCCCACACCGTCGCCAACCGTTCCCCGGAGCAGCATCGCACCGGCCTCGTAGATGGAGTTCCATCATCGTAGATCGGAACGACGGGGACGCCGCCACGCGCCTCAGCGGCCGTCGCCGCGGGTCTCGACGACGAGTCGGGCGATGTCGGCCGGCTTGGTCTGCCGCTCCTGAGAGAGCGCCCGCAGCATCTCGAAGGCGCGTATGTCGTCCACGCCGTAGCGCTCCATGATGATGCCCTTGGCCCGGCCGATGCGGTCTCGGGTGGACAGTGCGGTCTGGTGGCCTTTTTGGCCAATGTCGCAATCGCGATCGCAAAATTCGCGGGCTTCTTGCTGACGTCGAGTTCGGCCATGCTCGCCGAATCCGTTCATTCACTGGCCGACAGCGTCAACGAACTGCTCTTGATGGTAGGTCAGCGCCAAGCGCGCAAGAAGCCAGATGCTTTGCACCAGTTCGGTCATGGGCGCAGCCGCTACTTCTATTCGTTCGTCGTGGCGCTCATGCTGTTCACCATGGGGTCGGTGTTCGCCCTGCGCGAGGGATACAACAAGATCCGTCACCCGCAGCCACTGACATCACCCACGGTCGCCATTGCGATCCTCGTCGTCGCGGCGTTGCTGGAAGGCTACAGCCTGCACAACGCGCGTAAAGGCTCGGCGCGGCTCAAGGGGACCAGCACCTGGTGGGAATTCATCCGCCGGTCCCGCATCCCTGAGCCGCTGGTGGTGTTGCTCGAGGACAGCGCCGCCCTGCTCGGCCTGGGTTTGGCGCTTGCGGGCGTAACGGCGACGGCCCTCACGCGAAGTCCCTTGTGGGACGGACTGAGCACGCTGGGCATCGGTGTCCTCCTCGGCGGGATCGCCGTCATCCTCATCGTCGAGACGCACAGCCTGCTGATCGGCGAGGGCGCAACCGGCAAGGACTGCGCCACGATCCGGACAGCCTTGGAGCAGGACGAGCACGTCGATTCGATCACCGATCTGCGTACCCGGTACCTGGGTCCCGACCAGCTGCTGGTCACCGCCAAGGTGGTCTTCGGTCCCCGAACGGCGATGGCGACCGCGGCGGACGTGATCAAAGACACCGAGGCGCGGGTCCGTGAAGCCGTGCCCGCGGTGCGCGCCATCTACATTCAGCCCGACTCGGGGTGAGTGTTCACGCTCGGTCCGGCGTGCACGTGGCTCAGTGCACGTGGGGCAGGACGTTGGCGCGGTAGAAGTCGATCGCGGCGCCGGGATCGGCCTGCGGGAAGTGCAGAAACGGGACGGCGCCGGCGTCGAGCACCGCCTGGACGGCCTTGATGTGGGTGGTCGGGTCGGTGCCGACAGTCCAGTCGGCGAGCACCTTGTCGATGGGGTTGGACTCGGCGGCGCGTTGAATCCGCACGGGATCGGGCTGGTCGACGGCGCCCGCGGTGAACCGCCACAGCGCGGCCGCGTGTGCGGCCTCGCCGTCGTCGCCGACGACGGCGAACATCTCGGCGCGCATCCCCAAGGTGGCGACGTCGCGGCCGGCGGCCCGGGCGCCCGCGGTGAACGCCGCACGCAGTTCCGGCCTGGTGAGGTCGCGGGCCTGGGTGATCCATCCGTCGCCGTATCGACCGGCCAGTGTCGCACTCTTGGGGCCGCTGGCGGCCACGAAGATCGGCGGCGGCGCGTCCGGCAGGTCGTAGATCTTCAGGGAGTCGGTCTGAACGTAGCGCCCCGAGAAAGAGATTCGTGATCCACTCCACAGCTGACGGATCAGTTGGATGGCTTCGAGCAAACGGTCGTGGCGCTCGGCATACGGTCCGAACCTGCCGGTGGCGGCCTGTTCGTTGAGCCGCTCGCCGGTGCCCAGCCCCAGGAACACCCGCCCGGGATTCAGGACCGCCAGGGAGGCGAACGCCTGGGCGACGACGGCAGGATCATAGCGGTACGTGGGGCACGTCACCCCGGTGCCGAACGAGATGCGGCTGGTGCTGTTACCCACCAGCGCCAGGGTCAACCAGGGGAACATCGAGTGCCCCTCGTTGTCCTGCCACGGCTGGATGTGGTCGCTGGCCCACACGTAGGCAAAGCCGGCCCGCTCGGCCGCCTGTGCTTGCGCCACAAGCTGTTCGGTGCGGAACTGCTCGTGCGACAACACGACGCCCACGGGTGTGGCCGCCGGTGGGGCCGGCGCTCGGGGCGCGCCGTGATCGGCGCCCGGGCGCCCGCAGCCCGCCGGGAAGCCGGCGGCGCCGAGCGTACCGGCACCGGCCGCCAGCCGTCCGAACACCCGCCGCGAGACGCCCGTCACGGGGCCAAACTACCCGCTGCGCGGGGTGTCACACCCGGGTGATGTCGAACGCCCCTGCGCCGGCCGGCGGCGCGGATCGCGTTTCAAGCGCCGGGGCCCCGGGCAACCGGTTCGGTATGACTGGTGACGATGGCGGCTTCGGTGCCGGCGACATGGTCGATCCCGCGGACTTCCCCGAGGAGGGCGGTCCGGGCGGAACCCTGAACCAGAGCGAGGGCACCGATTCCGATGAGGTGCACAACGACGACGGCGACATCGTCGTGGACCCGCCCGAGGGCTGGAGCGAGGCGGACCGGTTCGGGATGACGGCGCGCGAGGAGCGCGAGGGTGAGTCCCTCGACGACCGGCTGGCCGAGGAGCGTCCGGACGTGTCCGGCGCCGCGGCCGGCCCGGTCGCCGACGAGCCGCCCGGACGCGCCCATCGGGGCCAGGTCGACGGCGCCCCCGAGGACGGCGAGTCGCTGTACGAGGTCGTCGACGAGAACGCCGCTGTCGACTTCGACCAGAGGAAGCGATGACATCGGCGAGGCGGCGCGCCGCCGGTTCGTAGTCGCCGTGGTCAGGGGCTGCTTTTCCAGCCCGCGATGCCGATGGCGATCATCCTCAACTGTTTGACGGCGATGCGCCGGATCTCCTCGAGCGCCTCGGCGCTCTGAGCGTCCTCGATCGCCTCGGCGATGGCGATCATCGCGTTGACGAACAGGGTGGCCAGCACATTGAGGTCCTCGGTGGACCACTGGTTCAGACCCGGGAAACGGGCAAGGTCGGTGGCCAGCTCCGAGGTGATCAACCGGATCTCGGTGCGGATGGCGTAACGCAGCACGCTCAGCCCGCTGTTGCGCTCGCGGCCGATCAGGCGCCAGTGTTCGCGCCGGTCGGCGACGCTGGCGATCAGGATCTCCACGGAGGACTCGATCACCCGGTTGGGGTCAAACTTGCCGGCCCGCGCCCCGCGCAGGGTGTCGCGCAGCGAACGGAACGACTCGTCGATCAGGACCAGGCCAAGGGCCTCCATCGACTCGAAGTGGCGGTAGAACGCCGCCGGCACGATGCCGGCCTCACGGGTCACCTCGCGCAGGCTCAGGCTGGAGAAGCTGCGGTCACCCAGCAACTTGAGTGCCGCGGCGATGATGGCGCGCCGGGTGGCCTCCTTGCGCTCCTCCCGCGACGGGCTCTCGCGCGAGCGCTCCCGACCCGAACCGCGCGACCGTGACCCAGGCGTACGGCTGTTCACTGTGTGAACCCTACCACAGACCTGCTAGAAACCCTTGACGACCTGGACCATCCGGTAGCACTGTGTACACATGTTCACTCAAACTGCGCAAACCTCCGGTGGGGCCCTCGCCCGGACTTTCCGGAAGCGAGTTCTGGGTTCTGACCTGCTCGGCCTGCTGACCGGTCCGCACGGCGTCGACCGCTACACCGAGCTGGTGGCGCCGACCTGGACGCTGGGGGAAGCCCGCGCCAAGGTCGTCGACGTGCGCCGGACGACCCCGCGCAGCGTCACCCTCACGCTCGCGCCCAACGAGGCCTGCACATCTACGTACCCTGTCAGGGCCGGCCAGTACGTCAACCTCACGGTCGAGATCGACGGCCGCCGGCACACCCGTTGCTACTCCCCGGCCAACCCCGAGGGGTCGGCCCACCTCGAGTTGACGATCGGTCGTCACGACGGCGGGCTGGTGTCGAACTACCTCTACGAGCACGCCCGGCGCGGCATGGTGTTCGGTATCGCGGGCGCCGGCGGCGAGTTCGTGCTGCCGGCCCGGCGACCTGACCGCATCCTGTTCGTCTCCGGCGGCAGCGGCATCACGCCGGTCATGGCGATGCTGCGCACCCTCCGCGCCGAGGGGCACGCCGGCGAGGTCGCGTTCGTCCACTACGCCCGCACCGCCGCCGAGGCGTGCTACCGCGACGAACTGGCCGCGATGCCGGGCGTCAAGGTGCTGCGCGGCTACAGCCGGTCCGACGGCGGCGACCTCGTGGGCCGCTTCGGGGCCGACCACCTCGCGGCCGCGCTGCCCTCACCCGACGCGGTTTTCGTCTGCGGGCCGGCGCCCCTGGTCGAGGCGGTACGGCGGCACTGCGACAACGTGTTCACCGAGAGCTTCGTGCCGCCGGTGCTCGACGCGCCGGCCAACCCGTCGGGCGGCCGGATCTCATTCTCCGACAGCGACATCGACGTCACCGACGACGGCCGATCGCTGTTGGAGCAAGCCGAATCGGCCGGCCTGACGCCGGCCAGCGGATGCCGCATGGGCATCTGCCACACGTGCACAAGGCGCAAGACCGCCGGCGCCGTGCGCAACCTGGTCACCGGCGCGGTCTCGACCGTCCCCGACGACGACGTGCAGATCTGTGTGTCCGTCCCCGTCGGCGACGTCGAGCTGGCGCTGTGACCGCCCGAACCAATTGGGAGGAAAAGCCATGACAGACAACAAGATCACCCTGACCCCCGAGCAGGCCGACGCGTTCGGCCGCGAGCTCGACGCCATCCGGGAACGCGTGCTGGCCGAGCTCGGCGCGGCGGACGCCGACTACATTCGCCGCGTCATCAAGGCCCAGCGGGCGCTGGAGGTCGGTGGACGGGCGCTGCTCTTCCTGCCGCCGGCGTGGCTGTTGGGCACCGCGATGCTGGGCGTGTCGAAGATCCTGGACAACATGGAGATCGGCCACAACATCATGCACGGCCAGTACGACTGGATGCACGACCCGGCGATCTCCGGCCGCGCGTTCGAATGGGACACCGCGTGCCCCGCCGACCAGTGGCGGCATTCGCACAACTACATGCACCACACCCACACCAACATCGTGGGCATGGACCGCGACATCGGCTACGGCATCCTGCGGATGAGCGAGGACCAGCCGTGGGAGCCGTACTTCATCGGCAACCCGCTCTACGCGTTCCTGCTGATGGTGTTGTTCCAGTACGGCGTCGCGCTGCACGAGCTGGAGACCGAGCGCATCCGTTCCGGTGAGATCCGGCTGGCCGACAAGCGCGAGGTGCTGCGTGAGATCTGGCGCAAGACGCGCCGCCAGACGCTCAAGGACTACGTCGCCTTCCCGTTGCTGGCCGGGCCGTTCGCCCCGTTCGTCTTCACCGGCAACCTGACGGCCAACCTGATGCGCAACGTGTGGTCGTACATGATCATCTTCTGTGGCCACTTCCCGGACGGCACACAGGAATTCACCGCCGAGGAGACCATGGACGAGTCCCGCGGGATGTGGTACTTCCGCCAGGTGCTGGGCTCGGCGAACCTGACCGGCGGCAGGCTCTTCCACCTGCTGTCCGGCAACCTGTCGCACCAGATCGAGCACCACCTGTTCCCGGACATGCCGGCGCGCCGGTACGCCGACATCGCGCCCGAGGTGCAGCAGCTCTGCGAGCGCTACGGCATCCCCTACAACCGCGGCCCGCTGGCGCGTCAGTTCGGCACCGTCGTGCGCAAGATCGTCAGGCTGACGTTCCCGGACTCGGTGTGGCGGAGGGTCGCGGGTGGCAAGCCCGACCGGCCGGCCGACCAGGTGCCCGTCGCGGCGTGAGCCCGCGCTGACAGCGCCGGGCCGCATGCGACGCAGTCTCGATTCGCTACCGAATCGAGACTGCGTTTGCGCGCGCGCGGGGGACAATGGGTCGCGTGGAATGGACCGGAGAGCGCTATGCGGACAACCCGACGGTGGAAGCCTCGACGTGGATCGACGCCGACCCGCACCGGGTCTGGAGCCTGGTCTCCGACATCAAGCTGATGCCGACCCTGAGCGGCGAGCTGCAGGAGGTGGAGTGGGCCGAGGGCGCCGACGGCCCACGGGTGGGCGCCCGGTTCGTCGGGCACAACGAACACCAGGCGTTCGGGCGCTGGACCAGCACGTCGGTGATCGTGGCCTGCGACGAGCCGCACGAATTCGCTTGGGCGGTAGGCGAACCCGATAACCCCGCGGCCACCTGGCGATTCCGGCTGACCCCCCGCGACGGCGGGACCTCGCTGCACTACTGGGCGCAGATGGGGCCCGGGCGCTCGGGTCTGTCGGTGGCGATCGAGTCGATGCCCGACCAGGAGCAGAAGATCGTCTTCGTGCGGCTGCGGGAGTTCGAGGCCTCGATCAACAAGACGCTGTCGGCGATCAAGAGGCTGGCCGAGCACGGGGTGCGGTGATGCGGGCCGCGACCACCGTCGAGCTGTCCGGTGCCGGCGATGAGGTCGCCGGAGTCGTCGCGTTCACCGTCGAGGCCGAAAGGCTGGGGCTCGACGTGTGCTGGGTCGCCGAGGCGTGGGGCGCGGATGCCGTGTCGGCGTTGGGCTATCTCGCGGCCCGCACGGACCGGATGCTGCTGGGTTCCGGTGTCCTGCAGGTCGGCACCCGCTCGCCCGTGCTGGTCGCCCAGACCGCGATCACGCTGTCCAACCTGTCCGGCGGGCGCTTCCTGCTCGGGCTGGGCGCCTCCGGCCCCCAGGTGATCGAGGGCCTGCACGGCGTCTCGTTCGCCCGGCCGCTGGCGCGCATCTCCGAAACCGTCGACATCGTGCGGCAGGCGTTCGCCGGCGGGAAGATCTCCCACACCGGAGCGGAATTCCAGCTCCCGCGCCCCGGCGGTGAAGGCGTGCCCATGCGATTGTCGACGCGGCCGCAGCACCCCATCCCGATCTACCTGGCCGCGCTGTCACCGGCGATGCTGCGCCGGACCGGCGAAATCGCCGACGGCTGGCTGGGCACCAGCTTCGTGCCCGAGGGCGCCGCCGGCGCCTACTTCACCCACCTCGACGACGGGCTGGCGGCCGCCGGCCGCACCCGCGCCGACCTCGACATCTGTCAGGGCGCCGAGGTCGCCTTCGCCGCGGACGAAGACGAACTGCGCGCCATGGTCGCCGACCGCAAGAGGGAGCTCGCGTTCAGCCTCGGCGGCATGGGATCGTCGAGCACCAACTTCTACAACCGGGCCTACAGCCGGCAGGGCTGGGCCGACGTCGCCGCCGCGGTGCGGGAGCGCTGGCAGCGCGGGGACCGCGGCGGTGCGGCCGCGCTGGTGACCGAGGAGATGGTGCTGGCCACCACGCTGATCGGCACCGAGGCGATGGTGCGCGCGCGGCTGGCGGTCTGGCGCGATGCCGGCGTGGACACCGTGCGGCTGTATCCGGCGGGCGACACGATCGATGCCAAGCTCGCCACGCTGGGCCGGGCCATCGAACTCGTCCGGGAGGTTTAGCCGGCCGCCGTCGGTGCGTCCGAAGCCTTCACGAGCTCGACGCGCGGGCGCGCCGGCACGTCGTCGGTGAGGAACCACCGGAAGGCGAGGTTTCCGCGCGGATACCCCAGCGTCGTCAGCGAATTCGGGTGCCCGGTGATCCCGCGGGACAGCACGATCGTCACGGAACCGTCGGCGTTGGGCACCGCGCTGTGGCCGTTGATCGAGCAGCGGGCATCGGGGCCCTCCGCGGCGCCGTAGGTGGCCATGAACTGGTTCCACACCACCAGGTTCCAGAACCGGCACGGCGGGGGCCGGTGGGTGATGACCAGCGCCTCGTCGTCGTCGAGGACGAAGCTGCCGTAGGCATAGCAGGCGTCGCGCGCCGACCAGCCGAAGTTGGCGTCGGGCACCTGATAGGGCTCGGCGAATTCGTTTGCGGCATGAGCGGTTTCGTGCCCGAGCGCGCGCCCCTCGTCGACGCGGGTCCCGACGGCCAGCGGGACGATCGCGAACATGGTGCGCAGCCAGGCCGCGGCGGCGCGCAGCGACGCGGCGGTCTCGGCGTCGCCGTGCCGGATCGGGTCCGGCCGGTCGAGGGCCTCGATGCGCCAGTCGATCGGGCGGCCGGTCAGCGGGTCGGCCTGGTAGTCGCGGGTCATCAGCACGGCGGCGTCCGGGGTCGGCCCGAGCTCGAAGGAGAAGTTTCCGTCGGTGTCGATGTCGAGATCGCTGTCGCGGACGATCGCCACGACGCGGTCCGACCACGCCCCGGGCGACGGCTCGTTGTAGGCGGTCAGCGAGAAGTACACGCTGTCACCCCTGTTGCCGCTGATGCGGTAGCGCCGGGCCGGATCGACCGGGCAGAAGAAGTAGTAGGCGTCGGTGTTGTCGCCGCCCCAGCGGCGGTCGCGACGGAACGGCGTGTTCACCGCGACGAACTGCGGCCGGCCGGGCTCGGCGAACAGGTAGGCGTCGAACGCCACGCCCAGGGTGGTGGCCAGCATCCGGTAGCCGTCGGCGATGTGGCGGTCGTCGGTCACCGCGCGGTCGCCCTCGAGAAAGGAACGGTCAAGTGAGCCAAGGGTTTCGAGCAGCCCGTGCCACGCGGCGGTCGACTCGTGCGTCATGCGGCGATTCCCTTCAGCAGCAACGTGGTGGTGCGGTCGACCCACGCGTCATCGAGTTCGGTGACGCGGGTGAGCAAGCCCATCAGGGTGATGCCGGCGATGGCATCTATCAATTGGGGGGCCAGTTCGGTGGCGGTCACGTCGGGCCGGATCTCGCCGCGGCCCGCGGCCCGCCCCAGCAAATCGGCGAGGCCGCCGCCGATGACGCCGGCGAACCGCTCCAGCAGTGCCGAGTGCAGGGTCGGGTCGGCGGCCATCTCGCCCACCAGCCCGGGCAAGGCCGCCCTGGCGGCCGGCGTGGTCAGGAAAGTCATTGAGCGACGGACCATTTCGCGCAGGTCGTGGGGCAACGACCCGGTGTCGGGCAGCTCGGTCGCGGTGCCGATCGGAAACACCGCCTCGTGCACCAGGTGGGCCTTGCTCGGCCAGCGCCGGTAGATCGCGGGCTTACTGGTGCCGGCCCGCGCGGCGATCGCGGAGACCAACAGGCCCGCATAGCCGGTCTCGGCGAGCAGCTCCACGGTCGCGCTCAGCACCGCGCCGTCGATGCGTGGGTCACGGGGCCGGCCGAAATCAACAACCATTACGAAACCGAGAGTAACATAACTCGCCGTGACCGACGCCGTTCGCCTTGACGACCTCGCGCTGCCCCGCTTCAGCCCGGAAGCCCAACAGATCCTCGACATGATGGCCGCGATGGCCCCCCAATGCCCGCTGGACGCCGACGCGCTGCACGCCCAGGCCGAAGCCGACACGGGCCTGCACGACTTCGGCGCGGGTGACTACCGCGAGCGGCTCGACGTCTACCTCGCCGCGCTGCGCGACATCGACGGGCTGACGTCCGCCGGCGTGGTGAACTTCTACGGGCAGCTGTTGCAGTTGCTCAAGAACCGCCTGCTGTTGACCGACCTGCTGGCCCGGCATCCCGAAATCCACGACGTCGCGCTGCGATCGCCCGTCGTGATCGCCGGGCTGCCCCGCACCGGCACCACCCACCTGCACAACATGCTGGCGGCGGCGCCCACCTTCCGCACCATGCCGTACTGGGAAAGCGTCGAGCCGTTCCCGCTGCCCGCCGAGGCCGGTGTCGAGCCGGACCCGCGGCGCGCGCGGATGGACGTCGCGGTGTCGGTGATCAACACCGTGATGCCGCATTTCCCGCTCATGCACGAGATGACCACCGATCACGTGCACGAGGAGATCCAGCTGCTGGCCAACGACTTCTCGACGATGTTCTTCGAGACGCTGGCCGAGGTGCCGCGCTGGCGCGCCTACTACCAGGCGCACGACCAGACACCGCACTACGAGTACCTCGCCACGCAGCTCAAGGCGATGCAGTTCCTGCGCGGGGGGCGGCGCTGGCTGCTCAAGTCGCCACAGCATCTCGAGCAGGTGCCGGTCCTGGATCGCGTCTTCGGTGACAGCATCGTCGTGTTCACCCACCGCGACCCGGTGCCCGTCGCGCTGTCGATGATCGCGATGATCACCTACTCCGCCCGGATGCACCGCGCGCCGGTGCCCGTCGAACGGATCGCGGCCGCCTGGGTTGATCGCCTCGAGCGGATGCTGACCGCGCTGGTGCGCGACCGCGACACGATCGGCCCGGACCGTTCGGTCGACGTCCGCTTCGACGACTTCATGGCCGACGAGCTCGGCGTCGCCGGGCGGGTCTATGCGCTGGCCGGCGAGCCGTTCACCGACGCGGCGCGAACATCGATCGCCGGCTATCTCGCGGCCCACTCGCGCGGCCGGCTGGGGGCCGTCGAGACGTCCTTCGAGATGTTCGGGCTGAAGGAGGACGACCTGCGTGCGCGCTTTGCGCCCTATGCCGAGCGGTTCCTGGCATAGCCTCAGCAGATGACCGCAATGCCCGCCCTCGAGGGCGTCGAACACAGGTATGTCGATCTCGGCCCCGATGTCCCTGGTGTCACGATCCACGTCGCCGACGCGGGGCCGGCCGACGGGCCGGCGGTGATGCTGGTGCACGGCTTCCCGCAGAACTGGTGGGAGTGGCACGAGCTGATCGGCCCGCTGGCCGCCGACGGCTACCGGGTGTTGTGTCCCGACCTGCGCGGCGCTGGCTGGAGCTCGGCGCCGCGGTCGAGCTATCGCAAGAACGACATGGCCGACGACCTGGCCGCCGTCCTGGATCGGATCGGGGTCCCCACCGTCAAGCTCGTCGCTCATGACTGGGGCGGGCCGGTCGCGTTCATCATGATGCTGCGCCATCCGCAGAAGGTGACGGGGTTTTTCGGGCTGAACACCGTGGCCCCCTGGGTGACGCGCGACCTGTCGATGCTGCGCAACCTCTGGCGGTTCTGGTACCAGGTCCCGATCATGCTGCCGGTGATCGGTCCGCGGGTGATCAGTGATCCCAAGGCCCGCTTCTACCGCGTGCTGGCGTCGTGGGTCGGCGGGGGATTCGTGGCGCCCGAGGACGACGTCCGGATGTATGTCGAGTGCATGCGCCAGCCCGGGCACGGCATGGCCGGTTCCCGGTGGTATCGCACCTTTCAGACCAGGGAGCTGTGGCGCTGGCTGGGCGGCGAATACGACGACGCTCGCGTCGACGTCCCGGTCCGCTGGCTCAGCGGCACCGCAGATCCGGTGCTGACACCGGATCTCCTGCACGGGTATGCCGAGCGGATCGACGATTTCGAGGTCGAGTTGGTCGAGGGCGTCGGGCACTGGATCGTCGAGCAACGACCCGAGCTGGTCCTGGACCGGCTGCGGTCCTTCCTGCGCGCCGAAAAGTAGTGTGCGGCCGGCTGACTCGGCGCGGGCCGGGTTACTCGACGCCGATCATGACCTCGGTGGACTTGATGAACACCGTCGCGGGCTGACCGACCGCGAGGCCGAGGTCGGCGGCCGCGTCCTTGGTGATCGAGGACGTGACGATCTGCTCTCCGCCGTCGAGCCTCACCTTCACGATCGCCATGACGCTGCCGAGGTTGACCTCGGTGATGGTGCCGGTGAGCTGGTTTCGGGTCGATAGCCGCATCGCGGTCCTCCGTGGGGTGAGGCGTCTGTGCTGAGCCTAACGGCGCGGGCCGAGCAGGGCCACGGACGCATCCACGGCCGGTTCCACGATGTCGCGGATCGGTCGCCCGTCTTCCACCGCCAGCGCGGTCAGTTCGCGCAGACCGCCCAGCAGGATCACCGCCAGCGAACCCGTCAACGGCGGCAGGTCGGCCCTGCGGAATCCCGGGCTGGAGCTCAGGTCGATCAGCAGGTCAGTCAACAGCTGCAGCCCGCGCCGCTGCGCCGGCCGGGCGATCGCGCCCAGCGAGGGCAGCTCACGGATCCAGCTCAGCGTGATGGCGGGCCGGGATTCGATGTGTCCGACGTAGGCCTCGACGGCCGCACGGATCTGTCGATGCCAGTCGGCTTCGGGGTCGACCGCCGCCGCGATGCGCTGGCCCAGCCTCTCGTTGTCGGCCTGCAGCAGCTCCAGGAAGCAGGCTTCCTTGCTCGAAAACCGGTCGTAGAAGGTGCGTTTGGAGGTGCGGGCGTTGCGCACGATGTCGGCGACTGTGCTGGCGCGGTAGCCGCGCTCGTCGATCGAGGCGGCGAGCCCGTCGAGCAGCCGTAGCCGGAACGGATCGGCGTCGTGAACGGCATCGTCGGCCGCTGCTGTCACCGCTGCTGTCACGGCCGGCGCCCCTTTCGGTGGATGCGAAACCCGCAGAAACCCTTGTCAGACAGTGGTACCACAAAGTACCGTACCGGGGAAGGCCTGCGGTACATGGCGGTACCACCCCCGCGACGGGGGCGGCAGGGGTTGGGAGGGCACCGGAATGAGCGAAGTTGTCACCACCACCGCGGCGCCTGGCGCGGTGCGGTTGCCACCGGGAACCCGCTTGCCCAGGGCGGTGCAGGCCGTCGGCTTCGCGGCGGCCCGGCGGTGGACGATGCAGCGCCTGGCGCGCCACTACGGCAGCGTGTTCACGCTGAACGTCCCGATGTTCGGGCGCGTCGTCGTGGTCACGGACCCGGAACTGGCCAGGCAGGTCTTCACGACCAGCCCCGAGGAGCTCGGCAACATCAAGCCCAACCTGAGCCGGCTGTTCGGCTCGGGCTCGGTGTTCGCCCTCGAGGGCGACGAGCACCGCCGCCGGCGGCGGCTGCTGGCGCCGCCGTTCCACGGCAAGAGCATGAAGAACTACGAGAGCATCATCGAAGAGGAGACGCTCCGCGAGATCGCCGGCTGGCCCGAGGGCACATCTTTCCCGACGCTGCCGTCGACGATGCGGATCACCCTCAACGCCATCTTGCGCGCGGTGTTCGGGGCCGACGGCGCCGAGCTCGACGAGCTGCGCCGGCTCATCCCGCCGTGGGTCACCCTGGGCTCGCGGCTGGCCGCGCTGCCGACACCGAAGCGGAACTACGGGCGCTACAGCCCCTGGGGACGCATGCGGGAGTGGCGCCGGCAATACGACCTCGTCCTGGACAGGCTGATCGACGCGGAGCTGGCGGATCCGGACTTCGCCGAGCGGACCGACGTGCTCGCGCTGATGCTGCGCAGCACCTATGACGACGGTTCGGTCATGTCGCGCAAGGACATCGGCGACGAGCTGCTGACGCTGCTGGCCGCCGGGCACGAAACCACCGCGGCCACACTCGCGTGGGCGTTCGAGCGGTTGAGCCGGCATCCCGACGTGCTGAACGCCATGGTCGAGGAGGCGGACAGCGGCGGCAGCGAGTTGCGCCAGGCGGCGATCCTGGAGGTCCAGCGGGTCAGGACGGTCATCGACTTCGCCGCCCGCCACGTCTACCCGCCGGTCTTCCGGCTCGGCGAATGGGTTATCCCCCAAGGCGATTCGATCCTGGTGTGCATCTCGCAGGTCCACCGCAATCCCGACGTCTTCCCCGACCCGGAGCGCTTCGATCCGCAGCGGTACCTGGGCAACAAGCCGCCGGCGTTCGCCTGGATACCGTTCGGCGGCGGCACCCGCCGGTGCGTGGGCGCCGCGTTCGCCAACATGGAGATGGACGTGGTGCTGCGAACGGTGTTGCGCGAGTTCACCATCGAGCCCACCGCCGCGCCCGGCGAACGCTGGCACTCCCGCGGTGTCGCGTTCACGCCGAAGGACGGCGGCCGCGTGGCGGTGCGCCGCAGGCGCTGAGCCCGGGTGCCGGCCCTACTGGCCCTACCGGTGTGAGGTGGCCCGGCGCGGCAACTTCCAGCCGGGGCGCGCGTAGTGGCAGGTGTACCCGTTGGGGTAGCGCTGCAGGTAGTCCTGGTGCTCGGGCTCGGCCTCCCAGAAGTCGCCGGCCGGACTGACCTCGGTGACGACCTTGCCCGGCCACAGGCCCGAGGCCTCGACGTCGGCGATGGTGTCCAGCGCGATGCGCTTCTGCTCGTCGTCGAGGTAGAAGATCGCCGACCGGTAGCTGGGTCCCCGGTCGTTGCCCTGGCGGTCCTTCGTTGTCGGATCGTGGATCTGGAAGAAGAATTCCAGCAGCGCACGGTAATCGGTGGCCGCGGGGTCGTAGACGATCTCGATGGCCTCGGCGTGCGTGCCGTGGTTGCGGTAGGTCGCGTTGGGGACGTCGCCGCCGGTGTAGCCGACCCGGGTGGAGACCACGCCGGGCTGCCTGCGGATCAAATCCTGCATGCCCCAGAAGCAGCCGCCGGCCAGTATCGCCTTGTGGGTTGTCATAGCTTGTCCTCCTCGGGAACCGATGACGCTGCCCAGGCTACACTCCGGCGATGACCCGCAACGGCGCAAAGGAACGCTCGTGAGCACGCCAGAATTCACCCGCGAGGAGCTGTCGGCGGCCTTCGAGAAGTTCGAGCAGACGGTGGCCCGCGCCGCCGAGACGCGGGACTGGGAGGCCTGGGTCGGCCAGTACACGCCCGACGTCGACTACATCGAGCACGCGATGGGCACCATGCACGGCCGCGACGAAGTGCGCGAGTGGATCGGGCGGACGATGTCGACCTTCCCGGGCAGCCACATGGTCGCGTTCCCGTCGTTGTGGTCGGTCATCGACGAGTCCACCGGGCGCATCATCTGCGAATTGGACAACCCGATGCGCGACCCCGGCGACGGGACCGTCATCAGCGCGACCAACATCTCCATCGTCACCTACGCCGGCGACGGGCAGTGGTGCCGTCAGGAAGACATCTACAACCCGCTGCGCTTCCTGAAAGCGGGAATGAAGTGGTGCCGCAAGGCCCAGGCCCTGGGCACCCTCGACGACGACGCCGCACGCTGGATGCAGCGGTACGAGGGATCGGCGTGAGCGCACCGAAACTCGTCATCGGTGCCAACGGTTTTCTGGGGTCGCACGTCACCCGGCAGCTCGTCGCCGACGGACACGAGGTCCGCGCGATGGTGCGCCCGAGCGCGAACACCCGCGCGATCGACGACCTGGAGCTGACCCGCTGTCACGGCGACGTGTTCGACACCGAAACGCTGGGCGAGGCGATGGACGGCGTCGACGACGTCTACTACTGCGTCGTCGACACGCGCGCGTGGCTGCGCGACCCGTCCCCGCTGTTCCGCACCAACGTCGAGGGCCTGCGCAATGTCCTCGACGTCGCCGCCAAGGCCGACCTGCGCCGGTTCGTCTTCACCAGCACCTACGCGACCGTGGGCCGGCGGCACGGGCACGTGGCGACCGAGGACGACGTCATCGGCGCCCGGGAGCTGTCGCGCCTGACGCCCTATGTCCAGTCCCGGGTCCAGGCCGAGAACCTGGTGATGCAATACGTGGCCGACGCCGGCCTGCCCGCGGTGGCGATGTGCGTCTCGACGACCTACGGCAGCGGCGACTGGGGCGGCACCCCGCACGGTGCGTTCATCGCCGGCGCGGTCTTCGGCAAGCTGCCCTTCCTGATGAACGGCATCCAGCTCGAGGTCGTCGGCGTCGACGACGCCGCGGCGGCCATGCTGCTGGCCGCCGAACGCGGGCGCATCGGGGAGCGGTACCTGGTCTCGGAAAAGATGATGCCGCTCACCGACGTCGTGCGGATCGCCGCCGACGAGGCCGGGGTGCCGCCGCCGCGACGCTCGATCCCGGTGCCCGCGCTCTACGCCCTGGGGGCGCTGGGCAGCCTGCGGGCCCGGCTCACCGGCAAGGACGCCGAGCTCAGCCTCACGTCGGTGCGCATGATGCGCGCCGAGGCCCCCGTCGACAGCGGCAAGGCGAAGCGCGAACTGGGCTGGCGGCCGCGCCCGGTCGAGGAGTCGATCCGGGAGGCCGCCCGGTTCTGGGCGGCGATGCGCACCGCCAAGGCGTGAGGCGCGGCGACAGCGGGAAGCCTTCAGGGCGCTGCGGTGTTGAACCGGTCACCCGCCGTCTGAGGAGGTAACAACCATGAGCCACCCCGAAATCAAGGAACCCAGCGCCGGACACCCCATCACCATCGAGCCGACACAGGGACGGGTGCAGGTCCGCGTCAACGGCGAACTGGTCGCCGACACCACCGCGGCCCTGCAGCTGCGGGAGGCCACTTTGCCCGTGGTGCAATACATCCCGATGGGCGACGTGGCCGAACACCGGCTGGCCCGCACCGACACCAGCACCTACTGCCCGTTCAAGGGTGCGGCCAGCTACTACAGCGTGACCACCCCGGCCGGCACCGTCGCCGACGCGGTCTGGACGTACGAGGAGCCCTACCCCGCGGTCGCGGCGATCGCCGGGCACGTCGCCTTCTACCCCGACAAGGCCGAGATCAGCGTGTCGGCTCAGTAGGGAATCCACCCCGGCATCGCCGCCGCCTGCGTCCGGGTGTCGCTGTAGAGGCGCATCGAGACGATCATCCCGTCGCGGGTGTCGAATATGCACACGAACGGGCTGTCGTAACTGGCGCCGTCGGTGGTGGTGCCGGTGGCCTGGGCCTCCACGACCACCGTGTCACCCTCGTTGACGCAGCGCACCAGGTCGATGGTCAGTTCGAGTTCTGCTTTGCGCCGCTCGATCGCCCGGCGGAACGTCGCCTTGTCGCAGGACGTGCGCGTGTAGAGCGTCCAATAGGTGAAGTCCTCGCTGAGCAGCGCGAAGCCCTCCTCCAAGTCGCCGCCGTCGCTCGTGCTCTGCAGGAACATCCAAGCCAGTTCGCCCTGCGGGTCGTCGAACGGCGTCGCCACATCGCAATACTGTCCTGGGAGGCGGTCAACGGTCAATCGGCCCGGCCGCCCGGGATCGGAGGTGTGGGATGCAGAGCGAGCGCACCGTCACGTTCCCCGGGCCGGTCGCCTTCCGCGCCACCCTGGCCCCGCTGCGGCGGGGACACCGCGATCCGTGCTTCCGGGTGGACGGCGACGGCTGCATCTGGCGGACGAGCCTGCTGGGCTCGGGACCCGTCACCGCCCGGATCGCCCGCGTGGCGCCCGACGCCGTCCGGTGCGTGGCGTGGGGCGGCGGGGCGCCGCAGTTCGTCGAGCAGCTGCCCGCCCTGCTCGGCGCGCACGACGACGCCTCGGGCTTCGTGCCGCGGGACCCGACGGTCGCCGCCGCGCACCGGCGGGCGCCGCACCTGCGCCTGGGCCGCACGGGCCAGGTGCTGGAGGCGCTGATCCCGGCGATCATCGAGCAGCGGGTGCCGGGCGCCGACGCCTTCCGGTCCTGGCGGCTGCTGGTGTCCAGGTACGGGGCGCCGGCACCGGGACCGGCGCCGCCCGGCATGCGGGTCCCGCCGTCGGCCGTCACATGGCGAACCATCCCGTCGTGGGAATTCCATCGCGCCAACGTCGACCCCGGGCGCGCGCGGACGGTGGTGGGCTGCGCGCGCCGGGCGGAGGCGCTGCAGCGGCTCGTGTCGCGCCCGGCGGCGCAGGCGCGCGCGGCGCTGACCTCGCTGCCCGGTGTAGGGGAGTGGACGGCCGCCGAGACCGCGCAGCGGGCGTTCGGTGACGCCGACGCCGTGTCGGTCGGTGACTACCACGTCCCGAAGATGGTCGGCTGGACGCTGCTGGGCCGCCCGGTCGACGACGCGGGCATGCTCGAGTTACTGGAGCCGATGCGACCGCACCGCCACCGGGTGGTGCGGCTGCTCGAGGTCAGCGGCCTGGCTTACGAGCCGCGGCGCGGGGCGCGGTTGCCGGTGCAGCGGATCAGCGCGCTCTAGCAACGGGATTACCCGGCGGCGGCGTCGGGTATCCGTGCGGGGAACATGACCGTGTGCAAACACAGGGGGAGCAAGCCATGACGCAGTTCACAATTCCCGGCCTGACCGACAAAGAGGGCGCGCGGCTCGCCGAATTGCTGCAGAAGCAATTGAGCACCTACAACGATCTGCACCTGACGCTCAAGCACATCCACTGGAACGTGGTGGGACCCAACTTCATCGGCGTGCACGAGATGATCGACCCGCAGGTGGAGGCGGTGCGCGGCTACGCCGACGAGGTGGCCGAGCGGATCGCGGCCCTGGGCGCGTCCCCGCTCGGCACGCCGGGAGCGATCGTCAAGGACCGCACCTGGGACGACTACTCGGTGGGCCGCGACACCGTGCAGGCACACCTGGCCGCGCTGGACCTCGTCTACACCGGCGTCATCGAAGACCTGCGCAAAGGCATCGACGAGACCGAGGAGCTGGACCCGGTCACCCAGGACATCCTGATCGATCAGGCCGCCGCGCTGGAGAAGTTCCAGTGGTTCGTGCGGGCCCACCTGGAGAGCGCAGGCGGGAAGCTGACCCACGAGGGCGCGTCGCGCGAACGCGAGGCCGCCAGCAGGGCGCGCGGGTAGCCCGCGCGGCGGCGGCGCAACCTCTACCCGCGGGCCCTACCCGCGGGCCGCGGCCGAATGCTGTTCGCGGACAACGTTGGTGGGGACGAGGATGTTGATCCGGTCGCCCGGGTTGAGCCGGACGGCGACGTCGGCGTCCATGAGTTGCCGGTCGTGGATCACCGATACTGGGAAATACCCTGGTGGCCATTCCAATTCGGCGACGGCGTGGCCGATCGCGACCGACTCCGGCGCCAGGGTGTGTTCGACGATGCGGTAACCCGACAGCTGGCTGCGCGGATCATGTTCGGCCCGTGCGGCTTTCGGGTCGGCCCACTCGGCAGCCTGGTGGCTGGCCGCGATGTCCGGATAGGCAGCGGCGAGGTGGTTGCCGACCGCGCGCAGCACGTCCTGGTTGGTCAGCCAGCCCTGCACCCGGCGCGCCTCGGTGTCGATGACCGGAAGCCCGTCGCGCCCGTACAGCACCAGCTGGCGCAACGCCTGGGCCAGGCTGTCGTTGGCGAACAGCGCCTGCGGCTGGCGCACCCGTGTCACAGGTCCGAGTTCGGTGGCCCAATCCCGGTGCGTGTCCTCGATGGGGACGAGATCCAGCGGCACCTCGAACGGGTGCATGGCATCGGCGGCCGTGAGGTGGGCGAAGGCGTGCGTGGGCGTCGGGCGGTCGATGTCGATGCCCCGGCGCAGCAGCTTGGTGGTGTAGATGGTGCCGTAGGACAGCATCCGTGACACCGTGGTGGCGACGGCGACCGCCAGCATCACCGGAAGGGTGAGCGTGAAGTCCCCGGTCATCTCCACCGTGCTGGCCAGCGCGGTGAGCGGCGCCCGTGCGGCCGAGGCGAACACCGCGCCCATCCCGACGATCGCGTAGAGCGCGGGTTCCCCGACGCCCGGGCCGATCAGGTGGTGCACGACCACCCCGAAGGCCATGCCCGACGTGGCGCCGATGAACAGCGCGGGCGCGAAGACACCGCCCGAGCCGCCGATGCCGATGGTCAGCCCGCAGGCCAGCATCTTGCCCGCGGCCAGAATCACCAGGAACCACAGCGCGTAATGGCCGGCGAACGCGTTGTACATCACCGGGTAGCCCACCCCGTAGAGCTGCGGCACGGCAAGCAGCAGCAACCCGAGCACGACGCCGCCGACGGCCGGTCGCGCCCAATCCGGGCGCCGGCCCCACGCCCGGTCGCAAAGGTCCTCGGTCTTGTACAGCACGTTCTTGAAGACGATCCCGATCACCCCGGCGATCGCCGCGAGCAGCGCGATCAGCAGGTAATTGGCAATGTGGTCGAGCTGGATGCCGGTGGGCAGCTGGGTGAGGAAGGGGGCCGAGCCGAAGAAGACCCGGGCGATGACGTCGGCGACCATCGCCGAGAGCATGATCGTGAAGATCGCCTCGACGGAAAGCTCGCGCAGCACCAGTTCGACGGCGAAGAACACGCCGGTGATGGGGGCGTTGAACGTCGCCGAGATGCCCCCCGCCGCGCCGCAGGCCACCAGCACCCGCAGCCGGTTCTCCGGCATCCGGACCCACTGGCCCATGCCGGACGCCAGCGCCGCGCCGATCTGCACGATCGGGCCTTCCCTGCCGACCGAGCCGCCCGCGCCGATGCACAGCGCCGAGGCCAGCGCCTTGACCACCGTCACCTGGGGACGGATCCGGCCGCCGTTCTCGGCCACCGCGATCATGACCTCGGGCACGCCGTGGCCCCGCGCCTCACGGGCGAACCGGGAGATCAGCGGGCCGTACAACAGCCCCCCGATGACCGGGATCAGCACGAAGAACCCGATCCCGACCCAGGGCAGGTGGTCGCTGCCGACCCAGCCCTGCTGGCCGAACTCGTCGTGTCCGGTGGCCAGCCAGGTGAAGCTGAAGATCAGGTAGCGAAACCCCACGGCGCCGATCCCGGCGCCGATGCCCACCACGAGCGCTATGCAGAAAAGCCCGAGGCGATTCGCCCGCAGCCAGCCCGCGGCCCGCCCGGCCGCGTAGGACACCGTGCGCGGCACCCGCCCCGGATCAACGACCGATTTCTCCTGCCCCATTTGTCGTCACCCTCTCCCGCCGTCGACCTCTCACCATTCGACCATTGCGGGAACGGGCACGTCGCGGCGGTCCTTCGCCGCGGCAAATATTGCCTTGTGAAACCTTCGCCGCGCACTTGTTGCGACGCCGCTCACACGCCGGCGGGGCGGCCGTCTCCCCAAACGGCGCCCGCCGGTGCGGCACTCCGGAATAATCGGACTGCGGTCCGGTTATACGGGTAGCTTTCGGATTGGGAGGTACACATGCCGGCCATCACCGCAGACCCGCTCACATTGCCCCGCATCGGCCCGGCCGCACCCGCCGACACCGAGCGGCCGGTCCGCAAGCTCAGCACCGGTCGGCGCGGCTTCGAGGGCGAGGGCTTCCCCGTCGTCCGGGCCTTCGCCGGAATCAGCACCGCGCTGCTGGACCCGTTTGTGCACATGGACCAGATGGGTGAGGTGGAATACCGGCCCGGGGAGCCCCGCGGTACCGACTGGCATCCGCACCGCGGCTTCGAAACGGTCACCTACATGCTCGACGGGCAGATCGCGCACCAGGATTCCCATGGCGGTGGCGGCCTGATCACCGACGGCGCGACGCAATGGATGACCGCCGGTGCGGGCATCCTGCACATCGAGACCCCGCCCGCCGACCTGGTGCAAAGCGGCGGCGTCTTCCACGGCGTCCAGCTGTGGGTGAACCTGCCCAAGGGGGACAAGTTCGCGCCGCCGCGATACCAGGCGATCGAGGGCGACGACGTGCGGTTGCTCGCCTCCGGCGACGGGGGCGCGCTGGTCCGCGTCATCGCCGGCGAGATCGACGGCCACCGCGGGCCCGGCGTCACGCACACGCCGATCACCCTGGCACATGCGACGATTCACAACGGCGCCCGGCTCAACCTGCCGTGGCGGCGGGACTTCAACGCGTTGGTCTACGTGTTGTCCGGCAGCGGATACGTCGGTCCGGTCGCGCACCCGGTCCACCAGGGCCAGCTGGCGGTGCTGGGACCCGGCGATCGGATCACGCTGGGTGCCGGGTCGACCCGGCACTCGTCCGAAACGTCGGAAATCGACGTGTTGCTCTTGGGCGGACGGCCGATTCGTGAACCGGTATTCCACTACGGGCCTTTTGTGATGAACTCGCGGGCCGAAGTGATCGAGGCGCTGCACGACTACGAAGCCGGCAAGTTCGGCGTCATTCCGCCGAACGCGTTAATGCCGCATCACGGCGGTGGCACACTTTACTAGTGCCGCCCACGGCGAGTCGGCGCCCGGGTCGTCCGCCCGCGGCCAAGGCAGACGAGACACGCAAGCGCATCTTGCGTGCCGCTCGTCAGGTGTTCAGTGAACGCGGTTACGACGGAGCGACTTTCCAGGCGATTGCGGTTCGCGCCGACTTGACCAGGCCGGCCATCAATCACTACTTCTCCAGCAAGCGGGTGCTGTACCGGGAAGTGGTGGACCAGACCAACCAGGTCGTGGTCGCGGCCGGCATCGCACGGGCCCGGGGGGAGGACACCTTGATGGCACGGCTGGCGGCATTTCTTTCCACCGCCATGCGCTCGAATTCCGAGAATCCCTCCGCGTCGGCGTTTTTGATCACCAACGTGCTGGAATCGCAGCGGCACCCGGAATTGCGCGCCACCGAGAACGACGCCGTGCGAATGTCCCGGGAATTTCTGTTGTGGGCCGTCGACGAGGCGATCGAGCGCGGCGAGGTCCCCGTTGACATCAATGCCGCCGCCCTGGTCGAAACGCTGCTCGTGGTGCTGTGCGGCGCCGGATTCTATGCCGGTTACGTTCGGAGCTACCGCGAGATGGGGGCCGTCACCGAGACGTTGCGGCAATTGCTGGAAGGCGCGCTCTGGCGCCCCCCGCAGTGACGTCGCGCACAAGCGTATAGATTGCCTAACTTATTCGGGTAACATGATCCCGACATGACTGATCTCGACGACTCCTCCCCCGTTGGGTCCGGGTCGGAGCCCTCGCTGCCGCCCTCGCGGCGGACCGCGGGCGACTCCTGGACCATCACCGAACTGGTCGGGGCGACCGCGCTGGGCGTCGCCGCGGCCCGCGCGGTGGAAACCGCCGGAGCCGACCCGCTGATCCGCGACGAGTTCGCCCGGCCGTTGGTGTCGTCGGCGGGCCCGGCGTGGCAGCGGCTGGCCGACCCCGAACTGGCGTGGCTCGACGGCGACCGGCACGGGCAGCGCGTGCACCGCCTCGGCGTCGACTACCAGGCGGTGCGCACCCACTTCTTCGACGAGTACTTCGCCGACGCGGCCGCCGCCGGGCTCCGGCAGGTGGTGATCCTGGCCGCCGGCCTGGACTCCCGGGCCTACCGGCTTGATTGGCCCGCCGAGACCACGGTCTACGAGATCGACCAGCCCAAGGTGCTCGAGTACAAGGGCGACATCCTGGGATCGCGCGATGCCGCGCCCACCGCCCGGCGGTGTCCGGTGCCGGTCGACCTGCGCGACGACTGGCCGGCGGCGCTGACGGCCGCGGGGTTCGATCCCGGCCGCCCGACCGCGTGGCTCGCCGAGGGCTTGCTGCCCTACCTGCCCAGCGACGCCCAGGACCGCCTCTTCGAGCTGTTCACCGCCCTGAGCGCGCCCGGCAGCCGGGTCGCCGTCGAGGTGTTCGGCATGAATTCCCGCGGTAACACCCAGCGCTGGGTGCGCATGCGGGAGCGCCTCGGCCTGGACGTCAACGTCCAGGCGCTGACCTACCACGAGCCCGACCGTTCCGATGCCGCCCAGTGGCTGGCGGAGCACGGCTGGCAGGTGGACGCGGTGAACAACCGCCAGGAGATGGCCCGGCTGGGCCGCCCCGTGCCCGAAGACCTGGCCGACGAGGCCGTCAGCAGCACCCTGCTGCGCGCCCACTTGGGCGCGCGAACCGACTGATCCGTCAAGAACAGAAGCGAGTACCCGATGAGTTCACTACGCACCCACGACGACACCTGGGACATCAAGACCAGCGTCGGTTCCACCGCGGTGATGGTGGCGGCCGCCCGGGCCGTCGAGACCGAGCGGCCCGACGCGCTGATCTCCGACCCCTACGCCAAGCTGCTGGTCGGCAACTCCGGCGCCAACGTGCTCTGGGAGAAGATGCTCGACCCGTCCATCGTGGCCAAGGTGGAGGAGCTGGACGCCGATTCCGCGGCCCACCTGCACCACATGCGCAGCTACCAGGCGGTGCGCACGCACTTCTTCGACGCGTACTTCAACGACGCGGTGGCCGCCGGGATCCGGCAGGTGGTCATCCTGGCGTCCGGGCTGGACTCGCGCGCCTACCGGCTGGACTGGCCGGCCGGCACGACCGTCTACGAGATCGACCAGCCGCAGGTGCTGGACTTCAAGTCCGAGACGCTGGCCGCAAACGGCGTCACGCCGTCGGTCGAGCGCCGCGAGGTGGCCATCGACCTGCGCCAGGACTGGCCGGCCGCGCTGCGCGACGCGGGCTTCGACCCGAGCGCGCCGACCGCGTGGCTGGCCGAGGGGCTGTTGATGTACCTGCCCGCCGAGGCGCAGGACCGGTTGTTCGCCCAGATCTCCGAGCTCAGCGCGGCCGGCAGCCGGGTGTCGGCGGAGACCGCGCCCGCGCACGCGGACGAGCGGCGCCAGCAGATGCGTGAGCGGTTCCGGAAGGTGGCCGACGAGATCGGCCTGGAGGAGACCATCGACGTCGGCGAGCTGATGTATCGCGACGACTCCCGCGCGCACGTCGCCGACTGGCTCAACGACCACGGCTGGCGGGCGGTGTCCCAGGCCGCGACGGACGAGATGCGCCGCCTGGGCCGCTGGATCGAGGGCGTCCCGTTCGCCGACGACAAGGGCGCGTTCTCCGACTTCGTCACCGCGGAGCGGCTCTAGCGTGGCTCGGCGCCCTCGACGAGCGTGAAGCTGGCCGCACGCTCGAGCCCGAACGTGACGCTGGCCGCAGGCTCGGCGACGGCGATCAAGCCCTGACCCGGCGTTCCAGGTCCTTCCTATTGCTCTCCCAACCAGATGGTTAGGATCGCGGTTATCACCGATTGAGCGGCCATGCGCGCTTCCGCAGTGCGCTTTCGCTCGGGAAGGACAACGATGACCACCGAATCGGTAGCGCCGAAGACGTCAGGATCCACCAACGGGGCCCCGGCCGGCCAGCCGGCCGGCATCCCCGCCACGGTGGACCGGCTCCGCACGACCTTCGCCACCGGCCGCACCCGCGACATCGAGTGGCGCAAGCGGCAGCTGCTGCAGCTGCAGAAGCTGATGGAAGACAACGAGGCCGAGATCGCCGCCGCGCTCGCCACCGACCTCGACCGCAACCCCTTCGAGGCCTACATCGCCGACATCGCGACGACGGCCGGCGAGGCCAAGTTCGCGGCCAAACACCTCAAGCGCTGGACGCGCCGCAAGTACGTGCTGCTCGAGGTGCCCCAGCTGCCCGGCCGCGGCTGGATCGAGTACGAGCCGTTCGGGACGGTGCTGATCATCGGCGCCTGGAACTACCCGTTTTACCTGACGCTGGGCCCGGCGGTGGGGGCGATCGCGGCCGGCAACGCCGTCGTGCTCAAGCCGTCGGAGATCGCGCCCGCGTCCTCGCGCCTGATGGCGGAGTTGGTGCCCCGCTACCTCGACAGCGACGCGATCGCCGTGGTCGAGGGTGACGGCTCGGTCAGCCAGGAGCTGATCGCCCAGGGCTTCGACCGGGTGATGTTCACCGGCGGCACCGAGATCGGCCGCAAGGTCTACGAGGGCGCGGCGCCCCATCTGACCCCCGTCACCCTCGAGCTGGGCGGCAAGAGCCCGGTTATCGTCGCCGCCGACGCCGACGTCGACGTCGCCGCCAAGCGGATCGCCTGGATGAAGCTGCTCAACGCCGGGCAGACGTGCGTGGCCCCCGACTACGTGCTCGCCGACGCCAAGATCCGCGACGAACTGGTGGACAAGATCGGCGCGGCGATCACGAAGTTCCGGTCCAAGGAGACCGCCGGGATGCGGATCGTCAACAAGCGCCAGTTCGACCGCCTCAAGGGGTATTTGTCGGGCAAGGACGGCAAGGTCACCGTCGGCGGCGACTGCGACGAGTCGACGCTGCGCATCCAGCCGGCGGTGGTGGTCGACCCCGACCTGGACGGGCCGTTGATGTGCAACGAGATCTTCGGACCGATCCTGCCGGTGGTGACGGCGCAGTCCCTGGACGACGCAATACGTTTCGTCAATTCGCGGCCCAAGCCGCTGGCCGCCTACCTGTTCACCCGCTCGCGGGCCACCCGCGAGCGGGTGATCAAGGAGGTGCCGGCCGGCGGCATGCTGGTCAACCACCTTGCTTTCCAGGTGTCGACGGCCAAGCTGCCGTTCGGCGGGGTCGGAACCTCGGGCATGGGCGCCTACCACGGCAAGTTCGGGTTCGAGGAGTTCAGTCACCGCAAGTCGGTGCTCACCAAACCCACCCGCCCCGACTTCTCGGCGTTCATCTACCCGCCCTACACCGAATGGGCGTTCAAGCTGGCCCGAAAGATGTTCTGATTCCCGACGTTTCACCCCCTTCTAACACCTTGAGAGGAACCTGATGCCAGGAGTGCAGGATCGCGTCGTCGTCGTGACCGGAGCCGGTGGGGGGCTGGGCCGTGAATACGCCCTGACCCTCGCCAAAGAGGGCGCCAGCGTCGTCGTCAACGACCTCGGTGGTTCCCGTGACGGCACGGGCGCCGGGTCCGCGATGGCCGATCAGGTAGTCGCCGAGATCAAGGACGCGGGCGGTCGCGCGGTCGCCAACTACGACAGCGTCGCCACCGAGGACGGCGCGGCAGGCATCATCAAGACCGCGCTCGACGAGTTCGGCGCCGTGCACGGTGTGGTGAGCAACGCCGGGATCCTGCGCGACGGAACCTTCCACAAGATGACGTCGGAAAACTGGGACGCGGTGCTCAAGGTGCACCTCTACGGCGGGTACAACGTGCTGCGCGCCGCCTGGCCGCACTTCCGCGAGCAGAGCTACGGGCGGGTGGTCGTCGCCACCTCCACCAGCGGGCTGTTCGGCAACTTCGGCCAGACCAACTACGGCGCGGCCAAACTCGGTTTGGTCGGCATGATCAACACGCTGGCGCAGGAGGGGGCCAAGTACAACATCCACGCCAACGCGATCGCCCCCATCGCGGCGACCCGGATGACCGAGGACATCATGCCGCCCGAGGTACTGGAGAAGCTCACGCCGGAGTATGTCGCACCGGTGGTGGCCTACCTGTGCACCGAGGAATGCGCCGACAACGCATCGGTTTTCATTGTCGGTGGCGGCAAGGTGCAGCGTGTCGCGCTGTTCGGCAACGAGGGCGTCAACTTCGAGAAGCCGCCGTCGGTGCAGGACATCGCCGCTCGCTGGGGCGAGATCACCGACCTGTCGGCGGCGCGCAAGGCCGAATTCAAGCTGTAGCGTGACTCGCGGGCACCTGTAAAGCTCATGAAAGCCTGTGTCGTACAAAGACTGTCGGGCCCGAACGGCGTCGTCTACACCGACATCGACGATCTCACCGACCACGGTGACAGCGTCATCATCGACGTCCGGGCCGCCGGGGTGTGCTTTCCCGACCTGCTGTTGAGCAAGGGCGAGTACCAGCTGAAGCTGCCGCCCCCGTTCGTCCCCGGCATGGAGGCCGCGGGCGTGGTGGTATCGGCGCCGTCGGGGTCGGGCTTCAAAGTCGGCCAGCGGGTCTCGGCGTTCGGGATCCTGGGCGCCTATGCCGAACAGGTGGCCGTTCCGGTGCCCAACGTGATCCGCAGCCCCGACGAGCTCGACGACGCCGAAGCGGTGTCGCTGCTGGTGAACTACAACACCATGTATTTCGCCCTGGCGCGCCGCGCCGCGATGCGGCCCGGGGACACCGTGCTGGTGCTCGGCGCCGCCGGCGGGGTGGGCACGGCGGCGATCCAGGTGGCCCGGGCGATGGGCGCCAAGACGGTGGTGGCGGTGTTGCATCGCGAGGCCGCGGCCGACTACGTCTCCGCGCTCGGCGCCGACCTGGTGCTGGGACTGTCGGGCGACTGGGCTCAGCAGGTGCGCGAGTACACCGGCGGCCGGGGGGTCGACATCGTCGTCGACCCCATCGGCGGCCCGGCCTTCGACGACGCGGTGCGCGTGCTCGCCATCGACGGCAAGCTTCTGGTCATCGGCTTCGCCGCGGGCAGCATCCCCACCATCAAGGTGAACCGGCTGCTGCTGCGCAACGTCAGCGTCGTGGGTGTCGCGTGGGGCGAGTACCTCAACAAGGTCCCCGGTTCGGCGGCGTTGTTCTCCTGGGGGCTGAGCCAGCTGGTGTTCCTGGGGCTCAAACCTCCACCGCCGCAACGGTATCCGTTATCGGAAGCCTCGGCTGCGCTGCAGTGCCTGGCCGACGGGGGGGTGCTGGGCAAGCTGGTGCTGGAGCCTTAAGGCGACGGGTGCGGCGTGCCGGTGAAAATCGTGTCAGCGGCATTCAGAAGGACGAGGAATTCCACACCGCCGGCGAGCGTGCCCAGGCCCACATCGGCGACGATCGGCATGCCGACCGCATTGATGAGGCCCTCGACGGGCTGTCCGTTGACCGCCTGGGATATCCCGTCCAGGAACAGGTTGGCGTCATACGACGGGAGCGTGGTGACGAGCGCGGTCGCGATGTCCGCCGTCGGCAGCAGCGTTCCGTACGCGGTCGACGCCGTCGACGCCACGGAGTTGGCGAAGCCGGTGTTCGCCGCCTCGATGCCGGAGATGACACCGTCGAGGTTGGCGACCAGCGATGCCCCGGACGTCGGGACCACCGGCGCGCTGAGCGTTGGCAGCGTCAGCACCGGGAGCCCTTCCGCCCGGAAATCGTTGGCGGCGGCGATGATTCCCTGCTGTGCGCCGTTGATCAGGTCGCCGGGCAGTTCGGCGGTCGCGCTCAGCGGCGGGAACAGCCCGAACGGGGTGGTCACGTCGGCATACCCGGTCGAATAGCCGTAGTTGGGGTCGCCGTAGCCCCAGTTGACCAGGTATCTGAGGTCGGGCTGGAGCAGGTCCGCGAGCGGGTTGCCGAGATAGGGGATCGCCCGCAGCGGAGCCAGCAGCGGCAGGTTCTGGGTCGGGATCAGATAGTAGGTGGTGCCACCGTCGTACCCGGGCGACGTCGGCAGGGTGATGGCCGAATCGATCTGGGTTTGCGGGATGCTCAGATACGTCGTGTGCACCAACGCGATACCCGCGAAGGCGTTGAGGTCGGCGAAGACGTCGATCGGGTACCGCGGGAAGTCGGCGAAGCCGTCGTATTCCAGCGTGTAGTTGTAGACCTGGTAGCCCGTGTTCGAGGGCATCCCGCCGTAGAAGGGCAGCCCGAGGCTCGGCAGGTCGAGGCCGGGGAAGCGGGCGAGCAGGCCGCCGTTGGGCGTCATCTCGTTGCCGACGAGCACGAAGCTCACGTCCGTCGTCGGGACATCGGCGGCAACGAGTTTCGGCAGCTCCAGCGCGGCGAGCATGGCGCCCTGCGACCAGCCGAACACGGTGACGGGGGTGTGGCCGGAGGCGACCTGCCCCATGATCTCGTTGTCGAGGATCGTCAGGCCGCGGTCGATCGAGATGTTCAGCGTCAGGTCGTGAACCCCGGTGATCGGGTACAACCCCTCGGGGGTGAACACGGATTGCAGATTGGTGGTGGTGAAGTTGCGGGAGATGTAGTTGGCGTAAGCGGTCGCGATGTACTTGGCATCGGGTATCGGAACGCCGCTGGCGCCCAGGATCAGCGCGAGGTCGACGGGCTGCGTCATCGCCGCCGTGGCGGCGGTCGCGCCGGCCGTCGCGCCGCCCGTCGCGCCGCCCGCCAGCGTGCTGAGCGCGTTCGACGCCGCGGACTCGGTTTCGGTGTAGGCGTTCGCGGCGGCGGCCAGTGCCTGCGCGAACGCGTCGTGAAAGTTCCCCGCCTGCTTGATGACCGCCTGGTACTCCCGCGCGTAGGCGCCGAACAGGTTCGCCGTCGCCGCGGAGACCTCGTCGGCTGCGGCGGCCTGCAGGCCGGTGGTCGCGCCCGCCGCGCTGGCGCCCGCCGAGCTGATCGCCGAGCCGATCCCGGTCACGTCCGCGACCGCGGACGAGATCAACTGGGGCTGCGCGAAGACGTACGTCATCGGGCCGTCCTCCTAGGCGGGGCGGGCGTTCAGGGGGCTTCCCGCCAGGGCGGGTATCGATCAGTAGGGACCCGGGTTCGGGTTTCCGGTGAAGATCGTGTCGAGCGCGTTCACGAAGTTGATGACTTCGAAGCCGCCCGCGAGCGTGACCAGTCCGACGTCGGCCGCGATCGGCTGACCGAACGCGTTCACGAGCCCCCCGACCGGGTCGCCGTTGATCGCTTGGGTGATCCCGTTCAGGAACAGGTTGAGGTCGTAGGACGGGAGCGACACCGCGACGGCGGTCGCGATGTCCGCCGTCGGGAGCAGGGTCGCATAAGCGGTCGAGAAGTTGGACGTCGCGCTGCCGACGAAGGTGGTGTTCGCGGTCTCGATGGCCGAGATGATCTCGGTGGGCGACGGAATGGTCGGCGCGGCAGGCAGGGTCAGCGCGGCACCGCCCGTCGCTCCGGCGCCCGAGAACAGGCTCGTCAGCGACGGCGGCGTGATCGCTGAGATGTCGGCGACGAACGCGTTGACCCCCTCCTGGGTGCCGCTCACCAACAGGGGCCCCAGGGCTTCGGTCGCGCTCAGCGGGGGCAGGAACCCGAAGGGGGTCGGCTCGTTGGCCGGCCCGGTCGAGAAGCCGTAGTTGGGGTCGCCGTAGCCCCAGTTGATCAGGTACCTCAGGTCGGGCTGGACCAGGTCGGCCAGCGGGTTTCCGATGACCGGGATCAAGCGCAGCGGCGTCAGCAGCGGCAGGTTCTCGGTGGGGATCATGACGTAGTTGGTCGTGGTGTTAGCGCCGAGCTGCTCCGATCCCGGCAGCAGGAAGCCCGAGGCGATCTGCGATGCCGTCAGGGTCGGATAGGTGCCGTGCACGAAGACGATGCCCGCCAGCGCGTTGAGGTCGGCGAGGAAGTCGATCGGGTACTGCGGGAAGTCGGCGAAGCCGTCGTACTCGAGCGTGTAGATGGTGGTGTTGAACAGGTTGCTGGGCGTCGAGGTGCCGAACGTGACCCCCAGGCTCGGCAGGCTCAGGCCGGGGAAGCGCGCGAACAGGCCACCGTTGGGGGCGCTGGGGTCGCCCAGCAGGGTGAAGTTGATCTGGTCGGGCGTGTAACCGAGGTTGTGCAGCATCGGCATTGCCATCGAGGCGGCGATTGAGCTCTGCGAGTAGACGAGGACCGAGATCGCGTTGCCGGTGCCGGGCGCTACCGCCGCCTGGATCGCGTTGTTCAGCTCGGTGACGTCGCGGGCCAGTGAGATGTCCAGGGTCAGGTCCTTGACCCCGGTGAAGGGGTACAACCCCTCGGCAGTGGAGACGGCCTGGGAAACGACGTTGGGAGGCAGGTTGAACTGGGTCAGGTAGCGGCCGATGACGTTGGCCATGTACTCCGACGACGGGGTCGCCGTGCCGCTGCCGGTCAAGATCAACTGGGCGATGACGTCGGTCTGCTGCGGAGTGAACGGTGTGTTGAACGTCGGCTCCGCGGCGGCCGTTGCGCCGAGGCCGAGGGTCGCCGCGATCTGGGTTTCGGCCTGCGCGTAGGCGTTGCTGGCGGCGCCCAATGCGCCGACGAACTGCTCGTGGAAGGCGTTCGCCTGCCCCAGGAGAGCCTGGTATTCCTGCCCGTATGCGTTGAAGAACGAGGCGGTGACCGCCGACACCTCGTCCTCGGCCGCCGCGACCACACCGGTCGTCTGTGCCGCTGCCGCGGCCCTGGCCTGTTCGAGCGTCGAACCAATTCCCGCCGCGTCCGCTGCAGCCGTCGCTATCAGCTGGGGCTCCGCAATCATGCTTGTCATCGGCCAATCCCTTCACGACCACGGTTTCATTTGTGATACCGACGGCGCTCAGGAATTGAAAACCCCCGGCCATCGCGGAGTCGGCATCGGTCAGCCTAGGACGATTGCGCCGCTTTGTCCGGCATTTACACATTGTTTCTCCACCGGCCCGCAAACATGCCCGGGGCGGGCGGTGGGTCGGCCCCGCGGGGGTCGGCCCGGGCGGGACGCGGTGCGGTCGGCTCGAGAACCGTTGCGGCCGCTCGCGTTTGTGTCGAGTGCCGGCTTACCGCGCGCGGCGGTTCAGGTCAGCAGCGTGTCGTGCAGTCGCTCGACGTCGGCCGCGGTGATGCCCGCGTCGTGCAGATAGGCCGCCAGCGAACCGAATTCCGCGTCGATCGTCTGGCGGGCGGCCGCCAGGTACTCGGCGCGCACGCCGAGCACCCCGTCGGACAGCCTGGCCTCGGCGAAGGTCTCCACCTCCGGGGTCACCTCCGTCTCCGCGCGGTGCCGGATCATCTCGTAGATGCGGGCGCGCAACTGCGGCACGGCGTCGTTGCTGCGCAGGAAGTCGGCGACGATGGCCTCGCGGCCCACGCCGATCGCCTCGAGCACCGTCGCGACCACGAAGCCGGTGCGGTCCTTGCCCGCGAAGCAATGGGTGAGCACCGGGCGGCCGGCGGCCAGCAGCGTGACCACGCGCTGCAGCGCGCGCTGGGTCCCGTTGCGCGTGGGGAACTGCCGGTATTCGTCGAGCATGTAGCGGGTCGCGGCCTCGTCGACCGAGATGCCCTCCTCGCGGTCCATGATCCGCTGGAACGCATGCTCGTGCGGCGCCTGCCCGTCCACGTCGGGCGCCTGGGGGTCATGGTCGGCAAGGTCGGGGACCGGCAGCAGGTGGACGTCGACGCCGTCGGGAACCCGTCCGGGACCGCGCCGGGCGACCTCCCGCGCCGAGCGCAGGTCGGCGACGTCGGTGATCCCCAGCCGCCGCAGCGTGGCGCGGCCGTCCTCGTCGAGGCGGCTCAGCTCGCCCGAGCGGAACAGCCGCCCGGGCCGCAGCGTCGAGGCGGCGTCGGCGACATCGCGAAAGTTCCAGGCGCCCGAGAGTTCTCGCAGCGCATCAGCCACGCGCGGTGACCGCCGCGGCCAGCGGGGACTTCTCCCGGCCCAGCTCGGCGCGCGCGATGGTGCGCATGTGCACCTCGTCGGGACCGTCGAAGATCCGCATGGCCCGATGCCAGCCGTACAGCCGGGCCAGCACCGTGTCGTCACTGACGCCGGCGGCGCCGTGCACCTGGATGGCCCGGTCGATGACGTCGCAGGCGACCTGCGGTGCTACGGCCTTGATCTGGGAGACGAGCACGTGCGCGGCCTTGTTGCCGTGCTGGTCGATCGTCCACGCCGCCTTCTCGCACAGCAGGCGCGCCTGGTCGATCTCGTTGCGGGACTTGGCGATCGACTCGCGCACCACACCCTGCTCGGCCAGTGGCTTTCCGAACGCCACCCGGTTGCTGGCCCGGTCCACCATGAGGGCCAGGGCCCGTTCGGCCCCGCCCAGCGCGCGCATGCAATGGTGGATGCGTCCCGGCCCCAGCCGCGCCTGGGCGATCGCGAAGCCGGTGCCCTCCTCGCCGAGCAGATTGCTCGCCGGCACCCGGACGTTGTCGTAGACCACCTCGCAGTGGCCGTGCTGGTCCTGCCAGCCGAACACCGGTGTGGAGCGCACGATCGTCACTCCGGGGGTGTCCATCGGCACCAGGATCATCGACTGCTGCTGGTGCGCGGCCGCGTCGGGATTGGTGCGGCCCATCACGATGAGGATCTTGCAGCGCGGGTCGGCCGCCCCCGACGTCCACCATTTGCGGCCGTTGATGATGTAGTCGCCGCCGTCGCGGGTGATCGTGGTCTCGATGTTGCGGGCGTCGCTGCTGGCGACCGCGGGCTCGGTCATCGAGAACGCGCTGCGGATCTCGCCGTTCAGCAGAGGCTCCAACCACCGCTTGCGCTGCTCCTCGGTGGCGAACAGGTGCAGCGTCTCCATGTTGCCCGTGTCGGGTGCCGCGCAGTTGAGCGCCTCGGGCGCGATCTCGAGGCTCCAGCCGGTGATCTCGGCCAGCGGGGCGTATTCCAGGTTGGTCAGGCCCGACTCGGCCGGCAGGAACAGGTTCCACAGGCCTCGCTCTCTGGCCTTGAGTTTCAGCTCCTCCACGACCGGCGGGACGGTGAAGTCGCCCGGGCCGGCCTCGTGGCGGTACTTGTCGTAGGCGGCCTCGGCTTCGAAGACATGCTCGGTCATGAAGTCGGACAGCCGCTTGTGGTAGTCGCTTGCTTTGGCCGACATCGCGAAGTCCATGTCCGCCACGATAGGGCACCCGAAATCGAGTGGCGCACGATGGACGCCATGAGCGACGCCCTCCCCCCTCTTCCCCCGTTCACCCTCGAGACGGCCATGCGGAAGGTTCAGGCGGCCGAGGACGCGTGGAACACCCGCGATCCCGAGCGCGTCAGCCGGGCTTACACGCCCGACTCGCGCTGGCGCAACCGCGGCGAGCGCATCGTCGGCCGCGAGGAGATCGTGGCGTTCCTGACGCGCAAGTGGCAGCGCGAACTCGACTACGCGTTGCGCAAGAGCCTGTGGGACTTCCACGACAACCGCATCGCGGTGCGGTTCCAATACGAATGCCACGACGCCGGCGGCCAGTGGTACCGCAGCTACGGCAACGAGCTGTGGGAGTTCTCGCCGTCGGGGTTGATGGCCCGCCGCGAAGCCAGCATCAACGATGTGTCGATCGACGAATCGCAGCGGCGCTACTTCGGGCCGCGTCCGGCCGCCGAGCACGGCCACGATATTCCCCTGTGGTGACGCCCCGGCGCCGGTTGACCCGCATTGTCGCAACACAACGACGTCTTGTGGCGCCACAACGTCGCGACGGCTACTGCATCGCCGCTGGGTGGCGCAGCATCGGTGGTAAGGGTCCGGCGGTATTTCGCGCCGGGTGATCGCGGATCGGTGGTGAATCCGGCGCGCGTTATGGTAGCCAAGCGCGGCCGCGGCAGCGCTCGTCCATAAGGCAGAAATGCACGGGAAAGTACGGGAAAGTAGATATACGCGTCATGACAGATTCGCAGACGACCGTCGGTGTGGTCGCCGAGTCCGGGGCCGGTGAGCGCCGGGTCGCCCTGGTCCCCAAGGCGGTCGCGCCGCTGGTGAAAAGCGGCGTGAACGTCGTCGTCGAATCCGGCGCCGGCGAGCGGGCGCTGCTTCCCGACGGGCTGTACACCGACGCCGGGGCCAGCATCGGGGACGCCTGGGCCGCCGACGTCGTGGTCAAGGTGGCCCCGCCGACCGCCGCCGAGGTCACCAAGCTGCGCAGCGGCCAGACGCTGATCGGCTTCCTGGCGCCGCGCAACGCCGACAACGCGATCGGCGCGCTGACCGACGCCGGGGTGCAGGCGTTCGCGCTCGAGGCCATCCCGCGGATCTCGCGCGCCCAGGCGATGGATGCGCTGTCGTCGCAGGCCAACGTGTCGGGTTATAAGGCCGTGCTGATGGCGGCCTGGGAATCGACGCGGTTCTTCCCGATGCTGACCACGGCCGCGGGGACCGTGAAGCCGGCCACCGTGCTGGTGCTCGGTGTCGGGGTGGCCGGGTTGCAGGCGCTGGCCACGGCCAAGCGGCTCGGCGCGCGCACCACCGGCTACGACGTGCGCCCCGAGGTGGCCGACCAGGTGCGCTCGGTGGGCGCCCAGTGGCTCGACCTGGGTATTGCCGCCGCCGGGGAGGGCGGGTATGCCCGCGAGCTCACCGAGGAGGAGCGCGCGCAGCAGCAGAAGGCGCTGGAGGAGGCGATCACCGGGTTCGACGTGGTGATCACCACCGCGCTGGTCCCGGGCAAGCCCGCGCCGCGGTTGGTGACCGCCGCCGCGGTGCAGGGCATGAAGCCCGGCAGCGTGGTGGTGGACCTGGCCGGGGAGACCGGCGGCAACTGCGAGCTCACCGAGCCCGGGCAGACCGTCGTCCGCCACGACGTCACGATCGCCGCGCCGCTGAACCTGCCGGCGACCATGCCCGAGCACGCCAGCGAGCTCTACAGCAAGAACATCACCGCGCTGCTGGACCTGATGATCAAAGACGGCAAGCTGGCCCCGGACTTCGAGGACGAGATCGTCGCGGAGGCCTGCGTGACCCGTTCCCGGAAAGAGGACTCCTGATGTACGACGAGCTGTTAGAGAACCTGGCGATCCTGGTGTTGTCCGGGTTTGTCGGGTTCGCGGTGATCTCCAAGGTGCCCAACACCCTGCACACGCCGCTGATGTCGGGGACCAACGCCATCCACGGCATCGTGGTGCTGGGCGCGCTGGTGGTGTTCGGCAAGATCGAGCACCCGTCGATCGCCCTGCAGATCATCCTGTTCGTGGCGGTGGTGTTCGGGACGCTGAACGTCATCGGCGGCTTCATCG
Organism: uncultured Actinomycetota bacterium; assembly: GCA_963711445.1. Classification (GTDB taxonomy): domain Bacteria; phylum Actinomycetota; class Actinomycetes; order Mycobacteriales; family Mycobacteriaceae; genus Mycobacterium. Next base: position 352,100 of record CAVQEF010000003.1, read on the forward strand.
TCACCGACCGGATGCTGGGCATGTTCAAGGGCAAGAAGCCCGGTGCCGCGAAGGCCGCGAAAATTGAGGAGCCCGCGGGCAAATGAACTACCTGATCACCGTTCTCTACATCATCTCGTTCTCGCTGTTCATCTACGGCTTGATGGGCCTGACCGGCCCCAAGACCGCGGTGCGCGGCAACCTGATCGCCGCGGTCGGCATGACCCTGGCGGTGGCGGCGACCCTGATCATGATCCGCGACACCACCCAGTGGCCGCTGATCATCGCCGGCCTGGTCGTCGGCGTGGTGCTCGGTGTCCCGCCGGCGCGGCTGACCAAGATGACCGCCATGCCGCAGCTGGTGGCGTTCTTCAACGGCGTCGGCGGCGGCACGGTCGCGCTCATCGCGCTCTCGGAATTCATGGAGACCAGCGGCTTCTCGGACTTCCAGCACGGCGAGCAGCCGACCGTGCACATCGTGGTGGCCTCGCTGTTCGCCGCGATCATCGGGTCGATCTCGTTCTGGGGCTCGATCATCGCGTTCGGCAAGCTGCAGGAGATCATCTCCGGGTCGCCGATCGGCTTCGGCAAGGCCCAGCAGCCGATCAACCTGCTGCTGCTGGCCGGCGCGGTTACCGCCGCGGTGGTCATCGGCCTGGACGCCCATCCCGGCAGCGGCGGGGTGTCGCTGTGGTGGATGATCGGCCTGCTGGCCGCCGCCGGGGTGCTGGGCCTGATGGTGGTGCTGCCCATCGGCGGCGCCGACATGCCGGTGGTGATCTCGCTGCTCAACGCGATGACCGGGCTCTCGGCCGCCGCGGCCGGTCTGGCGCTCAACAACACCGCGATGATCGTGGCCGGCATGATCGTCGGCGCGTCCGGTTCGATCCTGACCAACCTGATGGCCAAGGCGATGAACCGCTCCATCCCCGCGATCGTGGCGGGCGGCTTCGGCGGCGGCGGCGTGGCCGTCAGCGGCGGTGACGCCGGCGACAAGGTGGTCAGGTCCACGTCGGCCGCCGACGCGGCGATCCAGATGGCCTACGCCAACCAGGTGATTGTGGTCCCGGGTTACGGCCTGGCCGTGGCCCAGGCCCAGCACGCGGTCAAGGACATGGCCTCGCTGCTGGAGGACAAGGGGGTAACGGTCAAGTACGCCATCCACCCGGTGGCCGGCCGCATGCCGGGGCACATGAACGTGCTGCTGGCCGAGGCCGAGGTCGACTACGACGCGATGAAGGACATGGACGACATCAACGACGAGTTCGCCCGCACCGACGTGGCGATCGTCATCGGCGCCAACGACGTCACCAATCCCGCGGCCCGCAACGAGCGGTCCAGCCCGATCTACGGCATGCCGATCCTCAACGTGGACAAGGCCAGGTCGGTGATCGTGCTGAAGCGGTCGATGAACTCCGGCTTCGCCGGCATCGACAACCCGCTGTTCTACGCGGACGGCACCACGATGCTGTTCGGGGATGCGAAGAAGTCGGTGACCGAGGTCGCCGAGGAACTCAAGGCTCTATAGCGGGCGGGCCCGCCGGTCGTCTAGACCGGCGGGTAGGCGGGTGGCGGGTAACCGTTGCCGTCAACGACTCCGCGCAGACCCCAAGGAACGTAGCGGAAGAACCATTCGATCTCGTCGCTCGCGTCGTAATCCGGGCTCGGATCCATGTGGGCCACCCCTGTGTCAAGTCGCGACTTCGTTCACGAAGCAGTCTAGTCCCATCCGCCTCGGCGCAACACCCGCCTAAACTGTCCAACCAGTTGATTGACAGTTAGCCTGATCCGGGGCCGTCGGCGCCGGGCGCAAAAGCGTAAAAGTTAGTGGGTACTGATGCCATCCGAGAACGGGGTCTCGCGCCGCGAGGAATTGCTGGCCGTGGCCACCACGCTGTTCGCCGCCCGGGGCTATCACGGCACCCGGATGGACGACGTGGCCGACGTGATCGGGCTGAACAAGGCGACCGTCTACCACTACTACGCCAGCAAGTCGCTGATCCTGTTCGACATCTACCGCCAGGCCGCCGAGGGCACGCTGGCCGCCGTGCACGACGACCCGTCCTGGACGGCCCGCGAGGCGCTCTACCAGTACACCGTCCGGCTGCTGACCGGGATCGCGGCCAACCCCGAGCGGGCAGCGGTGTACTTCCAGGAACAGCCCTACATCGCGGAATGGTTCACCACCGAACAGGTCGCCGAGGTGCGGGAGAAGGAAGCCCAGGTCTACGAGCACGTGCACGGCCTGATCGACCGCGGGATCGCCAGCGGTGAGTTCTACGAGTGCGACTCCCACGTGCTGGCGCTGGGCTACATCGGCATGACGCTGGGCAGCTACCGCTGGCTGCGCCCGAGCGGCCGGCGCAGTGCCAAGGAGATCGCCGCCGAGTTCAGCACCGCGCTGCTGCGGGGCCTGATCCGCGACGAGACGATCCGCCAGACCTCGCCGCTGGGTCCGTAACGCCCGGTCCTCAGCAGTACGGTCCGGGCGGGATCAGGTGCAGTATCGAGCCGAGCGCGCCACTCAGCACCGACAGCCCCGTCACACTCGGCTGGCCCAGGTTCAACGAGAGGCCCGGATCCGTCGACGGAACGTACGGGTACGTGTCCGGCAGGTAGGACGGCGGTAACACGCCGACATCCACCAGTGCGGCCTGCGATCCCTGCACCGCCCCCTTGCCCAGGTAGGCGGTAACGGCGAACGGATCGATGACCTGGAACAGCCGCGCAGGGGTGGGAACGTCCGCGTAGTCGGCGCCGACCCCCATGTTGCCGTATCCCAGGTCGACGAGCACCCGCAGATCGGGCTGGATCAAGTCGGCGATCGGGGGCCCCACGTAGGGGATGTCGCGGATCGGCTGCACCAGCGGCAGATTCTGGGTCAGGAACATGTAGTAGTGGGTGTTGCCCGTATAGCCCGGAGAGGTCGGCAACGGGAGTGCGTCGGCGACCTGGGTGGCGGTGAAATTTTCGTAGTTGGTGTGCACGTAGTAGGCGCCCATGATGGCGTTGAGGTCCGACAAGACGTGGAGCGGATACTGCGGAGCGTGGGCGAAGCCGTCGTACTGGACGGTGTAGTTGTAGGTGGGGTAGGGGCTGTTCGGCGGGGTTGCACCGGTGAACGGCACGTCCAGGACCGGGATGTAGAAGCCCGGGAAACGCTCGAGGATCCCGCCGTCGGGGTTGTTGGGATTGCTCGTCAGCAGGAAGGACAGCTGGCCGGCATGCGGCGCGCCCGCCGCCATCAGAGCGTTGATTTCCATGGTGGCGACCGTCGCGCTCTGCGAGTAGCCCGAGACGACCACGTCGTTTGTCGGGGTGATGGTCGCGTTGATCGCATTGTTCAGCAGGGTGACACCCTGGGTGACGGACTGGCCGAACGTGAGGTTGCCGGTGACGGGCCAAAACTGCTCGGGTGTGAACAACCCCTGCGAGAGGGCCCCCGGGAAGAGGGTTTGGATGTAGGCGGTGTCGATCTTGGTCACGTAGCTGGGAGGCGGCCCCGGTTCGTCGGTCCCGCCCATGATCAGCGCGGTGATCGTGTTCGCGGCCGACTGCACGACCGGAGTCGGCGAGCCGGAACCGCCGGCGATCGTTTGCCCCGTGACCAGGGCCGCGTTGGCCGCCTCGGTTCGCGCGTAGAGGCCCCCCGCACCGGCCAGCGCCCGGGCGAACTCGGCGTGAAACGCCGCCGCCTGCGCGACGGCCGTATGGAACTGCTTGGCGTACGCACCGAAGACATCCGCTACGGCCGCCGATACCTCGTCGCCGGCGGCCGCGAGCACATCCGAGGTCGGGGTGGCCGCAAGCGCACTGGCCGTGCTGACCGACGAACCGATCGCGTACAAATCTGCGGCCGCCGCCCCTACTGCATCCGGCGCAGCGAGCAGATAAGACATCTCCTGCCCTCCCCGGCGACCGGCCATCCAGGTGTCAATGGCCCCCAGCCCAGCCATCGTGACGGGCGCGAACGGGCGCTGAGAAGGGTAGAAAGTCCTACGAGGAAATCCGTCGGGCCCCGGAATCGATCAGCTCGCCGGCGTCACAGGAAGGGCAGGTCGGTGCCGGGCGGAATGAAGCGCAGTACGTCCCCGACGGCCCCGCTCAGCAGCGACAGCCCCGTCACGCTCGGCTGGCCGAAGTAGAAATTGAGGTGCGGGTTCAGGGTCGGTTCGTACGGATACCCGGTGGGCAGGGCCGACGGCGGGAGGTATCCGAGATCGACCATGGCGGCCTGCACCCCCTGCACCGCTCCGTGGCCCAGGGCGGGGATGACGGTGAACGGGTTGGGTACCGAGAACAGCGAGGCCGGGGTGGGGATGTCCGCATAGTTGCCCCCGGGTCCGTAATCGGCGTAGCCCAAATCGACGAGCACCCGCAGGTCGGGCTGGACCAGGTCGGCGATGACGTTGCCGACGTAGGGGATCTCGCGGACCTGGTACAGCAGCGGCAGGTCCTGCGTCAGGATCATGTAGTAGTCGGTGTTGCTGCCGCTCGTGGTCGGCAACGGGATGGCGCCGGCGAGCTCGGTGGGCGTGAGCACCTGGTACTGGGCGTGCACCGCGATGCCGTTGATGGCGTTGAGGTCGGCCAGCAGGTTGAGCGGGTATTGCGGGAAGTCGGCGATGCCGTCGTATTGGATCGTGTAGACCGACGTGTGCCAGGGCGACTGCGGTGTGGCGCCGTTGAACGACACGTCCAACAGCGGGGCGTAGAAGCCGGTGAAACGTTCGAACAGGCCCCCGACGGGATTGTTCGGGTCGCCCAGCAGGATGAAGGAGAGCTGGTTCGCGAGGGGCTGCTGGTTCAGGGGCAGCGCCAGGAGCGCGCGGATTTCCTCGGTGGCAATCGTCGCGCTCTCCGAGTAGCCGACGACCACTCCGTTGTTGCCCGTGACGTTGAGATTCAGCTGGTTCACCGAATTCTGCAGCGAGGCCAGACCGGTCGCGACCGACTGGTCGAACGTGTAGGTGGCGGGGACCCACGTCGGTACGCCGCCTTTGAAGACGAGCGTGCCCGGCCAGAACTGCTCGGGGGTGGTCACGCCGATGGGGTTGATCGCGGCGTTCTGAAAGAGCGGCTGGACGTAGGTGGCCTCGATGTAGTCGATATAGGCCTGCAGTGGTCCCGGATTGCCGACGCCCCCCATGATCAACGCCGTCACCGGCGACCCCGACTGCGTTAGCAGCGAACTCAGGGCGCCGGTGCCGGCCGACGCGGTGCCGGTGGCCGCCGTCTGGCCCAACAGGCTTTGCACCGGCATGCCGAGCTCGCCCGACAGCCAAGCCGCACCGGCCGCTTCGGCTTGCGCATAGGCGGACCCCGCGGCGGCCAGCCGTTGGGTGAACTCGCTGTGGAAGGCCTCGGCCGCAGTGAGGAGCGCCTGGTATTCCGTGCCGTATGCGGAGAACAGCTTCGCGACCGCCGCCGACACCTCGTCCTGGGCGGCCGCGACGAAACCGGTGGTGGGGGCGGCCGCGCTGGCCCTGGCCGCACCGATCGCCGAACCGATGGCATCGAGCTCGCCGGTCGTCGAGGCCAGTATTTCGGGGTCGGTGATCAGGCCCGACATCTCCCCGTCCCTCCCCCGTACGAAGCGGAATGCTGGCCGCTGGTGGCAAGGCCGGTGCCCGCCGAAGCTTCTTTTCTAGCATGGGCGCGCGGCGCCCGGCCCCGACTGGGGAAATCAGTTCAAGATCGGCGGAATGAAGTGCAGGACGTCCCCGACAGCGCCGCTGAGCACCGACAGCCCCGTGGTGGTGGGCTGGCCGAAGGAGAAATTCAGGTGCGGGCGCAGGCTCGGCACGTACGGGTAGGTGGTCGGCAGGGCGGATTGCGGCAGATATCCCAGATCCACCAGGGCCGCCTGGACTCCTTGAACCGCTCCGGTGCCCAGGTCGGGGATGACCGTGCACGGGTTGGGGATCGAGAACAGCGATGCCGGGGTGGGGATGTCGGCATAGTTGGCGCCGGGTCCGTAGTCGGCGTAGCCCAGGTCGACGAGCACCCGCAGGTCGGGCTGCACCAGGTCGGCGATCGGCGGGCCGATATAGGGGATGTCGCGGATCGGCGCCAGCAGCGGCAGGTTCTGGGTCATGACCATGTAGTACTGGGTGTCACCGGTGTAGCCCGGGGATGTCGGCAACGGCACCGCGTCGGCGACCTGGGTGGCCGTCAGGTGCGGATACAGCGTGGTGTGGACAGAGAAGAAGCCCATGTAGGCGTTGAGGTCCGAGACGACATTGAGCGGGTACTGCGGGAAGTCGGCGATGGGATCGTATTGGCCCGTGTAGACCGTGGTCGGGTAGGGGGAGTTCGGCGGGGTCGCCCCGTTGAACGCCACGTCCAGGAACGGGACGTAGAGACCGGGGAAGCGCTCGAGGACGCCGCCGACAGGGTTGTTGGGATCCCCGACCAGCACGAAGGACAGCCGGCCCTGGTAGGGGGAGCCCGCCGCCATCAGGGCCCGGATCTCGTCGGTGGCGATCGTGGCGCTCTGCGAGTAGCCGAAGACCACCGCGCTGTTCGCCGGGTCGCTCAGCGTCGTGCTGACCGCGTTGTGCAGCAGCGTGACGCCCTGGGCGACGGACTGGCCGAACGTCATGGTGTTGCCGATGTCCGGGGTCGCCGGCCAGAACTGTTCCGGGGTGAACAGGCCCTGCACGGTGGCCGTCCCGAACAGGGGCTTGATGTAGGCGTTGTCGATGCTCGTGAGATACGCGGGACCCGGTTGCGGGATATCGGAAGCGCCCATGATGAGGGCATACAGCGGGTCTCCGGACACGGCAGCGGCATTGGCTGCCTCGGCTTGCCCGTAGGCGGCTGCCGAGGCCGCCAGTGTCCGGGTGAAGTGCGCGTGAAACGTCGCGGCCTGGTCGACGAGCGCCTGGTAGCGCAGGCCGTATGCGCCGAACAGCCTCGCGACGGCCGCCGACACCTCGTCCCGGGCCGCGGCGATCAGCGCGGTCGTCGGGCCCGCCGCGCGCCCGCCGGCGGCGCCGATCGCCGCGCCGAGGCGTTCCAGGTCCGCGGCCGCCGACGCCAGCGCTTCGGGATCGGTACTCAAAGACGCCATCTACGCGGCCCTTTCACTGACCGCGGATGTCAGGCGCGGATACCAGCTACGGACCGACACTAGAGACGGTCCGCGGATTTGTCCCGGTTACCGCCGTGCCCGATCAGTTCAGGACCGGCGGAATCCAGCGCAGCGCGTTCCCGAGGGCGCCGCTGAGCACCGACAGCCCCGTCGTGGTCGGCTGGCCGAAGTAGAAGTGCAGGTGCGGGTTCAGCGAGGGGGCCCACGGGTAGGCGTCCGGGAACATCGACGGCGAGGCCAGCCCGGCTTCCACCCCGATCTCCACCGCGGCGCCGTAGGGGCCCTGCACGGCGCCCAGCGCCAGGTCGGGGATGACCGTGAACGGGTTGGGCACCGCGAACAGGCCGGCCGGGGTGGGAATGTTGGCGTAGTTGCCGCCCGGTCCGTAGTCGGCGTAGCCGAGGTCGACCAGGACCCTCAGGTCGGGCTGCACCAGATCGGCGATCGGCGGGCCGACGTAGGGGATGTCGCGGATCGGTTGCAGCAGCGGCAGGTTCTGGGTCATGACCATGTAGTACTGGGTGTCGCCGGTGTAGCCCGGCGACGTCGGCAACGGAACCGCGTTGGCCACCTGCCCGGGCGTCATGAACGGGTAGGTGTTGTGCACGTAGAAGTAGCCCGCCAGGGCGTTGAGGTCCGAGACGACATTGAGCGGGTATTGCGGCAAATCGGCGATCGGATCGTATTGCGCCGTGTAGATCGCGGTCGGGTACGGGGAGTTCGGCGGGGTGGCGCCGTTGAACGCGACGTCCAGGAACGGGATGTAGAAGCCCGGGAAGCGTTCGAGGATGCCGCCGTTGGGGTTGTTCGGGTTGCCGGCCAGCACGAAGGACAGCTGACCCTGGTAGGGGGAGCCGGCCGCCATCAGGGCCCGGATCTCGTCGGTGGCGATCGTGGCGCTCTGTGAGAAGCCGAAGACGACGGCGTGGTTCGTCGACGTGCTCAGCGTCGTGGTGATCGCGTTGTGCAGCTGGGGGATGCCCGCGGCCACGGATTGGCCGAACGTCATGTTGCCGAGTTGTGGGGTCACCGGCCAGAACTGCTCCGGGGTGAACACTCCCTTCAGGAAGTCGGGGGAATACCGCGGTTGCAGGAACGTGGAGTTGACGGCCGCCAGGTAGAGGGGGTCGATCTCGGCGGTCCCGGTGAAGCTCATGATCAACGCGTAGAGGGGGTGGCCGGTGGCGGACCCGCTCATCGGGGCCAGTGCGACGGAGCCGGCGGTGGCGCTCGCCGTTTGCCCGAACAGCGTTGCCGCGGCGGTGGCCTCCGCCCGCTCGTAGGCGCTCGCCGCGGCCGACAGGGCCCGGGCGAACTGCTGATGGAACGCCGCAGCTTGCCCGACGGCAGCGTGGTACTCCCGCCCGTACTCGGTGAAGAGGTTCGCGACGGCCGCCGACACCTCGTCCCGGGCCGCGGCCAGCACACCGGTGGTCGGAGCGGCCGCGGTCGCGGTGGCCGCGCCGATCGCCGAACCGATGGTGCCGACGTCGGCGGCCGTTGCCGCCAGAGCTCCTGGCACCGTGACCAAGTCCGACATATCCCCCCATCCTTCCCCCGGGGTCCCCTTGGGTATTGACCGAGAGTAGGTCCGCGGCGAGGGCGAAGCCGCCATTTGCGCGATTTCTGCGGGCTTACTTCTCCGCGGCTTTCAGGTGCCGGTCCAGGAAAGCGATCTGGTCGCCGACCGCGCGCTCGAACGCGTCACCGACATAGATGTCGAAATGGCCCACCGGATATGTCTTGACCTCGCCGCGCGGCGCCTTGCGCGCGTAGCGAAGCGTGGGACCCGCCGGGGCGACCGAGTCGTTCTCGCACACGCAGAACAAGATCGGGCAGGCGATGTCGGCGGTCAACCGGCCCGGGCGGTAGGCCATGATCTTCAGCGCGATCCGCGCCGCCACCTCGTTGGGCAGCTCCACGCCCTCGGGCACCAGCTTCAGGTAGCCCGGGTAGGCGTCGGGGGTGTTCATCAGCGCAACCTCGCCCGGCCTGCCCGCCGCCGGGACCATCACCGGCGGCCTGCCGAGCCGGGAGGCGACCAGGTCGCGGGCGGCGCGGAGGCCGACCCGCGGAAAGATCAACGGGCTCAGCGTGCGTGCGGAGGCGATACCGTCGGTGAAGGGGCACTGCGCCACGGCGGCGGCGATGCCGGGCAGCCGGGCCGCCGTGGCGATCACGTGCCCGCCGCCAAAGGAGGTTCCCCACAAGGCGATTCGATCGCGGTCGACGCCATCGATGGTGCGTGCGTAGGCGACCGCGGCCGCCCAGTCCGCCAGCTGCATGCCGACGTCGAGCAGTTGGCGGGGGCGGCCCGCGCTGTCGCCGAAGTTGCGATAGTCGAACACCAGGCAGCCATAACCGGCCGCGCAGAATCGCTCGGCGTAGGCGTCCAGCCGCATGGCGCGCACCGCTCCCAGGCCGTGCGCCATCACCAGCAGCGGCGCGGGGCCGTCGCCGTCGGGCCGGTAGAGCCACGCGCTGATCTCGTCGCCGCCCGAGGTGAACCGGACATCCTCACGGTGCGTCATCGCTGTGTCCCTTCTCCCGTGTGGGCGCGGTAGGCACCTCAAAAGTAATGGACTAGTGTCTAGAAACGCTTTTCCAGCGTTCCCCCCAGGACGGAGCCCACTCATGGCGATCCGCGTCGCACACGTCGGGACAGGGAATGTCGGCCGGCTGGCCCTGGCCGAACTGATCACCAATCCGCTGTTCGAGTTGACCGGGTTGTGCGTCTCCTCGCCGGAAAAGGTCGGCAAGGACGCCGGCAGCCTGTGCGGGGTGGCGCTGGACGAGGGCGTCGTCACGGGCGTCACGGCCGTCGCCGACCTCGACGCCGTCCTTGCCACCGGACCCGAATGCGTCGTCTACTGCGCCATGGGCGACACCCGGCTGCCGGACGCGATGGCCGACGTCATGCGCGTCCTGGCCGCCGGCGTCAACGTCGCCGGGTCCGCGCCGGGGCTGCTGCAGCACCCGTGGGGCGTGATGCCCGACAAGTACATCAATCGAGTCGAAGATGCTGCCCGGCAGGGCAATTCGAGCATCTTCATCACCGGCGTCGACCCCGGGTTCATCAACGACCTGCTCGCGTTCGCCCTCGCCGGGACGTGCCGGAGCATCGAGCAGGTGCGCTGCATGGAGATCGCCGACTACGCGACCTACGACGGCGCGGAGGTCATGCACTACATGGGCTTCGGCCGGCCCCTGGAAGAGGTGCCGATGCTGCTGCAACCGGGCGTGCTCAGCATCGCGTGGGGGACCGCGATCCGCCAGCTGGCCGCCGGCCTCGGCGTCGAGGTCGACGAGATCACCGAGTCATACCAGCGTGAGCCGGCCCCGGAGGACTTCGACATCGCGGTCGGCCGCGTCGCCAAGGGCACGATGGCCGCGCTGCAGTTCGAGATCCGCGGCATGGTCGGCGGCCGCCCCGCCATCGTGGTCGAGCACATCACCCGGCTGCGGCCCGACCTGCGGCCCGACTGGGCGCAGCCCGCGGCGGGCGGCGGCTCCTACCGCGTCGAGATCACCGGCGAGCCGTCCTACGCGATGGACATCGTGCCCAGCAGCCGCAAGGGCGACCACAACCACGCGGCCATCGCCGGGGCCGCCGGGCGCATCGTCAACGCCATCCCCGCCGTCGTCGCGGCGCCGCCGGGTATCAGGACCACGCTCGACATGCCGCTGATCACCGGGAAAGGTCTCTACGCGCCAAATGATCTGGTAGCCAAGTAAACCGAAGGAGCTCGAAGCAATGGGACGGGTTGACGGAAAAGTAGCGCTCATCAGTGGCGGCGCCCGGGGCATGGGCGCCGAACATGCGCGGCTGCTGGTCGACGAGGGGGCCAAGGTGGTCATCGGCGACATCCTCGACGACGAGGGCAAGGCGCTGGCCGACAAGATCGGCGACTCGGTGCGCTACGTGCACCTCGACGTCACCCAGCCCGACCAGTGGGACGCCGCCGTGGCGACGGCGGTCGGCGAATTCGGCAAGCTCAACGTGTTGGTCAACAACGCCGGCACGGTCGCGCTCGGGCAGCTGCGGAACTTCGACCTGGCCAAGTGGCAGCGGGTGATCGACGTCAACCTGACCGGCACCTTCCTGGGCATGCGGGTGGCCGTCGACCCGATGATCGCGGCCGGGGGCGGATCGATCATCAACGTGTCCTCGATCGAGGGGCTGCGCGGCGCGCCGGCGGTGCACCCCTACGTCGCCTCCAAGTGGGCGGTGCGCGGCCTGGCCAAATCGGCGGCCCTGGAGCTGGCCCCGCACAACATCCGGGTCAACTCGATCCATCCCGGCTTCATCCGCACCCCGATGACCGCGCATCTGCCCGAGGACCTGGTCACCATCCCGCTGGGCCGCCCGGGCGAGGTGCGCGAGGTCGCGACCTTCGTGGTGTTTTTGGCCAGCGACGAGTCGTCGTATGCGACCGGCACCGAATTCGTCATGGACGGCGGCCTGGTGACCGACGTGCCGCACAAGGAGTTCTAGGCGCTTTAGCCGACCGGTCAACTATTATTGGCAGGATGCCGCGTCCGCCGAACCCAGAGGTGCGCCGCCGCCTGCTTGCCGCGGGGCTCGAACTCGTGCACGCGCACGGGTTCGCCGCGAGCGGGGTCAAAGACATCACCGAGAGCGCCGGCGTCCCGAAAGGGTCGTTCTACTCGTATTTCCCCAGCAAGGAGGCCTTCGCCGCCGCGCTCCTCGAGCATTACTGGGCCGACATCGAAGCGCGCATCGTGCCGATTCTCGACTCGGACAACTCGGCACAGGAGCGCATCACGCGCTTTTTTCATGCGCTCGCCGACGAACACGAGGCCGGCGACTTCCTGCTCGGCTGCCTGGTCGGCAACCTGTCGCTCGAGCTCGGTGGTTCGAGCGAGCCGGTGCGCAGCGAGCTCGCCCGCATTCTCGATCGCTGGGGCGGGGCTCTTACCGCGTGTGTGCGGTCCGGCCAGCGACGCTCGGGGGGCATTCGGGGCGACCTCGGCGCGGAGGAGATCGCCTCGCAGCTGATCGAGGCGTGGGAAGGCGCGGCCCTACGCGGGAAGGTGACCCGCAGCCGAGCCCCCTACGACCGGTTCGAAGCGATCACGGTCCCCGCACTTCTGCACTGATCCGGCGGTCGGGGAATCAGGACCACGCGCATCTTGTTAAATAGACGACTGGTCATCTATCGTTGATGACTACCCGCTACCAGCGAAGGATGGGCTCCTCGTGACCGACCTCCCGATCTACGCCGAGCCGCAGCAACCCGCGCTGCCGAGTTCCGGCTTCACGCTCGATGTCGGGCACGCCGCGCTCGTCGTCACCGACCCGCAGATCGATTTCCTCAGCCCCGACGGCGCCGCATGGCCGGCATTCGGCGACAGCGTCACCGACAACGACACCGTTGCCCATATCGGCGAGCTGCTCGGATCCGCGAAGCTGGCAGGCATCACCGTCGCGGTGTCGCCGCATTACTTCTACCCGACCGATCAGCAGTGGCAATTCGGTGATCCGCTCGAGAAGTTCATGAGCGCCGCCGGAATGTTCGCGCGCCGGGGCGCGTACACGACGGATGGATTCGCCGGATCGGGCGCCGACTTTCTGCCCGCCTACCGCCACCACATCCACGACGGGCAAACCGTCATCGCTTCGCCGCACAAGATCGTCGGTCCCGAATCGAACGACCTGGTCCTTCAGTTGCGCAAGCGCGGCGTGAACCAGGTCATCCTGGCGGGGATGGCCGCCAACCTGTGCGTCGAAGGCCACCTGCGCGAACTCATCGAGCAGGGCTTCGAGGTCGCCGTCGTCAAGGACGCCATCGCCGGCCCACGCGTGCCCGAAGGCGACGGCTACCTCGCCGCTCTGGTGAATTTCCGGTTCCTCGCCAGCGCGATCTGGACCACGGCCGAGGCCGTCACCCGCTTGCAATCGGCATAGCCCACAAGAAAAGAACAAGGAGGCCGAAAGCCATGGCACCCAATGATGATCTCAGTCAGCGAAAACTCCTGTTGAACAACGGCATCGGTGAGATTCCGGCGCTCGGATTCGGGACTTCGCTCTCCGACAACACCAAGACCAAAGACGCCGTCAAGACCGCGGTCGAGGTGGGGTTCCGCCACCTCGACGCCGCCGAGCGGTACCGCAACGAGGCGGAGGTCGGCGCGGCCCTCGAGGAGCTGTTCGCCCGGGGCACCGTGCGCCGCGAGGACCTCTTCGTGACCACGAAGCTGTGGAACAACAACCATCGGCCCGAACGGGTCAAGCCCGCGCTGCAGGCCAGCCTGGACAGGCTCGGGCTCGACGCGGTCGATCTCTACCTGGTGCACACCCCGTTCGCGTTCTCCCCGGGCGACGACCAAGATCCCCGGCACCCGAACGGGGCTGTCAGCTACGACGACGGCGTCACGCTGCAGGAGACGTGGGCTGCGATGGAATCCCTTGTCGATGAGGGGCTCACGCGGGCCATCGGCCTGTCCGACATCGACGCCGCGGGCACCCTGCAGGTCGTCGAAACCGCCCGTATCAAGCCGGCGGTCGTCGAAGTCGAAGCACACCCGTACCACCCGCAATGGGAGCTGCACGAATTGCGCAAGACGCACGGGATCGTACTGCTGGCGTTCGCCTCGCTGGGGCACGCGCTGGAGCCCCGCCTGCTCGACGACCCCCTCGTCGTCTCGATCGCCCGGCGGCTGGGCAAGACCCCCGCGCAAGTGCTGTTGGCCTGGGGCATCCAGCGCGGCACCGCCGTCCTGACGGCATCGGTCACGCCATCCCGTATCGGCGAGAATTTCGCTGTCACAGCGCTTCCCGAGGATGCGGTCCACGACATCAGCGAGCGCCTGCAAACTCGGTACCGGTTCAATTCGGTCGTGGACGCTGGAGAGCCGGGATTCGCCGAAGTGCCCGCGGGTAGCTGAACACGCGAATACCGTTGGCGAGAGAGCGAAGTGAAGGCGATGGCGGGTGTCGGCATGCCGCCGGGGCTGAGCGCCGTGGTGGCCGGCCCCGACGGCGTCACTCGCTGCCGGTGGGCGACCGAGACGGGCCGCGACTTGATCGCCTATCACGACCGCGAATGGGGAACGCCGGTCCGCGACGAGGCGGTGCTCTTCGAGGCCCTGGCGCTGACCTACTTCGAGAATGGCCTCTCGTGGGTGACGGTTTTCGACAAGCGAGACCACCTTCGCCTCGCGTTTCACGGATTCGAACCGTCGGCCGTGGCGGCGATGACCACCGACGACGTCGAACGGTTGATGGCCGATAGCTCCATCATCCGCAATCGACGAAAGATCGAAGCCACGCTGCACAATGCCCGTCTGATAGCCCGTCTGATGCCGAAATGCTCGCTTTCCCAATTGGTGTGGCGACACCAACCGCTCGAGCATCATCGACTGCGGGGCTTTGCCGATGGCCGGATGGTGAGCCCGGAGTCGCGCCGGCTGTCCCTATCCCTGCGGGAAGAGGGGTTTCGGTTGGTCGGCCCGACAGTCGCCCACTCGTTCATGCACACCGTCGGGATCGCCAACGGTCATTTCGAAGGCTGCTTCCGCGCCGTAGATGTGGCCGGCGTCCCTGGCACGGCATGACGGTGCTATAACCGCGAGCATGCTGCGCGCCCTGACCGATGTGGTCGGATCCAACCATGTCGTCACCGACCCTGACGTCCTCGCCGCGCGCAGCGTCGACCACACCGGCCGCTACCGCGGCCGGGCCGGCGCGCTGGTGCGCCCGGGATCGGCCGAGCAGGTCGCCGAGGTGTTGCGGGTGTGCCGCGATGCCGGGGCACACGTCACCGTGCAAGGTGGCCGCACCTCCCTGGTGGCCGGGACCGTGCCCGAACACGACGACGTGCTGCTGTCCACCGAGCGGCTGCGCGCCCTCGGTGACGTCGACGCCGTCGAGCGCCGCGTCGAGGCCGGCGCCGGGGCCACGGCCGCCGCGGTGCAGCGCGCCGCCACCGCGGCCGCCCTGGTGTTCGGCGTGGACTTGGCCTCCCGGGACACGGCCACCGTCGGCGGCATGGCCTCGACCAACGCCGGCGGCCTGCGCACGGTGCGCTACGGCAACATGGGCGCGCAGGTGCTCGGCCTGCAGGTGGCGCTGCCCGACGGGTCGCTGCTGCGCCGGCACAGCCTGGTGCGCAGCGACAACACCGGCTACGACCTGCCGGCGCTGTTCATCGGCGCCGAGGGCACCCTCGGCGTCATCACCGCGCTGGATCTGCGGCTGCATCCCAGCCCGTCGCACCGGGTGACGGCGGTCTGCGGGTTCGCCGACCTCGAGGCGCTGGTGGACGCCGGCCGGACGTTGCGGGACGTGGACGGGATCGCGGCGCTGGAATTGATCGACGGCCGGGCCGGCGCGCTGATGCGCCAACACCTCGGGGCGGCGGTGCCGGTGGAAGGCGACTGGCTGCTGCTGGTGGAGCTGGCCGCCGACCACGACCAGACCGACCGGCTCGCCGACCTGCTCACCGGCGTGCGGCTGTGCGGGGAGCCCGCGGTCGGTGTGGATGTCGCTGCGCAGCAACGGTTGTGGCAGGTCCGCGAAGGGCTCGCCGAGGTGCTCGGCGTCTACGGGCCGCCGCTGAAGTTTGACGTGTCGTTGCCGCTGTCGGCGATCGGCGGCTTCGCGCGCGAGGCGGTCGGGCTGATCGGCGCGCACGCGCCCGACGCGCTACCGCTGCTGTTCGGCCACATCGGTGAGGGCAACCTGCACCTGAACGTGCTGCGCTGCCCCGCCGACCGGGAGCGGGCGCTGTACGCGCCGATGATGGACCTCATCGCGGGCTGCGGCGGCAACGTCAGCTCCGAGCACGGCGTCGGCAGCCGCAAGCGTCCCTATCTGGGCATGTCGAGGGAGCCCGCCGACATCGCCGCGATGCGGGCGGTCAAGGCCGCGCTCGACCCGGCCGGCTACCTCAACGCCGCGGTGTTGTTCGACTAGGAGTCTGCTGAATTAATCCGCGTGGCGGGAGTGGGTCGTCCTGGGGTTTTGGGGATGATTGGTGGGTGCAGGGTCGGTCTGATGATCAGCGTGAGTTGTTGGATGCGGAGTCGGTTGCCGGTCATCTTCTGAAGGGCGAGAGCGTGTTTGCGTTCCTGGCTGCTCATCGCCGGGAGTTGTTCGCTGAGGAGATGTTCGCTGATCTGTTCCCGTCGCAGCGGGGCCGCCCGAGTGTGCCGGTGGAGGTGATGGCCTCGGTGATCACCTTGCAGGCCTTGCATGGGCTCTCCGATAACGAGACCGTCGATGCGGTCACGTTTGAGTTGCGCTGGAAAGCCGCCTGCGGGCTGCCGGTCACTGCGGCGGCGTTTCATTCCACGACGCTGACCTATTGGCGACGTCGGCTGGCCGGATCAGATCGCCCGAACCGGATATTCGAGGCGGTTAAGACCGTGGTCGCCCAGTCAGGTGCGTTGTCGGGAAAGACGCGGCGAGCCTTGGACTCCACGGTCCTCGATGATGCGGTGGCCACCCAGGACACCGTGACCCAGCTCATCGGGGCGATCCGCCGCGTTGGCCGCGAGGTTCCCGGCGCCAGCGAGGTCATCTGCACCCACTGCAGCGCCCATGACTACAGCGACCCGGGCAAACCCAACATCACCTGGGACGACGCCGCAGCCAGAGAGGCGTTGGTCGACGCGCTGGTCACCGATGCTCATCGGCTGCTGGGGTATCTGCCTGACCAGCAACTCGGGCCGCGT
The DNA here is from genome assembly GCA_963711445.1 of uncultured Actinomycetota bacterium. GTDB lineage: Bacteria > Actinomycetota > Actinomycetes > Mycobacteriales > Mycobacteriaceae > Mycobacterium. Next base: position 368,874 of record CAVQEF010000003.1, read on the forward strand.
GCTGCTGAGGCGGTCGCGCTGCTGGCGTTGGTCGCCGGTCAGGACGTCGAACCGGTCGCGGGCTCTGATGGCACCGACGGACGTTGGCGCATCGCCCGCCAGGTCGCCGCCGATCGGGTGATCTCCACCGTCGACACCGAGGCCCGTCACGTCCATAAGAGCGTGCAGCGTCGCCAAGACGGCTACAAAGCCCACATCGCGGTGGAACCCGACACCGGGATCATCACCGACTGTGCCCTTACCCAGGCCAACGGCGCAGCCAACCACGAAGCCACCGTGGGACTGGCCCTGCTCGATGGTGAAACCGCGCCGGTGACGGTGTTGGCCGATTCGGCCTACGGGTCGGGCAAGTTCCGCGCCGAACTCATCGAGCGTGGCCACCGTGACCGGGTCAAACCGATTCCGCTACGCCCTGCGGTGCCCGGTGGGTTCACCGTCGATGACTTCACGATCGACAAGACGGGGCGCACCGTCGTCTGCCCTGCCGGGCTGACGCGCCAAATCAGCGCGGCTGGCAATGCCGTGTTCGGGGTGAGCTGTAACGCCTGTGACCTTCGGGCGCGATGCACCACCGCCGTTAAGGGCAAGGCTCTGCGTCTTCGACGACACGATGCGCTACAACGGTCGGCCCGAGCGGAGTCCCGAAAACCGCAGTGGCTCAACGAATATCGCCAGCACCGGCCGATGGTCGAACGCGCCATAGCATGGCTGAGCCGCGGTAACCGCAAGTTGCGTTACCGAGGCACCGCCAGCAACGACCAGTGGCTGCATCACCGCGTCGCCGCCCTGAACCTACGCAGAATGATTGCCATGGGATTGACCCACACCGGCGGGGCCTGGGCGCTGGCCTGACCACCAACACCAACCGAACTACCTGCCCGAACAGCTACAAGCTCCCAACCTGGCCAATGGCGGGGTGACCTCTCCTGTCGACCTCCGGGTCTGACTTCAAATCAGCGCCACCGAGCGCCACGAGGCACCCCGCCCCCAAACACCCGTTATTCAGCAGACTCCTAGCCGATCTGCCGCGAGGGTGCGCAATTGTACGCGCAACACCGCGTGTCGCCGTGCAAACACGCACGCTCGCGGGGCAGGGGCAGGGGGGCAGGGGCAGGGGCAGGGGCAGGGGCAGGGGCTATTCGACGGAACTGCCTTTGATCCCGACGGCGTGGCGCAGCTGCGCCAGGAACTGGTTGGCGTCGTCGCTGGGCACGATGTAGTGCGAGATCGCGATCCGGATCACCGTCGCCGCCTTGACCGCGGCGTTTGGCCCGGGCAGGTGGCGCTGCAGCCCTTCGCGCATCTGGGGGATGACCCCGGAGAACTGGGCGATGGTGTGCTCGGGTTCGACGTCGACCATGCGCACCCCCGAATAGGAATGCTGGTACTCGACGATGAACCGGAGCACGGCGTCGAGCTTGTCGACGCCCTTCAGGCCCGCGGTGGCCTTGACCAGTCCGCTTTCGAAGATCTGGCGTTCGTAACTCGAAAACGCCGACAGCAGCTCCTCTTTGGAGGCAAACCAGCGGTACAGAGTCGGGCGCGACACCCCGGCCTGGGCGGCGACCTCGGACAGGCTGAGCTTGGTCTTGCCGTTGCGGCCGAGCACCTCGGCGGTGGCCGCCAGGATCCGCTGACGCGTCGAGGTGTCGCTGTCTGTGTCGGTGGCCGGCTGGCTCATGTCTGCAACTCTACGAAGTATCCCCGGGGCGGCGGCGCACCAGCACGGACTGCTGGATGGCACCGACGGCGCCCCGCTCGTCGAACAGCGTGCCGACCGTCGTCCCGATGCCGTCCGGGCCGTAGTTGGTCTCGGCACGGATGCCGATCCACTCGCCGTCGGGGATCCGGAACACGTGCACGGCCAGGTCGGTGTTGAGGAACGTCCACTTGGTGATGTCGATCTTGCTGCCGATGCCGTTGGCGCAGTCGGCCACCGCGAACAGGCGCTCCAGCTGCGTCATGGTTTCGCCGTTGACCAGGTCCACGGTCGGCCTGATCCAGGATTCCCCCGGCCCGTGGTTCAGCGGCTCGGTCAGCCACCGCCAGTCCAGGCTGTGCACGTAGTTGCGGTCGTAGTCCTTGGCGAGGTCGCGGCTGCGCCCCTCGGACAGCGGTCTGGGCAGCGGCGCCGCCGCATGGGCCAGGGATTCGGTGTCGAGCTGCTGCAGCCGCCAGCCGCTGGCGCGGGCGACGGGCCGGGGCGAACCGTCGGGCCCCGGGCCCAGCATCTCGGCGCCGAACAGTTCGATCTGCTTGCCGCCGCGCTGCGGCTCCGCGCGGACCCACAGGTCGCCCTCGGCCGGGACCGGGCCGAGCAGGTCGATCACGACCCGGGACAGCCGCGTGTCGTCGCGGCGCTCGCACCGCTCCAGGGCCCGGACCAGCAGCGCCGACACCGGCGCGGCGTGCTGGATCGCGGCCGTCCAGGTGCTGCGCACCAGGTCGGTGGCCCGGAACTTCTCGCCCAGCGGGTCGGAGTCGTCGATGAGCTCGTAATAGGAGTCGGTCATGGTCGCCTCTCGAATGTCACGGCAGACCGGCGCCGGGAGTGGTCACCGTGACGGCGTCCAGCCGGGAGAGCCGGGTGCCGACCAGGCGCTGGGGATAGGCGTCGGTGCTCGACAGCAGGAACAGCGTGCGGCGGTTGGGGCCGCCGAGAGCGCAGGCGATGGCGACGCGGTCGCCCATGTCGATGCGGTCGGTCACGGCGCCGCCCTCGACGATCCGCTCGAACTGGTGGGCCAGCGTCATCGACGTCCACACCCCGCCTTCGGCGTCGAGCGCGATGCCGTCGGGCGGCCCGTCGAGGCTGTCGGCGAAGACCCGGCGGTCGCGCAGGCCCCCGTCATCGGCGATGGTGAACGCGGTCAGCCGCCGGCCGGTCGACTCGGCGACGATCAGCGTCCGCTTTGGGGTGATCACCATGCCGTTGGGGAAGTCGAGGTCGCCGGCGACGACGGTGGCGCGGTCGTCGGGATCGAGGCGGATGATCACCCCGCCCGAGGACGCCTGGCAGCCGATGTAGGCGCGTCCGGCCTCGTCGACGACCATGTCGCCCAGGCTGGCCGGCGCCAGGTCGGTGAGATCGGCGATGGTGGTGACGGTTTCGCCGTCGTAGCGCAGCACCTGCCGGTCCTCGGTCGAGACGATCAGCAGCGACCCGTCGGGGCGGAAGCCCAGGCCCGACGGGCAGCGCCCGGGCAGCGGCAGCGTGGTCAGCGAGCCGCTCATGGTGGCGGTGTGCACCGCTTCCCCGAGCATGTCGGAGAACCACAGCAGGCCCTCGAACCAGCGCGGGCCCTCGCCGAAGCAGAACCCGTTGGCCAGGTGCTCGGGAATCATCGGCTCAGGCCGTTACAAAACACCGCAAAAGTGTCATGCACCGCGGGTACCGGTGTCAATGTGGCCCAGTTCGCGCGCCACGGCCGCGTGGTAGGCGTCGATCCTGGCCGGGTTGACCTGCTCGAAGAGCCGGTCGGGCAGCGGGGCGTGCTTGTGCGCCTCGATGGTCATGGTCCGGGAGAACAGCGTGATGTCCTGGCCCGGCCTGGTGAAGCGGTAGGACACGGTGATCCGGCCCTCCAGGCCGCTTCTCGACCCGTCGGGGTCGTCGCGGTCGTGGCCCAGGCGGCCGAGCGAGGTGAACTCGAACCTCGTGGGCCGGTCGGCGACGGCCAGCTGCCAAGTGAAGATCCGGTCGCCGTCGGGACCCGTCTCCGTCCAGGTGTCGCCCACCTGCAGAGGCAGCTTCGGCAGGCCGCCGATGTGCGCGCTGCCGGGGTAGGTCTTGGTCCAGTTCTCCGGATTGGTGACGAAGTCGTAGACGGTCTCGGCGGACTGGGTGAACGCGGTCTCCGAGGTGCTGGTCACGATGCCCACTTGCGTCGCCTTCCTGTCCGTGAAGTTAGCTTTACAAAGCGTACTCAAAGTGTCACGCTGAGCCGTGAGCTGCTACTGCGAGAGGCGGGGTGCACTTGACCACCGATTCTGACACCCAATGGTCGGTTGACGGGCTCCTGGAGCTGTTCGACGTGCAGGCGCAAGGGCCCGACCGCTTCACCGGCCCGACGGGGATCGCCGGGCAGGACGAGCGGCAGGTGGTGGAAGGCACCCAGGTGCTCGCGCAGGCCATTGTCGCTGTGGCCAAACGCTTCCCGGACAAGTCGGTGCGCTCGGCGCACGCGGTGTTCTCCCGCGCCGTCGTGGTCGGCCCGCCCGTGGAGTTCGTCCTCGACGTGGTGGCCGAGGGCCGGTCCACCGCCACCGCGGTGGTCGCCGTGCAGCAGAACGGCCGGCGGTGCCTGAGCATCACGGTGCTGGCCGACGTCCCGACCGACGACGTGATCCGCCATCACGTGCCGCGGCCGGAGGTGGCCGCGCCGGCCGATGCCCACCACTCGCCGATGCCGATGATCGGGCGGGAACTGCGACTGGTCGACGTCGTCGACGTCAACAGCCCCGACGAGGTGGGGCCGCCCGAGCTCTACGCGTGGCTGCACTACGACCCGATCCCCACCCGCGACGACCTGGCCAAGGCGCTGCTCGCGTACTTCACCGGACACCTGGGGATCTCCACCACCATGCGCGCGCACCCGGGCATCGGCACCAGCCAGGCGCACCTGACCGTGTCCACCGCCCCGATGAGCATTTCGGTCGCCTTCCACGAGCCGGTGCGCTGGCAGGGGTGGCTGCTCTACACCCACGAGAGCACCCAGGTGGGCGCGGGCATGTCCTATGTCCGCGGCACCGTGCACAGCGAGGAGGGCGAGCTGCTCTGCTCCTTCGCCCAGGAGGCGCTGATCCGGCCGCTGCGCACCAGCGACACGTCGATCGACGCCCGCTCCCGGTTCTGAGGTCGGGCCGATGCGCTTCACCATCACCCACCCGATGCACAGCCACCCCTACAACCGGGAATTGGTCAGCGGTGACGGCATCGGCAAGGTGGCCGCGGCCACCGAGGCGGCCGGCATCCACGGCTTCGGGTTCACCGACCACCCGGCGCCGTCGCAGCGGTGGCTGGAAGCCGGCGGTCACGACGCACTGGATCCCTTTGTCGCACTGGGTTTCGCGGCGGCCACGACGTCCACCCTGAGGCTGATCCCCAACATTGTGGTGCTGCCCTACCGAAACCCGTTCGTGGTGGCCAAGTCCGGAGCCACGCTGGATCTGCTCTCCGGCGGCCGGTTCACGCTCGCGGTGGGTATCGGCTACCTCAAGCGGGAGTTTGCGGCGCTGGGCGTCAGCTACGACGAGCGGGCCGAACTTTTCGAGGAAGCGCTGCAGGTGATCCGGGCGATCTGGACCGGCGATGACATCTCCTACGAGGGAAAGCATTTCAGCGCCAAGGGAATCACCGCGCACCCACGCCCGCTCACCGACCCGCACCCGCCGATCTGGATCGGCGGCAACACCACGACCGCGCGCCGGCGGGTCGCCCAGTACGGCGACGGGTGGTGCCCCTTCCCCGCGCCGCCGCAGCTGGCCCAGACGGCCGGCACCGCGGTCATCGACTCGTTGGAGCGCCTACAGGACGGCATCGAGGACCTGCGCCGGCGATGCGATGCGGCAGGCCGGGACTGGTCCGCGCTCGACATCACCTTCACCAACTTCGAGGGCGGCAGCCCCGCCGACGACGGATTCAACGCCGACGCTTACCTTTCCGGTTTGGAGACACTGGCCAAACTGGGCGTGACGTGGGTCAGCGTCCACCTGCCCGGCGACGGCATGGCCCACGCGCTCGAGACGCTGGACCGTTTCCGCACCCTGGTGATCGACGCGGCCTGATGGACTTCTCGCATGTCGCGCTGAGCGCCGAGGACCGGGCGTTTCTCGACGAGACCCGGGCGTTCATCGCCCAGCACGTCACCGACGAGGTGCTGCACCGTCAGCGGCAGTTCGGCGAAAACTTCGACGAGCGAGTGCATCTGGCGCTGGGCGCGGCCGGGTATCTGGCGTCGGACTGGAAGCTGGAGTCCGAGGGCGGCTTCAGCCCGGTGCGCCGGCGCATCTTTCACCTCGAGATCGCCCGCGCGCACACCCCCTGGTATCACTGGGGCACCACGTCGGTCGTCGCGCGCCTGGTGCAGCAATTCGGCGCGCCGGAGCTCACCGAGGCGGTGCTGCCGGGGGTGCTTGCCGGCGAGATCCGGCTGTGCCTGGGCTACACCGAACCCGAGGGCGGCTCGGACGTCGCCACCTGCAAGACCCGCGCGGTGCGCGACGGCTCCGGATCTGGCTGGGTGATCAACGGCTCCAAGATGTTCACCTCGAACGCACAGAACGCCCGGTACGTCTTCCTGCTCACCAACACCGACCCGCAGGGCCCGAAACACAAGAACCTGACCATGTTCCTGGTTCCGCTCGACACCCCGGGCATCGAGCTTCAGCCGATCCGCACCGTTGACGGCGACCGCACCAACATCGTCTACTACAGCGACGTGCGCGTCGACGACCGGTACCGGATCGGTGAGGTCAACGGCGGCTGGACCGTGATGCGTGCGGCGCTGGACTCCGAGCACGGGATCGTCGACAGGGAAGACCATGGCCTGCAGTACGTTGCGGCGATGTCGGCCCACGGCGACGTGATGGCCGAAGTGGTCGACACCGTAGCGGGACTGGTGGCACAGCGCGACGACGATTCGGTGAAATACCGGCTGGGGCGAGACGTCGCGCGCATCGAGGCGGCGCTGTCCACGCCCGGGATGTTCGGGCGCGTCGCGATCTCGCAGACGATGCGCGAGATCTCCCCGGACCTGATGGACCTGCTGGGTGCGGCGTCGGCGTTACCCACCGAGACAACGGGCGCCGCGAGTGACGGTGCGGCAGAGCACCTTTTCCGGCTGTCGCTACCGCTGGGGATCTACGGCGGCACCCTGGAGGTGTTCCGCAACATGATCGCCCAGCATGCGCTCAAGCTGGGGCGTCCCAGCTACGGCGGATAGTCGGCACGTCGGCGACTACGTCGACGCGCGCTTCGTCGAAGCTGAGGAACCCCTTGATGGGCAGGCTTTCCGGGAGCGGATCCGGGTAGCTCCAGGCGACGTCGTCGACGACCGTATCGCCCAGGGCGGCCGACCAATACGTCGCATGGCCCTTGTAATTGCAGTAGGTCGAAGTCTGCGAGCGGCGCAGCGCATCGGTGCGCACCCGGGCGGGATCGACGTAGAGGCGCGGCGCGAGTGCGGTCTCGAAGACGATCACCGTGTCGTCGGTGTCCACCAGCACCGTGCCGTTCACCGAGACCCGCAGGCGGCGCCTCGTCGGGCGGCAGTCGACGCGGTGGTACGGATTGGGCGGGTAGTGCACGAGCGTGCGGCCCTCCTCCAGCCACGCGTCGACCGCGTCCCAGGGCACGTGCACGTATCCGGGTGCCTCCGGCTCGGGTTCGGTGGGCAGCCCGTCGACCTCGTCGGCGGGGAAGGCGTAGCTGAGCGGCCGGCCGCGCCGGTGTACCAGCAGCGCCCGCTCGGTGTCGATGACGGGCCGCCCGGCGCGGACGGCCTGCACCCGCCGCGGGTGCGGCTCGACGTACACCCCAATTTCCAGGTCGCCGGGCAGCGGCGGCGAGAACCGCCCGGCCGGATCACTGCTGAGCGGACCGCGTCCGGCTACCAGGGTCATGCCCTCCATAGTGCGTCAAACGTGGCACTGTGCGTGATCGGGGGCCCGGTCGGTGTCACACCGGCGGGCGGCCGCCACTGCGGCGAGCCGCACCGGCGCGCCGAGCGTGTGCCCTACGGATCGAACGGCGCGCTGACTCGTACGTAACGCCCACGCTCGCGGGGGCCGCGGTGCCCACCGGCGGCCGGCGGCTTGTCGTCGTGGGGAACGGCCAGGCACTGGTCGAGGGTGAACGCCGCGGTCCCTCCGGTCCGGCCTGCGGTGGGCTCCACGGAGGCTGCCGCACGCTCGCCGGATTCCATGTGCCGTTTTGTCGGGTCACTTCCGACGATGTCATCGATGTCGTGCGGACCCGTCGCCAGCGAATGGATAACGACCGGCACCTATGACACCTGCGCGGCAGCGGCGACGACGGAGAACACCGCTCGCCCACGCACGGTCGAGCACCAATCGACACGATTTGTGACACGCTGCCTGTCCCAAATGGGACCCTTGTCTCATGCCTGGTGAAGGACCGAACCCGATGTATGACCTCTACCTTCGCGCGCTGCGCCGAATGGGGCACTACAAATGGTTCGGGTTGACGTTCAAGCACCTCGGGACACCGGCGGATCGGGCGCTTATACGCATAAGCCGAGGCCGGCTGTCCATGGGCGGTTCCGAGTTGCCGACGATGTTGCTGACGACGAAAGGCAGAAGAACCGGCAAAGAACGCACCGTCCCGCTGAACTACGTGCGGGATGGTCCGAACGTGATCGCGGTATGTGAGAACTTCGGCTTGGATACCGCCTCGAGTTGGCCGTATAACCTCCTCGCCGACCCCAAGGCCCGCCTCGAGATCAAGGGCGACGCCGCGGACTATCTCGCGCGACCCGCCACCGACGAGGAGGTGGACCGCAACATGCCGAAGCTGGTTGCGATGTGGCCGGCACATGACACCTATGTCAAACGCAGCGGCACACGCAAAGTATTCGTGTTCGAGCCCGTGAGTGCGCGGTCCTGAGCCGCGCCCGTACGACAAAGGCTCTGGCCGATCACAGCCATACCAGTCGTCTGGTTATGGATATCCATACGCCCCTGGCTATCCAAGTCGGTACAACCCGTACGGACGCGACCCGGGCACCGGCGCGAGCAGCGGCCGATCAACGCGGCATGCCGGGCACCGGAACAGGCGCGCAAGAACGAGATCAACGCCCGTAAATTTCGAAACCGGATGCGCGACATGCTGTTTCTGCTCAAGGCAACGCCGAGCACCTGCCCGTTTTGCGCACGGGTGAATCGACCCCGCGAGCCCGATGAACTGCCACCGGACCGGACACCCCCCGAGCGGGCCGCGGCTTTACTGCCCGACGCCCCGCCCTTCCGGGGCGGCTGGTTAGGGTAGCGCTCATGGCGGGACCGCTGGAAGGCCTCAAAGTCGTCGAGCTCGGAGTCTGGGTGGCCGGCCCGGCGGCCGGGGCGATCCTGGCCGACTGGGGCGCCGACGTCATCAAGATCGAGCCGCCGGCCGGCGACCCGGGCCGCATGTTCGGCCTCATGCTGGGTTGCGACCTCGGCGTCAACCCGCCCTTCGAGATGGACAACCGCTCCAAGCGCAGCATCGTCATGGACCTCGGCGCCGGGGCGGGCCGGGACACCGCCTTCGAACTGCTCTCCGGCGCGGACGTTTTCGTGACCAACGTGCGTCCCGGCGCGCTGCAGCGCCTCGGGCTGGACTACGAGTCGGTATCGGCCCGCAACGCCCGCCTGGTCTACGGGCTCATCACCGGGTACGGCGAAACCGGCCCGGACGCCGACCGCGCCGCCTACGACGTCGCGGCGTTCTGGTCGCGCGCCGGCCTGGCCCACCTGCTGACCCGTCCCGGCGACACCCCGCCCTTCCAGCGCGGCGGCATGGGCGACCACTCGGCCGGCATGACACTGGCCGCGGCCATCTGCGCGGCGCTGATCGCCCGTGACCGCACCGGCACGGGCCAGCTGGTGACCACCTCGCTGTACCGCCAGGGCGCCTACACCGTCAGCTTCGACCTCAACACCTATCTGCTGACCGGTCAGCAGATCGCCATTGGGCAACGCGAGACCATGGGCAACCCGTGCATGAACAATTACACCGCCGGTGACGGGCGCCGGTTCTGGATCGTCGGGCTGGAAGCCGAACGGCACTGGCCCGCGCTGTGCCGCGCCGTCGGCCGTCCGGAGTGGCTGTCCGACCCGCGATTCGGCGACGCCCTCTCCCGCGCCCACAACGCGGTGCAGCTCATCGCCGAGCTGGATGAGATCTTCGCGACCCGCCCGCTCGACCAGTGGGCGGAGGCCTTCGCGGCCGAGCCGGATTTCTTCTGGTCGCCGGTCAACACGCTCGAGGACGTGATCGCCGACGAGCAGTTCCACGCCGCGGGCGGCTTGGTGGACGTCCCTGTCGACGTCCCGGACGGGGAGTCCAGGGTGGCGATGGTGGCCACGCCGGCGGATTTCCACGGCACGCCGTGGGCACCGCGTTCGGCGGCACCGCAACTCGGCGAGCACACCGAGGACATCCTCGCCGAACTGGAGGCGCGGCGCCGCTCGTGACCGGCCCACCGGAGCTTTACAAATTTGCTCCGAAGTGTCACGCTGTTGTCCGGTGAGTTGCGAGCCCTTGACAAGCGCTGAGACACGCCGGCGCACTCCCGGCGCGTGGCGGTGAGGAATGAAGTGATGATCACTCCGACGTTCGACGTCAGCGCGAGCCGCCGGGCCACCGCCGCACCGGCCACCGCCGTCGAGACCGAGTCGCTGCGCTACCGACTCGACGTCGTTGCGTCCAGCACCGCCGACGTCGTGCTCTCGGCCGGCGGTTGGCTCTACGACCGCGTCATGGCCGGTTGGGAGGTGACGGTCCTGCTGCCGCACGGCTGCGACACCAGGGCGCTGCGGATCCTCGGCGTGCGGGTGTCGGATCCGGGCTCCGCGTGGGACGACATCAGGGGGCAGAGCCTGGCCGTCAGCGCCGAGGCGTTCACCGCCGACGCGCGCGTGCGCGACCGCGTGCTCACGTCCCTGGACGACCGGCTGACCGAGGTCGCTCTGTGGGGAGAGGGCTGGCCGCCGGGCGTGCACCGGGTGCTGACCCGCGCCCAGCACGTGCTCAGCGCGGCGGCCCGGACGTTCAAGGGCCATGCGCTGGCCGCCGCCGGGATCGGCTGCGGCGCTGTCGGTCCGACCGAGACGCTGCTGTGCGAGGCCTCCGCTCCGGTCGACCCCGACCTAATCCGGCTCGACCGATGAAGAAGTACTACAGCCACACCCTGCTCTACCTGCACGAAACCATCTCGCTCGGCTCCGGACGAAGCGACGACTTCACCGAGATGTTCACCGACACCTACCAGCCGATGATGGACGAGCTGGGCGCCCGCCTCTACGCGCTCTGGGAATCCACCCCCTACAACGGCCACTGGCCGCAGGTGACGATCATCTGGGAGATCGACGGGTTCGCCGACTACGCCAGGATCGGGGCCGGCCAGGCGCGCGGCGGCAGCCACGAGGCCGCGTCCGGCAAGTGGTCGGCGTTTCTGGCCGATACCGGCGCCACCGGGGAGGGGCGGATCATGTACCCGGGCCCGAGCAACAAGACGCTGGCCCAGCTGCAGGAGGCGAGTTTCACTGCACCGCTGGTTATTCAGGAGATCATGCAGACCAAGCCGGGCCGGCAGGACGACTACATCCGCGAGCTCGAGCGGCTCTACGTCCCCTGGTCGGAGCGCACCGGCAAGCGCTGGCTCGGCTCCTTCACCACGACGTTCCGCTACAACGAGGTCATTCACTACTGGGCCCTGGACGGTGGCTGGGAGTGCTTTGCCAACCACTACCCGTCGTTCACGGAGAGCCCACCGGCCGAGCTCGTCACCTGGATGAGCGTGGCGCCGGCGTTGCGGGACGGCTGGGAAGACTCGATCCTGCAGGCCCTACCGCCGTCGCCGCTGCAGTGACGAGCCATCCCGTGGACTTCGCCTACGACCCGTTCGACGCCAAGGTGATGGCAAATCCGTTGCCGTACTACCGAATTCTGCGGGACCGCTATCCGGTGTACTACATGCCGCAGTGGGACACCTTCGCCGTGTCCCGGTTCGAGGACATCTGGCGGGTGCTGGAGGTCAACGACGGGACGTTCGTCGCCTCGGAGGGTACGCTGCCCGCGGCGTCGGTGCTGGCCCGGCACAACAGCGGGCCGGTCGACGATCCGCCGTTGCACCCGTTGCCTTTTCACGCGGTGTTCGACACGGATCTGTACGCCCAGATCCGCCGCGCGCACTCCCAGCCGTTGCGTCCGAGGGCCGTGGCCGGGCTGCGGGACAGGATCCGCGCCCTGGCCAACGACCGCCTCGATCTCCTGTTGCCGCAGGGCTCCTTCGACCTGACCCAGGACTACGGCGGCATCGTCGCGGCCGCCATGGTGTGCGGATTGCTGGGGCTCCCAGACGATCTCGCGCCCCAGGTGCTGGCCGCGGTCAATGCCGGCAGCCTTGCCGAACCCGGCGAGGGCGTCGACACCGCCCAGGCCCGGCCTAACTACCTCGAATACCTCATACCGGTGGTCCAGCGCCGCCGGACCGACCCGTCGGGCGATGGGCTGCCCGTCGTGGACGGCCTGCTCGGCTACCGCCTGCCCGACGGCAGCGCGCTCGACGACGCCGAGGTCGCGACCCAGATGCTGTGCATCTTCATCGGCGGAACGGAAACGGTGCCCAAGATCGTCGCCCACGGGCTGTGGGAGCTGCGCCGGCGGCCCGAGCAACTGGCCGCGGTGCGCGCCGACCCCGAGCGCAACGTGCCGCTCGCCCGCGAGGAGATGATCCGCTACTGCGCGCCGGCGCAGTGGTTCGCCCGCACGGCGCGCAAGCCCTTCGGCCTGCACGGCCACACCATCGAGCCGGGCCAGCGCGTCATCACCCTGCTGGCGTCGGCCAACCGCGACGAGCGCGAGTACCCCGACCCGGACGAGTTCGTCTGGAACCGCCCCATCGGCCGGTCCCTGGCCTTCGGCCGCGGCCAGCACTTCTGCATCGGCTACCACCTGGCCCGGCTGGAAATCGATGTCCTGCTGACCGAATGGCTGCGCCGGGTGCCCGACTACGCGATCCGGGACGAGGCCGCCACCCGGCTGCCGTCCAGCTTCCAGTGGGGATGGAACAAGATCCCGGTGGAGGTCTGACGTGTGGTCCTACCGCATCGTCGCCCCCTATCTGTTCGAGCGGACGTCGATCCCCGACAAGACACCCGAGGGCCTGGCCGACGGGCAGGTGCTGCTGCGGTTCGAGGCGGCCGGCGTGTGCGGCAGCGATCTGCCGGCCTTTCGCGGCGCGAAGGGCCGCCTGCCGGGAGACGACGGGCCCAGTGCTGCCGAGAAGGACGGCTTCCCGATCCACGAAGTCGCCGGTGAGGTGATCGCCAGCCGCCACCTCGACCACCGGCCCGGCGAGCGCGTCGTGGGCTGGGCCTCCGGATTCGACGGCATGATGGAGCGCATCATCAGCGACGGGAACGGGCTGGCGCCTTACGATCCGGCGCTGACCCCCGCCCAAGCGGTCGCCCTGCAACCCCTGGCGTGCGTCCTGTACGCCTGCGAACAGCTGCCCGACCTGGCCGGCCGCCACGTCGTTATCATCGGTCAGGGCTCGATCGGGCTGCTGTTCTCCTACGTCGCCAAGGTGGCCGGCGCCCGGCGCGTCACCGGCGTCGATCCCCTCGACCGCGCCGGCCTGGCAACTCAATTCGGCGTCGACGACGCCGTGCGCGCCACCAGCGACCGCTGGGTGAGCCGGCTGGCGGCCGACGATCGCGCCGACGTGGTCATCGAGGCCGTCGGCCACCAGGTCGCCACCCTGGCCCATGCCGTCGAGGCCGCCGCGCCCGGCGGCACCGTCTTCTACTTCGGGGTCGCCGACGACGAGGCCTACCCGATCAGCATGCGCACCATGCTCCGCAACAATCTGACGCTGAAATCCGGTGTGACGCTTGACCGGCGGCGCATGCTGGAACTGGCCGGCAAGTTCGCCGCCGAGCATCCCGGGCTGCTGCGCAGCTACCTCACCCACACCTTTAAAGTCGAGGACGTCCAGGGCGCCTTCGACCTGGCCTGCCGGCCGGACCCCGAGCGCATCAAGATCGCGATCGCGGGGTGAGCATGACGGAAAGCCAGCTGCAGCGGGCGCTGAGCCGGGGCACCCCGATCTGGGGCGGCTGGGTCACCGGCCCGACGCTGCTGGGGCCCGAGGAATTCACCCGGGCCGGCTACGACTACGTCGGATTCGACGCCCAACACGGCTACCTCGATGACGCCGACATCGCGGCGGTGCTGCGGCGCATCGAGCACCTGCCGATCGGCACGCTGGTGCGGCTGCCCGACGCCGGCGCGGCGCCGATCGGGCGGGTGCTCGACGCCGGTGCCGACGCCGTCGCCATCGCGATGATCGAGTCGGCCGAGGCGGCCGCTGCGGCGGTGGCCGCCACCCGCTACCCGCCGGCGGGCGTGCGCAGCTTCGGGCCGCTGCGGGCAAGCCTGGGTCACGATCCCGCGGCCCACGAGTCCCGGATCAGCGTGTTCGCCATGATCGAAACCGCCGCGGCACTGTCCGACCTCGAACGGATTTGCGCCGTCGACGGCCTGACCGGAATCTACGTCGGACCGGCGGACCTGGCGATCTCCATGGGGGCCGGCGTCGTCGGCGCCACCGAACAACCCGAGGTGCTCGACGCGATCGTGCGCGTGCACCGCGCGGCCGCCGCCGCCGGCCTGATCACCGGCATCCACGCAGGCGACGGCAAGACCGGGCACATCATGGCGCGGTTGGGTTTTCAGATGATCACGCTGGCGGCCGAATCGCAGGCGCTGCGGCGCGGGGCGGCGGAGCACCTGCGGGAGGCGAGCCAACAATGACCGACGAGCACGCCGCGATCCGCGAACTGATCGCCGGCTACGCGCTCACCCTCGACGCCGGCGACGTCGACGAGTGCGTGGCGCTGTTCGCCCCCGACGGCGAATTCATCGTCTACGGTCGCTCTTTCGCCGGCCACGACGGCGTCGCCGCCATGTTCGGCAACGCGCCGCGCGGGCTGCACCTGACCGGCGCCTCGCGCATCGAGGTCCGCGGCGACACCGCAACCGCGCGTACTCAGGTGCTGTTCGTGCGGGCCGGCGACCTGCACCTGCGGCCCGCCCTCTACGACGACGACATCGTCCGCCTCGACGGGCGCTGGCGCTTCCGGCGGCGGCGATGCCACTTCGTCACCAGCCACGGCCTGTCCGACAGCCCCGAGGTGGTGTCGACGTGAACCGCCCTGTCGCATTGGTGACCGGCGCCGCCGGTGGGCAGGGCTGGGCCATCGCCACCAGGCTGCGCGCCGAGGGTTTCTCGGTCGCCGCGTGCGATCGCCGTAGCGCCGAAATCATCTCTCTTGTAAGCAAATACAACGACGATGCGGTGATCGGGATCGAGCTCGACGTCACCTCGCAGGCGCAGTGGCGAGCCGTCGTCGAGCGGGTCGTCGAGCGCTTCGGGTCGCTGAGCGCGCTGGTCAACAACGCCGGCGTCCTGCACCGGGCGGCGCTGGCCGACGAGACCGCCGCGGACTTCGAAAACGCTTGGCGTGTCAACTGTCTGGGCGCGTTTCTGGGCATGCAGGCCACCCTCGACCGGCTGCGCGAGGCCCAACACCCCTGCATCGTCAACATCTGCAGCACGGGGGCCATCCGCCCGTTCCCGCAACACTGCGCCTACGGATCGTCGAAGTGGGCGCTGCGCGGCCTGACCCAGACCGCCGCGGCCGAGCTGGGCCCGTCCGGGATCCGGGTCAACACCGTGTTCCCCGGCCCCATCTCGACGCCGATGCTCGACGAGGCCACGCAGGCGCGGCTGGCCGCGACGTCGATGTTCGGGCGGCTGGGCCGGCCCGCCGAGGTCGCCGACGCCGTCGCGTTCCTGGTCTCCGAGCAGGCGTCGTTCATCACCGGATCCGAACTGGTCGTCGACGGCGGCCAATGCCTGCAGATCCGATGACCGCGGGGCCGTCGGTCGGCATCATCGGCGCCGGGCCCGGCGGGCTCGCGCTGGGGATCCTGTTGGCCCGGGCGGGTTTCCACGACTTCACCATCTTCGACCGCGAAGACGACGTCGGGGGCACGTGGCGGATCAACACCTATCCGGGGCTGGCGTGCGACGTCAAGTCGCACCTGTACTCGTATTCGTTCGACCTGAACCCGCACTGGTCGCGGCTGTGGTCGGGGCAGCCCGAAATACTGGCGTATTTCCAGCGCTGCGCCGACAAGTACGGCCTGCGGCCCCACCTGCGGCTGCGCACCGAGATCAGCTCGGCGCGTTGGGATCCGGGCGAGCGGCGGTGGTGCCTGACGACGTCGGCCGGGGAGCGGCACCAGTTCGGCGTCATCGTCTCCGCCGTGGGTCTGTTCACCCGGCCGCTGTTTCCCGACTTGATCGAGGAGGAGCCGTTTTCCGGAACGGTGATGCACTCGTCGCGATGGGACCACTCGGTCGGGCTGCGGGGCGCGCGGGTCGCCGTGCTGGGCACCGGGTCGACGGCATCGCAGCTGGTGCCGGAGTTGGCCCAGGTCGCCGACCGGGTGTACTCGGTGCAGCGCTCGCCGACCTGGATCCTGCCCAAGCCGGACCGGCGCTACACGCGGCGGGAGCGATGGGTCTTCGCCCATGTCCCGCTGGCCAAAAGGCTGTACCGGACGCGGTTGTGGCTGCGCAGCGAAGCCAACATCGCGGTCATCGAGAACGGCAGCGACAAGACGCACGAGTTCACCGCGGTCGCCCTCGACCTGCTCGAGCGGTCCGTCGGCGATGAGGAGCTGCGCCGCAAGCTGACTCCCGACCACCCGATGGGCTGCAAACGGCTGGTGTTCTCGTCGGACTACCTGCCGGCGTTGGCCCGACCCAACGTCGAGGTGCTGGCCAGCCCGGCGCGTTGCCTGCGCGCGCGCTCGCTGGTCACCGAGGACGGCACCGAACGCGACGTCGACGTGGTGGTGTGTGCCACCGGCTACGCCGCGGCGGACTATCTCGGTGAACTCGACGTCGTCGGCGAAGACGGCGCGACGCTGCGCGACGCCTGGCGCGACGGCCCGCAGGCGTATCTGGGCATGGCCGTGCCGGGCTTCCCCAACTTCTTCATGCTCTACGGGCCCAACACGAACGTCGGCTCCAACAGCGTGATATTCATGCTCGAAGCCCAGGCCCGCTACGTCGTCAAGGCGTTGAAGCACCTGCGGCGCAAGAGAAAGACCTATATCGCGGTGCGGCCCTCGGCGCTGGCCGAGTTCGTGGCCAAGGTCGACCGGTGGATGGTCGGCACCGTCTGGACCACCCGGTGCAGCAATTACTTCCGGTCCGCCAACGGGCGCGTGGTCACCCAGTGGCCCCGCAGCGCGCGTAGCTTCTGGGGCATGACCCGCAGGTTCAAACCCGCTGATTTCACCTTCGACCCGGCCGGCGAGCGGACGAGATGACCCAACTCGACGGCGCCGAACGGCTCGAACCGGCCCTGCGCGCGGTCGCGACCACGCGGACCGACTTCTCCGCGGCCGCAATTCAACTCATGCGCGAGCCGTTCAACGAGCGGCGCCGCGCAGCTGCCGAACAGACCGATGCGCGCGGCGTCGCGATCGTCGACGACAGCGTGCCGGCGGACACCCGCCGGGTGCCGGTGCGGGTCTACCGCGGCGCTCCCGAGCCCGCGCCGGCGGTCGTCTACTGCCATGCGGGCGGCTTCACGCTGGGCAACCTGGACACCGACCACCGCCAGTGCGTGGAACTCGCGCGCCGCGGCCGCTGCACGGTGGTGTCGGTGGACTACCGGCTGGCACCCGAACATCCCTACCCGGCCGCACTCGACGACGCGCGCGCGGTACTGCGCTGGGTCGCCGGCGAGGCGCGCGCGCTCGGCGTCGACCCGGCGCGCCTGGCGGTCGCGGGCAGCAGCGCCGGCGCCACCCTGGCCGCCTGCCTGGCGCACGGCGCCGCCGACGGGTCACTGCCCCCGGTCGCGTTCCAGCTGCTGCACCAGCCGGTGCTCGACGACCGCCCCACCGCCTCCAAGGCCGAGTTCCGCGCCACCCCCGCGTTCGACGGCGAGGCCGCCGAATTGATGTGGCGCCACTACCTCGGTGCGGCCGGCGCATCGGAGTCCGCAGTCCCCGCCCGCCGCGACGGATTCCGTCGCCTGCCAACGGCATTGATCACCTGTGCCGAGATCGACCCCTTCCGCGACGAAGCGGTCGACTACGCGCTGCTGCTGCTTCGCGCCGGGGTCTCGGCCGAGCTGCACGTTTTCCCGCGCACCTGCCACGGGTTCGACTCGCTGCTGCCCGACCTGGCGATCTCCGAGCGGTTGTTCGCCCTGCAGGGCGACGCACTGGCCAGCGCCCTCTCGTAAGAGCTTCGGCTCTATCCGGGGCGGGGCGCCGGTCGCGCCCTGCACCCCCGGTGGCGGGGCCGTGCTGGAATACAGACATGGCTATTCCGCCCACACCGGACGGGCTCACCAGCGGCGACTTCCCGGTCTGGTGGCCGGTGGGCACCCGGTGGGCCGACAACGACATGTTCGGCCACCTCAACAACGCGGTCTACTACCAGCTGTTCGACACCGCGATCAACGCCTGGATCAACACCCGCGCCGGCGTCGACCCGCTCAGCGCGCCCGCGTTGGGCATCGTCGCCGAGTCGGGCTGCCGCTACCTGTCCGAATTGGCCTTTCCGGACGCCCTGACGGTGGGCCTGGCGGTCACGCGGCTGGGCAACAGCAGCGTCACCTACCGGCTCGGTGTGTTCCGGTCGGGGGACGACGAACCCATCACCGCGCTGGGACATTGGGTGCACGTCTATGTGGACCGGGTCAGCCGCAAACCGGTCCCGATCCCCGCGGCGATCCGCGCACTGCTGTCGACGGCCTGTGTGGGGCAATAGATATGCTTCGCCCATGCCAGTTCTGAGCAAGACCGTCGAGGTCGGTGCCGACGCCGCGTCGATCATGGCCATCGTCGGTGATTTCGAGCGGTACCCGGAGTGGAACGAAGAGATCCAAGGCCTCTGGGTGCTCGCCCGCTACGACGACGGGCGCCCCAGCCAGCTGCGGCTCGACACCGAGGTGCAGGGCATGGCGAGCACCTTCATCCAGGCCGTCTACTACCCGGGGGCCAACCAGATCCAGACCGTGTTGCAACAGGGCGACCTGTTCACCAAGCAGGAGCAGCTGTTCAGCGCTGTGGAGACCGGGGCGTCGAGCCTGCTGACGGTGGACATGGATGTCGAGACCTCGATGCCGGTGCCCGCCCCGATGGTCAAGCAATTGCTCAACAACGTCCTCGACAACCTCGCCGAGAAGCTCAAGCAGCGCGCCGAACAGCTGTCCGGTTAGCGGCGGCCCGATCGGCCCGGACTCAGTCGAAGATCTCCGCGCGGTCCAGCATTGCGGTCAGCCGCTGCGCGGCGTCGGTGAACTGCCAGACGGTGTGCTCGATCACCGCGGCCGCGTCGCGGCGGCGCAGCCCCTCGATCAGCCGCCGGTGGTTGTCGACCGCGGCCGCGCCCCACTCGGGATCGGCGGCGTAGACGAGCACCGGCATGTACCGCGCGGCGTTGAGCAAAAACCAGGCCAGCTTGATCCGGCCGCCGGCCTGGTTGAAGACGCGGTGGAACGCGAACTCGATGTCGGCGATGGTCTCGGCGTCGCCGGACCCGACCGCCGCGGCCAGGGCGTCGTTGGTGCGCGCGAGCTCGTCGATCTCGGTGTCGGTGATGTGCTCGGTGGCCGCAGCCGCCAGCTCCCGGGCGATCGTGGCCTGCAGCCAGAAGATGTCCTCGATGTCCCGGCGGGTCAGCGGCAGGACGACGTGGCCGCGATGCGGCTCGAGCTGGACCATGCCCTCGCCGCGCAGCTTGAGCAGCGCCTCGCGCACCGGCGTGACGCTGACACCGAGCTCGGCCGCGGTCTCGTCGAGGCGGATGAAGGTTCCCGGGCGCAGCGTCCCGGACATGATCGCCGCCCGCAGGTGGCCCGCGACCTCGTCGGACAGCTGCGCCCGGCGCAGCGGCCGCCGTCGCGCCGGATGCCTGGACGGCTGCGTCGATGTCGGTGCGTTCACGTGGGCTGCCAGGGCTTTCAGGGGCTTGTCAGGGGACCGCCGAGGTCATAGTGTGACCCACACAACACCATGTTTTATCAAATATCAAGCTAGCGCAAGCGGAGCGCGAGCGAAGGGAAGATGTTCATTGACCGCGCAATTGGCCAGCCACCGAACGCAGACACCCGGGGCCACCGAGCAGCCCTACCGGGCCCGGCGGCAGAACTGGATCACCCAGCTCGAACGGCACGCGTTGATGCAGCCGAACGCGACGGCGCTGCGGTTCTTGGGCAACACGGTGACGTGGGGAGAGCTGCGGCGCCGGGTCGCGGCGCTGGCCGATGCGCTGAGCCGCCGGGGAGTCGGCTTCGGTGACCGGGTCATGGTGCTGATGCTCAACCGCACCGAATTCGTCGAGGCGGTGCTGGCCGCCAACATGCTCGGGGCCATCGCGGTCCCGCTGAACTTCCGGCTGACCCCGTCCGAGATCGCCTTCCTGGTCGAGGATTGCGAGGCGCGCGTGGTGATCACCGAGTCGGTGCTCGCCCCGGTGGCCATCGGCGTCCGCGAGATCGAGCCGCTGCTTCGCACGATCGTGGTCGCCGGCGGCGCGACCGAGGACCAGGTGTTGGGTTACGAGGACCTCCTCGACGAGCCGGGTGACCCGCACCAGCCGGTCGACATCCCCAACGACTCGCCGGCGCTGATCATGTACACCTCGGGCACCACCGGCCGCCCGAAGGGCGCCGTGCTGACCCACACCAACCTCACCGGCCAGACGATGACCGGCCTGTACACCAACGGCGCCAGCATCAACGACGACGTCGGCTTCATCGGCGTCCCGTTCTTCCACATCGCCGGCATCGGCAACATGCTGATCGGGATGCTGCTCGGCGTCGCCACGGTCATCTATCCGCTGGGCGCGTTCGAGCCCGGCCAGCTGCTCGACGTGCTGGCGGCCGAGAAGGTCACCGGGATCTTCCTGGTTCCCGCGCAGTGGCAGGCGGTCTGCGCCGAGCAGCGGGCGCGGCCCCGGGACCTGAAGCTGCGGGTGATCTCGTGGGGGGCCGCGCCGGCGCCGGACGCGCTGCTGCTGGAGATGTCGGAGCGCTTCCCGGGGGCCCAGATCCTGGCCGCGTTCGGCCAGACCGAGATGTCGCCGGTGACCTGCATGCTGCTGGGCGAGGACGCGATCCGCAAGCGCGGCTCGGTCGGCAGGGTGATCCCGACCGTCGCCGCGCGCGTCGTCGACGAGAACATGGACGACGTCCCCGTCGGCGAGGTCGGCGAGATCGTCTACCGCGCACCCACTTTGATGAGCGGCTACTGGAACAACCCGGAGGCGACGGCGGAGGCGTTCGCGGGCGGCTGGTTTCACTCCGGAGACCTCGTGCGCATGGACGCCGACGGCTACGTCTGGGTGGTCGACCGCAAGAAGGACATGATCATCTCCGGCGGCGAGAACATCTACTGCGCCGAGGTGGAGAACGTGCTGGCCGGCCACGAACGCATCGTCGAGGTCGCCGTCATCGGCCGGGCCCACGAGAAATGGGGCGAGGTGCCGATCGCGGTCGCGGCGGTCACCGGCGAACACCTGCACCTGGGCGAACTGGACGAGTTCCTGACCGAGCGGCTGGCTCGCTACAAGCACCCCAAGGCGCTCGAAATCGTCGATGCGCTGCCCCGCAATCCGGCCGGGAAGGTGCTCAAGACCGAACTGAGGACCCGCTACGGGGCAGCGGGAACGGTCCAAAACCGTTCCGCCGCAACGGATTTTACAACCGAGCAGGGGGTTTGACGGAAACTGTAACGTTTGCCGACTGTTGACGAAGGGTTAATTGTGCAGATGCGGTTCACACGTGCATGGCCATCGGGTAGATTCCTGTGGTCCCGGTTACTACTTGCGAGTAGGGGGGCGATGGTCACACACGTTGGGTGGCGTCGAGGAGGGGGCGTGCGACACGATTCGCCGGGATCCCGCGGGGGCGGCGTGAGGAGCGAACGGTGACGTCAACGTCGACGAGTCGCCGGGGTCCTTACCTGGTCGGCTACCTGCGTGACCAGCTGCAAACGCCCCTGACGCTGATCGGTGGCTTCTTCCGCATGTGCGTGTTGACCGGGCGGGCGCTGTTCCGCTGGCCGTTCCAGTGGCGCGAACTGATCCTGCAGTGCTGGTTCATCATGCGGGTGGCGTTCCTGCCGACCATCATGGTCTCGATCCCGCTGACCGTCTTGTTGATCTTCACCCTCAACGTGTTGCTGGCCCAGTTCGGTGCGGCCGACCTGTCCGGGGCCGGCGCGGCGATCGGCGCGGTGACCCAGCTGGGCCCGCTGACCACCGTGCTGGTGGTCGCCGGCGCCGGTTCCACCGCCATCTGCGCGGACCTGGGCGCCCGCACCATCCGCGAGGAGATCGACGCGATGGAGGTGCTCGGCATCGACCCCATCCACCGGCTGGTGGTGCCCCGGGTGATCGCCGCCACCGTGGTCGCCACGCTGCTCAACGGGCTGGTGATCACGGTCGGCCTGGTCGGCGGCTACCTGTTCGGGGTGTACCTGCAGAACGTTTCCGGCGGCGCCTACCTGGCCACGCTGACCACGATCACCGGCCTGCCCGAGGTGGTCATCGCGACGCTCAAGGCCGCGATCTTCGGCCTGATCGCCGGCCTGGTCGGCTGTTTCCGGGGGCTGACCGTGCGCGGCGGCTCCAAGGGGCTGGGCACCGCCGTCAACGAGACCGTGGTGCTGTGCGTGGTCGCGCTCTACGCGGTCAACGTGGTGCTGACCACCATCGGCGTGCGCTTCGGGACGGGGCACTGACATGTCGACATCCGCTGTGCTGCGCGCCCGCTTCCCGCGAACGGTGGAAAACGTCAACCGTTACGGCGGCGCGGCCGGTCGCGCGGTCGACGACATCGGCCAGATGGGCTGGTTCGGGGCGGTGGCCGTCGGGCACGTCCCGCACGCGCTGCGCCACTACCGCAAGGAGACCTTGCGGCTGATCGCCCAGATCGGCATGGGCACCGGGGCCATGGCCGTCATCGGCGGCACCGTCGCGATCGTCGGCTTCGTGACGCTGTCGGGCAGCTCGCTGGTCGCCATCCAGGGCTTCGCGTCGCTGGGCAACATCGGTGTCGAGGCCTTCACCGGGTTCTTCGCCGCGCTGATCAACGTGCGCATCGCCGCCCCGGTGGTGACCGGCATCGCGATGGCCGCGACCGTCGGCGCCGGCGCGACCGCCGAGCTGGGCGCCATGCGCATCAGCGAGGAGATCGACGCCCTGGAAGTGATGGGCATCAAGTCGATCTCGTTTCTGGCGACGACGCGGATCATGGCCGGGCTGGTCGTGATCATCCCGCTGTACGCGCTGGCCATGATCATGTCGTTCCTGTCCCCGCAGATCACCACCACGGTGTTCTACGGGCAGTCCCACGGCACCTATGAGCACTACTTCCGGACGTTCCTGCGCCCCGACGACGTGTTCTGGTCGTTCCTGGAGGCCATCATCATCACGGCGGTGGTGATGATCACCCACTGCTTCTACGGCTACAACGCCGGTGGCGGGCCCGTCGGCGTGGGCGAGGCCGTGGGCCGGTCGATGCGTTTCTCGCTGGTGTCGGTTCAGGTTGTCGTGCTGTCGGCCGCGTTGGCGCTATACGGCGTCAACCCCAACTTCGCGCTCACGGTGTAGCCGCCATGGCCGCCCAGATCAACAAGCCGCACAACCCGCCCTACAAGCTGGCCGGGCTGGCGGTGCTGGTCATCGGCGCGGTGGCGCTGGCGTTGGTGTACGGGCAGTTCCGGGGTGACTTCACGTCGAAGGCGAAGTTGACGATGCTGGCGTCGCGGGCGGGGTTGGTGATGGATCCCGGGTCGAAGGTGACCTACAACGGGGTGGAGATCGGGCGGGTGGCCGAGATCTCCGAGACGGTGCGCGACGGCAAGCCGGCGGCCAAGTTCATTTTGGATGTCTATCCGCGTTATCTGCATCTGATCCCGGCCAACGTGGCCGCCAACATCGAGGCGACGACGGTGTTCGGCGGTAAGTATGTGTCGTTGACGACGCCGAAAAACCCGTCGCCGCAGCGGGTCACGCCGGCCACGATCATCGATGCGCGGTCGGTGACCACCGAGATCAACACGTTGTTCCAGACGATCACCTCGATCGCGCAGCGGGTGGATCCGGTCAAGGTGAATTTGACGTTGAGCGCGGCCGCCCAGGCGTTGTCGGGGTTGGGGGACAAGTTCGGGCAGTCGATCGTCAACGGCAACGCGGTGCTCGACGACGTCAACCCGCAGATGCCCCAGGCGCGCCGCGACATTGCGGGGTTGGCGGCGCTGGGGGACACCTACGCCGACGCCTCGCCGGAGCTGTTCGACTTCCTCAACAACGCGGTGATCACCTCGCGCACGCTCAATGCCCAGCAGAAGGACCTCGACCAGGCGTTGCTGGCGGCGGCCGGGCTGGGCAACAACGGGGCGGAGGTCTTCAACAAGGGCGGCCCGTACCTGGCGCGCGGGGCCAAGGATCTGGTGCCCACGGCCCAGTTGCTGGACACCTACAGCCCGGAGCTGTACTGCACCGTGCGCAACTACCACGACATCGAGCCCAAGGCGGCCTCGTTCCTAGGCGGCAACGGCTACTCGCTCAACGCCCACACCCAGGCGCTGTCCGGCCTCGGGCTGGTGGCCAACCCGCTGTCGCTGGTCGCCACGAGCGTGCTGACGATGGGGCTCGGCGCGGCCGCCGGGCTGATCGGTGGGGCGCCCAACCCCTACATGTACCCGGAGAACCTGCCGCGGGTGAACGCCCGCGGCGGCCCGGGGGGCGCCCCCGGTTGCTGGCAGGAGATCACCCACGACCTGTGGCCGGCGCCCGAGCTGGTGATGGACACCGGCAACAGCCTCGCACCGTACAACCACCTGGACACCGGGTCGCCGTACGCGATCGAGTACGTCTGGGGCCGTCAGGTAGGGGATAACACGATCAACCCATGAAAATCACCGGTACCGTCATTCGACTCGGCATCTTCTCCTCGGTGCTGCTGCTGTTCACCGTGATGATCATCGTGGTGTTCGGCCAGATGCGTTTTGACCGGACGTACGGATATTCGGCGGAGTTCAACAACATCAGCGGGCTGCGGCCGGGCCAGTTCGTGCGCGCGTCGGGCGTCGAGGTCGGCAAGGTCTCCTCGGTGCACCTGGTCGACGGCGGCAAGCGGGCGCGGGTCGACTTCGACGTCGACCGCTCGATACCGCTGTATCAGTCCACCACCGCGCAGATCCGCTACCTGAACCTGATCGGTGACCGCTACCTGGAGCTCAAGCGCGGCGAGGGCGAGGGCGCGGAGAAGGTGTTGCCGCCCGGCGGGTTCATCCCGCTGTCGCGCACGTCGCCGGCGCTGGACCTCGACGCGCTGATCGGCGGGTTCAAGCCGCTGTTCCGGGCCCTGGACCCCGACAAGGTCAATTCCATTGCGACGGCGCTCATCACGGTGTTCCAGGGTCAGGGGGGCACCATCAACGACATCCTCGACCACACTGCGCAACTGACCGCGCAGCTGGGCGAGCGGGACCAGGCGATCGGCGAGGTGATCAAGAACCTCAACGTCGTGCTGGACACGACGGTGCGGCACCGCAAGGCGTTCGACGACAGCGTCAACAACCTCGAGGTGTTGATCACCGGGCTCAACGACCACCGTCAGCAACTGGCCGGCGGGACCGCGCACATCAGCAGCGCCGCCGGCACGGTCGCCGACCTGCTGGCCGAGGACCGCACGCTGCTGCACAAGAGCCTGAACTATCTGGACGCGGTGCAGCAGCCCCTGCTCGATCAGCGCGAGCAGCTGATCGACTACCTGCACAGGGTGCCGACCGCGCTGAACATGATCGGGCGCGCCATCGGCTCCTACGGGGACTTCGTGAACTTCTATTCCTGCGACATCTCGGTCAAGATCAACGGGCTGCAGGCCGGGGGGCCGGTCCGCACGGTGAGGCTCTTCCAGCAGCCGACGGGTAGGTGCACGCCGCAATGAGAACGCTGGAACCGGCCAACCGGCCCCGGATCGGCCTGATGGGCATCCTGGTGATGGTGCTGGTCCTTGGCGTGGGCCAAAGCTTCACCAGTGTGCCGATGCTGTTTGCCAAGCCCAACTACTACGGGCAGTTCACCGACACCGGCGGCATCAGCACCGGGGACAAGGTCCGCATCGCCGGCATGGACGTCGGCAAGGTGGAGAACCTCAAGATCGACGGCGACCACATCCTGATGAAATTCTCGATCGGCACCAACACGATCGGCACCGAGAGCCGGCTGTCGATCAAGACCGACACGATCCTGGGCAAGAAGGTCATGGAGGTCGAGACGCGGGGGTCGCAGCGGCTGGCGCCGGGGGCCACGCTGCCACTGGGCCAGAGCACCACCCCCTACCAGATCTACGACGCGTTCTTCGACGTCACCAAGGCCGCGCAGGGCTGGGACATCGACACGGTCAAGACGTCGCTGCACGTGCTGTCGCAGACCATCGACCAGACCTACCCGCACCTGAGCGCCGCCCTCGAAGGGGTGTCGAAGTTCTCCGACACGATCGGCAAGCGCGACGAACAGGTCAAACACCTGCTGGCGCAGGCCAATCAGGTGGCCAGCGTGCTGGGTGACCGCAGCGAGCAGGTCGACCGGCTGCTGGTCAACGCCAAGACGCTGCTGGCCGCCTTCAACGAGCGCGGCCAGGCCATCAACGCGCTGCTGGGCAACATCGCCGCGTTCTCCGAGCAGGTCAAGGGGCTGATCAACGACAACCCCAACCTCAACCACGTGCTCGAACAGTTGCACCAGGTCAGCGACATTCTGGTCCAGCGCAAGGACGACCTCGCCACGGGGTTGACCGAGGTCGGCAAGTTCCTGCCGTCGCTGAACGAGGCCATCGCGTCGGGGCCGTTCTTCAAGGTGGTGCTGCACAACCTGGCGCCCTACCAGATCCTGCAGCCCTTCGTCGACGCGGCGTTCAAGAAGCGCGGCCTGGACCCGGAGGACTTCTGGCGCAGCGCCGGACTGCCGGCGTTCCGGTTCCCCGACCCCAACGGCACCCGGTTCCCCAACGGCGCGCCGCCGCCGGCACCCCCGGCGCTGGAGGGCACGCCGGATCACCCGGGGCCGGCCGTCCCGCCCGGATCGCCGTGCTCGTACACGCCGGCGGCCGACGCGCTGCCGCGGCCGGGCAATCCGCTGCCGTGCGCCGGGGCGACCACCGGGCCGTTCGGCGGACCCGGCTTCCCCGCGCCGGTCGACGTGCAGACGTCGCCGCCCAACCCCGACGGGCTGCCGCCCACCCCGGGCATCCCGATCGCCGGACGGCCGGGCGACCCACCGCCCGACGTCCCGGGCACGCCGGTGCCGCTGCCGACCCAGGCGCCGCCGGGTGCGCGCACCGAACAGCTCGCGCCGGCGGGGCCGACGCCGCCGCCGTCCACGTTCGCCCCGGGCCTGCCGCCCGGACCGGCGGCGCCGCCGGGACCCGGCGAGCAGTTGCCGGCGCCCTTCATCAACCCCGGCGGATCGGGAGGCAGCGGAGCAGCGGGAGGAGGTAGCCAGAATTGAGCACGATCTTTGACATTCGCAATGTGCGGCTGCCCAAGCTCTCGCGGGCGTCGGTGATCATCGGCTCGCTGGTGGTGGTGCTGGCCCTGGTCGTCGGGTACGTCGGCTACCGGCTGTACGAGAAGTTGACCAACAACACCGTGGTGGCCTATTTCCCGGAGGCCAACGCGCTCTACCCCGGGGACAAGGTTCAGATCATGGGCCTGCGGGTGGGCACGATCGACAAGATCGAGCCGGTCGGCGACAAGATGAAGGTGACCTTCCACTACCAGAACCAGTACAAGGTTCCGGCCAACGCCTCCGCGGTGATCCTCAACCCGACCCTGGTGGCCTCGCGCGCGATCCAGCTCGAGCCGCCTTACAAGGGCGGCCCGGTGCTGGCCGACAACGCGGTGATCCCCGAGGAGCGCACCCAGGTGCCCGTGGAGTGGGACCAGCTGCGCAACAGCATCACCAACATCGTGTCCAAACTCGGCCCCACCAAGGACCAGCCCACCGGGCCGTTCGGTGAGGTCATCTCGTCCTACGCCGACGGGCTGGCCGGCAAGGGCAAGCAGATCAACACGACGCTGAACAGCCTGTCGCAGGCGTTGACCGCGTTGAACGAGGGCCGCGGTGACTTCTTCGCGGTGGTGCGCAGCCTGGCGCTGTTCGTCAACGCGCTGCACCAAGACGACCAGCAGTTCGTCGCGCTGAACCAGAACCTGGCCGACTTCACCACGCGCCTGGCCAGCTCCGACGGCGCGCTGGCCAATGCGGTGCAGCAGTTCGACAGCCTGCTGTCCACCGTCCGCCCGTTCCTGGACAAGAACCGTCGGCTGCTGGTCGAGGACATCGACAACCTGCAGACCGCGACCAACACGCTGCTGCAGCCCGAGCCCCTCAACGGGCTGGAAACCGCGCTGCACGTGCTGCCGACGGCGGCGTCCAACATCAATCAGATCTATCACCCGTCGCACGGGTCGGTGGTGGCGATCCCGGCGATCACCAACTTCGCCAACCCGATGCAGTTCATCTGCAGCACGATCCAGGCCGGCAGCCGGCTGGGCTACCAGGAGTCGGCCGAGCTGTGCGCGCAGTACCTGGCGCCGATCCTGGACGCCATCAAGTTCAACTACCTGCCGTTCGGGCTGAACCTGTTCTCCACCGCCGAGACGCTGCCCAAGGAGATCGCCTACTCCGAGCCGCGGCTGCAGCCGCCCAACGGCTACAAGGACACCACCGTGCCGGGGATCTGGGTCCCCGACACGCCGACCTCGCACCGCAACACCCAGCAGGGCTGGATTGTGGCGCCCGGGATGCAGGGAGAAAAGGTGGGACCGATCACCGCGGGCCTGATGACGCCGGACTCGCTGGCCGAGCTCATGGGCGGCCCCGACATCGGGCCGGTCCAGTCCAACCTGCAGACCCCGCCGGGACCGCCGAACGCCTACGACGAGAACCCGATCCTGCCCCCGATGGGCCTGAACGCTCCGCAGGTTCCGATACCGCCCCCGCCGCCGGGACCCGAGGTGGTCCCGGGACCGGTCGCCCCCACACCGTCGCCCCTTGACGCGGGGATGGGCCAGTGAGGGCCGTGATGAGCGCGGGAGGCGCGAAGAGCGGGCCGAACCGTCGGGCAGTGAGGGCCGTGATGAGCGCGGGAGGCGCGAAGAGCGGGCCGAACCGTCGGGCAGTGAGGGCCGTGATGAGCGCGGGAGGCGCGAAGAGCGGGCCGAAGTCGGGCAGCGAGGGCCGCGCGCATCATCCGCCACCGCGCCTGGCAGGGGTTGGCGCTGCTGGTGGCCGCGCTGACGCTGAGCTCGTGCGGCTGGAAGGGCATCTCCAACGTCGCGATCCCGGGCGGCCCGGGCACCGGGGCGAACTCCTACACCGTCTACGTGCAGATGCCCGACACGCTGGCGATCAACGGCAACAGCAAGGTGATGGTCGCCGACGTCTACGTCGGCTCCATCCGGGACATCCAGCTCAAGAACTGGGTGGCCACGCTGACGCTGGGCATCGACAAGAACGT
The DNA here is from genome assembly GCA_963711445.1 of uncultured Actinomycetota bacterium. Classification (GTDB taxonomy): domain Bacteria; phylum Actinomycetota; class Actinomycetes; order Mycobacteriales; family Mycobacteriaceae; genus Mycobacterium. The sequence continues at coordinate 398,229 of CAVQEF010000003.1, forward strand.
CAAGCTGCCGAAGAACGCGACCGCCAAGATCGGCCAGACGTCGCTGCTGGGCTCCCAGCACATCGAGCTGGCCGCGCCGCCGAACTCGTCGTCGGAGCTGCTCAAGGATGGCGACACCATCCCGCTGAAGCACTCGTCGGCCTTCCCGACCACCGAGCAGACCCTGGCCAGCCTCGCGCTGATCCTGCGCGGCGGCGGGATCCCGAACCTCGAGGTGCTGCAGAACGAGGTCTACAACGTCTTCAACGGGCGGGGCGACCAGATCCGGTCCTTCCTGGGCAAGCTAGACACCTTCACCACCCGGCTCAACGAACAGCGCAACGACATCACCCACGCCATCGACTCCACCAACCGGCTGCTGGCCTACGTGGGCCGGCGCGCCGACGTCCTGGACCGGGTGCTGACCGACGTCCCGCCGCTGCTCAAGCATTTCGCCGACACCAAGAACCTGCTGATCAACGCCACCGACGCGGTGGGGCGCCTCAGCCAGGCGACCGGCCAGTACCTGTCGGAGGCGCGCGGGCCGCTGCACACCGACCTGCAGGCGCTGCAGTGCCCGCTCAAGGAACTCGGCCGCGCCTCGCCCTACCTGATCGGCGCGCTGAAGCTGATCCTGACCCAGCCGTTCGACATCGACACCGTGCCCAAGATGTTCCGCGGTGACTACGTCAACATCTCGCTGACGCTCGACCTGACCTACAGCGCCGTCGACAACGCGTTCCTCACCGGCACCGGATTCTCGGGAGCCTTGCGCGCCCTCGAGCAGTCGTTCGGACGCGACCCGGAGACGATGATCCCCGACGTCCGCTACACCCCGAACCCCAACGACGCGCCCGGCGGGCCGCTGGTGGAAAGGGGGGACCGGAATTGCTGACTCCCTTCGTCAAACGCCAGCTGGTCGCCTTCGGGATCATGACGGTGATCTCGCTGCTGGTGCTGGGCGTCTACTACCTGCAGATCCCGAGTCTGGTGGGCATCGGCCGCTACCAGCTCAAAGCCGACCTGCCCGCCTCGGGCGGGCTGTACCCCACCGCCAACGTCACCTACCGCGGCATCACCATCGGCAAGGTCACCGACGTCGAGCCGACCGAGCGGGGCGCCAAGGCGACGATGAGCATCGACAGTCACTACAAGATTCCGATCGACGCCACCGCCAACGTGCACTCGGTGTCGGCGGTCGGTGAGCAGTACCTGGACCTGGTGTCGACCGGGCATCCCGGCAAGTTCCTGTCCCCCGGGCAGACCATCACCGAGGGCACCGTGCCGGCCGCGATCGGCCCGGCGCTGGACACCGCCTACAAGGGCCTGGCCGCCCTGCCGAAGGAGAAGATCTCCCAGCTGCTCGACGAGACCGCCGAATCCGTCGGCGGGCTGGGCCCGGCCCTGCAGCGCCTGGTCGACTCGACCCAGGCGATCGTCGGCGACTTCAAGACCAACATCACCGACATCAACGACATCATCCAGAACTCCGGCCCGGTGATCGACAGCCAGGTCAAGTCCGGTGACGCGATCGAGCGCTGGGCGCGCAACCTGAACAGGCTGGCCGCGCAGACCGCGCAGACCGACCAGAGCCTGCGCAGCGTGCTGCGGCAGGCGGCGCCCACCGCCGACCAGGTCAACGAGGTGTTCAGCGACGTCCGTGAGTCGCTGCCGCAGACGCTGGCCAACCTCGAGGTCGTGTTCGACCTGCTCAAGAAGTATCACGTCGGCCTGGAGCAGGTCCTGGTGTTCCTGCCGCAGGGCGCCTCGATCGCGCAGACGGTGGCCGCGCCGTTCCCCAACCAGGCCGCCCTCGACCTGGCGTTGTCGATCAACCAGCCGCCACCCTGCCTCACCGGCTTCATCCCGGCGTCGCAGTGGCGGGCCCCGGCCGACACCAGCCTGGCGCCCCTGCCGACCGGCACCTACTGCAAGATCCCGATGGACACCCCGGCCAACGGCGTGCGTGGGTCGCGCAACATTCCCTGTGTCGACGTGCCCGGCAAGCGGGCCGCCACCCCCGGGGAATGCCGCGACCCCAAGCCCTACGTCCCGGCGGGCACCAACCCCTGGTACGGCGACCCGAACCAGATCCTGACCTGCCCGGCGCCCGCGGCGCGCTGTGACCAGCCGGTCAAGCCGGGACAGGTGATCCCGGCGCCGTCGGTCAACAACGGCATGAACCCGGCGCCCGCGGATCGGGTGGCGGGCACACCGCCGCCCACCAGCGACCCGTTGACACGGCCGGGAACCGGTAGCGTGCAGTGCAATGGGCAGCAACCCAACCCGTGCGTCTACACTCCGGGCGGGCCACCCACGGCGGTCTACAGTCCCCAAAGCGGTGAACTGGTAGGGCCCGACGGAGTCAAATATTCCGTCGAAAACTCGACCAAAACAGGAGACGACGGATGGAAGGAGATGCTGGCGCCAGCCGGCTGAACCCCACCGACGAGGACGATTCGTTGCGCACCCAGGCGACGGCCGAGGATCCACCGGAATCCGAGGCTGCGGCCGGGCAGACCGATCCCGACGAGGCCGATTCCGAGGCCGGAGCCGACCGGACCGAGCAGGCGCCCGAATCGGAGGCCGCCGACACCGAGCCGGATGCTGCCGTGCAGCGGGGCCCGTCGCGGCTGGGCCGAGGCTGGGTGGTCGGCATCGCCGCGGCCCTGGTCGTGCTGGCCGGTGCCGTCGGGGCCGGTGGCTACTTCGCGCTGCGTTTCCACCAGCAGAGCCTGGACATCGCGCGCGAGAACGCGCAGGCCCTCAAGGCGGCGGTGGAGTGCGTCTCGGCGACGCAGGCGCCGGATCCCAGCGCGATGGCCGCCAGCGAACAGAAGATCATCGACTGCGGCACCGACGCTTTCCGCTCGCAGGCGCTGCTGTACACCAGCATGCTGGTCCAGGCCTACCAGGCGGCCAACGTCCACGTGCAGGTGTCGGATGTGCGGGCCGCCGTCGAGCGCAACAACGGCGACGGCTCCGTCAACGTGCTTGTCGCCCTGCGGGTCAAGGTGGAAAGCGACCAGAACCAGAACGAAACCGGCTACCGGCTGCGGGTGAAGATGGCGCCGGCCGAGGGCCAGTACAAGATCTCCAAACTCGACCAGGTGACCAAGTGACGGTGGTGGTCGAAAAGACCGCGACCACCCAAGCGCCACCGACGACCGCGTTGGCGTCGTGGCGGCTGCGCGCCGGCGCGCTGGTCGTCGATGTCGTCCCGGGCGCCGCCGTGGTGGCGGTCTCGGCGTTGGCGGCCTTCACGGTCCGTCAGCACCTCGCCTGGTGGTGGGTGTGTGTGTCGGTCGGCGGGTTGGCGATCCTGCTCACGCTGGTCAACCGGCTGCTGCTGCCCACCGTCACCGGATGGAGCCTGGGCCGCGCGTTGTGCGGGATCGCGGTGGTGCGCCGGGACGAGGCCGCGCCGGGGGCGTGGGGACTGCTCGTCCGGGACCTGGCCCACCTGCTCGACACCGTGTCGGTGGTGGGATGGCTGTGGCCGCTGTGGGATTCGCGGCGCCGCACCTTCGCCGACCTGTTGCTGCGCACCGAGGTGCGCCTCGTCGGCGCCGAGCGGCCGGCCGGCATTCGGCGGTGGACCGCGGCGGCGGCGCTCACCGCGGCGGTGGTGTGCGCGGCCGGTGCGGGTGTGAGCTATCTGGTCGTGTACTCCCAGCAGCGGGCCACCGATCGAACCGTGGCCCAGCTCAGGATCGCCGGCCCCAAGATCGTCGCCCAGATGCTCACCTACGACCCGAAGTCGCTGCAGGACGATTTCGCGCGTGCCCGCTCGCTGGCCACCGATAAATACCGCCAGAAGCTGGCGGCCCAGCAGGAGATCGTGCAGAAGGGCACCCCGGTCATCAACGAATACTGGGTGACCGACAGCGCGATCCAATCGGCGAGCCCGGATACCGCGACGATGCTGCTGTTCATGCAGGGCCGGCGTGGAGCGAGCCCCAACGAGCGCTACATCACCGCGAGCGTGCGGGTGAATTTCGCCAAGGGCGGCAACGACTGGCGCGTCGACGACCTCACGGTCCTGACCAAACCGAAACCGCCCGGGGGTCAAAAGTGAGTCCCCGCCGCAAGTTTGAGCCCGGCGAGGCCGCCCTGCTGGTCGCCCGGCCGGTGCCACCGCGTCGAGGATGGGGCTTGCCGCTGGCCGCCGCGGTTGCCGCGGTGCTGGCCGCGGCGGCGATCACGGTCTGCACGGTGATGCTGGTCTCCTACGAATCCCACCAGCGCGCCGAATCGAAGAACCGCGAGGTGCTCAGCTACGTGACCGGGTTCATGGGGCAGTTCACCTCCATCGACCCGTATCACGCCAACGACTACGTCAAGCGGATACTGGCCCAGGCGACCGGAAACTTCGCCAAGCAGTACCAGGAGAACGCCAACAAGATCCTGCTGCAGGTCGCCCGGGCGCAGCCGGCCACCGGCACCGTGCTGGACGCCGGCGTGGAGCGGTGGAACGACGACGGCAGCGCCAACGTGATGGTGGCGACCGCGGTCACCACCAAGTCGCCGGATGAAAAGCAGGTTATCGAGAACACCAACCGTTGGACGGCAACCGCAACGCAGGAAGGAAATCAGTGGAAGATCAGCAACCTGGTGCAGGTGATCTGACCGCCGATGCGGACGCGGCGGGCGAGCCGGCCGGAAGCGACGACTCCGCGGAGCGCGACGAAAGCACCGACGCCGCAACCGACGAGGCGGTCCCCGAGGACGGCGCGGCCGAGGACGCACCGGCCGACGACGCCCCCGGGAACGACGGGGTCCGGACCAGGCGCCCCGCGGGCAAGCGCCTCGCCGCGGTGGTCGCGGTGGCGGTCGTGCTGTTCGTCGGGTCCGCGGCGTTCGCCGGTGCGACGGTGCAGCCCTACCTGGTCGACCGTGCCACGGCGGCGACCAAGTTGCAGGTGGCGCGGACCGCCGCCAACGCGATCACGACCCTGTGGACCTACACACCCGAGAACATGGACACCCTGGCCGACCGCGCGGCGGCCTACCTCAGCGGCGACTTCGAGGCCCAGTACCGCAAGTTCGTCGACGCGATCGTGGCCCCCAACAAGCAGGCCAAGGTCACCAACCACACCGAGGTCACCGGCGCGGCGGTCGAGTCGCTGGACGGCCCCGACGCCGTCGTCATCGTCTACACGAACACCTCGTCGACCAGCCCGCTGACCAAGAACATCCCGGCGCTGAAGTACCTGTCCTACCGACTGTTCATGAAACGCACGAACGGGCGCTGGCTGGTGACCAGGATGACGACCATCACCTCGCTGGATCTGACGCCGCACGTGTAGCGCGGCCCAAGAGCGCATGGCCGTCACCTCGCCGGTATCGCAGCGGTCGACCGTTGCGGCGTTGCTGTTGCTGACGTTCGCCACGGGGCTGGCCGACTCGATCAGCATCCTGGTGCTCGGGCACGTGTTCGTCGCCAACATGACCGGCAACGTGATCTTCCTGGGTTTCTGGCTGGCCCCGCGAACCACGATCGACCTGACCGCCGTCGTGGTGGCCCTGCCCACCTTCGTGGGCACCACCATCCTCAGCGGCCGGTTGTTGCGGCATTTCGGTGCGCGGATGCGCCGCTGGATCACCGCGGTGCTGGCCGCGGAGATCACCCTGCTGGTGACGTTGTCGGTCCTGGCCGGCGCGGGGGTGCTGCGCTACCACGACGACACCAAGCTCATCATGATCGCCGTCCTCACGGTGACGTTCGGCCTGCAGCACTCGACCGCCCGCCAGTTCGGGATCCAGGAACTGTCGACCACGGTGCTCACGTCGACGATCGTCAGCCTCGGCTTGGACAGCCATCTGGCCGGGGGAACCGGTGACCGGGAGCGCCTGCGGTTCGGCGTCATCCTCACGATGTGCGCCGGCGCCTTCCTGGGCGCCACGCTGTCCCGGTTCGTGGTCGCGCCGGTGTTCGCGCTCACCGCGGCGGTGGTGGCCACCAGCCTGCTGATCTTCCGGTTCGGGCCGGCTGCGGCGAAAGCCCCTGTGGTCCAGGCTAGTTGAAGGCCAGCCAGCTCGGCAGCGCCCGCTCGTGCGAGTCGCACAGCACCTGCCGGGTGTCGCACGAGCCCCGTGGCGAGCCCGCGCCGGCCCACATGCCGCCGGTGTCGCGGCGCAGCACGATCGCCGACGACCCGCCGCCGTCGAGCAGCACCGCGGTGTCGCTGCCCAGCCCGCGGAACAGGTCCTGGATGTTGTCCGGCGTGTAGCTGCCGCCCTCGAAGACGTACATTTCGTCCTTCTGGCGCGCGTAGGCCAGCGCCGTGCGCGCCGCGCTGGGACCCCCGTCGTGCAGCTGGCCGGTGTTGCCGGGGGCCAGCAGCCCGATGCCGGACACCGCGACGAACCTCTCGTTTTTGCCCAGCAGGTCGGTGACCACCGGGGTCGCGGCGTCGTAATCCTGCTTGCTCCTGGGCCACACGACATACGGCGCGCCGCCGGAGGGCAGGATCATCGTCGTCAGCGCGCTCCAGCTCTCACCCCCGCCCGACAGGCCCTGCTTGCCGGGGTAGGCGACCGTGCCGGTGACCGCCTGGTTGGCCAGGCCCTGGCCGTGCGTGTTGTCCACGAATGCGCCCAATGGTGAGCTGCAGCCGGTCTGCCGCCACGAGCCGCCCTGCTGCGGTCGCACGTCGAAGAAGTTGGCGTTGATCGCGATCGTGGGTTGCCCCATCCGCTGCCACGCGGCGAGCGGCGCGTAGAGCTCCGACGCCTGATAGAGCCCCTCGTGGGTGCGGGCGCCCGGGGTGTGCTCGCAGCGGGCCTGGTCGCCCTGGTGGGAGTCGACGAGCAGGTGCGGGGAAAGCCGCCCGGCCGCGTTCTTGATGATCATCAGGTGCCCGCCGTTGTTCATCTCGTACCAGCTGCCGGCGGCGTTGAGCATCGGGGCGGGATGGCCCGCGCCGAAGTTGTAGACCAGGTACGAGCCCCGGGTGGTGTTGATGGCGTTGGCCAGCAGGTCGCGCCCGTCGGCGGCGCGCGCGACGGGTTGTCCCGTGGTGGCGGCCAGCGCGGCGCACGCAACCGCGGCGGCGCCGCAGACCGCCAGTCGGCGCAGGGCGCCGGTTGGTGTCAGCACGGTAGCCCTTTCGGACCTGAACTCGAGGCAACGGGAGACGTTGCAACAATGAAAGCATCAGTCACACCGGCCGCACTGTCAACTTTCATAACATGAGGGTGACGGTTAGGTCGCGCGGGAATTACGTTTCGGCGCTTGGGCTTTCGTCCGCTTCGCCCGCCGTGTCGCTCGGGGGCGGGCTTTCCTGCTTGCCCTCCTGCGCCCGTTGGCGCGCCTGGTGCTGGGTCTGGTGTTCCATGGCGATCGCCATCTCGGCCGCCCCGTGAATGCGGTGGAAACCCTTGCGGTCGTAGAGGTGGGTGAGGATGCCGCCCAGCAGCAGACCGATGACCAGGCCGACGGATGTCATCCACAATGCCTGGGCCAAGCCGGCATTCAAATCGCCGTCGAAGTAGAGCAGTGACCGCGTGCCCAGGAACACTTGGTGCATCGGCTCGAACTCGGCCAGCCAGCGAAACAGCGGCGGCACCGCCTCCAGCGGGACCGTGGCGCCCGCCGACGGCAGTCCGAAGAACACGAAGATCAACAGGCCGACCAGGAGGCCTATGGAGCCCAGCACCGAGAGCAGGGAAGTCGACGTGATGCCCACCGCGGCGATCGCGAACGCCCCGTACGCCCACAGCTGCCAGCCGAGGTCGATGGGCATGCCGAGCCAGTGGGCGATCGCCAGGTAAGCCGCCGACGTGAGCAGCGCCAGCAGCACCATGATGACCCATTTCAACAGCAACGTATGAAATCGCGAGATGTGGACGTGGTCGGCGAAGCGGTACACCGGCCCGAATTCGGCCGGCACGTAACCGAGCAGCGTGTCCACCAGGGCGCTGACCACGATGCTGCCGGTGAACCCCGCCAGCAGCAGCAGCAGCGAGTAGTAGAACGCCGACAGCCCGTTGCCCGTGCCACTGGGCAGCGGGTGGTACACGACCGACTTGACGTCGATGGGCGTGGCCAGGCCCACCGCCGACGCCCCGGTCAGTGGCACCCCGCCGGTCTGGGCCGCCACGTCGGCCGTAAGCCGTTGGCCCACTTGCCCTTCGACCACGCCCATCGCCATGGTCAGGGTTTGGCTGGCGATGCTGGCCCCCAGCGTCCCCGCCCGCGGGTTGGTCGAGATCGTGATGGTCGGGCGGTTGGCGTGGGTGGTCGTGACCGCGCTCGCGCCGTACTCCCGCAGGCTCGAGGAGAACGTCGGCGGGATCAGCACCTCGCCGTAGGCCCGTGCGGTGTCCAACAGCTGCGTGGCTCGCTCCTTGGGCACCACCCTGACGTCGAATTTCTGCTTGTCCAGACCCGCCACCAGCCCGTCGGCGATCTGGGCGCCCGCCGGACCGGCGTCCTCGTTGACCACCGCGATGGGGAAGTGGCGCAGGTTGGCCCCCGGCTTCAGGATTCCGCCGAGGTACAGCGCGCACAGCGCCGACATCAGGGCCAGCGTGATGAGCAGCGGTGCCGCCCAGAACCGTACGGTCCGAATCGCCTGGATGTTCCGGTTCGGGTTCGGCGCGGCGTGGCGCGGCTGCGATTGAGACATGTGGGCTCCCGTCTGTCGTGCCCACTGTAATTTGGTGCCCGCGCTCAGCCCAGCCCGGCGGTGAGCAGGCGTTGCGCCGCAGCAAGTGCGCCCGGGCTGCTGTGCGCGCTGGACCTGCCGCTGATCACCGGGGCGGGCCTGGTCGGTCCGGTCGAGGGCGCGTCGCCGGACAGCCGCCTGTTCTAGCCGGGATACGTCGCGGCGGCCAGCTCCAGGATCTCGGCGCGGTCGGCCGCCAGGACGAAACCCGCGCCGATCGCGGTGTCCAGCGCGGCGGTGAAGCGGTCGAGGTACTCGCCGGCCCCGCCCGGGTACAGCCGCCCCAGCGTGGCGGCGTCGAAGGGCTCCCCGGATCCGAAGATCGCGGACATGACGCTCTCCGGGCCGCCGACGCCGGAGGTCCGCGCGGTCGGCACGTCCACCCAGGGGGTCCGGACGCCGCCCAGCGCGAGGCGGTGTGAATCCAGAACCGGTGCGGGAGGATCGGTTTCGCCCACCTCGATGGGCGGGGCCGCCGGGGCCGGCTCACCGGTGCGCACCCAGGTGTGCAGGGCGTCCAGCGCGGCCTGCAGAACGTAATGGTGTTGCGGCGCGAAGTTGATGCAGTGTTGCAGCTGCTGGCCCATCAGCGTGTCGGTGGGTGCGTAGGCCGCCACGATGTCCCGAAGTGGCGCGGTGCCGCTGTCGATAGGCGCCACCTGGATCGTGTAGTTGTCGGCGTGGGCGGAGCCGGGGATCTCCCACACCCGCAGCTTCTCGTCGTCGGGCCGGCGCGCGAAGTAGTAGCCCTGCCGGACCCCGCCGAACAGGTCGGTCTCGGTGATGATCGCCAGCAGCGGCACGCGCACATCGGTGCGGAATCGCACCGCATCCGGCGCGTCCGACTCGTCGAAGATCGATCCGCCGTCCAGCGGCGCGGCGGGCCCGAAGCGGGAGTGCACCAAAAAGCCGTCGTAGGCACGCACGAGCGGATCGACGGCGTTGACGTAGGTCGTCAGGAACATGGCCGACTGGGACTCGCCCACGGCGATGACGCGCTCGGCGCGAAGCTGCCCGGCGTTTCGGGCCAGCCCGCCGATCTGGGAGAAGATGTCGTAGGAGAACGCGTCGCCGGGGTGGCACAGGTCCGCGTAGCGGGTGGGGTCCTGGCTCTTCAGCGACATGTCCGCGCCCAGCAGGCTGACGCCGCCCTCAACCCCCACCTGTTGGGCCGACACCGCGACGTAGGCGTAGCCGGCGCGGAGTATCTCGCGATGCGCCATCATCCACACGGCCGGTGCGTCGATGCCGCCGCTGACGTTGAGCCATTCCACGAGCACCGTCCCGTTGAACCGCTCCGGGTCGGCCGGCGTCAGCACCACCATGCGGGTGGTGTAATCGGCGGCGCTGCCGGGTGTTACCTGCCATGCGCCGTCGGGTCCCAGCGGCGCGGTGGGGGTGTAGCCGCGTGCCGTTCCGGATACGAAGAACTCCTCGGCCACGTACCCGAGGTCGCCGATGTCGAAGGCGCCCAACAGCAGCAGCGGCTTGCCCGGCACGGCGCTGACGTTCGGGGATCGGGTCATCCGCGCTCCGGTGTCATAGGGAACTGGGCAGGCCGAACCTGTCGAACAGCCCGTCGTCGAAGAACGCCACCACGTGCGAGATCCCGTCAGGGGTCACGTCGAGCACCTGCAGGTGGAACGGGAGGTGCGCGGCTCCGGCCCGCATGTACAGCGCGGCCGCGGGCTGGCCGTTGGCGACCAGCGGGACCAGGCGCATGTCGCCCGGGCATTCGGCGGGGCACTGCTGTTTGATCAGGGTGATGATGGCCCGCGGGCCCTGATACCAGCCGAGGTAGGGCGGCATCTCCCAGATGGCCTCGGCGGTGAACAGCTCCACCAGGCGGTCGATGTCGTAGGCCTCGAACGCGGCGATGTAGCGGGCCAGCCGGTCGCGGGCCTGTGCCGAGTCCGGCGCCGCCAGGCGATCGCCGGCGCCGGGCCGGGCGGCCTCGAGCTGGGTCCGGGCCCGCTGCAGCAGGCTGTTGACGGCGACGGTGGTGGTGCCGATCGCTTCGGCCACCTCGGCGGCCGTCCAGCCCAGCACGTCGCGCAGCAGCAGCACCGCCCGCTGCCGTGGCGAAAGATGTTGCAGCGCGGCGACAAACGCCAACCGCACCGACTCGCGTGAGGCGACGATCCGGGACGGGTCCGCCGAGTCGTCCGCCACGTCCGGCAACGGCTCGAGCCAGGGCACCTCGCGGCGCTGCACCAGCTCGGCGGTGGGGTCCGAACTGGGTGCGCCCAGCCCGGTCGGCAGCGGCCGGCGCTGTTTTCCCTGAAGCGCGCTCAGGCAGGCGTTGGTCGCGATGCGGTGCAGCCACGTGCGCAGCGACGACTTGCCCTCGAAGCGGTCGTAGGCCTTCCAGGCCCGCAGCAAGGTCTCCTGCACCAGGTCCTCGGCGTCGTGCAGCGACCCGGTCATGCGGTAGCAGTGCGCCAGCAGCTCGCGACGGTACGGCTCGGCCTCGGCGGAGAAGTCCCCGCCGGCCGCCGCGTCGCCGTCGGGCTCTTCGGCGTGTTCGGTGAGCAGCGCCACCCGCATGAGCCTAATGGGCGCCGAGCAGTGTGTCCTTGATGGGGATCGGACACGGTGACCGGCCGATGCGCACGGGGCTCGGGTCCCGACGGGGGCCAGGCGGGGTAACAAGCACCAAGTATCCGTTAAGTCCCCGTTACAAAGAAGGAGGGCAACGCCTTTCGGGGCCATGGGCCTTCGGCAACGCGCGATCCTGGGGCTAGCGTGGTACGCGACCGCGAGGAGTGCTTCCTTGCTTCTCGCACCCTGCTGCCCAAGGCCGACCGCCCCGAGACTGCGACGAGGAACATGAACGACTGGGACGCAGCCGACCTGGCGTGGGAACTGGCGGACGCGGTCGGCCCCCGGCTCGACGAGCGCGACCGCGCCCGGATCTACGCCACCGTCGGATCGGGCGAGTCGTATACCGCGATCGGCATCGTGCTGCGAACCGTGGCGCAGCGGAGCTTGTCCCTGCCTGCGGAGCTGATAGCCAAAGTCGCCGACTGGCTCGACGCCTATGAGCACAGCGACGACGGGCCCCGCCTGCGGGAAATGCTCCGCGCGATCGAGGCCGCGCCCGCCGACTGAATCGGCGGCCCCGCCGCGCTGCCCGACGGCCGTCCCGCCGGCTCGGGCGCTTTGCGCCGCCTGCCGGGCCCCTAAAGCAGGAGGTTTGCACCCCTAGCCACTACGCTGCCCGTAATGGTTACCACCCGCACCGAACGGAGTTTCGAGGGCGTCGGCGGCGTGCGCATCGTCTACGACGTGTGGACGCCGGAGGGTCCGCCGCGGGCGGTGGTCGTGTTGTCGCACGGTCTCGGTGAGCACGCCCGTCGCTACGACCACGTCGCGCGGGGTTTCGGTGACGCCGGGCTGGTCACCTACGCGCTCGACCACCGCGGGCACGGCCGCTCGGGCGGCAAGCGGGTGCTGGTGCGCGATATCTCCGAGTACACCGGCGACTTCGACACGCTGGTCCGCATCGCCACCCGCGAGCACCCCGGCCTCCGGTGCGTCGTGCTCGGGCACAGCATGGGCGGGGGGATCGTGTTCGCCTACGGCGTCGAACGCCCGGACAGCTACGACATGATGGTGCTGTCGGGCCCGGCGGTGGCCGCCCAGGACCAGGTGTCGCCGCTGCTGGTGCTGGCGGCCAAGGTGCTCGGCGTGCTGGTGCCCGGCCTGCCGGTGCAGGAACTCGACGTCGAGGCCATTTCGCGGGACCCCGCGGTGGTGGCGGCCTACAACGACGACCCGCTGGTGTACCACGGCAAGGTGCCGGCCGGCCTCGGCCGCGCGCTGCTGCAGGTCGGCGAGACCATGCCGCAGCGCGCACCGGCGCTGACCGCGCCACTGCTGGTGGTGCACGGCTCCGAGGACCGGCTGATCCCCGTCGCGGGCAGCCACCGCCTGGTCGACCGGGTGGGGTCCACCGACGTCGAGCTGAAGGTGTACCCGGGTCTCTACCACGAGGTCTTCAACGAGCCGGAGCGCGACCAGGTGCTGCACGACGTGGTGTCCTGGATCCTCCAGCGCCTGTGAGCGGCCGCGCCCGTAATGTCGCACCGCTGCCGTAGTTTGGCGCTATGAGCCGCGCCCATCACCCGCGCCGGCCACGACGCATCCCGAAGCGATGAGGAGGAGCCGCGCCGATGACCCGCGCAGTCCACGATGCAGAGCGAAGCGATGAGGAGCCGCGCCGATGACCGACGACAAGATGCTGGCACGCATCGCCGCCCTGCTGCGCCAGGCCGAAGGCACCGACAACGCGCACGAGGCCGACGCCTTCATGGCCGCCGCGCAGCGACTGGCGACGGCGGCCTCCATCGACCTGGCGGTGGCGCGCTCGCACGCGGTCACCCGTTCCCCGCGCAGGCCCCGACGCAGCGGACCATCACGATCGGGACGGCCGGCACCCGCGGGCTGCGGACGTACGTGCAGCTGTTCGTGGTGATCGCCTCGGCCAACGACGTGCGCTGCGATGTGGCGTCGAACTCGACGTTCCTCTACGCCTACGGGTTCGCCGAGGACATCGACGCCACACACGCCCTGTATGCCAGCCTGGTGGTGCAGATGGTGCGGGCGTCGGATGCCTACCTGGCCTCGGGGCAGCACCGGCCCACGCCGACCATCACCGCCCGGCTCAACTTCCAGCTGGCGTTCGGGGCCCGCGTCGGCCAGCGGCTGGCCGAGGCCCGCGAGCAGGCCCGCCGCGAGGCCACCGAGGACCGCAGCCGCCCACCGGGCACCGCGATCGCGCTGCGGGACAAGGAGATCGAGCTGCGTGACCACTATCGCAACGCGTCGAAGGCCCGCGGGACGTGGCGCGCGACCAGCGCCTCGGCCGGGTACTCGTCGGCGGCGCGGCGTGCCGGTGATCGCGCCGGGCGGCGGGCGCGCCTCGGCGACAGCCCCGAGCTGCCCGGGGCGCGGAGCGCGCTGGGCCGGTGACCCGGGCGGGCGCTTCGCGAGACTCCCAGCGCGCCAAGGTGTATGCGGCTGAGGAGTTCGTCCGCACGCTGTTCGATCGGGCCGCCGAGCACGGATCGCCGGCGGTGGAGTTCTTCGGGGCGCAGCTGACGTTGCCGCCGGAGGGCCGCTTCGGGTCCGTCGCCTCTGTGCAGCGCTACGTCGACGACGTGCTCGCGCTGCCCGCGGTGCGGCAGCGCTGGCCGGGCGCCCCGCCGCTGACGGTGCGGGCGCGCCGGGCCGCCACGGCCGCGCACTACGAAGACCGCGACGGCGCGGGCGTGATCGCGGTCCCCGACCGCGACACCGCCGACTGGGCGCTGCGCGAGCTGGTGGTGCTCCACGAGGTGGCCCACCACCTGTGCCGGGCGCAGCCGGCGCACGGCCCGGAGTTCGTCGCGACCAGCTGCGAGCTGGCCGAGCTGGTGATGGGGCCCGAGGCGGGGCATGTGCTGCGCGTCGTCTACGCGAAAGAGGGTGTGCGGTGAGCGATCCCGACGCGCGGGCGCGCGACGTCGAGTCGCGGCTGACCGACGACGAGCGCTTCTCGCTGCTGGCCAGCGTGATGGGCGCCGGCGAGATGTGGCCGCTGCGCGACGAACGCATCCCGCCCGGCGTGCCGATGAGCGCCGGGTACGTGCCGGGAATACCCCGCCTCGGCGTCCCCGCGCTGCTGATGAGCGACGCCGGCCTCGGCGTGACCAACCCCGGCTTCCGCCCGGGTGACACCGCCACCGCGCTGCCCGCCGGCCTGGCGCTGGCCGCCGGCTTCGACCCGGCGCTCGCCCGGTGCGCCGGTGAGGTGATCGGCCGCGAGGCCCGCAGCCGCGGGTTCAACGTGCAGCTCGCCGGCGCGATGAACCTCGCCCGCGACCCGCGCAACGGGCGCAACTTCGAATACCACTCCGAGGACCCGCTGCTGACCGCCACGATCGCGGCGGAGTCGGTCATCGGGATCCAGCAGCAGGGCGTCATCTCCACGGTCAAGCACTACTGCCTGAACTGCAACGAAACCAACCGGCACCGGCTGGACGCCGTGATCGACCCCGACGCGCACCGCGAATCCGACCTGCTGGCCTTCGAGATCGCCATCGAGCGGTCGCGGCCGGGAGCCGTGATGGCGGCCTACAACAAGGTCAACGGCGACTACGCCGCCGGCAACGACGTGCTGCTCAACCGGGTGCTGAAGGGCGCCTGGGGATACCCCGGCTGGGTAATGTCCGACTGGGGCGGGACCCCGGGCTGGGAGTGCGCGCTGGGCGGGCTGGACCAGGAAAGCGGCGCGCAACTCGACGCGCTGCTGTGGGGCTCGGAGGCGTTCGGGGACCGGCTGCGCGCCGCCTACGCCGAAGGTGCGCTGCCCGCGGCGCGCCTGTCGGACATGGTGCGGCGCATCCTCCGCTCGATGTTCGCCGTCGGGATCGACGACGGGGCGGCGGGCTCGGCGCCGGACCCGGGCGCGCACAACGACATTGCGCTGCAAATCGCGCGGCAGGGCATCGTGGTGCTGAGCAACCGCGGGGCGCTGCCCCTGGCGCCCGGGCCCGGCGCGGCCGTCGCGGTGATCGGCGGCTTCGCGCAGTTGGGCGTGGCGGCCGGTTACGGTTCGAGCGCCGTCGTGCCGGCGGGCGGGTTCGCGGGCGTGATCCCGATCGGCGGCACGGGCCTCGAGGCCGGCATCCGCAACCTCTACCTGCACCCGTCGAGTCCGTTGGACGAGCTGAGAAGGCAATTCCCGCACGCGCGGATCGAGTTCGATCCGGGCATCAGCCCCGCGGAGGCGGCGGCGGCGGCGCTGCGCGCCGAGGTGGCGATCGTCTTCGCCATCCGCGCCGAAGGGGAGGGTTTGGACGGCGTGGACCTGTCGCTGCCGTGGGGGCAGGACGCGCTGATCGCCGCCGTGGCGGCGGCCAACCCGAACACCGTCGTCGTGCTGGAGACGGGAAATCCCGTGGCCATGCCGTGGCTGGATTCGGTCCAGGCCGTGGTGCAGGCATGGTATCCGGGCCAGGCCGGCGGCCGGGCAATCGCGGAAATCCTTGCCGGCCGGGTGAATCCGTCGGGCCGGCTGCCGATCACGTTCCCGGTGGACCTGACTCAGACGCCGCGCCCGGAGCTGCCCGGCCCCGATGCCGCGGGGGACGCACCCACCACCATCGACTACGTCGAGGGGGCCGACGTCGGCTACCGCTGGTTCGCCCGCACCGGCCAAACCCCGCTGTTCGCGTTCGGTCATGGCCTGTCCTACACGAGGTTCGAGTACGACGACCTGCAGGTCGACGGCGGCGAGACCCTCACCGCCGCTTTCAACGTGCGCAACGCCGGCGAGCGCGCCGGGGCCGATACCCCGCAGCTGTACCTGACCGTCGCCGCCGGCGACAGACGCCTGCGGCTGCTCGGATTTCATCGCGTGGAACTCGAACCGGGGGAGCGCCGCCGGGTCCGCATCGAGGCCGACCCGCGCCTGCTCGCCCGTTACGACGGCGACGTGCAGAGTTGGCGCATGGCGGCCGGCAAGTATGCGGTGGCGGTCGGCGCCTCGGCCGACGACCTGCGGCTGGCGGGCACGGTCGAGCTGGCCGGGCGTACGTTCGGGCGCTGAGCGGCGCGAGCGCCACGGCCCGAACGTACGACCGGCAGCCCGCGTCTACGTGACGGGGACCAGTTCGTCGCCGCAGGTGCAGCGGTAGGCCTGGCCGGCGCCCGAGCAGTTGCAGGGAGCCTCGATGCGGACGCGGCAGCCGCAGCCCTCGTGGCCACAGGTCAGCAGGGTTCCGGTTTCGTAGCTTGCCATGTGAATCACACCCCTCATGTCGTGAACTTCAGTCGTGGTGGCAAGAACCGACCACGCCCCCACTGTATACCCCATACGGGTATATGCCAACCATCGGTTGATGATGCTGGTCATCGGCGACGACGCCGGCTCGGCCGCGCCGTCCGGGGGCAGGCACGTGGTCGGCATCGCGCTCGCGGTGGTGGGCTGGCCCGGAATTCGCCCGGTGGCGCGATCGGTTTTTGGCGGGGCCGCCGCTGGGTAGCCTTCCCCCGGATGGACGCGCTGCAGGAAGTCCAAATCCCTTGCCACGTAAGAGAAAGGTTGAAGATCAATGAGCACAGTCCATTCCTCGATCGATCAGCATCCCGACCTATTGGCCATGCGCGCCGGATACGAACGCGCGGCCGAATCGATGGTGCCTACGTGGCGTTCGGCATGACCCTGCTGGCGGGCCTTTATGTGGCCGCCTCGCCATGGATCGTGGGGTTCGAACTGGTCAGGCGTCTGACGTGGTCCGACGTGTTCGCCGGGATCGCGGTGGCGGTGCTGGCCTACGGGGTGGCGGCGGCCCTGGACCGGGTCCACGGGTTGTCGTGGACGGTGCCGGTGCTCGGCGGGTGGATCATCATCTCGCCGTGGGTGCTGTCGGGCTTCACGCCGGTCACGCCGGGCATGGCGTGGTCACAGGTCGTCGGGGGTGGGGTCGTCACCTGCCTCGGTCTGGCCGCCACCTACGTCGGCATGCGGACGCGCGTGGGAACGTCCCCGACGTCCCCGACGCACAACCACCGCGAGGTCCGTTGAGCCGATAGCCGATTGGCCGCACCCGGTCCGGGTTCTCACCCGGCCGGGCTGCGGCTAGCGGCAGACCGCGCCGATGGCGGCCGAGCCGACCAGCCGGACGTACTTGGCCAGCACACCGGAGGTGTAGCGAGGCGGGGGAGGGGCGAAACTTTCTCGCCGCGAAGCGAATTCGTCCGGATCGGCCAGCACGTCCAGGGTGCGGGCGGCAACGTCGAGCCGCACCCGATCGCCGTCGCGCACGAAGGCGATCGGCCCGGCGTCGAGCGCCTCCGGCGCGACATGGCCCACGCACAGGCCCGTCGTCCCGCCGGAGAACCGGCCATCGGTGAGCAGCAGCACGTCCTTCCCCAATCCGGCGCCCTTGATCGCACCGGTGATGGCGAGCATCTCGCGCATCCCCGGGCCGCCCTTGGGGCCCTCGTAGCGGATCACCACCGCGTCCCCCTTGGCGATGGTGCCGTCCTCGAGGGCGTCCAGCGCGGCCCGCTCGCCATCGAAAACCCTTGCAGTGCCTTCGAATACATCGGAGTCGAAACCGGCGGTCTTGACCACCGCTCCCTCGGGCGCGAGTGATCCGTGCAGGATGGTGATCCCGCCGGTCGGGTGGATCGGGTTGTCCAGGGCGCGCAGCACTTTGCCGTCGGGGTCCGGCGGGGCGATGGCGGCCAGGTTCTCGGCCACGGTCCGGCCGGTCACTGTCAGGCAGTCACCGTGCAGCAGGCCCGCGTCCAGCAGCGCCTTCATGATCACCGGCACGCCGCCGATGTGGTCGACGTGGGACATGACGTGCCGGCCGAACGGCTTGACGTCGGCCAGGTGCGGCACCTTCGAGCCGATCCGGCTGAAGTCCTCGAGGGCAAGCGCGACGTCGGCCTCGTGCGCGATGGCCAGCAGGTGCAGCACCGCGTTGGTCGAGCCGCCGAACGCCATCACGACCGCGATCGCGTTCTCGAAGGCCTCCTTGGTGAGGATGTCGCGCGCGGTGATGCCGCGCCGCAGCAGCTCGACGACGGCCTCACCGCTGCGGCGCGCGAACCCGTCGCGGCGGCGGTCGGTCGCCGGCGGCGCCGCGCTGCCCGGCAACGACATGCCGAGCGCCTCGGCGGAACAGGCCATGGTGTTGGCGGTGTACATGCCGCCGCAGGCACCCTCGCCGGGGCAGATCGCGCGCTCGATGGCGTCGACGTCCTCGCGCGGCATCAACCCGCGCGCGCAGGCTCCCACCGCCTCGAACGCGTCGATGATGGTGACCTCGCGTTCGCTGCCGTCGGACAGCTTGGCCAGCCCCGGCAGAATCGAGCCGGCGTAGAGGAACACCGCGGCCAGGTCCAGCCGCGCGGCGGCCATCAGCATCCCGGGCAGTGACTTGTCGCAACCGGCCAACAGCACCGAGCCGTCCAGCCGCTCGGCCTGCATCACGGTTTCGACGCTGTCGGCGATCAGTTCCCGGGACGGCAGCGAGAAGTGCATCCCCTCGTGGCCCATCGAGATGCCGTCGGACACCGAGATGGTGCCGAACTCGAGGGGGTAGCCACCGGCCGAGAACACGCCCTCCTTGACCGCTGTGGCGAGCCGGTCGAGCGAAAGGTTGCACGGCGTGATCTCGTTCCACGATGAGGCGACCCCGATCTGCGGCTTGGCGAAGTCCTCGTCGCCCATGCCTACGGCCCGCAACATGCCGCGGGCGGCGGCCTTCTCCAGGCCGTCGGTGACGTCACGACTACGGGGTTTGAGGTCGGCGACCGGCCTCGATTCGGTTGGTGTGGCCATCGTGCCAGTATGCGGGAACCGGTCGCGGGGCAACTGCGCGGGTCATACCCCAACGGGGTATAAGCTAAAATCGATCTGACGACAGGTGTGTATTGGCAGGGGTGAGGTAAAGATGACGACTGCGCACGGATACTCGCAGCAGAAGGACAACTACGCCAAGCGGCTGCGCCGCATCGAGGGTCAGGTGCGTGGCATCGCACGCATGATCGACGAAGACAAGTACTGCATCGACGTTCTCACCCAGATCAGCGCGGTCAACAGCGCGCTGCGTTCGGTGGCGCTCAACCTGCTCGACGAGCACCTCAACCACTGCGTCAGTCGCGCGGTCGCCGAGGGCGGCACCGATGCCGACGACAAGCTGGCCGAAGCGTCGGCCGCGATCGCGCGCCTGGTACGTTCCTGAAAGCGCAGGCGCGTCGAATAGACGGGCGTGTTGAAATGAAATGGCGGGGGAACCCGTTCCGGCGGTGCGTACGGTTAGGACAGCGCGATCTCGCCAGCACACCGCCCGGTGGGTTGCGCACCCCCAACGATGACTGCCATGACTGCCGAAACCGTCAACGCAGGCGCGCGAACGTGGACGCCACGTGTCGCCGCGCAGCTTGCCGTGCTGGCCGCGGCGGCCTTCACCTACGTGACCGCCGAAATTCTGCCCGTGGGCGCCCTGCCGGCGATCGCGCGCAACCTGAACGTCAGCCTGGTCCTGGTTGGCACGCTGCTGACCTGGTACGCGCTGGTCGCCGCGCTGACGACGGTCCCGCTGGTGCGCTGGACCGCGCACTGGCCCCGCCGGCGCGCGCTGATGCTCAGCCTGACCTGCCTGACCGCCTCCCAGCTCATCTCGGCGCTCGCGCCCAACTTCGCGGTGCTGGCCGCCGGCCGGGTGCTGTGCGCGCTCACCCACGGCCTGCTGTGGTCGGTCATCGCCCCGATCGCGACCCGGTTGGTCCCCGCCAGCCACGCCGGGCGTGCGACGACGTCGATCTACGTCGGAACCAGCCTGGCGCTGGTCGTCGGCAGCCCGCTGACGGCGGTGATGAGCCTGATGTGGGGCTGGCGCCTGGCGGTGGTGTGCGTGACCGTTGCGGCGGTCGTCGTCACGGTGGCGGGCCGGCTGGTGTTGCCCGAGTTGGTGCTCACCGAGGATCAGCTCGCCCACGTGGGCCCGCGGTCGCGCCATCACCGCAACGGGCGGCTGATCGCGGTGAGCGTCCTGGCGATGATCGCGGTCACCGCTCATTTCGTGTCCTACACGTTCATCGTGGTGATCATCCGCAACGTCGTTGGCGTGCGCGGGCCCAACGTGGCCTGGATGCTGGCTGCCTACGGCGTGGCGGGCCTGCTCTCGATGCCGCTGGTGGCACGGCCGCTGGACCGCCGGCCCAAAGGCGCGATCATCGTCTGCATGGCCGGGCTGACGGCCGCGTTCGCGGTGCTGACCGCGCTGGCGTTCGGCGGCCGCGTCAGCTGGCTGACGGTGCTGGTCGGGACCGGCGCCCTCGTGCTGTGGGGCGCCATGGCCACCGCCGTGTCGCCGATGATGCAGGCCGCCGCGATGCGCAACGGGTCCAACGACCCCGACGGTGCGTCGGGGCTGTACGTGACGGCGTTCCAGGTCGGCATCATGGCCGGCTCGCTGGCGGGCGGGCTGCTCTACGAACGCAGCGTGGCGCTGATGCTGGCCGCCTCCGCGGGACTGATGGGCGCCGCGCTGGTCGGTGTGGCCGCCAACAGGCGGATGCTGGACGTCACGCCGCCAAGTTCACGCGATTCATAAGTTCGCAGCTCAGCCGGGCCACTACGGCCCTGCGCCGGTCCCGGGGCGGCCGCGGCGAAGGTAGCTGGCCGCCGCGCTGTGCCACACTTGTTTCAAGAAAGTGACGGGAGGGATGCATATGCCGCGCTGGACGAGGGGCCCGAGGACGGGACGCTCCTTCGCCGCTCTGGTCGCAGCCGGATTGGCGTCGGTCCTGGCGCCGGTGCTGGTGCTGACCGCGGGCCCCGCGGTCGCGGATCCGGACCAGGCGCCCGGCGATCCCGGGCCGGTTGCCGCACCCGCCGACCCGCCCGCGCCGCCCCCGTGGGTGGCGCCCCCGCCGCCCGATCCCTTCGGTCAACCGGCCGCGATGGGTCCGGTCGCCGGGCAGAATCCGACGCCGTTCACCGGCGTCGCCCCGTTCGGTCCGCCCAGGTTCGTCCCCGCGACCGGCTCGACGGTGGGCGTCGCCCAGCCGATCATCATCAATTTCCCGGGCCGGGTCGACGACGCGGGCGCGGCGCAGGACGCGGTGCACGTCTCGTCGGTTCCGCCGGTGCCAGGCAAGTTCTACTGGATGACCCCGACGCAGCTGCGCTGGCGGCCGCTGAGCTTCTGGCCCGCCCACACCGCGGTGACCATCGACGCGGGCGGCACCGTCTCCAACTTCTTTACCGGGGACACGCTGGTGGCGACGGCCGACGACGCCACCCACCAGCTCACCGTCACCCGCAACGGCGTGGTGGAGAAGACCTTCCCGATGTCGATGGGGATGGCCTACGGCAACCACCAGACCGCCAACGGCACCTACTACGTGCAGGACAAGAAGGCGTCGGTGGTGATGGATTCCTCGACCTACGGGGTCCCGGTCAACTCCGCCATGGGTTACAAGGTCACGGTGAGCGACGCCGTCCGGTTCGACAACAGCGGCAACTACGTGCACAGCGCGCCGTGGTCGGTGGGCGATCAGGGCAAGCGCGACGTCAGCCACGGCTGCATCAACCTTGCCCCGGGCAACGCCAAGTGGTTCTACGACAACTTCGGTGCGGGCGACCCGATCATCGTGAAGAACTCCGTCGGCACCTACTCCAAGAACGACGGCTCGAACGACTGGCAGAACTAGACCCGTTCGCGTGAAAGCGCGGCCGGCGCTTTCGCCGGGCCCCGGTTATGTATATCGTCATACATACCTGCGGTGACCGGGGAGGTCGGCGATGCGGAGCCCACGCGAGCGGATGGTCGTCTCTGCCGCGTTGCTGATCAGGGAGCGCGGCGCGCACGCCACCGCGATCTCCGACGTTCTGCAGCACAGCGGCGCGCCGCGCGGGTCGGCCTACCACTACTTCCCCGGCGGGCGCACGCAGCTGCTCTGCGAGGCGGTGGACTACGCCGGCGAGTACGTCGCCGCGATCATCGCCGCGGCCGAGTCCGGGCCCGACCTGGTGGACACCCTGGTCGCCCAGTACCGCGAGCAGCTGGTCGGCAGCGATTTCCGTGCGGGCTGCCCGATCGCGGCGGTGTCCGTCGAGGCCGGCGAGCAGCAGGACCGCGAGCGGATGGCCCCGGTGATCGAGCGCGCGGCGGCGGTGTTCGACCGCTGGAGCGACCTGATCGCGCAGCGCTTCACCGCCGACGGGATACCGGCGGACCGGGCCGGTGAACTGGCGGTGCTGGCCACCTCGGCGCTCGAGGGCGCGATCCTGCTGGCGCGGGTGCGGCGCGACCTGGCGCCCCTGGATCTCGTTCACCGCCAGCTGCGCGACCTGCTGGCCGAAGGCGCCGAGACTCAGCGAGACCTAGAGGGAAGGGACCCGCCGCTATGACATGGAAACCCACCGCATGCATCCTCTGCGAATGCAACTGCGGCATCGTCGTCGAAGTCGAGGATCGCCGGCTGGCCCGCATCCGCGGCGACAAGGCGCACCCGGCCTCGCAGGGCTACACCTGCAACAAGGCGCTGCGCCTGGACCACTACCAGAACAACCGCGCCCGGCTGACCACCCCGCTGCGCCGCCGCGCCGACGGCGGCTACGACGAGATCGACTGGGACACAGCCATTTCCGAGATCGCCGAAGGCTTCACGCGCATCCGTGCCGACTATGGCGGGGACAAGATCTTCTACTACGGCGGCGGCGGGCAGGGCAACCACCTCGGCGGGGCCTACAGCGGCGCATTCCTCAAGGCGCTCGGGTCGCGCTACCGGTCGAACGCGTTGGCGCAGGAGAAGACCGGCGAGGCGTGGATCGACGGGCAGCTGTACGGCGGTCACACCAGGGGAGAATTCGAGCACACCGAGGTGGCGGTGTTCGTCGGGAAGAACCCGTGGATGTCGCAGAGCTTCCCCCGGGCCCGCGTGGTGCTCAACGACATCGCCAAGGACCCGGGCCGCTCGATGGTCGTCATCGATCCCGTGCTCACCGACACCGCCAAGATGGCCGACTTCCACCTGCGGGTGCGGCCCGGCACCGACGCGTGGTGCCTGGCCGCGCTGGCCGCGGTCCTGGTCCAGGAAAACCTCTGCGACGACACGTTTCTCGCCCAGCACGTGCGCGGTGCCGATGCCGTGCGCACCGCGCTGCGCGACGTGGGTGTCGCCGACTACGCGCAGCGGTGTGGCGTCGACGAGGAGCTGTTGCGGGCGGCGGCGCGGCGCATCGGCACCGCCGCCAGCGTCGCGGTGTTCGAGGACCTCGGCGTCCAGCAGGCGCCCAACAGCACGCTGTGTTCCTACCTGAACAAGCTGCTGTGGATCCTCACCGGCAACTTCGGGAAAAAGGGTGGCCAGCACCTGCATTCGACGTTCGGGCCGCTGTTCGGCCAGTTCTCCGGCCGCACACCGGTCACCGGAGCACCGATCATCGCCGGTCTGATCCCGAGCAACGTCGTGCCCCAGGAGATCCTGACCGACCACCCCGATCGCTTGCGGGCCATGATCGTCGAGAGCAGCAATCCCGCCCATTCGCTGGCCGACTCGGCCGCCTGCCGGGCGGCCTTCGCGTCGCTGGAGCTGATGGTGGTCATCGACGTGGCGATGACCGAGACCGCCCGGCTCGCGCACTACGTGTTGCCGGCGGCCTCCCAGCTGGAGAAGCCGGAGGCCACCTTCTTCAATTTCGAGTTCCCGCGCAACGCCTTTCAGCTGCGCCGGCCGCTGTTGGAGCCGCTGCCCGGCACCCTGCCCGAACCCGAGATCTGGGCCAGGCTGGTGCGGGCGCTGGGTTTGGTCACCGACGCGGACCTGCGGCCCCTGCACGAGGCCGCCCGGCGCGGCCGCCCGGCGTACACCGAGGCGTTTCTGGCCGCGGTGGCGGGCAATCCGACGGTGGCCAAGTTGACCCCCTACGTGCTCTACGAGACGCTCGGACCGACGCTGCCGGACGGCCTGCGGGGCGCGGCGGCCCTGTGGGGCCTGGCGCAGAAGGTCGCGCTGAGCTATCCCGAGGCCGTGCGGCGCGCCGGCCACGCCGACGGCAACGCGCTGTTCGACGCGATCCTGGACAACCCGTCCGGGGTGACGTTCACCGTGCACGACTATGCGGACGACTTCGCCCTGATCGGCCACGCCGACCACAAGATAAACCTGGACATCCCCGAAATGGCCGGGGAGCTCAGGGCATTGGCCGCGGGCCCGCCGCGGCTGACCACGCCGGAGTTCCCCATCGTGCTGTCGGTGGGCGAGCGTCGCGCCTATACCGCCAACGACATCTTCCGCGACCCGTCGTGGCGCAAGCGCGACGCCGACGGCGCGCTGCGCGTCAGCGTCGAGGACGCCGTGGCCCTCGGGCTGGTCGATGGCTGCCGGGCGCGCATCAGCACCGCGGGCGGCAGCGCCGAGGCGACCGTCGAGATCACCGAGACCATGCTGGCCGGACACGCCGCCCTGCCCAACGGTTTCGGGCTCGACTACGTCGACGCCGACGGGCGCACCGTGGTCCCGGGCGTAGCCCCGAACGCGCTCACCTCGACGCAATGGCGCGACCCCTACGCCGGCACGCCGTGGCACAAACACGTGCCGGCGCGCATCGAGCTGTGCGCGCCGGTGACCGTTTAGTTCCAGATCCTGACCCGGGCCTCGGGTGTCAGGAACAGCGCGTCGCCCTCGCCGATGCCGAAGGCCTCGTAGAACGAGTCGATGTTGCGCACGACGCCGTTGCACCGGAACTCCGGCGGTGAGTGCGGGTCGACCGCCAAGCGCCGGATCGCTTCGGCGTCACGGGCTTTGGTGCGCCACACCTGGGCCCAGCCGTAGTACACGCGCTGCACGCCGGTGAGGCCGTCGATGACGGGAGCGGGCTTGCCGTCCAGGGACAGCTCGTAGGCCAGCAGCGCGATGGACAGCCCACCCAGGTCGCCGATGTTCTCCCCGACGGTGAACGCGCCGTTCACGTGGTGCCCGCCGTCCAGGGCCCGGGGCGTGTAGCCCTCGTACTGCTCGATCAGCGCCTTGGTGCGGGAGCCGAACTCGGTGCGGTCCTCGTCGGTCCACCAGTCGACCAGGTTGCCGTCGCCGTCATACTTGGCGCCCTGGTCGTCGAAGCCGTGCCCGATCTCGTGGCCGATCACCGCGCCGATGCCGCCGTAGTTGGCGGCGTCGTCGGCCTCGGTGTCGAAGAAAGGCGGCTGCAGAATCGCTGCGGGAAAGACGATCTCATTCATCCCCGGGTTGTAGTAGGCGTTGACGGTCTGCGGCGTCATGAACCACTCGTCGCGGTCGACCGGCCCGCCGAGCTTGGCCAACTCGCGGTCGTGGTTGACGGCGTAGCCGCGGCGGTAGTTGCCGTACAGGTCGTCGCGGGCGATCACCAGCGCCGAGTAGTCACGCCACTTCGTGGGGTAGCCCACCTTGGCGGCGAACTTGCCCAGCTTGGCCAGCGCGCGTTCGCGGGTCTGCGGCGTCATCCAGTCCAGACCGGTGATGGACAGCCGGTAGGCCGCCTCCAGGTTCTCCACCAGCGCGTCGATGCGGGCCTTGGCCTCGGGCGGAAAATGCCGCTGCACGTACAACTTCCCGACGGCGTCGCCCATCAGGGCCTCCACCAGCGACACGCCCCGCTTCCAGCGGTCGCGGATCTGCTCGGCGCCGGTCAGCAGCCGGCCGTAGAAATCGAAGTCCGCGGCGACGACGTCGTCGGTCAGCCAGGGGGCGCGGGCCCGGATCACCCGCCAGCGCGCCCAGCGCTGCCAGTCGGCGAAGCCCTCGCCGTCCCACAGCGCGGCGAAGGCGGTGAGGTAATCGGGTTGGCGCACCACGACTTCGGCGACCGAGGTGGGTGTGCCGCCCAGCGCGGTGACCCAGCCGGCCCAGTCGAAGCCGGCCCCTTCGGTGCGCAGGTCGGCGAACGTGCGCAGGTTGTAGGTGAGCTCGGCGTCGCGGCGCTTGACCACATCCCAGTGCGCGGTGGCCAGTTTGGTCTCCAGCGCCACGATGCGGGCCGCGGTCTCGGCGTGCTCCCCGGCGTCCCCACCGAACACGAGGGCGAACATCTTCGCGATGTGTCCCGGGTAGGCCGCCAGCACCTCGGCGTGCCGCTCCTCGCGGTAATACGACTCGTCGGGCAGCCCGATGCCGGACTGGGTGAGGTGCACGAGGTAGCGGGTCGAGTCCTTGGAGTCGGTGTCGACGTACAGTCCCACGCCGCCGCCCACCCCGGTGCGTTGCAGCGCGCCCAGGGCCGCGGCCAGCGCGGCGGGGTCGGCCGCGTCGTCGATGACCGCGAGCTCCTCGCGCAGCGGCTGCAGGCCCCGGCGTTCGACGGCCTGTTCGTCGAGGAAGCTGGCGTAGAGGTCGCCGATGCGCTGCGCGTCGGTGCCCGCCGGCGCGCCCGCGCCGCTGGCCTCGACGATCAGGTCGCGCACCTGCTCCTCGGCGCGGTCGAACAGCTGGCGGAACGCGCCGTCGGTGGCCCGGTCCGCGGGGATGGCGTAGTCGGCCAGCCAGCGGCCGTTGACATGCCCGAACAGGTCGTCCTGGGGGCGGGCGCTGCGATCGACGTGGCTCAGGTCGATGCCTGAGCGGATGGCCTCAACTGTCACCCTGCCATCCTTCCATCTCCTGCGGGGTGCGACGATCGGGCCATGTCCGACGGCGAGCAAACCGAGGCAGAGGCGAGCGACGACGCCGACGCCGATCCCGAAGCGGCCGTCGCGGAGCCCGAACCCGCCGGCGATGCGATCTTCTCCCACTACGGTGTCGCCTCGACCGTTTTGGGTGTGCTGTCGGTGGCCGCGGTCGTGCTCGGCGCGATCGTGTGGTCCGACCACCGCGACGCGGTCGCCGAGCGGACCTACCTGTCGCGGGTGATGGCGACCGCCGCCGAGTGGGCGGGGGTGCTGATCAACATGAACGCCGGCAACGTCGACGCCAGCCTGCAGCGGCTGCACGACGGGACGGTGGGGGAGCTCAACGCCGACTTCGACGCGGCCGTGCAGCCCTATCGGCAGGTGGTGGAGAAGCTGCAGTCGCGCAGCACCGGCCGGATCGAGGCGGTGGCGATCGACACGCTGCACCGCGACCTGAACACCCAGCCCGGTGGCGCGGGGCCCCCAAGGTCCATCGTCACCACGAAGCTGCCGGCGTTCGCCTCCCGCAGCGACTCGGTGCTGGTGGTTGCGACCTCGGTCAGCGAGAATGCCGGCGCCAAGCCGCAGACGGTGCACTGGAACCTTCGCCTCGACGTCTCCGACGTGGACGGCAAGCTGATGATCTCCCAGCTGGAGTCGGTCCGATGAGGAACATCTGGCGGTTGGCCGCCTTCGACATCATCGCCCCGCTGGCCGCGATCGCCGCGCTGCTGGCGATCGGGGTCGTGCTCGACTGGCCGCTGTGGTGGGTCTCGGCGTGCTCGGTGCTGGTGCTGCTGATCGTGCAGGGCGTGGCGGTCAACTTCTGGCTGCTGCGCCGGGACTCGGTCAGCGTCGGCACCGACGACGACGCCCCCGGCCTGAGGCTGGCCGTCGTCTTCCTGTGCACGGCGGCCCTGGCGGCGGCGGTGCTGACCGGATACACCCACTGGACGCGGGCGGACCGCGCGTTCGTCAAGGACTCCCGCGAGGTGGTGCAGATCGCCACGAAAATGGCCGAGGCGATGGCGTCGTTCACCCCGAGCGCGCCGACGAGCTCCATCGACCGGGCGGCGTCGATGATGGTGCCCGAGCAGGCGACCGCGTTCAAGGAGCAGTACACCAAGTCCAGCGCCGAGCTCGCCCGGCAGAACGTCACCGCGCAGGCCAACACGCTGGCGGCCGGCGTCGAGGCCATCGGCCCCGCGGTGGCCAGCGTCGCGGTGATCCTGCGGGTGACGCAGACCCAGCCCGGTCAGCCGCCCAGCCGGGCGGCGCCCGCGTTGCGGATCGGCCTGCTCAAGCGGGGCGGCGCGTGGCTGGTGTCCGACCTGGTGCCGGTCAACTCCCGCTGAGCGACCCCGGGAACGCGGCGATCAGTTGGATTCCGACCGCGTCGACTTGACCTTGACGAACCGGTCCGAGAGCCGGCGCATCCGGATCATCAGCGACGACGGCGGGCTGATGCTGCCGTCGAGGTAGGTCGCCAGGTCTTCGGGGGCCACCCCGATGCGGGACGCGAACTCGTGCTGCGCCAGGCCCGACCGCTCGATCAGGACCCGAACGTGGCGGGCCACCTCGGCGCGCTCGTTGGCCTCCAGGTGGGCGCGGGCGCGCTCGAGCACCTCCCACAGGGCCCTAGAGATGCCCGTGATGCCGTAGGTCCGGCCGCCGTCGAGGACCTCCTCGACCTGGCGGGCGGTCCGGCCGTAGGGGTCCCGTTTCAGGGCGGCGGCGATGCGTTTCCAGGTGGCGATGTCGCCGCCTTGCAGCGCGGCACCGATCGCGGCGGTCGACCAGAATTCCACCGGCTGGTCGGGGTCCGGGAGGGCGTCGCCGCCGGGCCGCTGCGATGGCGATGCGGGGCGTCGGTCGGATGCCAACGTCACCTCGCCTCCTCCAGCATTGCGACGGCTACCGACAGGCAGCGCTGCCTGACCTCGTCCCAGTCCGCCCTGGCGTCCGGTGCGGACCACCGCTCGTCGGTGAAGTCGCAAGGATCCGGATCTGCGAGCCGACGGACCAACTGGGTGGCGATCCATTTCCGCCTCGATGACCCACAACAGTAATACTCGTCCATTCCGCCCAGGACGAGAGCCGCGGTTTCGGGATCCACCGTGCCGACCATATCCGCGAAATCGGCGTAGTCGCGGCTCCTGTTACGGCACATGATCAGGTAGCCCTTCAGGCGCAGCGCCTCGGCGCCGGTCGGGATCAGCAGCCGGTCGCCGGTGGGCAGCTGCACGTGGGTGGTCTCCACCGGACTGCGGCGCGCGTAGGCCGACTCGTCGGCGGAGCCGGCCTTGGTCTGCAGGGCGTCCAGGGCGACCGACAGCCGCCCCCGCCACAGCGTGACGGGATGGACCGGCCGGTCGGTCCCGGCGACCACGCGGGCGATGCCGTTGCGCGACGCCCGGCTGCCGACCAGCTTCCTGGCCCCCGAATGCCCGCTGCTGCGGCCCCCCGGGTGGCCGTTCGAATGCTCCCCCGGACGGCCGTGGCCGACGTCGAGGGCCGCCACGGTCGCGTCCGCGCGGACGTCGACGTGATGGGGGATCTGCCCGGGGCCCTGCCCCCGGGCGCCGTGCGCGGCCGTGCCGTTGCGCCCGCAGCCGGTGAAGGCCAGCGGGTCGGTCACGCAGATCGCATCGGGCGCCAGGTGCTTGAGCTTGGCCGCCGATTTGAGCACCATCCGCAGGTCGGCGCTGGGCGCGGTCAACGCCGAGATGTCGTCGGGGATGACGACGACGTCGGCCAGGTCGACCTCCGGTAGCGGGGCGTCGAAGTCGACCGACGGCAAGAGGCGGTACAGCCAGCGCGGCAGCCACCAGTTCCACTGGGCGAACATCGCCATCAGCGCCGGTACCAGCACCAGCCGCACCACGGTGGCGTCGACGGCGATCGCAACCGCGCAGGCCACGCCGATCTCGGCGACCAGTGGCATGCCGGCGAAGGCGAACCCGATGAACACCGCGATCATGATCAGGGCGGCGCTGGTGATCGTGCGGGCGCTGGTGCTCACCCCGTAGGCGACCGCGTCGCGGGTGTTCCCCGAGTGCAGGAAGCGCTCCCGGATCCGGGTGAGCAGGAAGATCTCGTAGTCCATCGACAACCCGAAGGTCATCGCGAGCACCAGCGGGGGAACGGTGCTGTCGATCGAGTTCAGCCGCGGGAATCCGAGGTCGGCCAGCCACCCCCACTGGAACACCATCACCAGGCTGCCGTAGGCGGCCGCCACCGACAGCAGCGTCATCAGCACGCCCTTGAGCGCCAGGAACACCGAGTGGATGGAGACCAGCAGCATCACGAACGCGATGAGGGCCACGAAGGCCAGCACCAGCGGCTCGGTCTGTGAGACCCGGTCGTCGAAGTCCTTGATCAGCGCGGTCGGGCCGCCGACGTCGACGCGCGCCGCGCCCGAGTCGGGAACCTGGGGCAGTTGCGTGCGCAGCCAGCCGACCGTCTGGCGGGCGCTGAGCTCGTCGGGGTCGACCGACAGCACCGCGGACAGCAGGGCGCTGTTGTTGTCGTCGGCGAACTGCGGCGGCGACACCGAGGTGACGTGGGGCGCCTGCGTCATCCGCTGGCGGATCGCGCCGAGCGCGTGGCTGTGTTCCGGCGAGGAGGCGCCGCCGTCGGGAAAGCTGACCAGCACCTGGATGGGGCCGAGCGCGCCGGGGCCGAGCGCCTGGGCCGCCGCGGAGACCCCGGCGCGGATCTCGTGCGACGAGTCGAACTGGCGCAGCAGGCTGTTGCCCAGCACCATCGACGCCGCCGGCGCCGCCATGACGAGCAGCGCCGACGACGCCACCAGCGCCGAGATCCACGGCCGGTGCATCACCGAGCCCACCCAGCGGCTCCAGAACCGGGACTGGGTGCACTCCGGGCGGCGCGACCAGTGCAGCAGGCCCGAGCGCTTGGCTGCCGACCGCCCGAACGTCGCCAACACCGCCGGCGTCAGCGTGGTCGAGGTCAGCATGGCCACCGAGACGGCCAGGATCGCCCCGGTGGCCATCGACTTCAGTGCCGGGGTGTTGATCAGGTAGATACCGGTGAGCGAGGCGATGACGGTCATCCCGGACAACACCACCGCCAGGCCGGAGGTGGCCATCGCGGCGTCGACCGCCTCGCGCGGCTCACGGCCGCAGCGCAGTTCCTCGCGGAAGCGCATCAGGATGAACAGCGAGTAGTCGACGGCCAGGGCGATGCCGAACATCGACACCGTGGGCGCCGCGAACACCGACATCGTGGTGTAGGTGGACAGCAGATAGACCAGCCCCATGGTCACCACGACGGTGCAGACGCCGAGGGCGAGCGGGATCGCCGCGGCCGCCAGGGAGCCGAACACCGCCAGCAACACGATCAGGATGATCGGCAGGTTCCAGCGCTCGGCGGCCGCGATGTCGTGCTTGGTGTTGGCCGCCGCCGCGGCGCTGAGCGCGCCCTGCCCGATGACGTACAGCCGCACCCGGCCGTCGGCGGTCCGGCCGGAGCGTTCGCCGTTGACGCCGACCTTCTCGCGCAGCTGTTTGGCGACGTCGCTGGTGCCGGCGTTGCGGGCGTCCAGTCGCAGCGACAACACATAGGGCCGGTCGGGTTGCGGTGGCCGTTGAGTGGGATTGGGCGCCTCGGTGACGCCGGGGAACTGGCCGGCGACCCGGCGCAGCAGCGCGACCGCGTCGCTCATGTCCTGGTAGCTGGCGTCGGGGCGGGGCGCGGCCACCAGCGCCAGCGACGACGCGCCCAATTCGCGGTACTGATCCTCGAGTTGGTCGTGGACCAGCAGCGACTGCGAGCCGGCCACCTCGAAACCCCCGCCGGTGAGGTTGCCCGATTGCGCGATGGCCAGGTAAGCCGCCGGCACCAACGCCAGCACCCAGCCCGCGAACACGAACCAGCGGTATCTGCGCAGGCTGCGGCTGAGGCGCATCATGAACTGCTGGATGGTGGACTCCCCGGTTCTCGCGAAACGCGTGCTGGCGAGAATACCGCAGCCCGCTGTGGATACGTCTGGCGTATCTGGTTCCTGAGCTGCGCGAACGTCGATGTTGCCAAGACGCCGCCAAGTCGTTGTCAACCGGTGACCTCTGACTTCTTGCCCTTCCCGGGCGGGATCTCGGTCACATGCGCTGGCAGCCGCACCGCCCGGGCTGGCAGGATGACCGATGGCCGCGCCGGGGGGATGGGGAGCTTCGTGGCACCGGGCCGTTCACCGCAGTCGATCGCGCCTCGTGCGTTTCAAGTTTCAAGGAGTCGTCCATGTTCACAGGTCCCGTGACCAAGCGCCGCAGACTCGTCGCCGGGTTGCTCGCCGCCGCGGTGCCGGGTGCCGCCGCCGCCGTCGCGGTCGCCGCCGGGCCCGCCGCGAGCGGCGCCGGCGACCCGTGCTCGGCCAGCGAGGTCGCCCGCACGGCCGGTTCGGTCGTCAAGTCGATGGGCGACTACCTGGACTCGCACCCCGAGACCAACCAGGCGATGACCGCGGTGTTGCAGCAGCAGGCCGGGCCGCAGTCGCTGACGTCGTTGAAGACCTATTTCGAGGCCAACCCGAAGGTCGCCACCGACATGCAGCAGATCTCCCAGCCCCTGACCGGGCTGTCGCTGCAGTGCAAGCTGCCGATCAGCATCCCGCAGGCCATGGGCATGATGCAGCAGATGCAGGGCGGCGGCGGGCTGCCGGGCGGCCTGCCGGGAGGAGCGGCCGGCGCGCTGCCGGTGGGCGGGACGACGGGCACACCGCCCGCGGCCACCGGCCCGGTCACACCCGCGGCCGCCGGCCCGGCCGCGCCGGGGAGCACCCACCCGCTGCCGGGGCCGTCGCGCGGCAACACCGTCGGCTAGACGGTATAGGTGACCGTCGGCGTTGAGTTGGGGGTTGCGGGCCGGGGCCTCACTCACCCATGTTCGTGGGTTACCGAGTAGGGAGTCGCCTGCCCGGTCTATCCGACAGTGGTGGGAGGCCCCGGTGTTTACCGAGCGTACGAGTATTGGACTGGACGTGCACGCACGTTCGGTGGCGGCAGCGGCAATCGATGGGATCACAGGTGAGGTGTTCCAGACCCGGTTGACCCCGTCTTATGAGCACATTCGGTCGTGGATGTCGGGGTTGCCGGGTCCGGTGGCGGTGGCCTATGAAGCCGGCCCGACCGGTTTCGGGTTGTACCGGGCGTTGACCGAGGCGGGTATCCGATGTGAAGTTGTCGCGCCGTCGAAACTGCAGAAGCCGTCCGGGGACCGAGTCAAGACCGATGCCCGGGATGCACTGCATCTGTCCCGGTTGCTGCGACTCGACGAGATCACCTCGGTGTCGATTCCGAGCGTGGAGCAGGAAGCAGCTCGGGATCTGGTACGGACCCGTGAGGACTGCCGCGGGGATCTGATGAGAGCGCGCCATCGACTCTCCAAGCTGCTGCTGCGTCACGGCATCGTCTACTACGGGGGTGCGGCCTGGACCGGCGCGCACGATCGGTGGCTGCGCACCCAAGCGGCGCCGCGGTTGACGGTGCTGGCTACCCGGATGGCTTTCGATGCCGACTACGACCACGTGTTGACGATGCAGGCCAGGCGTGGGCGCCTCGACGCGGCGATCAAAGATATCGCCAAGGACTGTGAGTTCACCCCGATCGTACGGAGGGTGTCCTGCTTGCGGGGCGTGAGCACCTTGACCGGATTTGCGTTGGCGGTAGAGATCGGTGACTGGAACCGGTTCACCGGCAACACGATTGGTTCATTCGTCGGATTGGTGCCCTCGGAGTACTCGTCGGGTTCGTCGCGGGCGCAGGGGGCGATCACCAAGACCGGCAACACTCATGTCCGCCGGTTGCTGGTCGAGGCAGCCTGGCATCACCGGCCCCGGTATCACGTCGGTGTGGTGATGCGTTCGCGGTGGGACCAGGCCTCGGCAGCTGCCCGCGCCCGTGGGGATGACGGTAATCGCCGCCTGCATCGCAGGTGGGTGAGTTTTCTCGAACGGCGTAAGCGACCGGTAGTGGCCAACGCCGCGATCGCTCGCGAGCTTGCCGGCTGGTGTTGGTCGTTAGCGGTCATGGACGACTGATCGCCACCTGATCTGCTTCCTCCTCGAGGCCCGTGGTGGCAGCGCGTGGATCGACCCGCGACACACCTATGAGCAGACCCATTCGGGTCGACGCTCGATGCTAGACAAGCGGATGCGATCCAGCCGAAACCCCGTCCTGCGGTAGCCAACCCGCGTATATCAGTCTGACCGCGCGTCGCAAACCGACACGCTCACCACACCGACTCATCGAGGAAGTAAAGAGGCGCCGCCGGGGTAGCTCCCCGACGGCGCCTCACCTTGCCCTCTTGACAAACTTCCCTACATATCAGGTGTACCCGGGCAGCTAGACATCCCACGTTCCGAATTTGTCAAGCCGCTGCGGGAGCTTGGCGGTGTGCCCAGGCTGTGTGTTCGTCGTAGACAGTGTGGTGACGTAGGCAGCCGTGCAGGATGCCGACAAGGCGGTTGCCCAGAGCACGTAGTGCTTGGTGATGCAGGTCGCCGGCGGCGCGGCGCTGGTCGTAGAACAGGCGAGCTCCGGGGCTGTTGGTCAGCGCGCAGAAAGCCCATTGGTCAACGGCGTCGTAGAGTCGGCGGTTGCGGATGTGGCGGGCTAGGAGTCTGCTGAATTAATCCGCGTGGCGGGAGTGGGTCGTCCTGGGGTTTTGGGGATGATTGGTGGGTGCAGGGTCGGTCTGATGATCAGCGTGAGTTGTTGGATGCGGAGTCGGTTGCCGGTCATCTTCTGAAGGGCGAGAGCGTGTTTGCGTTCCTGGCTGCTCATCGCCGGGAGTTGTTCGCTGAGGAGATGTTCGCTGATCTGTTCCCGTCGCAGCGGGGCCGCCCGAGTGTGCCGGTGGAGGTGATGGCCTCGGTGATCACCTTGCAGGCCTTGCATGGGCTCTCCGATAACGAGACCGTCGATGCGGTCACGTTTGAGTTGCGCTGGAAAGCCGCCTGCGGGCTGCCGGTCACTGCGGCGGCGTTTCATTCCACGACGCTGACCTATTGGCGACGTCGGCTGGCCGGATCAGATCGCCCGAACCGGATATTCGAGGCGGTTAAGACCGTGGTCGCCCAGTCAGGTGCGTTGTCGGGAAAGACGCGGCGAGCCTTGGACTCCACGGTCCTCGATGATGCGGTGGCCACCCAGGACACCGTGACCCAGCTCATCGGGGCGATCCGCCGCGTTGGCCGCGAGGTTCCCGGCGCCAGCGAGGTCATCTGCACCCACTGCAGCGCCCATGACTACAGCGACCCGGGCAAACCCAACATCACCTGGGACGACGCCGCAGCCAGAGAGGCGTTGGTCGACGCGCTGGTCACCGATGCTCATCGGCTGCTGGGGTATCTGCCTGACCAGCAACTCGGGCCGCGTGCTGCTGAGGCGGTCGCGCTGCTGGCGTTGGTCGCCGGTCAGGACGTCGAACCGGTCGCGGGCTCTGATGGCACCGACGGACGTTGGCGCATCGCCCGCCAGGTCGCCGCCGATCGGGTGATCTCCACCGTCGACACCGAGGCCCGTCACGTCCATAAGAGCGTGCAGCGTCGCCAAGACGGCTACAAAGCCCACATCGCGGTGGAACCCGACACCGGGATCATCACCGACTGTGCCCTTACCCAGGCCAACGGCGCAGCCAACCACGAAGCCACCGTGGGACTGGCCCTGCTCGATGGTGAAACCGCGCCGGTGACGGTGTTGGCCGATTCGGCCTACGGGTCGGGCAAGTTCCGCGCCGAACTCATCGAGCGTGGCCACCGTGACCGGGTCAAACCGATTCCGCTACGCCCTGCGGTGCCCGGTGGGTTCACCGTCGATGACTTCACGATCGACAAGACGGGGCGCACCGTCGTCTGCCCTGCCGGGCTGACGCGCCAAATCAGCGCGGCTGGCAATGCCGTGTTCGGGGTGAGCTGTAACGCCTGTGACCTTCGGGCGCGATGCACCACCGCCGTTAAGGGCAAGGCTCTGCGTCTTCGACGACACGATGCGCTACAACGGTCGGCCCGAGCGGAGTCCCGAAAACCGCAGTGGCTCAACGAATATCGCCAGCACCGGCCGATGGTCGAACGCGCCATAGCATGGCTGAGCCGCGGTAACCGCAAGTTGCGTTACCGAGGCACCGCCAGCAACGACCAGTGGCTGCATCACCGCGTCGCCGCCCTGAACCTACGCAGAATGATTGCCATGGGATTGACCCACACCGGCGGGGCCTGGGCGCTGGCCTGACCACCAACACCAACCGAACTACCTGCCCGAACAGCTACAAGCTCCCAACCTGGCCAATGGCGGGGTGACCTCTCCTGTCGACCTCCGGGTCTGACTTCAAATCAGCGCCACCGAGCGCCACGAGGCACCCCGCCCCCAAACACCCGTTATTCAGCAGACTCCTAGCACGGCACGTTTCTTGCCCGACGCGATCGTCAGGGGTGATGTTCCGGCGTAGTTCTTGCGACACTTGGCGGTGGTGTATCTGTTCGGGTCGTCCCCGAATTCACCGAGCACCCGGGCGCCGAGGATGACACCAAGTCCTGGCAGGGAGCGGTAGATGTCGGCGTCCGGGTGTGTCTCAAAATGCGTGGCGAGTTCGGCTTCGAGGTCGCCGATCTGGTGGTTCAGTTCGGCGATGACAGCGACCGCGGCCCGGGTGCTGGCTCCGAATGCGGCGGTGACCGCGGCGGGGGCGGCGAGGTGCTCGGCGCGCAGAGCGGCTTGGATTTCTTGAGCGCGAACGTCGATATTGCGTTGGCGTCCGGCTGCTTTGAGCGCAGACCGGATCTTGGCCAGACTCAGCCGCTGCGCGTCGCTCGGTGTTGGGGCGCGGCCCAGGACGGTCAGCGCGTCGCGGTCGGCCAAATCGGCGAACGCCTCCAGCGCGGCCGGGTAGTACTCTCGCAACGCGCTACGCAAGCCATTGGTGTGGCGGGTGCGCGCCCAGATCAGATTCTGATGGGCCCGGGCCAGTACCTTGATCGCCTCGGCGTCGCTGTCCCCGGCGACCAGGCGGTGATTGTGCCGATCGGTGCGCACCAGATCGGCGAGCAACTTGGCATCCGAGGCGTCGGACTTGGCTCCCGACACGTGGTGGCGGTCGCGGTAGCGGGCCACGGCCAGCGGGTTGACCGCGAATACCTGGTAGTTGGCGGCGGTCAGGGCATCCACCCACAGGCCACGGTCGGTTTCGATGCCGATCACCACCTCAGTGGGGTCTTCGGAATGCGTCGCCGCCAGCTCGTGCAACACCCGCATGCCGGCCAAGCCTTCGGGTAGCCGCCGCGATGCCAGCCGGTCGCCGGCATCGTTCATCAGATACACGTCGTGATGGTCTTCTGCCCAGTCGTCTCCGACGAACAGCATGAAATCAAACCTCCCTCGGCTCACAGTTGATGAATCCCGTTCGAGCCGAAGGACACCTGGCGGCGACCTAATGGATCAGTGCTCGTACCGGCACGACATCCCATGAGCGCTACAGATGACCTCACCAACTGACCGGGGCACGATCTAGCCTTAGGAGTCGACTCTCACCCCAGGCGCCAACAGTGCTCACCGGCCAGCGGCTCGGTGACCAG
This sequence comes from uncultured Actinomycetota bacterium, assembly GCA_963711445.1. Taxonomy (GTDB): domain Bacteria; phylum Actinomycetota; class Actinomycetes; order Mycobacteriales; family Mycobacteriaceae; genus Mycobacterium. Next base: position 435,626 of record CAVQEF010000003.1, read on the forward strand.
CATCCCCCTCAGGACCGAGGCGCTCTTGAGGACACGCTGATCGACTCCCATTAGGCGCCGCCCCCCGAATGCTCGGGCGGCGGCAGCGGTCCCTGCAGGGCGGTCTCGGTCGGATCGGCTGACGCGGCGGCCTGCGGCGGCAGCGGCAGGGCCGGATCGGTGTCTTGTTCGTCGGGATCGGCGGAGTCGGCGTTCTCGGTGCGGAACACGAAGAAGAACACCACCCAGCCGACGGCGGCGATGAGCAGCCAGCTGATCAGCCGGTAGATCAGCATCGCCGAGATGGCGCTGGGCAGGGACATGCCGCTGGAGACCAGGCCGGGTACCAGCACGGCCTCGACGACCAGTAGCCCGCCGGGCATCAGCGGGATGGTGCCGACCGCGCGGGCCGCCGCGTAGGCGACCGTCAACCCTGCGACCGACGCGTGGTCGCCGGCCGCGTACGCGGCGAAGCCCAGGCAGGCGACGTCGGCGATCCAGTTGAACAGCGACCAGCTGAAGGCCACCCCCAGGTCGCGCCGGCCCAGGCTGACCGACTCGAGCTGCATCAGCGTCTCGCGCCACTTGTCCAGGCCGGTGTCGGCCGGCTTGCCGCGGATCGAGTTGGCCCACGACAGCACCCGGCAGCCGATGCCGTCGATCAGCTCGGGACGCGACGCCACCGCCTGGGCCAGCAGCAGCAGCGCGACGAACCCGCCCAGGGTGAACAGCAGCGAGAACGGGTTGTTCTTGGCGCCCAGGAAGAAGGCCCCGCCCAGGCCCAGCAGCGCCAGGCCGACGGCCTGCAGCACCCCGGACATCACCAGCTGCCACGACGCGACCACCGTCGAGGCGCCCCAGATCCGTTGCTGGCGAAGCAGAAAGGTCGCCGAGAGCACCGGCCCGCCCGGCAGCGTGGTGCTCAGCGAGTTGGCGGCATAGAAGGCGGCTTCCGAGCGCAACTGCTTGACGTGCACCCCCGCCGACTTCAGCAGGGTCCGCTGGATCTGCGCAAAGCTGTGCATCGACGCGGCCGCCGCCGCCACCGCCGCCAGCAGCCACCACCAGTTGGCCTCATATACGCTCACCCAGCCCTTGGTCAGCTGGTCCCAGCCGAGCGCGACCTCGACGGCGAGCACGATCGCGACGATCGCGAGAACGACCCACCGCAGCCACCAGTATTTGCCGCGCGGGGTCTCGGCGCGGGGCAGGTCGAGCTTGCGGGCGGGTGCGTCGTGAGACACGTGCTTTAGGGTAACTGTGCAGGTGGCGCGGCAGTCGGGACGCGGCTCCGACCGTGTCGTCGTCGTAACCGGATCGTGCTGGCCCCAACGCCCCGCGCAGCGGCCCGGGGGCGGCCACCGCGACGGTTAGGCTGACGCAATGTCGGCAAACCTCGACCAGCCCTCTGACGCTGCGTCGGTCGAACCGCTGGTCCGCAAGACCGCGGCCTGGGCGTGGCGCCTGCTCGTCATCTTCGCCGCCGCCGTCGCCCTCGCCGGGATCGTCAAGAAGCTCGAGATCATCGTCGTGCCGGTATTGCTGGCGTTGATGGTCAGCGCTTTGCTGGTGCCGGCGGTCGACTGGATGGACCGGCACGGGCTGCCGCGGGGTGGCGCGGTGGCGCTCGTCCTGCTCGGCGGGTTCGCCAGCCTGGGCGGCATTTTGGCGTTCGTCATCACCCAGTTCATCGACGGTCTGCCCGGCCTCACCGACCAGGTCACCCAGAGCATCGACTCCACCCGCAAGTGGCTGATCCAGGGGCCGCTGCACCTGAGCAGCCAACAGATCGACAGCGCCGGCAACGCCGCGATCGAGGCGCTGCGCAGCAACCAGGCCAAGCTGACCAGCGGTGCGCTGTCCACCGCGGCCACCGTCACCGAGCTCGTCACGGCCGCGGTGCTGGTCCTGTTCACGCTGATCTTCTTCCTCTACGGCGGGCGCAACATCTGGCAGTACGTCGCCAAGATCATCCCCGCGCACTCGCGCGAGCGGGTGCTCGAGGCCGGCCAGGCCGGATACGGGTCACTGATCGGCTACGTGCGGGCCACGTTCCTGGTGGCCCTCACCGACGCCGCCGGAGTGGGCACCGGCCTGGCGATCATGGGGATACCGCTGGCCCTCCCCCTGGCCTCGCTGGTGTTCCTCGGCGCCTTCATCCCGCTCGTCGGTGCGGTGATCGCCGGCTTCCTGGCCGTGATGGTCGCCCTGCTCGCCAAGGGCATCGTCTACGCGCTGATCGCGCTGGGTTTGCTGGTGGTGGTCAACCAGATCGAGGCGCATTTGCTGCAGCCGCTCGTCATGGGTCGCGCCGTCTCGATTCACCCGCTCGGGGTGGTGCTGGCGATCTCCACCGGCGGCGTGCTCGCCGGGATCGTCGGCGCGCTGCTGGCCGTGCCGACGGTTGCGTTCCTCAACAACGCGATCCAGGTGCTGCTCGCCGCCGATCCGGACGCCGAGGCCGATCAGCAGACCGCCGACGACGACGTCGGGGCGATCGTGCAGGCCGAAGCCGACCAACCCGACAACCAGCGAGAAGCCGCCCGCGACTGAGCGGGAAAGCTACAGCCTTCCCTCGCGGCGCAACAGGTCTTGGGCGCTCAGGGCGCCGCCGACGCGGCGGCGCTGGCGCGCCTTGTCGACGTCGCCCTTGTGTCCGGAGTCCTGCCCGCGGGCGTTGAGCTTCTCGGTGGCCGCCTCGGAGTCGTTGGCCTCCGACCGCGTGACCGGCAGGGCCGTCGTGGGCTCGGCGGGGTCGTCTCCCCGGTCGGGGCCCTTGTCGCCGCCCGTGTCGTCGTCGGAAGCACGGTTCGCGGGGACACCCATGGCCTGCGTCTGGTTGCTCGACGGCGGCGCCGGCGGCTGCGGCGGGGCAGGCCGCCCGGCCGGGCGGGAATCGGCCTGCCGTTCGCGCCGTTGTGGCGCCTGGTTGCCGGGCTCCGCGTTGGCGGTGTTGTCCGAGGCCGGGAGCCGGGTCGTATTGGCCTCGTCCGGCGGTGCGGCCGGGCCGCTCGGCGGGCGCGGTCGCGACGGCTCCGGGACTCGGGGATGCGTGGGGTCGTGCCCCGGGCGGGGGGTGGCGGCGACCAGGCTGCCCGCCGAGACCGGGGGCCGCGTCGGCCGGCCGTTGATGGTGGGCCGCTTGCGCTCGTCGGGCAGGTCGATCTCACCCAGCCCGATCTTGTTCTGCAGGCGCCGGGCCCAGCGCGGGGCCCACCAGCAGTCGTCGCCGAGCAGCTTCATCACCGAGGGCACCAGGAACATGCGGACCACGGTCGCGTCCAACAGCAGCGCCGCCATCAGGCCGAACGCCAGGTACTTCATCAGCACCAGGTCGGAGAACACAAACGATCCGGCGACCACGGCGAGGACCAGTGCGGCGGCCGTGATCAGGCGTCCAGTGGTCGCGGTGCCGATCCGGATGGCCTCGGCGGTGGACATGCCGCGTTCGCGGGCCTCGACCATCCGCGACACCAGGAAGACCTCGTAGTCGGTGGCCAACCCGAAACCCACCGCGACGACCAGCGCGATCAGCACCACCATCAGCGGCGTCGGCGTGAAGTTCAGCCACGTCGAGAAGTGCCCGTCGACGAAGATCCACGTCAGGATGCCCAGTGTCGAGCCCAGCGTCAGCGCGCTCATCACCGCGGCCTTGATCGGCAGCACCACCGAGCCGAACGCCAGGAACATCAGCAGCAGGGTGGCGCTGAGCAGCAGCACCAGCATCAACGGGGCCTTGTCGAACAGGCTGTGAATCGAATCCTGTTCGAGGGCGGGCGTGCCGCCGACCAGCAGGGTCAGCCCCTTCGGCGGGGAGATCTCCCGCAGCGCGTCGATCTTCTTGGCGGCATCGTTCTTGTTGACCAGACCGTTCTGGATCACCCGCACCGAGTTGTCTTTAGGCTGCGTCGTCCCATTCGGCCCCGCGACGCAGGGATTGTCGGCGATGGTCGGGCACGGCCGCTCCTCCCACGTCTTGTCGGTGAACCCGCTGATCGACGCGATCCGGTTGCGGATGTCGGCAACCTGCTGATCGGTGACCTTGGTGTGGTTGTCGCTCTCGATCACCACCGTCAGCTGCTCGGTCCGGTATCCGGGGAACAGCTTGTCGAAATGCTCCTGGGCCAGGCGCACCGGGTTGTCGGGCGGCAGATATTTCTCGCTCATGCCGCCGAAGGAAAGGTTGCCGAGGGGGATGACCAGCAGGATCATGCCGACGGCGATCGGGATGGCGAACGCCAGCGGCCGCCGCATCACCCAGTTGACCAGCTTGCCCCAGAAGCCGGCCTCGACCTCCTCGCGGGTCTTGGTCTTCTGCAGCCGATCCGCCAGCCAGTTCAAGTAGGCGCGCGAATACTTCCAATTCCGCAGGAACGGCACCCGGAATGCGGTCCGCACGCCCAGCGCGTCCACGTGGCGGCCGAGGATGCCCAGGCAGGCCGGCAACAGCGTGATCGACAGCAGCGCCGCCAGTCCCACCGCGGCGAAGATCGCGTAGGTCAGCGATTTCACGAACCCCTGCGGCAGCACCAGCAGGCTGGCGCTCGAGGCGATGATCAGAACCGCCGAGAATGTCACGGTGCGACCGGCCGTCATGACGGTGCGTCGCACGGCGGCCTCGGTGTCGTAGCCCTCGGCGATTTCTTCGCGGAATCGGCTCACCACGAAAAGGCCGTAGTCGATGGCGATCCCGAGACCGATCAGCGAGACCACGGGTTGGGCGAAAAAGTGCACCGGCCCGAAGAGGGCGACGAACCGCAGGATGCCCAGCGCGCCCGCGATGCTCAGTCCGCCCACCATGACCGGCAGGCCGGCCGCGATCGCGCCGCCGAACACCAGGAACAACACCACCGCGACCAGCGGGAGCGCCAGCACCTCCATGCGGCGTTGGTCGGTGGCGATGGTGCCGGTCAGGGCGTCGGCGATCGGCTCGAGGCCGGCGAGCGCGATCTTGCCGCCGTCCAGCTTCTGCAGGTCGGGGGCGATGGCCTTGTAGTTGTTCAGGATGGTGTCGTCGTCATTGCCCTTCAGCGGGATGGTGACGAAGGTGTGCTTCTTGTCCTCGGTCTCCATACCCTTGATCTGGGTGTTGGGGGGCTCGGCACCGGGGGCCAACGCCAGGTAGCCGGCCCAGCCGAGCACCTGGTCGGGGTGGTCCTTGACGAACTTGTTGAGCTCGCCGACGACCTTGTCCCGCCAGGCGGGGTCGTCGACCGTCTTGCCGTTGGGGGCGGTGAAGGTGGCGACGATCTGGCTGGTGCGATCCCGGCCGTAGACCTTGTCGCCGAGGACCGAGGCCTTCACGGACTGGCTGCCCTCGTCGTAGAAACCGCTCTGGGTGACGTGCTTGCCCAGGCTGATCCCGAACCCACCACCGATGAGGCACAGAGCTACCGTGACTCCGATAACGATGTACCGGTAGCGGTACACAGTCCGACCCCACCAGGCGAACACGCAAGCTCCTTACAAGATCGGTGGCGACCCGCGCATAGGCTTCCCAGTGTCACACACGCGCGGTCAACAGCGCTGACAGCGGCCGGAACGGCTGCAGCCACGCCCCCTGGTCAGGCAGCGAATCCAGCCCGATTCGCGGCAACGGCTCCCGGAACACACCTGAGATGTCCTCCAGGTCGACGAAGTCCAAGGTATCCGACGCTAGCGCCCAACTGGCATGTTCGCGAAATCCGAGCACCTGCACGGGCACCCCGGCCCGGGCGATCTCCTCCAGCGGCTGGCGGAACGCCTGACCGTCGGCCGACGCCACCACCAGCGCCGCGAGCCCCTCGGTGCGCCGCTGCTCGATGTGCGCGAGCATGTCGCGGTCGACGTCGCTGTCCTCGTCGATCTTCGGCTTGGCGAACACCGCGAACCCGACGTTGCGCAGCGCGTCCACCCACGGCCGCACCACCTCCGCGCTGCCCGGCGCGATGTTGGTGAACACCGTCGCCTCGGGCTCGACCACGCCGCCCGGGCGCTCGCCGCTGACCTCCGCCGTGCGGCCCAGCAGCCACCGGCCCAACGCGTCGAAACGGGGCCGCTCGAGGGCCGTCGGCCGGCGGCCCAGGATCGAACCCAGACCCATGTCGAGGTTGGGCGCGTCCCATATCAGCAGGACCCGCCCGCCCGACGGCTGGAAGCCGGCCGGCCCGCCGCTCCCGACCGCCGGGGCGTCGAGCGGTTCGGCCGCCGTGGTGGTTTCTTCTGCCAGGCTCATGTGCTCTGCCCCGTTTCGGGCCTCGATTCGGGCCTCATTTCCGGCCTCACCCAGATCAACTCGGTCACCGCGCTGCCCGCTTCGTGGGCCTTCGTCTCGTACTTGGTGGTCGGGCGGGTGACCGAGATCGGCAGCGGGGTGTCGGGACGGGCGCGGCGCAGCCGCGCCTCGGCGTCGCCGACCTCGGCGATGTGCTCGGCATAGCCCGGGTGGTCCGTCGCCGCGTGCAGGACACCACCGGGGAGTAGCCGGTCGGCGATCATGGCAACCGTGCCCCGTTGCAGGAAGCGGCGCTTGTGGTGGCGCGCCTTGGGCCAGGGGTCGGGGAAGAAGACACGCACCCCGCTCAGCGAGCCGGGCGCGATCAGCCGCTCCAGCACGTCGACCCCGTTACCGCGGATCAACCGGATGTTGGTGACGCCCTCGCGGTCGATCGCGCACAGCAGCTGCGCCAGGCCGCGCTTGTAGACCTCGACCGCGATCACATCGATGTCCGGCTCGTCGCGCGCCATCGCCAGCGTCGACGTGCCGCTGCCGCAGCCGATCTCGAGCACCACCGGGGCCTCGCGGCCGAACCACGCCCGGGTGTTCAACGGCGCGGGGCGCCCGGGGCCGTCGGGGCCCAGCGACAGCCCGAGTTCGGGCCAGCGGCGCTCCCAGGTCTCGCGCTGGGCGCCGGACAGCGCGGAGCGCCGAGAGCGGAACGTCGTGGCCGGCAGCCGGTCCAAATCGCGGCCGTCGGGGGCCGGGTACGGCGCTGGCGTCACGTCCGCGGTCACCGCCTCCACCGGCGCGCCGGGACAGGTCCCGACCCGGGGTAGCGCATGCATTTGTTCATCGTGGCCCATAACCGCCCGATGCAGCCGCCCGTGATCCGGATTGATACTCAACAGTTGCCTTCGCCTGGTAACACGTGGACGGTGACTCTCGCATCTGGGTGACTCGCACCCGGGTGATGGGGGTGCCACCATTCGGGGGACGGGGCGCGATCCTTCGGCCGCCCGGTAACGCGCCCGGCCTCGCAGACGAGGCTACCGGCGCTGCGGGCGCGGGCCCGAGCGATCGGACCGGCCGGATCGCACGGGGAGGATGACGGGCGGACAGTGACAGGGGAAGGCGACCGGATTTTCGCCGACGAACTGGCGCGATTCGCCGCCGGGTGTGCGAACGCCCGCGTCACCGCGATCGCCGAGCGGACCGCCGCACCGCTGCGGGTGGTCGTCCACGGGCGCCCGGGGGCGGGCCGCGGCACGGTGGCGCGCGCCCTGGGCGCGGCGGGGCCGGCGGTGTCGGTGACGCAGCCGGGCGCGGCGGACGCCGACGCGGTCGTCCACGTCCTGGCCGAGGTGGTCAAACCCGAGGACGCCGAGGCGATCGCGGCTGCCCGCCGGCCGGTGCTGCCGGTGCTGAACAAGGCCGACCTGGTCGGCTCCCTGTCGGGCCGCGGCGGCGCTGCGCCGGCGGCGGCGGTGCGTGACCGCTGTGCGCTGCTGTCCGCGACCGCCGGGGTCGCCGTCGAGCCCATGATCGCGGTGCTCGCCGTCGCCGCGCTCGACGGCCCGGACGACACCGTGTGGACCGCGCTGCGGGCGCTGGCCGAGTGGCCCGGCCACGCGGGCCTTTTCGACGACTCCTGCGACGGCTTCCTCGCGGCGGAGGCGCCGGTGCCCGCCGACGTGCGGGCACGCCTGCTGGCCACGCTGGACCTGTTCGGCACCGCGCTGGGCGTGGCCGCGGTCCGCCGCGGGCGCACGCCCGCGCAGCTGCGGGCCCTGCTGCGCCAGACGAGCGGGGTCGACGCCGTGATGGCGCGGCTGTGGTCCCTCGGCGCCGAGGCGCGCTACCGGCGGGTGCTCGACGCGGTCACCGAACTGGAGGCCCTGGCCGTCGGGGCGGACCGGCTGGCGGAGCGGATCGGCGGCTTCCTCGCCCATGACGACACGGTGCTCGCGCGAATGGCCGCCGCCGTCGAGGCGGCCGGGGCGGTCGGGCTGGAGGCCGGCCTCACGGACGACCACCTGCCGCGGGCGGTGCGCTGGCAGCGGTACGGCCGCGCGCCGGTCAGCGGGCTGCACCGCTCCTGCGGGGCCGACATCGTCCGGGGGTCGCTGCGGCTCTGGTCGCGGGCGGGCGGGCCGGCGCCCGCGGGGGAGGTGCAGTGAGCGGCGCGGACGGCGAAGCCGCGGCCGCCGGGGTGGACGCCGCGATCGCGGCGGTGGCACCCGGGCTGGTCGCGCTGACCGTCAACCGCCACGGCGTGGTGCTGGTGACCGGGCCCTGGCTGGGCGGCGTGAGCGCGGTGGCCGCCGCGTTGCGCGAACGGCTGCCGCGGCACAAGTTCGTCGAGTCGGCGGACCTGGCGCCCGGCGATGTACCCACCACTGTGGTGTTCGTCGTCTCCGCGGCGGCGCCGCTGACCCCGTCGGACTGCGCGCTGCTCGACGCGGCGGCCGCCCACACCGACGCGGTGGTCGCGGTGGTGTCCAAGATCGACGTCCACCGCGGCTGGCGCGGCGTGCTCGACGCCGACCGCGCCGCGCTGGCCGCGCACGCGCCGCGGTACGCGCGGGTGCGCTGGGTGGGCGCGGCCGCACTGCCCGACCTCGGCCAGCCCCGGGTGGACGACGTGGTCGAGGCCGTGAGCGCGGCGCTCGCCGACCCGGAGCTGCCCCGCCGCAACCGGTTACGGGCGTGGGAGGCGCGGCTGCGCGGCATCGCGGGGCGCTACGACCGTGATGCCGACGGGACCGGCCGGCGGGCCCGGGTGGCGGCGCTGCGCGAGGAGCGCGGCGCGGCCCTGCGGCAGCGGCGCCAGGTTAAATCGGAGCGCACGATCACGCTGCGCGGCCAGATTCAGCAGGCCCGGGTCCAGCTGACCCATTTCGCGCAGAACCGGTGCGCCGCGGTGCGCGGCGAGCTGCAGGAGGACGCCGCCAACCTGCCCCGCCGCCGGATGACCGGCTTCGAGGCCTACGCCCGCGGCCGCGCCGCCGAGGTGGTCGCCGAGGTCGGCGAGGGGATCGCCACCCAGCTGGCGGACGTCGCGCAGGTGCTACAGGAGCCGCTGGACCTGCCCGCCGTGGAGGCGTTGCCCTCCGTCGACGTCGCGGCGCCGCCGCTGAAGTCGCGTCGGCAGGAAGTGTGGCTGATGACGCTGCTGGGCGCCGGCTTCGGGGTGGGCGTCGCGGTGGCGCTGAGCCGGCTGGTGGCGGGCCTGGCGCCGCGGGGCAACCCGGGACTTCAGATCGCCGGCGCGGCGGCCTGCGTGGCGGTCGGACTGGCGGTCACGTTCCTGGTGGTCAGCATCCGCGGCCTGCTGCACGACCGCGCGCTGCTGGATCGCTGGGCGGGTGAGTTGACGTCGTCGTTGCGATCGGTCCTCGATGAGCTGGTCGGCACGCGTGTGCTGGCCGCGGAATCGCTGCTGAGCACCGCGCTGGTCGCCCGCGACGAGGCGGACAACGCGCGAGTGAGCGAGCGGGTCGGCGCGATCGACAGCGACCTGCGCGAGCATGCCATCGCCGCGGCGCGGGCCGCCGCCGAGCGCGACCGGGAGATGCCGGCCATCAACGCCGCCCTTGATGTGGTGCGTGAGGAACTGGGGGAACCGGGTATACCGCCCCGGGAGGGCAACCAGGACGCCGACGCGGGAGAACCGCCGACAGGGAGCGCGAACGGCCGTGATTGCTGAGATTTCGCCGTCGCTTCTGAATCGTTGTTGTGAGGAGGCTTATACCCGCCCGAGGCTCTGCCGACAAGCTGCTCACGATAACCTGTAAATAACGCCACCATGTCAATCGTTGTGTGGGCGAAGAAACAATTGAAGATCGCCCGTCAGCACGCAGGAAGAATTCAGGAGAGTTCGATGACCTCAGCGACCATTCCCGGTTTGGACAACGCGCCGACGAAACACCAGGGGCTGCTGTCGTGGGTGCAGGAGGTCGCCGAGCTCACCGAGCCCGAGCGGGTGATGTTCGCGGACGGCTCCGACGAGGAGTGGCAACGGCTCTGCGAGCAGCTGGTCGAGGCGGGCACGTTCAAGCGCGTGAACGAGAAGAACTTCCCCAACTCGTTCGTGGCGCAGTCGGACCCCTCCGACGTGGCGCGGGTGGAGTCCCGGACGTTCATCTGCTCGCAGCGCGAGGAAGACGCCGGCCCGACCAACAACTGGAAAGACCCCGCCGAGATGCGGTCCACGCTGACCGACCTCTACCGCGGCTGCATGCGCGGGCGCACCATGTGGGTGGTGCCGTTCTGCATGGGGCCGCTGGGCGCCGAGGACCCCAAGCTGGGCGTGGAGATCACCGACTCCGAATACGTCGTCGTCTCGATGAAGGTGATGACACGGATGGGCAAGGCCGCGCTGGACAAGATCGGCGACGACGGCTTCTTCGTCAAGGCGTTGCACTCGGTCGGCGCTCCGCTGCAGCCGGGCGAAAAGGACTCGCCCTGGCCGTGCAACGACACCAAGTACATCACCCACTTCCCGGAGACCCGGGAGATCTGGAGCTACGGCTCGGGCTACGGCGGCAACGCGCTGCTGGGCAAGAAGTGCTACGCGCTGCGGATCGCCTCGGCCATGGCCCGCGACGAGGGCTGGCTGGCCGAGCACATGCTGATCCTCAAACTGATCTCCCCGGAGAACAAGGCCTACTACATCGCGGCGGCGTTCCCGTCAGCGTGCGGCAAGACCAACCTGGCCATGCTGCAGCCCACCATCCCGGGCTGGCGCGCCGAGACGCTCGGCGACGACATCGCCTGGATGCGGTTCGGCAAGGACGGCCGGCTCTACGCCGTCAACCCCGAGGCCGGGTTCTTCGGCGTGGCGCCGGGCACCAACTGGAAGTCCAACCCCAACGCCATGCGGACCATCGCCGCCGGCAACACGGTGTTCACCAACGTGGCGCTCGACGACGACGGCGACGTGTGGTGGGAGGACCTGGAGGGCGAGCCGCAGCACCTCATCGACTGGAAGGGCAACGACTGGTACTTCCGCGAGACCGAAACCACGGCGGCGCACCCGAACTCGCGCTACTGCACCCCGATGTCGCAGTGCCCGATCCTGGCGCCGGAGTGGGACGACCCGCAGGGCGTGCCGATCTCGGCGATCCTGTTCGGCGCCCGCCGCAAGACGACGGTCCCGCTGGTGACGCAGGCCCGCGACTGGCAGCACGGCGTGTTCATGGGGGCCACCATGGGCTCCGAGCGCACCGCCGCCGCCGAGGGCCAGGTGGGCTCCGTGCGGCGCGACCCGATGGCGATGCTGCCGTTCATGGGCTACCACGTCGGCGACTACATGCAGCACTGGATCGACGTCGGCAAGAACTCCGACGAATCCAAGCTGCCGAAGGTGTTCTTCGTCAACTGGTTCCGCCGCGGCGAGGGCGGCAAGTTCCTGTGGCCCGGGTTCGGGGAGAACAGCCGGGTGCTCAAGTGGATCATCGACCGGATCGAGGGCAAAGCCGGCGGCGAGTCCACCCCCATCGGGATGGTGCCGTCGGTGGGGGACATCGACCTGGAGGGCCTGGACGCCAACCCCGAGGACGTGGCGCAGTCGCTGGCGGTCCGTCCCGACGAGTGGCGCGAGGAACTGGCGCTGATCGAGGAGTGGTTCGCGTTCATCGGCGACAAGCTGCCCACCGGCGTCAAGGACGAGTTCGAGGCGCTCAAGCAGCGGCTGGCCGAGTAACCCTCGGCAGCCTAGCCGGCGACGCCGCCGAGGGGATCCGCGACACCGTGGCGGGGCCTCCCGAGGCACTCGCCCCACCCCTCGGGGGCGAGCGCCTCGCGTCGATCACGACGTCATCCGCGGCCGTCGAGAACCCCGGAGCGGGATGACGGCCGCGAGTTCGATCTGTGCCTCTTTCGCCCGGAGCGCGGGGTGCAGCGCCCCGAACTTCCTGCCCAGCCTGATGCGCTTTTCGGCGAACAAATCGATCACCACCGCGTTCGGGATCTCATCCGGTCGACTGTGATTGGGGTGGGTGAACACCGGACCTCCTGGTCGCTAAGCGGTTGGGTGCGGGTGGCGCGTCGCCGAGCGTGCGAAAACGCGCACGATGCGGGCGGCGATGGCGCCCGCGGCCAAACTCGGCGACAGCCAGATGCTGACCTTCCGACGCTTGTGCACCGAAAGATGATGGGGGGCAGGCGCTGATCTGATCGGCGTGAAGGAACGCTGGGATGAGGCGTGCAATAGCCCGCGTGAATCCTTCACCGTTTTCCTCCTCGACTCGTCGACGGCGCGATGGCCCCACGCTATGACGGTGGCGACGGCGCGCACATCCGTAGGCGACTACCTGATTTGGGCAGGCGGGGCGGCGGCACCGACGGGCGAAGTACCTGGCGTTGACTCGCGGTCGGCTAGCGCAGATGTCCTGCAGAAGTGGGGATTTGCCGCGTCATCAGGGTGAAACGGCCGCCGGTCACACGGGCCGATCGGGTGGTGGGCCCGCGTAACGTGCTACGTGCCCGGGGTGGGCGGCCCTTGCGTCGGGATCCGTGCGGCGATCGGGAGGCTACTACGTCCGGGCGCCGCGTCGCATGAATTCCGCCAGGGCCTTCCGGTCTCCGACGCCGAGCTTGGTGCAGGCGTGCAGGACGTGGCCCTCGACGGTGCGCGCCGACAGGCTGAGCCGTTCGGCGATCTCCCGGCTGGTCAGTCCCACGGCGACCAGGTTGGCGATATCGCGTTCCCTGGAGGTGAGCGGCAGCGGCCGCTGCGCCGCGGCCAGCGCCGGGGTCCGCATTCCTCCGGCCGCCTCGGCGATGCGGTCGGCGCGCACCGCGGCCTCGGTGGCCGGGCGGCGGTCGTCGCGGGCGCGGAACAGCTCCGCGGCCTGGGCGGCCGCGTCGGCGGCCGACAGCATCGCCCCGACCCGCTCGAACCGCTCGCTCGCCGCGGCCAGCGCGGCCGGGTCGCGGTCGCGCAGCGCAGCACCGTAGGCGGCGTGCACCGGCGCGAGACGGCCGTCGACGGTTGCCGCGACATCGACGAGACGTGAGAGTCCGGTGCGTTCGCCGAACCGGGCCGCGTCGTGCAGGGCCAGCATCTCGATCGCCCGCTGACCGGATTGCCGGGCGAGGTCGGCGGCGCCGATCGCCGCGGCGATGGCGCCGCGGGTGTCGCCTTGGGCGGCGGCGAGCCAGGCGTCGAGCATGCGCCGCTGCGGTCGGAACACGGCGCGGTGGGCGCCCGCGCGGGTGTTCAGTTCTTCGATGGTCGCGGCGGCCGCGTCGGCGCGACCGAGCCCGCAGTAGGCCTGCGCGAGACTCATTCTGGGCACGCTCCACCAGGCGGCCGACTTCGTGGTGAGCGCGGCGACCGTCTGTTCCATGCGCGACGCCGCCGCCGCAAAGTGGCCGCGCGCGAGGTCGAGGGTGCCGGCCGCCATGTTGTCCAGCCCCCAGTCGAGGTACTGGTGCGTCGAGAAGATCTGGTCGCCGCCGGCCAGGCGGGCCTCCGCGGCGGCGAAGTCGCCGGTCAGCACCAGGGCCCAGACCTCGGCGTAGGCCATCAGGTGTCGCAGCACCCCGTCGACCCGGTGCTCGTCGCGGCGGCCGCGCTCCGCCAGGGCCGTGACCTGATCGCCACGCCCGGTGAATGACAAGGCGAGGCCGGCGCCGAACGTCGCCCAGCCGCAAGCGTCCGGCGGCGCCGCCGGCTCGGCCAGCACGCGACGGGACAACTCGGCCGCCTCCTTCAGCCGGTCCTGCAACGCCAGGGAGGCGGCCGCCAGGCCGTCGACTACCAGCCTCAGCCCTGGATCGACGATGCGGCGGCGCAGCAACTCGAGCACGTCGTCGGCGGCGTCGACATCGCCCGCCGACAGTTGCAGGTTGACCACACGCACGACGCCCCAGCCGAGCAGCTCTGCCTCGTCCATCGCGTCCGGGTCGTAGGCGCTCAGGGCGCGGTCGGCTTCCTCGGATCGGCCCTGCCACAGCAGCGATCTGGCCAACAGCTCGCCGGCGGCCGGGCCGGCCCCGCCCTCGACGGCGGCGCGGGCCAGCCGCTCGCCGAGGCTGACATCGGTCAGCGCGATCGCATCGTCGGCGGCAGCTACCAGTAGCCCGGCGTCGGGGTGGGTGTCGCTGTCCAGCATCAGCTCGGCCAGCCGGATCCGCTCCCCGGGGCCCCGGATCGGCCTGGCCGCCAGAGCCCGGACGAGCTCGCCGCGCAGCCGGCGGGCGGCGGCCACCCCGAGGCGTCGGCGCATGACGTCACTGAGCAGCAGCTGATTGAACTGCACCTCGCTGATCTCGCGGTCGTCGGTGATGCGGATGAGGCCCCGTCGTTCGGCCTGTTCGACGGCATCGGCTCCCGTCAGGCCGATCAATGTGTCCAGGTCGAGCGGCTCGCAGATCGCCAACAGCCCCAACGCATGCGCGACGTCGTCGGGCAGCTGCTCGATGCGCTCGTCGACCAGTGCGGCCAGTTCGTCGCGCACTACGGACGGCCCACGCAGCTGCCAGATGCCCCGCACCTGCCGCAGTGTGCCGGCCTCCACCGCCCCCTCGACCAGGTTGCGCAGGAACAGCGCATTGCCGCCGGAATCCTGCCACATCACGTCGGCGCTGAGGCCCTCGACAGGCCCGCCCAACACCTGCTCGACCAGTTCGACGCACTGGTCACGGGTGAAGGGCCGCAGTTCGATGCGCCGTAGGTAGCGGTCCTTCCACAGCGATGTGATGGCGTCGGGCACCGGCTCGTTGGCCCGCACGTTGGCCACCATCGGCACCGACCGCTCCAGCGCCAGTTGGAGCACCAGTGTGGCCGACAGGTCGTCGAGCAGGTGCGCGTCGTCGACCCCGAGGACCGTGTCGCGATCGGCGGTCAGCGCGTCGCGGGCGGCGGCCAGGTAGGCCGTCGGGTCGCGGGTGGTCCCCGGCCCGACGAGATAGGTGAACGGCCCGAGGGGGATGCCGCGCGACGAGGCCGTCCCCGCGACCCAGCGCACCTTCGGCAGCGACCCGGTGACCTCCCGGGCGAGCGTGGTCTTTCCGACACCGGCCGCCCCGACCACCACGACGCCCGCGGTGCGGGCTCGCTCGGTCAGGGCAGCGCGAACCGCCGCGAACTCCGGCTCGCGGCGCAGCAGCGGCCAATCCTCGGCTTCCACCAGAGCCAGCACTTTACCGATCCGGTGGTGTGGTCGGGGTTGATCGGCGTGAGGTGTACCGCGACCGACGGCTGCTTGGGCCGATCGTCGCGCGGGCGTGGCCGATGTGCTCGAGCGCGTAGTTCACCGCGGCGGCGTTCGTCCCGTGTTTGTCCTTGCGCGCCAGGGCTTCGTGAGAATCGCCGCCCAGCACCTGAAGTCAGGTGCGGGGCGAGCGAGGGAAGTGGCTCGAGATCCCGACGCCCTTGACGCCCGTCAAGTTTGACGACGGTAGAGTCTGCGCATGCAGATCCGCGAGTATGTCGGCACCGGCAAGCCGGCGGTCATCCTCCACCCGTCCGGCACGGTCGTCACGTTCGACGAGCTGGAGGCGCGAGCCAACCGGCTGGCGCACTACTTCCGCGAGGCCGGACTGGTCGAGGGCGACTCCGTCGCGATCCTGATGGAGAACAACGAGCACATCCACGCGGTCATGTGGGCGGCGCGGCGCAGCGGCCTGTACTACGTGCCGATCAACACCCACCTGACCGCGGCCGAGGCCGCCTACATCGTCGACAACAGCGCCGCCAAGGCGATCGTCGGCTCGGCCGCGCTGCGCAAGACGTGCGAGAACCTCGGCGAGCACCTGCCCGGCGGTCTGCCGGGGCTGCTGCTGATGGCCTCCAAGGAGGGGGAGCCCGACCTGGACGGCTGGGCGCGCTACCCGGAATGCGTTGCCGACCAACCCGATACGCCGATCGACGACGAGCTCGAGGGGGACCTGCTGCAGTACTCGTCGGGCACCACCGGCCGGCCCAAGGGGATCAAGCGCGAGCTTCCGCACGTGCCGCCGGCCGACGCGCCCGGCATGATGTCGGCGCTGGTGAGCTTCTGGATGACCCCCGACTCGATCTATCTGAGCCCGGCCCCGCTCTACCACACGGCGCCGTCGGTGTGGTCGATGAGCGCGCAGGCCGGCGGCGTCACCACCGTCGTGCTGGAGAAGTTCGACCCCGAGGGATGCCTCGACGCCATCGCGCGCTACCGCGTCACCCACGGCCAATTCGTCCCGGCGATGTTCACCCGGATGCTCAAACTGCCCGAGGCCGTGCGCAATTCCTACGACCTGTCCAGCCTGCAGCGGGTGATGCACGCGGCGGCGCCGTGCCCGGTGGAGATCAAGAGGCAGATGATCGAGTGGTGGGGGCCGATCATCGACGAGTACTACGCGTCCTCGGAGGCCATCGGGTCGACGCTGATCACCGCCGAGGAGTGGCTGGCCCACCCGGGTTCGGTCGGCAAGCCGATGGCCTGCGAGATCCACATCCTCGACGAGGCCGGAAACGAGCTGCCGCCGGGTGCGGCCGGCGAGATCTACTTCGACGGCGGGTACTCCTTCGAGTACCTCAACGACGAGTCCAAAACCGCCGCCTCGCGCGACAAGCACGGCTGGGTCACCGTCGGCGACGTCGGTTATGTCGACGACGAGGGCTACCTCTACCTCACCGACCGGCGCCACCACATGATCATCTCCGGCGGGGTGAACATCTACCCGCAGGAGGCCGAGAACCTTCTGGTCAGCCATCCCAAAGTGCTCGACGCGGCGGTGTTCGGCATTCCCGACGACGAGATGGGCCAAAGCGTCAAGGCGGTGGTGCAGACGGTCGATCCCGCCGACGCGACCGAGGAGTTCGCCGACGAGCTGCTGGTCTGGCTGCGGGATCGCCTGTCGCACTACAAGTGTCCGCGGTCGATCTCTTTCGAGGCGCAGCTGCCGCGCACCGACACCGGAAAGCTGTTCAAGGGGGAGCTGGTCGAGAAGTATTCGGTGTGACGCTGCGCATCGTCGACCTGGCCGACCCCCCGGGGGCCGAGCACGCGACGCCGCCCGGGGCGCCGCCCGGGGTGGTCGTCGCCGTGGGACCGGTCACCGCAGAATCCGAATACTGGCTGCAGAGAGCCACTTTCACGCTCACCGAACAGGAGACCGACGACCGGCGGATGGTCACCGTGGAGTCGGTGGCCGACACCCTGGCCGAGCTCGGCGAGCGGTGCCGGCGCTGGCCGCACGCCAGCACCGTCTGCGACGATGTGCTGCGCAGCATCGACCCCGGCGGGCCCACGCCGGCCGGCGTGGTGACCGAGTCGCTGGGCTACTCGACCCTGCAGGCGGGCCCGGAGTTTGCGCGCTGGCTGCAGCGGCGCGGCCCGGCGCAGGCGCCCGGCAGCGCGGAACCCGTGCGGGCGGAGCGCGACGGGGACACCCTGCGCGTCACGTTCAACCGCCCGCAGCGACACAACGCGTTCTCCACCGGTGCGCGCGCCGCGCTGCTGGAGGCGCTGACCGTCGCCCAACTGGACCCGTCGGTGACCCGGGTGGTGTTGCGCGGCAACGGCCCGTCGTTCTGCAGCGGGGGAGACCTTGCCGAATTCGGCACGCTCGCCGATCCGGCGAGCGCACACCTGGCCCGCACCCGGCACAGCCCCGCGCTGGCGCTCGATGCCCTCACGGCCCGGCTCGGCCGGGAGTGCCGCGCCGCGGTCCACGGCCGGGTGATGGGCAGCGGGCTGGAGATGGCGGCCTTCTGCGGATGGGTTGAGGCGCAGCCCGATTCGGTGTTCGGGCTACCCGAGCTGGAGCTGGGGCTGATCCCCGGCGCCGGCGGTACGGTCAGCGTCACGCGCCGGATCGGCCGTTGGCGCACAGCCTATCTGGTGTTGTCCGGGCGCACGGTCGGCGCCCACACGGCGCTGGCCTGGGGGCTGGTGGACGCGCTGGCTCAGTAGCCGGAGAACGTGGTGGTGGTGGTGGAGGGAATGCTGTGGATTCCCACCGCGATGATCACGACGTAGACGATCCCGATGATCAGGTAGACGGCGGCGCCCACAATCGCGCTGATGATGGCCCACTTCTTGGCGTCGTCGGCCGCGGTCTGGGCCTCGGCGTAGCGCCCCTGCGCCCACAGCCCGGAGACCTTGTTGGAGTACACCAGCGACACGATGCCGAACGGCA
Source organism: uncultured Actinomycetota bacterium (assembly GCA_963711445.1). GTDB lineage: Bacteria > Actinomycetota > Actinomycetes > Mycobacteriales > Mycobacteriaceae > Mycobacterium. Next base: position 453,933 of record CAVQEF010000003.1, read on the forward strand.
GGCAGCACAGGACCGTGCACAGGATCGCCCAGACGAGGTAGTTGTCCGGCTCCCGCTGGCCGCCCCAGCCCGGCTGCGGGGCCTGCCAGCCGGGCTGCTGGCCGCCCCAGCCCGGCGGCTGGCCGCCCCAGTCCGGGGGCTGGCCCTGCCAATCCGGGGAGCCCTGGTACGGCCCGGGGGGATAGCTCACGGCAACGCCTTTCGCGGGTTTGCTGGCCGAAGTCAGGCAAATATACAGCAACCGGTTACGGTGGGCCCGCAGATTTGCTGGAGCGTCAGATTCCGCCCCGGGCCACCAGCTGCCCGGCGATCACGTTGCGCTGGATTTCGTTGGTGCCCTCGCCGACGATCATCAGGGGCGCGTCGCGGAAGTAGCGTTCGACGTCGTACTCGGTCGAGTAGCCGTAGCCGCCGTGGATGCGCACGGCGTTCAGGGCGATCTCCATCGCGACCTCGGAGGCGAACAGCTTGGCCATCCCGGCCTCCATGTCGGCGCGCTCGCCGCTGTCGTAGCGTTCGGCCGCATACCGGGTCAGCTGGCGGGCCGCGGTGAGCTTGGTCGCCATGTCGGCCAGGTAGTTGCCCACCGCCTGATGCTTCCAGATCGGCCGTCCGAAGCTCTCCCGCTGCCGGGCGTAGGCCAGCGCGTCCTCGAGCGCCGCGGCCGCCACGCCCAGGGCCCGCGCGGCCACCTGGATGCGGCCCGTCTCCAGGCCTTTCATCATCTGCGCGAAGCCCTCGCCGGGGCGGCCGCCCAGCACGGCCGACGCCGGCGCGCGGTAGCCGTCGAAGGACAGCTCGCAGGACTCCACACCCTTGTAGCCCAGCTTGGGCAGGTCCCGCGAGATCGTCAGGCCCGGGCCCGGTTGTTCGACGAGCACGATCGAGATGCCGGCGTGGCGCGGGGTGGCCTGCGGGTCGGTCTTGCACAGCAGCGCGATCAGCCCGGAACGGCGCGCGTTGGAAATCCAGGTCTTCGAGCCGTTGATCAGCAGGTCCCGTGCGCCATCCGGCACAGCGGTGGTCGACATGTTCTGCAGGTCCGACCCACCGCCCGGCTCGGTCAGCGCCATGGTGGCCCGCAGCTCACCGGTGGCCATCGCCGGCAAATAGGCCCGTTTCTGCTCCTCGGTGCCGAACAGCGTCAGCAGCTTGGCCACCACGGTGTGCCCGCCCATCGCGCCGGCGAGGCTCATCCAGCCGCGGGCCAGCTCCTCGGTGACCCGCACGTAGCAGGGTGTCGACACCGGCGACCCGCCGTACTCCTCGGGCACGGCCAGCCCGTAGATTCCGATCCGCTTCATCTGCTCGATCCAGGCCTCGGGATAGGTGTTGGCGTGCTCGACCTCGCGCACCGTCGGCTTGACGTCGCGGTCGACGAACGCCCGCACCGTGGCGACCAGCATGTCTTCCTCGTCCTGCACCTGCGACCACCCTCCAGCGTTGCCCTTCGATTCGCCAGCCTGCCAGCATGAGTCGTTGTGACGGGTAATGGGTATGCGGGGCAGCGCGAGGGCGGTCCCTACTTCGACGACCTTGCGGTGGGCCAGGTGTTCGACTGGGCGCCGACGATGACGCTGTCGGCGGGGCTGGCCGCCGCCCACCAGGCGATCGTCGGCGACCGGTTGCGGCTGGCCCTGGACGCCGACCTGTGCAGCGCGGTGACCGGCGTGCCCGGGCCGCTGGCGCACCCGGCGCTGGTCTGCGACGTGGCGATCGGGCAGTCGACGCTGGCCACCCTGCGCGTCAAGGCCAACCTGTTCTACCGCGGGCTGACGTTCCATCGGTTCCCGGTCGTCGGCGACACCATCTACACCCGCACGGAAGTGGTTGGGCTGCGCGCAAATTCGGTCAAGCCCGGCCGCGCGCCGACGGGCATGGCGGCGCTGCGGATGACCACGATCGACCAGGCCGACCGGTTGGTGCTCGACTTTCACCGGTGCGCCATGCTGCCGGGGAGCCCGGACTGGCGGCCCAGCGGCGCAGCGGGCGACGACCTCTCGACGATCGGGGCCGAGGCGGCGTCGCCGGCCGCCGACCCGACCGAGCAATGGGAGGGTGGGGGGTTCAAGACCAGGGTGCCCGGCCCGCACTTCGGGGCCTGCCTCGAGGCCGGCCTCGCCGGCTCGGTGTTCCGCAGCACCGCCGACGTGGTCAGCGGCGCGCCGGAACTGGCCCGCCTCACGTTGAACATCGCCGCCGCGCACCATGATTCGCGGGCCGGCGGACGCAGGCTCGTCTACGGGGGGCACACCATCGGGCTGGCGCTCGCGCAGGCCTGCCGGCTGCTGCCCAACCTCGCGACGGTGCTGGGCTGGGCGTCGTGCGACCACACCGGTCCCGTGTACGAGGGCGACACGCTCTACAGCGAGCTGCACGTGGAGTCCGCCCAGCCGACCGATCGCGGGGGCGTGCTCGGGCTGCGATCGCTGGTCTACGCGGCCGCCGACGCCGACGGCGAGCCCGACCGGCCGGTGCTGGACTGGCGGTTCAGCGCGCTGCAGTTCTGACCGGCCCGGCTCAGCCGTGGTTGCCGGCCGTGCCGGCGGTGCCGTCGGCGCCGATGTCGCCGTCGGTGCCGCCGCCCTGACCGATTCCGGCCGGGCCACCGTTGGGCAGCACGACGGTGCCGCCGGCTCCGCCCGCGCCGAAGGTGCCGTTGCCGCCGGCGGTGCCGCCGGTGCCGGCCGCGCCGCCCGATCCTGCCGCGCCGCCGTCGCCGCCGTCGCCGCCGCTGGGGCCCGCGCCGCCGTTGCCGCCGTTGCCCCCGCCGAGGTAGCCGTTGCCGCCCGCGCCGCCGGTCTGGGTGGCCCCGGCGTTGCCGCCCTTGCCGCCCGCGCCGCCGTCGCCGCCCGCGCCGCCGTTACCGGAGGTTGAGCCGCCGACCCCGCCGCTGCCGCCCGCGCCGCCGAGGCCGCCGGTGCCGCCGGTGCCGCTGTTGCCGCCGTCGCCGCCGTCGACGTGGGTGAGGGTTCCGGCCGCGCCGGCGCCGCCGGTGCCGGGCGCGCCGCCGTTGCCGGCCGCCCCACCGGTGCCGCCCTGGCCGCCGTTGCCCGCCCCCTGGGCCGCACCGCCGGCGCCGGCGTTGCCACCTGCGCCGCCCTGCCCGCCGTTGGCGCCCTGCCCGCCGGCGCCGTTGTTCACCGCGAAGGTGCCGTCGCCGGTCTGCCCGTCGCCGCCGAGGCCGCCGGTGCCGCCGGTGCCGCCGGTGCCGCCGGTGCCGCCGTTGCCGGAGACCGATCCGCCCAGGCCACCCTGGCCGCCGGTCCCGCCGGCCCCGCCCGCGCCCCCGACGGTGCCGCTGTCACCGGGGTTCACGCCGGTCGCGCCGGTGGTGCCGCTGTCGCCGTTGCCGCCGGCGCCGCCGGCGCCGCCGTTGCCCAGGGAGCCGCCGGCGCCGCCGCTGCCGCCGTTGCCGCCGGCCAGGCCGGTGGCACCCGTGCCGGTGTAGCCGTAACCGGCGCCGCCGTTGCCGCCGTTGCCGGCCGGGCCGACGACGGCGGTGCCGTTGGTGCCGGCAGCGCCACCGGTCGAGCCGGTCCCTGCAGTACCGGCGTTGCCCGCGGTCCCGGGGTTACCCCCGCTGCCGCCGTTGCCGCCGTTGACGAAGGTGGAGGTGCCGGCCGCGCCCGCACCGCCGCTGCCGGGCGTACCGGCGTTGCCGCCGTTTCCGGCCTTGCCGCCGGCGCCGGTAGTGCCCGCGGTGCCGCTGGTGACCGTGCCGCCGGTGCCGCCGTTGCCGCCGTTGCCGCCGTTGGCGCCGTTGCCGCCGTTGCCGCCGTTTTGGCCGCCGCCTACGCCGTTGCCGTAGGCGCTGCTGCCGGCCGTGCCGTTGTTGCCGGTCACGCCGTTGCCGCCGTTGCCGCCGTTGGCTCCGGCGCCGCCGGCACCGCCGTTGCCCCCGTTGCCGGAGGTCGAGCCGCCGCTGCCGCCGGCACCGCCATTGCCGCCGGTCCCGCCGGCTGTGCCGCTGGTGCCGCTCGCCCCGGCAGTGCTTCCGCTGGTGCCGGCAGTGCCTGCTACACCGTTGCCGCCGGCACCGCCGTCGCCGCCGTTGCCGTAGGTCCCGCCGTTGCCGCCGGCTCCGCCGTTGCCGCCGCTGGCGCCCGCGGTGGTGGACGTGTACCCAGCTCCGCCCTTGCCGCCGTTTCCGGCCTGGGGCGCCGTGCCGTTGGCGCCGCTGGTCGGGGTGCCCGACCCGGTACCGGCCGCCCCGCCGGTGCCCGGCGTCTCGGTGCCGCCGTTGCCGCCCGCCCCGCCGTTGGGGTTGGCCGAGGTGCCCGCCGCGCCGTTGCCGCCGTTGCCGGCCGTGCCGGATGCGCCGCCGTTGCCGCCGTTGCCGCCGACGCCGGTGCTGCCCGCGGTGCCGCTCGTCACGGTCCCGCCGGTCCCGCCGTTGCCCCCGGCGCCGCCGTTGCCGCCGGCCCCGCCGTTGCCGCCGTTCTGGCCGCCGCCGGGGCCGTTGCCGTACGCGTTGCTGCCGGCCGTGCCGTTGTTGCCGGTCACCCCGTTGCCGCCGATGCCGCCGACCGCGCCGTTGCCGCCCTTGCCGCCGGCGCCGCCGTTGCCGGAGACGGTGCCGCCGGCCCCGCCGGCCCCGCCGTTGCCGCCGGTCCCGCCGGCCTGCCCGGCGATCCCGTTGGCGCCGGCGCCGGAGCCGGCCGTGCCGGCCGTGCCGGCCACGCCGTTGCCGCCGGCCCCGCCGTCGCCGCCGTTGCCGTACGACCCGCCGTTGCCGCCGGCCCCGCCGTTGCCGCCGCTGGCGCCGGCGGTGGCGGGGTTGTAGCCCGCTCCGCCCTTGCCGCCGTTGCCGGCCTGGGCCGCAGTGCCGGTGGTGCCGCCGGTGGGGGCGCCCGACCCGGTGCCGGCCGTGCCGCCGATGCCCGCCTGCTCGGTGCCGCCGTTGCCGCCGTTGCCGCCGTTGGGGTTGGTGACCGTGCCCGCGGCCCCGGCGCCGCCATTGCCGGCCGTGCCGCTGTTGCCGCCGTTGCCGCCGTTGCCGCCGGTGCCGGTGGCCCCGGAGCTGCCGGCGCCCAGGGCGGCGCCGCCGGTGCCGCCGTTGCCGCCGGTGCCGCCGTTGCCGCCGGCCCCGCCGTTGCCGCCGTTCTCGCCGCCGCCGATGCCGGTGCCGAAGTTGTCGGCGTCGGCGACGCCGGCGCCACCGCTGACGCCGTTGCCGCCGTTGGTGCCGTTGCCGCCGTTGCCGCCGTTGCCGCCCTTGCCGCCGTCGCCGGAGGTCGAGCCGCCCAGGCCTCCGGAACCGCCGTTGCCGCCGGCGCCGCCGGCTTGGCCGGCGCTGCCGCTGTCGCCGGGGTTGGACCCGTTGGTGCCGGACACGTTGGCAGACACGCCGTTGCCGCCGTTGCCGCCCGCGCCGCCGTTGCCGATCGCGCCGCCGTTGCCGCCGTTGCCGCCGATGCCGCCGGATTGGCCCGCACCACTGGGGCTGTAGCCCGTACCGCCCTGGCCGCCGTTGCCCGCCGGGCCGGTGACGGCGGTGCCGTTGGTGCCGCTGGTGGGTGCGCCGGCGCCGGTGCCGGCCGCGCCGCCGCTGCCCGCCGTGCCGGGGTTGCCGCCGTTGCCGCCACTGCCGCCATTGGGGTTGGCGACGTTGCCGTCGGCCCCGGCGCCGCCGTTGGCCGGCTTTCCGGCGTTGCCGCCGTTTCCGCCGCTTCCGCCGGTGCCGGTGGTGCCCGCGCTGCCGTTGGTGGCCGAACCGCCGACCCCGCCGTTGCCGCCGGCTCCGCCGTTGCCGCCGTTGCCACCCGAGCCGCCGTTGCCGCCGGCGCCGTTGTTGACGCCCGAGATCCCGAACTGCCCGATGACGCCGTTGCCGCCGTTACCGCCGTTGGCGCCGTTGCCGCCGGTACCGCCGGTGCCGCCGTTGCCCAGCTGGCTGCCGCCGTTGCCGCCCGCCCCGCCGGCACCGCCCGACCCGCCCGCGATGCCCGAGGTGCCGCTGCCGCCCGCGCCCACGCCGTTGCTGCCGGACGTGCCGGCCGTGCCGTTGCCGCCGTTGCCGCCGTTGCCGCCGTTGCCGTAGTTGCCGCCGTTCCCGCCGGCACCGCCGCTGCCGCCGCTGGTGCCCACCGCGGTGGGGTTGTAGCCGTTGCCGCCGTTACCGCCGTTACCCGACGCGGCGGTGGGCGCGCTGCCGGCGCTGCCGGTCGCGCCGCTGTTGGCGCCCGTACCACCGGTGCCGGCACCGCCGGCGGCGCCGGCGTCGCCGCCCTTGCCGCCGCTGCCGCCGTTGGGGTTGCCTGGGGTTCCCGCCGCGCCGTTGCCGCCGTTGCCGCCGACCCCGGAGTTGCCGCCGTTGCCGCCGGCGCCGCCGTTGCCTTGGCTGCCGACGGTGACGGTCGTGCCGCCGTTGCCGCCCGTGCCGCCGGCCCCGGCGTTGCCGCCGTTGCCGCCGTTGCCGCCGGCGCCGTTGTTGGTGCCGGCCACGCCGTTGGCGCCGGTGCCGCCGGTGCCGCCGGCCCCGCCGCGGCCGCCGACACCGCCGGCTCCCGCGTTACCCGCGACCGTGCCGCCGGCCCCGCCGTTGCCACCGGTGCCGCCGTTGCCGCCCGCGCCCCCGTTGCTGCCCGCGCCGTTGTTGACGCCGATCGTGCCGTTGCCGCCGGCCGCGCCGGCCGCACCGTTGCCGCCGGCGCCGCCGGTGCCGCCGACGCCGTACTGGCCCGCCGCGCCGCCGTTGCCACCGGTGCCGCCGGCTTGCCCCGGGGTGGCCGGACTGTAGCCCGCGCCGCCCTTGCCGCCGTTGACGACGGTCGAGGTGGTGTTCACGCTGCCGTTGCCGCCGCCGCTGCCGCCCGGGTTGCCGGTGCCCGCGGCGCCGCCCTGGCCGACCGTAGTGCCGGGGTTGCCGCCGGTGCCGCCGTTGCCGCCGGTGGTGTGCGCCGCGGTGCCCGTCGCGCCGACCCCCCCGACGCCGCCGAGGCCGGTGTTGCCGCCGTTGCCGCCGTTGCCGCCGTTGCCGACGGTGCCGCTGGTGACGGTGCCGGCGTTGCCGCCCGCCGCACCGTTGCCGCCGGCCCCGCCTTGGCCGCCGGTGCCGCCGGTGCCGCCGTTGACGCTGAAGTCACCGGTCCCGCCGGTGCCGCCCTGACCGCCCTGGCCGCCGTTGCCGCCGTTGCCGCCGTTGCCGCTGTTGCCGGCGATAGAGCCGCCGTTGCCGCCGTTGCCCGCAACACCACCGGCTCCGCCGGTGAGGCCGGTACCGCCGGTGCCGCCGGGGTTGGACCCGGTGCTGCCGGTCACGCCGACGCCGCCGGTGTAGCCGTTGCCGCCGTTGCCGCCGTTGCCGTAGGACCCGGCGTTACCGCCGTCGCCGCCGGCGTAGCCCTGCTGGCCGGCGCCGGGGATGCCGAAGGCGTTGCCGCCGTTGCCGCCGTTGCCGGTCGGCGTGGTGGGGGTGATGCCAGGCGTGCCGTTGTTTCCGCCGCCCGTTCCGGCGCCGGCGGCGCCGCCGCTGCCGACCGTGCCGCCGGCCCCGCCGTCGCCACCGCCGAGGAAGCCATTGCCGCCGACGCCGCCGGCCCCGCCGGTGCCACCCTGGCCACCGTTGCCGCCGTTGCCGGTGCCGCCGGCGTATCCGTTGCCGCCGCTGCCCCCGTTCGCGCCGTTGCCGGCGTTACCGCCCACACCGCCGTAACCGTTGTTCTGGCCGCTGTTGCCGCCCGGGCCGCCGTTGCCGCCGGTGCCGCCCGCCGTGCCGTTGGTGCCGTTGGGGTTGGCAGAGGTGCCGTCGGTGCCATTGCTACCGGTCAGGCCGTCGCCACCGTCGCCGCCGCGGCCGCCGCTGCCGTTTGGTCCGCCGTTGCCTCCCGGGCCGCCGTTGCCGCCGTTGGGATTGTTGAAGGTGCCGGTGGCTCCGTTGCCGCCGTTGCCGCCGTTGCCGGTGATGCCGGTGGGTGTGGTGCCCGCGGTGCCGTTGGCGCCGTTGGCGCCGTTAATCGAGCCGGTTCCGCCGGTGCCGCCGGTGCCGCCGCCGGCGCCGATGCCGTTGAGGGTGCCGCCGTTGCCGCCGGCCCCGCCGTTGGGGTTGTTGACGGTGCCGTTGGCGCCGTTGCCGCCGTTGCCTGCGGCGGCGCCGTTGCCGCCGTTTCCGGCGTTGCCGCCGGCGCCGCCGGTGCCCGTGGTGCCGTGGGCGGCCGTGCCGCCGGCCCCGCCGGCTCCGCCGTTACCGCCGGCTCCGCCGTTGCTGCCGTTGCCGCCGTTCTGGCCGCCGCCGATGCCCGTGCCGTAGGCGTTCTGGTTGGGAACGCCGTCGGCGCCGTTGGCGGCGGTTCCGCCATTGCCACCGTCGCCGCCGGTGCCACCTGTCCCGCCGTTGCCGCCGTTGCCGACGACCGAGCCGCCTTGACCGCCGGTGCCGCCGGCGCCGCCGTTACCGCCGGCCTGACCCGGGGTGCCGTTGCCGCCCACGGCGACCGTGCCGCCGCTCGCGCCGATTCCCCCGTTGCCGCCGGCGCCGCCGTTGCCGCCGTTGCCGTTGGTGCCGCCGTTGCCGCCGTTGCCGCCGGCTCCGCCTACGCCATCGTTTGGTGGAGCGGTGGGGGGTGTGAAGCCGACACCGCCGTTGCCGCCGTTGCCGACTATCCCGGTGACGCTCGCGCCGGCGGTGCCGTTGGTGCCGGTGTTCAGATTATCGCCACTTGCGCCGCCGGTGCCGCCGCCGCCCGCGGTGCCCGGGTTGCCTCCGTTGCCGCCGTTGCCGCCGTTGATGCTGGTCGCGATGCCGGTCGCGCCGGTGCCGCCGTTGCCGGGCGTTCCCGCCGCTCCGCCGTTGCCGGCGTTGCCTCCGGCGCCGGCCACGCCGGGGTTGCCGTGCAGCCCGGAGGTACCGCCGACGCCGCCGATGCCGCCGTTGCCGCCGACGCCGCCGTTGCCGCCGCTGCCGCCGTTCTGACCGGCACTAATGCCGTTGCCGTACGCGTCGATGCCGGACAAGCCGTTGCCGCCGTTGGTGCCCGCACCGCCGGCGCCGCCGTCGGCACCGTGCCCGGCGGCCCCGCCGGCGCCGCCGTTACCCAGGGCTGAGCCAGCGTTGCCGCCCGCGCCGCCGTTGCCGCCGTTGCCGCCGGTGCCGCCGTTGCCGCCGTTGGCGCCCGATTCGAGGCCGTTGCTGCCGGCCGCGCCGGCGACGCCGTCGCCCCCCGGGCCGCCGTAACCGCCGTTGCCGTACGTCCCGCCGTTGCCGCCGGCCCCGCCGTTGCCGCCACTCGCGCCAGCAACCGTCGAAGTGAAGCCGGCGCCGCCGTTGCCGCCGTTGCCGGCCGGTGTGGAGGGCAGAGCACCGTCGACGCCGTGGGCGCCGCTGGTCGAGCCCGTGCCGCCGGTGCCGCCGCCGCCCGCGATGCCGGGGCTGCCGCCGTTGCCGCCGACCCCGCCCGTCGTGTGCGCGGCGTTGCCGATAGCGCCGTTGCCGCCGTTGCCGGGTGTGCCGGCGTTCCCGCCGTTGCCGGCGCTGCCGCCCGCCCCGGTGGCGCCCGTGGTGCCGTGTGGTGCGGCGCCACCGGCGCCGCCGTTGCCGCCGTTGCCGCCCGCGGCGCCGTTGCCGCCGTTGCCGCCGTTTTGACCGCCACCGATGCCGTTGCCGTAGTAATTCACGCCGGACACGCTGTTAGCACCGGTCACGCCACTTCCGCCGTTGCCGCCGTTGCCGGCGTTGCCGCCGGCCCCGCCGGCGCCGCCGTTGCCGGAGATGTAGCCGCCCCGACCGCCAGCGCCGCCGCTGCCGCCGTTGCCGCCGGCCGTGGCGTTGCCGCCGCTGTTGCCGGGGTTGACGCCGTCGGTGCCGTTGGTGCCTGCCACGCCGTTGCCGCCGGCCCCGCCGGCGCCGCCGTTGCCGATGTTGCCGCCGTTGCCGCCGGCACCGCCGTTGCCGCCGCTGCCGCCGGCCACCGTCGCGGTGAACCCGGCGCCGCCGGCGCCGCCGTTGCCGGCCGGGCCGGTCACGCTGGCGCCGTTGGCGCCGTTGGTGCCGCTGGTCGAGCCGGTGCCGCCGGTGCCGCCGGCGCCCACGACGCCGGGGTTGCCGCCCTTGCCGCCTGCTCCGCCATTGATGTAGGCGGAGGTGCCGGCCGCGCCGTTGCCGCCGTTGCCGGGTGTGCCGGCCGCGCCGCCGTTGCCGGCGTTGCCGCCGGCTCCGGAGGCGGCCTGGGTGCCGGTGCCGCCCAGGGTCTTGCCGCCGGCCCCGCCGTTGCCGCCGGAGCCGCCCGCGCCGCCGTTGCCGCCGGAACCGCCGGCCTGGCCCTGGCCCGCGGTGCCGTAGGTGGTGCTGCCCGCGGTGCCGTTGTTGCCGTTGACGCCGGTGCCGCCGTTGCCGCCGGTGGCGCCCTGGCCGCCGGCCCCGCCGACCCCGGCCGCGCCCGAAATCGAGCCGCCGTTACCGCCTTTACCGCCGGCGCCGCCGGAGCCGCCGGCCTGGCCGGCGGTGCCGCTGTCGCCGGTGTTGACCCCGTTGGCGCCGTTGGTGCCGGCCACGCCGTTGCCGCCTGCTCCGCCGGCGCCGCCGGTCCCGACGTTGCCGCCTGCTCCGCCGTTGCCGCCGGCCCCACCGGAGGCGCCGGCGGTGGTCGGGCTGTAGCCCGCCCCGCCGTTGCCGCCGTTGCCGCCGGAGGTGGGGTTGGTGCCGTTGCTGCCCGCACTCGGGGTGCCCGAGCCGGTGCCCACGGTGCCGTGGGCGCCCGCGGTGCCGCGGTTGCCGCCGGCCCCGCCGTTGCCGCCGGTGGGGTTGGATGCGGTGCCGTCGGCGCCCTTGCCGCCGTTGCCGCCGGCGGCGCTGTTGCCGCCGCTGCCCGCGTTGCCGGCGGTGCCGGTGGTCGACCCGGTGCCGCCGTTGCCGCCGGTGCCGCCGGCCCCGCCGTTGCCGCCGGTCGCACCGGCGCCGCCGTTGCCGCTGTTGACCCCCGCCGCCCCGGCCGCCCCGGCGCCGCCCTGGCCGCCGTTGCCACCCGTGCCGCCGTTGCCGGCGTTGCCGCCGGCCCCGGAGGCGGCCTGAGTGCCGGTGCCGCCCAACGTCTTGCCGCCGGCCCCGCCGTTACCGCCGGAGCCGCCCGCGCCGCCGTTGCCGCCGGAACCGCCGGCCTGGCCCTGGCCCGCGGTGCCGTAGGTGGTGCTGCCCGCGGTGCCGGTGTTGCCGTTGACGCCGGTGCCGCCGTTGCCGCCGGTGGCGCCCTGGCCGCCGGCCCCGCCGACGCCCGCTGCGCCCGAAATCGAGCCGCCGTTACCGCCGGTGCCGCCCTGACCGCCCGAGCCGCCGGCCTGCCCTGCGCCGCCGCTGTCGCCGGGGTTGACCCCGTTGCTGCCCGCCGAGCCGGCCACGCCGTTGCCGCCGGCCCCACCGTTACCGCCGGTCCCGACGTTGCCGCCGGCCCCGCCGTTGCCGCCGGCCCCACCGCTGGCGCCGGCGGTGGTCGGGCTGTAGCCCGCGCCGCCGTTGCCGCCGTTGCCGCCGGAGGTGGGGTTGGTGCCGTTGCTGCCCGCACTCGGGGTGCCCGAGCCGGTGCCCACGGTGCCGTGGGCGCCCGCGGTGCCGCGGTCCCCGCCGGCCCCGCCGTTGCCGCCGGTGGGGTTGGCCGCGGTGCCGTCGGCGCCCTTGCCGCCGTTGCCGCCGGCGGCGCTGTTGCCGCCGCTGCCCGCGTTGCCGGCGGTGCCGGTGGTCGACCCGGTGCCGCCGTTGCCGCCGGTGCCGCCGGCCCCGCCGTTGCCGCCGGTCGCACCGGCGCCGCCGTTGCCGCTGTTGACTCCGGCCACCCCGGCCGCCCCGGCGCCGCCCTGGCCGCCGTTGCCACCCGTGCCGCCGTTGCCGGCGTTGCCGCCGGCCCCGGAGGCGGCCTGAGTTCCGGTGCCGCCCAACGTCTTACCGCCGGCCCCGCCGTTACCGCCCGAGCCGCCCGCGCCGCCGGTGCCGCCGGCCCCGCCGGCCTGACCCTGGCCCGCGGTGCCGTAGCTGGTGTCTCCGGCCACCCCGGTGGCGCCGTTGACGCCGGTGCCGCCGCCACCGCCGTTGGCGCCCTGGCCGCCGGCCCCGCCGACCCCGGCCGCGCCCGAAATCGAGCCGCCGTTGCCGCCGGTGCCGCCCTGGCCGCCCGAGCCGCCGGCCTGCCCTGCGCCGCCGCTGTCGCCGGTGTTGACCCCGTTGCTGCCCGCGGTCCCGGCCACGCCGTTGCCGCCGGCACCGCCGGCGCCGCCGTTACCGATGGAGCCGCCGTTACCGCCGGCCCCGCCGTTACCGCCGCTGGCGCCGGCGACGGTCGAGGTGAACCCGGACCCACCGTTACCGCCATTGCCGGCCGGTCCGGTGACCGCGGCACCGTTGCTGCCGTTGTTGCCGATGGTCGACCCGGCCCCACCGGTCCCGCCGGCACCCGCGGTGCCCGCGTCGCCGCCGTTACCGCCGGCCCCACCGGCGGTGCTGGTGGCGATGCCGGTGGCGCCATCGCCGCCAGCACCGGGTGTGCCGGCCGCGCCACCGTTGCCGGCGTTACCGCCGGTCCCGCTGGCGGCCTGGGTGCCGGTGCCGCCCAGGGTCTTACCGCCGGTCCCGCCGGCCCCGCCGTTGCCGCCGGCCCCGCCGTTGCCGCCACTGCCGCCGTTTTGACCCGCGCTCACCCCGGTGCCGTACTTGTCCACCCCGGACACACCGGTCCCGCCGTTGACGCCGGTGCCGCCGTTGCCGCCGGTGGCGCCCTGGCCGCCGGCCCCGCCGACCCCGGCCGCGCCCGAAATCGAGCCGCCGTTGCCGCCGGTGCCGCCCTGACCGCCCGAGCCGCCGGCCTGCCCTGCTCCGCCGCTGTCGCCGGTGTTGACCCCGTTGGCGCCGTTGGTGCCGGCCACGCCGTTGCCGCCGGCCCCACCGTTACCGCCGGCCCCGACGTTGCCGCCGGCCCCGCCGTTGCCGCCGGCCCCACCGCTGGCGCCGGCGGTGGTCGGGCTGTAGCCCGCGCCGCCGTTGCCGCCGTTGCCGCCGGAGGTGGGGTTGGTGCCGTTGCTGCCCGCACTCGGGGTGCCCGATCCGGTGCCTACGCCGCCCGCGGTGCCCGCGGTGCCGCGGTCACCGCCGGCCCCGCCGTCGCCGCCGTTCGGGTTGGCCGCGGTGCCGTCGGCGCCCTTGCCGCCGTTGCCGCCGGCGGCGCTGTTGCCGCCGCTGCCGGCGTTGCCGGCGTTGCCGGTCGTGGAGCCGGTGCCGCCGTTGCCGCCGTTGCCGCCGGCCCCGCCGTTGCCGCCGGTCGCACCGGCGCCGCCGTTGCCGCTGTTGACCCCCGCCGCCCCGGCCGCCCCGGCGCCGCCCTGGCCGCCGTTGCCGCCCGTGCCACCGTTGCCGGCGTTGCCGCCGGCACCGCTGGACGCCTGAGTTCCGGTGCCGCCCAGCGTGTAGCCGCCGGCTCCGCCGTTGCCGCCGGAACCGCCGTCACCGCCGATGCCGCCGCTGCCGCCGGCCTGCCCGGCGCCATTGTTTGTACCGTTCGTTCCGGCCGCCCCGGCCACCCCGGTGCCGCCGTTGCCGCCGTCGGCGCCCTGGCCGCCGGCCCCGCCGCCCCCGGCCGCGCCCGAAATCGAGCCGCCGTTGCCGCCGGTGCCGCCCTGGCCGCCCGAGCCGCCGGCCTGCCCTGCTCCGCCGCTGTCGCCGGTGTTGACCCCGTTGCTACCCGCCGAGCCGGCCACGCCGTTGCCGCCGGCACCGCCGGCGCCGCCGTTACCGATCGAGCCGCCGTTACCGCCGGCCCCGCCGTTACCGCCGCTGGCGCCGGCGACGGTCGAGGTGAACCCGGACCCACCGTTACCGCCATTGCCGGCCGGTCCGGTGACCGCGGCACCGTTGCTGCCGTTGTTGCCGATGGTCGACCCGGCCCCACCGGTCCCGCCGGCACCCGCGGTGCCCGCGTCGCCGCCGTTACCGCCGGCCCCACCGGCGGTGCTGGTGGCGATGCCGGTGGCGCCGGCGCCGCCGTCACCGGGTGTGCCGGCCGCGCCACCGTCGCCGGCGTTGCCGCCGGCCCCGGCTCCGCCATTGCTGCCGACGCCCAGCGCGGTGCCGCCGGCTCCGCCCGCCCCGCCGTTACCGCCGGCCCCGCCGTTACCCCCGCTGCCGCCGGCCTGTCCGCCACCGACGCCGTTGCCGTACTGGTCCACTCCGGTCACGCCGTTGGAGCCGTCCAGGCCCGCCCCACCGTTTCCGCCGGTGGCGCCTTGGCCGCCGGCCCCGCCGGCGCCGCCGTCGCCCGAGATGGAGCCGCCGTTGCCGCCTTTACCGCCGGCCCCGCCGTATCCGCCGGCCTGCCCGGAAGTGCCGCTGTCACCCGGGTTGAGGCCATTGGTCCCGGCCGAGCCCGCCACGCCGTTGCCGCCGGCCCCGCCGGCGCCGCCGTTACCGATCGAGCCGCCGTTACCGCCGGCCCCGCCGTTACCGCCCGAGGCGCCGGCCGTGGTGGGGCTGTAGCCCGCTCCGCCGTTGCCGCCGTTGCCGGCCGGCCCGGTCACCGCGGCGCCATTGGTGCCGTCGGCGGCCTTGCCGCCGCCGCCGTTGGCCCCGCCGATGCCGCCGGTGCCCGCCGTGCCGGCGTTGCCGCCGTTACCGCCGGCGCCGCCGGCGGCGTTGTTGACGGTCCCGGCCGCGCCGCTACCGCCGTCGCCGGGGGTGCCCGCGTTCCCGCCGGCTCCGCCGGTCCCGCCGGCGCCGTTGGCGCCCTGGGTGGATCCGCCGCCGCCGGTGCCGCCGGCCCCGCCGTTACCGCCGAGGCCGCCGGCCCCGCCGTCACCGCCGGCCTGGCCGCCGCCGACCCCGGTGCCATACACGTTCTGCCCGGCCACCCCGGCCGCGCCGGTGATCCCGGCCCCGCCGGCCCCGGCCGCCCCGCCGGCCCCGCCGTTGCTGGCGTTGCCGCCGGTCCCGGTGGCTGCCTGACCGCCGGCCCCGGTGCCGCCGGCCCCGCCGGTCCCACCGTTGGCCCCGGCGCCGCCCTGGCCGCCGTCACCGCCGCCATACCCGTTGCCGTTGTTGACCCCCGACACCCCGTCATGGCCGGCCGCGCCGGACCCGCCGGCACCCGCGGTGCCCGCCGCCCCGCCGTTACCACCGGCCCCGCCGGCACCCAGGGTGCCCGCGGTGCCGCCGTTGGCCGCGCCCGCGGCGCCGCCGGCGCCGCCGGTGCCGCCGTCACCGCCGGCCCCGGCGTTACCGCCGCGCGTGCCGGATCCGCCGTCGCCGGTGGTGGTCTGCCCGTTGGTGCCGTCGATGCCCGACCCGCCGTGACCGCCGGCCCCGCCGGCCCCGCCTTGACCGCCGGTTCCGCCGGTGGCCCCGGCCCCGCCGGCCTGGCCGCCGGCCCCGCCTTGACCGCCGGCCCCGCCGGTCTGGCCCGCGGTGCCATCGGGGTTGGCGGCGTTGACGCCGTCGCTGCCGGTGGCCCCGTTCGCGCCGTCGCCGCCGGCCCCGCCGTTGCCGCCGCTGGTGTTGACCCCGGTGGCGCCGTCGGCGGCCTTGCCGCCGCCGCCGTTGGTCCCGCCGGTGCCGCCGCCCCCGCCGGCGCCGCCGTTACCGCCGGCCCCGCCGGCGCCGCCGGCCAGGCTGGAGGCCATGCCCGCAGCGCCCTGCCCACCGGCCCCGGCGCTGCCCGCGTTCCCGCCGGCTCCGCCGGTCCCGCCGGCGCCGTTGGCGCCCTGGGTGGATCCGCCGCCGCCGGTGCCGCCGGCCCCGCCGTTACCGCCGAGGCCGCCGGCCCCGCCGTCACCGCCGGCCTGGCCGCCGCCGACCCCGGTGCCATACACGTTCTGCCCGGCCACCCCGGCCGCGCCGGTGATCCCGGCCCCGCCGGCCCCGGCCGCCCCGCCGGCCCCGCCGTTGCTGGCGTTGCCGCCGGTCCCGGTGGCTGCCTGACCGCCGGCCCCGGTGCCGCCGGCCCCGCCGGTCCCACCGTTGGCCCCGGCGCCGCCCTGGCCGCCGTCACCGCCGCCATACCCGTTGCCGTTGTTGACCCCCGACACCCCGTCATGGCCGGCCGCGCCGGACCCGCCGGCACCCGCGGTGCCCGCCGCCCCGCCGTTACCACCGGCCCCGCCGGCACCCAGGGTGCCCGCGGTGCCGCCGTTGGCCGCGCCCGCGGCGCCGCCGGCGCCGCCGGTGCCGCCGTCACCGCCGGCCCCGGCGTTACCGCCGCGCGTGCCGGATCCGCCGTCGCCGGTGGTGGTCTGCCCGTTGGTGCCGTCGATGCCCGACCCGCCGTGACCGCCGGCCCCGCCGGCCCCGCCTTGACCGCCGGTTCCGCCGGTGGCCCCGGCCCCGCCGGCCTGGCCGCCGGCCCCGCCTTGACCGCCGGCCCCGCCGGTCTGGCCCGCGGTGCCATCGGGGTTGGCGGCGTTGACGCCGTCGCTGCCGGTGGCCCCGTTCGCGCCGTCGCCGCCGGCCCCGCCGTTGCCGCCGCTGGTGTTGACCCCGGTGGCGCCGTCGGCGGCCTTGCCGCCGCCGCCGTTGGTCCCGCCGGTGCCGCCGCCCCCGCCGGCGCCGCCGTTACCGCCGGCCCCGCCGGCGCCGCCGGCCAGGCTGGAGGCCATGCCCGCAGCGCCCTGCCCACCGGCCCCGGCGCTGCCCGCGTTCCCGCCGGCTCCGCCGGTCCCGCCGGCGCCGTTGGCGCCCTGGGTGGATCCGCCGCCGCCGGTGCCGCCGGCCCCGCCGTTACCGCCGAGGCCGCCGGCCCCGCCGTCACCGCCGGCCTGGCCGCCGCCGACCCCGGTGCCATACACGTTCTGCCCGGCCACCCCGGCCGCGCCGGTGATCCCGGCCCCGCCGGCCCCGGCCGCCCCGCCGGCCCCGCCGTTGCTGGCGTTGCCGCCGGTCCCGGTGGCTGCCTGACCGCCGGCCCCGGTGCCGCCGGCCCCGCCGGTCCCACCGTTGGCCCCGGCGCCGCCCTGGCCGCCGTCACCGCCGCCATACCCGTTGCCGTTGTTGACCCCCGACACCCCGTCATGGCCGGCCGCGCCGGACCCGCCGGCACCCGCGGTGCCCGCCGCCCCGCCGTTACCACCGGCCCCGCCGGCACCCAGGGTGCCCGCGGTGCCGCCGTTGGCCGCGCCCGCGGCGCCGCCGGCGCCGCCGACCCCGCCGTCACCGCCGGCCCCGGCGTTACCGCCGCGCGTGCCGGATCCGCCGTCGCCGGTGGTGGTCTGCCCGTTGGTGCCGTCGATGCCCGACCCGCCGTGACCGCCGGCCCCGCCGGCCCCGCCTTGACCGCCGGTTCCGCCGGTGGCCCCGGCCCCGCCGGCCTGGCCGCCGGCCCCGCCTTGACCGCCGGCCCCGCCGGTCTGGCCCGCGGTGCCATCGGGGTTGGCGGCGTTGACGCCGTCGCTGCCGGTGGCCCCGTTCGCGCCGTCGCCGCCGGCCCCGCCGTTGCCGCCGCTGGTGTTGACCCCGGTGGCGCCGTCGGCGGCCTTGCCGCCGCCGCCGTTGGTCCCGCCGGTGCCGCCGCCCCCGCCGGCGCCGCCGTTACCGCCGGCCCCGCCGGCGCCGCCGGCCAGGCTGGAGGCCATGCCCGCAGCGCCCTGCCCACCGGCCCCGGCGCTGCCCGCGTTCCCGCCGGCTCCGCCGGTCCCGCCGGCGCCGTTGGCGCCCTGGGTGGATCCGCCGCCGCCGGTGCCGCCGGCCCCGCCGTTACCGCCGAGGCCGCCGGCCCCGCCGTCACCGCCGGCCTGGCCGCCGCCGACCCCGGTGCCATACACGTTCTGCCCGGCCACCCCGGCCGCGCCGGTGATCCCGGCCCCGCCGGCCCCGGCCGCCCCGCCGGCCCCGCCGTTGCTGGCGTTGCCGCCGGTCCCGGTGGCTGCCTGACCGCCGGCCCCGGTGCCGCCGGCCCCGCCGGTCCCACCGTTGGCCCCGGCGCCGCCCTGGCCGCCGTCACCGCCGCCATACCCGTTGCCGTTGTTGACCCCCGACACCCCGTCATGGCCGGCCGCGCCGGACCCGCCGGCACCCGCGGTGCCCGCCGCCCCGCCGTTACCACCGGCCCCACCGGCACCCAGGGTGCCCGCGGTGCCGTGGGCGCCGCCGCTGCCGGCCGCGCCACCGGCGCCGCCGGTGCCGCCGGCCCCACCGGCCCCGGCGTTACCGCCGGCCTGACCCGAACCCCCGTTTCCGCTGGTCGCCACCCCGTTGGCGCCGTCGATGCCCGACCCGCCGTGACCGCCGGCCCCGCCTGCGCCGCCGGCGCCGCCGGCACCGCCGTGGGTGCCCGCGGTGCCGCTGCCCGCGCCACCGGCTCCGCCGGCACCGCCGGTGCCGCCGGTCAGGCCGTCGGTGCCGCTGTCGCCGGCGTTGACCCCGTTGCCACCGTTGCCGCCGGTGGCGCCGGCGCCGCCGGCCCCACCGTTGCCGCCGTTGACGCCGGCGCCATCGCTCCCGGCGACGCCGGTGCCCGAACCCGAGCCGTTGACCCCGCCCTGACCGCCGGCGCCGACCGCGCCCGCGTTACCGCCATTGCCGCCCGCACCGCCGTTGCTGGAAGCCGCGGTGCCATCGGCGCCCCGGCCGCCCGCCCCGGCCGTCCCCGCATCGCCACCCTTGCCGCCGGCGCCGCCCGCGGCGTCAGTGCCCGGGGTGGACCCGGTACCGCCCTTGCCGCCGGCCCCGCCGGCCCCGCCGGTGCCGCCGGCGCCGCCGTCACCGCCGGCCTGGCCGCCGCCGACCCCGGTGCCATACACGTTCTGCCCGGCCACCCCGGCCGCGCCGGTGATCCCGGCCCCGCCGGCCCCGGCCGCCCCGCCGGCCCCGCCGTTGCTGGCGTTGCCGCCGGTGCCCGCCGCCGCGGCGGTAATCCCGTCGCCGCTGAGCCCGCCGGCCCCGCCGTTGCCGCCGGACCCGCCGGTACCACCCTGGCCGCCGTCACCGCCGGCGTACCCGTTGCCGTTGTTGATCCCCGACACGCCGTCGTGGCCGGCCGCGCCGATACCGCCGGCGCCGGCCGCGCCCGCCGCCCCGCCGTCGCCGCCCTGGCCGCCGGCACCCGCCGCGCCTGCACTGCCATTGGTGGCCGTGCCGCCTTGCCCGCCTTGCCCGCCGGACCCACCCGTCCCGCCGTTACCGGCATTGCCGCCGGCCTGACCCGAACCGCCGATTCCGTTTGTCGCCACCCCGTTGATGCCGTTGACCCCGGATCCGCCGTTGCCGCCGTCGCCACCGAAGCCGCCGGCGCCGCCGGCGCCGCCATTTCCGGACGTGGAACCGCCTTGACCGCCGGCGCCGCCCCGGCCGCCGGTCCCGCCGCCCGTGCCGTCGCCGCCGCTGTCGCCGGGGTTGAGCCCGTTGGCTCCGGTCGTCCCGGCCGCGCCGTTACCGCCGGCGCCGCCGTTACCTCCGTTGCCGACCGCCCCGCCGTTGCCGCCGCTGCCGCCGTTGCCGCCGCTGGCCCCGGGCGTGGTGGGGCTGTAGCCCGCCCCGCCGTTGCCGCCGTTACCCCCCGAGGTCGGTGTGCCTCCGTTGGAGCCGTGTCCGCCGGTGATGGAGCCGGTGCCGCCGTTGCCGCCGAAGCCGCCGACACCGGGGTTGCCGCCGTTGCCGCCCGTGCCGCCGTTGGGGCTGCTGGCGTCGCCGACGCCGCCGACGCCGCCATTTCCGCCGATCCCGCCGATGCCGCCGACCCCGCCGGCCCTGCCGACGCCGGTGATACCGGCGTGGCCGAACAGGCCGCCGCTGCCGCCTGCGCCGCCGGATCCGCCGGTGCCACCGGTCCCGCCGGCACCGCCGTCACCGCCGTTGCCCCCGGTCCCGCTCGGCACGGCCCCCGGTAGCCCGTCGGCGCCCGCGCCGCCGGCTCCGCCGGCTCCGCCGAGGCCGCCATTGCCTCCATCGCCACCGTTGCCGAACAGCAGCCCGCCCCGGCCGCCGGCACCGCCGGCCCCGCCACTCCCACCGGCGCCGCCGGTACCGCCGACACCGTTGTTGACGCCGGTCACGCCGGTCGCACCGGTGAGGCCGGTGCCGCCGAAGCCGCCGTTGCCGCCGACGCCGCCGCCACCGATCAGGAGGCCGCCCCGGCCGCCGGCGCCACCGGCGCCGCCGTTGCCGATCGTGGAGAACCCGCCGTTTCCGCCGGCCCCACCGGCTCCGAACAGGAGGCCGGCGTCGCCGCCGTGCCCACCGGTGCCGCCCTTGCCCGCCTGGCCGGCCGCGCCGCTTCCGCCGGCGCCGCCGGCGCCGAACAGCCCGCCGGCCCCGCCGTGCCCGCCGGTGCCTCCGTTGCCGGCATGGCCGACCCCGCCCGTGCCCCCGGCCCCGCCCGCGCTACCGGACAGCCAGCCCGAGGTGCCGCCCGATCCGCCGGCACCTCCGTTCGCGCCTGCGCCGCCGGCGCCGCCGGCACCTCCGGCGCCGAAGAATAGGCCCCCATGGCCGCCGGTCCCGCCGCCGCCGCCGACGGTGGGGCCCGACCCGCCCGCGCCACCTGCTCCGGCGCTGCCGACGAGCCACGCGTTGCCGCCGGTTCCGCCCGCGCCGCCGGCGCCGGTCCCGCCGGCGTCGGCGCCGCCGGAGCCTGCGGCGCCGCCGTTGCCGTAGAGGAAGCCGCCATTGCCCCCGTGGCCGCCGGTGCCACCGGAGGCGCTCTGGCTGGCGCCGCCGGCCCCGCCGTATCCGCCGTTGCCCAGTAGCCAGGCGTGCCCGCCGGCGCCGCCGGCGCCCCCGGCGCCCATGCCGGCGGTGTTGGCTCCGCCGGCTCCACCGGCCCCGCCGCTGCCCCACAGCCAGCCGCCGTTGCCGCCGGTGCCACCGGTGCCACCGGAGGCGCTCTGGCTGGCGCCGCCGGCCCCGCCGTATCCGCCGTTGCCCAGTAGCCAGGCGTGCCCGCCGGCGCCGCCGCCGCCGCCGGTGCCGGTGCCCGCGGTGTTGGCTCCGCCGGCCCCGCCGTATCCGCCGCTGCCCCACAGCCAGCCGCCGTTGCCGCCCGCCCCGCCGGCCCCGGCGTTGCCCATGGAGGAGGAGCCGCCGACGCCGCCGGCGCCGCCGGCGCCGATCAGCCCGGCCGACCCGCCGGCCCCGCCTGCTTGTCCGGTCGCGCCCGATCCGCCGTTGCCGCCATTGCCCCACAGCAGGCCCCCGGCCCCACCGGCCTGGCCGGTCCCGCTGGCCCCGTTGGTGCCATTGCCGATCAACGGCCGCCCGAGCAGCGCCTCGGTGGGCGCGTTGACGGCGTTCAGGACGTTTTGCTCCAGGCTTTGCAGCGGGGGGACGTTGGCGGCCTCGGCAAAGGAATAGGTACGCGCGCCGGCCGACAGGGTCTGCACGAACTGGGTGTGGTACGCGGCCGCTTGGGAACTGAGCGCCTGGAATTGCGTGGCCTGGTTGCCGAACAGCGCCGCGATGGCGGTCGAGATCTCGTCCTGGGCGGCGGCGAGCACGTTGGTGGTCGGGGCGACCGCGGCGGCGTTGGCCGTTTCCAGGGATGCGGCCAGATCGGAGAGATTCGAGGCCGCCGCCGCCAGCGCGTCTGGCGCCGTGACGAGATAGGACATCCGGGACCACCCAACTAGCTAGGTCACGACTAAGTCGTGTACATGGCCCCCGTCATGTGCCGACGCATCGGCGATACCAACCATAAAGCAAAAGCGGCCATATGAAACTACGTTTCCAGAAAAATCGCGAAATCGTTCTAAAAAGTTTCAATCGAGGGCAGACGACCGCATCACCACCGGTTTTCAGGGGGATCAGGACACCAAAAGGGGTCAAGAGGCCGGCAGAACCGACCACTTGTGATCAGAATCACGCGTCAGGGGAACCACGAAGTCTTGCGTCCTGGCCCCGAACCAGCAGTCGGGGTCAGCCGGGTGCGCCCGCTGACCCGCTCTGGCCGATGAATCCGCCGCTGCCGCCGGCGCCGCCGTTGCCCCCGGTTCCGGTGGGGGTGCCGGTGCCCCCGGCGCCGCCGTTGCCGCCGCCGCCGCCGTTGCCGATGAAGTTGGCGCCGCCGCCACCGCCGCCGTCGCCGCCGGGCCCGCCCGGGGCGGCGTTCTGGTTGGCGCCGCCGGTACCCCCGCCGCCGCCGGCCCCGCCGCCGCCGTATATCAGGCCGGCGTTGCCGCCACCGCCGCCTCGACCACCGGCCGCGCCGGCTCCGCCGGCGTTGCCGCCGGTTCCCCCGTCGCCGCCGGCGCCACCGTGCCCGCCGGAGCCGAACAGGGTGGCCGAGGCGCCGTTGCCCCCGTTGCCGCCCGATCCGCCGGGCACACCGAGTCCGCCGTCACCGCCGTCGCCGCCGGCACCGCCGGCCGCGCCATTGCCGAACAGGAATCCGCTGGCACCGGCGCCGCCGCCGTGTCCGCCCGCTCCGGCCGACGGGCCCGCCCCGGCCTGTCCGCCATGTCCGCCCGTCCCGCCGGCGCCGCCGCTGCCGATCAGGTGGGCGGCGCCGCCACTGCCGCCCGCACCCCCGGTGCCGCCGGCGCCGGCATTGGTGCCGATCCCGCCCGCGCCGCCATGCCCGCCGGCGCCTCCGCCGCCGAACAGCCAACCGCCGTCGCCGCCGCTGCCACCGGCGCCGCCGGCGGCGAGACCGAGTGCGTCGGTGGGTGCCCCGGCACCGCCGGCGCCACCGCCGCCACCGAAGCCGATCAACGCGCCGCCGCTGCCGCCGCTGCCCCCGCGGAAGCCGGTCCCACCCGCGTAGCTGGCGACGCCGTCGCTGCCCGCGCCGCCGGCGCCGCCGTTGCCGAGCAGCCAGGAGCGGCCGCCGGCGCCGCCGGATGTGGCGAGGCCGGCACCGCCGTCGCCGCCGTGGCCGCCGTTGCCCAGCAGGAAACCGCTGTTCGCCCCGGGTTGGCCGGTTCCCCCGGCGCCGCCGTTACCGATCAGGAAGCCGGCACTGCCCGCGTGGCCGCCGATGAGTCCGTTCCCGCCGCTGCCGCCGGACCCGAAGAACAGGGCGTTCCCGCCGGCGCCGCCGTTGCCGCCCGACGAGGCGGGCGCGGCGGCACCGCCGGCCCCGCCACCGCCACCATCGCCGACCAGCCAGCCGCCGTTGCCGCCGGCGCCGCCGTTGCCGGCGAAACCGGCGACGGCGTTGAGGTTGCTGCCGCCGTCACCGCCGTGCCCGCCGATGCCGATCAGCCACGCGTTGCCGCCCGCGCCCCCAGCGCCGCCGGAGCCGTTCGCCCAGCTGGTGGCGCCCCCGTTGCCGCCGGCGCCACCCCAGCCCACCACGAACCCGCCGCTGCCGGCGGCGCCACCGGCACCGGCGTCGGCACCGACGCTGGACCCGCCGTTGCCCCCGGCGCCGCCGTTGCCCAGCAGCCAGGCGTTGGCGCCGGCCCCGCCGACCCCGCCCGCCCCGGTGCCGCCGAGGCTGGCGCCGCCGTTGCCGCCGGCGCCGCCGCTGCCGAACAGGATGCCGCCGGTCGCGCCGGCCCCGCCCGTGCCGCCGTTGGCGCCCGCGCTGGTGCCGCCGGCCCCGCCGGCCCCGCCGTTACCCACGAGCCACGAGGTGCCGCCGGCCGCACCGGATCCTCCGGCGCCGCCCGTGCCGTCGCCGCCGGCCCCGCCGGCCCCGGCGTTGCCCAACAAGGCGTTGCCGCCGAGTCCGCCGGCCCCGCCCGCCCCCGTGCCGGCCGTGGCGTCGCCGCCGGCCCCGCCGGCCCCGGCGTTGCCCAACAGGCCGGCGTTTCCGCCGTTTCCGCCGGCTCCGCCGGTGCCGGCCCCGCCGTTGTCGGCGCCACCCGCTCCGGCGCTACCGCCGTTGCCGTAAAGCCAACCGCCGTTGCCCCCGGCCCCGCCGGTGCCGCCGGCGGTGCTCTGGCTGGCGCCGCCGGCGCCGCCCTGTCCTCCGCTGCCCAACAACCAGCCGTGGCCGCCGATGCCGCCCACGCCGCCGGTGCCGATGCCTCCGGTGTTGGCGCCCCCGGCCCCGCCGGCCCCGCCGTTGCCCCACAGCCAGCCGCCGTTGCCGCCCGCGCCCCCGGTCCCGGCGCTGGCCATGGGCGAAGCCGCGCCGCCGGCGCCGCCCGCGCCGCCGGCGCCGATCAGCCCGGCCGACCCGCCGGCCCCGCCTGCTTGTCCGGTCGCGCCCGATCCGCCGTTGCCGCCATTGCCCCACAGCAGGCCCCCGGCCCCACCGGCCTGGCCGGTCCCGCCGGCCCCGTTGGTGCCATTGCCGATCAACGGCCGCCCGAGCAGCGCCTCGGTGGGCGCGTTGACGGCGTTCAGGAAGTTTTGTTCCACGCTTTGCAGCGGGCTGGCGTTGGCGGCTTCGGCCAGGGCGTAGTTCTGCGCACCGGCCGACAGGGTCTGCACGAACTGGGTGTGAAACGCCGCCGCTTGGGAGCTGAGCGCCTGAAATTGGAGGCCGTGGCTGCCGAACAGCGCCGCGATGGCGGTCGAGACCTCGTCCTGGGCGGCGGCGAGCAGATTGGTGGTCGGTAGGACCGCGGCGCTGCTGGCCGTCTCGAGGTAAGCGCCCAGATCCGACAGATCCGAGGCCGCCGTCGCCAGCGCGTCTGGCGCCGTGACGAGATAGGACATCCGGGACCACCCAACTAGCTAGGTCACGACTAAGTCGTGTACATGGCCCCCGTCATGTGCCGACGCATCGGCGATACCAACCATAAGGCAATCCTGCCGATTAGAAACTGATTTTCTGCAAAATCACAGAAATCATCGGAAAAGTTTCGGTAAGTCGCCAAACGCCGCACGCGTCCATAGTGGAGGCGGAAGCAGTGTCGGGGCAGCCGCTGCGCGGGGTCGACGACCGCCTGGATGTCGCGGCCCGGCTGCGAGCACCATGGTGGTGTGAGTTCGGCGCCGTCCCGTTGGGCCAGCAGATGGGGCAGCAGTGGGCTGGCCTACTTGACGGGTTTGCCCGACGGTCCCCCCGACTTCTCCCGCGCGAACCTGCTGGCGCGCGCCGAGGCCGTGGCGGCCGGCGTCGCCGAGCGGACGGGCACCGCCGTCGATGTGGCCGGCCTGCTGTCCGGGCGGGCCGCGTTGCTCGGATTGACCCGCGGTGGCCGCGTGTCGCCCGGCGGCGCCACCCGGTTGCTGGCTGCCCGCGACGGATGGTGCGCGATCACGCTGTCCCGCCCCGACGACGTCGCGGCGGTACCCGCGCTGCTGTGCGCCGACGAGATCCCCGCCGACCCGTGGGCCGCGCTGCGGCGGTGGACCGCGACGCGCTCGGTGACCGAGATCACCGAGCGGACCGCTCTCCTGGACATTCCCGCGGCCGGCCTGGGGGAGGCCGAGGCCGCAGCGCCTCGGATCCGTCGGTCGGGTCACCGCGCGCCGAGCCGGCGGTTGACGGGTCTGCTGGTGGCGGATCTGTCGTCGATGTGGGCGGGACCGCTGTGCGGCCGGCTGCTGGCACTTGGCGGCGCGCTCGTCGTCAAAGTCGAAAGCCCGCGCCGCCCGGACGGCACCCGAAACGGCAACCGCGCCTTCTTCGACTGGGTCAACGGTGAAAAGCTCTCCTACTGCGTTGATTTCGACACCCAGGCCGGTGAGCTGCGGCACCTGCTCTCGGTCGCCGACATCGTCATCGAGGGATCGCGCCCCGCGGCACTCGCGCGGCGCGGGATCGGACCCGAACATGTTCCGCCACGGCCGGGACGTATCTGGTTGCGCATCAACGGCTATGGAAGTTCCAGGCCCGCGTTCGGGGACGACGCCGCAGTGGCCGGCGGGCTGGTCGGCGCCGGCGCCGGCGGTCCGGTTTTCTGCGCGGACGCCATCGCCGACCCGCTGACCGGTCTGGAAGCCGCCGCGGCGGTGGCCGAATCCCTGGGACGCGGTGGCGGCGAGTCGATCGACGTGTCGATGGCCGGTGTCGCCGCGACCTATGCCGCGCTGCCGACGGTCGCATCGGTGTCCGAGGACGCGGCCCCGCCGCCGGCGGCGCCGCGGGCGTCGGTTCCCGCGGCCGAACTCGGCGCCGACAACCAGGCGGTGCGCCACGTGGTGTCCGAAAGACGTTGCCTGACATGCTGATCAAGCAGGCGACACTGCTCGACGGGCGGACGGTGGACATCCGGGTGGGGGAGCGGGTCGAGGAGGTAACGCCACTTGACGCCCTCGACGCACCCGATGCGCCCGACTCGGGCCTGGTTGCCGGCCGCGGGGAGGGGGTGCTCTACGCCAACGGCGGGACCGTGCTGCCCGGTCTGCACGATCACCACGTGCACGTGCGCGCGGCCGCTGCCGCGCTGGACTCATTTTCGGTGGGCCCGCCCGGCGTAACCACCAAAGCCCAACTAGCACAGCTGCTTTCGAACGCCGCGCCGGGGCCCGACGGATGGATCCGTGCCATCGGCTATCACGAATCGGTCGCCGGCGACCTGGACCGAGCCGCGCTCGACGCCATGGTCCCCAGCGTTCCGGTGCGCATCCAGCACCGTAGCGGAGCGCTGTGGATCCTCAACTCCGAGGCCCTGGGCCGCGTCGGCCTGGCCGGCCATCCCGATGGGCGCCTGCGCAGCGCCGACCGCGGTTGGTCGGATGCCGTGCTGCGGCGCGAGAGCGACCTGGCAGAACTCGGCCGCCGCATCACCGCCTACGGGGTCACCGGCGTCACCGACGCCACGCCCGACCTGGACGCGGCAGACGTGGACGCGCTGGTGGCGGCGCACCGCAGCGGCGAATTCCGGCCGCGGCTGCGTTTCCTTTCCCCGGGCAAGAAGATCCTGCAGGAGGACCGCCTCGACCTCGACGAGCTCACCGGATGGATCACCGCGCTGCACGCCGACGACCGGCCGGTCGCCGTGCACTGCATCACCGCCGCCCAGCTGGTGGTGACGATCGCGGCCCTGCGTGCGGCCGGCAGCCACCCGCAGGACCGCATAGAGCATGCCGCCGTGGTGCCCGACGAGAACCTGGCCGACCTGGCCGACCTGGGTGTCACGGTCGTGACACAGCCCAACTTCGTCGCCGAGCGCGGCGATCACTACCTCGCCGACGTCCCGGCCGCCGAGCACGCTCAATTGTGGCGCGTCGCGGGGCTGCTGAAGGCGACGGTGCCCGTGGCGCTGTCCACCGACCTGCCTTTCGGTCATGGCGACCCGTGGTCGGCGATGCGCGCCGCGGTGTACCGCACGACGCCCCGCGGCGCCGTCCTGAACGCCGGCGAAAGTGTCTCCGCACGTGAGGCTTTGACGATGTTCCTGGGTGACGCCGGCCGGCCGGGCCGAACGCGGACCGTCGCGGTCGGCCAGCCCGGGGATCTCTGCGTGCTGAGCGAGCCGCCGGAGACGGCGCTGGCCGAGCTGGACGCCGGCATGGTGGCGGCCACGATCGTCGGCGGTGAGCTCGTCTACTTCGCGATGTGACGGTGCGCTCACACCGCGGCGAGTGCCGCCCGCAGGCTGTCGCACTGGGCGTCGAAAAACCGCTGGGAGACTTGCGCTTTCGGCGCGACCAGGTCGAAGCCGTGGAAGGCGCCCGGGATGACGTCCACGGCGCACGGCACCCCGGCCGCCCGCAGCCGCTCGGCGTAGGCGAGGTCTTCGTCGTGGAACAGGTCATGGGTGCCGACGCCGATCCATGCGGGCGGCAGCCCGGCCAGGTCGTCGCGTCGTCCGGGCACGGCGACCTGGGGGTCGGCGCCGCCCAGGTATGCGGTCCACCCGAAGTGGTTGCTGCGTGTGTTCCACAGGCGGTGGTTGCGGTTCCGGCCGGTGGCCGAACTGCGGTCGTCCAGCATCGGATACGCCAGCAGCTGGAATATGGGGGTGACCTCGGCGCGGTCGCGGGCCAGCAGCGCCAGGGCCGCCGCCAGGCCACCGCCGGCGCTGGCGCCGCCGATCGCCACCCGGCGCGGATCCACCGATGCCAGCCCGGCCAGCCACGTCAGCGCCGCATAACAGTCCTCGAGCGGCGCGGGATACGGATGTTCGGGCGCCAGCCGGTAGTCCACCGACGCGACGGTGATGCCCAGGCGCGTGCTGAACCGCCGGCACAGTGCGTCGTCCTGCTCGGCGGTGCCGATCACGTAGCCGCCGCCGTGGATCCACAGCAGCGCGGCCGCCGGTTCGGTCCCGCCGACGGGTCGGAACAGCCGGACACCGGCCCCCGAACCGAGCGAGCTCACCTCGACGGGCGTGCCGGAGCCGCCGCGACGCGCCCGCAGCGCCATCAGCGCCCGGATGATCGGAAGGGTGCGGGGGCCGACCAGTTGCCGCGGCGCAAAGCGGGCGATTCGGCGCAGGTCGGGGTGAACGTCGTTGTTCGGCATCGGTCCAGTATCTACGACGGCTCCGGGGTGCGTGCGCGGCGCGGAACGGGTCTGATCCAGCGCGCGCCGTCGGCGCCGGGCTGTGGCAGGCTCTGGGTTAGTTGAGCAAAGATCGGGGTATCGGTGGAGGTGCCGGCAAACGCGGTCGCGCCGGCACGCCGGCGGTAGGGGTCGATCGCAACGTGCCCCACGGGCGCCTTGCGCGCCCGGGCCGGCTGGTCGGGCGGGACGCGAGGGACACGACATGCTGGGGCATCTCTACGATCGGGCGCTCGACGGCGAGCGATGTTGGGTCCGCCATGAGGACGGCGAGGTTCGCTTGCTTCCCACCCACCGTTGGCTGGGCGTTCGGTGCCCGGCGGGCGACGCGGCAGGTGCGGGTGCCGCGGACGCCCTCGCCCTCGACGAGGACTTCGACGAGGCCGTCACGCAGCTGTGCAGCGGTCCGACGATCGAACTCGGCTGCGGCCCTGGCCGGTTGGTGGCGCGACTGATCCAGCGGGGGGTACCTGCGCTGGGCATCGACCGGTCGGCGACCGCGGTCCGTCTGGCCGACCGCGGTGGCGCGCCGGCCTTGCTGGGTGACGTCTTCGAATCGCTGCCCGGAATGGGGCTGTGGCAGACGGTCCTGCTGGTCGACGGCAACATCGGCCTCGGCGGGGACCCGCGGCGCATCCTGGGACGCGCGGCCGAGATGTTGCGCCGTGGCGGACGTTGCATCGTCGAGTTCGACGCCGAAGCCATCGGCGTCCGGGAGCGCTGGGTGCGCCTGGAGTCCGCCACCGACATCGGGCCCTGGTTCCGCTGGGCGTCCGTCGGCGTCGACAGCGCCGATACGCTGGCCGGGCAGGTGGGGCTGACGCTGACCGGTGTCCGCCTGATCGGCGGCCGGGTGGTTGCCAGCCTGACGGCCAGGTGAGGCCGGCGAGTCCGGCCCGCAGCCAGCCAAAATCATTGCCCCCCAGTTAGTTCGGTGCCAAGCGTGGAAGCCGACGGCGCGCGCCGGCGACCGCGCCGTCCCGCCGCCAGCGAAGCGGGAAGTACCGTCTGGCCTGCGTGAATGCCCTGTACGGCAAGCGCCGTGCCTGCGTTTCCGGTGCCGCGCAGACGCATTCGACGCAAACGTCAGTTTCCTGGCGCCGGGCGGGGGTACCCTCGCTGCATGACGGTGAGGGTACCGAGCATGGCCTCTTACATGAAATGGTTGCTGCGGGCCCGTCCCGCCGACTATGCGCTGGCCTTGAGCGTGGCGGGGGCTTCGCTGCCGGTCGTCGGCAAGCATCTCGAGCCACTGGGCACCATGACCGCGATGGGCGTGTGGGGCGCCCGGCACGCGCCGGAAGCCCTCGCCGCGAGGGCGAAGGGGTTCTTCGCCCCCGGCGCCCCCGGCCTCGACGACGGGTCCCGGCAGGACCGCGAATGCGCGCGCGACGTCTCCCGCGCCGCGTTGCGCGGGGTCGTGTCGCCGGCGGACCTCGAAGGTGAGTGGCCGACGGCCGACCGCACCCCGCCGATCTGGGAGGCCCTGCGTCAGCGCCGCTACGTGCACCGCCGCGCGGTGCACTACGGGGACCATCCCGCGCAGGTGCTCGACGTGTGGCGGCGCAAGGACCTGCCCGCCCAGCCCGCGCCGGTGCTGATCTTCGTGCCCGGCGGCGCCTGGGTGCACGGCAGGAGCATGCTGCAAGGCTCGGCCCTCATGTCGCGGCTGGCCGAGCAGGGCTGGGTGTGCCTGGCCATCGACTACCGAGTCGCGCCCCACCACCGTTGGCCGCGCCACATCACCGATGTCAAGACCGCCATCGCGTGGGCGCGGGCCAACGTCGACAAGTTCGGCGGCGACCGGGATTTCGTCGCGGTGGCGGGCTGTTCGGCCGGCGGGCACCTCTCGGCGCTGGCGGGCCTGACCCCCGACGACCCGCAATACCAGCAGAAGCTGCCCGAGGGCGCCGACAGTTCGGTCGACGCGGTCGTCGGGATCTACGGTCGCTACGACTGGGAGGACCGGTCCACTCCCGAACGCGACCGGTTCGTCGACTTCCTGGAGCGGGTCGTGGTCCGGCGCTCGATCGACCGCCACCCCCACGTCTTCCGCGACGCCTCACCGATCGCGCGGGTGCACCACAAGGCGCCGCCGTTCCTGGTGATCCACGGCCGCAAGGACTCCGTGATCCCCGTGGAGCAGGCCCGCAGCTTCGTCGACCGGTTGCGCGGGGTCTCGCACTCGATGGTCGGCTACCTGGAGATGCCCGGGGTCGGCCACGGCTTCGACCTCGTCGACGGCGTGCGGGCGGGCGAGATGGCGCACGCGACCGCGCTGTTCCTCAACCACGTCTACCGCAGCAAAACCCAGATCGGCGCAAAAGAGGTCATCTGAGCCCACCGCTGAGTAAGGTCCCCCTATAACATTCCACGGCCGGGGTTAGGGGCAGCGGTGAAACGGCTGAGCGGGTGGGACGCGGTACTGCTCTACAGCGAGACACCCAACGTGCACATGCACACCATCAAGGTCGCCGTGATCGAGTTGACCGAAGAGCGCCGCGACTTCAATGTCGAGGCGTTTCGCCGGGTCATCGGCGGCCGGCTGAACAAGCTCGAACCGTTCTGCTATCAGCTCGTCGAGATCCCGTTCAAGTTCCACCACCCGATGTGGCGCGAGCACTGCGAGGTCGATCTCGACTACCACATCCGGCCCTGGCGGCTGCCGGCGCCCGGCGGCCGGCGCGAGCTCGACGAGGCCATCGGGCGCATCGCCAGCACCCCGCTGCAGCGCGACCGGCCGCTGTGGGAGATGTACTTCGTCGAGGGGCTGGCCAACAACCGGATCGCGGTCGTCGGCAAGATCCACCACGCGCTGGCCGACGGCGTCGCCTCGGCCAACCTGATGGCCCGCGGCATGGACCTGCAGCCCGGTCCGGAGGGTGGGCCCTACGTGCCCGACCCGGCACCACGCACCGGCCGGCTGGTGGCCTCGGCGTTCGCGGACCACATGCGCCACATCGGCCGCGTCCCTCACACGATCCGCTACACCGCGCAGGGGCTGGGCCGGGTGCGTCGCAGCTCCCGCAAGTTTTCCCCGGAGCTGACCCGGCCGTTCGAGCCGCCACCGACCTTCATGAACCACAAGATCACCCCGGAGCGCCGCTTCGCGACCGCCACGCTGGCGCTGGCCGACGTCAAGGAGACCGGCAAGCGCCTCGGGGCGACGATCAACGACATGGTGCTCGCGATGTCGGCCGGAGCGCTCCGAACGATGCTGCTGCGCTACGACGGCACGGCCGAACCGCTGCTGGCGTCGGTGCCGATGAGTTTCGACTTCTCGCCCGAGCGGATCTCCGGGAATCGCTTCACCGGCGTATTGGTGGGGCTCCCGACCAATTCCGACGACCCGCTGGAACGGGTGCGGTGCAGCCACGAGAATGCCATTTCGGCCAAGGAAAGCAATCAGCTCATGGGTCCGGAACTGGTCAGCCGGTGGGCCGCCTACATGCCGCCCGCGCCGACCGAAGCCTTCTTCCGGTGGGCGTCGGGCCGGGAGGGGCACAACAAGGTCCTCAACCTCAACATCTCCAACGTCCCGGGTCCCCGCGAGCGCGGACGGGTCGGCGGCGCCCTGGTCACCGAGATCTATTCGGTGGGACCGCTGACGGCCGGCAGCGGCCTGAACATCACCGTGTGGAGCTACGTCGACCAGCTCAACATCTCGGTGCTCTCCGACGGTTCCACCCTCAAGGATCCCCACGAGGTGACCGAGGCCATGGTCGCCGATTTCCTCGAAATACGCCGGGCCGCAGGGATTTCCGGGGAGCTGACGGTCATCGAGACCGCAATGGCTCCTGCTTGAACAAGGCCTGAGTCGCCGAGGTAACGAGACTCTCGCCTGCCGCTAATGCCGTTTCCGGCGACCGCTACCATCAGTCGGTAACAGCCACCGACTTGGTAAGGAGCTTCGGCGCACCGTGAGCACAGGGAACGAAGAAGCCGGCACTGGAGAACCCGAAGTCCTGGTCGAGCAACGCGACCGGATCCTGATCATCACGATCAACCGGCCCAAGGCCAAGAACGCGGTGAACGCCGCGGTCGCCAACGGCCTGGCCGCCGCGATGGACCGCCTCGACGGCGAGCCCGGCCTGTCGGTCGGGATCATCACCGGCGCGGGCGGGTCCTTCTGCGCGGGCATGGACCTCAAGGCGTTCGCCCGCGGCGAGCTGCCGATCGTCGAGGGCCGCGGCATGGGCTTCACCGAGCGGCCGCCCGACAAGCCGCTGATCGCCGCGGTGGAGGGGTACGCGCTGGCCGGCGGGACCGAGCTGGCGCTGGCCACCGACCTGATCGTGGCGTCGCGGGACTCGGCGTTCGGCATCCCGGAGGTCAAGCGCGGGCTGGTCGCCGGGGGAGGCGGGCTGTTGCGGTTGCCCGAGCGCATCCCGTACGCGGTCGCCATGGAGCTGGCCCTGACCGGCGACAACCTGCCGGCCGAGCGCGCGCACGACCTGGGTCTGGTCAACGTGTTGGCCGAGCCGGGCGGGGCGCTGGACGCGGCGATCGCGCTGGCCGAGAAGATCGCCGCCAACGGGCCGCTCGCCGTGGCCGCCACCAAGCGGATCATCATCGAGTCGCGCGGCTGGAGCCGCGAGACCATGTTCGCCGAGCAGAACAAGATCCTGATGCCGGTCTTCGCCTCCAACGACGCCAAGGAGGGCGCCATCGCGTTCGCCGAGAAGCGTCCCGCGCGGTGGACGGGCACCTGAGGCCCGATACACTATGTTCGTAGAGTTTGCGCCGGAATCGGTTGACATGCAGAAAGATCGAGGATGAGCGTTTCGTTGCTGCTCGAGATGGCCGCGTCGGGCAACCCCGATCGCACGGCCGTCGTCTGCGACGACGTGCGGTTGACGACGCAGCAGCTCAGCGACCTCGCCGACGGCGGCGCGGGCGTGATCGCGGCATCGAATGCCAAGCACGTCGCCTACGTCGGCGTCGGCGGCGTCATGTTGCCGACGCTGATCTTCGCCGCCGCCCGCGCCGGGGTCGCGTTCACCCCGATCAACTACCGGCTGTCCGCCGAGGGCATCCAGACCCTGATCCGGCGGCTGCCCGAGCCCCTGGTGATCGTCGACGCGCGGTACCGCGACGCGGTGGGGGACGCCTCGCCGCGAGTGATGGACTCCGACGACTTCCTGACGGCCGCGCGCGACGCCGAACCGGCCGCCGAATTCCCGGACCCGGACTCGGTCGCGGTCGTGCTGTTCACCTCGGGCACCACGTCGCAACCCAAGGCCGTCGAGCTCTCGCACAACAACCTCACCAGCTACGTGACCGGCAGCGTCGAATTCGAGTCGGCCGCCGAGACCGACGCCGCGCTGATCTGTGTGCCGCCGTATCACATCGCCGGGGTCAGCGCCGCGCTGTCCAACCTCTACGCCGGGCGCAAGATGGTCTACCTGCCCAACTTCGACGCGGCCGAATGGGTGCGGCTGGTCAACACCGAGCGCGTGACCACGGCGACGGTGGTGCCCACCATGCTGGACCGCATCGTCACCGCGCTCGAGGCCGGCAGCGAAGCCCCCCGCGAGCTGCCGTCGCTGCGCAACCTGGCCTACGGCGGTTCCAAGGTGGGTCTGCCGCTGGTGCGCCGGGCGCTGGAACTGCTGCCCGGCGTCGGTTTCGTCAACGCCTACGGGCTGACCGAGACCAGCTCGACGATCGCGGTGCTGACCCCCGACGACCATCGCGAGGCGCAGGCGGCGTCGGATCCCGCCGGCGTCAGGCGACTGGGATCGGTCGGGCGGCCGGTGCCCGGCATCGAGATCCAGATCCGCGACGCGGACGGCACGGTGCTCGGCCCGGGGCAGACCGGTGAGCTGTTCGTGCGCGGCGAGCAGGTCTCGGGGCGCTACACGGGGATCGGCTCGGTGCTCGACGAAAACGGTTGGTTCCCCACCAAAGACATCGCCATGCTGGACGAGGACGGTTATCTGTTCATCGGCGGGCGCAGCGACGACACCATCATCCGCGGCGGGGAGAACATCGCACCCGCCGAGCTCGAGGAGGTGCTCGTCGAACACCCGCAGGTGCGCGACGTCGCCGTGGTCGGCGTCGAGGATCCGCAGTGGGGCCAGGCGATCGTCGCCGTGGTGGTGCCGGCGCCGGGGGCCGAGCCCGAGCCCGAGGAGCTGCGCGAGTACGTCCGCAAGAACTTGCGCGGGTCGCGCACCCCGGACCGGGTAGTGTTTCGCGACGAGCTGCCGACCACCCCCACCGGCAAGGTGCTGCGCCGGGAGATCATCGAAAATCTGGAGGGACTGCACGCATGATCAAGAACGGAACCCGTCTGGCCAGCCAGGTGTGTGACACCCAGGTCATCGTGGTCAGGAGCGCCGACAGCCTCGAGGACCTGCGCTGCGGCGGCGCGCCGATGGTCGAGATCGGCGCGCCGCGCTCCGGCGAACTCGACCCCGCCTTCGCCGAGGGCACCGTGATGGGCAAGCGCTACGTCGACGACGGCGGCGCCGAGGTGCTGGTGACCAAGCCCGGCGCCGGGAGCCTGAGCGTCGGAACCACCCCCCTGCAGCTCAAAGAGGTCAAGCCGCTGCCGGCCAGCGACTGACGTTCACGGCCCGGGCCCTTGCCCGGCCGCCGCCCGTGTGTTCTCACCCGCCGCTGCGCTGTAGCCGCTCGGGAGTTTGCTACGAATCCCCGCGGTCCGTTGTCCCCGCCCCGTAGAACAGGCCGCCGGCCCCGAATAACCCGATGGCGTTACCCTCGGACCCGCCGTTGCCCCACAGGATCCTGCCGCTAGCCGTCGCGCTTGTCGGAAAGCCCGTTGCGGACCACGAATTCCCTTGCCTTGATCAGGAATTCGAGCTGATCGCCGACCTGGCGCAGCGGGAGGGTGCAGCGCGTCGAGCGGCACAAGACGATGGCGCCCTCCAGCGCGGCGATCGACATCACCGCCAGCGAGGCCCCGTCGGACTCGTCGAAGCCGTCGGCGACGAACGCCCGGGCCAGCGCGGTGCACCAGCGGTGCAGGATCGCGCCGGCCTCGGTGGACAGCGCGACCTCGTCCTCGGTCGAGCCGATCGCGGCCGCCACCACGGGGCAGCCGGCGGAGAAGTCGCACTCGGTCAGCAGCCGCTCCCAGAATTCGACGAATTCGCGCAGCAGGGCCCTGGCGCCCCAGCCGGCGGCATCGTCGACGACGGCGGTGATCGAGTCGCCGGAGTACCGCAGCGCCTCGGTCAGAATCTGCCGGCGCCCCTCGGGGAAGTGGTAGTAGACGGAGCCGCGGGGCGCGCCGCTACGGGCGAGCACCTCGTCGATGGTCACTCCGGCCGCTCCTCGCTCGCGCATCACCTCCGCGGCGCTGATCAGCATCTTCGTCCGGGTGTCACAGCGCTTCGCGGCAGTGCGGGGCTTCGCCTTGGCGGTGCTGGCCGGCGTGTCAGTCGGCACTGTCGCGCCCCCCGTCGCCCGCGTCATGCAGCGTGCGAATGCCGGGGCACCGGCCAGTGCGCGTTGCGCGGGCCGAACCGGAAGGGCCGCCGTTTGACGTCCCGCATCTGGCGGGTGAACTGGTAACCGGCGATGTTGAGCTCGATGATCCACATGACTTTCTCCCGGCCTTAGGTCGGCCCATGATTATGCTGAGAATCATATAAGACATCGGTCTGCTAAGCAATTTTTATTCCCTAAGTAACGTAAGCATCACGGGAAACACGCGAATATGCCGTCAAGCGACTTAGGCAACGTCGACGCCGTCACCCGCGATATTATGGTCCATTGCATAATAGCGACCGCTGCGGTTCACTGGGTCGATGGAGTTCCCGACCCCTGCCACCGTGTCCCTCGAGCGCGACGGACACGTGCTGCTGATCGGCCTGAACCGGCCGGCCAAGCGCAATGCGTTCGACCGGGGGATGCTCGCGGACCTGTCCCGCGCTTACGGGCTGCTCGAGTCGGACGACTCCCTGCGCGCCGGCGTGCTGTTCGCCCACGGCGATCACTTCACCGCCGGCCTGGACCTCGTCGACGTCGGTCCCGGCATCGCGGTCGGGGAGCTGGAGTTCCCCGCCGACGGCCGCGACCCCTGGCGGCTGGACGGGCCGTGGGCGACGCCGCTGGTCGCCGAGGGGGTGCGCTCGTTCGTCGAACGACGGCAGGCCCGGTTCGCCGGGCGCTAACGGCCCCGCAGACCGCCCAGCGTGCCGTACGAGCCCGTCACTCGGTGGTGTAGCCCATCGGCATCAGCACGCTCTTCTGCTGGGTGAAGTGCTCGACGCCTTCCGGCCCGTTCTCGCGCCCGATGCCGGAGTTCTTGTAGCCGCCGAACGGGCAGCACGGGTCGAAGGCGTACCAGTTGATCGCGTACGTCCCGGTGCGGATCTTCTCGGCGATCTGGATGCCGCGCGGGATGTCGGCGGTCCACACGCTGCCGGCCAGGCCGTACACCGAGTCGTTGGCGATCTTGATCGCCTCGTCCTCGGTGTCGTATCCGATGATGGAAAGCACCGGCCCGAAGATCTCCTCCTGGGCGATCGTCATCTTGTTGTCGACGTCGGCGAAGACGGTGGGCTGCACGAAGAAGCCGCTGTCCAGGCCCTCGGGACGGCCCCCGCCGCACACCAGCCGGGCGCCCTCCTCGATGCCCTTGGCGATGTAGCCCTCGACCCGGGCGCGCTGCTTCTCCGAGATCAGCGACCCGATCTGGGCGGCCGGGTCGGTCGGCAGGCCCACGGGTAGCGCCTGCACGAAAGTGCTTACTGCGTCCACGATTTCGTCGTAGCGCGAGCGCGGGGCCAGGATGCGGGTCTGGGCCACGCAGGCCTGCCCGGTGTTCATGATCCCGGAGAACACCAGCATCGGGACCGCGCCGGCCAGGTCGACGTCGTCGAGGACGATCGCCGCCGACTTCCCGCCCAGCTCCAGCGTGCACGGCTTGAGCATGTCTGCGGCGCGCCGGCCGATCTCCTTGCCGACGGCCGAGCTGCCGGTGAAGGAGAACAGGTCGACGTTCGGGTTGGACGTCAGGGCCTGGCCGGTCTCGACGCCGCCGGGCACCACCGACAGCACCCCCTCAGGAAGGCC
Source organism: uncultured Actinomycetota bacterium (assembly GCA_963711445.1). Lineage (GTDB taxonomy): Bacteria > Actinomycetota > Actinomycetes > Mycobacteriales > Mycobacteriaceae > Mycobacterium. Next base: position 491,222 of record CAVQEF010000003.1, read on the forward strand.
CGCCTCGGCGAAGGCCTCGGCCAAAAGGTTTGCGCTCAGCGGTGTTTCGGCGGCCGGCTTGAGCACCACCGTGCAACCGGCCAGCAGCGCCGGGCCCAGCTTGTTGACCGCCAGGAACAGCGGCACGTTCCACGCCACGATCGCGCCCACCACGCCGATCGGCTCCCGGTACACGATGCTCTGCCCGTAGCCGCCGTTGCGGATCTCGCGCCACTTGACCTCATCGACGGCCGGCCCGGCGAAGTAGTTCAACGCGCCGATCGAACTCATCCAGTGCATCGTCTCGACGCCGGTCGGCGGCTGCCCGGTTTCGGCGGCGAGCAGCTGGGTGAACTGGTCCTTGTGCTCCTCCATCAGCTTGAGCGCGTTGGCGATCACGGCCGCGCGCTCCTTGGGTGGGGTCGTGGGCCAGGGCCCGCTGTCGAACGCCGCGCGGGCCGCCGCGACCGCGGCGTCGACGTCGGCGGCCGCCGCCATCGGCACCTTGCCGACGTACTCGCCGGTCGCCGGGCAGTGCACCTCGATGACCTCAGAGGTCGAGGGTTCCGTCCACTTGCCGCCGATGAAAAGTTTGTCGTATTCGGTCTTGAAGTCGCCCATGCGCGCCACCCTACCCAAGCCGAGGCGAAACGAGAACATGTTTCATTCCCGGGGCACCAGCGCCAGCACCAGATTGCTCACCAGGAACTCGCGTAGCACCGGCACGGACGTCAGCCGCCAGGCCCATCGGGGGTGGTAGCGGGGAAATACCGCGACCGCGGCGCCGCTGCTCGCCGCCCAGGCCAGGCCGTCGGCGACCGACACCGCAAACAACGACGACCCGTAGTCGTTTTTGGCAGGACGGCCGTGTTTGCGGGCATAGCGGGCCGCCGCGCGCGCGCCGCCCAGATAGTGGGTCAGCCCCATCTCGTGGCCGCCGAACGGGCCCAGCCACACCGTGTAGGACAGCACCACCAGCCCGCCGGGCTTGGTCACGCGGAGCATCTCCCCCCCGAGCTGCCAGGGCCGCGGCACGTGCTCGGCGACGTTGGAAGACAGGCAGATGTCCACCGAATCGTCGGCGAAGGGCAGCGCCATGCCTGAGGCGCGCACGAACGTTCCCGTCCCGTCGGCAAAAGACGGCCCGGCCGCATGCATCTCGGCCGGATCGGGTTCGACGCCGATGTAGCGCACCCCGGCGTCGCTGAACGCCGCCGCGAAATATCCGGGCCCGCCGCCGACGTCGAGCAGCGTGCGGCCGGCCGCGGGCGCGCCGCGCACCGCCCGCCACAGGTCGCCCACCATCGCCGCGGTGTCGGCCGCCAGCGCCCCGTAGAACCGCGCCGGGTCGCGTTGTTCGTGGCGGAACGCCGACAGCAGCCGCAGCGAGCGCGCCAGCGTGGCCCGGCGGGCGAAGACGTCGGTGGCGGCCACCGGGCCACCCTACGGCCGGTCGCGCACCCCCGCCCGAACGTGACGCCACGGTCAGGCTGGGCGCCGAGCGTGACGCTGGCGTCAGGTTCGGCGGGGAACCCCGCCACGCTAGGCTGGCGACTGATGTCTTCCCTGCGCTCGGTGCTGCTGCTGTGCTGGCGCGACACCGGACACCCGCAGGGCGGGGGCAGCGAAACCTATCTGCAGCGCATCGGCGCGCAGCTGGCCGCCTCGGGCATCGCCGTGACGCTGCGCACGGCCCGCTATCCGGGTGCGCCGCGACGCGAGGTGGTCGACGGTGTACGGATCCACCGCGCCGGTGGCCGCTACTCGGTATACGTCTGGGCGTTGTTGGCGATGGCCGGGGCGCGCCTGAAGCTGGGGCCGCTGCGGCGGGTGCGGCCCGACGTGATCGTCGACGCGCAGAACGGACTGCCGTTCTGCGCCCGGCTGCTGTACGGCCGCCGGGTCGTGGTGCTGGTGCACCACTGCCATCGCGAACAGTGGCCGGTGGCCGGGCCGGTGCTCGGCCGGGTGGGCTGGTTCGTCGAGTCCAGGCTGTCGCCGTGGCTGAACCGCCGGAACCAGTACGTGACGGTGTCGCTGCCCTCGGCGCGGGACCTGGTCGCCCTCGGCGTGGGAAACGAACGGATTGCGGTGGTGCGCAACGGTCTCGACGAGGCGCCGGCGCAGTCGCTGTCCGGCCCCCGCGCGGCCGCGCCGCGGGTGGTCGTGCTGTCGCGGCTGGTGCCGCACAAGCAAATCGAGGACGCACTGGAAGCGGTCGCCGCGCTGCGGGCGCGCATCCCCGGTCTGCGCCTCGAGATCGTCGGCGGCGGGTGGTGGCGGCAGCGGCTCGTCGACCACGCGCGTCGCCTCGGCCTGACCGACGCGGTGGTCTTCCACGGCCACGTCGACGACGTGACCAAACACCAGGTGCTGCAGGGCTCGTGGGTGCACGTGCTGCCCTCGCGCAAGGAGGGCTGGGGTCTGGCGGTCGTCGAGGCGGCCCAGCACGCGGTGCCCACCATCGGCTACCGCTCCTCGGGCGGCCTGTCGGACTCGATCGTCGACGGGGTCACCGGGATCTTGGTGGACGATCGCGCCGAGCTGGTAAATCGCCTCGAGGAGTTGCTGACCGATCCGGTGCTGCGCGAAGAGCTCGGCGTCAAGGCGCAGGCGCGCACCGGCGAGTTCTCCTGGACGCAGAGCGCGACCGCGATGCGCGGCGTGCTCGAAGCGGTGCAAGCCGGCCGCACCGTCAGCGGCCTGGTGTGACGGCCGAGCCGCGGCGCACTCGACAGGCCACCGCGCCCGCCGCGCCCACCGCGAGCAGCGCCAGCCACGCCAGGTGTGCGGCCAACGTCGCGTCCCGACGGGCCGCGGACACGCCGGGGGTCCGGCCGGCGACCCGGTAGAGCGCGAGTCGGTCGTCGCGGTAGGCCGGTGCCAGCGCGCCGACGGTGCGGGCGGCCGACCCCATCTGCCCGGCGCTGCCGGATTCCACGACCAGCCAGCCGACGCCGGCGGAAGCCAACGCGGCGGGGTCGGGCCCGGTCAGCAGCAACGCCTCGACCGTCCGGGCGTGCGAACCCTCTCCGGGCACGACGACCCCGGATATCACCAGGTCGCCGCTGCTCAGCACGTCGGCGCGCACCCAGCGGGGCAGGGGGTCCAGCACCGGCGCGGGACCCGACCACGCGAAGCGGCGCATGGTGCCGGTCGGCAGCACCGCAACGGCCCGGGGGTCGTCGTTGATGAGCGCCGCCACGGCCGCCCACCCCGGCGGGTAGCGCACCGGCGCGACCCTGCCGCACACCCCCCACGCCAGGTCGGGCAGCGCCAGGATCAGCACGGCGGCGCACACCGGCGCCGCCAGAGCCGGCGGCACCCACCGCCGCAGCGTCACCACCGCGCCGGCGCCGGCCAGCGCATAGCCGGGCAGCGCCAGCGCCACCCACTTCTGCCCGTCGCGCAACACCCCCAAACCTGGCGCGGCGTCCACCAGCGCGCTCAGCACACCCAGGCCCGGCGCGGTCGCCAGGGCGGCCGGCACCAGGACCGACGCCCCCGCCAGCGCCAGCAGCGGCACCGCGACCGGGCGGCGCGCCGCCGCGGGCAGGCCGGCCAGCACCACACCCAGCAGCGCCACGGCCGACCACACGGCGAAAAGCGTTGCCCGGGAGGCGGGGACGGCCTGGCCGTTCCAGATGCCGCCGAGGCTGGCCAGGCTGACGAGCGTGCCCAGGCCGGGTTCGGCGCGCGGCGCGAACGCCCTGACCCCGGCCGCGCCGTCCGCGCCCAACGACGAGCCCAGCGCCGCGGCCGTCAGCCAGGGCAGCGCCGCGACCGCCGCGGCGCCCACCGCCGCCGCGGCGCACACCGTGCGCGGCCGGCCCGCGCCGGGGACGGCCACGCACACCAGCGCCACCGCGGCGGCCAGCAGCAGACCCGTCGGGGTCAGGCCGGCCAACGCGATCCAGAACGCCAGGCCGAAGAATCCGCCGACGCCACCCACCGTCCGTAGCCCGAGCATCGCCGTCGCCGCCCACGGCAGGCAGCCGTAGCCCACCAGCAGGCTCCAGTGGCCCTGCAGCAGCCGTTCGGCGACGTAGGGATTCCAGATCGCCAGCGTCGCCGCGACGAACTGGCCGGCCCCGCCCGCGGCGGGCAGCGCCGCCGCGACCAGCCGGGCCGCCCCCCAGCCCGCCAGCCACAACCCGGCGACCAGCAGGACCTTCACCACGACGCCGCCGTCGAGCACCCGCGAGGCCAGCGCCACCGCGAAATCCTGTGGCGTCGCCCGCGGCGCCGACGTCAATCCCAGGGCGCCGTCGGACAGGTACGACCGCGGCGTGGACACCGCGTCGCGCAACAGCAGGTAGCCGGGCCCCGCAAGCGGGCCGGTCACCAGCAGCGCCAGGGCCAGCGCGTAGCCGCACGTGGCCCAGCGCGCGACGAGCCCGGCTGAGGCGGGGCTACTCCCGCTCGGGTTGATCAGGCTCGGGTGACTCCGACTCGGGTGGCTCGTCGGGCGCCGGCTCCGGCGAGTCGGAACCGGGCGTCTCGCGATGCAGATCGGGCCGCTGGGTGGGCAGCTTCTCGGTCACGGCCTCGGCCCCGGGCACGGGCTCGTCGGCGCCGCGGCCGAAGAAGTCCCGGTCGCCGCGGTCCAGGCCCGGGTCGGTCAGCGCGCTTTCGGTGCGCAGGCTGAACGACGCCAGCAGCGCGCCGCCGATCAACGCGATCAGACCGACCGCGGTGAAGGTGATCGGCAGCACCCGTGACCACAGCGCGAGCCGGTCGCGCTCGTCGCGGGCCGCGTTGACCTGAGACTCCACGGTCTCCTCGTTGGAGGTGACCTTGTAGTCGACGAGCGTCACTTCCGGCTTGAGCGCGTCCCGCGCGTAGTAGTGGTTGGCGTGCTCGGTCTCCTTGACGATCGTCCCCGACACCGGGTCCACCCAGAACGTCTTCTGCGCGGCGTAGTAGCGGGTCATGGTGACCTGCTCGGTCGGCTCGCCGGGCACGCCCCACATCGCGGCGGGCGCGGTGACCTTGCTGTCCTCCTGGCCGGCATACAACGACGGGTAGACCACGGGTGCCACCAGGTTGCCGCCGGAGTTGTAGCCGACGTTCTGGGTGAAGCGGTACGTCGTGAGCCCGTTGACGTCGTCCTGGCCCTCGTAGTTGACGTCGAACGCCTTCTGTGCGATCGGGTCGAAGTAGGGGTACGTCTTCTTCTCGGTGCCCGCCGGGAACCGGTAGGACAGCCCGTCGTGGCGCAGCGGCATCGCGGTGGGCGGGTCCTCGTTGCCGTAGGCGCGCGGCTTCTGCACCGAGCCGCCGGTGTGGGTGTCGTCGGAGACGGCCATGGCCGTCTTGCGGTTGAGGGTGACGGTGTCGACGATGGCCAGCAGCAGCCCGTTGTCCTTCTGCTTGTCGGTGCGCCGCAGCGTCGAACCGACCTGCAGCGTGACCACGTCGGCGTTGGCGGGGGACTCGACGCTGATCTGCTGCTGGGAGACCAGCGGCACGTTCTTGTTGACCACGATGTGCTCGGTGGACAGCGACGCCGTGTCGAGCGCCTGCACCGCGGTGCCGTCGCTGACCAGCGTGGTGTCGATGTCCAGCGGGACCTTGGTGATCCGGCTGCTGGTGTACGTCGACAGCAGCAGCGCGGCGATCAGCAGGGCGGCCCCGAGTCCGATGATCCCGCACGCGGCGAATCGCAGCATGACTGCGCGGTTCACGTTGCTGTGCCCTCCTCATGGTCCCGAAAGGTCCCCAAGACTCGCCGGCCGCGACCCACCCGCTCGGACCTGACCAAGCAGCGAGGCAAACCCGTTTGACCCTAACAGCAGATCACCGCGCCCCGGCGTGGGAACCTCGAGCGGAACGACGGGGTAATGGGGTGTACCCATTTCCGGGCGGGCCATCACGGGCACACTGTGAGGATGACCGAAGGCCCGCAGGTGGGGGGGACGCGCAGCTTCCTGCCCGCCGTGGAGGGCATGCGCGCCTGCGCCGCCATGGGCGTGGTCGTCACGCACGTCGCCTTCCAGACGGGACACTCCAGCGGTGTGGGCGGCCGGCTGTTCAGCCGCTTCGACCTGGCCGTCGCGGTCTTCTTCGCGCTGTCGGGTTTCCTGCTGTGGCGCGGGCACGCCGCGGCGGCCCGCGATCGGGGGTCACGCCCGCGCACCGGGCACTACCTGCGGTCGCGGTTCGTGCGCATCATGCCGGCCTACGTCGTCGCGGTCGTGGTGATCCTGACCCTGCTGCCCGACGCCGACCACGCCAGCCCGACGGTGTGGCTGGCCAACCTGACGCTCACGCAGATCTACGTGCCGCTCACCCTGACCGGCGGGCTGACCCAGATGTGGAGCCTGTCGGTCGAGGTCAGCTTCTACCTCGCGCTGCCGGTGCTGGCGCTGCTGGCCCGCCGCCTGCCGGTTGGAGCCCGGGTGCCGGCGATCGCGGCGCTGGCGGCCCTCAGCTGGGCGTGGGGCTGGGCGCCACTGGTCGCCGGGCACGCCGACTCCGGCGTCAACCCGCTGAACTGGCCGCCGGCGTTCTTCTCCTGGTTCGCCGCGGGCATGCTGCTGGCGGAGTGGGTCCACGGCGGCGTCGGGCTGCCGCACCGACTGGCGCGCCGGCGCGTCCCGATGGCCCTCGTCGCGGTGCTGGCCTACCTGGTCGCGGCGTCGCCGCTGGCCGGTCCGGAGGGCCTGGTGCCGGGGACTCCGGCGCAGTTCGCGGTGAAGACGTCCATGGGCGCGCTGGTGGCCTTCGCGCTGGTCGCACCGCTGGTGCTGGACCGGCCCGACACGGCGCACCGGCTGTTGGGCAGCGCCGGCATGGTCACGCTGGGGCGGTGGTCCTACGGCCTGTTCATCTGGCACCTGGCCGCGCTGGCCATGGTGTTCCCGGTGATCGGCACGTTCCCGTTCACCGGCCGGATGGCCGAAGTGCTGGTGCTGACGCTGCTGTTCGGCTTCGCGATCGCCGCGGTGAGCTACGCCCTGGTCGAGTCCCCCTGCCGGGAGGCGTTGCGGCGCTGGGAGAAGCGCCACGAGCCGGCGGCCCTGGCGCCGGAACTCATCGATGCTGAGGCGGACGCGATCGCGCCATGATCCGCGTTATGACGTCGGCGCGCACCGCCGAGCGCCGGGCCTTGCCCGCGTCGTCGCGCAGCGGGGTGTCGACGAACTCGATGAATTCGGGTGCCGGCGGCACCTTGTATCCCGCGATGTGTGCGCGCAGAAACTCCTGCACGCCGGCGGCGTCCAGTGCGCAGCCGTCGGTCGTGTGCACCAGCGCGTGGGGCACCTGGCCGAGATCCTCGTGGGGCACGCCGACCACCAGACAGGACAGCACGTCGGGATGCGCCGACAAGGCGTTCTCGATCTCGGCGGGATACACGTTGCGCCCGCCCACGGTGAACATGTCGACGCGGCGGTCCGAGAGGTAGAGGAACCCGTCGGCGTCGAAGTGGCCCAGGTCGCCCAGCGAGTCCCAGCCGTCGCGGCTCTTGGCCGTCGCGCCGACGTAGCGGTAGGTGGGCGCACTGCCCGGCGCGGGCCGCATGTAGATCTCGCCGACCACCCCGGGCGGGCAGGGGTTGCCGTCGTCGTCGAGCACCTTCATCTCGCCGGCGACCACCACGCCCACCGAGCCCCGGTGGGCCAGCCACTGGTCGCCGGAGATGAACGTCAGCGCCTGTAATTCGGTGCCGCCGTAGAGCTCCCACACCTTCTCGGGGCCCAGCAGGTCGATCCACGCCTGCTTGATGGCCGGCGGGCACGGCGCGCCCAGGTGCCAGAACCGCCGGATCGAGGACAGGTCGTAGGACCCCGGGTCGGCGTGGTAGACGGGCAGGGTGCGCTGCATGATCGTGGGCACCGTGGTCAGGAAGGTGACGCGGTGGTCGGTGATCAGCCGCAGGAACTGCCGTGGCTCGAACCGGCTCATCAGCACCAGGTGGTGGCGCATCAGCAGGGCGATGGTCGCGGTGGTGAAGCCGGTGTTGTGGCTCAGCGGCACCGGCATCAGGGTGGTGTCGCCCTCCTGTGCGCCCAGCGCGTAGCCGGCCGCGGCCGGCACCCGGCTGTCGCCGCCGGACTCGATCAGCTTGGGCCGGCCCGTGCTGCCGCCGGATCCCATCGCCTTCCACACCGGCGACACCGCCTCGGGCAGCGGAGCGTCCGACAGCGCGGGATCTGGCGTGAAACCGGTTGGCACGCTGGGTATTCCGGCACACTCGCGGCCCACCAGCAGCGCGGGCGGCCGCAGCTCCAGCAGGCCCTGCAATTCGGCGGCGGGCAACCGCGCCGACAGCGGCTGGGGCACCGCGCCCAGCTTCCAGCACGCCACCGCGGCCTGGATCCACTCGATGGAGTTGGGCAGCACCATCGTCACGTAGTCGCCGACGCCGACGCCGCGCTGAGCGTAGGCGCGGGCCAGCCGGTTCGTCGAGCGGTCCAGCTGGGCGCGGGTGATCGTCACCCCGTCGCAGGTGACGGCGGGCTCGTCGGGGGCGAGTGCGGCCAGCGCCGAGATCTGGGTGCCGATCGGCGGCACCGGCTCACTCATAAGCACCCTGCCGCTCGAAGATCTTCCGCGGGTTGTCGACCAGCATGGTGTGCAGCTGCTCGTCGGTGACCCCGCGCTCCTTGAGCGCGGGGATCACGTCGTTGTGGATGTGCAGGTAGTGCCAGTTCGGCATGACCTGGGGGACCAGCTCCTCGGGCAGCGCGTCGAAGTAGCAGCTGGCGTCGTGGGAGAGCACCATCTTGTCGGCGTGCCCGCGCTCGCACATCTGCGCCACGATGTTCACCCGGTCCTCGAACGGGGAGATCACGTCGATGCCGAACCGGTCCATCCCGAGGTAGGACCCGGCGGCGATGAGCTCCTCGAGGTAGCCGATGTCGGTGCTGTCGCCGGAATGGCCGATGACCACCCGGCTCAGGTCGACGCCCTCCTCCTCGAAAATGCGTTGCTGTTCGAGCCCGCGGCGCAGGCCGGCGTGGGTGTGGGTGGAGATCGGCACCCCGGTGCGCTTGTGCGCCTGGGCCACCGCGCGCAGCACCCGTTCGACGCCCGGGGTGACGCCCGGAGCGTCGGTGGCGCACTTGAGGATTCCGGCCTTGACGCCGGTGTCGGCGATGCCCTGCTCGATGTCGCGGACGAACATGTCGGTCATGATCTCCGGCCCGCCGAGTTCGCCGCCCGGACCGAGATAGTGGAAGTAGAACGGCACGTCGTTGTAGGTGTAAAGCCCGGTCGCCACAACGATATTCAGCTCAGTGGCCGCCGCGACACGGGCGATGCGCGGGATGTAGCGGCCCAGCCCGATCACGGTGAGGTCGACGATGGTGTCCACGCCGCGGGACTTCAGCTCGTTCAGCCGGGTGATGGCGTCGGCGACACGCTGTTCCTCGTCGCCCCAGGCTTCCGGATAGTTCTCGGCGATCTCGGTGGTCATGATGAACACGTGCTCGTGCATGAGTGTGACGCCGAGGTCGGCGGTATCGATGGTTCCGCGTGCGGTGTTGAGTTCTGACACGCGATCGATGCTAGGTCGACGGGGTGCCCGGCCAACAGGGTCCCGACGAAGCGGTTTTGGCAGTACGGTCACGTCATGCTGCTCAACCCCAACAAATTGCAACGCCGCTATCCCGACAGCCGCTCGGGCGAGATCATGGCCGCGACGGTGGACTTCTTCGAGTCGCGGGGCAAGGCGCGGTTGAAGTCCGACGACCACGAGCGGGTGTGGTACTCCGACTTCCTGGACCACATCGCGCGGGAGCGCATCTTCGCCTCGCTGCTGACGCCGTCCGAGTACGGCGCCTCGGACGATTGCCGCTGGGACACCTACCGCATCAGCGAGTTCGCCGAGATCGTCGGCTTCTACGGGCTGAGCTACTGGTACCCGTTCCAGGTCACCGCCCTGGGTCTGGGCCCGATCTGGATGAGCGGCAACTCCGACGCCAAGCGCAAGGCCGCCGCTCAGCTCGAGGCCGGCGAGGTGTTCGCCTTCGGGCTCTCCGAGCAGACCCACGGCGCCGACGTCTACCAGACCGACATGATCCTGACCCCGACCGACGGCGGCTGGGTCGCCAATGGCGAGAAGTACTACATCGGCAACGCCAACGTCGCCCGGATGGTCTCGACGTTCGGCAAGATCGCCGGATCTGACGAGTATGTCTTCTTCGTCGCCGACTCCCGGCACGAGCGTTTCGACCTGCGCAAGAACGTCGTCAACGCGCAGAACTACGTCGCCAACTTCGCTCTGCGCGACTACCCGGTCACCGAGGCCGACATCCTGCACCGCGGCCCCGACGCCTTCCACGCCGCCCTCAATACCGTCAACGTCTGCAAGTACAACCTGGGCTGGGGCTCCATCGGCATGTGCACCCACGCCATGTACGAGGCGGTCACCCACGCGTCCAACCGCTACCTCTACGGCACCGTCGTCACCGACTTCACCCATGTGCGGCGGCTGCTCACCGACGCCTACGTGCGGCTGGTCGCCATGCGGCTCGTCGCCACCCGGGCGTGTGACTACATGCGCAGCGCGTCGGCGGACGACCGCCGCTACCTGCTCTACAGCCCGCTCACCAAGGCCAAGGTGACCAGCGAGGGCGAGCGGGTCCTGACCGCCCTGTGGGACGTCATCGCCGCCAAGGGCGTCGAGAAGGACACCTTCTTCGAGACCGTGATCCGCGAGATCGGCATGCTGCCCCGGCTGGAGGGCACCGTGCACATCAACATCGGGCTGCTCGGCAAGTTCATGCCCAACTTCCTGTTCGCGCCGAGCGCCGACCTGCCCGCGATCGGCCGCCGCGACGACGCGTCCGACGACGCCTTCCTGTTCGCCCAGGGCCCGACGGGCGGCCTGGGCAAGGTGCGCTTCGGTGACTGGCGGGCGCCGTTCGACAGCTACGCTCACCTGCCCAACGTGGCGCTGCTGCGCGAGCAACTCGACGTGCTCACCGAGATGTTGGCCAGCGCCACGCCGGACGCGGCGCAGCAGAAGGACGTCGACTTCGCCTTCGGTGTCGGCCAGCTGTTCGCCGCCGCCCCCTACGCCCAGCTCATCCTCGAGGAGGCGGCGCTGTCCGGGCCACAAAAGGGCATCGACCCCGCGCTGCTCGACGAGATCTTCGGCGTGCTGGTCCGGGACGTCAACGGCTATGCCACCGAACTGCACGACAAGCACGCCACCACCGACGAGCAGGCCCGCTTCGCGATGCGGATGATCCGCCGTCCGGTGCACGACCCCGCGCGCTACGACCAGGTCTGGAAGGAGCACATCCTGCCGCTCAGCGGCGCTTACCAGATGCGGCCTTAGTTCGGCGACGGCGTGCGCGGCTGGCCGCACACCCGTCGCCCCCTGTGCGGCTGGCCGCACACCCGTCGCCCCCTGTGCGGCTGGCCGCACACCCGCGCGGTGAACCCTTGAACTGTGACGTGGCTCACCGTAGAATGACCACTGGTCATTGACGCGAGGAGGCGGTATGCCGACGGTGACGTGGGCGCGTGTCGACCCTGCTCGGCGCACCGCCATCATCGAGGCCGCGGAGGCCGAGTTCGGGGCGCACGGGTTCTCGGGGGGCAGCCTCAACGTCATCGCCCGGCGTGCGGGCGTGGCGAAGGGAAGCCTGTTCCAGTACTTCGCCGACAAGCGCGACTTCTACGGGTTCGTCACCGACATCGCCAGCCAGCGGGTGCGCTCCTACATGGAGGGCCTCATCCGCGCGCTGGATCCCAACCGGCCGTTCTTCGCATTCCTCACCGAACTGCTCGACGGCTGGGTCGCCTATTACGCCGAGCATCCGCACGAGCGCGCGATCCATGCCGCCGTGACCCTCGAGGTCGACACCGAGGCCCGCATCAGCGTGCGCAGCGTCAGCAACCGCCACTACCTGGAGGTGCTGCGGCCCCTGGTGCGCAATGCGCAGGTCCGCGGGGACCTGCGCGCCGACGCCGACACCGACGTGCTGTTGTCGCTGTTGCTGATGATCTTTCCGCATCTGGCGCTGGCGCCGTACATGCGTGGGCTGGATCCGGTGCTGGGCCTCGACGAGCCCACCCCGGAGCAGCCGGCGCTGGCGGTGCGCAGGCTCGTCGCGGTGTTGGCGGCCGCGTTCGCGGCGGCCCCGTCCTACGCGGCGGCGGAAAAACCGGCCATCGAATGTGAGGAGGTCACATGAATCGGACACACCTGGGGTCGCTGGCTGCCGGCGGCCTCAACTGGGAATGCTTGCCGCTCAAGCTGTTTGCGGGTGGCAACGCCAAGTTCTGGGATCCGGCCGACATCGACTTCTCCCGCGACCGCGCGGACTTTGAAAAGCTCACCGACTCCGAGCGCGACTACGCCATCCGGCTGTGCGCGGAGTTCGTCGCCGGCGAGGAGTCGGTGACCCAGGACATCCAGCCGTTCATGTCCGCGATGCGGGCCGAGGGGCGCCTCGGCGACGAGATGTACCTGACGCAGTTCGCGTTCGAGGAGGCCAAGCACACGCAGGTGTTCCGCATGTGGCTCGACGCCGTCGGCGTCACCGAAGACCTGCACCGCTACCTCGACGAGCTGCCGGCCTACCGCCAGATGTTCTACGACGAGCTGCCGGCCTGCCTGTCCGCCCTGTCGGCCGACGCGTCGCCGGCCGCCCAGGTCCGGGCCGCGGTCACCTACAACCACATCGTGGAGGGCATGCTGGCGCTCACCGGCTACTACGCGTGGCACCGGATCTGCGTGGACCGCGGCATCCTGCCGGGCATGCAGGCGCTCGTCCGGCACATCGGCGACGACGAGCGGCGCCACATGGCGTGGGGCACCTTCACCTGCCGGCGCCACATCGCCGCCGACGACGCCAACTGGGACGTGTTCGAGACGCGCATGAACGAGCTCATCCCGCTGGCGCTGAAGGTCACCGAGGAGGGGTTTGCGATCTACGGCGACGAGGTGCCCTTCGGCATCTCGCCGGAGGAGATGATGGCGTACGCCAGCGACAAGGGCATGCGGCGGTTCGGCACCATCTCGAGCGCCCGCGGGCGTCCGGTCGGCGAGATCGACCTCGACTACTCGCCGCTGCACCTCGAGGACACCTTCGCCGACGAGGACGCCAAGGTGCTGGCCGGCTCGGCCTGACGGGCGGCCGGCTACCCTACCCAGATCGTCTTGGCGTTGCAGAACTCCCGGATCCCGAGGCCCGCGAGCTCGCGGCCGTAGCCGGACCGCTTGACGCCGCCGAACCCCAGCTCGGGGTAGGACACCGTCATCCCGTTGATGAAGACCTGGCCGGCCTCGATGTCGTCGATGAAGCGCCGCTGCTCGGCCTCGTCGCGGGTCCAGGCGTTGGATCCCAGTCCGAAGGTCGTCGCGTTGGCGATCTCGACGGCTTCGTCGATGCTCGCGACGCGGTACATCGACGCGACCGGGCCGAACACCTCCTCGGTGTAGAGCGCCATGTCTTTGGTGATGTCGGTGATCACCGTAGGCGGGTAGAACCACCCGGGCCGGTCGGGGCGCTGGCCTCCGCAGCGGAGTTTCGCGCCCGCGGCGACGGCGTCGTCGACCTGCTTGGCGACCTCGTCGCGGCCCGACTCGGTGGCCAGCGGACCGACGTCGGTGTCCGGGTCGGTCGGGTCACCGACCGTGAGTGCCTGCATGCGCTCGACGAACTTGTCGACGAAAGCGTCGTAGACGTCGGCGTGCACGATGAACCGCTTCGCGGCGATGCAGGACTGACCGTTGTTCTGGACCCGCGCGGTGACCGCGGTCTTGACGGCCTCGTCGAGGTCGGCCGAGGGCATCACGATGAACGGGTCGCTGCCGCCGAGCTCGAGCACTGTCGGTTTGATCTCGTCGCCGGCGATGGCGCCGACGGACTGGCCGGCCGGTTCGCTGCCGGTGAGGGTGGCCGCCGCTACCCGGGGATCGCGCAGGATGCGCTCGACGACGCTCGACGAGACGAGCAGCGTTTGGAAGCAGCCCTGCGGGAAGCCGCCGCGGGAGATGACGTCGGCCAGGTACAGGGCGCTCTGCGGAACGTTGGACGCGTGCTTGAGGATCCCCACGTTGCCGGCCATCAGGGCCGGCGCGGCGAACCGCACCGCCTGCCAGAGCGGGAAGTTCCACGGCATCACCGCCAGCACCACGCCGAGCGGCTGGTAACGGGTGTAGGCCTTCGAGGCGCCGACCTTGCCGGCATCGGCGGGCTCGTCGGCCAGCAGCCGCTCGGCGTTCTCGGCGTAGTAACGAAAACCCTTGGCGCACTTGAGAGCTTCGGCCTTGGCCGCCTTCAGCGTCTTGCCCATTTCCAGGGTCATCATCGCGGCGGTCTCGTCGGCCTCCTGCTCCAGCAGGTCGGCGGTGGCGTTTGCCCATCCGGCGCGCTGGGCAAACGTGGTGTTGTGACGGTAGTCGTGGAACCGGGCGTAAGCACGGGCGATAGTCGCGTCGACTTCCTCGTCGGTTGCCGGGGTGAAGGTCTTGACTGTCTCGCCGGTGGCCGGGTTGATCGTGGCGATGGGCACGCTGACATCCTTCGTTCAAGGTCGGTGGTGACATGTCCGCTATCCAGCCTGCCACTATCGTGGCCGGGGGGAGGTGCCGGATGACTAAAGCGGCCGAACTGATGGTCAAGTGCCTGGAGAACGAGGGCGTCGCCGTCGTGTTCGGGCTTCCCGGCGAGGAAAACATCCGCTTCGTGCGGGCGCTGGCGGCTTCGTCCATCCGCTACGTGCTCACCCGCCACGAGCAGGCCGCGTCGTTCATGGCCGAGATGTACGGCCGCGTCACGGGCCGGGCGGCGGTGGTGTCGAGCACCCTGGGGCCCGGGGCCATCAACATGCAGCTCGGCGTCGCCGACGCCACCACCAACAGCACGCCGCTGGTCGCGATCTCCGCCCAGGTCGGCCACGAGCGTGAGTACAAGGAGTCGCACCAGTACGTCGACCTGGTGTCGATGTTCGCCCCGATTACCCGCTGGGCCGCCGCGGTGCCCTCCGCGCACGCCATACCCGAGATGTTCCGCAAGGCGTTCAAGATCGCCGAGACCGAACGCCCGGCCGCCGTGTACCTGGCGGTGCCCGAGAACATCGATGCCGACGAGACCGACTACGACCTGGCGCCGTTGCGCCGCGACGTCGTCCACGCCGACGCGCCGGCGCCCGGTCAAGTTCAGCGCGCGGTCGAGATCCTGCGCGGAGCGCAGCGGCCCGTGGTGCTGGCCGGCCACGGCGCCGCCCGCAGCGACGCGACCAAAGCCCTGCTGCGGTTCTCCGAGGAGTTCGGCATCAAGGTGGCCTGCACCTTCCACGGCAAGGGCGTCATGCCCGACGATCACCCCGACAGCATCGGGACCATCGGGTTCATGCGACACGACTACGTCAACTTCGGCTTCGACAACGCCGACGTGGTGATCGCCGTCGGCTACGAGCTGCAGGAGTTCGATCCGGTGCGGATCAACCCGCAGGCCGACAAGAAGATCATCCACGTACACCACTTCCCGGCAGAGGTCGACGCGCACTACCCGGTCGACGTCGGAATCATCGGCGACATCAGCGCGTCGCTGGACGCGCTCACCGAGGCGCTCGACGGCCACCGCTTCGCTCATGCCGGCGAGTCGCGGGGCGCGGGCCTGCTGGCCGAGGAATTCGCTCGGGGACAACAGGATTCGCGCTACCCGATGGCGCCGCCGCGGGTGGTCGCCGACACCCGGGCGGCGCTGGGCCGCGGTGACGTCGTGCTGGTCGACACCGGGGCCACCAAGATGTGGATGGCCCGCCTCTACCCGACGTACGAGCGCAACACCTGCCTGATCTCAAACGGCCTGTCCACCATGGGTTTTGCGCTTCCCGGCGCGCTCGGCGTCAGGCTGGCCCGGCCGGACGCCAAGGTGCTGGCCGTGGTCGGTGACGGAGCCTTCCTGATGAACTCCCAGGAGATCGAGACCGCGGTGCGGGAGCGGATACCGCTGGTGGTGCTGATTTGGGAGGACGGCGGGTACGGGCTCATCGAATGGAAGATGGACCTCGAGCTCGGCGAGCATTGCTACGTCAAGTTCGGCAACCCCGACATCGTGACCTACGCGGAAAGCTTCGGCGCCAAGGGATATCGCATCAACGGCGCCGACGAGCTGCTGCCGACGTTGCGTGCCGCGCTGGCCGACGACGGCGTCTCGCTGATCTGCTGTCCGGTCGACTACTCGGAGAACCTGCGGCTGACCGACCGCCTCGGGGAGCTGGACGAGACTTTGTAGTTCTGCCCTGGAATCACTTGTGTCACTGTGGTTTCTGTGGTCACAGGGCGGGGAGTTTTGTCGGTGCCCGTCGCTAGTTTCGTGGTGTGAGTGTTGATCGTGAGGAGTTGACGGCGGCGTTGGACGCGCTCGACGCCGACCTGGACCGGCTGCTCGGGTTCGACTGCGATGCGTTGAGCACCCGCGAGCAGCTGGCGCTGTTGGGGCGGGTGGAAAAGGTGCGCCGCCGCCTGCCCGCCCTCGAACATCCCCTGATCAACACCCTGGCCCGCCAGGCCACCCCGGAAGAGTTGGGCGGCAAGCTGTCCCACGCGATCGCCGAAGCCACCCTCATCAGCCGTCAAGACGCCGCCCGCCGCGTCCACGAGGCCGCCGACCTGGGCCCGCGCCACGGGCTGACCGGCCAACCCCTGCCCCCGGTGTTGGCCCAGACCGCCGAACGCCAGCGCCAGGGCAGCCTGGGTTCCGGGCACATCAGGGTGATCCGCAACTTCTACCACCAGCTACCCGGCTGGGTCGACGAGGCCACCCGCACAGCCGCCCAAGTGACCCTGGCCCAGCACGCCACCCAGTTCCGGCCCGAGCACCTGGCCCAACTGGCCACCACACTCACTGACGCCATCAACCCCGACGGCACCTACACCGACGAGGACCGCGCCCGGCGCCGCGGGCTGATCCTGGGCGCCCAGGGCCCCGACAAAATGTCACGCCTGTCCGGCTGGATCACCCCCGAACTGCGCGCCACCCTCGAGGCCGCGTGGGCCAAACTGGCCGCCCCCGGCATGTGCCACAACCTCGACGAGCACCCGTGCGTGGACGGCGCGCCGAGCCAAGACGCCATCGACCGCGACACCCGCGGGCCGGCCGCACGCCAGCACGACGCCCTGCTGGCCGCCCTACGCGCCCTGCTGGCCTCCGGAGACCTCGGCCAACACAACGGCCTGCCGGCCTCGATCGTCGTCACCACCACCCTGGCCGAATTGGAGGCCGCCGCCGGGTGCGCGTTGACCGGCGGGGGCACCCTGCTGCCCATGAGCGACGTCATCCGCCTGGCCCGCCACGCCCACCACTACCTGGTGATCTTCGACCACGGCAAAGCCCTGGCCCTGTATCACACCAAACGGCTGGCCAACCGCGCCCAACGGATCGTGCTGTACGGCAAAGACCGCGGCTGCAGCGCCCCGGGCTGCACCGTGGGCGGCTACTACTGCGAAGTCCACCACGTCATCCCCTACGCCCAATCCGGGATCACCGACATCAACGAACTCACCTTCGGCTGCGGCGGACATCACCCGATCACCGAACAAGGCTGGACCACCCGCACAAACACCCGAGGCGACACCGAATGGATCCCACCGCCACACCTGGACCACGGCCAACCCCGCACCAACACCTACTGGCACCCCGAAAAACTCCTCCACAACGGGGACGGCCAGGACGAAGACGACGACGACGGGGACGAGGACGACGGCCCGGACGCGGCGTAGCGACCCCGCCTGGGCCACTCAGGGATTCGGTGACGTCTTCTGCTGCAGCGTCATGGGCGCGACATACCCGCCCACCGGGGCGCGATGCCACCACGCGTGGTCACGCCGCAGCTCCGCCGGTGTGGTGAAGCGGTACTGGTAGAGCTGCGCACGCACGTACCGGGGCGGCGAGTCGGGGAAGGGGTTGTGCCGCAACAGCCGCAGCGTCGGTCGGTCGTTGCGCAGCAGTCGCTGCAGCAGCGGGCGCAGCCACGGCTGGGCGTAGCCGGGGGAGATGGCGGCGAACCACATCAGCCAGTCCAGCCGCAGGTGATACGGCGCCCACTGGCGCGGCAGCCGGCGCACGGCACCGGGCTTGCCTTTGAACTCGTATTCCTTCCACAGCGTCTGGCCGGTGATCCTCGCCTCGTCGGTCCCCTCGATCACCACCTCGCGGCGGACGCGGCCGATGCTGCCGAAGGCGCCGTAGGTGTTCACCAGGTGAAAGGGGTTGAACGACATGTTCATTCGCTGATGAGCGGAGATCATGTTGCGCAGCGGCCAGTAGCTGAGGAACGCCACGGCCACGGTGAACGCGAGTACCAGCGCGGCGAACCACGTCGGCGACACCGGCAGCGCGGGGTGAGCGGGCATCGGCAACACCTTGCCCCACGCCGCGTCGTCGATCGCGCTGCACGCCAACAGGATCGTCACCCAGTTCAGCCAGGCGAAGTTCCCGGATGCCACCAGCCACAGCTGCGTGACGACGATGATCGCCGCGGCCACGCTGGCTATCGGCTGCGGGGCGAACAGCCCGAACGGCACGACGAGCTGGGCGAAATGGTTGCCCGCCACCTCGACGCGGTGCAGCGGCTTGGGCAGGTGGTGGAAGAACCAGCTCAACGGCCCGGGCATCGGCTGAGTTTCGTGGTGGTAGTACAAACACGTCAGGTCCCGCCAGCACGAATCGCCGCGCATCTTGATCAGGCCGGCACCGAATTCCACCCGGAACAGCAGCAGCCGGGCCAGCCACAGCGTCAGCACCGGCGGCGCAAAGCGGTCGTTGCCGACGAAGATCATCAGGAACCCGGTCTCGAGCAACAACGACTCCCAGCCGAACGAGTACCAGGCCTGCCCGACGTTCACGATCGACAGGTAGAGCACCCACAGCGTCAGCCACATCAGCATCGCCGCCCACAGCGGCGCCAGGTCGGCCATGCCGGCCACGACGGTCGCCGACACCGCGGCGCCGAACCAGGAAACTCCCGCGAACAGCCGGTCGGAATAACGCAGGTGAAACAGGCTCGGCGACGTCCAGAAGGACCGGCCGGCCAAAAACCGCGGCACGGGCAGCATCCCGTGCTCGCCGATGAGGGCCCGGAACTGCAGTGCGGCAGCGACGAACGCCAGCAGGTAGACCGCCGCGATGCCGCGCTCGAGCACCAGTCTGCCCAGCCAGTATTCGGGTGCGGACAACCAGCCCATGGGCGTAACTCCTCAGACGGCGGCGGATTCACCACCCGGCACATCCAGTCAACCAGCCGATAAACCGGCAGCCAATACCCCCGGACGGGCTATTCGCCGTCAGCCGGCCGCCGCCCGGCCCGCATCGGCACCGCGGATGCGGCCACCGCGGCCAGCGAAATCAGCGCCAGCAGTTGCACATTCGCCGAATGGCCGGCGTAGAAGTCGACCGAACGCCAGGGGTGCCGCGAGAGCACCGCCCCGGCCAAGATCAGGCCCCCCGCGCTCAGCGCGACGGTGACCGCGGCCGAATTCCGGTGGCGCAGCAGGTACCGCAGCCCGAGTGCCGCGCCGCACACGACGACCCCCGCCACGCCGGCGATCACCGCCCCCGCCGCGAGCACCGCGACCGAGGCCCACCCCCCGGGCGCCCACGGCCCCGCGGGCGGGTCGTCCCCTGGGCGACGGCGCCGCCACAGCGCGAGCAGCGCCAGCAGCGGCAGCAGGGCCAGCCCCGCGGCGAGCCCCGTCCGGTACAGCCCGTTGGAGGCGAAGGTCAGCGTGATCGTGCCCGCGTCCCCCGCCGGCACCACCCAGCCCTGCTGCCACCCGTTGACGGCGACCGGCGTCAGCCGGACCCCGGTGCTGGTGCGCGCCACCCAGCCGGGATTGATGCTCTCGGGGACGACCAGCACCCGCGGCCGCGTCGAGGCGGGGGAGTGAATCTCGCGGTGATCGGGGCCCCAGGTTCCGGTCGAGGCCGGCTCGGCCGCACCGGTCGAGGCGGGCAGCCCGGCCACACCGGGAGTCGACAGCTGCGCCCCGTCCACGACGAACGCGGCGCCCGGGCTGATCAGCAGCTCCTGCCGGCCCGCCGGCAGCGCGATCGGGTCGCGTTCGCAGGCCAGCGCCGCCACCGGATCACCGTCCAGCAGCGCGCCCGCGGTGGTCCGGATCGACGTGTGCACGAACCGGCCCGCGACCGCGATGACCGGGCCGTGGTCGCAGTCGACGGTGATCTCGCGGGCACGGTTGCGGGCGGCGTCGGCCGGTGCGATCGGCCGGCCGTCGGCGCCGAGGACCGCGACCTCGGCCAGCCCGGGGGGCTTGAGTTGGTCGAATCCCAGTGCGTTGCGGTCGATGACGTCGTTCCAGCGCAGCAGGCTCACGGTCACGGTGTCGGTCACGCGCGGGTGTAGCGACACGGCCTGGCCGGTCGTGCCGGGCGTCAACTCCCGCACCTGGGGGCCGTCACCCAGGTCGACGGCCACCAACAACGGGTGCGCCGGCAGTTCCCACCGGCTGGGCACCAGGCGCAGCCCGGCGACCTCGGTGGGTCGCGGCAGGGTGAGGGTCAGCGTCGGCGCGGTCTTGTGCTGCACCACCCGCTGCGGTGCGGTCCAGGCGGTGGCCGGGTCGCCGTCGGTGGCCGCATACGCGGAGCCCTGGACGTCCAACACGTCGGAATCACCGTGGGCCCGCGTGGTTTCCGGTTCGGCGATCAGGTCGGCAAGCTTTGGGCCCTGGCGGGGCCGCACCCACACCGTGGGCGTCACCGACGCCGGGTTCGCGACGGTCAGGGTGCGGCTGAAGTTGACCGGATCCTCGGGCACCAACGCCATCGAGGCCGCGCAGCGCACACTGTCCGGTGCCGCCGCACAGCCCGGCCGCCCCAGCAGTTCGGAGCCCAGGTCCCAGCCGGCGACCGCCGAGCCCGGCGGCGGCCCCGGAACTACGGCGGTGTGCCGCAGATCGACGGGATGGGCAAATCCGGAAGCGTCGTACTGAGTTATCGCCAGGTCGGTGATGCCGAACTGCGCGCCGGCGGAACCGTTGTCGGTGCCGGCCGCGGTGATCCGCACCCACGGGGTCTCGCCGTAGGGCAGCGCGGCGGTCAGCGGCTTGCCGGCCTCGTCGAACCGCAAAGTGGTGCTGCCGGTGGCGGTTTCGATCAGGATGCGGCGCACCTGGGCGCCGACGGCGGTGGCGCTGGGCGTCAGCGTGATCACGGCGTTGGTCAGCGGGTGGTCGAAATCCACCTGCAACCACTGCCCGACGCCGGCCTGCAGCGCGTTGGACACCCAGGCGGTCGCCGGATCGCCGTCGACCGCGGCGGCGGGCGAGGTCGCCGGAGCGACGTCGGGCATCGCGGTGGCATCCGACGACGAACTCGAGGCGGTGATCCGTCCCCCGTCCCAGGCGCCGAACACGGTGTCGGTGCCCGGAGCCGGGTAGTCGGGGACCCGGTTGAAGGTGTGCCGGGCGTCACCGGCGGCGCGGATGGCCGACGAGTGCTGATCCACCCGCCCGTAGTCGGTCTCGCGGGCCACCGGGGTGTCGGTGACGGTCACCAGCGGTGCCGGCAGGCCGGCGGCGCGGGCGTCCGCGGTCATCAGCACCGGGCCCAGCGGCGGCCGGCCCCGCAGCCGCCGGCGCTCGTCGAGGCGCAGCAGCACCTCGGGCCCGCCGTCGACGCGGGCCAGCCGGTCGGTGTCGGCGAAGTACGGCGCCCCGGGGTCGCCACCGGGGAAACCGTGCGCCGCGACCCGGTAGATCACTTTGTAGATCTCCAGGGCCGGGTAGCGCGGCCGCAGACCGCTGTCGGCGACGAAGCCCGCCACCGTGCCGGGGCCCACCGGTTCGCCGAACTGCGCCACCTTCTGCAGCCCCGGCGAGCCCTCGACGGCGCGGTGCGCCAGGATCGGGCGCGCCGAGCGCGACGTGTCGGGGTCCAGGTCGTTGCGCAGCACCACATACGAGATGCCTTGGCGGGCAAGGGTATCGGCCAGGCCAACCGAAGGGCGTCCGGCGGCGAACAGCCGCTGCACCGAGTCCAGCGCCCGGATGGTCTGTGGCGGGGTCAGCGGGATGGAGTCACGCACGCCCCACGGGCTGCCGCCGAGCACCTGCAGCGGCTCGTCGTGGCTGGTGCCCCACACCTGGGTGGCGAACGGCGCCCCCGGCGCCACCAGCACGCGCCCGGGGGGGCGGCCGGCCGCCCCCGGAACATTGTGCTCGTCGAGCCAGCCGGCGGCCTGGTGCCAGTACCCGGGTATCGCGGTGAACGCGCCCGGCGGCGTGAGCCGGCCGGTCCACGCCAGCGACGTGCTGACCAGCAGCGCGGTGAGCACCACGATCGCGACCGCCACCCGCTTGTCGCGTTCGGGGTGGGCGAACGCGCGCAGCCACACCCGCGCCGGCCCCCCACCGGGCAGGGACACCCGGCCCAGCAGGTGTGCGATGCCCAGCACGATCGGCATCCGGACGACCGGATCCAGCTTGTGCACGTTGCGCAGCGGCGCGCCGCCGGCGTCCAGGAACGCCTGCACCTGATGGGCGAGCGGCGAGCCGAGCCCCCCGCTGTAGCCGACGGCCATCAACAGCACGCCAATGAGCAGCATCGTCACCAGTCGGCCCCGCGCGGGCATGCCGGGACCGGCCAGCCCGGCCAGCCCGGCCGCCGCGACCAGGCAGGTGCCCAGGATGGCCGCCGACCCGGTCACCAACGGCGCGCCCGCGGTGGCATTGGGCGCCACGAACGGGGTCCAGCTCTCGGTGCCGCGCAGCATCTCGGTCAGCGACGACCATTGGGTGGTCACGCCCGAGGATTCGATGTAGTCCAGGAACGGCGGGCTGATGGCGTGCAGCGCTCCCAGCGCGACCACCCACCACAGCGTGGCCAGCACCAGGGACAGCAGCCACCATCCGGTATAGCGCCACCACAACCGGTTCGGCCGGTGACAGGCCCACCAGATCACCGCGGGCAGGCAGCCGGCCAGCGTCGCGATCGCGTTGACGGCGCCCATCAACGCGACCGCCAGCCCGGCCTGCCCGGCCAGCGCCCGCACCGACCGGGCTGAAGCCGGCACCGTGGCCCCCCGCAACGCCAGGATCGTCGGCAGCAACACCCACGGCGCCAGCATCATCGGCAGGGTCTCCGACGAGATCGACCCGAGCGTGGTCAGCACCTTCGGCGACAGCGCGAACGCCGCCGCGGCGACCACCCGCGAAGCCGGGCTGCCGATCCCCAGCGCCTCGGCGACCCGCAGCAGCCCCCAGAAGCCCACGCCGAGCAGCAGCGCCCACCACACCCGCTGGGTGACCCAGCCCGGCACGCCCAGCAGGTGGCCGGCCAGGAAGAACGCGCCGTGCGGGAACAGGTAGCCGTAGGCCTGATTTTGTGCCTGGCCGAACGGCAGCTCGCTGTTCCACAGGTTGGTCGCGCGCGCCAAAAAGCGCAGCGGGTTGGCGGTGAGGTCGAGCTTGGTGTCGGGCGAGATCTGGCCGGGGGACTGGGCGAACGTCAACGCCAGCGCGAGCGCCCCGACCAGCAACAGCCACCGGCGGGACAGCGGGGCGACCGACGACCGCGGGGCCGGCGCACCGGCCCACGTCCTCGCCGGGTCAGCTACGGTTGCCGTACTCGACCCGGTTGAGCACTGACGACTGCGGATCGCCCCCGGGAAGTGGCGGCTTCGTGTCCTGCTGCACCATCAACGTGACCCCGAAAGTCGCTGCGGCGCCCAGCAACAGGCCGACCACCACGCTGGCGGCTGCGGGCGCAACGATCCGGTTCAACATGGCTCCTTGGGGGCGCCTTCGGCTTGCTTTCGGCGACGTGACGGTCTAGCGACAACCTAGCAGACATCCGGCCGGCGCCCTTCGGAGCAAGCTCACGGCGGGCACTGGCGCCCGGGACCGCGGCCGTCGCCGTAGGGCACGACGCCGGCGCCGGCCACGGCGGCCGGCAGCAACCCGATCATGGCCGGCTCCTCCCGCTCGTCCCCGCTGTTCTCGGAGGAGTCCCCCGGAAAGCGGACGCGAAACCCGTGGCACCATGTGCCGATGCCTTCTCCGCGCACCCTGCCCGTGCTGGCCGCCGCGACGCTGCTGGTGACGGGGCTGGTGACCGGCTGCGGCCACCACGGCGCGCGGCCCCCGGCCGGCTCGTCGGGCACCCAGGGCAAGCCGGCGCCCGCGCCGGTGTGCGGCGACCCCACGGCCGAACTCTCGCAGCGCGACAAGCTGGCCCAGCTGCTGATGGTGGGGGTCAAGAACGCCGACGACGCCCGCGCCGTCGTGAGCGACTATCACGTCGGCGGCATCTTCATCGGCAGCTGGACGGACCTGTCGCTGCTGCCGGGGCCGCTGGCCGACATCGCCGCGCACGCCGGCCCGCTGCCGCTGGCGGTCAGCGTCGACGAGGAGGGCGGCCGGGTGTCGCGGCTGAAGTCGCTGATCGGGCCGGCCCCGTCGCCCCGGGAGCTGGCCCGCACGCGGACCGTCGAGCAGGTGCACGACCTGGCGGCCGCGCGCGGCAAGAAGATGCACGACCTGGGCATCACCATCGACTTCGCCCCGGTGGTCGACGTCACCGACGCCGAGGACGGCGTGATCGGGGACCGCTCGTTCGGCGGCGATCCGGAGACGGTGACCGCCTACGCCGGGGCGTACGCCCGGGGGCTGCGGGAAGCCGGGCTGCTGCCGGTGCTCAAGCACTTTCCCGGGCACGGGCACGGCTCGGGCGACTCGCACTCCGGTGGCGTGGTGACGCCGCCGCTGAGCGAGCTGAAAGACGACGACCTGGTGCCGTACCGGACGCTGGTCACCCAGCTCCCGGTCGGGGTGATGATGGGCCACCTGCAGGTCCCCGACCTGACCGGCGATCAGCCGGCCAGCCTGAGCCCCCAGGCGGTGAAGTTGCTGCGCGACGGCACCGGCTACGGCGGCCCGCCTTTCGCCGGCCCGGTGTTCAGCGACGACCTGTCGAGCATGGCGGCGATCTCGGATCGCTACGGCGTGGCCGAGGCGGTGCTGCGCAGTCTGCAGGCCGGCACCGACGTCGCGCTGTGGGTGACCACCAAGGAGGTGCCGGCGGTGCTGGACCGGCTGGACAAGGCGGTGGCCGCGGGCGAACTGCCGATGTCGGCGGTCGACGAATCGCTGGTGCGGGTGGCCGCGATGAAGGGCCGCAACCGGGCGTGCGGCCACTGAGGCGCCCGGCGGTCGTTACCCTGGGTTCAGCGGGAAGCGAGTGGCGGGGGCCGGAAGGGCGCAACGAAAGGGCGCAACGAATGGCAGGTGGCACAAAGCGGCTACCGCGTGCCGTCCGTGAACAGCAGATGCTCGACGCCGCGGTGCAGATGTTCTCGGTCAACGGCTACCACGAGACCTCGATGGACGTCATCGCCGCCGAGGCGCAGATCTCCAAGCCGATGCTGTACCTGTACTACGGCTCCAAGGAGGACCTGTTCGGCGCCTGCCTGAACCGCGAGCTGAGCCGGTTCATCGACGCGGTGCGCGCCGACATCGACTTCACCCAGACCCCGAAGGACCTGCTGCGCAACACGATCGGGTCGTTTTTGCGCTACATCGACGCCAACCGGGCGTCGTGGATCGTGATGTACACCCAGGCCACCAGCTCGCAGGCGTTCGCGCACATGGTGCGCGAGGGCCGCGAACAGATCATCGAGCTGGTGGCCGGCCTGGTGCGCGCCGGCAGCCGCACCCCCCGCTCGGAGGTGCAGTACCAGATGATGGCGGTGTCGCTGGTCGGCGCGGGCGAGGCGGTGGCCACCCGCCTCTCCACCGGCGACGTCGACGTCGACGAGGCCGCCGAGCTGCTGATCGACCTGTTCTGGCACGGCCTGCGCGGCGCCCCGGAGGACCGGGAAGCCGCCGCCGCGGCCGACGGCGGTCCCAGCACCGCCACCGGCTAGAACCTAGATTCATACGGTGGCCCGATCGGCTCGACTGCCCCGCGGCAACCTCGACTTCTTCTGCGCGGTCATTGTCGTCGGACTGCTGGCCGGGGTCGCCGGGCTGTCGACGTCGGTGGTGCTGCGGTTCGTCGAGCACCTGACGTATCACTACCACTTCGGCTCGCTGCTGGCCGGGATCGCCGGCAGCAGCCCGGTGCGGCGCGCGCTGGGGCCGATGGTCGGCGCCGCGCTGGCGGCGTCGGGCTGGTGGCTGCTGCGGCGCCGCACCGAGGTGCCGCAGCTCACCCAGACCATCACCCGCCGGGGCCGGGTGCCGCATCTGGCGTGGAGCGTCGACGCCCTGCTGCAGATTGTGCTCGTCGGCTCCGGGGCCTCGCTGGGCCGGGAAGGTGCGCCGCGCCAATTCGCCGCGGCCCTGGCCGATCTGGGTACCGGTTGGCTGCGTCGGCTGACGCCGGGCGACCGGGAGATCCTGCTGGCCTGTGCGGCAGGGGCCGGCCTCGGCGCCGTGTACGCCGTGCCCGTGGCCGGAGCGCTGTTCTCCGTGCGGCTCATCCTGGACACCTGGCGCCCGAGGGCGTTGGGCGCGGCGCTGATCAGCTCCAGCCTGGCCGTCGCGGTCGGGTCGGCGTTCACCCACGACGAGTCGGTGCTGGACTGGCCCAACCCCGACCTGTCCTTCGAGCTCACCGGTCAGGCGCTGATCCTGGCACCGCTGGCGCTCGTGGTCGGGCTGGCGTTCGACCGGCTCATGGCGGCCGCGCGGCCGGCCACCCCGATGCGGACCTGGGTGCTGGTACCCGCGCTGGCCGGTGCGGGGCTGGTGATGGGCGTCTGCTCGCACTGGTGGCCCGAACTGCCCGGCAACGGCCGCAGCATCCTGACCGTCAGCCTGGCCAGCGGCCTGACGGTCGCGGCGGCGGCGGTGATCCTGGTGCTCAAGCCGCTGCTGACCGCGCTGTTCCTGCGGGCCGGCGGCGCGGGCGGCATGCTGACGCCGTCGCTGGCCACGGGTGCCGCGGCGGGGTCGCTGCTGGTGCTGACGCTGAACTGGGCGGCCGGAACGCACCTGCACGGGCCGACGGTGTCGCTGGCCGGCGCGGCCGGGGTGCTGGCCGTCACGCAGGGGTCACCGATCTGGGCCGCGGTCTTCGTCTGGGAACTCGCCCGCCCCCCGCTGTGGCTGTTCGGGGTGTTCCTGGTCACCGCCCTCGGGGCCCACGGGCTCAAGGCTCTCGTGCCGGGCGGCCGTGCGCCCGCGCCGAAGCCGCACCGGCGCGCCGGCCGGACCTAGAGCGCCCGGACCGTGCCCGTCAGAATATGGGTACTTCTTGGCGATGTTGCGCAGCGCCAGGTCCCAGCCGGCGGCGCCCTTGTCGCATTCCTCGATGTAGAGCCCCGCGGTGGCGGGCAACACCAACGGCTTGCCGAACCGCACGCAATAGCTCACGGCGTCGGGCAGCCGGGCCTCGATGTTGGCCAGAACCGCTGCGGCGCTGAACATTCCGTGGGCGATGACCGTCGGGAAGCCGAACATCTTGGCGGCGAGGGGGTTGGTGTGAATCGGGTTGTGGTCGCCGGCGACGGAGGCGTAGCGGCGGATCTGTCCGGGGGTGACCCGCAGGACCGCGCCGGGCGGGGGAAGCTTGGGCTGCTTGGTCGGCGGCGGCTTCGGCTCGTCGGACAGGCTCGTGCGTTGCTGGTGCAGGAAGGTCGTCACCTGGTGCCAGGCGTCGTCGTTGCCGACGCTGACCTCACTCACCAGGTCGACCAACAGGCCCTTGCGGTGCTCGCGCAGGTTCTCCGCGCGCACGCGCACCCCCACGGTGTCGGTCACCGCGATCGGCCGGTGCCGGGTGATGCGGTTCTCGGTGTGCACCGCCCCCATCGCGGCGAACGGAAAGTCGAACCCGGTCACCAGTGACATCACCGCGGGAAAGGTCAACGCGAACGGGTAGGTCAGCGGCACGTGGTTGCCGAAGCGCAGGCCGGTCAGCGCCGCGTACTCGGCCACGTTGGTGGCCTCGATGGGCAACTCGTCGATGCTCACCGTTCGGGTGGGCAACCGGTCGGAGCGGGACACCAGCGGCAGCGACCCGGCCGCCGCCCGCAGCATGTTCAGCAGGCCGCTCGGCTGATTCATCGCGTTCTCCTCCGAACCTAGGCGCCCAGCATGGCCTGGCCGCAGACGCGGATGACGTTGCCGGTCACCGCGTTCGACGCCGGGCTGGCGAAGTAGGCGATGGTCTCGGCGACGTCCACCGGCTGGCCCCCCTGCAGCAGCGAGTTCATCCGCCGGCCCACCTCGCGGGTGGCCAGCGGGATGGCGGCGGTCATCTGGGTTTCGATGAATCCGGGTGCGACGGCGTTGATCGTGACGCCCTTCTCGTAGAGTCCCGGCGCCAGGGCCTGGGTGAGGCCGATCATGCCGGCCTTGGTGGTGGCGTAGTTGGTCTGCCCGCGGTTGCCCGCGATGCCGGCCATCGACGACAAGCCGATCACCCGGCCCCCTGCGCCGATGCTGCCGTTGCCCACCAGCCCCTCGGTGAGCCGCAGCGGGGCCAGCAGGTTGACGGCCAGGACGGCGTCCCAGCGGGCGTCGTCCATGTTGGCCAGCAGCTTGTCGCGGGTGATGCCGGCGTTGTTGACCAGGATGTCGGCGTGCCCGCCGTAGTGGTCGCGCAGGTGCTCGGTGATCTGCTCGACGGCGTCGGAGGCGGTGACGTCGAGGGCCAGCGCGGTGCCGCCGACCCGGCTGGCGGCCTCGGCCAGGTCCTCGGCCGCGGACTCCACGTCGATCGCGACCACGCGGGCGCCGTCGCGGGTGAACACCTCGGCGATCGTCGCGCCGATCCCGCGGGCGGCGCCGGTCACGATGGCGACCTTGCCATCCAGCGGCCGGTCCCAGTCGGCCGGCGGCGTCGAGTCGGCCTCCCCGATGTAGAACACCTGCCCGTCCACGTAGGCCGACTTGGCGGACAGGATGAACCGCAGGGTCGACTCGCACCCCGTGGCGGCCGGCTTGGCGTGCGGCGACAGGTACACCAGCGACACCGTGGCGCCGTGGCGCAACTCCTTGCCCAGCGAGCGGGTGAAGCCCTCCAGCGCGCGCTGCGCGATCCGCTCGTCGCTGCTCGCTGCGGCGTCGGGCGTGGTGCCGACGACCACGACGCGCGACGAGTGTCCCAGGTTGCGCAGCAGCGGCGTGAAGAACTCGTGCAATCCCTTGAGCCCGGCCGGCGCCGTGATGCCGGTGGCGTCGAAGACCAGCCCACCGAACTTGTCGGCCCACCGGCCGCCCAGGTTGTTGCCCACCACCTCGTAGTCCTCGGCCAGCGCCGCGCGCGCCGGCTCCACCACCCGGCCCGCACCGCCGATCAGCAGCGAGCCGGCCAGCGGCGGCTCACCGGGCCGGTAGCGGCGCAGGGGTTCGGGCTGCGGGATGCCGAGCTGTTTGGCCAGAAACGACCCGGGGCCTGAGTTGACCACCTGCGACAAGAGGTCGGACGAAAGCTTGGGAGCCACTGAGCTGCCTTCCATGTGCTTCTGGATCGGTAGTTTCGGGTATAAGAACACCGTATCGATGACGAACTTACTTCAGAGTAAGAACAGTCGGTAGTATGGCCCGCAACGGCCGACCCGAAACTGACGAACCGGAGACGAACGTGGCCCCTGCAGAGGCGAGAAACCAGGCTGCCCCCAAGGACGCTCAGGCCCGGCGGCGCGTCGCCGTGCTGGGCGGCAACCGGATCCCGTTCGCCAGGTCCGACGGCGCCTACGCCGAAGCGTCCAACCAGGACATGTTCACCGCGGCCCTGGACGGGCTGGTGGACCGGTTCGGCCTGGCCGGCCAGCGGCTGGGCGCGGTGGTGGGCGGGGCCGTGCTCAAACACAGCCGCGACTTCAACCTGACGCGCGAATCGGTGCTGGGCTCCCAGCTGTCGTCGTACACCCCGGCGTTCGACATCCAGCAGGCCTGCGGCACCGGCCTGCAGGCGGCGATCGCCGCGGCCGACGGGATCGCGTCCGGCCGCTACGAGGTGGCCGCCGCCGGCGGGGTCGACACCACGTCCGACCCGCCGATCGGGCTGGGCGACAACCTGCGCCGCACCCTGCTGCGGCTGCGCCGGTCGAAGTCCAACGTGCAGCGGCTCAAGCTGATCGGCACGCTGCCCGCCACCCTCGGTGTCGAGATCCCGGCCAACAGCGAGCCGCGCACGGGGCTGTCGATGGGCGAGCACACCGCCGTCACCACCAAGCAGATGGGCATCAAACGCGTCGACCAGGACGAGCTGGCCGCCGCCAGCCACCGCAACATGGCCGCCGCCTACGACCGCGGCTTCTTCGACGACCTGGTCAGCCCGTTCCTCGGGCTCTACCGCGACGACAACCTGCGCGCGGACTCGAGCGCGGAGAAGCTCGCCAAGCTGCGCCCGGTGTTCGGGGTCAAGGCCGGCGACGCGACGATGACGGCCGGCAACTCCACACCGCTCACCGACGGGGCGTCGGTCGCCCTGCTGGCCTCCGAGGACTGGGCGGGTGCCCATTCGGTGAAGCCGCTCGCCTTCCTGGTGGACGCGGAGACCGCCGCGGTGGACTACGTCAACGGCCGCGACGGCCTGCTGATGGCACCGACCTACGCCGTGCCCCGCCTGCTGGCGCGAAACGGACTGGGATTGCAGGATTTTGATTTCTACGAGATCCACGAGGCCTTCGCGTCGGTGGTGCTGGCGCACCTGCAGGCCTGGGAGTCCGAGGAGTACTGCAAGGAGCGGCTGGGCCTGGACGCCGCCCTGGGGTCGATCGATCGGTCCCGGCTCAACGTCAACGGTTCGTCCCTGGCCGCCGGCCATCCCTTCGCGGCCACCGGCGGGCGGATCCTGGCCCAGGCGGCCAAGCAGGTCGCCGAGAAGAGGGCGGGCAGCAAGGGCGGCGGGCCGGTCCGGGCGCTGATCTCGATCTGCGCCGCCGGCGGGCAGGGCGTCGCCGCGATTTTGGAGGCCTGACCAGCGCGATCCGGGTCGCGATGACGGTCGCGATGACGTCGGTCACACGGGGTTAGTCGCTACCAGGCTGGGTATCCAAGGTTCCGGATACCCCGTGTTGCGGTCTGACCCCCCGACCCCGACGGCAACACGGGGCATCCTCGAATCGACCGCTCGCCCCGCGCCCTCGGCAGGGCGGGCGTACGGAACGGACCGCCGCTGGAGTGAGGGGATCCAGCGGCGGTCTTTTCGATCGGTCGTTTCATTCGGTCGGTGGACGCGAAAATCCCCCGCTTCCACGAGCGGGGGATTTTCGCGTTCAGGGCCCTCAGAAGGCGGCTTCGTCGAGCTCCATGATCTCGTTGTCCAGCGTCTCGATCACCTCGCGGGTGCCCGACAGCAGCGGCAGGAAGTTCTTGGCGAAGAACGACGCCACCGCGACCTTGCCCTCGTAGAAGGCGCGCTCGTCGCCGCTGGCGCCCGCGTCGAGCGCCTGCACGGCCACCGCGGCCTGGCGCTGCAGCAGCCAGCCGATGACCAGGTCGCCGACGCTCATCAGGAAGCGCACCGACCCCAGACCCACCTTGTACAGGCTGGAGACGTCTTCCTGGGCCGCCATCAGGTAGCCGGTCATCGAGGCCGCCATCGCCTCGACGTCGGCCAGCGCCTTGGCCAGCAGCTCGCGCTCGGACTTGAGCCGGCCGTTGCCGGACTCGCTGTCCACGAACTCGCGGATCTGGCCCGACACGTGGGCCAACGCCACACCCTTGTCGCGGACGATCTTGCGGAAGAAGAAGTCCTGCGCCTGGATGGCGGTGGTGCCCTCGTACAGCGAGTCGATCTTGGCGTCGCGGATGTACTGCTCGATCGGGTAGTCCTGCAGGAAGCCCGAACCGCCGAACGTCTGCAGGCTCTCGGTCAGCTTGGCGTAGGCCTGCTCGGAGCCCACGCCCTTGACCACCGGCAGCATCAGGTCGTTGACCTTGACGGCCAGGTCGGCGTCGACGCCGTACAGCGCTTGGGCGACCGCGGCGTCCTGATAGGTCGCGGTGTAGAGGTACATGGCCCGCAGCCCCTCGGCGTAGGCCTTCTGCGTCATCAGCGACCGGCGCACGTCGGGGTGGTGCGTGATGGTCACCCGCGGTGCGCTCTTGTCGGTCATCTGCGTCATGTCGGCGCCCTGCACGCGGGACTTGGCGTACTCCAGCGCGTTCAGGTAGCCGGTCGACAGGGTCGCGATGGCCTTGGTGCCCACCATCATCCGGGCCATCTCGATGACCTCGAACATCTGCGCGATGCCGTTGTGCACCTCGCCCACCAGCCAGCCCTTGGCGGGCACGTCGTGCTGGCCGAACGACAGCTCACAGGTCGTCGAAACCTTGAGGCCCATCTTGTGCTCGACGTTGGTCACGAACACGCCGTTGCGCTCGCCCGGCTCGCCGGTCTCGAAGTCGAACAGGAACTTGGGCACGATGAACAGCGACAGGCCCTTGGTGCCGGGTCCGGCGCCCTCGGGGCGGGCCAGCACCAGGTGGACGATGTTCTCGAACAGGTCGTCGGAGTCGGCCGAGGTGATGAACCGCTTCACGCCCTCGATGTGCCAGGAGCCGTCGTCCTGCTGGACCGCCTTGGTGCGCCCGGCGCCCACGTCCGAGCCGGCGTCCGGCTCGGTGAGCACCATGGTCGCACCCCACTGCCGCTCGGCGGCGATGACCGCCCACTTCTTCTGCTCCTCGGTGCCGAGGTGGTGGACGATGTTGGCGAAACCGGCGCCGCCGGCGTACATCCATACCGCCGGGTTGGCGCCCAGGATGTGCTCGTGCAGCGCCCACACCAGGGCCTTGGGCATGGGCATGCCGCCCAGCACCTCGTCGATGCCGGCCTTGTCCCAGCCGGCTTCCAGCAGCGCGCGGACAGACTGCTTGAACGAGTCCGGCAGCGTCACGGAATGGGTCTTCGGGTCGAAGACGGGCGGGTTGCGGTCACCCTCGATGAACGACTCGGCCACCGGGCCCTCGGCCAGCCGGCTCATCTCGGTCAACATCTCGCGGACGGTGTCGACGTCCAGGTCGCCGTACTCGCCCGCACCTAAAGCCTTGTCAACGCCCAGGACCTCGAACAGGTTGAACACCTGGTCACGGACGTTGCTCTTGTAGTGGCTCACTACGGTCCTCCTCGTTGAGAATGCCACACGCGGTTGGGTACTAGGGCTAAGTTACCCACCAGTAACACAGTTAAAATATCGCTCCCCGGCAGCCCAACGCAAGTCAATGTGAGCTAAATTTCACTGTCTAATCAACCAACCGGTTGGCAAGGGCGTTGGCCACGGCTCGGCGCCGCCGCCACCTGCGGCGATACGCATTCGCGCCGTTCCGGGGCGCGCGCCGCGGCCCTGCAGGTGGTGGGCGCGTCCGTACTCGAGGCCGGGGGCCAAGCCCGCGCGGCCGCGGGCGCGCGGCCATTCGCCGGGTCCGCACGACGGCGCCGCCGCCGGCGGGTAGGGTCGTGCCCGGAGAAGACCGTCTCACTGCAGGGGGCGACGAAGTCCGGTGGAATCGAAGAACATGCTGACCCCGTCCTCACTCCGGGAGGCCTTCGGCCACTTTCCAACCGGGGTGGTGGCCATCGCCGCCGAGGTCAACGGCAACCGGGAAGGCCTGGCGGTCAGCACCTTCGTCCCGGTGTCCCTGGAGCCGCCGCTGGTGTCGTTCTGCGTGCAGAACACCTCGACCACCTGGCCCAAGCTCAAGGGCCTGCCCATGCTGGGCATCAGCGTGCTCGGCGAGGCGCACGACAGCGCGGCGCGGACCCTGGCCGCCAAGACCGGGGACCGCTTCGCCGGCCTGGAGACGGTGTCCAACGATTCCGGCGCGGTCTTCATCAAGGGCACCGGCCTGTGGCTGGAGAGCTCGATCGAGCAGCTGGTCCCGGCCGGGGACCACACCATCGTGGTGTTGCGGGTCAACGAGGTGACGGTGGACGCCGAGGTGGCGCCCATCGTGTTCCACCGCAGCGGGTTCCGGCGGCTCGGCGCCTAATGGGAGTCGATCAGCGTGTCCTCAAGAGCGCCTCGGTCCTGAGGGGGATGCTGGTCACCGAGCCGCTGGCCGGTGAGCACTGTTGGCGCCTGGGGTGAGAGTCGACTCCTAAGGCTAGATCGTGCCCCGGTCAGTTGGTGAGGTCATCTGTAGCGCTCATGGGATGTCGTGCCGGTACGAGCACTGATCCATTAGGTCGCCGCCAGGTGTCCTTCGGCTCGAACGGGATTCATCAACTGTGAGCCGAGGGAGGTTTGATTTCATGCTGTTCGTCGGAGACGACTGGGCAGAAGACCATCACGACGTGTATCTGATGAACGATGCCGGCGACCGGCTGGCATCGGGGCGGCTACCCGAAGGCTTGGCCGGCATGCGGGTGTTGCACGAGCTGGCGGCGACGCATTCCGAAGACCCCACTGAGGTGGTGATCGGCATCGAAACCGACCGTGGCCTGTGGGTGGATGCCCTGACCGCCGCCAACTACCAGGTATTCGCGGTCAACCCGCTGGCCGTGGCCCGCTACCGCGACCGCCACCACGTGTCGGGAGCCAAGTCCGACGCCTCGGATGCCAAGTTGCTCGCCGATCTGGTGCGCACCGATCGGCACAATCACCGCCTGGTCGCCGGGGACAGCGACGCCGAGGCGATCAAGGTACTGGCCCGGGCCCATCAGAATCTGATCTGGGCGCGCACCCGCCACACCAATGGCTTGCGTAGCGCGTTGCGAGAGTACTACCCGGCCGCGCTGGAGGCGTTCGCCGATTTGGCCGACCGCGACGCGCTGACCGTCCTGGGCCGCGCCCCAACACCGAGCGACGCGCAGCGGCTGAGTCTGGCCAAGATCCGGTCTGCGCTCAAAGCAGCCGGACGCCAACGCAATATCGACGTTCGCGCTCAAGAAATCCAAGCCGCTCTGCGCGCCGAGCACCTCGCCGCCCCCGCCGCGGTCACCGCCGCATTCGGAGCCAGCACCCGGGCCGCGGTCGCTGTCATCGCCGAACTGAACCACCAGATCGGCGACCTCGAAGCCGAACTCGCCACGCATTTTGAGACACACCCGGACGCCGACATCTACCGCTCCCTGCCAGGACTTGGTGTCATCCTCGGCGCCCGGGTGCTCGGTGAATTCGGGGACGACCCGAACAGATACACCACCGCCAAGTGTCGCAAGAACTACGCCGGAACATCACCCCTGACGATCGCGTCGGGCAAGAAACGTGCCGTGCTAGCCCGCCACATCCGCAACCGCCGACTCTACGACGCCGTTGACCAATGGGCTTTCTGCGCGCTGACCAACAGCCCCGGAGCTCGCCTGTTCTACGACCAGCGCCCCGCCGCCGGCGACCTGCATCACCAAGCACTACGTGCTCTGGGCAACCGCCTTGTCGGCATCCTGCACGGCTGCCTACGTCACCACACTGTCTACGACGAACACACAGCCTGGGCACACCGCCAAGCTCCCGCAGCGGCTTGACAAATTCGGAACCTGGGATGTCTAGCGGGCAGCCGAGCGCCGACCGGCCCGCCGACCGGCCATCGTGAGCGTCGACCGGCCATCGAGACTGCATCCAGCGCGCGCCCGACGCCGGGCCTGACGCGCTGAGCGCGGGCTCGGCGCCCTGAACGCAGGCTCGCCCGGGGTCAGGGCGGTGCAGTCAGCGGCGGAACAGCTTGTTTCCCAGCCAGACCACCGGGTCGTACTTGCGGTCGGCGACCCGCTCTTTCATCGGGATCAGCCCGTTGTCGGTGATCTTGATGTTCTCCGGACAGACCTCGGTGCAGCACTTGGTGATGTTGCAGAAGCCCAGGCCGTGCTCTTCCTGCGCGTCGTTGCGCCGGTCCCGGGTGTCCAGCGGATGCATCTCGAGCTCGGCGATGCGCATCAAGAAGCGTGGCCCGGCGAAGGACTTCTTGTTCTCCTCGTGGTCGCGGATCACGTGGCAGACGTTCTGGCACAGGAAGC
Source organism: uncultured Actinomycetota bacterium (assembly GCA_963711445.1). Lineage (GTDB taxonomy): Bacteria > Actinomycetota > Actinomycetes > Mycobacteriales > Mycobacteriaceae > Mycobacterium. The sequence goes on from CAVQEF010000003.1 coordinate 527,044, forward strand.
ACTCGATGCACTTGCGGAATTCCTGTGACCGCTGCACGTCGGCCTGCGCCATCCGGTACTCACCGGGCTGCAGCTCCTTGGGTGGCGTGAAAGACGGTATCTCGCGGGCCTTCTCGTAGTTGAAGGAGACGTCGGTGACCAGGTCGCGGATCACCGGGAAGGTCCGCAGCGGCGTGACGGTGATGACCTCGTCCTGCGTGAACGTGGACATCCGGGTCATGCACATCAGCCGGGGGTAGCCGTTGATCTCGGCCGAGCACGAGCCGCACTTGCCCGCCTTGCAATTCCAGCGCACGGCAAGGTCGGGGGTCTGGGTCTGCTGCAGGCGGTGGATGATGTCGAGCACCACCTCGCCCTCGTTGACCTCGACCGTGAAATCCTGCAGCGCGCCGCCGGCTTCGTCGCCACGCCACACCCGCATGGTCGCGTTGTAGCTCATCTACTTCTCCGTCCTGGGGGTCCGTCCTGGGTGCTCGGCCAGCTCGTCGTCGGCGAAGTACTTCTCCAGCTCGGAGATCTCGAAGAGCTCCATCAGGTCGGCCCGCATCGGCACCTGGTCCTCGTGAGTGACCGTGATGTCGGGGACCGACGCTTCGGGGTCGCTCGCCGCGCGGCAGACCAGCAACACCTTGCGCCACGACGATTCCATCGACGGGTGGTCGTCGCGGGTGTGCCCGCCGCGGCTCTCGGTGCGCTCCAGCGCGGCCTTGGCCACGCACTCGCTGACCATCAGCATGTTGCGCAGGTCGATGGCCAGGTTCCAGCCGGGGTTGTACTGGCGACCGCCCTCGACGTGGACGTTCTTGAACCGCTCCCGCAGCTTGCCGAGCCGGTCCAGGGCCTGGGAGATCTCGTCCGCGTTGCGGATGATGCCCACCAGGTCGTTCATCGACTGTTGCAGTTCCAGCTGCAGGGTGTAGGGGTTCTCGGCCGCCGAGGCGTCGGCGGGCGCCTCGAAGGGCGCCAGCGCACGCTTCGCCGCGGCGTCGAGGGCGTCGTCGCCGATCGCCGGGCGGGTGCTGAGCGCGCGCACGTAGTCGGCGGCTCCCAGGCCCGCCCGCCGGCCGAAGACCAGCAGGTCCGACAGCGAGTTGCCGCCCAGCCGGTTGGAGCCGTGCATGCCGCCCGAGCACTCGCCGGCGGCGAACAGCCCGGCGACCGTGGCCGCGCCGGTGTCGGCGTCGACCTCGATCCCGCCCATCACGTAGTGGCAGGTGGGGCCGACTTCCATGGGTTCCTTGGTGATGTCGACCCCGGCCAGTTCCATGAACTGGTGGTACATCGACGGCAGCCGCCGCTTGATCTGCTCGGGGGTCAGCCGGGATGCGATGTCGAGGTAGACCCCGCCGTGCGGGCTCCCGCGGCCGGCCTTGACCTCGGAGTTGATCGCGCGCGCGACCTCGTCGCGGGGCAGCAGGTCCGGGGTGCGCCGGGCGGAGTCGTTGTCCTTGAGCCACTGGTCGGCCTCTTGCTCGGACTCGGCGTATTGGCCCTTGAACACCGGTGGGATGTAGTCGAACATGAAGCGCGAGTTCTCGGAGTTCTTCAGCACCCCGCCGTCGCCGCGAACGCCCTCGGTGACCAGGATCCCCTTCACGCTGGGCGGCCACACCATGCCCGTGGGGTGGAACTGGACGAACTCCATGTTGATCAGCGACGCCCCGGCCCGCAGCGCCAGCGCGTGCCCGTCGCCGGTGTACTCCCAGGAGTTGGAGGTCACCTTGAACGACTTGCCGATCCCGCCGGTGGCCATGACGATCGCGGGGGCCTCGAACACGATGAACCGGCCGCTTTCGCGCCAGTAGCCGAACGCGCCGGCGATCCGCCCCTCGTTGTCGGGGCCGTCCTTGACCAGCTCGGTGATGGTGCATTCGGCGAACACCTTGATCCGGGCCTCGTAGTCGCCGAGCTCGGCGTAGTCCTCTTGCTGCAGCGAGACGATCTTCTGCTGCAGCGTGCGGATCAGCTCCAGGCCGGTGCGGTCGCCGACGTGCGCCAGCCGGGGATAGGTGTGCCCGCCGAAGTTGCGCTGGCTGATCTTGCCGTCCTTGGTGCGGTCGAACAGCGCTCCGTAGGTCTCCAGCTCCCAGACCCGGTCCGGGGCCTCCTTGGCGTGCAGCTCGGCCATGCGCCAGTTGTTGAGGAACTTCCCGCCGCGCATCGTGTCGCCGAAGTGGGTCTGCCAGTTGTCCTTCGGGTTGGCGTTGCCCATCGAGGCCGCGCAGCCGCCCTCGGCCATGACCGTGTGGGCCTTACCGAACAGGGACTTGCACACCACGGCGACCTTGAGGCCGCGTTCGCGCGCCTCGATGACCGCGCGCAACCCGGAGCCGCCGGCACCGATGACGACGACGTCGTAGGAGTGCCGCTCGACCTCAACCATGAATCCTCACTCAGCTATTTCTGGTTTACCTGGTGGCTTGTCAGCCAATGAATCTCAAGTCACCGATGGTGCCGCTGGCCACCAGCGCGATGTAGAAGTCGGTCAGCATCAGGGTGCCCAGTGTGATCCAGGCGTACAACTTGTGCCGGGTGTTGAGCCTGCTGACCTGGGTCCAGATCCAGTACCGCACCGGGTGTTTGGAGAAGTGCTTGAGCCGCCCGCCGGTCACGTGCCGGCACGAATGGCAGGACAGTGTGTACACCCAGAGCATGATGACGTTGCCGACCAGGATCACGTTGCCCAGGCCGAAGCCGAACCCGTGGGGGCCGTCCTCGGAGTGGAACGCGACGATCGCGTCGTAGCTGTTGATCACCGAGATGATGGCGGCGATGTAGAAGAAGTACCGGTGGGTGTTCTGGACGATCAACGGGAATCGGGTCTCACCGGTGTAGTGGGCGCGGGGCTCGGCGACCGCGCATGCGGTGGGCGACTGCCACACCGTGCGGTAGTAGGCGCCGCGGTAGTAGTAGCAGGTCAGCCGGAACAGCAGCAGGAACGGCAGCGTCAGCGCCGCGAAGGGCAGCCACCACACATCCGGCAGGATCTGCGGCCAAAATTCGCTGGCCTCTTTCACGCACCCGGTGCTGACGCACGGTGAGTAGAACGGCGTCAGGTAGTGATACTTCGGGACGAAGTAGTTGTTCTGTAGGAACGCCCGGACCGTCGCATAGATGACGAAAGCGGCGAAGCCCAGGTCGATCCGCAGCGGCGACTTCCACCACCCGTCGGTGCGCAGCGTTCGCTGTGGGATGCGGGCCCGCGTTGGGGAGAAAACGCCGGACTCAGAACGGTTCGCGGTGGGTGCGCTCATCTAGTGTTCCTCTTCGAACGGGCTGTCTGACGAAGGGTACACAGCAGGCGTCCCCCTGTTGACCGGGGGTTTGGTTGTCAGTACCGGTTGTGACCTCCGACACCCTCGTCGTCGACATCGCGCCAGAATCCGCTGTCGTAGGGGGTGTCGGGTATGGCGATCTTCTCGCCGGACTGCTGCACGGTGGCGCGCGCCAGGTCCAACTCGGAGACGTCGGTGTCGAGCAATTCGACGTCGGACAGGATCCGGTCGGCGTCGATGACGACGCGGCGCATCGCGGGGCTGTCGCCGTATCGCGCCTTCAACGAACTCACGCACCGCCGCAACCCGCCGATGAGGTCGTGCAGTTCGGCGAGCTCAGTGCTGTACAACGAGGTCTCCTCGGGCCGAGCGGTGTCGTGGATCACACTATGCCCCCGATACTAACCGCGGCGCGCCAAAGCGACGGGTCCGGCGGAGCCCCACGGGGCTTCGCCGGACCCATCCGGCCGGGAACTACCCGGGATTACTTGGTGATCGCGATGCGCTGCGGCTGAGTTCCCGCGTAGGCGCCGGTGACCCGCACGGTCAACACGCCCGCGTCGTAGGAGGCCGCGATGGCCTCGCCGGTGACGTGGGCGGGCAGCTGGAACGTGCGACGGAACGAGCCGTACCGGATCTCGCGCAGCGTGCGCCCGTCCTGCTCCTCGGCGCGCTCGTCGCGGTGTTCACCGTGGATCACCAGGCGGCTCACCCCGTTCTTGAGCTCGACCTCGACGTTGACGTCCTTCTCCACGTCGACACCGGGCAGTTCGACGCGGACCACGGCGTCGTCGCCGTCCTTGACGATCTCCGCGGCCGGCCGGAATCCGCTGTCGGCGGGCTTGTACCAGTCCGTCGCCGCGGCGGGGCCGAAGAAGTCGCGGAACCACCGGTCGGTGTCCCACGCCGGTCGCGACCACAATGCGAGGTTGCTCATGGACATCTCCTTACGCTTGGTTGTGAGTTGGCTGTGACCGGCGCCCTGCCGATCCGCTGCAATGAGAAACTTGAGTGGGCCACGCTGAAGTTCCACCTCGGCGTTCGCCCTGAGCGAACGGGTATTCACAACGCTTCCTGTGAATTGTGAGATCCTCGTCATAGCACCTTCACATTGGGGGCGATCGGCTTAATTTCTGGCCGTTACGCTCAAAGCCATGGCTGCAGACGGGATTTCGCGCCCCGGCTGTGCGGTCCGTCACATCGTCGTGGTGGGGCACGGCATGGTCGGCCACCGGTTGGTCGAGGCGATCCGCGCCCGCGACGGCGAGGGGTCGTGGCGGATCACGGTGCTCGCTGAGGAGGGCGACGCGGCGTACGACCGCGTCGGGCTGACCTCTTATACCGAGGCCTGGGACCGCGCCCTGCTGGCGCTGCCCGGCAACGACTACGCCGGCGACCAGCGGGTTCGGCTGCTGTTGAACACTCGGGTCGTCGAGGTCGACCCCGCGACCAGGTCGGTGGTGACCGCCGACGGTGAACGCCACGGCTACGACAAGCTGGTCTTGGCCACCGGGTCCTACGCTTTCGTGCCGCCGGTGCCCGGTCACGACCTGCCGGCCTGCCACGTCTACCGCACGCTCGACGACCTCGACGCCATCCGCGCCGACGCCCAACGCACGCTGGAGGCCGGTCACGCCTGCGGGGGGGTGGTCATCGGGGGTGGCCTGCTGGGGCTGGAGGCCGCCAACGCGCTGCGCCAGTTCGGGTTGCAGACCCACGTCGTGGAGATGATGCCGCGCCTGATGGCCCAGCAGATCGACGAGGCCGGCGGCGCGCTGCTCGCCAGGATGGTCACCGAGCTCGGCATCGCGGTGCACGTCGGGACGGGCACCGAATCGATCGAATCCGTTGAGCACGAGGACGGTTCGACCTCGGTGCGGGTGCGCTTGACCGACGGGGACATCATCGAGGCGGGTGTGGTGATCTTCGCGGCCGGCATCCGGCCGCGCGACGAACTGGCCTCGGCCGCGGGGCTGACGCTCGGCGAGCGGGGCGGAATTCTCACCGACTTGACTTGCCAGACAAGCGATCCCGACATCTACGCAATTGGGGAGGTGGCCGCGATCGGCGGCCGGTGCTACGGCCTGGTCGGGCCCGGCTACACCTCGGCCGAGGTGGTGGCCGACCGCGTGCTGGGTGGGGGCGCCGAGTTCGGGGAGGCGGACCTCTCCACCAAGCTCAAGCTGCTGGGCGTCGACGTTGCCAGCTTCGGCGACGCGATGGGCGCGACCGAGAACTGCCTCGAGGTCGCCGTCAACGACGCGGTGAAGCGGACCTACGCCAAGCTGGTGCTCTCCGACGACGCCAAGACGCTGCTCGGCGGCGTCCTGGTGGGCGACGCGTCGTCGTACGGGGTGCTGCGGCCGATGGTCGGCAGCGAGCTGCCCGGCGACCCGCTGTCGCTGATCGCGCCGGCCCAGTCCGGCTGTGGCGCTTCGGCTTTGGGCGTCGGAGCACTGCCGGATTCCGCGCAGATCTGCTCGTGCAACAACGTCACCAAGGGCGACCTGAAATGCGCGATCGCCGACGGGTGCGGCGACGTCCCGGCGCTCAAGTCGGGCACGGCCGCGGGCACGTCGTGCGGGTCGTGCGTGCCGCTGCTCAAGCAGCTGCTGGAGGCCGAGGGGGTCGAGCAGTCCAAGGCGCTGTGCGAGCATTTCGACCAGTCGCGGGCCGAACTGTTCGAGATCATCTCGGCCACCGAGATCCGCACCTTCACCGGCCTGCTGCAGCGCTTCGGCCGCGGAAAGGGCTGCGACATCTGCAAACCCGTGGTCGCGTCCATCCTGGCCTCGACCGGCTCGGACCACATCCTCGACGGCGAGCAGGCCGCGCTGCAGGATTCCAACGACCACTTCCTGGCCAACATCCAGCGCAACGGCAGCTACTCGGTGGTGCCGCGGGTGCCCGGCGGCGACATCAAACCGGAACACCTCATCCTGATCGGCCAGATAGCGCAGGACTTCGGCCTCTACACCAAGATCACCGGCGGCCAGCGGATCGACCTGTTCGGCGCCCGGGTCGACCAGTTGCCGGAGATCTGGCGGCGGCTCGTCGAGGGCGGCATGGAATCCGGCCACGCCTACGGCAAGGCCATGCGCACCGTGAAGAGCTGCGTGGGCAGCGACTGGTGCCGCTACGGGCAACAGGATTCGGTGCAGCTGGCCATCGACCTCGAGCTGCGTTATCGCGGCCTGCGGGCACCGCACAAGATCAAGCTGGGCGTCTCGGGCTGCGCCCGCGAGTGCGCCGAGGCACGCTCCAAGGACGTCGGTGTCATCGCGACCGAGCGGGGCTGGAACCTCTACGTCGGCGGCAACGGCGGCATGACTCCCCGGCACGCGCAGCTGCTGGCCGCCGACCTCGACACCGAGACGCTGGTCCGCTACATCGACCGCTTCCTGATGTACTACATCCGCACGGCCGACCGGCTGCAGCGCACCGCGCCGTGGGTGGAGTCGATCGAGGGCGGGCTCGATCACGTGCGCGAGGTCGTCTGCGAGGACTCGCTGGGCCTTGCCGAGGAATTCGAGGCCGCGATGGCGCGGCACGTGCAGAACTACAAGTGCGAATGGAAGGGCGTGCTGGAGGACTCGGAGAAGTTGTCGCGCTTCGTCTCCTTCGTCAACGCCCCGGACGCCGTCGACTCGACGGTGACGTTCACCGAGCGTGCCGGGCGCAAAGTGCCTGTACCCATTGGCATGCCGCGGGTCCGCGAGTAAACCAGGAGGGGCCGTGACAGTTCTCGACGGGATTCAGGTGTGGACGACCGCCTGCGCATACGATCGCCTCATTCCGGGGCGCGGCGTGGGCGTGTTGCTCGACGACGGCACCCAGGCGGCGCTGTTCCGGCTCGACGACGGCTCGGTGTACGCGTTGGGTAACGTCGACCCCTTCTGCGGTGCTGCGGTGATGTCGCGGGGGCTCGTCGGTGACCGCGGTGGCCGCGTCGTGGTCCAAACGCCGATCCAGAAGCAGGCTTTCGCCCTCGACGACGGTTCGTGCCTTGACGACCCGGACGTCTCGGTGCCGGTGTTCCCGGTGCGGGTCACGCCCGAGGGCCGGGTCCAGGTCGCGCGGACCGCCGGCTAGCCCGTCGCCGGGGTATCCGTTTCGTCGACGGCGAGCCGGTAGCCACGTTTGATCACCGTCGCGATGATGTCCTTGTCTTCCAGCGCCGTGCGCAGCCGGAGCACGGCGGTGTCGACGGCGTGCGGATCGCTGCCGTTGCCGGGCAGCGCCCGCAACAATTGATCGCGCGCGACGACTTCGCCGGGTCGTCGTGCCAGCACACGCAATATCGCCATCCCGGATGGCGACAACGCCTTGATCGAGCCATCCACGAGCACGCAGGTGCCGCGGATGTCCACCGTGTGGCCGGCGGCGTGCACGGCGCACGACCCGAGCAGGGGTAGCTCCTCGGCAACATGTCGGGCCAAGGCGCCCAGCCTCATTCGTTGCGGAGACGAGGTCGGCACGCCCTTTCGGACCAACGGTCTGGAGGTCACCGGGCCGACGCACATGGCATGCACGTGGGTGCGGAGCGCTTCCAGGAGTTGGTCCTCGATACCCAGCTCGCGGCTGCGCTCCAGCACCGCCGCCGCCGCGGGCGCCGAGGTGAAGGTGACCGCATCGAATCCTCGGCCCGCAATCCCGTTCACCAGCTGGTCGAACGTGCCGCCCAACGGAGCCGGCTTCCACCGGTACACCCGGACGGGCACCACCTCGGCCCCGGCGAAACGCAACCCGTCGAGGAATTCCGGGAACGGATCCCACGCGTCGGCGGCGCCGTGCAGCTGAATGGCGACCCGCATGCCGGATACGCCCGATTCGAGCAGGTATTGCAGCAGTTCCTGTGAGGATTCCGATTCCGGGGACCACTCCTCGTGCAGTCCGGCGGCGCGCAGCGCGCCGGTTGCCTTCGGCCCGCGCGAGACGATCCGGGCCGACGACAGCGAGGACAGGAGCGGGTTGAGCAGATCCCATCCCTCCGCCGCGGCCAGCCAGCCGCGAAAGCCGATGCCGGTGTGCGCCACCACAATGTCGGGAGGCCGGGCGATCAGGGCTTCGGTGTTGCCGTGGAGTTCCTCGTCATCGGGCAGCGCGATCATGGTGATCGCGGCCGCGCTGCATACCTCGGCCCCCTGGCGGCTCAACAGTGCGCACAGCTCCTCCGAGCGCCGGGCCGACGTCACGGCGATGCGATAGCCCGTCAGCGGGGTGGAGTTCGGCTGGCCCATAACACTTGTCTATGCCCATCAGATTTCGGTCGCATTAACGGGCATTTGCCTAGGCATTTCCCTCGGTGCACGGCCGGTCGCTAGCCGATGTCACCGACCAGGTAGCGCTGCATCGTCGGGCCGATGGCATCGACGAGCGCGTCCACCGACATGGAATGCATCGGCTCCGAACGCAGCCCGTAGCGCATCATGCCCAGTCCCACCAGCTGCGAGGCGCACAGCGACGCCCGGACGGCGACCTTGTCGGCACCGAGGATCCGCAGCAGCGGGCCGAAGATCGGGCCGATGAACATGCTCTCGACGATCTCGACGGTCTTGGCCATGCCCGTGGACGCGATCGCGCTGGCCGCGAAGGGACCGCCGCCGGCCGCATCCCAGGTGGTGATCAGCAGGTGCAGGGTACGGCGGCCCACCTGGTTGGCGCTTCCGGTGACGATACGGTCGATGAACTCCGGTGTGCCGAAAGGCAACCGCAGCATCTTGGCGACGGGATCAAGCAGCCCACGCGACGACTCTTCGCGACGGGGCATGGTGTCAGGATCGCCCGTGCGGGGTCAAAGATCAAGCACCGCTGGGGTCAGGCGGGTGGCCCCGGTGGCTCGGCCACCGCGAGCCGGTAGCCGCGCTTGACCACCGTTGCGACGATGTTCTTGTCGCCCAGGACCGTTCGCAACCGCAGCACGGCCGTGTCGACGGCGTGCGGGTCGTTGCTCTGGCCCGGCAACACGCGCAGCAGGTCGGCGCGCGCGACGATGTCACCGGGGCGCTGGGCCAGCGCGCGCAGTGTGGCCATCCCGGCGCCCGAGAGCGCCCTGACAGCACCGTCCACCACGACGCAGTTGCCGCGGATCTCGATCTCGTGGCCGGCGGCGGTCAGGGTGCACGATCGCAGGATCGGGAGCTCCTGGGCGATGTGGCGGGCCAGCGCCCCCAGCCGCATCCGGTCGGGCGACGACGTGGGAACGCCCGCCCGGGTCAGCGGTTGCGCGGTGACCGGTCCCACGCACATCGCATGCACGTCGGTGCGCAGCGCCTCCAGCAGTTGGCTTTCGATGCCCAACTGGCGGCTGCGTTCCAGCGTCGCCGCTGCGGCCGGCGCCGAGGTGAAGCTGACAGCGTCGAAGTGGCGCTTGGCGATGGCGGTGAGCAGCTGGTCGAATTCTCCGCCGACCGGCGTTGGCTTCCAGCGGTATACCTGGATGGGCACCACGTCGGCACCGGCCGAGCGAAGCTCGGCGAGGAACTCCGGGAAGGGATCCCAGCCGTCGGCGGCGCCGTGCAGCTGGACGGCCACCCGGCGACCGGAAACACCGCCGCCCAGTAGGTATTTCAGGACATCGCGCGACGACTCGGATGCCGGGGACCATTCCTCGTGCAGGCCGGCCGCGCGCAGCGCCCCGGTCGCCTTCGGCCCGCGGGCCACGATCCGCGCCGTGGACAGCGCCGTGACGAGCTGACCGGCGAGCCCCCAGTCGTCGGCCGCGGCGACCCAGCCGCGAAAACCGATGCCGGTGTGCGCGACCACGATGTCGGGGGGTTGGGCGATCAGGGCTTCGGTGTTGCGATGCAGTTCGTCGTCGTCGGGCAGGGCGATCATGTCGATGGCCGGGGCGCCGCAGACCTCGGCGCCGTTGCGGCGGAGCAGCGCGCACAACTCTTCGGCGCGGTTGGCCGAGGTCACGGCGATCCGGTAGCCGGTCAACGGCGCAAAATCCGGCTGGGCCATGGGGAGTGCCTCACCCCTGCACGGCGCGTTCACACCCGGGTCGGCTCGGCGTGGGCGTGGGCGTGGGCGCGGGCCCGGGCCCGGGCTTCCGGCGCGGCGGCGGCCGCCGGGGCGGGCCGGCGCACGTACCGCGTCCAGGTCAGCGCCGCGGCGGCGATGTAGAACACCAGGAATGCCCAGTACGCCAGCGTGTCGGTGCCGGTACTCAGGTAGGACTGGCGCAGGGCGAGGTTGATGGCGACCCCGCCGAGGGCGCCGAATGCCGCGACGAACCCGATGACCGCGCCCGACGTGGCCTGCGACCAGTGGCGGCGGTCGGCCTCCGGCAGCCCCAGGGAGTGGCTGCGCGCCTCGAAGACCGACGGGATCATCTTGTACACCGACCCGTTGCCCAGCCCGGCCAGGACGAACAGGGCCATGAACCCGCAGACGTAGCCGAGGGTGGTCGCCGCGGTGGTGAGGCCGGGTGTGTGGTCGTCGCGCGTGCTGATGGTGACCAGGACCGCGGTGACGAGGGCCATCGTGGTCAGGACGGCCAGGGTGACGCGGCTGCCGCCGACGCGGTCGGCCAGGCGGCCGCCGTAGATCCGGGCCAGCGATCCCAGCGCCGGCCCGATGAAGGCGAACTCGGCGGCGTGCAGGGCGGCCTGCGCGTGGGTCTGCCCGGCGCCGGCGAAGTTGATCTGCAGCACCTGGCCGAATGCGAAGGAGAACCCGATCCAGGAGCCGAAGGTGCCGAGGTAGAGCAGCGCGAGCACCCAGGTGTCGCGCTCGGTGATGATCGAGCGCAGGTGGCTCGTGTCGTAGCTGGCGTGCTCCAGGTTGTCCATGTAGTGGGCCGCCCCCACGGCGACGACCGTCAGCAGCACCAGGTAGAGCGCGCCCACCCAGTACGGCTCGCGGTGGCCGGCGACGGCCAGCACCAGCAGGCCCACCAACTGGATCATCGGTACTCCGAGGTTGCCGGCGCCGGCGTTGAACCCGAGCGCGAAGCCCTTGCGCCGATGCGGGTAGAAGGTGTTGGTGTTGGTCATCGACGCCGCGTAGTTCGCGCCCCCCATCCCGGTCAGCGCCGCGCACACCAGGTACGGCCACAGCGGCAGGCCGGGGTGCGCCAGCAGCCAGATCGCCCCGACGGTGGGCACGACCAGGACCACGACGGAAAACACCGTCCAGTTGCGCCCGCCGAAGGTGGCGATACCCAGCGAGTAGGGGATCCGCAGGCATGCCGCGACGAACGTCGCGGTGGCGCCGAGCAGGAATTTGTCGGCCGCGGAGAAGCCGTACACGCTCGCGGGCATGAACAGCGCCAACACCGGGAACAGGGTCCACACGCCGAAGGCGATGTGGTCGCACGCGACCATCCAGAGCAGGTTGCGGCGGGCAACCCTGTTGTTGCCGGCCGCCCAGGCCGCCTCGTCTTCCGGATTCCATCCCGCGATCCGATGGTTGCGGCCCATACACTCTTCACCTTTCGTGGACAGGGTTCTTTCGGGAGGCCGCGGCATCTTCCTGAGGCCGGTCGCCGTGTCCGTGCGCGCCTGGGCGCCCCGAGTGAAGAGGCATGCCCTGCCGTATCTTTCGATGCTCACACCGGGGGCAGAAGCCCGTCAACTCGATCCGGCCGATATCGCCTGTCAGTTGAATCCCAGTTATCTGGCAACTGGCTGAGGGCGCGCATCGCCGGCCGAATCAGTGTGGCGGACACCACAATGGCAGCCTCGCCGCGCGAATTGCACTAGGGCTGCGGCGAAGTCGTCAGGCGGTCGACTGCCGATGGGATCCAGTCGCATGACCCCGTATGACGTTGTCGGGCAAGCGGATCGGACTCAGCTACCAGACCTCCCCGTCGCGCCAGTCGCACATCAGCTCCGCGGAGGTGTCCATGTCGAGCCCGACCGGCAGGACGAAGATCGTGCCGTCGTCGTCGGGCGTGCGGGACGGGCCGGTGGGTGCCAGCACCGACGTGGGTCCTTGCCACGGCAGCCACCCACGCGCGCTGAACAGCCCGCGGGCCCGGGCCGACGAGCGCACGGCCCCCAGCCGGTAGGCGCCCCGCATCACCTGCTCGACCCCGTCCAGCAGCGCGTGCACCAGGCCCTGGCCCCGGTAGTCCTCGCGCACCGCGACCCCCTCGACGTAGCCGCTGCGCAGCGCGGCGCCCTGGTAGAGCAGTCGTCGCTGGATCACGGCGGCGTGCGCCACGATCGCGCCGTGATGCCAGATCAGGGCGTGCATCCCGCCCAGCGCGTGGTCCCAGTCGTCCTCGGTGAAGTCGCCGCCGAACGCGGCGCTGACCATCCGATGGAGTTGCTGCCGGGTCTCCTGGTCGAGGTCGGCGGTATGGACCAGGCGGGCGGTGTGGACCTGGGTGTGCACAGTGCCTGTTCTACCAGCCCGGTCCGGGCACGGCCCAGGAAGAGGGTTAGGAGAAGGCCCACCCCGCCAGGCTCGGGCGCGACCGGGCGCCCAGCGGGGAGCGGGGCCGTGCCCAGTGCAGGCGCACGTGCTGGCCGGGCCGCACCTGGGCGATCTTGTCGATGTCCCCATCGGTCACCACGCCGATCACCGGGTAACCACCGGTGACCGGGTGGTCGGGTCCCAGGATCACCGGTAAACCGTTGGGCGGCACCTGAATCGCGCCGCGGGCGGTGCCCTCGCTGGGCAGCTGCCGATCCGGGTAGTGGTATTGCAGGGGGCGGCCGGCCAACCGCATCCCCACCCGGTCGCTGCGGTCGGATACCACCCAGTCGGTGTGGACGAGGGCGTCGGGATCGACGAACCAGTCGTCGCGTGGCCCCGGCACCACCGACAGCTCCACCGCCTCGCCGGTGATCGCGGCCACCGGGGCCTGGTCGAGTTCCGGGTAGGCGGTGGTGTGCGCGCCGACCGGCAGGATGTCCCCGGCCCGCAGCGGCGCGGGCCCGATGGCCGCCATGACGTCGTAGCTGCGGGACCCCAGCACCGGCTCCACGCAGAAGCCGCCACGCACCGCCAGATAGCTGCGCAGCCCGGCGCGCGGGGCACCCAACGAGATCACGTCGCCATCACGGACATGCTGAATGCTGTTGGTGCCGAACTTGATTCCGTTCACGGTCGGGTCGGTGTCGGCGCCGGTCACCGCGATGTCGACGTCGCCGCCCCGCACGCGGGCCGAGAGGCCGCCGAACGTGACCTCGACGGTGGCGCGGTCGTCGGGGTTGGCGACGAGCCGGTTGGCCAGCTTGTGCGCGCGCCGGTCGGCCGCCCCGGAGCGGCCGACGCCGAGGTGGGCCAGCCCGGCCCGGCCGAGGTCCTGGACGACCGCGAACGGTCCGGTGCGCAGGATTTCCAGCGTGATCACGTCGCCCCCTCACGCCGCCCGGAACTGGACCCACATGCCCGGCGTCAGCAATGCGGGAGCGGGCCGTTCGAGATCCCACAGGATGGCGTCGGTGCGGCCGATGAGCTGCCAGCCGCCCGGCGACTGCCGCGGATAGACCGCGCTGAATTCGCCGGCCAGCGCCACCGACCCGGCCGGCACCACGGTGCGGGGATCGTGCCGCCGGGGGACCCGCAGCCGGGGGTCGCCGTCGACCAGGTACGCGAAACCCGGTGCGAAGCCGCTGAATCCGACCCGCCACAACCTCGACGTGTGGGCGGCGATCACTTCGTCGGCGCTCAGCCCGGTGTGCCCGGCCACCTCGTCGAGGTCCGGGCCGTCATAGACGACCTCGAGCACCACGTCGGCGCTGGGCGGGGCCGGGGCGGCCGCGTCGGAGGTGACCCGCATCTTGCGCAGCCGCGCACGGACGAGCCCCTGGTAGCCGGGGCCGTCGAGCTTCACCAGCACCGTGCGTGCCGCGGGGACGATGTCGAGAACCCCGGGCAGCGTCGCGGCACGCAGCGCCGCGACCCACGCCACGACATCAGCGGTGCTGCCGCACTGCACCATCAGCGCGTGGTCGCCGTAGTCCACAACGGTGTTGCCGACCAGGTCGGTCGGCAGTTCGGCGGGAAGATCCGTGACGCTCATTACTCGACGGTAACCCCGCGATGGAAGCGCGGGCGAGTGATTTTCGAACACTGCCAGAGCTGCCTTACCGAACGCTCACACGGCGATGGGCGGTCCGGATTCGCCGCGCGGCTCCCAGGCCCCGCTAGCCCAGGATCTTGCCGATCTGCGGGGGCAGTTGATCGGCCACCACGGGGTAGCTCAGGGGCGAGGCGAAGGCGATCGCGCCGGCTTCGTCCTTGGCGGTGAAGACGTGCCGGTGCTGCGCGGTCGCCTGGGCGGCGGCCACCTCCGGATCGGCCAAAAGCGCCTGTTGGTCCTCCGGGCTCTCGGTCGTCCAGATCACCACGTCGGCGGAATCGAGCACCGTCTTGATGTGATCGCGGGGGATGACGGCGCGGTCGCCGCTGCCGAAGGGCTCGATGCTGTCGGCGATGGCCAGGCCCATCTGCGTCAAGAAGTCGGTCCGCCAGCCCGGCATGGTCGCGACCACGGTGCCCTGCCAGAGCCTGCCGTGCATCAGCAAGGCCTTCTTGTCCTTCCACTGCGGATTCTGCTGGGCCACGGCGACGAACTTCGCATCGACGGCGTCGATCAGTGACGTCATCTGGTTCGCCTGGAACACCGCCCGGCCGATGGTGGCGGCCTGCACCTTCCACGGCTCGAAGAACGCGTCGCCCCCCGCCTGCGGCAAGGTGGGGGCGATCGCGGACAGCTTCTGGTAGGTGTCCGCGTCGACCCCCGCGTTGATGGCCACGATCAGGTCGGGTTTGAGCCCGGCAATCTTGTCGACCTGGATGCCGTTCTCGAGGCTGAGCACCACGGGCCGCGCCGCGCCGAGCTTGGGCTGGGCCCACGGCCACACCGCGAACGGCTGGTCACCGAACCAGTTGGTCACCGCGACGGGCACCACGCCGAGCGCGAGCAGATCGTCCTGCTCGGTGTAGCCGGCACTGACCACCCGCTTGGGCGGCTCCTTGATGACGGTCTCGCCGAAGAGGTGGCTGATGGTCACGGGCCCCCCGCCGGGCGTGCCCGCGGCCGGTTTGTGTGACGAACACCCAGGTGACGCGCCGGTGACCGCGGCGACCCCCGCGACCCCTGCGAGCTGCAAGAATCCCCGGCGATTCCATCGCTGTCGCATCGCGTGAGAGTATCGTGTCCCCGGCCGCGAGCGGGACCGTTGCGGTCGTGCCGCTCAGCTCAGCGGCATGCCGGCGTCGAGGAAGTCCAGCGCCCGGTAGATGGTCTCGGCGGTCTTCGGTGCGCTGTCGAACGCCGCCATCATGGCGCCGGTCAACGCGCCGGCGAACACCTGGACTTCGAAATCTGTTGCGGCACGGCCAATCCGGTGGCCGATGGCCTCAGCAGCGACCCGGACGGTGCGGTAGTACTCGTCGTAGATGGCGCCCTTGAGTTCGGGGATGGAGAACATCAGCCGCTGGCGGGTGCCTTCGAATTCCAACTGGTCGGCGGGCAGGCGGGCCATCACGGTCTCATAGGCCCGCCGGAACGCCTGGGCCGGGGACAACTGGGGCGGCTGCGCCTTGAAGGCCTCCAGAATCAGCGGGTCCAGGTCGTCGGCGAGCAGCAGCGACTCCTTGGACGGGAAGTACCGGAAGAAGGTGCTGGGCGACACGTCGGCGGCGTCCGCGATCTGTTCGACGGTGGTGGCGGCGTAGCCGTTCTCGTCGATCAGGCGCAACGCCTCGCGCCTGATGGCGCGGCGGGTCATGATTTTTTTGCGCTGCCGCAGACCCATGGGGGCCTCACTCGCCTGCATGAGCCGATTGTCGCGCATCGGCCGCGGAATTCTGACAACCGTGAACGGCCGGCTGCGATCCGCACGTATCGCCCGCGTAACCGTGCGCGCCCGGATCGGTAACACCGCGTCCTTAGCGTCGAGTCGTTCTGGAGCCTTTGCTGCAAGGCCACGTCGACAGGGGGCGCGACCGAATGACCATGACCACCACGCCGGTACTCTCGCCGGCGCCGCCGCGCGAACCGCACCGCGGGCGGCGCTGGATCGACGATTGGCGACCCGAAGAGCCCGCGTTCTGGGAGGAGACCGGCAAGGCCGTCGCCCGGCGCAACCTGGCCTTCTCCATCTTCGCCGAGCACGTCGGGTTCAGCGTGTGGATGCTGTGGAGCATCCTGGTCGTGCAGATGACCGCCGGCCCGCACGCCCACCCGGCCGCGTCCGGCTGGGCGCTGACCGCAGGGCAGGCGCTGTGTCTGGTCGCGGTGCCCAGCGGTGTCGGCGCGTTCCTGCGGCTGCCCTACACCTTCGCGGTGCCGATATTCGGCGGCCGCAACTGGACGGCGATCTCGGCCTCGCTGCTGCTGATCCCGTGCCTGCTGCTGGCCTGGGCGGTGAACCACCCCGGCCTTCCGTTCGCGGCGTTGGTGGCGATCGCGGCGACCGCGGGCTTCGGTGGCGGCAACTTCGCCTCGTCGATGGCCAACATCTCGTTCTTCTACCCGGAGAAGGAGAAGGGCTGGGCGCTGGGCCTCAACGCGGCCGGCGGCAACATCGGGGTGGCGGTCGTGCAGAAGATCATCCCGCCCATCGTCGTCGCCGGGGGTGGGGTCGCCCTGTCGCGCGCCGGACTGTGCTACGTGCCGCTGGCCGTCGTCGCCGCGGTGTGCGCGTTCGGATTCATGGACAACCTCACCGAGGCCTCCAGAAAGGGCAGGGCGGACATGCAGCCGGTGTGGCAGTCGCTGCGGCACGCCGACACCTGGATCCTGTCGTTGCTCTACATCGGCACCTTCGGGTCCTTCATCGGTTACTCGGCGGCCTTCCCGACCCTGCTCAAGACGGTGTTCGGCCGCGGCGACATCGCCTTGACCTGGGCGTTTCTCGGCGCCGCCATCGGGTCGGTGCTCCGGCCGCTCGGCGGCAGGCTCGCCGACCGGATCGGCGGGGCGCGCATCACCGCGGCCAGCTTCGTCCTGCTCGCCGCGGGCGCCGCCGCGGCGCTGTGGTCGGTCACCGCCAGGGACCTGCCGCTGTTCTTCGCCAGCTTCATGTTCCTGTTCGTCGCCACCGGGATCGGCAACGGTTCGACGTATCGGATGATCTCGCGGATCTTCAAGGTCAAGGGCGAGCTGGCCGGGGGCGATCCCGACACCATGGTGTACATGCGCCGCCAGGCCGCCGGGGCGCTGGGCGTCATCTCGTCGGTCGGCGCCTTCGGCGGGTTCGTCGTGCCGCTGGCGTACGCCTGGTCGAAGGCGCAGTTCGGCGGGATCGAGCCCGCGCTGCGGTTCTATGTCGTGTTCTTCGTCGTCCTGCTGGTCGTCACGTGGTACTGCTACCTGCGCAGGGGCTCGGGCCCGGGAACCGCCATGGCGCGGATCGGCGTCTAGCGGTCCCCGTACTTCGCCCAGGGGCTGTAGTCGGCGATCAACTCCTCCTGCGGTGGGCGCTCGTCGGCGGGAACGTGCTGCAGGTTGACCCGGATCCGATACCAGATCGAACTAGGCCCGCGCATGCCGTCGACCAGGACGTCGGCCGGCTGCAACCGCTCGGCGACGGCGGGGTGGCGGCCGCGCCAGGTGTCCAGCGCGGCCATCGCCTCGTCCTTGGTCTTGGTGCGGGCGACCTCGATGAGCGGCATCGACGAACGGCGCCTGCCGTCGGACCGCGCACCCGACCCCTTCGGCGCCTTCTCCGGCGGGCCCATCTCCTCGGCCAGCCCGAGCAGCCGATCGAGGTCGCCGGCCGCGTCGTCCATCCCCTCCCACGGGTCGCCCAGCGCGGCGAACCGGTCCGGCACGGTGTCGACCGTGAAGGCCTCCGGCGCGCAGCCGGGAACCTCCTCCCAGCGCAGCGGGGTCGACACGCGCGCGTCCGGAGTCGCGCGCACCGAATACGCGGAGGCGACCGTGCGATCCTTGGCGTTCTGGTTGAAGTCGACGAACACCCCCTCGCGCTCTTCCTTCCACCACCGGCTGGTGGCCGCCTCGGGCGCGCGGCGCTCGACCTCCCGGGCGACGGTTTGGGCGGCCCGCCGCACCTGGCTGAACGGGTAGCGCGGCGCGATGCGGGCATAGATGTGGAAGCCGCGCGAGCCCGACGTCTTCGGCCATGCGACCAGTCCGTGGTCCTCCAGCACCTCGCGGGCCACCAGGGCCACCTCGACGATCCGCCGCCAGGACACACCGGGCATCGGATCCAGGTCGACGCGCAGTTCGTCGGGGTGGTCGAGGTCGTCGGCGAGCACCGGATGGGGGTTGAGGTCGACGCACCCCAGGTTGATCACCCACGCCAGGCCCGCGGCGTCGTGGATGACCGCCTCGGCGGCCGACGTGCCCCGCGCGTAGCGCAGTTCGGCGACGTCGACGAAGTCCGGCCGGTTCTTGGGTGCGCGTTTCTGGAACACCGCCTCTTCGGCGATGCCCTTGACGAAGCGCTTCAGGATCATGGGCCGCCCGGCCACACCGCGCAGCGCCCCGTCGGCGACCGACAGGTAGTAGCGAACCAGGTCGAGCTTGGTGAGGGCGCCCCGGGACTTGCCGGTAGTTTCGGTTCCGCCCCCGCGGGGGAAAACCACCTTGTCCGGATGGGTGACGGTCACCTGGTGGCCGGCCACTTCCAGCGAAACTGGACCGGTCATGGGCTTCATGGTAATTCGCCAGAATTTTCTGGCCGCACTGAGACGGACGTCACATATGGTGGATTTCATGCCTAACCTGATGGACCTGCCCGGGCAGGCCTCCAAAGCCGTAGCGAAAGTCCAGCAATACGCCGAACGCGGCTCGGCCGAGCTGCACTATCTGCGCCGGATCATCGAATCGGGCGCGTTCCGGCTGGAGCCGCCGCAGAACTACGCCGCGATGGCCGCAGACATCTACAGGTGGGGCGAGTTCGGCATGCTGCCCTCGCTCAACGCCAGGCGCACGCCCGACCGCGCCGCGTGTATCGACGAAGACGGCGAATTCAGCTACGCCGAGCTCGACGAGGCCGCCCACGCCGTGGCCAACGGACTGATCGCCAAGGGGGTCAAGGCCGGCGATGGTGTCGCGTTGCTGGCCCGCAACCACCGATGGTTCTTGATCGCTTACTTCGGGTGCGCCCGGGTGGGCGCCCGCATCATCCTGCTCAACAGCGAGTTCTCCGGGCCGCAGATCAAGGAGGTGTCCGAACGCGAGGGCGCCAAGGTGATCATCTACGACGACGAGTACACCAAGGCCGTCAGCAAAGCCGAGCCGCCGCTGGGCAAGCTGCGGGCGCTGGGTGTCAATCCCGACAAAAACCCAGCCGACGAGCCGTCCGGCAGCACCGACGAGACGCTGGAAGACCTGATCGCGCGCAGCAGCAAGACGCCCGCCCCGAAGGCGGCCAAGCACGCCTCGATCATCATCCTGACCAGCGGGACGACGGGAACGCCGAAGGGCGCCAACCGCAGCACACCGCCGACGCTGGCGCCCATCGGCGGCATCCTGTCGCACGTGCCGTTCAAGGCCAACGAGGTCACCTCGCTGCCCGCGCCGATGTTCCACGCGCTTGGGTTTCTGCACGGCACCATCGCCATGTTCCTGGGGTCGACGCTGGTGCTGCGGCGGAAGTTCAAGCCGCCGCTGGTGTTGGAGGACGTCGAGAAGTACAAGGCGACCGCCATGGTGGTGGTGCCGGTGATGCTGTCGCGGCTCCTGGACGCCGTCGAGAAGATGGACAAAAAGCCCGACCTGTCCAGCCTGAAGATCGTATTCGTCTCCGGATCGCAGTTGGGCGCCGAACTCGCGGCCCGCGCCCTCAAGGACCTGGGGCCGGTCGTCTACAACATGTACGGCTCGACCGAGATCGCGTTCGCCACCATCGCGGGGCCCAAGGACCTGGAGCGCAACGCGGCGACGGTCGGCCCGGTGGTCAAGGGCGTCAAGGTCAAGATCTTCGACGACAACGGCAAGGAGCTGCCGCAGGGCGAGGTCGGCCGCATCTTCGTCGGCAACAGCTTCCCGTTCTCGGGCTACACCGGCGGCGGCAACAAGCAGATCATCGACGGCCTGCTGTCGTCGGGAGACGTCGGCTACTTCGACGAGCACGGCCTGCTGTACGTCAGCGGCCGGGACGACGAGATGATCGTCTCCGGCGGTGAGAACGTCTTCCCCGCCGAGGTGGAGGACCTGATCGGCGGGCACCCCGACGTGGTGGAGGCCACCGCGATCGGCGTCGAGGACAAGGAATGGGGCCACCGGCTGCGCGCCTTCGTGGTCAAGAAGGAAGGCGCCGAGGTCGACGAGGACATCATCAAGGGTTACGTGCGCGACCACCTGGCCCGCTACAAGGTGCCGCGCGAGGTGGTCTTCCTCTCCGAACTGCCCCGCAACCCGACGGGCAAGATCCTCAAGCGCGAGCTGCGCGAGATGAAGGTCGACTAGCGCTCAGCGCGCGCGGCGGCTCAGCGCCGTTCCTGGATCGCGCGGGTGATCTGGGCTCCCAGCTTGGGATCGGCCAGCAGCTGGTCGATGAGCGCGGAGATCACCTCCTGCCCGGTCACGCGGGCGACCCCGAGGCGGTCGGCCGCCTCACGCTGCCAGATGTCGAGGGCCCGGTGCGTGGTCGCCGGCAGGTCGACGGTGCGGCGCGTGCGGCGCCCGCGCGACGACTGATCCCCCGGCGGCTGGTTGACCGGGCGTTGCGTGCGCGGCTGCCCCAGGCTCAAGCGCTCAGTGGGGGCGGCGTCTGGGGCGGATCCGGGGCCCGGCGGCTGCGCGCGGGCGGGTCCATGGCCTGGGTTGAGGTTCACTGCGGCGATCGTCCTCCCATGAGCGGCCAATCAAGTCAGCACTAATGGTTCAGTCGATACTGATTCTCTCATCCGGGACGGCCCGAGTCGCGCCGCCGGTCCGCAAACCCTACGCACCGCGAAAAACCGGATCCCGGGGGTTGACGGCTCCGGGAGCGGACCCGCGGCGACGGGCGGCTAAATTCGTTGAGTTAGCCAGCGGACACGCTAATGCCGGGAATTTGTTATTCATTCGGCTATCAAGATCCACCCGCTTGCGACGGTCCGTTCGTAAATACGGACATCCGGTTCTACTGAGTTACGGAGCTACGGCGCCCCAGCGGGTGGGCGCCCGAATGGCGATGTTACCGCAGTTCATAGCCACAATAGCGCCGTCGAGCGACCGCATCTGAGGAACCGCTGATCAACGCAAATGCGACGAATCGCACATACTTATTTGCGAATAGATCAACTCTCGTCGGTGGCGGATGAGACTAAATTCACCAGGTTTTCCGCCATTTACTATTGTTCGCCCAGGAACTCATGGCTTACGTTCGGGTAACAGCGTCACGGGCGCTGGTGGAACCGGTGGTGGTGATCCACCGCCGCCGGGGATGTCGGGCAGCCCACGTCCTGCCGCAAGGTGGGCCTGCCCGGCACTCAATGGGGGGGAACCATGCCGATTCGACTCACGTCGGGTCGGCATGGCCCGCTCCGGGAGCACTCGCTCCGCCCGGTCAGGGATCGCGGGGCAGGCCCAGCAGCCGCTCGGCGATGATGTTGAGCTGCACCTCCGAGGTGCCGCCGTAGATCGTGGTGGCGCGGCTGGCCAACAGGTACTCGCCCCACTTGCCCGGTAGTTGGGCGGGGTCGCCGATCGCGGCGTCGGTGCCGAACGACGACACCGCGAATTCGGCATACCCCTGGCCGGTGCGCATCGACAACAGCTTGGAGATCGCGGCCGACGGCATGGCGTCCCCGCCGGCCAGCGTCAGCAGCGTGGAGCGCAGGTTCAGCAGCTTGGCGGCATGGCCTTCGGCGATCAACTGCCCGGCGCGGTGCTGGCCGACCTGGTCGAACTGGCCGTCGCGAACGAACTCGACGAACTCGGGCAGGGTCGCCAGGAAGTTCGCGTCGCTGCCGCCGATCGATACCCGCTCGGCGGTCAGGGTGTTGCGGCTGACCTCCCAGCCCCGGTTGACCTCGCCGAGCACGCACTCGTCGGGTACGAACACGTCGTCGATGTAGACGGTGTTGAACATGGCGTTACCGGTGAGCTCGCGCAGCGGCGTCACGGTGACGCCCTCGCTCTTCATGTCCAGCAGGAAGTAGGTGATGCCGTTGTGTTTCGGGGCGCTCGGGTCGGTCCTGGCCAGCAGCGCGCCCCACTGCGAGAGCTGCGCGGCGGTGGTCCAGATCTTCTGCCCGGTGATGCGCCAACCTCCTTCGGCGCGCGTCGCCTTGGTGCTCAGCCCGGCGAGGTCCGAGCCGGCGCCCGGCTCGGAGAACAGCTGGCACCAGATCAACTCGCCGCGGAAGGTCGGCGGCAGGAACCGTTGCTTCTGCTCTTCGGTCCCGAACGCGACGATCGACGGGATGATCCAGGTCCCGATTCCCATCTGCGGCCGCCGAACCCGGCCCGCGGTGAACTCCTGGGCGATGATGATCTGCTCGACCGGGCTGGCAGCGCGGCCCCAGGGCGTGGGCAGATACGGCAGCACCCAGCCGCCCTCGGCGATCGCGACGTTGCGCGGCCCGCGCTCCATCGCCTTGAGCGCGGCGACCTCCGACCGGATCTCGGCCCGCAGCTGCTCGGTTTCGGGGTCCAGATCGATGTTGACCGGGCGCATCCCCGTGGTGGTCGCGGTGTCGACGACCCGCTGGGGGTACTCCGAGCCGCGGCCGAAGCAGGCGGCCAGCATCAGCGCCCGGCGGTAGTAGACGCCTGTGTCGTGCTCCCAGGTGAAGCCGATGCCGCCGTGCACCTGGATGCAGTCCTGTGTGCACCGCTGGGCGGCCGCCGGCGCCAGGGTCGCGGCCACCGCGGCGGCGAACTCGACCCCCGAACCCTCGGTGTCCCAACCCTTTTCGCTGGCTTCGCGCACCTCGTCCAGGGCTCGGGCGGCGTCCCACACCGCGGCGGTGGCCCGCTCGGTGTCGGCGATCATCTCCGCGCACTTGTGCTTGATGGCCTGGAACTGGCCGATCGGCCGGCCGAACTGCTCGCGGATCTTGGCGTACGCCGACGCGGTCTCGGTCGCCCAGCGCGCCACGCCGACGGCCTCGGCGGACAGCAGCGTGGCCATCAGCGCGTGCGCGGTGGTCCTGGCCAGGTCGCCGAGCACCGCGTCGTCGCCGATCTCGACGGCGTTGGCGCGCACGTGCGCGATGGGGCGCAGCGGGTCGATGCTCTTGACCGGCTCGATCTCGAGCTGTTCGGCGCGCAGCACGACCCATTCGTCGCCGCTGTCGATCGCCACCGGCAGCACCAGCACGGACGCCTGGGCGGCGGCCGGGACCGCGCGCACCTCGCCGCGGATCACCAGCGCGTCGCCGTGGCGCGTGGCGGTCAGCCCGGAGTCCAGCGCGTACGCGGCGATCGCCGCCCCGGACGCCAGCTCGGCGAGCACCTTGGCCTCGGGGTCGTGCGCGGCGATCAGCGCGCTGGCGATCGCCGAGGGCACGAACGGGCCGGGCACCGCCCCGCGGCCGAACTCGGCCAGCACGATGGCCAGCTCGAGGATGCCGAAGCCCTGGCCGCCGACGGACTCGGCCAGATGGACGCCCTGCAGGCCCTGTTCGGCGGCCGCCTGCCAGTACGGCGGTGGGTTTTCCGGCGCCGTCTCCATCGCCTCGTGCAGAACCTCCGACGGCGCCACCCGCGCCACCAGGGATCGCACCGAATCGGCCAGGTCTTGATGCTCAGCAGTGATCGCGATCGGCATTGCTCGCCTTCCGTTGCTAGCGGGTTCCGTGTCGGCCCAACCTCCCAACCTAATAACCAGTGGGTTGGTTGACCACATCGGCCAGCGGTTGTCCGTCGCGCAACCGCCGACAATTTGCCACGGCCTCGGTCAGATACCGCTTCATGGTGTCGGCGGTGTACCAGGTGACGTGCGGGGTCAGCACCACGTTGTCCAGCTCGAGCAGCGGATTGCCGGGCGCCACCGGCTCGGCCTCGAAGACGTCCAGGCCCGCCGCGGCCAGCCGGCCGCCGCGCAGCGCGTCGACGAGAGCACCCTCGTCGACGACCGCCCCGCGCGAGGTGTTGACGAGCACCGCGTCGGGTTTCATGCGGGCCAGGGCCTCCCGCCCGATCAGGTGATGGGTGTCGGGCGTCAACGGCAGGTGCAGCGAGACGATGTCGGCGGCGGCCAACACCTCGGGCAGCGGCCGCCAGCCGGGCCGCCCGTCGTCGCGGGTGCTGGTGTGCAGGACCGTGGCACCTATGGCGGCGACGACGGCGCCGACGCGTTTGGCGATGCTGCCGTAGCCGACCAGCCCGACCGTGCAGCCGCCGATGTCGCGCACCGTCTCGCCCAGTTCGGGGTCGGACGGCCAGCCGCGTCCGCGCCGGACGGCTCGGTCCAGGACGGGAAGCCGGCGCAGCGCGGCCAGCATCAGCAGCACGGTCCCCTCGGCCACCGACGGCGCGTTGGCGCCGGGCATGTTGGCCACGGCGATGCCGCGCCGCGTGGCGGTCTCGACGTCGATGGTGTTGACCCCGGCGCCGAGCTTGTGCACCAGCCGCAGCCGCGACCCGCGCGCCAGGTCGTCGCCCGACAGCGGACGCAGCACGTGCCAGATCACCTCGGCGTCGGGCAGCTCCCGGTAGAAGGCGGCGTCATCGTCGTCGGCGCACCACCTGATGTCGAGCCAATCGGCTTCGGGTGCAAGGAAATCGATAACTTTGGCGCCGGGAACGAAGTGGGCCAGCACTCTCAGCGCCACCGCTTGGCAATCCATTTGGCGATGATGTCGGCCTGCTCGCTGCGGGCGCCCGGGGTGGTGAAGTAGTGGTCGGTGTCGACCGAGGCCCGCGACTTGTCGCTGCCGGCCAGGGCGTCGTGAATGCGCTGGGCGTCGGACGGGAACACCCCGGTGTCGGCGTCGGCGTTGATCACCAGCGCCGGGCAGGTGATGCGGGCCAGGTGCGGCTCGGCGCGGGTCTGCGCCGTGCGCAGGCTCCACATGCCCAGCCAGTTGCGCAGGGTGCAGGCCGCGGCGATGCCGTGCGCCGACCGGTTGGCCCTGGCCGGGACGCCCGCGTAGCAGGAGTTCGGCGCGCGCTTGCTGGGCTCGATGCCCGGATCGACCATGCGCGGGTCGGCCCAGGTGCGCATCACGCTGAATGGCCGATCCGAAAAGCCCGCCGCGCGAACGCGTTTGAGTTCCGTTTCGGCCCAGTCGGTGATGGCGTGGTTGCGGGCGGTCTGCGCCGAGCGGTAGCGGGCGAGGAACTCCGGTGAATAGGGCGGTCCGTTGCTCTCGTCGAACAGATCCAGTTCGGCGTCGGTGGCCACCGGGTCGTTCTCGTCGATGACGGCGGCGTCCATCCAGGCGGTCAGCACCTCCGGGCGCCCGGGATGGGCGGCGGTGGCGACGTACCCGTCGGCCGGGGGCAGGTCGGTGATCCCGGTCGCGGGACGCATGCCCTCCAGCGGCGTCACGTTGGGCTCGACCGCCTGCGACTGGTAGGCCGCCATCAAGGACCCACCTCCCGAATTGCCGAGCAGTACAATGGTTTCCACACCCTGCACCTCACGAAGCCAGCGCACCCCGACCCCGATGTCAACCAGTGCGTGGTCGAGCACGAAGCTGCTCTCGAAGCCGCGGAACCGGGTGTTCCAGCCCAGGAACCCGATGCCGCGGGTGGCGATGTAATCGGCGAGGTAGTGCTCGGAGAAGTCGATCTGGTAGTGGGTGGCGATCATGGCCACCTTCGGCTTGCGTCCCATGCCGCGGTGCCACAGCCCCTGGCACGGATGCCCGCCGGCGCCGGCGCGCCCGGCAGTGGGCGACGGCAGTCCGACGAACTCGCGAATGACCCCCGCGGCGCTGTGACGAGTCAATTCGGTTATCCTCCTTGGGAATAGATGGCGCGGTGGTAGATGTTGGCCA
The DNA here is from genome assembly GCA_963711445.1 of uncultured Actinomycetota bacterium. Taxonomy (GTDB): domain Bacteria; phylum Actinomycetota; class Actinomycetes; order Mycobacteriales; family Mycobacteriaceae; genus Mycobacterium. The sequence goes on from CAVQEF010000003.1 coordinate 553,134, forward strand.
GCGTCCGGATGCAGGCCGCGTCGTCGGGCTCGCCGGTGTTGGGCCCGCTGAGTTGGACGTAGCAGAACTGGTTGAACATGGCCACGATCGCCTCGGCCAGCAACCGCGGGTCGTCGTCGGGGCAGTGGCCCTCGGCCTGGGCGCGTCGGACCGTTTCGGCGATGAACGCGATGGGGATCGCGCATATCTCGGCCCAGTATTCCGCGAAATCGTCGTTGATCATCGCCAACTGCGACACGCTGATGATCTCGGCGAGCCGGTTGCGGTAGGTGTGCCAGTGGGCGCTGGCCGCCTGGTGCGCGCGCTCGCGGTTGGACAGGCCGTGCCGGGTCACCGACAGCGCGCGCTGGTTGGCCTCGTCGCGGAAACGCAGGGCCCACTGGCGCACCATCGCCTCTTTGGAGTCGTAGTAGTTGTAGAACGACGCCGCCGAGCGGCCTGCCTCCGCGGCGATGTCGGCGATGGTCGTCGCCAGGATGCCCTTGCGCGCGATGACGGTTCGGGCGGCCAGGTCGATCGCGGCCTGCGTTCGCCGGCCGCGGTGGGTCGGGAAGTCGGCGGGCCGGCGCGGCGAGTCGTCGGTTCCTGCCGCGGTGGACATGGGTTCACCTTTCTGGATCAAAACTGAACCTGATGTTAGATTCAGAAATACCTCTTGGCCAACACCTCAACCCCGTGATCGAGGGGAGAACCACGAATGATCAAGCCGCACAACCCCAACACCGAATTCGAACTCGGCGGCATCAACCATGTCGCGCTGGTGTGCTCGGACATGGCGCGCACCGTGGACTTCTACACCAACATCCTGGGCATGCCGCTGATCAAATCGCTCGATCTGCCGGGCGGCCAGGGCCAGCATTTCTTCTTCGACGCCGGCAACGGCGACTGTGTGGCGTTCTTCTGGTTCGCCGGCGCGCCGGACCGGGTACCGGGCATCTCGTCGCCGGGCGCCATCCCGGGCATCGGGGACATCACCAGCGCGGTGAGCAGCATGAACCATCTAGCCTTCCACGTGCCGGCCGAGAAGTTCGACGCCTATCGGCAGCGCCTCAAGGACAAGGGGGTTCGCGTCGGCCCGGTGCTCAACCACGACGAGAGCGAGTACCAGGTGTCCGCCACGGTGCATCCAGGGGTGTACGTCCGCTCGTTCTACTTCCACGATCCCGACGGGATCACGCTCGAATTCGCCTGTTGGGTCAAGGAATTCGATAAAAGCGATACCCAGGCCGTGCCCAAGACGGCGGCCGATCGCAAGCCCCCGGTGGGCGCCGGCCGCTGATCGGCGATGACCGAGGGCATCCTCACCGACGCGCAGATCGCGGCGCTGACGCCAGGGCAGCGTCGGGAGCTGATCTCGCGGCTGGAGCAGCCGCTGAGCGACGTCATCGACCCCGAGTTCCTGGGCCGGGTGCGGCGCATCCGGTTGAGCCTGATGATCGGCGGCTCGATCGCTCTGGTGCCCTGGCTGGGTTATCTGTCGGTCACGCTGCCGGCCAACTACGTCGCCCACAACTGGCCGACCACCTGGATCGGATTCGACATCCTGCTGATCGGCTTCATGGTGGCCACGGCCGTGCTCGGGTACCTGCGCCGCCAGCTGCTGGTCCCGGCCGCGTTCACCACCGGGGTGCTGCTGGTCTGCGACGCGTGGTTCGACCTGATGACCGCCGGGCCGAAGGACCTCCGGTTGTCGCTGATCACCGCGCTGCTGATCGAGGTGCCGCTGGGGGTGTTCATGATCTTCAGCGCGCAGCGCCTCATGCGGCTCACGATGATGCGGATGTGGCTCCTGAACCCCGGGATGCGGCTCTGGCAGCTGCCCCTGTTTCCGTGACGCGGTACAGGTCTGGGTTGGTCAGTTCCTCGAGCAGCGAGGCCAGGTGGTCGATGAGCTGGTCCGGCCCGAGCCCGACGTCGCCGGTCAGCCAGGCGCTGATCGTCTGGCCGACGCCGCCGACCGCGAAGTGTGCGGCCGCCTTGACGCGGTCGTTCGCCGGCGCCCGCAACGTGTCGACGGCATATTGCCCGGACAACATGGCGAACAGCGCGCTGGACTCGGCACGTTTGCGCACGACCACCGGGTCGGCCAGCTGGATGCTGAACAGCAGGCGCCCGATGCGGGCGTCGTCGGCGACGGTCCGCACGATGTTGGCCATCCCCGCGCGGCTGCGTTCCGGCGCGGGCACCGCGGCCACCGCGGCCTGGGTGGTGGCGGCCAGCTCGGCGACGACCCAATCGAACACGCAGGCCACGAACGTGTCCTTGTCGGCGAAGCTTTCGTAGAAGTAGCGGGCGGCCAGGCCGGAGTGGCGGCACACGCCGCGAACGGTCAGCCCCGAGATGTCCTGCCGCTGGGCCCCCAGCAGGTCCAGGCCGGCCGCCAGCAGCCGGGCGCGGCGGCCGGCAACGCGTTCCGTGGCATCCACGCCGCGGTACGGTCGCGGGCTCGACGCCTCGCTGTCGCCAGCCATACGCACCATCTTGACAGCGCGGCGAGAATCGCGACAGTATCGGGAAACAGGCGTTCGCAGAATTTGTTCCCGGTGGGCGCCGCGGGAGGTCACGATGGCGATTCACCAGGCAGTCCACCAGCCGGCTCCGCATGTCGAGCGCGCGGTCGCCGACCCGCCCCGGCCGCAGCGCGCGCGGCGGCCCGGAAGGGTGCGAGGGCTGGGGATCGACGCGGGTCTGATGGGGGTGGCGCTGCTGGCGGGCCCGGCCAACGTGATCATGCAGTTGGCGCGTCCCGGTGTCGGCTACGGCGTGATGGAAAGCCGCGTCGAGGGCGGCCGGGTGGATCTGCACCCCATCAAGCGGGCGCGCACCACCTTCACCTACCTGGCGGTGGCCACCGGCGGCAGCGACGCGCAGAAGGAAGCGTTCCGCCGCGCGGTCAACCGCGCGCACGCTCAGGTGTATTCGCTTCCCGACAGCCCGGTGTCCTACAACGCCTTCGACCCCGACCTGCAGCTGTGGGTGGGGGCCTGCCTGTACAAGGGCGCGGTGGACATCTACCGCATCTTCGTCGGTGAGCTGGACGACCAGGACGCGCAGCGGCACTACCGCGAGGGCATGGCGCTGGGCACCACGCTGCAGGTGCCGCCCGAGATGTGGCCGGCCGACCGGGCCGCCTTCGACCGGTACTGGCAGGAGTCGCTGTCGCGGGTGCACATCGACGACGCCGTCCGCGGTTACCTGTTCCCGATCGCCGCCGGCCGCACGCGCGGGGTGCGGCTGCCCGGCCCGCTGCAGCGGGCTTCGGACAACGTTGCGTTGCTGATCACCACCGGTTTCCTGCCGCAGCGGTTCCGCGAGGAGATGCGGCTGCCGTGGGACGCCGCCAGGCAACGGCGGTTCGACCGGCTGATGGCGGTGCTGGGCACGGTGAATCGGGCGATGCCGAAGTTCGTCCGCCAGTTCCCGTTCAACATCTTGCTGTGGGACGTCGACCGCCGGATCAGGACGGGCCGGCCACTAGTCTGACCCGGGTCGCAGCGCGCGAACCGAGCTGAACCGCGCAAAGTCCCGGTCCAGGGTCACCAGGTCGCAGTGATGTTCGGTGGCGACGGCCGCGAGTACGGCGTCGGGAATCAGGTCGCCGGAAGCGTCGGCCTCCTCGCAAGCCCGTCGCAGCAGCGCCAGGTGTCGGGGGCCGGGACCCGTCGGCAGGTGGTGGGGCCGGGTGACGACGGCGTCGATAAAGGCGAACGCGTCGGCCCGCGGTGAGGGGACCTCGAGGATGCGGCGGTTCGTCGCCGGGCGTAGCAACGACGCCCCCCGAGGTTCGGCACCGTGAACCGGTCGTCGCCGTCGAAGACCGGGACCGGTGACCGGCCGGAGCCTCGGTGCGCGGTGGCGAGTTCGCGGCCCAGCGCCCTAGTTGTTAACGACAATCATTTTCACTAAGCTGGCTCCTGTCCGACCCACCGAGCGAGGGGCCCTCTGTTGACGTCGCGGGTGTTATCTGAAGGCGACGGTGCGCGATGACGGTGCCGGTCTGGATGGCTGCACCGCCGGAGGTGCACTCGGCCCTGCTGAGCAGCGGTCCGGGGCCCGGGCCGCTGCTGGCGGCGGCGGGCGCATGGAGCCTGCTGAGCGCCGAATACGCCTCGGTGGCAGAGGAACTCAGCGCGGTCTTGGCATCGGTGCGGGCCGGCGCGTGGGAGGGCCCCAGCGTCGAGTCCTACGTGGCCGCCCACCTGCCCTACCTGGCGTGGTTGACGCAGGCCGGCGCGAACAGCGCCGCGATGGCCGCCGAACACGAGACCACGGCCGCCGCCTACACCGCGGCGCTGGCCGCCATGCCGACGCTGCCGGAGCTGGCCGCCAACCATGCGGTTCACGGCGTCCTGGTCGCGACCAACTTCTTCGGGATCAACACCATCCCGATCGCATTGAACGAGGCCGACTACGCGCGGATGTGGATGCAGGCCGCGACCACGATGGCCACCTACCAGGCCGTCTCGACCACGGCGGTGGCGTCGGCGCCGAGAACCGAGCCGGCCCCGCAGATCCTGAAATCCGACGCGCAGACACCGGCCCGGCCGGCGGCCGGCAACCCGCTGCAGGGGGTCATGCAGGAGGTCGAGCAGTTTCTGCACAACGTCGTCGCGCAGATCCAGAACGTGGGGCAGCAGCTGCAGAACTTCAATCCGTTCACCCAATTCGAGAACGCGGTCAACAACCCGCAGCTCGATGCGATCCTGCAGCAGTTCGGCATCGGCAACAGCACCGTCGCCCACGACCCGATGGTCAACAACGCGCTGGACAACGCCATCGCCAACGTCATGCAGCACTTCGGGTACAACTGGAACCCCGCGGCGGGCACCCTGAACGGGCTTGCCTACGACACCTATACGAACCCGGCGACGGCGTCTTTTTGGGTCGCCCGCTCCCTCGAACTCACCGAGGACTTCCAGCAGTTCTTCGTCTACCTGCAGACCAACCCGGTGCTCGCGATCCAGTACCTGGTCAGCCTGGCGTTGTTCGACTGGCCGACCCACCTCGCGGAGATCTTCACGCTGACCAGCCAGCCGGCCGCCTGGCTGGCGGCGCTTCCCGCGGCGGCCGCACCGCTGGCGTCCGCGGGTGGGCTGGCCGGGCTGGCGGGGCTGGCCGCACTGCCGCAGCCCGTCGTCGCGCCGGCGCTGGCGCCCGCCGCACCCGCGCCGGTGCCGGTCGCCGCGCTGGCCCCGACTTCCGCGGGCGCGGCGGCGATGCCCGCCTCAGCGCCCGCGCCCGCGCCCACACCGGCGGGCCCGCCCGCCCCCGCGGGCCCGGCGCCGGCGCCGCCCCCCGCGCCCGCGGCCCCCGCGGGCTTCTTCCCCCCGTATGCGGTGCCGCCCGGCATCGGCTCCGGCTCGGGAATGGGTGCCGGCGCGCACTCGAGCGCGAAAAGGAAAGCGCCGGAACCCGACAGCGCGGCCGCGGCGGCCGCGGCGGCGGCGCGGGAGGGGGCGCGCGCACGGCGGCGCGGACGGGCCCGGCGGCGCGACCACAGCGACGAGTTCGCGAACATGGACGTCGAAGTCGACCCCGACTGGGGTGGGGCGTCGAACGGCGAGTCGGTGGCCTCGGATCACGGAGCCGGAGAGCTCGGGTTCGCCGGCACGGCGCACCGGGATTCGGTCGCCGCGGCCGCGGGCCTGACCACCCTGACCGGTGACGAGTTCGGTGCCGGCCCGAAGGTGCCGATGATGCCGGGCACCTGGGACAGGTCGCCGGCGTAGTGTCGGTTCAGTGCGTAGCGAAGGCGATACCTGGGACATCACAACAAGTGTCGGGTCGACGGCGTTGTTCGTCGCGACCGCGCGTGCGCTCGAGGCGCAGAAGCCTGACCCGCTGGCCGTCGACCCGTACGCGGAGGTGTTCTGCCGTGCCGTCGGGGGATCGGCGGCCGACGTGCTCGACGGCAAGGCGCCCGAGCATCCGCTGAAGACCGCCGACTTCGGCGAACATTTCGTCAACTTCCAGGGCGCCCGCACCAGATACTTCGACGAGTATTTCCGCCGGGCCGCCGCCGCCGGCGTGCGGCAGGTGGTCATCCTCGCGGCGGGACTGGATTCCCGCGCCTACCGCCTGGACTGGCCGGCCGCGACGACGATCTTCGAGCTGGACCGTCCCCAGGTCCTGGACTTCAAACGCGAGGTGCTCGCCGACCGGGGCGCACAGCCGCGCGCCCTGCGTCGTGAGATCGCCGTCGACCTGCGCGAGGACTGGCCGGCGGCCCTGCGGGACAGCGGGTTTGACCCGGCGATGCCGTCGGCGTGGATCGCCGAGGGCCTGTTGATCTACCTGCCCGCCGCCGCGCAGGAGCAGCTGTTCACCGGCATCGACGGCCTGGCCGGCCACGGCAGCCGTGTCGCGGTCGAGGACGGCGCGCCGCTGGACCCCGAGGAATTCGAGGCCAAGCGCGAGGAAGAACGCGCTGCGATGGCCGCCGGCGAGGAGGAGCGCCCGTTCTTCCAGCTGGTCTACAACGAGCGGTGTGCGCCGGCCACCGAATGGTTCGGCGAGCGCGGCTGGCAGGCGGTCGGCACGCCGCTGCCCGATTATCTGCGCGAAGTCGGCCGGCCGGTCCCCGGGCCCGACACCGAAGCCGGTCCGATGGTGGCCCGCAACACGCTGGTGAGCGCCGTCAGGGCGTGAGGGCTCGATCTCGCCGCTGCGCGCGGGAACTTCCGTCGGCCCCCCGCCGACCACTACCTGAGTACCTGCTTGTGCCTCCCGGCAGCCCCCGGGCGGTCGTCGATCTCAGGCCGCGAGGAGTCCCGGTATGCAGCTTTGGATGGCCTCGCCGCCGGAAGTGCATTCCGCCCTGCTGAGCAGCGGACCGGGTCCCGCGGGCCTGCTGTCCGCGGCCGGCTCGTGGAATGCGTTGAGCGCGACCTATGCCTCGGTCGCCGACGAACTCGGCGCGATCCTGGCGGCGGTGCGGGCCGGGGCGTGGGAGGGTCCCAGCGCCGAGCGTTACGTGGCCGCCCATCTGCCCTATCTCGAGTGGCTGACGCAGGCCGGTGCCGACAGTGCCGCGGTGGCCGCCCAGCACGAGGCCGCCGCCGCCGCCTACACCGCCGCGCTGGCCGCCATGCCGACCCTGCTCGAGCTGGCGGCCAATCACGTGGTGCACGGCCTCCTGGTGGCGACCAACTTCTTCGGGATCAACACCATCCCAATCGCGCTCAACGAGGCCGACTATGCGCGGATGTGGGTCCAGGCGGCCACCACCATGGCCTCCTATCAGGCGGTCTCCGGGACGGCGATGGCCTCGGCGCCCCGCACCGCCGCGGCACCACAGATCTTGCATGCCGCCCACGCCGACCACGGCGGCAGCAGCGGCCTGCAGGACATCATCGACAATGACGGCGGCAACCCCCACGAGCTCAGTTGGTGGGTGAACCGATTCACCGAGGTCATCCAGACGCTGTGGCGAGACGTGCTGGAATTCCCGCAGAATCCGTCCCTGGCGATCCAGCAGTTGCAGGCCGACATCCCGGCGCTCGTGGCCGACGAGGTCGGCCACGCGGCCGAGGTGTATCAGGCGTTCACCCCGCAGATTCAGGCGCTCGCGCTGGCCCTGCCGGCCGCCAACGTCGGTTACCTGGGCGGGTCGGCGGGCCTGAGCGGGCTGGCCGGCATCCAGCCGGCCGCGGTCCCCGCCGCGGCGCCCGTGCCCGCGGCGCAGGCCCCGAACGCGGCGCCCGCCGCCGGTGCCCCGGCGGGCACGGCCGCCGCGGCGCCCGCCGCCCCGTCCCCGGCCTCGGCGCCCGCTTCGGCCCCGGCGGCCACGCCCGCCCCCGCGTCGGCGGCCGGTCCGCCGCCGTCGTCGCCGCCCCCCGGGTTCGGGGGCGGCTACCCCTATCTGGTGGGAGGGCCCGGCGTCGGCGCGAGCACGGGGATGGGCACGGGTGCCCGGCGTGCGGCGCCCGAGCCCGACACCGCCGCGGCCGCCGTCGCGGCGACAGCGGCCGCGGGGCAGCGGGACAGGGCGCGGCGCCGACGGCGGGCCGCGATGAACGATCACCAACGCGGTTTCCGCTACGAGTTCCTGGATGCGGACCCCGGCGTCGACGACGTGCTCGGCGCCGGCGTCGCGGAACGGGCGGTGGTCTCCGACCGCGGCGCGGGGCCGCTGGGGTTTGCCGGAACGGCGCGCGCCGACACCGCCGGCGCGGCGGGGTTGGCCACGCTGGCCGGCGATGAGTTCGGCGGCGGGCCGTCGGCCCCCATGCTGCCGGGCACCTGGGCGCCCGACGATCTTGAAAATGAAAATGATTTTCAGTAAGCTGCCGTTGCCGGGGCGCGCCCGCCGCAGGCGCGGCGGCTTGTCGGGTGTAACACCTCGTCAGCGGCACCGGAAGGGGAGCGCAGTGGTGTGCCGACGGGGCTCGGCCGCCTCGACAGTTAGCTTATGCAATGCTAACTTCAGGCGAGTTAGGTTAGGGAATGCTATGCACAGGGGAAGAGGCGGCCGTGGAACGCGGTGAGGTCGGCGTGCTCGCAGCTCAACCGGGCCCTTCCCGGTCGGACGGCAGGGTCGACGGCGACGTCGTCAGCCGCTTCGCCACGTGTTGCCGCGCCCTGGGCATCGCGGTCTACGAGCGGCGGCGGCCGGCCGACCTGGGCGCGGCGCGATCCGGCTTCGCCGCGCTCACCCGCATCGCCTACGACCAGTGCGACGCCTGGACCGGGCTGGCCGCCGCCGGCGACACCTCCCTGCGGGTGCTCGAGGCGGTCGCGCGCACCGCGGCGACGGCGGGCGTGCTGCAGCGTCAGGTGGAACTGGCGCCCGGCGCCCTGGGTTTCCGCTACGACACCGGCCTGTATCTGCAGTTCCGCGCGGGCAGCCCCGACGACTTCCACCTCGCGCACGCGGCGGCGCTGGTCTCGGCCGGGCGGTTCGCCGACGCCGATCGCATCGTCACCGGTCTCACCGGGCGCCGCCCGGGCTGGCGCGAGGCCCGCTGGGTCGCCGTCGTCCTCAACTACCGCGCGCAGCGCTGGTCGGACGTCGTCAAGCTGCTGACCCCGATCGTCAACGACGCCGACCTCGACGGCGCCTTCGCGCACGCCGCCAAGATCACGCTGGGCACCGCGCTGGCCCGGCTGGGCATGTTCGCCCCGGCGCTGTCGTATCTCGAGGAGCCCGACGGGCCGGTCGCCGTCGCGGCCGTCGACGGCGCGCTGGCCAAGGCGCTGGTGCTGCGCGCGCACGTCGACGAGGAGTCGGCGGCCGAGGTGCTGCAGGACCTGTATGCGGCCCACCCCGAGAACGAACAGGTCGAACACGCGTTGTCCGACACCAGCTTCGGCATCGTGACCACCACCGCCGCCCGCATCGAGGCACGCACCGATCCGTGGGACCCCGAGACCGAGCCCAGCGTCGAGGACTTCGTCGACCCCGCGCACCACGAACGCAAGGCGGCGTTGCTGCACGAGGCCGAACGCCAGCTCGCCGAGTTCATCGGCCTGGACGAGGTCAAAAACCAGGTGTCTCGGCTGAAGAGCTCAGTGGCCATGGAACTGGTGCGCAAGCAGCGCGGCCTGCAGGTCGCCCAGCGCACTCACCACCTGGTGTTCGCCGGACCGCCCGGGACCGGTAAGACGACGATCGCCCGCGTGGTCGCCAAGATCTATTGCGGGCTGGGCCTTTTGAAGCGGGAGAATATCCGGGAGGTCCACCGCGCCGACCTGATCGGCCAGCACATCGGCGAGACCGAGGCCAAGACCAACGCGATCATCGACAGCGCGCTGGACGGGGTGTTGTTCCTCGACGAGGCCTACGCCCTGGTGGCCACCGGTGCCAAGAACGACTTCGGCCTGGTGGCCATCGACACGCTGTTGGCCCGGATGGAAAACGACCGCGAGCGGCTGGTGGTGATCATCGCCGGCTACCGCGCCGACCTGGACAAGTTCCTCGACACCAACGAGGGCCTGCGGTCGCGGTTCACCCGCAACATCGACTTCCCCTCCTACGAGCCGTCGGAGCTGGTGGAGATCGCACACAAGATGGCCGAGCAGCGCGACAGCGTGTTCGAGCGGGCCGCCCTGGACCACATGGAGGAGCTGTTCTCCAAACTGGCCGCCGAATCGACGCCGGACGCCAACGGGATCTCGCGCCGCAACCTCGACATCGCCGGTAACGGCCGGTTCGTGCGCAACATCGTCGAGCGTGCCGAGGAGGAGCGCGAATTCCGGCTCGACCATTCCGAGCACGCCGGAACGGGCGAGTTCAGTGACGAGGAGCTGATGACGATCACCGATCAGGACGTCGAGACGTCGGTGGAGCCGTTGCTGCGCGGTCTCGGATTGTCGGTGCCGGTATGACCGAGCAAGACCCCGACAGCGAATGGGGTGAGGCCCGGCGTTCCTTTTCCTCGCGAACCCCGGCCAACGACAATCCCGACCGTGTGGTGTACCGCCGCGGCTTCGTCACCCGCCACCAGGTGAGCGGCTGGCGTTTCGTGATGCGCCGCATCGCGTCGGGAATCGCGTTGCACGACACCAGGATGCTGGTCGACCCGCTGCGCACCCAGTCCCGCGCGGTGCTGATGGGCGTGGTGCTGTTGGTCACCGGTCTGGCCGGCTGCTTCGTGTTCTCGCTGATCCGGCCGAGCGGGTCGGCGGGCAACAACGCCGTGCTCGCCGACCGGTCCACGGCCGCCCTCTACGTGCGCGTCGGCGACGACCTGCACCCGGTGCTGAACCTGACCTCCGCGCGGCTGATCGTCGGTCGGCCGGTGGATCCCACCATGGTGAAAAGCACTGAGCTGGACGGGTTTCCGCGCGGCAACCTGATCGGGATTCCCGGCGCGCCCGAGCGCATGGTGCAGAACGCCTCGCACGACGCGAACTGGACGGTGTGTGACGCCGTCAGTGGTCAGGCCGGACATGGTGCGCACAGCACCGGTGTCACGGTGATCGCGGGCCCGCCCGACGGCCACGGGGCGCGCGCGGCCGCGCTCAACGCCGATCAGGGCATCCTGGTCGACAACGGCAGTGGCAGTTGGCTGCTGTGGAGCGGGCGGCGCAGCAGGATCGACCTGAACAACCACGCGGTCACCAACGCGCTGGGCCTGGGCGCCGAGGTTCCGGCGCCGCGGCCCATCGCGGCGGGGCTGTTCAACGCGATACCCGAGGGACCGGCGCTCACCGCACCGGACATCCCGGACGCCGGCGCCCCGCCCGGCTTCGGTGTGCCGGCGCCGATCGGCGCGGTGGTGGTGTCCTACACGCTGGACCCGCGGTCGTCGGGCGCCGTGAGCTACTACGCGGTGTTGCCGGACGGGCTGCAGCCCATCTCGCCGGTGCTCGCCGCGATCCTGCGCAACACCAATTCCTATGGCCTGGACCAACCGCCGCGCCTCGCCGCCGACACGGTGGCCGGCCTGCCCGTCTCGCGGATGCTGGACACCACGCGCTACCCTGCCCAACACGTCGACCTGGTCGACGCGGCCAAAGATCCGGTGTCGTGCGCGCATTGGGGCAAGCCGGCCGGGGCGGCCACCAGTTCGCTGAGCCTGCTCGCCGGCTCCGCGCTGCCCGTGCCCGACACGGTCCGCACCGTCGATCTCGTCGGCGGAAGCGGCGCCTCACGAGGGGGAGGCACCGCCGCGCGCGTCGCCCTGCCGCCGGGCACCGGCTACTTCACCCAGACCGTGGGGGGCGGCGCGGCCGCACCGGCCGCCGGGTCGCTGTTCTGGGTGTCCGACACCGGGGTGCGCTACGGCATCGACAATGAGGCCGACAACGGCTCCGGCTCCGGTAAAACCGTTGCGGCCCTTGGTCTGACGTCGCCCGCCGTACCCATCCCCTGGTCGATGCTGTCGCTGTTCGCGCCCGGCCCGACGCTCTCGCGCGCCGACGCGCTGCTCGCACACGACGGCCTGTCGCCCGATGCGGCGCCCGGTCGCCCGGTGGCGGCCGAAGGGGGAATCCGATGACGCGCCGTGACGATGCAGAGCGCAGCGATGAGGAGGAGCGGCGCCAGTGAGTAGGTTGATCTTCGAGGCCCGGCGGCGGCCGGCCCCGCCCGGCACCCGCAAGGGCACCATCACCATCGAGCCGCCCCCCGAGCTGCCCCGCGTGATCCCGCCGTCGTTCCTGCGCCGGGCCATGCCCTATGTGATCGTGATCCTGATCGTCGGCATGGTCGTCGCGCTGGTCGCGACCGGGATGCGGGTGATCTCCCCGCAGACCCTGTTCTTCCCGTTCGTGCTGTTGCTGGCGGCGACCGCGTTGTACCGCGGCAACGACAACAAGATGCGCACCGAAGAGGTCGACGCCGAACGAGCCGACTACCTGCGCTATCTGTCAGTGGTGCGCGACAACATCCGCACCCAGGCCACCGCGCAGCGCGCGGCCGCGCAGTGGTCCCATCCCGACCCCGCCGCACTGGCGACCGTGCCCGGCTCCCGCCGCCAATGGGAACGCGACCCGCACGACCCCGACTTCCTGGTGCTGCGGGCCGGGCGCCACCGGGTGGCCCTGGACACCGCGCTGCGAGTCAAGGACACGGCCGACGAGATCGACCTGGAACCGGTGTGCCACAGTGCATTACGCAGCCTGCTCGACACCCAGCGCACGGTGCGCGACGTGCCCACCGGCATCGACCTGACCAAGGTCTCCCGGATCACCCTCCTCCTCGGCGCCGGGAGCGCCGAGGACCAAGCGCGGGCGGCGCTGCGCGCGTGGATCGCCCAGGCGGTGAGCTGGCACGACCCGACGGTCCTGGGCGTGGCGCTGGCCACCCGCAACCTGGAGGGTCGGGACTGGTCCTGGTGCAAGTGGCTGCCGCACACCGACATTCCCGGGGAGCTCGACGGCGTCGGGCCGGCCCGCTTCCTGTGCAGCGATCCCGACGAGCTGGTGTCCCTGCTGGGCCCCACCCTGCTCGACCGCCCGGCGTTCACCGGAGGGCCGGCCGACGCGCTGCGGCACCTGCTGGTCGTCGTCGACGACCCCGACTACGACCTGAGCGCCTCGCCGCTGGCCATCGGCCGGGCCGGGGTGACGGTGGTGCACACCTGCGCGGAACCGCCGCACCGTGAACAGTATTCGGACCCGGAAAAGCCGATCCTGCGCATCAGCGGGGGGGACGGCGGCGGCAGCCGAGCCGGCGCCATCGAGCGCTGGCAGACCGGCGGCTGGCAGCCCTACATCGACAGCGCCGACGGGCTCGGCGCCGACGACGCCGCCCACCTGGCCCGCCGGCTGTCGCGGTGGGACTCCAACCCGACCCACGCCGGCCTGCGTTCGGCGGCCACGCGCGGCGCCACGTTCACCACGCTGCTCGGCATCCCCGACGCGTCGGCGCTCGACGTGGCTACGCTGTGGGCGCCGCGGCGGCGCGACGACGAGTTGCGGGTGCCCATCGGCGTCACCGCGACCGGCGAGCCGCTGATGTTCGACCTCAAGGACGAGGCCGAGGGCGGGATGGGCCCGCACGGCCTGATGATCGGCATGACCGGCTCGGGCAAGTCGCAGACCCTGATGTCAATTCTGTTGTCGCTGTTGACGACCCATTCGGCCGACCGGCTGATCGTCATCTACGCCGACTTCAAGGGGGAGGCCGGCGCCGACGCCTTCCGCGATTTCCCGCAGGTGGTCGCGGTGATCTCGAACATGGCCGAGAAGAAGTCACTGGCCGACCGGTTCGCCGACACGCTGCGCGGGGAGGTGGCCCGGCGCGAGACGCTGCTGCGCGAGGCGGGCCGCCGGGTGCAGGGCAGCGCGTTCAACTCGGTGACCGAGTACGAGAACGCTCGGGAATCTGGCGCGGCCGGCGCCGCTGACCTGCCGCCGATCCCGACCCTGTTCGTGGTCGCCGACGAGTTCACCCTGATGCTGGCCGACCACCCCGAATACGCCGAGCTGTTCGACTACGTGGCCCGCAAGGGCCGCTCGTTCCGCATCCACATCCTGTTCGCGTCGCAGACGCTGGACGTGGGCAAGATCAAGGACATCGACAAGAACACCGCCTACCGCATCGGGTTGAAGGTCGCCAGTCCCAGCGTTTCTCGCCAGATCATCGGCGTGGAGGACGCCTACCACATCGAAGCCGGCAAGGAGCACAAGGGCGTCGGCTTCCTGGTGCCCGCCCCCGGCGCCGCGCCGGTCAAGTTCCGCAGCACCTATGTCGACGGCATCTACGAACCGCCGCAACGGGCCAGATCCCTTGTGGTGCAGGCTGCCCCGGAGCCCAAGCTGTTCACCGCCGGGCGGGTGGAGCCGGACCAGGGCACGGTGGTCTCCGGCGGCGAGGCCGAGGACATGGCCGGGCCGCCGCGCAAGCTGATCGCCACCATCGGCGAACAGCTGGCGCGCTACGGGCCGCGGGCACCGCAGCTGTGGCTGCCGCCACTGGACGAACCCATCGGGCTGAATGCGGTGCTGGCGCGTGCCTCCTTGCCGCAGCGACAGTGGCGCTGGCCGCTCGGCGAGATCGACAAGCCGTTCGAGATGCGCCGCGACCCGCTGATTTTCGATGCCACCTCGAGCGCGGGCAACATGGTGATCCACGGCGGTCCCAAGTCCGGGAAGTCGTCGGCCCTGCAGACGTTCATCATGTCGGCGGCCAGCCTGCATTCGCCGCGCGACGTCACGTTCTACTGCCTGGACTACGGCGGCGGGCAGCTGCGGGCGCTGGAAGGCCTGGCGCACGTCGGCAGCGTCGCCTCGGCGCTGGAACCCGAGCGCATCCGGCGCACGTTCGGCGAGCTCGAGCACCTGCTGCGGTCCCGACAGCGGCGCGAGGTGTTCCGTGACCGCCACGGCGCGGCGCCCGACGACGGCTTCGGCGAGGTGTTCCTGGTCATCGACAACCTGTATGCCTTCGGCCGGGACAACACCGACCAGTTCAACACCCGTAACCCGTTGCTGGCCAAGGTGACCGAGCTGGTCAACGTGGGCCTGGCCTATGGCATCCACGTGGTCATCACCACCCCGAGCTGGCTGGAGGTGCCGCTGCCGATGCGCGACGGCCTCGGGCTGCGGCTCGAGCTGCGGCTGCACGACGCGCGCGACAGCAACGTGCGGGTGGTCGGGGCGCTGCGCCGGCCGGCCGACGCCGTGCCGCACGACCAGCCGGGCCGTGGGCTGACCATGGCCGCCGAGCACTTCCTGTTCGCGGTCCCCGAGCTCGACCGGATCGCCGCCATCAACGCCCGCTACCCGGGCATGGCCGCGCCACCGATCCGGTTGCTGCCCACCGACCTTTCGCCCGCCGCGGTCGGGGCGCTCTACCGGGGACCGGAGCAGGTCGTCATCGGCCAGCGCGAAGAGGACCTGGCGCCGGTGGTGCACGACTTCGCCGAGCACCCGCTGCTGATGGTGTTCGGCGACAGCAAGTCCGGCAAGACCACGCTGCTGCGGCACATCATCCGCACCGTGCGCGAGCATTCCACGGCGGACCAGGTGGCCTTCACCGTGCTGGACCGCCGGCTGCACCTGGTCGACGAGCCGCTGTTCGCCGATAACGAATACACCGCCAACATCGACCGGATCATGCCCGCGATGCTGGGGCTGTCCAACCTCATCGAATCGCGGCGCCCCCCGGCCGGCCTGTCGGCCGCCGAGCTGTCCGGGTGGAGCTACCAGGGCCACACCCACTACCTGATCATCGACGACGTCGACCAGGTGCCGGACTCGCCGGCGGTCAGCGGCCCGTACATCGGGCAGCGGCCATGGACCCCGCTGATCGGGCTGCTCGGTCAGGCCGCCGACCTGGGCCTGCGGGTGATCGTCACCGCGCGCGCCAGCGGCTCCGGCCACGCGCTGATGACCAACCCGCTGCTGCGGCGGTTCAACGACCTGCAGGCGACCACGCTGATGCTCGCCGGCAATCCGCAGGACGGCGGCAAGATCCGCGGCCAGCGCTTCGCCAGGTTGCCCGCCGGGCGGGGAATCCTGCTGGGCGACAGTGAGATCGGAACCTACGTGCAGTTGGTCAACCCGCTGGCCGCCGAGTCGGCTATGGCGGGCGAAGCCGGAACAGACGGACTACGGGAGGAGTAGGGCATGACGTTGCGAGTGGTTCCCGAGGGCCTGGCCGCGACGGGCGCGGCGGTGGAGGCGCTGACGGTGCGCCTGGCGGCCGCGCACGCGGCGGCGGCACCGGCGATCACCGCGGTGGTACCGCCTGCGGCGGACCCGGTGTCGCTGCAGACGGCGGCCGGCTTCAGCGCCCAGGGCCAGGAGCACGCCGCGGTCGCGGCCGAGGGCGTCGAGGAGCTGGGCCGCGCCGGTGTCGGTGTGGGCGAGTCCGGCGCAAGCTACCTGGCGGGTGACGCCGTGGCGGCCGCCACCTACGGGGTTGCGGGCGGCTGAGAAGTGACCTCGCCGATCTGGATGGCTTCGCCGCCGGAGGTGCATTCGGCGTTGCTGAGTGCCGGTCCGGGGCCGGGTCCGCTGTTGGCGGCCGCCGGCGCGTGGACCTCGCTGAGCACCGAATACTCCTCGGCGGCGGCCGAACTCGGTGGGCTGATCGAGTCGGTGCAGGCGGGCGCGTGGGCGGGGCCCAGCGCCGAGCAGTATGTGGCGGCGCACGCGCCGTACCTGGCATGGCTGCAGCAGGCCAGCGCCGACAGCGCGGGTGTGGCCGCCGAGCACGAGGCCGCGGCCCTGGCGTACACCAGCGCGCTGGCGGCGATGCCGACACTGGCGGAGCTGGCGGCCAACCACATGATCCACGGCGTATTGATCGCCACGAATTTCTTTGGCATCAACACGATCCCGATCGCGCTCAACGAGGCCGACTACGTGCGGATGTGGGTCCAGGCCGCCACCGCGATGGCCGCCTACCAGGTGGCGTCGGGCGGGGCGCTGGCGTCGGCCCCGCGGACCGCCCCCGCGCCGCCCATCACGAAGCGCAACGGCGCCAACGCCGCGGCCCAGAGCGGGCCCGGTTCGTCGATAGTGCAACTGGTGCAGTCGTTCGGCAACTTCTATCAGGAGGGGTTCAGCGAATTCATGACGCTGCTGCAGCACCCGGTCGCGACGTTGCAGCAGATGATCACCGCGTTCGCCACGAATCCCGCTGCCGCGCTGGTGGCTTACGGTCCGTTGCTGTTCTTCATCGCCTACGAGGTCGGCTCGCCGATCCTCACCTACGGTCCCATGTTGATGGCGCTGTCGCTGGGTGCGAGCCTGAGCCTGGGCACGATCAGCTGGCCGCTGGGTGGCATCGCGCCGATCGCCGCGCCGGCCGCCGCGGGAGCCGCCGCGGGCGCACCGGTTCTCGCGTCGACCGGGCAGCGGCCATGGCCGGTGGCGACCATGGCCCCGACCGTTGCGACGCCCACGGCGGCCCCGGCGTCGGCGCCGGCCCCGGGCGCGGGGGCGCCCGCGGCGCCGGTCCCCGCGACCGCCACCACCGGCTTCGCCTACGCGGTGGCCCTGAGCGGTGACCCGGGAGCCGGCTTCGGGCCGACGCTGGGTGGCCGCGGCGGCGCCAAGGCGCCCGCGGCCACCGTGCCGGCCGCGGCCGCCGCGGTCCCGAACCGGGCCGAGGCACGGGCGCGGCGGCGCCGGCGGGCCACCATGCGCGAGTACGGCGATGAATTCCTGGACATGGAGTCTGATTTCGGCGTCATTCCCGACTACGACGAGCCGCAACATGCGGAGTCGGTGGGTGGCTCGGGCAACGGCGCGGGGACGCTGGGTTTTGCCGGCACCGCGCACCAGGAGGCCGTCCTGGAGGCGGCCGGGCTGACCAAGCTGGCCGGCGACGACTTCGGCGGCGGCCCGCGCATGCCCATGGTGCCGTGCACCTGGGACAGCGACGGCGACGCCGACCGGCAGGGAGGGGGACAGGACGGTTAGCAACGCACGACCCGACAACCAGGACCCAAGCAGAGCAGGAAGAAAGGAAACATCATGAGCCTGTTGGATGCTCACATTCCGCAGTTGGTGGCCGCGCAGTCGGCGTTCAGCGCCAAGGCGGCGCTGATGCGCAGCACGATCGGCCAGGCCGAGCAGGAAGCGATGTCGGCGCAGGCATTTCACATCGGCGAGTCCTCGGCGGCGTTCCAGGCCGCGCATGCGCGGTTCGTGGAGGTCGCGGCCCGGGTCAACACCCTCCTCGACATCGCCCAGGCCAACCTGGGGGACGCCGCGGGCACCTACGTGGCCGCCGACGCCGCCGCCGCATCCACCTACCCCGGCTTCTGATCGCCCCGGCCGACCCGCGAAAGGACCTGTGATGTCACAGATCATGTACAACTTCCCGGCGATGCTGGCGCACGCCGCGGACATGTCCGGCTACGCCGGCACCCTGCAGGGGCTGGGCGCCGACATCGCCAGCGAGCAGGCGGCGCTGTCCAATGCCTGGCAGGGCGACACCGGCATGACCTACCAGGTGTGGCAGGCCCAGTGGAACCAGGCCATGGAGGACCTGGTGCGCGCCTACCAGGCGATGGCCAACACCCACGAGGGCAACACCCTGGCCATGTACGCCCGCGACGCGGCCGAGGCCGCCAAGTGGGGCGGCTAGTCCCGCCGCTGCCTCGTCGCGAGGACCGTAAATGAGCACAGCACCCAACGCCGTCGAGATGACGGTCGACCACGCGTGGTTCATCGCCGAAACCATTGGGGCCGGGAACTTCCCCTGGGTCCTGGCGATCACCACGCCGTACCGCGATGCCGCGCAGCGCGCTGCGTTCCGCCAACGGCAGACCGACGAACTGACCCGTATGGGCCTGATGTCGGCTGACGGCGTCATCAACGCGGCGGTCGCCGATTGGATCAGGGTGGTGTGCTTCCCGGACCGGTGGTTGGACCTGCGTTTC
Organism: uncultured Actinomycetota bacterium; assembly: GCA_963711445.1. GTDB lineage: Bacteria > Actinomycetota > Actinomycetes > Mycobacteriales > Mycobacteriaceae > Mycobacterium. The sequence continues at coordinate 571,919 of CAVQEF010000003.1, forward strand.
GTCGGTCCGGAAGCAGGTGAGCTGCTGCGCGGCGTCGTCGCCATGCGTCCCGGCACCACCGACAAGACGGTGGTGGCGCTGCGCAGCGCGCAGCTGATCACGTTCACCGCCATGGACATCGACGACTCCCGGTCGCTGGTTCCCGTCCTCGGCGTCGGGCTGGCGCAGCGCCCGCCGGCGCGTTTCGACGAGTTCAGCATGCCGGCGCGCGTCGGAGCCCGGGCCGACGAGCGGCTGCGCTCGGGCGCGCCGTTACCGGAAGTCCTTGACTACCTGGGTATTCTGGCGTCAGCGCGACCCGTCGTGGAATCGGTGTTCGGCGGGCCTCGCAGTTACGTCGAGGTCGTCGCCGGCTGCCACCGCGACGGGCGGCACGCGACCACCGAGGTCGGGATGAGCCTGGTCGACACCACCGCGGGCCGGGTGCTGGTCAGCCCGTCGCGCGCGTACGACGGCGAGTGGGTCTCGACCTTCGGCCCGGGAACGCCCTTCGCGATCGCCGTCGCCGTCGAACAGCTGACGGCCCTGCTGCCGGATGACGACTGGTTTCCCGGCCAGCGACTGTCCCGAGACTTCTCCGACCTTTCCGCCCACCGATAACAACACCGAGATAGAGAAGAGAGCACGATGTCCCAGCAACCGTGGCGGGCCCGATGACGTCCGGCACCGTCATGCCCGTCGTCCGCGTCGCCATCCTCGCGGACAGCAGGTTGACGGAGATGGCCTTGCCCGCCGAGTTGCCGCTGCGCGAAATCCTGCCCGCGGTAAGGCAATTGATGGTGCCAGCGGCGTCCAACGGACACGGCGACCCGGCCACCGATCCCGGCGCGGCCACCCAGCTGAGCCTGGCGCCCATCGGCGGGGCGCCGTTCAGCCTCGACGCCAGCCTGGACACCGTCGGCGTCGTCGACGGCGATCTGCTTGCGCTGCAAGCGGTCCCGCTCGGACCAGCCGCTCCCGGCATCGTCGAGGACATCGCCGATGCCGCCATGATCTTCTCGGCGTCCCGGCGCAAGCCCTGGGGGCCCGCGCACATCCGGCGCGGCGCGCTGGCGGCGGCGATCGTCGTGGCGCTGGTGGCGACCGGCCTGTCGGTCACCTACCGGGCGGCCACCGGGGCACTGGCCGGCCTGGTCGGGGTCAGCGTGGTCGCCGCGCTGACCGCGGTGATCGGCCTGCTGGTGACGGGGCGTTCGTCGCGGACGGGGAGCGCTCTGTCGATCACCGCGCTGGTGCCCATCGGCGCCGCGCTGGCGTTGGCGGTGCCGGGAACGTTCGGGCCCGCGCACCTGGTGCTGGCCGCCGCCGGTGTCACCGCGTGGTCGCTGATCGCGCTGATGGCGCCCAGCGCCGAACGCGAGCGCGTCGTCGGCCTGTTCACCGCGACCGCGGTGGTGGGCGCCGGGGTGCTGCTGGCCGCGGGTGCCGAAATGTTCTGGCGGCTACCGACGCTCACCCTCGGCTGCGGCCTGATCGCGGCCGCGCTGCTGGTCACCATCGAGGCGGCCCCGATGTCCGCACTGTGGGCGCACTTCCCGTTGCCGGTGATCCCGGCGCCCGGCGACCCCACCCCGGCGGCGCCGTCGTTGCGGGTGCTCGAAGACCTGCCGCGCCGGGTGCGGATCGGTGACGCCCACCAGAACGGGTTCATCGCCGGCGCGGTGCTGCTCAGCGTGCTGGGCTCGGTGGCGATCGCGCTGCGCCCGGAGGCGCTGAGCGGTTGGGCCTGGTACGTGGTGGCCGCGACCGCAGCCGCGTCCGTGCTGCGCGCCCGAGTCTGGGACTCGGCGGCGTGCAAGGTCTGGCTGCTGGCCCAGCCCTACCTCGCCGCCGGTGTGCTGCTGGTGTGCTACGCCGCGACGGGACGCTACGCCGCGGCCCTCGGCGCGCTGTTGGTGCTCGTCGCGCTCGTGACGGTGTGGGTCGCGGTGGCGCTGAATCCCGATGTGGCCGAGCCGGAAAGCTACTCGCTGCCGCTGCGCCGGCTGCTGGGCTTCGCCGCGGCCGGCCTGGACGCGTCGCTGATTCCGGTCATGGCGTACCTGGTCGGCCTGTTCGCGTGGGTGCTCAATCGATGATCCGGTCCGGATCGGCCTGCCTTGCCGCGGCATTCGTCGCCACGGTGTGGGCGTGTCCGCCGGCGCTGGCGATCGGCAAGCCGGAGGTGGACCCGGGGGTGCCGCCGCCGAGCGGCGCCGCCGGGCCCGTGCAGCCGATGGAGCAGCGGGGCCAGTGCGTCACGTCCGGGATCATCCCCGGCAGCGATCCCGACGTGGCGTCGCCCAACCAGGAGATGCTCAATCTCCCCGCGGCGTGGCAGCTTTCCCGCGGTGAGGGCCAGCTGGTGGCGGTGCTCGACACCGGGGTGCGGCCGGGCCCGCGACTGCCCAATGTCGATCCCGGCGGCGATTTCGTCGAGACGACCGACGGGCTGACCGACTGCGACGGGCACGGCACCCTGGTCGCCGGCATCATCGCCGGCCAACCCGGTCCGTCCGGCGCGGGCGGATTCGCGGGCGTGGCACCGGCGGCGCGGGTGGTGTCGATCCGGACCACGTCGGCGATGTTCTCGCCGAAGACACCGGGCGGCGACCCGCTGCTGGCGCGCGCGTCCCTCGACGTCACCGCACTGGGCCGCGCGATCGTGCACGCCGCCGATCTGGGCGCCCGGGTGATCACCGTGTCCGCGATCACCTGCCTGCCCGCCGACCGGCCCGTCGATCAGGCCGCCCTGGGCGCGGCGCTGCGGTACGCGGCGGTGGACAAGGACGCGGTCATCGTGGCCGCCGCCGGTGACAGCGGGGCGGGCGGATCGATCGCCGGGGGAGCGCCGTGCGAATCCAACCCGCTGACCGACCTGAGCCGTCCCGACGACCCCCGCAACTGGGCCGGGGTGACGTCGGTTTCCATCCCGTCGTGGTGGCAGCCGTACGTGCTGTCGGTGGCCGCCCTGACCCCGGAGGGCCGGCCGTCCGCGTTCACCATGGCCGGGCCGTGGGTGGGCATCGCGGCGCCCGGCGAGAACGTCGTGTCGGTGAGCAACGCCGACGGCGGCGGCCTGGCCGACGGGCTGCCCGACAATCATCAGCAACTGGTTGCGTTGCGCGGCACCGGCTACGCGGCCGGCTACGTCTCCGGGGTGGCCGCGCTGGTGCGCAGCAAGTACCCCGAGCTGAGCGCCGCCGAGGTGGTGCGCCGCATCACCGCGACCGCGCACAACGGCGCCCGGGCGCCATCGGACGTCGTCGGCGCCGGCACCGTGGACCCGGCGGCGGCCCTGACCTGGCAACTGCCCGCGGCGAGCACGCCCGTCGCGGCGCCGGCGAAGCCGGTCGCCCTCCCGCCGGCTCCGGCGCCGCAGGACAGCACGCCGCGGACGGTGGCGCTGGCCGGTACCGCCGCGCTGGCCTTGGCGGTGGCGGCCGTGGCCGCGTTCGCCGCGATCGGCGCGCGCCGACGAAAGGAATCCCTGAAGTGAGCCCCCTTCGCTCGATACCGGTCCCCGGCCCGGGCCGGATCACGCTGGCGCTGTTGGTCGTCGTGCCCGCGGCGATGGCCTACCCGTGGCGGTCGAGCCGCGCCTACTGGCTGATCGGCATCGCCGTCGTCGCGCTGATCCTGCTGTTCGGCTGGTGGGGTGGGTTGCACTTCACCACCATCGCGCGCCGGCGGCTGGCCATCCTGGGCCGGCGCAACCTGTTCGTCCCCGAGCCCGGGCCCGCCACCAAGACGACCGCGCTGGTGCGGGTCGGGCCGCCGGTCGACGACGCGGACGTGCTGCCGCTGCCGCTGATCGCCGGGTATCTGAACCGCTACGGCATCCGGGCCGACGCGATCCGGATCACGAGCCGCCACAGCGGGCCTCGGGTGCGGGAGACCTGGATCGGGCTGACGGTGTCGGCCGCGGACAATCTGGCGGCGCTGCGGGCGCGCTCGCCACGGATCCCATTGGCCGAGACGGCCCAGGTCGCGGCGCGCCGGCTGGCCGACCACCTCCGCGAGATCGGATGGGACGTGAGCGTGGTCGCGCCCGACGACGTCCCGCGGCTGGTGCCCTCCAACGCCCGCGAGACGTGGCGCGGATTGCACCGCGGCGCCTCGGATTACGTTGCGGCATACCGGGTATGCGTCGACAACGCGCTGCCCGAGACCCTGGACGGGATTCTCGCGCATTCGGCGCGCGAGACGTGCACGGCGCTCGAGATCGCCGGCGACGGCACCGGTCGCACGATCGCGGCCGCGTGCGCGTTCCTCACCGACTCGCCGACCGCGACCGCCGCGCCGGTGGCCGGGCTGGTCCCGCAGCGGGGCAATCACGGCCCCGCGCTGGCGGCGCTGGACCTGCTGTCGGTGCAACGGCTCGACGGCCACACCGACGAGCCGGCCGGCCTGTTGGAGCAACTGGCTTGGCCCACGCCGCTCGCCGGGGCCCACCGGGCGGTGACCGCCTAAAACGGCGGCGGCTCATTCCGCCCCGCGATGTGGGCGGCGTTGAGTGCGCGTTCGGTGTTGATGCGGTGGGCGCGGTGTTGTGTTCGGGTGCGGCGGCGGGTGGGCATCATCAGGGCGCGGTTGTCGCTGGGCGGTGATGGTGTTGGGGTGGCCAGTATCTCGCCGGTGGGCCGGCACAGGGTGGGGAACAGTAGCCGTTGTAGTAAGGCCCACCGACATTCCGCGCGGGCCGACCGGCCTACGGCGTGACGAGGATCTTGCAGTGCCGCTCGGGGTCGGCCAGGTCGCCGAAGGCCGCGCCGACCCCGTCCAGCCCTACCTCGCCGGTGATCATAGGGCTGGCATCGATGTCGCCCTCGGCGATCGCGCGCAGCGACTCGGCGAACTCCTCGGGGGAGTATGCCAGCACGAACTGGACGTTGATCTCCTTGGCGATCGCAAAGAACGGATGCACCGTGTCGGGCTGCATGCACACTCCCGCGACCACCAGCCGCGTGCCCGGTCGTGCCCGCAGCAGCACGTCGTCGATGATCCCGGGCACCCCCACCGCCTCGAACACCACCGCCGGTTTGACGGTGTCAAAGGGCGAACCCTGTGCCGGGTCCAGTGTCTGATGGGCACCCATCGCGGCGGCAAGCTCGCGCCGCTTCGGCGAAAAGTCCGATGCCACAATGGTTTCTATGCCGCGCGCCGCGAGCGCGGCGATGATCGCGATGCCGATCGGGCCGCAGCCGAGCACCAGGGCCGTCTCGCCGGACTGAACACCGGACTTGTTCACGGCGTGCAGACCCACGGCCATCGGCTCGGTCAGCGACGCACGCTTGAAGTCCAGGCCGTTGGGGACGGGCAGCAGCAGCGGCGCCGCGAGCAGCATCCGCTCGGCGTAGCCACCGATCGTGCTGTTGCTGTAGACGATCGGCTCAACGCCCTTGTCCGACAGCAACACCGGTAACGACGTGACCAGCGTTCCGGCCGGGTGTGTCTCGGTGTCGGGTCCGGCCTCGAGCACCTCGGCGCTGAACTCGTGACCCATGAAGACGTCGCGGCCCAGGTCGACGTTCATGCCGCCGGCGCCGCCGGCCACCTTCGCCGTCATCTCCACGACTTCGGCGCCGTGCGACGCGAAATGCAGGTCGGAGCCGCAGATTCCGCATGAACGCACCGCCACCAGCACCTGCCCCGGCCCGGGAACCGGGTCGGGCACGTCGTCCCGGTAGACCATGCGCCCGTCGCGCAACACCGAGGCGCGCATCACTTCTGCGCGCCTTCGTGCTCGGAGACGTGCTCGTTGATGGCCTTGACGACGGCCTCGCCGGCCCGTCCGATCAGTTGGTCGCGCCTGGCCCTGGCCCAGTCGTGCGACGACCGCGGCGCCGCCAGTTGGCCCTTGAAATGGGGAATCACCTTGCGCGCCATCAGGTCGTAGCAGTGGTAGGTGGCCTGCGGCGAGGCCCAGTCGTGGCCGAGCATCAGTAGGGTGCCGAAACCGCCGGAGCGTTCGAGCAGGTCTTCGATGTGGGCGATGGCGTCCTCGGGCGTGCCGATGCAGCAATTGCCCTTGGCCGCATAGTCCGCGACGAACTCGTGCGGGGTCTGCGCGCCGCCGACCTCGTTGGCGAGCGGGACGAAGCCGGCCGCGCCGAAGTAATTCGCGAAATCCTGTAGTCCGTAGGTGCAGTCGTCGATCGCCTGCTCACGGCTGTCGGCGACGTGCATGATGCTCAGGACGCGCCAGTCGGAGCGGTCCGGTTCGTCCCGGCCGACCTTGGCGGCCTGTTCACGCACGATGTTCCAGGTGGTTTCCAGCGCGGCGTAGCCGCCGGGCACCGACATCGACAGTGACAGCAGTGACGTTCCCAGCGCACCGGCCAGTCGCGGACCGGACGGCGAAATCATTGCGGCCGTGGAGATTTCCGGGTACGGCCAGGTGTACGGGCGGATGTGCAGCTGCGCATCGCGCAGGGTGAACCAGTCGGAGTGGCGATCGATCCTCTCCTCGGGACCGGCGCGGAACAGGGCGAGGATCGCGTCGAGGGACTCCTGCATCATCCGCCGCTGCTCGACCGGGTCGATGCCCATCATGTAGGCGTCCGACGGCAGCGCGCCGGGGCCGGCGCCGAACATCACCCGCCCGCGTGTCAAATGATCGAGCAGCACCCAGCGGTCGGCCACCATCAGCGGGTGGTGATAGGGCAGGGACACCACGCCGGTGCCCAGCCGGATGTGCTTGGTGCGCTCCGCGGCCGCCGCGATGAACACCTCCGGGCAGGCGATCAGCTCGTAGCCGCCGGAGTGGTGTTCGCCGAACCACGCCTCGTCGAAGCCGAGGCGGTCCAGCGCGACGACCCGCTCCATGTCGTATTCCAATGCCACCGTGGGGGATTGGCCTGTCGGATGAAACGGCGTGACGAAGACGCCGAAACGCAGTGGCATGCTCATCGCAACTCCAATCCGTTGAGGAACTCCAGCAGGGTGGCGTTCACCTCGTCGGGCCGTTCCTGTTGCAGCCAGTGTCCCGCGCCGTCGATCATCACCTGTCGGTACGGGCCTGAGATCGCCTCCGCCGCGCGGTCGGCGCGGGTGAACGCCAGCACCGGGTCGGCGGTGCCCGCGATGAACAACGACGGCACGGCGATTTTCGCGTCGGCGAGTTCGGGGGTGGTCTCCCAGTTGCGGTCCAGGTTGCGGTACCAGTTCAGGCCGCCGGTGAAGCCGGTGCGGGTGAATTCGGCTATGTAGTGGTCGAGTTCGTCCTGGCTGAGCCAATCGGGCAGCTCGTCCGGTTCGGGAAGGCGCTCGACGAACCCCTCGGGGCCGGGCGCCACCATCCGCATCGCCGCGGCCGCGTCGCCGGACGCGCGAAGGCCGCCCATCATGCGGCGCATCGTGCGGGCGGGATCGGCGTCGAGTTCCGCGTCGGCCACGCCGGGCTCCTGGAAGTGGAGCATGTAGAAGAAGTTCTCCCCGAACCTCTTGCGGAACGCCTGGGTGGGCGGCACCTGCGCGCGTGGCAGCGCCGGGACGCTCAGCGCCGCCACCGCCGCCACCCGGTCGGGGTGCAGCAGCGGGGCGTTCCACACCACCATGGCACCCCAGTCGTGGCCGACCCAGGCGGCCTGCTGCGCGCCGACGTCGTCGAGCAGGCCGACCAGGTCGCCGGTCAGCTGGTGAATGCCGTACGCCTCGATGGCCTCGGGCCGGGAAGAGCCGCCGTAGCCGCGCTGGTCGGGGGCCAGCACGTGGTAGCCCGCCTCGGCGAGGACGGGTATCTGGTGTCGCCACGAGTAGGCCAGTTCGGGAAAGCCGTGCGCCAGGATCACCACGGGCGCGCCGCGGTCTCCCGCTTCGACCACCCGCAGCCGTACGCCGTTGGTGTCTACTAACCGTTCGGTTGAGGTGGGCACCATCACACCAAAGCACAACGCCTGTTGGCTGAGAAGTGTTCGGTGCGATCGCGACCTGATCGTGGCGCGGGCTGCGATAGCGTTCCACTTATGCGGTTGGACCACATCGTGCTCTGGACGAGCGATCCGCGGGTCTCGATGGATTTCTACTCGAGAGTGGTCGGGCTGGAGCCGGTGCGGTTCGGCGAGTTCGAGGCGGGGGACGCGCCGTTCCCAAGCGTGCGGGTCTGCGAGGACTCCATCATCGACCTGCTGCCGGTGGACAACGTCGCCTCCACCGAGGCTTTGACGCGGATCGCGGGCAGCGCGGGCCATCGGGTCAACCACGTCTGTCTGGCTCTGTCGAAGTCCGAATACGACGCGCTGGATCGCCGGCTTCAGGCCGAGGGCGTGGACACCAGCGCGCGGCTGGACCACACCTATGGCGCCCGCGGATGGGCGCCGCAGGGATACTATTTCGCCGATCCGGACGGCAACGTGGTCGAGGCTCGCTACTACGAGGGCTGAAATGTCCGTCACGATCCCTTGAGGTCTGCCGCCTGCCGGCTCGGGAACTGCCGGTCGTTGTCTGAGCAGGACCAGATGGTGGCAACCCGCTGCGCCCGGCTCTGCCGGGCCCGCGATTGCCACGGGCGGTAGCCTGGACTTTTCCAGGCGACGTGTGTATCGGAAGGACCTGGCCTCGTAGGGCCGATGATTGATGAACCGAAAGAACCTGATTCGCACCCTCACGGCGATCGCTGTTGTGGTGCTGCTCGGTTGGTCGTTCTTTTACTTCAGCGACGACACCCGCGGCTATAAGTCCGTCGACACGTCGGTGGCGATGGCCCAGATCAACGGCGACAACGTCAAGAGCGCGCAGATCGACGACCGCGAGCAGCAGCTACGCCTGACCTTGAAGAAACCCAACGGCGACACCGAGAACTCCGACAAGGTCATCACCAAATACCCGACCGGCTACGCCGTCGACCTGTTCAAGGCGCTCAGCGCCAAGAACGCCAAGATCAGCACCGTCGTCAACCAGGGCAGCATCCTGGGCGAGCTGCTGGTCTACGTGCTGCCGCTGCTGTTGCTGGTGGGGCTGTTCGTCATGTTCTCGCGCATGCAGGGCGGCGCCCGGATGGGCTTCGGCTTCGGCAAGTCGCGCGCCAAGCAGCTCTCCAAGGACATGCCCAAGACCACGTTCGCCGACGTCGCGGGCGTCGACGAGGCGGTCGAGGAGCTCTACGAGATCAAGGATTTCCTGCAGAACCCGGGCCGCTACCAGGCGCTGGGGGCCAAGATCCCCAAGGGCGTGCTGCTCTACGGCCCGCCCGGAACCGGGAAGACCCTTTTGGCGCGCGCGGTGGCAGGCGAGGCGGGCGTGCCGTTCTTCACCATCTCCGGTTCTGACTTCGTCGAGATGTTCGTCGGTGTCGGTGCATCGCGGGTGCGCGACCTGTTCGAGCAGGCCAAGCAGAACAACCCGTGCATCATCTTCGTCGACGAGATCGACGCGGTGGGCCGCCAGCGCGGCGCCGGACTCGGCGGCGGCCACGACGAGCGCGAGCAGACGCTCAACCAGTTGCTGGTCGAGATGGACGGCTTCGATCCGCGGGCCGGCGTCATCCTGATCGCGGCCACCAACCGGCCCGACATCCTGGATCCGGCGCTGCTGCGCCCCGGCCGGTTCGACCGGCAGATCCCGGTGACCAACCCCGACCTGGCGGGCCGTCGCGCGGTGCTGAAGGTGCACGCCAAGGGCAAGCCCATCGCCCCCGACGCCGACCTCGACGGCCTGGCCAAGCGCACCGTCGGCATGACCGGCGCCGACCTGGCCAACGTCATCAACGAGGCGGCCCTGCTGACCGCCCGGGAGAACGGCACCGTCGTCACCAGCGCCGCCCTCGAGGAGGCGGTGGACCGAGTGGTCGGCGGGCCCCGCCGCAAGAGCCGGATCATCAGCGAGCAGGAGAAGAAGATCACCGCCTATCACGAGGGCGGTCACACGCTGGCGGCCTGGGCGATGCCCGACATCGAGCCGATCTACAAGGTGACGATCCTGGCCAGGGGCCGCACGGGCGGGCACGCGGTCGCGGTGCCCGAGGAGGACAAGGGCCTGCGGACCCGCTCGGAGATGATCGCGCAGTTGGTGTTCGCGATGGGTGGCCGCGCCGCCGAAGAACTTGTGTTCCGCGAGCCGACGACCGGCGCGGTCTCCGACATCGAGCAGGCCACCAAGATCGCGCGGTCGATGGTCACCGAGTTCGGCATGAGCTCCAAACTGGGCGCGGTCAAATACGGCTCCGAGCACGGCGACCCATTCCTGGGTCGCACCATGGGCAACCAGGCGGACTACTCCCACGAGGTCGCCCGCGACATCGACGACGAGGTCCGCAAGCTGATCGAGGCCGCGCACACCGAGGCCTGGGAGATCCTCACCGAATACCGCGACATCCTCGACACGCTGGCCGGCGAGCTGCTGGAGAAGGAGACCCTGCACCGGCCCGAGCTGGAGGCGATCTTCGCCGGCGTCGAAAAGCGTCCCCGGCTCACCATGTTCGACGATTTCGGTGGCCGCATCCCGTCGGACAAACCGCCGATCAAGACTCCCGGCGAGCTGGCCATCGAGCGTGGCGAGCCATGGCCCCCGCCGGTCCCCGAGCCGGCGTTCAAGGCGGCGATCGCGCGGGCCAGCCGCGCCGCCGAGGCAGCCCAGGCCGAACCCGAGGGAAACGGCCACGACGGCAACGGTTCTCACGGCGGTCAGGGGGATGGCAATCGCCAGGGACACGGCCCCACTCAGCCGGACTACGGCGCCCCGGCCGGCTGGCACGCGCCGGGCTGGCCGCCGCCCGAGCAGCAGGGCTATTGGTATCCGCCGCCCCAGCAACCGCAGCAGCCCCACTGGCCCCAGCCGGCTGGCCACTACCCGGGCCCGCAGGGCCAGGCCCAGCCGAGCTACCCGCCCTTCCCGCCTTACCCGCCGCCGGGTCATTCCGGCCCCGACGCCGCCCGGGATGCTGGAAGGTCCCCCGACCAGCCGAACGACGACGTCAGCCGCCGCTACAACCCGCCGGCCCCGCCGGCGCGCGGCTGAGGAACGGAGGCCCTGATGGCGCTACCGGATTTGGAATCGGATACGCCCACCGCGCCCGAGCACATCCGGTCGTTCGACCAGCCGCGCGCCGAGGCCGCAATACGCGAGTTGCTCCACGCCATCGGTGAAGACCCGGACCGCGATGGTTTGCGCGACACCCCGGCCCGCGTCGCCCGCGCCTACCGCGAGATGTTCTCGGGGCTCTACATCGACCCCGACACCGTGCTGAACACCATGTTCGACGAGGAGCACGACGAACTGGTGATCGTCAAGGAAATCCCGATGTACTCGACCTGCGAGCACCACCTGGTGTCGTTCCACGGGGTGGCCCACGTCGGTTACATCCCCGGCGACGACGGCCGGGTGACCGGTCTGTCGAAGATCGCGCGACTGGTCGACCTGTATGCCAAACGGCCCCAGGTGCAGGAGCGGCTCACCAGCCAGATCGCCGATGCGCTGGTGAACAAGCTCAATCCGCGGGGAGTGATCGTCGTCGTGGAGGCCGAGCACCTGTGCATGGCGATGCGCGGCGTCCGCAAGCCCGGCGCGATCACCACGACCTCGGCGGTGCGCGGTCAGTTCAAGAGAAACGCAGCCTCCCGGGCTGAAGCGCTCGACCTCATCCTGCGTAAGTGAGCCCGCGCCTGTGCAGGTTGTGGGGGTTCTGAACGTCACCGACGACTCGTTCTCGGATGGCGGGCGGTACCTGGACGCCGACGACGCCGTCGCCCACGGTCTGGTGCTGGCCGCCGAGGGGGCGGGCATCGTCGACGTCGGCGGGGAATCGACCCGGCCCGGTGCCACGCGGATCGACCCGCGGGTCGAGGCGTCGCGCGTCGTCCCGGTCGTTAAAGAGCTTGCCGCGCAAGGAGTTACGGTCAGCATCGACACCATGCACGCGGATGTCGCCCGGGCGGCGCTGCAGAGCGGTGCGCGGATCGTCAACGACGTGTCCGGCGGGCGAGCCGACCCGGCGATGGCACCGCTGCTGGCCGAGGCCGGGGTGCCCTGGGTCCTGATGCACTGGCGCCCGGTGTCGCCCGATCATCCCCACCGTGCGCCGCACTACCGCGACGTGGTGGCCGAGGTGCGCGCCGAGCTGCTCGCCAGCGTCGACGACGCGGTGGCCGCAGGGGTGGATCCCGCCAAGCTGGTGATCGACCCCGGCCTCGGCTTCGCCAAGACGGGACAACACAATTGGGCGCTGCTGCACGCCCTGCCGCAGCTGGTGGCGACCGGGATCCCGGTCTTGCTGGGCGCCTCGCGCAAGCGGTTCCTCGGCACCTTGCTCGCCGGGCCCGACGGGTCGCCGCGGCCGGCCGACGGCCGCGAGACCGCGACTGCGGTGATCTCCGCACTGGCCGCCCTGTACGGTGCCTGGGGGGTACGGGTGCACGACGTGCGGGCCTCGGTCGACGCCCTCAAGGTCGTCGGGGCCTGGACGCATAACGCGACTGGACACACTGGCTGATCTGGATGGCTGATCGAATCGAATTGCGGGGCTTGTCACTTCACGGCCGGCACGGGGTCTTCGAGCACGAACGTGCCAGCGGGCAGGAGTTCGTCGTCGACATCACCGTGTGGATCGACCTGGGCGACGCGGCCGCCAGCGACGACCTGGCCGACACCTACGACTACGCCGCGCTGGCAGGGCTGGCCGCCGACGTGGTGGGCGGGCCGCCGCGCAACCTCATCGAAACGGTCGGAGGCGAGATCGCCGAGCGGGTGATGAAGGACCACCGGGTGCACGCGGTCGAGGTGGTGGTGCACAAGCCGGCGGCCCCGATCCCCCAGCAGTTCGCCGACGTCGCGGTGGTGGTCCGGCGATCGCGGCGCGGCGGTCGCGGTTCGGTGGTGCCGGCCGAGCGGCGCACATGAGCCGCGGTGACGACGATGATGGCGGCTCGGAGGGTTGTCGAGCCGGGATCGAGGAGTGGCGCCCATGAGCCGCGGTGACGACGATGATGCCGGCTCGGAGGGTTGTCGAGCCGGGATCGAGGAGTGGCGCCCATGAGCAGGGTCGTGCTGTCCATCGGGTCCAACCTGGGGGACCGGCTGGCGCGGCTGCAGTCGGTCGTCGAAGGGCTCGGCGAGGCCGTGCTCGCGGTGTCTCCGGTGTACGAGACGGCCCCCTGGGGGCGCACCGAGCAGGCGCCGTTCCTCAACGCGGTGGTGATCGGCGAGGATCCGGCGTGCGACGGGCAGGGCTGGCTACGGCGGGCGCAGGAGTTCGAGCGGGCGGCCGGCCGCGTGCGCGGCGAGCGCTGGGGTCCGCGCAACCTCGACGTCGACCTGATCGCCTGCTACAGCGGGGCAGGGCAGACCGAAGTGATCTCGCGGGATAACAACCTGACGCTGCCGCACCCGCTGGCCCACCTGCGGGCGTTCGTGATGGTGCCGTGGCTGGCCGTCGACCCCGACGCGCATCTGACGGTCGCCGAGGGCACGCGGCCCGTCGCCGGATTGTTGGCCGAGTTGGAACCGGCCGACCGGGAGAGCGTCCGGCTGACCGGGATGACGCTCACGCCGCAGGGCAGCTGATGGGCCCGACCCGCAAGCGTGACCTGACGGCCGCGGTCGTCGGCGCGGCGGTGATGGGATACGTGCTGGTGGTCGCGCTGTTCCGGTGGTTTCCGCCGATCACGGCGTGGACGGGGCTGTCGCTGCTCGCGGTGGCCATCGCCGAGGGGCTGTGGGCGCGCTACGTGCGGGCCAAGATCAGTGACGGCGAGATCGGCCCAGGACCCGGCTGGCTGCATCCGCTGGTGGTGGCGCGCAGTTTGCTGGTCGCCAAGGCGTCTGCCTGGGTGGGTGCGGTGATGCTGGGCTTCTGGATCGGGGTGCTGGTGTACTTCGTTCCGCGCCGGTCATGGCTGCGCGTCGCCGCCGAGGACACCACCGGAACGGTGATCGCCGCTGTCAGCGCCCTGGCATTGCTGCTGGCCGCGCTGTGGCTGCAGCATTGCTGCAAATCTCCGCAGGAGCCCCCCGAGCATGGCGACGGCGCGGAGAACGAGGCCTGACGAGGGGGTTGCCAAGCCCGAACCGAGAATCGCCGGAACGGCGCGACACGCGGAATGACCTCGCACAGGTACAGTCGGGCCATGACCGTTCTGTCCCGCGGCGGCCGGGTTCGGCGCGGCGGCCGCAGGCCGGGTTGGGTGCTTCTGACCGCGTTGCTGGTCCTCGCGATGGGGGCCAGTTCCGCACTGGTTTTCACCAACCGCGTGGAGCTGCTGAAGCTCGCGGTGATCCTGGCGCTGTGGGCCGCAGTCGCCGGCGCCTTCGTTTCGGTGCTCTACCGACGGCAGAGCGATGCGGACCAGTCGCGGGTACGCGACCTGAAACTGGTCTACGACCTGCAGCTGGACCGGGAGATCTCGGCGCGCCGCGAGTATGAGCTGACGGTGGAGTCGCAGTTGCGCCGCGAGCTGGCCTCCGAGCTGCGCGCCCAGACCGCCGACGACGTGGCGGCGCTGCGGGCCGAGCTGAGCGCGTTGCGGACCAGCCTGGAGATCCTGTTCGACACCGACCTCAAGCAGCGTCCGGCGCTGGAAACGCCGGAAACCGAGGCGCCACGCGCCCGCGCGTACGGGGAGTGGGACCGCAACGGGGAAGGCGCCCCCGTCGATTGGGTGTCCAGCGACCGCGTCACCTCGGGATCCCACATGGGCCCCGGGGGTCATGACAGCCGCGCCGACGATACGGCGATCATCGATGTGCCGGAGGAACCGCTGCTGCCGCCCCGGCAGTCGCCGCCCCAGCGCGACCGCGTCCGCCTGTATGAGGCCGCGCAGGAACCGCGTTACGCGGCGGGCCCGCCGTCAGAACCTGAGCCGCGGTTCGAATCCCGGCACCGGCCAGCGCAGCCCACGGAGCCGCCGTCGCGGGATTGGCAGCCGGTCGCCAACGGGTTGTTGTTGCCCCCCGGAACCGCCACGCCGTCCGGCGAGTCGTCGGGCGGCCGCCGGCGCGCCAGGCACTTCGGCCCCGACGGGCCCACGGAAGGCCCGCAGGCCGAGCCCGATGAGCCCGCCGAGCCCGCCGAGCAGGAGGCCCCGCGGGCCTACGACGAGCCCGGGCGCCGCTCGCGGTCGCGCCATTCGGCGGACTACCGCGACTTCGGCGTTCGCAACTTCACCCCGACGGACGAGCCGGCGCCGGCTCCGACGCACGTCAACGCCCCGGCCGCGGCGCCGCCGCCCGAACCCCCGCCGCCGGCACCGTCGGCCGCCGAGCCGCCACCACCGCAGATGGCTCCGCCGCCGGCCCCCGAGCCCGCACCCCGGCACCGCACCCCGGACGGGTCCGAGGGGTCGGGCGGCCCGCCGTCGGGCGGCCAATCGGTCGCCGACCTGCTGGCGCGGCTGCAGGTCGAGCCCTCCGGGGGCGGCCGGCGTCGTCGCCGCGACTCCTGAGGTGGGATTTTCCCCACATTGGGGACCGCGTCACCATCGACTACAGTTTTAGTGACCGTCCGGTACCCACGGCGTGGGACTGGAACGTACGAAGAAACCTGTGAGGTCGTCTGCGATGCTGCAGTTCGACGGTCTGCGTCCGGCCAGGCTGAAGGTGGGGATCATCTCGGCGGGCCGGGTGGGCACCGCGCTCGGTGCCGCGCTGGAGCGCGCCGACCACGTGGTGGTGGCAGTCAGCGCCGTCAGCCGCGCGTCGCGGCAGCGGGCGCAGCGCCGGCTGCCCGACACCCCGGTCCTCGCGCCGCAGGACGTGGCCGCCGGTGCCGAGTTGTTGCTGCTGGCGGTGCCCGACAGCGAGCTCGCCGGCCTGGTGTCCGGCCTGGCCGCGACGTCGTCGGTGCGGCCCGGCACGATCGTGGTGCACACCTCCGGCGCCAACGGCGTCGGGGTGCTCGCGCCGCTGACCCCCGAGTGCATCCCGCTGGCGATCCACCCCGCGATGACATTCACCGGGTCCGACGAAGACATCAGCCGGCTGCCGGACACCTGCTTCGGCATCACCGCGGCCGACGACGTCGGATACGCGATAGGCCAGTCCCTGGTCCTGGAGATGGGCGGCGAGCCATTTTGTGTCCGCGAGGACGCCCGGGTCCTCTACCACGCCGCGCTGGCGCACGCGGGCAACCACATCGTGACCGTGCTCGCCGACGCCGTCGAGGCGTTGCGGGCTGCGCTGCGCGGGCAGGAACTGCTCGGCCAGCAGAGCGTCGACGACCAGCCCGGCGGGATCGCCGAACGCATCGTCGGGCCGCTGGCGCGGGCGGCGCTGGAGAACACCCTGCAGCGCGGCCAGGCTGCGCTCACCGGCCCGGTCGCCCGGGGCGACGCGGCCGCGGTCGCCGGGCACCTGGCCGCGCTGGCCCGGGTCGACCCGGAGCTGGCGCAGGCCTACCGGGTGAACGCTCTGCGGACCGCCCAGCGCGCACACGCGCCCGAGGATGTCGTCGAGGTGCTGGCGCCGTGAAACCAGGAACGAACCCGACCCGCAAGCCGGCCTTCACCCCGGGCGAACTCAACGTGTACTCGGCGCCGCGCGACGTCGCCGACGTCAGCCGCGCGCTGCGGCACACCGGGCGACGCATCATGCTGGTGCCCACCATGGGCGCGCTGCACGACGGGCACCTGGCGCTGGTGCGGGCCGCCAAGCGGGTGCCCGGATCGGTGGTGGTCGTCTCGATCTTCGTCAATCCGTTGCAATTCGGCGCTGGCGAAGACCTCGACGCCTATCCGCGGACGCTCGACCACGACGTGGCGCTGCTGCGTGGCGAGGGTGTCGAGATCGTGTTCGCGCCGGCCGCCGCCGCGATGTACCCGCACGGCCTGCGCACCACCGTGCACCCCGGCCCGCTGGCGGTCGAGCTGGAGGGCGCCGCCCGCCCGACCCATTTCGCCGGCGTGCTGACGGTGGTGCTCAAGCTGCTGCAGATCGTGCGCCCCGACCGGATCTTCTTCGGCGAGAAGGACTACCAGCAGCTGGTCCTGATCCGTCAGATGGTCGCCGACCTGGACGTCGACGTCGCGGTGGTCGGGGTGCCGACCGTCCGGGAGCACGACGGCCTGGCGATGTCGTCGCGCAACCGCTACCTGGACCCGGCGCAGCGTGAGTTGTCGGTGGCGCTGTCGGCGTCGTTGACGGCCGGCGCGCACGCCGCCGCGACGACCGGTGCGGCGGCCGGGCTGGACGCGGCCCGCGCCGTGCTCGACGCCACGCCCGGCCTCGTCGTCGATTACCTGGAGCTGCGCGACGCCGACCTTGGCCCGTTGCGCGACAACGGGTCCGGGCGGCTGCTGGTCGCGGCCAGGCTCGGCCGCACCCGGCTGCTCGACAACGTGTCAATCCACATCGGAACAACCGCCGGCACCCACGGGTCGCACGACTACGCCCAATCACCTCGGAGGAATTGATGCTACGCACGATGCTGAAGTCGAAGATCCACCGCGCCACGGTCACGCAGGCCGATCTGCACTACGTCGGCTCGGTGACCATCGACGCCGACTTGATGGATGCCGCGGACCTGCTCGAGGGCGAACAGGTCACGATCGTCGACATCGACAACGGCGCCCGCCTGGTCACCTACGCGATCACCGGGGAGCGTGGCAGCGGGGTGATCGGGATCAATGGTGCCGCAGCACATCTGGTGCACCCCGGCGACCTGGTCATCCTGATCGCCTACGGGACCATGCAGGAGGCGGAGGCCCGGGCCTACCGGCCACGGATCGTGTTCGTCGACGCCGACAACAAGCCGGTCGACCTGGGGGACGACCCCGCCTTCGTGCCCGATTTGGAAATGTCGATGGCGGGCGAGCTGTTGAATCCCCGGATGGGCGCGCGATAGCCGTGCTGCTGGCCATCGACGTCCGCAACACCCACACCGTCGTCGGGCTCTTGTCCGGCGCGAAGGAGCACGCCAAGGTCGTGCAGCAGTGGCGGATCCGAACCGAATCCGAGGTCACCGCTGACGAATTGGCGTTGACCATCGACGGGCTGATCGGCGACGACTCCGAGCAACTCACCGGCGCGGCCGCCCTGTCGACCGTCCCGTCCGTGCTGCACGAGGTGCGTATCATGCTCGACCAGTACTGGCCGTCGGTGCCCCACGTGCTGATCGAGCCGGGCGTGCGCACCGGGATCCCACTGCTGGTTGACAACCCCAAAGAAGTGGGCGCGGACCGGATCGTCAATTGCCTTGCGGCATACCAGAAGTACCGGGGCGCGGCCATCGTCGTCGATTTCGGCTCTTCCATATGCGTGGACGTGGTGTCGGCCAAGGGTGAATTCCTGGGCGGCGCAATCGCGCCCGGGGTCCAGGTCTCCTCGGATGCCGCCGCGGCACGCTCCGCCGCGCTGCGCCGCGTCGAGTTGTCCCGGCCCCGTTCGGTGATCGGCAAGAACACCGTCGAGTGCATGCAGGCCGGCGCGGTCTTCGGCTTCGCCGGATTGGTCGACGGCCTGATCACGCGGATCCGCGATGACGTGGAGGGCTTCTCGGGCGATGACGTCAGAATCGTGGCGACCGGCCACACCGCTCCGCTGCTGCTGTCCGAACTGCAGACCGACGCCACCTACGACCAGCATTTGACCCTGCACGGCCTGCGACTGGTGTTCGAGCGCAACCGCGACGCCCAGCGCGGCCGGCTGAAGACCGCACGCTGAGTCCGGCGGCGGCTCGCCCCGAAACTGCGTACAGGACCGCCTCCACACCCGTTTTCGGGCCGCCGGCGCGGGCTCGGCGCCGTCGTCGCAGGCTCGATGCCCGCGACGGGCGCACACGGCGTGTCAATTAAGCTGGCACGTCGTGAGTACCGACCCGCCGGAAACCGACGCTGCCCTGCCGGAGCAGTTCCGGATCCGCCGGGACAAGCGCGCTCGCCTGCTGGCGGAGGGTCGTGAGCCCTATCCGGTCGCCATCGAGCGCACCCACACCCTGGCCGAGGTCCGCGCCGCCCACCCGGATCTGCCCACCGACACCGCGACCGATGACGTCGTCGGCGTCGCGGGCCGGGTGATCTTCGCGCGCAACTCCGGAAAGCTGTGCTTTGCGACACTGCAGGACGGCGACGGCACCACCCTGCAGGTCATGGTCAGTCTCGACAAGGTCGGCGCCGACGCGCTCGACGCGTGGAAGGCCGACGTCGACCTCGGCGACATCGTGTTTGTGCACGGCACCGTGATCAGTTCCCGTCGCGGGGAGTTGTCGGTCCTGGCCGACTCCTGGGCGATGGCGGCCAAGTCGTTGCGGCCGCTGCCCGTCGCGCACAAGGAAATGAGCGAGGAAGCGCGGGTGCGGCAGCGCTACGTCGACCTGATCGTGCGTCCCCAGGCGCGCACCGTCGCCCGTCAGCGGATCGCCGTGGTCCGCGCGCTGCGCGGTGCGCTGGAACGGCGCGGGTTTCTCGAAGTCGAAACCCCGGTGTTGCAGACGCTGGCCGGCGGCGCGGCGGCCCGCCCGTTCGTCACGCATTCCAATGCTCTCGACATCGATCTCTACCTGCGCATCGCCCCGGAACTGTTCCTCAAGCGCTGCGTTGTCGGTGGTTTGGACAAGGTCTTCGAACTAAATCGGGTGTTCCGAAACGAAGGTGCCGATTCGACGCATTCTCCGGAATTCTCGATGTTGGAGACCTACCAGGCGTATGGCACCTATGACGATTCGGCGGTCGTCACGCGGGAGCTTATTCAAGAGGTGGCCGACGAGGCGATCGGGACGCGACAACTCCCACTGCCCGACGGCTCCGTCTACGACATAGACGGAGAATGGACATCCCTGCAAATGTATCCATCGTTGTCAACGGCGCTCGGCGAAGAGATCACACCCGAAACCACGGTCGAGCGGCTGCGGGCCATCATCGCTCAACTCGGCTCCAAGATTCCCGAGATCCCCGAGGACCGTGGCTACGGGCACGGCAAGCTCGTCGAGGAACTTTGGGAGCACCTGGTGGGCAACGCGTTGACCGCGCCCACCTTCGTCAAGGATTTTCCAGTCGAGACAACGCCTTTGACGCGCCAGCACCGCAGTGTCCCGGGTGTCACCGAGAAGTGGGACCTTTATTTACGCGGTGTGGAATTGGCGACCGGCTACTCCGAATTAAATGATCCGGTGGTGCAGCGCGAGAGATTCGAAGCGCAAGCACGGGCGGCGGCCGCCGGTGACGATGAGGCCATGGCGCTCGACGAGGATTTTCTTGCCGCCCTTGAGTATGGGATGCCACCGTGCACGGGAACCGGAATGGGTATCGACCGGTTGTTGATGTCTTTGACCGGGCTGTCAATTAGAGAGACAGTTTTGTTCCCGATTGTTCGGCCGCACTCGAGCTGAAAGTCGAACTGTACGGCGCGCGGCTAGATTGAGTATGCTGCGTTAATATGGCAGATTGGTAGCCGGGGAGGTCCCATCAATCTGCTCAGCAACTGCTCAGGAAGAACGCGAGGGTAAGCCAATGGCGAAAAAAGTGACCGTCACCTTGGTCGATGATTTCGATGGTGCGGGCGCAGCCGACGAAACGGTCGAATTCGGGCTTGACGGGGTGACCTATGAGATCGACCTTTCATCTAAGAATGCCGCGAAACTTCGCGGGGATCTGAAGCAGTGGGTCGCCGCGGGCCGTCGGGTCGGCGGTCGGCGGCGCGGGCGTTCCAGCAGCGCACGCGGACGCGGTGCCATCGACCGCGAACAGAGCGCTGCGATCCGGGAATGGGCCCGTCGCAACGGCCACAACGTGTCGACCCGCGGCCGCATCCCGGCCGACGTCATCGACGCGTTCCACGCCGCGACCTGACACACCGCGTCACGGACGCCCGGGCCACGGCCCGGGCGTCCGGCTTTTACCGGCTTTCGCTGGCGGCGAAATGATCGGCGGTGGCCGCGGGAAACGAATTGGGAACCCGCCTCGTTTCTATGTTGCGACGTTCTGGTCGCAGGAGTGCCACGGGGAGGGCGGAACCGCAAGGTTATGCCCCCTGGCAGGCCGACCATTACAGTGGATGGCAGGTACACGTTTCCGGCCCCACTGGACCGCTAGTGAGGTTGTACCGATGGTGAGGGAGAGCAGGTAACCACCGATGTTTGAACGATTTACCGACCGTGCCCGCAGGGTCGTCGTCCTGGCGCAAGAAGAGGCCCGGATGCTCAACCACAACTACATCGGCACCGAGCACATCCTGTTGGGTTTGATTCACGAGGGCGAGGGCGTCGCGGCGAAGTCGCTGGAGTCGCTGGGGATCTCGCTCGAGGGCGTTCGCAGCCAGGTCGAGGAGATCATCGGCCAGGGCCAGCAGGCCCCGTCGGGTCACATCCCGTTCACCCCGCGCGCCAAGAAGGTCCTCGAGCTGAGCCTGCGCGAGGCGCTGCAGCTCGGCCACAACTACATCGGCACCGAGCACATCCTGCTGGGCCTCATCCGCGAGGGCGAGGGCGTGGCGGCTCAGGTGCTGGTGAAGCTCGGCGCGGAGCTGACCCGGGTGCGCCAGCAGGTGATCCAGCTGCTGAGCGGCTACCAGGGCAAGGAGGCCGCGGAGGCGGGGACCGGGGGCCGCGGCGGCGAGTCTGGCAGCCCGTCCACCTCGCTGGTGCTCGACCAGTTCGGGCGCAACCTGACGGCCGCCGCGATGGAGGGCAAGCTGGACCCCGTCATCGGCCGCGAGAAGGAAATCGAGCGGGTGATGCAGGTGTTGAGCCGGCGCACCAAGAACAACCCGGTGCTGATCGGCGAGCCCGGCGTCGGCAAGACCGCCGTCGTCGAGGGCCTGGCGCAGGCCATCGTCCACGGCCAGGTCCCGGAGACGCTGAAGGACAAGCAGCTCTACACCCTGGACCTGGGCTCGCTGGTGGCCGGCAGCCGCTACCGCGGTGACTTCGAGGAACGCCTGAAGAAGGTGCTCAAGGAGATCAACACCCGCGGCGACATCATCCTGTTCATCGACGAGCTGCACACGCTGGTCGGGGCGGGCGCGGCAGAGGGCGCGATCGACGCCGCGAGCATCCTCAAGCCCAAGCTGGCCCGCGGGGAGCTACAGACGATCGGCGCCACCACGCTCGACGAGTACCGCAAGTACATCGAGAAGGACGCCGCCCTGGAGCGCCGCTTCCAGCCGGTGCAGGTCGGGGAGCCGACGGTCGAGCACACCATCGAGATCCTCAAGGGTCTGCGTGACCGCTACGAGGCCCACCACCGCGTGTCGATCACCGACAGCGCGATGGTGGCCGCCGCCACGCTGGCCGACCGCTACATCAACGACCGGTTCCTGCCGGACAAGGCGATCGACCTGATCGACGAGGCGGGCGCGAGGATGCGGATCCGCCGGATGACCGCGCCGCCGGACCTGCGCGAGTTCGACGAGAAGATCGCCGACGCCCGCCGCGAGAAGGAATCGGCGATCGACGCGCAGGACTTCGAGAAGGCGGCCAGCCTCCGCGACCGCGAGAAGACGCTGGTGGCCCAGCGGGCCGAGCGCGAAAAGCAATGGCGTTCAGGCGATCTCGACGTGGTCGCCGAGGTCGACGACGAGCAGATCGCCGAGGTGCTGGGCAACTGGACCGGCATCCCGGTGTTCAAGCTCACCGAGGCCGAGACCACCCGGTTGCTGCGCATGGAGGACGAGCTGCACAAGCGGATCATCGGCCAGGAGGACGCCGTCAAGGCGGTGTCCAAGGCGATCCGCCGCACCCGCGCCGGGTTGAAGGACCCCAAGCGCCCGTCGGGTTCGTTCATCTTCGCCGGCCCGTCCGGTGTCGGTAAGACCGAGCTGTCCAAGGCGCTGGCCAACTTCCTGTTCGGCGACGACGACGCGCTCATCCAGATCGACATGGGCGAGTTCCACGACCGGTTCACCGCGTCGCGGCTGTTCGGCGCCCCTCCGGGATACGTCGGCTACGAGGAGGGCGGCCAGCTCACCGAGAAGGTGCGGCGCAAGCCGTTCTCGGTGGTGCTGTTCGACGAGATCGAGAAGGCGCACCAGGAGATCTACAACAGCCTGTTGCAGGTCCTCGAGGACGGCCGGCTCACCGACGGCCAGGGCCGCACGGTGGACTTCAAGAACACCGTGCTGATCTTCACGTCCAACCTGGGGACATCCGACATTTCTAAGCCGGTCGGCCTCGGGTTCACCCAGGGTGGCGGTGATAACAACTACGAGCGGATGAAGCAGAAGGTCAACGACGAGCTGAAGAAGCACTTCCGCCCGGAGTTCCTCAACCGTATCGACGACATCATCGTCTTCCACCAGCTGACCCGCGACGAGATCATCCGGATGGTCGACCTCATGATCGCCCGGGTGGGCAACCAGCTCAAGAGCAAGGACATGGCGATGGAGCTGACCGACAAGGCGAAGTCGTTGCTGGCCAAGCGCGGCTTCGACCCGGTGCTGGGTGCCCGTCCGCTGCGGCGCACCATCCAGCGCGAGATCGAGGACCAGCTCTCGGAGAAGATCCTCTTCGAGGAGGTCGGGCCGGGACAGCTTGTCACCGTGGACGTCGACAACTGGGACGGTGAGGGTGCCGGCGAGGACGCGGTGTTCACGTTCACCGGGACCCGCAAGCCCCCCGCCGAGCCGGATCTGGCGCAGGCCGGGGCCCACAGCGCGGGCGGCACCGGACCGGAGACGCACTAGCGATCGCAGCAAACGGGCGGTTACTCTCTGACGGGAGTAACCGCCCGTTTCGCTGTCGCCAGGGGGGCCAGCCTGTGCTGATCGTCACCACGAACGACATCCCGGGCTGGGAGATCCAACGGGTGTGTGGCGAGGTGTTCGGGCTGGCGGTGCGCTCGCGCAACGCGCTCTCCCAGTTGGGCGTCAACATCCGGTCCATTTTCGGCGGCGAGTTGCAGGACATGACCAAGAACCTCGCCGACAGCCGCAACGAGGCCATGGAGCAGCTCAAGGCCGAGGCGCACCACCGGGGGGCCAACGCGATCGTCGCGATGCGGTTCGACACCACCGACATCGGTGACGTGTGGACCGAGATCTGCGCCTACGGCACCGCCGTCCAGGCCACGCCGGTCACCGAGGCGGCCAAACACAGTGCCAGCCAGTTCCGCTACGCCGGCCCGGCGTGATTCGGCCGAGACGACCGCACATCCTCCGGCGTCTACACTGACGGTCGTTACCGAAGACGGCTGAGGAATCTGGTGAAACTCCAGAACGGTCGCGCCACTGTCGAAAGTCAGACCCGAAGTCGTCGCTAACGCTCGAGCGGGACGCGAAATCCCGGGAGGAGTTTCACCGTGTTCGTTTTCGAAAAGTCCGACGGTTGACCCGCGCGTGGAGAGGGAACTGATCGGGGCCGGCGCACGACGCCGCTTCGGCGATTCTGGCCGCACGGACATCGGGTGCGGCGACGCGACCGGGGTGTTGCGACTGGTGCTGGTGTCGCACGCGATGACCGATGCCACGGTGGCCGAACGCTTCCCCGTCGACGAGCCGATCAACGCCATCGGTCGCCGGCAGGTTGCGGCGGCGGCGCGCTTCGACATCCAGGGCCACGCGGGCACGCGGGTGCGCCACCTCGCCGCGCCCGAGCGGCGCGCCTGCCAGACGGCCCGCTCGCTGGGCCTGCGGGCCAAGACGGAGCCGCTATTGGCCGACCTCGACTGCGGGCGATGGCGCGGTCAGCCGCTGTGGGCCGTCGGCCCACGGGAACTCGACGAGTGGCTGGCCGAGCCGGCCCGGGCACCGCATGGCGGCGAGTCGGTCGTCGACCTGCTCGCGCGGGTGGGGTGTTGGCTGGAATCGTTGACCGGCAACGCGTTACCCACGGTTGCGGTCACGCATCCGGCGGTGATCCGGGCGGCGATCCTGGTGGCCCTCGAGATGTCCCCGGAATCGTTCTGGGGCGTGGATGTCGCGCCGGTGAGCCGCGTCGTCCTGCATTGCCGCGCGGGCCGCTGGACGTTGCGGTTGTAGCCGCTGTCAGCCGCTGTCAGCCGCTATGCCGGCGCGATCAGCGCGAAGACCTGCTTGGCGATCTGCAGCATCCAGCCGGTGGCGGCCGGCCCGTGGTCGCGGGGCCAGTTCAGCTGGAAGCTGACCACCCACGGCTGGCGCGTCCTGTCCGCGGCGTACCAGCTGAATGTCAGATCACCCGGTAGGCCACCGGCTTTCGCGGCGATGTACGGCCAGAGGTTGCGGTCCAGCTGGATGCCCGACACCGCGGCGAGGATCTGCCGGACCGGCGCCGCCGCGCCGACGGCGTCGGCCTGCAGGGCCGCGTGGACGCGACAGATGTCCTGGGCGTTGCCGTACCACTCCGCTCCGTAGCTGGACGCGGGGGAGTGGGCGCGCGTCGGGTCCGGTTTGTAGGGCGTGCCCTCGGCCTGCTTGAGGAGTCCGGCGCGGACCTGTGGCGAGCCATGCTGCCACTGGCTGCGCAAATCCGGTTCGCCCCAGCCGACGGAGAACAGCTCGTACATGGTCGGGAAGGGCGTCATGCTCGCCGGGTCGTGATGGCCGGCGCTGGCCAGCGCCTTCTCGATGGCGTGCGTGCCCAGCCTTCCGATCAGCAGGTCGGTGGCCATGTTGTCGCTCGTCGCGATCATCTTCTCGGCGGCCCGGCGCACAGAAACGTGCGCGCCCGCCGGCAGTTGCAGCCCGGACGAGCCGACCGCCAGGCTCTTGTCGGTGACGGTCAGTTGGTCGTCCCACGACACCGTTCCGCTGTTGATCGCGCCGGCCAGCGCGTGCAGGACGTAGAGCTTGAAAATCGACGCCAGGGGCAGGGATTCGCCGGTGTTGGTGCCTGCGACCGGGTCGCAGTGGCCGTTGTCGACCCTGGCGACCTGGTAGGAGTAGCGGGCACCGGTCTTGCCCAACACGGCGTCGACGTCGTGGAACGAGTTGACGGTCGGCGCGCGGGTCTCGAGGTCGAAGTGGTCGACGCGCCCCAAGTCGTCGGTGTGGATGCGGATGTCTTGTCGCGCGCCGTAGGAGGAGGTCAGGTGCAGCGTGGCCGCGCTGGCACTGATGTCGACGCCGTCGAGGGCGAAGGGGCGGTCCCACCACAGCTGTTCCATGCTGGTTTCCACCGGCTCGACCTCATCGGGTGCGGCCAGGGTGCGCACCCCCACCGTTCCGATGGGCCAGTCCGAGTTGAGCATGTCCATGACCTGCTGGGCCCGCAGACCCGGAGGCGTGCGGGTGTCGATTGCCCGGCCCGGGTCCGATGCGCTCGCTCGCGGCGAGGGGGCGGGGGCGCAGCCGGGCGCCAGCGCGACGACCAGCGCGGCGGCGGCGCCCCACGACAGCAGTCGATGCAGAACCCGGCGCCTGCTACTTGGCGTGGTCTTTCCCGGCAACGTCCATCACAACCTCGAACTCCAGCAGTGACGCCCCGGTGGCAACCGGGTTGGCCCGCTCGCCGGCATGGGCTTCGATGGCCGGTCCTTTGGCCCAGGCCTGGAACGCCTCCTCGGACTCCCACTGCGTCACCACGAAGTAGCGGTTCTCGCCCTTGATCGGGCGCAGCAGCTGAAAGCCGAGGAAGCCGGGCTGGTTGTCGACCGCGTGGGCGCGGTGGGCGAACCGCTTCTCCAGCTCGGGGCCAGCGTCGGCGGGTACTTCGATTGCGTTGATCTTCACCACTGGCGGCATCTCGCTAGGCTACCGCGCGCACTCGCCGCGGCCGCTCGCGGGCGGGCCGCGCAAGATAGGTGGTATGCCCGGCAATCTGTTGACCCGTCGCGGTGGGCAAGGCGAGCCCTTGGTGCTCGTGCACGGCCTGATGGGGCGGGGCACCACGTGGTCACGTCAGCTGGCGTGGCTGGCCCGGCTGGGCGCCGTGTACACCTACGACGCGCCGTGGCACCGGGGCCGCGACGTCGACGACCCGCACCCGATCAGCACCGAGCGGTTCGTGGCCGACCTGGCCGACGCGGTCGGCGCGCTGGGGGCGCCGGCCCGACTGGTCGGGCATTCGATGGGCGCCCTGCATTCGTGGTGTGTGGCCGCCGAACGTCCCGAGCTGGTTTCGGCGCTGGTGATCGAGGACATGGCGCCGGATTTCCGTGGCCGCACCACCGGGCCGTGGGAGCCCTGGCTGCACGCCCTTCCGGTCGAATTCGGCTCGGCCGAGCAGGTTTTGGACCAATTCGGGCGGGTCGCCGGGCGATACTTCATGGATGCCTTCGACCGCACCGCCACCGGTTGGCGGTTGCACGGGCACACCGCGCGATGGATAGAGATCGCCGCGGAGTGGGGCACCCGCGACTACTGGGCGCAGTGGGCGGCGGTGCGGGCGCCGGCGCTGCTCATCGAGGCCGGCAACTCGGTGACGCCGCCGGGACAGATGCGGGCGATGACCCAAGCGAGCTGCCCGACGACGTACCTGACCGTCCCCGAAGCCGGTCACCTGGTTCACGACGAGGCGCCGCACGCGTACCGCGAAGCGGTCGAGTCGTTCCTGGTCGGGCCGGCTCGGGCCGGCTGAAGGTAACGGGCGCGGCTTGCGCGTGCCGATTTGTCCAGGTTCGCGCCGCCCGAGGAGAAGAACGCGTGGCGGCATGATAAATTCTTCAACTGTTCGAATATAGGAATTATCAAGTCTTCAGGAGATCTCGTCGTGTCGGAGCCGCTCTACAAGCTCAAGGCCGAGTTCTTCAAGACGGTGGGTCATCCGGCGCGCATCAGGATCCTGGAGTTGCTGGCGGCGGGGGACAAGTCGGTCGGAGAGCTGCTGCCCGAGGTCGGATTGGAATCGTCGAACCTGTCCCAACAACTGGGGGTGCTGAGGCGGGCCGGTGTGGTCGACGCGATCCGGGACGGCAACACGATGATCTACTCGATCGCCTCCCCCGACATCGCCGAACTGTTGCTGGTGGCGCGCAAGGTGCTCACCGGGGTGCTCACAGACCGTGTCGCAGCTTTGGAAGACCTGCGCGCCGAGGGCGCGGGGTAGTGGCGTCGATGGGTTGGATCAGCAAGGCATTCAGGGTGGGGCGAGTCACCGAGCCCGCGACACCGGGCCCGCCGTCGATTGCGGAACCGGTTGCGGGAGTGCGTGGTTCGCTTCAGGTCAGGCACGTCGACGCGGGGTCGTGCAATGGGTGCGAGGTCGAGATCGCGGGCGCATTCGGGCCCGTGTATGACGCCGAGCGGTTCGGTGCACGGCTGGTGGCCTCCCCGCGGCACGCGGACGCGCTGCTCGTCACCGGCGTCGTGACGCGCAACATGGCCGGGCCGCTGCGGGCCACCCTCGAAGCCACCCCGCTGCCCCGGCGGGTGATCGCCTGCGGGGACTGTGCCCTGAACCAGGGGGTGTTCAAGGGTGCCTACGGCGTGGTCGGCGCGGTGGGAGAGGTGGTGCCCGTCGATGTGCAAATCCCGGGGTGCCCGCCGACGCCGAACCAGATCATCGCGGCCCTGCGATCGGTGACCGGCAAGTGAGTGCACAGGGGGCCACCGCGGTGCGCAAGCCGGCATTCGCGCCGGTAACCGCGGGCGCGCTGACATCGCTGCTCGGGGTGGGCGGGGTCGCGGCCGGCGCGCTCGGGATGTTCGGTGCGGCACGGCCGGTGCACATCGGTTGGCTGCTACCGCTATCCGGGATCCAGCTCGACGTCGACCCGCTGGGCGGATTCTTCATGGCGCTCGTGGGCGCCGTCGCGATCGTGGTCGGGCCATACGCCGTCGGCTATGCCCGGGGTGGGCACCTCGGGCAGGTCACCCTCGCGGTGTTGCCGGTGTTTGTCGCGGCGATGCTGCTGGTGACGGCCGCGGGGTCGGTGACCACGTTCCTGTTCGCATGGGAATCGATGGCGATCGCGTCGCTGGTCCTGGTGCTGGCCGAGCACGCCCGCCCGCAGGTTCGCTCCGCCGCCCTGGTGTATGCCGTCATGACCCAGCTTGGATTTGCCTCGATCCTGGTCGGGCTGATGGTGCTCTCTGCGACGGGTGGGGGGGACCGGTTCGCCGCCTTGCACGGCATACCGCAGGGCGCCCGCTCCGCGGTCTTCGTGCTGACTGTTGCCGGGTTCGGTTCCAAGGCCGGCCTGGTGCCACTGCACGCGTGGTTGCCGCGCGCTCACCCCGAGGCGCCGAGCCCGGTGTCGGCGCTGCTGAGCGCGGCGATGGTCAACCTGGGGATCTACGGCATCTGCCGCATCGACCTGCAGTTACTCGGCCCGGGCCCGCGCTGGTGGGGGCTGACGCTGATGGTCGTCGGCGGGATATCGGCGCTCTATGGCGTGGTGCAGGCCTCGGTGGCCACCGATCTCAAACGGCTGCTTGCCTATTCGACGACCGAGAACCTCGGGCTGGTCACGCTGGCATTGGGCGCCGCGACCCTGTTCGCGGCCTCTGGCGTGCACGGGCCGGCGACCATCGCCACCGCCGCCGCCATGCTGCACCTGATCGCTCACGCGGCCTTCAAGAGCCTGGGGTTCCTGGCGGCCGGGTCGGTGCTGGCCGCGACCGGGCTGCGCGACCTGGACCGGCTCGGCGGCCTGGCCCGTCGAATGCCGGCCACCACCACGCTGTTCGGGGTAGCCGCGCTGGGCGCGTGTGGGCTGCCGCTGGGCGCCGGGTTCGTCAGCGAGTGGCTGCTCGTCCAGTCCCTGATCCACACGGCACCCGCGCACGCGACCGTCCTGGCCCTGACGACGCCGTTGGCGGTGGGCGCGGTTGCGCTCACCACAGGTCTGGGCGTGGCGGCAATGGTCAAGGCCTTCGGGATCGGCTTCCTGGCCCGCCCGCGCAGCATGGAGGCCGCCGAGGCCCGCGAGGCGCCGGCCGGCATGCTGGCCGGAATGGGGCTGGCCGGAGCCGCCTGCGTGCTGCTGGCGGTTGCGCCCTCGATCGTCGCGCCCGTGCTGCGCCGGGCCGTGGCCGCGTTGCCCGCGGCCCGGGCCGTGGAGTTCACCGGCCTCGGCGCCGTGGTGCGGCTGCCGGGCCTGCAGGGGTCGCTCGCGCCCGCGGTGATCGCCGCCGGTGTCGTAGTGGCCGCGCTGAGCGCGGTCGTGCTGGCCGGCTGGCGTCGGGGCCGGCGCCCGGCGCCCGCGGCGTTGCCGCTGTGGGCCTGCGGCGCGGACGGCCTCACCGCCCGGATGCAGTACACGGCCACGTCGTTCGCCGAGCCGCTGCAACGCGTATTCAACGACGTCCTCCGGCCCGTCACCGATATCGAGATCACTCCCGCCGCCGAGTCGCGGTATCTGGCGGACCGGATCACCTACCGCAGCCGGATCGCCGATGCCATCGAGGAGCGCTGCTACACCCCGGTGATCCAATTGGTAACGGCCGCTGCAGCGCTGGTGCGGCGGGCCCACACCGGCAGCGTGCACCTGTATCTGGCCTACGGAGCGCTCGGTGTGCTGGTCGTCCTGGTGGTCGCCCGATGAACTTGTGGTCCTGCGTCGCGGGCGCGGTGCAAATCGGCGCGGTGATGGCCGGGGCACCGCTGGTGGTCGGCCTCACCCGGCAGGTGCGCGCGCGTTGGGAGGGCCGCGTCGGGGGCGGCATCCTGCAGCCATGGCGCGACATCGCCAAACAGCTTGGGAAACAACAGATCACCCCGCTCGGGACGACGGTGGTGTTCGCGGCCGCGCCGGCCGTCGTGGCGGGTTCGACGTTGCTCATCGCCGCGATCGCGCCGTTGGTGGCGACCGGCTCCCCCCTGGACGGCAGCGCCGACTTGTTCGCCGTGGTCGGCCTGCTGCTGGTGGGCACCGTCGCGCTGACCCTGGCCGGCATCGACACCGGTACCTCGTTCGGCGGCATGGGGGCCAGCCGCGAGATCACCATCGCCGCGCTGGTGGAACCCACCATTCTGCTGGCGGTGTTCGCCCTGTCCATGCCGGCGGGCTCGGCGAATCTCGGTGCGTTGGTGGCACATACCATCTCACATCCCGAGCAGGTGGTGTCGCTGGCCGCGCTGCTGGCGTTCGCCGCGCTGGTGATCGTGATCGTCGCCGAAACCGGGCGGTTGCCGGTCGACAACCCGGCCACCCATCTCGAGCTGACGATGGTCCACGAGGCGATGGTCCTCGAATACGCCGGTCCGCGGCTCGCGCTGATCGAGTGGGCGACCGGGATGCGACTGACCGTCCTGTTGGCGCTGCTGGCAAACCTGTTCGCGCCCTGGGGAATTAGCGACAGCCGTCCCGGCGCATTGGGCATTGTCGTCGGCCTCGCGGCGGTGACGGCCAAAGTCGCGGCCCTGGCCGCACTGTTGGCGACCGTCGAAGTGTTCGTCGCCAAGCTGCGGTTGTTCCGGGTTCCCGAGTTGCTCGCCGGATCTTTCCTGCTGGCGCTGCTCGCCGTCGTCACCGCCAACTTCTTCGCGGTGCCGGCATGACCAACGGCGCCTTTTCCGTACTGGTCGACCTCGCCGCGGGCGGGCTGCTCCTGGCCGCGGTGCTGATCGTGTGGCGCCGCGACCTGGGCGCCATCAATCGTCTGCTGGCCTGGCAGGGCATCGCTTTGGCGGCCATCCCCATCCTGCGCGGGTGCTACGGCGGTGACGGTGCGCTCATCGGTGTCGGTGTCGTCGTGCTGGCCTTGCGGGCCGTGATATTGCCCCGGCTGCTGGCCCGCGCGGTCGGTGCCGAGCCGCAATCTCACCGCGAAGCCACCCCGGTGGTCAACACCGCCACCTCCCTGTTGATCACCGCCGTGCTGACGTTGGCGGCATTCGCGGCCACTCAGCCCCTGGTGAACCTGCAACCGGCGGCCACGACCACCGCCGTCCCGGCCGCCACCGCGGTGGTGCTGATCGCGCTGTTCGTCATGGCCACGCGCCGTCACGCCGTGTCGCAGGCCGTGGGATTCCTCATGCTGGACAACGGAATCGCCGCGACCGCCTTCTTGCTCACCGCCGGGGTGCCGTTGATCGTCGAACTCGGCGCCTCCTTGGACGTGCTGTTCGCGGTCATCGTCATCGGCGTTCTGACGGGTCGGCTGTCCCGCGCCTTCGGCGGGGCCGACCTGGACGCGCTGCGGGAGTTGCACGACTGATGACCGCCCTGCTCCTCGCCGCGGTCCTCACGCCGATCGGCGCGTCGATCGCAACGTTCGTCTTCGGGTGGCGCCGGTCGACCGCGACCCTGATCGTCCTCTCGGCGGCAGCGGTGCTCGGCTGCGGTGTGGCGCTGGCATTCAGCGCCGGGTCAGCGCCCCGGACGGCGATGGGCGGGCTGTTGCGAGTCGACGCCCTCACCGTCACCATGCTGATCGTCATCGGAACCGTTGCCACGCTGGCGACCTGGGCCGGCATCGGCTATGTCGACGCCGAACTTGCCAACCACCACACCGATCCCCATGGTGCTCGTGGCTATGGCGCCTTGACGTCGGGGTTCCTGGCCGCGATGGTTATCGCGGTATGCGCCAACAACATCGGCGTGACCTGGGTTGCGATTGAGGCCACCACAGTGATCACGGCCTTTCTGGTCGGGCACCGCCGCTCCCGCGAGGCGCTCGAAGCGACCTGGAAGTACGTGGTGATCTGCTCGGTCGGCATCGCCGTCGCCTTTCTGGGCACCGTGTTGCTGTACTACGCCGCCGAGCACGCCGGCGCACCGGCCGCGGCGGCGCTGAATCTCGACGTGCTGGCGGCGCACGCGCACGGGTTGCATCCCGACATCACCCGGCTGGCCGGCGGGCTGCTGCTGATCGGCTACGGCGCCAAGGCCGGGCTGTTCCCCTTCCACACCTGGCTGGCCGACGCCCACAGCCAGGCTCCGGCGCCTGTCTCGGCCCTGATGAGCGGTGTGCTGCTGGCGGTGGCGTTGTCGGTCCTGATCCGCATCAGGCCCATCATCGATGCCGCGGCCGGGCCGACGTTCATGCGTTCGGGTCTGGTGGTGATCGGGCTCGCGACGTTGTTGATCGCGGCCCTGATGCTCACGGTGACGCCCGACATCAAACGCATGCTCGCCTACTCCTCGATGGAGAACATGGGGTTGATCGCGATCGCCGCGGCCGCGGGGACCAGCCTGGCTGTTGCGGCCCTGCTGCTGCACGTCCTCGCGCACGGGATCGGCAAGACGGTCCTGTTCCTGGCGAGCGGCCAACTGCAGGCCGCCCACAACTCAACCGCAATTGCCGATATCGGCGCCGTGCTGGCGCGTTCCCGCCTGATCGGTGGATCGCTGGCCGTCGGTGTGATCGTGCTGCTGGGGCTCCCGCCGTTCGCGATGTTCGCCAGCGAGCTGGCGATCGTCCGCTCGCTGGCCGCCGCCAGGCTTACCTGGGTCCTCGCGGCGGGCGTGCTGCTCATGGCGGTCGCGTTCGCCGCGTTGGTGCGCAATTCGGGCCGCATCCTGCTGGGCGGCCGACCCGTGGGCGCGCCGGCGATCACGGTTCCGCGAACGGTGACAGTTGCGCTGCTCCTCGGTGTTGCGGCGTCGCTCGTCCTCGGCGTCACCGCCGGTCCGCTCACCGACCTGTTCACCGCCGCGGCCGCCAACGTCGGTGCACTGCCGTGAACGGTAACCGACTGCGCCACATCGTATGTCAGGACGTGCTCGCGGCGAAGGCGGAAGAGCTTCTCGGCGACGGGTTTCGCCTGGGCCTGGTGGCGGCCCACGAAGACGAGCGCGTATTCCGCATCGTCTATCTGTTCCTCGCCGGTCGCCCCGATCGCCGAGTCGAGCTCGAATGCGAAGTCCCCAAGGACGATCCCTCGCTGCGGTCGTTGGCGCATCTGTCGTTTCCGGCGGGCCGTTTCGAGCGCGAAATCGCCGACCTGTATGGGATCCCGCCCGTGGGGCATCCCAAAGCGCGCCGGCTGGTGCGGCACGCCCACTGGCCCGAGGACTGGCATCCCATGCGCCGCGATGCCGCGGTCGCCCCCGACTTCAACGGCAGCGGCCGGTTCCCGTTCGTCACCGTCGAGGGGCCCGGCGTCTATGAGATCCCGGTCGGTCCCGTGCATGCCGGGCTGATCGAACCCGGCCATTTCCGTTTCTCGGTCGCCGGTGAAACCGTGCTGCGGCTCAAGGCCCGGCTGTGGTTCGTCCACCGGGGGCTGGAAAAGCTGTTCGAGGGCCGGCGCGCCGACGGCGCGGTCGAGTTGGCCGAACGCGTCAGCGGCGACACGTCAGTCGCGCATGCGCTCGCCCACAGCCTCGCCACCGAAGAGGCGCTCGGCGTGCAACTCCCCGACGAAGCGCACCGGATGCGGGCATTGCTCGTCGAACTGGAGCGCCTCTACAACCACGTCGCCGACCTGGGTGCGCTGGCCAACGATGTCGGATTCGGCCTCGCCAATGCGCACGCGCAACGCATCCGCGAACAGCTGCTGCGGATCAACGCGGACGTCACCGGGAACCGTCTGCTGCGCGGCGCAGTTCGCCCCGGCGGGGTCGCGATTCGGGCCCTGCCCGACGTCGCCGCGCTGCGATCGATTGCCTCCGATGTCGCCGAGGTCGCGGAGCTGACGTTGCGCAATAGCCTGGTCTACGAGCGGTTCGCCGGGACGGCAGTGCTGGGTCGAGAGGACGCTCATGCGCTCGGGTGTCTGGGCTATGTGGCCCGGGCCAGTGGTATCCACAGCGATGCGAGACTCGACCATCCCACCACCGTGCTTCCGGTGACGGAGATCGGATCCGCGGCCGGTGATGTCCTCGCCCGCTACACGGTGCGACGCGATGAATTCGCGGCGTCGACCGAACTGGCATGCCACTTGGTCGACACGCATGCCGGCCCGATGGAATACGTCGGAAGGCCGCCGTCGGCTGCTGGGACCTGCAGCGGTGTCGGCATCGTCGAGGGCTGGCGAGGCACCATCGTGCATCGGGTGGAGGTCGGCGACGGCAATCGCATCAGCCGCGCCAAGATCGTCGACCCCTCCTGGTTCAACTGGCCGGCCCTTCCCGTCGCGATGGGCGACACCATCGTCCCCGACTTCCCGTTGGCCAACAAAAGCTTCAACCTGTCCTACGCGGGTAACGATCTGTGATCCGCTACTCCTCCCCGGCCAACGCGAACCGGCCGTCGAGCGTCTCTGTTACCAGGCCATCGTCGAGTAGCGAAGCCAGCGCCCGGTCGCGCTGGGCGGTATCGGTGAGCCAGGCCACGTCGAGTTCTGCGCGGGTAACCGGAGAATCCTTGGCGCGCAAGACGTCCAGCAGCCTGCCGCGCACCTGGCGATCGGTGCCCGCATAGGTCTGGACGCGGCGGGCGCGGCCCTGCGACGGGGGGTATCCGGCATCCCGCCATGCGCACCGGCGAAGCGGGCACAACCCGCAGCGCGGTGCGCGCGCCGTACACACCGTCGCGCCCAATTCCATCAGGGCTATCGAAAATTTCGGCGCCGCATCACCGTCGGGCAGCAGCGCCGAGACGTCCGCGTGGTCGCGCGCAGCAGACGGGGACCCGGCGTCGGCCAGGCCGTGCAGCGCGCGGGCCACCACCCGGCGCACGTTGGTGTCCACCACCGGTACCGGCCGGCGGTAGGCGAAGCAGACAACGGCGCGTGCGGTGTAGCTGCCGATGCCCGGCAGGGTCAGCAGGATGTCGACGTCGTCGGGGACCACATCGTCGTGGTCGCGCGCGATCACGGTGGCGCACTCGTGCAGGCGCTTGGCCCGCCGCGGATAGCCGAGCTTGCCCCAGGCCCGCAGAACGTCGGCCGCGCTGGCCGCGGCCGTGGCCGACGCGGTCGGCCAGCGCCGAACCCAGTCGGTCCAGATCGGTAGCACCCGGGACACCGGCGTCTGCTGCAGCATGAACTCGCTGACCAGGATCTGCCACGCGGTGACGCCGGTTTCTCGCCACGGCAGGTCGCGCCGCGACCGGTCATACCATGGCAGCAACTCGGCGGGCGGAAGAGTTGGCTGCCCGTTTACCAACGGGTGCGGCATCATGGGAGTCATGCCTAACACCAGCCCGATAACCGCGTGGAAAGCACTCAAAGAGGGTAACGAGCGATTCGTCGCCGGCAGGCCCCAGCACCCCAGCCAGAGCGTCGAACATCGGGCCAGGCTGGCCGGCGGGCAGAAGCCCACGGCGGTCGTGTTCGGCTGTGCGGACAGCCGGGTGGCAGCCGAGCTGATCTTCGACCAGGGGCTTGGAGACATGTTCGTGGTTCGCACCGCCGGCCAGGCCATCGGCTCAGCGGTGATGGGCTCCATCGAGTTTGCGGTTACGGTGCTCGAGGTGCCCCTCATCGTCGTGTTGGGACATGACAGCTGCGGTGCCGTCAGAGCGGCTCTGAACGCGATCGACGAGGGTGTGGTGCCAGCCGGTTTCGTGCGTGACGTCGTGGAACGGGTGATGCCGTCGATCCTGCTGGGCCGCCGCGACGGTCTTACCCGTGTCGACGAGTTTGAGGAACGCCATGTGCGCGAAACGGTGGCGCAGCTCATGTCGCGCTCGGCGGCGATCGCGAACCGAGTGGCCGCGGGCACCCTGGCAATAGCCGGTGTCACCTACCACCTCGCTGACGGGCAGGTGGCGTTGCGCGAGCACGTCGGCGACATCGGCGAGTAGCCGCCGGCCTCGCCTCACTAACACGCCGGTTGGCCAGCTAACTCCGCGACACGCCGAGGCGGGTGTAACAAATCCGCATGACCTGGCCCTACGGTGTGAATGTGCTGGATCTAGAACCGCATGGCCCGCTACCCACGGAGATCTATTGGCGCCGCAGGGGCCTGGCGCTGGGCATCGCGGTCGTCGTAATCGGGATCGCGGTGGCGACCGTCATCGCCTTCATGAGCGGCAGCGCGGGATCCAAACCCGCCGGCGCCACCAAGGCCAACTCCGCTCAGGGCAAACCGGACTCGCCCGCGCCCCAGGCGCCCGCCCCGGCGGGGCAGGAAGGCAACCCCCCGGTGGCGCAGGGACAGAACCCGGAAACCCCCACCCCCACCGCCGCCGTGCAGCCGCCGCCACTGCTCAAGGAGGGCGATGACTGCCCGGATTCGACCTTGGCCGTCAAGGGCCTGACCAACCAGCCCCAGTACTTCATCGGCGACCAGCCGAAGTTCACCATGGTCGTCACCAACATCGGCCTGGTGGCCTGCAAGCGTGACGTGGGGGCCGCGGTGCTCGCCGCCTACGTCTACTCGCTGGACAACAAGCGGCTGTGGTCCAACCTGGACTGCGCGCCGTCCAACGAGACCCTGATCAAGACGTTCACGCCGGGCGAGCAGGTGACGACGGCGGTGACGTGGACCGGGATGGGTTCGGCGCCGCACTGCCCGCTGCCGCGGCCGGCGATCGGGCCCGGCACCTACAACCTCGTCGTGCAGCTGGGCAACCTGCGCTCCCAACCGGTTCCGTTCATCCTGAACCAGCCGCCGCCACCACCGGGGCCGGTCCCGGCGCCGGGACCGGCGGCCGCGCCGCAGGGCGAGGCACCGGCGGTCGCGCCCGCCCACAGCGGCTGAGGTCGTTCGGCTCGTTCAGCGCGTTCAGCTCAGAGGGTCGGCGATGGTCGACTCCGCCAGCTGCGACAGTCCCTCGCGCACGTGGCGGGCCCACATCGCGCCGATGCCGTCCACCGACTGCAGGTCGTTCGCGCTGGCCGCCAGCAACCCCTGTAGCGTCCCGAACGACCGGACCAGCAGATCGACGTGGGCGAACTGCAGCCGCGGGATGCCGGCCATCGCGCGGTAGCCGCGCGGGCTGAGCGCCGAATCCTGCGCTTCGGTGGTAGTGGGATAGCCGAAAACCTTTGCCAGCGAGGTGAAGTCGATCAGTTCGGTGTCCGAGAGGGAGTCCAGCTCGGAAAGGATGGCGCTCAGCTGCGCCTCGGACAGCGGCTCGGGGCCGGCGTGGTAGTCGCGCACCATCAGGTCCCGGGCGATGTCGTTGCCGCCCAGCAACTCCTCGAGCTGCAGCCGCAGCTGGCGCCCGTCGGTGCCGAGTTCCACGACGTCGTTGTCGATCACCAGGCCGATCCGGCGCACCAGCTCGAGCCGCTGCACCACCGTCAGCACGTCGCGCAGCGTGACGAAGTCCTCGATCTCCGCCCGTGACAGTTGCCTGCTGACCTCGTCGAGCCTGGCCTTGTAGCGCTCCAACGTCGCGATGGCCTGATTGGCGCGCGACAGGATGGTCGCGGAATCGGCGAGCACGTGGCGTTCGCCGCCGACATAGACGGTGACGATGTTCATCGAGTGGCTGACCGAGATCACCGGGTAGCCGGTCTGGATTGCGGCCCGCTCCGCCGAGCGGTGCCGGGTCCCCGACTCGTCGGTGGCTATCGACGGATCCGGGACCAGTTGCACGTTGGCCCGCACGATGCGGCTGGCGTCGGTGGACAGCACGACGGCGCCGTCCATCTTCGCCAGCTCGCGCAGCCGCGTCGGCGCGTACCGGACGTCGAGCGCGAAGCCGCCGTCGCAGATCGCCTCGACATTCTCGTCGTTGCCGAGCACGATCAGCGCGCCGGTGCGGCCGCGCAGGATGCGCTCCAGGCCGTCTCGGAGCCCGGTGCCCGGCGCCAGGCGGGCGACAGTGTCACGCAGGGTCGGACCAGTCACAACGTGTCATTCTGCTACGGGCGGCGCCATTGCGGAGGGGTGTCGAACGGATGAGGTCCCGGACGGCGGCCACCGGCGCTGTGATCGGCGATGTCGCTCATGTGCTCCAGCGCGGCGCCGATGGTCGGCGCGCGCAGCGCGCGCATGCCGGGCGGCACGATCTCGCGGCGGGGATCGTCGCCCGCCGGGATCAGGGCCGTGGTGAATCCCTGGCGCTGCGCTTCGGCGAGGCGCCGGTCCATGCCGCTGACGCGCCGCAGGTCGCCGGCCAGCCCGACCTCGCCGATCATCACCGCGGTGTTGGGCAGCGGCAGGTTCGAATGCGCCGAGGCCAGGGCGATCGCGACCGCGAGATCCGATGACGGGTCCGTCAACCGCATGCCGCCCACCGTGGACAGGTAGACGTCGCTGGCGGAAATGGTCAGCCTGGCATGTTTTTCCAGCACGGCGGTGATCATCGCGGCCCGGGAGTGGTCGATCCCGCTGACCGCGCGACGCGGCGATCCGCCGGCGGACACCGCCAGCAGCGCCTGGACTTCCCCGATCAGCGGCCGCTTGCCGTCCAACGTCACGGTGATCGCCGTGCCGGCGACCGGCGCCGGCCGCTGATCCAGGAACAGGTTCGTCGGGTCGGAGACGCCCTCGATGCCGTTGTCGTGCAACATGAAACACCCGACCTCGTCGGCCGCGCCGAAGCGGTTCTTCACGCCGCGGACCATCCGCAGCGCACCGCTGCGGTCGCCCTCGAAATGCAGCACGACGTCGACGAGGTGTTCCAGCGACCGCGGACCCGCGATCGCCCCGTCCTTGGTGACGTGGCCCACCAGGATCAGCGCGACGTCCTTGGCCTTCGCGGCGGCCGTCAGCGCGGCGGTGACCGCGCGCACCTGCGTGACCCCGCCGGCGACGCCGTCGGCCTCCGTGGTGGACATGGTCTGCACCGAGTCGACGATGACCAGCGCGGGACGCACCGTCGCGATGTGTTCGAGCACCGTGTGCAGGTCGGACTCGGCGGCCAGGTACAGCTCGTCCGCGCCGCAGCCGACCCGGTCGGCGCGCAGCCGGATCTGGCCGGCGGACTCCTCACCGGAGATGTAGAGGGCGCGCCGGCCGGACTGCGCCCACCGGTGGGCAACCTTGAGCAAAAGCGTCGACTTGCCCACGCCCGGGTCCCCGGCCAGCAGCGTCACCGAGCCGGGCACCACGCCGCCGCCGAGCACCCGGTCCAGTTCGTCGACGCCCGTCGAGCGGTGCCGGCTGGCGTTCGGTTCGACTGACGTGATCGGAACGGCCTGGGAAGCCGCCGGGCGGCGGCGGCCACCGACCGCACTGAGCGCGGGCACCTCGTCGACCGTGCCCCAGGTGCCGCACTCCTGGCAGCGGCCTACCCACTTGGCGGTGGTGTGGCGGCATTCCGAGCAGCGATATTGCGAGCGAGCGTTAACCACACCATGACGGTATCGGGCTCCTACGACAAGCCCGGGCCAGACAGGCCGGGCGGCCCGCTCAGACCTCCGGAGACTTGATGGGGGCCGAGATCGGCACCAGCACGCTGGCCTGCCCGGCCTTCTCGAAATTGAACGTGAAGGTGTAGGTGAGGCCGTTGCTGATGGGCTTGGCCAACGTGACGGTCGCCCTGGCCGCGGTGTTGGAATCCAGCGGGCCGGGGGCGACGTACTTGCCCTCGGGTTCGCCGATGAACAGCATCCCGCCGGCGGGCAGGCGGGTGTCGCCGGACACGGTCACCGTGCCGACCTCGCTGGTGATGCCGACCAGGGTGTCGGTGGTGTCCGGCGACTGGTTGACCGCCACCAGCGCCAGTTCCACGGTCCGGCCCGGTTGCAGGACGTCGCTGGTCTGCAGGGCTTGGATGCGGACGTCGCGCAGCCCCACGTTCTGGATCTGCACCTTGTTGCCGTTGACGGCGGGATCCTGCATGGCCGTCTGGGAGATCTGACCGGCCCCACAACCGCTCACCAGTACGGTCAGGCCGATGACGGCGATAGGGAGGCGGATCTTGGAACGGTTCACGCGGTGCCTCCTGGCGGGCGGGTACGACTTTGCAACTATGCACAGTAGTAGCTAGCTCCCGGGGGCGGTAGCGCGGGGCGTTGGAAGTAGGCGGGTGACCTGGGCAACCGGCCTCCGGTAGACTGTCACGGGGCTAAACGAGAGATTGGTGGTGTGTCCCATTGCACGTCTTGCGCCGCCTGTCAACCCCTAATCTACGCGTGTTGTGCCTCTGACCTGCACTGTTGCTTCGCGCGTGTTGGGCCGCCGTGTTAGGATGAAGTAACGAAAGGGGCTCGAATCAGATGATCTTCAAGGTCGGCGACACCGTTGTCTACCCGCATCACGGTGCTGCGCTAGTCGAGGCGATTGAAACCCGAACCATCAAAGGGGAGCAAAAAGAGTATCTCGTCTTGAAAGTGGCGCAGGGTGACCTCACGGTTCGAGTTCCCGCCGAAAACGCCGAGTACGTCGGTGTCCGCGACGTCGTCGGGCAGGAAGGCCTCGACAAGGTCTTCCAGGTGCTGCGGGCGCCCCACACCGAGGAGCCGACCAACTGGTCCCGCCGCTACAAGGCGAACCTCGAAAAACTTGCCTCCGGCGATGTCAACAAGGTCGCCGAGGTAGTGCGCGATCTGTGGCGCCGCGACCAGGAGCGCGGGTTGTCCGCCGGTGAGAAGCGCATGCTGGCCAAGGCCCGGCAGATTCTGGTCGGCGAACTGGCGCTGGCGGAGAGCACCGACGACGCCAAAGCGGAAACCATCCTCGACGAGGTCCTCGCCGCCGCTTCCTGAAGGCCATAGGCCGTGATCGTCGCCGTCGTTCCGGCGGCCGGCTCTGGCGAACGGTTGGCCGCCGGCCTTCCCAAAGCATTCTGTGAAATCGACGGGCGTTGCCTGCTGGAACGCGTCGTGGCCGGCCTGCGGGAATCCGGGGTCGTTGATCGGGTCGTGGTGGCGGTCCCGGCGGACCGCATAGACCAGGCCCGACGGGTGGTGGCCGACGGTGTCACCGTCGTCGCCGGGGGTGCCGACCGCACCGATTCCGTGCGCCACGCGTTGGCGGCTCTCGCCGGTGACCCCGAGTTCGTGCTCGTGCATGACGCCGCCCGGGCACTGACGCCGCCGTCGCTGATAGTGCGCGTGGTGGAGGCGTTACGGGCCGGGCACGACGCCGTCGTGCCCGCGGTGCCGCTGCATGACACCATCAAGGCCGTGGACGCCAACGGGGCCGTGCTGGGCACCCCGGAACGGGCCGGGCTGCGGGCGGTGCAGACGCCGCAGGGGTTTGCCACCGACCTGCTGCTGCGCGCCTACGCGTCCGCTCGGGGTGTCGCCGGGTTCACCGACGACGCTTCGCTCGTCGAGCATGTCGGCGGCCGGGTTCAGGTCGTCGACGGCGACCCGCTGGCCTTCAAGATCACCACCCAGTTGGATCTGTTGCTGGCCGAGGCGATCGTGCGCCGATGACCGAGCTGCCACGGGTCGGTTTGGGCACCGACGTGCACCCGATCCAGCCCGGGCGGCCGTGCTGGCTGGTGGGGCTGTTGTTCCCCGGTGAGGACGGCTGCGCAGGCCACTCCGATGGGGATGTGGGCGCGCACGCGCTGTGCGACGCGGTGCTTTCGGCCGCGGGCCTCGGTGACATCGGCGCGGTGTTCGGGGTCGACGATCCCCGCTGGCAGGACGTCAGCGGCGCCGACATGCTCTCCCACGTCGCCGACCTGATCTCGCGGCACGGCTACCGGGTCGGCAACGCGGCCGTGCAGGTGATCGGCAACCGGCCGAAGATCGGCCCGCGCCGGCAGGAGGCGCAGCAGGTGTTGTCGGGTCTGTTGCGGGCGCCGGTGTCGGTGTCGGCGACGACGACCGACGGGCTGGGCCTGACCGGGCGCGGCGAGGGCGTCGCCGCCGTCGCCACCGCGCTGGTGGTGCCGATCGGGTAGTGCCCGCTGCGGGGCGGCTTGCACCGAGCGTCACGCCGGGGCAGCGCTCGGCGCCGACGGCCACGCGGGCGCGACGCTCGGTGGCGTAGGGTGCGGCAACACGCCAGGTAAGCTGGCACGTCGTGACCGATCGCGCCCCCATGCGGCTACACGACACGGCAGCCGGTGCCGTACGTGACTTCGTTCCGCTGCGCGCGGGGCACGTCTCCATCTATCTGTGCGGCGCCACCGTGCAAAGTCAGCCGCACATCGGGCACGTCCGCAGCGGGGTGGCCTTCGACATCCTGCGCCGGTGGCTGATCGCGCGCGGCTACGACGTCGCGTTCGTCCGCAACGTCACCGACATCGACGACAAGATCCTCACCAAGGCCGCCGCCGCCGGCCGTCCGTGGTGGGAGTGGGCGGCCACCTACGAACGCGCGTTCATCGCCGCCTACGACGCCCTGGACGTGATGCCGCCGTCGGCGGAGCCGCGGGCGACCGGGCACATCACCCAGATGGTCGAGTTGATGGAGCGCCTGATCGAGACGGGCCACGCCTATGCCGCCTGCGGGGACGTCTACTTCGACGTGCTGAGCTACCCCGAATACGGTCAGCTGTCCGGGCACCGGATCGACGACGTCCACCAGGGCGAGGGCGTGGCGACCGGCAAGCGCGACCAGCGCGACTTCACGCTGTGGAAGGGCGCCAAGCCCGGCGAGCCGTCCTGGCCCACGCCCTGGGGCCGCGGGCGTCCCGGGTGGCACCTGGAATGCTCGGCGATGGCCCACACCTATCTCGGCCCGGAATTCGACATCCATTGCGGTGGAATGGATTTGGTGTTTCCTCACCACGAGAACGAGATCGCGCAGAGCCGCGCGGCCGGTGACGGGTTCGCCCGGTACTGGTTGCACAACGGCTGGGTGACGATGGGCGGGGAGAAGATGAGCAAGTCGCTGGGCAACGTGTTGTCCATCCCGGCGATGCTGCAGCGGGTGCGCCCGGCCGAACTGCGCTACTACCTGGGCAGCGCGCACTACCGCTCGATGCTGGAATTCTCCGAAACCGCCCTGCAGGACGCGGTGAAAGCCTATGTCGGGGTTGAGGAGTTCCTGCACCGGGTGCGCATCCGGGTCGGTGCCGTGCCGCCCGGCGCCTGGACCCCGCGTTTCGCCGAGGCCCTCGACGACGACCTCGCGGTGCCGATCGCCTTGGCTGAGGTGCACCACGCCCGCGCCGAGGGCAACCGGGCGTTGGATGCCGGGGACCACGACGGCGCGCTCGAGCACGCCGGGGCGATCCGAGCGATGACGGGCATCCTGGGCTGCGACCCGCTCGACGAACGCTGGGAGACCCGCGACGAGACGTCGGCCGCGCTGGCCGCCGTGGACGTGCTGGTGCGCGCCGAACTCGAAAGCCGGGACAAGGCGCGTCAGGAGCGCAACTGGGCGCTGGCCGACGAGATCCGGGATCGGCTCAACGAGGCCGGCATCGAGGTCACCGACACCGCCGACGGGCCGCAGTGGTCGCTACGCGGCGACGGTAAGTAGATGGCCGGCAACTCGCGGCGCCGGGGCGCGGTACGCAAATCGGGGACCAAGAAGGGCCCGACCGTGGGCTCGGGCGGCCAGCGCCGCCGCGCGCTCGAAGGGCGCGGGCCCACACCGCCGGCGCACCTGCGCCCCAACCATCCCGCGGCCAAGCGGGCGAAGCAGCAGCCCAAGCCGCGCCGGCCGGCCAAGCGGACCGACGAAACGGAAACGGTGCTGGGCCGCAACCCGGTGCTGGAGTGCCTGCGCGCCGGGGTGCCGGCGACCGCGCTGTACGTAGCCCTCGGTGTCGAGGCCGACGAGCGGCTCACCGAATCCGTCTCGCGGGCGGCAGATTCGGGGATTGCGATCCTCGAGGTGCCGCGCTCGGACCTGGACCGCATGACCGCCAACCATCTGCACCAGGGCATCGCCCTGCAGGTGCCGCCCTACGACTACGCCCATCCCGACGATCTGCTCGCGGACGCGCTCGGGTCGCCGCCGGCGCTGCTGGTCGCGCTGGAC
Organism: uncultured Actinomycetota bacterium; assembly: GCA_963711445.1. Lineage (GTDB taxonomy): Bacteria > Actinomycetota > Actinomycetes > Mycobacteriales > Mycobacteriaceae > Mycobacterium. The sequence goes on from CAVQEF010000003.1 coordinate 616,234, forward strand.
AACATCTCCGATCCCCGCAACCTCGGCGCCATCGTCCGTTCGGTGGCGGCCTTCGGCGGCCACGGTGTGCTGATCCCGCAGCGGCGCTCGGCCTCGGTGACCGCGGTGGCCTGGCGGACCAGCGCCGGGGCTGCGGCCCGGCTCCCCGTGGCGCGGGCAACGAATCTCACCAGGACGCTCAAGGATTGGGCGCAACGAGGCCTGCGCGTCGTCGGCCTGGACGCCGGCGGCGACACCACGCTCGACGACCTCGACGGCACCGATCCGCTGGTGGTGGTCGTCGGCTCGGAGGGCAAGGGGCTGTCGCGGTTGGTGCGGCAGAACTGCGACGAGGTGGTGTCGATCCCGATGGCGGGCCGCACCGAGTCGCTGAACGCCTCGGTGGCGGCCGGTGTGGTGCTCGCCGAGATCGCGCGGCAACGCAGGAGTTAGGTGATCGGGCGCCTCGCTGTTGTATTGCTGGCGCTGGCGGTACTCGTGGTACCGCCGCCGGCTGGCGCGCAGGCTTCCGGCTTCGACCTGCAGGCGCATCGCGGCGGGCGCGGCGAGACCACCGAGGAATCGCTGCGGGCGTTCGCCAAGGCGATCGAACTCGGCGTGACCACACTGGAATTCGACATCGTCTTGACCGAGGACGGCCAGCCGTTGGTATGGCACGACGCGACGATCGAGCCCGAGAAGTGCTCCGACACCACGCCCGCGTTTCCCGGTGACCCGGAGTTTCCCTACGTCGGCAAGCTGGTGCACGACCTGACGTTGGCGCAGATCCACACGCTGGACTGCGGGCGGCGGCTCGCTGAGTTTCCCGACGCGGAGGTGGTGCGGGGCAACAAGATAGCCGTGCTGCCGGAGGTGTTCGCGCTCGCCGATTCGTATCGCGCTTCGGTGCGCTACAACATCGAGACCAAGGTGACGGCCGCCGAGCCCGCGGATTCGGCCGGCCCGCAACAGTTCGTCGACGTGATACTGGCCGCGGTCCGGGCGGCGGGCAAGATCGATCGCGTCGAGATCCAGAGCTTCGACTGGCGAACCCTGCCCATGGTGCGCCGCGCCGAGCCGTCGATTCCGTTGGTGGCGCTGTGGGATGAGGAGACGTGGCGACCGGATTCACCCTGGCTGGGCGGTGTCAACCCGGCCGTCATCGGGGACCCTCTCGTCGGGGCCAGACTGGTCGGCGCGGACGTCGCCTCGCCTGATTTTGCGTTGGTGGACAAGGCGTTCGTCGACCGTGCCCACGCGTTGGGGCTCAAGGTGATTTCGTGGACCGTCGATGATGCCGCCGTCATGCGCGAGCAGATCGGCTATGGCGTGGACGGACTGATCACCGACTATCCGAGGCTGCTGCGCCGCGTGCTGGGCGAATTCGGCATTCCGCTACCGCCGGCCCACCACCGCTAGTCACGGCATCGCCTCGGCCAAGTCGATATGGCCCTCGAAGCCAAGAGTCTTGGCCATGTCGCGGTAGCGATCGCGGAAATCCGCGTAAACCACGTCATCGCCGCGAACCCGGGCCAGGAGAGCGCGCAACCGCAGCAGCAGTATGTCTCGTACGACGAAAGCGTCATCGGTCGGCGCCGTCATCGCACGTTCGATCGCGGCCTCGGCCTCGGCCACATCGGCGTCTGTGCCCCGGTCCAGAAGCGTCTCCACCAAAACGCCGGTCACGACAATGCCCCATCCCAATAGCTGCCCCTGGTCGGCCAGATCCGGGACGGCGGTGCGCAGGAGTGACATCGCGCCTTCGAGATCTCCACAACGGGCCATCTCACGTGCAATGAACGCGTCCACCAGCGGCAAATCGGCCAGATGGTGCCTATCGCGCAGAAAGACATCCTTGACGTCCGATAGCAGGCGCAATCCGCGATCACGCTCCCACGCGCTTTGCCGGTGCACCAGCGCAGCGCCGAGGGTGACCTGTGCGTGGGCCAACGCGAAATCGTCGGCGGATCGTTCGGCAGTGTGCAGGGCATCTTCGATCTCGCGTATCGCGGAGTCGTCAGGCCGGCGCACCCCGCACGATATTCCGGTGGCGTAAACATAGGTGAGTGCTGCGGCATAGGTCAGTGGGTCGGTGCTACGTGCCACGGAAAGGCCGCGCTGCTGATCCTCGTGCCATCCGGGAAGGCCAAGGCAGTAGCGCCCAACTGCCCGCGTGGTGAAGGCGAGTGCTAGCGGAGACCCGGAAATCAAGTTACCTTTGGACGCGTCACCGGCCGCGAGGTCGATGACACGTTGTGACCATCGCAGCATTTCACGCCAATCGGCGCTCTCCATTTTGGCGTAGATCGGTGTGACGGACAGTCCCACCGTCAGGTTCGGGTCGTCGACGGATTCGACGAGGCGCCAGAATTCGGATGCCAGTTGTGACGCTTCGCGCACGCGGCCCAGGTAAGCGTGTTCGGCCACCAGCCCCGACATGGCGATGGCGAGTGACGGCCTGTCGCCGGCGGCGGTGCACAACCGTCGCAATTCCTCGAAGCGGGCGCCGGAAACGCTGGCGTGAACCCGAAAGGCGGTTCCGCACAGCATGGTCCGGGAGGTGATGCGCATAGCGGTGCGGTCCGGATCCTCGGCGGGTAGTGCGTCCGCGATTTTGGTGGCGCGCTCCCAGCTGAGTCGGGCCGCGGTGATGTCGCGGTTGGTCGCCCAGGTTGCCGCGCGCATGTGCCAGCCGTAGGCGGCGCGCAGGTCACCGGCGGCCTCGAGGTGTTCGGCGATCAGTGCAGCGTTCTGGTCCGCTGCCTCCGGCTCGCGTGCCTCCAGCGCGCCGGCCAGTCGCCGGTGTAACTGGGCGCGGTCGGATTTCAGCTGTGACTCGTAGGCGACCGTGCGGATCAAGGGATGCCGAAAGCTGTACTCGGCGTTGGGGGTGAAGCAGACCTGCTCGACGAATTCTGCTTTGACCAACTCGCCGATAACCGGGTCGACCTTCAGGTCTTCCAGCAGATCGGAGCTGAAGCGGTAGCCGATGACCGCCGCGGCGGCAAGGGCGTGTTTGGCCCCGGGACTGAGCCGGTCGATGCGGGCGGCGATGGTGGCCTGCAGCGTGGCCGGCACGTCGACCTCGGTGTGGTCGGTATGGCAGGTGTAGTCGCCGCTGGCGCCGCTGAGCACGCGGCGTTCGGCGAGATCACGGGTGATTTCCTCGGCGAAAAACGGGTTTCCGGCCGCGCGGGCGGCGATCATCTCGCCGATTGGGCGCACGGACGGGGCGGGACCCAGTAATTCGGTAACCAGCGCTGAGGTTTCGGCATCGCTGAGTGGGGCCAGGGCGATGGTCTGCGCGCCGGCGACCTGAGCCAGGGCGCCATGGTATTCGGGGCGATAGGTGATCAGTACCAGCGAGGGTGTTTGCGGGATCACCGCAAGAAAGTCGGCGAGCATGGATTCGCTGACCTCGTCGATCCAGTGGGCATCCTCGATGACGAACACCGCGGGTTGGGTGCGGGCCAGCTGGTTGGAGTTGATCAGCGCGGTCAACCGCCGTCTCCGCGCATCGGGGTCGATCTTGGGCAACTCCACGTCGGGATCGGCGATGCCCACCAAGTCGTCCAGCAACAACAGATCTTGCGCAGCCGCGTCGGGAAACTGTGCCCGCACTTGTGCCCGCGCGGTTTGGTCGTCGAGACCGCTGAGTCGGCCGGCCATGCGCAGGAGTCGGGCGACCACATGGAACGGGACGTCGGTGGCGTGCGACTCGCAGAAGGTGGAAAACGTCTCGATGTCAAGTCTTTTCGCCAGTTGCATGGCTTCACCCGTAAGTCGGGTCTTGCCGATGCCGGGCGGGCCGACCACGGCAAGCACCGACCCGCGACCGGCCGTCGCGCGATCGAGCATCGCGGCCAGCGTGGCCAGTTCCCAGTCGCGGCCCACCAACGTCGAATGCGAGACCCCGGCCCGCTGTGGGGCAACGCTCAACAGCCGCCGCGCCGAGACTGGGTCCGCGGCGCCTTTGATGCGCACCCGCTCTGGCTCACCCAGCACCGCGGCGCCCTCGACGAGCCGCGCCGTCGACTCGCTCAGCATCACGCCACCGGCCGGAGCGACCGACTCCATCCGCTGTGCCATGCCGACCTGTGCGCCGATAGCGGTGTAACCCAGAGCGGCAGAGCCGATCTCACCGGCAATGACCTGGCCGGAATTCAGCCCGATCCGCAGCTGCAGACCGACACGGTCGAGCGCTTCGATGTCCGCGGCGAATTTCTTCGTCGCTTCCTGAATCTCAAGGGCGGCCAAGCAGGCACGAAAAGCGTGGTCCTCCAATGCTACCGGAGCGCCGAAGACTGCCATGATGCCGTCGCCGGTGAACTTGTCCACCGTGCCGCCGTAGCGCTGCACGACCGCCGCCGCGCGGTCGACCAACCCGGCCATGATCTCGCGCAACCGCTCGGGTCCGACCGCCGCGGCAATGTCCATCGAATGCACCACATCCGCGAACAGCACCGTCACCTGCTTGTACTCGGCCGGTTCGGTGGTGACGGCTGCGCCGCATTCCAGGCAGAACTTCGCGTTCGGCGGCAATCCGGTACCGCACGCCGCGCATGCCAAGCCCGCCACCGTCATGTCATCGCCTCGGACCACGCGATATGGCCCTCGAAGCCAAGCGCATTCGCCATGTCGCGGTAGCGATCTCTGAAGTCCGTGTAAGCCGCGTTGTCGCCCCGAGCGCGGGCAAGCAACGCGCGCAGCCGCAGCAGCAAGATGTCGCGCACGACGAAACTATCCTCGTTCGGAGCTGCCGCCAGCCGTTCGATTGCGGCCTCTGCTTCGGTAACATCGCCATCGGCGCAGCGTTCCAGCAGCGCCTCCACCAGAACACTTGTCGCTGGAACGCCCCATGCCAGCAACCGCCGCTCGCGGAAGAGATGGTCGGTGGCGGCGCGAATGAGCGACATGGCGTCGGTGCGATCTCCGCGTCGAAATCTCTCCCTTGCCGTAAGTACGTCGAGGACGGGTAGATCGGACAGGTTGCGTCTCCGACGCAAAAGCGCTTCGCCGACCCCGGTAAGGAGCTGGCATCCGTGTTCACGCTCTGCAGCGGTTTGGCGGTGCACCAGTGCAAGCCCCAACACCGCCTGGGCGTTGGGGATAGCGCGGTCGTCGCCGGAACGTTCGGCAATCCGTAGGGCATCCTCGATCTCGCGAACCGCGCGGTCATCCGCAGCGAGCACGCCATAAAGTATTCCCGCGAGGTAAACGACGCTGACGACCGAGGCGTACGACATCGGGTCTGCGCTGCGGGCAATGGTGAGGGCGCGGAGCGTGTCCTCGCACCATCCGGTACGGCCCAGGCAGTAACGGGCGATGCCCCGCATTGTCAGGTTGATCGCCAACGGAGACCCCACGAGGAGGTCGCCTTTGGATGGATCGTCGTCGGCCATGTCGATAGCCGTTTGCGACCATCGCAGTACGTCAGACCACTCGGCACTCTGGAGCTTGGCCCAGCTGGCCGTGAAGGACAGCCCCACCGTCAAGGTCGCATCGCCGATAGACTCGATGAGGGCGATCGCTTCCGATGCCAGCTGCGACGCCTCGCGCATTCGATCCTGATCCACGCAATCCATTACCAGGCCGGCCATTGCGATGGCCAGTGATGCCTTGTCCCCGGCGGCCGTGCACAACTGCCGCAATTCGTCGAAGGGGGCGTCCGCAACGTTCACATCGACTCGCCAGGCGATCCCGCACAACATGGTGCGAGGAGCGATGCGCATCGCCGCCCGGGCGGGATCTCCGGCGGGTAGGGCGTCGGCGATCTTCTGGGCTCGCTGCCAGCTTAGTCGCGCTGCGTTGATGTCGCGGTTGGTCGCCCAGGTTGCGGCGCGCATGTGCCAGCCGTAGGCGGCGTGCATATCGCCGGCGGCCTCCAGGTGCTCGGCGATCAGTGCGGCGTTCTGGTCGGCCGCCTCGGGCTCGTAGGTTGCGATCGCGGCTGCCAGCCGCCGGTGCAGCAGGGCGCGTTCGGATTTCAGCTGGGATTCATAGGCGACGGTGCGGATCAGCGGGTGGCGAAAAGCGTATTCGGCGCGGGGGGTGAACCGCACCTGGTCGACGAGTTCCGTGACGATCAATTCGTCGACCGCGGGATCGACCGCCAGGCTGGCAAGCAACTCGGTGTTGAAGCGGTGGCCAATAACGGCCGCGGCGCCGAGTGTGCGTTTGGCCGCCGAACCGAGGCGGTCGATGCGGGCGGCGATGGTGGCCTGCAACGTGGCCGGCACGCTGACGTCGGCCACGTCGACGTGGCAGGTAAAGCGGCCGCGATCACCGACGAGCACCCGGCGTTCGGCGAGGTCGCGAGTGATCTCCTCGGCGAAGAATGGGTTACCGGCTGCGCGCCCGGAAATAAGCCCACTCATCTGCCTGACCGACGGGTCCGGGCCCAACAGTTCGGCAACCAGCGTCGAGGTTTCCGAGTCGTCCAGCGGTGCCAAAGCAATGGTCTGCATGCTGGCGGCGCGCGCCAGAACGCCGTGGTATTCAGGGCGATACGTGATCAGCACCAGCGAAGGTGTCCGCGGGATCACCGCGAGGAAGTCGGCGAGCATGGATTCGCTGACCTCGTCGATCCAGTGCACATCCTCGATGATGAACACCGCTGGTTCGTCGCGTGCCAGCTGATCGGAGTTGATCAGCGCGGTCAGTCGCCGTCGCCGCGCATCAGGGGCGATCTTGGGCAACGTCTCATCGGGATCGGCGATGCCCACCAGGTCATCCATTAGCAGCAAATCCTGCGGATCGCCTTCGGGGAACCGCGCTCTCACCCGTGCCCGGGCACTCTTGTCGTCCAGACCGGTGAGTCCGCCGACCGTACGCAGCAGCCGCGCCACAACATGGAACGGCAGGTCTGCAGCATGCGACTCGCAGAAGACCGAAAACACTTCTACACCGGCACTTTGCGCAAGCGTCACGGCCTCCCTGGTCAGCCGGGTCTTCCCGATGCCGGCAGGTCCGACAACACCGACCACCGACCCGCGGCCGGATTTGGAGCGCTCCAGCATCGCCGCGAGTGTGCCCAATTCCCATTCGCGGCCCACCAAGGTCGACTGCGAGGAACCGGCAGGCTGCGCGGCAACGCTCAGCAGCCGCCGCGACGGCACCGCGTCCGCAGCCCCCTTAATATGCACCAGCTGCGGTTCACCCAGCACCGAGGTGTCCTCGACGAGCCGCGCGGTGGACTCGCCGAGCATGACCCCGCCCGGCGGGGCGACAGATTCCATCCGTTGCGCCATGCCCACCTGCTCACCAATGACGGTGTAACCCAATGCGGCAGAGCCGACCTCACCGGCGATCACCTGACCGGAATTCAGGCCTACCCGCAGCTGTAAGCCAATGCCGTCGCGCGCTTCGATTTGCTCGGCCAGCTTCGCTGTCTCTGATTGGATCTCCAGGGCGGCCAAGCAGGCGCGAAAGGCGTGGTCCTCCAACGCCACCGGTGCGCCGAACAGCGCCATGATGCCGTCGCCGGTGAACTTGTCCAACGTGCCGCCGTAACGCTGCACCACCGCCGCCGCGCGGGTCACCAGCTCGGTCATGATCTCACGCAGCCGCTCGGCGCCCACTGCCGCGGCGATGTCCATCGAATGCACTACATCGGCGAACAACACGGTGACCTGCTTGTACTCTGCCGCGCGGGTCACTACTGACACGGCGGTACCGCATTCATTGCAGAACTTGGAGCTCGGCGGCAGGCCGATCCCGCATGCAGCGCATGTCAGCTCGGTAGCGGTCATGGCATCGCCTCCGCCCACGCGATATGGCCTTCGAAACCAAGCGATCTCGCCATTGCGCGATATTGATCTCTGAGGCTCCGGTACAGCGCATCATCGCCGCGTGCGTTGGCCAGCAGGGCCCGCAATCGCAGCAACCAGATCTCGTGCATGACGAAGCGGGGTTCGGTCGGTACAGCCGCGAGCCGGTCGATGGCCGCCTGCGCGTCCTGCAGGTCTGGGTGCGCACCTCTGAGCATCAGGGCTTCTGCCAGAACGGCGGTGGCTGGCCCGCGCACAAGCATGCCACCGGAGGAGAATTCTTCCTCGAGGATTGTCCGGGCGAGTTCGATCGCGCCGTCGAGATCGCCAGCTCGGGACCTCTCCCTGGCGAGTTCGGTGTCGACGTACCAGGCCGCTGCCATAGTGAAGCGCTCCTGCAACGCGGCTTCACGGGCAGCGGCGAGGAGGGTGTAGCCCTCTGCGCGTATGGCGCCTTCGTGGGCCACGAGGGCGAGGCCGCGCGCGAACTGGGCTGTCGCCAGCGTGACGTCGTCGCCAGATCGCTCCGCGATCTCCAGTAGCTCAGTCGTCTCTTCCTGCGCTTCCGAGTCCGGCAGCAATACCCCGGAGATACTGCAGGCGTATTTGAAGTACACCGTCAACGCCCGCATCGTCGCATCGAATGCGCAGACCATCGTCACCGCGGTGTCGATATCGTCTCTCCATCCCCGGTCGCCAAGGCAACAACGCGCGCACCCCTGCAGCACGAGCGCGCCTGCTAACGGAGAGCCGAGAATGAGATTGCCCTTAGTGGCATCGCCATCTGCCAACTCGATCATGCGTTGGGACACCTGCAGGGCGTCGGTCAACTCACCCGCTATAAGTTTGGCGGCGAGCGCAGCGTAGAGCAGACCGAGCGTCAACGTCGGGTCCCCGATCGACTCCAGCAGGACGGTGAGTTCGGAAGCCAAGCGGGATGCTTCGTAAAAGCGGGCGTGAACGATCAGGGTTGACACCCATCCGCTCATCCCGATGGCCAGCGATACCTTGTCGCCACTGGCACCGGCGAGCTCGCGCAGTTCGTCAAAGCCGGTGTCGGCCATGCTGCCACCGGCCAGCCAGGCGCTCAAGCACAGCATGGTGCGCGGGGCGATACGCATCGCGGTGCGCTCTGGGTCGGTATCCGGCAATCGGTCGGCGACGTGTCGGGCGCGGTTCCAGCTGGCGCGTGCGGAGCTGAGATCGCGGTGGGTGAGCCAGGTGCCGGCGCGCATGTGCCAGCCGAAAGCTTGGTGTAGATCCCCGGCCGCTTCAAGGTGTTCGGCGATCAGGGCGGCGTTTTCATCCATCGATTCCGGACGGCGGTGTTCGAGGGCGGCGGCGAGCCGCCGATGTAGCTCGGCGCGGTCGGATTTCAGCTGTGATTGGTAGGCCACCGTGCGAATCAACGGATGCCGAAACGCATACTCGACGTGCGGGGCGAAGACGACTTGGTCGATGAGTTCGGCTTGGACCAGCTCATCGAGAGAAGGCTCGATCCCCAGTGCGGTAAGCAGTGCGGGACTGAATCGCGATCCGATGACCGCCGCGGCGCTCAGCGTGCGTTTGGCGGAGGAATCGAGCCGGTCGACACGAGCCGCGATGGCGGCTTGCAAGGTCGCCGGCACACTCACGTCAGCGATATCACCGGCCAACCGATACGCGCCCCGCATACCGCGGAGCGCGCCCCGTCCGGCCAGGTCCCGCACGATCTCTTCGGCGAAAAACGGGTTGCCGGCGGCACGTTCGGCGATGTGCGCGGCCAGCCCGTCCACCGAGGAGTCGCTGCCGAGCAGTTCACCGATCAGGGCGCCGGTCTGTGGGGCGCTCAGCGGCCGCAGCGCGATCGTCTGAGCACCGGCGATCGTGGCCAGCGCGCCGCGGTATTCGGGGCGGTAGGTGACCAACACCAGTGCGTGGGTTTGTTGGATCACCGCCAGAAAGTCGGCCAGCAGCGACTCGCTGGCCTCGTCGATCCAGTGGGCATCCTCGATCACATAGAGTGCCGGCTCCCGCCGTGCCACCAGTGCGGCATTCATCAGCGCTGTCAGCCGCCGTCGCCGGGCACCGGCCTCGATGCTGGGCAGCGCCACGTCGGGATCGGCGATGCCCAGCAGGTCATCCATGAGCAGCAGATCTTCCGGGTCGGCGTCGGGAATGCGGGCTCGCACCCGCGCCCGAGCGGTGTCGTCGTCGATGTCGTCGACATCGAACCCCGTGCGCAACAACCCCGTCACCGCGTGAAACGCGATGTCGCTGGTGTGCGATTCGCAGTAAGTGGTGAACACCTCCACGCCGCGGCCACTCGCCAAAGCCGCCGTCTCACGAACGATGCGGCTCTTACCAATGCCCGGTGGCCCCAGCACGCCGATCACGCACCCGGCGCCGTCGGCAGCCTCATCGAGGATGGCGGCGATGGTGCCGCACTCCCACGCACGCCCCACCAGCGCGGGATCGTTTCGCCCGCTGGGCTGGCGCTGAGCTGTCGTCGTGATGAGACGGCGCGCGGCTACGGGATCGCTCGCCCCCTTGATACGCACGAACTCCGGTTCAGCCAGCACGGCGGTATCCTCGACCAGCCGTGCGGTGGACTCGCTCAGCATCACCGCACCCGGCGGAGCAACCGACTCCATCCGCTGAGCCATCCCAACCTGTTCTCCGATGGCGGTGTAACCCACAGCGGCGGTGCCGATCTCACCGGCAATCACCTCACCGGAGTTCAGGCCCACCCGCAGCTGCAGGTCGATACCGTCGTGGCCGGCCAGCTCCGATGCGAGACGGGTGATTTCCTCCTGGATGCCCAATGCCGCCAGACATGCTCGCAGCGCGTGATCCTCCAGCGCAGTCGGGGCGCCGAAGATCGCCATGATGCCGTCGCCGGTGAACTTGTCCACCGTGCCGCCGTAGCGCTGCACCACCTTGGTGGCGACAGTGACGAGCTCGGTCATGATCTCGCGCAGCCGCTCGGCACCCACGGCCGCGGCGAGGTCCATCGATCCCACCACATCGGCGAACAGCACGGTGACTTGCTTGTACTCGGCCGGTTCGGCAGCAACGGCGGCCCCGCACTCCAAGCAGAACTTTGCGTTCGGCGGTAGTTCCGTTCCGCACGCCCCGCACGCCAAGCCCGCCGCCGTCATGGCATCGCCTCAGCCCAGGCGCTATGGCCCTCGAAGCCAAGCGCATTCGCCATATCGCGGTAGCGGTCCCGCAAGCCCGCGTAAGCCGTGGTATCGCCGCGCGCACGGGCCAGCAGCGCGCGCAGTCGTAGCAGCCAGATCTCGCGAACCGCCAAATCGCCGTCGCCGGGCGCGGCCGCTAGCCGTTCGATCGCTGCCTGAGCCTCGATGAGGTACCCGTCCGAGTCCCTGCCGGCGCCGCGATCGAGCAGCGCCTCCACCAGAACACCCGTCACCGGGACGTTCCACATCAGCAGTGTGCGATCACGGAACAAATGGGCAGTGGCGGAGCGCATCAGCGGTATTGGGTCGCCGCACTCTCCACGCCGGGCCTGCTCGCGGGCCGAGTAGACGTCGACAACCGGCAACTCGCCCAAATTGTGTCCCCTGCGCACGAAAACGTCACTTGCTTCGGCCAGCAACTGCTGCCCACGAGCACGCTCGGCATCGGTCTGGCGGTGTACCAGCGCGTTGCCCAGCGTCATCCGAGCGACGCTGGTGGCGAGGTCATCCCCGGATCGCTCGGCATTGTGCACCGCTTCAGCGATCTCGCGCATCGCTGGTTCATCGGCCGAAAGAACCCCGCAGGGAATCCCCAGGTTGTAGACCCAGGCGACGACGGTGGCGTGGCACATCGGTTCGGCGCTGCGGGCCATCGCAAGCCCGCGCCCCATGTCGTCCGCCCACCCGGACCGGCCGAGCTGATAGCGGGCGATACCCCGCGAGGCGGTCGCGACTGCGAGCGGAGACCCGATGATGAAGTCGCCCATAGCCGGATCCCCGTCGGCGAGGTCCATCGCCGTCTGTGACCACCGCAGCATTTCGAGCCACTCCGCGTTCTCGAACTTGCCATAGATCGCCAGCGGGGCGACTCCCACCGTCAGCACCGGGTCACCGATCGAATCGGCGATTTCCCAGGCTTCGGAGGCCAGCTGCGACGCCTCCTTCATCCTGTCGCGAAATGCGTAATCGCCTACCAGCCCAGCCATTCCCAGGGCCAATGATGCTTCGTCGCCGGCAGTGGCGCACAGCTCCCGCAGTTCCTCGAAGCGTTGCTCAGTGAGATTGGATTGGATGCGGAAGGCGATGCCGCAGAGCATGCTCCGCGGGGCTATCCGCATGGCGGTCCGATCCGGGTCATCGGCGGGCAAATCGTCGGCAATTCTCTGGGCGCGCTCCCAACTCAGTCGCGCCGCTTTGATGTCTCGGTTCCTCGCCCAAGCTGCGGCCCGCATCTGCCAGTGATAGGCGGAGTGCAGATCACCTGCGGCCTCAAGGTGTTCGGCGATCAAAGCCGCGTTCTGGTTCGCCGCCTCCGGATCACCGGTTTCGATCGCGGCGGCCAGGCGCCGGTGCAGCTGGGCACGGTTGGATCTCAGTTGTGACTCGTAGGCCACGGTGCGGATGAGCGGATGACGAAACGCGTACTCGGAGCGCGGCGTGAATCGCACCTGGTCGACGAGTTCAGCGGCTATCAGCTCATCGACAACCGGATCGACACCCAGGCTTGCCAACAAGTCAGGGTCGAACCGGGAGCCGATGACCGCCGCACTGGCGATCGTGTCTTTGGCCGTTGCACCCAGCCGGTCGATACGGGCGGCTATGGTTGCCTGGAGTGTGGCCGGCACGTCGATCTGGGCGGTATCGGTGTGGCACGTGTAGCTCCCGCTCTCACCGACGAGCACGCCGCGTTCGGCCAGGTCACGGGTGATCTCTTCGGCGAAAAACGGGTTCCCGGCGGCACGCCCGGAGATCATCTCACCGATCCGGGCAACTGAGGGGTCGGGGCCCAGCAGTTCGGCGACGAGCGCTGAGGTTTCGGCATCGCTGAGCGGGGCCAGGGCGATGGTCTGTGCCCCGGCGACATGAGCAAGGGCCCCTTGGTATTCGGGGCGATAGGTGATCAGGACCAACGAGGGGGTCTGCGGGATCACCGCAAGAAAGTCGACGAGCATGGATTCGCTGACCTCGTCGATCCAGTGCGCGTCCTCCACGATGAACACCGCCGGTTCGGTGCGGGCCAGCTGGTTGGAATTGATCAGCGCGGTCAGCCGCCGTCGCCGCGCGTCGGGGTCAATCTTGGGTAGCGTCGTATCGGGATCGGCGATGCCCAGCAGGTCATCGAGCAACAACAGATCCTGCGGATCGGCATCGGGAAATTGCGACCGCACTTGTGTGCTCGCGGTCCTCTTCATCAGGCCGTTGAGTCGGCCGGCCGTGCGCAGCAGACGGGCCACCGCATGGAATGCGACGTCGGCTGGCATGCGATTCACAGAAGAGTCGAAAACACCTCGACACCAGAGCGTTCCGCCAAGGCTGGAGCGCCTCGCGCGGTCAGCCGGGTCTTGCCGATGCCAGCAGGGCCGACCACACCAACCACCGACCCGCGCCGCTGATCGCGCGGTCCAGCATGCGCGGCCAGCATGGCCAACTCCCACTCGCGGCCCACCAACGATGATGCTGCGGATCACCCTGCGTGCTGGTCGGCGACACCGAGCAGCAGCCGCGCCGGGACCGGAGCCACGGCGCCTTTGATCGCGCACCAGCTGCGGCTCACCCAGTACCGCGGCGCCCTCGACGAGCCGCGCGGTGGAGTCGCTGAGCATCACGGCGCCGGGCGGCGCCACCGATTCCATCCGCTGCGCCATCCCGACCTGCTCGCCGATGGCGGTGTAACCCAAGCGCCAGAACCGATCTCACCGGCAACCACCTGGCCGGAATTCAGTCCCACCCGCAGTTGCAGGCCAACACCGTCGCAGCGTTCAACCTCTGCTGTCAAACGTGCGACCTCGTCCTGGATGCCCAGCGCCGCAAGGCAGGCGCGCAAGGCGTGGTCCTCCAACGCCACCGGAGCGCCGAACACCGCCATGATGCCGTCGCCGGTGAACTTGTCCACCGTGCCGCCGTACCGCTGCACCACCGCCGCGCGAGCGGTCGACCAGCTCGGCCATGATCTCGCGCAACCGCTTCGGCACCAACGGCGGCCGCGATGTCCATCGAATGCACCACATCGGCGAACAACACCGTCACCTGCTTGTACTCCGCGCCGGCTGTGGTCGCGCTGACTGGCGTACCGCATTCGCTGCAGAACTTGGCCGTCGCGTTCAACTCGGTGCCACACGACCTGCACCCCAAGCCGGTTGCGGTCATGGCATGGCCTCCGCCCACGCGATATGCCCCTCGAAGCCAGAGCGTTTTCGCCAGCGTCGCGGTAGCGGTCCCGGAATTCTGCGTAGGCCGTGGCATCGCCACGCGCCCGGGCTAGCAGCGCCCGCAGCCGCAGCAGCCAGATATCGCGTATCACCAGACCCTCATCGGCTGGCGCGGTCGCCAACCGCTCGATCGCGGCCTCGGCTTCGACGACGTCACCGTCGACTCCGTGATCGAGCAGTGTCTCCACCAGAACGCCGGTCGCGGGAACGCCCCATAACAGCAACCGTCCCTCGCGGAACAGATGGTCGACGGCTGTGCGCATGAGCGCTATGGCCTCATCGCGCTCTCCGCGGCGAGCCCTCTCACGTGCCAAGTAGACGTTGACGTTCGGCATAGCTCGCCCAGGTTGTGTCCCTGGCGTAGGAACACGTCGATGACCTCGGCCAGCAGCTTCTGTCCGCGGTCACGCTCGGCGGCACGTTTTACGGTGTACCAGCGCGACGGCCCAAAGTCAGCCGGGCGAAGGCCAACGCCAGGTCATCACTGGATCGTTCGGCGATCTGCATGGCATCCTCGATCTCGCGCAACGCGCGAGCGTCGGGCCTCAGCACGCCATTCGGTATTGCCCCGGAGTAGGCGAAGGTGACGACTGTGGCGTAGGACATGGGGTCGACGCTGCGGGCCATGGCCAGGCCGCGCCGCAGGTCGTCGCGCCACCCGGGACGTCCCAGGAAATACCGGGCTAGTGGCTCGTGTCGTCAAGGCAAACGCTAATGGAGACCCGATCATGACGTTGCCTTTAGTCGGGTCTCCGTCGGCTAGGTCGATGACCGCCTGAGACCACCGCAGCACGTCGCGGTCACTCGGCGCTCTCAAGCTTGGCGTAAATGGGCGCCAGGGGTCAGCGCCACCGTCAAGGTCGGATCGCCGACCGATTCGATGCAGGGCCATGGCTTCGGACGCCAGCTGCGAGGCCTCGCGGATGCGGGCCGTGAAACGCATGATCCATCACCAGCCCCGCCATGGCGATGGCCAGCGACGCCTTGTCCCCGGCGGCGGTGCACAGCTGGCGCAATTCCTCGAAACGGTCACCGGCAACATTGATATGGACACGCCACGCGATCGCGCACAGCATGGTGCGCGGGGCGATGCGCATGGCTGCCCGGTCGGGGTCATCGGCGGGCAGGGCGTCGGCGATCTTTTCTGCGCGCTCCCAGCTCGAGTCGTGCCGCGGTGAGGTCGCGGTTGGTCGCCCAGGTGGCGGCGCGCATGTGCCAGCCGTAGGCGGCATGCAGATCACCGGCGGCCTCGAGGTGTTCGGCGATCAGGGCCGCGTTCTCCTCGGCCGATGCCGGGTCACGGGCTTCGATCGCAGCCGGCCAGGCGCCGGTGCAGTTGGGCGCGATCGGATTTGAGCTGTGATTCGTAGGCCACCGCGCGGATCAGCGGATGGCGAAACGCATACTCCGGTCGCCTGGGTGAAGCGCGACCTGATCGATCAACTTGCCGCTCGAGCAGATCCTCGCAGGACGGGATCGATGCCCAGTGCTTTCCAGTAGGTCGCGGCTGAACCGGGAGCCGATGACCGCCGCGGCGCTCAAGCGTGCGCTTGGCCGCCGGCTCGAGGCGGTCGATGCGCGCGGCGATGGTCGCCTGCAAGGTGGCCGGCACACTGACCTCGGCGACCTCCGCCGTCGAGCACGTAGGCGCCGCGCTCGCCCGCGCAGCACCCCGCGCTCGGCCAGGTCGCGCACGATCTCCTCGGCGAAAAACGGATTACCGGCGGCCCGCTCGGCGATGAGTCGCGGCCAACCCGCCCACCGAGGGGTCCGGGCCCAGCAGTTCGCCGACCAGCGCTGCGGTCTCCGGATCACTCAGCGGCGCAAGGGCGATGGTCTGCGCACCGGGCAGCCCGGCTCAGCGCCCCCTGGTATTCGGGGCGGTAGGTGATCAGCACCAGCGACGGGTGTCTGCGGGATCACCGTGAGGAACTCGGCCAGCATCGACTCGCTGACCTCGTCGATCCAGTGCGCGTCCTCGACGACGTAGACCGCCGGCGTCGTCGCGGGCCAGCGACGCGGCGTTGACCAGCGCGGTCAACCGCCGCCGCCGGGCATCCGGGTCGATCTTCGGTAGCGCCACCTCGGGGTCGGCGATGCCGAGCAGGTCGTCGAAGCAGCAGCAGAGTCCTCGGGATCGGCGTCGGGAACCTGTGCCCGCACCCGGGCGCGGGCAGCCTGCGTCGTCCAGATCGCTCGACGCCGCTGGCCGCACGCAGCAGCCGCGCCACCGACGTGGAACGGGATCTCGCTGGTGTGCGATTCGCAGAAGGTCGCTGAACACCTCGACACCGCGGGCGGCCGCCATCGCGGCGACCTCACGCACCAGTCGGCTCTTGCCGATGCCCGGCCGGCCCGACCACGGCGACCACGCGCCGTGGCCACCGATGGCGCGCTCGAGCAGTGCGCTGCGAGGGCGGCCGATCTCCCAGCGCCGACCGACCAGCTGTCGACTCGACGCGGCCGACAGCGCGATGCGCGGTCCGATACGCCCAACAACCGTCGTGCGCGGCACCGCTTCGTCGGCGCCTTTGATGCGGACCCGCTCCGGTTCACCGAGCACCGTCGCGTCCTCGACCAGCCGCGCGGTGGATTCGCTGAGCATCACCCCGCCCGGCGGCGCGACCGATTCCATCCGCTGGGCCATCCCGACCTGCTCACCGATCGCGGTGTAACCCACAGCGCCCGAACCGATCTCGCCGGCGATCACCTGCCCCGAGTTCAGGCCCACCCGCAGCCGCAGCTCCACACCGTCGCGGCGCTCGACCTCGGCGGCCAGACCGCGCGATCTCGTCCTGAATGCCCAACGCGGCCAGGCATGCGCGAAAAGCGTGATCTTCCAATGCGATCGGCGCACCGAACAACGCCATGATGCCGTCGCCGGTGAACTTGTCCACCGTGCCGCCGTAGCGCTGCACCACCGCCGCCGCAGCGGTCGACCAGCTCGGTCATGATCTCGCGCAACCGTTCCGTCCCAACCGCCGCCGCGATGTCCATCGAATGGACCACGTCGGCGAACAGACACCGTCACCTGCTTGTACTCGGCCGATGTGGCGGCTGGCGTGATCGGCTGACCGCACTTGTTGCAGAATCGTGATTCCGGTGGCAGCTCCGTGCCGCACGACCGGCACCCCAAGCCCGTTGCGGTCATGGCATCGCCTCGGCCATCGCGATATGGCCCTCGAAACGAAGCGATCTCGCCATTGCCCGATATTGATCTCTGAGGCTCCGGTACGACGCATCATCGCCGCGCGCCCGTGCCAACAGGGCCCGCAATCGCAGCAAGTAGATTTCGTTCAAGACGAAGCCCGGTTCGGTCGGCACCGCCGCCAGCCGGTCGACGGCCGCGCCCGCCTCCCGAAAATCGGCAGCACCACCTCTGCGCAGCAGCGCTTCTACCAGAGTGGCGGTGGCCCTCGCGCGGTGGAGCATGTCGCCGCAGGCCTACACGTATTCGAGGGCAGCGCGCGCCAACTCGATCGCATCATCGAGATCGCCGGTGCGGGCCTTCTCGTCAGCGAGCCAGATGTCAACGAGTGTGGCCGCAAGAAGTGTGAATTGCTCATGCAAAGCGGCTTCACGCGCCGCAGTGAAAAGCGGGGAGGCGTCTTCGTGTTGGGGATCGTCGTAGGCCGCGAGTGCCGCGCCGCGCGCGTACCGGGCGCAGGCGAGCGTGAGATTGTCGCCGGATCGCTCCGCGACTTCGAGGATTTCGGCCGTCTCGTGCAGTGCCGCCTCATCCGGTAGCCATACCCCGTTGGCGATCAGCATGTATTTGAAGAGCATCATCAACGCGCGCATCGTGGGGTCGAATGCACGAACCATGGCCGACGCCCAGTCGATATCGGCTCTCCAGCCCTGGTCGCCGAGGTAACACCGCGCGCAAGCACCCAGCATGATCGCGCCTAACAGCGGAGACCCGATGATGAGATTGCCTTTGGTGGGGTCACCGTCGGCCAGGTCGATCATCCGTTGCGCCAGTTGGACGACTTCGGTCATCTCGCCGCGTCTCGAGCTTGGCGGCGAGCGCGGCGTAACCCAGCCCGAGGGTCAACGTCGGGTCCCCGATCGACTCGAGCAGGCTGATCGAGTTCGGAGGCCAACTGCGATGCTTCGGGGAATCGGGCATGGACGATCAGCGACGGCAGCCACCCGCCCATCCCCATAGCCAGGGACACCTTGTCGCCGGCTGGCGCCGGCGAGGTCGCGCAGTTCGTCAAAGCCGGTGTCGGCCATGCTGCCACCGGCGAGCCAGGCGCTGGCGCACAGCAGGGTGCGCGGGGCGATCCGCATCGCGGTGCGCTCTGGGTCGGTCGTCCGGGCAATCGGTCGGCGACATGACGGGCGCGATGCCAGCTGGCGCGCGCGCGAGCTGAGGTCGCGGTGGGTCGACCAGGCGCCGGCGCGCATGTGCCAGCCGAAAGCCTGCGTGCAGATCGCCGGCGGCTTCGAGGTGTTCGGCGATCAGCGCGGCGTTTCTCGTCGGCCGATTGCGGCTCGCGTTGTTCGATGGCGGCGGCCAACCGCCGGTGCAGTTCGGCGCGATCGGCCTTGAGTTGCGATTCGTAGGCCACCGTGCGGATCAGAGGGATGCCGAAACGCATATTCGACGTGCGGGGTGAACCGGACCTGGTCGATCGAGTTCGCGCTGCGACCAGCTCATCGAGGACCGGAGTCGATCCGCCCAGTGCGGTCGAGCAAGTCGGGTGCTGAACCGTGACGCCGATGACGGCCGCGGCGTGAGCGTGCGTTTGGCCGGGAGGCTCGAGACGGTCGATGCGGGCGGCGATGGCGGCCTGCAGCGTGGCCGGCACGGTGAGGTCGGCGACTCGCCGCGGCAGCGTAGCCGACCGCGCGCGCCGTGGAGCGCACCGCGCTCGGCGAGGTCGCGCACGATCTCTTCGGCGAAAAAGGGGTTACCGCCGGCGCGTTCGGCGATGATGCTTCGGCCAGCCGGCCACCGAGGAGTCGGTGCCGAGCAATTCACGCGATCAGCTGCGCGGTCTGTGCGGTGTTCAGCGGCGGCAGCGCGATCGTCTGCGCGCCGGTGATCGCGGCCAGCGCGCCGTGGTATTCGGGGCGGTAGGTGATCAGCACCAGCGACGGGGTTTGCGGGATCACGGCCAGAGAAGTCGGCCAGCATCGACTCGCTGACCTCGTCGATCCAGTGGGCATCCTCGATCACATAGAGTGCCGGCTCGCTGCGAGCCAGGCCACGCGGCATTGACCAGCGCGGTCAGGCGCCGCCGCCGGGCATCGGCCTCGATGTCGGGCAACGCGACAGCGGGATCGGCGATGCCCGAGCAGGTCATCGAGCAGCAGCAGATCTTCCGGGTCGGCGTCGGGGATGCGGTGCGCGCACCTCTGGCGCCGCGCGCGTCGTCGTCGAGATCGTCGACGTCGACCACGCCGCGCGCAACAGCCGCGCCACCGCATGGAACGCGATGTCGCTGGTGTGCGATTCGCAGTAAGTGGTGAACACCTCCACGCCGCGGTCAGTCGGCCAAGCCGCTCGCTTCGCGGACGATGCGGCTCTTGCCGATGCCCGGGTGGCCCCAGCACGCCGATCACGCAACCGGCGCCGCCGATCGCCTCATCGAGGATGCCGGCAATGCGTGTTGAGCTCCCAGGTCGCGCCCCACCAGCGTCGGGTCTCGCCGCTGCGCACGTTGCAGCTGCTCGCCGCGATGGCCAGACGGCGCACGGCCGGAACCGGCATCGCTGGCGCCCTTGATGCGACACGAACTCCGGATCAGCCAGCACCGCGGTATCCTCGACCAGCCGGGCGGTGGATTCGCTCAGCATCACCCCGCCGGGCGGGGCGACCGACTCCATCCGCTGAGCCATGCCCGACCTGCTCGCCGATGGCGGTGTAACCGCACAGCGCCAGAGCCGATTTCGCCGGCGATGACCTGACCGGAATTCAGCCCACCCGCAGCTGCAGCTCGACACCGTCGCGGCGTCTGCGACCTCGACCGCCAAGCGCGCTGCTTCCTCCTGAATGCCCAGCGCCGCCAGACATGCCCGAAAGGCATGGTCTTCCAGCGCGATCGGTGCGCCGAAGATCGCCATGATGCCGTCGCCGGTGAACTTGTCCACGGTGCCGCCGAAACGCTGCGACCACATGCGGTCGCGAGGGTCGACGAGCTCGGCCATGATCTCGCGCAACCGCTCCGGCACCCACCGCCGCGGCGATGTCCATCGAATGCACGACATCGGCGAACAGCACGGTGACTTGCTTGTACTCGGCCGGCGCGCCCGACTTCACAGGCGTGCCGCATTCGTCGCAGAATTTGGCTGTCGGCCGCAGTTCGGCGCCGCACCTCGTGCAGGTCGGCGCGACCGTCATCGGCCAAGAATAGGGCAACCACGGCCGAAAAGAACCTGTTAGCCGACGTGCGCTGAGCACAAGCTCAGCAAAACCCGCGTAAAGGGCGCGTCTGACGCCACGGCCCGGTTATAGTCGCCAAGTGATCGGCGCCGAGCCGCTTGCCGGGCGAGACAGCGAATTGACGATCATTCGCCGCGCCCTGACTGCAGCCGGCCACCGTGCCGGCGTGGTGATCGCCGGGGCGCCGGGCGTGGGCAAGACCTGGCTGGCCCGCGAGGCGCTTCGGCGGGTCGAGGCATCCGGTGAGCGCACGAACTGGATCGTGGGCACCGAATCGGCGCGCGCGCTGCCCCTGGGCGCCTTCATCGGCCTGCTGGGCGCGTCGATGTCTGATCCGCTGACCAACGTGCGGCGCGTGATCGATTCCTTTGTAGCGCAACAGCATCGGCGCAGGGTGGTGATCGGGGTCGACGACGCGCACCTGTTGGACGGCTTGTCGGCCCTGGTGGTCCACCAGCTGGCGCAGTCCGGCGGGGCCCGGCTGGTCGTCACGCTGCGCACCGGCAGCGAGGAACCCGATGCCGTGACCGCGCTGTGGAAGGACGGGCTGCTGACCCGCCTCGAGCTCGAACCGCTCTCGGCCGCGGCCACCCGCGAGGTGATCGAAAGCGTGCTGGGCGGGCCGGTCGACGCCCGCAGCGCTGCCCGGTTTTGCGGGCTGACCGGCGGAAACACCCTGTTCCTGCGACAGCTGCTGACCGACCAGGTGGCGGCCGGGCGGATGCGGCAAGTGGCCGGGGTGTGGGTGTGGGACGGCGACGTCGCGGTCTCTGCCACCCTGTCCGACACCCTGGCACACCAGATGGGCAGGCTGAGCCCGGCGGTGGCCATGGTGGTCGACGTGTTGTCGCAGTGCGAGCCGCTGGCCGTCGACGTGCTGTGCGACCTGGTGCCCCGCCGCGACCTCGCCGCCGCCGAGAGCATGGGCCTGGTCAGTGTCGAACGCACCGCCGCCGGGCTGAGGGCCCGGCTGGCGCATCCCCTGTTCGGGGAGCTGCGCCGCGCGAGCGCCGGCGAGATGCATCTTTCGGCGATCCGGGGTCGGCTGGCCGCCCGGCTGGCCGACGACGAAGACGCCGACATGCAGGCGACCGTGCGCCGAGCGCTGCTGGCCCTCGAGTCCGACCTCGACCCCGAGCCCGAGTTGTATCTGGAAGCGGCGCGGCACGCGATGACGCTGCTGGACCTCGGCCTGGCCGACCGGTTCGTCACCGCCGCCGCGCAAGCCGGGGCGCCCGGGGCGGCCGGGGTGCGGGCGATGAACCTGTTCCTGCTCGGGCGCGGCGAGCAGGCCGAGGAGGCGCTGCGCGAGTTGGCCGAGGGCCCCGACGATCCCGGGCCCGGCCGGCATCATTGGGCGACCGTGCGGGCGGCCAACCTGATGTGGATGCTGGGCAAGCCCCAAGAGGCCGCGGTGATTCTCGACGGCCTTGCCGCCGGCCAAGAGACACCGGCCCAGCTGGCCGAGCGCCTGGCGGTGCAGGCCTGCCTGGACGCGGTGTCGGCGCGCTGTGAGCCAGCGGCCGGAAAGGCGCGGCAGGCCCTGAATTGCACAGCCCTGAGCGATTTTCACGCGATGCTGGCCTCGCTGGCGCTGATCATGGCCATGGGTGCGCTGGGACAGGCCGACGAACTCACGGTCGTGGCCGCGCAGGCGCTGCGGCGTGCGACGACGTCGTTCCAGGCGTCCCACACGCGGTTCTGGTTTGGCGCGGTGTACGGTCGGGCCTGCCGGCTCACTGGCCGCATCGACGAATTCGTCAGCACCGCAAATCAATTGGCGGACCCCGCGCGCGACATTCCCGGTCTGGCCTACGCGAACCTGGCCTCCCTGCTGGGGAATGCCGCCCTGGCCCGCGGCGCCGTGGCCGAGGCGGCGGCGCTGATCCACGAGGCCGCCGCCGGGGTGCAAATACACTCCGTCGCAACGGGATTACGGCCGGCGAGCTATTTCGCGCTGGCCGAGGCTCACGCCAAGCTCGGCCAGCCCGACCAGGCCAACGATGCCGTCGAGAACGCGCGGGCGTGTGTGCCGGCCGGCTTCCTGTTCATGCAGACCGCCCTGTCGCTGGCCGGCGGATGGGCGATGGCGGCGAGCGGTCGCCTCGGCGAGGCCATCGCGAGCGCGCAACAGGCGGCACGGCTCGCCCGCGGCCGCGACCAGCCCACCCACGAACTGGCCTGCATCCAGGCCGCCGCCCAGTGGGGCGACACCACGCTGGCCGGGCGGGCGCGGGAGCTGGCCGAGGCGTTGTCGCTGCCGCTGGCCGATGCCGTTGCGTTGCACACGGAAGCCCTGCTCACGGGCGACGGCGAGGGTCTGCTGGCGGCCTCGGCGGCCTACCGGCGGTTCGGCGACCGGGTCGGGGCCGCCGACGCCGCGGCGCAGGCCTCCGTTGCATTCACCGAAGGCCAGCAGCGCAAGCGCGGCCTGTATGCCGCCGCGCTGGCCCGCGAACTGGCCGCCGAGTGCGGTGGTTTGTGCACGCCGGCGCTGCGGACCCCGATGGGCATCAAACTGTCGGGACGCCAGCGCGATGTCGTCGAACTCGTCGTTGCCGGCCTGTCCAACCGTGAGATCGCCGACCGGCTGGTGATGTCGGTGCGCACGGTGGAAGGTCACGTCTACCGCGCCTGCCAGCGGGTGGGGGCCCAGTCGCGCGAGGAACTGGCGTCGATCGTCAGATCCGGGCCGGGCGACGGGGCGACCTGAACTAGAAACCCAACAGCCGCGCGGACGCCCACAGCGCGACGACCGCCGCCGCCAGGGAGGCCGGCACCGTGCACAGCCCGAGGCGGGTGTACTCGCCTACGCCGGCCTCGACGTCGTGGCGGCGCAGCACGCCGCGCCACAACAGGTTCGACAGCGACCCGACGTAGGTCAGGTTCGGGCCGATGTTGACCCCCAGCAGCACCGCCAGGACGGCGACCGGCCCGGCCGGCGCGATCAGCGGCAGCAACACCAGCGTCGCGGGCAGGTTGTTGACGACGTTGGCCAGGACGGCGGCGACCGCGGCAATCGCGAGCAGCGCGGGCAGGCTTGAACCCGACGGCAGCACGTGCGACATGGCGGTGTCCAGGCCGTTGAGCATCACCGCGTGCACCACCACGCCCAGCGCCAGGACGAACACCAGGAACGACACGCTCGCCGAGCCCACGATCTCGCGCACGGAGGTGTGCCCGCGGCCGAGGCTGCGCACCGCGAGCACGGACGCGCCGGCCAGTGCCACCCACGCCGGGGCCACCCCGAAGGACTGACCGACGGCGAACCCGGTCAGCGTCAGCCCCACCACCACCAACACGAAAACCGGTGGCCGCGAGGGCGGTTCACGCTCCTCGGGATGGGGTGTGACGCGCAGGTCCGCGGCGAAGAACCAGCGGAAGATCGCATACACCACGGCGATGGTGACCAGCCAGGGCAACGCCATCACCAGGCTGAACCTGGTGAACGAGAT
This sequence comes from uncultured Actinomycetota bacterium, assembly GCA_963711445.1. GTDB lineage: Bacteria > Actinomycetota > Actinomycetes > Mycobacteriales > Mycobacteriaceae > Mycobacterium. Next base: position 640,219 of record CAVQEF010000003.1, read on the forward strand.
GTTCGCCACGTGGAAGGCCAGCAGGTTGGTCAGGTTCGACACCGGCAGCAGCAGCGAGGCGGCATTCGCCAGAGAAGCGGTGGCGTAGGCGTAGGGGCGCGCCGGCGTGCGCAGCCGGCGGACGGTGGCCAGCACCACCGGCGTCAGCAGCACGACGGTGGCGTCCAGGCTCAGCACGGCGGTGATCGTCGACGCGATGACGAACACCTGCCGCAGCAGGCCGTGCGACCCGACCCGCACGTGCGCGATGGCCGCGCCCGCGAACTCGAACAGGCCCTCGTCGTCGCACAGCTTGGCAAGCACCAGCACCGCGCCCAAAAACGCGACCACACCGGACAGGTCGGCGACCTGCGCGGCCGCCTGGTGGACCGAGATCGCGCCGGCCCCGACCAGGATGGCGGCGGCCGGCACCGAGGCAAGCGACTCCGGCCACCCCGTCGGGCGCGCCACGGCGAACCCGAGCACGACAGCGAGCAGCAACAGCGAAAGGGCCAGTATCACGGTTCGATCCGTTTCACGCCCAGGGGTTCTCGCGCCGCCACACCGTCGGCAGGTGCAGCGCGACGCCGTCGCGCGCGGCCAGCTCGTCGAGGACCCGCAGGGACACGTCGAGGTCGTCACCCGCATAGGGCAAGGCCCGCAACGGCTTCGACAAGGGGCGAAAAAAGTCGTCCCAGTGGACGAGGATCACCCGGCGCGCGCCCACCGCGCGCACGGTCTCGGCCCAGTAGTCGACGAGGTAGGAGCGCGGCTGCAGGCCGAGCTGACCGACGCTGAGGTAGACGGCATCGGCGCGGTGGCCGGCCAGCGCACCTTCGACGAAACCGGCGCTGCCCTGGATCAGCAGCCGCCTGCCCGACGGCAGGTGGTGCACCAGCGCCGACCACGACTCCCCGCAGCGGTAGGCCGACGCCCGCACCGGCGGGGTCAGCGGTGCATCGATCACCCCGGGAAACCGGTCGGGCGGGCAATGCCGCGACTCCACCAGGGTGACCTCGTAGGCGCCCAATCGGATCGGTTCGCCGCCGACGGCGACGACCAGCCGGTTCTCGGGCAGGCCGTATCCGCGCCCGACGTTGGCCGCCGACTGGCCCCCGACCAGCTGCGCTCCGGTGCGGTCGGCGACCAGCGCGGAGTCCATGACGTGGTCGATGTGGGTGTGCACCGGGATGACCGCCGCCAGCCGGGACACCTTCGCCCGGGCCAGGCAGCCGTCCACGCGCGGCGGCGACGGCGCCACCCGGCCGGCGGCGACCCGCGCCAGGCCGGGACGCGAGAAGTAGCCGTCGGTCAGCAGGGCAGACGAGCCGTCGTCGACCAGCAGCGTCGACACGCCCAGCCACGTCACCGACAGCCCGGCGCCGGCGGCGGGCACGTCGAACCGGTGCGCGTAGCGACCGATGTCGGGCCGGCCGGGTTTGAGTCGCATCAGCAGAACGCCCGGATGTCGACGCCGGCGCCGCCAAGCCGGTCGCGCACCGCCGTGGCGATCTGCAGCGCGCCCGGTGAATCACCGTGCACACACACCGATTCCACATCGAGGGGGATCGCGGTGCCGTCGACCGCGGTCACGCATCCCGCGGCCACCATGGTCACCACCCGCTCGGCGATTTCGGCCGGATCGTGCAACACGGCGCCCGCTTCGCGACGGGAGACCAAACGACCGTCCGGCTGGTAGGCGCGGTCGGCGAAGGCCTCGGCGACCGTGCGCAGGCCCAGGCGGGACGCCTCGTCGAAGAACGCCGAACCGGCCATGCCCAGCACCGGCAGCGCGGAGTCGGCCAGGTGCACCGCCGCGGCGACGGCGGCGGCCTGCTCGCGGTGGGTCACGATCGTGTTGTACAGCGCGCCATGGGGTTTGACATAGGACACCGTCGAACCGCTCGCCCGGGCGAGCCCCTGCAGCGCGCCTATCTGGTAGACCACGTCGGCGACCAGGTCGTCCGCGGCGACGTCGATGAAGCGCCTGCCGAACCCGGCGAGGTCGCGGTAGCTCACCTGGGCTCCGATGCGTACGCCGCGCTCGGCGGCCGCCCGGCACACCCGCAGCAGGCCCGCGGGATCTCCAGCGTGGTAGCCGCAGGCCACGTTGGCGCTCGTGACAATGCCGAGCATGGCGTCGTCATCGCCGAGGCGCCACACGCCAAAGCCCTCGCCCAAGTCGGCGTTGAGGTCGATACCGGCCACCCGATCAGCTTAGGGAACCGGCGGACGCCCGCCGCCGCCCGGCGAGCCGGCAGCACAGGTAGATCAGAAACGACAGGGTCGCCACGAACACCGAAACCGGGACGCCCGGGGCCAGCGACAGCATCACGCCGCCGACGGCGGAGACCTCGGCGAAGGCCACCGAGACCGCGATCGCCGCCGCCGGCGCGGCGACCACCCGGCCGGCCGCGGCCGCCGGCGTGATCAGCAGCGACATCACCAGCAGCGCCCCGACGATCTGCACCGCCTGGGCGGCCACCACGCCGACCAGCGCGGCGAACACGATGCCCAGCGCGCGCACCGGCACGCCCCGGGCGGCCGCGACGTCGGGGTCGACGGTGGCGAACAGCAGGGGGCGATAGCACGTCAGCAGCACCGCGATGACCAGCACGCACACCACCCCCAGCGCGGCCAGCCCGTGGTAGCCGACGCCGACGATCTGTCCGGTCAGCAACGCGAAACTGGTGCTGGTCCGCCCCGGGGAGAGGGAGATGAACAGCACGGCCAGGCCCAGCCCGAACGCCAGCACCACACCCGTCACCGAATCGCGCTCGCGGGCCCGTTGACCGAGGAGCCCGAACAGCGCGGCGGCCAGGGCGCTGCCGATCAGCGCGCCCGTGCCTACCTCGAAGCCGACCAGCAGCGCGAACGCGGCGCCCGTCAGCGACAGCTCGCTGGCCCCGTGCACGGCGAACGACATCTGGCGCATGACGATGAACGGGCCGATCAGTCCGGACACCAGCGCCAGCAGCGCCGCGGCGACCAGCGCCTGCTGGACGAAGTCGTGGCCCAGCAGGTGGGCGGTGATGTCGAAGGAGAACAGGTGGCCGAGCATCTCGGTGAGCCGGTGGTTCATCGGGCGCACCGTTGGCCCGGACCCGGCTCGCCCACCACCACCAAGCCGTCGCGGCCCCGGAACACCTCGATGTCCGCCCGGTACAGCTCCGAGAGCGTCTGCGAGGTCAGCACCTGCTCTACGCTGCCGACTCGGGCCCGGCCGTCCACCAGGTACAGCACCCGGTCCACATAGGGCAGGACCGGATTGATCTCGTGGGTGACGACGACGACCGCGGTCGCCGCGTCCCGGCGGCGCCGGTCGAGCAGCTCCGACACCCGCCGGGCGCCGGCCGGGTCCAGCGTCAGGAGCGGTTCGTCGCAGAGCAGCAGCGTGGGGTCACTGGCCAGGGCCGCCGCGATGCGCACCCGCTGCAGCTCCCCGCCCGACATCACACCGAGCCGGACGTCGGCGAGCCGTTCGCCGTCGACCTGAAGCAGCGCCTCGCGCACCGCCGCGCGCCGGCGGGCCCGCTCGGCGGGTCGCAGCGGCGCGGCCCCCCACCGGTGTCCGTCGACGCCGAGGCGGACCAGGTCGCGCCCGCGCAGCATCACCTCCGCATCGATCGGGCGGTGTTGGGGCACATAACCGATGCGTTCGCTGCCCCCGGCGACCGGCTCGCCGCCCACCAGCGCCACGCCGGCGCTCAGCGCCAGCTGCCCGAGCAGCACCCTGAGCAGCGAGGTCTTCCCGGCGCCGTTGGGGCCCAGTACCGCGATGAATTCGCCGGCGGAGACCGACAGGTCGAGGCGGTCCCACAGCACGCGGTCGTCGAACGCCAGCCGGGCGCCGCGCAGCGCGACGGCGGGCGCGCGGCCGACGGCCACCGCGTCCAGGCTCACGGCCGCGTCTGCCGGTCCGAGCGCAACGCGGCGAGCAGCCGGTCGACCGTGTTGCGCTGCCAGGTGAGGTAGTCGACGCCGTCGGGCAGGGTCTCGGTCACGTCGGTCACCGGCACGCCCGCGTGCCGCGCTGCCTCCTGCAGGCCGCCGACCGCGGCGGTCGCGGTCTGCGGGTTGACCAGCAGCGCCGACACCTGCCGGTGGTCGATCAGGTCGAGGGCCGATGCCAGGTCGGCCGGCGCGGGGTCGGTCTCGTCCTCGTTGGCCGCGGTGAACGCGGCCGAGGCGCGGTTAACCAGGCCCGACGCCGACAGTAGGTAGTGCACGACGGGTTCGGTCGCGATGACTCCGGCGCCGGGGTAGGCGCTGGCGATGGCGCGTTCGGAGACGACGATCGCGTCGGCGTTGCGGCCGAATGCGGCGGCGTTGGCCCGGTAGTCGGCGGCGTTGGCCGGGTCGATGACGGCCATCCGGTCGGCGATCGCGGAGGCGACCGCCTTGGCCACGTTCAGGTCGTAGAAGACGTGCTGGTCGGGCGGTTGCCCCGCGGGTGGCGCATCGGCGGCGCCCAGCAACGAGTAGGCGTCGACCGACCGCACGCCCGGGTGCCCGGCCAGCGCCTGGTCCACCCACGGGTCATAGCCCCCACCGTTGTAGACGACCAGGGCGGCATCGGCGATCGCGGCGGCATCCGACGCGCTCACCTGGTAGGCGTGCGGGTCGGTGTCGGTGTCGGTGTCGGCGCCGGCCAGGATGGACCTGACCGCGACATGACGACCGGTGACCGCGCGCGCCACGCTGGCCCACACGTCGGTGGAAGCAACGACGGCCGTCGCGCCCGGATGCCGGGCGGCACCGCATCCGGCGAGGGCGGGCACCGTCAGGAGCGCGGCGGCGACCGCCAGGATGCCCGATAGCCGGTGACGCACAGGACTCACAGTGACTACCGCCATTCTTCCGGCCGGCCCGGCCCCGGCCCACCATCATAATGAAAATCGTTTCCATTATGAAGTGAGGGCCCGAAGCCCCTTAGGCGTGCACGTCGATTCGCTGTAGCGTCACCGAGCGTGAGCTCCACCTCGCGCCGGCGCGCGACCCTGGCCTCGCTGGCGGCCGAGCTCAAGGTGTCGCGCACCACGATCTCCAACGCGTTCAACCGGCCGGATCAGCTGTCGGCCGACCTGCGCGAGCGGGTGCTCGCGACCGCGAAGCGGCTCGGTTACCCGGGACCCGACCCGGTGGCGCGGTCGTTGCGCACCCGCAAGGCGGGGGCGGTGGGCCTGGTGATGGCTGAGCCGTTGACCTATTTCTTCAACGACCCCGCGACGCGGGATTTCGTCGCGGGCGTCGCGCAATCGTGCGAAGGCCTGGGGCAGGGACTGCTGCTGGTGGCCGTCGGGTCCACGCGCGGCCACGACGACGGGACCGCCGCCGTGCTGTCGGCCGGGGTGGACGGATTCGTGGTGTATTCGGTGTGCGACGACGATCCCTACCTGCAGGTGGTCCTGCAGCGCCGGTTGCCCGTGGTGGTGGTCGACCAGCCCAAGGGGCTCTCCGGGGTCTCGCGGGTGGGCATCGACGACCGGGCGGCGATGCGCGGGCTCGCCGACTACGTGCTGGGGCTGGGGCATCGCGAGATCGGGTTGCTGACCATGCGGCTGGGCCGGGACCGCCGGCAGGGCCTGGTGGACGCCGAGCGGCTGCGCTCACCGGCCTTCGACGTGCAGCGCGAACGGGTCGCCGGGGTGTGGGAGGCGATGAAGGCCGCCGGCGTGGACCCGGATTCGCTGACCGTGGTGGAAAGCTACGAGCACCTGCCCGAGTCGGGTGGCGCGGCCGCCAAGGTGGCCCTGGAAGCCAATCCGCGGATCACCGCGCTGATGTGCACGGCCGACATCCTGGCCCTGTCGGCGATGGATTACCTTCGGGCGCACGGCATTTACGTGCCCGGGCAGATGAGCGTCACCGGGTTCGACGGCGTGCCCGAGGCGATCAGCCGCGGCCTGACCACGGTGGCGCAGCCGAGCCTGCACAAGGGCCGCCGGGCGGGTGAACTGCTGCTGGCCCCGCCACGCTCCGGGTTGCCCGTCGTTGAGCTGCTGGACACCGAGCTGATCCGGGGGCGGACCGCCGGCCCGCCGGGCTAGCCGAGGCTAGCCGCCGCTAGTGCCCGAGTACCGCTAGCCGCCGTTCTGGTCGCCGATCAGCAGCCGCACGGCCAGGTCGAGCCGCTTGCTGACGTCGGTCGCCGAGGCCCGCCGGGTGAGCCAGGCCAGCAGGTTGGACAGCCACACGTCGGAGATCACCCGGGCGATGTGGTACTGGTCCTCGGTGGGCTCACCGTCGGCCATCGCGCGTGCGAACATCGAATCGATGAGCTTCTCGACCTGGTCGACCTCGCTGGCCGCCGACGCGTCGGCGAACACGTAGGCCCGCGTCATCGCCTCGGTGAGCAGCGGGTTGCGCTGCATCGCGCGGTTGAGCTTGCCAACCATGAAGTTCAGCCGCTGAAACGGAGTGCCCCCCGCCAGCGCCGAGCGGTCGGTCTTGGCGTCGATGCGGCCGAACTCCCGGCCCAGTGCCGACACCAGCAGGTGCACCTTGGACGGGAAGTACCGGTACAGCGTCCCCACCGCCACATCGGCGCGGTCCGCGACCGCGCGCATCTGGACCGCCTCGTATCCGCCCTTGGATGCGATCGCCATGGTGGCGTCGAGGATGCGCTTGCGGCGCTCCCGCTGCGCCTCGGAGCCGAGCTCGGACTCAGCCAGTACGGCCACGTTCATCACCTCGCGCGGCTGCGAGTCGGAGACGCGGCTCGAGTTCGGCTTGGCTGGCATGTGACGGGTTGCTCCTCTTGTGGGCGGCTCGCTTGCAAACGATACGCATGCTGCTTGTTAATTTCCCACCTCCGTGCCGCCGGACCGGCCACGTGTGCTGCTGGAATGCAGTTTTACTTGACGGTCGATCGCTGGCACTATTAGAACACGTTCTAGTCCGATGACGATGGCATTCGGGCAACGTCAACCAAGGACACGGAGGGCTCACACGTGGTAGCGACCGTCACCGACGAGCAGTTCGCGGCGCGTGAATTGGTGCGCGACTGGGCCCGCAACGCGACCGCAGGGCCCGGCGGGACCGCGGCCATCCGCGCCGTCGAACAGGGTGACGCCGACGCCTGGCGGCCGGTTTTCGCTCGCCTGGCCGACCTGGGCATCTTCGGCGTGGCGGTGGCCGAGGAATGCGGCGGGGCCGGCGGCGGCGTCGAGGACTTGTGCGCCATGGTCGAGGAGGCGGCCAAGGCGCTGGTCCCGGGGCCGGTCGCGACGACCGCCCTGGCCACCCTGGCGCTCTCCGACCCCGAGCTGCTGGCCGCGCTGGCCTGCGGTGAACGCTTCGCCGGCCTGGCCCTCGAGGGCGACGTGCGATTCGACGGCGCGACGTCGCGGGCGTCGGGCACCCTGCCCTGGGTGCTCGGCGCGGCCGACGGAGGCGTGCTGCTGGTGCCCGCAGGCGGGACCTGGCTGCTGATAGACACCGGCGGCGACGGGGTGCAACTCGAGCCGCTGCGGGCCACCGACTTCTCCCGGCCGCTGGCCCGGGTGGTGCTGACCTCGGCGCCGGCCATCGCGATCGACGCGCCGGACCGGCGCGTGCAGGAACTGGCCGCGACCGTGCTGGCCGCGGAGTTGGCCGGGGTGACCCGCTGGTCGCTGGACACCGCGGTCGCCTACGCCAAGGTGCGTGAGCAGTTCGGCAAGCCGATCGGCAGCTTCCAGGCCGTCAAGCACCTGTGCGCCGAGATGCTGTGCCGCGCCGAGCAGGCCGAGGTGGCCGCCGCCGACGCCGCCCGCGCCGCCGGGGAGTCTCGGGAGTCCGGGGAGTCCGGGGCCGACCAGTTCTCCATCGCGGCGGCCCTGGCCGCGGGCACCTGTATCGCCGCCGCGAAGGCCAACGTCAAGGACTGCATCCAGGTGCTCGGCGGCATCGGCTGCACCTGGGAGCACGATGCGCACCTGTACCTGCGCCGGGCCCACGCCATCGCCCGGTTCTTGGGTGGCGCCGAGCGCTGGCTTCGCCGCATCACCGAACTGACTCAGTCCGGCGTGCGGCGCCGGCTGGGCCTGGACCTCTCCAACCTGAAAGAAGTAGCGGGGCAGCGGCCGGAGATCGCCGCGACCGTCGCCGACATCGCGGCGCTGCCACAGGAGAAGCGGCAGATCGCCCTGGCCGAGGCGGGCCTGCAGGCCCCGCACTGGCCGGCCCCGCACGGGCGCGGCGCGTCGCCGGCCCAGCAGTTGCTGATCGACCAGGAGCTGGCGGCGGCCGGCGTGGTTCGGCCGGACCTGGTGATCGGCTGGTGGGCGGCCCCGACGATCCTCGAGCACGGCACACCAGAGCAGATCGAACGTTTCGTGCCGGCCACCCTGCGCGGCGAAGTCCTTTGGTGCCAGCTGTTTTCCGAGCCGGGTGCGGGCTCGGACCTGGCTTCGCTGCGCACCAAGGCGGTTCGTGGTGACGACGGCTGGCTGCTGACCGGGCAGAAGGTGTGGACGTCGGCGGCGCACAAGGCGCAGTGGGGCGTGTGTCTGGCGCGCACCGACCCCGAGGCCCCGAAACACAAGGGCATCACGTATTTCCTGGTCGACATGAAAGCGCCGGGCATCGAGATCCGGCCGCTGCGCGAGATCACCGGCGACTCCCTGTTCAACGAGGTCTTCCTGGACAACGTGTTCGTGCCCGACGAGATGGTGGTCGGCGGCGTGAACGACGGCTGGCGGCTGGCGCGCACCACGCTGGCCAACGAGCGGATCGCGATGGCCACCGGCACCGCGCTGGGCAACCCGATGGAAGAGCTGCTCGAGGTCCTTGCCCGGCTGGATCTCGATGCGGCCCAACAAGACCGGCTGGGGCGGCTGATCGTCACCGCCCAGACGGGGGCGCTGCTGGACCAGCGGATCGCCCAGCTCGCAGTGGGCGGTCAGGATCCCGGGGCGCAGTCCAGCGTGCGCAAGCTCATCGGCGTGCGCTATCGGCAGGCGCTGGCCGAATTCATGATGGACGTGGCCGAGGGCGGCGGCCTGGTCCACAACAACGCCGTGTTCGACTTCCTCAACACCCGCTGCCTCACCATCGCGGGCGGCACCGAGCAGATCCTGCTCACCGTGGCCGCCGAACGGCTGCTCGGCCTGCCCCGCTAGCGATTTGGCGGCATGCCGTCAGCCCGGCGCTGACCCGAAGCGGTAGCGCAGGCCGCGCCCCAGCCGCCTGATCGGGGCGAACCGGAAGAGGGCCTGCATGAGCCACCAATACAGCGGTGAGTAATGGTCTTTGATGTCGTCCTCGTCGGCGAACCACCACTCGGAGTCGAAAACCAGCCCCGGAACCGACTTTTCGAGTTCGTGCGGATCGCCGATGCTCCAGTCCAATCGGGCGCCCGAGGCTTTCACCGGCGGGTAGCGCTGCAAGAGCCACACCCCCGCCCGGCTGTAGCCGTCGATGACGATTTCCCCGCCGGGGAAATGCGCGACGATGCGCCGCAGCATCGCCACCCCGTCGGCGCGGCGCAGATACGGCGTGAACCCCTCGGCGACCACCAACACCGGCCTATCACCGGGGATCGCTGCGAACAGCTTCGGATCGGTGGCCGGCACCCCGACGGTGTGGACGTTCGGGCGCTCCTGAAACAGCTTGCGCCGCAGCGCGATGATGTCGGGAAGGTCGACGTCGTACCAGTCGACCGTGGGTGGCGGGTCGATGCGGTTGGCCCGGGTGTCCAGTCCGCAACCCAGATGCAGCACGACGCATTCCGGATGGGCGTCGAGGAATTGGCGCACCCGCCGGTCGTAGGACTTCGTCCGCACCGCGGCCGACTTCTGATCGCGACGGCGCATCCGCAGCTTGCCGAAGTCGTAGTCGAGGCGCTGCACGGCCCTGTCGGCCTCGCGGTCGCCGAGAACCGAATCGGGCTGCCGACTGTCCAGCGCCTTGCCGTACAGCGTGACCAGCGCGGTCTGCTGCGTGCCGGTGAGGTTGACCTGCTCCCGGTCCACTTTTGGCGGAATCTAGGAGAACGTCGTCTGCGCGCAGGTGCTGGGCGAGGTGATGTTGACCCCGGGGTAGACGACCTGCATGTGGGTGCAGACGATGACGTTGACGTCGGTCTTGGGTCGGCCCGTCGACCAGTCGGTGGAGTCGATGCGGCCGGTCGTCTGGTATTTCTCGGGTGGCCCTTCGCCGAAGTAGACGTCGGTGATCTCGTCGGAGCCCATCGCTTTGTCAACCCGCTCGTTCTGGCCGTTCGCGTGCGCGTCGAGGTACGCCAGCCGGTTCGACGACCGGATCTCGGTGGTCTGGCGGGCCCACAGGCCGGCCGGGAAGCCGGTGACGCCGTCGGGCGTGCGCATGTCGGCCCCGGCGGTGAAGTCGCAGTGGCCGTCGGATGAGAAGCAGTTGAGGAAGGTGTGCGTCTCCAGCTGGTTGGGTCCGTCCAGCGGGAAGAGGGTGGTGGCGGTGTTGGTCGCCGCCGAGGCGACACCCGCGGGCAGCAATGTCAGCGCGGCGCCGAACACCGCAAATCCAGTGGCCAGCCGCTTCATGCCGTCCCCTTCCGACCCAAAGGCTGAATCTAACTCCGCGACTATTCGTCGTAAGTGACTTCTACCGAATCAGATTCCGGGTGGGATTGACAGGCCAGGATCAGGCCCTCGTCGAGATCTTGCTGCTCAAGGACGTCGTTGACCTCCATGCTCACCTTCCCCTTGCGCAGGGTGCAGGCGCAGGCGCCGCAGTGGCCTTCCCGGCAGGAGAACGGCGCGTCGAGGCCCTTGGCCAGCAGCACGTCGAGCAGCTTGGCGTTGCGCGGCCAGGACACGGTGTGGGTCTGTCCGTCGAGTTCGACCACCGCGGTGGCCGGCTCCTCGTCACCCTCGGCGACGTCCTCGAGCTTGACCGCGGCGAACGGATCGGACTCCAGCGACTTGAACACCTCGATGTGGATCCGCTGCGCGGGCACGTCCAGCGCCTCGAGGGCCGCGCGCGCGGCCTCCATGAACGGGCCGGGTCCGCAGATGAACGCGGGCCGATCGGTGAAGGGGGCGGCCAGCCGCGCCAGCGCGCCCGTGCTGGGCAGCCCCTGCACCGATTCGAGCCAGTGCACCACGGTGAGCCGGTCGGGATGCTTGGCGGACAGCTCGCGCAGCGCCTCGGCGAAGATCACCGAGCGGTCGTCGCGGTTGGCGTAGAGCAGCGTCACCTGCCCGCTGCCCTGGGCCAGGGCCGACTTGCAGATCGACATGATCGGCGTGATCCCGCTTCCGGCGGCCAGCAGCAGGAAGTCGTCGTCGAGCGTCTTGGGGACGAAATTGCCCGACGGCGCCAGGACATGAATCCGCATGCCCGCCTGCGCGTGGTCACACAGCCAGTTGGACGCGTACCCGTCGGCGGTGCGTTTGACGGTGACGGCCGGCGCGTCGTCGGTGAACGGCGAGCTGCACAGCGAGTAGCAGCGCGCCACCGAGCCGGTGCGGTCGCTCGGGACGCGCAGCGTCAGGAACTGGCCGGGTGCGTAGCGCAGTCGCTGCGGGGGGATGTGGGCCCCCTCGGGCACCGCGAACACCAGCGACCGCGCATCCTCGGTCTCGTCGATGACCTCCGCGATCTGAAGCTCGAGGACATGGTCACCGAGTGGCTCGTCGAGATTGGGTTCGGCCAACACCCATCCTCCCTCTCGTCACAACTAGAACATGTTACAGAAAAGCGGATCCGCACCGCTACCAGCCGCAGGAATACCCTGCTCGACACGAATCGGAACGTGTTCTAGTCTCTGGTGTAAGTCCGCACTCTCAGGAGGCACCCTAAGTGACATCCATTCAACAGCGCGATGCCCAGTCGGTCTTGGCGGGCATCGACGATCTGCTTCCACGGATCCGGGAGCGCGCTCAGCTGACGGAGGATCTGCGGCGGCTGCCCGACGAGACCGTGCAGGAGCTCGACGACGCCGGATTCTTCACCCTGCTGCAGCCCGAGCAGTGGGGCGGGCTGCAGTGCGATCCCACGCTCTTCTACGAGGCCGTCCGCCGACTGGCCAGCGCGTGCGGCTCCACCGGCTGGGTCAGCTCGATCATCGGCGTGCACAACTGGCATCTCGCGCTGTTCGACCAGCAGGCCCAGGAAGAGGTGTGGGGCGAGGACCCCAAGACCCGCGTCTCGTCGTCGTATGCCCCGATGGGCGCCGGCGTCGTCACCGACGGCGGCTACCTGGTCAACGGCTCGTGGAACTGGTCCTCGGGCTGCGACCACGCGACGTGGGCCTTCCTCGGCGGCCCGGTCATCAAGGACGGGCGCCCGGTGGACTTCGGCAGCTTCCTGATCCCGCGCACCGAGTACGAGATCGACGACGTGTGGCATGTAGTGGGGCTGCGCGGCACCGGCAGCAACACCGTCATCGTCAAGGACGTCTTCGTGCCCCGGCACCGGTTCCTGTCGTACAAGGCCATGAACGACGGCACCGCCGGCGGCTATGAGACCAACACCGCCCCGGTCTACAAGATGCCGTGGGGCACCATGCACCCCACCACCATCTCGGCACCGATCGTCGGCATGGCCTACGGCGCCTACGACGCCCACGTGGAGCACCAGGGCAAGCGGGTGCGCGCCGCGTTCGCCGGGGAGAAGGCCAAGGACGACCCCTTCGCCAAGGTGCGCATCGCCGAGGCGGCCAGCGACATCGACGCCGCCTGGCGCCAGCTGATCGCCAACGTCGGCGACGAGTACGCCCTGCTCTCCGCTGGCAAGGAGATCCCCTTCGACCTGCGGGCGCGCGCCCGCCGCGACCAGGTGCGCGCCACCGGCCGCTCGATTGCATCCATCGACCGGCTGTTCGAGGCGTCGGGCGCCACGGCGCTGGCCAACGACCAACCGGTGCAACGGTTCTGGCGCGACGCGCACGCCGGCCGGGTGCACGCCGCGAACGATCCCGAGCGGGCATACCAGATCTTCGGGAACAACGAGTTCGGGTTGCCGCCCGGCGACACGATGGTCTGATGCCCGCCGGCCACAAGGAACTGACCTTCGGCTTCTTTCTGGGAGGCGTGTGATGAGCATCCGGTCGCTGGGTTACCTGCGCGTCGAGGCCACCGACATGGCGGCCTGGCGCGACTATGGCCTCAAGGTCCTCGGCATGGTCGAGGGCAAGGGCGGCGTCGAGGGGGCGCTGTACCTGCGCATGGACGACTTCCCGGCCCGGCTGGTGATCGTGCCCGGTGAGTCCGACCGGCTCGCCGAGGCGGGCTGGGAGTGCGCGAACGCCGAAGGGCTGCAGGACATCCGGAACCGGCTCGACATGGAGGGGGTGCCGTACAAGGAGGCGACCGCCGCCGACCTGGCCGAGCGGCGGGTGGACGAGATGATCCAGTTCGCCGACCCGTCGGGCAACCCGCTGGCCGTCTTCCACGGCGCGGCCCTCGAGCACCGCCGGGTGGTCAGCCCCTACGGGCACAGGTTCGTCACCGGCGAGCAGGGCCTGGGCCACGTGGTGTTGACCACCCGCGACGACGACGAGGCGCTGCACTTCTACCGCGACGTGCTCGGCTTCAAGCTGCGCGACTCGATGCGGATGCCGCCGCAGGTGGTGGGCCGCCCCGCCGACGGGGCGCCGGCCTGGCTGCGTTTCTTCGGTTGCAACCCGCGCCACCACAGCCTGGCCTTCCTGCCGCTGCCGACGCCCTCCGGCATCGTGCACCTGATGGTCGAGGTCGAGACGGCCGACGACGTGGGCCTGTGCCTGGACCGGGCGCTGCGGCGCAAGGTGCCCATGTCGGCCACCCTGGGCCGCCATGTCAACGACCTGATGCTGTCGTTCTACATGAAGACGCCCAGCGGATTCGACGTCGAATTCGGTTGCGAGGGGCGCCAAGTCGAAGACGGCGGCTGGATCGCCCGGGAAAGCACCGCGGTGAGTCTGTGGGGTCACGACTTCACGGTCGGGGCCCGCGGCTAGCCTTGGGAACCATGTCGGCTTCGATCGACCCGCGGGCCTTCCGGCACGTGCTGGGCCAGTTCTGCACCGGGATCACCATCATCACCACCGTGCACGACGACGCCCCGATCGGCTTCGCGTGCCAGTCGTTCGCGGCGCTGTCGCTGGACCCGCCACTGGTCCTGTTCTGCCCCACCAAGGTGTCGCGGTCCTGGCAGGCCATCGAGGCCAGCGGCCGGTTCTGCGTCAACGTGCTCACCGAGAAGCAGAAGCACGTCTCGGCGCGATTCGGATCCAAGGAGCCCGACAAGTTCGCCGGAATCGACTGGCACACTTCCGAACTCGGTACGCCGATCATCGACGGATCGCTGGCCTACATCGACTGCACCGTGGCGTCGGTGCACGACGGGGGCGACCACTTCGTGGTGTTCGGCGCGGTGCAGGCGCTGTCGGAGGCTCCCAAGATCAAGCCGCGGCCGCTGCTGTTCTACCGCGGTGAGTACACCGGCATCGAGCCCGACAAGACCACGCCGGCCCAGTGGCGTGACGACCTGGAGGCGTTCCTCACCACCACCACCGACGACACCTGGCTGTAGCGGTCCGCCGCCGGCCCCGTGGCGCCAAGAGCCGGGCCGCCTCCTCGGCACGGAAGCGCCTCGCGTCGTCGACGTGGGCGGTGCGCCGGGTTCGGCTCGTGGCCCGATGTTTGGTAAGTGAACGTCAGGGAAACGCATCTTTCATGCACGGGACCATGACCCGCACCTCGGCCTCGCCGGCCACGACCGCTCTCGTCGATTACCTGGACCGGCAGATCAACCGGATACTCGCAGGTGACATCGCTGCGCACCTCGGCGAGGACGCCATTCACGACACCCGGGTGGCGATCCGGCGGCTGCGCAGCACCCTTCGTGTATTCGGCACAGTGCTCGACGCCTACGTGATCGGCGATGTGGACGGCGAACTCCGATGGTTCGCGTCACTGCTCGGCGAGGTCCGCGATTGCCAGGTCCAGCGCACTCGGTTCATCGAGGCGCTCGACAGCGTCCCCCGCAAGCTGGTCCTGGGTCCCGTCAAGTCGCGGATCCGCAAAGACCTGCAAGCGGTCGAGCGCCCGGCGCGCAAACGGGTGAGGGAGGCGATGAAGTCCGCCCGCTACGAGCGGCTCGTGGAGGTGCTGGGGCGGTGGTCTACCGAACCGCCCATCGATGGTGATGTCGCCATCGACGCGCTGCGAAAAAGAGCAGACCGCGCGCGGCGCAAGGCCGATCGGCGGTTGGCCGCGGCCAGTGACTCGGGAGACGACGACACGTTGCACCGGGCGCGCAAAGCCGCCAAACGCGCCCGCTACGCAGCCGAACTGTGCAAGCCCGTGGACAAGCCGAAGCACGCGAAGCGAATCATCAAACATTACAAGCACATCCAAAACGTTCTCGGCGATCATCAGGACACCGCGGTCGCCGGGGAAGTGCTCCGGAAAATGGGAATATCGGCGGGAGAAGCCGAAGAGAACGGCTTCACCTTCGGCATCTTGTACGCGCGCGAGCAGCAGATCGCTCGCCGATGTCGTCAGGAAGTCCGGCGGCTGACCTAGTTGTGCGTCGGCGGCGAGGGCCACGACGTCGGCTGCGTCGCGTGATCCTTCGAGCGTGGGGTCTAGGCCGTGCTGGTCACGGTGGGCAACCTTGGTGGGCGAAGGCGGTGCTGCTCCCGGGATTGAGACGGCCGCCGCGGGGTATCTGCCCAGAGGTTTTCGGGCAACTCAGGATCCGGAGCCACCGCCGCCGAGCCGTTGAGGAGTTTGCTCGATGTTCCTGCACAACAAGAAAATGATGTACACCGTCCGCGTCGACGACCCGGACCCCGCCTTCGCCAAGCTGTTGCTGGAGCAGTTCGGCGGTCCCAACGGCGAACTCGCGGCGGCGATGCGCTACTTCCTGCAGGGCTGGAACGAACAGGACGGTCCGCGGCGCAGCATGCTGCTCGACATTGCGACCGAAGAACTCTCGCACCTCGAGATGGTCGCCCAGACCCTGTCGATGTTGCTCAAGGGTTCGCCCTCGGCGTTGGTGGACCAGGTCGAGGGCACCTACCTCGGTGAGCTGCTGGACGGCAAGATGCCCGATTCGGCGACCCTGGCGCTCAACAGCGGCGCCAACGTCCTGGGCGGGGGCGGCCCGCGCCTCACCGACTCGCAGGGAGCGCCGTTCACGGCCGCCTACATCGACACCCTCGGCTCGCCCGCGATCGACCTGCGCTCGGACATCGCCGCCGAAGCGCGCGCGAAGATCGTCTACGAGCGGCTGATCAAACTCAGCGACGACAACGGCGTCAAAGACACGCTGAACTTCTTGATGACCCGCGAGATCGCCCACCAGAAGATGTTCGAAGCCGCGCTTTCGGCGATCGAGAACAACTTCCCGCCGGGCAAGCTGCCGGGCGACGAGAAGCTGGGGCACGCCTACGTCGCCGATTCGGGCACCTTCGGCGAGTCGGGCGACGGCCAGGGCACCGCCGAGGGCTTCGAGCACGCCGAGTCGAACAGCTCCTGGGGATTCACCCTCGACCAGGATCCCGTCCAGCACGCGTCCGAGCAGAACGTCAAGTAACCGAGGGGCGCACGCGCGACGGGCGGCCGGAGGGGAGCCGCTCGCCGCGCGCTTCGGTCAGCGGCGCCACCAGCGTTGCCCGGGTTCCTTCGGGTGACCCGGGCACCACTGCGACGCCGGCACGGTCCGGCGGACCGCCTCCACGTGCGCCCCACACCCCGCCCACGTCGTTTTCCCGCAGGTCCGGCACTTCACTGCGTGGCACATCAGCGGGGAGCCTCCTCGAGGGTCGGCGGCCCCTGGGGAGGCCGCTGCAGCGTGGCGAATTCGGGGGTCTGCGCGGCGGTGAGCACCGCGTCGAGCAGGCGCACGCCGTCCTCGCGGCGCGGGATGCGGGTCAGCACCGGGCCGTGGAACCCGCGGCCGTCGACCACCATGATCGGGCTGCCGGCCGAGCCGCCGAGGGCGTCCTGGCTGGCTTGGTGGCTGCGCCTGACGTCCTCGTCGAGGCCATCGTGGTCGAGCGCGTCATCGAGCGCGTCGGCGAGCGACTCGTCGAACCCGCAGGCGCCCAGGACTTCTTTGATCTCGGCGGCGGTCATGTCGTCGTCTTGCACATGCAGGCGGGTGCCGAGGGCGTCGTACAGGCGCGCGAACGCGTCCGGACCGTGCTTGGCGGCGACCGCGGCGAACAGCCGTCCCAGCCGACGTGACCGTTCCATCATGCGGCGCTGCTTGCCCTCGAGCTCCTTGCCCTCATTGAGGACGGCCAGGCTCATCTGCCGCAGGAACACCGAGGTGTGGGTCTGGTGCGCGGCATCGAGCAGCCAGCGCGAGGTGACCCAGGAGAATGGGCACACCGGATCGAGATAGAGGTCGACATCGGCCACGGGTTCGTCCTTTCGCAACGCCTTCCGACAATACCCCCTCCGGTATACCGTGTCGAAGCCGTCCACCGCCGCGGAGGGGCGCTGACCGCAGAATGTCTCCATGACCGTGGTTTTAAACGAGTACTTCGCCCGCATCGGCTATCGCGGCGCCGCCGGGCCGAGCCTCGACGTGCTGCAGCAGCTGGTCGGCGCCCACACGCGAACGATCCCGTTCGAAAACCTCGACCCGCTGCTGGGGGTGCCCGTCGACGACCTGGGCGCGGCCGCGCTCGCCGGCAAGCTGGTCCGGCGCGGGCGGGGCGGCTACTGCTACGAGCAGAACGGGCTGATGGGACACGTGCTGGCCGAGATCGGCTTCCGGGTGCGGCGACTGGGCGCGCGCGTGCTCTGGATGCGCCCGCCGGACGCGGGATTCCCGACGCAGACGCACACGCTGCTGGCGGTGCGGTTCCCCGGCGCGGCGGGACCCTATCTGGTCGACGTGGGCTTCGGCGGCCAGACCCCGCCGTCGCCGCTGCGCCTGGAGACCGGCACCGTACAAGAGACCACGCACGAGCCCTATCGGCTGACCGATCGCGGCGATGGGCTGGTGTTGCAGACCATGATCGCAGGGCAGTGGCAGCCGCTCTACGAATTCACCACACACACCCAGCCCGACGTCGACCTGCAGGTGGGCAGCTGGTTCGTCTCCACGCACCCCTCGTCGATCTTCGTCACCGGCCTGATGGCCGCCCTGGTCACCGACGACGGCCGGTTGAACCTGGCCGGCCGCGAGCTGACCGTCCACCGGGCCGACGGCAGCGAGAAGATCCGGCTCGGCGACGCGGCCGCGGTCGTCGAGGCGCTGCGCGACCGGTTCGGCATCGACGTGACCGAGGCGCGCGGTGCGCTGCACGATCGCATCGACCGGCTTCTCGACGGCTAGTGGGAGGCCAGCCAGGGCCCGATACGGCCCAGCGCCTCTTCGATGTCGCCGGTCGGCCCGGCGAACGACAGCCGGACGAACGCATTGCCGCGCGCGGTGTCGAAGTCGACGCCCGGGGCGATCGCCACGCCGGTGTCGTCCAGCAACTTCGCGCAGAACCCGAGCGAGTCGCCGGTGAAGTCCGACACGTCGGCGTAGACGTAGAACGCGCCGTCGGTGGGGGCCAGCCGGTCGACGCCGATGCCGCGCAGCCCGTCGAGCAGCAGCGACCGGTTGACCGCGTAGTGCTGCAGGTTGCCGTCGGCCTCGGCGATCGCCTCCGGCGTGAACGCCGCCACCGCGGCGACCTGGGAGAGCACCGGGGGGCAGATGGTGAAGTTGCCGGTGAGGCAGTCGACGGCGCGGCGCAGCTCCGGCGGCACCAGCAGCCAGCCCAGCCGCCAGCCCGTCATCGCGTAATACTTGGAAAAGCTGTTGACCACCAACGCTTCTCGCGATGTCTGCCACGCGCAGCTGGTCTGCGGGGCACCGGAGTAGACCAGGCCGTGGTAGACCTCGTCGCTGATCAGGCGGACCCCGGTCGCCTCGCACCAGGACGCGATCGCGGCAAGTTCCTCCGGCGGGATCACCGTGCCGGTCGGGTTGGCCGGGCTCGCGACGATCACGCCCTGCACCGGCGGGTCGAGCTCGGCGAGCAGCTGCGCGGTCGGCTGGAAGCGGGTCTGCGGCCCGCAGGCGATGTCCACCACCTCACATCCCAACGCCGACAGGATGTTTCGGTAGCAGGGGTAGCCCGGGCTGGCCAGCGCCACCCGGTCGCCGACGTCGAAGCAGGCCAGGAAGGCGAGCAGGAACCCGCCCGAGGACCCGGTGGTGACGACCACCGCGTCGGGCTCGACGTCGATGCCGTGCTGGCGCCGGTAGTCGGCGGCGATCGCGGCGCGCAGCTCGGGGATGCCCAGCGCCACGGTGTAGCCCAGCTGGTTGAGGTGCAGGGCGGCGGCCGCGGCCGCGCGCACCGGTTCGGGGGCACCCACGCTGGGCTGGCCCGCCGAGAGGTTCACCAGATCGCCGTGGCTGCGCTGGCGCTGCGCGGCCGCCAGCCAGACATCCATCACGTAGAACGGCGGGATGCCGGCGCGCAGCGAGACGTGGCCGTTCACGAGCCGGTCAGCACCTCGGATTCCAGTTGGCGCACCAACTCCCGCGTCGAGCCCAGCAGGTGCGCGCTGCCGTGGGCGCGTTTGAAGTACAGGTGCATGTCGTGTTCCCAGGTGATGGCGATGCCGCCGTGCAGCTGAATCCCCTCGGCCGCCACGCTACACAACGTCTCGGTGGCGGCCAGCCGCGCGGTGGCGGCGTTGGCGGGCGTGGGGTTCTCGCACGCGTCGGACACCACGGCCTTTGCCGCGGACACCGCGACGTACAGGTCGGCCATCCGATGCTTGAGCGCCTGAAAGCTGCCGATCGGCCGGCCGAACTGCACGCGGCTCTTGGCGTATTCGACGGTCAGTTCCAGGCAGCGTTCGGCCGCGCCGATCTGCTCGGCCGCCAGCAGGACGGCCGCCGCGTTCGCCATGCCGGGGTCGGCGCCCAGCGCCTCGGCTTCCTCCGAGCGCACCCGGGCCAGCCGGCGGGTGGGGTCCATGGTGGCGACGGGATCGGCGGTGAATCGGGTCCACCTGCTCAGCTTTCCGCCGTCGGCGGCGACGACGACATCGGCGATGTCGCCGTTGACGACATAGTCGGGGTCGAGCACCAGCGCTCCGATGGAGTCGCCCGCGGCGAGGCCCTCCAGCGTCTCGCCGTCGGGCTCGGGCGCGGCCAGCAGCGCCAGCTCCGCCAGCGTGGTGCCGAGCAGGGGGGAGGGCACCAGGGCCCGGCCCAACTCCTGTAAGACCGTTGCGGCGTCGGCCAATTCGCCGCCCGCGCCGCCCAGCTCCTCGGGGATCACCAGGGCGGCGGCGCCGACCTGTTCGCACAGCAGCTGCCACAGCGACTCGTCATAGCCGCGCTCGGACTCCATCGCGGCGCGCACCGCCGCCGGCCCGGCGTGCTTGGTCACCAGGGCGGCGACGGTCTGGGCAAGCAGCTGACGTTCTTCGCTGATGGTCATAGCGCCTCCAGCACTCGCCGCCGATGTTGCTCCGGCGTTCCCCACGCCGACCGCAATGCTTGCACGCGCAACAGCCACAGCGACAGGTCGTGTTCGCCGGTGAACCCGATGGCGCCGTGGGTCTGCAGCGCCCCGCGCGCCGCCAGCAGGGCCGCCTCCGACGCGGCGGCCTTGGCCGCGCTGACGTCGCGGGGCTGTAGCGAGAGGGCCGCGCCGTAGACCAGCGGGCGGGCCAGCTCGACCGCGATGTGCACGTCGGCGAGCTTGTGTTTGATCGCCTGATAGGAGCCGATCACCCGGCCGAACTGGCTGCGCTGCTTGGCGTAGTCGACGGTTTCGTGCAGCAGCGCCTCGGCGGCGCCGATGAGCTGGGCGGCCGTGGCCAGCGCCCCGAACTCGTAGGCGCGTTCGATGTCGGCGGGCCAGGGCTGGCCGGTCGGGGTCACGTCGTAGAGGTGGCGGCTGGGGTCGACGGACTCGTGGCGCTCACCGGTCTCGGCCTCGGCGACGCCGCCTGTCCCATCCGAGCCGGCCAGCAGCACCAGACCGGCCGCGTCGGCGTCCACCGCGCGCGGGGTGTGCGGCGGCAGCGCCACGGTGGCGATCAGCTCACCCGAGGCCAGCGCGGCGCAGCGCTCGGCATGGGCTTCACCGGCGAGCAAAACCGGCGCCACGGCGATGGATTCGGCCACCGGCCCGGGCACGCACCAGCGCCCCAGGCGCTCGAGGGCGACCACCAGGTCCACCGGCTCGGCGTCCAGGCCGTCGAACTTCTCCGGAACCCCCAGCGCGGTGACGCCGAGGTTGGCCAGCTGTTCCCACACCTTGCGCCCGGGCGCATGGTCACCGGCCGACCACGCCCGCACCGCGGCGGGCAGGTCCGCCGCGCCGAGCGCCGCGTCGATGCTGGCCGCGAAGTCTCGCTGCTGTTCGTCGAGCGCGAATCTCACTTCTTGTCCCCAGACTTCTCCCGAGGCAGGCCCAGCAGCCGCTCGGAGATGATGTTGCGCTGAATCTCGTTGGTGCCGGCATAGATCGGGCCACCCAGCGCGAACAGCAGGCCGTCGGTCCAGCGGCCCGCCAGCTCGCCGTCGGCCGCCAGGATGTCCAGGGCGGTCTGATGTATGGCCACGTCGAGGTCGGACCAGAACACCTTGGTCACCGACGATTCCGCGCCCAGCTCGCCGCCGGCGGCCAGCCGCGTCACCGTGCCGAACGTCTGCAGCCGGTAGGCCTGCGCGTCGATCCACGCGCCGGCGACCCGATCGGCGAACGCGGGAGGGCACCCGCTGTCTTTCCACAGCCGCACCAGCCGCTCGGCCGCCGCCAGGAAGCGCGCCGGGCTGCGCAGCGACATGCCGCGCTCGTTGCTCGAGGTGCTCATCGCCGCCCGCCAGCCGTCGCCTGCGGTGCCGATCACGTCGGCGTCCGGCACGAACACGTCGTCGAGGAAGATCTCCCCGAAGCCGGTGTCGCCGCCGAGTTGGGCGATCGGGCGCACCGTGACGCCGTCGGCCTTGAGGTCGAACATGAAGTAGGTGAGGCCGTGATGCCGCTCGGCGGTGGGGTCGGACCGGAACAGCCCGAACCCCATCTCGGCGAACGGAGCCCGCGAACTCCAGATCTTCTGCCCGTTGAGCAGCCAGCCGCCTTCGGTCCGCGTCGCGGTCGAGCGCAGCGAAGCCAGGTCGCTGCCGGATTCCGGTTCGGACCACGCCTGCGCCCAGATCTGTTCGCCGCTCGCCATTTTCGGAAGAATACGGTCCAGCTGTTCGTCGGTGCCGTGCGCGAACAGCGTCGGGGCCAGCATCGAGGTACCGTTGGCGCTGGCGCGTCCGGGCGCGCCGGCGCGGAAGTACTCCTCCTCGAAGACCACCCAGTGCAGCAGCGGCGCGTCGCGGCCGCCGTATTTCTTGGGCCAGGTGATCACCGACAGCCCGGCGTCGTACAGCACGCGGTCCCAACGGCGGTGCTGGGCAAAGCCTTCGGCGTTGTCATAGGACTTCGTGGGGATCGCCTCGGCGTTGGCGGACAGGAAGTCGCGCACCTCGGCCTGGAAAGCCAGTGTGCCGTCGTCCAAGTCAAGGTCCATCAGTCCAGCTCCCGCAGTTGAGGTTTGAGCACCTTGCCGCCCGCGTTGCGCGGCAGCTCGTCGACGAAACGCACCGACCTGGGCGCCTTGAAGTTGGCCAGATGCTCTCGGGCGTAGGCGATCACCGACTGTTCGTCGAGGTGGGTGCCCGGCCGGGTCACCAGGAAGGCGCGGCCGACCTCGCCCAGGCGCTCGTCGGGCACCCCGACGACCGCGGCGTCGGCCACGCCGTCCAGCCGGGCGAGCACCTGCTCGATCTCGGCGGGGTAGACGTTGAACCCGCCGCAGATGTACATGTCCTTGAGTCGGTCGGTGATGCGCAGGTTGCCGGCCTCGTCGAGCGCGCCTATGTCGCCGGTGTGCAGCCAGCCGTCGGCGTCGATGGCGGCGGCGGTGGCCGCCGCGTCGTCGAGGTAGCCCAGCATCACGTTCGGCCCGCGCAGCAGCACCTCACCAGTGTCATCGATGCGCAGCTCGAAGTCGGCGAACGGGCGCCCGCAGGTGGTGGCGACGGTGACGGCGTCGTCGTCGGCGCGGCACATGGTGCCCATGCCGTTGGCCTCGGTCAGGCCGTAGGCGGTCAGCACGATGTCGATGTCCAGCTCGGACTGCATGCGTTCCACCAGCACGACGGGCACGGTGGCGGCGCCGGTCACCGCGAACCGCAGCGAGCTCAGGTCGTAGTCACCGCGCGCCGGATGGTCCAGCAGGGTCTGGTAGATGGTGGGCGGGCCGGGTAGCACGGTGATGCGGTGCTGCTCGATCGCCTGCAGCGCGCGCAGCGGGTCGAAGGTCAGGTGCGGGATCAGCGTCGCGCCGGTTTGCAGGCAGGCCAGGATGCCGGCCTTGTAGCCGAAGTTGTGGAAGAACGGGTTGATGCACAGGTAGCGGTCGTCGCTGGTGATCTTGCCGTTGGCGGCCCACGACGCCGACGCCGACAGCGACTGCCGGTGCGCGCACAGCACGCCCTTGCTGCGGCCGGTGGTACCCGACGTGAACAGGATGTCGCTGACGTCGTCGGGCGTGACGGCGGCGGCACGGGCGGCCACCGCGGCTACGCATTCCGGATCGACGCCGCGCGCGACGAACTCCTCCCACGTCCCGTCGTCGGCGTCGACCGGAATCCGCACCACGTGCCGCAGCGCGGGTAGTGCTTGAGAGTTCAGGCGGTCCAGGCCGGCGACCCGGTCGGTGCCCAGGAACTCGCCCATCGCGAACAGCACCGGCGCCTCGGTGCGGGCCAGGATGTCGGCGGCCTCTTCGGCGGTGTAGCGGGTGTTCACCGGCACCATGGCGGCCCCGACGTGGTGGATCGCCAGGCAGGCCACCACCCAGTGCCAGGTGTTGGGCGACCAGATGGCCACCCGGTCGCGCGGCCGGACGCCCAGTCCGATCAGCGCCGCGGCGGCCCGGTGTACCTCGTCACGCAGCGTCGCGGCGGTGAAGGTCCGCTCGTCGGTGATCAGCGCGGGGTGGTCGGGAAGCCGGCGCGCCAAGCGATCGAGCGCCGCGGGCACGGTGCGGGGATCGCTCGTCATCGATGCTCCTTCAAGCGGCGCGCGGCACCCATCGCCGGCGGCCTAACAAAGCAAGTGCTTGGTAGGTTAGCCTACAGGGCATGCAGGACGTCGAGGAGTTCCGGGCCGAGGTCCGGCAGTGGCTCGCCGACAATCTGGTCGGCGAATTCGCCGCACTCAAAGGCCTCGGGGGGCCGGGGCGCGAGCACGAGGCCTTCGAAGAGCGCCGGGCCTGGAACCAGCATCTCGCGGCGGCTGGGCTGACGTGCCTGGGCTGGCCGGTGGAGCACGGTGGCCGCGGGCTCTCGACCGCGCACCGGGTGGCCTTCTACGAGGAGTACGCCCGGGCCGATGCCCCGGACAAGGTCAACCACTTCGGCGAAGAACTGCTCGGGCCCACGCTGATCGCGTACGGGACACCCGAGCAGCAGCAGCGTTTCCTGCCCCGCATCCTCGATGTCAGCGAGCTGTGGTGCCAGGGGTATTCGGAGCCCGGCGCCGGCAGCGACCTGGCCAACGTGTCGACCACCGCAGTGCTCGACGGCGACGAGTGGGTGATCAACGGCCAGAAGGTGTGGACGTCGCTGGCGCACCTGTCGCAGTGGTGCTTCGTGGTCGCGCGCACCGAGAAGGGTTCCAAGCGGCACGCGGGCCTGTCCTATCTGCTGGTGCCGCTGGACCAGCCGGGCGTGCAGATCCGCCCGATCATCCAGATCACGGGCACGGCGGAGTTCAACGAGGTGTTCTTCGACGACGCCCGCACCGAGGCCGGTCTGGTGGTCGGCGCGCCCGGTGACGGCTGGCGGGTGGCCATGGGCACGCTGACCTTCGAGCGCGGCGTGTCGACGCTCGGGCAGCAGATACGTTACGCCCGTGAGCTTTCCAATCTGGCCGGGCTCGCGCAGCGCACCGGTGCCGCCGACGACCCGTTCATCCGCGAGCGGCTGACCCGGGCGTGGACCGGGTTGCGGGCGATGCGTTCGTATGCCCTGGCCACCATGGACGTTGAGCAGCCGGGCCAGGACAACGTGTCGAAGTTGTTGTGGGCCAACTGGCATCGCGATCTGGGTGAGCTGGCCATGGACGTCATCGGCAGGCCGGGGCTGACGTTGCCCGACGGCGAGTTCGACGAATGGCAGCGGCTGTTCCTGTTCACCCGCGCCGACACCCTCTACGGCGGATCCAACGAGATCCAGCGCAACATCATCGCCGAGCGGGTGCTCGGCCTGCCCCGAGAAGTTCGCGGATGAGCGCTTGCGAGAAGACGAAGGAGAGAGCATGAGTCTGTCCGAAGCGCCCAAAGAGATTGCCGGACACGGGCTGCTGGATGGCAAGGTGGTGATCGTCACCGCGGCCGCGGGCACCGGCATCGGTTCGGCGACGGCGCGGCGGGCCCTGGCCGAGGGCGCCGACGTGGTGGTCTCCGACCACCACGAACGCCGGCTGGGGGAGACCGCCGACGAACTGGCCGCCCTGGGGCTGGGCCGGGTCGAGAAGGTGTTGTGCGACGTGACGTCCACCGCCCAGGTCGACGCCCTGTTCGCGTCGGTCACCGCCCGGATGGGGCGCATCGACGTGCTGGTCAACAACGCCGGACTGGGTGGGCAGACGCCGGTGGTCGACATGACCGACGAGGAATGGGACCGGGTCCTCGACGTCACCGTGACGTCGGTGTTCCGGGCCACCAGGGCGGCGCTGCGCTACTTCCGCGAGGCCCAGCACGGCGGGGTGATCGTCAACAACGCCAGCGTGCTGGGCTGGCGGGCCCAGCACTCGCAGGCGCACTACGCGGCGGCCAAGGCCGGCGTGATGGCGTTGACCCGTTGCAGCGCAATCGAAGCCGTCGAGTACGGGGTGCGGATCAACGCGGTGTCGCCCAGCATCGCCCGGCACAAGTTCCTGGACAAGACCACCTCGGCCGACCTGCTCGACCGGCTGTCGGCCGGCGAGGCGTTCGGCCGCGCCGCCGAGCCGTGGGAGGTGGCGGCCACCATCGCGTTCCTGGCCAGCGACTACTCGAGTTACCTGACCGGAGAAGTGATTTCGGTATCCAACCAGCACCCGTGAGCCACCGCGGTCACAGCCGGCTGAGGTCGAAGAGACCTGCGATCCCCGTGCCGATGTTGAGCAGGCCCGAGTCGTAGCCGCTGGCGTAGCCGCTCGGATGGCCCGCGATGGGGCCGGTGACGCCGGCGTTGAAGAATCCCGACATCACGCCATTGAACGCCGAACCACCGCTGGCCCTGTTGCCGAAGCCCGACATATCCTTTTGGCCGGCGCCGCCCGTGGCACTGTTCAGGAAGCCCGACGTGAGGTTGCTCGTGTTGCCGAAGCCCGAGTTTCCGGTACCGGTGTTGCCGTATCCCGAATTGGACAGGCCGGTGTTGGTGGTCGACCCGAAGCCGGTATTCACGTTGCCCGAATTCCAAAAGCCCGTGTTCGTGTTGCCCGAATTCCCATTCCCGGTGTTGACGTTGCCCGAGTTCGAAAAGCCGGTGTCGAACTCGCCAGAATTCCCGACGCCGGTGTCGCCCGCGCCCGAGTTCCCGAACCCGGTGTTCAGCACTCCGGAGTTCCCGACGCCGGTGTCGAACTCGCCCGAGTTGCCGAAGCCGAAATTCGCGATGCCCGCGTTGCCGAAGCCGATGTTGTTGAGGCTGCCGGGCACCGCTGTGTTGATGCCCGCGTTGAAGACGCCGACGTTGCCGTCACCGGAGTTGAAGAAGCCGATGTTGTTGGTGCCCGAGTTGCCGATGCCGATATTGCCGCTGCCGGAGTTGAGCCCGCCGAAGTGGAATTGGTTGGTGGCGGTGTTGTAGTAGGTGTTGCCGACGCCGATCTCGTTGTTGCCGGTGAGTCCGAAGCCGATATTGTTGTTGCCGGCGTTGCCGCCGCCGATGTTTCCGTTGCCGATGTTGCCGCCGCCGTAGTTTGCGTTGCCGTAGTTGCCGAAGCCGACGTTGGTGCTGCCGATGTTTCCGCCACCGAAGTTTCCGTTGCCGCCACTGTTGCCGAAGCCGATGTTGGTGTTGCCCCGGTTGCCCATGCCGATGTTCGTGTTGCCGGTGTTGCCGCTGCCGAAGTTGCTGTTGCCGTTGTTCCCGCCGCCGAGGTTGTAGCTGCCGGTGTTGCCGTTGCCGGCGTTGAGGCTGCCTTTGTTGCCGTTGCCCAGGTTGGCGTTGCCGATGTTGCCGATGCCCAGGTTGGGCAGGCTCTGCAGGAACTGCTGCAGGCTGGTCGGCAGGCCCAGTCCCGCGGCGGCCGTGGCGGCGCCGGCGTGATAGCCGGTCATCGCGGCGACGTCGGCGGCCCACATCTGTTCGTATTGGGCCTCGGCGGCCATGATCGCCGGGGCGTTGAAGCCCAGCCAGTTCGACCGCACCAACTGCACGAAGGCGCTGCGGTTGGCGGCCACCTGCAGCGGGTGCACCGTGGCCGCGCGCGCGGCCTCGAACACGCCGGCCACCGCGTTGGCCTGCGCGGCCGCCGCCGCGGCGTGGCCGGCCGCGGCGCTCAAGAACTGCGCATAGGGGGTGGCCGCGGCCGCCATCGCCGCCGCCGCGGCGCCCTGCCACGCCTCGCCGACCAGGTTCGAGGTCACCGACGAAAATGACGACGCCGCGGCCCCCAACTCGCCGGCCAGCCCGTCCCAGGCGGCCGCCGCGTCGAGCATCGGCGCCGAACCGGCCCCGGTGAACATCAGCGATGAATTGATCTCCGGCGGCAACACCATGAAATTAGCCATGACTTGACCTCCTATTCGTTTCCCGGCCGTCGCCGAGGCGACCGGTGCCCGAATGGAATCGAGTAATCTGTGACAAATGCTACGACGATGCCGGGCAGAAAGAACGCTTTTCCGTAGGAAAGCCAGACAGGCCTGATTGTCGCCGTGGCAAACAATTGGTTTAGGCAGTCACCCCGGCCGGCACTGCGCTGCCTTGGAAGCCGTCGAAGACGACCGGGTCGACGAGGTCTCGCCCAGCATCGCCCGGCGCAAGTCTGTGGACAAGACGGCATCGGCCGAACTGCTCGACCGACCGTCAGCCGGCCAGCGACCACTCCGGTTACCTGACGGGCGAGGTGGTCTCGGTGTCCAGTCAGCACCCGCGAGTTGATCGGTTACGGCACCAGCCGATTGAGGCCGAAGAAGCCCGATACGACGCTGCCCGTGTTGAACAGGCCCGAGGCGTAACCGCTCACGGCGGTGCCGAGGAACGCGTTGTCGGGGATGGCGTGGTTGCCGATGCCCGAGACTTGGTAGTTGAAGACGGAGCCACCGGTGACCGAGTTGAAGAAGCCCGAGACCTCGCCGTTGAAGCCTGAGCCGCCGCTGGCCGTGTTGAAGAAACCCGACATGCCGCTACCGGTGTTGCCGAAGCCCGACTGAGGCAGGCCGGTGTTGGCAGTGGATCCGATGCCTGTGTTGGCGTCGCCCGAATTCCAGAAGCCCGTGTTCGTGAAGCCCGAATTCCCATCGCCGGTGTTGATGGCGCCCGAATTCCAGGAGCCGGTGTTGTCGTCCCCCGCATTACCGAAGCCCGTGTTCTGGGCGCCGGAGTTGCCGAAGCCGGTGTTGGTTTCCCACGAGTTGCCGAAGCCGGTGTTTTCAACGCCCGAGTTCCCGAAGCCGATGTTGTTGCTGCCCGAGTTGCCGAAGCCGAGGTTGTTGAGGTGCCCCGGCGAAAAGGTATTGGCGCCCGTGTTGAACATGCCGACGTTGCCGTCACCGGAGTTGAAGAACCCGATGTTGTTGTTGCCGGAGTTGCCGATGCCGATGTTGCCGCCGCCGGAGTTGAGCCCGCCAAGGTGGAATTGGTTGGTTGCGGTGTTGTAGTAGGTGTTGCCGATGCCGATCTCGTTGCTGCCGGTGAGCCCGAAGCCGACGTTGTTGTTGCCATGGTTACCGCCACCGATGTTGCCGTTGCCGGTGTTGCCGCCGCCGTAGTTGGCGTTGCCTTGGTTGCCGAAGCCGACGTTGTTGTTGCCGGTGTTGCCCATGCCCAAGTTGTTGCCCGTGGTGCCGGTGCTACCGGTGTTTCCCATGCCGATGTTCCCGGCGCCCTGGTTGCCCATGCCGATGTTCGTGTTGCCGGTGTTCCCGTCGCCGAAGTTGCTGTTGCCGATGTTTCCGCCGCCGAGGTTGTAGCTGCCGGTGTTGCCGTTGCCGGCGTTGAGGCTGCCTTTGTTGCCGTTGCCCAGGTTGGCGTTGCCGATGTTGCCGATGCCCAGGTTGGGCAGGCTCTGCAGGAACTGCTGCAGGCTGGTCGGCAGGCCCAGTCCCGCGGCGGCCGTGGCGGCGCCGGCGTGATAGCCGGTCATCGCGGCGACGTCGGCGGCCCACATCTGTTCGTATTGGGCCTCGGCGGCCATGATCGCCGGGGCGTTGAAGCCCAGCCAGTTCGACCGCACCAACTGCACGAACGCGGTGCGGTTGGCGGCCACTTCCAGGGGGTGCACGGTGGCCGCCCGCGCGGCCTCGAACACGCCGGCCACCGCGTTGGCCTGCGCGGCCGCTCCCGCGGCGTGGCCGGCCGCGGCGCTCAAGAACTGCGCATAGGGGGTGGCCGCGGCCGCCATCGCCGCCGCCGCGGCGCCCTGCCACGCCTCGCCGACCAGGTTCGAGGTCACCGACGAGAACGACGACGCCGCGGCCCCCAACTCGCCGGCCAGCCCGTCCCAGGCGGCCGCCGCGTCGAGCATCGGCGCCGAACCGGCGCCGGAAAACATCAGCAAAGAGTTGATTTCCGGCGGAAACACCATGAAATTCGCCATGATCTGACCTCCTACCCGTTCCCCCGGCCGCGACCACGGCGACCGGTGCCCGAATGGAACCGAGTAATTAATGACAAATGCTACGAGCATCCCGGGCGAAAGACCCGGTTTTGCGTAGAAAATCTGGGTCCGTTTGATTCGTGATCGAGCAAATTGTTGATGTAAGCAATAATTACTGCGGGTGTCGGTGTGTTATGGCCAACCGGTACAGCGCAACAAAAGCCGTCACGTGCCGGGCGGGGATCAACGCCTTCTCGACCAGCATTGCGCGACAGAGGTTTCCGGACAAGACACCCGCGACCGGTCCGCACTTAGCTCACCGGTGAAGAAATCTCGGTGTCGGGTCGGGATTCATGAGGCGAACCATGCCCGCGTGGTTGTGGTGCGCAGCCCGCCGCCGCGTTTGAATGGTGGTTCCATCGTGGGCGAGGTCGAGAACCCGTCGAACGGCATCGGGCTGCAGCACCGGTATTTCGTAGTGTCGGTGCTCGGCCGGCCACCGTGGGGAAACCGGCTCGACCCGAAGGGCGGTGCACCCTTCCGCTTGCGTCGACCCGGTGCGCTGGACCTTCCAGCCATGACGTGTTGCACCCGCGCAAATCCGCGCAGTAGCCGAGCAAGCGCTTGGTTGATAGGCTTGCCCGGTGGAGCGGGACGCCAGCCAGCCGAACAGCCGACGCGACGAGCTGCTGAAGCTTGCCGCGACCATGTTCGCCGAGCGCGGGTTGCGGGCCACCACCGTGCGCGACATCGCCGACGCCGCCGGCATCCTGTCCGGCAGCCTGTACCACCACTTCGCCTCCAAGGAGGAGATGGTCGACGAGCTGCTGCGCAGTTTCCTGGACTGGCTGTTCGCCCGCTACCGCGAGATCATGGACGCCGAGGCGAACCCGCTGGAGCGGCTCAAGGGGCTGTTCATGGCGTCGTTCGAGGCGATCGAACACCGGCACGCGCAGGTCGTCATCTACCAGGACGAAGCCCAACGGCTGTTGTCGCAACCCCGGTTCGGCTACATCGAGGACATGAACCGTCAGCAACGCAAGATGTGGGTGGAGGTGCTCAATCAGGGCATCGACGAGGGCTACGTCCGGCCCGACCTCGATGTGGACCTGGTCTACCGCTTCATCCGTGACACCACCTGGGTGTCGGTGCGCTGGTACCAACCCGGCGGACCGCTGAGCGCCGAACAGGTGGGGCAGCAGTACCTCGCTATCGTTCTAGGCGGAATAACCAAAGAAGGAGTCTGACATGCCCGAGGCGTACGTCGTCGACGCTGTACGTACCGCGGTAGGCAAGCGCAATGGATCGCTGGCCGGGGTACATCCCGTCGACCTGGGTGCGTGCGCGTGGCGCGGGCTGCTCGACCGGGCCGACGTCGACCCCGCCGCCGTCGACGACGTGATCGCCGGCTGTGTGGACGCGATCGGGGGCCAGGCCGGCAACATCGCGCGGCTGTCGTGGCTGGCGGCCGGCTATCCCGAGGAGGTCCCCGGTGTCACCGTGGACCGGCAGTGCGGGTCCAGCCAGCAGGCGATTTCCTTTGGCGCGCAGGCGATCATGTCCGGCACCGCCGACTTCATCGTGGCCGGCGGCGTGCAGAATATGAGCCAGATCCCGATCTCATCGGCGATGACCGTCGGCGAGCAGTTCGGGTTCACCACCCCGACCAACGAGTCCAAGCAGTGGCTGCACCGTTACGGCGACCAGGAGATCTCGCAGTTCCGCGGCTCGGAGCTGATCGCCGAGAAGTGGAACCTGTCGCGCGAGGAGATGGAGCAGTACGCGCTGGGCAGCCACGAGCGCGCCTTCGCGGCCATCCGCGCCGGCCACTTCGACAACGAAATCATCACCGTGGAAACCGAATCCGGGCCGTTCCGGGTCGACGAGGGCCCCCGCGAGTCGTCGCTGGAAAAGATGGCCGGCCTCAAGACGTTGGTCGAGGGTGGGCGGCTGACCGCGGCGATGGCCAGTCAGATCTCCGACGGCGCCAGCGCCGTGTTGCTGGCGTCCGAACGCGCCGTCAAGGAGCACGGGCTGACGCCGCGGGCCCGCATCCACCACATCAGCGCGCGCGCCGCCGATCCGGTGTTCATGCTGACCGGGCCGATCCCGGCGACCCGCTACGCGCTGGAAAAGACGGGGCTGACCATCGACGACATCGACACCGTCGAGATCAACGAGGCCTTCGCGCCGGTGATCCTGGCCTGGCTCAAGGAGATCAAGGCCGACCCGAAGAAGGTCAACCCCAACGGTGGGGCGATCGCGCTCGGTCATCCGCTGGGCGCCACGGGCGCCAAGCTGTTCACCACCATGCTCAACGAACTCGAGCGCATCGGGGGCCGCTACGGCCTGCAGACGATGTGCGAGGGCGGCGGCACGGCCAACGTCACGATCATCGAAAGGCTGTAGTCCCGAAGCGTCATCTCCGTTACGGCGGCCGTCGCGACCTGGATCACGCGGCCAAGGTTGACTGCATGGGCGGACAACGCACGCCGGTGTCCGGTCTCGGCGTGAACGCGTCCGATTGCGGCTATGCGCTTTTCGCGGCTGGATGTCCAACAGGGTTCGGGATCGACTTGGGCTGTCCGTCGCGTCCGGAGTGGCCCGGTCTCTGGCTGGCCGTCGCCCGGCTGGTCGCTCCGCGCATCTCGGCGGCCCTGTTACCGCACTGATTCAGGCGTCGTAGTCGACGGACACGAACGGCGTCGTCGGGTGTGACTGGCAGGTCAGGATGTAGCCGGCGTCGAGCTCGGCCTGCCCGAGAGCGAAGTTGTGGTCCATCTCCGCCTCGCCCTCGACGAGCTTCGCGCGGCAGGTGCCGCACGCGCCGCCCATGCAGGCGTACGGCGCGTCGCTGCGAAGTTGCAGCGCCCCTTCCAGAATGGAGTCGCCGGGAGCCAGGTCGACCGTCGCCTGCGTGCCCGAGAGCGTGAACGTGACGGTCGCGGTCTGGTAGGCACGCTCGGTGGCCGGGGGAGTGTCGTAGCCGAAGAACAGCTCGAGGTGAATGCGCTGCGGGTCGACGCGATGCTCGATCAACACCTCGCGCGCGGTGGTCGCCATGTCCATGGGACCGCACAGGAACCACTCGTCGACGCCGTCGGGCGGCAGGCCGGCGGTCAGCCATCGGTTGAGTTTTTCCCGGTCGATGCGGCCGCGCAGTTCCGGGGTGTGCAACGGCTCGCCCGAGAGCACGTGCAGGATCTCCAGCCGGTCGGCGTAGCGCGATTCGAGGCGGTCCAGCTCCTTGCGGAACATTGTGGATTCCCGGGTGCGGTTGCCGTAGATCAGGGTGAACCGGCTCTCGGTTTCGATCTCGAGCACCGTCGCCAGGATGGACAGCACGGGTGTGATGCCGCTGCCGGCCGCCAGGCCGACATAGTGCTTGCGCGCCAGCGGATGCAGCGGGGTGCCGAAGCGCCCGGTCGGGGTCATGAGCTCCAGCACGTCGCCGGCCTTGAGGTCGTTGGCCACATATGTCGAGAAGGCGCCCCCGGCAATGTGTTTGACGGCGATCCGCAGCTGGGCCCGGGTCGCCGGCGCGCAGATCGAGTAGTTGCGCCGGACGTTCTCGCCGCCCAGGTCGGTGCGCACCGTCACGTGCTGGCCCGGCTCGAAGCGGAAGGCGTCGCGCAGGTCTTCCGGCACGGCGAACGTGACCAGGGTGCTGTCGTCGGTGAGGGGGTCGACCGAGGCGACCGGGATGCGGTGCAACTCCGCGTGCGGCGCACTGGACCTCGCCGGCATCCGCACCGGCAACAGCTTGGCGAGCCGGCCGTTGAGCTGCTTCCACTCGCGGAACTCGTCCGGATTCAATTGCTGGCCGAAGACTGTGGAGATCGCGGCGTTGCGCTCCAGGTAGGCCTCTTCGTTGCGCTGCCAGGTGCGCAGGTACCGGTAGAAGGGCACCGACGGGTGCAGGTGGTGCACCAGGTGGTAGTTCTGCGACAGCAGCACCGGAGTGAACAGCCACTCCGCGCCCACGCGGTTGCGGGTGGCGCGGTAGCGGTCGGTGCTTTGGGTGTCGCGAAGGCCGTGGTGCGGTAGCCAGTCGAACCACCACGCCAACACGGTCAGCCCGATGCGCTGCGGGATCAAGAAGACCACCGCGAGCGTCCAAAAGTTGCCGGTGGCAATGGCAATGGCCAGGCCGGTCAGGCTCAGGGTGAGCATGACCAGCGTCTCGGCGAGCTCGGAGACCGGACGGCTGCGAGCGCGCGGCAGGTAGTACTTGAGGTAGAAGTACTCGGCCAGCGACCAGCGCAGCGGCAGCGACCAGGGCCGGCCGTGCGACGCGAACGTGTCCGGGTCCTCGTCGTCGTCGTTGGCGTGGCGGTGGTGCTGGATGTGGATGTAGGCGAAGGACGGGAAAGCCACCACCGGGGCGACCAACAGCCACGCCAGCCGGCCGAACAGCTCGTTGACCCGCCGCGTGGTGCTGATCGAATAGTGCGCGGCATCGTGGACCACGGTGAACATCACGAAGGTCACCGCGGCATTGACCCCGATGGTGAGCCAGGGCGAGGCCCAGCCCTGGAGGTAACCGGTGGTCGAGACCACGAACGCGGTCAAAGCGGCGACGAAGATCCCCACCGTGGGCAGGGCCAGCCTGGGCACCGATTCCCCCGGATCGGGCAGCGCGTGATTCGCCGCGGGTGCGGGGGCGGCCTGGCCAACTGCGTCGATGGTCGACATAGCTGAAATAGCCTAGTGGTCATCGGTCCCGGGGCGCACCGGTTTAGCGCGCGGCCAGCACCAGCGCGATTCCGCCGAGCGCACTTCGTCGATGCCGGCCGCACCGTGGCGGCCCTTCTGGGTGCTCAGTTGCGGGAACCGGATGATCCCCTTGGCGGCGACGACGGCCCCGGGCGCTGCGGCTGCCTGCCGGCGCCGAGGCTCAGGATGAGCAGGAGTTCCCTCGGGCCGAGCAGCCGGCTGCCTTTGAGCCGGTCGGACGGCTGGGGCTGACCGGCCGGACGTACCGCCCCCACCGAACCGAGCACCATCAGCAGCGGGGTCGGCGTGACGGCGCCCAGGGCGGCCCGTCCTGGATCCCCGCGTCGGGGTCGAGCACGGTGACCGCGGCCCAGCCGATCCCGAACCGGACGTCGATGCGGGGCCGACCGCCGACCGCAGCGACAGCGCGGCGTCGATCGCGGCGCCCACGCTCGGATAGCTGCCCTGGAACCCGTCGCCGACGATGAACCCCGGCGCGCAGCTCGGACCGGTCGGCCACGTGCCGGGAGCCGACGATGTCGCCGAGGAAGCCGTATGAAGGTATGAGCTTCATTCCGATCGAATTCAGCTATCAGCCTCACAAAGGCCGGTCAGTCCTCCGTGATGAGCGACGACGCTGCACGCAGGTGCTCGATCGCGTCGCCCACGATCGACTCGATCAACTCGGCGCATGACGGCAGGTCCTCCAGGATCCCGGCCACCTGGCCTGACGCCAGCACACCGGCCTCGGTGTTGCCCTCGACCAGGCCGGCCTTGAGCAGCATCGGGGTGTTCGCCGCCATCACCACCTGCGACCAGGTCAGCTCCTTGCCGTGCCGCATCGCCAGCCCGTCGGTGATCATCGACCGCCACGTCATCTGCGACATCTGCTTGAACTTGGCCGCGTTGCGCACGGCCGCGACCAAACCGCGCGCGGGGGAGCCACTTTCCAGCTTGTCGACCAGAGCGGTCCGCAGCACGCGGTGCGGCATGCCGTCGACGCGCGTGGTGACCACCGTGCCGTCGAGCGCCGCCTGCAGATAGCGCTGCTTGACAGCGTCGGGAACGGTGGAATCCGAGGTGAGCAAAAAGCGCGTGCCCATCGCCACGCCGGCGGCGCCGTAGCTCAGCGCCGCCGCGAGCCCGCGCCCGTCGAAGAATCCGCCCGCCGCGATCACCGGGATGCCGGTGCCCGCCACCGCGTCCAGCACCGAGGGCAGCAGCAGCGTCGTGGCGACCGGCCCGGTGTGCCCGCCGCCTTCGCCGCCCTGGACGATCATCGCGTCGGCGCCCCAGGCCGCGACCTTGCGCGCGTGCTTGGCCGCGCCGATCGAGGGGATGACCACCACGCCCGCCTCTCTCAGCCGGGCCACCAGTTCCTGTTTGGGGGCCAGCGCGAACGACGCCACCTTGACGCCCTCACGGATCATCAGCTCGATGCGGTCGGCAGCGTCGGCGGCATCGGCGCGGATGTTCACCCCGAACGGCTTGTCGGTGCCGGCCTTGACCTTGCCGATGGCCGTCGCCAGCTCGTCGAGCGTCATGGTGGCCGAGGCCAGGATGCCGAGCCCGCCCGCGTTTGCCGTGGCCGACACCAGCCGGGCACCGGCCACCCAGCCCATCCCGGTCTGGACGACGGGATGCTCGACGCCGACCAGTTCGGTCAGCGGCGTGCGCAGCTTCATAGCCACCGCCGACGATGCGAAGCGAAGCGATGAGGAGGAGGCGGAATAATCATGAACGTATCTCGCGGTCGCGCAGCGACTTCGGGTCGATCACCTCGCGGATCAGGCGCAGTTCGTCATCGGTCGGCAGCCGGGTTTCGCCCGCCTCGGCGAGCCCGTGTATCTCGAACGAGGTGGCCTCGCGGACGTCGTCGGGCGACACCCCGGGGTGCAGGGACACCGCCCGCATGGTGTGGTCCGGTCCCCCGAAGTCGAACACGCCGAGGTTGGACACCACGCGATAGGTGTTGGCGAAGCGGAACGCCGGGTTGTCGGGATCGACCTTGTCCCAGCCGACGCCGCACACCACGTCGACCGACTCGCAGAACACCCGCTTGGAATGGTTGCCGACCCAGTAGCTGGTCGCGTGGTTGATGGCGTTGCCGGGTGCCCCGCGCAGGCCGAACATCTGCCGGGTCGGATGCTGCAGGGGGCCGAACGCCGAGATGTTCTGGTTGCCGAAGCGATCCACCTGGTTGGCGCCCATCACCACATGCCGGCGCCCCCAGGCCAGCGTCTCGAACACCCGGCCGAACGGCATCCAGCCCTCAATTTTGTTTGGGGCCCCGGCACTTCCGAGCGCGGGGGTGTCGGCCAGCAGCTGCGCCTCGCCGTCGGTCAACAGGATGTCCGGGGAGAACGTCAGCCGGGCCAGCCGCGCGCCCACCGATGCCATGTTGGTCATCGGGCTGACCATGATCTCGCCTGCGTCGGTGAACAATTCGGCGCAGGCGACCGCGCAGACCTCGGCTCGGGTGGTGGTCACTTGCCTGCCTCCTCCGCGAAATCCCGTACGGCCGCCTGATAGTCGTCCTCGCTGCCCGACAGATAGGTCGCGACGAACTTCTGCCAGCCCTCGTCGGTCGACGCCGCCTCGGCGTAGTGCCGCTGGAACTTCTCGTCGCGGCCGTAATCCGGTGCGGCGGTGGTGAAGTGGGCGCCGCCGGGCGCTTCCACCACGGCGTTGACCATCATCCGGTTCACCAGCAGCGCCTGCGGGGGCACCGCCTTGACCAACTCCTCGGTGGACACGACGCGCTCCACCGACAGGAAGCGCTTGTCGGCCGCCATCAGGAAGAGGTCGTCGAAGTACGGGTCGATGCCGGTGTAGGCGGCATTGCCGCGGGCGTCGCCGAGGTTGAGATGGACGAAGGCGGCATCGAGGCGCAGGGCCGGCATCGCCAGCAGGGTCTCGTGGCCGCCGCCGGGCGCCGGGTACGGGCTGGTGACGGTCTTCAGTTCGCCTTCCCAGAAGTCGGGCACCGAACTGCCCAGGCCGGCGCGGATCGGCAGGAATGGCAGGCGTTGCGCCGCGGCCTGCAGCCCGCACCGCAGCATGCCCTCGTCCATCTCCCGGGCCTCGATCGCCCCGCCGGTGCGCGCGTGCGCGAACCACGGGTCGTAGAACGGCGGCGAGTCCAGCGAGACGAAGCCGTAGTAGACGCGCTTGACCTTGCCGGCCGAGCACAGCAGCCCGAGGTCGGGCCCGCCGTAGGTGACGACCGTCAGGTCCTTGACGTCGGTGCGCAGCATGGCACGCACGAACGCCATGGGCTTGCGCCGCGAGCCCCAGCCGCCGATGCCGATGGTCATGCCGCTGCGCAGCCCCGCGACGGCGTCGTCCAGTGTGGTCCTCTTGTCGGAGCTCACGCCTGCTCGCCCTTCTTCGTACCGGCGAACGCGTCGCGGTGCTCGTCGGACACCCCGGCGAGGTTGAGCTCGAACGTAAAGCCCTGCTCCATGCGGTAACTGGAGTTGACCCGCTGCACGTCGATGAGGTTGAGCGCCTCTTTGGCCGCGCGGATGACCCGGGTGTCCTTGGCGGCGATGTCGCGCGCGACCCGCAGCGCGGCCTCGTCGAGTTCCTCGCGGGGCACCACCTCGTGCACCGAACCGAAGTGATGCAAGGTGGCGGCGTCGACGGTGGCCGCGGTGAAGAACAGCCGCCGCATCATGTGCTGGGGCACCAGCCGCGAGAGGTGGGTGGCGGCGCCCAGAGCGCCGCGCTCGACCTCGGGCAGCCCGAAGGTGGCGTCCTCGGAGGCCACGATGACGTCGGAGTTGCCGACCAGCCCGATGCCGCCGCCGACGCAGAACCCGTTGACCGCAGCGACCACCGGCACTGCGCACTCGTAGACGGCGCGGAACGCGGCAAAGCAGCCGCGGTTGGCGTCGATGAGCGCGGTGAAGCCCTCGGTGTTTTGCATCTCCTTGATGTCCACGCCGGCGTTGAAGCCGCGGCCCTGCGCCCGCAGGATCACCACGTGGGTGTCGGGCTTGTTGCCGGCGGTCGTGATCGCGTCGGCGAGGTCGAACCAGCCGCGCGAGGGAATGGCGTTGACGGGCGGGAAGTCGACGGTGACCGCGACGATGCCCGGTTCGGTGGTGGCGGATGTGATCGGCATTGCACTCCTGTGGGGGCGGCTACCTAAGCAAGCACTTGCTTGGTACGCTAGCACAGTGACCCGCGCCGAAGCAGGCTCCCCTTCGGGAGAAGCCATCAGTTTGGGACTGGCCGGACGGGTCGTGTTGGTCACCGGCGGTGTTCGAGGGGTCGGCGCTGGTATCAGCGCCGTTTTCGCCGAGCAGGGCGCGACCGTCGTCACGTGCGCGCGCCGGGCCGTCGAGGGCCTGCCCTATGAGTTCCACTCGTGCGACGTCCGCGACGACGACGCCGTCAAGGCGCTCATCGACTCCGTCGTCGACAGGCACGGCCGGCTCGACGTCGTGGTCAACAACGCCGGAGGTTCGCCGTACGTGCTGACCGCGGAGTCCAGCGCGAAGTTCAACCGCAAGATCATCGAGCTCAATCTGCTTGGTGCGCTCTCGGTTTCGCAACACGCCAACGACAAGATGCAAGGCCAGGAGCGCGGCGGGTCGATCATCAACATCTGCAGCCTCAGTGGCCGGCGGCCGTCGCCCGGCACCGGCGCTTACGGCGCGGCCAAGGCCGGCCTGGAAAGCCTCACCCAGACGCTGGCCGTGGAGTGGGGGCCCAAGGTCCGGGTGAACGCCTGCGTGGTCGGCATGGTGGA
Source organism: uncultured Actinomycetota bacterium (assembly GCA_963711445.1). GTDB lineage: Bacteria > Actinomycetota > Actinomycetes > Mycobacteriales > Mycobacteriaceae > Mycobacterium. The sequence continues at coordinate 679,413 of CAVQEF010000003.1, forward strand.
GACCGAGCAATCGGAACTGTTCTATGGCGACGCCGAGTCCATCGCCGCGATCTCCAAGAACGTGCCCCTGGGCCGGTTGGCCAAGCCCGACGACATCGGCTGGGCGGCAGCTTTTTTGGCCTCGGACGCCGCGTCCTACATCAGCGGCGCCTCGCTGGAGGTGCACGGCGGCGGCGAGCCGCCGCACTATCTCGCCACAACGAACGCCAGCGCAGTCAAGTAGAGGAGACACGAACAATGGGGTTGGTGGACGGCCGCGTCGTCATCGTCACGGGAGCCGGCGGCGGCATCGGGCGCGCGCATGCGCTGGCCTTCGCGGCCGAGGGCGCGCGGGTGGTGGTCAACGACATCGGGGTGGGCCTGGACGGCTCGCCCGCCGGCGGCGGCAGCGCGGCGCAGGGCGTGGTAGACGAAATCACCGCGGCCGGTGGGGAGGCCGTCGCCAACGGTGCCAACATCGCCGACTGGGACCAGGCGGCAGGACTCGTGCGGGCCGCCGTCGACACCTTCGGTGGGCTCGACGTCGTGGTCAACAACGCCGGCATCGTGCGCGACCGGATGATGGCCAACACCAGCGAGGAGGAGTTCGACGCCGTCATCGCCGTGCACCTCAAGGGGCACTTCGCGATGATGCGGCACGCCGCTTCGCACTGGCGCGGGCTGTCCAAGGAGGGCAAGGCCGTTGACGCGCGGATCGTCAACACCAGTTCCGGCGCGGGCCTGCAGGGCAGCGTGGGGCAGGGCAACTACTGCGCGGCCAAGGCCGGCATCGCGGCGATGACGCTCGTCGGCGCGGCCGAGATGGGCCGCTACGGCGTGACGGTCAACGCGATCGCACCGTCGGCGCGCACCCGCATGACCGAGACCGTCTTCGCCGAGATGATGGCAACCCAGAACCAGGATTTCGACGCAATGGCGCCGGAAAACGTTTCGCCGCTGGTGGTTTGGCTGGGCAGCGCCGAGTCGCGCGACGTCACCGGCAAGGTGTTCGAGGTCGAGGGCGGCAAGATCAGGGTCGCCGAGGGCTGGGCCCACGGGCCGCAGATCGACAAGGGCGCGAAGTGGGATCCCGCCGAGTTGGGGCCCGTCGTCACCGACCTGCTGGCCAAGGCGCGTCCGCCGGTGCCGGTATACGGCGCCTAGCGAGCCGCGACGCTCGCCGAACGTGAACTCAGGGCGAGATTCCCGTTGAGTTTTCGCCCTCACGACACGCTCGGCGTGGCGGTTCGCAGACCACCAACGGGATCACCCGGTCGGTCACCTCGCGGTACTTGCGGTAGGGCGGGTACAGGCGAATGAGCGGCGGCCAGTAGCGCTCGCGCTCGTCATCGGTGGCGTCGCGCGCGACCATGCGCAGGTGATGCGCACGGATCTGCACCTGCACCTCGGGGTTCTCCTGCACGTTGAGGTACCACAACGGGTTCTCCTCCCGCCCGCCGAAGGACGCCGGCAGGATGACCCTGTCGCCGTCGCGCAGGTACAGGGTCGCGGTGGTGCGCGGCTCGTTCGACTTGCGCCCGGTCGTGGTCAGCAGCGCCGCGGGGAACCGCAGCAGCTTCGCACCGAGTTTGCCGTTGGTCCGGCGATACACCCAGATGCGGGCGAGATACTTCAGCAGGAGGGCCACCGGTCTCGAGTTGCGTATCCACCCCTTGGCCATGTCGCCCAGGGTAGGCGACGGTTACGGCTCGCAGATGACGACCGGGATGACCCGGTCGGTCCACGACCGGTAGTCGCCGAACGACGGGTACATCGCGTCCAACTTCGGCCAGTATTCTGCGCGCTCCGCCTCGGTGGCATCGCGCGCCTGCAACTGCAGCACCTCATCCTTGATCTGCACCGACACTTTGGGATTCGCCTTGAGGTTCAGGTACCACAGCGGATGCTTGTCGCTGCCGCCCTTCGATGCGACCAACACCACGCGATCTCCCTCGCGCAGGTAGAGCAGCGGGCTCACCCGCGGTTCGCCGGTCTTGCGGCCCGTCGTGGTGAGCAGCGCGACCGGAGCCTTGCCGAAGGTGCCCCCGAGCCTGCCATTGCTGAGCCGGTAGATCCACGCGTTGCCCTTGGCCATGTACTTGATGATCAGGCCGACCCAGGGTGAGTTCAGGGAGCGGGGCTTCTCTTTCGGCATCATGTTCCTAGCGCTGGACGAACGGATGAAAGCGAACCTTGATGTGCTGGATTTCGGCTGTGCCACTGGCACTCTCGGCGGGGATCAGGAACGTCTCGTCGACCCGTGCGGCCACCCGCCGTCCGCCGAAGGCCACCTTGGTCAGCACGTCGTACACCGCGCGCACCTCATCGCCGCTGATGTGGTAGTCCGGCGGTGTGGCGTCGGCGATGATCCGGTACTGGGGGCCGCGGTTGAGGCCGCGCCGCATGTGGCGTCCCGAGAACCCGTTCTTGACGCCCTGCTCGACGCGGGTGCACCTTGTGGCGAACGGAACCGCGTCGGCGTTGTGGCTGACCAGCGCATCGATGTAGGCCTGCGCCGCGGCGATGCGGCTCTCCTGCGAAACCGGCTTCGTGACGAGCACCGATCGGTTCAGATGCGCTCGATGATGGTGCCGGTGGACAGGGCGCCGCCGGCGCACATCGTGATCAGCGCGGTGCTCTGGTCGGAGCGCTCGAGCTCGTGCAGCGCGGTGGTGATCAGCCGGCTGCCGGTACAGCCGACCGGGTGCCCCAGCGCGATCGCGCCGCCGTTGACGTTGACCCGGGCCATGTCGGGCTCGTGCACCCGCGCCCACGACAGCACCACCGACGCGAACGCCTCGTTGATCTCGACGATGTCGATGTCGCCCATCTTCATCCCGGCCTTCTCCAGCACCTTCGCCGTCGACTGCACCGGACCGTCCAGGTGGTAGTAGGTCTCGGCGCCGACCAGTGCCTGGCTGACGATCCGGGCCCGCGGCCGCAGGCCGAGCGCCCTGGCCTTGTCCTCGTCCATCCAGAGAACGGCCGCGGCGCCGTCGGAGATCTGCGACGACGTTCCCGCCGTGTGGATCCCGCCCTCCATGACCGGCTTCAGTGCGGAGAGGCCCGACAGCGTCGTGTCGCGCAGCCCCTGGTCGCGGCTGATGGTCACCCGCTCCGACGTCGGTTGCTTGTTCTCGTCGAGCGCCGGCGCCACGATCGGGGAGATCTCGCGGTCGAAGCGGCCCTCGTCCCAGGCCTGCTTCGCCTTGGCCTGGGACTCGAAGCCCAACTGGTCGATGTCTTCGCGGGTGATGCCGCGCCGCTTGGCGATCCGCTCGGCGGCGGTGAACTGGTCGGGCAGGTCGATGTCCCACGACTCGGCGCGCCAGTTGCGGTCCGGGCCCGCGTTGGCTCCCAGGCCGACCCGGCTCATGGCCTCGATCCCGCAGGCGATGCCGACGTCGATGGCGCCGGCCGCGATGAGGCCGGCGATCAGGTGATTGGCCTGCTGGCTGCTGCCGCATTGACAGTCGACGGTGGTGGCGCCGACCTGTTCGGGCAAACCGACGGTCAGCCACGAGGTCCGGGTGACGTTGTTGGACTGCTCGGCGTATTGCGTCACGCAGCCGCCGATGGCCTGCTCGACCTCGCCGGGGTCGATGCCGGCCTTCGTCACCAGCGCCTTCTGCACGGCGCCGAGCAGGTCGGTGGCGTGCAGTCCTGACAGCCATCCGTTGCGCTTGCCGATCGGGCTGCGGGTGGCTTCAACGATTACCGGGTTACCCATGGGGCCAGGCTAGAACACGTTTCATTACTATGACAAGCGAGGATGCGGCGGCGCCTTTTTTCTGCGGTGGAGGCGTGTTTTACTGGCAGCACAGATCCACTAGGAGAGCTAGTGTTCTGGGATCGCCAGTCACGCGGCCAGTCGCAAGACCTACATATGTATCAGCAGTAAGGAGAACCATCGTGCCCAGCCCGAACTTCCCGCCCGGGTGGGATTTCACCGACCCCGACATCTACGCGGAGCGGCTCCCCGTAGAAGAGTTCGCCGAGTTGCGCGCGACGGCGCCCATCTGGTGGAACGCGCAGGCGCCCGGCAAGGGCGGCGGCTTCCACGACGGTGGTTACTGGGCGATCACCAAGCACAAGGACGTCAAAGAGGTCTCGCTGCGCAACGACGTGTTCTCCAGCTACGAGAACTGCGTGATCCCGCGGTTCAACGACGACATCGCCCGCGAGGACATCGAGATGCAGCGGTTCGTGATGCTGAACATGGATCCGCCGCACCACACGCGGCTGCGCAGCATCATCTCCCGCGGCTTCACGCCGCGCGCCATCGGACGCATCCGCGACGAACTCAACGAACGGGCCCAGAACATCGCCAAGGCCGCGGCGGCCGCCGGTTCGGGCGACTTCGTCGAACAGGTGGCCTGTGAGTTGCCCCTGCAGGCGATCGCCGGCCTGCTCGGGGTGCCGCAGGAGGACCGCGAAAAGCTCTTCCGCTGGTCCAACGAGATGACCGGCAACGACGACCCCGAGTACGCCGACATCGATCCCAAGGCGTCCTCGGTCGAGGTGCTCACCTACGCGATGCAGATGGCCGCGCTGAAGGCCGAGAATCCCGGCGACGACATCGTCACCACTCTGATCAACGCCGACATCGACGGTGAGAAGCTCTCCGACGACGAGTTCGGCTTCTTCGTGATGATGCTCGCCGTGGCCGGCAACGAGACCACGCGAAACTCCATCACGCAGGGCATGATGGCGTTCGCCGACTTCCCCGACCAGTGGGAGCTCTACAAGAAGGAGCGTCCCGAGTCGGCCGCCGACGAGATCGTCCGCTGGGCCACGCCGGTCACCTCCTTCCAGCGCACCGCGCTGGAGGACTACGAGTTGTCCGGTGTGCAAATCAAGAAGGGCCAGCGGGTGCTGATGTTCTACCGCTCGGCCAACTTCGACGAAGAGGTCTTCGACGACCCGTTCACCTTCAACATCATGCGAAACCCCAACCCGCACGTCGGTTTCGGCGGGACCGGGGAGCACTACTGCATCGGGGCCAACCTGGCGCGGATGACGATCAACCTGATCTTCAACGCCGTGGCCGACCACATGCCGGACCTCAAGCCGCTGTCGAAGCCCGAGCGGCTGCGTTCGGGATGGCTCAACGGGATCAAGCGCTGGCAGGTCGACTACACCGGTCAGTGCCCGGTGGCGCACTGAAGTGGATTCAACGACGACGATGGACTTCAACCTCACCGCCACGCAACAGGCCGTCGCCGACGTGGTCGCGTCGGTGCTCGGCCGCGAGCTGAGTTGGGACGCTTTGGTTGACGGGGGCGTCACGGCGCTGCCGGTGCCCGAACGCCTCGGCGGCGACGGGGTGGGCCTGCCCGAGGTCGCGACAGTGCTGACCGAGGTCGGCCGCCACGGCGCGATCACGCCGGCGCTGGCCACGCTGGGCCTCGGCGTGGTGCCGCTGCTCGACCTGGCGTCCGACGAGCAGCAGGACCGCTTCCTGGCCGGGGTGGCCAAGGGCTCGGTGCTCACCGCCGCGCTCAACGAGCCCGGCGCCGCGCTGCCGGACCGGCCGGTCACGACCCTGGCCAACGGACGCCTGTCGGGCACCAAGCTCGGCGTCGGCTATGCCGGACAAGCGGATTGGATGCTGGTGACCACCGACAACGCCGTCGTGGTGGTGTCGCCGAAGGCCGACGGTGTGCGGCTGGTCCGCACCCCGACGTCGAATGACTCCGACGAGTACACGGTGACGTTCTCCGACGTCGCGATCCCTGACACCGATGTGCTGGCGGGCGCGCCGGCGCGCCGGGTGAACCAGCTGGCGCTGGCGATGATCGGGGCGTACGCCGACGGGCTGGTGGCCGGGGCGCTGCGGCTGACCGCCGACTACGTGGCCAACCGTAAACAGTTCGGCAAGCCGTTGTCGACCTTCCAGACCGTCGCGGCGCAGCTCTCGGAGGTCTATATCGCCTCGCGCACCATCGATTTGGTGGCCAAGTCGGTGGTCTGGCGGCTGGCCGAGGGCCGCGACGCCGACAACGATCTGGACGTTCTCGGCTACTGGGTGTCCTCGCAGGCGCCGCCGATGATGCAGACCTGCCATCATCTGCACGGCGGCATGGGCATGGACATCACCTATCCGATGCACCGGTACTACTCCACGATCAAGGACCTGACCCGCCTGCTGGGCGGGCCCTCGCATCGCCTCGACCTGGTGGGAGCGCAATGTTCATCGACCTGACCCCGGAGCAGCGCCAGCTGCAAGCCGATCTACGGCAATATTTTTCGAACCTGATCTCGACCGACGAGATGAAGGCGATGGAGCAGGATCGCCACAACGCCGCCTATCGCGCGGTCATCCGGCGGATGGGCAAGGACGGCATGCTCGGCGTCGGCTGGCCGAAGGAGTACGGCGGCCACGGTTTCGGGCCGATCGAGCAGCAGATCTTCGTCAACGAGGCCCATCGGGCCGACGTGCCGTTGCCGGCCGTGACGCTGCAGACGGTGGGGCCCACGCTCCAGGTCTTCGGCACCGAGATGCAGAAGAAAAAGTTCCTGCCGGCGATCCTGGCCGGCGAGGTGCACTTCGCGATCGGCTACAGCGAACCCGAGGCGGGCACCGACCTGGCATCGCTGCGGACCAGCGCGGTGCGCCACGGCGACGAGTACATCGTCAACGGCCAGAAGATGTGGACCACCGGTGGGCACGACGCGGACTACGTCTGGCTGGCCTGCCGCACCGACCCGGAAGCGGTGAAGCACAAGGGCATTTCGATCCTGATCGTGGACACGAAGGATCCGGGGTACTCGTGGACGCCGGTCATCCTGTCCGACGGGGCCCACCACACCAACGCCACCTACTACAACGACGTGCGGGTGCCCGCCGACATGCTCGTCGGCGAGGAGAACGGCGGCTGGCGGCTGATCACCACCCAGCTCAACAACGAACGGGTGATGCTGGGCCCGGCGGGCCGCACCGCCGGCATCTACGAGCGGTTGCACGCGTGGGCGTCCAAGCCGGGCGGCGACGGTGTCACGCCCATCGATCACCAGGACGTCAAGCGGGCGCTCGGCGAGATCTACGCGATGTGGCGGATCAACGAGTTGCTGAACTGGCAGGTCGCCGCCGCCGGTGAGGACATCAACGTGGCCGATGCCGCATCGACGAAAGTGTTTGGCACGGAGCGTATCCAGCACATCGGCCGGCTCGCCGAGGAGATCGTCGGCAAGTACGGCAATCCGGCCGAGTCGGACACGGCCGAGCTGCTCGACTGGCTAGACTCGCAGACCAAGCGAAACCTGGTGATCACCTTCGGCGGAGGAGTGAACGAAGTCATGCGCGAGATGATCGCGGCATCCGGCCTCAAGGTGCCGAGGGTGCCTCGATGACCGACATCGCCGAAGCCATCGCCGAGATCACGGCGGCCGGCGGAGCCAAGCCGCGCGCCGGCCGCGACCCGGTGAACCAGCCGCTGATCAACAACTGGGTGGAGGCCATCGGCGACCGCAACCCGATCTACGTCGACGAGGCCGCGGCCCAGGCCGCCGGTCATCCCGGAATCGTGGCCCCGCCCGCCATGATTCAGGTGTGGACGATGTTCGGGCTGGGCGGGGAGCGCCCCAAGGACGATCCGCTGGGCCCCATCATGGAGCTCTTCGACGACGCGGGTTACGTCGGCGTGGTGGCCACGAACTGCGAACAGACCTATCACCGCTATCTGCGGCCCGGCGAGCAGGTCAGCATCACCTCCGAAATGGGTGACGTGGTCGGGCCCAAACAGACCGCGCTGGGCGAGGGCTTCTTCGTCAACCAGCACATCGTCTGGCGGGTCGGCGACGAGGATGTCGCCGAGATGAATTGGCGCATCCTTAAATTCAAGCCACGCGAGGCCGAGGCTTCGTCGTCGGCGCCCGAGGACCTCGACCCCGACGCCATGATGCGCCCCGCGTCCTCGCGCGACACCGCCTTCTTCTGGGAGGGGGTCAAGGCGCACGAGCTGCGGATCCAGCGGCGGCCCGACGGCAGCCTGCAGCACCCGCCGGTGCCCGCGGTGTGGCAGGACAAGGCCGCACCGGTCGACTACGTGGTCGCCACGGGGAAGGGCACGGTGTTCAGCTTCGTCGTGCACCACGCGCCGAAGGTGCCCGGTCGCACGCTGCCTTTCGTCATCGCCTTGGTCGAACTCGAGGAGGGCGTGCGCATGCTGGGCCAGCTGCGTGGCGCGGACCCGGAATCGGTGGCGATCGGAATGCCGGTGCGCGCCACCTACCTTGACTTTCCGGCCGGTGCCACCGGCCCCGAATGGACCCTCTACGCCTGGGAGCCGGACGCATGAGTGCCCCGAGCATCGAAGTGGGAACGACGCTGCCCGAGCTCAAGCTGTACGGGGATCCCACGTTCATCATCTCGACGGCCCTGGCCACCAGGGACTTTCAGGACGTGCACCACGACCGCGATAAGGCGCAGGCCAAGGGGTCCAAGGACATCTTCGTCAACATCCTCACCGACACCGGGCTGGTGCAGCGCTACGTCACCGACTGGGCGGGCCCGTCTGCGCTGATCAAGTCGATCGGGCTGCGGCTGGGAGTGCCGTGGTACGCCTACGACACGGTGACGTTCTCCGGTGAGGTGACCGCCGTGGAGGATCGGCTGATCACCGTGAAGGTGTTCGGCCGCAACAGTCTTGGCGATCACGTTATTGCCACGGTGACGTTGACGATGGGGGATGCCTGATGCTTTCCGGCAAGGCGGCGATCGCCGGCATCGGTGCCACCGACTTCTCGAAGGACTCGGGGCGAAGCGAGCTGCGCCTGGCGGCCGAGGCGGTGCTGGACGCGTTGGACGACGCGGGCCTTTCGCCGTCGGACGTCGACGGGCTGACCACGTTCACGATGGACACCAACAACGAGACGGCGGTCGCGCGTGCGGTCGGCATCGGTGACCTGAAGTTCTTCTCGCAGATCGGTTACGGCGGCGGGGCCGCGTGCGCGACCGTCCAGCAGGCCGCGATGGCCGTCGCCACCGGGGTGGCCGACGTGGTGGTGGCCTACCGGGCCTTCAATGAGCGCTCCGGCATGCGGTTCGGTCAGGTGCAGACCCGCCTGGCGGGAGACGCCCGCGCACAGGCCGATTCGACGGCGGCCGACAATGCCTTCTCGTATCCGCACGGGTTGTCCACGCCGGCCGCGCAGGTGGCCATGATCGCCCAGCGCTACATGCACCTGTCAGGCGCGACCAGCCGCGACTTCGGCGTCATCTCGGTGGCCGACCGCAAGCACGCCGCCAAGAACCCGAAGGCGTACTTCTACGAGAAGCCGATCACCATTGAGGACCACCAGAATTCGCGGTGGATCGCCGAGCCGTTGCGGCTGCTGGACTGCTGCCAGGAAACCGATGGCGCGGTGGCGATCGTGGTGACCTCGGCCGAGCGTGCGCGCGACCTCAAGCAGCGTCCGGCGGTCATCGAGGCGGCGGCGCAGGGCTCGAGCCCCGACCAGTACACGATGGTCAGCTACTACCGTCCCGAGCTCGGCCTGCCCGAGATGGGCGTGGTCGGCCAGCAGCTGTGGCAGCAGTCGGGGTTGCAACCGGCCGACATCCAGACCGCGGTGTTATACGACCACTTCACGCCGTTCACGCTGATTCAGTTGGAGGAGTTGGGGTTCTGCGGCAAGGGTGAGGCCAAGGACTTCATTGCCGACGGCGCCATCGAGGTGGGGGGCAGGCTGCCCATCAACACCCATGGCGGCCAGCTCGGGGAGGCCTACATCCACGGCATGAACGGCATCGCCGAGGGCGTGCGGCAGTTGCGCGGCACGTCGGTGAACCCGGTGCCCGACGTCGAGCACGTGCTGGTCACCGCGGGCACCGGAGTGCCCACGTCGGGCCTGATCCTCGGCTGACCTCGCTTTTCCCGCCGAGTGTGAAGCTACTTTCACGTTCGCGGCCGAGCGTGAAACTAACTTCACGCTCGAACAGTGAAGTGACGTCAGCCGCGTCGCATGCGACGCTGCGCCGATGGTTCAGCCGTTCATCGGCAGCGAAGCCATTGCCGGCGGGCTGCTCACCAGGGGCCAGCTGGCCACGCGGCATACCAGGTTGTTCCGGGATGTCTATGTCGCGTCCCACATCCAGGTAACTCCCGCCCTACGAGCAACAGCGGGATGGCTCTGGGCTAAGCGGCAAGGCGTCGTCGCTGGGCACTCTGCGGCCGCGATACACGGCAGCAGGTGGGTCGACGACACGACGCCGGTGGAATTGATCCACGATAATCGGCATAGGCTACCGGGGCTTCGAACGCACGGGGACCGCATCGATGCCGACGAGATCGTGATCGTCGACGGGGTGCCGGTAACTTCACCGGCCAGGACGGCTCTCGATCTTGGTTGCTGGCACCCCATCATGAGTGGGGTCGCGGCAATCGATGCACTGGCGCGTGCAACGGAGGTCAAAGCCGCTGACGTGGAGCTACTGGCCTCGAGGTACCCGGGACGCCGAGGCATTGCACGCGCGCGAGAGGCGATCTCATTGTTCGACGCCGGTTCGCAGTCGCCGAAGGAGACGTGGTTGCGCCTGGTTCTGGTACGGGCTGGCTTGCCGCGGCCGCAAACGCAGATTCCGGTGCGCGATGAGTTGGGCCGGGCCGTCGCGTATCTTGATATGGGCTGGGAACAGCCGAAGGTTGCGGTCGAGTACGACGGCGATCAGCATCGCAGCGACCGATCTCAATACAGTTGGGATATAAGGCGCTTGGAGTGGCTGCAGCATCTCGGATGGATCGCGATTCGGGTGGTTGCGGGGGACCGGCCCGCCGAAATCGTTCGGCGAGTCAATGCGGCGTTGTCCAGCCGAGCGTGAACTTAGTTTCACGCTCGACCGCGAACGTGAACCCAACTTCACACTCGGCGCGGAAGCCCCGAGTGCGGGCCGTTAGGCCGGGACCAGCTCGACACCGGAGAGCACCACGGCGTTGTCGCGCGCAGGCGCGACAACGCCGGCCACGAAACGGTTGCCGTCCTTCCAGATGGCGACGCTGAGCGTCTCGCCGGGGTAGGCCACGCCGGCGAACCGTGCGCCGTATGCGGCCACCGCCCCGGCGTCGCCGTCCAGCACCGCGTCGACGATCGCCTTACAGGTCATGCCGTAGGTGCACAGGCCGTGCAGGATCGGCTGCGGAAAGCCTGCGGCCGCAGCGAAATCGGGGTCGGAGTGCAGCGGGTTGCGGTCGCCGCAGAGCCGGTACAGCAGCGCCTGCTGCGGCAGGATGGGCATCGCGAGCTCGAGGTCGGGGGCCCGGTCGGGCGCCCCGTCGGACGTGGACGGCCCACGCGCACCGCCGAATCCGCCTTCGCCGCGGGCGAAGATGGACCGCTTCTGAGTCCACAGCAGCGTGCCGTCCGGGGCGCTGACGTTCGTCTCGCTCCAGATCACCGCGGCCTTGCCCTTGTCCCAGATGTCGGTGAACCGGGTGACGGCCTGACCGGAGCCCGACGGGGGCAGCGGCCCGGGCACCTCGACCCGCTCGCTGGCGTGCAGCACCTTGCTCAGCTCGATGTCGATGCCCGGGAACCGCACCGTCGGCGGTGTGGTCATGTGGAAGGTGGCGGCGACGTTGCCGAACGTCGGCAGCACCTGCGGTGTGTCGTCGACGAGGTAGGCCAGCTCGCGTCGGTCCATCGGGTCGCCGCCCGCGCCCAGCCCCAGGTGATAGAGCTGCACATCGCTGCTGGTCCAGGAGAACTCGATCGGGTCCAGCTCGGCGGCCAGCGCGACGTCGACATCGATGGGCATGTCAGGCTTCCCCCGCGATGTGCAGTGCCGCCAGGTAACCGAATGTCATGGCCGGCCCGATGGTGCCGCCCGGGCCAGGGTAGGTGTGGCCCATCACCGGCGCGCTGACATTGCCTGCGGCGTAGAGGCCGTCGATGATGCTGCCGTCGTCGCGCAGCGCGCGGCCGTGCACATCGGTGCGGATGCCGCCCTTGGTGCCCAAGTCCCCGGGCACCATCTTGGCCGCGTAGTAGGGCGGGTGACTGATCTCCCCGAGGTTGGGGTTGGGCTTGTTGGTCGGGTCGCCGTAATAGCGGTCGTAGGCGCTTTCCCCGCGGTGGTAGTCGGCGTCCACGCCCGACCGGGCGAAGCCGTTGAAGCGTTCGACGGTCGAGGTGAACTCGGCGCCGGGCAGGCTGGCCTTCTCGGCCAGTTCCTCGAGCGTGTCCGCCACCACGATCACCCCGGACTCCAGCCACTTGCGCGGGATGCGCTGTCCCGGCTGCAATCCGGCGAAGATGTAGCGGTCGCGGTACTGCTGGTCGAACACCAGCCACGCGGGGATGTTCTCCCCCGGCCCGGGCCCCTGCCCGTATTGCCCGCCGTACATGTGGTGGCAGGCCTCGACGTAGGGCATCGACTCGTTCATGAACCGCTTGCCCGACATGTTGACGATGATCGATCCCGGCGAGTTGCGCTCCGACAGGGCGAACCACGGGGCGCCGACCAGCGGCACCGTCGGGCCCCACCACGCGTCCTCCATCAGATCCAGTGCCGCACCCAGCTTTTCGCCGGCCACGATCCCGTCGCCGGTGTTGGCCTTGGCGCCCACGGTCCATTCGGTGGTGATGGGTGCGCGCTGGTATTTCACCCGCATCTGCTCGTTGTGCTCGAAGCCGCCGCAGGCCAAGATGACGCCGCGCCGGGCCCGGATCAGTCGCGGCTCGCTCGGTCCGGAGTCATCGGCGTCGCTGACGTAGATTCCGCGCACCACCCCGTCCTCGACGTAGAGGTCGCTGAGCGCGGTGTTGAGCTGCACCGGAACACCGGCCCGCTGCAGACCGATCCGCAGCGGCCCGATCAGCGCCCGGCCCATGCCGACGAGGTTCTTGCCCGTGGCCTTCGCCCACATCGTGCGCGCGCCGACCTTGAGGCTGCGCAGCACACCGCGGGGGTGCCGCTTCAACTGGTTGAGCCGCATGTAATCCTGTTGCATCACAACGACGTTCAAAGGAACCTTGCCATAAGCAGGTTCGAGTCGGGCTTCGTCTTCGCCCAGCTTGCGCGCGTCGAACGGCTTGGGTTCGATCGAACGCCCGCCCGGACGCCCGCCGGGCGCCTCCGGGTAGTAGTCGGAGTAGCCCGGCACCCAGCACATCTTCAACGGGGTGTGCTCGAGCACGAACGACAGCATCTCCGGCCCGCGGTCGAGGTAGGTGTCGATGCGTTCGGGCTCGACCCCGCTGACCGATTTGTCGCCGATGATGCCGTGCAGGTAGGTGCGGGCGGCCTCCGGGGTGTCGCGCACGCCGTAGCGCTGCAGGACCTCGTTGTTGGGAATCCACACGCCCCCGCCCGAGCGCGCGGTGGAGCCGCCGAAGTGCGCAGCTTTCTCTACGATTATAGTGGTCAGGCCGCGGTGAGCGGCGGTGAGGGCAGCTACCATGCCGGCGCCGCCGCTGCCGACCACGACGACGTCGAACTCCTGCGCTGTCATGTAGAACACGTTATAGAATTGCCCCGGCCGGACGCTACCGGCCCGGTCAAACGAACGAGGGGACTTCTCCTAAATGCTCAGTGCAGCGACGCGCGACGAGCTGGCCGCCGGCCTGGCGCGCGCCGAGCGCAGTCGTGAACCGATCACGCCGCTGACCGCCGCCCAACCCGACATGGACGTCGTCGACGCCTACGAGATCCAGCTGATCAACATCCGTGGGCGCCTCGCCGAGGGGGCCCGGGTGCTGGGCCACAAGGTGGGGCTGTCGTCGCTGGCGATGCAGCAGATGATGGGGGTCGACGAGCCGGACTACGGGCACCTGCTCGACGACATGCAGGTCTTCGAGGATACCCCGGTCAAGGCCGGGAAATATTTGTATCCGCGGGTCGAGGTCGAGGTGGGTTTCATCCTGGCCGACGACCTGCCCGGGGCAGGTTGCACCGAGGACGACGTGCTGGCCGCCACCGAGGCCTTGGTGCCCTCGATCGAGTTGATCGACACCCGGATCACCGACTGGAAGATCGCGCTGTGCGACACCATCGCCGACAACGCCTCCTCGGCGGGCTTCGTGCTGGGCGCGGAGCGGGTGGCCCCCGCCGAGCTGGATGTCACCGCGATCGATGCGGTGCTGACCCGCAACGGCGAGGTCGTCGCGCAGGGCCGCAGCGACGCGGTGCTGGGAAATCCGGTCACCGCAGTGGCGTGGTTGGCCCGCAAGGTGGAAAGCTTTGGGGTGAGGCTGCGAAAAGGCGACGTCGTCTTACCCGGGTCGTGCACCCGAGCGATAGATGCACACGCAGGAGATGACTTCGTCGCCGACTTCACCGGCCTGGGATCTGTTCGACTGTCGTTCGAATAGCCCCGGAAATACTTCGAAAATTTGAATACCCGTTGCGGTAAAAGGAGCGGCATGCCGTCTAAAGCGAGTGTGGCCATTGTCGGGTCGGGAAACATCAGCACCGACCTGCTCTACAAGCTGCTGCGGTCGGAGTGGCTGGAACCGCGCTGGATGGTGGGCATCGACCCGGAGAGCGAGGGTTTGGCACGGGCCCGCAAGCTGGGTCTGGAGACCACCCATGAGGGGGTGGACTGGCTGCTGGCGCAGTCGGAGAAACCCGATTTGGTGTTCGAGGCGACCAGCGCCTATGTGCATCGCGAGGCCGCTCCCAAGTACGCCGAGGCCGGCATCCGGGCCATCGACCTGACGCCGGCGGCCGTGGGCCCGGCGGTGATCCCGCCGGCCAACCTGCGCGAGCATCTCGACGCGCCGAACGTGAACATGATCACCTGCGGGGGGCAGGCGACGATCCCGATCGTCTACGCGGTCAATCGCGCGGTGGTCGAGCAAGGGGGGGTGCCCTATGCCGAGATCGTGGCGTCGGTGGCGTCGCTGTCGGCGGGGCCGGGCACCCGGGCCAACATCGACGAGTTCACCAAGACCACCAGCAAGGGCGTGGAGACGATCGGGGGCGCCAAGCGCGGCAAGGCGATCATCATCTTGAACCCGGCTGACCCGCCGATGATCATGCGCGACACCATCTTCTGCGCCATTCCCGAGGACGCCGACCGCGACGCGATCGCCCAATCCATCCACGACGTGGTGGCCGAGGTGCAGACCTATGTGCCCGGCTACCGGCTGCTCAACGAGCCGCAGTTCGACGACCCCTCGCTCAACTCCGGTGGGCAGGCCCTGGTCACCACGTTCGTCGAGGTGGAGGGTGCCGGGGACTACCTGCCGCCGTACGCGGGCAACCTCGACATCATGACCGCCGCCGCCACCAAGGTCGGCGAGGAGATCGCCAAGGAGTCCCTATCGGCGACCGCACCAGGAGTCCAGGCATGAGTAACGACATTTTCTTCAACCCGATGTGGGACGTGCGGATGACCGACACGTCGCTGCGCGACGGCTCGCATCACAAACGCCACCAGTTCACCAAGGACGAGGTCGGCGCCATCGTGGCGGCGCTGGACGCCGCCGGGGTGCCGGTGATCGAGGTGACCCACGGCGACGGGCTGGGCGGCTCGAGCTTCAACTACGGCTTCTCCAAGACACCCGAGCAGGAACTGATCAAACTCGCCGCCGACACGGCCAAAGAGGCCAAGATCGCCTTCTTGATGCTGCCCGGGGTCGGCACCAAGGAAGACATCAAACAGGCGCAGGACAACGGCGGGTCGATCTGCCGGATCGCCACGCACTGCACCGAGGCCGACGTCTCGATCCAGCACTTCGGGCTCGCGCGTGAGCTGGGGCTGGAGACGGTCGGGTTCTTGATGATGGCCCACACCATCCCGCCGGAGAAGCTGGCCGCCCAGGCCCGCATCATGGCCGATGCCGGCTGCCAGTGCGTCTACGTCGTCGACTCCGCGGGCGCCTTGGTGCTCGAGGGGGTGCGCGATCGGGTCGCCGCGCTGGTGGCCGAGCTCGGCGACGACGCCCAGGTCGGTTTCCACGGGCACGAGAACCTCGGGCTGGGCGTGGCCAACTCGGTGGAGGCCGTGCGCGCGGGCGCCAAGCAGATCGACGGCTCCTGCCGCCGCTTCGGCGCCGGTGCGGGCAACGCCCCCGTCGAAGCCCTGATCGGCGTGTTCGACAAGATCGGGGTCAAGACCGGCATCGACTTCTTCGACATCGCCGACGCCGCCGAAGAGGTGGTCGCCCCGGCCATGCCCGCCGAATGCCTGCTGGACCGCAACGCCCTGATCATGGGCTACTCCGGGGTCTACTCCAGCTTCCTCAAGCACGCCGTGCGCCAATCCGAACGCTACGGGGTGCCGGCGCATCAGCTGCTGCACCGGGCAGGCCAACGCAAACTCATCGGCGGCCAGGAAGACCAGCTCATCGACATCGCGCTGGAGATCAAACGCGAACAGGACAGCGGCGCGGTCGCCGCGCAGTGACCGCGACGCCCGTAGCATTGGTGACGTAGGCCACTCGAATTATTTGAGTTCGGTGCAAAGCGGATGATTCCCCGTCGCGCTTGGCTTACTTTCGTACTATCGACTGCCGGTAAGGGGACCCGATGAGCTTTTTGACGCTGCCACCTGAGATCAATTCGCTGTTGATGTACTCGGGCGCCGGCTCGGCTCCGATGCTGCAGGCCGCGGCGGCCTGGAACGGGCTGGCCTCGGAGTTGTCGGCCGCGGCGGAGTCTTTCGCCTCGGTGACGTCGAACCTGGCGGGTCAGGCATGGCAGGGCGCGGCGGCCAAGGCGATGGCGGCGGCGGCCGCCCCGTATGCCGGGTGGCTGAGCGCGGCGGCGGCTCAGGCGGCGGGGGCGGCGGCCCAGGCCCAGGCGGTGGCCAGCGAGTTCGAGGCCGCGCTGTCGGCCACCGTCCACCCGTTGGCGGTGGAGGCCAACCGCAACGGCCTGGTGAACCTCGTGATGTCGAATCTATTCGGCCAGAATTGGCCGGCGATCGCGGAGACCGAGTTCAACTACGCGGAAATGTGGGCCCAGGACGTGGCCGCGATGGTGGGCTACCACGGCGGTGCCTCGGCGGCGGCCGGGCAGCTGCTCTCGGGGCAGGCGAGCCTGCCGTCTATTCCGAGCCTGCCGGGTCTGGGGGGTCTGGCCGGCGGCTTCGGTGGCGGTTCGAACGCGGCGGTGGCGGGACCGATCGCCGGCGGCGCCGCCGCCGGCGGCACCGGGGACGGCGGCCAGGCCGCCGCCAATCCGGGCGTCGGCGGCGTCGGTGGCGTGGGCGGCGGCGGTGCCGGCCTTGCCGCGGCGGCGGGCGGCGGAAGTGGCGGCACCGAAAACCTGGACAGCAGCACGTTCGTTGCCGGCAACAGCGGTGGTCTTGCCAGTGCGGGTACCCCCGGTGACGTCGCCGGCAACGCCGGCGCCGGAGCGATGAACGCCGCCGGGGCCAGCCCGGGGCTCATCGGCGCGGCCGGCATGGGCGCGATGATGGCGGCGCGGGCAACGGGGGCGACGGCGACGGGATCGGGCGCGCCGCCCGCTCCGCCGGCTCCCCCCGCGGAAGCCGTCGAAGCAGAAGCCCCGGAAGCCGTCGAAGCCGTCGAAGCCGTCGAGGCAGAGGAGGCCATCGCGGCGGGCGTGCCGCTGGGGGCCACCCCAGCTGGGGCGGTACCGGCGGCGGCGGACACCCCCGCGAAGGCTCCCGCCCACGCGGCGGAAGGCCGGGAGGGGGAGAGGCTGGAGTTGGAGACGCCCGTCACCGAGCCGACGCCGCAACCCAGGGTTGCGGCCAACTAGGTTCTGACCCCACCATGCGGGCGGCGCCGGACCACGGTGTGTGATAGGTCACTGTGTCGAATCCCTTTGTGCTGTAAAGCTTTCGCTGCTTCTGTTTTGCTGACGACATCGTCGGGTAGAGGCCAGTGGTCGTGAGGCCCTACGAAAGCGATGAAGGGAGCACCCGATGACCATGACCGTCTCCAGCGTGCGCCGTGGCCTGTACGGCTTCCTTGCCGGCGGTCTGCTCGGCGCCGCCGCCTCGACCGGCATTGCCATGCCCGCGGCCCAGGCCGCGCCCCCGTGCAGCTCGAGCGCCCACGCCGGCCGGCTCGGCGCGACGTCGCACAGGATCAGCCAGTACCTGGCCGGCAACCCCGCCGTCAACCAACGGCTCACCCAGATCGCGCAGGAGCCACCAGACCAGGCCAACCTCGACCTGCGCACCTACCTGGCCAACCACCCGGGCGTCGACAGGGATCTGCGGAACATCCGCGCGCCGCTTGCCGATCAGCGCGATCAATGCGGCCTGAACGTGCCGCCGTCGAACATGCTGATGGGTCTCGGATCCTTCGTGAACCGCTGGCTGCCGTTCGGTGGGATGCCGTTCGGCGCCTGATGCTTGCCGTGCCGCGGGTGGCGGTTTCCCGGGGTCAGGCTCGGGCAAACGGCGCGCCGCCGGGAGGCCGCCCCGCGCGATAGGACCGCGTGAGGGCCCGCGGATGTGGAACGCGGCATGACCATTCGATGAAAACGATGATTTCCGGCTGTCCCGCGGTTAGCGTTCGGTCCTGTCAACCGCCGTTTCCGCCGACGAGGGGACCCGACCGCGATGAGTTTCATGACGTTGCCACCGGAGATCAATTCGGCGCGAATTTTCTCCGGTGCCGGTTCGGGGCCGATGCTGCAAGCGGCGACGGCATGGGATGGGTTGGCCGCCGAACTCGGAACCGCGGCGTCGTCGTTTTCGTCGGTGACGTCGGGGTTGGCCGGTCAGACCTGGCAGGGCCGGGCGGCCCAAGCGATGGCGGCGGCGGCGACCCCGTACGCGGGCTGGCTCGGCCAGGCGTCGGCGCAGGCGGGCGGCGCGGCCGAGCAGGCCCGCGCTGTGGCCGGTGCGTTCGAGGCGGCACAGGCGGCCACGGTGCACCCGATGCTGGTGGGGTTCAACCGCAATTCGTTCGTGCGGATGGTGCTGTCCAACTGGTTGGGGCTCAACGCGCCGGCGATCGCCCAACTCGAAGCCGACTACGAGCAGATGTGGGCCCAGGATGTGGCGGCGCTGTCCGGCTACCACGCCGGGGCCTCGGCGGCGGCCGCGCGATTGATGGCTCCCGCACAAAGCCTGCAGGAGCTGCTGCAGAACCTGCCCAACCTGGGGATCGGCAACATCGGCAACGCCAACCTGGGCAACGGCAATACCGGCGCCCTGAACGTCGGCAGCGGCAACACCGGCCAGGCCAACCTCGGCGGTGGCAACTCGGGCAACCGCAACATCGGCAGCGGCAACGTCGGCAGTTACAACATCGGCGGGGGAAACAGCGGGGAGGCCGACTACGGGTTCGGCAACACCTCCAAGCCCGGCATCTACGGCTACAACCTCGGGGCGGGCAACAACGGCACCGACAACCGCGGACTGGGCAACATCGGGGGCGGAAACGTCGGCGGCGGCAACACCGGCACCCGGAACTTCGGCGCCGGCAACACCGGCAACTACGACATCGGCTTCGGGCTCACCGGCGACAACGAAGTCGGCATCGGAGACACCTATTTCAACACCGCGACTCTGCAATTCCACCTCGGAGGTCTGAACTCGGGAACCGGCAACATCGGCATCGGGAACTCGGGCAGCGGCAACATCGGGTTCTTCAACTCCGGCGACGGCAACATCGGGCTCTTCAACGCGGGCAGCAACACCCTGACCGCCGGCCACAACAACTTCGGTATCGGCAACTCCGGCATCGGCAATTTCGGCATCGGGAACTCGGGCGTCGCCAACTCGGGCTTCGGCAACGCGGGCACTTTGAACACCGGCCCGTGCAACGCCGGGTACGACAACACCGGCTTCGGGAACGGGGGCCAGTACAACACCGGGCACTGGGATTCGGGCAGCACGAACACCGGTGGCGGGAATTCGGGCGATGTCAACACCGGCTGGTGGAACTCGGGCACCGCCCACACCGGTTTCGGGGGCACGGTCGACACCGGCCAGCCCAACTCGGGTTTCAACAACAACGGCGTCGGCGATTCGGGCTTCGGAAACACCGGCGAACAGATTTCGGGCTTTTTCAACACGCACACCGGCGGCACGGTGACGGGCGAGATATCCGGCTTTTTCAACAACGGCGTTCCCGGCCCGTTGAACCCGACGCTGGCCGGCCTCGACTCGGGATTGTTCAACACCGGCAGCTTCGTCTCGGGCATTTTCAACCTCAGCCGCCTGCTCCCGAGCTGACGCGAGCGGCGGCCCGGCGGGCCTGGTACCGTCCGCTGTTTTGGCGCGCGCCCGCCAGGTGCGAACGGCCGCTAGGCAGTTTGCAGCAGCGTCTTTCGAAATCCATCGAAAACCGCTATTTTCGTCTCCAGTGTTCGGTCGTTTCGCGCGTACTAGCCGCTCAGGAGAGGACGAGCTCTGATGAGTTTCATGACGTTGCCGCCGGAGATCAATTCCCTGTTGATGTTTGCTGGAGCGGGTTCGACCCCCATGCTGGAGGCGGCGGCCGCCTGGGAGGGCCTGGCCTCGGAGCTGGGGAGCGCGGCGTCGGCGTTTTCGTCGGTGACCTCGGGGTTGGCGGACCAGGCCTGGCAGGGCCCGGCGTCTCAGGCGATGACCGCCGCGGCCACTCCGTATGCGGGGTGGCTCAGCGAGGCGGCCGCCCAGGCGGCGGGCGCGGCCGGGCAGGCCCGTGCGGTCGTCAGTGCGTTCGAGGCGGCGCAGGCGGCCACGGTGCACCCGATGCTGGTGGAGCTCAACCGCAATTCGCTGGTGCAAATGGTGATGTCGAACTGGTTCGGGCTCAACGCGCCGGCGATCGCCCAGATCGAGTCCGACTATGAGCAGATGTGGGCCCGGGACGTGTCGGCGATGTCCGGGTACCACGCGGGGGTGTCGGCGGCGGCGGCGCAATTGCCGTCGGTGCAGAGCCTGCAGCAGGCGCTGGCCGGCGTGCCCGGCGCGGTGGCGGGCCAGGTGAACAACGCGGCCGCGGTCGCCGGGATCAACCTGGGGGTCGGCAACCAGGGCAGCTGGAACTTCGGCAACGGAAACATCGGGAACTTCAACTTCGGCAACGGCAACACCGGCAACACCAACGTCGGTGGCGGAAATGGCAATGCCGCCACCCCGAGCAGCAACAACATCGGGAGCGGAAACAGCGGGAACGGAAACCTCGGCAGCGGCAACATCGGCAACGGAAACATCGGCTTCGGAAACACCGGCGATCCGAGCACCAGCTCAAACCCGGGCTTCAACCTGGGCATGGGTAATACGGGCAATGGAAACGTCGGCGTCGGAAACATCGGTGTCGAAAACATCGGCGGCGGAAACAACGGCACCAGCAACCTGGGTGCGGGCAACACCGGCGACGGCAATTTCGGCTTCGGCAATACCGGCAACAACAACATCGGGATCGGGCTGACCGGTAACCACCAGATTGGCATCAACTGGGCGGGCCTGCTCAACTCGGGCAGCGGCAACATCGGCTTCGGCAACTCCGGCACCGACAACATCGGGTTCTTCAACTCCGGCCACGGCAACTTCGGCATGTTCAACGCGGGCCTCGCCGCGCCTGGCAGTTTCGGCAACTTCGGCATCGGCAACTCGGGAGTGGGCAACATCGGCTTCGGGAACTCCGGCCTGGCAAACTTCGGCATAGGCAACGCGGAACAATTCAACACCGGCTTCTTCAATTCGGGTTCCGCCAATACAGGCTGGGGAAACGCCGGCACCTTCGACACGGGTTTCTGGAATTCGGGGGACATCAACACCGGGAATGGGAATTCCGGCGACGTGAACACGGGCTTCTGGAATTCGGGGAACGCGAACACCAGTATCGGCGCCATCGGCGACACCGGAGCCGCCACGTCGGGCTTCGGCAACACCGGAACCCACGTTTCGGGATTCTTCAACACGCCCAGCGGCA
The DNA here is from genome assembly GCA_963711445.1 of uncultured Actinomycetota bacterium. Lineage (GTDB taxonomy): Bacteria > Actinomycetota > Actinomycetes > Mycobacteriales > Mycobacteriaceae > Mycobacterium. The sequence continues at coordinate 701,184 of CAVQEF010000003.1, forward strand.
CGATCGCCGAGAACGTCTCAGGTGCATGGAACACGGCCAGCGGCGCCTTGGTGAACGGCCAGATCTCCGGCTTCTTCAACACCGGTGTCGAAAACAGCTCGATCCCCGGGGTCGCCGGCTTGGTCACGGGCTTGTTCAACACGGGCAGCTTCATGTCGGGCGTCTTCGGTATCGAGAACCTGCTGAAACAGCTGTCATAAATTCGTCGGGTTAGCCGCCGGGCGCGCGCGGGTAATCTCGGCTGTATGACCGTGACTTCACTTGCCGGCGCGTTCAGGCGCGGAATGGCTGGCTGGCTGGCGGCTGGTGTGCTGGGCGCCGCCGCAGCGGGGGTGATGGCGCTGCCGGTGGCGGGCGCGGCTCCGTGCGATCAGACCGTGGGTCAATCCATCGACTCGTACTTGAACCGGCACCCGCAACTGCACCAGGAGTTGCAGGCCAAGTCGCAGGCGGAGGGCGACGGCGGCAGCGTCATCGCCTATTTGAACCGGCATCCGGACGTGCGGCAGCATCTGATCGACCTGTCGAAGCAGTGCGCGCCCTAGCGAGCCGGCCTCGTCGCCGAGTCCGCGCCCGACGCGCGGTGATGTTCGCCATTGACTGAAAAGTAGAACACGTTCTAGCGTCTATGCGTGTTCTCTAACCCGCTGACCGACGCAATCGCCGAAGCCGAGAATCTCGTGGCCGCCGCGCCGCACATCGAGACCCAGGCCGACCTGCTGGAAGGGATGCAGTACCTCGCCGGCTGCATCGCCGGCTGCATGCACCTGGCCTTCGACTACGACCGTGACCACCCGTTCCTGCAGTCGGGCACCGGGCCGTTCACCAAGATGGGATTGGACAACCCCGACACCCTCTACTTCGGCACGCGGGTGCACGCCGGCCACGACTACGTGGTCACCGGCAGGCGGGGCACCACGACCGACCTGAGCTTCCAGTTGCTCGGCGGTGAGTACACCGACGACAACGTGCCGGCCAGCCAGGCCGCGTTCGACGACCGCGAACTCGAGATCGGCCCGGACGGTCTGTTCGAGTGGCGGGTGCGGCCGACCGGCCCCGGGCAACTGGTGATCCGCGAGGTCTACTCCGACTGGTCCGCGCAGCGCGGCACGCTGACGATCTCCCGGCTGGACACCGCGGGCACCGCGCCGCCGCCGCTGAGCCGCGAAACGATCGAGAAGCGTTATGCCACAGCGGGAAAGCAACTCGTGAGCCGGGTGAAGACATGGCTGCAGTTCCCGCAGTGGTTCTATTTGAATATCCCGGTGAACACCATGGTGGCACCGCGCCTGACCCCGGGTGGGCTGGCGACCCAGTACTCGTCGGCCGGACACTTCGAGCTGCGGCCCGATCAGGCCCTCGTCATCACCATCCCGGTGTCCGACGCCCCCTACCTCGGCTTCCAGCTGGGCAGCATGTGGTACATCTCACTGGACTACATCAACCACCAGACCTCGCTGAACAACACGCAGGCACAGGCGGATCCGGACGGCAAGGTGCGCATCGTCGTCGCCGACCAGAACCCGGGGGTGACCAACTGGGTCGAGACGCTCGGGCACCGGCGGGGCATTTTGCAGTTCCGCTGGCAACGGGTGTCACGACCGGTCACCGAGGCCGAGGGGCCGGCCGTGGAGGTGGTCGACTTCGACGCGGTGCCGGCCACGCTGCCGTACTTCGAGCACAACAAGATCTCCGAAGACCAATGGCGCGAACGAATCGCACTGCGCCAACAACAAATTGCGGCCAGGATGCTGGGGTGACGATGTCAGGGATGCTCGAGGGCAAGGTGGTCGTCATCAGCGGCGTCGGACCGGGGCTCGGTACCACTCTGGCGCACCGGTGCGCGCGCGACGGCGCCGACCTGGTGTTGGCGGCACGCACCGTCGAACGCGTCGAGGAGATCGCCAAGGGCATCAACGACACCGGCCGCAGGGCCCTGGCGGTGCGCGCCGACATCACCGACGACGACGAAGTCGCCTACCTCTTCGAGTCCACCATGGCGACCTTCGGCAAGGCCGATGTGCTGGTCAACAACGCGTTCCGGGTTCCGTCGATGAAGCCGTTGGCGGGCACCAGTTTTCAGCACATCCGTGACGCGATCGAGCTCAGCGCGCTCGGGGCGCTGCGGCTCATCCAGGCGCTGACGCCGGCGCTGGAGGCCGCCGCCGGGTCGGTGGTCAACGTCAACTCCATGGTGCTGCGCCACTCCCAGGCGAAATACGGCGCCTACAAGATGGCGAAATCGACCCTGCTGGCCATGTCGCAGTCGCTGGCCACCGAGCTCGGCGAGAAGGGCATCCGCGTCAACTCCGTTGCCCCGGGCTACATCTGGGGCGATACGCTGCAAGCCTACTTTGAGCACCAGGCCGGCAAGTACGGCACCACGGTCGACCAGATCTATGCGGCCACCGCGGCCAACTCCGATTTGAAGCGGCTGCCGACCGAGGACGAGGTGGCCTCGGCGATCCTCTTCTTGGCCAGTGACCTGTCCAGCGGCATCACCGGCCAGACCCTGGATGTGAACTGCGGGGAGTACCACAACTGATGACGCCGCTGACGATGCGGAGCGGAGCGATGAGGAAAAGGCGGCGCGACGATGAATGACCGCACCGACCGGACCGATATTGGCACCGTCGAGGACCTGCACGCGTCGGCCACCAAACTGGTCGGGCTCGACGATTTCGGCACCGACGACGACAACTATCGCGAGGCGCTCGGGGTGCTGCTGGAGTCCTACCAGCGCGAGGCCGGCCTTACGGTGCTGGGCAGCAAGATGAATCGGTTCTTCCTGCGCGGCGCCCTGGTGGCCAGGCTGTTGTCGGAATCGGCCTGGAAGCAATACCCGCAGTACGCCGACGTCACGATCGAACGCCCGATCTTCGTGACCGGGCTGGTGCGCACCGGCACCACCGCGCTGCACCGGCTGCTCGGCGCCGACCCGGCGCACCAGGGACTGCACATGTGGCTCGCCGAGTTCCCGCAGCCGCGCCCGCCCCGGGACGCCTGGGAGTCGAACCCGTTCTATCGCCAGCTCGACGACCAGTTCACCCGCCACCACCGGGAGAACCCCGGCTACACCGGGCTGCATTTCATGGCCGCCTACGAGCTCGAGGAGTGCTGGCAGCTGCTGCGGCAGTCGCTGCATTCGGTGTCCTACGAGTCACTGGCGCACCTGCCGGGCTACGCGAAATGGCTGTCGCAGCAAGACTGGACGCCCTCCTACCAGCGGCACCGCAGGAACCTCCAGCTGATCGGACTCAACGACGCCGACAAGCGGTGGGTGCTCAAGAACCCCAGCCATCTGTTCGCCCTGGATGCGTTGATGGCCACCTATCCCGACGCGCTGGTGATCCAGACGCACCGGCCGGTCGAGACGATCATGGCCTCGATGTGCTCGCTGGCCCAGCACACCACCGAGGGATGGTCGACGGCGTTCGTCGGCGCCCAGATCGGTGCGGACTCGATGGAAACCTGGTCGCGCGGGCTCGAGCGGTTCAACACGGAGCGTGCGAAATACAACCCCGACCAGTTCTACGACGTCGACTACCGCGACCTGATCGCCGATCCGCTGGGCACGGTGGCCGACATCTACCGGCACTTCGGCATCGCGCTGACCGACGAGGCGCGGGTCGCCATGGAACAGAGCCACGCCGAGAGCCAGTCCGGTGAGCGGGCGCCCAAACACACGTATTCCCTTGCCGACTACGGGCTTACGGTCGAATCGGTCAAGGAGCGGTTCGCCGGGCTGTAGGACCCCGACTCAGTCGTCCTCGGGGGCGAGATCCAGATAGCCTTCGGCGACCGCGTGCTCGATGCTGTCACTCAGCTTCGGACAGGAGCGGGTGCGGGCGGGATCCCCGCCCGATTCCCGGATTTCGGCGAAGTACGCGCAGCGCTGCGCCGCCGCACCGTTCCACTGGACCGCGGTGTGCCCCGGCCCCAGCCTCCTGACGTTCACCGTGACATGGCAGAACCGGCAGTCCACGGGCTTGAGGCCCGAGGTGAGGTAGCGTTCGCGGTCGGCGCGGCTGGCCGCGGCGACCGCGGCGGCGCGTTCGGGATCGTTACTGAAATCCCTTGACTTCGCCCAGTTTCTGGGCGCGGAGGCGTCGTTCGCATCGCCATGCGGCCGATGGTGGTCGTCGAGATCGCCGTGCAAAAGCAGCATCGATCGGGCAAGCCGGTCGACGTCGGGAACCGCTGGCTGATCGTGCGACGGATCCGAGTGCATGTCGGTCAGCGCTGCTCCACCGGCACGTCCTCGGAGACCGGTTCGCCCTCCTTGCCCCGAAGATTCTCGGCGACTTCGGCATTCCAGTACTCATTGGCGCGGGTGGTGTCCACCTCGATCTCGAAGCGCTCCACCATTTCCGGCTCGATGTCGGCGACGTCGACGTAGAACTGCTGATACCAGCGGCGCATCTGGTAGACGGCGCCGTCCTCCTCGACCAGCAGCGGGTTTTCGATCCTGGTCTTGTGCTTCCAGATCTCCACATCCTGCAGGAAGCCCTTGCTGACGCCCTCGGTGAAGACCTCCGAGAGCCTGTCGCTCATCTTTTCGTCCATGCCCTGCGGCTTTTGGACGATGACGCCCCACTGCAACATGAACGAGTTCTGGCTCACCGGGTAGTGGCAGTTGATCAGGATCGACTCGGCCTTGTAGTCGCCGTAGCTGTTGTGCAACCAGTTGATCATGAACGACGGCCCGAAGTACGACGCTTCGGAGTCCAGGTGGGATTCGCCGTAGGCCGTGCCCATGTCGTTCACGTCCGGCCGGCCCACGTTGTGCAGGTACTGCGAGGCGATGTGGCCCTCGAACACGTTCTTGAAGTACGTCGGCAGACCGAGATGGATGTAGTAGAAGTGCGCCATGTCGGTGACGTTGTCGATGATGTCGCGGCAGTTGGAGCCCTCGATGAGGATGTTGTTCCAGCGCCAGTCGGTCCAGTTGTCGGCGGCGGCCTCGGGGATGTCGGGGATCCGGACGGCGGGGTCGGGCGGGTTGCCCTCGTGGTCGTGCCAGACGAACAGCAGCCCGCCGCGCACGTCGGTCGTCCACGCGCGGGTGCGTGCCGTCTTGGGGGTGCGCTTGGCGTAGGGCACCAGCTTGCAGCGGCCGTCACCGCCCCAGCGCCAGTCGTGGAACGGGCAGGCCACCTCGTCGCCCTTGATGGTGCCCTGGCTCAGGTCGCCGCCCATGTGCCGGCAATAGCCGTCCAAGATCTTGATCTCGCCCTGCGAGTCGGCGAAAACGACCAGCTTGGTGCCGAACGCCTCGATCGGGTGCGGCTTTCCGTCCAGGTAGTCCTTCGCGACGCCCAGGCAGTGCCAGCCACGCGCGTATCTGGTCGGCAAGGTGCCGGAATCAATCTCCCGGATGCCGACCGCATTGGTGTCGGTAGTCACCTGTCACCTCCAACTCGGTACCACCCCTCTAACTAGAACACGTTACAGTTTTACTTCTGGCATGCGCAATGACCGCGGGTCAGGGCCCCGCCGTCCGCGCCTGGGCGTATATGTAGACGATGCCGCTGTTTTCTTTCGAGGGCCGCTCACCACGGGTCGATCCGACCGCCTTCGTGGCCCCGACGGCCACCCTGATCGGCGACGTCACGGTCGAGGCCGGGGCCTCGGTATGGTTCAACGCCGTGCTGCGCGGCGACTACGGGCCGGTCGTCGTGCGGGAAGGCGCGAACGTGCAGGACGGCTCCGTCCTGCACGCGCCCCCGGGAATTCCCGTCGACATCGGCCCGGGAGCGACGGTGGCCCACCTGTGCGTCATCCACGGCGCCCACGTCGGGCCCGAGGGGCTCATCGCCAACCACGCCACGGTCCTCGACGGCGCGGTGATCGGCGCGCGCAGCCTGGTCGCGGCGCACTCCCTGGTGACCGCCGGAACCCACATCCCGGCCGGGGTGCTGGCGGTCGGATCGCCGGCGCAGGTGAAGGGGCCCATCGCCGGAAGTCGTGCCGAAATGTGGGTCAACCTCAACCCGCAGGCCTACCGCGACCTGGCGCAGCGGCATCTGGCCGGGCTGGAGCCGATCTAGGCCGCCCGGTTTCAGCAGGTTTCAGCAGCGCGCGTATGCGGCGCGGCCCACGGCATGCGATATGCAGTTCTGGTAATTGAATTCGACGACCAGAAATACGGTGATGATCGCGGCTCCGACCAGGCTCGCCAGGCCGCCCAGCGCGATGCCGGCAACCGCGACGCCGTTGTTGGTGGCCTGGCCGCGCTTGACCCGGTGGCGCGCGGCGATTCCGGCGCCCAGCGCGCACCCGCCCAGCAGCAGACCGCCGAACGGGAACCAGCAGAACACCAGCGCGATCATCCCCAGCGCGAGCGACGCGATGCCCAGGCCGTTGCCGGGTCCGGGCCGCGGCGCGGGGTGGCCGTAATACGGCGGCGGCGCCGGTGGCCATGGCGGGGGTTGCGGTGTCGCGGGGAAAGCCTCGGGCCTATCCGGCGCCTCGTCTGGGAGCTGGCTCATGACGCGTTCTCCGGATGGCCTTGACGTGTCGTCGCCGAAACGCGACGACCCGGCCAGCGTAACCCGATCGCGATCGGGTTTCACGCCTTCACGTTGCCGGCCATCGCGTCGGCCATCCGCTTGGCCTCGTTGCTGACGTTGGGTCCGCAGACGCCCACGTCGAGCACCACATTGGCCGCCGCGCCGAGCGCATGCTGGCACGGCACATGGTCTTTCGGGGTATCCAACTGCGCAATACCGGGCGCGTCACCGGCGACAGCCCCCATGTTCCAGGCGAGCGAAGGACCGTTTTCCTGGTTTTGGATCACGGTCTGTCCGGCGCAAGCCTTCCACTTCTGCGCCGAAGCCGTCACGAACGCGGCGGCCTTCTCGGCGGACGGATAGGCCACGACGCCCAGGGAGATGAGTTGGCTGCCCCCGCCGGGCTCCTGCCATACCTGCTGGTCCGCCGCGGTGTACCCGCTGCCGGCGTACGTGGCCGCCATGGAGGAATACAGCGCGCCGAGGCAGTCCGTGTTCGACAGCGTGTAGGGGGTGGTGTCCAGTTGCCTTGCGGTCCCGGCGAGTTGCAGCGCGGAGGAGCCCATGATGCCGTTGACCTGGCCGGCGTTGAGCATGATCGAGTCCAGGCGGGCGGTCGGTACCGTCGGCGCCGTTGTCGGGTTCGTGGTGGACGTTCCGGCGTCGGCCTGCGGGCCCGGGGGGGACGGGCGGGTGCCCCGCCAGATGGCCAGCCCGGCCAGTACGGCGACGACCACCAGGGCGGCGGCGCCCGCCACGATCCACCGGGTGCGGCTGCGCCGCGGCCTCGGCGGCCAGGGCGGGGCAGGCGTCGGCGGCCACTGCGCGGGCGGGGCCGGGCCGGGTGCCTGGGTGTGCCTGATGATGTCGGTGGCGTGGTGTTGGTCGGGGGCGCTCAGGGCGTGGTGGGCGGCGGCGGCCAGGTCGCCGGCGCGGGCGTAGCGGTCGGCGGGGTCCTTGGCCATGCCGCGGGCGATGACGTCGTCGAGGGCGGCGGGGATGTCGGGGCGCAGCGCGCTGGGGCGGGGGATGGGTTGGTAGAGGTGGGCGGCGACCAGGGCGGTCAGGCTGTCGGCGCGATACGGCGCGGCGCCGGTCAGGCATTCGTAGAGCACGCAGGCCAACGCGTAGATGTCGGCGCGGTAGGTGACCTCGTCGTCGCGGCCGAAGCGTTCGGGGGCCATGTAGTTCCAGGTGCCCACCGCGGCCCCGGTCTGGGTCAGGTGTTGCTGGTTGACCGCCGCGGCGATGCCGAAGTCGACCAGGTAGGCGAAGTCCTTGCCGGTGAGGAGGATGTTTTCGGGTTTGATGTCGCGGTGCATGATGCCCGCGGCGTGGGCGGCGTCCAGGGCGGCGGCGACCTGGTCGACGACGGCGACCGCGCGGGCGGGGGGCAGGGGGCCGTGGCGCTGCAGGACGGCGCCCACGTCGGTGCCCTCGATCAGGCGCATGTCGATGAACAGCTGTCCCTCGATTTCGCCGTAGTCGTGGATGGGCACGATGTGGGGTTCTTGCAGCCGCCCGGCGGTGTGGGCCTCGCGTTGCATGCGGGCGCGAAACACCGGGTCGGCGGAGACCTCGGCCGACATCAGCTTGAGGGCCACGGTCCGGTCCTTGACGGTGTCGTAGGCCTCATAGACCTCACCCATCCCGCCGCGGCCCAGCAACCGGCGCAACTGGTAGGGCCCCACCCGCGACCCGGACTCACCCATCGCCGACTCCTCGAAGTCACCCGAGCGGTCCCCGCCTGGCGGCGGTGGGACCGTGCGGTGTCACCTGAGACGCTAAAACCCCCGCGGTCCGCGCGCAGCGTAACCCCGGGATCGGCCCCACGCGAGCCGCTGCCCGCCGGGGGCGGCGGCGGCCGCCGATGTGCCGGCGGTGGCGCCGGCATCGCGCGAATCCCCTTGCCGCGCAGTGTGGTCAGGGCGTGCGGGGCCGCTAAGCCTTTCGGGCGGTCGCGGCCGCGCGGTCCATCTCCCAGTACGCGCGCAGGGCCACCAGCCGGCCCGCGTCGTCGGCCTTGTAGGTGAAGACGCCTTCCGCGGTGACCTGGTAGTCGCCCGTCGTGATGAGGATGTGCCCGACGTTGGCCTCTTCGTTGCCGCACTGGTAGGTGTCGCGGAAGACGAACTCGATCTTGGTGGTCGGCGCGATGGCCATGTCCCAGAACGCCGAGATCGCGTCGCGGCCGCGGTGGCCCTTGCCCTCGGGGTCGAAGGCCGACGGGCCGATGGGGTCCTCGACGACGGCGTCGTCGGCGAACACCGCCAGCCACGCCTCCTTGTCCCGGGCGTGCACGGCCTCACGTGAGCGGCGGCCGGCCTCGTGGGCGGGATGCCTGGTCTCGGCCGCGACCTTCGTCATGCGCTCACCTTGTCGGGCTTGTCGGCACCGACCACCCACATCGAGTAGTACTGCGAGCCGCCACCGTAGGCGTGCCCCAACGCCTTTCGCGCGTCGGGCACCTGATGGTCCCCGCCCTTGCCCATCACCTGGATGGCCGCCTCGGCGAAGCGGATCAGGCCCGAGGCGCCGATCGGGTTCGACGACAGCACCCCGCCCGACGGGTTCACCGGCAGCCGTCCGCCGATCTTGGTCTCGCCCGACTCGGTGAGCTTCCAGCCCTCGCCCTCGGCGGCGAACCCGAGATTTTCCAGCCACATCGGCTCGAACCACGAGAACGGCACGTAGATCTCGGCGGCGTCGATCTCGTCGATCGGGCTGGTGATCCCGGCCGCCTTCCACAGGGCGGCGGCCGCGTCGCGGCCGGCCTGCGGGCTGACCTGGTCGCGCCCGGCGAACTGCAGCGGCTCGGTGCGCAGCGCGGTGGCGTGGATCCACGCCACCGGATGCCCCTGCGCCACCCGGGCATCCGCGATCTCCTCGTTGCCGATGACGACCGCGGCGGCACCGTCGGAGGACGGGCAGGTCTCGTCGTAGCGGATCGGGTCCCACAGCATGGGGGATTCCATCACCTTTTCCACGGTGATGTCGGGCTGGTGCAGATGGGCCAGCGGGTTGCGGGCCCCGTTGAGGCGGTCCTTGACCGCGACCATGGCGCCGATGTTCAACGGTGCGCCCGACCGGCGGATGTACGACCGCACGTGGGGGGCGAAGTAGCCGCCGGCCCCGGCGCCCACCGGCTTGATGAACGGGATGGGAATCGACAACGCCCACATGGCATTCGACTCCGACTGCTTCTCCCAGGCCATCGCCAGCACACGCCGGTACTTTCCGGACTGGACCAGGCTGGCGGCCACCACGGCGGTGGATCCACCCACCGAACCCGCGGTGTGCACCCGGATCAGCGGCTTGCCGGTGGCGCCCATGGCGTCGGCCATGAACAGCTCGGGCATCATGACGCCCTCGAAGAAGTCGGGCGCCTTGCCGACCACGACGGCGTCGATGTCGTCGAACGTGGCGCCGGCGTCGGCCAGCGCCCGGTCGATCGCCTCGCGCACCAGGCCGTTCATCGACACGTCTTTGCGCTTGGCGACGTACTTGGTCTGCCCGGTACCGAGTACCGCGGCGAGGTGTGCCCCTGCACCGGCCATCAGTTCTTCCCTTCCATGACCGCGACCAGGTTCTGTTGCAGCGCGGGACCGCTGGTGGCGTGCGCCAGTACCCGCTCCGCCGATCCGTTCCAGATGTGTTGGGCCGCAAACCCGATACGCTCCAGGCCGGCGACGAACATCGGGTTGGCGGCCAGCGCGCCGCCGGACGGATTGATCTTCGTCCGCCCCGGGATGTTGATCGCCTCCGCCAGGATCAGGTGCTGATGGGTGAAGGGCGCGCAGATCTCGGCCACGTCGAGCTTGTCGGTCCTGCCGCCGGAGGCCGCCCTGGCCGCCGCCCGGGCCGAGGGCGAGTCGGTCAGGTCGCGCGCGCCCAGCACCGGGGACTCGATGCGATGCTCGATCCCGGTGATCCAGGCCGGGTTCTCCCGCAGTTCGCGCGCCCGGTCGTCGGCCGCCAGCACGATCGCCGCCGCGCCGTCGGTGATCGGCGCGATGTCGTGGCGCCGCAGCGGGTCGGCGAAGAACGGCCGTTCGAGCAGGTCATCCATGCTGACCGCCGGCTCCACGGAGTCCACCCGTTTGGTGTGCGCGAAGGAATCGAGGGCAACACGCGCCATGTGCTCGAAGCTCCACTTGCCCGAGTCGAGCCCCAGCCGGGCCTGCAGTCCGGCCATCGACACCGAGTCAGGCCACAGCGGCGCGACGGTGTAGGGGTCGGTCTGCCGCGACAGGATCCGGCGCAGGACTCCGGCCGAGGACTTCCCGAAGCCGTACACCAGCGCGGTGTCGACCTCGCCGGTCAGGATCTTGATGTAGGCCTCATACAGGGCCCAGGCCGCGTCCATCTCGACGTGCGACTCGTTGATCGGCGGCACGGCGCCGATCGAGTCGATCGCCGAGATGAACGAAAACGCCCGTCCGGCAAGGTAATCCGAAGATCCCGAGCACCAGAAGCCGATGTCGGCCTTGGTGATGCCGAGGTCCTCGTAGAGCTCGGCGAAGCAGGGCATCAGCATCTCGACGCCGTTGGTGGTGCCGTCGGTGCGGCGGACATGCGGGGCGTGGGCAAAGCCGACCACCGCAACGTTGCGTTCACTCATGGGAAGTAAGGCCTTTACTGGTGGTGCTTGTAGGTGTCGTAGTCGGCGTCGGGCTCCCCGGTCGGCCGGAAGTACTCGATGTTGTCGATGCCGAAGCCCCATTCCTCGCGTGGCTTCCACACCGCCTCGACCCGCATCCCCATCCGCACCTCGTGCGCGTCGATATCGGCCACCAGGTGCAAAAACGGGATGTCGGCGCCGTCGAGCAGGACATAGGCCGCCACGTAGGGCGGCTTGATGCGCTGGCCCTGGAACGGGATGTTGATGATCGCGAACGTGGTGACCGTGCCCTTGCTCGGCAACTCGACGAACTCGGTGGTCGGCAGGCCGGTGGCCGGATCGGCCCCGTGCGGCGGGAAGTAGACCTTCCCGTTCTCACCCGTCCGCGCGCCCAGCAGCTTGCCCTCGGCGATCGCGCGCAGGTAGGCGCTCTCCTCGTGCGAGGCGGTGTGCTGGATGGTCAGCGAGATCGGGGTGACGATCATGGTGACCGGGTCCTGGTCGCTGGTCGGCCCCTCCGGCTCGGCGTCCTCCCCCAGCGCGAAGTACGCGATGTCGGTGATGGCGCCCACCGTCTCGTCGGCCCAGTGCGCATGGACCCGGGTGCCGCTGCGGATGCCATCAGGCCCGGCGGCTCCCGCATCCACCGCGTGTATCAGCGGGGTGTCGGCGCCGTCGAGCTTGATCAGCGCCCAGGCGAACGGGCGGTCCAGCGGCTGGCCCTCCAACGGCTCGGGCTGCCAGGTCCAGGACACCACGGTGCCCACGGCCGACACCGGTACCATCTCGCCCAGCGGCTCGTAGGTGACCGGGTCATATTCCGGCGGCGGCACGTGCACCCGGCCATCCGAACCGCGCGCCCCCAGGATGCGGCGCTCACGCAGTGCGGTGAAGAACTTGCTCAGCGTGGGGCCGACCGAACGGGTGTAGTCGAAGGACAACGTCAGTGGCGCAGAAAGCGGTGGCTCACGGTGATCGATCAAGGTCGGGCTGCTCGAACTGGCTGTCACGCAATCGAGTAGAACAGGTTCTAACAACGGATTCAACATCGGGTCGGCCTAGGAAGGGCAAACACATGAAGCTCGGGTTGCAGCTGGGGTATTGGGGCGCGCAGCCCCCCGACAACCACGGGGAGCTCGTCGCTGCGGCCGAGGACGCCGGGTTCGACGCCGTGTTCACCGCCGAGGCGTGGGGCTCCGACGCCTACACGCCGCTGGCCTGGTGGGGCTCGTCGACGCGCCGGCTGCGGCTGGGCACGTCGGTGGTGCAGCTGTCCGCGCGCACCCCGACGGCCTGCGCGATGGCCGCGCTGACGCTCGACCACCTGTCCGGCGGCCGGCACATCCTCGGGCTCGGCGTGTCCGGCCCGCAAGTCGTGGAGGGCTGGTACGGGCAGTCGTTCCCCAAGCCGCTGGCCCGCACCCGCGAATACATCGACATCATCCGGCAGGTGTGGGCCCGAAAGGCCCCGGTGACCAGCGCCGGCCCGCACTACCCGCTGCCATTGAAGGGGGGGCCCGGTCCGACAACCGGCCTGGGCAAGGCGCTCAAGCCGATCACCCATCCGCTGCGCGCCGACATCCCGATCATGCTGGGCGCCGAGGGCCCCAAGAACGTCGCGATGGCCGCCGAGATCTGCGACGGCTGGCTGCCGATCTTCTACACCCCGCGGATGGCCGACACCTACAACGAGTGGCTCGACGAGGGCTTCGCCCGGCCCGGCGCCCGCCGCAGCCGTGAGGACTTCGAGATCTGCGCGACCGCCAACATCGTCATCACCGACGACCGCGGCGCCGCCTTCGCGGCCATGAAGCCCTACCTGGCCTTATACATGGGTGGCATGGGCGCCGAGGACACCAACTTCCACGCCGACGTCTATCGCCGGATGGGCTACGCCGAGGTGGTCGACGACGTGACCGCGCTGTTCCGGTCAGATCAGAAGGACAAGGCCGCCGAGATCATCCCCGACGAGGTGGTCGACGACGCCGCGATCGTCGGCGACCTGGACTACGTGCGTAAGCAGATCAAGGTCTGGGAGGCGGCCGGTGTCACGATGATGGTGATCTCCGGCCGCAGTACCGAGCAGGTCCACGAGCTCGCCACGCTGATCTAGCCGAACCTTGCCCAACGAGTAGAACACGTTCTAGATTGGCCCGATGACAGCCTCGCAGCACACCATCGCGGGCACCGTACTCACGATGCCGGTGCGGATCCGTCAGGCCAATCAGCACATGGCGATGTTCTCCGTCGACGCCGACGCCGCGCAGCGCCTGATCGACTACAGCGGCCTGCGGGTCTGCCGTTACCTGCCCGGGCGCGCGATCGTGGTGCTGATGCTGATGCACTACCTCGACGGCGACCTGGGCCAGTACCACGAGTTCGGCACCAGCGTGATGGTGAACCCGCCGGGCTCTGACGCGAGCGGCCCGCGCGCCCTGGGGGAGGCCGGCGCGTTCATCCACCACCTGCCCGTCGACCAGGCGTTCACGCTGGAAGCGGGAACCAAGATCTGGGGCTACCCGAAAGTGATGGCGGACTTCACCGTTCGCGAGGGGACTCGGTTCGGATTCGACTGCAGCGTGGACGGGCAACTGGTGATCGACATGGAGTTCCGCCGCGGCCTGCCCTTCCGGCTGACCCCGCGCCAGCAGGGGCAGCGCAGCTACTCGCACCGCGACGGGGTCACCCGCGAGACCGCCTTCGAGCACACGCTGGACGGCGTGCGCACCCGGTTCGGCGGGGTGCGCGTTCGGCTGGGCGATCACCCCTACGCGAAAGAACTTGCGTCGCTGGGCCTTCCCAAGCGCGCGATGCTGTCCAGTTCCGCTGACCACGTACAGATGACCTTCGGCGACGCTCAGGAGATCTCATGACAGCGACTGGTTTAGGGACAAGACCCGACGTCGACCTGACCGACGGCACCTTCTACGCGGGCGACTCCCGGGCCGTCTACCGGTGGATGCGCGAGCACGAGCCGGTGTTCCGGGACCGCAACGGGCTGGCCGCCGCCTCGACGTACCAGTCCGTCATCGAGGCCGAGCGCAAGCCCGAGCTGTTCTCCAACGCCGGCGGCATCCGACCCGACCAACCGGGTGTGGAGATGATGATCGAGATGGACGATCCGCAGCATCTGCTGCGCCGCAAGCTCGTCAACTCCGGCTTCACCCGCAAGCGGGTGAAGGACCAGGAGGCCAAGATCGCCGAGCTGTGCGACACCCTGATCGACGCGGTGTGCGAACGCGGCGAGTGCGACTTCGTGTGGGACCTCGCCGCGCCGCTGCCGATGGCAGTCATCGGCGACATGCTCGGGGTGCGCCCGGAGGAACGCGAGATGTTCCTGCGGTGGTCCGACGACCTGGTCGGGGCCTTGAGCAGCACCGCGGCCGACGCGGACATCCAGGTCACCATGGACGCATTCGCCGCCTACAGCGAATACATGATGGGCATGATCGCGGCCCGCAAGTCCGAGCCCACCGACGACCTGGTCAGCGTCCTGGTGCACGCCGAGGTCGAAGGGGCGCGCCTGGAAGACCACCAGATCGTCACCGAGGTGCTGCTGCTGCTGATCGGCGGCGACGAGACGACACGGCACACCCTGTCGGGCGGGACGCGGCAGTTGCTGGCCCACCCGGACCAGCACCGGCGCCTGGCCGGTGACCTGTCGTTGCTGCCCAACGCGATCGAGGAGATGCTGCGCTGGACCGCGCCGGTGAAGAACATGGCGCGCACCCTCACCGCCGACACCGAGTTCCACGGCACGCAGCTGCGGCAGGGCGAGAAGGTGATCCTGCTGTTCGAGTCGGCGAACTTCGACGAGAAGGTCTTCGAGGATCCGGAGAGCTTCGACATCGAGCGCTACCCGAACAACCACCTCGCGTTCGGTTTCGGCACCCACTTCTGCCTGGGCAATCAGCTCGCCCGCCTCGAGCTGTCGATCATGCAGAGCCGGCTGCTGCAGCGCCTGCCCGACATGCGGCTGGCCTCGGATGCCGCGCTGCCGCTGCGGCCGGCCAACTTCGTGTCCGGCCTCGAGAAGATGCCGGTCAAGTTCAGCCCGAGCGCGCCGGCCGGCTGACGCCCTGCGTTCGCGCCGAGCGTGACGTCAGGGCGAAAAAATCGCCGAAAATTCGCCCTCAGCTCACGCTCGGCGTGAGGAAGGGGTGGGTTACCTGTTCTGGAAGTTGGGCTTGCGCTTCTCGGCGAACGCCCGCGGGCCTTCCTTGGCGTCGTCGGACAGGAACACCTGGATGCCGATCTGGGTGTCGATCTTGAACGCCTCGTTCTCGTGCATGCCCTCCGTCTCGCGGATCGCCCGCAGGATGGCCTGCACGGCCAGCGGGCCGTTGTTCTCGATGAGCTCGGCGATCTCCAGCGCCTTGGTCAGCGCCTGGCCGTCTTCGACCACATAACCGATCAGCCCCATCTCCTTGGCCTCGGCGGCGGTGATGTGCCGGCCGGTCAGCAGCAGGTCGCAGGCCACGGTGTAGGGGATCTGGCGCACCAGGCGTACGGCGGAGCCGCCCATCGGGTACAGGCTCCACTTGGCCTCCGAGATGCCGAACTTGGCGCTCCGGCCGGCCACCCGGATGTCGGTGCCCTGCAGGATCTCGGTCCCGCCGGCGATCGCCGGCCCCTCGACGGCCGCGATCAGCGGTTTGGTGAGCCTGCGGCCCTTGAGCAGCGCGTCGATGCGTGACGGGTCGTAGCTGCCGTCCTTGAACGACTCACCCGGCGGCTTCTGGGTTGCGGCCTTGAGGTCCATGCCGGCGCAGAAGTAGCCACCGGCGCCGGTCAGGATGCAGCACCGGATGTCGTCATCGTTGTCGACGCGGTCCCAGGCCTCGACCATGATCTGCATCATTTCGGTGCTCAGCGCGTTGCGGGCGTGCGGCCGGTTCAGCGTGACGATCAGGGTGTGCCCGCGCTGCTCCACCAGCGCATCCGCTTCCACGGGTCCGGATTCGTTTGCTGGCGTGTCGGCCACGGTTACCGCCTCTCGCTCGACGTCGGGCATGAACTTGTCAAGAAATGTAACACGTTCTAATTTGGTGGCCGTGGCCCTGAATATTGCCGATCTTGCCGAGCACGCCATCGACGCCGTGCCTGACCGTGTCGCCCTCATCTGCGGCGACGAGAAGCTGACCTACGCCGAGTTGGAGGAAAAGGCCAACCGGCTCGCGCACTACCTGATCGACCAGGGCGTGAAAAAGGACGACAAGGTCGGGCTGTACTGCCGCAACCGCAACGAGATCGTCATCGCGATGCTCGGCATCGTCAAGGCCGGCGCCATCCTGGTCAACGTCAACTACCGCTACGTCGAGGGCGAGCTGCGCTACCTGTTCGACAACTCCGACATGGTCGCGCTGGTGCACGAGCGCCAGTACGCCGACCGGGTCGCCAACGTCCTGCCCGACACTCCCAACGTCAAGACGGTGCTGGTCATCGAGGACGGCAGCGACAAGGACTACCAGCGCTACGGCGGCGTCGAGTTCTACTCCGCGATCGCGCAGGGCTCACCCGAGCGCGACTTCGGCGAGCGCAGCGCCGACGACATCTACCTGCTGTATACCGGTGGCACGACGGGCTTCCCGAAGGGCGTGATGTGGCGCCACGAGGACATCTACCGCGTGTTGTTGGGCGGAACCGACTTCGCGACCGGCGAATTCGTCAAGGACGAGTACGACCTGGCCAGGGAGGGTGCCGCCAATCCGCCGATGGTCCGCTATCCGATTCCGCCGATGATCCACGGCGCCACCCAGTCGTCCACCTGGATGTCGATCTTCTCGGGTCAAACCACCGTGCTGGCACCGGAATTCAACGCCGACGAGGTGTGGCGCACGATCAGCCAACACAAGGTGAACCTGCTGTTCTTCACCGGCGATGCCATGGCGCGACCGCTGCTCGACGCGCTCAACAAGGACCACGACTACGACCTGTCGTCGCTGTTCCTGCTTGCCAGCACGGCTGCGCTGTTCTCGCCCAGCATCAAGGAGAAGCTGCTCGAGTTGCTGCCCAACCGGGTGATCACCGACTCGATCGGCTCGTCGGAGACCGGCTTCGGCGGCACCAGCATCGTGGCCAAGGATGCGCCGCACGCCGGGGGCCCGCGCGTGACGATCGACCACCGCACCGTCGTCCTCGACGAGGAGGGCAACGAGGTCAAGCCCGGCTCCGGCGTGCGCGGGCTGATCGCCAAGAAGGGCAACATCCCGGTCGGCTACTACAAGGACGAGAAGAAGACCGCCGAGACGTTCAAGACCTTCAACGGGGTGCGCTACGCCATCCCGGGTGACTACGCGCTGGTCGAGGAGGACGGCACCGTCACGATGCTGGGCCGCGGCTCGGTGTCGATCAACAGCGGCGGCGAGAAGATCTACCCCGAGGAGGTCGAGGGGGCGCTGAAGGGCCACCCCGACGTCTTCGACGCCCTGGTGGTCGGCGTGCCCGACCCGCGGTACGGCCAGCACGTGGCCGCCGTCGTGCAGCCCCGGCCCGGCACCCGGCCGTCGCTGGCCGAGCTCGACCGCTTCGTGCGCTCGGAGATCGCGGGATACAAGGTGCCGCGCAGCCTTTGGCTGGTCGACGAGGTGAAGCGTTCGCCCGCCGGCAAACCCGACTACCGCTGGGCCAAGGAACAGACCGAGGCGCGGCCCGCCGACGACGTGCACGCCGCTCACGCAACGGCTTGACCGACTTCGTCAAACATCACCCGGGTGCGCCCGCCGGCTACTTCGCGTGGGAAGCCGCCGGGCTGCAATGGCTTTCGGCCGTCGAGGGCGGGGTGCCCTGCGCGCGGGTCGTCGCCGTCGACGACGCCAGCCTGACCCTGCGCCGGCTCGATTCGGCGCCGCCGACCCCCGAGGCGGCGCGCGTGTTCGGCGGCCGACTGGCCGTCACCCACGACGCCGGCGCCGCGGCGTTCGGCGCGGGACCCGACGGGTGGGACGGCCCCGGGTTCTTCGGGCCGCTGTCGCAGCCGCTGCCGATGTCGCTGCGGCGCCACGAAAGCTGGGGCGGCTTCTACGCCGACGAGCGGCTGGTTCCGATGGCCGGGCGCGCGCCGCTACAGGCCGCCACCCGCGAGGCGATCGACTCCGTCGTGGCGCGTTGCCGCGCGGGCGATTTCGACGACGACGACCGTCCGGCCCGGCTGCACGGCGACCTGTGGAGCGGCAACGTGATGTGGACGCCCGACGGGGTGGTGCTGATCGACCCGGCTTCCCACGCCGGTCACCGCGAGACCGACCTGGCGATGCTGGCGCTGTTCGGCTGCGCGCACCACGACGCCGTGCTGGCCGGCTACCAGGAGGTGCGGCCGCTGAGACCCGGCTGGCGTGAGCGCATCGGGTTGCACCAGCTCTTCCCGCTGCTGGCGCACGTCGTGCTGTTCGGCGGCGGGTACGAGCGGCAGACACTGGCCGCGGCCCGGTCCGCGCTGGCCGCGTAGACGTCCACCGGGCTACAGTCGATCGCCCGCCTCCTCCTCGCGCGGCTGCGCCGCGCGCATCGTCGCCGGGCTACAGTCGATCGCCCGCCTCCTTCTCGCGCGGCTGCGCCGCGCGCATCGTCGCCGGGCTACAGCCCACCGCCCGCCTCCTCCTCCTCGCGCGGCTGCGCCGCGCGCATCGTCGCCGGGCTACAGTCGATCGCGATGACGATCGACGTGTGGATGCAGCATCCGACCCTGCGGTTTCTGCGCAGCGACATGCTGGCGTCGCTGCAGCGCTGGACGGGTGGCTCGCTGCCGGACGCCGAGATCCCGATACAAGCCACCGTCGACGCCATGGACGCCGCCGGGGTCGACCTCGGCCTGCTGTGCGGGTGGCGCGGGCCCGGCGGCCAGGACCTGATCGGCAACGACGAGGTCGCCGAGTGGATCCGGTTGCACCCCACACGGTTCGCCGGGCTGGCGACCGTCGACCTGGATCGCCCGATGGAGGCGGTCCGCGAGCTGCGCCGCCGCATCGACGGCGGGTTCGTCGGCCTGCGCGTGGTGCCCTGGCTGTGGAACGCCCCGCCGACCGATCGCCGCTACTACCCGCTGTTCGCTGCGTGCGTCGAGACCGGCGTGCCGTTCTGCACGCAGGTCGGGCACACCGGCCCGCTGCGGCCGTCGGAGACGGGACGCCCGATCCCCTACATCGACCAGGTCGCCCTCGACTTTCCGGAGCTCGTGATCGTCTGCGGGCACGTCGGCTACCCGTGGACCGAGGAGATGGTCGCCGTCGCGCGCAAGCACGAGAACGTCTACATCGACACGTCCGCCTACACGGTCAAGCGGTACCCGGACGAACTGGTCAGGTTCATGAAAACCGGCACGGGACAACGCAAGGTGCTGTTCGGCAGCAACTACCCGATGATCGCCCCCGCGCACGCGCTGGCCGGGCTGGATGACCTGGGGCTCGGCGACGAGGCGCGCCGCGACTTCCTGCACGGCAACGCCGCGCGCGTATTCAGACTGGAGGCAAACTCGTGAACGGCGCTGTGGCACTGATCAACACCCTGGTCGACGGCGGCGTCGACGTGTGCTTTTCCAACCCCGGCACCTCGGAGATGCATTTCGTGGCCGCCCTGGACACCGTACCGCGCATGCGCGGCGTGCTGGCACTTTTCGAGGGTGTGGCCACGGGCGCGGCCGACGGCTATGCCCGCATCGCCGGCCGCCCGGCGGCGGTGCTGCTGCACCTGGGGCCCGGGCTGGGCAACGGGCTGGCCAACCTGCACAACGCGCGCCGCGCCCACGTGCCGCTGGTGGTGGTCGTCGGCGACCACGCCACCTATCACAAAAAGTACGACGCCCCACTGGAATCCGACATCGACGCGGTCGCGGGCAGCGTCTCGGGGTGGGTGCGCCGCACCCAGAACAGCGCCGACGTCGCCGCCGACGCCGCCGCCGCGATCGCCGCCGCCGCGTCGGGCCCGCAGATCGCCACGCTGATCCTGCCCGCCGACGTGTCGTGGACCGAGGGCGCCCGGCCCGCCGCCGCGGCGCCCGCGCCGCCGGAGCAGGCGGCCCCGCTGTCACCCGAGGCGCTCGAGGCGCTGCGCTCGGGCGAGCCCGCGGTGCTCATGGTCGGCGGCGACGCCACGCGCGCACGGGGTTTGGCCGCGGCCGCGCGGATCGCCCAGGCCACCGGGGCCCGGTTGTTGTGCGAGACGTTCCCGACCCGGCTGGAGCGCGGCGCCGGGGTCCCCGCCGTCGAGCGGCTCGCCTACTTCGCCGAGGCCGCCACCGCCCAGCTCGACGGGGCCAAGCATCTGGTGCTGGCCGGCGCCAAGTCGCCGGTGTCGTTCTTCGCCTACCCGAACATGCCCAGCGACCTGGTGCCGGCCGGCTGCGGAGTGCACGTGCTCGCCGGGCACCGCGGCGCGGCCGACGCGCTGGAAGCGCTGGCCGACGAGGTGGCGCCGGGCACGACGGCCCCGGTGGCCGACGCGTCGCGTCCCGCGCTGCCGACGGGCGCCCTGACGTCGGCGTCGGCGGCCGGCGTGATCGGGGCGCTGCTACCCGAACGGGCGATCGTCGTCGACGAGTCCAACACCTCCGGACTGTCGCTGCCGCAGGCCACCGCCGGGGCGCCGGCCCACGACTGGCTGACCCTGACCGGCGGGGCGATCGGCTACGGCATCCCGGCCGCGGTGGGCGCCGCGGTGGCCGCCCCCGACCGTCCGGTGCTGTGCCTGGAATCCGACGGGTCGGCGATGTACACGATCTCGGGGCTGTGGACCCAGGCCCGGGAGAACCTCGACGTGACGACCGTGCTCTACGACAACAGCGCCTACGACATCCTGCGGGTCGAACTGCAACGCGTCGGGGTCGGATCCGCGCCCGGCCCCAAGGCTCTTGATCTGCTCGACTTGTCTCGTCCGGCAATCGATTTCGTGAGAATCTCCGAGGGGATGGGGGTCCCGGCGCGCCGCGTCACCACGTGCGAGGAATTCGCCGACGCCCTGCGCGCGGCCTTCGCCGAACCCGGGCCGCACCTGATCGACGCCGTGGTGCCGTCGCTGTTCGGGTAGCTCAGGCGGCGAAGGTCATCGTCCCGACGCCGCCGGGGTCGTACCCGATGTAGACGGGCTGCTGCGAGAAGGGCACGTACCCGGTCTCCATGTTGCCGCCCGAGGTCACCGTGAGGGTGTTCGTGGCGGTCGTCGTGTAGGAGTAGAGCAGCGTGTGACCGTCGGCGGTGTAAACGGCGACGGGAGTGCCCGCCGCCAGGGTCGTCCCGGCGGCCTGCCCGGTGCCCAGCAGCGACGACGGGATGGTTCCGTACAGGCCACCGGAGTCGAACATCACCGGAGCGGATTGCAGGGACCCGTTGTTGATCTGCACCTGCACCGTGGTGATCGGTGCCCCGGTGACCGGGACGCCGCCGGGCAGCGGGTTGGGGCCGAACTCCAGCACGCCCTGCGGTTCGTTGATGAGCACGCCGTTGTTGAGGACGCCGGGCAGCGCCTGGACCACCGTGCTGGTGCCCGGGTAGCCGTTGTTGGGCCCGATGCCCAGGACACCGTCGACACCGAAGGCGCCGAAGTAGTTCTGCACCGCCGTCCCGCTGACCAGGTTGACGCCCGTCGGCGCGGTGACGATGCCGTTGCCGAAGTCGACCGTCGTTGAATACGTGGTGTAGGAGTAGGTCAGCCCGCCGACGTAACCGGCCGTACCCGAGCCGATCGCCGCCCCGAGGTTCTGCGTTCCGACGTATTGGCTTTCGATGACCAGACCGGTGGATCCGGTGTCGACCTCCACGGGCACCATCGGCCCGCCGTTGACCGAGATGTAGACGACCGGATTAGTGACGTTGCGCATCACCAGCGGGACGGTGGCGTTCATCAGATCGCTGCTGCCCGTGCCCCCAGCGCCGCCGGCGACGCCGGGGGTGCCCGGGGAGGTGCCGGCACCGCCGGTGCCGCCGGCCCCGTTGATGCCATAGTTGCCGTCCGGGCCGCCGCTGCCGCCCGTCCCGCCGGGGCCGCCGGTGCCGCCGCCGGCCCCGGTCCCGCCGGCGCCGACGCTGCCGCCGGAGCCGGCCGCGCCGCCGGAACCCGCGGTGCCGCCGCCGGCGCCGTTGCCCCCGGTGCCGCCCCGGCCGCCGTACGAGCCGGCGCCGGTGTACTCGGCGGTGCCGCCGTTGCCTCCCCCCTCGCCGCTGCCCCCGTGGCCGGCGCTGCCGCCGGTGCCGCCGTCGGCGCCGGCCCCGCCCGCGCCCCCGCCACCGCCGGACCCGCCGGACCCGCCGCCACCGCCGTTGCCGCCGTTGCTGGCCTGGGCGTAGTAGGTGCCGCTGCCGTCGCCGCCACCACCGCCGTCACCACCGGCGCCCCCGGTTCCGCCGGCACCCCCGTCGAAGCCGGTGTCGCCCTGGCCGCCGGCACCGCCGGCGCCGGCGGCACCGCCGGTTCCGCCGGGCCCGCCCGTGCCGACGGGCAGCCCACCGCTGGCGAACTGCGCCTTGTAGCCGTCGCCGGGAGCCCCGCCGCCGCCGGCCGCGCCGCCGTCGCCGCCGGGCCCCCCGGTGCCCCCGGCGCTGCTGCTGCCGGTGCCGCCGGTCCCGCCGGTGCCGCCGTCGCCGCCGTTGCCGCCGGCGCCGCCGTTGCCGTTGGACCCGAAATAGCCGTGGTAGGACGACGACTGCGGTTGATTGGTCGCCCCGCCCTGACCGCCCTGACCGCCGACGCCGCCGTCGCCGCCGGCGAAGCCGGGGTTGTCGCCGGCCGCGCCGACGTCGCCGTTGCCGCCGGTGCCGCCGTCGCCGCCGGCGCCGCCGTTGCCGCCGCTGCCGAAGTAGGTGTTGTGCGCCGCGGCGTCCTGTTTGCTCGGGCTGACCCCGGGGCTGCCGCCGTCGCCGCCGGCGCCGCCATTGCCCCCGTCGCCGCCGGTGCCGCCGCCGCTGTCGACGCCCGCGCCGCCGTCGGTGCCCCGCCCGCCCGCGCCCCCGTTGCCGCCGGCGCCGCCGCTGCCCCCCGCGGTGCCGCCGCTGCCGTTGTCGCCGCCGTTGCCGCCGGCACCCGCGGCACCGCCGTCGCCGCCGTTGCCGCCGTTGCCGCCGGCGGTGGCCAGGCCGCCGTCGCCGCCGTCGCCGCCATCCCCTCCGGCGCCGCCCGCGCCGCCGAAGGCCGAGGTGCCGCCGTCGCCGCCGTCGCCGCCGGTACCGCCCTGGCCGCCGAGGCCGCCGGCACCGGCGGTGCCCGCCGCGCCGGCGCCGGCACCGGCCCGGCCCCCGGTGCCGCCGGCGCCGCCCCGCCCGCCGTTGCCGGCGGCCTGGCCGTCGTTTCCGGCGCTCCCGTTGTCGCCGTTGCCGCCGTTGCCGCCGGTCCCGCCGGTTCCGCCGGTGCCGCCGTCGCCGCCGTCGCCATTGGCACCGGCGACGGAGCCCGTGCCGCTGGCCCCGCCGTGACCGCCGGTGCCGCCCAGGCCGCCGGCGCCGCCTTCGATGCCGGTTCCACCCGCGCCGCCCTGGCCGCCGGTGCCGCCCCGGCCGCCGGCGCCGCCGTCGCCGCCGGCGCCCTGGCTGCCGCCGCCGCCCGCACCGGCCGGTCCGCCGGTGCCGCCCGCGCCGCCGTCGCCGCCGACGGCGCCCTGGCCGCCCTGACCTCCGCCGGCCGCGCCCGCGGCGCCCTGGCCGCCGGCCCCGCCGTCGCCGCCGATCCCGCCGAGGCCCCCGTCGCCGGCCCTGCCGCCGGTGCCGACCGCGCCGGCCGCCCCGCCCGTCCCGCCGACCCCGCCGGCACCGCCCGCGCCGCCGTCCATCGCGCCGGCGCCGGCGTCCGGTGCGCCCGACCCGCCGTTGCCGCCGGCGCCGCCGGCGCCGCCCGCGCCGCCGCTGCCACTGACCCCGGCGGGGCCACCGGCGCTGCCGCCGGCCCCGCCGGCGCCGCCGAGACCGCCCTCGCCGCCGGCGACGCCGCTGCCGACCGCGGCGTTGACGCCCGTGCCGCCGGAGCCGCCCGCGCCGCCGTTGCCGCCACCGCCGATGGTGCCGCCGGAGCCCACCAGGCCGGCCGCACCGCCCGTTCCGCCCGCCCCGCCGTCCCCGCCGACCCCAGGGGTGCCGGCGTCGCCCGCGGCGGCGCCGCTGCCGCCCGCCCCGCCGACGCCGCCGGCCCCGCCGTCTCCGCTGATGCCGCCTGGGCCCCCGGCGCTGCCGCCGGCGCCTCCGACGCCTGCGTCCCCGCCATGGCCGCCGGCGCCCGCCAGGGCCGCGGCGCCGAGGCCGCCGTCGCCGCCGGCCCCGCCGGTGCCGCCACGGCCCACGGTCCCGCCGGCACCGCCGGTACCGACCGCCCCGCCCGCGCCGGCGTTGCCTCCGGCCCCGCCGTGACCGCCGGAGCCCGGGCCGGTTCCCGTGTCGATGCCGCCCTCGCCGCCGGACCCACCGGCCCCACCGGCGCCGCCCGCGCCACCGGAGCCGTTCACGCCGCCGGCACCCGAATTACCGCCCGCCCCGCCGGCGCCGCCGGTCCCGCCCGACAAGCCGTCCCCGCCCGCCAAACCGGCGGCGCCGTCGTCGCCCTCGGCGCCGGCCCCGCCGGTCCCCCCGGCCCCGCCCGCGCCGCCGGTATAGAACAGGGGCGCGCGCTCGGCCCCGCCGGCCCCGCCGGCCCCGCCGGAACCACCGGCCACCGGGGTGCCGGCGATCATCCCGGCCGCGCCGCCGTTACCGCCGACGCCGCCCGCCCCACCGAAGCCGCCGAGGAGCCCGCCGGCGCCGCCCGCCCCACCGAAACCACCGGTCGCGCCGACGGCGGTGGCGGCCCCGCCGGCGCCCCCGGCGCCGCCGTTACCGAACAGGCCGGCCGACCCGCCGGCCCCCCCGGGCCGCCCCGCCGCTCCCGATCCGCCGTTACCGCCGTTGCCGAACAAGATGCCGCCCGCCCCGCCGGGCCGCCCGGTCCCCTGCGCACCATCGGTTCCGTTGCCGATCAAGGGGCGCCCCAGCACCGTCTCGGTGGGCGCATTGATCGCGCCCGAGACGGCCTGCTCCAGCGTCCGCAACCGGTCGGCATTGCCGGCCTCGGCGGCCGTATACACCGATTCGACCGCGCTCAGCGTCTGCACGAAACGGTCATGAAAGAGCGCCGTCCGCGCGCCCAGCGACTGGAACTGCCGGCCGACATCACCGAACGCGGTCGCGATCGCCACCGACACCTCGTCGCCGGCCGCGGCCGCCACCTGTGTCGTCGACCGCGCGGCGACCGCATTGGCCGCCCGGATCGCCGATCCGACACCGGCGAGTTCCCGGGCCGCGGCCGCCGTCGTGGCCGGCGAGACGACCAGGAACGACATCATCGTCGCCGCACTGCGGCGGTGTTGAACACCTGCTCAGAATGTCATGCGCGCCGGCAATGTTGGCCGGGTTGCGCCATCTGTCGGGGTCAGGTTTGCGCCAGCCGGTCACGGTGGCCGACCAGCCATTCCGCCATCGTGTCGAGAACGTCGACCGCGGCGTCGAACGTGTGGGCCTGGGCGGCCAACGCCACGCCGAGATGTCCGGGTTCGGTCGGCATGATCCCGAACTGCCGGACCAGGTAATCCCCGTGCACACCGGGGCCCCAACCGCCCTTGGCGGGCATGCCCCTGGCGGCAAGGCCCCAGCGCTGGTGGTCGGCGAGGAGGCGCATCAGGTCGACGACCGGGGCCGCGCCGGCGACGTAGGGCAGGTGCGCTGCGAAACGCGCCTGCCGGTCCAGAGGCCATTGTGTCTGCCCGAACGGGGTGAAACCGGTTCGCAGGCGCCGTGATTCGACCACGGTGGCCGGGTCGCCGCCCGTGCGGATGACGGCCTGCACCCGCCGGGCGGCGTCCTCCGACTCACCGAGCCGGGACCACAACCGCTCGGAGGCGTCGTTGTCGGATTCGGTGATCGCCTTGACGACCAGATGGTGCGCGCCCGCCGGATCGCTACTCAGGGCCGCGATCGCCAGCGGCACCTTGATCGTCGACCACGCGACACCGGAAGACCAGCGCCCCAACGAAACCGGTGCGGCCCCGTTCGGGGCAGCGACCGCGATCCCGATCGTCGCGGGCACACCGTTGGCCAGGTCGTCGAAGCCCGCGTGCAGGTCGGTGAGTGGGGGAGTCATGGCCTGGCGCTGGGTGGACCGGTCGTCGCGAGTGGGCGGCCTCAGGAGGCGACGCCGCCGGTGCCGCCCGCGCCCCCGGTGCCGACGCCGCTGCCGCCGTCACCGCCGGTGCTGCCCGAGCCGGCCTGGCCCGGGTTGCTCCCACCGGACCCGCCGCTGCCGCCGAGCGGGCCGTTGCCGGCCTGACCGCCGCTGCCGCCCTGACCGCCGGTTCCGCTGTCGCCGCCGGCGCCGCCGGCCCCCGGGTCGCCCGCGAGCGTGCCGGTGCCGCCGGTTCCGCCGCCGCCGCCGTCCCCGCCGCTGCCGGCCGCCCCGCCCGCGCCGCCGGACCCGCCGTCGCCCGCGGTGCCGCCCACCGAACCGGCTCCGCCGCTGCCGCCGGTTCCGCCGGCGCCGCCGTTGGCGCCGATCGCGCCCAGCCCGCCGCCGCCACCGGCGCCGCCGTTGCCGTTGGTGCTGGTGGCAGCGCCGGTGCCGGTTCCGCCGTTGCCGCCGGCCCCGCCGGTGCCGCCGACGGCTCCGTTGCCGCCTGTCCCGCCGCCGCCGCCGGCGCCGCCGGTGCCGCCGCTGCCGCCGTGGGCGCCGCCCGCCCCGGCGGCACCGCCGTTCCCGCCCGCTCCGCCGGCGCCCGCGTTGATCTGGCCGTTGGCGGCGTCGCCGCCGGTGCCGCCGTTGCCGCCGGTGGCCACCCCGCCGGTGCCCGTCGCCGTCGCATTGCCGCCCTGACCGCCGGGTCCGCCGGCGGCGCCGTTACCGCCCTGGTCGGCGGGGCCGTTGGTCGCATTGCCGCCGTCCCCGCCGTCCCCGCCGTTGGCCACCCCGTTGGTTCCGTTGGCGGTGGCGCTGCCGCCGGCGCCGCCCTGGCCGCCGCCCCCGAACTGGCCGCCGGCCCCGCCGGCTCCGCCGTTGCCGGCGTCGGCCGTGCCGGGGTTGCCGTCCGCCGTGGCGCTGCCGCCCGCGCCGCCCGTTCCGCCGGGTGCGGCCTGTCCGCCGGTGCCGCCGTCCCCGGCGTTGCCGGCGGTGGCGGTCGCGCCGTCGGCGTTGTCGGTCGCGCTGGTGCCCGCCCCTCCCGTTCCGCCCTGCTCGAGCGACGCCGTGCCGTCGGCTCCGGTCCCGCCCGGGTTGCCGGGGTTGGGGGTGCCGGTGGCGGCGGTCGAGGTCGGCGCGATCGGGTTGTTGACCCCGTTGGCGCCCTTGCCGCCGGCCCCGCCCTTGCCGCCGTCGCCGCCGTCGCCGCCGGTGCCCTGGCCGCCGGTGTTGCCGCCGGTGCCGGCGCCGGGAGCCCCGCCGGAGCCGGGCTGGCCGCCGGCGCTTCCGGTGCCGCCGTTGCCGCCACCGCCGCCCGTGGGGGTCTGGAAGTAGGTCGGCCCGGAGGTCTGCGAGCCGTCGGCGCCGTCGGCCCCGTTGCCGCCGTCGGCGCCGAGACCGCCGTTGCCGCCCTGGCCGCCGTTGCCGCCGCTGAGCCCGGCCCCGCCGGTGCCGCCCTGGCCGCCGTTGCCGGCGGTGCCGGCGTCCCCGCCGGCCCCGCCGCTGCCGGCCGTTGAGCCGGTGTTTCCGCCCACGCCGGCGCCGCCCGCCGCCCCGGTGCCGCCGTTGCCGCCCGCGCCCGCGCCGCCGCCGTTGCCGCCGATGCCGCCATTGCCGGCGGGCGTGCCGGTGGCCCCGCTTCCGCCCGTGCCGCCCTGCCCGCCGTTGCCCGCGTTGCCGCCGTTGCCGCCCGCGCCGCCGTTGCCGGGGGTCGCGGTGAGGTTGCCCGTCACGCCGTTGCCGCCGGTGCCGCCGGTGCCGGCGCCGCCGCCGTTGCCGCCCTGGCCGCCGACGCCGGCCGTGCCGCCGCTGCCGGCGGCGCCCCCGCCGCCGCCCTGGCCGCCGACTCCGCCGTTGCCGCCGGTGCCGCCGGCGCCGCCGTTCGGTGCGGTCGTGACACCGGTGTCGGGGGCGTAGCCGCTGCCGCCGTCGCCCGCGGCGCCGCCGGTCCCGGCGGCCCCGCCCGTGCCGCCGTTGCCGCCGCTGCCGCCGGTGCCTCCCGCGCTGCCGCCCGCGCCGCCCGCGCCGCCATCTGCCCCGTTGCCGCCGCCGGCGCCGGTGGCGCCGACGGGGGCCGGGCCGGTGCCGGACACGCCGTTGCCGCCGGTGCCGCCGTTGCCGCCGGTGCCGCCGGCCCCGCCGCCACCGCCGTCGCCGCCCGCGCCGCCGTTCGCACCGTTGGCGCCGCCCTGGCCGCCCGCGCCGCCGGCCCCGCCGGTGTAGCCGTCGGTCCCGGCCACGCCGAGGCCGCCGTTGGTGCCGCCCGCGCCGGTGCCGCCCCCGCCGCCGTCCCCGCCGTCGCCGCCGTCGCCGCCGACTCCCTGGGCGCCGGCCGTGCCACCGTTGGCGGCGCCGCCCGCGCCCGGCGCGCCGCCGGCGCCGCCCTGGCCCCCGCCGCCGCCGACGGGGGCGGTGGTGCTGTTGTTGCCGGCGTGCCCGCCGTTGCCGCCGTCGGCGCCGTTGCCTCCCGCGCCGCCGGTGCCGCCGGTGCCGCCCGCCCCGCCGGCGGCGCCGCCGTCGCCGCCCTTGCCGCCCGCGCCGCCGGGGTCGCCGTCCCCGCCGGCGGTGTTGACGTTGGCGGTGTTGTCGGTGCCGGCAAGGCCCGCGGTGCCGTCGCCGCCGCCGCCGCCGTCGCCGCCGTCGCCGCCGGCGCCGGCGCTGCCCGCCTGGCCGCCGCTCCCGATGCCGGCCGCGCCGCCGGCGCCGGGTGTGCCGCCCTGCCCGCCCATGCCGCCGTTGCCGCCGGCATTGCCGTTGCCGGCGGCGTCGTTGCCGTCGCTGCCGTTGCCGCCGAGGCCGCCCGCCCCGCCGGTGCCGCCGTTGCCGGCTCGGCCGCCCGCGACGGCCGCGCCGCCCTGGCCGCCGTCGCCGCCCTGCCCGCCCGCGAAACCGGTGTTGCCGGAGGTGCCGGCGCCGACGGCGGCGGTGGCGTTGGCGCCGTTCCCGCCGGCGCCGCCCGTGCCGCCGGTGCCCCCGGCGCCGGTGCCGCCGGACAGGCCGGCGCTGGTGAGCAGGCCGGCGGCGCCGCCCGTCCCGCCGGCCCCGGCGGTGCCGCCGGTGCCGCCGTTGCCGCCGGTCCCGGCGGCGACCACCGTGGTGCCGTCGGCGCCGTGGCCGCCGGTGCCCCCGGTGCCGCCCTGGCCGCCCAGGCCGCCGGCGCCGCCGTGGCCGAACAGCAGCGGGCCCCCACCGCCGGTGCCGCCGGCGCCGCCGTTGCCGCCCTGCCCGCCGGTGCCCCCGGCGACCGCGGGGTTCAGCGAATCCGTGCCGCCGCCGCCGTCGCCGCCCTGCCCGCCGGCCCCGCCGTTGCCGCCGTTCATGAACAAACCGCCGGCCCCGCCGTGCCCGCCGGTGCCGCCGCTCCCGGCGCCGCCCCCGCCCGCGGTGCCGGAACTGCCGATCCCGCCGGCGCCGCCGTTGCCGCCGCCGCCGACCAGCAGCGCGCCGTTGCCGCCGGCACCGCCGTGGCCGCCCGTGCCGCCGCCGGTACCGCCCTGGCCGCCCGCGCCCCCGACGCCCCCGGCGCCGAACAGCAGTGCTCCGTTACCGCCGTGGCCGCCCGTGCCGCCGACGCCGCCTCCGGTGCCGCCGATCCCGCCGGCGCCGCCGGCTCCGCCGGCTCCGAACAACAGCCCCCCGTTGCCGCCGTTACCGCCGGTTGCGCCGATGCCGCTGACCGCGCCGGCCCCGCCGGCGCCGCCCCGGCCGCCGCTACCGAACAACCCCGCCGACCCGCCGCCGCCGCCGGCCTGGCCCGCTGCGCCGGCCGCGCCGTTGCCGCCGTTGCCGAACAACCACCCGCCGGCCCCGCCATTGCCGCCCGGTGTCGTCGCGTTGGCGCCGTTGCCGATCAGCGGGCGGGACAGCAGCGTCTGCGCGGGCGTCCCCACGGCGGCCACGAGCGACTGCACCGCCGCCGCATTGGTCGACTCGGCGGCGGCATAGGACCCCGCGCCCGCGTTGAGGGTCTGCAGGAACTGTTGGTGGAAGGCCGCCGCCCGTCCGGCCAGCGCCTGATAGCTCACGGCGTGGTCGGAGAACAGCGCGGCCACGGCCGCCGACACCTCGTCGTCGGCCGCGCTGACCAGCGCGGTGGTCGGGCCGGCGGCCGCCGCGTTCTCGGCGGCCAGCGAGGCGCCGATCCGGCCCACATCGGCGGCCACCGACGCCACCGTCTCCGGCGAAACCAGCAGATACGACATCCGGCACCTCGCAGCCGTTCAGGCCCACCCGGCCCTCATCGATCCAATCGGTAGGTCCGGATACTAACCGTGATCCGCGCCGTACACGGGCGTTTGCGCGGATGGGACACGGTGTGCCGGCGCTACCGGCGAATCGGCCACACGGGGTCGCCGCAGTCCACGCCCTCGGCCGAGAGCTGACGCTTGAGCACCTTGAAGGTCACCGTCCGCGGGAGCTCGGGGCTGACCCGGACGCGGGACGGCCATTGTTTGGGCCCCAGGTCGGGTTGTTCGGCCAGGAAGGCGCGGAACTTCTCGGGGTCGAACGCGGTCCCGGGCGCCAGCACCAGGGCGGCCATCACCTGGTCGCCGACTATCGCGTCGGGCACCGCATACACCGCCACCTCGACCGCATCGGGGTAGCGCGCCAGCACCCGCTCGATGGGCGCCGCGCCCAGGTTCTCGCCGTCCACCCGCATCCAATCGCCAAGCCGCCCAGCGAAATAGGCGTAACCGGCGTCGTCGCTGTAGGCGAGGTCGCCGCTGTGGTAGACCCCGCCGGCCATGCGCGCGGCCTCGGCCGCCTCGTCGTTGTAGTAGCCCTCGAACCGGCCGGGCCCGGCGGTGTTCACCAGCTCGCCGACGACTCCGGGCGGGCACGGCGCGCCGGTCTCGGGGTCGACGATCTGCAGGCCTTCGGTGAGCGGGCCCAACGCGCCGGGCGGAGTGTCGGGTGTGCGCGCGATCGCGACCCCGCCCTCGGTGGAACCGAACCCGTCCTGCACGGCGCAGCCGAACCTGCGGGCGAAGCGCTCGATGTCGGCGGGCACACCCTCGTTGCCGTAGACCGCGCGCAGCGGGTTGTCGGCATCGTCGGGACGCTCGGGAGTGGCGAGCACATAGGACAACGGCTTGCCGACGTAGTTGGCGTAGGTGGCGCCGTAGCGGCGCACATCGGTCAGGAAGTTCGACGCCGAGAACTTGCGCCGCAACGCCATTGAGCCACGGCAAGCAAGCGCCACCGACCACCCGACCAGCACTGCATTGGAGTGGAACAGCGGCATCGACACGTAGCAGACGTCGTCGCGGCCGAGCTCGAATCGCTGCGTCATCGTCGCGCCCGCGACGGCGACCTTGCCGTGGCTGCACTTGACCGCCTTGGGCTCGCCGCTGGTGCCCGACGTGAAGATCAGCATGAACAGGTCGGCCGGCGACGCGGACCGAAACGACGGCTCGGCGTCCCCGTGCGCGGCGATTTCGGCGGCCCACTCGGCGGAGTCGACGTTGACGTGCTCGATACCGTCAAGGGCAGCAGCCGAATTCGTGTCGGCCAGCACCAGCTGGCAGTCCGCCCGGTCGATGTCGCGGGCCAGCGCCGCTCCGCGGCGCACCGGGTTGAGCCCCACCGGCACGATTCCCGACATCCCGGCCGCCACCAGCATGGCCGAAAAGAACGGCGTGTTCTCCGCCAGCACGCCGACGTGCGGGGGCCGCGCCGGGTCGAGGCGGCCCCGCAGCGCCGCCGCGATCGCCGCGCCGCGCCCCAGATGAGCCCGCCAGCTGGTGAACGAATCCTCGAAGTAGACCCCGCGGTCGTCGATGTCGGCCAGCGGCACCAGCAGGTCGGTGACGGTCAGGTCGGTCGGAACCTGAAGCAACGTCGTCCCTAGGCGGGGGTTTCGGCCAGTTCACGGCCGATCCGGCGCAATTGCCCGGTGGCGCCGCCCAGGGCGAACTCGATTTCCTTGGCGGCCAAGAAGTATCGGTGCACCGGGTGGTCGGTGTCGACGCCGACACCGCCGTGCACGTGCACGATGGTGTGCGCCACCCGGTGCCCGGCGTCGGCGGCCCAGAAAGCCGCGCTGGCGACGTCGATGTCGGCGGGAAGGTCCTCGGACACCCGCCAGGCCGCCTGGGTCAGCGTCAGGCGCAATCCCTTGATGTCGATATAGCCGTCGGCCAGGCGTTGCGCCACCGCTTGGAAGCTGCCGATCGGTCGGTCGAATTGCTCACGGGTGCGCGCGTATTCGGC
The DNA here is from genome assembly GCA_963711445.1 of uncultured Actinomycetota bacterium. Classification (GTDB taxonomy): domain Bacteria; phylum Actinomycetota; class Actinomycetes; order Mycobacteriales; family Mycobacteriaceae; genus Mycobacterium. The sequence goes on from CAVQEF010000003.1 coordinate 733,641, forward strand.
GGTCATCTGCAGCCCGCGCTCCAGCACGCCCAGCTGAAAAGCGCTGGCCCCCAGCGCTGCCAGCGTCTCCAGCCAGGGCACGGCCTCGGGACCGGCGACCATTCGGGTGCCGTCGATCCCGGTGCCGTCCAGCATCAGGTGCCCGACGCTGCCCAGGCCGGTCGTCTCCAGCGCGGTCACCCGCACCCCCGGGTCGTCGGCGGCGACCAGGAAAACCGCTGTGCCCGCATCGGTTTCGGCGGGGACCAGGAACGCGTCGGCCACGGGACCGTAACTCACCAGGGTGCGGGTCCCGGTGAGGCGGTAGCCCTCGCCGGCGCGGGCGGCCTGCACCGGCCCCTCGCCCATCTCGCCGCGCAGCGCGACGGTGAGGATCTTCTCGCCCTTGACCGCGGCGGCGCCCCACTGCTGCTGCAGTTCCTCGGTGCCGAATCGCGCCAGCGCGCCGGCGGCCAGCACCACCGAGTCGAGGTAGGGCACGGCGGCCAGTTGGTGGCCGAGCGCGACGAGCACCGCCACCTGCTCGAGCACCCCGAAACCGTCGCCACCCAGCGACGTCGGCGCCGCGCTGGTCAGGATGTCGGCGTCGACGAGCTTGGCCCACAGCGTGCGGTCGAACCGATGGTCGAGGCTGTCGAGCTCTCGGTGATGCTCGGGCGTGCAGATCGAGTCCACGATCGTGTCGACCAGGCCGCCGAGGTCGTTCGCCGCTTCGGTTGTCGTGAAATCCATCAGTGTTCTTCCTGTTTCGCGCCGAAGTCTCAGCGGTACTTAGCGGTTTCGAGGCAGGCCGAGGGCGACCATGCCGATGATGTCGCGCTGCACCTCGTTGGTGCCGCCGCCGAAGGTCAGGATCAAACACGCCCGGTGCATCCGCTCGACCCGCCCGCGCAGCAGCGCGCCCGGCGAGTCCTGGCGCAGCGTCGCGGCCGTGCCCAGCACCTCCATCAGCAGCCGGTAGGCCTCGGTGGCCAGCTCGGTGCCGAAGACCTTGGCAGCCGACGCGTCGGCCGGCGACAGGTTCTCGCTGTGCGCCGAGGCCAGCTCCCAGTTGATCAGCTTGAGGACCTCGGCCTTGGCGTGGACGCGGGCCAGATTGAGCTGCACCCACTCGGAGTCGATCAGCCGGGAGCCGCCGGCGTCCTTGGTGTTCTGGGCCCACTCGCGGACCTCGCGCAGGGCCAAAAAGATCGGTTGCGGCGACACCAGGGCGACGCGTTCGTGGTTGAGCTGGTTGGTCACCAGCTTCCAGCCGCCGTTCTCCTCGCCGATCAGGTTGGTCACCGGGACCCGCACATCGGAGTAGTAGGTGGCGCTGGTGTCCACACCGGCCATGGTGTGCACCGGCGTCCAGGAGAAGCCCTCCGCGGTCGTGGGCACCACCAGCATCGAGATGCCGCGGTGCTTCTTGGCCTCGGGGTTGGTGCGTACCGCCAGCCAGACCCAGTCGGCGTAGGCGATCAGGCTGGTCCACATCTTCTGGCCGTTGATCACGTAGTCGTCGCCGTCGCGCACCGCGGAGGTGCGCAGGTTGGCCAGGTCGGTGCCGGCGCCGGGCTCGGAGTAGCCGATCGAGAAGTGCAGTTCGCCCGCGGCGATCTTGGGCAGGAAGAACTTCTTCTGCTCGTCGGTGCCGAAGGCCATGATGGTCGGCGCCACGCTGTTGATGGTCAAAAACGGCACCGGCACGCCGGCGATCGCGGCCTCGTCGGTGAAGATCAGCGAGTCCATCGGCGAGCGGTCCTGGCCGCCGTATTCCTCGGGCCAGTTCAGGGTCAGCCACCCGTCCTTGCCCATCTGCGCAACGGTGTCGCGGTACGCGGTGCCGGTCCCGACCTCGCCCTGCGTCGAGGTCAGCGCCTCCCGGCGTTCCGGCGTCATGAGTGCGGTGAAGTACGCCCGCAGCTCGCGACGCAGGTCCTCCTGCTCGGGGGTGTAACTGATGCGCATTCCAGCTGTCCTTTGACTAGGCGTGAGGAGCCGGCCGGCCACCCGTTCGTCTCCCCGGTTGTAACACGTTCTAGTCTGGGAATCCAGCGACCGTTTCCCCAGACGTATCAGGGCCCTATGGTGGAGCTACATACGGCGGGGCAAGTCCTCGAGATTGACGGCCAGGTTCAAGGAGGGTGCTGTGCGGGTGATCGTCGACCATGACCGGTGTGAAGGCAACGCGGTGTGCTTGGGAATCGCGCCGGATATCTTCGACCTGGACGACGACGATTACGCCGTCGTGAAGAAGGACCCGATTCCCCCCGACCAGGAGCAGCTCGCCGAGCAGGCCATCGCCGAATGCCCGCGCGCGGCGCTGCTTCGCCAAGACTAGACCGCACGCCCCGAAACTAGAGGTATTCATAAATTGACTAGGCCCAATGGCCCGGCTTCTCCTCAGGCCGCTGCGCGGTCTGCATCGTCGCCGGTCAGCAGCACGAACGCGACCGATCTGTCCGGGAAGGTCGCGGTGGTGACCGGCGCGGCCGCGGGCCTGGGGCGGGCCGAGGCGCTCGGCCTGGCCCGGCTCGGCGCCACCGTCGTCGTCAACGACATGGCCGGCGCCCTGGATGCCTCCGACGTCATCGACGAGATCGGCACGGCAGGCTCCAAGGCCATCGCGGTGACCGGCGACATCAGCCAGCGCGCGACCGCCGACGAACTGATCGCCTGCGCCGAGGAGCTGGGCGGACTGGACATCGTGGTGAACAACGCCGGGATCACCCGGGACCGGATGCTGTTCAACATGTCCGACGAGGAATGGGACGCCGTCATCGCCGTGCACCTGCGCGGCCATTTCCTGCTGACCCGCAACGCGGCCACCTACTGGCGCGCGAAGGCCAAAGAGTCCAAGGACGGGAAGGTCTTCGGCCGGATGGTCAACACGTCGTCGGAGGCGGGCCTGGTCGGGCCGGTCGGGCAGGCCAACTATGGCGCCGCCAAGGCGGGCATCATCGCGCTGACCCTGTCGGCGGCGCGGGCGCTGGGCCGCTACGGGGTGTGCGCCAACGCGATCTGCCCGCGGGCCCGCACCGCGATGACGGCCGACGTGTTCGGCGCGGCACCCGAGGTCGAGGCGGGCCAGATCGACCCCCCGATCGACCCGTTGTCGCCCGACCACGTGGTGACCTTGGTGCAGTTCCTGTCCTCCCCGGCGGCAGCGGAGGTCAACGGTCAGGTGTTCATCGTCTACGGGCCGCAGGTGACGCTGGTCGCGGCGCCGACCGCGGAGCACAGGTTCAGCGCCGAAGGGCCGGCCTGGGACCCCGCCCGACTCAGCGCCACGCTCGGCGACTACTTTGCGGGGCGCGACCCCGAGCAGAACTTCGCCGCCGTGGGACTGATGGAGCAATAACGGGGAAAGCGCACCGTAAATTGGGGGAAATCGGCGAGTAGAACCTGTTTCAGTTTGAAAGTGTGGAATTCGCTTTGACCTGGCAAAATTAACGATTCAGATAGGGAAATATCGTTCATTGACATGGTCAACTTCTTCTGGGTTAATATGATCCGGCTCACATCCGAACCGCGCGTTGTCCAGGGGCGTGTGAAGGCAACGGACAGGCTGCGCCGCAAGTCGTGAAGGGGGTACCAGGTTGATGCAACAACTCGCGGTGCCCGCCCGCGCGGTCGGTGGGTTCTTCGAGATGTCGATCGACACGGCGCGCGCGGCGTTCCGGCGGCCCTTCCAATTTCGCGAGTTCCTCGACCAGACGTGGATGATCGCGCGCGTGTCGCTGGTCCCGACGCTGCTGGTGTCCATCCCGTTCACCGTGCTGGTGGCGTTCACGCTCAACATCTTGCTGCGCGAGATCGGCGCGGCCGACTTGTCCGGCGCCGGAACGGCGTTCGGCACGATCACCCAGCTGGGCCCGGTCGTGACGGTGCTCGTCGTGGCGGGAGCAGGCGCCACCGCGATCTGCGCCGACCTGGGTGCGCGCACCATCCGCGAGGAGATCGACGCGATGCGGGTGCTGGGCATCGATCCGATCCATCGCCTCGTGGTGCCCCGCGTGCTGGCGTCCACCGTGGTCGCGATGCTGCTCAACGGCCTGGTGTGCGCCATCGGGCTCTCCGGTGGCTACGTGTTCTCCGTCTTCCTGCAGGGCGTCAACCCGGGTGCCTTCATCAACGGGCTGACCGTGCTCACCGGGCTGCGCGAATTGATCCTCGCCGAAGTCAAGTCGGTGTTGTTCGGCGTGATGGCCGGATTGGTCGGGTGTTATCGGGGCCTGACGGTCAAGGGTGGGCCCAAAGGCGTCGGCAACGCCGTCAACGAAACCGTCGTCTACGCATTCATCTGTCTGTTCGTCATCAACGTGGTGATGACCGCGATCGGCGTCCGGATCTCGGCCAAGTAAGTGACGCCCCGATGAGCTACGACGCCACCCTCCGGTTCCGCCGCTTCGTCTCTCGGTTGTCGGACCCGGTCGACGATTTCGGCGAGCAGGCGCTGTTCTACGGCCAGACCGTGCGTCACGTCCCCAACGCGCTCACCAAGTACCGCACGGAGACGATCCGCCTGATCGCCGAGATGACGATGGGCTCAGGGGCGCTCGTCATGATCGGCGGCACCGTCGGGGTCGCGGCCTTCCTGACGCTGGCCTCCGGCGGGGTCGTGGCCGTCCAGGGCTATTCGTCGCTGGGCGATATCGGCATCGAGGCGCTGACCGGTTTCCTGTCGGCGTTTTTGAACGTCCGCGTTATCGCGCCGGTGATCGCCGGCATCGCGCTGGCGGCCACCATCGGCGCCGGCGCCACCGCGCAACTGGGCGCCATGCGGGTGTCCGAGGAGATCGACGCGGTCGAATGTATGGCGGTGGAATCGGTGTCCTACCTGGTGTCCACCCGGCTCGTCGCCGGCCTGATCGCGATCATCCCGCTGTATTCGCTGTCGGTGCTGGCCGCGTTCTTCGCCGCCCGGTTCACCACGGTGTACATCAACGGCCAATCCAAGGGCCTCTACGACCACTACTTCAATACGTTTCTCATCCCGTCCGACCTGCTGTGGTCCTTCCTGCAGGCCATCATCATGTCGATCGCGGTGATGCTGGTTCACACCTATTACGGCTACAACGCCAAGGGCGGTCCCGTGGGGGTCGGCATCGCGGTCGGCCAGGCGGTGCGGACCTCGCTGATCGTGGTCGTCGTCATCACTTTGTTCATCTCGCTCGCCGTCTACGGCGCGTCCGGTAACTTCAACCTCTCCGGGTAAGGGGAGCGCTCACATGGCAGACGGCGAAGCTCGACGATCGACGGTTCGGCTGGCAGCGGCGCTGCTGGCGAGCCTGATCGTGGGCTTCGCCGTCCTGACTTACCTTTCCTACACAGCGGCTTTCGCGTCGACGGACACCGTCACCGTGTCGGCGCCCAGGGCCGGGCTGGTGATGGATCAGGGTGCCAAGGTCAAGTACCGCGGCGTCCAGGTCGGTAAGGTGACGGCCATCGACTACGCCGACGACCAGGCCCGCCTGACGCTGGCCATCAACAGCGACGACATGGGTTTCATCCCCTCCAACGCGACGGTGCACATCGCGAGCAACACGATCTTCGGCGCCAAGACGGTGGATTTCATTCCGCCCCAAGCGCCTTCGCCGACGTCGCTGCGCCCGGACGCGCACGTCGCGGCCTCCGCGGTGCAGCTGGAGGTCAACACCTTGTTCCAATCGCTCACCGACCTGCTGCACAAGATCGACCCGGTCGAGTTGAACGGGACGCTGAGCGCGCTGGCCGAAGGCCTGCGGGGCCACGGCGACGATGTGGGCCGGCTGCTCTCGGGGTTGAATACGCTGACCCGCCAGACCAACCCGAAGCTTCCGGCCCTGCAGCAGGACTTCCGTAAGGCCGCGGTGGTCACGAACGTCTACGCCGACGCCGCCCCCGACCTGAACACCGTCTTCGACAACCTACCGACGATCAACGACACCGTGGTCGACCAGCAGGGCAACCTCGACGCCACGTTGCTGGCCACGATCGGCTTGGCCAACAACGCCTATGACACGCTGGCGCCGGCCGAGCAGAACCTGATCGACGCCATCAACCGGCTGCGCGCCCCGGTCAAGGTGGCGCACGACTATTCGCCCGAGTTCGGCTGCCTGTTCGACGGCATCGACCGGGGCATCAAGGAATTCGCCCCGCTGCTCGGTGTCCGCAAGGCGGGCCTGTTCACCTCGTCGAGCTTCGTGCTGGGCGCGCCGTCGTACACCTATCCGGAGTCGCTGCCCATCGTCAACGCCTCCGGCGGCCCGAACTGCCGCGGGCTGCCCGACATCCCGACCAAGCAGAACGGCGGTTCCTGGTACCACGCGCCGTTCCTGGTCACCGACAACGCCAACATCCCCTACGAACCCTTCACCGAGTTGCAGTTCGACGCGCCCTCGACGCTGCAATTCCTGTTCCACGGTGCCTTTGCGGAACGGGACGACTTCTGATGGCCGCGGGGGGAATGCCGTCGCACCGCTCGATGGTGATCAAAGTCAGCATCTTCACGGTGGCCATGGTGCTGGTGGCCGCGGGGCTGGTGGTGGTCTTCGGCGACTTCCGGTTCGGTCCCGAAACCGCCTACCACGCAACGTTTACCGACGTGTCACGGTTGAAGGCCGGCCAGAAGGTCCGCATCGCCGGGGTGCCGGTCGGTTCCGTGGAGGGCGTCAAGCTCAACCCGGACAACAGCATCGACGTGACGTTCGGCATCGACAAGCGCTACACCCTGTACACCTCGACGCGCGCGCTGATCCGCTACGAGAACCTGGTGGGCGACCGGTTCCTGGAGATCACCTCGGGTCCCGGCGAGCTGCGCAAGCTGCCACCGGGCGGGACGATCGACGCCCAACACACCCAGCCCGCACTGGATCTCGATGCGCTGCTGGGCGGGCTGCGCCCGGTGGTCAAGGGCCTGGACGCCGACAAGGTCAACACGATCAGCAGCGCCGTCATCGAGCTGCTGCAGGGGCAGGGCGGCGCGCTGAGCAATGTGCTGGCCGACACCAGCGCCTTCTCGTCGGCGCTGGGCAAACGCGACCAGCTCATCGGTGACACGATCACCAACCTCAACACGGTGCTGGGCAGCATCGACGAGAAGAGCGCGCAGTTCTCGGCCAGCGTCGACCAGCTGCAGCAACTGATCACCGGGCTCGCCGAGCACACGGACGACATCGCCGGCGCCATCCCGCCCCTGGCTTCGACGACGACGGACCTGACCGAGCTGCTGAAGAATTCGCGCCGGCCGCTGCAGGGCATCCTGGAAAACACCCGGCCGCTGGCCACCGAGCTGGACAACCGCAAGGCCGAGGTGGACAACGACGTCGAGCAGCTCGGCGAGGACTACCTGCGGCTGGCCGCACTCGGCGCCTACGGGTCGTTCTTCAACATCTACTTCTGCTCGGTGAGAATCAAGATCAACGGACCGGCCGGCGGCGACATCCTGCTGCCCATCGGCGGCCAGGTGGACCAGAGCAAGGGGAGGTGCGCTTTTGCCAAGTAGCACTACGCGCGAGCGCGACCCGCTGCGCACCGGCGTCTTCGGCGTGGTGCTGGTGGCCTGCGTCGTGCTGCTGGCCTTCGGCTACGCCGGGTTGCCGTTCTGGCCGCAGGGCAAGGTCTACGACGCCTACTTCACCGACGCCGGCGGCATCGCGCCGGGCAACTCCGTCTACGTGTCCGGCTTCAAGGTCGGCAAGGTGCAGTCCGTGGCACTGGCCGGGGACAGCGCCAAGGTCACGTTCACCGTGGACCGGCATGTCGCGGTCGGGGACCAGTCGCTGGCCGCCATCCGCACCGACACCATCCTCGGCGAGCGCTCCGTTTCGGTCAGCCCGGCCGGCAGCGGCACGGCGACCAGCATCCCGCTCAGCCGCACGACCACGCCCTACACGCTCGCCGGCGCGCTGGAGGACCTGGGCCAGAACGCGAACAACCTGAACAAGCCGCGGTTCGAGCGGGCCCTGAACGTGCTCAGCGACTCGCTGCGCGACGCCACGCCGGAGCTGCGCGGCGCGCTGGACGGGGTGACCTCGCTGTCGCGCACCCTGAACCGCCGCGACGAGGCGCTGCAGAGCCTGCTGGTGCACGCCAAGTCGGTGACGTCGGTGTTGGCGCAGCGCGCCGGGCAGGTCAACAAGCTCGTCGACGACGGCAACCAGTTGTTCGCCGCGCTCGACGAGCGCCGCGCGGCGCTGAGCCGGCTGATCTCGGGTGTCGGGGCCGTCTCGCAGCAGATCTCGGGCTTCGTCGCCGACAACCGCAAGGAGTTCGGCCCGGCGCTGAGCAAGCTCAACGACGTGCTGGCCAACCTCAACGAGCGCCGCGACTACATCACCGAGGCACTCAAGCGGCTGCCGACCTACGCCACCGAGCTGGGCGAGGTCGTCGGCTCCGGGCCGGGATTCAACGTCAACGTCTTCTCCGTGCTGCCCGCGCCGATGATCGCGATGATGTTCGACTTCTTCTACCAACCGGGCAAGCTGCCGGCCAGCCTCGCCGACTACCTGCGCGGTCTCATCCAGGAGCGCTGGATCATCAGGCCGAAGTCACCATGATGAGGCGAATCGCGGGCAGCCGGGGGCTGCGCTACACCACCGTCATCGCGCTGATCGCGGCGTTGGTGGGTGGCGTGTACGTGCTGACGACGCAAGGCAACAGCCGCACCGTCTACGGCTACTTCGCCTCGGCCGTGGGCATCTACCCCGGCGACCAGGTCCGCATCCTGGGCGTCCCGGTCGGCCAGATCGACACGATCGAACCGCGGCGCTCCGACGTCAAGATCGCCATGTCGGTGTCCAAGGACGTGAAGATCCCCAAGGACGCCCGGGCCCTCATCATGTCGCCGAACCTGGTGTCGGCGCGGTTCATCCAGATCACCCCGGCCTACACCGGCGGGGCGGTGCTGCCCGCCGGCGGCAGCATCGACCTGGCCCGCACCGGCGTCCCGGTGGAGTGGGACGAGGTCAAGGAGTCGCTGACCCAACTGGCCACCCAGCTCGGCCCGACGGTTTCGGCTCAGGGGTCCGTGCAAGGGCCGTTGGGCGCGGCGATCAACCAGGCCGCGGACACCTTCCACGGCAACGGCGAGTCGTTCCACAGCGCGCTGCGCGAGCTCGCGCAAGTCGCAGGGCGGCTTGGGGATTCGCGCGGCGACCTGTTCGGCACGGTGAAGAACCTGCAGGTGCTGGTCAACGCGCTGTCCTCGAGCAACGAGCAGATCGTGCAGTTCGCCGGGAACGTGGCGTCGGTGTCGCAGGTGCTCGCCGACAGCTCCAAACACCTGGACAACACCCTGGGCACGCTCAATACGGCGCTGTCGGACATCCGGGGCTTCCTGCACGAGAACAACTCCACGTTGGTCGATACGGTCAACCAGCTCAACGACTTCGCGAAGACGTTGAGCGACCAGAGCGACAACATCGAGCAGGTGCTGCACGTGGCGGGCCCCGGCATCGCCAACTTCTACAACATCTACGACCCGGCGCAGGGCACGCTGAACGGGTTGTTGTCGGTCCCCGAGTTCGCCAACCCGGTGCAGTTCATCTGCGGCGGCAGCTTCGACACCGCCGCGGGGCCGCGGGCACCCGACTACTACAAGCGCGCCGAGATCTGCCGGGAGCGGCTCGGTCCGGTGCTGCGCCGGATCGCGGTGAACTACCCGCCGATCATGTTCCACCCGCTCAACACCATCACGGCCTACAAGGGTCAGATCATCTACGACACACCGGAAACCCAGGCCAAGGCGCAGACTCCCATTCCGGAGCTGACCTGGATCCCGGCCAAGGGCAATAAGCCGCCGGCCCCCTCGAACCCGGCGGACCTGCAGGCCCTGCTGGTGCCGACGGCCCCGCAGGCCGGCCCCGGTCCGGGCGCGGCGCCGGGGCCGTCCGGCGCGTATGGTCCGCTGCCAGGGCCCGCGCCCACCGGCCAAGGTGGTGGCGGATGAGGCGAATCTGGTTGCGCGGCGCCGCGTTGGCGGCGGGCGGCGCGCTCCTGGCGGGCTGCCAATTCAACGGGCTGAATTCGCTGTCGATGCCCGGTACGGCCGGTCACGGCAGCGGCGCCTACTCGGTCACCGTCGAGATGCCCGACGTGGCCACGCTGCCGCAGAACTCGCCCGTCATGGTCGACGACGTCACCGTCGGCAGCGTCTCGGGCATCTCGGCCGTGCAGCGGTCCGACGGATCGTTCTACGCCGCAGTGAAGTTGGCGTTGAACAAGAACGTCGTGCTGCCGGCCAACGCCGTCGCAAAGGTGGCCCAGACGTCGCTGCTGGGTTCCATGCACGTCGACCTGGCGGCGCCGGAGGACAAGCCGGCGGTCGGCAGGCTGACCGACGGGTCGAAGATCCCGGAGTCGCGCACGGGCCGCTATCCCACCACCGAGGAAGTGCTCTCGGCCCTGGGGGTGGTGGTCAACAAGGGCAATGTCGGTGCGCTGCAGGAGATCACCGACGAGACCTACCAGGCCGTCGCGGGGCGCCAGGACCAGTTCGCCGGGCTGCTGCCCCGGCTGGCCGATCTGACGGCGGGGCTCAACCGGCAGGTCAACGACATCATCGACGCCGTCGACGGCCTGAACCGGTTCTCGGCGATCCTGGCGCGCGACAAGGACAACCTGGGGCGGGCCTTGGCCACGCTGCCGCAGGCGATCGGGGTGCTCAACAAGAACCGCGACCACATCGTCGAGGCGTTCGGGGCGCTCAAGCGGCTGGCGACGGTCACGTCCACCGTGCTGTCGAAGACCAAGGTGGACTTCGCCGAGGACCTCAAGGGCCTGTACTCGGTGGTGAAGGCGCTGAACGACCACCGGAAGAACTTCGTCACCTCGATGCAGCTGTTGTTGACGTTCCCGTTCCCCAACTTCGGCATCAAGCAGGCCGTCCGCGGCGACTACCTCAACGTGTTCACCACCTTCGACCTCACCCTGCGCCGGATCGGTGAGACGTTCTTCACCACCGCCTACTTCGACCCGAACATGACCCACATGGCCGAGATCCTCAACCCGCCCGACTTCCTGACCGGCGAGCTGGCCAACCTGTCCGGGCAGGCCGCCGACCCGTTCAAGATCCCGCCCGGCACGGCGGGGCAGTAGGGGAGGCGCGGATGCTCGACAGGCTGACCAGGATCCAGTTGGTGATCTTCGCCGTGATCACGGTGATCACACTGGTGGTGATGGGGGTCTTCTATCTGCGGCTGCCCGCCACCTTCGGTCTCAACACCTACGCCGGGACCGCCGACTTCGTCGCCGCCGGCGGGCTGTACAAGAACGCCAACGTCACCTATCGCGGCGTCGCCGTGGGCCGGGTCGAGTCGGTGGCGCTCAATCCCACCGGCGTGACCGCCGAGATGCGGCTCAATAGCGGCACCCCCATCCCCTCGAACGTGACCGCGACCGTCAAGAGCGTGTCGGCCGTCGGTGAGCAGTACATCGACCTGGTGCCCAAGGACAGCCCGGCTCCCACCAAGCTGCACAACGGCTTTCGGATCGCCCGGCAGAACACCCAGATCGGCCAGGACGTCGCCGACCTGCTGAAGCGGGCGGAGAAGCTGGTCAACAGCGTCGGCGACACCCGGCTGCGCCAGCTGCTGCACGAGACGTTCGCCGCGGCCAACGGGTCGGGCCCCGAACTGGCCCGGTTGTTTTCCTCCGCGCGGCTGCTGGTCGACGAGGCCAACGCCGACTACCCGCGCGTGTCGGAGCTGATCGATCAGGCCGGCCCGTTCCTGCAGGCCCAGATCCGCGCGGGCGCCGACATCAAGTCGCTGTCCGACGGGCTGGCCAGGTTCACCTCCGAGGTGCACCAGGCCGACCCGCAGCTGCGCTCGACGCTGGAAACCGCCCCGGGCGCGGCCGACCAGGCCAGCACCGCGTTCTCCGGGATCCGTCCCTCGTTCCCGGCGCTGGCCGCCAGCCTGGCCAACCTGGGCCGGGTGGGCGTCATCTACCACAAGTCGATCGAGCAGCTGCTGGTGGTGCTGCCGGCGCTGTTCGCCGCGATCGTCACGGCCGCCGGCGGCGAGCCGCAGGACGAGGGCGCCAAGCTCGACTTCAAGCTCGACCTCAACGACCCGCCGCCGTGCGCGGTCGGCTTCCTGCCCCCGCCGTTGATGCGCACGCCGGCCGACGAGACGCTGCGCGAGCTCCCGACGGACCTGTACTGCAAGGCCGCCCAGAGCGACCCCACCACCGTGCGCGGCGCCCGCAACTACCCGTGCCAGGAGTTCCCCGGCAAACGGGCGCCGACGATCCAGCTGTGCCGCGACCCGAAGGGCTACGTGCCGGTCGGCCGCAACCCCTGGCGCGGCCCCCCGGTGCCCTACGACACCCCGGTGACCAACGGGCTGAACGTGCTGCCGCCCAACCACTTTCCCTACATCCCACCGAGTGCCGATCCCGACCCGGGCACGCCCATCGTGGGGCCACCCCCGCCGGGTGTGGTTCCCGGGCCCGGGCCGGCGCCGCATCAGCCGGCGTACGACCCGCCGCCGCCCAACGACAACGGGCCGCCGCCGCCGTTCACGTCGTGGCAGCCGCCGGGGGTCCCGCCGGTGCCGCCCCAGGTGCCCTACCCGAAGTGGCTGCCCCCGCCGCCACCCCCGGAGGGCACCGGCGCGGCGCCCGACGCGGCCGCCTCGGGGCCCGGCCCACAGCCGCAGGCCGCCGGCCCGGCCTACACCACCTATGACCCCGACACCGGCGCCTTCGCGGACCCGGCCGGCGGCACTGGTATCTTCGCGGCCGGCGCGCAGGGCGCGTCCAGCGCCGAGAATTGGGTGGAGCTCATGCTCGACCCGAGACCCCTGTAATTGGACGTTATACGTAGTAATTGGACCCCGTAGTAATTGGACCCCGTAGTAATTGGACCCCGTAGTAATTGGACCCCGTAGTGACTGACGAGAACACAACGACGGCACGCGTGCGCCGGCGGGCGTCCCGCGCGGCGGGGCCCGCCCGAAGCGAAGCCGGCGAGGGCGCAGCGGCGCTGATCGACGTTCCCGTCGAGCCGGCGCGGCCGGCCAAGCCCGTCGTCAAGGCCCTGGGTCCGGTCAAGCCGCCGCCGCGGCGGCGGCCGCACCGGCTGCTGGTCGGCTGGGTCTCGTTCGCCGCCGCGCTGCTGGCGATCGGCGCGCTGGCCGGCTGCCTGGCCGTGCTGGTGGTCCAGCATCGGCACGCCCTCGCGGCGCAGGCCCGCGACCAGCGCTTCGTCGACACCGCAACGCAGACGGTGGTCAACATGTTCAGCTACAAGCAGGACAACATCGACGAGAGCGTGAACCGGTTCTACGACGGGACCAGCGGCCCGCTGCGCGGCATGCTCGGCGCCAACAACAACATCGAGAACCTCAAGAGCCTGTTCCGCTCCACCAACGCGACGTCGGAGGCCGTCGTCAACGGGGCCGCCCTCGAGGGCATCGACCCGGTCACCGACAACGCGTCGGTGCTGGTGTCGGTGCGGGTCACCGTCGCCGACATCGACGGGGTCAACAAGCCGTCCATGCCGTACCGGCTGCGGGTCATCGTCCACGAGGACGAATCGGGGAAGATGACCGGCTACGACCTGAAGTATCCCAACGGGGGCAACTGATGCGGTGGTGGCGGGGGCTGCTGGCCGTCGCGGGCTTTCTGGGTGTCGCCGCGATCGTCGGACTGTCCGCGGCGTCGGGCTGGTTCTACTGGGACCGGGTGCAGACCCGCGGCGAGGCGGCGGCGCGCGCGACCCTGCCCAAGCTGGCCGCCAAGGAGATCCCCGAGGTCTTCGCCTACGACTACCAGACCGTCGAACGCAGCCTCGCCGAGGCGTATCCACTGCTGACGCCGGCCTATCGGCAGGAGTTCCGCAAGAGCGCCGACGCGCAGATCATCCCGGAGGCCAAGAAGCGCGAGGTGGTGGTGCAGGCCAACGTCGTCGGGGTGGGCGTGATGTCCGCCAAGCGGGATTCGGCGTCGGTGATGGTCTACCTGAACCGCACCGTCACCGACAAGTCACGCCAGCCGCTCTACGACGGTGCCCGGTTGCGGGTGGACTTCGAGAAGATCGGCAAACAGTGGCTGATCAACTACATCACGCCGATCTAGCGCCGGCGGCGGGCCGATCCGCTCAGTAGCACATCGCAATGTCGTTGCAGTACAACGGATAACGCTGGATCGGGGTGGGCGGCGGCCCGATCAGTTGCAGCGAGAACGGGGTCTTGGTCATCGCCGGCTGCAGCCCGCAGACGGCGCCGTGCAACGTGGTGTGCGTGCCGGCCATCGTCTCGTTGTCGAAGGCGTACGTTTCGGTGGACTCACCGGTGCCGCCGTTCGGGCACGACACGCCGTCGGCCCTGGTCACCTGGAACGTCCACTGCCCGCTCACCAGGCGGGCGCGGCCGCTGAAGTTCTGCAGCTTGTCCTTGCTGCTGATCCGTTCGTCGGTCGTGCTGACGACGTTCAACGCGCAGAAGTCGGCCATGATGTCGGGGTTGGAGTAGTCCTTGTAATACCGGCTGCCGTTGACCTGGTCACACAGGGCGCTGACCGTCCACGTCACCCCCGACACGCCCGCCTGGTTGAAGGTGTACCTGCCGTCCGCCGGCGGTGCGACCGCATGCGCCGGGCTGCCCGATTCCAGTGCGACGCCGAGCGCCACGACCGAACAGATGCCCGCACCGGCGGCCAGCACGCGACGGATTTTCATGTCCTACCCTCCCTGCTCGCTGCATCGAGTATCACAGCGTTCGGGCGGCGACACTAGCCCGCGCCGGGCGGGTGCGCCTCGGCGAGCGCGTCGAGGAACGAGCGCGCCCAGCGGTCGACGTCATGGGCGAGCACCTGGCGTCGCAGCGAGCGCATGCGGCGCCTGCCGTCCTCCTCGGACTGGTTGAGCGCCGCCTCGATGGCGTCCTTGACCCCGTCGAGGTCGTGCGGGTTGACCAGGTAGGCCGTCCGGAGTTCGGCGGCGGCTCCGGTGAATTCGCTCAGAACGAGCGCACCGCCCAGATCGCTGCGGCACGCGACGTACTCCTTGGCCACCAGGTTCATCCCGTCGCGCAGCGGGGTGACCAGCATGACGTCGGCGGCCACGAAGAACGCGATCAGTTCGTCGCGGGGCACCGGCCGATGCAGGTAGTGCACCACCGGGTGGCCGACCTCGGCGTATTCGCCGTTGATGTGGCCGACCTGGCGTTCGATGTCGTTGCGCAGGTTGCGGTAACTCTCCACCCGCTCGCGGCTGGGGGTGGCCAACTGGACCAGCACGGTGTCGTCGCGCTTGGCGCGCCCCTCGGCGAGCAGCTCCGAGAACGCCTTGAGCCGCACGTCGATGCCCTTGGTGTAGTCCAGCCGGTCGACACCGAGCAGCATCTTGCGCGGGTTGCCCATCTCCGCCCGGATCTCGCGGGCCCGGCGCCGGATGCTGCGGTCGCGGGCCTTGCGGTCGAGGTCGGCGGAGTCGATGGAGATGGGAAACGCACCCACCCGGGTGGTGTGCGACCCCATCTGCACCTCCCCGAACCGCGACCGCACCCCGACCGACGCGCGAGAGGTGTCCGCGCCGACCAGCCGCCGGGACAAGAACAGGAAGTTCTGGGCGCCGCCGACCAGGTGGAATCCCACCAGGTCGGCGCCGAGCAGGCCCTTGATGATCTCGGCGCGCCAGGGCAGCTGCATGAACAGCTCCACCGGCGGAAACGGGATGTGCAGGAAGAATCCGATGGTCAGGTCGGGGCGCAGCGTGCGCAGCATCTGCGGGACGAGCTGCAGCTGGTAGTCCTGGACCCACACGGTCGCGCCGTGCGCGGCGGCCTGCGACGTGGCCTCGGCGAAGCGGCGGTTGACGTCGACGTAGCGCTCCCACCACTCGCGGTGGTAGATCGGCTTGACGATGACGTCGTGGTAGAGCGGCCACAGCGTGGCGTTGGAGAAGCCCTCGTAGTACTCGGCGACGTCGTCGGCGGTGAGGCGCACCTGGTGCAGGGTGAGCTCGTCCTGAACGATCGGGCCGTCGTCGGTGTCGCCGATCTCTTCGGCGGCGACACCGGGCCAGCCGACCCAGGCGCCGCGCCGGCGGCGCAGCAGCGGTTCCAGGGCCGTGACCAACCCGCCGGGGCTGCGTTTCCAGGCGGTGGTGCCGTCGGGAAGGCGCTCGAGGTCGACCGGCAGCCGATTGGCCACCACGACGAAGTCGGAATCCCCGCCGGGTGACGTATCCGCAGGCTCGACCCCGCTGGGAGTCATCTAGGCGTCGAGTTTCGCGGGTCCAATGCCGAGCATGGAGAGGAAGACGCGGCACTCGTCGGCGTCGGTCGCATACGCGGCGACGACGCGCCGGGCCTGGCTGGCGGTGCTGTCGGCCAGCGGTTCCACGTCGCCGATGTCGCCAGGATCAGATTTCGGAGGCATGACTACAACTGTAGGCGACGCGGTTATCGGCGTGCAGGCGTCCGCCCACACTGGCGGCACCGATCGCCGCCGGCCGCTCAGCCCGGCCGGGACTCACTTACACTCTGGCCGTAATGTGTAAACGAGTCGAAACGGACTCGGAACTCGACCAAGAGCAAGGTGGGCGAAATGACACTCTCTGAGCAAACCGGCACGCAAGCCGGTGCGCAAGGCGGCTCGAAGGCGGTCAACGCCGACGCCGACGAGCTGGTGGCCTACGAAACCCTCGACGAGGGCCGCATCGCGCGCATCTGGCTCAACCGGCCCGACGCCCACAACGCGCAGAACCGAACCCTGCTGGTCCAGCTCGACGAGGCGTTCGGCCGCGCCGAGGCCGACGACGACGGTGCGGGTGGTGATCCTGGCGGCGCGCGGCAGGAACTTCTCCGCCGGTCACGACCTGGGGTCGGAGGCGGCGCTGGCGGAACGGGCGCCCGGACCGGGTCAGCATCCGACCTTCCGGATCAACGGCGCCACCCGCGACGCGGTCGCGGAGAAGACGTACCTGCAGGAGTGGCACTACTTCTTTCAGAACACCTGCCGCTGGCGCGATCTGCGCAAGATCACCATCGCCCAGGTGCAGGGCAACGCGATCTCCGCGGGTCTGATGCTGGTGTGGGCGTGCGACCTGATCGTGGCCGCCGACAACGCGAAGTTCAGCGACGTGGTGGCGGTGCGCATGGGCATGCCGGGCGTCGAATATTACGCCCACCCTTGGGAATTCGGCGCGCGCAAGGCCAAGGAGCTGCTGCTGACCGGGGACGCGCTGGACGCCGACGAGGCCTACCGGCTCGGCATGGTGTCCAAGGTCTTCCCGGTCGACGAGCTGGCCGACAAGACAGTGGAATTCGCGCGGCGCATCGCCGAGCGCCCGACCATGGCGGCGATGCTGGTCAAGGACTCGGTCAACGCCGCCTCGGACGCGATGGGATTCACCGAGGCGCTGCGCCACGCCTTCCACATTCACGAGCTCGGGCACGCCCATTGGGCCGCGCACAACGAGAACCGCTACCCGGTCGGCCTGCCGCCCGACGTCGAGGACTGGCGCAACGCCAAGCCGACGAAGCTGGCCCGCCGCGACACCCCCTAGCGGGCCGCACTCGCACGCACGGGGGTCGTGATAGCCGCACCGGCGCGCCCGTGGTTCGATAGCTAGAACCTGTTCCAGTTTCGGCGTGAGGGGCTTGCGTGCAGCTTACTTTCGAGGACCGGACCTATGTCGTCACCGGTGGCGGCAGCGGAATCGGCAAGGGGGTGGCCGCCGGGCTGGTCGCCTCCGGGGCCTCCGTGATGATCGTCGGGCGCAACGCCGACCGGCTCTCGGCCGCCGTCGAGGAGATCGAGGCGCTCGGCGCCGCCGGCGCGATCCGCTACGAGCCCGCCGACATCACCCACGAGGAGGAGGCCGCCGGCGCGGTCGAGGCCGCGACGGCCTGGCGGGGCCGGCTGCACGGCGCGGTGCATTGCGCGGGCGGGTCGGAGACCATCGGCCCGATCACGCAGGTCGACTCGGACGCGTGGCGGCGCACGGTCGACCTCAACGTCAACGGCACCATGTACGTGCTCAAGCACGTAGCCCGCGAGCTGGTGCGCGGCGGCGGCGGTTCGTTCGTCGGGATTTCGTCGATCGCGGCCAGCAACACCCACCGCTGGTTCGGCGCCTACGGCGTCACCAAGTCGGCGGTCGACCACCTGATGCAGCTGGCCGCCGACGAGCTGGGCCCGTCGTGGGTGCGGGTCAACAGCATCCGGCCGGGGCTGATCCGCACCGACCTGGTCGCGGCGGTCACCGAGTCGCCGGAGCTCAGCGAGGACTACCGGATCTGCACGCCGCTGCCCCGGGTGGGGGAGGCCGAGGACGTCGCCAACCTGGCGATGTTCCTGCTGAGCGACGCGGCGAGCTGGATCACCGGGCAGTGCATCAACGTCGACGGCGGCCACATGCTCCGGCGCGGCCCGGACTTCTCGGCGATGCTGGAACCCGCCTTCGGCGCCGACGGCCTGCGCGGCGTGGTGTGATCGGGGTTTCTGGGCAGGCATGGCGACGGGAGAAGCGATGAGGCGACTCGAGGGCAAACGGATCCTGGTGACGGGCGCCGCGTCGGGGATCGGCCAGGCCACCGCGCTGCGGCTGCTGGACGAGGGCGCGGCCGTGGTGGCCGCCGACATCGCCCCCGACGGCCTGGATGCGACGCGGGGCCGCGCGACCGAGTCCGGTGTCGCCGAGCGCCTCACCACCGTGGGCATGGACGTGGGCAGCGAGGATTCGGTGGTCGCCGGCGTGCGCCGGGCGGTCGAGACACTCGGAGGCCTGGATTCGCTGGTCAATGCCGCCGGCATCCTGCGCGCCGCGCACACCCACGAGACCAGCCTCGAGCTGTGGAACCGGATCGTCGGGGTCAACCTGACCGGCACGTTCCTGGCGGTCCGCGAGGCCCTCCCGGCGCTGCTGGCCAACCCCCGCAGCGCGATCGTGAACTTCAGCTCCACCTCGGCCTCGTTCGCCCACCCCTACATGGCGGCCTACGCGGCCAGCAAGGGCGGGATCCAGGCGTTCACCCACTCCCTGGCGCTGGAATACGCGCGCGAGGGCCTGCGGGCGGTGTGCGTGGCCCCGGGCAGCATCAAGTCCGGGATCACCGACGCCACCGGGGGATACATCCCGCAGGACGCCGACTGGTCACTGTTTTCCCGGCTGATGCCGATCCTGCCCACCACCGAGCAATCCAGCGGCGCGGGCATGGCCGATCCCGCAGTGGTCGCGGGCGTGATCGCCATGCTGGTCTCCGAGGACGGCGCGTTCATCACCGGCACCGAAATCCGCATCGACGGCGGGACACACGCCTGACGCGCGCTAGTTGACGCAGGGCACCCCGCCGCCGTCGATCGGCTTGCCGGGATCGGGGGTGGGGTAGGCGCTGGTGGTGCCGTACCCGTAGGTGCTGGTCTTGCTCGACGTCGTCGTGGAGGTCGTGTTCGTCTCGTCCATGGTTTCGTCTTGGGCCGGCAGCGAGAAGTTGGTGTCGACGGTCACCCGGATGTGTCCGGGCTTCAGCGTGGGATCGGGGCGGCTCGGTGCGTCCAGGCCCAGCAGCCCGGCCACGCTGTGGGCGTCCTTTTCCGCCCCGGCGCCGTAGTCGACGGTGGTCTTGGTCGGCTCGCCGCTCTCGCGGTCGCGGACCTGACCGGTGGTGTAGCCTCGCTTCTTCAGCGCGTGGGACACCTCGGAGGCCATCCCGGCGATGCTCCCGGAATTGATCACGTCGACGACGGTGTCGGGGCTGGGCTTGGCGGCCATCCCGGTGGTCGGGGTGGTGGTCGGGGTCGTCTGCGGGGCGGCGCCGATCGCCGCGGCCACCTCGGCCTTGATCGCCGCCGGGTCGACGATGTTGACGTCCTGGCCGTCGATGTTGTCGTAGCGCACCACGGGCAGCGTCCGGAACTCGATGTTGCCGCCGGCCAGCTCGCCGAGCCGCTGGATCAGGTCCTCGTCCCAGCCGGCCGACAGCACGACGTCCTTGCGCGCCACCGTCATCAGGGCCTTGAGCTTGTCCAGGTTGGTGAAGGTGCCCGACTCCTGCAGTTCGTGCATGACCGACGACAGGAAGGCCTGCTGCCGGTGGGTGCGGTCCAGGTCGCCGTTGTCCAGGCCGTGCCGCTGCCGGACGAACGCCAACGCCTGGGCGGCGTCCAGGGTTTGGCGCCCGGCGGGGAAGTTGGCCCCGGAATACGAGTCGTAGACGGCGTGGTTCAGGCACACCTGCACCCCGCCCAGGGCCTGCGCCAGGTCGTAGAACCCGGCGAGGTTGACCTCGGCGAAGTAGTCGATGGGGACCCCGGTCAGATTGCGCACGGCCCGCAGGGTCGCCGCCCGGCCGGCTTCGCGGCCCTTGGTCTCCAGCTCTTTTTGGCTGCTCTCGCCCTGGTTGGCGAGCTTGTTCGCGACGTATTGCTTGGTGAGCCCGTACGCCTCTTTGATCTTGATGTGGTTGTAGCCGGGGACGCCGTTGAACCGCACCCAGTCGTCGCGGGGGATCGAGAAGGCGACCACTTTGTCGTCGGCGCCGACGTGCACGAGTATCAGGGTGTTGGTGTTGTAGCCGCCGTCTTCGGAATCGCCCGCGTGCAGATGCTTCAGGATCGACCAGGGCAGGTCGTTGCCGTCCTGGTCCTTCCGCGAGTCCAGCCCGATGAGCAGGATGTTCATCGAGTCGCCGGCCGAGCGCGGGTCCTCGGGGCTCAGCGCGTCGGAAACGGTGATGCCGCCCAGCGCGCCGTGGGCCACGTAGTACCCCGCCCCGGTCAGCATCACCGCCGCCGCCGACACCAGCGTCATGACGCCACGCGTCAGCGCCTTGCGGATCGGGGAGGGCCGCCGCACGGCCCGATGGCGGTGATGGGCGCCGCGCGAGCGTGCCATCACAGGCCCCGACCCCCCACCAGCGCACCACCGTGCACCGCGTCAGCGGTTTGCGGTGATGTCGCTTCTGGCATGGCTTCAAGTATGCGGGAGCTTGCTGCGAAGCCCCAAAGTCGAAAGGCGATGCCGAGGGACGGACCCCCCGGCGGACCGGCAGCTTTCACGGTCGCGAAATCCACGCTACCAGCAGGTTCGGGTTCCGGCGCGACGCCGCCTCCCCGCCCGGGTTTCGCGAAGATCACAGCACGGGCACCGGGCCGGGGGAATCGACGCCGCGTCGTGACCGGGCCGGGACATCGAGATCGGGCGCATTCGGGCCTGCCGCGCCGGTGCGGCCGCGCTCAGCGGGGCGGGTACGCGATGTGCCCGTGGCCGTTGACCCGGTCGGCGCGAAACTGCCCGCGGGCGCACCGCCCTGCCGCTCGGCGATCTAGCCGTCGATGATCCGCCGCTCGGCGGCGGCTTGGTCCCCGCCCTCGAGGGCCGGATCGGCCGGGCACAGAGCTGTTGTGCCGCAACCGGTTTGGGGTGGCGCGGCCAGTGCGACGCGCGCGGGCGCCGCGTAGCCCAACAGGGCCCGTGCCGCCACCGCGCCCGCGGCCGCGGTGCAGCACAGCGCTTTTGGTCGAATCGGCGGCGTCATCGCCTCCTGACCAGGTCCTCGCCGGATGTGTAGAACACGGCGATGTTGGTACCGGTCATGATTTCGCCGAGGTACACGCCGAGCGGCTCGACCTCGTAGTAGTAGTGGACGTTGCCCTGCGGATCCAGCGTCGTGGCGCACGAAAGTCCGGGGGCGCCGCACCTTTGCTTGACCGGAATCGCGAGCACGGCCACCACGAGCAGGGCGGCAACACCCACCAGCAGCATCGCTCTGCTCACCGCTCACCTCGCTTCGACGGGATGCGACACTGAAGTGTATGCACCGATGGATCGAGACGAGCTCGGATGGTTGGCGCCGCATCGGGTTACGACGTCAAGGGGGCCGGTCCCGGCCGCCGAGGTTGCTGGCCAGATGACCCCGGATCATGTCGTCGGCCTGCGCGACGGGCGATCGCTGAGTTATGCGGAATACGGCGACGCGGCGGGGTTCCCGATCGTCAGCGCGCACGGCGGCCTGTCCTGCCGGCTGGACGTCGAGGCCGCAGCCGCGGCGGCCGGCCGGTCACGGGTGCGGCTGATCGCCCCGGACCGGCCGGGCATCGCCGGCTCGGACCCCCAGCCGGGGCGCACCATGCTGGACTGGGCCCGCGACGTGGGAGAGCTGCTCGGGGCGCTCGGCGTCGAGCAGTTCGCGGCCATGGGCTGGTCGCTGGGCGGGCAGTACGCCGCGGCGCTGGGCCACGCCTTCCCGTCGCGGGCGACCCGGCTGGCGATCATCGCGGGCGTGCCGCCGCTGACCGAGCCGGGGGTGTTCGACGACCTGCCGGCCGTCGACCGACTGTTCAGCCGGCTGTCCGCGCGCGCGCCGCGACTCGCCCGGCAGTGTTTCCGCGCCATGCGGGGCGCGGCGGCCGGCGCGCCGCAGCTCTACGGGCGCCTCGTCGCCCGCGGTCTGGGCCCCGCCGACGACGCGGTGTTGCGGGCGGCCGGCTACCGCAACTTCGCGCGGGCGTCCCGGGAGGCGCTGCGGCAGCCCCAGGGCATGGTCGAGGAATACCGCGCCATGAACCGGCCGTGGGGCTTCGCGCCCGAGGAGCTGCGGGTGCCGGTCGACGTGTGGCAGGGCAGCCAGGATCGGCTCGTGCCCCCGAAGTGGGCCGCCGAACTGGCGCGCCGAATCCCCTCCGCCGCACTGCATTTGCGTCCCGGCGGGCATTTCCTGGCGCACCTGTATTACGGGGAGATCTTCGATGCCCTGCTCGGCGGGTGAGCGCCGGGGGCGAAAAGGCAAGCGACGCCGCCCCGCGGCGCTAGGGTGTCTCAGCAATGGCCACTGAACCGGACGGCGCACCGGCGCCGCAGACCAGGATCGAGGCGCTGGGCAACATCGGGCCCAACTGGTTCGCCTCGGTGATGGGCACCGGGATCGTCGCCATCGCCGGCGCCACCCTGCCGGTCCACGTGCCGGGACTGCGCGCGTTCGCCGTGGCGGTCTGGGTGCTCGCCGCCGTTGTGCTCGTGGTGCTGATCGTCGTGGTGGGCGGGCACTGGCTGCGGCATCCCACGGTGGCGCGCAGTCACGCGCGCAACCCGCAGATGGCCCACTTCTACGGCGCCGCGCCGATGGCGCTGATGACGGTCGGCGGGGGAGCGGTGCTGGTCGGCGCGGACCTGCTCGGCCGGCGCGTCGCCGTCGACCTGGACTGGGTGCTGTGGACCGGCGGCACGCTCGGCGGGCTGTTCACCGCGGTCAGCATCCCGTTTTTGATGTTCACCCAGCACGACGTCGAGCCCGACGCGGCGTTCGGCGGCTGGTTGATGCCGGTGGTTCCGCCCATGGTCTCGGCCGCCACGGGCGCGCTGCTGCTGCCGCACGTCGCGGCGGGCGGCGGCCGGCAAACCCTGCTCTACGCCTGTTACGCGATGTTCGGGCTGTCGCTGGTGGCCTCGCTGAACATCATCGCGATGATCTGGGCGCGGCTGACCCTGCACGGCACCTCGGGCACCGCGCGGGTCCCGACGCTGTGGATCGTGCTGGGCCCGCTCGGCCAGTCCATCACCGCGGCCGGGCTGCTGGGCGGCACCGCGGCGCTGGTCGTCGACCACGAAATCGCCGCGGAGATGGACGCATTCGCGATCCTCTACGGGGTTCCGGTGTGGGGCTTCGCGGTGTTGTGGATCGCGCTGGCCAGCGCGCTCACCGTGCGTACCCTGCGCCGTGGGATGCCGTTCTCGCTGACGTGGTGGAGCCTGACGTTCCCGGTGGGCACCTTCGTCACCGGCACGTCACAGCTGGCCGCGCACACCCACCTGCCCGCCTTCCGGGTGGCCGCGGCCGTCGCCTATGCCGGCCTGCTGTTCACCTGGATCCTGGTCGCCGTGCGCACCGCGGGCGGTAGCCGCGGCGGCAACCTCTGGAAGGCGCCGCCTAGCACCGCTGCGGTCAAGGCCAGCAAGCAACCGGTGACTTAAGTCCGTTTTCGCCTCCCCGCGGCCTGACTAAGCTCGGTGTGCACCAACAACTCCGAGGCACGGTGGTGAGGCAATGACCAGCGCAACCCACAGCACCCACGCCGGACACCAGCATGTCCACGGCGACGGCTGCGGCCACGTCGCGATACCGCACGGGGATCACGTGGACTTCGTGCACGACGGGCACCTGCACCGACAGCACGACGGCCACTACGACGAATGCGAGCCGTCCGGCCACGCCGTGCACGAGCACCACGACCACGTCCACGGCGACGGGTGTGGCCACGTCGCGGTGCCACACGGCGATCACGTCGACTACGTGCACGACGGGTGCCGGCATGCGGTGCACGCCGGGCACTACGACGAGCACTGAGTCGACGAGCACTGAGTCCGCGACGCCACCCGGCGGGTGGTCAGGGGGGCGGCGGTGTCCTGGCCGGCGCAACGGCGGCGCACCGGCGAGGTTGACGGTGGACTGCGGCGCCTGCGGGGTTTTCCCGCCACGCGGTTTGGACCGCGGGGTCGGGCGGGTAGGCCAGCCTGATCCGATCGCGAAGGAGTGACCATGGTGGATGCGAGCCCGCTGGCACCTACCCAGACGCCCGAGCGCCTGACTCCGCCCGAATTACCGGAGCGCCCGGGGAACGGAGGCCAGAATGCGCGCTGAGGAAGGCGACGAATCCGTTCAGGACTACGCCGAAGAGGGACGGCAGGCGCTGGGCAGGATCAAGTCGTCGCAAAACCGGCTCGGTTCGGTTGCCCGGCGGTTCGCCACCTTGTGGCGAGGACGACACGCCAAGGACGACCAGCCGGACTGACGTCGCCCACTGCCTAGCGGTGGCTGCCACGCCGGGGCCGCGTCTTACTATCGCTTGATGACCGCTGACGGGTGCCGGTATGCCTAGGGCCATGTCCTGGGCGCCCGAGCCGTTCTCGACGCGGTGTCCGGGCGGTGTCCGCATCGTGGCGGACCGGCAGGGCGATCCCGACGCGCGGGCCGTGGTGTTCCTGCACGGCGGCGGGCAGACCCGCCGCTCGTGGGCCAAGGCGGCCGCCGCCGTCGCCGAACGCGGCTGGCAGGCCGTCGCCGTCGACCTGCGCGGCCACGGCGAATCCGACTGGTCAGACGACGGCGACTACCGCGTCGTCAGCTTCGCCGGCGACGTGCACGAGGTGCTGCGCGGGCTGCCTCCCCGGCCGGTGCTGGTGGGGGCGTCCCTGGGCGGGTTCACCTCGATGCTGCTGGCGGGGGAGCTGTCGCCGGGCATCGCCAGTGCGGTCGTGCTCGTCGACATCGTGCCGAACATGGAGCAATCCGGGGCCGATCGCATCCACGCCTTCATGTCCGAGCGGATGGAATCGGGGTTCGAGTCGCTGGAAGAGGTCGCCGACGCGATTGCCGAGTACAACCCGCACCGGCCCAGGCCGGCCGACCTGGATGGCCTGACCACCAACCTGCGCCGCCGCGGGGACCGCTGGTACTGGCACTGGGATCCGAAGTTCATCAGCGGCACCGCGGCGCTGCCCTCGATGGAGGTCACCGACGTCGACCGCATGCACGCGGCCGTCGAGGCGATCCTGGCCGGCGGCGTGCCGATGCTGTTGGTGCGGGGCCGGATGAGCGATCTGGTCAGCCAGGAGCGCGCCGACGAATTCCTCGCGCGTTTCCCGCAGGTCGAGTTCACCGACGTCCGCGGGGCTGGGCACATGGTCGCCGGCGACCGCAACGACGTCTTCGCCGACGCCGTACTGGATTTCCTCGCCCGCCACGTCGGCGATGGGGCCGAAAGACCCTAGGGCCTGTTCGTCGGGCGGTCCTACCCTGGCCGCATGGTCCCCGACGCGGTGCGCACGTTCAACAAGTACGTGCTGAACCCGGTGATGAAGCTGGTCGCCGGCCAAAAGTATTGGTACACCGGCGTAATCGAACACACCGGGCGGCGCTCGGGCAGGGCGTACGCCACGCCGGTGGTGATCGAGCGGGCCGGCGACGGCTTCCTCATCCCGCTGGCCTACGGCACCAAGGTGGATTGGCTGCGCAACGTGCAGGCCGCCGGGCGGGCCACCGTCCGCGTCCGCGGGGAAGTGTGTCAGGCCGTCGAGCCCGAGGTCGTCGACGCGGCGACCGCGTCGACGCAGCTGTCACCGCGCCGGCGACGGGAATTCGGCCGGTTCAAGATCAAGCATTACCTCCAGCTCAAGCGCGGCACCCCGTCCGGCTAGTCGTCGGCTATCCCGGGTGCCGCCAGCGCCGCGACGGTGTCCTCCCGGCGCAGCAGCGAACGCGCCGCCGCCGCAAACTGATTGAGCTTGTCGACGACGGTCTGCCCCTCCGGGGTGTGGCCCCAGCTGCTGATTCCCCGGTGGGTGCTGGGTTTCCAGGTGCTCTCGTCGACGACGATCGGGTTCCACCCGACCTCCCACTCGAAGCCCGACGGGGTCTGCGCGTAGTAGGAGAGCTCCTTGTCGTTGGTGTGCTGGCCGATCGACAGGGCCATGGTGAAGCCGAGGTCCTTGACCCGCCGGTAGGAGGCGACCATGTCGTCGAGCGTGGCGGCCTGAACGTTGACGTGCTGGACGCGCGTGCGAATCGGGTTGATCGGCAGGGCATTCACCGACGCGATCGCCACGGAATGGTGGCGTTCGTTGACCCGCAGGAATCGGATCTTGAACTTCATGCCGCCGATCGTCTCGTCGATGTAGTCCGACAGGCGCGCGTCGAAGACGTGGTCGTAGTAGCCGCGGACCAGGTGCGGCTTGGTCGTCGTCACGGCGACATGGCCCATTCCGCCTGCGCCGGTGACGAACCCGCTACCCGGGCATGTCCAGGGCCAGCGGCGCGGTGCGGGCGCTGGTGTAGATCTCCTGGGCGAGCCCGTTGGGGCCGGGGAACCGCAAGAAACGCTCCACGCCGCGCAGCTTCCGCCTCCTCCTCGCCGCCCTCGGCGGCGGGCACCGCAGCGTCGGCGACGCGGCGACTGACCTCGTCGAACGTGGCGGCACCGTCGAGGTGCCACCCCAGCGCGACGACGTCCTCGGCCGGTCCCCGCCGCAGCAGCACGCGACATGCATTGTCGTCGAGGCGGAATCGGGCGGTGTCGGGCGACAGCTCGTCCAGGTGCATGCCGATCGCGTCGCGGCCGAAGCGCTTCCAGTCGCCGAACTTCTGCGTCTCGATGACGACATGGCCCAGGTGCGCCTTGCCGAACACCGAGTTCGCGGGAATAGACATCGTGGCCCTCGTCATCGTTTGTCGTAGTCAGTCGTTGAGGAATGCGGTGACGACCGCGTTGAAAAATTCGGCGCGTTCCCACTGGACCCAGTGCCCGGTGTTGGCGGCGAGCATGACATCGGCGTTGGGCATCCGGGCGGCCAGCATCGCCGCACCGCTCGGCCTGTTCACCTTGTCGTCGCGGCCCCAGACGACCAGCGTGGGCGTCGCCAGGGTGCGCAGCCGCCGGTCGCGGGTGAAGTCCATCCGCCACAGCGCGCGCAGGCCCGCCGGGCGTTGCAGGGGCGGATCGGCGACCACCTCGGGGTCGATGCGAGGCCCGGTAGCGCGACTCGATCAGCGCGTCGGGCACCGAGCCGGCGTCGTGCACCAGATAGGTGCGGATGAACGCGCGCAGCTTTTCCGCGGCTCGGGCCGTCGCCGCCGTAGTAGGCGAGCAGGCTGCGCAGCCCGGCGCTGGGCAGCCCACGGGTCGTCCCGACCCCGCCGGGGCCCATCAGCACCAGCCGGCCGCCCGCTGCGGGGTGTCCAGGGCGAGCCGCAGGGCGCATGATCCGCCGTAGGAGTTGCCGACGAGGTGCGCCCGGTCTATGCCGAGCGCGTCGAGCATGCCCGCGGATGTGATCGGCGAGGTATCCGAACGGATCCGCCGGTCGACCCCCTTGGCGGAGCGGCCGTAGCCGGGCAGGTCCGGGACGACGACCCGGAAGCTTCGCGCCAGCGGTTCGATGTTGCGGGCGTAGTTCGACACGCCCGAGGCCCCGGTCCGCCGCCGTGCAGCAGCACCACCGCCGGGCCGGCGCCGGCCTCGGCGACGAAGATGTCCTTGCCGTGGACCCGCAGCGTGCGTTCGCGCAGGGTGTCGATCGTCATCGGGTGCTCCTCTGATGCCGTGAAGCCGGCCGGCGGTGGCGGCAGCGGCTGCCCCTCGGCGGCGCCGGCGTAGACGAACCGTCCGGGCGCACCGCCACCACCGCGGCGCCCTTCTTTCCAGCCAGCGGATCAGCGACCCGTCGGCATCGACGAGGCAGTCGGCGCGCGGGACGCTGCCCGGCGGCGTGAGCCTGCCGCACCGGCGCGCCGGCCGCCCGCCAGTCCGGCCAGTCGGACGCGGATCCCTTGTGCAGCAACGACCACCGGCCCCCGATCACGTCGTCGAGGCGGACCGTGTCGCCCTTCTCGTCGAGCACCGACGGTTGGGGGATCAGCCAGCCGACGGCGCCGTTGCCGTTGCGCGCCAGCAGGCCGTCGCGGTAGCGGGCGTCGGGCAGCCACCGGTGGTTGCGCAGCCAGGTCAGGAAGTAGGGCATCCTGCTGGCGGTGCGGAAGAGGTGGTTGCGCGCGGCCGCGCGAAACCGGTTGCGCTGCACGATGATCTTGCCGGTCTTGACGCGCGGTTGGTCACGTCCTTGACGTGCGGCAACCGTTCGGCCTGATAGGTGTCGAGCACGGACTCTGGCAGCGAACCGTGCAGCACCGCGCCCAGCTTCCAGCACAGGTTGGCCACGTCGCGCACCCCGGCGCACATGCCCTGGCCGATCCACGGCGGCATGGCGTGCGCGGCATCGCCGGCCAGAAACACCCGACCCACCCGCCAGCGGTCCGCGAACCGGACGTGGTGGCTGTAGCAGGCGAAGCCGAGGATGCGCACGTCGTCCGGCGTGATCCCCTGACCGCCGAGCACCTTCCAGATCGCCTCCTCGGCAGAGCAACTCCTGTTCGGACTCGTCGTCTTGCACCGGGAACTCCCAGCGGTGGTGTCCCAGCGGGGTCGGACAGTCGACGGTGGGCCGGCTCGGGGTTGCAGTGGAACCGCAGCCGGTCGTGCCCCGGCCACGCCTTGAGCACCTTGGTGTCGATGACGATCCAGCGCTCGGCGTAGGTACGACCGCCGAACCCGACCCCCAGCTGAGCGCGCGTCGGGCTCGACCCGCCGTCGGCGGCGATCACATAGGAGGCCCGCACCCGTCGAAGCCCGTCGGTGGTCAGGTCGGCGAGCATCAACTCGACGGAGTCGCCGTGCGGCACCAACCGCAGGCACTCGTGCTCGAGCAGCACGCAGACGTTGGGGAACCGGTCGACCCCCTCGCGCAACACCGTCTCGAGGGCGGGCTGGTAGATGAACTGCTGCGGCGGGTGCCCGTTGCCCCGCGACGCGGGCATCAGCCGGACGAACGGCTTGCCGTGGGCGTCGACGAATGCCGCCCCGCAGCCGGGCTGCATGTCGGCGTTGAGCCGGTCGGCCAGCCCGACCTGCTGCCAGATGCGGACCACCTCTTCGTCGGTGGAGATGGCGCGCGCCCGCGCATAGATGTCCGGATCACGTTCCACCACAACAACGTTGAGCCCCAGCTGGCCCAGCAGGTTGGCCGCGGTGGCGCCGACCGGCCCGTAGCCGACAATCGCCACGTCGTATGTCTTCTGTTCGGTCACGGGAGCCCCCTTCGGCGGGACTTGTTAATGTAGTGATCCATACAGTAAGCTGCCAGGTGTGTGACCGTCAACACCCCACAGGAGGCACTGTGTCGGCGAATACCGGCTCCCCGGGCGATGCCACATCCCGCGCCCCCCGGCGCACCCGCGCCAACGGCGAGCAGTCGCGGGAGCGGATCCTCGACGCGGCGACCGAGGTCGCCACCGAGCGCGGCTACGACGGCACCACCATCTCGTTGGTCAGCAAGAAGAGCGGCCTGCCGCCGACATCGATCTATTGGCACTTCGCCGACAAGGACGACCTGATCGCCGCGGTGATCGAGCGCAGTTTCGCCCGGTGGCTGGCGGCCCTCGACCTGCCCGGCGGCACCATGACCCGGGAGCGGGTGACCGAACTGGGGGCGCAGGTGGCCAAGGCGCTGTTGGATGCTCCCGACTTCATTCGCCTGGGCCTGATGCTGGCCCTGGAGCACCGCCCGGTCGAGCCGCGGGCCAGGCAGATGTTCCTGCAGGTCCGCGAGACGGCCTTCCACCGGTTCGAGGCCATGGTCCGCGACGTCGCCCCCCGCCTCGACGAGGCGAGCGTGCGCCTGCTGACCACCTACGCGATCGCCGGCGCCGACGGGCTGTTCATCGCCAAGGAGGTCGGCGGGGACTCGGTGGACCTGATGAAGCTCTTCGAGCTGCACGCCCGGTTGGTCTTCGAGGCGGCGGCCCGACTGCTGGGATCTGAAGGGCCGGCATGATCGACGTGCGCGCCCGCGATTCGCCGCTCGACGAGGCCGCCGAGCGGCTGTACGCGGCCCAAGCCGACCGCAGCCCGATACCGCCGCTGACCGATGCCTATCCGGGACTCGATGTCGCCCAAGCCTATTCGGTGCAGCGGCGCAACCTCGCGCGCCACCTGGCCGGCGGCGCGCTGCTGCGTGGCCACAAGATCGGGCTGACCTCCGCGCCGATGCAAACGCTGCTGGGCGTGCACGAGCCCGACTTCGGCTACCTACTCGACAGCATGGTGCTGCCCGACGGGGCGGCGGTGCCCAGAGACGGATTCTGCGCGCCGCGGGTGGAACCCGAGGTGGCGTTTGTGCTGCGCGCCCCGCTGCGGGGGCCGGGGATCGGCGTCGCCGAGGTGCTGGCGGCCACCGAGGCGGTGGCCCCCGCGCTGGAGATCGTCGACAGCCGGATCGTCGACTGGCGTATCACGTTGGCGGACACCATCGCCGACAACGCCAGCTCCGGCGCGGCCGTGCTGGGACGCTGGGTTCCGATCGAGGAGGCGCCGCCGCTGCCCGGCACCATCGCCTCGCTCGTCGTGAACGACACGCTCGTCGAGACGGGCCGGGGCACCGCGGTGGTGGGCGATCCCGCGGCCGCGGTCGCCTGGCTGGCCAACACCCTGGCCCGCTACGGCACCGCGATCGAGGCCGGGCAGTTGGTGCTGTCGGGCTCCTACACCACCGCCGCGTTCGTCGCGGCCGGCGACCGCGCGGCGGCCACGATCACCGGCCTCGGCGCCGTCGGCGCGAGCTTCGAGTAGGCGGGGCGGCAAACCCCAGGGCGGGCAGGCCGTGTCAGCGCGGCAACGGCTTTCGGCGCCATGCGCGCTCAGGCCCGGGTGAGCCGGCCGCCCGCCGGCGTTGAGTGTCCGCCCTGGTGGACTAGTCTTTTGCGGGTCGGTGTTGTCGGGGCCGGCATGCGCTTAAGGAGAGCGGCGTGGCCATACCTGGATTGCGAGGAGTCGTTTCGGTCGCGATGGCGGTGCTGGTCGCGGCGGTGTTCGCCGGCCCGGCGCGGGCCGCATCGCCCCCGGCGCCCGGCGTCACGGTCAACGACGAAGGCGGCAAGTGCACAGCCGGTTTCGCGGCGCAAGACGACGACGGCAATTACTACTTGCTGACCAGCGGGCATTGCGACGCGCACGACGGCTCGGAGTGGACGTACGGCGAGAACGTCCCGCTCGGCAGGATCACCGCCAGCGAGAACGAAGGCGACCAGAACGATGACGCGATCATCCGCCTGGACCCCGGCGTCGGTGCGCCCGCCGGTGACGTCGGTGGCACCTATCCCGTCCGGGATGTGTTGCGCCCGTGGCAGATCACGGTGGGCATGCCCTTCTGCAAGCTGGGTGCGACCACCGGGGAGACCTGTGGCGCAATCAAGGGCATCGACGGTCAGGTGGTCGAGACCAGCGTGTACAGCCTCAACGGTGACAGTGGTAGCCCCGGCTTCGTGAAGAACGCGGACGGCACCGTCAGCGCGGTCGGCATCCTGATGTCCTCGCCCCGGGGCGACGATTACACGACCTATTTCATGCTCGTGCAACCCATCCTCGACAAATGGGGTCTGCGCATCCTGCCCTGAGCCCGTGGGCCCCGCGGCCGGCGTCGTTTCGAACGTGGTGGTGTCGGGTATCTGCCGAAGCGATCTCGAGAGCCGGCGCGTCGAGCTCGGCCACGGCGGCGGCCGCCACGCAGGTGATCGTCGACGGTCAGAAGCGGGCGCGGCCAGGGCTGCCCGACAGCAAAGCCGTCGCACCACCATGCACGCCGGCCCGATCGACACCGGGCGCCCCGCGCCCCGCAGGCGGGCCGACCGCACGCACGAGAGTGCGCCGATGGGAAGCGTCTTGGACGCAATGACTTTCGATGCGCGGCGCGGTGAGCCGCGGCGACCCCGTCGCGCCGGACGGAGGCGGCCGCCACCACCAAGATGACGATAAGATAACGATTCCCAGCACAAATTGACGTCACCCGGCGCGGCCAACTGACCGCGGCGCCGAACGCGTCTATGGTGCCGTTCGTGCACCGCCGGACAGCCCTGAAATTACCGCTGCTTCTGGCGGGGGGCGCCGCGCTGGCACGGGTGCCGCGCGCGGCCGCGGACTCGGGCCGCTGGACACCGGAGCGCGCCAACCGCTGGTATCAAGCCCAGGGCTGGCTCGTCGGGGCCAACTACATCACCTCGAACGCCATCAACCAGCTCGAGATGTTCCAGCCCACCACCTACGACCCGCGGCGCATCGACGGGGAGCTGGCCTGGGCGCGTGCCGGCGGGTTCAACGCGGTGCGGGTCTTCCTGCACGATCAGCTGTGGGCGCAGGACGCCCGGGGGTTTCAGGGCAGGCTGGCGCAGTTCGTCACCATCGCGGCGCGGCACAACATCAAACCGCTCTTCGTGTTGTTCGACTCCTGTTGGGACCCGTTCCCCAAGCTGGGCACGCAGCGTGCGCCCAGGCCCGGTATCCACAACTCGGGATGGGTGCAAAGCCCGGGCGCGGAACGCATCGACGACCGTCGCTACGCCCGCGTGCTCTACGACTACGTCACCGGCGTGTTGGGCCAATTTCGCAATGACGACCGCGTGCTGGGCTGGGACCTGTGGAACGAGCCCGACAATCCCGCGCGCGTCTATCGCTCGGTCGAGCGCAAGGACAAGCTCGAGCGCGTCGCCGACCTGCTCCCGCAGGTGTTCGGCTGGGCGCGGCTGGTCAATCCCAGTCAGCCGCTGACCAGTGGTGTGTGGCAGGGCCGATGGTCGGATCGGGGCCGCCGCAGCGCGATCGCCGGCATCCAGCTCGACAACTCCGACGTGATCACCTTCCACTCCTACGCCGAGCCCGCGACGTTCGAGGGGCGCATCGCCGAGCTTGCCCCGCAGGGCCGGCCGATCCTGTGCACCGAATACATGGCCCGCACCCAGGGCAGCACGATCCAGGGCATCCTGCCGGTCGCCAAGCGCCACAACGTCGGCGCCTTCAATTGGGGGTTGGTCGCCGGCAAGACGCAGACCTACTTCCCCTGGGACTCCTGGGATCACCCCTACCCGGCTGTCCCCAAGGTGTGGTTCCACGACCTGCTGGGCCCGAACGGTCGGCCCTTCCAGGACACCGAGATTCAGACGGTCCGGACGCTGACCTCCGCGATGGCTTAACTGTCGGCCGACTTGCGGGCAGCGGTCGATGCGGTGACGGAACAGCGAATTTCAGACGCGCGCTTTTCGCCGAAACCGCCGCCTGTTTCCGGTGTGGGGCTCCATGATGGCTGGGTGTGCGGGGGGACGGGGGTAGGCGATGACGTTCGTGCTGGTGGCGCCCGAGATGGTGCAGACGGCCGCGGCGGACTTGGCGCAGATCGGCTCGGCGGTGCGGGACGTCAATGCGGCCGCGGTCATCCCGACGACCGAGCTGGCCGCGGCGGGCGCCGACGAGGTGTCGGCCGCCGCGGCGGCGCTGTTCGGCGCGCAGGCGCGACAGTTCCAGGCGGCCGCCGCGCGGGCGGCGACGCACTACGAGCAGTTGGTGCGCACGATGAGCGCGACGGCGGCCTCCTATGCGGGGGCTGAGGCGTTCGGCAGCGCGCTGCTCGCCGATGCCGCGTCCCCCGCCGGTGTGCGCTCGCTGATCTCCGAGGGGTTCCAGGCGTCGCTGTACGGTCCGGTGCACACCGTCGGCGAGGCCTGGCTGAGCAGCCCGATCGGTCGGGTCCTCGACCCGGTCGTCAACGCGCCCACCGAGGCGCTGCTCGGTCGCGACCTGATCGGCAACGGCGTCGCGGGCACGGCGGCATCCCCCACCGGCGGCCCCGGCGGTCTGCTGTTCGGCGACGGCGGGCGCGGCTACACGCCGACCGGGGGCGCCGGGGCCGTGGCCGGCGGTGACGGCGGCAGCGCCGGGCTGATCGGCAACGGCGGCGCCGGGGGTGCCGGCTTCGCCGGCGGGACGGGCGGCACCGGCGGTCTCGGCGGGTTGTTGATGGGCAACGGCGGCGCCGGGGGTCCCGGCTTTGCCGGCGGGACCGGCGGGGCCGGCGGCCAGGCGTTGCTGCTCGGCGACGGAGGCGCCGGCGGCATCGGCGGGGCCGTTGGAGCCGGTGGCCGGGGTGGGCTGCTGATCGGCGACGGCGGCACCGGTGCCGTCGCGCAGGCCGGTGGGGGTGGCAGCCAGCAGCCCATCGTCATCGAGTTCGTCCGGCACGGGCAGTCGGTCGGCAACGCATTGAACCTGATCGACACGGCGGTGCCCGGCACCGGGCTGACCTCGCTAGGCCAGGGACAGGCGCTGGCCATCGGGAATGTGCTGGCGGGCCAAGGCCCCTACGCCGGAATCTTCGAGTCCCAGCTGGCCAGGGTGCAGGAGACCGCGACGCCGCTGGCCACGATGCTGGGAATGAGCCCGCAGGTCTTGCCCGCGCTCAACGAGATCGATGCCGGCGTCTTCAGCGGCTCGCCGGAGGTGAGCCTCGGGGGGCTGCTCTACCTGCCGGGCCCGATCGCGTGGACGCTCGGGTTTCCCCTGATGCCGATGCTGGACCCCGGCTCGGCCAACCTCAACGGGGTGGTCTTCGACCAGGGTTTCACCCACGCGCTGCAGACGATGTACACCGCGGCCATGGCCAATCCGGTCCACGCCGCGAACGGCCAGATCACCGACGTCGCCTACTCCAGCGAGCTCGCCATCGAAGTCGGCACGCTGATGAACGTCAACAACCCCGATCCGCTGCTCATGCTGACCCACCCGCTGCCCAACACCGGCACGGTCGTGATCCAGGGCGACCCGCAGGACGGCTGGACATTGGTCAGCTGGGACGGGGTCCCCGTCCCGCCGGCGTCGCTGCCGACCAAGCTGTTCGTCGACGTGCGCGACCTGATCACCGCGCCGCAGTTCGCGGTCTACAACGTCGGGCAGGCCATTCCCACCGGCGATCCGGCGACGATCGTGAACGCGATCGGGGACGGTCTGGGCGAGGTCGGCGCGGCGGCCAACCAGTTCCCGGTCGCGGTGGCCCGCGACGTGGTCGACGCCGCCGGTCTGGCCTAATCGGGGCACCCGTGTGGCGAGCACCACTGGCGATTCCGGCGGCGAAATGTTTGCCCGGTGGCGGCGGGTGGCTACGTAGTACAGCAAGGCCGGTCCGAGACCGCGCCCGCTCGCTATGGAGTCGCCGGAGGCAATGACGATGAAACTGGCAGTGACCGCGCTATCGGTGGCGGCGTTGGCCGTAACCGGGGCCGGCTTCACCGTGCCGGCCTCCGCGGGCTGTGAGTCCCGGTCGTCCGCACAGTATTGCGACGCGCCGATCAGGTCCGACGGCACCTGGCAGCGTTGCCAGGTCACCCCCGGGGGGCCGATCTACGGCCCCAACTCCGAGGTCCGGGGCTGGACGCCGGAGACGTCGCGCTGCTACGACGTCGACCCGGCCGAGCCGTTGTCGGCGACCGCGGCCGGCGGACCGCGCTACCACATCGACCCGTAGCGATCCGGGCGGTCTCAGCGTCGGCGCATCCAGACGGCGATCCCGACGACAGCCACCAGGGCCACCACGACCACGGGCGCGACACCACCCGACAGCACCGCATCGGTCGCCCGGGCGGCAAAGCTTTTCGCCCGGGCGGATATTTCGACGTGGCTGTCCGAAGTCGCTTGCGGCCCTTGACTTTTTGACCGCCCGGGAAGGCTTCCGGCCGCCGTCGTGCTCGGGTCGGGGCCGCTCTCCGGCGCCGCGGGGGGCGGTGCAGCCGGTTTCGGCGCGGGAGCGGCGCCCGCCGGAAATTCGGTCATCGGGTTCGTGACCGCTTTGTCGGCGGCCGGGGCGTCGTGGCGCTCGCGGTGGCGGCCCCGGCGCCGCACCCAGGCCTCGTCGCCCAACTCGTCGGGAACCAGCCACATCAGCAGCGCGAGGTTGACCACCGCCAACGCCCCGTGCAGCACGATGTCGGCGGCGTGAAACCCCAGCGGCGTCGGTGATGAGCGCGCCGTGGCGACGGCGCCGGTGAACAGCAGCAGCACGTAGGCCACCGCGCTCAGCCCTGTGACGGCCACCGCCGCGCGGCGTTTGCCGACAGCCGCGACGGCCGCCACGCCGAACGCGAGCAGCATCGCGCTGTGCGCCGGAGTGGTCGCCAGGCCGAGAACCGGGGCGCCGGTGGGACCGGCATGCGGATGCTGGGCCGCCGAGACCAGCCCGGCGACGCCGAACGCGCCCACCAGCAGTCCCTCGATCAACACGAGCCAGCGGCCGCTGCGGAAACGCCCCGGGTCCATGGGTGCCCGGCGCAAATCCGTCGTCACTCCGCGAACAGGGCTCGTCGTAACCGGCATCGCGCAACCTCCAGCCTGAGTAAGACGTCTTATGACAACGGCTACCCGCTACGGCCGGTACTACTCTCGCGGTCGTTGCTGCATCACCGTTCTGGACGGCGGTCGCATGCAGTCATCTGCCCTCGCCGGCCGCGGGATTCGCGATGCGGCGCGCGGCCTCGACCAGGTTCGAGGCGGCGGGGCTTGCCTTCTTGCGATCGTCCGCGCCTACCGCCTGGTGGGTATACGCGACTTTTGACTTCATGCCAGCAGTGTGCGCAGGTACCTGGCCGCGCCAGGCTCGGCCTTTTCGAGGAGTTCGATCGCTTCGTTGTGGTTCTCGCCGGTCGCGTGTACGCCGAGTCGTGTACAGCAAATGACGTGGGCGGCCGCGATGCCTGCGTCGATGAGGAGATCGACCGCAGCGTTGGGTGCTACGTCCTCGACCAACACAGCGGCGTTAGAACTCAGTCGCTTTTCGCAGCCGACCCGCTTGAACAACTTGTGGACATTTCCTCGTGCGACCGGTCATCGTGCCTGCGCATCGTTGGGCCTCGTCCGCAACTGCTTTATCAGCCACGCCCGCGTACCTGCCACGGTGAGGCCGTGCTCGACCACATCCAGGATCAGCGGCTCGGCGCCAGCAGCACGCAGCTCCCCGATCGTGTACTCGACGATGCGCGCGTCATTGCCTGTCCATCCGGTAACAGCCCTGGCGAGCTCGCCAACTTGATTCGACCAGGGGATGTTCGAGGAATCGTGGTCGCGGACGAGGACGATGTCGACGTCGCTGTGCAATGTCATGGTGCCTGTCGCTGCGGATCCGAACACTGCGGCATATGCCGGCGGTTCCTCCCAACTCTCGAGGTGTCGCTCGAGTCGAGTGAAGGAATGTACTGGTCAGACTCGCGAGCGCCCGAATCGGTTCGGCCGCCAGATGATTGGTGTTGAGCCGGTATGCAAACGCATTGCCCACGCGGTCAGCCCAAACCACCCCCTGACCGACCAGCCTCGTGAGGACCTTGCGGATGCCTTCCTCCGAAAAGCTGTTCAGGATTCGATGGATCTGGCCGGTGGTGAAGGTGGCGTCGTGCGTTGCCAGTACCGCCAGCACGTCGCCGTCGAGGGTCGGTGTCACCGTCGCAAGGGGCCGATTCAGCTGCATCAGGGCCTCCTCCCTCGACGAACGGATGTTGGCATGGCCGTATTATAGTTGGGGCTAGCGCACTATTTCTGGGTCACCCGTACTATAGCTGGCTAGGCTGCCGGCGGATCGGCGGGCGGCTGGCTGCAACAGCTGATCAGTTTTCGGTTGTCGTTGACAGCTCGGCTCGAGTCGGCCCGCAGCTCCGACGGCATCACCCCGGTCGTAGAATCGTCATGGCTCATCGAGCCGGCCCCGGCCGCGTTAGCTCAGTTGGTAGAGCGTCGCTCTTGTAAAGCGGATGTCGAGAGTTCGAGTCTCTCACGCGGCTCCATGCCTGTCGGCGCTGACGGATAGCGTCGTCTTATGGCGGTGACCTGTCTCGGGTGCGGAGTCGACGTGGAAGGCCGTCGGCTAAAGGTGTTCTGCACCAATACGTGCCAACAGTCACACCGCCGACGCTTGCTCTTGGAGGCCTGGCTCGACACCGGAGTCTGTGGTCGAACGTCCTACCAGGGCCACTACGTCCGGGACTACCTCTATGAGCAGCAGGGGGGTTGTTGTGCGATCTGCGGGATCGAGGACAAGTGGAACGGCGTGACCCTGGCGCTGATCGTCGACCACATCAACGGAGACGCAAGCAACAATCGTCGTGAGAATCTGCGGCTCATTTGTCCCAACTGTGATAGCCAGCTGCCGACGTATAAGGCAAGGAATCGCGGCAGCGGTCGCTACTACCGGCGACTGCGGTACGCCGACGGCCAGTCCTATTGATGCTTCCGCCGCCTGAGCATCCAACTAACGTTCGGCCCGTCCGGTTGCCAAGGCGAGTGCTCTACCACTGAGCTAAGGAGGCCGGTGAAACCGCGTGCCAGCCTAACGGGTCACTCGCCGGTGTCGATGATGCGCGGCGAGCGCGCCGGCCGCGACGGGGCGCGGCGCGAGGGGCGCCAGCCGGGCAGCGGGATGCGCTCGGCGATGCTGCTCAGCGGGTTGACCACCATGGTCAGCGCGATGACGGCGTCCTGCAGCGTCTCGATGGCCGGCTCCAGCGCCTCCATGCCGGGAGTGAGCCGGGCCAGGGTGTCGGCGACGTCGGCGAGCTGGTCCAGCGGGCCGTGCTTGGCGGTCAGCTTGTCGATCAGGCCCCCCTCGGCGAGCAGCCGGTCGGCCAGCCCGTCCTCGGCGAGCACCCGTTCGATCAGCCCGTCCTCGGCGAGCAGCTGGTCGGCCAGGCCGCCGGGCTGCAACGCGCGCTGCAGCCCGCCGCCCTCCGCGGTCAGCCGGTCCAGCAACCCGCCCTGCGACGTCAGCAGGTCGACCACCCCGCCCGGGCGCAGCAGCCGGTCCAGCGGCCCGTCGGCGGCAATGGCCCGCCCGAGCGGCGCGTCGTCGTCGAGCAGTTTGGCCAGCCGGTTGGCGCGAACCAGCGCGTCGTCGATGCCGAACATCGACGCCATGGCGTTGGTCCCGGCGCCGGTCCCGGCGTCACCCACCGCGCGCTTGGCCACGCCGACGGCCGCGGAGGCGAGGGTCAAGCTCGCCTCCGCGGCGGCGAGGCCGGCCCGCGCGGGGGCGGTCGCCAGGGACGCGACGCTTTTGACGAGGTTCATGCTTCGAGTCTATTCGCGACGCGACCTCGATGAACCGCGTTCGAGGCCGAGCTGATGCGATGATCTCTTGCAGAGTACTATCAGAGTGTTAGCACCTAGCTCACAGGAACTACACAACGACTGTGAAGCAAACGTTCAAGCAAGGATGAAGACCCCATGACAGCGGCTACCCAAAGCGACGCCAAACCGGAGGCGCGAATCCTCGTGGTCGACGACGAGGCCAACATCGTCGAACTGCTCTCCGTGAGCCTGAAGTTCCAGGGGTTCGAGGTCCAGACCGCGACCAACGGGGCCCAGGCGCTCGACCGCGCCCGCGAGGCCCGCCCGGACGCGGTGATCCTCGACGTGATGATGCCCGGGATGGACGGGTTCGGGGTGCTGCGCCGGCTGCGCGCCGACGGCATCGACGCCCCGGCGCTGTTCCTGACGGCCCGCGACTCCTTGCAGGACAAGATCGCCGGCCTGACCCTCGGCGGCGACGACTACGTGACCAAGCCGTTCAGCCTGGAAGAGGTCGTCGCCCGGCTGCGGGTCATCCTGCGCCGCGCCGGCAAGGGGGGAGCCGAGCCCCGCAACGCGCGCCTGACGTTCGCCGACATCGAACTCGACGAGGAGACCCACGAGGTGTGGAAGGCCGGCGAACCGGTGTCGCTGTCGCCGACCGAGTTCACCTTGCTGCGCTACTTCGTCATCAACGCCGGCACGGTGCTGAGCAAGCCGAAGATCCTCGACCACGTCTGGCGCTACGACTTCGGCGGTGACGTCAACGTCGTCGAGTCCTACGTGTCGTATCTGCGCCGCAAGATCGACACCGGCGAGAAGCGGCTCCTGCACACCCTGCGCGGCGTGGGCTACGTGCTGCGCGAGCCGCGCTGAGCACCGGATCGGCCCACCCGGCCAGGGAGGCGAAGAATAAGAGCATGGTCACACAGCTGCGACGCGGAGTGCCGCTACGGGTGGGTCTGGTGGCCGCCACCCTGATTCTGGTCGGCTGCGGCCTGTTGGTTTCGGGGGTGGCGGTCACCTCGATCCTGCGCCACGTGCTCGTCAGCCGGATCGACCAGACGCTGCTCGAGGCGTCGCGCGGCTGGGCACAGGCCCCGCGGCGGCAGTCACCGCCACCGTACGAGAGCCCGGATCCCGGCCGGCCCCCGTCGAAGTTCTACGTGCGCGGCATCGGCACCGACGGGACGCCGTTCACCGCCATCAACGACCGCAACGCCGAACCCGCCTTGCCGCCCGACAACGACGTGGGCCCCGACCCGACGACGCTGCCCTCGGTCAACGGCTCCGACATCGAGTGGCGCGCGGTGTCGGTCCGCGGCCCCCACGGCCTGACGACCGTCGCGATCGACCTATCCGACGTCCAGCACACGGTCCGCTCCCTGGTCTGGCTGCAGGTCGGCATCGGGGTCGCGGTGCTGGTCATCGTCGGCATCGCCAGCTTCGCGGTGGTGGACCGCAGCCTGCGGCCGCTGTCCGAAGTCGAACAGACCGCCGCGGCGATCGCCGCCGGCCAGCTCGATCGGCGGATTCCGCAGCGCGATCCCCGCACCGAGGTCGGCCAGCTCTCGCTGGCGCTCAACGGGATGCTGACCCAAATCCAGGAGGCGCTGGCGTCCTCGGAGTCCTCGGCGGAGAAGGCGCGCAGTTCCGAGGAGCGGATGCGGCGATTCATCACCGACGCCAGCCACGAACTGCGCACCCCGCTGACCACCATCCGCGGCTTCGCGGAGTTGTACCGCCAGGGCGCCGCCCGCGACGTGTCGATGCTGCTGTCGCGCATCGAAAGCGAGGCCAGCCGGATGGGCCTGCTGGTCGAAGACCTGCTGTTGCTGGCCCGGCTGGACGCCCAGCGCCCGCTCGAATACCAGCAGGTGGACCTGCTCGCGTTGGCCAGCGATGCGGTGCACGACGCCCAGGCGATGGCGCCGAAGCGCACGATCACCATGGAGGTCTTCGACGGCCCCGGCACCCCCGAGGTGCTCGGCGACGAGGCCCGGATCCGCCAGGTGCTGAGCAATCTGCTCGTCAATGCCCTGCAGCACACCCCGGACAGCGCCGAGGTCATCGTCCGGGTCGGCACCGAGGACCACGACGCCGTGATCGAGGTGGCCGACAGGGGGCCCGGCATGAGCGAGGAGGACGCGACGCGGGTGTTCGAGCGCTTCTATCGCACCGACTCGTCACGCGCCCGGGCCAGCGGCGGCACCGGGCTGGGGTTATCGATCGTCGACTCGTTGGTGCACGCCCACGGCGGCGCCGTGACCGTGACCACCGCGCCCGGGCAGGGTTGCTGCTTTCGGGTCACGCTGCCGCGTGTCAGCGAGGTGCCCGCGCAGGACGAGGAGCCGGTTCACGCCAGCTGAGCCAGGGCCGCCTTGATCTTGGCCTGCGCCTCGTCGAGGGATTCCGGTGTCGGGTTGCGGTCGACGTTGGCGAAGCCGAAGTCGCCCAGGCTTCGGGTGGGGAACACGTGGATGTGCAGGTGCGGCACCTCGAGCCCGGCGATGATCACCCCGGCCCGCTCGGTCCTGAAGGCTTTGCACACGGCCCTGCCGATCAGCTGGCTCACCGACATGACCCGCGCGAACACCGCGCCGTCGACGTCTTGCCATTGGTCGATCTCGGCGCGGGGCACCACCAGCGTGTGCCCTTGGGTCATCGGCTCGATCGTCAGGAACGCGACGACGTCGTCGTCCTCGTAGACGAAGCGGCCGGGAAGTTCACGGTTGATGATCTTGGTGAAGATCGATGCCATGGCCCCAGCATATGTTCCTGCGGCACGCCGTCTGGAAGCGAAACCGTTAGCGAGACGTTGCGGCTTCGTTCCCCGGCCTCGCCACAATGCAGTGTGAGCTAATTCACTGGAAGGGGCCGGCGTGCTGCGGTTTCCTACGGCCGTCCTGGCCGCGTGCGCGTTGTCCCTGGCGCCCTCGGTGGTCCCGGCGGCCGTCCCGGCAACCGCGAGGGCCGCAGCGGCGTGGGGGCCCCTGGCGCCGCCCAACCCGTTCATGGCGCCGCTGGGGCTGGCGTCGATGCACAACGACGCCGAATCGTCGAACGTCGGGCCACTTCCCGGGCCCGGCGCTCACCTGAATACGATCTTCGGGTACACGCTGCTGGGGGCCTGCCCGTCGATCATGCAGGGCACGGACGGCCTGGTCCTGGCGCTGTGCACCTCCGACCTCTCCCAGACCCCGACGATCTTCCTGATCGATCCCGAGGGACTGCTCCCGCGCATCGTCCCGTTGGCCCGCCTGCAGGTCGCCAAGGGCGGCTTGCTCGGCGGGGTCTACGCCTACCTGGACAACGACAACCAACTGGTGATGATCGATGGGAGCAACCACCTGTTGCGTGTCGCCCATGCGAAAAACGGGCCGCTGGGCTGTTGGACGCTCGCTGTCACGCAGTCCACCGACCTGTCCGGCGTCATACCGTCCGGCGACAATTCCGTCGGCCTGGTCCCGGACTATTCGGGCAACGTCTGGTTCGCGACGGGCAGCGGGGTGGTGGGCGTGGTCGGATCGGGTGGGGGCGTCACCAGCCTGCAGCTGCCTGCCGGCGAGCAGGTGGCGAACAGTATCTCGTCGGCGCCGAGCGGCCGGGTCGCGGTCGCCACCACCTACGCGCTCTACGAGCTCAACCTCGGCAACGCCGGCAACCCGCAGATCCTTTGGCGCGCGGCCTATGACCGTGGCCCCGCCCGCAAGCCCGGACAGCTGAGCTGGGGCACGGGTTCGACTCCCACCTATTTCGGTCCCATCACCGGCGCCGATTATCTGACCATCGTCGACAACGCCGACCCGAC
Organism: uncultured Actinomycetota bacterium; assembly: GCA_963711445.1. Lineage (GTDB taxonomy): Bacteria > Actinomycetota > Actinomycetes > Mycobacteriales > Mycobacteriaceae > Mycobacterium. The sequence goes on from CAVQEF010000003.1 coordinate 776,836, forward strand.
GGTGCATGCGCTGATCTACCAGTCGGGAACGGGCCAATTGCTGTGCGAGCAGCCGGTTTTGACCGAAGGCGGGCCGGGCAGCGAAAACGGGCCGATCGGAATCGGGAACTCGATGTTCATCGCGAGCACCTATGGCTACCCCTATCCGGCGGTTCCGGCGGGTGCCGGGCCGGCGGTACCGGCGACGGCGCCGTTCGTGGGCGGGATGACCAGGGTGGACATCGATGGCTCCGGCTGCCACACGGTGTGGGAGAACAAGGTTCGCAGCGCCGCGCTGCCGCACATGTCCACCGGCGACGGACTCATCTACACCATCACCCGGATCGGACCGCTCAACACCACACCCCTCGACGTGTTCGCGTTCGCCGTCGTCGATCCAAACACCGGCAAACTCCTGGTGCAGCAGCCGAAGTCCGCCACGATCCTGAGCGATCCACTTCAAACCGCCAGCATGGTTCTGATGGGCAACAGGCTCATGCAGGGCAACCTCACCGGAATCGGACGCGTCGGCTGAGGACAGCACCGGAAGGATCCCGACCATGTCGTTCGTGACCACGGCGCCGGAGATGATATCCACGGCGGCAACGGATGTGGGCCGCATCGGCGCGGCCGTCATCGCCGCGCACGCCGCTGCCGCGGTATCGACGAACAGGGTTGTCGCCGCGGCGGCCGACGAGGTGTCGGTGGCGATCGCGGCGCTGTTCGGGGAGCACGCCCGGGCCTACCAGGTGCTCAGCGCGCGGGCGGCGGCGTTTCACGAGCAGTTCGAGCGCGCCTTGGCCGCGGCGTCCAATTCATATGTCAGCGCCGAGGCCGCCAACGCCGAACGGTTGCTCGGCGGCGTCAACAACTCGGTCTTGCCGAGCGCGGCCGCATATCCGGGCGCCTCCGCGACGTGGCTGGATGTCGCAACCGCGACCGTCACCAATGCCACGTCACTCACCCAGTTCGTGTTGTCCGATCCCGTGCCGATCCTGTATCAGTTCATCACCAATCAGATTGGCTATCTGGGCACCCTCGGTGCGGCGGTTCGAGGCCTTGCCATCGCGACCGTGGACGAGCTTGGGCTATTGCCCGCAACCCTGCGCACCACACTCGACTTCTTGGCGACCGGCGACGTCGTGGACGGGATCGGGACCCTATGGGGCTATGCGTCCACATTCTCCCAAAACGTGGTCGCCGCCTCGATCGGCACCCTGCTGCCGGCCCTGTCCATCCCGTCGCAGGTGGTGACCCATCTCGGAAACCTGTTGTCCGTCAACACCCTTGGCGAACTAGGGTCTTTGCTGTCGAACGCCGCTTACTACCCGCTGAATGCCACCATTGCGGCATCCGCCACCACTGCCCAAGATGTGCTCACCGCGGTGCACAGCGGCGACTTTGTGACCGCGCTCGGCGAGCTGGTCAATACCCCCGCCACCATCACCAACGCCTTCCTCAACGGATTTCCAGATCCGGCCTGGGAGCAGCTGACCGGCACCGATCCGGCCATCTCACTTCTCACCAATCCCACCACCGGCCCCAATTTCGGTTCGATCTACAACCTGCTGCTGGCCCGCGAGGTGGTCGCGGGTGCGCTCGGGGCCTAGGTGTACCCGGCCAGCGCCGGCTCAGTCCTCCTGGCCGAACTCCATGACGTCGAGGTTCCAGTACCCGCGCATGTTGGTGATCAGCCCCGCGTCGTTGACCTTGTAGGTGAACACGCCACGCACCTTGCTGGTGAGGCCGCCCTCGAACTTGCTCTGCAGCACCAGAATATGGGCGATCTCGTCGGGAGAGCTCGACGGAAACGTCTCCTCGCACGTGATGGTGAGCTGGTTTTTGGCGATGTTGTTGTCGAAGAACTCGCCGACGGCCGCCTTGCCGCGCACCCCGGTGCCGTCGGGGTTGGTGACGGACTTGCCGATCGGGTCCTCGATGACCACGTCGTCGGTCATCAGCGCCAGCCAGCCCTCCCGGTCCTTGCCCTGTGCGCAGCGCCATGACGACTGCGACGCGGTCAGCGCCGGGGATTGGGCGGTTTGGGTCATTTCTGTTCTCCTCCTCACTAGATAGCGCACGCGGCGCGTGCGCCTTCCTCGGTGGCCTTGCGGATGAGGCCGAGGCCGGTGCAGTCGCCCGCGGCGTGCACGCCGGTGCCCGGCATGGCGGCCACCAGGTCGTCGAACAACGTGGTGTCGGGTTGCACCGCGCCGGCCAACACGACGCTGTCGGCGGCCAGTGCCCGGGCGGTGCCGCCGGCGGGGGTGAACACCACCGACCGGGTGGTGATGCGTTCCACGGCCGCCCGCACGTGCACGGTCACCCCGAGCCGGTCCAGCCGGTCCATGTGCTCGGTCTTGCGCTTGTTGCCCACTTCCGGGGCGATGTCCTTGCCGGGCTCCAAGATTGACACGAGCCTGCCCCGGGCGGCCAGGAATTCGGCCAGCTCGAGGGCGACCAGGTCGCCCCCGACGATGGCGATGCGCCTGCCGACGGGCATCCACGCCCGGCTCGCCAACCGGACGGTGGCCGGGCGCACCAGCCGCTGCCGCCAGCCGCCCAGTAGCCCCGCGCTCAGCCGCCGCCAGGCCGGATCGGCGGGCGCGGCGTGACCGGCGAGCAGTTCGCGCAGCCCGGGGCCGGTGTGCACGTGCGGTAGGTCGGCGCCCGGCAGCGCCGGCACCGCGACGTGGCCACCGGTGGCCACCACCACCGCGTCGGGCGCGGAGTGCACCACGTCCTGCGCCGAAACGGCATGGCCCAGAACCACTTCGGCCGTACCGAGCCTGATCTCGCCCAGCAGGTAGCGCAGGAACGGCTGGTTTTCCGGGTGCAGCACCGACGCCCAGCGCAATGCGCCGCCGAGTTGGCCCGCGCGTTCGAACAGCGTCACCCGGTGGCCACGTTCGGCGGCCACGCGGGCGGCCTCCAGGCCGGCCGGACCGCCGCCGATCACCACGACGCGCTTGGCGCGCCCGGCCCGGCGCGGGGCCAGCTCGCGCTCCCTGCCGGTGCGGGGGTTGACGGCGCAGTCGACCGAGAAGCGCTGCTCCATCGCGTCGATGCAGTTCTCGCACGAGATGCACTTCCGGATCCGTTGCGCCTGCCCGGTTTGCAGTTTTCGCGGCAGGTCGGGGTCGGCCAGCAGCGGGCGGCCCATCGCGACGAAATCGGCGCGCCCGTCGGCCAGGATCCGCTCGGCCCGGGCCGGGTCGTGGATGCGGCCCACCGCGATCACCGGCACGTCGACCACCTGCTTGACCGCCGCCGCGGCGCCGACGTTGAGCCCGTCGCCGTCGTCGGCGCCGTTGACCATTCCGGTGACCAGCCGGTCGATCACTCCGCCGCTGACGTGGAACGCGTTCACGCCGGCGGCCACCAGTTCGGGCGCCAGCCGGGCGGTTTCGTAGCTCGGCCGGCCCCCGGCCACCCGTTCGTAGCCGGAGATACGCAACGTGATCGGCAGGGCGTCGCCGATCTCGGAGCGGATCGCGGCCAGGGCCTCCAGCACCACACGCACCCGGCCGCGCGCCGAGTCGCCCCGATAGTCGTCGGTGCGCCGATTACGTTGTGGGGCAAGGAAGGAGCCCAGCAGCATGTAGCCGTGCGCGGCGTGCAACTCGATGCCGTCGTAGCCGGCCTCCGCGGCCCGCCGCGCCGCGGCCTTGAACAGGTCGAAGACCTCGCAGAGCTGCCGCTTGCTGATCTCCTCCGACGGGCGGCCGGTGAGGTACGACGGGATCACCGACGGCCCCAGCGACGCGACGCCGAACATCTCCGGCCCCAGTCCGTCGGGCCCGGCGTGCACGATCTGGGGCTGGATCTTGGCGCCGTGCTCGTGCACCGCCTCCACCAGCGCCCGGTGCGCCTCGACCGCGGCGTCGGTGCCCAGGTGCAGCCCGCCGGGTGTCTCGGGATGGCGGTGGTCGACCCCGGTGGCGCCCACCGTGATCAGGCCCACCCCGCCGGCGGCCCGGGCGGCGAAGTAGTCGCGGGTGCGTTGCGACGGCAGCCCGTCGGGGGTGCCGTACATCGTCTCCATGGGAGACATCACCACCCGGTTGCGCACCGTCATGGCGCCGATTCGCCCCGGCGCCAGCAGGTGCGGGAACCCGGTCACCCGAGCGGCTCTACGAAACGGGAGGCCTTTTACCTGTCGGCGTCCGTGTACCGGATGACGCCGCGAATGTTCTTGCCGTCCAGCATGTCCTGGTAGCCGTCGTTGATCTGCTCCAGCTTGTACTGGCGGGTGATCATGTCGTCGAGGTTGAGCTTGCCGACCTTGTACATCGACAGCAGCTGCGGGATGTCGTACTGCGGGTTGCCGCCGCCGAAGATGGTGCCCTGCAGGTTCTTCTGCATCAGGGTCAGCATCGCCAGGTTCAGGGTGACGTTGGTGTCCAGCAGGCTGCCGATGGCGGTCAGCACGCAGGTGCCGCCCTTTTGGGTGATGTTGAGGTAGTTGTCGATGTCGGCGCCGTGCAGTTCGCCGACGGTGACCACCACCTTGTGGGCCATCAGGCCGTAGGTGACCTCGGCCATGCCCATCAGGGCGGCGTCGATGTCCGGGTAGACGTGGGTGGCCCCGAACTTCAGGGCCTGGTCGCGCTTCCACTCGACCGGGTCGATCGCGAAGATGTAGCGCGCGCCTGAGTTGACCGCGCCCTGCAGCGCGGCCATGCCGACCCCGCCGACACCGACGATGGCGACGTCGTCACCCGGCCGGATGTCGGCGGTGCGGACGGCCGATCCGTAGCCGGTGGTGACACCGCAGCCGACCAGGGCGGCCACCTCGAACGGGATCGACGGGTCGATCTTCACCACCGAGGCCTTGTGCACGACCATGTACGGCGAGAACGTGCCCAACAGCGTCATGGGGTAGACGTTCTGGCCGCGGGCCTGGATGCGGAAGGTGCCGTCGGAGACCGCGGCACCGCCCAGCAGCCCGGCGCCCAGGTCGCACAGGTTGCGCATGCCGGCCTGACACGTCGGGCACTTCCCACACGACGGGATGAACGACAGCACCACGTGGTCGCCCGGGGCGAGGTCCTCCACGCCGGGCCCGACCTCGGTGACGATGCCCGCGCCCTCGTGCCCGCCGAGCACCGGGAAGCCCGCCATCGGGATCCCGCCGGTCACCAGGTGGTGGTCGGAGTGGCACATGCCCGACGCTTCCATCTGGATCTTGACTTCGTCCTTCTGTGGGTCACCGATCTCGATCTCCTCGATGGACCACGGCTGGTTGAATTCCCAGATCAGTGCGCCTTTTGTCTTCACGATGGTCCTGACCCCATTTCGCCGTTGAATCGATCAGCGCTGCCCGGCCCCGTCATGCCGGCCAGCTGGTGATGGGCGCCACAGGCACCCTTGTCGCGTCAGCATAGCGCGTGCAACAAATCAAATGCTTGGTTGGTCCCGCGGCGATCGCAAGCGCGGCGTAGCCGGGCGCAGCGGGTCGCCGCCATCGGCTCCACCCTCACCAGATCGGCGCCGGCGCCTCGCCCAGCGGGTAGTAGCCGGGGAGCTTCTCCCCGGCGAGGCTGCGCTCGATACGCTTCTGCATGCCGGCGCTCAGATCGCCGGACTCGATCAGCTTCGCGAACATCTTCGCCACGTGACCGAAGTCGAAGAAGTCGCGCTGCCACTCGATGAGGTTGTCGCTGTTGAGCCGGAACCAGCTGCCGCCGATGCCGTAGATCTCGTCCCGGGTGCCGTCGGACTTGTTGACGATCTGCTTCCAGAAGCCGACGATCTCGCTTTGCTTCTCGTCGATGAGCACCTTCTGGTACTCGTACACCCAGTTCTCCAGGCCTTCCATCTCCAGGCCCAGGGCGATGTCGCGGATCTCGTCGACGCCGACGCACATCACGTCCTCCTTGGGTCCGATGTTCCAGCCGTAGGTGGCGTCCTGGGTGTAGAAGTCGGCCAGCGGCCGCCAGTCACCGGCCTTTTCGCAGTCCTTGTTGGCCTGCAGCCAGCGGTCGACCCATGCCTCGAGTTCCGCGCGTGACGGCTTAGACATTTTGAATCAGCCTCCCTGATCGTCTTTGATGAACAGTGCATGCGTTGGGCACATCTCGACCGCGCGCTCGACTTCCTCGCGGGCGTCTTCGGGCGGTTCGGGGTCGATGATCTCGACCTTGCCCCGCTTGGGCACCCGGAAGTAGTCCGGTGCCTCCAGCTCGCACATGGCGTGGCCCTGGCACAGGTCCAGGTCGGCTTCCACTCGGTAGCCCATGTCTGCCCTCCGGTCCTACTTGCGCTTGCGGTAGCGCACCTTGGCCGGCCGGGCGAGCTGCACGACCATTTTGGAATGGTCGTTGTGATAGCTGTCGGCCGGCTGTGCCATCTCGAACTCGTACTCGCGAAGGAGAACCGAGAAGATCGCCTTGATCTGCATCTGGGCGAACGCGGCGCCGACGCAGCGGTGCCGGCCCGCGCCGAACGGGATCCAGGTCCACCGGTTGACGACGTCGGCCTGCTCGGGCTTGTTGTAGCGATCGGGATTGAACGCGTCCGGGTCGGGAAAGTCCTCGGGGATCCGGTTGCTGATCGCCGGGGAGGCCGCGACGAAATCACCCTTGTGAATGGGGAAACCCTCGACCTCGAACTCGCCCTGGGAAACCCGCATCAAGATGATCAGCGGCGGATGCAGGCGCAGGGTCTCCTTGACCACGTTGTCCAGCTTCGGAATCTGGCGCAGCGCGTGGAAACTCACCTCCTGCCCGTCGGCGTAGAGATCGTCGAGTTCCTTGGCCACCTCGGCGTAGACTCCCGCGTGCCGGATCAGCTCGATCAGCGTCCACGCCGAGGTTCCCGAACTGGTGTGGTGCCCGGCGAACATCAGCGAGATGAACATCCCGGTGACCTCGTCGGCGGAGAAGCGGGGATTGCCCGCCTCGTCGCGGATCGAGACCAGCACGTCGAGCATGTCGCGGTCGGCCTTGTCCTGCGGCGGATTGGCCACCCGCTGGTCCATGATCTCCTGCACCAGCGCGACGAGCTTGACGCGCGCCTCGTCGCGGAGCTTGAAACTCTCGATCGGCAGGTACGGGTCGACGTAGCACAGCGGGTCGGTGCCCCGTTCCAGCATGTGGTAGTACTCCGCGAACCGGTGGTCCAGCTGCTCACGGAATTTCAGCCCGATCAGGCAGGCCGTCGAGGTGTAGATCGTCAGCTCGGCGAAGAAGTCGAGCAGCTCGATCTCGCCTTCGTCGCCCCAGTCGGCGATCATCTTCTTGACTTCGCCCTCGATGGTGGCGGCGTGGCCCTTCATCTGCTCGCCGCGCAGCGCCGAGTTGTGCAGCATCTCCTTGCGCCGCTCGGGGCTGGCGTCGAACACCACGCCCTTGCCGAAGATCGGCGTCATGAACGGATAAGCCTCGGCCTGGTCCAGGTCCTCGTCCGCGGAACGGAAGAAGAACTCGTTGGCGCCGGCTCCGGACAACAGGATGACGTGCTTGTCGACCAGCTGGAACCAGCCCACGTCGCCGCATTCCGCACGCACCCGCTTCATCAAACCGATTGGGTCCGTGCGGAATTCCTCGAGATGGCCGTGCTCCTCCTCGCCGCCGGAAACCCGCGGCACAGTGGCAGTGGTTGTCATGACGGCATTCCCTCTTCTCCGAGCGCGAGCTTCTGGCGATTCTTGTTGTCGGCCAACGGGGCTTCGGGCTGGAGCTCCATGTTCGCGATGAAGCCACCGCGCGGCGTCTCGGCGACGAACGTGATGGCCCGCGCCAGGTCGGCCGCGCGCAGGAAGTAGTCGTGGCGGGCCTGGCCCCACTTGGCCCAGTCCTCGAGCGCGGGGCCGATCTTCTCGGCCGGCAGGCTCCAGCCCATCGACGTCTTCGTCGGGCCGGGGTGCACGATCGAGGCCCGCACGCCGGTGCCCTCGAGCTCCATCTGGAAATTGGTGACCATCGCCACCAGCGCGGCCTTGGCCGCGCCGTAGGCGCCCATGTGGGGCCGCTGGCGCAGGGCCACGTCGGAGCCGACGAAGATCAGGTCGCCGCGGCGGCGCTCCAACATGCCCGGCAGCACCGCGGCGGCCAGCCGGTTGGCGCCGACGAGGTGGATCTGCACCTGCGACTCGAATTCGTCGGTGGTGATCTCGGCGAGCTTGCCGAAGTAGGTGTCGCCCGCGCCGGCGACGAGTACCTCGATGTCGCCGAGCGCGTCGACCGACTGCGCGACAAAGGAGTTCACCGAGTTGGGGTCGGTGACGTCGAGATGGAAGCCGACCGCCTCGCCGCCGTCGGCGTTGATCTTGCCGACGATGTCGTCGAGCTTCTCGACCCGGCGGGCGCCGAGGGCGACCGGGAAACCGTGCGCCGCGAGTTCGATGGCGGTGGCCTCGCCGATGCCGGAGGAGGCACCGGCCACGATGGCCGGGCGACGTTCGGGCAGGGGGTCGAAGCGGGGCATTCAGCAGACCTCCACGGTCATGGGCAGGTGGGCGAATCCGCGGACGTTGCTGGAGTGCACGCGCACGGCGTTGGCCTCGTCCACCTCGTAGCCGCGGATCCGCTTGAACAGCTCGGTGAGCGCGACCCGGGCCTCCATCCGCGCCAGATGCGCACCCAGACAGAAGTGCGCACCGGAGCCGAAACTCAGTAGCCTGGGCCCGATTTCGCGCCCGATCAGGTAGTCGTCGGGACGGTCGAACACCCGCTCGTCGCGGTGGCCCGAACCGGGCAGCAGTAGCAGCACGTCCCCCTCGGGGATGGTGGTGTCGTAGAGGGTGAGCTCTCCGGACACGGTGCGGGCCAGGATCTGGCTCGACGTGTCGTAGCGCAGCGTCTCCTCGACCCACGCCGGCACCTGCGCCAGGTCGGCATAGACCGGGGTCAGCTGGTCCGGGTTCTTGTGCCCCCAAAACGCGGCGTTGGCGAGCAGTTTGGTGGTGGTCTCGTTACCGGCGATCACCATCAGGAACATGAATCCGAGCACTTCGTCGTCGGTGAGCCGGTCGCCGTCGATCTCGGCCGCAAGCAGCGCGGTGGTCAGGTCATCGGTGGGCTTCTCGCGGCGCTCGGCCACCATGCCCTGGTAGTAGACGATCAGGTTCAGCGAGGCCTCGACGGCCTCGGGCGGCACATCGTTGACACCCTCCGCGCGGTGCATCACGCCGTCGGCCCAGGCCCGCACCTGAACCCGGTCCGGCTCGGGGACCCCCATCAACTCGGAGATGACGTCCATGGGCAGCTTTCCGGCGAACTCGTCGACGTAGTCGACGGTGCCGTCCGCTGAGGACCTTGCCTTCTCCAGCATGACGTCGAGGTGCTGCGTCGCGATCTCGGTGACGCGGGGCTCGAGTTCCCGGATCCGGCGGGGGGTGAAGCCTTTGGAGACCAGCGTCCGCAGCCGCAGATGCGCGGGATCGTCCATCGCCAGAAATGACATCGTCTTGGACGCGTGCGGGCCGCGCGACGCCGGATCCAGCGAGACGCCGTACTTGTTGGACAGCGTCGTGCTGTTGCGGAATCCCGCCTGCACGTCGGCGTGGCGCGACAGCGCCCAGAACTTCAGCTCGTCGTTGCGATACAGCGGGGCCTCGTCGCGCAGGCGCTGGTAATAGGGGTACGGATCCTCGTGGAAGTCGTAGTCGTACGGATCGAGCACCGGGGGCTGGCCGACATGTACGGTCATTGGCTATCTGCCTCCTCGCCGGCGCCGGTCAGGATGAGACCCGCCACGTCAACCAGCCGGTCGGCTATTTCGCGATACGTGAACTGTCCGCTGGCGGCCTGCACCAGCGCACCGAAGAAGGCCATCTCCAGCGCGGACACCTTGCCGGCGTCGGCACCGGGCCCGATCGCCGACGCGATCCGGCGATGGATCTCCGCGCCGATCTGGTCCCGGGCGGCGCAGACCGCGGGGTCGCTGCCGCCGCCGAGCAGTGCCGCCGTGCACGCCGCACCCACCTCCGGTTCATCGGCCACCACCAGGGCCAGGTGGCGCAACACCCCGTCCACCCGGGTGATCATCGGGTCGTTGACGTCGGTGAAGTAGGGGACCTGCCGGACCAGGTCCAGGTAGACCTCGGCGATCAGATGGTTCTTCGACGAGAAGTACGTGTACGCGGTGGCCGGGGCCACCTTGGCGCGCGCCGCCACCGCGCGCACCGTCAGGTCGGCGTAGGACTTCTCCCGCAGGGTTTCGATGCCGGCGGCGAGCACCTTGCGGAACGTCTCCTCCTGGCGGCGGTTGCGTGGCACCGGACCGGCCTGCCGCCCGGTCTGAGAGGTGATCGTCACCAGTGCGTCGCTGGACACCTGTCCAAGCTAACGGATCGGCGCGACCCCTGGCAAGGCCGCCTGAGAAAAACGCTGAAAGGTAGGGAAATGCGCGCGTCTTCGGCGGGTTTCCGGTGTCGCCCCTTGCACCGTCGGCAACCTGGCGACTATGGTTCGGTGGGAAAATATCGGACAAGTGTCCACTTGAAAATGCGGGAGCGGGAGATGGCCTTACTGGGCGACGGCGTGAGTGAACTGTTCATCGACGGCAAGCTGTCGCCCGGCAGCGCGGGCACCTTCCCGACGATCAACCCGGCCACCGCGGAAGTGCTCGGGGTGGCCGCCGACGCCGACGCCGACGACATGGGCCGCGCCATCGACGCCGCCCGGCGCGCCTTCGACCAGACGGACTGGTCCCGCGACACCGCATTGCGGGTGCGCTGCGTGCGCCAGCTGCGCGAGGCGATGCAGTCGCACCTCGAAGAGCTGCGCGAGTTGACCATCGCCGAAGTCGGCGCGCCGCGGATGCTCACCAACATCGCCCAGCTCGAAGTCCCGGTCAACGACCTGGCGTTCGCGGCCGACACCGCCGAATCCTACGAATACAGCCAGGATCTCGGCGAGGCGGCGCCGATGGGCATCCCCACCCGGCGCACCATCGCCCGCGAGGCGGTCGGTGTCGTCGGCGCCATCACGCCGTGGAACTTTCCCCACCAGATCAACCTCGCCAAGATCGGGCCGGCGCTGGCCGCCGGCAACACCGTCGTCCTCAAGCCCGCCCCCGACACCCCCTGGTGTGCCGCCGTGCTGGGTGAACTCATCGCCGAGCACACCGATTTTCCACCCGGTGTCATCAACATCGTCACGTCCAGCGACCACGGCGTGGGCGCGCTGTTGGCCAAAGACCCTCGGGTGGACATGGTTTCGTTCACCGGGTCGACCGCCACCGGCCGCAGCGTGATGGCCGACGGCGCCGCGACCATCAAGAAGGTCTTCCTCGAATTGGGCGGCAAGTCGGCGTTCATCGTCCTCGACGACGCCGACCTGGGCGGTGCGGTGGGTGTCGCGGGCTTCTCGGTGTGCATGCACGCGGGGCAGGGCTGCGCGATCACCACCCGCCTGGTGGTCCCGCGGGCGAAATACGACGAAGCCGTCTCCATCGCGGCCGCGACGATGGGCGGCATCAAGGCCGGCGACCCCACCGACCCCGCAACCATTTGCGGACCGGTGATTTCGGCGCGGCAGCGCGATCGGATCCAGGGCTATCTCGACTCGGCGATCGCCGAGGGCGGCACCTTCGCGTGCGGGGGCGGCCGCCCGGCCGACCGGGACGTCGGCTTTTTCATCGAGCCCACCGTGATCGCGGGGCTGGGCAACGATGCGCGCTGCGCGCGCGAGGAGATCTTCGGCCCGGTCCTGACGGTGATCCCGCACGACGGCGACGACGACGCCGTGCGCATCGCCAACGATTCGCCGTACGGCCTGTCGGGCACCGTGTTCGGGGCCGACCCGGACAGGGCGGCGCGGGTCGCCGCGCGGGTCCGTGCCGGCACGATCAACGTCAATGGCGGCGTGTGGTATTCGGCCGATGCACCCTTCGGCGGCTACAAGCAGTCCGGCAACGGCCGCGAGATGGGTGTGGCCGGCTTCGAGGAGTACCTGGAAATCAAGACCATCGCGACAGCGGTTTGACCGGAGGAGCCCGAGAGCATGAGGTTTGAAAACAAGGTCGCCATCGTCACCGGGTCCGGTGGCGGGATCGGGCAGGCCTACGCCGAGGCGCTGGCCCGCGAGGGCGCGGCCGTCGTGGTGGCCGACATCAAGGCCGAGGCGGCCGAGGCGGTCGCCAAGCAGATCGTCGCCGACGGCGGCACGGCGCTGGCCGTCCCGGTCGACGTGTCCGACCCGGCGTCGGCCAAGGCGATGGCCGACCGCACCCTGGCCGAGTTCGGCGGCATCGACTACCTGGTGAACAACGCCGCCATCTTCGGCGGCATGAAGCTGGACTTCCTGCTCACCATCGACCCCGAGTACTACAAGAAGTTCATGAGCGTCAACCTCGACGGCGCGCTGTGGTGCACCCGCGCGGTGTACAAGAAGATGGCCAAGCGCGGCGGCGGGGCGATCGTCAACCAGTCCTCCACGGCAGCGTGGCTTTACTCGAACTTCTACGGCCTGGCCAAGGTCGGCATCAACGGCCTGACGCAACAGCTTTCGCGGGAGCTGGGCGGCCAGAACATCCGGATCAACGCGATCGCGCCCGGCCCCATCGACACCGAGGCCAACCGGACCACCACACCGCAGGAGATGGTGACCGACATTGTCAAGGGTCTGCCGTTGTCGCGCATGGGGACTCCCGAGGACCTGGTCGGGATGTGCCTGTTCCTGCTGTCGGACGAGGCCGGGTGGATCACCGGGCAGATCTTCAACGTCGACGGCGGACAGATCATCCGATCATGACGCACGCCGGCGACGATGCAGTGCGCAGCGATGAGGTGGGGGCACCTCCCGCTTGCGGGGGAGGGCGGCGCAAATGACCAGCGACTTGCGGCTCGGCTATATCGGCCTGGGCAACATGGGTGCGCCGATGGCCACGAAGATGACCGAATGGCCCGGCGGGATAACGGTTTACGACATCCGGACCGAGGCGATGACGCCGCTGGCCGAAAAGGGTGCCGGCCTGGCCGATAGCGTCGCCGACGTCGCCGCCGCCGCCGACATCGTCCACATCACCGTGCTCAACGACGCCCAGGTGCGCGAAGTCGTCGGCGAGTTGGCCGCCAACGCCAAGCCCGGCACGGTCATCGCGATCCACTCGACCATCAGCGACACCACCGCGGTCGAGCTGGCCGCCGCCTACAAACCGCAGGGCATTCACGTCGTCGACGCGCCCGTCAGCGGTGGGGCCGCCGCCGCGGCCAGGGGCGAGCTCGCCACCATGGTGGGCGCCGAGCGCGAGGTGTACGAGCGGATCAAACCGGCCTTCAAACACTGGGCGGCGCTGGTCATTCACGCCGGCGAGCCGGGCGCGGGCACCCGAATGAAGCTGGCCCGCAACATGTTGACGTTCACCTCCTACGCCGCGGCATGCGAAGCGATGAAGCTGGCGGAGGCGGCCGGACTCGACCTGCAGGCGCTGGGCCGGGTGGTGCGCCACACGGACGCGCTGACGGGTGGGCCGGGGGCGATCATGGTGCGGGAAAACATGAAAGACCTTGAACCGGACAACTTCCTGTACCAGCCCTTCCTGCACACCCGCGGGCTGGGCGAGAAGGATTTGAGCCTGGCGCTGGGGCTGGGCGAGGCGGTATCGGTTGACCTGCCCCTGGCCGAGATGGCCTACGAGCGGCTGGCCGCCGGCCTTGGGGTACCACACACACAGAAGGATTCGTAAATGGACGAACTGCGCCGCAAGGGCCTCGAGAAGATGAACGAGGTCTACGGCTGGGAGATGCCCAACGTCGAGGGCGACGCGTACTTCGACCTGACCGTCGATCACCTGTTCGGCAGCATCTGGACCCGGCCGGGACTGTCGATGCGCGACAAGCGGATCATGACGCTGACCGCGGTGACCGCAGTCGGAAGTCGCGACCTGGCCGAGATCCAGATCAACGCCGCGCTGCTCAACGGGGAACTCGATGAGACCGAACTGAAGGAGATGGCCGTCTTCCTCACCCATTACCTCGGGTTCCCGCTGGGTTCGGCGTTCAACGGCGCGGTCAGCACCGTGGTGGCCAAGCGCAAGAAGGCCGCGGCCAAGGGCGGCGGGGAAGACAAGAAGGCCAACGTGGACGCCGCGTTGAAGATGCACTCTGGTGGATCCAGCGAATAAGGCGCGGGGTACCGTCGCGGAATGACCGTCACCGAGATCCCCCTGACCACCCTCGACGGGCGCGCCATCTCGCTGGCCGACTACGCCGACCGCGCGGTGCTGGTGGTCAACGTCGCGTCCAAGTGCGGGCTGACCCCGCAGTACAGCGCGCTGGAACGGCTCGCGCAGGACTACGCCGAGCGCGGGCTGACGGTCATCGGGGTGCCCTGCAACCAGTTCATGGGCCAAGAACCCGGCACCCCCGACGAGATCCAGGCCTTCTGCTCCACCACCTACGGTGTGACGTTTCCGCTGCTGGCCAAGACCGAGGTCAACGGGCCGGGCCGGCACCCGCTCTACGCGGAGTTGACCAAGACGCCCGACGCCGACGGGCAAGCCGGTGACGTGCAGTGGAACTTCGAGAAGTTCCTCATCGCCCCGGGTGGGGCGGTGGTGAAACGCTTCCGGCCGCGCACCGAGCCCGACGCCCCGGAGGTCGTCGAGGCCATTGAGGCCGTCGCGCCGAGGTAGCCAGGCGGCGTGACCGCTAAAGTGTCGTGTCGTGCGCGTCCTGGTGATCGGCTCCGGTGCCCGTGAGCATGCCCTGCTGGTGGCGCTGAGCAAGGACCCGCAGGTCACCGGGTTGATCATCGCGCCCGGCAACGCAGGCACCGCGCGACTGGCCGAGCAGCACGACATCGACATCACCGTCGGCGAGGACGTCGTCGCCTTGGCCCGCGAGACCCGGGCCGACCTGGTGGTGATCGGCCCCGAGGTTCCGCTGGTGCTGGGCGTGGCCGACGCCGTGCGAGCCGCGGGCATCGCCTGTTTCGGGCCCAGCAAGGGCGCCGCCCGCATCGAGGGCTCCAAGGCGTTCGCCAAGGATGTCATGGCCGCCGCCGGCGTGCGGACCGCGAACAGCGAAATCGTCGACACCCCAGCGCAGTTGGACGCCACCCTGAACAGGTTCGGGCCGCCGGCCGGGGAGCCGGCCTGGGTGGTGAAGGACGACCGGCTGGCCGCCGGCAAGGGCG
This sequence comes from uncultured Actinomycetota bacterium, assembly GCA_963711445.1. Lineage (GTDB taxonomy): Bacteria > Actinomycetota > Actinomycetes > Mycobacteriales > Mycobacteriaceae > Mycobacterium. The sequence goes on from CAVQEF010000003.1 coordinate 791,901, forward strand.
TGGTGGTGACCGGCGACCGTGAGGTCGCCCGCGCCCACGCGGCCGGGTTGCTGGAGGCCGGCCACCCCGTCCTGCTGGAGTCCTATCTGGACGGCCCCGAGGTGTCGCTGTTCTGCATCGTCGACGGCCGCACCGTGCTGCCGTTGCTGCCGGCCCAGGACTACAAGCGCGTCGGCGAAGGCGACACGGGCCCCAACACCGGCGGCATGGGCGCCTACGCGCCGCTGCCGTGGCTTCCCGACGCGGTGTACCGGGACGTGGTCGCCCGCATCGTCGAGCCGGTCGCCGAGGAGATGGTGCGGCGGGGCAGCCCGTTCTGCGGGCTGCTGTACGTCGGGCTGGCGATCACCGCGAAGGGGCCCGCCGTGATCGAATTCAATTGCCGCTTCGGGGATCCGGAAACCCAGGCCGTGCTCGCGCTGCTGGAGTCGCCGCTGGGTCAGCTGCTGTATGCCGCGGGCACCGGCGCGTTGGCCGACTTCGGTCAATTGCGGTGGCGCACGGGCGCCGCCGTGACGGTGGTGCTCGCGGCCGAGAACTATCCCGGCCGCCCGCGGGTCGGCGACGTCGTGACCGGCACGGAGGCCGACGGGGTGCTGCACGCCGGGACGGCGCGCCGCGAGGACGGCGCGGTGGTCTCGTCGGGGGGGCGGGTGCTGTCGGTGGTGGGCACGGGCGCCGACCTGGCCGCCGCGCGCGCCAACGCGTATGACATCATGGGTTCGATCCGATTGCCGGGCAGCCACTTCCGCAGCGACATCGCGCTCTCGGCGGTGGAGGGCACCATCAGCGTCTAGCGGTCTCAGAAGCCCGCGACCTGGCCGTCGCGGCGCGGATCGCTGGCCGCGAAGTATCCGCCGTCGAGGCGCCAGATGGCCTGGCAGCTGCCGAATTCGTTGTAGTCGTCGACCGTGACCAGGTCGTGCCCGCGACGGCGCAGCTCGTCGAGAGTCGGTGCAGGGAAACCCTTTTCGCAGCTCACCTGCAGCCCCTGCACCCACCGGAATCGGGGGCCGTCGCAGGCCGCCTGCGGGTTCTGGCCGTGGTCGGCGATGCGCACCAGCACCTGGACGTGTCCCTGGGGCTGCATCATCCCGCCCATCACACCGAAGCTCAGCACGGGGGCCCCGTCTTTGGTGACGAAGGCCGGAATGATGGTGTGGTAGGGCCGTTTTCTGGGTCCGACCCGATTGGGATGGCCCGGTGCCGCAACGAAGTTCGCGCCGCGGTTCTGCAGCGCGATCCCGGTGCCCGGCACCACCACGCCCGATCCGAACCCCATGTAGTTCGACTGGATCATCGACACCATCATCCCGGCGGCGTCGGCGGCGGTCAGATACACGGTGCCCCCGCTCGGGGCGCCCGCGGCACCCGGTTTTGCCCGATCGCGATCGATCAGGCCCGCGCGCCGCCGCAGATAGTCGGGGTCCAGCAGCCGCTGTGGACCCGGCGTCATGTGCTCGATGTCGGCGACGTAGGCGGCGGCGTCGGCGAACGCCAGCTTCACCGCTTCGATCTGCAGGTGCACGCTGTCGGCCGAATCGGCGGCCAGCGAAGCCATGTCGAAATGCTCGAGGATCCCCAGGGCGATCAGCGCCACGATGCCGTGGCCGTTGGGCGGTATCTCGTGCACGGTGTAGCCGCGGTAGGGGGCGTCGATCGTGCCGACCCAGTCGGCGCGGTGCGCGGCGAGGTCGTCGGCGCCCATGGCACCGCCGTTGGCAAGCGCGTGCGCCGCGAGCCGTTCGGCCAGCTCGCCGCGGTAGAACGCCTCGCCGCGGGTGGCGGCGATCTTCTCCAGCGTGGCCGCCTGGTCCGGAAACCCGAACAGCTCACCGGGTTTCGGCGCCCTCCCGGCCGGCAGAAAGGCCTCGGCGAACCCGGGCTGGCCCGAGAACAGCGGCACCTGGGCCGCCCATTGCGCCGCAACCGTCGGCGAGACAAGAAAGCCGTTGCGGGCATAGGAGATCGCGGACCCGAAGAGCCGCTCGAAGGGGAGCTTGCCGAACTTCGCGTGCAGCTCGGCCCATGCCGACACCGCGCCGGGGACGGTCACCGAGTTCCAGCCGAGCGCGGGAACGTCGTTGCCGCCGAAGTATTCCGGCGTCCAGGCCCCGGGGGAGCGGCCCGAGGCGTTCAGGCCGTGCAGCCGCTCGCCGTCCCAGACGATGGCGAAGGCGTCCGACCCGATGCCGTTGGAGACCGGCTCCACCACGGTGAGCGTGATGGCGGTGGCGAGGGCCGCGTCCACCGCGCTGCCGCCCTCGGCGAGCATTCGCAGGCCCGCCTGGGCGGCCAGCGGTTGCGACGTGCACACCACGTTGGCGGCCAGGACGGGCTTGCGCGGCCAGGCGTAGGGCAAACTCCAACCGAACGGTGCGGTCACGTCCGTGAGCGTAACGCTGCGGCGATTTTCGGCGCGATTTCTCGCCGTGACGTTACGCTCGCGGGAGCGCAGCGCTCAAGCCGTCAGCAGCGGCGCCAACCAGGCGATTTCACCCGGCAACTGCGAGCTCCAGAACGCCGGGTTGTGGCCGCCGGGGGAGAAGCCGCCCGCCGGCGGGCTGGGTAACTGGGCGACGAACTGCTTGGTCGCGGCGTAGAAGGGATCGCTGTCGCCGCAGTCCACCCGGATCGGGATGGACGCCAGCGCCGGCATGCCGAACACCGAATTCGCCGCGAAATCGGTGGGCCCGTCGAAGGCGCCCGGTGCAGCCGCCCCGGAGGACAGCCACAGCGCCGGGCTGACCGCGCAGATCGCGGCGGTCCGCGCGGGTCCCAGCCGACCGCCGAGCAGCAACGCGCCGTAGCCGCCCATCGACCACCCCAGGAACGCCACGCGGGAGGTGTCCAGGCCCTTGGTCTCCAGCATCGGGATCAGCTCGTCGAGCACCATGGCCCCGCTGTCCTCGCCGGACGCCCTTTTATGCCAGTAGCTGCCGCCGCCGTCGACGGCGACCACCGCGAAGGGCGGCAGCCCCGCGTCGACGGCCTGCGCCAGGCCCTGTTCGACGCCGCCGGCCATCACGGTGGCGGCGTCGCTGCCCTTGCCGTGCAGGGCGATCACCGGTCGCAGCGGCCTGGTCTGGCCCGGCGGGCGCGCGATCGCCCAGTTGGTGTTGACGCCACCGCGCGCCGCCGACACGAAGGAGCCGGTGACCATGGTGGGTGCGGGCTCGGGCGGGGCGGCGGGCGCCGGCAGGCGCGGAACCGCCGGCGCCAACGGCGCCCGGGTGGCACCCGGCGACACCGGCATGGCGTGAGAAGTGCGCGGTTTCAACACGATGTCCAGCGCGTATGCGCCCACCGCGCCGGCGGCCGCGCTGGCTCCGAGGCCCAGCACGGCGCGGCGGCTCAAGTCGGGCATGCGCGCCATCATGCCATGTTGGTTTGGCGGGCCGTTTGGCCAAAATGGCAATGCAGTACCACTTTGACTGGCACCATGGCTTCTCGTGACTGCAGCAGTTACTCCAAAAGGAGAACGTCGACGGTATGCGCTCGTCAGCGCTGCCGCCGAGCTGCTTGCCGAAGGCGGGTTCGAAGCGGTGCGTCACCGGGCGGTCGCCCGGCGCGCCGGGCTGCCGCTGGCGTCGACCACGTATTACTTTTCCTCTCTTGACGATTTGATCGCACGCGCCGTCGAACACACCGGCATGATCGAGGTCGCGCAGCTGCGCGCGCGGGTCAACGCGCTGTCCCGGCGGCGCCGGGGGCCCGAAACCACCGCCGAGGTGCTGGTCGACCTGCTCGTGGGGGACGTGACCGGGCCGGGCCTCACCGACCAATTGATATCGCGTTACGAGCGGCACATCGCCTGTACCCGCCTGGCCGCGCTGCGGGACACCATGCGCCGCAGCCTGCGGCAGCGCGCCGAGGCCGTCGCCGAGGCCCTCGAGCGATCGGGCCGATCGGCACACATCGAGCTGGTGTGCACGCTGATCTGCGCCGTCGACGGTTCGGTGGTGTCCGCGCTGGTCGAAGGCCGTGATCCCCGGGCGGCGGCGCAGGCGACGCTGGTCGATCTTGTCGACGTCCTCGCGCCGATCGACCAGCGACCCGTCCGGATCTGACTCGGTCACAACGGACACGGCGGCCCCAGACGTGTCCTGAGTGGGTTTAGACCCCTCTGGCACGGTGGTAGGAAGTCCGAAGCTGACTTCCGGGAGGGCCATGAACGGGGCGGATACCGCCGGCGAACCGCACCTGAATCGGGTGATGGGACCTGGCGTGCTGCTGTTGTTCATCGTCGGCGACATGCTCGGCACCGGGATCTACGCCCTGATCGGCGACGTGGGTGCCGAAGTCGGCGGCGCGGCCTGGGTTCCGTTCCTGGCGGCGTTCGTCATCGCCACGGTGACCGCGTGCAGCTATCTGGAGCTGGTGACCAAATATCCCCAGGCCGCCGGAACCGCGCTCTATGTCCACAAGGCGTTCGGCAACCGCTTCCTGACCTTCATGGTGGCGTTCATGGTGATGTGTGCCGCCATCACCGGGTCGGCGACCGCGTCCCGGTTCTTCGGGGCAAACTTCATCGTCGCGTTCCGGCTCTACTGGGGGACCGACGGCGTGGTCGTCGTCGCCATGCTCTTCATGGTGGGGCTGGGCATCGTGAACCTGCGCGGCATGCGGGAAAGCGCCAAGCTCAACGTCGTTCTCACCCTCATCGAGATCGCCGGGCTGGTGATGGTGATCGTCGTCGGGCTGTACGGCTCCTTCACCGCCAGCCAGGCCGACTACACGCGGGTGATCGCGTTCAACGTCGGGCACACCAACGTCTTCGTCGCGCTGGTCGCCGCGACGTCGCTCGCGTTCTTCGCCATGACGGGTTTCGAGGACTCGGTGAACATGGCCGAGGAGACCAAGGATCCGGTCACCACCTTCCCGAAGGTCCTGCTGTCCGGGCTGAGCATCGCGGCCGTCATCTACGTGCTGGTCGCGGTCGTGTCGGTGGCGGTGGTGCCCGTGAAGGCGCTGCGGGCCAGCGACACGCCCCTGGTCGACGTGATCCAGGCGGCGGCGCCCGGGCTGCCGACGAAGAACATCCTGCCGTTCATTTCAATGGTGGCGGTGTCCAACACCGCGTTGCTCGGCATGCTGATGGCCAGCCGGCTGATCTACGGGATGGCCCGCGAGGGCGTGCTGCCGTCCTTCCTGGGCTCGGTCAGCCCGACCCGCCGCTCGCCGTGGGTCGCGGTGCTGTTCACCACGACGATCGCGCTGGGGGTGATCCTCTACGTGACCGCCTTCGCCAACACCGACGCGATCGCCGTGCTCAGCGGCACCACGTCGTTGCTGCTGCTGGGGGTGTTCACGGTGGTCAACCTCGCGGTGCTGGTGCTGCGTCGCGACGACCCGCCGGGCGGCAAGCCCCACTTCAGGACGCCGACCGGGCTGCCCGTATTCGGCTGCCTGTCGTCGTTGGTGCTGTTGACGCCGTTTTTCGGCCGGCCCGTTCAGCAGTACGTGCTGGCCGCGATCCTGATCTCCACCGGCGTGGTGATAGCCCTGGTCACCGCCCTGGTCACCCGGCGCTGGGGGAGACGACGGGCCGGGGCCGAAACCGCACCGGAGTTGTCCGACACCCGTTAGGCCGGGGCCGGCGGCGGCGACGGCGTGACGATGCACCCGGTGGCGACGTCGCCGTAGACCGTGACACCGGCCGGGTGGCGCCGGCTGTACAACGCCACGTAGGCGCACACGACGGCGTCGACCGGATCCTCGGCGCGGCGCAACTCGCTCTTGCGTTGTGCGGTGACGACCTGACGGCGTAGCGCGGCCCAGCCGTCGTGGCTTGCGACGTCCAACGGCACCGCGGCACGCGCGAACCCTTCGATGCCGTCCATCAAGATCAGCAGTTCGGCTTTGAGCCGGTCGAGGTCGCGCCCGGGTTTGGCCTTGTATTTCAGCGTGCGCGCCAGCCGGAACAGCACGACGGTCGCGGCGTGCGGATAGACCTCGATGGCAAGCCGCGGGGCCGACGAGAACGGGTCCAGGTCGAGGCCCAGCGACAGGGCCAGCCGCGCGGCGCGCGGGCCGTCGGCGAACTCGGGTTTCGTCGTGTTGACCGGGTGTGCGCCGGCTTCGAAGCGGCGAAAGTCGCGGCCCAGCGCCGCCTCGGCGGGCCGCTGCCCGGTGCGGTTGGTCACCACCAGCGGGGCGTCGAAGGCGACCAGGCAGTCGCCCCGCGTGTACGGGCGCAGGGCGGCGAGGATGGCGGCGTCGTCGCGGACGGCGCCGACGTGCACCAGGCGGCCCGCGGCGTCGACGACCGCGACACCGGTCGGGTTGCGGCCGCCCCAGGCCAGGTCCACGCCGGCGAAGTACACCCGCACAGGGTAGGGCCCGGTCGGAGCGCCGCGAGCGTGACGTGGTGGCGATTTTCGGCTCGCGTTTTCGCCGTGGCGTTACGCTCGCGAGCCGGCGCTGCGCCCAACCGTAAGCTGTGTGCTTGTGAGCGTTCCGAATGTGCTGGCCGCCCGGTACGCCAGCGCCGAGATGGTCGCGATCTGGTCGCCCGAGGCCAAGGTCGCTGCCGAGCGGCGGCTCTGGCTGGCGGTGCTGCGGGCCCAGGCGGAACTGGGCACGGAAGGCGCCGCCGTGCCCCCCGAGGCCATCGCCGACTACGAGCGGGTCATCGAGGATGTCGACCTGGACTCCATCGCGGCGCGCGAACGCGTGCTGCGCCACGACGTCAAGGCGCGCATCGAAGAATTCAATGCGCTGGCCGGACACGAGCACGTGCACAAGGGAATGACCAGCCGCGACCTCACCGAGAATGTCGAGCAGCTGCAGGTCCGGCGGTCGCTGGAACTGGTGTTCTCCCACGGGGTCGCGGTGGTGGCCCGGCTCGCCGAGCACGCGGTGGCCTACCGCGACCTGGTGATGGCCGGGCGCAGCCACAACGTCGCCGCACAGGCCACCACGTTGGGCAAGCGTTTCGCCTCGGCGGCGCAGGAGACGCTGGTCGCGTTGACCAGGCTGCGCGAGCTGATCGACCGGTACCCGCTGCGCGGGATCAAGGGCCCGATGGGTACCGCGCAGGACATGCTCGACCTGCTCGGCGGTGACGCGGCCAAGCTGGGCGAGCTCGAGCGGCGCGTGGCCCAGTTCCTGGGTTTCGCCACGGTTTTGACCAGCGTCGGGCAGGTGTACCCGCGTTCGCTGGACCACGACGTGGTTTCGGCTTTGGTGCAGCTGGGCGCCGGGCCCTCGTCGCTGGCCCACACCATCCGGCTGATGGCCGGCCACGAGCTCGTCACCGAGGGCTTCGCGCCGGGGCAGGTGGGCTCGTCGGCGATGCCGCACAAGATGAACACCCGCAGCTGCGAACGGGTCAACGGGCTGCAGGTGGTGCTGCGCGGCTACGCCTCGATGGCGGCCGAACTCGCCGGCGCGCAGTGGAACGAGGGCGATGTGTTCTGCTCGGTGGTACGCCGGGTTGCGTTGCCGGACAGCTTCTTTGCCATCGACGGGCAGATCGAGACGTTCCTGACGGTGCTCGACGAGTTCGGTGCCTACCCCGCGGTGATCCAACGCGAACTGGATCGCTACCTGCCGTTCTTGGCCACCACCAAGGTGTTGATCGCGGCGGTGCGCGCCGGAATGGGCCGCGAGGCCGCCCATCACGTGATCCGCGAGCACGCGGTGGCCACGGCGCTGGACATGCGCGAACGCGGCGCCGAACCCGACCTGATCGACCGGTTGGCCGCCGATCCGCGGCTGCCGCTGGGCAAGGCGGCGCTGGACGCCGCGCTCGCCGACAGGAAGGCGTTCACCGGCGCCGCCGGGGATCAGGTGGACGAGGTGGCGGCGGCGGTGGACGCCCTGGTGGGCCGCTACCCCGACGCGGCGAAATACCGGCCGGGGGCGATCCTGTGACCCGAGCGCTCGCGGGCGTCGATTTCACCGATCTGGACAACTTCGCCCACGGGTTTCCGCACGAACTGTTCGCGATCCACCGCCGCGAGGCGCCGGTCTACTGGCACGAGCCGACCGACAACACCCCCGACGGCGAGGGCTTCTGGTCCGTCGCTACGTATGCCGAAACCCTCGAGGTGCTCAAGGATCCGGCGACGTATTCGTCGGTCACCGGCGGCGGGCGGCCGTACGGCGGCACCCTGTTGCAGGATCTGGCGATCGCCGGGCAGGTGCTCAACATGATGGACGACCCGCGGCACTCCCAGATCCGCCGATTGGTCAGCTCGGGCTTGACGCCGCGGATGATCGGGCTGGTCGAGGACGACCTGCGCGCTCGGGCGCGCCGTCTGCTGGACGCCGTGGCGCCCGGCGAGCCGTTCGACTTCCTGCTCGACATCGCCGCCGAACTGCCGATGCAGATGATCTGCATCCTGCTGGGAGTGCCGGAATCCGAACGTCATTGGCTCTTCGAAGCCATCGAGCCGCAGTTCGATTTCGGCGGCTCCCGCAAGGCTGCCCTGTCCCAGCTTTCGGTCGAGGAGGCCGGGTCGCGGATGTACGACTACGGCCGGCAGTTGATCGCGTCCAAGCGTGCCGAGCCGACCGACGACATGCTCTCGGTCGTCGCCAACGCGACGGTGGACGACCCGGACGCGCCGTGCCTGTCGGACATCGAGCTGTACCTGTTCTTCAGCCTGCTGTTCAGCGCCGGCGCCGAGACGACGCGCAACGCGGTCGCCGGCGGGCTGCTGGCGCTGGCCAAGCACCCCGACCAACTGCAGGCGCTGCGCGCGGATCTCGACCTGCTGCCCTCGGCGGTCGAGGAGATGGTGCGGTGGACCTCGCCGTCGCCGTCCAAGCGGCGCACCGCGACACGCGACGTCACGCTGGGCGGGCAACCGATCACCGCGGGCCAGAAGGTCCAGATCTGGGAGGGCTCGGCCAACCGCGACGCCGCCGCATTCGACCGCGCCGACGAGTTCGACATCACCCGAAAGCCCAATCCCCACTTGGGCTTCGGCCAGGGCGTGCACTATTGCCTGGGTGCCAACCTGGCCCGGCTGGAGTTACGCGTGCTGTTCGGGGAACTGCTGGCACGCTTCGGTGAGGTGCGCGTCGCGCGGCCCGTCGAATGGACGCGCAGCAACCGGCACACCGGCATCCGGCACCTGGTGGTTGAGCTGCTCAGCGCACGATGAGCGACAGCAGCTTTCGTCCCCACGCGCGGGGGGCCGACTGGGCTTCGGTGGACACGGTGACCCGCTCGCCGGCCCGGCGGCGCAGCTCGCGCTCGAGCCGGTCGTGCAACGTCGAGTCCACCGCCGGGCACCCCTGACACGCGCCGGAGGTCCGGACGGTCACATGGGTGCCGACGACCGACACCAATTCGATTGACCCCCCATGTGATTCGGCCAGCGCACCGATCGGTCCGGCGAGCAGCTCGGTGACGATCTCCGTCAGGCCAGAGTCGTCACCGGGCGCCGCGTCGACCTGCCAACCGGCCGGGTCCAGCAGGGCCTCGCCGAGCGCGTCGCGGACCCGATCCCCCAGCTCTTGCCAGTCGTTGCCGTCGCGCAGGGTGATCAGCATGTCACCGGCGCGCACCAGGAGTTCCTCGATCGCCCCGTCGTCCAGCAGTGCGCCGAGCCGGCCCGGGGCCCGGCGGACGGTGCCGGCGGGCGGCAGGTGACCGGGCGCGATCACCCAGCGCAGTCGGCGCGGGTCGGCGGTCGCGGTGGCGTGCATCGGGATCATGCGCCCAAACCGATCGCGATCGAGCGGACGGCGAACGCCATCACCCACGCCAGGACGAACATGTACCCGAACGCGATCCCCGGCCAGCGCCACGAATTGGTCTCGCGGCGCATCACCGCGACCGTCGACATGCACTGCAACGCGAACATGAAATACGCCAACAGCGCGATGACCGTCGGCGCGGTGAACACCCGCCGTCCGTGATCGTCGGTCATCGTCATCAACGCCTCATGCGGGTCGTCGGGCTGCGTCGCCGCCGCCACCTGGCCCAGCGTGGACACGAACACCTCACGCGCCGACAGGGAGCCGACCAGGGCGATGTCGGTGCGCCAGTCGAAGCCCAGCGGTGCGAACACCGGCTCGATCGCCTTGCCGACCTTGGCTGCGTAGCTGTGGTGCATGACGTACGTGGTGGCGCCGGCCGGGGACAGCTGGGCGGTCTCGGCGCCGCGGGGCGGCAGGTTCAGCAGCGCCCACAGCACCAACGACGTGGCCAGGATGATCGTTCCGGCCTTGCGCAAGAACATCCGGGCCGCGCTCCACATCGCCACCAGCACGGCCTTGGGGTAGGGGAACCGGTACGGGGGCAGTTCCATCGTGAACGGCAGCAGGTCGCTGCGCAGGATGGTCGACTTGAACACCCACGCGCTCACCAGCGCCGCGGTGCCGCCGCCGAGGTAGAGCACGAACATCGTGACGCCCTGGGCGCTGAAGCCCCACCACCGCGTCTGCGGGGCCACCAGCAGGCCGATCAACAGCGTGAACACCGGCAGCCGCGCCGAACACGTCATCAGCGGCGCGCTGAGGATCGTGGCGATCCGGTCGCGCGAGGAGGGCAGCGTTCGGGCGGCCATGATGCCCGGGACCGCGCAGGCGAACGACGACAGCATGGCCACGAACGCACGGCCCTCCAACCCGGTCCGCGCCATCACCCGGTCCATCAGGAACGCCGCGCGCGCCATGTAGCCCACGTTTTCCAGCAGCGCAATCAGCAAGAACAGCAACACGATCTGCGGGATGAACTGCAGGACGGTGCCGACGCCCCCGATGATGCCGTCGCTGACCAGCCGCCCCAGGAGCGAGTTGCCGCCGTGCTCGGTGACCGTGGCGCCGATCCACCCGAGGCCCTGGCCGACCCACTCCTGCAGCGGTGCCGCGACGGTGAAGACGACCTGAAAGAAGGCGAACATCACCGCGAAGAAGATCACCACGCCCCACACCGGGTGCAGCACCAGCCGGTCGATCCGGTTGGTCCGCTGATCCGGTTGGGGCGCGACATAGTCGGCGGCGCCGAGCACCGAGGCACCCCAGGCGTCGACGGCGTCGGGATCGGACGGCGGCACAATCGGCGGCCGTTGCCACCGGTCGAAGGATCCCAGCCGGGCGCGCAGGTCGTCGATGCCCGAGCCGCGGTGCGCGAGGACGGCGGTCACCGGGATGCCCAAGGCCGCCGACAGGGCGTCCACGTCGACCCGCCCGCCGCGGGCGGTCAGTTCGTCGCCCATGGTCAGCGCCAGCAGGCACGGCAGGCCCAGCCGGAGCACCTGCGCCACCAGCAGGATCGAGCGGCGCAGCGTGGTGGCGTCGACGACCAGCACGACCGCGTCGGGGCGCTCGATGCCGTCCAATTCGCCGGCCAACAGGTCGGTCACCACGCGCTCGTCCGGGCTGATCGCGTCGAGGCTGTAGGTGCCGGGCAGATCCTCCACCGCGATCGTCGCGCCGCTGACCCGCACCGCGCCGACGCTGCGCCCGACGGTGACGCCCGGATAGTTGCCGGTCTTGGCGCGCAACCCGGTCAGCTGGTTGAACATGCTGGTCTTGCCGGCGTTGGGGCTGCCGACCAGCGCTATCCGCCGGGTGCTCGCGACGGCGATCGCGCCGCCGCCGCCGTCGTCGTGGCAGGACGTCATCGGTCCGCTTCGGGGAGCACTTCGATCAACCGGGCCTGGCGGCTGCGCAGGCACAGTTCGGTGTCCTGGACGCGGTAGACGGTCGGGTCACCCAGGGGCGCGCGGCGGATCACGTCGACATGGGTCGCCGGCCGAAAGCCCAGCTGCCGCAGCCGGCCCGCCACGGCGGGGTCGGCCTCCGGCACCGTGCCCACGATAATGGCCCGCCGGCCGGGTGCCAGCTGGGACAGCACGACCGTGGCAACGGATTGGCCCTCCGCGGCCTGCCTCCGCCTTAGCATGACGTGCCCTAACGCTAGGTGTCCTTACTTTTAGTAAGGTACACCTAACTTGACTGTGGCTGCAGCGCCCCGGGTCAGCGGGCCGGGCCGAAGGCGGTCGCGATGCCGGCCGAGCGCAGTTCGAGGGCGGCCAGCGCCCGGATGGTGACGGGATCCTCGCGACGCCACCCGCCGACCGGATCCGGGCCGGCGGCCGCCAGCTTGCGCGGGGGCCGGTTCGCCAGCGCCCGCAGCGCCAGCAGTTGTTCGCCGGCCGGGGTGGCGGCCAGGGCGGTCACGGCCAGTTTGCGGCGGAAGAACCGCAGCCGCAGGAATAGCCACGGCAGGACCGCCATCAGGATCGGCAGCGCAATGACCGCCATGGCCAGCAGCACCGCCAGCCAGCTCGCGGTGGTGTCCAAATTGTGTCCGGCGCCGGCGATGTCGAGGGCGGCCTCGCTGGCGGAGGTGAGCGGCTGGCTGATCGGGTCACCCAGCAGCGGGATGTGCCCGGCGCCGCGGCCGGCCGACGCCAGGTTGCCGGCGATCCCGTGCGCACCGGTCTCCACCTGTCTGCCGGCTTCGGCGATCAGCGAGATGGCGTCGTACACGGCCAGACCGACGAGCAGCCAGATCCCCGTCCAGATGAAGACGGCGAAATCGCTGAACAGCTGGGCCGCCAGCCGGCCCGGCCTGGTGGAGTAGGGCAGAAACTGCGTTCGCATGCCTTCGATCCCAGCACAGCTCCCGCAACCGGGATGGCTTTGGCGCTCCCGATAGGCTGGCCCGATGCGTCCCGCACTGTCCGACTACCGGCATCTGGCCAGCGGCAAGGTCCGTGAGCTGTACCGCATCGACAGCGAGCACCTGCTGCTGGTCGCGACCGACCGGATCTCGGCGTACGACTACGTCCTGGACAGCACCATCCCGGACAAGGGCCGCATCCTGACCGCGATGAGTGTGTTCTTCTTCGGCTACGTCGACGCCCCCAACCACCTGGCCGGCCCGCCCGACGACCCACGCATCCCCGACGACGTGCTGGGCCGCGCGTTGGTGGTGCGGGAGCTTCAGATGCTGCCGGTGGAGTGCGTGGCCCGCGGCTACCTGACCGGGTCGGGCCTGCTGGACTACCAGGCGACCGGCAAGGTCTGCGGCATCGCGTTGCCCCCGGGGCTGGTTGAGGCCAGCCGGTTCGCCACACCGTTGTTCACCCCGGCGACGAAGGCCGCGCTGGGCGACCACGACGAGAACATCGCGTTCGACCGGGTGATCGAGATGGTGGGCGCGGTGCGCGCCAACCAGCTGCGCGACCGCACGTTGCAGATCTATGTTCAGGCCTCCGAACACGCGCTGACGAAGGGAATCATCATCGCCGACACCAAGTTCGAATTCGGCACCGACCGCGACGGGAACTTGCTGCTGGCCGACGAGATCTTCACGCCGGACTCCTCGCGCTACTGGCCGGCCGAGGACTACCGCGCCGGGGTGGTGCAGACCAGCTTCGACAAGCAGTTCGTCCGCAACTGGCTCACGGGCCCCGAGTCCGGCTGGGACAGGCACGGCCCGCAGCCCCCGCCCCCGCTTCCCGATGACATCGTCGAGGCCACTCGCGAGCGTTACATCAATGCCTACGAACGGATCTCGGGCCACAGTTTCGGCGACTGGATCGGCCCGGGCGCATGACCGAAACGTCTCGCGACACGCTTGCGCCCCCGGTGGCCAAGCGGGTGGAGGCCCGGCGCGAGCACCACGGCGACGTCTTCGTCGACCCCTACGAATGGCTGCGCGCCAAGGCGGACCCGGAGGTCATCGCCCACCTCGAGGCCGAGAACGCCTATGTCGACGCGATGACGGCCCACCTCGAACCGCTGCGGCAGCAGATTTTCGACGAGATCAAGGCGCGCACCAAGGAAACCGACCTGTCGGTGCCCACCCGGCAGGGCGACTGGTGGTATTACTCGCGGACCTTCGAGGGCAAGCAGTACCGCGTCCAGTGCCGCTGCCCGGTCGACGGTGCCGACGACTGGACCCCGCCGGTCCTGGATGAGAACACCGAGGTGCCCGGCGAGCAGATCCTGCTCGACTCGAACGCCGAAGCCGAGGGCCACGAGTTCTTCGCGCTGGGTGCGGCCATGGTCAGCCTGGACGGCAACCTGCTGGCGTATTCTGTGGACACGGTCGGCGACGAGCGGTATACGTTGCGGTTCAAGGACTTACGCAGCGGCAAGCTCTACCACGACGAGATCGCCGACATCGCGGCCGGGGCGACGTGGGCGGCCGACAACCGCACCGTGTACTACCTGACCCTCGACGACGCCCACCGCCCCGACAAGGTGTGGCGGTACGCGCTGGGTTCCGGCGAGGCGTCGGAACTGGTGTATCACGAAGCCGACGAACGGTTTTGGCTCGGGGTGGGGATGTCGCGCAGCAAGGCCTACGTCTTCATCAACGCCGCGTCGGCCATCACCTCCGAGTGGCGCTACGCCGATGCCGCCGACCCGAACGCCGACTTCCGCGTCGTGCTGCCGCGCCGCGAGGGCGTCGACTACGCGGTCGAGCACGCGGTGATCGGCGGAGACGACCGCTTCCTGATCCTGCACAACGACGGCGCGGTCAACTTCACCCTGGTCGAGGCCCCGCTCGGCGATCCCACCCGCCAACGCACCCTGATCGAGCACCGCGACGACGTCCGGCTCGAGGGTGTGGACGCCTTCGCCGACCACCTGGTGGTCAGCTACCGGCGTGAGGCGCTGCCGCGCGTGCAGCTGTGGCCGCTGGACTCCGGTGGCGGTTACGGTGAGCCCGAGGAGATCTCGTTCGACTCCGAGCTGATGTGGGTCAGTGTGGGCGGCGATCCGAACTGGGACTCCCCGAAGCTGCGGATCAGGGTGGGCTCGTTCGTTACCCCGGTGCGGGTATACGACATCGACCTGGCCACCGGCGAGCGCGACCTGCTGCGCGAGCAGCCCGTCCTCGGCGACTACCGGGCAAGCGACTACGTGGAGCGCCGCGAGTGGGCCCGCGCGGACGACGGCACCCGCATCCCGGTGTCGATCGTGTATCGCGCCGGCACCCAGTTTCCGGCTCCCACACTGCTTTACGGCTACGGCGCCTACGAGATCTGCACCGATCCGGGTTTTTCCATCGCCCGGCTGTCGTTGCTGGATCGGGGCATGGTGTTCGTCATCGCCCATGTCCGCGGGGGCGGCGAGATGGGCCGGCTGTGGTACGAGCACGGAAAGCTGCTGGAGAAGAAGAACACCTTCAGCGACTTCGTCGCGGTGGCAAGGCATCTGGTGGACTCGGGGCTGACCACACCGCGGCAGCTGGTGGCGTTGGGCGGCAGCGCGGGCGGCCTGCTGATGGGCGCGGTGGCCAACCTGGCGCCGCACCTGTTCGCCGGAATACTCGCGCAGGTCCCCTTCGTCGACCCGTTGACGACCATCCTCGACCCCTCCCTTCCGTTGACCGTCACCGAGTGGGACGAGTGGGGAAACCCATTGAGCGACAAGGACGTCTACTCCTACATGAAGTCGTACTCGCCGTATGAGAACGTCGAGGCCAAACGCTACCCCGCCATCTTGGCGATGACGTCGCTGAACGACACCAGGGTCTACTACGTGGAGCCGGCCAAATGGGTCGCTGCGCTGCGCCACGCCAACACCGACGGCAACCCCGTGCTGTTGAAGACCCAGATGAACGCCGGCCACGCCGGTGTCAGCGGCCGCTACAAGGCGTGGCAGGAAACCGCGTTCCAGTACGCGTGGCTACTAGCCGCCGCCGATCCCGACCGCTACGGCGGCGGCCAGGAAGACGGCCTCGGCGACGGTCCGCAGGGATAGCCGCGTCGTCATCGACGCGGGCGGGTCGGGCATCCGCGAGGCGTAGACGTTCGCCGGGAACATGGCCAGCATCAACGCCAGCAGGCACAGCGCCGCGGCCACGCGCGTCGCCGGAACCAACAATCCCACGGCGCCCAGCAGTTCCAGCACTCCGGTGATGGTGACCAGCGCGCCCGGAGCGGGCAATCGAGGCGGGACGATGGCGATCAACGCCGCGCGCATCGGCGGCGCGAAGTGGGCCACCCCGGTGAGGACGAACATGGCCGCGAGTCCGACGGCGATCGCCGCGGGCCAGGCGCCGACATAGTCGGCGCCGAGCCAACCGGCGAACCGCGCGACCAACGTGCCCACCAGCAGGGTGATCAATGGCGCCATCTCGGTCTCCCTAATCTTGACACTGACAAGTTCTCCTGGCAGCGAAAGTATCGCGGTTATCTAGCCATTGTCAAGATATGGCGGTTATGCTCGCTGCCGTGGACCGCTCGAACTACCACCACGGCGACCTGCGTGCGGTGATCCTCGGCGAGGCCGCACGGCTTGTAGCCGCACGCGGCGCCGACGGGATCTCGCTGCGTGGGCTGGCTCGCGGGGCGGGGGTGTCACACGCCGCCCCTGCCCACCACTTCACCGACCGGCGTGGCCTGTTCACCGCCCTTGCGACCGAGGGGTTCGTGCTGCTGGCCGAGGCGCTGACCGGCGCGCGCGGCGATTTCGCCGGCGCGGCGGTGGCGTATGTGCGCTTCGCCATCGAGCACCCCGGCCACTACCAGGTGATGTTCAACCGGGCGTTGCTCGACGTCACGGACGCCGCACTCGCGGCCGCCGAGGCGGCCGCCGGCGCCGAACTGGCCCGCGGGGTGTCGACTTTGCGGGACCCTAATGCGGTGTCCGATCCCGCGGGTGCGCAGCTGGCGGCGTGGTCGCTGGTGCACGGGTTCGCGACGCTGTGGCTCAACGACGCGGTCAACGCCGAAGTCCGGCAGGGTGATCCGGCACAGACCGTGCTGCGGATCGCCACGATGCTCTTCGAAGGGTGAGCCGGATCAGTGTGTCGGAGCGAGGACCTCGCCCGCCGGCGTCTTCGGCAGAAACGAGGCGGGGATGAGCGTCAACGCCACCAGCACGACCGCAAGCGCGAACACCGTCGTGTAGGCGTGCGAAAGGTCGCGCAGCACATCGCCGGCGAAGTGTTGGGTGAACGTCTGCTCCGGGATCGCCGAGCCGTCGACGGGCACGCCGAGCCTGGCCGCGTCCTGCCGCAGTGACGCCATCTTGTTTGCCGCCCTGATGTTTTCGCTGCGGTTGAACTGGCTCGTCAGCAGCACCGACATCAGCGCCGTCCCGATCGAGCCCCCCACCTGGTTCAGCACGCTGATCAGCGTCGAACCGCGGGCGATCTGATGGGGGGCCAGCGCCTGCACCGATGCCACCGACAGCGGCATCATGGTGCAGCCCATGCCCAGCCCCATGACGGCCAGGCCGGCCAGCAGCGTGGGCGTGTAGCCGGCCTGCCTGGCCACGCCGAAGGCGAAGGCGCCCAGGCCCACGGTGATGAGCACGATGCCGACCAGCACCACCTTGCCCGGCCCCCGCCTGTCGACGAACGGCCCGGTCAGACGCATGGTGAGCATGGCGCCGAGCCCCTGCGGGATCATGTACACGCCCGCCTGCAACGGGGTGCGGTGCAGCACCTGCTGGAAGTAGCTGGGCAACAACAACACGGCGCCGAAGAAGGCCACCGCGAACACCGTCATCGTCACGTTTGCGTGGGTGACCACGTGGTTCTGGAACAGCCGCAGGTCGATCAGCGGATGATCGGCGCGATACCAGGCGTGCAGGACGAAGCAGACGATCAGCATCAGCCCGATTGTCGCCGGTATCAGCACATGCCGGTCCGCAACGGTGCCACGGCCCGGGATGGACGACACCGCGAACAGGAACGTCGCCAGGCCGGGCGAGAGCAGCAATACGCCGACGACGTCGAAGGTTTCCGACCGTGCGGGCTGGTCTTTGGCGAACACGATCGCCGCGAAAGCGACCGTGGCGGCGCCGATCGGCAGGTTGATCAAAAAGATCCACCGCCAACTGGAGATGTCGATCAGCCAGCCGCCCAGGATCGGCCCGGCGATCGGGGCCAGCAGCATGGGGATGCTCATGATCGACATCAGGCGGCCGAGCCGCCCGGGACCCGCCTCGCGGGTCAAGATCATGAACCCCAACGGCAGCAGCATGCCCCCGCCGATGCCTTGCACCGCACGAAAGGCGATGAGCGCCGCGATGTTCGGCGCCAGCGCACACAGCAACGAACCCAGCGTGAACGCCAGGACGGAGCCGATGAACAACCGCTTGGTGCCGAATCGGTCTGCCGCCCAGCCCGTCAACGGGATCACCGTCGCCAGCGCCAGCGTGTAGCCCGTCATCGTCCACCCGACTACCGCTTGCGTGGAGGCGAACTCGGCGATGAAGGTGCGCTGCGCGACGCTGACAACGGTGACGTCGAGGATGGCCATCACCGTGGCCAGGATGCACACGCCGGAGATGCGCAGCAGCCCGGCGTCCAGCTTGTCGGGGTAGACGCGCTCGACGGCGCCGGACTGCCGGGCGGGGGCGTTGGGCGGCGGGACGTCGGGCGGGGCCTTATCCATGGCGTTGCTTAGCATATCGAACCGTTAGGTGCTCGTCGGCCGCGATATACGCCTGCCGTCTGCGTGTCCTTCACCGTCTCGACACCTGGAATCGGCAAACTGCAGGTGTGTCTGGAAAATTGATCGTCTCGGTCTCGGGAATAGGCGATCGCACCATGGCCGACGTCGAGGCGTTCTGCGCGCAGATGGACGCTCGCAACGTGCCACTCTCGCTGTTGGTGGCGCCGCGGCTCAAGGGTGACTACCGGCTCGACCGCGACCGGTCCACCGTGGAGTGGCTGACCTCCCGGCGGGCCGGCGGCGACGCGATCGTGTTGCACGGCTACGACGATGCCGCGACCAAGAAGCGCCGCGCGGAGTTCGCGATGCTGCGGGCACACGAGGCCAACCTGCGGCTGGTGGCCGCCGACCGGGTGCTCGAGCACCTGGGGCTGCGCACCCGGTTGTTCGCCGCGCCGGGCTGGACGGTGTCACCGGGTGTGGTCAAGGCTCTGCCGCAGAACGGCTTTCGACTGCTGGCCGACCTGCACGGGGTCACCGACCTGGTCCGGCACACCACCGTGCGCACCCGCGTGCTGGGCATCGGGGAAGGGTTCTTGACCGAGCCGTGGTGGTGCCGGATGGTGGTGTTGTCCGCCGAGCGCATCGCACGCCGGGGCGGCATCGTGCGGGTCGCGGTCGCCGCCCGCCAATTGCGCAAGCCGGGCCCGCAGCAGGCCATGCTCGACGCCGTCGACCTGGCGTTGATGCACGGCTGCTCGCCCACGGTGTACCGCTGGCGGCGCGACAAGGCCATCGTCGACGCGGCCTGACCCGGCGCCCTGATTCGCGTGCCGGCCGGGGCACTACCCTGGTCCGACATGGGTGATTCCTCGGCCGGTCGGTTCGACGCCGACGCGATCATCGTCGGAGCCGGACTGGCGGGCCTGGTCGCCGCCTGCGAATTGGTGGAACGCGGTCTGCGGGTGCTGATCCTCGACCAGGAGAACAGCGCCAACCTGGGCGGACAGGCGTTCTGGTCGTTCGGCGGGCTGTTCTTCGTCGACAGCCCGGAGCAGCGCCGGCTGGGCATCCGCGACAGTCACGAACTCGCGCTGCAGGATTGGCTGGGGACGGCGGCTTTCGACCGGGACGAGGACTACTGGCCACGGCAATGGGCGCACGCCTACGTCGATTTCGCGGCCGGGGAGAAGCGCAACTGGCTGCGCGCCCGCGGCCTGCAGATCTTCCCGCTGGTCGGCTGGGCCGAGCGGGGCGGATACGACGCGCAGGGGCACGGCAATTCGGTGCCCCGCTTCCACATCACCTGGGGCACCGGGCCGGCGCTGGTCGAGATCTTCGCCCGCCGGCTGCGGGATCGCTCGACCGTGCGCTTCGCGCACCGCCACCGGGTCGACGAGTTGATCGTCGAAAACAACGCGGTGACCGGCGCCCGGGGCAGTGTGCTCGAGCCCAGCGCCGCGCCGCGCGGGGTGGCGTCGTCGCGAAAGGTGCTGGCGCAATTCGAGTTCCGGGCCGCCGCGGTGATCGTCACCAGCGGCGGGATCGGCGGCAATCACGATCTGGTGCGCAAGAACTGGCCCGCGCGCATGGGTCGTGTCCCCGAGCAGCTGCTCAGTGGTGTGCCGGCCCACGTGGACGGCAGAATGATCGAGATCTCCCAGCGGGCCGGCGCGCGGGTGATCAACCCCGACCGGATGTGGCATTACACCGAGGGCATCACCAACTACGACCCGGTCTGGCCGCTGCACGGCATCCGGATCATTCCGGGCCCGTCGTCGCTGTGGCTGGATGCGGCCGGCAAGCGGCTGCCGGTCCCGCTGTATCCCGGATTCGACACCCTGGGCACGCTCGAGCACATCACCGGATCCGGGTACGACTACACCTGGTTCATCTCGAACAACAGGATCATCGAGAAGGAATTCGCGCTGTCCGGCCAGGAGCAGAATCCCGACCTGACCGGCCGGAGCGTGCGTGCGCTGCTACGCAACCGGGCCAGCTCCGGGCCCCCGGCGCCGGTGCAGGCGTTCGTCGACCGGGGGGTGGACTTCGTCAGCGCAGAGACGTTGCGCGAATTGGTGACCGCGATGAACAAGCTGCCCGACGTGCGGCCGCTGGACTACTCCACCGTGGCGTCCGAGGTCACCGCCCGCGACCGCGAGGTTGCCAATAAGTTCAGTAAGGACGGCCAGATCACCGCGATCCGCGCGGCGCGCGGCTATCTGGGCGACCGGTTCACCCGCGTCGTGGCGCCGCACCGGCTCACCAACTCGAAGGCCGGGCCACTGATCGCGGTCAAGCTGCACATCCTGACCCGAAAGACCCTGGGCGGCATCGAGACCGACCTGCAGGCGCGCGTGCTCACGGCAGACGGCACGCCGCTGAGCGGGCTGTACGCCGCCGGCGAGGTGGCCGGTTTCGGCGGTGGCGGCGTGCACGGCTACCGGGCGCTGGAGGGCACCTTCTTGGGCGGCTGCATCTTCTCCGGGCGCGCCGCGGGCCGCGGCGCCGCCGACGACATCACCTAGGTCTGCTCGGCCGAGTGGTCCGGTCGCGCGATGGCACCCGCCGTGCGATAGTTGGACAAGCCCATGCAGAAAAAAGCAGCCATAGCAGCAGTCGCGGCCGTCGCGGCATTCGCCGCGATGCCGATCGCGCACGCCGACAACGACTGGATCGCGATGGCGATCTCGGACTCCACCGGGCATATCAGGTTCACCGACGGAGCGGCCAGCCAAAGCGCCGCCCAGAAGCAGGTGATGGACGGATGCCGCAAGGCAATCAGCGACTGTCGGCTGCTCGCCAGCGGGCAGGGTGGGTGCATCGCGCTGGCTCTGAACTCCGCGAAAACCAGGTACTACGGAGGCTGGGGTCCGACGGCAGAGGAGGCCGAAGCGGCCGCCGTCGCGGCCGCCGGTGGTGGCATCCTGCAAACCGGCCACGACCACTGCCTGGGCGATTCGACGAACCAGTGAGCCTTTGATTCGCTTGCAGGGTAGCCACTCGCCGACCGTGATTGGTGTGCACCAAAATTCGCTGAAATCCGTCCAAAACCGCCACACTCGGCGCACATTGGCGGCCGAGTCGGCCGTCCTCCGGCGCTGGTGAGTCAACGGCTCACGACACTAGAAACTGACCGCGCTCTCTTCGGGCAAGACCTGAAAGTCGGTGTCGGTCATCTCGGTGAGCCGGCCGTAGTAGATGCCCCTGGCTTCGGGGGCGATGATGCCCTGGTGGATGGGTACCGCGCGGGCGGGCGCCACCGCGCGCAGGTAGTCGACGGCCTCGGCGATGCGCATCCACGGGGCCGCCGCCGGGGCGGCCAGCACGTCGACCGGCTCCTCGGGTACGAACAGCGCGTCACCGGGATGCATCAGCCGGGCCGGATGCTCGCCGTCGCCCACGAGGTACGAAATGTTCTCTATCACAGGGATTTCCGGGTGTATCACCGCGTGCTTGCCGCCGACGGCCCGCACGCTCAACGCGCCGATCGCCAACTCGTCGCCGACGTGCACCTCGCGGCACGGCGCCCCCAGCTGGGCGGTCGTCTGCGGGTCGGCGTACAGCGCGGCGCCGGGGTTGCCCTCCAGCAGGGACGGCAGCCGCGTGGTGTCGACGTGGTCGGGATGCTGGTGGGTGATCAGGATGGCCGACAGACCGGTGATGCCCTCGAAGCCGTGCGCGAAGGTGCCGGGATCGAACAGCACGCGGGTTTGGCCGAACTCGGCGAGCAGGCACGAATGGCCGAAATGCGTCAGTTGCATGCTTACGATTGTGCCCTGACGAAGGTGGTGCCGATGCGGGTGATCATGGCGATGATCGCTATCGCCGGTTGCTGGGCGGTGCACCTGGTCGTCGTGATGCCTGCGCGCGCGGAGCCGGAGACCTGCCCGCCGGTTTGCGATCAGATCCCGGCCACCGCCTGGCTCTCGCCGCAGGCCGTGCCGCTGGACTCGGTCTACCACTGGCCGACACTGGCCGGTATGGCCGTGCAGGTGACCGGGATCGGCGACGGCCCGCGGTTCCGGTTCGAGGACGTCTGCGCAACGCCGGCCATGCCGCGGGACCCGCGGGCCGGTGCCGTCGCGGCGCGCGTGACCGTGGCTCACCCGGACGGCCAGTGGCAGCTGCAGGCGCAGGTCGTGCACTGGCGGGGTGACACGGCCCGCGGCGGCCCGACGGCGTCGGCGGTGTTCGAGGACGCCGTCGCCGCGCTGCGCGCCTGCCAGCGCACCGCGCCGCTGCAGTCGCCGTCGATCACCACCGACGCGCCCGACCGGATGGCCGCGGTGATCGCCGGTCCGGTCATCGTGCACACCTACTTGGTCGCCCACGTGTTCAGCAGCACGATCAGCGAGCTCACCCTCTGGACGTCGGCGCCGCCGCGGACGCCCTGGCCGTCGATGGCGGACGACCCGGTGCTGGACGCCATGACCGCCCCGCTGTGCGAGGCATACATCGCCTCGTGCTTTTGACCGGTAGAGTTGGCGCCGACGAAACGAGGAGGATGTCGGTGGCCCGGGTGATCGTCAATGTGATGCCCAAAGCGGAGATTCTCGACCCGCAAGGTCAGGCGATTGTCGGCGCGCTGGGCCGCCTGGGGCATCCGGGGGTCTCAGAAGTCCGGCAGGGCAAGCGATTCGAGCTCGAGGTCGACGACACCGTCGATGATGCGACGCTGGCCGAGATCGCCGAATCGCTGTTGGCCAACACCGTGATCGAGGACTGGACGATCACGCGGGAGGCGCGGTGACCACGCGCATCGGCGTCATCACCTTTCCCGGCACGCTCGACGACATCGACGCCGCGCGTGCGGTGCGCCGCGTCGGCGCCGAGGCGGTCAACCTCTGGCACGCCGACGCCGACCTCAAGGGGGTCGACGCCGTGGTGGTGCCCGGCGGCTTCTCCTACGGCGACTACCTGCGGGCCGGGGCGATCGCCAGGTTCGCCCCGGTGATGGCCGAAGTGGTCGTCGCCGCGCGCCGGGGCATGCCGGTGCTGGGCATCTGCAACGGCTTTCAAGTGCTCTGCGAGGCGGGGCTGCTGCCCGGGGCCCTCACCCGCAACGTGGGCCTGCACTTCGTGTGCCGCGACGTGTGGCTGCGGGTGGCGTCCACCGCGACGGCGTGGACGTCGCGGTTCGAGCCCGGCGCCGACCTGCTGGTCCCGCTGAAATCCGGCGAGGGCCGCTACGTGGCCCCCGAGCAGGTGCTCGAGGAACTCGAGGGCGAGGGCCGGGTGGTGTTCCGCTACCACGAGAACGTCAACGGCTCGCTGCACGACATCGCCGGTGTCGCCTCGGCCAACGGCCGGGTCGTCGGCCTGATGCCGCACCCCGAACACGCCATCGAAGCGCTGACCGGCCCCTCCGACGACGGGCTGGGCCTGTTCTACTCGGCGCTGGATTCCGTCCTGGCCGTCTAAGCGGGAACCCCAGCGGCGCCGCGCAATTCGGCGAAAGCCGCGCTGAGCGCGTCGGTCGCCTCGTGTGGGTCCCGCAACGTCAGGTCGTCGGTGAGCACCGCGACGCCGAGATGGTCGACGTAACTCCACACGGTGATGTTGACCGGTGCCCCGGGCGAGAGCACGCCGGTGGAGTAGATCTCGGTGACGGCCGCGCCCCCGAAGTGGCCGCGCTCGCCCGGCCCCACGACGCTGGACACCGCCACGTTCATCAACGTGTTGGGCGCGTCACGGCGCCCCAGCCACCGGAAGGCGGCCGGCGCGAACGCGGTCGGCAGATAGGCCATCAATCGCCCATAGAGCTGCGGGCCCAGGATCTCGTGGTCCTCCTTGGCGATCGACGTGGCCAGCGCCACCAGCCGGGCCCGCTCGCCGGGATCGGGGACGTGCACCGGCAACGAGATCATCAGGCCGCTGATCTCGTTGCCGGTGAGGCGATCCGACTTGTCGGTGGCCGTCGGCACCGACGCGATGATCGGCCGCTGGGCCGCGCCGTCGTAGTCCAGCAGCAACGTCCGCAAGCCCCCGGCCGCGATCGCCAGCACCAGGTCGTTCACCGTGATGCCCAACGCCTTGGCCGTCGCCTTGACCGCGGGCAGCGGCAGCGTCGCGCTGGCGAACCGGCGCCGCGGGGAGACCACGTGGTTGAGGAAGGTGGGCGGCGCGTCGAACGCCTCGGCCAGGTCGGGATGGGCCTCACGCTCCCTGGTGCGTCGGCGCACCCGCGCCATGCCCACCGCGGCGTCGCGCAGCAGCCCCGGCAGTTCGGCCAGTTGCCGGGCGTGGTCGCGCGCGGCCGCGCGCAGCAGGTCCCCGGTGGTCGCCGCGATTCCGGCCTCCTGGTTGTCGCGCTCGTTGGCGGCGGGGCCCTGCGCGAGGTCCATGGCGCGGGAGAGCAGGTTGACCGAGGCCACGCCGTCGGCCAGGGCGTGGTGGATCTTGCCGATCAACGCGCATCGGCCGCCGGCCAGCCCCTCGGCAAAGTGAAACTCCCACAGCGGGCGCCCGCGGTCCAGCGGTGTGGAGGCCACCTGTCCGACGACCTCGTCGAGTTCGCGGCGCCCGCCCGGCTGGGGAACCGGCACCCGGCGCAGGTGGTAGTCCAGGTCCACCTCGCAGTCCTCCTGCCACATCGGGTGATGCAGCCGCCAGGGAATGTCGACGAGCTTGTAGCGCAACGGTTCCAGCAGGTGCAGCCGGCGGCGCACGTGGCGCCGGAACGCCTCGAACCCGAACCCGCCGTCGAGCCCGCCCGGGTCGATGACCGCCACCTTCAGCGTGTGCGTGTGCAGGTTCGGCGTCTCGCTGTAGAGCAGCATGGCGTCCATGCCGTTGAGCCTTTTCACGTCGGTCAGCCGAGGACGGGAAACCGTCGCTGCCCGGATAGGCGCGCCAGTGCGGCCTCCATCACCCCCCGCACGTGGGCGTCCACCTCGTCGATGTCGGGGTCGGGTCCGAAGCGCGCGGTGACATCGATCGGCTCGAGCACCTCGGTGACGATCTTGGCCGGCAGCGGCACGTTGGGCGGGAAGATCACGCTCAGGCCGAACGGGAAGCCGAAGCTCACCGGCAGGATGTCCATGCGGGCCTTGGTGAGCCCCAACTTGCGGGCCAGCCAGTTGCCCCGGGTCAGGAACAACTGGGTCTCCTGGCCACCGATCGACACGGTGGGCACGATCGGCACCCCGGCCTCGATGGCGGTGCGGACGTAGCCGGTGCGGCCGTTGAAATCGATGGTGTTGGCGCTCAACGTCGGCCGGTAGGAGTCGTAGTCGCCGCCCGGGAACACCAGCACCACCGCGCCCGAATGCAGGGCCGCGGCCGCGTTCGGGCGGCTTGCTTCGATCACCCCCAGGCGGCGCAGCCAGCCGTCCATCGGGCCGAGAAACACCCCGTAATGGGCCAGCGTGTAGACCGGCCGCCCGTAACCGAACGCTTTGTAGAACGCCGGCGCGAAGATGAACACGTCGGGTGTCAGCATGCCGCCGGAGTGGTTGGACACCACCAGCGCCCCGCCGGCGGGCGGGAGGTTGTCCAGGTTGCGCACCTCGGCGCGATACCACCGCTTGACCAGCGGGCCGATGGCGTCGGCGACTGCCTTGGTGAACGCCGGATCCCACTTGGCCGTCTCGCGATGCTCGGCAGCCCCGACGTCCTTTTTCATGGCCCCCGCCGTCCAGTCAATGACATTTCCTGCTGATTGCCGGTGCGATGCCGGTCTCAAACCTCAGGTTTGCCGCAAACCATACTCTCTTTTAAAGAGAATGGCATATCCGTCGCCGTGGCGGCCCGCCCCACGCGCTCAGCCGGCGTCGCGCAACAACGGCTCGGAGGGCCGCCACTCGACCACGGGGGCCAGTTCGCCGAAGAGTTCGATCGCGGCCGCGATGGTGTGGTCCACAAAGGAGGCGAAGTCCTCGAACGCGACGTCGCCGCGGATCCACTGCGACCGGCGCGCGGTCACCCCGATCCGCTGCGGGTCCGAGGAGGCGTGCACGACCGCGGTGACCTCGCGATCCTCGCGGTTCCACATGTCGGCGAGGTGGGTCAGCCACGGGCGGTCGGTGCCGGGGAAGAAGCTCGCGGGGACGACGCGGATCACCAGCACGTCATCGTGCCCGGGGCAGATTTCGAGGTGTACGTGCAGCCGGTGCGGACGGGTGTTGGCGACGTAGAAGAACTCGCGGTCGTGCTGGCCGCGGAAATAGCGGCTGCCACGGGTGCGCAGGTAACGTTCGATCAGGTCGGTGCTGAGCGGCTGACTCGTCATGAATCCATGCTGCGCCCAGCGGCTTTGCGGATCCTTGGAGCCGGCCTAGGCGAAACCGAAGAATCTGTTGAGAATTCGCTGAGCGCGGCAAGCGCACCCGTTCCAATCACGTTGGCAGCGAACTATTTTCGTTACCGTATCGTTACAGCGGATACAGTCCGGGCAGGTTGACCACGATGGCCTCCTGGGTGCTGCGCGCGATCACCACCTCTGCCGGTGTGGTCGGGTCGGGATTTTCCTCGCGATGCGGCAGGTACGGCGGGACGAAGACGTAGTCGCCGGGCTCGGTGGCGATGCGCACCTCCCCGTCGCCGTCATGGAAGACGAACTCCGGGTGGCCGCTGCGCACGAAGATGGCGGTCTCGGATTCGCCGTGGTGATGGTTGGACGACGCGGCGCCCGGCGACACGTGTGTCTCGCCCATCCACAGCTTTTCGGCGCCCACCGACCGGCCGGACAGGGCGGCGAAGCGGCGCATCCCGTCGGACTGCGCGGTGTCGGGACTGACGTCGGATGCCCGGACGTGGCGCACCCGCGGGGCTTGCGTTGTCGCATTGTCGAAGTCGGGGTGAAATCCATCTGAGGTGGCCATGGCTCAAGTATCGGCCGCTGCGTCCCGATGGGCTTCGAGAAGCCTTAGCCATAGTTCGCTGATCGTCGGGAAGCAGGGAACGGCGTGCCACAACCGGTCGACGGGCACCTGCCCGGCGACGGCGACGGTGGCCGAGTGCAAAATCTCGGTCACACCCGGGCCGACCAGGGTGACGCCGAGCAGGTGGCCCCTGTCCACGTCGACCACCATGCGCGCCCGACCGGTGTATCCGTCCGCGTAGAGTTTCGCCCCCATCACGACGTCTGCGATCTCGACGTCGACCGTGCGGATCCGGTGTCCGGCTTCCTGGGCCTGCCGCGCCTTCAGCCCGACCGCGGCGGCCTCGGGGTCGGTGAAGAAGGCCTGCGGCACGGCGTGATGGTCGGCGGTGGTCGCGTGCGCGCCCCACGGTGTGGTGTCCAAAGGCTTCCCTGCCGCGCGGGCTCCGATGGCCGCACCGGCGATGCGCCCCTGATACTTGCCCTGGTGGGTGAGCAGGGCCCGCTGATTGACGTCGCCCGCCGCATACAGCCAGCCGGCATCGACGCCCCGCACCCGGCAGGTGTCGTCGACGTCGAGCCAGCTGCCCGGGGTCAGCCCGACCGTCTCCAGGCCGATGTCTTCGGTCAGCGGCGCGCGGCCGGTGGCGAATAGCACCTCGTCGACTTCCAGTTCGGTGCCGTCGTCGAGGCCGAGGAATACCGGCCCGCCGTCCGGGCGGCGCAGCGCGCGGACCGATACGCCGACCCGCACCTGCACGCCGGCCTCGACGAGTCCGCGGTGGATCAGTTCGCCCACGAAGGGCTCCATGCGGGGCAGCAGGGCCGCTCCCCGGGCCAGCAGGGTCACCTGCGAACCCAATCCCCGCCACGCCGTGGCCATTTCGACGCCCACCCCGCCGGCGCCGACGACGGCGAGTCGCTGCGGAACGTCGCTGCTGTCGGTGGCCCGCCGGTTGGTCCACGGCTCGGCTTCGCGGATGCCCGGCAGGTCGGGGAGCGCCGGCCGGCTCCCCGTGCACACCACCACGGCGTGCCGCGCGTTCAGCGCGACCTGTTCGTCGCCCGCGGTGACGACCACCCGGCGTGGACCGTCCAACCGCCCGTGGCCGCGCACCAGGGTCGCACCGATTCCACCCACCCAGGCGGCCTGGCCACCGTCGTCCCAGCTGCTGACGTAGCGGTCACGGCGGCCGAATGCCCCCTCGGCGCTGAGGCGGCCGCTGACGGCCTCGCGTGCGCCGTCGACCCGGCGGTGCATCGGCGAGGGCGATGACGGGACGCAACAGTGCCTTACTGGGCACGCAGGCCCAATAGGAGCATTCGCCTCCGACAAGCTCGCGCTCGACCATCGCGACGCGCAGGCCCGCGGCGCGGGCGCGTTCGGCCGCGTTCTGCCCGATCGGGCCTGCGCCGATCACCACGACGTCGAAGTCGCCGCCTGCTGCTGCCATGGTCTTCCTTTCGTTTGCCGCCGCCGCCGCGCGCCGAGCGTGTCGTGACGGCGAAATTCTCGCCGCCGATTTCTCGCCCTGAGAACACGTTCGGCGCAAGGGGTCAGGGTGTGCCGGCGAGTCGCTGCGCGAGCTGGCGCAGGTCGCTCACGACCAGGTCGGGTTGCGTCAGGCCGTCGACGGGAAGCGGTGGATTTCCCGGCCGGGCGATGAGGGCGGAGCTGAAGCCGACATTCTGCGCGCCGAGGGTGTCCCACACGTGCGCGGCCACCATCATGCACTCGCCGGGCGCCACCCCGAGCGTCTCGCACGCATACCGGTACACCGCGGGAGACGGCTTGAAGGCCCGCCGGGCGTCGACGCTCAGCCGGTGCTCGAAAAAGCCGGCCAGACCGGAGCTCTCCAACGCCGTCGGGCCATTCGGGTTGGGCGGTGAATTGGTCAAGGTGGCCAGCCGAAAACCGTTGTCGCGCAGGGTGGCCAGCCCGTCGGCCGCGTCGGGGTGCGCGGGCATCGTGAGCAGCCCCGTCGTCAAGCGCTCCACATCCTCATCGGTGACGTCGATCCGGTAGACGTCGCCCAGCATGCGCAGCACCCCCCGGGCGAGGGCGGCGAAGTTCACGTAGCTTTCCGCCAGGGTCGCGGTCATCGAGTACATGACGAGCTGTGCGAACCATTCGCGCAGCACGCGGGGATCGCCAAACAACTGCTCGAAAAGCGGCGCGAGCGAATCGATGTCAAGCAGCGTCTCGTTGACGTCGAAAACGAGCACGGACGGTGCGGTCGGCATGGGCGGTGGCCACCCTTCTCGTAGTGCGACCTATCCGCGCCGCCACGGCGACGTCGGATAGCCGCAGTGCGGGTAGTCCATCACAACAACGATCTTGCCGCCGGCTTCCCCGGACTCCGCCAGTCGATGGGCTTCGTGAATCTGGCCGAAACTCAAGACGCGGGCCGGCTCTGCCTCGAGTGTGCCGTCGGCCACCTGCCTCGCGATGTCTTGGAGGGGCACGTCGGAGAGCGGGAAGCCGGTTGTCCCGAACACGAAACTGCCGAAGAAGTTCAGGTTTACACCGCTGGCCATGCGCAACAGCGGATTGAACTCGACGATGGGGTCCAGCCCGCCCAGCCAGCCTGCCAGGCAGGCCGTGCCGCCGCGGCGCAGCATGTCGAGGGAGTCCATGATGGTGCTGTTGCCGACGAGGTCGAGTACCGCGTCGAGCCGCTGGGATTCGGCGAGGTGCGCGGCCAGGTCGGGCCGCTCCAATTCCACGCGGTCGGCGCCCAGCTTTTCCAGCATCGCAAAGCGGTCGCGGCTGCGCGTGGTGGCGATGACCCGCGCGCCGGAGGCGACTGCCATCTTGAGCGAGGCCTGCCCGAACGACGACGTCGCGCCGCGCAGCACCAGCGTCTGCCCGCCCTTCAGATCCAGATTGCGAAACAGGCAAGTCCAGGCGACCGCATAGGTTTCCGGCAACGCCGCCAGAGCCGACCACGGCAGGTCGGACGCGATCGGTGCGACGTTAGCCGCGCGCACCCGGGTGTATTCCGCATAGCTACCGTTGATCGTTCGACCGAGGCCACCCATCAGGGCTGCCACCTTGGCGCCGACCGGGAATTCACCACCCGGGCACGAGTCGACGATGCCGACGCATTCGATGCCGCTGACCTCCGCGGCTTCGGCCCATTCTCCGCGGCGCATGTGGTTTCCGCGTGGTTGATGCCGAAACCCTTCACCGCAATGACGACTTCGCCATCCTTGGGCAGGGGCTTGGGAATGTCGGTGTAAACCAGGCTGTCGAGGCCGCCGAACCCCTTCAGGGTGATCGCCCGCATGCTTTCCCCGCCCGCCTGTTCACGTACCACGGCCGGCTCAGTGGGAAGTGCGGTGTGTGCCGGGCTGCTGGACATATGTGGACCTTCTTCGCCGAAGTCTAATGGGCTGTATGACCCATTATTATGGGCCATCGGACCCAAAATTGTCCAGCCGTGGCGGAGCGCCGTCAGGATGTGCGCCCGCGCCGGACGGGCCTGCTCTTGGGCAAAGCGGCGTGCGTCGCGAATAAGCGCACGTAGTCGACGGCGGCATTGACGGCGACCCGCAGGGCTTCCCCGTCACCGGTGGCGTGGGTGAGCATGGCGCCGCCCTGGTGGGCCACCACCAGGGACACGGCCAGGTGTCGCGGGTCCGCCTCGGGGCGCAGCTCGCCGCGGTCGCGCATCGTCGTCAGGCCGGCCTCGAACAGCTCGATCCAGTGGTCATATCCCGCGGAGAGCTCGTCACGTATCTCGTCGTCCGCATCGATCAGCTCACCGGCCAGCGAGCCGTAGACGCAACCGCCCACCCGGTACACGGCGTCGACGTCGGCCACGCACGCATCCGCCCACGCCTGCAGGGCATCGACGGTGTCGAGGGCCTCGAATTGCGGCCGCGTGTGAAAGCGTTGGACGTCGTCGCGGCGCGCCGCGACCACCTGGCGCGTCAGCTCGCGTTTGTCCCGGAAGTAGTGGGCTATCTGCGACCCGCTCACCTCCGCCGCGCGCCGCACCTGGTCGATGCTGGTGTTGGCGACGCCGCGCTCGAACATGAGGCGGGCGGCCACGTCGACGATGCGGGCCCGAGTCGTGAGTCCCTTGCGGGTGAACCGCGAATCTTCAGCCACCGTGCCGCCCTTGGCGCCGGCGGGGCCGCCGCGGCGGGCGGGGCGTCCGCTCGGCGGGATCGGCGGCAAACATGCGCAGGTAGTTGACGGCGAAGCGCGTGGCGTCGGCGTGCGGCCATTCCGCCCGGTAGGTGAAGGTGAGCGTGCCGCCGCCCTGGTGGGCTGCGACGACCACCAGGGCCAGCCGCCGCGGATCCGCGCCGGCGACGAGAACGCCGCGATCAGCCATCTTCTGAATCGCCTGCGCCAGCAGGTCAATCCACTGTTCGTACCCCGCGGCCAGCGTGGCCCGGGTCGTGTCGTCGGACTTCGCCAGCTGCGCGGCGAGCGCATGGTAGGTGGGGGTGCCGGAGTACCCGATGCGCCGCAGGTAGCGCATGTTGAGATCGATCCACCGCTCGAAGTCGTCGAACGACGCCAGGCCGTGCAGCGAGGGCTGCCGGTGAAAGTCGAGCACCACGTCGACCTGGCGCCGCACGACGGCGCGGATCAACGCGGACTTGTCGGCGAAATAGTGGGCGAGCTGCGACCCGCTCACCGACGCCGCCGCGCGCACGTTCTCCATGTTCGCGGCGGCCAGGCCCTCGGCGACGATGAGCTGGGCGGCGCCCTGCACGATCCGGTCGCGGGTGGCGCGCCCCTTGGCGGTCAACCGGTCTTCGTCGTGAACCTCGGGATCGGGCATCGCGTCAGGTTAACTCGCGGACGGCTCCGTTTCTGGGATATCCAGCCCATAGAGGTGGCGCAGCGCGGCCGTCGTCAGGCTGCTGCCACAACCTTGCCGAGGAAATCGCGCATCAACGCGGCGACCTCGTCGAGTGCGGACTCCAGCAGGAAGTGTCCGCCGTCGAGCAGATGAATCTCGGCATCGGGTAAATCGTCGGCGAACGCCTCGGCGCCGGCGGGGCCGAAGATCTCGTCCCCGCGGCCCCACACCGCGAGCAGTGGAACGCGGCCGGCGCGGAAGTATTCGTGCAGTCGCGGGTACAGCGGCGCGTTGGTTGCGTAGTCGCGCAACAGTTTCAGCTGCACCGCGTCGTTGCCCGGCCGCGATATCAGCGCGTAGTCGTGGTGCCAGGATTCGGGGTCGACCAGCGTCTCGTCGGCCACGCCGGTGAGGTACTGCCAGCGGGTCGCCTCCAGGGTGAGAAACTGCCGCACCGCCGCTTCGGTGTCGGCGGTCTGATGACTCTGGTAGGCCTGCACCACCGTCCAGAAGCTCGCCACGAACCCGGCGTCGTACCCGTTGCCGTTCTGGCTGACGATGGCCGTGATCGCCGATGGCGCGCGCAGCGCAAGCCGCCAGCCGATGGGGGCGCCGTAGTCCTACACGTACATCGCGTACCTGTGCACGCCGAGCGCGCGCAGCAGGCCGGCGGTGAGATCGGTCAGCGCATCGAAGGTGTAGTCGAACTCCTCGACGGCCGGGGCGTCGGAGAGCCCGAAACCCAGGTGGTCCGGCGCGATCACGCGGTAGCGGTCGGCCAGCGCCGGAATCAGGTGCCGGAACATGTGGGAGCTGGTCGGGAATCCGTGCAGCAGTACCAGGGCGGGCGCGTCCGGCTCACCGGCTTCCCGGAAGAACAGCCGGTGACCGTCGGCGGTGGCGTAACGATGATGGACCGCGGGCATGGGAGATCCTCCTGCCAGTTTTTTTTGGGTTGTACATCCCAGTATGCACCCAAGCCGACGATTCGCAACAGGCTTCGCCGCGGTTGACCGCCCGCCGCCGCGGGAATACTCTGGGTCAACCATCCCAGTGGATGCGACCCCAACCCCGGGAGGTCCGGTGGGCAGGCTGATATCGGTCAACGTCGGCATGCCCCAGGACGTGCCGTGGCGCGACAAAACCGTGTACACCGGGATTTGGAAGACTCCGGTGGACGGGCCGGTCACGGTGCGCCGCCTCAACGTCGACGGTGACGGGCAGGGCGATCTCGCCGGCCACGGCGGCGAGCAGCGTGCGGTCATGGTCTATCAGCAGGAGTCGTACGACTTCTGGAAGGACTACCTGCGGCGCGACGACCTCGTGCCCGGCCACTTCGGTGAGAACTTCACCGTCGCCGGGCTACCCGATGACGACGTCTGCATCGGCGACCGCTACCGCATCGGCGGCGCCGAATTCGAGGTCACCCAGCCCCGCGTGACCTGCTTCCGGGTGGGCCTGCGGCTCAACGAACCGGCGATGCCGAATCTGCTTGTCGCCCAGCGCCGCCCGGGGTTTTATCTGCGGGTCATCACCGAGGGGCAGGTGCGTGCCGGTGACGACATCGTGCGGACCCGCCGCGGCCCGCACGAACTCAGTGTCGCCGACGTCGACGCGCTGCTGTACCTGCCGGACCGCGACGTCGAACGGCTCCGCAAGGCGGTCGACATTCCGGCGCTCAGCCCGGGCTGGCGGCAGTCGTTCGAAGATCTGCTGAAAACCGCGCGTGCGTCGGCGGTTCCGGCGTGGGCGGGATTTCGCCCGCTGCGCGTCAGCGCGCTACGCCGGGAGACCCCGCGGGTGTTGTCGGTCCGTCTCGAGGCCGACGACCACGGCACGCTGGCGCCACCGCTTCCGGGCCAGTACCTGACGGTGCGCATTCCCGGCGCCGCCGAGCCCGCGCCCCTGCGCAGCTACTCGCTCTCGGGTGATCCACGCGCGGGCGACTACCGGATCAGCGTCAAGCGCGAAGACCGCGGGGCGGTGAGCCGGTGGCTGCACACCCACCTCGCCGTCGGGTCGGTCGTCGAGGCCGCCGCCCCGCGGGGCGACTTCTACCTGACCGAGGGTGGCAATCCGGTGGTGCTGATCTCGGCGGGTATCGGCGCGACCCCGGTGCTGGCGATGCTGCACGCGCTGGCCGCCATCCACAGCACCCGAAGCGTCTGGTGGGTGCACACCACCCGCAACCACGAAACCCATGCCTTCGCAGCAGAAGTCAGCACTTTGATCGAGTCGCTGCCGGACGCCAGGCAGGTCGTCGTCTATACGCAGACGCAGGGACGTCTGGACCAGGGCGTCATCGCCCGGCTCGGTCTTCCGGTGGATGCGGCGGTATATCTCTGTGGCCCTGCGCAATTCATGACCGACACGCGGGGCGCCTTGACGGCGCTGGGATTCGACCCGTCGCTGATCCGGAGCGAATTGTTCGGAGCCCTGCCGTCGATCAATCCGGGCATCGTCGACGGGGTCACCCGCGTGGCACCGCATCCCCCGGCCGGGCCGCGCGGAGCGGGGCCGCCGATCACCTTCGCCCGCAGCGGTCTGACCGTCAACTGGTCCCCCGCTTACCGCACCCTGCTCGACCTGGCGGAGGCCTGCGACGTGCCCACCCGTTTCTCGTGCCGCAGCGGCGTCTGCCACGTCTGCGTCACCGGAGTCGTCGCGGGAACGGCAACTTACGTCCAGCCGCCACTGGAGCCGCCGGGGCGGGGATCGGTGCTGATCTGCTCGGCGGCGCCGGAAAGCGACCTCGTGCTGGACTGCTAGCGCTACCGGGGCCTCAGCAGCCCAGGCAGACCGACGCCCCCGCGGTGTAGCACAGGAACGTCATCGTCTCCTGCAGGTACAGCTGCACGGTCTCGGTGTCGTGGCCGGTGTAGCCGATCGCGACGTCGGTTCCCAGCTGCAGGTCGAAGTCACCGCCGCGGGTGGTCAGCACCATGGCGCCGTCGATGGCCGGCGCCCAGATGATCTCGCCGTCGACCAGCCGGTTGAGGTGCTCGCGGATCGGATATCCGTGTTCGGTGGTCTCGCTGACCTTCGTGTGGACCTCGGCGGACAGCAGCACCGAGTACGGGCCGTCGACGCCGGCCAGCCGTAGCGCGGTCAACGCCTGCGAGATCGCATCGGGCATGTCGCGGGGGTCCTCCGGCAATGCCACCGGGGGGTTGGAGGTGCAGCTTCGGATGCCGTCGATCGAGGCGGCCGGATAGCCTTCGAAGACGGCGCGGTCCTCGACGAAAGCCAGCTTCTTGGCAGCGGCCTTGACCGGGTCCCAGTCGGCGTCCTGCGCCCCGCGCTCGACGTTGTCGATCTCGTAGCGCGACAGTGTGAACGGAACCCGCAGCCGCACAAGTGGTTTGGTGGCACGCAGGTGGGCGACCACGCCGTCGGTGGGGGCCTGCACGTCGAGCAGCCGGCCGGTGCTGATCGCCGCGGTGACCGGGCCGCCGGGTTCGCTGACGTCGACCACCCGCCGCCCGGCGATGTGGCGCTTGAAGGTGCGCGTGGCCTCCTCTTCGATTTCGGTCCAGGCGGCTTCGGTGACCGGTGCCAGATCGCGGTAGAGGTTGTTCATCTCGAGGTTCCTTTCAAGCTGCCGATCGCAAGTGAGCCAGGGGAGGCGGTTTCGAATTGTGGTCGCGACGGCCGCCGCGTCGCCCGGGCGGCGGGCAGCTGCGGCGGGTCGTCGAGGAAGTCGACGGTGGGGGAGAAGAACATCCCGCCGGTGAGCGCGGTGGAGAAATCCAGGATGCGGTCAGTGTTACCCGGGGGATCGCCGAGAAACATGTTGCGCAGCATCTGTTCGGTCACCGCCGGCCTGCGCGAGTACCCGATGAAGTACGTGCCGTACTCGCCCTTGCCGACCTCACCGAACGGCATGTTGTGCCGCACGATCTTCAACTCGGTGCCGTCTTCGTCGGTGATGACGTTGAGCGCGATGTGGGAATTGGCGGGCTTGGTGTCCTCGTCGAACTCGATGTCGTCCAGCTTGGTGCGGCCGACCACGCGTTCCTGCTCGGCCACCGGCAGTGACTCCCACTGCGGCATGTCATGGGTGTACTTCTGCACGTGGACGTAGCAGGAGCCGGCGAAGTCGGGGTCCTCGTCGCCGATCGTGGTGGCGCCCAGAGCGATTGGGCCGTTGGGGTTTTCGGTGCCGTCCACAAAGCCCAGCAGGTCGCGGTTGTCGAAAAACCGGAATCCGTGCACCTCGTCGACGACGCTCACCGCCCCCGCCATCGACTTCAGGACGCGGCCGGCCAGCTCGAAACAGACGTCCATGCTCTCGGCCCGGATGTGGAACAGCACGTCACCCGGGGTCGACGGCGCCGTGTGCCGCGGCCCGATCAGCTCGATGAACGGATGCAACTCGGCGGGCCGCGCGCCGCTGAACAACCGGTCCCAGGCGTCGGAGCCGATGGAGGTGATCATGGACAGCCGTTTGGTCGGGTCGCGGAAGCCCAGTGCCCGGACCAGTCCCGAGAGTTCGGGCAGGGCGTCGTGCACGGCCGCCTCGCCGCCCTCGTCGATCGTGACCACCAGGAAAATCGCGGCGGGCGTCAGCGGCGCGAGGATGGGTTGTGGCTGAACGGGCGGCACTCTGTCGACCCTATCGTGACCGCCACGGTGCCTGACAGCCATGATGGTGGACGTGTCCGGTGAGCGAACAGACGGGGCGACGACGGCCAGCCCGCGGGGCCTCTGTGACTTCATCGACGCCTCCCCGTCGCCGTTTCACGCCTGCGCCACGGTGGCCGCGCGGTTGCGCGGCGCCGGATACACCGAACTCGCCGAGGCGCAGCGCTGGCCGGGCCAGCCCGGCCGGTACTTCACCGTGCGGGCCGGGTCGTTGGTCGCCTGGAATTCCACCGGCCACGACGGCCCGTTCCGGATCGTCGGGGCCCACACCGACAGCCCCAACCTGCGGGTCAAGCAGCACCCGGACCGCCTGGTGGCCGGGTGGCGGGTGGTCGCTCTGGAGCCCTACGGGGGAGCGTGGCTCAATTCGTGGCTGGATCGCGACCTCGGGGTCAGCGGGCGCCTGACGGTGCGCGACGGTGCCGGGCTCGCGCACCACCTGGTCCGCATCGACGACCCGATCCTGCGGGTCCCGCAGCTGGCCATCCACCTGGCCGAGGACCGCAAGTCGCTGACCCTGGATCCACAGCGACACCTCAACGCGGTATGGGGGACCGGCGGAGAGGCGCAGTCGTTCGTCGGCTACGTCGCCGGGCGCGCCGGCGTGGCGGCGTCCGATGTGCTGGCCGCCGATTTGATGACCCATGATCTGAGCCCCGCCTCGGTGACCGGCGCCGCCGGCGACCTGTTGAGCGCCCCCCGGCTGGACAACCTGGCCAGCTGTTATGCGGGGACCGAGGCGCTGCTGGCGGTGGGCGCACCGGCCGGCTTCCTGCCGGTGCTGGTGCTCTTCGACCACGAAGAGGTCGGTTCGACCTCGGACCACGGGGCGCAGTCGAATCTCCTGAGCACGGTCCTGGAACGGATCGTGCTCGCGGCCGGCGGCACCCGGGAAGACTTCCTGCGGCGGCTGCCGGCGTCGCTGCTGGCCTCGGCCGACATGGCGCATGCCACCCACCCCAACTATCCGGAGCGCCACGAGCCCAACCATCAGATCGCGGTCAACGCCGGGCCGGTGCTCAAGGTGCACCCGAATCTGCGGTATGCCACCGATGGGCGCACCGCGGCGGCGTTCGCGCTGGCGTGCCGGCAGGCCGGGGTGGGGTTGCAGCGTTACGAGCACCGGGCCGATCTGCCCTGCGGTTCGACGATCGGGCCGCTGGCCTCGGCGCGGACCGGCATCCCCACCGTCGACGTCGGCGCGGCGCAACTGGCGATGCACTCGGCCCGCGAGCTGATGGGCGCGCACGACGTGGCCGCCTACTCGGCCGCGATGCGCGCTTTCCTGGCGCCGGACTGAGCCCGCGCGCCGGCCACCCCGTCGAGGACCGCGTCGAGCAAGCCGTCGAATCGTCGCGCGGCGGTGCCGGCGCGGGTCAACGCGCGGAACAGCAGCGTGCCGGTCAGTGCCTCCGCCACGGCATCGAGGTCGGCGTCCGCGCGGAGCTCGCCGTCGCGCACGGCCCGACGAAGGCGCGTCAGCAACCCGTCGAGCTGAGGGGCGCTCAGTTGGTGGTAGAGGTCGTCGGCGTCAGCCGGGTGGGCGGCCGCCGCGGCGATGAGCGCACGCACCAGCGCGCCGTGCGCCGGCGCCGCCAGGAAATCGGCGTGCTCGTCCAGCCAGGCCCGCAGGTCCGCGCGGACGTCCCCGGTCTGGGCGACGGGAAACGACCCCGACCCGCCGTAGGCCTGCAAGACCGCGTCGGCGACCAGCGGCGCCTTCGACGGCCATCGCCGGTACAGCGTCTTCTTGCCCACCCCGGCGTGTGCGGCGACGCTCTCCATCGTCAACTCGGCGTAACTGCTCGTGGTCAGCAATTCGCGGGTGGCATCGAGAATCGCGTGGTGTAGCCGGTCGTCGCGCGGCCGGCCGGCCGGCGTGCGGCCGGCCGCCTGCGGATCGGGTACTGGCGAATCGGCGGGCGCTCGGGTTACCTTCACTGCGACATTGTAGGAAACGATACGTGTCGTTTCCCTCTTGCTGGGCGGAGGTCGGTTCATGAGTGCCGCGTCTTTGTCGGTGCCGAAGTCCTTCGACGACATCACCCCGGAGTGGATGTCGGCGGCGCTGGCCGCGGACCACCCCGGGGCCGTCGTCGACGCCGTGACCGTCGAGGGTCGTGACGACGGCACCAACCGGCGTGCCCGCCTGAGTGTGACCTACCGCACCGGAAACGGGCCCGCGTCGGTCTTCGCCAAGGCCGCCGACCCCGCCCACAAAGAGATGATCCGGATGACCAGCGGCATGTTCCACGAGCCGCGGCTGTTCTCCTGCGGGGTGCACTTGCCCCTCGAACATCCCCACGTCTACGCGGCCGTCATCGACGAGGCCGACTACGACTTCGTCATGGTGATGGAGGACCTCAGAGCCCGGGGCGCCGATCCCCGCGACGCCACCAGGCCGATGACGGTCGAGCAGGTCGCCAGCGGCGTGCGCGGGTTGGGCCGGCTGCACGGCCGCTATTGGGGGGAGCGCCTGCGGCGCGAACCCGCGCTGGACTGGCTCGAACCGTTTCTGCCCTGGGACGGCATGGAGATGGCACCGCTGCCCGCCGCGCTCGAACGCCTCGGTGCGGGCACTCCCGCCGCGGTGACCTCGTTGAGCATCGAGGAGCTGATCGAATCGATCTGGAAGCCCTACATCCGCACGCTGACCACCTCGCCGTCGACGCTGTTGCACGGCGACCCACACATCGGCAACACCTACGTGCTGCCCGACGACGAGGTGGGGTTCCTGGACTGGCAGGTCGCCCGCCGGGGCAACTGGTCGCTGGACCTGGGCTATTTCCTGCAG
The DNA here is from genome assembly GCA_963711445.1 of uncultured Actinomycetota bacterium. GTDB lineage: Bacteria > Actinomycetota > Actinomycetes > Mycobacteriales > Mycobacteriaceae > Mycobacterium. The sequence continues at coordinate 831,318 of CAVQEF010000003.1, forward strand.
GGCGCGCTCGCGGTCGAGGATCGCCGCCGCAGTGAACGCGACCTGCTGGCCGAGTACCGCGACGCGCTCGGGTTGCCGGACGAGCAGCTGCCAACCCCCGACGAGATCTGGCTGCGGTACCGGGCGTCGGTCGCCCACGGGCTGACGCTGTGGCTGTGCACCGCCAGCGCCGGCGAGCTCTGGCAGCGCCCCGACATCGCTTTATCGCTGGCGCAACGGTATTCGTTCGCCTATGGCGATCTGGAGACGGCGTCGGCGCTGGCAGAGATCGCCGGCTGACGCACCGAGCGGGCTAGAGTCGCTTTGCCGTCAGCCCCCCCGCGATCTCGGCGCCCTTGCGGCTGGCCGCCTGCGCGTTGCGGAACAGTTCGGCCACCTCGTGGTCGCCGTCTCGCTCGGCGTCCTTGACGTAGTTCTCCATCCGCAGCGCGTTGTCCAGGGCCCCTACCCGCCGGGGGCGGCCACAAACCTTCGCCACCGCGGCCCGGCGGCACGGGCGACGCCACCTTAGACTGTCTGGCGTGACCGCTTCCGGGACCGCGCGCACCCACGTGATCGACACCGTCGAGCATGCCGCGAACACGCCCGATCAGCCCCAGCCGTTTCACGAATTGGGCCTCAAAGACGACGAGTACCAGCGGATCCGCGAGATCCTGGGCCGCCGGCCGACCGACACCGAGCTGGCGATGTATTCGGTGATGTGGAGCGAGCACTGCTCCTACAAATCGTCGAAGGTTCACCTGCGCTACTTCGGTGAGACCACGACCGACCAGATGCGCACCGGCATGCTGGCCGGCATCGGCGAGAATGCCGGCGTCGTCGACATCGGCGACGGCTGGGCCGTCACGTTCAAGGTGGAGTCGCACAACCACCCCTCCTATGTCGAGCCCTACCAGGGCGCGGCCACCGGGGTCGGGGGCATCGTGCGCGACATCATGGCGATGGGCGCGCGACCGGTCGCGGTGATGGATCAGCTGCGCTTCGGCGCCGCCGACGCACCGGACACCCGCCGCGTCCTCGACGGCGTGGTGCGCGGCATCGGCGGCTACGGAAACTCGTTGGGCCTGCCCAATATCGGGGGTGAAACCGTCTTCGACGCGTGTTACGCCGGCAACCCGTTGGTCAACGCGTTGTGCGTCGGTGTGTTGCGCCAGGAGGACCTGCACCTGGCCTTCGCCTCGGGCGCCGGCAACAAGATCATCCTGTTCGGCGCCCGGACGGGGCTGGACGGCATCGGTGGGGTGTCGGTGCTGGCGTCGGACACGTTTGGTGTTGAAGACAGCACTGGAGCGGCCCGCAAAAAGCTGCCCTCGGTGCAGGTCGGCGACCCGTTCATGGAGAAGGTCCTCATCGAGTGCTGTCTCGAGCTCTACGCGGGCGGGCTGGTGATCGGTATCCAGGACCTGGGCGGTGCCGGGTTATCCTGTGCCACATCGGAATTGGCGTCGGCCGGTGATGGTGGCATGTCGATCGACCTGGACAGCGTCCCGTTGCGCGCCAAGGAGATGACGCCGGCCGAGGTGCTGTGCAGCGAGTCCCAGGAGCGGATGTGCGCGGTCGTCGCCCCCGAGAACGTCGACGCCTTCATGGCGGTGTGCCGCAAGTGGGACGTGCTGGCCACCGTGATCGGCGAGGTGGCCGAGGGCGACCGGTTGCGGATCACCTGGCACGGCGAGACGGTCGTCGACGTGCCGCCCCGCACGGTGGCCCACGAGGGCCCGGTGTACCAGCGGCCGCTCGCCCGCCCCGACACGCAGGACGCCCTGAACGCGGACCGCTCATCGCGGCTGCCGCGGCCCGCCACCGGTGGCCAGCTGCGCGCGACTCTGCTTGCGCTGCTGGGCAGCCCGCACCTGTGCAGCCGCGCGTTCATCAGCGAGCAGTACGACCGCTACGTGCGCGGGAACACCGTGCTGGCCGAGCACGCCGACGGCGGCATGCTGCGCGTCGACGAAGCCACCGGCCGCGGCATTGCGGTGTCCACCGACGCGTCGGGGCGCTACACGCTGCTGGATCCCTACACCGGCGCGCAGTTGGCGCTCGCCGAGGCCTATCGCAACGTCGCCGTCACCGGTGCCACCCCGGTCGCGGTGACCAACTGCCTCAACTTCGGCTCGCCCGAGGACCCCGGCGTGATGTGGCAGTTCGCGCAGGCGGTGCGCGGGCTGGCCGATGGCTGCGCGGCCCTGGGCATTCCGGTGACCGGCGGCAACGTGAGCTTTTACAACCAGACCGGTTCCGCGGCGATCCTGCCCACGCCGGTGGTCGGGGTGCTCGGCGTGATCGACGATGTCAGCCGGCGCATCCCCACCGGCCTGGGCCGCGAGCCCGGGGAAGTCCTGATGCTGCTGGGCGACACCCGCGACGAGTTCGACGGCTCCATCTGGGCGCAGGTGACCGCCGACCACCTCGGCGGGCTGCCCCCCGCGGTGGACCTGGCGCGGGAGAAGCTGCTGGCCGAGGTGCTGGCCGCGGCGTCGCGGGACGGGTTGGTGTCCGCGGCGCACGACCTGTCCGAGGGCGGCCTGGCCCAGGCCGTCGTGGAGGCGGCGCTGGCGGGCGAAACCGGTTGCCGCATCGTGCTTCCCGAGGATGCCGACCCGTTCGTGATGCTGTTCTCCGAGTCGGCGGGTCGCGCGCTGGTGGCGGTGCCGCGTACCGAGGAGAGCCGGTTCCGGTCGATGTGCGAGGCGCGGGGGCTGCCCGCCGCCCGCATCGGCGTCGTCGACCGGGAGTCGGACGCGGTCGAGGTGCAGGGGCTGTTCGCGGTGCCCCTGGCGGAGTTGCGCGAGACGTCCGAGTCCGTGCTGCCACGATTCTTCGGAGGGGCGTCGCACGCGAATCCCGATGCGTGACGGGCGCCTTCGCCGGTTCGACGCCGTGTCACTGGCCGCCGCGCTGATCGGGTGGAGCTTCGTCGCCCCGCGCCTTCCCGCCGCGTGGCGGGTGGGCGCGCAGGCCGGCATGGCCGCGCTGCTGGTGCTGGCGACCCGCGCGCCGTTGGGCCTGCGCCCGCCGCGGCTGTGGCAGGGGCTGCGATGGGGATCGGCGACGGGGGGCGCGGCCGCGACCGCGATCGGCGCTGCGGCCGTGGTGCCGCCGGTGCGGCGCCGGATGTCCGCGCGCGAACTGCCGGCGTCGATTCCGTCCTGGCTGCTGTGGCGCATACCCGTCGGCACGGTGTGGGCCGAGGAGGCGGCCTTCCGGTCGGCGCTGGCTCATCTCGGAACCGCAGCGTTCGGCCGGTCCGGCGGAAGGCTGCTGCAGGCCGGGGCTTTCGGGCTCTTTCACCTCGCGGACGCGCGCGCGACGGGCGAGCCCCCGGCGGGCACGGTGCTGGCCACCGGTGCGGCGGGCTGGCTGTTCGGCTGGCTGGCCGACCGCTCCGGCAGCCTGGCCGCGCCGATGCTGGCGCACCTGGCCGTCAACGAGGCCGGTGCGATCGCCGCGTCGGCCGGGCAACGCGGTCGCCCCGAATCGGGTGAAATGTCGGGTTAGCACGGGCCCGCCGCATCGACTGGATGTCCACCGCCCGCGACTCCGTGGGCCAGCCTCGTCGTAGCGCGGTCTTTCATGACGGATTCAAATCCATTTCGGACTCCTGCGGAAGTTGAAGCGAGCATTATCGAGCTAGCGCCGGACGACTTTCTTTATCGGACAGACGCTTCGGTATTTCTGCAGGAGAAGCTGGTCGATCGATTGCGACGGCCTGGAACAAGGAGGAACCTGATGCCCTTTGTGACCGTGCAGCCGGATATTTTGGCGGCGGCGGCTGGGAGTCTGCAGGACATCGGTGCCGCGGTCAGCGCTCAGAGCGCAGCCGCCTGCGCCCCGACGACCGGGCTGGTTCCCGCGGCCGCCGATGAGGTGTCGGTGCTGACGGCGACGCGGTTCACCGCCCACGCCGAGACGTATCAGGCACTGAGCGCACAGGCCGCGCTGATCCACGACAGGTTCGTGGCCACCCTGGCGGCCGGCGCCGGTTCGTATGCGGCCACCGAGGCGGCCAATGCGATGGCAACCGGTTAAGGAGGTTGTAGGCAATGGATTTCGGGATGCTGCCGCCGGAAGTCAATTCGGGGCGAATGTATGCGGGACCGGGCGCGGAGTCGATGCTGGCCGGCGCGGCGGCCTGGGACGGCGTGGCCGCCGAGTTGAATTCGGCGGCCGTTTCGTATGAGTCGGTGGTGTCGGCTCTGCTCGCTGAGCCGTGGCTGGGGCCGGCGTCGGCGGCGATGGCAGCCGCGGCCGCACCTTATGCGACGTGGCTGGCCACGGCCGCGGCACGGGCGGAGCAGACGGCTGTTCAGGCGAGAGCAGCGTCGGCGGCGTTTGAGGCGGCGTTTGCGGCGACGGTGCCGCCGGCGTTGATCGTGGCGAACCGCAGCCGGTTGATGTCGCTGGTCGCGACCAACATCCTGGGCCAAAACAGCCCGGCGATCGCGGCCACCCAGGCCGAGTATGCCGAGATGTGGGCGCAGGACGCCGCCGCGATGTACGCCTATGAGGCGGCGTCGTCGGCGGCGTCGACGTTGGCACCGTTCGTCCAGCCGTCGCTAAACGCCAACCCCGCCGGGCCTACGGCCCAAGCCGCGGCGGTCGCCCAAGCCGGTGCGGGCGCCGCAACGCACCTACAGACGCCGCTGGCACAGGTGTCCCCCGCGGCACTGGCGAACGGCCTGTCCGCGCTGCCCGCGCCTGCCGATCCGCTCACGACGGGCGTCTCGGCACTCGCGCCGACCCTCGGCCTGCAACCCGCTCAAGGCATTCCAACCCCGATCGGGGAATTGGACGCGGTGGCCCTGTACATCGCGGCCACCGCGACCAGCAGCCTGGCCCTGTCGATCACCAACACCTGCAGACCCTGGGGCTCCGGGGGCCTCTACGGGAGTGGCGGCGGATTGCAACCGACTCAAGGTCAAGCGGTCGCCTCGACGACGGACGAGCTCGGGGCGAACCTGGGTAGCCGCGCAGACACCCCGCCCGTGTCCGCGGGCGTCGGTCACGCGTCGTTGGTCGGGGCTTTGTCGGTGCCGCACAGCTGGACCACGGCCGCCCCCGAGATCCAGCTTGCCGTCGAGGCGCTGCCCAGTGCCGGCCTCGACGCGGGCCCTGCGGCACTGGACGGTAGCCCCGCGGGCCTGCTCAGCGGCATGGCGCTGGCGAGTTTGGCCGCGCGCGGGATGGGCGGTGGCACCGGCCGCAGTACAGGCGCCGCGCCCGCGGCACAGGAAGAGCGCAAATCCACTGTGGTGGTGATACAGAAGCCCCCACCCGCCGGAACCGCGCGCTCTGACTGAGCGCGGCGGCTCATGCTGGGTGCCTGGCGGTCGGCGAGGTCGCATTTCTGAGACCCTGAGGTATGCCCTCCCGCACCAAAGCCGACCCGGCCCAGACCCGGCAGGCGCTGTTGGCCGTCGCGGACTGGTTGCGCGACGGCTCGCGTCCGGAGCCCGGCCGGGAGGCGCTGGCGACGGCGGTGCGGCTCACCGCGCGCACGCTGGCCGCCGTGGCGCCCGGCGCCAGCGTCGAGGTGCGGGTCCCGCCGTTTGTCGCGGTGCAGTGCGTGGCCGGGCCCAGGCACACCCGCGGCACGCCCCCCAACGTTGTGGAAACCGACCCGCGCACCTGGCTGCTGCTCGTCACCGGCATGCTGCGGCTCGAGGGGGCGATGGCCGCCGGGGCGCTGACCCTGTCGGGCGCGCGTGCGGGTGACATAGAGCGGTGGCTGCCCCTGTTCGATGTCGGCTGAATGTAACCCTGAACTGCAGGTTTAGGCTTGAAAAAGCGATATTCCGCGGCCCAACACGCCCGGCTGATTCGGCGGTGCGGCCGTTCGACCCGTAGACTCCTTACCGTCACCAACCGTTCCCCGGGAGCAGCCGAACCGTGACCGTCGCTGGAGCCGAAGAACCCGAGCAGGACTTCAACTCGCCCCGTGAAGAGTGTGGTGTATTCGGGGTCTGGGCCCCGGGCGAAGAGGTCGCCAAGCTGACCTACTACGGCCTGTACGCGCTGCAGCACCGCGGGCAGGAAGCCGCCGGCATCGCCGTCGCCGACGGATCCCAGGTGCTGGTCTTCAAAGACCTGGGCCTGGTCAGTCAAGTGTTCGACGAGCAGACGCTGGCCGCCATGCACGGTCACGTCGCCATCGGGCACTGCCGCTACTCCACCACCGGGGACACCACCTGGGAAAACGCCCAGCCGGTGTTCCGCAACACCGCAGCCGGCACCGGAGTCGCGTTGGGGCACAATGGGAATCTGGTCAACACCGCCGAGCTGGCCGCGCGGGCCCGCGACGCGGGCCTGATCGCCCGGCGCGCGCCCGCCCCGGCGACCACGGATTCGGACATCCTGGGCGCGCTGCTGGCCCACGGCGCGGCCGACTCCACCCTGGAACAGGCGGCGCTGGAGCTGCTGCCGACCGTGCGCGGCGCCTTCTGCCTGACCTTCATGGACGAGAACACCCTGTACGCGTGCCGGGATCCGCACGGGGTGCGTCCGCTTTCGCTGGGCCGCCTGGACCGCGGCTGGGTGGTGGCCTCCGAGACGGCCGCCCTCGACATCGTCGGGGCCTCCTTCGTCCGCGACATCGAACCGGGCGAACTGCTGGCCATCGACGCCGACGGGGTGCGCTCGACGCGCTTCGCCAACCCCACCCCCAAGGGCTGCGTCTTCGAGTACGTCTACCTGGCCCGGCCGGACAGCACGATCGCCGGCCGGTCGGTGCACGGCACCCGGGTGGAGATCGGCCGGCGCCTGGCCCGGGAATGCACGGTGGACGCCGACCTGGTGATCGGCGTTCCCGAATCGGGCACCCCGGCCGCGGTCGGCTACGCGCAGGAGTCCGGCATCCCGTACGGGCAGGGACTGATGAAGAACGCCTACGTCGGGCGCACCTTCATCCAGCCGTCGCAGACCATCCGTCAGCTCGGCATCCGACTCAAGCTCAACCCGCTCAAAGAGGTGATCCGCGGCAAGCGGCTCGTCGTCGTCGACGACTCGATCGTGCGGGGTAACACCCAGCGCGCGCTGTTGCGGATGCTGCGGGAGGCCGGCGCCGTCGAGGTGCACGTGCGCATCGCCTCGCCGCCGGTGAAATGGCCGTGTTTCTACGGCATCGACTTCCCCTCGCCGGCGGAGTTGATCGCCAACGCCGTCGAGGACAAGGACAAAGAGGAGATGCTCGAGGCGGTGCGGCACGCCATCGGCGCCGACACCCTGGGCTACATCTCGCTGCGCGGCCTGGTCGCGGCCTCCGAGCAGCCCGCGTCGCGGCTGTGCACCGCCTGCTTCGACGGCCGGTACCCGATTGAGCTGCCCGGCGAGACCGCGCTGGGCAAGAACGTCATCGAGCACATGCTGGCCAATGCGGCGCGCGGGGCCGAGCTGGACGACCTCGGCGTCGAGGACGTACCGATCGGTCACTGACGAGGGGGTCCCGCCGGTTCCTCGATCACGTTGGATACCGGCGGTGACTGCCTCCCGGTAGCCTTTATCGCGATGACGGATCCTGGAAAAAGACCCGGGCGCGACCCGGGCAGTCAGGGCATCACCTACGCCTCGGCCGGCGTGGACATCGAAGCCGGTGAGCGCGCTGTCGACTTGTTCAAGCCGTTGGCGACCAAGGCGACCAGACCCGAGGTGCTCGGCGGGCTGGGCGGGTTTGCCGGCCTGTTCTCCCTGCGCGGCGACTACCGCGAACCGGTCCTGGCGGCGTCGACGGACGGCGTCGGTACCAAGCTGGCGGTCGCCCAGGCGATGGACAAGCACGACACCGTCGGCCTGGACCTGGTGGCGATGGTGGTCGACGACCTCGTGGTGTGCGGCGCCGAGCCGCTGTTCCTGCAGGACTACATCGCGGTTGGGCGAGCGGTGCCCGAACGGCTGAGCGCCATCGTCGGCGGCATCGCGGAGGGGTGCGTGCGCGCGGGGTGCGCGCTGCTGGGCGGGGAAACCGCCGAGCATCCCGGCCTCATGGAACCCGACCATTACGACATCTCGGCCACCGGTGTCGGCGTGGTGGAGGCCGACGACGTGCTCGGCCCCGACCGCGTCAAGCCCGGTGACGTCCTCATCGCCCTGGGCTCCTCGGGCCTGCATTCCAACGGCTACTCGCTGGCCCGCGCGGTGCTGCTGGAGATCGACCGGATGCCGCTCGACGGCCACGTGGAGGAGTTCGGCCGCACGCTGGGCGAGGAGTTGCTCGAGCCCACCCACATCTACGCCAGGGACTGCCTGGCGCTGGCCGCTGAAACGCAGGTCCGCACGTTCTGCCACGTGACCGGCGGTGGGCTGGCCGGCAACCTGCAACGCGTCATGCCGCACGGCCTGGTCGCCGAGCTCGACCGCGGCACGTGGACACCCGCCCCGGTGTTCGCCATGATCGCCCAGCGTGGCCGCATCGACCGCGGCGAGATGGAGAAGACGTTCAATATGGGCGTCGGCATGGTCGCCGTGGTCGCCCCGGAAGACACCGACCGCGCCCTGGCCATACTGACCGCGCGGCACCTGAATAGCTGGGTGCTGGGAACCGTGTGCAAAGGCAAGAACGGTCCCCGCGCAAAGTTGGTCGGACAACACCCGAGGTTCTAGAAGTCAAAAGGGATGGCGCGATGCCGGGGTGGGTTCGTCGGCGCAGGCCGGTAAGTCAGCGGCGCCAGTTGTCCTCGTCGTCCCACGCGGCGTCCGGGCCCTCGTCCATTCCGTTGGGTTCCTCAGCGCCCGTTCCCGACAACTCCTGCTGAAGCCGCTGGAAGTCGGTCTGCGGGGAGCTGTACTTCAGTTCTCGAGCAACCTTGGTCTGCTTTGCCTTAGCCCGGCCGCGGCCCATGGGGGAACCCCCTCGCGCAATAACGGAGCGGCCTAACGAGTAGGCGGCTCCGATCTCTGGTGTCATTATTGTCCTGCCGACAGTTTACCGTGCCTCGCGGTTGGACGTCGGCGCCCCCGCCCGCTGTGGCGGACATCATCGCCCATCATCGCGCACCGCCCCGCAATCGTTCAACGGCCAACCGTCCCGCGCCGATCTGTTCGGCGGACGGCAGGGAATCGACATCGATCGACGCAGCAACATCGGCCTCCGGGCCGGTCGCCAACACGGTGTCCGCGGGAATCCCGCGTTTGAGCAAGGCCAGTGCCACCGGCCCGAGATCCACATGTTCGACCACGGTGCCGAGGCGCCCGACGGCGCGGCCGCCGGCCAGTACCGCATCAGCGGTCGAGGGCCGCTCCACCGAGCCGTCGAGGTGCAACAGTGCCAGCATCCGCGGCGGTTTACCCAGGTTGTGCACCCGCGCGACGGTCTCCTGCCCGCGATAGCAGCCCTTGTCCAGGTGGACGGCTCCCTCGCCCGGCCCGCCGATCCATCCGACCTCGTGGGGGATGGTGCGCTCGTCGGTATCGACGCCGAGGCGCGGCCGCAGCGCGGCGACCCGGTGGGCCTCATACGCCCACACCCCGGCCGGGCGCGCACCCGCCTGCACCAGGCGGTGCTGCCGGTCGGCCGACTCACCGCGCGGCACCAGCACGTCGAGTTCGATCTGACCCGGCGCGGTGCCCCGCATCCGCCGCACGAAGCCCCCGGCGGCCAACGGCACGGCGGTCATCTCGGCGGGCAGTGCGTCCAGCCCCAGCACGTCGAGCATTGCGGGTTCGGCCAGCCGCGGGCCCAGCATTGACAGGACCGCCAGGTCGGCGGCGTCCGCGGTGACGTCGGACCAGAACACCATCTTGCGCAGGTATTCCAGCAACGGCTCGCCCCGCCACGGCTCGGTGTCGAGGTAGGTGGTGCCGCCCAACTCGGTCTGGATCCAGTGGTCTTCGACCCGGCCCTGGCCGTCGAGGCTGAGGTTCTGGGTGCTGGCGCCCTCCGGGAGGTCGCTGACGTGCTGGGTGGAGATGCTGTGCAGCCAACTGCGCCGGTCGTTGCCGGTCAGGGTCAGCACCGCGCGGTGCGAGCGGTCGACCACGACCGCGTCGTCGGCGGCGGCGCGCTGTTCACCGAGGGGATCGCCGTAGTGCCAGATCGCGCCCGCGTCGGGCCCGTGGTCGGGTGCGGGAACTGCGGTCACTGTGCGTCGGCCTCCTCATCGCTTTTGGGTCGCTTTTGGGTCGCTTTTGGCCTGCATCGCCGCCGAAGCGGTTGACCCCTCAACTCTACGGATGCGGTCCGCCCCGGCACGCGGCCCGCGCCGCCCACTTCTCATACGGGAAACAGCGTGGCCCAGAACAGCGCTGCCATCCCGGCGGCCATCGTCGCCTGCCCCAGGTTTGCCAACGACCGGGACCGCAGGCCCCCGGCGTCACCGTGCGGCCGCTCGGTGACGTACTTGCCGGCCCAGAAAGCCGCCGCGAGCGCAAAGCCGACGGTGCCCAACCAGTTCACCGCGACAAACCATCCGGGCGACCCACTGCTTGCCGGCATGGCCATGGCGCCCGTTTGCATGCCCGGAATCGGCATACCCGACCGGGCGCTCGATCCGACGGGACGCAGCCGCGGGTCCATGATGGCGTACATCCAGGCCGTCGCCAGCATCATCAGGCCGCTGTAGCCGTACGCCACCCGCGGGGCGGCCGAGCGGGCCGCACACGCGCCCACCGCCAGGAACCACACGGTCGCCAGCAGGAAAAACACCGCAGGAACGCCGGGCGGCAACTGCGCCCCCCACGGCCAGGTCATCGCCACCATCGCCACCGACATGACGAAATGCAAGCCGTGGCCGACCACGAAGGTCCATGGGCGCCGTTTGGCCACGGCCGCCAGACCACATTCGGCGGCGGACACCGCGAACAGCCCGGTGACCAACCAGCGAAGTGCCAGGTTGAGGATCATGTGACGTCGGTGCCCTCAGCCCTCGACAACCTCATGCACCGCGTCGTGCGTCGCGCCCGAAGCTGCGCAGCCGCAGCGAGTTGGCCACCACGCTGATCGAGGAGAGCCCCATCGCGGCTCCCGCGACCATCGGGTTCAACACGCCGAAAGCGGCGAGCGGGATGGCGGCGGTGTTGTAGCCGAAAGCCCAGCCGAGGTTCTGGTAAATCGTGCGCAGGGTCTGCCGCGAGAGCTGGATCGACTGCACGACACCGTCGAGGCGGGCCGACATCAGCGTGATGTCGGAGGCCTCGATGGCCACGTCGGTGCCGGTGCCGATCGCGATGCCGAGGTCGGCTTGCACCAGGGCGGGGGCGTCGTTGACGCCGTCGCCGATCATCGCGACCACCCGGCCCTCGTCCTGCAGGCGGCGAACCTCGTTGACCTTGTCCCCGGGCAATACCTCCGACAGCACGCGGTCGATGCCCACTTGCCCGGCGATCGCGGCGGCCGTCCGGGCGTTGTCGCCGGTGATCATGGCGACCTGCAAGCCCATGGCGTGCAGCCGAGCGATCACGTCGGCGGCGTCGTCTTTGACGGTGTCGGCGACGGCGAGCACCCCCACGACCTTGCTGTCGCGCCCGACGAACACCGCGGTGCGGCCCTGCTCTTCGAGCCTTGCGGACGCGTGGGCCAGCTGGTCTGACAACGCAAGATGGTGTTCCTCGACCAGCTTGCGCCGCCCGACCAGCACGGACCGGCCGTCGACCTCGGCCCGCACCCCGTGGCCGGCCAGGTTGGTGAACGACGTGGCAGCCGGAATCTCCAGCCCGCGGTCGCGGGCGCCGCCGACGATCGCCGCGCCGATGGGGTGTTCGGAGCCCGATTCCACGGCGGCGGCGATCCGCAGCACCAGATCGGCCTTCTGTCGCTTGTCGGGGATCACATCGGTGAGCTGCATCTGGGCGCGGGTGAGGGTGCCGGTCTTGTCGAACACGACGGTGTCGATCTTTTTGGACGCTTCCAGCACCTCCCCGCCCTTGACCAGAATCCCCAAGTCCGCGCCCCGGCCGGTGCCGACGATGATCGCCGTGGGGGTGGCCAGGCCCAGCGCACACGGGCACGCGATGATCAGCACCGAGACCGCCGCGGTCATGCCGGCAATGGGGTTGGCGGCGATCAGCGCCCACCCGGCGAAGGTCAGGGCGGCCACACCGACGACCGCCGGCGCGAACACCGCCGAGACCCGGTCGGCCAGCCGCTGTACCGGCGCCTTGCCACCCTGGGCCTGTTCGACAAGGCGCACGATCTGGGCCAGCGCCGTGTCGGCACCGACCGCGGTGGCGCGCACCGTCAGCAGCCCATCGGTGTTGACGGTGGCCCCGGCAACGCGGTCACCCACCGTCTTCTCGACCGGGAGGGATTCGCCGGTCAGCATCGATTCATCGACGGCGGCGCGCCCGTCGACCACCTCGCCGTCGACCGGGATCTTCTCGCCCGGACGCACCCGCACGAGGTCGCCGACCTGCACCCGCTCCACCGGGACCAGCCATTCCTGGTCATCAACGAGCATCCGGGCTTCCTTGGCGCCCATCTCCAGCAGCTTGCTGATCGCCTCCCGCGTCTTGCCGTGGGCCGTGGCCTCGAAATAGCGGCCCAGCACCACGAAGGCGATGATCATCGCCGCGGTGTCGAAGAACAGCGGTCCGCCGACGAACAGCTGATAGGTGGAGTAGGCGAACGCGGTCAGCGTCCCCAACGCGATCAGCGTATTCATGTTCGCCGACCGCGCCCGCAGCTGCTCCACGGCCCCGATGAGGAACGGCGACCCGGCCACGAATTGCACCGGAATCGTCGCGGCGAAGGCCAGCCACCCCGCCCACGGGGCAGCGCCGAAGAACATCGTCAATCCCGACGCCGCCAACCCGAAGGGCCACGCGATCCATACCCGCCGCAACCAGAAGCGGATCCCGCTCCGGGCCTCCTCGCGCGCCGAGGTTTGCGTCGCGGTGACCGGCTCGAGCGGACAACCGATACGATCCAACGCTGCCCGCAGCCGCTCGATCTCCGGCGGACAGTCCTGCTCGTCACGGTGTGCACCCACGAGCGTTCGGGCGATCCCACCGATGAGTTTCTCCAGGACGCCGCCGCCCACCCCGGCCGAGCGCGCGGCGGGCGCGGCAGCTGCGGGCGCGGCGGCCGGCTTCGCCTCGGTGATGTTCGACAGGATGGTTTCGGCGTCGCAGTCTGCGGGCGAATACCAGATCACGATCGATGCCGTCCGCGGGTAGGCGCGCACCCCGCGGACGCCCGCCACCTTCCTGACGGCCTCCTCGACGGCGGCCACCCGGGCTGCGTCGAAGCGAAATCCGTTGGCCTGCAATCGCAGTCGACCGCCAGCGGCGGATACGACGGCCAGCTCGCCCTCGGTTTCACGGGGAGCTTCAGCCGTCAGCATGGCCGTCCTCGGCGGTCGTGGTCAGCTCTGCGCCGGCCGGTGCCGGAACTTCCTCCCCGATGCGCTCCACCGCCTCGGCCATGACGTCGGCCATCGCCAACCGGGCGCGCTCGGCGCTCTGCTTGGTCTTGCGTTCGGTCGCGCGCGCAACGCGCAGGCCCCAGGCGGTCACCGTTACCGTCGCCGCGCGCCACGGAGCCTTTGCCAAGGCCTCATAGGCAGCAGCGCCCACCACGCCGGTGACCACCGTGGGCACCGTCTTTGTCACCAGTCCATGCCATGCCGTCATTCGAACGCTCCCTTCATGTTGGTTGTCCCGCAGGATTGCGGACGGGCGCAGGGTGGGCCACCGGGCTGGTGGCGGTCACACCGTGCCTTCGGCCGGCACCGCCCCGTCGCCGCCCGATTCGCCGACCGCCGCACCGCTCAGCTGTGCCTGCGGGCCGGTCAGCGCCGGTGTGAACTTGACCGCGTCCACCAGCTCGTCAATGGCCGCGGCGCCGCGGCCGTCGCGGACCGCCTCCGAGAAGCACGTCTCCAGGTGGTTGTGCAGCATCACCCGGTTCGCCCGCTCGAGCGAGGACTGGACCGCCGAAATCTGTTTCATCACGTCCACGCAGTAGGCGTCGGACTCCAGCATCCGGATGATTCCGTCGATGTGGCCCCGAACCGTCTTGAGCCGGTTCAGCGCCGCGCGCTTCTTGGACGTCAATTCGTCGCTCATGACACCGATGGTACCCCACCCCATCCAGGGTGGGGTACCATGGGCGTTGCGGGCGGACGCTGACTGCTCCGCCAGCGTGGCTCAACCCGGAAGGCGAGATCAACGTGGCTGAATTACCCGACGCGAACGCGACCGGCGCGGCACCCGCGCTGGAATCTGCGCAGCACAACGCCCGGCCCGGGCCCAGCCGCCTCACCCAGGCCCTGGTGTGGGTAGGCATTGTGGCCGGGACGGTGTTCGTGGTCGCGGTCATTTTCTTCTCCGGGCTCTTTCTGGGCTGGAGCTCCGGCGGTCACTACGGGACGCGTGACGGCGGCGGGGGCCGGACGGGACCGGGCACGCACATGGGACCCGGCGGGATGATGGGCCCGGGCGGCATGACGTGCCCCGGCGGGATGATGGGTCCCGGCGGCTCGGGCACACCCTCGCCTTCCACGCCGACGCCGAGTCCCCGGCCGTGACGGCGCGACGGCGTAGGGCGGAGCCACGGATGGCGGGACTGACGCGGCGCGCGGCGCTGGCCGCCCTCGGAGCGGGTGGCGCGACGATCGTCGGCTTTGTGTTGCGGGGTGTCGGCACATGGCCCGCGCCCGATGTCCTGCTCGCCGATCACGACGGGTGCATGGCAAGTCCCGCGGACATGAGGCGCTACGCCCAGATGTTCCACCGGCACCGCGAGATAACCCGCACGGTCGAGGAGATACCCGGCGGGGTGAGGACCACCACCGAATCGAGCTCTCCCGACCTTGCCGCGCAACTCCAGGCGCATGTGTCGAGCATGTACTCCCAGCTAGATCAGGGCAGGGAGGTCATGTGCATGAGCGACAGCCTGCCCACGTTGTTCCGCGAGGCGACCGGGTATCGGCGCCGGCTGACCTTCACCCCTACCGGGGTGATGGCCGAGGAAACCTCGGACGATCCGGCGCTCGCCCAGGTCATTCGCGCGCATGCGCAGGAGGTCACCGGCTTCGTGCGCGACGGCATGCCGCGGGCGATGCGCGGGATGATGGGCTGCGGGATGATGGGGCCCGGAATGATGGGCCCCGGGGGAGGTCGCTGAAACCGACGGACTCGCGGTCGGCCGGTTAGCTCGCGACCCGCCGGATCACTAGGCTCCTTGGTTCATGAGCCAGATGAGTGTGATCGTCACACTGGACGGCGACATCCACCCGCCCGGCACACCGCTGCTGCACGCCGACGACCTCGCGGCGGTTCGCGGCGACGGCGTCTTCGAGACGCTGCTGATCCGCGACGGCAGGGCATGTTTGACCGAATTGCATCTGCAGCGGCTGACCCAGTCGGCCAGATCGCTGGACCTGCCGGCACCGGACCTGCCGGATTGGCGTCGCGCGATCGACGTGGCCACCCGCCAGTGGGCGTCGGGCACCACCGACGAGGGTGCGTTGCGCTTGGTCTACAGCCGCGGTCGCGAGGGCGGCTCGGCGCCGACGGCCTATGTGACGGTCAACGCCGTCCCCGAACGCGTCGCCGCGGTCCGGCGCGACGGCCTGGCGGCGGTCACGCTGGACCGCGGCCTGCCCGCCCACGGTGTCGACGCGATGCCCTGGTTGTTGGCCGGCGCCAAGACGCTGTCCTACGCGGTCAACATGGCCGCCCTGCGTCACGCGGCGCGCCACGGCGCCGGCGACGTCATCTTCGTCAGCTCCGACGGCTACATCCTGGAGGGGCCGCGCTCGACGGTGATCATCGCCACCGAAACCGAGACGCAAAGCCCGTGCCTGCTGACACCGCCGCCGTGGTACCCGATCCTGCGCGGCACCACCCAGCAGGCCCTCTTCGAGGTGGCCCGCTCCAAGGGCTACGACTGCGACTATCGCGCGCTGCGCCCCGCTGATCTTCATGCCGCCCAGGGGATCTGGCTCGTGTCGAGCATGACGCTGGCCGCCCGGGTGCACACCCTCGACGGCCGCCCACTGCCCCGGTCGCCGATGGCCGCCGAGTTTGCCGCACTCATCGACGCGGCCGTCGTCAGTGATCGCTAGAAGGTGAATCCTGTTGTCGGCTTGCCGATTTGCAGGTACGGTCGGCCGTACACAGGAAGGGAGGTGGTCCGCGAAATTGATAGGTTCATGGACATGTGAGGTGGCTGCGCGCTAGCGCCATCGGCTCGGAAGAGCTAGCGGCTCATGCGCGCTGGCGAATTCCCCGCAGTCACCCGGCCCCCGAGTCTCCGGTGTTGTCCAACCAGGAGCTTCGCTCGGGGGTCGTTCCATGCCCGGACCCGCCGAGCGCGGCGCTAACCGGCGAACCGCGTCAGGCGCGCCGACAAATGCGGAACCAGCCCGCCGTCGGCGTCCACCCGCTCCTCGACATAGGCCAGGTCGCCGCCCTCCACGATGCCGTAGAGCCGCTTGGCGCCGCCCACGAGCACACCCGACCGGCTGCGCGCCAGGGCATCGGTGACCAGCTCCCACGACGACTGGTTGCGCGGCCGCCCGTAGAACAATTCGACGTAACCGGCCGAGTGGGCCAGCAACAACTCGATGGCCTGCGACTCGCTGGGGTCGTCAGGATCGTTGACGAAGCGCCAAAAGCCCGTCTCGCGCAACGCGTGCTCCTGGTAGTCGCCCGTGTCGCTGAGCCGCCAGGAACGGGCCTCCCAGTTCAGGTAGTCACGGCCGTCGTGGGAGACCACGATCTGCTGGCCGAACCGGTAATCGCCGTCGTGTCCGCGGCCCTCGCCTTCTCCGCGCCACACCCCGACCAGCGGCAGCAGCGCCAACAGCGCGTCGTTGAGGTTGGCGCCCTCGCGCAGGTTGGCGGTGTCGGCGGGAACCGGTAGGTCGTCGAAGGCCGGGATGTTGCGCGCCGCCGTCAGCTTGGCACGTTCGGCGGCGGCGGCCATCGCACGGTCGCCGAAGCCCGCGCCGCCGGGCCCGTCGGGAGTGGAGTCAGCGGAGCTCACGACTCGTCGGTGATGAGCCGGTACAGGGTGTACAGCGCGAACCAGGAGATGAGCACGACCGCCAGCACCAGGACGATCTCGTAGAACAGCACCACGGGGACGAGTCTATTCGTCCGCGCCCGCCGTGGACGGGCCGGTGCATCAGGCGATCTTGACGTCCACCTCGTGGACGCCGGCCCCCGACGGCGCCACCACCGCAATGCCGTTACCGGCCGCCGACAGCGCGCACAGCCGCCAGGACCCCGGTGCCGCGAAGATCCGGAAAGCCCCACTGGCCGACGCGACCACCTCGGCGGCAAACTCGTTCGACGAGTCCAGCAGCCGCACGGATGCGCCTCCCACGGCCCGGCCGTCGCGGTCCACGACCCGCCCGGTGATCACCGTCTGCCTCGCCAGGTCGACGCTCGGCGGCAGCGCGACCGCGTGTTCACTTCCAGCCGACATATCAACTTCCCTGTTCGATCGAGGCGTTCGCCGGTCCGTGGCGACCGGGTCGAAGGCGCGCGACAAGCGGGTAGAGCCGGCAGCCGAGGCAGATGCCGAAGGCCGCGTTGAGGACGGCGGCCACCAGCGCGGCCGCGGCGGCCACGACGCCGGGCAGGAAGGCGCCGGACGCCAATCCGGCGGCGGCGCAGACCGCGAAGACGAAGCCGACGAGTTGGGCGAACTTGAGCGGCGCCACCGGCTCTCGCTCGGTCACCGGACCCAGCCGAGGGGCCACCAGCGCCGCGAACACCCGCCCGTAGGGGTGGCGACGTGGGCCGCCGACCGCGCCGATGGCGAACACGACGGCCTGCAGTGCCAGGACGATCGCGGCCGCCTGGGGGCGAGTCGCCGCCACGATCAGCGCGAGCGTCAGGACGGCGGTGGTGACCCAGGCGACAAACCTCGGCCCCCGCACGTCGACGAGGTCGCGCCGGGCGGTGCTGTCGGGTGTGGACACGATGTTGCTCCTGGAGATGCCTGTTGCAGGGGACGGCGGGAGGCAGGCCACGGTCGGCATCCGAGGCTGCTCCGAGTGCGCGCGGAAACGCGGCTACTCAGCAGCAACAGCAACAGCAACAACCCGCGGTGCGGCACAGATCGACTGCGCGACGCTTGGTGAGCATGGGCTCGAGGCGGGTTGGCACGCCGGCAAGCTTACCCAATGGTGTGACGCTCAAGCCAACAGCGGTTCCAGCGCCGACCGCAGGGCGGCGGCCGTGGGCACGCCCGAGGCGCGGTATCGCTGTCGTCCGTCGAGGTCAAAGATCAACGTGGTGGGCAGCGACAGGACCGCGAACCTGCGGGCGGCGGCCGGATTGGC
Organism: uncultured Actinomycetota bacterium; assembly: GCA_963711445.1. Taxonomy (GTDB): domain Bacteria; phylum Actinomycetota; class Actinomycetes; order Mycobacteriales; family Mycobacteriaceae; genus Mycobacterium. The sequence goes on from CAVQEF010000003.1 coordinate 849,545, forward strand.
GTCCAGATCGATCTCGACGTGGGCCACGTCGTCCAGGTCGTCGCAAACCTCGCCGACCACCCGGCGCACGCGATCGCACGGTCCGCACCACGGGGCGCTGAAGTGCACGACGGTGGGCCCACTGCGGGACAGGCCCAGGTCGCCGATGTCGGGGGCGGCGCTCCGCGCCGACGCGGGACCGACCTCCCGGACCTGCCCCGAGCGCCGCGTCATCAACCACGCGGCGAGCGTTGCCACGACGGCCGCCGCGACGATCGCGACGATGACGGTGATCACGGGCCCCGCTTCGCCCGAGCGCTTCGGTTCACGATTGCTTGAACTCTTCCAGGTTGACGGTCATTCCATAGGTGATGCCTTCGATGATGACGTCCGAGCCGCGCGCCCCGACGGTCTGCGGTGCCACGCCGAACGGCAGCCGCTGATCGGGCAGGCTGGCGCTGAACGCGTGCAGCACCGCGTCACGCTTTTCGTCGGGAACCGGTTGGTTGGCGGTGTCGGGTCCGGTCAGGACCCCGGTCGGGGTCAACACCAGCGTCGCCTGGTCGTCGGGGGAGATGGACAGGTCCATCGACACGCTCACCCGGTGGTCGAACCGGGCGGACTTCGGCGTGCCGGTGAACACCAGGCCGTGGCTGCCCGAGATCCCGGATTCGGTGGTGCCGCCGGTGGCGTCGTTGGTTTCCCGGGGCGGGGCGTCGACCATCAGGTCGGTGATGCCCAGATAGCGGCCCAGGTGCACGGAGTCGATGATGATGCGACTTTCCAGCTCGCCCACAGGCAGCTTCGCCTCGGGCCTGATCAGCCAGGATGCGTACGTCAGGTCGACCGAGTGCATGGTGGCCTCGAGGGTGGCCTGGCCGGTCATCGCGTGCTCGACCGCGTTGGCCTTGATCTCCAGCTCGTTGTAGTGCCGGCGCATCGCCTGCGGGATGAACGGGAACGCCAGGATGGCCACGAACGGGTCGGATCCCAGGTGCGCCGCTTGGCGCACGGTCGACGAGAGCCGGTACTCGGCGTAGATGCTGGTCCCGTAGTCGACGCCGACGGCACCGACCACCACCACGGCCACGGCGACCGCCGCGGCCGACACACCGACCAGCACCTTGCGCACCCGCTTATTGTGGCCGAGCCGGTCCCGGGCCGGCGCAGGCACTCCGGGCCGGCGCCGCGCGACGGGAGCGCTTCGTCACACTCGGGCCCGGAGCGCATGATCACGGGGCCAAAGGCCAGGTGGCACGTTATCGTTAGTTAACCTGGCAACTAACGCTACGTTGCGTTCCGTAATTGGGAGATGCCTTTCCCCCGAGCTGGAGGGGCTTGTTGGAGCTTTTACTGCTGACCTCGGAGCTGCATCCCGACCCGGTCCTGCCGTCGCTGTCGCTGCTTCCCCACACCGTCCGGACCGCCCTGCCGGAGCCGTCCTCCCTGCTGGAGGCCGGAACCGCGGACGCGGTGCTCGTCGACGCGCGCACCGATCTGTCCTCGGCGCGCGGGCTGTGCCGCCTGCTGAACACCGCGGGCCGCTCGGTTCCCGTGCTGGCCGTGGTGAGCGAGGGTGGGCTGGTGGCGGTGAGCGCGGACTGGGGACTGGACGAGATCCTGCTGCCCAGCACCGGGCCCGCCGAGATCGACGCCAGGCTGCGGCTGGTGGTCGGGCGCCGCGGCGGCCTGGCCGAACAGGAGAGCGCGGGCAAGGTGAACCTCGGCGAGTTGGTGATCGACGAGGGCACCTACACCGCGCGATTGCGGGGCCGTCCGCTCGACCTCACCTACAAAGAGTTCGAGTTACTCAAATACCTGGCCCAACATGCCGGTCGGGTGTTCACGCGCGCGCAGTTGCTGCACGAGGTGTGGGGGTATGACTTCTTCGGCGGCACGCGCACGGTCGACGTGCACGTGCGCCGGCTGCGGGCCAAACTCGGCCCCGAACACGAGGCGTTGATCGGCACGGTCCGCAACGTCGGCTACAAGGCGGTCCGGCCCGCGCGGGGCCGCGCACCGATCGCCGAGTCCGACGGCTCCGAGGCCGGCGAAGGCGACTCCGAGGAACTGCAAAGCCCGCTGGTCGACCCCGCGCACAGTCAGTGACCCCGCCGGACTGGCGCGCCGAACTGACCGCCGACGAACAGCGGCAGGTGCAACAACTGGTCACGGCGGCGACAGAACTCGATGGGGTGGCTCCGGTTGGTGAACAGGTGCTGCGCGAACTCGGGCATGACCGCACCGAGCATCTGCTGGTCACCGAGGCGCCGGACACCGCGGTCGTCGGCTACCTCAACCTCAGCCCGCCGCGCGACGGGGACGCCGGGATGGCCGAACTGGTGGTGCATCCGCAGGCCCGCCGCCACGGTATCGGTGCGACGCTGGGACGCGCGGCGATCGCCAAGACTGCGGGCCACAACCGGTTCTGGGCGCACGGCACGCTCGACGCCGCCCGGGCGACCGCGTCGGCGCTGGGCCTGGTCCCCGTGCGCGAACTCGTCCAGATGCGGCGCTCGTTGCGCGACGCCCCACCGGTGCCCCCGGCCGCCGAGATGCGGATCCGCACCTACGCGGGTCCGGGCGACGACGCCGAACTACTGCGGGTCAACAACGCCGCGTTCGCCGAGCACCCCGAACAGGGCCGCTGGACCGAAACCGACCTGGCCGAGCGGCGCCGCGAACCGTGGTTCGACCCCGCCGGCCTGTTTCTGGCATTCGGTGGCTCGACCAGCGACCAGGCGGGCAAGCTGCTGGGCTTCCACTGGACCAAGGTGCACCTCGATCGACCGGGGCTGGGTGAGGTCTACGTCGTGGGCGTCGACCCCTCTGCGCAGCGCCGCGGCGTCGGTCAGGTGCTGACGGCCATCGGCATCGAGTCGCTGGCCCGCCGGCTGGCCGGTGCGGCGGACCCGACCGTGATGCTCTACGTGGAGTCCGACAACGTGGCCGCGCTGCGGACCTACGAGGGCCTGGGTTTCACCCGGTACAGCGTCGACACCGCCTACGCGTCCCCGCCCGCCGCCGGCCGATGACGCCGGCGCCGTCCCTCCCGACGGCTGCCGGTCACATTTCGCCGCCCGATAAGGTCGGGAGCGACCGGTGATCAGATGGGGGCAAGGAGCGACCGCAGAACTGTGACGGGATCACAGTGACCACACCACAACCGGCCGACGCGGGTTCGGGCGCGGTCGTCGCCATGCCCACCCCCGAGTCGCCGGTGGTTCCCCTCAGCCCGTGGGGGCAGGCCCCGCCGCGGGCGGGGGACAGGGTGTTCCGCGGGCTCGCGCAGGGCTCGGGTGTCCTGATGGTCGCGTTGATCCTCGCGATCGGCGGATTCTTGCTGTTGGGCGCCATACCGGCCCTGAAACGCGACCGGGAGAACTTCCTCGGCTACGGCGGCGCCTGGGTGACGACCGACACCTCGGCGATGCACTTCGGCATCCTCAACCTGCTGCAGGTAACCGTCCTGGTGTCGTTGGTGGCGTTGCTGGTGGCGATGCCGGTCGCCCTGGGCGTGGCCCTGTTCATCACGCAGTACGCGCCCCGCCCACTCGCCGGACCGCTGGCCTACGCGATCGACCTGCTGGCCGCGGTGCCGTCGATCATCTATGGCGTGTGGGGTCTGCACGTGCTCGCACCCCAGCTGCGACCCTTCACGACCTGGCTCAACCACACCATGGGCTGGTGCTTCCTGTTCGCCGGGGACACCACCGCGGCGGCCCGCGGTGGCACCGTCTTCACCGGCGGCCTCGTGCTGGCGGCGATGGTCCTGCCGCTCACCACCGCGGTCACCCGCGAGGTGTTCGCCCAGACGCCGACCGACCAGGTCGAGGCCGCGCTGGCGCTGGGCGCCACCCGCTGGGAAGTGGTCACGACGACCGTGCTGCCGTTCGGGCGGTCCGGATACGTCAGCGGCGCGATGCTGGGGCTGGGCCGCGCACTCGGTGAGACGATGGCGCTGCTGGTCATCCTGCGGGGGACCCACGCCGCGTTCGGCTGGTCGTTGTTCGACGGCGGCTCCACCCTCGCCACCAAGATCGCCGGCGCCGCCTCGGATCTGGACAACCCGTACCGGGCGGGCGCCTACATCGCGGCCGGGCTGGTCCTGTTCGTCCTCACGTTCGTGATCGACGCCCTGGCGCGCGGGGCGCTCGCCGGGGTCACGCGCCGGGGTCGCGGCCGATGAACTCGATCCTGGACCGCCCGCTCAAGGCCCGGACACTGCCCGGGCTCGGCCGGCGCCGCCGATACGCGAACACCCTGGCCGCCGCGTTGGTGACGGCGTCGATGTTCGTCGCCCTGGCGCCGTTGGTGTTGGTGCTGTGGTCGGTGATCGCCAAGGGCTACGCGGTGATCGCGTCCGCCACCTGGTGGACACCCTCGCAGGCGGGCATGACGGCCTTCGTGGCCGACGGCGGTGCCTACCGCGCGATCATCGGCACGCTGCTGCAGGGGTTGGTATGCGCGGCCATCGCCATCCCGATCAGCCTCATGGTGGCGATCTATCTGGTCGAATACGGTGGCGGCACGCCGCTGGGCCGGTTGGCCTCGTTCATGGTGGACATCCTGACCGGTGTGCCCTCGATCGTGGCGGCCCTGTTCGTCTACACGCTGGGCGTGGCGATGCTGGGCCTGCCCCGCTCCGCGTTTGCGGTGGCGCTGGCCCTGGTTTTGTTGATGCTGCCGGTGATCGTGCGGGCCACCGAGGAGATGCTGCGGATCGTCCCGGTGGATCTGCGGGAGGCCAGTTACGCGCTGGGCATCCCGAAGTGGAAAACCATTGTCAGGATTGTGATTCCCACGGGGCTGTCGGGCATCGTCACCGGGATCATGCTGGCGGTGGCCAGGGTGTTGGGGGAGACGGCCCCCTTGCTGATCCTGGTCGGTTATTCGCGGTCGATGGGCTTCGACATCTTCCACGGGTTCGTCGGGTCGCTGCCCGGCATGATCTACCACCAGACGTCGCTCGGCGCGGGCATCAACCCGGTTCCGGGCCAGCGGTTGTGGGGTGCAGCGCTAACCCTCATTCTGGTGATCGCCATCATCAACATCGGGGCCCGGGCGATCTCGAAAATCTTCGCCCCCAGGAAGTCATAGGCAGGAGCACTAGGTGGCCAAGCGGTTGGACCTCAAAGGCGTCAACATCTTCTACGGGTCGTTCCAGGCTGTCGCGGATGTGACGCTGTCGGTTCTGCCCCGCAGCGTGACGGCGTTCATCGGCCCGTCGGGCTGCGGTAAGACGACCGTGCTACGCACGCTGAACCGGATGCACGAAGTGGTCCCCGGCGGCCGCGTGGAGGGCAGTGTGCTGCTCGACGACGAAGACATCTACGGCCCGGGTGTCGACCCGGTCGGGGTGCGCCGGGCCATCGGGATGGTGTTCCAGCGCCCAAACCCGTTCCCCGCCATGTCGATCCGCGACAATGTGGTGGCCGGCCTCAAGCTGCAAGGGGTGCGCAGCCGCAAGGTGCTCGCGGAGGTGGCCGAGCACTCACTGCGCGGCGCCAATCTGTGGGACGAGGTCAAGGACCGGTTGGACAAGCCCGGCGGCGGATTGTCCGGGGGCCAGCAGCAGCGCCTGTGCATCGCGCGGGCCATCGCCGTGCAGCCCGATGTGTTGCTGATGGACGAGCCGTGCTCGGCGCTGGACCCGATCTCGACGATGGCGGTCGAAGACCTGATCAGTGAGTTGAAGCAGGACTACACCATCGTCATCGTCACCCACAACATGCAGCAGGCCGCGCGGGTGAGCGACCTGACGGCGTTCTTCAACCTCGAGGCCACCGGCAAGCCCGGCCGGCTCGTCGAAATCGACGACACCGAAAAGATTTTCTCCAACCCGAGCGAGAAGGCCACCGAAGACTACATCTCCGGCCGCTTCGGCTGAGGATGCAGTTCGGCCCGCCTACTCGGAGTTGGCTTTGGTGTCCTCTTCGGGAAGGCTGCCGGTCGCCTGGAAGATGACGCGCCGGGCCACCTCCACGGCGTGGTCGGCGAAGCGCTCGTAGAACCGGCCCAGCAACGTCACGTCGACGGCCGCGGCCACGCCGTATTTCCACTTCCGGTCCATCAGCACCGAGAACAGGTGCCGGTGCAGATCGTCCATGGCGTCGTCTTCTTCGCGGATCCGGGCGGCCTTCTCCGGATCGCGGGACAACACGACCTCCTGGGCACTGTTGCCCAGTTCGACTGCGACCCTGCCCATTTCGGCGAAGTACCCGTTGACCTCCTCGGGCAGCGCATGCTGGGGGTGTCGCCGGCGCGCGATCTTGGCGACGTGCAGGGCCAGCGCGCCCATCCGGTCGATGTCCGCCACCATCTGGATGGCGCTCACGATCGACCGGAGATCACCGGCGACCGGTGCCTGCAGGGCCAGCAGCACGAAGGCGCTCTCCTCGGCGCGGGCGCTCATCGCCGCGATCTGCTCGTGATCGGAGATCACCTGTTCGGCCAGGACCAGATCGGCCTGCAGCAGGGCCTGGGTGGCACGTTCCATGGCGGCCCCCGCCAGCCCGCACATCTCGCCGAGTCGTTCGGACAACTCGGCGAGCTGTTCGTGGTAGGCGGTGCGCATGCTGCCAAGCCTACGTTCTCGGCGTCGAAAAAGGAGTGTACGGCGGCGCCAAAACCGGTTATTCGCAGGTGGTGTCGGCCGCGTTGGTGACCGTCAGGTCCTCGGGCAGCTTGGTCGATGTGTCGCCCGTCGTGCGTTCGATCTGCATGCTGACCGGCGAGCCGCTGGGCGCTGGCACGGCGACGGAGTTGAAATCCGGGCCGAGCACCACCTGGACCACCTGCCCGTAACCGGACACCCGGTGCACCTTGGAGTTGGCGAACGCCGACGCCACGGTGGCCGCCGCCTGCTCGTTGCCGGGCGAGAAGAACACCGTCGTCGCCTTGAGCGCACTGGGATAGTCGTCGGGCGACATCACGTTGAACCCGTCGCGCTTGAGCTCGGTGGTGGCGGCGGCGGCCAGCCCGGACGTGCTGGTCGCGTTGGACACCCGCACGGTCACCTCGCGGGGCGAGGTCGTCGTGACCTGCTCGCGCCGCACCTCGGGCGCGGGGCTGGGAGTCGGCGTCTGGGTCGGGGTGGGGGTGGTCGTCGACTTCGAGGTGGTGGAGGTCCCCAACCGTTGCGCGTTGTGGTCGTTCTCCAGCGGCAGGGGATCGTCGTTGATGATGGCGTCGAACAGCGCCCGCATGTCGACCGTGCGCGGCGGTTCGTCCCCGTTTGCGTCGGTGATCCCGGTCGGCACGGTGACAAAGGTGATGTGCCCGGCCGCGATGCCCTGCAGCGACTGGCCGAGCTGGACCAGGTCCTTGGTCTTGACGTTGTCGACGTAGCTGTCGCCGATGAACAGGTTGACCACGTTGTTGAGCTTGTTGAGGTCCAGCAGCGTGTCCTCGGAGATCAGCGCGCGCAGCAGCGAGGACAAAAACAGCTGTTGCCGCTTGATGCGGCCGTAGTCACCGTTGTTCTCCGTGGTGACCTGGCGGGCCCGCACGTAGTTCAGCGCGGTCGGCCCGTCGATGATCTGCCGCCCCGCGTGCTTGAGCACCGTGCCCAGCTCGTAGTCGTGCAGCGGCGTGCGGGTGCACACCTCGACACCGCCGAGGGCCTCGACCATCTTGGCGAACCCGGCGAAATCGACGGCGATGAACCGGCTGATGCTCAGGCCGGACAGCTTCTGGATCTCTTTCACCAGGCACTTGGGGCCGCCGTAGGAGAACGTCGAATTGAGCTTGGTCTCGGTGTAGACGGTCTTGGCCCCCCAGGTGCCCTTCTTCTCGTCGTAGATGGGCCCGTACTTCCAGGTGTCGGGGTTCCAGGCCTCGCACTGGATCGGGGTGATCGCCAGGTCGCGGGGGAACGACACCACTACGACGCGTTTGCGGTTCGCCGGGATGTTGACCAGCATCACGGTGTCCGACCGCGCGCCGCCGGCGTCCTCGGTGTCCCCGGCCCCCATGTTCGCGTTCTCCCCGGAGCGCGAGTCCATGCCCACGATCAGGAAGTCCTCGTCACCGTACTGCCCGTTGGGGTCGACGATGTCGCGCGAGTGCGGGTCGAGGGCGCTGACGTTGTTGAGGCGGCTGTTCTTCGACGCGCTCCACTGCCACGCCCCGCCCGTCATGGCCAGCGCCAGCACGGCAAGCAGCGCCGCCAGCGAGCGCGCGGCCAGCAGCATCGGCCGGTGGCGGCGCTTGGGTATGGGTATGAGCCGGCTCTTCTCGGGCGGCTCCCCGGCCGGGGTCCGGCGATTGCGCCTGCGCAGCAGGCGGCGCGGCGCATTGAAGGTCGGCTCGGGCTCGGGCTCGTCGGGAAGCGGGAAGCTTGCCGGCGTCAGGTCGGGAAGCTCCGAGACGAGCTCGAAGGAGTAGGCGGGGACCTCGATGACCTGCGTGTCCTGCTGGTCGGCCGGGCCGACGGACTCGTCCGGGCCCGCCTCGGCGTCCGCGCTGTCGGGGTCGTCCTCGTCGGCCACGCGATGGCGCCTCGGCCGTTTGGAGGGCGCGCCGCCGAACTTGGCGATCAGGTCGGCGACGGTGACCCCGCCGGCGGCGTGGTTTCCGGCGGTCCCGGTGTCGCCGGCGGGCGCCTCGGCGGCCTCGGCGGCGGGCTCGTCGGGAGGCGCGAGGGTCGGGTCGGGCTGCCATCGGTGCAGGTTGCCGTCCGGCGGCGGTTCGGAGAACCGTTCCCAGGGCGCGGCGCGCCCGGGGCCGGATGCGCGCCCGTCGTCAGGAGTGGCGTCGTTGTCGGCGTCACTCATGTCGTGCCGGCCTCCGAATCTCTGACGCGCACGCCAGCGGCGTGTCGTGGCACCTGTCACGGTCTTTGTCGCGCTCCCGCGCGCGGCCCTGGACCTCTCCGCCGGCAAGCGCTAATCCATCAAGGCCCACATCGTACTGAGTTATCGCTTCGGACGCGATTTCGAGCCCGGGTTCACCCGCCCGAGTGCATGACGTCCGCCCCGGCCGGCACCGTGGGATCGTCCGGGTCGTTCAGCCAGCCTTCGGGCAGCGCGACGCGGGCCGGCGAACCCTGCCGGCCCCGCGGGCCGGTGGCCGCGTCCGGGAACGCGACGGCGCCGTCCAACCGGTCCAGCAGCGAGTCCAGCTCCCGGAGCGTCGTGACCATGGCCAGCGCCCGCCGCAGTTCGGATCCCGCGGGAAAGCCGTGCAGGTACCAGGCGATGTGCTTGCGGATGTCGCGCATGCCCTTGTCCTCGCCGAAATGGGCGGCCAGCAGCTGGCCATGGCGCCGGATGATGTCGGCGACCTCGCCGAGGGTGGGCGGGGCGGGGGGTGGGCTGCCGGCGAACGCGGCGGACAGCTCGGCGAACAGCCACGGGCGTCCCAGGCAGCCGCGGCCGATGACCACGCCGTCGCACCCGGTTTTGGCCATCATCGCCAGCGCGTCGCTGGCGTCGTAGATGTCGCCGTTGCCGAGCACCGGGATCGTGCGCACCTGCTGCTTGAGCAGCGCGATCTGTTCCCAGTCGGCGGTGCCGGAGTAGCGCTGGGCCGCCGTTCGCGCGTGCAGGGCCACCGCGGCGGCGCCTTCGGACTCGGCGATGCGACCGGCGTCCAGGTGCGTGTGGTGCCCGTCATCGATGCCGACGCGGAACTTGACGGTCACCGGGATGTCGGTGCCTTCGGTGGCGCGCACGGCTGCGGCGACGATCTGCCCGAACAGCCGTCGCTTGTATGGCAGCGCCGCCCCGCCGCCGCGCTTGGTGACCTTGGGCACCGGGCAGCCGAAATTCATGTCGATGTGGTCGGCCAGGCCCTCGTCGGAGATCATCTTTGCGGCCGCATAGGTGGTCGCCGGGTCGACGGCGTAGAGCTGCAGCGAGCGTGGTGCCTCGTCCGGGGAGAACGTCGTCATGTGCATGGTGACCGGGTTCCGCTCGGCGAGCGCACGCGCGGTCACCATCTCGCAGACATACAGGCCGCTGACCGTGCCGACCTTGGACTGTTCCAGTTCACGGCACAGCGTGCGGAATGCCACGTTGGTCACGCCCGCCATCGGCGCCAGCACCACCGGGCTGGCGAGCGTGATCGGACCGATGCGCAAGGCCGGGCTACCGGCGGCTCATTACCAGCTTGCCTGCTGTTTTGTGCAGCTCCCGCGCGGTGACCTTCTTGCCCGTGCGGGCTTCCCGGTCGAGTTGGCGCTGCTTGGACACCTCGAACTTGTCGCAGGCCTGCTCGAGCTCCTTGATCAGCAGGGCAAGATCATCGCGCATTGCGGCTGCCTCACCGGTGAAGTCCTCGCGCTCGAAGATGCGCCATTTCTTCAGCACCGGCATGACGACCTCGTCGAGGTGGATGCGCGGGTCGTAGACGCCCCCGACGGCGATGAAGACGGCTTTGCGCCGGAATTCGGGGACCTGGAAGCCGGGCATCTGGAAGTTCCGCAGAATCATATGCAGTGACTTCATGGCCTGGTTGGGCACCAGCTCGAACGCGGCCTCGCTGACGTCACGGTAGAAGATCATGTGCAAGTTCTCGTCGGCCGAGATCTTGGCCATCAGCTGGTCGGCGACGGGGTCGTTGCAGACCCTGCCGGTGTTGCGGTGCGAAATCCGGGTGGCCAGTTCCTGGAAGCTGACGTAGAGGACGGAGTGGGTGAGGCTCTCGGCGAACAAGTCGCCCTGGTGGTTCTGGCCCGGGCTGAAGCCCCGGTTGACCACCTCGATGCGAAGTTTCTCCAGCTCCACGGGGTCAACGGCGCGCGTCACGACCAGGTAGTCACGCAAGGCGATGCCGTGCCGGTTCTCCTCGGCCGTCCAGCGGTTGACCCACTGCCCCCACGCGCCGTCCATGCTCATGTTCATCGCGATCTCGCGGTGATACGACGGCAGGTTGTCCTCGGTGACCAGGTTCTGCACCATCGCCACCTGGGCGACTTCGGACAGCTTGCTCTGCTCGGGATCCCAGTCCTGCCCGCCGAGGGCGTAATAGTTCTTGCCGTCCGACCACGGGATGTAGTCGTGCGGGTTCCACGCCTTGGTCATGCTCAAATGCCGATTCAGGTTTTTTTCAACGACCGGCTCGAGTTCCCGCAACAGCTGTAAGTCGGTCAGCTCAGCCGACATGGCCCCTCCAGTTATCTGTGTCCATAGGTAGCAGTCAACGATATCTGTGTACCTGGGTAGCATCAAGTTTGTGCGCCAGCGTGGCCCGTCGCGGCGGGTCACGATTCGATCTCTTTGCGCGCCTGCGCCGGACGTCACTGAGGTGGGTTCGCCGGGGCGGCGTCGCTGAAACCCGCTACTCGGAATTGCCCAGCTCGGGGGCCGGCACATAGGGGGCGGCCGTGGTGAACAGCATGTTGACGCAGTAGTCGATGAACTGCTTGCGGGTGGCGCCGAGCCGGCCGTTGAGGTAGGCGGTGAACAGGCTCGACAAGCCGCCGACGAGGCTGGTGGCGATCATTTTCTGCAGCGCGGGGTCGCCGATCCGGGACAGTTTGTGTTGCAGCAGGTCGATGAAGTTGGGCATCCACTCCGCGCCCGAGCGGGTCAGTATCGGCTCCACCGCCGGCGCCAGCAGCAGCACGCGACCCCGCACCGGGTCGTCGACCATCAGCTCGACGAACCGTTCGACGGCCTCCCGGGGCGTCTTCGCGGAGGTGAGGGTGCTCATCGCCCGCGTGCACACGTCGTCGTAGACCGCGCGCACGAATTCGTCGCGGTCGGTGAAGCTCTCGTAGAAGTAGCGTTCGGTCAGCGCGGCCTCCCGGCACACCGCGCGGACGGTCAGCGCGGGTCCGCGATCGCTGCCGAGCAGCTGCACACCGGCGGCGACGAGGTCGTCGCGGCGAAGCGCGAGGCGACTCTCCAGCGGGACGCCGGTCCAACGGCTCCGTCGTTGACCGGACGGCACAACGCTCCTAAGCTCGAACTTGACAACGCATGTAGTCAAAATCGCCGACAGCTACGGGACCTCGACAGTGACTCAACATACGTCCGCAGCCAGCTCGCTGACGAGCGGCGCCGGTGACCCGACCGCCGCAAAGGGCGCGGCCGCCGGGTGCCCGGTGTCGCCGATGGGCTACGAGGCCCCGCCCGACCCGCTCGGCCCGGATTCGCTGACCTGGCGCTACTTCGGCGATTGGCGCGGCATGCTGCAGGGTCCGTGGGCGGGGTCGATGCAGAACATGCACCCGCAGCTGGGCGCGGCGGTCGTCGACCACTCGACGTTCTTCCGGGAACGGTGGCCGCGCCTGCTGCGCTCGCTGTACCCGATCGGTGGCGTGGTGTTCGACGGCGACCGCGCCCCGGTGACCGGTGCCGAGGTGCGCGACTACCACACCGCCATCAAGGGCGTCGACGAGCAGGGCCGCCGCTACCACGCGCTGAACCCCGACGTCTTCTACTGGGCGCACGCCACGTTCTTCGTCGGCACCATCCACGTGGCCGAGCGCTTCTGCGGCGGCCTGACCGAAACGCAGAAGCGCCAACTCTTCGACGAACACGTCCAGTGGTATCGCCAGTACGGCATGAGCATGCGGCCGGTGCCCGGGTCGTGGGAGGAGTTCCACGCCTACTGGGATCACATGTGCCGCAACGTGTTGGAGAACAACTACGCGGCGCGCGCCGTGCTCGACCTGACCGAGTTGCCCAAACCGCCTTTCGCTCAACACGTTCCGGACTGGTTGTGGGCCGCGCAACGCAAACTGCTGGCGCCCTTCTTCGTGTGGCTCACCGTCGGCCTCTACGATCCGCCGGTGCGTGAGCTGATGGGCTACACGTGGTCGCCCCGCGACGAATGGCTGCACCGGCGCTTCGGCGACGTCGTGCGCCTGGCGTTCGCGTTGGTGCCCAGGCGTTTCCGTAAGCACCCGCGGGCCCGCGCCGGATGGGATCGGGCGCGCGGCCGAATCCCGGCCGACGCGCCGCTGGTGCAGACGCCGAGGCGCAACCTGCCGCCGCCGGACGAGCGCGGCGACCCGAAGCACTACTGCCCCCACGTCTCCTGACGCCCGCCCGCCTCAGGCGTGGGCGTGGTTGTGCATCTCCTCGAGGCCGGACTGGTGTGCGTGCTGATGGGCGTGCTGGGTCCCGTCGTCGTGGACGTGGGAGTGTTCGTGGGTGACGTGGTCGTGTTCGTGCGCGGTGTGCGCATGCGCGTGTGCCACGTCGCCGTGTGAGTGTTCGTGCGCGTGCGGCCCGTCGTGGGTGTGTTGTTCGGTCATTTCCCTTTTCTCCTTACCCGAGAGGTGTTGTGGGCATCCGGGTTTGACGCACCGACCGCCTTGAGGTCACCGTCGCCGCGGTGGTGGCGGGGCACCCCGGGGCCGGCGTGCTCGGCGTTGAAGACGGCGTCGAGCACGAGCTGGCGGACGTGGTCGTTCTCGAGGCTGTAGAAGATGGTGGTCCCGTCGCGGCGGGTGCGCACGAGGCGCGCCATGCGCAGCTTGGCGAGGTGCTGGGACACCGACGGCGCCGGTTTGCCGACGTGTTCGGCGAGCTCGTTGACCGACATCTCGCGATGGGTGAGCGCCCAGAGCGCCTGCACGCGGGTCGCGTCGGCCAGCATGCGGAAGACCTCGACGACCAGGCTCGCCTGGTCGTCGGGCAAGTGGGCTGCACTATTATTTGCATGCATACGCAGATAATAGCGAAGCGCGGGGTGCGGCTGTCAAGGCCGGTGGTTCAGCCCGGTGGGACGACGGTCGACCGCCGGCCGCCGTTGCGCTCGTTCCAGAGGCGATAGACATCGACCGCGGCGGCACGGGGTTCGTAGCGCATCGGCAGGCGCCGGCGGTCCCAGCTCTTGGCGAACTCGTCGTAGAACGTGGAGACCTCGAAGTACTTGCGGTCGTCGAGGTAGTACTGCCCGTAGGACTCGCGGGTGGTCAGGAAGACGACCTCGCGCGGCGAGCAGTAATACAGCGAGCCCAGACACATCGGGCACGGGTGGGCGAGCACGTAGATGGTGGCATCGACCAGGTGTTCGGTGCCCAGTCTCAGGCACGCCGCGCGGATGGCAAGGATCTCCGCGTGTGCGGTCGGATCGTTGGTCTGGGCGACCTTGTTGGCGCTCTCGGCCACGACCTCGCCGCCCCGGACGATCACCGTCGCGAACGGCCGACCGCCCTCGGCGACGTTCTCGCGGGCCAGGTCGATCGTTCGTTGCGCGAAGTCGGTCATGGTCGGAGGGTAGCCCCGACGGAGGGGCGCCGGACCCTGTGGTATTAACTAGACTATCTATATTTCTTGGGCCTCTTCGGCCGGATGGGGAGCGGGATGGCGCGCACGGAGAGCGATCGTTGGGACCTGGCGACGAGTGTGGGTGCGACGGCGACCATGGTCGCGGCGCAGCGGGCCCTGTCCTCCGACGAGGGTTACATCGACGACCCGTACGCCGCGCCGCTGGTGCGCGCCGTCGGCATCGACGTCTACGTGCGGCTGGTCAACGGCCAGATTCCGGTCGGCGGCGATTCCGAGTTCGACCCGCACCGGATGGCCCGGGGGATGGCCTGCCGTACCAGGTTTTACGACGGCTTCTTTCTCGAGGCGGCGCGCGGCGGCGTCGGCCAGGCGGTGATCCTCGCGGCGGGCCTCGACGCTCGGGCCTACCGCCTGCCGTGGCCGGCCGGCACCGTGGTCTACGAGGTCGACATGCCCGAGGTGATCGAGTTCAAGACGCTGACCCTGGGTGATCTGGGCGCGGAGCCGACCGCCGAGCGGCGCACGGTTGCCGTCGACCTGCGCGACGACTGGGCCGCGGCGCTGCAGGCCGCGGGGTTCGATCCGAAGGCCCCCACGGCGTGGAGCGCCGAAGGCCTGCTGGTCTACCTGCCGGACGAGGCCCAGGACGCGCTGTTCGACAACATCACCGCGCTGAGCGCCCCCGGCAGCCGCCTGGCGTTCGAATTCGTGCCCGACACCGCGATTTTCGCCGACGAGCGGTGGCGCGCCCACCACGACCGGATGAGCGAACTCGGGTTCGAGATCGACTTCAACGACCTCGTCTACCACGGTCAGCGCAGCCACATCATCGACTACCTGAACCAGCGTGGCTGGCAGACCTCGTCGAACACCGTGGGGGAACTGCACGCGGCCAACGGCTTCGCCTATCCCGACGACGACGTCGCGGCGGCGTTCGCCGATGTGACCTACAGCAGCGCGGTGCTCGGGCGTTGACCCGGCAACGGGCCTACGAGCGCAGCAGGTCGTCCTTCATGCGGGTGGTGAGCATCTCCTGGAACACGACGCGTGCCGGTTCGTAGAGGTCCTGGAACGTCGTCAGCACCGCGTTGCGGTCGTATTCGGGGATGGCCCCGGTGGGCGTCCAGAAGCTGTCGATGTCCAGCAGGAAGAACGGTCCCTGCTGGGTCGGCATGGTCCGGCGCAGGTGGTAGCTCTGGTCGAGGGCCTGGCCCACGCCCGGGCCGTAGCGCACGATCATGGACTTGCCGGGCTGCGCCTCGCGGTAGACCGCGGCGCCCTGCCATTCGGTCAGGGTCAGGCCGGCGGGTGCGATGCGCTGCGGTCCGAGCAGCGGCTCGGCGATCCAGTTGCCCCACTCGACGCGCCCGTCCACGCCCACGGGAACGCGGACCTCGAGGACGTAGCGCAGGCCGATGCGCTCCACCCCGACGAGCGAGGAGACCTGCGAGCGCGCGTCGACCACCTGCATCACGACCTCGAGCAGCGACTCGAAGTTGGAGTAGGCGGTGGTCTCGATCACGACCGCCTGGTTCTTCATCGAGGCGGCCAGCGTGTTGTCGCGATTGACGTAGCGGGTGAAGCGCTCGGCGGTGGGTTGCGGGCTGCCGCCGGCGCCCATGCCCCAGGCCACGTCCTGGGCCTGACGCTCGATGGGCAGGTGCTCGGCGAGCAGATGCCTGAGCTGCCCGCTCGTCGTTTCGCTGAGGGAATCCGCTGCTGGGTGACGGACTTCCATCGTCACCAGGGCTACGGGTGCGTTCGGGGAGGCCGCTTCGACAGTCATTCTGCGAAGCATAGTCAAACCATTCCTCCGTCGAACCGGGGCCATGCCGCGCGGCGGTCGGCAATGTGCGGGCCGATCGCGCGTGAGGTTGCTGCGGAGGCGTCCGGCGGGCGCCGGTGAGCTCGTCAGCAGCATCGACGCCGCGCTTCGGCCGCGGCACCCGAAGTTGCCCGGATGCGGTCACCGGCGCCGGCCCGGCCACCGCGGCCGGGCCGACGAGCGCAGACCGCGGGGGGTGTTTCCGGTTCGAGGGGCGCCGACGATCGGGTGGGGTCGCGACATCGGGCGTCGTCCGAGGTGACGCGCCGGTTCGGCGGGTCTGCGGTGCCCCCACTAGGACTCGAACCTAGGACCTGCGGATTAAAAGTCC
>CAVQEF010000004.1:0-664588 GCA_963711445.1 uncultured Actinomycetota bacterium
ACCAACGATTGGCTGCCGGTGCCGGCCGAATCGACGGACCGTCCAAGCGATTCCATCGTGCATGCAGCCGATTTCTCGACGAGTGCTGGTTCACGTCGACCGTGGAGGACTACGGTGCGGTTTCCGCCAATGGGGGTGGTCGGCTGGTGTCGAAACTCGCCAGCTGGTACCTGGGGAAGGTCACCGAAATGACCTGGCGCGACGCGGGTGTCGCCCGGGAATTCATCGACGTGATGCACATGCAGCGCGCGCCGATGACCCTGATGCGACCGTCCGTCGTCATGAAGGCACTGCTGCCGACCCCCGCATCGGCTCACCAATCCCGGCCGGTGCGCGCCTGAATTCCACCTATCGCCGGATGAACTGAACTCAGTCCGCTCTGCTGGATCCCGAGCGGCTCGTCAGGATCGAAAGCGCAATGGCGGTGATCTCACCTGCGACGCCCGTGTATCGCGTGAGGTGCCAGGTGCGGACGACGTCATCCACGAAGCTGTCCGCCGCCGCCACGAGCAGACGGGCCTCTGCGACGCTGGTTTCGGGCACCAGCTTGCGCATGAGATCCGTCCACACGGCCTCACGGTCGGCCTGGTTTCTCAGGTAGGTTTCGCGGACCTCGCTGGAGGCATGCGATAGCTCGGTGACCGAAACGGCGACGAGATCGGGGTCGTCCAGGCTGATGCGGACGCGGCCCTCGACAAGACCGTGTAGACGCTCCGCCGCTGTGTGTTTCGTGCGAAGTGCGCGAATGCACTCGAGGCTCCGCCACTCGTCGACGCGACGAATGAGCGCATCGAGAATGGCCTGTTTTGAGGCGAAGGACCGGTACAGACCCGGGCCGGCGATTCCCACCCCCTTGCCGATTTCGCTGGTGCTGACCGCCGGATACCCTTTCGCGCGGAACAAGCGTGCGCCCGCGGCAAGCAGGGTTTCGTACCGGGAGAACCGTGCAGCCTCGTCGTCCAGCGGCTCGTCAAGAGGTTCCAACGCGCGCGTGGGAGGTGTCCGTGCCGCCGCCATGCACGCTTGGTACAAAAGGCCTTCCAGTTCATCGCCCGGCAGGCTCAGGTTATGTCTGCCCAGGCTGGTCAGGGTGCTGGACACCGCCCAGGCCCGCAACTCCGAGTGTCGCGGGCCCAGATCGGGCACCTCCAGCAGGACGCTCTCGCGCATGCCGGCGACGATCGCGTTGATGCGCCGCCGGACCTCCGCCCGGTCGCCATCGTTGAGGTAACGGGCCTCGCGCTGCCACAACACCGTCAACGCCCGAGATGCGACGGCCGCGGCGATCAGCTCCGGCAGATCGACGTTCAGCGGCCGCGGTGTCGGCTCCGCCTCGCCATCGCTGAGACGACGCGCGTTTTGGTACTGCTCCTGGCCGGTCCGGATCGCTTCGGCAAGCAACGCTTGCTTGTTGTCATAGTGGCGATACAGGGCGCGCGCGGTGACTCCTGCCGCCTCGGCGATGTCCTCCAACTTGACCGAATGGAAGCCACGGTCGATGAAGAGCCCGACGGCCTGCTCCAAAATCTGCTTTTTTCGGTCCTTTGGCCGGCGCTTAACGGGTTGTGCGACGGGCTGCATCGACTTGAACCCCCTTCTCACGCATCGGAGCCCCGAACCTTTCCAGCGGCATCGCCTACAGCTTCATCCCGCTCTGGCGCTCGAAGTCCGCAAGGTCAAAGTAGTCGCTGAAGCGCGCGATCTTGCCACTCTTGATCTCGAACACGCCGGTCACCGGTAACGTGACTTTCCGACCGTCGTTCATCGTGAAGTAGTCGACGCGCTCGACGAGCACCAGGCCCGGCTCGGCGGCCAGCGTGACGATATCGAGTTTCGCGTCGCAGAACGAGTCCAGAAACGCCTGGAATATTTCGCGGATGCCGGCAATACCCTCGATCGGCCGCACCGGGACATTGTGATAGACCGCGTCACTGGCAAAGCCACTGCAGATGGCGTCCAGGCTGCGTCCCGGCCAGGAGCCGAGAAAGTCACGGACCAGTTTCTCGCTGGCTTCCTTGGTATCGGTCAACCGAACACCTCCTCGGGCATCACGGCACGATCGTACTAACAAAATACATCATCCAACATGCATACACTATTACATCGTGCTTTCCCGCGACGTCTCCCGTTATGGTCCATATCGCCCATAGACATATCGGCGGCTGCCCGCCGGCGCCGCCACCGTCGAGGAGCACGCTTCCCCCTTCGGGACATCAAGACCCTCCGTTGGGCCCGACCGCGGCGCCGAGCCGGTGATGGCGGTGCGTCGACAGGCACGGTGCGCAATGCGGTCGGGCTGTGTTGATCGGGGGCGCTTGCACTGGTGCCCGAGTGAGTGACCCGGCCGACTCGAGTCGAGTGGACGGGTTGCTCACCGGTCGGTCGCGGCGGGCGGAGCGGCCCGACCCAAGGTGTGCACCACGGTACTAACAAAATACATAGTGGAGTATATAAGGCTTTCTTCGTCGATATTTACGGTTGCGAAGCTTATTATGCTGCGTATTGTCTATGGACATCCGGGCGACGGGCCGCGTACGCTCAAAACGTTCATCGTTCACTTCGACCCGTTCGGATGGCCCGCGTGAGCAACTCCACCCGCCGACTCAACACCGATGTCATGTGGTGCGCACCGCGATGGTGATCGCCCTCGATCAAGCCACCAAGCCGGTCCGCGCGCTAGGCGATTTCTTCGCGATGACGCTGGACACCTTCGTCTACATGTTCAGGCCGCCCTTCGCATGGCGCGAATACCTGAGTCAGTGCTGGTTCGTGGCGCGGGTGTCGACCCTGCCGGGGGTGTTGATGACGGTCCCGTGGGCGGTGATCTCGGGCTTTTTGTTCAACGTCCTGCTCACCGACATCGGTGCCGCGGACTTTTCCGGCACCGGCGCCGCGATCTTCACGGTGGACCAGAGCGCCCCGATAGTCACCGTTCTGGTGGTTGCGGGCGCGGGCGCCACCGCGATGTGTGCCGACCTGGGCGCGCGAACCATCCGCGAGGAACTCGACGCGCTCCGGGTGATGGGCATCAACCCGGTTCAGGCGCTGGCGGTTCCGCGCGTACTGGCGGCCACCACGGTATCGCTGGCGCTGAGTTCGGTGGTGATCGCGACAGGTCTTGTCGGGGCGTTCTTCTGCTCGGTGTTTCTGATGCACGTGTCGGCGGGCGCGTGGGTGACGGGCCTCACCACGCTCACCCACGAGGTCGACGTGATCATCTCGATGATCAAGGCGACGCTGTTCGGGCTGATGGCGGGGCTGATCGCCTGCTACAAGGGCATGTCGGTGGACGGGGGTCCGGCCGGGGTCGGCAGGGCGGTGAACGAGACCGTGGTGTTCGCTTTCATCGTCTTGTTCGTGATCAACATCGTTGTCACTGCCGTCGGTATCCCGTTCATGGTGTCGTGAGGCGGTCCCATGACAGTCAGCGCTGCGAGCAGCCCGCATCCCCGCCTACGGCGCGTGACGAAGACCATTGCGGGCCAGTGGAATCAGCTGGGATCGCAAATGCGTTTCTACGTCACCGCACTGGCCGGCATCCCCGATGCCGTCGTGCGCTACCGAGGCGAGCTCCTGCGCGTGATCGCGCAAATGGGTTTGGGTGCAGGAACTCTGGCGGTGATCGGCGGAACGGTCGTGATCGTCGGCTTCTTGGCGATGACCACCGGTGCGATCGTGGCGGTGCAAGGCTACAACCAGTTCGCCTCGGTGGGTGTGGAGGCCTTGACCGGCTTCGCGTCGGCTTTCTTCAACACCCGCGAGATTCAGCCCGGAACCGTGATGGTGGCGCTGGCCGCCACCATCGGCGCGGGCGCCACCGCCCAACTCGGCGCCATGCGCATCAACGAGGAGATCGACGCGCTCGAGGTGATCGGCATCCACAGCGTCAGCTACCTGGCGAGCACCCGGGTGCTGGCCGGAGTCGCCGTGGCGATTCCGCTCTTCTGCGTCGGGCTCATGACGGCCTATCTGGCCGCGCGCGCCGGCACCACGGCCCTCTACGGCCAGGGATCCGGCGTGTACGACCATTACTTCAACACCTTCCTCAACCCGACGGATGTGCTCTGGTCCTCGTTCGAAGTCGTCGTGGTCGCGCTGACGATCATGCTGGTGTGCACCTACTACGGCTACAACGCGCACGGCGGGCCGGCCGGGGTCGGCGAGGCCGTCGGCCGCGCGGTGCGCGCCTCGATGGTGGTCGCGTCGATCGCCATCGTCATCATGACGATGGCGATCTACGGCCAGTCGCCCAACTTCCACCTGGCGAGCTGATCGTATGAGTCGCGGGCCGCGCACACACCGAGTGCACGACGCGTGGTGGGCGCTGATCCTGTTCGCGGCGATCGCGGTGTTCGTGTTCGTGACGGCGGCGTCCTTCACCGGCACCTTCCGGTCGTATGTGCCGGTGACGCTGACCTCGGAGCGATCCGGGTTGGTGATGGACAGCGGCGCCAAGGTCATGTTGCGCGGCGTACAGGTGGGGCGGGTCAGCCAGATTCACGACCACGCGAACACGGCCAGCTTGCGGCTGGAGATCGACCCCGATCAGATCCGGTATATCCCGGCCAACGTGGAGGCACGGATCAACGCCACGACCGCGTTCGGCGCCAAGTACGTCGAGTTGTCGATACCGCGGGATCCCAGCCCCCGGCGGCTGGCCGCGGGCTCGGTATTGCAGTCCAAGAATGTCAGCACCGAGATCAACACGGTCTTCGAGAACGTCGTCGACCTGCTCAACATGGTCGATCCGCTGAAGCTCAATGCGGTGCTGAGCGCGGTCGCCGACGGCGTGCGCGGGCAAGGCGAACGGATCGGTCAGGCCACCACCGACCTCAACGAGGTGCTGCGGGCGCTCAACGCGCGCAGCGACACCTTTCGCCGGGACTGGCGTTCCCTGACACGCTTCAACGGCACCTATGACGCGGCCGCCCACGACATCCTGACCATCCTGGACGCCGCGAGCACCACCAGCACCACGGTGGTGGAACACTCGAAGGAGCTGGATGCGTTGCTGCTCAACGCGATCGGCCTGTCGGCGGCCGGAACCAACCTGCTCGGCACCAGCAGGGACAATCTCGTCGGGGCCGTCAACACGCTGGAGCCCACGACGGCGTTGCTGCTCGAGTACAGCCCCGAATACACCTGCTTTCTGCAGGGCGCCAAGTGGTATCTGGACAACGGCGGCTACTCGGCGTGGGGCGGCACCGACGGCCGGACACTGCAACTCGACGTCGCGCTGTTGCTGGGCAACGACCCGTACGTGTACCCGGACAACTTGCCCGCTCGTGGCCGCCAAGGGCGGACCGGGCGGAAAGCCCGGTTGCGGATCGCTGCCGGATGCCACCAAGAATTTTCCGGTGCGCGAGCTGGTCACCGACACCGGCTGGGGCACCGGGCTCGACATCCGGCCCAACCCCGGCATCGGCCATCCCTGCTGGGCCGACTATCTGCCGGCAACCCGCGCTGTACCGCAACCACCGAGCATCCGCCCGTGCCTCCCGGGCCCGGCGATCGGGCCGAACCCTTCCGGACCGCCTTACGGCGCAGCGCTTTACGGCCCCGGGGGAGTGCCGCTGTGGCCGGGAGTGCCGCCGGCTCCCGCTGCCCCCGGACCCGGCCAGGCGCCGACGGACTCGACACCGCCGCCCGCCCCGTAACACCCGACCACCCAGACCGGCAGGAGAAGAAGGATGAGGGAGAACCTGAGGGGCCTGCTCGTGCGCCTCGGCATCTTCCTGACCGTGTGCGCGCTGACCGCGTTCTTGCTGTTTGCCGTTTTCGGGCAGCTGCGGTTCGGCGAGGGCAACACCTACTACGCCGAATTCACCAACGTCTCGAATCTCCGGGAGGGCAAGCTGGTCCGGATCGCCGGGGTCGAGGTCGGCAAGGTCAAGGCGATTTCCATCAACCCCGACGCGACGGTGCGGGTGGAATTCACCGCCGAGAACTCGGTGACCCTCACCGAGGGGACGCACGCGGTGATCCGCTATGACAACCTGTTCGGCGACCGCTATCTGGCGCTCGAGGAAGGGGCCGGCGGGCTGACGGCACTCACCCCCGGCCAGACGATTCCGCTGACGCGGACCAAACCCGCGCTGGATCTCGATGCCCTCATCGGCGGCTTCAAGCCACTGTTTCGCGCGCTCAACCCCGACCAGGTCAACGCGCTGAGTGAGCAGTTGCTCCAAGCCTTTCAGGGACAAGGCCCCACCATCGGCTCATTTCTGGAACAGGCAGCCGCGGTCACCAACACGCTGGCCGACCGAGACCAGCTGATCGGCCAGGTCGTCACGAACCTCAACGTGGTGCTCGGGTCGCTGGGCGGCCAGAGCGACCGGTTGGACAAGGCGGTGACCTCGCTCTCGGAACTGATTCACGCGCTGGCGCAACGCAACACCGATATCTCCAACGCGGTGGCCTACACCAACGCCGCCGCCGGCTCGGTCGCCGACCTGCTCGGGCAGTCCCGCGCGCCGTTGTCGAAGGTGGTGCGCGAAACCGACCGGGTCGCCGGCATCGCGCTGGCCGACCACGACTACCTGGACAACCTGCTCAACACCCTGCCCGACAAGTACCAGGCGCTGGTCCGGCAGGGCATGTACGGCGACTTCTTCGCGTTCTACCTGTGCGACGTCGTGCTCAAGGTCAACGGCAAGGGCGGCCAGCCGGTCTATGTCAAGGTGGCCGGCCAGGCGACGGGACGGTGCGCGCCCAGATGAGGCTGTTCTCCGAACGCAATCCGCTCATGGTCGGCACCGTCGGCATGGTGACCGTGGCCGGAATCGTGGTGGGCGCCCTGCAGTACCAGAACCTGCCCTTCTTCAACCGCGGCGAGGACGTCGGCGCCTACTTCAGCGACGTCGGCGGGCTGCGAACCGGCAACCCGGTCGAGGTTTCGGGTTACCCGGTGGGCAAGGTGTCCGCCATCGAACTCGAGGGGCCCGGCGTGCTGGTCACCTTCAACCTCGCCAAGAAAATTCGGCTCGGCAACCGCACCGAGGCGGCGATCAAGACCAAAGGCTTGTTGGGCAGCAAGTTCCTCGAGGTCACGCCGCGCGGGGAGGGTCGCCTGACGGGCCCGATCCCGATCGAGCGCACCCTCTCGCCCTACCAGCTGCCCGACGCGCTGGGCGACTTGGCCACCACCATCAGCGGACTGAACACCAACCAACTGTCCGACTCGCTGGCCACCGTGGCGCAGACCTTCGCCGACACTCCGGCGGAATTCCGCAATGCGATACGGGGGGTGAGCCGCCTCGCCGAAACCCTCGACGGGCGCGACGCCCAACTCCGCAGCATGCTCACCAACGCGGCCCGGGCGACCGGGGTGCTGGCAAGACGCACCGACCAGATCGTCGGCCTGGTGCGCGACACCAATGCGCTGCTGGCCCAGCTGCGCACCCAAAGCGCCGCCCTGGACCAGATCTGGGCCAACATCTCCGCGGCGTCGCGGCAACTGCAGGGCTTCATCGCCGAGAACCGCCGGCAACTGCGGCCGGCGCTGGACAAGCTCAACGGCGTGCTGGCAATCGTCGAAAGCCGCAAAGACCGTCTGCAGAAAGCGATCCCGCTGATCAACACCTACGTCATGTCGCTGGGTGAGTCGCTGTCTTCGGGTCCCTTCTTCAAGGCCTACGTGGCCAATCTGCTGCCGGGGCAGTTCGTCCAGCCGTTCATCGGTGCCGCATTCTCCGACCTGGGCCTGGACCCGGCCACGCTGCTACCGTCGCAGCTGACGGACCCGCAAACCGGCCAACCCGGCACCCCGCCGCTGCCGATGCCCTACCCGCGCACTGGCCAGGGCGGGGAGCCGCGGACGAATCTGCCCGACGCGATCACCGGCAACCCCGGCGACCCCCGCTATCCCTACCGGCCCGAACCGCCGGCCCCGCCCCCGGGCGGGCCACCGCCGGGGCCGCCCGCAGCACCGCCACCCGGGCTGCAATCCACGGCCGGGCCGACGCCCGCGCCGACCAGGGTGGAAGTGGGCCCCGCGACGCGCCCGGGCGGTCAACCGTGACGACCAGGCTGCGACGGGCGCGCCCGGCGCTGGCGACCGCGCTCGTACTGATGCTCGTCGCCGGGGTGGTCGTCGCCATGCGGACCGTCGGTCTGTCCGACCGAGCGATCGTGGTGGCCTACTTCGACAACAGCAACGGCGTGTTCGCCGGCGACGACGTGCTCATCCGGGGCGTGCCGGTCGGCAAGATCCTGAAAATCGAGCCGCAGCCGCTGCGCTCCAAGATCTCGCTCTCGGTCAGCCGCAAGTACAAGGTCCCCGCCGACGCCAAGGCGGCGATACTGTCGCCGCAGCTGGTGACGGGACGGGCGATCCAGCTCACCCCGCCCTACAGCGGGGGACCCGCCATGGCCGACGGTGCCGTCATCGGCGCAGGACCGCACCGTGGTGCCCGTCGAGTGGGACGACCTACGGGCCCAGCTCCAGCGGGTCACCGAGTTGCTCAAGCCCACCCAACCGGGCGGGGTCAGCACGTTGGGCGCGTTGATCAACTCCGCCGCCGACAACCTGCGTGGGCAGGGCTCCTCCATTCGCGACGCGATCATCAAACTGTCACAGACGGTTTCGACGCTCAGCGACCACAGCGACGACGTCTTCTCCACGGTGAGGAACCTGTCGACACTGGTGACCGCGCTGCACGACAGCGCCGATCTGCTCGAGCAGCTCAACCACAACCTGGCCGCGGTGTCCTCGCTGCTGGCCGACGACCCGAACAAGGTCGGGCATGCCGCCGAGGACCTCGATGCGGTGGTGTCCGACGTGCAGAGCTTCGCCGCCGAGAACCGCGAGGCGCTGGGCACCGCATCGGACAAGCTCACCTCGATCAGCAACGCATTGGTCGGCAGCCTCGATGACATCAGGCAGACATTGCACATCGGCCCGACGGTGCTGCAGAACTTCAACAACATCTACGAACCGGCCAACGGCGCGCTCACCGGCGCCCTCGCGGCGACGAACATGGCCAACCCCCTCGCATTCCTGTGCGGTGCGGTGCAGGCCGCATCCCGGTTGGGCGGCGAGCAGGCGGCCAAGCTGTGCGTGCAGTACTTGGCGCCGATCTTCAAGAACCGCCAGTACAACTTTCCGCCGATAGGGGAGAACCTCTTCGTCGGCGCGCAGGCCAGGCCGAACGAGGTCACCTACAGCCAGGACTGGATGCGGCCCGACCACGTCCCGCCGGCGGAGCCGCCCGCAGGCCGCCGGCCGCGCCGCCGGCCGCGGTGGCCGCCGATCCCGCGGCCGGACTCACCGGCATGATGGTCCCGCCCCGGGATGGGTCATGACGGCCGGCGGCGTCGCGCGCTGGCGGCTCTGACGATGATCGTGGTCGTTGCCGGGATCTCGGGCTGCGGCTGGCGCGGGCTGAACTCGCTGCCCCTGCCCGGCACCGAGGGCAACGGCCCGGGTTCCTTCGTGGTGCAGGCGCAGCTGCCCGATGTCAACAACATCCAGCAGAACTCGCGCGTGCGCGTGGCCGACGTGACGGTCGGCCACGTGACCAGGATCGAGCGCCAGGGCTGGCACGCGTTGGTAACCATGCGCCTCGGGGGCGACGTCGACCTGCCCGCCAACGCGACGGCAAGGATCGGGACGACCAGCCTGCTGGGCTCCTATCACATCGAACTTGCGCCGCCGAAAGGCGAAGCGCCACAAGGAAAGTTACGGGACGGCTCGCTCATCCCACTGTCACGCGGGGGCGCCTACCCCAGCACCGAACAAACGTTGGCGGCACTCTCACTGGTGCTCAACGGCGGTGGGCTGGGCCAGATTCAGGACATCACCGAAGCCTTCAGCACCGCGTTCCGGGGCCGCGAGCAAGATGTGCGCAGCCTCATCGGGCAACTGGACACATTCACGACACACCTCAACGACCAGAAGACCGACATCATCGCCGCCACCGAGAGCCTCGACCACCTCGTCGGGAAATTCGCCGAACAACAACCGGTCCTGGACCGGGCACTGGCGAGCATCCCCGACGCGCTGGCGGTGCTCGACCAGGAGCGCGACAAGCTCGTCGAGGCAGCCGACCAACTGAGCAAATTCAGCGCCCTGACCGCCGACTCGGTCGACAAGACCAAAACCAACCTGGTGCGGGAGCTACGGCAAGTCGGACCCGTGCTCGAGTCCCTGGCCAACGCCGGCCCCAGCCTGACCCGGTCGCTGAGCCTGCTGGCCACCTTCCCGTTCCCCAACGAAACGTTCGAGAATTTCCAGCGCGGCGACTACGCCAACCTGACCGCGATCGTCGACCTCACGCTCAGCCGAATCGACCAAGGACTCCTCACCGGCACCCGCTGGGAATGCCACCTGACCGAGCTCGAGCTGCAATGGGGTCGCACCATCGGCCAGTACCCCAGCCCGTGCACCGCGCGCGGCCCGCACGGCACGCCGGGCAACCCGCTGACCGCCCCGTACCACTGGGACCAGGGGCCG
This sequence comes from uncultured Actinomycetota bacterium, assembly GCA_963711445.1. Lineage (GTDB taxonomy): Bacteria > Actinomycetota > Actinomycetes > Mycobacteriales > Mycobacteriaceae > Mycobacterium. Next base: position 10,454 of record CAVQEF010000004.1, read on the forward strand.
TAGATGCATCTGTCCCGACGCGTCGTGATCCAACTGTTCATCTTCGGTGCGGTCGCCCTGACCGCGGTGACACTGACGTTCCTGCACTTTGTCAAACTGCCGGCGATGCTGTTCGGCGTCGGCCGCTACACGGTGAGAATGGAACTGCCGCAAGCCGCCGGTCTCTACAACACGGGCAACGTCACCTATCGCGGCTCCGAAGTCGGCCGGGTGCAATCCGTGCGGCTCACCGACACCGGCGTCGAAGCGGTGCTGTCCCTGAAGTCCGGCATCGACATCCCCTCGGACCTCAAAGCCGAGGTGCACAGCCAGACGGCGATCGGCGAAACGTACGTCGAGCTGTTGCCCCGCAACGCCACTGCGCCGCCGCTCAAGGACGGCGACGTGATCCCCCCGGCCGACACCTCGGTGCCGCCCGACATCAACGCCTTGCTCAGCGCCGCCAACGCCGCCCTGGCCGCCATACCGCACGACAACCTGCGGACCGTCGTCGACGAGTCCTATACCGCGGTCGGCGGGCTCGGTCCAGAACTTTCCCGCCTGATCGCCGGCTCATCCAACCTGGCGATCGGCGCACACCAGAACCTCGATGCCATGGTGTCGCTGATCGACCAGGCCCAGCCGGTCCTCGATTCGCAGACCAACACCTCGGATGCGATAGCGGGCTGGGCAGCACACCTGGCCACCGTGACCACCGAACTGCGCACCCACGACCGGGCCGTCGCCGGCACCATCGACAACGGCGGCCCCGCGCTGGGCGAGGCCACGGCGCTGGTCGACCGGCTACGGCCCACCGTGCCACTCCTGTTGGCCAACCTGCTCAGCGTCGGCCAGGTCGCCCTGACCTACCAAAACGACATCGAACAGCTGCTGGTGGTGTTTCCCATGGCCGTCGCCGCCGACCAGGCCGGCATCGTGGCCAACGCCAACACCAAGCAGGCCTACCGAGGTCAGTACCTGAGCTTCAACCTCAACCTCAACCTGCCGCCGCCGTGCACCACCGGTTTCCTGCCGGCCCAGCAGCAGCGCGTCGCCTCGTTCGAGGACTATCCGAACCGTCCGGCCGGCGACCTGTACTGCCGGGTGCCACAGGACTCGTGGCTCAACGTGCGCGGCGCGCGCAACATCCCCTGCGAGACCGTGCCCGGCAAGCGCGCCCCGACCGTGAAGTTGTGTGAGAGCAAAGAGCAGTACGTGCCGCTCAACGACGGCAACAACTGGAAGGGCGACCCCAACGCCACGCTCTCCGGTCAGGACATCCCACAGCAGCCGCCCGGGGCCCCGCCGCCGGTCGCCGCCGCTCAATACGACCCGGCCACCGGCACCTACACCGGATCCGACGGCCGCCGGTACACCCGCTCCGACTTGGCCCAAACGGCGCCCAGGGACAAGACATGGCAAACGATGCTGCTGCCACCGGGCGGTTGACAGCGTGCGGTCGCACAGTGATCGCGTCCGCGTCGCTTTCTCCGAGGTCGACGGGCGTTGGCTCAGCGCACAATTCGAGCCCGTCTGAGCCCACGACGGCGGCCCGAAAGGAGACCCTCATGCGGTATCGAGCGCTGGGCGTGTCGGCCCTCTGCGTCATGGCTTCGGGTGCCACGCTGGGCGCCCCCGCGGCGCACGCCGACAACAAACGGCTCAACGACGGGGTCGTCGCCAACGTCTACACGGTTCAGCACCAGGCCGGCTGCACCAACGACGTCACCGTCAACCCGCAGCTGCGACTGGCCGCCCAACGGCACACCCTCGACGTGCTGAACAACCGAAACCTCGACGGCGACATCGGTTCGGACGGATCCACGCCACAAGACCGCGCGGATGCGGCGGGCTTTCACGGCAAGGCAGCCGAGACGGTGGCGATCAATCCGGCCATGGCGATCAGCGGTGTCGAGTTGCTCAACCAGTGGTATGACGACCCCGCCGCTCGCGCGATCATGTCCGATTGCGCCAACAGCCAGATCGGGGTGTGGTCGGACAACAGCCCGGATCGCACCGTCGTCGTCGCCGTGTACGGCCGGCCCGAGCGGCCGGGCCCCACACCACGGGCGACCCCGCAAGGGGAAGCCCCGCCTCCGGTGGTCCTGCCGGCCAACGTCCCGCCCGACCCCAGCCCCGACTACGACGCCAGCGACGAAATCGAATTCGGCATCAGCTGGCTGCCCTGGATCCTGCGCGGTGTCTACCCACCGCCGGGCATGCCGCCGCAGTAGGTCACGCCGCGGCGAGCCCACCGTCGGCGCGGTTGCTGCGCGGCGGAGCCGCAATCCGTCGTTGCAGTCGTGCCAGAGGGCTTTCGGCCCACCGGCGTGAGCTGTCCATCGGGTGTGAAGGCCGCATCACCAACGTCGACGGCGAGCGCGTCGACTTCGACGTCAAGACCCGCGCCAGCTAGGGCGGTCCGAGTCCCAGTCTCGATCCGCGCCAGCGCGCAGACCCGGTTGCCGCCGTTCACGAGCCGCGCGGATCGATCAGGTCGCGGAAGCCTTCCGCCGGGTAGACGGACGCACCCAGGCCCACGACCCGGTTCGCCAGCACCTTGTCCGAGGTGACGACCCGGATCTCGTGCGGCCGGTCGTCGGCCCCGACGCGGCGCACGATCTCGTCGTCGGCCGAGTTGGCGGCCGCCTTCGGCGCGTGCGCGACCTCGACCACCGACGACGCGATGGCGGTCGACGGCGGCCGCTCGAACACCACCGTGACGCTTTCCCCCCGGCCCGAGGCCCACCGGTCCAGCTTGTCCACCAGGCCGACCATGGCGCCGCCGCGGTCCTTCCACCAGCCGTCCGGGCGGCTCCCGATCACGTTCATGCCGTCGACAATCCAGCGCACGCACCCACCGTAGGGCCGGCCCCGACACTCGCGCCCCCGAATCGGCCGAAAGCGACGGTCGGCGATATAGTCGGCGACCCGCGCATTTGCCGGCGTCGTCGGCGCGACCGCTTGGTACGGTCACCGGTGTCAGCGTCCCCGCTGATGCTGGCGCACGAGGATGGGCGTGATCGACGATGGGATTGGGCCGATGACGATAGCCGACACGGATCGGGTTGTTGCAGTGGCGCGCGGCATGCGCGACCTCGTGGCGGCCGAAGCCGCCGAATCCGAGCGGGCGCGCACCCTCACCCCACCGATCGTCGACGAGATGTGGGCCAGCGGGTTGATGTCGGCGTTCAACCCCGTAGCCGCCGGTGGTGTCGAGCCCTCGTTCGTCGAGATGATCGAGACGTGGATCGAAATGGCTTGGCAGGACGGGTCGTTCGGATGGATCGGCATCGCCAATCTGCCGTCGTCGTTCGCCGCGGCGGCCTACCTGCCCGACGACGGGTTCGCCGAGGTGTTCACCGCGAACGACAACCGCGTCACCCTGGGCGGCCAGTTCTTCCCCAACGGGCAGGGGACCGCGGTGGACGGCGGTTACGTGGTGAGCGGGTCGTGGAGCTTCGGCTCGGGGATCGGCCACTCCCAGTACGTCGCGGCCGGCTTCTTCCCGATGGATAACGGCGAGATGCGCTGGGCCAGTGAAGGTTTCCCCGAGATGCGGGTCGCCGTCATCCCGCGCGATCAGATCAGCTTCAACGACGGCTGGCACGTGCAGGGCCTGAAGGGAACCGGGTCCTACGACTACAGCGCCCAGGAGGTGTTCGTGCCCGCGGGCCGCACCTTCGAGTTGTTCGTGCGCCGGCCGCACCGCGGCACCTCGCCGGCCACCCGCATGGGCCTGATGCCGGTCACCGCCGCCGGTCACGCCTCCTGGGCCCTGGGCGTCGCCAAGAGCATGCTCGACGACGTCCAGGAACTGGCGGCGACGAAATTCCGGATGAGCGACATGGCGTCGCTGGCGAGCCGCCCGACGTTCCAGAAGGGCCTCGCGCATCACCGCGCGGCCTGGCGCGCGGCCCGCCTGCTGGTGCTCGACGCGTTCACCGCCGCCGAGGCCGCGGTTGCGGCCGGCGACGAGCTGACCCCGGCGTTGCGGGCCGACATGCGGGTGGCCGCCGTCTACGCCACCGACACCGCCCGAAGCTGTGCGGAGTGGGCGCACCTGGTGGCCGGGACCAGTTCGATTCGCGAGGGCACCCGCCTGGAGCGGGCCTTCCGCGACATCTACACCGGAACCCAGCACGCCTTCATCAGCGAGAAGGTGGCCATCGACGCCGCGCAGATCTGGCTCGGCATCATCGAGGACCAACCCGGGCTCTGATCTGCTGCGGTGCCCCCGGCGTGCGCCTCCTGGTGACCGGTGTGCCGCGCGAGTCGCGGCGGCCGCGAAGTCGCCGAGCGAACCGTGAGCCGCAAAACGAAAGGTTCACGGCTGTGTGAAGGCCAAGGGACCGCAGGAAAACCTTTCTGCCTTGATGTTTGCCGCCGCACCCGCTCCGGGGCCTTTCGCCGGCGCTGTCGGGGGGCTGCCCGCTCATGCTTCTATGGCACCTGGGCCGCGCCTGGTTTGCGGGCCCGTTCCGAGCGCGGAAGAAAGGGCTGGCGAAATGGCGCCATTGGTCACGGGAGACGGCCTTCCTGACGTGGTCGTCACCGGCTTGGCCATGACGACCGCGCTGGCGACCGACGTGGAGACCACGTGGAAGTCGTTGCTCGACGGCCAGAGCGGGATCCGTACGCTCGACGATCCGTTCGTCGAGGAGTTCGACCTGCCGGTGCGCATCGGCGGTCATTTGCTGGAGGACTTCGACAGCGGGCTGACCCGCGCCGAGATGCGCCGGATGAGCTACCTGCAACGAATGTCCACCCTGCTCAGCCGGCGGGTGTGGGAGAACGCGGGCAACCCGGAGGTCGACTGCAACCGGCTGATGGTGTCGGTCGGCACCGGGCTGGGCTCCTCGGAGGAGCTGGTGTTCAGCTACGACGACATGCGCGCCCGCGGCATGAAGGCGGTGTCGCCGTTGGCCGTGCTGAAGTACATGCCCAACGGCGCGGCCGCGGCGATCGGGCTGGAACGCCACGCCAAAGCCGGCGTGCTGACGGCTGTGTCGGCGTGCGCGTCGGGCTCGGAGGCGATCCTGCGGGCCTGGCAGCAGATCGTGCTCGGCGAGGCCGACATGGCGATCTGCGGCGGCGTGGAAACCAGGATCGAGGCCGTGCCGATCGCCGGGTTCGCCCAGATGCGCATCGTGATGTCGACCAACAACGACAACCCCGCCGGCGCGTGCCGCCCCTTCGACCGCGACCGCGACGGGTTCGTGTTCGGCGAGGCCGGCGCGCTGATGACCATCGAGACCGAAGAACACGCCAAGGCGCGCGGGGCCAACATCCTGGCCCGCATCATGGGCGCCAGCATCACCTCCGACGGCTTCCACATGGTCGCCCCCGACCCCAACGGGGAACGGGCCGGACACGCCATGACGCGGGCCATCCAACTCGCCGGGCTCACCCCCGCCGACATCGACCACGTCAACGCCCACGCCACCGGCACCCAGGTCGGCGACGTCGCCGAGGGCAAGGCGATCAACAACGCCCTGGGCGGCAACAAGCCCGCGGTGTATGCACCCAAAGCCGCGCTGGGCCACTCCGTGGGCGCCGTGGGCGCCGTGGAGTCGATCCTGACCGTGCTCGCGCTGCGCGACCAGATCGTCCCCCCGACACTGAACCTGGAAAACCTCGACCCCGAAATCGATCTGGACGTGGTCGCCGGCAAACCCCGGCCCGGCGAATACAACTACGCCATCAACAACTCGTTCGGATTCGGCGGACACAACGTCGCCATCACCTTCGGACGATATTGACACGCCGCCCGGTCGAAGCCGGGCCACCCACCGCGAAGCCCTTCGCACCACCGCGCATAAGGCACGCGCATAAGGCAGCAGTGCCTCCGAGCTAGGGACCAAGGCCTCCTGCCGCGACACCCACGGCCGCCTAGCGTCAAGCATCATCCGGATCGATTGTCCGCGTCGGTGCGGGTCACACACGCGTGAAGGGAAAAGTGGATGTCAGCTCGACAGACCTCCTCCGGAATCCTGGTCGGTGTCGACGGCTCACCGTCGTCGCTCGCGGCGGTCGAATGGGCGGCACGTGACGCCGAAATGCACGGTATTCCGCTGAATTTGGTGCACGTGTCTCCAGCGGTTACGGAATTCTTCGGATCCGTGCCGCCGGCGCCGCTACCGGATGACTACTCCTCCTGGCAGGAACAGCACGCACACCAGATCCTCGAGGAGGCTCATAAGATCGCCGCCGAGGCGGCCGCGCCCAGTGGCGCGTACCAGATATCCGGCGAAGTGCTGTACAACGCCCCGATACTTCCCACCCTGATCGATCTCTCCAAACACGCCCAGATGGTCGTTGTAGGCTGCCGCGGCCAGACGGCGGTGGCCCGCGCCTTACTGGGGTCGGTCAGCTCAGGCTTGGTTCATCACGCCAGGTGCCCGGTCGCGGTCGTCCATGACGACGACATCCCCGCGTCGGCGTCGTCACATGCCCCCGTGGTGGTCGGTGTCGACGGATCACCGGCCTCGCAATTGGCGACCGACATCGCCTTCGACGAGGCGGCCCGCCGCGGCGTGGGACTGGTGGCATTGCACGCTTGGAGCGACATGGGCCCCCTGGACTTCGGACGCCCCGGTCAGTCCCCGATCGAATGGTCCAATTTCGAGGTCCGCGAGCAAGAACTCCTGGCCGAACGCTTGGCGGGGTGGCAAGAACGCTACCCGGAAGTCGCCGTGCACAAGGTCGTAGTCAGTGATCGCCCGGCACCCCGATTGCTCCAACAAGCCGAGACCGCCCAGCTTGTGGTCGTCGGCAGCCATGGTCGCGGCGGATTCACCGGCATGCTGCTCGGCTCGGTCAGTCGGGCAGTCGTGAATTCCGCACGGGTACCCGTGATCGTCGCCAGAAAGCCCGAATAGCTAGGTCTGACAGCGAGTACCAGCGGTCGACCAGAAGCGGTGCGCCAGTTACTTCGCCGGCACGAGTTGTTTCATCTGCTTCTCGCAGCAGATCTCCGAGTGCTCGTCCTCAGACGGGCACGGGCACGGCTTCTCGTAAACAAGCACCGCTCCGCACTCCTCGCACTCATATCGAGCTCCGGCGCTTCGAGACATGAAAACCTCCTGGTGTTCGGCACACGGCGTCGGGGCACCGTGAGATCAGTGTCGACGAACGGAGTCCTTCAACCGGCGGCCCCGCCATCGAGTTCCGGCCACCGCAGGACCATGCCCCGGGCGTGTGCCCGAACTCGACTGGCCTGTGGAGCCACAGTCCCGGCCGCCCGGCGGCCCGCCATCGGGGTGAGCTTGGCCATGTTTGCATGATGTCGCACACAGAACGCTGATGGTAGGGACCATCGACCCTAACCATCGCCCGGTCGAAGGCCGGGTCAGTCCATCCGGGTTGCGTGGACAACGTTGCACGGCAGGTGAATGCGGCCGTTATCGATCAGCGGCAAAATCGCGGCCATCCGCTCGGCCATGCGGCGCATCTGGGCGGCCTGCACTGGCGGCATTCGCCGCAGGATCGCCTCGGGAAGCTTGCCGAAGCTGCCGGTGAATCCCGAGGCGTTACCGACGAACGCGGCGGGCCCCAAAAAGTCGATCCGCCAGCCGGCATTCCCGAGGGTGCCGCGAACGTCGGCGGCCGGCACGGCCTCCATCGGCGCGATGACGCCGTTGATGTTGTCCTCGGAGAAGCAGTAGAGGAACCAACGGGCGCCCGGGACGGTCGCGCGGTGCAGTGCGGCCGCGTATGCCGGCCTGCCCGCGTGGTCCAGGCAGTGGTACAGGGCGCTGTCGATGACGGTGTCGAACTGCCCGTCGTAGCCGCTGAGTTCGGTCGCGTCGGCGACATCGAAGCGCACCCGCGCCTTGGCCTCGGCGGCGCGGGCGCGGGCCTGGGCGATCGCGGTCGCCGAACTGTCCAGGCCGGTCACCGAGTAGCCCTTGTGCGCAAGGTAAATCGCGTTGTCGCCGGGGCCGCAGCCCGCATCGAGGACCTCGCCGCTGATCGCACCGAGCGCTTCGAGTTCCATCAGCCGCGGCTGGGCCGCGCGGATGTCCCATGGGATGCCGTCGGGAGCCGGCGTTCCGGGAAACGCGGGCTCGCCGCGGTACAGGCGTTCATACGATTCGGTGTCGTGGCGAAAGGCCTCAGACGCGGGAGTGCTCACCGGGAAGGATTCTTGCCGGGCGCGAACCATTCGACCTTGGCGTTCCAGGATCGTGCGGATCCGTACGCGAAACCGACCGCCCCCAGGCACGCACACAGCCAGACCGGCAGGGTGATGTCGATACCGAACTCGGCAGTACTCACCTGGATCACCGTCGCCGCCACACCGAAGGCGGCCGATGTCAGGTAGAGATCCGCGGTGGCGGTGGAGCGGGGATCCTGCCGCAGGACCAGCAACACTCGGCCGGCGTAGACAAACAGATAAACCAGCAGCGATCCCAGCACCAGCCAGTAGGCGCCGAACCAGAAGCCGCTGACGTGGGCCGTGAACAGGTCCCGCTGATATCCCTGGTCGGCGACGGCGAACACCCCCGCCAGCAGCGGAACGCCTACGCGCACCGGGATTTCGACGTGGCGGCGAAACAGTCCGCGCAACTGGCCGTCGTCTTCGAGCCGGGCCAGGCCATGCTGGATGATCGCCGTCGCCGCGACGATCAGACAAATGTGGCCGAGCAGGTCTTCGACATTCCACCGGCCGAAAAGGGAGTGCAGGTGTGGTCCCAGACGAGCCGACGCGCAGGGCGACATGAGCAGCACCGCGCAGCCCTGCAGGGCTATGTTCAGGCTTGCGCCCGCCTCCCAGCGGGACCGCCACGTGTGACGACGGATCCACAGGCTGCACACGATGGCAGCCAGCGTCGTGGTGATAAGCACGCACATCACTTCTTGGGTCCGCCATCACTTCTTGGGTCCGCCATCACTTCTCGGGTCCGCCATCACTTCTCGGGTCCGACATCACTTCTCGGGTCCGACATCACTTCTCGGGTCCAACCTTGTGCCGACGAGCCGTCAGATCGGCGGCTTGCGGAGATCTGGCCGCAGATCCCGCAGCCGGGAAGGGCTGGGCGTCGACTCGACGTATTCGGCGACCGCCTCGGGTGGGATCAGCCCGTAACGGACCTGCAGGTCGACCGGGTTCAACCCGAAGTACTTGGCAACCCTGATCAGGTTGTCGGCGGTGATCAGCCTGCCCTCGCGCGCCGCCTTGTAGTAAGCCGATTTGCGGTAACCGAACGCCTCGTAGACCTCGGTGGCGGCCAGCGATCTGCCCACCAGATAGGGCAAAACCACCGCCGGATCCTTGTCGCGGTCTTCCATGCCCACAAAGAGTACGCACTCCGCGAGCAAAGGGCGCCACGTGCGACCCGAAAATTCCCGGCGCGGCACCGCCGCACGCGCGGCGGACCGCGATCGATCGGCGATCAGAGGTTTGCGGTCCGGCGCCGCGTTGGCCGCTCGGACGGCCACCAGCAATTGGCCCATCCGCCGGCACACGCTGACAGCGCCATCCGGCGGTGGCCTACCATCAGCGCATGCGCGACGCGAAAATCCTGATCACAGGCCCGACCGGCCAGCTTGCCACCCCGATCGCCCGGGCGCTGGCGACCGACAACGAGGTGTGGGGCATCGCCCGCTTCAGCAATCCCGCCGCCCGGGAGGAACTGGAGAAATCGGGAATCCGGTGCCATACGGTCAACCTCGCCGCCGGTGATTTCAGCGGACTCCCAGACGACTTTGAGTATGTTCTCAACCTGGCGGTGGCAAAGAGTGGGGATTGGGACAAAGACCTGGCGGCCAACGCCGAGTCGGTCGGCCTGCTCATGGCGCACTGCCGCGGCGCGAAGGCATTTCTGCACTGTTCGTCGGCCGCCGTTTACGACCCGCCGGACGACGAGCCCCGCAGCGAAAGCGCGGCCCTGGGCGACAACCACAGGTTTCTGTTTCCCACGTATTCGATCTCCAAGATCGCCGGCGAGGTCGTCGCCCGGTCCATGGCGCGCGTCGTCGGCGTGCCCACCGTCATCGCCCGGCTCAACGTCCCCTACGGCGACAACGGCGGGTGGCCGTTCTACCACATGGAGATGATGCTGGCGGGCATCCCGATCCCGGTACCGCCCGGAGGCCCGGCCCGCTACAACCCCATCCACGAGGACGACATCATCGCGACCATCCCCAAGCTGCTTCAGGCGGCCTCCGTGCCGGCGACGACCGTCAACTGGTGCGGCGACCAGCCGGTCAGTATCCAGGAGTGGTGCGGTTTCCTCGGCTCGCTCGTGGGCAAGGAGCCGATCTTCGAGGAGAGCGAGCGGGCGCTGCGCGGCAATCCCACCGACGTCGCCCGCATGCACGAACTCGTGGGCGCGGCGACGGTCGACTGGCGCGACGGGCTGCGCCGGATGGCGGCCAAGTTCCACCCCGAGCTGGTCGGCGCGTGAGTGGGTGGCGGCCGAGGGCGGCAACGCCGCGGCGGTCGGCTCACCAGTAGCGCAGGGCGCGCCGGAACAGGTCCGTCAGCACCGGCTTGCTCATCTCCAGCGGAGCGTTCTGCAACAGGCGTTGCTGCGGATAGGCGCCGTCCGCAAGCGCCGTCACGTCGTCCTCGTGGTAGCCCACCCCACTGAGGCCGTTGGGCATGCCCACCGCACGCATGATCCGAATGAGCTCGGCCGCAACGACTTCGCCCGCGTCCGTCGCCGCGGCACCGCGGGTATCGGCGCCGAGCAACCCAGCGGCCTGCAGGTGGCGCTCCGGGCTGACGTTCCCGACGAGCCGGAAGACCGCGGGCGCGTTGAGGATGACGGCCATGCCGTGGGGCACCAGGGGCTCGCCGGCCGGGTAACCAGACGGGCAGAAGTCGCGGACCAGCCCCGCCACCGCATAGGCCATGCCGTGCGGCGCATGCACCCCCGCATTGCCGAAGGCGATGCCCGCAAGCGTTGCGGCCCACATCATCTGCTCGCGGGCCTCGCCGTCGGAGGCGTCGCGCACCGCGCGCTCGAGGAATCGGCCCAGCACGCGCAACGCCTCCTCGCAGCCGAGGTCGCTCCACGGGTTGGCGCCCTGGCTCATCGGCCGCAGGCTGGGGCGGGCGGGGGCCGGCCGGCGGACGTAAGGCCGCGCGGTGTAGGACTCCAAGGCGTGCGAGAGGACATCGAGCCCGGCCGCGGCGACAACCTGAGGCGGCAGGCTCGCGGTGCAGTCGGGGTCGACGAGCGCCTCGGTGGGACGCAACGCGTGCGAGGCGATGCCCGTCTTCGCCGACAGCGAGAGCAGGTCGAAGATGGCGATACCGGTGACTTCGCTGCCCGTGCCCGCCGTCGTCGGGCACGCGATGTGGGGCTTGAGCGGGCCGGGCACCGGTTTGCCCGCACCGACGGGCGCGTTGACGTAGGCGAGCGGATCAGCCGGATAGGTGCCGTAGAGATTGGCCGCCTTGCACGTGTCGATGACAGAGCCGCCACCCAGCGACACGTAGCCGTCCGGGTTCGACTCCCGCGCGAAGCGCGCGGCTTCGGCGAACGACACATCCGTGGGCTCGACGTGGACGTCGGTGTAGGTGACAACATCCAGACCGGCCGCCACGAGCGAGGCGCGGGCCTTGTCGAAGACGGCAAGCTCGGCCACGCGCGCATCGGAGAACAGGGCGACCCGGCGCAACCCCAGCGCGCCGGCCCTGTCACCCAACTCCGCCAGGCAGCCCCGCCCGAACGTGATCCGGGAGGAATCGACGGTGAATGCGCCATCGCAGCCCGGGGCCACAGCAGGGAAATCGCAGCACCCCATCGGAGCCTTCCTGAGTCCGGTCGCGACGGCAATGTACCGCACGGGGCCCCATCGAGCGCCCGCGGCTTACGGGTGCGCGACCGAGCCGGTGCGAGGCCAGACCGCACGAGATCCTATGTTCCGCGAGATGCCGAGAAAAGTGCGTCACGCGCGTAGAGTTTGCTCACTGTCCTGGGGTCCAAATTGGGCCTAGTTTGTCGGGATCGGAGCAGCCGCATGTCGTACATCACCGCAGCACCAGCCGTCCCGGCGGTGGCCGCGGGTGGCCGCTGCGGCCGGGCTGATCGGGCGGGGCTGACCAACGTGGGCACGTCTTTGTGCCGCTGTGGGTCGCCATCGGGGCGGCGGGGTCCGGGCCGCGCCCGGGCATCCGGGCCAGCGACGCGGGCGAGAACCGAATCACTATGCCGCCCAAGGCCCTATGACCCCGGTGAACGTGCCTTGACGATGACCCGCCATGCGCCGGCCCGGGCCGGCTCGGCGACGATGCCCGGTAGCGGGGCGCTGCCGTGGTGAACCGTTCGGGCCCGGTGCTGGCCGACCGTTCCGGCAGGCGAACGGACATCACCCGGCAGAAGATCGTGCAGGCCGCCGCGCACCAGTTCGCCCATCGGCCCTACCACCAGGTCAGCGTCGACGACATCGTCGCGGAGGCCGAGGTGACCAAAAGCGCCATGTATTCCCATTTCCGTTCCAAGGACGAGTTGGCGGTGGCGATCATCGAGGCCCGGGCCGCCGCCGGCGCGGCCGCGGTCACCGACCTTCTCTCCCAGCAGCTGTCGGGGCTCGAGACGCTCATCGACTTCTGCCTGCTGGGCGCCGTCGAGGACACCACCCAGGACCTGGCCCGGGCCGCGCTGAACCTGCTCGAGGTGATCCAGCGACCGGAGGGACTGCAGGCTCAGGTGCTCGGCACCTGGATCAACGCCCTCGCCTCGATCATCAAACGCGCCATCGCAGACGGCGATGTCAACCAGGGATGCGACGCCCAGGATTTGGCACATCTGCTCGTCGCCATGAATATCGGGCTACGGAAAAGCAGCGACCTGGACGAACCGACGCTGTTCCTCCGCGACTACGAGAAGACGTGGGCGCTGATCCTGGAGGGCGTGCTGGAGCCCGACAAGAGCGACTACTTCCGGCAATTCCTCCGGCGACGGGTAGCGCTGGCGATCAACGCCGTGTCCGTCGAGACGAATCCGCCGGGCGAGGCGTTGCAGTGCGCCCAGCACGAACGCACGCTCCCGCACCCGGAGTGAGCGGCGAGCCGGTGGCCCGAACGCAGAAGGCCCGGGCCCGGGGCCGGTCCCGGAACTTCTGCGTTGCGCCGCGACGGACTCATGACCCCTTGCTGTAGCGGGTCAGGAACCCGACTGCCGCCACCGCCGCGACGGCGCCGACGACGCCCCACAGCACCACCTGGAAGACCATCGAACCCAAGAACCAGCCGAACGTCATCCCCAGGTAGAGCACCCAGAGCACCCGGACGACGCTCCAGAACGCGAGCAGGCCGGCGCTGACGCCGATGTAGAGACTCCGTTGGCGGTCGACACGGTTGATCTGTTCCTCGATGCTGGTCGGTACGATCTTCATCTGCTGACTTCCTTTCCCGGGGCGCCGCCGGGTTGGCGTCGCCGATGCGGTGAGTACAGCCGCGAAGGATGGCTACCGATCCCAAGCATCCCCGTTCATCTCGTCCCGGAACTGCCGGTATCGCTCGGCGTGATCGGGCCGTCGCCGCACGACCAGCCAGCCGGCGGCAAGCACCGCGAACCACAGCGGAAGCCACATCAAGGCCACCGCGGTTTCCCACTCGAGGCACAGTGTCACGACGACGAACGCGAAGAAGGCGAGGACCGCCCAGCACATCGCCACGCCGCCGGGCATCTTGTAGGCCGAGGCCGCGTGCCGCTGCGCGTAGCGGCGGCGGTAGGCCAGGTAGCTGACGACGATCAGCGCCCACACGAACATGAACAGCAACGACGAGACCACCGTCAGGACCGTGAAAGCCCCCATCACCGAACCACGCACGTAGCGCAACGGGATGGAGCCCAGCAGCAGCACCGCCGTGACGAGCAGGGCCGGCGCCGGCACCCCGTCGCGGCTGAGCCGGCGGAACGGCGCCGGGGCGCTGCCTTCGTCCGCCAGACCGAAAAGCATACGGCCCGTGGAGAATACGCCGGAGTTGGCCGAGGATGCCGCCGCGGTGACGACCACGAAATTGACGATCGAGGCCGCGGCGGAGAGCCCGGCGAGCGAGAACATCATGACGAACGGTGATTCCCCGCCGGCGAAGTGCCGCCACGGGACCACGGTGAGGATTGCCAGCAGCGCCCCGACGTAGAAGATCGCCACCCGCAGCGGAACGGCGTTGATCGCGCGGGGGAGGGTGCGGCGCGGGTTCACCGTCTCGGCGGCCGCGGTTCCGAGCAACTCGACCCCGACGAACGCGAAGGCCGCGATCTGGAACGCGCTGATCGCACCCTGAAAGCCGGTGGGGAAAAACCCGCCGTCGTTCCAGAGGTTGCCGATCGTCGCGCGGTCGCCTTGCGGGGAAACATAATTCGTCGTCAGCAGCACCGCCCCGGCGCCGATAAAGCACACGATCACGACGACTTTGATCAAGGCGAACCAGAATTCGATCTCCCCGAAGTTGCGGACCCCGGACAGGTTCACCACCGAAATCACACCGACCGTGAGCAGCGCCGGGACCCACGCCGGCAACGCGGGCCACCAGAACCCCGTGTAACCGGTGATCGCGACCACCTCGGCGGTGCCGGTGACGACCCAGGCCAGCCAGTAGGACCATCCCATGAAGAACCCCGCGGCGGGGCCCAGCAGGTCGGCCGCGAAGTCGACGAACGACTTGTAGTTCAGGTTCGACAACAGCAATTCGCCCATCGCGCGCAGCACGAAGAAGACGAAGAACCCGACGATGCCGTACACCAGCAGGACCGCCGGCCCGGCTTGCGAGATCGTCCGCGCCGACCCCAGGAACAGACCCGTGCCGATCGCGCCGCCGATCGCGATCAACTGGACGTGGCGATTGGACAGGCCACGGCGCAGGTGCGGGGCGGTGGCGGGGTCGGGCATGAGCGGACGGTACCGGACCGGCGCTCAGCCGCGAGGCGGCTTACCCTGCACCCGGGGGGCCGCCGAGCGAAAGGGTGGGACCGACGTGGTGTCACGAACCGTTGTGGCGTCTGTCGCCGCGGTGACGATGGCCGTGTGTTCTCCGGTCGGCTCGGCGCTCGCCGATCCGCCGCCCACCCAGGTGATCACGACCGTGGCCGTCGACCCCGGCGGTGCACCGGTGAACGGTTACCGGGAGGCACCCACGCAGGGCGACGCCACCGTCGACCAGTGCACCACCCCGTCACCGTCGGCGGTGGCCGAGAACATCTACTACTGCTCACCCAGCGCGGCCGGCGCCGGCACCTGCTGGCCGTCGACGCCCGGGTCGCTGCTGTGCGTTGACGATCCCTGGGGCAAGCTCCTGCATCGGGTGCGCTACGGCGGGCCGCTGCCGCCGGTGCAGCCCACCGCAACGCCCGACCCGTACGCGCTGGTCCTCGAGGACGGCACCCGGTGCCTGTTCCGCAACGGCGGCGCGTGGGGCGGGCGCGACGACGGCTACGTCGGCGTCTACGGGTGCGGCGGCCCGGGTTCGGACCTCGCGGTGCTGTGGCTGCCCAGCCAGGGCGCCGGGACCTGCATCGACCGCTCGGGGCCGGTGTGGACGGTCAAAGTCGGTCGCGTCGGCGCCCCGGTCGGCCAGTTCCCGGCGCCCCAAACGCGCGCGGTGAGCACCGCCTGGCTTGCCGGCAACGCCGGGTAGGTCCGCGGCGGGTGCTATAACGCAACGTATGGCAGCCACCGGTAACTCGATCACGCACGTTTCCGACACGGCCCGCTGGACGGCACTGCACCGGGCAACCGAATCGGCCCGTCCGGACGCCCTGTTCAGCGATCCGTTCGCCGAACGGCTCGCCGGTGACCACGGCCGCGCGATCGTCGCCGGGGTGCCACGCTCGACACGCGACGGCTGGTGGCTGGTCGCCCGCACCAAGCTCATCGACGACGCCATCGCCGCGGCGATCGCCGACGGCTGCGACCGCGTGCTGAACCTGGCCGCCGGCCTGGACACCCGGCCCTATCGCCTGGACCTCCCGCCGGACTTCGGCTGGGTCGAGGCCGACCTGCCGAAGCTGCTCGAGGAAAAGACGCGGCTGCTCGCCGGCGAGGTGCCGCGGTGCCGGTTGACGCGCAGCGCCGTCGACCTGTCCGACCCGCGGGCGCGGGGCGCCTTCCTCGACGAGGCGCTCGACGGCGCGACCCGCGCGCTGGTGCTCACCGAGGGGCTGTCGATGTATCTCGAGGAGAGCGACCTCGCCGCGCTCTCGCGGGCGTTCTCGCGACCCGAAATCACCTGGTGGATGCTCGACATCGCCGGGCCGGGCCTGCGGGCGATGATGAACAAGAAGATGGCCGGCATGCGCGAAAACGCGCCGTTCAAGTTCGCGCCCGAGAACGGGCTGGCCTTCTTCGAGGACCTGGGCTGGCGCACCGTGCAGGCCGAATGGACGTTCGTGGCCGCCCACCGGTTGCATCGCCTGCCGCTGTTCATGCGCCCGCTCATGTGGCTGCCCCGGCCGGACCTGCGTCACCCGGGCCGCAGGACCGTGGCCGCGGTGGCCCTGTTCACCCGCTGAGCGGTGGGGGCGCGTACACGCCTCACTCGCGTGGGACAAGGGCCGGGTGACACCGCATTCGACGAAGGATCGCCCTTGCCGGGCGGCGCCGAAAGTGGGTGAATCGCAGGTGGCGAACCTTTCACCGGGTTTCTCGATGGGACTGAGGGGATGATGTGTCGATGCAGCTGAGCAAGCTCCCCGAGCAGATCGCCGAATCGCTGGTGGCCGTTGTCGGCATCCGCGTGGGCACCGAGGAGCCCGCGCACACGCGCCAGTGGCTCACCGACACCGTCGAAATCCGCAGCTACGGTCCGCGGATCGCGGCCGAGACCACGGTGTTCTCCAACGAAGAACGCGCCCGCAACGTCGGTTTTCGCCGGCTGGCGGGTTACATCTTCGGTGGCAACCGCGGCAATCAGGCGATCTCGATGACGGCGCCCGTCGGCCAGAAGTCGACGAAAGGTCAGCAGATCTCGATGACCGCACCGGTCGCGCAGACCGCCGACGCCCAGGGTTTTGTGATCCGGTTCTTCATGCCGTCGAAGTGGACCATGGAGACCTTGCCGACGCCCAAAGACGACCAGGTGCGACTGGTGAGCGTGCCACCCCAGACGGTGGCGGTGTTGCGGTTCAGCGGGGACCGAGGCCCGAAGGCGGTGGCCGAGCGTACCCGTGAGCTACAAAAAGTGTTGCAGGACAACAATATCGCCGCCACCGGTGAGCCCGATGCCTGGTTCTATGACCCACCGTGGACGCTGCCGTGCCGGCGCCGCAACGAGATCGCGATTCCGGTCGACCGGGACCCGTCATAGTCCTGGTCAAGCCGCTGTGATGGAACGCAACATCGGCCCGCTGGTGGTGCTGGCCGGGATCGTCGTCGTGGTGCTGGGCGTTCTGGTGTGGGCCGGCGGGCTTTCGTGGTTCGGCCGCCTCCCCGGCGATGTCCGGGTCGAACGAGGTAATGTGCGCGTCTACGTTCCGCTGGTGTCGATGCTGCTGGTCTCGGTCGTGGCGACGTTGGTGCTCACGCTCGTGCGGTACCTGTTCCGCCGCTGACAAGGGGGCTTTGGCTCGATGAATCGTCGACCCGACGCCAAGGTGGCTGCCGGCCAGCTGACCGGCGTCTCGGAAACGGCGCTGCTGACCCTCTACGGCAGGGCCGACCAGGCCGCACGCCCGGACCCGATCATCGATGACCCCATGGCGATCGCGCTCGTCGAGTCGATCGACTTCGACTTCGAGAAGTTCGGGCGCAAGGGCCAGGAGATGGCGCTGCGTGCGCTGGCCGCCGACCGGTGCGCGATCGACTACCTCACCGCGCACCCCACGGCGACCGTCGTCGCGCTCGCCGAGGGCTTCCAGACCAGCTTCTGGCGCGTGGACAGCGCGCTGCCCGGCGCGCAGTTCCGGTGGGTGTCGGTGGACCTGCCTCCGGTCATCGAGCTGCGGCAGCGCCTGCTGCCGCACTCGGCGCGGATCACCCAGCTGGCGCAGTCCGCGCTCGACTACAGCTGGATGGCCGAGATCGACGACAGCAACGGCGTGTTCATCACCGCCGAAGGCCTGCTGATGTATTTACAGCCCGACGAGGCGATGGGCCTGATCGCCGAATGCGCCAGGCGGTTCCCCGGCGGGCAGATGTTCTTCGACCTGCCGCCGGTCCTGGTCAAGAAACTCGCGCCCAAAGGGCTGCGATCGTCACGGCGGTACCGGGTGCCGCCCATGCCGTTCAGCCTGTCGGCACACCAACTGGCCGAGCTGCCCGGCACCATGCCGGGGGTCCGGGCCGTGCACGACCTGCCGATGCCCCGGGGCCGCGGAATGGTTTTCGGGACCGTGTTTCCCGCGTTCTGGCAGTGCGCACCGATGCGGCCCTTCCGCGGCGCCTACACGCTGCTGGAATTCGGCTGACTCACCAGACGCGAATCCAGTCGACGAGCATGTCTGCGGGGTAGCTGCCCGGCCCGGGATCGCCTCCGCCGGAACCGGCGACCGCGAGATTGAACACCGTGAACACCGTGTAGCCGGGCCCGTTGAACGGCCAGTCCGGCAGCGAACTGGCCGGCACGTCGAAGTAGGGCGGCGCGCCGTCGACGTAGTCCTTCCAGAACCGGATACCGGCCTCGTCCCACTGGGTGCGCCAGGTGTGCCACGCGCCGTCCACCGCGATGTTGTGGGTCTTCCACTCGCCGCCGTTGGCCTTCGCGTGGACCGTGGTCGCCGGGGGCCAGTTGCCGTTGCCGTACCACTCCATCACGTCGATCTCGCCCTCGTCCTGGTTGCCCAGCCAGTAGGCGGGCCAGGCGCCGGCGGTCAGGCAGTTCAGCTTGACCCGGGCCTCCCAGGTGTGCCCGACGCCGCCCCGCCACAGGCTTTGCACCTTGCCGCTGTAGTAGGTGGGGCCGTCCTTGGCGGCGCGCAGCACCAGGTTGGACTTGCCGTCGAGGAAGACGTTCTGCCGGTTGTCGCGATACTGGCCGATGTTCTCGGGCCGCTCCCAGTACGTCGGGTCCTTGATGGTCTCGCGGGCCTGCGCCACCGCCCACTTCGACGGATCGGGCGCCGACCCCGCCGGGCCGTCGAATTCGTCCTGGAAGACGTAGCTTCCGGCGTGGCCGCCGGGCGCTGCGGGGAAGGGCGCGGGTTGCGCACGGGCGATCGGGGCAGGCAGCGCGGCTGCCAGGACGCCGATACCGGTCGTCAGCATCATGCGGCGGCGGTCCATCTCGGGCATAAGTAAGCGACGATAGCAGCCGATGCGGGGTCGGCCGACCGGGCAAAATGTCGGTGGCCGTCGCTACCATTCCAGAGCGCGACCGGGCCCCGAATCCGGCGGCGACAGGAGATCAGCTCAGGTTTACGGCAAATTCATGGCCAATTCTCATCTTCTGGGGCGGTTTGGTCTCAGGATCGGCAGGGCATTCTGAAATCACGGATCAATAACCACACCCGTCCCACACATCGCAGTTGAGTCGGATTGGTTTCGGAAGGAGTTGACAATCGTGGCGGACACATCGGAGGCGGCGGTTATTGTCCTTCAATCCCACCCGGCATGGATCGCGGCTCAACGGCGTGCGCGGGAACGCGGTGAGGCGATGCTGCGCCATCCCTCCTGCCAAGCCCGGCGGCGCGCGGCCGCGGCCGGCGGTGCCGCCGTCGCCGACATTCGGCGTTTCGGCGACTATTCCAGCAGCGACACACCCGCCTGAAGTCGTTTCGGGGCGGGGTCGCTCGCCGCGGTGATTTTCCGTTGTCCACGGCCGGCGGCCGCGCGCGAAATCGACGCCGACGCGCGTACGCCCCGGCCCGCACTGCCCGATCGGCGCGAACATTTTCGATTCGCCGAGTCTTTACTACAACTTGTAGTAATTCAACGGATCCGGCGAATCCCCGGGGCGTCGTCCGCGATTGTCCTCACAAGAGTCGTTGAAGCCGTTTCACCGCAGACGCTCGGCGCTGCTCAGCAGCGCAACCCCGGCGTCGAATCCCCGCACCGGCGCGCCGGGACTCACCGGCGGTCGCGCCCCGGTTGCGCTCGATGGTGACCGGTCCGTCGGCCGCCAACGCGCGCAACGCTTCTCGCACCGGGGTGCGAGACAGGTCGAACGTCTCGCCGATGCGCCGTTCGACCGGCCGCGAACCCGGCTCGAAGTCCCCCCTGTGCGATGGCGCGCCGGATGCGCCGATAGGCCACCTCCGAGCGGCCCTCCCTCTCGGCCCCGTCAGTCGCGCCCGGACGTGGCGGCGCCGATGTCGAGCACGCCGCCGCCCTCCGGGTCGGCGACCTCCACGACCGGGTCGTCGGCGTCATCGAACTCCAGGCGCAGCGCGCGCGACATGATCGCGTGCATCACGTACATGGTGGTCGTGTAGGTGAATTCGAGGATCTCGGTGTCGGTGAACACCTCGCGCAGTTGCGCGAACAGCCGCTCGGGCACCCGACCGTGCTGTCCGGCAAGGCAATCCGTGTACGCCAGCAGCAGGCGCTCGGTGTGATCGAAGCAGTCGGCGGTCTGCCAGGACGGGATGGCGGCGATCTTGTCTTCGGATAGCCCGGCCGACCGGCAGGCCTTGCAGTGCTGGGAGAAGACGAACTGGCTGCCCACCACCCAGCCCGCCCGTATCTGGCCCAGTTCACGGTGATCCGGACGGATGCTCACCTCTTCGCGGTACAGGCGAAAGCCGCGGACGGCGTGTCGCAGAGCGGCGGGGGACTGCGCCATCACCGTCCACCAGTTGCCGGGGGTTCCACCGACGGTTCCCGGCTCGGCCACCGGGTCACGGTCGCCGAACATGAAGTCATACATCTTCAGGGTGAAGTCGTCGCCGACCTCACCGCGCGGGACGGGTTGCAGGCGTGGCATGGATTGCATTCAATCCAAGCGCGGACCGTCGCGTCAACGCAGTTCACGACCGATCGAAAGCCCGGATTGCGTCCAGTCGGCCACCTCAGCGACGCAGACCGGACAAAACGATGGCGGCGAAGGCGTCCCCGATCTCGCCGAGCGTGCTGCGCCCGCCGGGGACATACCAGCGGTGAATCCAGTTGTGCATGCCCAGGATGCCGAGCATCGCCAGCTGCGGGTCGAGGTCGCCGCGGAAGGCGCCGGACGCGATGCCTTCCTCGACGATCGCCAGCAACGTTTTGCCGTAGGCGTCGGCGTTGGCGACGATGTCGCGCGCCTGGGGAATGGTCGCGATGTGTTGGCTCTCGTTGAACAGCAGGAAGACTTCCGGGTAGGCGACGAGATCGTCGATGTAGGCGCGCAGCGCCCGGCGCAATTTCTCGTCGGCCGGCGCCTCGGATTGCAGCGCCTCGCGGCAATGCCGGGTCATCGCCAGGGCCGGCTCCTCGATCAGGGCGACGAGCAACTCTTCCTTGGTCCCGACGTAGTAGTACAGCGAGGCGCGGTTGATGCCCACCTCGACGGCGACGTCCTCGAGGCGCGCGCGGGCGTAGCCCTCGCGGCGGAACACCTCCGCGGCCCCCTTGAGGATGGCCTGCCACCGCTCGCCGGAGGCTTGGCGGTCGGCGTTGCGCCGCTCCTGGCGGCGGCGCGCATTGTCGCTCTGCTTGCGTGCGGCTGGAATATTCGGACCTCCTCGTGCGCCTGCGTCGAGCATGTCAACCGCTGTCAATGTAAGCCTGCAGTCCGGCTACCTGCGAAATACGGGCATACTCCACATGAACGTTGACGCTGACACAGGGCCCCGCACCGCCGTAGCGTTCTGATGCGCGGTCCTTCACCCTCGGCTGAGGTTCGCCATCGCGGCGCGGAAGTCGTCGTGCTCCATGGCCGCGATCAACAAGGCCTACGAGGACGCCGGCCGGCAGCTGCCCGAGGACCTCAACCCGACCAACCTGCTCTGGTGGCTGCGTCCGTCCTACCCGCAGGGCTGACGCAGCAGCCCGTCGGGTGTGAATCCTGGCGGCGACAAGCCGACGAAACCCGCCCTGAGCTCACACGCGACCCCATTGGGGGCATTCGGCCCTAGCTCGTCTCCGGCGACGGTGCCAGGGTGGGAGCAGACACGCTCGGAACATCACCACGTGAGGGGAGACGGGGTTGCCGCAGGCCACCGACAAGCTGACCGAGTTGCCGCTGCCGCAGCTGCTCACCGAATTAGACAGCAGCGCAGCGGGTTTGACCACAGCAGACGCGCAGCAAAGAATGGAGCACTACGGCCCCAACGAGATCGTCGAGCAGCACCGCAACCCGGTGCTGGAGTTTTTGGGCTACTTCTGGGCGCCGATCCCGTGGATGATCGAGGTCGCGCTGGCGTTGTCGGTGGCCGCCCGGCACTGGACCGACGCGGCGATCATCGGGGTGCTGCTGGCGATGAATGGGCTGGTCGCGTTCTTCGAGGAACACCAGGCGGCCAACGCGATCGCCGCGCTCAAGCAGCGGCTGGCGTCCTCGACGCGGGTGTTGCGCGACGGCGCGTGGGTCACGGTGGCCGTGCGCGAGCTGGTGCCCGGCGACGTGGTGCGGGTCCGGCTGGGTGATGTGGTGCCCGCCGATCTGCGGGTGCTCGACGACGTCACGCTCGAGGTGGACCAGTCGGCGCTGACCGGCGAGTCGCTGGCCGTCAGCCGCGGGCAGGGCCAGAGCCTGTACTCGGGGTCGGTGCTGGTGCGCGGGGAGGCCGACGCGCTGGTCTGCGCCACCGGGGCGGCGTCGTTCATGGGCAAGACCACCGCGCTGGTGGAAACCGCGGGCACGGTCAGCCACTTCCAGCGCGCGGTGCTGCGCATCGGCAACTACCTGATCCTGCTCGCGGTGGCCCTGGTGACACTGGCGGTCGCCGTCTCGCTGGTCCGGGGCAACCCCGTGCTGCAGACCCTGGAGTTCGCGCTCGTCGTCACCATCGCGTCGATTCCCGTGGCCCTACCGGCGGTGCTGTCGGTGACCATGGCCATCGGCGCGCGTCAGCTGGCACGCCAGGAGGCCGTGGTCAGCCACCTGCCGGCGGTCGAGGAACTCGGCGGCATCGACCTGTTGTGCTCGGACAAGACCGGCACCCTGACCCAGAACCATCTCGCGCTCGCCACCCGCTGGACCGCGACCGCGGTCAGCGACGACGAGCTGCTCACCGCCGCCGTACTGGCCTCGCGCGCCGAGGACAATGACCTCATCGACCTCGCGGTAATGGCGGCCACGGGCCAGCGACCGGCCGCATCAATCGAGAAGTTCGTGCCCTTCGACCCGGTCAGCAAACGCACCGAGGCGACGGTGCGCGACCCCGACGGTCAGACGTTCCGGGTCAGCAAGGGCGCACCGCAGGTCATCGCCGCCCTGTGTGACGGTGACGGCGCGGTCGCCGAGGTCAACGGCGTGGTGGAACGCTTCGCCACCCACGGGTACCGATCCCTCGGCGTGGCCAAGACCGACGGCGACGGCAGCTGGCGGCTGCTGGGGGTGCTGGCGCTGGCCGACCCGCCACGCGACGACTCCGCGGCGACCATCACCGCCGCCAAGGAACTCGGCATCGACGTCAAGATGGTCACCGGCGACCAGGTCGCC
Source organism: uncultured Actinomycetota bacterium (assembly GCA_963711445.1). Classification (GTDB taxonomy): domain Bacteria; phylum Actinomycetota; class Actinomycetes; order Mycobacteriales; family Mycobacteriaceae; genus Mycobacterium. Next base: position 33,912 of record CAVQEF010000004.1, read on the forward strand.
ATCGGGCGCGAGATCGCCCGTCAGGTCGGCCTGGGCGAGGACATCCTCGATGCCCGCATGCTCGACGAGGCCGCTGACGGCGACGAGCTCGGCGCCCGGGTGGAAACGACCGAGGGGTTCGCGCAGGTCTTTCCCGAACACAAGTACCGCATCGTGCGGCTGTTGCAGGCCCGGGGACACATCGTCGGGATGACCGGCGACGGCGTGAACGACGCGCCCGCGCTCAAGCAGGCCGACGCGGGCATCGCGGTAGCCGGGGCGACCGACGCGGCACGCGCGGCCGCCGACGTGGTCTTGCTGGCGCCGGGGTTGTCGGTGATCGTGGCGGCCATCCGCCAGGCGCGCGAGATCTTTGCGCGCATGACCAGCTATGCCACCTACCGTATCGCCGAGACCATCCGGGTGCTGCTGCTGATCACCCTGGCGATCGTGTTCATGAACTTCTTCCCGGTGACCGCCGTGATGATCGTGTTCCTGGCCCTGCTCAACGACGGCGCGATCCTGGCCATCGCCTACGACCACGTGCGCGGTTCGGCCAGACCTGCGACGTGGGAAATGCGCAGCGTGCTCACCGTTGCCACCTCGCTGGGCGTGATGGGGGTAGCCGAAACCTTCTTGTTGTTCGCACTGGCCGACAACGTCTTCAGGCTCGACCACGACCTGATTCGCACGCTGATCTACCTGAAGCTGTCGGTCTCGGGCCATCTGACCGTGTTCGTCACCCGCACGCGCCACCCCTTCTGGTCGCGGCCCGCACCCGCACCCGTCCTGCTGGGCGCGGTGGTCGGGACCCAGCTGATCGCCACACTGATCGCCGTCTTCGGCGTGGCGATGACTCCGCTGGGGTGGCGCTGGGCCGGGTTGGTGTGGGCCTACGCCCTCTTCTGGTTCCTCATCGAGGACCGCGTCAAACTGGGCGCCCACCGCTGGCTCGACCGGCACCCGGCGCCGGAAAGCCGGAACGTGGCGCGCGCCAGGGCCTTTCGGCATCACGCCGGCTGACCGGCGACCGGGAGTGTCCTAACGCCCGTATTGCGGGCAGTAGGCGCTGATCGCCGCCTTCACGCCCGCCGCGGCCTGGGTGGGGGTGAGCCCGCTCCTGTTTTCCGACAGCGCGACCTCATCCGCGGGGGTGCCCCCGTTCTGCAGGCCGAAGCAGACGCCGCGCGCCGTGGTGGTCGCCTCCGTGGGATCGGTGACCGTGACGCCGGGAATGCTCGAAATCTGGTTCAGGTAGGTCTGATCGGGATTGGACCCCGGCCGGGTCGCTGAGGGGGGTGCGGATTGCGGCGCGGCCGGAACCGCCGCCGGGGCCGGTGTGGCCGCCGCCGGGGCCGGCGCCCGAGTCGGGGGCGGCGCGAGTTGCTGGGGCGCCGGCGCGGCGGGCCGCGCGGCCGGGGTGGGTGCGACGAACGGGGGGGCCGCGGAAGCCGCCGGCTGCGTCGGGGTCGGCGCCGGTTGCTGGGGGGCCGACGCCGACGGGGTGGCGCCGTCCTGCGCCCGCTGTGGCCGCGGCGACGTCGGGGAGGCGGCGGGCCGGCCGGGCGCGGGCGCGTCGGGGGAGCTTTGGGTCGCATAGCCCAGGGCGCCGAGGAGGTTGAGCGCCAGCACAGCTGACGCCGCGGTGAACATCCACCGTGGCCTGCGTCGTTGCCGCTTGTCGGTGCCGACCCGGACCGAGGGCGCGGCCGCGCCGGCGGGCGGCCTGCACGCCACGGGCGTCTGCATGGTCGACACCGACGCCGTCGGCACCCGCCAGAGCCCCGCGTCGGAGAACGCGTCGGCGAAATCGGTGCACCGGGCGAAGCGGTCCGCCGGCTCCTTCGCGAGGGCCACGGCAAACACCGGGTCGAAGCCCGCGAGCTTGGGGCGGGTCTTGGCCAGCGCCGGCGGCGGGGCGGTGAGGTGATGGCTGATAACCACCGCCGGGTTGGTGTAGGGGAACGGCGTGGTTCCCGCCAGCAGATGGTAGGCGGTGGCGGCCAGGGCGTACTGGTCGGCGCGGCCGTCGATCGGTTCGCCGGTCAGCTGTTCGGGTGCGGCGTAGGGGAACGTGCCGACGGTCATGTTGGTGGCGGTCAGCCCCGTGGGGTCGGCGATGTTACGGGCTATCCCGAAGTCGCCCAGCAGGATTCTCTGTTCGCCGTTCTCCGGCTTGGTGAGCAGGATATTGGCGGGGTTGACGTCGCGGTGCAAAACGTCGTGGCGTTCGTGGGCGTAGTCGAGTGCGCTCGCGATCGCCGCGACTATGGTGGCAACCTGATCCGCCGGCATGCCGACCGGGTAGCGGTCCCGCAGCAGGCTGGCCGCGTCGGTCCCGTCGACATAGTCCATCGAGATCCAGAGCCGCCTGTTGAACTTGCCCCGGTCGTTGATGCGCACGATGTTCGGGTGCCATAGGGCGGCCGCCAGCTCGGCCTCTTTGAGGAAGCGCCGGCGGTAGTCCTCGTCGGCGGATACGTCCTTGCCCAAGACCTTCAGTGCTTCGCGGCGTGGCAGCCGCGGGTGCTGGGCGAGGTAGACCTCGCCCATCCCGCCCGATCCCAGCAACCGGACAATCGTGTACCCGGCGAACACCTGCCCAGGGCGTATCAGCGGTGGGCTCATGACCTTCTCCATCGATCGGCGATTCCGCAACCGCCCGTTGGCCGACTGGCGCTGCGCGCGCCGATCGCGCGGTCAAGTCCGCGCGCTCCGAGAATCTGCGGGATCTGCGCGGTCGCCCCACCCCGCCCACTCCAACCGCGATAGCCAACGCGATCAAGTCGACCAAGACATCGATTCGTGTTGGGCCACTGAAACTCTCGGACGGCATGATCGTGGCGGGCACGTTGCCGGTAAGTATCAACAGCCACGAAGACCTCACCCACGGCGGCATCTCAAAGGTTAACAATAGGAATACTAACAGTGAATTCCAGTGACGCACCAGTGTCGTCTGACAACACGCCGGCGATGGATTCGCGGACCCCCGGGGCCCACCGGGCACTTCGGCGCCGTGCGGCAATGGCGGCGACTTTCGGCAGCAAGAGCGTTCCGTCATTGCCGCACAGTCTGTCCCGCTGAAGAACCAGAAGACGGCCCGCGACCGTCGCGAAGCACGAGGACCCATGACCGCCCCCGCGGTGGGACTTTCGGCCCTCGTCCGTAGCGACTCATGGCGGCAACGATCGATGCCGTACTGCCCTGTCCCCGGATGGTCTTGCCGGGGAAATATCAGGGCCTAGACGCATACGCTGCGAGGAGCCCGCATGTCCGCTGTCCGAAGCGACGAACCCCACCTCGACAACGATGCCGGCGCGCCGGGCGGCAACCCGCGGGATCGCGTCCGCCACGAACAGTCCCCGCCGTCTCCGCCGTCCCGGACGGGCATGACGTACCTCCTCCCGAATGCGGTCGCCGCCATCGCCGCGAGCGTGGGCATCGTCGTCGGCAGCCTCGGACCCTGGGCAACTCCTATCCGGGTAACCGCGCATGGCGCAACCAGCGTCTGGTGGCAGGGAAGAACCACCCTTGTCCTTGGGGCGCTCGCGGCCATCGCGTTGTTGACCCTGCTGAACCGTGCAAGAACCGGGTTGGGCGCGTGGTGGCTGACAGCCCTGGCGTGGATCGCCCCGGTCGCCGGTCTCGTGTGTTTGCTCATCGCGATCATCAACGTCGTCAACGTGACATCGAACAGCCGACCACCTTGTCGGCCTTCAAGTCGGTTGGGGCTTGTGGCTGGTCGCCGTCTCTGCGGTGGTCCTGTGCGCCATGACATCGGTGGCCGCCGCACAGGTCGGCGCGGTCACCGAGGTCTATCGCGCGGGCACGCGCACGGCGATCGTCATTCCGGGAGTCATACTGCTCGGCGTCGCGCTGTGGTTCCCGATCCGATGGGCCGCGATCAACCCCGAGCCGAGGCTGAACCCGCAACCTCCGGCCAGTCCGACGGCACCGGCGCCATCAGCCCAGTCAACACCGCCAGCCTCCGTTCCGTCCGCGGCCACGCCCCAAGACCCCGAGATCGCGGAGATCCAGCAGCTGTGGCAAACCTCCGTGCAGAAACATCACCCGATTCAGGACTTCCTGGCCGCCGTGCAGGCAGCCGGCATCACCGGACCGGAACCGGCACTGTTGAACAACGGTTACCAAGTGTGCGGGGAGCTGTGGAAAGGCGGCTACGACGGTGTTCAGGCGGCTGTGGCGCTGCAGAAGCACTATCCGACACTGAATCTCAAACAAGCAGCCCATTTCGTTCTTGCCGCGGCCGAGAACCTGTGCCCGACGAGCGCCTATTCTGGCGCCTACAACTGGTGGCAATCCGGTGGCGGCGCTGGTGCTGGTGGTGGCGCCGGCGCTGCCGGCGGATGATCGCGAATCCCCTCTGCGCCCCACGTGATCACGTGGCGGTATGCACGCCTCGTCACAACATGGAATCGATCATCAGTTGGCCCGCATCGGCGACATGGCTGGGCGCGTCACGCGATTCCCGGTAGTCGATGAAGGCCGACAGCTGGTTCGAGGTGTTCAGCAGCTCCATGAACACGCCGAGGAGGTGCGTGGTGGCCACCATCACCGTGTGGTCCGCGGTGTAATTCACCGAGGCGGCCGACTCGAATTTCGGGCTGTCCAGGGTTCTGGTCGCGGGACCACCCAACAACCTCACATTGGTCAAAACGGTTCTGGCCAACTCGTTGTTGACGTCGGCCAGCAGCGCCGCGGCGACGTCGGTCCCGCCCGCCGGTTTGACCGTGACCCGCATTTTCGCGCCCTCGTTGGCGTCGCTCAACGTGACCCAGTTCGGACCCCGTTCTGCGACTGACCAACCCGGCGCGGGCGTGATGGAGATGCCCTGGGCGATATCGATCGGGTCTGCCGCGGTGAGCATGATCGCCATGCCACGCACCGTCGTGGAAATGTGTGAAAGCTGTTTCGGCGCAAGGGGTCCATCGGACTCGACGCGGCCTGCCGCGGCGGCGTGACCGCGCGGCAGGATCGGCGGCGATGCGGGCGGACTGGTTTTGCCGGTCAGGACGATCGCCGCGGTCACGGCGGCTGCGATGAGGATGACCACGGTGATGATGGCGGCGACGATCCCCGGCCGCAGCCGGTGCCCGACTCGTCTGCCGTCACCGGGGTAATGCAGCGGCGGGGGAGTGTGCGGCGGCGGTGGCGTAGATGACATCGTGGCTCCTGGTTCAGCTGTCGTGTTCAGACCGTCGGTGCAGGGGTCGTCGGGCCGTGCTGGTCACCGTCATCGCCGGCTGCCCGGCCCGGCTGCGGGGCGGGGTGGCGGGGCAGCGCAGCCGTGGCCGTTCCACAGATCTGACAGAAGGCGGCACCAGCACCGATTGCCGCCCCGCATTGGGCGCAGACCTGATGGCTGTCGGGCGCATGGCTCAATGGGCGGCCCCCGGACAGGGCGGCCTGGGCTTCGGCCAGCAACGACGTGTGCACCGTGTCGCGGGCGCCGAGTAGCCCGGCCGCGGCCAGCACCAGCGCCGCCAAGGCGGTCAGTACCATGCCCCGGCTTCCGTAGGGGGTCAGCAAGATGGTCGCCAGTTCGTAGCACAGCACCAGCGCCAGGCCCTTGGCCAGCCCAGCGGCGACATTGACGCCGGCGGCGCACCGCGGCACCACAGCGATGGCGGCGGCGGTGGCGAAGATGATCGGCTGGAAATAGCCGAGCGTCAACGCGATGATCGCCACGTGCGCCGGATCCCCGGCGGTCGCCTCGATGTGGCTGAATGCGCCCCGCTGCACCACCACGCTCAGCCCCAGCGAAAAAGCGGCCCCGCTCAGCGAGGAGGCGACCATGGCATCGACGGGGTGCCGCAGAGCGCTCCGCGCCGTCGTCAGGATGGGCCCGATCAGCACCGCGGCGAACGCCACGACCGGGAGCAGCACGCCCAACTCCAGGATCTGCATGAGCGCGGGCAGGCGGTGATCGGGCGTGGCCAGCAGCACCGGCTTGGCGAGGTGCTGCTCGAGCAGGCCTACGCCCACCCCGAGCGCCAGCGACAGCAGGAACGCCACACCGACGACGGTGATCGGCTCTTCGCGCCACACATCGTGGTCGTACACGTAGATCAAAACTGCCGCCGGCAACGCAATTGCGGCCAGCACCAGGGCTATCGACAGCGTCCCAAACGCAGCGGCGATCAACCCCGCCAGCAGCGCCAAGGCAATCACGCCGCGGTACACATGATGACGCCCACCCGACAGATGCGGCATCAACGTGCTCGTCACCGCCAGTGCCCGCACCGGTTCTTCGGGATGGACAGCGAAATGCCGGGACCGATCGATCGCCCGATGCAAAGGAGTGCCGCAACGGGCACAGAAGCGTGCCGCGTCAGCATGCGGGGCTGAGCAATTCGGGCAATCCATCATGACCTCCGGCTTGCGGGCGGCGAAAGGCTAAGGGACGGTGTCGCCCCGCGCCGACTCGCGGCGCGGCGCCGGTGCGCGAAAGCAACGTGCGCGGCCAGTGAAACTCGGCTCGACCGCAGGCTCGTTCTCGGCACCGCCTCGACCGTACCGGCCATGCGCGTCGATCTGTAGCGGTATGAAGGAATCATTGCCATCCCGATAAACGCATCTGATCCGAAATGTTCAGCTCCATCGGATCACGTCGCCGAAGTAACGGGTCGGGACCGAAGACACTTCGAGCGGGAAGGTTGGCTGGGTGCACCAGCGGCCCCCGGCGAATGCGATGACGCCATCTGGAGAAATCGCACAGATGCGGAACCGCGCATTGTCCCGCGCGCTCGGGCCACCCGAATGAAGCGGACGCTCCCGATTCAGATTTCGGCGGCGATTATCGACTCGTTTCTGGCCGGCTAATGGCTCTGCGCGGGTTCGCTATTCTGGCCTTCCTGCGCTGTGGCGGATGATCTGCCCGCAACCTTCCACGCGCCGCGGGATCGGCTTTTCGACGGGCCCGAGCGCCCTCACAACATGGAGTTGATCATGGCTTCGGCGTTGCCGCCGATTTGGCTGGGCGCGTCGCTCGATTCCCGGTAGTCGATGAAGGCGGAGAGCTTGTTCGAGGTGTTCAGCAGCTCCATGAACACACCGAGCAGGTGGGTGGTGGCCACCCCTTGGACTTCGTCCGCGGTGTAGTCCATCCGGGCCGCCCGCTGGAATGTCGAACCCTGCACGTCCTTCGTCTTGGGCCCGCCCACCGTCGTCAGGTTGGTCAAAGAGGTGTCGGCCAACACGGCGTTGACGTCGGCCTGCAACACGGCGGCGACGTCGGTCCCGCCGGCCGCTTTGACCGTGACCCGCATTCTCGCGCCCGCGTTGTCGTCGCCGAGCACGACCCAGTTCGGGCCGCGATCCAGCAGGGACCAGTCAGGGGCGGGCGTGATCGAGACGCCCCGGTCGATGGGGATCGGGTCGGCCGACGTGAGCGCGATCGCGATGTCCGGTCCGGTCGCCGGCGTGATGGTGCCCGCCAGGACGAGCACCGCGGAAACCGCGGCGGCCACGAGGATGTTCCCGGCGACGACGGCCGACCGCAGCCGTGGGCCGAGCCGTCTGCCGGTGCCGAGGAAATTCAGCGGCGTGTGCGGTAACAATGGCGTTGAGGACATCGTGCGCTCCTTATTCAACTGTGGTGTTCCGGTGGGGGTCAGCGAGGCATCAGACGTTGAGTCGAAAAGTGCACTGCATCGTCTCGGTCATCGCGCCGGCGCAAGCTCCAAACAGGCAAACACTACCCAATTTCCGTTGCGGGACATACGACCAATTTGCGATATCGCAGGAGAGACCTGGGCGAGCGGAATTGTTCACCCGCGCTTCACCTATTGGCGACGTGCTGCGGCGGATGCCGTCGTGTCACCGAACCGGCGGTGTTGCTGTGAGCTCCTTTTTCCGCGGGGCGGGGAGCACGGCATTCGGTTCACCGATGGGTGTGCTCCGTCGAGTTGAGATACCGCTCTTCGACGGCGCGGATCAGCTGGCGCCGTATGCGTTGCAGGTCGGCGGCCCGGCGCGCCACCAGCTCGTCTTCCCAGGCGGCGACTTGGGCGGCGAGGTCCATGTCGGCGACGGTGTCGCCGAGCCAACGCGAGAAGTCACCGCGCTCGAGGTGATACTGCAGCGCGCGCGGGTCGAGATGACCCAGCGCGGTGCGGAACTCGTGCATGGTCCCGGCCGCGGGAACGCTACGGCCGTCGGTCGGGCGGAAGTAGAACCGGCGCTCGTTGGGCAGCGAGACATCGGCGTACTTGTGGCGGTGCCGGACATGGCCGGTGCGGCGCGCGGCCAGGGTGAAGGCGCGGGGTGCCGCCGAGCCGAACTGGATGCAAGCCCGCCGAACCGGTTGTGACGCAGCGCCACCTGCCGCATCGGCACCGCCGACGGTCAGCACGATGTCGGTGTCGTCGACCTCCCCGGCGGGAAGCGACGCCGGCAGGAACGATGACAGCAGGTAACCGCCACGCCGTGTCCAGTGCGGCTGCTGCTCCACGCCGAGCAGGTGGGCCTCGTCGTAGATCACCCAGTGGGGGAATCCTTGTGCCTCCCGGTGGGCTTCGGCCACGGGCCGCAGCCGGTGCAGGTAGTCGACCTTCTCGGCCCTGGGTAGCGCCGACAGGTCGACCACGAGCCCGGTGTGCGGCTGCAGCAACCCGACCAGTTCGACCGGCTCGGGGAGTCGATCCCGGGCGTCGATCAGCTGTGCCCGGTTGAGCTGCTCCAGTCGCCGATGGTCGCCTTCGGGATCGACCAGCAATACGCAGTAGCCGGCATTCATCCATTCTTCGGCCAGCAACCCGACGAGATAGCTTTTGCCCGACCCGGCCGGACCGGTCACCACCATGCGCGCCTGGCTGCCTGGCACCTTCGTCGGCGTCTGGTCATCGAACGTACCGATTTGCACCCACCAGCGCGATGGGCACCAGCGCCGCGCCCCACTGAGGTACACGCCGGCAAGCAGCTCGGCGACTCCGGCTCCGTCGGGCTGCTCGAGCACCAGGTCGGCATGTTCCCGCACGGATGGAACCGCGTCGGCCACGGCGACGCCGATTTCGGCCGGGCCGAACAGCGACAGGTCGTTTTCGGCATCCCCGACGGCGATCGTGTTGTGCGGGGAAAGGTTCAGCTGAGTGAGCACCGCGGTGAGCCCGGTGCCCTTGGTGACGCCCGCCGGCAGCACCATCAGCTCGGCCCGGTTTCGCACGATCTGACAATCGAGTCCGAGTGTGCCGATCACCTCGAGGACGTCCGCGGCTTGGGCGCCATTGGCCGCCAAGATCACCTCGCCGCGCCGATACGGCACGCCCCGCTCATCCAGTGCCGCGTCGAGCGCGCGATCCACCGGTGTCGACAGCGGGTGGGATTTTCCGGCGATCACCGCTACCGCGCCATTCTCCAGCACCAGTGCATCAACGTGATTCGTGATCTGAGGGAAGTCCGCCGTCAACTCGGCCCCGATGCGACCGGTGGCAAGCACTACCTGTAGACCGTCGCGGCGAACGCGATCGATGGCGTGCAGTGCCTGCGCCGAGATCCGGCCGGCCGAGGTGAGGGTGCCATCCAAGTCGAGGGCCACCACGCAAAAGAATCCCACTCCCCACTCCCTTCGTCGCACCGCCAACCAATCGGGACGTTGGGTGCTCGGCGCGACTAGGTGGACGTTAGGCGACGTGAAGACCGCCGGGCAGAGTCGTTCGTCCCCTCCCCGCGGACGTGATCGCCCCTCACCGACACCGGCGATCGGGTCGTCGCGGCCTCGGGGCACGTCCGCTGCGGAAGGGCAAAAGGTCATCAAAGCCCGCGACAAGCGTCTACACACGTGTGGATCGCAGGTGTGGAATGCGCCGCGTGCGGCGACCTCCCCGAGGCTGCGGCGAACCCGACCGATAGGTTCGACCCCATGAACCGCGCCGACGCCCCATCGACCGAGCGCCTGTTCGCGCTGTCCGAACGGGTGCAGGGTTTCATGCCCGCTGACGAGGGGCGTGCCCTGTACGACGCGGCGCTGCGGTTCCTCGACGGGGGCGTCGGCGTCGAAATCGGCACCTACTGCGGCAAATCCACCCTGTTGCTCGGCGCGGCGGCTCGGCAAACGGCCAGCGTGCTGTACACGATCGATCATCATCACGGCTCCGAGGAGCACCAGCCCGGCTGGGAATTTCACGACGCCTCGATGGTCGACGAGATCACCGGGCTGTTCGACACGCTCCCGGCGTTCCGCCGCACGCTCGACGCGTCCGGCCTGGACGACCACGTCGTGGCCATCGTGGGCAAATCGCCGGTCGTGGCCCGCGGGTGGCGCTCACCGCTGCAGTTGCTGTTCATCGACGGCGGCCACTCCGAGACCGCGGCGACACAGGACTTCGACGGCTGGGCCAAATGGGTGGCCGTCGGGGGCGCGCTGGTCATCCACGACGTGTTCCCCGACCCCCGCGACGGCGGCCGCCCGCCGTACTACATCTATTGCCGCGCAATAGATTCCGGCCAGTTCCGGGAGGTCTCGGCCACCGGGTCGCTGCGGGTGCTCGAGCGCACCGGCGGCGAGCCGGGGGAGCCCGTGGTCAGCGGCCGGGCCCGCTGACCACGCATTCGCAGTCGAAGTCGGTCTGCAGGCCCAACGGCAGCCCGTCGCCACGGAAGATCCCGCCGGCCGCGGTGGTCTCCGATAGCGCATCGGCGGCCAGGATCATCGCCGCCCCGGTCCAAGTGGTGCGCTCCTCGGGCCAGCGTTTCCCGTCGGCGAACACCAGTCCCGTCCAATACGAGCCGTCGGCTTCGCGCAGGTGCTGCATCGCGGCGAACTGCCGAAGCGCGGTCGATCGCTGGCCGATGGCGTCGAGCGCCATCACCAGTTCGCACGTCTCCGCACCGGTCACCCAGGGCCGGTCGTCCACGCAACGGATGCCCAGCCCGTCGACCACGAAGTCGTCCCAGCGCTGCTCGATGCGCACGGCCGCCGCCGCGCCCCGCAGCGCGCCCCCGAGGATGGGGTAGTACCACTCCATCGAGTAGCGGTCCTTCTCGGTGAACGCCTCGGGATGCGCGGCGATCGCGTGGCCCAGCCGGCCCAGCGCCAGCTCCCATTCGGGCTGCGGCTCCCCGATCAGGCCGGCGAGCGCCAGCGCGCACCGGATGCTGTGGAACACGCTGGCGCAACCGGTCAGCAGCGCTTCCGGCAATGGCCCGGATTCGCCTCGGGCCCAGCAGATCTCGCCATATCCGATCTGCAGGTCGATGACAAAGTCGATCGCCTTGTGCACCACCGGCCACATCGCCTTGGCGAAACGCCTGTCCCCGGTGACCAGCACGTGGTGCCACACGCCGGCCGCGATGTAGGCGCAGAAGTTGCTGTCGCTGTTGGCGTCCTCGACGGTCCCCTCGCGCACCTGCAGCGGCCAGGAGCCGTCGGGCCGCTGGGTACGGCGCGACCAGTCGAACGCGGCCCGCGCGGGCTCCAAAAGGCCGGCGGCGGTCAGCGCCATCGCGCATTCCACGTGATCCCACGGGTCGGTGTGCCCGCCGGGAAACCACGGGATGGCGCCGGAGGGTTCCTGTGCGGCGGCGATGGATTTCGCGGTTTGCAGGCACTGCTCACGGGTCAGGACGCCCGCGACCGCCGGTGGATCACATCGACGCAACTGAATACCCCGGAGTCGCTTCGCTTTCGGCCGACCGCGGCTTGGTGAAGTACATCGCCACGCTCTTGCCCACCAGCGGGTTGAGCACCGCTTCGGCCAGCTGCGTCAGCCTCGGCCGCTGCATCAGGTCCCAGACCAACAGCTTGTGATACGCGGCCACCGCGGGATGGTCGGCCCTGGACACGCCGACGGCGCATTTGAGCCACCAGAACGGCGCGTGCAGCGCGTGCGCGTGGTGGGCGTGCGTCAACTGCATGCCGCCGCTTGCGATCTTGTCCCGCAGCCCGCTGGCCCGGTAGATGCGGACGTGGCCGCCCTCGTTGCTGTGGTATTCGTCGGACAGCAGCCAGCACACTCGCTCGGGGAGCCAGCGCGGGACGCTGACCGCCAGCGTGCCACCGACTTTGAGCACCCGGATCAGTTCGGCGATCGCGGCGTCGTCCTGCGGCACGTGCTCCAGGATTTCCGAGGCGATGACGCAGTCGAACGTCTCGTCGGCATACGGCAGGTTCAGCGCGTCGCCGACCACGACCTGCGCCGACGCCCCGGCGGGCGCCTCGCCGTTGTCGCCCATGGCGCGCAGAATTGTTTCCACCGAACGTAATTCGGATTCGTCGCGGTCGAAGGCGACGACGTCGGCCCCGCGCCGATACGCCTCGAAGGCGTGCCGCCCCGCTCCACAGCCCACGTCGATCACCGTGGTGGACGGGCCGATGCCCAGCCGGTCGAAGTCGACTGTCAGCATCGCGCCTCGCCCCCGGCGGTGGCCCGGCGCGCGATCGCCCGTTCGTACACCCCCACGGTCTGGGCGGCCACGGCCTCCCAGCTGAACACGTTGACCGCGCGCTCCCGTCCGGCCCGTCCCATGCTGCGGCGCTTCTCGGGCGAATCGAGCAGGCCGCCCAGCGCCCGGGTCAGCGCCTCGACGTCGGCCGGCGGCACCAACTCGGCGCAGGCGCCGTCGGTGCCCACGACCTCGGGCAGCGCGCCCACCCGGCTGGCGACCACCGGGGTGCCGCTCGCCATCGCCTCCACCGCAGGCAGTGAGAACCCCTCGTAGAGCGAGGGGATACAGGCGACCTCCGCCGAGGCGAACAGGGCGGCCAGCGCGGCGTCGGACAGCCCGCTGGTGATGTGGACGATGTCGGAGATGCCGAGCTCGGCGATGAGTTTGTGGGTGGGACCGTTGGGCTCCACCCTGGCGACCAGTCGCAACTCGAGATCGCGGTTCACGCGCAGCTTGGCCACCGCGTGCAACAGGGTGCGGACGCCCTTGAGCGGGGTGTCGGCGCTGGCGATGGCGATGACGCGGCCGGGTTGCCGCGGCCCCGACGCCGGCCTGAACAGGTCGGTGTTGACCCCCAGCGGCACCACGTGCAGCTGGTCGGGGGAGACGTCGAAGTCGGCGACGATGTCGGCGGCCGACGACGACGAGACGGTCAACAGGTCCGGAATCTGGCGGGACACCTGCTTCTGCATCTCCAGGAAGCCGTACCAGCGATGGACCAGGGGTTTGCGCCACCAGCGCGCGGCGGCGAGGTCGAGCACCCGATCGCGGGTGATGGGATGGTGCACGGTGGCCACCACCGGCAAACCCGCCTCGGCGATCGTGAGCAGGCCGGTCCCCAGGCTCTGGTTGTCATGAACCAGGTCGAAATCGCCCACCCGGTCGGCGAGCAGCCGGGCCACGCGCATGGTGAACGTCCGCGGCTCGGGGAAGCCCGCCGTCCACACGGTCAGCAGCTCCAGCAGGTCGATCGAGTTCTTGATCTCGCTCGGGCGCGGCACCCGGAACGGGTCGGGCTCGCGGTATAAGTCCAGGCTGGGAACCTTGGTCAACCGCACCCGCGGGTCGAGCAGCTCGGGATACGGCTGGCCGGAGAACACCTCGACCTCGTGCCCGAGATCCACCAGACCGCGGCTGAGGTGGCGCACGTAGACACCCTGTCCGCCGCAATGGTCCTTACTGCGATAGGACAGCAGGGCAATTCGCATACTCAACTTTTATCCGCCGCTGCAAAACCACGGACGAGCGCCCCCCACTCCACCGCCATCAACGCGCCTGGGACCTCCGTGACAGCAAACTGGACATGTGTCCAGACTATAGTTCGACCAACTAATCGACGCAACGCGGGCCCGGCGTGGACGCCCGCGCCGGCCTGCTACCAGCCCCGCGCGACCCCCGCGCGACCCCCGTGACTCCCGTCAGAGCCTGCCCGCGACGAAGTCGGCCGCCTGGTTGACCATCCCGCTCTGGATGTAGCCGGTGGCGGAATGCTGCGGCCAGTTCTCGTTCCAGGTGTGCGGGTCGGCCGGGTTGCAGATGGGATCGTCGCCGTGGCACAGCTCGATGGTCCGGTCGCTGTACACCGGGCTCAGGTGGGTGAACGGACCGACCCATTGGGTCGCGTTGCCGAACAACGCGACCGCGGCGATGTGCTGATCGGCGCCCTGCGGGAGGGGGTTGTCGAAACCCAGCGCGCTGAACGGCACCGCGAGCACGACGTCGGTGACCGCCGCGCCGAGCGAATAGCCGCCCAGCACCAGCCTGGTGTCCGGGCAGTTGTCGATCATGTAGTGGACGTGGCCGCTCATGTCGTTGGCTCCGGCGTCGACCTCGGTGTTCGCCGGGTATCGCACGGCGTAGACGCCGACGTTTTTCCCGCTTTTCGACCTGAGCGCGTTGACGAAGGCACTGCCGATCTCGCCCGTCCCCGGCGGCTCCAGCCGCCCCCGGGCGAAGACCACCTGCGCGTGGGGGCAGTTGGCCGCGCCGGCCGGCCACGCGGACCCGGGCGTCCCAGCCGGTGACACCGCCGCAGCCAACGCCAGCGCGGCGGTGATCAGCCCAAGGCCGGCCGACTTTCGGGCAAGCCGAACACCCACGAGGCAAATTCAAGACGACGTTCTGCCGATCCGGCAAGTCGAAGGATCCGCGGCCGGCCCGCCGCCGCCCGCGGGCCGGTTCTCACGCCGCCGGTGGGCGGACCCGGCTTTGTTACCATCGCGCGATGCAGGAGTCGCGCGGAGGCGCCCGGCGGCCGTTGTCACGGCGCGACGCCCTCAAATGCGCGGTCGCACCGGTCCTGCTCGGCATGGGCGCGGCAACCGTGCGCCCGCCCCACGCCGCGGCCACCGACCTCAAGCTGATCGATTTCGCCGAGCGCAGGATCGCGCCCGAGGAGATCACTGCGGCGGGCTATGACGGCGTGGTCAACTACGTCTCCGAGGAGCGGCCCGGCGCCCACTTCGAGGCCAAGCCGCTCACCCGTGCATACGCGGACGCGCTGCGCGCGGCCGGTCTGCACATCGTCAGCAATTACCAGTACGGCAAGCCCAATTGGCCCGGCGCGCCGTCGGACTTCACCCGGGGGTACGACGGCGGCGTGGCCGACGCCCAGACTGCCGCGCGCCTGCACGCCGCGGCGGGCGGGCCGGACTCGGCGCCGATCTTCTTCAGCATCGACGACGACATCAACTCGGACGCGTGGAACGAGCTGGGCGTCAACTGGTTTCGCGGCATCAACTCGGTGCTGGGGGTGGGCCGCACCGGCATCTATGGAAGCTTCCCGGTGTGCCAGTGGGCGATCGGCGACGGCGTGATCGGCAACTCGAGCACCCCGGGCCACCGGTGGGCCTGGCAGACGAGGTCATGGTCGCACGGGCAACGCGAGCCCACGGCTGTCCTCTACCAGGCAGTGGTCAACAGCCCCTCGAACCCCGGGCCGCTGCTGGGCGGCATCAACGTCGACGTCGACGACGTGCTCGCGCCCGACTACGGGCAGTGGGACCTGGCTCGCTGACCGTGCGCCGTCAGGGAGCCGTCTTCAGGGCGCTGCCCTTGCGCCACTGGTCCCAGGTGAGCGTCCAGTCGCCGTTCTGCGCGATCGTCAGCGGGGGTCCGCCGGTGTTGCGGACCTCCACGACATCACCCGGGACGGACAAGTCGTAGAACCATTTGGCGTTGTCGGCGTTGAGGTTCAGGCATCCGTGTGACGTGTCGCGGTGCCCTTGGGCCCACACGGTCGAGTTGAGCTGGTGCAGGTAGATGCCGTCGATGCTGATCTTGGTGGCGTAGTGGATCGTCTCGCGGTAGCCCAGGCGCGAATTCTTCGGCAACCCGAACGTGGAGGAGTCCATGATGACCGGGTCGCCCTTGGTGAGCACGGTGTAGACGCCGGGGGGAGTCCACAGCGAGATGCTCTTGCCGCCGACGTCCTCAATGCCGCCCATCCCCATCGAGGTCGGCATCGTGCGCAGCAGTCTGCCGTTGTCGAAGACGCTGACCTGCTTGGTGGTGTCGTCGGCGATGGACACGTGGGCGTCGCCGATCCGGAACGACACGTGCTCGTCCTCCTGCCCGAATATGCCGTCGCCCATGGCGATTCCGTAGATATTGGCGTCGGCGGTCACCGTCGTGCCCGGTGCGTAGTAGTGCTCGGGGCGCCAGTGGGCGTTTTGGCCGTCGACCCAGAACCACGAGCCGGTGACCGGGGGATCGGTGGTCACCGCCAGGTGCCGCTCGGCGGTGGCCCGGTCGGCGATCGGTTCGTCGAAGTGCGCGACGACGACCGTCCCGACGCCGTAGGTGGCGCCGTCGCGCAGCGGGGCCTCCGACGTCATGTCGAAGTAGACCTTGGTCTGGTTGGAGGGTTCCAGGGTGGAAAACGAGGACACCTGCGTCGCGTCGATGCCGTCGGATCCGCGGGCGGTGACGGTCAGCGTGTAGGTGCGCCCGTAGCCCAGCGGCACGGTGGGCTTCCATGCGACGTCATCGGGGGTCATGACGCCCGGTATGGCCTTGCCGGTTTCGTTGACCATGCGGACTTCGGTCAGCTTGCCCGCGTCGGCTTTGACCATCACGTGCCCCACCGGGTCGACGTCACGGGCGTCGTCGCCGGGCGTGATGCTCACCCGCGCGGGCTCGGCCGGTTTGACGGAGGCTTGCTGACGCGCGCAGCCCCCGGCCGGGCAGCCCGGCGATGATTCGATGCGCGCCACGCCGACGACCGCGACGAGGACGAACACCGCGAGCAGGAACCGGCGCGGCCAGTCGATGCCGAGGATGCGGCGAACCAGCCGTTCGCTGTCATCGGACGTCATGGGCTGCCGAATCCTTGCGTTGGTCTTGTTTGCCGGGTCCACATCGACAACCGGCGTCGAGGTCGTCCATCAAATATCCCGGGGCGAGTGTTCCGAAACTGCGCCGGCCCGAGCCGCCGGCTGGCGCGGGCGGGTAGCCCGATGCACTGTACTGGGTCGGGCACGGGACTTCCGCGACGGCCCACGGTCGCGTTTTCCCCGCCGGTGGCCGGGGCATCAGCCCGCGATGACCCCGTTGTGGCCGGCCGCACGGGCCGAACGGGCCGACCAACCTTGGGCGCCAAGCCGGCTTGCCGGCGCCCCTGTCCGCCGGCGTCATCGTCTCGCGCCGAATTCGAGGCATGCCGTCGCGCTGAGCGTGCCCGGCCCTCTTCGGTGTCAGCCCGTCCTCTGGTAGACCAGCCAGCGCAATTCGATCGGGGACTCCCCGGCCGCGACGTCGAACACGTCCAGGCCGTGGGCCCAGTTCTCGAACCAGCCGGTGGGCGGCCACGCCGCGCTGGGTAGATGGGCCTTCTCGTAGTCGTAGGCGGAGTCGTCGGCGACCAGGTCCAGCGACAGCCCGGCCGCCGCGTCCTCCAAGTCCCGCCGGGTGAAGATCATCGTGTTGCACTGCTGCCCGAATTCCAGCGCGGTGTCGTCGGGCACGTAACCCGGGCGCGCCAGAAAGGTGTTGAACACCATGCGGCCGCCCCGCGCCAGACAGCGGGCGGCGAGTTCGAACAGCTCGCGCAGCTGCTGTGTGGCGCGGAAGTCGGGCACCACCTCCGACACCACGATCAGCTGGTAACCGCCGCTCAGGCCGTCGGTGGTGGCGAAGACGTCGCGCTGCACGATGCGCACGGGCAGTGACTGCTGCTGCGCCTCCCAGCGGATGATGTGGGCGAATTTCGGGGTCATCTCGACGGCATCGACCGGGTGCCCGCGACGCGCCAGGGCCAGGGCGTTGCGGCCGGTTCCCGCGCCGATGTCGAGCACCGGACAGGCGGCGGGATCGGCCGCCTCGCCGGCCAGCGCCCACACCCGGGCGTCGGGCTCGGACCCGAACAGCGGCGGCTCGCGGGTGGCGACCCACTGGTCGTAGGCGCCCTCGATCGGCAACCATTCCGCCATGACGCGGTAGTTGAGGTTCGTGCCGAAGGGGACGTCGAAGGAGAGGACGACGTTCGACCGCGGGGACGCCGTGAACGCCTTGCCCAGCTCGTCTTCCAGGACCGTCCGCAGCTGAGCGGACTGCTCGGCCGTGCGCTCGACGCCGACGCTGGCAAACATGTCTTCGCACACCTTGACGTACTCGTCGGCCAGACCGGGAACGGCGGGCATCGTGATTTGCCCTGCGGCCGTCAAACGCCGATGGAACCGGCGGACGACCGCTTCGCGCAGCGCCGACGGATCGACCGGTGATCCGGGGGGCGGATCCGAGACCATGAAGAATCTTGTACACCACGGACGCGGTGGTCGCACGGCGATACGGCCATCCCGGCGGCCTTGGCCACTTCGGTGCACTTTCGTCCACCATCGCGTTTGCTGGGGGTGCTACCGTTTGCCCTCTACCCCGTTGTCTGATTGGTTTGCCCACTGTCATGGTCAACTCACGGGTCGCGACCACGGCGCGCGGCCTCGCCGCCGGTGTCTGCCTCGGCATAGCAAGCATCGCGCCGGCTGCGACGTGCGGTGCGGACCCGCCCGCCCCCGCCGGCGGCCGCTACGGCGATCCTGCCGCGGCCGCCAAGTACCGGCTGGCCGGCACCCTGCGCGAGTATCCGTTGAGCCTGCAGCTGATCCGCGACCATTTCGGCATGCCCGCATAGAGTTTCCCTGACAAGGCAGTGCGTCGGCGTCGAGTGGGGATGGATGCGGGTCGAAAGTCTGTGGCGTTACCCGGTGAAGTCGATGCTCGGCGAAACCGTGGACAGCCTGTACGTCGACGAGCGCGGCGCCGAGGGAGATCGGCGCCTCGCTCTGGTCGACGCGGAAACGGGGCATGTGGCCAGCGCCAAGCACCCCCGGCTGTGGCGTGGGCTGCTGCAGTGCACGGCCCGCAGAGCGGACGGGGAAGTGCGCATCGCGCTGCCCGACGGGACCTGTGTCGCGGCCGACGATCCGACGGTCGACGAACTGCTGTCCCGGCTGCTGGGCCGGGCGGTCCGGCTGATGGGCAAGCGTGGCCCCGGCGCCACGGTGCAGCGGCCCGACCCCGAGCAGTTGCTCGAGCGGGGGCTGGACGCCGAGGTCGGCGGCCGCATCCTGGAAATCGGCAAGGCGACCCCGGGCGACTCGTTCACCGACGACGCCCCGTTGCACGTGATCACGACGGCGACCCTGCTGCGTGTCGGCGTCGAGGCACTGCGGTACCGCCCCAACCTGGTGATCGCGACCCCTCCCGGCTATCGGCCCTATGCCGAAAATGATTGGACGGGATGGGAATTGGCCATCGGCGCGGCACGGCTGCGCGTCATCGAGGCGACACCGCGCTGCGTGGTACCCACACTCGAGCATGGGCCGCTGCCGCTCGCCCCGCAGGCGCTGCGCACCCCGGGAGCCGAGAACCGCGTGCGGACAAGCGGTTCCGCGGCTCGGCGCCCCTGCGTGGGGGCGTACCTCGAGGTCGTGGCGCCCGGTGTCATCCGCACCGGCGACCGGGTGGCCCTGTCCGCGGACCGGTAACGCCGCCCGCACGCTGACTGTTTTATGCGGCTATACGGTCAGCACACCGGGCTCGCGGGGTTGGACACCGGGTAGATCCCGGTCGAGAATTGCGAGCGCCGCCCGCAATTCGCGGTTCCCCTGGTCGATATACCCGGCGGCGCGCGCAATCTCGATGCCGTCGTGCTGTCGGACGCCCACGACACAGTGCCGCAGCCCGACGAGATAACTCTCGATGGCCCGCTGCAGGGCGGCGTTCAGGTCGGGATCCGGGCTCGGCAACTGGCGCTGCGCGCCGGTGACGGCGGCGTCCGCGCCGGTGCAGGCCACCCCCGTCGCGGCGAGGTCGCCGCCGGCCGCAGCCGCGGTGACCGTCCGGCGGGCGGCAGCCAGCGCGTCGATCGACGGCTCGGCCCGGGTGAGCCAGTCACGAAGTCGCAGGCCCGCGTGCGCGGACATCCGCGGCTCGGCGACACCGGTCGCCGGTGCCGGTGCGCCGGCGTGCGGCGGCACCGGCCGCGGGTTCGCCAGGCTGTGGTGGGCCCACCCGGACAACACCGCGATGACCACCAGCAACAGGGCGCCGCCCGTCGCGGCGAGCAGGTCCAGACGTGGGTAGCTCGCCGGCGCGCCTGGCGCGTGGTCACCGTCCTCGAGAGGGGGACGCCCCGGCGCGCGGTGGCGGCTGGACGTGGCCATGGCAAGCCTTCCTGGGTCGGCGGGCGGTATTCAAACGCTGCCTGCGATATTTCCCTTTTGAGACGATTGCAAACGGGGACCGCGGGGCTCGCCGGAGCGCAACGCCCCCCGCCGGCCGATCCGAGGAGGTGGCGATGGCCGTTGATCGACGGGCCTTCCTGCAATGGGCGTCCCTGGCGGCGGCCTCGGCCGCGGGCGCCGCGGGAGCTGCGACGGCATGCGCGCGCCCCTCGGCGCCGTCCCCGCCCCATGGCAAGGCCGACTACACGCTGCGGATCGGCGCCGGCACGGTCGAGTTGGCGCCGGATCGCATCGTGTCAACCGTCGTCTACAACGGGCAGTTTCCGGGTCCGCTGGTGCGGTTCACCGAGGGCCGACGCGCCTGGGTGGACATCCACAACGACACCGACACGCCCGAGCAGCTGCACTGGCACGGCCAAATCGTCGGCGTCGACGTCGATGGCGCGGCCGAGGAGGGCACGCCCTACATCCCCCCACACGGGATGCGGCGCATCTCCTTCGTGCCCGGCCCGGCGGGTTTCCGGTTCTATCACACGCACGTGGTGCCGCGGGCCGACCTGTCCCGGGGCATGTACAGCGGCCAGGTGGGCCCGGTGTTCATCGAGCCGCGGGACAATCCGGGCTCCTATGACCAGGAGATCTTTCTGACGCTCAAGGAGTTCGAGCCCACCTTCAGTCGCGGCGGTGACATGGCCGCCGATTTCCTTGCCGGCGAGCAGGATCCGGGGCTGAGAGACAAAGGCGAATCGGCGATGAACGCTTCCCTGGGCCGCGGGGACCCTCGTGGTCTGGAGGTCGGCTACGCGGCCTTCGCGATCAACGGGCGCATGCTCGGCCACGGCGAGCCGATCCGGGTGCGCGCGGGCCAGCGGGTGCTGCTGCACGTGCTCAACGGCAGCGCCACGGAGAACCGCAGCCTGGCCCTGCCCGGCCACGAGTTCACCGTGGTGGCGCTGGACGGCAATCCGGTGCCCAACCCCGCGACGGTGCCGGTGCTGTGGCTGGGGTCAGGTGAGCGGGTATCGGCGATCGTGACGATGACCAACCCCGGCGTGTGGGTGCTGGGCGACCTCTCCGACGACGACCGCGCCCACGGCATGGGCATCGTCGTGGAATACGCGGGGCGGACCGGTGACCCGCAATGGTCACCACCGCCGCGATTCACCTGGGATTACCGCCGCTTCGCCGCGCCCAGCCCGCCGGCCGCCGCGCCGGCCGATCACACCATCGAGATGCTGATCGAAAAACGCAACGCCGCCGAGGGCGGCTTCAACCAGTGGACGATCAACGGCACACCGTTTTCCATGGACGCCAACAAACCCGTGCTCGACCTGCAGCGCGGCAAGCGCTACCGGCTGCGCTTCCGCAATGCCAGCGACGACCTGCACCCCATGCACCTGCACCGCCATATCTTCGAAATCACCCGTGTCGCGGGGACATCCACGGGCGGTGTCCGCAAGGATGTCGCGATGCTGGGCGGCTACCAGAGCATGGATGTGGACTTCGTCGCCGACCAGCCCGGCCTGTCGCTGATGCACTGCCATCAGCAGATCCACATGGACTACGGGCTGATGACGCTGTTCAACACGGTGTGACGCCGCGAAAGGCGCCGCCCGTCAACGGGTGTCGCCGGCTCGGTGGACCGGCCCGTGGGGGTCCTCGCAATGCAGCCCCGCCGCGGCCCGGGCGCCGTCGTCCTCGCCGGCGTGGTCGAGCTGCAGGGTGGTGTGGTGGATGCCGTGCTCCTTGTCGAGCAGCCGCGCCAGGTCGGCCCGCACGGCGTGGCAGTCCCTGCCGTCCTGCACCAACACATGCGCGGACAGCGCGGGGGAGCCCGAGGTGATCTCCCAGATGTGCAGGTCGTGCACCTCGACCACGCCGTCGCAGGCGGCCATGTCCGCGCCGACCGCGGCCGGATCGAGGTGCTTGGGCGCGGCCTCCATGAACACCCGCACCGAGGCGCCGATCAGGCCGAATCCGGCCCGCGCCATCAGCGCGACCACGATGAGGGTCGCGATGGCGTCCGCCCGCCAGAACTGCGTCAGCAGCATGATCACGCCGGCGATCGCGGTGGCGATGAACGCGAACAGGTCGTTGAGGATGTGCTGGAAGGCGCCCTCGACGTTGAGGCTGGTGCGATTGGCCCGACCGATCATCAACGTGGCCGCCACATTCACCGCGACGCCGACCAGCGCGGTGATCACCACCAGGCCGCCGGTGACCTGCGGCGGATGGATGAGCCGCCGGATCGCCTCGTCGGCCAGCCACACCGCCAGCACCAGCAGCGTGAGGCCGTTCACCTGCGCCGAGAGGATCTCGGCCCGCTTCCACCCATAGGTCATGTGCCCCGCGGCCGGCCGCGCGGCCAGCCGAATCGTCCACAGCGCCAACGCGATCGACCCGGCATCGGTGAGCATGTGCGCGGCGTCGGAGATCAGCGCCAGCGACCCCGCGACAATGCCCACCGCGACCTCACCGACCATGTAGGCCACGATCACCGCGAGCGCGCCCGCCAGCCACCGCCGATCACCGTCGGCCGACGCATGCCCGTGCGCGTGCGAATGGCCCGCGCTCACCGACTCGACTCCGACCGCAGTCACACGCAGTAACTTAGGCACGTATGCGCATGGGTGCAACGCTACGCCGCCGGGCCCGGCGATATGACGTGGTCGCTTGCCCACCCACACCCGGTCCGGTCCCGGTCCTCCTGGGATAAATACGAACTGTTAAGGACTAAATCCTCCTGTTTCGATTCATACAGCCGCCTAGCGTCGACCCCATCGCGCATCGACACGCAGTCGTGCCTCTCGGTACGGACTTGAGGAGAACCCCGAATGTCGGCTCAACAGCTCGGAATTGTGGTCGCCGCCGACGGCTCCCCGTCTTCTGTCGCCGCGGTTGCCTGGGCGGCACGGGATGCCGAATTGCGCGACTTGCCCATCACATTGGTCCACGTCGTGGCGCCCGCCGTGACTCCCGTCGAACCTTGGGTGGAACCGTCATCGCCGGCAAGCTTCACGCAGTATGAGGAACGCCGGGCACACGAAATCGTCGAGCAGGCTCGCAAGGTCGCCGCCGAGGCGGCTGCATCAGAACGCGCGTCACTAATCAAATGCGAGGTGCTACATGCGCCGGTCATGCCTGCGCTGGTTGACCTCTCCGAACAAGCCGACATGATCGTGGTGGGTTGCCGCGGCCAGGGCGCCGTAGCGCGCTCCTTGCTGGGGTCGGTCAGTTCCGGTGTGGTCCAACGGGCGCATTGCCCGGTCGCCGTCATCCACGATGAAGAATCGCCCACGCCTCGCCCGCCCGAAGCCCCGGTGGTAGTGGGCATCGACGGGTCCCCGACATCGGAGTTGGCGACCGAAATCGCCTTCGACGAGGCGTCACGTCGCGGCGTTGACCTGACGGCTTTGCACGCCTGGAGCGACATGGGACCCCTCGATTTCGCGAGCATGAACTGGGCGCCGATCGAGTGGCGAAACATCGAAGCCCGCGAGGAAGAAGTCCTGGCCGAGCGTCTTTGCGGTTGGCGGGAGCGCTATCCGGATGTCACTGTGCGCAAAGTTGTCGTGTGTGACCGGCCCGCACTGCGACTGCTCGAACTAGCAGGCGCCGCCCAGCTCGTGGTTCTCGGCAGCCACGGCCGCGGCGGGTTCCCCGGCATGCTGCTGGGCTCGGTGAGCAGGACGGTAGTCAATTCCGCCCACATTCCAGTGATCGTCGCCCGTTTGCCTCATCAGCGTGGCGGGGCATCGGAAACGGATTGAGGAAAGGGATGCAAATGAGCTGCTGTTGTGGTCACGGTCCGTGCCACTGCCACCACGGGTACACGTGTCCGTACGGGCCGCCGCCGGTCGGGTACTACCCGACGCCCGAACCTTATGGTTACGGTTACGGCCGCCGCCGGCGACGCCGCGTCGATGTCGAGGACCTCGCAGAATATCTGCAGGATCTGGAAACAGAGGTTGCGCGTGTCCGCCGCGAGCTCAACGAACTTCGCACGACGGACACGACCGACAGCTGATGCACTGACCGCTTCGGCAGAGGCCGCGTCGGTACGCCCGGATATGTCGGTGCGGGGCGAGTGGTCGTCATCGACATGCCCGACGTGAGGCTAGCGTCGTCGGCCGAAGGGCAATGTGATCAGGAATGCCCCGGCGCTCACCAGAATGATCAGCGGCCCGGCTAGAAAGCCAGTGAGCCGGCTCAAAACGATGCCGACCACCGCCGATGCCGCACCGATGGAGGTCGCGCCGAGCGTGTACTGAGTGAGGTTTTTTCCGACGTTTCGTGCGGCGGACGGCGGAATCGCCACCAGCGCGGCGGTCAGTAGACCGCCCACCATTTTGACACCAAGGGCCACGATGACCGCGATCAAGAAGAGGTAGAGCAAGTTGTATCGCTTGACGTTGATTCCCTCGGCAGCGGCCAGCTCGTCGGAGACGTTCCCAAGGACCAGCTTCGGATAGGCGCGATAGACGACGAAAGCCACGGCAGCCGAAGAGACGGCGACAAGTATCGTGTCGCCCACGCCGGCCTTGGCGATGTCGCCGACCAGCGCAGCCTCGGCCTGATCGAGCGGCAAGAACAAGAAGGCGGCCGCCACGCCGGAGGCGAACACGACGGCGGTCAACGCTTCCATCGGCAGCTCCGTCTTCATCTCGAGCAGCCAGATCAGGACGACGCCGAGAATGACGAACGGGAACGCCCCGAGGGAGACGTCGAAACCCCACAGCAGCGCCAGGGCGATGCCCGGAAGGGTCAGATGCCCGAGCGGCCCGGCCACGAGCGCCATGTTGCGGCTCAACATCAGTGAGCCGAGATAGCCGGCCGCGCCACCGATGAATACCCCGGACATCAGGCTGAGGACCAAAGTTTGCATGTTCTTATTCGTGCTTGTGCTCATAGAACTTGACTTCGGCCCCGTACAGCCGCCGCAGGTTGTCGGGAGTGAGCACCGAAATGGGAGAGCCCTGGCAGACCGGTCGCTTGTTCAAACACAGCACCGTCGATGAAAGGCGGTGTACCACGGCCAGATCGTGCGTGACGAGGAGCATCGTGAGGTTCCGCTCCCGGTGGAGTCTCGCCAGTAAGGCATAGACCGTCTCTTCGCCGCGGACGTCGACTCCGCTGGTGGGCTCGTCGAACAAGAGCACCTGGGGATCGCCGGCAAGAGCCCATGCGATGAGAGCCCGCTGAAACTGCCCGGACGAGAGGTCACCAATCCGCTTGTCGGCAAGCTCGGCAGAAAGCCCCACAGTGCCGAGCATTCCGCCGATGTCAGTTCTGGCGTTCCTCTTCAGCGCGAAGAAATCGGCTACCGACAACGGGATGTACTTGATGTAGGGCAGCCGTTGCGGCACGTACCCGATCCGCGTTCCCGGCTTCCACGTGACCGAACCTTCGTGAGGGACCGTGTCCAGTAGCGCACGCAACAATACGGTTTTGCCCGCGCCGTTCGGCCCCAAAATGGTCAAGACTTCTCCCGGCCGCACACTGAAGGACACATCCGCCAACACCACTTGCCCTTCGAGTGTCACTGTCAGGTCTGTGACTTGCAGGACTACATCGTCATCTCGCGACATCGCCGCGGACCGTTGGAGGCTTCAACGGGGTGCACCTTTCTGGTCCAGCGCAAATGAGCTGCCGAGCGGTTTGAGCACGCGACCGGATCGTTCTCGTGGTCGCCTTCGCGATGCCAACCTGGGCGAAACGCCACGTGCATTATGCCATTCGAGTGGCGGCTGCGACAGGCGATCCCGCACCACGGCAACGCTGTCGGGGCAGGGCCGTCAATGCCGCGGCAAGGCCCCGGGGTTGGCGATCCGGACGGGCTCGCCGTCCAGCCACGCCACCACCGCCTCCACGGTGTCCGAGTAGAACGCGCCCAGCATCTCGCGGGTGACGTAGCCGAGGTGGGGAGACAGCGTCACGTTCGGCAGCGCCCGCAACCGATGATCGGCGGGCAGCGGTTCGAGGTCGTAGACGTCGAGCCCGGCCCCGGCGATACGCCCGGCTTCCAGGGCGGCGATCAGCGCCGCCTCGTCGACGATCGGGCCCCGCGAGGTATTGATCAGGTAGGCGCGCGGCTTCATCCGGGCCAGCTCGGGTTCGCCGACCAGACCGCGCGTGCGTTCGGACAGCACGAGGTGGATGGAGACCACGTCGGCCTCTTCGAACAGCGCCGCCTTCTCGACCCGCCGGGCGCCGGCGGCCGACGCGGCCTCCTCGGTGAGGTTCTGGCTCCAGGCGATGACCTGCATGCCAAAGGCTTTCGCGTACTCGGCCATGCGTCTGCCGGTCCTGCCGAGGCCGAGCAGTCCGAGGGTCGTGCCCCACAGCGTCATGCCGGTGCTGGCCTGCCATCCGCCCTCGCGCATGCGCCGGTGCTCTTCGGCCAGGTTGCGCACGGTCGCGATCATCAGCCCCCAGGCCAGTTCGGGCGTGGCGTCGCGCACCGACCTGAACCGGGGACTGGCGAAATCGGAATGGGCCACCGCGACGCCGCAGTCGGTGGCCGCGGCCAGGTCCAGGTTCGGCAGGCTGTGGCCGACGATGGTGATCAGCCCCAGCTTGGGCAGCCCCTCGATCAGCGCACGGGGAAAGGCCATTCGTTCGCGCAGGGTGCAGACCACGTCGAACGGCCGCAGCGCCTCGGCGGCCTGCGCCTGGGACAGATGCCGGTCGAAAACGGTGATGTCGGCCCGGGCCTGCACCGGGGACCAGTCGGCAACCTCGAGGGCCGCGCCGGCGTAGTCGTCGAGTATCGCCACCCGGGGCATGCGGTCTCCCGTCGCGAAAAGGGTTGGGGGACCAGACACTAGTCCACCCCGCGCCGGAAGCCGGGATTTCCCGGTGTTGGCCGGCCCGCCGGGATCGGTGGTGCCGGGTGCCGGCGCGGCGGGTCCGCTGCCGTCGGGGTGTGACCTCGCGCGCCTCGACCAGTCGGCGGGCCGCCCGCTCGACGGGAACGCGGTTGGCAAACGCCCGCTCCGCCGGCACCGCGTGGGCTTCGCCGGCGGTGATCTCGTAGCGCTTCATCAAGTCGGCTCCGGCGCCACCGATGGCGTCGGCGGGGGGCGCCGCGGGCTGCGGGTGGGGCGGGATCTGCGCGGCGGCGGCCGCGGCCTGGTGCACGGCCGCCATCACCGCCGGCAGCACCGCGGTGTCGTGCCAGCGCAGCCACTCCGCGCAGTCCCGGGCCTGCGGCCGCGCGCGCTCCTATCTGCAGGGTGCCCGCCCGGCGGGCGACCGCGCAAACCCGCCGTCACCGGTCGACCAGGTCCTCCAGCAGGTCGGCGGCGCGGGCCACGCTCTTGGCCGGCGACGTCAGCTGGCCGGCGACCTGCTGGCATCGGGACAGGCACTGCGGCGTCAGGATGGAACGCAGGTCGGCCACCACCGAGTCCAGGGTGCTCTCCGAAAAGGCGCGCGCGGCACCCACTTCGAGGCGAACGACAGCTTCGGCCCACAGCGGCTGATCCAGCCAGAGCCATACGACGAGCGTGGGGACACCGGCCCGTATCCCGGCGGCCGTGGTGCCCGCCCCGCCGTGATGGATCACCGCCCGGCAGGCGGGAAAGACGGCCACGTGGTTCACCGCGTCCACGATCTTGACGTGGGGATCGGCCGGGATGCCGGTGAAGTCGTTGGGGCCGCTGCAGATCAGGGCCCGCTCGCCCAACTGGGCGCAGGCGGCGCTGACCACGGCGACGGTCTCGGCCGGGGACGAGACCGGCGTGCTGCCCAGACCGAAGTAGACGGGTGGGGTGCCCTCGCCGATCCACGACAAGACCTCCTCGTCGGCCGGCGCCGGCAGCTCGAGCGTCAGCGCACCGACGAAGGGCCGCCGGGTGGCCGCCTCGCCCCATTCGGCGGCCAGCCCGGGCACGAAGAGCTCCTCGTAGGCCTGAATCTCCAGCGGCCCAGCGTCCTTCGGGGCGGGCGGCTCCTCCGGCAGGCCCAGGGCCTGCCGCTGGGCCACCTCGGCCTGCTTGGCCACGTTGGACAGCAGCCCCCCGGTCGGCAACAGGTGCGCCGGGAAGAAGTGCAGCGCCGCCAGCGGAATGCCATGGTGCTCGGCCACATTGGCGGCGAGGTTCTGCTCGTTCATGCCGGCGACCAGCAGGTCGGCCCCCGCGGTCACCGACGCCAGCGTGGTGTTCTTCTCCGCCGAGACCCCGAACACCTGCTCCATGATCTCGGGCAGCCCACCCAGCGGGTTCGTGGCGTGGTGAATGAGGCTCGCGGCCGCATCGATTCGCTCGCGCGTGTCGCGCCCGTAGGCCACGGCGGCCAGCCCGGCCGACTCGACGAAGCCCACCATGTTCGGCGGGACGGCCATCGTCACGTCGTGGCCGCGCCGTAGCAACTCGCGGCCGGTGGCGGCGCAGGGCTCGACGTCCCCGCGGCTTCCGTAGGCGGCCAGCACGACTTTCATCAGTGGATCGTCTCCCTCGACCGGCTCAGCGCCACTTGATCCCGCACCCGATCGACGGCCGCTGGTCGGGGTCGACCGGCCGTCCCGCGAGCACCGCGTCGACCGCCGCGCGCACGTCGGCGGCCGTCACCGGCAGGTCGTTGCCCGGGCGGGAGTCGTCGAGCTGGCCGCGGTAGACGAGCCGGCGCTGTCCGTCGAAGACGAAGGTGTCGGGGGTGCAGGCCGCGGAGAAGGCGCGCGCGACGTCCTGGGTCTCGTCGTAGAGGTAGGGGAACGTCCACCCGTGGCGGCGGGCCTCGGCGGCCATCTGCTCGGGCCCGTCGGCCGGGTGGGTCGCCACGTCGTTGCTGGAGATGCCCACCATCGCGACGCCCCGCTCGGCGAGGTCGCGGCCGAGTTCGGCGAGCCCGGCGGCGACGTGCTGCACGTAGGGGCAGTGGTTACAGATGAAGGTCACGACCAGCGCGGGACCGGTGAGCCCGTCGAGGCCGACCGTGGCGCCGGTGGCCGGCTCGGGCAGCGTGAACGACGGCGCGGGGGTCCCGAGGGCGAGCATCGTGGACTCGATGGCCATGGCCGCCACAGTAGCGGCTGGGGCGCCCGCCCACCGAACGAGGGATTGGCGCGGGCTCAGGGCCCGCTAGCGCCCCTGGTTCACCTTGTTTGCGGCGAACGTCGCGGCCTGCGCGGTCATCCCGGACTGGATGTAGGACACGTGCGCCATGATGTTGCCGCCCCCGGTGCAGATCGGGTCGTCGGGAGCGCACAGGCTGATCAGCTTGCCGGCGTACAGCGGGCTCAGCGTCGGCAGCGGCTGGCCGCCGTACAACATGGTGGAGAACCCGCTCGACGGCTCGCCGAACAGGGCGACGGCGGCGACGTGATCGGCCACCGGGGGCGGCATCGCCACGCTCGCCAGGTCGATCACGGTCGCGCCCTGGGAGTAGCCCCCCAGGACCATGCTGGTCTTGGGGCAGTTGGCGGCGGTGGCCTGGATGTGGGCGCTCGCGTCGTCCCCGCCGGCCGCCGAGCTCCCGTGGTAGTCGTCGTTGGCCGGGTAGTTGACCGCGTACGCCGTGACGGAGCGTCCGGCCAGATCAGAGGTGAGCGAGTCGACGAAGGACTGGCCGACGTCGCCCAGTCCCGGGGCCTGATGGGTGCCGCGGGCAAACACCACCTCGACGTCGGAACAGGGATCGGCGGCGGCGGTGGGGGCGACCAGGGGGAGGCTCAGCAGGCCCCACGCCGTCGCGACCACCACACCGAGGATGCGAGCAAGGCTGCGTGCGCTCATTGCCGCATCCTGCCACAACCACGCGGACGGCAGCGCCGGCGGCCTTTTTCGACGTGCGTCCAGTTACGCGCTGCAAAGCCGAGATTTTTGGGCAAAGATTTCCTACAGTTTGTTTGCCGACGTGCGGGTGCCGTCCCCAAGTGCGCGGCGCGTGAGTAGGTGCAGAGGGGAAGACACGCAGCATGAGTTTTCTGATGCTCCCGCCGGAGATCAACTCCACGATGATGTTCTCCGGCGCCGGTGGAGCCCCGATGCTGGCCGCCGCGGCGAGCTGGGAGGGTCTGGCCGGCGAACTCGGCTCGGCGGCGCAGTCGTTCTCCTCGGTGACCTCGGACCTTGCCGCCCAGGCGTGGCAGGGGCCGGCCTCGGCGGCGATGCTCGAGGCCGCGACCAGGTATTCGGGGTTTTTGACGGCGGCCACGTCCCACGCCCAGACGGCCGCCACCCAGGCCCAGGCGGTCGTGAGCGCGTTCGAGGCCGCGCAGGCCGCCACCGTGCACCCCGTGGCGGTGGCCGCCAACCGCAGCCAGTTCGTGCGGCTGGTGTTCTCCAACCTGTTCGGGCTGAACGCGCCGGCGATCGCTGCCGCCGAGTCCGAGTACGAGCAGATGTGGGCCGCCGACGTGGCCGCGATGGTGGGCTATCACGGTGGTGTGTCGGCGGCCGCCGCGCAGCTGACCTCCTGGCCGGCCGCGCTGCAGGGCCTGTCGGCGCAGCTGTCCGGCGCGGCCGCGGCCAACCCGGTCGCCGCGGCGATGGCCAGCCCCGCCCAGACCGTGAGCGGCAGTGTGGGCCAGGCCGAGCAGGCCGTGCTGAACGTGATCAACGCGCCCACCGAGCTGCTGCTGAACCGCCCGCTGATCGGCAACGGCACCAACGGTGCGGCCGGGCAGGCCGGCCAGGCCGGCGGGCTGCTGTGGGGCAACGGCGGCACCGGGGGTACGGGCACCAGCGCCCATCCCACCGGGGGTGCCGGCGGCGCGGCGGGGCTGATCGGCAACGGCGGCACGGGCGGGGCCGGCTACAACGTGTCCAATGGCTACGGCGGGCCCGGCGGCCAGGGCGGCTTGTTGTTCGGCAACCCCGGCATCTCCGGCGCCAACGGTGCCCTCGCGACGACCGCCACCGTGCCGCTGAAGGTCTACGCGGGCACCGAGGCGATCGTGTACGCCTCGGTCAACGGCGGGCCGAACGTGCCGCTGCTGCTCGACACCGGGTCCACCGGCCTGGTGATCCCGCTGCGCGACGTCGGGATCTGGAACCTGGGGCTGCCCAAGGGGATTGGCATCAGCGGCTACAGCGGGGGACTGGACTACATCTACCTGACGTTCAACGCGCCGGTGAACCTCGGCGGCGGGGTGGTCACCTCGCCGACCGCCATCGACGTGCCCATCATCTCCTGGCCCACCAGCCTGGCCAACTTCCCGACGTCGTTCAGCCAGTTCTTCGCCCCCGACGGGGTGGTCGGCGTCATGGGCATCGGCACCAACGCGGGCGGCCCGGGCCCGAGCAACCCGCTCACCGCGCTGCCGGGCACCCTGCACGACGGCGTGCTGATCAACGAGGCCACCGGCTACGATCCGACCACGCATTACGGCGACCTGACGTTCGGCTCCCAGCCAGATACGATCTTCGGCAAAGGCCTCACCGAGGTCGCCACGCTGAGCGGCGCGCCGATCACCACCCTGCAGATGACGATCCAGGGCGGCTCCTACATCCCCGTCAGCTCGACCGTCGACACCGGCGGCGTGGACGGCACCTTCCCGTTCAGCGGCGTCGCCCCGGGATCAAAGATCGATGTGTACGCCGC
Organism: uncultured Actinomycetota bacterium; assembly: GCA_963711445.1. GTDB lineage: Bacteria > Actinomycetota > Actinomycetes > Mycobacteriales > Mycobacteriaceae > Mycobacterium. The sequence goes on from CAVQEF010000004.1 coordinate 65,525, forward strand.
CCAGGATCCGAACACGCTGTTGTACTCGTACACCTACAACGGCGGCAACAATGCCTACTACCCGATCTACTCACCGGGGATCATGAACACCGGTGCTGCTCCGTTCTGGGACAACCAGGTGTACTTCTCGAACGCCGGCAACGGGTCGATGACCTTCTACAAGTGACGCGCGACGCCCTTGCGCCCGACCGCTGAGACGCGACCACTCGTGCAAGCGAACGCTTCTCGCGCGCTGAGCCGGCCGTAGCAACCCCGCCACCCGGGCGCACACCGTCTATGAGTTTGCTATGTCGGTGCGCGCACGACCCGCCGCCGGCCGGGTCGCCGTCCTAGGCTTCCCGTTGTCGCAACGGCGATTTCGGCGGGAAGGACGGGCCTGGCGATGAGCTTCTTGGCGTTCCCGCCCGAGGTCAATTCCACGCTGATGTTCTCGGGCGCGGGCGGTGGCCCGATGCTGGCCGCCGCCGCGTCCTGGGACGGGTTGGCCGACGCGCTGGACTCCGCCGCGCGGTCCTTCTCCTCGGTCACCGCGGGGCTGGCCGGTCAGGCCTGGCAGGGACCGGCCTCGGCGGCGATGCTGGACACCGCGGCGCGCTACACCGGGTTTCTGACCGCCGCCCAGGTGCGCGCCCAGACCACCGCGACGCAGGCCCGGGCGATCGTCGGCGCGTTCGAGGCGGCCCGGGCCGCCACCGTGCACCCGGTGGTGGTGGCCGTCAACCGCAACCAGTTCGTCGCGCTGGTGGTCTCCAACCTGCTCGGGCAGAACGCGCCGGCGATCGCGGCCGCCGAGGCCGAGTACGAGCGGATGTGGGCCGCGGACGCGGCGGCGATGGTCGGCTACCACGGCGCCGCGTCGGCCGCCGCGGCGCAGGTCTCCGCCTGGCCGACCACGCTGCAGGGCCTGTCGACGCGGGTCGCGGGCGCGGCGGCCACCGTCAATCCCGTCGCCGGCCTGCTCACCACCCCGGCGCAGACCATCGGCACCGACCTCGGCCAGGCCGAGCGGGCCGTCCTGAACGTGATCAACGCGCCCACCGAGCTGCTGCTGGGGCGGCCGCTGATCGGCAACGGCACCAACGGGGCGGCCGGCACCGGGCAGCCCGGCCAGGCCGGCGGGCTGCTGTGGGGCGACGGCGGCACCGGCGGCTCGGGCGCCGACGGGCATCCCGGCGGGGCCGGGGGCGCGGGCGGTCTGATCGGCAACGGCGGGACGGGCGGCACCGGGGGCGCGGGGTCCTACGGCGGGCCCGGCGGTCAGGCCGGGTTGCTGTTCGGCAGCCCCGGCACCTCCGGCGCCAACGGCTACGGGGTGACCAACGGACAGGTCCCGCTGAAAATCTACGGCGGCATCGAGCCGATCGTGTACGCCTCCGTCAACGGCGGGCCGAGCGTGCCGCTGCTGGTCGACACCGGCTCCACCGGCATGGTGCTTCCCCTGCGCTACGTCGGATTGTGGAACCTGGGCCTGCCGACCGGGGCCGGGATCAGCGGCTACAGCGGGGGACTGGGCTACCTCTACCTGACGTTCCACGCCCCGATGGACTTCGGCGGTGGGATCACGACATCGCCCACCTCGATCAACGTTCCCATCCTGTCCTGGCCCACGACCCTGTCGTTCCCGCAGACCTTCAGCCAGTTCTTCGCCCCCAACGGGGTGGTCGGCGTCATGGGCATCGGGCCCAACGCGCTCGGCCCCGGCCCCGAAAACCCGACCATGGCCTTGCCGGGCAGCCTCAACCAGGGCGTGCTCATCAACGAAACCGACCCGCTCAACGCCTACCTGGACTTCGGCCCCCCGCCGACCACCGGGTTCACCCCCGTGGCCACGCTGTCCGGGTCGCCGATCACCACGTTGCAGGTCAGCGTGAACGGTGGCCCCCTGCAAAGCGTTCCGTCCATCATCGATTCCGGCGGTGTGCAGGGGACCATTCCGTCGTCGGTGATCGGCAACGCGACCCCGGGAACGACGGTCTCCGTGTACGCGCCCAGCGCGACACCCGGCGGCGCGCCGACCGGGCTGTACACGTACACGTATTACGGTGGGCCGGAATCGACTTCGGCGTACTACCCGACGGTGATATCGGACGGGTTGATGAATACCGGCGCGGCGCCCTTCTGGGCGTACCCGGTGTACATCTCGAACAGCCCCGGCGGCGTGGGGACCACGACGTTCTACTCGATGACCTGAGCCGCGCCACCTTTCGCCCGCGGGCGCTTCGGCCGCGGGTCGCCCGCGGCGACTAACGCCCGAACGTCGCCGCGATCCGTGCGGCCACCTCGCCGGCCACCTCGAGGGTCCGTCCGCCCGTGGCGGCCTCGAACCGGTCCGCGGCGCGGTCATACCGGGCGCCGGCGATGCTGCCGTGATCGGCGTCCAGCTCGACCAGATCAACCGGCCAACCCGCCCGCAGCAGGCGGGCGGCGAAGTCCCTGCCGGCCGTCACCGGCACCATCTCGTCGTGCCCGCCGTGCAGCAGCGTGAAGGGGGAACCGCCGGGGCCGGGCGACAACTCGTCGCTCACCCGCCGGCCGGAGATCGGATCGGCGGCCACGAACGCGCCGGCGAGGCAAATCGTATGCGCCAGTGCGACTTCGAAGCGCGCCGCGGCAAGGGTGAGGCCCGCGGCGGCGGCGCCGCCCAGCGACCACCCGACGAGCACGATGCCGTCGTCGGCGCCGGCGCACGTCCGGGCGAGGTCGACCGACGCCAGCAGGTCCGCGCGCCCGCCGTCGTCGGCGTGCGAGTTCCAGTCCGGCGCCACCACATTGGCGCCGCGGCCGGCGAGCAAACCCGACAGGGGGCCCACCGCCGCGCGGGCATCGGTTTGCAATCCGTGCCACAGCAAAACCGTTGGCCCCGACGAACCGCCGTAGACATCGGCCAGGCGTCCGGGCGCGTACTCGACCGTCTCCACGAACGCAGTGTGCCCGGCAGGTGAACATTCAACCCCGCATCGACGCCGCGGCGATGGGGGACACCGTTATTGACATCGATTCAATTAGCCAAACTCAAGATTTTCGGGCCGCCCTCTCCTACAGTTCGACCCACCGGCACCGTGATGCGCCGCGATCGCTGTGGTCAAATGGCGTGAGCTGCCCGTCACCGGTGCGCAGTTTGGTGCGGAGGGGCACGAAGGGGCGCGAGGGGGAAGGACACCAGCGGGGATGAGTTTTTTGACGGCACCACCAGAGGTCAACTCGGTCGCGATGTATTCGGGGCCGGGTTCGGCGCCGATGCTGACCGCCGCGGCGGCCTGGGACGGGCTGGCCAGCGAGTTGGGTTCGGCGGCGCAGTCGTTCTCCTCGATCACGTCGGGGCTGGCCGGCCAGGCATGGCAGGGGCCTTCGTCGGCGGCGATGCTGTCGGCCGCCGCCCAGTACACCAATGCGCTCTCCGCGGCGTCTGCCCAGGCCCAGACGGCCGCCGCGCAGGCGCAAGCGGTCGCCGGCGAGTACGAGGCGGCCCTGTCCGCCATCGTGCATCCCGCGATGGTGAGCACCAACCGCAACCAGTTGGTGCAGCTGGTGGTCTCGAACCTGTTCGGGCAGAACGCACCGGCGATCGCGGCCACCGAGGCGCAGTACGAGGAGATGTGGGCCAAGGACGTGGCCGCGATGGTCGGCTACCACGGCGGGGTGTCCGCGGCCGCGGCGCAACTGCCGACCTGGCAGTCGGCGGTGCAGGGCCTGCAGGGCCAGCTGACGAGCGCGGTGGCCGCCGGCCCGGTGGGTGCGGCGGTCAGATCGGCGACCGCGGCGACCAACGGCAGCCCCCTCGGCGGGGCGCTCGGCGGCGTCCCGCAGAGCGCGGCCGCGGCCGTCAGCCAGGTCCGCCAGGACATCGTCGGGGCGATCAACACGCCCACCGAGATGCTGTTCGGGCGTCCGCTGATCGGCACCGGGTCGGTCGGCGCGACCGGCAGCGCGGCGACCACCAACGCCACCGGCACCGCCATCAGCACGTCGTCCACCAGCGCAACCATCCCGCTGCAGACGGTCCACGGGACCGAGCCCGTGGTGCACGCCTCGGTCGGCAGCGGCGGGTCCATTCCCCTGCTGGTCGACACCGGGTCCACCGGGCTGGTGGTTCCCTACCAGGACGTCGGCGGGCTGACCGGCCTGTTGAGCTACGGGCTGCCCAGCAACTTCGGGATCGGCGGCTACAGCGGGGGATTGGACTACGTCTACGCCACCTACAACATGCCGGTCAATTTCGGTGGCGGGGTGGTGACCAACTCGACCCCCGTCGACGTCGAACTCTTCGCCTTCCCGACGACGCTGCAAACCCTGCAGAACTACGGCTTCTCGTTCCAGAACTACTTCGCCCCCGACGGCGTGTCCGGCGTCCTCGGCGTCGGGCCGAACGCGGGCGGCCCCGGCCCGAGCATCCCCACCCAGCACTTCGCGAACACGTCCTGGGACCAGGGGATGCTCATCAATGAGCCGGCCAACACCCTCACGTTCGGGCCGGCACCGACGAACTACGGCACCGGGGTGCAGCTGACGGGGTCGCCGGTCACCAACCTCAACGTCCAGGTCGGGAGCCAGACCTACAGCAACGTCCCGTCGATCGTCGACTCCGGCGGTGTGGAGGGCACCTGGCCGACATCGTCTCTGGGCAGCCCGCCGGCACCCGGGACGCTGGTGACGGTCTCCAGCAGCTCGGGTGAGCCGCTGTACTCCTACACCTATGAAGGCGGCAATTCGGCGTACTACCCGACGACCGTCTCGAGCGGGCTGATGAACACCGGCTACGCGCCCTACGCGCTGTTCCCCACCTACATCGACAACGTCGGCAACACCACCACCATCTACACCTCGGCCCTGAACCAGTAGGGACGCACCGAAGCGATCGCCGCGGCGCTGCTCGCCGCGGTCGGCATCGTCGTGCGGCAACGCGCCGCCCGGGGCCGTCGCGCCCGACAGGGGCTCAGCGGCCGCGCCACTGCGGCCTGCGCTTTTCGCGCCACGCCGCGATGCCCTCGGCGACGTCCTCGGTCGCCCCGGCCACCTTGCGCATGGTCTCACCGAAGCGGACCGACTCGATCCAGCCCATGTTCGCCGTCCGCCACGCCACCTCCTTGGTGGCCCGCTGCGCCAGGGGAGCGGCCTCGGTGAGGGTGCGCGCCCAGGTCCGCGCCTCGGCCTGCAGGTCGTCGGGCTCGACGAGCTTCCACACCAGGCCGATCTCCTTGGCCCGCGCGGCGCTCATCGGCTTGCCGGTCAGCAGCAGTTCCATGGCGTTGGCCCAGCCCACCCGCTGCGGCAGCCGAATCGCCCCGACGATGGTGGGCACCCCGATCGACACCTCCGGGAAGCAGAACGTCGCCTCGGTGCTGGCGATGACGAAATCGCAGAACAGCAACCCGGTCACCCCGTAGCCGATGCAGGGCCCGTGCACGGCGGCGATCGTCGGCTTGAACAGCTCCATGCCGGACTCGAAGCTGTTGATCGTCGGCTTTTCCCAGAACGTGCCGCCGAAGGTGCCGACCGAGCCCTCGCCGTCCTTGAGGTCACCGCCGGCGCAGAAGACGTCACCGTTGGCCGTCAGGATTCCCACCCAGGCGTCCAGATCGTCGCGGAACCGGTCCCACGCCGCGTTGAGGTCCTGACGCAGCGCCCCGTTGATGGCGTTGCGCGCCTCGGGGCGGTTGAGCGTGAGGGTGGCGACGTGGTCTTCGAGTGCATAGGTGACGAGGGCCATGGCGCAACGATAGTGGCGCCCGCGGCGTCAGTTCGTGCGATCGGCCCAGCCCGGCGGCAGCTCGTCGGGTGCGACGTCGATCACCGATTCGTCATCGGCGCCGACGTGTTCGAGCAGGGTGATGTGGGCGAATTCGGGCACGACATAGATCGGATAGGTCGGCCCCCGGTCACGGTAGGCCCGCATCTCGTCGAGGTGGTCGTTCTGGAAGCACACCGTGCGCTGCCCGTGCCGGCGGATCCACTGCGGGAAGAAGATGACGCCGTGCAGGCGCCGGCGGCCGGGCATCACGTTGACGGCCACCGAGGTCCCGGTCGGCTCGGTCCACGAGATCTTGAAGCTGTCGTCGTCGAGCTGGACCAGGTCGACCTCCTGGCCCTTGACCCACCGCCCGCCGACATGGCCGGAATGAATCCGGTAGTCGATGGTGTGGTCGTTCTTGACATACATCTCGTAGCGCCAGCCATTGGCGTAGGTGTAGACGAACCGGTATCCGACGATCCCGGACAAATCCTGCGGCGGAACCGGGCTGTCGGCAGTGGTCATGGTGGATTCCCCGTCCAGTACGTCGGCGGCGCGCGCCAATCCCCGCATCCCAGCTAGTCACGTTCTGCGCGTTGGGGTTTCAGGTGCCGGTCGCCATCAACCCCACCGTCGCCGTCGCGGCGGTGGTGTCGAGCCCGGTTTCCGCCACACCGCTTGGCGTCATACATCGCGCTGTCGGCGCAGGCGATCAGGCGGCGCAGCGTCTGGTCCGCGTCGTCGCTTCCGACGTAGCGCAACGCGAGGGCGGCGGTGCCCACGCTGGCGGTCACCCGCGGCGTGCTCGCGGCGATCGCGTCACACAGCTGCCGACCCCAGTGCGTGAGGTGTTCGGTCGCCACGACGTCGGCGATCAGGAATTCCTCGCCGCCGATACGGCCGACGAGTGCGCTGTCCCGGCAGACGGTGGTGAGCGCGTGGGCCGCCGCGACGAGCGCCTGGTCGCCGGCCGCGTGGCCCTGGCTGTCGTTGAGGGCCTTGAAGCGGTCGAGGTCCACCATGGCCACCGCGAGGAACAGGTGGTCGGCGCTGGTCAGCATCCGCCCGATGATGGCCCGGTTGCAGGCGCGCCGATTCATCAGGCCGGTCAGGGGATCGCGGTTGGCGCGCAACAGGTCCACGCCCAGGGCCCGGACGACGATCTGGATCGCGAACGGGACGATGACGTTGAGTTCGAGGACCAACAGGTAGCTGTCGATGCCCAGCATCGGCTCACCGGCGTTTACCAGCCGGACCACCTGCACGGCCCCGACCGCCACGGCGAGCAACAGGTTCACCGCCATGTAGCGGGCATTGTGGAACAGCGCGACGTAACCGCCGGTGACGGCCAACCCGGCGCACGCCATCAGCGCCACGACCGGCCGGACCTGCCACAGGCTGGCCGCCGCGATGGTCGTGCTGCCGGTCATGGCGAAGACGATGGATTGCCGACGGGTCGGCCACCGCACCAGCCACAGGGCCGCCATGCTCACCCCGATCACGCCGGCCAGCCCGGCCAGCGCCAGCGCCAGGACCGGGTGCGGCAGCGCGGGCCCCCACACGACGGCGACCGGCCACATCAGCAACGACGCGGAAAGTACCGACAACAGCCGGCGGGTGTTGGTGCCCAGGCCGTGGGCTTGCAGGTAGCCGCTGAGCCAGTCGAAGTGGTCGGGCTGTCGCCACCAATCTCGCCAGCCACCTCATTGGTTGCCTTCCCCCCCGAACTGGTATGGCCAGCGATCGCCCGGATGTTTGCGCAAGTGGTTTAAGACTAGCCACGTTCGTCGCCCCGAGTTATGAAAACCGCCCGGCGGTACCCGAAACACCCGCGGTGTCCACGCCGGCCGGGGGCCGCGCCGATCACGGGGCCGCGGAGTCACAGCGCACGCTCGCCGCCACGACCAGCGGCCAAAGGCGTTGGTAGCGTTCACGACATCGTCCCGCGGCACGTCGTCTCGGTCGGGCGCCCACCCGAACAACGCGACGGACGCCTATCCTGGCCACGGTGGCCGGACCGACTGTCAGCGAGTTGCGCGGACGCCTTGACGGGTTGACCATCCGCGACGCCGCGCGCCTCGGCCGGCGACTGAGGAGCCTGCGCGGCGCCGGGCCCGAGAAGCTGCACCGGCTGGCCGAGCAGATCGGTGCGGCCGAAACGCTCGTCGCCAACCGTCACGCGGCCGTCCCGGCGATCACCTTTCCCGACCTTCCGATCTGTGAGCGGCGAGCGGACATAGCCGAGGCGATCCGGGATCACCAGGTCGTCGTGGTGGCGGGGGAGACCGGTTCGGGCAAGACGACCCAGCTGCCCAAGATCTGCCTCGAGCTGGGCCGCGGCATCCGCGGCACCATCGGCCACACCCAGCCGCGGCGGCTGGCGGCCCGCACGGTCGCGCAGCGCATCGCCGACGAGCTGGGCGGCCCGGTCGGGGACGCGGTGGGCTACGCCGTCCGGTTCACCGACCAGGTCGGCGACCGCACGCTGGTCAAACTGATGACCGACGGCATCCTGCTCGCCGAGATCCAGCGCGACCGCCGCCTGCTGCGTTATGACACGCTGATCCTCGACGAGGCCCACGAGCGCAGCCTCAACATCGACTTCCTGCTCGGCTACCTGCGTGAGCTGCTGCCGCGCCGGCCCGACCTCAAGGTGATCGTCACCTCGGCAACGATCGAGCCGCAGCGGTTTTCGGCGCACTTCGGTGGTGCGCCGATCGTCGAGGTGTCCGGGCGCACCTACCCGGTCGAAATCCGGTACCGCCCACTGGAAGTTCCGGTGGGCGTCGGCGCCGGGGATGATCCCGACGACCCCGACCACGAGATCGTGCGCACCGAGTCACGCGACGAGATCGAGGCGATCGTGGACGCGATTGACGAACTCGAGGCCGAACCGCCCGGCGACGTGCTGGTGTTTCTGTCCGGGGAGCGCGAGATCCGCGACACCGCAGAGGCTTTGGCAGGCCTGCGGCACACCCCCGGACAAATGGAGGTGCTCCCGCTGTACGCGCGGTTGCCGACGGCCGAGCAGCAGAAGGTGTTCGCCCCGCACACCGGGCGCCGCGTCGTGCTGGCGACCAACGTCGCCGAGACCTCGCTGACCGTGCCCGGCATCCGCTACGTCGTCGACCCCGGCAACGCCCGCATCTCGCGCTACAGCCGCCGCTTGAAGGTGCAGCGGCTGCCGATCGAACCGATCTCGCAGGCCTCGGCCGCCCAGCGGGCCGGCCGCTGTGGTCGGGTGGCGCCCGGGGTGTGCATCCGGCTGTACTCCGAGCAGGATCTCGACGCGCGCCCGCGCTACACCGATCCCGAGATCCTGCGGACCAACCTCGCCGCGGTGATTTTGCAGATGGCGGCGCTGCACCTCGGTGACCCACCGGGCTACGTGGAGAACTTCGGATTCCTGGACCCGCCGGATCGGCGCAGCGTCCGCGACGGTGTCGGGCTGCTGGCGGAACTCGGCGCCTTCGACGCCGACGGCAAGATCACCGACCTAGGCCGTCGCCTGGCACGGCTGCCCGTCGACCCGCGGCTGGGGCGGATGATCCTGGCGGCCGACGCCGAAGCGTGCGTGCGCGAGGTGCTGGTGCTGGCGGCGGCGTTGAGCATCCCCGACCCGCGGGAGCGGCCGACCGACCGCGAGGAGGCCGCCCGCCAAAAGCACGCCCGCTTCGCCGACGAGAACTCCGACTTCATGAGCTACCTCAACCTGTGGCGTTATCTGCGTGAGCAGCGAAACGCTCTGTCCGGTAACGCTTTCCGCCGGATGTGTCGCGAGGAATTTCTGCACTACCTGCGCATCCGCGAGTGGCAGGACCTCGTCGGGCAGCTGCGCAGCATCGCCCGCGACCTTGGACTCATGGAGGGCAGCACCGGATCCTCTGACGCCCAGGCGCCGGCCGACCCCGCCCGCGTGCACACGGCGCTGATGGCCGGGCTGCTCTCGCACGTGGGCATGCGCCGCGAGGACGGGCGCGAGTACCTGGGCGCGCGCAACTCGCGGTTCGTGCTGGCGCCCGGTTCGGCGCTGGCCAAGCGGCCGCCGCGCTGGGTCGTGGTGGCCGAGCTGGTCGAGACCGCCCGCCTGTACGGGCGGACCGCCGCGCGCATCCAGCCCGAGGCCGTCGAGCGGGCCGCCGGCGACCTGGTGCAGCGCACCTACAGCGAGCCGCACTGGGACGCCAAGCGCGGTGAGGTGATGGCCTACGAGCGGGTCACGCTCTACGGCCTGCCGTTGGTGGCGCGCCGCCGCGTCGGGTACGCCGGCGTCGAGCCGGCGGTGGCGCGCGAGCTGTTCATCCGGCACGCCCTGGTGGAAGGGGACTGGCAGACCCGCCATCACTTCGTCCGCGACAACGCGGCGCTGCGGGCCGAACTCGAGGCGCTCGAGGAGCGGGCCCGCCGCCGCGACCTGCTCGTCGGCGACGACGACGTCCACGCGTTCTACGACGCCCGCATCCCCGCCGAGGTCGTCTCGGCGCGGCACTTCGACGCCTGGTGGAAAAAGCAGCGGCACTCCACGCCCGAGTGGCTGACGTTGACCCGCGACGACTTGCTGCGCACCGATTTCGGCGCCGGCGCCGACCGGCCCGACACCTGGCGGGCGGGCGACGTCGCCCTGCCGTTGACCTACCGGTTCGAGCCCGGCACCGCCGATGACGGTGTGACGGTGCACGTCCCGATCGACGTGCTCACCCGCCTGGGCGGCGACGAGTTCGCCTGGCAGGTGCCGGCCCTGCGCGAGGAGCTGGTGACCGCGCTCATCCGCTCGCTGCCGAAGGACCTGCGCCGCAACTTCGTTCCCGCTCCCGACGCCGCCCGCGCGGCGCTGGCCGGGATGGATCCGGCGGGGGAACCGTTGCTTGCGGCGCTGCAGCGTGAATTGCGCCGTCGCAGCGGCATTGTGGTGCCGATCGATGCCTTCGACCTGGACAAACTGCCGCCGCACCTGCGGGTGACGTTCGCCGTCGAGTCCCCGGACGGCACCGAGGTGGCCCGCGGCAAGGACCTCACGGCGCTGCAGGAGCGGCTGGCGGCCCCGGCCCGCCACGCCGTCGCCGACGCGGTCGCCGGCGGGCTGGAACGCATTGGATTGCGCACCTGGCCCGACGATCTGACCGAGCTGCCGCGCGTCGTGCAACGCGGTGTCGGCGGGCGCACCGTGCGGGGGTACCCGGCGTTCCTCGACGCCGGCGGCGCCGTCGACGTGCGCGTGTTCGCCACGTCGGTCGAGCAGGACGACGCGATGGGGCCGGGGCTGCGCCGGCTGCTGCGGCTGAGTGTGCCGTCACCGGTCAAGGCGGTGGAGCGGCAGCTGGATCCGCGGACGCGGCTGGCGCTCGGGGTGAACCCGGACGGCTCGCTGTCCGCGCTGCTCGAGGACTGCGCCGACGCCGCCGTGGACGGGCTGGCGCCCGGACCGGTGTGGACGCGCGCCGAGTTCATCGCCGTGCGCGATCGGGTAGGCCGGTCCCTGGTGTCGGCGACCGCCGACCTCGTCGGGCGCGTCGCGGCGGTGGTGTCCGCCGTGCAGGATGCGCAACTCGCACTGCCCGCGCAGCCGCCGCCGGCGCAGGCCGACGCGATCGCCGACGTGCGCGCCCAGCTGGACCGGCTGTTGCCGCCCGGGTTCGTCACCACCACCGGCCACACGCAGCTCGCCGACCTCACCCGCTACCTGACGGCGATCCGCCGGCGCCTCGACCGGCTGCCCCATTCGCCGCAGGCCGACCGCGACCGGATGGCCCGGGTGCACGCCGTGCAGGACGCCTACGACGAGCTGGTGCGCGCGCTGCCACCCGCGCGGGCGGCCGCGGCCGACGTGCGCGACATCGCCCGCCAGATCGAGGAGCTGCGGGTGAGCCTGTGGGCCCAGCAGCTCGGCACGCCGCGCCCGGTCAGCGAGCAGCGGATCCGCCGGGCGGTCGAGGCCGCACGGAACCGGTGTTGACCAGCCCGGCTGCGAACACGGCACGGCGGTGGAAGTATCGCGGGGGTGACGAAGAAACCGCAGACGATCTCGTACCCGTCGCCCGAGGCACGCCCGCGCCGCCACGACCATGACCCGCTCGACCCCCACGTCATCGTCCTGTTCGGCGCCACGGGGGACCTGGCCAAACGCAAGCTGATCCCCGGGCTGGCGTATCTGGACCAGTCCGAGCTGGCCCCCGACATCCAGATCGTCGCGACGTCGCTGGAGGACTTCAGCGACGACGAGTTCCGGGACCTCGCCAAGACCGCGATCGAATCGTTCGGCGTCCACAAGCTCACGCCCGAACAGTGGGCCAACTTCGCCAAGATCGTGACGTATGTCCCGCAGAGCGCCGGGCCCGAGGCGCTCGCGGCCGCGGTCGCCGAAGCCGAAAGCGCGCTGGGGCCGGAGGTGCGCCGGCTGCATTACCTGTCGGTCCCGCCGAAGGCGGCGCGTGCCGTCATCACCATGTTGCGCGACGCGGACCTCGTCGAGCGCTCCCGCGTGGTGATGGAAAAGCCGTTCGGCACCGACCTGCCCAGCGCGATCGCCCTCAACGACTTTTTGCACGACACGTTCGAGGAATCCCAGATTTTCCGGATCGACCACTTCCTGGGTAAAGAAGCGGCCCAGAACATCCTGGCGTTCCGTTTCGCCAACGGCCTGTTCGAGCCGATCTGGAACCGCAACTTCATCGACCACATCCAGATCGACATCCCCGAAGCCCTCGGGCTCGACCAGCGGGCGAACTTCTACGAAAACACCGGCGCCTACAAGGACATGGTGGTCACCCATCTGTTCCAGGTGATGGCGTTCGTGGTGATGGAGCCGCCGACGGCGCTCGAGCCGTACGCCATCAGCGAAGAGAAGAACAAGGTGTTCCGCTCGATGCTGCCGGTCGAGCCGGGGAACGTGGTGCGCGGCCAGTACAGCGGTTACCGCGACGAGCCAGGGGTGGCAAGGGATTCCGACACCGAGACGTTCATCGCGCTCAAGGTCGGCATCGACAACTGGCGCTGGGCGGGCGTGCCGATCTACCTGCGCACCGGCAAGAAGATGGCCGAGGGGATCCGGATCATCTCGATCGCCTTCCGCGAGGCGCCGCGCACCATGTTCCCGCCGGGCTCGGGGGTGGGGACCCAGGGCCCCGACCACCTCACGTTCGACCTCGCGGACAACTCGAAGGTGTCGCTGTCGTTCTACGGCAAACGGCCCGGCCCCGGCATGAAGCTGGACAAGATGTCCATGCAGTTCTCCTCCCAGGAGATCGACACCGTGGTCGATGTGCTCGAGGCCTACGAGCGGCTCATCCTCGACGCGATGCGCGGCGACCACACGCTGTTCACCACCGCCGAGGGCATCGAATCGCTATGGGAGCGTTCCGAAGACCTGCTCACCGACCCGCCGCCGGCGAAGATGTACCAGCCGGGCACGTGGGGGCCCAACGCCATTCACCAGCTGATCGCGCCCAACGCGTGGCGGCTGCCGTTCGAGCGCGAGTGGCGCGAGTCCAGAACCTAGACGGCCCCAGCGCGGCAACGTCCCCGATCCCGACGCCGGCAGGGGCAAGTGCTGCCGTGCGGGCCGCGACCTCGGTGTCGCCGGCCCCGGCACGTCCGTCGCCAACGCATCGATTCAGCTCGGCACGCAGCCGGCTCGACTCCCTCACCTCCAACCTATAGCGCACCCGGGGGCTTGCCGCAAGGCCCGGGTCATGCCGCAAAATGCATGGCCGAAGCGCGAATTCATCACATGGGGGGCGACGTTGACAACAAAAAGTTCGGACCACGCCGTGGTGGTCGTCGGAGGCGGCCCGACCGGGCTGACGTTGGCCGCGGAGCTGGCGCTGGCGGGGATCGACGTGGCCGTTGTCGAGCGGCGCCCCGACCAGACGCTGATCGGTTCGCGCGCGGGCGGGCTGCATTCACGCACCATCGAGATCTTCGATCAGCGCGGGATCGCCGAACGCTTCCTGGCCCGGGGGCGGCCCGCCCAGGTCGCGGGGTTCTCCCAGATTCGGCTGGACATCGGCGACTTTCCGACCCGGCACCCGTACGGGCTTGCGTTGTGGCAGGAGCATATCGAACGCATCCTGGCCGAGTGGGCCGACGAGCTGCAAGTGCGGGTCTATCGCGGACGGGAGGTGACGGGCATCGCCCACGACAGCACGGGCGTCGACGTCGGGCTGTCCGGTGGACAGTTTCTGCGGGCGGACTATGTGGTGGGCTGCGACGGGGGGCGCAGCGTGGTCCGCAAGTCGGCCGGCATCGACTTTCCGGGATGGGATCCGACGACCAGCTACCTGCTCGCCGAAGTGGAACTCGACGCCGGGCCGAACGCGGCCCCGCAGTGGGGGATTCGGCATGACGCCCTCGGCGTGCATGCGCTGAGCGAGCCGAAGGACGGCGGGCCGGTGCGGGTGATGGTGACCGAGCGGCAGCTCGGGCCCGCCGGCGAGGCCGGCCTGCCCGAGCTGAGCCAGGCGCTCGTCGCCGTGTACGGAACCGACTACGGGGCGCACAGCCCGGCCTGGATTTCCCGCTTCACCGACATGGCCCGCCAGGCGGTGAGCTATCGGCGCGGACGCGTGCTGCTGGCCGGCGACGCCGCACACGTGCACCACCCGATCGGCGGGCAGGGGCTCAACACCGGGGTGCAGGATGCGGTGAACCTGGGCTGGAAGCTGGCCCAGGTGGTCTCACAGACCGCACCCGACGCCCTGCTGGACACCTACCACGCCGAACGGCATCCGGTCGCGGCGCGCGTGCTGCGCCTCACGATGGCGCAGCTGGCGCTGCTTCGTCCCGATGACCACACGCACGCGTTGCGCGACATCGTTTCCGAGCTGCTGGGCATGGAGGAGTCCCGCAAGCGCTTCGCCGCGGTGATGTCCGGCCTGGACATCCGCTACGACCTCGGCGGGGGCCACCCGTTGCTCGGGCGTCGCATGCCCGACCTCGACGTGGGGACGGCGGGCGGCCCGCTGCGCATTTTCACCCTGTTGCACGATGCCCGGCCGGTATTGCTCAACTTCGGTGATCCGGCCGGCGTCGACATCCCCGGATGGGCGGACCGGGTTCGGGTCGTCGACGCCGAGTACAGCGGCGCCTGGGAGCTGCCGGCGATCGGCGCGGTGCCGGCCCCGGGTGCGGTGCTGGTGCGGCCCGACGGGTATGTCGCCTGGGTGGGCGGGCCGTCCGACACCGGGCTTGACGAGGCGCTGACGACCTGGTGCGGGCCGGCTGCGGCTCGGTAGGCGCCGGCGGGTTTCGGGCGGGCGCCGACGCGGCAATTCGGCCCAATTCGGCCCAATTCGGCCCAATTCAGCCCAATTCGGCGCTGAGGTAGCTGATGGCGTGGCGGAATCGCCTCAGGATCTCGTTGTCGGGAAGCGCAAACCCGTACTTCTCGTATACCTGTTCGGTGGGGTAGCGGGTGACACTCCAGCCGGTGGCGCCCAAAAGGTCGGCGGCCGGACGGCGTTCCCCGAGCCACACCAGTTCGGCCACGTCGATGTCCAGTCCGTGCTTACGCCAACTACTGCGCATCGCCCGGGCACGCTCGTCGGTGAACACGCTCATGTCGGTGATGTTTTCGGTGGCCAGCCGGCTGCCCGGCACGCTGAGCGCGGTGATGTTGTCCAAGAGCCTGTCCTGGGCCTCCGGCGGCAGGTACGGCAGCAAGCCTTCCGCGATCCAGGCGGTGGGTGCGGCCGGGTCAAAGGCATTGCCGCGCAGCGCTGTTGGCCAATCATCGCGCAGGTCGATGCCAACAGCGCGCCGTTGGGCGGTCGGTTCGGCACCGAGCCGGGCCAGCGTGTCGCCCTTGAAGGCGATGACCTCCGGCTGATCGACCTCGAACACCACCGTGCCCGCGGGCCAGGGCAGCCGGTAGGCACGCGCATCCAGCCCGGCCGCCAAGATGACGGCCTGGCGGATCCCGGCGGCGGTCGCGGCTTGGAAGAAATCGTCGAAGAACCTCGTGCGCACGGTAATCTGCTCGCGCCGCTGCTGCACGGTCATGGGCATCTCGTCGTTGTCGAGCGGGACCTCGCCATCCAGCATGCGGGTGAAAAAGGGGTGCCCGACCGCGCGGACCAGGGGCTCGGCGAACCGGTCGTCGAGCAACGGGTCTGGCTCACGGGATGCGAGCGCCCGGGAGGCCGCCACCATCGTGGCGGTCGCCCCGACGCTGGACGCCAGGTCCCAGCTGTCGCCCTCGGTGCGCGCCGAACCGAACGATGACATCGGCTTCTCCCTTCCGGCATTGCGCCGCGACTACATCACCGAGGTCGAAGAGTACTTTCTGCCTAAGCTGCGGTCAGCACGCGCCCCCGCACCAGGCAGCGAAACACTCCGAACTCGACGACAGGAAGCGAACCAGTCCATGGCACCGACTCTGCGCCCGCGCCGATCCGCCCTCTACCTGCCCGGCAACAACGCCCGGGCGCTGGAGAAGGGTAAGACGCTGCCCGCAGACGTGCTGTTGTTCGACCTCGAGGACGCGGTGGGACCCGACGCCAAGGCGGACTCGAGGACGCGCGTGTGCGAGGCGATCTCGTCGGAGAGCTACCGGCCGCGCGAGGTCGTGGTGCGCATCAACGGCTTGGGCACCGAGTGGCACGACGACGACCTGGCGGCGGTGGCCGGTTCGGCCGCCCAAGGCGTGCTGGTGCCCAAAGTCGAAAGTGGCGAACAGGTCCATGCGCTCATCGCACGGCTCGACGCGCTCGGCGCACCGGAATCCCTGCAGCTGTGGGTGATGATCGAGACGCCGCGCTCGTTCTTCAAGGCCGAGGAGATCGCGTCGGCCAGCGATCGGCTGGCCGCGCTGGTGGTCGGCACCAACGATCTGGTGAATGACCTGCACGCACTGCACGTGCCGGGGCGCGCGCCGGTGCTCCCCGCGTTGGGGTTGGCCGTGCTGGGGGCGCGGGCGGGCGGAAAGGTCGTCTTGGACGGAGTCTTCAACGACATCACCGACGAAGGGGGCTTCCGCGCCGAGGCTCAACAGGGCCGCGAGATGGGTTTCGACGGCAAGACCCTGATTCATCCTTCCCAGATCGGCCCGGCCAACGAGCTGTTCGGACCATCGCACAAAGAACTGGCCGACGCCCGCAAGATCGTTGCGGCCTACGAGCAGGCGCGCGCCGCGGGAACCAGTGTCATCACGGTCGACGGCCGGATGATCGAGGGGTTGCACGTGCGCGACGCCCAACGGATTCTCACGCTCGCCGAGCGCATCTCGGAAATGGAGTCGGGCAGCTGAACCGCAACACCGCTTGACCGACGCCCACGTTACCGCCGCATCGGCATCGGCCGATCACCGGCGCCCCGAGGTCAGCCACCGACACCCCGAGGCAAGCACCGCCGCCGGAATGCCGAAGCGAAACGGCAGGTGAACGGCCGGTAAACCACTGTGCGGCAACAAGACCGACCTTTGATCGACTTCACAGCTTGTTGGGATTGTTGTCCAAGGCTTGGGGTTATACATTCTTCACACTGTGGGGCTCCGGAGCGCTGGTACCACTCGACGATGGCGGTCGACCATCGCAATCGTCGCCGCGCTCAGCGTGTTCGTTGCCCTGATCGCGGGATCCTCGTTGCGTCCCCGGTTCGCCGCGGCCGAGCTGCCGGAACCGGCCGCGTGGACCCATGGAGCCCACAGCGTCCACCCGGACGCGGGCCAGCCTCGACTTCATCCGGCCGCCGAGGCCATCAGCCATCTGGCGCGAGGCAATTCACCGGACTCTGCACCGACGAACAAGAAGCCATTCCACAGCATGTGGATGACACACGACCGGCCGGCCAGTTGGGCCCACCTGTCGCCGCAATTGGGCTGGTCGGTGCTGCCGGCGTCGTTTGCCGTGTCAGAGATTCGGCCGTTCGACGCCCAATGGGCTGCCGTTTCGGTCGCCCCCGTCACCCGAGATTTGACGACCCGACTCTGCGTCAACCGCTGCTGACAGACCGCGGCCGGGCTCTCACACCGGCCGCGTTGGCCTTGTAGAGCCAACGCGTACGAATCCTTGCCCTATGGGCGTCGTCTGGACGCGCACAGGGCAGTCACCGCCTTCCTGCCTGATCGTCGCGTCGGCCGGTTGCCGCGCGTCAACGTCTTGGAGCGAAACCCATGCTGCACAACTCAACCCGGCCGACCGGCCGCACGCCACGTGAACCGACAACCAATGATCGGGCCCATCGGCCGGAAACCACTGCTGGACAGACCGACTCACACCCAAGCGCCGGCGAAAGCCAGGCCGCGTTCCACCTACCGCGCCTGGAGCATTCCACGTTGCCGATGGCCGCCGATCGAGGCGTCGGATGGCGGACGCTGCGCGACGCCGGGCCGGTGGTGTTCATGAACGGCGCCTACTACCTGACCCGCCGCGAGGACGTGCTGACCGCGCTGTGCGAGCCGAACCTGTTTTCGGCGCACCTGGCGCTCCAGCCGCCCGGCAGCCCGGTGCCGGTACTGCCATCGGCGTCCGATCCGCCCGAGCACACCCGCTACCGCAAGATCCTGCAGCCGTACTTCAGCCCGCAGGCCTTGAACAAGTCGCGGCGCGTGCTGCAGCGCCACGCCACCGAGATGATCGCCGCCGTCGCCGACCGACACCGGTGCGAGGCGATGGCGGATCTCGCGCGTCTCTACCCGTATCAGGTGTTCCTGGATATGTACGGGTTGCCGGTGGAGGACCGAGATCGCGTCATCGGCTGGAAGGACGCCGCGGTGGCCGGCAAACCCGAAGGGCAGGAGCTGTTGGCGTACTTCGCCGAAGCCATCCAACGACGCCGCCGTTGCCCGGGGCGCGACCTGTTGTCGCAGATGATGACCGGTCCCGGCGATCTCAGTGACCTCGAGCTGTTGGGCATGAGCCACCTGTTGATCCTGTCCGGTGTGGACACCGTCGCCGCGGCGATCGGCTTTTCGCTCCTCGAGTTGGCGCGCAGGCCGCAACTGCGCAGCCAGCTACGCGAGACACCGGAGCAGATCAAGGTCTTCATCGAGGAGATCGTCCGCCTCGAGCCCTCGGCGCCGGCGGCTGCGCGCGTTACCACCGACTTCGTCAAAGTGGGCGGCATGACGCTTCCCCCGGGCACGCCGGTGCGGTTGTGCACGGCCGCGATCAATCGCGACGGCAACGACGAGATATCCACCGACGAGCTGGTCATGGACGGAAAGGTGCACCGCCACTGGGGGTTCGGCGGCGGGCCGCACCGCTGCCTGGGTTCTCACCTGGCACGGATAGAACTGACCGTGATCGTCAGCGAGTGGCTGAAGCAGATCCCCGACTTCGAGCTGGCACCGGGCTACATCCCCGAGATCACCTTCCCTTCGAGCACGTTTGCGCTCAAGTCGCTCCCGCTGAGCTGGGGTTGACCCGCTGGCCCGGTTGCTTGAACGCGTGGCCCGGCGTGGGAGGCGGCTTTTCGCGCGCGAAACCGCCCGCCCGCCTCGGGGGACCCACGAGCCATGCCGTAATCGGCCGGGCCGACCTGTCGCTCACTGCCGTAGTTTCCCGTCGGACGAGACGCGTCGAGTTCAGTTGGCTAACAGTTTTGCAACGTGGCATGCGGCAGCGTGGTTTCGGTCCTGCCATGGTCGACAATGCCGAACATGAGGCAAGCGCGGGAGCCCGACGTTGGCGCGTGAGATCTCGCGGCAGGCGTTTCTGCGGGGTGCCGCCGGGGCCTTGGCCGCGGGGACCCTTCTCGGGCCGGCCCGCGCCACCGCCGCGCCGAATCCTTCGGGCTGGGGCGGTCTTTCGACCGCCATCGGCGGACAGGTGATACTGCCGGACAACGGTGGGCAATTCGCAACGGCCAAACAGGTTTTCAACACCAATTACAACGGCTCGACGCCGGCGGCGGTGGTCACCGTGACATCGCCGACCGACGTCCAACGGGCGATGGCCTTCGCCGCCGCGCACAACCTCAAGGTCGCGCCGCGCAGCGGGGGACACTCCTATGTGGGGGCCTCCACGGCGAACGGGACCATGGTGCTCGACCTGCGCCAGCTGCCCGGGGACATCAACTACGACGCCGCCACCGGCCTGGTCACGGTGACGCCCGCGACCAGTCTGTACGCGCTGCACCAGGCGCTGGCCGCGGCGGGTCGCGGGATTCCCACGGGCACCTGCCCGTCCGTCGGCACCTCGGGACACGCCCTCGGCGGTGGGCTGGGCGCCCATTCCCGGCACGCGGGCCTGATGTGTGACGCGTTGCGGTCGGCGACGGTCGTGTTGCCCAGCGGCCAGGCGGTCACCGCGTCCGCCGCCAGCAATCCCGACCTGTTCTGGGGCTTGCGCGGCGGCGGGGGCGGCAACTTCGGCGTGACGACGTCTTTGACGTTCGCCACCTTTCCCACCAGCGACGTCGACGTGGTCAACCTCAATTTCCCGGCGCAGTCGTTCGCCCAGGTCCTCGTGGGATGGCAGAACTGGCTGCGCGGCGCCGACCGAAGCAGCTGGGCCCTGGCCGACAGCACCACCGACGCGTTCGGCAAGCAGTGCCGCATCATGGCGACCTGCCCGGCCGGGTCGGGGGGCAGCGTGGCGAACGCCCTCGTCTCGGCCGTCGGCATGCAACCGACCGGCACCGAGAACCACACGTTCAACTACTTGGACCTGGTGCGGTATCTGGCCGTCGGGAACCTCAACCCCTCACCGCTCGGCTATGTCGGCGGATCAGACGTCTTTCCCACCATCAGCCCGGGTGCCGCCCAAGGGATCGCCGCGGCGGTCGACGCCTTCCCGCGTGGTGCTGGCCGCATGCTGGCGATCATGCACGCCCTCGACGGCGCTCTTGCCGATGTGGCGCCGGGAGCGACGGCCTTTCCGTGGCGGCGGCAGTACGCGCTGGTGCAGTGGTACGTCGAAACCTCCGGCGACCCGTCGGCGGCGGCCGGCTGGCTCAGCACCGCACACAAGGCGGTGCAACCGTATTCGGTCGGCGGTTATGTCAACTATCTCGAGCCGAACCAGCCGGCGTCGCGATACTTCGGCAGCAACCTGTCTCAGCTCACCGCCGTGCGGCAGAAGTACGATCCCGGCCGGATCATGTTCTCGGGCCTGAACTATTGACGCCGACCGCACGTCGAGAGTGAAATCCGCGCCGCGACATGCCGAGCGGCGTCGGCACAATTCACGCTCGGCGATTACGGGCGGCCGGCCGCGGCGCGGGCTAACTCCGCTGTGGCCGAACGTAATTGATCGGCGGAATCCAGCCGCACCGGAAAGCCGACCCGGGTGTAGGCCACCCCGCGCGGGGTGTGCACCCGCAGGTCCAGTCCATAGCGATCGATGCCGGTACACACCGCAGTGTCGCTGTCCGGATAGCCGCCGAACTCCCGCGCCATCGCCACCAGGTCATCGGCGTGGTCGGCGTTGAGGTGCGCGACGGCCCGGGCGGAGGCCGGCACGACGGGATCCGGTGAAGCGGCGGCGTATTGGTCGCCGGTGGCCGAGTCCATCCGGCCGTATCCACCGACCCAACGCACCCGCTGGACCCGCAGCACCCACAGGGTGAAGTCGCTGAAGTCGAGGTAGAAACGCGCGGCGGGCACCGCGTCGAGGTACGCCGCCCGGGCGGCGTCCCGCTCGGTGTCCGGGGGCCGGGTGACCGCCCCGGCCAGGGTTATCCGGCTGCCGGCCAGTGGGTCTTTCTCGTTGGTCGCCGCGACGATCGACAGGCTGGCCCTCGGGTCGGCGGCCAGGTTGCGGCCGTGCTCGGCCAGGTTCGACACGCACAGCACCGGCGCGCCACCCAGCAGCCCGTAGGCCACCAACGACGCCCACGGGTCGCCCTCGGCGGTGAGGGTGGCCAGCGTGGCCGCATTGGCGGCCGCGGCGATGGTGCGGGCTTCCTCCGCCGCAGACGGACGAGCCGAGTTGCTCGGCGGCCGCAGGGGCGGCGGCACGGTGGGTGCGCCGCCCGGGGCACCGTGATCGCGATTCGCCACGAAGGGGAGGCTACTGTATCGGCGGCTTCCGGCCGGCGCGCCGACACCGGGCGCGCTGGTGCGGCGCGCCGCAGTTCGACTCGACGCGGCTCAGGCCGAAGCGCTGAGGATCTTGATCGCGAAGACGAGTGAGTCACCCGGCCGGATCCCGGCGCTGGGCTGGCCCTGGGGATAGCCGTCCGCGGAGGTCATGGCCACAGCGACCGTGGACCCGACTTTTTGTCCCGCGATGGCCTTCTGGAAGCCCGGCACGACTCCCTCGAGCGGGAAGTCGACCGGGGCCCCCCGTGCGTAGCTGTTGTCGAACACCGACCCGTCGCGTCCGTCGACGCCCATGTAGCAGACCGAAACCCTGGCCGTGGCCGGGACCACCGGCCCGTCCCCGGCGTGCAGCGTGTGGACCTGGGTCTGGGCCACGCTGAACGGCGTCGTGACGTTCACGCGCGGGGCCGTCGTCTCCGTGGAGCCGGTGACCGCGACGCTGCCGGTGGTCCCGGCCAGCGTCCAGTCCGGCGTGCCGCCGTTCTGCGGTGCCGCGGTCGGGCAGGAGCCGGCCGCTGTTGCCGTCCCCGATGCGGCGAGCAGCACGGTTGCCGCGACACACACCGTGAGCGCGACGGAGGAATACACCCGGATGGAATTCACGCCCGTCACGCTACAGCCATTCACTGCACACCTTCCAAACGCGTGTCGCGAGATCTCTTGCGCTTGGCGGCGTAGAGGTCGGCGTCTGCGGCGGCATGCAGCGAGGCCATGTCGGCGCTGTCGCCACCCTGCGACGCGGTGCCGACGCTCGTGCCCGGGGTGTGCAGCCGAACACCGGCGACGAACTGCTCCGCCGTGGCCGGTGTCGGGCCCGCACGGTCGACGATGCACACGGCGAACTCGTCGCCACCGAGCCTGGCCAGAACGGCATTGGGGGGCGACAGTTCTCGCCAGCAGGCCGCGCAGCGGATCAGATGCTCGTCGCCGGCCAGATGTCCTTCGGTGTCGTTGATCTGTTTGAAGTTGTCGATGTCGACGGCGATCACCGTGACGATGACGGCCGTCGAACGGGATCGCGCCAGCAGGTCCGCGGTGGCGATCTCCCAGCCCGCGCGGTTGAGCTGCCCCGTCAATGGATCGGTGCATGCCGCGGCCACCAGGGTTCGCGTCACCAATCCGAACGACTCGGCGGCCCCGACGATGGCGATCACGAAGATGGCGTAGTCGAGGTAAAAGTTGGCCACGTGGGCGATCGCGAGGGCGAGGACGCACGCGCCGGTAAGCACGCCGACCAGGTATGCGGCCCGGCGCGGCGAGTAGAACGCGCGCAGGTACATCGCCAGGAACATCGGCGCGATGAGACAGGCGAATTCCGCGGTCATCGAAATGTGAAAGGCCATCACCATGGGTGTGGCCACGATCGCCACCGCCGTCGCCGGCGCGGGTTTGTCGGAGCGGACGGCCAGCCATACCAGCGCCGCGAGACCGAGGATGATCGCCGCGATGCCCCCGGCCGGATTTGCCCGGGCCAGGCCGGGGTGGAGCGGAATCAGATTGCCGAACACGACGCCATAGGTGTAGAGGAATGTGGTGCTGCCCAGGTAAATCCGCAGCAGGCGAATCTGGTGTTCGCCGTAAAAGCCGTTCCCCGCGTCGGCGCGCAACCGCAATCGATTTCGGCGAGCCCCCCGACGGCCGAGGGGGCCGGCGAAATTGAGGCCCATATTGTCAATGCTCCTGGTTGCATGCAGTGATACCGACGCTCGGCCAATTCTGCACTGTAAGTCCTCGAAGCGCGCAGAAAGGGACGCGAAATGCGATGGCGCGGGTCGACAGCTCAGTTCAGCTGAAAACGGAGCGCCATATTCGCATCAGCCGTACGCGCTTGCCACCCCGCAATGCCGGAGCCGTCGATGCCGACGCGCTTCAGTCGTTGCCCCGCGCGGCCCACCGTCCGGCCGAACGGTGTCGCGGTATGCCACAGCCGGCCTTGGCGACAACGCGATGGGCGGCGATGGTGCGCATGACGCCGAAGCGTTCCGTGTCGACGGTCATGGATTGCCCCTTCCTCCGTGGGCGCGGGCGATGTCGGGGGAGTCAAGCCAGCCGGAGTAGGTCGGGCGTGAGGGCCAGCCCTCGGGCGAGTCGAGCCATTCCTCCTGTCGGCCCCACGGCAGGATGTCGATCAGCCCGAAGGTGTGGCCGAGTTGCTCGGTGCCACGCCCGGTGGTGTGCCACGTGCGGTATGTGGTGTCGCCGTCGCGCAGGAACACGTTGACGGCGAAGCCTCCGCCGGGCGGTGCGTCCACGTCGGCGCCGAATGGGCTCTCCGATGACGAGTACCACTGCATCCTGTTGCCGACCTTCTGCCGGTAGGCGAGTGCCTCTTCGATCGGTCCGTTGGTGACGATCACGAAGCGGGCGTCGTAGTTGTCGAGGAAGTCCAGTCGGGCGAACTGCGACGTGAAGCCCGTGCATCCGCCGCATTGCCACTCCGCGCCGTCCGACCACATGTGGTGGTAGACGATGAGCTGCGAACGGCCGTCGAACACATCCACCAGGCGGATGGGCCCGTCGGCGCCATTCAGCGTGTAGTCGGGCAGCCTGACCATGGGCAGGCGCCGCCGCTGGGCGGCGATCGCGTCCAGTTCGCGGGTGGCCGCTTTCTCGCGCTTGCGCAGCTCGTCGAGCGCGGCGCGCCAGGTCTGGTGATCGACGATTGGCGGTAGGGCAGTGGACATGGATCCACCCTTCTGTCGATGTGTTCGGGTCTCAAGGTATGACCGGTGTGGCCCCCGAAATTCATCGACAGCCATCGCGGTCGTCTCGGGGCATGCGGCGGCCAGCGGGTGGTCAGCGCAGCCGGTACCCACGCCGGCCCAGGTGGGGCATCAGGACGCAAACCGGCGACGCGTGCGCATGACGCGCTCATCTGCGGCGAGCGCGATCGCGCATGCGTTGCCGCCTCTACAGATGTAATCCCGCCGACTTTGCCGGAAACCCGCGGCTTGAGCTGCGGTCGATCACCCATCCCCATCACCGGCAGGGCGGATAACACTCGGCTTTCATGACGGTTTCAGTTGAGCAAAGGTACTGCAGCCTGCCCGCGATGCGCGGGCCGACATTGCCTGTTCGACTTTAGTGTTGGCTGCTATGGCCGGACTGGACAATTACGTGAAACGGTGGCGCACGGCGCTTCACGTAACCGTGTCGGCATTGATGTTTGCCGTCCTCGGACTCGCCACCACCCCCGTCGCTCATGCGGCTGCGGCCACGGCGACGTTATCGGTGACGTCGACGTGGCAGACCGGATTCATCGCCCACTTCGCCGTCACCAACTTGAGCGCGGTGCCGCTATCCGATTGGAAGCTTCAATTCGACTTGCCGGTGGGAGAATCCGTCTCGCACACGTGGAACGGCAACGTTGCACAATATGGCACGCACTTTGTTCTCACCCCGGCGAATTGGAACCGCATCATTGCACCCGGCGGTTCGGCCACGGGTGGTTTCAGAGGGGTGCTGACCGGTTCCTACTCGCCACCGTCGAATTGTGTGCTCAACGGTCAGTATCCGTGCACCTAGAGGCGACCGCGCACCCAAGCTCGACCGCTCGAAGACCCGCCAACCCCAGGACGAGGGAGTGGCGGTATCATCACGAAAGCCGTTGCCGCAGGGTCAGTTAGGGAACACTGCGCGGCTCAGCGCCAACCCGTCATCTTTTTCGGAGCCCTGAAGTTCGGGAACCTCGTTCCTCGCGCTCAGTGGGGTACCGTGCCCACTCCTTCGACCCACCGTTCCAGACTGCGGACCGGATAGCCGTGAGTGGAGACGATGAGATCGGGTTTCAGTGCAGTCAGGCGCCTGCGGGATGCGACGGCCGCGTCCGGATCGTAGTGCCACTTCTTGGGCACGTACGCCCACTTCGGCGTGTAGGGGTCGGTGGAGAGGTTGATCGGCCCATCTCCAATGATCAGCGTCCGGTCCGCTGCACGCCAGAAGGCCAAGAGGCCGGGGCTGTGCCCGGGCTGCGCGAGCACCGTGAACCCCCCAACCACGTCCCCCTCCTTCAGACGCCGGTCGACCTTGCACCGTTTCCGCCCCATCGGCGCAATTAAGTACTTGGCGCCCGCGCCGGCGTGCCAGGCGATGTTGCCGCCGCTCTCGAAAGCGTCCGCCTCGATTTCGCTCATGGCGAGCGGTGCGCCGGTGTGCTTGCAGATCCATGCCGTACACCCGGTATGGTCGCCATGAGCATGAGTGACAACGTGTTCGACGATGTCGCGCCCCTGAAATAAGCGAGCGAGTCGCCGGCCCGCCCATGGTGGGCCCGCGTCGATGACGACATCGCCGTCCGCGCCCGCCACGATGACGGTGTTGAAAAGGTTGCGCGCAAACAGCGCACCGACGTGTACGCCGTCGGCCACTTTCGTCAGTTCGGCCACGCCCCTGAGTATGTCACCGGCCACCTCACGCAATCGCACGTGACGGTCTCTCTCGGCGCCGCGGCCGCTCATCTGCTGCGCGCACCGCCAACTCCCCGCCCGAGCGAATCCTGGACGACGTTGCGTGAGGGGCGCAGTTCGCCAGGTGAACCCTCCTCCAAGGCTTCAGGTTTCGAGCGCGGTTCGCCGTAATCGGATGCCAGGGAACCCGCTTGGCGGACACGAGCAGGCCTGGGCTCAGTCTCAGCTAGGGTTGAATCGCCCGGCGAGGTAATCGGCCCGGCACGCGCTGCGGGCGAGTTTGCCGCTTGTGGTGCGGGGAATCGCGCCGGCGGCCACAAGTTTGATGTCGGCAACGCGGATGTGATGCTGCCGTGCGATGGCGGCGCGCACCGCGTCGAGGATCGGGGCAGGGTCTGCGCGCCCGGCGCCGGCGGCGCGTTCGGCCACGATGACGACTTGCTCTACGGAGTGGTTGCCGGACGATTCGAGCGCGGTGGAGGGAACGGAGAACGCGGTGACGTATCCGCTGCGGATGGCGGCCGATGCGTGGCTGACCGTGGTTTCGATGTCGTGGGGATAGTGGTTGCGACCGTCGATGATGATGAGGTCTTTGATCCGCCCGGTCAGGTACAGTTCGCCGTCGATGTAAACGCCGAGGTCCCCGGTCGCGAGCCAGCATTCGTTGTCTGGGGCGCCCTCGGCGTGGCTGCCGTGCTCCAGTCGCGATTGCAGTTTGTTGCCGAATACGCGCTGCGTTTCGTCTTCGCGTCCGAAGTATCCGCGGCCGATGTTGTTGCCGTGCAACCAGATTTCCCCAATCGTGCGGTCGGGGACCTCGGCGCCGTCGGGGTTGGTGATCACGGCCCACTGGTTGGGGATCGGTTGGCCACACGAGACGTGGGAGACCGCGCCTGGGGTTGTCGAGGCGACGGGGATCGCGCGGCCGACGCCGAGCTGCTCACGATCCAAATAGATCTCACTGGCCTTGGCGTCCCGGGCGATGCTGGCCACCGAGAGCGTCGCCTCAGCCATTCCGTAGGACGGCTTGATCGCCGTGGCCGGCAGACCATAGGCGGCGAAGGCGTTGGTGAATTTGTCGATGGCCGACATCGTCACCGGTTCGGATCCGTTGAGCAGGCAGACGACATTGCTCAGGTCGAGGGTCTCGCCTTGTGGCGGTAGGCCGCGTTCGGCGGCCAGTTCGAAGGCGAAGTTCGGAGCGGCCGCAAACGTCCGCCCGTCGCGGCCCTCAACGCCCAGCTGCTTGATCCATCGGTAGGGCCGCCGGAGGAAGGCCATGGGATCCATCAGTGTGATGGACTGCCCGAACAGTGCGGGGAACATGATCATCATCAGACCCATGTCGTGATACAGGGGCAGCCAGCTCACGCTGCGGGCTTTCAGGTCCAGTCCGCCCGCGAGGACCATCTGTATGACGTTGGTGCACACGGCGCGGTGGGTGATTTCCACCCCGGCCGGTGTGCGAGTTGACCCGGAGGTGTACTGCAGATACGCGATGTCATCGGTCTCACGCGCTACGTCGGAAAATGCCGCGCCTAGCGTTTCCGGCACTGCATCGACCGCGATTAATCGGGGACGCTGCTGGGGCGGCAGCGCTCTCATAAACCTGCGGATCGGCTCGGCGGCGGCGGTGGTGGTCAACATTGCGGCGGGTCGAGCGTCTGCCACCACCGCCGCCAAACGCTCGGCGTGCCCGGACAGAGCCGGCGCAAAGAGCGGGACCGCGACGTTGCCGGCGTGGATTGCGGCGAAGAAGGCAGCCACGTAGTGCAAACCTTGCGGCGCAACGATCGCCACCCGGTCGCCGGGCGAGGTGACTTGTTGCAGGCGGGCGCCGATCGCGCGCACGTGTGACCATAGGGCGTTCCAGCTGAGGTCCACGGCTAGCCCGTCCCGCTCCCTGGCGTAGTCGATGAAGCGATAGGACTGTCCGTCGCCGAAAGCCGCTCGGTTGCGGTCGAGGAACGACGTCAGGGTGACCCCGTCGGCCACCACGATCGTGTCATCGGCCAGAACATATTCCGCGAGGTCTCCGACTGCAGGTGTACCACCAGTTCGCAACGACGGATTTTCGACCACGACGAGCTAGAATAATAGCGGAGCTAACTATACGTAGCTCTTGGGCGGCGTGAAAACCATCACACTCACCGGCGTGGTATTGCCGGCGCCACACCGGGCGGTAACCCCGCATATTCAATTGCTGCGTATTGGCAAGGCGAAATGTCGCAGACGATGATGCCGAGCGCAGCGCACGTCAGCAGCACCTAACGCAGATCGCCATTCGACTGACGCCACGGATGGAGGTTCCACTGGCCGCAATCGGGGGCCAGGACGTCGTTGACGTCGACTTCGAGTCCGCCGACCCGCGGGCCGGGATTGGACGCGGTGCTCACGACGCGCTGGTAGAGGACGGCGGCGGGGTAGACCTGATTGCCGGACCAGGCTCGAGTCTGCCAGGCCCACCGGCGGCCAGGTGTGCTCGAAGACCCGATAACGCCGTCGGCTGCGGCCCACCGGCACGCATTGATGCCTCCGTAGACCCCAGTGCGCTGAACCCCAAGAACCGCGTTGATTCCGCGGAACCACTGCAGCGCGAGGCGATTCCAGGTGTCGCGGTTGATGTCCTCGTCGATGGTGAAGAAAATCGGCGCGCTCTGGCCGCCGCCTGCCGCGGTGTGCAGCTGCCAGGCGGTGCGCGCGTCCGCGATACCGCCGGCGTAGCCCCGCCTGAAGTCCGAAGGTGCCGTCCCACCCGGCTTTCCGTATTGGTAGTTGCTGACGATCACCAGGCCCGCGGCTGTCAGTGACTCGGCGTAGGGCCGAGTGATCGGCTTGGCGCCAAACGACGAGCCAGGACGTGACAGCGAGACGTAGTTGACCACCCCGCTATAGCCGGCAGCTCGGATGAGCTGCGCGGGAATCTGGCGCGCGGCGAAGTCGATCAGTTGAGGAGCGGCGGCCGCGGCCGTCGGCGTGCCGCAGCCTACCGATGAGGCACTCAGACCGGCCAACGCAGTGGCGTAGCGCAGCGCGTCGCGCCGGGAAACCGTACGCATTCGCCCGTGGCTGGCCGCTGCGGGCAAATTGTGCATCGCGCGATGTTAACGATGTGACTGCTGTTAACGGTAGACCTGCGCTGGCCAAACTCCGGTTGCGTTTGCAAATGGATACCGGGCGGTGACGTTGGAGCGACTGTGGCCCCGAAAAACCGCGCGCGAAGCGACTGGCAGACCGCACTCGGCCGACCTGATTCATTAGTAGCAAAAGGGCGGACCCGGATGTGTCCATTGGCGATCGAGCGATCGAGTTCTCATCAATCCCATCGTGGTCTGCGGGAGTGCACCGTCGGTGTCGAACGGTCCGCGAGCAGCAGAGCTAGGTAGGGATGATTCATCAGGTGAAACGGCGCGGTTTACCGGTACACCGCCATATTCGATCCCGTCGTATTCCACCCGGTCGCAAGGTGGTGCGCCAAAGTCGGAACAGCTTCACGACGCCCGCGCTGATGACTATCTTCAGGCAGCTCGGGCGAATCGTCGAGCGCGAGCTGTAGCTTGGAGGGTTGTTTGCTGCACCGGCCGATCCGTCTAGCGGGCTGCCCAGACTCAGCGTTACATGTAACATGGCGGCATGGCGGTGAGGGAAAGGGTCGGCGAGTACCGACGGCGGATGCGGGAGCGGGGCCTGCGGCCGCTGCAGGTCTGGGTGCCCGACGTGCGCACTGAGAGTTTTGCCGCCGAGGCGCACCGTCAGGCTTCGTTGGTCGCACGAGCGGACGAAGTCTCCGATGACCAGGACTTCATCGAGGCCATCTCGACGCCATGGGACGAGGAGTGAACAGAGGGGAGATCTGGACCGTAGCGGCGGGCGTCTACGCGACCAAACCGCGTCCCGCGGTGATTGTTCAGGATGACCTCTTTGATGCCACGAGTTCTGTAACTGTTGCTCCCATGTCCAGCACGCTGTTGGATGCACCGTTGATGCGCATCCGGATAGCCGGCGGAGACGGCCGGTTATCCGGACTTGATCACGACAGTGACGTGATGATCGACAAGCTCACAACCGTCAAAAGATCGAACGTCCGCGCCCGAGTCGGTCGACTGACAGCGGAGCAGGTCGTCGAGGTCGAGCGAGCGATGATGGCATTCCTCGGCCTTGCGCGATAGCCGAGAACCGTGGGGACGCAGGGCAATACGGCGTACTTTACTTGACATAATGTCGCTTATCGGCAAAACGTCGACCAGCGCGGGCGTCTCCACGGCTCCGTCGCGGCAGACCCGTCGCGCGACCCCGTCCCGGCCGCGCTCATGGCGCATGCGCCGACGCTTGGGGTTGTCCGCTCGGCGCGGGCCGCTAATCGCCCGGCGCCGGCTCGACGGGGCGGTTGAACTGAACGGTCAGACCCCCGCGCGTGGCCCGAAGCGGCGCTGCGCCCCAAGCGAGGCGCCGACGGTCAACGTGCCGCCGGGCATCAATTCGTCACTGTGACGTTATTAGCGATCACCAGCCCGGGGACGGCACGTCACCCGCAGCCCGTCAACCGGCCGGCACCTGATTGGAAATTCTCCGGGCAATATTCCCGCTCGCTTTCGCTCGCTTCGACGTCCCATGACCGGGATGCCGACGAGGCCGCATTCCGTCACGCTTTCCGCATCTCCCGCATTCCCCCGGTGGGCGTCACCGCGCACGATTGCCGAAAGCGGTACACGTACTTTCGCTCGCCGATCAGCCGGGCGCGGCACATTACGTCACGGTGACGAAAAGCCTTGCAGCGCCGTTCGGTAGATGACCCCTGTCGGCGGTAATTGCCGAGTTACCGAATGGCCTGAAAACTCCAATGGGCTGGCGCGAACGAATCGCACCAGCCCATTGTCACGTTTGAGTTTGTCAGACGGCAGTGACCCCTACGGCTTGGAGGCCTTTGGCCCCTTGCGCGACCTCATACTGGACGCGCTGGTTCTCCTCGAGTGTCCGGTAGCCGGCCCCTTGGATTTCCGAGAAGTGCACGAAAAGATCTTTCGCGCCGTCGTCGGGGGTGATGAAGCCGAAGCCCTTGTCACCGTTGAACCATTTCACAGTTCCCTGTGCCATTTTCTTTCTTCTTTCATTTCACTGCGGAGTTACCAAAAAATTCCGCACGGATAACGTAGCACGACCTCGGCTATCTATTGCCGATGTTGTCGCGCTGGGCCGGCGAACGCTGCGCTCGACCCGAGCGGCGACCACGCCTGCGACCGGCCGGACCCGGGCGCCGCGGCTGAGCCGGATGCTGCGGCGACGCCGCCGTTTTCGGCACGGCGGCCCGCACGGGCGCTAGCTCGCCGGCCACCGCATGCACGGCGGGCGACGCGACGGTGACCTCCTGAGGAGCGACACGGATGCCGGCGCGGCGCATCAACGCATGGGTGTCCTTGCGCTGTTCGGGCAGCACGACGGTCACGACGTCACCGACGTTTCCGGCCCGCGCGGTCCGCCCGGACCGGTGCAGGTAAGCCTTGTGCTCGGCGGGTGGATCGATGTGGACGACCAGCTCGATCCCATCGATATGCACACCGCGCGCGGCGATGTCGGTGGCCACCAATACCCGCGCCTCCCCCGCGCTGAAGGCGGCGAGGTTGCGGTCGCGCGCCGGCTGCGAGAGGTTACCGTGCAAATCGACTGCCGGAACACCGGATTCGGTGAGCTGCCGGGCGAGCTTGCGGGCCTGGTGCTTGGTGCGCATGAACAGAATTCGGCGGCCGGATCCGGAGGCGAGCCGGTGCACCAGCTCCTTCTTGGCCTGCGCGTCGGAGACGTGGAACACGTGGTGGGTCATCTCGGGCACCGGCGAGTCGGAGCCGTCGACAGCGTGCAGCACCGCGTCGCGCAGGAATCGGTTGACGAGCTTGTCCACGCCGTTGTCGAGGGTCGCGGAGAACAGCAGCCGCTGGCCACCGCCCGGAGTCGCCGCCAGGATGCGGGTGACGCCGGGAAGGAAGCCGAGATCGGCCATGTGGTCGGCCTCGTCGATCACGGTGACCTCGATCGCATCGAGGCTGATCAAGCGTTGCCTCATCAAGTCTTCGAGCCGGCCCGGGCAGGCCACGACGATGTCGACCCCGGCCTTCAGCGCCGTCACCTGCCTGCCCTGCGGTACGCCGCCGAAGATCGTCGTGACGCGAAGCCCGTTGGCGGCGGCCAACGGTTCCAGCACCGCGGTGATCTGGCTGGCGAGCTCGCGGGTGGGGGCAAGAACCAAACCCGACGGTCGGGACGGGCGGCGCGGACGCCCGGCCAGCCTGCTGACCATGGGGATCGAGAAGGCAAGCGTCTTACCGCTGCCTGTCTTGCCGCGGCCGAGCACGTCCCGGCCGGCGAGCGTGTCGGGAAGCGTTTCGATCTGGATGGGGAACGGATGGGTGATCCCGCGTGCGGCGAGCACTTCGCTGAGTGCTTCGCGCACGCCGAGATCGGCAAATGTGTTGCCTGTAGTCACTTGGATGTCTTTCAGCATTTGTTGTGCCGACGCGCCGGCGATAGGCGCGCGGCCGGTCAGCACAAGGTGGCGAGATTGCCGGTGGGCAATATCGGTCGCCGCGATAAGTACTGGCCGGAGTCGGTGCGTCAGCCACTGGATTGGGGCGAGCGCCGGAAGAGGAAGAACCGTTTCACGACGTGCCGGCCGTCGGTAGGACGGCCAACATTGCTTCCAGCATAGCGCACGACGACCGTGGGCCCCACATCGCGGCGGTTCGGCGCCTCTCCACGCCGATTGCCTGTACCGTCGATAGTGAACCGCGCTCGAGCGACCGTTGCGAATTTTCAACATCCGTCCCAGCGCTCAGCGGTGACCTCCTCCTCCTTGAAGGACACACATGGACAACTCCAGCCTGTTTTCCCATCCCGACACACCGGAGCAAGGCGTGTCGGGCGAAGCCGCCGCGAAGGGCGTCGAGTACCCGACTTTTTCGGACCGGCCCGACACCGAGACCGGCACACCCGACAGAAAACCTTCGTAGCTTTCCGCGCCGGCGACGGACCGTGGGGCACGTCCCTTCGCCGGTGCATGACGGCCGCATTCGGCGGCCTGGCTTCTAACGCCTGCATTGCGGGCAGTAAGCGCTGATCGCCGCCCCGACGGCGGCCTTGACCTGCGCTGGCGTGGTTCCCGTGTCGGCCCCGGTCGCGGCGCAGACCGCGCGAATGTGACGGTCGTCGGCCGCTCAGCTCCGCGCGGGCGCCGACGGCGCCCCTACCACCGCATCGACGGCACTTTCAGCAAACTTGTTGAAAGGGGCGGAGCACCGACGCGGCGCGGCCCGCCTCGTTTGCACCGGGCACCGATCGGCACACGACCCGCGCCGCAACCGGAGCCGTTGATCCGTAGGCACAGAAACTTGCCATCGACGCGACCGCTTCTGCGGTTTACGGGCACGTAGGATCCCGTCGGGGACCACTCCCCAGCGCGGACGGCTTGGCGGGTGGTCGGTGGCGGAAAGGAGCCCGCAGTGACGCACCGCGCAGTCATTCCTCCGCCATTGCGGTTGGTTCCGGTATTCGCGCCGTCCGCAGCGGTCGCACGGTTGGGCGGCGTGCGTGCGGCGAGCAAGGTGGCAGAGCGCCCGCCCCCGTGGCACCCGCCAACCGGCAGAACGAAGCCGGAACATTCGGATAACGAAACGCGTGTGGACCGAACGTGATTTGGCACTCATTTGGCGCCGACGCCGCGCAGGCGGCCACGATGTCGCACCCTCGGTACGGTATATTTCCCCCGTGCGAGTCCAGAAAACGGCTCGGCGAAAGTGGCAGTCGAACGGGTGCGATCGGGTGGCGTGAGAAGCAATGCGATCACGCAGAAGACACCCCTAATTTCCTTCCGAGAGCGGCCATAGGCGACGTTGTCGCCGAACGGATAGTGGTGATTTCCAAGCGATGCACGCAATCTGAAGCTCAGCGAGGGCTGTGAAATGGCCAGGGTTCAACTGCTCCGGCGTTGGCATCGCCACATGGATGTGTGCGACGACGCCGCGTATGTGAGCAGCCTCACCGCGTTGTCCGAGGGATCTGTGCGGCGAAACTTCAACCCCTACACCGACATCGATTGGGAAGCACCGGAATTCGCGGTCATCGACAATGATCCGCGCTGGATCCTGCCCGCGAGCGACCCGTTGGGCCGCCACCCCTGGTACCAATCCCAGCCCGAGGAACGCAAGATCAAGATCGGGATGTGGCGTCAGGCCAACGTGGCCAAGGTGGGAACCCATTTCGAGTCCGTCCTGATCCGTGGCCTGATGAACTACACGTTCTGGCTCCCGAACGGTTCACCGGAATATCGGTATTGCCTGCACGAGTCGGTCGAAGAGGGCAACCACACCCTGATGCTGCAGGAGATGGTCAACCGCGTCGACGCCGACGTCCCGGGCCTGCCGCGCGGCCTGCGCTGGATTTCGCCGCTGGTTCCCTTGGTGGCCGGCCCGCTGCCGGTGGCGTTCTTCATCGGGGTGCTGGCCGGCGAGGAACCTCTGGACCACACCCAGAAGGATGTGCTGCGCGAGGGCAGGTCGCTGCATCCGATCATGGAGCGCGTGATGGCCATCCACGTGGCCGAGGAAGCGCGGCACATCTCGTTCGCGCACGAATTCTTGCGTAAACGGTTGCCGCGGCTGGCCCAGTGGCAGCGGTTTTGGATTTCGCTGTATTTCCCGCTCATCATGCGGGTGTTGTGCCACGCGATCGTGGTGCCGCCGGAGGCGTTCTGGCGGGAGTTCGACATTCCGCGCGCGGTCAAAAAGGAGCTTTTCTTCCGCTCCCCGGAGTCGCAGAAGTTCTTGCGTGACATGTTCGCCGATATGCGGGCACTGGCCTACGACACCGGCCTGATGAATCCGCTCGCCCGGGCCCTGTGGCGGGCGTGCGGAATCGACGGCAAGCCGTCGCGCTACCGCAGCGAACCGCAACGCCGGCACCAGCCCGCGGCCGTGTCCGAGGCAGACGGCCGGCGGCCAGTCGAGGCGCGGGCCCAAAACGTCTAGCCGGACGCGACGACGGACGCGGAGGCCCACGGCGCCACGCGTTCGGCCGAGCGGTTCGCGTCGGGGAGATCGTCGCTGACGTCCCAGGTCGCGCAGAGCCGACCGACGCCCAACGATCGCGCAGTGCAGGCCGCGAGCCCAACAAGCTGGTCCTCTCGTCGGCGACCGGGCACGCCAGGCCCCTGTCGCGGCGGCAGCACCCGCGCCCGCCCGTTCAGGCGGCGTCGTGAAAGATCAAGCCGAGCGTGTAGCGCTGCCCGGTGCGGACAGTGGATACCCCGTGCCGCACCTGCACGGCCGACCAGCCCCGCGTCGAGCGCACCGGCCGTTCCCGGGTGGTGAACACATAGCCGTGCCCGTGCGGCAGCGTGGTGGCCGTGCCACGCGACTGGGCGCGGGGCCGCTGCTCGACCAGCAAGAATTCGCCGCCGGTGTGTGTCACGGCCGGTGCGCTGAGGTTGACCACGACCTGCAGCGGAAACACGAGGTCCCCGTAGAGGTCTCGATGCAGCGCATTCCAGTCGCCGGGCCCGTACTTGAGCATGAGTGCGGTGGGCTTGTGCTGCCCGGCCCGATGGCACGCGTCCAGCCATTCGTCGAGGGTGTCGGGCCACGGCGCCTCGCGGCCCAGCTTGGTCCACCAGTCGCGGGCGATCGGCAACAGCCGGGGGTAGAGCGCGTACTTCAGGTCGTCGATCGGGGACGGGTAGGGCCGGTCGAAGTAGCGGTACTCGCCGCGGCCGTAGCGCTGGCGGCCCATGTCGACGGTGGCGCGGAACAAGCTGTCATCCCCGTAACGATCGATGAGCGCCGCGCACTCAGCGGGCGTGATGAGCTCGGGCAGCAACGCGCCGCCACATTCGTTCATGTCGGCGGTGACGGCCGCCCAGTCGGCGCCGTCGACGCGCTGACGCCACGTCGATGCCATCAGGACAATCTCCCGGCCGCAGGCTTTCGGGTCATCGTTTGCGCTTCAGAGCGCCAGCGTAACCGGCTGAGCCTCCCTTTCCGGCATCATGGTCTGACTACCTCACCGAGCCTGTAAATGCGCAGACGAAGTCCGAGTGGGGAGCTGCAAAATTACAGGCTCGGTGCAGAAAAGCGCGTTCCGTCAGCCGCCCGGTGGCGACCAGTGCACCCTTTCATGGCGATCATCTCGTCGAGCAGTTCCGGGCCGAAACCGAAGCCGGTGCCGCCTGCTTGGCTGAGAGTCGAAGACACTCGGCGGGATACCCCTTGTGCACCCACCCGGTCAACCGGGCCTGACCTCTTTTCAGCACCGCCCGGTCACCATTGACGTGATGTAATGGTCATCCCGGCCCGTCGGCGCGCGGGAGATAGAGGGCACCGATGGTGAGCAAAGTCCCCGAGGACGCCTACACCTCGCGGCAGGCCGTGCATCCCGAACTGCGCAAGGCTGCCCGGTTCCTGCCCCGCGGCTACGCCCTGCACCGCGGCTACCGCCTGCAGCGAAAACTGATGGGGCTCATGGGCCGCGCGGCGCGGCTCCGGGATGTGCCGGTGGCCGCGGTCAACGAGCACCTCACGGTGCGTTTGCACCGCCCCGCCGGGCTCGCCGACCGGGCGCCCGCGATGTTGTGGATCCACGGTGGCGGCACGATCATGGGCACCGCCGCCCAGGACGACAAGTACCTGCGCAAGCTGTGCGGGCGCACCGGCATCGCGGCCGCGGCGGTGGAACACCGGCTGGCGCCCGAGCACCCCTACCCCACTCCGGTCGAGGACTGCTACGCGGCACTGCTGTGGCTGGCGCGCCAACCCTGGGTCGACCCCGATCGGGTGGCCGTCGGCGGGGCAAGCGCCGGTGGGCATTTCGCGGCGGCGGTCGCGCAGCGGGCACATGATCGCCGCGACGTCGCACTCGCCTTTCAGATGCTGGTCTATCCGATGCTCGACGACCGCACCGGGGCCAATGGTGTTGGGTCCAAACGCATCATGTGGACCGAGGCCGACAACCAGCGGGCCTGGCGGTGGTACCTGGACGGCGCCGACCCGGTCGAGGCCGCGCCGGCGCGCAGGGCGGACCTGTCCGGCCTGGCCCCCACCTGGATCGGGGTCGGCACGTTGGACCTGTTCCATCAGGAGTGCCTGGAGTACGCGCAGCGCCTGCGGCAAGCGGGTGTCCGGGTGCACGAGGAGATCGTTCCGGGCGCCTTCCACGCGTTCGACCAGATCGTGGACAAGGCGCCGATCTCGGCGGAATTCTTCGCCAGCCAGTGCGAGCACCTGCGGGCGGCGCTGGCCGTCCCGCATCGGTGAATCTGTCGACTCGAGGGGCGATCCATCGCCTTTTGACTGCATAGTTTGCACTTTGTGCAATTATTAGGTGCTATGGCCAATCAGATCGGTCTTCGCGAGCGCCGCCGCCGCCAAACCAGCGCGGACATTCGCGATGCCGCCGTGCGCCTGGCCCGGGAACGCGGCTACGACCGGGTGACGATCGACGAGATCTGCGTCGAGGCCGGCATCTCACCTCAGGACGTTCTTCAACTACTTCCCCAACAAGGAGTACGCGATCGCCTACGGCCCCTCCGACATTCCCCCCGAATTGGTCGAGGAGTTCGTGGCGGCCGGTCCGGCGCCGTACTCGGTGGTGCTGGCGGAGCTGATCACCCTGGCGGCCCACCACCTGCGCGACATGCCCCCCAAGCGCGAGCAGGCCGTCTGCATGCTGGAGCTCGCCAAGACCACGCCCGCGGTCCTGGCGGCATTCCTGGCCGACCTGGAGCGCTTCCAGACGCACCTGACCGACGTCGTCGCGCGCCGCCAGGGCGTGGGGCCCGACGCCGAGATACCCGCGTTGATCTCCGCGCTGGCTCTCACGGCCGTGCGGTCGGGCATCGAGCGCTGGTCCAGCGGCAAGGCCGAGGATCCCGACGACACGCCGATGCCCTACGTCGAGCGCGCCGCGGCGATGGTGAACAGCATCTTCACGAAGTGACGCAAAACACCGCGACCAATCTTGCATAATCTGCAAAAACTGCACAACATGTACTATGGTCTGATCGCGGCGCTTCGTCACGCTCCCGCGGCGCGGGGGTAGCGGGGCGCCCGACGGCCATACACGAAACCGTTTGTACTGCAAGGACTTAGGGCCCGTCGGTGCTGCCTGCCCGCGGCCCTCGCCCGAAGACGCCCACACCACCGTTGCGCGACCAGCAGGAAGGAACGCACCCGGGTGCAGATATCGAAGCTCGTCCGCAACGCCTGGTTGCCGCTGCTGATCACCGCGGTCCTCGTGGTCGGCGGTTTCACCGTGGCCCGGGTCAAGTCGTTCTTCAACGAAAACAACACGGGCGTCATGGTCAGCCCCCGCCGCGACGAATCCACACCGTTCAAGCCGAAAGTCGTCAAATACGAGGTCTTCGGCTCGGCCAGTCACGCCAATGTGAACTACCTCGATCTCAGCGCCGACCCGCAGCGGATCGACGGCGCTCCCCTGCCGTGGACGCTCGTCCTGTCCACCACCGCCCCGTCGGTCTTCCCGAACATCTCGGCACAAAGCGACGGCAGCCGGCTCGGCTGCCGCATCACCATCGATGACGAAGTCAAGGACGAGAACATCACCGACGGCGTGCACGCCCTGACCTTCTGCTTGGTGAAATCAGCATGAGCGCCCATCGCGACGACGCCCGGACCGACACCGCCCCCATCGCCGAACCGCCGGTGCGGGCCAGGATTCCGCGCCTCATCCGAAAATTCGCTCTACCCGTCATCCTCGGCTGGATCGCGCTCATCGCGGTGCTCAACGTCGTCGTCCCCCAGCTCGACGAGGTCGGCAAGATGCGCTCGGTGTCGATGGCCCCCGAAGACGCGCAATCGGTCATCGCGAACAAGCGCATGGGCGCGGTGTTTCACGAGTACAAGTCCAACAGCTCGGCGATGATCGTGCTGGAGGGCCAGCAGCCCCTCGGCGACGCCGCGCACGCCTACTACGACCAGATCGTCCAAAAGCTCGACGCCGACACCAAACACGTCGAGCACGTGCAGGATATGTGGAGCGACCCGCTCACCGGGGCGGGCGCGCAGAGCAACGACGGCAAGGCCGCCTACGTCCAGGTCTACCTGGCCGGCAACCAGGGCGAAGCCCTGGCCAACGAATCGGTGGAGGCCGTCCAAAACATCGTCAACAGTGTGCCCGCACCCCAAGGGGTGAAGGCCTACGTCACCGGGCCCGGGGCGCTGACGGCCGATCAGCACGAGGCCGGCGACCGCAGCATGCAGCTCATCACCGGAGCCACAGTCGCGGTGATCGTCGGGATGCTGCTGTTGGTCTACCGGTCGGTCGTCACGGTGTTGCTCACCTTGCTGATGGTGATGCTCGAACTCGGGGCCGCCCGCGGGATGGTCGCTTTCCTGGGCTACTACAAGATCATTGGGCTCTCGACGTTCGCCACCACGCTGTTGGTCACGTTGGCCATCGCGGCCGCCACCGACTACGCGATCTTCTTGATCGGCCGATATCAGGAAGCCCGGTCGGTCGGCGAATCCCGGGAGGACGCGTACTACACCATGTACGAGGGCACCGCACACGTGGTGCTCGGGTCGGGCATGACCATCGCCGGCGCCACGTTCTGCCTGCACTTCACCAACCTGCCCTACTTCCAGACGCTGGGCATTCCGCTGGCCATCGGCATGGTGGTCGTCGTCGCCGCGGCGCTGACGCTGGGTCCCGCGGTCATCTCGGTGGCCTCGCGCTTCGGCAAGACGCTCGAACCCAAGCGGGCGCAACGGATTCGCGGGTGGCGCAAGGTGGGAGCTCTCGTCGTCCGGTGGCCCGGCCCCATCCTGGTGATGACGGTCATGGTCGCGCTGGTGGGCCTGCTCACCCTGCCCGGCTACCGCACCAACTACAACGACCGCACCTACCTGCCCGCAGACCTGCCCGCGAACGAGGGTTACGCCGCCGCGGACCGGCACTTCTCCAAGGCGCGGATGAACCCCGAAGTGCTGATGATCGAAAGCGACCACGATCTGCGCAATTCGGCGGACTTCCTGGTGATCGACAAGATCGCCAAGGCCGTCTTCCGGGTGCCCGGGATCGGGCGCGTGCAGGCGATCACCCGGCCCGAGGGCACGCCGATCGAGCACACGTCGATCCCGTTCCAGATCAGCATGCAGGGCGTCACCCAGCAGATGAACCAGAAGTACCAAGAAGACCAGATGGCCGACATGCTCCATCAGGCCGACATGATGCAGACGACCATCGACGACATGACCAAGATGGCGAGCATCACCACGCAGATGGCCGACAACATGCATGTGATGGTCCGCAAGATGCACGACATGACCATGGACGTGGCCCAATTACGCGACAACATGGCCGATTTCGAGGACTTCTTCCGGCCCATCCGCAGCTACTTCTACTGGGAGAAGCACTGCTACGACATCCCGGTGTGCTACTCGCTGCGCTCGGTGTTCGACGCCCTCGACGGCATCGACACGATGACCGACGACATTCAGAGCCTGCTGCCGGTCATGGATCGCCTCGACGCGCTGATGCCCCAGATGGTGGCGCTGATGCCCGGGATGATCGAGAACATGAAGGCGATGAAAACGACGATGCTGACCATGTATTCGACCCAGAAGGGTCTGCAGGATCAGCAGAAGGAGGCGCAGAAGAACTCCGCCGCCATGGGCAAGGCGTTCGACGCGTCCAAGAACGACGACTCGTTCTACCTGCCGCCGGAGACGTTCAACAACGCCGAGTTCAAGAAGGGCATGAAGAATTTCATCTCGCCCGACGGCCACGCCGTGCGTTTCATCATCAGCCACGACGGCGATCCGATGTCACCGGAGGGCATTGCGCACATCGACGCGATCAAGAAGGCGGCCTACGAAGCCCTCAAGGGCACGCCGATGGAGGGCTCGAAGATCTATCTCGCGGGCACGGCGGCGATGTACAAGGACCTCAGGGACGGCAACACCTATGACCTGCTGATCGCCGGAATCGCCTCGCTGTGCCTGATTTTCATCATCATGCTGATCATCACCCGCGGTGTGGTGGCCTCGGCGGTGATCGTGGGCACCGTCCTGCTCTCGCTGGGCGCGTCCTTCGGGCTGTCGGTGCTGATCTGGCAGCACCTCATCGGCATCGAACTGCACTGGATGGTGCTGGCGATGTCGGTGATCATCCTGCTGGCCGTCGGGGCCGACTACAACCTGCTGCTGGTCTCGCGGTTCAAGGAGGAGATCCACGCCGGCCTGAACACCGGCATCATCCGGGCGATGGGCGGCACCGGGTCCGTCGTCACCTCGGCGGGTCTGGTGTTCGCGTTCACCATGATGACGATGGCGGTCAGCGAGTTGACCGTGATCGGCCAGGTCGGCACCACGATCGGCCTCGGCCTGCTGTTCGACACGCTGATCGTGCGCTCGCTGATGACGCCGTCGATCGCCGCCCTGCTGGGCAAGTGGTTCTGGTGGCCGCAGCGGGTCCGGCAGCGGCCCAAGCCCTCGCCGTGGCCCACCCCGGCGCCGGCCGGGCAGCCCGAATACGCGTCGAGCCTGCGCTGACGGCGCCGAGCCTGCGCCCAGCGCGTGCCCGCCGGGGTAACCGCAGCGCTGGCCTCAGTCTCGGTGAGGAGCGGCGGGCGCTGCGGGCCGCTACGTGACCCAGGCGGGCGGCTCGTCGATGTCCGCCGTGGAGAAGTCCTTGTGCCCCAGGCCCGCGGTGGTGCCGCCGTCCACGACGAACTCCGAGCCCGTCGAGTAGCTGGACTCGTCGCTGGCCAGGTAGACCACGAGGCTGGAGACCTCCCGGGGATCGGCGGCCCGGCCCAGCGCGGTCTGGAAGAGGTCTTCGGGAACCCACTCGGTCATCGGCGTCCTGATCAGCCCGGGATGGATCGAGTTCACCCGAATCCCGCTCGGCCCCAGCTCCAGCGCGGCCGATTTCGTCAGCCCGCGGACGGCGAACTTGGTGGCCGTGTAGCCGTGGCAGGCGATGGTTCCGGCCATCCCCTCGATGGAGGAGATGTTGATGATCGAGCCGCGGCCCGCCTCCTTCATCGGCTTCACCACCGCGCGGATGCCCAGAAACACGCCCGTGAGATTGATGTCGAGGATCCGCTGCCACTCCGAGAGCGCGTAGTCCTCCAGGGTGCCGATGTTGATGATGCCCGCGTTGTTGACCAGCACGTCGACGCCGCCGAACTCGGCGAGGGCGGTGGCCACCGCCGCGTCCCAATCCTCGGGCTTGGTCACGTCGAGATGCAGGTAGCGAGCGGCTCCGGAATTCAGGCGGCCGACCTCGGCGGCCACCGCCTTGCCCTCGTCGTCGAGAATGTCGCCGAACACCACCTTGGCGCCCTCGCCCACCATCGCCCGGACGTGCGAGGCGCCCATCCCCCGCGCTCCGCCACTGACGAGCGCGACCTTTCCCGCCAACCGTTCTGCCACCGCATGTCTCCCGTCGTGTCGCAGGGTCGTATGCACCATACAGATGCGGGCAGATGTATGACCAGGGTCCGATCAGCCTCCCGCACCTGCATTAGAACAGCGGCTCGGTTTGGAGTCCGCAATGCGCGCGGATCACCTCGTAGTCACGATCCCGATGCGCCACGGCGACCCCCATCCGCAGCGCCATCGCGGCCACCTGGCAATCGATCAGGCTGCGTACGGTGTCACCTCCGCGGCGACAGCGCCGGTGGATAGCGGCCGCGTCTTCGGCGTCGCGCAGCGGGGCGAGCGGCTCGATATCGAACCGCTGCAGCAACCGCCTCCGGAGCGCCGCCTTGGGCTCGTCGGTCGTACCGATCAGCAGCTCCATCATCACGACCTCGGGGACAATCACCTTCGAGTCGGCGCCGATGCGGTCTGCCAGCCATCGGCCGGCGAACGACTCAGGGGTGGAAAGAAATTCAATCCATACAGAGGTGTCGACGATCATCTAAGGCTGATCTGCGCGTCCGACGTCCACGTCCGAAAACGACTCGATCTCATCATTGGTGAAATCGAAACCGCTGCCCCGGAGCGCCAGCGCCTCGTCGCGGCCCAACGGCTCGCCCACGAGCCTGCGCAGGGCCAGGTCAACGGCACTTCGTTTCGAATCCAGTCGGTACATTCGCTGCGCGGCGGCCACAAGTTCGTCATCGATTTCGATGTTGGTCCGCGACATGACACCACAATACACCATAGGGTGTATTCACTCCGATTCGTGCGTCGAGGTCGCGCGATCGGCGCACCGACGTGCTCGCGCCAGGCGAAGCCATGTACGGTCACCAGCTCGCGGCCGTGACGGCAGGCCGCCCATTGTGCGCCACGGGGATCGTCAGGAACCCACGACGTCGAAAACGGCCGCGGCGGAGGTGACGGCCTTGTCGGCGTTGCCCTCGTCGTGCAGCAGCATGCGCACCCCCACCCGTCCCGTCGAGCCGCGATGGGCGGTGCCCTCGACGCGGAAGGGGCCCACCTTGCCGCGCGACATGAACATGACGTGCCAGCTGACGACCTGAACCTTGCGGGTCCCGGCGAGCGCGGCGGCGAGGTCGGTGGCCGCGGTTTCCAGGACGACGTGCTGGGGTCCGATGTGCAGGGCCGCATCCGGTGAGGCGAGTTCGGTGCTCAGTTCGGGCAGCACCCAGTGACCGTCGTCGCGGCGGCTGGCGCCGAAGGCCTGCCACAGCGGCGGCAGGTCGGGTGAGTCCTCGACCACCAGCTCGGTGCCCGAAACATCCATCCTGCCAAGGCCTTCCGGCGGAACACCGATAATCGCGCCCTGCCCCTCGTTGAACGCGATGACCCGCTCGGGGTTGTCGGCGTCGACGATGGTGCACCGCCCGTAGCCCATGGTCCGACCCTGGTGCACGATGCCCGACCCGACGATCTCGATCCTGCCGACGTCGTAGCCGGGGTCGATGATCTGCACCGACGCGATGACGGGGTTGGGCACCGCGACCATGTCGGTCTGGCATCCCTCCGGCGACGAGATGGCCAGCGGCGCGACCATGAGTCCGCCGGCCTCGTTGCGCATGTCGCGCCGGATGGTGACGGTGTCGTCGGGCTCGCCGAGGTCCATCGACGAGTGCTTGCGGCCGATGTAGCGGTAGCTGAGCAGGCCGGTCCAGCGCCGGAACAGCTCGTCGCGGTAGGCGTCGGAGTCGCCTGCCAATTCCCGGATGTCTCGCAGTTGGTCGCTCACTCCCCGGACTCTACCGCGCTGAGCAGCGCCGACCCCCTGTCGGCCTATACAAAAACGGCCGTGGGTGTCACGCTTCGACGGTGGCGCAGCGCAGGCAGCCGGAATCGGATCGGACCGTTTTCACCTTCTGCCGGTACTGCCTTGCCTCGTGCGGTGTCGAGGTCAGCGTCGAAGACAACCGGGTGCGCCGGATCTCTGCCGACAAGCAGAATCCGCACAGTTGGCAGGACTTCTGCGCGAAAGGCCGCAACGCCGCACAGCTGGTCGAGCATCCCCGCCGCATCCTGAC
The DNA here is from genome assembly GCA_963711445.1 of uncultured Actinomycetota bacterium. Taxonomy (GTDB): domain Bacteria; phylum Actinomycetota; class Actinomycetes; order Mycobacteriales; family Mycobacteriaceae; genus Mycobacterium. Next base: position 110,104 of record CAVQEF010000004.1, read on the forward strand.
CCCGATGCGGCGGGTGGGCGACCGCTACGTGGAGGCGAGCTGGGAGGAGGCCATCTCCGACATCGCGGCACGGATGACTGCCCTGATCGCCGGCGACGGCCCGGACACCGTCGCCGCCTACTACGGCAACCCGGCCGGACACTCGTCGTCGAACCTGATCTTCATGAACGCGTGGCTCGACGCGATCGGTACGAACAACCGCTATGCGGTGGGCTCGGTCGACCAGAACGCGTTGCACGTGGTGGCCGAGGCCATGTACGGCTCGGCCATCATGGTGCCGGTCTCCGATATCGACAACTGCGACTACTTCCTGATCGTCGGCGCCAACCCCGCCGTCAGCGCCTGGAACTGGGTGGAAAGCGCCCCGGGCGGGTGGAAGCGCGCGCTGGCCCGGCAGCGGCAGGGAGCCAGGATCGTGGTCGTCGACCCCCTGCGCACCGAGTCCGCCGACAAGGCCGACGTCCATGTCGCTGTGCGTCCCGGCCAGGACTGGGCGTTGTTGCTGGCCATGGTCAAGGTGATCCTGGCCGAAGGGCTCGAACACCCTGGGGACTGCGCGGACCTGTGCAGTGGCATGCCGGCGCTGCGCGAGCTCGCAGCCGAAGCCGACCTCGACGACCTCGCCCGGCGCTGCGATGTCCCCCGACCCCAGATCGAATCCCTTGCAAGGGAATTCGCCACCGCTAAATCCGCGATGGCGGTGACGCGGACCGGGATCTCGCTGCACACGTCCGGCACCGTGGGCGAGTGGCTCGGCCACGTGCTCAACGTGATCACCGGCCGCATGGACTCACCCGGCGGCCGCCGCTTCGAACCCGGCTACATCGACGCGCTGCGGTTGGCCGCTGCGGCGAAAACTCCGGAGCACCACAGCAGATTGGCGGGGCGGAAGATGGTCGCCGGCGGGCACGCGCTCAGCGAGCTGCCCGCCGAGATCACGACGCCGGGCCACGGCCGTATCCGGGCCTTGCTGATCAATTGCGGCAACCCCGTCGTCTCCGGTCCCGACGGCCAGGCGCTCGACGATGCCCTGGCACAACTGGACCTGCTGGTGGCCATCGACTTCGTCCAGCGCGAAAGCCACCGCCATGCGCACTGGCTACTGCCCGCGGTGCACTGGCTGGAACGCGACGATCTGCTCGCGCTGACCAGCAACATGCACGACGAACCGTATGTCCAGTACGGGGTTCGCGCGGTCGATCCACCGGAGAACGCCCATGAGGAATGGCGCGTCTTCGTCGACCTGGCGCTGGCGATGAACGTCCCGCTCTTCGGCGTCAGGGGCGTCAACGGGTTCGTCAAGGCCAGCCGGCGCATGGCGCGCCTGACCCGCCGGCCCGCCCTGGCGTTCACACCGCACTGGATCGATCGCCTGATCGTGGCAATGTCGCGGAAGGTCAACGGCCACAAGCTGAAATGGCGCGACCTGCTCGCCCATCCGCACGGTCTGGTGCTCGGGCCCCGCGAATACGGGCACTTCGCGGCCGCGTTGCGCACCGACGACAAGCGCGTGCACGTCGCGCCCGCGGAGCTCGTCACCAGGGCACGCGAACTGCTCGCCGCTCCGCACCCGCAGGCTCCCGCCGGCTATCCGTTCCAGATCGGCAACCGCCGCCACCGGCATTCGATGAACTCGTTCCTCAACGACCTGCCCGGGCTGCACCCCGGCGGCAAGGGCAGTGTCGTGCTCATCCACCCCGCCGACGCCGCCTCCCTCGGCATCGGCGATGGGGACCTGGTGCGGGTGTATTCCCCATTCGGCGAGGTCGAGGTGAGGGCATCGCTCAGCGACCGCCCCCGTCCCGGACTCGTCGTACTCGACCACGGTTGGGGCTCAAGGATTTTCGACCCGCGAGGTGGCGCGGAGCCGCAGTCGTTCGGGGTGAACCGCAACCTACTCATCGGTGGCGAACCGCTGGATCCGCTGTCGCAAACTCCCGCAATGAGTTCTGGCTACGTGGCCGTCAGGACGGTCTGCCCCGCCGCACCTGCTTGAACGGCACGCCGCGGTCGGCGGCGTACTCGCGGGGGAAGTTCAGCACCCGCTCGCCGATCACGTTGCGCGCCATCTCGGTGGTGCCGCCGCCGATGCTGGCCGTCTGGCGGCCCAGATAGCGCGTGCCGATGTCGAGCAGCCCCGCCCGATCTTCCACGACCGCCGCCGGACCGGCAACGGCCAGCGCGGTGTCGGTCTCGACGTCGTGCACCTCGGCCATCGACAGCCGGATGATCGATCCCGCCGCCGGGGGCAGCGATCCGCCGGCCACGGCATGGAAGACGTGCTCGGCGAGTTGCCCGTGCACCGCCCGGTGCACCAGTGCCCGGCCGACGCGCTCGCGCGCGCGTTCCCCGCCGCCGGCCTTGTCGATGAGCGACACCAGGTCGATCGAAATGTCTTCGGCATCCGCGATTCCGGGTCCGCTGGTGTACTCCGAGCCGTCCCCCATGGTGCGACGCTCGTGGTAGAGCTGGCGCGACGCGACGTCCCACCCCTTGCCCGGCTCCCCGACGACGGCGTCGTCGCCCACCTCGACGTCGTCGAAGAACTCCTCGCAGAACTCGATCGAGCCGTTGACCTGCCGGACGCGGTTGATCGTCACCCCGGGGTGCCGCAGCGGCACGAGGAACATCGTCAGGCCCTCGTGCTTGGGCACGTCCCAGTCGGTGCGGGCCAGGCACAGGCCGTAGTCGGCGGCGAACGCCCAGGTGCTCCACGTCTTGGCGCCGTTGATGATCCACCGCCCGTCCCGGCGCTCGGCGCGGGTGATGACGCCGGCGAGGTCCGAGCCCCCGCTGGGCTCGGACAGCAGCTGCACGAGCACCTCCTCGCCGCGCAGCGCGGCGCGGATGTGGGTGCGCTTCTGCTCTTCGCTGCCCATGTCGAGGATCGTCGCGCAGCAGATCGCGAACGAAGGGACGTTGAGCAGCAGCGGGGTCTCGTAGGCGAGAGCCTCGGCGTCGAACGCCTTCTTGTACTCGTAGCCCAGCCCGAGTCCACCGTACTCGCGGGGAAAGCAGATGCCGGCGAATCCCCCGTCGTACAAGGTCTTTTGCAGTTCGCGGGCGCGCTGCCAGGAGGCGATCGCGTCGCGCTCGAGCAGCCTGGCCTTGTCGGAGTCGAGCGGCGGCATGTTCTCGGCCAGCCAGGCCCTGGCCCGGGCGCGGAATTCCGCGACAGACTCCGTCACCGGTGACCTCCGCGCTTGCCCACGAAGACAGGTTTACACTTCTCGCAGGAAATGTCACGCCGCGCACACCGATCGACGAAGAATCGAGCCGCAATGACCGAAGGCGCACCCGACCTGATCGCCGACAACGACGCCGCGACGCTGCTCGCCGTCGAGTCCATCAAGCAGCTCAAGGCCCGCTACTGCCGCTACCTGGACACCAAGGACTGGGCGGCCTGGCGGACGATCTTCACCGATGACTTCGTCAGCGACACCGCCGAGGCCGGCGGCAAGGTGATCGCCGGCGCCGACGACTTCGTCGCCTTTCTCCGCAAGACCCTGGGCCGCCCGGCGCAGGTCACCGCGCACCAGGTGCACGCCCCCGAGATCGAACTGACGTCGCCGACGACGGCGCGCGGGGTGTGGGCGCTCCAGGACGTCGTGCGGCTCGGCCCCGGCGTGACCCTGGTCGGTTACGGCCACTACCACGAGACCTACGAGAACGTGGCCGGGCAATGGCTGATCAAGACGTCCAAGCTGACCCGGCTCCGCGAGGACATCAACACTCCGGTGCTCTCCGTCTACGTCTCCCCGCGGGTCCGCGCGGCGATCGGCAAAGTCGCCGGCCGGCTGACGCAGCGGTGAGCATGGCCGTCACCACCGTCCTCATCACCGGCGCGTTCGGGCAGGTCGGCAAGCGCTGCACCGAGATCCTGCTCGACCGCGGCCGCACCGTCGTCGCGATGGACCTGCGCACCGACAAAACCATTGCCGCCCAACGGGAACTGTCCGCCCGCCCCGGCACGCTGATACCGGCCTACGTGGATCTGTTGGATCCCGCCGCGGTGCGCGAACTCGTCGCGACCCATCAGCCCGAAGCGATCATCCACCTCGCGGCGATCGTCTCGCCGCCCTCGTACCGCAACCCCGCGCTGGCCAGGAAAGTCAACGTGGGCGGCACCGAGAACCTCCTGGCGGCGGCGGCCGAACTTCCCCGCAAGCCGCTGTTCCTGATGGCCTCCAGCGCCGCGGTCTACGGGTCGCGCAACCCGTATCGTCACCCGGAGCGCATCACCCCGGACACCCCGGTCAACCCCATCGACCAGTACGGACAGGACAAGGTGCTGGCCGAGGCGGCGGTCCGCGCCAGCGGCCTGCCCTATGCGCTGTTCCGGCTCGCCGGGGTCGCGTCACCGGACACCCAGGGCAGCATCAACGGCGACTACCTGGCGCTCATGCGTTCGATGCCGGGCGACAACCGGATCCACATGGTGGACGCCCGCGACGTGGGGCTGGCGTTCGCCAACGGCGTCGACCGCGAGGACACCATCGCGGGCAAGGTGCTGCTCATCGGCGGCGACGAATCGTATGTGATGCTGCAGCGCGACCTGCAGGACGACATGATGGCCGCCGCCGGCCTGGGCCGGCTCGGTGCCGCGGCCAGCCTGCCCGGCGATCCGGGCGACGACCGCGGGTGGAGCTTCACCGGCTGGTACGACACCACCGAAGCCCAAGCGCTGCTCAACTTCCAGGAGCACGGTTGGCACCAGACCCTGGCCTGGGTCGCCGAGTCCCAGGGTCGCAGGCGCATTGTCGCGCGGGCATTGAGCCCGATACTGCGGCCGCTCATGCTGGCGGTCCTGCTGCTGCAGCGCCGCCTCGAGGGGCGCGGCCCGTACGCCGACCCCTGGGCGCTGATCGCGAAGAAATACGGCCCCGGGGCGCTCGCCACCGCGGATTAGCCCCGGGACGCGAAGAAGACGGCGGCCTTGCCGATCGAGTCCTCGACCGGTTCGGGCTTCCAGCCGAGTTCGCGTTCGGCCTTGCCGTGGTCGAGCGGCGACATCAACTCGGCCATGCGAATCCCGGCGTACGCGAACGGCAGGTCGCGGCGCAGCAGCCGGGCCAGGGCGTCGTTGACGCGCGCGCCGGCGCGCAGCACCGACATACCGATGCCGATGCGTGGCGGACGTCTGCCGACGGCGGTGGCGGCGATCTCGTGCAGCTCGCGCACGCTCATGTACCGGTCGGAGACGATGTAGCGTTCCCCGTTTCGCCCGCGCTCGGCCGCGAGAAGCATTGCCCGGGCGGCATCTTCGATGCCCACCACCTCCGAGGAGTAGCCGAAGTAGAACGGGAACCGGCCGGTGGCGACGCGAGCGATCAGGGAGCCGTGCGGCGTCGGCGCCCAGTCGCCGGGCCCGTAGGTGGTCGAGATGCACATCGCGACCGCGGGCAGCCCCTGCTCCCGCGCGTAGGACATCACCATGTTCTCCGCCGCCACCCGCGCCTCGATGTAGGCGCCGCCCTGGTCCCAGTTGTGCGGGTCGTCCTCGGTGACCGGCCGGGTGTCGTTGATGGCCAGCGTGCCGGCGGTGCTGGTGAACACGAACCTGCTCAGCCCGGCGGCCAAGGCCGCGTCGAGAACGTGCCGCAGCCCCTCGACGTTGGTGCGGAACAACGGCGCCGGGTCGCGCAGCCACATCCGGGCATCGACCACGCAGTAGAACACGTCGTCGCAGCCGCTCATCGCCGCCCGCAGGGCGTCGTCGTCGAAGACGTCGCCGTAGCATCGCTCGACGTCGAGGTCGTCGATCCCGCGGGTGGAGCTGGTGCGGCGCAACATGACCCGCACGTCGGCGCCCGAGGCGACCAGCTGTCGCGTGACGTGTGATCCCAGAAACCCGCTGGCCCCGATCACCAGCTTCTTTTTTTCACCCACGAGCGCGCCGCTCACTAGCGGTCGATCCAGGCCAGCTGCGCCTCGGCGTGGTGTCCCCCGGCGGGCGGCGTGAGCGCGTCGAGCCGGGCCAGCTGCTCGGCACTCAGCTCGACGGCGTCGGCACCGGCGTTCTCCTCAAGGCGCGCAACGCGTTTGGTTCCCGGGATCGGCACGATGTCAGGACCCTTGGCCAGCAGCCACGCCAGGGCGACCTGGGCCGGGGTGGCGCCGACGTCGGCGCTGATGGCGCGCAGCTCGTCCGCGCTGTCCAGGTTGTGCCCGAAGTTCTCCGCGAAGAACCGGGGGTTGGTCTTGCGATAGTCGGTGTCGGGCAGCTCCTCGGTGGAGCGGATCGCGCCGGTGAGGAAGCCGCGGCCCAGCGGGGAGTAGGCGACAAAGCCGATCCCCAGCTCACGCAGCACCGCCAGGACCCCGTCCTCGGGGTCGCGGGTCCACAGCGAGTACTCCGACTGCACGGCAGCGATGGGGTGCACGGCGTGAGCGCGGCGAATGGTGTTCACCCCGACCTCGGAAAGGCCGATGTGCCGGATCTTGCCGGCGGCCACCAGCTCGGCCAACGCCCCGATGGTCTCCTCGATCGGGGTGCCGCGGTCGAGGCGGTGCTGATAGAACAGGTCGATGTGGTCGGTCGCCAGCCTCTTCAGGCAACCCTCCACGGCGATGCGGATGTTGGCCGGGCTGCTGTCCAATCCGTCACGGCCCGTGTGGGAGATCAAACCGAACTTGGTTGCCAGCACGACCTCGTCTCGCCGCCCTCGCAGGGCGCGTGCGACGAGTTCTTCGTTGGCGTAGGGGCCGTAGACCTCCGCGGTGTCGATCAGCGTGACGCCGAGGTCGATGGCGCGGTGAATGGTGCGGATGGACTCGGCATCGTCGCTCCCCGCGCCGGCATAGGCGACCGACATGCCCATCGCGCCCAGACCGAGGCGCCCGACTTCCAGGCCGGCGAGGTGCGCCTTCTTCATGCGAGGCCAGCTTCCTTCATGCGAGGCCAGCTTCGTTCATGGGGCCATTGTGCCCTGAGCGACTTCGGGCCGCGGCGACGGTACCGTGGCGCCTGTGCACCGTATCGAGCTGCCGGCAAACTGATGGACGGCGCTACCACCACCCGACCGGTGCGCAATCTGGCGGTGGACTTCTACCGCGTCTCCGGCGTGGTGCTGATCGTGCTGGGACATTGGCTGGCCGGATCGGTGACGTACTACGGGGGGCGCTTCGGCCGGCAGAACCCGCTCGTCGACATCCCGTGGACCCAGTGGCTGACCTGGATCTTCCAGGCCGTCCCGGTGTTCTTCCTGGTGGCCGGCTACGCCGGCGCGATCTCCTGGACACGGCGACGGCACGGCGAGGACTTCTCGCGGCATGCGTGGACCCGCCATCGAGTGGCCCGGGTTCTCGGGCCGACGGCGATGTACGTCGCACCGGTGTGGATCGCCACGGGCGTTGCAATCTCACTCGGCGTGTCCGGTTCGGTGCTGGACTACGCGGGCTGGGCGGTGGCCATGCACCTTTGGTTCCTGGCCATCTACCTGGTGGTGGTGTCGCTGACACCTATTGCGCTTGCCGCACAACGGCGTTGGGGTCTCTGGGTGCCCGCGTTGCTGGCGGTGGCGTCGATCGCGCTGGACGCCACCTCCGTCCACGGCCACGTCCCCTACATCGGGTGGCTGAACTACGTGTTCTGCTGGGGGCTGCTCTACCAGCTCGGAATAGCTTGGCACGAAGGCGCGTTGGGCGGTCTTCGGCCGGTGCTCGTCGCGGCCGGGTCGGCGGTGGCGCTGGCGCTGCTGATCTGGCGGGGCGGCTATCCGGTCAGCATGATCGGCGTTCCCGGTCAGCCGGTGCAGAACACGACGCCGCCGACGGTGGCGTTGCTGGCGTTCGCCTGCGCCCAGGCCGGGGTGGCGATCGCGCTGGCGCCCGCGCTGAATCGGGCGCTGCGGGCGGGGTGGGTGCGCCGCGCGCTGTCGGTCGCCAACACCAACGTGATGGCCCTCTACCTGTGGCACATGATTCCCGTCGTGATCGTCGCGGTCGTCGGCTACCCGGCCGGGCTGTTGCCGCAGCCCGTCGAGGGAACGGCGTCGTGGTGGCTGGCCCGGCTGGAATGGGTCGTGATCCTGAGCCTGGTGACCGGCGCCGAGATGGTGCTGTTGTGGTGGCAGCGGGGACTGTTCGGGGCCCCGCTGCCCACGTTGGACATCTCGCTCCCCCGCCGCTGGGGCGAAGCGGTCACGTTGGCCGGGGCCGCGATGGGGATCTACAGCCTCGAGTTCCTGGCCGCCAACGGATTTGCCCCGGATGGCCGCTTCCCATGGGCGACGGCGGCGGTGTTCGCCGTGGGGCTGGTCCTGGTGATGTTTCGCCCCGCGGCCACCGCCGCCGCCCGCGGCGGAACTGCCTGACGCGCCGCCGATCGCGTCAACCGCCGGTGCGGTGGCACTGCGACGCCGGCGTGGGCGCGACATCGAGCGCGGGCGTGCGTTCGAAGAAATTGACGGGCTTGAGCCAGAACGACACGGTGTCGACCGGCATGATCGGCCAGCCGCCGCTGCCCAAAACCACCGTCCTGCAGGGGTACGCCGGCACGAACAGCGAAACTTGCGCCGCGTTATTTGGGTAGCCTACCCTAAGTTAGACCACCGACCGAGGGGAACCCGTGAGAAACCGGCTGCCGATCGACCCCCACGCCGACGCTTCGCGGCGCGCGTGGCTGCCCTGCCCGCACTGCGACTGGGGGCGTACTCGGTGCGCGGAGTGCCGCAGCACCCGCAACTGCGGGATGCACTGGCAGTACCTGCTGAGCAACCAGGCGACGCGCGTCCACCTCCAGTGCCCGGGCTGCGCCACCCTGTGGTCCACCGACACGCGGCACCGATGATGCCGCGCCGGTTCAGCGCGGTGGCGACGCCGGCCTGGCGACGATGACGGGCACCCGCACGGAGTGCAGCACGGCGTTGCTGACCGATCCCAGCAGCATGCCACTCAGGCCGCCGCGGCCGTGGCTGCCCACGACCACCAACTGCGCGGTGTCGGCCCTTTCGACGAGCTGCCGCGCCGGCCGGTCGCGGACGACGAGTCGGACCACCGGCACGTCGGGATAGCGTTCCTGCCAACCCGCCAGGCTTTCGGCGAGACGACGCTCCGCTTCCCCTTCCAGCGCCACCCAGTCGGACTCGGCGAGATCGCTCACCGCGACGTCGCTCCAGGCGTGCAGGGCCACCAGATCGACGCCGCGGCGCGAGGCCTCGTCGAAGGCGATGGCCGTCGCGAGTTCGGACGCCGGCGAGCCGTCCACCCCCACCAGCACGGGCGCGCCGGCGTCCGGCGGGTCCTCGTCCCGGATCACCGCGACCGGACAGCTGGCCTGCCGCACGGCCGTCGAGCTGACCGACCCGACCACGCCGCGGGCCAGCAGCCCCCGCCCGGAACTGCCCACCACGATCATCTCCGCGTCGTCGGACATCTTCGTCAGGGCCACCGCCGGCGTCGAGAACACCAGCTGCCGGCCGATGTCGACCTTGTGGCCCGCCGGCATCGCCTCGTCGGCGATCTTGATCGCGTGCATGATGGCCTTTTTGCCGTCGTCTTCCAGCCTGACCGCCAGCGAGTCGGGGTAGGGCATCGGCGGCCAGCTCGCGGTGGGGGTCACCACCGCGTGCGCGACCGTCAGTGGGACGTTCCTCATCGCCGCGTCCCGGGCGGCCCAAGTGACGGCGGCATTCGAGGCGGCCGAGCCGTCGACCGCCACCACGATGCCGAGTTGTTTCGCTGTTGACATTTGGTGCTCCCTCTCCTCACGAGGGACGCTATTAGGCGGCGGGGCCGTCGTCGTGAGGCTTTAGTCCCCAACCGGCGGGACGGAGGACTTTCGCCAAACCGGTTGGTTCGCCGGGACTTAACGGTCCCGTCACCGGCCGGCCATGAACGCGCGGCCCGCCGGCCAAAATCCCCTCGTGATGGTCCGGGGCGCCGCTGCCTGTGATAACGCGCATGGACGAATCATCGCCGCGCCCAACGACATCCGCGCCTTCGAGCGCTGTCGGCTCGCCCGCCTCACGCGCCGGGTGGTTGGGTCACGAAGTCGATGAGTTCCTCGACCCGGCCGATCAGCGCCGGCTCCAGGTCGTTCCAGTCGCGCACGCGGGACCGGATGTGCTGCCAGGCCCTGGCGATGTCGGCCTGGCCGGCGTGCGGCAGGCCGAGGGCCTTGCAGGCGCCGTGTTTCCAGGCCAGGTGCCGCGGCACCTGCGGCCAGGCCTGCAGGCCCAGGCGCTGCGGCTTGACCGCCTGCCAGATGTCGACGTAGGGGTGACCGACGACCAGGGTGTCGGGACCCCCGGGCCCCCGCCGCACCGCATCGGCGATGCGCGCTTCCTTCGAGCCGGCGACGAGGTGGTCGACCAGCACTCCGAGCCGGCGCCCCGGACCGGGGCGAAACTGCGCGACGATGCCCACCAGGTCGTCGACGCCGCCGAGATGCTCGACGACGACGCCCTCGATCTTCAGGTCATCACCCCACACCTGCGCGATGAGCTCGGCGTCATGGCGCCCCTCGACGTAGATGCGGCTGGCGCGGGCGACCCGGGCGGGGGCGCCCCGCACCGCCACCGACCCCGATGCCGTCCTGGCCGGGGCGGCGGTCGCGGGGCGACGCGGAGCCGTGAGGATCACCGGGCGGCCTTCCAGCAGGTACCCGGGTCCCAGGGGAAAGTTGCGGATCCGGCCGTGCCGGTCTTCGAGGTCGACGCCACCGTGTTCGACTCGCACCACCGCGCCGACGTAGCCCGTCTGCGCATCTTCGACCACCAAGCCCGGCTCGGCGGGATGCTCGGTGGAGCGGGGCTTGCGCCGGCCAGCGGCGAGTACATCGGTGCCGTAGCGATCAACCACGCCGGCAATACTAGGAAGCCGCGCGGTGAATCGCCGTCACGGCGCGCCCACGCGGGTGCACCGAATTGGGGGATCACCGGTTGACCGGCCCAGGGCGACGAACATGACGCGATTCACAATGCTGATCGCCGGCAGGTCCCAATTGCGATGCGGCGAAACCGATTCGTCAGCGCGGACACCGTTTGACCATGGGGCTCCTCAACGACTCCGGCGGCGCCGTCAGCACGGGCTGGACGGTGAGCGACCTGCACCCTGCCCTACTCCCGGCGCGGGGCCGGTGGGCCACACGCCGCGAGATAGTCGGCATAGTTCCATGTCGTCAGGAACCGTCGGCCCGCCTGTAAACCGCTCTGGTACAGCGCTTCCCGCTGTTCGGCAGACAGGTTGAAATCGATCGGACTGATTTCCTCGGCGGGAACGAAAATGGTGCGCCGCACCGTGCACGGATCGTCGATGTAGGCATTGTCCTGATTGCTGATCAGCGTTTCGATCGTGGCGATTCCCAACGACACCGGCCCACGCACCGGATGAGTCGGCGGGATGCCCGGACGGGCCGACAACCGGACGCCGAATGTCGGCCAGCGCGGCAGGCCGTCGGGCTCGTCGAACAACTGCACCGGAAAATCCGACAGCAACCCGCCGTCGACCCACGTGGCGCCGGCCACCCGGACCGGCTCGAACACGTAGGGGATCGCCGCCGAGGCGTGCACCGCGCGCGCCACGCCGAACTCGTCCGGGTCCAGCTTGTAGTTGGCCAGATCCCACGGGATGCGGACCAGCCGGCGCCGCGACAGGTCGCTGGCGGTCACGACCAGCGACCAGGCGAACTGTTCGGATCCGTCGCCGGTGCGCAGGTCGCCGAAGGTGCGCACGCCCAGGTCGCCCAGCAGGCCCGCGAGCAGTTGTTCCAGGTAGGACCCGCGATACACGCCGTCGGACACCAGCAGCGACAGTGCCCCGCCGACGACGGGCAGCCTCCCGATCAGGCTGCGGTCCAGGAACTTTCGGTAGTCGATGCTGCGCATCACCTCGGTGAGCCGGCTCAGCGGCTCGCCGGCGACCTGCAGCGCGGCCAGCAGCGCCGCGACGATCGCGCCCGCGCTGCTACCGGCGACGCGGGGAAACCGGTAGCCGGCCGCGGCGAGCGCGTCCACCGCTCCGACCAGCCCGATGCCCCGGACGCCGCCGCCTTCGCACACCAGGTCGGCGCGTGCCGTCTCCACGTCAGCCACCCTAGCCCGCCCGGACATCTCAGCGGATCCGGCGCCCGTCGACGCCGAAGAAATGCACCTGCCCGGGCTCGGGGTGCAGCCGCACGCGGCTGCCCCTCTCCGGTGGGCATCGCCCGTCGGCCCGTGCCACGACGGGCTGGCCGACGGCGTTGCCCGCGGCGGTGATTCGCCCATAGAGGTAGGCGTCCGCCCCGAGCTCCTCAACCACGTCGACCTCCATCTCAATCCCCTTCTCGCCGCCCTTCTCGCCGCCCGGACCGCCTACCCCGAAATGTTCGGGACGCACCCCGACGACGACCTCGCCCGCGGCATCGGCGGCCTCGCGCGGCACCGAGATGGTCCAATCCCCCAGCAGTACCGAGGAATTCGCGATCGGCAGGGTGAACAAGTTCATCGCCGGCGAACCGATGAATCCCGCCACGAACACGTTGGTGGGATTGCGGTAGAGCTCGCGGGGCGTCGCGACCTGTTGCAGCACGCCGTCGCACAGCACGGCCACCCGGTCACCCATGGTCATGGCCTCGACCTGATCGTGGGTGACGTAGACGGTGGTGGTCCCGAGCCGGCGCTGCAGCGCGGCGATCTGGTTGCGCGTTTGCACCCGCAGCTTGGCGTCGAGGTTCGACAGCGGTTCGTCCATCAAGAACACCTGCGGACGGCGCACCAGGGCACGTCCCATCGCGACCCGCTGGCGCTGCCCCCCGGAGAGGTCTTTGGGCTTGCGATCCAGATAGGCGTGCAGGTCGAGCAATGTGGCCGCCTCCAGCACCCGCTCGCGGATCTCGGGTTTCGGCAACTTGGCGATCTTCAGTGCGAAGCCGATGTTCTGCGCGACCGTCATGTGCGGGTAGAGGGCATAGTTCTGGAACACCATTGCGACGTCGCGATGCTTGGGGTCGACGTCGGTGACGTCGCGGTCGCCGATGCGGATGCGCCCGGAGTCCAGGGTTTCCAGGCCGGCCACCATGCGCAGCGAGGTCGTCTTGCCGCAGCCGGATGGCCCGACCAGCACGACGAACTCGCCGTCACCGACGAGCAGGTCGAGGCGGTCCAGCGCCGGCCTGTCGGCCCCCGGGTAGCGCCGGGTCGCCCGCTCGAAACCCACCGAGGCCATGGCTAGCCACCGAGCCCGGTCACGGCGATGCCGCGGACGAAGGAGCGCTGCGCGAGCGCATAGATGACGACCAGCGGCAGCATGATCAGCATGGACGTCGCCATGATCACCGGCCAGCGGGCGACGTACTCCCCGCGCATCCGGACCAGCCCGAGGGTCAGCGTGGCCAGGCTGTTGCGCTGGATCATCAGCAGCGGCCACAGGAAGTCGTTCCACACGTTGACCCACGTGAGCACCCCGAGCACCAGCACCGCGGGCCGGGCGTGGGGCAACAGGATCCGCCAATAGATCTGCCACGACGAGCACCCGTCCAGGATCGCGGCCTCCTCCAGATCGGTGGGCAGCGTCAGGAAGAACTGCCGCATCAAAAAGGTGCCGAACGCACTGCCGAACAAACCGGGCACGATCATCGCCCACGGCGTGTCGACCCAGCCCGCCGTGCGCATGAGGATGAACTGCGGGATGACCGTCACTGTCAGGGGCACCATCAGCGTGCCCAGATACACGACGAACAGCGCATCTCGGCCCCGAAACGACAGTCGCGCAAAGGCATACCCGGCAAGCGAGCAGAAGAACACCTGCCCGGCGGTGACGCAGCCCGCATACAGAACAGTGTTGAAGAACATCCGCCAGAACGGCATCAACGCGAAAACCTGGGTGTAGTTCGACCAGTTCGGGTGGGCCGGCAGCAGCGTCGGCTCGGTGACCTCGCCCTCGGCCTTGAGCGAGCCCGACATCGCCCACGCGATCGGGAACAGCGCCCAGCAAGCGACGACGATCAGCGCCGTATAGATCACCACGGCGCGAAGGACGTTGCGCTTGAACAGGCGCCCGGGACGTTCAGCCAAGACCACGAGAGGCCTCCCACGAGCGCGCACGCGTGATGCGGAATTGCAGGACGGTCAACACCAGCAAGATCGCGAACATCACCCACGCCAACGCGGACGCGTAACCGAACTCCAAGAACGAGAACGCGTGCTGGAACAGCATGATGCCCAGCACGTAGGTCGCGGTTTCCGGTCCGCCGTTCGGCCCGTTGAGCACGTACACCAGGTCGAACGCCTGGAATGCGTGGATGACCGAGATGACCACCACGAACGAGATCGCCCCGCGGATCATGGGGAGCGTGATGGAGACGAACTGCCTTATCTCGCCCGCACCGTCGATTCGGGCGGCCTCGTAGAGGTTTCCCGGCACGCCCTGCATCGCGGCCAGCAGGACGACGCTGGCGAACGGGACGCTGCGCCACACGCTGACCACGCACAACGACGCCATGGCCCATCGGGGTTGGATCAGCCAGGGCACCGGGCCGACGCCGATCCCGCCCAGCATGATGTTGAGCAGGCCGTTGTCGGTGTTGAAGACGAACTGCCACACGACGGCCATCACCACCGAGGAGATGGCCAGCGGCATGAACGCGATGGTGCGAAAGATGCCGATGCCCTTGACTTCCCGGCTCAGCACGGCGGCGACGACCAGGCTGATCAAGACGGTCGGCACCACGGTGCCGAGCGTGTAGATCACCGTGTTGCGAATCGCGATGAGAAACAACGGATCCGCCATGAGCTCCGTGAAGTTCTCGGTGCCCACAAACCTCGGCGGCCGGAACAGATCCCAGCGCTGAAAGCTCATGTACAGCGAGAATCCGAGCGGGAAGAGCATGAAGACCATGACCGCGGTCAGGTTCGGGGCGACGAACAACCGACCAGCCCAGGCGCGTCGTCGCAAGGGGCCGGCGCCCCGGGAACGCGGGCCCGGCACGGCGGTGACGGCGGGGTCGCGCACTGTCATGGGGTGCGCAGCACCTCGTCGACGGCGCGGGTCAGCCCGCGCAGCGAGGTGGCCGGCCGGGACCCGCGCAGCACGGGACCGAAGTTGCGGTCCATCAGGGCGTTGACCTTTTCCCACGCCGGGGTGATCGGCAGCCCCTCGGAGTGGGCCGGCCCCTCGGTGAGCACGGCCAAGTTGTCCACCGCGCGGTGGGCCCCGGCGAACCCCGCTGAGGTGAGCGCGGACCGCAGCACCGGTACGAAGAGGCAGGATTCGCCGATCAGCGCCTGCCCGTCGGGGCCGGTCGCGAATTTCACGAATTCCCATGCCTGCTCTTTGCGTTGGCTGCTCGCCGAGATGGCCAGCCCGGTGGCCCCGATGTCGGAGCGGGCGGCGTGTCCGTTCGGCAGCGCCGGCCCCGTCGGCAGCGGGGCGACGTCGAAATCCAGGCCGTCGGCCCGGATGAACGTCTGATACCGCCAGTGCCCGCCCAGCGCGATCGCCGCCTTGCCCGCCGCGAACAGATTGGGCGTCGACGTCGACTGCGTCTCGGAGGCGCTGGGCGCCACCCGGTGCTTGTTGGCCAGGTCGGCGTAGAACTGCACCGCCTCGATGAACGCGTCGTCGTCGAAGTTGAAGTGGGTGGGGTTCATCCGCGGCGTCGACCACGGCACGCCGTTGTTGATGGCGAACAGCCCCGCGGAGGCGTAGGACAGCCAGGTGTTGACGAAACCCCACTGCGTGGCCCGTCCGGACCCGGCGCGCCTGGTGAGCGCGGTTGCGGTGTCGAGGAATTCGCCGAAGCTCCACGGACGTTCCCAGGTTGTCGGCGGCGCCGGCACCTGGCCCTCTGCGAACAGCCGCTTGTTGTAGAACAGGTAATTTCCGGACCATTGCTCCGGAAACGCGTATTGCCCGCCGTCGAAGGAGAACGTCTCGTACAACGCGGGAATGCTGTCCGACTTCAGGGTCGCGGCGAACGCCGGGTCCCGCGCCAGCATCGTGTTGAGGTCCAGCAGCACGCCACGGGCGGCCAGTTCGGCGTAGGTCAATTCCCACGCCATCAGCACGTCGGGGCACCTGCCGCCCGCACAGAAGGTGGAGAGCTGCTGCATCACGCCCGGCCCCGACAACAACGGCCGGACCCTGATGTCGGGATGGCGGCGCTGGAACTCGTCGACGATGCGCAACCGGGCGTCGCGCTCGTCGGGATTGGCGGCGAAGAAGAACGTCAACGCGTCGTCGTCGGACGCGCAGCCCCCCGCCCACGGGGCCAGTGACGCCGCGGTGAGTGCGCCGGCGCCCCGCAGCAGGCTCCGCCGTCGGAACGGTTCATCGAGCATGGCGCTCCCGATCGTGGGTCATCGCAGGTCGCTCGGCGGGCTGCCTCTGGTGTCCTTGGTACCCGGGGGGCGCGGACGCGTCGAACCGTCGGGCGAGATCGATCACGTCCTCCGGGCACATCGGTCACCATTTTCCCGCGAGATTCGTCAAGAGGATGACCGCGTTCATCGAACCCCTAGTCCCGGAGGGAACCCGTCATGACGGAATTGATTGTGCGCCACGGCAGGCTTTGCGGCTATCCGGCTCACCGCAACCGCGGCACGAGGACGGCATGACCGACATGCACTCCGCGTACCTGGTGCTCACGCTGATCACCGCGACCATCACCGCCGCGATGGCCGTGGCCGACTTCATCCCCGCTCGCTTCGTGCTGGCGAACTCGGCCGAGGTCGGCGTGCCGCGTTCGTGGTTGCCGGCGCTGGGGGCGGTCAAACTGGCCGGGGCCGCCGGACTGATCGCCGGGTTGTTCGGGCCGCCGGCCCTGGGCATTGCGGCCGCCGCCGGCCTGGTGCTGTTCTTCGTCGGCGCCGTCGTGACGCACCTGAGGGCCCGCGTCTGGTACAACATCGCGTTCCCGGGCGCCTACCTGTTCCTGTCGGTCGCGACGCTGGCGCTGATGGTCCGGCGCTGATCGACCCGGGCGGTCAGGCCGGAAAGTACCGGACGCGGGTGATCGCGTCGGCCCGCCGCGCCACCTCGGCGAACAGGATGGCGCGCCCGTCACCCGCGTCCAGCGCGACGCCGACGGCGCGACCCGCTCCGATCATCTTGGTCCGGCCGGCGTCCCGCAGTCGCCCGGCGAGCTCGCCGAGATCCAGCGGGTCGGTGTCGCCCAATGTCATTGTGGCGCCCGGTGACAGCGTCCCCGCGGCGGCGGTCGTGTCGCCGCGGGCGACCGCGTCGAGGAACTCCGCGACGAACCGCTGGTGCCGCGCCCCCGCCCGGCGGAAGCCCGCCAGGAAACCCGCGGTCCCCCGCGGCCCCTGGTTGCCCAGCAGTGCCCGCGACAGCTGCAGGGCGGGCGCGATCGCCCGGGATCCGGTCCGCAGGAACTGCGCCATCATCGCCGGCAGCTCCCAGTAGGCGCGCAGTTCGGCGATCTGCCACTGGCCGTTGTTCTCTCGGAGGTCGTAGCGCAGGAAGGCGGGAATGTGCATCGTCACGGCCGAGCCCATCGCCACCTCGAGCTCGAGGTCCCGCAGCACGACGGCGCCGACGACGATGTCGAGGTCGCGGTGGAACGTGATGTCGCGCGGACCGATGAAGGTGTCATAGAAGCGGCCGATCTGCCGGCGCCCCACGTGCGGCCGCGAACCCACCGGGTCCTCGATCCGCCCGTCGTCGGTGAACAACCCGACCCAGCCGGCGCGGTCGTGGGCGCCGGCCGCCTGCGGCGACCGCTCCACGGTGGCGAGCAGACGCTCCCGGTCCAGTGGCGCCACCATCTAGGCGGCCCCGGCCAACTCGATGCCCGCGGCGCGCAGCTCCGCCAGGGCCCGCGCGCCGGACTCCGCCGCCACCGCCCTGGTCAGGTCCACCAGCACCCTGGTGGCCAGCCCGGCCCGCGCCGCATCCTCGGCCGTGCGCCGAACGCAGTGGTCGGTGGCGATGCCGGCGATGTCGACCGCGTCGACGCCCCGCTGTCGCAACCACTCCATCAGCGGGGTGTCGTTCTCGTCGACACCCTCGAAACCGCTGTAGCCCGCGCTGTAAGCGCCCTTGCGGAACACCGCCTCGATGCGGCCGGCATCCAGGCCGGGGTGCAATTCGGCGCCGGGGCTGCCGGCGACGCAGTGTGGCGGCCAGGACGACGTGTAGTCCGGCCGGTCGGAGAAATGGTCGCCGGGGTCGATGTGCCAGTCCGTGGTCGCCACGACGTGCCGGTAGCCCGGCTCACCGGCCAGGTAGGTGGTGATCGCCGCGGCCAGGGCCGCCCCACCCGGCACCGCCAGCGCGCCACCCTCGCAGAAGTCGTTCTGCACGTCGACGATGATCAACGCCCGCACGCGCTCCACCCTATCGCCGACCGGCCCGCTCCTCCTGCCTCAGCTGCGACGATGCGCCCGGAGTTCGCGACGACGGGCGCGGCGGTTTGTTTGCCGACCCGGCGGGTAACCAGGCTGCCATGTTGATCCGCAGAATCGCGCGGCCGCTGTTGTCGGTCGTGTTCATCGGGCAAGGAATCGATTCACTGCTGCACCCGAAGGCCGCCGCGGAGGCCGCGGCACCCGCGGTGGGCGGCCTGCAGGCGTTGCCGGACCCGGTCGGCAGCAGCATTCCGAACAACCCCCAGACCGTCGCGCAGCTCAACGCGGCCGTCCAGGTCGGGGGCGGACTGTTGCTCGCCACCGGCCGGATGCCCCGCGTCGCCTCGGCGGCCCTGGCGTTCACCGTGCTACCCGCCAACCTCGGCGCGCACATGTTCTGGAACGAGACCGACCCGCAGCGCAAGACCGAGAAGCGCAAGGAGTTCCTGACCGATCTGAGCCTGCTGGGCGGCCTGATGATCGCGGCCGCCGACACCGCGGGCAAGCCGTCGCTGGGGTGGCGCGGCCGCCGGGCGGCCGAGCGGCTCTCCGAGAGGGTGTCCTCGGCGCTGCCGGAGTTTGCCGACAAGGCCGACACCGACTTCGACTTCGACTTCGACGAGCTCGGCGAGAAGATCGTGCACGGCCTGCAGGCCGGCGCCGAACGCGGCCGCGAATTGGCCGGCGAGGCCGCCGAAAAGGCCGAACCCTGGGCAAAGAAGGCACGCAAGCGCGGCGAGAAACTGGCCGCCGAGGCCGCCGAAAAGGCCGAACCCTGGGCCCAATCCGCCCGCAAGCGCGGCCGCGAACTGGCCGAGACCGCCCGGACGCGCGGTGAGCACCTCGCCGAGTCCGCCCGCCAGTTCGCCGACTCGGCGGGCCAGGACGGCCACGCGGCCGAGGAGGCCCTCGAAAGGGTCGGCGCCAAGGTCAAACGCCGCCTTCGGTGAGTCCCCGGGCCTCGGCCCCTAGGAACCCGGCGATGATCGCATCGACGTCCGTCTCCACGTCGACGGTGACGCCCGGTTCGTCGGCACCCAGGGGTTCCAGCGCCTCGAACTGCGACCGCAGCAGTGCCGCCGGCATGAAATGCCCGGTGCGGGCCGCCACCCGGCCCGCGATGACCGCCGGTGCACCGCTGAGGTGCAGGAACTCCAACGACGGGCATTGTGCGCGCAGCCGATCGCGGTATGCGCGCCGGAGCGCCGAACAACCCGCCACGCCGCCGCCGCGGTGGGCGGCCAGCCACGCGCCGACCTGGTCCAGCCACGGGTAGCGGTCGGCGTCGTCGAGGGGTTCGCCGGCGGTCATCTTGGCGATGTTGGCCGCCGGGTGCAGGGCGTCGGCATCGACGAACGGGACTCCCAGGCGTCCCGCCAGGGCAACGCCGACCGTCGATTTGCCCGACCCGGCGACACCCATCACCACGATCGGCGCCGACGCGCGGTTCCGGGCGCCGCTCACTGCGTCGTCAGGTTGCGGTTCCATTCGATCCAGCCGACGCCGCTGCGCCCGTCCCCGGTGGTGATGGTGGCCCAGGCGCGCGGGAACTGGCTCACCCGTCCGTCGGATGCGGCCAGCCGCACCGGTGCCTGACCGCGCACGTCGGCGGCGGCCGTGATCCCACCCGGCTCATAGGTCAACGAGGCACTCTGCGGTAACCCGTTGGCGCCGAAGGCTTCCCGCGAATCGACGGCCTGGGTCTCGGTGATCCTGCGGTCTGGGCCGTCGGGCTCCTGAACGTAGCCGACGCTGAAGGCCGGGGCGCCCGGAATGCGGATGTTCACCCCGTGCAGGTGGGTGCCGTCCTCGAGGTGCAGCGCGTTCCACATCCAGTCCATGCTCCACCAGTCGCGCACCCCCCAGGAGTGGTCGCGCTGTCCGGGCACGGCATCGACGTGGTAGGTGGTGTCGCCGACGGCGAGAGCGCCCGAGACGGTGCACGGAATCTCGTACCGCGTCGTCACCCGGTACTTGTAGGGAGTGCCGTCGGTGGCCCACACCAGGTTCATCGTCATCTCGACCGGAGTGCCCGGCTCCCCGCGCAACAGGGCCGACGGGTCGTCATAGGCCTGCGCAAGCGCACGCACGTCGACACGGTAGGTCTGCAGCGGGGCGGTGGCGGAGTGGCCGACCTCGACGTCATCTGCGCGCAGCACCCACGGGTCGTCGGGCAGCGGGATCTGCGCGTCGACGGCCACGGTCGGCAGGTCGGGGCCGCACAGCAGCGCGTGCACCCAGGCCTGCCGCTGGTTGGCGATCAGGCCGAGACGGAACCAGCCGCCCAATCCCTGTGCCGGATCGGCGAAGTCGGCATACCAGCTCTCGCTCCACAGCGGTTCATCGGTGGGGGGGTGCGCGCCCTCGTCGTCGTCGGTGGGACGCAACGGCTCGGGCGCGACCGCGGCGGGAAGGGTCGCCAGCGCGTCGGTGTCGAGCACGTGCTCGCAGTGGCGTCGCAGCATCGTCATGAACATCCGGTCGCCGCGCTCGGTGCGCTCGACCAGCATCGAGGACACGATCGCCATCATCACCCCGAAAAAGCTCTGCCGGCGCACCCCTTCGGCGACGTCGGCAAGGGTGACGGGGGGCGTGGGACCCAGGGCCTCGTGGTAGGCCCGCAGCAGCGCGTCGTAGTGCTCGCGGCGATCCGGCATCGACAGCGCGCAGCCCAGGAAGTAGGCCAGGTCGGTCAGCGCCGGGCCCCAGGACACGGTCTGCCAATCGACCACCGTCAGCGGGCGGTCGGCCCCGGCGGTACCGAACAGCATGTTGTCGAGGCGATAGTCGCCGTGCACCAGGCCCTGGATCCGGCTCGGGTCTGACTCCTGCGCCAGGTAGCCGTCGAACGAGGCCACCAGGCGTTCGCAGACCATGCGGTGCGCGGGCTCGATCTGCTCGCCGTAGCGGTCGATGAAACCGGCGTACAGCGGGGCGATCATCGCCTGGTTGAGCGGCGAATCGCGGTTGAGCCAGGGCGCGTCGGCCAGCGCCGGGTCGCCCAGCAGCGGGCCGTGCAGCCGCCCCAGCTCGACCACGCCCAGGCGGGCCTGTTCGGTTGTGGCCCCGGCGATTTCGTCGCCGACCACCGCGGGCCCGGCGTCGCCGAGCAGCAGATCGAACGCTCCGGTCGTGGTGTCGACCGCGGCGTGGTAGCAGGGCGCGATCGGCCCGCCCAGCCGCGGCGCGATGTCGCCGTAGAAGCGGACCTCCCGCTCGTAGAGGCCCAGCGCGAGCCCGGTCTGGCGACTCATCGGATCGGTCGCGGCGACCTTGAGCACCACCGACTCGGGCCCGCCCGGGCCGTCGGGGCCTGTTCGGCCGTCGGCGTAGCTCAGCCGGACGCGGTAGCACTCGCTCATCTGGCCGGTGCCGATGCGCTCGACGGCGAAATCCGCGACGGTTCCGGCACCGATCGCCGCGGTCAGCCAGGCGGCCGTGAGGTCACTGGGGCGTTCGATGACGTGCTCGGTGTCGGCGTGCATGAAGGTCAGCGTGCCAGGTCAACGCGCGAGTGAGAAGCCTTCCCACGCCTTTCGGCGATGCGGATGCGGGTCGAATTCGACCCGGCTCTTGCGGTCGAAAACCATGACGGCGCGGTCGTCGGCCCTGTAGGCGGGCCAGTCGTCGCCGGGCACGCCGGTGTGGCTGAACGACCGCCAACGGCGTTGCACCTGGTTGCTGACCCGCAGCGCGGCGCGGCGATCGGCGGCGGCGGTCAGCAACGCGCCGAAGCGGGTGCGATAGATGTCGAAGACCGCGAACAACTCGGTGGCGTGCGTGGCGCCCAGACCCGACCAGCGCAGCGTCCGCGGGGCGTAGTCGTAGCGGTACAGGTAGGTGGGCGCGTGGTTGGCGTGGGCCTCGGCGATCTGCCAGGCGGCCGAGCCGAACGCGAAGTCGCCGCCGAGCTGGACGCACGCCGACGACGCCGGGTAGTCCGGGTAGGCGGCGGTAATGCGTTCGCGGGCAGCCGGTTCGGCGTCGGCCAGCAACTCCTCGATCATCGATTCGTTGGTGGGCAGCATCCGCAGGAAGCGGGTGAACAGCCGGCCCTCTTCGGCGTTGGTGCCCACGATGAGCGGCACCCGGTGCGCCTGCCCGGACCGCATCGCCTCGACGGGTTCCTCGGGCAGCACATCGTCGCCGTACACCGGGCCGATCGGGAAGGCGCCCAGCCTGTCCTTCATGCCCTGGTCGAGCAGGCCGTGCTGCGCCTCGACCAACTGCTCGGCCGACGCCCGCATCAGCGCGTCGGCGGCGTCGGCGGGACGCGCGCCGAGCAGTTGGGCGAAGCGCGTCGCGAACTCGGCGGCGGTCTCGGTCGAGCGCACCATCCCCGAGGCCGGGCTTTCCGAGATCGCCCGGGCGAACAGCCCCTTGGCGGCGGGCACCGCGAGCAAGGTGGCGGTGATGTGCGCGCCCGCGCTCTCCCCGAAGATGGTGACCCTGCCCGGGTCGCCGCCGAACGCCGCGATGTTGTCGCGGACCCACTGCAGCGCCAGCACCAGGTCGCGCAGGAACAGGTTGCTGTCGATGGTGGTCTCCGGCGTCGACAGTGACGACAGGTCCAGGCATCCCAGCGCGCCCAGCCGGTAGTTGACCGACACGTAGACGCAGCCGCGGCGGGCCAGCGCCGCGCCGTCGTACAGCGGCGTCGCCGAGCTGCCCAGGATGTAGCCGCCGCCGTGGATGAAGACCATCACCGGCAGCGGTTCGTCGCCGGCCGATTCCGGGGTGACGACGTTGAGGGTGAGGCAGTCCTCGCTCATCGGCTGGTACTTGCCGACACCGAGCATGGTGTACCGGCGCTGCTGGGGCGCACAGTGGGTGAATCCGTGGCAGTGCCGCACGCCCGACCAGGGTCGGGCCGGCTGCGGGGCCCGGAAGCGCAGCGGGCCCAGCGGGGGGCGCGCATACGGGATGGAACGCCACCGGTTGACCCCGTTGCGGGTGAAGCCCTCGACGGTGCCGATGGACGTGTGGGCGCGGACGGTGCGCTCATGCATATTCCGACGGTAACCGACATGGCGTGCCCGACGCGCGCGCAGCGCCTGATTTCGGGCCCGGTTGCGCGCCGGACGGTTAGCCTGGCTCAATGCGGATCGCCGCGCTCGTCGCGCTGTCGTTGCTGGTCGCCGGATGTTCAGACGACCACCGGCGGCCAGTCGCAACAGACGCAGCCCACCACCCCGACCTCCGGGGCTGCCCCGACGACGACCTCGGCCACCTCGGGAAAGCCACCCGTACCGTCGACCCCGCCGGCCGCGGGCGCCGCGATCTCCGACGTGATCGCCTTCATCGAGGCGGGTCACCCCGCCGACCCCGCCCGCTTTCACACCGCCACCCGTGACGGCACCACCACGCCGCTGGGTGACGACCTCGCGTTCACCGCCCAGGCGGGCAAGGTCGCCTGCATGACCGACGCCAAACACACTGGCACCGCACCGGTTTGCCTGGTGGGCCTGACCAATCCCCCGCCGCCGCCGGCGACGGCCTACGGCAAATGGCAAGGTGGCTGGGTCTTTTTCGACGGGACCGACTCTGCAGGTGGGGGCCGCGCGCGGCGACCCGGGCCCGTTCGTCGACGGCGACGGACCCGAGCTGGCGAACGGGGATTCGTTGTCGTTCAGCGACTACCGGTGCCGGGCCGATCAGGCGGGCGTGTTCTGCGTGAACTACGCCCACCGGTCAGCGGCGCGGTTCAGCGTGGCCGGGATCGTGCCCTTCGGCTGCCTGCAGCCCGCGCCGCCACCCGACGGGATAGGGCTGGCATTCGCCTGCTGAGCGATCACCACGCCCGGCAACCGGTTTCGCGGAAACGGCTGTACGGCAGCGGATTACGGCTCGCAGTAACGGCGCACCCGCGCCCCGCGCGGCGGTGCCGGGGCCGGACTCGTGACATTGGGCTCTATCCATCGGCGTCGCGCTGCTTTTCGCTGGGTACGTTCAGGCAGGAGGTTCCATGGGCGCGGTCGAGGTGATCGGCGTGGTGGCGGCGGGCGTGGCCGTGGCGTCGGTTTTGTGTGTGGTCGCGGTGGGCATCGCCGTCGGCTGGGTGCGGCGGCGACCGAAGCACGCCCACCACGGCGAACGCCCGCACGGCGTGTGATGGCTTTCGCCCGGTCGGCTTGCCGGTGAGGCGGACGGTGCAGTGAGCGTGACGGAGTCGCCGGCGGCGCGACTGGGGCTGACGTCGAAGGAGGCCGCCGCGCGCCTGGCAGCCGAGGGGCCGAACCGGCTGCCCGTCGCGCGGAGAACTCCGGCCTGGCGGCGGCTGATCGCAGAGATGGTGCACTTCTTCGCGCTGCTGTTCTGGGTCGCCGGCGCTCTGGCGTTCGTCGCGGGGATGCCGCAACTGGGTGTGGCGGTTTTCGTCGTGATAGTTCTCAACGGGCTGTTCGCTTTTGCCCAGGAACAACGCGCCGAGCACGCGGCCGAACGGTTGCGCGAGCTGTTGCCACGGCGCGCCACGGTCATCCGTGACGGCGCGCCCCGACAGGTGGCGGCCGAAGAGTTGGTGATCGGTGACGTGGTGCTGCTCGCCGAGGGCGACCGGATTTCGGCCGACTTACGGCTGGATGTCGTGCATGCGCTCGCCGTCGACACCTCGGCGCTGACCGGGGAGAGCGTGCCCGAGCACCCGGCGGCGGGCGA
Source organism: uncultured Actinomycetota bacterium (assembly GCA_963711445.1). Lineage (GTDB taxonomy): Bacteria > Actinomycetota > Actinomycetes > Mycobacteriales > Mycobacteriaceae > Mycobacterium. Next base: position 135,051 of record CAVQEF010000004.1, read on the forward strand.
GACGGCACCCGCGGGCTGCTTTGTGGTCGAGGGGGAAGGCCGGGCCACGGTCGAGGCGACCGGCCGGAACACCAGGCTCGCCGGGATCGCCCGCCTGACCCAGGCCCAGCGGCCCGCGCCGACCCCGCTGCGCAGGGAGCTCGACCGGGTGTCACGGATCATCGCCGCCATCGCGATCGCGGTGGGAGTGGTGTTCTTCGCCGTCGCGCTGCTGCTCGGCACGCCCGCCTCTCAGGGGTTTCTGTTCGCGGTCGGCGTGACGGTTGCCGTGGTCCCGGAGGGTCTGCTGCCGACCGTCACCCTGTCGCTGGCCATGGGGGCCCAGCGGATGGCCGGCCGGCACGCGCTGGTGCGGAATCTGGAGGCCGTCGAGACGCTGGGCTCGACCACGTTCATCTGCACCGACAAGACGGGCACCCTGACGCGCAACGAGATGTCGGTCGTCGAGGTGTGGCTGCCCGACGGCACCGCCACCATCGACGGCGACGGCTACGAGCCGGTGGCCACGATCCACTGCGCCGGCAACGAGGCCGCGCTGCGGGACGTCGCGCGCGTGGCCGCGCGCTGCTCGTCGGGGCGGGTGACCGAAAAAGACGGTCGCTGGGTACCGCACGGCGACCCCATGGAGGCGGCGCTGGATGCCTTCGCCCGCCGGGTGGGCGTCGACGCCGACGACGATGCGCGCCGGACCCCGGACGTGGCGAGGTTTCCGTTCGACGCGCGCCGGCGCCGCATGTCCGTGGTCGCCGGAAACCGGGTGCTGGTCAAGGGCGCTCCCGATTCGATCCTGCCGCGTTGTTCGGCTCCGCCCGCCGCCCGAGAGGCACTGCGGGCGCTGGCCCGCCGTGGCCTGCGCGTGCTCGCGGTCGCCGGCCGAGACCTCAACACGGGCGAACGGCCCGGATCCGCCTCCGAGGCCGAGCGCGACTTGACTCTGCTGGGCCTGGTGGCGCTGGAAGACCCGCCGCGCCAGGGTGCGGCCGCCGCGCTGGCCGCGTGCCGGCGCGCCGGCATCCGGGTCGCCATGGTCACCGGCGATCATCCCGACACCGCCCGCGCCATCGCCGCCGAAGTGGGCCTGCTCGGAGCGGACCAACTCGTGGTGACCGGCCACGACCTGCCCGAGGCCGACGCGGAACTGGGCGCGCTGCTCGACCACGACGGCGTCGTCGTCGCCCGGGTCACCCCAGAAGACAAGCTGCGGATCGCCCAGGCGTTGCGCCACCGCGGCCATGTCGTGGCCATGACCGGTGACGGGGTCAACGACGCACCGGCCCTGCGGGAAGCGGCGATCGGGGTGGCGATGGGGCGTACCGGCACCGACGTGGCCCGCGAGGCCGCCGACCTGGTGCTGCTCGACGACGACTTCGGCACCATCGTCGCCGCCGTCGAACAGGGCCGGGCCACGTTCGCCAACCTGCGCCGCTTTCTGACCTACCACCTCACCGACAATGTGGCCGAGCTCGCCCCGTTCGTCGTCTGGGCACTCAGCGCGGGGACCTTCCCCCTCGCCATCGGGGTGCTGCAGGTGTTGGCGCTCGACATCGGCACCGACGTCCTGCCCGCCCTGGCTCTGGGCGCCGAGCCGGCCGCCGCCCACGTGCTCGAGCGGCCCCCCACGCGCGGGCACCTGCTCGATCGCAGGCTGTTCGCGCGCGCGTTCGGGGTGCTGGGGCCCGTCGAAGCCGCCGTGGAACTCGGCGCCTTCCTCGTCGCGTTCCTCGCCCTCGGCTGGCGGCCGGGCGCACCCTTCCCGCACGGTCCGGCGCTGCTGGCCGCCTCGGGGGCCGCATTCACCGCCGTGGTGTTCGGGCAGGTGGCCAACGCGTTTGCCTGCCGCAGCACGGCGCGCCCCGCCTGGGCAGTCCCGTGGCGGACCAACCGCCTGCTGCTCGGCGCCGTCGGCGCCGAACTCGGCACGCTGCTGGCGTTCCTCTACGTGCCGCCGCTCGCCCACCTGCTCGGCCAGGCCGGCCCGTCGTGGGCCGGGTGGCTGGCCGCCCTGCTCGCCGTGCCCGCCGTCCTCGCCGCCGACGCGCTGCACAAGCGGTTCTGGGGCCCGGCCGCCCGGGTCGCCAAAGCGGCACATTCGGGCTGAGACCCCCGCCCGGTGGGCGAGGTCATGCGCGGTCGCCCGACACCCCGGCGTCCGGTGCGCTCATGATGGCCGCGAACAACTCCCCCATCTCGTCGGCGGGTCCGGCGGGCACGGTGTACCCGGTCTGGTCACGGATCTCGTCGAGGTGGTCGCGCACGTCCTCGACGGACAGCGACGGGTTGTAGAAGCCCTTCGTCCTGCCGATGAAGAAACGGGCGACGTGCCCGGCGCCCGCCGTGTAGATCTCGCCGGACACCGGGCACTGCCGATGCGTCAGGAAGGCGACCACCGGGGCGACCTGCGCCGGGTCCAGTTTCTGCAGGTATTGGCCGACAAGGCCGTCCAGCACCGCCTGCGCCGCGACGTCGTTGGGCCGGAGTGCGCCGTCCAGCGAGTGCGTAAGCATCCGCGTGTAGGCGATCGGGGCGACGGCATTGACCTTGATGCCGTGCTCGGCTCCTTCGGCGGCCAGCACGCGGGTCAGGCCGATCAGCCCGGCCTTGGCCGCGCCGTAGTTGCTCATGCGTTCGGCGCCCAGGATTCCCGCGGCCGAGCAGGTGTTGAGGATTCGGCCGTACCGCTGCTCGCGCATGACCTTCCACGCGGGCCGCGTCACATAGAACGCGCCCTTCAGGTGCACGTCGAGCAGGGGCTCGAGCCGGTCCGCCGTCATCTCCTCGAACGGCGCGTCGCCAACGATCCCGGCGTTGTTGATCAAGATGTCCACCCGCCCCCACGCGTCGAGGGCGGTCCCGATGATCGCCTCTGCGCCTTCGGCGCTGGTCACGCTGTGACTGTCGACGACGGCCTGGCCGCCGCGCTCGAGGATCTCCCGCGCGGCCGCCGCGGCGGTGCGGGTGTCGGCGCCGTCCCCGGTCACCGACCCGCCCGTGTCGTTGACCACCACCCGTGCGCCGCGCGCCGCGAGCAGCAGCGCGTAGTGCCTGCCCAAGCCGCCGCCGGCGCCGGTGATGACGGCGACCTGGGCGTCGAATCGCAGCTCGTCGGTCACCAGCTGACCGGAAGTTCTTTCATGCCGTAGATGTTCGCGTCTTTGAACCTGAGTTCCTCCGGGGGCACCGCCAGTTTGAGCCCGGGCAGGCGGCGCGCCAGCGTGGCGAATGCGACCTGCATCTCGACGCGGGCCAGGTTCGCTCCGATGCATTGGTGCACGCCGTACCCGAAGCCCAAGTGCCCTCGCGTGTTTCGGCCGGCTTCGAAGGATTCGGGGTTGTCGACGAATGCGGTGTCCCAGTTCCCGGCGGGCAGGTTCATCAGCACGAACTCCCCGGCGCGAATCGGTTGGCCGCCGATCACGAGGTCTTCGGTCGCCACGCGGTCGACCTGGCTGTGCACGATGCTGAGGTAACGCATCAGCTCTTCGACGATGTTCGCGGTCACGACGGGATCGCCGTCTTGGCCGAGTCGCTCGAACACATCGGGATGTTCCAGCAGCGCAACCGTGCCCAACGAGATCATGTTGGCGGTGGTTTCGTGACCGGCCTGCATCATGATCACGCTGTTCATGGCCGTCGTGGCATGGTCGAGTTGACCGGTCGCCACGTATTCGGTGACCAGGCGGCTGATCAGGTCGTCGCCGGGTTCGCGCGATTTGCGTTCCACCAGCTCCTCGATGTAGGCGTACATGGCCCCGAATGCCTGGCCCCTCTCCGCGTCGGTGGATCTCTGGTCAAGCCCGGCCGTCGTGTTGCGTTGGAAGAGTTCGAGGTCGTCCGGAGGCACCCCCAGCAGCAGTGCGATCACCATTGATGGCACCGGCAAGGCGAATTCGCGCACCAGATCGGCCGGCGCACCGTTGTCGATCATCCCGCCGAGATAGTGGTCGACCATGTCCTGGATGTGCGGCCGCATCGATTCACAGCGCCTGAAGGTGAAGTTGCTGGTCAGCATGCGCCGCAGTCGGTGATGCTCCGGATCGTCGGTCCGTGCGAACATCACCGGCACCTGGTTGTCCGCATCCGTCGGCATCATGGCGTCCGGAATGGTCTTCGCGGACAGGCGCGGATCGACCAGCGCCGCCCTGATGTCGTGGTAGCGGCTGATCACCCAGACCGGATTGCCCTGGAACATCGCTCGTCGCAGCCCGGGCTTTTCCCGCCACTCCACGAACTCGGGCGGGGGCGCGAGTGGGCACTGCGCGGCCCGCCGGACAGGCAGCACAGGAAGATCGGCGTCAGGGCGGGACTCGGAAGTCTCGAAAGAGATTGACATAACCCGCGTTTCCCGTTAAGTGTCATATGCCTGCCAGTTGTATAGCCTAAAGCCATTGCTTGTTGGCAGTCAACTGTCAGTTAGGCTGTCCGCATGACCGCGGTTGAAGACCGGCCGTTGCGGGCGGACGCGGCGCGCAACGTCGAGCGCATCCTGAGCGCGGCGCGAGACATCTATGCCGAGCTGGGGCCGGATGCGCCGGTGGAGGCCGTCGCGCGCCGCGCGGGCGTCGGCGAGCGGACCCTCTACCGCAGGTTTCCGACGAAGGCCGACCTGGTCCGGGCCGCACTCGATCAGAGCATCGCCGAGGAGCTCACGCCGGTGATCGACAGCGCCCGTCGCGCCGATGATCCGCTGCGGGGTCTCACCCAACTGATCGAAGCGGCCATTTCGCTGGGGGCCCGAGAACACAACCTGCTGACCGCCGCACGCCGGGCCGGGTCACTCACGTCCGACATCTCGGTTTCGCTCAACCAGGCGCTGGGCGCGCTCGCCCGGGAGGGCCAGCGAGTCGGCAGCATCCGCACCGACCTGGTCACCGACGACCTGCCGCGCCTGATGGCGATGCTGTTCAGCGTGCTGTCGACGATGGACGCGCACAGCGACGGCTGGCGACGCTATGTCGCCCTGGTCGTCGATGCGATATCGGTCGACGAGCGACAGCCATTGCCTCCGGCTGCCGCGCTGCGCTATGAGATCGGGCCCAATAGCTGGCCGCTGTAGGCGGCTCAGTTGATGGTCACCCCGGCGTCGACCTTGAACTGCAGTCCGGTCACATAGCGGGATTCGTCGGACAGCAGGAACAGCACCGCGTGGCTGACCTCTACGGGCTCGATCGCCGGGGTGGGCATCGCATTGACGAAGATGGGAACCAGGTCGGGCCGCAATTCGCCCAGGGCGGTCCCGATCGACGGCGGGATCATGCCGGTGGGAGATCCGGTCGGGTGCACCGAGTTGACCCGGACATTCTGGGCGGCCAGTTCGTTGGCCAACGCAAGTGTCAAACCCACGACACCATGCTTGGCGGCCGTGTAAGGAAGCTGCAACGGAAAGCCTTTGATGGCGCCGGCAGAGCTGATGTTGACCAGGCTGCCACCGCCTTGGTCCAGCAAGTGCGGTATGGCCGCCGCGCACGTGTTCCACACGCCGATGAGATTCACGTCGACCACCGTGCGCCAATCCTCGAGGGTCGTCTTGTCCCACGGCGCAACCGTCAGCACACCGGCGTTGGCAACGGCGCCGTCCAGACCCCCGAGCTGCGCGACGCCGTCATCGACCGCCTCGCGCAGCTCGGTCTCATTGCGGACGTCGACGACCCGACTCACACAGCGGCGCCCGAACTCCCGAACCAACCGCACCGTCTCGTCGAGGTCTTGCTCTGTGGCCAAGGGATATTCGATCTCGGGCAGAGATCGGCAGATGTCGACCAGGATGAGGTCCGCGCCCTCCTCGGCAAGCCGGAGCGCGTGGCTGCGCCCCATACCGCGGGCAGCGCCGGTGATCAGGATGCGTTTACCGGCAACCCGCACCTAGCGCTCGCTCCACATCAGACCACGCATCGTCGCGGACAGCGGGATGTCCTCCACCCCGATCAGCCCTTGGGGCGCGCGGCACACCCAGTCGATCGCATTCACGACCCGGCCCGCCGTCGAGATGCACCCGGCATCGGTGGAATCGAAAAGGGGGTGCGAAACGTGGGTGTTGATTTCCACCCGCGGTTCGCCGTCCACGACGACGCGATGCACGCCGGTGTGCCCCTCCGGCGGGAACTCCCAGTCCGGCGCCGCTGCCTGAGTCAGCCTGGTCACGTGCTCGAGGGTGATCACCGGCTCGTCGTCGCGCACGCCCTCGGTGGCAAAGCGCACCGCGGCCATTCGTCCGGGCTCCACGGTCATCATCGTGCATTCGATTCGTTCCGGCGTGTACCAGGGTTCGACGCGCTGGCGCACGTCGTCCAGTTTGATGTCAAGGTTGTCCGCCAGGCTGCGGACCTGACCTCCCCACATCGACACGACCACCCCGGGCAGGAACATCATCGGCGAGTCGTCGTCCGGTGCGGTCCCGAATCCCATTGCCGCACCCGTGAACTCGGCATCATCGAAGTTCCCGTAGTCGAAGATCTCCTGCACCGTGATCGAGGAGATGCGGGTGGTCAGGCTGGCCGCGGAGTGCACCAGCGTATCGCCGGAGAAACCGGGGTCGATGCCGTTGACGTAGAGCGACGTGTTGCCGGCCGCGCAGGCACGCTCCAGGGGCAGCCGCAACCAGTCGTCGGCGTGGCGGGGCGTGACCAGCCAGACCATCGACGTGCCGACGACATTGACGCCCGCCGCAAGGAACTTGGCCATCTGGTCGATGGCCTCCATCGGCCGAGTTTCGCCCTGAGATGTGTACACCACGCAATCGGCACCGAGGGCCACCAGCGCGTCGACGTCGTCGGTGGCGACGATGCCGGTCGGCTTGTCCAGTCCGCACAACTGCGCTGCATCCTGGCCGACCTTTTCGGGGTTGGCCGCATGCACGCCGACCAGTTCCAGGTCCGGTCTGCCGATGATGGCCCGCAACGAGTGCCGACCGACGTTTCCGGTGGAGAATTGGATGACTCTGCGCACGGTTACCGTTGCCCTTCTTTGGATCAATAGTCCGGGATCGGGAGCGGCGAGTTGTTGGAGTCGATACCGCCGTCGACGTGGAAGGTCGCATTGGTCGCGTAACAATCCCGGGTGGACAGATACACCGCGAGCCGCCCGAGGTCTTCGACGTCGCCCAGCCGATGCAGCGGGGTGGCCTCTTGCATCTTCTCCAGCGATCCTGGCATCAGATCCAGGCTGCCCTTCAGACCATCCGTGGCGAATGAACCCAGGGCGATGGCATTGACACGAATTTTCGGGGCCAGTTCCTGTGCCATCGCGCGGGTGAGCGCTTCCAGGCCGCCCTTCGCAACGCAGTAGGCGGTCAGCGCACGTATGCCGAACCGCGCGGAACCCGACGAGATGTTGATGATGGACCCGTGGCCGGCGCTGAGCATGTGCGGGGCGGCCAGCTGACTCATGATGAAGGCCGAAGTCACACACCAGTCGAAGGTGTGCCGGAAATCTTCGTCGGTGATGTCCAGGAAGCGCGCGTATGTCGAGCCGCCGACGTTGTTGACCAGAATGTCGATCCGGCCGAAGCGCTCCATCGCCGTGCCCACTACCCGTTCCCCGTCGGGACGACTCATCGCGTCCGCGACGAGCGCCAGCCCCCTGCCGCCCGCCGCCTCGATACCCTCGATCGTGCCAACGATGTCCGCCTCGGTACGTGCGGTCCCGACAACCGTGGCGCCCGCCTCGGCCAACACCCGGGCGATGCCCGCCCCGACCCCCTTGCCGGCGCCGGTGACGATGGCGACCTGTCCATCCAACCGGAACTGCTCCAATGCCATGCCGGACTCCTTCGGCCGCGTGCGACGTGTGCGCCGTTCAATCTAGGAATGAATCTGACTAAAGTCAACGAAATTGCCGCAAGCAGCGGGCGTCGAACGACGAAACGCGACGAGGCTGAATGGGTGGAGGGCATTCTCGGCGGCGACGGGCCATAATGGTGGAGCTGCTCTCAGCACCCTTACCTGAGTCAGGTCAACTGTGAGGAACCGAAATGGCTGTGACGGACCGAGTGTCGGCGCGAGAAGCCAAGCGCTTGCAGACGAGGGAGCGCTTGATGGGCGCCGCGATCGCGGAGTTCGCCCGCGCCGGGATGGCCGAGGCCGACGTCAGCGCCATCGTGGCCGCCGCCGGAGTTGCCCACGGAACCTTCTTCTTCCACTTCCCCACCAAGGAGCACGTGCTGCTCGAGCTCGAGCGCCGCGAAGAGGAGCGGATAGCCAAGCAGTTCGCGCAATTCCTGAAGTCAAAGCACGATCTTGTGTCCGCATTGAACGAGGCGGTCCGCCTGGTGGTCGGATTGGAGCGCAGGCTGGGCGATCTACTCTTCAATGACTTTCTGGCGCTGCACTTTTCCCAAACCCGCCCGCAAACCGAGGACGGCGGGGACCACCCCTTGATCGTCCTGGTCGCCCAGGAAATCGCGCTTGCCCAAGAACGCGGCGAGACCGATCCGCACGTCAACCCCATGAACAGTGCGGTATTCTTCCTGTTGGGCCTCTACGCTCTGTTGATCACCACCAGCCATTGGCCGACAGGCCACACCCTGCTCGAAGACTATGTAGCGCGGACCTTGCGGAGTTTGAAGCCCTGACGCGCCGCTAGGGCCGGATGACGCCACGCAGCGGCATCAGCCCGAGTTGCTTGTGGGACATGAACCCGGGCGGAGCGTCGCACACCGCGGGGATGGCGTTCGCGGGCCCCATCGCGGTCCAGGTGTAGCCGGGCAGCGCATAGCCGCCATTCGGGTCCTGCGCCCCTTGCAAGATCAGCTCGGTGGACGAGTCACCCTCGATCACGATGCGGTAGTGATAGTGCTGCGGCCAGTCCTCCTGTGGCTCAATGGCATCGAAGGTATCCATCGTGTAGATTTCGTGAAAGACGATCAGCGGCCGACCCTCCACCCATGCCGTCCATTTGTGGTGCTGGCGGGCGACTGTACCCGCCTTGATCACTCCCTTGAATCCCGGCATGTCGCTGGTCTCCCCGCCCTCGAAGGGGATGTCCCGCGTGGCGACCCCGAGTTCCACCTCCGTCGTGTACCTTTCGACCGTTTTGCCCATATGCTCGACGATCATCGCCATCGACTGTGCGAACAGTGGCCAGGCCTGCCCCAACAGATTCGGGCCGTCCTCGAAGCCGGCGGGGTCGCTTCCCATCCCCATCTCGAACAGGTACTTCAGGGTGTCCCTGCCGAAATTCACGACTTCGTAGATGTGGATGGTGTCGATCTGGCTGACGATCCGCGCCAACGTCAGGACGAGGAGGTCGCCCGCGAAACCTGGGTTGATACCACCCGCGTGGAAGGAGGTACCGCCCTCAAGGCAAGCGGCATGGATCTTGTCGATGTCCGCCTGGCTGTGCTCGGTTCGATACCACCACGCACCGCCCGACGCGACCACGTTCTTCCCGCCGCGCAGCAGCCGGCAGACTTCCTCGGGATCGGACCACAGCGGCGCGTAGAAGACGCAGTCCGCATCGAGAGCTTCGATGGCCGCCTTGTCGTTCGTAGCGAGCACGCCGGTCGGTGGTTTGCCACAGAGCTCGCCGGCGTCCTTGCCGACCTTCTCCGCACGATTGCACAGGACTCCGACCAACTCGTAGGCCGGGTTGTGGGCGAAATGTCGGAGCGCCACCGTTCCGACGTTGCCGACGCCCCACTGGATAACGCGATACTTCCGCTCGGCCGGCGACGTCGACGTCGCCATCTTCTCTTGGGCAAGCGTCATAGCCACTCCTTTGCAAGCACCGACAGCGTCATGGCCGACGAGCGGGTTCTCCGCGAGCAGCACCAGGCCGGCGTATGAGGCCGGCTCGCCGACAGTTCGCCAAGCTTGGCGGCCAGAGCGCTCGTTGAGCGTAGGCGGCTCGCAAACATCGTGTCAACGCTTGCCACCTGACTTTCGTCAGTATTCAGAACCGGCGGCGCGAGCCGATGTGCGCGGCCAATAACGCTGCCGCCATCCGTAAAAGCCACGGCCACCATCGTTTGAGCCGCCTTGACGAACTGGCATGGTGACTGAGTAGAGTCAGTCACTGAATCGGCACCCGGCGGCGAACAAAGGACATCCACCCATGCTGCAAGACCGCAAGATCCTGGTGACCGGGGGTACCGGTCAGATCGCCGGCCCGATCGCCGAGGACTTCGCCAAGCACAATGAGGTGTGGATCGCGGCACGGTTCAGCAATCCGGACCGGAAGGCGCAGCTCGAAGCCCTCGGAATCAAGACGTGTGTCTGGGATATGGACACGGGCGACAACTCGATGCTGCCGGACGACTTCACCCACGTGGTGCATTCGGCGCTGAATCTCAGCCCCGACTTTGACCGGGCCATCACCAACAACGCCGAGGGTTCTGCGCTGCTCATGCAGCACTGCCGTCGCGCAAAAGCCTTCCTTCACGTCTCCAGCACATGTGTCTACAAGCCTCATGCTGATCACCCCAACCACGCTTACGCGGAGACCGACCCGCTCGGCGGCCTGGCCAGCTATGCCGAGGTGTATCCCATCGCAAAGATCACGTCCGAGGGCGCCGTCCGCGCCGCCGCACGAATGCTGGACCTTCCGACCACCATCGCCCGCATGAACGTCGGGTACAGCTGGACGGGTCATGGCGGGCTGCCCGTCATGCAGTATCAGACTTTCAGGGCAGGACAACCCTGGCTCACACCGTTGGGCTACCACAACATCGGATCGCCCATCGGAGGCGTCGACATCGCCGACCAGGCGCACAAGCTGCTTGAAGTCGCCGCTGTACCTGCGACGATCGTCAATTGGGGTGGGGACGATCCCGTCACGGACCAGCAGATGGGTGAATACGTCGCCGAACTCACCGGCGTGACCGCAAAGTTTGCCGAGTCGCCCATCAGTTTCGACAGCTTCTGGTCGGACAACACCCGACGCGAGCAACTGGTCGGCAAGTGCTCGCAACGCTGGAAAGAAGGCGTCCGCGACACATTTTCCCGGCTCGGTCTGATCGACGCCGGCTAGCGGCGCCGACAAGGCCGAACGGAGGCAAGCAGTGCGCAGGGTGATTCAATTCTCGACGGGCAACGTGGGCCGGCATTCGCTGAAGACAATCATTGAACGACCTGATCTCGAGCTGGTCGGCGTCCATGCCGCCGGCCCCGAGAAGGTCGGTCGCGACGCCGCCGAGTTGTGCGGAATGAGCAAAGCAACGGGCATTGTCGCGACAGATGATATCGACGCACTCGTCGACCTAGGCGCCGACTGTGTCGTCTTCACGGCACAGGCAGAGACCCGGCCGATGGAGGTGATCGACCAGATGTCGCGATTCCTCTCCGCCGGCACCAACGTCGTTGGGAGCTCGCTGGTCTGGCTGGTCGCACCCCTCCACGCGCAGGACTGGATACGGGACCCCCTGATCCAGGCGTGCGAGAAGGGCAACTCGTCGCTCTACGTCAACGGTGTCGATCCCGGCTTCTCGGCAGATACGCTCACGCACACTGCGCTGAGCCTGGTCACCCGCCCGCGCTCCATAACGGTGCAAGAGATATTCGACTACGGAAACTATGACGATGCCGAGTTCACCGGGGAGGGAATGGGCTTCAACAAGGGGCCCGAAGACGATCCGCCCCTGCTGTTTCAACCAGGGATCGTCGACTTCATGTGGGGAGGGCAGGTACGCAGGCTGGCCGACCTCATGGGGATAAGGCTCGACGAAACCCGTCAGCGTACCGAGAGTTGGTACACCCCAGAGACGATTGAATGCACGATGATGACCGTCGACCCAGGAAGACGGGCCGCCGTTCGATTCGCTGTCGAAGGGGTCCTCGGCGACGAGCCGGTGATAACCATCGAACACGTCACCCGGTTGACACACGCTGCGGGACCCGATTGGGTCTACCCCCCGGAAGGCCTCACCGGGGTTCACCGGGTAACAGTCGAGGGAGATCCCCGGGTGGAGATCAATACCCACGTGTCTCATCCGCTGCTGGATTCCACTGACGCCGCATGCATGTCGACGGCAGCGCGCGTTCTGAACGCGATCAACTGGGTGTGCGAAGCCCCGGCGGGACTGGTTGCACTAGAGGACATTCCGCCGACGGACATGCTGCCGCCCTTGGCGAAGTGAGCCTCAGGCACGTGTCAGGCGCCGCACCGGCACATGGGAGTACCCGTTGACATTTGTCATGGAGACCCGCCGCACCTTGTCGATGGCGACTTCGAACTCAGGCAGCACGTCCAGCAGGTAGTCCAGGGCGACAGCGCTTTCCATCCGGGCCAGCGCCGCACCCAGACAGCTGTGGACGCCGTAGCCAAATCCGAGAGCGTGCCCCTCATTGCGATTGCGGTCGATATCGAAGACGTCGGCGTCGGCGAACGTTCGTTCATCACGGTTGGCCGACGCTATTAGGAGCATTACCGCACTCTGCGCGGGGATCGTAATCCCTTGCACATGAGCAGTTTTAAGGCTGTACCGGCAGTTATACTGCACTGGCCCGTCGTAGCGCAAGACTTCCTCGACGGCAGCGGGGATCTTGCTTCGGTCATTGCCGAGCTCCCGCCACTGGCCCGGGTGCGCGGCGAACAGCACCAATGCGCTGCCGATGAGTTTCGTGACGGTCTCAGCGCCCGCGGCACCAAGCTGCATGCAAAAGCCCGCGATCTCGGCATCCTCGAGGCGGGTACTGATGCCGTCGCCGCGGTCGACTTCCACGGCAATCAATGCGGAAATCATATCGTTCCGCGGGTGGGCACGCCGATGCCTGACCAGGTCGCGGTAGAACAACTCGTTGTCCGCCATGGCTTGCCTGCCGCTGTCACTCATTCCGCTCTGGCCGGCCTCGCGGTGCAGAATCATGTCTTGCCAGATTCGCACTTGTTGACGGCACTCTTGCGGCACACCGAGCATCGTCGTGATGATTTCCACAGGGAACAACGCGGCGAAGTCCGTCACGACATCGAACGCGGCGGCATCAGAACGTGGAACGTATCGGGCGATCGTCGACCGCACCATCGGCGCTTGGGACGCGATGGCACGCGGCGTGAACACCTTGTTGATCAGGCCGCGCATGCGCCGGTGCTCCGGGAGATCCATCATTTGCAGGATGTGTCCCGGTACGACCGTTCCCGCCTTGACGAGGTCCAAGGTGACTCCCCTGGACGACGAATAGACGTCATGGTCCTTGATCGCCTCGGCCACATCTTGATGACGGCTCAGCACATAGACGTCATGCGCTTTGCTGTAGTAGACGGGAGCCTCGTCGCGCAGTCGCCGGTAAACGGGGTACGGGTTGGCGAAGAACTCTGGCGAGTACGGGTCGAAGGCCAGTGTCGAACTCGGATCCGACGCGGTCGGCGGTGCGGCATCGGACTTCGCCATCGTCTGTCCCATCAGAACTGCTACGTACTGACTGTGGTCAACACGATCGCATACGCTACCTTATTGGACCATCGGGCTGGGCATTTGTCTAACGCAGTCAAAAGCTGGGAATAGATCCCAACATAATTGACTTTAGTCAACGACCATCGTTAGATGTGTCCGTGGGTGGGCATCATCTTTCTGAGGAAGCCCTGATGGCGTCGGGGCCGCGTCGGTAGTGGCCAGCTCAAGCGCAACCTGTGACCGATGGTGACCCATCAGGGTCCGCATCCGGGGAATGAGTCTTCGCAGAGCGGCGCGCCTGCACGGAAGGGAAACTGACATGGTCACGGTCGATCCGCAGCGCAACGTGCCCGCCGGCTTCATCGTGAAGACCCAGCTGCTTTGCCTGTGGACGGTGCCGGCTATGGGCCTGTTCCTGCTGATCGCGTTCCTGACGTTCCCCGGCTTCTTCCCACCGTTGTCACCGACGATGTCGGCGCACGACGTTGCCGACTTCTATCGGCAGCACGCACCCGAAGTCCGGTTCAGCATGGTCACATTCAACATCTTCGGCATCATGCTTTTGCCGTTCTACTCGGTGATCGTCGTGCAGATGCAACGCATGGCGACACCCAGCAAGGTGCTGGGGTACTGCTATCTCGACGGCAGCCACCAGCGGCGCGACGGTGTTCGCCATGGCCGACATCATGTGGCTGCTGGCGGCTTTCCGGCCGAATCGCAGTCCCGAGTTGATCCAGTTACTCAACGACATGGCGTGGATGATCTTCATCGCACCCGTCGGGATGATCTTCGTGCAAAACCTCTGCCTGGCGTTCGCGGTGTTTCTGGACTCGGGGCAACGGCCGGTCTTGCCGCGCTGGGTCGCGCCGTTCAGCTTGGTGATCGCCGCAGCCATCGCACCCGCAGCCGGCGCCGCGACGGTGACGACGGGTCCGTTCGCATGGAACGGTGCGGTGTCGTTCTGGCTTCGGCTGGTTGCGTTGAGTCTGGATGTCACGGTGATGTTCTTCGTCCTGCGCACCGCCGTCATGCGACAGGCGCGTGAAGCCATGGATCCGGAGTCTGTCGGTTGACCCGCACCGCTCCCCCGCCCACCTCGACAAACGTCCCGGGTTCCGGCCGCCGCGGTTGGCTCGCGAACCCGAAAGTCGACCTCTGGGTCGTGTGGTGGACCATTCCGATTTTTTACGCGCTGCAGGGCATCATCTACGTCCCGCTGACGCGGCTGATGCCGCCACGCCGGCCCGACGTCACACCGGAGCAGGTCGCGGCGTTCTTCGATCATCAGTCGCTCGGCATCAAGATCGGGTTCGGGTCGTTGATGGTGATCGCGGGCTTCGTCGGCCCCGCCAACGGCCTCATCGCCTACCAGATCCGGCGCATGTCGGTGCACCCCGTTTTCTCCTATGCGTTCATCGCGACGCTGTCGGTCGGTGCAACGCCGGGATTCCTCTGGGGCGCCTTCGCGTTCCTGACGGCGGTGTTGCGGCCGGGACGCACTCCGGACACCCTGATGTTGCTGTACGACATGGCGTTCCTGTCGTACATCGGCTCCCTGGGCTGCTTCGCCGCGGCATGGGCGGTGCTGGGGGCGGCGATTCTGCTCGACAGAAACAAGATCTACCCAAAGTGGTTCGCCTACGCCACGATCTGGCAGATCGTCACCGAGTTCATGGCCGCGGTAGTGTTCACCTTCCACTCCGGCGCCTTCGCGTGGAACGGGTTGGTGGCGTTCTACATCGACACGGCGGTGTACATCTTCTGGCAGGTCTGCCAGTTCTACGTCTTGTACCGGGCGATCCAGCAAGAGCCGATCGAAAGTCTTGGAGCAGAGCCTTCCCGTGAGTGACGCACCGCAGGTCGAATTGACCACGCAGGGCGCCGGTTCAGGACCCGCGACCTCGCCGAGACAGCGGCGGGTTCCATACCTTCCCGGCGACGGGGCGATGTGGTTTTTCGTACTGGGCGACATGATCATCTTCGGCCTGTACTTCATCGCCTTCATGATCTTCCGCGCTCGTGAAGTCGGCGCCTACACCGCCGGGCAGCAGAACTTGTATCTCGACATGGGCGTGGTCAACACTCTGCTGTTGTTGTTCAGTTCGTGGCTCGCCGCGCGGTCGGTCCTGGCCGCCCGGGGCGGCGACGCCGGACGCACCATACGATTGCTCGGCGCCACCGCGGCTTGCGGCGCGGTCTTCATCGTGCTGAAGCTGACCGAATGGTGGCTGGAGCTCAGTGCCGGCCACACATTTCCGAGTGGGGCGTTCATGTCGTTCTACTACGTCCTGACCGGTGTGCACCTGCTGCACGTCGTCATGGGATTGAGCATTCTGGCGGTCGTCATCGTCTACACCCGCTCGCAGGTCGATCCGCGTCCGCACGTGGTCGAGCAGGCCACCACCTTCTGGCACATGGTGGATCTGTTGTGGGTGGTTATTTTTGCGCTGCTCTACGTAATGAGGTGAGCGATGACGGACGCGCGGCGCATTACCTACGTCTGGCTGGTGCTGTCGGCCGTCACCATCGTGACGTGGCTGTTGGGTCACGCCGAAAAAGGGTACGGGCGGACGGCGACCACAGCGGTGGCCCTGGTGGTGCTGGCGATCGCATTCGGCAAGGTGTACTTGATCATTCGGCACTTCATGGAGGTGAGGTCCGGACCGCGATGGCTGCGCGTTTTCACCGATGCGTGGATCGTCGCACTGGCTGGAGCGATCGTCACGACATACCTCTGGTGAAGCCGCGTCCCGGTCGATTCCTGCTGACTATAGTCAGTGTTATAGTGCACGAGCGTACTCGATCAGCCCTCAACCGCAGGAGGGGTTCGTGAACCTGCCGAAGCTGCGCCAGCGCGACGCAAGTAGCACCGGTACGGCCCCGGGAGAAGGCGGCCCCGTCCCGACGGGGCTGACGTTCGAAGAGCACACGGAGCAGTCGCAGCGCGCGCAGCGTCAGGCCGACAAATGGCTCATCTCAGGCAGTTTGCTAATCGGAACCACGGCCTTGGGCGCCTTCGGACTTCCGCTATTCCTATGGGGTGTGCAGTTGCTGCGCCGGGCGCAGCGCAGCGGACTCTCGGTTCGGCCGATGCTCGTCACGCTGCTCGGCTACCTGGTCCTCATCGACGCCGCGATCAATACCGTCGGGTGGGCGCTCGACCTGGTAGCGAACCACACTCTCCTGGCCCGCGTGCTGCTCAACGGCTGGGGCAACATGTTCGACGCCGGCTACTTCTGGCACTACAACGAGCTGTGGATCGGCGGCGCCGCGGGCCCCGGCGAAAAGGCTTGGGAGGTCGGTCTCATTCTGACCGTTTTCACGATGCGCATCGCCGCAGCCATCGGCTTCCTGCAGATGAAGCGCTGGGGCCATCAGTGGATGGTGATCACCTGCTGGATGGGCGTGGTGATCTGGGTCGGGTACGTCTTCAACATGACCATGTTCGCCGACGTGCGCTACGCGGGTGTCGTGTTGCCGGTCATCGGCTGGTGGCTCTACGACATCTTCTACATCACCCCCTTCCTCGCCATCCCCTACTTGCACACCGTGAACCGCGAACTCTTTACCGACTGAGCGTGGCGGGTGAGCTTTGAATGACTGCAATCAGCGCTAGGGCACGCGTCAGAACATCGTCGAGGAGGTCGAACCGTGGATTATGTGTGGGAGATCCTGCGTTACGTTGCCGCTTGGGGCGGCACCGCCCTGATCATCTGGTTCTGGTATTGGCTCTTCTCCAACATCGGCACGTTTTGAGCGCCGCGCGCCGATCCGGCCACGGCCCGGCGGGGTCGGGCAGTGACTGAAAGCCCAGATTCCACTGCAATGGCGATCGAGCGAAGCTGCGCCGTGACGGCGGTCGCGCTGAGTGACCAGCGACGCGAAGGCGTCCGGCTGGTCACCGGTGAGCGGCGAGTGTTCGGGTTGGACGGGAAGCTGGCGTTCGTGCACGTTCCCTACCCCCCCATGCCGGGCTGGACGCGTCGAACCTTGACCTGCGGTGTGGCCCTGCAATGTTCGCCGTCGAAGGAACGCATCACCGAATATCGGCTGAATGAGTTGTCCGCTCGCGAGCTACGGGCGCTGACGCTGGTCGAAGCGGGTGTCGCCGTCGGATGGATAGCGCAACGCTGGCCCGGGCTGCTGCCCGAACTGCAGCGGGTACTACCGGGCCTGCGCGCCCAATCCGCTGACCTGGGCGCCTCGGAGATGCTCGGCCTGGCCGTGTCGCTGGCAGGTTCGAAGCACCCTGTGCCGGTCCATCCACTGCTGGGGAGCCTGCCGTCGGCATACACGACGCCCCAGGGTTTGGCCGACCAGTTGCGGCGTCGCTTCGGGAGGATGCCGTGGACCTCGACGCAAAAGCGCCAGCCGCGGCCTTACTCGGTCCCGGTCGGCGGCGACGGCGGCATCCGCAATCCCAACCTGCCGCCGCCGAGCAGGCCCCAGGACAACGACCTCGACATCACCCCGGAGCACCGGCCCGGCATTCCCTACCCCGAATGGAACATGTGGACCCAACGTTTCATGCCCGACCACGTCGCCGTCCTCGAGCGTGCCCACACCCGCCGCACCAGCCGTCCGGCACCCGTCACCGTCGACGTCCGCAAGTGGTTCGAGGAACACACCCATCGTGCGATGACAAACCGTCTGGAGGACGGCTCCGACCTCGACGTAGACCAATACGTCAGCCACTACATCGACCTGGCCACCGGCGAGGCCAACGAGCCAAGGATATTCCGTGACCTGCTGCCCAGCAGCCGCGACGTCACCACGGCGCTGCTCCTCGACGGCAGTTCCTCTCTAGGGGTACAGGGCGGGCGGATCTTCCAGCTGGAACTGTCCTGCGCGGACGCGCTTTCGCGTGCGATGACGCTTGCGCATGAGCGTCATGGCGTTTTCGCGTTCACCGGCAATACCCGGCACCGAGTCGAGGTGCAATGCCTGAAGGATTTCGAGGACCGCCGGTTTGTGCCACCAACCGGGCTGGGCTTACACACGAGCGGATACACCAGACTCGGTGCGCCACTCCGCCATTTGACGAACCGCCTGCTGGCTCAGCGGTCCGAGCGGCGGCTGCTGATTGTCATCGGCGATGGTCTGATCTCCGATGAAGGTTATGAGGGCCGTTATGCCTGGGCTGACGCCGCACATGCCGTCGATGAGGCCAACGACGCGGGGGTGTCGATGTACTACGTGGGTGTCGGGCCCACTCGCGTCGATCCCCTTCCCGAGGTGTTCGGACCGCGCCGGTCCCAACGCATCCGACGCGTCGACGAGCTGCCGCGGGTGCTGGCCCATGTCCATCGTGAACTGGTCGCCGCATGAGCGCTGCCACCGAAACCTATTTCGCGAACGGCAATGAAGTCAGGCTGTTCGAGCAGGCCTTCCGCCGGCGCATGCCGGTGATGCTGACCGGCCCCACCGGATGCGGCAAGACACGGTTCGTCGAACACATGGGCGTGCTGCTACAGCGGCCCGTGGTCACCATCAGTTGCCACGACGATCTCACCAGCTCCGACCTGGTCGGCCGGTTCATGGTGACCGGTGGCGATGTGGTTTGGGCGGACGGCCCATTGACCCGGGCCGTGAAAGCCGGCGCGATCTGCTACCTCGATGAGGTCGTTGAAGCCCGCCACGACTCGCTGGCCATCTTACATTCGCTCACCGATCACCGTCGCGCCTTGTACCTGGACCGGGCCAACGAGGTTGTCCGAGCGCCGGAAACATTCATGCTTGTGTGCTCCTACAATCCCGCCTATCGCAGTTCGCTCAAGGAGCTCAAACCGTCGTTCCGCCAGCGGTTCGTCACGCTGTCGATGAACTATCTGCCCGCCGATCGCGAGGCCGAGGTGATCGTCGCCGAGGCGGGCGTCGTAATGGCTACGGCAGTGCGCCTTGTGCAGTGCGCGATCGCCATCCGCACCGCGGACGACGCTTTTCACTTCGAGCCGCCGTCCACGCGGGTCTTGGTCACTGCGGCTCAGTTGATCGCGGCCGGCGCAACCGAACTGGAGGCCGCGCAAACCTGCATCCTCGCCCCGCTGAGCAGCGACGGTGCCATCACCGACGGTCTGTATGAGGTCGCGGCGGCCACGCTGGCCACCGCCGACGCCTCGCCCTAAGGAAAGGAGCAACACGTCATGGACCAACAGGAGCGAAAGCGCAAGAGGGCGCTCATCGTCTTCCAGATCGTCATCTACGGCTACTTGCTCGTGATGTTCGGTATCCAGCTCTACATGTCGTTTGCCCGGGGGTGGTGGGACCTGTGAATCTCCCTCTGCTCAATCGGCTTTCGGGCAGTGGCTCCACGGCGGCCCAGGCCGGCGGCGCCGTCAGCTTCGAGGATCACCACGACCAATCCCGCCAAGCGCAGCGTCGTGCCGACAAGTGGATGATCGTCGGTGCCGCCTTGATGGGCATGTGGGCTCCGGGTCTGATCGGCTTCCCCATTTTCATGCGCGGGGTATGGCTGCAGCGCCAAGCCCTGCGCGCCGGCCTGTCGGTTCGACCCATGATCGTTACCCTGATCGGCTATTTGGTTCTGATCGACGGAATGCTCAACAGTCTGGGCTGGGCGCTGGACCTGGTCGCCAACCACACGCTGATCAACCGGGTGCTGATGGTCGGGTGGGGCAACATGTTCGATGCCGGCTACTTCTGGCATTACAACGAGCTCTGGATCGGCGGCGCGGCGGGGCCGGGCGAGAAGGCCTACGTTGCCGGGCTGATCTTCACGGTGTTCTCCATGCGGGTTGCCGCGGCGATCGGGTTTCTCCAGATGAAGCGGTGGGGCCACCAGTGGATGATCGTCACCTGCTGGATGGGCGTGGTGATCTGGTCCGCCTACGTGTTCAACATGACGATGTTCGCCGACGTGCGCTACGCCGGTGTCGTGTTCCCGGTCATCGGCTGGTGGCTCTACGACATCTTCTACATCACCCCGTTCCTCGCGATCCCGTACCTGCACACGGTCAACCGCGAAATCTTCTCCGACTGAACAGCTTAAGGAGCCTTGCCATGACCACATCAGCACCGACCGAAGACAAGGACCCCGCCGCCGAGCTCGAGCCGGGGACGACACCCTACTACGCACGCATGCACAAATGGATCAAGCGGGCCGTGCTGGTGTGCCTGGTGGCACTGGTGATCGAGGGCGCCTTCACGCTGCCGTTCATGGCCGTCTACTACGGCTACCCGACGCTGAGCCTCACCGAGATCTGCAGCGAGCTGCTCAAGATTCGATACTCCAACGACACCTTGGAGTGCAAGTACCCGTACCCGCCGTTCGGACCGCCGGAGGGCGCCGAGGGCAAGGCCACCGCGCAGGACGTGTGGGGCATCCAGCCGATCCCCAAGTATCACCGGCTCGGATTCCGTGAGCTCGTCAGGATCCACAACGAACGGCTCGCCCGCCAGGCGGCCCAGCAGCAGGCGGCGCCGCACCCGTGACCCATCGGGTCGTCCAGTGGACAACGGGCAACGTGGGCAAGAGTTCAGTGCGCGCCATCGCAGCCAACCCGACGCTGGAGTTGATCGGCTGCTATGCCTGGTCACCGGAGAAGGCCGGGCGCGATGTCGGCGAGCTGTGCGGGCTCACACCCCTCGGTGTGCACGCTACCAACGACATTGACGCCCTGATTGCGCTCGAGCCGGACTGCGTCGTCTACAACCCGATGTTCGCCGACGTCGACGAGTTGGTCCGCATCCTCGAAGCGGGCATCAACGTGGTGGGTACGGCCGGGTTCGTCACCGGCCACTTCCTGGGCGAGGGCCGTGAACGCATCGTCGAGGCGTGCAAACGGGGTGGATCCACCATCTTCGGCAGCGGCATCAACCCGGGTTTCATCCAGCTGTTCGCCATCGTGTCGGCCGGGCTCTCGGACCGAGTGGACAAGGTGTCCATGCTGGAATCCGCCGACACCACGATCTACAACTCGCCCGCCACCGAAATACCCATGGGATTCGGCTATCCCCTCGACCAGCCGGGCCTGCCGGCCATCACCGAGAAGGGGTCCGGCGTGTTCCGGGACGCCGTGCTGCTGCTTGCCGACGCCCTGGGCGCCGAGCTCGACGAGGTGCGTTGTGACGTCGAATACGCGCGGACCACCGAGGATCTGCATCTTCCGGGCGACTGGACGATCGGTAAGGACTGCGTCGCCGGTGTGGACGTGCGGTGGAAGGGAATTGTCGCCGACCGTGAAGTCATCGAGATCCGCGGCCGGTGGCGCAAGGGTCAAACGCTGGATCCGGATTGGCCGCTGGACATGGGCTACACCATCGAGGTGCAAGGGCGACCCACGATCAAGACCACGCTGAGTTTTCTTCCACCGCCGGACTTTCAGGGCGAGACGCTGGACGACTACATCATGCTGGGGCTCACCATCACCGCCATGCCGGCGATCACCGCGATACCTGCCGTCGTCGCCGCGCCGCCCGGCATCGCCACTTACAACGATCTGCCGCTGCTGCTTCCGCGGGGAGTGCTCGCAGTATGACCGCCACAACCGGTGCGCAAAATGTGTTCGAAGCGGGACTTCCCGCGCTCGAGTACGACATCACCGAATCACCGCACGAGGTCGCCGCCCGCATTCGGGCAGCGCAGCAGCGCGCTCCGATCGCCATCGGCCCGTTCGGCCCCGAAATCCTCTCATACGAATTCGCCCGAAGCGTTCTCCGCGACACCTGCTTTGTCATACCCCCCGGTCTGCATCTGGCCGCGCAAGGCGTGACCTCAGGTCCGCTGTGGGACAGAGTCGTCGGCAGCATCATCTGCGCGGAAGGCGCCGAACATCATCGGCTGCGCAGCCTGGTGTCGCGAGCATTCACCCCGCGGGCCACCGCCCGCCTACACGACACCATCGGCGACGTAGTCAACGAACTGATCGATGGCGTCGCCGACGCCGGCCGCTGCGACATCGTCACCGACATTGCCCGCCACTATCCGATCCCGATCATCTGCGCACTTCTCGGTGCGCCACGCGCAAGCTGGGCGCAGTTTTCGCGATGGGCCGAAGCCATCTTCAAAATGGCCGACTTCTCGGTCAATCTCGCCGACGAAGCACCCGAGATCCTTCGCGGTTGGGAGGACCTCGATGCCTATGTCGACGAAATGATCGCCGAACGACGCCACCGCCTGACCGACGACTTGCTCTCCGATCTCATCCGCGCCGAAGACGACGGCGACAGGCTCAGCGCTGACGAACTTCGCATGACGGTGGCCGGATTGCTGCTTGCGGGAACGGATACCACGCGCAACCAGCTGGCTGCTTCGTTACAGGTGCTCCTCGATCACCCGGAGCAGTGGGCGATGCTAAGCGAACACCCCGAACTCGCCATGCCGGCGGTTGAAGAGAGCATGCGCCACTCGCCCGCGGTGTGCAACACGGTGCGAACTGTGAACGACGATGTCGAACTAGACGGTTACCTGTTCCCCGCTGGAACCTACATCTTTGTGAATTCCTTTGCAGCTAACCGCGATCCCGCGATCTACCAGGATCCTGACCGGTTCGACATCACCCGTGAGGGGGCGCCGGCAGTGCTGACTTTCGGCGGCGGCGTGCACTATTGCCTCGGCGCCAACCTCGCCAGGCTGGAGCTGTCCGAAGGCCTCAGGATTCTGGCGCAGCGGCTGCCGGACGCCCGACGCGTCGAACCGGCACCGTGGAAGCCGATGCTCGGCATGAGCGGGCCACTCAGTCTTCCGGTGGAGTTCGGCCGCTCATGACCGACGTCCAACTCCCCGACCCCTCTGCCGATCCTGCCCGGAGGTCAATGATGAATGACTCACCGTCGCGGCTGCACCACGTCGTGTTCGCGGTAGCCCGTGAGCAACATGAAGCTGTGGGAAAGCTGTTCGCCGAGCTGGGCTTCAGCTTCGAGGACATCGATCTGGACGAAATCGGGATTCGGGTGCTCCTGGATTGGAATCGGGGCATCGAGTTGATCAGCCCGAACCCGGGATCCACCGCCGAGGTCGCCGCTTCGGTGACCGAATTCCTGGCCAGTCATGGTAACGGCGTCTACACGGTAGTGGTGCAGGTTCCCGGAGCATCCGAAGCAGAGGACATTGCCAAGCGTTACGGTTCGACCACCCGCTTTGAACAAGGCTTCGAGGGCGAGGGCAATTACCTCAAAGAGATCGACTTATCGGTGTTCGGCCTGCCCCTGACATTTCTGTCGACCAACCTGCCCTGACAAAATGCGAAAAGGACTGCGATGAACCAGCTTCGTTTCGATGGCCGGGTTGCGATCGTCACCGGGGCCGGCGGCAAGGCGCCGAGCCTGGGCCGGTCCCACGCCACTCTGCTCGCCGAGCGCGGAGCCAAAGTGGTCGTCAATGACCTTGGCGTGGGCCCCGACGGGCGAGGAACCTTGCGGGCAAACGCGCAGCAGGTGGTCGAGGAGATCCGCGCCGCCGGCGGCGAGGCGGTCGCCGATCAGCACAGCGTCGCCGAAGAAGAAGGCGCCCACGGTGTAGTGGCGACGGCGCTGGACACGTGGGGACGGCTCGACATCGTGGTGAACAATGCCGGGATCTGCTTCATGGCGCATTTCGACGAGATCTCCAGCGCCGACATCCGCAACATCATCGACGTGCACCTGATGGGGACCTTGTGGATGTGCCGGGCGGCGTGGCCGCACATGCGTGCGGCCGGGTACGGACGGATTGTGAATACCACCTCAGGTGCAATGTTCGGGATCGAGAACCTTTCCATCTACGGTGCAGCCAAGAGCGGCATCTTCGGATTGACCCGCGGACTGGCCGTCGAAGGCGCCGCATACGGCATCAAAGTCAACGCTTTGGGACCCGCCGCCAACACCACCGCCATCCGCCACTTCAACGAGACCTCGCCCTTCACCTCGTTGATGGAAGCGCATTTCCCCACCAGCCTCGTCTCGCCCGCCGCCGCCTACCTGGCTCACGAGCGCTGCGAGCTCTCGGGAGCCAACCTCGAAGCGGGCGCCGGCAACGTCGGGCTACGCGTCTTCGGCCAGACCGCGGGATACACCGACACAGACCTCACCGTCGAGAAAGTCGCAGCGAACCTTTCGACCATCGGAGACAAGCGTACGGCGACGATGATCCCCGACCCGGGCGAAATGCCAGCCGGGCCCACCGGTGCGGCCCAAATCGGTGCCGTTCTGAAGCCCTACCAACCGATCTGACCAAAGCGACTGCCACCAGGGAGACATCATGACCGTCGGCGCGGCCAAGCCCAGTGTCTTTGACGCCGATCTACCGGTGCTGAACTACGACGTCACGGACACACCGCAGGAGATCTATCCGCAATTTCGGGCGGCCCAGCAGGTCGCGCCGATCGCGTTGGGCCCCGTGGGACCCGAAGTGATCTCCTACGAACTTGCCCGAACGGTCCTCGGCGACCCGCGATTCGGGATTCCCCCGGGCATTCACCTCACCGCGCACGGCGTGACGTCCGGGGAACTGTGGGACCGGGTCGTCCGCAGCATCCTCTGCATGGAGGGCGCCGAACACCGTCGACTGCGCGGCCTGGTGTCGAAGGCGTTCACGCCGCGGGCAACCGCGCGCATGGACGAGACGATCCACGCCGTCATCAATGAACTCGCCGACGCCGTTGTCGCGAACGGAAGTTGCGAATTCGTCGAGGAGATCGCACGGCCGTACCCGATCCCCGTCATCTGTGCCCTGCTGGGTGCGCCGCGGCAGGACTGGCAGCTGTTCTCGAAATGGGCGGAGGACATCTTCAAGATCGTCAGCTTCGACTGCAATCTCGCCGAAGAAGAGCCCAGGGTCCTCAAAGCCTGGGACGCTTTCGACGATTACATCGACGGGATGATCGCCGATCGGCGCAACACCCTGACAGACGACCTACTCTCCGAACTCATCCGGGCCGAAGACCGCGGCGACCGGCTCGATGCCGGTGAAGTCCGGATGCTGGCGTTCAGCATTCTGGTGGCCGGAACCGACACCACCCGTACCCAATTGGCAGCCTCGATGCAGGTCCTGTGCGAGCATCCCGAACAGTGGGCGCTGCTCCGCGATCACCCCGAGCTCGGAATGAAAGCCGTCGAGGAAACCATGCGTCACTCCCCGTCGATGTGCAGCACCCTTCGCAGTGTCACTGACGACATCACGATCGCCGACCACACGTTCCCGGCCGGCACATTCATCATCGTGAACACCTACGCCGCCAACCGGGATCCGTCCATTTACGATGACCCCACGCGTTTCGACATCACTCGCAACGATCCGCCGCCCATCCTCACCTTCGGCGGTGGAGCCCACTACTGCCTCGGCGCGAACCTCGCCAGGCGAGAACTCTCCGAAGCACTCAAGATTCTTTCCCACCGCTTGGCGCACCCGCGATGCACCGAACCCCCGCCGTGGCGGCCACTTCTCGGCATGAGCGGACCAACCCGCATGCCGCTCGAGTTCGATAGGGCAGCCGCCGCGCTATAGACGCACGCATACACAAAGTTTTCGCATTCGACAGCCACAACCGACGAAGGGAATGGACTTGGCCCAAGCCCATGAATCCGCGCCAATCCCGGTGCTCGACCTGACCGATCTCCCGATGTCCTTCGACCGGGGTGCCGGTTGGGCCACATTGCGGGAGGCCGGACCGGTGGTGATGAGTGACGGTTGGTACGCCCTGACTCGTCGCGAGGATGTGCTTGCGGCGCTGCGCAACCCGGAAGTGTTCTCGTCCAAGAAGGCTTTCGAGGTGGTCGGTAGCCCGCTGCCGCTGGTGCCGGCGGCGTTCGATCCGCCGGAACACACCCGATTCCGCAGGATTCTGCAGCCGTTCTTCAGCCCGCATGCGCTCGCCGCGATCCTGCCGTCGATCCAGGGTCAAGCCATCGACATCATCGACGCGATCGCCGGGCGCGACGAGTGCGAGGTGATGGCCGATCTGGCGACCCCGTATCCGTCGCAGGTCTTTCTGACGCTGTTCGGGCTGCCGCTGCGGGACCGGGAGCGGCTGATCCGGTGGAAGGACGCCATCATCGAGCTGAGCATCCCGAACGCCGCCGGCGAAACGCCTGATCTGACACCGGCGCTGGAGCTGTTCGCCTATCTCACCGAGGCCGTCGCCGCGCACCGGGCGAAACCGGGCGATGATGTCCTGTCCCGGGTGCTGGTGGGCGAGGACGCGCTCACCGACCAGGAAGCCCTGGGGATGGCCTTCTTCTTCGTGCTGGCGGGCCTGGACACCGTCACCTCGGCTATCGGGGCGGCCATGCTTGAGTTGGCGCGCCGACCCGACGTGTGCGCCGCACTTCGCGAAAACCCGAAGCAGATTGGGGTTTTCGTCGAGGAGATCGTCCGGCTGGAGTCCTCGGCTCCGGTCGTCCCCCGGGTGACGACCGAAGAAGTCACCGTCGGCGGGGTCAGGTTGCCGGCAGGCTCGCGCGTGCGGCTGTGCCTCGGCGCGATCAACCGGGACGGCAGCGACGCGATCTCCGGTGATGACCTGGTGCTCGACGGCAAGGTTCACAAGCACTGGGGCTTCGGCGGTGGTCCGCACCGTTGCGTGGGTTCGCATCTGGCCCGGATGGAAATGAACGTCGTCGTGACCCAATGGCTACGCCGCATCCCGCATTTCGAGCTGTCGCCGGGGCATCGGCCCGAGATCACGTGGCCATCCCCCACCTGCACGCTGCCCCGTCTCCCGCTGCGCATTCTGGCCGCGCCGACGTCATGACCGGCGGTCCTTCGGGACAACCGGTTCGCCATACCCCCGGCATCCCCCTGACGGATCAGGGCGTCACGTCGGGCCCGCTGTGGGACGGGGTCGTCGGCAGCATCATGTGCGCCGAGGGCGCAGAACACCATCGGCTACGCACCCTGGTCTCGCAGGCGTTCACGCCACGGGCGACCGCGCGCTTGCACGACACGATTGTCGCGGTGGTCAACGAACTGGCCGACCGGGTCGCCGACGCGGGCGCCGCGCCCTACCCGCGCCTGAGCCCAACCGGCCGGCACTTTAGCCGGCCAACCCCTTCTTGACCGCGGCGTCCTGCTTGCGGGCGAGATCCAGCAGGATGTCGGTGGGCGTGGGATTGCCCGGTGCGCAGTCGAACTCCAGGTCGACGACCGCCCTGCCCTCGGCGAAGACGACCTCGGATATCTCCATCTGCTTGGCGGGGTCGGTCGCCGGGCCGGCCACCATGAACCCGTTGGAACCGACGTCGACGGGCTGCGGCGCGCCCGTGACCTTCTTGCCGAGTTCGTCCTTCATGGCCGGGATCATCGGCGCGGCCGAGGCGGCGTCGGGGTACACCGCGATCGTGTCGACGATGGCGCGCATGCCGTCGGGGTTCTTGAAAACCTGGCCGACCCCGGTCATGCCGCCGGGGTTGGCGGTCGGCGGCCCGTCGGCGAACGCGCTCGGCCCGACCTCGTCGGCCGTGATGAGCAGGGCGCTGTAATCGGCCTGGGCCCCCGCCGACGTGGTCGCCGCGCCGGTGCTCGAGGCGGTGGCCGTGGTCGACGAGGTGGCCGACGTCGACGACGCCGCCGGGCTCGGGGGCGCGTTGTCTTTGCCACCGCAACCCACCAGCGTCGTACCGGCGAACACCGCGACCGCTGCCAGTCCGGCGGCCGAAGTCCGCACCATTGCCATGAATCCTCCTTCTCGCGCCGGCCCTTTGTATCCCGCGTGCGGCTCGTCCGCAGTGCGAATGCGGGATTTCTCAGCTGCGGAGCAAACCGGTGCGTCCCCCGGCGGAGGAATTGCGGCGGGTGCCGTCAGTAAGTACGGCCGTTGGCCGGCAGCGGCGGGCTGCCCTCGGTCCCCAGGTCGAGCACGTGAATCTCGCCCGTGGTGCCGTCCACCTCGACGAGGGCCCCGGGGGGCAGCGAGCGGGTGGCCCCCTGGGCGTCGACCACGCACGGGAACCCGAATTCTCGCGCCACCACGGCCGCATGCGACATCGGACCGCCCAGCTCGGTGACCACCGCGGCGGCGTAGCAGAAGGCGGCGGTGTAGCCGACGTCGGTGACCTCCGCGACGAGGATCTCGCCGGGCTGCAGGTCGTCGATGGTCTCGGGGCGCACAATCCGCACCCGCCCGCGTACCCGCCCGCCGCAGACGCCGACGCCGCGCAGGGTCCCACCGCTGCCCAGGACGGCCGGCGAGGTGATCGAGGGCTCCCAATGTCCGCTGAAGACCGCCGGCGGGACGACGCCGGCCAGCCTGACCCGTTCGGCCCGGCGGCGGGCCACCAGCCCCGGCACGTCCGCCGGCAGCGCGTCGAGCTCGTCGACCAACAGGTAGAACACGTCGCCGACGGTGTCGAAAACGCCCGCATCGGTCAACCGGCGCCCGTACTCGCGCAGCAGCCCGCGCAGCACCCAGTTGGCGCGCACCATCTTGTCGCGGCGCACCTCCCGGTCGCGCAGCTGCCGCACGAACAGTGACGCGACGGGCCTGGCCCGCAACGGGATTCGTGGATGCTGTGGCGGGGGGGCTGATGGTGCGCTGATCGCCCGGGTCACCATCCGAACCAGCAACTCCGGATCGTCGGCGTAGCTGGTCGAGAGCATCTCGAGCTCGGCGGGGCCGCGGTGACCGATCAGGGCCAGCTCGGCCAGCACCGCGGCGTGAAACTCCGGGGCCTCGACGGCAAGCTTGCCGAGGCGGTCACCCGGTTCGGCCAGCAGTCGCAACACGTCCGGATTGTGTTGCGCCGCAACCACCAGCCGCTGCACCGCCGCCACGGATCGCGCGCTGACCAGCTCCTGGCCCGCCGGCGGGGCGGTGTCTCGCCCCCACAAGCCGCGCAACAACACGTTATAGGCGGCGCACAGCATGAACGACCCCGAGGCCAGCACCCAGCCGTGCACGACGTGATCGCGTGCCAGCAGGATCAGGCTCAGGAGCCGGCCGTCGTCGAGGCAACCGAGGTCGTCGCCGGCGAGGCGCTCCAGACGGTCGATGTCGGCGACGAAAGCCCGGGTGTCCTGGAGTGCACCGGCGCTCAGGCCGACCTGATTGACGCCGAATACCCCGATATTGCGGACGGTGCGCAAATGCCTTCGCGCCCAACTTGTGTCCGAGGAGGGACGCTCGTCACCGAAGATCGGGAGGGAGGCCATGCTGGGGCCGAAGAACCCGCTCTTGCTGACGACGGTCGCGGGCTTGACGAACGGCACCGTCTCGGCCATGAAATGCGCGGTCGTGATCGCCCCGTACAGCCGGTGCGCGAACACGGCCACCATGCGCATCGCGATCTCGCGCTGAATTATCCCCCCTGGCCGCAGCCGCTCGGCGACGCCGACTCCGGCGGTGCGCAGGCCGCGAACGGTCGCCGACGCCGACGACGGCGAGAACGGTCCGGGCAGCGCCTCGGACAGATTGGTGGCCAGGAAGGTCGGGAAACGCGGGTCGATCGGTGTGTCGAATTCGCCGTCGAGCCCGTCCGGGCCGGCCAGCCTGGGCACCACCCCGTCGTCGGCGGGTACGTCGACGGCGGGCGGGTCGTCGATGGTGGCCAGCCGCCACGGTAGGGAGATCACCCGCCTACCCACGGTCACCCGCGCGCGCATGCCCTGCGCCAAGTCTTCGATGCACTCGTCGGCGTTCCAGGCCGGAGCGAAGTCCCACTGCTGGCTCAGCCGCGAGGTGTCCATCAGCGGGGCTCGTTGGAGCAGTTCGAACTCGGAGAGCCAGCTCAGGCGTCGCCGCAACGGGGCGGCGAGCGGGCCGCGCAGCCGTACCACCGGGCGGCCGAGTTCGGCGGCGATCCGCCGAAAAGTCGACGCACCCGGCGCGGCGAGATTTACCGTCCCGCCGGGGAGTTCGGCGGCCAGGACCGTACGAGTCAACACCCGCAACGCGTCGTCGAGGTGCACGACCTGCAGGGGGCCATCGGCGGAGACGTCGGGAAACACCGGCAGCGCGAGCAGGCGGCGCACCCAGTTGTCGACGCCGCGACCGACGATCAGCGCGCACCGGACGGCGACCGAGTCGATGTCGGAGGCCGCCAGCAGCTCTTCGACGCGGGCCTGCTGGACACCGTCGGCCGACACGGGATTCGTCGCATCGAGCTCGGCGTTCGGGGCGTCCTCCCGGCCGTAGACGTGCGCCGACGACGGGAAGACGATGCGCCCGCTGCCGTTTGGGCCCATCGCCGCGAGAACGTTGCGGGTGCCCCCGATGTTGACCTCGGCGCTGATGCGCTGGTCGGGCCCGGGGTTCTTCGCCCACGCGCAGTGTGCGACGACGTCGGCGGCGACGACGCAGCGCTCGACGGTGGCCGCGTCACGGATGTCGCCCGAGACGAATTCCGCTTCGCTCGGCCAGCTTTCGGGCCGATGGCGGGCTAGCCCGACCACGTCGTGGCCTTGGCTGAGCAACCGCACGGCAAGCCCGCGCCCGAGCACCCCGCTGGCCCCGGTGACCGCGATTCTCACTGTGCGCCCCGGCTAATCATCGTCGCTGCGCAACGCCGCGTTGACCAGATCGTCGAGGTCCATGTCGGCGATGTTCTTCCCGGTGGGCACCGGGGCGGCCGTCGGCTGCCCCCCTGCCCCGGCATCGCCGCCGTCGGACTCGCCGGCCAGCGCCAGCAGCAGCTCCAGAACCCCCGCCTGGCGGAGCCGCTTGACCGGAATCGAGCCCACCACGCGCTGGATTTCGGCTTCCCCGGGTGCCGCGGCCGGAGCGGCCTGCTCGGCGGACCCGACGATCTCGCGGTGCATATAACCGGCCAGCGCGGCACTGTTGGGGTAGTCGAAGATCAGCGTCGGTGACAGCGCCAGTCCGGTCGCGGTTTTGAGCCGGTTGCGCATCTCGACGGCGGTCAGCGAATCGAAGCCCAGTTCTTGGAACGCCTGGTCGGGATCGATCGTCTCGGGGCTGGCGCTGCCCAGCACGGTGGCGATGGTGGAACGGACCAGGTCCAACAGCACCGCATGCTGCTCGTCCTCGGGCAGGCCTTCGAGGCGTTGCAGCAGCGCCGATTTCGATTTCGCGGCCGCCAGCGAGTCGTCGACCTGGCGCCGGGTCGGCGCGTTGATCAAGTCGACGAACATCGGCGGCAGCGTGCCCCCGTCGAACTTGACCCGCAGCGCCGCGAGGTCGATGTGGGCGGGCAACACGAACGGTTCGTCGACGATGAGCGCGGTGTCGAACAGCTCCAGCGCTTCCTCCGACGACATGGCCAGGACGCCGTCGCGGGCGAAACGGGCGAGATCGACGGTCGCCAGTCCCCCGGTCATGTCGCTGGCCTGGTCCCACAGGCCCCACCCGAGTGAGACCGCCGGCAGGCCGTGGGCCCGACGGTGCGCGGCCAACCCGTCCAGGAAGGAGTTGGCCGCCGCGTAGTTGGCCTGCCCCGAGGAACCCACCAGCCCGGCCATCGACGAAAACAGCACGAACGCCGACACATCCAGATCACGGGTCAACTCGTGCAGGTTCCACGCCGCATCCACCTTGGCCCGCAACACCACATCCATGCGCTCGGGGGTCATGGAGGTGACGATCGCGTCGTCGAGCACCCCGGCGGCATGGATGACGGCCGACAGCGGGTGCTGCACGCCGATATCGGCGATCACCTTGGCCAACGCCTCACGATCGGCCGCATCACAGGCCACCACCGCCACCTCGGCCCCCGCCGCACGCAACTCGGCCACCAACTCCGGCGCCCCCGGCGCCTCGGGCCCACGCCGGCTCACCAACACCAGATGACGCACCCCATGCCGGGACACCACATGACGCGCCAACGCCGAACCCGCCATCCCGGTACCACCGGTGACCAACACCGTGCCCGTCGCCCAGGCCCCCGGCATCACCATCACGACCTTGCCCACATGACGCGCCTGGCTCAAATACCGCAACGCCGCCGGCGCACGCCGCACGTCAAACGTCGTCACCGGCAACGGCCGCAGCACCCCGGCCTCGAACAACTCGGTCAACTCGGCGAGCATCTGTTGGATGCGGTCCGCCCCGGCTTCGAAGAGGTCGAAGGCGCGGTAGTGCACCCCGGGATAGTCCCGGGCGATGGCCTCGGGGTCGCGGATGTCGGTCTTGCCCATCTCCAAGAACACCCCACCGCGGGCCACCAACCGCAACGACGCATCCACGAACTCACCGGCCAGCGAATCCAGCACCACATCAAAACCACGCCCACCGGTGACCGCGCGGAACTTGTCCTCGAACTCCACACTCCGCGAATCGGCGATGTGATCCTCGTCAAAACCCATCCCCCGCAGCGTGTCCCACTTACCCCTGCTGGCCGTGGCGAACACCTCCACACCCAGATGCCGCGCCAACTGCACCGCGGCCATCCCCACCCCGCCCGCGGCTGCGTGCACCAGGATGCGCTGCCCCGCCCGGACGGCGGCCAGGTTCCTCAGCGCGTAGTGGGCGGTGGCGAACACGACCGAGGTGGTCGCCGCGGCGGTGTGCGACCAGCCCGCGGGCGCTTTGACCAGCAGCCGCTGATCGGTCACGGCGACCGTTCCGGTGCCTTCGGGGAACAGCCCCATGACACGGTCGCCCACCGCGAATCGGGACTCGCCCGGCGCGGTTTCGACCACCACGCCGGATGCCTCGACGCCCATGACGGCGTCGGGGTCGGGGTAGAGACCCAAGGCGATCATGACGTCGCGGAAGTTGGCGGCGATGGCCGACAGCGCGACGCGAACCCGCCCGGGCGCCAGCGGCGCAGTGGCCTCGGAGCCGTCGGGTATGGGCTCCAACCGAAGGTCCTCGAACGTGCCGGCGCTGCTCATGCCCAGCCGCCACGGCCCCTCGGCCGGCGGCACCAGCACACCGCCGACCGCGCGGCTGCCACGCACCCGCGCCGTGTGGACCGTGCCGCCGCGCAACACCACCTGCGGCTCACCGGCCGCCAGCACCGCGGCCACCGCCGAATCATCCAGCGGCACATCGGCATCCACCAACACGATCCGGCCGGGATGCTCGGTCTGCGCCGAACGCACCAACCCCCACACCGCCGCACCCGCCAGATCGGTGACGTCCTCCCCCGGCAGCGCCACCGCGCCCCGGGTCGAAATCACCAGCGTCGCCGCCCCGTCACGGGCCACCGCCGTCTGCAGCACGTCCAGCACGGCACGTGTGGCCGCGTACACGTCCGCGACGACGTCACCGGCAACCGCCGGAGATTCGAACAGATACGCCGTGGGCTCGACCTCGTCTGCATCCAATACTGTTGTGCCCCATGTAAATACCGAAACCGGCGGCACCTTCTCCGGCCGCTGGGCAGACCAGACGACCTCGAAAATCCGGTCCGGGCCCGAATTCGAAGCCGCGGCCAGCAGCTGCTGATCGCTCACCGGCCGCGCCACCATCGACGACACCGACAGCACCGGCAGTCCCAGCCCGTCGGCCAGTTCGATCGACATCGACGACGGGCCCGACGGCGCGATCCGCGCCCGCACCGACTCGGCGCCCGCGGCGGACAACGACACGCGCTGCCAGGAGAACGGCACCAGCACCGAACCCTCGGCCAGCTCGCCCTCTTTCGAGGCCAGGACCACCGCGTGCAATGCGGCGTCGAGCAGCACCGGATGGACCCCGAAGCCGGCCACGGACAAACCGGCGTCCGCGGGCAGGGCCACCTCCGCGAACACCTCGTCGCCGCGGCGCCACATCGACGTCAAGCCCCGGAACGCCGGCCCGTACCCGTAGCCGCGTTCGGCCAGCCGCTGGTACCCGTCACCGATGTCCACCGGGACGGCCCCCGCCGGCGGCCACTCCGACAGGTCGGCGCTGGGCTCCACCGAGCCCACGCCCAGCAGACCCTCGGCGTGCAGGAGCCACGCGGAGCCTGTCTCGGCGCGGGAGAACACCGAGACGGTGCGGGTGCCCGATTCGTCGGGGCCGCCGACGACGACCTGCAGCGCGACCGAGCCTCCGGCCGGCAACACCAGCGGCGCAGCCAGGTTCAACTCCTCGACGACGCCGCAGCCCACCTCGTCGCCGGCGCGGATCGCCAGTTCCACGAACCCTGCGCCGGGGAACAGCACCGTGCCGCCGACGGCGTGATCGGACAGCCAGCCCTGCACGCTGGGCGACAACCGGCCCGTCAGCACCACCCCGCCCGACGCCGGCAGCTCCAGCACGGCACCGAGCAACGCGTGCTCGCTGGCGCCCAGTCCCAGACCGGCGGCGTCGGCGGCACCACCGCCACTGGAGAGCCAAAACCGCCGGCGCTCAAAGGCATAAGTGGGCAATTCGACAAAGTTGGCCACTCCGATCGCGCCGCGCCAGTCCACGTCCATTCCGGTGACGAAGCCTTGCGCGACCGCGTTGGTCAGCGTGACGGGCTCGGGGCGGTCCTTGCGAAGCACCGATGTCGTCAGCACGGCGGCGTCGGGCAGGGATTCTTCGATCGCCGCCGTCAGGCCGCCGCTGGGACCGACTTCCAGGAAGCGGGTCGCCCCCGCGGAGTGCGCGAAGCGGATGCTGTCGGCGAACCGGACGGCCTCGCGGATGTGGCGCTTCCAGTACGACGCCGACGCGAAGTCGTCCCCGGCCAATTGCCCGGTCACGTTGGAGATGATCGGAATGGTGGCCCCCGCGATGGCGAGCCCGGCGGCGACCGCCCCGAATTCGTCGACCATCGGGTCCATCAACGGCGAGTGGAAGGCGTGCGAGACGGCCAGCCGACGGACGCGTCGGCCGTCGGCGCGGAACCGCTCGGCCACCGCGACCACACTGTCTTGGGCGCCCGAAAGCACCACGGAGGCCGGCCCGTTGACCGCGGCGAGGTCGACCTGGCCGCCCAGCAGCGGCCGCACCTCCTCCTCGCCGGCCTGCACGGCGAACATCGCCCCGCCCGCCGGCAGGGCCTGCATGAAGCGACCCCGGGCGGCCACCAGCACCGCGGCATTCTCCAGCGAAAGGACGCCGGCCACGTGCGCGGCGGACAGCTCGCCGACCGAGTGGCCCATCACGAAGTCCGGCCGCACGCCCCAGGATTCGAGGAGCCGGAACAGCGCCACCTCGACCGTGAACAGCGCCGGCTGCGCGAATTCGGTGGTGTTCAGCAGGTTCTCGTCGTCGCCCCACATCACCTCGCGCAGGGGGCGCAACAGGTGGCGGTCGAGTTCGGCAACGACGGCGTCGAAAGCATCGGCGAACACCGGGTATTCCGCGTGCAAACCCCTGCCCATGCCCAGCAGCTGGGCGCCTTGGCCCGGGAAGACGAAGACGGTCTTGCCCGCCGGTGCGGCCGTACCGCGGATGACCGAACCGGCCAGGTCGTCGCCGGCCAGCTCGTCAAGCCCGGCCAGCAACCGATCCCGATCGGCACCGACCACCACCGCGCGATGCTCGAAGACCGACCGGCCCGCCAACGACCACCCCACATCAGCGACATCAAGCTCAGGATGCGCCCCCACATGCCCGGCCAGCCGGGCGGCCTGGGACCGCAACGCATTCGCCGACTTCGCCGAAACCACCCACGGCACCACCGCCGGCTTGGGACTCTGCACGACCTCCACCGGCGGAGCAGCCTCCACGATCACGTGCGCATTGGTGCCGCTGATCCCGAACGAGGAGATCCCCGCCCTGCGCACCCGGCCATCCACCGAGTCGCCCGGCCACGCCCGCGCCTCGGTCAGCAGCGACACCGACCCCGCCGACCAATCCACATGCGGACTCGGCTCATCAACATGCAACGTCACCGGCAACAACTCGTGGCGCATCGCCAACACCATCTTGATCACACCGGCCACCCCGGCCGCGGCCTGCGTGTGACCCATGTTCGACTTGATCGACCCCAACCACAAAGGCTCGCCAAGCTCACCCCGTTGTTGCCCGTAGGTGGCCAGCAACGCCTGCGCCTCGATCGGGTCACCCAACGTCGTCCCCGTGCCATGCCCCTCGACCACATCGACGTCGGCCGCCGAGAGCCCCGCATTGGCCAACGCCGCCCGCAGCACCCGCTGCTGAGACGGACCGTTGGGCGCAGTCAACCCGTTGGAGGCACCGTCCTGATTGACCGCCGAACCCCGCACCACCGCCAGCACCGGATGCCCCAACCGCCGCGCATCCGAAAGCCGCTCCACCACCAACATTCCGCCGCCCTCGGCGAAGCCGGTGCCATCGGCGGAGCCCGCGAATGCCTTGCAGCGCCCGTCGGTCGACAATCCGCGCCAGCGGCTGAATTCGACGAAGATGTCGGGCGTGGCGTTGACGGTGACACCACCGGCCAGGGCCAGATCGCACTCCCCGGCGCGCAGCGACTGCACCGCCATGTGCAACGTCACCAACGACGACGAACACGCCGTGTCCACCGACACCGCCGGCCCCTC
Organism: uncultured Actinomycetota bacterium; assembly: GCA_963711445.1. GTDB lineage: Bacteria > Actinomycetota > Actinomycetes > Mycobacteriales > Mycobacteriaceae > Mycobacterium. The sequence goes on from CAVQEF010000004.1 coordinate 171,644, forward strand.
CAGCCCCAGCACATACGACACCCGGCCGGAGGCCACACTGGACAGCTGGCCGGTCAACCGGAAGCCCTCCACCGGCTCGGCGGCGAACATGCCGTAGCCCTGCGTCATCACGCCGGCGAACACGCCGGTCGCGCTGCCGCGCAACCGGGCCGGGTCGATCCCGGCCCGTTCCAACGCTTCCCAGGACAGCTCGAGGAACATCCGCTGTTGCGGGTCCATGGCCAGCGCCTCGCTGGGGCCCACCCCGAAGAAGGCGGGATCGAAGTCGGCGACGCCGTCGACGAACCCGCCGGTGCGGGTGTAGCAGGCGCCCGGGACGTCGGGGTCGGGGTTGAACAGCCCGGCCAGGTCCCAGCCGCGATCGCTGGGGAACTCCGTGAGCACGTCGCGGCCCTGCACCAACATGTCCCACAGGTCTTCGGGGGAATTCACCCCGCCCGGGAAGCGGCATGACATGCCGACGATCGCGATCGGGTCGTCGCCGGTGGCGCGCACCGCGGGCGTGGGGGTGATTTCCTGTGGGACGCCGGCGAGTTCGGCGCGCATGTAGCTGGCCAGCCCGTTGGGTGTGGGGTAGTCGAAGATCAGCGTCGGCGAAAGTGCCAGGCCGGTCGCGGTTTTGAGCCGGTTGCGCATCTCTACCGCGCTCAGCGAGTCGAAGCCAAGCTCCTGGAAGGCCTTGTCGGGGTCGATGTCCTCGGGGCTGACGTTGCCCAGCACCGTGGCGATGTTGGAGCGCACCAGATCCAGCAGGACGGCGTGCTGTTCGGTTTCCGGCAGCCCGTGCAGCCGATGCGCCAGCGCAGATTTGGATTTCGCGGCCGCCAGCGAGTCGTCGACCCGGCGCCGGGTCGGCGCGGTGACCAGCTCGCTGAACATCGGCGGGACCGCGACCGCGTGGGCGCGCAGCGCCGCGAGGTCGATGCGGGCCGGCGCGATGAACGGTTCGTCGACGATGAGCGCGGTGTCGAACAGCTCCAGCGCTTCTTCGGAGGACAGGGCCAGGATCCCGTCGCGGCTCAGCCGGGCCCGGCCGGCGGCACCCAGTCCCCCGGTCATGTCGCTGGCCTGGTCCCACAGGCCCCACCCGAGTGAGACCGCCGGCAGGCCGTGGGCCCGACGGTGCGCGGCCAACCCGTCCAGGAAGGAGTTGGCCGCCGCGTAGTTGGCCTGCCCCGAGGAACCCACCAGCCCGGCCATCGACGAAAACAGCACGAACGCCGACACATCCAGATCACGGGTCAACTCGTGCAGGTTCCACGCCGCATCCACCTTGGCCCGCAACACCACATCCACCCGCTCGGGCGTCAACGACGTCACCACGGCGTCGTCGAGCACCCCGGCGGCATGGATGACGGCCGAAAGCGGGTGCTGCACGCCGATATCGGCGATCACCTTGGCCAACGCCTCACGATCGGCCGCATCACAGGCCACCACCGCCACCTCGGCCCCCGCCGCACGCAACTCGGCCACCAACTCCCGCGCCCCCGGCGCCTCGGGCCCACGCCGGCTCACCAACACCAGATGACGCACCCCATGCCGGGACACCACATGACGCGCCAACGCCGAACCCGCCATCCCGGTACCCCCGGTGACCAACACCGTGCCCGCCGCCCAGGCCCCCGGCATCACCATCACGACCTTGCCCACATGACGCGCCTGGCTCAAATACCGCAACGCCGCCGGCGCACGCCGCACGTCAAACGTCGTCACCGGCAACGGCCGCAGCACCCCGGCCTCGAACAACTCCGCGAGTTCGAGCATGTGCTGGTGCATGCGGACGCGGCCGGGTTCGAAGAGGTCGAAGGCGCGGTAGCGCACCCCGGGATAGTCCCGGGCGATGGCCTCGGGGTCGCGGATGTCGGTCTTGCCCATCTCCAAGAACACCCCACCGCGGGCCACCAACCGCAACGACGCATCCACGAACTCACCGGCCAGCGAATCCAGCACCACATCAAAACCACGCCCACCGGTGACCGCGCGGAACTTGTCCTCGAACTCCACACTCCGCGAATCGGCGATGTGATCCTCGTCAAAACCCATCCCCCGCAGCGTGTCCCACTTACCCCTGCTGGCCGTGGCGAACACCTCCACACCCAGATGCCGCGCCAACTGCACCGCGGCCATCCCCACCCCGCCGGTGCCGGCGTGCACCAGCACACGCTGGCCCGGTTGCACCTCGGCGAGGTGCACGAAGGCGTAGTACGCGGTCATGAACACCGCCGATATTCCGGCGGCTTCGGCGTAGGACCAGTCGGCGGGCATGGGAAGCAGCAGCCGCACGTCGCCGGCGACCAGCGTGCCGTTGCCGTCCGGGAAGAAGCCGAACACCGAGTCGCCGACGGCGAACTCGGTGACCCCGGGGCCGACTTCGACCACCTCACCGGCGCCCTCACCGGCGAGCAGCGCGTCGTGGGTGAACATGCCCAGGGTGACCATGATGTCGCGGAAGTTGGCGGCGACGGCGCGCACGGCGACCCGAACCTGGCCCGGCTCCAATGGCGCATCGGCGTGGGGAACCGGCTCCAATTGCAGGTTTTCGAACGTGCCGGCGCTGCTCAGGCCCAGCCGCCACGGCCCCTCGGCCGGCGGCACCAGCACACCGCCGACCGCGCGGCTGCCACGCACCCGCGCCGTGTGGACCGTGCCGCCGCGCAACACCACCTGCGGCTCACCGACCGCCAGCACCGCGGCCACCGCCGAATCATCCAGCGGCACATCGGCATCCACCAACACGATCCGGCCGGGATGCTCGGTCTGCGCCGAACGCACCAACCCCCACACCGCCGCACCCGCCAGATCGGTGACGTCCTCCCCCGGCAGCGCCACCGCGCCCCGGGTCGAAACCACCAGCACGCCCGAATCGCGCTCGGTGAGCCAGGACTGCACAGCGGCCAGCGCGAGGTGCGTGCGCGCGTGGACGTCGGCGACCGGGAGCACTTCGGCCGCAACGGATTCGAGGATTTCGTATGGCGCTAGGTCGCTCGGGGCGGCCGACGGCGGCGCAGCCGGCGACCAGATCACCTCGAACAACCGGTCCGGACCCGAACCCGACACCGCCGCCCGCAACTGCTGCTCGCTGACCGGGCGGGCCACCATCGCGCCCACCGACAAGACCGGCAAGCCCAGCCCGTCGGCAAGGTCGACGGAGACGGCCGACTCTCCGACCGGCGCGATCCGGGCCCGCACCGTCGACGCACCCGCCGCGTGCAACGACACGTTCTGCCACGAGAAGGGCAGCAGCACCTCCGTTGTCGGGGAGCCGGTCCGGTCGGCGTCTTGGCCGGCCACGACCAGCGCGTGCAGCGCCGCGTCGAGCAATGCCGGGTGCACCCCGAATCCGTTGACGCCACCGGCGACGTCGGGCAGCCGCACCTCGGCGAACACCTCGTCGCCGCGGATCCACGCCGCGGTCATTCCCTGGAACGACGGCCCGTATTCGTATCCACGGGCCGCCAGCCGCTCGTATCCATCCCGGGCATCCACGGCGACGGCGCCGGCGGGCGGCCATACCGACAGGTCCGCGCCCGGCGCGACGGACCCGGAACTGAGCGTGCCCTCCGCGTGGCACACCCAACCTCCACCAGGGGCCGCGTCGGCGCGGGAATACACCGCCACGCTGCGCCGGCCCGAATCCTCGGCGGGGCCGACCACCACCTGCAGCGCCACCGAGCCCCCGAGCAGCAGCGGCGCCTGCAGCGTCAGTTCGTCGACCACCGGGCAGTCGACCTCGTCGCCGGCGCGGATCGCCAACTCCACGAAACCCGTGCCGGGGAACACCGGCACCCCGGAGACCGCGTGGTCGGCCAGCCATCCGTGCACGCTGGGCGCCAACCGGCCGGTGAGCACCACTCCACCCGAGGCCGGCAACTCCACCACGGCACCGAGCAACGCGTGCTCGCCGGCGCCCAGGCCCAGACCGGCGGTGTCGACCCCGAAGCCTTCGTTCGACAGCCAAAACCGCCGCCGCTCAAAGGCGTAGGTCGGCAGGTCGACAAGGTTTCCCGCGCTCAGCACGCCACGCCAGTCGACGCTCACACCGTCGACGAAGGCGGTGGCCGCCGAGGCGAGGAAGCGCCCCAGTCCGCCGTCCTCGCGGCCGAGGGTGGGCACGACGATCGCCCGAGCGTCACCGGTGGCGCAGTCGTTGGCGGTGTCCTCGATCCCGGCGACCAAGGCGGGGTGCGGGCTGGATTCGACGAACGTGCGGTAGCCGTGCTCACACGCGCTGCGGACCGCCTGCTCGAACTGGACCGTGTCACGGATGTTGCGGTACCAGTATTCGGCGTGCAAACCGGCTGTGTCCAAACGGTTTCCCGTGACCGTTGAGAAGAACGCGGTGCGCGAGGAACGCGGTTCGATCCCGGACAGCGCCTCGATCAACTCGGCCCGGATGGCTTCGACCTCCACCGAATGCGACGCGTAGTCCACGTCGATCCGGCGCGTCCGCAGCTCGCGGGCGGCGCACACCCCGATGAGGTCCTCCAGCGCGGCCACCTCGCCCGAGACCACGACCGCGGCCGGCCCGTTGACGGCCGCGATGCCAACCCGATCGCCGTAGGGCGCCAGCAACTCCCGCGCCCGCTCGGCGCCGCAGGCAATGGACACCATGCCGCCGGGACCGGCCAGTGACCGCAGCAGCTTGCTGCGCAGCGTGACCACGCGGGCGGCATCACGCAGGGACAGCGCACCGGCGACGTAGGCCGCCGCGATCTCGCCTTGCGAGTGGCCGATCACGGCGTCGGGCCCGACGCCGGCGGACTTCCACATCTCGGCCAGCGAAACCATCACGGCGAACAGCACCGGCTGCACGACGTCCACGCGGTCGATGCCCGGGGCGCCCGGCGCACCGCGCAACACGTCGGTCAGCGACCAGTCGACGAATTCCGCGAACGCGTCCGCGCACGCCGCGATGTGTTGCGCGAAAACCGGTGCGGTGTCCAGCAATTCGACACCCATGCCCAGCCATTGCGAGCCTTGGCCCGGGAAGACGAAGACGGTCTTGCCCGCCGGTGCGGCCGTACCGCGGATGACCGAACCGGCCAGGTCGTCGCCGGCCAGCTCGTCAAGCCCGGCCAGCAACCGATCCCGATCGGCACCGACCACCACCGCGCGATGCTCGAAGACCGACCGGCCCGCCAACGACCACCCCACATCAGCGACATCAAGCTCAGGATGCGCCCCCACATGCCCGGCCAGCCGGGCGGCCTGGGACCGCAACGCATTCGCCGACTTCGCCGAAACCACCCACGGCACCACCGCCGGCTTGGGACTCTGCACGACCTCCACCGGCGGAGCAGCCTCCACGATCACGTGCGCATTGGTGCCGCTGATCCCGAACGAGGAGATCCCCGCCCTGCGCACCCGGCCATCCACCGAGTCGCCCGGCCACGCCCGCGCCTCGGTCAGCAGCGACACCGACCCCGCCGACCAATCCACATGCGGACTCGGCTCATCAACATGCAACGTCACCGGCAACAACTCGTGGCGCATCGCCAACACCATCTTGATCACACCGGCCACCCCGGCCGCGGCCTGCGTGTGACCCATGTTCGACTTGATCGAGCCCAACCACAAAGGCTCGCCAAGCTCACCCCGTTGTTGCCCGTAGGTGGCCAGCAACGCCTGCGCCTCGATCGGGTCACCCAACGTCGTCCCCGTGCCATGCCCCTCGACCACATCGACGTCGGCCGCCGAGAGCCCCGCATTGGCCAACGCCGCCCGCACGACCCGCTGCTGAGACGGACCGTTGGGCGCAGTCAACCCGTTGGAGGCACCGTCCTGATTGACCGCCGAACCCCGCACCACCGCCAGCACCGGATGCCCCAACCGCCGCGCATCCGAAAGCCGCTCCACCACCAGGATTCCGCCGCCCTCGGACCAGCCCACCCCGTCGGCGGCGTTGGCGTAGGCCTTGCAGCGCCCGTCCGGCGCCAGCCCGCGGTGCCGGCTGAATTCCACGAAAACCGCCGGCGTGGCGTTGACGGTGACACCACCGGCCAGGGCCAGATCGCACTCCCCGGCGCGCAGCGACTGCACCGCCATGTGCAACGCCACCAACGACGACGAACACGCCGTGTCCACCGACACCGCCGGCCCCTCCAGCCCCAGCACATACGACACCCGGCCGGAGGCCACGCTCGATGTCATGCCGGTAAGTCGATAGCCCTCGATCTCCTCGGCCAACATGCCGTAGCCCTGCACGACGAGGCCGGCGAACACGCCGGTGGCGCTGCCGCGCAACCGGGCCGGGTCAATCCCGGCCCGTTCCAACGCTTCCCAGGACAGCTCGAGCAACATCCGGTGCTGGGGGTCCATGGCCAGCGCCTCGGTGGGCCCCACCCCGAAGAAGGCGGGATCGAAGTCGGCGACGCCGTCGACGAACCCGCCGGCGCGCGCATAGGTCGTGTGGCGCACGTCGGGGTCGGGGTCGAACAACGCGGAAAGGTCCCAGCCGCGATCGGCGGGGAACTCCGACATCACGTCACGGCCGTCGGCCACCATCTGCCACAGGCCTTCGGGGGTGTCGACTCCACCCGGGAAGCGGCACGACATTCCGACGATCGCGATCGGCTCGCTGGTGCGCTCCAGCAGCGCACGGTTGGCGCGCTTCAGGCGTTCGACCTGGCCCAGCGCTTTGCGCAGCGCCTCGGTCGCATGCTGAAGTTGATCAACCATCACATTCCTCGCCTATTGGTGGCCGTTAGTGGCTCAGGTCCGCCGGACGCGGCGCTCGCCGACTCACGGGAGCAGCCGCGCGACGCGACCTGGTGGCTTCTTCGACCGGCACCGCTGTTTCGACCGGTATCGGGCCGCCGTGCGACCCAAGTTCGCTGGTGAGTATGGCCAACTCCGGCAGGATTTCAAAACGCCCGATGCTCCCGGCTTCTCGACAGGGACCGGCGTGGACACGGGGCTGGACACGCGGAACGCTCCCGCCAGGCGAGAACGATGGCGGGCAGCACCGAGCCCGGAGACTGGGTCGTCCCGAAAACCCCCGCACACGGGGCACACGCCGCGCGCCGTCCATGGCGCGACTGTACCCGGCTAGCGGGAACCGGTGGTCAAGCGGCGCGGGCGCCGCACGCCCACCGGCGACGCTCGGTGCGCGGCGGCCGGACGAGGATGCGGGCAAACGGGCACCCCGGCGCCGAGGGACACGATCAGACACCCACCCTGCGCCAGCCGTCGGCGGCCCGGGCCGCCCTGACCAGCGCCTCGCACAGTTCCCGCAGTTCGGTCTCCCCGGCCCCCTCGTCAAGCGCCGTGGCGACGTCCTCGGCCGCACATCGCACCTGGTAGACGCGATCGCACAGGTCGGCCGCGTCGTCGGCCGACAGCACCACCGCGTCGTCGGGCAACGCCACGCCCCCGCCCCGGCTCAACGAGGCGCGTTGCTCGTATGCCCGCTGCCGGCACGATTGCCGGCAGTACTGGCGCCGACGGCCCATCCCGGCATCGGCGACGTCTCGACCGCACCAGCGGCACGGCTGGGGGCGGGCACGGCGACTCACGTCTGCGACTTTAACCCGGTCAACTCCTGACGAGCCGCTATCCCCGGTATCATGGAAGACCGCGTCGCGTGCACTTCGTGCCGGCCCCCCGGGAACTACCCTGGCCGCCGCGACGTTTGCCTTGCGAACAGAATTGTCATCACAGGAGCCCACGAGAGCTCAGAGGTCCCAAAGGAGCAGAGCCTATGGCCGATCGAGTCTTGAGGGGTAGTCGCCTCGGAGCCGTCAGCTACGAGACCGACCGCAACCATGACCTGGCGCCGCGTCAAATTGCGCGGTACCGCACCGAAAACGGCGAGGAGTTCGAGGTTCCCTTCGCCGACGACGCCGACATTCCCGGTAGCTGGCTGTGCCGCAACGGCATGGAGGGCACCCTGATCGAGGGTGACCTGCCCGAGCCGAAGAAGGTCAAGCCGCCGCGCACCCACTGGGACATGCTGCTGGAGCGCCGCTCCGTCGAGGAGCTCGAAGAGCTGCTCAAGGAGCGCCTCGAGCTGATCAGGTCGCGCCGCCGCGGCTGAGGATCAGGCGCGGTCGGGGGTGCGCGTTCCCCGCGCCCGCGCCTTGCGGCCCTCGATGCCCCAGCGGGTGACCTTCACCAGCGCCTCGCGGATGTTGGATCCGCTCATCTTCGACACGCCGAGCTCGCGCTCGGTGAAGGTGATCGGCACCTCGACGATGGCGAACCCGTTGCTGGCGGTGCGCCAGGTCAGGTCGATCTGGAAGCAGTAGCCCTTGGAGTCGACGCGGTCGAGGTCGATCGCCTCGAGCACTTCGCGGCGGTAGGCGCGGTAGCCGGCGGTGATGTCGTGTACCCCGATGCCGAGCGCCACCCGCGAGTAGGTGTTGGCCGTCTTGGACAGCGCCAGGCGCCGCCAGGGCCAGTTCTGGACGGTGCCCCCGTCGACGTACCGGGAGCCGATCGCCAGATCGGCGCCGGCGTCGACGGCGTCCAGCAATCGGTGCAGCTGTTCGGGCGCGTGGCTGCCGTCGGCGTCCATCTCCACCAGCACCGAGTAGTCCCGGCTCAAACCCCATGCGAAACCCGCCAGGTAGGCGGCGCCCAGACCGTCCTTGGCGGTGCGGTGCATCACGAACGTGCGGCCGGAGTCGGCGGCCGCCAGCTCGTCGGCGAGCTGGCCGGTGCCGTCGGGGCTGTTGTCGTCGACGATCAGCAGGTGTACCTGCGGGCAGGCCTTCTTCAACCGTCCGTGGATCAGCGGCAGGTTCTCCCGCTCGTTGAAGGTGGGGATGATCACCAGGACGCGCTGGCTCGGACGATTGCCCGGGGCCTGGGGCGCCGGCTGGGCGGTAGTCATTTAGCTCCTCTTGTGTCGCCCGGAATCGCGCGATTGTGGGCCGCTCCGGTGGAGCGGAGTTTAGTCACCGCCCTGCGGGGGCGGAACGTGGCCGCTTTCCGGATCCGCGCCCTCCTCGGGCGGGGCGTCGTGCACAGTGTCCGGACCGTCCTCGTCGGGCGGGGGGTCGCCGTCGGCTTCGGCCGGCCGGCGGCTGAGCCGAATCGGACGCGGGAACCACCCATTGTGCCGTATCGCGACCAAAATGGCCGCTCCGGCCACCCCGACCAGGACCCATTGCACGATCGGGCCCCAGCGGGTGGCCGGTGTCAGCCTCGTTTTGAGCCGCACCTGCATGTCCAAATAGGCGGGCTCGAAGAAGTCCGTGCGCACCAATTCGGCGCCGTCGGGCGCGATCACCGCGCTGACCCCGGTGGTGCCCGCCACCACGACGTACCGGTCGTGTTCTACGGCCCGCACCTTGGCGAACGCCAGTTGCTGCTCGCTCATCATCTGATTGAAGGTGGCGTTGTTGCTGGGCACCGCCAGCAGCTGGGCGCCGTGCAGCACCGCCTTGCGCGGCTCGCGGTCGAAGATCACCTCCCAGCAGGTGGCCACCCCCACCGGCACCCCGCCGATGTGGACGACGCCGTCGCTGATTCCGGGCACCATGTGGCCGGCGCGGTCGGCGTAACCCGAAAGATGGGTGAAGAGCCACGGCATCGGCAGGTACTCGCCGAACGGCTGCACGATCTCCTTGTCGTGGCGGTCGGCGGGCCCGGTGACCGGGTTCCAGACGATCACCGTGTTGGTGTAGGCGGGGGCGTCCTGCGGGCGGTCCGGAACGTCGAGCACGGTGCCGACCAGGATCGGGGCGTGGATGGCCGTCGCGGCCTTGGCGATCTGTTGGGCGGCGTCGGCGTTGACCAGCGGGTCGATGTCCGAGGAGTCCTCCGGCCAGATCACGAACTGCGGTTGCGGGGCGGCCCCCGCACGCACGTCCTCGGCCAGCTGCAGCGTCTCCCGGACATGGTTGTCCAGCACCGCACGTCGTTGCGCGTTGAAGCCGAAGCCCAGCCGCGGGACGTTGCCCTGCACGACCGCGACGGTGACCGTCGGTTCCCCGCCCGACCCGGTGCCGGCGTGCCGCACCTGCGGCCAGACGGCGACCGCAGCGAACAACACCAGGCAGATGCACAGGCCCGGGACCACCACGGCGGGCGGTGGCCCGGCGTCCTTCGCGGCGGGGGCGTCACCGTCTTCGGACGGCACGCGGGCCTGCGCGCGGGCCTCCGCCCGCGCCCGCCCGCCCGTCGGCCACCACGCCACGATCTCCCGCGCGATCGCGGTGGCGCTGAATCCCACCAGCATGATCGCCGCCGAGAGCAGGGCGACGCCGCCGAGCTGGACCAGCGGCAGAAAGGGCCCCTCGGCCTGGCCGAACGCGACCGATCCCCACGGGAAGCCGCCGAAGGGATAATTCGCCTTCAGCCACTCCTGAGCCGCCCACACCAGGGCGAACCAGACCGGCCAGCCGGGCAGCCGGCGCACCACGACCGCGAACAGGCCGAAGAGTCCGGGAAACAGCGCACAGGTGGTCGCCAACACCAGCCATGGGACGGCGCCCACCAGAAGGCTGATCCACGGCAGCAGCGGGAGGTACATCGCCAGCCCGAACAGGAATCCGTAGCCGAGGCCACCGACCGGCGTCGTGGCGGGGTGGGTCAGCACCCACGCCAGCAGCGCGGCGGCGACGACGGCCGCCCACCACCAGTTCAGCGGTGGGAAGCTGGCGCACAACAACAGGCCGCCCGCCACGGCGAGCAGCAACCGGGACAGCCGCGGCAGCATCGCGGCCTGCACCGCCGGCGTCCGGGCGGCGACGGCGCCGCCCAGCCCGACCGCGGCCCGGCGGGCGCCGGTGAGCAGCCGATCGACCAGGACCCGGCCTCGCGGGCCCTTGGCGCCGTTCGCGCCGGCCCCGTCGCCGTGCTGCGAATCCCCGACGTCGTGGGCCTCCACGGCCGGCGTCGTTTCGGTGCCGGCGGCCTGCGCGTCGGCCGCGGGGTCCGCGTCGGCGGGGGCCGTTTCGCCGGCGGCGTCGGGGCGCGCTTTTCGGGGCAACCACCGCCTAACCATGGATCGCAGCGCCCCGATGCACGGTCTGGCGGCAGCGCGGCAACGCGTCGGCGGGGCCCAGGCGCGGCAAAGCCGGAACGCGGGAGCGCGGGTCGGTGGACCAGCGCGCGACGCGGTCGCGCGGCGCCTGGGTGTCCAGGGTCCCGGCGTCCCACACGGCGTACGACGCCGGCGCGCCGGGCACCAGGGTCCCCGCCGCGGCGTCGAGCACCCCGCTCGCGCGCCAGCCCCCGCGGGTCGCGGCGGCGAAGGCGGCGCGGGCCGAGACGGCGCTGCCCGGAGTGTGGTGGTTGACCGCCGCGCGCACGCTTTCCCACGGGTCCAGGCCGGTGACCGGGGCGTCGGAACCTAGCGCTAGGGGCACGCCTTGGGATGCTAACAGCGCCAGCGGATTGAGCTGAGTGCCTCGCTCGGCCCCGAGCCGCCGGGCGTACATGCCCGTGGCGCCGCCCCAGAGCGCGTCGAAATTGGGCTGCACGCTGGCGATGACGCCCCAGGCGCCCAGCTTTGCGGCCTGCTCGGCCGTGACCATCTCCAGGTGCTCGAGCCGGTGCCCGCAGCGGGCGACGGCAACCACCCCGAGGTCGGCGACGACGGCTTCCAGGGCGGCGACCACGGCCGTCACGGCGGCATCGCCGATGACATGGAATCCGGCCGTCACCTGCGCCTCGGTGCAGGCGCGTAGGTGGGCTTCGACGGCGCCGGGATCCAGGTAGCAGGTGCCGGTGCGGTCGGGGGCGTCGGCGTAGGGCTCGTGCAGCCAGGCGGTGCGCGACCCGAGCGCCCCGTCGACGAACAGGTCACCGGCGAGCCCGCGGGCGCCGGTTTGCTCCATCAACGCGCGGGCCCGGGCCGGCGTGGTGACCGCCTCCCCCCAGAAGCCGATCACCTCGACGCCGTGATCGAGGGCCCGCAGCTGCAGCCAGTCGTCCAGCCCGCCGATCTCGGGGCCCGCGCATTCGTGCACCGCGACGATGCCGGCGGCGGCGGCGGCGCGCAGCGCGGCGGCCCGGGCCTCGGCCAGCTGCCGGTCGGTCAGCAAGTCCCGCGCGGCGGCCCGGACCAGGCGGTGGGCGTCGCCGGCCAGCGGGCGCCCGGCGGCGAAACCGGCCGCCGCGGGCAGGTCGGGGACCAGCCGTCGCAGCCCGGTCGAGGCCAGGGCGGAGTGGACGTCGACGCGGGCCAGGTAGGCGGGCCGGTCACCGACGGCGGCATCGAGGTCGGCGGTGCTGGGCGCCGCGTTCTCCGGCCACGCCGATTCGTCCCACCCGTGCCCCCACACCGGCCGGTCGGGGTGGGCGACCGCATGGTCGGCGACCATCTGCAGGCACTGCGCGCGCGAGGTGGCCGCCCGCAGGTCCAATCCGCTCAGGGTCAGTCCGGTCGCGCTGAGATGGATGTGGCTGTCCACGAAGGCCGGCGCGACGAAGCCGCCGCCCAGGTCCTCGACCTCGGCGTCCGGGAAGTGGTCGCGGCCGATGTCGTCGCTGCCCAGCCACGCCACGACGTCACCGCGCACGGCCATGGCGGTGGCGTCCGGGTGGGTCGGGCTGTGCACCCGGCCGTTGACCAGCAGCTTGACGGGAACGCGCCTCACAGGGCGAACTTACGCGGGGCCGCCGCCGGCCGGGACCATCAATGAGTGCGTCGCGACGTGTTCGGCAGGGTCGGCGGCTCTCCCTCGGTGACGTCGATGACCTCGCCGTCGATGTAGTCGCGTTCGCCGCTCGGCTCGCCGCGACCCGCGCCGCCCGCAGCGGCCCCCCAACCCAGCCCCGTGATCAGCGGCATGCGCCGCTGCAAACCGCGCATCGTCACCGCGGCCAGTCCGGGGCCGGCGACGGCCCGAACCGGCGGCACCAGCAGGAAGATCCCCAGCACTGTGGTGACCAACCCGGGTACGACGACCAGGCCCGTCGCGAACGTGACCAGCGCCCCGTCGCTCAGCGCGCGCCGCGGCTCCCGGAGGCCGGAGCGCAGCTGCCCCACGTGGTGGACGAGCTGCGATCCTGCCATCGGCACCATCAGGGCCCACCCGAGCACAAAACTGGCCAGCAGCAACAGCACCGTCCACCCGAACCCGATCGTCGACGCGAGGGCGATGACCACCGCGATTTCGACGACCGCGTAAATCAGCAACATCCGCCACAGCATGTGAGGTCAACGACTGCGGGCAAGGCCGGAGTTCCCTGGTGGCGCACGGCGCGGCTGCAGTTAGATGACGGTATGACAACGATCGAGATCGACACCGCCGAAGGACCGATCGATGCGCTGCTGAGCCTCCCCCCGGGGCAGGGCCCGTGGCCGGGCGTGGTGGTGATCCACGACGCGTTCGGCTACGGCCCCGACAAGCAGTCGACCAACGACCGCATCGCCCGGGCCGGTTACGTGGCGATCACCCCCAATATGTATGCCCGGGGTGGGCGCGCCCGCTGCGTCACCCGGGTCATGCGGGAGCTGATGACCCAGCGGGGCCGCGCCCTCGACGACGTCCTGGCCGCCCGCGATCACCTGCTTTCGATGTCCGAATGCACGGGAAAGGTCGGGATCGCCGGTTTTTGTATGGGCGGCCAGTTCGCCCTGGTGATGGCGTCGAGCGGCTTCGGCGCCTCGGCGCCGTTCTATGGTGCGCCGCTGCCGCGCCATCTCAGCGAGACGCTGGACGGGGCGTGCCCGATCGTGGCGAGCTTCGGTGGCCGGGACCCGCTCGGTGTCGGCGCACCGGCCCGGCTGCGCGAAACGACCGCGGCCAAGGGAATCGAGGCCGACATCAAGGTCTATCCCGGCGTCGGCCACAGCTTCGCGAACGAGCTTCCCGCCCAGCCGCTGCTTCGCATCACGGGGTTCGGCTACAACGAGGCCGTGACCGAGGACGCGTGGAGCCGGGTCTTCGCGTTCTTCCGCGCGCACCTGGGTAGGTGATGTCGGCGCGTCACCGCGAAAGGCGTTCGTAGCGCGCGCGACTCGTCCGTCAATAGGTTGCATTACGGACACGAGTCGGCGTGTCGCCGTCCAGAAACGCGAGGAGTTGCCAGACTGCCGGTATGTCCCGCCCCGCACCGGATGCTCGTGGCCGCGGGGGCGCGTGGCGCGCCGCGGCCGACATGGTGTGGCGCCCAACACGATCCGGACGAACCCAGTCCGGGCATTAGCACGTCGCGTGGGTGGTAGCGAGATCCGGAAGCCGACACCGCGATAGGCGACACGACCGATGACTGTGGGATTGACTCCGAGGCCGGGGCCGGCCCGGCCGGCCGACCCCGCCGTGGGCATCGCGGATGCCGATCTGGCGACCGACGCGCGGGGCCGCGCGGCGCCGTGGGGGCCGAGGCTGCTGCCGGTCGACGACCGCATCTCGATCATGGAAGCGCTGATGGTGGCGCCCTCGGGCTCCGCCCTGTGGCGGTTCGCGGCGCTGATGCTGCTGTCCAGCCTGGTCGCTTCGGTTGGGCTGCTGCAGAATTCGGCGGCCGTCGTGATCGGCGCGATGATGATCGCACCCCTGATGGCACCGATCATGGGGGTGGCCGCCTGCCTCATCATGGGCTGGGGATACCGGTTGCTGCGCGGGCTGGTGCTGGTGGCGGTGTCCGCGTTGGGTGCGGTCGCGGTGGGCTGGGTGACCGCCACCCTGCTGCCCGCCACGGGGACCGGGCTGCCCACCGAGGTGGTCATCCGTTCCAGCCCGGACATCCGGGACCTGCTCGTCGCCTTGGGCGCCGGCGCCGTCGGCGCGCTCGCCACCGTCCACAAGAAGGTCTCCGTCGCGCTGCCCGGCGTCGCCGTGGCCGTCGCGATCGTCCCGCCGCTGGGGGCGGCGGGAGTGCTGCTCGGGCGCGGGCAACCGGAGTTGGCCCGCGGCGCGGCCATCCTGTTCTCGACGAACCTGGTCGGCATCGTGTTGATGGCCGCCGTGGTGTTCCTGTTTTGCGGCTTGGTCCCCCGCGACACCTTCCGCACCCATCGCCGCCAGATCCTCACCTCCCTGGCGATGGCCGCCGTGAGCGCCGTGGCCGTCGCGATGATCCTCACACCGCGGTTCATCGCGCTGACCGGCCACGCCCGCGACCTCGAGATCGCCACGCAAACCCTCACCGAGATGCTCAGCCCGGGCAGCGTGCTCAGCCACATCACGGCGTCGGGCAGCACCGTCCGGGCCGACATCACCAGCCCGACGTCGCCCCCGCCGGTGCAGAAGGTGGCGGCCAGCCTCAGTCGCGCCCTGGGCCACCCGGTCACCGTCCAGCTGAGTTGGATTCCGGTCCGCGACCCGGAGCACAGTCGACCCGAAACCCCCCAACCGCCGCTGAACGAACTGGGCCCGGTGATCCGCGGCTGGCTGGACGAGCAGTCGTTGACGCTGCAAGGCCTCAGCTACGAATCGGGGACGCTGGTGGTCTCGACCGCGGGGCCGTTTCCCCCCAAGAAGTCCGAGGATCTCACGTCGCTGATCGACTCGCGGTTCAACCACCGCATCCCGGTCAGCCTGGCCTGGACCCACACCCCGGGGGCCAGCAGGTCCGATGACACCCAGACCGCGCTCAACGCCGCGCGCACGACCGCCGCCGCGTGGGCCGCGAAACGGCCGGACACCGCCGTGTTGAGCACCACCGGGACCGCCGGCGCGATCACCATCACGCTGATCGGTCAGACCAAACCGGAAGTCGACACCCTGCGAGCCGACCTGCAGACCGCGCTGCCGCATTCCACCATCACCATTCAATGGATCTCCGGCGGTGTACTGGTCGTGGCGCCGCCTACGCCCACGCCCCCGCCTGTGCCCACGCCTGTGCCCACGCCTGCAAGGGCCGCCGACTCCACGCCCGTCGCGGACGCGGCGCTGCCGCGCTGAGTTTCACAGCGCCGGTTCAGGGCTGCGCCGAGGTCAGCTTCTGCGACAACACCGTTGCGAACGTGTGGGTGTCACCCGGCCAGCGCGCCGAAATGTAGTTGCCGTCGTCGACGACGAATGCCGGCCCCGAGCCGTCCGGCGTATCCCGCACCATCCCGGAGGTTTTCAGCCACCAGCGCGGCGATCCGCGCACGACGTCACGAAAATCGTTCGGATCTTCCAGCGCCCTAGTCACTTCCGACTGCACCGACATGTACCCGACGGGCTGGCCCGGCGCTTCGGTGTAGGTCCGGTAGTAATCGGGGTCCCAGAACCGGGTGACCCGCGTGAGCCGCCAGGCCAGCCGTTCCATCGCCCAGGTCAGCGCCGTGGTCTTGCGTCCGTAGAGCACCGAGCGGCCGGTGCGAGGATCGACGCTGCGCGCGGCAAGCAGCACGCCGTGACAGATCGCGGCCACGTTCAGGCCGCGGCCGAAGGCGTCGACGACGAGCCGGTGCAGGAGATCGCTGTCGAGGTAGCCGCGCATCCCGCGGGCGCGATGCCCGCCGGGCAGCAGCAACGCGTCGACGCCGTCGAGGGTAGCCCGCGCCCACGTGAGCGGATGCTGAAACTCGTTCGAGCGCAACATGTCCCGGTAAGCGCTGCGGCCGTCTTTGTTGGCCCGCAGCGCCAGCCCGAGCCCCGCGATGGCGCCCAACCCCGGCACGGCGGACCAGATGTCCAGCCCGCGACCGGTCACCATGATGTCGTCGGCGGCTCCGGGTGCGCCGCTTTCGGTGGCGAACACCACGCGGTGACCGTGGCGGGTCAGGACGCGCCAGCTGACCGCGACCTCGGTCGGGTCGAAGTCGCGATCCGGGATCGGGATCAGGACGGCGCCCATGGGCCCTAGCTCGCGGTCACCCTGAGCTCGAGACCGACGTTGTTGTCCATGCCACCGCGCAGCTTGCTGAAGAAGTTGAACACCTTGCCCACGACGCCGTACCGCTTGCCGATCGCGTCGTACACGGCGCCCGTGTGCGCCTTGTCGAGGATCGCCGCGGTGCCCTCGACGGCCTCGCTCGTCGGTCGACCGCCCATGGTGCAGCTGGCCAGCGTCACGCGCGGAGTGCGGCGGATGCGCTTGACCTTCCACGAGTTTTCCTGGGTGATGACCAGCAGCCGGTCGCCTTCGGCGGCCGTCCACACCGGGGTCGGCTTGGGCCTGCCGTCCTTGGTGAACGTGGTCAGCAGGACGTATTGCGACTTGGCCAGATCGGCGAAGGTGGGCTTCACGCTGCCAACCTACCGCCGAGCGGCGCGCACCGTCCGCTTGCTGGGAAACCCGTCGTTGACATTCCGGCCAACCGGCTGCCATAGTCGTGAGGCATTAAACGTAAACAACGTTTTCATTTAAGGGCTCTACCGAAGCGGGGAAACGTGGGCGATCCGGACAAACCGCTGGCGTGGTTGCCGTTCTCGATCGCCGAGGCGGCGCTGTCCGGGGGGCGCGGCGACGGCGACCCGGCACGGGCATGGTCATACCTGCTGGACCGGCTTCGCGACGCCGCGCAGGTCGTGGAATCCGACCAGGCGAACCGAAATCGCGTCGATCTCACCGCGGGTCTGCGACATCTGCTCGTGCTGCTTGCCGCCGGCGTCGACGAGGTGCTGCGGTTCGATGCGGAACCGGCGTTGGCCGTCCGACGCACCAGCACCGATGACGTCGTGACCTGGGGAATGGAGTGCCCCGACTGCCTCTACACCCGCGCCGTGCTGCGGGGCGGGGAAACCTACCGCCTGTTCGGCAATCGCGGCACGGCCCGCTACGTCGGGCTGCAGACGATGAACGGCATTGCGGCAACGGCGAATGAACTGGTCGACGAGCTCGAGGTGGACGCCCGTGGCAACTTCGAGGTGGTGCTGTCAGCCGATCGGCGCCCGGGAAACTGGATGCGCATCGAGGGCGACCACCCGACGCTGACGGTGCGGCACTTCTTCTACGACTGGGACACCGAAGCGGCGTCGTCGCTGCGCATCGAGCGGCTCGGCGACGCGGCGGCAACAAGCCGCCCCGTCGATCCGGAATCGGCGGTGACGAAACAGCTTCGCGCCCTCGGCGACTTCGTCCACGACAACCTGATGTTCTTTCTGCAGTTCGGTGCGGCGCCGCCGCCCAACGGATTTTTGCCGCCCATCGACCGCAGTGACATGGGGGCGGCGGCGGAGAACAGGCCGGTGATCGGCCGGTGGGAACTGTGCCCCGGCGAGGCACTCATCGTCGAAGTGGCGCCGCCGGAGGGACTTTACTGGAGCTTTTCGGTCGGCAACCCGTGGTGGGAGACCATCCACTACGGGCGGCACCAGTCCAGCTTGAACGGCCATCAGGCCGTGGCGGATTCCGACGGCCTGGTGCGCGTGGTGCTGTGTGCCGACGACCCCGGCGTGGCGAACTGGCTCGACACCGCCGGCCACAGCAACGGACCGATCATCCTGCGCTGTGTCCGCACGAAAACGGCGCCGACGCCGACGACGCGGGTCGTGCCGTTCGGCGATCTTCTCGCGGAGCTGCCTTCGGACACCCGGAAGGTCAGCCGCGACCAGCGGGCGTCCATTCTCGCCGCGCGTCGGCGCGCGGTGCACGAAAGGTTCGGAAAATGACGTTCGACGCCGACGAACTGGAGGATGGCGCGCGCGCTGCAACGGGTCTCGACGACTTCGGTTCACCCTACTATCGGGAGGGGCTCGAACGCATCGTTGCAGCGCTCAACACCGAAGCGGATCTCAACGACGTCGGCCGTGCGATCCAGCACGCCACCATCAGCAATGCCCTGATCCAGCGCCTCAAGATCGAGGACACCTATCGCCGGCACCCCGAGATCGACGACCAGGTGATCGGCGGGCCCGTCTTCGTGATCGGCCTGCCCCGCACCGGAACCACCGCGCTGAGTCAGCTGGTCGCCGCCGATCCCCAGTTCCGTTCCCTGCGGATGTGGGAGTCCCAGGCGCCCACTCCCCCGCCCGAAGCCGCCACCCAGCACAGCGACCCCCGGATCGCGCAGGCCGCGGCCGGCCTGCAGATGCTCGACGACATGTTCCCGCTGATGAAGACGATGTACAACTCCGAGCCGACGGCCCCGACCGAATGCCAGGACCTGATGGGGATGAGTTTCCGTACCTTTCATTTCGACGGCGCGGTCCGCGCACCCGGCTACCTGGCGTGGCTGATGGACTGCGACATGCGCGAGACCTACACCTTTCACCGGCGGGTGCTCAAACTGCTGCAATGGCGTTGCCCACCGGTGTTGTGGCACCTCAAGACCCCCGTGCACATGTTCGCCCTCGACGCGCTCGTCGAAGCGTACCCGGACGCCAAATTCCTGTGGAGCCATCGCGATCCGGCCAAGGTGATGGGCTCGGTGTGCAGCCTCATCCAGTACGTGCGCAGCTGGAGCAGCGACCGCGACGACGCCGAGGAACTCGGCGCCGAGCAGGTCGACAGCTGGGTCGAAGCCCTGCGGCGGGCGATGGCCTTCCGCGACCGGGTGGGCGGCGAGCGATTCGCCGACGTTTCCTTCGCCGATCTGCAGCGTGACCCCGTGGGCACCTTGCAAAGCAGTTACGAATCACTGGGTTTGAGCTTCACCGATGCCACGCTGCACTCGGTGCAGCTGTGGGCCGGGAGCCACACGCCCGGCTCTCGCGGTGTGCACGACTACGACCTGACCCACTACGGCCTGACACCCGAAGGCGTCCGCGAGCGGTTTGCCGACTACCTCGCCGCCTACGACGCCACCGCCTGACCCCGTGAGCGCTCCTCGGACGCGGCGACGCGACAAACTGGCTCCGGACCCGGCGGTGCGCCGCCGAATTCTTTCCGCCGCGTCGAAAACCCTGCGCGAAGAAGGGGTTGGCGGGTTCAGCATCGCCGCGGTTCTGAAACGGGCCGAATTGGGTACCCGCGCGTTCTATCGGCATTTCGACTCCAAGGACGAACTGGTGGCCGCGCTCTTCCTGGACATGTCGATCGTCGAGGAGCGGCGACTACGCCGCCGGATGGCATGCGCCCGCAACGAGATCGACGCGGTCGCGGCATGGATCGACGGGCGACTCGACTTGGCGTTCGACGACAACATCCGATCCGATCTGCGCCGCGTCTCGATGGAGGCGCAGTCGCAGATGTTCGCTTCCGCCAACCTCGTTCAGCCCGCATACGCCCAGATGCTCAAGCCGCTCAGCGAGGCCCTGCAGCGCGGGATGCGAGACGGAGTGTTTCATCACGTCGATCCGGTGACCGATGCGCAGGCCATCCACGCCGTGGTGTGGGCGAGCATCGAACGGCAGTGGGCGGCCGGCGACTGCGACCGCGACGAAGTCCGTCGGCGGGCGCTGCACTTCTGCCTGCGCGGACTGGGCGTGCCGACGGAAGCGATCGCCCGGGTTCGCTTGTGACCGACCACACACCAACCAGAAGGGAACATCGATGGACCTGGGTTTCGCCGGATCGACGGCCGTGGTCACGGGCGGCAGCAAGGGAATGGGGTTGGCCATCGCCGAAGCCCTTGCGGCCGAGGGGGCCAGCGTGGCGGTGATGGCCAGAGGCCACGAGGCGCTGGATGCCGCCGTGCAATCGCTGCGCGCGGCGGGCGCTCCGGACGCCGTGGGGCTCAGCGTGGACATGGCCGATGCGGAGTCCATCGCCGACGGCTTCGCCGCGGTCTCGGATCGTTGGGGACAACTCAACAGCCTCGTCCACACGATCGGGCCGGGCGACGGCTATTTCGAGGAGATGGACGACGCGGAATGGGACGCCGCCTTCGCGCTGGGGACGATGTCGGCCGTGCGTTCGATCCGGGCGGCACTGCCGCTGCTGCGCTCCGCTGATTGGGCCCGCATCGTGACGTTGTCCGCGCATTCCATCCAGCGCCAGAACCCCCGGATCGTGGCCTACACGGCGTCCAAGGCGGCGTTGGCCAGCGTCACCAAGAACCTGTCCAAAAGCCTTGCCAAGGAAGGCATCCTGGTCAACTGCGTGTGTCCGGGGACCATCGTGACGGCCAGCTTCACCGACGTGCTCAAGGACATCCTCGCCGCCGATGGCCTGGACGCCACCAACCCCGTCGACGTCATGACGTGGATAGACAAGAACTTTCACCAGCCCTGCGACCTCGGCCGCGCCGGACTTCCCGAAGAAGTGGCGTCGGTAACCGCCTACCTGGCGTCGAGGCGAAACGGGTACGTCACCGGCGCCACGGTCAACGTGGACGGCGGGTCGGACTTCGTCTAGTACGCGGAGGCCTCCGGCGCCGAGTGTGCGGCCAGCCGCACGTCCGGTACCCAGTGTGCGGCCAGCCGCACACTCGCGGGGGGCGAGTCAGCCCTCGAGGTCGCCCTCGGTCTCCAGCAGCGCCTGGCGCAGGCCGTCGAGCGTCTCCGGTCGCGGCTCGGCCCACATGCCGCGCCCGGCCGCCTCCAGCAGCCGTTCGGCCATGCCGTGCAGCGCCCACGGGTTGGACTCCGCCATGAACTTGCGGTTCTCCTGGTCCAACACGTAGCGGTCGGTGAGTTGTTCGTACATCCAGTCGGCCATCACCCCGGCGGTGGCGTCGTAGCCGAACAGGTAGTCGACGGTCGCCGCCATCTCGAAGGCGCCCTTGTAGCCGTGCCGGCGCATCGCCGCCATCCAGCGGGGGTTGACCACGCGGGAGCGGAACACCCGCGCGGTCTCCTCCGACAGGGTGCGGGTGCGGATCGCGTCGGGCCTGGTGTTGTCGCCGATGTAGGCGGCCGGCGCCTGCCCGGTCAGCGCCCGCACCGCGGCCACCATGCCGCCGTGGTATTGGAAGTAGTCATCGGAGTCGGCGATGTCGTGCTCGCGGGTGTCGGTGTTCTTGGCGGCCACCACGATCCGGCGGTACTGCCGGTTCATGTCGTCGACCGCCTCGCGGCCGTCCAGGTCGCGACCGTAGGCGAAGCCGCCCCAGGCGGTGTACACCGCGGCCAGATCCGCGTCATCCCGCCAGTTGCGGCTGTCGATCAGCTGCAGCAGCCCGGCGCCGTAGGTGCCCGGCTTGGAGCCGAAGATCCTTGTCGTGGAGCGGCGTTGGTCACCGTGCTGGGCCAGGTCGGCCTGGGCGTGCGCGCGCACGTAGTTGTCCTCGGCGGGCTCGTCGAGGTCGGCGACCATGCGCACCGCGTCGTCGAGCATCGTGACCACGTGCGGGAAGGCGTCCCGGAAGAACCCCGAGATGCGCACGGTCACGTCGATGCGCGGGCGGCCCAACTCTGCCGGCGGGATCGGCGTCAGGCCCACGACCCGTCGCGACGCGTCGTCCCAGACCGGCCGAACCCCCAGCAGCGCGAGCACCTCGGCGATGTCGTCGCCCGCGGTGCGCATCGCCGACGTGCCCCACACCGACAGACCCACCGACCGCGGCCACTGCCCGTGGTCAGCGCGGTACCGCGCCAGCAGCGAATCCGCCAGCGCCACACCGGCTTCCCACGCCAGCCGGGACGGCACCGCTTTGGGGTCCACGGAGTAGAAGTTGCGCCCGGTGGGCAGCACGTTGACCAGCCCGCGCAGCGGCGAGCCCGACGGGCCGGCCGGGATGAAATGGCCGTCCAGCGCCCGCAGCACCTGCTCGATTTCGGCGGCGCTGCCGGCGAGCCGGGGCACGATTTCGGTGGCTGCGAACCGCAGCACCGCCGCGACGCCGGGGTTGCCGGTGATCCCTTCGACCGCGGCGGGATCCCAGCCGGTGGCCTGCAGCGCGGCGACCAGTTCGCGGGCCGCGGCCTCGGCCGTGTCGACCGACGATCGTTCGTCGGTGCCGTCCTCGGCCAGGCCCAGCGCTTGGCGCAGGCCGGGCAGGGCGTGCTCGCCGCCGAACAGCTGACGCGCGCGCAGGATGGCCAGCACGAGGTCGAGTTGGGCTTCGCCCGTGGGGCTTTGGCCCAGGATGTGCAGCCCGTCGCGGATCTGGACGTCCTTGATCTCGCACAGCCAGCCGTCGACATGCAGCAGCATGTCGTCGAACGAGTCCTCTTCCGGGCGCTCGGACAGGCCGAGGTCGTGGTCCATCTTCGCGGCCCGCATGAGCGTCCAGATCTGCTGGCGGATCGCGGGCAGCTTGGCGGGATCCAGCGCGGCGACGTTGGCGTGTTCGTCGAGCAGTTGCTCGAGACGCGCGATGTCGCCGTAGGTTTCGGCGCGCGCCATCGGCGGGATCAGGTGGTCGACCAGCACCGCGTGCGCGCGCCTCTTGGCCTGGGTGCCTTCGCCGGGGTCGTTGACCAGGAACGGGTAGATCATCGGCAAATCGCCCAGCGCGGCGTCGGGCCCGCAGGCCGCCGACATGCCCAGCGTCTTGCCCGGCAGCCATTCCAGGTTGCCGTGCTTGCCCAGGTGTACCACGGCGTGTGCCCCGAATCCGGCGTTCAGCCAACGGTAGGCGGCCAGGTAGTGGTGGCTGGGCGGCAGGTCCGGGTCGTGGTAGATGGCGACCGGGTTCTCGCCGAAGCCACGGGGCGGCTGGACCAGCAGCACCAGGTTGCCCGATCGCATGGCCGCGATCACGATCTCACCCTCGGGGTCGTTGCTGCGATCGACGAACAGCTCGCCGGGGGGCGGGCCCCAATGCGCCTGCACGGCCTCGGTGAATCCGGCCGGCAGCGTGGCGAACCAATCGCGATAGTCCCTGGCGGACACCCGGATCGGGTTGCCGGCCAGCTGGCCTTCGGTGAGCCAGTCGGGGTCCTGGCCACCGCGCTCGATCAGCGCGTGGATCAGGGCGTCGCCGTCGCCGTTCTCGACGCCGGGCAGCTCGCCCACCTGGTAGCCGTGCTCGCGCATCGCGCGCAGCAGCGCGACCGCGCTGGCCGGGGTGTCCAGGCCGACCGCGTTACCGATGCGGCCGTGTTTGGTCGGGTAAGCCGAGAAGACGAGGGCCACCCGCTTGTCGGCGGGCGCGACGTGCCGCAGCCGCGCGTGCCGGACGGCCAGCCCGGCCACGCGCGCGCAGCGTTCGGGGTCGGCCACGTAGGAGATCAGGCCGTCGTCGTCGAATTCCTTGAAGGAGAACGGGACCGTGATGATGCGGCCGTCGAACTCGGGCACCGCGACCTGACTGGCCACGTCCAGCGGGCTCAGGCCGTCGTCGTTGTCCAGCCAGTGGCTTCGCGGACTGGTCAGGCACAATCCCTGCAGGATCGGGATGTCAAGTGCAGCAAGGTGTTCGACGTTCCAGCTGTCGTCATCGCCGCCGGCCGAGACCGTCGCCGGCGTCAGTCCCCCGGCCGCGAGTACGGTGACCACCATGGCGTCGGCCTCGCGAAGCCGTTGCAGCAGTTCGGGTTCGGCGGTGCGCAGCGACGCGCAGTACAGTGGCAGCGCCCGCGCGCCGGCGTCCTCGATGGCCCGGCACAGCGCCTCGACGTAGGCGGTGTTGCCGGCCAGCTGCTGGGCGCGGTAGTACAGCACCGCGATCGTCGGTCCGCCGGAGTCGTCGGCGCCCGGGCGGGCCAGCTCGCCCCACGTGGGGGTGGCCACCGGCTCGGTGAACCCGTAGCCGGTCATCAGCACGGTGTCGGACAGGAAGGCGTGCAGCTGGCGCAGGTTGTCCACGCCGCCGTGCGCGAGATAGACGTGCGCCTGGACCGCGATGCCGGCGGCGACGGTGGACAGCCCGGTCAACTCCGCGTCGGGGGCCTGCTCGCCGCTGACCAGCACCGTCGGGACACCGCTGCCGAGCACCGTGTCGATGCCGCCCTGCCAGGCGCGGTAACCGCCGAGGATCCGCACCACCACGATCGAGGCGTCGCTCAGCAGGGCGGGTAGCTCGTCATCGGAGCAGCCGCGACGGGTTGGCCCACCGGTAGTTCTTGCCGCTGGACCGCACGCCGATCAGGTCGGTGTCGGACGTCGACAGCAACAGAATGGTCGGATCAGCCACCCCTCATTCGTACCGCATCGACGACTAGGAGGTATCAGGCGGCCGACGGTGCGATGATATCGGCGGACCCTGACCGCGCTTGCCGGTCGAAAATTCGCGCCGGGCTGTCACGCCCTTTCCGCATTCATCCGGGCCCACCGACGCGTCGACCGGGCGCGTACCAGTTGGCCGGCGCCCTTTGGCATCTGCGATGCGGAGCAGCATCGAGGGACGCATCAGCCGCGCCGGTGGGTCGACCATTCCCAATACCCTCATGAATTGCCCGGCGACAACGGGGTCGGTTTCGGCAGCGGTCATCACTTGCTCCCGGTACCAGTTGGTGATTCGCATCGCTGGCGGTCGTGGCCCCACCACCTCCGGGAGGGCCAAGTCGGACCCGACCGCAGTCTGCCAGGCCACACTGGCGCTTCTGGCGGCAGCGCGAAAGAAGCGGCGCGGCAGGTCGCAGTCGCCCTGACGCAGACAGTCACGTAGCACCGTCGCTTCGATGGCGGCAACCGTCATGCCCTGTCCGTGCATGGGGTTGAAGCTGCAGACCGCGTCACCGAAGACAAGCAGACCGTGGGGCGTTCGCTCCATCTTGTCGTAACGCCACCAACGGTTGGAGGGAACGCAGTAGTGTGTCACGTCGCTGAGCGGCTGCGCCGTTCGAACCGCTTCCAGGGCACGAGCCGGAGCGAAATCGGCTGCGAAGCAGAGCATGTCAGCACGATGACTGGGCGCTTTGAGGCCCGCCATGGCACCGACCCCGAACACCCAGGTGTCGTTTTCATGGCCGACCAAAGCAAACATCTTCGGCCGTCCCGGCTCGGGAAAAACGGCAATCATGTGCTCATCGACAGCCCCGCGTGGGATGCGTAGCAGTTGGCAGGCGTACGCCAGGTGCACCATCACCTCGTCTTTCGGCGGACGGCCGTAACCGAGATCTTCCAGGAACATCGGCATCCGCGAACCCCGGCCCGTCGCGTCGACCAGAAGATCGACGCTCAGCGTCGTCTCGCGGTCGTCACGCCGGTCCACCACGCGTGCCCCGGTGACACGATTCCCATCCGGCGTCACCACCAGGTCGGCAAGCTCATGATCGTCGAGGATCGTCACGTTCGGAATGGCCCGCACCCGTCGTCGCACATTCCATTCCAGGAATGGACGGCTCGCAAAAGACACCGACGGTGGGTTCGGCGACGTGCCCGACCGTGTCATCTGATGTCCGCCAACCGACATCCAGATTTTCGAGAAGTCCCCATCATCCCAGTTGCTGACGCCGCCGGTCGCCAATTCGTCCATGATTCCGGGGAACAACTCGTCGAGGATCTGTGTACCGCGCGACTGGATCGGGTGGTCCAGCCTTGCCTGCAGCAGGCCTCGCCGATTCGTCAGATCCGTAGACAGGATGTCGCGTTCGACCACCGTCACGCGGTCGTAGAAGTCGGCCAGCACGCGAGCGGCCAGCAGGCCGTCCATCTTGGCGCCGAGCACTACCGCATGACCACTAGGCGTCCCCATGACACACCCCCAACGTCGCTAAATCAACATGCTGCCTGCAGTTTCCAGCGCGCGAGGGGTGGGCGCCTAGAGCAATCGGCTACCCTATTTGTCGAAGCGCTGTGGGGACCCCTATCGCGCGGGCCGCCGAATCGCGGCCGGCTCAAAGCACGTCCGATAGTTTGACTATTGCGACCGCCGCCGCGAACCCTCGCAGTCTGTGCCCTACGCGCCGCACGAGGCCATATTCATCAGGTGCGCAAGCTGGTTACGGGTTTGGATACCGAGCTTGGCGAAAGTGCGATAAAGATGCCCGTCCACTGTTCGCACTGAGACGTTCAGACGGTCGGCGATCTCACGATTGGACAACCCGGCCGCGACCATCGCCGCAATCTCGCGCTCACGATCGGTGATGGGCAACGGTTGGGCGGCGGCGTCGCTCGCCGGCGAGTGCAGCCCGAACTGGCTGGTAAGCCAACGCGCCCGTGCCGATGACTCCAACTCCCTGGCCCGCTCACCCGTCCGCGCGTGCTCGCGCGCGGCCTGGGCTGCCGCATCTGCGGCCAGCGCCATTGCGCCGATACCCGCGAACCGGTCGGCGACCTCGTCGAGCAGGTGGCCGTCGCGGTCGCGCAGTGCGCGCGCATGCGCCGAGATCGCCTCCGGAAGGGGGGCCGCAAGGACTCGGGCAAGCTCAGCCAGTCTCACTGCATGGGAGCGATCGCCGAACCGAACCGCGGTGTGCAGCGCGCGCATCTCGACGGCACACATCCCCGATTGTCGTGCGATCTGACCGGCACGTATCGCATGGATGCGCGCGGAAATCGTCTGCCCAGTGGATGCCCGTACCCAGGCGCGGGCGAGTTCGAGTTCGGGCAGGAACACCGCCGCTTGCGGACCGTTGGCAGCCTCGGCACGCTGCAGAGCGGCGCCCGCTGCGTCGCGATTACCATGGCCGGCTTCGGCTTGCGCCAACAATGCCGAAACCAGCATCACCCAAATAGACGGAGAACCCGCCGACATCGCGACCGATGCCGCATGGCCTAACGCCTCGCAAGCCGAATCCAGCGCACCCCGAGTGACGTCGGTCATGCCCCGGGCCGCGTTCACAAACGCCTCCGCCTCGCGCACACCGGCGGCCAGGGCCGCATAGCGTTCCCACACCCGATCAGCCGCGCGCAGGTCACCTGCGGCCATCAGTGCCATGGCCTCCGCCAGCCCGATCACGAACTGCTGGGGTCCCGACCGGCAGCGCACAGCGGCCCGAAAACCCGCGTCGGCAATGCGATGGCACTCTGAGAAACTCCCGGAAAGCGCTAGCGCCCACGAGGTCGACATCGCTGCCCACGCCATCGTCGACGGCGATGCCTCCGATTCGCAAATAGCCAACCCCGTCGCGATCGCCTTCTGCAGGTCGCCGGAGAAGAACGCAAAGGACGCCTCCATGGCCTTGACCAAGCCGAGCATCGATTCGGCATCAACGCGGTCCTCCACAACGGCGAGCACCCCCCACGCCTCATCCACTCGTCCGCAACCCCAGAAAAGATTCGCCGCGCGCAGACAACCCCATCGCACGGTCAGCAATTCGTCGGCGCCGTCGGGGTCGAAGGCCCCCAGCAGAGTCTCGGCCTCATCGCCGCTACCCCGCCAACCAATGGCCTCAGCGAGCACGACCGCCGCCGGCAAACCACCGCCGCGGTCGACAGCGAAGCGAGCCAGCTCCTCACCGGCAACCAGATTCGACATGGCGACCGCGCTCCCTGCCGCCCGAACGATGACGTCCAGATCCGCCGGTAGATCGCTACGCGTCATAAACTGGGCCAGCCGGATCTCGTCGCGGTCGTCCAGCAAGGACGAGCATCGGGTCCGTTGCGAGAGTTGTTGCGCGAGAAGCCCATTGACCTGCCGGATCCGCACCACTCCAGCGTGGCGAATTGCGGCCTCGCCTATGACGGGGTGGTTCAGCCGTGCCACCAGGTGCGACCCGTCGGGAACGAGCTGGATCAATCCCCTGCGCTCGAGGCGGGCGACCGCATCCGCGTCGCACACGGCGCGAAGGATGTCCCAGTCGAGCACTTCCGCCACGGCCATAGCCTCGATGACCTCCAATTCCCTGGGCGCCAGCGACCGCAGCCGAAACTCCAGCAGGTCGTAAAGCTCCTCGCAGCCATGCAGCGGCCCGTGAAGTTCCCAGCCTGTTTCTGTCGGCACAAGTACGCCGCTTTCCCGGCCGGCGTTCAACAGGCCGCAAAGCATCAGTAGATTGCCGGCGGTTCGGCGGTACAACTGGTCGACGAGACGGGTATCGACCGCACCGCCGAGCACCTCGCGGGCGAGCACCTCGACCTGCGCCGGGGTAAACGCTTCGATACGCAGGCGCAGCAGCAGCCCTTCTTTCCACAGCGCGGTCACCGCGTCGGGAACCGCCTCATCCGAACGGATGACAACGATCAACCCGGTGCGACCGCTGAGGGCAAGCTGATGCACCAGCGTCGCCGACAAAGGATCAATGAGCTGCGCGTCATCCACGACGAGGACCAAGTTCGCTACCTGTTCCAACGCGTGGTGCGCGTCGGCGAGCATTGCCGCAGGCTCCCGGGTCGCGTCGACGGTCACCGAGCGATAGAACGCCCCCAGCGGCACGGTCCGACCGGTCTGGGTGCCCAGGACGAATCGCACCGTCCGCCCGTTGGACCTCAGGGTATCGGCAAGGTGGCGAGCCAGGGTCGATTTGCCGACCCCACTCGTCCCGATCAATGCGACGCCGCGGCCCGCCGCGCCGTCGTCAAGCGCCGCCAAGGCCTCGCGGAACTCGTCGTCGCGGGCCACCAGTGGCCATCGGGGCACAAACCCAGCCTTCTTGTACATCGACCCCCTAACCTGTATTCGCGAACACAATGGTGTGGTCACATCTGAATGCGAGCGCACGAACCGGGGTCCGCTTCAACACCACCACAGCAGGCCACCCCCGTCGGGAGGTCCATCGGTGCAATGCCAGACCTTGCGTTACACCGCTGCTCAATCCGTCGATCGCCGCCGATATCAGCGCCGCCGCGCGTTTGCCGCATATGACCTGGTCGCGGCATGCCGATGATTCACTGTGGGGACGACCGGCAGACATATCGGGACGGTACCCCGGGGTCCGCGAGTTGGAAGCCAAACTCCTAAATCGGATCAGTGATTCTTGTTTGCGATCCCGGTTTTCACAGAGGGTTCATGACTTTCGGTACTCGGTGGTACGGTTTCGGATATGCCGCGGACGAATCTGGACGGCAAACCTATCAGGCGGGTGCTCGAGTGGCTGCTCAACCGGGACCTGACGGACGCTGAGCTCGCCACCGCGCTGGAGATGCCGACGACGAACTTTCACCGCCGCAAAGACGCCGAGGACTTCCCGACTTTCCACGAGTTGGATCGGTTCGGCGCGATCTTCAACCTCTCCGCGCGGGTGCTCCAGATTTCCTTCGGGATGCGTGGCCTCGATGAACTGGTACTGCTCGATGACGAGGAATTGCACCAATTCTTGGAGCTGGGTGGCGCGAACCACCCGTGTCCCGCGCTTGTGGTTGAAATCCGCAAGGAATTCGTTTTGAGAAACGGAAAGCATTACGCTCCGCGCAGCGACCGCCGGGGCGGAATCTGACGCGC
This sequence comes from uncultured Actinomycetota bacterium, assembly GCA_963711445.1. Classification (GTDB taxonomy): domain Bacteria; phylum Actinomycetota; class Actinomycetes; order Mycobacteriales; family Mycobacteriaceae; genus Mycobacterium. Next base: position 201,507 of record CAVQEF010000004.1, read on the forward strand.
GAGCATCCGACCGGCCCCGCGCGATCACCAGGCGACGCGGCAGGATGCCCGGCGCACGCCTGGGCCACCGCCGGCACCGCTGCACAGGGGTCGCGGAACCACCGCAACACCATTAGCCGAGGCCGGGGTCCCGAAGACGACGTTTGCATGGCCGTCGTCGGCCACATGCAGAGCACTGCTCACCGCAGTCGCGTCTAGTTCACTCAGTCGGTCAAGCGGCAGCCGACAGACCATTTCGACCCGCTGCTCGCCTGCCGCCGTGTTTGGCCAGGAAACGCGACACGTGCGAGCCACCGAACGACGCACTCGAATCCGGATCGGCGAGGCTGCCCAGCTGCGGCGGAGGAGTGCGCAGCCAACCCAGGTACGCACCCACCATGGCGAGGACAGTCGCCACGGGCAGCACGCACAGCAGGAGCTCCGTGGGACAAAAATGGCTGATTGCGTCGGCGACCAGCAGCCCCATTTCGACGACGCCGACGACAGCTGCGGCGATGAACACGTCGGCTGGAACGCGGGACGGCGGATCGGTTCTCAGGACGAACAACAGCCGTATCACATAACCCAGCAAACCAATGACAACGACACCGTATAAAACCCAGTAGGCGATAAGCCACCCGTCCACGTCAAGATCGGTGAAATTGGGAACATCGGCCTGTAACGCGCTGCTGGATGCCAGGGCAACAAACATCACACCCGCCGCGGCGGCGACCAACAACTCCAGCCGACGCATGATCTGCTCGCACCTACCGTCGGACACCAGCCGAGACAGCAAACCCCACGTCAAAGTGACCAAGGCGGCAAGAAACGCCAACTGGCCCAAATAGTCACGCATGTGCGGCACACCGCTGACGCGGAACAGCCATGGGCCGGCCCCGGTACGAACGGCCAGCTCTGGCGTAATCAAGACGAACGCAACGGCCTGAAGGATGACGCTGACAGTTACCGCCCGATACCACGGCACGCGAAAGCTGCGCCGCCGAATCCAGACACACGCCACCAGCAACACCAGGGTAAACAACGTGATCTTGACATGCATATCAGCCTCACATCCGACTCATCGCAGACGAGATTGCTCCGCCCCGAGGATAACTAGCGAGACAATCGTGCGGTGCTGTTCGACACCCGCTGCGGATACTAGGGACCAAAGTCCTCTCCACCGCGTACCAGCGGCCACGACCTGCCCTTTCTGGAGGCGGCGTCATGGGCGGACGGACTTTCTGGAGACTTGCCCGACGCTACGCAGAGGTTGTTCAACTCGCAGGACGAGCTGAGCGTCGCCGTAGCGTGAACAGATGGCCAGAGCCCGGGACGCCGACGCCTGCCCGGGCGCGCTGCAGGTGCATCAGGCCGCCGACGGCGCGCTGGTGCGGGTGCGGCTGCCCGGCGGCATGATCACCGCGGCCCAGTTGGCGGCGCTGGCCGGCGCCTCCAGCAGCTACGGTTCGGGAACGTTGGAGCTGACCGCACGCGGGAATGTGCAGGTACGCGGGATCACCGAACGTGACCGCGGTTGCCGACGCGGTCGCCGGAGCCGGTCTGTTGCCGTCGGCGACGCATGAGCGGGCCCGCAACATCGTCGCGTCGCCCCTGTCCGGTCGCGTCGGCGGACGCGCCGACGTGCGGGCATGGGTCGGCGAGCTGGATGCGGCGATGTGCGCCGAGCCACGGTTGGCGGACCTGGGCGGCCGATTCTGGTTCAGCTTCGACGACGGCCGCGCGGACGTGTCCGGGCTGGGTGCCGACGTCGGCGTGCACGTGCTCGACGACGGTCTGGCCCTGTTGTTGACGGGGCGCGACACCGGCGTTCGACTGTCCGTCGACGACTTCGTCCCGACACTACCGGCCTGGCGTTGCGGTTTCTCGATGTACGCGGAAAGGCTTGGCGCATAGCCGAATTGGCCGACGTCGGGGTGCCGCTGCCCGGCGCCGCCCCCGCCGGCCGGAGTTTTCCCGTCGTCACCAGGCCGCCGGCGGGGTGGATCAGCCAGGACGACGGCCGCGTCACGCTGGGCGCGGCGGTCCCGTTGGGCGTGCTGCCCGCCCGCGTCGCGGAGTACCTGGCCGTGATCGGTGCTCCGCTGGTGATCACGCCGTGGCGCTCGGTGCTGGTGTGCGACCTCAGCGAAGAGGTGGCGGACGCCGCGCTGCGGGTGCTGGCGCCGCTGGGCCTGGTGTTCGACGAGAACTCCCCCTGGCTGAACGTCAGCGCGTGCACCGGCAGCCCCGGCTGCGCGCACTCGTGCGCCGATGTGCGGGCAGACGCCGAACGGTCGCTGGACCCCGGCTACCCGGTGCATCGCCACTTCGTCGGCTGCGAACGCGCGTGCGGCAGTCCCCCGGCCGGTGAGGTGTGGGTCGCCACCGGGGACGGGTACCGACCGCTGAGGTCTTAAGGTAGGCGGGTGCTCGACTACATCCGCGACGCGGCGGAGATCTATCGCCAGTCGTTCGCGGTCATCCGCGACGAGGCCGACCTGTCGCGATTTCCCGCCGATGTCGCGCCGGTCGTGGTCCGCCTGATCCACACCTGCGGCCAGGTCGACGTCGCCGAGCACGTCGCCTTCACCGACGACGTCGTCACGCGGGCCCGCGCCGCCCTGCACAGTGGTGCGCCGGTGCTCTGCGATTCGTCGATGGTGGCCGCCGGAATCACCGCCGCGCGGCTGCCCGCCGCCAACGAGGTGGTCTCGCTGGTGGCCGACCCGCGCGCCACCGAGCTCGCCGCGCGCAGGGGCACCACCCGCTCGGCCGCCGGGGTGGAGCTGTGGGCCGACCGGATGGCCGGCGCGGTCATGGCGATCGGCAACGCACCCACCGCCTTGTTCCGGCTGCTCGAGCTGATCGACGAGGGGATCGCCGCGCCGGTCGCGGTGCTGGGCGGCCCGGTGGGGTTCGTCGGATCGGCCCAGTCCAAGCAGGAACTCATCGACCGTCCGCGCGAAATGTCCTATCTGGTGGTGCAGGGCCGGCGCGGCGGCAGCGCGATGGCCGCAGCCGCGGTCAATGCGATCGCCAACGAGGCCGAATGAGCGCCCGGGGCACCCTGTGGGGGGTCGGGTTGGGGCCGGGCGACCCGGAGCTGGTGACCGTCAAAGCCGCCCGCGTGATCGGCGCGGCCGACGTGGTCGCCTACCACAGCGCCCGGCACGGTCGCAGCATCGCCCGGGGAATCGCCGAACCGTACCTGCGGCCTGGTCAGATCGAGGAACACCTGGTCTATCCGGTCACCACCGAGACCACCGACCATCCCGGCGGCTACACCGGGGCGCTGGAAGACTTCTACGCCGAGGCCACCAGCCGGATCGCCGAACACCTCGACGCGGGGCGCAACGTGGCGCTGCTCGCCGAGGGCGACCCGCTGTTCTACAGCTCCTACATGCATTTGCACACCCGGCTGACCGAGCGTTTCGACGCCGTCATCGTGCCCGGTGTGACCTCGTTGAGCGCCGCCTCGGCGGCGATCGCGACACCGTTGGTGGCCGGCGACGAGGTGCTCACGGTGCTGCCGGGCACCCTGCCGATCGCCGAGCTGACCCGCCGGCTCGCCGACACCGACGCCGCCGTGGTGCTCAAGCTGGGCCGTTCGTATCACAATGTGCGGGAAGCGCTTTCGGCGTCCGGGCAGTTGGACGACGCGTTCTACGTGGAGCGGGCCAGCACCCGCACCGAACGCATCCTGCCGGCCGCGGACGTCGACGAGGCCGGCGTGCCCTACTTTTCGCTGGCGCTGCTGCCGGGCGGGCGGCGGCCCGCCCGGCCGGCCGGCGTGGTGTCGGTGGTGGGGCTGGGGCCCGGCGACCTCGACTGGATGACCCCGCAGAGCCGCCGCGAGCTGGCCGCCGCGACCGATCTGATCGGCTACGCCGGCTACCTGGATCGTGTGCCCACTCGCGACGGCCAGCAACGCCACCCCAGCGACAACACCGACGAACCCGCGCGGGCGCGCCTGGCCTGCTCCCTGGCCGAGCAGGGCCACGCGGTGGCAGTGGTGTCCTCGGGTGATCCGGGCGTGTTCGCGATGGCCACCGCCGTCATGGAAGAGGCCAAGCAATGGCCGGGAGTCCGGATTCGGGTGATCCCGGCGATGACCGCGGCCCAGGCCGTCGCCAGCCGGGTCGGCGCACCGCTGGGCCACGACTACGCCGTGATCTCGCTGTCCGACCGGCTCAAGCCGTGGGACGTGATCGCCGCCCGGCTGGCCGCCGCCGCGTCCGCGGATCTGGTTCTGGCCGTTTACAACCCGGCTTCCAAAACGCGGACCTGGCAGGTCGGGGCGATGCGCGACATCCTGCTGGCCCATCGCGACCCCGGCACGCCGGTGGTCATCGGGCACAACGTGTCCGGGCCCGACGAAGACGTGCGGGTGGTGCAGCTGGCCGACCTCGATCCCGCTGAAGTCGACATGCGTTGCCTGCTGATCGTCGGGTCGTCGCAAACCCAGTGGTATTCGGTCGATTCCGGCGACCGGGTGTTCACGCCGCGGCACTACCCGAGCTGACGGCGCGACTGCCCCCGATTAGCCTCGGGCGACACGGGTAGTAGGTGATCAGGAACGTGTTCCGCACATAGCGGGACCGCGGCTTAGCGGGCGTCCCACCCGTGGATGCCGTCCACGTCGGAATACGTTGCCCCGTCCGGAGCGGGTTCCCCGTCCGGAGCGGGTGCCCCGTTCGACCCGTGCGGGCCCTCTCCCTCTTCGGCGGTTCGCCGTGGCCTGGTAGCCCGGTCTGCATCCTCCCCCAGCAGGAGCGAACGAACCAGCTGGCGCGGTCCGAAGGGCCGCAGCATCTCACTGGCCGGGCGCGGGCGAACCCGTATCGGCCACCAGAACCAGCGTCCGAGCAGCGCCGCGATCGACGGTGTCATCAACGAGCGCACGACCAGGGTGTCGAACAACAGCCCGAGGCCGATGGTGCTGCCGGCCTGTCCGATCGAGCGCAGGTCGCTGGCGACCATCGACATCATGGTGAAGGCGAAGACCAGGCCCGCCGAGGTGACGACGCTCCCGGTCTCACCCATCGAGCGGATGATGCCGGTCTTCAGTCCCGCACCGATCTCCTCCTGGAATCGCGACACCAGCAACAGGTTGTAGTCCGATCCGACGGCGAGCAGGATGATCAAACCGAACACCGGCGCGATCCAGTTGAGATCCAGCCCCAAGAGGTGTTGCCACACCAACACCGACAGCCCGAACGCGGCGCCCAGCGACAGCAGCACGGTGCCGACGATCACCAACGATGCGACGAGCGCCCGGGTGATGATCACCATGACTACGAAAATGAGTGTCAGGGCGGCGAGTCCGACGATCAGCAGGTCGAATTGAGCACCCGACTGGATGTCACGGTAGATGGCCGCCGTCCCGGCGAGGTAGAACTTGGCGCCGGTCAGGGTCGTTCCCTTCACCGCCTGGTGCGCGGCGTTCAGCTCCGGCTTGACCGCGGAGATGCCTGCCGGGGTCGCCGGATCCTTGTCGTGGGTGATGATGAAGCGCGCGGCCTTGCCATCCGGCGACAGGAAAAGCTTCAGACCGCGCTGAAAGTCGGCATTTTGGAACGCTTCCGGCGGCAGGTAGAAGTAGTCGCCACTCTTTGCGGCATCGAAGGCCTGGCCCATCGCGCTCGCGGTGTCGGTCATCTGGGCCATTTGGTCGACCAGGTTCGCGAAGCTGCTGTGCATCGTGAGCAGGCTGCCCCGCATGGACTTGGCGACGGCGATCATCGGCGGAAACTGGGCGAGCATCTGCGGCATGATCGCATCGATGTTGTTCACGTCTTTGATCAGCGTGCTCATGTTCCCACTGAACTTGTCCACGCCGTCGATCGCCTCGAACACCGACCTCGTCGCCCAGCAGACCGGGATGTTGTAGCAGTGCTGTTCCCAGTACAGGTAATTGCGCAACGGCCTGGCGAAGTCGTCGAAGTCGGCCAGGTGGTCCCGCATTTCGTCCAACGTGGTCTGCATGTCGTTCATGTCGCCGACCATGTGGTGAGTCGCACCACTCATCCGGGCCATCAGCCCCTGCATCCGTTCCATCGAGCCGATCATGGCGCCGAGATCGTCGCTCATCTTGACCATGTCGCCCATCCGGTCCTTCATGAACTGAAGGTTCTCCTGGATCGGGATCGATTGTGCGCTGATCTGGAACGGTATCGACGTGTGTTCGATGGGCCCGCCCAATGGCCGGGTGATGCTCTGCACCATCGCGATGCCCGGTGACCGGAAGACGTCTTTGGCAAGGCGGTCCAAGATGATCATGTCGCCGGTGTTCCGCATGTCGTGATCGCTCTCGATCATGAGGATGTCGGGGTTCATCGTGGCGGCGCTGAAATGGCGCTCTGCGGCCTCATATCCGACATTCGACGGCAGATCTTTGGGGATGTAGAAGCGATCGTTGAAGCTGATCTTCATGGTCGGCATGACGAGGATGCCGACGATGGCGATGGCCAGCGAGGCCGCGAACACCGGGCCGGGCCACCGCACGGTAGCGGTGCCGATGCGCCGCCACCCGCGCGTCTTGATCATCCGTCTCGGGTCGAGCAAACCAAATCTGCTGGCCACGACGACGACGGCCGGTGCCGCGGTCAGCGCTCCCGCGACGACGACCAGCAGCCCCAGAGCCGACGGAATGCCCAGCGCCCTGAAGTACGACAGCCGGGCCAGGTGGAGGCAGAGCGTGGCGCCGGCGATCGTCAGCCCCGACCCCAGGATGATGTGGAAGGTGCCGCGAAACATGCTGTAGTAGGCCGCTTCCCGGTCTTGGCCGGCCTGCCGAGCCTCCTGGTACCTCCCGATGAGGAAGATTGCGTAGTCGGTTCCCGCCGCGATCGCCAACGACGACAGCATGGCAACGACGAACGTCGAAAATCCCAGGAGGTCGTAGTTTCCGAGGATCGCGACGACCCCTCGGGCCGTGCCCATCTCGAAACCGACCATGACGAGAACCAGCAGCACCGTGCTGACGGAACGATAGGTGATGAAGAGCATGATCATGATGACCACACCGGTCACGCCCATCATGGTGAACATGCTTTTGTCGGCGGCGTCGTTCATGTCCGTCGTCAGCGGCGCCGGGCCGGTTTCATACACCTTGAGCCCGCTGGGCGGCGCCGACCGGTCGACGATCTCGCGGACCGCTTTGACGGACTCGTTCCCTTTCGTGCTGCCCTGGTCGCCGGACAGATTGAGTTCGACGTAAGCGGCTTTGCCGTCCCGGCTCTGGACGCCGGCGGCGGTGAGGGGGTCTCCCCACACGTTCTGGACATGCTGCACGTGCTTGGTGTCGGCCTGCAGCTTCTTCACCAGGCCGTCGTAGTAGCGGTGTGCCTGCTCGCCGAGTTGCTGGTCGCTTTCCAGGACGATCATCGCGATACTGTCGGAGTCCGACTCGTGAAACTTTGCGCCCATGCGCTTCGCGGCGATCATCGCCGGTGCGTCTTGCGGCGACATCGTCACGGCGTGGTTTCTCGCGACCGACTCGATCGGCGGCCACAGCACGTTCACGGCAATGGTCAGCAGCAGCCATGCGACCAGAATCGGCACGGCGAATGTGCGCACGAACCGCATGAATTTCGGACGGGACTCGGTATCGGTGCTCATGCGGCCTTCACCAGGCAGGAGGTTTGGGCGTGGTGTCCGGCCGAGGATTGCTCGTCTTTGACCTGACCGTTGACGGTGATCCGGCATCCGATGGTCTCGCCGTTGCCCTGTGCCACCACGTTGGCGAGCACGGCCGGCACCGTCGTCGTGATCGTGTAGGTCCAGGGCAGGCTGGTGAAGTTCGCCTCTTCCGGCTGCGCGCTCTTGTTCAAGTAGCTGACGCTTCCGACTGTGCCGGCGGGACCATAGACCTCGTATGTCACCCGCTTGATGTGGGTGGGCGTAAGCGGTTCGGCGTTGCTGCCGGTCTCGGAAAAGATCTCCTCGGAGCCGAAAACCCCACGAAGCTGAATAACGCCCATGCCGCCGAGGAGGACGGCCACCACGACGACGAGCGGCACCCATGCCTTTTTGAGGAAGGGCAACACTGTTGGTTCCTTTCCCTCGTCGACCGATCCGTGTGATACGCAGTGTCGTGTCCGTGCGGCCGCAGCAGGTAGGGCCATTCGGCCCTGCGTGCACCGGCCATCAGGCACAAATACCTGTCACAAATGCGGCTCCAAGTACAGCCACAGTCACATGTATACCATACCCCCCACCGTATTTTTGGAGCGGCCGGGCAGGCGCTTACCAAGGCTTTCGCGTGCGGCGTGCGACCGACGCCTCCGCCTCTAGCGCAGCCTGGCCACCCATTCGACGGCCTCGACCACGGTGCCGACGGTGCGCACCCCCGCCGGTAACGCCGGCCGAGCCACCATCACCACGGGAACGTCCAGCGCGGCGGCCGCATCCAGCTTCGCCCGGGTCATGTCGCCGCCACTGTTCTTGGTCACCAGCGCGTCGATGCGGTGGTCACGCAACAGTGCGAGTTCGCCGTCGTAGCGATACGGCCCCCGCGACAGCAGCAATTGGTGCCGGCGCGGCATCGTCGAGCGGTCGGGCGCGGTGACCGCGCGGATCAAAAACCATGCGTCGCTGTCCGCGAAGGCCGTGACCCCGGAGCGCCCCGTGGTGAGGAAGACCCGCGAATAACGACGCCGGGTGATGGCTTCCGCGGCTTGACGATCGGAGTCGACGACGATGGCACTCCCGGGATCCCACGCCGGGCGGGCCAGCACCAGGTGGGGTATCCGCATGTCTTCACACACCTGCGCGGCGTGCGCGGTCATGGTGGCCGCGAACGGGTGGGTGGCGTCGACGACGGCGTCGATACTCTTGTCGCCCAACCAGCACCGCAGGCCCTCGACGCCACCGAACCCCCCGATGCGCACCGGGCCGACCGGGAGGGCGGGGTCGGGCACCCGGCCGGCCAGCGAGCTGACGATGTCGACCTGCGGGTGCAGGGCCTTCGCCAACGCGCGGGCCTCGGCGGTGCCGCCGAGCAGCAGTACCCGCATCAGTGCCGGCTCCCCCGTGTCCGCCCGGCCGAATACAGGTAGCTGTCGGTGAAGCCCTCGGCGGCCAGCACATCCCCGACCACGACGACGGCGGTCCTGGTGATCTGTGCGTCGCGCATCTGCCCGGCGATGTCTGCGAGCGTGCCGCGCAGCACGGTTTGCTGTGGCCAGCTCGCGAAAGCCACCACAGCGGTGGGTGTTTCAGGCCGATAGCCGCCTTCCAGCAGTTGGGGAACGATGGCGTCGATCTGGGCTGCGGCCAGGTGCAGGACCAGGGTGGCGCCGGCCTGGGCCAGCGCGGCCAACTCTTCGCCGGGGGGCATGGGAGTGGACAGGGTCGCTATCCGCGTCAGCGTGACCGTCTGGGCCACCCCGGGAACGGTGAGCTCGCGCTTCAGCGCGGCCGCGGCGGCGGCGAAAGCGGGTACGCCGGGCACGATTTCGTAGCCGATGCCCAGGGCGTCAAGCCGGCGGCACTGCTCGGCCAGGGCGCTGTAGAGCGATGGATCGCCGGAGTGCAGCCGCGCTACGTCATGACCGGCGGCGTCCGCGTCGGCCAATTCGGTGACGATCTGCTCGAGTGTCAACGGTCCGGTGTCAACGACTTTCGCGTCGGGCGGGCACAGCGCCAACAGGTCGTCGGGCATGATGGAGCCCGCGTAAAGACAGACCGGGCACCGCTGCACAAGCCGTTGGCCGCGGACGGTGATCAGGTCGGCGGCGCCGGGACCCGCACCGATGAAATACACGGTCATCGCGTCACCGACCATTGAGTGACCGGGTGCTGCGGGCGCCATCCGGTGAAGCCGCCCAGCGGCTCTCCCCGATAATGCTGGAAGCGTCTCAACTGGCCGCCGAATCGGGAATACGCTTGCACCATAGAGGATTCCGATTCGGCGGTGACCGCATTGGCGACCACACGGCCGCCTGGGAGCAGGTGGTCGAAGCACGCTTCGAGCAAACCGGGCTGGGTGAGGCCGCCGCCGATGAAAATCGCCGACGGAGCTGGGGCGCCCTCGAACGCGCGCGGCGCGTCGCCGCGCACGTCGATGCCGGCGCCCGCGGCGGCGGCGTTGAACTCGATGTTGCGGCGGCGCCGTTCGTCGCGCTCGAACGCGACCGCGGTGCAGCCGCGCCAGCTGCGGCACCACTCGACGCCGATGCTGCCCGAGCCCGCGCCGACGTCCCACAACCGCTCCCCCGGCCGCGGCGCCAGCGCCGCGAGAGTCACCGCCCGCATCGGGTGCTTGGTGATCTGCCCGTCGTGCACGAACGCCTCGTCGGGCAGCGGCGACACCCGCTCGTCGGGCAGGTAGCGAACGGCGATCACGTTGAGATCGTCGACGTCGTCGGGGGCGTTCTCGGCCCACCGTCGCGCGGTGCCGTCGCGGCGGCGTTCGTCCGGACCGCCGAGCCGTTCGAGCACGCTGAACTCAGATTCGCCACGGCCGTGGGCGTCGAGCAGTTCGGCCAGCGCCTTCGGCGTGGCGCGGCCGCCGGCCAGCACGATCGCCTGGCCACCGCGGCGCACGGCGGCGCTCGGCTGCGCGGTGACCAGGCTGATCACCTCGGTGTCGTGGCCGTTCCAGCCCATCCGCGCGCACGCCAGAGTCACCGAGGAGATGTGGGGTAGCACCGTTACCTTGTCGGCGCCGAACAAGCGAATCAGGGTGCCGCCGATGCCGTGCATCAGCGGGTCGCCGCTGGCGACGATGTGAATGTCTCCGCTTGCGTCCACGGGAAGCGCGTGCAGGGCGGGCAGCATCGGTGACGGCCACTCGCGGCGTTCGGCGGCGAGGGCGTCGTCGAGCAGGGCCAGTTGCCGTTTCGCGCCATAAATTACTGTGGCCCTGTGTAACTCAGTGCGCGATTCAGCCGACAGGCCCGCCGTGCCGTCGGCGCCGATCCCGACCACGATGATCATGGGCGCCGCTCCTTTTCCTCGCTGCGCTCTGCCTCGTCGCCGGCGCGGATCATCGCGGCATCCGCCGCCAGACGAACTGCGGCAGCAGCCGCATCGCGAAGAACATCGGCCGCAGCGTCCACGGGATCCACACGGTACGCCGCCCTTTGGCCAGCGCCCGCGCGGTGGCGTCGGCCACCTGCTGCGGGGTGCTGGACAAGGGCGCGGGCGTCATGCCCTCCGTCATGCGCCCGATCACGAAGCCCGGCCGGGCGATCAGCAGCCGTACCCCGGTGCCGTGCAGCGCGTCGGCCAGCCCGCTGGCGAAGCCGTCCAGGCCGGCCTTGGCCGAGCCGTACACGTAGTTGGCCCGGCGCACCCGGATGCCGGCCACCGAGGAGAACACCACCAGCGAGCCGCGGCCCGCTTTGCGCATCGCGGCGGCCAGGTGGGTCAGCACGCTGACCTGCGCGACGTAGTCGGTGTGCACGATGGCGGTCGCGTGGCCGGCATCGGTTTCGGCGCGGGCCTGATCGCCGAGGATGCCGAAGGCCAGCACCGCGGTCGAGATAGGTCCGTGCTCGTCGATGATCGAGGCTACGAGGGGTCCATGGGAGGCCAGGTCGTCGGCGTCGAACTCGCGGGTGTGCACCGCCGCGGCGCCGGCAGCTTTGAGCACGCTGACCTGGTCGTCGAGCCGGTCGGCATTGCGGGCGGCCAAGACCACCGTCGCGCCGGGAGCCAGACGCCGCGCGAGTTCGGTGCCGATCTCGCTGCGGCCGCCCAGAACCAGTACCGGACCTGCGCCCGTGTCATCCACGGCTGCGATTATGACCTGCGCTAGCGTGGGCGGTGATGGCGAACACCACTACCCGGCTCACCGACGACGCGCTGGCATTCCTGTCCGAACGTCATCTGGCCATGCTGACCACCCTGCGCAACGACGGTTCACCGCATGTGGTGGCGGTGGGTTTCACCTTCGATCCCACGACCCACATCGCGCGGGTCATCACCACCGGCGGTTCACAGAAGGCCGTCAACGCCGACCGTGCCGGGCTGGCCGTGCTGAGCCAGGTCGACGGCGCGCGGTGGCTGTCGCTGGAAGGCCGGTCCAAGGTCAACAGCGACGCCAACGCCGTGCGCGACGCCGAACTGCGCTACGCCCAGCGCTACCGCAACCCGAAGCCCAACCCCCGGCGGGTGGTCATCGAGGTCCAGATCGAGCGGGTGCTGGGATCGTCGAGCCTGCTCGAAAAGGGCCTCGAATAGGCCCAGGGCCCCGCAATGCCGGCACGCGTTGATCGCGGCCGCGGCGGCCTGCACCAGCGAACCGGCCGCGGACCGATACGCCAGCCCGAACACCGTACCGGCGGTGTCCTGCCCGGTATGGGCCGCAAAACCGGCCGTCAGTACCGTCAGGTTCGCGGCCAGCCCGTCACCCGACCACGGCCAACGTGATGCGATGCCGCCCCGGCAGCACCGGAACCCTCGCGTCAGACGGCGCACCATCGAGTTGCACCTGAGCACCGGCCGGCAGCCCGCCCAGCGTGATCTGCGCGGCGCTGTCGGTGGTGACCGTGATCGTCGACGCCGCCAACCCGGCCAGCCCGGCGCGCTCGACATCGAGTGTGACACCGGCGACCCCGGTGAGCCGCAACGTCAGAAACGGCATCGGCGCCACGGGCGGCCCCGCCCGCCAGTCCAGCTCGCTGTACAACCCCGGGGTCGGGTCGAAGTTCAGGACGAGCCCGCGATGGTAGTGAACCGTGTGCGTCGGATCCGGGCGCGCATACGAGCGCGCGTCCACCTCGGCGACGGCCCCGCGGCGCGCCAGCACCTCGGGCGCTGCCGTCAGATCCGACAGCCACCACACCCGATGCGGCCCGATGCCCAAATCCGGCCGCACCAACTGCGGATACCACGCGAAGGTGATGTGTCCCGGATCGGCTTGGCGCAGACCGGTTCCCATGTGGGAGATCGGATCTTCGAACTTGTCCTGCAGCACCCACGCCAGGTGATCCTCGAGCGGATAGACGGTGAACCGGTGCCGGTATCCGAGCCGGTCGAGTTCGAGCACCTGCTCGGCGGCCGAGGCGAACGGCACCAGTTCGTCGATGAGACCGTGGGCGATGACGTAGGGCAGCCAGCGGGCGTTCACCAGCAGCTTCCAGGTGTCGCCCTCGCGGGCGCACGGCGTGTCCGGGTCGACGTCGGCCGGGATGTCGACGTCGGGCAGCAGCCGCACCCCGCACGTCGGCGGGCCCGCCAGCACGACCGCCTGCGCGAACACCTCGGGATAGCTCAGCCCCAGCTTGTAGGCCGCATAACCGCCCATCGAATAGCCGGAGATCACGGTGCGGTTGGGGTCGGTGCCCAGCTGCTCTGCCACCCGCGCCCATACCTCCCAGACGTCGAGTTCCCCGGTGTCGAAGTACCAGGTCGACGGTCCGCGGGCCAGCGGGGTGACCACCACCGAATCGCGACCCTCACACACCTCGTGCAGCAGGCGCGGGTCGATCGCGGCGAACTGGCTCTGGCCCAGCGCGAGCGAGTGCAGCAACAGGGTCAGTGGCAGCCGCTCACCCGGCTTGAAGCTCGACGGCAGGCAGATCGAATAGGGCTGCACCCGGCCGAGGAACTGCGGCTTGGTGCTCAGGATGTCGTCGGCGGCCACGCCCTGGCCCAGCTCGACCGAGGACACGTACCACCGCGTGGAGGGGCCGGTGATCACCGGTTCGGGCGCGGTCTCGCCGGACGCGAGCCGATCCCACGCCACTTTGACCGCGAACTCGGACACGTCGCCGTGGGTGAGCGCCGCGGCCTGCGCCGCATCCGACCAGAAGTTCAGGTGCGGCGGTTCCTGCGCGGTGGTGCGGAACGCGACGTTGTAGACGTTGGGCTGCCCGGGCAGCGCCCCGTGGGCGGCGGGCACGTCGGCGAACCCGTCGCCCGCCTCGTTGGCCAGCCCCGCGGCCAGGCGCACCGTCCAGGTTCCGGCGGGTTCGGCCAACGACCGCGGCACCCGCGCCAGAAACGACCGGGACTCCATGTCGACGCGGTGCTCGACCGGCGTCCTGACCAGCGTGGTCAGGTCGATCAGCGCGGCGCCCTTGCCCGACACCAGCAGCGCCAGGTCGATGCCCGGCGAGCGCACGCCGGCAGCGGCCGGCCACTGTCCCGACGCGCTGCGGGCCGGGGCGGTGTCGAAGGTGAACAGCGCGATCGGCACCGCGGCGTCCAGCAGCGTGTTCCAGTCGACGCGCCACCAGGTGTCGGTGTCGGTGAGCCCGATGGCGGCCCGGAAGATGTCGGCGCCGTTGCGCGCCGCGGGCCCGGCCGGGTAGACGTAGGTGCCGCGCGGCGGCGCCTGGATCTTCGCATCGCCGACGGGCAGGCCCGTCGCACCGTGGTCGTCGTAGAGGAAGTCGGTCCAGAACAGGGCACCGCCGGCCACCCGCCCCGTGCCGCACGTGCGGGGAAACCCCTCGCCGAACGGCCAGCCGGCCGGCACGGCGAGCTGCGGCTCGGGCCGAAGCGCCGCTGGCGGCACACCCTCGGGCATCCCGTCGACCACGACGAGCCCCGCGGGCGGGGCCGGGGCGGGCGCGATGGAATGCACCACGGCGTCGGCGATATGGCGTGCAATGCGAACCGGAAGCAGCGCGAGATCGAAGAGTGACACCGCGCCCAACCTACGCGGCGCCGGTGACACCGCCGGCTAGGGCACGGGCACCACGATCAGCTCGTGCGGTCGGTTGTTGACCGCCAGCGCGCCGTCCTCGGTGACGACGACGATGTCTTCGATGCGGGCACCCCAGCGGCCCGGGAAGTAGATGCCGGGCTCGACGGAAAAGGCCATGCCCGCGGTCAGCGGCACGTCGTTGCCCGTGACGATGTAGGGCTCTTCGTGGACCGACAGCCCGATCCCGTGTCCGGTGCGGTGCACGAAGAACTCCGCGAGTCCGGCCTCGGCGAGCACGTCGCGGGCGGCGGCGTCGACCTGTGCGGCGGTCACCCCCGGTCGCACTGCATCCACGGCCGCGCGCTGCGCCCGTTGCAGCACCGAATACCGTTGAGCCACGTCGTGAGTTGGATCTCCGATGCTGTAGGTGCGGGTGCAGTCGGAGTGATACCCGGGTTCGTAGGCGCCCCCGATGTCGACGACGACGACGTCCCCGGCCCGCAGTTCACGGTCGGAGTGGCTGTGGTGCGGGTCGGCACCGTGCGGTCCGGAGCCGACGATGATGAACGAAACGTCCGAATGCCCTTCGGCGACAATGGCTTCGGCGATGTCGGCGGCAACGTCGGCTTCGGTGCGGCCCGGGACGAGGAACTCCGGCACTCGCGCGTGCACACGGTCGATGGCCGCGCCGGCCTTGCGCAACGCGTCGATCTCGCACTCTTCCTTCACCATTCGCAGCCCGCGCAGGACGCCGGTGGCCAGCACCGGTAGCGTCCCGAGCGCGTCGGCCAGCGGCAGCAGGTGCAGCGCCGGCATGGAATCGGTGACGGCGGTCGCCACGCGGCCGCCGCCCAGCGCGGCGCTCACCAGTGCGTAGGGATCGTCGCCGTCGACCCAATCACGCACCGGCAGGCCCAGTTCCGCGATGGCCGAACCCGTCAGGGAGGCGAGCTCCAGGCGCGGCACCACCACCGTCGCATCACCTGAGGCCGGCAACACCAGCGCGGTGAGCCGCTCGAATGTCTGGGCCCGGGACCCGAGGAGGTAGCGCAGGTCATACCCCGGGGTGATCACCAGCCCGTCCAGGCCGGCGGCACGGGTCGCGGCGGCCGCCGCGGCGAGCCGGCGGGCGTACACGGCCGCGTCGAATCGGTCAGAGTCCACGCCAGTCAGGCTAGCCCGGCGTGAGACCATACCCGGCATGCCCGCACCGCTGAGCGAAGGTGGCACTCCGCCACTGGTGCTGCTCGACGGCGCCAGCATGTGGTTCCGGTCGTACTTCGGGGTGCCGTCCTCGATCACCGCCCCCGACGGCCGGCCCGTCAACGCCGTGCGCGGGTTCATCGACTCGATGGCCGTGGTGATCACCCGGCAGCGGCCCGGGCGGCTGGCCGTGTGCCTGGACCTGGACTGGCGCCCGCAGTTCCGGGTCGATCTGATCCCGTCCTACAAGGCGCATCGAGTGGCCGAGCCGGAGCCGGCGGGCGAGCCCGACATCGAGGAGGTCCCCGACGACCTGACCCCGCAGGTCGACATGATCACCGACCTGCTCGACGCGTTCGGTATCCCGATGGCCGGTGCGGCCGGTTTCGAGGCCGACGACGTGCTCGGCACGCTGGCGGCGCGGGAACGCGCCGACCCGGTCGTCGTCGTCAGCGGGGACCGCGACCTGCTTCAGGTGGTGGCCGACGAACCGGTGCCGGTTCGGGTGCTCTACCTGGGCCGCGGGCTGAACAACGCGACCCTGTTCGGGCCCGCCGAGGTAGCCGAGCACTACGGGGTGCCGGTGGACCGGGCCGGACCGGCCTACGCCGAACTCGCGCTGCTGCGCGGCGACCCGTCCGACGGCCTGCCGGGCGTGCCCGGCGTCGGGGAGAAGACCGCGGCCACCCTGCTGGCGCAGCACGGCTCGCTGCAGCAGATCCTGGCCGCAGCGCGCGACCCGAAATCGAAGATGGCCAAGGGATTGCGCGCGAAATTGCTGTCCGCCACCGACTACATCGACGCCGCCGCCCGCGTGGTGCGGGTGGCCACCGACGCCCCCGTCACACTGTCGACTCCCACCGACGCGCTACCGCTGACGGCCGCCGACCCGCAACGCACCGCGCAGCTGGCGACCGGGCTGGGCGTCGGGTCCTCGATCGGCCGCCTGCAGAAGGCGCTGGACGCGCTCCCGGGGTGACGACGTGCCCTACTGCGGGCGGCCGACCTCGTAGGTGCCCTTGTTGTCCTGGAAGGTCACGGTCACGTGCTTCTGCGCTCCGTCGATGCTGACGTTGCAGTCGAAGCTGGCGCCCTTCTTGACGATCGGGTCGCTGCCCTGGTTGCACTTCACGTCTTTGACGTTGCGGGCGCCGTAGCCGTTGGTCTCGTCCGACAGGATCTGCTGCACGCCGGCCTGGGCCTTCTTGACGTCCAACTTGGTGGTGACGAAAAAGCCGGGCTCCCAGAAACCGAGCACCAGCACGACCGCGATGAGCACGAACCCGACCACGCCGGCCACCCCGGCGATCAGCGCGGTCGAACGCTTCTTGCCCGGCTGTTCGTACGGCGGGAACTGCTGCGGATACTGGCCGGGCTGGCCGTACTGGCCGGGCTGGCCGTACTGCCCCGGCTGGCCGTACTGGCCCGGCTGCCCGTACTGGCCGGGCTGCGCGTACTGGCCCGGCTGACCGTACTGGCCGGGCTGGGCGTACTGCCCCGGCTGGCCGTACTGGCCGTACTGGGGCGCCTGCCCGCCGTACTGCTCGGGCTGCCCGTAGCCGGGCTGCTGGGCGTACTGCTGCGGATACGCCTGCTCACCCTGCTGTTGGTACTGCGGGTACCCGGGTGGCGGCGTATATGCCGGCGCCTGCCACGTGGCGTCTTGAGTCGGCTGCTGCTGCCAGGGCGATCCGACCTGGGTCGGCTCCGAGGACTGGTCGCCACTGTGACCGGGCGGTTGCCACTGCTGCTCCGGCTCCGATCCCTGCGGTCCGCTCATGCTTTCTCCTCAGCCCCTTACGTCTTGCCCGTGCATTCTAGCTACGGGTCTCACCGTAACTTGGGCTCAGCCTACCCGGCGTCAACAGCCACGACGCCGCGCCGAACGTCATTGATCGCACGCTTTGCGGTCGCCCTGAGCTCGGCATCCGGCGCAGCGTTGCGGACCTGGTCGAGCAGGTCGAGCACCTGACGGCACCAGCGCACGAAGTCCCCCGCCAGCAACGGCGACCCGGCGCCCGTCACCTCGGCAGCGGCCAGCGCCGCGGCCAGATCTCCGCTGCACGCCCAGCGGTAGATGACGTTGACGAAGCCGTCGTCGGGCTCGCGGCTCGGGCCGATGCGGTGCGCCTGCTCGTCGCCGCGCAGCGCGGTGGACAGCCGCGATGTCTGCTGCAGCGCCTGCCGCAACCGCTGGGTGGGAACCTCGGCGGCGGAGCCGGGCCCGTCGCCGCCCCGAGACTCGTAGAGCACCATCGAGACCACCGCCGCCAACTCGGCCGGCTTCAGGCCCGCCCATGCGTCGCTGCGCAGGCATTCGGCGACCAACAGGTCGCTCTCGCTGTAGATGCGGGCCAGCAATCGGCCGTCGTCGGTGACGTGGGGATCGGTGGCCGGGCCTTCGATGAAGCCGCGCTCGGTGAGCAGCCCGACGATCCGGTCGAAGGTGCGGGCCAGCGAGTTGGTCGCGGCGGCCACCTTCTTTTCCAGCTGCGCGTTGTCGCGTTCGATGCGCAGGTAACGCTCGGCCTGCCGCACCTGGGCTTCGACGCCGGGGCTGTTGTGCGACGGATGCCGACGCAACTCGGCCCGCAACGACGTCAGCTCCGGATTGTGGAACTCGCCTTCATTGTCACCGTGATCGCCGCGGCCGGAACGGCGCCGGGACGGCACATCCAGCCCCGCGGCGGCCGAGCGCAGCGCCGACGCCAGGTCGCGCCGCACCCGCGGCTGGCGGTGTTCCACCCGCCTGGGCAACGACATCGAGCCGACCGGGCCCGGCGCGCCCGAATAATCCGCCGCGGAAATTCGCCCTGCCCAGCGGTTTTCGGTCAGCACCAGCGGGCGCGGGTCGTCGCTGTCGCGGGCCGACTCGAGGACCACCGCCAGCCCGCCGCGCCGGCCGTGGGTGATGTTGATGATGTCGCCGCGGCGCAGCGCGGCCAGCGCGTCGCTGGCCGCCTGCCGGCGTTGCAGCCGCGAGGCGCGCGACTGTGCACGCTCCAGCTCGGAAATCCGCGCGCGCAGCCGGGCGTAGCCCAGGATCGGCGCCTCGGGCCCGCCCAGTTCGGCGGCAATCTCGTCGCGCATCCTGTTGCCGCGCTCGATGCCACGCACCAGCCCGACGACCGAGCGGTCGGCCTGGTACTGGGCGAAGGACTGCTCCAGCAGCTGGTGTGCCTGCTCGGGTCCCATCCGGTGCACCAGGTTGATCGTCATGTTGTACGACGGGGCGAACGAACTGCGCAGCGGAAAGGTGCGCGTGGACGCCAGGCCGGCCACCGCCGACGGCTCGGTGGTCTCCTCGGTGGGTTGCCACAGCACCACCGCGTGACCCTCGACGTCGATGCCACGCCTACCGGCGCGCCCGGTCAGCTGCGTGTACTCCCCCGGCGTCAGCGGCACGTGCTGCTCGCCGTTGAACTTCACCAGCCGCTCCAGCACCACCGTGCGGGCGGGCATGTTGATGCCCAGCGCCAGGGTCTCGGTGGCGAACACGGCCTTGACCAGGCCCGCGGTGAACAGCTCCTCGACGGTGTGCCGGAACGCCGGCAGCATGCCGGCGTGGTGGGCCGCCAGCCCGCGCAGCAGCCCCTCCCGCCACTCGTAGTAGCCGAGCACGGCCAGGTCGGCGTCGGCGAGGTCGCCGCAGCGGTGGTCGATCACCTCGGCGATCTGGGCGCGCTCCTCCTGGGTGGTCAGCTGCAGCGGCGAGCGCAGGCACTGATGCACCGCCGCGTCGCAACCGGCGCGGGAGAACACGAACGTGATCGCGGGCAGCAGGCCTTCGGAGTCCAGGGTCGCGATCACGTCGGGCCGCGCGGGCGGGCGGTAGAAGCGGGGCCGGCCGCCGGTCCGTCCGGGGCCCCCTCGTCCGGCCTGCCGGCGCGGTTGCCAGTCCGACATCCGGTCCGCCTCCCGGCGATGGGAGATGTGGCGCAGCAAGTCCGGGTTGACGCGCGGCTCACGGTTCCCGCCCGGATGCTCGGGGGCTTCGGAGCTGCGGTAGTCGAACAGGTCGTAGAGGCGCTTGCCCACCAGCACGTGCTGCCACAGCGGGACGGGCCGGTGCTCGTCGACCACGACCGTGGTGTCGCCCCGCACGGTCTGGATCCAGCCGCCGAATTCCTCGGCGTTGCTCACCGTCGCCGACAGGCTGACCAGCCGCACCTCGTCGGGCAGGTGCAGGATGACCTCTTCCCAGACCGGACCCCGCATCCGGTCGGCGAGGAAATGCACCTCGTCCATCACCACGTGGGAAAGACCTTGCAGCGCGGTCGAATCGGCGTAGAGCATGTTGCGCAGCACTTCGGTGGTCATGACCACCACGGGCGCATCGCCGTTCAGCGACACGTCCCCGGTCAGCAGACCGATGCGGTCGCGGCCGTAGCGCGCCGTCAGGTCGGTGTGCTTCTGGTTGCTCAGCGCCTTGAGCGGTGTGGTGTAGAAGCACTTGCCGCCGGCCGCCAGCGCCAGGTGCACGGCGAATTCGCCGACCACCGTCTTGCCGGCGCCGGTCGGCGCGCAGACCAGCACGCCGTGCCCCCGCTCCAGCGCCGCACAGGCCCGCTGCTGGAAGTCGTCGAGCGCGAAGGGCAGTTCGGCGGCGAACCGGCCCAGCTCGGCCAGCTCGGTCACGCGGTCGCCGCCGTTGCGCGCGAGGGTCCGCAAAATGCCCGCTGTAGCGGCGTGTCGTTGTCCCGACACGCGCGCTCGCGCGACCTAGGTGACCCCGAACTAGGTGACATCGTCATGCTGACCCACGCTGAACGACGGTTCCGGTTCCGGTTCCGGTTCCGGTTCCGGGGAGGGCGGCTCGATGACCGACGCCTCGTCGTCGGGAATGTGGGCACGGGCTTCGCGCCTGGCCTTCCGCTTGTCGTGCACGCGGGCGATCTGAATGGCGAGTTCGAGCAGCACCGACAGCGCCATGCCGAGCGCCGTCATCGAAAACGGATCCGAGCCGGGCGTGAAGACCGCCGCGAACACGAACATGGCGAAGATCAGGCCGCGGCGCCACGACTTGAGCCGCTGATAGGTCAGCAATCCGGCCATGTTGAGCATGACGATCAGCAGCGGAAACTCGAAGCTGACCCCGAACACCACCAGCAGGTTGATCAGGAAGCCGAAATACCGGTCCCCGGACAGGGCGGTCACCTGGACGTCGCTGCCCACGGTCAGCAGGAAGCCCAGCGCCTTGGACAGCACGAAGTAGGCCAGCACCGCACCGCCGACGAACAGCGCCGCGGCGGGGATCACGAAGCCGATCGCGAAGCGGCGTTCCCTCTGGTACAGCCCGGGGGTGATGAAGGCCCACAGCTGGTAGAGCCACACCGGGCAGGCCAGCACGACCCCGGCCGTCAGCCCGACCTTGAGCCGCAGCATGAATTGGTCGAACGGCGCGGTGGCCAGCAGCCGGCACCGCCCGTCGGCGCTGATCTGCGCGCGCGCCGACTGCGGCAGCGAACAGTACGGATGGCGCAGCCACTCGCCGAGGCTCTCCACGCCGAAAATCGGGTGCGAGTACCACAGGAACCCGAAGATCGTGGTGACCACGATCGCGGCCAGGGCGATCAGCAGCCGGGTGCGCAGCTCGGTGAGGTGGTCGACCAGCGACATCGTCGCGTCGGGATTGGTGCGGCTGCGCCGATTGCGGGGGTTGAGCCGCTTCAGCACGGCGGCGGCGCGAGCGGACACCGCTGACATCTTAACGACGTTCACGACGCTCGGTCAGCGGCGCTCGGGCACCGCGGCGATGCTGCCGCGCTAAGCCCGGCGTGCTTCAGTGTGGCCCTGCTCGGTCGCCGCCGGAGGGTCGACTCGCTCTGCCTGCACGGGAGTGGGGTTCTCGAGAGGGGCGGCAGGGGCGGCGGGGGTGTCGCTCTTTGTCTCCAAGGCAGACGATTCCGGCTTGCTCTCGCTCTGCATTTCGCGCAGCTCGGACTTGAAGATGCGCATCGACTTACCCAGCGAGCGCGCCGCATCGGGGAGCTTCTTGGCACCGAACAGGACGATCACCACGACAGCGAGGATCGCCCAGTGCCACGGACTAAGACTTCCCACGTTCATTACCTCCAGACGTCAACCCGATGCTACCGCAGCACGCCTCGGTGCCGGTGTCTCCGCGCCGCGGCGTGCTGGCCCTAGCGGGCCGCCTCCTGGTAGAGCCCGAGCGCGGCCGCCGCGGCCTCGCGCACTCGCCTCGCCAGCGATTCCGGTTCGAGCACCCGCACAGCTGAGCCGAAGCCCAGCACCAGCCGCGTCATCCAGTCGTCGGAGGCGTACGTCATCACGGCCTCACACGATCCGTCGGGCAGCTCGCGCACCTCCCGCATCGGGTAGTACTCGAACATCCACGACGCCGACGGTGCGATGCGCAGCGTGGCCGACGGGAGTGCCGGGTCGCCGTCGAACAGCGAGGTGTCCGGGGGCGCCTGGCGCGCGGGCTCCGGCGGAGCGGCCGCGTCGTCGAGCTCGGTGGCGTCCACGATCCGGTCGAAGCGGAACAGCCGAACCCCCTCCGCGTCGCGGGCCCAGGCCTCCAGGTAGCTGTGGCCGCCGATGAGCAGGACCCGGATGGGGTCGACGACCCGGCCGGCCAGCGTGTCGCGGGACGCCGAGTAGTAGTCGATGGCCAGCGCGTGTTCGTCCTGCAGCGCCGCGCGCACCGCGGCGGCGACGCGACTTTCGGCGGGCGCCGGCTCGTCGGTGGCCGCGACCGCAGTGGCGTCCCGCCCGGCCGCGCCCGCGGCGCCCTCGATCTTGGCGATCGCGCTGCGCGCCGCGTCCGGGTCCACGACGCCGGGAATGTCGGCCAGGGCCCGCAGCGCCACCAGCAGGCCCGTCGCCTCGGGCGACGTCAGCTTGAGCGGGCGGTCGATGCCCGCCGAGAACGTCACCTCGATGGTGTCGCCGGAGAACTGAAAATCGATCAGATCCCCCGGGTAGTAGCCGGGCAGGCCACACATCCACAGCTGGTTGAGGTCGGCCTCCAGCTGCTTGTCGGACACCCCCAGGTCGGCGGCGGCCTCCGCGCGGGTGATCCGCGGGTTGGCCTGGAAGTACGGCACCATGTTGAGCAGCCGGACCAGCCGCGCGGAGATGGGTGTCATGTCGACGCCTCCCGCACGCCCGCCTGGGCGCGCAGCCTGTCCAGCACGTCGTCGCGCAGGGATGGCGGCTCGAGCACGACGGCGTCGGGCCCGTAGCCGGTGATGTCGCGAGCCAGGCGGTCGGTGGACCCGATCTCGAGTTCGATCACCTCGCCCGCGCGCCCACCCAGCGCGCGCGGGGCGATCGATCGCCCGGCGCGCCGCAGCGCGGTTGCCCGTCCGTCGGCAACCCACACCCGGGCCCGCTCGCCCGTCCCGGCCTCCCGTTCCATCTGGGTGACCTTCGAAGTCACGATCGCGCGCAGGTCCGCGCCGTCCGGCACGGTGATCGCGCCGGCCGGGCCGATCGGCGCGACCTCGGCTCCGATGCGCGACAGGCGGAAGATACGGGTGTCGTCGCGGTCCCGGTCGTGTCCGACCAGATACCAGCGTCCCTTCTCCGTCACCACGCCCCACGGCTCGACGGTGCGCGTGGTGTACGGCTCGGCCCGCGAGGAGCGGTGCGGGAACTGCACCGCCCGCCCGGACTCGATCGCCGACAACAGGACTCCCAGCACGTCCTCGGACCCGCGCAGTCCCGGCACACCGGCCGGGGAGGCGATGGCCACCGGCGCATCCGGGTCGACGTCGACTCCGGCGGCACGCAGCTTGAGCAGGGCGCCCTGGGTGGCGGTGATCAATTCGGGCGACTCCCACAGCCGCGTGGCGACCGCGACCGCGGCCGCCTCGTCGGCGGTCAGTTGCACCGGCGGCAGGGCGTAGGCGTCGCGGTTGATCCGGTACCCCTCCGAGGGATCCAGGGCCGACACCCTGCCGACCTCGAGGGGAATGCCCAGGTCGCGCAACTCGTTCTTGTCGCGCTCGAACATCCGGGAGAACGCCTCGGCGCTCGGACTGTCGGAGTAACCCGCGACGCTGGTCCTGATCTTTTCCGCGGTGATGTAGCCGCGGGTGGACAGCAAAGCGATGACGAGGTTGACCAACCGCTCGACTTTCGAGGTCGCCATTCGCACCAGGTTATTCGATGGTCACCGCACGACGCTTGCATCGGCCGACCGCGTCGCAATATTCCCAGCCGTCACACCAGTCTCTGGCTCGGCGGGCCTCACCGACTCGAGCACCGGTGTCCGGGGCGATACCCGTGTGCCCGATGTGACAAACGGTGCGCCGACGGCCGCTGCCGTCCGCTACATGCTGGCGATGAGGCGCTTGACCCGCTCGTCGACCGCCCGGAACGGGTCCTTGCACAGCACCGTGCGCTGCGCCTGGTCGTTGAGCTTGAGGTGCACCCAGTCGACGGTGAAGTCACGCCCCGCCGCCTGCGCGGCGCTGATGAACTCGCCGCGCAGCCGGGCGCGGGTGGTCTGCGGCGGGTTCTCGACGGCGTCGGCGATGTCCTCGTCGGTGGTCACCCGCGCCGCCAGGCCCTTGCGCTGCAGCAGATCGAAGACACCGCGCCCGCGCTTGATGTCGTGGTAGGCCAGGTCCAGCTGCGCGATCTTGGGGTCGGACAGCTCCATGTCGTAGCGGTCCTGGTAGCGCTGGAACAGCTTGCGCTTGATCACCCAGTCGATCTCGGTGTCGACCTTGGCGAAATCCTGGCTCTCCACCGCGTCGAGTTGACGGCCCCACAGGTCCACGACTTGTTCTATCTGCGCGTTGGGCTCCCGGGTCTGCAGGTGCTCGACGGCGCGGGCGTAGTACTCGCGCTGGATGTCCAGCGCACTGGCCTGCCGCCCGCCGGCCAGCCGGACCGGCCGCCGGCCGGTGGTGTCGTGGCTGACCTCGCGGATGGCGCGGATGGGGTTGTCCAGCGAGAAGTCCCGGAAGGGGACGCCGGCCTCGATCATCTCGAGCACCAGCGCGGCGGTGCCCACCTTGAGCATGGTGGTGGTCTCGCACATGTTCGAGTCGCCGACGATGACGTGCAGCCGCCGGTACTTCTCGGCGTCGGCGTGCGGCTCGTCGCGGGTGTTGATGATCGGGCGGCTGCGGGTGGTGGCCGAGGAGACGCCCTCCCAGATGTGCTCGGCGCGCTGGGACAGGCAGAACGTCGCGGCTTTGGGGGTCTGCAGCACCTTGCCCGCCCCACAGATCAGCTGGCGCGTCACCAGGAACGGCAGCAGCACGTCGGAGATCCGGGAGAATTCGCCGGCCCGCACGATCAGGTAGTTCTCGTGGCAGCCGTAGGAGTTGCCCGCCGAATCGGTGTTGTTCTTGAACAGGTAGATGTCGCCGCCGATGCCCTCGTCGGCCAGCCGTTGCTCGGCGTCGACCAGCAAGTCTTCCAGCACCCACTCGCCGGCCCGGTCGTGGGTGACCAGCTGCACCAGGCTGTCGCATTCGGCGGTGGCGTACTCGGGGTGGCTGCCCACGTCCAGGTAAAGCCGGGCGCCGTTGCGCAGGAAAACATTGGAGCTGCGCCCCCACGACACCACGCGACGGAACAGGTAGCGCGCCACCTCGTCGGGGCTGAGCCGCCGGTGACCGTGAAAGGTGCAGGTCACACCGAACTCGGTCTCGATGCCCATAATTCGCCGCTGCACGTCTTTGAGGGTACTTGTTGTCTGACGCCAGGGGTGAGCAAGCCGCGCCCACGGGTCCTATTCGGCGTTGCCCGCCCCGCCCGCGACCGTTTGCCGGCGACAACTCACCAGCAACGCCGACACCGGCAGACCCACTGTTACCGCCTCGTCGGGCCCCGGCCTAGCCGGGAGACTCGCCGTTGGAGGCCTGGTCGTGGGATTCGTCGTGGGATTCGTCGTGGGATTCGTCGTGGGATTCGGAGCCGTTCGAATCGAGCTCCTCCAGAAGGGATTCCAGGGTGGAGCGGTTGATCCGCTGAAACGCGCGCCGGGGCCGGTTGGCGTCGAGGACGGCCGCCTCCAGGCTGGCCACCCCCAGAGCCGGCTGATCGCCGGCCGAATTCTCGGCACTGCCCGCCTTCAGCGCGTTCAACGCGATGCGCAGGGCATCGCGCAGGTCGGCGTTCTCGGCGTAGGAGTCCTTGAGCGCGGTGGTGATCGGCTCGGTGGTCCCGCCCATCACGACGAAATGCGGCTCGTCGGCGATCGAACCGTCGTAGGTGATCCGGTAGAGCTCAGGCGGTTTCGTCTCGCCGTAGTGCGCGACCTCGGCGACGCAGAGCTCGACCTCATACGGCTTGGCCTGTTCGGTGAAGATGGTCCCCAGCGTCTGGGCGTAGACGTTGGCCAGCTGGCGGCCCGTGACGTCGCGGCGGTCATAGGCGTAGCCGCGGGTGTCGGCGAACTGGATCCCGCCGCGGCGCAGGTTGTCGAACTCGTTGAACTTGCCCGCGGCCGCGAAACCCACGCGGTCGTAGAGCTCGCTGATCTTCTGCAGCGACCGGGACGGGTTCTCCGCGACGAACAAGACGCCGTCGGTGTAGGCCAGGGCGACGACGCTTTTGCCTCGCGCGATGCCCTTGCGCGCGAGCTCGCTGCGCTCGCGCATCGCCTGCTCGGGCGAGATGAAATACGGGAAGCTCACTTGTCACCCCGCGACTCGCTGTCGGGGCCGAAAGTGTCAGCGCGCGAGCGACTTTGGATGACCTCGCGGGCCATTTCGGCGACGCGGCTCTCCGGCACGTCGGCCGCGCCTTCGGCGCCGATGCTGACCGCGGTGGGGTAGATCCCGCGTACCAGGTCCGGGCCGCCGGTCGCCGAGTCGTCGTCGGCGGCGTCGTAGAGCGCCTCGACCGCCACCCGCAGCGCCGACGCCTGGTCGGTCACCTGCGAGTACAGCTTCTTCATCGACGACTTGGCGAAGATGGAGCCCGACCCGACCGACTGGTAACCCTCTTCCTCGAGGTTCCAGCCGCCGGCGGCGTCGAACGAGACGATCCGGCCGGCGCCTTCGGGGTCGGATGCGTGAATGTCGTAGCCGGCCAGCAGGGGCAGCGCCACCAGTCCCTGCAGCGCGGCGCCGAGGTTGCCGCGCACCATGATCGCGAGCCGGTTCACCTTGCCGGCGAACGTCAGCGGCACGCCCTCGAGCTTCTCGTAGTGTTCGAGTTCGACCGCGTAGAGCCGAGCGAATTCGACGGCGATCGCGGCGGTGCCGGCGATGCCGGTCGCGGTGTAGTCGTCGGTGATGTACACCTTCTTCACATCGCGGCCCGCGATCATGTTGCCCTGCGTCGAGCGCCGGTCACCGGCGATGAGGACACCGCCGGGGTATTTCAGCGCGACGATCGTGGTGCCGTGCGCCAATTGGCTGCCGCCGGACTGCGCGCCGCCGCCACCGAAGCTTGCTGGTAGCAGCTCGGGCGCCCGCCGCCGCAGCAACTCGGCGAACGACGAAAGATTGACGGCAGAGGCTTCGGGGAGCGCGGGGTTAGTGGGCAGGCGGTCGGAGAACTGCCAGGTCACTGTCCACCCTTCTGCACGTACGCGCGGACAAAGTCCTCGGCGTTCTCCTCGAGGACGTCGTCGATCTCGTCGAGCAAGTCGTCGGTTTCTTCGGCTAACTTCTCGCGGCGCTCCTGGCCCGCGGCCGTGGTGTCGGTGAAGTCGTCGTCATCGCCGCCGCCACCTCCACGCTTGGTCTGCTCCTGCGCCATCGCCGCCTCCTGCTTCGTGAGCAGCCGCGTCACGCGCCTGCTGGTATTTCTCTACCCTACCGTTCAACCCCGACGTTTCCCGGCTCTACACGAGTATTCTCCGGTCCGCCTCGGGTCGCCGGGTTCGCGCCGTCGCACTGAGCCGGGGGTGCGGGTTTCAGCTGGTCAGTTGCGCCACCAACTCTGCGGCGCTGTCCACCGAGTCCAGCAGCGCCCCGACATGCGCCTTGCTGCCCCGCAGCGGTTCCAGCGTGGGAATGCGGACCAGCGAATCGCCACCCAGGTCGAAGATCACCGAGTCCCAGCTCGCCGCCGCGATGTCGGCGCCGAACCTGCGCAGACACTCGCCACGGAAATAGGCGCGCGTGTCCGTGGGTGGATTGTCGACGGCATTGATCACCTGCTGTTCGCTGACCAGTCGCTTCATCGAGCCGCGCGCGACCAGCCGGTTGTACAGACCTTTGTCCAGCCGGACATCGGAATACTGCAGGTCTACCAGGTGCAGCCGCGGCGCCGACCAACTCAGGTTCTCCCGCTGCCGGAACCCTTCCAGCAGTCGCAGCTTGGCGGGCCAGTCCAGCAGCTCGGCGCAGTCCATCGGGTCGCGCTCGAGTTGGTCGAGCACGTAGGCCCAGGTCTCCACGACGTCGGAGGCGCGGGGGTCAGGGTCGCGGCCGTCGACCAGCTTGGCCACCCGGTCGAGGTAAACGCGTTGCAGCGCAAGGCCGGTCAGTTCGCGACCGTCGGCCAGCGCGACGGTGGCCCGCAGCGACGGATCGCGGCTGATCGTGTGGACCGCGTGCACCGGCCGGGCCAGCGCCAGATCGGTGAGATCGATCCCGTGGGCGGGGCCCTGCTCGATCAAGTCCAGGACGAGGGCGGTGGTGCCCAGTTTGAGGTAGGTCGACGTCTCGGCCAGGTTGGCGTCGCCGATGATCACGTGCAGCCGCCGATACCTGTCGGCGTCGGCGTGCGGTTCGTCGCGGGTGTTGATGATGCCGCGCTTGAGCGTGGTCTCCAGCCCGACCTCGACCTCGATGTAATCCGAGCGCTGGGACAGCTGGAAGCCGGGCTCGTCGCCGGAGGGCCCGATGCCCACCCGGCCGGAGCCGGTGACCACCTGGCGGGACACCAGGAACGGCGTCAACCCGGCGATGATCGCCGAGAACGGCGTCTGCCGGCTCATCAGGTAGTTCTCGTGCGAGCCGTAGGAGGCGCCCTTGCCGTCCACGTTGTTCTTGTACAGCTGCAGCTTGGCGGCTCCCGGAACGCTGGCGACGTGGCGGGCGGCGGCCTCCATCACCCGCTCGCCGGCCTTGTCCCAGATCACGGCGTCCAGCGGGTCGGCGCACTCGGGCGCGGAGTACTCCGGGTGCGCGTGGTCGACGTAGAGCCGCGCCCCGTTGGTCAGGATCATGTTCGCCGCGCCGACCTCGTCGGCGTCGACCACCGGCGGCGGACCGGTCGAGCGGCTCAGGTCAAAGCCGCGGGCGTCCCGCAACGGCGATTCCACCTCGTAGTCCCAGCGGGTGCGCTTGGCGCGCTGAATCCCGGCGGCGGCCGCATAGGCCAACACCGCCTGTGTCGAGGTGAGGATCGGGTTGGCGGTCGGGTCGGACGGCGACGAGATGCCGTACTCGACCTCCGTCCCGATAATCCGTTGCATGCCACCAGCCTAGGCCCGCCGACCCCCCAACTTCAGGGCGCCCCGCGAAGCGGGGCGAGAAGGAGGCGGGCAACGCCCAGCGCGAAAAGTATGCCGGTCGTAGGGTGAGCTGCGATGGACCTCTCTCTGCGCCGCACACCGGGCCGCCGGGCACCGGCGAGCGTCGCGGCCGAAAGCTGGTTCCTGCAGCGCGGATTGCCGTTGGTGCTGACGCCGCGGGCGCGGTGGCGGCGGCTCTGGCCGCGAGCGGCGCCCGTGTTGGCGGCCTACGCGATGACCGAGGGCTGTGAGCTTGCGATATGGGTGGTCACCGGCGACCGCAACGTCGACATCGTCGGCAACCCGACGGCCGTCGAATGGGGCCTGCTGGCGATACTCGCGGCCATGTTGCCGCTGGCCGCCGTGGCCGGTTGGCTGGTGTCCCTGTTATCGGGCGGCCGCAGCGTGCTGGCGGCCGTCGCGGTGGCCTTCGCGACGGTCACCGGAATCATCGAGACCGGTCCGATTCACGTGCTGCGAATGGTCGTCCTGGTGGGCGTGGTATTGCTCCTGACCGCCGCTGGCGTCGGGGCGGTGCTCGGGTGGGCGGTGCGCATGACGCTGTCGCACCTGGCGGCGGTCGGCTCCATGGCGGTGCGGGCACTGCCGGTGGTGTTGCTGACCGTCCTGGTGTTCCTCAACCCCTACGTCTGGCTCATGGCGGCGACGATCAGTCAGCCGCGGCTCTGGCTGGCACTGCTGTTTCTCGTCGCCATCGCGGCGGCGTTCGTCATCTCGGTGAGCCTGGAACGGGTCCGGCCGATGCTGCGATCCACCGCCGCACTGCCCCACGACTGCGAACGGTTGGCCGACACCCCCTTCGCGGACATGCCGGACCCGCCGGCCAGCCCGCGGCTGACCAGAACCGAACGCGTCAACGTGGTGTTCGTGCTCGCCACCTCCCAGCTGATGCAGATCCTGGTGGTGGCGGTGGTCATCGCCACGATCTTCTTCGTGCTCGGGCTGATCCTGCTCAGCGAGCCCCTGCTCGCCGAATGGACCCACGACAAGGGTTCGACCCACGGGACGCTGCTGGCGATGACGATCCCGGTGCCGCAGCCGCTGATCAACACCTGCCTCTTCCTCGTTGCGCTCGCGTTCATGTACATCGGTGCCCGCGCCGTCGGCGACGGCGAATACCGCTCCACCTTCCTCGACCCGCTGATCGGGGATCTGCACGCCAGTATTGTCGCGCGCAACCGCTACCGCGGCACCGTCGCGGCGGCGCCGATTGTTGACGCCGCCGACGGCAGTGATTAATTTCTCCGTGTGTCCGCCCCCGAATCCGAGCGCGCCCCGCGCGACCAAGCGACCGACCTGGCCGGGAAGCGTTACGGCGAAGTGCTTCTCGTGCAAGTCGGCGAGTCCGGCCCGCAGGCCACCGTCTACAACAGCTTCCCGCTCAACGACTGTCCCGCCGAGCTGTGGTCCGCGCTGGACCCGCAGGCCATCGCCGCCGAACACGGCGCGGCCGCGGCGCTGCTCAACGGTCCGCGCTACTGGCTGATGAACGGCATCGTGAAAGAACCCCAGGGCCCGCAGGAGACGAAGAGCTTCGGCGGCATCGAGATGATCCGGCAGGCCACCGTCGCGATGTCGTCGATGAACCCCGCGCCCTACTCCGTCAACGAGGTGAGCCGCAACACGGTCTTCGTGTTCGACGCCGGCGAAGAGGTTTACGAGTTGATCGACCCCGAAGGACGGCGCTGGGTCATGCAGACCTTCAGCCAGGTCGTCGATCCCGCCCTGTCGCGGGCGGACCTACCCGGCCTGGCAAGCCGGCTCAAACTACCCGAGGGGTGGAGCTACCGGCCGCGCGTGCTCACCGAGACCCTGCGCATCGACACCACGACCCGCCCCGCCAAGGTCACCCAGGACGACCTGACCAACAGCTACTCGCTCGCCGAAACTTAAACCACGCACCGACGCCGCGGCGCGTCGTGTGCGTGGTCCAAGTGTCGTGGCGACCGGTTTCGGCCCCGAGGCCCTACAGGTACTGGCCCAGGTTCGACTCGGTGTCGATGGCCCGCGATGCGCTCGAGCTCTTGCCGGTGACCAGGGTGCGGATGTAGACGATCCGCTCGCCCTTCTTGCCCGAAATCCGCGCCCAGTCATCGGGGTTGGTGGTGTTGGGCAGGTCCTCGTTCTCGGCGAACTCGTCGACGATCGAGTCGAGCAGGTGCTGGATGCGCAGGCCCGGCTGGCCGGTCTCCAGCACCGACTTGATCGCGTTCTTCTTCGCCCGGTCGACGACGTTCTGGATCATCGCCCCGGAGTTGAAGTCCTTGAAGTACATGACTTCCTTGTCACCGTTGGCGTAGGTGACCTCCAGGAACCGGTTGTCGTCGATCTCGGCGTACATCCGGTCGACGACCTTCTCGATCATCGCCTTGATGCAGGCCGACCGGTCGCCGTCGAACTCGGCGAGGTCGTCGGCGTGCACCGGCAGCGACTCCACCAGGTACTTGGAGAAGATGTCTTGCGCCGCTTCGGCATCGGGCCGCTCGATCTTGATCTTCACGTCGAGGCGTCCGGGCCGCAGGATCGCCGGGTCGATCATGTCCTCACGGTTGGAGGCGCCGATCACGATGACGTTCTCGAGCCCCTCCACGCCGTCGATCTCGCTCAACAGCTGCGGGACGACGGTTGTCTCCACGTCCGAGGAGACACCGGTGCCGCGGGTGCGGAAGATCGAGTCCATCTCGTCGAAGAACACGATGACCGGCGTTCCCTCCGACGCCTTCTCGCGGGCGCGCTGGAAGATCAGCCGGATGTGACGCTCGGTCTCGCCGACGAACTTGTTGAGCAGCTCGGGGCCCTTGATGTTGAGGAAGTAGGACTTGGCTTCGCGGGCGTCGTCGCCGCGCACCTCGGCCATCTTCTTGGCCAGCGAGTTGGCCACCGCCTTGGCGATCAGCGTCTTGCCGCAGCCGGGCGGGCCGTAGAGCAACACGCCTTTGGGCGGCCGCAGCGCGTACTCCCGGTAGAGCTCCTTGTGCAGGAACGGCAGCTCCACCGCGTCGCGGATCTGCTCGATCTGGCGGGTCAGACCGCCGATGTCCTGGTAGCTGACGTCGGGCACCTCCTCCAGAACCAGGTCCTCGACCTCGGCCTTGGGGATGCGCTCGAAGGCATAGCCGGCCTTGGTGTCGACCAGCAGCGAGTCACCGGGGCGCAGCTTGCGGGGTTTGGTGTCGTCGTTGAGTGCGTCGGGAACGCCGTCGGGCAGGTCCTCGGCGACCAGCGGGTCGGCCAGCCACACGATGCGTTCCTCGTCGGCGTGGCCGACGACGAGGGCGCGATGCCCGTCGGCCAGGACCTCGCGCAACGTGGAGATCTCGCCGACCGATTCGAAGGTGCCGGCCTCGACGACGGTCAGGGCCTCGTTGAGCCGGACGGTCTGGCCCTTGCGCAGCAACTCGACTTCGATGTTCGGCGAGCACGTCAGGCGCATCTTGCGACCCGAGGTGAACACGTCGACCGTCTCGTCGTCGTGCGAGCCCAGCAACACGCCGTAGCCGCTGGGCGGCTGGCCGAGCCGGTCGACCTCCTCACGCAGCGCCAGCAATTGCTGGCGGGCCTCTTTAAGAGTTTCCATTAATTTGGAGTTGCGGGCCGCAAGCGAGTCGATGCGGGCCTCGAGCTGGTGTACGTCGCGCGCCGAGCGGGCGCCACCATGCGCCCCTACCGCGTGCTCGAGTTGCTCGCGCAGCAGCGCTGCCTCGCGACGCAGTTGTTCCAATTCGGCAGCATCGCCGCTGGAAGGGACCGATCCTCTGGGGTTATCGAATGCTTCAGAACGCTCTGAGCTACCCATGTTGCGCTCCTTTCCCACACCAGGAATTGGTGCAGCGGATACTTCAACGCTACCGGCGATTGGCGGTTCATGTGGGGAACCGCATGCCGTCGAAAAGTTAAAACTGTGATGCCGCTGGTAACGTCGCTTTGCAGTCGGGCCGATCGAAAGGGCAGGCGTGACCGCAAAATCCCTTGCCACGGGCGTAGCTGCCGCTGCGATCTGCGGCGCGGGAGCCGCCGGTGTGATGTCCATTGCACTCGACAGCGCGGCCGCCGGCGGCGGATCCCGGCGCCCGGGCTGACCGACTGGATGCGCCGACACGTTTGCGTCGCCGTCGTCGCGGCCGTCGTGGCCGCGGCGGGGATCTCGGCGTGCTCATCGCCGGCCCCCAGGATTGCGTCGACGCCGTCCTCCGCGGCGCCGCCCCCCACGACGAGCCCGGTGGCCGCTCCCCCGACGGTGCCGCTGCCCGCACCGCAAGCCCTGACCGATCTGCTGGGCCGGCTCGCCGACCCGAACGTATCCGCGGCGGACAAGGTGAACCTGATCGAGGGCGCCACACCTGAGAGCGCGGGAACCCTGGACAAGTTCACCACCGCCCTGCGCGACAACGGGTACCTGCCCATGACCTTCGCGGCCAACGACATCGCGTGGTCGGACAAGAACTCGGCCAACGTGATGGCCACGATCGTCGTCAACACCGCCAAGGCCGACAACGGGACCTTCACCTTCCCGATGGAGTTCACGCCCTTCCAAGGGGGTTGGCAGCTGTCTCGCCGCACCGCCGAGATGCTGTTGGCCCTCGGCAAGTCACCGGCGACGACGTCGTCGACTCCCACCCGGCCTCCCACCCCACCGCTGCCACCGCCACCCGAGCCCGTCCCGGTGCCGGCCCCGCCGAGTTGACCCGCGGCATGTGGATCGGCTGGCTCGAGTTCGACGTGCTGCTGGGCGACGTGCGGTCGCTCAAACAGAAGCGGTCGGTGATCCGCCCCGTCATCGCCGAGCTGCAGCGCAAGTTCAGCGTGTCGGCGGCCGAAACCGGCTCCCCCGAGCTGCACCGCCGGGCGGCCATCGGGATGGCCATGGTCTCCGGCGACCGCGGCCATGCCGTCGACGTCCTCGATGCGGCCGAACGCCTGGTCGCCGCGCATCCGGAGTTCGAGCTGCTGTCGGTGCGGCGTTCGCTGCTGCGCAGCGACGATT
Source organism: uncultured Actinomycetota bacterium (assembly GCA_963711445.1). Lineage (GTDB taxonomy): Bacteria > Actinomycetota > Actinomycetes > Mycobacteriales > Mycobacteriaceae > Mycobacterium. The sequence goes on from CAVQEF010000004.1 coordinate 235,695, forward strand.
AACTGCGCTTGGGCCGATTGGCTAACCGTCGCGGCCCGGGCGCTTGCGGCCCAGCGGCGCCGGGGCCACCGCGCCCGGGGCCAGCCGCCGCGTCGATATCAGGAAGGCGGTGTGCCCGCGCATCGTGTGTTGCGGCCGCACGGCCAGGCCGACGACGTTCCAGCCCCGCTGCAGCGTTTCCCACGCCCGCGGTTCGATCCAGCACTGCTGGGCCCGCAGCGCCTCCACCGCTTTCGACAGCTGCGGGACGGTGGCCACGTAGATCATCAGCACACCGCCGGCGACCAGCAGCCGCGACACGGCGTCCAGCACGTCCCACGGCGCGAGCATGTCCAGCACCGCCCGGTCAAAGGATCCGTCGGGCAGCTCGGAGTCGGCGACGTCGCCGACGATCAGCTGCCAGTTGTCGGGCAGTCGGCCCGAATCGCCGTGGAAGGTGACGACGTTGCGAAGGGCGTGCTCGGCGTGATCGTCGCGCACCTCGTAGGAGATCACCCGCCCGCAGGGGCCGACCGCGCGCAGCAGCGAGCAGGTCAGCGCGCCGGACCCGGCGCCGGCCTCCAGCACCCGGGCGCCCGGAAAGATGTCGCCCTCGTGCACGATCTGGGCGGCGTCCTTGGGGTAGATCACCTGCGGTCCGCGGGGCATCGACATCACGTAGTCGACGAGCAGCGGGCGCATCACCAAGTACAGGGCGCCGTTGCTCGACTTGACCACACTGCCCTGTTGCAGCCCGATCACCGCGTCGTGGGCGATCGAGCCGCGGTGGGTGTGGAACTCGGCGCCGGGGGTGAGCGACATCGTGTAGTGCCGGCCCTTGGCGTCGGTCAGCTGAACGCGTTCCCCGCTGGTGAACGGGCCGGTTGCGGACACGCGTCCAGCGTGCCAGCCGACTCGCCGTTGCCGGTGCCCGGGGTTGTCGGTGCCCCGCCATAAGCTGCGGACATGAGCGTCGAGCCGGAGGTGTCCGCGCCACCGGAACGCCGTGCGGCGCGGCCGGCGCTGTCGCCCTCGCGGGCGGCGGACTTCAAGCAGTGCCCGCTGCTGTACCGGTTCCGGGCGATCGATCGCCTGCCGGAGGCGCCGTCGACCGCGCAGCTGCGGGGTTCGGTCGTGCATGCGGCCCTGGAGCAGCTCTACGAGCTGCCGGCCGTGCGGCGCGGCCTCGACACCGCACGATCGCTGGTGGAGTCCGCCTGGGACCACGTGATCGCCGCCGACCCCGCCCTGGCCGGCGAGCTGGACCCCGACCAGCGGGCCCGGCTGCTCGAGGAGGCCCGTGCGCTGCTGTCGGGCTACTACCGGCTCGAGGACCCGACCCGCTTCGACCCCCAATGCTGCGAGGAACGCGTGGAGGTCGAACTGTCCGACGGCACGCTGCTGCGCGGCTTCATCGACCGGATCGACGTCGCCGCCACCGGCGAGATGCGGGTGGTCGACTACAAGACGGGCAAGGCGCCGCCGGCCGCGCGGGCTGCGGGGGGCTTCAAGGCCGAGTTCAAGGCGATGTTCCAGATGAAGTTCTACGCGGTGGCGCTGCTGCGCTCCCGCGGGGTGCTGCCGACGCGGCTGCGGCTCATCTATCTGGCCGACGAGCAGGTGCTGGATTACTCGCCCGAGCACGACGAGTTGCTGCGCTTCGAGAAGACGCTGATGGCGATCTGGCGCGCCATCCAGTCCGCCGGGCGGACAGGCGATTTCCCGCCCAAGCAGTCGCGGCTGTGCGACTGGTGTCCCCATCAGCAGCACTGCCCGGTCTTCGGCGGGACACCGCCACCCTATCCCGGCTGGCCGGATAACGCTGCGGCGCAAGATATTTCGCCCCCGACGGGGCCGGCCACCTAATCCGACAGCGGCGACATCTCCTGCAGCATCGTCGGAACGAGCTCACTGACGGTGGGGTGGATGTGCATGGTGCGCGAGAGCGTCGTGTAGGGCGCCTTGGCCGACATCACGTCCAGGATGGCGTGAATCGCCTCGTCGCCGCCCACCCCGAGGATGGCCGCGCCCAGGATCTCGTGCGTGTCGGCATCCACCACGACTTTCATGAATCCTTGCGTCTCACCCTTTTCCACCGCTCGGCCGACCCTGGTCATCGGCCGCTTGCCGACCAGGGCCCTGCGCCCCGACGCGCGAACCTGGGCGACGGTCATGCCGGCCCGCCCGAGTGGCGGGTCGATGTAGAGCGCGTAGGTGGTGATGCGGTCGCTGACCCGGCGCGGGTCGTCTTCGAGCAGGTTGGCGGCCACGATCTCGAAATCGTTGTACGAGGTGTGGGTGAACGCGCCCTTGCCGTTGCAGTCGCCCATCGCCCAGATGTGGTCGACGCTGGTCTTGAGTTGGTCGTCGACCACGATGTAGCCGCGGGCGTCGGTCTGCACACCGGCCGCTTCCAGGTCCAGGTCATCGGTGTTGGGTCGCCGCCCCACCGCCAACAGCAGATGCGTCCCGGCGATCGGATCGGCACCGGAGCGAGGTGTCAGCTCGAAGCCGTTGCCGTTCTTGACGATTCGCACGTCGTCTGCGCCCACGACGATATCGATCCCCTCGGCCTCCAGGATCTCCCTGATGGTGGCCGACACATCGTCGTCTTCGCGGGACGCCAACCGGGAGCCCCGCTCGACGACGGTGACCCGGGCCCCGAAGCGCCGGTACATCTGGGCGAACTCCAGCGCGATGTAACTGCCGCCGACGACGACCAGATGCGTTGGCAGCGAGTCGAGTTCGAGGATCGACACGTTGGTGAGGTACTCGACGTCCGACAGCCCCGGAATGTCGGGCACCACCGCGCGGCCGCCGACGTTGAGGAAGATGCGGTCGGCGCGCAGTAAGTCGTCGGCCACCCGCAGGGTGTGCGGGTCGGTGAACCGGGCGTGGCCGCGGATGACCGTGCAGCCGTCCATGCCCTCGAGCCAGTCCTCGACGCCGGTGCGGTCGGCGAGCATGATCTCGTCCTTGCGCGCCTTGACCTTCGCCATGTCGACGCTGACCGGTCCGGTCCCGATGCCGTAGTCCGCGCCGCGGCGGGCCACCTGGGCGGCGTGCGCGCTGGCCACCAGCGTCTTGGTCGGGATGCAGCCGGTGTTGACGCAGGTGCCGCCGATGAGTTTGCGCTCGATGATCGCGACCCGCTGCCCGGCCGCCGTCAGCCGACCGGCCAGCGGCGGGCCCGCCTGGCCGGCACCGACGATGATCGCGTCGAAATGCTGCGTCACAGGCTCGACGTGGCCGCCAGAATCGCGAACCCGCCCACGATCGCGACCGCATCCTCCAGCAGGGCGATCGGCAGGTCCTGCCCGCCGCGGGCCGCCACCAGCCGGGTGCGGGCCTGATAACCACCGACGGTGCCGATCACCGCGCCGACCACGCCACAGCCGAGCGCGGAAAAGGTGAAGTGCCACGCCGCTCCGATCACTGCGCCGGCGAACGCGCCCATGGTGATCCGCGCGGCGAACGACGGCGGCGCGGTGCGCGGCGGCGTCTTGGGCAGTTTGTCGGTGACGAGTTCGGCGATGGCCAAGACGGTGACGATCACGACCGTGATCACGTTGCCCATCCACGACGCCCAGGTCGAGTGCAGGTCGATCCAGCCGAGGAAGGCGGCCCAGGCCACCACGGCCGGTGCCGTCAGGGAACGCAAACCGGCGACAACACCGATCAACAGGGCCATCAGCAGAACGAGCACGTGCAACACGGGGCCCTCCTTGGGGGGGCGAAGGCGACACTCTCAAGCGGCTTAGGCGGACGCTAACACAGCCGCGGCCGTCGCACCCGCTGTCAGAACCGGCAAAACCTGACGTCTGAGGCCAGGATCGCCTTGGCGCCGATCGCGGAGAGCTCGTCCATGACCTCGTTGACGCCCCGGCGGGGCACCAGCGCGCGGATGGCGACCCAGTCCGGGTCGGCGAGCGGGGCGATGGTCGGCGACTCGAGGCCCGGCGTGATCGAGGTGGCCTTGTCCAGCGCCGAGCGCGGGCAGTCGTAATCGAGCATCAGGTACTGCTGGCCGAACACCACACCCTGTATCCGGGCCACCAGCTGATCGCGCGCCGCCCGGGCCTGGCGCCCGGTGTCGTAGTCCATGCTCTCGATCAGCACCGCCTCCGAATCGCACAGCGGCTCACCGAAGGCCACGAGGTTGTGCAGGCTCAGGGTGCGTCCGGACCCCACCACGTCGGCGATGGCGTCGGCCACCCCGAGTTGCACGGAGATCTCCACCGCCCCGTCCAACCCGATGACCGTCGCCTGGATCCCCCGCTCCACCAAGTCTTTTCGAACCAGATTCGGGTAAGCGGTGGCGATGCGTTTCCCGGCCAGGTCGGCCGTCGTCCACTTGTGCGCGGCCGGCCCGGCGTAGCGGAAACTGGACGACCCGAAACCCAGGGCCAGGCATTCACGCACCGCCGCGCCCGAATCGCACACCAGATCCCGGCCGGTGATGCCGAAGTCGAGTTCACCCGAACCGACATAGATCGCAATGTCTTTGGGCCGCAGGAAGAAGAACTCGACCTGGTTGACGGGGTCGACCACCGTCAGGTCCTTGGGATCGGTGCGCCGGCGATAGCCGGCCTCCGCGAGGATTTCGGTGGCCGGCTCACTGAGCGCACCCTTGTTGGGAACCGCGACGCGCAACATGCTCACAGCTTCCGATACACGTCGTCGAGGGACAGCCCGCGCGCGACCATCAGCACCTGCGTCCAGTACAGCAACTGGCTGATCTCCTCGGCCAGCGCCTCGTCGGGCTCGTGCTCCGCGGCCAGCCACACTTCGCCGGCCTCCTCCAGGATCTTCTTGCCCAGCCCATGTATCCCGCCGTCCAGCGCGGCGACCGTGGCGCTGCCGGCAGGCCGGGTGCGGGCACGATCGCCGAGTTCGGCGAAGAGATCCTCGAAGGTCTTCACGGCCAGCGATTGTTCCACGTGCCGGCGAGCAAAGTCACTCCGGTTTCCCCAGCGAGCGTGCGCAGATTGCCAGTCTCGGCGGCGTGTCGTCGTACAGACGCGCACGCTCACGGCCGATGAGGGCTCAGTCCTCCGGGTTGTAGCCGAGGTTGGGGCCGAGCCAGCGCTCGGCTTCGGGCAGCGTCCAGCCCTTGCGCTTGGCGTAGTCGGCGACCTGGTCCTGGGCCATCCGGCCGACCACGAAGTACTGCGACTGCGGGTGCGAGAAATACCAGCCGCTGACGGCGGCACCGGGCCACATCGCCATCGACTCGGTCAACTCGATACCGGTCCGCTCCTTGACGTCCATCAACTTCCAGAGCGTCACCTTCTCGGTGTGCTCCGGGCAGGCAGGGTAGCCGGGGGCGGGGCGGATTCCCACGTACTTCTCGCCGATGAGCGCGTCGTTGTCCAGCTGCTCGTCGGGCTGGAATCCCCAGAACTCCTTGCGGACCCGTTGGTGCATCCGTTCGGCGAAGGCCTCTGCCAGCCGGTCGGCGATCGACTCCAGCAGGATCGCGCTGTAGTCGTCGTTGGCTGCCTTGAACTCCGCGATCTTGTCCTGGCTGCCCAGGCCCGCGGTGACGGCGAAGGCGCCGATGTAGTCGGCCAGACCGGTGTCCTTGGGCGCGATGTAGTCGGCCAGCGACCGGTTCGGGATGCCGTCCCGGTGCTCGCCCTGCTGGCGCAGGTTGTGCAGCGTGGTCAGCACCTCGGTGCGGGTGTCATCGGTGTAGACCTCGATGTCTTCAATACCGGAGCCGACCGCGTTCGCCGGGAAGAACCCGATCACCCCGTTGGCAGTCAGCCACTTCTCCTTGATCAGGGTGTCGAGCATCTCCTGGGCCTCGTCGTAGAGCTTGCGGGCAGCCTCGCCCGAGGTCGGGTTGTTGAGGATGTCGGGGAAGCGGCCCTTCATCTCCCAGGCGTTGAAGAACGGCTGCCAGTCGATGTACTCGCGCAGCTCGGCGAGGTCGTAGTCCAGAAATTCCCGTACTCGCGCCCCGATCGCGGGCGCCGGCGGCGTGTAGCCGTCCCACTCGATCGGCGTCCGGTTGGCACGGGCCTTCTCCAGCGTCAGCATCGGCCGCTCGTTTTTCTGGGAGTGCCGTTCGCGAAGAGATGCGTAGTCCTTCTCGGTGGCCTCCAGCAGGGCCGGACGCTGCTTGTCGTCGAGCAGCGCCGCGGCGACCGGCACCGAGCGGGAAGCGTCCTTGACCCAGACCACCGGGCCGCTACGGCGCGGCGACACCTTCACGGCCGTGTGGGCGCGCGAGGTGGTCGCGCCACCGATCAGCAGGGGGATGTCCAGACCCTCGCGTTCCATCTCGGCGGCGAAGTTGACCATCTCGTCCAGGGACGGCGTGATCAGCCCGGACAGCCCGATGATGTCGGCGCTGTGCTCCTTCGCCGCGCTCAGTATCTTCTCGGCGGGCACCATCACACCGAGGTCGATCACCTCGAAGTTGTTGCACTGCAGGACAACCCCGACGATGTTCTTGCCGATGTCGTGGACGTCGCCCTTGACCGTCGCCATGATGATCGTGCCGTTGGTGTCCTTTCCGGCTGCGCCATTTTGGGAAGCGCCGGATTCTTCCTTCTCCGCCTCGATGTAGGGCAGCAGGTAGGCGACGGCCTTCTTCATCACCCGGGCCGACTTCACGACCTGGGGCAGGAACATCTTGCCCGAGCCGAACAGGTCGCCGACGACGTTCATGCCGTCCATCAGCGGGCCCTCGATCACCTCGATCGGGCGACCACCTGCGGCGGCGATCTCGGCCCGCAATTCCTCGGTGTCGGCATCGACATGGGCGTCGATGCCCTTGACCAGGGCGTGCGTGATCCGCTCGCGGACCGGCAGGCTGCGCCACTCGGCCGCCTTCGGGTCCTCGGACTTCTCCGAGCTGTTGAACCGCTCGGCGATCTCCAGAAGCCGTTCGGCCGCGTCCTCGCGACGGTTCAGGACGACGTCCTCGATGCGGTCCCGCAGCTCGGGGTCGATCGAGTCGTAGGGCACCAGCGCACCGGCGTTGACGATGCCCATGTCCAGGCCGGCCTTGATGGCGTGGAACAGGAACACCGCATGGATGGCCTCGCGGACGGGGTTGTTGCCGCGGAACGAGAACGACACGTTCGAGATACCGCCGGAGATGTGCACCCCGGGAAGGTTCTCCTTGATCCAGGCGCAGGCCTCGATGAAGTCGATCCCGTAGGTGGCGTGCTCCTCGATACCGGTCGCCAGCGCGAAGCAGTTCGGGTCGAAGATGATGTCCTCGGCCGGGAAGCCGACCTGTTCGGTCAGGATGCGGTAGGCGCGCCCGCAGATCTGTTTGCGGCGCTCCAGGTTGTCGGCCTGACCCTGCTCGTCGAAGGCCATCACGACGACGGCGGCGCCGTACTTGCGGCACAGCCGTGCCTCGCGGACGAACTTCTCCTCGCCCTCCTTCATGGAGATCGAGTTGACGATCGGCTTGCCCTGCACGTTCTTCAGGCCCGCCTCGATGACCTCCCACTTGGAGGAGTCGATCATCACCGGGACACGGCTGATGTCGGGCTCGGCGGCGACCAGCTTGGTGAACCGGTCCATCGCGGCGACGCCGTCGATCATGCCCTCGTCCATGTTGATGTCGATGACCTGGGCACCGACCTCGACCTGCTGCAGGGCGACCGACAGCGCGGTGTCGTAGTCCTCGGCCTTGATCAGGTTGCGGAACCGGGCGGAGCCGGTGATGTTGGTGCGCTCACCGATGTTGACGAACAGGGAGTCGTCGGTGATGTTGAGCGGCTCCAGGCCCGAGAGCCGGGTGGCCACCGGGATTTCCGGCACCTTTCGCTGCGGCTTGCCCTCGACGGCCTTGGCGATCTCCGCGATGTGCGCCGGCGTCGTTCCGCAGCACCCACCGACGAGGTTGACCAGGCCGGCCTCGGCGAACTCGGCGATGTAGGAGGCCTGACGTTCCGGGTTCTCGTCGTACTCGCCGAAGGCGTTGGGCAGGCCGGCGTTCGGGTAGCAGGAGACGAAGGTGTCCGCGATCCGCGCCACCTCGGCGATGTAGGGCCTCATCTCCGGCGCGCCCAGCGCGCAGTTGAGGCCCACGGCGATCGGCTTGGCGTGCCTGATCGAGTTCCAGAACGCTTCGGTGACCTGACCGGACAGCGTCCGCCCGGAGGCATCGGTGATGGTGCCCGAGATGATGACCGGCCAGCGGCGTCCGCGCTCCTCGAAGAGCGTCTCGACGGCGAACACCGCCGCCTTGGCGTTCAGCGAGTCGAAGATCGTCTCGATGATGAGGAGGTCGACACCACCGTCCACCAGGCCGTTGGCAGATTCGAGGTAGGCGGCGACGAGCTGGTCGTAGGAGACGTTGCGGGCGCCGGGGTCATTGACGTCCGGCGAGATCGACGCGGTCCGTGTCGTCGGCCCGAGCGCACCGGCCACGTAGCGGGGCTTCTCCGGGGTGCTGAACTCGTCGGCGGCCGCCCGCGCCAGGGCAGCGCCGGCGTAGTTCAGCTCGTAGCTCAGCTCGGCCATCTCGTAGTCGGAGAGCGAGATCGCGTTCGCGTTGAACGTGTTGGTCTCCAGGATGTCGGCGCCCGCCTCGAGGTACTCGCGGTGGATCCCCTCGATGATGTGCGGCTGCGTCAGGTTGAGCAGGTCGTTGTTGCCCTGAAGAGCGGTCGGCCACTCCGTGAACCGGTCGCCGCGGTAGCCGGCCTCGTCCGGCCGGTCCCGCTGGATCGCCGTGCCCATCGCGCCGTCGATCACCATGATCCGCTGGCGCAGAGCTGCCGTCAGTTCGTCGGTGCAGTCGGGTCGGATGTTCGGCACGAAGGTCTCTGACGCCGAGGCGTTTTGGGTGGCGTTCACGTACTTTCCTTCCGTAGCGGAAGGCGTCCTTGACTCTGCCGAGCGTGGCGGATACCGGCGAGAACCGGGGAACCGTTGCAACGCCTCTCGACGGTGAAAAGTCTACGTTGTCACCCGACGTCTGGACGCCCAGCTCGACACGACCCGCGCCAGCTTGCGGACCGCGTCGGCAATGTCGTAGTTAACCAATCAAACCAAATTGCAGCCGAGCGTATTTCGTCTCGACCGCGTCGACGCCGGTTGTTGAAGTCGCCGAGGCTCAGGTCAGCCGGTTGCAGCTGGGTGCCCATCGCGCCGTCGCCGACCACCACACGCTGCGCCAAAGCGTCGAGGACGCCAGGGGCGTAGCGGGGCTTGTTTTCGGCAGTCACCCGCTTAAGGATAGTCGTCCTATGAAATCGCCCGGCTGACGGCGGTCGGGCCTGCGACCCCCGGTTTTGCCGGCGGACCGCATCCCCGCAGGGCAGCACCGTATTGCCCGCCTCGACCCCTTCGCCGCGTGGCGGCCAACTCCAAATCTTGGCCCGTTGCACGGCCCGCATCGCCACCTAGTAAAGCCGTACCCTGATTCTGTGACTTCGAGGGATGGCGGGCCGGACGGCAGCGCCGCGCTGCCCGAACTGCACAACACCGTCGTCGTGGCGGCGTTTGAGGGCTGGAACGACGCCGGCGACGCGGCCAGCGATGCGCTCGAGCACCTCGAGGCCATCTGGGAGGCGGACCCCATCGTCGAGATCGACGACGAGGCGTACTACGACTACCAGGTGAATCGCCCGGTCATCCGCCAGATCGACGGGGTGACCCGCGAGCTGGTGTGGCCCGCGATGCGGATCTCACACTGCCGGCCCCCGGGCAGCGAGCGCGATGTGGTGTTGATGCACGGCGTGGAGCCCAACATGCGCTGGCGCACCTTCTGCGCCGAGCTGGTGGCCATCGCCGACAAGCTCAACGTCGACACCGTCGTGATCCTGGGGGCGCTGCTGGCCGACACCCCGCACACCCGTCCGGTGCCGGTCTCCGGCGCCGCCTACTCCCCCGAGTCGGCGAAAAGGTTCGGCCTGGAAGAAACGCGCTACGAGGGCCCGACCGGGATCGCCGGGGTGTTCCAGGACGCCTGTGTGGCCGCCGGGATACCGGCGGTGACGTTCTGGGCGGCGGTCCCGCACTACGTGTCGAGCCCACCGAATCCCAAGGCGACGGTGGCGCTGCTGCGGCGCGTCGAGGAGGTGCTCGACATCGAGGTTCCGCTCGGCGACCTGCCGGCGCTGGCCGAGGAGTGGGAACAGGCGATCACCGAGATGGCCGCCGACGACGAAGACCTGGCCGAATACGTGGTGTCGCTGGAGCAGCGCGACGCCGCGGTCGACATGAACGACGCCCTGGGCAAGATCGACGGCGACGCGCTGGCCGCCGATTTCGAGCGGTATCTGCGCCGCCGCCGCAAGTAGGGCGTGCGGCCGCTGGTGTGCCGTTGGTGATTGCTGCACTGAAGTGGGCTGACGAGTCTTTCCGATCCAGCCGCATCACGGGATGACGAACGCGCGTCGGTAGTCCGACGGCGTCAAGCCCACTGCGCCGGAAAACAGACGACGAAACGTCCCGGTGTCTTGGTAGCTCACCGACCGCGCGATCTGCTCGACGCTGAGATCCGTTTCTTCCAGGAGCTGCTTCGCGCGGGACACACGAGCCGCTTGGAGGAAGTCCAACGGTGTCTGGCCCGTCTCAGCCCGGAAGCGCCGAAGCAAGGTGCGGGTGCTCACATGATGGGCGGCCGCGAGCGTGGTCAGATCGTATTCCTGATCCAGGTTGTCCAAGAGATCACGCCGCACGTTGGTTGAGAACGCTTGCTTCACGCTGTCAGCGAGGGTCTCGTCGATGTACGGCGACTGCAGCACTCGGCCCGGTGTGGTCAGCGTGATCTTCGATGTCGTGCGGGCCACTGAAACACCCGCGCGCATGCGGACAAGATGCAGCGCCAGATCGAGCGAAGCGCTGAACGCGCCCGTCGTCGTCACCGGCCCGTCCTCGATGAGCAACGCACTGCGGTCAACGGTCGTATCCGGGTAACGCTTGCCGAGCTCGTCCGCGTAGAGCCACGCGGTGGTCACCCGGCGTCCGTTGAGCATGCCTGCCGCGCCGAGGAGGAACGCGCCGACGCAGATGCTTGCTGTCGAGATGCTCCGCGCCGCTACCCGGCGCAGGAGCGCGATCTCGTCGTGTGATCCCTCGAGCCTGCCGTCGATGTCCTGGCCCGGGCTGAGGTCGAATCCCGGAACCACGAGGAGGTCGAGGTTGTAGTCCATTCGCGGGGCCCGTACTCCGAACCGGCCGCTGGTGAGTACCTCGCCCGGGCGGGCCGCGTGGATTGTCGGGATGAACGGGGCCGGATCACCGCTGAATTCCGCGACGCGGTTCGCGAGGGTGAGCACGTCGAGCACGGCGAAGGCCTCAGACGCGAAGCAGCCCTCGTAGACGAGAACACCCACTCGGCCGGCCCCATCGACCATGTGGCGAGAATAGCCGCAATAGTGGCATTTACGCCACTCGCCTCGGCCGCATCCACTCGCCACCATGAAGTTCCCGGCAACCGCCGGAGCGATGAGAAAGGTAAGCAGCGCATGCGATTGACGGTCCTTTTGTTCGACGGATTCACGGCCCTGGACGTCGTCGGCGGCTACGAAGTGCTTGCGAACGTTCCCGATGTCGAGGTCGAATTCGTCGCTGCGGCCCCCGGCACGATCGCGGCCGACACCCGCCGCCTCGGACTGCTCGCCTACCGGGGCATCAACGAAATCCCCTCGACCGACATCCTTTACGTGCCGGGCGGGCCAGGTGTCTCCACGGCACTCGCCGACCCGGGACTGCTCGACTGGATCGCCCGGATGCACGCGACGACCACATGGACCGTCGGAATCTGCAACGGGGTGGCACTCCTAGCTGCGGCCGGCATCCTCCACGGTGTCAGCGTGACCACCAACTGGGGTTGGCGGGATCGGGTGGCCTGCTACGGCGTCCAGGTCGTCCGCGAGCGCTTTCACCGTGACGGCACGATTGTCACCGGCGCCGGCGTCTCGGCGAGCATCGACGCGGGGCTATTCCTGGCGGGGCTGATCGCGGGTGAGGACGTGGCACGTCTCATCCAACTCGGTATCGAGTATTTCCCCGCGCCGCCAACATTCGCCCGCGCCGGTGTCGCCGACGTTCCCGACGGTGACAAGGAGCTCCTTCTCGCGTTCGAGAGCGGTGCCGCGATGGAGCGGCTCAAGACCGCCGAGCCGCCCTGGGCGCGGGTGAACGCATGACGCGCATCGATCCCGTGGGCGCCGAAGCCCAGCTCCCCGCCTTCGACATCGCCCGACGTCGATACGGTTGGCTGCCGAACACCATCCGCGTCATGGCGCGGGGAAGTAACGCGGCCGACCTCTATCTCAAGGCAGGGGAATTCAACGCTCACGGCACGGTTCTGCCGCTAGCCCGTGAACTCATCGCGATCCACGTCGCCGAAACGAACGGCTGCGACTACTGCCGCACGGCGCATACCCTCGCCGCGCAGGCCATCGGGGGATCAACCGACTCCGACAATCGAGACGTCCGGGCCCAGCTCGACTTCGCAACCCGAATGCTGCACTCGCGCGGCCACTTGAGCGACGAAGCCTTCAACCACGCGCGCGCCGAGGGAATCGAGGACCAAACCATGGTCGACATCGCTGCGGTCATCGCCGAAAACGTCCTCGGAAACCTCATCAACAACCTCGCGCGGACCGAGCTCGATGCAACGCTGCAGCAGCGCGCATCGGCCACGACGAGAGCAGGAACCCCATGAGCACCGACATCCTGATCGGACGCAACGCCCGGCGCGCCGAAACCCTGTCCGCCGCCGGCCATTCGCTCACACCAGCACTCCGGACCATCGTGCTCACCTGCGCCGATCACCGTGTCGACCCGGCCTACGTTCTCGACCTCCAGCCCGGGGAAGCCATCGTGCTGCGGAACGCCGGAGGCCGCGTCACCGCGGACGTGCTCCGGAGTCTCCTGGTCCTCTCCACCGTGGCTGCCGTCGAAGGCATCGAGTCCGCGTTCGAGATCGTCGTCATGCACCACACCGACTGCGGCCTCTCTCGACTCGCCAGCCGAGTACACGCCCCGCTGGTCGCCGACTACATCGGCATCGATGAGAGCGACGTGGCGAAGGCGACGGTCGCCGATCCTTGGCATGCGGTGAACTACGACGTCCACCGCCTACGGGAGGCCGTCCAATCGTCGGAAACGATAGTGACCGGCCTGGTCTACGACCTCGAGTCCGGCACGGTTCGACGCTCCGAGTGAGCGCGCAGGCCCGTCGCAGGCGCTAGTCCTTTTTCAGGGATTCGTTGTAGGCGCTGGTGGAGCGGCCGAGCGCGGCGACTTCTGCGTCCATGCGGGGCAGCAGCTCCGCGGTGGTTCTACGGATTGGGAACGCGCCGACCGGGGTGGACAGCACCGGCTTGAGCCAACGCAACACGCCGACCCAGCTCGGGCAGTACACATGATCGCGCCGGCCTTCGATGCCCTTGACGAGGGCATCCGCGCACTCCTCGACGGTCGTGGTCTTGTTCAACGGCCACGGCAGCTTGGCGAGTAACTCACTGAAGGCGGGCAGGTCGGCTTTGGTGTCGCGGACCAGCGCCGTGTCGATCCACGACATGTGCGCCGAGCCGACGCTGACGCCGCGGTGAGCCAGCTCCAACCGCATCGCGTCGGCGAAGATCTCGACGCCGGCCTTCGACGCGTTGTAGGGCGCCAGTCCCGGAGCCGCGGCGTAAGCCGCCAGTGACGAGACGACCAGCACGTAACCGCGCCGGCCGATCACCGCCGGCAGCGTGGCCCGCACGGTGTGAAACACGCCGAGCACGTTGACCTCGAGCACCCGCCTGAACGCCTCGGGGTCGACCTGCAGCACCGACCCGTAACTGGCGATGCCTGCGTTGGCCACGACGACGTCGATGCCGCCGAAGCGTTCGACGGCCTGTGCGGCCGCGGCCTGCATGGCGGGCAGGTCGCGTACGTCGGCGACCGTGGTCAGCACGTGGTCTTCGCCGAGCTCGGCGGCCAGGGTGGCCAGCTCGTCTTTGTCCAGATCGGTCAGCACCAGCTTGGCGCCCTTGTTGCGCAGTCGGCGGGCGACCTCCGCTCCGATGCCCCGGGCGCCACCGGTGATGAGAACAACTTTGCCCTGCAACGATGTCATGATCCAACAACGTACCGCGCAAGCCTGCGGCGCTGCGCTCACCAACCTAACCGACCTAGATGTTCTGGCCCCAAAGGACGAAAATGGCCGTGGCGAGCCCCTTCGCCGAGCCGGGTTAGCCCGCGGCAGGGTCAGTACCGCGGGTCCACGGGAGGAGATCGATGGTGACCCCCACAGAAAACCGGATCGAGGCTGAAGGCGACTTGCGTCTCAGCATCGCCGACGAAGTCGCCCGAGCCGCTGAACGGGTCGAGAGAATACGGCGACAGACCAAGAGGGCCCAGCGAACGGTGGCCGACAGCTTCGACAAATCCGCAGGCAGTCACGACCGAACCGCCCTGTCGTACGAGGAATTAGCCGAACACAGCCAGCACCGCGACAAACAGCTGGAGCATGCGGCCCGTCACCGGGAGTTCGCGCGCGAGGACCGCGAGATCGCGCAGCGATTGCGGCAGATGGCAGAGGAGTGATTCGGGTGCTGGCCCTTGAGCCAGGTAGCCCCGGCGCGGGAGCCACACGGCCTCTAGACGGTTCTTGAGCCGTTAGTGCCCAGGTGCACCCCCAGCAGCGCGTCCACCGCGGTCGCCACCAGTCGTGGCGCCGCGGTGTCGTGGCCGCCGTACTCCAGTGCGTCGGTGGCCCAAGCATCAAGCGCCGCGATGGCTTTCGGAGTGTCCAGGTCGTCGGCGAGGTAGCGCCGCAGCCGGGCAACGGCGTCGGTCGCATCCGGGCCGGCCGGCAGCGCCGTGGCGGTGCGCCAGCGCCGCAGCCGCGCGGTTGCCTCGTCGAGCACCTGCTCGCTCCAGAAGCGGTCCGCGCGGTAATGGCCGGCCAGCAACCCGAGCCGGATGGCTGCCGGTTCGACACCCTGGCCGCGCAGCGCCGACACCAGGACCAGGTTGCCGCGGCTCTTGGACATCTTCTGCCCGTCCCAGCCGATCATCCCGGCATGCACATAATGCCGGGCGAATCGTCGTTCACCCCCGACGGATTCGGCGTGCGCGGCGGTGAACTCGTGATGAGGAAAGATCAAGTCGCTGCCGCCACCCTGGACGTCAAGACCGCTGCCGATGCGGCTGGAAGCGATCGCCGCGCATTCGACGTGCCAGCCGGGCCGGCCCGCGCCGAACGGTGACGGCCAGCTGGGCTCCCCCGGCCGCGCGGCCCGCCACAGCACCGCGTCGAGTTCGTCGTTCTTGCCGGGCCGGTCCGGGTCGCCGCCGCGCTCGGCAAACAGCCTGAGCATCGTCTCGCGGTCATAACCGCACTCGTAGCCGAACTGCAGCGTGGCGTCCGCGCGGTAGTAGACGTCCGGGTATTCGTCTTCGACGACATACGCCGCTCCGGCCGCCAGCATCTTCTCGACAAGTTCGATGACTTCGGCGATCGCCTCGGTGGCCGCGACGTACTCGCTCGGCGCAAGCACCCGCAGCGCCGCCATGTCCTCGCGGAAGAGCGCGACCTCGCGGTCGCCGAGCTCACGCCAGCCCACACCGTCGCGGTTGGCGCGCTCGAACAACGGATCGTCGACGTCGGTGACGTTCTGCACGTAGTGCACGCCATGGCCGGAGTCCAGCCAGTGCCGGTGAACAAGATCGAACGCCAGGTAGGTGGCCGCGTGGCCCAGGTGGGTCGCGTCGTAAGGGGTGATACCGCAGACGTACATGGTTGCCGTCGACCCAGTCGTCACCGGGCGCACCTGCCGATCCGAGGTGTCGTACAGGCGTAGCTCCGGGCCGCGCCCCGGCAACACCGGAACCTCGGGGGAAGTCCACGACTTCATGCCCCGACTTTAGGCGCGGCGACGAGGCGGGCCGCGCAGCGGGCCGCTGAGGAGGCGGGCAATCAGGCCGGGCGCGGCGACGAGGCGGGCCGCGCAGCGGGCCGCTGAGGAGGCGGGCAATCAGGCCGGGCGCGGCGACGAGGCGGGCCGCGCAGCGGGCCGCTCAGCGATAGGCGTCACGGATGGCGCCGAGCAGGATCGGCGCCAGCTCGGCGCGGCACATGACGAAGTCGGGGAGGTAGGGGTCGAACTGGTTGTAGCGCAGCGGCGACCCGTCGAGTCGCGACGCGTGCATCCCGGCGGCCATCACCACACCGGCGGGCGCCGCCGAATCCCATTCCCATTGCCCGCCGGCATGCACATAGGCGTCGACGTCGCCGTCGACGATGGCCATCGCCTTGGCGCCCGCCGACCCGATCGCCACCGGCTGGATGGGCAACGTGTTCCGGATGCGGAACAGGACCGCCGGCGGCCGGGTGGCGCTGACGGCTACCCGGATGGCGCCGCCGGCGCCCGCGTGGGGCGTGGCGGCGCTGACGGTGTCGCTGCGGTAGACGGTGTTGCCCCGAGCAGGCAGCGCCACCGCCGCGTCGGTGATCTCGCGCCGGCCATCGGTAGGGCGCTGCCACAGGGCGATGTGCACCGCCCAGTCGTCACGGCCCGGCGTCGAGAACTCGCGGGTGCCGTCCAGCGGGTCGATGATCCACACCCGGTCGTGGTTCAGCCTGGCCAGGTCGTCGTGAGCTTCCTCGCTGAGCACCGCGTCACCTGGCCGCTCCGCCCGGAGCCGTCGCAGCAGGAGGTCGTTCGCCAGGCTGTCGCCGGCGTCACCGAGCATCCACGGATGACCGAAACCGATCTCGTCGCGCACCTTGAGCAGCAACTCCCCGGCATCTGCCGCGAGATCGGCGGCCAGTGCGGCATCTGTCATGCCCCCCTCGTTGTCATGGCCGGCCGCGCTCACCGCTTCAGTATCGCCGACGGTGTCCGGCCGCCGCGTGCGCGCCCGGGCGGCGGCAGTCACATCCACCACACGGGTACCTGGCGGGGCGACGCGCGTTTCGCCCACCTCTGAGCGACAACTGCCGGCCGCGGGAACAATCCCTCGCGGACGGGGCGCGCAGGACAGAGCGAACCCCGGAGATTATGCGACTGTCCACCAACCAACACCACAAACCAAAAGTCGTGTCAAGCGTCAGCCTTGCGTAATTCTGCACGACTCGAGCCCGAACTTGCGATGTACCGTCCCGGCGGCGGCGCCCATTCCGACCCGCGCCCACTCTCCATTTTCAGGCGGAGAAATTGTAGAAACAATCGCGGGCCAAATGGCGCCGCCATCTTGTTAGGATTTGCCTCTCGCCGATAATCAACGGCCCGTATCGCGGGCCTTTCCGAGAGGGGAGAACGCCATGTCGATGCTGAGCATCACGCCGGACGCCGTGGTGGGGGCGGGCGGGAACCTGGAGAACCTGGGCTCCGCGCTGCGTAGCGCGACGGCGGCGGCGGCGGGCCGAACGACCGCGATCGCGGCACCGGCCGCTGACGAGGTGTCCACCGCGGTCACGTCCCTTTTTGGTGTGCATGCGCAAGAATTCCAGGCCGTCAGCGCAAGGGCGGCAGCCTTTCATGATCAGTTCGTGAGCCTGTTGAATGGCGGGGCGGCACAATATGTGAACGCCGAGCTGACCAATGCCCAGCAGACTGTTGGGAATGCCGTGAACGCTCCGATCCAAGGCACGCTGGGCAATCTCTCTCCGGCGGCCACGGCCGCTGCCATCACCGACCCGACCAACCAAAGTTTCCGCATACCGTTTGGTCCGTTCACGATTTCGGGGAACCAGACGCTGACTACCACCACCGACGGATTCTCGGGAGTCATCCATGCGGGCGTCACGTTCAACGGTTTGCGTGGCCCTGTGCCGTTGCTCTCGGCCGGCGGAAGTGAGAACTTCTCTGAAACCACCGGCATATTGTCGGCACACATCACCGGCTCGGGACCGTGGATTTCGGGGGGCGGGAGCGCGACCCTCAACGACACCACCGGGGCGTTCTCGGGCCGCTTCGCCGGAACCGGTCCCTTCTATTCCGCGGACGGATCAGTGCGCGGGCTCTTTCCGGTGAGCGGCACGGGATCCCCCCGAATCACCGCGCTGTCGTTGCATATCGACGGTATACCGTTGCCGGCCCAATCGTTTACCGGCTACTTGAACGGGCTGTTGCAGCAATCCTTCGCCAGCGTGTAGGCGCGCCCGAGGGACCCGGAAGTCCAACGGCGCAACGCTTTTGGCCCTAGAACGCCGGCCAGGGAATCGGTCGATGCCGGTTGGGGCCGGGCATCACCGGGTTGTCCAGCAGCCTGTGCGCCCGCCGGCGCAGCGCCCCGATCTCCTGGGCGGTGATGTGTTCGGCCAGTTCCCCGCACAGCGCGTCGCGGAGGGCCTCGGCGAGCCCGGCCACCGCCTCCAGAGTCTGATCGTCGATGGGTTTGCCGGCCCAGCCCCACAACACCGTGCGCAGTTTGTTCTCGACGTGCAGACACACGCCGTGATCGACCCCGTAGACCTGTCCGTCGATGCCGAACAGGATGTGGCCCCCCTTGCGATCGGCGTTGTTGATCAAGATGTCGAACACCGCCATCCGGCGCAGCTGGATGTCGTCGGCGTGCATGAGGACGACCTCGTCGCCGGCGTAGTCATAGGCGCGCAGGACGGGCAGGTAGCCCGGCTGCGCCTTGCCGGCCGGAAACAGGTCGACCAGGTCTGGTCCCGGCCGCGGATCGGCGTCGACCGCGTCGCCGGGTTGCTGCACCCACAGCTGCAGCATGCCGGGGCCGGCCGGTCCGTCGCGAATTACTGTGTAGGGCACAATGTTCCAGCCCAGTTGCGTCGACACCAGGTATGCGCCCAGCTCGCGCCCGGCCAGCGTCCCGTCGGGAAAGTCCCACAGCGGCTGTTCGCCCGAAACCGGTTTGTAGACACAGTGCACGGTGTGCTCGCCGAGCGTCGACTCGCACAGGAAGGTGCCGTTGCTGGCGGAGCGGATCCGTCCGAGGATCGTCAGCTCGCCGTCCCGCAACACCTCACGCTGATCATTCGTCGACGTCATCGCCGGGCCCGAGCAGCGCGCTGCGCTTGTATCCGTTCGTCCGGGCGCAGATGTGGCCATCAGGGTCCAGCGGTTCTTCGCACAGCGGGCACGGGGGCCGTCCCGCCGAGATGACGCGGTTGGAGCGGCTTGCGAACTGCCGCGCCGATTCCGGCGTCAAAAACACCCGCACCGCGTCGGGTCCCTCCTCGGTGTCGTCGAGCACCACCGAGGCGTCGAACTCGGCGTCGGTGACCGCCAGCAGTTCGACCACCACGGTCTGGGCCTCCGAGTCCCAGCCCAGCCCCATGGTCCCCACCCGGAACTCGGCGTCCACCGGCGTGACCAAGGGGCTGAGGTCTTCGACCTCGGCGGGTTCCGGTGGCACCGGGGTGCCGAACCTGCGATTCACCTCGAGCAGCAGCGCACCGATGCGTTCCGCCAGCACCGCGACCTGTTGCTTCTCCAGGACAACCGACACCACGCGCGAATCGTGCACCGCCTGGATGTAGAAGGTGCGATTGCCGGGCTGGCCGACGGTCCCGGCCACGAATCGGTCGGGGGTGCGGAAGACATGAATTGCGCGGGCCATGGCACTTCCAAAATACCGGCTCCTGCCGTGGCCGTGCGATCCGATGGTGCCGATTGAGGGGCCGCAGCGAAATCAGCGAAATCAGTCTCTGGAGCCGCCGACCACCGCGTCGCTCGGCGGTACCGCTGCGGGCGGTTGCTGTTGCGACTCGCCCGGCTCCCCCTGGGGATCGCTCGCGGGCGGGGGCGCGGCGCGCAACGCGGCCGACAGCCGGGCGCCGGTGTGGTTGACGTGCAGCACGAACGGCCGCAACGGGGTGTAGCGGATCACGCTGACCGAACTCGGGTCGGCGGTGATCCGTTGGAAGCCGTCCAGGTGCATGCCGTAGGCGTCGGCGATCACCGACTTGATCACGTCACCGTGGGTGCAGGCCACCCACAACGCGTCGCCCCCGTGCTCTCCCCCGTGTTCTGAGGCGAGCCGCCGGTCATGGTTGCGCACGGCGGCCACCGCCCGCGCCTGCACCTGGGCCAGCCCTTCGCCCCCCGGAAACACGGCCGCGCTCGGATGCGCCTGGACAACCTTCCACAGCGACTCGCCGGCCAGCTCGCCGAGCTTGCGGCCGGTCCATTCGCCGTAGTCCACTTCGGCGAGCCCGTCGTCGATCACCGGCTCGAGGCACAAGGCGTCGGCCAGCGGCTCGACTGTGCGCCGGCAGCGCAGCAACGGGGAGCTAACCACCGCGCGGATCGGCAGGTCGCCCAAGCGGTCGATCAGCCCGGCGGCCTGCTCGCGGCCCTTGTCGTCGAGGTCGACACCTTCGGAGCGCCCGGCCAGAATCCCCGCGGTGTTGGCGGCGGACCGGCCGTGCCGCAACAAGATAACGGTCATATCGCAGCCCCCTGATCCGATCCGGAGTCCGAACCGATGACCGGGCACGGAGGCGTCGCCCAAACCACAGTCACGACGACGACCGTACCTGGTTCAGGTGGCGGCGAACCGGCTTGACTAGCGTGGGACCGGCACCGCGTGCGCGACCGAGTCGCGCACCGCCGCGGTCAGGCTGCGTTCGTCGGTGAGGTCGATGTCGACCAGGTTGCGGACCGCCGTGGCGACCACCTCCTCGGCCTGCGGAACCGGGCCGGCCAAGCGCGGCCGGTAGACCTCGACGACGAGTGATCGATGCTCGATGTGGAAGGAGAAACTGCGCCCGTCACCGACTCGCCCGTACCCGCTGGCAAAGACGCCCGTCAACATGTCTTCGACAGCGAATTGCTGGTCTGCGATATGCCGGTCAGCGGTGACGGTCATGTCGCGACCATACCTCTTCAGTACTGTCCGACGTGACCAACATGGCCGAATTGGATGCGAAACCGTTCCTTAGAATTTGTACTTGACGTTCACCGACCCGAGGGTTTCCTTTGCCGCTACAACGACGAGCTGGCAAGCGAGCAGCTCAGCGCCTTTTCGCCGCACTCGTGCTGTTGCTGGCGCTGGTCACGGGATGCTCGTCGAATCCCCTCGATGCCACCCCGCCCACGATCGACCCGGCCCGGCCGGCCGTCTCGCCGCCGACATCGCAGAATCCCGCCGGTTCGGTCCGGCCGCTGACCGGGCACGCCGAGGCGGCAACCTTTGACGACGGCACCCACCAGCTGGTGGTCCTGACGCCCGGCGCCGACCCGACGGCGCCCGCCGGCCTCACCGTCTTCGGCGACCCCCTGGTTGCGCCCCGAGTCGTTGCGCTGCCGGGTCCGGCGACCGCGCTGGGCGGCGACGGCCACGGCACGGCCTACCTGGCCGGGCGGGGCGGCTATTTCGCGGTCGACGTGTCCACCGGCGACGTCACCGGCGTGCACGTCGCCGGGGCCGGGCAGGCCCAGTTCACCGCCATCGCGCAACGATCCGACGGCAAGTTGGTGCTCGGCAGCGCCGACGGCGCCGTCTACATCCTCGCCTCCGGGCGCCCCGGCGACGGCGGCACCGCGACCGTCGAGAGCCACAACACAGCCTTCGCGCGAGTGGATGCCCTGGTAACCCAAGGGAATACGACGGTAGTGCTGGATCGGGGGCAGACCTCGGTGACGGCGATCGGCGCCGACGGGCAGGCCCAACAGTCGTTGCGCGCCGGCGAGGGCGCGACCACGCTGGCCGCCGACCCGCAGGGCGTCGTGCTGGCCGCCGACACCCGCGGCGGTCAACTGCTCGTCTACAGCGTCGACCCGCTGATGCTGCACCAGGCCTACCCGGTGCGGCAGTCCCCCTACGGCCTGGCCGGTTCCCGCGAATTGGCCTGGGTGTCCCAAACCGCATCCAACAATGTCATTGGTTACGATTTGTCCACCGGAATTCCCGTCGAAAGGGTGCATTACCCCACCGTGCAGCAACCCAACTCGCTGGCCTTTGACGAAGCGTCAGACACCCTCTACGTGGTGTCGGGGTCCGGCGCGGGGGTCCAGGTCATCGAACACGCGTCGGGTGCGCGTTGACCGCGCCACGACGAACCGGGCTGCCCACGGGTTGGGACGCCGAACTGTCCGACGAATACGAATGGGCGCCGTTGCGCCTCCCGCCCGACGTGACCCGGATCAGTGCCTCCACCCGGCTGTCGATCGAGGCCGAATATCGCGGCTGGGAGCTGACGCGGGTGCGGCTCTATACCGACGGCAGCAGGCGGGTGTTGTTGCGCCGCAAGAAGACTCGTCTGGACTCCGCGGGGAGCCGGCCCGACCAGCCGGAACTGTGACGGTGCAGGCTTGGCGCGAATCCAACCTGCGCCCATACGGTCTGCTGCGACGGCTGCTGTTCGCCGTCCCCGCCGAGCGCATCCATACGCTGGTCTTCGCCTTTCTGCGCGGTGCGACGGCCGCCGCCCCGGTGCGGCGCGCGCTGCACCGGCTGCTCGGCCCGCTCGACCCTGTGTTGGCCAGCACGGTTTTCGGGGTGCGGTTCCCGGGACCGCTCGGTCTGGCCGCCGGTTTCGACAAGGACGGCGTCGGACTGCGGACGTGGGGGGCGCTGGGGTTCGGGTATGCCGAGGTCGGGACAGTTACCGCGCGTCCGCAGCCCGGCAACCCGGTGCCGCGGCTGTTCCGATTGCCCGCCGACCGGGCCCTGTTGAATCGCATGGGATTCAACAATGACGGCGCGGGGGCGCTGGCGGTCCGGCTCGCCCGCCACCGGCCTGACGTGCCGATCGGGGTGAACATCGGCAAGACCAAGGCGACGCCGGCCGCCGAGGCCGTCGACGACTATCGGGCAAGCGCCCGGCTGGTCGGCCCGCTGGCGTCGTACCTGGTGGTCAACGTGAGCTCGCCGAACACGCCCGGGCTGCGCGATCTGCAGGCGGTCGAGTCGCTGCGGCCGATCCTGGCGGCCGTCCTCGCCGAAGCTTCAGTGGCGTCGCGGACCGCGACACCGGTGCTGGTGAAGATCGCGCCGGACCTTTCCGATTCCGACATCGACGACATCGCGGACCTGGCCGTCGAGTTGGGCCTCGCCGGCATCGTCGCGACCAACACCACGGTGGCGCGCGACGGCCTGAGCACGCCGGGAGTCGACGAGCTGGGCCCCGGCGGGATCTCGGGACCGCCGGTGGCACGCCGCGCTGTCGAGGTGCTGCGCCGGCTCTATGCGCGCGCCGGTGACCGGCTGGTGCTGATCAGCGTCGGCGGCATCGAGACCGCCGACGACGCGTGGGAACGCATCACCGCGGGGGCGTCGCTGCTGCAGGGCTACACCGGCTTCATCTACGGCGGCGGCTTGTGGCCCAGGCACATTCACGACGGCATTGCCCGGCGGTTGCACGAGAGCGGGTTCGCCTCGCTCGGCGACGCGGTCGGGTCGGCGGCCCCGAAGCCGCGGACACCGCCCGGATAGGTCACGCCGCCCCGTCGTCTTCGTCCCCGTCGTCATCGTCCCCGTCGTCTTCTTCCCCGTCGTCCCCGCCGCGCAGGAGTTTTTCGGGGTGCCAGTAGGTGTTGGTGCGGGGTCGGCCGTGGTCCAGGTGTGGTGGTGGGATCCATTCGGTGTCGCCTCGGGTGTTTGTGCGGGTGGTCCAGCCTTGTTCGGTGATCCGGTGGTGGCTGCCGCAGCCGAAGGTGAGTTCGTTGATGTCGGTGCGCCCGGATTGGGCGTAGGGGATGACGTGGTGGACTTCGCAGTAGTAGCCGCCCACGGTGCAGCCCGGGGCGCTGCAGCCACGGTCCTTGCCGTACAGCACAATCCGCTGGGCCCGGTTGGCCAGCCGTTTGGTGTGATACAGGGCCAGGGCTTTGCCGTGGTCGAAGATCACCAGGTAGTGGTGGGCGTGGCGGGCCAGCCGGATCACATCGCTCATCGGCAGCAGGGTGCCCCCACCGGTCAACGCGCACCCGGCGGCGGCCTCCAATTCGGCCAGGGTGGTGGTGACGACGATCGAGGCCGGCAGGCCGTTGTGCTGGCCCAAATCCCCGGAGGCCAGCAGGGCGCGCAGTCCGGCCAGCAGGGCGTCGTGCTGGCGTGCGGCCGGCCCGCGGGTGTCGCGGTCGATGGCGTCTTGGCTCGGCGCCCCGTCCACACACGGGTGCTCGTCGAGGTTGTGGCACATGCCGGGGGCAGCCAGTTTGGCCCACGCGGCCTCGAGGGTGGCGCGCAGTTCGGGGGTGATCCAGCCGGACAGGCGCGACATTTTGTCGGGGCCCTGGGCGCCCAGGATCAACCCGCGCCGCCGGGCGCGGTCCTCGTCGGTGTAGCTGCCGTCGGGGTTGATGGCATCGGTGAGTGTGGTGGCCAGTTGGGCCAGGTGCTCGGGCCGGAACTGGGTGGCGTGCTGGGCCAGGGTGGCCTGGGCGGCTGTGCGGGTGGCCTCGTCGACCCAGCCGGGTAGCTGGTGGTAGAAGTTGCGGATCACCCTGATGTGCCCGGAACCCAGGCTGCCCTGGCGCTGGCGTTCGGCGGTCTCGGCCAACACCGGGGGCAGGGGTTGGCCGGTCAGCCCGTGGCGCGGGCCCAGGTCGGCGGCCTCGCGGACGCGGCGGGCGGCGTCTTGACGGCTGATGAGAGTGGCTTCGGCGATCGCGTGGGACAGCTTGCCGCCCAACTCTTCCGGGGTGGCCTGGCGCCCCAGGGTGTTGATCAGGGGATGTTCGAGGGCGGGCAGGCGGCGGCGCAGCTTTTCCACCCGCCCCAACAGCGCCAGCTGCTCGCGGGTGCTCAACGCATCGCAGTCGAACCCGAGCAGCCGGTCCAGGCCGGCGTCGAGCGCGTCCAACGCCGCCGTCAACTCCCCGCGATCAACACTCACACCACGAAACTAGCGACGGGCACCGACAAAACTCCCCGCCCTGTGACCACAGAAACCACAGTGACACAAGTGGTTTCAGGCCCGTTGGCGTTCCCGGTTGCCGGCCCTTCGGGTTGGCGAGCGCCCTACTGCTGTTCGTACGTGCCGTAGATGTAGGCCCGCGCGATCCCGTGCTGGAAGAGGTTGAAGCCCAGGAACGCGGGACTGGCGTCCTCGGTGAGATCCAGCTTGTCGACGTCGACGGCCGTCACCGTGAAGTAGTAGCGGTGCACGCCATGGCCCGCCGGCGGAGCGGCACCGATGTAGCGGCGCATGCCGGCGTCGTTCACCAGGGTCACCGCGCGGCCCGGGAGCTCGCCGCCGTTGCCGGCGTCGTCGGGCAACTCGGTGACATCGGCGGGCAGGTTGGCCACCGCCCAGTGCCAGAACCCGGAGAGCGTGGGGGCGTCGGGGTCGAAGCAGGTGACCGCGAAGCTGCGCGTCTCCTCGGGGAATCCCGACCACTTCAGCTGAGGGCTGACGTCTTCCCCGCCCGCACCCATGATCCCGCTGATCTGCGGTGTCGCCAGCGGCTCGCCGCCGGTGATCGCGTTGGAGGTCAGGGTGAACGACGGCAGTTTTGGCAGCGCCTCGTACGGGTCGGGCGGAATGATCATGTCGATCCTCTCGTGACGTGTTTCAACCGATTAGCAATGTGTCAAGAAGTGTGTCAGCACATCAGTGCCGAACCTCAACGCGTCGACGGGTACCCGCTCGTCGATGCCATGGAACAGCGCGGCGAAATCCAATTCCGGGGGCAGCCGCAGCGGGCTGAACCCGAAGCAGCGAATGCCCAAGCGGGCAAAGGCTTTCGCGTCCGTCCCCCCGGACATCATGTAGGGCACGGTCCGGCCGCCCGGGTCGAAGGCCAGCACCGCGGCGTTCATCGCGTCGACCAGTTCGCCGTCGAAGCTGGTCTCATACGAGGGAAAGTCCCGGATCCACTCGCGCGTCACGTCCGGGCCGATCAGCTCGTCGACCTCCGCCTCGAACGCCGCCTTGCGCCCCGGCAGGATGCGGCAGTCCACCACTGCCTCGGCGGTAGCCGGGATGACGTTGGCCTTGTAACCGGCTTTGAGCATTGTCGGGTTGGCGGTGTCGCGCAGCACGGCGTTGAGCATGCGCGCCATCGGGCCCAGCTTCTCGACCGCCCCCTCCAGATCGGGCGACCCGGGATCGAACGCGAGGCCGGTCTCCTCGCTGACGGCGGCCAGGAACTGGGTGACGGCCTCCGTCGGCACCAGCGGGAACCTGTGCCGGCCGAGCCGGGCGACCGCCTCGGCGACGGCGGTGACGGCGTTGTGGTCGTGCACCATCGAGCCGTGCCCCGCCGCGCCCCGGGCGGTCAGCTTCATCCAGGACAGCCCCTTCTCGGCCGTCTCGATCAAATAGAGCCGGCGTTCGCCCCCGTCGCGCCGCGGCACGGTCAGGGAGAACCCGCCCACCTCACCGACGGCCTCGCTCACACCCTCGAACAGATCGGGCCGATGCTCGACGAGCCAGTGCGCCCCGTAGTGACCGCCGTGTTCCTCGTCGGCGACGAACGCGAACACCAGATCGCGCGGCGGGACGACGCCCGCCCGCTTCAACTGCCGGGCGACCACGATCATCATGCCGACCATGTCTTTCATGTCGACCGCGCCGCGGCCCCACACGTAGCCGTTCTCCACGGCGCCGGAGAACGGGTGCACGCTCCAGTCGGCGGGCTCCGCGGGCACCACGTCGAGATGCCCGTGGATCAGCAGTGCGCCGCGGTCGCGGTCCGCGCCTTCGAGGCGGGCGAACACGTTGCCCCGACCGGGCGCACCGGACTCGACGTATTCGGTCTGGTAGCCGACCTCCTCGAGCTGTTCGGCGACCCAGCGCGCGCATTCAGCCTCGCCCCGCGTCGTCTCGAGCTCACCCGTATTGGTGGTGTCGAACCGGATCAGCCTGCTGACCACCTCGACCACGTCGTCGCCCGGGTTGGCCGCCGCCTCGTTCGCATCGCTCTCAAAGGTCACAACCAACTTTCCTACCATTGGGGCCGACCGCGGGGCGCGGGTGGCGAGTTCCGGGCCGTCTCAGCAGCTGGGTTGGGCAGGTGCGGGAGGATCCGATAGCCTTAGCTGCCAACCCATGCGGTTGGTCTTGTCCGAGTGGCGGAATGGCAGACGCGCTAGCTTGAGGTGCTAGTGCCCTACTAATGGGCGTGGGGGTTCAAGTCCCCCCTCGGACACCCATCACGAGTGGGCGTTACTGCCGGAGGTGCCGTTTGGGCGGCGGATAGACGGCCCTGGCGATGGTCGCCGACAGCCATCCGATTGCCCATCCCCCGAAAACCAGCACAAACGTGTGCCGGGTGGCCGGGTCACCCGTCGCGGAGACCACAGCCAGGATGACGCCCCAGACGATCGCGCAACCGATGCTGTACGCCGTGTAGGTGCGCCGCTTCATTTCACCGAGCCTCTCCACCATGGCTGAGAACGCCGATACGCGGCGACCACGGCGACCACGCCCTCGCTGGTGATCGCCTGCAATTCTTGCACCGTTGACGCGCGGACGCACTAGCGCAATCGGTCGACGACACACCGCTGCTGGTTTCAACTGGTTTGAACTGGTTTTCAACCGATTTCAATGCCGTTGAGCTGCAAAGTAATTGAAATTTACCGGCCATATCCGGCCGAACACCACTAACCTGGAACCGACCAATGACCCCACCGAGCGGCTTCCTCCGGCGAGCAGCGGCGCAAACGTTTCGTGACCGTCGCGAGGCCGGTCGCGCCTTGGCCGGCCAGCTGAGCGACTACCGCGGCAGGGATGACGTGGTCGTGTTCGGGCTGGCCCGCGGCGGCATCCCCGTCGCCAGGGAGGTAGCCGCCGCGCTGGGCGCCCCGTTGGACGTGTTCCTGGTGCGCAAGCTCGGCGTCCCACGCCGGTCGGAGCTTGCGATGGGCGCGCTGGCCAGCGGCGGGGCGATGGTGATGAACGACGACGTGCTCACCGACCTGCGGGTCACCGACGCGCAGGTGCGCGAGGTGATCGACGCCGAGAGGGCCGAGCTCGCCCGGCGCGAACACGCCTACCGTGGCGGCCGCCCGCTCACCGACCCGCGCGGCAAGACCGTGATCCTGGTCGACGACGGCATCGCCACCGGTGCCAGCATGCTGGCGGCCGTCCGGGCCGTGCGGGCCATGGGCCCGCGATCGATCGTCGTCGCGGTTCCCGTCGGGCCCGGGTCGGCCTGTCGCGAGCTCGCCCTGGAGGCCGACGGCGTGGTGTGTACCAGCATGCCGCCCGCGTTCGAGGCCGTCGGGCAGGTCTACGACGACTTTCACCAGGTCAGCGACGACGAGGTGCGCGAGCTGCTCGACACGGCAGCCGGCTGAGCCGGGCCGTCCTACGTGGCCGGGTCCTCGCCGCGGCCCTCGGCGGGCACCACAGATTCCTCGCCCGCCTGGGTGCCGGCCTCGTCAAAAGTCTCGGTGACGTTGCCATCGGCGCTATCGGCGACGTCGTGCTGCGGTCCGCGCTCGTCCGCGACTTCCTCCGGATAGTCGACGTAGGCGCCCTCGTCCTCCGCGGGCCCTACGCCCTCGTCTTCGGCGCCAACGTCACGTTGCTGACGTTCCCGCAACGCGTCGATGATCAACAGCACCACGCCGAGCACGCTGGCACCTATGCACACCCACGCCACCAGCTCGTTGCTCGTGACGACCGCGAACACCAGCGCGACCAACCCGATCACAGCCAACACCAGCGCGATGATCAGCATTGGTCATCCTCCAGCCGACGAGGTGGGACAGCGGGCCCGGGGCGGGTCCGCGGCAGCATCCAGTGTGCCAACCGCGGTGGTCGGGTTAGTTGTTACCCCGGTTGAATTGATCGAACCCGCCGGCGTCGGCGCTGGAGTCGACGGGGGCCGCCGATCCGCGCTGGCCGAGTTCCTCCAGCTGGGATTCCAGGTAGGTCTTGAGCCGGGTGCGGTATTCGCGTTCGAAGGTGCGCAGTTGCTCGAGGCGGCCCTCCAGCACGGTGCGCTGCTGGTTGATGGTGCCCATGATCTCGGAGTGCTTGCGCTCGGCATCGGCCTGCAGTGCGTCCGCCTTCTCCTGCGCCTGGCGCAACTGGGCCTCGGAGCGGGTCTGGGCGTCGGAGAGCATCGCGTCGGCGCGCTGCCGGGCCTCGGCGACGGTGGTCTCGGCGGTGTGCCGGGCCTCGCTGACGATCTGGTCGGCGTTGGCGCGGGCGTCGGCCAGCATCTTCTC
This sequence comes from uncultured Actinomycetota bacterium, assembly GCA_963711445.1. GTDB lineage: Bacteria > Actinomycetota > Actinomycetes > Mycobacteriales > Mycobacteriaceae > Mycobacterium. The sequence goes on from CAVQEF010000004.1 coordinate 264,699, forward strand.
CGATTCGGCCTTGGCCGTGCTGGTGAGCCGGTCGGCCGTGTCCTGCGCCAGGGTCAGGACCCGGGCGGCCTTCATGGCCTGCTCCTCGTTGGTCCCGGTCGATGCCGCGACGGGCGCGGGCTGGGCCGGCTGGGCGGGCTCGGGTTCGGGCTCGGGCTCCACGGTGGGGATCGCCTGCGTGGGCTGAGCTGCGACGGTGGAGGCTGCGCCGGCGCCGGAGCCGAACTCCTGGTCGAGTTCCTCGATCCGCTGGCGCAGGTCGGAGTTCTCTTCAATGAGCCGCGTCAGCTCGGCTTCCACAAGGTCAAGGAAGGCGTCGACCTCGTCCTCGTTGTAGCCCCGCTTGCCGATGGGTGGCTTACTGAACGCCACATTGTGGACGTCGGCTGGTGTAAGCGGCATTGTTTCGTCCCCTCAAGTTCCTGTCAAACGTTCTGGAAAGTGTAGAACGGACTGCTAGCCGTCGTGCAACTGCCGTCCATCCTGTCACACCAGACCCTAACGTTGCCGATTAGGCCAATAAATAAGAACGGATTTCAAACATTAAGGCCAATAAAATCCCAAACCTTAGAATTTTGAAATCGCGGGCGACGAATCGAGGCTAAAACGTGGCCGAACCGTCTCCCGTTCGGAGCCGCGTCCCACGCGGAACTCACGCCGCGGCGCCGAACGCCAGTTGCATCCCGATGAAGGCGACCAGCAGCAGCACCATGATGGACAGATCGAACCGCACCGCGCCGATGGTGAGCTGCGGGATCAGCCGGCGCAGCAACTTCACCGGCGGGTCGGTGATCGACATGATGATCTCGAGGACCACCACGGTGACGCCGGTGGGCCGCCAGTCACGGCTGAACGAGCGGATGAACTCGACGACCACCCGAGCGATGAGCAGCAGCCAGAAGATGAACAGCGCAAACCCGAGGATCTGGAAGAACAGCACCAACTAGAGACCCGACCTTATCGATGAGATGTCAAGCGCCGCGCGCTAGGCGGTCATCGTCAGCGTACCGACTCCGACCACCGGGCACACATCTCACCTGGGCCGCAGGCGTCCGGTGGCTGCTCGACCGTCACCGTGCAGCGGGGCAGCCGCCGCTACTGATAGGCGTAGAAGCCGGTCTCGGCGATGCGGCGGCGCTCCTCGGGTGACACGTCGACGTCGGCGGGCGACAGCAGGAACACCTTGGTCGCCACCTTGTCGAACGACCCGCGCAGCGCGAAGGCCAGGCCGGCGGCGAAGTCGACCAGCCGCTTGGCGTCGGCGTTGTCCATCGACACCAGGTCCATGATGACCGGGGTGCCGTCACGGAACCGCTCGCCGATGGTGCGCGCCTCGCTGTAGTCCTTGGGACGCAGCGTGGTGATCTTCGAGAGCGGGTGGCCCTCCTCGAACATCATCGCCATCCGGCGCGGGTCCATCGCCAGCGCGCCGCGGGTGGAGTTGCGCAACCACGACCCGAACCGTTGTTGCCGGGGCATGTCGGGCCGGTCGAACTCGCGGGGGTGGGCGGAACCGTAGCGGGGCTCCTCCGCGTAGCCGCCGCGGTACCCGGGGGGCGCATACTCGGCCGGCTCGCCGCGCGGGTCGCGGAGATCTTCGTAGTCGCGTCCCTCGTAGCGGCCGTATCCCGGAAAACTCTCGTCGAACCGGGGACGCGGGAAACCGCGGGAGGGCGCGCGGTCGTCGTAGTACTCGTCGTCGTAATCCTCCATCGGGGCCATCCCGAAATAGGCCTTGACCTTGTGCAGTGTGCTCATTGTGGTGACCCCTTCTAGCCCTGGGAAGTTCTTGCGGTGGTGATGCCTGGGTGGTGTCTGTGATGAAGATGTGACTAGAGTGACTACTCACGGTGACGGTAACGGTCGCTGGCCCAATAGCGCGGTACCGACACGCACACAGGTCGAACCATGTTTGACGGCCATTTCGAGGTCGTCGGACATGCCGGCCGACAGTCCCACCGCGTCGGGGTGCGATTCGAGCACTCGCCGGTGCTCTGTCTGCAGGAGGTCGAAGGCCCGCTCGGGGTCCCAGTCCAGTGGCGGGATCGCCATCAGCCCGACCAGTTCCAGGCTTTTCGAGGTCGCGACCAGGGCACAGACCTCGTCGAGGGCACCCGGTGCCCCCACGTCGAGGCCGCCGCGGGACACGTCGCCGTCGAGGCTGACCTGAACGTATACACGCAGCGGATGTTGCCGACCGCCCTCGGCCAGCACCTTGGCCGCCGCCCGATCCAGAGCCTCCACCAGCCGGGTGCTGTCGATCGAATGCGCGGTGTGCGCCCACTGGGCCACCGACCGGGCCTTGTTGCGCTGGATGTGGCCCACCATGTGCCAATTCATGGCCGGCAGCTCCGCCCGCGGCGACGCGGCCACCAGCCGGGCGACTTCGGCGACCTTTGCCGAGGCCTCCTGTTCCCGCGATTCGCCGACGGCCCGGCAGCCCAGCCGGGCCAGGATGGCGACATCGGTGGCGGGGAAGAATTTGGTGACCGGAAGGAGTTCGACGTCGGCGAAATTGCGTCCCGCCGCTTCCGCCGCCGCCGCGAGGCGCGATCGCACGGCGGCCAGGGCATGCGTCAGTTCCGCTTCGCGGTCGCCCTGGTCTCCCCTGCCCGGCACGTCCACCGTCATGGTGGTCACTCCATCCAGACCAGCGACGCCAGCCGGCCGGTCGGCGCGTCCCGGCGATGACTGAACAGTGTCGGGTCGGCCACCGTGCACCGCGGGTCGACCTCGATCGACGTCACACCCAGCCCCCGGAGCTGGCCGGCGATGCCCGCGCGCAGGTCGAGCCCGGGGGTACCGGCCGAGGTGGTGGTGCGGCTGCCCGGCAGGGCCGCGTCGACCTCGTCGGCCATGGCGGCGGGCACCTCATAATTGGCGCCGCTGACCGCCGGCCCGAGCAGCGCCGAGATGTCGCCGGCGTGCGCACCGGCACGCAGCATGGTTTCGACGGCGCGGGCCACCACCCCGCGCTGGGCGCCGACCCGGCCCGCGTGCACCGCCGCGACCACGCCGGCGCGCGCGTCGGCCATCAGCACCGGCACGCAGTCGGCGGTCACCACGGCCAGCGCCAGCCGCGGGGTGGCGGTGACCAACGCGTCGGTGTCGCCGACGGCGGCGTCACGCGGCCCGTCGACCACCTCGACGCGGTCGCCGTGCACCTGGTCCATCCACACCACCCGGTCCTCATCGAGTCCGATGGCCGTGGCCAGCCGGGCCCGGTTGGCGGCCACGGCCGCCGGGTCGTCTCCGACGTGGTCGCCCAGGTTGAAGGTGTCGAACGGCGACGCCGAGACACCGCCCGCACGAGTAGTCGTCACGCGCCGGATTCGAACGCTCACCCCACCAGTATCCGGAAACCGTTGTCGGTCAAGCGGCCCCGATATCGCCGTGTTGGGGGGTCGGGACCGCATTGTGACCCCCCGGGGTCGCAGGGACAGGGAGTCAGCGGCGCATGAACGGCGGCACGTCGACGTCGTCGTCGTCGCCACCGATGCTCAATGTCGAGCCGTTGGTGTGCAGCGGCACGCTGACCGCGTCGACCGGCTCGAACAGCGTCGAGCTGAGCTTGCCGGCCTTGGCCGACTCGATCCGGTGCGCCCCGCCCGCGCTTCCGGCCTCCGCCGCGGCATCGCCCACGACCGGCTTGCGGCCGGGCCCGGCGGCGTCGAAGCCCGCCGCGATGACGGTGACGCGCACCTCGTCGCCCAGCGAGTCGTCGATGACGGTGCCGAAGATGATGTTGGCGTCCTGGTGGGCGGCGTCCTGCACCAGCGACGCGGCCTCGTTGATCTCGAACAGGCCCAGGTCGCTGCCGCCGGCGATCGACATCAGCACGCCCTGGGCGCCCTCCATCGACGCCTCGAGCAGCGGCGAGTTGATCGCGATCTCGGCGGCCTTGAGGGAACGGCCCTCGCCGCGGGCCGAGCCGATGCCCATCAGCGCGGTGCCCGCGCCGGACATGATGCCCTTGACGTCGGCGAAGTCGACGTTGATCAGCCCCGGCGTGGTGATCAGGTCGGTGATGCCCTGCACGCCGTTGAGCAGCACCTCGTCGGCGCTGCGGAACGCGTCCATCAGGGACACCGCGGCGTCGCCCATCTGCAGCAGCCGGTCGTTGGGGATCACGATGAGCGTGTCGCAGCTCTCCCGCAGCGCCGAGATCCCGTTCTCGGCCTGGTTGCTGCGACGCTTGCCCTCGAAGGAGAACGGCCGGGTGACCACGCCGACGGTCAGCGCCCCGAGCTTGCGGGCGATGTTGGCGACGACGGGCGCCCCGCCGGTGCCGGTCCCGCCGCCCTCGCCGGCGGTGACGAACACCATGTCCGCCCCGCGCAGCAGCTCTTCGATCTCGTCCTTGGCGTCGTCGGCGGCCTTGCGGCCGACCTCGGGGTCGGCGCCCGCGCCGAGCCCGCGGGTGGAGTCGCGGCCCACGTCGAGCTTGACGTCGGCGTCGCTCATCAACAGCGCCTGCGCGTCGGTGTTGATCGCGATGAACTCGACGCCCTTGAGTCCCTGCTCGATCATCCGGTTGACGGCGTTGACACCGCCGCCACCGATACCCACGACCTTGATCACGGCGAGGTAGTTATGCGGGGGGGTCATCATTCGTTTTCCTCCCTGATGGGCTGATGTTCTCCCGGTTGGGGGTCTCCCGGACGGCGGCGGAGCGGCCCCCTGGCAAACCCTCAACCTATACCTCAGGGTTAGAGTTATGTCAGGTAGTTCCGCGCAACCAGAACCGTATGGGCACGACGCCCGCTAACCCCGCAGGCGCGCCGACGCGCGACACGGTTTTTTTCCGCCCGCCGCGAGCGTCATTCCGGCGCAGCCCCGACGCCGAGCGTGAAGCTGGCTTCACATACGACGCCGAGCGTGAAGCTGGCTTCACGCTCGGCGTCGCTACTTCACCGTCGGCAGGTCGGGGCTGGACACGTCGTAGGTCCGCCCGGGCTGGGTGAGCAACGCCGCCAGCTTCTCGGCCTTCTCCTCGGTCCGGTCGGTGGTCCCCCAGATCACCACCCGCCCGTCGTTCAGCGTCAGGGTGATCGACGACACCGACGGCGCCGCGACGCGGCTCACCTGGCCCGCGACCTCGGGGCGCAGCGCGGTCAGCACCTGCAGCGCGGCCCGGGTCGCCGGGTCGCCGGGCCCGGGATTGTCGACATCCATATACGGCAGCGCCGGTGGCGGCGGCGCGGTCGCGAAGTCGACGCCGTCGCGGTCGAACAGGTGGGGGCCGTCCGGAAAGTCCATGACGACCACCGGAACTCGCTCGACGATGGTGATCCGCAGCGCGGAGGGGTACTGCCGCTGCACGCGGGCGCTGGCCACCCGCCGGATCGTCGCCACCCGGTCGGCGACCTGTTTGGTGTTGATCTGCAGCAGCGGCGTCCCGGGCCGCACCCGCGCCACCTCGAGGACCTCTTCGCGGGTCACCGCCCCGGTGCCGGTGACCACGATGTTGCGGGCCGACATCGCGGGCGTGAAGTACAGGATCAACCCCAGCCCGATCCCGACGATGACCACCAGCACCGTGGCGAGCAGCATCTTCAGGCCCCGGACGACACCCCGCGCTACGGGCTTGGGCTGGTTGACCAGGCGCCCGCTGGCCCGCCGCTTGGCCTCGCGGCGCGCCTCCTCGATGGCGGTGGCGCGGGCCTGCGCGGCGCGCCGCTCGGCCCGTTCGCGACGGGCCCGCCGGCGCGGCCCTTCGAATTCTGGTTCGTCGGTCTGCGGCGCGGCGTCCGGCGCGGCGACGGTGAGCGGTTCGGTAACGGCGCTGTCGGCACCCTGGTCGGTCGCCTCGCCCGGTCCCTCGCCGGTCGCCTCGCCGGTCGCCTCGTCGGCGACCACCTCGGTCGGCGTGGCTCCGGTCGGCTCGGGGTCGCGCTGCGTCATCGCAGCACCCCCCGCCCGGGCGTGCTGCGGTTGGCCCGCACCCGCAGCGCCGCCACGATCTCCGGTCCCAGCAGGGTCACGTCGCCCGCACCCATCGTGACGATGACATCGCCTGGGCCGGCGGCGTCGGCCACCTCCCCGGCGACCGCGGAGAAATCAGGCAGGTAGCGCACCGGCGCGCTGACGTGCCCCGCGACGGTGGCCCCGCTGACACCGGCGATCGGTTGTTCGCGCGCGCCGTAGACGTCGAGGACGAACACCTCGTCGGCGGCGCTCAGGGCGCGGCCAAACTCGGCGGCGAAAGCCTTTGTCCGCGAATATAAGTGGGGCTGAAACACCACGATGCAGCGGCCGTCTCCGCTCTGGTCGAGCAGCGTGCGCACCGCCGCGAGCGTGGCACTGATCTCCGTCGGGTGGTGGGCGTAGTCGTCGAACACGCGCACCGGCGACTTCGGGGCCTGACCGGTGGCCGAGGACCCGACCAGCTCGAATCGGCGGCGGACCCCCTCGAAGCCGGCGAGCCCGTCGAGCACGTCGTCGACGGGGGCGCCGATCTGGGTCGCCGCCAGCAGCGCGCCCAGCGCGTTGAGCGCCATGTGCCGGCCGGCGACCGACAGCCGCATCACGCGCGGGTGCGGCTCTGGGCCTGATTCCAGGGCCAGCCGGATGTGGGCGACCGCCTCGGTGCCCTGCTGCTCCCAGTCCAACAGGGCGCCGGCAAGCACGTCGCCGGGCGCCGCGGAGGCCGAGCCGTAGCGCAGCACCCGGACGCCCAGCGCGGCACTGCGCTCGGCCAGGGCTGCAGCGCCGGGGTCGTCGGTGCACACCACCAGCGCTCCCCCCGGCGCCAGCCGCTCGACGAAGGCGTCGAACACCCCCACGTAGGCGTCTTCGCTGCCGTAGAAGTCCAGGTGATCGGTCTCGATGTTGGTGACCACCGCGACGTCGGGCCTGTACTCCAGCAGCGAGCCGTCGCTCTCGTCGGCCTCGGCGACGAAGCAGTCGCCGCTGCCGTGGTGGGCGTTGGTGCCGGCCTCGCCGAGTTCCCCGCCCACCGCGAAGGAGGGGTCGCGCCCGCAGTGCTGCAGCGCCACGATCAGCATCGACGTCGTGGTCGTCTTGCCGTGCGTGCCGGTGACCATCAGCGTGGTGCGCCCGTCCATCAGCCTGGCCAGCACGGCCGGTCGCAGCAGCACCGGGACGCCGCGGCGGCGGGCCTCGACGAGCTCCGGGTTGGTCTTGGGGATGGCGGCGTAGGTGGTGACGACGGCCGTGGCGCCGCCCGGCAGCAGGTCCAGCGACGACGCGTCGTGCCCGATGCGGATCAGCGCGCCCCGGGCCCGCAGCGCGTGCACACCGCGCGACTCCTTGGCGTCGGACCCCGACACCAGGGCGCCCCGGTCCAGCAGGATTCGGGCGATGCCCGACATTCCCGCTCCCCCGATGCCCACCATGTGTACCCGCTGCAGCTCGGGTGGCAGCCGCGCGGCGTTCACGGCGTTCCCCCGGCCGCCCGGCCGGATGCGACCCCCTGGTGGCGCCTCCGCCGGCCCCGGCGCGCGATGTCCAGCGCCGCCTCGGCCACCCGGCGGGCCGCGTCGGGATGCCCGACCCGCGCCGCGGCGGCCGTCATCGCCGCCAGCCGCGGCGGGTCGGTGAGCAGCCCGGCCACGCGCTCGGCCACCAGCTCCGGGGTCAACGCGGCGTCGGACACCACCATGCCGCCACCGGCGTCGACCACCGGCAGCGCGTTGAGACGCTGTTCGCCGTTGCCGATCGGCAGCGGCACGTAGATGGCCGGCAGGCCGACCGCGGACACTTCGGCCACCGTCATCGCGCCGGAGCGGCAGATGACGAGGTCGGCGGCGGCATAGGCCAGGTCCATGCGGTCGAGATAGGGCACCGCCACGTAGGGCGGCTCGCCCGGTCGGGGTTCGCGCAGCTCGAGGGTGTTCTTGGGGCCGTGCGCGTGCAAAACGGCCACACCCGCGGCGGCCAGGGCGCCGGCGGCCCCGGACACGGCCCGGTTGAGGGAGACCGCTCCCTGCGAACCGCCGAACACCAGCAGCACGCGTGCGTCGTCGGGAAAGCCGAAGTGCGCCCGCGCCTGCGCCCGCAGGGCCGCGCGGTCCAGCGCGGTGATGGCCGCCCGCACCGGCACGCCCACCACCTCGGCGCGGGGAAGCCCGCAGTCGGGCACCGCCGAGAGCACCCGGTCCGCGCTACGGGCGCCGACCCGATTCGCGAGCCCGGCCCGGGCGTTGGCTTCGTGGATCACCACCGGGATGCGGCGCCTCGAATGCCGGAGTATGGGAACCCGCCGCGCGGCGAGGTAGGCGGGCAGTGCGACGTACCCGCCGAAACCGATCACGACGTCGGCGTCGACGCCGTCGAGCACCGCGCGGGTCTCCCGCACCGCGCGCCAGACACGCGGTGGGAGCCGGGCCAGGTCACCGCTGGGCTTGCGCGGCAGCGGGACCGGCGTGATCAGCTCGAGGTGGTAGCCGCGCTCGGGCACCAGCCGGGTCTCGAGGCCGCGCCAGGTGCCCAGCGCGGTGATCCGGACGTTCGGGTCCAGCGCGGCCAGGGCGTCGGCGACCGCCATCGCCGGCTCGACATGCCCGGCGGTGCCGCCGCCGGCGAGCACGACCGACAGCGGTGACTCAACCGACGATGCCGAATCAACCGACGATGCGGCACCGGCGGGCGGGGGACTCGCCCCCAGCCCGCCGGTCGGCCTTTTGACGCTGTCGTTCACCCGTAACGCTGACCTTCCAATGCGCGAGGGCGCCGTGGCTGGCGCTGGCCGGCACCCTGACTGGCATAGCGCTGGCCTGATCCATGATGCCTCCCCCGCGCGCGGGCGCCACCCGCAGCCCGGCCGCCGGCCGGACGGGCGGCGGCCGGGGGCCGCAGCGGCGTGTCGGGGTTGCGTGACGCCTTGCGCGCGGGTGCCGCGCCCGACTTGCGCGATGCGCGCCCCGCGGCCGGCTGCGCGGAGGCGCCCCTGCGATCGCGGAACGCCTCGATGCGGCTCGGCACGTAGGGCTGCGGCAGCGGCAGCCGCAGGAACCGGTTGACCTTGTCGTCGCGCCCGGCCCGCAGCGCGGCCACCGCCTCGGGTTCGTGGCGTGCCGCGCTGGCCATGATTCCGATCATGAACAGCGTTGCGGCCGTGGATGTCCCGCCCGCGGAGATGAGCGGCAGCTGAATGCCGGTGACCGGCAGGATGCCGATCACATAGCCGATGTTGATGAACGCCTGGCCCAGCACCCACATGGTGGTGGTGGCGGTCAGCAGCCGCAGGAACGGATCGGCCGACCGGCGCGCGATCCGCATCCCGGTGTAGGCGAACAGCCCGAACAGCACCAGCAGCCCGAACGCGCCGACGAAGCCCAGTTCCTCGCCGATGATCGCGAAGATGAAGTCGTTGTGCGCGTTGGGCAGGTAGTTCCACTTCGCGACGCCCTGGCCCAGCCCGTCACCGAAGACGCCGCCGTGGGCGAGCGCGAACTTTGCCTGCCGCGCCTGATACCCGGTGTCCTGCGGGTCGTTTTCGGGGTTGATCCAGGACCGCACCCGCTCGGAGCGGTATCCGGCGGACATCGCCAGGACCGCGCCCGCGGCGAACACCGCCAGCAGCGAGGTGGCGAAGACGCGCAGCGGCAGCCCGCCGTACCACAGCAGCGCCAGCAGGATGATGCCCAGCGACACCGTCTGCCCGAGGTCGGGCTGGGCCACGATCAACGCCAGCGCGATGACCGCGGCCGGCACCAGCGGAATCAGCAATTCCCGCAGCGAGGCTCGCTCCAGCCGCCGGGCCGCCAGCAGGTGCGCGCCCCAGATGGCGAGCGCGATCTTCGCCAACTCGGAGGGCTGCATCGACAGGCCGCCGACCACGAACCACTTGCGCGAGCCGTTGGCCAGGTTGCCGATGCCCGGCACCAGCACCAGCACCAGCAGGATCACCGTGATCACGTAACCGGTGAACGCGACGCGGCGGATGAACCGCACCGACATCCGCATCGCCACGTAGGCGCCGAACAGCCCGATGAGCGTCCACAGCACCTGCTTGCCGAAGATCACCCACGCCGATCCGTCGGCGTCGTAGGACCGCACGCCCGAGGCCGACAGCACCATGATCAGGCCGAGCGTGGTCAGCAGGCAGGTCACGGCGATGATCAGGTGAAACGAGGTCATCGGCCGGCCCAGCCAGGCGCCGAACCGGTTGCGCAGCCCGAACTTCTCGGCCACGGCCCGGCCTTTCGCGTCGGAGCCTTTCGCGTCGGCGCCTTTCGCGGCGGCGTCCGGATCGGACGACTCGCCCGGATCGCCGGCGGCGGCCTCTTCGCTTCCCTTGCCCCGGCCCAGCAGCCGGGTCAGCGCGTTGCCCACACCCGCCTACCGGATGGCCGCGCGCACGGCGGCCGCGAAGCGGTCGCCCCGATCGGCGTACCCACTGAACTGGTCAAACGATGCGCCCGCCGGCGCCAGCAGCACCGTGTCCCCCGGCTTGGCCAACGAGCGCGCCGCGGCCACCGCCTCCGTCATGACGCGAACACCGAGATCCCCTCCCGGGGAATTAACTTCCGTCACACGCGCCCCAGAAGTCACAGCAGTCGCATCCATATCAGTATCCTCGCCTGTCCCAACCTCGACGACGGGGACATCCGGCGCGTGTCGCGATAACGCGTCTGCAACCATCCGCCGATCCCGGCCGATGAGCACCGCCCCGACCAGCCGGGACGCGATCCTGGCGACCTCGGCGTCGACGGAGGCGCCCTTGAGCAGGCCACCGGCCACCCAGACCACCCGCGGGTAGGCCAGCACGGACGCCTCGGCGGCGTGCGGGTTGGTGGCCTTGGAGTCGTCGACGTAGGTGATGCCGTCGGCAACGGCGATGACCTCGGCCCGGTGCCGGCCCAGCCGGAAGGAGGAGATGGCCGCCCCGATTGCTTCTGGCGGCACCCCGACGGAGCGGGCCAGCGCCGCGGCGGCCAGGGCGTCGAGCACCCCGACGGGGCCCGGCACCGGGATCGACCCGGCCGGCAACAGCGCCAGGTCGTCGGCGAAGGCGCGATCGACGAGTTGGCCGTCGCGCACGCCGAGCTCGCCCGCGGCCGGCAGGCCCAGCCGGAAGCCGACCCGCACCGGGGCCGCCGCGGTGTCCAGCAGCGCGGCGGCCCGGGCGTCGTCCAGCCCGACCACCGCGACGCGGCCGTCCAGCGCCCGGGCCTTGGCGGCGGCGTATTCGGCCATCGAGGCATGCCAGTCGAGGTGGTCCTCGGCGATGTTGAGCACCACGCCGGCCTCGGGGCGCACCGAGGGCGCCCAGTGCAGCTGGAAACTGGACAGCTCGACGGCCAGCAGGTCGGCGGGCTCCTCCAGCACGTCGAGCACCGGGCTGCCGATGTTGCCGCACAACACCGCGCGGCGGCCCCCGGCGGTGAGCATGGCGTGCAGCATCGACGTCGTCGTCGTCTTGCCGTTGGTGCCGGTCACCACCAGCCAGCGGCGCGGCGGACCGTAGTGGCCCGCGGCGTCGAGGCGCCAGGCCAGCTCGACGTCACCCCAGATCGGCACGCCCGCCGCCGCCGCGGCGGCCGGCACCGGCGTGCCCGGGGCGAAGCCGGGGCTGACCACCACCAGCGCGAAGTCGGAGATGCGCTGCGCGGCCGCCGCCGTGGTCACCGTCGCCACGCCCCGCTCGGCGTACCCGCGCAGCGTGGCCGGCTCGTCGTCGCACAGGGTGACGGCCGCGCCGAGCCGGGCCAACGCCGCCAGGACGGCCCTGCCGGTGACCCCGCCGCCGGCCACCAGCACGGGCGCGCCCGGCACCAGGGGATCGGTCACCTGTTGAAGCCGCTCATCAGGCACCGATCGTGGCCAGCCACTCACCGTAGAACAGGGCCACGCCCAGACCGCAGCTGATCGCGGTGAGCAGCCAGAAGCGGATGATCACCGTGGTCTCGGCCCAGCCGGCCAATTCGAAGTGGTGGTGGAACGGCGCCATCCGGAACACCCGCCGACCGGTGGTGCGGAAGGCCAGGATCTGCAGCACGACGGAGCTGACCTCGGCGACGAACAGCGCACCCAGCACCACCGCGAGGATCTCGGTGCGGCTGGTGACCGACAACCCCGCGATGATGCCGCCCAGCGCCAGGGACCCGGTGTCGCCCATGAAGATCTTGGCGGGCGCGGCGTTCCACCACAGGAAACCGATGCAGGCGCCGGCGGTCGCGGCGGCGATGAGCGCCAGATCCAGCGGATCGCGCACGTTGTAGCAGGCCAGGCCCGGCGCGGTGGCGCACGCGTTGCGGTACTGCCAGAAGGTGATCAGCACGTAGGCGGCGGTGACCATCGCCATGCTCCCGGCCGCCAGCCCGTCCAGGCCGTCGGTGAAATTGACGGCGTTGGACCAGGCGCTGACGATCACCACGCAGAACAGCACGAACAGCAAGGGGGCCAGCGTGACGGTGGCGATCTCGCGCACGTAGGACAGGTTGGGGCTGGCCGGGGTGAGGCCGGCGGCGTTGTGGAACTGCAGCACCAGCACACCGAACAGCACCGCGGCCGTGATCTGCCCGACCGTCTTGGCCGTCTTGTTCAACCCGAGGTTGCGCGAGCGGCGGATCTTGATCAGGTCGTCGACGAACCCGACGCCGCCCAGCGCCGTGGCCAGGCCGAGCACCAGCAGGCCCGACGCGGACACCCCTTCCCCGTCGAAGGCCAGGCCGGCGATGTGCGTGCCCAGGTAGCCCGCCCAGATGCCGGCGACGATCGCCACCCCGCCCATCGACGGCGTGCCGCTCTTGGTGTGGTGGCTGGGCGGGCCGTCCTCGCGCGCCTGGTGGCCGAAACCCTGCTTGGTGAACAGCCGGATCAGCGCCGGGGTCAACAGGATCGACACGGTCAGCGCGATCGCGACGGCGATGAGGATCTGCCTCACGGGAGCGCCTCGCCCACAGGGTCGCCGTCTGAGGCCAGGGCGTCGGCCAACGCGCCGAGCCCCGCCGCGTTGGAGGCCTTGATCAGGACGACGTCGCCCGGTTGCAGCTCGGCGCGCAACAGGGCCAGGGCGGCATCGCTGTCGGCCACCCGCACCGCTCCTCTATCGGCCCCGGAGCCCCACGAGCCCCATCCCCCTTCCAGGACCGCTCCGTGGTGCATGGCGCTCATCGACCTCCCATTTCCCACGACGACGAGTCGAGACACATCTAAGCGCACGGCCAGCCTGCCGATGCGATCGTGCTCGGTTGTCGCGTCGTCGCCGAGTTCGGCCATCTCGCCCAGCACCGCCCAACTCCTGCGCTTTTCGCCGGCTCCCGCCCCACCACCGTGGGCGATCCAGGCCAGCGCCTGCAGTCCGGCCCGCATCGAGTCGGGGTTGGCGTTGTAGGCGTCGTCGATGACGGTGACGCCGTCGGAGCGGTTGGTCACCTGCATGCGGTGCCGCGACACCGGGCCGGCGTGCGCGAGCGCCCCGGCCACCTGCTCGACGGTGGCGCCGCATTCGAGCGCGACCGCGGCCGCGCAGAGCGCGTTGGTGACCTGGTGGTCGCCGTAGACGCCGAGCCGGACGCCGGCTCGGGCGCCGCCGGCGTGCAGGGTGAAGCGCGGCCGGGCCAGCTCGTCCAGCGACACGTCGTCGGCCCACACGTCGCCCGACCCCTCGGCGCGCGGCCCCGCGCGACTCACCCGGACCACCCGGGCGGCGGTCGTGTCGGCCATCGCGGCCACCACCGGGTCGTCGGCGTTGAGGACGACCACCCCGGATGATGGAACCGATTGCGGCAGTTCGGCTTTGGTTCGGGCGATGGCCTCGCGAGAGCCGAACTCGCCCAGGTGCGCGGTGCCGACGTTGAGGACCACTCCGATCGCCGGCGGGGCGATCTCGGCCAGCGCGGCGATGTTGCCGGGGTGGCGTGCCGACATCTCGAGCACCAGGAAGTCGGTGTCGCGCGTCGCGCGCAGCACGGTCCAGGGGTGGCCCAGTTCGTTGTTGAACGACCCGGGCGGGGCCACCACCTCGCCCAGCGGTGCCAGCACGGCGGCCACCAGGTCCTTGGTCGAGGTCTTGCCCGACGAGCCGGTGATCCCCACGATCGTCAGCCCGCCGGCCACCAGTTCGGCGGCCACCGCCGTCGCCAGCCTGGCCAGCGCGGCCAGCACCGCCGCGCCCGACCCGTCGGTGTCGTGCTCGAGCACCCCGGCCAGCGCGCCGCCGGCCGTGGGGGCCCGGGGATCGACCACGATCGCGGGCACCCCGACCGGCCGGGCCGCCAGCACCGCGGCCGCCCCCGCGGCCACCGCCGCGCCGGCGTGGTCGTGCCCGTCGGAGCGGGCCCCGGGCAGCGCCAGGAACAGCCCGCCGGGGCCGACCTTGCGGGAGTCGAATTCGACGGTGCCGGTGACGCGCACGTCCGCGGCGTCCCGCGGCGAGATGTCGGCCAGCGTGCCGCCGACGAGCTCGGCGATCCGGGCGAGGGTCAGCTCGATCATGGTCGCGCCTGCAATGCCTGCAGCGCGGCGGCCAATTCGGTGCGGTCATCGAACGGGCGGGTCTGCCCGCGGCTGCGCTGCCCGGTCTCGTGGCCCTTGCCGGCGATCAGCACGACGTCGCCGGCGCGCGCCCAGGCGACGGCGCGATCGATCGCCGCGCGCCGGTCGGCGACCTCGACGACCTCGGCGCCGCCGGCGCCGGCGCCCGCCGCGCCCGCCAGGACCTCGCGGCGGATCGCCGCGGGGTCCTCGCCGCGCGGGTTGTCGTCGGTGACGACGACGAAATCGGCCAACTCGGCGGCGATCTCGCCCATCGGTGCGCGCTTGCCCGGGTCGCGCTCGCCGCCGGCGCCGAACACCACCGCCAGCCGGCCGTCGGGCCGCCGCAGCGCGGTCAACACCGCCCGCAACGCGCCGGGCTTGTGGGCGTAGTCGACCAGCGCCAGAAAGTCCTGGCCGCGGTCGATCTGTTCCAGCCGCCCGGGCACCCGGGCCGTCAGCAGGCCGGGCGCCGCCTGCTCCGGGGACACCCCGATCATATCCAGGATCGCCAGTGCGACAAGGCAATTGGCGACGTTGTAATCCCCCGGCAGCCGGATGCCGACCTTGTGGTGCACGCCGGCGGGGTCGACGGCGGCGAACTGCTGTCCCCCGGCGCCCATCGGCTCCACCTCCACGGCCCGCCAGTCGGCGGGCTGGTCGGTGGCGGAGACGGTGACCGCGTCGCCGGCCCGCTCGGCCATCGCACGCCCGGCCTCGTCGTCGACGCACACCACGACGCGGCGCGCGCGCAGCGGTGACTCGGGATCGAACAGCAGCGCCTTGGCGTCGAAGTAGTCGGCCATGGTGGGGTGGAAGTCGAGGTGGTCGCGCGACAAATTGGTGAACGCACCCACCGCGAACACGGTGCCGTCCACCCGGCCCAGCGTGAGCGCGTGGCTGGACACCTCCATGACCACGGTGTCCACGCCGCGCTCGGCCATCGCGGCGAGCATCGCCTGCAGGTCGGGCGCCTCCGGGGTGGTCAACGCGCTGGGAATGTCGGTGCCGTCGACGCGGACGCCGACGGTGCCGACCAGGCCGGCGACCCGCCCGGCGGCACGCAGGCCCGACTCGACCAGGTAGGTCGTGGTGGTCTTGCCCGAGGTGCCGGTGACCCCGACCACGGTCAAGCGCTCGGAGGGGTGCCCGTACACCGCCGCGGCCAGGCCGCCGAGCACGCTGCGCGGCGCGGGGTGCACCAGGATCGGCACCGGCGCGGCGCCGGAGCCCGAGACCGAACCAACTGACCGGGCCAGCTCGGCGACGCCGGCGGCATCGGTGAGCACCGCGACGGCGCCGCGCTCTATCGCCTCGCGGGCGTAGCGGGCGCCGTGCGTGGCAGAGCCGGACAGGGCGGCGAACAGGTCACCGGGCCGCACGTCCTGGGCGCGCAGCGTCACACCGGTGACCGGCAAATCGGGGGCGGTGGGGCGGCCACCGGGGCTGTCGGCCAGCACCGCGGCGGCCTGCGCGGCCAGCGCGGACAGCGGCACACCGGCGTCGAGGCTGGGGCGGGCGCCGGGTCCGAGGGGCACCGACACGTTTCCCACCTCCCTTCGGCGCCGTCCGGTCGCTATGACCAGCCATGACACCCTACCTAGACACACCGTCGCCGAGGGACTCCCGCGCCTGAGGGGGCCGGCCCCAATCCCGGGTCAAGCGCAAGGATTTTCCAAGGCGTGCGCGTCAGCGTTGTCACGGCCGTGGGACCCGACAGTAGCGATCACCCAGCAGTCGGCACCGACAAACGGTCCCTACCCGAGGAAAGGTGTGAACCGATGAAGATCGTTCTGACCGCAGCCGGCCTGCTGACCGCCGCCGTCCTCACCGCGTGCGGCTCGGCGGGCCACAGCGACTCCTACCACAAGGGCTTCCAGTTCGCCGACGGCAACGACTTGGTGCAGGCCCAAGCCGGCATGATGGGCGCCGCCACCATCTGCGGGTCCTGGGCGACGAATCAAGCCCAGGGCCTCAACCAGCAGGAGTGGATTCAGGGTTGCCAGGATGCCCTGGCGAGGAAAAAGGGCTGATGAAAATATCGGCGCGAATGGGTCTGGTGAATATTGCCGGCCGTTGCAACTCCCGGGCGAATCCAGCGAGAATCCCTTAGATGTCGGCGGCACATTTGTGTGAACTCGTGTGACCGACCGCAACGACCGCGTTTGACGTGGAGGTTTGGCGATGACCGGACAAGTGATTCCGCGCGACCGACTGGGCGAGCTTTCCAAGATCGGGCAGGGCGGCCAGGGCGTGGTCTATGCCGCACCCAACGTCAAAACCAAGTTCGCCACCTCGATGGTCTACAAGGAATACAAGCCCCAGACCAGGACCAGCATCGACTTCACCGCCCTGGCCGCCATGCCCGCCCTGGTGGAGGACTCGCTGTCCTACGCCCAGGCCGAACGACTGGTCTCCATGGCCGCCTGGCCATGCGCCCTCGTCGAAGATAACGGCACACCAACGGGATTCGTCATGCCCGCCATCCCCGAGTCCTTCT
Organism: uncultured Actinomycetota bacterium; assembly: GCA_963711445.1. Taxonomy (GTDB): domain Bacteria; phylum Actinomycetota; class Actinomycetes; order Mycobacteriales; family Mycobacteriaceae; genus Mycobacterium. The sequence continues at coordinate 281,644 of CAVQEF010000004.1, forward strand.
TCATCCCCCTGACCACCGTCAAAGGCGTCTCCACCACCACCGCCGAATTCCAACACCTGCTCAACCACCCGTCCGTCCTGGCGGCGCGCGGCATCGACCTCGATGACGCCCAACGCTATGCGCTGCTGCGCGAAACCGCCTCCGCGCTAGGGTTCTTGCACCAGCACGGCGTCTGCGTCGGCGACATCTCACCGAAAAACCTGCTGTTCTCCCTCACCCCGCACCCCGCGGTCTACTTCATCGACTGCGACGCCACGCGCATCAACGGCACCTCGACCTTGCCTCAAGTCGAAACGCCGGGATGGGAAATACCCGGCGGCGAAGAACTGGCCACCATCTACTCCGACACCTACAAACTCGGCCTGCTCGCACTGCGACTACTTGCCGGCGACCACGACACCAAAAACCCCGACCATCTACCGACGACCACACCAAACCTGTTGCGCCAGATCATCACCGAGACACTCACCAACCCACGCCAACAACGCCCACTGCCCGAAGCCTGGACCTACGTCCTCGGCCACGCCATTGAAGAAGCCCAACACCGGCAGAAGGCCGCAGCGGCAACCGCGGTCAGACCAGGACCCGAGACACCGCCCGTGCCCGTTGTCCACTCCAGGCCGTCCACACCTCTGCGAGAGGCGCCGACCATCCCCGAGGCCACCGCGGTAAGTGCGCTCGGCGCTGCCGCCGCCCGCCCCTGGACCGTGACAGCCGCGGCGGTCATCGCCTTCGCAGATGCCGTTGTCTTTCCGGTGTACGGGGTTATCTCTCATCTTCTGTTTCTGTTTGGTTTACTGGCCGCTGTCGCAAGCGTCTTGCTGCTCATCTGGGGTGCAATCGCGGCGCTGAGGGGCACTACCAGGGCGGTGCTATTCGTCGCTTCGCCGCTGGCATTCGCTGCGGCTTCCCTCCTCGGTTTGCCACCACCCGGCCTCGCCTTGTTGGCAGCGCTCGCCATTCCACTACTTCTGGTGACGCGATCGAGTAGAGAATTCTTTCGTGCACGCGCCGTCGGCGACCGCGCATTCGAAACTGGCGGTCCCGGCGCGTCGACGCCCGCTCATGTCGATGAGCCGCTACCGCCGGCTGCGCGTCGCCCGCACTCGCGGCGGAAGTGGCCCCTGATTGCTGCGATCGTTCTGGTAGTGGCCGTCGCCGCAGGCATCACCGGCTACGTGCTGTGGCCCAACGAACCGCGACACACCGTGCTGCCGTTCACCGGCCTCAGCGAGCCGCAGAGCGTGGCGCTGGACTCGGCCGGCAACGTCTATGTCGTCGACGGCCGCCCCGCTGGGGAAGGTCGCGTACTGAAACTGGCGCCCGGTTCGAGCGCCCCGACCGTGCTGCCCTTCACCGGTCTGCAGTTTTCCGAAGGTATGGCGGTGGATAGCGCCGACGCCGTCTACGTCACCGCCGCCGATAACCAAGTGCTGAGGCTGGCGCCGGACGCGCGGGCCCCCGTCAGCCTGGCGTGCCCCGGAGTCGGCCGCAAAGGCATCGCGGTAGACAGTGCCGGCAACGTGTACGTCACGCGCCAAAATGACGTGGTAAAGCTGGCGGCAGGGTCGGGAACTCAAACGGTCTTACCGTTCGCCGGCCTCGACACACCCTGGGGCGTTGCGGTGGACGCGGCCGGCAACCTCTACGTCAGTGATTACTCCAACAACCGGGTGGTCGAGCTGGCAGCCGGGTCGAGCGCTCCGACGGTGCTCCCGTTCGACGGCCTCAGCTACCCCGAGGGCGTGGCGGTGAATGCCGCGGGCGACGTATACGTCGCCGACTTCGGCAACAACCGCGTGGTGAAACTGGCGGCGGGTGCGGCCACTTCGACAGTGGTGCCCTACAGCCGGCGCGTCGGTTTCGAAAACAGCATCAATGAGCCCACCAGTGTGGCGGTGGATGCCGCCGGCAACCTCTATGTCGCAGACTGGGGCAACCATCGGATTCTGAAGATGCCGGCAGGGTGATGTGATCGACTTCGGTTATCAGGCGCGTTCTTTTGTGAACCGAACGGGAAACCGCCGTTGCGTGGGGCCGAGGATGTGCGCCGCTGACCCGATTGGCGTTCCTGTGGAAATGGTTTGCGATGACAGCGCAAGTGATCCGACGCCGGCCGTGCGCTCGTCGTAAACGACAGCATACCAACGGGATTCGTCATGGCCGCCATCCCCGAGTCCTTCTTCATCCCCCTGACCACCGTCAGAGACGTCTCGACCACCCCGCCGAATTCCAACGCCTGCTCAACCACCCGTCCGTGCTGGCGGCGCGCGGCATCGAGCTCGATGACGCCCAACGCTATGGGCTGCTGCGCGAAACCGCCTCCGCGCTAGGGTTTTTACACCAGCACGGCGTCTGCATCGGGGACATCTCACCGAAAACCTGCTATTCTCCATCACCCCGCACCCCGAGGTCTACTTCCTCGACTGCGACGCCACGCGCATCTACTCCGATACCTACAAACTCGGCCTGCTCGCCCTGCGACCGCTCGCGGGCGACCATGACACCCGGACGCTCGAGGCGGGCGGCATCGTGGTTCGCCGCGCCAAGGGGTGCCGGTCCCATCCACTGCCGGCGGTTATCGCATCCTCGCGTTGGACGATTTCGCGGACGCATCTGCGCTGCGTCGATACGGTTAGCTCAACCTTCAGCGCATGGGAGGAACATGGCTCCTGCACGACCAGAACCCGGCTGGTACTTCGATCCGGACGGCGGCGACCACGAGCGATTCTGGAATGGCGAAGCGTGGACCGAGCACCGCAGAGCAAAAACATCTACGATCGCGCCACCGCCACAATCAGATTCGGGGGCTCGGCTCCGTCTCCCCGGCGACGAGCCGCTGCAGCAGCAAGGCGAGGCCCAGGATCAAAGCGATGCGACCGACGGCGGAGAGTCCTCCGGAGCTGATCGCATCGCCGGTAGTTCCCATCGGACTGACGATCATCCGTTCCGTCCCCCGCCGGATGCGCACGGCGGAGCGGTGCACCCGGCCGAGGGCTCGGCGCCGGCTGTGGCCGCGCCGCGGCAGGTGATCCCCCACGACAAGCTGGGCGTGCTGGCCAAAATCGGCCAGGGCGGTCAAGGGGTGGTGTATCGCGCGCCCAACGTCAAGACCAAGTTCGCGAGCTCGATGGTCTACAAGGAGTACAAGGCAAAGGCGCGCAACGGCATTGATTTCACAGCCTTGGCCGCGATGCCCGCCTTGGTCGAACGATCGCTGCCCTACGCCGAGGCCGAGACACTGATCTCGATAGCCGCCTGGCCATGCGCGGTCGTCGAAGACGGCACCGCGCCAAAAGGATTCGTCATGCCGGCCATCCCCGACAGATTTTACATCCCTCTGACCACCGTCAAAGGCACCACAAACACCACCGCCGAATTCCAACACCTGCTCAACCACCCCGCCGTGCTGCAAGCCCGCGGCATCGATATCGATGACACGCGACGCTATGTGTTGCTGCGCGAAGTCGCCTCCGCTCTGACGTTCCTGCACAGGCATGGCGTCTGCGTGGGCGATATCTCCCCGAAGAACCTGCTGTTCTGTCTGGCGCCGCACGAAGGCGTCTACTTCATCGATTGCGACGCGATGCGCATCAACACCGTGTCGGCTCTGCCGCAGGTGGAGACTCCCGGGTGGAACGCACCCTCGGGTGAGGAACTGGCCACCATCTACACCGACACCTACAAGCTGGGCCTGCTGGCCGTGCGACTGCTGGCCGGTGACCAGTCCACCACCGATCCGCAGCACCTTCCCGCGACAACGCCGCCCCTGCTGCGCCAAGTTATCACTGACACGCTGAACAACCAGCCACAACGGCGCCCACTGCCCGAAGCCTGGAGCTACGTTCTGGGAAATGCGGTCGAACTGGCCCGACATGCGAAGGTGACCGTGGCGCCGGGCGGTCCCGAGCCGGCTCCACCTCCGATACCGACGCCACGTTGCAGACAACGCGTACATTCGGTGCCCCCGGTGCGCCCCTCGGCGCCACCACACCAAACTGGAACTGCAAGTACGCCGCCCGTCGGCGGCGACTTTTGGCTAGATGTCGGAATCGATCCCATCAGGATCATCACGTCTACAGACGAGTTTTTGACGCTGCGGTGCTATCTCGACGGCGAGCCGATATTTCTCGGGAACGACGGGATGATCAACGTTTTTCGTTCAGGGGACGCGCTGCGCCGTTATCTGGCCGGCAACGCAGCCAACGACATGTCCACGTTGTGCACGTACAGCGATGTGACGATCGCGGCGAACGATGGCTCGCTGCCTCTGGACGAAGTCACCGACGAGAATTTCTACGTGCTCAAGGGCTTGGCCCGAGACATCGCTGCCGGCCCCCGCCGGGTGGACCGCCTGAAGCTGGAGCTTGCCATCGAATTGCTCAGCGACGTCGGCACATACGTGATGGATACCATAGTCGAGGACTGCCTGGAAGGCGGCCAACCGCTCGGCGAACTGGTGAAGTCTGTGCTGGCGCGCAACTACGTCGTAAACCCGAGTCAGTCCCCTCAGGACGCCTCGTCGCAGTGGAGCCAATTGGAGGAATTCTTGCAGTCGCGGTTGCGTGTGCAGTCGTGACGCGGGCCCCGGGAAGCCCGAGCCCGACCTAGGTGGCCTGCAGGATCAGCGGCGGCCCGGGATCGGGTGACAGCGGGACGTTCTCGCGCTGCATCAGCCAGCCCGCGATGTTGTGGAACAGCGGGGCCGCCGAGTGGCCCGGCGAGCCGTCGGCGTTGCGGTTCGGGTTGTCCATCATGATGCCCACGACATAGCGCGGATTGTCGACGGTGGCCATCCCGGCGAAGGTGATCCAGTAGACGTCGTCGAAGTAGCAGCCGCAACCCGGGTTGATCTGTTGCGCGGTGCCGGTCTTGCCGGCCATCTGGTAGCCGGGCACCGCGGCCGCGGAGCCGGTGCCCTGCTGGTAGCCCATGGGGTCGCGCTGGACGACGGCGCGCAGCATGTTGCGCACCGTCTGCGCCGTCTGCGCCGACACCACCCGCACACCCTCGGGCCGCGGCTCCTCGGTGCGGGTGCCATCGGGAGCGATGGTGGCCTTGATGATGCGCGGCGGCATCCGCACCCCGTCGTTGGCGATGGTCTGGTACATGCCGGTCATCTGCAGCAGCGTCATCGAAAGGCCTTGGCCGATGGGCAGGTTCGAGAAGGTGCTGCCCGACCATTGGTCGATCGGAGGCACCAGCCCGGCGCTCTCACCGGGCAGCCCGACGTTGGTGCGCTGCCCCAGCCCGAACCTTTCGACCATGTCGTAGAAGCGGTCCGGGCCGACGCGCTGGGCCAGCATCAGCGTGCCGACGTTGGAGGACTTCCCGAACACGCCGGTGGTGGTGTAGGGCATCACGCCGTGCGCCCAGGCGTCGTGCACGTTCACCCCGCCCATGTTGATCGAGCCGGGGACCTGCAACACCTCGTCGGGGTTGGACAGCCCGTACTCGATGACCGACGACGCGGTGATCACCTTGTTCACCGAGCCCGGCTCGAACGGCGAGGACACCGCGGGGTTGCCCAGCTGTTTGTCGCCCTGCCGCCCGATGTCCTGCGAGGGGTCGAAGGTGTTGTCGTTGGCCATGGCCAGCACCTCGCCGGTCTTGGCGTCCAGGACGACGGCCGAGACGTTGCGCGCCCCGGACAGGTTCTTGGCCTGCTGCACCTGCTGCTGCACGTAGAACTGGATGTCGTCATCCAGGGTCAGCTGCACGGTCGAACCGTTGAGCGCCCGGTGCCGGTTGCGGTAGCTGCCGGGGATGACGACGCCGTCGGAGCCGCGGTCGTAGGTGACCGACCCGTCCGTCCCCGAGAGCACCGCGTCCAGGGAGTCCTCCAGGCCCAACAGGCCATGGCCGTCCCAGTCGATGCCGCCGACGACGTTGGCCGCCAGCGACCCGCCCGGATACTGCCGCAGGTCCTGCCGTTCGGAGCCCACCTCGGGAAAGTTGTCCGAGATCGCGCTGGCGACGGCGGGGTCGACGGCGCGGGCCAGGTAGACGAACGTCTCGTCGCTTTGCAGCTTCTTGAGCACGGTCTGGTAGTCCGGCTTGTTGTTCAGGCGGGTCGAGACATCCTTGGCGATATCGCGGAGCCGTTGCTGCGGATCCGGGGCCGAGGAGTCCTTATTCTTGGCCTCTTCCAGCTGCTTGCGGATCCTCTTCGGCTGGAAGGTCAACGCCCGCGACTCGATGGTGAACGCGAGCTGGTCGTTGTGGCGGTCGACGATGCTGCCCCGCACCGCCTTCTCGACGTCGGTGACCTTGAGTTGACCGGCCGCCTGGGCGCGCAGCGCCGGGGCGTTGGTCACCTGCAGGACGAACAGCTGCGCCGCCGCCACCAGCGTCATCGCCAGGATGGCCACGTTGCCGGCCCGATGCCGGAAGACGAACGACGCGCCTCGGGTGCCCACCTCGACCAGCTGGCGGGTCCGCCGCTCACGTGCCGAATGACCGGCGGGGACGGCGTCGGGCCGCGGGGCCGGGCCGGACTTTCCGGCACGCTTGGCCTTGCGGAATCCCTTGGGTTCCCGGACGTCCCGGGCCTTTTCGGCCTTGCCCCCCTTGCGGGTTCGCTTGGGCTGCAGGGCCTCTTTGTCCGGTTTGCCGGGACCGCGGGACGGTCGTGCCGACCGGCGGGCGCGCCCGCGCTCGCCACGGCTCACCGGGCGGCGCCCGGCGTCGGCGTGGGGGCCGGCGGTGGCGCCGGAACCCCACCGGGGACGGGGACGGCGGCCTGGGGGGCTTCCGGTGCGGTGCCCAGCTGCAGCGGGACCGGCACCTCCGCGTGCAGGGGCGCGGGCACCGGCACCTGCGCGGGGGCCGGCCCGGGGAGGGTCGGCGGCGGCGGGGCGGGAGCCGGGATGGGCATCCCGCCCAATGGGATCGGCACCTCGGCGGGCACCTGAGCGGGCAGCGGCGCGCCCGGTGCCGGCAGGCCGGGCGTCGGCATCGCACCGGGTGGCGGCGCGGTAAGCGGCCCCGGCGCCGGCCCGGTGAGCGGTCCGGGCGGCATGCCGGGAGCCGGCGCCTGCTGGGCGGGCAGGTGCTGGCCGCCCAGGGTCGAAGCGCCATCGGGGGCGCGCAACAACATCTCCGGGCCGGACCTGGCCGGCGCCGACGGGCCGCCGGCGGGTGGCTCCACGCGAACCGGCACCTCCGGGGAGACCTCCGGCTTGGGCGGCGTGGGCGCCTCGTCGGGCAGCTTGGTGTTCAGCGGCGGCGGCGGAACGCCGTCGGCGGGCTTCGGAGTGCCCACGACCACCCAGTTACCGGCGGGGTCCTGGATGAGGTGGGCGGTGTCGCGCGTCGGGATCATGCCCTGCTTGCGGGCCGCCTCGGCCAGCGCCGGGGCGGACTCCGCCTCGCGCACATCGCGCTCCAGGGCCTCTTTTTGCTGCTGCAACAGGCGGTTCTTCTCGCGGGCGTGGCTCAACTGGTACGACCGCTCGGCCGAGGCAGTCGACAACCACAGCGTCAGGCCGAGCCCGAGGCCGAGCGCGCCGATGACCAGCACGACAAACGGAACCCTGCTCGCCAGCGTCCGCGGCCGCAGGTCGATCGAGGCCAGCCGGGCCGCCAACCGCTCGGTGAGCCGGGGCCGAATAACCCTGGGCGCCTTGGCTTTCCGCGCCTTGGCCCGGGCCTTGGCCTGGCTGGTGCTCTTGGCCCGGACCGGCCGGTCCACCGGCCGGGGAATGGGGCTGGTCTGCGGCCCCGACTTCGGTGCCCGACCCTCACGGGTGGGCGCCGCGGTCTTTGCGGGCCGGGTGCTGCGCACCGGCTCGGCCGCGGCCCGCCTGCCCTTGCGCGCCGCAGAACTCGAGCCGGCGGCCCCGCCCCGGCGATCGCTGCCGCCGCGGCGTTTCGGCGTATCGCGCCTGGTCTTCATGCGTCGCCCTTCCCTTGCTGTGATTGCGCCGCGCCCTCCAGCCGTTGCACGGCCCGTAGCCGCACCGCCGCGCTGCGCGGATTGCGTTGCTTCTCAAGGTCGTCGGCGCGTTCGGCGCCGCGTGTCAACGACCGGAATCGCGGCCCGTGGCCGGGGAGTTCGACCGGCAGGTCGATCGGCGTGCGGGTGGCGACGGCCTCGGCGAACGCGCGCTTGACGATGCGGTCTTCCAAAGACTGATACGACAGCACCACGACGCGCCCGCCACCGGTCAACGCGTCCATCGCGGCCGGCAGGGCGCCGCGCAGCGAGCCCAGTTCGTCGTTGACCGCCACGCGCAGCGCCTGGAACGTCCGCTTGGCCGGATGCCCGCCGGTGCGACGGGCCGGCGCCGGGATCGCCTCGTAGAGCAGGGCCACCAGGTCCGCGGTCGAGGTGAACGGGGCGCGAGCCCGCCGGCGCACGATCTGCGCGGCGATGCGGCGCGCGAAGCGCTCCTCACCGTAGCGGTGCAGGATGTCGGCCAGCGCCGCCTCGTCGTAGGTGTTGACGACGTCGGCCGCGGTCAGCGGCGAGTCCGGGTCCATCCGCATGTCGAGGGGGGCGTCCCGGGCGTAGGCGAAGCCGCGCTCGGCGCGGTCGAGCTGCATCGACGAGACACCGAGATCGAACAGCACGCCGTCGACCGATCCCGTTGCGGCATAGCCGCTCTCCTCCAGCGCCCCGGCCAGGCCGTCGTAGCGGGTGTGCACGAGCGTGAGCCGGTCGGCGAAGCGCGCCAGCCGGTCGCGGGCGATGTCGAGGGCGATGGGGTCGCGGTCGAGCCCGATCAGCCGCAGGCCCGGCAGGTCGGTCAGGAACCGTTCCGCGTGCCCACCCGCGCCGAGGGTGGCGTCGACGAGGACCGCGCCGGACCCGTCAGGGTGGTGGCGGGTCAACGCGGGTGTCAGTAGCTCGACGCAGCGGTCCAGCAGAACGGGGACGTGCCCGAAGTCCGGTGACCCCGAACTGGAATCGTCAGCCACCGCAACGCCTCTCCGGTTCGGGCGGGACGCCCCTGCACCGAGGTCCCTGTCCGAAGGCACGAACCTGGCGTTGGGGAAGTACGCCAGGGTCGGTTCGGGCAGAGGCCACGATGCACGGGCATGCGCCTCAGATCTCGTGGTGATCGCAAGCGCGGCGGAGCCGGGCGCAGCGGGTCGCCACGCATTAGATCTCGTGGTGATCGCAAGCGCGGCGGAGCCGGGCGCAGCGGGTCGCCACGCATTAGATGATGTCGCCGAGTGCTTCATCGCTGGCCGCGGAGAAGTTCTCTTCGTGTGTCTGCTGGTAGTCGTGCCAGGCCTGCGCGTCCCAGATCTCGAGGTAATCGACCGCGCCGATCACCACGCAGTCCTTGGACAGGTTGGCGTAACGGCGGTGGTCGGCCGACAACGTGATGCGGCCCTGCGCATCGGGATGCTGCTCGTCGGTGCCGGCGGCGAGACTGCGCAGGAACGCCCTCGCTTCGGGATTGCTGCGCGACGTCTTGCTGGCGCGGCGGGCCAGCTGCTCGAATTCCGACCGCGGGTAGACGGCCAGGCTGTGATCTTGGCTCTTGGTGACCATCAACCCCCCTGCCAGCGCGTCGCGGAATTTGGCGGGCAGCGTCAGCCGCCCCTTGTCGTCGAGCCTGGGCGTGTAGGTGCCGAGAAACACCAGCTCACCTCCCGTCCGGAGCGGCTCCGGCTCACCCAAACACTGCAGTCACCATACCCCACAATCCCCCACTTTGCCCCATCATCAGGGTGAGTCGGCAGGATTTTCGGGCCTTTTCCCGGCCTTTCGCCGCACCGGTCGGGTCGGTTGAGGAGGGACGCCACCGCACCGCTCTCCGAGCGTGCCGGAAATCCGCATTTCAAAGGCACGATACGGCGCCTGGGGCGACGTGGGGGGTGGTGGTGGGGCTGAGTGGGGCTCGATTTGAGCTCGATTGGGCCTCGAACCGGGTGCGAACGCAAAAGTAAGGGGCAGCCCGCGGGCTACCCCTTACGACACCCCTTGCGACGACTGGGTGGTGACGGTCCCGCTACTCCTCGAAGCGGCGGCGGAACCGATCCTCCATGCGGCTGGTGAACGAGCCCCCGCCGCCCTTGGCGCGACGCTGGCGCGGTGACCCCGCGCCGGGCCCGGAAGTGTCCGGCCGGCCCGAAAGCCGGGGCCCGGTGATGGCGAACACCACACCGCCGAACATCACGATGAACCCGAAAATGCTGAGAATGGGGAGCGTTCCGACCCACGTGGCGTGGAACGCCACGCCGGACACGAGCATCGCCAGACCGACGACGAACAGCGCGGCACCCTGGATGCGACGCCGCGCGGTCGGCGCGCGCAACCCGCCGCCACGAACGCTGGAGGCGAATTTGGGGTCCTCGGCGTAGAGAGCGCTCTCGATCTGATCGAGCATCCGTTGCTCATGATCGGAGAGTGGCATTCGTCCCTCCTTGCCGACAGCTTGGCACGTAACTATCGATAGCACGCGGATGCCCGTTTTCGAAGGCAACTAACTCAGATGATACGAGGTCGATCTGCGCCGTACCACTGGTTCGACAGCGATTCTATCGCGGCCGCACCCCAAGACTCGGTTGGGCCGCAACGCCCGTGCGCGACAACCCGCTTGCCGGGGCGGGGTGCGCGGCTGGTTAGCCGTGGCCACTCGTCCACCGGCGATGTGCGGGTCCGATAATGGCTCGGAAGGGATGCAAGGGCGCCGCGCGCCCGGGGCGCTGCCGAGCCGAAGCGCCGCCGAGCCGAGGCGTCGCGGGGCATCGGGTCAGGCGCATCGGGTCAGGAGGACACCGCGAGTTGGCGATATTCCTCATCGATCTGCCGCCACGCGACATGCAACGCCGCCTCGCCGAGGCGCTCGGGGTTTACGTCGATGCGATGCGATACCCCCGGGGTACCGAGAATCAGCGCGCCGCGATGTGGCTGGAGCACCTCGGGCGACAGGGGTGGCAAGGGGTGGCCGCCGTCGAGGTCGACGCGCCCGAGGCCGCCATGGCCGACGGCGGCCCGCCGGCGGCCACACTCGCCGACGCCCCGCTGGTGGGCGTGGCCTACGGCTACCCCGGGGCGCCCGGGCAGTGGTGGCAGCAGCAGGTCGTACTGGGGCTGCAGCGCGTCGGCTCACCGCCCCAGCAGATCTCGCAACTGATGAGCAGCTACTTCGAGTTGACCGAACTGCACATCCATCCCCGCGCCCAGGGCCGCGGCCTGGGCGAGGCGTTGGCCCGCCGGCTGCTCGCCGGTCGCGGCGAGAAGAACGTGCTGCTGTCGACCCCGGAAACCACCGGCGAGCCCAACCGCGCCTGGCGGTTGTACCGGCGGCTGGGCTTCACCGACATCATCCGCGGCTACCACTTCGCCGGCGACCCGCGGGCGTTCGCGATCCTGGGCCGTGCCCTGCCCCTCTAGTCGGAGACCCGCAACCGGAACTCGGCCGCGCACCGACGGCTCGGGAGACCCGCCGGGCCGCATCTGGCACGATGACCTGGTGCGCGCCGGCTCTGCCCCGATTCACGCCCGACGAAACGCCGCTCGACGCCGCCGGGCGCTGGCCCTGGCGATGCTGCTCGTGCTGGTGCCGCTGGCCACCGGGTGCCTGCGGGTGCGGGCGTCAATCACCATCTCCCCCGACGACCTGGTGTCCGGGGAGATCATCGCGGCCGCCAAACCCAAGACGCCCAAGGACATGGGCCCGCAGCTGGAGAACAACCTGCCGTTCGCCCAGAAGGTGGCGGTGTCGAACTACGACAGCGACGGCTACGTCGGGTCGCAGGCGGTGTTCTCCGACCTGACCTTCGCCGAGTTACCGCAGCTGGCCGACATGAACTCCAACGCCGCCGGCGTGAACATATCGCTGCGCCGCAGCGGCAACCTGGTGATCCTGGAAGGCCGGGCCGACCTGACCTCGCTGACGGACCCCGACGCCGAGGTCGAGTTGACCGTGGCCTTCCCGGGCACGATCACCTCCACCAACGGTGACCGCGTCGAGCCCGACGTGGTCTCGTGGAAGCTCAAGCCGGGCGTGGTGAGCACGATGACCGCCCAGGCCCGGTACACCGACCCCAACACGCGCTCGTTCACCGGAGCGGGCATCTGGCTGGCGCTGGCGTCCCTGGCCGCCGCCGGCGTCGTGGCGGGGCTGGCCTGGTTCAGCCGGGACCGCTCGCCGCGATTCGCCGCACCGGGTGACCAACCGCGCAGCTCTGGCGGTTAGGCCGGCTCCAGCGGCGACCAGTAAGCGAGCATCTCGGCGAACGTCTGGAAGGCCGGGGCCGAGACCCCGTACGTCGCCTCGAAATGAATGCTCAGCGGGAAACCGAGATCGGCGACGCCGTCGATGACGCGCTTGTACAGGTCGACCATGAGCCGGCGCTTCTGCGCCGGCTCACTACCGGCCAGCTTCGTGACGAACTCCTGCTCGCCGGCCACCGCGGCGTTGCCCGGGTCCTGGATCAGCCAATTGATCAACCCGATGCGGCTCTCGACCTTCGGCACGAAGCCGAACGACAGCAGGATTTCGGGCCGGTGATCGGTGTTCTTGGCGAACTCGGCGAGGAAGCCCACGATCGCGTCGGAATACAGCAGCTGGGTCATTCCGTAGGTGGCACCCTGGTCGCACTTGAAGTTGAACCGGCCGTGCTCGCCCTCGCGGGTGGGGATCAGGATCACCCCGCGGTTGGCCATCAGCCCCTGATACAGCGACAGCGCGTCGGTGGGCGCGACGCCGGAGCCCTCACCGTCGTTCATCGTGCGCGGCACGCCGACGAACACCACGCCCTCCATCCCCGCATCGCGCAGGTCGGTGAGCCGCCGACGCAGGGCCGGCTCGTCGGAGAAGGCGGTGACCTGGGTGCACAGACCACGCAACCCCGGCAGTTCCGGTTTGATGATCGACCAGAAGTCCAGCACGTCCAGCTTCGGCTTCATCGGCACGGGACGGTCGTCGTCCTCGGCGATCATCCCCGGGATCATCACGTGCCGGATCCGGCCCTCGAGGCCGCTGTCGGCCGAGCACTTCACCACCTTCTGGGCGTCTTCGAGCGCCCGCTCCCGACCGTCTTCGACGTTCGGCGGCACCAGTTCGAGGGCGATGGTGTTGAGGGTCACGCGGCTCCTCTCCGTCCGACGACGATTCCCCCGGCTCTCCCCGGCCGCGCCATACGGCAGCAGCCAAGACCCTCGGCCAGCATAGGCGCGAGATAGTGAGCCACTCGAAGCAACCCGGGACGCCCGAGCGACATACACTGTCGGGCCTAGAACCAACACTAGAGCACGCCGAAACGAAGGGAGCGCCGCGCTGAGCCCGAAAGCCCCAGCAGCAGCGGCAACGGCCGAGTTCACCGGCGCCATCACCGACCAACTCCGGCGGTACTTGCACGACCGGCGCACCGAGACCGCCTACATCGGCGGTGACTACGGCGAGTTCATCGCCGCCCTCGAGGATTTCGTGCTCGGTGGCGGCAAGCGGCTGCGTCCCGCCTTCGCCTACTGGGGGTGGCGCGCCGTGGCCACCGAAGAACCCGGTCCCGACGTGCTGCTGTTGTTCGCCGCGCTGGAATTGCTGCACGCCTGCGCGCTGGTGCACGACGACGTGATCGACGACTCCTCGACCCGCCGCGGCAAGCCGACCACCCACGTGCGCTTCGCGGCGCTGCACCGCGACCGGCGGTGGCGGGGCTCGCCGGAACGGTTCGGGGCGTCGGCGGCCATTCTGCTCGGCGACCTGGCGCTGGCCTGGGCCGACGACATCGTGTTCGGCACGGACCTGCAACCCGACGCCCGGCGGCGCGTGCTGCGCGTGTGGGCCGACATCCGCACGGAGGTGCTGGGCGGGCAATACCTCGACATCGTCGCCGAGGCCAGCGCCGCCGAGTCGATCGCGTCGGCGATGAATGTGGACACCTTCAAAACCGCCGGCTACACCGTGGCGCGGCCGCTGCAGCTGGGGGTGGCCGCCGCCGCCGACAGACCGGAAGTCCAGGCCGTTCTCAAAGAGTTCGGCACCGACCTCGGGGTGGCGTTCCAGCTGCGCGACGACGTGCTGGGCGTGTTCGGCGATCCGTCGGTGACCGGCAAGCCCTCCGGTGACGACCTGCGGTCGGGCAAGCGGACCGTGTTGCTGGCCGAGGCGGTGGAGCTGGCGGACCGGTCGGACCCCGCGGCGGCACGCCTGCTGCGCGGCTCGGTCGGCGCGCAGCTGACCGACGCGCAGGTGGGCGAGCTGCGCGACGTCATCGAGTCGGTGGGCGCGCTGGCGGCCGCCGAGCAGCGCATCGCCGCGCTGACCCAGCGGGCGCTGGCCACGCTGGCGGCCGCACCCATCAACGCGGCGGCCAAGGGGGGGCTGTCGGCCTTGGCCAAAATAGCCACGAACCGGTCCGCCTGAGCCGATGGAAACGCCGACGCACGCCCCGTCCGCCGGGAAACGCTCCTCGGGCGCACACCTGTCGCGGCTGCGCGCGTTCGCCGCCGGCCCGGACGCGGGACCGGCCAAGCTGGGACTGCTCGGGGCGGTGCTGATCACGGCGGGCGGGCTGGGCGCGGGCAGCACCCGCCAGCACGACCCGCTGCTGGAGTCGATCCACATGTCCTGGCTGCGGTTCGGCCACGGGCTGGTGCTGTCGTCGATCGTGCTGTGGGCCGGCGTGGGCCTGATGCTGATCGCCTGGCTGGGCCTGGGCCGGCGCGTGCTGGCCGGCGAAGCGAGCGAATACGTGATGAAGGCCACCACCGGGTTCTGGCTGGCGCCGTTGCTGATCTCGGTGCCGGTGTTCAGCCGGGACACCTATTCCTACCTGGCCCAGGGGGCGCTGCTGCGCGACGGCCTGGACCCCTACGCGGTGGGGCCGGTGGCAAACCCGAATCCGTTGCTGGACAACGTCAGTCCGATCTGGTCGATCACCACCGCGCCGTACGGCCCCGCGTTCATCCTGGTCGCGAAGTTCGTCACGATCATCGTCGGCAACAACGTGGTGGCCGGGACCATGTTGCTGCGGTTGTGCATGCTGCCCGGCCTGGCGCTGCTGATCTGGGCCACGCCGCGGTTGGCGCACCACCTGGGTACCGACGGCCCGACCGCGCTGTGGACGTGCGTGCTCAACCCGCTGGTGCTCATCCACCTGATGGGCGGGGTGCACAACGAGATGCTGATGGTCGGGCTGATGTCCGCCGGCATCGCGCTGACCTTCGGCGGCCGCCACGTCGGGGGCATCGCCCTGATCACGGTCGCGAGCGCGGTCAAGGCGACCGCAGCGATCGCGCTGCCGTTCCTGGTGTGGGTGTGGATGCGGCACCTGCGCGACCACCGGGGATACTCCCCCGTCCGGGCGTTCCTGACTGCCATGGCGATTTCCCTGCTGGTCTTCGCGGTGGTGTTCGGGATCCTGTCCGCCGCGGCCGGCGTCGGCCTGGGCTGGCTGACCGCGCTGGCCGGATCGGTGAAGATCATCAACTGGCTGACCGTGCCGACCGGGGCGGCGAACCTGATCCACGCGTGGGGCAGCAACTTCTTCACGTTCGACTTCTACCCGCTGCTGCGGATCACCCGGTTGATCGGGATCGCGATCATCGCGGTGTCGCTGCCGCTGCTGTGGTGGCGCTACCGGCGCGACGACCGGGCCGCGCTGACCGGGATCGCGTGGTCGATGCTGATCGTGGTCCTGTTCGTGCCCGCCGCGCTGCCCTGGTACTACTCCTGGCCGCTGGCGGCGGCGGCGCCGCTGGCCCAGTCACGCCGCGCGGTCGCCGTCATCGCGGGGCTGTCGACCTGGGTGATGGTCATCTTCAAGCCCGACGGGTCGCACGGCATGTATTCCTGGCTGCACTTCTGGCTGGCGACCGCCTGCGCGGTCGGGGCGTGGTACGCGCTGCGCCGGACCCCGGCGGTGCCGGCGCGGGAGGGTCAGCCGGCCGTCAATACGCCATAGCCTGGGCCCGGCGCACCACCTCGCGCGCCTGGTGGGCGTGCAGGGCGTCGACGGGACGGGCGTTGGCGATGGCGTCGCGGCTGCCGTCGCGGGTGACCGTCAGGGACGCGTCCGGGGTGAACAGCCAGCGCAGGATCTCGGTCTCGTGATAACCGCCGTCGTGCAGGATGGTCAGCAGCCCGGGCAGGCTCTTGACCACCTCGCCGGTGCCGGTGAAGAAGGCCTGGGGGACCACCACGCTGCCCTCGCGCCGCACCGCGACCAGGTGGCCCTCCCGCAGTCGCTGGTGCACCTTGCTGACCGGCACGCCGAGCAACTCGGCGACCCGGGGCAGGTCGTACATTGGCTCGCCGGGGTCGATGACATCGTCGCCGGCCGGAATACTGCCCACCGCGCAAGTGTATGCCCGGCTAAGCGCGTTGAGCGCAATGTTTTCCAACCCGGCGCACCTACGATGGCCCCGTGACCGCTGCAGGGACCGGGGAACTCGATGGCACGCTGCTGGACGGCCGCTACCTGGTGGAATCCAGAATCGCCAGCGGGGGCACCTCGACGGTGTACCGCGGCCTCGACACCCGCCTCGACCGGCCCGTCGCGGTCAAAGTGATGGACGCCCGCTACGCCGGCGACGACCAGTTCCTGACCCGCTTTCGGCTCGAGGCCCGCGCGGTCGCGCGGTTGAAGAACCCCGGGCTGGTCGCGGTGTACGACCAGGGGCTGGACGCCCGGCACCCCTTCCTGGTGATGGAGCTCATCGAGGGCGGCACCCTGCGCGAGCTGCTGGCCGAGCGCGGCCCGATGCCGCCGCACGCCGTGGTGGCGGTGCTTCGCCCCGTGCTCGGCGGGCTGGCCGCCGCGCACGGGGCCGGGCTGGTGCACCGCGACGTCAAGCCCGAGAACGTCCTGATCTCCGACGAGGGCGACGTCAAAATCGCCGACTTCGGGCTGGTCCGCGCCGTCGCGGCCGCAGGCATCACCTCGGACAGCGTCATCCTGGGCACGGCGGCCTACCTGTCCCCGGAGCAGGTCCGTGACGGCGAGGCCAGTCCCCGCAGCGACGTCTACTCCACCGGGATCATGACCTACGAGCTGCTGACCGGGCACCCGCCGTTCACCGGCGACTCGGCGCTGTCGATCGCCTACCAGCGCCTGGATCACGACGTGCCCCCGCCCGGTGCCGCGATCGAAGGCGTGCCCCCGCAATTCGACGAGCTGGTGGCGCGCGCAACCGCCCGCAACCCCGCGCACCGCTATGCCGACGCCATCGAAATGGCCGCCGACCTGGATGCCATAGCCGACGAACTCGCGCTGCCGGACTTCCGGGTGCCCGCGCCCCGCAACTCCGCGCAGCACCGGTCGGCCGCCGTGCACCACAGCAAGATGGCCGAGCGCCGGTCCGCCGCGCGGCGACCGCCAGCCGCGGCGCCGGTCCACCGGCCCACGCGCCAGCTCACCCGCGGACCCGAGGATTGGTCGGAGCCGCCACGCCCGGCCGAGCCGGATGAGCACGACTACGAGCCCGACCACGAGCCCGACTACGAGCCCGACGCAGGGGAATTCGCGGGCATCGCGATGAGCGAGTTCGTGTGGGCCCGTCAGCGCGCCCGTCGCATGGTGCTGATCTGGGTGGCGGTCGTGCTCGCGCTCACGGCGCTGGTCGCGACCGCGGCGTGGACGATCGGCAGCAACCTGAGCGGCCTGCTGTAGACCCCGTGGCAGCGCGCCGGGTCAGTCGCGCAGCATCTCGGCGACCAGGAAGGCCAACTCCAGCGACTGCTGGGTGTTCAGCCGCGGGTCACAGGCCGTCTCGTAGCGCCCCACCAGGTCGGTGTCCGAGATGTCTTGTGCGCCACCGAGACACTCCGTGACGTTCTCGCCGGTGATCTCGACGTGGATGCCGCCCGGATGGGTGCCCAGGGCGCGGTGCACCTCGAAGAAGCCCTGCACCTCGTCGACGATGCGGTCGAAGTGGCGGGTCTTGTAGCCGTTGGACGACTCGTGGGTGTTGCCGTGCATCGGGTCGCATTGCCAGATCACCTGGTGGCCGGTGGCCTGGACCTTCTCGACGATCGGGGGCAGCAGGTCGCGGACCTTGTTGTTGCCCAGCCTGCTCACCAGGGTCAGCCGGCCCGGCTTGTTGCGCGGATCGAGCCGCTCGACGTATTCGACGGCCAGTTCCGGGGTCATCGTCGGGCCGATCTTGACGCCGATCGGGTTGGCGATCACCTCGGCGAAGGCGACGTGTGCGCCGTCGAGCTGGCGGGTGCGCTCCCCGATCCACACGGTGTGCGCCGAGAGGTCATAGAGCTGCGGCTCCCCGTCCTCGCTGTCGGCCAGGCGCAGCATGGCCCGCTCGTAGTCGAGCACCAAAGCCTCGTGGCTGGCGTAGATTTCGGCGGTTTGCAGGTTGCGGTCGGCCACCCCGCAGGCGCTCATGAACCGCAGCGCGCGATCGATCTCGGTGGCCAGCGCCTCGTACCGCGCCCCGGCCGGCGAGGTCCGCACGAATTCCCGGTTCCAGTCGTGCACCCCGTGCAGCGAGGCCAGCCCCGACGAGGTCAGCGCCCGCACCAGGTTCATCGCCGCGCTGGCGTTCGCATAGGCGCGCACCAGCCGCGACGCGTCGTGCTCGCGCGCGGCGGCATCCGGGGCGAAGCCGTTGACCATGTCGCCGCGGTAGGACTTCAACCCCAGCGCGTCGATGTCGGCCGAGCGCGGCTTGGCGTACTGACCGGCGATGCGGGCCACCTTGACCACGGGCATGCTGGCGCCGTAGGTCAGGACCACCGCCATCTGCAGCAGGGCGCGAATGTTGCCGCGGATGTGGGGTTCGGTGTTGTCGGTGAACGTTTCCGCGCAGTCGCCGCCCTGCAGCAAAAATGCCTCACCCCTGGCGACCTGGGCCAGCTGATCCTGCAGCCGGATGATCTCGGACGGCACCGTCACCGGCGGCACGCTCTCGAGGACCGTGCGCATCGCCGTGGCCTGGTCGTCGGGCCAGCTGGGCTGCTGCGCGGCCGGCTTGGCCAGCGCGGCGTCCAGCCGGGCGCGCAGGTCACCCGGCAGCGGCGGCAGCGCCGGCAGCTGGTCGATCGGGATGTCGACGGTCCAGTTCATCGGTCCATCGTAACCGGGACCCGGCATGGCCCGTTCACCGCTGATCAGGACGAATGCGTTCGACCGGCCTCCGAAGCGACCGCGGTGATCACCCGGAAGCGACGCAACTGATCGCGGGCGTCGACCAGCGCATCGTGGGCGTCGTTCGGCCGCGGCGGCAACCCGGGGGATCCGCGGTCCTCCCAGAGCTGACGCAGGTCCCGGGTGAACCGGGGCAGCGCCCGCGGCAGATCGGGCATCGTGCCCCACAGCTGGCACAGCGCCACGTGGTCGTAGGCCCCGATCCAGGCCCACAGTTCGACCGGATCGCCGCCTTCGTCACCCGTCGTGCCGGCGATACCGAAGAATTCCTCGAGGTCTTCCCGGATCTGCTTGCGAGAGCGCCATGCCCGCGACGACGGCGGCGGCAGCTTCGGCAGCACGTGGGCGCGCACCCACCTGCCCGCGCGTTCGGGATCGAACTCGGTGGAGACGGCGTAGTACTCGCGGCCGTCCTCGGCGACCACGCCGATGGAGATCAGCTCGATGGTGCGGCCGTCCTCGATGAATTCCGTGTCGTAGAAGTACCGCACCGGAGCAAGCTTACGGGCAGCGCGGCGGCGGCTCGGCCGCGAAGAACACCTAGCCGCCGATGAGGATGGGCTCGGTGTTCTCGGGCGGCGGCGCGGGGCGCACCTCGTGATCGAGGGTGGCGTCGACCGCACGCTCGTCGGGCAGGCGCGGGGTGCCGGCGATCGCGCCCTGCAACGCCAGCTTTGCCCGCACGACGGGACGGCGCAGCGTCCGTTCGCGCTGCAGCGCGCGCCGCATCTTGTCCGGCCGCCTGCTGTAGCGCCACCGTGCCCACGGCGCGTGCGGACGGGACAGCCGGATCGCGCCCACGACCAGCAGGACGACGATGAACATGCCGAGCAGGCCGGTCCACACCTTGCCCTTGAGCACGACCACCACGGCCAGCGGCAACGTCAGCGCCATCGCGCCGCCCAGCGCGGCGCGCAGCGCCACCGACTCGGCGCCGTGCCACACCGGCAGGAAGAACATCAGCGGATGCAGCCCCATGATCAGCAGGCCGGCCACGGCAACCGCGGCGAACACCGCGTCCACCGACGTGCGCCCGTCCTCGGACCAGTACACGTCGGACAGGTGCAGGATCAGCGCGTACTCGTCGAGCACCAACGCGGCCCCGATACCGAAAAAGATTGCGCCCAAAGTGAATTCGGGTTCATGCCCGTCGACGGACAGCGTGACCAGCGTCAGTCCGGACACCAGCACCAGCACCACCCCGAACGTCACGTGGTGGATGTGCACGCCGCTGATGTGGACATTGCGCGGCTGCCACCACCTGGCGGGACGGCCGGTCGTGTCGCGGTGGCGGATGAAGCGCACGAACGTTCGGGTGACGAAAAAGGTGAGGATGAAGGCCACCAGGCAGCACAGCAGCGGCAGCCGGCCACCGTCGTGGATGTCGTGGGAGAACCAACGGGTCACCCTCGGCAGGAACCAATGGAGCACACCTGGAAAGCTACGCCCGCCCTTACCCACCCGGCGGGAGCCGCGCTGTGCCACCGGCCGGGCGTGCGCACCGATTACGCTGTATTTCCGAGATGAGTAGATGGCGGGCGCCCGGCGTGGGCTCTTTGGGCAGAGGTCGTGCCGGGTGGATGGCGGGGTGGGGCCTGCTGTGGCTGCTGGCCGCCGCCGCGGTGAGCTACGTGGCCTGGCGCCTGTTCGCGCACACGCCGTATCGCATCGACATCGACATCTATCAGATGGGCGGTCGGGCCTGGTTGGACGGGCATCCGCTGTACCGCGGCGACGTGCTGTTCCACACGCCCATCGGGCTGAACCTGCCGTTCACCTATCCGCCGCTGGCGGCCATCGTGTTCAGCCCGTTCGCCTGGCTGCACATGCCGGCCGCCAGCGTCGCGATCACCCTGCTGACGTGGGTGCTGCTGATCGTGTCGACGATGATCGTGCTGACCCGCCTGGACGTGTGGGACACCTCGACGGCGCTGCCCGGGCCGCCGTGGCTGCGCCGGCTGTGGCTGTCGGTGGTGATCGTGGCGCCTGCGGCGATCTGGCTCGAGCCGATCAACTCGAACTTCGCGTTCGGCCAGATCAACGTCGTGCTGATGACGCTGGTGCTCGCCGACTGCATGCCCCGCCGCACGCCATGGCCACGCGGCCTGCTGCTCGGGCTGGGGATCGCGCTCAAGCTCACCCCGGCGGTGTTCCTGCTCTATCTCGTGCTGCGTCGCGACAACCGCGCCGCCGTCACCGCGCTGGCGTCCTTCGCGGCCGCAACGCTCGTGGGTTTCGCGCTGGCCTGGGACGACTCCTGGGAGTACTGGACCAGCACCGTGCACCACACGGACCGGATCGGCGGCGCGGCCCTGAACACCGACCAGAACATCGCCGGCGGGCTGGCCCGGCTCGGGCTCGGCGAGCACGAGCGCTTCGCGCTGTGGGTGGGCGCGAGCCTGCTGGTGCTGGCGCTGACCATCTGGGCGATGCGGCGCGTGCTGCGGGCGGGCGAGCCGACGCTGGCGATCATCTGTGTCGCCCTGTTCGGGTTGGTCGTGTCGCCGGTGTCGTGGTCGCACCACTGGGTGTGGATGCTGCCGGCGGTGCTGGTGACGGGGATCCTGGCCTGGCGGCGCCGCAACGTGGCGCTGGCGGTGCTCAGCGCCGCCGGGGTGGCGCTGATGGGCTGGACCCCGATCGACCTGCTGCCCAAGCACCATGAGACAACCGCGGCGTGGTGGCGACAGCTCGCCGGGATGTCCTACGTGTGGTGGGCGCTGGCGGTCATTGCCGCCGCCGGGCTCACCGTCGTCGCCCGCAGGGGCGCGGGGGAATCGGCCACCCGCCCGCTGGCGCCGGTGTCGGCCGCCGGCTAACCCGCGGCGGTTTCGGGGATGCGGGTGACCTCACCGGTGGCGGTGCCGTCGGGCGCGCCGCTTTCCTTGACGCTTGCGGCGTAGATGTCGACGTACTCCTGGCCGGAGAGACCCATCAGCTCGTAGATCACCTCGTCGGTGACGGCCCGCTCGATGAAGCGGTTGCCGGCCATCCCCTCGAATCGGGAGAAGTCCATCGGCTTGCCGAACCGAACGGTGACCCGCCCGAAGCGCCACATCTTGCTTCCCGGCGGGTTGACCACGTTCGTGCCGATCATCGCGACGGGGATCACCGGGACGCCGGTCTCCAGGGCGAGCCGCGCCAGGCCGGTCTTGCCCTTGTAGAGACGTCCGTCGGGCGAGCGGGTGCCCTCGGGGTACATGCCCAGCAGCTTGCCCTGGCCCAGCAACCGCTCGGCGGTGTCCAGCGCCGCCTGGGCGGCATCGGCGTTGGCGCGGTCGATGGGCACCTGACCGGCGACGGTGTAGAACCACGCGGTGAGTCGGCCCTTCAGTCCCGTGCCGGTGAAGTATTCGGACTTGGCCAGGAACGTGATCCGGCGGCGCACCACCAGCGGTAGATAGAAGCTGTCCGCGACGGCGAGATGATTACTGGCCAGTATGGCCGGGCCGGAACTCGGAACATGTTCCAGCCCTTCGACTTTCGGCCGACCGAGCAGAGAGAGCAACGGGCCCATGAAGATGTACTTGAATAGCCAGTACCACATGGCCCTCCCTCTCGCCCCGCCGGTCATGTACTGCGCCAACTGTACCCATCCGGGGCCAAAGGGACCACCTTCGGAGCGGGGCGGCTCACTCCTCGACCGTGACCGGGATGGGCTGGTAGCGGGTCCCGGCGGACCCGCGCGCGGCGTCCCCTCCCGCGGGGGGCTCCGCGCCCGGTGCGTGGACACCCCCGCCGGGCGGGCCGCCGGGCGGCGGCCGGCCCGGCCGGTCCATGTCGTCGACCATGCCGCGGATCACCTCCAGCAGAGCGATGCTGTGGTCCGCGACCACCGTGAGCAGCGGGTGCTGGTCGCCGGTGGCCACCGCGGCCAGCGCGCACACCGGGCACCACACCTGCTGACACTTCCCGGTCCCCACGCCACCGCCGGCCGTCAGCGCGGCCGCCAGCCGCACCGCCGGGTCGATGCCGTCCAGGATCGCCTGGGCAAGCCTGCGAAGTTCGGGACCGACGTCGGGATGAGCCCCACTCATTTAGGCCACACCTCCGGGTCTGGTCGGAAACGAATCGTCAGCTCGCTGCCCCGCAGGCGCGCGTCCAGCACCGTGCATCGCCGAAGCACCGACGCCAACCGAACCCTGCGCCGCAGGCCGCCGGCGCTGATGATCAGGTCGTCGTCGACCCGGCCGAGCGTGAGCGCACCGGGATCGAGTTGGGGCAACGCTAGCCGCATCCGGTACACCGACCCAAGTCCCGATCCCGATTCGAGGTCGACGACGGGCCGCACCGGCCCCGGCGGCGCCGCCCCACCCCGGCGCCGGGCGCTGTCGAGCAGCGCGCCCAGCGCCTTGGGACCGATCGGTTCGCCGGCCAGATGCGGGGTCAGCACCAGCGCGACGTCGCCGATGGCGGCGTCGAGCTCGTCGAGAACGCCCCGCTGCTCGCAGATGCGTTCGGCGTACCAGGCGAACGCCGGATGAGCCGGCAGGTTCTGGTACTCGTAGGACTCGTCTTGGGTGAGAACCTGGTTGACGATCAGCTCCTCGACGCGCACGCCCATCAGCGCCAGGGAGCCCAGCGTCCGGACCGCCTCGGCCGCGACCACCCGCTCGGGGGTCAGCACCAGATGCGCGCTGACCAGCTCGCCGTCGGTCAGCAGCGCACTCAGCTCGTCGACGCCGGCGCTGATGCGCTCCAGCAGTTCCACGACCGCCGCCGACCGGCTGTCGTCCGCGGCGATCGACAACCTGCGGTGGCGCGGCCACGCGCGCTCGACGTAGAGCCCGAAGGTGGCGGGCAAGGTCAGCATCCGCAGCGCGTCGGCGGTCGAGGCGCAGTCCACGACCACGCGATCCCAGCGCCCCGAGGCCGCCAACTCGCCGACGGCGTGCAGACCGAGGACCTCCTGGACCCCCGGCAGGGCCGAAAGTTCTTCGGGGGCAATGGTGCTCAACTCGGAGTCGGGAAAGCGCCGATCCACGGTGTCGACCACGTCGCGCCAGCGGGCCTCGAGTAGGGCCAGGGTGTCCAGCGCCAGCGCGTCGAGAAACCCGCCGCCCGCGGCCCACCCAGTTTCGGGGTTGCCGAGCACCCGGACCAGTTGCTCCCGACTCGGCGGGACGGGAACGCCCAGCACGTCGCCCAGCGAGTGCGCCTGGTCGGTGGACACCGCCAGCACACGCTGCCCCTGGTTGGCGGCTCCGACCGCGGTGGCGGACGCCAGGGTGGATTTTCCTACCCCGCCCTTTCCGACGAACAGACTGATCCGGGCCGGGCCGCGCACCGGGGTTTCAGCGGATTCACTCAGCCTCGACTCGTTTCTTGAGATCCTTCAGAGCGGTGTCGGTCAGCCTGCGCTCGGCCTTGCGTTTGAGCATCCCGATCATCGGGAGGGCCAGCTCGACCGAGAGTTCATAGGTCACGTCGGTGCCAGAACCCTTGGGCGTCAGGCGATACGAGCCTTCCAGCGAACGCAGCAGCGAACTCGAGACCAGGGTCCAGCTCAGCGATTGCCGATCCTTGGGCCACTGGTAGGACATGACCAGGGTGTCTTTGAGGATGCCGGCGTCCATCACGAACCGCACGACCTTCGGATAGCCGTCGGCGCCTCGCTCCTGCACCTCGGCTTCCTTATACTCCGAGATCCAGTCCGGGTAGGAATCGATGTCGGCGATCACCTTCAGCACGGTGTCGGGATCCGCGTCGATGTGGATGGTCTGCGTCGTCTTCTCCGCCACCTGGCTGCTGCCCTCTCTCCCGCGCGCGGGCCCACCCGAGGCCCTGTGCGGACTAACCCGGTCTCCGGGCCGAAACGGTACTCTTCATGCCAACCATTGACCGCCTAAACTGCCGGAGAAACCCCGACCGGACGCGACCGCTCCAGTGTCACCTTGAGTTCGAACGCCATGTTCTTGCCCGCAACCCGGCGGCGGTGCGCCATCTTTGCCAGGTTCAGCTTAGCCAGCTGCCAGGCCGCCACGCCCGTCGGTTCGGCATGCACGAAGTAGTGCAGCAGCACCCCGTCGATCCCGTCCTTGAGGGGTTCCAGCCAGATCTCCATGGTTCCGGTCAACGCGCCGGTCACGGACCACCGCATCCCCTTCTCGCCGCGATCCTCGACGACCTGCAGCCGCAGGTCCGGCCACCAGCGTCGCCAGCTCGACGGGTCGGCGATCGCGGCGCCGACCCGTGCACCGTCGGCGGCGACGTAGGTCTGGTCGGCGATCTGAATGCTGTTCACCGCCCCAGCTTCACACACCCCCGCCCGACCAACCGTTGCCGGGCGGCGGGAAAGCTCACATTAGGCTGGACCACAGCAAGAGGCTGGACCGCAGCAAGCCGTCCCGGGCGCGATCAGGTCCTGCATCACGAGGCAAAACGAGGTCAACACAGTGCGTGAGTACACCGTCCCCGCCCGCTTCTCCGTCGGCGGGCACGACAACATCGCGGCCATGGTCTACGAGCACGAGCGCGACGACCCCGACTTCGCCATCTACCAGCGCCGGGTCGACGGCGTGTGGACCGACGTCACCTGCGCCGAGGCGGCCGGCCAGATTCGCTCCGCGGCATTGGGTTTGATCTCGATGGGGGTGCAGGCCGGCGACCGGGTGTCGATCTTCTCGGCCACCTGCTACGAGTGGGCGATCCTGGATCTGGCCATCCTGTCCGTGGGCGCGGTCACCGTGCCGATCTACGAGACGTCCTCGGCCGAACAGGTGCGCTGGGTGCTGCAGGACTCCGGGGCGGTGCTGGCGTTCGCGGAGACCGATGCGCACGCCTCGATGGTCACCGAGCTCACCGGCGAGCTGCCCGCCCTACGCCGGGTGCTGCACATCAACGGCTCGGGCCCCAAGGCGCTCGACCAGTTGGTCGAGGCCGGCGCGGCGGTCGACCGAAACGAGCTGACGGCCCGGCTCGAGGGGCTGCGGGCCGAGGACCCCGCGACGCTGATCTACACCTCGGGCACCACCGGGCGGCCCAAGGGCTGCCAGCTCACGCACTCCAACCTGCTGCACGAGACGCGCGGAACCAGGGAGTGCCTGCCGACGCTGCTGGACAAGGGGCAGCGGCTGCTGGTCTTTTTGCCGCTGGCCCACGTGCTGGCGCGTGCGCTCACCCTGGGCGCGTTTGCCAACAAGGTCACCGTCGGCTTCACCAGCGACATCAAGAACCTGCTGCCGATGCTGGCGGAGTTCAAGCCGACGGTGGTGGTGTCGGTGCCGCGGGTGTTCGAGAAGGTGTACAACACCGCCGAGCAGAACGCCGCCAACGACGGCAACGGGCGGATCTTCGCGCGCGCGGCGCAGACCGCCGTCGACTGGAGCCGGGCCCGCGACCGCGGCCGGATCGGGCTGGTGTTGCGGGCCAGGCACGCCCTGTTCGATCGGCTGGTCTACCGCAAGCTGCGCGCCGCGCTGGGCGGCGACTGCCGCGCCTCGGTGTCGGGTGGCGCGCCGCTGGGCGCGCGGCTGGGCCACTTCTACCGCGGCGTGGGCGTCACCATCCACGAGGGCTACGGCCTGACCGAGACCAGCGCGGCCATCACGGTCAACCAGGTCGGCAACGTCAAGATCGGGACCGTGGGAACGCTGGTGCCCGGCAACAGCCTGCGCATCGGCGAGGACGGCGAGCTGCTGGTGCGCGGCGGCGTGGTGTTCAGCGGCTACTGGCACAACGAACAGGCCACCAAGGACGCGTTCAACGAGGACGGCTGGTTCAAGACCGGCGACCTGGGTGCGATCGACGAGGACGGCTTCTTGACGATCACCGGGCGCAAGAAGGAGATCATCGTCACCGCGGGCGGCAAGAACGTCGCACCCGCGGTGCTCGAGGACCAACTGCGCGCCCACCCACTGATCAGCCAGGCGATGGTCGTCGGGGACAACAAGCCGTTCATCGGCGCGCTGATCACGATCGATCCCGAGGCCTTCGGAGGCTGGAAGCAGCGCAACAGCAAGCCCGACGCGGCGTCGGTGGGTGACCTGGCCGACGACCCCGACCTGCTCGCCGAGGTGGACGCCGCCGTCAAGCAGGCCAACATGGCCGTGTCCCATGCCGAGTCGATCCGCAAGTTCCGCATCCTGCCCGTCGACTTCACCGAGGACACCGGCGAACTGACGCCGACGATGAAGGTCAAGCGCAAGGTGGTGGCCGAGAAGTTCGCGACCGACATCGAGTCGATCTACGAGAAGGACTGACCGCCTTCGCCTCGACCGTCGCGCTGGCGTGACGCTCCAGCGGGACTAGCCTCCGAGAAGCTCCGCGAGCCGCGCCGCCAGGGTGTCCCAGCGCCACTGCGCCATCACCCACTCGCGCCCGGCCGCGCCCATGGCCGCGGCCCGGTCGCGATCGCTCAGCACCTCGGTGACGGCCGCCGCGACGTCGCGCACCGATCGGCCGTCGACCACGAGCCCGGTCGTGTTGTGCTGCACGGTTTCTGGCGCTCCGCCCGAATCGCCGGCGATCACCGGCACGCCGGTCGCCGAGGCCTCCAGGAACACGATGCCCAATCCCTCGACGTCCATTCCGGCCCCGCGCGTGCGGCATGGCATCGCGAACACGTCGGCCAGCGCGTGGTGCGCGGCCAGCTCGTCGGCCGGGACGCCGCCGGTGAACGTCACGTGCTCGGAGACCCCGCGGTCGCGGGCCAGCTTGCGCAGCGCATCGGAGTGCGGGCCGCCGCCGACGATGACCAGAGCGGCGCCGTCGACGCGTTCCCGGATCGAGGGCAACGCCTTGATCAGCACGTCCTGGCCCTTGCGCGGCACCAGGCGCGACAGGCACACCACGGTGGGGCGCTCGCCCAGCCGGTACCGGTCACGCAGCTCGGCGCGGGCGGCCGGGTCGGGCCGGAACCGGTCGGTGTCCACCCCGGGCGGCAGGTATTCCAGCGAGGCCGCGGGCCCGAACGCCGGCGCGAACCGGGAGCGCGTGTACCGGCTGACGAACGTCACGACGTCGGCGTCGTCGCCGATACGACGCAGCACCGATCGGGCGATCGGGAGCATCGACCAGCCCACTTCGTGTCCGTGCGTGCTGGCCAGCACCCGCTTGGCCCCGGCCCCCCGGGCCCGCTGGGCCAGCAGCGCCAGCGGGGCGGCCGCCCCGAACCAGACGGTGTCGATGCCGTGCTCGGCGATCAGCCGGCGCATCCGGCCGTCGACGGCCGGGCCGGGCAGCATCAGCGTGCCCGGATGGCGCACCACGCGGTAGCCGGCCGCCTCGGCCGCCTCGTCGAAGGCGGGGGCGCCCTTCCAGCGCGGCGCGTAGACCGTCACGCGGTGCGACCCCTCGGCGGCCAGCCGACCCACGAACTCGACCAGATACGACTGGATACCGCCCGGCCGGGGCGGAAAGTCGTTGGTCACCAGCAAGACCCGGCTCACAGTGCGTCAGGCTAGCGTGGCGGTCCTTCGGCTTCACCGGCAGCCGACAGCCAGCGCCCCCACCGCACCACCAGCCCCGCGGGGTCGACGCCCAGGACGTCGCGGATGGCGGCGGGCAGGTCGGCATGCCGGGCACCGCACGTGGCCGCATAGAAGGCCCGCAGCGTCGCCGCCCCGTAGCTGTCGGCGACGAACCGGGCGAACCACCAGGCGCGGTCATAGGCCGACGAGCGTCGCGGACCGGGAGTGTCCAGCTCGGCGTCCGATGGCAAGGCCAGCGCCTCGGGCACCGCGGCGGCGGGGACCGGGGTGATCGGGCGCGCGACGAAGTCCGCGACCGCTTCGGTCAGCCACCGCGGCGCGTCCAGGGCGGTGTCGCGGCGCGCCGCGTAGTGAAAAAGCTCGTGCGTCAGCACGATCCGCAGGGCGGGTTCGCTCATGTCGGCCGCGCCGGGGGCGAACACGATCCGCTGGCCGACCGTAACGCGGTGGGCGGGATCGACGCGGTCGGCGACCGTCACCGCCGCGATATCGGCCCACTGTGCCGCCGGTCCCCCACCCGCGGCGGCGCGGAACTGCTCGTCGCTGCCGGTGCCCACCACCGAGATCTCGCGCGGCCAGTCGGCGCCCCAGAAGGCCTCCACCCGCCGCACCGCGGCCCCCACGTTCGACGCGACGCGGGACAACAGGCGTTCGCCCGGGCCGGTCAGCCGGACGGTGCGGTCGCCGACGACGACCGTCGCGGTGGCCCGAAACCGGTCCGAGCGGTGGCCCGGGGCGTCGGGACCCGGACGCAGGGGCACGGCCGCGGCCGCCACCGCCTCGACGAGGAAAACCCACACCAGCAGGGTCGGCAACCACCGGCGCCACCCATCGGGGCGTCGCGCGCCGGGACCCCTAGTAGCGGCGGGCGTCGTGGATCGGGCCCGCGGCATTCATCGGAACCACACGCACCGGCTGGCCATAGGTGGAGGAATGGATCACCATTCCGTCACCGACGTAGATGCCGCTATGTGACGCGTCGGAATAAAAGGTGATCACATCGCCGGGCTGCAGGTCCGACACCGCCACCGGTTGGCCGCCTTGGGCCTGTGCCTGGCTGGAGTGCGGCAGCGAGATGCCGGCCTGCTGGAAGGCCCACATCACCAGCCCGGAGCAGTCGAACCCGCCGGGCGCCGCGCCCCCCCACACATACGGCGAGCCGACCTGCGTCAGCGCCGCCTGCACCACGGAGGCTCGGTCCCCCCCGCCGCCGGGAGCCGGCGCCGGGAAGCCGAAGGGCGGTGGGGCCCCGAAGGGCGGCGGGCCGTCGCCGGGAGGCGCTCCCGGGGGCGCCGCCTCCGGCGCGGGAGCGCCGGGGGCCGGAGCCCCGGCCGGGACCGGCCCGGGAGCGGCCAGCGCGGTGCGCTGGTCGGGCGAGAGGGCAAGATACTGCGACTTGACGACGGCGATCTGCACCTGCAGCTGGCTCTGCTTGGACTGCAGGCTGGCCCGGACCGCCGCGGCCTGCTCGGCCGCGCTCTTGGCCTGCGCGGCGGACTTGGCCGACTCCTGCTCCGCCCTGGCCGCCTGG
The DNA here is from genome assembly GCA_963711445.1 of uncultured Actinomycetota bacterium. Classification (GTDB taxonomy): domain Bacteria; phylum Actinomycetota; class Actinomycetes; order Mycobacteriales; family Mycobacteriaceae; genus Mycobacterium. Next base: position 311,674 of record CAVQEF010000004.1, read on the forward strand.
GCACCGGCCACCTGGAAACTGGACATCTGGTTGCGCATCTGGGTCGCCATCAGGCGCTGCATCCCCAGCTTGTCGATCAGCCCCTGCGGCGACTCCGCGGTCAGCATGGCGTCCATGCCGTCCACCCGGCCACCCATGTACGTCGCGGCGGCCAGCTTGTTGACGGCGGTCTGGAACGAGGCGAGGCGGGCCTTCGCCGCGTCGACGGCGGCCTGGTCGGCGGCGTGCTTCTGCTCCGCCGCGCGCTCGGCCGCCAGCTTGTCGTTCAGGTCGAGCTGCGCGCTGTGCATCGCCTCGGTGGTCTGCTCGGCCTGCCGCGACAGCTCGTTGAGCTTTGCCAGCGCATCCTCGGCGGGGTCGGCCACCACATTGGCCGCCAAAACGCCGGAGAAAACCGCGAAGCCCGCTAACGTACCGATCAGAGAACGTGTCACACCACGCGCAAACGGGTACTTAACGCTAAAGCTCAAGATTGTGCATCCTCAAACGGCCGTCGACGGACCGACGGCCGTCGAGCTGGTTTAGGTCTCAAATAGGTTACGAAACGATATCGGCGTTTGTCCAAAGCGGTTGGTTAAGAAATTGGAAAGATTTCTGTCATTTCTCTGTGAGTGACGGCGGGTTCGCCGCGTCCCGAAGTGTATGTGGCGCAGGGCGATTAAGCCACTCCCGACCCGCGGTCGCGTCGGATTGGCACCAAACGCAACCGTGGCGCCAGCCCGACGTCGGCGAGCACCTCCAGGGCGGCGCGCTCGTCCTGCAGCAGGGTGTCCGGCACCCCGAGCAGCACACTGACCACGCAATCTCGGCATCCCGGCCCGCGTACGGCGCAGTCGTCGCAGTCGATCACCACCGGCTCGCCCGGCCCGGCCGGGCTCTGGGGTCCGCTGATTTGTGCCATCGGTTGGTCCTCTCGGTCGGGCTTGCAAAGCGCACTGGATCGGGCTGTTCGCACGCTAACCGCCACCACCGACAACCCCGCCGGCACGAACGCGACGGGGCGACGGTTCCCGGCGTGGCGAGTCCGCGGGTGTCGGTGGGCGTGCCTACCGTCGCAACCCATGGGTGCACATGGCGCGACTCAGCTGAGTTTCGCCGACCTGGGCGCGCAGTGCGCGGCCGACGAGGTCTCCCTGCGCGAGACGACGTTCGTCGTGGTGGACCTGGAGACCACCGGGGGACGCACCAAGGCCTCCAAGGGCTCCAAGGGCTCCAAGGGCTCGACGGGACGGTGCCCGACGCGATCACCGAGATCGGGGCGGTGAAGGTCCGCGGCGGCGTCGTGGTGGGCGAGTTCGCGACCCTGGTCGACCCGCAGCGCAGCATCCCGCCGCAGATCGTGCGCCTGACCGGCATCACCACCGCGATGGTGTGCGACGCCCCGACCATCGAGGCCGTGCTGCCGATGTTTTTCGAGTTCGCCGGCGTGGACAGCGGGGCGGTGTTGGTCGCCCACAACGCCGGGTTCGACATCGGGTTCCTGCGCGCATCGGCCGAACGCTGCAACATCCCGTGGCCGCGGCCGCGGGTGCTGTGCACGGTGCGGCTGGCGCGCCGAGTGCTCAGCCGCGAGGAGGCGCCCAGCGTGCGGCTGGGCGCCCTGGCGCGGCTGTTCGCCGTCGCCTGCCAACCCACCCACCGCGCCCTGGACGACGCCCGCGCCACCGTCGAGGTGTTGCACGCGCTCATCGAGCGGGTGGGCAATCAGGGCGTGCACACCTATGCCGACCTGCGTTCGTATCTGCCCGACGTGACCCCGGCGCAGCGCCGCAAGCGGGTGCTCGCGGACGCGCTGCCGCCCCGGCCGGGGGTCTACCTGTTCCGCGGCCCGACGGGCGAGGTGCTCTACGTCGGCACCGCCGTCGACCTGCGGCGCCGGGTGCGCCAGTACTTCACCGGCGCCGACCCGCGGGGCCGGATGAAGGAGATGGTCGCGCTGGCCGCGACGGTCGACCACGTCGAATGCGCGCACGCGCTCGAGGCCGGCGTGCGCGAGCTGCGGCTGCTGGCCGCGCACGCCCCGCCCTACAACCGCCGATCGCGGTTCCCGCAGCGCTGGTGGTGGGTGGCGCTGACCGATGAGGCGTTCCCGCGGCTGACGGTGGTGCGGGCCCCGCGGCACGACCGCGCCGTGGGGCCCTTCCGGTCGCGCACCGACGCCGCCGACACGGCGGCCCTGCTGGCCCGGTTCACCGGGCTGCGCACCTGCACCACCCGGCTCAAACGCTCCGCGCTGCACGGCCCGGGCTGCGCCGAGGCCGAGGTGTCGCCGTGCCCCGCGGCCCGCGACGTCACCGCCACCGGATACGCGGCGGCCGTGGCGCGCGCCGCGGCATTGATCGACGGGCAGGACAACGACGCGCTGGCCGCCGCCGTCGACGGCGTCGCCGCGCTGGCCGGGCGCTGCCACTACGAGAGCGCGGCGCGGCTGCGCGACCGCACCGCCACCGCCGTCGAGACCCTGTGGCGCGGCCAGCGGCTGCGCGCCCTGGCGGCGCTGCCCGAGCTGATCGCCGCCGCCCCCGACGGCGAGGGCGGCTACCACCTCGCCGTCATCCGCCACGGTCGGCTCGCCGCCGCCGGCACCGCCCGGCGCGGGGTGCCGCCGATGCCGGTGATCGACGCCATTTGCACTGCCGCACAAGCGATCCTGCCGACCCCGGCCCCGCTGGGCGGCGCGCTCGTCGAGGAGACCGCGCTGATCGCGCGCTGGCTGGCCGCCCCGGGGGTGCGCATCGTGCGCGTCGAGGGCACCCCCGACGACGCGGGCTGGGCCTCCCCGCTGCGGTCGGCCGGCGCCTGGGCGGCGTGGGCAGCCTCGGCGCGCTCGGCCCGGCTGGCCTACGAACAGGCTTGGCCTGATGGCCCGCCTCCTCTGCGCTCCGCCACGCGGCCCGCATCGTCACCGGGCGCCCGCGACTCAGAGCCGCTGGCCGAACCGCACCCATCGCGCGAGCAGCTGTTCGGCCGCACCGGAGTCGATGGCGGCGGCGGCGCGCCCCAGCCCGTCCTCCCACGCCGGCAGCCATTCGGCGCGGCTGGATAGGCCGGCGTGGGCGACGAGCGCGCCGGCGGCGTTGAGCACCACGGCGTCACGCACCGGGCCCGTGCCCCCGGCCAGCACCGCCCGGACCTCCGCCGCGTTGGCGTGTGCGTCGCCGCCCAGCAGGTCGTCGAGGCGCGCGCGGGCGAACCCGAACCCGGCCGGGTCGAACGTCAGCCTGTCCACGGTGCCGGCCTGCACGCGCCAGATCGTGCTGGTGGTCGTCGTGGTCAGCTCGTCGAGCCCGTCGTCGCCGTGCACCACCAGCACGCTGGAGCGGCGCGCGGCGAACACCCCCGCCATCACCTCGGCGAGGTCGGCGAACGCGCAGCCGATCAAGCCCGCCCCGGGCGACGCCGGATTGGTCAGCGGCCCAAGAAGATTGAAGACCGTTGGCACCCCGATCTCGCGGCGCACGGCGGACGCGTGCCGATACGACGGGTGAAACATCGGGGCGAAGCAGAACCCGATCCCGACGTCGGCGAGGCTGCGCGCCACCTGGTCGGGCTCGAGGTCGATGCGCACCCCGAGCGCCTCGAGCGTGTCGGCGCCCCCGGCCAGCGACGAGGACGCCCGGTTGCCGTGCTTGACCACCGGCACGCCCGCGGCCGCGACCACGATCGCGGCCATGGTGGACAGGTTGACGGTGCTGACCCCGTCTCCCCCGGTGCCCACGATGTCGACGGCGTCGGCGGGGATGCCCGGTACCGGGCGCGCGTGGCGCAGCAGCACCTCGGCCAGCTCACCGACTTCGGCCGCGGTCGGCGCCTTCATCGTCATCGCCACGGCGAAGGCGGCGATCTGAGCGGGCGTCGCGGCGCCGGTCATGATCTGGTCCATCGCCCAGGCGGCCTGCCCCGGCGCCAGCGCGCGGCCGCCCGTCAGCCGGCCCAGGACCTGCGGCCACGAAACCGCCGGCCCGGCCTCGCCGGCAGCCGCAGATGACTCCGATGACACCGCCACGCGCCGATGGTCCCACGGTGCGCACCCGTGACCAACCGCCCCCACCAGGCCGGTCGGAGTGAGATCGCGACGCGCCCGGCACCAATTGCAGCCCCGGGTGGAGTTCGACAACTACAAAGCGTCATACTTGCGGGGTGACGAGCGCTGCCGCGACCTCAGGTACTGCAATCACATCGCGGGTGCATTCGCTGAACCGACCGAACATGGTCAGCGTCGGCACCATAGTGTGGCTGTCCAGCGAGCTGATGTTCTTTGCCGGCCTGTTTGCGATGTACTTCACGGCACGGTCCCAGGCCGGCGGGAAGTGGCCGCCGCCGCCGACAGAGCTGAACCTCTACCAGGCCGTCCCGGTGACGCTGGTGCTGATAGCGTCGTCGTTCACCTGCCAGATGGGCGTGTTCGCCGCCGAGCGCGGCGACGTCTTCGGGCTGCGCCGCTGGTATGTGATCACCTTCCTGATGGGCCTGTTCTTCGTCCTCGGGCAGGGCTACGAGTACTTCCACCTGGTGTCGCACGGCACCACCATCCCCGGCAGCGCCTATGGCACCGTGTTCTACCTGTGCACCGGCTTCCACGGACTGCACGTCACCGGCGGTCTGATCGCCTTCATCTTCCTGCTGGCCCGCACGACGATGAGCAAGTTCACGCCCGCGCAGGCGACGGCGAGCATCGTCGTCTCCTACTACTGGCATTTCGTCGACATCGTGTGGATCGCGCTGTTCACGGTCATCTACTTCATTCGATGAGGAGTGCACGGTTGAAGAAACTGGGGTCCACCCGTCCCGGTGGCAACAAGCGGCCGGGTCGGTCGCGCACGGGGCGGACTGAGCGCACGCGCCGGCGACTTCGCCGCCGGCTGTCGGGCGGTTTGCTGCTGCTCATCGCGCTGACGATCGCCGGCGGGCTGGCCGCGGTGCTGACGCCGACTCCGCAGGTCGCCGTCGCCGACGAGTCCTCCTCGGCGCTGCTGCGCACCGGCAAGCAGCTGTTCGACACCTCGTGTGTGACCTGCCACGGCGCCAACCTGCAAGGCGTGCCCGACCACGGGCCGAGCCTGATCGGTGTCGGGGAAGAGGCGGTCTACTTCCAGGTCTCGACCGGCCGGATGCCCGCGATGCGCGGGGAGGCGCAGGCGCCGCGCAAGGAGCCGATCTTCGACGAGGCACAGATCGAGGCGCTCGGCGCCTTCGTGCAGGCCAACGGCGGCGGCCCGACCGTGGTGCGCAACCCCGACGGCAGCCTGGCCATGCAGTCGCTGCGCGGTGACGACGTGGGCCGCGGTGGCGACCTGTTCCGCCTGAACTGCGCCTCGTGCCACAACTTCACCGGCAAGGGCGGCGCGCTGTCGTCGGGCAAGTACGCGCCCGACCTGGGGGACGTCAACGAGCAGCAGATCCTGGCGGCGATGCGCACCGGCCCGCAGAACATGCCCAAGTTCTCCGACCGCCAGCTGTCGTTCGAGTCGAAGAAGGACATCATCGCCTACGTGAAGTCGGTCAGCGAGGAACGCCAGCCCGGCGGCTACGGCCTCGGCGGCTTCGGACCCGCCCCCGAGGGCATGGCCATGTGGATCATCGGGATGGTCGCCGCCATCGGGCTCGCACTGTGGATTGGGGCGCGCGCATGAGCGACATGGACGCCGGTATGGGGCCGAAGGGTTCGTGGCGCACCGGCACCGACAAGGACCCGGGTTCCCTCGAGCCCGACGACGCGACGCTGGCCACGATGTCGCAGCAGGAGCTGCTCGAGCTGGGCGGCAGGATCGACGGCGTCGAGACGGCCTACAAGGAGTCCCGCTGGCCGGTGGAGGGAACCAAGGCCGAGAAGCGCGCCGAGCGCGGCGTGGCGTTGTGGCTCTTGGCGGGCGGCTTCTTCGGGATGGCGTTGCTGCTGATCTTCCTGTTCTGGCCGTGGGAGTACAAGCCCCACGACGCCCCGGGCAGCATCCTGTACACGCTGGCCACCCCGCTGTACGGCCTGACCTTCGGGCTGTCCGTCCTGGCGATCGCCGTCGGCGCGATCCTCTACCAGAAAAGGTTTATCCCCGAAGAGATTTCGATTCAGCAGCGCCATGACGGCGCGTCCCGCGAGGTCGACCGCAAGACGGTGGTGGCCAACCTGGCCGACGCCTACCAGACGTCGACGATCGGGCGCCGCAAACTGGTCGGCCTGTCGCTGGGGATGGGCCTGGGCGCGTTCGGGCTGAGCACGCTGGTTGCCTTCGTCGGCGGTCTGATCAAAAACCCGTGGAAGCCGGTGGTGCCCACGGAAAACGGCTTGGAGGCCGTGCTGTGGACCTCCGGCTGGACGCCCCGCTTCCACGGCGAGACGATCTTCCTGGCGCGCGCCACGGGAGAGACCACGGGCGCGCCGTTCATCAAGATGCGTCCGGAGGACATCGACGCCGGCGGCATGGAGACCGTGTTCCCGTGGCGGGAGTCCGACGGCGACGGCACCACGCCCGAGTCGCAGGAGAAGCTGCGCGCCATCCAGATGGGCGTGCGCAACCCGGTGATGCTCATCCGCCTCCGGCCCACCGACATGCCCCGCGTGGTCAAGCGGAGGGGCCAGGAGAGCTTCAACTTCGGTCAACTCTTCGCCTACACCAAGGTCTGCTCGCACCTGGGCTGCCCGGCCTCGCTGTACGAGGAGCAGTCCCATCGCATCCTGTGCCCCTGTCACCAGTCGCAGTTCGACGCATTGCATTACGCCAAGCCGATATTCGGGCCGGCGGCGCGCGCGCTGGCGCAACTGCCCATCACGATCGACACGGACGGGTACCTCGTTGCCAACGGCAACTTCATCGAGCCCGTCGGACCGGCATTCTGGGAGCGCACCACATGAGTCCGAAACTGAGTCCGCCCAAACCACCCAAGATCGGTGACGTCCTGGCCCGCCAGGGCGAGGACATCGACACCCGCTACCACCCGTCGGCGGCGGTGCGCCGACAGCTCAACAAGGTGTTCCCCACGCACTGGTCGTTCCTGCTCGGCGAGATCGCGATGTACAGCTTCATCGTGCTGCTGCTCACCGGTGTGTACCTGTCACTGTTCTTCGACCCCACCATGGGCGAGATCACCTACAACGGCGCCTACCAGCCGCTGCGCGGCGTGGACATGTCGAAGGCCTTCGCGTCGACCCTCGACATCTCCTTCGAGGTGCGCGGCGGCCTGTTCGTCCGCCAGGTGCACCACTGGGCCGCGCTGATGTTCGCCGCCGCGATCATGGTGCACCTGGCGCGCATCTTCTTCACCGGCGCGTTCCGCCGGCCCCGGGAGGCCAACTGGGTCATCGGCTCGCTGCTGCTGATTCTGGCCATGTTCGAAGGGTTTTTCGGCTACTCGCTGCCCGACGACCTGCTCTCGGGCATCGGGATCCGGGCCTCCCTGTCGTCGATCACGCTGGGGATGCCGGTGATCGGCACCTGGCTGCACTGGGCCCTGTTCGGCGGTGACTTCCCGTGCGGCGGCGTGGGATACCACTGCGCCCAGGCGGGCTACATCATCCCGCGCATGTACTCGCTGCACATCCTGCTGCTTCCGGGGATCATCCTGGCGCTCATCGGGCTGCACCTGGCCATGGTGTGGTTCCAGAAGCACACCCAGTTCCCCGGGCCCGGCCGCACCGAGCACAACGTCGTCGGCGTGCGGGTGATGCCGGTGTTCGCGGTCAAGTCCGGCGCGTTCTTCGCGGCGATCGTCGGCGTGCTGGGCCTGATGGGCGGCCTGCTGCAGATCAACCCGATCTGGAACCTGGGCCCCTACAAGCCGTCCCACGTCTCGGCCGGCTCGCAGCCGGACTTCTACATGATGTGGACCGAGGGCCTGGCCCGCATCTGGCCGCCGTGGGAGTTCTACTTCTGGCACCACACCGTTCCCGCGATGGTCTGGGTCGCCCTGGGGATGGGCCTGGTGTTCATCCTGCTGATCATCTACCCGTTCCTGGAGAAGCGGTTCAGCGGTGACTACGCGCACCACAACCTGTTGCAGCGGCCGCGCGACGTGCCGGTGCGCACCTCGATCGGCGCGATGGCGATCGCCTTCTACATGGTGCTGACGCTGAGCGCGATGAACGACATCATCGCGTTGAAATTCGACATCTCGCTGAACGCCACCACGTGGATCGGCCGCATCGGCATGGTGGTGCTGCCACCGGTCGTGTATTTCGTCACCTATCGGTGGTGTGTCGCGTTGCAGCGCAGCGACCGCGACGTGCTCGAGCACGGCATCGAGACGGGCATCATCAAGCGCCTGCCGCACGGCGCCTACATCGAGCTGCACCAGCCGCTGGGCCCGGTCGACGAGCACGGGCACCCGCTTCCGCTGGAGTACCAGGCTGCGCCGCTGCCCAAGCGGATGAACAAGCTGGGTTCGGCCGGATCGCCGGGTAGCGGCAGCCTGTTGTTCGCCGACCCGGCGTCCGAGGATGCGGCACTGCGCGAGGCGTCACACAGCGCCGAGCAACGCGCCCTGACCGCGCTGCGCGAGCACCAGGAGAGCAGCGTCGGTTCCTCGAACGGCGAACACGACGAGCACTAGCCCCGGCGGCGACAGGGGCGATCGGCGGGCCTCCCCACTCTTGCGGTGGGAGGCCCGCCGCATTATTGGCTGCGGTCGCGCCGGTGGACGCGGCGCACGAACGCCGCGAAAGCGACCTGAGGGCGCCACCAGAAGCCGAGCGGTGGCAGCCCGTGCGGGACCAAAGCGGAAGTGGGGCCAGGGTGCTTTTCGGGGGCCAGGGTGGCTGTTCGGGCCGCTCGGCTACTCGGAGCCGGCGACCAGGCGGCGCAGCTGCCGAACGTGGAGGAACTCGACGACCGGCATCGCCGCGGTGACCGCCCCGGCCAGCCCGTAGCTGACCCAGGACGCGCCTTCGTGGCCGACGGCCATCAGGTAGGTCGCCGCCGCGGCCGCGACCAGCGCGGCGCCCATCGTGCCCGCCAGCAGGACGGTGCCGCGCAACCAGACCCGATCCACCGCCTCGCCGGACCACTCGGCGGTCGAACCCGCCGCCTGCATCGTGTGTGGGCGTGCCCGCTCCCCCGGCCCGCGCGCCGCGCCCGACCTCAGCGAGGCGCCGGCGGGGCCGCGCGGCGGCATGGCCGCCGACCGGGCGGGCGGCTCGTCCTGGGACGTGCGGCGCGCCCGCAACAGGACCGGGATGGCCCCGGCGATGATCAGCGCCGAAACGATGATGATCGCGTACAACACCCACGTGGTGTGCGGGTTGCCGGCCATCTTGTGGAAGCCGCGGCCCAGGTCCGTCAGCGCGACGGTGGCGGCCACGCTCACGCCCAGCACCACCAGCCAGACGGCGGCGCAGGCCCCGATCAGGAGGCGATCGATGACATCGGGCGGGACGGTGTCCGAGCCGCGCCGATACGAATCTCTGCCGGCCATCAACAGCTCGTCTGCGGTGCGTCGTTGGCGTTGGACGACAACACGGTGCCGTCGCTCGTGGTGATCGAGCAGTTGAGCCTGCTGAGCCGGAAAAGGCTGGACGCCTCGACTGAGCCGACATCGGATTGCGAGATCGGGGTGACGGTCATCGACCAGGGAATGTACACGTTGTGCTGGGTGCGCCGGCGACCGGAGGCGTCGACGTAGGTCACCGAGATGATGTCCCCGGGCGCCTTGGTGCCGGTCACCGAGTAGGTGACCTGTCGCGGACCGGTCGGGGTGGTCGTCGTCGGCGGCGGGGGCGCGGCCGCGGTCGAGGTCGCCGGCGGCGCCGACGTGGCCGGCGGCGGGGTGCTGGCCGGTGGGGGCGGCGGTGGCGGCGGAGGCGTCACGGTCACCGTCTGGGTCTCCGTGGCGGTGGGCGGCGGCGGTGGGGGTGGCGGTGGCGCCTTGGTGGTGGTGATCTGGTCCTGCACCGGCGGGACGGAGGGGGTGCTGGTGGCCGGGTTGGCGAGCTTGCTGGTGTCGGTGCGGGTGACCAGCAGCGACACCGACACCACGAGCGCGATCGCGGCCACGATGGCGGCGACCCCGACCACCCACGGCCAGCGCGGCGCGCGATGTTCGTCGTCCGAGTCGGCCGAGTCCTCGAAGTCGTCGTACTCGTAGAGCCGAAGGTCGGCCGGCACGTACGGGCCGCTGGTGAAGTGCTCGGACTCCGGCGCTGAGTAGGCGCGCGAGTACGCGTCGGTCTGGCCGGTCTGGTCGGCCGGCACGATCTCGGCGGCGTCGTCGAAGGGTTCGACCTCGTCGCCGGGCTCGCTGTGGGAATCTTCAAGTTTGCTGTGCTTGCCGACGGAATCGGGTTCGTCAGGTCCCCGTCCCGGGGGGTTCGGCCCGCTCATCTTTTCCTGCCCTGTCCAACTGCCTTACCAGCGCGCGAGGATCCGCGGCTACATCGTTGCGCGCGCGCTCGGGAGATACTCATCGTGCCTGGACAAACCCTACCGAACCGAGTGGGGCAAAAAAGTCTTGGCGAACGGGCCACGAATCACGTGATCCGATTGTGACCTTCGAGACCCGAAATCAGTGCTTCTCGGGGCCGACGTAGTACTCGAAAACCAGCCCGGCGACCGAGGCGAGGATGAACACCACCCCGGCGGCGATCAGCCACGGCAGCCACAGCGCAATGCCCACCGCCGACACCGAGGCCGACAACGCGACCAGGATCGGCCACCAACTGTGCGGGGCGAAGAACCCCAATTCGCCTGCACCGTCACTGATCTCGGCGCCCTCGTAGTCCTCGGGCCGGGTGTCCAGGCGGCGCGCCACGAACCGGAAGAAGGTGGCCACGATCAGGGCCATGCCGCCGGTCAGCGCCAGCGCGGTGGTGCCCGCCCACTCCACACCACCGGTCGCGAACATCGACGTCAACACCCCGTACAGCACCGCCGTGAGGAGGAAGAATCCGGCGACGAACTCGAACAGCCTCGCTTCGATATGCATTGAGCGTCCTACCTACTGGCTTGTGGTCAATTCACCGCGGCGGGTGTCGAACGGGTGCGTGGTCACCGCCAACGGCGACTGGTTGATCGCCTGCAATGCCTGGGCGTTGGTCTTTCCGTCCATCCGCTGTTGCATGTAGGCCTTGAAGTCGTTGGCCGGCACCACTCGGACCTCGAAGTTCATCATCGCGTGGTAGGTGCCGCACATCTCGGCGCAGTGGCCGACGAACGCCCCGGTCTTGGTGATCTGGTCCACCTGGAAGACGTTGACCGAGTTGTTCGCCTTCGGGTTGGGCATCACGTCGCGCTTGAACAGGAATTCGGGCACCCAGAACGAGTGGATGACGTCGGCGGACGCCAGCTGGAACTCGATGCGCTTGCCGGCGGGCAGCACCAGCACCGGAACCTCGGTGCTGGTTCCCAGGGTTTCGACCTTGTCGAAGTTCAGGTAGCTGCGGTCCTCGGCGTTGAGGCCGTGGATCGGCCCGACGAGCTCCTCACCGTGCTTGTCGACACCTTGCGGCTTGGAGACCATGGCCTTCTTGCGGGCCTCGTCGGCGCCGTCGTAGGTGAACGTGCCGTCTTTGAAGTCGATGCGCTGGTAACCGAACTTCCAGTTCCACTGGAACGCCGTGACGTCGATGACCACCTCGGGGTCCTTGGCCAGGTGCAGCATCTTTTCCTGGACCACCACCGTGAAGTAGAACAGCACCGAGATGATCAGGAACGGCAGGACCGTGAGGACCAGCTCCAGGGGCATGTTGTAGCCGAACTGGCGGGGCAGGTCGCTGTCGGTCGCCTTCTTGCGGTGGAACGCCGACGACCAGAAGATCAGGCCCCAGACGATGCCGCCGACGACCAGGGACGCGATCACCGCGCCGATCCACAGCTCCCGGTTGAGGTGCGCCTCCGGGGTGACGCCCTCCGGCCAGCCCATCCCCAGCGCCTCCGACCAGCTGCAGCCGCTCAGCGTGACCGCCAGCACCCCCAGCATCCCGGCCAGTGCCAGCGGCCGAAGACGGCGGGACAGCGAAAGCCCTGGAAACCTGCCCTGCGACATGCGATGCGAACGGACCTGCTCGCGAGGTGTCACGTTGGCGCCTCCTGCTCGGATATCGAATACTACGCAGCGTAGACCACGCCGCTGAGCCGGGCGACGAAACCCCGGCGGGTTGGCGGCGCGCCCGCCGCGACCGGGCGCCGACCTGCCGGTGTTCGGCGCCCACAACCGGCCCCGGGTGCGGCATACTGGGGCGCCGTGTGTGGACTGCTGGCCTTCGTTGCCGCCCCCGCCGCCGCCGGGGGTGGCGGGGCTGCGTCCCGGGCCGCAGAAGTCGAGGCCGCCATCGCCCGTGCGTCGCACCTGATGCGCCACCGCGGGCCCGACGAGCCCGGCACGTGGATCGACCCCGGGTCAGACGGCGCGGTGGTGTTCGGCTTCAACCGGTTGTCGATCATCGACATCGCCCACTCGCATCAACCGCTGCGGTGGGGGCCGCCCGGGGAGCCGGACCGCTACGTGCTGGTGTTCAACGGCGAGATCTACAACTACCTCGAGCTGCGCGACGAGCTGGCCACCGCGCACGGCGCCGTGTTCGCCACCGACGGCGACGGCGAGGCGATCGTGGCCGGCTACCACCACTGGGGCACCGACGTGTTGGCCCGGCTGCGCGGCATGTTCGCGTTCGCGCTGTGGGACACCGTGACCAGCGAATTGTTCTGCGCGCGTGACCCATTCGGCATCAAACCGCTGTTCATCGCCACCGGGGCCGGCGGCACCGCGGTGGCCAGCGAGAAGAAGTGCTTGCTGGATCTCGCCGAGTTGGTCCGGTTCGACACCGGCATCGACGAACGCGCCGTGCAGCACTACACCGTCCTGCAGTACGTCCCCGAACCCGAGACGCTGCACCGCGGCGTGCGCCGGCTGGAGTCGGGCTGCTACGCCCGCGTCCGCCCCGGGTTCACGCCCGAGGTCAGCCGCTATTTCGTGCCGCGATTTGCCGCCACGCCGCTCACCCGCGACAGCGAGCAGGCCCGCTACGACGAGATCACCGCGGTGCTGGGCGACTCGGTGGCCAAGCACATGCGCGCCGACGTCACCGTCGGGGCGTTCTTGTCCGGGGGTATCGACTCCACGGCCATCGCGGCGCTGGCCATCCGGCACAACCCCCGGCTGATCACGTTCACCACCGGTTTCGAGCGGGAGGGTTTCTCCGAGGTCGACGTCGCGGTGGCCTCGGCCGAGGCGATCGGTGCCCGCCACATCGCCAAGGTGGTCAGCCCGGGCGAGTTCGTGGCCGCCCTGCCCGAGATCGTGTGGTACCTCGACGAACCGGTCGCCGACCCCGCTCTGGTGCCGTTGTTCTTCGTCGCGCGCGAGGCCCGCAAACACGTCAAGGTCGTGCTGTCCGGCGAGGGCGCCGACGAGCTGTTCGGGGGCTACACCATCTATCGGGAACCGTTGTCGCTCAAGCCATTCGACTACCTGCCGCGGCCGCTGCGGCGCTCGATGGGCAAGGTGTCCAAGCCGCTGCCGGAGGGCATGCGGGGCAAGAGCCTGCTGCACCGCGGATCGCTGACGCTCGAGGAGCGCTACTACGGCAACGCCCGCAGCTTCTCCGACGCGCAGTTGCGCGACGTGCTGCCCGGGTTCCGCGAGGACTGGACACACACCGACGTCACCGCGCCGGTGTACGCGCAGTCGGTGGGCTGGGACCCCGTGGCCCGCATGCAGCACGTCGACCTGTTCACCTGGCTGCGCGGGGACATTCTGGTCAAGGCCGACAAGATGACGATGGCCAACTCCCTCGAGCTGCGGGTGCCGTTCCTGGACCCGGAGGTGTTCGCCGTCGCGTCCCGGTTGCCGGTGGAGGCGAAGATCACCCGCACCACCACCAAGTACGCGCTGCGGCGGGCGCTGGAGCCCATCGTTCCCGCGCACGTGCTGCACCGGCCCAAGCTGGGTTTCCCGGTGCCGATCCGGCACTGGCTGCGGGCGGGCGAGCTGCTGGAGTGGGCGTACGCGTCGGTCGACGCGTCGCAGGCCGGTCACCTGGTCGACCTGGCCGCCGTGCGCCGCATGCTCGACGAGCACCGCAGCGGCGTCAGCGATCACAGCCGCCGGCTGTGGACGGTGCTGATCTTCATGCTCTGGCACGCCATCTTCGTCGAGCGCAGCGTGTCACCGCAGATCAGCGAACCGCATTACCCGGTCCAGCTCTAGTGTGAAGCGTGGGCTTTGCGTGTGAACGCTGGGCGCAGATTCCGCGGAATTCCCGCCCTGGTTTCACACGCAAAGCCGTGCGTTCACACTCGATGCGGTCCAGCGGGAGCCTGGCGCGGCAGACGGCTGAGCGAGCGGCTAGGTGAGCACCGCCGTGATCTCGGCGGCCGCGTCGTCGCCGTAGGCGCCGGCCAGCCGGGTCTTCGCCACCTCGTGGTCCCACTTCCACTCCTGGGTGCCGGTGGACTCCAGCACCAGCACGGCCACCAGCGAGCCCAGCTGCGCCGACCGCTGAAGGCTCAGACCGGCGCTGCGCCCGGTGAGGAAGCCGGCCCGGAACGCGTCGCCGACCCCGGTGGGGTCGGTCTGGCTGGTTTCGGGCACCACCTCGACGTGGATGCTGGTGCCGTCCGGCTGCACCACGTCCACGCCCTTGGGACCCAGCGTGGTGACCCGCAGCCCGATCTGCGCCATCACGTCGGCCTCGGTCCAGCCGGTCTTGGACAGCATCAGGTCCCACTCGTAGTCGTTGGTGAACAGGTACTCGGCACCGTCGACGAGCTTGCGGATCTCATCGCCCGAAAGGCGGGCCAGCTGCTGGGACGGGTCGGCGGCGAACGGCAGCCCGAGCTTGCGGCACTCCTCGGTGTGCACGATCATCGCCTCGGGGTCGTTGGCGCCGATGATCACCAGCTCCGGCGTGCCGACACCGGAGATCACGTCGGCGAGCTTGATGTGGCGGGCCTCGGACATCGCGCCCGGGTAGAACGACGCGATCTGGGCCATGTCGACGTCGGTGGTGCAGGTGAAACGCGCCGTGTGCGCGCTGTCGGAGATCAGGACGTGGTCGCAGTTGACGTTGTGGGACTGGAGCCACTCGCGGTAGTCGGCGAAGTCGTCGCCGGCGGCGCCGACCAGAGCGACGTCACCGCCGAGCACACCGATGGCGAAGGCGATGTTGCCGGCCACGCCGCCGCGATGGATGACCAGGTCGTCCACCAGGAAGCTGAGCGACACCTTCTGCAGATGATCGGCCAGCAGCTGTTCGGAGAAGCGGCCCGGGAACCGCATCAGGTTGTCGGTCGCTATCGAACCAGTTACCGCGATCGTCACGAAATCTCCACCCTTCGTTACTAAGGTTATCTAGCTTACTCGCGAGCATTCACCGTCGTTGCGTGCACGGTCGGCGGCGGCCGGTGCGCTAGCCTGCCTAGAAACCAGACACGCACCAGACACGTCGCCGGGCCTCGATGCCGCGGGCGGTCAACCGCCCCGAACTTCATTGGGCCCAACTACCCCCGCAGGAGAACCACGATGGCCGGTCCGCACTCGCCGAACCACGCCCTCGGCACCGACCGTCCAGCGCCGCACGCCGAGCCCCGGACGCTCGAGTTCCCCAGTGAACACGCGGCCGGTCCCCCGGCCTTCGGCCCCGCGCACCACAGCGACGCGAGCCCCCCGCCGCCTCATTATGCAGGGCAGCTTCCGCCGCCGGTCACCTACCCGCAACGACGATCCACCCGGCGGCTGTTGGTCAGCGTCCTGGCGGTCGTCACGGTGATCGCCGCGCTGACCGTGGCGATCGTCTACGGGGTGCGCACCAACGGGGCCAACACCGGCGCCACGTTTTCCGAGGGAGCGGCCCAGACGGCGATTCAGGGCTATCTGAACGCCCTGGAGCACCGCGACTTCGACGTCATCGTGCGCAACGCGCTGTGCGGCATGTACGACGGCGTCCGCGACAAGCGGTCCGACCTGGCATTGGCCAGGCTCAGCAGCGACGCGTTCCGCAAGCAGTTCTCCGAGGTCGAGGTGACCGCGATCGACAAGATCGTCTACCTGTCGCAGTACCAGGCGCAGGCGCTGTTCACCATGCGCGTCTCGCCCGCGACCGGCGGCCCGATGCACGGGCAGGTCCAGGGCATCGCGCAGCTGCTGTTCCAGCGCGGCGAGATCACGGTGTGCTCGTACGTGCTGCGCACCGCCGGCTCGTACTAGCACGCGAGAACGGCCCGGACCCCTCGAACAGGTCCGGGCCGTCGTCGTCTACCGGCTCAGTTGAACGAGTCGCCGCAGGCGCAGGACCCGGTGGCGTTGGGGTTGTCGATGGTGAACCCCTGCTTCTCGATCGTGTCGACGAAGTCGATGGAGGCGCCTTGGACGTAGGGCGCGCTCATCCGGTCCACCGTCAACGTGATCCCGCCAAACTCCGCGGTCAGGTCGCCGTCCAGTGTCCGGTCGTCGAAAAACAGGTTGTAGCGCAGCCCGGCGCAGCCGCCCGGCTGCACCGCGATGCGCAGCGCCAGGTCGTCACGACCCTCCTGGTCCAGCAGGGACTTCGCCTTGGCGGCCGCGGCCTCGGTCAGGATCACGCCGTGTGTCTTGGCGTCCGACTCGTTTTGCACCGTCATTGCTTCTCCTACATGCCTCATCGGTTGGGTGAGTCCGCTTCAGGGTCCGATCCACTCGGGAAAGCCCACAGCTTCAACGGTACCTCGCCGGGCCGCTATTCCCGAGTCGCGAGGCCGCCACGGACGCCAGACCCATGAGCTGATTGGCCGCGTCGGCCTGGGCCAGCCGCACTGATCCGGCGTAGTCGGCGATGGACAACGCGGACATGATGCCGGCCGTGCGCACCGCCGAGTTCTCCAGCCCGACCTGCCCCGCCAGCACGATCACCGGAATTCCCAACGGGCGTGCGGCGTCGGCCAGGCAGCCCACCACCTTGCCGTGCAGGGATTGCTCGTCGAACCGCCCCTCGCCCGTGACGATCAGCTCGGCGATGTCGAGGTCATCGGACAGCCGGGTGTGCTCGGCGATGATTTCGGCGCCGGATTCGCACCGCCCGCCGAG
Organism: uncultured Actinomycetota bacterium; assembly: GCA_963711445.1. Lineage (GTDB taxonomy): Bacteria > Actinomycetota > Actinomycetes > Mycobacteriales > Mycobacteriaceae > Mycobacterium. Next base: position 328,660 of record CAVQEF010000004.1, read on the forward strand.
CGCCAGCAATCCGGCGCCGATCCCGCCGGCCGCGCCGGCTCCCGGCTCGGAGCGCACGTCGCGTCCAGCCGCGGCTTCCAGCTCGAGCGACCACGCCTCGAGGCGGACCTCCAGTGCCGCGATGGTGGCCGTGTCCGCGCCCTTCTGCGGACCGAACACCCGGGCGGCCCCCCACGGGCCGGTCAGCGGGTATTCGGTGTCCGAGGCGGCGATCAGCTCGACACCGGTCAGCCGCCGGCGGGCCACCTCCAGCCCGCCGAGCTCGGCGATCATGCCCTGCCCGCCGTCGGTGCAGGCGCTGCCCCCCAGCCCGACCACGATCCGCCGGGCCCCGTACAGCAGCGCCTCGGCGATGAGCTGCCCGACCCCCCTGCTGTGGGCGGCCATCGCGGTCTCCGGGGTGGGCGGGCCCTCCAGCAGGCCCAAGCCGCACGCCTGGGCGCACTCGAGGTAGGCCGTCGCCGAGGCGGCGTCGAGCACCCATTGGGCGTCGACCTCGGCATCCAGCGGTCCCCACACGCGCAGTCGGCGCTTCTGCCCCAGCCGGCTGGCCAGCACCTCGACGAAGCCCGGGCCGCCGTCGGACTGCGGGGCGACGATGAACCGGTCGCCCGGCCGTGCCCGATTCCAGCCGGTCGCGATGGAGGCGGCGGCCTGCACGGCGGACAGGCTGTCGCCGTAGCAATCCGGGGCGACCAACACCAGCATCGCCGGCAACTGGAGACGACCTGGCGCGAGGCCGGTGCCGCGATTACCCGGGGCCATCGAGCCGTCGTCCATCACAGGTCGCCGTTCATCACAGGGCTAGCGTAGGTCCATTCCGTTCACTGGCGCATGACTAACAGCAATGCTTTCCGGGGCCATGCGGGGCTGGGCCGGGCGCGAAGTAACCTGGCGACTGTGAAGCTACTGGGCCGTAAGAAGGGCCATGAACAGGACCCCGACGCGGGCACCGTCGAGGCGACCGCCGACTCTGCGGACGCGGCGTCCGACGGGTCGCGCCGGACCGCCCCCAAGGGCCGGCCCACCCCCAAGCGCAACGAGGCGCGCAGCGCCCGCAAGGGCCCGGTCGCGCCGGCGCCCATGACCGCGTCGGAGGCGCGGGCCCGGCGCAAGTCGCTGGCCAAACCGAAGCTCAGCCGCGAGGACCGCAAAGCCGAGAAGGTGGCCAGCCGCGCCCGGATGACGGACCGCCGCGAGCGCATGATGGCCGGCGAGGAGGCCTACCTGCTGCCGCGCGACCAGGGCCCGGTACGCCGTTACGTGCGCGACGTGGTGGACTCGAGGCGCAACCTGCTGGGGTTGTTCATGCCCGCGACGCTGGGATTGCTGTTTTTGATGTTCGCGGTTCCGCAGGTGCAGCTCTACATGTCCCCGGCGATGCTGGCGGTGATGGTGGTGATGGGCGTCGACGCGCTGATCCTGGGCCGCAAAGTCAGCAAGCTGGTCGACGCGAAATTCCCGAAGAACACCGAAAGTCGTTGGAAGCTGGGTGTTTACGCCGCCGGTCGGGCTTCCCAGATGCGCAGGATGCGGACGCCCAGACCCCAAGTCGAGCGCGGCGGCAGTGTCGGCTGAACCCCGTCGCCGGAAAGCCCTCTGACCCGGTGCGCACCCTGGTGCTCGGCGGGATCAGGTCGGGCAAGTCCCGGTGGGCCGAGGAGTCGGTCGCCGCGGCGCTGCCGCCGGGCGCACCGGTCCGCTACCTCGCCGCCGGGCGCCTTGACCACTCCGATGCGGCCTGGGCGGACCGGGTCGCGGCGCACCGCGGCCGCCGGCCCGCGCATTGGGCGACGGTGGAAACCGACGAGGTCGCCGCGCAGTTGCGGCGATCGCCGGACACCCCGACGCTGGTCGACGACCTCGGCGCCTGGCTGACCGCGGTGCTGGACCGCAACCAGGCGTGGGAGAACGGGTCGCCGGCGGCCCCGATCCGCGACATGATCGACGACATGCTGGCCGCCGTGTGCGCGTTCACCTCCACGCTGGTGCTGGTCAGCCCGGAAGTCGGGCTGACGGTGGTGCCGGCCACCGCGTCGGGCCGCCGGTTCGCCGACGAACTGGGCGACCTCAACCAGCGGGTCGCCGCGGTGTGCGATCGGGTGGTCCTGGTGGTGGCCGGGCAGGCGGTCCCGATCAAGCCGATCACGCCGTCGGGGCTGTGATGGACTTCGCACCGATCTCGCCGCCGGACGCCGCCGTCGCCGCGGCCGCCCGCGCCCGCCAGGACACCCTGACCAAGCCGCGGGGCGCGCTGGGCCGCCTCGAGGAGTTGTCGGTCTGGGTCGCGTCCTGCCAGGGGCGGTGCCCGCCGAGGCAGTTCGAACGCGCCCGGGTGGTGGTGTTCGCGGGCGACCACGGCGTCGCCGCCTCCGGCGTATCGGCCTACCCGCCGGAGGTGACCGCCCAGATGGTGGCCAACATCGCCGGCGGCGGGGCGGCGATCAGCGTGGTAGCCGGCATCGCCGGCGCGACGGTGCGGGTCGCCGACCTGGCGGTCGACGCGGAGGCGGCTTCCGCGCAGATCGGCGCCCACAAGGTGCGCCGCGGCAGCGGCGACATCAGCGTCGGCGACGCGCTGACCGACGACGAGACCGTCGCCGCGATCGACGCGGGCCGGTGCATCGCCGACGAAGAGGTCGACGCCGGCGCCGACCTGCTCATCGCCGGAGACCTGGGGATCGGCAACACCACGCCGGCCACGGTGCTGGTGGCGGCGCTCACCAACACCGAACCCGTCGCGGTGGTGGGCCCCGGCAGCGGGGTCGACGACGCCGGGTGGGCGCGCAAGACGGCCGCGGTGCGCGACGCCCTGTTCCGGACGCGACTGGTCCTGCCCGACCCGGTGGGTTTGCTGCGCTGCTGCGGCGGCGCGGACCTGGCCGCGCTGGCGGGTTTTTGCGCGCAGGCGGCGGTGCGGCGCACGCCGCTGCTTCTCGACGGGATGGCGGTGACGGCCGCCGCGCTGGTCGCCGAGCGCCTCGCGCCGGGCGCCCGGCAGTGGTGGCAGGCCGCCCACCGCTCCACCGAGCCGGGTCACGCCCTGGCGCTGACGGCGCTCGGGCTGGATCCGATCCTGGATCTGCGCATGCGGCTGGGCGAGGGCACCGGGGCGGCCGCAGCGCTGCCGCTGCTGCGCGTCGCGGTGGGCACGCTGGCGTCCATGGCAACCTTCGGTGAGGCCGGCGTGTCCGACCGCTTGCCGTCGTGATGCGTTCGCTGGCAACGGCTTTCGCGTTCGCGACGGTGCTGCCGCTGCCCCGGGCCGCCCCGATGGGCCGCGGCGCCATGACGGCCCTGCCCGTGGTCGGTGCCGCCCTGGGCGGGGGGGCCGCGGCAGTAGCGTGGGGCGGCGCGCTGGTGTTCGGTCCGGCCAGCCCGCTGTCCGGGCTGCTCGCGGTGGCGGCGCTGCTCCTCGCGACCCGCGGCCTGCACCTCGACGGTGTCGCCGACACGGCCGACGGGCTGGGCTGCTACGGGCCGCCGCAGCGGGCGTTGGCGGTGATGCGCGAGGGAGCCACCGGACCGTTCGGCGTGGCCGCCGTCGTGCTGGTGATCACCGTGCAGGGCTTCGCGTTCTCGGCGTTGCCACCGGTCGGGATCGTCGTGGCGGTGTTCGCCGGTCGCGTCTCAGCGGTGCTGGCCTGTCGCCGGTCGGTGCCGGCGGCCGAGGGCAGCACCCTGGGGGCCCGCGTCGCGGGCAGCCAGCCCGCGCCGGTGGTGGCGGCGTGGGTCGTGTTGCTGGCGGCCGTCGCCGTGGCGGGCGGTCCGCGGCCGTGGCAGGGGCCGGTGGCGGTGCTGGTGGCGCTGGCCTGCGGCGCGGTCCTGGCCGGGCATTGCGTGCGCCGCTTCGGCGGCATCACCGGCGACGTGCTGGGCGCCGCGATCGAGCTGACGACCACGGTCGCCGCGGTGGCGCTGGCGGGCTTGGCGCGGTTCTAGCCGGCCTTCGAGCGTGACACCGCTCAGCCCAGCCGGGACATCCAGCCGTGGGTGTCGGCGAAGGTCCCGCGCTGGATCCCGGTCAGCGTGTCGCGCAGCGCCATCGTCACCTCGCCGGGTTGACCGTCGGCGATGGTGAACTCGTTGTCGCCGTACTTGACCCGCGACACCGGGGTGATGACGGCGGCGGTGCCGCAGGCGAACACCTCGGTGATCTCGCCCGCCGCGGCCTTCTTCTGCCACTCGTGGATGTCGACCTTGCGCTCCTCGACGGTGAAGCCGGCGTCGATGGCCAACTGCAACAACGAATCCCGCGTGATGCCGGGCAACAGCGAGCCGGACAGTTCCGGCGTGACCAGCCGCGCCGACCCGCCGCTGCCGAAGACGAAGAACAGGTTCATCCCGCCCATCTCCTCGACGAAGCGGCGCTCGACGGCGTCCAGCCACACCACCTGCTCACACCCATTGTCGGCGGCCTCGGCCTGGGCCAGCAGCGAGGCGGCGTAGTTGCCGCCGAACTTGGCCGCACCGGTGCCGCCCGGGCAGGCCCGCACGTACTCCGTGGACACCCAGACGGTGACGGGGCTGATGCCGCCCTTGAAATAGGCGCCGGCCGGCGAGGCGATCAGCAGGTAGCGGTATTGCTTGGCCGGTCGCACGCCCAATCCGGGCTCGGTGGCGATCATGAATGGGCGAAGATACAACGCCTCTTCGCCGCCGGCGGCGGGCACCCACGCCTTGTCGACGGCGACGAGTTGGCACAGCGAACCCATGAACAGCTCGTCGGGCAGTTCGGGCATCGCCAGCCGCCGCGCCGAGGACCGCATGCGGGCGGCGTTGGCCTCGGCGCGAAACGACACGATCGAGCCGTCCGACCAGCGGTAGGCCTTGAGTCCCTCGAAGATCTCCTGCGCGTAGTGCAGCACGATCGCCGACGGGTCCAGCTCGATGGGCCCGTACGGGATGACGCGCGCATCGTGCCAGCCGCGGCCCTCGTCGTAGTCGATCGCCACCATGTGGTCGGTGTGGTATTTGCCGAAACCCGGGTCGGCCAGGATGGATTCGCGTTCGTCGTCGGTCGCCGGGTTAGCCGAGCGTGAAACCGCGAATTGAGGGGAGCCGCTCGTCATGGGGCCGATTCTATCTCCGCGGCGGCTAACGGGTTTTCACCGCGACGAAGGGCGGGCGCGCGACTTCGCACTCGACGGTGCGGCCACGGACGTCGACGATGACGCGCGCGCCGTCCTCGATCCCTGCCTCGGTGTCGATCAGCGCCAGCCCGATGCCGACGCCCAGCGTCGGCGAGAACGTTCCCGAGGTGGTGACCCCGACCGGGGCGTCCCCGGCGAGCACCGTCAGCCCGGGGCGCAGCACCCCGCGACCGACCATCCTCAGCCCGCGCACCAGTCGCCGCGGCCCGGCCGCCTTCTCGGCCAGCAGCGCGTCGCGGCCGAAGAACGTGTCCTTCTTCCAGCCGACCGCCCAGCCGCACCGGGCCTGCAGCGGCGAGATGTCGGGCGAAAGTTCGTGCCCGTGCAGCGGATAGCCCATCTCGGTGCGCAGCGTGTCGCGGGCGCCCAGGCCCGCCGGCTCGCCGCCGGCGGCGCTGACCGCCTCGAGCAGCGCGTCGAACACCACCCCCGCGGACCCCCAGGGCGGCATCAGCTCGTAGCCGTGCTCGCCGGTGTAGCCGCTGCGGCAGACCCGCACCGGCACGCCCGAATAGGCGGCGTCGGCGTAGGCCATGTAGTCCATGTCGGTGGGCAGGCCCAGCTCGCCGAGCACGTCGGCCGACCGCGGCCCCTGCACGGCCAGCACGGCGTAGGAGCGGTGCTCGTCGGTGACCGTCACGCCGGCCCCCGAACCGGCCTCAGCGGCCGCCTGCAGGGCCCCGACCACCCCGGAGGTGTTGGCGGCGTTGGGCACCAGGAACATCTCGTCGTCGGCGACGTAGTAGGCGATCAGGTCGTCGATGACCCCGCCGGATTCGGTGCAGCACAACGTGTATTGCGCCTTGCCCGGACCGATGCGGCCCAGGTCGTTGGTGAGCGTGGAGTTGACGAATTGCGCGGCGCCCGGCCCCCGGACCAACGCCTTGCCGAGGTGGCTGACGTCGAAAAGGCCGACGGCGTTGCGGGTGGCGTTGTGCTCGCTGACGGTGCCGGCATAAGACACCGGCATGAGCCAGCCGCCGAATTCGCCGAGATTGGCGCCCAGCTCGCGGTGGCGGTCTTCCAGCGGTCCGTGCAGCAGCTCTGACCCATCGCTCACGCCATCCCACCCTAATCGCCCGCCTCGCTGGCACACTTGGGCAGGTGAGCGATTCCCTCGATTTCGACGCCCTCGAGGCGGCGGGAATCGCCGGTGCGCGCGAGCGGGCCGACCTGATCAAGTATCTCGACGACCTCGGTTTCACGATCGAGGAGATGGCCGAAGCCGAACGGCGCGGCCGGCTGTTCGGACTGGCGGGTGACGTCCTGCAGTGGTCGGGACCCCCGGTCTACACGGTGCGGACGGCGGCCGAGGCGCTCGGGATGCCGACCGAGGACCTGGCGCGCGCCTGGGCGCTGCTGGGCCTGACCGTCGCCGGCCCCGACGTGCCCGCACTGAGTCAGGCCGACGTCGACGCCCTGGCGACCTGGCTGGCGATCAAGGCGGTCGTCGGGGAGGACGGCGCGTCGGGCCTGCTGCGGGTCCTGGGTGCCGCCATGGCCCGGCTCGCCGAGGCCGAGTCGACGATGATCCGCGCCGGGATGCCCGACATCCACATCAGTCACACCAACGACGAACTCGCCACGGCCCAGGCCTACCGCACGGCCGCCGACTTCGTTCCCCGGCTCGGCGCGCTGATCGACACCGTGCACCGTCACCATCTGATAAGTGCGCGAACGTATTTCGAGGGCGTCATGCGCGACACCTCGGCGAGCGTGACCTGTGGTATCGGTTTCGCCGATCTGTCCAACTTCACCGTGTTGACCCGTGCGCTCACGCCGGCGGACCTGTCCGAGTTGCTCAACGAGTTCGGCGCAACGGTCGCCGACGTGGTGCACGCGGCCGGCGGCCGGGTGGTCAAGCTCATCGGCGACGCCGTGATGTGGGTGAGCCCGACGCCCGAGCGACTGGTGCAGGCGGCCGTCGATCTCGTCGAACACCCGAGGGCCCGCGAGGCCGGGTTGCAGGTGCGCGCCGGCCTTGCCCACGGCACGGTGCTGGCCATCAACGGGGACTACTTCGGCAACCCGGTGAACCTGGCCGCGCGGCTGGTGGCGGCCGCGGCCCCCGGTCAGGTTCTCGTCGCGTCGGCGCTGCACGAGATGCTGCCGGACTGGCCGGCGGTAGCCCATGAACCATTGATGCTCAAGGGCTTTGATGCCCCCGTGGCCGTCGTCGAGTTGCGCGGCGGGGACGCTGGCGAGTGACCGCCGCCCCCGGTGACTAGGCTTGTCGCCCGTGAGCACCCAACCCGGCCACCCGTCGCCCTCCGTCACCGTCGCCACCTCGCTGCCCAAGCGCAGCGCGGGTTCGGCGGCACTGCTCGTCCCCGTCGTCTCGACCGGCGCGGAGGACAAGCCGGGCGCGGTCGTGGCGGCGGCCGACCCCTTCCTGCCCGCCGACGCGGTCGCCGAGATCGAGGCCGGCCTGCGCGCCCTGGACGCCACCGGCGCCAGCGAACAGGTGCACCGGCTGGTGGTGCCGTCGCTGCCGGTGGCCAGCGTGCTGACCGTCGGCCTGGGCAAGCCGCGTTCCGAGTGGCCGGCCGACACGATCCGCTGCGCCGCCGGGGTGGCGGCGCGCTCGCTGGGCAGCGCCGACGCGGTGCTCACGACGCTGGCCGAACTGCCGGGTGATGGCGTGTGCGCGGCCACCGTGGAGGGGCTGATCCTGGGCGGCTACCGGTTCACCGCGTTCCGCAGCGGCAAGACGGCGCCGAAAGACAAAGGGCTGCGCAAGATCACCGTGCTGGCTTCCGGGCGGGACGCCAAGAGGCAGGCCGCGCACGGCGCGGCCGTCGCGACCGCGGTGGCCACGGCGCGCGACTTCGTCAACACTCCCCCGAGTCACCTGTTCCCCGCCGAATTCGCTAAGCGGGCAAAGGCTTTGGGCGAATCTGTCGGCCTGGACGTGGAGGTGCTCGACGAGAAGGCGCTGCAGAAGGGCGGTTACGGCGGGATCATCGGGGTCGGCCAGGGCTCGTCGCGCCCGCCGCGGCTGGTGCGGCTGATCCACCGGGGGTCGCGGCTGGCCAAAAAGCCTCAGCAGGCCAAGAAGGTGGCGCTGGTCGGCAAGGGGGTCACGTTCGACAGCGGCGGCATCTCGATCAAGCCGGCGGCGTCGATGCACTACATGACCTCGGACATGGGCGGGGCCGCCGCCGTCGTCGCGACCGTGGCCCTGGCCGCGCAGCTGCAGCTGCCCATCGACGTCATCGCCACGGTCCCGATGGCCGAGAACATGCCCTCGGCCACCGCACAGCGCCCGGGCGACGTGCTGACGCAGTACGGCGGCACGACGGTGGAGGTGCTCAACACCGACGCGGAGGGCCGGCTCATCCTGGCCGACGCGATCGTGCGGGCGTGCGAGGACAAGCCGGACTACCTCATCGAGACGTCCACGCTGACCGGCGCGCAGACGGTGGCGCTGGGCTCCCGCATCCCCGGGGTGATGGGCTCCGAGGAGTTCCGCGACCGGGTGGCGGCGCTCTCGCAGGCAGTCGGCGAGAACGGCTGGCCGATGCCGCTGCCCGACGAGCTCAAGGAAGACCTGAAGTCCACGGTGGCCGACCTGGCCAACGTCAGCGGGCAGCGCTTCGCGGGCATGCTGGTGGCCGGAGTTTTCCTGCGCGAGTTCGTCGCCGACGGGGTGGCCTGGGCGCACATCGACGTGGCCGGCCCGGCCTACAACACCGGCAGCCCGTGGGGCTACAGCCCCAAGGGCGCCACCGGTGTGCCGACCCGCACGATGTGCGCGGTGCTCGAAGACATCTGCGAAAACGGCTGAGGTCGGCGCCGAGCGAGGCCCCGGCCAAGGCCGTGCGCCGGTCATTTGGTCAGCAGCGAGATCACGGCGCGGCTCAGCTTGCGCCGCGGCCAGCCGGCCGCGCCGTCGGCGGCCAGCGCGGCGTTGGCGGCGTTGCGCCCGCAGGCGAACCACCCAGGTGTTCAGGTCGGCCATCCAGCGCACCAGCCCGTCCCCGTCGGCCTCCAGGTGGACGGTGCCCACATCGGCCAAACCATCGGCCCGCCGCCGGATACCCAGGGTGCCTGCCCACCAAGCGCACTTTCGTGTCAGCTTTGGTTTACTCGGCGCCCGCAGTGGCTAACCCCGTAGCGATTTCATCCGCTGCAACGAAAGGCGAGATCGTGACGGTACGACGGTTGATCATCGGAGTGGGCGCCGTGCTGTTGCTGACCGGCGTCATCGGTTTGCTGTGGCCAATCTCCATCTCCGACGGGAACGGCAACTCGATCGGGTGCGGCAACGCGGTGGCCACCGACCTTTCGGCGGCACGCAACGCCAACGGTACGAGCGTGGCGAACGTGCCGGTCCTCAACCAGGTCGTCCCGCACACCGACTACGTGGCGAAATGCAAGTCGGAGGTGGGTACCCAGCGCGCGTGGACGATCCCGCTGACGGTGGTCGGGATCCTCGCGATCGGCGGGGCGTTCCTGGTGCGACGTCCCGAGGGCGCGTCCCCGTCGGTGTAGATCCCTCTAGATAACCTTGAGCCGCGCCGCGCTGCGCAGCGCCTGCGGCGCCACGCGGGAAGCACCGTAGAAGCCGTAGGCCTCCGGCGCGACCGGGCGGATCGGCTTGTTCTTGCGCACCGACGACAGGATCGCGTTGGCGACCTTGTCGGGCCCGTAGTGCCGTAGCGCGAACAGCGTGCCCAGCTGGCCGCGCCGGCCGTCGACCTGCTCGTCCTTACCGGCGGGCGCGTCGATGCGGGTGGTGCTGATGATGTTGGTGTTGATGACACCGGGGCAGATCGTGGTCAACCCGACGCCCGCGGCGTCGAGCTCGGCCCGCAGGCAGTCGGAGAACATGAAGGCCGCGGCCTTGGAACTGCAGTAGGCGCTCAGCGACTGCAACGGGGCATAGGCGGCCATCGACGCCACGTTGACGATGTGCCCGCCGGTGCCGCGCTCGACCAGGCGCCGCCCGAACGACCGGCATCCGTTCACCACGCCGCCGAAGTTGACGTCCAGGACGCGGTCGAACTCCGCGGCGGGGGTGTCCAGGAAACCGCCGGCATGCCCGATGCCGGCGTTGTTGACGACGATGTCCGGGACGCCGTGTTCGGCGCTGACCCGCTCGGCGAACGCCTCGACCGCCCCGCCGTCGGACACGTCGAGCACGTAGCTGTGGGCCACACCGCCACGCGCGGCGATCTGTTCCGCGGTCTCCTTGACCGCCGCCTCGTCGATGTCGCTGACGACCAGCTCGGCGCCGTGGGCGGCGAAGGCGAACGCGGTCTCGCGGCCGATCCCGCTGCCCGCGCCGGTGACCGCGACCAGGGTGTCACCGAAGTCCCCGCGCGGGCGGCCGACCTGTGCGCGCAGCAGCGCGCGGCCGGGTCGCCCGCCCTCGGCCAGGTCGGCGAAGTCGTGCACCGCGGCCGCCATCACCTGCGGGTGCGACATCGGGGAGAAGTGACCGGCCTTGATGTCGCGGCGCCACAGGCGCGGCACCCAGCGCGCGGCGTCGTCGTAGCCGTAGGGCCGCACGTAGGGATCCTCGGTGTTGACGACGAGCTGCACCGGCACGTCGATCACCGGCACCGCCCGGCTCCTGCCGAACGAGCGAAAGTAGTTGGCGCGGTATGTCTTCACCGAGTGGGCGGCATCGCTGGCCAGCTTGGCGGAGTGATGGATCTTCTCGACCGGGACGTTGCCGACCAAGCTGCGCCGGACCGCCTTGCTCGCCAGGGCCACCCGAAGCACCAGCGGCGCCAGCACCGGTATCGAGAAGAACACCATGTAGGTCAGGCGCAGCGCCTGACTGAGCGCCCGGGCGAAGGTGCGCGGGCGCCAGGGCCGGCGCAGCCCGCCGAAGACGTAATCGAGCAGCTGGTCCTGGCTCGGGCCCGACACCGACGTGAACGAGGCGACCCGGTCGCCGGCGCCGGGCCGGCCCAGGTATTCCCACACGCCGACCGATCCCCAGTCGTGGGCCAGCACGTGCACGGGTTGGCCGGGGCACAGCGCGCCCGTCACCGCGGCGAAGTCGTCGGCGAAGCGCTCCATGGTGTAGGCGGAGGCCGGCTTGGGCGCCGACGAGCGGCCGACGCCGCGGTTGTCGTAGCGGATGACGCGGAACCGCGCGGCCAGCAGCGGAACGACACCGTCCCACAACACGTGCGAGTCGGGGAAGCCGTGCACCAGCACGACGGCCGGGCCCTCGCGGTTGCCCTCTTCGTAAGCCGCAATGCGCACGCCGTCGTCGCTGTCGATGAAATGCTCGGAGACCTGTTGTGTTGCCGGCATCGGACCTCCACCACCCGCGAATGCTCTGCCCGTCACCCTGACGCGTAGGGCCACACGGTAGCAAGCGGCTTGACGGTCACCGCGCGATTCGCCACGCTCCGCCCTGGATGTGTGCCGGTCCGGGAGCAGTGACAGGATGGTTTCGACATCGACTCGGTTTCCCCTGCGGTGCACCGCGGTGTGGTAAGCCGGATGTCGACCTGCGCCGACCCACCCGCGATCGAGGAGTCAGAAGAGATGGCCTTCTCCGTCCAGATGCCGGCACTCGGCGAGAGCGTCACCGAGGGGACGGTCACGCGCTGGCTCAAGCAGGAAGGCGACACGGTCGAACTCGACGAGCCGCTCGTCGAGGTGTCGACCGACAAGGTCGACACCGAGATCCCCTCGCCGGCCGCCGGTGTGCTGACCAAGATCGTCGCGCAGGAAGACGACACCGTCGAGGTGGGCGGCGAGCTGGCCGTCATCGGCGACGCGTCGGAGGACACCGGGGCGGGCGGGTCCGAGAAATCCGAACCGCCGGCGCAGGCGCCCAGCCAACCCGAGCCCGAGGCCCAGGCGCCATCGGAACCCGAACCGCAGCCCGCGGCCCCGTCGCAGCCCGAGCCGTCGGCCCCGTCGCAGGCCCCGCAGAACGGTCACGCCGGGGACGCGACCCCGGTGCTGATGCCCGAGCTCGGCGAGTCGGTCGCCGAGGGCACGGTCACCCGCTGGCTGAAGAAGGTCGGTGATTCGGTCCAGGTCGACGAGCCGCTGGTGGAGGTGTCCACCGACAAGGTGGACACCGAGATCCCCTCGCCGGTGGCCGGGGTCCTGATCAGCATCACCGCCGAGGAGGACGTCACGGTGCCGGTCGGCGGCGAGTTGGCGCGCGTCGGCGCCGGTTCGCCAGCGCCCGCCCCGTCCGCGCCCAAGCCCACACCGCAGCCCGAGCCCCAACCCGAGCCGGAACCGACGCCCGAACCCAAAGCAGAACCGAAAGCAGAACCCGAGCCCGAGCCCGAGCCGGTAGCGCAGCCCGAGCCCGCGGCCAAGGTGGTTTCCGAGCCGGCGCCGAAATCCCAACCGGTAGCGGCCCAATCGGCGGCCGAGTCCAAGGACTCGGGCGCCGACGGCACGCCGTACGTGACCCCGCTGGTGCGCAAACTGGCCAACGAACACGACGTCGATCTCACCGCGTTGACCGGAACCGGCGTGGGCGGGCGGATCCGCAAGCAGGACGTGCTCGCCGCCGCGGAGCGCAAGCAACAGGCCCGCACGGCGCCCGAGCCGGCGCCGGCGGCCCCCGGCAAGGCGGCCCCGGACTCCGGCAAGGCCGCGCCGGCGCCCGCGCCCGCGCTGGCCCACCTGCGGGGCACCACGCAGAAGGCCAGCCGGATCCGTCAGATCACCGCCAACAAGACCCGGGAATCGCTGCAGGCCACCGCGCAGCTCACCCAGACCCACGAGGTCGACATGACCAGGATCGTGGCGTTGCGGGCCCGGGCCAAGAACGCGTTCGCCGAGCGCGAGGGGGTGAACCTGACCTTCCTGCCGTTCATCGCCCGCGCGGCGATCGACGCGCTGAAGACCCACCCCAACATCAACGCCAGCTACAACGAGGACACCAAGGAGATCACCTACTACGACGCCGAACACCTCGGCTTCGCCGTCGACACCGACCAGGGCCTGCTCTCCCCCGTGGTCCACAACGCCGGCGACCTCTCGTTGGCCGGTCTGGCCAGGGCCATCGCCGACATCGCCGCCCGCGCCCGCTCGGGCAACCTCAAACCCGACGAGCTGTCCGGGGGCACGTTCACGATCACCAACATCGGCAGCCAGGGCGCGCTGTTCGACACCCCGATCCTGGTCCCGCCCCAGGCCGCCATGCTGGGCACCGGTGCGATCGTCAAGCGGCCGCGGGTGGTCGTCGACGACACCGGCAACGAGTCGATCGGCGTCCGCTCGATCTGCTACCTCCCGCTGACCTACGATCACCGGCTCATCGACGGGGCCGACGCAGGGCGCTTCCTCACCACGATCAAGAACCGGCTCGAAGAGGGAGCCTTCGAGGCCGACTTGGGGCTGTGACAGCGTGGAGCGAGCTGATCACAAGGTCGTCGTCGCCATCGCGGGTTCCTCCGGTCTGATCGGCTCCGCGCTGGCCGCAGCGCTGCGCGCCGCCGACCATCACGTGCTGCGCATCGTGCGCCGTGCGCCGGCGAATTCCGAAGAGCTGCACTGGAACCCGGAAAGCGGCGAATTCGACCTCGACGGCCTGCGCGACGTCGACGCCGTGGTCAACCTGTGCGGGGTCAGCATCGACCAGCGGCGCTGGTCGGGGGCGTTCAAGCAGAGCCTGCGCGACAGCCGCATCGCCCCGACCGAGGTGCTGGCCAAAGCGGTCGCCGACGCCGGCGTGGCAACGCTGATCAACGCCAGCGCGGTGGGCTACTACGGGCACACCCGAGACCGGGTGGTCGATGAGAACGCCAGGCCGGGAACCGGTTTCCTGGCCCAGCTGTGCCAAGACTGGGAGGCGGCCACGCTGCCGGCCCAATACGGCGGCGTGCGGGTCGTGCTGGCCCGCACCGGCGTGGTGCTGGGCGCGGCCAGTCGCCCGCTGCGCAGGATGCGTCCGCTGTTCTCGTCCGGCCTGGGCGCCAGGCTGGGCAGCGGCCGGCAGTACATGTCGTGGATCACCCTCGAAGACGAGGTGCGGGCGCTGCTGTTCGCGATCTCGCACGGCTCGCTGGCCGGCCCGGTGAACATGACCGGTCCCGCCCCGGTGACCAACGCCGAGTTCACCACGGCATTCGGCCGCGCGGTCAACCGCCCCACCCCGCTGATGCTGCCCGGTGTCACGGTGCGGGCCGTGCTCGGGGAGTTCGCCGACGAGGCGCTGCTCATCGGTCAGCGCGCCATCCCGTCCGCGCTCGAGCGCGCCGGCTTCGAATTCCACCACAACACCATCGGCGAGGCGCTGGACTTCGCCACGGCCCGGCGCCAACGCGACTAGGCCGATCGGTGCGCGGCCTCGGTGCTGCGCGAGGGCAGCGGCGAGGAGGTGTGAGCGCAGGCATCTGCGCCTGTAGCCTGGCCCACGTGACAGGTTCCATCCGCTCCTGCGCCGCCGCGATCGACGTCCGCCAACTCGGGACAGTCGACTACGGCACCGCCTGGCGGCTGCAGCGCGAGCTGGCCGACGCCCGCGTGGCCGGGGGCGGCGACACGCTGCTGCTGCTGGAACACCCCGCGGTCTACACCGCAGGGCGGCGCACCGAGCCGCACGAACGCCCGGCACGTGGCTCGTCGGTCGCCGAGGTCATAGACACCGATCGCGGCGGCAAGATCACCTGGCACGGCCCGGGTCAGCTGGTCGGCTACCCGATCGTCGGGCTGGCCGAGCCGCTCGACGTGGTCAACTACGTGCGGCGCCTCGAGGAGGCGCTGATCACGGTGTGCGCCGACCTGGGGCTGGAGACGACCCGGGTCGAGGGCCGCTCCGGGGTGTGGGTGCCGGGTTGCGCCGGCAGGCCGGCGCGCAAGGTCGCCGCCATCGGCGTGCGGGTGGCCCGCGCGACCACCCTGCACGGATTCGCGCTCAACTGCGACTGCGACCTCGACGCGTACGCCGCCATCGTGCCGTGCGGGATCAGCGACGCCGGGGTGACGTCGCTGACGGCCGAACTGGGCCGCGCGGTCGCCGTCGACGACGTGCGCGCGGCGGTCGCCGTCGCCGTGTGCGACGCCCTCGACGGCGTCCTGCCGGTGCGTGACGACGCCGTCGCCCGCGTAGCATCGGCGACGTGACTGTCGCACCGGAGGGCCGCAGACTGCTGCGCCTCGAGGTACGCAACGCCCAAACCCCGATCGAGCGCAAGCCGCCGTGGATCCGCGTCCGCGCCCGCATGGGTCCGGAGTACACGCAGCTCAAGGGCCTGGTCCGCAGGGAGGGCCTGCACACGGTCTGCGAAGAGGCCGGCTGCCCGAACATCTTCGAATGCTGGGAGGACCGCGAGGCCACCTTCCTGATCGGCGGCGACCAGTGCACCCGGCGCTGCGACTTCTGCCAGATCGACACCGGCCGGCCGGCCGCGCTGGACCGCGACGAGCCCCGCCGCGTCGCCGACAGCGTCCGCACGATGGGGTTGCGCTACGCCACCGTCACCGGCGTGGCCCGCGACGACCTGCCCGACGGCGGGGCCTGGCTGTACGCGGAGACGGTCCGCGCGATCAAGGAACTCAACCCGTCGACCGGGGTGGAACTGCTGATCCCCGACTTCAACGGCGAGCCCGCCCGGCTCGCGGAGGTCTTCGAGTCGCGCCCTGAGGTGTTGGCCCACAACGTCGAGACCGTGCCGCGGGTCTTCAAACGCATCCGGCCCGCCTTCACCTACGCGCGCAGCCTGGGCGTGCTCACCGCGGCGCGCGACTTCGGGCTGGTCACCAAGAGCAACCTGATCCTGGGCATGGGCGAGACGCCCGGGGAGGTGCGCACCGCCCTGGCCGACCTGCGCGACGCCGGCTGCGACATCGTCACGATCACCCAATACCTGCGTCCGTCGGCGCGCCACCACCCCGTCGAGCGCTGGGTGCACCCCAAGGAGTTCGCCGAATTCGCCCAGCACGCCGAGGGACTGGGCTTCGCCGGGGTGCTGGCGGGGCCGCTGGTGCGGTCGTCCTACCGGGCGGGTCGGCTCTACGAGCAGGCCGCCCGCTGCCGCGACTCGGCGCCGTAACCGACAGCGCATATCCTTGGTGATTATGGCTAAATCCCGCAGTGCCGCCGCGAACAAGGCCGCCAAGGCGGAGGCGCAGGCCGCCCGCAAGGCCGCCGCAAAGGAGCGCCGCGCCCAGTTGTGGCAGGCGTTCAACATGCAGCGCCAGGAGGACAAGCGGCTGCTGCCGTACATGATCGGCGCCTTCGTGCTGATCGTGGGCGTCTCGGTGGCGGTCGGTATCTGGGCCGGTGGACTGACCATGCTGACCCTGGTCCCGCTGGGGGTGGTGCTGGGCGGACTGGTCGCGTTCATCGTCTTCAGCCGCCGCGCGCAGAAGGCGGTCTACAGCAAGGCCGAAGGCCAGACCGGCGCCGCGGCGTGGGTGCTGGACAACATGCGCGGCAAGTGGCGGGTGACCCCCGGCGTCGCCGCGACCGGCCACTTCGACGCGGTGCACCGGGTGCTCGGCCGCCCCGGGGTCATCCTGGTCGGCGAGGGATCGACGGCCCGGATCAAGCCGCTGCTGGCCCAGGAGAAGAAGCGCACCGCGCGGCTGGTCGGCGACGTGC
The DNA here is from genome assembly GCA_963711445.1 of uncultured Actinomycetota bacterium. Lineage (GTDB taxonomy): Bacteria > Actinomycetota > Actinomycetes > Mycobacteriales > Mycobacteriaceae > Mycobacterium. Next base: position 345,355 of record CAVQEF010000004.1, read on the forward strand.
CGATCTACGACGTGATCGTCGGCAACGGCGAGGGCGAGGTGCCGCTGGCCAAGTTGGAGCGCCACCTGACCCGCCTGCCGTCGAACATCAGCGTCAAGCAGATGGACACGCTGGAGTCGCGGATGGCCGCGCTCGGGTCGCGGGCGGGTGCCGGCGTCATGCCCAAGGGCCCGCTGCCCAATTCCGGCAAGATGCGCGGCGTGCAGCGCACGGTGCGCCGCCGGTAACCTGCACCTTCAGCGGCGATCGCCAGCGCGGCGAAGCCGGGCGCAGCGGGTCGCCGCCATCTAGATCAGCGGCGATCGCCAGCGCGGCGAAGCCGGGCGCAGCGGGTCACCGCCATCTAGATCAGCGGCGATCGCAAGCGTGGCGAAGCCGGGCGCCGCGGGTCACCGCCATCTAGATCAGCGCCGCACTACCGCGGTGCCGGTCAGCCGATCGTGCAGGCCGCGGCCGTCATAATCGGTGAACAGCGCCGGAATGACCAGCGCGACCAGCAGCCCCCGCACCGCCAGCCGGACCACGCCCACCGGCACCCTTCCGTCGACGGACGCCACCCCGAGACCCAGCGCCAGCTGACCGGGCGTGGAACCGAACAGCCGCACCGCGACCACACCCAGCACCAGCCAGATCACCAGCACCGCGGTCGCCAGGCCGCGTTGGGACACCACCCCGAACGCCAGCCCCAGCGCGGCCAGGCCGTAGGAGATCAGCCAGTCGATCAGCAGCGCGACCATGCGCCGCCCGATCGTGGCCAGCGAACCCGGCCCGCTCTGCGGCAAACCCAGCGCCTCGCCGGGGTAGGCCGAGCGCGACCCCGGCGTCATCGGGCGGGGCCCAGGGGCAGCCCGCCCGCGCGGCGCCGCGACGCCACGGTGCGCCCGCGCACCGGACCAGATACGATCTTGCGGTCCATTGGCCCCACAATAGGTCCCGCAAAGCCTCCGCCGGTGACGTGGCTTCTTTTGTGGTGCGGTGGTCGCGTAACGTGCGCGCAACACCGGGTTGACTGGCAGGCAACATCTGCTCCATAGCGTCAGGCCGCGGATTTCACTGAGTAAAGGAGCTTTCTGTGACGGAAAAGACGCCCGACGACGTCTTCAAACTCGTCAAGGACGAGAAGGTCGAGTTTGTCGACGTCCGGTTCTGCGACCTGCCGGGCATCATGCAGCACTTCACGATTCCGGTTTCGTTCTTCGACGAGAGCGTCTTCGAGGACGGCCTGGCCTTCGACGGCTCGTCGATTCGGGGCTTCCAGTCGATCCATGAATCGGACATGCTGCTCCTGCCCGACCCGGCGACCGCGAAGATCGACCTGTTCACCGAAGCCAACACGCTGAACATGAACTTCTTCGTGCACGACCCGTTCACCCTCGAGCCGTACTCGCGCGACCCGCGCAACGTCGCCCGCAAGGCGGAGAACTACCTGATCAGCACAGGGGTCGCCGACACCGCGTACTTCGGCGCCGAGGCCGAGTTCTACATCTTCGACTCGATCAGTTTCGACTCGCGCACCAACGGCTCGTTCTACGAGATCGACGCGATCTCCGGGTGGTGGAACACCGGCTCGCCCACCGAGCTCGACGGCAGCCCCAACCGCGGCTACAAGGTCCGCCCCAAGGGCGGGTACTTCCCGGTCGCCCCCGTCGACCACTACGTCGACCTGCGCGGCAAGATGCTGACCAACCTGATCAAGGCCGGCTTCAGCCTGGAGAAGGGCCACCACGAGGTGGGCACCGGCGGGCAGGCCGAGATCAACTACAAGTTCAACACGCTGCTGCACGCGGCCGACGACATGCAGTTGTACAAGTACATCGTCAAGAACACCGCGTGGGCCAACGGCAAGACCGTCACGTTCATGCCCAAGCCGCTGTTCGGCGACAACGGTTCCGGGATGCACACCCACCAGTCGCTGTGGAAGGACGGCAGCCCGCTGATGTACGACGAGACCGGCTATGCCGGCCTGTCGGACACCGCCCGGCACTACATCGGCGGCCTGCTGCACCACGCGCCGTCGCTGCTGGCGTTCACCAACCCCACAGTCAACTCCTACAAGCGGCTGGTGCCCGGCTTCGAGGCGCCGATCAACCTGGTCTACAGCCAGCGCAATCGCTCGGCGTGCGTGCGCATCCCGATCACGGGCACCAACCCGAAGGCCAAGCGCCTCGAGTTCCGTTGCCCCGACTCCTCGGGCAACCCGTACCTGGCGTTCTCGGCCATGCTGATGGCCGGCCTCGACGGCATCAAGAACAAGATCGAGCCGCAGGCGCCGGTCGACAAGGACCTCTACGAGCTGCCTCCGGAGGAGGCCGCGAACATCCCGCAGGCGCCCACCCAGCTGTCGGCGGTGATCGACCGCCTGGAAGAAGACCACGAATACCTCACCGAGGGCGGCGTTTTCACGCCCGACCTGATCGAGACGTGGATCAGCTTCAAGCGCGAGAACGAGATCCTGCCGGTGCAGGTGCGCCCGCACCCCTACGAGTTCGCGCTGTACTACGACGTCTAACCCGGCGAGACGACGCCACCCGCGCCGCGATCAACCACCGATTGCCGCGCTGGTGGTTTCGTCCTTGTCGGACCACGTGTGCGCGTAGTTCTTCGACCTGACGCACGCCGTCGATCCATCAGCCAAGTTAACGGCGTCTATGACCTTTCACATAAAAGGTCAGAATCCTGCTGAAGGGGTACCGTTCCTGCATACCGCCGCATGACGTCGACGCCAACCAGAAGCGCGGGCGGCTGTATCCAGAGAGAAGGACCTCGGCATGAAGACGAGAGCATTGACGGCCACGGTCGGCGCTGCAGCGGCAGCCCTGGCCGCTGGTGTCATGTGGACCGCACCATCGGCGTCGGCTGACACCCCCTATTGCAATGGGCTTGGCACCCCCAAGGAAGTCCAGGAGTGCAACTGCGGATTCGACTTCGCCCCAGGCAGTCAGGAACTTCATGATTGCTTGTATGGAAATGCGGCTCCAATACCCAAACCCTGAATCCGATGACCCCGAATCGTCTGAGCGGTTTCGCGGGTTTATCCGCCGCGTCGCTCGCGATCGCGCTGTCGCTGGCCCCGCCCGCCTCTTCCGATCCGGCGTCGTGGAACGGCAAGTACGCGATCACCTTCATGGTCGGCCCGAAGTCCGGGACCAGCATGGCGGCCGGTGATCCCGAGGAGCAGCACACCGAGATCTATACGTTCCGTTCGGACTGCACCGGCGGAAAGTGCACCGCCACGATCGTCGACGGCCCACCGCCGAGCAACCCGACGGTTCCCCAACCGGTGCAATTCACCTGGGACGGGTCGTCCTGGACGCAGGTCAGCGATTTCCACTGGGACTGCATGATGCCCGACACCACGATTGAATGGAATCCGGCCCACGCCAACGTGCGCTACACGCCACAACCCGACGGGTCACTCTCCGGCACCATGCATACCGACATCCTCAGCGGCGCGTGTCAGGGCACGATCGAGATGAACATGACCGCCGAGCGCGTGTGAGAGTGGGCGCGGCCGCCGAGCCCCGACGCGAGACATAGACCACTGCCAGCCGCACCGGTGTTTCTTCGCAACTGGTTACATGTCGCGAAGCGGGCAACACCCGCGGCACACCGTTTCGGCGCTTCGTTCCCGCCACGGTGCCCGCGTCAACGCCCGCGTCAACTCGATCCTCTCGTCGGCGCCCGTGCCGCGGACGTCGAACCGCCCACCCATCAAAGCGGACCCCTCGCGGCACCAACCGACCCCCGAGCCCAGCTCCATCCGCCCCGACGCCAGCACCGCCGCCGTGCCAATGGCTTTGGCCGCCAAATACGGTTGCCGCATCGCGGGCCGCCCGGGCAGCGTCGGGTGAAAAGTGACGTCATTTACACCGTCGGCAAAACGCCCTCCCTTTATCCTTCGAGGGTGGATCATCCCAGCCCGCGCGGACACCGGGTCGCTTCGCCTTGGGCAGGAGACGCGGGGCTGGCGCGGACCGTGCGGCACAACACGGCGCGAGCGCACCGTGCCGCCGAGGCGGCCATGGGTCTGGACCTCGGCCGGCCCGACGCGTCGACGTACTTGGCTGTGCTAAACGGTTTGCTGATCTTCCACACCGCGGTGGCGGATTTCAGCCGGGAGACGGTCGCGAGAGAGCTCGGCCCGGACGTAGACCTGCTCAGCCGAGCGTGGGCGTTGCGAGCAGATATCAGGGCGATGTCGCAGCGGCTGGGGACCACCGCCGATGGGGTCCGCGCATTCCCGCGCGGGCCCGTCGTCGCGACTCGGCTCCGCGGAGGCCGCGAGGAGAGGATCGGCGCGGCCTACGTCGCGGCCGGATCGGTCCTCGGCGGCCGCGTGATCGCCGCGAATCTCGCCGCTTCCGGATGCGGCGACTTTCCGCGGTCCTTCTTCGCCTCCGACGGGATCGACGTCGGCCGGCTCTGGCATCGCTTCAAGGCCGCATTGGATATCTTCGGCGAATCCGGAGCCGACCCCGCCCGGGTCGTCGCGGGCGCGCTGGCCGCCTACGCGCTGATCCGCGACATCCTGGGCGGGTCAGAGGTGGTGTCGGGAGCAATTCAATGATCAGGCAAGCGGATTCGAACGCCCAGGGGCTGACCGATTGCGCGAGTGAGCAGCTGCACCTGTCCGGCCGAATCCAGGCCCATGGCGCGTTGGTTGCCGCCGATCTGCACGATCGCCGCATCAGCTACGTCAGCGCCAACGCTGCGGAGTTGATCGGTGCGAAGCCGGACCAGCTTTTCGACTCTCCGGTGATGAGCATCTTCTCCCTCGATGAACAGCAACGGCTCGAGCAGGCGATCGAGGAGGCCGGCTACCGGCCGTCGTCGCCCGACCTGTACGGAATGCGCCCGGCGGCCGAACTCGACGGCACGTTCGATGTGATTCTGCATCAAGTCGGCGGGCAGATCGTGATGGAGATCGAGAGGACGCACGGGCACGATCAAGCCAATCTCGTCCCGCTTCTGTACGCCTCACAGGCGATCAGCGAGGCGACGAGCGTGGCCGACGTCGAGGCGGCCATCGCGAGCGCAATGCGCACACTGACCGGATTCGACCGCGCGATGGTCTACCGGTTCCACGACGACGAGCACGGCGAGATCGTCGCGGACGATCACCTCCCAGGGCTGGTCCGATATCTCGGGCATCACTTTCCGGCGAGCGACATTCCGCCCCAGGCCCGCGACCTGTACATCCGCAAAGGGTCGCGCTACATCCCCGACGTCGACGAGGGCGACGTCGCCGTGCTCGCCGCGCCGCGCATGGCCGGCACCACTCTCGATCTGAGCCGCTCCGCGCTGCGCAGCGTTTCCCCCTATCACCTCGAATACATGCGCAACATGAAAACCGCGGCGAGCGTTTCGTTTTCGATGGCCGACGGAGGCCGACTGACCAGGCTCGTCTCGTGCATATCCGCAACCCCGCGACCGCTCTCGCGCTCGCTGCGCAGGTCGGGCGAACTGCTGGTCCTGCAGGCAAAACTCCAAGTCTCTGCAGCCGAACAGATCGCCGACCTGAACGATGCGGCCGGCCGCGAAGCGATCCGGACCCGGCTGCGGGCAGCGATGCACAACGCACCCGCTATTGCCGAGGGACTCACGTCGGCTTCCGACGACCTGCTGCGCCTCTGCCAGGCAGACGGCGCGGCTGCGTATGCGGACGGGCAATACCGTTCGACCGGCGCGGCGCCCGCCGAGGCTGCCGTGCGACGGCTCGCGGGTGAAATCGGCACGATCGATACCCCGGGCGCGACCCGGGCCACGGACCGCTTGCCGCAATCGACCGCCCTCGGTGCCGCCGGCTGCTTGTTCGTCACGCTCGGCGCCCCGGACGAATTCGTGAGCTGGTTCCGAAAAGACCGTCCACAGCGGCTCCGCTGGCTGGGCGATCCGCACGCTCACTCGACCGGATCGATCAACCCGAGGAAGTCGTTCGATACCTGGCTGGAGCAGGTCAGCGGCTCGAGTGCGCCCTGGACCGACGCCGACCTGCGGGCAGCACAACTATTGGCCTATGACGTCGAATCGGCCCAATTGGGCCGCGTCCAGGCCAAACTCGCGTACCTCGGATTGCATGACTCGCTCACCGGGCTGCCAAACCGCCACCACCTGAGCCACGCAATGGCCGCCTTGCTGGCAGCGGCCACGCCGGCTGATCCGGTGGCCGCCATCTTCATCGATGTCGACCTCTTGAAGGAAGTCAACGACGAGCACGGGCACGACGCGGGCGACTGCGTGCTGCGCGAGGTCGCGCATCGCATCACCGAGGTGACCCGCACCGGGCGCGACATCGTGGGGCGGGTCGAGGCGCCGGATCCGCCCGCGGCCAGGCTCGGCGGTGACGAGTTCGTCGTGCTGCTGCACGGGGCGGATGCCAAAGGCGTCGCACGGGTGGCCGAGCGGATCCGTCAGTCGCTGCTCGAGCCGATCGCCATCAGCCCGGACCTGCGGCTGCCCATCAGCGTGGCACTCGGCGTGGCGCTGGCGACAGCGCCCGAAGAAGCCCACCAGCTGCTGAAACGGGCGGATGCCGCCATGTATGAAGACAAGCGGCGACGCGCACGGCCGGCCACGGAAGCCGAATGAGCACGCGTTCGACGGCTTAGCCGTCGAGCCCCATGTCCTTGCGGAAGCGGCGCATGCCGTCGATCTTGTCGGCCAGCGTCGCGTCCGGGCCGGAGTAGAACATCCACGGCATGGTGATGATGCCGGTGATCCCGGCGTCGGCCGCGCGCCGGTAGTCGGCGGGGGTGAAGGCGTCGGTCAACGGCGTCAGGATCGTGAAATCGTCCATGGACAGTCCGTTTTCGGCGCGCAGGGCCCGCAGCCGGCCGACGGCCTCGATGGCGCGGTCGGTCTTGATCAGGTCGCCGATCCAGCCCTGGTTGCGGGCGGCGCGGCGCAGCGCGACGTCGCTGAGGCCGCCGACATACACAGGTATCGGCGGTGGGGTCGGCTGCATCTCCAGCCGCGGTGTCGGGTAGAACTCGCCGTCGAACTCGGTCCAGCCCGGTTCCCACAGCGCCCGCATCAGCTCGATCATCTCGTCGGTGCGCTTGCCGCGGGCGTCGAACCGCTCGCCCATCAAGGCGAACTCCTCCCGGCACCAGCCCACCCCGATACCCAGCTCCACCCGGCCTGACGCCAGAACCGCCGCCGTCCCGATGGCTTTGGCCGCCGCAAACGGGTTGCGCATCGCGGGGATGTAGACGGTGGTGACGAACCGCAGCCGGGAGGTGACCTGGGCCAGCGCGCCGACGAGCACCCAGGGATCGGGCCAGTCGGTGAAGGGCTGCCAGCGCCGCTGCCCGTCCTTGGTGTACGGGTATGGCGTGTCCAGGGTTTCCAGGTTGACGACGTGGTCGGGGATCCCGATCCCGTCGTATCCCAGATCGTCGGCGGCCCTGGCGATCTCGATGATCTCGCGGGTGTTCAGGAAGGCGCTGCTGACATAGAACCTCATTGCGCTTCCCGCGCCCACGCCGGTTCGATGAAGACGCCTTCCGCCTCGACCGTGACCCCCGTCGCATCCGAAATATTGCCGCGCGCAAACACTTTGACGCCCTCCTTGCCCTCGATCCATGCCTCGGAACGAAGCGGCCCGAGCGGGGTGCCGCGCAGGTACTTCACGGTGATCGTGCCGGTGAAGCGCGGCTTGGACAGCCCCTCGCTGGCCGCCTCCCCGAGCATGTGGTCGAGCACCAGGGCGCTGACGCCACCGTGCACCATCCGGGGCGGGCCCTCGTATGCCGACCCGAGGACGAACTCGCTGTGGCAGCGGCCGCCGCCCTCGTGGTGGACGACGACCGGCGGCGCGATGGGATTGCACACACCGACCGCGGCGTTACCCAGCGGCAGCGGGCGGCCGTCGACGCGATAGCTCACCCCGACCGGCCGGATCCGTTGCCGCAACGACGCGGTGACGGCCTCGATCGCCGACCGCGCGCCGGCGACGACCTCGTCGCCGGCCTCGGTCCGAATGGTGGCATCCACGAGCTCCCGCACGGCGTCCGCCAACGGGGCATAAAGCGCGGTCACGCGATCGGCCTCCGCCGCGCTGAGCACCTCGAATATGGCGTCCAACGCGCCGGCCTCCTGACTCAACTCCCGAACACCTTGCGCACGACCGTCTTTGCGCGCCGCGTCACCCGTAGATAGTTATCCAGAAATTCGCCGCCGTCGTCGGTGGGCCAGCCCGCGGCCACGGCGACCGCGTTGAGCTGGCGCCCGGGCCCGGGCAGCTGGTCGGTGGCCTTGCCGCGGACCAGCACCAGCGCGTTGCGGGCGCGGGTGGCGGTCAGCCAGGCCTGGCGCAGCAGGTCCACCTCGTCGGCGGGGACCAGGCCGGCCGCGGCGATCGCGTCCAGGGACTGCAGCGTCGAGGTGTTGTGCAGCGCTCCGATCTCGTGGGCGTGCCGCAGTTGCAGCAGCTGCACGGTCCATTCGACGTCGGCCAGTCCCCCGCGGCCCAGCTTCGTGTGGGTGTTGGGGTCGGCGCCGCGCGGCAGCCGCTCGGACTCGACGCGGGCCTTCATGCGGCGGATCTCCTGCACCGCTTCGACAGACACCCCGTCGGACGGGTAGCGGGTCTTGTCGGCCATCAGCAGGAAGCGCTGCCCCAGTCCGGCGTCGCCGGCGACCGCGTCCGCGCGCAGCAGCGCCTGGATCTCCCAGGGCTGCGCCCACTGTTCGTAATAGGCGGTGTAGGCACCCAGCGTGCGGACCAGCGGACCGCTGCGGCCCTCGGGCCGCAGGTTGGCGTCGACCTCCAACGGCGGGTCCACGCTGGGGGTGCCGAGCAGCGTCCGTGTCTGCTCGGCCACCGACGTCGACCACCGGATCGCCTGGGCGTCCTCGACGCCGCGGGCCGGCTCGCAGACGAACAGCACGTCGGCGTCCGACCCGTAGCCCAGCTCGGCGCCGCCGAGGCGGCCCATCCCGATCACCGCGATGGCCGCCGGCGCGGGGCCGCCGTCGGGCAGGTTGGCCCGGATCATCGCGTCCAGCGCGGCCTGCAGCACCGCCACCCACACCGACGTCAGCGCCTTGCACACCTCGGTCACCTCGAGCATGCCGAGCAGGTCCGCCGAGGCGATACGGGCCAGCTCCCGGCGGCGCAGCGTGCGCGCGCCGGCGATCGCCCGCACCGGATCGGTGTAGCGGATCGCCGAGGCCACCAGCGCGCGGGCCACCGCGGCGGGCTCGGTCTCCAGCAGCTTCGGGCCGTTGGCCCCGTCGCTGTATGCCTGGATGACCGTGGGCGCCCGCATCAGCAAGTCCGGCACGTACGCGGAGGTCCCGAGCACGTGCATGAGCCGCTTGGCCACCGCGGGCTTGTCCCGCAGCGTGGCCAGGTACCAGCTTTCACCGGCCAGCGCCTCGGACAACCGCCGGTAGGCCAGCAGCCCGCCATCGGGGTCGGGAGCATAGGACATCCAGTTCAGCAGCCGGGGCAACAGCACCGACTGCACGCGACCCCGGCGGCCGCTCTGGTTGACCAGCGCCGCCATGTGTTTGAGCGCGGTCTGCGGGCCCTCGTAGCCCAGCGCGGCCAGCTGGCGCTCGGCGGCCTCGGCGGTCATGCCGTGCGAGATCTCCAGGCCGGGCGGATGGATCGACTCCAGCAGCGGTTGGTAGAAGAGCTTGGCGTGCAGCTGGGACACCCGCAGGTTCTGGTGCCGCAGCTCCTCGCGCAACACCCCCGCCGCATCGTGCCGGCCGTCGGGCCGGATGTGGGCGGCGCGGGCCAGCCAGCGCACCGACTCCTCGTCGTCGGCCTCCGGCAGCAGGTGGGTGCGCTTGAGCCGCTGCAGCTGCAGCCGGTGCTCGAGCAGCCGCAGAAACTCATAGGAGGCGGTCAGGTTCGCCGCGTCCTCGCGACCGATGTAGCCGCCCTCCCCCAGCGCGGCCAGCGCGTCGACGGTGGAGGCCACCCGCAGTGACTCGTCGCCGCGGCCGTGCACCAATTGCAGCAGCTGCACGGCGAATTCGACGTCGCGGATTCCGCCGCTGCCGAGTTTGATCTCGCGGGCGCGGACGTCGGCGGGCACCAGCTGCTCCACCCGGCGGCGCATGGCCTGGACTTCGGCCACGAAGTCCTCGCGTTCGCAGGCGACCCACACCATCGGCATCAATGCGGCCAGGTAGCGTTCGCCGAGTTCGGTGTCGCCCACCGCGGCGCGGGCCTTCAGCAGCGCCTGGAACTCCCAGGTTTTCGCCCAGCGCTCGTAGTAGGCGACGTGGGACTCGACGGTGCGGACCAGCTCGCCGCTGCGGCCCTCGGGGCGCAGCGCGGCGTCCACCTGGAAGAACGCCGCCGAGGCCACCCGCATCATCTCCCCGGCCACCCGGGCGGTCACGGCGTCGGCGCGCTCGGCGACGAAGATGACGTCGACGTCGCTGACGTAGTTCAGCTCGCGCGCACCGCATTTGCCCATCGCGATGATCGCCAGCCGCGGCGGGGTGCGATCCCCGCACACCGTCAGCTCGGCCATCCGCAGCGCGGCGGCCAGCGCGGCATCGGCGAGGTCGGACAGCTGGGCGGACACCACCGTGAACGGCACCACCGGCTCGTCCTCGACGGTCGCGGCCACGTCGAGCGCGGCCAGCACCAGCAGCCGGTCGCGGTAGAGCTTCTGCAAGCGCAATGAAGCCGGGGCCGACGAGTCGTCGGCGCAGTCGTCCACGCACCCGACGAACGTCGCGCACAGCTCCTCACGGGAGGGCATTTTGATCTTGCCGCGCAACAGCTTCCACGACTGCGGATGCACGGCCAGGTGATCGCCCAGCGTCAGCGACGAGCCGAGCGCCGCGAACAGCCGCCCGCGCAGGGCGCGTTCGGTGAGCAGCGCGGCGCTGAGCTCGTCCCACCCGGTTTCGGGGTTCTCCGAAAGCCGCACCAGGGCGCGCAGCGCGGCGTCGGGGTCCGGCGAGCGCGACAGCGACCAGAGCAGGTCGACGTGCGCCTGGTCGTCGTGGCCATACCAGCCCAGCTTCGCCAGGCGCTCACCCGCGGGCGGGTCGACGAGCCCAAGCCGGCCGACGCTGGGCAGCTTGGGGCGATGCGCCGCGGGTTTGGTCACGACCACGACCGTAGCGCAAGCTACGGCACTCTCCGGCGATGACGTGAGCTACAGCGACAGGTAGGTGCTCAGCTCGTAGGGCGTGACACGGCTGCGGTAATTGGCCCATTCGGTGCGCTTGTTGCGCAAGAAGAAATCGAAGACGTGCTCGCCGAGCGTCTCCGCGACGAGCTCGGAGGACTCCATGCAGCGCAGCGCGCTGTCCAGGCTGGTGGGCAGCTCCCGGTAGCCCATCGTGCGGCGCTCCTCGGCCGTGAGGTCCCACACGTTGTCCTCGGCCTGCGGCCCCAGCACGTAGCCCTTCTCCACCCCGCGCAGCCCGGCCGCCAGCAACACCGCGAACGCCAGGTAGGGGTTGCAGGCCGAGTCGGGGCTGCGCACCTCGATCCGACGCGACGACGTCTTGTGCGGGGTGTACATCGGCACCCGCACCAGGGCGGACCGGTTGGCCGCCCCCCACGAGGCGGTGGTGGGCGCCTCGCCGCCGACCACCAGCCGCTTGTAGGAGTTGACCCACTGGTTGGTGACCGCGCTGATCTCCGAGGCGTGCTCGAGGATCCCGGCGATGAACGACTTGCCGACGTCCGAGAGCTGCAGCGGGTCTTCGGTGCTGTGGAACGCGTTGACGTCGCCCTCGAACAGGCTCATGTGGGTGTGCATGGCCGAGCCGGGGTGTTCGGCGAACGGCTTGGGCATGAACGTTGCCCGCGCGCCGTTCTCGATCGCCACCTCCTTGATGACGTAGCGGAACGTCATCACGTTGTCGGCCATCGACAGCGCGTCGGCGAAGCGCAGGTCGATCTCCTGCTGGCCGGGCGCGCCCTCGTGGTGGCTGAACTCCACCGAGATGCCCATGAATTCCAGCGCGTCGATCGCGTGCCGGCGGAAGTGCGATGCCGAGTCGTGCACCGCCTGGTCGAAATAGCCGGCGCTGTCGACGGGCACGGGCACCGACCCGTCGTTCGGTCCGGGCTTGAGCAGGAAGAATTCGATCTCGGGGTGCACATAGCAGGAGAAGCCGAGGTCGTTGGCCTTCTGCAGCTGGCGGCGCAGCACGTGGCGCGGGTCCGCCCACGACTGCGAGCCGTCGGGCATGGTGATGTCGCAGAACATCCGGGCCGAGTGGTGGTGGCCGGCCGGCGTGGCCCAGGGCAGCACCTGGAACGTCGACGGGTCCGGAATCGCCACGGTGTCGGATTCGGAAACCCGCGCGAAGCCCTCGATCGAGGAACCGTCGAAGCCGATGCCCTCCTCGAAGGCGCCTTCGAGCTCGGCCGGGGCGATGGCGACCGACTTCAGGTAACCGAGCACGTCGGTGAACCAGAGCCGCACGAAGCGGATGTCGCGTTCCTCCAGCGTGCGGAGGACGAATTCCTTCTGCCGATCCATATCCCGCACAGTATGCAAGACCTGTTAAATCTGTGTTACCACCGTAGTTCTAAGCCCGTTCAGAAGCGTTGCGAACAGCGGACACGCCGGTCGCGCGCCGGCCTCAGGTCAGGCACTGCAGCGAGGCCGGCGGCAGGGCCGCGCCGACGAGGTAGCGCACCACCGCGGTGTCCACGCACTGGTCGCCGTTGAACACCGCGGTGTGCTGCGTGCCGTCGTAGGTGATCAGCGGCGCGCCCAGCTGGCGGGCCAGGTTCACCCCGGCCTGATACGGGGTGGCCGGGTCGTGCGTCGTGGAGACCACGACGGCCTTGCCCGGCGCGACCGGCGGGGCGGCGTGCGGCGCGGTCGTGGCCGGCACCGGCCACAGCGCGCACAGGTCGCGGGGGGCGGTCCCGGTGAACCGCCCGTAGCTCAAAAACGGCGCCGCCTGTCGGATCTGCTGGTCGGCGGCCACCCAGGTGGCCGTATCCGTGGGCGTCGGCGCGTCCACACAGCGGATCGCGTTGAACGCGTCCTGGTCGTTGCTGTAATGCCCCCCGCTGTCGCGGCCCTCGTAGTCGTCGGCCAGCAACAGCAGGTCGCCGGCGTCGGTGCCGCGCTGCAGCCCGAGCAGACCGCTGGTCAGGTACTTCCAGTGCGCCGGGGTGTAGAGCGCGTTGATGGTCCCGGTGGTCGCGTCGGCGTAGCTCAGGCCGCGCGGGTCCGAGGTGCGGCCCGGCCTGACGACCAGCGGGTCGACCAGCGCGTGGTAGCGGTTGACGAACTGGGCCGGGTCGGTGCCCAACGGGCAGGCCGGCGAGCGGGCGCAGTCGATGGCGTAGTCGTTGAAAGCGGTTTGGAATCCCGCCATCTGGCTGATGTTCTCCTGCACGGGGCCCACGGTCGGGTCGATGGCCCCGTCGAGCACCATCGAACGCACGTGCTCGCCGAACCCCTCGAGGTAGGTGGTGCCCAGTTCGGTGCCGTAGCTGTAGCCGAGATAGCTGATCTGGTCCTCGCCCAACGCCCGACGGACCATATCCATGTCGCGGGCGGCCGAGGCGGTGCCGACGTTGGCGAGAAACTCGGCGCCCATCCGGTTGACGCACTGCTGGGCCTGCTGGCGGTAGAGCTGCTCGATGTGGGCCACACCGGCCGGGCTGTAATCGACCATCGGCTCGCGACGGAAGGCGTCGAACTCGGCGTCGGTCCGGCACCGCAGCGCCGGGGTCGAGTGACCGACCCCCCGCGGGTCGAAGCCGACCATGTCGAAGTGGCGCGTGATGTCGGTGCCGGCCAGGTCGGCGGCCATCGCGGCGACCATGTCCACCGCCGACGCGCCGGGGCCGCCGGGATTGACCAGCAGCGACCCGATCCGCCGGCCGGTCGCGGGCACGCGGATCACCGCCAGCTTGGCTTGCGCCCCACCGGGATTGCGGTAGTCGACGGGAACCGCGACGGTGGTGCACCGCGCGGTCGCGGGGACGTCCGTGGGGTCGGGCAGAAAAAGGCTGCAGCTCCCCCAGTTCTGCGGCGCCGCCGCGGCGCGCGGCGGCGCCGGGTTCGGGGTCTGGCCGGCGCCGGGTTCCGGAGTCGCACCGGCGACCGGCAGTGCCGACGGCGCCTGCCCCCCGAGCAGCAGTCCGAACGAGAGCAGCGCCGAGCTCCAACATCTCAGGCGCGACATGGTTTGTCATCGTTGCAGCCGCGAATACCCGTGGCAGCGCGAAAAGATCACGCCTTGGTCTCGCTATCAGCTTTCGCCGAGCGCGACGTCGGGGCGAGATTCCGCCGCCGAAAATCTCGCCGTCAGTGCACGTTCGGCGAAATGACGGGCTTCAGCACTTCGCGCCGCGCGGCGGCGTGGCGCCGCCGATCAGATACGCCGTCACGTAGTCGTCGATGCAGCTGTCGCCCTGGAACACCACGGTGTGCTGGGTCCCGTCGAAGGTGAGCAGCGAGCTGCGCAGCTCGTCGGCCAGGTCGACGCCGGCCTTGTAGGGCGTTGCCGGGTCGTGCGTCGTCGACACCACCACCGTGGGCGCCAGGTTGGGCACCGAGATGGTGTGCGGCTTGCTGGTCGGGGGCACCGGCCAGAACGCGCAGGTGCCCAACGGGGCGTCGCCGGTGAACTTTCCGTAGCTCATGAACGGGGCGACCTCCCGCGAGCGGCGGTCCTCGTCGATGACCTTGGCCCGGTCGGTGATCGGCGGCTGGTCCACGCAGTTGATCGCCACCCGCGCGTCGGTGGCGTCGCTGTAGTGGCCGTGCGAGTCGCGGCGCATGTACATGTCGGCCAGGGCCAGCAGCGTGTCGCCCTGGTCGCTTTCCAGCTCCGTCAGGCCCTCGGTCAGGTGGTGCCACAGCGTCGGCGAGTACAGCGCCATGATGGTGCCCACGATGGCGTCGCTGTAGCTCAGGCCGCGCGGGTCCTTCGTGTGCGCCGGCCTGCCGACCATCAGGTTGTCCGGGTCCACCAGCGGGTCGACCAGGCTGTGGTAGACGTCGACGGCCTTGGCCGGGTCGGTCCCCAGCGGGCAGGTCGGTTTCTTCGCACAGTCGGCCGCGTAGTTGTTGAACGCGTCCTGAAAACCCTTGGCCTGACGCAGGTCGGCCTCGATGGGGTCGGCATTCGGGTCGACGGCGCCGTCGAGGATCATCGCCCGCACGTTCTCCGGGAAGGCCTCGGCGTAGGCCGAGCCGATCCGGGTGCCGTAGGAGTAGCCGAGGTAGGTCAGTTTGTCGTCGCCCAGCGCCGCGCGGATCGCGTCCAGGTCCCGGGCGACGTTGACCGTCCCGACGTTGGCCAGGAAGTTCTTGCCCATCTTGTCGACACAGCGGCCGACGAACTGCTTGGTCTCGTCCTCGATGTGGGCCACGCCCGCCGGGGAGTAGTCGACGTCCGGCTCGGTCCGCAGCTTGTCGTTGTCGGCGTCGGAGTTGCACCAGATGGCCGGCCGCGAGGACCCCACCCCGCGCGGGTCGAACCCGACCAGGTCGAACCGTTCGCGGACCCGTTTCGGCAGGGTCTGGACGACGCCCAACGCGGCGTCGATACCCGACTCGCCGGGGCCGCCGGGGTTGATCACCAGCGAGCCGATCTTGTCCCCCGTCGCGGGGAACCGAATCATGGCCAGCGTCGCCACATCCCCGTCGAGGTTGTTGTAGTCGACCGGGACGGCCAGCCTGCCGCACAGCGCCCCGCCGGGCAGCTTGACCTGCCCGCTCACCGTCCGGCAGGGAATCCACTCCACCGCCTGGCCCAGCTTCGGTCCCGCCATGACGGCGCGACCGCCGACGACGCGCAGGCAGCCCGCAAGCAGCAGCACCACGGCGGCGATCGCCGTCCAGATCAGCAACGTGCGCGCGAACTTGTCGCGGCGAGACAGGCTCATGCCCACCCATGCTGCCAGAGAAGAGCCAAGTTGCTGGTCAACGGCGCCCGTCACTCGGCGCTCCCGCGGCGGCGAGCAGTTCTTCCATGCCCACCGTGAACTCGTCGGCCATGTCCCACAGGTCCGGAAGCAGGTCCGGGCACGAAATGAGCCCGATGTCCAGGTTGCCGCGCCAGGACATCACGGTGATGTTGAGTCCCGAGCCGTGGAAGATCGGCCCGAGCGGGTACATCGCCCTGACCGCGCAGCCCAGCAGGTAAAGCGGAACCTGCGGGCCGGCCACGTTGGAGACCACCAGGTTGTGCACCGGCATGCTCTCGGTCAGCTTGCTCCGGGCGTAAAGGCGCATCGCGATCCCGAAGATCCCCGGGGCCGCGAACTGCGACCAATCCTGCAGCAGGGACGCACCGATGGCCGAACTGTGTTTTTTGGCAACCGAATTGGCTTCGGCGATGGCTTTCAGGCGCTGCACCGGGTCACCCAGGTGGGTCTGCAGGCTGGCGAACATGCCCGAGATCTGGTTGCGTCCGGGCCGATCGGACACGCCGTGCACCGACACGGGCACCATCGCCACCAGCGACGAGCCGGGCAGGCCGTCGCGCTCGGCCAGGTATTGCCGCAGCACCCCGGAGACCAGGGCCATCACGACGTCGTTGACCTTGACCCCGAAGTGGTCTTTCACCGTCTTGACGTCGTCGAGGTCCAGTTCGGCGTAGGCGACGTTGCGGCGGCCGCTGATGCTGGCGTTGAACGCGGTCCGCGGCGCGGCGAACGGGCGCGCCATCGACTGGCCCGCACGCGCCCTGCGCAGGGTCGTGACCATCGACGACACCGTCTCGGGCAGCACACTGGCCAGGTGCAACGGCCGGGTCGCGAACCTCCACAGCCCGCCCGCGGCGATCCGCCACCCGGCGGCCCCGCCGACGCCCTCGGCCTGGTCCGGCGCCGGGGCGTCGGCCTCGGTGGTGCACAGCTGCGACATCAGGTGGGCCCCGGTCACCCCGTCCACGCCCGCGTGGTGCACCTTGGTCAGCACCGCCAGGCGTCCTCCCGGATCACCCAGGCGGTGACAGTCGGTGCCCGCCACACCCTCGATGACCCACATCTCCCAGAGCGGCCGGCTTCGGTCCAGCGGCAGCGACGCGATGTGGCCGCAGATCTCCGACAGTTCCGCCCGCCCGCCCGGCGGCGGCAACACGATGCGGTGCAGATGGCGATCGAGGTCGAAGTCCTCGTCGTCCACCCACACCGGATGGTCCAGGTTCAGCGGACTGTTCGCCAGCTTCTGGCGGAACTCCGGCATCGCCTTGAGGCGCAGCAACAACGCGTCGCGCAGCAGCTCGAAGCTGTAGGCCTCCGGCCTCGTCGCGGTGTCCAACTCGAGGATCGAGCAAACGTGCAAGGGCTGCGACGACGTCTCCAGGTAGAGAAAACTCGCGTCCAGGCCGGTGAGCCGCTGCATGCGCGCCATGGTATGTCTCACACACCGGCGACGGTGCGCCCGCGCACAAGAGATGGCAGAATATCGGGGGTCAGACGAACCCGGGGACCCGGATTGCGGAATCCGCAAGGGCCACGAGGATCGACCCGACCATCACTAGGGACAATGATGTCTGAGCACAATGTTTATGGCGCAAACTCCGCCGCGGGCCCCTCGGCGACGGCGACACCCCCGCCCAAGATTCGCACGCACACCCTGCAGAAGATGAAGGCCGAAGGCCACAAGTGGGCGATGCTGACGGTCTACGACTACTCGACCGCCCGCGTCTTCGACGAGGCGGGCATCCCGGTCCTGCTGGTCGGCGACTCGGCCGCCAACGTGGTGTACGGCTACGACACCACGGTGCCGGTCTCGATCGACGAGCTGATCCCGCTGGTGCGGGGCGTGGCCCGCGGGGCGCAACACGCGCTGGTGGTCGCCGATCTGCCGTTCGGCAGCTATGAGGCGGGACCGGCCGCGGCGCTGGCCGCCGCCACGCGGTTCATGAAGGAAGGCGGCGCGCACGCCGTCAAGCTCGAGGGCGGCGAGCGGGTGGCCGAGCAGATCGCGTGCCTGTCCGCGGCGGGCATCCCCGTGATGGCCCACATCGGCTTCACCCCGCAGAGCGTCAACGGCCTCGGCGGCTTCCGCGTGCAGGGCCGCGGGGACGCCGCCGAACAGACCGTGGCCGACGCGATCGCCGTCGCCGAAGCGGGCGCGTTCTCGGTGGTGATGGAGATGGTGCCCGCCGAATTGGCCACCCAGATCACCGGCAAGCTGACCATCCCCACGATCGGGATCGGGGCGGGCCCCAACTGCGACGGCCAGGTGCTGGTCTGGCAGGACATGGCCGGGATGAGCGGTCCCAAGACCGCCCGCTTCGTCAAGCGGTTCGCCGACGTCGGGGCCGAGTTGCGCCGGGCCGCAACACAATATGCGCAAGAGGTGGCCGAGGGTGTCTTCCCCGCCGAGGAGCACAGCTTCTAGGCACCGGCGCGCAGGCGTAGACTCGCCGATCGGGCTCGTTTGTCAAGGCCGTTGTTCGTCAAGGCCGTTATTTGTCAAGGCCGTTATTTGTCAAGGCCGTTGCGGCGTGCCGCATTCGAGGTCGGCTCGCACCCGCCTGGGCGTACCAGCCAAAGCCGCACGTTTCACCCGGCAATAAATGTCAATTCTGTTACCATCCACTGCAAGCCGTGAAAAGCGTTGCGCGACAGGATGGTAACGATCACTCCTATACGCTGTTCGGACTCGCCGGGCAAGGGTGGGCGCGTCACCCGGGGAACATTGCATCACTGCGCCCGACGAACGATCCTGAAGTTGCCGGCGTTACTGGCAGGAGGCACCGCACTGGCCCGAGCACCCCGCGCGGCCGCCGAACCACCGAACGCCTCCCCCGAGGCCAGCCGGTGGTCACCCGACCGCGCCCACCGCTGGTATCGAGCCCAGCCCTGGCCCGTCGGGGCGAACTACATCACCTCCAACGCCGTCAACCAGCTGGAGATGTTCCAGGCCGACACCTACGACTCCGCGCGCATCGACACCGAGCTGGGCTGGGCTCGGCGCGGCGGGTTCAACACGATCCGCGTGTTCCTGCACGATCTGCTGTGGGCGCAGGATGCTGTGGGGTTTCAGGACCGGCTGGCACAGTTCGTCGCCATTGCGGCACGCCACGGCATCAAACCGCTGTTCGTCTTGTTCGACTCCTGCTGGGACCCGCACCCCGAACCGGGTCCGCAGCGCGCGCCGCGGCCCGGCGTGCACAACTCCGGGTGGGTGCAGAGCCCGGGCGCCGAGCACCTCGGCGACCGCGGCTATCGGCGCACCCTGCGCGCCTACGTCCAGGGAGTGGTCAGCCAGTTCCGCAACGACGACCGCGTGCTGGGCTGGGATGTGTGGAACGAGCCCGACAACCCCTCGGATCACTACGGCGCAGTGGAGCGCAACGACAAGCGGGCGCTGGTCGCCGACCTGCTGCCGCAGGTGTTCGGCTGGGCACGCTCGGTGGATCCCACCCAGCCGCTGACCAGCGGCGTGTGGCACGGGCACTGGTCGGCCGCGGCGCGCAGCGAGATCGCGGGCATTCAGCTCGACTACTCCGACGTGATCAGCTTCCACTCCTACGCCGAGCCGGCGACGTTCGAGAGCCGCATCGCCGAGCTCGCCCCGCACGGGCGGCCGATGCTGTGCACCGAGTACCTGGCGCGGACCCAGGGCAGCACCGTTGCGGGCATCCTGCCGGTCGCCAGGCGCCACAACGTCGGCGCCTACACCTGGGGCCTGGTCGCCGGCAAAACCCAGACCTACTTCCCGTGGGATTCGTGGCAGCACTCCTACGCGACGATGCCCACGGTGTGGTTTCACGACCTGCTGCACCCCGACGGACGGCCGTTCCGGAACAGCGAAATCCAGACGGTTCGCAAGCTGTCCGGCCTGGCGATGCACGCCACCTCGTAGCCGCGGCGGCCTGGTGTCCGCGCGGCCGCCCGACCGTCGAAACGCTGGCCTGCGTGTAGCATTCAGCACCGTCCACGACGTTGACGACGGAGCCGTGATGCCAGCAGAAGCGCCCAAAGCCTCGCGTTATCTGGAGGTGGAGCGCAAGTTCGACGTCGCCGACTCGACGGTGTCGCCGTCTTTTTCGGGGCTCGCCGCGGTGGCCCGCGTCGAGAAGTCGCCGACCCAGTCGCTGGACGCAACGTACTTCGACACACCCACCGGCGACCTGGCGCGCAACAAGATCACCCTGCGGCGCCGCACCGGGGGCCCCGACGCGGGCTGGCACCTGAAGCTGCCGGCCGGGCCCGACGCCCGCACCGAGATCCGCGCGCCGCTGGGCACCACAGACGGCGGTGGCGAGTCGATGCCGGGCGAGCTGCGCGACGTCGTGCTCGCGATCGTGCGCGACCGCCCCCTGCAACCGGTCGCGCGCATCACCACCCAGCGCGAAACCCAGGTGCTCCACGGCGTCGACGGGGCCGCGCTCGCGGAGTTCAGCAACGACCACGTCACCGCGTGGGCGACCGGCACCCCCGACGGCTCGCCGCCGGCCGAGCAGGAGTGGCGCGAGTGGGAACTCGAGCTCGTCGCGACCAACGAGGCCGCCGACGCCGCGCTGCTGGACCGGTTGTGCAATCGGCTGCTCGACGCCGGCGCCGCGCCCGCCGGTCACGCCTCCAAGCTGGCCCGGGTGCTCGGGGCGGCCGCACCGCCCGACGACGCCGCGCCGCCCGCCGACCCCGTGCACCGCGCGGTGGCCGAGCAGGTCGACGCGCTGCTGGTGTGGGACCGGGCCGTGCGGGCCGACGCCGACGACGCCGTGCACCAGATGCGGGTGACCATCCGCAAGATCCGCAGCCTGCTGGGCGAGTCGCCGGACTTCGCCTCGTCGGCGGACGGCTGGATCCTCGACGAGTTGCGGGAACTGGGCAACGTGCTGGGCGGCGCCCGCGACGCCGAGGTGCTCGAGGCGCGCTACCGCCTCGCGCTGGACGCGCTGGCGCCCGAGCTGGTGCGCGGCGGGGTCCGCGAACGCCTCGTCGACGGCGCGCGGCGCCGCTACCAGGCCGGGCTGCGGCGGTCCCTGGCCGCGATGCGCTCGCAGCGCTACTTCCGCCTGCTCGACGCCCTGGACGCGGTGGTCGCCCAGCCCCCGACGGCCGCGCCGGGCCAGGCGCCGGCGCCGGTCACCATCGACGCGGCCTACAAGGGCGTGCGCAGGGCCGCCAAGGCCGCCGCCCGGGTCCCCGCGGAGCACCGCGACGAGGCGCTGCACAAGATCCGCAAGCGCGCCAAGCGGCTTCGGTACACCGGCTCGGCGACCGGCGCGTCGGCGGTGTCCGAGCGGGCGAAGGCGATCCAGACGCTGCTCGGCGACCACCAGGACAGCGTGGTCAGCCAGGAGCACCTGCTGACGCAGGCCGACGCCGCACGCGCCGCCGGGGAGGACACCTTCACCTACGGCCTGCTCTACCAGCGGGAGGCCGATTTGGCCGACGCGTGCCGCCGCCAGCTCGCCGACGCGCTGCGCCAGCTCGACCGGTCGGTGCGCAAAGCGCGGCGCTAGGTAGCGCGAGGCACACCGGCCGGGACGCCGCAGCGGAGGGCGGACGAGTTGGCCTGTAAGCCGGATTCTGTTCCGCTCCGCCGCGTGGTAAGCAGCGGCGGAGCGGCGGCGACCATCCATCTGGACACACCGTTGCCGGGTGCCTCGAGCGGCCTACCCGCAGGCTCGGGCGAGCAACCCTCGAACGCCTGCGCGGCCGCACCTTGCGGTGCGGCCTTCTTGGCCTTGCTTCGGGTGGGGTTTGCCGAGCCACCCCGGTCACCCGGGATGCTGGTGCGCTCTTACCGCACCGTTTCACCCTTACCACCGCGAGGGTGGCGGTCTGCTTTCTGTGGCACTGTCCCGCGAGTCACCTCGGATTGCCGTTAGCAATCACCCTGCTCTGTGAAGTCCGGACTTTCCTCGAACCGCCCTGCGACGGCCCGCGGCCGCCCGGCCAACTCGTCCGCGACGAACAACGGTACCCGCTGCGCAAAGCCGGGGCCAGCAACTACTCGGCTCGCCGCAAAACCATCACGTTGTCGCTCACCGTGGCGGCGCGGTCGTCCGGGCCGAGCGTCTCCCGCTCGACGCTGTCGGCCCGCAGCCGCGTCCACCCGCCGTCCAGCCGCAGCGACGCGAGCACCTCCTCGACACCGGGGAACTCGTGCGAATGGTGTTCCGACCAGGGTGGGGCCGCGGCGTGGTCGACGATCAGCAGCACACCGCCGGGCGCGACGTGATCGGCCGCCCGGCGCAGCACCGCGTCGCGGTCCAGCCGCGCCGGCGAGTGCAGGTACTGCGCGGACACCAGGTCGAACGTCCCGTCCGGGAAGGTCTCGTTGAGGTCGTGGCGCCGGAAGTCGATACTTCCCAGCAGGTTTCGCTGAGCGGCCGCCTCGGCGGCGCGCTGCAGCGCGGTGGCCGAGACGTCGACGGCCAGCACCTGCCAGCCGCGTTCGGCCAGCCACAGCGCGTCGGCGCCCTCGCCGCAACCCAGGTCCAGGGCCCTGCCCGCCGGTAGATCGGCTGCCACCTCGGCGAGGTGCGCGTTGACCCGCCCGCTCCACACCCGCCCGGTGGAGCCGTAGCGCTGCTCCCAGAACTGCTCGGCGTCATCGGAGTTGTCGGCATGGTCCATACCGGCAGCTTGCCGACACTTGATGCTTATTGCCAAGCCGCCGAGTGCTTGGCTGATTTACCGCGTCGGCGAAATCGCGGTTTCAGCGTCCCCTGAGGGTTGGCCATTGCCCCCGGGCCGACCTTGGTGCCAGTCTGACCAGATGACAGATACCGAAGGGTACGTCGACCAGATGGTGGCGGGGATCGCGGAGCCCCAGCCGATGTACAAGGCGTTGCGCGAATCGACCCCGGTGTTCCGGTCGCCGCAGGCGGTGGTGCTCAGCCGCCTGGCCGACATCGAGATGGCGCTCAAGCGCACCGAGCTGTTCTCGTCGAACATGGACGCGGTCGACCTGGGCAACGTGCGGCCGCTGATCCCCCTGCAGATCGACCCGCCCGAGCACGCGAAGTACCGCCGCATCCTCGACCCGCTGTTCACGCCGCGGGAGATGGCCCGGCGCGAACCCCGCGTCACCGAGCTGGTCAACGAGATGATCGACGCGTTCGCCGACCGGGGCGAGTGCGACTTCCACGAAGAGTTCGCGGTTCCCCTGCCGTGCACCGTGTTCCTGCAGCTGCTGGGCCTACCGCTGGAAGACCTCGACCAGTTCCTGGTGTGGAAGGACGGGGTGATCCGCCCGGAGGGCGCCGAGGGCTTAGCCCGCCGCCACGAGGACTCCGCCGACGTCGCCCAGCAGATCTACGACTACTTCGAGCGCGCCATCGACGACCACATCGCCAGCCCGCGCGACGACGTGCTGTCGGCGATGATCGCGGCGCGGATCGAGGGCCAGCCACTGTCGCGCGAGGAACTGCTCGATATCTGCTTCCTGTTCCTCATCGCGGGCCTGGACACCGTTACCGACTCGCTGGACTGCTTCTTCGTCTACCTGGCCCGCCACCCCGACCACCGCCACCAACTGCTCGCGCAGCCCGACATCCTGCCGAGCGCCATCGAGGAGCTGCTGCGCTGGGAGACACCGGTGCCCGGCGTGGCCCGGGTTGCCATGGCCGACGTCGAGGTGGGCGGCTGCCCGATCGCCAAGGGTGAACGGGTCAGCCCGCTGCTGGGCGCGGCCAACACCGACCCGGCCGAATTCCCCGACCCCGACCTGGTCGACTTCGCCCGGAACCCCAACCGGCACCGCGCCTTCGGCGGCGGCCCGCACCGCTGCCTCGGCTCCCACCTGGCCCGCATGGAGCTGCGGGTGGCGTTGCGTGAATTCCACCGGCGCATACCGGATTACGAGATCAAGCCCGGCACCCAGCTGTCCTACACCGCCGCGCTGAGGTCGGTCGAGTCGCTGCCGCTGGTCTTCGGAGTGCCATGACCCGCATCGCTGTCGACGCCGACCGCTGCACCGGCCACGGCCGCTGCTACACGCTGGCGCCCGGGGTTTTCGACGCCGACGAGGTGGGCCACTGCGTGGTGCTGGCCGACGACGTCGCGGGCGAACTCGAGGCGCAGGCCCACACCGCCGCGCAGAACTGCCCCGAGGGCGCGATCACGCTGACGTAGGCGGACTTCAGGCGAAGCACACCACGCTGCGCGCGCCGTGGCCGGCGGCCATGTCGGCGAACGCCGCCTCCACGTCCTCGATGCCGATGCGGCGGGTCACCAGCGCTTCGAGGTCGATCCGGCCGAGCCGGGCGAGCTCGGCGAGCACCGGGATGTCGCGCGCGGGGTCGCTGGCCCCGTACACGCTGCCCTGGATCGTCTTGCCGTCGGCCATCAATGACAGTGCGGGAAAGCTCACCGCCTCCTCGATTCCCGCGGCGCCCACCAGCGTGACCCGGCCGCCGCGGCGGGTCGCGTCGTAGGCCGCGCGGATGGTGGCGGGCTTGCCGACCACCTCGATCCCGTGGTCGACGCCGGCGCCCCCGGTCAGGTCGCGCACCGCGGCGGCCACGTCGGCCCCGCTCGCGTCGATGGTGTCCGTGGCGCCGTTGGCCACCGCCGCCGGAAGCTGGTCGGCCACCCGGTCGGCGGCGATTATCCGCGCCGCGCCCGCCAGCCGCGCCCCCTGGATCGCGGCCAAACCCACACCGCCGCAACCGATCACGAGCACACTCTCGCCGGGGCGCACGGCCGCCGTGCGCAGCACCGCGCCCACCCCGGTGGTGACGCCGCAGCCCAGCAGCGCGGCCAGGTCCAGCGGCAGCGACTCGTCGATCGGAACCACCGCCGCGGCCGGCAGCAGCGCCTGTTCGGCCAGCGACCCGACGCCCATTCCCGGCCACACCGGACCGGCGGCGCTCTCGGCGTAGGGGCCGGCGTAGGCGTGGTCGTAGCCGCTCGGGCACAGCTGGGCCTGCCCGCCCAGGCAGTGCGGGCAGGAGCGGCAGGGCACGTTCCACGTCAGCACGACGTGGTCGCCGGGGGCGACGGTGCTGACCGCAGAGCCCACCTCGGCGACGACGCCGGCGCCCTCGTGGCCGAGCGTGGCCGGCAGCAGCGTCGGGATGGCCCCGTCGCGCAGCGACAGGTCGGAATGGCAGACGCCGCTGGCGCCGAGCCGCACCCGCACCTCGTGGGCGCCGACGGGACGCAGCGTGAGCTCTTCGACCGCCGTCGGCGACCCGGCCTGCCGCAGCACGACCGCTTTCATCGGGCCACTGCTGTGATCCACGTCATACCGACTTACGATGGCGGCACGACCGCATCGGGTCAAGACCACGCCGGAAGGAAACGGGCGATGACGACAACAGCCGACGCGAAGGCTCCCTCGACGGACGCGGTGCTGACCATCGGCGGCCGGCCGCAGGCGGGGGCAGCCGGCACCTACCCGGTGCACAACCCGGCCCGCCCGGCCGAGATCGTCGGCCACGCCCCCACCGCCGACCGCGCCCAGCTCGACGCCGCGGTGTCGGCGGCGCGGGCCGCGGCGCCCGGCTGGCGGGCGCTGGACGTCGCCGAGCGGGTCGCCGCCGTGGCTCGGGCGGCGAGCGCGGCGGCCGAAGACCTGACCGGGCGTGACGTCGCGCGGCTGTACACCCGCGAGCACGGCAAGGTGCTGTCCGAGGCGACGATGGAGGTCAGCACCGGCCCGGTGTTGGCGTCGCTGCTGGGCGAGATGGCCGACGCGGCGCTGGCGCCCGAGCGACTGGACCCGGCGTCGGATTACCCACGGCTGCAACGGGAGCCCTACGGTGTGGCGGCGCTGGTGCTGCCGTTCAACTGGCCGCTGGCGCTGACGATGACGAAGCTGACCTCTGCCCTGGTCGCCGGCAACACCGCCGTCGTCAAGGTGCCGCCGACCTGCCCGCTGGCCGCGCTGGCGCTGGGCGCGGCGTTCGCCGCGGCGCTGCCGCCGGGCGTGGTCAACGTGCTCGCCGGCCCCGGCATCGAGCTGGCCCAGGCGCTGGTCACCCACCCGGGCGTCGACCTCATCTCGCTGACCGGCGGCGTGGGCACCGGGCGCGCCGTCATGGCGGCGGCCGCGCTCCGGCTCACCCCGGTGCTGCTCGAGCTGGGCGGCAACGACGCCGCGATCATCGCCCCCGACATCGAGGTCACCGACGAGCTGGTGCAGCGGCTGGTGACCGCGACCTACACGACCGGCGGCCAGGTGTGCATGGCCATCAAACGGCTGTATGCCCCCGCCGGCCGGGTCGGCGAGCTGGCCGACGCGGTGCTGGCGCGCTGCGAGCGCGAGGTGGTCGGCGACGGGCTCGCCGCCGAGACGACGCTGGGTCCGCTGCACACCGCCGCCGGGCGCAACCGGGTCACCGCGCTGGTCGGCGACGCCGAGACCCACGGCGCGACGGTCCGGGCCGCCGGCCGGATCCGCGAGGCCGACGCCGAGGCCGGCGGGTACTTCATGCTGCCGACCGTGGTGACGGACCTGGCCCCCGACGCGGCGCTGGCCACCGAGGAGCAGTTCGGCCCGGTGCTGCCGATCTTCGGCTACGAGCGCATCGAGGACGCCGTGACCGCTGCCAACGCAACCGATTTCGGGCTCACCGCCTCGGTGTGGAGCGGCGACGACGAGCTGGCCGACCGGGTCGCCGGCCAGCTCGTGGCGGGCACGGTCAGCATCAACTGCCACGGCATGGCCGCCCAGGACCCGCGCCTGCCGTTCGGCGGCGTGGGCCTCTCGGGCCTGGGCCGCGAGCTCGGCGTGGACGGGATCCGGGCGTTCACCCAGCCGCGGACCTTCGTGCGGCATCCCGTGCCGCGCTAGCGGGTCTTCGCCCATTGATTCGCTCGTGGCGAGTCCAGCCGGCGACCGTGGGTGCCAGGTACCGAAAATCGCCGAAATCCGTCCATACCCACCACAGTCGGCGCAGCCAGGCCGCGAAGTCGGCCGTCCTGAGGTGCCACTGAATCAGCCGATCTGCGGTCCTCCCGGCCGCGCGGCCGATGCGGACGCGGTGCCCGCAGCGCGCCTGTGCATCTCGCCCCGGTTGGGACCGGTAGCCACGGGCGAACGCAAGAATTTCGCACATCGCCGCCGCTCGCCGACGGCCTGACGACAACGAGAGGACCACCATGAACGCGCCACACACCCTGACGCGGATCATCGCCGGGGCGGTGCTGTCGGGCGCCGTCGCGGCCGGCGGGTCGACGCTGACCGCGGCCACGGCCCAGGCCGATCCCACCGACCACTGCTCGACGCGAACGGGGTGCTACCACGGCCCCGGAATGCGCTGGTGCCCGGGCGACTATGTGTGGCCCGGCCTGGTGGCCACCGGTTGGGACCTCAGCGTCTGCCACGTCTACCACTCCGTCTTCAACGACAACAACGACCCCGTCGGCGTCGCCGAGGGGCCCGGTCCCCCGCCCCTTCCGATTCCGACGGAACCCCGGCAGTGCCCGCCGATTTCGTTCCTGTGTCCCTGACCGCGGGTTGCCCTGTCGGAATGCGGGCCAAAGCATCTTCGATTTCGCGCATCGTCGCGGGCATGGACGGTGCCGAGTCGTTGCACCAGGCGGGTGCGGGCGACCTCGCGGATGCTGCGGCACACGGCGACGCTGTCGGATAGGGGACCTTCGGCCGTGGCAGCCGCCGGTGCGCCCCGACGATGATCTCCTCATGACCCAACGTGAGCTCGAAGACCTCTCGCCCGACGAATGCTTCCGCCTGCTCGGTGCCGCAAGCGTCGGGCGACTCGTCTATAGCGATGATCTCGGACCGCTGGCGGTGCCCGTCAACTACGGCATGGCCGGGCAGGACATCGTCTTGCGCGTCGAGGGCGGCGCGAAACGGGCGGCGATGCGGCAACCGGTCCTCGCCTTCGAGGTCGACCACCTCGACGAGGACGGGAAGTCTGGATGGAGCGTGCTGGTGCGAGGCGCCGGGGCCGAGGTCGACCCGGAACGGGTTCCCGCGCTGCTGCGCACGATGGATGGGCACTTCCCGACCCCGTGGGCGTCCGGCATCCACAACGTGTGGCTGCAGATCGTGCCGCACAAGGTCACCGGGCGCCGGCTCGGCGCGCAGCAGCCGTCGTGGTAGCCGCTAGCCTGATGCACCGTGGCCGGCACCGTCGTCGTCAGGGTCAAGCCCGGCAGCCGCAAGGGTCCACTTGTCGAGGTCGGGCCCGGTGGTGAGCTGACGATCTACGTGCGTGAGCCCGCCGTCGACGGCAAGGCGAACGACGCGGTCCTCCGGCTGCTGGCGGCCCACCTGCAATTGCCGAGGAGCCGAGTCGAATTGGTGTCCGGTGCGACGTCGCGGCTCAAGCGTTTCCGCATCGTCAGCTGAACGGGTTGAGCAGCGAATCGACGTTGGTGCGGAAGAGGCCGGGCATGTCGTGCTCCTGGCAGCCCATCCGCCGATAGTCGCGCAGCGGCGTCGCGGTGCCCTCGGAGTGCGGATAGTCGCTGCAGAACATGAACACGTCGCCGGCCTGCTCGGCCAAGCGCTTGGGGTCCTCGTAGGAAAAGGAGGACACCCGGACGTGGTCGAGGAAGTACTCACTGGGCCGCCGGGCCAGTCTCGCCACGGGCTTGCCGTTGAGCTGGGCGGTGAAGGCCGAGGCGCCGTCCAACATCAGCAGGAACTGCGGCACCCAGGAGGAGCTGAGCTCGACCACGCCGAGCCGCAGCCGCGGATGGCGGTCGAAGACGCCGTGCAGGATCAGGTCGGACAACACCAGCGCGGGCGGCACCCACAGAAAAACGGCCTCGGTGGCGGGGACCAGATCCTGCCCGGGATCGTCTTGATACCAGCAGTCGTCGAAGACGCGCACCTGGTCGGCGACGTGGAACACCGGCGTGACGGCGTGGTCGACGAACGCCGACCAGATCCGGTCGTGGTCGGGGTGCGACAGCTGCCGGCCGTCGACCGGTCCGGGCCCGATAATCGCCAGTGAGACACCGGCGCCCGCCAGCGTATTCAGCTCGGCCTCAAGCCATTCCGGGTCGCGCAACGTCAGATGCGCGACCGGATGCAGCCGCCCGCACCCGTCGGCCCGCACGACCGCGCACCACCGGTTCCATGCCGTCATGTTGGCGGTCAGCGCCGGCAGTGACGCCGACAGGCGGCGCTCCCAGAGCAGCCCGAAATTGGGGAACAGGACGGCCTCGTCGAGCCCGGCCTCGTCGAGCCAGCGCAGGCGGGCATCGGGCCGCCAGTAGGCGGCGGGCAACGCTTCGTCGTACCGGTAGGAGGCGGGCTCGCCGGCCCGCTGCCGGATGCGGTGCTGCCCGCAGGACGCGGTGTTGCCGGGCAGGTGGACGTCGGCCAGGCCGAGGCGACCACCCCGCCAGCTGAGCCAGGTGTAGCCGAGATCGTCGTCGAGAAGGCTCAGCGCGTCGCCGCGGGCGCCGGGGTCGATGTGGTCGGCCCACAGCGAACGGCTCTCGTAGAGGTGCTGGTCGGAATCGACGACGGGAGTCACATCGCCAGTTGTCCCACCGCCGTCGCGCCGCGTCAAGGCCCGCCACCCCGTGCCCGCCCGCCCTGGTCTTGAGCGGATCCGGCGAGGTATTTTCTGAAAACAAGGCCGATCGAGGGGGAGCATTGACGAACTTTGCGGTGTTGGCGCCAGAGGTCAATTCGGTGCTGCTGCTCGACGGGCCGGGCTCGGGACCGATGTTGGAGGCGGCGGCGGCCTGGGACGGCATCGGCACCGAGTTGAGCTCCGCGGCCGCCGCGTTCGGCTCGCTGACCTCGAACCTGGCCGGACAGGCCTGGCAGGGCCCGGCGTCGACGGCCATGACGAGCGCGACCGCCCGGTACGTGGGCTGGCTGGGCGAGTCGGCCGCTCGGGCCGAACAGTCGGCGGCCCAGGCGCGCTCGGCGGCCGTCGCGTATGAGGCGGCGCTGACGACGATCGTGCATCCCGGCCTGATCGCGGCCAATCGAAGCCAGTTGGTGTCGCTGGTGCTCTCCAACCTGTTCGGTCAGAACGCCCCGGCGATCGCGGCCACCGAGGCCGAATACGAGCAGATGTGGGCCCACGACGTCGCCGTGATGGGCGGGTACCACACCGGCGCGTCGGCGGCGGTCACCCAGTTGGCGTCGTGGGAGCAGGCGCTGGAAAACCTGCCCGGGCTGCCGGGCGAATTCGCCAGAGCCTTCGGCAACGGGCTGGCCGTCGTCGAGCAGGACATCGCGCAGGCCCCCACGATGGTGGCCACCGAGTTCACCCAGGTGTCCACCACGATCTTCACCACCATCTTCGGTTCGCCCGCCGCGCCGCCCTTCGGGGCGACGCAGACCGCGACCTTCACCGGCACGCCGTCGCTGGCCACCCGGCTCGAAGAAACGGTGATGTTGCCGATCAAACCCCTGCTGGCGGCCTCGGGCCTGGAAAGCCAACTCTCGATGCCGAATTCCCCGTTCCTGTCGCTGTTCACCGGCAACAACCCGCTGTTGGGGCTGTTCATCGGCAACACCCCGCCGAAGTTGCTGCCGATGCTGCTGGGAGAAACGGTCCAGCACACCACGTATGACGGCATGAGCGTCGTGCAGATCACGCCGGCCCATCCATCCGGCGAATACGTCGTCGCCATTCACGGCGGCGCCTTCATCTTCGCGCCCTCGATCTTCCACTGGCTCGACTACACGGTGATGGCCTACCAGACCGGCGCCACCATCGAGGTGCCGATCTATCCGTTGCTGCAGCAAGGAGGCACGGCCGGCACGGTGGTACCCGAAATGGCCGGCCTCATTTCCATGGAAGTCGGTGCGCATGGGCCCTCCAACGTCAGCGTGATCGGCGACTCCGCGGGCGGCAACCTCGCGCTGGCGGCCGTCCAATCCCTGGTGGCCAACGACCCTCATGACGTGCCGGGGTCGATGGTCCTGCTGTCGCCCTGGCTGGACGTCGGGATGACCAATCCCAACATCGGGTACGTCCACGATCCGCTGCTTCCCGTCGGGCCCGGCCAGCAGATCGGCAAGGTGTGGGCCGGCGGCCTTTCGGTGACCGACCCCGAGGTGAGTCCGCTGTACGGCTCGATGGCCGGACTGCCCAAGACATACATCTACTCGGGCAACCTGGATTCGCTCTCACCCGATGTGCTTGTCCTGCAACAGGAAGCCGCGACCGCGGGCGCCCCGGTCAACTTCGTGCTGGCCAACGGCGAAATCCACGATTGGATCATCCTGACTCCGGACGGTCCCCAATACTGGCCGCAGATCGACCAGGAACTCGGCATCTGAATCCGCGGCCCGCGGACGTGCGGCCCGCGGACGTGCATTGACACCACCGGAAAACCGACGATAGTCGTCAGGTATGGCACTGCTGCCAGACCCCGATCCCCGGCGGCGACAACACATCGTGATCTCGGTCGACGACCATGTCATCGAGCCGCCCGACCTGTTCGCCGGCCGGTTCCCGGCCGCGCTGGCCGACCGCGCGCCGAAGGTCGTCGAGACCGACGACGGGCGCCAGGTGTGGCGCTATGAGGGCCGGGAGTATCCCAACATCGGCCTCAACGCGGTGATCGGGCGGCCGCACGAGGAATGGAGCATGGAGGCCGCCCGCTTCGACGAGATGCGTCCCGGCTGTTGGGATATCGACGCCCGGATCGCCGACATGGATCTGGCCGGCATCTGGGCGTCGCTGAACTTTCCGTCGCTGATCGCCGGGTTCGCGGGCACCGTGTTCTGGACGAGCGACGACCTCGAGCTCGGGCTGGCCGCGCTGCGGGCCTGGAACGACTGGCACCACGAGGTGTGGGCCGGCGGCTACCCGGACCGGATCATTCCGTTGCAGCTGCCCTGGCTGGCCGACCCGGCACTGGCGCCCGAGGAGATCCGCCGCAACGCCGCACGGGGTTTCAAGGCGGTGAGCTTCCCCGAGCTGCCCGCCCAGTGCGGGCTGCCCAGCCTGCACAGCGGCGTGTGGGACCCGTTCTTCGCCGCCTGCGAGGAGACCGACACCGTCGTGTGCCTGCACACCGGTTCGGCGCAGTGGGCGCCGATCCCCGCCCCCGACACGCCCTTCGAGACCATCACCACGCTGTTCCCGGTCAACGGCCTGGTCGCCTGCGCCGACATGCTGTGGTCGGGCATCCCGGCGCGGTACCCGGGGCTCAACATCACCCTCGCCGAGGGCGGGCTGGGCTGGGCCGCCATGCTCGGCGACCGCGCCGATTACGTTCTGGCGCACTCGGCTTCGGGTCACGAGGGCGGCGCCTGGAAGAGTGAGCTGCTGCCCAGCGAGGTGCTGCGGCGCAACTTCTGGTTCTGCTCGATCGACGACCCGTCGGCGTTCGGCGCGCTGACCGCGATCGGGGCCGAGCGCGTCCTGGTCGAAAGCGACTACCCGCACGCCGACTCGACGTGGCCCGACACCCAGCAGGTGGTGGCGCGCAACGTCGCCGGCCTGTCGCCCGACGACGCTGCGCGGGTCACCCACCGCAACGCGGCGCAACTGTTCCGCCACCCGCTTCCGGACGCAAGCTGGCTGGCCACGGCCTAGGAGGGGCACAGTGCTCGATCTGTTGATCCGCGACGCCGAGATCGTCGACGGGACCGGCGCACCCGCCCGTCACGGCGCCGTCGGGGTCCGCGACGGGCGGATCGCCGCCGTCGGCGATATCGACGAATCGGCCGCCAAAACCGTTGACGCCCAGGGGCAGACGCTGGCGCCGGGGTTCGTCGACCTGCACACCCACTACGACGCGCAGCTGTTCTGGGATCCCACGGCCAGCCCGTCGGTGCAGCACGGGGTCACCACCGTCTTCGGCGGCAACTGCGGCTTCACGCTGGCGCCGGCGGCGCCCGAACACCGCGACTACCTCACCCGCATGCTCGCCCGGGTCGAGGGCATGCCGCTGGACGCGCTGACGGCCGGGTTGGATTGGGAGTGGGCGTCTTTCGGTGACTGGCTGGGCCGCCTGGACGGCCGCGTCGCCGTCAACGCCGGTTTCCTGGTCGGGCATACCGCGCTGCGGCTGGCCGCGATGGGCGGCGACGCCGTCGGCGGCGAGGCCACGCCCGGGCAGGTCGAGACGATGGTCGCGCTGCTGCACGCCTCGGCCGACGCCGGCGCGCTGGGCCTGTCGACCTCGCAGTCGCCGACCCACAACGACGGCGCCGGCCAGCCGGTGCCGTCGCGCGGCGCGTCCCGCCGGGAGCTCGTCGCGCTGGCGGCCGGCCTGCGCGAGCACCCGGGCACCACGCTCGAGGCGATCATCGCCGGCTGCCTGTCGGGTTTCACCGACGACGACATCGCGCTGCTCACCGACATGTCCGTGGCCGCCGACCGCCCGCTGAACTGGAACCTGCTGGCCGTCTCGGCGGCCAATCCCGTTGGGCACCAACACCAATTGCGCGCCTTTCAGATCGCCGCCGAGCGCGGCGGCCGGGTGGTGGCGCTCACCCTGCCGCAGGCCATGAAGATCCGGCTGTCGTTCCTGTCGGGCTTCGTGCTCGACGGGCTGCCCGGCTGGCGCGACACCATGCACCTGCCGGTGCCCGAGCGGCTCACAGCGCTGGCCGACCCCGCGGTGCGCCGCCGCCTGGCCGGGGGCGCCGCCTCCGAGGAGGCCGGGATGCTGCGCGGCCTGGCGCGCTGGGACCGGCTGCTCGTCGTGGAGACCTTTGCACCCGAGAACGCCGACGCGACGGGCCGCAGCGTCGGCGAGGTGGCCGCCGCCCGCGGCGGCGAGCCGTTCGACACCCTGCTCGACGTCGTGATCGCCGACGAGCTGCGCACCGGGCTGACCCCGCCGATGGCCGGCTCAAAAGAACAAGACGCCGCCGACTGGCGCGAGCGCGCCCAGGTGTGGCACCACCCGGGCGCGGTGATCGGCGGCTCGGACGCCGGCGCCCACCTGGACATGATGTGCGGCGCGACCTACACCACGGCGCTGCTCGGCCGCGGCGTCCGTGAGCACCAGGTGGTGAGCCTCGAGGAGGCGGTGCGGCTGATCACCGACGTGCCGGCCCGGCTCTACGGGCTGACCGAACGCGGCCGGATCGCGCCCGGCTGGCACGCCGACCTGGTGCTGTTCGACCCGGCCACCGTCGACCACGGGCCCGAGCGCACCCGCTACGACCTGCCCGCCGGCGCGCCCCGACTGGTCGCCGACGCCCGGGGCATCACCTCGGTGCGGGTCGGCGGCGTCGAGGTCTGCCGCGACGGGGCGGCCACCGGTGCCCTGCCCGGCACCGTGCTGCGCTCCGGGCGGGACACCCAGACGGTGCCGGCCCATGGCTGACCTGGCCGCCGAGGAGTTCGACCCGGCCGAGCTGCAGGGCGGGCTGCTCATGCAGGTGGAGAACGTGCACGAGCGGCTGCGGGAGGCCCGCGAGCGGCACCGGGTGATGCTCGGGAACCCGTTCGCCGAGGTCGGCGCCGGCAAGATCGGCGACCTGGGCGTGACGGTGCTGGGCTACGACGAATGCCAGACGGTGCTGACCCATCCCGACACCTTCTCCTCGTCGATCTACGACCAGATCATGGGCCCGGTCATGGGCCGCACACTGCTCGAGTGCGAGGGCGCCGAGCACCGGGCCGGCCGGGCGCTGGTGTCGCCGTCGTTCCGCGCCGCGCTGCTGGAGCGGTGGCGCGCCGAACTCGTCGAGGTGGTGGTGCACGAGCTCATCGACCGCTTCGCCCCGCTCGGCCGCGCCGAGCTGGCCCGCGAGTTCACCTTCGCGTTCCCGGTGCAGGTGATCGCCCGCATCATGGGCCTGCCGCGCCGGGACTATGTGCGTTTCCAGCGGCTGTCGATCGAGCTGCTGAACGTGGTCTACGACTGGGCCGGCGGCATCGCGGCGTCGGCGGCGCTCAAGGACTACTTCGGCCCCATCCTGGCCGAGCGGCGACGCCGTCCGCAGGACGACCTGATCAGCACGCTGGCCGAATCCGAGATCGACGGCGCGCGCCTGAGCGACGACGAGATCTTCGCGTTCCTGCTGCTCATCCTGCCCGCCGGCGTCGAGACGACCTATCGCGCCTCGGGCAACCTGCTGGTCGCCCTGCTGACCCAGACCGCGCCGGCGACGATGCAGAGCGAAACGATGAGGAGCGGCGCAACTGCACCGCTGCTCGCCGCGCTGCGGGCCGACCCCGGCCTGCTGCGCGGCGCCTTCGAGGAGGCGCTGCGCTGGGAGCCGCCGATCACCACCGTGGTGCGAAAGGCGGTCCGCGACTGCGAACTGGGCGGCGTCGCGATCCCGGCGGGCACCCACGTCAGCGTCAGCGTCGCCGCCGCCAACCGGGATCCGGCGCGCTACGGCGACCCGGACCGCTTCGACCCCACCCGCCGCAACATCGCGCACCTGACCTTCGGCGGCGGGCCCCACCTCTGCCTGGGCATGCACCTGGCCCGCATGGAGGCGGCCGTGGCGCTCGGCGCGCTGCTCGACCGGCTACCCGACCTGCGACTGGACGCTGTCGCGCCGGTCCCCCGCATCGTGGGCATGGCGTTTCGCTCCCCCGCGGCCATCCCGGTCGAGTTCACACCGAACTAGCGCCGGGACACCAGAGGGCGGCCGACTCGGCCTCTCAAGTGCGCCGAACGTGGGGGTTATGGACGGGTTTCCGAGATTTTCTGTGCACAGCACCCACGGTCGGCGGACAGCGCCTCAGTCCTTGACGAAGCTGTACAGCCGGTAGGAGTACTCGCCGCTTTGCAGCGCGTGGTAGAACGTCGAGGTCTGCATGGCGTCTATCCGGCGGGCGATCCCCCGCAGCACGGGCGGCGCGCGGTGGCCGACCAGCCCCATCATCCGTTCGGTCTTCTCCAGCCCGCGCATGACCTCGCGGTCGATCACCCTCTCGGCGGTTTGCCGCAGCGGGGCCGCGGCCAGCGCGGCCGCCCAGTCGGCGACGAGTTCGCGCTTGCGGACATCGGTGTACAGGAAATGCCCGCCCGGGCGCAGCACCCGCGCGACCTCGGAAAGGAACCGCGGGAACCGCGCGTACAGGTGTGAGGACTCGACGTTGAGCACGGCGTCGAAGGATTCGTCGGCGAAAGGCAGGTCCTCGGCGTTGCCCTGCACGAAGCTGAGGCCGGGCACCCGATGGTGCTTGCGGCAGAACTCGATGCCGGCCGCGTTCAGGTCGAGCCCGGTGTAGGAGGCCGGCGCCAGCGTGCGGGTCAGGTAGGAGGCGCCGCCGCCGTGGCCGCAGCCGACCTCGAGCACCTGTTTGCCGGTGAGGTCGGTCTGCGTCGCGACGCGGCTGTAGAGCTGGATGAAGTAGCGGTTGTGCTCGTCGGCCGGCTCCAGCGGCAGGGCCATCGGCGGGTCTTCCTCGTAGGCCCAGTTCATGAACACCAGCTCGTCGCTGGACATCAGCCGGGTCGAGATCGGGTACCACAGGTACTGCGCGAGTCTGGATACCGGCGCGCTGTACACCAGCGGGTACCAGTACTTCTTGGCCAGGCTGCTTGCGATGGGCACGGGGGCGAAGTATAGCGAAACCGCCGGGCCGCGGGTGCCGGTTGAAGCCGCGGCGACAAAGCTACAGATAGGCCGTCTGGTTCACCAGCCGCACGGAAGACCCTCCGTCGGAATAGAACTCGGCGATGCTCAGCGAGGCCAGGTCGAGGTGCAGCCGATACAGGATCCCCGGCCCCGCGTCCAGCGCCAGTCGCAACAGCATCTTGATCGGCGTCACGTGCGAGACCACCAGCACGGTGTCCCCCTGGTGGGCGGCGATGATCCGGTCGCGCGCCCGCGCCGCCCGATCCAGCACGGCCTCGAAGCTCTCGCCGCCCGGCGGGGTGGTGCTGGTGTCCTGCAGCCACCGCCGATGAAGCTCCGAATCACGCTGGGCGGCTTCGGAAAACGTCAGGCCGTCCCAGTCGCCGAAGTCGGTCTCGATCAGGTCCTCGTCGAGGGTCACCTTCAGGCCCAGCGCCTCGGCCGCCGCCGCCGCGGTGTCGTGGGCGCGCTGCAGCGGCGAGGAGAACACCGCGGCGATCCCGCCGCGCTCCGCCAGATACTTCGCGGCGGCCGCGGCCTGCCGCCGGCCGGCGTCGGTCAGCGCCGGGTTGCCGCGCCCCGAATAGCGCCGCTGCACCGAGAGTTCGGTCTCCCCGTGCCGCAGCAGCAACAGCCTGGTCGGGGTGCCGCGCGCCCCGGTCCAGCGAGGCGCCTTCGGCGCTTTGGCCGCATCGGTTTTCGACGGTTCGGCCGCCGGTGGGTCCGCGGCGGCGTCGTTGCCGCCGGCGGCGGCGTCCATCGCCTCGTTGGCCAATCGGTCGGCGTGCGAATTGCGCTCCCGCGGTATCCACGTGTAACCGATCCGGTCGAACCGCGACGCCAGGGCGCGGGCCTGGGCGTGCAGCTCGATCAGGTCGGGGTGCTTGACCTTCCAGCGCCCCGACATCTGCTCCACCAGCAGCTTGGAGTCCAGGCGGACCGCGGCCTCGGTGGCGCCCAGGCGCAGGGCCGCCTCCAAACCCGCTATCAGGCCGCGGTATTCGGCGACGTTGTTAGTGGCCCGGCCGATCGCGCTCTTGGCCTCGGCCAGCACCGAGGCGCGGTCCCCGTCGAGCACCACCGCGCCGTAGCCGGCCGGACCGGGGTTGCCGCGCGACCCGCCGTCGGCCTCGATGACGACTTTCACTGCTCGAACCCCTTGACCCGCAGCAGGATCGCACCGCATTCCGGGCAGCGCACCAGCTCGTCGTCGGCGGCGGCCGTGATGCGCGACATCTCGCCGCGGTCGATCTCGAGCCGACACGCACCGCACCGGCGCCCCTCCAGCGGCCCGGCGCCGGGTCCTCCCCCGGCGCGCTGCCGCTCGTAGAGGGCCGACAGGGCGGGGTCCAGGGCCGCGGTCAGCGTGTCGCGGCGCGAGGCGTGTTGCCGGCGGGCCTCGTCGAGTTCGGCGCGTGCGGCGTCCAGGGCCTGCTGCGCGCCGGCCAGCTCGGCCCGCAGCGCGTCGACGGCCCGTTCCTCGTCGTCCAGCTGGGCCTGCAGTTCCTCGCGGCGCTCCATCACCTCCAGCAGGGAATCCTCCAGGCTGGTCTGGCGGCGCTGCAGGGTTTGGAGCTCGTGCTGCAGGTCCGATTGCTGCTTGGCGTCGACCGCACCCGAGGCCAGCAACGAACGGTCGCGGTTCTCCCGCTGGCGCACCGCGTCGATCTCGGACTCGAACCGCGCCACCTGCGTGTCCAGGTCTTCCACCGCGATCCGCACGACGCCGAGCCGGTCGCGGGCGGCGTCGTGTTCGGCCTGCGTCCGCTCGTAGGCGCCCTGCTCGGGCAGGTGGGTGGCGCGATGCGCGATCCGCGACAGCTCGGCGTCCAGCTTGGACAATTCGAGCAGCGAAAGTTGCTGTTCCACTTCGGCTTTCATGGCTTATCACTCCCGGTCTCGTCGCCCAGCTGCCCCCTGTGCCCCAGGTTCCAGGGGTCGGTGCGCAGGTTGCACACCCGCACGTCCAGCGCGGCACCGAACCGGGACCGCAGCAGGCCGGCGGCCTGGTCGCACCACGGGAATTCGCTCGCCCAGTGCGCCACGTCGATCAGGGCCACAGCCGAGGCGCGGCGGTGCTCATCGGCGGGATGGTGCCGCAGGTCGGAGGTGACGTAGGCCTGCACGCCCGCGCCCGCGGCGGCGGCCAGCAGCGAGTCCCCGGCGCCGCCGCAGACGGCCACCCGCGACACCGGCAGCTCGGGATCCCCGGCGGCGCGCACCCCCCAGGAGGTCCGCGGCAGCGCGTCGCGCACGCGGGACACGAAGGCGCGCAGCGGCTCTGGCTGTGGCAGCGTGCCGATGCGGCCCAGGCCGGTGTCGCCGGGCGCGGGCACCAGGGCGAAGATGTCGAACGCGGGCTCCTCGTAGGGGTGGGCGGCGCGGATGGCCGCCAGCACGCCGGCCCGCACCCGCGCGGGCGCGACCACCTCGACGCGGTCTTCGGTCACCCGTTCGACGGCGCCGACGCTGCCGATCGCGGGCGAGGCCCCCTCCTGCGGCAGGAACTGCCCGATGCCGGTCACGCTCCAGCTGCACTGTGAGTAGTCGCCGATGTGACCCGCGCCGGCCGCGAACACGGCCGCCTGCACGGCTTCGGCGTTCTCCCGCGGCACGTAGATCACCCACTTGTCGAGGTCGGCGCCCGCCGTCACCGGCGCGAGCACCGCCTCGACGGACAGGCCCAGGGCGTGGGCCAGCGCATCGGACACCCCCGGCGCGGCCGAGTCGGCGTTGGTGTGCGCGGTGAACAACGAACGCCCGGTCGCGATCATGCGGTGCACCAGCGCGCCCTTGGGGGTGCTGGCCGCCACCGTGTCGACCCCCCGCAACAGCAGCGGGTGATGCGCCAGCAGCAGTCCGGCCGCGGGCACCTCGTCGACGACCGCGGGCGTCGCGTCGACCGCGACGGTCACCGACTCGATCGCGTCCTCGGGGTCGCCGCACACCAGCCCGACCGAGTCCCACGATTGGGCCAGCCGTGGCGGGTAGGCCTCGTCCAGCACCTCGATGACGTCGGCCAGGCGCGCGCTCACCGGTATCCCCCGTTCCTCGTCGCCTCAAAGATGGCGTCAATCAGCAGCGGCCACTCGCGGCGCACCGCCGCGCGCAGGTAGCGCTCGTCCAGGCCGACGAACGTATCACATCGGCGAATGGCAATCCCCTTGTCCTTCAGCACTTCTCGTATGCGAACGGCGTCCGGGTGGCGAAACAGGACGAACGGCGCCCGGCCGGCGACCACGTCGGCGCCCGCCGCTCGAAGGCCGGCCGCCATCTCGGCGCGCACCGCCGCCAGGCCCGCCGCGTCGGCCGCCGCGTCGGCGACCGCCCCCGGCTCGCAACAGGCCGCGATGGCCGTCAGCTGCAGCGTTCCCACCGGCCAGTGTGCCCGCCGCGCCGTCAGCCGCGCCAACACCCCGGGCGCGCCGAGCGCATAGCCCACCCGCAGCCCGGCCAGCGCCCACGTCTTGGTCAGGCTGCGCAGCACCAGCACGTCGGGCAGCGAGTCACCGGCCAGCGACTCCGGCTCTCCGGGGATCGAGTCGGCGAATGCCTCGTCGACCACCAGGATCCGCCCCGGCCGGCGCAGCGCCAGCAACTGCTCGCGGGTGTGCAGCACCGCGGTGGGGTTGGTCGGATTGCCCACCACCACCAGGTCGGCGTCCTCGGGCACTTGCGCCTGCTGCAACACGCCGTCCAGGCCGAACGGTGGCTGCAGCACGACGTGGTGCACCGGCACCCCCGCCGCGCTCAGCGCCGCCGCCGGCTCGGTGAACGAGGGCGCCACGAGCGCGGCCCGGGCCGGGCGCAGGTTCGCCAACAGCGCGAACCCCTCGGCCGCGCCGGCCAGTGGCACCGCCTCGTCGGGCGCGCGGCCGTGCCGCCGGGCCACCGCCTCTTGCGCGCGGCGCACGTCCCCGGCGCCCGGGTAGCGCGCCAGCTCCGGAAGCCGCTCGGCCAGCCGCCGCAGCAGCCACTCCGGCGGGCGCGCGTCGCGGACGTTGACGGCGAAATCCAGCATCCCGGGCGCGACGGCCTCATCGCCGTGGTAGCGGGCCGCCGCAGGCGGGCTCGGGTGCAGACTCGCCATCCGGGAAACACTAGTGGGCCGCCGCGCGGGCCCCGCAGCAACATCGAGGACAATGGTGTGGTGACACGGACGGTCTTGACGGCGCAGCTGGTGATCTTCGACCTCGACGGCACGCTGACCGACTCCGCCGAGGGAATCGTCGCCAGCTTCCGCCACGCCCTCGAGCAGGTGGGCGCCGCGATGCCCGAGGGTGACCTCATCACGCGGCTCATCGGCCCGCCGATGCACGCCACGCTGCGCTCGCTGGGCCTCGGCGAGTCCGCCGAGGAGGCGATCGCGGCCTACTACGCCGACTACCGCGAGCGGGGCTGGGCGATGAATGCCCTGTTCGACGGCGTCGAGCCGCTGCTGGCCGACCTGCAGGCCGCCGGCGTGCGGATGGCCGTGGCCACCTCCAAGGCCGAGCCGACCGCCCGGCGCATCCTCGCCCATTTCGGGCTCGACCACTACTTCGAGGTCATCGCCGGCGCCAGCACCGACGGCTCGCGCAGCTCCAAGGCCGACGTGCTGGCCCACGCGCTGGCGCAGCTGGCGCCGCTTCCCGAGCGGGTGCTGATGGTCGGCGACCGCAGCCACGACGTCGACGGCGCCGCCGAGCACGGCATCGACACCGTGGTGGTCGGCTGGGGCTACGGGCAATCCGACTTTCCCGACGGATTCGGCGAGGGCGCGACGCATGCCCCGACGATCACCGAGCTGCGGAGGGCCCTGGGTGTCTGACCGCGAGTCACTGCACGTCACGTTCGTGTGCACCGGCAACATCTGCCGTTCGGTGATGGCCGAGAAGATGTTCGCCCACCAGCTGAGCCGGCGCGGGCTGGGCGAGGCGGTGCGGGTGACCAGCGCGGGCACCGGAGACTGGCACGTCGGCAGCTGCGCCGACGAACGGGCCGCCCGCGTCCTGCGCGGCCACGGCATCCCCACCGACCACCGCGCCGCCCAGGTCGGCGCCGAGCACCTGGCGGCCGACCTGGTGGTGGCCATGAGCCGCAACCACCTGCGGATGCTGCAACACCTGGGCGTCGAGGCGCAGCGGCTGCGGATGCTGCGGTCGTTCGACCCGCGCTCGGGGGCGCACACCCCCGACGTCGACGACCCCTACTACGGCGAGCACGAGGACTTCGAGGCGGTCTACGACGTCATCGAGGCCGCCCTGCCCGGCCTGCACGACTGGGTCGACGACCGGCTCGAACGGAACGGACAGGGCTGATGCGCCGCTTGGCGTTCCTGCTGCGGCCGGGCTGGATAGCGCTGGCGCTGGTGGTGATCGCCTTCACCTACCTGTGCTTCACGGTGCTGGCGCCGTGGCAGCTGGGGAAGAACACCCGGACCTCACGGGAGAACGACCAGATCGAGCAGTCCCTCAACACCCCGCCCGTGCCACTGACAACGATACTGCCACAGCAGGATTCGTCGGCTCCCGGCGCGCAGTGGCGCCGGGTGACCGCGACGGGACACTACCTGCCCGACGCGCGGGTGCTGGCGCGGCTGCGGGTCGTCGAGGGCGACCCGGCCTTCGAGGTGCTGGAGCCGTTCGC
Organism: uncultured Actinomycetota bacterium; assembly: GCA_963711445.1. Taxonomy (GTDB): domain Bacteria; phylum Actinomycetota; class Actinomycetes; order Mycobacteriales; family Mycobacteriaceae; genus Mycobacterium. Next base: position 387,318 of record CAVQEF010000004.1, read on the forward strand.
CGTCGACGACGGGCCGACCGTGCTGGTCGACCGCGGTTACGTGCGGCCCGAGCAGGGCTCGCGCGTGCCGGCGATCCCCGCCGCCCCGCGCCGGCCCGTGACCATCACGGCGCGCCTGCGCGACTCCGAGCCGGCCGCGCCGGGCAAGGCGCCGTTCGTCGCAGACGGCGCCACGCAGGTGTACTCGATCAACACCGAGCAGGTCGCGGGCCTGACCAAAGTCCCGCTGGCGGGGTCCTACCTGCAGCTCGTCGATGACCAGCCCGGCGGGCTCGGGGTGATCGGCATCCCGCACCTGGACGCCGGGCCGTTTCTGTCCTACGGCATCCAGTGGATCTCGTTCGGCATCCTGGCACCGATCGGGTTGGGCTACTTCGTCTACGCCGAAATGCGGGCCAGGCGCCAGGAAAAGCAAAGGGAGACAACACCGGCCGGCGAGGACCCACGCCGCCGCAGACCCCCGAGGACAAACTCGCCGACCGCTACGGCCGGCGGCGGTAGGACGGCACGCCGGACAACGCCCCGGCGAGCACCGCGGCCGCCGCCTGCACCACCGACGACAGCGCCACCGCGCGGCGCAGGTCGGCCACGCCGGGCTCCGCGCCGTCGCCGAGAGTGGGCCGGATCTGCAGCCCGTGGCGGTAGCGGGTCGGCCCGCCGAGCCGCACGCCCAGCGCCCCGGCGAAGGCCGCCTCGACCACGCCGGCGTTGGGGCTCGGGTGGGCGGCGGCGTCGCGGCGCCAGGCCCGCACCGCGCCCGGGGCCGATCCGCCCACCAGCGGCGCGCACACCACCACCAGCGCCGCGGTCGCCCGCGCCGCGGCGTAGTTGGCGGCGTCATCGAGTCTTGCTGCAGCCCAACCGAATCGGGCATAACGCGACGAGCGGTAGCCGATCATCGAGTCCAGCGTGTTGACGCCGCGGTAGGCCAGCGCCGCGGGCACCCCGCCGGCCGCCGCCCACAGCAGCGGCGCCACCGTGGCGTCGGAGGTGTTCTCGGCGACCGACTCCAGCGCCGCGCGCGTCAGCCCGTCGCGATCCAGCGCGGCCGGGTCGCGCCCGCACAGCGATCCCAGCAGCGCCCGCGCGGCGTCGTCGTCGCCGCCCTCCAGCAGCCGCGACATCTGCAGGCCGGTGCGCGCCAGCGACGTGCCGCCCAGCGTCACCCACGTGGCCGCCGCGGTCGCGGCGATCGCACCGGGCCGGCCGCCGCGACCGGCGGCCCTGTCCACGGCGACACCCAGCGCGGCCACGGCTGCGATCAACAGGCCCGCGTGCACCGCCCCCGCCGCCCTGCCGTCGCGGTAGGTCACCCGCTCCACCGCGGCCGCGGCACGGCCGAACAGCGCGACGGGATGACCCCGTTTCGGGTCGCCCAGCACGACGTCGGCCAGGTAGCCGGCCGGCACGCCGATCCGCCGGGTGGTCCTGGACATCCCGGCAGCGTCTCACACGCACCGCGCCCGGCGACGCCGCTGGCCCACCACCGCCACGACGACGGCCCCCAGGGCGCGTCCGGTGACGGGGGCGCGGGTTCACCAGGTTCGCTGTTCTTGGGCGCACCTCGTGGTGTACTCGTCTCCATGAGGCGTCCGCGATGAAGCGGCCCGCGACCCGGGTCGTCGACCTGTTGAACCCGGCGGCGGCGCTGCTGCCGGCGGCGAACGTGATCATGCAGCTGTCGCTGCCGGGCGTCGGTTACGGCGTGCTGGAGAGCCCCGTCGACAGCGGCAACGTCTACAAGCATCCGTTCAAGCGGGCCCGCACCACCGGCACCTACCTCGCGGTGGCGACCATCGGCACCGAATCCGACCGGGCCCTGATCCGCGGGGCCGTCGACCTCGCGCATCGCCAGGTTCGCTCGACGGTGTCAAGCCCGTTGTCCTACAACGCCTTTGACCCCAAGCTGCAGCTGTGGGTGGCCGCCTGCCTGTACCGCTACTTCGTCGACCAACACGAGTTCCTGCACGGCCCGCTCGACGACGAATCCGCCGACGCCGTCTACCGCGACGCCAAACGCCTGGGCACCACGCTGCAGGTGCCCGAGCGCATGTGGCCGCCGGACCGGGTCGCGTTCGACGAGTACTGGAAGCGCTCGCTCGACGACCTGCACATCGACCCTCCGGTCCGCGAGCACCTGCGCGGGGTTGCCGCGGTGGCTTTCCTGCCGCGCCCGCTGCGGGCCGTGGCCGGGCCGTTCAACCTGTTCGCGACCACGGGATTTTTGCCCCCGGAGTTCCGGGCGATGATGCGGCTGGACTGGTCGGAGTCACTGCAGCGTCGCTTCGAATGGCTGCTGGCGGCGCTGCGGGTGGCCGACCGGCTGATCCCGCACGAGGCGTGGGTGTTCGGCTATCGGCTTTACCTGTGGGACATGCGCTTTCGGGCCCGACGCGGCTGGCGGATCGTCTAGGGCCGGGTCAGCTAGGGCCGCACCGTCGCGAAAAAATCGCGCAGGTCCTCGACGAACAACTCCGGCTGTTCGAAGGCCGCGAAGTGCCCGCCGCGCGGCATGTCGGTCCAGCGGGTGATGTTGTAGACCGGCTCGCACCAGCTGCGCGGCGCCTTGAGCAGCTCCCCGGGGTAGGCGCCCACGCCCGTGGGCAGCTCGACGCGGTCCATCTGCCCCCACACCTGGAAGCTTTCCCAGTACAGGCGGGCCGAGGACGCGCCGGTGGCGGTCACCCAGTACACCATCACGTTGTCGAGTAGCTCGTCGCGGCGCAGCACGTTCTCGGGATGACCGTCGCAGTCCATCCACGCCCAGAACTTCTCGACGATCCACGCCAGCTGGCCCACCGGCGAATCCACCAGCCCGTAGCCCACCGTCTGCGGCCGGGTGGACTGCTGCTTGGAGTAGCCGGTGCCCCACTTGCGGTGGTCGGCCAGCGCGGCCAGGGCGCGCTGCTCCTCGGCGGTCGGGTTCTTCATCGCCTCGGCCGTGGGCCGCCCGATCGGCATGTTGAGGTGGATCGCCGCGCAGTGGCCTCGAGACTGGCCACTGTTGCGGCCGATCTGGGTGGTGACGGCCGCGCCCCAGTCGCCGCCCTGGGCGCCGTACCGGTCGTAGCCGAGGCGGCCCATCAGCGTCTCCCACGCCTGCGCGATCTTCTCCACACCCCAGCCGGTGCGGGTCGGCTTGCCCGAAAACCCGTATCCCGGAAGCGACGGGCACACCACGTGGAAGGCGTCCTCGGCGCGCCCGGACGCCGGATCGGTCAGCGGCTCGATCACCTTGTGGAACTCCACGATCGAGCCGGGCCAGCCGTGTGTGATCAGCAGCGGGAAGGCGTCCGCGTGCGGCGAGCGCTGGTGGATGAAATGGATGTCCAGCCCGTCGATCTCGGTGGTGAACTGGTCGAAGCGGTTGAGCGCGGCCTCGCGCGAGCGCCAGTCGTAGTCGTTGAGCCAGTAATCGGCGAGCTGTCGCGTGTAAGCGAGCGGGATGCCCTGGCTCCAGTCGTCGACGCATTCGGCTTCCGGCCAGCGGGTGCGCGCCAGGCGCGAGCGCAGGTCTTCCAGGGCGTCGTCGGGGACGTCGATGCGAAACGGTTTCACGGCACTCCGAGAATCAGGCTGCTCGCTCACGCCTCAGAGAGTGCCACAATCGCGCGCCGCGGGAGTATGCACCTGCACAGGGCCGGTCACGCCGGCGTCAACCCGCTCTTTCCGTTGATGCCGCCGATGTAGTAGCCGCCGAAGCCGCCGGGGCCGCCGACGCCCGGGGTGATGCCGATGCCGCCGTTGCCCCCGTCGCCGCCGATGCCGATGAGCAGGCCGCCGTAGCCGCCCTGGCTGCCGTTGCCCCCGATATTCAAACCGGCCGCACCGAAGCCGCTGCCCCCGTGGCCGCCGATCCCGAAGATGAGGCCGCCGAGCCCGCCCAGCCCACCGGTGCCGCCGTGGCCTCCCGGCTCGGCGGCCCCGCCGTCGCCGCCGGCCCCGCCCAGGCCGAACAACGAACCGCCGGCATAGAAATTGCCGCCACCGGAGCTGGAGGCGAAACCATTGTCGCCGCCGTAGCCGCCGACCCCGCCGGTGCCGCCGCCCGTGTTGGCCCCGCCCGTGCCGCCGTCGCCGCCGACGCCGAATACGATCCCGCCGCCGCCGAAGCCTCCTTGGCCACCCTGGCCGCCGATGTTGTGGAGGCCGACGGCCGCCCCACCGGCGCCGCCGTCGGCCCCGGTGCCGATGAGGTCGAACAGGATCGCGCCGCTGCCGCCGGGCCCGCCGATGCCGGCGACCCCGAAGTCGGCGGTGGCGGCCCCGCCGATGCCGCCGACGCCGCCCCTACCGAAGATCAGAGCCCTGCCGTCGCCGCCGTACCCGCCCCAGCCGGCCACGATGTCGCTGGCTCCTCCGGTGCCGCCGGTGCCGCCGCTGCCCCACAGCCATCCGCCGTTGCCGCCGAATCCGCCGTCGCCCGCGATGCCGCCGGGGCAGTCCCCGCCGGTGCCACCGGCGCCGCCGTTGCCGAAAAGTCCGTAGGCGTTGCCGCCGTTGCCGCCGAAGCCGGCAAAGCCGTTGGGGATGGTGCCACCCGTCCCGCCGCGGCCGCCGTTGCCGTACAGGAACCCGCCGTTCCCGCCGTTGCCGCCGTTCTGGCCGGGCGCCCCGGACCCGCCGTTGCCGCCGTTGCCCCACAGCAACCCGCCGTTCTGGCCGTTGGCGCCGGTCATCGGGGTGCCGTCGACACCGTCGCCGATCAGGGGACGTCCCAGCAACGTGTTGAACGGAGCATTGATCGCGTCGAGCAGCTCCTGCAGTGGGTTGGCGTTGGCGGCCTCGGCGGCGGCGTATTCGCCGGCACCCACGTTCAGCAGCTCGACGAACTGCTGGTGGAAGGCCGCAGCCTGCGCACTGATCGCCTGGAAGGCCCGGCCATGCACCCCGAACGCCGTCGCGACGGCCGCCGACACCTCATCACCGGCCGCGGCCAGCACCGCCGATGTCGGGCCCGCCGCCACCGCGTTGGCCGCGCTGATGTTCGACGCGAGATCCGCCACGTCCGAGGCCGCCGCCGTCATGAATTCCGGTGTTGCGATGACAAACGACATTTCAACCTCCGGACCACGGCGACCGCCCGAACACCGCCGAATAGCAAATCGTATCGCTGTCGCCGGAGACTGGAGTTCGTTTCGTCAGAAGAGGTTTACGCTTGCGGCCCGCGAGGCAGCAATGAGCCGAAGCCCCTCCGCGACGATGACGCGGCACGACCTCCGAACCTGTCGACCTGAATGAGGCACCGTCACCGAGCGGCCCGCTCTGGTTGGTCGGGCGGTTGACAGGTTCCGCTGCGCGACTCCCGCTTACGTCTGCAGCGGATCGAACCACCGCACACCGGAAAACCGACTGAAATCGACATCGGTGGAACATAGTTCGGCGCCGTGCTCGACGGACAAGGCGGCCAGATGCGCGTCGCTGGTCAGATTTCCCGCCGCACCGAGCGGAGCAAGCAAGCCGCGGAGCACGGCCGCATGACGATCCGTGGGATGAACGACCGTTACGCATGGCTGATCCAGCCATCCGTCAACGACGTCGAACGACTCGTCAACAGTCAACGGCCGCTCGAATACCGCCGCGCGCGTCGAGAGCCGGACAAAGCCGATCAGGACGTGCCATGCGAAAGCGATTGTGTCCGAGCCCGACAAAGTCTCATCGAGCCAGTCTTTCGCCGCCGCGTGACGCGGCGACGACTCGTCGATCGCATAGATGAGGATGTTGAGATCGAGCAGCCTCATTTGCGCAGCGCAAGCTTGCGCAAGATCTCTGCGTCCTCGTCCGCGGCGACCAGGGTCAAGGCCTTGTCGATGTCGAAGCCCGCACGCAATCCCATGTCGCGACTGGGCGTGCGATAGCGCCGCCGGCTGGGCTCGCCACCCAGTCCGCGCCGCACCGCGTCGTTCAGCACCGCCTTGAACGACATGCCCCGCTCGCGCGCCACCCGATGGAGCGCGGCGACAACATCGGGGTCCAGCGTCACCGTGGTACGCATGGTGCAACCATAGCATCAGGCCGAGTGCTGTCATGATGCCTCACGTAGCTGGTCGGATAGACCAAGGCGGAGGCGGATGCGCATCAAACGCGGGATGGTTCAGCTGACCGAAACGGCTGCGGTAATTCCGGGATGGCGAAAAGGGTTGCCGTGCACGCCGGGGAAGGGCGAGAAGGTGATCGCGCGATTCCACTCGGGGTAGGGCTATCCGCGTTGTACGGGCCCTTGGCGCGTTGACAGGGCCGGCCTCTGAGCCCTCAATAAGCCCCGGTGCGCGAGCGTAACGCCACGCCGAAATGAGAAACCCGGATTCGCAGTGGCGTTACGCTCGTTGAGCAACGGTGGGCGCGGACGGTATCGAACCGCCGACCGCTGGTGTGTAAATCCGAGCCGTACGGTCTACGGTGTTTCGCACAGTGCGATGGTGTCTGCAAATGCTCAGCTCAGCGGCTGTTTGATTTCCGCCCTGTCCACGATGTGTCGGCCTGTCTTGGCACACTCCTGGCACAACGGGGGTTTGATCGTCAGGCGATACGACGCCGGCAAGACGCCTCTCGGGAAGCCGCAAGTGATGCTAACTGCACGCCGCTGAGGTATGCGGCGTTGTGGGACGTAACCTGCCCGTTGGTCACCCGTCGCACTGAGGCAATGAGGTCGGCCCAAGTCGCAGCCCGACGATGCAGTCGCCGCCGTGTCGACGCCGCGGATAAGTGGGTGCAACGATGACACTTACACCCACTTATATATCTAACTGGGTGTAAGGTCGTGGAATGGACCCACTTACCGGCACCGCGGTCAAGTACGAGACGCTGCCTTGGGAGGTCTCGCCCGCAGCAGCATATGTGCGCGCGGCGCAACAACAGCAGGGCAACTACAAGGCGGCGATCAGCGCCAACATCGCCGACCTGACCGTCAACCTGCCATCCGACGTGCTCGCCGACGCCGGGGACGCCAGCCGCGAGGTCACCCGGTTCGACGCCGAGCTCGGCGGCGAGATCGCGCCGTTCTCGTCGGTCCTGTTGCGAACCGAGTCCGCAGCCAGTTCAAACATCGAGAACCTGACGGCATCGGCGCGGGCCATTGCCGAGGCCGAGCTGCCGGGGGCCAAGACAACCACCAACGCCAAGGTCATCGTCGCCAACACCGCAGCGATGGTCGCCGCGATCAACCTCGCGGACAACATCGACGCCGACGCGATCCTGGCGATGCACACGGCGCTGATGCGCGACGTCGACCCGAAATCCGCCGGCCGGTGGCGTGAAGAGCAAGTCTGGATCGGCGGGGGCACCCACGGTCCAAGCGGCGCCATGTTCGTGCCACCGCACCACAGCCGCGTCGTAGCAGCCATCGACGACTTGTTCCGCTTCGCGCAGCGCGCCGACATTCCGGCGCTAGCGCAAATCGCGCTGGCGCACGCGCAATTCGAGACGATCCACCCCTTCACCGACGGCAATGGTCGCACAGGCCGGGCACTGATCCAGGCGATGTTGCGCCGCAAAGGGTTGACGCGAAACGTCACCGTCCCGGTATCGGCTGGGCTGCTGACCGACACCAACTCCTACTTCGCCGCGCTGACCGCCTACCGCGAGGGCGACCCCGCCCCGATTGTCCGCCGCGTGTCGGAGGCGGCTGTCGCGGCGGTCTTCAACGCTCGTGAGTTGGTCAGTGAATTGCACGCCATGCGCGCAGAGTGGAACGACAAGATCACCGCACGTAGGGATTCCGCCGTGTGGCAGATCGCCGATCTTCTACTGCGCCGCCCGGTCATCAACACGGCCCTGCTAGCCGAGGAGTTGAACATCGACTCGAAGCACGCGGGCCGATACCTCGAACCCTTGTCGGAGGCAGGCATCATCATCGAGACCAGCTCGGGCCCACGCAGCCGCGTCTGGCGCTCGCCAGAGGTCATCGCCGCACTCGATGCCTTTGCCGAACGCGCGCGCCGGGGCGGGCTGGGACGATGAAGGGCAATAGATGTCTCCCCTGGGCTGGATAAGCCGACTGCGTCGTCTGGCTATCGCTGGGTTATGAGCTTTCGGTCTCAAAAGTCCAGGTCCAGGGTGATAGCACGTCTCACTGGTCGTGCCGTGTCGCACCGATTTGAGCCAGTTTCACGGCGTTATGTTCCCAAATTTGTTCCCAAATCTTGCCCGTCGGCAAGCCGCTCAGGCGAAACTGTCGGCTCTTTGAAGCATCCCGGTGAGTCCAGTTCGCAATATAGGTGACGACGATCCCGGTCCAGGTTGTCCAGATTTACTTTTCATTTTCGGTGGGGTGCTCATGGTCGGATGGCGGTGACCACCTTGAGGGCACGTCGGCGGGGCGTGTATGTCTCGATGCGCACATCGTTGAACCCAGCCGCGCGGCACTGGGCCGCAAAGGACTCGGCCTGTTGGTCGGTCCACCCATGACTGGCGAGCCCGGTGGCGCCGGGACGCACCCTTCGCTCGATGGCGAGGAATCGCCCTCCAGGGGACAGCACGCGCTGGATTTCGGCGAGTCCCGCGGTGACATCCTGCCAGTGGTGCACACTCGCCAGCGACCACACAACTGTCGCTGAACCGTCCGGCAGCCGCAGGTCTTCCGCGGCGCCGTGGCTCCACGTGATACCGGGTCGGTTGCGCGTCAGCGCCCGGGCGAGCCGCAGCATTACCGGTGCCGGATCCACGCCGGTCACCCGCGCTCCACGACGGGCGGCTGCTCTGACCGCGTTGCCCGGGCCGCAACCGATGTCGACAACCCGGTCTGCCTCCGACACCGACGCCAGGTCGGCCGCCAGGCCTGCGCCAGCGCGCCCACAGACGAGCATGGCGAGCCCGGCGACCAGTCCGATCGGCCCGGCAAAGCCGGGCTGACCGGCATGATGGTTGACCGGGGTTGACGAAGTGCTCATTGGTGATCCCTTCCAACCGGGCGTCGCTTCCGGTGGTCATCTCTACCCTTGCAGGTTCAAGTCGGTTCGGAGTCAAATGACGGGATGGATCTGGTTTCGATCGGCCAGGTGGCAGCTCGGCTCGGGCTAAGCTCTTCGACGTTGTGGTGTTACGACGAATGTGGGTTGGTGTGCCCGCCGGACAGACGAGCCAGGCGGCGAATGTATGGATCCGAGGAGCTACGCGGGCGGCGTTCGCGTCACGCCGCGGGATGGCTTTCTGCGCCTTGGCCGGCCCGATTGTGGTCCGCAGGGCGTCGGCCGCCTGAGGGATGCACGCGATGATTCGTTCGGTGTGGTCTTCCCCGACTGGGGTGCCTCGACGGGCACTGGGCTTCTACAACGACCAGGTCCTGCCCCGTTTCATTGATGTGGCTCTGGGAAAACCGTTCGAACAAACCCGCGCCCGCGTCGCATCAGAACTCAGCGGTGAGGTTCTGGAGGTGGGCTTTGGTTCCGGGCGTAACGTCCCGCACTACCCCTGTGCTGTCACCCGCGTGCAGGCGGTGGAGCCTGCGTCCGTCGGCCGTAAACTTGCCGACCGGCGGGTCGCGGCCAGTCCAGTGCCGGTGTCCTACGTCGGCCTGGACGGCCAAGCTCTGCCGCTGCCCGATGAGTCTGTCGATCACGTGCTCGTCACCTGGACGCTGTGCACGATCCCGGACGTGGACCTGGCATTGCGCGAGATCCACCGGGTGCTGCGCTCCGGCGGGCGTCTGCATTTCGCCGAACACGGCAGGTCGCCCAAGCCGAATGTCGCCCACTGGCAGGACAGGGTCACACCCGCCTGGGGGAAGGTGTCCGGCGGCTGCCACCTCAACCGGTCGATCCCCGATCTGGTGACGGCATCCGGACTCACCATGACACGACTGCAGACCTACCCGATGCCAGGACCGCCACTGTTCGGCTTCGCCTTTGAAGGGGTCGCCACTAAGAACTAACCGCTGATCGGAGGTGTCGAGACCGAGCTTCGTTACGCGCCGTCCTTAACCCGGATAGCGGATTCGACCTCGTCGGCGGGGATCTGTTGGGTGCAGAAGAACCAGTCTTCGCATTGGACGCCTTCGACGTGGTCCTCCATTCGTTGCTTCGCGGTGCCGCACGAGCCTGCTGGGGGCACGATTACGGGCTCGCCGGGGCGCCAGTCGGCCGGGGTTGCGACGTGGAAGTGATCGGCCGTCTGCAGCGCCTTGATAATGCGCAGCAGCTCGTCGAAGTTGCGGCCGAGGCTCTGCGGGTAGTAGATGACGGTCCGGATCAGACCCTTGGGGTCGATGACGAACACCGCTCGCACCGCCTTAGTCGTGTCCTCGCCCGGCATGATCATCCCGTACTTCTGGGCGATCGCCATCGACACGTCGTCGATGAGCGGGAAGGTGACCTCGACGTCGTGCATGTCGCGGAAGGCGATCTTGTCCTTGATCGTGCGCAGCCAGGCGATGTGGCTGTAGAGCCCGTCGACGGACAAACCCACCAGCTCGGTGTTGTAAGAGGCGAACTCCTTTTGCATCGAGGCGAACGTCATGAATTCACTCGTGCACACCGGTGTGAAGTCCGCCGGATGGGAAAAGAAGATGACCCATTTGCCGGCGTAGTCGGCAGGAAAGTTGATCTCGCCCTGGGTGGTGACGGCAGTGAAGGCCGGAGCCGGGTCGCCGATGCGGGGCATGCCGGCGACAGGGACGGGGGCGAGACTCTCGGTGACGGTCATCGTGGTGATCCTTCCGTGGCTGGAGTGACGCCACAATAACTGACACCCCTAGGGGTATACCCCCAAGGGTATGTGCGCGACCATCACCGCAAGCTAAACCTCAGTTGGCCGGCCATCTCAGGTTTGGATGCGGTGGGTTCAGGCGGCGGGCATGGCGATCTCCACGACGGCGCCGAGTTTCTCGATCTCGGCGACGGCGAAGTGGCTGGGCCACGATCCAGCGCTGACAACCCTCCAACGCCGCGCCAGCCCCCGACACAGTGATGCGGGCAATGGCATGCGGAGCGGAGTTTCACACCATGTGGCAGTCCCCAAGCGCCCCTAGAGCACGCAATCGCTCGGGTGTGCGAACCGCGTTGGCACACTCTTGGCACAACGGGTTCGCCCGTCAAATCCAACTGGATCGCGATATGACGCTGACCTGCATAAAAAGTGGTGGGCGCGGACGGTATCGAACCGCCGACCGCTGGTGTGTAAAACCAGAGCTCTACCACTGAGCTACGCGCCCTTGACACCCGAGGGGTCCGCCGCAGGCTACCCGCGCCCACGGCAAGCACCCAAAACCGGCAACCCCTCCTCAGGATCCCAACGCGGCCAGGGCATCGGTCCACACGCTCTGGTCGCGCGCCTCGCCGGGCTCCTTCATCTCGGCGAACCGGATGATGCCCGACCGGTCGACGACGAACGTCCCGCGGTTGGAGTAGCCGGCGTCGGCGTTGAACACGCCGTAGGCCTGGCTGACCTCGCCGTGCGGCCAGAAGTCCGACAGCACCGGGAAGGTGAACCCGCTCTGGAGGGCCCAGATCTTGTGCGTGGGCGGCGGGCCCACCGAGATCGCCAGCACGGCGCGGTCGTCGTTCTCGAAGTCGGGCAGATGATCGCGCACCGCGTCCAGCTCGCCCTGGCAGATCCCGGTGAACGCCAGCGGGAAGAACACCAGCAGGACGTTCTTGGCCCCGCGGTAGCCGCTCAGGGTCACCCGCTGCTGATTCTGGTCACGCAGCGTGAAGTCCGGGGCGGTATCTCCGACCGCAAGCATCAACGCTTCCCGGCCCGCGACTTGGGCTGCACCAGCCGGCTGGCGGCCCAGTCGCCGAGGTTGACCGACGAGGTGGGCATCAGGCCGGCGGTCGGCGCGGCCTCGGCGATCTCGGCGGGCAGGACATGGCCGGGCTTGCCGGTCTTGGGGGTCAGCACCCAGATCACGCCGTCCTCGGCGAGCGGGCTGATCGCGTCCATCAGGGTGTCCACCAGGTCGCCGTCCCCGTCGCGCCACCACAGCAGGACGACGTCGACCACCTCGTCGGTGTCCTCGTCGAGCAACTCGGCGCCACACGCCTCCTCGACCGCGGCGCGGATGTCGTCGTCGGTGTCCTCGTCCCAGCCCCACTCCTGGACGACTTGGTCTCTTTGGATGCCCAGTTTGCGAGCGTGATCCGCCGCGACCACCGTGGAGCCTCCTTAATATCCATCCGCGCGCCGTGCGATGGGGATTATCGTCGCACAGCCGCTAGCGGGTCCATACCTGATACCTCGACAGGCGCCGCAGCAGCGCCTCAGAACGAGGCAAGGCAGAGCTTGAGCGCCTTGGTCTTGCTGTCGTTGAGCTGGTCGACCCTCTTGTTGAACTCTCCCGTGGCCGCGTGCGTCCCGATGGCGTTGGCCACCGCGTGCGCCGCGTCGGCGTAGGCGTTGAACGCGTCTTTGAGCTGCTGGGACAGCGCGTCGCTGAAGCTGTTGAGCACCGTCGAGGCGCTGTCGTTGAGCGCCGAGATGGCCGGGCCCTCGGCCGGGCCGGTGCTGCGGCCCGCGTTGAAGGCCGCGACGTAGGCGTTCACCTTGTCGATCGCGTCTTTGCTCGTGTTGGCCAGCGAGTCACACGAGCTGCGGACCGCCCTGGTCGTCAGCGACTGCTGCCGCTGGGACTCCCGGACGCTGGAAGTCGCCTGTGAGGCCGACACCGACGCCGACACCGACTGCCGGTAGGCGGGGGCGAGATTCGTATCGGGCGTCGCCGTGCCGTTGGTGACGGTGGTGCACCCCGCCACCAGGCCCAGCACGGCCATCAGGGCCGCCGCGGCGCAGCCCAGCGCCAGGGCACCCCGCCCGCGCGTATCCCCCCTGTGCGCGCGAGGAACCCCGCCCCATCCGATGAGCACGGTTGCAGACGTTACCGGTTGTCGGCGGGCCGCAAGCCGCCGACGCACCGGATCGTCGCGGCCGGTGAACGCCGCGCCGCGGACGGACGGCGGCTACGCACGGAGAACGCCGGTGCGGCACGATAGGGAGGCAGGCTTGCAAAGCACCCCACAGGCAGACGTCCCGCCGACCACAGGAGCAGTGCGTTGACCACCGAGTTCGCGCGCCACGATCTGGCGAAAAACCCGAGCAGCGCAAGCGAACCCGATCGCGTTCGGGTGATCCGCGAGGGCGTGGCGTCCTATCTGCCCGACATCGACTCCGAGGAGACCTCGGAGTGGCTGGAGTCCTTCGACGAGTTGCTGGAGCGTTCGGGCCCGGCGCGGGCGCGCTACATCATGCTGCGGCTGCTGGAGCGGGCGGGCGAGCAGCGGGTGGCCATCCCGGCGCTGACGTCGACCGACTACGTCAACACCATCCCCACCGAGCTGGAGCCGTGGTTTCCCGGCGACGAGGACGTCGAACGCCGCTTCCGCGCGTGGATCAGGTGGAACGCCGCCGTCATGGTGCACCGCGCCCAGCGCCCGGGAATCGGTGTGGGCGGCCATATTTCGACCTACGCCTCCTCGGCGGCGCTCTATGAGGTCGGGTTCAACCACTTCTTCCGCGGCAAGTCGCACCCCGGCGGCGGCGACCAGGTTTTCATCCAGGGCCATGCGTCGCCGGGGATCTACGCGCGCGCCTTCCTGGAAGGCCGGCTGACCGCCGACCGGCTCGACGGCTTCCGCCAGGAGCACAGTCACCCCGGCGGCGGCCTGCCGTCCTACCCGCACCCGCGGCTGATGCCCGACTTCTGGGAGTTCCCCACCGTGTCGATGGGCCTGGGCCCGCTGAATGCCATCTACCAGGCGCGGTTCAACCACTACCTGCACGACCGGGGCATCAAGGACACCTCCGAGCAGCACGTGTGGTGCTTTTTGGGCGACGGCGAGATGGACGAGCCCGAGAGCCGCGGCCTGGCGTACGTCGGCGCGCTCGAGAGCCTGGACAACCTCACCTTCGTCATCAACTGCAACCTGCAGCGCCTCGACGGCCCGGTGCGCGGCAACGGCAAGATCATCCAGGAACTCGAGTCGTTCTTCCGCGGCGCCGGCTGGAACGTCATCAAGGTGGTGTGGGGCCGCGAATGGGACGCGCTGTTGCACGCCGACCGGGACGGCGCGCTGGTCAACCTGATGAACACGACGCCCGACGGCGACTACCAGACCTACAAGGCCAACGACGGCGGCTACGTGCGCGACCACTTCTTCGGGCGCGACCCGCGCACCAAGGCGCTGGTGGAGAACATGAGCGACCAGGAGATCTGGAACCTCAAGCGCGGTGGGCACGACTACCGCAAGGTCTATGCCGCCTACCGCGCCGCCGTCGACCACAAGGGCCAGCCGACGGTGATCCTGGCCAAGACCATCAAGGGCTACTCGCTGGGCGCGCACTTCCAGGGCCGCAACGCCACCCACCAGATGAAAAAGCTCGCGCTGGAAGACCTCAAGTTCTTCCGGGACGCCATCCGGATCCCGATCAGCGACGCCCAGCTGGAGGAAGACCCCTACCTGCCGCCGTACTACCACCCCGGCCCGGACGCCCCGGAGATCCGCTACATGCTCGACCGGCGCCGTACGCTGGGCGGCTTCCTGCCCGAGCGCCGGACGAAGACCAAGGCGCTGCGGCTGCCCGGCCGCGACACCTACGCCCCGCTGAAGAAGGGATCCGGGCAGCAGGAGGTCGCCACCACCATGGCGATGGTGCGCACCTTCAAAGAGGTCATGCGGGACGCTGGAGAAGACGGGGTCGGCCGCCGCGTCGTCCCGATCATTCCCGACGAGGCGCGCACGTTCGGCATGGACTCCTGGTTCCCGTCGCTGAAGATCTACAACCGCAACGGTCAGCTGTACACCGCCGTGGACGCCGATCTGATGCTGGCCTACAAGGAAAGCGAAATCGGCCAGATCCTGCACGAGGGCATCAACGAGGCCGGGTCGGTGGGCTCGTTCATCGCGGCCGGCACCTCGTATGCCACCCACGACGAGCCGATGATCCCGGTCTACATCTGCTATTCGATGTTCGGGTTCCAGCGCACCGGCGACGGGCTGTGGGCCGCCGCCGACCAGATGACGCGCGGCTTCCTGCTGGGCGCCACCGCCGGGCGCACCACGCTGACCGGCGAGGGGCTGCAACACGCCGACGGCCACTCCCCGCTGCTGGCCGCCACCAATCCCGCGGTGGTCTCCTACGACCCGGCGTTCGCCTTCGAGATCGCCTACATCGTCGAACGCGGGCTGGCCCGCATGTACGGGACCGACCCGGAGAACGTGTACTTCTACATCACCATCTACAACGAGCCCTACGTCCAGCCGCCCGAGCCGGACAACTTCGACCCCGAGGGCGTGCTGCGGGGCATCTACCGCTACCACGCCGCCACCGAACAGCGCGCCAACACCGCGCAGATCCTGGCCTCCGGGGTGGCCATGCCGTCGGCGTTGCGGGCGGCGGAGATGCTGGCCGCCGAGTGGGACGTGGCCGCAGACGTGTGGTCGGTGACCAGTTGGGGCGAGTTGAACCGCGACGGCGTGGCCGTGCAGCGGACGCAGCTGCGCCACCCGGACCGGCAGGCCGGCGTCCCGTACGTGACCCAGGCCCTGTCCAAGGCCGCCGGCCCCGTGGTCGCGGTGTCGGACTGGATGCGCGCGGTGCCCGAGCAGATCCGGCCGTGGGTGCCGGGCACCTACGTCACGCTGGGCACCGACGGGTTCGGCTTCTCCGACACCCGGCCCGCGGCGCGGCGGTTCTTCAACACCGACGCCGAGTCGCAGGTGGTCGCCGTGCTGGAGGCGCTGGCGCGCGACGGCGCGATCGACCCGTCGGTGGCGGTCGCGGCCGCCCGTCAGTACCGGATCGACGACGTGCTGGCCGCCCCGGAGCAGACCTCGGATCCCGGGGTCGCCTGAGCGCGCGGTCGCCGAGCGTTTCAGCGTCGGCGTTCGGCGCCGGCCCGCCGGCGTGTCGCGGCGGGCCCCGAAGTTCGTGAGATCGCAGTAAGAGCCACGCCCCCGCTTTGGCGGAAACTTCCTAAAACGAGGCGTAGGTTTTAGGAGTGAATGACAACGCCTTCGCCGGCCCGTTCGCCAAGCAGCCCCGGTCGCCGCTCGAAATGCTCGACACCCTCCCCGACTCCCTGCTGCGACGGCTCAAGCAATACTCCGGCCGGCTGGCCACCGAGGCCGTCTCGGCCATGCAGGACCGGTTGCCCTTCTTCGCCGACCTGGAAGCGTCCCAGCGCGCCAGCGTGGCGCTGGTCGTGCAAACGGCGGTGGTGAACTTCGTGGAGTGGATGCACGACCCCCACAGCAACGTCAGCCACACCGCGCAGGCCTTCGAGCTGGTGCCCCAGGACCTGACCCGCCGGATGCCGCTGCGCCACAGCGTGGACATGGTGCGGGTGACCATGGAGTTCTTCGAGGAGGTGGTGCCGCTGGTGGCCCGCTCCGAGGAGCAGCTGACCGTCCTGACCGTGGGGATCCTGAAGTACAGCCGCGACCTGGCGTTCAGCTTCGCCTCGGTCTACGCCGACGCGGCCGAGGCGCGGGGCACCTGGGACAGCCGCATGGAGGCCAGCGTCGTCGACGCGGTGGTCCGCGGCGACACCGGCCCCGAGCTGCTCTCCCGCGCGGCGGCGCTGAACTGGGACACCACCGCCCCGGCGACGGTCGTGGTCGGCACGCCTGCGCCGGGCCACGTCGACTCCACCGGCTCCGACGACCCGGCCGGCAGCGAGCGCGCCAGCCAGGACGTCCGCGACATCGCCGCGCGGCACGGGCGGGCGGCGCTCACCGACGTGCACGGCACCTGGCTGGTGGCGATCGTGTCGGGCCAGGTGTCCCCCACCGACAAGTTCCTCACCGACCTGCTCAACGCGTTCTCCGACGGCCCGGTGGTCATCGGGCCGACGGTGCCGATGCTGACCGCGGCCTATCACAGCGCCAGCGAAGCGATTTCGGGCATGAACGCCGTCGCCGGCTGGAGCGGCGCCCCCCGGCCGGTGCTGGCGCGGGAGCTTTTGCCCGAGCGCGCCCTGATGGGTGACGCCTCGGCGATCGTGGCGTTGCACACCGACGTGATGGGGCCGCTGGCCGAGGCCGGGCCCACGCTGATCGAGACGCTCGAGGCTTATTTGGATTGTGGCGGCGCGATTGAGGCCTGTGCCAGAAAGTTGTTCGTTCATCCAAACACGGTGCGCTACCGGCTCAAGCGCATCACCGACTTCACCGGGCGTGATCCCACCCAGCCGCGGGACGCGTATGTGCTGCGCGTGGCGGCGACGGTCGGCCAGCTCAACTACCCCACGCATCCGTCCAGTGCCGCCGGCGGCGGCATGACGCCCGTTCCGCTGCCGGTCAGGGCCGGTGCCCCGGCACCGTGAGGCCGACCGGAGCGGGGTAGTGATCCAAACAACACATCTCGAGACGGTCTCAACCACATAGCTTCAAGAGCGGTTTTGTGGGCTACCTACAAAAACCTAAGACGAGGTTCATAATCTGTTACACCCGCCAAAACCGTTTCCACAGTGTTCTCTTAAACACGTGATCGCGTTACTTGCACCCGGGCAGGGTTCACAGACCGAGGGAATGCTGCTGCCGTGGCTGGAGTTGCCGGGCGCCGCCGACCAGATGACCTTGTGGTCGAAGGCCAGCGGCCTGGACCTGGTGCGACTGGGCTCCACCGCGTCGACAGAGGAAATCACCGACACGGCCGTCACCCAGCCGCTGGTGGTCGCCGCCACACTGCTCGCCCATCAGGAGCTGACCAGGCGCGGCCTGCTGGCCGGCGAGGACTTCATCGTCACCGGCCACTCCGTCGGCGAGATCGCGGCGTACGCGATGGCCGGCGTGATGGGCGCGGACGACGCGGTGGCGCTGGCCGCCACGCGGGGCGCCGAGATGGCCAAGGCCTGCGCCGCCGAGCCCACCGGCATGTCCGCGGTGCTCGGCGGTGAGGAGGGCGACGTGCTGGCCCGCCTCGAGCAGCTGGACCTGTTCCCGGCGAACCGCAACGCCGCCGGGCAGATCGTCGCCGCCGGTTCGCTGAGCGCGCTGGAGAAGCTCGCCGAGGACCCGCCGGCCAAGGCCCGGGTGCGTACGCTCGGTGTGGCCGGGGCGTTCCACACCAAGTACATGGCGTCGGCCCTGGACGGCTACGCCGCCGCGGCGGCCGCGATCGTCACGTCCGAGCCCACCGCCACGCTGCTGTCCAACTACGACGGACAGCCCGTGACCTCGGCGGCCGCGGCGATGGACGCGCTGGTCGCCCAGCTCACCCAGCCGGTGCGTTGGGACTTGTGCACGCAGACGTTGCGTGAGCACGACGTGAAGGCGGTCGTGGAGTTCCCCCCGGCGGGCGCTCTCACGGGCATCGCCAAGCGTGAACTTCGGGGGGTGACGGCCCGCGCCGTCAAGTCACCCGCGGACCTGGACGAGTTGGCCACAATCTAGCGCCAACCGGATCCAGTACAACCACATAGCACGTCAATCCGATTTACACACAACACATTATGAAGGGAATCAGGCTGTGGCCGTCACTCAGGAAGAAATCATTGCCGGTATCGCCGAGATCATCGAAGAGGTAACCGGCATCGAGCCCTCCGAGGTCACCCCGGAGAAGTCGTTCGTCGACGACCTGGACATCGACTCGCTGTCGATGGTCGAGATCGCGGTGCAGACCGAGGACAAGTACGGCGTCAAGATCCCCGACGAGGACCTCGCCGGTCTGCGCACCGTCGGTGACGTGGTCGCCTACATCCAGAAGCTCGAGGAAGAGAACCCCGAGGCCGCCGAGGCGCTGCGCGCCAAGCTCGAGTCCGAGAACCCCGAGGCCGTGGCCAACGTCCAGTCAAGGCTCGAAGCGGAGAGCAAGTGACCAAGCCTTCCACTGCTAATGGCGGTTACCCCAGCGTTGTGGTGACCGCCGTCACAGCGACGACGTCGATCTCGCCGGACATCGAGGGCACGTGGAAGGGTTTGTTGGCCGGCGAGAGCGGCATCCGCGTACTCGAGGACGAGTACATCACCAAGTGGGATCTGCCCGTGAAGATCGGTGGCCACCTCAAAGAACCCGTCGACGACCACATGGGCAGGCTGGACATGCGACGCATGTCGTATGTCCAGCGCATGGCCAAGTTGCTCAGCGGGCAGCTGTGGGAGACCGCCGGTAGCCCCGAGGTCGATCCGGACCGCTTCTCCGTCGTGGTTGGCACCGGTCTGGGTGGCGCCGAGCGCGTCATCGAGAGCTACGACCTGATGAACGAGGGCGGCCCCCGTAAGGTGTCGCCGCTGGCCGTTCAGATGATCATGCCCAACGGTGCGGCGGCGGTGGTGGGCCTGCAGCTCGGCGCCCGCGCCGGGGTGATGACCCCGGTGTCGGCCTGTTCCTCGGGTTCCGAGGCGATCGCCCACGCGTGGCGGCACATCGTCATGGGTGACGCCGACGTCGCGGTCTGCGGTGGCGTCGAGGGTCCCATCGAGGCGCTGCCCATCGCGGCGTTCTCGATGATGCGGGCCATGTCGACCCGCAACGACGAGCCCGAGCGCGCGTCGCGGCCGTTCGACAAGGACCGCGACGGCTTCGTGTTCGGCGAGGCCGGGGCGCTCATGGTGATCGAGACCGAGGAACACGCCAAGGCCCGCGGCGCCAAGCCGCTGGCCCGGTTGCTCGGTGCCGGCATCACCTCGGACGCCTTCCACATGGTGGCGCCCGCGGCCGACGGCGTGCGCGCCGGCTACGCAATGACGCGTTCGCTGGAGCTGGCGGGCCTGTCCCCCAAGGACATCGACCACGTCAACGCGCACGGCACCGCGACGCCCATCGGCGACAGCGCGGAGGCCAACGCCATCCGCGTCGCGGGCTGCGAGCACGCGGCGATCTATGCGCCGAAGTCGGCGCTGGGCCACTCCATCGGCGCGGTCGGCGCGCTGGAATCCGTTCTCACGGTATTGAGCCCTTCGGGACGGCGTCATACCCCCGACACTGAACTACGAGACCCCCGATCCCGAGATCGACCTCGATGTTGTCGCGGGCGAACCTCGCTACGGCGATTTCCGTTACGCGATCAACAACTCGTTCGGATTCGGCGGCCACAACGTGGCGCTGGCGTTCGGGCGTTACTGAGCACTGAGCACGGAAGGAAAGTTCGCAACCCCCATGAACGAGCTGGTTACCGGGAAAGCTTTTCCCAATGTGGTCGTCACTGGCGTTGCCATGACGACCGCGCTGGCAACCGACGTGGAGACCACGTGGAAGTTGCTGCAGGACCGCCAAAGCGGGATCCGCACGCTCGACGATCCGTTCGTCGAGGAGTTCGACCTGCCGGTGCGCATCGGCGGGCACCTGTTGGAGGATTTCGATGGCCAGCTCACTCGCGTCGAGCTGCGCCGGATGGGCTACCTGCAGAAGATGTCGACCGTGCTCAGCCGGCGGGTGTGGGAGAACGCGGGCAACCCGGAGGTCGACTGCAACCGGCTGATGGTGTCGGTCGGCACCGGGCTGGGCTCCTCGGAGGAGATGGTCTTCAGCTACGACGACATGCGCGCCCGCGGCATGAAGGCGGTGTCGCCGTTGTCCGTGCAGAAGTACATGCCCAACGGCGCGGCCGCGGCGGTCGGGCTGGAACGCCACGCCAAAGCCGGCGTGATGACGCCGGTGTCGGCGTGCGCGTCGGGTTCGGAGGCGATCGCGCGGGCCTGGCAGCAGATCGTGCTCGGCGAGGCCGACATGGCGATCTGCGGCGGCGTGGAAACCAGGATCGAGGCCGTCCCGATCGCGGCGTTCGCCCAGATGCGCATCGTGATGTCGACCAAGAACGACGATCCGCCCGGTGCGTGCCGCCCGTTCGACAAGGACCGCAGCGGGTTCGTGTTCGGCGAGGCCGGCGCGCTGATGACCATCGAGACCGAAGAACACGCCAAGGCGCGGGGGGCCAACATCCTGGCCCGCATCATGGGCGCCAGCATCACCTCCGACGGCTTCCACATGGTCGCCCCCGACCCCAACGGGAAACGCGCCGGACACGCCATGACGCGCGCCATCCAACTCGCCGGGCTCACCCCCGCCGACATCGACCACGTCAACGCCCACGCCACCGGCACCCAGGTCGGCGACGTCGCCGAGGGCAAGGCGATCAACAACGCCCTGGGCGGCAACAAGCCCGCGGTGTATGCACCCAAAGCCGCGCTGGGCCACTCCGTGGGCGCCGTGGGCGCCGTGGAGTCGATCCTGACCGTGCTCGCGCTGCGCGACCAGATCGTCCCCCCGACACTGAACCTGGAAAACCTCGACCCCGAAATCGATCTGGACGTGGTCGCCGGCAAACCCCGGCCCGGCGAATACAACTACGCCATCAACAACTCGTTCGGATTCGGCGGACACAACGTCGCCATCACCTTCGGACGGTACTGACCCCGGCGTTATTGCCCCCCCGAGTATCACCGGAACAGGAGACCAGCGATGACGATCACGGCCCCCGAGGCGGTAGGCGAGTCGCTCGACCCGCGCGACCCGCTGCTGCGTCTGAGCACGTTCTTCGACGACGGCAGCGTGGCGTTGCTGCACGAGCGTGACCGCTCCGGCGTGCTCGCCGCCGCGGGGACCGTGAACGGCGTGCGCACCATCGCGTTCTGCACCGACGGGACCGTGATGGGCGGCGCCATGGGCGTCGAGGGGTGCACGCACATCGTCGACGCCTACGACACCGCCATCGAGGAGCAGAGCCCGATCGTGGGCATCTGGCACTCCGGCGGTGCGCGGTTGGCCGAAGGCGTGCGGGCGCTGCACGGGGTCGGGCGGGTGTTCGAGGCGATGATCCGCGCGTCGGGCTACGTCCCGCAGATCTCGGTGGTCGTCGGCTTCGCCGCCGGCGGCGCCGCCTACGGGCCGGCGCTGACCGACGTCATCGTGATGGCCCCGGAGAGCCGGGTGTTCGTCACCGGTCCCGACGTGGTGCGCAGCGTCACCGGCGAGGACGTGGACATGGCCTCGCTCGGCGGGCCGGAAACCCACCACAAGAAGTCCGGGGTGTGCCACATCGTCGCCGACGACGAGCTCGACGCCTACGAGCGCGGCCGCCGGCTGGTCGGATTGTTCTGCCAGCAGGGCCATTTCGACCGCGGTAGCGCCGAGGCCGGGGACTTCGACATCAGGGCGCTGTTGCCCGAGTCGGCCCGGCGCGCCTACGACGTGCACCCGATCGTCACCGCGGTGCTCGATTCCGACGCGCCGTTCGACGAATTCCAGGCCAAGTGGGCTCCCTCCATGGTGGTCGGGCTGGGCCGGCTGTCGGGCCGCACCGTCGGCGTGCTGGCCAACAACCCGCTGCGCCTCGGCGGCTGCCTGAACTCCGAAAGCGCCGAGAAGGCAGCGCGTTTCGTGCGCCTGTGCGACGCGTTCGGCATCCCGCTGGTGGTCATCGTCGACGTGCCCGGCTACCTGCCAGGGGTCGACCAGGAATGGGGCGGCGTGGTGCGCCGCGGCGCCAAGCTGCTGCACGCGTTCGGCGAGGCCACGGTGCCGCGGGTCACGCTGGTGACCCGAAAGATCTACGGCGGGGCCTACATTGCGATGAACTCGCGCTCGCTGGGCGCGACGAAGGTGTTCGCGTGGCCGGACGCGGAGGTCGCGGTGATGGGCGCCAAGGCCGCGGTGGGCATCCTGCACAAGCGCAAGCTGGCCGCCGCGCCGGAGCACGAACGCGAGGCGCTGCACAACGAGCTGGCGGACGAGCACGAGCGGATCGCCGGCGGTGTGGACAGCGCCATCGAGATCGGCGTGGTCGACGAGAAGATCGACCCGGCGCACACCCGCAGCAAGCTCACCGAGGCGCTGGCCCAGGCGCCGGCCCGCCGCGGGCGCCACAAGAACATCCCGCTGTAATTCGCCCCTGCGGGTCCCCCTTGCGCCGCCGAGCGTAACGCCACGGCGATAACTCGCGGCAGAAACCCGCCACAGCGTTACGCCCGGCACAGGATGCCCGAGAGCGCCTCGCGCAGCGCGCGTTCGGGATCGGCGGGCAACCCCTCGGCGCGCCAGCCGACGAAGTCGTCGGGGCGGACCAGCAGCGCGCCCTCGGGTGGCAGCCCGGGGACGGCAACGCGATGAGCGGCGACTGAAGCCGATGCCGATGCGTCGCACCAGCGTTGGTTTCCTGTCAGCACCGCGAACCCGCCACCGACCAAGTCGAGCGTCGACACGCCGTCGCGCACCCACGCGTGCGGAACCCGGGTGCCGGGCTGCCCGCGCAGCTCGTCGACCAACTGCAGCCCGCCCTCACCGTAGCGGTAGCCGATCAGCACGTTGAACATCGAGCATTCCTCGTCGGCTGGCAGCCACGGCCGGTCGTCGTCCAGCGGCAGCACCGCGAGCGTCGGGCCGGTGAGCGACTGCCGGGCGGCGAAGCGCCCGACCGGATGGCGTTCGGCGTGATAGGTGTCCAGCAGGGCGGGGCCGGCGGTGCCGTCCAGCACGGCGGCCAGCTTCCAGGCCAGGTTGTGCGCGCTCTGGATGGCGGTGTTGGCTCCCCCGGCCTTGAACGGCGGCATGGTGTGGGCCGCGTCACCGACGAGAAATGCTCGCCCGCAACGGAATTGGTCGGCCACCTGTTCGTAGGGCTGCCAGGCCGCGACCTCGAGGACCTCGACGTCGATGCGCTCGCCGATCGCCTTGGCCAGCAGCTCCCGGCAGCGTTGCGGGGTGAACTGGTCGGCGGTCTCGCCCTTGCGGGGGAAGTACGTGGTGACAAACATGCCGAGGTCGCCGTCGACCGCCAGGAAGATGCCGTCGACGTCGGGGTTCTTGACCTGCACGGCATCGCCGTCGCGCAGGTGCGCGACGAACTTCGCCCATGGCGCCCGGAAGTAGACGAAGACGACATAGATCGGCAGGGCGCCGTAGCCGGAGGTGTTGATGGCCAACGAATTACGGATGGGGCTGTGCACGCCGTCGGCGGCGACGAGATAGTCGGCGCGGACGGTCTCGGACTCCCCCGAGTCCTGGTCGACCACCACCGCGGTGACGCCGGACCCGTCGAGTTCGAATGAGGAGAGTTCCGTGCCGTAGCGCACCTCGCCGCCACCCCGGCGCGTGTGCGCGAGCAGCATCGGCTCGAGCCTGCTCTGGGGACAGTATTGCGCCGCGGGTTCGGGGCTGAGCTCGCCCAGGCCCGCGAAGATCGCGTCGACGTCGATGGCCGGACGCTCGTCGGGGCTGTTCAGCGCCGGCTTGACGAGCATCGCCGACACCTGCTCGGCGACCGCGTGCACCTGCGCGCCCAGGCCGAGGCCGCGCAGGATCTCCAGGGTGCGGAAACTGAGATTGCGGGCCTTCGGGTAGAGGAAGATCTCGCGCCGCTTTTCGACGAGCAGGGACCGAATCCCATGCTGGGCCAGCAGCGTTGAGGTCGCCAGCCCGGCAGCGCCGGCGCCGACGACGAGCACGGGGACATGTCGGTTCATTGCAATAATGGTAGTCTATATCATAAGAGATTGACTACCGTTTTAGTGCCGGCCCGCCCGCAGGGCAAGATGGCGGCGTGGATCTCTCGGCGGCGGCGATGATGGACGTCGCGTTCGAAGAAGCGCGGGCCGGGCTGGCCGAGGGTGGCATCCCGATCGGCGCCGCGCTGTTCGGCGCGGACGGCGCGCTGCTCGGGCGTGGCCGCAATCGCCGCGTGCAACAGGGCGATCCCTCGTTGCACGCCGAGGTCGACGCGTTCCGCGCGGCCGGCCGGCAGCGCGACTACCGGTCCACGATCATGGTGACGACGCTCTCGCCGTGCTGGTACTGCAGCGGGCTGGTGCGCCAGTTCAGCATCGGCTCGCTGCTGGTCGGCGAATCGCGCACCTTCAGCGGCGGGCACGACTGGCTCGCCGGGCACGGCGTCGAGGTCCGCATGCTCGACGACCCGCGCTGCGCCGCCATGATGGCAGCCTTCATCGAGGAGCACCCGGACCTGTGGCACGAAGACATCGGCGTGGCCCCCTAGCCGGCCTAATCGCCGGCGAACCACGCCTTGTGCACGCGGTGGGTGACCGGGGCCGGCGGTGACGGCTCGGGGGCGTTGTCGGTGCCGACCCTGACGGTCCACACCGGCAGCGAACGGTCTACCGGATCGGCGCCGGCCGGGGCCAGCACGTCGAGGCCGGGATGGTCGCCGCATCCGTAGAAGGCCTGCAGGTTGTCGGAGCGATGTCCCCACGCGCCGCCGTTGCGCAGCCGGCAGTGGGTGCCGTCGTCGAGCAGCAGGGCCACCGGTGTGGGCAGGGCCGGCGGATTCACCGCCGGCAGCGGCGCATCCGCGCGGATGCGATGCAGCTCCTTGGCCCAGGGGTCGTTCATGCAGAGCAGGTCCTGGCCCGAGGCCGGCCAGCAGACGTCCGCGGCGTAGTAGGACGGCGAGCACCCGTAGATGTTCTTGGCGACCGCGGCCGGCGACGCCTCGGTGCAGTCCGCGTGCTCGGGAACGGGTTGGTCACCGGCGGATTCGTGATAGCCGTTGGCGGGCCGGCCACCGGCATCCACCGCGACCGCGTCGAGGATCTCGGTCACCGGGGCACCGGCGACCGACGTCGAGGACGACACCGGTCCGTGCGCGGGGCCGGCCGTGTGCGTCGAGCATCCCGCCACCGCGGCGACCACGATCGTCAGAGCGCACCTCGATACCCACATCACACAAACTCCTTCGCAACCTCGACGACCCGCCGCCGATCGGCGTCCACCAGACCGATGCGAGTCCGGCGGTCGACGATGTCGGAGACATTCAACGCGCACTCGTGGGTGACCGCATACTCGAACTCCGCCCGGGTCACGTCGATGCCCTCGGCGACCGGTTCCAGGGGCCGCTCGCAGCTGGCGGCGGCGACGACGTCGGAAGCCTCGGCCCCGTAGCGCGCCACCAGCGACGGCGGCAACCCGGCCACCGGGCGGCCCGACCCGCCGGGGTTGCCCGGCGCGCCGATCAGCGGCAGCTCGCGGGTCCGGCACGGCCCGGCGGACAGCCCCCGCCGCGCGACGGCGCGGTCGAGCACGTCCTGGGCCATGTAGCGGTATTCGGTCAGCTTGCCGCCGATCACGCTGATGACCCCGGACGGCGACTCGACGACGGCGTGCTCGCGCGACACGTCGGCGGTGCGGCCCTCGCCGGTGTCGATCAGCGGCCGCAGTCCGGCGTAGGCGCCGAGGACGTCGGCGTGGCCCACCGCCGTCCCCAGCGCGGTGTTGACCGTGTCCAACAGGAACGCGACCTCCTGCGCGGACGGCTCCGGCACGTCGGGGATCGGGCCGGGCGCGGCCTCGTCGGTCAGCCCCAGGTAGACCCGGCCCAGCTGCTCGGGCATCGCGAAGACGAACCGGTTGAGTTCGCCGGGGATCGGAACGGTCAGCGCTGCAACGGGATTGCCGAATGTGGCCGCATCGAAGACCAGATGCGTGCCGCGGCTGGGCCGCAGCCGCAGCGAGGCGTCGATCTCGCCGGCCCACACCCCGGCCGCGTTGATCACCGCCCGAGCCGACACGTCGAACGACTCCCCGGAAAGCCGGTCGGTCAACCGCAGCGAGGTGCCGGTGGCCTCGGAGGCCGCGGTATAGGTCAGGATCCGGGCGCCGTGCTGCGCGGCGGTGCGCGCGACCGCGGTTACCAGCCGGGCGTCGTCGATCAACTGCCCGTCGTAGGCCAGCAGGCCGCCGTCGAGGCCGTCGCGCCGCACGGTCGGCGCCATCTCCACCACCCGCCGCGGACCGACCCGCCGCGATCGCGGGAGTGTGGCGGCCGGCGTGCCCGCGAGCATCCGCAACGCGTCGCCGGCCAGGAAGCCGGCCCGCACCAGCGCGCGGGCACCGCGGCCCATCGACGGCAGCAGCGGGACGAGCTGCGGCATCGCGTGCACCAGGTGCGGGGCGGTGCGGGTCATCAGGATGCCGCGTTCCAGCGCGCTGCGCCGGGCGATGCCCACGTTGCCGGTCGCCAGGTAGCGCAGCCCGCCGTGCACCAGCTTGGAGCTCCAGCGGCTGGTGCCGAACGCGAGGTCGTGCTTGTCCACCAGCGCCACGCGCAGGCCGCGCGAGGCCGCGTCCAGCGCCACGCCGGCACCGGTGATGCCACCGCCGATCACGACGACGTCCAGCGGCGCGCCGTCGGCGAGCGCGCTCAACTCCGCCGCGCGCCGTGCCGCGTTGAGCGCCCCCGGGCCCGGTGCCGTCACGACAGATATCCGTTCAGCGCGTGTGCGAGTTCGGCGGCCAGCGCATCGGCGCCGAGCAGGGGCGCCACGATCTGCGCGGACTGGATCGTCGACTGGGTGATCAGCAACACCATGGCGGCCATCTGGACGGGATCGCCCGCGCGCACGCTGCCGTGGCGCTGGGCCGCACGCAGCCGGGCGGCCAGGGTGTCGATCAGCATGTGCTGGCTGGTCCCCAGGCGCTCGGTGATGTAGACCGGCGCGAGCTCCGAGTGCAGAACCGACATGACCAGCTCGTCGCGGCGCAGCAGGTCGGTCGACGGCGACGATCTGCCGCACCAGGCGACTCCCGGTCGTCGCCGCGCAGCGGGGCGTCGCGCGTCACGTCGAGGACGTGCCGGGTCAGCAGGTCGGCGACGATCGACTTGGTGTCGGTCCAGCGCCGGTACACCGTCGGCCGGCTGACCCCGGCGCGCCGCGCGATCTCGGCGAGCGTCACCCGGTCCACCCCGAAGTCGACCACGCAGGTGGCCGCGGCGGCGAGGATCCGCTCCCCGGTATCCGACTGCGCATTACTGGTTGACAACATATGTAATACTGTAACGCATGGCCCATCCTGAGCAACTCCTTCCGCCGATGAAATGGGACGCCTGGGGAGATCCCGCCGCGGCCACGCCGCTGTCCGACGGCATCCGGTCGCTGCTGAAGCAGACCGTGGGCCTGCAGGGCACCGACCGTCCCGCCCTCGACCCCGACGAAGTGCGGCTGCGCCCGTCGGCGTTGGCGAAGGCCGACCTCGACGCGCTGGCCGCGATCGTCGGTGCGCAGTACTGCCGCACCGCGCACCGCGACCGGCTGCTGCATGCCGGCGGCAAGTCCACCCTGGACCTGCTGCGCCGCAAGGACCCCGGGGTGCAGGACGCGCCCGACGCCGTGCTGCTGCCCGGCGACGAGGACGCGATCGCCGCGATCCTGCGCCACTGCTCGGAGCGCCGCATCGCCGTCGTCCCGTTCGGCGGCGGCACCAGCGTCGTCGGCGGGCTCGATCCGATCCGCGGCGCGTTCGACGCGGTGGTGTCGCTGGACCTGCGCCGACTCGACCGGCTGATCGACCTCGACGAGGTGTCCGGCCAGGCCGTCTTCGGCGCCGGGGTCACCGGACCCGACGCCGAACGGCTGCTGGGCGAGCGCGGCTTCTCGCTCGGCCATTTCCCGCAGAGCTTCGAGTACGTCACGATCGGCGGCTCCGCGGCCACCCGGTCATCGGGCCAGGACTCGGCCGGCTACGGCCGCCTCAACGACATGGTGCGCGGGCTGCGCGTCGTCACCCCGGCGGGCACCCTGGACCTGGGCCGCGCACCGGAGTCGGCCGCGGGCCCCGACCTGCGCCAGCTCGTGATCGGCTCGGAGGGCGTCTTCGGCATCATCACCCAGGTGCGGCTACGGGTCCACCGAAAACCCGAAGCCGTGCGCCACGAGGCGTGGTCGTTCCCCGATTTCGCGACCGGAGCCGCGGCGCTGCGCGCGGTCACCCAGAATGCCACCGGCCCCACCGTGATCCGGCTTTCCGACGAGGTCGAGACCGGGGTCAACCTGGCCACCACCGAGTCGATCGGCGACGCGCAGGTCACCGGCGGCTGCCTGGGCATCACCGTGTTCGAGGGCACCGAAGAGCACGTCGAGAGCCGGCACGCCGAGACCAGCGCGCTGCTGCGGGCGTGCGGCGGCACGTCGCTGGGCGAGGGGCCGGCGCGGGCCTGGGAGCGCGGTCGGTTCGCCGCACCGTACCTGCGCGACTCGCTGCTGTCCGCGGGCGCCCTGTGCGAGACCCTCGAGACGGCCACCGACTGGTCGAACGTTCCCGCCCTCAAAGCCGCTGTCACGCAGGCGCTCACCGACGCCCTGGCCGCGTCGGGCACCCCCGCGCTGGTGATGTGCCACATCTCGCACGTCTATGCATCCGGCGCGTCGCTGTACTTCACCGTCGTCGCCGGGCAGCGCGGCGACGCGATCGAGCAGTGGCGGGCCGCCAAGAAGGCCGCGACGGACGCGATCGTCGCGACCGGCGGGACCATCACCCACCACCACG
This sequence comes from uncultured Actinomycetota bacterium, assembly GCA_963711445.1. Taxonomy (GTDB): domain Bacteria; phylum Actinomycetota; class Actinomycetes; order Mycobacteriales; family Mycobacteriaceae; genus Mycobacterium. The sequence goes on from CAVQEF010000004.1 coordinate 416,460, forward strand.
CGGTCGGCGCCGACCACCGGCCCTGGATGACCGACGAGGTCGGCGAGCTCGGCGTGCGGGTGCTGCGCGCGGTCAAGGCGACGCTGGATCCGGCCGGAATTCTCAACCCCGGCAAGCTGATTCCATGACCGTCGCCGTCGCAACGCGACGTCGGCAAGGTGATCGCGCTGACCAATCCCGCCTCGGGGCACGGCGCCGCGATCCAGGCGGCGCAGCTCGCGATCGACCGGCTGCACCGCCGCGGGGTGGAGGTCGTCGAGATCATCGGCGACGACGCCGACGACGCCCGGTTCCTGGTCGGCGCGGCGATCGACAAGGGCGCCGACGCGGTGGTGGTGACCGGCGGCGACGGCGTCGTCTCCAACGCGCTGCAGCTGTTGGCGGGCAGCGACATTCCGCTGGGGATCGTGCCGGCGGGTACCGGCAACGACCACGCCCGCGCATTCGGCATCCCCGTCGTTCCCGAGGACGCCGCCGACGTCGTGGTCGACGGCTGGACGGAAACCGTTGACCTGGGCCGGATCCGGTGGGGCGAGGGCTCCGAGAAGTGGTTCGGCACCGTGGCGGCCACCGGGTTCGACTCCCTGGTGACCGACCGCGCCAACCGGATGCGCTGGCCCCACGGCCGGGCGCGCTACTACCTGGCGATGCTCGCCGAGCTGTCGCAGCTGCGGCTCCTGCCGTTCCGCATGGTGCTCGACGGAACGCGAGAGATCGACACCGATCTCACGCTCGCGGCGTTCGGCAACACCCGCAGCTACGGCGGCGGCATGCTGATCTGCCCGGGCGCCGACCCCACCGACGGCCTGCTCGACATCACCATGGTCCACGAGGCGTCGCGGACGAAGCTGGTGCGGCTGTTCCCCACCGTGATCAAGGGCACCCACGTCGACCTCGACGAGGTGAGCACGGCGCGCGCCACGACGATCCACGTCGAATGCCCCGGCATCAACGTCTACGCCGACGGCGACTACGCGTGCCCGCTACCCGCCGAGATCAGCGCGGTGCCGGGCGCGCTGCGCGTGCTGCGGCCTAACCCACACCCCGGCTGAGCCAGGTCACCTCGCCGGCGTCGCCGCCGTCGCGATAGACCTCGAGCGCCTCGTCCCACGCCGTGCCCAACACCGTGTCCAATTCGGCGGCCAGGGCGTCGGCGCCCTGGGCCATGATCGAACGCAGCCGCATCTCGCCGACCATGATGTCGCCGTTGGCGCTCATCGCCCCGCTCCACAGGCCCAGTTGCGGGGTGTGGCTGAACCGCTGGCCGTCGACGCCGGGGCTGGGGTCCTCGGTGACCTCGAACCGCAGCACCGACCAGGAGCGCAGCGCGTTGGCCAACCGGGCGCCGGTGCCTACCGGCCCCACCCAGTTGGTGACCGCGCGCAGCTGCCCGGGCATGGCCGGCTGCGGCGTCCACGTGAGGTTCGCCTTGGCACCCAGGGTCGACGACAACGCCCACTCGACATGCGGGCATACCGCCGCGGGCGAGGCGTGGATGTACACCACGCCGGCCGTCACGTCGGCGAATTGATTCGACGCACGCATCTCCTGCTCCTTTGGTTCCACGAGGGACGTCTTCCCCAACGACCTGTGGACCCGCAAGCAGGGTGTTCTGCGTTATTGATGTGTCTTGCGTGTCTATTGTGCCCTGTGATGCCCGTGTTGCGCTAGTCTGCAATATCTATTCGGGACTTTTGGCCATATTCGGCGAGCACGGCGTCGGCGATCGCCGGCCACGGCCGCCGCGCCCAGTCCCCGAAATCGCGGTCGGTGAGCACCACCAGCGCCAGCCCCACCTCGGGGTCTGCCCAGATGAAGCCGCCCGACTGGCCGAAATGGCCGTAGGTGCGCGCCGAGTTGCGGCTGCCGGTCCAGTGCGGCGTCTTGGCGTCCCGGATCTCGAAACCCAGCCCCCAGTCGTTGGGCCGCTGCACGCCGTATCCGGGCAGCACGCCGTCCAGGCCCGCGAACTGCACCGTGGTCGCCTCGGCGTGCAGCTGCGGCGAGACCGTCGACGGGCTCAGCAGGTCGCCGGCGAACGCCGCCAGGTCGGCCACCGTCGAGGTCGCGCCGTACCCGGCCTCCGCCGCGCCGCCGGGCAGCCGCGTGTTCGCCATGGCCAGCGGCTCGCACACCGCCTCGGCCAGGTAGCGCCCGAACTCGATCTCCGACTCCCGCTGCACGGTCTCGGCGAGCACGGCGAAGCCGTAGTTGGAGTACATCCGCCGCGTGCCCGGCCTGGCCAGCACGCGGTCGGAGTGCATCGCCAGGCCCGACGCGTGCGCCAGCAGGTGGCGGATCGTCGATCCGGGCGGGCCCGCCGGGGTGTCCAGCTCGACGACCCCTTCTTCGACCGCGACCTGGGCGGCGCGCGCCACCAGCGGTTTGGTCACCGAGGCCAGCTCGAACACCCGCCGGGTGTCGCCGTGGGTGGCCAGCACGCCGGCGGGTCCGACCACCGCGGCGGCGGCCGACGGGACGGGCCAGTCCTCGAGGGTGTCGAGGGCCGCCATCACTTCCGGGCGATGTAGTAGTTGTTGATCGGGTCGGACTCGATGTCGACCACCTGCACGTCGTCGAACCCCGCATCCCGGAGCATCGAGGTGGCCAGCTGCGTTCCCCAGGCGGCGCCCAGCCCGGCGCCTTCCAGCGCCAGCGAGACCGTCATGCAGTGCATCAACGACGTCGTGTAGAGGTAGGTCCGCATCGGCACCCCGACGTTGTCCTCCAGCTGGCTCGACGCCTGGATGTCGGCCATCAGGAAGACACCGCCGGGCCGCAGCGCGCGGTAGATGTTTTCCAGCACTCGCGCCGGGTGGGCCTGGTCGTGGATCGCGTCGAACACCGTGATGACGTCGTAGGCGTCGACCTTGTCCAGTTCCGGCAGGTTGTGGCTTTCGAACGTCGCGTTCGTCAGGCCGCGCTCGGCGGTCTCCCTCCTGCCCGCGGCAAGGCCTTCGTCGGAGAAGTCGATGCCGGTGAATCGGCTCGCCGGGAACGCCTGCGCCATCAGGTTGATCGCGTGCCCGCTGCCGCACCCGAGGTCGGCCACGTCGGCTCCGGCGTGCAGGCGCTCGACGAGGCCGTCGACCAGCGGCAACACCACGTCGATGAGCGCGTTGTCGAACACCGCCGCGCTCTGCTCGGCCATCAGCATGTGAAAGCGTGGGTATTCGCTGTAGTGCAGGCCGCCGCCCTGCCGGAAGCAGTCGATGATTTTCTGTTCGACTTCGCCGAGCAGCGGGATGAACATGGCCGCCAGGGCCAGGTTGTGCGGCCCGGACGCGCGGGTCAGCACGCCGGCGCGGTCGGCGGGCAACGAGTAGGTGCCGGCGCCGGCGTCGTAGACGACGACGTGCCCGGTGGTCATGCCGCCCAGCCATTCCCGGACGTAGCGCTCGTCGAGGCCGGCGGCCTCGGCGATCTGGGCGCTGGTGGCGGGCGGCAGCCCGGCCATGGTGTCCAGCAGACCGGTCTGATGCCCGATGCTCAACAGCAGCGCCAGGCTGGCGCCGTCGATGGCCGCGACCATTCTCCCGATGAATTCTTTGGCCGTTTCGGGGGCGGTTTCGGTGGCTTTGTCAGATGCTGTCACGCTTGGCGACGCTACACCGGCGTCGCGCCCGCGCGCGGAGTGTACTGCACCCCTCAGTAGGTTGGAGGCCATGAGTCAGACAGTGCGCGGCGTGATCTCACGGCAGAAGGGCGAACCCGTCGAGTTGGTGGACATCGTCGTCCCGGACCCGGGCCCGGGCGAGGCGGTGGTCGACATCATCGCCTGCGGGGTGTGCCACACCGACCTGACCTACCGCGAGGGCGGCATCAACGACGAGTACCCGTTCCTGCTCGGCCACGAGGCCGCCGGCACGGTGGAAGCGGTCGGGCCGGGGGTGACGGCGGTGGCGCCCGGCGACTTCGTGGTGCTGAACTGGCGCGCGGTCTGCGGCCAGTGCCGGGCCTGCAAGCGCGGCAGGCCGCAGCTGTGCTTCGACACCTTCAACGCCGAGCAGAAGATGACGCTGACCGACGGCACCGAGCTGACCCCGGCGCTGGGCATCGGCGCGTTCGCCGACAAGACCCTGGTGCACGAAGGCCAGTGCACCAAGGTGAACCCGCAAGCCGACCCGGCCGTCGCCGGCCTGCTGGGCTGCGGGGTGATGGCCGGCATCGGCGCGGCGATCAACACCGGCGCCATCACCCGCGACGACACCGTGGCGGTGATCGGCTGCGGCGGCGTCGGCGACGCCGCGATCGCCGGCGCCGCGCTGGTCGGGGCGAGGCGGATCATCGCGGTCGACACCGACGACACCAAACTCGACTGGGCCCGCAAGTTCGGCGCCACCCACACCGTCAACGCCCGCGAGGCCGACGCCGGAAAAGGCTTGGTCGAGACGATCCAGGATCTCACCGACGGCTTCGGGGTCAACGTGGCGATCGACGCCGTGGGCCGGCCCGAAACCTGGAAGCAGGCCTTCTACGCCCGCGACCTCGCCGGAACCGTTGTGCTGGTGGGCGTTCCGACACCCGACATGCGCCTGGACATGCCGCTGGTGGACTTCTTCTCCCACGGCGGGTCGCTGAAGTCGTCCTGGTACGGCGACTGCCTGCCCGAACGCGACTTCCCCACCCTGATCGACCTCTACCTGCAGGGGCGGCTGCCGCTCGAGCAGTTCGTCACCGAGCGCATCGGGCTCGGCGACGTCGAGGAGGCGTTCCACAAGATGCACGGCGGCAAGGTGCTGCGTTCGGTGGTGCTGCTCTGATGGCGCGCATCGACCGGGTGGTCACCCACGGGACGTTCGAACTCGACGGCGGCAGCTGGGAAGTCGACAACAACATCTGGCTCGTCGGCGACGACTCGGACGTCGTGGTGTTCGACGCCGCCCACACCGCCGAGCCGATCCTGCAGGCCGTCGGGCGCCGCAACGTCGTCGCGGTGATCTGCACGCACGGCCACAACGACCACGTCACGGTGGCCCCCGAGCTGGGCGCGGCGCTCGACGCGCCGGTGCTGCTGCACCCCGCCGACGAGGTGCTGTGGCGAATGACGCACCCGGACAAGGACTTCCGCACCATTTCCGACGGCGAAATCCTGGCCGTCGCCGGCACCGAGCTGCAGGCACTGCACACCCCGGGCCACTCCCCCGGCTCGGTGTGCTGGTATGCCCCCGAACTGGGAACCGTGTTCAGCGGCGACACCCTGTTCGCCGGCGGGCCGGGCGCGACGGGGCGCTCCTACTCCGACTTCCCGACGATCCTGCAGTCGATCTCGGGGCGGCTGGGCAAGCTGCCCGGGGAGACCGTCGTCCACACCGGCCACGGGGACAGCACCACCATCGGCGACGAGATCGTCCACTACCAGGAGTGGGTCGCCCGCGGGCACTAGCGTCATGCCCGCGAGCGTGCGCACAATGCCGGCCGCACCGGCGTGTCGCCGTACAGACACGCACGCTCGCGGCCATGAGGGTCAATAGCCGCCCAGGATCCGGCGCTTCTCGGCTTCGAACTCCTGCTCGGTCAGCGCCCCCGAATCCCGCAGCGCCGCCAGGGTTTTCAGACGCTCGACGCGGACACCTTCGTCGTCGACCTCCCAGGACGATGCCTGGAACGAGGCGAACGACGGGGTCGCCGCGACCACCGCCCTGCGCCCGACGCGGGCCCGCCACCTACCCGAAAGGATCGAGGCGAGGAGGCCGGCCACGAACAGGCCGACGAACACCCACAGCAGGTAGCCATAGGAGCTCTTGTGGCCGAAGGCCAGCCGCGGCTCGATGTATCCGTTGACCTTGCCGTCGGTCGTGACGGCGTAGCCGGCCGCGGCGGGGATGTGGGCCACCCACACCCTTACGTGCGAGTCGTTGTTGACCGTCGTTGTGCTGCCGAAGCTTTCGGCCAGCTCAGGTTGGGCGACCCCGTCCGGCGGCGTGATGGTGACCGCCAGCGGCGGCACCGGCAGGCCGGTGCCGTTGGGGCCGCCGATCACGACGGTGTGGAAGCTGATCGTGACCTCGCCGGCGGGCAGGTCCAACCGGCCCGACCCCGGGATGGACACCTCGCCGTACGCGTCGTAGTCGTCCAGGAAGAAGACGTTGAGCACGAGGGTGACGACGAAGCCGGCGACCGCCGCCACGGTCACCACGATCGAGGCCACCAGCGAAGCCTTCGCGAGCCCTCTGCTGCTCATTGACGCAGTGTGTCACCGCGCGGCGGCCTCCGCCAGCGAAAGGCGCCTGGAGTCGACGGCACGCAACGGGGCACACTGAGACGCATGAGCGCACTTTTCGCAACCGTGCCGGACCTGTCCGGGAAGCTGGTGGTGGTCACCGGGGCCAACAGCGGCCTGGGCCTCGGGCTGGCCGGGCGGCTGGCGGCGGGCGGCGCGGACGTCGTCATGGCGATCCGCAACCGCGCCAAGGGCGAGGCGGCGATCGCCGAGATCCGGGCAGGCGTTCCCGACGCCAAGCTGACCATCAGATCGCTGGACCTGTCGTCGCTGGCCGCGGTCGCCGCCCTGGGCGAACAGCTCAACGCCGAGGGCCGCCCGATCGACATCCTGGTCAACAACGCCGGCGTGATGACGCCCCCGGAGCGCGACACCACCGCCGACGGCTTCGAATTGCAGTTCGGCAGCAACCATCTGGGCCACTTCGCGCTGACAGCGCACCTGCTGCCGCTGTTGCGCGGGGCCAAGGGTGCGCGGGTGGTGTCGCTGAGCAGCCTCGCGGCCCGCTACGGCCGCATCCATTTCGACGACCCCCAGTTCGAGAAGAAGTACTCGGCGATGGCGGCCTACGGCCAGTCGAAGCTGGCCGTGCTGATGTTCGCCCGCGAGTTGGACCGCCTCAGCCGCCAGGCGGGCTGGGGCATCACCTCCACCGCCGCCCACCCAGGGCTGACCATGACCAACCTGCAGATCAGCGGGCCATCGCACGGCCGCGACAAGCCGGCGCCGATGGAGCGCTTCTACAAGGCGTCGTGGCGGTGGACGCCGTTTCTGTGGCAGGAGGTCGACGACGGGATCCTGCCGGCGCTGTACGCCGCCGCCACGCCCGGCGCGGAGGGCGGCGCCTTCTACGGGCCCTTGGGCCTGCTGGAGGCCGCCGGCGGCGGGGTGAAACGGGCCCGCGTGCCCGCCCGCGCCCGCAACGACGCCGACTGCCGGCGCCTGTGGGAGCTCTCCGAGCGACTCACCGGCGTCAGCTATCCGAAACCGGCCTGAGAATCGCGCTGCGGCGCCGGGTGTTTCATCGCAGATCCCGGCCGGGTTAGTTTCGACACACCGCTGCAGTGGGTAGTCCCGAACGGTCGGAGCGCCGACGGCAAGGGAGGGGACGCATGAGCGTGCAAGACGACGAATCTGCTGATCACAGCGGCGACCGGCGGCAGACCGAGAAACCGGATCCGGACCCGGACACCAAGCAGAAGTTCGCCGAGATGATGCAGGCCTACGAGGGCCGGCCCACTGTGGTGCTGCCCGGCTCCGGCGGCACGATCACGGGCACCGCGGTCAACGAATGGCTCGACGAGGACGGCGACCCCAAGTTCGCCGACGAAGCCGGCAACACCGGTGACGACGCCCCGGGCGACGCTTCGGACGACAAGTCCACGCGCGAGCGGATCGAGCGGGACAAAGCCCGCAACGTCGAACTCCGGGATGCCGCCGCCGAGGAGAACAAGGGCGAGGCCTAGACCGGCCGGCCTGCAACTCGTGACGACCGCAACCGCGAGGCGGGCCGACAGCAGCGTCAGCGAATGTTTCCGGCGCCGGCGATCAGCGGCAGGTCCAGCGGGGTGACCCAGCCCGGCGGCAGGTCGTTGACCGCCGGGACCGCATTGAGGGCCCGCATCCCGGTCGCCAGGCACCCGGCGGTGGCGGGGTCCCGGCCCGACCCGTCGGTGAACCGGAACGCGGTCTCCTGGAAGATGCTCGGCGTGCCCTCGATGTCCACGCGGTAGACGTCGTCGTCGTGGCCGGACGGCCAGTCCGGGGCGGCGTCGTGGCCGATGCGGTTGACGTGTTCGAGCGCAATCCTGGTCTCGCCGTTGTAGATCCCGTTGATGGTGAATCGCACGGCCGCGACGTGCCCGGGCTTGATGACGCCCTTGACGGTGGTGCGCTCGGTGGGCGTGACCCACTTGTCCCAGGTGGTGGTGATCTCGTCGAGCGTGATGCCGGCGGCGTGGGCGATCATCGGGACGGTCGCGCCCCACGCGAAGATCAGCATGGTGGAGTCTTCCAGCAGCGGCGAGTATTCGGGCTCGCGGCCGATGCCCATCTCGACCTCGTAGTCACCCTCGTAGTTGGTGTAGTCCAGCAGTTCCGACGCGCGGACCCGGCGCACCTCCGAACACAGGCCCATCAGCGTCATGGGAAACAGGTCGTTGGCGAAGCCGGGGTCGATGCCGGTGGTGAAGCAGGACGACTCGCCCAGCTCGCAGGCCTCGGTGATGGGCTGGATCCAGTTGGGCGGGTTGAGGTGCATCGACGGCCACACCCACGGGGTCATCGCGGTCGAGCACACGTCGATGCCGGCGCGCAGGAAGCGGGTGATCAGCGCGATGTTGTCCTTGGCGTGCAGCGCCGTCGGACCGTAGTGCACCAGCGCGTCGGGCTGCAGTGCGATCAGCGCGTCGACGTCATCGGTGGCGGTGATGCCCACCGGCTCGGGCAGCCCGCAGATCTCGCCGACGTCGCGGCCGACCTTGTCGGGGTTGCTGACACCGACACCCACCAGCTCGAACACCGGGTGCTTGACGATCTCGGCGATCACCATCTTGCCGACGAAGCCGGTGCCCCAGACCACCACACGCTTTGAGCCGCGTTCCGACATACTCACCTTCCGTTCGCCGCCCCCGCCTCACCCTAAGCGCGCGGCCCGTCCGGCAGCTAGCATTCGGCGGGTGCGGAACGGGCCCGCCTGGCTCACCAGGAACGTGTGGGTGCTCTCGCTGGTGTCGCTGCTGCAGGACTCCGCCAGCGAGTTGCTGTATCCGCTGCTGCCGATCTATCTGACCACCGTGCTGGGCGCGCCGCCGGCGGTGGTCGGGGCGGTCGAGGGCGCCGCGGAGGGCGCGGCGTCGCTCACCAAGGTCGTGTCCGGTCCGTTGGGCGACCGGTTCGCCCGCCGCCCGCTGATCGCGACCGGCTACGGGATGGCGGCGCTGGGCAAGCTCATCGTCGCCGCCGCCGGCGCGTGGCCCGGCGTGCTGGCCGGCCGGGTGGTCGACCGGCTGGGCAAGGGGCTGCGCGGTTCGGTGCGCGACGCGTTGCTGGTCGACGGCATCGCGCCGGCCCAGCGTGGCCGGGTGTTCGGGTTTCACCGCACGATGGACACGCTCGGCGCCGTCATCGGGCCGCTGCTGGGCCTGGCCGGGTACGAGGCGTTCCACCACCGGATCGGCCCGGTGCTGTATCTGGCGGTGATTCCCGCGGTGCTCAGCGTGCTGTTGATCGCCTGGGTCCGGGAGCGGCCCCGGGTGGTGCCGCCCGCGGTCCGGTCGTCGGTGTTCGCCGGTGCCCGGCGGCTGCCCCGCCGTTACTGGAAGGTGGTCTCCTTCCTGGTGGCGTTCAGCGTCGTCAACTTCCCGGACGCGCTGCTGCTGTTGCGGCTCAAGGAGATCGGCTTCTCGGTCGTCGGCGTCATCCTGGCCTACGTCGGCTACAACGCGGTGTACGCCCTGGTGAGCTTCCCGGCCGGGGTGCTCGCCGACCGGTTCGGCCGGGCGGTGGCGTACGGGGTCGGGCTGGTGTTCTTCGCGGTCGGCTATCTCGGCCTGGGGATGACGACGAACACGGCGGCGGCCTGGGGGCTGATCGCCGCGTACGGGATGTTCACCGCCTGCTACGACGGCGTCGGGAAGGCGTGGGTCTCAACGCTTGTCTCCGAAGAATTGCAATCCAGCGCCCAGGGCGTGTTCCAGGGGCTGAGCGGGTTCGCGGTGCTGGCCGCGGGCCTGTGGGCCGGATTCCTGTGGGGGTCCGACGGGCGGCTGCCGTTGCTGATCTCGGGTGTGGTCGGCGCGGTGTTCGCCGTCGTCCTGCTGGGCTCCGCGGCCAAAACGCTTCCGTCGGGTCGCGCGCGATGACACGATGGGAAACCATGACCAGTCGTCTGCGCGGGCCCGCGGTCCTGTGCGCCGCCGGAATCGGGTTGTCGAATGCGTGCGGCGTGGCGCATGCCGAGGGCTTTCCTCAGGTCCGCTACGAGGTGAGCGGCCCCGGGGTCGCCGAGTACATCTCCTACCAGACCGCCACCGGCCAGCAGCACGCGGTCAACGCCCCGCTGCCCTGGTCGACGGAGTTCACCAGTTTCGGCGGTCAGGTGTTCGTGTTGAGCGCGCAGGGCGTGGGCGCGATGCGCTGCCGGATCCTGGTCGACGGCAACGTGGTGAGTGACGCGCAGTCGGCGGGCGGCCGGACGGTCTGCACGCACTGACCCCTACCCGGGACTCTGCAACGGCGAAGGAGATCTAGGTGACCCTCACGACGGGTATCGCGACGCGGACCAACGGGGCGCCACCGCCGGAGATCCCCTTGGCCGACATCCATCTCGAGTCACTGGAGTTCTGGGGCCGCGACGACGACTTCCGCGACGGGGCGTTCGCCACGCTGCGCCGCGAGGCCCCGCTCTCGTTCTGGCCCGCGGTCGAATACGAGGGGTTCGACGCGGGCACCGGCTATTGGGCGCTGACCCGCCACGACGACGTGTTCTACGCCAGCCGCCACCCGGAGATCTTCAGCTCGGCCGGCGGCATCACGATCGGCGACCAGTTGCCCGAGATCGCCGAGTACTTCGGCTCGATGATCGTGCTCGACGACCCGCGGCACCAGCGGCTGCGGTCGATCGTCAGCCGCGCCTTCACCCCCAAGGTGGTGGCCCGCATCGAGGCGTCGGTGCGTGAGCGGGCCCGTCGGCTGGTCGCCGCGATGGTCGCCAACCATCCCGCCGGGGAGGCCGACCTGGTCCGCGAGCTCGCCGGGCCCCTGCCGTTGCAGGTCATCTGCGACATGATGGGCATCCCCGAGGAGGACGAACAGCGCATCTTCGGTTGGACCAACGTGATCCTCGGCTTCGGCGATCCGGACCTGTCCACCGAGTTCGACGAGTTCCTGCAGGTGTCGATGGACATCGGCGCCTACGCCACCGCGATGGCGGAGGACCGGCGCGTCAACCACCGCGACGACCTGACGACCAGCCTGGTGGAGGCCGAGGTCGACGGCGAGCGGCTGACCTCGGCGGAGATCGCGTCCTTCTTCATCCTGCTGGTGGTGGCCGGCAACGAGACGACGCGCAACGCGATCAGCCACGGCGTGCTGGCCCTGTCCCGCTACCCCGACGAGCGGGACAGGTGGTGGTCGGATTACGAGGCCCTGGCGCCCACCGCGGTCGAGGAGATCGTGCGGTGGGCCTCCCCGGTGGTGTACATGCGCCGCACCCTGACGCGCGACTTCGAGCTCAGCGGCGTCAAGATGGCGGCCGGCGACAAGGCCGCGCTGTGGTACTGCTCGGCCAACCGCGACGAGTCGAAGTTCGCCAACCCCTGGCTTTTCGACGTGGCGCGCGAGCCCAACCCGCACCTCGGCTTCGGCGGCGGCGGCGCCCACTTCTGCCTGGGCGCCAACCTGGCCCGACGCGAGATCCGGGTCGCCTTCGACGAGTTGCGCCGCCAGATCCCCGACATCGTCGCCGTCGGGGAACCCGCGCGGCTGCTGTCGCAGTTCATCCACGGCATCAAGAGCCTGCCCGTGGCCTGGACGCCGCCGGGGGCATAGCGGGCGGGGCTAGTCTCGGAAATCATGCCCACCACCGCACCGCTGACCGTGACGAAGGCGAGCAGCCGCATCGGCGCGCGCATCGACGGGGTGCGGCTCGGCGGCGATCTCGAGGCCGACACGGTCGCGCGGATCTACCGCGCCCTGCTGGACCACAAGGTGGTCTTCATCCGCGGCCAGCACCACCTCGACGACGCCGGGCAGCTGGCGTTCGCCCGGCTGTTGGGCGATCCCATGTCGTTCCTGCTCGTCGGTCACCCGTCGACGGGCTACTACCCGTTCCGCAATGCGCCGGTGGTGCATCGGGTGGACTCCCGATACGGCTACGACAACCGCTGGCACAGCGACATCACCTTCGCCGCCAACTACCCGGGGGTGGAGATGCTGCGGGCGGTCACCATGCCCGACTACGGCGGGTCGACGCTGTGGGCCTCCACCGCGGCGGCGTATGCGGGACTGCCCGAGCCGCTGCGGCAGCTCGCCGACAGCCTGTGGGTGACGCACATCAACCGGGAACCGGAGCCGGGACAGACTCCCGAGTACCACACCGAACATCCGCTGGTGCGGGTGCACCCGGACAGCGGTGAGCGCACCCTGGTGGCCGGGAGCTTCGCGCGCGGCCTGGTCGGCCTGGACGCCCACGAATCGGACGTGCTGCTGGAGTTGCTGCAACGGCGAATCGCGCTGCCGGAGAACACTGTTCGCTGGGACTGGCAGCCCGGGGACGTCGCGATCTGGGACAACCGGGCGACCCAGCACCGGGCGGTGGCCGACTACGACGGCCAGCAGCGGCTCCTGCATCGGGTCTCCCTGATGGGTGAGGTGCCCGTCGGCGTGCACGGCCAATCCAGCCGGGCGATCGTCGGCGCGCCGCTCGAGCGTTCCATGCTCTGATCTCCTGCGCGAGCAGACGGGGCCAGGCCGCGGGTTTACGCTCACCAGCGTGAGCATCCCCGCGTTTCCCGCGCCCGAGGTGCTGGCCGCCCGCCAGAAGCTCGTGCTCGACCACTTCCACGACGAGGTCCGCCAGGACTGGGACGACGTGCTGTCGACGTTTCCGCATCCGCGCTACGAGCTGATCCCGCAGCTGGTCGTCCACGACGGCGAGGAGGCGGTGCGCGGCTACTACGCCTACACCCGCACCGCCTTCCCCGACCAGGACCACGAGATCATCGCGATCCGGCACAGCGCCGACGCGGTGATCGTCGAGTTCTGGCTGATGGGCACCCATCGCGGCTACCTGGGCAAGGTCCCGCCCACCGGCAGCCGGTTCCGGGTCCGCATGACCGCCTACTTCGTCTTCGACGAATCCGAAACGCTTGTCTGCGAACGCATTTACTTCGACACGCTGACCATGGTCAAACAGCTGCTGGGCGGGCTGGACATGAAGAAGCCCGCGAACTGGCTGCTGGCCGCGCGCTGCGCGCGCGGCCTGCTGTCGATGTCGTCGGAAAAGCCGGATCCGGCCCTGACCAACACGCCGTAGCGGCGCGGGGCCTCAGCAGCCCAATTGGCTTGCCAGGTCGAGGAAGTCGGCGGCGTTGACGTCGAACTCGTCGGAGTGGGCCACGTCGGGGGCGCCGTCGGCGCCGAATTCGAGCGGTCGCGCCACGAACGCGGTCCGGAACCCCAGCCGGCCCGCGGCGCGCAGGTCGTACTTGTGGCTGGCCACCATCATGATCTCGGCGGGTGGCAGCCCCAGGTACGTCGCGGCCATGCGGTAGATCGCGGGGTCGGGCTTGAACACCCCGGCCATCTCCGCGGCGAACACCGCGTCCCAGGGCAGCCCGGCCCGCTTGGAGATGTTGACCACCGCGGAAACGTCGGCGTTGGACAGCGTCGCCACCGTGAACGCGCCCTTCAACAGCGTCAGACCGGGCACCACGTCCGGCCACGGCTGCAGGCGCTGCCAGGCCAGCGTGAGCTCGTCGCGTTGGGCGTCCGACAGCACGCCCTCGTCCAGCACGGTGTCCAGGGCGCCGCGGTACACCGAGTGCACCGGAACCCAGCCGCTGTGGTGCGCACGCGCGGCCTCCAGGGTGGCGAAGTAGCTCGCCCGCCAGCGGCGCACCACGTCCGGCCAGTCGACGGCCAAACCGGGGCCGATGCGGCGCCCCTCCGCGCAGATCGTCGAATGGAAGTCCGTGGCCGTGCCCTGCACGTCGAACAGCAGCGCCCTGACCACAGTGCCCCAATCTACGATGTGCCTCGTGGCCGATGAAGTCGACAGTGCCGGAGCAGCAGGAGCCCGACTACCGGTTCACGTTCGCCAACGAACGGACCTTCCTGGCCTGGCAGCGCACCGCGCTGGGGCTGCTCGCCGCCGCCGTCGCCCTCGTGCAACTCGTGCCGGAGCTGACCATCCCCGGCGCGCGCCGCGGGCTGGGCGTGGGGCTCGCCGTGCTGGCCATCCTCACCAGCGCGATGGGGTTGCTGCGCTGGCAGCAGGCCGACCGCGCCATGCGCCGCGGCGACCCGTTGCCCCGCCACCCCTCGCCCATCTACCTCGCGGTGGGGCTCAGCCTGGTCGGCGTCATCGCGCTCGGGCTGGTGATCGCCAAGGCGGTGCTGGGTTGAGCGGCCCGCCCTCCGACCGCGGCCTGCAGGCCGAGCGCACGGCGCTGTCCTGGTCGCGCACCTCGTTCGCGTTCCTGGTCAACGGCGCGCTGTTGATGGTCAGGAATCTGCACGGCGCGGTGGGGCTCGCGGCGGTGATCCCGGCCGCCCTGGCCGGCGCGGTGGCGCTGCTGACCTATTTCATCTCGTTTCGGCGCCAGCGGATACTGCAGCACCCGGCCGGCACCCGGATCACGGCGCGGCGCCCGGTGTACGTCATCGGGATCGCCTCGCTGCTGCTCATCGTCGTGACGACGATCGGCCAGCTGCTCCGGTAGCGAGCGCGCCGTCGCCCTCGCCGTTCGAGACGGCGTCCCGCAGCTCGTCGCGCAGCGTCCGGATCTCACCGCGCAGCTGGTCGATCTGGGCGACCGACGCCGCCTGATGCGCGGCGTCGGACTCCGACACCCGCTCGACGATCCACGACGCCAGCGACGCGGTGACCACACCGACGAGGCTGATGCCGCCGATCATCAGCAGCGCGGCGACCAGTCGCCCCGGGACGGTGACCGGATACAGGTCGCCGTAGCCGACGGTGGTCACGGTGGTGATCGACCACCACAGCGCCTTGCCGAAGGTCGTGATCGTGGCGCCCGGCTTGTCGCGTTCGAAGTCGATGACGGCCAGCGACGCGATGTAGATCAGCAGGCTGACGCCGGCGATGGTGTACAGCAGGATCCGGCCGCGCACCGCCCTGCCGACGGCCTTCTGCAACGCCCCGGCCACCACGACCAGCCGCAGCAGCAGCAGCGGGCCCATCAGCGGGAGCGCCACGATGATCAGGTCGAACAGGTGGTGGATGAACCAGTGTCCCCGGTTGGGCGCCAGGCTCAGCCGGACGAGATAGTCGACGACGAACAGGCCCCAGGCGATCCAGCTCATCACCGCGAGGATCGCCGGCAGCGGGCCGCCGGGCCGCCCGAGGACGTGCACCGAGTACACGGCGATGAAGGTGATGGCGACGAAGGCCAACGGTACGACGGTGACCTGTTGCCACATCTCCGCCCTGGTCTGCACTGTGTGTTCCTCGGTCACGCCGACGGCCTCCGAACTCCCTGACACCCGATGACGGCTCGCGGTAGCTGCCGGCTTCGTCCGCAACCGTCGTGGCCGCTGACGTGGGGCTGCTACACCAGAGCGCTTTGCCGAGTGTTCCCCGGCGGGCAACTGGTTATGCCACCGGGGTCGCGGGAGCGGGCCGGCACCGCGGTTTTCTAGCCGGGTTGCCGCACCTCGGCGGCCAGCGCCCGGATCTCCTCGCGCAGCTGATCGACGTGGGCGGCGGTGGCCGCCTGGCCCGCGGCGTCGGTTTCGGCCACCCGCTGCACGATCCAGGAGGCGAGCGACCCGGTGACCACACCGATGAGGCTGATGCCGCCGACCATCAGCAGCGCGGCGATCACGCGCCCGGTGACCGTCACCGGGTAGACGTCGCCGTAGCCGACGGTGGTCACGGTGGTGACGGCCCACCACACGGCGTTGCCGAACGTCGTGATGGTGGCGCCCCGGTGGCCGCGTTCCGCATCGAGTACGGCCAGCGACGACACGTAGATCAACAGGGCGGTGCCAAACGCGGTGTAGATCAGGATGCGGCCGCGGACGGCGTCGCCGACCGCCCTTTGCAGCGCCCCCACCAGGACCACGAACCGCAACAGCCGCAGCGGTCGCATGAGTGGCAGCGCGACGATGAGCAGGTCGAACAGGTGGCGCACGAACCATCGGGGCCGGTCGGGGGCCAGCGCCAGGCGAACGATGTAGTCGATCACGAAAAAGCCCCACACCAGCCAGCCCGCCAACCACAGGGAATGTGCCTCACTACCGTGTGGCTGGGCGAGCACCTCCACCGAGTACAGGACGAGGAAGACCGCGGCGACCAGCGCGAGCGGCCATTCGGTGTGCCGCTCCCAGCGTTCCACCCAGGTGTGCTCGGTCATGCGGCCAGGCCTCCGGTATCCGCCTACTTCTGCGCTGGTTCAGAGTAGCGAGCGAACGCCGCGTTGCAGGGTTGCTCTGCGAAAGTGGCGTCGAGGACGATTCGCCAGGACAACAGCAACCGGGCGCTGGATGACTTTCGTCTCTGGTGTGCCGGTGGGTGGCCGGTGTGAGCTCGGTGCTCGAGGAGGTACTCATGGCGTCGGCAGAGAAGGTTCCCGCGGGTGTCAACAGCCGTGACGTCGATGTTCACGGTGTCCGCACGCGGGTTTTCGAGGTCGACCCGCGCAACGGCCGCACCCCGCTGATCCTGCTGCACGGCGGGGGTCTGGACTCGGCGCTGGTGTCCTATGGTTCGGCGCTGGTGTCCCTCGGACGGCGCCGACGGGTCATCGCCCCGGACCTTCCCGGCTACGGCGACAGCGCATTCCCGGATTCATCCTTCTCGGTTCCCTGGTACGGCGACTGGGTCGCCGAGTTGATCCGTGGCTATGGCTTCGACGGCTTCGACCGGGTCGATCTCGGCGGGTTGTCGCTCGGGGGATGGATCACGCTCGAAGTCGCCATCAACCACCCCGATGTGGTGCGCCGCATCATCGCGATCAACGCGGGCGGCATCACCGAGAAGTTCACATTCATGCGCACCGTCAAGTGGCTTGCCCACCATCCCCGCCTGCAGCGTCGCATCAATCGTCTCTCGGTAGGCATGGGCCGCAGGCTCACCCGCCTGCAGCTGCGCGCGGGGCTCGGCATGAAGAACGCGTCGGCGCTGACCGACGACCTGATCGACGCGGTCATCGTCAGCGGCAGGCGCCCGCGCGCCGGCGAAGCGTTCACGGCCACCCAACGATGGGCGCTCGACGCCGGGCCCGAGGGGTTGTCGCTCGTCGCGAAGCTGCCCCAGATCAACGCCAAGACGCTGATACTCGCGGGCCGCGACGACCCGCTCGTACCGGCGGCGGATTCGATCCGAGCGTCGCAAGCGGTCCGGGACGGACAGCTGCGGGTCCTCGAATCGTGTGGCCACTGGCTGGTGCGCGACCGTCCGACCGAGTTCGTCGACGCGGTGGACCAATTCCTGGATGCCCCTTGATGCTCCGGAGCCGTGGCTAGCCGGTCGGGGCGTTGGAGCTCAGGAACGCAACGATGCCCTGCGTGACGGCGGCGGCATACCGGGCCCGGCCGTCGGGACTTTCCATCAGCGCGGCGTCGTCGGCGTTTCTCATGTTGCCCAGTTCGACCAGGACCGCCGGGTATTCGGCCAGGTTCAGGCCGGCCAGGTCGGCGCGGCCGTAGAGCCCGTCGGAGCCGAGGTAGGTGGACGGGTGAAAGCCCGCCTGGACCAACGCATCTCGCATGGTGTGCGCCAGCCGGACCGCGGGGCCGGCCTGTACCTGGTTCAACGGCGGGTTCGAGTAGTTGACGTGGAAACCCGAGCCGGACGGGGGTCCGCCGTCGGCGTGAACGCTGACGATCGCGTCGGGATGCGCCGCGTTGGCCATCGCCGCGCGCTCGTCGATGCAGGGCCCGACGCCGTCGTCACCGCCCCGCGACAACTGGGTGCGGACGCCGTTCTGGTTCAGCGACTGACCGACCAGGCTGACGACGGCCCAGTCGAATGCGTGCTCGGGGTAGCCGTCGGCGGCCGCGGTGCCCGAGGTGTTGCACGGCTTGGTGCCACCCCGGCCGTTGGGCACCTGCCGGGCCAGCGACGCGTCGTTGACGCCGTTGTGACCCGCGTCGAGGACGACGACACCGGAGGCGGCGGCCGCCCGCGGCGTGCCGACCAAGGCTGCGAGGCCGACGACAGCCGGCGCCACGCCGGCACGTTTGAGCAGGTCGCGGCGCGAAACGGGCCGGCCGAATCCCAGCGGATCACTCACCGCGCGATGGTAACAATCGGTCGTCAGCACCGCCGCTTGATCTGCCCTTTCGCCGGATACAGGTAGCTCATCAACTTGGCGCCCTCGAGGCCGTAAATCCCGCGGTCGTCCCCGCGCAGCACCCAGTCGTGTTGCTGATCGGCGCGGGCGGCCACTTCCCGTCGGTAGCTCGCGAGCGCGGCCGCACGCTCGTCGCACGAGCGGACGATGGCGCGCCCGAGGAACAACAACCCGACGAGGACCACCGCCCCGAGGATCCACCAGATGAACTTGATGACGACCGCGACCAGCAGCAGCAACCCCAACAAGCCACCGAGCCCGCCGCCCGATCCCGACCTCGAACCACTCATGGCGCGAACGTACGCCGGCCCACCGACATCTCGGCCCACCACGGGAACCAGTCGAGCGCGCGCCTCGCGCGGTCGTGTCGATAAGAAGGACCCGGTCCCGGACGCCGTGGGTGATGTAGACGGCGGGGCGTCCGGCGGTCGTGCCCGCGCCGCAAAGCCGGGCGAGAAGGCGACCACATGGGTGAACAGGTCGCCGTTGGCCAGGCCGAGCGAGCGCGCACAGGAGGCGCCGTCGGAGGACCCACCGATGCCCCAGTGCGTCGGGTCGACGGCGTAGTGGCCGAACACGTGGGCCAAGGCCCGGTCCGGGAACGCCACGTCCGGTCCGAGACCGGCGAGCCGGCGTGGGGCGCGTATTGGCCAGGCGGCGGTGATGGCCGGCGGCGGCGGGCTGTCCGACCCCGAGGTGACCGGGCAGGCCGCCGAGCGCGACACGGCGGTGCGCAAACTTGGGTGGTTGACACCCGTCTATTCGCTCGCGGGAGATACCTCGCGGGAGATACGTTGCCGGGCACGCGGTCCCGCCGCCGAACGACGCCGCGCGCCGCCCCCTCAGGTGGCGCCGGGCGAACTGTAGCCGGCCCCACGCCCCCGGTCTTGCCGTGTCGGTTGCGGATTCGCCGACCGTGTGCGGCAATAATAGGCAGGGTCGGGAAAAGTTGTAGGTTTGGAATGCGCTCGCTTGGGGAGTATTGCCGAATGATCACACGCCACATCGCTCGTCTTCTTGGTCCGGCCGTCGTCGCGGCGTCCGGTCTCAGCGCCTCTGTCCTGGCTTCCGGTGTACCCGCCGCGTTCGCGCAGTCGTGCCCGGATGTTCAGGTCGTCGCCGCCCGCGGTACCGGGGAGGCACCCGGTCCGGGCCCGACCGTTCAGGCCTTCATCGAAAACCTGCGCCCGCGGGTCGGTGACAGGTCCTTCGACGTCTACTCGGTCAACTACCCGGCCAGTGACCAGTGGGACACCGGCATCGAGGGCATCAGAGATGCCGGGGCACATGTCAATTCGATGGCCCACGACTGCCCCAACACCAAGATGGTGCTCAGCGGCTACTCGCAGGGCGCGGCCATCATGGGGTTCGTCACCTCCGCACAGGTGCCCGACGGTGTCGATCCGGTGAGCGTGCCCAAACCGCTCGACCCCGAGGTGGCCAAGCACGTCTCCTCGATCGTACTGTTCGGCACGCCCAACGCGCGGGCCATGAGCTTCCTCGGCGAGCCCAATCTCGCCATCGGCCCGATGTATCAGGGCAAGACCATCAAGGTCTGCGTCCAGGACGACCCGGTGTGCAGCGACGGGCTCAACTTCGCCGCCCACAACACCTACGTCGACGACGCCAGCATGATCGACAGGGGCGCGGAGTTCGCCGCCAGCCGCATCACCGGCGCCCCGGCCCCGCACGCGCCGATGTCCGTGGCGGGCTCGACCGGCGGGGGCTTCGGAAGCTAGGCAGCCGACCACACCAGGCATACCGTACTAAAAGGTATGTTACGGTGGCGACATGTCCGCGGTCGACGGCTGCCCGCTGCACGGCATCACCGACGACTTCGTCGCGCGGTTGGCCGAGCGTGCCGACGAGGCCGAGCGGCTGCGCCGGCTGCCGGCGGCCACGGTCGGCGAGTTCCGGCAGACCGACCTGATCCGGCTGCTGCTGCCCGCCCGGTACGGCGGCATCGAAGCGTCATTTCCCGAAGTGCTGGAACCGGTTCGGCGGATGGCGCACGGCTGCGCCTCCAGCGCCTGGACGCTGGGCTTCTATGCGCTGCACAATTGGATGCTGTCGTTGTTCGACCCGCGCGCGCAGGACGAGGTGTTCGCGTCCGGGCCGGTGCTGGCGCCGGCTCCCCTGGCCCCCACCGGTCGCGCCAGCCCCGCCGACGGTGGGGTGCGCCTGTCCGGCCGGTGGTCGTGGGCGACCGGCGCGCTGGACGCCGACTGGGTGATCGTCGGGGCGATCATCGAGCGGGCCGACGGAATCGAGCCCGCGCTGCTGGTGGTGCCCGCCGGGCAGGTCGGCGTCGACGACGTGTGGCACACCGCCGGCATGCGGGGCACCGGTTCCCACGACGTCGTCATCGCCGACGCCTTCGTTCCCGAGCACCGCATCGTCGCGGTGGCCGACATCTACGGCGGGACCGCGCCCGGGGCGCGCGCCCACGCGGCCCCGGCCTATCGCTGGCCGCTGGTTCCCGCGCTGGCGCTGACGGCGGCGATGCCGGTGCTCGGCGCCGCCGAGCGGGTGGCCGAGCTGTTCGCCGAGCGGTTGGGCGGGCGCGTGCTGGCGTACAGCGGTGTGGCGCAGAAGGATCAGCCCGCCGCCCAGATCCGGCTCGGCGAGGCCCGGGTGCGGTTGCGTTCGGTGCGTGCGCTGATCGCCGACACCGCCGACGGCATCGAGCGCAGGGTGACCGGCGGCGAACGGGTGGGCCGGGCGGTGCGGGCCGACGCGCGGCTGGCGGCCGCGCACAGCGTGCGCGAGTGCCGGTCGATCATCGCCGACCTGCTGGAGGCCTCCGGGGCCAGCGCGCACTTCCTGTCCAACCCGCTGCAGCGGGCCAAGCGCGACGTGGACATCGCGGCCGGGCACGTGGTGTTCGACTACGACGTGAGCCGGGAGTTGGCCGGGGCGTTGGCGATCGGCGCGAAGGTCTCGCCGATCGCGATGATCTGAGCGGCCTAGGTCGGGTCGGCCAGCATCAGGTCGAGCAGCCGCTCCCGCTGGGCGGCCCGCTGGGCCTGCTCGGCCGAGCCGGCCAGGTGCAGCAGCCCGATGCCGGCCGCGAAGGTCAGCTCCGCGCGCAGCTTGGCGTCGGCGGGGTCGAACCCGCAGTCGGTGTAGGCGTCGGTGACCGCGCGGAGCACGCGCCGGTCGGCGGCGCGGACGTTGTCGGCGGCGGCCGGGTCGGTGCGCGCCCATTCCCGCATCGCCCGCTCGAGCATCCAGTTCCGGGGGCTGGTGAGCGCGGTCATCATGGCGGACAGCCGTTCCCGGGGCGGCAGCTTGTCGAGCTCGGCCAGCGACTGCCGGTCCTCCTCGAGGAAGGCGTTCCACGATTCGACCAGCGCGGCCCGGTAGCTGTCCATGTCCTCGAAGTGCCAGTAGAAGCTGCCCCGGGTGACGCCGGCCTGACGGCAGAGCCGCTCGACTTTCAGCGCGCGGGCCCCCTGCTCGGCGAGCAGCGTGTAGCCGGCCCTCAGCCAGTCCTCGACGGACAGCCGGGTCGACGGGGTCTTGCGCGTGCTCACTGCCTGCAAGGTTACGGGTCCATCGCACCGCCCCGGGGGCGTGGTAGCGCATCAGCTGGCTCCGAGCTCGGGCTCGCCGCCACGGCGTCGCGCAGCTCTGCGGGCACGAACGCCCCGCAGCACTCCCCCGGCGATCACCACCGAGACGAGCAGTCCGATCCGCAGCGCAGCACCGTCGGCCAGCTAGTGCACGACGTCGGTGCACCACCCCCGCCGCAGCACCCGCCGCGGGTGCAGGGCGAACAGCCGCTCGAGGGGAACGAAGATCACGGGCAAGGCCGCCAGCCCGAACACGATGCCGCCAAGCATGCTGAGCGCGGCCAGGATCACCACCGCGGTCAGCCGACCTTCTCCAGGCGGAACGGCATCGTGATCACCAGCGCCTTGTTGACGCCGCAGGCGCCGCTGTCCCCCGACGTCCGGTCCACGCCGGCGAAAACCGTCGAACCGAAGCTGACCCAGCCCTTTTCGTCGACGGGATAGAACCGGTAGATCTGATGTCCGGTGCGGGCGGTACCGTCCGGGCAGGGCTGCCAATTGGGGATGTCGCGCTTGAGGACGTACTCGCTGCCGTGGATGGCCACGTCCGCGCTCCAGCCCAGATCGCTGCTGACCCGTCCGGTGCACTCGACCGGGGTGCTGCACGTCGTGCTGATGGTCCAGGTGCTGCGGACGCTGGCCTCGTCGTGGTAGATGTCATTGGTCTGCGCCCAATCGCCGTTCGAGGTGGCGGTGTAGGTTCCGTTGAGCCCCCAGCTCTCGTCGCCGGAGGCGGTCGCGGGTGGTCCCGCCAGCGCCAGCGTCACAACCGGGATCACCGCAGCACGACGCACCGTCACCCCTTGATCGGCGTGAATTGCAGGTGCAGTTCGGTCAGCCCCCGCAGGATGTAGGTCGGCGCGTAGCTGTAGCGGCGGTTGCCCGGGGGCCCGTGCCGGGCTTCGTCGATTCGTATATCGCCCATGCGGTCCAGGATGCGTTCCAGCGACACCCGGCCCTCCACCCGGGCCAGCGGCGCGCCGGGGCAGGTGTGCACGCCGCGCGCGAACGCCACGTGCTCGCGCACGTTGGGACGGTCGAGCCGGAACTCGTGCGGGTCTGCGAAACGGGCGGGATCGCGGTTCACCGCTCCCGGCGAAACCATCACCGTGGTGCCGGCCGGGATGTCGACACCGTCCAGGTGAGTCGACCTGCGCGCCAACCGGAAGGCGGTCTTGACCGGGCTTTCCATTCGCAGCGTCTCCTCGATGAACGCGGGGATCAGGCTGCGGTCGTCGCGCAGTGCCCGCTGCAGATCGGGCCGGTCGCACAGGATTTGCAGCGCCGCGCCGAGCAGCTTGGCGGTCGTTTCCTGGCCGGCCCCGAACAGGAACGTGGCCGTGCGCACGACGTCGACGACCTCCGGCGTCGACCCGTCCGGATACCGGGCGGCCGCCAGGTCGCTGAGCACGTCGCCGCGCGGCTCGCGGCGCCGGTCCTCGATGTAGCGGCTGAACTTCTCATCGAGGAACTCCAGCGGGTTGATCGCGGCGGGATCGTGGTCGAGGTTGCCCACGGTGTGTGAATGCGCGAGCACGGCCCGGAACTCCTTGCGGTCCTCTTCGGGCACGCCGAGCAGGTCCGCGACGGCCAGGAGCGAATACGGCTTGGAGTACGCGTCGAGAAACTCGCACTCGCCGCGCGCGACGAACTCGTCGAGCTGCCGGTCGGCGAGGCTCCACAAATAGTCCTGGTTCGCTTTCAATCGCGCCGGCGTCAGCAGGCGGCTCAACACGGAGCGCGCGCGGGTATGGCCGGGCGGGTCCATGGTCACCATGTGTTCGTGCAGCGGCAGCTCGGTGCGGTGCTGCTCGATCAGGCCGCTGATGTCGTCGCCCGAGGGTTCGAACGGCAACGGCGGGAACGGGCCGCCCACCGCGATGCAGCTCGAATACGATTCGCTGTCCTTGTACACGGCCAGCGCCGCGTCGTAGCCGGTGACGGCCACGACGCCGTGGTGCGGCTCGCGCACCGCCGGCCCCTGGGCGCGCAGATAGTCGAAATAGGGATGCGGGTCGGGAACCAGCGACGGGTCGGTGAAGAAGTCGATCGCGGCGAATTCGTCCATAGGACAGCCCTTCCCGGTCATGCCGGAGCTCCGAGCGCGGCCCTGCAGAACTGCCAGAGCCGGTCTTTGGTGACTTCGAGGTCGTCGTCGGTCTTGGCCGCGTAGGCGTAGTAGTGGTTGATCGAGCGCAGCAGCTCGACGACGAACCACGCGTCCCAGTCGACGCCCCGGGGCCGCAGCAGGCCCTGCTCGGTGGCGTGGCAGATCTCGTCGGCCATCAGAGCGACCAGCGGCTTGCCGGCCTCGGCGAGCTCGTTGGGGAAGATGCGGTGCAGGCGCCAGTGGGTGGCCACGATGAACCGCATGGCGGCGGCATCGTGACTGTCGCCTCGGAACTGATCCAGCGGCGCGGTGATGTAGAACCGCAGCCTGTCCATCGGGTCGGGCAGCTCGGCGGCGGCCTCAGACCAGCGTTCGCAGGCCCCGCTCATCGCGTCCCCGATCACCGCGAGCAAGAACTCGTCCTTGGAGGCGAAGTAGCGGTAGAAGGTCTGCAGCGCGACACCGGCCTCGGCCACCAGCTCCTGGGTGGTGAAGTCGTCCTTGTCGCGGATCAGCCGCTGGGCGGCGTCGAGCATCAGCCGCACCTGGTTGGCGATGCGGGTGCGCGAGCGCTGCACGGCCGCCGACCGATCGACGGCGCGCTCCACCCATGACTCCTGGGGAACCGTCACAGCGACTCCTAACCGCTAGTAACAGTAGAACGATATTCTGCTCTAGCTTAGAGCACAACTCTCAAATGGGTTCGGCGCTGTAGGCGACCGCACCGCCGAAGTGCGGCGAGGAATGGCACGCGACCCCGATCGTCGCGTTGTCGCGCTGGCGGTCCCCGGCCCGGCGCGCCAGTTGCAGGTAGCACTCGAGCATCTGCGGGATGCCGTGCATGCGCCCATTGCCCAGCGCGCCGCCGCCCGACAGCGCGGGGATGGCGCCGGGGCGATCGCTGTCGATGCCGCCGGCCTCGACGAAGCGGTGCGCCTCGCCGGGCGGACACAAGCCCAACACCTCCAGCCACAACCACACGAACAGCGAAAAGCCGTCGTACACCTGGGGTAGGTCGACGTCGGCGGCGGTGATGCCCGCGTGTTCCCACAGCCGCCGGGCGGTGTGCGCGCCGCCGTCGAGGATGTCGTCGAGCGGCCAGTGCAGCGGCAGGCGCCGCCGGGTCGGCATGCCGGCGGCGTAGCCCGCGACGTAGACCGGGCGGTGCGGCAGGTCCTTGGCCCGCTCGGCGGAGGTCAGCACGAACGCGGCCACCCCGTCGACGGGGATGTCGCAGTCGTAGCGGCAGACCGGGTCGAAAAGCGATGGCGCATCGAGGTATTCTTCGGTGGTCAGCGGCCGGTCACGCCAGAACGACCACGGGACGCGCGCACCGTTCTTGCGCGCCTCCACGACCACGGCCGCCATCGACTCCCGGCGCGCGCCGAAGCGGTGCAGGTACTCGGTGAACGGCAGCGCGATCATGGCCAGCGGGCCGAAGAAACCCTGCGGCGCCGTCCACTGCTGCACGCCGCGCACCTCGCGCATCGGGTTGGCGTGGTAGGCGCCGGCGGGGTTGTGCAGGGCGCGGTGCAGCAGCACGTAGTCGGCGGCGCCGCCGGCGATCGCGTTGACCGCGATGCCCACCGAGCCGGTGATCTGGCCGATGCCCTCGAATCCGGCGACGTAGCCCGGGTTTACGCCGAGGTGCTGGGCCAGCCACGCCGACGAGACGATGCTGACGCCGTCCTCGGCGCCCTGGCCGCCCGCGCTGGGCAGCAGGCTGGAGCTGACGAACCCGTCGATCTGCTCCACCCGCAACCCGGCGTCGGCGATGGCGGCGCGCGCGGTGTCGACGGCCAGCGCCCCGAGCGGGCGGTCGGCCCGGCGACGAATCTGGCTGTGCGCGTGGCCGACAATGGCGACCTTGCCCGCGGCCGCGAAACGGCCGCTCACGCCAGCTCGAATGCGGGCACGGCTACGCCGGGTGCGATGTCCTCGAACGCGACGACGACGGGGTCGCCGACGTGCAGGTCGGCGTCGGCGCCGTTGAGCAGTCGCCCGATCAGCCGTAGGCCGGCCTCCTCGACGAGTTCGACGTCGACGAGCACGAACGGCAGGTCGGCGTCGAAACCCGGCAGAAACGCCTGGCGCACAACGGTCCACGACCGCACGGCGCCGCGCCCGCTGACCGGCGTGAACTCGAATGCCGGATCGGCGCTGTGGCAGTGCGGGCACACCACGTCGGGGGGCACGGTGAACGCGCCGCACCGCCGGCAGCGCGCCACGGTCAGGACATGCTCGGCCGCCGCCGACCAGAACGGCGCCGACACCTCGTCGGGGACCGGCACCGGACGCCCGGTCACGGGATCACGCCCTGTTCCATCAGCGTGGCGATCCGGTCCCAGTCGTAGCCCAGTTCCTGCAGCAGCGCCTCGGTGTGCTCGCCGTGTTCCGGCGCGCGCCGCAGCGGCGGGGCCTGCTCGTCGAGCTGGATCGGCACCGCCGGCAGGCGGTAGGACTGGCCGCCCTCGATGCGCACCTCCCCCACGTACCCGTTGGCGATCACCTGCGGGTCCTCGGCCACCTCCCGCACCGACTGCACCGGCGCCCACGGCGCGTCCAGCGCGGCGAGCAGGTCTTTCCATTCGGCCAGCGTGTGGCGGACGAACACCGAATCCAGCTCGACCACACAGGCTTCGGCGTTGGCGCGGCGCGCGGCCAGGTCGGCGAAGCGCGGGTCCTCGGCCAGGTCGGGCCGCCCGACCAACCGGCAGAATTCCGGCCAGTACCGGTCGCCCTGCAGGAACATCAGTTGGATGTGGCGGCCGTCCTTGGTGCGATAGTTTCCGGTGAGCGGGTTGACCTGCGCGCCGCGGCCGCCCACCGGCGCGGCGTCGCCGCCGTTGAGCACCGCGAGCAGATCCGACGACAGCGTCCACATCGCGGTGGCCAGCAGCGAGACGTCGACCACCGAACCGGCACCGGTCTTGGCGCGCTTGAGCAGCGCGGTCGCGATGCCGAAAGCCAGTGCCATGGCGCCGTTTCGGTCGCCCATCGCGCCCCGCTGGCTGATCGGATAGTCGCGCTCGGGCGGGGTGAGGATGTGGCCCACTCCGCCGCGCGCCCAGAACGCCGAGCTGTCGTAGCCGGGCTGGTTGGAGTCGGGCCCGCGGACACCGAAGCCGTGGCCGCGGGCGTAGACCAGGCCGGGGTACCGCTCGCGCAGCGTGTCGGCGTCCAGGCCCAGCCGGCTCAGCGCGCCGGGGCGCAGGCTGGTCAGGAAGACGTCGGCGGCGGCGAGCAGTTCGTGCAGCACGGCCAGCCCGGCTTCCTGTCGCAGGTCCAGCGCGACGGAGCGCTTGCCCCGATTGGCAAGGGCCATGGACAGATTCACGCCGCCGCGGTCGGCGCCGATGCCCTGGGTGGCCAGGCCACGGTACGGGTCCCCCTCGAGGCGCTCGATGCGCACAACGTCGGCTCCCCAGTCGGCCAGCAGCGCGCCGGCCACCGGGACGAACACCCACTGCGCAAGCTCGACCACGCGCACCCCGTCGAACGCTGCCGGGTCCATCTAGGGCCTCCTCGATCCGCTCGACAGCGCATCGTGATCGGCAACCGCCGTGCCCATCCGGTGCAGCAGGGTGGCGATCACGGCGGGCTGCACCTTGGTGGTGATGCCCCACAGGAAGAACCCGTGCACCATGCCCACAGCGAGGTCACGCCAGGCTTCCTCGAATGGTGGCGGGGTGACGCCGTGCGATGCCAGGGCATCGAGATAGTGCCGCAACAGGTCTCGCTCGTGGCGGCGGCGCTGCTGGACGGGCAGCGTGGAGGCGATGTGGTATCCGACGTCGAGGTACCACATCCCGCGTTGGACGAGCTGCCAGTCGACCAGCGACGGGAGCCCGGCGGCATCGCAGAAGACGTTGCCCACGTGGGCATCACCGTGCACCACGCACCACGGCCGCGCCGCCATCTCCGCGGCGGTCGACGCGGCCAGGTCACGGTAGGCATCGACAAGCCGGGACGCGTCGCGCACCTCGGCGGGGATTCCGCGCCCGTTCGCCCCGGTGAAGTTGCGTTCGATCGTGGCCACCGTGGCGGGCAGCCCCCACACCTGCAGCGAGCGGCCCAGCCGCGGCTCGAGCCAGTCGGCCTCGGCGCAGCCGGGTTCGGCCCATGTCGCGGCGTGCAGCCGGGCGAACTCGGCCAGGGTCTGCGCGGTCTGGTCGGGCGAGTACGGGCTGTTGCCATCCAGGAATGTGGCCCCTTGAGCGGCAACGTCTTCGGTGATGACGACGCCGTGCCGGGTGGCCGGGTCGACGTCGGCGTACACGCTGCGCAGCGTGCGCACCCCGGTCGTGGCGGCCAGGTCGCGGTAGAAGCCAGCCTCGGGCGCGCCGATGTAGGGCGCCGCACGCCCGATCTCGTTGAAGTAGCCCTTGACGCACAGGGCCGGCGGCAGGCCGTCGGGAACCCCGCCGGCGCACTCGATCACGAACCGCGCGTTGGTGGAGATCCGGTCGACGACCGGCCCCGGTACCACCGCGCGAATGTCGATGTCGGGGAACCGCGGTCGCAGCGCGGCGGTGAGCCACCGCGGGGACAGCGCCTGCTCGAGGCTGTCCGGGACGGGCACGGTCTGCACCCTCATGTGATCGGCGCCGTCGGCATGGTGGCGAACGCCTTGTGCGCCTTGGCGGCCTGCGCTTCGAGTAGTTCGGCGCGGTCCTGTTCCAAGAGGAAGCCCGCCCGAATGGTGGCGTCGAGGCTCGCGGTGAACTCGGCGAGGTAGGTCTGCGCGTCACCGTAGCGGTCCGCGAGCACGTCGGGGGGCAGCGGCGTCTCCCGCCCGGCGAGCTTGCACAGCGGCCCCGGGGTCGAGTGGGCCTCGTAGCGGGCGATCGGCACGGCGAGAAACGGCGAGGGCACGCCGCCGACCGCGTTGCCGAACCGGTCGACGTCCGCCTCGGCCACCACGTCATCGACGCGCAACGCGATGCGCGGCGCCCTAGGCGGCGCGACGCCGTCCTCGGACCAAAGGAACAGCCCACGCAACGCGGCGCGGACGAAGGCCGGCACCGGGAAGCTCGAGCCGCCTTCGCAGCCGGCGATCTTGGCCGCGTGGGGCGCGCCCGCGATCTCGTAGAGGCGGAACCGATCGTGCGGGGCGTCGCCGTCGTCGCGTCGCACGGAGGCACTGCCGGGGTTGACGAACTCGTCGACGCCGAATCCCTCGACGTCGCTTTGCGGCTGGACCTCGACGACCGGGACACCGGCCGGCGGCATCGGCGCATACTCGAAGCGCGGCAGCCCCTCGCCCACCGCGAGCGGCGTCAGGCTGGCGGCGTGACAGGCGGGGAAGAAGCCGTCGTAGACGGGGCGGTCGTCGGCCGTGCGGGTCAGCGCCCCGAACGTCGCGGCGAAAGTGGCGGTGTCCACCCCGCTTTGCGAATAGCCGCCGAGGTAGACGCGCCGGACCGGCAGGTGGCGTAGCGGGCTGTGCTCGCCGCCCTGCTTGACCACCGTGCCGATCGTACGCAGCACATCCCATGCCAGGTCGTTGGATCCGATGTCGACGTCGGCGTAGCGCCGCGGGTCGCGGCGCTTGAGTTCGCTTGCCGACCATGCGCGTTCGCTGATGCCGATCCAGGCGTCGCCCTGCGCCTGCAGCAGGGAGCCGACGTGCAGCCACAGCGCGTCCCGGTCGAAGCCGTAGGTGGTGTTGAACGGTTCGATGAGAACCCGGCCGCTGAAGCGGGCCCGGTGGGTGGGGTAGCGGGCCAGGACCCGGGTGACGTAGCGATGCCCGCTGCTGGCCACGGTGGCCGGCCCGGTGGCCGGGCCGGTGTAGGTGCCCGCCACGCCCGACAGGAGGTACTCGACCTCGGTGTAGTCGACGGAGAACGCGGGCAGGCTTTCGTCGAACTCGGACGGTGGGCGAGTCGCGCTGGTCTCGGCAACCCCGGCGCCCGGCGGAATCTCGCGCAACTGCGTCGCATCGGCGGTGCGGCCGTCCACCATTAAGGTGCCCCGTTCTAGATTTTACGAGAGTGTTATTCTACATCGAACGGATATAGCATTCCGGAAAATCGGGAAGCAGACAAGCGCTGGAGCGTCATGGGCTGGAAGCTGAAGATCATGGCGGTGGGCGGCGCGTTGGCTGTGCTGCCGGCAACGCCCGCGACGCCCGCACCCGTCGCCCGGGCCGCCATGGCGTTCGGCAACTACGATCTGCAGATCACCGGCAGGCACGACTTCCACACCTGGGTCTGGGCGGTGACCGCCTGTCCGGGCGCATGCGTCCACATCAACGCGATCGCCAGGCCGGTGGCCAAGGCGTTCAACTACGTCGGGGACGCGCAGTTGGCCGACGGCCGCTACACGCTGGCCGTGGACGTCCCCGACGGCCTGCGCTGTGGCGACATCTACTACGGCCCAACACTGCCCACCCACGACGTCTACACCTGGGATGCGGCGATGCTCGCCGGTTCGCTGGACTCCTCCTTCGAGGCGGGCTGCGACGGGGCACCCGCCGGCACCGACACCTATCCGTTCACGTTGTCCCGAATGTGAGCCGCCCGGGCGGTGCGGCTGCAATGATGATGCGGTGGACTCGATCGCCGTTCAAGACAGCGTCGCGGTGGCGGGCTCGGTTGCGGCCGCGGGCAGCATCGCGGTAGCCGGTTCCATCGCAACCGCGGGCAGCATCGCGGTGGCAGGCTCGGCGGCGACCGCCGGCAGCGTCGGGGTGGCCGGCTCGGCGGGCACCGCGGGCAGCGTCGGGGTGCTCGGCAGCGTGTTGTCGGTACTGAGCCTGTTCGTGCGGGAGTGCGTGGCCTGCGTCGGCTGCTTGGCATGCACCCGCTGCGTCGCCTGTGTCGGCTGCGTGCGCTGCGTCGACTGCGTGGGATGCGTCGGGTGCGTGAACTGTTCGGGGCTGCGCAATGTCAAGGGCGCCCGCAACGTTCGGGCCCAGAAGGCCGCGTGAGAGGGTAGCCGGCCCAGCGGGCCGCGCGCGGCGCCACCGGTCCCGCACCGGCTTTGCCGCTGAGGTACCGGCGGTGTAACCGGTCGATGAGAACCTGCGCCTCGTCGATGTCGCGGCGCAGCATCGCCGCGTCGGTGCGCATCGCCGCCATAGCGCTGCTGCTTCTGGCGGCAGCGGCCTTGCGTTCCGCCCGGGCCAGCTGGGTGATCATTTCCTCCAGCTGAGCGCGCAACGCGCTCACCAATCGAATGGCCTGGGCGGCTTGGAGATTTTCCATCGGCAAATCCTCGCACCCGCGACCGGTGGCCGCGCGGCGAGCGGGATTTCGTTTCGCGAAATGACCCCGCCGGAAACCCGGCGTTCACGGGGAAGGCCCCGGCCTAACCAGGCGCGATACTCTCGCGACCGGGTATTCCGTCAGTGCGCGCCCTCCGCACCGTCCTGCGCGGCTGATGCGGCCGTCCGTTCCCCGACGCGTTGCATCGCGTCCATGCACTGCTGCAGCGCGAACGCGGGATTGAGTTCGAGCGCCCTGGTCGGTTCGGGATAGATCAGGACGTGGCCGGCAGGGAAGAAGTACACCTCGCCGGCGCCCGCCGCCTCGTCGGGCCAGTCGGTGTTGGGATACGTTGCGCGGATTGACCCTTCGAAGATGTAGCCGTAGTGCGGGCAGGTGCACACCCCGCCGGGCAGCCCGCCCACCCGATACAGCTGTGTGCAGTCCAGCGGCCCGGTGGTGGTGTAGCCAACCTCCATGTCGCCCCACTGCACGGAGCGGAAGTTGTCGCCGGCGGCGGGCCACCGCCCCCCGCCGCCACTGGGCAACTCATCGGGTCTTGCGTGCGGCATGGCGCCCCTCCGACTTGGCCGTGCCCCCGAGCCCGGTGAGGCAGAACTGCCACAGCTGTTCTTTGACCCCGGCCTCGCGCGGCGCGTAGGCGTAGTAGTGAAACACCGAGCGCACCAGTTCGGCGATGAACCACGCCGCCCATTCCGGGTCGGCGGGGCGCAACAGGCCCGCTTTCGTGGCCGCGTTGATCTCGCCGAGCAGCAGTTCGACGAACGGCTTTTCGGCCTCGGCGAGTTCCTCGGGGAAGACGCGGTGCAGCCGCCAGTGCGTCGCGACGACGAAGCGGGCGGTGCCGCCGTCGCCGCCCTCGGTGTCGAGCACGTCGATGATGTTGGTGACGTAGAAGCGCAGCCGCGCGACGGGGTCGGCCAGCTCTTGGGCGGCCTCGGCCCACCGCGCGCACGCGTCGGTCATCGCGTCGGCGATCACCGCCAGCAACAGCTCGTCCTTGCTGGCGAAGTAGCGGTAGAACGTCTGCAACGCCACGCCGGCCTCTTTGACCAGCTCCTGGGTGGTGAAGTTGTCGCCCTTTTCGCGGATGAGCCGCAGGGCCGCATCGAGCATCAGCCGCACCTGGTTGGCGATGCGGGTGCGCGACCGCTGTACGGCCGCCGACCGCGCGGCGGCTCTTTCCTCAGCACGGGACACCGAAGAAATGCTAGCGGTGTTCATGCCGGCGTGAGCACCACGACCGGGATTTCCCGGCCGGTGCGTGCCTGGTAGGCGTCGTAGTTGGGCCACACCTCGGTCATGATCTTCCACAGCCGCGGCTTCTCGGCGGCCGCCGCGGTGCGAGCCGTCACCGCGAATTCGTCGGCCTTGACCTGAATCGTGGCCGCCGCGTTGGCCTGCAGGTTGACATACCACAGCGGGTGGCGCGGCGCGCCGCCCTTGGAGGCCACCACCAGGTAGTCCTCGCCGTCGCGCCCGAAGATCAGCGGCGTGGTGAGCGCGCGGCCGGTGCGCCGACCGGTCACGGTGAGCAAAAGGGTGGGCACGCCGTTCCAGATGTAGCCGACCTCGCCACCGCTGTCGCGGTAGGCGCGGACGTGGTCCTGCCCCAGCAGGGTGAGTTCCGGGGGTCTGTAGTTGGGCTCAGGCATGGTCGAACACCACCGGTATCGCCGTCGCCCCACGCTCGTACATGCCGACGAACCGGGGCGGTTCGGCGTCGGGGTCCAGGCGCAGGTTGGGCAGCCGGTCCAGCACCGCCTCGATCCCGGTGATCATCTCGGCGCGGGCCACATGCATGCCCAGGCAGATGTGCTCGCCCCCGCCGAAGGCCAGCGACGACTTGAGCGGGCGCGTGATGTCGAACTCGTCCGGGCGTTCCCAGCGCTGCGGGTCGCGGTTGGCCGCGCCGATGCAGATGTGCACCACCGAACCCTTGGGCATCGAAACCCCGTAGAAGTCGGTGTCCTGCGTGACCCACCGGGAAAACATCGGGTCGGTGGGCATCCAGCGCAGCGACTCCTCAATCGCGGATCGCAGCAGCGCACGGTCGTCGCGAACCGCCTGCAACACGTCCGGCCGTTGCAGCAGCGCGGTGAGCGTGGTGCCCATCTGCTTCCAGGTCGTGCCCGAGCCGGCCGCGAGCAAAAGCAGGGAGAACGAGTAGATTTCGTTGTCGCTGAGCCGGTGCGTCGCCCCGCTCTCGTCGGTCAGCTCGGCCTGCACGAGCACGCTGATCAGGTCGTCGCGCGGTTCGCCACGCCGGGCGACGACGATCGGGGCAATCTTCTCGATCACCGCGGCCGGATTCACCTTCAAGTCGGCCCGGATGTCGAGGGCCTGTTCGACGGGCACGCCGAAGCTGCCGGTGATGGTCAGCAACGGGATCGCGGCGGCGAAGTCCACGTTGAGCTCGGCGCGCCCGGTATCGACGAAACCGTCGATCAGCAGCCGCACCGTCTCGTCGATCCAGTTGCGGATCCACCACCGCGCGTTGGCCGGCAGGAACGACGGCTGCACCAGCCCGCGGTAGCGGCGGTGCTGTGCGCCGCCCATGGACAGCATGCTGTTGGTCACGCCCAGCTCGCCGGACGCGAGATCGACGGCCTCGGCCGAAGAGGCGAACAGCTCGGGGTTGCGATAGGCGGCGTTGCACGCCTCGAAGCTGAACACCGAGAAGTGCGGCCGGTCCGGGTAGGGCAGCCCGTGGAACAGCAGAGCGTCTGTCACACCGGTCAATTCGTGCACGGTGCCCTCGTGCACCGGCCCTTCTTCGCGCAGCCGGTGCCAGGCCGGGTACGGGTCGTCGGAGTAGCCGCCGCCGATCTCGGCGATGTAGGCGCTACGCAGGTCGAAAAGCTCGCGCACGCGCTCGCGGTCCAGCGTCGGTGTGCTCATCGCGCGACATACCCTCCGTCGACCGGGAACAGCACCCCGGTGATGTTGCGGGCGCGTTCGGACACCAGATACACGGCGGCCTCGGCGCAGTCCTCGGGGGTGATCGGACGCCCGAGCGGGTGTTGCGCACCAACCTTTTCCGCGACGTCTGGGTTGTCCCGCATCTCGGCGGGCAGCCCGCCGGCCACCATGAAGCCCGTCGCCGGCATCGCGGCCGGGCAGATCGCGTTCACGCGAATCCCGAAGGGCGCACCCTCGATCGCCACCGCTTTGGTCAGCTGATGTACCGCACCCTTGGTGGCGCCGTAGACCGAACCGCCCCAGGCCACCAGGCCTGCCACCGACCCGGTGTTGAGGATGACGCCCCCGCTCCCCTGCTCCTTGAAGCGCAGCACAGCGTGCTTGCAGCCGAAGAACACGCCCCCGAAGTTGACCGCACACAGCCGCTGGAAATCTTCGGCGGTGTGGTCTTCGAGCACCGCGCCCAGCCGCGGGGTCGGGACGCCGA
The DNA here is from genome assembly GCA_963711445.1 of uncultured Actinomycetota bacterium. GTDB lineage: Bacteria > Actinomycetota > Actinomycetes > Mycobacteriales > Mycobacteriaceae > Mycobacterium. The sequence continues at coordinate 451,050 of CAVQEF010000004.1, forward strand.
CGTTGTTGAACACGATGTCGAGGTGGCCGAATTGCTCTGCGGCGGCACCGATCATCGCCGTCACGTCGTCTTCGCGCGACACGTCCGCGGCCACGGCGATCGCCGCGCCGCCGGCCGCCTCGATCTGCCGCACCGTCTCCTTGGCGGCGTCGACGTCGATGTCGGCGCACAACACGCGCGCGCCCTCCCGCGCGAAGCGCAGCGACGACGCCCGTCCCACACCGGATCCGGCGCCGGTGATGACGGCGCATTTGTCCTCGAGCAATCTGTTCATGCCGCTCTCACTCCGAATTGAGTTGTATCGCCCCGGTGGGGCACGCCTCGACCGCGGTGTTGATGGCCTCGACCGGATCGCCTGGCGGATCGATCACGACCGCCTTGGCCTCGCTGTCCTGCGTGAACGTGCCCGGCGCGTAGACGCTGCACATCCCGCTGCCCATGCAGCGGTCCCGGTCGATCGTCACCTCAGGCACTGGCCAGCACCGGCGGCTCGGCCGGTGTGAACCGGTACAGCCGTTCGGCGTTGCCGCGCAGAATCTTGTACTGCACCTCCGGCGAGAGGTGCTTGATCCGATCCTTGACCACCGTGATGCAGTCCGGCCACGTGGAATCCGAGTGCGGGTAGTCGGTTTCGCACATGATGTTGTCCTCGCCGATCTCGTCGATGCTGGCGATGCCGTGGACGTCGTCGATGAAGCAGCCGTAGACGTGGTTGCGGAACTGCTCGCGCACGTCGAGGGTGTCCAGATCGGCGTCGGTGCCGGCGTGTCCCATGAACGTGGCGCCGCGCTGCACCCAGTACCGCTGCTTGTCGAGCACCTGCTCGGCGCGCTCCAAAAAGTAAGGCATCCAGCCGATCTCGCCCTCCGACAGCGCGATCTTGAGCTTGGGGAAGCGCTGGAACATGCCGCTGAACACCCACGACAGCATGGCCCCCGACGTGCGGATCGCGCCCCACGCCAGGTTCGCCAGAAACGGTGAGTCCGGGGCGATCTTGGGCACCTGCGAGGAGGAGCCGACGTGCATGGAGACCACCATCTCCAGGTCGTTGGCCGCCGCCATGACCGGGTCCCAGTAGCGGTCCTTGTCGTGAATGGTGGGCAGCCCCAGCGGTGCCGGGTTCTCCGAGAAGCAGAACGCGGTGGCGCCCTTGGCCGCACAGCGTTCCATCTCCTTGGCCGCCAGCGGCGGGTCCCACATCGGGATCAGGATCAGCGGGATGTAGCGGCCCGGCGCGGCGCCCGCCCACTCCTCGATGTGCCAGTCGTTGTAGGCCTGCAGACAGGTGAACCCGAAGTCGCGGTCGCTGGCCTCCATGAACAGCTGCCCGGCGAAGCGAGTGACCGTCGGGAACGACAGCGATGCCAGGATGCCGGCGCGGTCCATGTCCTTGATGCGCTCGATGGGGTCGTAGCAGCCGGGCCGCATCTCGCTGTAGGGCAGCGGCTCCGGGCTGAACTCCTCCTTGGATTTGCCGGCCACCGCGCTCAATCCGCTGGGCGGGTATCGCTTTCCGTCATAGACCCACACGTCCATGCCATCGTCGTTCTTCTCCATGTGGGGGGCGCGGTCGCGGTCCTTGGCCGGCACCCGGTCCACCCACACGTTGGGCGGCTCCAGGATGTGGTCGTCGACCGAGACGAGCCAGTCCAGGTTCAACGTCATTTCAGCTCCCCTATCGACATGTGCTTGACCTCCTGAAACTCGCGGATCCCGTCCGGGCCGCGTTCGCGGCCCAGCCCGCTCTGCTTGTAGCCGCCGCTGGGGGCGTACGCGGAGAAGACGGTGGTGTTGACGTTGACCGCGCCGGTGCGCAGCCGGCGCGCCACCTGCACGGCCTTCGCGGCGTCGGCGCCGTACACCTGACCGGACAGGCCGTAGATGCTGTCGTTGGCGATCGCCACCGCGTCGTCGACGTCGCGGTAGCCGAGCACCCCGATGACCGGGCCGAAGATCTCCTCCTGCGCGGCCGGGTTCGCGTTGGTGGGCAGGTCCAGCACGGTGGGCTCGAAGAAGTAGCCGCGGTCCAGGCCCGCGGGGCGCCCGCCGCCGCTGAACACCTTGCCGCCGTGCTCCTCGGCCAGCTTGACGTACCGCTCGCACTTGTCGCGCTGCGCGGCGCTGATCACCGGCCCCATCGTGACCGACGGGTCGGTGGGTGCGCCGACCTTGATCGAACGGTAGGCCGCGCTGACCGCTTCCAGCACTTCTTCTTTGCGGTCTTGCGGGACAAGCATTCTCGTGGCGGCCACGCAGGCCTGCCCGGCGGTGGTGGCGATCGCGGCGGCCGCCCCGCCCGCGGCGCGGTGCACGGCGTCGGGCAGATAAATCTGCGCGGACTTGCCGCCGAGCTCCAGCGACACGCGTTTGACGGTCGGTGCCGCCTGGGCCAGGATCCTGCGCCCGGCCGCCGTCGAGCCGGTGAACGACACCATGTCGACGGCCGGGTCGCTGGTCAGCAGTTCGGCGCCGGCGATGCCGCTCTCCACCACCACGCTCAGCACCCCCGGCGGCAGGCCCGCCGCGTCGGCGGCCGCGCCGAAGACCAGCGACGAGATCGGCGTGAGCGGGCTGGGCCGCAGGATCACCGAGTTGCCGGCCATCAGCGCGGGAATCAGCTTCTGAAAGCCCATGATCAGCGCCGCGTTGTACGGCGTGATCGCCGCGACAACCCCGACCGGTTCGTGGCGGCGCACGCTCAGCGCGACCCGCCCGCGCACCAGGTCGTCGACGGGGACCGGGCTGGGCTCCTCGTGCCGCATCGACAGGTATAGGTCGATCGTCTGCCGGGCGATCGCCAGACCCGCTTGCAGCTGGGTCATTTCCGCGAAGCGGGCCGGTTGCCCGGCCTCGGCGACCAGCGTGGGAACCAGCGTGTCGCGGGCACCCGCGACGTGGTCGATGAACGCGCGCAGCACCCGCGCCCGTTCCCCGGCCGGCGCGTCGGCCCATACCCCGCCGTCGAAGCTGCGGCGCGCCTCGGCGATGGCGCGGCGCACCTCGGCCGGCGGGGTGGCGGTGACGTCGGCGACGTGGCTTTCGTCGGCGGGGTTTTCGACGCCGACCACGTCGTCGCCCGTGACCCAGCGGCCCGCGACATAGGTGCGTTGCTCCGCGAGAATGGTCACCAGCGGCTCCTAAATATCAGGTAGAAGTAGAACGATATTCTTCTTGAGCCCGGAGTTCAACTCTCGCGCGAGTCACTTGAGGCAGCTGCCGCAGTCCACCGGCAGCGCAACGCCGGTGATGTAGCGCGCCTCGTCCGAGGCGAAGAACAGCACCGCGTTGCTGATGTCCTCCGGTTGCACCCAGGGCACCGGCATCATGTGGAACGTCTGGCAGATCGGCGCCAGGTCGTCGGGTCCCGGATTTTCCAGGTCGGGCCGGAACGTGTGGTAGGCGGACTCGTTCATCAGCATCGGGGAGTTCACGTGGGTGGGGTGCACGGAGTTGACCCGGATGGACTGCGGCCCAAGTTCCACGGCGAAGGCGCGCATCAGCCCGACGACGCCGTGCTTGGCCGCCACGTAGTGCCCGACCCGCGGGTAGGCCTTCAGCCCGCCGACCGATCCGGTCAGGATGATCGAGCCGCCCGACCCCCCTTTTTGCAGGTGCGGGACACCAGCCTTCACGGACTTCCAGACGCCACTGAGGTTGACGTCCTGGGTGTCCTGCCAACGGGTTTCGTCCATCTCGTGCAGCGGGCCGCCGGGGGTGCCGATGCCGGCGTTGGCCACGATGATGTCCAGCCGGCCGAGTTGTTCGACGCCGCTGTCGACCGCGGCCTTGAGCGCGTCGAAGTCGCGGACGTCCACTTCGGCGGTCACGATGCGCCGGTCGAGCGCCTTGACCAAATCGGCGGTCTCGGCGAGGTCCTCGGGGGTCGAGGCCGGGATCGGGTTGTAGTCGACGACGTCGCGGCAGATGTCGACGGCGATGATGTCGGCGCCCTCCTGGGCCAGCCGGACGGCGTGGCTGCGGCCCTGGCCGCGCGCCGCGCCGGTGATGAAGGCGACCTTGCCCGCTACCCGCGCCGTCATCGCCGGCCGCCTACCCCGGCGCGCGAGTGTAACCACACTGCGAAAAATCGCCCTCGATTTCGCAGTGTGGTTACACTCGCGAACCCGAACCGTCGACCGCGCCCCATGGCTACCTCGATTCCTCGTGTTGTTCCCGAATGCGGTTGCGCACCAGGTATTTCTGGACCTTGCCGCTGGCGGTGCGGGGGTAGTCCGCCACCTCGTGCAGCTCCTCGGGCCATTTCTGGCGCGCGACGCCGGCGCGCTCGAAGTGCTCGCGAACATCGGCCAGGGTCGGCATGGCGTGCCCGGGTTTGATGCGTAGCACGGCGGCGGCGTGTTCGCCGAGCCGCGGGTCGGGCGCGGCCACCACGACCGCCTCGGCGACCGCGGGCAGGGTGAGCAGGATCTCCTCGACCTCGAGCGCGCTGACGTTCTCACCGCCGCGGATGATGATGTCGGACTTGCGGTCGGTCAGGGTGAGATAGCCGTCGTCATCGAGCACGCCGATGTCGCCGGTGCGGTACCAGCCGTCCTCGTCGAAGGCGCGGGCGGTCAGCGCCGGGTCGGTGTAGCCGAGGAACAGATCCGGTCCGCGGGAAAGTATCTCGCCGTCCTCGGCGAGCCGGAGCTCAACTCCGGGCCGCGCGTTGCCGTCGGTGAACAGCCGCTTGTCCGCGGGCGCGGTGTAGTGCGAGCCGGTGATCGACGGGTGTTCGCTGCTGCCGTAGGAGCGGGTGACCAGGATCCCGAGGTCGGCGAGCCGCTGGGTGACGGCCGCGGGCACGGTGGAGCCGCCGAGGCCGATGTGGGTGATGTAGCGCAGGTGTTCGTCGGTGAACCGGGGGTGGTCGAGCAAGCTGGTGACGAAATACGGGGGCCCGCCGCCGAGGGCGACGCCGTCGGCCTCCATCAGGTCGATCGCGCGGTCGGGGTCCCAGACGTCGGCCAGGTCGATGGGCGCGCCCTGGATGACCGGGATCAAAAACGCGCCGAGCATGCCGATGAAATGCCCGACGGGCAGCGCGGTGAGTTGCCGGCCACGGTCCGGCGGGTAGTTCGCCAGCAGCTGGCGGGTCTCGAAGCCGAGCGTCTGGTGGCTGTGGATGACGCCCTTGGGGTTGCTGGTGGTGCCGGAGGTGAACGCGATCAGCGCGGGACCGGCGGGGTCGGCGGCCAGCGTGCCCTCCATCGGCTCGATGTCGGTCAGCGCGTCGAAGCCGTCGCCGACGAGCGCGACCACCGGGACGCCCGCACAGGCGGCGGGGTCGAATGCCATGCGCCCGAAGCGCTCCGCGGTGATGAAGGCGCGCGGCTCGACGGTGCCCAGGATGTACCGCAGTTCCCTGGCCCCGTAGAAGTGGACGATCGGGACCACCACGGCCCCCAGGAAGGTCGAGGCCCAGAAGGTCGCCGCGGCCTCCACCCAGTTCGGCAACTGGAAGGCCACCACATCGCCGGGGCCGACGCCGCGGGCGCGCAAGCCGGCGGCCAGCCTGCGGGCCAGGTGCTCGACGTCGGAGAAGGTGCCCGAGTACGGCCGCTGCGCGGAGTGCACCCGAAACGTGGCGTGCGGGTTGTCTTTCAGGCCGCGGGCCAGCAGGTCGCCGAGGGTGTCGGGTGTCCACCATCCCTCGTCCACGTAGCGCTGCGCCAACTCGGGCGAGACGTTCCGGACGGCCATACCGGTCACGAGGCTCCTCTGGTGACATATCGGACCTGATCGATGTAGAACGCTACTCTTGCACGAGGCAGTCTTGTAGTTCTATTTATTCGGATGTATCGTTCTGCTCACTGCTAACTGAGATTTGTATCACATCACGGCTGGTTGGGGGCGATCCCGGTGACAGGTGTTGTCGCGCTTGGCATCTCATACTGCACCACGCAGGGCGCGGCGGCGAAGGAGCCTGGGTGACCGGCGGCTCACTGGCCCCATCGGTCAACGCGCCGGCCGGCGCGCCGCCGCCGCAACGCTCCTACGTGCGCCCGCTGGTCGGCCTGGCGACGGTCGTCGTCGCGGCCGCCGTCACCGCCGTCGCGCTGGTCCAGTTCCGCGGCGGGTTCACCGATACCGTGCCGGTGACCGTGGTTTCGGATCGCGCCGGGCTGATGATGAACCCGGGCGCCAAGGTCAAGCTGCACGGCGCGGAGATCGGCACCGTCGCGGCCATCGAGGACACGCCGAACGGGCAGGCGGCCATCCACCTGGCCCTCGACCCGTCCCGGATGGGGCTCATCCCGGCCAACGTGCTCGTCGACATCGTCGCCACGACGGCGTTCGGCGCGAAGTTCGTCCAACTGATCCCGCCACGGGACCCGTCGCCGCAGCGCCTGCGCGCCGGGCAGGTGCTCGACGCCGGCCGCGTGACCGTCGAAATCAACACGGTCTTCGCCGAACTCACCTCGGTGCTGGACAAGATCGACCCGGCCAAGCTCAACGAGACGCTCGGCGCGATGGCCACCGCGCTCAACGGTCGCGGCGGCCGGCTCGGCCAGCTGTTCAGCGACCTCAACGCGTTCCTCGCCAAGCTCGAGCCGAGCCTGCCGAACCTGAGCCACGACCTGCAGGCCACGGCCGACGTGTCCCTCGCCTACGCCGACGCGGCGCCCGACCTGGTCAAGACCATTGCCAACACCAACCAGATCAGCCAATCCATCGTCGACGAACAGCGCAACCTCGACGCGTTCCTGATCAGCGCGATCGGCCTGGCCGATGTCGGCACCGACGTCGTCGGGGCCAACCGCCAGGCGCTCACCGACGTCATGCACCTGCTGGTGCCCACCACCGATCTGACCAACGCATACCACGCGGCGCTCACGTGCGCGCTGCGCGGAATGGTGCCGTTGGCCAAACAGCCTCCCACCCCGGTCCCCGGTCTCGAGGTGCTGGGCGGCATAGCGCTGGGCGCCGAGCGGTACCGGTACCCGAAGAACCTGCCCAAGGTTGCCGCCCGGGGCGGCCCGCAGTGCGAACACGAATTGCCGCTCGCGTTCAACACCTTCCCGCCCTTCGACGTCGCCGACGTCGGCGCCAACCCGTGGCAGTACAACACGCAGGGCATCTTGGTGAATTCCGACCTGCTCAAACAGATCCTGTTCGGGCCCATCGACGGACCGCCCCGAAACACCGCGCAGATCGGGCAACCGGGATGAACGGCTCGGGACGCACGCTGGTCAAGTTTGGCATATTCGCGACCGTCATGCTGGCGCTGTCGGCCTCGCTGTTTTTCATCTTCGGCCAGTTCCGCAACGGCCCTACCCACAGCTACTCCGCGATCTTCACCGACGCCTCGCAGCTGAAGACGGGAGATTCGGTGCGGGTGGCCGGAATTCGGGTGGGCACGGTCAACACGGTGTCGCTGCAGCCGGACGACACCGTGCTCGTGGGCTTCGACGCGGATGACGACATCGCCCTCACGACGGGCACCAAAGCGGCCGTGCGCTACCTCAACCTGGTCGGCGATCGCTACCTCGAACTGATCATCGGCCCGGGATCGATGCGGCCGCTGCCGCAGGGATCACGTATCCCGGTCGACCACACCATGCCCTCACTCGATCTCGACCTGCTGCTCGGCGGGCTGAAACCCGTTATCCGGGGTCTTGATCCGCACGACGTCAACGCGCTGGCGGCCGCGCTGCTGCAGGTGTTCCAGGGTCAGGGCCAGACGTTGCAGTCGCTGCTGGCCAAGACTTCGTCGTTCTCCAACGACGTGGCCACCAAGAACGAGGCCGTCGAGACCCTGATCGACAACCTCAACACCGTCGTGCAAGCCCTCGCCGACCAGGGCGGCCAGTTTTCCGAAACGATCCAACGCCTGCAGCGCCTGGTCAGCGACCTCGCGCAGGACCGGAACCCCATCGGCGACGCCATCGCGGCGCTCGCCACCGGCACCGCATCGATGGCCGACCTGCTCGGCGCCGCACGCCCACCACTGGCAGGAACGGTCGAGCAGCTGAACCGTCTGGCGCCCTCGCTTGTCGAGGGCAAGGGGATGCTCGACGATGCGCTGCGACGCGCGCCCAACAACTTCCGCAAGCTCGCCCGTACCGGCGCCTACGGCAGCTTCGTCAACTACTACATCTGCGGGCTGACGTTCCGCGTCAGCGATCTGCAGGGCCGCACGGCGGTCTACCCGTGGTTCAAGCAGACCGAGGGAAGGTGCGGGGAGCCCTGATGCTGAAATACCGCGGCGCTCACCTGATTCGATCCGGCTTCATGGGTGTGGTGCTGATCGTGCTGGTCGTGGCCGTGGGGTTGGCGCCCGAGCGGCTGGTGTCGTGGGCGACGACGATCCGCTACCGGGCGTTGTTCTCCGAGGCCGGGGGTATCGCGGCGGGAAACACCGTGTTGGTGTCGGGGGTCAAGGTGGGCACCGTCTCCGACGTCGCACTGCGCGACGGCGACGCCCTGGTCACCTTCGACGTCAACGGCACGGTGCGGCTCGGGTCGCAGACCACCGCGCACATCCGCACCGGGTCGCTGCTGGGCGCGCGGGTGCTGACCCTCGAGCCGGCGGGCAGCGGGATCATGCACGCCTCCGATGTCATTCCGCTGACGCGGACGTCGTCGCCCTATTCGCTGACCGAGGCGGTCTCGGAGCTGACCACGAACGCGGCCGCGACGAGCACCGGCACGCTCAACCAGTCGCTGGACACGCTCTCGGCGACGATCGACCGCATCGCCCCGGAGTTGGGACCGACGTTCGACGGGCTGACCCGGCTGTCGCGGGCGATCAACGACCGCGGCGAAACGCTGGACGTGCTGCTCAAGAGCGCCACCGACGTCACGGGGATCCTGGCCGAGCACAGTCAACGGGTCAACGCGCTGATCCTCGACGGCAACCAGTTGCTCAACGTGCTGGTCCAGCGGCGCAACGCGATCAGCGAGCTGCTGGCCAACGTCGCCGTTGTCGCCAAGCAGCTCACCGGGCTGGTCGCCGACAACGAAAGCGAGCTCGCGCCGACGCTGGACAGGCTCAATTCGGTTGCCGCGATGCTGGAGAAGAACCGCGACAACATCGGCAAGGCGTTGCCCGGGCTGAAGAAATTCGAGTTCACCTCGGGCGAGTCGGTGGCCAACGGCTTCTACTACAACGCCTTTGTGCCCAATCTGGCAATCCCGGAGCTGACCCAGCCGTTTTTCGACTACTACTTCGGGTTCCGGCGCAACGACCCGGACATGCCGCGGGCCCTGTTTCCCTGGCCGCACAACGGCATTCCGGGAGGATCGCGATGACGCGCCGGCGCGCGACGGCGGCGCTGCTGGTGGTGTTGATCGTCGCCGCCGGCGCGTTTCTGGTGCGCGAGAAGTTCTTTCGCCCGCTGACCATCACCGCCTATTTCCCGTCGGCCGTCGGTATCTACGCCGGCGACGACATCCGCGTCTCCGGTGTCAAGGTCGGCACCGTGTCGGCCATCAAGCCGCAGCCGGGTCGGGTGCGAGTGAGCCTGCGTGTCGACCACGGCGTGCCGATTCCCGCCGGCGCCAAGGCCGTCATCGTCGCCCAGAACCTGGTGGCCGCACGCTACGTTCAGCTGACTCCCGCCTACCGCAAGACCGGACCGACGATGGGCGACGGCGCCGTGATCGGCGAGGACCGGACCGCGGTGCCCGTCGAGTGGGACGAGGTCACCAAGCAATTGACCCGCCTGGCAACCGATCTGGGACCCAGCGGCGAGGTGTCGTCGACGTCGGTCAGCCGCTTCATCGACAGCGCCGCGGGTGCGCTGGACGGCAACGGCGCCAAGCTGCGCCAGACGCTCGCGCAACTGTCCGGGATCGGCCGGGTGTTGGCCAGGGGCAGCGGCAACATCGTCGACGTCATCAAGGATCTGCAGCGCTTCGTCACCGCGCTGCGCGACAGCAACCAGCAGATCGTGCAGTTCCAGGGCCGGCTGGCGACGCTGAGCAGCGTGCTCGACGACAGCCGCACCGATCTGGATGCGGCGCTGAGCAATCTGTCGGTCGCGGTCGGCGAGGTGCAACGATTCGTCGCCGGCACTCGCGACAAGACCGCCGAGCAGCTGCAGCGGCTGGCCAACGTTACCCAGACCCTGGTCGACCGTCGGATGGATGTGGAGAACATCCTGCACGCCGCGCCCACCGCGTTCGCCAACGGCTACAACATCTACAACCCCAACACCCCGGGGGCCATGGGCAGCTTCATCATCAACAACTTCTCGAACCCCGTGCAGTTCCTGTGCGGGGCGATCGGGGCGGTCGAGAACGTCACCGCCGTCGAAACCGGCAAGCTGTGCAGCGAATACCTCGGTCCGGGGCTGCGCACCGCGAACTTCAACTATCTGCCGTTCCCGAACAATCCGATCCTGCAACAGATCGCGACGCCCGGAAAGATCATCTACGCCGAGCCCCAGCTGGCTCCCGACGGCGAGGGGCCCAGCCCGACGCCGCCCGAGGGCCCACCTGAGGTGTCGGCGTACACCGGGTTGAACGACTCGGCGCCCAAGAGCGTGGAAGACCTGCTGTTGCCGGCCGGAGGGCAGCGATGACCGGGCTCGGGCGAGTGCTGTGCCTGGTGACGTGCGCCACGACCGTCGGCGGCTGCGCGTTCCAGGGCGTCAACTCCCTGCCGCTGCCAGGGGCGGTGGGACGTGGGCCACACGCCCGCGTCTATCACGTCGAGATCGCCAATGTCGGTACACTCGAGTCGAATTCGCCGGTGATGATGGCCGACGTCGTGGTGGGTAGCGTCGGCAGGATGCGGGTCAAGGGCGGCCATGCCGACGTCGAGGTGTCGGTCAAACCCGAGGTGACGGTGCCCGCGAACGCGGTGGCCGCCGTGGGCCAGACCAGCCTGCTGGGGTCGATGCATGTGGAACTCAACCCCCCGCTCGGCCAGCGGCCACGCGGACACCTCGAGGCGGGCGCCACCATCCCGTTGGACCGCTCGTCGTCTTACCCGTCCACCGAGCAGACCCTGTCAGCGCTGTCGGTGGTACTGAATTCCGGTGGGCTGGGCCAGATCGGTGACGTCATTCACAACTTCAGCACCGCGTTGTCGGGCCACGAGAACGACGTGCGCGAATTGCTGACGCGGCTCGACGATTTCGTCGGCGTCCTGGATCGGCAGCGCGCGCGGATCGTTGCGTCGATCGAGGCGTTGAACCGGCTCGCCGGCACGTTCGCGTCCCATCGCGAGGTGATATCTGAGGCGCTGCGCAAGATACCGCCGGCGCTGGACGTGTTGATCTCCGAACGGCCGCGCATCACGGCGGCCCTGGACAAGCTGCGCGTCTTCAGCAACACCGCGACCCGGCTCGTCAACGACACGCAGGCCGACCTGGTGAAAAACCTGAAGAACCTCGAGCCGACGATCCGCGCGCTCGCCGACGTGGGACCGGATCTGCCCATCCTCCTGGGCTACGTGCCGACATTCCCGTTCACCCAGAACTTCATCGACCGGGCCGTGCGGGGCGACTACTTCAATGTCTTCGCCGTCATGGACCTGACCGTTCCCCGGCTGAAGAGAACACTGCTGGCCGGCACCCGCTGGGGGGATCCCGATGCGCCTCTGGTGCCCGCGCCGGGGGATCCGTGGTTCCAGAACTACACCAAGGACCCGATGGACGTGGGCATCACACCTCCGCCCGCGGCGCCCGCATCGTCCCCGGCTCCGGTCCCAGCTCCGGACCTGAGTTCCCTTGCGCCCGTTGACCAGGAAGGCGGCTGATGCTCACCCGTTTCGTCCGCATCCAGCTGACGATCTTCGCGGTCGCGGCGGTGGTCGGCGTGGCGGCGATGTTCTTCCAGTACATGCAGGTGCCCACGCTGCTCGGAATCGGCCGGCTCACCGTGAAGTTGGAGTTGCCCGACACCGGCGGGCTCTACCGGTTCAGCAACGTCACCTACCGGGGTGTGCAGATCGGCAAGGTGACCGCCGTCGGCCCGACGGCCACCGGCGCGGAGGCCATGCTGTCGATCGACACCTCGCCCAAGATCCCGGCCGACGTGCACGCCGCGGTGCGCAGCATGTCGGCGGTGGGCGAGCAATACGTGGATCTGGTGCCGCGCTCGGAGTCACCGCCCTATCTGCACACCGGGTCGGTGATCGCGGCGGGTGACACGACGATCCCGCAACCGGTGGGGCCGATGCTCGACAAGCTCAGCGCGCTGGTGAACAGCATCCCGAAAGACAAACTGTCCCAGCTGCTCGACGAGTCGTTCGCGGCGTTCAACGGCGCCGGCTACGACCTCGAGTCGCTGCTCGACTCGTCGGCCACGCTGTCGCACGACGCCCGCGGGGTCGACGATCACACCCGCGCCCTGGTGGACGACGCCGTCCCGTTCCTGGATGCACAGGCCCAAACCGCCGACGCGACCCGGCGCTGGGCGCACAACCTCGCCGGTGTCACCGACCAGCTGGTCACCGACGACCCGCAGTTCCGTACGCTGCTGCGCACCGGACCCGGTTTCGCCGCAGGAGGTCTCACGCCTGCTCAACCAGGTGAAGCCGACACTGCCGGTGCTGCTGGCGAACCTGACCACCATCGGCCAGATCGGCGTGACCTATCACCCTTCCCTGGAGCAACTACTGGTGTTGCTGCCACCGGTCGTCGCGGCGTACAGCTCCTACGGCGTCACCAACAACCCGACCGGTTTGGCCGTGGGTGGATTCACGCTGACCATCGCCGACCCGCCGGCCTGCACGGTGGGATTCCTGCCCCCGTCCGAGTGGCGTTCGCCGGCCGAAACCAACGTGATCGACACCCCGGACAACCTCTACTGCAAACTTCCGCAGGACTCCCCGATCGCCGTGCGCGGGGTCCGCAACAATCCCTGCATGGGACATCCCGGAAAGCGGGCCCCGACGGTCGAAATCTGCAACAGCGACAAGCCCTACGAGCCACTGGCCATGCGGCAGCACGCGCTGGGCCCGTATCCCCTCGATCCCAACCTGGTTGCCCAGGGTGTGCCACCCGACGACCGGGTCACCGCCGGGGACAGGATTTTCGGACCCGTCGACGGAACGCCCCCGCCCGCTGGTGGGCCTGCGCCGCCGGGACCGCCGCCCGGGGACAACGGCGGCCCGCAAGCGGCGCCAAGCTCATTTGTGCCCAACGGTTCTGGCGCTGGGCCGTCGATCGCCACCGCTCGCTATGACCCGTCGACCGGTCGCTACATCTCACCCGACGGTCAGATGTTTCGGCAGGCCGATCTCGTGGGGGCATCGAAGCCGAAGACGTGGAAGGACATGCTCGTCGCCGCGGGGTGAGGTCAATACAGGTAATGGCGAGATCGGGTTAGGGGAGGCCCGTCGTCGCGGCGATATTCCCGAGCGCGCCGATCCGTTTCACAGCGGCGTGTTCTTTCTCGTCGGCCTCTACGCCCTGCTGTTGACCCTGCCCGAATCCCGCGCTCTTCGCGCGCCCGTGCTGGACAGGTACGTGACCACGACGCTGTATGGCATGAACCCGCCGTGACCCGCTTTCGTTCACGCTCCCCCGGCGAGCAGCTCGGCAAAGGGATCGTCCACCCCGTTGCCGGTAGGGCCGCGGCCACCGCTGGGCCTGGGTGAATTCCTGCCCAACAGGGGGCGAACTCGCCGGTCCGCTTAGGGCACGGGTGTAACGTCCGCACTAGCTGGTTGACAAATTCCTGTTAACTCTTGGCCTGCTTGCTTGCGGGCCGGCGGATCACTAGGGGCGCCGTGAGCACATCCGAGGTGTCCGACATGGCGGCGTCGACCAATGCCGACACCGACGAGCTCGTGGTGTCGTTCCAGGACGAATCGCTGCTGCTGGGCGGTGAACCCGCCGCCGTCGAGTCCTACCTGGCGCGGCTGCGGGCGACCGCCGGGCAGGCCGTGCGGGTCGCCGGGATCGACGGCGCCGCGCTGGCCAACGCGGGGAGCGGGCTCACCGGTCTGGCCTCGCTACTGGCCGACACGGGCAAGTATGTGCAGCTGCACCGCGACGCTCTGGACGCGTTGCGCAATGGCGAGCTGATTCCCGGCGGCGACGGCGTGTTCCGGCTGACCGCGCTTGCCGACGGCCAGTTCCCGGCGCCGCTGCAGTGGCGACCGGCGGGGGTGGGCCCCGAGGCGATGGTGTCGGCACAGCTGATCGCGGTGCAGATGGCGTTGAAGTCCGCCGTCGCCGAGGTGGAAGACGCCGTCCGCCGGGTGGAGGACAAGGTCGAGTTGGTGCTCGAGGTCGCCCGGGCCCACCGCGCCGGCGACGTGCTGGGCAACCACCTGGCGATCGCGCGCATGGTCGAGTCGTTGGACAAGTACGGGTCGCTGCCCGACGCGTACTGGGATTCGGTGGCCGCCCTGGGGCCGGCGCTCAACGTCACCGTCGAGCAGCTCCGCAACCATGTCGTGCGCATCCTGGCGTCGTTCGACGACCACATGCCCGTGCAGCAGCGCGCCGAGAAGCTGCGAAACGCGGTCGGCGACAACCGGCTTGGCGACGCGCTGAGCCTGCTGGTGATCGCCGAGGAATCGCTGCACAAATGGCAGCGGCTCAGCCTGGCGCGCATCGAGTCGACACAGCCGGAGCATTTGCTGCGGGCGATCGACGAAGCGCGCGAACTCGTCGACCATCATCTGCGCGAAGACATCCGCATCTACCGGGACGCCATGGAGATACTCGACCGGTTCGCGAAGTCCGACGCCATCGACGGCTTCCGGTTCTGGGCCGTGCGCGAACTGGTCAGACAGCGCCGCGCGCTGCGCGAGGAGTTCGACGGTTTCGCCACGGCCCGCCACCACCAGGTGGAGACCTGGCAGGACTTCCACATTCCCAGCCTGCTCGATGCCACCGTCGCCACCCTCGAGGCCGTCGCGACCACCACCAACCGTGTCCTGGCGGTCGTGGGTCGAGGGCTCGTCGGCCTGGGCGCCCAACTGGCGGAGCCGCTGCGGGGCAGACATGCCGAGGAGCAGTCCGGCGTGGACGACGCTGGACTCGGCGATCCCGGCCGGATTGACGTGGCGGTCGGCTAGAACCTGTGCGCGGAGGCCCGGCGAGTCCGGAGCCGCCGCCCCGGGCCGCTGACGCCGCGGTCGGTCGTCGTTGACACCGGCCGAGTCGGTCTCGATACTCCACCAGTACGTTGGCGCGCAAGGGAGGTCGGCCGTGATCGATCTGGGACTCTCCGGTAAACGTGCCGTGGTGTCGGGTGCGGGCTACATCCCGGAGCGCGCGGGCCACGGCTGGTACACGTCGCTGGCCCTCGCCGAGGCCGGCGCCTCGGTGGCCTGCATCGACATCGACGAGCAGCGCGCCGAGCATGTCGCCGGCGAGATCGCCGCCCGGGGAGGCACCGCCATCCCGATCGTCGCCGACATGACCGACTCCGAGCAGGTCGGTCGCGCGGTCGACGACGCCGTCGCGGCGCTGGGCGGCGTCGACGTGTGCGTCGACATCATTGGCGGCGCGACCTGGTCGAAGGTCGAGGACTTCACCACCGAACTGTGGGACGCGGCGATCCACTACAACCTGACCCAGGTCTTCTACCTGTTCCAGGCCGTCGGCAGATACATGATCGCCCAACGCGGCGGCGGCTCGTTGGTCGCGGTCGCCTCGGTCGACGGCATCGCGGCGGCGACCTACCACGCCGCCTACGGCGCGGCCAAGGCCGGCGTCATCTCGCTGGTCAAGACCTTCGCCGACGAGCTGGGCCGCTACGGCATCCGCGCCAACGCGGTCGCGCCGGGCAACGTGGGCTCCGGCAACGAGGACCAGCCGCCGAACGAGTACGCCGTCAACGGGATCAACCCGCTGGCGGCGCCGCGCGCGCACGACGTCGCCAACGCCGCATTGTTCCTGTCCTCCGAGCTGGCCGCCCGCATCACCGGGCAGACGCTCGTCGTGGACGGCGGGGCCACGATCCGGCAGCTGTGGGGCCTGCCCGAATCGATGATCCCGGCCGACCCGGACGAGGCGCTGCCGGAGTTCATGAGGCCCGGGCCTTCCGAACCGGGCGGGCGGGTCTAGCGCTGGTGCACCATCGGCAGGCCCGGCACCGAGCTCCTGCCCCTGAGCACGTACGGAGTCAGGATCGAGCCGATGTAGACGTCGCGCATGTCCGGCCCGCCCCAGGCGATGCTCGTCGGGCCTTGTAATGACGCGCCCTCGGGGTCGTCGAGCACCACCGTCGCGCTGCCGTCCGGGCGGATCGCCACGATCCTGTTCGCCAAAACGAGTGTGACCCAGAGGTTTCCCTCGGCATCGAACGCGCACCCGTCGGCCATGCCCCACCGGCGGCCCACCTGCGGATCGGCCAGGAAACGGCCGGCGTCGGGCCCGAACTCGTCGGGGCGCCGCTCCCCCAGCGGCGGACCGAATCGCTCTTGGCCGCCCAGTGTTTCGCCGTCGATGGGGAACCGCACCACGTCGGCCGTCACCGTGCGCACCACATAGAGGTAGTCCTCCTCGCGGTCCAGCGTCATGCAGTTCGGAAAGTTCACCGCCTCGGCGACCACGCGCGCCGACCGGCGATCCGGTGCGACCCGGAAGAGGAACCCGTCGGCGGTGCCGTGCGCGATGGTGGCGAGCAGGTCGTCTGCCATGGTGCTCACCGAACACCACAGCGCCCCAGCGGAATCCACCAGGACGAAGTTCAGCCAGCGCAGCGGGCGACCGTCGAGCCGGTCGGCCAGCGCCGTCGTGATCGAGCCGGTCTCCGGGTCCAGGTCCTGCAGCGCGCCCGAGCCCCAGTTGGCGATCAGAAAGTGGCCGTTGCCGTCCAGCGCGATCCCGTTGGGCTCGCCGCCGGCCTGCCCGAGGTGCCTAACGGTGTGCTCGTCGATGAGTTCGGCGACGGCCGAGCCCTTGTCGGAGGCGAACACCCGACCGTCGCCGGCCACCACGACGTGCTCGGGACGGTCCACGCCGCGACCGACGGCGTGCAGGCCGCTCACGTCGAGCGGGGTCTCACCCATCGTCCCGTCGCCGGTTCAGGTCGCGGAGGCTTTCAGCGCCCCCAGGGCGTTGGCGCTGAGTCGGGCGAGTTCATTCGCCTCGTCGAGGTCGAGGGCGTCGGCGAAAATCTCGGCCATGCGGCGGTTGGTCGCCCGCTTGACCTCGGCGTAGCGGTCCTTTTTGTCCGCGCCGTCGGCTAACGGCTCGGGCCAGCCGAACATCGCGGCGTACTGATGCCCCTTGTTGAGCATGTGCGCTTCCACGGGGGTGATGCCGGAGATCGTGAGGGCGTTGAAGTGCACGCCGCCGCGCAGCTCGCGCAGGACGTGCATGACCTGCAGCGCCCGCGCGGGCGGGTCGTCGGCCAGCGGCATGGTGCGCCAGCCGGCATACAACGGCAGGCCCGCGTCCGGTGTCGCCGCGATGATCTTTTCCCCCAGCGCGGCGATGCGGTCCAGCCCCTCGGCGCCGGCCAGGTGCTTGCGGGCGAAGCGGGCGACCTGGTCCCAGTAGACCTCGGCCGCGGCGGTGGCGCCGCGTACCGCGACTCCTTCCTCCCACAGGCCCCGCACGAAGGTGGGCTCGAACGCGACGAACACCGAACTGACCGTGACCGCGGTGGCCTCGCCCAGCACTCCGCCGCGCCCGGCAACGTATCCGGCGATCGGGTTCTGGTAACCGGCGGCGATGCTTTCGGCGAGATTTTCCGGGTGCAGCATGAACACCCCAACCGCTTGTTCGATGGGCGAACCCGCGGCGATGGCGGCGTCGAGCACGTCGTCGTGACTCATGGCTTTCTCCTTGTAGGCAGGTGTGTCGCACGCTACTCCTGGCATCCGGCGGCGAGCACGCCGGCAACAGGGGGTTGTCGATGCTCCTGGCGTGGGCGAGTGGTCGCCGCTCGGGGCTTCCGCCGCGCCGAGCGTGCACACAGGGCGAAAATCCGCGCGGATTTTCGCCGTGACTACACGCTCGGCGACACCGCCGGGGCCGGCGCCGGGGCTCTTGCTACTCCCCGCGCCCATGGGCACACTTGTCGGATGCAGCCATGTGAGGAACCCGCCGTCGCGCCACCCGCAGCTTCCCCGACGTCGCCCGGACCGGCGTGAGCGCCCCCGAGCCGCGCCGGAAGCTGACCTGCCTCTCGGACGTCCGCGCGTTCTTTCACAACAACACCACGCCGCTGTACTTCATCTCGCCGACGCCGTTCAACCTGCTCGGCATCGACCGCTGGGTGCGGAACTTCTTCTACCTGACCTACTTTGACTCGTTCGAGGGCACGCATTCGCGGGTGTTCGTGCCCCGCCGGCGCGACCGGCGTGATTTCGATTCCATGGGCGACGTGTGCAACCACCTGCTGGCCGATCCCGAAACGCTCGAGTTCATCGCGGGCCGGGGACCCGGGGGCAAGGCCTGCTTCGTGATGCTGGACGAGGAGACCCAGGGCCTCGCCCGGCAGGCGGGTCTCGAGGTGATGCACCCGTCCGCGGAGCTGCGCAATCGCCTGGGCTCCAAGACCGTCATGACGCGTCTCGCGGACGAGGCGGGCGTGCCAAGCGTGCCGCACGTCATCGGACGGGCCGGCTCCTACGAGGAGCTGCTGTCACTCGCACAAGACGCCGGGCTGGGCGACGACCTCGTCGTCTCGATCCCCTACGGCAACGCCGGCAGCGGGACGTTCTTTGTGCGCGGCCGGCAGGACTGGGACGAGCACGCCGCCGACATGGCCACCCAGGAACTCAAAGTCATGAAGCGGATCCGCAACGTCGAGGTGTGCATCGAGGGCGCCGTGACCCGCCACGGCACCGTGATCGGCCCCGCGATGACCAGTCTCGTCGGTTACCGGGAGCTCACTCCCTACCAGGGGGCCTGGTGCGGCAACGACATCTGGCGCGAGGTGCTGCCGCCCGCGCAGACACACGCCGCGCGCGAGATGGTTCGCAAGCTGGGCGACATCATGCGGCGGGAGGGGTACCGCGGTTACTTCGAGGTCGACCTGTTGCACGACCTGGACTCCGACGTGCTCTACCTCGGCGAGGTGAACCCCCGCCTGTCCGGCGCCAGCCCGATGACGAACCTGACCACCGAGGCCTACGCCGACATGCCGCTGTTCCTCTTCCATCTGCTCGAGTACCTGGACGTGGAGTACGAGCTCGACATCGAGGCGATCAACACCCGCTGGGAGCGGGGCTACGGCGAGGAAGAGGTCTGGGGACAGGTGATCATCAACGAGACGTCGCCGGACATCGAGCTGTTCACCGCGACACCGCGCACCGGTGTGTGGCGCATCGACGACGACGGCCGTGTCTCCTTCGCGCGCTCCGCCAACGACTGGGCCACGCTGCTCGACGGTTCCGAGGCGTTCTACATGCGCGTCGCGGCGCCCGGCGACCTGCGCTCCGAGGGCGCCCAACTCGGCGTGCTCGTCACCCGCGGACATCTGCAAACCGACGACTATCAGCTCACCGAGCGCTGCCAACGCTGGGTCAAGGGCATGCGGGCGAAATTCGTCTCGACACCGTTGGTGCCGGCCGCGCCGATCGTCTCGCGGCTCGTCGCGCGGGCGTGAGCGGCGTTCCGGCCGATCTGTCCCTGGACAACTGGCTGTCACCGCCGCACTCGCACTGGGCATTCCAGCACATCGAAGACTTCATGCCGACCGCGGTCATTGCGCGCGGGACCGGGCCGGTGGCTTCGTTGCCCGCGGCCCGCGCTCCGGTCGGCGGGATCGCGGTGACCCGCATCGACGGGGTGGCCAGCACCGTCGGCGCGGTGATGGCCGGCACTCACACCGACGGGTGGGCCGTCGCGCACCGCGGTGCGCTGGTGGCCGAGGAGTACCTCGACGGCATGGGGCCCGATACCCGGCACCTGCTGTTCTCGATCAGCAAGTCGCTGGTGGCGGCGGTGGCCGGCGCGCTGTGCGGGGCCGGTGCGCTCGACGTCGACGCTGTCGGTCACCGATTACGTTGGCGCCCTGGCGGATTGCGGCTACGCCGGTGCGACGGTGCGCCACCTGCTGGACATGCGGTCGGGGATCGAGTTTTCCGAGGATTACGGCGACCCGGACGCGGAGATCCACGTGCGCGAGCAGGTGATCGGGTGGCAGCGTCGAACCAGGGCCGAACTCCCATCGACGCTGCGGGACTACCTGCTGACGCTGCGGCGCAAGTCGGCGCACGGTGGCGCGTTCGAATACCGTTCGTGCGAAACCGATGTGCTGGGCTGGATCTGCGAGGCCGCCGCCGGCCGGCGGATGCCCGAGCTGATGTCGGAGCTGCTGTGGAGCCGCATCGGCGCTTTCGGCGATGCCACCATCGGCGTCGACGCGGCCGGCACCGGGATCTTCGACGGCGGCATCAACGCCTGCCTGACCGACATGATCCGGTTCGGGGCGCTGTTCGTGCGCGACGGTGTCTCGTTGACCGGCGAGCAGGTGGTGCCGGCGGCCTGGATCGCCGACACCCTTGCCGGGGGCCCCGATTCGCGTGCGGCGTTCGCCGCCTGCCCCCAGGGCACCGACATGCCCGGCGGGATGTACCGCAACCAGGTGTGGATTCCCTACCTGGGCAACAACATCGCGTTATGCCTGGGCATGTGCGGTCAGATGATCTACGTCAACCGCGCCGCGGAGGTGGTGGCCGCCAAGCTGTCCACCCAGCCGAATTCCGGGGACCCGCAGCTGCAGTTGGACACGTTGCGGGCCTTCGATGCGGTGGCACGCGAATTGGGTGGGGGTGCTGGGTGATGGGGTGTCACGCGCGATCGCCGACTCCGGATTATGCGGGTCGTCATGGAGATCGATGGTGGTGGGTGCGCGCGCCCAAATTTAGTCTCGCAGCATCAGGAGGCGCGGCTGCGGCGACCGCAGGCGGGCCGGTTTAAGGCCAGCTGGATCTTGGGCCCGCCGGCCCGACGGCGAGGGCGTCACGCCTGTCACAGCGGTCACCGTCGCCGGACCACTATGCGAAATGCCCGCCTCTGAGCGACTTTTCAGCGACAACCAGTCGATCTACTCGGATACCTTGACGACGAGCTTGCCGACGTTCTTGCCGTCGAAGAGCATGTTGATGGCCGTCGGCAACTGCTCGAAGCCCTCGATGACGGTCTCGAGCGGGGTGAGTTTGCCCTCGGCGATCAGGCCGGAGATCTCGGTGATCGCCTCCGGCGCGCGCCCGAAGTGGTCGAGGACGATGAAGCCCTGCAGCGTCGCGCGCTGGATGAGCAGGTTGCCGAACGCGCGCGGCCCGGGCGGCGGGTCGGCCGAGTTGTAGCCGGAGATCAGGCCGCACAGCGCCACCCGCGCGCGGATGTTGAGGCGCGCGAAGATGGCGTCCATGATGTCGCCGCCGACGTTTTCGAAGTCGACGTCGATGCCGTTGGGCGTGGCCGCGGCGAGCTGGGCGCGCCAGTCATCGGCGCGGTGGTCGACGGCCGCGTCGAAGCCGAGCCGCTCGGTCACCAGCGCGCACTTCTCGGGGCCGCCGGCGATGCCGACGACGCGCGCGCCGGCGGCCTTGGCGAGCTGGCCGGCGACCGAGCCGACCGCGCCGGCGGCGGCCGAGACCACGACCGTCTCCCCCGGCTTCGGCTTGCCGATGTCGCGGATCCCGACCCACGCGGTGAGTCCGGTCATGCCGAGCGCGCCGAGGTAGGCGCTCGGCGAGACGCCCTCGGCGACCTCGACCGGCATCAACGGCGCCGCCGGCGAGGCGACCGCGTACTGCTGCCAGCCGACGAGGCCCTGCACGATCTGGCCGACCCGATAGTCCGGGCTGTTGGAGGCGACGACCTCGCCGAGGCCCAGCCCGCGCATGACCTCGCCGATGCCGACCGGCGGCAGGTAGGTCGGGATGTCGTTGATCCACCCGCGGTTCGTCGGGTCCAGCGAGATCCAGTCGACGCGCACGAGCGCCTCGCCGTCGCCGATGTTCGGCACCGGCTCCTCGCTGAGCTCGAAGGTGTCCGCGTCGATGCGTTCCGTAGGGCGCTGGCGGAGGAGGAAGCGACGATTTTGTTCGGTCATGAGCGCACGTTACCGGACGCGGTCGGCAGGGCATATGGGTTCATCCGAGGCACGGCGGTATGCCTAGATACTCGACACTTGGACTGCTGCCCGGCAGCAATCGGGGGACGCGCCGGGCGCATTGAGTCGTCGACCGCCGCCAGGCTGTCTCGCCCCGCCGGCGTAGGCATCATGCCTGCCACAGCGCCATCGCGGACCAGCAGAATGCAAATCGCCCGTGTCGAAGAGCTTTTCGGAGACATTCACTAGCGAGCGGCGCCGGCGGTGTACATCTCAGGCATTCCGCCAACCAGTCGGTTGCCCGCAGGATTCCGGCGGCGCCGCGGGCTCTACGTCGGCGCCTCGACAGGGATACCGAGGCCGGCGGCTGCGGCAGCCATACGGTTGTCATAGGTAACCACGGCGCGCAGCTCGGCACCGGCACGCCGGGCGGCGGCGAGGTGGATTGCATCAAGCGTGCGCAAGCGGGCGGGGCGGAGATCAGCGGCGGCATCAAGCAGGCCCCGGGTCAGGTTGACGGTGTCGAGTTCGTCCAGCATGCGACGCGCCTGAGCTACCGCCGCGACGCCGGCGCCGACGACGGCGCGGACGAGCTCCGTTCGGGTCAGCGCCGCAGTGAACAGCGTGTCGTCGCCGACCCGACGCAGGTACGCCTGCAGAGCCGCCGATTCACGTTCGGAAATAACAAGTTTGACCAACGCCGAGGTGTCGAGGTACGTCCTCATCGTTCCCCGGCACGCAGCTCGGCGAGCGCTTGCGAGGCGTCAAAGTCGCTTGCCATCGGTTCGACGTCCCGGACGTTTCCGCCGCGCGCGGCCGGGGTGATGTCCCCGGCCGCGATCATGTCCGCCCACGGGTCGTCGGTGATGGGGACGAGCCGGGCGATCGGACGTCCGTGCTCGGTGATTTCGATGGGGTCTCCGCTGGACGTGACCTTGGCTAGATACCGGCTGGCGTTCTGCCGAAGCTCGCGGACACCGATCCTCTCCATGTGCTACAGGGTAGCACTAATTTCGGCGCCGAAGTAGCCCCCGCACTACCGGCGAGGTCCTCTGAGGCACCACCCAGCGCTTCGGACAGTACATCGGGGTCCTCGAGCTCAGCTAATGCCGCGGGCCGGGCCGGTTCGATCCGTGATTCGTCGGCGTCGCCAAGCTCCAACACGCAGCTCTTCAACGGGTCGTCACCCATGGCCCCTCCTCGGGGCAGAGGATAAGAGGCATGCCGACAGCTCAAAGGAGTTTCTCCGATACCGGATGTAAAAACCTCATGGCGAACGCCTGCGGGAAGCTAGCTCGGCGTGATTTCATGTCCAACGCGAGTTGTCGGTGGGCAGGCCTACGCTCACCGCACGTCCAGCAGAGGGCGACAGTATCCGCGGACAAAGCTGGAAGAAGGCGATGACGACACCCGAATCTCCCTTCTTCGAGGTCCCGCAGACCGACTGGCTCGCGGCCAATCGTTCAGCGTTTGCGATCTGGGACGCCCACCCGGTGAATCCGGGTCATGCCCTGGTGGTTTCGCGCCGACAAATCAGCGATTGGTGGGAAGCGACGCCGAGCGAGCGCGCCGACATCTTCGAACTCGTAGACCTTGTCCGGGCCGAGATCAACGAGCTGCACTCCCCTGACGGGTTCAACGTCGGATTCAACGCCGCCGCGATACACCGGTGACGTCTCCGATCCGCGCGGCGGGATACGGGCAGTCATCCCCGCGCGGGGAAACTATCTGGCGACGCCCGACGCCGTAGAGAAGCCGACCACGTCGGAGCAGCAAGGCCTCGCAGTCACGACCCCCGTGCTCATTGACGGCCAGGTACGTCTACTCCTCCCCGAACTCATCGAACATCTGCGCCGAGTCGACTTCGACCACGTCGACATCGTTGTGAGTTTCATCAAGATGTCGGGGCTGAGCCTTCTCATCGGAGCGCTCGAAGACGCCCTGAGCCGTGGCGCACATGTCCGCATCTTGACCACCGACTACCTCGGCCTCACAGAGCCCGCCGCTCTGGTGCGGTTACACGATCTGATCGAAGACGATCCCGAAGCGATCAGCGTTCGCCTGTTCCACGACCCTGAGGTGAGCTTTCACCCGAAGGCCTACCTGTTCTATTCCGCGGCCGGCACCGCCGAGGCGGCGTTCGTTGGCAGCAGCAATCTCAGCGGACCCGGCCTTCACGGCGGCATCGAGTGGAACCTCCTCGTCGGAGCCATCGACGAACTGAAACAACGGTTCATGGTTTTGTGGCTCGATCACCGCAGCGTGCCGTTGACCGACGACCTGGTCGCCTCCTATCAGCCCGCCCCCGCGTGGGTCCCGCAAGTCGTGGAAGTCGCCGAGCCTCCGGCGCCACCTCCGAAACCGCGCCCCATCCAGGAGGAAGCGCTGCGCGCCCTGGCCCAAACCCGCGCCGACGGGTTTGGTGCCGGGATGGTGACCATGGCAACAGGTCTGGGCAAGACCTGGCTCGCCGCCTTCGACGCGCTACAGGCGCGTGCCGACCGCGTGCTGTTCATCGCCCACCGCGAGGAGATCCTCAAGCAGAGCCGTGACGTCTTTCGCCTGGTCCGCCCGGAGGCCACGATGGGCCTGTACTTTGGCGGCGAGAAGCAGCCCGCAGCCGACTTCGTCTTCGCGACCGTGCAGACGCTGTCGGGCAGCTTGCACCGCTTCGCTCCCGAGGCCTTCGACTACGTCATCGTGGACGAATTCCACCACGCCGCGGCCGCGACCTACCGCAAGGTGATCGATTACTTCACGCCGCAATTCTTGCTCGGCCTGACGGCGACACTGGAGCGCATGGACGGGGCCGATCTGCTGTCGCTGTGCGCCGACAATTTGGTGTTTCAATGCGATCTTGTGGAAGGGATCCGCCGCCACGAACTGGTGCCCTTTCACTACTGGGGTGTGCCGGACCCGGTTGACTTCGCGCCGATCCCCTGGCGCAACGGCAGATTCGACCCCGAAGCACTAGAGCAGGCGATCGAGACACAGGAACGCGCACAGTCGGCATTCGACGAATGGCAGGAACACCGCGGAGGCCGGACCTTGGCGTTCTGCGCGTCAAAACACCACTCCGACTTCATGAACGACTTCTTCCTGCAACGCGGAGTCCGCTGCGCCTCCGTGCACAGTGGCCCGTCGAGCGCGCCGCGTCACCAATCCATCGACGCCCTGCGCAGTGGCGAACTGGAAGTGATCTTCACCGTCGACATCTTCAACGAGGGCCTCGACGTTCCCGACATCGATACCGTGCTCATGCTGCGGCCCACAGAGTCCCCGGTCATCTTCTTGCAGCAGCTAGGCCGAGGGCTGCGCATCCAAGAGGGAAAGGAGGCGCTTGGCGTCATCGACTTCATCGGCAACCACCGCTCCTTCTTGCTCAAACCGCGCACGCTGCTGAGCCTCGGCCGGCGCGAACCGCCGACCACGTTGCAAGTGCTCACCGCGTTGGAAAGCAACGAGTTCGGCCTGCCCGAAGGCTGCTCGGTCGACTATGACCTCACGGTCATCGAGATGCTCAAGGCGCTGTCGCGCACCAGTTCCCGCGAGGCGATCGAAGAGTACTGCCGCACCTACATGGAGGAAGAGGGCCTGCGGCCGACAGCGGCGCAGACGTTTCGGGCGGGCCACGATCCGGCTGCGGTTACCGGAACATACGGCAACTGGTTCAACTTCTTGCGTGCCATCGACCTGCTCGGCGAGCACGAGGCGGCGGTCGTCGATGCCTTCGGCGACACGCTGCGTGCCATCCAGGTAGAAAGCATCACCAAGAGCTACAAGCTCATCACCATTAGGGCTTTGCTGCACGAGGGGGCGCTGCGCACGGGTGACGACGTCGCCAACAATGCCGAAGTATCACGCCGACTGCTGCTGGCGGACCCACGCCTCGCCCGCGAAGTGCCGCTCAAAGAATTTCCGGACCTTGCCGGGGCTTCGCGCGACAGGTGGGCCAACTACTGGCGGAAGTGGCCGATCGCCCACCTCACCGGTGCAGGGCCGGATGCAGCGCGTGCCACCAAGCTGTTCCGGCTTGATGGCGACCGCATCGTGCCGACGTTTGTCATCGACGAGTATCTGGGCGACGTCTTTGACGCGATGGCCGCCGAGCTCATCGAATACCGCCTTGCGAGTTACCTACTCAACAAGGAAAAAGCGACGACCCACTCCCAGAGGTGCGGCTCGCATACACCGATAGGCATCTCTTTAGTGTGAAGTGCGGACTGACTACCTGAGCTGGCTGTCGAAACGGGACACCCGCGACCGCGAGTCGGCCCGACAATGTCGGACCGGACTGCTTAACTTAGGCCCAACACAGGCTCAGACTGGAAGCGTTTCTGCAATGAAACTTACCAGTGCCTCGCCGTCGGCGGCCAGGCTCACATCGTCGTTGCGCGACATCGGGTACGACTTCGTCAGCGCGATCGCCGATCTGATCGATAACAGCATCTCGGCCGGCGCGACCGACGTGGCGGTGGAGATCGAGTTCGCCGGTCCTCGCTCGACGGTCTACATAGCCGACAACGGATGGGGACTCAACGCCCGCGGGATGACTGAGGCGCTCCGATTCGGAAGCCGCCGCGCCTACGGGATCGGGCGATCTGGGTCGCTACGGGTTGGGACTGAAGACGGCGTCGCTTCCCAGGCCCGCTGCGTGACCGTCGTCTCGAGGCCGGCCGACCGTAAACGTCCGCTGTGGCGGTCGCTGGACCTTGACCTCATCGCCGAGTTCGATGACTGGGTCCTTGCCGAGAACCCCCGCGACCACGCCGTCGCCAGGAGCGAGGAAATGCTCGGCACCGGCACCGGCACCGTCGTGGTGTGGCAGAACCTGGATCGAGTACTCCCCGCCTCCGGCGCCCAGGGTGGATGGGCCAAGCGGCGGTTCGAGGTCCTCGTGGGAGAAGACGAAACGGCACCTGGCGATGGTCTTCCACCGATTCTTGACCGGAGAGAACAAAGCCCCCCGGATTACCATCCGTGTCAACGGCGACAAGGTGCGCGCCTGGGACCCGTTCGTTCGCCACGAACCCGGGACACAGCAGCTGTCGACCCAACAGTTCGAGCTGGAAAGCGCCGCCGGAGTCGGGACGGTGAGCTGCGCCGTTACATCCTGCCCGGCAAGAAGACATTCAGCTCCCTCGACGCGTTCGAGAATGCCGCCGGACCACTCAATTGGAACCGACAGCAGGGTCTTTATGTCTATCGCGAGAACCGACTGGTGCAGTGGGGCAGCTGGGCGGGCACCCGCGGCATCGACGAACACACCAAGCTCGCCCGCGCGAGCCTCGACTTCACCAGCAGCCTCGACGAGGTCTTCAACATCAACGTCGCGAAGATGCGGGTGTCCGTGCCCGCCCAGCTCAAGCAGATGCTGGACCGGCCGGTCAGCGAACTGTGCATCCTCGCCGACCGGGTCTACCGCCGCCACAACGCCGACACCGTCGACGACACCGACGACCGACGCGGTCGAACACGATGACAAGGCGCCGGCAGCGGCTCATTGTCGGAGGTCGGCCTGGCACTGAAGTCCGCGGCGATCCAGTCTGGTCAGTACGACGCGTTCCAGCAAGGTCATGGAGGTCATGCGCGACCAACACCCCGAGCTGGCGCGCGGACTCGGTTTCTAGGCCGTCCCGCAGTCAGCGCACCAGCTGACTCAACGGGCAGTCACCGCACCGCGGCCTGTCCACCAGACAGATTTCGGCTCGCCAGCGCGATAAGTCCCAGGTGCGCCGGTCGCGAATCGTCGCCGAGTCCGATCATGCCGGCCACCGCGATCCGCCCGTCGGTCTGCACGTTCCTCTTGTCGGCGTCGTTGCCTTGGAAGCGGCTCGCGACCCGCAGGACCCCCTTGGTGATCAGGACGGGCTCCTCACTTTCTCCCGTCGTCGCGGTGTGCTCGGGTAGCGCGAGCTCCACAAGTCGCCAGCGCAGTCGGTATGGCCGGCAGGACCGCGCGGTCGATCGTCGGCTGCCATAGCGCCGTCGGAGCGGCGGTCATCTGGTCGAACGAGCTGACGCACCGTCGAGATCCGTTGGCCGCGACCGACTCCCGACATGAGTTCGTCGAGCAGATCAACCGCCTCACCGTCGGGGAAGCTCGCCGGGAGCGAAGGTCATGTTGAGGTGTCGATGACCTTCCAAACCGCGTTGATCACGGTCGGCGTGGCACGGTCGAGCAGCAGCTCACCAAGGATGAACTTCCACCGGTTGTCGGTCTTTAACCAGGGCATCGATGGGATCAGAGGACTGTTTGCGGAACCAGCGAGCCAACTTCACGGAGGTCTCCCGCGTCGAGAGCCCGGCCTTCATACCCGAGAAGCCAGCGATGATCGGACCGCGCTACCGATGAGCCTGTCCGATCAGCGGTGGTACCGCGTTCCCGATCTGCTTGAACGCCGCCGATGGCGGGCCGGCGAACCGGAAGTCGTCGGGGAAGGTCTGGATGCGGGCGGCCTCCCGCACCGTCAGAGTGCGGGGCTGTCTGGGATGGATGTACCAGTAGCCGTCCTTGGCGATGTGCGCGGTGATCGTCCGCGAAAGGTCGTTCTCGTCGAGCTTCTTGTACTTGTCGTCGAAGATGTCGTTGCGGTACCGCTTGATACTCCGGGCAGGTCGGTGTACTCGTTTTGTGGGTCATCGATTCGAAGGCGGCGCGGTCGTCCTCGCGGACCGGCCGGGTGATGTGGTCGAACAGCTTGTGCGCGTCCGCCTGCCGACACGCGTCGTCGCATCGACCGCTGGTATTCGGTGCGGGGCCCGTCGTAGTCGGCCCACCCGAGCGCGCCGCCCTCCGGACGCCAGCCCCCTCGACCTGCGGGCAGGTCGCCGATCGCGTTCCACAGCGTCACCCGCTTGCTCCGACTCGTCCGGCCACGTCGAAGCCGACCCCGTCTTGCAGGGCGACCAGGAGCAGCCGCTGCCGCAACTGCGGAACCCCGTAGCGCCACGTGTCGACACCGCGCGCCGACACCGAGTAGCCGATCTGCTCGAGCTCCTCGGTCATGGTCCGAAGGATGAACATCTCGCGGTCCAGCGCCATGTCCGGAACGTTCTCCATGATCACGCCCGCGGACGGGCCAGCTGCGACGACCTCCAGGAAGGACCGCCAAAGGTCCCGGCGTTCGTCATGCGGGATCAGCCGCCCCGGTGAGAACCCGGTGCCGGATCATCGACCGGCCGGCCCGTGAGAACGGCTGGCACGGCGGACCGCCGGCTAGGAGCTCGATCTTGTTGCGTTTCAACAGCTTCGCGATATCGCGCAATCGTCGCCGGATCCGCCAAGTCCTCCTCCACCGACATACCGGCGAAGTGGTGCCGGTGGGTCTCGACGGCGAAGCCGTAGTGGTCGACCCCCAGCACTACCCGGAAGCCGGCCTCCTCGAGTCCCAGACTCATACCACCTGCTCCGCTGAACAGGTCGGCGGCCAGCGGTACCCCATGAGCTCGCAGATCAGAACACAGGGCGGCCAGATCTTTCTCCGAGGCGGCGTGGCACGGATGTAGGGGGAAGCTCGAGGAAAGGTCCCCGGATCTGTTTAACGGCGAAGTCGGGGGCCGGAGCTGCGGCCACATCTTCACTCATGCGGCAAGACTAAGGTAGGTCTGTGACGCCTAGGCGAGGCTCGCCGTCGTGGCGAAGCAGACCCACGACGCGGGTTCATAGCGCTCCTATACTTCGTCGTTCCTCTCACTCAGCCGACGGAACATGTTCGACGACAGATGCAGGCCCAGAAGACGACTGGGACAAAGATCGAGCTGCAGGTACGGCGCGGGCTTCACGCCCGCGGCTACCGCTACCGCGTCGATCGTAAACTTCTACCCGATTATCCGTTCCGCGGTGACATCGTGTGGTCGGGCCGTCGGTTGGTTGTCTTCCTCGACGGGTGCTTCTGGCACGGATGCCCCAACCACGGAACGGCACCCAAGTCCAATCGTGAGTGGTGGAAAGCCAAGATCGAGGGCAACCGAGAAAGGGATCGACGGGTCGATGAGATCTTCAGGCACCGCGGATGGACGGTTCTGAGATTCTGGGAACATGACGATCGGTCGCGATTATCGAATCGGTGATCAACCACCTTGCGACGAACGGCGGCCGGCACTAATTTGTGTGCTCGGGCCCGACGCTCGGCCGAACGGTCCGGCGTGGTCGGCCGCTATCCAAGGTAGAGGTTTTACACGACCAAACATCGCCGTATATCCGATCCCACGCTGACCGGAAACAGACCGTGGCGTCGATCTCATGGGCGAGTCGAGCTCCAGCGCTTCCCCAATGAGGGTCCAGACGTTGGCCCGGGCGGGAAGCCTTGCACGTCAGGTACGCGAGCCCCATTGGACCGGGCGGAACGTGCGCGATCTGATCAGTTCGTCAAAATGGGCGGCGGCGTCCTCGGCGGGCTTTCCGTGAGCCCGGATGCCGATCTCCAGTTTTTCGCACCAACCCATGGCCCGTGAGATTGGCCGAGCTGACCAGCACGTCGTGCCGGTCGACTATCACCACCTTGGCGTGCAGCTTGGCCACCGCGTCATTCTCGTCCTGCCAGCAGTACACCGTCGGCCGTCGCCGATGTTGCGGCCAGCGCGCCCAGAGCTGCGGCAGATTCTGCCCCCCTCCGTACCGCGCGTCCAAGACGAAGGTGACGTCGACCCCTGAGGAGCTCAACTCGGCCAGACGGTCCACCACGTCCCCCGCGTCGCCGCCGCCGATCCACAGCGAGTAGGTGACCACCATGACCGACCGGCGCGCCCGCGAAAGCATCTCCGCGACGACCGGCAGCGTCGCGCGGACGCCGGCCCCCCCCGGGCGTCTCGCCGGTCCAGACCAGCTCCACCCGGGGGCCGAGCTCCTCGACGCCCCGACGGATCTCCAGCTGGCCGCGCAGCACCCGCGCCAACAACGCCTCGCCGCCTCCGGCCTCCCGCCAGGAGGAGATCACCGCCAGCATCCGCTGCCGCGACTTCGGCCCGTGGACGAAGGCGAAGTCGAGCTGGGATGCTGTGGCTGACAATGTGATTCGGTTCCGTTCCAGCGCATCTGCCAACCGCTCGACCCGCTCGCGCGGTTCATGCAGAACGAACTCGACGATCGGATCGCTCACCACCTCACGGCGCTCCGAAGTAGTCCCTTCCCCGGCCACCGACGGTCTGCACCAGCGTCGCCCGGTCGAGCAGCCGATTACCGAACTCACAGTATCGGCCAATAGCAGACGGCGTGGCACGCCGCACCGTTGAGTTCCTTCGCGGGGGACAAGCGCTTACGCGGCTTGATTCAGGTAGGCCGCAGTACTTACAACGATGAAGAATCTTCCGGACTTTCTCAGTCACTTCGATATCTTCGAGTCCCCGAAGCACCCAGGGAGCGTTCGCTTATTCTATAATGCGATGCGATCCCCTTTGCGCAGATCCGCATGATGCGCAACTGTGCTATCCCACGTGTACCGGCTGTCTGGGTCATCGTCGTATCCTTCGTTGCCGCCGTGTTGTCGGTCATCTCCGACAGCCATCAATAGCCAGGCGCTGGGCCTGGGTTCAGGCCGCCCACACGCTGGATTGAGCATCTCCGAGTTCATCGCAACGTCACCCCAGAAATTCTTGACGAGCCCGGCGCGGTCTGCCACCGATTGTTGGTGAGCACTTCGCGCCGTACACGCGCGGCGCCAGTTGTACACCGTTGTTCTGTCGACACCTCGAGCTCGGCGGCGAGGTCGTCGGCGCGGCCCAGCTTGCGCACCATGTCCTCATCGGAATGTATCTTGCGACACGCCATGTGATTCATACTCTGTCCGTGGCCATGAGAAAGTCCCCATCTGTGGCCGGTACAAAGTCCCCGCTGGTGGCCAGTTAGAAGTCCCCACTCCTTTGCGGGCTCGTCGTGTCATTTCCGGGAGCTGAGGGCCTGGGCGGTGACGGTGATAGCGCCAACTGTCACCCGATCACCGCCCAGGGAGCTCTATTGAAGTCTGCAAGGGAGCGTATGAACATCATTTCGGCGTATCACCAGGTCGGATCGTTTCGCGGCGCGGCCGAGCTGTGCGGCACTACGCATAAAACTGTCAAGCGGGTCATCGAGCGGGCCGAGGCCGGCGGCGCGCCCCCCGAGGGAACCACGGCCACGCAACCTCGACACGTTCGCCGGGCTAGCCCGGATTTTTCGTCAAACGTTGTGAGTTTTGGGGTGTAGATACGCGAAAGTGCCTGTCCCGCAAGGGATAATTGGACTTCTCTACGGTTCAAAGATCCTGACGGGAAGGCACTTCGCAGGTGAAGAATATCGCGGTCGGGTCGCGGGTGAAAGTGTCGGCTGATGGCGATGGTGTCGTGTCGCACGCCGGGGTGGCCATGGTGCGCGAGCTCGCTGACCGGACCGGGTTATCAGCGCAGGTCACCGCCGCGTTGGCCGACACCTACCGTGGCCCGTGGGTGTACGCACCGGGGATGTCTTCGCCGATCTGGCTGTCGCGGTGGCCGACGGGGCGGACTGCATCGACGGTGTCGGACAGCGGTGCGGCGACCGTGAGCATGTCCTGGTGCGATGGCCTCGACGACGACGATGTGGCGGCTGGTCGATGAACGGATCGATGTCGCGCACCTAGCCGGGGTGCGTGCGGCCCGAGCCGCGGCCCGAGCGGCGGCCTGGAGCGCCGGAGCCGCCCCCGTAAGTGATGGGTGGCTGCACATCGACATCGACGCCACCTTGGTCGCCGACCACTCCGATAACAAGGAATTGGCGGCGCCGACCTGGAAGAAGACCTACGGTCACCACCCGCTGCTGGCGTTTCTGGACCGCCCCGAGATCGGCGGCGGCGAGGCCCTGGCGGGGCTGCTGCGCACCGGGCGCGCTGGCTCCAACACCGCCACCGACCACATCACCGTCCTGGAACAGGCGCTGGCCTCCCTACCGCCTGCGTGGCGCCCCGACCATCGCGACGACCCCGATAAGCCGACAGTGCTGGTGCGCTGCGACACCGCCGGAGCCACCCACGACTTCGCCACAGCCTGCCGCACCGCCGGGGTGGGTTTCTCCTTCGGATACCCCGTCGATTGGCGGGTGCAAGACGCCGTGGACACCCTCAACCTCGGGCAGTGCTGGTACCCGGCGATCGACACCGACGGCGGCATCCGCGACGGCGCCTGGGTCGCCGAGGCCACCGACCTGGTCAACCTGTCCTCGTGGCCGGCCCGAACCCGGCTGATCCTGCGCAAAGAGAGGCCCCATCCGGGTGCGCAGTTGCGGTTCACCGACGCCGACGGGATGCGGGTCACCGCGTTCATCACCGACACACCGCCCGGTGTTGTCGCCGGCCAGGTCGCAGGTCTGGAACTACGGCACCGCCAGCACGCCCGGATCGAGGACCGCATCCGCGAACTCAAAGCCACCGGCCTGCGCAACCTGCCGTGTCACGCGTTCGACGCCAACGCGGCCTGGCTGGAGATCGTGCTGGCAGCAACCGATCTGGTCACCTGGTGCCGACTCCTCGGATTCACCGGACACCCCGGCCTGGCCCGCGCCGAGATCACCACCTTCCGCTACCGAGTCCTGCACGTCGCCGCCCGCATCACCCGCGGCGCCCGCCAAACCCGATTACGCATCGACGCCACCTGGCGGTGGGCCACAGTCATCGCTACCGCATGGCAACGCATCCGCACCGCCTTCGGTTGACCGACAGCCCATCTGACCGACCGAGCACGAAAGACCCACTGGCCCTGGGAAAGCCCGCCAACCCGGCGACACGGGGCAACCCCAGCACGCCCTGAACCACAAGAACCCCGATCACGACGCATCCCATCGCCGAGTTCGACCGACATCACCTCGATGAAAAATCGAGGCTAGTCGCCACCCGAGTCGAGAAATCGCACGGCAAGATGTCGGCCAAGCGGATGCTGCCGATCGCCCGAGCTGCCGGGTATGAGGGCTCGGCCCGTAACTTTCGTCGCCTGGTGGCAGAGCAGAAAGGATTGTGGCGCAACGCTAACCGGCATCAACGCCGTCCGGCGGTGTGGTCACCTGGGGACTATCTGGTGATCGACTGGGCCGAAGCTGCACCGGGGTTGATGGTGTTCTGCGCGGTGCTGGCCTATTCGCGGTGGCGGTTTGTGCGGTTCGCCGCCGACGAGAAAGCCTCGACCACGTTGGCGATGATCGCCGAAGCCCTCGAGGCGATCGGTGGGGTCCCGGCCAAGATCCTGGCCGACCGGATGGGCTGCCTCAAAGGTGGTGTCGTCGCCAATGTTGTTGTTCCAACACCGGATTATGTGCGATTCGCGTCCCACTATGGCTTCGTTCCCGACTTCTGCCACGGTGCGGATCCGCAATCGAAGGGCATCGTGGAGAACCTCTGTGGCTACGCTCAGGACGACCTTGCGGTGCCGCTGTTGACCGAAGCTGCGCTAGCCGGTGAGCGGGTCGACCTGCGTGCCCTCAACGCCCAGGCGCAACTGTGGTGCGCCGAGGTCAACGCCACGGTCCACTCGGAGATCTGCGCCGTGCCCAACGATCGCTTGGTTGACGAGCGCACCGTCTTAAGGGCGCTGCCCTCGCTGCGGCCGACGATCGGCTCCGGGTCGGTGCGCCGTAAGGTCGACAGCCTCTCGTGCATCCGTTACGGCTCAGCTCGTTACTCGGTGCCTCAGCGGCTCGTCGGTGCCACCGTGGCGGTGGTGGTCGATCATGGCGCCCTGATCCTGTTGGAACCTGCGACCGGGGTGATCGTGGCCGAGCACGAGCTCGTCAGCCCAGGTGAGGTGTCCATCCTCGATGAACACTACGACGGACCGGCCCGTACCCTCGCGTGGTCCACGTCCGAAAACCCAAGCAGAGAAACGATTCTGCGCATTGGGAACCGAAGCTGAGCAGTTCCTCGTCGGTGCTGCTGCGATCGGCAACACCCGACTGAAATCCGAACTCGACATTCTGCTCGGCCTTGGCGCCGCCCACGGCGAACAGACTTTGGTTGATGCGCTGCGCCGGGCGGTGGCGTTTCGCCGGTTCCGCGCTGCCGACGTGCGCTCGATCCTGGCCGCCGGCGCCGGCACCCCACAACCCCGCCCCGCCGGCGACGCGCTCGTGCTGGATCTGCCCACCGTCGAGACCCGCTCCCTGGAGGCCTACAAGATCAGCACCACCGACGGGACGGCCTCATGACCGCCGCTGCCAAGCCGGTGGCACCGTCCTCGGCGGCACCGCTGGCTGCTGACCTTGACGCGGCGCTGCGGCGGTTGAAGTTGGCCACGGTGCGCCGTAACGCCGCCGAGGTGTTGCAAGTCGCCAAGACGCAACGCTGGACACCGGAGGAGATTCTGCGGACGTTGGTTGAGGCCGAGATCGCTGCCCGCGATGCCTCCAACACGGCCAACCGCCTCAAGGCCGCAGCGTTCCCGGTCACCAAGACCCTCGACGGGTTCGACGTCACCGGATCGTCGGTCACCGCAGCCGCGTTCGACTACCTGTCAAGTCTGGAATGGATTCGGGCACAACAGAATCTGGCGGTCATTGGGCCACCCGGTACGGGCAAAAGTCACCTGCTCATCGGCTGCGGGCACGCTGCCGTCCACGCCGGATTCAAGGTCCGCTACTTCACCGCCGCCGACCTGATCGAGGTCCTCTACCGCGGCCTGGCCGACAACACCGTCGGCAAAATCATCGACACCCTGCTCCGCGCGGATCTGGTCATCTTGGACGAGATCGGCTTCGCCCCACTCGATGACACCGGGACTCAACTGTTGTTCCGGCTCGTAGCTGCCGGCTACGAGCGCCGCTCCCTGGCGATCGCCTCGCACTGGCCCTTCGAACAATGGGGACGATTCCTACCCGAGCACACCACCGCCGCGAGCATCCTCGACCGACTACTGCACCACGCCACCATCGTCGTCACCTCCGGCGAGTCCTACCGGATGCGCCACGCCGACCACAAGAAAGGAGCCACCAAGAATTAGCCAATCACCCGCTCAGGAGCGGGGACTTCTGCTGGCCACCAGCGGGGACTTCTACTTGGCCATTGACATCCTCCCTTACCCACCTTTAGGTCCATAGTGCACCAAAAAAGGCGGACCATTCACCGAACCCAGCCGCCGGCATCGAACTCGCGGATTTTGGAAATGGCAGGCGGTTTCAGCAGTTCGGAGGTACACACGTTGAACGATCAATGCACTCCGTTCGTCGAACGATGTCCGGTCGACTCGTGCCCAGTGCTCCCACCACCGTCCTGAAGAAGTTTCAGTTGGTCAACGCAGCTCGGCTTTCTGTGCCTTGAGGCCGCGGATGCTGTTATCGATCAGCGCCTTTAATAAGTCAAGAAACTCGTCTGTCGAAAGCACATCGAAGCACACGAGCGGCATGAGCCGCAGCAGCCGTCGGGTGAGGTCGCGGACAAACTCGGACCGGCCTACAGGCAGTTCCTTTTCGTTGTGCAGGATTGCCGCAGCGATTGCCCGCGCTATATGTGGATTTGCCGCCAAATTGGAACGCTCGAAAATCTGCACAAGCTCGTCCTCACCAAGGTAGGTCGAACCCGGCGGCGCTCCGCCCAGACCAGGACCAAGTACGTAAGCTCGCCACCAGGTGCGACGAAGTACATTGCGCAGCACTCCTCGATACCGCTTGTCTCCCGCCTCTGGGAAACGCCAAGGACCCACTTCGGGCAGCAGTACAAGGGTAAGGATGACCACACTCCCTCCGCTGCGGCATCGGAAGGCACGATATCCATATTTTCGTAGAGAGCGGCACCGAGCACACGATCGAAGTCAGCCACACGATTTCGCGGAACGGGATAGGGAAACGGTGGATCAACGTCGTTCAATGACGTCCGGACTGCGTCACGCAGCTTCTTCAGCAGCTCCTCTGGGACTTTGGTGCCGATACGAGCATATTCCGCCGACGGATCCCTTGTGGCGCTGGCTTGCTCGAGCTGCGTTCGGGAAAATGAGGCGTGCTGCTCGATCAGTTCGCGTGCCGCCACCAGGGGCAGTCGGGGGTAGATGTATTTTCCTGCAGGCTCGTCAGCAGGTGCGAATAGCCGCGGCGTCATCCGAACATTCCTGTCGCGTTCTGGAGCATCGACTCGAAATCCGCACGTCGCGAGTCTCTCATTGCGCTAAGCGACGAAAGGCTTTCGCCGGGAAAATGAGTTCTTACAACGTTGGTCAGGGTCCAACCGAGTGTGTCTTCGTCGAAGGACGGGTAGCGCTCGACGAATTCCGGCGAGTCGAGTGCAAGGTTGATCAACTGTCGAGTGACATCCCACCGGAGCGTATGCATTGCCAGCGTGGTCTCGGGTGAATCGAGGCCCTCGAGCACAGGCTTCATCACCGGATGTGTGTGGTTAATGATCAGTCGCACGGCGCCTGCGGCGTTGGCATCGAGATCGTCAGTGTCAACTTCGAGTCTCCACCCGGCCTGAGGGCAGCTGTACGGTGGTTGCGACAAGTCGGCGCTCTCTGTCGGGAACTGCGAAACATCGCCTTCGAGAGCGACCCGGTGGTGATTGCGCCAGAGGATCGAACCACAAGCTGAGGCGCCGAGTTCGTCGATTGGGTCGGGATCGATGACAGTCAGGGTTGTCACCAGATCCAGCCGACCGCCGATTTCCCACCCCGAGAGTTGTGTATCGACAGTGAGCAATCGTTCTTCGCCCGACGGGATATTCTCGCACCAGATCGGTCCCCGCATTCTGGTCGTGTTGGATCCGGCAGACACGACAAGCGCGAATTCGGCTGACGCGCCCTGATGCGTGCTGCTTCGAACGGCGGGAAGATCGATTTGTAGTTCCGCCTTGAGGTGCAACCGGGTCATGTAATCCCAGTCGCTGACAAACTCACCAAGAGTTTGGGAAAGACCCTCGCGGACAATTTGCCAGGAAGTCACGAAGTTGATGCCCTCGTCTGAAGCCGTCGCGAACGGAGCTAAGGACATTCTCATATCGGCAGCTCTTCCCCGGTCGGCGGCGGTGCAGCGTCCGCCTCGACAGCGAAAGATGTTGCCGTGTCGTCCGGCGCCGTCGCGAAAACCTGCCAGGACGTCTCGCCAGGGCTGTCGACCAGAAAAGCGATATCGCGCATTCCATCGACATCCGCGATCGGCGCACCGTCGGCATCGATTATCGGAACGGGACCCTCGATCCTGATGAGGGTAGGTACCGCAGCGCCCGCGGGGCGGTCTTCGCCCTCCGCCTTCCCGCTGTCGCCGACCGCGACGTCGATTGCGACTCGCACCAGTGTCGCTGGCTGAGCCGGACTTGGCACGACCCGGAAGCGCACTTCCGACGCGCGACCTCCCGGTGTCAACACCGGTCCTGCACCGTCGACGTGCACCTGGGGGCGGCTACGTCGGCCCGCCGGCGTCCCTACTGAACCGCCGCCCCCGCTTGTCACGCCCCCGCCCTGCCCGGGCACGCCGGCGAACAACGGCCCGAGGGCGTTGGCAACGCGCACAACGGATTGCCCATTGCTGTCCGCGGTTGGAACGACTGGCCGGTAAACGCGGTTGACATGCTTTTGAATCTCTCGTAGTGCGATATTCACGATCCGACGTTGCATCCGGTCCTCCACGGTTCCCGGCTCCCAGGAGTCGTGCGTGGGCGGCTCTGCCCGTGCGAAGGCTTCATTGTGCTCTGATGCGGCCAGGAAGACACCGCCCCATTGCAAGTCTCCCTCCGGCGGGGAGGGTCCGGGCATATATGTGACGACCAGCTCCGGCTTCCGCAGGAGAACGACATGGTGAGACGGTCCCGAGAACGGAGAGGCCTGAGTTGGGGATTCGTCGCCGCCCTCTTCGTCTGTCAGCGACGCTGAGTCGAATCTGGTTCGGTAAGCGAACCTGCTTACCGCAAGTGCTCCCAGGGTGGTTTTTGGTCTCTGCGCTGCGACCTTGAAGACTTCGATCCCGTCGGGGGTGACGCCCTCGGCGCTGCCTTCACGCAAAACCTGAAGTGCCCTGATGAAACCCGGGAGGGGCTGAAGGCGCGTTGGGTCAGGAACCGGTATCGGTTTTCCGTTCCAGCTGGCTGCGAAGCTCATTGGCCGACGTCGGTTGACCGGGACCATCTTCGGCCAGAGATGCCATGTCATGCTCTCGGCGATGAACTCGATCGCGCGCTCAGGCTGAGTTGTTCGCAAGACTGGGTCGATGATCATCACCGCGGTGCCCGTCTCGTCGTCCTGAAAAGGATCGAATCCGACTGCGGCTGCCAGCTTGTCGGCCTGTGGTCCGATGAGGGGCTCAATTGCCCCTCTTGCTTTTCGACCCCACCAGTGTCGACCGGTGTGGCGCCTGCCGCATGTAGTGAACGGCATTCCGAGGGCGGAACCGATGAGCCGTGATTCCGGCGCTGGGAGTTCGTCACTCGTGCGGGTGTAGACCAAGATTGTATGCGGCGCGCTCACGTTGTAGGCGATGGATCGGCCGAATCCATATGTCCCGCCGTCAATCTGACGGCGCTCGGCCGAGCCGATGTCCAGCAGGAAGCGAACCCACCGATTGGACCTGCCGTCCTTTGCTCCGGCGGCACGCACCGGCCCCCCCAGGCCGGACGTGTTGTCGTCGCGAATGATCAAGGCTTGAAGGTGGCTTTGGGCGAGTGATTTTTTCAGCTCCAAGCCGCGGGGCGGCTGCTCCGCGAACACCTTATGTGACAATGCTTCGCGTTGTCCCGCACTGAATTCCATTCCGCTGATCGAGAAGTTCACTGTCCGGCGCGGAAGCCTTGCATCCCAGGAGTTCTGAGCGGTCTCGCGTACGAGAATGGCAAGCGGATGCAGATGTGGCCTACCCAGAACACCACGCAGGCCTTGCGCTGTGAAGGAACCCCATTCCTGAACCGGCTCGGGAAACCACGCCATGGGCTTCATCCGGAATGCGCCAAGGACATCAGGGCGGCCTCAGCGTCGGCCGGCGAGAGTGGTTCAGGCGCCGGCCCTGTCAGGTCGACGGTGTAGCGAACCGACAGCACACCTGCGGGCGCATCTCCCCCAACCAGCGAACCGCGGACGATTCGCGGAAAGGCTTCATCGACGGTGTACACCCGTTCTTCAATATGGTTGAAACGGCGCTCGGCGTACTCTTCCTCGTCAGCCATATCGTAACCATACCGTCCGAGCAACCTTACGAACTCGTGTCGGCTGACGCCGAGGTCTATAACTGACCGCACAAGATCCGGCACTGAAATACCCTGCGCGGCGGCGTGTTCCAGGCGGTGCACCACTAGGTGAAGCGTGCCGCCCGCAGGTGCTTCGAGTTGTCGAAGTCCATGAACTTCGACCGTGACGCCCTCCCTGTTCAAGATGCCCTTCACCTCCAGAGCATCGCCGTCACGCTGAATATCGTGCAGTGCCTCCGTGGGTCCCGTCCAGACCGTCACATCTCGCGCGGGATCGTTCGCCAGAACTTTGTACAGGGTCATGAGTTCGGCGGCCAGCCCCAACCAGCTGAGGCTGGGTCAGCAGTTCTCGGCGCTCTCCGGAGAGCAGATCTCGCCATTCGTCGAGAATGCGGCGCACAGTGGCTCCCGGCGTCGGGGAGTCAGCGCTGGCCCAAATCATCTCTGCAGCCAGGGTCGCGAACACAGGGTGCAGCCGCGCGACGCTGCAGTTGACGACGACGAAAGTCTGGTCTCTCTCACCGGTTCGAAGCGTGCGTCGTGTGACGTGAACCTTCGTTGACGTGTCGGCGGAGAACGAATCGTCTGCAGCGGTAGGGAAGAGCACCGCACGTGAACCGCTTTCGTCGATGGCAACCAGGATTTCGCCGGCGGCGGTCGAGATTCCCGTCCCGCGGGAACGGCCCCGGCCTGGTGTCGCGGGTTGAACTTCGAGCCGGCCACTCTCCACAGCGGATCAAGATCAAGCCCGCTCATGATACGGCAGCACTGACTTCGAAGGTGC
Organism: uncultured Actinomycetota bacterium; assembly: GCA_963711445.1. Lineage (GTDB taxonomy): Bacteria > Actinomycetota > Actinomycetes > Mycobacteriales > Mycobacteriaceae > Mycobacterium. The sequence goes on from CAVQEF010000004.1 coordinate 491,859, forward strand.
CCTCGCCATCGTCTGCTTCGGTGCCGAGTTCGTCGTCTTCTTCGTCCTCCTCGTCCGACAGATTGGGCTTGACTTCGGGCAGCTGGACGACTCCGTAGTCATCGCCGTCGTCCGGCGCAATGGTTGCCACGGGAAAGGCGATGGAACCACACCGATGAGGTCTTCGCCCAGGTCCAGCGCCACTTTCTCATCGTCGGTTCGTTGCGTCGCCTTCGCCGGTGAATTCCTGGAGACAGCGGATACAGCAGCAGCACTGCGCGACCCGACGCGTTCCGTATCGCCTTAACTGCGGTAAGGACTTCGAAGCTGCTCCCGCCGTCGACGTCTAGGTCGGCGACCCAGTCGACCTGGTTTGTCAATACCCCGATGTTCACCGTTGTTTCGTCCGAGGCGTGGGCACGTAGTTTCGACCGGCCAATCAGGTTCACCTTCCTCGGAAGACCCAGATCGATCTCACCAAGGATTTTTTCACGGCGACTGATTACGGCGATATTCCAGGAGGTGAGCTCGTCAACCGCATTACGACGTTCGATGTATCCGTCCACCGTATCGCGGCTGAGTTCAGAATTGCGTTCATCAAACTGATAACCGCTGTTCTTATCCAAAAATTCTCTCACCAGGCTCACGGGAACGTCGTGGATAATGACACGATTTTCCAGATAGTCGGTGCGGTAACCTTCTTCGACACAGGCACTCAGCAGTGACCGGGTCGCTTGCAAGTTGCGTCGCAGCCACTCGGTGTCCGTCTTGAAGAGGATTGTCTGAGGTCGTTGTCCGGAATAAGACATCTTGAGGCTCTTCGTATAGTACCTCTTGTTGAGTGCAGTGATTGCCAGACCCTTCGTTTTCCTTACCTTTACCGGGACTTGGATCGGAATCAGCTTTTCCTCCTCATACCGGATAATCTCCGAACGGATCTGTTCCTCGACGGTCGCCAGCGTCCGAAACTGTTTCTTGAGCTCCTTGGTCACCCACATCCGGGGCAGGTCTTCGTAATTTCGACGGTATCCGAACCAGCGCCCCATCTGAAGAAGGGTGTCGTAGTTCGTCCCCTTCCTTACGAAGAAGCTGGATACGAGACCCTCCAGAGTAGACCTCGCGACAGGGTATTGCCACCGATGACCACCACCGGCAGCTGCTTGTCGTCATCGTAGATTAACCGCCGGAAGCTATAAGAGTTGTCGACAACTACCGCGCAGTCGTCGGCTGCGCGCTCATTCAGGTTTCCCAGCAGTGCGATGGTTTCTGGAACACCATTCACGACGGCCGCTGTTTCCAGCGGTGCATGATTCCATGTCTTCCCGTCGACTTTTCCGGTCTCGTCTTGCCACTGGTCGGAAAGTTCCTTAACAACGTCGGGGTCGCCTGCGCGGAGCGCCCGGTCGAGTTGTTGAAGCTCGCTTACCACCGGCTCCCACATTGCATCCTGCGCAAACACGCGGTCGCTGGTATGGATCAGCATCGTCGTGTGCCGCGGCTCACCCTCGCGCAGTTGTCTCGCCGTCGCGGCCAGAAGGAACCACGTCAGTGCCGCTCGCAGTGATTTCGTCACCTCCGGCTGGAATGCCGCGGCCGAACCGCGCTTCTTCGGCGGCACCGACTTTGCCAGCTCGGTGTCGTCAACCAGGCGGATCATGTCCAGTGTCGCAGGCTCCGGATCGTCCTGGGCGCGTGGTTCCAGCCCGAACAAAGACTCCGGTCCGAAATAGTCCTGGGACCTGGGTAGGTCGCAGATGAAGTGGCGCGGATAAAGATCCTGGGGAAAGCTGGGGTCAATGAAAAAGTTCGCAAATGGTGTCGCCGTGTAGCCGATGTACGCGACCTTGGGGAAACTGAGCAGCCTTATTATCAAGCCGTTGATCGCGGCACGCTTCTTTTCAGCCTTCTGGGTATTCGGGCTGGCTTGGTCGGCCTCGTCATCAATGACAAGCACCGGGCAATGCTTCAGCACACCTGCGTCATCTGCTCGTTCCAGCCATCCGATGAGATTTGCGACGTAGGGCGTGCTTCACGACGGCGAGCAGTCGGAGGTCTTTCTGCGCCAAAAGGGGTGTCGCCTTGACCGGATTTCCGAAATCACCGGTTTCTGATGTCAGCGGAAGCCAGTGATGCTCGTTCAGGTCGACAAGCTGTTGTTCCAGCCGAAGTTGTGTTTGTCGACGAAGATTGTTGTGCAGTCCGGACAGCACTATGAACAAGCGGTATCCGACATCGGCTGCCTTGGATATCACCGCGGTGAAGTTCGAGGTCTTGCCGGACTGGACATAACCCACCACCAGACCGCGGGTGTTGATGGCGGTCGCGAAGGGCGGCTGCATGTAGGCGACGACCTTCGACGATCCCTTATCCAGGGTGGTCAGTGGATCTCCGTTCCAGGTTGGCTTGGCATCCAGAAAAGTGTGCAATGCAGGCCAGAAGATGTCGTCGTCCGTCGGACCGCGATACCAGGGATCCGGTAGTGCTGTGCCGTCGGCGAGTATCCGAGGTTCCCAGATTTCGCGCACCCCTCTTGCCAGGGTGCTGTACTCGGCGATCGCCGTTTTGACGAGTCCGGGATCCGTCTTCATCCTGTTGAGGAGGAATTCCCGCGCCGACTCCTGGGTCGTGGTTCTCTTTCAGCAGGTTTGTGTAGTTGTTGAGCACATACCTGACAGCGTCGTCCATATCGCGCCCCGTGCTTTCTGCTTGAGGTCTGTCCGATGTTGTCGGCTCGGGCAACGCCGAACTGACCGACCCAGTCCTAGCCAGGTGGTCGGTTCATTTGCCGTGAAAGCCGAGCTTCTGAGCGGTGTCGAGCATCCGCGCTCCATGGTTGGCCTGCTTGCGGGACGGGGGCTTGCCGGACGATGCGTTACGGCCCAGCGTGAATGCCAAACTGCGCTCCCAACTCTGGAGGTTTTCGGTCTGTTTTGCCCACTTGGCGAGTTCGAACCAGGTTGCTGCGGGTACTTCCTCGACCAGGTTCTTGGCTGCCTCCTCCTCTGCAGTCAAGACCTCACCGATACTGTCGATTGCTCTTGGGCGCGGTCCCGTGTCGATGATCAAGCAGTCCCGCAGCGCCGCGTCGGGCACCCAGTCGATGTCGACGACGGCCTTCCAACAGTCCTCCTTCTTGGCGAACTCGCTGATGTTCCGCGTACCGGCCGCCTTGAGCAGTGTCGCGTGGACCCGGGGAGCCAACTGTTCGATCGCGTCCACGACCGCTTCGGGCAGCACCTGCGCCCGCCAGATCGGCTGCAGATCGATACGCTGTTCGGTGGCGTTGAACAGCTTCGCGAGGGTGTACGTGACGGTCTGCGAGCGGTAACCGCCGAGCGTCTGCCTGCCGATGAGTTTTTCTGCCGACCTGAACAGGATGGCCTTAGCGACAAGTTTCTCGAAGTACTCCGGTGTCGGCTTGAACCTGCCCCGTTTGTCCAATCTGAGCATGAACTCTCGGAAATTTTTCTCAGCGCCGCACGCCACAAGCCAGGGCAGCTGGTCCCACGTGTTCTCGAACTTCGCCAGATCGGTCTTGGTGAACTTCTGGTTGAGGGGATGGATTTTCTTGAACTCCCGCTGTTTGGCCGGGGTGCGTTCGCGCGCGTGAGCGTCCGCGTACTGACCACGGGCGCGCTCGTAGAACCATCTGGTCATATGGTTGTTGTTGCCCTGGGGCGGCGCCCAGACCGTCCGAGCCACGCGTTCGAGCTCCACGTGGAACGGGTCGTTGGCCGTGAAATCAGCCATGTTGACACGGTTTTGACTGTTCGCGAACACGCTGATCTGTGCAACGAGCTCGTCCCGCTTGTCCATCGCGACGACCGACAGCTTGGCCTGCACGACCAGATCCGAGAGATCGCCCTTGTTCTTGACACGGGCGTAGTGAAGTGACGCCGTCGTCTGTCCGCCGTTGACGATCTGCAGGTCGGAGATCCGCGAGATCGCGGGCCGCCCGTCGTCAAGGTGGACCACCTTGACTTCCGCCGCCGTCATGGACACCCCGTTGTTGTAGGCGAAGAAGCGCGCGGGCTCTCGGGCGATCGTTTCTTGAATCCCTTTGTTGATCTTCCCGCGGGCCTGAAGGAAGGAGCGGACGTTCAGTTCCAGCAGCCTCGGTCCGTACAACTCGTAGATCTCGGCGAGGAAGTCGCCGGGTATCGCCAACAGATAGGACTCGTAGGAGTCACGCTCACCGTGCGGTCCCAGACAGGGCAGTGGCTCTCCCCAGACCTTCTCCACATCGATTTCAATCTCTTCGTGGATGCGTCCGCTGGAATCGAGCTTGTACAGGCGGTCGATATCCCAGACGGCCGCGTGGACTCGGCGCCCGGCGATCTCGGGGACAAGGGCACCTCCGCCCGCAGTTCCGCGTCTGTGAGAACCGTGAACCTCAGTTCGCCTATGTCACTCCACGATTCGTAGATCTGTTGAGCCATCTCCCACGCGAGTGAGGATTCCTCCAGCTTGGTCCACAATCCGTCCGCAGCTTGGGCGACGAACTCGGCCATTCGCTTCAGGTGTTTCGACAGGTCCGTCTTGCCCAGACTCTGGATCGTTTCCGAATGGAGGTAATCGGTGAGAAACAGGTGCAGCGTGGACCCGTCTTCGCTGACTTCGAATCCCGACGCACGTGCGCCACGCCCCTCGTAGACGGCCAGTTGGGGATTTTCCACCTCGCCGGCATCTGTAAGCACCTCCAACATGTATCCGGTGAAGGCCGAAGCGAGCGTCTGTTCGATACCTTCGCCCGACGCCGTCAGGAGGATCGACTGCCGTAGATCCTCGTGAAACTGCTCGATGGACTTCGTCATGGTCGGGGCCTACCTCGGGGGACCGAACTCTGTTGTGTCCATCGGCGACCGGCGGTGTCCTTCAAACGGCGGTTGCTGCGTTCGCGCGCTCATTGGCCGATCACTCCTCATCGTCTGACAACCCGAATTCGGTTTGCAGAAACACCTTATTTACCTTATAGACAACCGGCTTCGCATTCTCCGAAGCAGGGAAAGCGACCCCGTATCCCACCAGGGGCGCGGTCGGATTCATTCGCCCGTCATCCCAGAGTCCTCCGTTCGGACCGAGCGGGACAATCGGATAAAGCAGCAGCACACCGCGTTTCGGGTCGCGGGCCTGTCGCTCGAGCAGGCCGCTGGGCATGGTCGGCGGCGTTGTCGACTTGTTCACCCGCGCACTGAGTTCCCACGCCGCCACCGTCTGCTCGAGCAGCGTCCCGCCACTCGGGAGAGTCCCTCTCGAGTTCCACGATCTCGTGCCGGGGGTGGTAATGACACGGAACGTCATGCGGCCATCACCGGACTGCAGACGCTTTCGCCGTGTCGCGCGGAACTTTCGGCCGGCCAGGGCGAACGGTGGCGCCTGCTCGTCGCCTTGGATGTCCGCGAGCGCCACCGTCCACGAAGTCAGCTCGTCATCGGCAAGGCGGTCCTTCACATACCGTGAGATCGCATGCGGGTTGGCCTGGATCGCCGCCTCGTCCGGCCCGTATCCCTCGAGGAAGTCGAGGACCGCTTCAGGGCAGATGCCTCGCCAGATCTGCAGGCCGTGTTGCTCCGCGTCGGATTCACTCCCGAGCGCCTCCAGCAGGGATCCCAGCTGGCGCCAGTTTCGCCCGACGTGTTCGAGGGCGAAGGTCACCGTCGACGTCGTGGTTGCCGAATAGCTGACAGCCACCGACCTCGCCGCGCGCAACTTCGTCGGGGAGGTCACGAGCAGCCCATCGGGATGTTGTCGAACACGCAGGCCGAAATCTTGCGGTGTACGGCCGAGCATCGCCATCACGTCGAACTCGGCCTGCAGTTCCGCCGCCGCAGCGGTGATCGCCGCATACCATTTGGACAGTTGGGGCGTCGTGTAGAGGCGGCACACATCGAGGTAGCCGGTCCGGTAGCCGAACCACCGACCCATCTGCATCAGAGTGTCGTACATCTTGCTGGCACGCAGGTAGTAGCTGACGGTGAGACCTTCGAGCGTGAGGCCGCGAGAAAGCTTGTCGCCGCCGATCGCGATGACGCTGAAGCCTTCCGGGTGATCGACATAGTTCAGCGCATCCGCCGAGGTGCCGTTCACCTTGTGTATGTGCGTTCGGTCGGCGAAGTTGCGCATCTCGGCCCAGACGGATTCCCAGGGTGGGCGCGTTGCCGATCAGATCCGAAATATCCGGCATGTCCGCCAGTTTCGCGGCGGTGACCTCATGATCGTCGCGGTAGAGACTTTCGGCCAGCTGCCGCAGTTGCGGATCCGAGCCCTCGCCGTACTTCAAGCGGTCACTGATATCTTTGAGGACCTCGACGACCTGTTCTTGGACCTGCGTCTGTACCCGGGTGAATCGGGTGACGTGGATGAGCATCGAGTTGTGGGTTGACGTCTGACCTCGGAGTCTGCGGGTGGCGCCGGCGATGAGGAAGGCGACGATCGCACGACGAAGACTCTGGGGTAGGTCCGCCCTGATCGTGAAATCAGACTTGTGGCCGTCGGGCAACCACAGTTGGTGGTCGTTGACGTCGCGCACGATGGGTAGCGGTTCCACCCAGTCGATCGCATTGGTGGAGTCCTGGATGAGACCGAACACCCGCGCCGGCCCGATATACGTCGACGGAGCCGGAAGATTGATGATGAAGCTTCGGGGGAACAGGTCCTCCCCCGCCTCCCTGTGTGACTTGTCGGGGTCGATGAAAATGTTCGCGAACGGCGTTGCGGTGTAGCCGACATAGGCCGACCTCTGGAACGTGTCCAGGAACTTGCGGATCAATCTGTTGATGGTGGTCGGATCGGTCTCGGCGGCTTCCGCGTCCTGCCGGGCGGCGCTGGTGTCGACGCTGGCGTGGTCGGCCTCATCGTCGATCACCAACAAGGGGACATCCCGGACCGTTGGTCTGCCCGTCTCGGGGTCGGTTTCCATTCGAAGCGCTGTCGCCCATTTGTACAGGTTCTCCAAGATGGACTTGTACTTCTTGACCACGAGAATGATGGGATCGTTGCCGCCCGGCACCACGCCGACGTTCTTGGCGACGTTCAACTTGAAATCACCGTTGTCACGTGAGGACGTGAACGAACTCACCGGCAGGAACGGGCCGTGCATCCGGCCCACCCCGATGCGACTGCTCTCGGTGGCCTGGTCGAATCGCAGCTGGTTGCGAGTATCGAACCCGAGGATGCCGGCGTCGACCCGTGCCTGGGTCTGGCTGCGCAGACTGTTGTGGATGCCGGCGAGGACGACGACCAGTTTGTACCCGCTGTCCAGCGCCTTCGCGATGAGGCCCGTGTAGTTGGCGGTCTTGCCGGACTGGACCTGACCCGACACTAGGCCGCGTCGGTCCCAGGCTCCTGCCCGGTCGGGAGCTTCCAGCCGTCCCAGAATATCGTCGGTGACTTCGTCGATGTTCCTGACAGTCGCCGTCGGCAGACCGACGTGTTCGCGGAGATAGCGCTCGTAGCGGTTCCAGAACGGCCACTCCGTGACCGCTTCCTTCCGCTGACGAAGCCACGGCACATGATCGACGTCGTCGCCCAGGGAATTCCACTTGCCGACGTGTGTGTGGTAGTCGGCCAGCAAATCCTGGACCAACTGGGCGACACGCTGATCGCGGTCTTGCGGCGCAGTGTCGAGCATTTCGGCGATTTTCGACACCCATTGATGAATCAATTCCGAGGTGATCGGCTCCCCCGTCTCTACCGAGCGGTCAAGTCTGATCACTGTCATCGACCGCACCATCGACCAGGTGTCGTCAGTCTGGCCAGTCATCGATCTTTTCCCGGAACGCCTGGATGACTTCAGGATATTGAATGAACGGCTCGGCGGCCGCGATCCGTTCGAGCGCGTCGAGCGGCGCCAGACCGGTCTGCACCAGACCATCCAACGTGAAGCGCAACAGAGGTTCCAGCTCCAGCTTGTGCCGTGAGAAGGGTGTCGGCTGCTGGTCGAGCGCGTCGGCGATCGAGATGCCGACCATCGTCGTGGGGATGGTTTCCTCGATGAATCGCAGCCCCCGCTCGGTATCACGTCTGTTGCTGCTGGAGTCGAGAAGCGTCGAGATGACAGGGTGCTTCCGGTTTATCCGGTACTCAATCTCGCCTTCGCGCGTCTTTACCTGCTGCCACGCCATGACGAAGTCCTGCGAGGCTTTCCTGGCGATGATCTTGCCGCGGTGTCGGTACACCTCCTCAGCCTGCCGCCTGGTTGCCGTGGCGATCCGTCGCAGATCTTGCTGGAGGGGGCCCGGCGCCCGAGCTGAAGATTTCTTGACGTCGACCTGCCAGTCGTGGTCGAGTGCCGCCGGGAATTCCACCGCTATTCGCGCCAATTTGGTGTGCTCGTCTTTTGAGAATCCGAGTCCCAACCAGTCGCCCTGAACGAGGAGGCGGTTGCTGCGATAAATGTAGAAACCCTGCTGTTGGTTCCACCCCGAGGCCCCGGCGCCGTTCGCCTGCTCGTCGTCGGTCAACTTCGAGCGGTGGGGAAGCACGAAGGGCTCCACCTTGACTGGGTAGCCTTTGAGGCCCAGCTGCTCAGTTCCGAGATGCTGTGTGGCGTCGTGGTCCTCCATGAACGGGTCCCAGGGCTTCAACTTGACACCGTTGACGGTGATGGAGACCTTTCCTCGGCCGGTCATGTAGCGGTGGAAGACAGCCGAGAGGTGCCTGGCCACGCGATCTATCGCGGCGTTGAACCTCGAGTGTGCTTTCGCCTCGTGGCGTTCGGCGTCCCCGACCAGCCTGTCGCACTTCGACCACATGACGACGGTGCCTGCCGCGCCTGCGATCGAGGGAATGGGCGTTCCGGCCGGCCCGTCCCGCAGCAGACGCCATTCACTCGAGGCCGCGATTAGATCCAGGTCCCACCTGCGAACAGCCGTCGTCTTGCTGCCTTGTCGGCGGCTGGCCACGGTGAGCTCGCGGGCTTGCGAGAAGGACGCCGTTTTCAGGCCCAGCCCGAATCTGCCGAGGTCGCTTTCGGCCCGCGCCGCCAAGGGACTTTGGCTACCGGCGCGCATCGCGTTGCGCAGGGTGCCTTCGTCCATGCCTCGACCGTCGTCGCGGATGCATACCGTTGAGGCCGAACCTTCCCACTGGAAGTGGACGTCGATCTCGCGAGCGCCGGCGGAGATGCTGTTGTCGATGAGGTCGGCGACCGCGGCTTCGGGTGAATACCCGAATGCTCTGAGGGACTCTACGAGCGCGTCCGGACTAGGCTCGGCAATTTCCCAATCCACGAACTTTCCCCATGTCAAACACTTGTAACACGCCAGTCTTACCAGTCCAACCCGACACATCTCACCGAAACAGCAACCATAGCCCCTTGCCATCGTTTCCCGCGAGTACGCGACTTGGTCCTCCGGCCGAGGAGAGTCCCAAGATCGCGAGGAATTCGCTAGGGCTCCGGCTCGGCGCTGAAGAGGGTTGGTCGTGACTCCAGGATCCGCGTCCCCTCGGCGCAGTGAGACTGCAGCGGGCACTCCGAGCACACGGGATCCACCGGACGACACCAGCTGTTCGCCAGCTCGATCAACCCGAGATGAGCGATGCGCGAGTTGGCGCCGAAGCCCACCATTCTGGCGACCGCGAGGCGTCCGTCGGTGAGACGGTTTCTGCGGTCGACGTCGTTAGCTTGAAACCGACTTGCCACGCGCAGCACCCCCTTGGTCACCAAAACGGGCTCTTCGGCGCCCGCGCCACTCGTATCCGCAGTTTCGATCGGTACGGCCAGCACCGCGAGATCCGCGACGGATTCGGTCGCATGGAGCTCGGTTCGTAACTGATCCGCCGATCCCTCCAACACTTGCGGTTTCTTCTCCGCTTGATCGCACAAAGCGAGGACCCTGTCGACTCGTTCCTCACGTCCGGTGTTCGCTAAGACGAAACGTAAGTGCTCCGTGAACCTTTGACGTTCAGACGGGCCCATTTCCCAAGGCTGGTCGTTGTCCTGTAAGAGCTTCCAGGCTTGTCGCATCAGGGATGAGGGTGCCCGGTCTAGCAATTCTTCGGCAGCGATCACCAACCACCTTGACGGCGCGGCGGAGTTGGGCCATTGCAGCCACGGAACAGCGCGGCGATGTTTGGAATTAGTCATCCAGTCAGCGAGCACCCGGGCGGTCTCTCGGGTGGAGGGGCCCGCGTCGCGCGGGCTGCTTAACGACTCGCGGATAGCGCGCCCCATGAGGAAGCCCAAGCGTGGTGGTACCGCGTTGCCGATCTGGCGGAAGGCCAACGACGGCGGGCCATCGAATCGGAAGTCGTCAGGGAAAGTCTGCAATCGTGCTGCTTCACGGACCGTCAAAGTGCGGCTCTGGCGCGGGTGGATGTACCAGTACCCGTCCTTGGCGATGTGCGCCGTGATCGTGCGGGACAGGTCGTGCTCGTTTAGGCGGTTGTACTTGTCATCGAAGATGTCGCCGCGGTATGCGCTGATGTCCTCGGCAGTTCCGTGTACTTGGTCGTGGGAGTCATAGACTCGAAGACCTCGCGATCGTCGTCACGGACGGGGCGGGTGATGTGATCGAAAACCTTGTTAGTGTCGGTAGTGGGGACCCCGGCCCGCATGCCGCGCTGAAACTCGGTGACCGGGCCCGAGTAGTCGGTCCAGCCGTGCTCTCCGCCCTCGGGCCGCCATCCACCTTCGACATCCGGAAGGTCACCGATCGCGTTCCAGACCGTGACCTGTCGGGGTCTCCTCCGGCCATCGAACTCTGTGTCGTTCCTCAGCGCCACGAGGATGAGTCGCTGCCGGAACTGCGGGACGCCGTACCGCCAGGTGTCGACGACGCGTTCTTCAACGGAGTAGCCGATCTGCTCGAGCTCTTCGACAATGCTCCGTAGGAGGAACATCTCCCGGTCCAGCGCCATGTCCGGCACGTTCTCCATCAGAACGGCCCTCGGGCGGGCTCCGTCGACAATCTCGAGGAAGGACCGCCAGAGGTCCCGACTCTCATCATGCGGATCACGCAGTCCCGCTCACCCGGTACCGGATGATCGACCGGCCCGCCCTTGAGAACGGCTGGCATGGCGGGCCGCCGGCGACCAAATCAATCTCGGCTTTTCGTAACAAGTCGCCGAGCGTGGCCACCACCGCTGCATCCGACAGATCCCAGCCGACCGAAAAGCCTCCGAAACGGTGAGCATGAGTCCGGTTGCGAACGGCTCATGGTCGGCGCACATCACCACTCTGTATCCCGCCTTCTCCAAGCCGAGGCTCAGCCCCCCTGCCCCGCTGAAAAAATCTGCAGCTAACGGGCCTTTGGTCTCTTCCCGAACGGCTCGGCGTAGGCGAGGAAATCGTCGACGCTCTCAATGTGGTCGCGGTGCGGAGGAAGCTTGACGAACGGTCCCCGAACAAGATGCACACCATAGCCGGATTTCTTGCGAGCATCGAGTGGCGACGGCACAGAGTAACGATAGCGGCGATGACCGGCCCGATCTTGGGCGTCCCCGTTGACGCTGCGCACCAGTGCGATGCCGTCAAGGGGTTCACCCGCGGCCAGGCTGGCGATGCCTACAAGGTGATCGAGGAGACCAGACCCGCTGGCGGCAAGGTCGACGGCCCCGAGTTGGTCACCCTCGTTCGCGCCGGCGCGGTTTTCCGGTCAGGCAAGCTGTTGGAACGACCCATAGACATCACATCCGAACCATCTGCGGCCGAGCCCCAAACCGCCAAATCGGAGGTCGCCTGACCTCACCGATCCACAGGTCTTGCAATTATCTTTTTCGCCTCAAACCGAGCGTTCATTTCAGGATTCTGGTTTCGTCCGGCTGAGTATAGTCACGGCATGAAGCCGCCCTTTTACTTCGTCCGCGACAAGGGTTCCCGGGTTGCTCACCATTGGGACTATCAGTGCAATCGACGAAGCCGTGCATTGTGCGGTTACTACTACGTCGACGAAATCGTCTCGGAGGGATATACACCGCCCAGCCGGGTCTGCCGAGCCTGTCAAGATGTGCTGCCGCGATTCGAGGCCAAATGGTGGCGTGAGGCTGCTCAGCAGTCCGAGAGCCGACGTAAGCACCTCGAGGACCGTTGTGCTACAGCCGATCGCGAACTCAAGCAGTTGAGGAAAGAGGTAAGCCACCTGACGTATGAACTGGGTCTGTCACAGGGACGCATTGAGACTCTCAAGACGAAGGTCACCAACCAGGCAAAGAAGCTCCATGAGCTCCAGTCAGCCCGAGCGGCGGCCAACCGTGCTGCCGCGGCCAATCGACGAGGCGCCGAAGGGCAGAGCGGTTCGAGCCGTCCGGTACTGCGTCGAGTCGCGCCGGCCCGTCCGCCAATCTCAACTTCAGGTTGAGTCGGCCAATCGCCGACCGCTGAAGTGAACGGCCCATAAACCGACCGGCGGCCGCACCCGTATATGTGTGCCGTCAGAGTTTCGAATCCCGCCTCGCTGATTAAGAGAACACGGCCCCAGTGTTGCCGTCATGCCGCGCTGCCCTGGAGACGGCATCGGTTCAGACTATGTACAACCCAGCTTCGGGTGCAGCCGCTTTAGCGCCGCGCGGAAATCAGTGTTCGGGTCGGCGCCCGGCAGCTACCGTCGACCACGTCGCGCAACGCCTGGTCGATGTCGAACGCCGTGCTTACGGGCGCCATACAGCGCGGCGATAGTTGGTGTGCGGCTGTAGGCCTGAACACAATGCACGCAACACCGTCCGGCCCTCCGCCCGCAGTTGCTCGATCGCCCGCACGGTGTCGAGCAGCACGAAGTCGAGATGGTCGTTCTCCCCCACCCGGTCGATCAGGCGGACATCGAGCTGCCGCAACCCGGTGGGCAGGTATTCGTCAGCGACCCGGCACAGCGAGACGATCGCATCCACCTCGTCGGGCAGACTGCGCAGCGCCGCAACGCCACCGATCCACACTTTGTCGTCGTAGGGGTGACGCACTGGTTTGCGTGCTTCGGGGAAACCGCTGTAGGTGTAGTCGAACGTGTCCGGCGGCCGTGTCGATGACCTTGTCGGCCAGTTGGATCAAGCCGCGGGTGGTAAGTCCCGGCCAACCCTGCAGCATCAATCGCCAGCGCGAGGGCACCGCGGAGGCCCCGTAGGCGGCGCCGAGCGAGCGCTCCGGCAATGGCCGCAACGGTGTCGGTGTCACCGCCGCCGCGCACCGCCGCCTCCAGCGCCAGCCGCAGCCGGTCGGCGCGGAACACCTCCGCAGCGGGCTCCTCCGTCGGCTCCGGGGTGTGCACGATCGCCGACAACGCCCCCTGCAGCGCCGCGACCACCCAGCCGTTCTTGGCGGCGAACGCCGCCGGCGGCGATGCCTCGGCTTCGTCCAACCGCGACGCCCATAGCGCGCGGCGTTCAACGGGGATATGCCGCAACCCAGCCCGCATGTCGAGCTCGCCGGTCCGCACCGCACTGCGGATAGCGTTGCACCACAGCACGCAAGCGTCACCGGCGTCGGGGTCGTGGTGCGTCAACTCACCGATGGCACGGGCGGCCTCGACCAGCGCCGCCTCGTCGTCCAGGTAGGCCAGGGCCACCGGCGCGGTGCGCATCAGCGAGCCGTTGCCGGCGGTGTGGCCGGTGCGCTCATGCAGCGCCGCCGACTCTTCGCGGGCGCTTCGCGCCGACAGCCCTCGCCGACCCGCGGCAGACAGCACCGAGCGAGTCTGATTGCCGACGTCCGGGGCGGTCTGCGCCCACGAGTGCCAGCGCTCGACGATCTCGTCCTGGGCCTTCTCGTCACGCAAATCGGCTCCGGTGGCCGCGGTCTCGGCGATCGCGATGGCCATCGAGGTGTCGTCGGTCCACTCGCCAGGCTCGAAGGGTCCGAGTCCGCCGCCGATCATGTCGACCGGGACATCGGGCCCCAGCGGCGGCCCGAACTCATAGCCGGCGCCCAGGGCATCCCCGGCGGCGCAGCCGAGCAGGGCACCGCATGCCCGGTCACGTTGTGCAGCAGTCAAAGTCATATGTGGCCTCCTTCGTTGCGCGGGCGCGCAGGATTGAGATAGATAGAGAATGGAATGTCCGGCGCGGCGGCCGCCGTCTCCGTTAACGTCAGACGAATCCCTCGTCGACCAGAACCGAGCCTTCAGGCGGTCACCAGATGCGTCTGGCCCGACCCTTCGACGAAGCCGCACCAGCTCTTGACCTCGAGGGCCCCGCGCTGCAGCTCGACGTGGAACGCGTACTTGCCGGGGATCGGAAACCACACCCGCTGACCCGGCAGCTCGTGCAGGATCTCGACCGGCGGATAGCGCAGCGCCTTGCGCAGGTCGCCGTCGAAAACCCGGCCGTGAATGCGTCCGTCGATGAGCTCGGCCAGTCGCGCGTCAAGCGCCCGGGTCTGCTCCTGAGCCAGCGGTGAGCGCGGCGGGCGCAGCAGATCCAGCAGCGCGGGTGTGCGGCTGCGTTCGGCCACCACGTCGAACGCGGTGCGCCCCTTGGAGTCCCGAAGCGACCGCAGCGCGCCGCGATCGATCAGTTCGGCGACGACCTCGGTCGGGGCGCCATGCCAGGCGGCCTGGTGCAACGCGGTGAACCACGCCGGCCCGCCCGGCCGCCACTGGTTGATCACCAGCCAACTCCACTCGCGGTCGAGCAGCTTCATCACCGTGGGCCAGTCTCCGGTCTTTGCCGCATCGGCGAGCCGGTGACCGACGCTGACCAGCTCATCGGCCATGACCGAGGGTTCCAACACGCCCTGCCACGGGCGGGCGCCTCGAATGATCTCGCTGTAGGACATCATGGGGACCTCCTTCCTTCGCCCCCGAGGGGCGCTCTTGCCGGCACCGGCCGGTGCCAGGCCGCTTCGTCATCCGAGCCACCCACGAGCGTGGGGTTGGCGCGCCGTCCAGTCGGAGCTTGGCGACGGCGACTCATGAAGCGACGTCAGTGTAGAGCGGGGCACCGACAACTCGACGCGCGTCGGGCCGGGCCTCTCCCCTGCGCTGGTCCTGCATCCGTTCCGGAGAAGTTACTGCTACATCGCAGCAACGACTGTGATATAACAGTAACACGCCATCCAGGATCTCTGCAATAGCGCAGTGTATGCTGCGGCTATGCAGCCCTCAGAACGCGACGCCTCGGCGCGCCGGGCCGAGGTCGGCAGCGCCTTCGGTGACCGGGCGAAATCGGCCCGGCTACGCGCGGGCCTGACGCAGCAGCAGCTGTGTGACCGCCTCGGCAACTCGCTCGACACGTCGGCGATCACCCGGATCGAGGCCGGTCAACGAGAGCCGCGGCTCAGCGAAGCCCTCGCCATCGCCCGCGAGCTGGGGTTCGAACTCGACGACCTGGCCCCGCGGGCAGACCTCGACGCCCACCTGCGCGACGTGACCCGGTCGATGGAGGAAAGCCGCGCGGCCCTGGTCACGATGCTGCGATCGGTGGACCCGGTCGTCGACTTCGTCCGCCGAAATCCAGACTGCCTGGGCGGCGATCGGCTGGAAGACCGAGTCCGCGAGGTCGCCGAATCGTTCAGCCAGCGCGTCTCCCCCGACGATGTCGAGTACGACGACCCGCAGGCGTTGAACTTCGCCGTCACGACCACACGGACCGACGAGCGACTGAAACGCCAGCTGCTTCGGGCGGTCAACGACGGGATCCTCGTCAGCGCCGACGAACTCCAGCCCGCCCACCAGCGATGGTTCAAAGACGACGCCGGCGACGAAGGTGGGCCACGGCAGCGGACCGCGACCCGCGCCGACGACGAACAGTGGCAGCACCATTTCGGTCAGCTCCTGGGCTACGTCCGCCGCCACGGCGACGCGCGCGTTCCCCGCTCGCACGTCTCCCCCGACGGGGGAGCGCTCGGCGCGTGGGTCGTCGACCAACGCAACCGCTTCGCCCAAGGCACGCTCGACCCGGACCGCGCCATGCGACTCGAGGAGCTGCCCGGCTGGACGTGGGGCCCGCGATCCCGGCGCAACGCCGCGAGGCCGCGCACGACCTGACGCCTCTTTCAGGCCGTTGATGTCCGACCTTGCTGCGATGATGTAGCGGTGGCGGGCGGTAGCGAGCACATCCTGCTTGACGCGTACGCGGCGAAACGATGCCCGGTGCGCGTGCAGAACAACTACTCGCCGCTCGTGCCGACCCTCAAATGGGTTCCCGCGCCGGAGATCCAGGCACGGCTGGATGCCGGTCTCGCGTTCGAACGCAACGTGTTCGACGAGCTGCAGGCGCTGCATCCGACCGCGATCACCGTGGACTCGCACCTGGCCAAGGCCGACGCGATCGCGGCGACCGTGGCGGCCATGGAATCCGGTGCGCCGCTGGTGCTGGGTGGATGGCTTCCCGACGACGTCGCCGGGGGTCGCACCGGACGTCCCGACCTGCTGATCCGAGTCGGCGGCGGCTACCTTCCCGCCGACGTGAAGCATCACGCGACCGTCGAACCGCGCAAGACCACGACGGCGATCATGTCCGCGCTTGCCTCGCCCGACCGGCGGTGCGAGGTGAGCGGGTGGACCGCGACATCGCATCGGTATGAGGACGGCATGCAGTTGGCCCACTACACCCGCATGTTGCAGGCATGCGGTCACCATCCTGGGCCGGAACTGCTGTGGGGCGCGGTGCTGGGCACCAGTGCGGTCGCGGTGACGGCCGCCGACGGTGCGGGTCTGGTGCTCGTCTGGCACGACCTGCAGGAGCCGCTGTTCCAGACCTTTTCCCGCAGCCAGGGAAAGAAGCGCCGCTCGCTGCTCGAGCGTTACGACCACGAGCAGGGCTTCCGGGTGAAGGTCGCCGAGAATGCTTGCCGCATCACGGGTTCCGACGACGCCCCGGCCCGGCTTGTCGAACCCATCGGCCAGGACGAGTGCAGCACTTGCCCGTACGAGCGGTGGTGCGCCGAGCAGATGGGCTCCGAGGACCCCTCGGCCGCGATCACCATCGGCCGGCTCGGCACCCGCGAGTGGCTGACGCTGCGCGGCATGGGCGTCACCACGACGGAGACGTTGTCGACGGTCGATCCCGACGATCCGACTTTTTTCGACGAGTACGTCGTCGAGGTCAGCCACCTGTCGCCGGAGGTCGCGCGCAAACGGCTGGCGGCGGCCGTCGAGCGCGCGGAGATGATCTGCCGCGGAGTCGATCTCAAGCGCAACGGCGACGGCCCGATCGAGGTCCCGGTCGCCGACGTCGAGATCGACCTCGACGTCGAGTACGACCTGAACAACCGGGTGTACATGTGGGGCGTCCGCGTCCGGCGGGGCACCGACGAGTCCAGCGCGCATTACCTCAGCGACTTCACCGACTGGGAGCCGCTCGACGACCAGGCCGAACGCGCGTTGGCCGCACGGTTCGCCGCGTGGCTGCGCGCGCAGCGGACCGCCGCCGAGGCCGCCGGCGAAACGCTGCGGGTCTTCCACTGGTCGCACCCCGAGTGGTCGAAGTTGCACAGCATCCTCGGGTCAGCCGACGTCGACGACCTCACCAATCCCGACACCGGCGTGTTCGTGGATGTGGAGAAGGTGTTCAAGGCGAACTTCACGTCGCTGCGCGGATCAAGCATCAAGAAGGTCGCCCCGCTTTTCGGATTCAGCTGGCGTGTCGACGACCCGGGCGGCGCCGTCTCGCAGACCTACCTGGCCAAGGTGCACACCTCCGCCGACGCGAATGACATTGCCGCGGCCAAGCAGTGGCTGTTGTCCTACAACGAGGACGACACCGCGGCGATGGCAGCCATTCGTGACGGCATGCGCACGTGGCGGCCGAGCGATTAAGCGCTAGCACCCCGGCGGGCGAGTTCGCGCAGCCCCTCGCGCACCGCCACCGACGCCCGTCTCCCGCGACGTCGCTCGGCCGTGTCGGTCAGCGCATGTAAGCTCGGCTTTGCTTCACGAGATGCCGTCGCCAAGCTCCGACTGGACGGCACGCCAACCCCACGCTCGTGGGTGGCTCGGATGACGAAGCGGCTCGGCATCAACCGATGCGGGGCAAGAGCGCCTCCTTACGGAGGCTCGACAATCAAGGAGTCTTCGTGTCTGAGATTTGGTGGAGCCTGGCCGGCACCGACAACCGCTGCGACTCATACGCTCCCGGGCATTGGGTGCACTGGATCCAGCACAAGCTGTCGGTCCGGGACCCTGGGCCGGTGATCCCCGTGACCGCGTCCGTCGACGAGGCCGGGACGGTGCTTCTCGAAGGCAAAGACCTGTATTTGGCAGCGTGGAATCACCGTCCGGCGCTGGTGCGCGCCGCGCTGCGACGCTCTGGCGGAGAGGCGCGGTGGCAGCCGAGCTGGCACCTGCTCGTCGCGACGACCGGGGCTCTCGTGGACGGTGCAAGCAATGCGTTCAACCTCGCCGCCGCAGACGAACACAACGAGTGCTTCGTCACCCGGGTCACCAACCCCGATCACCTCGTTCCCCGCCCGCCGGCACCGACAAACGTGCCACCGCTGCGTATCGCCACGCGATACGCAGCGGGAAGGCGTAGGGCGCGCCCTTGAATACGCTTGAACAGGTCAACCCAGTCCTCTTCGCCTCGGGCAAAGCGTTGTGGACCATCCGCATCGCTCCCCTCCACATCGTTGGGTAGCTATCGGCGGACCGAAATACCAGGACCGGAACCACAGCCGTGCAACCGGGCCACCAGACGGCCTCGGCGCAACTTCCGACCGACCAGCCCCGTAGTCGTCTGCTCCGCCGCGGCCGGTGACCACCTTTCGAACATGAATGGGGCTACCTAGGCTGGCGAAGGTAAACCGTCGGACCAAAAAAGAAGAAAGACAAGGAACCCGTCATGCCAGGGCCGCTGCGTGATCGACCAAAATTGAAATGGTACGACCTCAAGACTGGGGCGCGTGCGCGTAAGGGAATCACAGGCGCCGTCTACGCCGACATCGAAGACGGCAGTGGTAGATACGAAAGACGTGGCGAACACCCGAATTTCACTGCGGTATTCATCGACCGTGACGGAAACGAAACGATACTGCCCAACGAGACATCGCCGGGTCTGGCCCAAAACGTGTCGAGCCACGCGGCCTACCGAGCGCATGTTAGCCACTACTACAACTAAGAACCTCGACCTGACGAAGCAATCACGTTCATCCGAGGGCTGTCGGATCAACGGCGGAGCCGACCTCGGCATTGGCTAATCGGCGGCTCGGGCAATCCGGCCGTTGAAGTGTTCGCGGACGCATTGACTGCGGAACGCGAGCATGGCTGGGTTCGGACACGCCTCGGCACCACCGATGGCGCCTGGATCTGGACGGCCACGGCGTGTTGGTACACAACTTCGGAGACCAGCTCCTCGCTGCACGATCATCAACCGCAATGCAGGAGATGAAATAATCTTTAGACATTGCTAATCGCCGCAGTGAGCGGCATGCTGGCGCTAGCCAAGCTCGGACTGGGCGCGGTCGGGTTGACGGAGGCGCACAGATGAAATGGCGTGACTTTCCAAGGCGGCCGACCGCCGCAACTGGTAACCAATTCCCGGCGCCGGTCGAGGTTCCTGACCCATGGGTGCCGATCGACGACCACCACCGTGATGACGACGGCTGGGACGACGCGGACGACAAGGTAGACGACGGGGAGGCGATCTTCTAATCCCTTTCCGTCGTCGCCGTCTGGGACTTGGCAACGGTAGGGCTTGGCACCGACATCACGCGGCAGCCGAGTAATCGGCCGCCGCCGTGCCGCTGCGCCGGCCAGCGTCGATCCCCAAAGGCTCGCGGGTTTCAGCGGCTGCGTGATCGAGACACGCCGGACCACGAATGCGAGCTTCCTGCCGAGCATTGCCCGGACGCGCACCACGCCCTTGGCGGCGAGGTTTTGGTCGGGGTGTCCATTGACCCATTCGATCATCGTCAGGTTCGGCGGCACCGCCGCATACCGGCAGTGGGCTCACCGCTGAGCCCCGGACCGTTATCACAAACCCGCAATCGACCTCCCCCGACACGCCGTCACCCCCGAATTCCCAGGTGAGACTCAAAAACTGCGTCATACTCCGGCCGTGCCCGGCGACACGGCCGCAAAGGGATCGAACTCGTCGGCGCCGGTGTCCCGGCGCGCGGTGCTTGGCGGGCTGAGCCTGCTGCCGCTGGCCGCCATGACGGCCGGCCTGCCGGCCGCCAACGCCGACACCGGCTTCCGCTTCCTCACCCCGCACCAGGCCGCGGTGCTCGACGCCGCCACTCGCCGCCTGGTCCCCGGACCGGGGGATCACCCGCTCGAATACGGCCACCCGGGAGCGGCCGAGGCGCACGTGGTCCGCTACATCGACAACATGCTCTCGGCGTTCACGTTCACCCCGCCGGCGGTGCACGCGGGCGGGCCGTGGAGCGACCGCGCCGGCGGCACGCAGGACTACATGGCCGAGTTCGTCCCGCTCACCCGCGCCCAGACCTACGCGTGGCAGGAGCGCATCACCGACTATCGCCAGCGGTACACCAACGGCATCGCGGCGCTCGACCAGCTGGCCGGCGGCGACTTCACCAAAGTGGTGACGCTGCGCCAGGACTGGATCCTGGCCCACGGCAAGGCGGTGTCGTTCACCCAGTTGCTGTTCGGGCACACCATCGAGGGCATGTATTCGGTGCCGGAGTACGGCGGCAACGCGAACCTGGTCGGCTGGCGCGACATCGGCTGGCCCGGCGACGTCCAGCCGCGCGGCTACACCAACGCCGAGGTCGAGGCGGCCCAGTGGGACCTGGTCGGCACGGACGGGACCATCGGCACCCTGCTCAAGGGCGGCTGGGAACAGGCGTTCAAGAAGATGGGCGGAACGGGCGGCGTCAATGCCCACTAAGGCGGTCATCGTCGGCTCGGGCGCCGGCGGGTCGGTGACGGCCATGGTGCTCGCCGAGGCCGGTTGGGACGTCGTGCTCTTCGAGATGGGGCCGAACTACTACACCAATCTCGAAGGGCAGGGCCCGTTTCCGACGATGTTCTCCAACGACGAGCTCAAGGCGCTCTACCGCTACTTCGAGATGCCCGATCCCCTGGCCTACCCGCGCACGTTCCGCAAGAACGCGAGCCAGGTCGCCTCCCAGGTCTACGTCGGCGACGTCAACGATCTGCCCAACCAGGTCGGCGGCGGATTCGCCCACTCCGACCAGAAATTCACCCGGCTGTGGGACATCGACTTCAAGGGGCTCTCGCTGCTGGGCCCGGTGCCCGGCGCCGACATGGCCGACTGGCCCTTCGAATACAGCGAGATCGCACCGTATTACGACGAGCTCGAGACGCTGATCGGCGTGCAGGGCGACCTCGGGTCGATGCCGGGCTTCGTGCTCCAACACCAGCCGCAGGACAAGCCCTACCCGATGCCGCCCGGCGCGCAGCAGCGCTCGTCGATGTTGCTGGCCGCCGGCGCCAGACGCCTTCGGCTGCATCCCTATTACTTCCCGATGGCGATCAACTCGGTCCAGTACAACGACAGCCCGGCGTGCAACAACTGCGGGTTCTGCGCCGGGTACGGCTGCCCGATCTCGGCCAAGCCGAGCAACCTGATCCCGCTGCGCCGGGCGCTGCGCACCGGGCGGGTCAACCTGCGCCCGGCGACCACCGTCACCCAGGTGCAATACACCGGCCGGCGCGCCACCGGCGTCGCCTATCTGGACGCGCAGGGCCGACCCGGCGGGGAGAGCGCCGACGTGGTGGTGCTGGCCTGCTCGGCGATCCTGACGCCGCGCCTGGCGCTGCTGTCCAACCTGCCGGACCCCTACGCCCGCATCGGCAAGCGCATCATGTTCCAGAACTTCCTCAACGGGTTCGCCATCTTCCTCGACCAGCGGGTGCACGCCTACCGCGGCCGCGCGACCACACAATGCCTGTTCGACTTCAACGATCCCGACTTCCCCGGCGCCCGGGCCGTGGCCCGGCTGGCCGGGCTGCCCTACATCCGCGGCGGCCTGTGCGAACTCGGCGGCAGCCAGCTGCCGATCACCGAGGGCCAGTTCTACCAACAGATTCTGGGCTTCCTGCCCGGCGTGCAGTTCTTCGGCCGCCCGTTCAAGGAGCTGATGCGCGCCTCGATCCTGGGCGACCGCCTGGCCGGCGTCGACTGCTTCGCCACCGACATGCCCTACCTGAGCAACAACGTCACCCTCGACCCCACCATCAAGGACCTCAACGGCCAGCCGGCGCCCCGAATCACCTACCAGATCGGCAAATTCGAGAGCATCTCCCAGGACTTCTACGTGCCGCTGATCGCCGCGCTGTGCGGGGCGTCGGGCGCGCAGCTGTTCGCCGCCATCCCGCAGAACGTCGTCAACGGGCTGGGCAGCAACCCCTCCCCGTCCGGCGCGCACACCATGGGCGGGATGCAGATGGGCGTGGACCCGACCAAAAGCGTCGTCGACGCCGACGGCCGCATGCACCAGATGGACAACGTCTACGTCACCGACGGCAGCGTGTTCGTCACCTCCAGTGGCTCCAACCCCACCCCGACGATCATGGCGGTGGCGCTGCGCACCGCGCGCGGGCTCACCGGCCAGCGGACACCCGCAGCGATCGCGAGGTAGCCCCCATGGCGTTTCTGATCACCACACCGGACCTCATCGCCACCGCGGCAACCGATTTGGCCGCAATCGGCTCGACGCTGGGCACGGCCCACGCGGCGGCCGCGGCCCCCACCACCGCGATCGTGGCCGCCGCCGGCGACGAGGTGTCGACCCGGATCGCGGCCCTGTTCTCCGCGTACGGCGTTGACTACCAACGGCTCAGCCAAACCGCGGCGGCCGTGCACACCGGCTTCGTCCAAACCCTCGAGGCCGCCGCGGGCTCCTACGCCGGCGCCGAGGCCGCCAACGCGGCGGCGCTCGACTTTTCCCTGCCCGGCCTGGCCGTGGGCGTATTCAACGGGTTGGTCTACCAGCCGACCTACTTCATCGGCCAGGCCTGGATCACCAACCCCGTCGGGGAGTTCATCGACAACACGCTGATCAACCCGATCGGCCGGCTGCTGTTCGGGCAGGACCTGCTCGGCAACGGCGCCGCCGGCATGAGCGGCGGAACGGTGCTGCAGGCCGCCGGCGGTCCCGGCGGGCTGTTGTTCGGCAACGGCGGCCCCGGTGGCACCGCGGCCAGCGGTCAGGGCGGCCTGGGCGGGGCCGCGGGGCTGATCGGCAACGGCGGCACCGGCGGGGCCGGGGCCAACGGCGGGGCGGGCGGGACCGGCGGCACCGGCGGGCTGCTGATGGGCATGGGTGGCACCGGCGGGATCGGCGGCGCGGGCGTCGGCACCGGAACCGGCGGCGTCGGCGGGGCCGGCGGCGACGCGGCGGGCTGGCTGTTCGGCAACGGCGGCGCCGGCGGGACGGGCGGCACCGGCGGGACCGGAACCTCCGGCACCGACGGCGGCGCGGGCTTCCCGGGCACCGACGGCACCGGCGGCGGCACCGGCGGCGACGGCGGCGCCGGTGGCCGGGGCGGTGCCGGCAGCCTGTTCCTGGGCAACGGCGGCCACGGCGGCACCGGTGGCGTCGGCGGGACCGGCGGTGTCGGCGGCAACGGCGGGGGCGGCTCCGCGGCCCTGACCGCCGGCGCGGCCGGCGGCGACGGCGGTGACGGCGGCACCGGGGGCCTCGGCGGGCAGGGCGGTGTCGGCGGCAACGGCGGCGCGGCCCTGGGCATCGGCAACGTCGGCACCAACGGCGACGGCGGCACCGGTGGCACCGGCGGCGCGGGCGGGGCCCCCGGCGACGGCGGCAACGGCGCGACCGGAACCTTCGCCGGGGCCGGCACCGGCGCCGGCGGCGCGGGCGGCACCGGCGGCGACCCCGGCGCCGGCGGGAACGGCGGTACCGGCGGGGCGCCCGGCGACACCGGCGCCGGCGGGGTCACCGGCAGGGGCGGCGAGGCCGGCGCCACGCCCGCCAGCGGCGGAAGCGGCGGCAATGGCGGAAACGGCGCCAACGCCACCACCGCGGGCGACACCGGCGGCCACGGCGGGGCCGGCGGCGCAGGCGGGCTGGTCGGCAACGGCGGAAACGGCGGAAACGGCGGCGCCGGCGCTCCCGGCGCCAACGGCGCCTGGGCCGCCACACCCGGCGACGGCGACCCCGGCGGCGCCGGCGGGGCGGGCGGTGACGGCGGCGCCGCGGGAGCACAGGCCGGCAACGGCATCGTCGCCGGGGTCGGCGGCAACGGCGGGCAGGGCGGCGCCGGGGCGGCCGGCGGGACGGGCGGCAACGCCACCGCCGGCGGCGTCACGGGCGGGGCCGGGGGCCAGGGCGGAAACGGCGGCGCCGGCGGGGCCGGCGGTGCGGCAACGGGTTACGGCGCGATCGGCGGCCGCGGCGGCGGCGGGGGGACGGCCGGGGCAGGCGGGGCCGGCGGGGACGGCGGGATCGACGCGGCGGCCGGCGGCGCCGGCGGCCAGGGCGGGGCGGCCGGTGACGGCGGCCACGGCGGGGCCGGCGGGGCGACCAGCGGGCTGTTCAGCACCGGCGGCGCAGGCGGTGCCGGCGGGACGGCCGGCCAGGGCGGTGCCGGGGGCACGGGAGCCCCGGCCACCGGGACCGGCGGGGTCGCCGGCAACGGCGGATCCGGCGGGGCCAGCGGGGCCGGCGGCGCCGGGGGCGATGGCGGCACGGCCCAAATGTCCTTCGGCACCGGCGGTAAGGGCGGCACCGGCGGGGCGGCCGCCGCGGGTGGGACCGGCGGCGACGGCGGCCAGGCCACCGGGACCAACGGCACCGGAGGCAACGGCGGGACCGGTGGCGCCAGCGCCGCGGGCGGCGCCGGGGGCGCCGGCGGCGCGGCCCCCACCGGAGTCGACGGCGACGGCGGCCATGGCGGCAACGGCGGGACGGGCGGGGACGCGGGCACCGGCGGGGCCGGCGGCGACGGCGGCCAGGCGACCGCTTCGGGCGGTACCGGCGGCGACGGCGCGACCGGCGGCGACGCCGGCGTCAGCGGCCAGGGCGGCGACGCCGGCGCGGCCGGTCCCGGTGTGCACAGCTATGGCGGTCACGGCGGGGCGGCCGGGGCGGCCGCCGACGGCGGTCCCGGCGGTGACGGCGGCAGCGGCGTGGCGGTCGGCGGCGCCGGTGGCGGCGGCGGGCACGGCGGCGACGGCGCGGCCGGCGGGGCCGGCGGGGACTCCGCGCAGGGGCCCGCCGGTAGCGGCGGCATCGGCGCCGACGGCGGTGACGGTGGCGATGGCGGCAACGGCGGCAGCGCGCCCAGCCCCGGCGCCTACGGCAGCGGCGGGGCCGCCGGTTCCGGCGGTGACGGCGGGGCCGCCGGGGTCGGCGTTCCCGACGGCGACCCGGGGATCACCGGAGGGCCCGGCCAGCCGGGTGAGGACGGCCAGCCCGGCTGATCCCGGCCCTGGCTGGCGAAATCGCCGGCCGCCAGGGCCGTTCGGGCACCAGCGGATCGCCGGCACGCTTTCTGCCCGCCCATCAGCGACAAACGCAGGCGCACAGCAGATTTGTCGCTCAGAGGCGGGCGCAACGAACACCCCAACCTGCCGGAGACTCGTGTGACTGATGTGACAGCCCCGTCGCACCCGACCGCCGCGACACGGTGGCCGGCACGGCAGACGACGCAACCACCGGGGCTAGCTGGCCTTGCCTGAATGACGAATTCGCCTGGAACAGCACCTTCGACGGACAAGCAAGCGGGCCAACCATGACTGCCATCGACGCCGATGCCACCCCCGTGACCAGCCCGCCGCGGTCATGACAGTGCTGACACTCGATCAGGTCAACGCCGCGGCCGATCGGCTCCGGCCGGTGACGCGACCGACCCCCGTCATCGCCTCGCGCATCCTGTCAGATCACACCGGACAACCGGTGTGGCTCAAATGCGAGAGCCTGCAACGCACCGGCTCGTTCAAGCCCCGCGGCGCCTACGACCGGATCGCCAACCTGAGCGCCACCGAGCGGGCACGCGGCGTGGTCGCGGCCAGCGCGGGCAACCATGCGCAAGGCGTTGCGTGGGCCGCGACCGAGCTGGGTATCACCTCGACGGTGTTCGAGCCGGTCACCGTGGCGCTGCCGAAGCTGTTGGCTACCAAGACTTATGGTGCGCAAGTTCGCCTGATCGGCAACACGCTCGACGAGGCACTGGTGGCCGCGCGTGACTATGCGGAGCGACGCGACGCGGTGTTCATCCACCCGTTCGACCACGCCGACGTCATCGCCGGCCAGCAGGGCCCTGCCGAGCGCGCCACTTCGATCGGGATACCAACCTGCTGGTTTCGATGGTGAAGTCACAGTTTCCCCTCAACCCTCCAAGCGGTGGCGCGACGCCGTCACGGCTGCCGTCGACAGCGCTCGATCACGTTCGCCTCCATGGTGCAGTTGTAATCCTTTTGGGGCGGCGCGGACCACGGCCGAAAGACCTGCAGCAACAATCCACCACGGACGCGGTATCGGTCAAAACCGCAGCTATAGCCGAAAACCGACGTAGGCTACCTCGAAGCAACCGGCTTCGAGATGTTGACCAACTCCGCAGTGGGCCCCGGATTTCGCTGGACGAAGAGGTGCTCGACCCATGGACCTGAGAATCGCCGGCCGCACCGCACTGGTTACGGCCTCCAGCCAGGGCCTGGGCCGCGCCTGTGCCACCGCCCTGATCGCCGAGGGCGTGAACGTCGTCATCAACGGCCGCGAGGCCGACAAGCTCGAGAAGGCGGCCGCCGAGATCCAGGCCCTGGCGACGCACGACGCCAGTTGCCGGTTCGTCACGGCGGACCTGGCCACCGACACGGGCGTGCGGGCCATCTTCGACCAGGTCGATCAGCTCGACATCCTGGTGACCAACAACCGCGGCCCGAGGCCCGCCGACATCAACGATGTCACCGACGACGACCTGGCCGAGAGCCTGCGGTTGCACTACTACGTGCCGATCCATCTGGTGCAGCATTACCTGCCGGGCATGCGGGAGCGGCGCTTCGGGCGAATCGTCAACATCACCTCGGAGATGGTCGAGTCGCCCGTGCCCGGCATGGTCGCCTCGGCCGGCGCGCGCAGCGCATTGACCACCGCGATGAAAGGCGTGCAGCACGACAGCGTCGCCGACAACGTCACGATCAACCAGCTGCTACCGATGCTCATCGACAGCCCACGGCAAATCGAGATGGCGCAGCTGTTGTCCGAGCACAGCGGTCTGGCCTTCGAGGAGATCAGGCGGCGACAGGCCAGCGTCACTTCGGCGAGGCGCCTGGGACAGCCCGAGGAAGTAGGTGCCGCATGCGCATTCCTGTGCAGCGAACAAGCCGGTTACATCTCGGGCGCAAGTCTGCCCGTCAACGGCGGCGGACCGGTCATGGGCGCCGGCGCATGAGTTGCCCGCCGTCAAGCAAGGCGCACATCGGTAACCCATCCCCCATCACCGACACAAGGACGGTCCGCCAGTGAGCGATTCAACGGTGCCAGCAGAATCCGATGTCCTGGTCGTGGGCGCGGGACCCGCCGGAATGGTGACCGCCGCCCTGCTCGAACGGCTCGGGCTCACGGTCAGGATCCTCGAGCGCTTCCCGTCCCGGCTCGCCCTGCCCAAGGCCCACGTCGTCGGCCCGGCCACCCTGGACATCTGCGCGCAAGCGGGCCTGGACCTCGACCGCATGGGGGCCGAGGCGCTCCCACCGGAGTGGGATCAGTTCGTCCGGTTCGCGACCCGGCTGTTCGGTGAGCAGCTCGGCACCATCAAATACGAGTACCAGTCCCCGGAATGGACCGCACGGCCGCGAATCAACCTCTCCCAGCCGCGGTTCGAGGCGATCGTCGAAGACGATGTGCGCAAGCGCGCCGGCATCGATTGGGTCTGTGGACGCTGGACCGGCGCTCAGGTTGAGAACGGAAAGGTGGTATCCACCGTGACCGTCGATGAGCGGCAGGTCCAATTCAGGAGCCGATACCTGATCGGCGCCGACGGGGCCAACAGCGCGGTCCGCGAAAGCCTGGACATATCGATGCACACCTACGGCGAGCCGAGCCAGCAGCTCAACGCCCACGTGATCGCCGACATGCGCGACCAGCTGGCCGAGCATCCGGCCGTGCTGTACGCGCTCGTCGACCCCGAAGTGGCCGGCATGGTGATCATCCACGCCCTGGGCGGCCCCGGCCAGGACAACAAGGTCGAGTGGATCTGCGCCTCCGCCTACGACGGTGAGACCGTCCCCGAGATGGACACGATCACCGAACGGGTCCGCAAGATCATCGGACGTGACGACATCGAGTTCGAGGTGCTCAAGCTGTCGCCGTGGGTGCTGACGGCGCGGATCGCCGACCAATTCCAGGCCGGTCCGTGCTTCCTCATCGGCGATGCCGCACACCGGCTGCCACCGACCGGCGGCCTGGGCATGAACACCGCCATACAGGACGGTGCCAACCTGGCCTGGAAACTGGCCGCGGTCGTCCACGGCTGGGCCGGCGAGGCGCTTTTGGAGACCTATTCCACCGAACGCCGGCCGATTGCGATTGCCAATACCCTGCGCTCCCGGGAGAACTTCGACATCCACATCCAGGCGTTGACCGAGCTGGCGATAGCCGCCGCCGACGGAACCCTCCACACCATGCCCCCGGAGCGCCTCGATCAGCTCGTCCAGCAGAACTCCATCGGGTTCAACAGCCCCGGGCTGCAACTCGCCTACGGTTACGGACCCGATCAAGAGGTCGACGACGCAACCTCCTTCACCCCGTCGGCGGCCATCGGACGGCGGTTGCCGCACGTGCAGGTCACCACCGCCAACGGTGTGGGCCCCATCATCGACCTGGTGGACCGCGCCGGCTTCACCGTCTTCGTGCAGGGGCGCGCCGATGCGTGGCGGGAGGCGTCCAACGGCTCCGAGTTCCCGGTCACGATCGTGGATCTGGCCGCAGCGGTGACCGACGCAGGATGGCTGGAACTGACCGGGCTCGCACCCGAGGGTGCGGCGCTGGTGGTGCGTCCCGACGGACATATCGCCGCCAAAGCTGCCGGCCCCCAGTCGTGGCCCGACATAAAGAGTGCGCTGGGCGACCACGTCCGCACGGGCCGTCCGCTGGGAGCGGAGGCGATCGCATGACCGCGAAATTCCGGGAATTCGTCCCACCCGACGACGCGCCGCGGTACGCCGGCCTCGACGTGGACGCGGAAACCTACGCCGACCACATGGGCGAGATGCTGCGTCTGGGCCTGGGGGAGAGCAATCCCTTCGATCTCATCGTCGAGAGGTCGAAGGCGCCGTTTCGGGGCGTGAGTGCCGACGGGGAGATCGAGCCCGGGCTGTTCGACCTCGCCGCCGAGGGCGCGCCCGTCGCCGAGATGGTGAAGGCGGCCAACCAGCTGTTGTCGACGGTGACCCCCGGCGAACGCGCCAAGCTCGTGCACCCGCTGACCTCGGTGCTGCGGCGGCGCTGGCTCAACCCGGAATTCTATTTGTTCCGCCACGGCCTGCGCCTCGATGAGAGCACCGCCGAAACCCGCACCGCCATCTTCGATTTCCTCAAGACCACGCTGAGCGAAGCCGGCTACACCAAGGTGCGCGACTGCATGTACATGAACGCATTCCTCGGGACGATCATGGTGGCGCCGCTGATCCTGAACGAATACAGCTACAACTTCACCCTGTTCGGCGAGCCCTCGCTGACCGAACCGTGGGGCTGGCAGATGCACGGCCATCACTGCGTGCTGAACTGTCAGATCGTCGGCGAGCAGATGGTCATGACGCCGTGTTTCTGGGGAGCCGAACCCAACGAGGTCGACCGTGGTCCGCGCCGCGGGCTGAAGCTTTTCACCGACGAGGAAAACCTTGCGGTGCAGCTTTTCGAGACGCTGTCGCCGGAGCTACGCGAAAAGGTCGTGCTCTTCGGCAGCGCCTACGATCCCGCGGTGCCACCGGGCCGGCTCAGTCCGTTCGACCATCTGCATCTGGGCGGCTTCAGCCAGGACAACAGGGTCATCCCCTACGAAGGGGCGCCGGCCGCCGACTTCGGCGCGGCCGCGCGTGACAAGCTCGTCGAGCTCATCGCCGTCTACCACCGACACCTGCCCGACGGTCCCAGGGCCGCGCGCATCGCCGATGCCGAAAAGCACCTCGACGACACGTATGTCTGCTGGATCGGTGGTGCGGGCCCGGACGACCCGTTCTACTACCGGATCCAAAGCCCGGTCACCGTCATCGAATTCGATCATCACGCCGGCGTCTTTCTCGCCAACCCCACCGCCATGCGTTTTCACATCCACACGCTGGTGCGCACACCCAACGGCAACGACTACGGCATGGCGCTCATCCGCCGATACTGCGAGGCGCACCAGCGTTCGCTGGCCGGCCTCGATCTCAATGAATGACCGGGCAGAAAAGCCAACGGCATTGGAGCAGTAGGGCCTAGTCGGCGAGAGCCAGCACCTCGTCGAACCCGTCGACGAGGCAGTCGTGGAACACGGCGAAGTCCGGGATCGCGCCCGCATCGACGTTGATTCCCAACGCGCAGGTGTCGACATAGGTCAGCAGCGTGACATTGACCGCCGCGCCGATCGTCGGGCCGAAGCCATACGCCATCCGCAGCGGGGCGCCGCCGAGACTCACCTGGGCTGGGATGCCGGGCACGTCGCTGGCCACGAAATCGACGCGGCGCAGCGCCGCTCCGAGGTACCAGCGCGGGACCAGGTTCAACGCGCCGGCGATGAGTTGCATGTACGGCAGCGAGCGCTCGTCACGTTGCCTGGCGGCCCGCCGATGGATCTCCTGGATGCGGCGCGCCGGGTCGGCGAGACCGACCGGCACGTCGAACCGCATCATCGTGACCCGGTTCCCGCCGATCGCGTCGCCTTCGGCGCGCAGGCTCATCGGCATCCCCACATGAAAGTCTCCGGCCGCCACGCCGTGCTTTTCGTGGTAGCGGCGCAGCGCCCCGGTCACTCCCGCGAGGAACGCATCGTTGAGCGAACCCCCGCCCGCGTGCGCGGCCTCGCGCAGCCGCGGCCTCGACACCGCGTGGATCCCGAGACGACGGATCGTCGAGCGGTCTTTCATCAGCGACGACCCGGGCTCGGTGATCGGTCGCACGGTGCGGTAGATCGACGACGCGACCGCGGCCGCCGAGCCGGCTGTCTGCACCGGCCGCCGAATGGCGCCGCGCAGCACGCCGGGAATGCCGGTCACCGAAGCCGTTGCCGCACGGGTGAGCAGCCCGGCGTCGTAGCGCAGCGTGTCGCGCAAACCGTCCAGCGGCGACGGCACCCGTGGTGGCGGCACGGCGGGCACCGTGCCGCCCCGCCGGGCGGTGACATCGAACAGCGTCATCGCGATCTGCACGCCGCCGATGCCGTCGGCCAGGGCGTGGTGCATCTTGGTCATCAGTGCGGCACCGCCATCGGCAAGTCCGTCGACCAGGGTGATCTCCCACAGCGGTCGGGACCGGTCGAAGTCCGCCATGGCGGCGAGCCGGCCCAGCTCCAGGACCTGCTCGACGGTCCCCGGCGGCGACACCGTCACTTGACGCATGTGGAAGGCGAGGTCGAAATCCGGGCAGTCCTCCCAGCGGGGCGGGGCCGGTCGGGGCGAGGACACGATCCGGCGGCGAAAGGTCGGCAGTCGTCGGCTGAGTCCGTCGAACCGCGCCACCAGTTCGCCCCAATCCGGGGTGCCGTCCAGCAGGGAGATCGTGACGATGGTCGACCGCAGAACGGGATCACTTTCCATCGCCCACAGGAAAGCGTCGGTGTTCTGCATGAACTCGGTCACTGCCTCCATCTTGCGCCGAGATCGAGCCGTCAGCAACGATTTCGACGGAATCCCGGGCGGGACTGTGGTCGTGGCGCCACGTGGCACACCAAGTGGCACCATCGGCTAGCCGGGCCCGCTTCCCGGTGGCACGAACAGATGTTCCACCGCGGTCATGATGTCGGAATGTATTGCCGGCACTGATATGTGGCCGGGTCGCACATCACCGGAAGGTTCGTCCAGCCCCCGTACGTGCCGGGAACATCCCACGTCGGCATCAGCGGGCCACCGTTGTAGGGGTTCGGCATGTATTGGCAGGTATTGAACTGCGCGCACGGGGGATCGGCGTGCGCGGGGCCGGCCGCCAGGACGCTTAGCCCGGCGCCTGCCAGCACCGCCGCGCTCATCATCTTCACTGCGACCATCGGGACCTCCCACCGCGTCGTCATCTCCACGAGCGACACGATCCCACCCGCCACCGACAAGAACGACCGGCCGCGCTACGGCCGTGCCGGCAGCATCGAAAGCCATCCCTCCGACAACAGCTCCAGCAGCTGCCCGTCGGGATCCCGGATCATCGCCGATCCCTCGGTCACCGTCGCGTCGAGCACCGCTCCCCCGAACTCGGCCACCGTCGCCAGCACGCCGGGCAGATCGGACACCGAGAACGAGATGTGCGTGAGCCCCACCTGATCCATGACGCGCTGCGGCCCGGCGTGCACGTCACGCTTGGAGTAGTCCATGAGTTCGAGCACGAACCCGTCCCGCACCAGATAGGTCGCGTGCACGCCGAGCGGCTCGGGTAGCCCGACGAGCTGGGCGGTGCGGTCGTCGGGCGGGTCGATCTCCCACCAGTACTGGAACCCCAGCAGGCCCTCGTAGAACCGGCGCGACCGCTCCCGGTCCGCCACGCACAGGCCGACATGGTTGAAAACCGTTCGGTGACTTGTCATTACAACCTTCCCTACCGATGTTGTGACCCGCGACGGCGCCGGTGCACGACGAGTCGGCCACCTGGGCTGATAGCTTAGCGACGAGATCGTCGACGACGACCACCACGATCGCGGAAGAGGGTGCCGCGATGAGCCCGCAGAAGCCGACGGGTCCCCACCGGGCGGAGCCGCGCGACGCCCAGGCCTTCACCGCGCGGTTCGATCGCGCGTACTCGCGGCTGGCCCGCCCCTACGATCTGGCGGTCAAGCTGCTGCCGGTCTGGCGGCACTGGCTCAGCGCGGCGCTGCCGCACATCCGTGGCCCGCACGTGCTGGAGGTCTCCTTCGGCACCGGCTGGTTGCTCACCCGCTACGCCAACGACTTCGACACCCACGGGGTGGACCTCAACGCGCGCATGGTCGCAATCGCGCGGCGCAATCTGCGCCGCGCGGGCGTGACTGCCCGGTTGCGCCAGGCAAACGTCGAGGCGCTGCCCTATCCCGACGGCCGGTTCGACACCGTCGTCAACACCATGGCCTTCAGCGGTTATCCCCACGGCCAACGGGCGATGGCTCAACTGCACCGCGTGCTGCGGCGCCAAGGGCGGCTGGTGTTGATCGACGTGGGCTACCCCGACGACGGCAACCGGCTGGGCAGCGCCCTGGCCGGCATGTGGGAGCGGGCCGGCGACGTGATCCGCGACATGCCGCCGCTCCTGGACGGCTTCGGGTTCGATGTCCACCACGAACAGATCGGTGGTTTCGGCAGCGTCCACCTCTACGTTGCGACCAAGCGGTGAGCGGGCGCGCGACGGTGGCCGCGCGGTGTCGAGCCACGTACGATCCGGTCATCGAACGGCCCTGACCGTCGGGCCCAACCACGAGGCGGGCGATGGAAACGGAACTGAACACGCGCTGCTGTGTCGCCGGCGGCGGACCGGCCGGCATGATGCTGGGCTACCTGCTGGCCCGGGCCGGGATCGACGTCGTCGTGCTGGAAAAGCACGGCGATTTCCTGCGCGACTTCCGCGGCGACACCATCCATCCGTCGACCCTCGAGGTCATGAACGACCTCGGGCTCTACGACGGGCTCCTGCAGCGACCGCACCAACCGACGCCGACGCTGAATGCCCAATTCGGCACGTTCCGAGCGCTGGTCGCCGATTTCCGCCACTTGCCGGTGCGGGGAAAGTTCATTGCCATGATGCCGCAATGGGACTTCCTGGATTTCATCGCCAAAGAGGCGCAACGCTATTCGTCGTTCCGGCTGATGATGCGGGCGGAGGTCACGAACCTGATCGAGGACGACGGCCGCATCGCCGGCGTCACCGTGGCCGGCCCCGACGGGGAGACGACGATCCGCAGCGACCTGGTGGTCGGCTGCGACGGGCGCACCTCCACCGTGCGCGCCGCGGCGGGACTGGAGGTCATGAACCTCGGGGCGCCGATGGACGTGCTGTGGTTCAGGATGCCGCGCCTGCCCAGCGATCCCGACGAATCGATGGGCAATTTCGGCCGGGGTGCCATCCTCGTGATGATCAACCGCGGCGACTACTGGCAATGCGGCTTCGTGATCGCCAAGGACTCCCTGGACCAGGCGCGCCGGCGCGGGGTCGAGTTCTTCCGTGCGGAGATGGTGAAGCTGGCGCCCTTCATGACCGACCGCACGCAGGAAATCACCGACTTCGACGATCTGCGGCTGCTGACCGTCAGCGTCGACCGCCTCCGGCGATGGCATCGACCCGGGTTGCTGTGCATCGGGGATGCCGCCCATGCCATGTCGCCGATCGGCGGGGTCGGGATCAACCTGGCGATCCAGGATGCGGTGGCCGCGGCAAATCTCCTGGTACCGGCCCGCTGCGTCGCGGTCGGGTGACCGACGCCGATCTGGACCGCGTGCGGGCCAGGCGCGAATTGCCGGCACGCATCACCCAGGCGGTGCAGGTGTTCCTGCAAAAGAACGTCATCACCGCCATCCTGGGCAGCTCCGAACAAGTCAAACCGCCCCTGCCGGTGCGGCTCGTCGCACGGTTCCCCCTGCTCGCCCGCATCCCCGCGCGCCTCGTCGGCATGGGTTTCCGGCCCGAGCACCCCGACCTCGCGGTGATCGACGGGCCGCGAACGCTATCTCCACGCAGCCCGAACGCGCAATAATGCAGTGACAGCCGCTCGATAACAACGCCTTGTGCGGGAAGGCTTTTCGATGGTCACACGCCCCGACGTCGCCGCCGACGCCATCGTCGACTTCGACCATCACTGCGACGAGTTCAACCTCAACGAGCTGGCGGTCAACGCCGACCTGAGACGAAAATGCCCCGTCGCGTGGAACGAGAACTACGGCGGCTTTTGGTACCTCAGCAGCTACGACGCGGTGAGCAGCGCCGCCCGCGACGGCGACACCTTCGCCCACAAATACGAGCCCGACGCCGACGACGGCATCGACTACCAGGGCGAGATGGGCGTCCCGCGCCCCGAGGGGCAACCGGCCCTGGGCATCGGCGAGATCGACGGCCCCCGGCACCAGGCGCTGCGGCACGCCATGGCCCCCTTCTTCTCGCCGGGCGCCGTGCAGAAACTCCAGCCGTTCATGGAGCATCAGGCGCACCGGTTCCTCGACCAGCGCGTCGACGACGGGCAGATGGACCTCGTGCTCGACTACGCCAGCCCGGTGCCGGCCATCCTCACCATGAAGCTCATGGGCCTGCCCCTCGACAACTGGCACCAGTACGCCAACCTCTTCCACTCCGTGATGGCCCTGCCCGTGGACAGCCCCGAGTACGCGAAAGCCATCGCCGAAGTGCCCGCCCTGATGCAGGGCGTCCTCGACTTCGCGGCCACCAGGCGCGGCAATCCCGACGACGACCTGACCAGCTTCCTGATCGCCTTCGAATTCGACGGCAAGCGCCTCACCGACGAACAGCTGCTCAACATCCTGTGGAACCTGATCGCCGGCGGCGTGGACACCACCACCTCCCACACCGCGCTGACCCTGCTGCACCTGGGCACCCACCCGCGGCTGCGCCAGCACCTGATCGATCACCCCGAACTGCACCGCAGCGCCACCGACGAATTCCTGCGCTACTTCTCGGTCAACCAGACCCTGAGCCGCACCGTGACCCGCGACGTCGAACTGGGCGGCCAGCACCTGCGCACAAACGACCGCGTCGTGATCAGCTGGCTGTCGGCCAACCACGACGACACCGAATTCGACCGGCCCGACGAGATCGTCCTGGACCGCGCGCCCAACCGCCACGTCGCCTTCGGGCTCGGGCCGCACCGCTGCATCGGCTCGCACCTGGCGCGGCTGATGTCACAGGTGATGGTCGCCGCCGTCCTCGACCGCATCCCCGACTACCGCGTCGAGCTCGGCGGCGTCCACCACTACCTGGGCAACCCCAGCATGACCGGGCTGGCCACGCTGCCGGTCGCATTCACCCCCGCACCGAGGCGGGGCTAGCTGCGGCACAAGCACGTCACGACGGGACGTCGTCGAACTCCCGCAACGCCGCCACGGCGCCGGTGATTCCGTACTCGGCGCAGAAGCGGACGACGTCCCGGATGGCGTCGCTGCTCAGACCGGCGCCGAGCGCGAGCTCGACGTGCCGATGGAGAGATTCGTCGAGGTCGTGGCGGCCGACGTCGCAGGTGAGCGCCATGATGGCGCGCTCACGCCCGCTCAGCCGGTCCTCCGACCAGGCCCGCGACAGCTGCCGGGCCATGAATTCAGCGGTCCACTCATCGGTGGTGTCGAGGCATCGCATCATGTCACCCGCGGCACCCGTCGTCGGCGCCTCGCCGGGATCGCTTGTGTCCATGCCGATTTCGGTGGCGATCTCCTCGAGCCGACCCAGCGCCTCGGCCGCGGCCGGATAGCCGGTGTACGGGGCGATGAACCGGATTGCCGCCTGCAGGTCGGCGTAGCCAAGACCGTGCATCGTCGCCGCGGTGACGTGCATCCGGAAAGCCAGCCCCAGGTGTGAACGGCAGACATCGAGGGTCAGGTTCTGCAGCAGCTTTTCCCGGACGCTGGTCCCCGGCAGTGCGAACGTGAACGCCGCCACCTCGAGCGCGAGCTTCTCGAACCGCGGATCCAGGTTCCCCAGGGGACCGCTCGGCAACTCCACCATCATTCAGCGCGCCGCTGCCAGCTCGCGCACGACGTCGAGCTTGAGAAACTCCGGCGCCTTGATCACCCGGCGGAGCATGAACCGGATGAATGCCGGCATATCGGTCGCGTCCTCGTCGCGGTAGAGCGTCGGCGCGCCGAGCTGATAGTGCCGCCGCCTGGCCAGCAGTTCGCAACCGCCCGCGGCCCGGACATTGCGCACCCAGTCCGCGTCGGAGCCGTACGTCAGCGCGATCACAAATCCGTTGTCGCGGCGGAAGGCCCACAGCGGAGTGCGGAAGGTGCGGCCCGATTTGCGCCCGCGATGGACGACGACCGCCCATCCCGGCGCCCAGGGGGCAATGAATCTGGTGACGCGATTGAGGCTGATCTTGTTGGCCCGGGCGACCCATCGCGGTGCTGTCATCTCCATGAAACTCCTCACTCGGGGAATTTATACGCTCAGGCTAACGCAGGCCGATACGGAAGTCAACGACTGTAGAATTTCGGGACTATGCGGCCGATGGGACGACGCCCGGGCAATCCCGACACGCGCAACGAGATCGTGGCGACCGCTCGGCGGCTGTTCGCCGAGTCCGGATACGACAAGACCTCGGTCCGCGACATCGCCGCGGCGGCCGGCGTCGACCCGGCGCTGATCCGGCACTACTTCGGCACCAAGGCCGAACTCTTCCGATCCACCGTGGGGTGGCCGTTGGCGCCGGACGATCTCGTCGCCCGCATCACCGGTGGTGGTCGCGGCGAAATCGGCGCGCGGCTGACGCGGGTGTTCCTCGAAGCGTGGGAGCGGCCGGACTCGCGCACCCCGCTGCTGGCGATCCTGCGCGGTGCGGCCACCCACCAGGAGTCGACCACTCTGGTGCGTGAGTTCATGCAGAACCAGCTGTACCCGCGGCTGGCCGACGCGTTGCAGGGGTGGGATACCGAGCTGCGCATCGATTTGGCGATGGGCCAGCTACTGGGCATCGCCTATCTGCGACACGTCCTGCAGGTGGAGCCGATCGCGTCCGCACCGCTGGACGAGCTCGTCGCGCGGGTCACGCCCGTCGTCACCGCCCATCTCGAACCG
Organism: uncultured Actinomycetota bacterium; assembly: GCA_963711445.1. Taxonomy (GTDB): domain Bacteria; phylum Actinomycetota; class Actinomycetes; order Mycobacteriales; family Mycobacteriaceae; genus Mycobacterium. Next base: position 529,537 of record CAVQEF010000004.1, read on the forward strand.
GAACTCTGAGCGGGACCACAACGCGTTACGATTCCAACACAGCGGAACGCGACCAATGTGGGTGAGGAGGACCACCCATGGCGCTCAAGCCGAACCAGGCCCGGCGGGTCTACGACCGGATCGGTCGCGTCCAGGACTGGCAGGCCTTCTACGAGGACACCACGATCAACCGGCTGGTGACCCAGGCGCACCTCGCCGCCGACCAAACCATTTTCGAGTTCGGTTGCGGCACCGGGCGATTCGCCGCCAACCTGCTGGAAAAGCTGCCTGCGAGCGTCCATTACCTCGGCGTCGACATCAGCCCGGTGATGATCGACATGGCCGCACGTCGCCTCGCCCCCTGGGCCGAGCGAGCCAAGGTGGTGCTCGTCGACGGCTCGCTGCCGCTGCCCGCCGGCGACGGGTTCGCCGACCGCGTGCTGTCCACCTTCGTGTTCGATCTGCTCGACGAGGCCTACGCACGGGCCGTGCTCGACGACCTGCGACGCATCCTGGCCCCCGACGGCCGCCTGGGCCTGGCCGGCCTCACCTTTGGAGAGCGGCCGGTCGAGCGGGGTCTGTGCCGAGCCTGGACCGGCCTGTGGCGCATTGCGCCCCAGCTGGTGGGCGGCTGCCGTCCCATCAGCGTCGGCGCCCTGCTCGACCACGGCTGGACGGTCGAGCACCATTCCCACGTGCATCGGCTGGGACTTGTCATGGAGGTCGTCATCGCGGCTCCCACGAAGCCTTGACCCCCTTGTGCACCACCACTTCCGCGAGCATCCTCGACCCCGACGTTCCCTTCGACGCAGGGCAGGCCAGATGACCGACACCGACCGTCGCCGCGCCAATCCGCTGGCCCGCGCGCTGGGGCCGTTCACCCGCACCGGCGGCTTCTACGCCCGCTCCTGGGGCAATTATCTGGACCGCCAGCCCGACGAACTGCCGGTCGCGCGGCCCACCCTCGCGCTCGCGGCGCAGGCGTTCCGCGACGAGATCCTGCTGACCGCCTTCGGCGCGCTGCGCTCGGCGCCCGACGCGTCAAGGCTCGCCCGCATCGACGGCGAAACGGCTGCGGCACAACGGTTCTACGGCGACAACGGCTGGCTCGAGGATCCCGAAGGGTTCTTCGCCGCTCCCCCGCCGCCGACCGACGTCGCGGTCAACCGCGTCACCAGCATGGGCCGGCGCTACGAGCGCCTCGCCTTCGACAGCGGCTACACGCCCCACCAGGGCGAACCGGGCCGGGAACGCTGGCTCGGCTACGCCGCCAATCGCCGCGTGTACGGCCTGATGTTGCGGCACCGCGACCCGCGGCCCTGGCTGGTGTGCGTGCACGGCGCCGAGATGGGCCGCGCCGCAATCGACCTCGCGCTGTTTCGCGCCTGGCACCTGTACCGCGACCTCGGCCTGAACGTCGTGCTGCCCGTGCTGCCCCTGCACGGCCCGCGCGGCCGCGAACTGCCCAGGGGCGCGGCCTTTCCCAGCGAGGACGTGCTCGACGACGTGCACGGCGCGGCCCAGGCGGTCTGGGACGTGCGCCGGCTGCTGTCCTGGATCCGCGAACAGCAGCCCGGCGCCGCCGTCGGGCTCAACGGCATCTCCCTGGGCGGCCTGATCTCCTCGCTGGTCGCCAGCCTCGACGACGGCCTGACCTGCGCGATCCTGGGCGTCCCGGCCGTCGATTTGACGGCGCTGGTCGGCCGCCACGCCGGCCTGAGCGGACACACCGCCCTGCGAAAAACCATGCACGCGGCCAAACCCCTCGGCCGGATGATCTCGCCGCTGGCCCTGACCCCGCGCGTGCCGCTGCCGGGCCGCTTCATCTACGCCGGCGTCGCCGACCGGCTGGTGCACCCGCGTGAACAGGTCACCCGCCTCTGGGAACACTGGGGCAAACCCGAAATCCGCTGGTACCCGGGCGGTCACACCGGGTTCTTCGAGTCGCGGCCGGTGCAACGCTTCATCGACGACGCGCTGGCTCAGTCGGGGTTGGTCCATCACCGATGACCGCCGCATACCTGCGATGGATCGCGACGAACGCCGCCAGGCCGCTGGCCCACGCCTACCGGCGCACGGGTGCCGATGTGCCGTTCGGTGATCCGGTGCCGTCCCACGGGTGCGAGATGGAGGGCTGGTTCTGGCGTCTCACCGATGCCGGCTCGGGTCGCGTGGTCGTCGCGCTGTGCAGCGTCAACCGCCACCGCGGCGGCGACTGGGCCACGGCCGCGGTCGCGCTGCACCCCGGCGGCATCGTGCGGTCTGCGGCCCTGGACGGCGCCCGCGCCGCGACGTCGTCCTTCTGGGTCCAGGCCGGGACCGGCCCGACGGGGCGTGTGGCGGCGGGCATCGACCGGCTCCGAATCGACATCGACGACCTTCACCTCGACCTGCGATTCACCGACCCGTTCGTGTGGCCCAAGGGGTTCGGCGGCGGTGGGCCCTTTTCCTCGGCCCCGTTCCTCAATCAGTACTGGCACCCCTACCGCCTGGACGGAAAGGCGAGCGGCACAGTCGAATGCGGCGGCGTCACGTCGTCCTTCGACGACGCCGTGCTGTACGCGGAACGGAACTGGGGCGCGGGCTTTCCCGAGCGCTGGTGGTGGGGCCAGGCGCACGATTTCGACGGGGCCGACGTCTCCGTCGCGTTCTCGGGTGGCCTGCTCGAACTCGGCCCGCTACGCCGGGACGTCACCGGCGTCGTCGTGCGAATCGGTGACAGGGTGATCCGGGTGACGCCGCCGGCGCTGGTGCGCTCGCACGTCGGCGACGGTCGCTGGATGGTGCGCGCCCGCACCCCGCGATACCGGATCGACCTGCACGGCGACGGCACCGGCCTGGACCCGCACGTCCTGCCGGTGCCACTGCCCGCGCAGCGGCGCAATGTCGACACCGATTTCGAGCACCTTGCCGGGCGGCTGCATTGCACCGTCCGCAGGTTCGGCCGGGTGGTGTTCGACGGCACCTGCGAGCTGGCCGGCCTGGAAATCGGTAGCCGGCCGCTCAGCCCAGGACCGGGAGGTGACGCTGGGCGGCCAGCGCCTTGAGCCCCTTTTGCATCACCCAGCGCACGTGCGCGTCAAGCCTTTTCACGTCGGCGTCGGCACCGAACCGGGTGAGATCGATCGGCCGCAACACCTCGGTGACGATCTTGGTGGGCAGCGGCATGTTGACCGGCGCCAGGACGCTGAGCCCGAACGGGAACCCGAACGTGATGGGCAGGATGTTGGTCCGGAAGAACCGGCGCTCGAACCGGGTGAGCCGCAGCAGCCGCGACAGCCATTGGCCGCGGGAGACGAAGAACTGGCTTTCCTGCCCGCCGATCGACACGGCCGGAACGATCGGCACGCCGGCCTCCAGCGCGGTGGTGATGTAGCCGGTGCGGCCGTCGAAGTTGACGACGTTCTCGGCCAGCGTCGGTCGGTAGACGTCGTAGTCACCGCCCGGGAAGACCAGCACCAGCCCGCCGGACGCCAGCGCCTGCGCGGCGTTCGCACGCGTCGCGCGGATCACCCCGGTGCGCCGGAAGAAGTCCGCGGCCGGCCCGGCGAAGACCGTGTCGAAGGCCAGCGCATACAGCGGGCGGTCGTAGCCGTAGGTGTCGTAGTAGTCGACGGCGAACACCGACAGGTCGAAGGTGAGCATGCCGCCGGAATGGTTCGCCACCACCAGGGCCGGCCCGGTCGGGATGTTGTCCAGGCCCCGCACCTCGGAGCGGAAGTAGCGTTTGACGATCGGCCTGGTCAGCGCGATGACGTGCTCGGTCAGGCCGCGATCCCATTTGTCGATCTCGGTGGTTTCGGTGTGGGTATCGGTCATGGTTGCCCTGCTCTCCGTTGAGCGTGAGCCGATGCTACGAGCCACCGAGCACGGCCGCTAGGGCATTTGGGCCACTTTGCCGGTGACCCGCCGGGCCCTCGGTCACTTGACCGGCGGTCACGTTGGGACCAGGGTCTGGTGTATGAGCAGCGACGACGACCCCGTCACGACGCTGGACGACCTCAAGGGCGATCTGGCGGGCCGGCACAAGTGGACGCCGAGCGGCGGCGCCTCGGTCGACGCCGCGACCGTCGACGCCGACATGGCGGCCCTCGACCGCGACGGCTTCGTGGTCTGGGAGAACCTGCTCGACGCCGACGAGTGCCGGGAGATCCGCGACACCGTGGGCCCCTGGCTGGGGCACACCGGACGCAACTCCTTCGAAGGACGGCGCACGCAGCGCATCTACAGCGTGCTGAGCCGGACGCGGGTATGCGACCGGCTCGTCGACCACCCGCGTGTCCTGGCGGTGCTCGACCGGATCCTGATGCGCAACTACCTGCTGTCGGCGTTGCAGGCGATCAACATTCAGCCCGGCGAGTCCGCGCAGCTGGCCCACCACGACGACGGCTTCTACCCGATCCCGCGGCCGCGGGAACCGTTGGCCGCCGCGACGATCTGGGCGATCGACGACTTCACCGCCGACAACGGGGCCACCGTGGTGCTGCCCGGCAGCCACCGCTGGGGCAGGCGCCCACCCGGGCCCGACGACCCGGTGCTGCCCGTCGTCATGCCCGCCGGCTCGTGCGTCTTGTTCGTCGGAACCCTGTGGCACGGTGGCGGTGCCAACACCACCGACCGCGGGCGGCTCGCCGTCACCGCCCAGTACTGCCAACCCTGGCTGCGGCCGATGGAGGCCTTCACCCTCTCGGTGCCCCGCGAACTCGCCCGCACGCTCTCCGAGGACATCCAACGCATGATCGGCTACAGCATCCATCCCCCGTTCGTCGGCGCCGTCGACGGCCTGCACCCGCTGCGGTTGCTGGACCGATGACCGCCGCTCGGTTCGCCGAGATCGTCGGCGCCGCCAACCTGCTCACCGGGGACGCGATCCCCGACGACTACACCCACGACGAGGAGCTGACCGAGGCCCCGCAACGCCCGGCCTACCTCGCCAGGCCGGCCACCGCGGAACAGGTCGCCGAATTGCTCAAGGTTGCCACCGAGCAGGGAATCCCCGTGACGGCGCGCGGTTCCGGCACCGGCCTGTCGGGGGCGGCGATCCCCCGCGCCGACGGGTTGCTGATCTCCTTCGAGCGGATGAACGCCGTCCTCGAGGTCGACACCACCAACCAGGTCGCCGTCGTCCAGCCGGGTGTGACCCTGACCGAACTGGACGCCGCCACCACCGCTTCCGGGCTGAGCTACATGGTGCACCCGGGCGAGCTGTCCTCCAGCGTCGGCGGCAACGTGGGCACCAACGCCGGCGGGATGCGCGCGGTCAAGTACGGGATCGCCCGCCACAACGTGATCGGCCTGCAGGCGGCGCTGCCGACGGGCGAGATCATCCGCACCGGCGGCAAGATCGCCAAGGTCTCCACCGGCTACGACCTGACCCAGCTGATCGTCGGCTCCGAGGGCACCCTGGCTCTGGCCACCGAGGTGATCGTCAAACTGCACCCGCGCCTGGACCACAGCGCCACGGTGCTGGCCCCGTTCGCCGACCTCGACCAGGTGATGACGGCGGTGCCCAAGATCCTCGCCGGCGGGCTCGGTCCCTACATCCTGGAATACATCGACAACGTGACGATGGCCGCGATCGTGCACACCCAGGGTCTGGAACTGGGCATCCCCGACCACATCCGCGACAGCTGCGAGGCCTATCTCGTGGTCGCGCTGGAGAACCGGGACGCCGCGCGGCTGGACGAGGACGTCGAGCGGGCCGGCGAGCTGGTCGCCGAGCTGGGCGCCCTCGACGCCTACGTGCTCGAAGGCGGCTCGGCGCGCAAGCTGATCGAGGCCCGCGAGAAGGCGTTCTGGACGGCCAAGGCGATCGGCGCCGACGACATCATCGACACCGTGGTGCCGCGCGGCGCGATGCCGAAATTCCTTGCCGGCGCCCGCGGTCTGGCGGCCTCGGCCGGCGCCGCCGCGGCCGGCTGCGGGCACGCCGGCGACGGCAACGTGCACCTGGCCATCTTCTGCAAGGACGCCGACGCGCGCAAGCGGCTGATGACCGACATCTTCGCGCTGGCAATGGAACTGGGCGGCGCGATCTCCGGCGAACACGGCCTGGGCCGCGCCAAGACCCCGTACTTCCTGAAACTCGAAGACCCCGTCAAGGTCGACCTCATGCGCCGCATCAAGGAAAGCTTCGACCCGGCCGGCATCCTCAACCCCGACGTGCTCTTCGCCGCACAGCCCTGAGCCGCTACCCGAAAAGGTCGATCCCGCAACGGATCCCCGGAGCATGCGCAAGCCGTCGGTCGGCACTGACGAGGGCCACGTCCAAAGCCTCAGCCAGCGCGATGTAGGCCGCGTCGTACGGCGTGACGACGTGCCGAAGTTCCCACACGCGATGCAGCAACGGCCGGTGCGCGCAGCGCCGCAGCGGTAGATCCACCAGGTCTGCCACAGCGCCCGCGGCGCGTCGGGCCGGCATCAGTTTGGCGGCGACCTGGCGGCGCCACACCGAGATCACCTCGAGGTCGACAAGGTCGGGCGCGACCAGATCTTCCTCGGCCAACCGGTCGCGTGCACGGTGGCCGTCCGCCCCGTCATCGCCGAGCGCAACGGCTAATACGCTCGCGTCAACGACGATCACGGTCGGCCCGAACGCGCTCGACGGCGGCTTCGAAGGACACCCGGCCACCGCGGCGTCCGCCGACACGGTCGAAGACCTCATCCAGCGTCGGTTGGCTCGCGTCGGCGATCAGGCGGCTGCGCAGGTATTCCTGCAGAGATTGATGCGCGCGCGCCGCCCGCTCCCTCAACACCCGGTGCGTGTCTTCGGGCACGTCTTTGATCTGCACACTAGGCATGGCGCCATTATGGCGCCACTAGCGCCAGAATGCGAGCCAGTTGTCGCTACGAGGCGGGCACATCGGTATATCCCGCAGATTCTGTGACTACTGGCACCGACCCGCAGAAAGCTGCGCCGCAACGCACCCCACCAGATCGCCGCATCATCGGAGTGGGTCGTCGGCCACCGGGATCTGGCCGGCTTTCGCCGCGGCCATGAGCCGATGGCAGTCGCCGAGAGACGCGCGGCTCGAAGCGGTGGAGAGCAACGCGTAGGAGACCGCCCACAAACCACACGATGTGCGTTATACAAATCACACAATGTGCGTTACGCTCGGCCGATGGCGCAACTCACGTTCCAGCGCGCCCGCACGGAGGAAGAGAAGCGTCAACGTGCGGAGGCCCTTGTGGAGGCCGCGCGCTCGCTGGCCATGGAATCGGGCGTCGCATCGGTCACCCTGACCGCGGTCGCCGCCCGCGCCGGAATTCACTACTCGGCGATGCGCCGCTACTTCACCTCGCACAAGGAAGTCTTGCTGCATCTGTCCGCCGAAGGCTGGGTGCGGTGGTCGACCACCGTGTCGCAGAAGTTGGCCGAGCCCGGTGTGAAGTCGCCCTCGCGCATCGCCGAGACCCTGGCCGAAGCCCTGGCCGAGGATCCGTTGTTCTGCGACCTGCTGGCCAACCTGCACCTGCACCTGGAACACGAGGTGGACCCCGAGCGGGTCATCGCGGTCAGGCGGATCAGCACCGCGGCCACCCTCTCGCTGGCCGACGCGATCGGGAGCGCGCTGCCCGGACTCGGGCGGTCCGGTTCGCTCGACATCCTGCTGGCGGCGTACTCGCTGGCGGCCACGCTCTGGCAAGTCGCGAACCCACCCGCGCACCTGACCGACGTCTACGCCGAGGAGCCGGAAGTGGTTCCCCCCGAGTGGAATCTGGACTTCGCATCCGCGCTGACCCGCCTGCTGACTGCCACGTGCGTCGGCCTCATTACGGAATCGGCATGAACTCGGAAAAGCGGCCGGAGGGCTCGCCGCGGCCGTCGCACAGCAACTCTTGCAGCGGCGCGCGGGTGAGGGAAGGACGTCGAAGGGGGACTGCGGTGACCAACGCGATCAAGAAACGGCGGGCCACCGCTAAGGTTATAGATAGGCTAATTAATATTTGGCCCGTGGTGAAGGACTTGAAGCGCCCATGACGACGACTGAGCAAAGGACCGAGCCGCTGAAAATGCAGGGCTCCGCCGGCAGCGAGGGCAACACGGTCGGCCCGCAGCGACGCGCTACGAAAAGGGGGTTTCTGGGGCGTTTCTGGCTGGTGCTCACGATCGCAGCTGTCGTCGCGGTGTCCGGATTCGTCGTATACCGGTTGCACGGCGTCTTCGGCGTTCACAAAGGTTCGTTCGGTGGTGGCACCTCGGGCGAGGTCCTCGACGAGTTCAACGCCAAGACGATCACCCTCGAGGTCTGGGGCTCACCGGGCAGCACGGCGACCATCAACTACCTCGACGAAAACTCCCATCCGCAGCAGGCCCTGAACGTGCCCTTGCCCTGGAGCAAAGTATTGAGTTCAACGAAGCCCGGTATCCCGGCAAACCTGGTGGCGCAAGGAGACGGCAGTTGGATCGCCTGCCGATTCGTCGTGAACAACCACGACGGGCGCGGTGACGTCATCAAGGCTCCGAATCGCTCGGATTCCAACGAAACCGTGAACCCCTTTGTCTACTGCCTGGACAAGTCCGCATGAGCGAGCCAGGCGAGGCTCCGCCGCGCGTCGAACAGCCGCTGATCCCGCCGTTCCTGCCGCGGATGATCCATCGGCTTGCCCTGCCGATCGTCCTGGCGTGGTTGGGCATCGTCTTCGTCACCAACACCATCTCGCCACAGCTGGAGGTCGTCGCCAAAACCCACTCGGTGTCGATGAGTCCGACTGCCGCAGCGTCCTATCAGTCGATGATGAAGGTCGGATCGACGTTCAAAGAGTTCAACTCCGACAACTCGGCCATGATCTTGCTGGAGGGCGACAAGCCACTCGGGGCCGAAGCGCACCGCTACTACGACGAGATCGTCAGGCGCGCCGAGCAAGACAAGAAACACGTTCAGCACGTGCAGGATTTCTGGAGTGATCCGCTGACGGCGGCGGGTTCCCAGAGCCACGATCAAAAGGCCGCGTACGTCCAGGTCTACCTCGCCGGCAACATGGGCAGCGGGGAGGCGAACGAGTCTGCCCTGGCCCTCCGCAAGATCGTGGACTCGGTGCCCGCACCGCCGGGAATCAAGGCGTACGTCACCGGCGCGGGTCCGCTGTTCGCCGATCAGTCCCATGCGGGCGAGAAGGGCGTCATGGTCGTCACTCTTGTCACCTTCTTGGTGATCGTGGTGATGCTCCTGTTCGTCTACCGCTCGGTCACCACCGTGCTGATCATGCTGGTGATGGTGTTCATCGAGTTGGCCGCGGCTCGGGGCGTCGTCGCGACGCTCGGTAACTACGGCGTCATGGGGCTTTCCACGTTCGCCAACAACATGCTGGTGCTGATGGCGATCGCGGCCGGAACGGATTACGCGATCTTCGTGGTCGGCCGCTACCACGAGGCGCGAGGTCTCGGCGAGACCCGCGAACAGGCGTTCTACACCATGTTCCACAGCACCGCGCATGTCGTGCTGGGATCGGGGCTGACCATCGCCGGCGCGATGTACTGCCTGAGCTTCTGCCGCCTGCCGTACTTCCAGTCGCTCGGGGTGCCTTGTGCGGTCGGCATGCTGGTCGCGGTGTTGGCGGCTTTGACGTTGGCACCGGCGGTCCTGACGGTGGCATCGTTCTTCAAGCTGCTCGACCCGAAGCGCAAGCTGCAGACCCGGGGCTGGCGGCGCATCGGCACCGCGGTCGTCCGCTGGCCCGCACCGGTTCTCGCGGTGACCATCGGGGTCGCATTGGTTGGTCTGCTTGCCCTGCCCGGCTACAAGACCGACTACGACAACCGCCACTTCCTGCCGGCGGACACCCCGGCCAACGTCGGTTATACCGCCGCGGACCGGCACTTCGACCAGGCTCGGCTGAACCCCGAGCTGTTGATGATCGAGACCGACCACGACCTGCGTAACCCGGCCGATTTCCTGGTCCTGGACAAGGTCGCCAAGGCGGTCTTCCACATTCCCGGTATCGGCCGGGTGCAGACCATCACCCGGCCGTTGGGCACGCCGCTCGACCACAGCACCCTCGGTTTTCAGATGAGTGCACAGGCCGCGGGGCGGATCCAGACCCAGCACTATCAGGAAGAGCAGGCGGCAAACCTGCTCAAGCAGGCAGACGAGCTGCGCAAGACGATGGCAACGCTGCATGAGCAGATGCAGGTGACCCAGGATCTCAGCAACACCACGCACGAAACCACCAAGCTCACCAAAGAAACCGTGAAAATCACCGAATCGTTGCGCGACGACATCGCCAGCTTCGACGACTTCTTCCGGCCGATCCGCAGCTACTTCTACTGGGAAAGGCACTGCTACGACATTCCGGCCTGCTGGGCACTGCGGTCGATCTTCAACGCGCTCGACGGCATCGACCAGGTGACCGAGAACATCGAGAACCTGAGCGCGAATCTCGACAAGCTGGATCAGATCCAGCCCAAGCTGGTGGCGCTGATACCGCCGCAGATCGAGAGCCAGCAGCGAAACCTCGACACCATCATGTCGAACTACGCGATCACGATGGGTCTCAACGAACAGGCGAAAGCGCAGTCCGACAACGCCACCGCCGAAGGCGATGCCTTCGACAAAGCAAAAAATGACGACACGTTCTACCTTCCGCCAGAGGCGTTCAAGAGCCCGGATTTCGCGCGGGGTCTCAAACAGTTCATCTCGCCGAACGGGCACGCGGTCCGGTTGATCATCTCCCATGAGGGCGACCCGGCGACTCCTGAAGGCATCAGCCACATCGAACCGATCAAGCAGGCCGTGCACGAGGCGATCAAGGGCACGCCCTGGGAGGGCGCCAAGGTCTACCTCGGCGGTACCGCCGCGACGTACAAGGACATGCACGACGGCTCTAACATCGACCTGATGATCGCCGGAATCGCCGCGGCCACACTGATTTTCATCATCATGCTGGTGATCACCCGAAGCGCCGTGGCGGCCGTTGTGATCGTCGGTACGGTGTTGCTGTCACTCGGCGCCTCGTTCGGACTCTCCGTGCTCCTATGGCAGTACATCCTGGGCTTGAAGTTGCACTGGATGGTGCTGGCGATGGCGATCATCCTGCTGCTGGCGGTCGGCTCGGACTACAACCTGCTGTTGATATCGCGGTTCAAGGAGGAAATCCACGCCGGGCTCAAGACGGGGACGATCCGCGCAATGGCCGGTTCGGGCTCGGTGGTGACCTCGGCCGGTCTGGTGTTCGCCGCGACCATGGCCACGTTCATGTTCAGCCCGCTGCTGGTGATGGCCCAGGTAGGTACGACGATCGCGCTGGGTTTGCTGTTCGACACCTTGATCGTGCGGTCGTTCATGACGCCGTCGCTGGCCACCTTGCTCGGGCGCTGGTTCTGGTGGCCCCAGCACGTGCGCCCGCGGCCGGCCAGCACCATGCTGCGACCGTACGGACCGCGTCCCGCCGTGCGCGATTTGCTCCTCAAGAACGTCGACGAGTACCCGCCGGGCGGAGTGGTACAGCCGCGCTGATCTGACGTGGCGCCCCCACCATTCATCGGAGCGGGTCGTCGGCCACCGGGATCTCGCCGGCTTTGGCCGCGGCCTTGAAACCCTCACATGCCGAAGTGCGTGCGGCGCAGCGCCGCAACGGCTTCCGCTCCGCCGCTCGCGTCGACGTCGGCCGCGTCCCGGCGGCCGAACAGATACAGCAAGAGCTCTCCCGGCGCACCGCTGAGCACCGCCGTCGGCGAGCCGGGCCGCACCGCGCACCGAACGCCGCCGCCGGCCCACACCACCTCGAGCCCGCACCCCCCAAGCCGCCGGCCCAGGAACCGGCCGCCGCGACACACGTTGCGCCACAGGGCGGCATCCATGTCCCCCGACAGAACGCGCGGACCCAGCCCGTTGGCCCGTCGCACGTCCTCGTGATGGACGAAGAATTCGTTGAGATTGGCCAGGGCGCGCACCCACCCGATGCGGAAGAACCCGACGGGCGGGCCGGAGCGGACCCGCTCGACCAGCCACGCGAACTCATGGCGGCGGGCCAGCCGGGCCCGGCGCCGCTCGGCGAAGCGCTCGAACGGGCCGGGCAGCACGAGGCACGGGCCGGCAACCGGATCGTGTTCGCGCAACACCAGATGGGCGGCCAGGTCGTACGCGGTCCAGCCCTCGATCAACGTGGGCGCCGAGGGACCCAGATCGGCGAGCAGGTCACAGAGCCCGGCCCGCTCCTGCGCGTCGACCGGCACACCCGCCATGACGCAGGAGTCTACGGCCGGCTATCCCACGAAGTCGGAAATCTCGCGCAGCAGCGCGGCTTTGCCCTTGGCGCCGGTGATCCGCTTGACCGGCTGGCCGTCCTTGAACAGGATCATCGTGGGGATCGACACCACCTGAAACTGGCCGGCCGTCTGCGGGTTGGCGTCCACGTCGAGCTTGGCGACGGTCAGCTGCCCGGCCTGCTCGGCCGCGATCTGCTCGAGCACCGGGGCCACCATCTTGCACGGACCACACCACGTCGCCCAAAAGTCAACCAGCACAGGCTTGTCACTGGACAACACGTCGGAGGAAAACGACGCGTCGGTCACCTCCACCGTGGCGTCACTCATTGAGGGCCCCTGTCAGGGTGTTGTCCGGAATCTCGGTCGAATCGCCGTGCGCGGCCTCGCTGGTGTGCACGTGTTCGGCGAGCCAGCGTTCGGCGTCGATGGCCGCCGCGCAACCGCTGCCGGCCGCGGTGATCGCCTGCCGGTAGGTGCGGTCCACCAAATCCCCACAGGCGAACACCCCCTCGATCGAAGTCGCCGTGGAACGCCCCTCCACCAGCACATACCCCTCGGGATCCACCTCGAGGACATCGCGCACCAACTCCGAACGCGGATCATGCCCGATCGCCACGAACATCCCCGTCACCGCCAACTGCGACTGCTCCCCGGACACCACATTGCGCAACCGCAACCCGCTCACCGTGTCGGTGCCCTCCACCGCCTCCACCGTGGTGTCGAGCACGAACCGGATCTTGTCGTTGGCCCGCGCCCGATCCAACATGATCCGCGACGCCCGGAACTCCTCACGCCGGTGCACCACCGTCACACTGCGGGCGAACTTCGTCAAAAACGTGGCCTCCTCCATCGCCGAGTCCCCGCCCCCGATCACCGCGATGTCCTGGTCCTTGAAGAAAAACCCATCACAGGTCGCACACGAACTGACGCCGCGCCCCAGCAACTCCTGCTCCCCGGGCACCCCCAGATACCGCGCCGCGGCACCCATCGCCAAAATCACCGCCCGCCCCCGATGCGTCACCCCCTCAGCGGTCACCGACTTCACCGGCCCGGAAAGCGACACCGACTCCACGTCTTCCATCCGCAAATCCGCACCGAAGCGCAACGCCTGCTCGCGCATCTCCTCCATCAACGCCGGGCCCATGATCCCCTCACGAAACCCCGGATAATTCTCCACCTCGGTCGTGGTCATCAACGCCCCACCAAACGCGGTCCCCTCAAACACCAGCGGCGCCAACTCCGCCCGCGCCGCATACAGCGCCGCGGTATACCCCGCAGGACCCGAACCAATAATGATCACGTCGTGAACAGTGTCGGCGCTCATATAAACCTTTCAAGCCAAGGCACAGCGTTCCGTAATGAAATTGCCAGCCTACTGGGAAGCGTTACCGTGCCATTTTCCAACCGTAATGCCCCCGGCAACAATCGGCGCGAAATGAGGCTGGCATCGGGGCGACCGCGTGGCGTTCGGCGTCACCGAACCCGGCTGTCCCGCAACGGGTTCGGCGAGCCACAACAAAGGTGACGCACAACCGCCCCGCGGTCAACGTGAAGCCGCACACACAACAACGGTTTGTGGGCTCACAACGAGGACACCTCTACTAAACCCCTGTTGAGCGGCGCACCATGAATGTCGTGACCCGTAGGTCCAATGCCGTGCCTGCGGGCGACTCTTGCCGACCAACATAATTGTTGATGTCGCGCTAGCCTGCATTCAGGCGTGTGCCACGGGGGTGTGCAGCCCAAAAAAACCCATCCCCTCCGACGCGCGATTTAGGCCGGCAGTCCCCGGCCGGCAATGTTCGAGAAGGAGTAGCCATGACCACAGCCCGTCCAGCCAAGACTCGCGATGAGGGCCAGTGGGCGCTGGGCAGCCGCGAGCCGCTCAACGACCCCGAGCAGGTCAAGCACGACGACGGGCCGCTGAACGCGCGCGACCGCATCATCAACAAGTACGCCAAAGAGGGCTTCGACAGCATCGACAAGTCGGACCTGCGGTTCCGGTTCAAGTGGCTGGGCCTCTACACCCAGCGCGAGCAGGGCTACGACGGCGGCTGGACCGGCGACGAGAACATCGACAAGCTCGAGTCGCACTACTTCATGATGCGGGTGCGCTCGGACGGCAAGCCGATGTCGGCCAACACGCTGCGCGTCATGGGCCAGATCTCCACCGAGTTCGCCCGCGAGACCGCCGACATCGGCGACCGGGAGAACCTGCAGTACCACTGGCTCAAGATCGAGGACATCCCCGAGATCTGGCGTCGGCTCGAATCCGTCGGCCTGTCCAGCATCGAGGCCTGCGGCGACTGCCCCCGCGGCATCCACGGCAGCCCGGTGGCCGGCGACTCGCTCGACGAGGTGCTCGACCCCTCGCCGGCGATCGAAGAGATCGTCCGGCGCTTCCTGGGCAACCCCGACTACGCCAACCTGCCGCGTAAGTACAAGACCGCGATCTCGGGCCTGCAGGACGTCTCGCACGAGACCCACGACGTCGCGTTCATCGGCGTCAACCACCCCGAGCACGGCCCCGGCATGGACCTGTGGATCGGCGGCGGCCTGTCGACCAACCCGATGATGGCCCAGCGGGTCGGCGTGTGGGTCCCCCTCGACGAGGTCCCCGACGTGTGGGAGGCCGTCACCGCGGTGTTCCGCGACTACGGCTACCGACGGCTGCGCGCCAAGGCCCGCATCAAGTTCCTGGTCAAGGACTGGGGCGTGGAGAAGTTCCGCGAGGTCATGGAGACCGAGTACCTCAAGCGCAAGATGATCGACGGCCCGGCGCCCGAGCCGGCCAAGCACCCGATCGACCACGTCGGCGTGCAGAAGATCAAGAACGGCCGCAACGCCATCGGCGTCGCCGCCATCGCCGGGCGCGTCACGGGCACCATGCTGCAGAAGGTGGCCGACCTCATGGAGGAGGTCGGCTCCGACCGGGCCCGGTTCAGCCCCTTCCAGAAGCTGATCATTCTCGACGTGCCCGACGACAAGGTCGACTACATGGTCACCGAGCTGGACAAGCTGGGCCTGCCGTCCAAGCCGTCGAACTGGCGCAAGAGCACGATGGGCTGCACCGGCATCGAGTTCTGCAAGCTGTCGTTCGCCGAGACCCGGGTGCGGGCCCAGTCGCTGGTGCCCGAACTCGAGGAGCGCCTCGCCGACGTCAACGACAAGCTCGACGTGCCGATCAGCGTGCACCTCAACGGCTGCCCGAACTCGTGCGCCCGCATCCAGGTCGCCGACATCGGGTTCAAGGGCCAGTGGATCGACAACGGCGACGGCACGTCGGTCGAGGGCTTCCAGGTCCACCTGGGCGGCGGCCTGGGCGACGAGAGCAACTTCGGCCGCAAGCTGCGCCAGCACAAGGTCACCAGCGCCGAGCTCGGCGACTACATCGACCGGGTCACGCGCAAGTTCCTCGAGCAGCGCGAGGACGGCGAGCGGTTCGCCAGCTGGGCGGTGCGCGCCGAGGAAGCCGACCTGCGCTGACCCACATCCCGATCACACCCCGACGCAGGCCGACGTCAACGATCTCGAAGGACACAACGAAATGACCGAAGTGGTGAACAGCCTCACCGAAGAGCAGCTGCGGGAGCTGGCCGAGCGCGGCGCGGCCGAGCTCGACGGCGCCAGCGCGCTCGACATGCTGCGCTGGACCGACGAGAACTTCGGCCCCGTCGACGGACCCCGCGACTGGGCCACCTGCCGCTACATCGTGGCCTCCAACATGCAGGACGCCGTGCTGGTGCACCTGGCCGCCCAGGTGCGGCCCGGGGTGCCGATCCTGTTTCTGGACACGGGCTACCACTTCGCCGAGACGCTGGGCACCCGGGACGCGGTCGAGTCGGTCTACGACGTGCACATCCTCAACGTGGAGCCCGAGCACAGCGTGGCCGAGCAGGACGAACTGCTGGGCAAGGACCTGTTCTCCCGGGAGCCCAACGAGTGCTGCCGGCTGCGCAAGGTGGTTCCGCTGCGCAAGTCGCTGAGCGGCTACTCGGCGTGGGTGACCGGCATCCGCCGGGTGGAGGCCCCGACCCGCGCCAACGCCCCGTTCGTCAGCTTCGACGAGGCGTTCGGGCTGGTGAAGATCAACCCGCTGGCGGCCTGGACCGACGAGGATATGCAGGCCTACATCGACGAGCACGGCGTGCTGGTCAACCCGCTGGTCGACGAGGGCTACCCGTCGATCGGGTGCGCGCCCTGCACCGCCAAGCCGGTCGAGGGCGCCGATCCGCGCAGCGGACGCTGGCAGGGCCAGGGCAAGATCGAATGCGGGCTGCATAGCTCGTGAGCACGCTGATCCTCACCGCGCACGGCAGCCGCGACCCACGGTCGGCCGCCAACGCGCACGCGGTGGCGGAGCGGCTGCGCGGCATGCGGCCGGGGCTGGACGTGCGGCTGGCCTTCTTGGACCTCAACGCCCCGAACCTCGTCGACGTGCTGGCCGGGTTGCCGGACGGGCGCGCGGCGGTGGTCAGCCCGTTCCTGCTGGCCAGCGCCTTCCACGCGCGGCTGGACATCCCCAAGCAGATCGCTGAGGCCGGCGCGCTCGACGCGCGCCAGGCCGACGTGCTGGGCGAGGACGCGCGGCTGGTGACGGTGCTGCACGAACGCCTCGCCGGGCTGGGAGTGTCCCCGCACGACGACGACCTGGGCGTCGCGGTGGTCGCGATCGGCTCGTCGCGCGCCGCGGCCAACGCGCGCACCGCGCAGGTGGCGTCCATGCTGGCCGCCGGCACCCGCTGGGCCGGCGCGACGATCGCCTTCGCGACCCGGCCCGAGCCGTCGGTGGAACAGGCCGTCCGCCAGCTGCGGCTGCGCGGCGCCCGCCGCGTGGTGCTGGCGCCGTGGTTCCTGGCGCCGGGCCTGATCACCGACCGCGTGTCGACCTACGCCGCCGCCCACGGCATCCCGATGGCCAAGCCGCTGGGCGCTCACCCGCTGGTCGCCGAGACCCTGCTCGACCGCTACGAGCAGGCGCTGGCCGAGAACGCCGCGGCCTGACCCCCAGGGGCCCTATTTGGCCGTGCTGGTGATGTGGCTGAGCAGGTCGCGTATCGCCCCCGCCGGCGGGGTGCGCCCACCCAGCCAGATGGCCCGGAACTGGCGCCTCAGGTCCAGCTCGGGGATGTAGATGGCGCGCAGCCGCCCCACCGCCAGGTCGTCGGCCACCGCCAGCTTGCTCATGGCCGCCGGTCCCGCGCCGGCCAGCACCGCCGCGCGCATGGCCGCCGCGGAAGTCAACTCGAGCACCGGCGGGGCCTGCTGCATGTCCTCGCCCAGCACGTGCCGCAGCGCGACCGTCAGCGAATCGCGGATGCCCGAATGGGGTTCGCGGGCCACCAACCGCGTCTGCGCGAGCTCGAGGGCGGTCACCTCCCGCGACCGCTTGGCCCACTTGTGCGTCGGCGGCACCACGATCACCAGCTCGTCGTGACCCACCACGGCGCTGCCCAATCCCTTTGGCGGACCGGGATTTTCGACGAAACCGAGGTCGGCGCTGCCGTCGCGCACCGAGGCGATCGCGTGCTCGCTGTTGGTGGCGGTCAAGATCACCTGCGGGACGGTGCCGCCGCCGCGGCGCGCGGCGGCCTGCAGCGACACCAGCCACTGCGGCATCAGCTGCTCGGAGATCGTCTGGCTGGCCGCAACGCGGACCTTCTCGCGGCCCTCCTTGCGCAGCGAACCCATGCCGGTGTCGATTTCGTTGGCGACGTCCAGCAGGCGCTTGGCCCACTCGGCGACGATCACACCGGCCGGCGTCAGCTCGGAGCCCCGCGTCGTCCGCACGGCCAGCGTCACCCCGATCTGGGCCTCCATGGATGCGAGCCGGCGCGACACGGCCTGCTGGGTGAACCCGAGCTCGCGGGCGGCTCGGCCGAGGCTGCCGGTTTCGGCGATCGCCAGAAAAACCTCGAACGAGGCCAGATCCGGCATGCGGGGGCTGAGCGGCATGGTTGATCACAACGATAGCTTGTGACACCACAACATCGAAACCTCTACACGCGGCCCGTCGGGACGAGAACCATAGGAAACATGACCCGTCCAACCACTGAGTCACAGACACCCACACTGGACCGGGGACGCCCCTACCACGTCGCGATCGTGGGTTCCGGACCGTCGGGGTTCTTTGCCGCGGCCTCGCTGCTGAAGGCCGCCGACAGCTCCGACGACGTCGACGTTTTGATCGACATGCTGGAGATGTTGCCGACGCCCTGGGGGCTGGTGCGCTCCGGGGTGGCCCCCGATCACCCCAAGATCAAGTCGGTCAGCGCGCAGTTCGAAAAGACCGCGCAGGACCCCCGGTTCCGGTTCTTCGGCAACGTGCGCGTCGGCGAACACGTCCAGCCCGCCGAGCTGGCCGAACGCTACGACGGCGTGCTCTACGCCGTGGGCGCCCAATCCGACCGCGCCCTGAACATCCCCGGCGAAGACCTGCCCGGCAGCGTGGCCGCCACCGACTTCGTCGGCTGGTACAACGCCCACCCCCACTTCGAACAGATGGCCCCCGACCTGTCGTGCGCGCGCGCCATCGTCATCGGCAACGGCAACGTGGCCGTCGACGTGGCCCGCATGCTGGTCACCGAACCCGACGTGCTGGCCCGCACCGACATCGCCGACCACGCCCTGGAAACCCTGCGGCCCAGCGGCGTGCAGGAAGTGATGCTGGTGGGCCGCCGCGGCCCGCTGGAGGCCGCGTTCACCACCATCGAGCTGCGCGAACTCGGCGAACTCGAGGGCGTCGACGTCGTCGTGGACCCCGCCGACCTGGACAACATCAGCGACGAAGACGCCGCCGCGGCGGGCAAGATCACCAAGAACAACATCAAGATCCTGCGCGAGTACGCCACCCGCACCTCAACCCCGACCACCGTCGCATCGTGTTGAAGTTCTTCACCTCCCCCATCGAGATCAAGGGCACCGACAAGGTGGAAAGCGTCGTGCTGGGCCGCAACGAACTGGTCACCGACGACGCAGCGGCCGGATGGTGGCCAAAGACACCGGTGCCCGCGAGGAGCTGCCCGCGCAGCTGGTCGTGCGCTCGGTGGGCTATCGAGGGGTGGCCATCCCCGGCCTGGCGTTCGACGACCGCTCCGGCACCATCCCGCACGCCGGCGGCCGCATCGAGGGCAGCCGCAACGAATACGTGGCCGGCTGGATCAAGCGCGGCCCCTCCGGGGTGATCGGCACCAACAAGAAGTGCTCCCAGGAATCCGTGGACACCCTGCTGGCCGACCTGACCGCCGCCCAAGCACATCCCGAACGCGGCAGCGACTACGCCGGCGAGCTCGCCGACTGGCTGGCCTCCCGCCAGCCCCGCCTCGTCACCGCCGAACACTGGGAACTCATCGACCGCTACGAACGGCAGGCCGGCGAGGCCAGCGGCCGGCCGCGTGCCAAGCTGGCAAACCTGACCGAGCTTTTGCGGATAGCCCACGGCTGACGGCCGTTCCGCTGATTGGAAGGAAAACCGTTGTGACATACGTGATCGCCGAACCCTGCGTCGACATCAAGGACAAGGCGTGCATCGAGGAATGCCCCGTCGACTGCATCTACGAGGGCGCGCGGATGCTCTACATCCACCCCGACGAGTGCGTGGACTGCGGCGCCTGCGAGCCGGTGTGCCCGGTCGAGTCGATCTACTACGAGGACGACCTGCCCGCCGAGTACAGCGACTACACCCAGTACAACGTCGACTTCTTCGCCGAGCTCGGTTCCCCGGGCGGGGCCTCGAAGGTCGGGCTGACCGAGAACGACCCCGCCCCCATCAAGGCCATGGAGAGCCGGGCCGAGGCGACCTAGCGCGCGCCTTTCAACCACCAAGCTTCGCCGACCTCTGCCAGCGTCGTCAGGGGTCGGCGTTCTTTGCGCTCAGTCCCGATGGGCGACGACGTTGACGACGTTGCCGTCGGGCGCGCGGACGAAGAACCGGCGCACTCCCCACGCTTCCGTGGTCAGCGGGTGCACGATCTCGTAGCCCAACGCTCGCGCCTGCTCGTAGGCCGCCTCCACGTCGTCGCAGTGCACCGAGATGACGGAGTCCTCGGCCGCGGTGGCGTCGCGGGTGACCAGCTGCACGGACGCGCCAGTCGCGGGCGAGGTGTAGCGCGCCACCCAGCCCAGGTTGAACTCCTCGCGGCTCAGGCCGAGGTAGTCGGCGTAGAAACCCTTGGCTGCGGCAAGGTCCGGCACCGGCAGGTTGGCCGTGACCCGGATCGCGCGCATCAGCGCGGCCCCGGCTCGCCGGCGTAGTCGCCGAAGGACCACAGGTTCCCCTCGGGATCGCGGACGGTGAATTCGTTTGATCCGTAATCGGTTTGGGCCAGTGGGCGGACGACTTCTCCCTTGTGTGACAGGACCCGCTCGTAGAGCCCGCCGGGATCGGCGGTGACGACGTAGCCGCCGGCGGTTCCCGGCTCCCGGCACCACCGCGCGCCCGGCTTGTGGCTGCCCAGCATGATGCCGCCGCTGCCCTCGGGCCAATTCAGCTGCGCGTGATCCACGCGGTCGCCGTCGCCGTAGCGCGCCGCGACGACGAAACCGAACGTGTCGACGTAGAAGTCGATGAGCCTGGGCGCGTCATGCGCCTGAAGTGTCAGCCAGACGGTCGGATTCGCGGGTGTCATGCTCCCACTGTGCCCCGAAGGAGTGGCCACCGTCTTGGATGTTTCGGAACTCGGCGGCCAGCCACGCCCGCGGCGGCGCCCCGGCGAACCCGGCGAACTCGCGCGTCAGGTGGGCCTGGTCGCAGTATCCGGTGTCGGCCGCGACCGCGGCCAGGTCCACCCGCCCGTCGCGCCGGGCCGTCGCGGCGATCCGGGCCGTCGCGTGCTGGAACCGCATCAACCGCGCCACGGTCTTCGGGGACCGCCCGACCTCCCGGTGGAACAGCGTCGTCAGGTGCCGCGCGCTCACGCCGACGCGACCGGTCAACGCGCCGATGGAGATTCGGCCCCTGCTGCGCTCCAGCAGGTGCCACGCGTGGGAGACCTCGGGCCGCACGCTCCCCCCGTCGCGGTGCTGCCGGCCGTCCACGAGGTAGGCGGCGACGGTGGCGAACACCTCGGGCCAGCGGCGCGCGTCGGCCGCCCGTCCGGGCAGCTCGCCGGCGCGCGGGCCGAGCACCCCAACCCCGTCGTATCCGGTGACCGGCAGCTCGGCGCTGGGCACCCCGAACAGCGCCCGGGACGCCAGTGGGTGCACCGCCAGCTGCACGCCCGCCTGGCCGCGCCGCTGCCGCACGTGACTGGCACGCAGGTGCAGCCCGCTAAGGATCAACGGGTTGGGCCGGGCGAGCGCCAGCGCGTCGACGTCCTCGGCGGCCTCGACCCCGTCGTCGAGGCTGACGATGAACGTCAACGTCGCCGAGGGCATCCCGGCGTGCACGCGCTCGGGCACGTCCAGGGTGCGGTAGCCCACCATCGAGGTGACGCCGGGCGCAATGCGCGGCGGCGCCACCACGAACTCCCAGCCGGCCGCCATGGCGGCCGATGCTACCCGCACGGCGGTGGTGACGTGGTTGCTGTTCGAACAAGACGCGCGCCTCGTAAGGTGACCGCATGCGCCAAGCTCGGATCGTCCACATCGCCCGGCAGATCGGCTCATTGGTGGTCACGGCGGTCACCGCCGCGTCCACCCTCAACGCCTACCGGCCGCTGGCGCGCAGCGGGTACTCCTCGCTGTTCTCGTGGATGTTCGGCCTGGTCGTCACGGAGCTGCCGCTGCAGACGCTGGTGAGCCAGCTCGGCGGTCTGGCGGCGACCGCCCGCCGCCTGACCCGGCCGGTGCGCACGGCCGCGTGGCTGGTCGCCGGCGTCTCGGCGCTGGGCCTGGTGAACTTCAGCCGCGCGGGCCACAAGGCGAACGAGCCGCTGGCGGCGGCGCTCGACGCGGGGCTCGGGCCGTCGCGCCTCACCGAGTCGGCGGACCTGTGGCGCCGGCCGGCGGGGCCCGGCATCGCGAAGGCCCCGGGCCTGCTGCGGATGATGCGGATCTACCGCGACTACGCTCACGACGCCGACATCAGCTACGGCGAATACGGCAGCGCCAACCACCTCGACATCTGGCGCCGGCCGGATCTCGATCCGGCCGGCAAGGCGCCCGTGCTGTTCCAGATTCCCGGCGGGGCGTGGACGACGGGAAACAAACGCGGACAGGCCCATCCGCTGATGAGCCACCTCGCCGAGCTCGGCTGGATCTGCGTGGCGATCAACTACCGGCACAGCCCGCGCAACACCTGGCCCGCCCACATCGTCGACGTCAAGCGGGCGCTGGCCTGGGTCAAGGCGCACATCGTCGACTACGGCGGCGACCCGGACTTCGTCGCGATCACCGGCGGTTCGGCCGGCGGCCACCTGTCGGCGCTGGCGGCGCTGACCCCCAGCGACCCGCAGTTCCAGCCGGGGTTCTCCGACGCCGACACCCGCGTACACGCCGCCGTCCCGTTCTACGGCGTCTACGACTTCACCCGATTCAATGACGCGATGCACCCGATGATGCCCGGGCTGCTGGTGAAAGCGGTGATGAAACAACGGCCCTCGACCAACCTGGAGCTCTACCGCACCGCGTCACCGCTCAACCACGTGTGCGCCGAGGCCCCGCCGTTCTTCGTCCTGCACGGGCGCAACGACTCGCTGGTGCCCGTCGAGCAGGCCCGCGGGTTCGTGGGCAAGCTGCGCGAGGTCAGCCGGCAGCCGGTGGTGTACGCCGAACTGCCGTTCACCCAGCATGCTTTCGACATCTTCGGCTCGGCCCGCGCGGTGCACACCGCGGTCGCCGTCGAGCAGTTCCTCGCCGAGGTGTACGCGGCGCGGCGCCGGGCCTCCGTCGCGTCCTAGGTTCTCGAGGTCACTGCACGGTCACGATCGCGGTGTAGGTGCACGCCGGTTTGACGTTCCTGCCCACGAAGCTGGTGTAGTAGCTGGTGATCGTCGTCGTGCCGGCTTTGAGCGCGTCGAACGTCCACACCTCGGTGCCGGGGGCCCCCAGGCGGCCGGTGCTGGGCTGCACGTAGCGGTGACCGGATTGCCGGACGACCGACGGATCGCCGATCCTCGCGTCCGCCGTCCAGCGGTACGGGGTGCTGTAGTTCGAGCCCAACCTCACCGTGAGCGTGTGGCCGGCGGTGAGGGTGACATTCTGCGTGATGCTGCTCTGATGCAGCACGTCATCCATGGGAACCTGCAGGGTCTTGTTCGGCGAGGCGTTCCTGGACTGAAACGAGCAGCCCAAAGCCGCCGATGAGACGAGCGCCGCGACTGTCACCAACAGCCTGATCTTCACCCAAAGCACCTGTACCCCCATTGCACCTGCAGCCTAATGGTCCCGGCCGGCATCCCGCCGAACATGCCCCGCCGACGGCCCGGCCGATTGCTCCCCCCTGACGGTGCCCGTTCTGGCCGGCCGACATGCCTCGAGATGTTGGCATGGCGGGTGCCATCGATTCTCAGGCTCGGACCGTCACCCGCGGCCGGAATCACGTGACCAGTGTGGCGGGTGGGGAGCGCCCGTGGCCCGCCAGGCCCGCAACGCGCGGGGCGGGCGGTTCCGGCAGGATGAACGGGGTGTTTGGCCTCGTCGTCATCGTTGCGCTCGTCTCGACCGTCATCCTGGGCACGGTGCTGGGCCGGCGCTACCGCGTCGGGCCGCCGGTCCTGCTCATCCTGCTCGGCGGTTTGCTGGGCCTGATCCCCCGCTTCGGCGGCGTGCGGATCAACGGGGAGATCGTGCTGCTGCTGTTCCTGCCGGCGATCTTGTACTGGGAGAGCCTGAACACCAGCTTCCGCGAAATCCGCAGGAACGCGCGCGTCATCGTGTTTCTCAGCATCGGCCTCGTGCTCGCCACCGCGGTGGCGGTGTCGTGGGCGGCGCGCGCGCTCGGCATGGAGTCACACACGGCCGCCGTGCTCGGTGCCGTGCTGTCGCCCACCGACGCGGCCGCCGTGGCGGGCCTGGGCAAGCGGTTGCCGCGCCGGTCGCTGACCGTGCTGCGCGGCGAGAGCATCGTCAACGACGGGACCGCGCTGGTCCTGTTCGCCGTGACCGTCCACGTCGCCGTCGGCGGCGCCGCGGTCGGCCCCCTGGACCTGGTGGTGCGGTTCCTCGGCTCCTACGTCGGCGGCATCGTCGCCGGGCTCCTGGTCGGCGGGTTCGTCACCCTGGTGCGCCGGCGCCTCGACGCGCCGCTCGAGGAGGGGGCTCTGAGCCTGTTGACGCCGTTCGCGGCGTTCCTGCTGGCCCAGTCCCTCGACTGCAGCGGCGTGGTCGCCGTCGCGGTCTCCGCCCTGGTGCTCACCTACTACGGGCCGGTGGTGATCCGCGCGCGCTCCCGGCTGCAGTCCCACGCCTTCTGGGACATCGCGACGTTTCTGATCAACGGCTCGCTGTGGGTGTTCGTCGGCGTCCAGATCCCGAACGCGCTGCGCGGCATCGCCCACGTCGATGGCGGGCTTCGGCACGCCGCACTCATCGCTGTCGCGGTCACCGGCGTGGTGATCGGGTCACGGATCTTCTGGGGCGAGTTCACCACCGCGTTGCTCCGGTTGATCGACCGCCGCGAGTTGCAGCGCAGCCGCCGGGTCGGCTTTCGGATGCGCTTCGTCACGGTCTGGGCGGGATTCCGCGGGGCCGTGTCGCTCGCCGCGGCCCTGGCCGTCCCGATGACCACGCTGAGCGGGGCGCCGTTCCCGGACCGCAACCTGCTCGTCTTCGTGGTGACCGTCGTGATTCTGGTCACGGTGATCATCCAGGGCAGCACGCTGCCCGCGGTGGTCCGCTGGGCCCGCATGCCCGAGGACCTCGCCCGCGACGAGGAGCTGCAGCTGGCCCGCAGCCGCGGCACCCGGGCCGCCCTGACCGCGCTGCCGCTGGTCGCCGGCGAGCTGGGCGTCGACGAGGAGCTGCTGGGCCGCATCCGCAAGGAGTACGAGGAACACGCCGCGCTCGTGATGGCCAACGACGGCGCGGACGTCGCCGAGCTGTGCGAACGCAACGACCTCGTCCGGCGAGTGCGCCTGGGCGTGCTCGAACACAAGCGCCGCGAGATCACCACGCTGCGCAACCAGAACCTCATCGACGACATCGTGCTGCGCGAGCTGCAGGAGGAGATGGACCTCGAGGAGGTGCAGCTCCTCGACCCCGACGGCGGCGAATAGCTTTCTTGACGGTCGCCGACCGTACAGTCGGCACCATGTTGCAGACGGTCGCGATCCGCGGGTACCGCTCGCTGCGCGAGGTCATCCTGCCGCTGCGCGGGCTGTCGGTCATCACCGGCGCCAACGGCTCCGGAAAGTCATCGGTGTACCGCGCGTTACGGCTGCTGGCCGATTGCGGCCGCGGCGAGGTGATCGGCTCGCTGGCGCGTGAAGGCGGTCTGGAATCGGTGCTGTGGGCCGGCCCCGAGCAGCCGGGCGCCGCCCGGCGGTCCGGGAAGACCGAGGGCACAGTGCGGAGCCGCCCCGTTTCGCTCGAACTGGGCTTCGCGGCAGATGATTTCGGCTATCTGGTGGATCTCGGCATTCCGCAATCAGACGGGGACTCGGCCTTCGCCCGCGATCCCGAGATCAAGCGGGAAGTGGTCTTCGCCGGCCCAGTGCTGCGGAACAGTGCCGTGCTGGTGTGCCGGACCCGGAACTTCGCCGAGGCCAGCGCGGAATCGGGCCGCGGTTTCGAGCGGTTGTGCCGCTCCTTGCCGCCCTACCGCAGCGTGTTGGCGGAATATGCGCATTCGCAGGCACGTCCCGAACTGGCGGCGGTGCGCGAGCGGCTGCGTGGATGGCGGTTCTACGACGGCTTCCGCGTCGACACGGGAGCACCAGCGCGGCACCCGCAGGTGGGCACGCGTACCCCGGTGCTGTCCGACGACGGCGGTGACCTGGCCGCAGCGATCCAGACGATCCTCGAGGCGGGGATCGACGACCTCAGGCGTGCCGTCGCCGACGCGTTCGACGGCGCCACGGTCTCGGTCGCCGTCAATGACGGGCTGTTCGACCTGCAGCTGCGGCAGCCGGGCATGCTGCGACCGTTGCGGGCGGCCGAATTGTCCGATGGCACATTGCGGTTCCTGCTGTGGGCGGCCGCGCTGCTGAGCCCGCAGGCGCCATCGCTGATGGTGCTGAACGAGCCCGAGACCTCGCTGCATCCCGACTTGGTGCGTCCGCTTGCGTCGCTGATCCGCTCCGCCGCCTCCCGAACTCAGGTCGTGGTGGTCACCCACTCCCGTTCACTGCTGGAGTTCCTCGACACCACGCCCGTCGCGGATGACGACTCGAGCGCTGCGGGCGCGGTCGAGATCCAGCTGTACAAGGAGTGGGGCGAAACGCGCGTCACCGGCCAAGGCCTGCTGACGACACCGCGATGGGAGTGGGGAAGACGCTGAAGCGAGGCCGCGCCGGCTCAAGCGCATAGCGGCAGCGGCCACACTGGCTACATGAGCTCCAACCCTCACGGCAAACCCGGGCGCAACGCGCAGAAGATCGTCGACGTGCTGTCGGCGCCGGGCGTCGAATACATCGTCGGTGTGCCCGGCGCGGCATCGCCCGGTAAACGCCGGTGCTGCGTTTTCTATGAAAAAACTCGTTTGCGGAACGCTTCGCGGCCCGCGTCTTAGGCTCTTTGATGCGTCGCATTCCGCGTTGAAGAGGGGATAACGCGGGGCGCGGGCGGAGCGGCCAGACTGGCTACATGGCCTTCCACAAGCACGGTGCAGCCGTGCGCAGCAGAGGCGCAGCGCGCAGCGCGCAGCGCGCAGAAGATCGTCGACGTGCTGTCGGCGCAGGGCGTCGAGTACGTCTTCGGCGTGCCCGGCGCAAAGGTCGACGCCGTGTACGACGCCCGGGTCGACACGGGCCCGCGGCTGGTGGTGTGCCGCCACGAACAGAACGCGGCGTTCATGGCCGGCGCGGTCGGGCGCCTCACCGGCGTACCGGGCGTCGTGCTGGTGACGTCCGGCCCCGGCACCGCCAACCTGGCCACCGGCCTGCTCACCGCCAACACCGAGCAGGACCCGGTGGGCCCGGGCCTCAACCCGGCTGCCCCTCGCTGATCGACGTTCCCGTCGACCACAGCCGCAACACCGGCCTGGCCGCAGCACTGCATGACGACCCCTTCGACTGACCATGGACCAGCAATCCGGCGCCTACGAGCGCTTCCGCCGTTGGGCCGCAACGCTTCTGCACCACCATCGCGGCCCGTCGGGCAACGCCGCCGAGGTGTATCAGTTCTCGACGATCGGCGCCCTGCTGGACGGGGTCTACGACGGCGACGTCACGGTTGCGGAACTTCTGCGGCACGGCGACTTCGGCCTGGGCACCTTCAACCACCTCGACGGCGAGATGGTCATCCTGGACGGCGTGTGCTACCGCCTGCGCGCCGACGGGAGCGCTCGCCAAGCCGCGCCGACCGACCGCAGCCCGTTCGCCGCGGTCACCCGATTCCACAGCGACTTCGAGATCGAAATCGCAAGCAGCACCGTCAGAACCGAGGTGATCGATGCCATCGACCACCAAATCAGCAGCGCCAATCTGATTTACGCAGTCCGGGTCACCGGCCACTTCCGCGAACTGCACACCCGCACGGTGATGGCGCAGGCACCGCCCTATCCCCCGCTGACGCAGGCGACCGAGGGGCAGGCCGAACCCGTGTTCACCGACGTGAGCGGCACACTGGTCGGCTTCCGCACCCCCGACTTCGAACAGGGGATCTCCGTCGCCGGTTATCATCTGCACTTCCTCGACACCGATCGCACCGCGGGCGGCCACGTCCTGGACTTCACCCTCGAGAGCGGCCGGGTCGCCGTCAGCGGCGCCGCACAGTTGCACCTGAGCCTGCCCACCTCCGGGGCGTTCCTGGACGCGCGACTGTCCGGCGCGGACATCGCCGAGCAGATCGACAAAGCCGAGGGCCCGAAGAACGGCCCGGCATGACCGCCGTTGCCGTCACCAGCCGATCTCGTGACGGCACAGCGAGCCGAGGAAATCGGGGCATTCCTTGAGACACAGATACTCCGGGTACGCCGAGCCGGCCCCCTTGACGCATTGCTGGAACTGCTCGTAGCCGACGTAGAACTGGTATCCCAACCAGGCCAGGATGATCGCCGGCAACACGACCGCGACCAGGCCGAGAACCAGACCGGCGAGCGCCGCCCCGCCCCCGCCGCCGACGCCCCTCCTGGCCCGCCGACGTGCGAAGGCACCGCACACCACGGCGCACGCCCCGAGGACCACACCGGCCGCCGCGGCCACGATGAACACGACGTCGCGCACGGGACGGGCGTCGAAGACGGCGGCGACCATGAGAGGCCAGAAGACCGCCACAGCAACGATCGCCAACGCCAGCGACAGGATGCCCAGCGTCCCGCGCGGGCGCTCCGGGCCGCTGGGCGCGCGGTTGGCGGACCCGTGCGGGGACTGTGCCATGACCCACTCCTAAGCGGCCGAACCGTGCAGAACAGCACCAAGAATACGGAATTCACACAGTGTTCAAGCCGGTGTCGGCCGCCCATCGTGGACTGCACACGCGCGCCGCGTGTCCTCACGATATGCGTGTCGTCCAGGTCGCCAACTTCTACGGCCCTCGCTCCGGCGGCCTGCGCACCGCGGTGGACCGGCTGGGCGCGGAATACTGCGCCGGCGGGCACGAGGTGTTTTTGATCGTCCCCGGCCCATGCCCCGAGCGGACCCAGCTGCCGACCGGTGTCATCCGGATCACCCTGCCCGCGAGACTGATTCCGCTGACCGGCGGCTATCGCGCGGTGCTCCCGGGGCCGGTCAAGGCGCTGCTGGAGGCGCTGGCACCCGACGCCTTGGAGGTATCAGACCGGCTGACTCTGCGGTCCCTGGGCCGCTGGGGCCGCGACCACGGCGCCCGGACGGTGATGATCTCCCACGAGCGCCTGGATCGCCTGGTCGGACAGGTGCTCCCGCGCCGTCCCGCGCGGCGGTTCGCCGACATCGCCAACCGGCGCACCGCCGCCGACTACGACACCGTGGTGTGCACGACGGGGTTCGCCCGCGAGGAGTTCGACCGCATCGGCGCGACGAACACCGTCACCGTCCCACTGGGCGTGGACCTGCAGACCTTCCACCCGCGCCGGCACTCCCACCTGCTGCGACGGCGCTGGGCCGCACCGCAGCAGATCCTGCTCGTCCACTGCGGGCGGCTGTCGATGGAGAAGCGGGTCGACCGCAGCATCGACGCGCTCGGCGCCCTGTGCCACGCCGGGGTCGACGCCCGGCTGGTGGTCGTGGGCGAGGGGCCGCTGCGGCCCCGGCTCGAGCGCCAGGCCGCCCGGCTGCCGATCGACTTCACCGGGTTCGTCAACAACCGGCACACCGTCGCCGGGCTGCTGGCGTCGGCCGACGTGACCCTGGCGCCTGGGCCGCACGAGACGTTCGGGCTGGCCGCGCTGGAGTCGCTGGCGTGCGGCACGCCCGCCGTCGTGTCGCGCACGTCGGCGCTGACCGAGATCATCACCCCCGACAGCGGCGCCCTGGCCGACAATGACCCCCGCGCCATCGCCCACGCGGTCGGCGCGATCGTCCGTCGACCCGAATTCCACCGCCGCAGCTCGGCGCGGCGGCGCGCGGAGGACTTCACGTGGCAGCGCGCCGCCGCCGGCATGCTGGCCTCGCTGGGCACCGGGGGCGAGCTGCCCGGCGATTCTCAGCACACCGCGTAGGCCGCTCGGACTCCTAGTGCCCGGCCTCGGTGATCCAGTCGCGGGCCTTGGCCGCCTCCGCCGTCGGGAAGACGCGCAGCTCGCCCGGCATCAGGAACCCGAAGAAGCCCGTCGCGTGCCTGATCCAGTCGACGTCGGTGATCACCGCGAGCCGCTCCCAATGCCGGAAGTGGCTCAGCCCCAACTTCGTGTCGTCCCAGACGGCGCCGAGCTCGACGCCGTCGAAGTCGGAGGGCACCTCGTAGTAGACCCGCAGCTTGTCGTGCCGGGTGAATTTGTCGTCGATGTCTGGTATGAGTACCGTTTCGTAGTCTGACTTCGTCAGGTGCCCATGGCAGGCGAACGCGGCGACATTGTCGGGAAATCCGTGCAGCAACTCAATCATGTTGTCCTCGAACCCGATCCGCTATCCGCTATGGACCCCAGATGAGGAGGTCTTCCATCCCGTTGTTCATCGTGACGGTGTCGGGCGATGGGCCCGTGACGTCGAAGTGGATCTTGCCGGTCGACCGTCCCCCTTCGGGGATGGTGGCCCCGCTGATGTTGGTCGGGCTCGCCACGTACCACAGCACCCGGTAGGCGGCCTGGTTGGGGGCCACGGCGTTGAACTGCGAGACGGCCGGGGTGACGCTGCCCCGGATCGCCCGGACGGTGGCGGTGGCCTCCCATAGCTTGCCTTCGGGAACGTAGCCCGGCGTCTCGTCGGTGCTGGGCTTGAGGTCGCTGACCGTCCAGGCCAGGTCGACCTGGCCGACGCTGTCGGTCATGGTCAGCTCGCTGCCCAACTTGCCGACCACCGGGTAGTCCGCCGCGGCCGCCGTTGCGCCGCCGACGCCGATCGTCGTCATGGCGATGGCCGCCGCGCTCACCATCATCGTGCTGAGTTTCATCCGCGTACTCCCAACTGGCTGGAGCGACGAAATCGCCGCCCGGTAACCGACTCTGGAGGCCAGAGTGTGTCCGCCGGCGCGGTGCCGATAGGGCCGTTTGACCCGCCGCGGTGGGACCTAAGTCGTCAACGCGGTCACTCCCCGTCGACCGCCGCCGGAGGATGGCTGGCGCTGCGGCCCCGCAGCTGCACGATCCCCTCCACGGTCACCGCGCCCAGCAGGAAGACGCCGAGGACCCACAGCTGTTGCGGCATCGTGGTGGCCGCGTAGGTGGTCATCGCACCGAACGCGCCCACGCAGGCCGCGGCACCGGCGAGCGCGATCGCCTTGGTCGACCGCGCGACGCGGAACCGCAGCACCGCGAGGTTCACCGCGGCGAAGATGAGCAGGAATCCCGCCGATCCCATCAGGCTGATGCCCTCGATGTCGAAGCCGTTGACCACGACCAGCGTGCCGGCCGTCGTCGCGAGCAGCCCCCCGATCGGGCGGTTCCACACCGGCCGGCTCAGGGCGGCGGGCAGTTCGCCGTCGCGCGCCATCAGATAGGTGAATTTCCCGGTGCCGTACAGGGTGGCATTGATCGCGCTCGCGGTGGAGATCATGGCCGCGATCCCGATCATGGCGAAACCGGCCGACCCCAGGAACGGGCGCGCGGCGGCCGCCAACGCGTAGTCGCGGTCGCGGTTGACCTGCACGACGCTGAGGTTGCCGACGGCGACGAAGGCGACCAGGACGTAGAGGGCGATCACCACGCCGATCGAGATCGCGTACGCCCGCGGCAGGCTGCGCCGCGGATCGTCGGCGTCCTCGGCCGCGTTGGCGATCAGCTCAAAACCCTCGTACCCCAAAAAGATCAGCGCGCCGGCGTAGACGATCGTGCCCGGCGAGGGGTAGCCGGCGGGCGATACGCGGTCGCCGTGCACGAACGCCAGGCCCGCGACGCAGAACAACGCCAGGATCGCCAGCTTGCCGTAGACGAGGAAGGCCTCGGTGCGCCCGACGATGCGTGCGCCGGCCAAATTCAGGGCCGCGAACGCCAGCACGACGCCGCTGGCCAGGATGCGGCGCCAGGGGCCGGAGGGATCGGCGCCCAGCAGCGCCGCCCCGTAGCTGCCGAAGGCCACCGCGTAGAGCCCCAGCATCACGAAATAGCTCAGCCACAGCAGCACATTCAGCGGACCGGCGATCGCGGTGCCGAAGCACTTGTCCAGAAAGAACGCGGTGCCGCCGCGGCTGCGGATGCGGACCGACAGCAGCGCGTACGACCGCCCGGTCAGCGCCGCGATCAGGCCGCCGGCCACGAAGGAGAGGTAGGCGCCCGCGCCGGCGATCTGCATGGTCAGGCCCAGCACCGAGAAGATGCCGCCGCCGACCATGCCGCCGATCCCGATCGACACCAGCGCGGCGACGCCGAGCTCACCGGCGGGGCGCCGCCCGCCGGCGCCGGAACCTTGCCCGGGAGCACGGGAAGCGGAAGCCATCCGCCCACAATAGGGCTCGCGCCGCCCGGGGGCCGCGATATGGGCGCGCGTCAGTGGTCGCGGGGCGGCGCCGCGACCATCGCCTCGACCTGCGCGCGCGTGAGCGTGGCGACGCTGCCGTCGGGCAGTCCCAGGATTCGGTCGACGGCCAGCCCGTGCAGCCGGAATCGGGTCGCCAAAGTGTCGATGGCCGCGTCCCGGGCCGATCCGTCCGCGGCCTGCAACGCCGCCAGCGTCGCCGAGTTCGTGCGCGCGGCAAGCCCGTAGATCATGTCGGCGACGCCCTCGGGGTCGAAGGTGTCGAAGGCTCCCTGCGCGACGCCGTCCCCGATCAGCCGCGTCAGCAACGGCAGGAACAGGGCCTCCTCGGCGGCGACGATCCGCCCGTACAGATGCGCGTTGTCCGGGCGCAGCAATGACGCCATCGCGGCGAGTTGCTCCGGTGCGCCCATCGTCATCTTGGCGGCAAAGCCGGCCTGCAGCAACGCGTTGAGTCGGGCCAGCGCGTCACCGTCGCAGCCGGCGACGGCGTCCTCGACGCGGGCGAACACCTCGCGCGCGCCGCGCTCGGCCAGGGCCGAGATCAACGCGTCTTTGGACGGGAACCAGTGATAGAAGGCGCCTTTGGAGACACCGGCGTCGGCGATCAGGTCGTTGAGGCTGACGTTGTCGTAGCCGTGCCGGACAAACAGCCCCGCCGCCCGCTCCAGCAGCTCGGCCCTGCGGACGTCGGGATGCTTAACTACCCGCGGCACGCGTGCGATTCTCGGGCCGCCAGCCCACGTAGGTCAGGTACAGCCCGGCCCCGGCCAGGCCGAGGAAGATCACCCAGATCACCGCGGTCACGCCCGAGCTGTAGAGCGCCCTGCCGGCGGCGTCGTAGGCCCGGGGAACGGTCAGCAGCAGCACGCCACGTACCGCCAGGAACCAGCCCAGCAGCGACACGACGATCGCGGGCGGACTGCGCCAGTACTGGTGGAAGGCGATGATCACCAGCCCGGACATCAGTAGAATCGCGCCAAACAGCCACGACCACATGGGGTTTGCCTGGAACTCGGTGAACAGCGTCCGCATGGCCGAGCCGCGCACCGCGACGGTCGCCGGCACGATGGTGAAGAACGGGCCCAGCACGCGGGCGAACATGCGGGTGCGAATCTGCGGTTGGTCCGATGCGTTCATTGGTCTGCCTCCGGGATGTCACTCGATGCTAACCGACCGGTGGTCGGTATGCCAGACCGTCGGTCGATCTGCGGGTGGCCGCGCTAGGCTCGGTGCCGGACTACAAGCGCGGTGCCGGACTACAGGGAGGTGATCGGTGGAGGCGCGCGACCGGGTGCTGATCACCCCGGCCGAGCTCGCCGCCCTCGTCGAGTCGGGCGATCCGGTGACCATCCTCGACGTGCGCTGGCGGCTCGACGAGCCCGACGGGCGGGCGGCCTACCTGCGGGGCCACCTGCCCGGCGCGGTGTATGTGTCCCTCGACGACGAACTCACCGACCACACCGTTGCCGGCCGTGGGCGCCACCCCCTGCCGTCGGGTCGCGACCTGCAGGCCGCCGCGCGCCGCTGGGGCATTCGGCGGGACGCGTCGGTCGTGGTGTACGACGACTGGAATCGGGCCGGCTCGGCGCGGGCGTGGTGGGTGCTGACCGCGGCCGGGCTCGCGAACGTCCGCATCCTGGACGGCGGGCTGCCGGCGTGGCGGTCGGCCGGCCACCGCCTCGACACCGGCGACGTCACCCCGGCCCCCGGGAATGTGACTGTGCCGCACGAAGATCTGTATTCCGGGTGTCGACCTACGCTGACGGCGGAGCAGTCCGGGGCGGGCGCGGTGACGCTGCTGGATGCCCGCGCGCCGGAAAGATTCCGCGGCGAGGTCGAACCCGTCGACCCCGTCGCCGGCCACATCCCCGGCGCCACGAACCTGCCCAGCGGCGACGTGCTGGCGGCCGACGGCACGTTCCTCGGCGATGACGCGCTGTCCCCACTGTTGTCCGAGCGCGGCATCGATCCCGACGGCGATGTCGGGGTGTACTGCGGTTCGGGCGTCACCGCCGCCATCACGATCGCGGCACTCGCCGCGCTGGGCCGCGACGCCGCACTGTATCCGGGGTCGTGGTCGGAGTGGTGTTCGGATCCGACCCGCGCCGTGAGCCGCGGTCCCGAGTAAGATCACCCCGGCAATTGCCGACGATGGCTGCCCGCGAAGGAGTCAGGCCCATGCTCGAGGTGCTCGACAAGGGGCCGCGACGTGAATCCCACAGGCCGCCTGTGCTATTCGTGCACGGCGCCTGGCACGGCGCCTGGTGCTGGGACGAGCATTTTTTGGACTTCTTCGCCGAGAAGGGCTATCGGTCGCTGGCGGTGAGCCTGCGCGGTCACGGAAACACCAACGCGCCCAAGCCCATGCAGTTCTGCACGATCGCCGACTTCGTGGACGACGTCGACGCGGTCGCCAAAACCCTGCCGGCACGCCCGGTGATCGTCGGCCATTCCATGGGCGGCTTCGTGGCGCAGAAGTACCTGGAGTCGCACGACGCCCCGGCCGCCGTGCTGCTGGCCTCCGTGCCTCCGCGCGGAATCACCGGATTCCTACTGCGCAGGTTCCGGCGGCATCCCTGGCTCACCGCGGGCAATCTGGCCATCACCAGGTCGTTGCGCAGCGTCGGGGGCACGCCCGTGCTGACCCGCGAGACCTTCTTCTCCCGGTGGACCGCCGAGGCCGACGTGGCGCGCTACACCGCTCGGCTCGACGAGGAATATGTCGGAAAGCACATCCTGGACATGCTCTGGCTGAACCTGCCCAGGCCGGACCTGGTCTCCACCCCGCTGTTGGTCCTGGGCGCCGCCGACGACGTGTGCTTCACGCAGGCGGAGGTTCGCGCGACCGCGGCCGCCTACCGGGTTCGGCCGGAGATCTACCCCGAGATGGGCCACGACATGATGCTCGAGCCGGGCTGGGCCGCCGTGGCCGAGCGCATCCACGCGTGGCTCGAGTCGACCCTGTCGGCCGGACCGGAAAGGGCGCGCGATGACCGGCCGGCTTGACGGCAAGGTCGCGATCATCACCGGCGCCAGCGCGGGTCTGGGGCCGGTGCTGGGGGCGCTGTTCGTCCGGGAGGGCGCTCGGGTGTTGCTGGCGGCGCGGCGCGAGGATTTGGTCCGCGCCGCCGCGGACGCGGCGGGCCCCGGCGCCATCGCGATGCGCGCGGACGTGACCGACGAAAACGACGTGGCGGCCATGGTGGCGCGGGCCGTCGAGGAGTTCGGGCACGTCGACATCCTGTGCAACAACGCCGCCGCGCCCGGCCAGGACCGCTGGATCTGGGAGCAAACGCTGGACAACTGGAACGCCACGATCGCCATCGACGTCACCGCGGCGATGCTGTGCACCCGCGAGGTTCTCAATCAGTCGATGCTGCAACGCCGCCAGGGTGTGATCCTGAACTTCTCCTCCACCGCCGGCTACCACGGCGTCGTCCGCAAGAGCCACTACGTTACCGCCAAGGCGTCGCTGCGGGCGTTCACCAAGGCCGTCGCGCTGGAGGTCGGCCCGCACGGCATCCGCTGCAACTGCATCGTCCCCGGCTCCATCGACACCGAGTTGTGGCGCAACTGGGTGCAACGCAGCGCCGACGAACGGGGCGTCGACTTCGCGACGCAGCGGGATAAGTCACTGAAAAGTGTTGCTTTGCAGGATATTTCCTCACCCGAGGATGTCGCCAATTTGGCGTTGTTTCTGGCCGGCGACGAGAGCAGGACCATCACGGGGCAGTCGATCCCCGTCGACGCGGGAGGATACATGCAGGGATGAGCGCCGGCCCCGCGAAGCAGTCGACGGCCACACCCGTGGTGGCCGAAGCGGGTGCGCCGTGAACCGGGTCAAGGCGGGCTTTTTCAGCTTCACTGCCGCGACGCCACCCGACGACGACGGCAGCTACCTGCGCTGGCATCTGCTCGACCACATGCCCGAGCAGTACCAGCTTCCCGGCATCGTGCACGGATTGCGCTGGATCGCCGACGGGGACTACCCCGGCCACCGGCTGGCGGCCCGCGACGAACTCGGCGAGCTCGGCAACGTCGTGCACTACCTGGTCGGCGACCCCGTCGAGCAGACCTTCGACGACTTCGTCGCCCTGGGCCGCGAGCTGCGCGAGAACGGCCGCTTCCCCGTCGTGCGCCCGTCGCTGCACGTGTGCGGGCTGCGGCTGCTGCAGTGGCACGCAGCGCCACACGCGCTCGTCTCCGCGGCGGTGGTGCCGTTCCGCCCGCACCGCGGGGTCCTGCTGATCGTCGAGGAGCCGGGTGCCGGCCGGCCCGACGAGTGGCTGCGATGGCTGCACGCCGAACACTATCCGGCGCTGCTCGCCACGCCCGGGACGGCCGGCGCGTGGACGTTCGGGTCGAGCACCGGGTGGAGCCACCTGCCCTCGGGGTGGCACGGCAAGCACCACTACGTCACCGTCGTGTACCTCGACCAAGACCCGCTCACCACCACCGACGCCCTGGCGCCCTTGGTCGAACAGCGGTGGCGATCGGGGGCCGTGCGGCCCCTCTTCGCCGGGCCGCTGCGGACCATGATCGGCTGGGAAGCCTGGCCGTGAGCCTCCGATAGCGAGGGTTGGCCCGCCCCTTTATAGTCCTCGTGACGGTCTAGCGGAGGAAGTGAGATGCGGCTGATGGTTCCCGCGGCCGCCGGGCTCTGCGTGGCGGTGCTGGGGGCGGGCCTGTCGGCCTGTTCGGGCGGCGGAGGCCAGCCCGGTTCTGCGCCGAGCTCCAGCGCGGTCACGGTGAGCACGACGACCGTGATGATCGACGGGAACAAGCACACCATGATGAGCCCGGTCGACTGCACCACCACGGCGGCCGAACACGGCGCGACACCCCCGGAATCGGGCGATCTGACCACCCGCGTCAGCGTGCACGACGACTCGGCCACGGTGCGGCTGACCCTCTCGGATGAAAAGCCGCCCAGCGTCGATGCCTTCGCGATTTCGCTGAAGGTGGGCAGCGGCAAGTTCGAGTTCCCGTATCAGGCGCCGCAGTCGCTGATCCAGGTCCAAGCCACCAAGGACGGCAAGAGCTACACGGTCACCGGCACGGGCCAGTCCACGACGCCGGGCCAAAGCGGCATGCGCCAGGTGACTTTCGGCCTGCACGTCACCTGCCCGTAGTGGCCGTGACCGCCGCGGAGGCACTCGCCGGGACATCCCGCCGCCACCCGGGAGTCGGGCGGCTTTGTGCCCGCCTCGCCGCGACAACTGCGTGGTTGTCCAACCGCCGTCACCTCTGCGATGCTGGCACCTTGGACATCTTCGCGGAGTGGCAAGAGGACAGCACGGAACTGCGTTGGCGCTCGACCACGGCGGCCAACCACGGCGCGGAAGTGTCGGTGTTCGCCCGACGATGCGGAACGCCCGGGGCGCCCGCGCTGGTGCTGGTGCACGGTTTCCCGACGTCGAGCATCGACTACTTCGCCCTGTCGCGCGAACTCGGCTCCGAGTTCGACATCCATCTGCTGGACTTCCCGGGCTACGGCTTGTCCGACAAGCCGCCCGAGCCGTATGTGTATTCGCTGTATGACGACGCGCGTCTGCTCGTCCACGCGATCACCCAGGTGTGGGAGCTGACCGACTACCGCATGCTGGCCCACGACCGCGGCAGCAGCGTCGCGATGATCACGGTCGGCATGCTGGCGGGCCACGATCCGCCGGCGGTGCCCGTCGACCTCTTCCTGACCAACGCCAACATCTACCTTCCGCTCTCCAACCTCACCTCCTTCCAGACCGCGCTGCTCGATCCCGCGACCGCACGAGCCACCGCGGCCGCGGTCACCCCGGAACTGCTGGCGGCCGGCATGGGTGCGGGCACCTTCATCCCCCGACGGACACCAGACGACCCCGAGATCGCCGCGCTGGCCAAGTGTTTCGCCCACAATGACGGAGTTCGCGTGCTGCCCGACACCATCAAGTATCTGCACGAGCGCGCCGCCGACGAAACCGGTTGGCTCGAAGCGCTTTCCACCAGCCCGGTTGACACCACGCTGGTGTGGGGCATCCACGACAACATCGCGCCCCTGCGCGTGCCCAACCATGTCTGGCAGACCTATCTGAGGGACAAGCCGGGCCGCAACCGCTACTGGGTGGTGCCCGGCGCCGACCACTATCTGCAGTGCGACGCCCCCGCGCAACTGGCCCAGATCGTTCGCCTCACGGCCCGGGGCGAGGAGATTCCGCTGCAGACGCTCGGCGACCAGCCCGACGGCGCGGTGCTGATCGACCAGAGCGCGTCCCAGCCGGCCCGAGTGTGACGCCGGCGGCACGTTCGGGCCCGAACGTGACGCCAGCGTCACACTCGCCGGCGGCCTCAGCCGGTGACGACCGGCAAGCGCGCCCAACCGCGCACGCTGGCCGTGTGCGCCCTGGCGGCGTTGGCGTAGTCGACCTCCCAGTCCGGCCAGCGCCGGATGACCTCCTCCAACACCACCCGCGCCTGCATGCGCGCCAACGCCGACCCCAGACAGAAGTGCAGGCCGTGGCCGAAGCTGA
The DNA here is from genome assembly GCA_963711445.1 of uncultured Actinomycetota bacterium. Lineage (GTDB taxonomy): Bacteria > Actinomycetota > Actinomycetes > Mycobacteriales > Mycobacteriaceae > Mycobacterium. The sequence goes on from CAVQEF010000004.1 coordinate 568,320, forward strand.
GGTGGGTGTCGCCGCGGTGGATGTCGAACGTCTCGCCGTCTGGGTACCTGCGCTCGTCGCGGTTGGCGGATCCGTTGAGCAGCAACATGACCGAGTCCGCACCGATCTTGGCGCCGTGGTATTCGACGTCGCGGGCGACGTAGCGCGCCTGCACCGGTGACGGTGCCTCGTAGCGCAGGACCTCCTCGATCGCCATCGGAATCAGCGACGGGTTCGCCACGATCTCACGGCGCTGCTCGGGGTGCTCCGCCAGCAGTTGCCCGACGAATCCGATCAGCCGTGTCGTCGTCTCGTTGCCCGCGCCGGCGATCATGCTGGTGTACAGCAGCACCTCGGTCCGCGTCAGCCGCCTCATCGCCCCGTCCTCCTCGATCTCGGCGTTGAGCAGCTGGGTCATCAGGTCGTCGGAGGGGTGGTCCACCCGCCAGTCGATGTAGTCCGAGAACACCTGGTAGCTCTGTTCGAAGAGGTCCGCCGAAACCGTCTTGAAGCCGCCCTCTTTCAGCGTGAGCCGGCGGCCGCCGCTGTCGCGGATCTCTTCCTGGCTGTCCTCCGGGATGCCCAGCAGGTAACCGATGGTGCGCATCGGGACCGTCGCCCCGATGTTCTCGATGAAGTCGAATCCGCCCGATCCGACCAGCGGGTCGAGCGCGCGCTCGCAGAATGCGCGGGTCAGCGGTTCGATCGCCTCCATCCGCCGCGGCGTGAAAACCCTTGCCAGCAGCCGCCGGTGCAGGTCGTGGATCGGCGGGTCCTCGAAGAGAATGAGGCCGGGCGGCACCTCGATCCCGCTCATGATGATGTCCATCGTGGTGCCGCGGCCCGAGCGGAAGGTGTCGAAGTTCATCAGCTCGCGGGAGACGTCCTCGTACCGGCTCAGCGCGTAGAAGTTGTACTTCTCGTTGTAATACAGCGGGGATTCGTCGCGAAGCCGCTTCCACACCGGGTACGGGTCGTCGTCGATGGCGAAGTCGAACGGGTCGTAGTACAGGTCGACCGCGCTGGTGCCTGTCAATTTGTGCTCCCTTCTCGGTTGACGCTCACTCGTGCCGGTGCAAAAAGCCGTGCAGGATCGCCTGGACGAGTTCCTCGACGATCACTTCGCGCGGCGGCGGCTCGGTTCCGAAGTAGGTCGACCGCAGCGCGGCCATGCCCGCGATCATCGCCACCGTCGAGTGCGCCGGCAGGTCCGGGTGCTCCGACCGCATCCCGCGCATGTTCATGCCCTCGGCGCTGATCCGGCCGAGCACCGTGAGCGCGCGCCGGACCTCGGCCAGGCCCGCGTCGGCCTTCTCCTCCTCGCTGAGCGCCCCGGACGCCATCAGCGTCAGCAGCAGGCCCTGGTGTTCGACGAACACGTCGTAGAGGTGCCCGACGAACAGACCGGCCAGCTCGTCCTCGTTGGTCTCCTCGGGGACGATCGACTGCCACGTCCGGCCGAATTCGTCGACGAAAGTGGTGAAGGGCAGGACCAGGGCCTCGCGGAACAGCGCCGCCTTGGAACCGAAGTGGCGGAACAGCAGGTGCTCGGTGACGCCGGCGGCCTGGGCGATCTCCCGCGTCGTGGTGCCGCGATAGTCCTGTCGGGCGAACAGGTTTCGGGCGGCGTCGAGCAGCAACCCGCGCGGCGCGCCGCGGGCCCGGCGCGTCACCGGAGTCCGCGTCTTGGTCGCGGGCTGCTTCTTGACCGGCCGCTCGGACACCGTTGTTTCCTCCTCGCAAGCGCAGTCGGCGGTTGACGGCTTTTAGGATAGTGTGCACTATTCTAAACGATCGAACTCGCATCGGAAGGGGTGCGGCCGTGGGCGCCGTCATCATGCTCGGCACGCTGTTCGGACTGATCGTCCTGATCTTCGGGCTCGTGCTGCGCTTCGACCCGGAATCGCGCCGCACTCCGGGGCCTGACCATTGAGCGCCCCGATGACGCCTGTGATGCAGGCGGCCAGCGACTTCGCGCTCGTCGGGGGCATCGCGTTCACCGCCCTCGGCGTGTATCTGAGCGTTCGCCGGCGCCGCCTGCACCCACTGCTGTTGCTGTGCATCTCGGCGATGTCGTTCTCGTGGATCGAGGCGCCCTACGACTGGGCGATGTACGCGCAGTTCCCGCCGGCTATCCCCCGCATGCCGTCGTGGTGGCCGCTGAACGTGACGTGGGGCGGGTTGCCCTTGTTCGTTCCCGTCGGCTACATCTCCTACTTCGTGCTGCCGGCCGTGACGGGCACGGCGCTCGGCCGGTGGGTGAGCGCACGGTTCGGGTGGCGCAGGCCCCCGACGTTGTTGGTGGTCGGTCTCGTCGTCGGTTTCTGCTGGGCGCTGTTCTTCAACGGGTTCCTGGGCGCCAAACTCGGCGTGTTCTATTACGGCCGCGTGATCCCCGGCCTGGCCATCCGCGAGGGAACCGTGCATCAATACCCGCTCTACGACTCCCTGGCGATGGCCATCCAGATGATGGTCTTCACCTACCTGCTGGGGCGAACCGATCCCCAGGGGCGCAATGTCATCGAGATGTGGGCGGACAAGAGGGCGAAGACGCGCCCGCAATCGGCCGTCCTGTCCGTCATCGCCGTCGTGATCATCGGAAATCTGCTCTACGGAGCGGTTTTCGCGCCGCACCTGGTGACCAAGCTCGGTGGCTGGGTGACCGCGGGACCGACGGAGCAGCTGTTCCCGGGCGTGCCCAACCAACCCGAGTAATAGCGGTCAGCGGGCCGCCTCGGGCAGCACGACCTCGCCGACGCGCTCGAGATAGCGCCACGCGATCTCCGGCGGCAGGCCGCCGCACAACGGCGACAGGTTGAGCACCTGACCCGCGCGGACCCGCGAAACCGCTTCGGGCACAGAGATGATGACGTGCGAGGCCTGCGCGTCGCGCAGCTCGTCGACGTTGTTCACGTGGGAGAATCCCGCCGTCGTCTCGTCCCCGGGGTTCCACGCGGCATAGGTTTGCACGTCGTGCAGCAGGTGCTCGCCGATCTCTTTCCACGCCGCGTCCACGTCGTCGGCGACGAAGACGACGGAGGGCGTGTCGCGGCCGGGAAACATCGTCGGCCCGGGCTCATGCCCGTGCTTGCGGCAGGCGGCCTCGTAGGCCTCCCGCATGCCGGGCGCATTGGCGTTGCCGAGCATGCCCAGGCCGTAGCGGCCGGCGCGGCGCGCCGCGGCCACCGTACCGCCGCCCCACAGCATCGAGGGCCCGCCCTCGGTCTGCGGCCGCGGGGTCACGGTGATCCGGCGCCCGTCCTCGACCACCGATCCCTCGGCGAGCAGCCGGCGCAGCAGCGGCAGCTTCTCGTCGGCGAGCCGGCCGCGATCGCCGACCGCGAGCCCGAAGTGTTCGAACTCTTCCGGCCGGTAGCCCAGGGCCAGGGTGTACGAGGCGCGTCCGTTGCTGATGATGTCGAGGACCGCCATGTCCTCGGCCAGCCGCACCGGCTCGTAGAACGGCAGGATCAGGATCAGGTTCATGGCCAATCGCTTTGTGCGCGCGGCGATTGCGGGCGCCAGGATCATGGGTGACGGCAAGTAACCGTCCTCGGAGCCATGGTGCTCACACAACACCGCGGCGAGGGCGCCATGTTCCTCGGCCCAGGCGCACATCTCGGGCACGGCGCCGTACAGCGCGGCGGTGGGCGCACCCCACGCCGGGGCCCGCATGTCGAAGCGCAGCATGTACACGATGACTCCTAGCCGACCTAATCTTTGCCCGCCGTACGCTACACGCTCAGTCGAATGCGTGCCGCGGCAGCGTGGTCGGGATGTCCAGCGAGTTCAGCAGCCCGGGGGGCGCGTCGACGACGTACGGAATCGCATTGACCACCCGCATCGCCGTGGCGGCCATGGCCGCATGGCCGGCGCCGCGCCCCTCGGCCGCACCGAGTGTCATCGCGCGGTGAATGTCGGGGTCTCCTTCGATGTCGACGCGATAGGTCGCGTCGAACTCCGAGGCCGGCCACTCGGCCAACACGGCGCCCCACGTTTCCGCCCACGCGCACATGTCGATCGCCGCGGCGTACAGGTCGGCGGCCGGCCCGGCCCACCCCGGGGCGCGCATGTCGAACCTCAGCGTGAACATCGGCGCTATCGGCCCTGAGGATTTGAGGCATTGCGCCGGGCGGCCCTCACACCCGGCAGACTAACCTAAGATTTGTTCTTTAGGATAGTGCGTGCTTTCTTAAACCCTTGACCGGATAGGCCACGGCTGTTAGCTTCCGAATCGAACGTCGGGCAGTCGCCGCCGTAAGGGCAACGGCCGCCTTGGCTTTCATCGCGCACGCCATTCGAGGAGGAGCAAAGATGAGGGCTCAGCGAGTGGTGGTGTGGGCGACGGGCGGCATCGGGTCGATCGCCATCAGCACCATCCGCCGGCGACCCGACCTCGACCTGGTCGGGGTGTGGGTGCACTCGCCGGACAAGGTCGGCAAGGACGCCGGCGAACTCGCCAACGGGGAGCCGATCGGCGTGGCCGCCACCAACGATGCCGACGCGCTGATCGGGCTCAAGCCCGACTGCGTGATCTATGCGGCCAGCGGCCCGGAGCGCGACGCGCTGGCCATCCCCGACTACGTCAAGCTGCTCGAAGCCGGGATCAACGTCGTCACGACCAGCACCACGCGGCTGGTCAATCCGCACGCCTACCAACCCGCCGAATGGCACGACCAGTTGGCCGCCGCGGCCAAGCGGGGCCAGGCGTCGCTGTACGCGTCGGGAATCGAGCCGGGCTTCGCCGCCGACTACCTGCCGCTGGTGCTGTCCACCCAGTCGTCGTCCATCGAGAAGATCCACGCGTTCGAGATCGGCCTGTACGACGACTACGGGGTTCCCGACATCATGAGCGATGCGCTGGGTTTCGGCCGCCCCCTCGACTATCAGCCCTGGATCGGCTTTCCCGGGGCGATCGCCGGCGAATGGCAGGGGCAGATCCGGTTGATCGCCGACGCGCTCGGCGGCGAGGTGCAGGAGGTGCGCGAGAGTTTCGATCGCGCGGTCACCGACCGGACGCTTCAGGTCGCGATGGGCACCGTCGAGGCGGGCACGTGCGGCGCGCTGCGGATGCGGGCGATCGGGGTCGTCGACGGCCGGGAGGCCATCGTCATCGAACACGTCACGCGACTGGCCCACGACGTCGCCCCCGACTGGCCCACCGGTATCGGCGATCTCTCCTACCGCATCGTGATCACCGGCGACCCCGACATCGACTGCACCATGGCGGCGACGCTCAAGGACCCCCGCAAGGCCGGGGTCGCGGGCATGACCTCCGGGGCGGGTGCCATGGTCGCCACCGCGATGCGCGTGGTGAACGCGGTGCCCTACGTCGTCGCCGCGGAACCCGGCCTGCTGAGTTCGGTCGACCTGCCGCTGACGATCCCCCGACACGCGCTCGTCACCGCCTGACCCGGGGCGCGCCTCCGCCGCTTAGTCTGCGGGGGTGACGTGGGACCCCCTCGAAGAGCTGACGCTGGATGAGCTGCGGCGCCGCACCAGCATGAAGTGGCGCGCGCACCCGGCCGACGTGCTGCCGCTGTGGGTCGCCGAGATGGACGTCAACCTCGCGCCCACGGTGGCCGGCGCGTTGCGCAGGGCGATCGACGACGGCGACACGGGATACCCGTGCGGCACCGCGCTCGCCGAGGCGGTCGGCGAATTCGCCTGCCGGCGTTGGGACTACAACGTGGACGTGGGCCATACCGCGATCGTCCCGGACGTGATGCAAGGTGTCGTCGAAGTGCTGCGGCTGGTCACCGAGCGCGGTGGCGCCGTCGTCGTCAACCCGCCCGTCTACGCCCCGTTCTACGCGTTCGTCGCGCACGACGGCCGCCGGGTGATCGAGGCGCCGCTGGGCCCGGAGGGCCGCATCGACCCGGACGCCCTGGCGGCGGCGTTCGCGCGCGCCGGGGCGCCGGACGGCAAGGTCGCCTACCTGTTGTGCAACCCGCACAATCCCACCGGGTCGGTGCACACCGCCGCCGAGTTGCGCGCGGTCGCCGAGCTCGCCCGCCGGTTCGACGTGCGGGTGGTCTCGGACGAGATCCACGCACCGGTCGTGCTGCCGGGCTCGCGGTTCGTCCCGTACCTGAGCGTCGCCGGCGCGGAGAACGCGTTCGCGCTGATGTCCGCCTCCAAGGCGTGGAACCTCTCGGGCCTCAAGGCGGCCCTGGCCATCGCCGGCCCGGAGGCGGCGGCGGACCTGCGCCGAATGCCCGAGGAGGTCAGCCACGGGCCGAGCCACCTCGGCGTCCTGGCCCACGCCGAGGCTTTCCGCAGCGGCGGTGAGTGGCTCGACGCGCTGCTGCGGGGCCTGGACGACAAGCGCAGGTTGCTGGGTGATCTGGTCGCCGACCAGCTTCCCGGGGTGAAATACCAACCACCGCAAGGCACTTACCTCGCGTGGCTGGATTGCCGGCAACTCGGCTTCACCGAGGAGGCCGCCGACGGCCTTGCGACGGTGGCCGATCTGGCCGGGCCGGCCCGCTGGTTTCTCGACCACGCCGGCGTCGCGCTCAGCTCCGGCCACGTCTTCGGCACCGGCGGAACCGGGCATGTGCGGGTCAACTTCGCCACCTCGCGAGCGATCCTCGTGGAGGCGGTCAACCGAATGGGTCGGGCGCTGCGCGCGTCGCGTTAGCCGAACCGGTCAGCCCAGCAGCGCGGTCCGCGCCCGTCGCACCGCGTCGTCGTCGACGCCGGCCGCCTCGAGGAACCCCCGCAGTGAGCCGTACTGGCCGTCGATCGTCTTCCGCGCGGCGTCCAGGTACTCCTCGCGCACGCCCAGCACCCGATCGTCCAGCCTGCTCCGCACGTAGTCGAGCAGCTCGGGCGTCGCGATCTCACTGCGCTCCCCGATCGTGCGCACGATACGTTCGCGCAGGTCGGCGACCGACTCGTTGCTGGCCAGAAAGTCGGCCCGGATGAGGTCGTCGTCCAGCCCGACGGCTTCCAGGACGGCGGCGACGGCCAGGCCGGTGCGGTCCTTGCCGGCGAAACAGCTGACCAGGACCGACCGCCCGTCGCCGATCATCCGGATCACCCGCCCCACCGCCGCGCGGGTGCCGGGCAGGGCCGAAAACCGTTCGTACTCCTCGATCATGAACCGCCGCGCGGCCGCAAGGGGCTCCTCGTCATCGGGTTTGTCGGTCAACATCCGCTCGAAAGCGTGTTCGTGGGGCGCCGCGTGCTCACCGTCGAACGCGAGCCGATGCACCACGACGCCGTCCGGCACGGCGCTGCCCCCGTGCCGTTCCACCTCGGTGATCGACCGCAGATCGGCCACGTCGGTGACGCCGAGCCGCCCCAGCGCCGCACGGCCGTTTGGGTCCAGCCCGCTCAGCTCGCTGGACCTGAAGAAACGCCCGGGGCGTATCCCCGTCGCGTGCGCGACATCCCGGCAGTTCCATGCGCCGGACACGTCGGCGATCATCGCGCCGTTCCGCACGGCGTCGGGTTCGGGGATGTCGTGGCGTCCATATCGCTCGCATCTTAGTAAAGGGCCGTGGGGCCTCGTCGATCCGAGTCGATCTGATCTGCATAGACGGTCCGCGTGAACGTTTTGCCGCCGGAAGGTTTCCACTATCGGGCGCGCCGCCGGGGCCCCGACAAAAATTTCGCACTGGACGAATTCGCTGCGCGGAGAGAGGCTTGCACTGGTGTCGGCCCACCGGAGGTAGTGAATATGCATGTGCTGCGAACCCCAGACTCCCGATTCGAAAACCTGGAGGACTACCCGTTCGTAGCGAATTACGTTGATGTGACGGCCAGCGACACCGGCCCGCTGCGCATGCACTACCTCGACGAGGGTCCCGCCGACGGCCCGCCGATCGTGCTGCTGCACGGCGAACCCACCTGGAGCTATCTGTACCGCACGATGATCCCGCCGCTGACCGAGGCGGGGAACCGGGTGCTCGCGCCCGACCTGATCGGCTTCGGCCGCTCCGACAAGCCCGGCCGCATCGAGGACTACACCTACCTGCGGCACGTCGAGTGGTTGACCTCGTGGTTCGAGCGGCTCCACCTCAAGGACGTCACGCTGTTCGTGCAGGACTGGGGATCGCTGATCGGCCTGCGCATCGCCGCCGAGCAGGACGACCGGATAGCGCGGCTGGTGGTGGCGAACGGTTTCCTCCCCACCGCCCGGCAACCCACGCCGCCGGCCTTCGGTGTGTGGCGGGCGTTCGCGCGCTACTCCCCCGTGCTGCCCGCCGGTCGCCTGGTCGCCGTCGGCACCGTGCGCCGGGTTTCGGCCAAGGTACGGGCTGGCTACGACGCGCCCTTTCCGGACAAGACGTATCAGGCCGGCGCCCGGGCGTTCCCGCAGTTGGTGCCGACCTCGCCCGGCGATCCGGCGATCCCGGCAAACCGGGCCGCCTGGGATGCCCTGGGCCGCTGGGAAAAGCCGTTTCTCGCCATCTTCGGGTCCCGCGATCCCATTCTGGGCAAGGCCGACCGGCCGCTGATCGCCCACATTCCCGGCGCGGCGGGCCAGCCGCACGCCCGCATCAACGCCAGCCACTTCATCCAGGAGGACAGCGGCCCGGAACTGGCCCGGCGCCTGCTGTCCTGGCAACAGGCGCTGCGCTGACGATCCCCGTCACCGGGTGTCGATCAGCCGCACCACGCCCCGCATCACCGCCCGGCTGACGGCATTGCGCACCGCGCCGAGCGCCGAGCCGGCGTTAGGCGGCGCCGCGCCCAGCCGCGGGAACAACGCCAGCGCATTGGCGCGCTCGATCGCCGCACGGGCAGCCGGCTCGAGTCCCCGATAGGTCTCCAGCCCCGCGACGAAGAGCTTTCCGGCCGCGACGGGCGCGAAGGGCCAGTCGGAGCCGAACGTGACGTGTCCGGGCCTGGCAAAGGCCAGCGGGCTCGGCAGCGAATGGGCGTCGTTCGCGGTCGGCAGGAAGGCGGTGCCCGGTGTCGACACCGACAGGATCGCGGTCGCGACATGGAGTTCTGCCATGGCCTGCAGCGAGCCCTCCGGGCACCAGTCGGGCAACGCGCGACCGCCCGGCTAGTCAATCCCGTTTTTGCGCAACAGGTCTCGATAGAACGACGGTATGGCGTGATGGTGGGTGTCGATGCTCAACGCGGTTTCGCGCTCCTTCGGCGGGTCGGCACACCCTGGTGTAGCGATCACTGCAGTAAGTGTGCAACGCACGGCGGGCAACCACGTGATCCGCCGCGAACAGGACGCCGATGGGCGCCGCCGGCGAGCAGCCGCCCGACGCCTAGCCCGTGACGGCCAGCACCGCCCGGGCGAGCTCGGGGCGGCACACCACCAGGTCCGGCAGCTTGGGATCCGGCTGGTTGTAGGCCAGCGCGGACCCGTCGATGCGGGAGGTGTGCAAGCCGGCGGCCCGGGCCACCGCCACCGGTGCGGCCGAATCCCATTCGAACTGGCCGCCCGCGTGCACGTACACGTCGGAGCGGCCCTGCACGATCGAGGCGACCTTGGCTCCGGCGGAACCCATTTCCACCAGGACACCCTCGAGCGCGTCGCGGACCGCCAGCGCGATGGCGGGCGGACGGGTGCGCGACACCACGATGCGCGGCTGGTCCGGGGCGGCGGGCGGCGCCGGGACCTCGGGCGTCGCCAGCGTGGCGCCCTGCGCAGGCAGCGCCACGGCGCCGGCCACCAGCTCGCCGGCCTGCCACAGCGCCACGTGCACCGCCCAGTCGTCGCGGCCGAGCTCGGAGAACTCGCGCGTCCCGTCGAGCGGGTCGACGATCCACACCCGCTCCGAACGCAGGCGCACCGGGTCGTCGGCGCCCTCCTCGGACAGCACCGCGTCGTCGGGGCGCTCGCCGGCGAGCGCCTCCATCAGGAAGTCGTGAGACCGCTTGTCCCCGGCGGCCTTCCGCTCGCTCGCGTCGGCATCGGCGAACTCCTCGCGGACGCCGAGCAGCAGCCGCCCCGCCTCGGTGGCCAACCACGCGGCCAGTTGGTCGTCATTCATCGGTTGGCTCCACAGACCTCACACCTCGATACGTTGGCAGGTTGACCAAACCTACCCTGCGGGGCCCGCGGCGCAGTAATCTCCCCGCGTGACCTTTCTCTCCAGGGGGGCGGATCGGTTGAAAGGCAACGAGCCCGCAGCCGGCGAGTCGCGACGCATTTCCCGCGGGCGCCTGACCGTGATCGGCGCGGTGCTGGCCGTGGCGGTGATCGGGGTGTCCGTCTTCGTCGGCCTGCAGCTGGCCGGCGATCACGGCGCACCGGCGCCACCCGCGGCCCAGGCCCCGCCGACAACGTTCGCCATCCCGGGCTGTTACAACCTGTCGGCGCCCCCGATCGAGCGTCCGAGGCGGCTCAACATCGTGGGCTGCGCGAGCGTAGCCGTTGCGCTGCAAGACATGTCGTGGAATTCCTGGGGGCCGCAGGGCGGCGACGGCACCGGTATCGCCGTTTTCAAGATCTGCGACCCCAACTGTGCGGCCGGCTACCAACTCAAGACCCCGGTCGTCGTGCACGCCTGGAATCCGCAGTCACCGCGCCCGGACGCCATCTGCCAGCTCGGCCTGAAGATCTTCGCCGACATGATCCTGGCGTTCCCCCAGGGCGCACCCCCGCCGACCGCGCAGAAGATGGACACCCAGTACAACGGCGCCCCGGCGGTGCACTACGTCAACTACCCGGGCGCCAACCCCCAAGACACCGAATTCATCGGCTACACGTTCTGCAACTGAAGGCCGCCCGCGAAAGCTAGACCTCGACGACGACGGCGCCGCCCTGGCCGCCGCCGGCGCACATCGCCGCGACGCCGATGCCCCCGCCGCGGCGGATCAGCTCGTAGGTCAGCGTGGTGACCATGCGGGCGCCGGAGGCGGCGATGGGGTGGCCGAGGCTGCAGCCGCTGCCAGAGAAGTTCACCTTCTCCTCGTCGATGCCGTATTCGCGGCAGGCCGCGATCGGCACCGAGGCGAACGCCTCGTTGATCTCCCACAGCGCCACATCGCCGACGGACAGGCCGGCCCGCTGCAGCACCTTGCCGATGACCTTGACGGCGCCCAGGCCGGTGTCGCGGGGCGGCACGCCCGCGGCGGCCCAGGCCCTGACGGTGCCCATCACGTTGAGCTTCTCGGCGAGGGCGTACTCGCGGTCGACGAGCGTGACCGCCGCGGCGGCGTCGTTGGTGCCGCTGCTGTTGCCGGCGGTGATCGAGAACCCCTCGATCTCGGGGTGCAGCACCTTGAGCCCGGCGAGCTTCTCGACGGTGGTGTCGCGCCGCGGGTGCTCGTCGACGCAGAACTCGGCCACCGAACCGTCGGGCTGGGCGATCTTCAGCGGAATGATCTCCTCGACGAACTTGCCGGCGTCCATGGCAGCGATCGCGCGCTGATGCGAGCGGGCCGCCCACGCGTCCATCTCCTCGCGGCTGATCCCGACCTTCTGCGCGGTGTTCCAGCCCACCGTGATCGACATGTCCCGGCTGGGCGAATCGGGCGTCTCCACGTGCGTCGGCGGCAGCCACTGCTCCTCGAACTTCAGCTCCGGGCCGGGGATCCGCCAGTTCATCAGCGGCGTCATCGACAGCGACTGCACGCCGCCGGCGACCAGTACGCGCTCCATCCCGGAGCCGATCTGGGCGGCGGCGTTGCCGATGGCCGTCAGGCTCCCCGCGCAGTGCCGGTTCACCGACTGACCCGGGATGTCCTCCATGCCGGTCGCGGTGGCCGCGTAACGCGCCAAATCCCCTCCGCCGTAATGTGATTCGGCGAAGATGATGTCGTCGATGGCCGACGGGTCGATTCCGGACCTGCGGACCACCTCCGGCAAGACCGTGGTGATCAGCGTCTCGGGCGGCGTGTTGACCAGCGTGCCCTTGAAGGAACGGCCGATCGCCGTCCGGACGGCGCCGACGATTACGGGTGTGGCCATGGTCTGCCCCTCGAGTTGTCTGGTGGTCGGATCCGGCGAATCGTATCAAATACTGTATTGGCAATAGTAATGGTCTAAGTTGACCGTCGGGGGCCGGGTATGGGAGACGGAGGCCACACGTTGAAGACCAAAGGCGCCTTGGTCTGGGCCCTGAACCAACCGTGGACGGTCGACGAGATCGAGATCGGCGATCCCCGCCGCGGCGAGGTGACGGTCCAGTTGGAGACGGCCGGGTTGTGCCACTCCGATCACCACCTGCTGACCGGAGACTTCCCCATCCCGAGCTTTCCCGTCCTGGGCGGCCATGAGGGCGCCGGCATCGTCACGGCCCTCGGCGCCGGCGTCGAGGACCTGGCCGTCGGCGATCACGTGGTCATGTCGTTCATCCCCTCCTGCGGCAAATGCACCCCGTGCCAGGTCGGCCTGCGCAACCTGTGCGACCTGGGCATGGGGCTGCTCTCGGGCGCCTCGGTGTCCGACGGGTCTTTCCGGGTGACGGCCGGGGGCCACGAGGTGATCCCGATGTCGCTGCTGGGGACGTTCGCGCCCTATGTGGTCGTGCACCAGACCTCGGTGGTCAAAGTCGACCCGGCGATCCCCTTCGACGTGGCCTGCCTGGTGGGCTGCGGGGTGACCACCGGTTATGGCTCGGCGGTGCGCAGCGCGGCGGTGGGGCCCGGTGACGACGTCGCGGTGATCGGCATCGGCGGTGTCGGCATCGCCGCGGTCCAGGGCGCCCGGATCGCCGGGGCCCGGCGGGTGTTCGCCGTCGATCCGTTCGAATGGAAACGCGAGCAGGCGTTGAAGTTCGGTGCCACCGAGGCCTTTCCGGATGTCGAGAGCGCCGCGGCCGCCATCGCCGAGGCAACGTGGGGTGTGATGTGCCGCAAGGTGATCGTCACCGTCGGCCAGTGCGATGGACATGACGCCGAGGCCTGGATGGGGCTGACCGCCAAGGGTGGCACCTGCGTTCTCACGGCGATGGGCAACGTGCTGGCCACCGACGTCACGCTCAATCTCGCGGGGCTCACGCTGCTGCAGAAGAACCTGCAGGGCAGCCTGTTCGGCGGCGGCAACCCACAGCACGACATCCCGGCGATCCTCGAGCTGTACAAGCTGGGGCTGCTCAACCTCGATGACATGGTGACCCGCGAATACACCCTCGAGCAGATCAACGACGGCTATCGGGACATGCTCGAGGGCCGCAACGTCCGCGGGATCATCCGCTATACCGACGCCGACCGCGGGTAGGCGCGCCGGCGCCGCCACCGTAACGCTGTGGCGGAATATAGCGAGAAATCCCGCCATACCGTTACGCTCGCGCGACATGCAGCTCGATAGGTGAAAGGCTTTGTCCATGACCACAGCCGTTGCTCAGCCTGACGCCGCCCGGACCGCCGCCTATCGAGTCGCGGCGATGCTGCTCGGCGTGGGCACCCTGCACTTCGTCGCGCCCAAACCGTTCGACGACATCGTGCCCGCCGAACTGCCCGGCGACGCGCGGCTCTACACCTACGCGTCGGGAGTTGCCGAGGTGGTGATCGGGGCGCTGCTGTTCCCGCGAGGCACCCGGCGATCGGCTGCGCTGGCGGCCGCGTTCCTGTTTGTCGCGGTATTCCCCGCCAACGTCAACATGGTGCGGTTGTGGTGGGACAAGCCCTGGCCAATGCGCATCGTCGCCCTGGCCCGTCTGCCGTTCCAGATCCCCATGGTCGCCATCGCGCTCAAAATCCGGCGCAACAGCTGACGCGCCGGCCGCAACACGTCACATCCACCACACCTGCCCCCGATGCGAGGGATGCTCTTCGTGCCCACCTCGCAGCGACAATTCCGGTGCCGTCCGGTTTGTCGCTGAAAGGCGGGGCACACTGTGTGTCACCCACCCCAGAGACTGACGGGGCACCCGCGACCACCGCGACAACCGGCCTCGGGCTCGCGTATTGACAGCCCGCGCCGACCACCACGACGATGGGCGAAAAATCTGGAAGTCAAGGCTTTCCGGGAAGGCTGGGATGAGCACATCGCCGCGGATGCATCACGTCGTCTACGCCGTCGCCCCGGAACGCCTCGATGCGGCGACGGCATTCTTTCGTGAGCTCGGATTCGCTTTCACCACGCTGGAATTGGCGGACGTCGGGCTGCGGGTGACGCTGGATTGGACGGGCGGGGTGGAGTTGGTCACTCCACAGGACAACGAGACGGGACGCACCAGCGCGGTGGCCGAATTCCTCGCCGCCCACGGTGACGGCCTCTATTCGGTGGCGCTTCGAGTCACCGACATCACGACCGCCGAAGAGGTGGCCGCCCGGTACGGGGCTGTGACGAGGTTCCGCCAGCACCGGGAGGGCGAAGGTTTCGAGCTCGACGAGTCCGAGATGACCGTTTTGGGCCTGCCGATCACGTTGCTGGCCAGCGACTTACCGTGAACCCCCCTCACCACATGGTGCCGCGCAGGTGATCGACCGGGCGTAGGTCGTGCGCGGCCAGGATGCCCGCCGGGGCCGCGCAGACCGCCTCGATGGCGTTGACCGCCCGCGCCGCAGTGGCGATCACACCGCCCTGGTTGTGGTCGATGCCGGTCCCGACATGGGTGTTGATCTCGATGCCGGGATCCCCGTCGACGATGACGCGGTGCACCCCGGGCCGGCCCTCGGGCGGGTAGGGCCAGTGCGGCGCCGCGGCGCCGGTGAGGCGGTTGACGTGTTCCATGGTGATCACGACATCCCCGGCGGCGACGCCCTCGACGGCGAACCGAACGGCGGCGACCCGGCCGGTATCGACCCTCATCATCGTGCAGTCGATGGGTCGCGGGGTGACCCACTTCTCGTGTCGCTCCCGGACCTCGTCGAGCGCGACGCCGAGGTCGGCGGCGAGTGCGCGCACCTGGCCGCCCCACAGCGACGTCAACACCCCGGGGGCGAACATGATCGGCGTGTGCTCGGGTGACGTGCCGAAACCGAAACTGACACCGGTGAATTCGGCGTCGTCATAGGTGCCGTAGTCGAAGATCTCCTGCACGGTCACCGCCGTGGCCCGCGCCGACAGGCTCAGCGCCGCGTACGCCAGCGTGTCTCCGGAGAAGCCGGGATCGATGCCGTTGACGTACAGGGTCGAGCCACCCTCGTTGCACGCCCGCTCCAGCGGCTCGCGCAGCCAGGCATCGGCGTGTTGCGGCGCCACCAGCCAGACCAAGGAGGTGCCGACGACATTGACGCCCGCGCTCAGAAACCGGACGATCTCGCCCACCGCCTCTTTGGGGCGCAGCTCGGCCTGCGAGGTATAGACCAGGCAGTCGGCATCGAGCGCCAGCAGCGTGTCGAGATCGTCGGTGGCCACGACACCGGTCGGTTCGCCCAGCCCGCACAGGTCGGCGGCGTCGCGGCCGACCTTGTCGGCGCCATGGGCGTGCACACCCACCAGCTCGACGTCCGGCCGGCCGATCAGCGCGCGCAGCGCATGCTCGCCGACGTTGCCGGTGGAGAACTGGATCACTCTGCGTGTCAACGAATCCCGCCCTTCACAACAGATCGGTGATGGTCTTCAGGCCCGCTTCGTAGAGCACGCCGGGCATCATGCCACCGTCGACCTCGATCGTGGTGCCGTTGACGTAATCGGCACCGCCGCCGGCGAGGAACACACACACCCGGCCGACCTCGTCGAGCTCGCCCCCGCGACGAAGCGGGATCTTCTTGAAGTATTCGGCACCGGCGGGATCATCGGGCGGCAGCACGAACGACCGGAAGTTGTCGGTGATGTGCGGGCCGAGGGCCAGCGCATTCACCCGCGCGTGCGGCCCCCATTCCTCGGCCAGCGACCGGGTGAGCTGGTTCAATCCGGCCTTGGCCGCCCCATAGGACACCAGCGTCGGCGAACCCGCCGCATGCGACGCGCCGCTGGAGATGTTGATGATGCACCCCGTGCCGTCCTGCGTCTTCATCTGCCGAAAGACCCGAATGGCGAACCACAGCGGGCTGATCAGGTTCATCTGGATCGCGAACGCGTGAAACAGCACCGTGCGTTCGTAGTCGTCGTCGCTGCGCGGCGCGCCCTGAATCTTCTGCACCAGTTCGGGAATGTCTTCGCAGTGTGGTGTGGGTACCGTGCCGCCGGCGTTGTTGACCAGGATGTCGATGCGACCGTAGGTGGCGACCACCTGGTCCACCATCGCGTCGATCGCGCGGTAGTCGCCCTGGTCGCACACCAGCTGCGTCGAGCGCTCCGCCCAGCCGGCGTG
The DNA here is from genome assembly GCA_963711445.1 of uncultured Actinomycetota bacterium. GTDB lineage: Bacteria > Actinomycetota > Actinomycetes > Mycobacteriales > Mycobacteriaceae > Mycobacterium. The sequence continues at coordinate 584,423 of CAVQEF010000004.1, forward strand.
GGCTGCCACGCCGGGAATGGCCTCGAGCGGCTTGCGTGAGCACCCCACCACGGTGGCCCCGGCCCGCAGCAGTTCGTGCGCGATGCCGACGCCGACGCCCCGGCTGGTGCCGGTGACGATCGCGATCTTGCCGTCCAGCGAACCCATCGGGTGTCCTCTCGTATCCTCAACCGGCCTGTCAGAACGCGTGAATTCCGTCGCGGCGCGGCCGCATTCCGCCGACCGCCGGGGTGAGCGGCAGGTGCAGGGCGTCCACGATTCCGGGCTCGGCCTCGCAGACCCACGGGATCGCGTTGAGCGCGCGCATCCCGGTGGCCAACAATCCTTGGTCGCTGGTGTTCTCCTCGGGGCGGTATCCGACCTGGAATTCGGCGTCGAAACTGGGTTCCCCGTCGATGATCACCCGCCAGATGCCGTCGGTTCCGCCGTCGCGCCCCTTGGGCCAGTCCGGCGCGAAGTCGTCGGCCATCCTGTCGATGTGCTCGATGGTGATGGCCTCCATGCCGTCGACGACGCCGATGCAGCGGGTCCATACCGCGCCGACGGTGCCCTTCTCGACAACCCCGGAGGCGGCTTCGACGCGTCGCGTTGCGGGCTGGAATTCGCATGACTCGCCGATCTCGTCGAGCGTGACGCCCATGGCGTCGGCGACCATGGTCACCGCGGCACCCCAGCCGATTCGCAGCGCGCCCGGGGTGCGAAGCCCCCCCTGGTAGTCCAGCGGCTGGCCGAACCCGAACATGTCGCGCACGTCGAAGGCGACCGGGTATTCGGAGTAGTTGGTGATCTCCAGGCCGCGGATCGAGTACACGGTGTGCGACATCGACGTCAGCGCGATCGGCAGCAGGTCGCAGCCGAAGCCCGGCTCGATGCCCGAGGAGAACAACGAGCTGCGGCCCGCCAGTGCGGCCTCGCGCAGGGGGGCGGTGTAGCGCTCCGACAGCGAACCGCGCTCGTAGACCAGGCCCGGAATCGACGTGGTGACAAGGTTTTTGCCCGCGCGCAGGATGCGGCAGAAATCATCGCGGGCCTGGATGGGACGCGACGTGCCGGGTCCGACGTACATGACGCAGTCGGCATCGGAGGCCAGCAACGCCTCGGCGTCGCGGGTGGCGGCAAGACCGATCGGGTCCAGGCCGGCCAGCGTGCCCGCGTCCTGGCCGTCCTTGGATTCGGAGTGCACCCAGACACCGGCCAGTTCCAGGTTGGGCCGGTTGAGGATGGTGCGGATGGCGAAGCGCCCGATGGTTCCGGTGGCCCACAAGATCACCTGGTACGTCTTGTCGGTCGACAGCGGATCGGCCATCTGCACCCCTTCGCATCGATGCGCGGGCCGGCACGCGCCGTGGCTCGCCGACCTCCGGCAAACCATAAAGCTCTTAATCTTTTTGTGTCAATCACTTCGCCAACGGCTCGCCGGTGTGGTCCCCTTGACCGCATGGCCCCTCGCGTAGCGCCGCGCCGGCCCGCGCACGGCAATCAGGCGCGTGCCGAGCGCACCCGGGCGCTGGCAATCGAAGAGACGGTGCGTTGCGTACTCGAAGAAGGGATCGGGGCGGCAAGCGCGAAACACATCGCCGAGCGGGCCGGGATGACTTGGGGGGTAATCCAATACCACTTCGGCGATCGTGAAGGGTTGCTGATGGCGGTCGTCGACCTGGGCTTCAGTCAGTTGTTGGAGGCGCTGCATGCATTGCCGCCGGCGACCGGGGCGATGAACGACCGTCAGCGAGTCGAACAAGTGGTGAGCGCGGCGTGGGAGGCGATGTCGAGTCCCACGTCGCGGGCCGCGATCGAGATCCTCATCGGAACGCGTGCCACCAGGGGTGCCGCCGCGGCCGGACACCTCAAACGGCTGGCGAAGGCCTTCTCGGCGCTGGGCCGCGCCGTCGACGCCGACCTGGATAGCCACCGGAGCGCCGCTCTCGGCGAGATGCTGCTGTCCACCCTCCGGGGACTTGTCGTGACGCAGCTGATCATGGCCGCGCCCGTGGACACCGCCCGCGACAGGTCCATGCTCGTCGACGTCATCAGCACCTACATCGCGCAACACCGATGAAGTCCGGCGCCGGTGCCGACCGCGTTGTGCGCTACCGTCGCATCCTGCGGGCGACCTCGCCGTAGCGCTCCACTCGCTGCGGGTCGCTCAGGGCTCCGGACAGGGCGTTGTAGAGCACGAGCCGCGTGGCGAGTCCGGCGTACTTGTCGGTCAGCGCGTCCGCCAATCCGTCCCAGGTGGACTCGGTGGCGAACGCGGCGATGTGCTCGTCGGTGATCTGGGCCGCCATGCCGGCGAAGTCGCCGGCCTTCTGCTTCTCGCGGATCCGGGCGGTGGTGCCCTCGAACCCGGCCTCGTCCCAGATGAACGCGTAATTGGGTGTGCTGCCGTAGAAACTCATGCTGGCCCGCACGGCTTCTCGTTCCCTGTCGCGCTCTTCGTCGCTGTCGCCGACGATCGTCAGCACCGGCACGATCACGGCGATCTCCGACGCCGTGCGTCCCGCCTTCGTTGCACCCGCGGCGATGTTCGGCAGCGCGTGGCGGGTGATGTAGCCGGGTTCGGCGATCGGATGGATGTGCACGCCGTCGGCGACCTCGCCGGCCATCCGCAACATCCAGGGGTTCACCGCCGCGATGTCCACCTTGGGGTCGGGCGCGTCGATCGGTCCGGCGCTCCACTGCGGGGTGATGAAGTCGAGGTCGTAGAACTCGCCGTGATGGTCGAGCGTGCCGGTCCGGAACGCCGAGAAGCATGCTTTCACGGCGAGCACGTAGTCGCGCAGCCGCGGGCCGGGCCGCTCGAATGCCATCCCGTAGCGCCGCACCACGTGCGTGCGCACCTGTGTGCCCAGGCCGAGCCGGAACTTCCCGCCGGTCGCCTCCTGCAGCTCCCACGCCGCGGCCGCCGTGACGAACGGGCTGCGCGGAAAGGCCACCGCCACACCCGTGCACAGCTCGAGGCCGGGCGCCGCCTGCGAGGCCACCGCCGCGCTGAGATAGGCCGTGCGCCCGGTCTCGGTGAACAACAGACCGGAGAATCCCGCCGATTGCGTTTGGCGGGCAACCTCACCGGCCCGATGCAGGGGCATGGGCGTCGTCATCGCGTCGACATGCATAGTGGGAGCCTACGTCGAGGGTCCCGGCGCCCCCCGGGCGGCGACGGCTCACCGAAGGCTTCGTGGTCACCGGATGGTTGCCGACGGTTCATGATCGGCGCCTAGTTTCTACTGACGCTATGCAACGTGGGGAACCGTGATCGAACTATTCGATGTGAGTGTGCGTTACGACGCCGCGATCGCGTTGCACCCGCTGACCATCCGGTTCGAGCGGGGCAGCTTCACCGTCCTGCTGGGGCCGTCGGGCGCGGGCAAGTCGACGCTGCTGCGATGCATGAACCATCTGGTGACACCGACCAGCGGGCTCATCGAAGTGGCCGGGGTGGGTCCGCTGAACAGCAGCGCGCGGATCCGCGCCCACCGGCGGCGCACCGGAATGATCTTCCAACAGCACCAATTGATCGGCCGGCACACCGCCTTGCGCAACGCCCTGCTGGGCTCGGTGGCCTCGACCCATCTGCTGCACGGGCTGTGGCGGGCGAACCGGGCCGAGACGTACCGCGCGTTGGCGGCGCTCGACCGCGTGGGGTTGCTGGCGAAGGCCACGGTGCGCGCGGACCGGCTCAGCGGCGGCGAGCAACAGCGCGTCGGGATAGCCCGGGCGCTGACCCAGCGACCCGACATCGTCCTCGCCGACGAGCCGGTCGCCAGCCTGGACCCCGAAACGGCGATCGGCGTGCTGAGCCTGCTGCGGGAGATCTGCCAGCAGGACGGCATCACCGCCGTGGTCAGCCTGCATCAGGTCGACCTCGCGCGGCACTTCGCCGATCGCATCGTCGGGCTGTCCGCCGGCCGGCTGGTCGTCGACGACGCACCCAGCCGCATCGACGCGGCGCAGATCGCCCAAATCTACCGCCCCACAACAGCAACCGACCCAACAGCAAAGGAATCACGATGAAGGCCGCCAAGATCTTGTTATCCGTCCTGCTCGCCTTGGCCCTCGGCGCCTGCGGGAGCTCGCACGGCCAGACGGCATCGAACCCGGCAACGCTGCGGGTTGCCCTGCTGCCCGACGAGAACGCCGCCACGGTCATCCAGAACAACCAGCCGCTGAAGAACTACCTGCAGTCCAAACTCGGCAAGCAGATCGAATTGGTGGTCACCACGGACTACTCGTCGATGATCGAGGCGATGCGGCACGGGCGCCTCGAGCTCGCCTACTTCGGGCCGTTGTCGTATGTGCTTGCGCGGTCGAAGGATCCCGACGTGCAGCCGTTCGCGGCACTCGTCGAGGAGCCCGGCGGCCCGCCCGTCTACCACGCCCTGGTGATCGGCAACGTCGAGCAGCACATCGCCACCATCCCCGACCTCAACGGCAAGACGGTGGCCTACGGGGACCCCGCGAGCACCTCGAGCCACCTGATCCCGAAGTCGATGCTGGCCGACCAGGGCCTGAAGGCCGGGCAGAACTATCAGGAGCAGTTCGTGGGCGCCCACGACGCGGTCGCCTTGGCGGTGCAGAACGGCAACGCCGCCGGGGGTGGCCTCAGCAAGCCGATCTTCGAGACGATGGTCGCGCAGGGCAAGATCGATCCGGCCAAGGTCCGCGTCCTCGCCGAGTCCAAGCCGTATCCGAACTACCCGTGGACCATGCGCAGCGACCTGGACTCGAACCTGAAGTCCTCCATCGTGGAAGCCTTTCTGAGCCTTCATGACCCGGCGGTGCTCAAGCCGTTCAAGGCGGCCTCGTTCGCGCCGGTCGGGGATGCGGACTACGACGTCGTCCGCCAGCTGAGCACGCAGCTGGGGATCGACCTTTCTTCGCTGAGCAAATGACGCTCACCCAAGACGACACCGGGCAGGCCAACGCCGAGTATGCGGCGATCGCGCGGCTGGAGGACCGCCGGCGCATTCGCATGATCCTGCGGGGGCTGGCGCTCGGCGGGGTCGTGCTGGGCTGCTGTTGGTATGTCGGGCTGCTGAACGCCCGACGGTTGGGCGAGGGACTGCCGGACCTGTTCTCACTGCTGGGCGAGATGTGGCCACCGGACTTCGGCCGTGCCGGGTCCTGGGTGGTGCCGATGCTCGACACCATGGCCATGAGCGTGGCCGGCACCGCCACCGCGATCGCCCTGTCGCTGCCGCTGGGACTCGCGGCGGCCCGCAACACGTCGCCGCACCCCGTGGTGTACCACCTGGCCCGAACGATCCTCAACGGCCTTCGTTCGGTGCCCGAGCTCATCATGGGCATCGTGTTCGTGGCCGCGGTCGGGTTCGGCGCGCTGCCGGGGGTGCTGGCCCTGGGGCTGCACTCGGTGGGCATGGTGGGCAAGTTCTACGCCGAGGCCATCGAGCACGTCAGCCCCGCGCCGATCGAGGCGGCGCGCGCGGTGGGAGCGCGACCGGCGCAGGTCATCGTGCACGGCGTCCTGCCGCAGGTGCTGCCGCGGTTGGCCGACGTGTCGATCTACCGCTGGGAGCACAACTTTCGGGCGTCGACGGTGCTCGGCCTCGTGGGCGCCGGCGGCATCGGCTTTCAACTCATGGCCGCGCTGCGGGTCCTGGAATACCGGCAGGTGGCCGCGATCATGCTGGTCATCCTGGCGACGGTCACCGTCGTCGACGGCCTCAGCGGCTGGCTACGGCGCAGGTTCACGTGAATCCGGTTGACCTGCCGCCGTTTCGGGTGGTCCTCACGCATCGCGTGCATCCCGAGGTGCTCGAGCTGCTGGGGCGATCGTGTGAGGTGGTCGCCAACCAGACGCCGGACGGGCTGGCCCGCGGCGAACTCCTCGACCGATGCCGCGACGCCGAGGCGCTGCTGGTGTTCATGCCCGACCGTGTCGACGAGGAGTTGCTGCGCCACAGCCCCCGGCTGAAGATCGTGGCCGGAGCGCTCAAGGGCTACGACAACATCGACGTCGCGGCCTGCACCGCCCGCGGCATCTGGGTCAGCTATGTGGCGGATCTGCTCACCGCCCCCACCGCGGACCTGGCGGTGGCACTCCTGCTCGCGCTGGACCGCCACCTCCTCGCCGGCGACGGCCAGGTCCGCTCGGGCCGGCATCGCGGCTGGCGGCCGGACCTCTACGGCGGCGGGCTGGCCGGGCGCCCGGTCGGGATCGTCGGGATGGGCGCCGTGGGCCGCGCGGTGGCCCGTCGGCTGCGCGCGTTCGACGCGCAGGTGCTCTACACCGACCCCACGCCGCTGTCGGCCGCCGCGGAGGCGGAGCTGGGCGCGCGATCGGCCCCCTTGGAAATGCTGTTGGCGCGCAGCAGCGCCGTGGTACTCGCCGCTCCCCTGACCGCCGAGACCCGGCATCTGATCGGAGAGGTTGCGCTGCAACGGCTTCCACAGGGAGCGCTGCTGGTCAACATCGGCCGCGGTTCGGTCGTCGACGAGAACGCGGTCGCCGACGCATTGGCGGCCGGCCACCTGGGCGGTTATGCGGCCGACGTCTTCGCGTTCGAAGACTGGTCGGATGAGCAACGGCCGCGCGACATCCCGCCCCGCCTGCTCGCCCACGACCGCACCGTGTTCACCCCCCATCTGGGGTCGGCCGTCCGCGACGTGCGCCGCGGGATCGAGCTGGCGGCCGCGCGCAGCGTCCTCGACGTCCGCGAGGGCAGGCGGCCCGCGGTCGCCGCAAACATGCTCACCCCTTGATCGACGACCGAGTCACGGTGTTAGCTCGGTAGTCAGCAACGCATGTAGCTTTGCTGGCAGGAGATGCGCGGCATGGGTCGTGGACGCTTCATCGCGGGTGCCGTCGCAGTGGGAATCGCGGGGGCGCCGGCGGCCCATGCCGCGCCGTCCACCACCACGCCCTCGCCGGCGCCGACGGAAGGCTCGAGTGTCTACTACAGGAACTGCGCCGAGGCGTGCGCTGACGGTGTGGCCCCGATTCGCCGGGGACAGCCGGGGTATCGGCCGGGGCTGGACCGCGACGGCGACGGCGTCGCGTGCGAAGTGTGCCACTGACACGTCGGTCCCGGCCAAACTGGTCGGATTGGTCGCGGCGATCTCGGTAGCCGGTCTTGCCGCGTGTGGGTCGCCGCATGCGTCCGGTCCCGGCCCCACCTCGGCCCCGTCCAGCACCACAAGCGCGCCGCCCGGCACCACGAGCGCGCGAACCGGCACCACGGGCGCGCCGACCAGCACGCCGCCTTGCGTCGGTCTGTCGATCTGCCCGCCCCCACCGCCGGACGCCGAGGGCAATCCGGCGTGCTACTACGCCGACGGTTGGCGCGACATCGCACCGGGCGCCGGGATCGAGGTGTGGTACTTCCATGAGCCCCAGGACATGTCGAAGCCCGACAAGGTCACGGCCGTCGTGCGCAAGAAGGACGGGACCATTGAATCCCAGGACGCCGCCATCGAGGCCGGCCAACAGGTGCATCGCTTCGAATTCCCGACCGTCGAGAAATCCGCGGTGCAGGAGGTGTTGCTCACCACGAGCGCCGGCCGCTGCTTCGTGATCGGGCCGGGCAGCTGAGGAAGGCCGCCGCATCCACGCAGACGGCTATTCCGTTGTCAGGTAACGCGATTACTGAGAGCCGCCGCTCAGCAGTGGGTGGACAGACACGGCTGGCTGGGGCAATAGGTCGTATGCGCGAGGCCCACCATCGTCCTGACCTGTCCGAGCGTGACGTTTCTCGGATCCAAGACGGAATGGATTTGCTGGGCGATCTCGTCGTACGTCCAGCCCGACCCGATGTCGTCGCAGATGAGGCGCCCCATCCCGGTGAGGGCGGCGTTGTGGTCCGGCGGCCACGTGAAGCCTTGGGCGTGCAGTTGAGCGAGGTATTCGTCGTCGGCCGTATCGGCGGTCGCGATCGCAGCGCTACCGATCAGGGCAGCGCCGGCCATGACGGGGATGACCATGCGGGCCGGCCAGCGAGGTGAGGGCATTTGCTGCACTTCCTTTGTTCGTAGCGCTGAGAAAGCCGCCAGTGCGGGCCCAAAGCCGGCACAAGGATGAACAATATAATGGAATCCAGCAAGAAATCCATGGCCCGCCGCGCCCTTATCGTTGCGGTCCCGAACGGGCAACGATTTCGACCGCCGGTGGCGTGCGTATATCGCATCGAAATCTGCGCTAACGGCGCAGGATCCCGCCGCTTCGGCGGGCTTGCTGCCGGGGCCCGGTTATTGCGCGAGCGCGTGCGGCAGGCCTGCGGACAAAACAATCGACAGGGCGGCGCCGGCGGAATTCAGTCGCGAATGCGTACCGCGATGTAGCCCAGGGGAATACCGGTGCGCCCCGCGATGCACTCGCGCGCGGCGAATTCCACCTCGTCACGCCGGCTGGAATACGTGACGGCGTCGATTTCGGGAATGCGGATCAGCCATCCGCCGGCCTGGCGTGCGACGTCGATGTCGAACCACTGGCCCATGACCGGGACGGCGGTCCGGCGCCGGGGCCGTCGCGTGTTGGGGCGCCGCAGCGACGGCGCGGACGAGTGGCGCGAAAGCGTGTGGGTGTGCATGCGATTCTTTCTCGGTCTGCGTTGAACCGTGGGACACACTACTGCGGGCGGCGACTGGCACCAAATCCGCGCCGCGGGAGACCACGCGCACCGCAATCGCCTGCGGGCCGGAGAAATTAGCCGGGCGGTCGATGGCGGCTCACCGGGGCGGTGAAGCCTTGGGTGTCATCGAAGAACGCCCACTGCCCGTCGTCGTCGACCTCCATGCGCCAGCCCAGTTCGGAGGTGCCCGCAACGAGGCCCAGAAACCATGCGTGCGCGGCCTCGGCACTGGCGAAATTCCTCGTCGCGACAACCGTGCCGTGCGGATCGATGACGCGAAACGCGGCCATGGGATGAGATTATCCCTACCGGCCGGGTTTCAATCACACCGGCGCCCCCCGGCAAGTGAGGTGGGCGGCCCGACCGGCCGGCGTCATACCGTGCGGGCCAGCCGGTCGGCGAGCAGCTCGGCGAACCGGGCCGGATCCTCCAGCGCGCCGCCCTCTGCGAGAAGGGCGGTGCCGTAGAGCAGTTCGGCGGTTTCGGCCACCGCGGGGTCGTCGGCGTGGTCCTGGTGCGCCTGGCGCAGTCCGGTGACGAGTGGGTGGTTCGGGTTGAGCTCGAGGATGCGCTTGCCGACCGGAACGTCCTGTCCGGTGGCCCGATAGAGACGCGCGAGCGTCGGGGTGATCCCGAACGCGTCGGTGATCAGGCACGCCGGCGACGCGGTCAGCCGGGTGGACAGCCGCACGTCCTTGACGTGGTCGGCCAAGGTCTCCTTGAGCCAGGCCAGCAGGTCGGCGAAGTCCTTTTGCTGCTCCTCGCGCTCGGCCTCGCTCTTCTCCTCGTCCGAGTCCAGGTCCACCTCGCCCTTGGCCACCGACTGCAGCGGCTTGCCGTCGAACTCGTCGACCACGCCCACCCACACTTCGTCGACCGGGTCGGTGAGCAACAAGACCTCGTAGCCCTTGGCCTTGAACGCCTCGAGGTGCGGGGACTTGGTGAGCTGCTGTCGCGTCTCGCCGGTGGCGTAGAAGATCTGCGTCTGGCCCTCCTTCATGCGCTCGACGTACTCGGCGAGCGTGGTGGGCTCTTCCTCGCTGTGGGTGGAGGCGAACGAGGAAACTCCCAGCAGCGTGTCCCGGTTGTCGGCGTCGGACAGCAGGCCCTCCTTGATCGCCCTCCCGAACTGGGTCCACAAGGTGCGGTAATCGTCCGGCCGCTCGGACTGCAAGTCCTTGATGGTGGACAGGACCTTCTTGCTCAGGCGGCGACGGATCGCGTTGACCTGCCGGTCCTGCTGGAGGATTTCGCGGGAGACGTTGAGCGACATGTCCGCTGCGTCGACGACGCCCTTGACGAAACGCAGGTAGTGCGGCAGCAGCTGGTCGCAGTCCCCCATGATGAACACCCGCTTGACATAGAGCTGGATGCCGACGTGGGCGTCGCGGTCGAACAGGTCGAACGGGGCGTGGGACGGGATGAACAGCAGCGCCTGGTACTCGAACGTGCCCTCGGCCTTCATCGCGATAACCTCGAGCGGGTCGTCCCAGGCGTGCGCGATGTGTTTGTAGAACTCCTTGTACTCCTCGTCGGAGACCTCGTCCTTGGGCCTGGCCCACAGCGCCTTCATCGAGTTGAGGGTCTCGATCTCGGTGGTGACGACGTCTTCGCCGCCCTCCTCCTCGGCCGGGGTGCGCCGCTGGACCTCCATCCGGATGGGCCAGGCGATGAAGTCGGAGTACTTCTTGATCAGGCTCCTGATCCGCCAGTCCGCGGTGTAGTCGTGCAGTTCGTTCTCTTGGTCCTCGGGCTTGAGGTGCAGGGTGACCGCCGTCCCGTGGGGCGCGTCCTCGACGGATTCGATGGTGTAGGTGCCCTCGCCGCTGGATTCCCAGCGGGTGGCCTCGCTCTCGCCGGCCTTGCGTGTCAGCAGCTCGACCTTGTCGGCGACCATGAAGCTCGAATAGAACCCGATGCCGAACTGCCCGATCAGCTCCTCCGACGCGCTGGCGTCCTTGGCGTTCTTGGCCTCGCGCAGCTGCTGGCGCAGCTCGGCGGTGCCCGACTTGGCCAGTGTGCCGATCAGCCCCACAACCTCCTCGCGGGTCATCCCGATGCCGTTGTCGCGGACCGTCACGGTGCGGGCGTCGGAGTCCACCTCGATCTCGATGTGTAGATCGGAGGTGTCGACATCGAGGTCTTTGTTGCGGAACGCTTCCAGCCGCAGCTTGTCCAGGGCATCGGAAGCGTTGGAGATCAGCTCCCGCAGGAACGAATCCTTGTTCGAGTAGACCGAGTGGATCATCAGATCCAGCAGTTGCCGGGCCTCCGCCTGAAATTCCAACTGCTCGACGCGCGCGTTCATGAGCCTCCGTTCGACGACATGACGCCTCAAATTTAGCGAGCCGCGACGCTCCCGTGCCCGGGGGTTCGCTCAACGCTGACAGGACTAGTGTCGAGTTCGCCCCGCGCGAACGCGCGGGCGCTATCGAAGGAGACCCGGTGTCTGTTGCTCAACGCGAACGCGCCGCCCTGGTGGACACCATGCGCGGCGTCGGGCCGGATGCGCCCACCCTGTGCGACGGCTGGCAGACCCGGGACCTGGCCGCCCACCTGGTCATCCGCGAGTACCGCCCCGACGCCGCGCCGGGCATCCTGATCCCGTTCCTGTCTTCCCACACCGCCAGGGTGCAAGCCGAGGTGGCCGAGCGGACCGGCTGGGAAGAGCTGTTGGACAAGGTGGCGTCCGGCCCGCCGGTCTACTCGCCGCTCAAGCTGCTCGACCCCGTGGCCAACGTCGCCGAGATGTTCATCCACCACGAGGACGTGCGCCGCGCCCAGCCGGGCTGGGAGCCGCGCGTGCTCGAACAAAAGCTGGTGGCCATGCTGCGCCGCACGCTGCCGCTGATGGGCCGGCTGACGCTGGCGAAGGTCCCCGGCCGGGTCGCGTTGCGCACCCCGGAGGGCAAGACGGTGCTGACCGCCGGGAGCGGCCCGGCGGTCACGGTGACCGGGTTGCCCGAGGAGCTACTGCTGTTCGCCGTCGGGCGCGAAGCCCGCGTCGAGTTCGGCGGCGACGAAGCGGCGGTGCAGGCCGTGCGCGACGCACCCAAAGGCCTGTAATGGCGTGAGTCGTCAATTCCTCCGCCGACCGTGGGTGATCCGCACAAAACCCGCGGATCGCGTGCGTAGGGCCCACGTTCGGCGGCCCTGGTAGGAGGCCGCGTCGGCCGTCCCGAATCACCCGAAGGCCTCGCGCAACTCCTTCTTGATCACCTTCCCGAATTGGTTGCGCGGCAAGGTGTCGACGACCACCAGCCGCTCCGGGTGCTTGTAGCGGCTCAGCCCCTGCGAATTGCAATGCTGTACAAGGGATTCCAGCGACAGATCGGCCGACGCAGGAACCACGACGGCGCAGACCCGCTCGCCGGTGCGCGGGTCGGGCACGCCGATGACGGCGACGTCGGCGACCCCGGGATGGGTGGCCAGCGCATTCTCGATCTCTTGGGCCGAGATGTTTTCCGCGTTGCGGATGATCGCGTCCTTGAGGCGGCCGGTCACGCGCACGTTGCCGTCGGCGTCGACGAGCCCGAGATCACCCGTGCGCAGCCAGCCCTCGTTGTCGAAGGCGCCGGCGTCCAGGGTTGCGTCCACGTAGCCCAGGAAGCACTGCGGCCCCTTGAGCCGCAGTTCCCCCTCCCGGCCGGCCGGCACGTTGGTCCCCCGGTCGTCGACAACCCGGACGCTGACCCCGGGCACGGGCGGGCCGACGGTGTGGTCCAGTACCTCCGGCGCGGCGGTCAGCGACGGTGAGGTCGCGCACGGGAACTCGGTCATCCCCCACGCGTTGGCGACGCCGGCCACCCCGAAGGCGTCGCGGACCTGACGGCCCAGTTCGGCGGTGATGGGCGCCCCGCCGGCCAGGCACCCGCGCAGCGAAGGAAACAACGGCCGCTCGCCGTGCTTCTGTTGGGCCTGCAGGAAGGCGACGAAGAACGGGGTGGCCGTGCCCAGGAACGTCGGCTTGTGCGCGGCGACGGCAAAGGGCGTGACGGGCGGGTCGAACACCTCGAAGAGCACCAACCGCATCCCGGTCAGCAGCGCGGCGGCCAGCATCGCTGCCCCGCCGATGTGCGCAATCGGGAAGGCGATCGGGTCCACGTCGCCGCTGGTGGCACCGACCATGCCGACCACGCCCGTCGATCCGGCGATCACCGAGGCGTCGCTGTGGCGGATACCCTTGGGCGCCGCGGTGGTGCCCGACGAGTAGTAGATCCACCGGGTGTCTCCGGTGGCTTGCGGTGGCGGGGGCAGCGCCTCGGGGTCGGCCCGGGGCAGCCGCAGCTCACCGGCGGTCGGCGGCGTCACCAAATCGACGGTGATGACGCCGAACCCGCGCTCGGTCGCCAACGCCCGCGCCAGCTCACCGTGTGCAAATCCGTGCCAAACCTGAGGCACCACAAGCACTTCGGTGCCCGCTTGCGCGGTGATGAAGCCGACCTCGCGCTCGCGCAGGATCGGGATGATCGGGTTTTGCACCGCGCCGAGGCGGGCCAGCGCGGCCATCACCACCATCGTCTCCAGCGCGGTGGGCAGCTGCCAGGACACGACGGTGCCCGCACCGACCCCGCGTTCGGCGAGCGCGGCGGCCGTCGCACAGGCGGCGTCGTGCAGCTGGCGGGCGCTGAGGCTGCGGCCATGGTCGTCGGCGAGCAGCGGACGGTTCGATCCGCGCCCCGCCGCCTCGGCGATCAACGCCCAAAACGTCGTCATACGGTCGAGGGCGGGCGGAATCCGGAGTGCGCGATCGCGACCGACACGGCGCTGCCGATCGGGCCGCGGTGGTCGACCAGCACCGCCGAACCGGTGGCCACGCCGTCGTGGCTGGAATGGGTGAGCGACGCCAGCCCGAGGTGCGGCCCGTCGGGCAATCGGCTCAGCGTGACGGTGTAGTCGGCGTTGATGAACTGCAATCCGTGGGTGCCCCAGTTGGCCAGGGAGGCCGTGATATCGCCGGCCATCGCGGCGCGGGTGAAGGCACTCAGCGGTTCACCGTCGAGCAATGGGCGCGTTTCGTGCAGCCACGTGTATTTCTGCCCCGACGGGTGCTGCCAGTGCGGGTCGGGGTTCTGCACGTCGGCGCCCCATCCGTAGGTGCGCATGAAGATCGTCGAGGGTGCGCCATCGCGCTCGAGCGGGATGGGCGGCAGCTGCACCGGTTGGGACCACACCTGGCCCTCGGGCTGCGGACCGCGCCGCAGAAACAGTGCGCTGGCCCGCGCCACCGGGGCGCCGTCCTGGGTGAGAACGGCCTCGACGAGCCGCAGTCGCTTGCGGTCGTGATGGATGCGGGTGTGCGCCTCGAGCGGTTCGAGCGCGGTGGGCCGGGGCAGGTCGACGGTCAGGCGCGCGGGCTGCAGCTGCGGGTCGTCGACCGCGCGTTCGACGGCCCAGCCCAACAGGCCGCCGACGACGTGTCCGCTGAGTGAGGGCCCCCATCCCCCGCGCGCCACCTTGCTGGGCACGTACCGTTTCCCGTCGCGGACAAAGTACGGTGCGGACGCCGCCCAATCAGCCTCGTCCGGTACGAGGTTCGGCTCGATCACCGCATGACCCGGCGCGGCGGCGGTACGTTCACGGGGCTCCTCCTTTGGACGCGGCAACAGTTGATATTACAGTTTCACTTCCAGTCGCGCGGCGCGGCCCCATCGACGTCAAACCCTGACGCGCACAGGGACATTGACTCAATCGCTCGACCGTCAGGCGATCGCGGCGCCCACCAGATGACCGATCCCGTAGGTGATCGCCAACCCGAGGCCGCCACCGATGACGTTGCGCAGCACCGCACGGCCCTTCGGCGCTCCGCCCATTCCGGCCGACACCGCACCGGTGAGCATCAAGGCCAGCAGTACGACCACGACGGTGACCGGGATTCGCCAGGCCGTCGGCGGGGCCAGGATCGCGAGCAACGGCAGCAGGGCGCCGATCGAAAACGACAGCGCCGAGGACAGCGCAGCCTGCCAGGGACTGGTCAGCTCGTCGGGGTCCAACCCGAGTTCCACCTCGGCGTGGGCGACGAGCGGATTGTGGTCGGTGAGTTCCTCGGCGACCGAGCGCGCGGTCGCCGGGGTCAGGCCCTTGGCCTCGTACAGCGCGGCGAGCTCGTCCAATTCGGCGGCCGGATCGTCGCGCAGCTCTTGGCGTTCCTTGGTCAGCAACGCCCGTTCGGTGTCGCGCTGGGTGCTGACGGACACGTACTCCCCCAGCGCCATGGACACGGCCCCGGCGACGAGCCCGGCGATACCGGCCGTCAGGATCGGGGCGCGGTCGACCGTCGCCGCCGCGACACCGACCACGATGCCGGCGGTGGAGACGATCCCGTCGTTGGCGCCCAGGACGCCCGCGCGCAGCCAGTTCAGCTTCGACGACACCGACCCCTCGTGGGGCTCGGCGGGGTGCGACGCGTTGACCACGGCGGCAACAATATACGGGAGAACCTATGGCTGACCAGCCAAGATAGCCTTGCCAAAGGTGGCCCATTCGCCCGGCGGGCGCGGCGGCGGCAGCCGTCCGCCGTTCCGTTCGGGACCGCTTCGCGTCTGTCTAGATAGTCCATAAGCCCGCCATAGCTAATACATAGACAACCTATTTAGCGTCCAGGGTATCGGGGAGTTCTCGAAGGAGTTCGCTAGTACAGGGGTGGGAACCATGAGACTGAAGCAGTTGATTGCCGGGGGAACCATCGCCGGGGCGCTCGGCGCCGCCGCGTTGGGGGCGGGCGCCGGTGTGGCCAACGCCGCCCCGGCACCGCCGCCGCCCGCGCCGGCCGGTGGCCATGGCGCGCCGGCTCCCGGCGCACCCGGTCACCCGGGCGGACCCGGCGGCCCCGGTCACCCCGACGGACCAGGCGGCCCGGGCGGGCCCGGCGGACCCGGTCACCCCGACGGACCAGGCGGCCCAGGCGGACCCGGTGTATGGCACGGGGATTCCCACCGCGGCTACTTCCACGGCGCCCCCTGGGGCGACGGCGCCGCGCCGTGGGGACCCGGTGAGCCACCGCCACCGGCGTGGCACGGACAGGTCCCGCCGCCCGGCGGGCGATGGACGGGCGGACCGATCAATTACTGGGGCTACCAGGAGACGCCGATGTGGAACCCGGGGTTCAACCAGTGGGGCTTCTGGTTCTTCGGGGTCTGGATCCCGCTGTAAGAGGCCGGCTTTCACGGCGTCCGCCGATCACCGGGGCGGGCGCCGTCAGCCGCGCGCCAGGACGTAAAGCGCTGTGCGCGAGCGGTATTCGAGACAACCGCGGATTATCCCGCCGGACAATCGACCTACCGTGAAGCCTGGCTGGGCTCGCGCTTTTGGGTCGCGGCGGTCGCAGCCGTTGATCTGCGCACTGAAGGCAGGGGCTGCCCTGGTGGCCAATGCGGGCATCGCGGAAGGCCACCTCCGGTGCGACCGCGGTCCACTTCGACCGTTCCGCGGGGCCGATGAACAAGGTCACCCCCGGGCGCGGATTCGGGCGGCCCAGAGTTGTCGGACCTTGCTGTGATGATGTGGGTATGTGTTTGACCGCGTCGTTGGGCCTTGCCGAATCACCTGCTGAGCCGCTGATTCCGCAGGAGCGTTTGGCGGTGTTGTTTGAGGAGTTATCGGAGTTGGCGGGTCAGCGCAACGCCATTGATGGGCGCATTGTGGAGATCGCCGCCGAGATCGACCGGGACGGGTTGTGTGGGATGACGGGGGCCCGCTCGGTGGCGGCGTTGGTGGCCTGGAAGCTGGGGTGCTCGTCGGGGAACGCGCACACGATCACGACGGTGGCCGGCCGGCTGGCGGAGTTCCCGCGTTGTGCGCAGGGGATGCGGGAGGGCCGCTACTCGCTGGATCAGGTCGGGGTGATCGCCGCGCGGGGCGGGGCGGGCTCGGATGAGCATTATGCGCAGTTGGCGCGTTCGGCGTCGGTGAGCCAGTTGCGCACCGCGGTCAACCTCGAACCCCGACCGCAGCCCGAGGCGGGCCCGGATCGGCAGCCCTCGATCACCAAAACCTCCTCTAGCGAGGAGCTGACGTGCTGGCGGATCAAGCTTGCGCCGCTGCAGGCCGCGACGTTCGAGGCCGCGCTGGCCGCCCACCGCGATGCCCTGATCGCCGCGTGGAAACACGACCGCGCCGACAGCGAGCAGACGCCGGAGAGCGCCCCGCCGCTGCCGGGCACCCTGGAGGCATTTATGCGTCTGGTGGACACGGGCTGGGACACCGAGGCCGCCCGCCGCCCGCACGGCCAGCACACCACGGTGGTGGTCCACCTCGATGTCGAGCGGCGTACCGGCGCCCTGCATCGGGGTCCGCTGCTCAGCGACGCCGAACGGCGCTACGTGAGTTGTGATGCCACCTGGGAGGCCTGGTTTCACCGTGACGGCGAGCTGATCGGCGCCGGGCGCACGACCCGGGCGATCAGCCGGCGGCTGCGCCGCGCCCTCGAGCACCGCCACCCCAGCTGCGCGGTGCCGGGCTGCGGGGCCACCCGCGGCCTACACGCCCACCACCTGCGGCACTGGGAAGACGGTGGGCCCACCGAGTTGGCCAACCTGGTGCTGGTCTGCCCCTACCACCACCGGCTGCACCACCAAGGCCACATCACCCTGACCGGACCCGCCGACGATTTGACCGTCACCGACAGCGACGGACACCCCCTGAACCCGGGCTCGCTGGCCCGCCCACCCACCCTGGCCCCACCAGCCGTCGCCCCCTATCCCGGGCCCACCGGCGAACGCGCCGACTGGTGGTGGTACGACCCCTTCCAACCCCAACCACCACCCAGCACCAACTAGAGTCGCTCATTGATGCCGAAACTGGTAGCGATATAAATGATCTCGCCTGCGCGGCTTGATAGCCGATGCCCGCATCAACACCGACCCGCCGATTCATCGCCCGGCCAGGAAAAGTGCGGCGCCACTTTACAGCCGGCCGAAGGATCAGCGAATGCTACCGGCCCTGCACGAGAGATTCTCGCCAGCCGACGCGGTCGTGTCGACCGTTAGCTCTTGGTGCCGGCTGTCACCAGGTCGGAGATGAGCCGCGTCCATAGCGGCCGCGGAATGCGGTGCTGATCGGCGATGGTGAACCCGGCGTTCTCGAACATCGTCCGCATCTCGGCCGGCGACGCGTTGTGCTGCGGTTTCCATTTGTTGGCCGCCGGCGTCTGCAGCAGCGATTGCCGCGCGCTCAGCGCCGCGACCACCACCAGCCCGCCGGAGGCCAGCACGCGATGGAATTCGCGCAACGCCGCGGGCTGGTCGAAGAAGTGGAACGCCGATGTCGTCACGACGGCGTCGAGCGTCCCGTCGTCGAACGGCAACCGCTCGGCCGGGCCGCGCATCCAGCGCACCCGGTCGGACCGGGCCCGGGCCTGCGCCAGCATACCGTCGGACATGTCCACGCCGTAGATCTCGTCGGGGTGCAGTTCGCGCTCGATGCGATCGCTGAGTATACCTGTGCCGCAGGCGATATCGGCGATCTTGCGGGCGCCGTGAGCGCGCAACTGCGCGATCACCTCATCGTGCGGGGGTCGGTAGACCCACTGCTGCAGGAACGGCAGGTCGTAGGCCGGAGCCAGAAAGCTCCACATCCTCGTGACCGCGTCGTTGAGCCCCCGGCGTTGCACGGACGTCATTTGCTCAGTATGGAGGTGTAGTAAATGGTGTCGGCCACCGACACCGAGTCGTTGCTCTGCGGGATCGCCGCGAGGCCGTTGTCGGCCAGCAACTGACTCATCGGCGTACCGGCCGTTCGCCATCCCAGGTTGTCCAGGTAGGCGGCGACGTCGGCGCGCTCGCCCTCGTAGCCGAGATCGGCGAACTCGAGGTCGAGGCCATGGTCACGCCACTTGGCGCTGACCCTGCGCATCATCTCCCGCGCCCGCTCGTGATCCACCTCCGACATGTCCGGCACGGCCTCGCACGCCAGCCGGCTGCCGTCGGCGCTGAGCGCGGTGATGTGGTCCAGCAAGCGGTCTTGAGCCCCCGGTGGCAGATACCCGAACAGCCCCTCGGCGATCCACGCGGTCGGCCGGCCGGTGTGCAGGCCGGCGTCCTTGAGAGCCGCGGGCCAGTCCTGCCGCAGATCGACTGCGACGGTGCGTAACTCGGCCGTCGGGGCTGCGCCCAGGCCCACCAAGGTGGTCGACTTGAACTCGATCACCTGGGGCTGGTCGATTTCGAAGATCGTCATGTCGGCCGGCCACGTCAGACGGTAGGCGCGCGCGTCCAGTCCGGACGCCAGGATCACGGCCTGGCGGATGCCGGCGCGCGTCGCGTCCTGGAAGAACGAGTCGAAGAAGCGCGTCCGGGCGGCCATCGCGTCGGGCATGTGCGCGAGCTTCCAGGTGGACTCGTCGTCGTCGATGTCTGCGGCTGCAAGCTCGCCGCCGGCCCACCGTGTGAAGAAGTCCATACCGACGGCGCGGACCAGCGGTTCGGCGAACCTGTCGTCGATCACCGGGTGGTCGGCCTTGGTGGCGATTGCGCGGGCCGCGGCCACCATCGTGGCCGTCGCGCCCACGCTGGAGGCCAAGTCCCAGGTGTCGTTGTCTGTGCGTGGCATAGGCCTGTTCCCCCAATGTCGGATCGAAAGCTTTACTTAGCCAGTATAACGACCGACCGGGCGGGGCAGGGCGGAGCGCCCGGGCCGGCGGGCATCGCCGCAGGCCAAGCATGTGCAGCGGCTAGCGGGGGCCGGGTCCGCCCGGTCCCCCGGGACCGCCGGGGCCTCCCGGTCCACCCGGACCGCCCGGTCCGCCGGGCCCGCCGGGGCCGTTCGCGGTCGGAAGCCAGAACACGCACTGGTTCAAGTTGGGGCTCCACACCCATCCGGGCGCGCAATCCTGGGGGTCGGCCCGGCCGATCGCCGGCGCGCCGGCCCCAACCACCGGCAAACCGGCGAGCGCGAGGGCGAGGACACCGACCGCGCAGGCCCGCAACGGGCGCCCCGAAGCACGCCTCCCCCGTTCGGCGCCCGGCGCCACTCGGCGGCGACGGCCCCTCGTCGCAATGGCCTCGCTCATGCTTGACTCCTCCCCGCGGCGCCGCCGGCAGCCCGCGCACCTGATCTTGCTACGTCCGGCCTGGTCGCATAGGTATTTCCGGCACATCGGTACGGTGCGGCAACATCGCGACGGTGTGGTGACGGTTGGCCGTAGTGGTGGTGACTTTCGGCCCCAGCAAAGCCGCCAGGGCCGGGGCCAGAGTGGACAGCGTGCCGAGGGCGGCGCCATTGAGATGGAACGCCCGGCTTGACAACCGGAAGAAGGAGCCAGTCATGTTCTCATCAGGTCTGACTCCGCGCCGGGCGGCAATCGGCGCAATCGGCGCCGGCGCGGTCGCCTGCACGCTCTTGGGGGCCACCACGGGCACCGCCGCGGCCGATGCGCCGCCGCGCCCGCCCAACTGCACGGCCGCGGACATAGCCGGTGTCGCGACGGGTGTGGGGGCCGCGCTCTCGACCTACTTGTTCACTCACCCGGACCTGAACGACTTCTACACGGGCCTGCAGGACGCGCCCAAAGACAAGATCCGCGAGAATGTGCAGAACTACTTCAACGCCAACCCGGACGAGCAAGCCGATCTCGAGGCCATCCGTCAGCCGCTGGTCGACATCCGGCAGCGTTGCCAGTGGACGCCGTTACTCGAGCAGGGCGGCAGCCCGACGCCCTGAGGCGCCCAACAACGTCCGGCCGTGACGGAAAGGAGAGCCCGGTGAAGCTGCGCTCGTGGGCTGTGAGTGGACTGGCTGTGTTGTTCCTCGAGGCGATCCTCGAGGTGTGTGCCGTGGCGCAGCCCTCCGGCATGGCCAACGCGGACGTCTGCGCAAGCGTCGGCAGGCGCATCTCGGTGAGCGGGTGCACCAACGTTGCCGACACCGTCAACACCTACGTCCCGCCGCCGGCCGACTATGCGCCACTGCCGCAGGACTTTCCGCCGCCACCGCCACCGCCGCCGCCGGTAAGCGTCTGCGTCGGCGCCGGCCGGCGGATTCGTGTGAGCGGGTGCACCTGACGGCACCGGCCCGAGAGCACCGCGCCGCGTTACTGCGGGTGGGTCGCCAGGTAGTCGCCGACCGGGATCGGTGAGGTCGCGGCGTACCCGACGGGCAGCAGCACGTCGCCGGCGGTGGTGGAGCAATAGACGTCCCAGCGGAAGTACCCGACGAACGCGGCGGGGTCGGCGCCGAGCACCGCGGCGTACTGGTTGACCGCCTGGACGTATTGGTGCGCGTGGTTGTACCGGTAAATGGCGTGATCGCGATCGTCGGCGAAGCCGTTCGCGGCGAGGTAGCGGCCCGCTGCCAAGATGCTGTCGCGGGGCGAGCCGATATCGCCGCCCTCGCCGTAGGAGGCGAACGTCGACGGCAAGAACTGCATGGGGCCCTGCGCGCCGGCGGTGCTGGTGCCGACGACGCTGCCAAAGCGCGTCTCGATCAGGTTGATGGCGGCCAGGTAGTTCCAGCCGACGCCGGACTTCGACTCCGCCTCGTGGTAGTAGCCCAGCAGCTCGTCGGCCGGTGCCGGCGGCTCGATGCGCCACGCGGGCAATGTGTCTCTGGTGGGCGTGATCTCGGTGAGCTGACGACGGGCGTCGACGTTGCGGTCGTAGGTTGCGAGGAGCTCCGGCGGGATCCGCGGCCGGGTGGTCGCATCCCATTCGGGGTGCCGGCCGATGGCGCGGTAGGCCGCCTGCTGGCGGTGCGCCGCCTCCGCCAGCGCCGGCTCCGCCGTCGACGGGTCGCGCAGCGCGCGCTCGTCGGCGACGAGGTCGTCGGCCAATTGTGCGGGGTCCGAAGCCAGCTGAGGCTGCGCGCCCTCGGGCATTCTCGGCGCGGCCGCCACGGTGGTCGAGGCCAGCGCCGTCGCGGCCGCCGTCGTGGTCCCGGTCGGGGCGGCCGCCCCCGGGGCGCTCGACGGCGTCGTCGGCGCGACGCAGCCGACGGCTGCGAACACGAGTGCGGCGCCCAGGACAACGGCCGGGTACACCCGGGCGACTACGCGGACAGCTCTCACTGGTCCTGCCTCACTCGGTGAGCAGCTCGAAGACCGGGATGACCCGATCGGTGCGCTGCTGATACTCGCCGAACCCGGGGGCGCGCTCGACGACGACCGGGTAGACCGAATCGCGCTCGGCGCGCGGCAGTTCGCGCGCGGTCGCCGGCTTGGGGCCCGCCGAGCCGATCTCGATGGTCACGCGAGGGTGGGCGCGAAGGTTATGGACCCAGGCGGGGCTGCTGTCCCGCCCCGCCGCGGAGCCGACGATGTAGATCTTGCCGTCGACATCGAAGTACGCGACGGGGTTCACTCGCTGCGCGCCGCTTCGCGCGCCGGTCGTGGTCAACAGCAGCAGCGGGAAACCTTCGAACTGACCGCCCACCTTGCCCCCGTTGCGACGGAACTCCTCGATGTTGTGCGCATTGAATTCGCGTTCCGACTGCCCGGCCTCCTCACCCATGACGCCATCGTGGCATACGGGGCGGGCCGCTGCCCGGGGACTTTGCGACCGCATGTTTGCGGGGGCAATCGGGTGGAAATTGTTCAGTGGGAGGTTCGATGTCGGGACGTAGTGGAAAAACCGTGCTGATCACCTTCGGCCGTTCGTTTCTGGCGCTGCATCTGGCCCGCCTGATGGGCGCCGCGGGGCACGATGTGCTGATCGCGGACTCGGTGTCCGTTCCCATCAGCAGGTTCTCCTCGTCGGTCAGGAAGACGTTCCGCACGCCGCGGCCGAGGTTCGAACCGGTCGAGTGGACGCGCGCCATCGCGGATATCGCCCGCGAGCAGGGCGTGGATCTGGTCGTGCCGGTCCACGAGGGGACCGAGATCATGGCCAACACGATCAAGCGCCACCCCGACCTGTTCCCGGACGGCTGCGGGTTGTTCTTCTCCGATTTCGACCTCGAGGCCCGGCTGGAGAACAAATACGAGTTCCAGGCCGCGCTGCGAACGCTGGGCATGCCCACCCTCGACTTCGCGCTGGTGCGCAGCCAAGAGGAGCTCGAGGCCCTGGATTTCGACCGCACGTTCGCGCTCAAACTCGTCTACTCCCGCGGTTCGCAGGATGTCCACAAGGTCCGTCCGGGCGAGTTCCCGCGCGGCCTGAGTTTCGAAGCGGGCAACCCCTGGCTCGCCCAAGAGTGGGCCGAGGGTGCCAGCTATTGCTCGTACTCGATCTGCCACGAGGGCCAGGTGAAGGCGCACGCCGTCTACCCGGTGCGGTACGCGATCGAAGGCACCTCATGCCTGACGTTCGAGTCCATCGAGCACGAGGGCATCGCCGAATGGGTGCGCGATTGCGTCAAGGCGTTCAATTTCACCGGCCAGATCGCCTTGGATTTCATCGAGGTGCCCGATCGGGGGCTGTTCACCGTCGAATGCAATCCGCGGGCAACCAGCGGGATCCTGCTGTTCGATCCGGAAACGAGGATCGACAAGGCATTTTTCGGCATCAACGACGAGGTCATCGTGCCGAAGCCCGGCGTCAGCAAGATGCTGGGCCCGGGGATGCTGATGTACGGCTGGCGCAAATCGGCGCGGCAGGGCAAAACCTTCCGGCAGTATCTGCGCGACTACCTGCGCACTGACGGGGTCATCTTCAACCCCCAAGATCCCGGGCCGAGCCTGGCCCTGCCGCTCGCCATGGCAAACATCGTCGCCGAGGCCGCCCGGTATCGGGTGAACATCCCCGATGCGTTCATGCACGACCACGAGTGGGACGGCAGCAGCCAAGGTGAATGATGTTTCCCGGCTTCAGCTTTCGCGGTATTCGCGGCAGAATTCGGTGATCCGTGCCGCGCTGTCGCCGGGTCCGGTGAAGATGCCGCCGTGGCCGGCGCCGTCGATTTGTGCGAACTCGGCGCTGGGGATCAGCCCGGCCGTCGCCTCGCACAGTGCCGGCGGAAAGAACAGGTCGTATTCGAACGCCAGGACGAGCGTGGGCACATCGATCGCGCTGAGATGCTGCGGGGCCGGTTCGCCGGCCGCGATCCACTCC
The DNA here is from genome assembly GCA_963711445.1 of uncultured Actinomycetota bacterium. GTDB lineage: Bacteria > Actinomycetota > Actinomycetes > Mycobacteriales > Mycobacteriaceae > Mycobacterium. The sequence goes on from CAVQEF010000004.1 coordinate 607,992, forward strand.
TGCGAGGCGCTCAGCTGTCCCTTGAATCCCTCAGATGAGGCCCAGCCGCTGTCGTAGCCGGCCGACAGCATCTGCTGCCAGCCCGTCACTGTCGCCGGGTCTTGCAGCATCGGCGGGTGCAGTGTGGTCAGCAATTGTTCGAAGACCAGCACCTCGCGCGGCACCTCGCCGTAACGCTCGATCAGGCCAAGCTCCATTTCTCCCACCATCGCACCCACCGGCGAGGGCTGCAGCCCGGCGAACAAGACGAGCGCGCGCACCAGCTCGGGCCGGCTGCGCAGCAACGCCTGCGCGGTGTAACAGCCCATCGAGTAGCCGACGACCGTGGCCCGCGTTACCTGGAAATGGTCGAGTATTGCGGCGGCGTCAGCGGCCAGCTCGGCCACCGAGTACGGCGCGGCCGGCGCGGAGGAAGGTGACATTCCGCGCGCGTTGTACGCGATGACCTGAAACCCCGCGTCGACGAGGGACCGGGGAAGCCCGCAGATGTCCCACGTGATGCTCGGCATGCCGAGGCCGCCGGCCAAAAGGACCGTCGAGCCCGTGCCGGATCGCTTCACCGCGAGCTCGACACCAGGTTCGGCGGTGACGAATTCGAAGCCGCCGTTTTGCGTTGTGCCCGTAGGATCGCTCATTACTTCAAACTCTAACAACGCTCGTCAGTTTGCGGCCCGCGGCGCCCGCCGCCCGGCTTTCCCGCTAATGTCCTGTCCCGCAAGGGTTTGACGCGACGACCGCAATGGGCGCACTCAGGGCGATGACTGGGCGAACTGATCCTTGATCGTGGGAATCATCTCCGGCGCGTAAACAAAGATCGCTGCCTCAACCTCGAACTCGGCCTGTTCCGCGTTTGCCGGCGTCGTGTTAGCCACCATTTGCACCAAGGACTTTCCGGTTCCCAGCGGATCGGGCGAATTACGCACCTGATCGGCGAACCACCGCCCCTGAGCGACCATATGGCAGTCGTTGAAACCGATCCCGTGAACCATCTTGTCCCGGGCGAGCAAATTGATGTATTGCTCATCCTGGGGCGTCAACGTGCAGCCAGCCGACGCTTCCGGCGCTGACAGCACCGCATGACCCAGCATCCCGAACATGAGGACGCCGGCAACCCGCGCGGACGAGCCAAACCTCGGGCGGCGCGCGTGCGTGATGGTCATCCCGGTATTCCATTTGGCGGGGAAAAGCCACGTCTTGCCGGAGGTAGCCAGGTTGCGGCTACCACACCCAGTGCGTGTCAAAACTGGTCCCGCTGCGTCTCGATTTCGCGCCACTACGTAGGCGCTCGCTTTCCACGTTACTGCGGATGGGTCGCCGGGGTGGTCCTCGGCCGGAATCGCTAGCGTCTGGCGATTGCCGACAGGTAGCAGCGGCGCCGGCCGGCGACTCCGCCTTGCGGTGGTGGCGAGCATCTGGTGCGCCGGCGCCGGCGGCTCGATGCGCCGGACAGCAGGTAGTGTCCGGCAGCGGTCACCGCATCTTCTCCCCCAACGCTTTTCGGAGCCGAATTCGCCCTCCTGGGGTTTACTCGGGGGGCTCCTGAGCAAATTGGCCCTTGATCTTCGGGACCATCTCCGGTGCGTAGACAAAGATCGCCGACTCAACCTCCCATTCGGCCTGATCCTCGGTCATCGGCGTCGTGTCGCTCACCTTTTGCACCAAAGACCTCGCGGTGTGCAGGGGGTCGGGTGAAGTGCGCACCTGATCGGCGAACCAGCGCCCCTCGGCGACCACGTTGCAGTCGCTGACGTCGGTCCCGTGAATCATGTTCTTCTGAGCCAGCAGGTTGATGTATTGCTCATCTTGGGCAGTCAATGTGCAGCTCGCCGATGACGTCGGTGCTACCAGGACCTGATCGCTCAGCAGCGCGACCACCAGCCCAACTCCGGCGACCCACACCGACAGCCCACGTCTCGTCATTCACCCAAGCAAAGCGGGGAATGCCGTGCACGGCTAGTGCCGAAAGTCATCCCGGCACAGCCGGTGCCGGCCGCAAAGCGGTTAGCCGGCGGGTGCGGGGCACCTGGTGCGGCGCCAATCCTCGTAGAGAAGCTTGAGGCCGAGCCATCCGAAGATGAGGGGGAAGACGAAGTACTGGTATTGCGTCCAAACCAGCGCGAGCAGCGTGTCGGCCACACCGCCGGGCATGTTCTTGAAGCCTCCGAACACCTCGCTGAACGAGAAGATGAAGGTCGCCACGACCGGCTCCCCGGCCGCCAGGACTGGGATCAGGTAACGCATCGAGGAGCGCTTCTTGTTCAGCCGCCAAAAGGCCCAGGCGCTGGCAACGTTGACGAAGGCGTAGATCTCGAGGGTGAAGAACGTCGAGTTGTGATTGACCGTGCGCAAATCGACCGAGCCGAACGAAGCCAGGTCCCACCAGTACATGTGCAGGACGTTTCCTCGCATCCACGGGGTGTAGGCGACGATGTCGCCGATCGTGTGCAGGTCGTGGAAGACGAAAGGGGAGAACAGCACCCAGGGGATCTCCCAGAGCAGGTTCGTCATCACATAGGAGACCATCCACAACACCAGACACTCGTGGAAAAGCGCCATGCGCGGGCGCTTCCTCGCGCCGGGGAGCAGCAGCGGGATGAACCACCCGTTGAGCCAGATGCTGATCCCGTACAGGGAGGCTTTGGTGCTGGTGGTGAAGTCGAGCGCGCCCAGATAGAACAGCGTCGCCAAGACGCCGGTAGCCCCCCAGAAGACCGCCGTCCAGATTCCGAAGGCTCGCCAGGTGCGCGGCGACACGCGGCGTTCTCTCGCGGCGACCGGTGCGGCCGCATTGACGCCGACGCCGGAGCGTTCGGTCGTGGGTAGCCGGCCGTTCGGTTCTCCGAGCCCTCCGGTCGGCCGGCCGGGACCGTTGACTTGCAGCTGTTCAGTACCCATGGTGCCTCCGCCAACCCTTGCAAGTGTCGAAATAACGACATAGCATTCGGTATTGTGACACAGAGCGTAGCCACGTCTTCGACGCCGAGTCAAGGGTGCTCACCGCCCACCGAGCGCGTGATCGCCGTGCTGGAACTGCTGGGCCGCAACCCCGCCAAGCAGTTCACGCTGGCCGAGATCTGCCGCAGTCTGGGAATCAGCCGGGCCACCGGGCATGCCATCCTGACGACGTTGGCGGCCCGCGAGTGGGCGATCAGGGATCCCGTCACGGCCTGTTACACGTGGGGGCCGGCCATCGCGGCGTTGGCCAGGCCCGCAGGCGCCGAGCTGCACCGCGCCGACCTCAATGCGCTGGCCGTCGCCACGGGAAGCCAAGTCATGCTGGCCCGCCGCGAGGGCGCCACCCTGGTGGTCATCGATTCTGTCGGCGAGTGCCTGCGCGGGCCCAGGATCTGGCGCGGGATGCGAACGCCGTTCGTCGCCCCGATCGGCCGTGATTACGTGGCCTGGTGGAGCGCCGATGCGCAGAAACGCTGGCTACAAGAAATCGGCGCGCCCAACCGCCAGTTCCAGCAGCGAATGATGGCCGTCCTCAACGAGATCCGGCAGCGCGGCTACGTCGTCGAACGGCTGACCCACCAATACGTGCGCGTCTACACCGCGCTACGGGCGCTCAGCGCCGACGGTGAGGTCGACGAAATCACCACCCAGCTGGCCCGCGCCTACGCCGACCTCGCCGTCATCGACGTCCTCGACGACGAACTCGCCGGCGACGCCGTCCACAGCATCGCCACCATCTCCGCGCCGATCCGCATGCCGGACGGCACCGCGACCATGACCGCCATGGCCGCCGTCTTCGCCACCCTCGACGGCGCCGCCATTCGCACGCTGGGCCGGCAGGTGCGTCGCGCGGCGGATGGCATCGAACAACGCATCGCCCGCCACGGCGACCCGGCCTCTGCCTGACCGACCCGAAAGACTATTGTCCGTCGCACCAATCTGGTAGGCACTATTGGCATGGCGATTCCGATCATCGATCAAGAAAGCTGGTAGCCGTCGCGGGAAATCTCGAATCCACCCCCCGAGCTGGAATCCCAGCAGTTCATGCCGGAGGTCTTGCTCTCGCACCCCAACGATCCCCTGGTGATCTTGTCGCCATACGCCAGCGGCGGACCTCCGCCAAGCGCGGTGTCACCGGCGCAGACAAACCGTGCTTGCTGCCCTGCGGTGAGCACGATGCCCTGCCCATAATTCATCATCCACTCGCAGTCGGCAGGTTTGGGCGGCGGCGACCAGCCACGGTCGCGGATATCGCAGCGAACCGATGCGGCATCCATCATGCAGCCGATGTTGCCGCTCGGCGAGGTGAAGCCAACGATGTCGGCACGGGCCGTACCTGCTGGGAACACGATCACCGCAAACATGCCCACAACGAGGGTGCAGAGGCGAATCACATGTTGAACCATTGATGCGACGATACTTCAGGCGAGCCCGCCGTCCCACTGGTTGGCGCCAGCAACTTCTGCGAACTTCCGCGCACACCGATTACTCGCCTCTGGCGCAGGCACCCCCGCGAGCAGCCGCCTCCCGGCACGCGTCGAGGAGGGCGCGGGGAAAAAGCAGAAAAAGTGAAGAACCGAAAGCCGCAGCCTCTATGGCTCTTCGCGAAACCGCCCGAAGGCGGGGTCCGCGCCCTCTCGACGATCGAACCGCATGGCGACCGATCACCGCAAGTTCCGCAGGCGCACGAGCGAGACCAGGCCCATATCGCGCCGCAGCACCGCAGGCGGCAGCAACCGGAAGCCGCGCACACCCGGACGCCCCGTGGCGACCTGCACGATTTTTCGCGCGATCCGGAAGTCCAGGTCCTTGAGGGCACCCCGGTCTGTCGTCGTCTCGAGCAGAGCCGACAGACCGGGAACCGCAAACGGATTCGCGTCGTCGAGCATGACGTTCACGGTCGCCACGAGGTGCCGGGCTCGTTCGCGGGCCGGCAACGGCGTGAGCGCGGGCGCCGCCGCATCGATGCGGGCCGCCACGCGTTGGACAAAGCGGCGCAACCGATGCGGCCCCAAGGTCACCGCGCCGGCATGGCCGACCGACATGCCCAGGCAGTCGATCCGGTTGCGCCCACGATAGGCGGGATCCTCGGTGGCGGGCCGGCCGGTTGCGCTGAGGGCGATGCGAAGCTCCTTCTCGAGTTTGCGCTTGACGCCCAACTCGTCGAGCAGCGCATCGATCCGCGTGTCTGCCTCGTGCAGTGCGCCGAGATCCGCATGGGCAACCAGGAAGTCGTCGTTGTATCGGGCGTAGAAAATGCCCTCGATGTCCACGATCGCCCGGTCCATCGGGACGACCGCCAGATTGCCCAGCACCGGGACGAGAGGCGTTCCCATGGCCACGCCGTAGCGGCGGGTGAACTGCGCCCCGTCCTGATCCCGCACGACGGGGCGCGCAAGCGCGGTGATGAGGGCCCATGCGTTCGGCGCGATGTCGCCGTTCGGGCTGCCAAGTGCGGCGACCTCGCGCAGGATGCGCCACAGCGCCGCATCGGGGCCCACCGGCAGGTCGTCGCCGTAGTGCTCGAAATCGGATTGCAGGACATAAAGGGGCGGACCCTTCTCCCCCACCCGCCGGCGATGAGCCCGGACGAAGCCGGCGAGCGCCCGCACCGCCGACACGTTCGTCGAACCGGGCAGGTAGGAGTAGACGCCGGGAAGGCCATAACAGCACGCGTTGTGCGAAAGAAGTTGAAACAGCGCCGAACCGACGACGTGGTCGACGAACGCCGGCGTATGGGCGGCGCGCAGCTTCCCATTGGTTTCGAGATGCCAGAGGTCGACCGGCTGCGGACGGTACCGGCCGTTGGCGACGGTGCGCGCGATCGCCCGGGAAAGGGTGCGCCGCCCGGTCGCAGTGCCGAAATAGGTGACGCCGTCGCCCGTCTCGCCGAAAGCCATTCCACGCTCCCGCTTTTTTGCGAAGATCCGCAGGATCGTTTCTTCATACGTTGCGGGGTCGGTGAGTCGTCGCCCGATGTCAACGGGTTCAGCCATGACGGGCGCTCTCCGCCGTTTCCATGGTTCCCCAGGAAAAACGCCAAGCCTGCACGGTCTGCAGCCAGCGTTTGACGGCATTCGGTTCGGGATCGGGAGGCAGGACAAACAGCAGCCGCAGCCCGCCCTCGTGATACAGCGGCGTGAGCAAGCGGCCGGACAGTGGAACCACGATGGCACCGCTTTCCAGGCTTCGGATGGCCGTCGGCAGTGCCGTTGCGAGCAGTCCTTGCTCGAGGTTGCGCAGGTCTTGCGCTCCGTGGAGCGTTTCCAGGTCGAAGACGATGCCGGTTGCGAACAGCTTGCGGAAGTCGGCGCACAGGGTTTCCAGGCTGACCGACCGCGGCGACGCGTCGTCGATCGGACGTATCCATTTTTCGGCGACGAGCCGGTCGAGAGCTTCACGCCCGCTTGTCGTCGACGCGCCGAAGGAGTTGCCGCGGCTCGCGGCGCCGCCGGTGATCTCTTGAAGGCCCAGGTGGGCCGGGCGCGGGCTGGCGCCGTTCGTCGAGCGTTCGTAAAACACGAGTCTCGTCGCAGACCGGAACGCGAAATGTCCTCTGTCACGGAAGGTTTGCCGCATGAGTTGCACCGCGGCGGATCTCTGCTTCGGCGCGCTCGAATCCGGGATCGCGATGGTGCCGACCCGCACCGGCCCCGGCTCCCGCGCGAGCGCGCGCATCCAGTCTCCCAACATCAACAGGGTGGGGCGCGGGGGTGGCCGGCGGTCCCGGAGATGCTGCAGGTCGATCAGGACGATGAGTTCGGTGATCAGCGCGGCGGTGATCTGAATGAGGTCGGAGGCGGGATTGCGGTCGATCCACACCAGCCACAACAACGCGCCCAGCAGCATGACGCTGGCCAGGTGTGTGCCGAACCGGCCTTCGGCGAACAGGCGGATCTGATAGATGCCGATCACGCTGCGCACGAGGAAGAGCGGCAGGAGGGCGAGCAGGAAGGTCAGCGGTATGTCGTTGAGGACGAACAGCCCGAGCGCGGCAGCAAGGGACCAAAAGAACAGTGCGACAACCGGTGCCATCCACAGGATCTTGTGGAAGAAGAACAGGCGGAATTCGCGCAGGGCCGGAATGCTGCGCAGCCGGACGAAATCGAAGTAGAAAAGGGCTGAGCCCTCGTATGCGCCGCAGAACAACGGCAGGACCAGGTAGAAGAATTGGAACACATCGACATGCCGCCAGGCCGACACGCCGGCGGTGAGGTCGAAGGACCGGGTGCTCGTCCCGTAGACGCCGACGAGTGCAAGAACGAGCACCGCGTCCATGCGCAGAGCAAGCCCCGACAGCGCCGTCTGCAGGGCAAGCCACGGCGGGATTTTCGGAAGCAGCCGCCAGCAGGCGGGAGCGGGCGGCGCGACCCGGGGCCGGAGTCCGGCCAGCCGGTAGACCTCGAGCGTGTAGTGCACGGTGATCCAGATGCCGATCGCGTTCGAGACGATGATCGCAATGATGATCGCGGCGGTCGGGTAGTAGTAAAAGCCGGCGCTGAGCACGCCCAGCTGCACCACGATGGGCACGAACATCAACCAGATCGGTCGGTAGACCCGGCGGGTGGCGTAGATGCCGGAATGAATCACCCGGACGGGCAAACCGATCGCGAGCTCGAGGACGACCAGAAAGGCATACAGCTGCGCGACCGGATTGTGGCCGGACGGCCGCAGCAGCGCCAGTGCGACACCGGCGCCGATTGCCAAAACCACGGCCGCGATCACCGAGAGGACAAGCCAGCGGCCGATTTCGTGCTCGGCCGAGTCCCGGTCCCCGGATCGGGCAAATCCCCTCAGCCGCTCGCGCATGACCTCGAGAAGTCCCCACCATCCGCCGCCGACGATCATGCTGCCGATGCGCAGCACCATCACGGTGAACACCGCCACGCCGCCCAGGCTGGAGAGCAGAATCAGGAATTCGATGACGTGGACGGTGAACCGCGTGGTGTCGAGCAGGAGCGCGTAGCGCAGGCGATAGCGGAAGTAGGCGAAGATCCTGCCGGTGAGAAGGCTCGTGTAGAGCGAAACCGTCCGGTTTCCCCGGCGCGCTACGCGCTCGAACCAGCGGTCGATGTCGTTCACTGGAGAGGTTCTCTATGACGTGGGAGGTCTTTCGCCGGCGATCCGTCAACATTAACGCGTGGTCGTGAAAAGCTGTACTCCGTTGCGGGTTCAGGAGGGCGTGGGCGTTCCCCGCTCGGCGTTGTTGAGAAGAGTGCACGATGCAGTTGCGGCGAGGCGATGTCACCGTTTTGTCCGTATCGGCCGCGCTGGCGGCGATCGTGGTCGCGGCCGTCGCGTTCAGCTTGCTCGTCACCGACCGCTCGACGCGTTCGACCGCGGGCGAACCCGGGACCAGCAGCTCGAGTCTGCTCGTCGTGACCTGGGGACCCAGCCTGTGCCAGGCCGAGCCGTCCAACCCGGGGTGCAAAACCGGTCACGTCGGCACGTTGGGCCGGAAATTGATTCTGCACGGGCTATGGCCCCAGCCACCCAGCGAACAGTTCTGCGGCGTGTCCAAGGCGGTCGCCGACCGGGTCCGTGACCTCCACGACGCCGACATGCCGCCCCTGACCCTGCCGCCGGACCTGCGAACGGATTTGGGGTCGATGATGTCTGACGTCGCGACGCTGGCGCCCCACGAGTGGTACACGCACGGCACCTGTTCCGGTGTGCCGCCGGCGGTGTATTTCGGCGATGCGGTCGCGCTCACCGACCAGGTCGGCACAATCCTCGATCCGGTGTTCGAGAGGGCACGGGGCGGCGAATTGTCGCTCGGCACGGTGCGTGACCGGTTCGACGCCGAGTTCGGGGCAGGAGCGGGCGAGCGTCTGGCCCTTACTTGTCGCGACATCAACGGGGAGGCAGTCGTCCTTTACGAGGTGCATCTGTCGCTCCCTCCGGTGAGCCAGTTCGGCGTCCCCGAGAAGAAAGTGTCGCTCGGAGACTTGCTCGCCAAAGCCCCAACCATATCCGCCCAGTGCCGGCGCGGGAGCGTGCCGTGACAAATCCGCTCCATGATTCCCGGCGGCGTATTCGATCGCCGCGGCCACCTGAGCGGGTGTCGAGCTTCTCTTCGCCTATTCCGTTGCAGTTTTGGTGCTTTCATGCCGCGAAGACCTGCGGCGCATCCCCCAAACGACGACCAGCGCCAGCACGGCCAGCACCGGTGTCCAGGGGATGAGGAACCCGACCGCCGCCACGATGCCGTGGACAGCGGAGAGCAGCGAGCGCCACCCGCGTTCCAGCGCACCGAGGAAGCCACCGTGGGTCGCCGTCGGTGTGGCCGCGAGGTGGACATTGATCGTCGCGTAGGAAACCTGGTCGCCCAGTGTTGCGCGCTGCGCCCGCAGCGAATCCAACTCGGCCTGCCGCTGGGTCAGCGCGGACTCCGCCTCGAGCAGGTCGGCGACGCTGCCGGCCCGGCCCATCAGGTCCCGCAGCCGATTGACCGAGGTCTGCAAGGCCTCGATGCGGGCGTCGAGGCCGACCCGTTGCGAGGTGACGTCACTACGTCCGATCGACATGGACTCGACGGACCCGAGCTTTTCCGCGTCGGCCAAGACCCCGTCGAGTTTGTCCGCCGGAATGCGCAGCACGAGATCGACTGTCGGCGAAGATGATCCGGATCGCTGCGACCGCGAGTCCACCCGCCCGCCGGCGGCGGCGACCGCGGCGACGAGCCGGTCGGCCGCCCCGGCGGGTTCGGCGACGACCAGCTGCAGCGATCCCGTGATGACGATGTCCCGTTTGACGGTGCTGTCCTGGGGAGCCTGCGGCGGTGGTGGCGCCTCTGGTACCGCGGGCCGGCCCTCGGAAACGCCGGCCTTCGTCCGGGGCGCCAGGGCTTCATCGCCCGGCACGGTGGTCTTGCCGGCCACCACCCCATCGCGCGCCGGGGAGGGGAAACCGTGTCCGCTCAGCGACCAGACCCACCCGGTTCCGACGAGCAACGCGCCCGCCACAGCCACGGCAATCACGTTGCGCAGCTTGACCGTTCGCGGCTGTGCGCCCCTCGACGGCGACCCGGCCGACGCCGGCGCCGGCATCGGGGGCGCGAGCACGGCCGCGTCGTGCGAACAGCGGAGCGGCCGCGAGACACTCCTCCCATCCCGCCGGCGCCTCGACGGGTTGCAGCACGCGATGCAACTGGCCACCGTCGGCGGCGACGCGGCTGTCGACGGCGACGTAGGCGGTGAATCGGCACAGCACCCCGAACCGCAACGACACATCCACGATTCGCGCCGCCAAATCCTCCGCGGGGGCCGACGCGTAGCGGTCTTCGAGGTCGCGCAGGTGGGCGCGCGTCCACCGGGCCGTCACCGCCGGGGCCTCGCGGCGCTGACCGGCGACGGTCGTCGACCAGTCCCGGCCGTCGCGGGTCGTGCCCCGCAGGGTCAGCGAGCCCGCGACGCTGCCCCGATACCGCCCGGTCAGCACCAGCGGCACACCCGGGAACAGGTCGGGTATCCGGGCCGGGCTCGCGGTGCCGTCGATGATCGCCAGTCCCTCGGCGCGCAGCGCCAGCGAGTGGACGAGCGGCGCGCCGATGTGACGGCGAATAGCATCCATTGCCGCGTCGAGGCGGTCCTCGCTTTCCACCAGCTCGCAGCTTCCCCCGCCGACACGGGCGAGTCGGCCCAGCAGTCCGGCGTTGACGGCCTGGTCGATGCCGACCGTGTGCACTCGCACGCGCTGCAGGTCGCCGGACAGCTCGTGCAGCAGTTGGTCCTCGTTGCCGACCTGCCCGTCGGTGACGAGGACGACGACAGCGTCGCGGGCGTCGCGGGCATCGCCGTTGCGCGAGCCGTGCAGCAGGGCGAGGGCCTGCCGCAGCGGGGCGAGCAACTCGGTGCCGCCGCGCGCGTCGACGCGGGCGAGGTGCTCGACGGCGCGGTAGCGGTTGCGGTCGCTGGCCTGCACCAACCCGTCGGGCAGGCCGGCGGGACGGTCGACCCGGTCGTCGAAGGTCAGGACCGCGAACCGGTCACCGCCGGTGAGGGTGTCGACGATGCGCGCCGCGGCGCGGCGGGCGGTCACCATCTTCCAGCCGCCCATGCTGCCGGAGCGGTCGAGCACCAGCACCACATCCCGGGGGCCCGGCGCGGCGCTCGACGCCGGCGGCAGGACGGTGAGCTGATAGGTCCCCTCGTCGCCCGCCGCGTCGGGCGCAAGGACGAGCGCGTCGGTGAGGTCTTCGGCGCCGTAGCGCAGCCGCAGCACGAAATCCCGGTTGGCCCGCTCGCCGGGTTGTATCCGTATCCGTCCGTCGCCGGTCGACAGCGCGTGCAGGCTGGAGCGCACCTCCGAGAGGGTCAGGCCGGCCGGGTCGACGCCGACCTCGATGGACAGCGGAACGGGGTGGGGAAAGCCGGGCAGCAGCACGGGCGGAGTGATGCGCGACGCGTCGGGAACCGCGTCGGTGTCGTGGGCGTAGCCGTCGCCGACCGCGACGTCGGCCAGCGCGGAGCCCGGAATGTAGCGCGGCGCAACCACAAGCGGGAAGCGGAACGTCGCCTCGCCGTCCTCGTAGGCCAGGGGGCTCACGAGTGTGAGCGCGACGCTGACCCGCTCGCCGGGCAGGATGTTGCCCACCCGCAGGGTGAACACGTCCGGCCGCTCCTCCTCGGCGATGGAGGCCCGCCGCCCCGCGGCGACCGCCTCGTCGTAGGCCGCGCGGGCGGCCTCCCGTTCCCGTAGCTCGGCCTGAACGACCCGCCCGTCGGCGGCCATTCGCATGCCGGTGACCGCGCCCCGATCCGGCAGGGGAAACACGTAAGTGGCTTCCAGCGGCACGTCGAACGCGTTCACGAAGTCCTGCGTCAGCTCCACCCGGCTGGTGAGCCCGGTGATGTCGGCCCGCACGTCGATGCGCTCGAGCGGCAGGTTGCCCCGTTCGGTGCTCAGCGCGCCCAGCCCCGCCTCGTCGTCCGGGGCCACGCGCGTCGACTCCGCGTCGGTCATCGACGTGATGCGCACGGTCATGATGGGCTCCGTTCATCGGGGGACAGCAGGCCGCGCTCGGCCAGCAGTTCGAGCAGCGGCCGGGCGGCCGCCTGGATCGCGTGGGTGTCGTCGTCGCCGGGCCGGGCGGGCAGCAGCAGCAGCGCCCCGCCGGGCAGGTTGACGGCGGCCAGTGTCGTGACAGTGTCGTCGCCGTTGGCCGGGGTTGCCGGCTGCGCGGCGGCGGGCGGGTCGGCCCAAAACCGGGTTCGGCGCCTCGACCCCGCCGGCGGCGCTGGCTCCTCGGGTGACGGCGGCTCCGCCGCGACGAGTTCCTCGGGGACGGCGGCGACGCGGCGCAGTGTTTCGTCGGTCGCCCCGGCCAGTTCGGCCTGGATCTCGGCGAGCGAGCGGCCCTCGGCCTGGCGGCGTTTGACGGCGACGATCTGCAGCAGGTGGCGGGGGTTGTAGGTCGCGGTGCGCCCGTTCATGGTCGGCCGGTCGACGAGCCCGGTCGTCGTGTACCACCGCACCACCCGCCGATCGGGCAGGTCGCGGACTCGCCCGTTGGGCGCGCCCGGGTACGCCGGATCGGCCAGGCTCACGGCGACCCGTCGCACCAGCTCGTCCAGCGTCCACGACGCGGATTCGGTCACCCGGCAATAGTGACACTGTTATCATGACACTGTCAATGTCGGGCGGTCCGCGCACCTTATGTGCGCCGAGCGTGGTGGTCGTGGACGGATTTCACGGGATTTTCGTACTTAGCACCCACGGTCGGCGGGCGAACTACAGGGTGATCGAGGCGAGAGCGGCCCCACTCGGTGTCAATCTGCTGTCCAGCCTCGCCCCGGTCCCCCACCGCCGGAACTGGCTCGCCGATTGCGGCCAGCAGATCCTCGGCGCAGGCGTTGCCGCGATCGGTGGTCAGCAGTTGCTCGGCCATCGATGTGGCCGTGTGGCGATGGCGCGCTCGAGCAACTCGTCCACCGAAGCCCGGCCGCCGTTCACGTCCATATCGTGGCATCGCCGCCCCCGCAGCGGCGAATATCGGGCAAACCTCGCGGGAGCCCCTCGTCGGCATCTTTACTCGACCTTGACCGCTTTTTGAATCGTCTTACCGACGATTGCTGACATGACTACGCTTCATCTGGTGGAGCTGGGGGTTCTGGGGCCTCTGCAGGTCCGACAGGACGCCGCGCCGGTCGTGATCCCCGGCGCCAAACCTCGCGCCGTCCTCACGATGCTCGGGCTGCACGGCGGTGCCGTGGTGTCGGCCGACACGCTCGTCGAGCTGCTGTGGGGCGAGCTCCCGCCGCGCACCGCCGACAAGGCCCTGCAAACCCACATCTCCGCGCTGCGCCGCGCGCTGGGTGACGGCTTCGTGTTGACGGAGGGCGCGGGCTGGACGCTGGCGGGCGCCGATATCGATGCCATGCGCTACAAAGCGGCCGCCCGGCTCGGCCGCGACGCCGCCGCCGCCGGTGACACCAGCCAGGCCGTGGCCCGCTTCGAGGAGGCGCTGGTCCTGTGGCGCGGGATTCCCGAGCTGCCCGACGGGCGGCGCGGAACGTCGGAGAAGACGCGGTGGGTCGAGAGCCACGCCGCGCTGGTGGAGGATCGGGCCGACGCGCTGTTGGCGACGGGCCGCGCCGCCGAGCTCGTCGGCGAGCTGGAGGCCGCGGTGGCCGAAGCGCCGCTGCGCGAGCGGCGATGGGGTCAGCTGATGCTCGCCCTCTACCGCGCCGGCAGGCAGGGCGAAGCCCTCGGCGCCTACCAACGGGCGCGGTCGCTGCTCGCCGAGGAACTGGGGGTCGACCCCGGCCCGGAGCTGCGCCGGCTGGAAGCCGCGATCGTCGCCCAGGATACCGCGCTGGAAACCCCTGTGGGGCAGCTTGTTTCGACGGTGACGCGTGCGGTCACCTTTCTGCTGACCGACATCGAGGGCTCGACGGCCGCCTGGGAGGCCGACGCCGGCGCCATGGCGGTGGCGCTGGCCCGCCACGACGAACTCGTCGAGCAAGTCGTCACCTCACGCGGCGGGCGACTGATCAAGACGCGCGGCGAGGGCGATGCCACGTTCTCGGTGTTCGAGCGGCCATCGGCAGCCGCCGCCGCGGCCATCGAGCTGCAGGAGGCGATCGGCGGTGAGCCGTGGGCGCTGGCCGAGCCGATGCGCGTCCGCGTGGCCCTGCACACCGGGGAGGTCGAACTCCGCGACGGCGACTACTTCGGCCGGGCGGTCAACCGCGCCGCCCGCCTGCGTTCGCTGGCCGCCGGCGGGCAGATCCTGTGCTCGGGTGCGACCGCCGAGCTCGTCATCGACTCGCTGCCCGACGACGTCGCGCTCGCCGACCTCGGAACGCGCCAGCTGCGCAACCTGGCGCGCCCCGAGCACGTGTTCCAGCTGCGGCTGGACACCGCCGACGACCGTCCTCGGGAAGCCTCGGCCGCGGCGCCCCTGGAGCGCCCGGCCCTGCCCGCGGTGCTGGCCGGCCCCGGACCCTTCGTCGGGCGCGGGCGCGAGCTCGAGCGACTGTTCGCCGCGTGGCAGACCGCGCTCGCCGGTGCCACCAACGCGGTGCTGATCGCCGGTGAGCCGGGCGTCGGCAAGACCCGGCTGGCCGGCGAATGGTCCCGGCAGGCCTACGACCAGGGCGCCCTGGTGCTGTACGGCCGCTGCGACGAGGACCTCGGCGCGCCATACCAGCCGTTCGCGGAAGCCCTACGGTCGCTGGTGCCGTGCCTGGGCAGCGGCCGGCTCCGGGAACTGCGCGGCGTGGAAGCCCTGCTCCCCCTGGTACCCGGGCTGACCGACGTCCTGCCCGACGTGGCCGCGCCGACCCGCGCCGACCCCGACACCGAGCGCTACGCGCTGTTCGACGCCGTCGTCGCGCTGCTGGGGATAGCCGCCGCCGGCGCGCCCGTCGTGCTGATCCTCGACGACCTGCACTGGGCGGCCAAGCCCACGCTGCTGCTGTTGCGGCATCTGCTGCGGTTCGGTGAGCAGACCCGGGTGCAGATCGTCGGCACGTATCGCAGCACCGACCTCGACCGCTCCCATCCGCTGGCGGCGATGCTGGCCGACCTGCATCGTGACGGCACCGCCAATCGCATCGCGCTCGGCGGCCTGGACGAGGACGACGTGACCGCGTATGTCGCCGAGGCCGGCTACGACGACGAGGACTTGGCGCGGGCGCTGGCCTCGGTCACCGGCGGCAACCCGTTCTTCCTCATCGAGGCTTTGCGCCACGTCGACGAAAGCGGCGGCCACTGGGACCCCAGCACGCTGCCGCAAGGGGTTCGCGAGGCGGTGAGCCGCCGGCTGTCCCGGCTCCCGGCGGAGACGAACAAGGCGCTGGCCGCGGCCGCGGTCGTCGGCAGCCGGTTCGCCGTCGACCTCGTCGAGCGGGTCGTCGATCAGGACCTCATCGACGCGTTCGACGAGGCGTGCAAGGCGGGCATCATCATCGAGGAGCCCGGCGGGCGCTATCGGTTCAACCACGCCCTCGTGCGGCAGTCGCTGCTCGCCGAGCTGCCCTCGGTGCGGCGCATGCGGCTGCACCAGCGCATCGCCGCCACGCTGGAAGATCAGCCGGGCGCCGACGACGAGCTGCTCGCCGAACTGGCCTACCACTACTTCGAATGCGCCTGGGCGGGCAACGCGGCCAAGGCCGTCGACTACTGCCGGCGTGCCGCGGATCAGGCGATGGCCCGGCTCGCCTACGAGGGCGCCGCCGAGCTGTACGACCGGGCCCTGCACGCGCTGGAGGAGATCGACGACGAGCTGCCCGACCGCGACGAGCAGGCCGCCGAACTACTTGTCGCACGCTGCGAGGCGCTGCTGGCCGCCGGCGACGTGGCGTCGGCGTCGAGTGCGGTCACCGAGTTGCAAAGGGTCACAGCGGGTTCCGCGCGGCTGGCGGCGTGGGCCGCGTGCTTCGACGGCCAGCTGTCGATGCTGATCCATCCCGAGCGACTCGACGAGGTCGAGTCGGCGGTGGGCGCTGCCGCTGCCACGCTAGCCGAACTCGGCGACGCCGCCGGCGAAGCCAAGGCCCACACCGTCCGCGCCGGGTGTTTGGCGCGGCTCGGCAGGATCGGTGACTGCGAAATCGCTCTGGATGACGCGCTCACCGCGGCGCGGCGCGCGGGCGACCACCGCCGGGTGAACGCGGTGTTGGCAAACGCGCCGCTGGCGGCGCTGTGGGGACCCAACCCCGTTCCGCGCGCGGGCGGGCGCTGCCTCGACGTGGTGCGGCTGCTGCGCATCACGACCGACTCCCCCGCCGTCGAGGCGACCTCGACACGCTGCCAGGCCGTTCTGGAGGCCTTCCGCGGCCGCGCCGCGGCGGCCCGTCGGATGATCGACTCGGCCCGACGTACCGTCACCGAACTCGGCCTGCGCCATGCGTTGTTCGAGGTCGAACAGTTCGCCGGGATCGTCGAACTGGTCGCCGACAATGCTGTTTCAGCCGAGTCGCACCTGCGTCTGGCCTACAACGGCTTTCGGCGGATGCGTCTGGACGCCGATACCGCCGAGACCGCCGCGCTGCTGGGTCGCGCATGTCTGGCGCTGGGGCGGGACGCTGAGGCCGACGAATTGTGTTCCGAGAGTGAACGACTCGCCGGGCACGCGCTGAAGCCGTCGATCGCGTGGCGCACGCTGCGCGCGCATTTGCTCTCGCGCGGCGGGAATCACGACGGGGCACGGCGTTACGCCGAGGCCGCCGTCGGCGTGGCCGAGCGCACCGACGTGTTGGTGGATCACGCCGACGCCTGTCTGGCACTGGCAACGGTACTAGGGGCAGCCGGTGACGTCGCGGAGGCAACGGCTGCCGCCGAGCGGGCTGTTGGCCTATACGAGCGGAAAGGCGCCGCGGCGCTTGCTGAAAGGGCGCGCGGCGTGACTGGCGAGCGCGTCAAGCCTTCGGCCGCCACGCCGCCCGAAACGCCAGCCGTCAAGCTCGATAACGCGTGCGTGCGAGCGGGCGAACGCGTAGTGGCCGCCATAAATCGTGAGGCTTGGGACGAGTTCGAGCAGCTTTTCGCGCCAGATGGATTCATCGAAAGCCGCCGGAAGATTGTGGGCTTTGGACAAATCGACGTCCCACCGGGCGAGTTTCCACAGTTGAACAGGCGCGTTTTGGAGACAGTCCCTATGCGGCTCACCCAAATGGTTATCGCCGTGCGAGGCGAGCGTCTAGCGCTCGCTCGATTGGTGATAGGCGCGGACGACGTCAGCCCTGGGGCACCGCAGGACGAATTCCTCCTGCTTTATGGCATCGACGAAGGCGGCCAGGTCTCCCTGCAGTTATGGTTCGACGTCGAAGACCTCGAGGCCGCGATCGCCGAACTCGAGGCCGCGTACGCCCGATTCGAGGGCGAGCACCCGCCTGCGCGGAGACTGGAGAACACCGCGGCGCGCGTATTCGACCACGTCTGGTCGCACTTCGCGGCCCGCGACTGGGACGCCATGGCCGCCTCCGTGGCCGACAACCATGTCGGCATCGATCGCCGACGGGTCGTGAGTGCCGAGACTCAACATGGTCGAGAGGCCGTTATCCGAGACTTGCGGGCGGCCGCCGACGTCGGCTTCACGATCTCGATGGTGAGCGCCATGGCGATCCGCGGGCAGCGGCTGGTGCTCGCGCGTGTTCGCGCCTCCGGCTCGGATCCTGCGGCGATTCAAAACGATGCCCTCAATGTCGTGGAGATTGATGCCAATGACCGGATCGCAAAGGTTGTCACATTCGACCTCGAAGACTTCGATGCTGCCATCGCGGAGCTCGATGCGCGATATCTCGCCGCCGAAGCGGCTGCTTGCGCGCAAACCTGGTCGGTCGTCGCAGCTGCCTACGCCGCGCTCAACCGACATGAGATCGCCGCGACGACACCGGGCTTCGCGAGCATCGACCACCGCCGGGCGACAAGGTTCGCGCCCGGTGACCTAATCGCATATGTCCATGCCACCTGGGATCTCGCACGAGACGGCAGCACCTACGTCGAGGCTGTGCATCTGCTGAACAACCTCGGGGCGGTCGTCACCCATGTGACGCGTGGAACGTCGCAAGAGGGCTTCGACGCCGAGTGGCGGGAAGTCTTCCTTCTCACGGTCGAAGGCGGCCTCCTCAGCCGCTGCGAACTGTTCGACGAGGCCGACATCGACGCCGCGCTCGCGCGGCTCGACCAGCTGAGCCGGCCGGCACCGCGGCCGGAAAACGCGGCGAGCCAGGCTTACGAACGCGTGCAGGCATGCTTCGCGGCCCGTGACTGGAAGGCCATGGCACACGCACTGGCGCACAACATGATCGACGACGACCGTCGACACATGGTGAATGCCGGCATCCGACGCGGTCGGGAGATCGAACTCGCCAATAGTCACGCCGTCGTGGAGGTCGGCGGAGAGCAGATAACGTCGACAGTCATCGCGACCCGTGGCGCACGCCTAGCGCTTTGCCGTTCAGCTATCGTCGGAGAGGGCAAGGACTCTGGGGAATTCCGTGTCGAGTTTCTCAGCGTCATTGAGAGTGACGCCGACGACCGCTTGTCGGTCCACGTCGCGTTCGACCTCGACGACATCGATGCTGCCCAGGCAGAACTCGACGCCCGCTACCTCGCCGGCGAAGCCGCCGAGCACGCGCACACCTGGTCGGTGATCACTGGGTCCTACGCCGCGCTCAATCGACGCGAGCAACCCGCGACGACAGCGGATTGGGTGAGCATTGACCACCGGCAAGGAATATCATTTCCGGCCGGCGCAGTCTCTGCGTTGCTCGCCAACTGGAACGCCACCGCTGACATCAGCAACTCCGTCGAGGCGGTGCATCGCCTCACCGCCCTTGGCGCTGTCGTCACCTCTGTGTCGCAAGAAAGCTCGCACGAAGGCTTCGCCGCCGAGTGGCGTGGGGTCAACGTTCTCACGGTCGAAGGCGACTTGATCAACCGCTTAGAAGTCTTCGACGAGGCAGACCTCGAAGCGGCGCTTGCCCGCTTCGAAGAACTACACCCGAAAGCGCGGGGGCTGGTCAACGCGGCAAGCCAAGCGGTTGAGCGCTACTTTGCGTACTTCGCAGCCCGTGACTGGGTTGCGCTCACGAAGGTACTGGCCGACGACATCACTAACGACGATCGTCGGCGGGTTGCGAATTCAGGTGTCCGGCATGGTCGGGATGCCGAGATCGCAAGCCTGCGGGCGGTTGCCGATGCCGGGTACACGTACATGACGTCCGTCGTTATCGCAGCCCGCGGGGAGCGCCTCATCCTCGCGCGTGCCTCGACCGGCGAGGGCGGGTCGAGGGAGTTCCTTTCCGAGGGTCTGGGCGTCGTCGAAATCAATTCTGACAATCAGATCGCGACGATGATCGTGTTCGACCTCGACGATTTCGAGGCCGCATACGAGGAACTGGACAGGCGGTACATTGCCGGTGAGCCCGCCGAACACGCGAACACGTGGTCAGCCGTCATGGACGGCTTCGCTGCGCTCAACCGGCGGGAGCTGCCGCCGACGACGCCTGACTGGGTGAATGTGGATCACCGCCAAGGGACCTCGTTCGCCACCGGCGAGATGACGGCGTACATGCGCGCCGCCTGGGACCTCGAGCCAGAAATCAAAATTTACGTCGAGGCCGTGCATGGCTTGAACGACGTCGGAGCCATTCTGACTTCCGTGACGAAGGGCGTCTCACGAGAAAACTTCGACGCGGAATGGCGGACTGTCCAGGTACTTGCTTTCGAAGGCCGAATGACGAGCCGCTGTGAGCTATTCGAGGAGGCCGACATTGCGACCGCACTCGCGAGATTCGATCAGCTAAGCCGGCCAGTACCGCGGTTGGAAAACGCGGCAAGCCGAATGTACGAGCGGCTGCAGAGGCACTACGCCGCCCGCGACTGGGCCGCGATAAGCGCGACACTGTCCGACGATCATCGCAGCGACGATCGCCGCGCTCTGGTGGGCAACGGAGTTCACCATGGCCGCAATGCTTTGATCGAACACCTTCGGACGGTCATCGACCTAGGGGTCACCCAGGCGACGTCGAACACCATCGCTACCCGAGGAACCCGCCTGGCGCTGACTTTCGCTCGATACTCGCGCAGCGATGATGTGCCCGCGGCTTTCCACGTCGACTACCTACAGCTGATCGAGATCGGTACCGACGAGCGGATCACGGCGCTCGTCGCGTTCGACCCCGAGCACTTCGAGGCTGCCCTCGAAGAGCTCGACGCGCGCTACCTTGTCGGGGAAGCGGCACCGTATGCGGACACGTGGCCGGTCATCGCGGGAACCTACGCCGCGATCAGACGTCGCGAGTTTCCCGCGCTGGCGCCGGACTGCGAGAGTGTTGACCATCGCCGGGCAACAGCGTTCGCGCCCGACGAACTTGCCCCACACATCCGTGCCGGGTGGGACATCGACCAGGACATCAGACCGTACGTCGAGGCTGTACATCGGTTGGACAGCCTCGGAGCGGTCGTCAGCTACGCGGCGCACGCAACGTCGCACGAGGGTTTCGATGCCGAGTGGCGCGAGATCGCATTGGTCACAGTCGAAGGCGACCTGGTCAACCGCTGCGAATTGTTCGACGCACGGGACCTCGACGCCGCGCTCGCGAGATTTGACCAACTGAGCCGGCCGGCGCGTCGGCTCGAGAACGCGGCAAGCCAAGCGGGTGAGCGACTCCTCGCGTGCTTTGGGGCCCGCGACTGGATCGTCATGGCAGAGATGCTGGCCGATGACGTATCCACTGAAGACCGTCGTCGGGTGCTCGGTACCGAAGCCCGATTCGGTCGTGATGCCGCGATCGAGGGTTTCCGTTTGGCTGCGAACCTCGGGATTCCGGATACGACGTCAGGCACCATCGCGGTCCGTGCGGGGCGCCTCGCGCTCGTTCATGTCCGATACTTGCTCGCCGACGAGGAATCCGAGGCATTCCAGGTTGATGTGCTAGAGGTGGTCGAGCTCGATGCCCATGGGCGCATCGCGGCGCTCGTTACGTTCGACCTCGACGACTTCGACGCCGCCATCGACGAGCTCGACGCAAGGTATCTCACCGGCGAAGCGCGTAACTACGCGAACACGTGGTCAAGGGTCACCGCAAGCTTCGCCGTGCTCAACCGACGACAGCTTCCTTCGACGACCCCGAACTGGGTGAATGTGGACCATCGCCAAGGGATGGCGTTCGCCCCCGACGATATGACCGCATACATCCGCGCCGCCTGGGATCTCGAGCGGGAAGTCAAGGTTTACGTCGAGGCCGTGCATGGCCTCAGGGAGTTTGGAGCCGTTCTGACTGTTGTGACGACCGGCACCTCTCGCGATGGCTTTGACGCCGAGTGGCGAACCGTCGAGCTACTGGCTTTCGACGGCCGAAAGACAAGCCGCTGTGAGCTTTTCGACGAAACCGATGTGGCCGCAGCAGTTGCGCGCTTCGAGGAGCTCCGTCCTGAGGCCCCGCAGCTGAAAAACGCTGCAAGCCAGGCATACGAGCTTATTTTCGCGTGGTTCGCGACCCGCAACTGGGACGCGATGGCCGACATTGTGGCGGAGAACTTTTCGAGCGAAGATCGCCGGCGGGTGGTGAATGCCGGGGTCCGACACGGCCGAGATGCCGGGATTGAAGACGTGCGGGCGATCGCCGACGTCGGATTCACCTTGACGCTGGTGGGTGTCATGACGACCCGTGGCGGGCGCCTCGCCCTCTTGCGTGTTCGCGCTGCGGGCCCCGACCCTGGTGCGATCAAAAACGATGCCCTCAACCTGGTCGAGGTCGACGCCGACGAACGGGTCGTGACATCCGTCGTGTTCGATCTCGACGATTTCGATGATGCCCTAGCCGAGCTTGACGCTCGCTACCTCGCCGGCGAAGCCGCCGCCCACGCACGCACGTGGTCGGTGATTGCGGGTAGTTACGCCGCGCTCAACCGGCGCGAGCCGCCGCTGACCACGCCCGACTGCGTATACGTCGACCACCGCCGCGAGACAGCTTTCGGGCCAGGCGACCTGACGACGTATATCGGCAGCGGTTGGGCCAGTGACCAAGACATCAATGTCCATGTCGAGCAAGTGCATCGGCTGATCGGCCTCGGAGCGGTCGTCACGTACGCGGCACACGAGACGCGAGAGGGCTTCGACGCCGAGTGGCGCGGGATCGCCTTATTGACCGTCGATGGCGACCTGGTCCATCGGTGCGAAGTCTTCGACGAGGCCGACAGCGACGCCGCGATCGCGCGGCTCGAAAAGCTCAGCCGTACGTCGCGGCTGGAGAACGCCGCGAGCCAAGTGTGTGAACGCTATCTGGCGCACTACGCGGCGCGCGATGGGGATGCCATGGCGGAAATCCTGGCCCACGACTTTTCCAGTGACGATCCCCCAAGTGTGGTGAGCACCGGAGTCCGATTCGGCCGAGACGCGCAGGTTGCGAACATGCAGGCTTTCGCCGCCCCCGCGATCGCGCGTGTGACGGCCACCAGCATCGCGACACGAGGCGAACGACTGGTCCTCCAACGCGTCAGCTTCTCCGACCGCGACCAAACGACCGACGCATTTCTGAAGGAGAGGCTCGGCGTGGGCGAAATCAACGCAGAGGGCCGCATAGCCGCGTTCGTCTCGTTCGAACTCGACGACATCGGCGCCGCCTTCGAAGAGCTCGATGCCCGCTATCTTGCCGGCGAAGCCGCCGCCCACGCGCACACATGGTCGGTCATCGCACGGGCCTATGCCGCGCTAAACAGGCGCGAACTCGCCGCGACGACTCCCGACTGGGTCAACATCGACCACCGACGACTCGCGACGATCGAGGCGGGTGATCTGACCGCGTACATCCGTGCTGCATGGACGACACGTCCGACGGCAGGAGCTACATCGAGGCCGTGCATCGGTTGAGCGACCTCGGAGCGGTGTTCACTCAAGCGACGGTTGGAACCTCGCACCAGGGCTTCGACGCCGAGTGGCACGGGGTCGACATTTTGACGGTCGACGGCGCCCTGATCAACCGCTGCGAGCGGTTTGACGAGGCAGACCTGCAAGCCGCGCTCGCACGGTTCGACGAGCTCGATCGGCGCGCTGCCGCGAAATAAGAACCGCGCCGACTGAAGCCGCCGTCAGCAGTCGATCTCCGCGCTCAGGTCGAACTCGGCGAGGGTTTCCACCACGCTCTCGCGCAGGTCCTCTTTCGTGTTCGGCCGGCCGAGCAGGTACGCCGAGACCCGCAGTGACATCTTCCCGCTGCCCCGTCCCGAGCCCAGGAACAGTTGTCCCCCCATGGCCTCGAGCGTGTTCTTCTTGATGTCCGGTTCGAGGTTTCGCATGTAGGCGAAGTCGGCCTCGGTGCCGTCCGGCCGGTTCGCCGCCGGGGGCAGGTCACCGACGTTGGAACACGTGACCGGAAGGATGGAGCCGCCGGCCGCCATCCCGGCCAGCTTCCTGGCCACCCACTTTGGGGTCAGCGCGGCCAGCGGGAGCGGGGCCAGGAACTCGTCGTCCAGGTTCTCCATCGCCCCGAGAATCGTGTGGGTGATCGTGTCGTGCATGTCCCCGAGATCGGTCGCCGCGCGTGTCGGGTCGACCGTGGCGTCGACGCTGGTGAGCGCGTTGCCACGAGTGTCGTCCTCGGCCCTCAGCGAGATCATGAACCGCAGCGTGACCGTTCCGTCGGGATGGACGCGCCCCACCCGCACGGCGAGCCTGCACGCGATCCCCGCCACCAGCGAGTTGCTGCTTGCGTGAAGGCTTTTCGCGCGAGCATCCCACTCCGCCAGGTCGATGTACGCGGTGAGGGCGGGCACGTCGACGGTCTGGTCGCCGTTGGCGCTCCGCGGGGCGGGCGGTGCCCCCTTGATCGAGGATCCGAGTTCCTTGCGGTCGCGCCGGGCCCGGCGAGCCACGGCGGCAAGCGCGTGTCGCACCTCGGGCAGTTCTTTGACCGTCTGCCGGAGGTCCTCGCGCAGCGCCCGCCGGACGGTGCGCGAGCGCCCGGGCGGGTAGCCCAGGTCGTGTGTCCTGCCCTCGGCGGCATCGGCGATCGCCTGGCCGAAGGCGATTGCGTCGACGATCGTGTGCGACGCCACCAGGCTGACGGCGGTCCCGCCGTCCTCGAGCGGCAGCACGCCGAGATGCCAGCCGGGTCCCCATTCCGGGTCGATCGGCAGGCGCGCGCGCTGGTCAGCCCAGGCGTTCACCTCGGCGCGCCGCCGCGGCACCGGGGCGACGTCGAAGTCCTCCGGCGCCGGCGCCGACACCCAGCGATCCCGCGCAAACGGCACCGGGGACCGTTCGACCCTGCGCCCCAACAATCCTCGCCCGAGGTTGCGGTGAAAGCGCCGCAACCCGTCGAGGTCGACGGCGCGGTCGTAGACCCAGGTGACCTGGATCAGCGCGCCGTGCACGGCCCGCATCGCCAGAAAGCCCGCCTGGTCCAGGTATGCGAGCCGATTATCCACCGGCGCAGCGCCATTCGTTCCGGCGACGGCCGCCGGAGCCGCGGGCGCGGCGGTGTCGGTGAGCAGGTCGGCCAGGTGGGCGGCGAGCGTGGCCGGGGTGGGGTGGTCGAGGGCCAGGGTCGCGGGCAGGGTGAGGCCGGTGTGTTGGTTGAGGGTGTTGCGTAGTTCCAGCGCGGTCAGCGAGTCGATGCCGAGGTCTTTGAACGGCCGGTCGGGATCGAGGGCCGCCGGATCCGGGTGGGCCAGCACGGCGGCGGTGGTGGTGGTGACCATCGCGGTGAGGGTGTCGAGGCGTTGCCGGGGGGTTTGGGCGGCCAATCGGGCGGCCAGGGTGCGGGGGCTGGCGGTGGCGGCCTGGCGGCGACTGGTAACCAGGCCGGACAGCATCGGGTCCAACGTGTTCTGGCGTGCTTGGCGGGTCAGCGCGGCGGTGTTGAGCGGGCTGGCCAGCAGGTTGGCCCGCTGACTGTCCAGGGCGGCGTCGAACAACGCCAGGCCGTGCTCGTTGGTGATCGGGTTCAGGCCGGTGCGGGCCAGGCGGGTCAGGTCGGTGGTGGACAGGTGGGCGGTCATGCCGCTGGGGGTTTGCCAATAACCCCAGGCGATGCTGGTGGCCGTGTGTTGGGTGTGGTGGCGGTGGCGGGCCAGCGCATCCAGGAACGCGTTGGCGGCGGCGTAGTTGGCCTGCCCGGGGCTGCCCAGGATGCCCGCGGCCGAGGAGAACAACACGAAGGCGGCCAGGTCGCGGTCGGCGGTGAGGCGGTGCAGATGCCAGGCGGCATCGGCCTTGGCGGTCAGGACCGCGTCGAGTTGATCGGCGGTCATGTCGGTCACCGCAGCGTCTTCCAGGAGCCCGGCGGCGTGCAGGACGGCGGTCAATGGATGCTCGGCGGGGATGGTGTCCAGCACTGCGGCCAGGGCGGCGGGATCGGCGGTGTCACAGGCGGTGATGGTGACGTGGGCGCCCAACTCGGATAGGCGCTGTCGCAATTCCCCGGCCCCCGGGGCCTCGGGCCCGCGGCGCGACACCAGCAGCAGATGCGTGGCGCCGTGGTGGGTGATCAGGTGCTCGGCGAACAGCGCGCCCAGCATCCCGGTGCCCCCGGTGATCAGCACGGTGCCCTCGGGATCCAGCACCGCGGGCGGGAGCAGCACGATCTTGCCGGTGTGGCGGGCCTGGCTCATGTCGCGGAAGGCCTGCGGGGCGCCCAGCAGGCCGTAGCCGGTGGTGGGCAGCGGCGCCAGGGCACCGGCGGCGAACAGCTCGGTCAGGGCCGTCCACGCCGGCCGCAGGGATTCCGCTTCGGCGCTGGACAAGTCGTAGACCCGATAGTCCACCCCGGGATGGGCCGCGGCGATATCGGCGGCCACCCGGATGTCGGTCTTGCCGATCTCGACGAAAGTGCCCCCACGGGGCAGCAATTGCAGCGAGGCGTCGACGAACTCGCCGGCCAGGCTGTTGAGCACCACGTCCATGCCCTGCCCGCCGGTGGCCGCACGGAAGGTTGTGCGGAAATCCAGGGTGCGCGAGGAGGCGATGTGGTCGGCGTCGACGCCGAGCCCGGTGAGCACGTGGTGCTTGCTCGGATGCGCGGTGGCGAACACCTCGGCACCCAGGTGGCGGGCGATCTGGATGGCGGCCTGCCCGACACCGCCGGCCCCGGCGTGGATGAGCACCCGCTGCCCCGCCGAGAGCCCGGCGATCTCGACCAGGGAGATGTAGGCGGTCAAAAACGCGATCGACACCGAGGCGGCCTGGGTGAACGACCACCCGTCCGGCACCGGCACCACCATCTGCTCCTCGGTGACCGCGGTGGGCGCGAACGCGTTGTGCGGGAACAGCCCCATCACCGCATCCCCGGGACGCAGCGACGTCTCGGGGCCGGCCTCCAGCACGATCCCGGCGGCCTCGCTGCCCATGCCCTGATCGGCGATCGCGCCCAAGGCCACCACCACGTCACGGAAGTTCAGCCCGGCCGCGCGCACCCGAACGCGGAGCTGCCCCGGCCCCAGCGTCTCGGGCGGACTCGCCGGGACCAGGGCCAGATGGGCCAGGTCCCCTTTTCCGGTGCTGCCCAACTGCCAGTCCGGGGTATCCGGCGGACTCAGGGTGGGCGTCCGGGCCAGCCGCGGGATGTGGGCCACACCGTTGCGCAGGGCCAGCTGCGGCTCCCCGTCCGGCCGCGCCGCCGCCAGGGACGGCAGCATCTGCTGGCTGGCGGCGGTGTCGTCGGTGTCCAGCAGCGTGATGCGGCCCGGGTGCTCATTCTGGGCGGTGTGAACCATGGCCCAGGCCGCGGCGTGCGCCAGGTCGGGATCACCGTCAAAAGCGCTGACGGCCACCGCGTTTCGGGTGACCACCAGCAGGTGGCTGTCGGCGGCATCGGGCCGGGCCAGCCAGCCTTGCAGCTGCGTGAGCACCTCACGGGTCAACGCGTGCGCCCGCGCCGGCGGATCGGCCTGCTCGGATTGGCGCAGCGGCCAGATCACCAGCTCCGGGCAGGACGTCACCGCGGCCAGGTCGTGGTGCACGGCGCCGGGCGACGGACCGGCCTGCGGCTCGGGCCGGTCGGGCGCCGGTGGCCAGGTCAGCTCGAACATGCTGTCGGCCAGCCCATCCAGTGGTGCCGGCCGGCCGAGCTGGTCGGCGGATACGGCGCGCACGGTCAACGCGCCGATGGTGAGCACCGGTGCGCCGGTGGGGTCGCTGGCGTGTAGCGCGAACGTGTCCTCGCCGGTGCGGGTCAGGTAGACCTGCAGCTGGGTGGCGGCGGTGGCATACAGGGTGATCCCGCTCAAGGAGTAGGGCACCCGCACTGCCGAGTCTTTGCCGTCCACCATCGCGGCCAGCGGGTGCAACGCGGCATCGAGCAGGGCCGGGTGGATTCCGTAACCCGCGACGTCGGCGCCGGCGGGCAGGGCCACCTCGGCATAGTTGACTTCGGGCCGGGCCGGGTCGGTGCCGATCGCCCGCAGCGACCGGAACAGCCCTTCGTAGCGGTAACCCCGCTCGGCCAGCCCCCCGTAGAAGTCGTCGGGGTCGACGGTTTCGACACCGGGCGCCGGCGTCGGCGCCGGACCGGCGGCGGGCTGATCGGCGCTCAGGGCGCCGGCGGCGTGCAACCTCCACGCGCCGGGATGTTGGCCACCGGCGCGCGAGTACACGCTGAACGGGCGCCGCCCGTCCTCACCGAGCGGAGCCACCAGGATCTGCAGGTCGGTCGGCGCCTGCTCCGACAGGGGCAGAGCGGTGTGCAGGACCAGCTCGTCGATCACCGGGCAGCCGGCCAGCTCCCCGGCCCGCAGGATCACGTCGATGAATCCGGTGGCCGGGAACAGCACGGTGTCGTGGACCTGGTGGCCCGACAGCCAGCTTTGGGTGCTCGTCGAGAGGCGCCCGGTAATGATGATCTGGCCTTCGTCGGCCGGGACGGCGACCGCGCCCAGCAGGGGATGCTCGGCACGGTCCAGGCCGAGCCCGGAAGCGTCACTGGTCGGGGCGGGAGCCGCCCAGTAGCGGCGGTGCTCGAACGGGTAGGTGGGCAGTTCGACGGTACGGGCGTACGGATACAGCGCCGACCACGACGGGCTGTGTCCGTGCGTGTGCAACTCCGCCAGCGCGGCCGCCACGCTGTCTTGATCGGCGCGGTCGCGGTGCAGCGTGATGATCACCGCCGACTGGGTGCGGCTCGTAGTCTGGGCCAGGGTGTCGCTCAGTGCCGGCGCCAACACCGGGTGCGGGGAAAGCTCCACGAACGTGCACTCCCCGGCGGCCAAACGCTCCACCACCCTGTCGTGGAAACCGACCGGCTCGCGCAGGTTGCGATACCAGTAGTTGGCGTCCATGGTGGTGGTGTCCAACGGGTCGGCCGAAAGCGCTTGCCCCACGGTGGAATACAGCGGGATGCTGGAGGGCATTGGGGTCAGGTCGGCCAGCTCGGCCAGCAGGCGCTCCCGGACTGGTTCGACCTGGGCCGAGTGCGAGGCGTAATCGACGGCGATAGTCCGCATGTGGATGCCGTCACGCTCACAGGCCGCGGTGAACTCCTCGATCGCGGCCGGGGTGCCGCTGATGATGGTGTGGGAGGGGCCGTTGACCGCGGCGACGCTGAGCGCCTCACCCCACGGACGCAGCCGGCCCAACACCTCGTCGGCGGCCAGCAGCACCGACGCCATCGTGCCGGTACCACCCAGGGCGCTGAGCGCCTGGCTGCGTCGCGCAACAACTTTGGCCGCCTCGGGCAGCGACAGCGCCCCGGCGATGTAGGCCGCGGCGATCTCGCCCTGGGAGTGCCCGATCACCGCGTCGGGAACGATGCCGTAGCGGCTGAGCACCTCGGCCAGCGACACCATCATCGTGAACAGCACCGGCTGCACCACGTCGACGCGGTCCAGCGCCGGGGCGCCGGGCTCCTGCAGCAAGACGTCGCGCACCGACCAGCCCGTGTACGGGCGCAACGCGGTGTCGCAGTCGTCGACGGTGTCGGCGAACGCGCGGTGGTGTTCGTAGAGCTCTCGGCCCATGCCGGGGTACTGGGCGCCCTGCCCCGGCAACACGAACACCGTCCTGCCCCGCAGGTGGGCCAGGAAGTGATGCTGGGTCAACTGCGGGTGGGATTGGCCGGCGCGCAGGGCATCCAGGGCGTCCAGCAGCTCCTTGCGCGCATCGGCGGCGGCCGCCGGCGCGGTGATCACCGCCCGATGCGGGTGATGGGTGCGGCTGGCGCCCAGGCTGTAGGCCACCCCGGTCGGGTCCAGCTCGGGACGGGAGACCAGATAGTCGTGCAGGCGGTCGGCTTGCGCGCACAACGCCGCGGGGGTGCGCGCCGAGATCGGCCACAACACCGGCCCGGACTCGACGCCGTGTTCGGCTGGCTCGGAGGGGGACTCGCCGGGCGCCTGCTGCAGGATCAGGTGCGCGTTGGTGCCGCTGATCCCGAACGAGGACACCGCCGCGGTGCGGGGGTGCTCGGCCACCGGCCACGCCACCGGCTCGGTGAGCAGCCGAACGGTGCCGGCCGACCAGTCGACGTGCGGGGTGGGGCTGCCGACGTTGAGGGTCGGGGGCAAGCTGTCGTGGCCCAGGGCCTCGATCATCTTGATCATGCCGGCCGCCCCGGCGGCGGCCTGGGTGTGGCCGATGTTGGATTTGATCGATCCCAGCCACAACGGGTGCTCCGCAGTGCGGGCGGCGCCGTAGGTGGCGATCAGGGCGCCGGCCTCGATCGGATCGCCCAGGGTGGTGCCGGTGCCGTGGGCCTCCACCACGTCCACCTCGTCGAGCCCGATACCGGCGTTGGCCGCGGCCTGGGTGATGACGCGCTGTTGGGCGGGCCCGTTGGGGGCGGTCAAACCGTTGGAGGCGCCGTCCTGGTTGATCGCCGAGCCGGCGATGACCGCCAGCACCGGGTGGTTGTTGCGCCGGGCGTCGCTGAGCCGTTCCAGCACCAGCACCGCGGCCCCTTCGCCCCAGCCGGTGCCATCGGCGTTGGCGGAGAAGGCTTTACAGCGCCCGTCGGCGGCCAGTCCGCGTTGGCGGGCGAACTCGGTGAAGATCGACGGCGTGGTCATCACCGTCGACGCCACCGGCCAGCGCCAGACTCGACTCGCCGTTGAGCAGCGACTGACACGCCAGGTGCGCGGCCACCAGCGAGGACGAGCACGCCGTGTCCACGGTGATGGCCGGGCCCTGCAAACCCAGCGCGTAGGCGACCCGCCCGGAGGCCACACTGGTGGACAGACCGGTCAGACCGTACCCCTCCGCACCGTCGGAACCGCCCGCACCATAGGTTTGGGACCACGCCCCGACGAACACCCCGGTCGCCGAACCCGCCAAAGCGCCCGGATCAATGCGGGCGGTTTCCAACGCTTCCCAGCACACCTCCAGCAGCAGCCGTTGCTGCGGATCCATGGCCACGGCCTCGCGCGCCGAGATGCCGAAGAAGTCGGCATCGAATTCGGCTGCCTCCGTGAGAAATCCACCGGCATGGGTGTAGGTCTTGCCGACCGCGTCGGGGTCGGGGTCGAACAACTCGGCCAGGTTCCAGCCGCGGTCGGAAGGAAACTCCCCCATCGCGTCGGTGCCGCCGGCCACCAGGTCCCACAGCGCCGCGGGGGAATCCACCCCGCCGGGAAACCGGCACGCCATCCCCACCACCGCGATCGGCTCCTCGGCCCGCACCTGCGCGCCCGCCGGTAACGCGGCCGGGGCGGACCCGCCCAGCAGCTGCCCCAGGCGGGTGGCCAACTCGTCGGGGGTGGGGAAGTCAAAGGCCAGGGTGGGCGGCAAGTCCAACTCGGTGGCGGTTTTGAGCCGGTCGAGCAACTCGGTGGCCTTCACCGAATCGAAACCCAGGTCCTGGAAGGGCGATTCGGGGTCGATGTCCTCGGCGCTGGGGTGCCCCAACACCGTCGCCGCCTCGGCGCACACCATCGCCAGCAGCAGGTCGTGCTGCTGGCGGCGCAGGGTGCGCAGCCGTGGGGCCCATCCCGCGTCCGGGGCGGCCGGCCCCGCGTCCGCCCCCGCGTCGGCGACCGGGCGGTGTTCCGGGCGCCGAATGAGCGCGTCCAGGCGGGTGAACTCACCGTGCGCGTAGCGCGCGGAACAATCGCGTCGCCTGACCTTGCCGCTGGTGGTCAGCGGAATCGAATGGGGCGGCACCAGAACGAGATCGGCCACGCCCAGGCCGTGCGCCTTGGAGATCGCCGCGGTGATTTGACGCCGGACGGCGCCGAGCTGCGTGGCGGCCTCCTCGGGGTCGGCGGGCGCCTTGAGTTCGACGATGGTGACCAGCTGCTCGACGCCGTCGTCATCGGGAACCGCGATGGCCACGCAGCGGTTTCGGGTGATCTCCTGAATCGTGGCCTCGATATCGTCGGGGGCATGGTTGCGCCCGTAGACGATCAGCAGGTCCTTGATCCGGCCGACGATGAACATCTCGCCGTCGGAGACAAAGCCCAAATCTCCGGTGCGCAGCCACGGCGCCTCGGGTGTTGGGGCCGACGCACCGACAAGCGTTGCGCCGAAGGTGCGTTCGGTTTCTTCGGGCTTTTGCCAATACCCGTCGCAGACGTTGTCGCCGTGCACCCAGATCTCACCGATGGTTCCCGCCGGACATTCAATGCGGGTCTCGGGATCCACGATGCGCACGGACGGCCACTGCGGCTTTCCGTAACTGACCAGCGGGATGCCGTCTCCGCCTTCGCACCGCTTCGCCTGGCCGGCCGTCAGGTCCTCGGATTCGAACGAGACGGTCGCCGGCGGGTGACCCGTTTCGAGCGTCGCCACATACAGCGTGGCTTCGGCGAGCCCATAGGAGGGCCGCAACGCCTCGGGGCGAAGGTTGAAGCGGGCGAACCGCTCGGCGAAGCGCTGCAGCGTCGGGGGGTTGACGCGTTCGGCGCCGTTGAGGATGTTGCGCACGCCCCCCAGATCCAGCCCGGCCAGGTCGTCGTCCGACGTTTTCCGGGTGGCAAGTTCGAAAGCGATGTTGGGCGCCGCGGAGAATGCGTGGCTGTTCTCGGCCAGCATCCGCATCCACCGCGCCGGGCGCTGCAGGAACGACGGCGGGCTGGTGAGCACCGTTCGGAATCCCCCGAGAACCGGGAAGGCGATACCGAAGATCAGACCCATGTCGTGAAACAGCGGCAGCCACGACACCACGGTGGTGTCCGCCGGGGCGATCCCCCCGTCGTAGTAGGCGGCCATGATCTGTTCGCAATTGACCTCAATGTTGCGGTGCGAGACCATGACTCCCGCCGGGGTCCGGGTGGACCCGGAGGTGTATTGCAGATGCGCGATGCTGGTCGGGCTTTCGAACTCGGCGGCGGGTCCTCGTTCGGCATCAAGGGCCAGCAGGTCGACCTCGACGAGCGACGGCGCGCGCTCACCGGGCTCCAAGGAGATGGACTCGGCGACGGTGGCCGCGACGGCGGACGTCGTGAGCACCGTCGCGGCCGACGCGTCACGCAGGACGGCACTGACGCGCTCGTCGCTGGCGCCACCGACCGGCAGCGACAGTGGAACCGCGATCTGGCCGGCCTGCAATGCGCCCAGGAACGCCAGCACGTACTCGAGCCCCTGCGGTGCCAAGATCACGGCTCGGTCGCCGACTGACGCGCGGGCCTGGAGCTCGTCCGCGAGGTTGCGGGTCCGTCGATACAGCTGCGACCACGTCAGGCTCTCCGCAACGCCCGCCCGGTCCTGGTCGTAGTCAACGTAGGTGAACGCCGTCTCGTCGGGCTGAGAACGGGCACGTTCCCGCAGCACAGCGGGGATCGAAGACTCAGGCACGACTCGACGATATTGGATCGGCAGACGGGTCGTCGCCAGAACCCGCGGCAGCCCAGCAGAAATTGCCTGCGCGCCCCGGCGCCGGCATCACCCGCTCGCCAGTTGTTGCGCCAACCCCCAGGCCAGCTGCGCCAGGCCGCGGTAGCGGTCGCGGACCTCCGCCGTGCCGGCCCTCGAGTCGGAGGCATTGCCGTCGAGCCCGCGCCGCCATACGCCGGCGGTGATGGACGCGAGGCGGAACAGGGAGAACACGACGAAGGCGTCGAGCGAACGCGGGGGCTCCCGGTCCGCGTGCCGGCAGTAGCCGGCGACGAACGCCTGCTCATCGGGGATGCCGGTGCCGGTCAGGTCCTGCCCCGCCACACCCCTGGTGCCGCTGAAGTCCGGCGGAAGGTGGTAGGCCAGGCAGGCGTAGCCCAGGTCGGCCAGCGGATGGCCGATGGTCGAGAGCTCCCAGTCCAGCACCGCGACAATGCGGGGCTCGGTCGGGTGGATCAGGACGTTGCCCAGGCGGAAGTCGCCGTGCGCGATGCAGGCCGGCTCCTCGTCCAGCGGCAGGTGTGCGGGCAGCCAGTGTGCCAATTGGTCCATCGCCGGCATGTCCTCCACCCGCGCGGCCTCCCACTGCCGCGTCCACAGCGCCACCTGGCGTTGCAGGTAACCCTCCGGCTTGCCGAACCCCTCGAGTCCGGCCGCACGCCAGTCCACCCGGTGCAGCACGGCCAGGACGCGCGCGAGATCCTGGTAGATCGCCGCACGATCCGCCGGTGGGCTCCCGGGCAGGGCCGGGTCGTGGAAGATGCGTCCGGGGACGTAATCCATGACGAAAAAAGCGGTGCCGATGACGGATTCGTCGTTGCACATCAGCCGCATGCGTGGCACCGGCACGTCGGTGTCGCGCAACGCCGACATCACGCGGTGTTCGCGCTCCACCTCGTGCGCGCGGGGCAACAGCTTGCCCGGCGGCTTCTTACGCAGAACGTACTCGCCCTCGGCGGTGTGCAGGTGAAACGTCGGGTTGCTCTGTCCGCCTTGAAACTGCCGAACCGTCAGTTGCCCCTCGAAGCCAGGCAGTTGTCCGCGCAGGTGCCGTGCGAGGGCGACCTCATCGAAGCGGTGCGCCGGTAGCACCGGCACCAGTTCTGCCACGCCGTCCATCGGTGCAACGTTACTTGGGCGCCTGTTGCTTCAAGGAGATCGTCGTCTGCGGCTTGCTCGGGCAGCGTGTATGCGCTGCCGACATTTCAACCGAAAAAGCAACCAGCGCCGGTGGGCCGCAAAACCGACCGTGAGCGGATCGAACGGAGTCTTAGCGATGGCTCCAATCTCGCACACGCCGGCGTCGAATGCCCGCAACACACCCGCAACACACCCAAGTCGACGCCCCGCCGATAGGGTGACGCCATGTCCGACGCCGAGCGGCATGGGCCGGCGGGTGCGGTGAGTCAGACGGCGCCGAAACGCCAACCGCTCTATCTCCTGGCGGACAGTCAGCTGCTGTTCTGGAAGCGACGGAACCGACTGCTGCTCGAGACGGCCCTCGATGGACTACCTCCGGGCATTCCGCTCAGCGCGGCCTACATCGGCGCGTCCAACGGGGATCGTCTCGAGTTCTACGAAATCTTCGAGGCGGCGGTGGAGGCGATCGGAATCACCGACCGTCGCATGATCGGCTCGTCGTTCGGACCGGACGACCGCCTTTTCCTGGAACGCGCCCAGGTGATCGTCCTTGCGGGCGGCGACGTGCGCCAGGGCTGGAACACCTTCGAGGAAACCGGCATGAAGGACGTCATCGTGGGCCGGTGCGCCAAAGGGGCGGTCCTGGTGGGTGTTTCGGCCGGCGCGGTGCAGCTCGGGCGGTGCGCCATCGCCGAGGAACCGGGGGCCCCGGCGGCGGAGCCGATCGATGTGTTCAACCTCGTCCCCATGGTGATCGACACGCACGACGAGCGTGCCGAGTGGGCGCGGCTGTCGCGCACGATTAATTCGCTGCGCGGGGCGGCAACCGGGCTCGGCGTCCCGGCCGGCGGCGGGGTCATCGTGCACCCGGATGGCACCGTCGAGCCCGTGCGGCGCCCCGCCCACGAATTCCGTTTCGAGGGCGACCGCGTCACGCACTCGCTGTTGTGCGCCGACGCGGGCGGCTGACCGCTCATCGCGTGGACGCGGTACCCCGGCGTGGGGGCGGGCGGTGGGCCGCCTGCACATCGGCGTTCGCCAGCATTTGGGCCTGCGCGGCCAGCGTCGATGCACCGTTGGCATGGGCGATCGCTTCGGTGTGATTGCTTGCCGCCTTGTCGTGCGCCGCCGCCAACTGCCGTTTCGCCTCGTCGACCCGGGCCCGGGCCTCGGCGCCGATGCTGTTTCGATGCCTGATCACGTAGTCGGTGATTTGGCGCAGTCTGGCGTCCGCGGTGGACAGCGCCCGCCCCACCGGGGTATCGCCGGCCTCGATGTTCACCTGGCCGTCGCCAGGCTCGACCCGCGGCGCGGCGCGCCGGTGG
Organism: uncultured Actinomycetota bacterium; assembly: GCA_963711445.1. Taxonomy (GTDB): domain Bacteria; phylum Actinomycetota; class Actinomycetes; order Mycobacteriales; family Mycobacteriaceae; genus Mycobacterium. The sequence continues at coordinate 643,125 of CAVQEF010000004.1, forward strand.
CGCCGCGCGCGATAGAGCATCAGCACCAGTACGACGGCGACCGTGAGCACGACCGCGCCGATCGCGATCGGCACCCAGCTCCGCTTTGCCGAGTTGGGCGAGGTTGACGGGCGTGCGGGTTTGTTCAACCCGTCGGCAGCGGCGAGCGCCGCGCCGCTCCAGTCTTTGGCGCTCACCGCCGGCTCGATGCGGTTGCTGCGCAGGCTGTTCAGCTCGGTCGCGGTGGGCTCCTGCACCTGTGGCGGCACGGTGAACGTGTACAGCTTGGTGTTGGTGGCCACGGCCAGCAGGGCGTCGTGGTCGCCCAGCCCGGTGGCGCTGCGGGTGCGGTCGGCCCAGTTCTCGGGTTTGAACCTGGAGAAGTTGTCGACGTAGACCACCCACAGCCAGATGTGCCGGTCGCGGTAGAGCCGGTCGATCGCCGAGCTGACCGCCGCCCGGCCGGAATCCGTCAGCACCCCGTTGTCGTCGGTGAGGTGGTCGGTGAGCGTGGACGGCGGTTGCGCGCCGGCCGGAGGTGCCAGCAGCAGCACCGCTGTGAGGATCGTCACGACGGCGCCGCACCTGCGAACAACGCGCATACGGGTAATTTAGCCCTCGCTTCGCGGCGGGGCTTTTGACGTGGGACTGTGCGCTCGAACCCGCAACCTCGGATGACCGGCGGATGCACGCTGGAACCGACAAGTTTTCTGCGCCACAGCGGGATTCGCGGCCCGTAGGCACCGTCGGGGAAGTGGGCCTCGACGGGTCGCCCGCCGCGCCGGCGGCCTACCCGAACGGTCGCTGCGACCGCAACGTCAGAAGTAATGGCCTTCACATTCCCGGGTCCGGTGAAATACAGTTAGCGGTCCCCGGGTCGCCCCGTTGATTTTGCTGGGAGGCGCAGATGTCGACTTTCCTGATCGCAGAACCTGAGGCTGTGGCCGCGGCGTCGGCGGATCTGAGCGGGATCACCGAGGCGATCAGGAAGGCCACGGCGTCGTGGGCGCCCCCGACGACGGGGATCGCGGCGGCGGCTTCCGATGAGGTGTCGACGGCGATCGCGCGGTTGTTCGGCAACTATGCGCAGGGTTATCAGACGCTGGGAGCCCAGGCGGCGGCGTTCCAGGAGCAGTTTGCGCGGGCGTTGAGCGCGGGCGCGGGCTCGTACGCGGCCGCCGAGGCGGTGAGCGGAGCGTCGCTGCAGGCCCTGAACCGGCAGACCCTGCTGGACGTGCTGCATGCGCCCCTTCTGACGTTGACCGGGCGCCCGCTGATCGGCAACGGCGCCAACGGCGCACCCGGGACCGGGGCCAACGGCGGGGCCGGGGGATGGCTGCTCGGCGATGGCGGGGCCGGCGGGTCCGGCGCGGCCGGCAACAGCGGCGGGGCCGGCGGGCCCGCGGGGCTGATCGGCACCGGCGGGGTCGGCGGGGGCGGGGGCACCGGCGCGGCCGGCGGTCCGGGCGGGCACGGCGGCTGGTTGTTGGGCACCGGCGGGGCCGGCGGGACGGGCGGGTTCGCGGCATCCGGGACCGGCGGGGCCGGTGGCGCAGGCGGGGCCGGCGGGTTGTTCGGCGGCGGCGGGGCCGGCGGGACCGGCGGGTTCGCGGCGTCCGGCACCGGCGGGGGCGGCGGCGCAGGCGGGGCCGGCGGGGTGTTCGGCGGCGGCGGCGGCACCGGCGGGGTCGGCGGAGCCGGGGACGCCGGCGGCGCGGGCGGGACCGGCGGGGCCGGCGGCCTGGTGTCCGGCTACGGCGGCGACGGCGGCACCGGCGGGTTGGGCGGTACCGGGGATGGCGGGGCCGGCGGGGCGGGCGGGGCGGCCGGCCTCCTGCTCGGCAACGGCGGCGCCGGGGGCACCGGCGGCACCAGCTATTCCGGGGCCGGCGGGGCCGGCGGGGTCGGCGGCCACGCCGGCTGGCTGGGTTCCGGCGGCTCGGGTGGGGCCGGGGGCAACGACTTCGGCAGCGGCACCGGCGGCCGCGGCGGGGCCGGCGGCGACGCGGGCCTGATCGGTTTCGGCGGCACCGGCGGGGCGGGCGGGTTCGCGTCGGCCGGGGACGGTGGCGGCGGCGGGGCCGGCGGCGCCGGCGCCCTGCTGTTCGGCAACGGCGGTGCCGGCGGGGCCGGAGCACAGGGCGCCGTCGGCTTCGTCGGCGGGGCCGGCGGGGACGGCGGCAGGGCCGTACTGCTCGGTCTCGGCGGGACCGGCGGGACCGGCGGGGTCGGTTCGCCGGCGGGCGGCAATGGCGCCAGTGGCGCCAACGGGCTCTTGCTGCCGGCGGCGGCGCTCAACGTGATCAACGCGCCGAGCCTGGCGCTGACCGGGCGCCCGCTGATCGGCAACGGCGCCCCCGGCGCCGCGGGCAGCGGGGCCGCCGGGGCGCCCGGCGGGTGGCTGCTCGGCGACGGCGGGGCCGGCGGGTCCGGCGCGGACGGCGTGCCCGGTGGGGCCGGCGGGGCCGCCGGCCTGTTGGGCAGCGGCGGCGCCGGCGGGGCCGGCGGATTCGGGGCGTCCGGCCCCGGCAGGGCCGGCGGCATGGGGGGCCGTGGCGGGTGGCTGTTCGGTGATGGTGGTCCCGGCGCGGCCGGCGGGGTCGGCGCCACCTCCGGGGCCGGCGGGGACGGCGGGAGCGGCGGGGCCGGCGGGCCCGGCGGGTTGTTGGGCTCCGGCGGGGTCGGCGGGGCCGGCGGATTGACCGGTCAGACGACCGTCGGTCTACGACCCGGTGCCGGCGGGGCCGGCGGGGCCGGTGGGCCGCTCAGTGGGTTGGTCGGCGCCGGCGGCGGCGCCGGCGGGGTCGGCGGATCTTCCATCCAGTCCGACGGCGGGGCCGGCGGGGCCGGCGGCAGCGGTGGCCCGCTGTTCGGTCACGGCGGGGCCGGCGGCGACGGCGGCTCCAGCGACAACGCCGCCGGCGGTGCCGGCGGGGCCGGCGGACCCGGTGGCGCGCTGTCGGGCACCGGCGGGTCAGGTGGGGCCGGCGGATCGGTTCTGCGCACCGCGCCCGGTACCGGCGGTGGCGGCACCGGTGGGATCGGCGGCGCCGCCGGCTGGCTGGGCTCCGGCGGCGCCGGTGGCGCCGGCGGCGCTGCCGGAGGCTTGGCGCCAGTCACCGGCGGCCAGGGCGGTGCCGGCGGCAGCGCGAGCGTGCTCGGCTGCGGCGGGGCCGGCGGGACCGGCGGATTCGCCGCGACGGGCCCCGGCGGTGCAGGTGGCCATGGCGGGTTCGGCGGGGCGCTGCTGGGCAATGGCGGTCCGGGCGGGGCCGGCGCGGATGCCGCCCCCACCTACGGCGGCGGAGGCGGCGGGACGGGCGGCGGTGCCGGCCTGGTCGGCGACGGCGGCAACGGCGGCAACGGCGGCAACGCCGGGACCCTCGCGTTGTTGGGCGGTCCCGGCAGCATCGGGGCCGGCGGGCTGCTGCTCGGCCACAACGGGATCCCCGGATTGCCGATGAGCCAGAACCTGCTGGTCAACCCCGGCTTCGAGATCGCCGACCCGTCCGGGTCGGGCTTCAGCTCGGTGACCATTCCGGGCTGGGACGGTGACCGGCACCCCGACCGTAATCGCCTACGGCACCCCGCGCGGTTATCCGGGACCGTTCTCGATCCCGGATCTGCCGCGCGTACTGGGCTTCCCGGGCACCGCGCCCGCCGGCGGCGGCCACAATTTCGCCGGCGGCGGACCCGTGGGCACGTCCACCATCAGCCAAACCGTCGACCTCAGCGGCGCCGTCGGCAAAATCGACACCGGCACAACGCCGTACACGCTGAGCGGAATGCTCGGCGGCTACCTGCTGGACCCGTCCGCGGCCTCGCTGAAGGTCACCTTCCTCAGCGCCAACGGGACCGTTCTGGGCACCGGCACGACCGGTCCGGTCACGGCGCTGGATCGCCTGGCAATCACCGGGTTTGAGCAACAGGACGTGTCCGGGACGATCCCGGTGGGCACCACCCACGCGGTGGTGACCGCGACCTTCGCCGACCACAACCCGGTGCTCGGCAACTACAACAACGCCTACGCCGACAACCTGTCGTTCACCGTCGGAGATCCGACCCTCACCGCCGCGCCGCTCACCCCGCCGATATCGCACGTCGGCCAGCTGGATCACGTGTTCCTGATCTACATGGAAAACCACGGCGTCGGCGACATCCTCGGCAGCCCCAACGCGCCCTACATCAACGCCCTGATCAACTCCTACGGATACGCCAACAACTACTACGCGCTGGGCCACCCCAGCGACCCCAACTACTTCCGGATCATGGGCGGATCGGACTTCGGCATCGACTACAACCCGCCCCCGAACTCCATCAACGCCCCCAGCCTCATGCAAGAGATGGACCAGACCGGCGTGTCGTGGGCCGGCTACGCGCAGAGCATGCCCTACCCGGGCGCCATCACCCCGTCCGGCGACTACGCCGTCGACGAGCTGCCCTTTGCGATTTCAGCTACGTCTACAACAACTCCCCCGCCTACCTACAGACACACCTGCTCCCGCTGACGTATCTGGGCACCCGATCTGCAAGATCCCGAACAACGCACCGCAATTCGCGTGGATCGCCGCCAACGAGGCCAACAACATGGAGGGCCCGGTCAACATTCCCGGCGGCGCTCTCAACTTCGTCGGCAGCCAGCTCACGACGCACCAGTACAACATCGCGGCCGGCGACCAGTTCGTCCAGCAACAGGTGTCCACCATCCAGGGCTCGCCGACATGGACCGACTCCAACCAGAAGGACGTCATCATCATCACCTGGGACGAGGACTACAACAACCTGTCACTGGGAATCGGCAACCAGGGCAACCACATTCCGATGATCGTGATCCCGAACCAGGGCGCCGTGACGAACGGGGGGATGCAATCCGGCCACTTCGTCACCAACACCTACTACAACCACTACAGCCTGATGGCCACCCTCGAGGACACCCTGGGTCTGAGCCCGCTGACGAACAACGACCTGTACGCCCAACCCATGAACGACTTCTGGAGCTGATCGTTGGCCGCGGCGGGCACGGCCGGACGCGAAATTGTGCGCTATGGCGGCAGTGTCGGGAGATCCCGACGAACAGTGACCATGCACGTTGAGGCTGTCGAATGGGGTCGAGATGGTGGGCCGGATGCGTCACGGCTTCGGGCCGAGTAGAGCGCCCGTCGCTACTCGCCGTCTCTGACGGAATCGAGGCGCTGGCTCACCCGAGCCAGCGCCTCGTCGAGCACCTCTACCTTTTCAACCCGCCGTTCGTTGGCCGGCTGGGCGGCGCCGCGCGCACCTTCGGCCTCCACTCGGGCCGCACCCTCTCGCCGCAACAGGCTGAAGTTCTTCTCGCGCGCGGTCCGCAGCCGGCTCTGCAGATCCTTCAGTTGCTTCTCATCCATGCGCTCCAGAGCGGCGGGGTGACTTTCGCCGATCAACGAGGCTTCCTGCTGGGTCAGGTTCACCTGGTGGTTGCTCACCGTCATTTCATAGCCTGCGCCGGCCACACCGGCGCGGCGAATCACGCACGGCACGCCGAACCGTCACTGCTGGGCCATCTCCTGTTCACCTCCATAGGCGATGGACAAACAACGGGCCGCAGCCCTTGGGGACGAAAGACCCGTTGATGCGGGCCCCCTGCTGGCGTGATGCTGACCCAGGGCTGAAGTCGGGCTGACGTGGGGGCGGGCAGGGCTCGAACCCGCGACCAACGGATTTGCAGGCGGGTGGGCGTTTTCAGCCGAAGCCCAATCCGGCAAGCACCGCGCTCATCGCTGCGGGCCGCCGCGATCACACCGACGGCCGGTGACCGTCACCCGGCCGGCGGTCCGACGCCCAATGGCCGGCAGACGTTGGTCGTCGGGTCCCACCACTGCCCGGGCTCGCAGGCCAGAGGCTGCGGTCCGACGCCGAGTGGCCGGCAGATGTTGCCGCTCGGGTCCCACCACTGCCCGGGCTCGCAGGGCAGCGGTTGAGGTCCAACGCCCAGTGGCAAGCAGGCCTTGCTGAACGGCTCCCAATACTGTCCGGGCTCGCACTGCGCGGAGCTCACCGGCGGCATCCCAATGGTCGTGACTGCCATCGCCGCTGCCGCCAGCATGACGGCTGCCGCCAACCGGCCCACCAGAGTGGGCATAGCACGTCTCTTGGAAAGCATGTAACGGAATGCTAACGGCATGGCGGTGCCTTGGCCGCCGGTATTGCCCATGGTCTGCGATGATTCGCCTGTTGCCGATTTCGGCATACTCCCTGAGCTATGCAGTCGGCCACCAGCTCGTGTCGCCGCTGGACTGGGTGGGGCTTTGCCACCTGGCGCGAGCGCGCCTCCCTCGCAATAGAGCGGGGTAACTGCCAGCGGAGTGAAGTACTCGCAGTTACTGCGCAACGCACGACACATCTCAGGACCACTCACCCACGCCGCAACATCGGCGGCGCCATCGCCGGCACGACACAGCGCACTCATTTCCCGAGGTTGAATGACAGCTCGGTCGGCGGCTCAGAGTTGCCCAGGATCAGCACCGAACTCTGGCTGTTCACGTCGTCGAAGGGGAAGCCGTAGGCCAGGTGATCGATGCTGTTGGCGTGGAAGAACTCTGCCCAGTTGTTCCACCGCCCTCCCGCAGGGTAGTAATCGGCGACGTTGGCCCATTGATCCGGCGATGTCGCCACACCTCGGTTGAACGCCGCGTTGAGTTCGGCGAGGAACGCCCCTTGCTGCCCCGTGCCGACGAATGGGCCATCGGCGGCGAAGACTTGCGTCGTCGTGGGCTCCGTCATCGTGTACATCGTGGGGGTGCCCCCGGTGGGGGTCACGCTGTACACGAACTGCCCGCCGGCGTTGACGTTGCCTTGCACCGTGTAGCCCGGGCCGTTGTAGTCGAACTGGTTGGTCTGATAGGTCGTCCAGAAGTCATTGATCGATGGATCAAGCCAGGTGGACAGGCCCCCGGGCTGCACCGACCGCGGGGCCACGATCCGTATCGGATCGCCGGCGCCATCGTGGATGACCAGTGACTGGAACTCGGTCGGGACCGTGGTCGTGAACTGCTGGAATACTTCAGTCCGCGACAGATCAAGGCCACGGGTAGCCGAAAAACCACTGGAGTCCTGTGTCAGCGTGAAGTTGTACGGGAACCCGAACTGGTCCACCTGAGTCGTGTTGCCGCCGAAGGGGATTGCGCCGTACTTGTAGGTCATCTCAAACCAGTCATAGACCGTGCCGTAGTTCGGATCGGCAGGATTCACTGGGTCGGGTCCCGCCCAGCCCGTGTTGTCGTTGCTGATGCCGATATAGAGCGGGTGTTTCTCCGACATCATTATGCGGGCCCCCTGGAATTCGGGTGGTATCTCGTGGTTGCCCGCCTGAGCGAGAGTGAACGACATATCGGCGTAATTCACTCCGTCATGCGTGAGGTGGTTTGGGGCATTGGCGGCGTTGTGGTCGATGATGTGGGCCATGCCGTTCTGATCGACCCATGACCATTGGCCGGGTATCGTCTGGCCGATTATGGTCACGTAGACCTGGCTGTCGGGCAAACCGGTGTTGTTGGTGAAGTCGTAGTGGAAAAAGCCGGGGCCGCCGAAGTCGCCGGTCGCGCCGGTGTTCCCGTGGACGCCCGGGTGACCGGCGATCCCGAACAATCCGGCCGCCCCGCCGGCGCCTGGGCGGCCGCCGGTGCCGCCCATACCGCCGATACCGACGATGCCTGTGGCGTTGTCCCGGCCCCCTCCGACCCCACCGGTGCCCCCGACCCCGCCGGCACCGCCGGTCCCACCATGGCCGAACAACAGCCCGCCGTGACCGCCGACCCCGCCCGCCGCACCAATGCCGCCGGGACCGCCCATCTGACCCACGGCGCCGGTCGTGCCGGTAGCCCCCATTCCGCCCGCCCCACCAGTTCCGCCATTACCGAAGAGTCCCGCCGGCCCGCCGGCGCCGCCGGCATGCCCGGGCGCCCCGGATCCGCCATTACCGCCGTTACCCCACAAGATCCCGCCCGCCCCTCCAGTTTGCCCGGTCCCCGGCGCCCCGTTGGTGCCGTTGCCGATCAGTGGGCGATCCAACAACGCGTTGAAGGGTGCATTGATCGCACCCAGGATGTCCTGCTCGAGGGTCTGCAGCGGCGAGGCATTGGCCGCCTCCGCGGCCGCATAGGCGCCCACCCCCGCGTTGAGGGCCTGCACAAACTGCGCATGAAACTGCGCCACTCGCGCAGTCATCGCCTGAAAGTCCTGGGCCTGTCCGGAAAACAGCGCCGCGATCGCCGTCGACACCTCATCCTCGGCCGCGGCCAAGATCTCCGTGGCCGGGGTCGCCGCGGCCACATCGGCCGCCCTGATCGTCGAACCGATATTGGCCAAATCCGTTGCCGCCGCCGCCATCATCTCCGGCGCCACACTGAGAAACGACAATCGCACCTCCGAGCAACCCGTTCCCGGACTAGTCCTTGAATGAGTCTGACCAGCAAATATCTGCAGGTCAACGTCATCGCAACAAGTTGCGAGTAAAACCTGCCGGGCCCGCCCGAGGGTCGTCTCACGGGAGGGGCCGGACCTGCGGCAATCATGAGAGAGGGCGGTACGTGTGTCTCAACGATGAGAAGAAACTGGTGATGACTCCCGGCGACGCGGACTCTCGCGGATGACCCACCTACTTGATCGTGGCGACGAGTTCGCCCGTCATGGCCGCCAACTGCCCCGACCAGCTACCCCAGTCGTGCTGGGGGCCATCAGGGAAATCGAAGTGACCGTTATGCCCACCGACGCGTCGGTAATCCTGGAAAAACGCTCGGTTGCTGCCCTGAGCCTGATCGCAGTAGCCAATCATCGCGGCCGGATCACTGCACGCCAGGGTGGACGGGCTGTACACCCACAGTCGGGTCTTGTTGTCCGCCAGCAGCTGCACGTGTACGTCGGGGTCGTGCCATTTCCACCTGCCCAGCTGCGGCAAGCCCCACATATTGCGGGTGTCGACACCGCCGAACTTTGCCAAACCCGCGGTGATCGCGCCGTTGAATGTCGTATCGGATGGCGTTAAGAAGCCCGACAGGGAGCCGGCGAAGCGATAGCGGTCGGGATGGAAGGTCGCCATCGTCAATGCGCCGGTGCCGCCCTGGGAGGCCCCGACGATGCCGTGGCCGTTAGGCGCCAGGCCCTTGTTGGCCGCCAGCCAGTTAGGCAACTCGTTGGCAAGGAACGTCTCCCACTGCCTGCTGCCGTCCTGTTCCCAGTCGGTATAGAGGCTCCACGCGCCGCTGGCGGGCGCGGCCACCGAAATACCCCGGCCGGTGAGTGCCTTCATCGCATTACCTGCCGTCACCCAACTACTAACGTCCGGAGCGGCGTTGAACGCGTCGAGCAGAACGACCATATGGGGGCCACCGCCCTGAAACGCCACGGGGATATCGCGGCCCATGGCCGCGGAGGGGACCATCAGCATCTCAACGTCGGCCGCGTTCGCATCTTTAGCCGAGTAGAGGCAAAGCCCTAAAATGGCCGCCAGTATCACCCGCAGCGGCACGATACTTCGCGTTGGCGGTCTGCACTCCTCGGCTGATTCGTTGGTACCGTTGCCGATCTGCGTTTGAACATCGTTCACAGACGGCGACCTCTCATCACATCGGGCGTTCTGGGCCAGTGCTGGCCATTGCGTGGATCCGACACGAGCCCTAGAGACGCTGCACTTGCAATCCTCGGCGGAATGCACGGCCAATGTCCGCAGCGCAACGTGCGTAGGAGCCGGATGTTGCTTGCGCCGTGGCCAACTCAATTGACGCGCTCATGGGGCATTCTTGTCCATCCCACAGTGTTCAAATGCCGATTGGCTTGCCAGCCGCGCGCACCGACGCGGTCCCGGAAATGCAGGCTATCGGCGCCGCGGGAGTGCCCCAGCTCCTGATTTCCGCAACGACAGGGGTCGCGTTGCCACCATCAATCCGCTTGCCATGGCCGACTTCTGCCACATGACCCGTCGTGCGAATCTCGACGAGTCCGCTGTGGAACGATGAAAGCGGCCGACCGACACCGCGCCAAGACCTCCGAACACATCCGCGGTTGGAAACTTCCCCAGTTGACAAGGCGGAGGGCTACTCCTCAACCGATCATGTCGAGCATGGCTCAACTGCCCGGCGGCAGAAGCATCGACTGCCACGTCCGATCTTTGTGATCGCGAGCCAGATTGGATTGGGTATAGGTCTTCCCGTCCGGTCCGACGTAGCTACCGGTGGCCGGGTCGTACTGGGCCACAGCGAGGGGCCGCGGTGGGGGTGCGGCCGGCGGCACTGCACCGGGAGGCGTGTCCTGGGCCGGATGCGGGGCGTCGCCCGGACGAAGTTGCGGGACGCCTTGTCCCGACTGCGTCGCGTTAGGGTCGCCCTTCCAGTTGTAGCCCTCGTTGAGCGGTACGTACTGCTCGTCACTTTCACACATCTTCGCGGTGGGTGCCCGCTTGCCGGACTTACCGACGCAGGGTGTGTTGCGCGCTCCCCGCACGTTGAACGGTGAGTCCTGGGGAACCCGGCAATATACGTCGCCTGCAGGACGGTCTGGGTAGTCCACGTCGGCGGGTGGCCGTTGCTGAGTTGCAGGTAGATAGCCGGTCTGACATGGCGGTGGCACATTGATATTGAGGCCGAAAGTGACGAATGGTCCCCGGTAAGCGGTCGGGTTGTGCAGGTCGGGAACCAAGGCACTGTCCAGGATGCCGACTGCCTGCGGCAGCAGGACCAGCAGTTGTTCGATGCTCGGGTGGTAGGTGACAGCCACGTCGGCAACACTCACAAGGTTGGCCATCAGGATGGGCAGTGTTGGCTGCAGCCGCTCGAAGAGTTGTCTGCCTTGGTCCGCGGCGCCGGGGCCGTTTTGAAGTATGCCTTGAAGCGCGGCATCCTTCTGCTTGACCTGTGAGCTGATGTTGGCAAGGTGGGCGGCCCAGCCCTGGATCGAGTCCGACGTGTCGCTTTGGGTGTCGAGGACCGGCTTGGCGTGGTCGATCAGGTCGGTGAGTGGTTTGAGGTTGGCATTGGCGTCGATCGCCAAGGTTGTCGACCCCTTGATCAGCCGTCTCAGGTCGGGCCCGAGCCCGGAAAGGGCCGCGTCGCCCTCGTCAACGACGGTCTTGAGATTTTCACGTGGGATCGCTTCAAGGCTGCGGTTCGTGTCGTCCAATAAAGTGCCGATGTCCGGCGGAACCGATGTTCTGGCCAGCGGGATCATATCGCCGCTTTTCAGAGTCGCCTTGCCTCCGTCGCCGCGGGGAATGAGTTCGACGAATTGCTCCCCGATCGCCGATCGGCTGTGCACCTGCGCGTCGACATCGGCCGGAATTTTTGTGTCGGAGTTCAGTGAGAGCACCGCCTCAATCCCGGTGTTGGTCATCCGCACGTCGGTGATCCGGCCCACTTCAACCCCTCGGTAAGTCACCTGGCCCGACGCGTACAGTCCGCCCGTACTGGGTAGCTGCATCGTGATCGTGTAACGGCCGATGCCGAAGAGCAGGGCGGGTAAATCCATGTAGCCGAAGGCCATCACCAATCCCGCGATGGTCGAGACGATCGCGAATACGAACAATTGGATCTTTAGCCGCCTGGTCAGTCTCATATCACCGGCCCTGATCGGCGATGTAGGCGGCGGTGAGCGGGTTGCCGGCCGTATAGGGGCTGGGCATCTGCCCGATCGTGCGGCCCCACTGCATTTCGAGTTCGGTCAGATTGCCTTCCCAGCGGGTTCCGGTGAAGAAACCCGCGTCCAGGCGGCTCAGGGTCAGATCGAAGATGCCCGTGAGATTGACGTAATCGCCGCGGAAGAAGTTGCCGATATTCTCTTTGACGAACGGAAAGGTCGACAGGAAGCTCAGTGATTTGACCGCAGCCGGGCCGGCGTTGGCCACCGACTCCAGCACGGGCCCAATGGCATCGAGCTCTTTCACAAGGTTGTCCTTGGTCTGGTTGACCGTATCCGCGGTCAGAGCGCTGAACTTACCGAGCTGGTCAAGCGCGTCGGCGAGGTTGCGGCGTTGATCATTGAGTACCGACAGCGCGTGCGGGATCGTCTTGAGCGCCTTATCGACAACGGGCTTCTGCTCGGCGATCTGGACCACCAGCCTATTGAGGCTGTCGGTCGCGGCGATGATGTCTCGGGTCTGGTGTTTGACGTTACCGATGAAGACGTTGAGCTGTTCGATCAGACTCCTGACATCGCTCTCACGCCCGGCAAACGCCGTGCTCAACGACTTGGTGATGTCTTGGATCTGACCGATCCCACCGCCGTTGAGAAGCATGGACACCGTTGCCAGCGTCTGCTCAGTCGTGGGGTAAGCCTTACCCGCTGATAGCGGAATGAGGGACCCGGCGTGCAGTTTGCCCTGCGGGGCGACGCTTTTCGGGGGCGCCAGCTCGATGTGCAGTGAACCTAGCAAACTCGTTTGACCGATGGTCGCCGTGGCGTTTGCCGGTAGATCGACGTCGCCATTGATCGTCATCGTCAGCAACGCGTGCCATCCTTGCCGTTCGATTTTGGTCACGGTTCCGACGTTGACGTCGCCGACACGTACTCTTGAGTTCTGCTGAATATTGCCAACGTCCGGCATCTCCGCCCGGATGGTAAAGGATCCCGGCCCGTGCCCCTCGGTGCCCGGCAGGGGAATGGAATTGGCACCCTTCCATCCGCATCCGGAAACACCGACGATGACGGTGGTGACTATCACGCTGATGCGCACCACGGTGGTGGTCATGATCCGACTACCGTGGGAACCATCAGATCTTGCAGGTTACTGGCCGCAGGGGGCGTTTCGGCGGGCGGCGGCGGGTTATCCGCTAGGGGTGGCGGCGCCCGGTTGCCTTGCGGCGGTTGGTCGGCGGGTGCGGCCTGCGGAGGTGCCGGTGGGACATAATCCGGTCGCATCCAGTCTTCGCTGTAAGTGATTTCGTTGGGCCGCGCTGCGGCTCCGACGATGGGGTTCGCGCCGAATGGGAGAAAGTTGTACTGACGGTTCTTGATGATCGGCGCAAGGTACTGCACGCAAAGCTTGGCGGCCCGATCGGCACCCATGCGTGAGGCGGCTTCGATTGCGCCGCAAAGGAATTGGATCGGGTTCTGGAAGTTGTTCAAGGAGAACGCTCCGCGAAATCCGCCCTGTGCGACCGGATAGATGTCGGTGAAGTTCGCGATCTGCGTCGGGGCGATGTGCAGAGTTTGCTTTATGTCATCGAGGCTTTGATTCAGGGCCACGCTGATCGAGGAGAGTCGATCACTGGCGACTCCAAGCGGTTCGCGATTTTCGTCAACGAAACTCTGCACGTCGCTCACTACGTCGTTGATGTCGCCTATCGCCTCGCCGACCTCGTCGGGTTGGTTGTCCAGCAGCGCCGTGGTCGCGGCCAAGTTGCGATTGAGCGCGCGCATCAGATCCGTGCTGTCCTGCAACGCCGACACCACGGTCGACAAATCCCTAATAGTGCTGAACACATCTCGGCTGTGATCGCCGAGCGCCGAAAACGCCTGGGAAAGTTTGACAATCGTATCGTGAATGTTAGTGCCTTCGCCCCGCAAGTTGTCGGCCGCGGTGTTCACCAGCGCGCCCAGGTCGCTGACGCCACCACGTTCGGTCGGTTGCAGTGACTGGACAAGCTTTTGCAGTTGCTTCCGCAGGTCGTCCCACTCGACGGGCACGGCGGTGCGGTCCCGCGGGATCACCGCATTATTGGCCATCACCCGCCCTTTTGTGTATGCCGGCACGAGTTGGATTGCGCGCGCTGAGATCAGCGAGGGCGACAAGATCACTGCCTTGGCTTCGGCGGGAACCTTGTATTTCTCGTCGACCCAAAAAGTCATCTTGACTTCTTGGGCTTGAGCTTCGATCGTTTCGATCGCACCGACCCGCACACCGAGGATACGCACATCGTCTCCTGGGAAGACACCAGTGGCGTTCGCGAAGTAGGCGGTAATGCGCGTGCGGTGGGCGATGTCCCAGGCTCGCACCGCCGCCAGCGTACCGCCGATGAGCGCCAACACGAGCGCGAGAGCTGCCACTATCTGCCACTTGCGCTTCGTCATTGATGTCCTCCTGCCGGCCCCGGACCGCTCGGCTGCGACGGGTTAGCCGGCTGCTGAAGCGGATCATCGACGGAGACCGGCGGCGAGGTGGGTGCCGGCTTGACGTCTGCCGGCGGCCCTGGCGGGGGTCCGCCGGGCGGGGGCGCGGGCTCCGGCTCCCGGTACGGGTAGCAACCGGGGCCGGGCAACGCCACTCCTGTTGGACCACACCGCTGATCGTCGGGCTTGCCGGTTATGGCGTCAGGCAGCGTAGTGCGCGGTTCGCCGCCTTGTCCCGTGCGCGGGTATGGCATCGGAAGCTGCGGTGTGCCGGGCTGGCCGACTTGGGGATCCACTAATTGGGATGGAGCAAGCACATTGGGGTCTAGGCCCAAGTCGGAGAAGGCAGCATCGATGAAGGGCTGGAGAAACTGGCCGGGCAGGATGTTGGCAACGTATCCCTTGAAGAAGGGCCCCGACGAAATCGATTCGCCCAGGGACATCGAGTAGGCGTTAAGCCGTTTGATCGCGTCCTGCAATGACGCTTTGCGATGCTCCAAAATCGCCAGTACACCGTTGAGTTTGTCCAATGCGGGCTTGAAGGTCTGGCGGTTTTCGTCGACGAATCCGTGCACCTGTCGACTGACGGCCGAGATATTGCTTGCGATTTCGTCCAGGGCACTGCTCTGCGCGCGCAGGGCCGCCAACAGTGCGTTGGTGTCCGCAATCAGGTTGACGATTTGGTCGCTGCGTTCGGATAGCACCCTGGCTACCTTGCTGGCGTGCGACAGCAACGCTCGCACCTGCTCATCGCGTTGTGCAATGGTGTCAGCGAACCGGGACACCCCTTGCACCGCAACGTGCACCTCAGGCGGAGTCTCTGAAAACGTCTGAGCCAAAGTTGCCAGCGACGCCGACAGCTCGTTTGTGTTGAGCCCGTTGACCGTTGTGGACAGGTCGCCGAGAGCATCGGCGAGTTGGTAGGGCGACGTGGTCCGATCCAATGGTATGGCGCCGGACTGCTGTCCGCCGCCGCGTGGGGTGACTTCGACGAATTTGGCGCCAAGAACGGTTTTCGTCTTGATTGCCGCTTCGGACCGATCACCGACCCGCACGTCGCCGTCGATATGGAATTTGACCAGGACTTGAGCACCATCGAGCTCGATGCTGGAAGACTTGGCCGACACGCAGGCCGGCGACCTCGACCGGCGAGTCGGGACGTAGGCCCGCGGCGTCGGCGAAATAGGCGGAGTAATCGCGCGCCCCGCTGATGAAAGGGACCTTGTCGTAGTTGAGGACTCCCACCAGCACGGCGGCGGTGACCAGGGATCCAACGACACCGATCTTGATCGGGTTGCGTTCGGTCATCTCTTTCATGACTTGGGCGTACACCTGCCTGATTTCTGGCCGATCAGCTTGATGTAGACCGGTTGACCGCCGTGACCGTTCACCTTAAGGATCGCTTCGCAGATGTAGAAGGCGAACCAGTCCCCGTAAAGGCCCTGGCGGCCCAGCATTTTGTAGGCATCCGGAAGTGTGCTGATCAGGTCGTCGAGGTAGGCGCCATCATTGAGCACGACAGTCGCGGTTCGGTCGGTCTCGTGGACAATCTTCTTGAACGCGGGTCTTGAGCGTTGGAGTAGGCCCGCCACAGATCCCGATGCGGCGTTGGCGTACGCAACCGAGTTGGTGATGTCCTGCCTACGACCGGCCAATGTCTTTGTCAGAGAGGCGATTTTGTCGATCGCTTCGCCGAACTGTTTGTTGTTCTCATCGAAAGATCCCAGCACGGTATTGAGGTTGTTGATGACCTGCCCGAACAACTCGTCACGGTCGGCCAACGTGTTCGTCAATGCGGCGGTCTGCGACAGAAGCGACCCGATGGTGTCACCTTCTCCCTGGAAAGCCTGGATCAGTTGTGACGACAGCGCGTTAACCTGGTCGGGGTCCAACGCCTGGAACAGCGGGCGGAAACCACCGATAAGCGTGTCTAGATCGAGCGCTGGCGCAGTGCGCGACAACGGAATCACGGCGCCGGGGTTGAGTTTCTGGCCCCCGCCATCATCATTTCCCTGTTCCAGCTGCAGGTAACGGTCGCCGTACAAATTATCGTAACGGATGATCGCCCGGCTGCTACGCGTGAGCGTGACCGAGTTCTCGATCTTGAAGTCGACCCGCGCTGTCGCGTCGGGTTGGATCTTGATCTTCTTTACCTTGCCGACTTCAACTCCGGCGATTCGCACGAAGTCACCGCCCTTGAGGCCCCCGACGTTGGCGAACAGAGCAGTGAAGCTGCTCTGCGGTTCGAAACGGAGCTGCGCGAACACCGCAAGGAGCACAAACAGCCCCATCAGACACACAGCCATGAAGATGGCCAACCGCCAGAGGGTGGCTGTCAGGCGATCTCTCATTCGAAGTCTCTCCTAGCATCTCAGTCGGTGCGCGCGGCGCCTCGAGCTGCTCACGGTGATGGCGGCACAGGCTCCGCAGGGGCGGCGGGCGGCCCGGGTGGAAGCGGAGTCGGGATCACTCTTGCGGGCGCCGCGGGAACGAACGGCTCCGATCCCGGGGTCGGTCCCGGATCCCGAGGCGCCCCGGGCGCCGGCGCCGGCGGCAGACCGGGATACAGCGGCGTGCCGTCCGGCCCATACTGCTGGGCACCGTAGGGCGGTGCGCCGGGATAGGGAGGAACCGGTCCAGGCGCGGGGCCTCCGAATAGGTTTCGCACACTCGGAGCTTCGGGTGTTGCTCGTGTCACGGGGAAGTAATTGGCCCAACCGGGGAAACCGATTCCAGGATTAACACGAATATCGTTGCCAGTACCCCATCCCGTGTTGGTGACCAGCATTCGCTGCGGGAACTCTTTGGTCGGGTCAGGCAACGAACCGCAGCCGGGCTTTCCGCCCGGCCCGCCCTTGGCGCCGACGATCGGCAGATTGTCAGGATAGTGGTAATTGTCCTGGCCCCAAGCCAATCCCGCGTCCAGGATGATTGAGAACCCGTTACCACCTTCTGCGTCTTTGCCGCCGTTGTCGATGAACCATTTCGATCCCACCAGAAGGCAGGTAAGTGACGGGTTGTACTTCAAGAGCAGTGAGGTGGTCGGTTCCAGGGCGTTCAGAGTGTGGGTTAGGTTATCTTTGCTGGGCCCAAGGAGCGCGATGCCGCTGTTTGCGAGCCCAATAGCATTGAGCAGCAACGCATCTAATGACCTGGACTGGTCGGTGATCGTCGTCGCAGTGGCAGTGGCCGCGTTGAGGATTGCCAAAATGTTCTGCGCCGCCGTGCCATACGCGTCGTTGAAGTCCTTGAATGCTTGCCAGTTGGAGCGCAACGTCTCACTGCGGGAATTGAGCGCCAACAAGACGTTGTTCGCGTCGCTGGTGGCTTCACCGACTGCGTTACCCTGCCCGCGCAGGCCTTCGGCAAGTGCGGTCAGGATGCCGTTGAGCTTGGTCGGTTCGACTTTGTCGAGCAAGTCCACGATGTTTTCGAAGACTGTGTTGACCTCGCTTGTGACATTTTTCGACTCCAGGACCTGCCCAGCAGAGATCCGCTGTGGAGATGGATCCGTGGGATAGATCAGATCCACGTACTTAGCGCCGAAGGCAGTCGTCGCCTTGATCTCCGCGCCGATGTTGGCGGGGATGTATCGGACCATGTCGGGGTCAATTTGCAGTGTTAGCGAGACGGGACTCGAGTTGACCCGTGCGACGCGACCGACCTGCAGCCCGCGCATCCGGACCTTTCCCCCGGGTTCCATGATCAGCCCGGTGCGATCCGATCTGAGGGTCACATCGACGTGCGAGCGATACGCGCCACTAAACAGCGCTGCGGTCATCAGGCCTATGCCAACGAGCGTGACAACGAGTACGCCCGTCCACCAGGCGGGGTGCATCCACCACGCGGGATCGTTCGGTCGTCTGTTGTTGTGGCGCATGCTCGGCTACGCGGACAGGTGAAAGTTGCCGGACTGCCCGTAAACGGACAGCGAGATTACCAGGGTCACGAGCACGACGACGATCAGCGAGGCACGCACGGCACGTCCTACCGCTTCGCCGACGCCGGCGGGTCCTCCTGATGCGGTGAATCCGTAGTAAGTGTGAATCACCATCACTGTTACGGCCATCGAAATGGCTTGCAGGAAGGACCACAACAGATCGACGGGGTTGAGAAAGGTCGTGAAGTAATGATCGTAGACACCCGTGGACTGTCCGTAGATGAAGGTCGTTCCCACGCGAGCGGCGATGAAAGACATCAGTACCGCGATGCAGTAGAGCGGCACGACCACGACCATCCCGGCCAGTACGCGTGTTGAGGCCAGATAGGCGATAGAGCGGACCCCCATGACCTCCAGCGCATCGATCTCCTCGGCGATCCGCATCGCACCGAGTTGGGCGGTCGCACCTGCCCCGATCGTGGCGGCCAATCCGATGCCGGTCACCAGCGGTCCGATGATGCGCACGTTGAGGTACGCCGAGGTGAAACCGGTCAACGCCTCAACACCAACCCCGGCCAGCGTGTTGTAGCCCTGCACGGCGATGAGCGCACCGGCCGAGAGCGTCAGGAAGGCGACAATCACGATCGTGCCACCCACGACGGCCAGCGCCCCGGCGCCCAGACTCATCATGGCAATTTGGCTGGCGATCTCGGTGCGGTAATGCGTGACGGCTGCCCCGATGGAGACAATGGTCCTACCGTAAAACTGAGTTTGTTCGCCAATGCGATTCCAGCCATCGACAAACCCCACCACCGCCTTCCGCATTCGTGGCATGCGTGTGCTTGGAACGCTGGCGGTCACATCGTCGCCTTCACACCCACGGCGGTGACGATCACGTTGATGAGGAACAGCGCCATGAACGAGAAAATCACCGTCTCGTTGACCGCGGTGCCTACACCAACTGGGCCGCCGCCGACGGAAATGCCCTTGTAGCAGCCGATGAGCGCTGCCACCAAGCCGAAGAGCGCCGCTTTCGCCAGCGAGATGACGACCTCGGGCAGCCCGGTGAACACGGTCATGCTGGCGACGAACGCCCCGGGGGTGACGTGCTGGACGAAGACCGAGAAGAAGAACCCACCGACCACACCCACCACCGAGACAACCGAGTTCAGCAGCAGGGCAATGACGACGGTCGCGAGCACCCGCGGTACGACAAGGGCCTGCAGCGGGTTGATACCCATCACGCGCATCGCGTCGAGTTCCTCGCGGATCGTGCGTGCACCGAGATCGGCGCACATTGCCGTGGCGGCGGCACCTGCGACGACAAGCACGGTGACGAGGGGCCCGATCTGGGTGACGGCACCGAAGGCCGCGCCAGCGCCTGCATAATCGGCCGCACCGAATTCGACAAGCAGGATATTGAAGATGAAGACCGAGAGGACCGTGAACGGGATCGACAACATAACCGTTGGAAAAATGGAAACGCGGGCGACGAACCACATTTGGAAGATGCATTCGCGCCACGCGTAAGGTGGGCGTGGAACCATCATTAACGTGTCAATAGTGGTGGCAAAAAACCCACCAACTGCCCGCATGGGTTTTGCATACGCGTCAATCGTGGCCAAAGACTTGCCTCCTCAACGACTTGCCCCCTCAACGTTGAGCAACCGGTCCCCAACGCCGCACACCCCGTGTAACGACGCGCTGTGTGAGTCCAGCACCGGCCCTGGTCCGCTCGCAACGCCGGGGATTTCAGATAGTGGATAGAGGCCGGTCAGACTCCGACGGAGTCACGCACGGAGACTGGAAACCTTGCTGTGTGCACCATCTGAACTTCGCAACGTTGACGGCGTGTCGGCCATTGCACCAATAATGAGGGCCAGGTAGTAGGTAAATGCCGCTCACTAAGACCGAATCGCCCAGACCATGAGCAGAAGCAAAGGGGCACAAGCAGAGTTGAGGCGTCCCACACACGGCACGGCTACCACCACCGCCGGCGAAGAACTCCGCAGCCAAGAGGCGACGACCTCGATGCCGCGGGGTTGGCACGGTTGGTTTCGTACCTTGGCTCGGCGCCGCTCTAATCCGTCGCCGTCTGTTTTTTACCGCGTTGTCATGAGCCAAGCGTCGGCTTCCACCCGGCAAGTAAATGACTCGAGCGACAATGCTGTTGACCGCGGTTCCGTCCACGACGCCCTCGCCCCATTCGATGTCGATGCCGTCGATGCCGTCGATGCCGATCAGACTGAAACCCATGAGGCGACCGCCGTCAGGGCCACGACGTCTCGTTTGCGGTCTGGCTTAGTGTTCATCGCTGTCGTGATCGCCGCACTCGCGGCAGTCGGCGGTTGGTTCGGTTTCCAGGCCTACGGCACAGTGCGGGCCGAGCGGCAACACGCACGGTATCTCGAAGCTGGTAAGGCGGCGGCGGTCAAGCTAACGACGATCGGCTACACCAATGTCGATGCCGACGTGAAGCGGATTCTGGATTCGGCGACCGGTCAGTTCTCGGATGACTTCCGGACCCGATCGCAGCCGTTCGTCAACATGGTTAAACGGGTGCAGTCCACCACCGTGGGCACTGTCGCTGAGGCGGGTCTTGAATCTGTTGAGGGCGACAAAGCCCGAGTCTTGGTCGCCGTGGAAGTGAAGACGACGCTGGGGACCGGTGGCGACCAGCCATTGCATGTGTGGCGAATGCGGATCGACGTGCAGAAGGTCGGTAACGAGCCGAAGGTGTCGAACGTCGAGTTTGTACCGTGATCACGTCATCGCGGCAGGCGCGAGGAACAGATATGCCAACGACCAAAAGCAGTGACGCCGTCGATGAAGAACCGTCGTCTCAAAAGCCCGCGCCACCACCAGTTGACGTGCCAGCGACCTCGGCCGATGGCGGCCCGTGCGGAGTCCGCTCCACTGTGGCCAGGGCGGTGGTTTTCGGCCTCCTTCCGGCCATTGCCCTGCTGCTGGCGTGTGGGATTGCATGGCTTAAATGGTGGGAGGGCGGAAACCGTGCGGCCGAGGCCGCCGGTGCCGAGTGGGTCAAAGCGGCCACAGACAGCACGATTGCGCTGCTGCCCTATCAGCCCGGCACGGTAGACAAAGAGCTTGTCAGTGGGCGTGACCGGTTGACCGGCGCCTTCCGTGATTCCTACACGTCGCTGACCAACGATGTGGTGATCCCGGGTGCGAAGCAGAAACACATTTCCGCAGTAGCCACAGTTCCGGCCGCGGCCGCGGTGTCGACGACCAAAAACCATGCCGTGGTGCTGGTCATGGTGAACCAGACGACCGTCGTCGGCACCATTCACCGACCCAGACCGCTACCAGCGTCAAGGTGACGTTGGACAAGGTGGCCGGCCGCTGGCTCATCTCCGATTTCAACCCAATCTAATCCGCCACGGGAAGACAGTTATGACGATGCGCTCAATCCGATTGGTGCGATCGTTGCCGTTGCTCCTCGCGGCGCTGGCTCCAACCGCCCTGGCAGCGCCTGCGGACGCAGACAACAACAGGCTTAATGTGAGCGTGG
>CAVQEF010000005.1:0-126947 GCA_963711445.1 uncultured Actinomycetota bacterium
ATCATTTTCATGGATGAGTTCTACTCGCTGATCGAACGCCACCACGACGGCACGCCGGACATGATCGGCATGGAGGCGGTCAACCAACTCCTGGTGGCACTGGAGGCCCACCGGTTCGACTTCTGTTTCATCGGGGCCGGCTACGAGGACCAGGTCGACGAATTCCTCACCGTCAACCCGGGTTTGGCCGGCCGGTTCAACCGCAAGCTGCGCTTCGAGTCGTATTCACCGGCCGAGATCGTCGAGATCGGGCGCCGCTACGCGCAGCCGCGCGCCAGCCTGCTCGACGACGCCGCGCGCGAGACGTTTCTGGATGCCGCCACCACCATCCGCAACTACACGACCCCCAGCGGTCGCCACGGCATCGATGCGATGCAGAACGGCCGGTTCGCCCGCAACGTCATCGAGCGCGCCGAAGGGTTCCGCGACACCCGGGTGGTTGCCCAGAAGCGCGCGGGTCGCCCGGTCACGGTGGAGGACCTGCAGATCATCACGGCCGCCGACGTCGAGGCCGCGATGCGCAGCGTGTGTTCGGACAACCGCGACCTGGCCGCCATTGTCTGGTAGGGGTCTGGTAGCGCGCTCCGGTAGCGTAGGCGCGTGACTACACCGCGGGAACGCTCGGGGCCGGCAGAGCATGTCGCGCCGACGGGCCGCGACGAGGTGATCGCGGCGATCCTGGAAAGCGCCGGAGAGATGTTCGCCGACCGCGGGCCGACGGCGGCGTCGATCCGCGACATCGCGGCGCACGCGCGGGTCAACCACGGCCTGGTGTTTCGGCATTTCGGCACCAAGGAGCGGCTGGTCGCCGCCGTGCTCGACCACCTGGCCACCACGTCGGCGGCGCTGATCGAGGCGAACGCGCCCGCGGCCGAAATCCAGGCGGCGGGCGGCCGGCATTTGCGCGTCATCGCCCGTGCGCTGCTCGACGGATACCCGGTCGGTCAGCTGCAGAGCAGCTTTCCCGGTGCCGCCAGGCTCGTCGAGGAGGTCGGCCGCCAACACCGCGACGACGCGACCGCTCGGCTGGCCGCCGCTCACGCGATGGCGTTGATGTTCGGCTGGCAGTTGTTCGAGCCGTTCCTGCGTTCGGCGACCGGATTGCAGGATCTGCCGGAAGATGAACTGCGCCAATCGATCCTGGCCGAAATGGGTAACCTCACCCGGCCACACTGAGGGCGAAGCCGGCGGTCTCAAGCGCCTGTTCCGGCCAGCCCGCCCGTCACCTCGAAGACGACGCGACGCCCGATCTCCACGGCGTGGTCGGCGAAGCGTTCGTAGAACCGGCCCAGCAGGGTGACATCGACCGCCGCGGCGACGCCATGCGGCCACTGCTGATCCATCAGGACTTCGAACAGTTGTTGGTGGAGCCGGTCCATCGCGTCGTCCTCGCGGCTGATCTCGGCGGCTTGCTCCGGATCACGCGAGAGCACCACGTCGCGGGCGCTGTCGCCGAGTTCGACGCCGATCCGTCCCATCTCGGCGAAGTGGCCCGTGACCCCGTCGGGCAGGGCGTGGTTGGGGTGACGGCGGCGCGCGATCTTCGCGACGTGCAGCGCCAAGGCTCCCATCCGTTCGGCGTCGGCCACGTTCCGCAGCGAACCGACGACCAGGCGCAGGTCGCCCGCGACGGGTGCTTGCAACGCCAGCAACACAAAGGCGGATTCCTCTGCGCGGGTTTGCATTCCGACCAGCTGGCCGTGCTCGGTGATGACCCGCTCGGCCATCGCCAGGTCCGCCTGCAACAGCGCCTGCGTCGCGCGGTCCATCGCGAGGCCGGCGAGGCCGCACATGTTGCTGAGCAGTTCGGTCAGCGAGTCGAGTTGTTCATGGAACGCCGTGCGCATGCCCTGACCTTAGAGTGGTGCTACCGAGCACGTCGACATCGGTGAACTGTTCATGAACGCTATCTTTACGGATGGTCGGAGAAGTTGCCGCGGCGGGCCCGGGACAGCAGGGTTGAGCTCAGGAATGTTCACGTGAGGGGGTGACCATGCCGCTGTCGGGTTTGCTGATGCGAATCGTGGCTTTCCTGCGGGCGGGCTACCCCGACGGCGTACCCGCCACCGACTACGTGCCCCTGCTGGCGCTGCTGCGCCGGCGCCTGTCCGACGACGAGGTCGTCGCCGTGGCTACCGAGCTGATGTCCAGCGGCCATGTACCGATCGAGGGAACCGATGTGCGGGTGGCGATTACCAAGCTGACCGACGACATGCCCTCGGCCGAAGACGCCGAGCGGGTCACGCGGCGACTGGTCGCCGCCGGCTGGCCGGTGGCCGCCGCGGACGGGGCGTTAAACCCTTGACGGGCAGCGCTTCTGCCCGGGTGATTCCCCTCAGCCGACGTCCCGAGCGCGCCCAGGCCCGGCTGTTCACCGGCATGCTGCGTCGTGAGATCGCGGCGCTGAAGAAAAAGGTGGCCGATGCGGAATCGGCATGGCGCCGCCGTTGTGAAGCCGACGGCTACGTCGATCCTCCGCAGCAGCTCGTGGTGGTACGGGAACGCATTGCCGAGGCGCGAAGAATGCTCAACGCACTGAATGCGCGATTCCCGTCCGCGGTCCGTTCGCGCTAGCGGTGGCGGTCAGCCCGACGATCCACACCGGCCGTCGCGGCGTGGCCAAACCATGTTTCGCGGTGGTCGCAGCGGGTGGGTCTGTTGTTTCGTCGTGGTGGCCACCGTCGCGGGGTTGGGCGGCCTAAAGTTGTCGGACCTTGCTGTGATGATGTGGGTATGTGTTTGACCGCGTCGTTGGGTCTTGCCGAATCACCTGCTGAGCCGCTTATTCCGCAGGAGCGTTTGGCGGTGTTGTTTGAGGAGTTATCGGAGTTGGCGGGTCAGCGCAACGCCATTGATGGGCGCATTGTGGAGATCGCCGCCGAGATCGACCGGGACGGGTTGTGTGGGATGACGGGGGCCCGCTCGGTGGCGGCGTTGGTGGCCTGGAAGCTGGGCTGCTCGTCGGCGAACGCGCACACGATCACGACGGTGGCCGGCCGGCTACAGGAGTTCCCGCGCTGTGCGGCGGGGATGCGGGAGGGCCGCTACTCGCTGGATCAGGTCGGGGTGATCGCCGCCCGGGGCGGGGCGGGGTCGGATGAGCATTATGCGGAGTTGGCGCGTTCGGCGTCGGTGAGCCAGTTGCGCACCGCGGTCAACCTCGAACCCCGACCGCAGCCCGAGGCGGGCCCGGATCGGCAGTCCTCGATCACCAAATCCTCGTCCAGTGAGGAGCTGACCTGCTGGCGGATCAAGCTTGCGCCGCTGCAGGCCGCGACGTTCGAGGCCGCGCTGGCCGCCCACCGCGATGCGCTGATCACCGCGTGGAAACACGACCGCGCCGACAGCGAGCAGACGCCGGAGAGCGCCCCGCCGCTGCCGGGCACCCTGGAGGCCTTCCTGCAGCTGGTGGAGACGGGCTGGGACACCGAGGCCGCCCGCCGCCCGCACGGCCAGCACACCACGGTGGTGGTCCACCTCGATGTCGAGCGGCGCACCGGCGCGCTGCATCGGGGTCCGCTGCTCAGCGACGCCGAACGGCGCTACGTGAGTTGTGATGCCACCTGGGAGGCCTGGTTTCACCGTGACGGCGAGTTGATCGGCGCCGGGCGGACGACGCGCCAGATCAGCCGGCGGCTGCGCCGCGCCCTCGAGCACCGCCACCCCAGCTGCGCAGTCCCGGGCTGCGGGGCCACCCGCGGCCTGCACGCCCACCACCTGCGGCACTGGGAAGACGGTGGGCCCACCGAGTTGGCCAACCTGGTCCTGGTCTGCCCCTACCACCACCGGCTGCACCACCAAGGCCACATCACCCTGACCGGACCCGCCGACGATTTGACCGTCACCGACAGCGACGGACACCCCCTGAACCCAGGCTCGCTGGCCCGACCACCCACCCTGGCCCCACCGGCCGTCGCCCCCTATCCCGGGCCCACCGGCGAACGCGCCGACTGGTGGTGGTACGACCCGTACGAGCCCCAACCACCACCGAGCACCAACTAGAGTCGCTCAACGACACCGAAACTGGTAGCGGTACAAAGGATCTCGTCCGCGCATCCTGATAGCCGAGGCCCGCACCGCCGCCGCTGACGTGCGCACCGAATTGAGCCCGGTCGGGCTTCACCTTTCGGGATCGAACCGGAACACCGCCAGGCGGCCCGCCAGCGCCTCGAACTCGTCGGCGGTTCCCTCGCGCACCATTCCCGACCGCTTGGCGAAGGCCACCCCGACCGGCACCTCGGTGGGGAAGGCGCGCAGCACCGGGCGCGCCTGCTCGGCGGTCAGCTCGACGATGCGCACCGGCCGCGACCGTCGGCCCCGGCTCAGCGTGCCGGTGCCGGCCGCGCGGGCATTGGCCGCCCAGTCGGCACCCGGGTAGCCGGCCACCACGTACAGGCCGCCCCGGAATTCGAACGGCGTCATGGGGGTGCTGCGCGGGCGGCCCGACTTGCGGCCGGGCACCGTCAACACCATGGCCGGGCCGGTCGGGAGGCCCAGTCGCTGGACGGCCATCATCACCTTGTTCATCGGCCGCAGGTAACGCGGCGGGCGCGGCTGCGACATGTCAGGCCTCCTTCGCCGCGGTGAACAGGTCGCGGTGGCGGGACACCCAGTCCGCGAACGGTGTCGCGGGCCGGCCCAGCACCTTCTCCACGTCGTGCGTGACGAGCGCGGGCTTGCCGAGCGTCTCGGCTTGCATGGCGATATAGGCGTCGGCGAACTCCGCGCCGAACCCCAGGCCAATGAACCGTTGCCGCACCGCCTCGGCCGGGATCTCCTGGTAGCGCAGGCGCCGACCCAGCACGGCGCCGATCACGCCCACCAGTTCCGCGTTGGTGAACGCCTGCGGCCCGGTCATCCGAACCCGTTGCCCCACAAGCTCGTCGGTGAGCAGCGCGCGGGCCGCGACCGCCGCGATGTCGCCCTCGACGATCGGCGCGGACGAGGCCGCCGCGTAGGGACCGGCCACCACGTCGCCGCCGCGCAACTGCGCCGACCACATGCCCGCGAAATTTGTCGCAAAGACGCTGGGCCGCAGGCTCACCCACGCCAGTCCCGAGCCGACGGCGAGCCGCTCGGCCTCTCTGTTGCGGTCGCCGCGAAACCGTGACGGCTGCCGGGAGAAGTCGTCGTCGGCGTTGATCGCCGACAGCGCAACCAGTTTGGCGACGCCGGCGGGACCGCACCGGCGCACCACCGCGTCAAGGTCGGGACCCAGCGCGCGGGAATTGAGGAATACCGCCTCGACGTCAGGGGCCCCGTCCAGCGCGCGTGCCAGGGAGTCGACCACCTCGACGCCGGGGGGAAACCCGGCCCTGCCCGGTGTGCGGGTGATCGCCCGGACCCGGGCGCCCTTGGCGAGGAGTTCGGCGACCAATGGGCGCCCGACATTGCCCGTCGCCCCGGTCACGACGATCGTCATGATGCGTGTCCTTCCCTGAAGATCGGTTGCTTTGAACCAAGGACGGGGCACAAGGTGGGAAAGTTACACCGCCGCGCGCGTAACTTTTCTCGGCCCCGAATCGTCTAAGGCTCATGGAACACACCACCCCCGGCGACCAGGTCGACCAGGCCTGGCGCCGACACCGGCCGTACCTGGTCAACGTCGCCTATCAGCTGCTGGGCGACGTCGGTGATGCCGAAGACGCCGCCCAGGAGGCGTTTTTGCGGCTCTCGTGCGCCGATGTCGGCGAGATCGACGACGTCCGCGGCTGGTTGACGGTGGTGGTGAGCCGCCTGTGCCTGGACCAGATCCGGTCGGCCCGTGCCCGCTACGAACGGCCCGGCGACGTCGAGCAGGCTCCGGATCGCCAGCCCCCGCCGCGGCTGGACCCGGCCGACCGCGTCACCCTCGACGACGAGGTCCGCGCGGCGCTGCTGGAAGTGCTGCGCAGGCTCAGCCCCGCCGAGCGGGTGGCCTTCGTGCTGCACGACGTGTTCGGTCTCCCCTTCGAGGCGATCGCGCAGACCGTGGGCCGCCCGGCCGGCACCTGCCGCCAGCTGGCGCGCCGCGCCCGGTCGAAATTCGTTGCGGCCCAACCCAAGCTGCACGCAGTCGACGCGGCCGAGCACCAGCTCGTCACGGAGAGATTCATCACCGCGTGCGCCAACGGCGACATCGCCGCGCTGACCGCCGTGTTGGACCCCGCGGTCTGGGGCGCGGGCACCATCCTCGCCGACCCGGCGCCGCCGCCGCAGGTCAACCACGGCCCGGATGCGGTGGCCACCAACCTGCTGCGCTACCTGGGGCCGGGGGCCACGCTGGTCAGCGGACCCGGCGGGCAGCCGGTGGTGCTCGCCTACGCCGAGCGGCGCCTGTTCGCCGTCGTCGTGCTCACCGTCCGCGGCGGTCTGATCCACAAGATCGAGGCCGTCGCCGACCCGTGGGCGCGGGCCGGGGCCGCGGGGCCGGCCTAGCCGCCGTCGTCGGCCGGCGCGCGGTCGCGCCCACGCTCGGGGCGCGCCGCGAAATACCCCGCGATCGCCGCGGTGACCTGAAGGAACTTGCGTCGCGTCGCCGCGTCCATCTCGCGGCGCACGTCGATGACGCCGCCGGGCCGCAGGTGCGGGTCGAAGGGAACCTCGACGACCGGCCGGCCGTGCTCGACGAATTCGCGGGCCAGCGACGCCCGGGTGCGTTTGTCGGCGTGGCCGTCGGAGTCGTTGAGCACCACGATGCTGTTGGCCAACAGGCTCGTCAGGCCCCTATCGGACAGCCACTCAAGGGTCCGGGCGGCGGCCGACGCCCCGTCGGCCCACGGCGAGGACACCACGATCAGGGCATCCAGATCGCGCAGCACCTCCTGGGTGACCGGCGCATCCATCGTCGAGCCGCAGTCGATGACCGAGATGCCGAAATGGCGGTCCAGGCGCAGCGCGGCCTCCCGGTAGATCGCCGGATCGAGCACCCGGCGCGGGCCGGACGCCGGTTCGCCGGGCAGGACGTGCAGCCCGACCGCGTTGCGGCCCAGCCGGGCGACCACGTCCTCGAAGGACCGCAGGTTGGTGTCGGCGGTCAGCTCCCAGAACGAACCGCTGGGCCGCGGGTCGATGCGGCCGCTCAGCCGGCCGAACGCGGTATCTGCGTCGATCGCGACGATGCGGTCCTGCCGGTATTCGGCCAGCAGCGACCCGACGCTGGCGGCCACCGACGTCTTTCCCACGCCGCCCTTGCCGAGGACGCCGACCTTGTACTTGCCGCGCAGCGGGGTCCGGATCGCCGCCTCGAATTCCGCCTCCTGGCGTTGGGCGGCCGACGGACCGGGCGTGACCAGGCCGAAGGTGACCAGCCGCACCATGCGTCGCCAACCGCGCGCGGGCGGTTCGGCCGACGGTTGCGGCGGCGGGGCGGCCTGCGGGCGCGGCGGGGCCGGGGGAGCCGCCGGCGGGCGCGGCGGGGGGGCGGGGGGAGCCTGCGGGCGCGGCGGGGCGGGGCGTGGCGGGGCCGGCGCGAAACCAGGGGGCGGGCGTTGCCGGTTCACCGGCGGGGGACCGGGCGGGCGCGCGCCCGGCCCGGCGGGCCGATGGGGCTGCAGACGGTCCCGCAGGAATTCGTCGCGCTCGTTCATGGGCTCCTCGGTTGCCGGTGTGCGTCCAGTATCGATCACGTGCCGTCACCGGGGCCGCCCGTCGCCGGCGTGCAAACTCCGACCGCGCGAACGGGCCGCCGCCCGGATGCGCGTGGCCGCGGGCGATCACCACGAGGGCCGACTCCCGAGGCGCCACCAGCAAACCCCGCGTGACCGCCGGTGGGGCCTGTGACCCGGGAAATGCGGAGCCGGGCCGCGCAGGGCGCGAAGGCGTAACAGCACGTAGCGATGCTGTCGATCGGCCGTTTCGCCGAATTTACGCTGCCGCCGGTCCACGGGTTAGACTTGAGCGAAGTTGGCATGTCAGGCGGGTTTTGTCATATCGTTTTACGACTTGCCGGAACCGGTTCCAGGCCACCGTTCAGCGCTGCACGGACGCATCCCTAACAGGATCATCTCCGCCTGGGGGACAGCCTATCGGCAAGTCCGAAGGGGTTGAGCCCGCAACCTCCGGGTGCGGCCCCGTAGGAGCCGCGAGAGCCGCGCAGCACGTTCAGTTGAAGGGTCAGGTGCATATGACGCCCAAGCGCGTCGGGTTATACAACCCCGCGTTCGAGCACGATTCGTGCGGGGTAGCCATGGTCGTCGACATGCACGGCCGCCGCAGCCGCGACATCGTGGACAAGGCCATCACCGCGCTGCTCAACCTCGAGCACCGCGGCGCCCAGGGCGCCGAGCCGCGCAGCGGCGACGGTGCGGGCATCCTGATTCAGGTCCCCGACGCGTTCCTGCGCGACGTCGTGGACTTCGAGCTCCCCGCGCCCGGCGAATACGCCACCGGCATCGCGTTCCTGCCGCAGTCGTCCAAGGACGCCGCGGCGGCCTGCGCCGCGGTGGAGAAGATCGCGGAGTCCGAGGGGCTGAACGTGCTCGGCTGGCGCAACGTGCCCACCGACGACTCGTCGCTGGGTGCCCTCTCGCGCGACGCCATGCCCACCTTCCGGCAGGTGTTCATCGCGGGTGCCTCGGGGATGACGCTGGAGCGTCGCTGCTACGTGGTGCGCAAGCGCGCCGAGCACGAACTGGGCACCAAGGGCCCGGGCCAGGACGGGCCCGGCCGCGAAACCGTCTATTTCCCAAGCCTTTCCGGTCAGACATTCGTGTACAAGGGGATGCTGACCACGCCGCAGCTCAAGGCGTTCTACCTTGACCTGCAAGACGACCGGCTGACCAGCGCGCTGGGCATCGTGCACTCCCGGTTCTCCACCAACACCTTCCCGTCCTGGCCGCTGGCGCATCCCTTCCGCCGCATCGCCCACAACGGGGAGATCAACACCGTCACCGGCAACGAGAACTGGATGCGCGCCCGCGAGGCGCTGATCAAGACCGACGTGTTCGGCTCGGAGGCCGACGTCGAGAAGCTGTTCCCGATCTGCACCCCCGGCGCCTCGGACACCGCGCGCTTCGACGAGGTGCTCGAGCTGCTGCACCTGGGCGGGCGCAGCCTGGCCCACTCGGTGTTGATGATGATCCCCGAGGCCTGGGAACGGCACGACTCCATGGACCCGGCGCGGCGGGCGTTCTACGCCTACCACGCCTCGCTGATGGAGCCGTGGGACGGCCCGGCGTCGATGACGTTCACCGACGGCACCGTCGTGGGCGCGGTGCTCGACCGGAATGGCTTGCGGCCCTCCCGAATCTGGGTCACCGACGGACGGGCTGGTGGTGATGGCGTCGGAGGCCGGCGTGCTCGACCTGGACCCGGCCAAGGTGGTGCGCCGGATGCGGCTGCAGCCGGGCCGGATGTTCCTGGTGGACACCGCGCAGGGCCGCATCGTCGCCGACGAGGAGATCAAGGCCGAGCTGGCCGCCGAGCACCCCTACCGGGAGTGGCTCGACAAGATGCTGGTTCCCCTCGAGGACCTGCCGCAGGGCGACTACGTGCGGATGCCGCACGAACGAGTCATCAAGCGGCAGTTGGTGTTCGGCTACACCTACGAGGAGCTGAGCCTGCTGGTGGCGCCGATGGTGCGCGCCGGCGCCGAGCCGATCGGCTCGATGGGCACCGACACCCCCGTCGCGGTGCTGTCGCAGCGCCCCCGGATGCTCTACGACTACTTCCAGCAGATGTTCGCCCAGGTGACCAACCCGCCGCTGGACGCCATCCGCGAGGAGGTGGTGACCAGCCTGCAGGGTCACCACCGGCGGGGAGCGCGACCTGCTCACGCCGGACGAACGGTCCTGCCACCAGATCACGCTGCCGCAGCCGATCCTGCGCAACCACGAGCTGGCCAAGCTGGTCAACCTCAACCCCGACGACGAGGTGAACGGGCGCCCGCATGGCATGCGCTCCAAGGTGATTCGCTGCCTGTACCCGGTGGCCGAGGGTGGCGCCGGCCTGGCGGCCGCGCTGGACGAGGTGCGGGCGCAGGCGTCGGCCGCGATCGCCGACGGCGCACGGGTCCTCATCCTGTCCGACCGCGAGTCCGACGAGGTGCGGGCCCCGATCCCGTCGCTGCTCGCGGTCGCGGCGGTGCATCATCACCTGGTGCGCGAGCGCACGCGCACCCACGCGGGCCTGGTGGTCGAAACGGGAGATGCCCGCGAGGTGCACCACATGGCGCTGCTGGTCGGCTGCGGGGCGGCGGCGATCAACCCCTACCTCGCGTTCGAGTCGATCGAGGACATGCTCGACCGCGCCGTCATCGACGGGATCGACCGCGACACCGCGCTGACCAACTACATCAAGGCCGCCGGCAAGGGCGTGCTGAAAGTGATGTCCAAGATGGGCATCTCGACGCTGGCCTCCTACACCGGCGCGCAGCTGTTCCAGGCGGTGGGCATCTCCGAGGACGTGCTCGACGAGTACTTCACCGGCCTGTCGTGCGCGACCGGGGGAATCACCCTGGAAGACATCGCCGCCGACGTGGCCGCGCGCCACCGGCTGGCCTACCTGGACCGGCCCGACGAGCGCGCGCACCGCGAGCTCGAGGTGGGCGGGGAGTACCAGTGGCGCCGCGAGGGCGAATACCACCTGTTCAACCCGGAGACCGTGTTCCGGCTGCAGCACTCGACGCGCACCGGCCAGTACAAGCTGTTCAAGGAGTACACCCGCCTGGTCGACGACCAGAGCGAGCGGATGGCGTCTTTGCGCGGGCTGTTGAAGTTCCGCGACGACCTGCGCCCCCCGGTGCCGCTGGACGAGGTCGAGCCGGCCAGCGAGATCGTCAAGCGCTTCGCCACGGGCGCGATGAGCTACGGCTCCATTTCGGCCGAGGCCCACGAGACGCTCGCCATCGCGATGAACCGGCTCGGTGGCCGGTCCAACAGCGGTGAGGGCGGCGAACACGTCAGCCGGTTCGACCCCGACGCCAACGGGGACTGGCGCCGCAGCGCGATCAAGCAGGTCGCCTCGGCGCGCTTCGGCGTCACCTCGCACTACCTGACCAACTGCACCGACATCCAGATCAAGATGGCCCAGGGCGCCAAACCCGGTGAGGGCGGCCAGCTTCCGGGTCACAAGGTGTACCCGTGGGTGGCCGAGGTCCGGCACTCCACGCCCGGCGTGGGCCTCATCTCGCCGCCGCCGCACCACGACATCTACTCGATCGAGGACCTGGCGCAGCTCATCCACGACCTGAAGAACGCCAACCCGTCGGCGCGGGTGCACGTGAAGCTGGTCTCCGAGAACGGTGTGGGCACGGTGGCCGCGGGCGTGTCCAAGGCGCACGCCGACGTGGTGCTGATCTCCGGGCACGACGGCGGCACCGGCGCGACCCCGCTGACCTCGATGAAGCACGCCGGGGCGCCGTGGGAGCTGGGCCTGGCCGAGACGCAGCAGACGTTGCTGCTCAACGGGTTACGCGACCGGATCGTCGTCCAGGTGGACGGCCAGCTGAAGACCGGACGTGACGTGATGATCGCCGCGCTGCTGGGCGCCGAGGAATTCGGCTTCGCCACCGCGCCGCTGGTGGTGTCGGGCTGCATCATGATGCGGGTGTGTCACCTGGACACCTGCCCGGTCGGGGTGGCGACCCAGAATCCGCTGCTGCGCGAGCGTTTCACCGGCAAGCCCGAGTTCGTGGAGAACTTCTTCATGTTCATCGCCGAAGAGGTTCGGGAATACATGGCGGAGTTGGGTTTCCGCACGTTCAACGAGGTCGTCGGGCAGGTCGGCGTGCTGGACACCACGCTGGCCCGGGCGCACTGGAAGGCGCACCGGCTGGACCTGGCGCCGGTGTTGCACGAGCCGGAGTCGGCGTTCATGAACCAGGACCTGTACTGCAGCTCCAGCCAGGACCACGGCCTGGACAAGGCGCTCGATCAGCAGCTGATCGTGATGAGCCGCGAGGCGCTCGATTCCGGCAAGCCGGTGCGGTTCTCCACCACGATCAGCAACGTCAACCGCACGGTGGGCACGATGCTCGGCCACGAGCTGACGAAAGCCTATGGCGGCCAAGGCCTGCCCGACGGCACCATCGACATCACGTTCGACGGTTCGGCGGGCAACAGCTTCGGCGCGTTCGTGCCCAGGGGGATCACGCTGCGCGTCTACGGCGACGCCAACGACTACGTCGGCAAGGGCCTGTCCGGGGGCCGGATCGTGGTGCGGCCGCCGGACAACGCGCCGCAGGACTACGTCGCCGAGGACAACATCATCGGCGGCAACGTGATCCTGTTCGGCGCCACCAGCGGGGAGACCTACCTGCGCGGCGTGGTCGGCGAGCGGTTCGCCGTCCGCAACTCCGGCGCGCATGCCGTGGTGGAGGGCGTCGGCGACCACGGTTGCGAATACATGACCGGCGGCAAGGTCGTCATCCTGGGCCACATCGGCCGCAACTTCGCCGCCGGCATGTCCGGCGGGGTCGCCTACCTCTACGACCCGCACGGCGAGGTGCCGCAGAACTTGAACAGCGAGATGGTCGAGCTCGAGAGCCTCGACGACGACGACGTGGAGTGGTTGCACGGAATGATTCAGGCGCACGTAGACGCCACCGATTCCGCTGTGGGACAGCGGATCCTGGCCGACTGGTCCGGACAGCGACGGCACTTCGTCAAGGTGATGCCGCGCGACTACAAGCGGGTGCTGCAGGCCATCGCCGAGGCGGAGCGCGACGGCCTGGACGTGGACAAGGCGATCATGGCGGCCTCGCATGGCTGATCCGTACGGCTTCCTGAAGTACACGCATCGGGAACTGCCGAAGCGCCGGCCTGTCCCACTGCGGTTGCGCGACTGGCACGAGGTCTACGAGGAGTTCGACAACGAGACCCTGCGCGAGCAGGCGACGCGTTGCATGGACTGCGGTATCCCGTTCTGCCACAACGGCTGCCCGCTGGGCAACCTGATCCCGGAGTGGAACGACCTGGTGCGCCGGGATCGCTGGCGCGACGCGATCGAACGACTGCACGCCACCAACAACTTCCCGGACTTCACCGGCCGGCTGTGCCCGGCCCCGTGCGAGCCGGCCTGCGTGCTGGGCATCAACCAGGACCCGGTGACGATCAAGCAGATCGAGCTGGAGATCATCGACAAGGCCTTCGAGGAAGGCTTCGTGGTCCCCCTGCCCCCGGACACGCGCACCGGGAAGACGGTTGCGGTGGTGGGGTCGGGCCCGGCGGGCCTGGCCGCCGCGCAGCAGCTCACCCGCGCCGGTCACGCCGTCACGGTCTTCGAGCGCTCCGACCGCATCGGCGGCCTGCTGCGCTACGGCATCCCGGAATTCAAGATGGAAAAGCGTGTCCTGGACCGGCGGCTGGACCAGATGCGCACCGAGGGAACCGAATTCCGGGCCGGCGTCAACGTCGGGGTCGACATCACCGCCGAGGCGCTGCGCGCCGACTTCGACGCGGTGGTGCTGGCCGGCGGCGCCACCGCGTGGCGCGACCTGCCGATCCCCGGCCGTGAGCTGGACGGCATCCACCAGGCGATGGAGTACCTGCCCTGGGGCAACCGGGTGCAGGAGGGTGACGACGTGCTCGGCCCGGACGGGGAGCCGCCGATCACCGCCAAGGGCAAGAAGGTCATCATCATCGGCGGTGGCGACACCGGGGCCGACTGCCTGGGGACCGCCCACCGGCAGGGCGCGACCGTGGTGCACCAGTTCGAGATCATGCCGCGCCCGCCGGACGCGCGCGCGCAGTCCACCCCGTGGCCGACCTACCCGCTGATGTACCGGGTGTCCTCGGCGCACGAAGAGGGCGGCGAGCGGGTGTTCTCGGTGAACACCGAGGAGTTCGTCGGCAAGGACGGCCACGTGACCGCGCTCAAGGCGCACGAGGTCACCATGCAGGACGGCAAGTTCGTCAAGGTCGAGGGCTCCGAATTCGAGCTCGAGGCCGACCTGGTGTTGCTGGCGATGGGGTTCGTCGGCCCGGAGCGGCCGGGCCTGCTCACCGACCTGGGGGTCAAGCTCACCGACCGGGGCAATGTCGCCCGCGGCGCCGATTTCGACTCGTCGGTTCCCGGCGTCTTCGTCGCCGGGGACATGGGCCGCGGCCAGTCGCTGATCGTCTGGGCGATAGCCGAAGGCAGGGCCGCGGCGGCGGGCGTGGACCGGTATCTGATGGGGTCGACTGCGCTGCCCGCGCCGGTCAAGCCGACCACCGCCCCGCTCGTGTAGTCACAGCAGTCACATTAGAAACACGCGTAACAAAAATCGGCGAGTCTGGCAAATGTTGCCGGACGGGGGGTGTCTAATGATTCCCAGTGGGCTTCATCACACCACGGGCCACGGTGGAGTCCGGTTGAACAAACCGATCGCAGGAGTGATCACTGTGCAAGTCAACCCGCTACCGCGGTCACGGATGGGGCGAATCGCCTGGTCATGGTTCCGTCACCCGGTGAAGAGCCGCGAATTTCCCGCCAAGAACGAGCGCCTGGTTACCGCCGAAGAGATCGTGCTGTTCGGGGCGTGACACCCGCCGATCGCGCAACCGACGGGTGCGCGACGGGTTTGCTCGCGCCGCCGAATCGACATCCGATCAGGACAGCAGCCCCGAATTCCGGATCGCCTCGGCCAACGGTTCCAGCACGGCGGGGTCATGCGGCGGGGAGATGTAGACGATCCCCAGGTCCAGGCCCTCGGCGCCTAGGGCGGCCGCGTCCTCGATGACCTTGCCGTAGTTGCGGTCGGTGTCCAGGCGCAGGTGCGCCGACAACGTGATCTCCTGGGGATCGCGGCCGATGTCCGCACAATGGCCGGCCAGCACCTCGCGCTTGCGGGCGAACAACTCCGGCGGCCCGCCGGCGAAGTTCCAGTGCTGGGCATAGCGCGCGGTGATCCGCAGCGTGCGTTTTTCCCCGCTGCCGCCGATGCAGATCGGCGGATGGGGACGCTGCGGTCCCTTGGGCTCGTTGCGGGCGCCCTTGAGCTGGTAGAACGTGCCGTCGAAGTCGGTGGTCTCCTTGCTGAGCAGGCTGGTCAGCACCTCGCAGGCCTCCTCGAACCGGTCGAAGCGCTCCCGGATGGTGCCCAGCTCGATGCCGTAGGCGTCCGACTCCTGTTCGTTCCAGCCCGCGCCGATCCCGAGTTCGAGCCGGCCGTCGGAGATGATGTCGAGCGCGGCGGCCATGTTGGCCAGCACGGCGGGGTGGCGGTAGTGGACGCCGGTCACCAGGGTGCCCAGCCGGAGCCGAGTGGTGGCCTGCGCCAGCGCCGTGAGGGTGGTCCAGCCCTCCAGGCAGGGGCCGTCGCTGTCGGAGAAGATCGGGTAGAAGTGGTCGAACGTCCAGCCTGACTCGTAGACGTCGATGTCGTCGGCGGCCCGCCAGACGGCCAGCATCTGCGCCCAGGTGGTGTTCTGCGGGGAAGTCTTGAACGCGAATCGCATGAGCCCGACGGTAGCCGAACTTTCGCAACGGCAACTAAACTCGGCCGGGCGATGAATCACGCGCTGGGAATCGACACCAGGCTCACCCTGCTGGCGGCGGGCCTGATCTTTTTGCTCGCCCTCGTTCTCGGCGTGTGGAAGTACCGGCAGATCATGGCCTCCGACGACCGCCGCGCGCATCCTTACGTCGACATCGCGCACCGGGCGGCGTTGCTCTACGCGTTCGCCACGCTGCTGATCGCCGTCTTCGTCGAGCTCAGCGCCTGGCCGCCATGGGTCAACCTGGCCGCGGCGGGCACCGTCGTCTTCTTCTTCGTCGCGGCGATCCTGACCTACATCGGCCACGGTGCCCGGCGCGACACCGTCAACCAGTTCGACAACGCCGATCGTGGGACCGCGCTGGCGATGGCCCTGCTCATCGCCGGCGAGGTCGGCGGATTCGCCGTGCTCCTCGCCGGATTCGTCGTCGGGCAGCTGCTGTGAGCGGCCCGGGCAGGGTTTGGCGGTGACCGCGCGGGCAGACTGGAGGCATGGATCCGGTAGTCGCGCTGCGTCAGATCGCCTATTACAAGGACAGGGCCCGCGAGGAGTCCCGGCGCGTGATGGCCTACCGCAACGCCGCCGACGTCATCGAGGGACTGGACG
Source organism: uncultured Actinomycetota bacterium (assembly GCA_963711445.1). Classification (GTDB taxonomy): domain Bacteria; phylum Actinomycetota; class Actinomycetes; order Mycobacteriales; family Mycobacteriaceae; genus Mycobacterium. The sequence goes on from CAVQEF010000005.1 coordinate 16,005, forward strand.
ACGCGGCCCGCGAACGCCACGGCCAGGCCAACAGCTGGCAGTCGCTGCCGGGCATCGGCCCCAAGACGGCCAAGGTGATCGCCCAGGCGTGGTCCGGCCGCGAGCCCGACGCGCTGGTCGAATTGCGCTCCGCGGCGGCCGATCTCGGCGGTGGGGAGCTCCGGACCGCGCTGCGCGGCGATCTGCACCTGCATTCCAACTGGTCGGACGGCTCGGCGCCGATCGAGGAGATGATGGCCACCGCGGCGGGGCTGGGACACGAGTACTGCGCGCTGACCGATCACTCGCCGCGGCTGACGATCGCCAACGGCCTGTCCCCGGAACGGTTGCGCAAGCAGCTCGACGTGATCGACCGGCTGCGTGACGAGTTCGCCCCGATGCGCATTCTGACCGGCATCGAGGTCGACATCCTCGAGGACGGCGGCCTGGACCAGGAGCCGGAGCTGCTCGAGCGTCTCGACGTGGTGGTGGCCAGCGTGCACTCCAAGCTGTCGATGGACGCGGCGGCCATGACCCGCCGGATGATTCGCGCCGTCTCCAATCCACACGCCGACGTGCTGGGCCACTGCACCGGACGGCTGGTCTCCGGCAACCGCGGGATCCGGCCCGAGTCGAAGTTCGACGCCGAGGCGGTGTTCACCGCCTGCCGCGAGCACGGCACCGCCGTGGAGATCAACTCCCGCCCCGAGCGTCGCGACCCGCCGACCAGGCTGTTGAACCTGGCGCTCGAGATCGGGTGCGTGTTCAGCATCGACACCGACGCGCACGCGCCCGGCCAGCTGGACTTCCTGGGGTACGGCGCCCAGCGCGCGCTGGACGCGGGTGTCCCGGTGGACCGGATCGTCAACACCTGGCCGGTCGAGCGGCTGCTCGAGTGGGCGGGGTCGAATTAGTCTGGCAGACGCGGCATCTCGAAGCCGGGATCGCGGCCGACCAACACCGCCGGCGTGAGCGCCGACCGCCCGTAGCGGCGCCGGACCCGGTCGACCGCCGCCTCGATCTCGGGCGGCTCGCCGCCGAAGGGCAGCGTCAGCTGCTCGGCGCCGGTGCGGTCGATCCCCGAGACCGCGAAGCCGACCAGCGTCAGGCCGCGCTGCGCGATCACCGGTGCGGCCGCGGCGACGAGCTGCCGGGCGGCGGCCAGGATCGGCCGCGTCGCCGAGGTGGCGAACGGCAGCGTGCGCGAGCGGGTGGCGCGCCCGAAGTCGTCGAACCGCAGCCGCAGCACCACGGTGCGTCCGGTGCGGCCGGCGGCCCGCATGCGGGCGGTGATGCGGTCGATCAGATTGACCACGACCGCGTCGACCTCGGCAGGGGACAGGGCGCTGCCGGCGCGGCCGAGCGCCCGCTGGGCGCCCACGGACCGGCGCCGCGCCCCGGTGGTAACCCGGCTCACCTTTCTGGGGTCGATGTTGCGCGACAACGCGAACAGCTGGCGGCCCATCGCGGCGCCCACCAGCGACGTCAGCATCGGCTCGCTGAGCTCGGCGACGTCGGCCACGGTGGCGATGCCGTGGGCGCCCAATCGGTCGGCGGTCTTGGGTCCCACGCCCCACAATCGGCTCACCGGCAACGGGTGCAGGAATGCCAGCTCCCGATCGGGTGGCACCAGCAGCAGCCCGTCGGGCTTGGCCTCCCGGCTGGCGACCTTGGCGAGGAACTTCGTCCGGGCGATGCCGACGGTGATGGGCAGCCCGACGCTGGCGCGCACGTCGGCGCGCAGCCGCTCGGCGATGGTGACCGGCGTGCCGCGCAGCCGGCGCAGGCCGCCGACGTCGAGGAACGCCTCGTCGACCGAGAGCGGCTCCACGATCGGGGTGCAGTCGCGGAACACCTCGAACACGTCCGCGCTGGCCCGGGTGTAGGCGTTCATCCGGGGCGGCACCACCACGGCGTGCGGGCACAGGCCACGCGCCCGGCTACCGCTCATCGCGGTGCGCACGCCGTAGGCCCGGGCCTCGTAGCTGGCCGCCAGCACCACCCCGCCGCCCACGATGACGGGGCGCCCGCGCAGCGTCGGGTCGTCACGCTGTTCGACCGACGCATAGAAGGAGTCGAGGTCCGCGTGCAGGATGGACGCATCGCACCGCACGAACATATGTTCGCACGCGGGTGCGACGGGCGCGGGACTAACCGCCCTCGCCGTAGATGCTGCTGACCCAGATGTGGGTGAGGGTGTCGACGACCCGGTCCTCGTCGACGGCCGGTACCTCGGCGGACAGCGCGGCCATCATCGTGCGCTCGTTCATCTGGTTCAGCGAGGTGGCCAGGTCCGCGGCCGGGATGGTCTCCGGCGCGGCTCCGCGCTCCCGCTCGGCGGTGATCATGGCCGCGGTCTGGTCGATCCACTTCTGCATGAACCCCAGCCAGACCCCGCGGAGCTCCGAGCTGGTGGCCAGCGCCTCCGTGGCGGCCCGGGCCAGCGCGCGGTGCGAGCTGAACGCGGTGAAGAACGCGGCGATGCCGTTGCGCCACACCCGGCGCGGATCCTGGGGCAGCCGTTGCACCGCCCCCTCGAACTCGGCGTCGGCGCGGGCGATCACCGGCTCGAGCAGCGACAGCACCACCGCTTCCTTGGACCTGAAATAGAAGTAGAACGTCGGCCGCGACAGGCCGGCGCCCTTGGCCAGGTCGTCGACCGAGATGTCGGCGAACGGACGCTGTTCGAGCAGCCGCTCGGCGGTCGCGAGGATCGCCTGCTCGCGGTCGTCACCCGACGGGCGCATCGCGCGCCGGCCGCGCAGGGCGCGGGTCTGGCCAACGGTAGTCACGGCAGTTACTTTACACAGCGTTGAAAGTTTCGACACCCCGTTGACTCAGTCGACGCGGCGTTGATAGCGTGGCGCCATGACTGAGCACCTCGACGTCGTCATCGTGGGGGCCGGGATCTCCGGCGTGAGCGCGGCCTGGCACCTGCAGGACCGCTGCCCGACCAAGAGCTACGCCATCCTGGAGAAGCGCGACGCCATGGGCGGAACCTGGGACCTGTTCCGGTACCCGGGCATCCGTTCCGACTCCGACATGCACACGCTGGGCTTCAGGTTCCGGCCATGGACCGAGCGCCAGGCCATCGCCGACGGCAAGCCGATCCTCGACTACGTCAAGGGCACCGCGGCCATGTACGGCATCGACCAGCACATCCGGCTGAACCACAAGGTCCTCGGCGCCGACTGGTCCCACGCGGAGAACCGCTGGACCCTGCGGATCGAGAACAACGGCACGCCGGGCACCATCACCTGCTCGTTTTTGATCCTGTGCAGCGGCTACTACGACTACGAGCAGGGGTATGCGCCGGAGTTCCGCGGCTCGGAAGACTTCACCGGCCCGATCATTCACCCGCAGCACTGGCCCGAGGACCTCGACTACGCCGGCAAGAACATCGTCGTGATCGGCAGCGGGGCGACCGCGGTCACCCTGATTCCGGCGCTGGCGGAGTCGGGTGCGGGGCACGTCACGATGCTGCAGCGCTCACCGACCTACATCGTGTCCCAGCCCAAGCGCGACAAGATGGCCGAGCGGCTCAACCGCTGGCTACCCGACAAGGCGGCCTACGCCGCGGTCCGCTGGAAGAACTTGCTGCGGCAGGCGGCGCTGTACGGCGCCTGCCAGAAGTGGCCGCAGCGGATGCGAAAGATCCTGCTGCGCTACGTGGAGCGCCAGCTGCCTGACGGCTACGACGTGGAGAAGCACTTCGGCCCGCACTACAACCCGTGGGACCAGCGGCTGTGCCTGGTGCCCAGCGGCGACCTGTTCCGCGCCATCCGGCACGGCCGGGCCGAGGTGGTCACCGACACCATCGACCGGTTCACCGCCACCGGCATCCGGCTCAACTCCGGCCACGAGCTGCCGGCCGACATCATCATCACCGCAACGGGTTTGAACCTGCAGCTGTTCGGCGGCGCGACCGTCACGGTTGACGGGGAGCCGGTGGACCTGACCAAGTCGATGGCCTACAAGGGCATGATGCTGTCCGGGCTGCCCAACATGATCTACACCGTGGGCTACACCAACGCGTCGTGGACGCTGAAGGCCGACTTGGTCTCGGAGTTCGCCTGCCGGCTGCTGAACCACATGGACGACAACGGCTTTGACACCGTGGTGGTCGAGCGCCCGAGCTCGGACGTCGAGGAGCGCCCGTTCATGGAGTTCACGCCCGGTTACGTGCTGCGCTCCCTCGACGAGCTGCCCAAGCAGGGCTCGCGCACCCCGTGGCGCCTGAACCAGAACTATCTGCGCGACATCCACCTGATCAGGCGCGGCAAGATCGACGACGAGGGCCTGCGGTTCACCAAAAAGCCTGCCCCCGTGGCGGTTTAGTAGCGGTTTAGTGCCGGTTCAGGCCCCGACGACGACGATGCCGTCGTCGTCGGAGTAGGCGATGTCACCGGGCACGAACGCCACCCCGCCCAAGGCGACCTCGACGTCGCGTTCCCCGGCGCCGGTCTTGGTGCTCTTGCGGGGGTTGGTGCCCAGCGCCTTGATGCCGATGTCGATGCCCCGCAGCGCGGCGGCGTCGCGCACCGCGCCGGCCACGACCAGCCCCGCCCAGCCATTGGAGCGGGCCAGCTCGGCGATGACGTCGCCGACCAGTGCGGTGTGCAGGGAGCCGGCGCCGTCGACCACCAGCACCCCGCCCTCGCCCGGTTGCGAGAGCACCGATTTGAGCAGCGCGTTGTCTTCAAAGCAGCGCACGGTGCTGATCGGTCCGGCGAATTGCGCGCGGCCGCCGAACTGGCGGAACTGAAGGTCGCAACTGCGGACGTCGGGTCCGATGTCGTCGACGAGGTCGGCGGTGGGCCGGAAGGGCACGGTCAACGTCAGCGGCGGCGCAGCTGGCGGATCAGCAGGATGGCCAGCAGGCTGAGGACGAGGGCGACGATCAGTGGCATCCGGGACTGGCTGGGCGCCGGCGCCGGGAGACTGGGCGACACCGGGTTGTGAGCCGACTCGACCGTCGACTTAGCTTGGGCCGCAGCGTCTTTGGCGGCTGCGGCGAGGTCGCCGTTGGTTTCCGCCAGGTGCGGCGCGGCAACGGGCGGCCCGGCCGGTTCCATCGGTCCGGCGGGGGGCTCCGGGCTTTTGGCGGGGGCTTTCTTGGCGGGAGCCTTCTTCGCGGGGGCCTTCTTGGCCGGCGCCTTTTTGGCGGGAGCCTTCTTTGCGGGCGCCTTTTTGGCGGGCGCCTTGGCGGTCTTCTTGGCCGCCTTGGCCGGGGGCTGCTTCTCCGGCGGGGGTCCGTCGGGTTCGCGGTTGGGTTGTTCTTGCGGGTCTGCCATGCGGCCGCTCCTTTGCGCCTGCTCGTCGCGCACGAGAATTCGTTCGGGTCCCATCATGCCAGGGCGCGCGGGGGCGCCCCGAGCCCAGCGGCCAGGCGCCCGTCAATCCGCGGTCAGGCCCAGGCGGGCCATCGCGTCCGCCTCGATGCCGTCGAGCTGCGACGAGATCGCGGCGTGGGCCGCGCGGCGCCGCGCGGCCGGCATGTTCTCGGCGGCGATGACCGCCGCCGACAGGTCGGTCAGACGTTCGGTCATGGCGGTGACGAACTGCTTGGTCTCGGTGTCCTTGGGCTTTGTGTCCTGCACCACCCGCAACGACTTCTCCGCCCCGGCGATGCGGGCCGAGAGCTGGGCGCCGTGCCCGGAGAACTGGCCGATCTGGGCCAGCGGAATCCCGAGCTGGTCCGCGCGACGCTGGTCGATCACCGCCCTGGCGGCGATGGCGGCCCGGTAGATCACCGGCGTCAGGACCGGCGCGAGCAGGCGGGACACCGTGAGCACCCGCTTGATCCGCGTCGGCGACAGCACCTTACCCTCGCGGGCAGCCTTGAGTTCGGCCTCGGCGACCTTCAGCGCCGTGCGATCGCTTTCCCGTTGCGCCTTGATCTGCGCCTGCAGTGTTTTCTCGGCGGACTTCAGATCGTCCTTGAAACGGCGCGCCTCGTTCTTGGCGGCGAGCTTCGCCTCGAGCTTTGCGCGAGCCGTGATAGCACGGGCTTCGGCGCGACGCGTCGCGCGGCTCTTACGCTTGCGGAACAGGCCCATCGCCGGCCGCCTCCCGGTATCTCGTGACTATCGCTTTCGCGTGTGCGCGAACCGTGAGCCAACCCTAATGGGATCGAACCGGCGGCAGCCCGTCAGGTCGGGCCGTGCGGCCGCTAGCTGGCTTGGGCCTCCAGCCGCTCGGCGCGGCGCAGCTCGTCGACCCGCGCCAAGAGCTCCTGCTTGGACTCCGGGGACAACTCGACCGCGGCCAGCGCGATGCTGCGCACCCCGTCCTCGCGCATCGAGGACAGCCACGTCAACTCACTGTCGAGCTTCTCGTAGTACTCGTCATCGGTGAAGTAGGCGGGCTTGATGCGGAAGAAGTTGGCGAGCGCCGCCATCGTCGCCGCGGAGGGGTTGGTACGGTTCCCGGAGCGTAGCTGCGACAGGTAGGGGGCCGACATCGTGATGCCCTCGGACTTCAGCGCTGCAATCACCTCCGCCGAGGTGTGAGGGCCGCGCCCTGGGGGATAAACCGTGTCGAACAAGCGGTTCAGCCGGGCTGCGAACGTCGTGCTCATAATCTGACCTCCACGGGGCTGTAGAAGGGAACTGTTGCCTAGGTGTATTTGCTGATCATGGTAGCGGCAGTTGGGGGCCACAACTAGTCGCAAACCGAACCAAGTTCGCTGGCGCCCGCCCCCCTGATTGCTGCATCCACATCCGATGAGCCTCTCCCGTATCCGCGGCCCTGTCCATGACAACGCCCAATCTCACAGGTTATCCGCAGAAACGGGGTCATCACGGCCGGCCCCCCGGTAGCGCTCCCGCGTTTCGCAATGTGGACCGGAAGGTGCCGTCAGCCGCAGTCACCGCAACCAGCCGGCGCCGCTGGGCCGCCGAAAGCTCGATTTGCTGCGGCGACCGACACCATCGTCGTGGATCGCGCGGGCGAGGCGCCCGCCGCTCACTGGTGTCATCGTGGTTGCGCCGGACCGCAAAGGTGACGGCCATGCTGGTGAGAGGGCCCCTGCTCGGGCCGCCGCCGGGCGGCCCGTCGGCGAGTGGTGCCATGGGTGTCCATCGCACCCGGATTACGCCGCCACCATGGTTTGCTGGGGCCTGCGTCGACGGTGCGGTCGCGGCGGTGTACACCGATGGCGGGCGCCGCGCATTGCCGAAGGTTGTCCACCATCCGAAGCACACGAAAGGGCGGCGCCGCGGCGTCCGCGGCTGATTGATTGTCCAACATCACCGCGGCACGCGGTAGACGATCGGCGAAATCCGTGCCTAAGCGGCGAGCAGCATCGCGAGGATCGCGGTGTCGGGGTGGCTGATCGGATCGACGCCGACGCGGCTCACCATCGACGTGATGGTGCCGTCGGCCTCCGCCTCCACCCAGGCGGCCCGGTGTTCCAGCCCCAGATACGGCAGCCCCGGCAACAGCACGCATCCCGACGCCGCACCGCTGCATTCGGGCAGCGACGGCGTGGTCTCGGACGGGGGATGCAGCATGAGCAGGGCGGGGGGCTGATGATCGGCGAAATAGCCTGGCTGGATGGCGGTTTCGCCGAAAACCGTGCCCTCGGCGAGCACCAGCCCAACGGTGCCCGGCTCGGGTTCGTCGGGCAATTCCTCGCGGGCACCGAACACCGTTGTAGTGGAAAGCAATCCGGGCAGCGACGCGACGCGTACCGCGACCATCAGCAGCTGCGCCCACTCTTTGGTCGAGTCCGGCCAACGGCCGGAGATCACGAACCCTTTCAGGGCACCACGAGAATGGAAAGGAGAAACCCCTATGGGCCCGCCCGTTCCGGCTTCCATCTCGACCTCCGTGCGCGTCCGTATCGAATAACCACGCTGGTAGCCCGAATAATTAAGGATGCCTGCGGTTTCGACGCATTGCAACTCGACACGGCTGTCGGCGTGCGCACTGGTGACGTCCCCCGAGAATGGCGCGGGGCGCCGCGCGGTCGCGCGGCGCCCCAGCCCGGATCGACAAGTCAGCCTGCGATGAGGCCCTTGGTCTTCGACGTCGCGGCCGCGTAGCGGGACTGGACGTCCTCCCAGTTGATGACGTTCCAGAACGCCTTGGCGAAGTCGCCTTTGACGTTCTTGTACTGCAGGTAGAAGGCGTGCTCCCACATGTCGAGCAGCAGCAGCGGAACGATACCGAGCGGGAAGTTGGACTGGTGGTCGTAGACCTGGAAGATCAGCAACTTGTTGCCCAGGGTGTCCCAGCCGAGGGCGGCCCACCCCGAGCCCTGGACCGTGGTGGCGGCGGCGTTGAACTGAGCGCGGAACTTGTCGAACGACCCGAACGCTTCGTCGATGGCGGCGGCGAGTTCTCCGGTCGGCTTGTCGCCACCGTTCGGCGACAGGTTCTTCCACCACATCGTGTGGTTGACGTGGCCGCCCAGGTTGAAGGCCAGGTTCTTCTCGTGCAGCAGGATCGCGGCGAAGTCTTCCTTGGCGCGCGCTTCCTCGAGCTTCTCCAGGGCGGTGTTGGCGCCCTTGACGTAAGTGGCGTGGTGCTTATCGTGGTGAAGCTCGTTGATCTGACCCGAGATGTGCGGTTCCAGCGCTGCGTAGTCCCAGTCCAAGTCGGGCAGCGTGTATTCAGCCACGGCATTCCTTTCTTCGTGATCGTTCGTGATCGCCTTGACGCTCATTCGCACGTGTACGCCACGCGCCGGCATAGTCAACCCTGCTCCATGACCGCGCGCGCCGCAAGAATGACCGCTACGGGCAACTAACGGGCATACCCGCTCGGCGCCGATTCACGACACAGACGGCAAACGCGAGCGTCAATACAAGACGATGAGGGCCAGAACGGCCAGCAGGACCAACGCGATCAGTCCCGCACGCAACGCGGCGACGCTATGGCTGTGATTCCACGCGGGCGAGCCGGAGCACGAGTTCGAGGGGGCCTGCGAGCCAGGACCGAACGAATGCGTGGCCATCAATCGCCTTTCGCCTGCACGACATCTCTTGAAGTGAGATGAGTCACACGGAACTTTTCGTGACCGCGATCATAACCCCTGGCAACCTTCTTGGAAAATGCGCCGGGCCGGCAACCGCGATTCGCTGGCGGCGAAAGGGGTTTCAGGGAGGGGCGCCGCGACCCTGGCGCGGCGGCCGGGCCGGTTAGCTCGGGCGGCGCGTGCCCTGTCAATGGCAGCACCAAATGACCGGCCAGTTATCCACAGCCGGAGCCGCGATCGGCCACAAGGGGCAGAACTGACGGGTGGATACCCCCAGCACCCGTGTGGATAAACCTGTGGAAACTGTGGATAGCGCCGCGTTGCTGTGCACGTGCCGAACAGGACCGCGGGGCCGCGTTCGGGCCGCGCGCGGCGGCACGTTCTAGGCTGGTCCGGTGATCCAGGTGTGCTCCCAGTGCGGCACTCGGTGGAACGTGCGCGACCGGCGACGCGAGTGGTGTCCGCGCTGCCGGGCGGCGCTGATGGCGCCGGTTGCCGACGTGCCGGCGGCCGACCCCCGCTGGCGCACACCCGGTGGCCCCCCGCCGGCCAGACCTCCCGGCGCGTCTGGGTGGCAGCGCTCGGCGCCGCAGTTGCCGCAGGGCTTCCGGTGGATCGCGGTACGCCCGGGCGCCGCGCCGCCCCCGCGGCGCCGACGCCGGTTGCGCGGCCCCACCCCGCGGTACGCGGTGGTGCCGCGCTGGGGCCTGGTGGACCGGGTCGACCACGATCCCGCGGCGGCCCCGGCGCCTGCGATGCCGGGGCCGACGGCGGCCGCGGTGCGCACCACGCTGTTCGTGAGCGTGCTGGCGCTCGCCGTCGCCGCCCTGGTCTACGTCGCGCGCTACGTGCTGTTGGTCATCAACAGGAACACCTTGCTCAACTCGGTGGTGGCCGGGGTCGCCGACTGGCTGGGGGTGCTGGTCAGCGTCGCGGCGATCGCGGCGGTGATCGCCTGCGGCGTGCAGTTGATCCGGTGGCTGATCGCGCGGCGGGCCGCCGTGTTGTCGCATCACGGCCTGCCGGAGTCGCGCTCCGCCCGGAGCCTGTGGGCCGGCTGCGTGGTGCCGCTGGCAAACGTGGTGTGGGCCCCGGTGTACGTCATCGAGCTGGCGATCCTGGAGGAGCGCCACGCCCGGCTGCGCGGGCCGATTCTGCAGTGGTGGGTCGCCTGGCTGTTCAGCTACGCGGTGTGGATCTGCGCGATCGTGACCAGCTTCGCCACGGACGCCCAGGGCATCGCCAACAACACCGTCATGATGGTGTTGGCGTACCTGTTCGCGGCCGCCACCGTGGCCGCCGCCGCCCGGGTCTTCGAGGGCTTCGAGCGCAAACCGGTGCAACGCCCCGCGCATCGCTGGGTCATGGTCGGGCCGGACCGGCCGGACCCACCCGTGCCGGCCTCCGCCGGTCCGGTTGAGTTGACGGGGCAGGAACCGGCAGCATAGTGGTCATGACGTGGGCCGACGAGGTGCTCGGCGGGCATCCCTTTGTTGTCGCCCACCGCGGCGCATCGGCCGGCCGGCCCGAACACACGCTGGCCGCCTACGACCTCGCGCTCAAAGAGGGCGCCGACGGTGTGGAATGCGACGTGCGGCTCACCCGCGACGGCCATCTGGTGTGCGTGCACGACCGGCGGTTGGACCGCACCTCGACGGGCGCGGGCCTGGTGAGCACGATGACGCTGGCCCAGCTGCGCGAACTCGAGTATGGAGCGTGGCACGACAGCTGGCGCCCCGACGGCGCGCACGGCGACACCAGCCTGCTGACGTTCGAGGCGCTGGTCTCGCTCGTGCTGGATTGGCGCCGGCCGGTGAAGATCTTCGTCGAGACCAAACACCCGGTGCGGTACGGATCGCTGGTGGAAAGCAAGCTGCTCGCCCTGCTGCACCGGTTCGGCATCGCCGCGCCGGCCTCCGCCGACCGGTCGCGGGCGGTGGTGATGTCGTTCTCGGCGGCCGCGGTGTGGCGAATCCGCCGTGCGGCGCCGCTGTTGCCGACGGTGCTGCTCGGCAAGACCGCCCGCTACCTGACGAGCAGCGCGGCCACCGCGGTCGGGGCCACCGCCGTCGGGCCGTCGTTGGCGGCCTTGAAGGACTACCCGAAGCTGGTGGACCGCGCCGCCGCGCAGGGCCGGGCCGTGTACTGCTGGAACGTCGACGAGTACGAAGACATCGACTTCTGCCGGGACATCGGGGTGGCCTGGCTGGCCACCCACCACCCGGGCCGCACGAAGGCCTGGCTGGACAACGCGCGGGCCGGCGAGCCGGGCGGCTAGCTCGAGCCGGGGGAGGCTCCGGCGGGGACGGGCTCGTCGGCGGCCAGCGCGTCGAACAACTCGCGGGCCGCGTCGTGGTCCCACACCACCACCGACCCTGCCTCGCCGGTGGTGAACTCGCCGATCGGGACCGTCGTCGTCGTGGTGGCCCCGTGCAGCGCCCAGCCGAGCCGCGCCAGATCCCACACGTGATCGTCGCGGTCGACGGTCAAGGCGTCGGCGGCCGCGCGCGGCACCGCATACCAGCGCCACGGGTTCAGCCAGACGCCCGGTTCGGCGGCGCGGCGCAGCAGCGCCGACATGAATTGCCGCTGGTTGACCATCCGGTCCAGGTCCGCGCGCGGTGTGTCGCGGGTGCGGACGTAGCCGAGCGCGTTGCGGCCGTCGAGCGTCTGGCAACCGGCGGGCAGGTCGATGCCGGCCAGCGGGTCGTCGATCGGGGCGGTCGGGCACACCCGCACCCCGCCGAGCGCGTCGATGAGGGCGGCGAAGCCGCCGAAGCCGACCTCGGCGTAGTGGTCGAGGCGCAGCCCCGTGGCCTGTTCCACCGTCTGGGTCAGCAGGGGCGCCCCGCCGACCGCGAACGCGGTGTTGATCTTGTCCATGCCGTGGCCCGGGATCGGGACGTAGGAGTCGCGCGGCAGCGACACCATCGTCGCCGGCGTGTCCGTCCAGAGCTGTGGAATGTGCACCAGCAGGATGGTGTCGGTGCGGCCGTTGCCGATGTCGCCGCCGGTGGCCAGCTCGCTCTGCTGCTCGGCGGACAGGCCCTGGCGGCTGTCCGAGCCGACCAGCAACCAGTTGGTGCCGCGCCCGGGCCCGGGCCGACCGGCGTAGGCGGGCAACGCCGGTTCGCGGTGCAGCGTCGTGTCGAACCACACCGCCCCGCCGACGGCGCCGACGCCGGCCAGCAGCACGGCGGTCACCAGGCCGATCGCGAGCGCCCGGAACCAGCGCCGCTTGCTGCGCTTGCGCCGGGAGCGGGGCGCCGCGGGCCGCGGCGGGCGCTTCGGTGGCTCCGGCGGCCGGGGAGCCGGGTCGACGGCGGGCCGCGCCTGCCGGGGCAGCGGCATGGTCTTGTCGACCGGTCGCTCGATCGGTCGCCGTGCGGGGGGCTTGCGACGGATGACCTGCGACGGCTCCCGGGGTTCGGGGGGTCGGTCGCCGCTCACCTCCGATAACTTAGCGGCGTGCGCGCAGCCCGTTGACGAACGGGCAACCCATCAGCACCCGGATGGCCTGGCGCAGCGCGGGCATGTCGTCCACCGGCCTGTGGAACGGCAGCCGCACGTCGCGGTCGCCGTCGTCGGCTTCCACGCGGAACCGCACGCCGTACCGGTCCAGTCCCAGCGGGCGGACCTGTCCGCGGCGCAGCGGCGCCGGCAGCCTGGACACCAGCCGGGCGACCACATCGCCGTGGGCGGTGTTCAGGTGCCACAGCAAACCCGCCTCGACCTCGCAGAATGGGTCGGGCCGGGCCGCCAGCAGGTCGTGCACCCCGACGGGTTCGGCGCCCGTGGCGTCGGTGACCACCACCGAGTCGACCTCCAGCCGCAGCAGGGTGTAGCGGGCGTCGTCCCCGCCCGGCCGTGATCTGGGGTGCTGCACCTGCAGCAACGCCGGGTTCGGGTCTTCGGAGGCGATCAGGTCGAGCAGCCCGGTCACGGCGCCGGGTGGCACCGGCCGCACGCGCCCGCGCACCCACACCAGCGACCGGACCGGCTCCCGCAGCGGCAACGGCGCGTAGTCGGTGAGCTCCAGCAAAGCCTGCGAACCACGGGGTCCGGCGTCGCGGCCGGCCGGGACCGCCACGGCGAACGAGCCGTCGGGCAGGAGGTGATGCAGCGGCGTGGCGAGCGGCCCCTCGTTCTCGATGGCCAGCAGCGCGCCGTCGGCCCGGGCGCACGCGCTGCGAATACGTTCTGCGGTCGTGGGCGCGGGGGCGGGCGGCAGCGGCGACATCGTTCTCCTCCTTAGGTAAGCCTAAGTTAACTTACGACGGGGGATGCCGCAAGCCTCCGGACGGGCTGCCGTTAGGGTTGGGTGTGGTCTGCATCGCATTCCTCGGCCCCGAAGGCACGTTCACCGAGGCGGCGCTGCTCGCCATGGCGGCCGCCGGCCTGCCGCCCGCCGACGGGCCGGACGAGGTGCGGCGGTTGCCCATGGACAGCACGCCCGCCGCGCTCGATGCCGTCCGCGGGGGCGCCGCCGAATTCGCCTGCGTGCCGATCGAGAACTCGATCGACGGGTCGGTGATGTCGACGCTGGACAGCCTGGCCATCGGCTCGCCGCTGCAGGTGTTCGCCGAGACGACGCTCGACGTGGCGTTCAGCATTGTCGTCCGGCCGGGCCCCGAAACCGCCGCCGGCACGGACGGCGTGCGCACGCTGGCGGCCTTCCCGGTGGCGGCGGCCCAGGTGCGCCGCTGGGTGGACGCCAACCTGGCCGGCGTGCAGCTGCGGCCGGCGTACTCCAACGCCGACGCGGCGCGGCAGGTGGCCGAGGGTCAGGTGGACGCGGCGGTGACCTCTCCGCTGGCCGCCACCCACTGGGGCCTGGCCGTGCTGGCCGACGGAATCGTCGACGAGCCCAACGCCCGCACCCGCTTCCTGCTGATCGGTCCGCCCGGCCCGCCGCCGGCCCGCACCGGGACGGATCGCACCTCGGTGGTGCTGCGCATCGACAACGCCCCCGGCGCGCTGCTGGCCGCGCTCGCCGAGTTCGGCATCCGCGGCATCGACCTCACCCGGATCGAATCCCGGCCCACCCGAACCGAACTGGGCACCTACCTGTTCTTCATCGACTGCGTCGGCCACATCGACGACGACGCCGTCGCCGAGGCACTCAAGGCGCTGCACCGTCGTTGTGCCGATGTGCGATATCTGGGTTCGTGGCCGACGGGGTCGGCCGCCGGGGTGGTTCCGCCGCCCGCCGACGAGGCGACGCGCTGGCTGGACCGGCTGCGGGAGGGGGAGCCCTCATGAGCGGTCGCCTGGTGCTGCTGCGGCACGGCCAGTCACACGGCAACGTCGAACGCCGGCTCGACACCCGGCCGCCCGGGGCGGAGCTGACGCCGCTGGGGCGCGACCAGGCGCGGGCGTTCGCCCGCGGTGTCGGGCGCCCGGCGATGCTGGCGCACTCGATCGCCGTGCGGGCGTGGCAGACCGCCGGGGTGATCGGGTCCGAGGTCGACGTGGCCCCGATCGAGGTCGCCGGCATCCACGAGGTTCAGGTCGGCGCCCTCGAGGACCGCAGCGACGACGAGGCCGTCGCGCAGTTCAACGCCATCTACGAGCGCTGGCAGCACGGCGACCTCGACGTGCCGCTGCCCGGCGGCGAGACCGCCAACGACGTGTTGGACCGCTACGTGCCGGTGCTCACCGAGCTGCGCATGCGCTACCTCGACGACCGCGACTTCAGCGGCGACATCATCGTCGTCAGCCACGGCGCGGCGATCCGGCTGGTCTCGGCGGTGCTGGCCGGGGTGGACGCGAACTTCGCGCTGGACAACCACCTGGGCAACGCCGAGTCGGTGGTGCTGTCCCCGATCACCGACGGGCGCTGGAGCTGCGTGCGCTGGGGGGCCCTGACCCCGCCGTTCTATCCCGAGGCCGAGAGCAGCGCGGTCGCCGACGCGGTGAGCTCGAGCAGCGACCCGATGGGCTGACGGCCCCTCAGACGGGCCTCAGACGGCCCTCAGACGGCCACAGCGATCGATTCGATGCAGCCGCAGCCGACGGCGTCGCAGTCGATGACGAACGTGTGCGGCAGCAGTTCGGGGGCGAAGCAGCCCGGCTCTGTGCATTCCGACCGGTGCAGGGCATGACGAATGATGGTGCCGTGGCAGTGATCCAGACCCGCCCGGCAGTCGCGGCATTCAGCGGTCATAAGCCGTTCATAGCATCGGGCACCGACAATTCCGCGCTGCCGCGCCGCCCGCGCCGCCGTCAGGCCCAGCCCAGTTCCTCCAGCCGGTCGTCGTCGATGCCGAAGTGGTGCGCGATCTCGTGGATCACCGTGATCGCGACCTCTTCGACGACGTCGTCGTCGGAGTCGCAGGCGTCCAGCAGCGCCCCGCGGTAGATCGTGATGGCGTCCGGCAGCGCTCCGGCATAGTCGGAGTCCCGCTCGGTCAGCGCCACGCCCTCGTAAAGCCCGAGCAGGTCGGGCTCGTCGGGGTGGCGGTCGTCGACGAGGACGACGACGTTGTCCATCGCGGCGGCCAGCCCGGGCGGGATCAGGTCGAGCGCCTCGGAGACCAGTTCGTCGAACCGCTGCGGATCCATCCGCACGGACACGCGGCTAGCCCGCCGGCGCGGCCTCGGCCGGCGGCGCCCCACCGTCCTGCGGCGGCGGAGCGTCCTGCGGCGGCTGGTTGGCCGGCGGCTGGTTGGCCGGCGCCTGCGGCGGGGGGCCGGCCGGCTGCTGGTGGGGCAGGTGCTGGTTGTTCGGCGGGATGGGATTCGCCGGCGTCGGTGCGCTGGGCTGGTTGGTGGCGGGCGCCTGCACCGGCATCGGCGGCATGGTGAGCCGTTCCTCGGGAATGTCCGGCGGCGGCACCGGCGGCTGCCCGTTGATCAGCAGGTCGCCCTTGGCGCTGTTGACCAGCGTGGCCCAGCCCCCCGCGCCCAGCGTCGCACCGATGCTGCACGCGACCTCCCGGCTGCCCGCCGACCAGCTGGGTAGCGACACGGTCGGGTAGATCAGCGTCAGGGTGGTGGTGCGCAGCGTGATGGGCGCCAGGTAGGCGTCGGTCATCTTGGTGCACGCGTCCTTGATGAAACCGTCCTGCTCGGGCTCGGCGGGCAGCGGCCCGGGGAACTTCTCGGCCAGGTTCACCGTGCCGGTGACCTCCATGGCGTGCGGGGCCGCGCAGTCGACCGGCACGTCGATCGGCTGGTTGGTCGTCGGGTCGATGCCCAGGCAGGTGCCGGCCGGCCAGACCTTGGACTGGTCGACGTCGGCGACCTTGCCCTTGAAGACCTCCTGGCGGTTGTTGGCGCCTGGCAGCTGCAGGCCGCACAGCATGCGGCGGTCGCCGGACTGGCGCCACGCCTTGTCGCCGGGCCACAGCAGGCTGACGGTGAACTTGCTGTTCGGGTCGAACTTGGGCCCCAGATAGTTGCGGACGGCGGCCTCGCACTGCTCCTGCGTGATCTGCTGGATGCGGGCCGGCGACGGCGGATCGGCGTTGGGCCCGTACTCCGAGCCGGGGAACGTCCGCATGTCCACCGACTCGGCGACCTCGAACTTGTGGTCGTCGGCGCAGTTGACGATGGACGCGGATTCCGGGCTGAGGTCCGGCCACATCAGGCACTCGCCGGTGGCGGCGCGGTTGAAGGCGGCGTCGCTGCGGGTCCCCGTGCTGGGAACCGGGTTGCTGTCGATGTAACCGGCCAGGCGGCCCGGCCCGGTGCCGGCGACCGGGATGGCGGTGACCAGCCCGGCGATCATCAGGCCGCCGAGCGCGGTCAGCAGCAACCCCCGCCGGGTAGAACGCGCCCGCACCGCCCCCAGGGTGCGGGGCCACCCGAAACGGGCCGGCGAGTCGTCCGCCGCCTCCTCGCGAGGGGGGACGGCTGCGCTGGCCTCCGGGGCTTCCTGCACGGGCGTTTCCGACATCGGCTCCATTCTGACAGGACCCGCAAAGTCGCGTGACAAATGTTGCAGAAGTGCAGTCGTGGGGCTCCGAGGGCGGGACGCTGCGCCCGCCGCCCGGACCGGCGAAAGTAGTCTCAGGGCCGTGATCGACCTCAAGCTGCTCCGCGAAGACCCCGACGCCGTGCGCCGTTCCCAGCTCAGCCGCGGCGAGGACCCGGCGCTGGTGGACACCCTGCTGGCGGCCGACGCCCAGCGGCGCTCCGCGATCTCGGCCGCCGACGCGCTGCGCGCCGAGCAGAAGAGCGCCAGCAAGAGCGTGGGCGCCGCCTCCGCCGAGGAGCGCCCCGCCCGGCTGCAGCGCGCCAAGGAACTGGCCGAGCAGGTCAAGGCCGCCGAGTCCGCCCAGGCCGACGCCGAGGCGGCGTTCGCCGCGGCTCACCTGGCGATCTCGAACGTGGTCCTCGACGGGGTGCCCGCCGGCGGGGAGGACGACTTCGCCGTCCTCGACGTCGTCGGGGAGCCCGCCGCGATCGACGACCCGAAGGACCACCTGGAACTCGGCGAGTCGCTCGGCCTGATCGACATGCAACGCGGCGCGAAGGTGTCCGGCTCGCGGTTCTACTTTCTGACCGGCCGCGGCGCGCTGCTGCAGCTGGGCCTGCTGCAGCTGGCGCTGCGGCTGGGCGTCGAGAACGGCTTCGTCCCGATGATCCCGCCGGTGCTGGTGCGCCCCGAGGTGATGGCCGGGACGGGATTCCTGGGCGCCCACGCCGACGAGGTCTACCGGGTGGAGGCCGACGACCTCTATCTGGTCGGCACGTCGGAGGTGCCCTTGGCCGGCTACCACGCCGACGAGATCCTGGACCTGTCCGGCGGGCCGCTGCGGTACGCGGGCTGGTCGTCGTGTTTCCGCCGGGAAGCCGGCAGCTACGGCAAGGACACCCGCGGCATCATCCGGGTGCATCAGTTCGACAAGGTGGAGGGGTTCGTCTACTGCGCGCCCGACGATGCGGAGGCCGAGCACCGGCGGCTGCTGGGCTGGCAGCGCGAGATGCTGGCGCTGATCGAGGTGCCGTATCGGGTGATCGACGTCGCCGCGGGCGATCTCGGCTCGTCGGCCGCCCGCAAGTTCGACTGCGAGGCGTGGGTGCCCACCCAGCGGACCTACCGCGAGCTGACGTCGACGTCGAACTGCACCACCTTCCAGGCGCGTCGCCTGTCGACGCGCTACCGCGACGGCAAGGACGTGCAGGGCAAACCGCAGACCGCGGCCACGCTCAACGGCACGCTGGGCACCACCAGGTGGCTGGTCGCGATCCTGGAAAACCATCAGCAACCCGACGGCAGCGTGCGCGTCCCGCGGGCGCTGGTCGGATTCGTCGGCGCCGAGGTGCTCGAGCCGCCGGCCTGACCGTTCGCCGCCGGGGGTGCAGGCTGGGCGCCCCAGCAGGTGCACCGCCGGGGCCCAACGACTCTGGGCCGCGCGGTGGCCAAGCGCCGCGGCGGCAACCAGGTCGGCCACCACCCGGCCGGCGCGGTGGCGGCGTCAGCGCCCGGAAAAGCTAAGCGTCCACCGTTTCGCGGGCCTGCTCGTGCCGGTGTTGGCGCTCGATGGTGGCGAAGTAGAAGGCGAAGGCGAAGGCGAAGCTGGTGAACAGGCTGGACACGAAATAGAGCCAGGGGTGGCGCAGCTTGCGGCGGTACCCGTCCACGATGGTGAACAGCGGCAGCAGGATGACGTTCGCGATCGTGTAGTCCTGGCTGGCC
Source organism: uncultured Actinomycetota bacterium (assembly GCA_963711445.1). GTDB lineage: Bacteria > Actinomycetota > Actinomycetes > Mycobacteriales > Mycobacteriaceae > Mycobacterium. The sequence continues at coordinate 34,613 of CAVQEF010000005.1, forward strand.
GAGCTGGCGGCGGGGTTGGTGAACATCAGCCGGATGTAGTCCGACCAGCTGCCGGGACCCCAGATCGGGTTCGTCGACCCCTGTGCGTACTGCTGCACGAAGTGGATGTTGAACCACCAGCCCAGCGCCACCGAGGCGATGCCGACGACGTAATAGACGCATTCCAGCGGCGAGAACATCGGGCCGCCGGCCGGTCTGGCGAAAACTTTGGAGTTCGACGCGACGATCCAGCCGATGACGGAGAGCCCGAGAATTGCGTGCACGAGAAGCGAGACCATGGGCGCAGTGTCACCTCGCCCGTGAGTTTTGTCAATAATGACACAACCCCGGGCTGGGGTACGTTACTGCCATGGTGAGGCCGGCGCAGACCGCGCGCAGCGAACGCACGCGAGAGGCGTTGCGCCAGGCCGCGTTGGTGCGGTTTTTGGCCCAGGGTGTCGAGGACACCTCGGCCGAGCAGATCGCGGCCGACGCCGGGGTCTCCCTGCGCACGTTCTACCGGCACTTCAGGTCGAAGCACGACCTGCTGTTCGCCGACTACGACGCCGGGCTGCGCTGGTTCCGCGCGGCGCTGGACGCCCGGCCGGCCACCGAACCGATCATCGACTCGGTCCAGGCGGCCATCTTCTCGTTCCCCTACGACGTGGACGCGGTCACCAAGATCGCCACGCTGCGCGACGGCGAGCTCGACCCCGGCCGCATCGTGCGACACATCCGAGAAGTCCAGGCCGACTTCGCCGATGCCGTGGCCGCGCAGCTGCAACGGCGGAGCCGCGCGGCGGAAAGGGCCGGGGGGACCCCGGACGCCCGGCTGCGCGTCGCGGTGACCGCGCGCTGCATCGCGGCCGCGGTGTTCGGCGCGATGGAGGTCTGGATGCTGGGCGACAACCGCACCCTCGGCGAGCTGGCCCGGGTGTGCCACGCGGCGCTGGAGTCGCTGCGGGCCGGCATCACCGGCGCCGGGGGAGACTGACAAACTTTCGTCATAATTGACAAAACTTTGCGTCCGTGCCAGCCTCCAATCCGGGAGGTCGGGACATGTCTGATTACGACGCGATAGTCATCGGTGCCGGGCACAACGGGCTGACCGCGGCCGTGCTGCTGCAGAAGGCGGGCCTGCGCACCCTCTGCGTGGACGCCAAGCTCTACGCCGGCGGGATGGCCTCCACGGTGGAGCTTTTCGACGGCTATGAGTTCGAGATCGCGGGCTCCGTGCAGTTCCCGACCGCGGCGGTGGTGGTCGAGGAGTTGGGCCTGGACACGCTGCCGACGATCGACCTGGACGTGATGTCGGTCGCGCTGCGCGGCGTGGGTGACGACCCACTGGTGCAGTACAGCGACCCGATCAAGTTGTTCGCCCACCTCAACGAGGTGCACGGGGCCGATGCCGTCAACGGCATGGCCGGGTTGATGGCCTGGAGTCAGGCGCCGACGCGGGCCCTGGGCCGGTTCGAGGCCGGCACCCTGCCCAAGACCTTCGACGAGATGTACGCCTGCGCCTCAAGCGAATTCGAGCGCTCGGCGATCGACGACATGCTGTTCGGGTCGGTGACCGACATCTTGGACCGCTACCTGCCCGACCGCGAGAAGCACGGTGCGCTGCGCGGCTCGATGACCGTGCTGGCGGTCAACACCCTCTACCGCGGTCCGGCCACGCCGGGCAGCGCGGCGGCGCTCGCCTTCGGTCTGGGCGTCCCCGACGGGGACACCATGCAGATGAAGAAGCTGCGCGGCGGCATCGGCGCGCTCACCTCCCATCTGTGCCGGCTGCTCGAGAGCCACGGCGGCGAGGTGCGGCTGCGCACCAAGGTGACCGAGATCCTGGTCGACAACGCCCGGTCCGGGGGCCGGGTGACCGGCGTGCGCACCGAGGGGGGCGACACCATCGCCGCCCCGATCGTCGTCTCGGGCATCGCGCCCGACGTCACGCTGAACGAGCTGGTCGATCCCGCCGTGCTGCCCGCCGACCTGCGGGCCCGCTACGCGCGCACCGACCACCGGGGCAGCTACCTGCAGATGCACTTCGCGCTGGACTCCGCACCCGCCTTCGCCGCGCCCTACGAGGCGCTCAACGACCCGGCCATGCAGGCGTCGATCGGACTGTTCTGCACGCCCGAGGAGGTCCAGCAGCAGTGGGAGGACTGCCGCCGCGGGATCGTCCCGGCCGACCCCACCGTGGTGCTGCAGATCCCGTCGCAGAACGACCCGGACCTGGCGCCCGCGGGCAAGCACGCCGCCTCGGCCTTCGCCCTGTGGTTCCCCATCGAGGGCGGCGCCGATTACGGCCAGGCGAAACTGGAGATGGGCCAGCGCGTGATCGACAAGATCACCCGGCTGGCGCCCAACTTCGAGCGCAGCATCATCCGGCACACCACGTTCACCCCGCGGCACATGGGTGTGATGTTCGGGGCGCCGGGCGGCGACTACTGCCACGGGCTGCTCAACCCCGACCAGATCGGCCCCAACCGGCCCGGCCCCAGGGGGTTCGTCGGCCAACCGATCCCGGTCGACGGGCTCTACCTGGGTAGCGCGGGCTGCCACGGCGGGCCGGGGATCACGTTCATTCCCGGGTACAACGCGGCGCGGGCGGCCCTGGCCGACCGCTAGCTGGTTTCGCGCGCCATCAATTCGTTGCCACCAGTGGGCGTCGACGATCGCCGCCCAACGGGGAAGCTGCATTGCGCCGAACGTGCTTGCCCAACGTGGGGGATATCACGAAAATCCTTGGGAATGCGTCCATTTCCCGCACGTTCGGCGCGGCCAGGCGATGTCAGCAGTCGACTGTTTGATTCACGACGCTAGCCGCGCCGGCTCAGCAGCTCGTCCAGCAGGGCGGTGAACTCGTCGGGTCGCTCCGGCGTGCAGGCGGGATTGGGCCAGGTCCCCGGTACGTCCAGCGTGACCAGCACCGACTTGAACGGGCGGCGCACGTCCAGGGGCAGCCAGCGGCGCAGGTCGGAGCTGCCCCAGAGGCGGAACCGCTGGGTGAACAGGCCGAGCGGTTCGGCCTTGTAGCCCCGGACGCTGCGCAGCGGAATGACCTTCGACGTGCCGGACGGAAAGTGGTAGCGCCGCAGCGTGATCGCCGCCCGGTCCAGCTGCACCAGGCCGTCGTCGTAAGAAGCGCCGTCGGTCTGGCTCATGCTTTCGAACTCCGCAGCTGGTGGCCCCGCGCGGTCAGGCAGTGGCCGTCCTGTAGCCGCCACTGCCACCCGTGCAGGTTGCAGGTCAACGTGCCGTCTTCGACCACCCCGAACTTGGAGAGGTCGGCCTTGAGGTGGGGGCAGCGGCGCTGGATCTGCCAGCCTTCGAGCGTGATCGACGCGGAGTCGTCGTGCGTTTCGGCGAACCAGCCGTCGGCGTAGGCGATCCGCTCGTCGGTCAGGCACTTGAAGAACGTGTACAGGTATTCGTTGTAGCCGCCGATCCGCCATGCCGTGAAGCGCGTCGACAGGAAGATGGTGTTCACCCAGTCCGGTTCGCGGTCGCGCAGCACGGTGCGCACCAACTCCGGCGCGATGGCGAAGCCGTAACGGACCCGTTCGTCGGGGATCGGTTCGCGCACCGTCCGCTTCGGGAAGTCGAGGATCACCGTCTCGGGACCGATCACCAGCTCGACGGGGTAGCCGATCCCGTCGCAGATCTCGTCGCTGGCCGACATGATCGGTTCGAACAGCGCGCGCAGCGGCTCCAGCAGCGGCTCGCCGACGGCGGGGGCCCAGCCCGCGCGCTCCGCGGCGATGACGGGCGCCATCCGGTCGGCGTAGTCGGCGATGTAGTCCGCCTTGCCGGTGGTGAAGATCGCCTCGACCCGGTCGTCGGGCAGCGGATGGCGCAGCGAGTTCAGTGTCGCGCCGCAGAAGTCCGCCGTCGAGCCGGGAATCATCAGCAGGCCGCGGTCGTGGCCGTGGGCGCGCATCTGGTCCAGGAAGACCATCTGGTCGGGAAAGATGTTGGCCGGATCGCCGTGGTCGTCGTTGAGGTGACGCAAGTCGGGATCCAGGAAACACGGCGGGCCGGCCGACGGGATCACCCAGGTCGCCCCCACCTGGTCGATGTACTGGCGCGCCCGGTCCATTCCCCGCTGCCGCTTCTGGACGCCGAACGACTCCTTGGCCCGCGCGGGCATGTCGTAGACCATCGGGTACCAGATCGCCCCGGAGTACTGCAGCATGTGCACGTCGACGTGGCCGAACTGTGCCAGCACGTCCAGGTCCACCGGCCGGGCGTCGTTCATGTTGAAAACCGTTGTGGTGCCGTCGGAAACCGCCAGCGCGGAGTCGCCGATCGGGCCGTCGGCGGGTGCGCGAAGGGCGATGATCATGATGTCGAGTTCGCCCTTGGGGCCGCCGATGCGGTGCTTGACCGCGTGGCCGGTCTCGAAGAATCGGTAAAACCCGAGCTCCTGCAGCGCGTTTCGCAGGTCGGGCACCGGGAAGTCGGGCAGCAGGACCACCGCGTCCTTGTTGACGTGCTCGCGCAGGTTCTCGGCGTCGAAGTGGTCCTTGTGCAGGTGGGAGACGTAGAGGTAGTCGCAGTCGCCCAGCGCGTCCCAGTCCAGCGCGCTGTTGTCGGGGAACGGAAACCAGGAGGCGAAGTAGGCCGGGTTCACCCACGGGTCGCACAGGATGCTGCCCGCTTGGGTCTGGATCAGAAATCCGGCATGACCGACGCTTGTGACCTGCACAAATTCCCTTCGGAGCGGTTGAGACCAATGGCTTGTCAGCCCCCGAGCTTAGCGTGGGGCGGAAGAACGACGTCGCCTCCCGGCGACGCCGCGCACTAGGCTCAAATGCTGTGGAACCGGTATACGGGACGATCATTCAGCTTGCCCGCCTGGTCTGGCGCGCCCAGGGCCTGAAGATCACCGTCTCCGGTGTCGAGCACGTGCCGACCAGCGGCGGTGCCGTCATCGCGATCAACCACACCGGCTACCTCGACTTCACCTTCGCGGGCCTGCCCGCCTACCGGCAGGGCCTCGGCCGCAAGGTGCGGTTCATGGCCAAGCAAGAGGTCTTCGACGACAAACTCACCGGGCCGATCATGCGCAAGCTGCGCCACATCCCGGTGGATCGGCAGGAGGGGGCCGCCTCCTACGAGGCCGCCGTCCGGAACCTCAAAGACGGCGAGCTGGTCGGCGTGTATCCCGAGGCGACCATCAGCCGCAGCTTCGAGATCAAGGAGTTCAAGACGGGGGCCGCCCGCATGGCCGTGGCGGCCGGGGTGCCGATCATCCCGCACATCGTCTGGGGCGCGCAGCGGATCTGGACCAAGGGGCATCCCAAAAAGCTGCTGCACCCCAAGGTGCCGATCACGGTGCTCGTCGGTGAGCCGATCGAGCCGACGCTGGGTGTGACGGAGCTCAACGGGCTGCTGCACTCGCGGATGCAACACCTGCTCGAGCGCGCCCAGGAGCAGTACGGGCCCCACCCGGCCGGAGAATTCTGGGTGCCGCGGCGGTTGGGCGGCAGCGCGCCGTCGCTGGCCGAGGCGGCGCGCCTGGACGCCGAGGAGGCGGCGGCGAAGGCGGCCCGGCGCAACCGGCCCCCGGAAAGGCCCCCGGAAAGGCCTCGATGATGGCCGAGCCGACGTTCCGCGCGCTCGAGATCCTGGCCCAGCTGGTGGTCCTGGCCTCGGGGACGCGGATCAGCTACGGCGGCGAGGAGAACGTCCCGGCCAGGGGTGGGGCGGTGGTGGCCATCAACCACACCAGCTACGTCGACTTCCTGCCCGCCGCGCTGGCCATGCACCGGCGGCGGCGCCGCCTGAGGTTCATGATCAAGGCCGAGATGCAGCGGGTGAAGGTGGTCAACTTCCTGATCAAGCACACCAAGACCATCCCGGTGGACCGGCACGCCGGCTCGGGCGCCTACGCGACGGCCGTGCAGCGGCTGCGCGAGGGCGAGCTGGTCGGGGTGTACCCGGAGGCCACGATCAGCCGCAGCTTCGAGCTCAAGGAGTTCAAGACGGGCGCCGCCCGGATGGCCGAGGAGGCCGGGGTGCCGATCGTGCCGGTGATCGTCTGGGGTGCGCAGCGGATCTGGACCAAGGACCACCCGCGGCACCTCGGCCGCCGCGGGATTCCGATCGCGGTGCGCGTGGGCCCGCCCGTGCCGGCGGGCGACGACATCGCGGCCACCGGTGCGACGCTGCGCGCCGCGATGGCTACGCTGCTGCACGAGGTGCAGGAAAACTACCCGCACGATTCGGGGGCCTACTGGGTGCCGCGCCGGCTGGGCGGTGGCGCGCCGACGCCGGCCGAAGCGGCCCGGATGGAGGCCGAAGAGGCGACGGCCAGGGGCCGCCGATCGTAATCTTGGTCAATCCGGGTAGGGGGGTCGAAGGAGGGAATCATGGCCGAGCCGTTCTTCCGTTTGGCGGAGGTCGTCGTACCGGCCGTCGTGGCGATGAACGGGACCACCATCAGCTACGAGGGCCTGGAGAACATTCCCGAGCGCGGTGGCGCACTGATCGCCGTCAACCACACCAGCTACCTGGACTGGGCTCCGGCGTCGCTGGCCGCTCTGCAGCGCAAGAGGCGCCTGCGCTTCATGATCAAGGCCGAGATGGCCGACGTGCGGGCGGTCAACTACGTGATCAAGCACGCCCAACTCATTCCGGTGGACCGCGCCGCGGGCCGCGACGCCTACGCGGTGGCCGTGCAGCGGCTGCGGCAGGGCGAACTGGTCGGGGTACACCCCGAGGCCACGATCAGCCGCAGCTACGAGCTCAGGCACTTCAAGACCGGGGCGGCCCGGATGGCGCTGGAGGCGCAGGTGCCGATCATTCCGATGATCGTGTGGGGGGCGCACCGCATCTGGCCCAAAGACCATCCCAGGAAATTGTTCCGTAACAAGGTCCCGATCACCGCGGCGGCCGGTCGGCCGCTGCCGCCGGACGGCGACACCGAACGGCTCAACGCGGAGTTGCGCCGAGCCATGAACGCGCTGCTGTACCGGGTGCAGGAGGAGTATCCGCACCCGGCGGGGGAGTACTGGGTGCCGCGGCGGCTGGGCGGCGGCGCGCCGAGCCCGGACGACTCCCGCGCGTTGTGGGTGGCCGAATTGCTGCAGCGCGCCGGGAAGCGGGGGCGCGACGGCGTGACGCCGCCGGGTCAAGTCCAGCGCGGATTGCGGTGACGGTGGGCGGAATCGTCGCGATGACGCCGCAGTGAGGCCGCCGTCGCTGATCGCCTGTGACGTCGACGGCACGTTGTTCGACGACGACGACACCGTCACCCCGCGCACCCGGGACGCGATCCGGGCCGCCGTCGCCGCCGGCGCGCGATTCGTCCTGGCCACCGGCCGCCCGCCGCGCTGGATACGCCCGGTCGTCGAGGAACTCGGCTTCGCGCCGATGGCGGTGTGCGCCAACGGGGCCGTCATCTACGACCCCGAGAACGACCGGGTCGTGTCGGCGCGCACGCTGGGCGTCGACGCCCTGGCCGAGCTGGCCGAGCTCGCGATTCGGGTGATCCCCGGCGCGGGGCTGGCGGTCGAGCGCATCGGCGAACGCGCCCACGACACGGCGACCCCGCAGTTCATCAGCTCGCCGGGCTACGAGCACGCGTGGCTGAACCCGGACAACACCGAGGTGTCGATCGAGGACCTGCTCAGCGCCCCGGCGGTCAAGCTGCTGATCCGGCAGGCCGGCGCCCGCAGCTCGGACATGGCCGCCGCGCTGGCCGCCCACGTCGGCATCGAGGGCGACATCACCTACTCCACCGACAACGGCCTGGTCGAGATCGTGCCGCTGGGCATCAGCAAGGCCACCGGCGTCGAGGAGATCGCCAAGCCGCTCGAGATCACCAGCGACGAGGTGCTGGCCTTCGGCGACATGCCCAACGACCTGCCGCTGCTGCGGTGGGCCGGCCACGGCGTGGCGATGGGCAACGCCCATCCCGAGGTGCGCGCCGCCGCCGACGAGGTCACCGGGCCCAACAACGACGACGGGGTCGCCCGCGTGCTGGAACGCTGGTGGTCCTGAGCGCTACAGCCCCGGGTGGGTCGGCGGCGAGAAGTGCTCGGCCGGCACCTGCGGGCCGCTGGGCGGCTGAGCCGACGAGGGGGTCGACAGCGGGGTCGTGATGCCGTCGACGACCTCGGTGATGTTGCCGGTGAGGCGCTCGTAGTTCAGGGTCCCGTGCGTGAAGTTCTGCGTGATCTGCAGCGGCTCTTGCAATTCGGCGCTGGTCGGCAGGCCAAGCGGGCCGCGTTCGTAGCTCAGCGCGGCCCAGGCGTCGTAGATCGCGCCGGTGACCGGTTGCGGGCCGGTCTGCGGTGACCAGTACATCGCGCCCTTGGCGAAGGTGGCGTAGCGGGCCCCGTCGGCGGCCTCGCCCTCCGGAGACGTCGGCGCCCCCAGCACGCTCTTCATCCCGCCGATCGCCTGCCAGTGCTCGTAGATCGCGCCGCCCTGCAGCGCCTTGATCAGCTCCTCCGGCGGGTCGTTGAAATGCGAGGCGATGTCGCGGATCTCGTCCATCAGCGCGTAGGCGGCGTTGCCCGGGCAGTCGGTGTTGCCGACGTCGCGGTGGGAGAAGATGGTGGGCAGGTTCGCGACGGCGCCCGCCGGGAAGGTGGTGTAGTGGCTGCCGGCCGATTCCAGCGCCACCGCGCCCTCGGGGTCGACGTCGTCCAGGCCCAGCCGCCAGCCCAGCAGCCGGCCCACGGCCCGCAGCTGCAGCGGTGTGGGCGGCACGTCGTCGAAGTTGCCGATCATGGCCACGCCCCAGGTGTTGCGGTTGAATCCGCCGGTGTGGAAGGCCTGGACCGCCTTGGTGAGCCCCCCGGCGCTGCCCTCGAACACCTGGCCGTACTTGTCGACCAGCGCGTTGTAGGCGATGTCGCACCAGCCCAGCGTCTTGGCGTGGTAGGTGTAGATCGCCTTGACGATCTCCGCCGACTCCAGCGGCGAGTAGTCATTGCTGCCGGCCGTGTGATGGACGACCGCGGCCCGAATCCCGTTGTCGTACTGCGGGGTGCCGCAGCGCAGTGACTCGTCGGCGCCCCACCCGGCCCGGCTGATGATCGCCGGCGCCTGGCCGGGCATGATCACGCCCGACGGCGGGGTCCACTGGGTCTCCGACGGCGCCTGCGGCGGGGAGATGAGGATCGCGGTGATGTTCTGGGCGAAACGCTCCTCCTTGGCGGCCGGCTGGTAGCCCAGGTCGCCTTCCGGCGCCGTCGGCGGCTGGGTCACCGCCGCATCCATCGGGCGGGTGACCGCGATCTGCACCGTGGTCGTGGTGCCGACGAACACCGGATCCGTGCTCCGGGGCCCCTCGGTCGGCCCGGCCGTGGGGCCCGCGCCCTCGCCGGCGGCGGGGCGGGCGTCGGGGGCGGCGGTCTCGTACTCGGCCTGATACCACGGGCCCCACGAACCGTCGGGCCGCTTGGCGCGCACCCGGGTGGAGCTGCCGGCCAGGTCGCCGGTGAGCGCGACCAGCGAAAAGGGTGTGTCCTGCGTGACTTCCCGCACCGCGACGCCGCCACCGAGTCCCACCAGCGGCCGCTCGGTCAGTTGGGTCTCGCCGGTGGGCGGCGGGGCCGGCGCCGGCTTGCCGCGGGTGACGCCGGCCACCGCCGAGGTGACGATGACCGCGGTCGCGGCGAACGCGGCCAGCAGCGTCGTGGGGGGGCGGCGGGACGACACGAGGCGATGTTACGTGTGTTTCTCATGTTATTTCTGTGGCGACACGGGCTGGGGCCGTGGAAACCGAGACGTTCGACGGCACCGCAGAGTGTCGCGACTCTGCGGTGCCGTCAGGTGACAGGTTTCCGTGTAGCCCTAGACCGGCGGGGTCGCCGGCGGCAGTGCCGCGGCCGCGGCCGGCAGGGCGCCCGCGGCGGCCGGCGCGGCGGCACCCGCGACACCGGGCAGGGCGCCCGCGGCGGCCGGTGCGGCGGCACCCGCGACACCGGGCAGGGCGCCCGCTGCGCCCGCGGCGCCCGGTAACGCGCCGGCTGCGCCGGCGGCCGCACCCGGCAATGCGCCGGCTGCACCCGGAAGGGCGCCGGCGGCACCCGGCAGGGCCCCCGCGGCACCCGGGACGGCGCCGCCGCCCTGCTGGGCGGCCTGCATGATCGCCGGCATGACCAGGCCCTTGAGCAGGTCGATCGCCTGGCCGGCGCCCAACTGGTTGGCGGCCTGCATCACGTCGTTGACAAGGCCACCGCCGCCGGTGCCGCCGCCGGTGCCGCCGAGACCGGTGCCCCCGATCGGGGAGGCGCCACCCAGCGTCGACGGGTCGCCGAGGATCGGGTAGGTCCCGTCGGCACCCGGGTCCAGGCCGATCGGCGTGGTGATCGGCACCTCGCTGGCGCCGCCGCCCGGGGTCAGGCCAGGGGTCAGGCCGGCCGGGCTGGTCAGCGCGGGATTGGCCAGGCCGGGGCTGGTCACCCCGGTGCCGGGCAGCCCGCCGCCGGGCAGCCCGGGCGTCGTCGGCAGGGCGGCGGCGGGCGCCAGCCCGGGAGCCGCCGGCGTCAGGCCGGGGCTGGTCAACCCGGGGCTGGTCAACTCGGGGCTGGTCAACCCGGGGCTGGTCAACCCGGGGCTGGTCAGGCCGGGGCTGGTCAAACCGGGGCTGGTCAGCCCCGGGGTCCCCAGGCCCGGCGTGAGGCCGGGGCTCGTCAAGCCCGGGCTGGTCAGCCCCGGCGTGGCGCTGGCACCGCCGGTCAGCGCGGGCACCGGGGGCAGGTTGATCCCGAACTGCGAGAGCCCCTGCGACAGCGCGCCCATCAGCTCGTTGGGCAGGTCGGTGATCACCGCCGCCTGCTTGAACTCGTGGTGCTGGGGCTGCTTGCTGTCGGCTGTCGCCTCGTAAACCAGGAAGTATGCGCAAGGACTCGCCACTGCCACGGCGGCGACCGCGCTCATGGCTGTCGAAAGCTTGCGTCGGCGTCGGTTCGGCACGGAAGTCTCCTCAATCTAGCCTCAAACTAGCTACGTGTTGTCTCGGCGCGTCGTGCCCGTCCGTTCCGGCATGACCCACACAGAGTCGATGGTACGAGTGGGATTGCTGTGACTCGTGTGGTGATATTGAATCGTGAGCCAATTGCGACGTTGGGCCTCGCGGCGGAATTGAACCGGCCCCGCCTCGTCAAATGGGGAGGGCCCGCGCGGTCGGATACCCTAAGCAACCGATGACCGCTCGTTTCGATCTCCTCGTCGTCGGCTCCGGCTTTTTCGGCCTGACCATCGCCGAGCGCGTGGCTACCCAACTCGACAAGCGCGTGCTCGTCGTCGAACGGCGCCCGCACATCGGCGGCAACGCCTATTCGGAGGCCGAGCCGCAGACCGGCATCGAGGTCCACAAATACGGCGCCCACCTGTTCCACACCTCCAACAAGAGGGTCTGGGACTACGTGCGGCAGTTCACCGAGTTCACCGACTACCGGCACCGCGTGTTCGCGATGCACGACGGGCAGGCCTACCAGTTCCCGATGGGGCTGGGGCTGGTGTCGCAGTTCTTCGGCCGGTACTTCAGCCCCGCCGAGGCGCGCCGGCTGATCGCCGAGCAGGCCGCCGAGATCGACTCCGCCGACGCGCAGAACCTCGAGGAGAAGGCCATCTCGCTCATCGGCCGGCCGCTCTACGAGGCGTTCGTCAAGGGCTACACCGCCAAGCAGTGGCAGACCGACCCCGTTGAGCTTCCGGCTGCCGTCATCAATAGGCTGCCGGTGCGCTACACCTTCGACAACCGCTACTTCAGCGACACCTACGAAGGTCTGCCGGCGCACGGCTACACCGCGTGGCTGCAGAACATGGCCGCCGACGGCCGCATCGAGGTGAGGCTGAACACCGACTGGTTCGACGTCCGCGACCGGCTGCGCGCCGACAGCCCGGACGCTCCGGTGGTCTACACCGGCCCGCTGGACCGCTACTTCGACTACGCCGAGGGCAGGCTCGGCTGGCGCACCCTGGACTTCGAGGTGGAGGTGCTGGGCGACTGCGGTGACTTCCAGGGCACGCCGGTGATGAACTACAACGACCTCGACGTGCCCTACACCCGCATCCACGAGTTCCGCCACTTCCACCCCGAACGCGACTACCCCACCGACAAGACCGTGATCATGCGGGAGTACTCGCGGTTCGCCGAGGCCGACGACGAGCCCTACTACCCGATCAACACCGAGGCCGACCGCGCCCTGTTGGCCGCCTACCGGGCGCGGGCCAAGGCCGAAACCGACTCGGCGAAAGTGCTTTTCGGGGGACGGCTCGGCACCTACCAGTACCTGGACATGCACATGGCCATCGCCAGCGCCCTGAACATGTACGACAACACCCTCGCGCCGCACCTGCGCGAGGGCGCCCCGCTCGTCGAAAACGAAAGTGCAAGAACATGACCGCCGTGAGCCTGCTGGCCCGAATCATCCTGCCGCGTCCCGGCGAGCCCCTCGACGTGCGCAAGCTCTACCTCGAGGAGTCGACCACCAACGCGCGGCGCGCCCACGCCACCTCGCGGACCTCGCTGCAGATCGGCGCGGAGTCCGAGGTGTCGTTCGCCACCTACTTCAACGCGTTCCCGGCCAGCTACTGGCGTCGCTGGTCGATCTGCACGTCGGTGGTGTTGCGGGTGGAGGTGACCGGCGCCGGGCGTGTCGACGTCTACCGCACCAAGGCCACCGGCGCGCGGATTTTCATCGAGGGCCGCCAGTTCGCCGGATCCGGCGACAAGGCGCAGGTTGTCGAGATCGAGGTGGGGCTGCAGCCGTTCGAGGACGGCGGCTGGATCTGGTTCGACATCACCACCGACACCGCGGTCAGCCTGCTCGGCGGCGGCTGGTACGCGGCCGAGCCGGCCCCCGGCACGGCCAACATCGCCGTCGGCATCCCCACCTTCAACCGTCCCGGCGATTGCGTCAACGCGCTGGCCGAGCTCACCGCGGACCCGTTGGTGGACGAGGTCATCGGGGCGGTGATCGTGCCCGACCAGGGCGTGCGCAAGGTGCGCGACCACCCCGACTTCCCGGCGGCGGCCGCCCGCCTGGGCAACCGGCTCTCCATGCACGACCAGCCCAACCTCGGCGGGTCCGGCGGCTACAGCCGGGTGATGTACGAGGCGCTGAAAAATACCGACTGCCAACAGATCCTGTTCATGGACGACGACATCCGCATCGAGCCGGACTCGATCCTGCGGGTGCTGGCGATGCACCGCTTCGCCAAGACCCCGATGCTGATCGGCGGCCAGATGCTCAACCTGCAGGAGCCCTCGCACCTGCACATCATGGGCGAGGTCGTGAACCCGGCGAACTTCATGTGGACCGCGGCGTCGCACACCGAGTACGACCACGACTTCGCCGAATACCCGTTGAACGACAACAACTCCAAGAGCAAGCTGCTGCACCGCCGCATCGACGTCGACTTCAACGGCTGGTGGACGTGCATGATCCCGCGGCAGGTCGCCGAGGAGCTGGGCCAGCCGCTGCCGTTGTTCATCAAATGGGACGACGCCGAATACGGCCTACGCGCCGGCGAGCACGGGTATCCGACCGTCACGCTGCCCGGCGCGGCGATCTGGCACATGGCCTGGAGCGACAAGGACGACGCGATCGACTGGCAGGCCTACTTCCACCTGCGCAACCGGCTGGTGGTCGCGGCGATGCACTGGGACGGTGACGTCTCCGGCCTGGTCCGCAGCCACCTCAAGGCGACGCTGAAACACCTTGTTTGCCTTGAATATTCGACGGTGGCCATCCAGAACAAGGCCATCGACGACTTCCTGGCCGGCCCCGAGCACATCTTCTCGATCCTGGAGTCGGCGCTGCCGGAGGTGCACCGCATCCGCAAGCAGTACCCGGACGCCGTCGTCCTTCCGGCGGCCAGCGAGCTGCCGCCGCCGCTGCACCCGAGCAAGGCGATGAAGCCCCCGGTGAACCCGCTGTCGATCGGCTACCGGCTGGTGCGCGGCATCGCGCACAACATGTCCGCCGCCGACCCGGCGCACCACCGGCGCCCGGAGTTCAACGTGCCCACCCAGGACGCGCGCTGGTTCCGGCTGTGCACGGTCGACGGCGTCACGGTGACGACAGCCGACGGCTGCGGTGTGGTCTACCGGCAGCGCGACCGGAGCAAGATGTTCTCGCTGCTGCTGGCCTCGCTGCGCCGGCAGCGACAACTGGCCCGCCGGTTCGACGAGATGCGCCGGGTGTACCGGGGTGCGTTGCCGGTGCTGTCCAGCAAGCAGAAGTGGGAGACGGCGCTGCTGCCGGCCTCCGGCAAAGCCCACCATGGCTGAACCGGCGCCACCGCGCGGCGAGGTGGCCGCGATCGTGGCCGTGCAATCGGCGCTCGACGAGCGCCCCGCGGTGCTGGCCGCGGCGCGGGGGTTGTCCCACTTCGGTGAGCACAGCATCGGCTGGCTGGTGGTGGCGGCGCTGGGCGCGACGCTGATCCGCGGGCGCCGCCGCGCCTGGCTGGTCGCCGGGGCCGGCACGTTCGCGGCGCACGCCGCGGCGGTGCTCGTCAAACGGGTGGTGCGGCGCCAACGGCCGCACGATCCGGCCGTCGCGGTCAACGTCGGCACACCCAGCCGGCTGAGTTTCCCGTCGGCGCACGCCACCTCGACCACGGCCGCGGCGATCCTGATGGGCCGGGCCGCCGGACTTCCCACGGGAGTGGGCGCCGCGGCGTTGGTGCCGCCGATGGCGCTGTCGCGGATACTGCTCGGCGTGCACTATCCCAGCGACGTCGCCTTCGGCGTGGCGCTCGGCGCGGCGGTCGCCCGGCTTGCACTCTGGGTGGATGGTGATCGGGGCTCGGCATCAGGCCGATACGGAGGGTCGAATGAGTGAGAACGTGGTGATCGGACCTCCGGCGAACCTGATCACCGGGGTGGTCAAGGCGGTGCGCCCCCGGCAGTGGGTCAAGAACGTGCTGGTGCTGGCCGCGCCGCTGGCCGCGCTGGGCGGGCCGGTCCGCTACGACTACACCGAGGTGCTCACCAAGGCGTCGGTGGCGTTCGTGGTGTTCTGCCTGGCCGCCTCGTCGATCTATCTGATCAACGACGCCCGCGACGTCGAGGCCGACCGGGAGCACCCCACCAAGAGATTCCGGCCGATCGCGGCCGGTGTGGTGCCCGAGTGGCTGGCCTACAGCTTGGCGGTGGTGCTGGGGGTGGCGTCGCTGGGGATCTCGTGGTGGCTGACCCCGAACCTGGCCGTGGTGATGGCCGTCTACCTCGGCATGCAACTGGCGTACTGCTTCGGCCTCAAACACCAAGCGGTGATGGACATCTGCATCGTGTCGTCGGCGTATTTGCTCCGGGCCATCGCCGGCGGCGCCGCCACCGACATCCCGCTCTCGCAGTGGTTCCTGCTGACGGCGGCGTTCGCGTCGCTGTTCATGGTGGCCGGCAAGCGCTACGCCGAGCTGCAGGTGGCCGAGCGCACCGGCGCCAAGATCCGCAAGTCGCTGGAAAGCTACACCAGCACCTACCTGCGGTTCGTCTGGACCATGTCGGCCACCGCGGTGGTGGTGTGTTACGGGCTGTGGGCCTTCGAGCGCGACCGTCATTCGGGGTCGTGGTTCGCGGTGTCGATGGTGCCGTTCACCATCGCGATCCTGCGCTATGCCGTCGACGTCGACGGCGGGCTGGCCGGGGAACCCGAAGACATTGCGCTGCGTGACCGGGTGCTGCAGCTGCTGGCGCTGACCTGGATCGCGACGGTCGGAGCCGCGGTTGCCTTCGGCTGAGCCCCACCGCGGCGCCGTCGGGCTCAGGCGCCGGCGGGCACCCGCCCGGCGGGTTTTCCGCTCGACGTTCCCCTACGGCACCTGGGTCCGGGCCAGCCTGTGGACCAGCGTGACCGTGGTCAGCGCCCTGTTCGCGTGGGGGGCCTGGCAACGGCGCTGGATCGCCGACGACGGGTTGATCGTGCTGCGCACGGTGCGCAACCTGTTGGCCGGCAACGGGCCGGTGTTCAACCAGGGCGAGCGGGTCGAGGCCAACACCTCCACGGCGTGGACCTACCTGATGTACGTCGGCAACTGGGTGGGCGGGCCGATGCGCATGGAATACGTGGCGCTGGCGCTGGCGCTCGGGCTGTCGGTGCTCGGGGTGGCGCTGCTGATGCTGGGCGCGGGCCGGTTGTACGCACCAAGCCTGCGGGGCCGCAAGGCGGTCATGCTGCCCGCCGGGGCGCTGGTCTACATCGCGTTGCCGCCGGCGCGTGACTTCGCCACCTCCGGCCTGGAAAGCGGCCTGGCCCTGGCCTATCTGGGCGGGCTGTGGTGGATGATGGTGCGCTGGGCGCAGCCGGTGCGCAACCGCCCCGACGGCCCGGTGTTCACCGGTGCGCTGGCCTTCGTCGCCGGGTTCAGCGTGCTGGTGCGGCCCGAGCTGGCGCTGATGGGCCTGCTGGCGCTGGCGATGATGCTGATCGCGGCGCGAACCTGGCGCCGGCGCGGCCTGATCGTGGTGGCCGGGGGACTGCTGCCGGTCGGCTACCAGATCTTCCGGATGGGCTACTACGGGCTGCTGGTACCCGGTACCGCGCTGGCCAAGGACGCGGCCGGTGACAAGTGGACCCAGGGCATCACCTACCTGGCGAACTTCGACGCGCCCTATGCGGTGTGGGTGCCGGTGGTGCTGCTGGTGCCGCTGGGCCTGCTGGTGCTGGCGGCCCGGCGCCGGCCGTCGTTCCTGCGGCCCATGTTGACTCCCGACTACGGGCGCCTCGCGCGGGCGGTGCAAAGCCCGCCCGCGGTGGTCGCCTTCGTGCTGGTCAGCGGGCTGCTGCAGGCGCTGTACTGGATCCGGCAGGGCGGCGACTTCATGCACGGGCGCGTCTTGCTGGCCCCGCTGTTCTGCCTGCTGGCCCCCTTCGCCGTGATCCCGGTGCAGATTCCCGACGGGCTGGACTATTCGCGGGAGACGGGCTACTGGGTGGCCGGGGCGGCCGGCGCGCTGTGGCTGGGCGTCGCCGGCTGGTCGCTGTGGGCGGCGAACTCGCCCGGGATGGGAGACGATGCCACCCACGTCACCTACTCGGGGATCGTCGACGAGCGCCGCTTCTACGCGCAGGCCACCGGCCACGCGCATCCGCTGACCGCCGCGGACTACCTGGACTACCCGCGGATGGCGGCCGTCCTGTCGGCGCTCGACGACACCCCGGACGGCGCGCTGTTGCTGCCGTCGGGCAACTACATCCAGTGGGATCTCATTCCCATGGCGGAGCCGGCGCAACGGCCGCAGCACGCCGTGTTCTTCACCAACCTGGGCATGGTGGGCATGAACGTCGGGCTCGACGTCCGGGTGCTCGACCAGATCGGGCTGGCCAACCCGCTGGCCCAGCACACCCAGCGGCTCCAGCACGG
Source organism: uncultured Actinomycetota bacterium (assembly GCA_963711445.1). GTDB lineage: Bacteria > Actinomycetota > Actinomycetes > Mycobacteriales > Mycobacteriaceae > Mycobacterium. The sequence goes on from CAVQEF010000005.1 coordinate 51,932, forward strand.
CCGCATCGGCCATGACAAGAACCTCTTCCCGGACTGGGTGATCGCCGACGGCCCCTGGGTGAAGGTGTATCCGGGCATCCCGGGTTACCTGGACGAGCAGTGGGTGGCCGAGGCGGTGGCCGCCCTGCGCTGCCCCGAGACGCAGGCGGTGCTGAGCTCGGTCCGCGCCCCGATGACGGTGCACCGCTTCGTCTCCAATCTCGTCCATTCGTTCGAGTTCACCCGGTACCAGATCGATCGGGTGCCGCGCTACGAGCTCGCCCGGTGCGGGCTTCCGGTGCCCGAGGAGGCCCCACCGCCGCCCCGCGAGTGAATTCCGGGGGGACCGCGGGGGGAGATTTTGTGACAAATCTCGAACAGATCACGACCGCGGCCGGTCCCCGGTTGGCGGCAGACTCACAGCAACTCCACATCTATACCCTCACCTGCCGACAACGACGGCCCGGCACATGCGAAGACGGAATTTTTCGCCGCCCGGCGGCGGCCCGGAAAGCGCCCGGATTCCTCGCCGAACGGCGATTCGCGCAACTTCTCGATGCGAACGGATCGCTCAAGGTGTGGTTGACTACGTGGGCACAGCGGCGCCCCGGCGCCGCTGTCTGACGTAAAGGACGATGCGCCCCAACGGGGATGCAGCGAAACAAGGATGATGAGGAAGCAAGGATGACGCTTGTCGACAGGTTGCGCGGCGCCATGACCGGTGTGCCGCGTCGGCTCGTGATGGGGGCCGCCTGCGCGGCCCTGCTCTCGAGCGTGATCGGCGCCGTGGGGGGCTCTGCGACCGCCGGGGCGTTCTCGCGCCCGGGTCTACCGGTGGAGTACCTGCAGGTGCCCTCCGCCGGGATGGGCCGCGATATCAAGGTCCAGTTCCAGAGCGGCGGCGCGAACTCGCCCGCGTTGTACCTGCTCGACGGGATGCGCGCGCAGGACGACTACAACGGCTGGGACATCAACACCCCGGCGTTCGAGTGGTACTACCAGTCGGGCCTTTCGGTGGTCATGCCCGTCGGCGGGCAGTCCAGCTTCTACTCCGACTGGTACAAGCCCGCCTGCGGTAAGGCCGGCTGCACCACGTACAAGTGGGAGACCTTCCTGACCAGCGAGCTGCCGCAGTGGCTGAACGCCAACCGGAGCGTCAAGCCCACGGGCAGCGCCGCGGTGGGTCTGTCGATGGCCGGGTCCTCGGCGCTGATCCTGGCCGCCTACCACCCGCAGCAGTTCGTTTACGCCGGCTCGCTGTCGGCGCTGCTGGACCCGTCGCAGGGCATGGGCCCGTCGCTGATCGGCCTGTCCATGGGCGACGCCGGCGGTTACAAGGCGGCGGACATGTGGGGCCCCAAGGACGACCCCGCCTGGGCGCGCAACGACCCGATGCTGCAGGTCGGCAAGCTCGTCGCCAACAACACCCGCATCTGGGTGTACTGCGGTAACGGCAAGCCGTCGGACCTCGGTGGCGACAACCTGCCCGCGAAGTTCCTGGAGGGCTTCGTGCGCACCAGCAACATGAAGTTCCAGGACGCCTACAACGCCGCGGGTGGCCACAACGCCGTGTTCAACTTCGACGCCAACGGCACCCACGACTGGCCCTACTGGGGCGCGCAGCTCAACGCCATGAAGGGTGACCTGCAGTCGACGCTGGGCGCGACGCCGGGCGCGGCCCCGGTGACGGCCGGCGCGGCCAACGCCGGCAACCAGGGCACCTAAAACCCAACCGATCGGCGGCGGGAACCCTGCGGGGTTCCCGCCGCTGTTCGTCTGAAGCGAGTGTGAGCTGTTTCACTACCCCGCGGGACGACGCGCCGGGTTCCTGGCTACTGTGCACTCAGCGACTAGACGATGGAGGGTGGACATGAGGGTCGTGCGGGGTCTGGCGGCGGCGTTCTGCGTCGCGGCGCTGTGGGTCGGGTTGAGCGGTGTGCCGGGGGTGGCGGGTTCGCCCTTGACGGCCAGAGCCGCGGGCTATGAAACCCTGATGGTTCCGTCGGCGGCGATGGGCCGCGACATCCCGGTGGCCTTCCTGGGCGGCGGGCCGCACGCGGTCTACCTGCTCGATCCCTTCGACGCCGGCCCCGATGTCAGCAACTGGGTCACCGCCGGGAACGCGATGAACACGCTGGCCGGCAAGGGCATCTCGGTGGTCGCCCCCGCCGGCGGCGCCTACAGCATGTACACCAACTGGGAGCAGGACGGCAGCAAGCAGTGGGACACGTTCCTGTCCGGCGAGCTGCCCGACTGGCTGGCGGCCAACAAGGGCCTGGCGCCGGGCGGTCACGCCGCCGTGGGCGCCTCCCAGGGCGGCTACGCCGCGATGGCGCTGGCCGCCTTCCATCCCGACCGGTTCGGCTTCGCCGGCTCGCTGTCCGGATTCCTCTACCCGTCCAACACCACCACCAACGGCGCGATCCTGGCCGGCATGCAGCAGTTCGGCGGCGTGGACGGCAACGGCATGTGGGGCGCCCCGCAGCTGGGCCGGTGGAAGTGGCACGACCCCTACGTGCACGCCGCGCTGCTGGCCCAGAACAACACCCGGGTGTGGGTCTACAGCCCGACCAACATGGGGGCCAGCGATCCCGCGGCGATGATCGGCCAGGCCGCCGAGGCGATGGGCAACAGCCGGATGTTCTACCAGCAGTACCGCAGTGTCGGCGGGCACAACGGCCACTTCGACTTCCCGGGTGGCGGTGACAACGGCTGGGGCTCGTGGTCGGGACAGCTGGGCGCCATGTCGGGCGACATCGTCGGCGCCATCCGCTGAATCCGAGCCGGTACCGTGTAGAAGGTGCAGCAGGGGGCGGGACGGCCGCGTCGCTGCGACCTCCCGACACTGCCGGCAGGAGAACATGGCCACCAACGCGCGCCGCAAGCGCCACCGCATCCTCGCCTGGGCAGCCGCCCTCTCGGTGGCCGGCGTCGTGCTGCTGGTGCTGGTGGCCGTGGTGGTGCTGCTGCGCAGCTCCCCGCCGCCGCCGAGCGCGGTGCCGCCCGGTGTGCTGCCCCCCTCCTCGACGCCGACCCACCCGCACAAGCCCCGCCCCGAGGCGCAGGACGCGTCGTGCCCGGACGTGAACCTGGTCGCCGTGCCCGGCACCTGGGAGTCCGCCCCGGAGGACAACCCGCTCAACCCGACGATGTTCCCGAATGCGCTGCTGCTCAAGGTGACCGGGCCGATCGGTCAGCAGTTCGGATCGTCGCGGGTGCAGACCTACACCGTTCCCTACACCGCGCAGTTCAACAACCCGCTGGGCGGCAACCCGCAGATGTCCTACAACGAGAGCCGCGCCGAGGGCACCCGCGCGACGGTCAAGGCGCTGACCGAGATGAACACCAAGTGCCCGCTGACCAGCTACGTGCTGATCGGCTTCTCCCAGGGCGCGGTGATCGCCGGCGACATCGCCAGCGACATCGGCAACGGCCGCGGGCCCGTCGACGACGACCTGGTGCTCGGCGTGACGCTGATCGCCGACGGCCGCCGCCAGCCCGGGGTGGGCAACGACGTCGGCCCCAACCCGCCGGGGGAGGGCGCCGAGGTCACCCTGCACGAGGTGCCGGTGCTGTCCGGGCTCGGTCTGACCATGACCGGCGCGCGGCCCGGCGGGTTCGGCGCACTCAACGACAAGACCAACGAGATCTGCGCCCCGGGCGACCTCATCTGCGCCGCGCCGGACGAGGCGTTCAGCCTCGCGAACCTGCCCAACACGCTGAACACGCTGGCCGGGGGCGCCGGGGCGCCGGTCCACGCGCTGTATGCCACCCCGGAGTTCTGGAGCCTGGACGGGGAGCCGGCGACCGCGTGGACGTTGAACTGGGCCCAGGGGCTGATCCAGAATGCGCCGCACCCCAAACACAACTGACGGGACCCCGCCCCGGGACACAACCGTTGGCTACGCCGGTGCCGGCGGCCATCGGCGGTACCTTGTGATTTGGTGTGCCGGGTCGGTGACCCTTAACATTAAGAGAAAATTAAGAGCATCGGTAACAGTCCTGTGCTGAAAACAGATCTGTGCTGACCCGTTCGGGTCGAGGCGGGCGCCGGCCCGCGCGCAGGCCGGAACGTAATTGTCGACGAGCAGTGTTTGACAGGAGATCGGTATGGCGTACCACAACCCGTTCATCGTGAACGGGAAGATCAGGTTCCCCGATAACACTAACCTGGTTCGTCACGTTGAGAAGTGGGCAAAGGTCCGCGGCGACAAGCTGGCGTATCGATTCCTGGACTTCTCCACCGAACGTGACGGTGTGGCGCGCGATATCGTGTGGTCCGATTTCAGCGCCCGCAACCGTGCCGTCGGAGCCCGTCTGCAGCAGGTCACCCAGCCCGGCGACCGTATTGCCATCCTGTGCCCGCAGAACCTGGACTACCTCATTTCGTTCTTCGGTGCGCTGTACTCCGGCCGGATCGCGGTGCCGTTGTTCGACCCGGCCGAGCCGGGTCACGTCGGCCGATTGCACGCGGTGCTCGACGACTGCGCACCGTCGACGATCCTGACCACCACCGACGCCGCCGAAGGCGTCCGCAAGTTCATCCGTTCCCGGTCGGCCAAGGAACGGCCCCGCGTGATCGCCGTCGACGCGGTGCCCGACGAGGTCGCCGCCACGTGGCAGCAGCCCGAGGCCAACCAGAGCACCACCGCCTACCTGCAGTACACGTCCGGCTCTACCCGTACACCGACCGGCGTGCAGATCACCCATCTGAGCCTGCCCACCAACGTGCTGCAGGTGCTGAACGCGTTGGAGGGCACCGAAGGCGACCGCGGGTGCATGTGGCTGCCGTTCTTCCACGACATGGGCCTCATCACGGCGCTGTTGTCGTCGGTGCTGGGCCAAAGCTTCACCTTTATGACGCCGGCCGCGTTCGTGCGCCGGCCCGGCCGCTGGATCCGCGAACTCGCACGTAAGCCCGGCGAGACCGGCGGGGTCTTCTCGGCCGCGCCGAACTTTGCGTTCGAACATGCCGCGATGCGTGGCCTGCCCCGCGATGATGAGCCGCCACTGGACCTGAGCAACGTCAAGGGGATCCTCAACGGCAGCGAGCCGGTGAGCCCGGCGTCGATGCGCAAGTTCTACGAGGCGTTTGCGCCCTACGGCCTGCAGGAGACGGCCATCAAGCCGTCCTACGGCCTGGCTGAGGCGACGCTGTTCGTCTCGACCACCCCGATGAACGAGAAGCCGAGGGTTATCCACGTCGACCGGGACGAGCTGAACAACCAGCGTTTCGTGGAGGTGCCGGCCGACGCGCCGAAAGCCGTAGCGCAGGTTTCCGCCGGCAAGGTCGGGGTCGACGAATGGGCGGTGATCGTCGATGCCGACTCGGCCAGCGAGCTGCCGGACGGGCAGATCGGCGAGATCTGGTTGCACGGCAATAACCTGGGCATCGGCTACTGGGGGAAGGAGGACGAGACTTCCGAGGTTTTCAAAAACATCCTCAAGTCGCGGATCGGCGAGTCGCACGCCGAGGGAGCCGCCGACGACGGCCTGTGGGTGCGTACCGGCGACTACGGCACCTATCACAAGGGACACCTCTACATAGCGGGCCGGATCAAGGACCTGGTCATCATCGATGGCCGCAACCACTACCCCCAAGACCTCGAGTACACGGCGCAGGGATCCACCAAGGCGTTGCGGGTCGGCTACGTGGCCGCCTTCTCGGCCCCGGCCAACCAGCTGCCGCAGGTGGTGTTCGACAATCCGCACGTCGGCCTGAAGTTCGACCCGGAGGACACCTCCGAGCAGCTGGTGATCGTCGGGGAGCGCGCCGCGGGTACGCACAAGCTCGACTACCAGCCCATCGCCGACGACATCCGGGCGGCCATCGCCGTGGGGCACGGGGTGACCGTGCGCGACGTTCTGCTGGTGCAGGCCGGGACGATTCCGCGTACCTCCAGCGGCAAGATCGGGCGCCGCGCGTGCCGTGCCGCCTATCTCGACGGCAGCCTGCGTAGCGGCGCCGCCTCCCCAACGGCTTTCGCCACCGACTCCGACTGAACCCGGGAACCCATGGCTGACACAGAATCTGACACCAACTCCGAAAACTCCAGCCCGGTCGCCGGCGGGGACTTGCCTGCCAAGAAGACCGACATGACCGTCCCCGAGATGCGGCAGTGGCTGCGCAACTGGGTGGGTAACGCCGTCGGAAAGTCGCCGGACGAGATCGACGAGTCGGTGCCGATGGTGGAGCTGGGACTGGCGTCGCGGGACGCCGTGGCGATGGCCGCCGACATCGAGGACGTGACCGGTGTCACGCTGTCGGTCGCGGTGGCCTTCCAGCACCCGACCATCGAGTCGCTGGCCACCCGGATCATCGAGGGCGAGCCGGAGGCCGACACCTCCGCGGACGACGTCGCGGACTGGTCGCGCCCGGGCCCGGCCGAGCGCGTCGACATCGCGGTGGTGGGCCTGGCCACCCGCTTCCCGGGTGACATGAACACCCCCGACGAGACGTGGCAGGCGCTGCTGGAGGGCCGCGACGCCATCACCGACCTGCCCGAGGGCCGGTGGTCGGAATTCCTGGACGAGCCGCGGCTGGCCGACCGCGTGGCCAAGGCCCAGAGCCGGGGCGGCTACCTGAAGGACATCAAGGGGTTCGACTCGGAGTTCTTCGCGGTGGCCAAGACCGAGGCCGACAACATCGACCCGCAGCAGCGGATGGCGCTGGAGCTGACCTGGGAGGCGCTGGAATACGCCCGCATCCCGGCGTCCAGCCTGCGCGGCAAGCCCGTCGGCGTCTACGTCGGCGTCTCCAACAGCGACTACCAGATGCTGGCGGTGTCGGATCCGACGTCCGCCCACCCGTATGCGATCACCGGCACCGCGACCTCGGTGATCGCCAACCGGGTTTCCTACTTCTACGACTTCCGCGGGCCCTCGCTGGCGGTCGACACCGCCTGCTCGAGCTCGCTGGTCGCGGTGCATCAGGCCGTCCAGGCGCTGCGTAACGGCGAATGTGACGCGGCGGTGGCCGGCGGGGTCAACGCGCTGATCACGCCCGCGGTGACGCTGGGATTCGATGAGATCGGGGCGGTGTTGTCCCCCGACGGCCGGATCAAGTCGTTCTCCTCGGACGCCGACGGCTACATCCGCTCGGAGGGCGCCGGCATGCTGGTGCTCAAGCGCGTCGACGACGCTCGCCGCGATGGCGACCAGATCCTGGCCGTCATCGCCGGCAGCGCGGTCAACCACGACGGCCGCTCCAACGGCCTGATCGCGCCGAACCAGGACGCGCAGGCCGACGTGCTGCGCCGCGCCTACAAGGACGCCGGCATCGACCCGCGCAACGTCGACTACATCGAGGCGCACGGCACGGGCACCGTGCTCGGCGACCCGATCGAGGCCGAGGCGCTGGGCCGCATCGTCGGCAAGGGGCGTCCCGCCGACCGCCCGGCGCTGCTCGGGGCGGTCAAGTCCAACATCGGCCACCTGGAGTCGGCGGCCGGTGCGGCCAGCATGGCCAAGGTCGTGTTGGCGCTGCAGCATGACAAGCTGCCGCCGTCGATCAACTTCGCCGGACCGAGCCCCTACATCGACTGGGACGGCACGCATCTGAAGGTGGTCGACCAGGTCAGCGACTGGCCGCGCTACGGCGGCTACGCGTTGGCCGGGGTGTCCAGCTTCGGCTTCGGCGGCGCCAACGCGCACGTGGTGGTCCGGGAGGTGCTGCCGCGCGACGTGATCGAACGCGAGCCGGAGCCGGTGGCGGCGGAGCCCGCCGCGGCGGCGCAGGCCGAGCCGGACACCTTCGAGAGCCACTCGCTGCGGTTCGACGAGTACGGCGAGATCATCACCGACGCGCCCTTCGGAACAAGCGAAGCCGAGGAGCCCGAGCCCGAACTGCCCGGCGTGACCGACGAGGCGCTGCGGCTGAAGGAAGCGGCGCTGGCGGAGCTCGCGGAGCGGGAGGCCGCAGAACCGACCAAGCCCCTCATCCCGCTCGCGGTTTCGGCGTTTCTGACCTCGCGGAAGAAGACCGCGGCGGCCGAGCTGGCCGACTGGATGGAAAGCCCCGAGGGCCAGGCGTCGTCGCTGGAGTCCATCGGCCGGTCGCTGTCGCGGCGCAACCACGGCCGCTCGCGGGCGGTGGTGCTGGCCCACGACCACGACGAGGCCATCAAGGGCCTGCGCGCCGTCGCCGAGGGCAAGCAGCGGCCGAACGTGTTCAGCGCGGACGGGCCAGTGACCAGCGGACCGGTGTGGGCGATGGCCGGTTTCGGCGCGCAGCACCGCAAGATGGGCAAGAACCTGTACCTGCGCAACGAGGTCTTCGCCGAGTGGATCGAGAAGGTCGACGCGCTGGTCCAGGACGAGCGCGGTTACTCGGTGCTCGAGCTGATCCTCGACGACTCCCATGAGTACGGCATCGAGACCAGCAACGTCGTCATCTTCGCGATCCAGATTGCGCTCGGCGAGTTGCTCAAGCACCACGGCGCCAGGCCCGCCGCCGTCATCGGCCAGTCGCTGGGCGAGCCCGCGTCGGCCTACTTCGCCGGCGGGCTGTCGCTGCGCGACGCCACCCGCGTGATCTGCTCGCGCTCGCACCTGATGGGCGAGGGCGAGGCGATGCTGTTCGGCGAGTACATCCGGTTCATGGCGCTCGTCGAGTACTCCGCCGACGAGCTCAAGACGGTGTTCGCAGACTTCCCCGGCCTCGAGGTGTGTGTCTACGCCGCCCCCAGCCAGACCGTCATCGGCGGTCCGCCGGAGCAGATCGACGCGATCGTCGCCCGGGCCGAGGCGGAGGGCCGCTTCGCCCGCAAGCTGCAGACAAAGGGCGCCGGCCACACCTCGCAGATGGACCCACTGCTCGGTGAGTTCTCCGCGGAGCTGCAGGGCATCCAGCCGTTGAGCCCGACCACCGGCATCTTCTCGACGGTGCACGAGGGCAGCTATGTCAAGCCCGGCGGCGAGCCGATCCATGACGTCGCATACTGGGTCAAGGGCATGCGGCACTCGGTCTACTTCACCCACGGCGTCCGCAACGCCGTGGACAGCGGCCACACCACCTTCCTGGAGCTTGCCCCAAACCCGGTGGCGCTGATGCAGATCGGCCTGACCACCGCCGCCGCGGGCCTGCACGACCCTCAACTGATCGCGACGCTGGCCAAGAAGCAGGACGACGTCGAATCGATGATCTCGGCCATGGCGCAGCTCTACGTCTACGGTCACGACCTGGACATCCGCACGTTGTTCACCCGCGCTTTGGGCCCCGGAGACTACGCGAACATCCCGCCGACCCGGTTCAAGCGCAAACAACACTGGCTGACGGTCTCTTTCTCCGCGGGCAGCAGCTCAGTGATCATGCCCGGCGCCCACGTCGCGCTGCCGGACGGCCGCCACGTGTGGGAGTACACGCCCCGGGAATTTACGGGTCTGGAAGCGACGGATCTGGAGGCGTTGGTGAAAGCCGCTGCCGCCGAAGTGCTTCGGGACGCTCAATTGACGGCGGCGGATCAACGTGCGGTGCCCGGGAAGGGCGCCGCGCTGGTGACGACGATGAGTCGGCACCCCGGTGGCGCTTCGGTTCAGGTGCATGCCCGCATCGACGAATCGTTCACGCTGGTGTACGACGCCCTGGTGGCACGGGCCGGTTCCCAATCGGTGTTGCCGGCGGCGGTCGGCGCGGGTGTGGGGATCGCGGCTGGAATTTCGGCGGCCCCTGCCATGGAACCGAAAGCACCGCAAGCCTCCGTCGAGGAGCAGGAAGCGGAAACCATCCAGGACAGCCTGACCAACCGCTACCTGCCGTCCGACACGGTCAGATGGTCGCCGGACTCCGGTGAGACCATCGGGCAGCGACTGGGGATGATCGTCGGCGTGGCAATGGGTTACGAACCCGAGGACCTGCCGTGGGAGGTGCCGCTGGTCGAGCTGGGCTTGGACTCGTTGATGGCGGTGCGGATCAAGAACCGCGTCGAATACGACTTCGACCTGCCGCCGATCCAGCTGACGGCGGTGCGGGACGCCAACCTCTACGCCGTCGAGAAGCTGATCGAGTACGCGGTCGAGCACCGCGAGGAGGTCGGCCAGCTACACGAGTACCAGAAGACGCAGACCGCCGAGGAGATCGCGCGGGCGCAGGCCGAGCTGGTCAGCGGCGCGAACGTCGCCTCGGTGGTTGCGCCCACGCCGGATCCCCAGGCCGAACCCGAAACCCAGGCGCAGCCCGAAACCCAGGCGGCCGAAGCGCAGGCCCCGCCGGCCTCCGACGTGCCGGTCCCGCCGCCGCCGACGGACCCCGCGGGGCCTTCGGTCAACGGCGGGCGGCCGGAGGCGGAGCGGTCCGCCGAGGCGGCCGACCAGCAGGCGGTCGCCGACGCGCTCACCGCCGACGTGCCCCCGCGCGACGCCGCCGAGCGCGTCACGTTCGCCACCTGGGCGATCGTGACGGGCAAGTCCCCGGGCGGCATCTTCAACCCGCTGCCCAAGCTGGACGACGAGGCCGCCGCCACGATGGCCCAGCGGCTCGCCGAGCGCGCCGACGGCCCGATCACCGCCGAGGACGTGCTGACGTCGGAGACCATCGAGGCGCTGGCCGAGAAGGTGCGCGGCTACCTCGAGGCCGGCGTGGTCGACGGGTTCGTCCGCACCCTGCGGGCGCCCACCGAGGGCAGCACCAAGCCGCCGGTGTTCGTGTTCCACCCGGCCGGCGGCTCGACGGTGGTCTACGAGCCGCTGCTGGGCCGGCTGCCCACGGACGTGGCGATGTACGGCCTGGAACGGGTCGAGGGGTCGATCGAGGAGCGCGCGGAGCAGTACGTGCCCAAGTTGATCGAGATGCAGGGCGACGGGCCTTACATCCTGGCCGGCTGGTCGCTGGGCGGCGCGCTGGCCTACGCCTGCGCGATCGGGCTCAAGCGGGCCGGCAAGGACGTGAGGTGGGTCGGGCTGATCGACGCGGTGCGCCCGGGCGAGGAGATCCCGCAGACCAAGGAGGAGATCCGCAAGCGCTGGGACCGCTACGCCCGGTTCGCCGAGAAGACGTTCAACGTGTCCATCGGCGAGATCCCCTATGAGCAGCTCGAGGAGCTCGACGACGCCGGACAGATGCAGCTGGTGCTGGAGGCGGTCAAGGCGAGCGGGGTGCAGATTCCGGGCGGCATCATCGAGCACCAGCGCACCTCGTATCTGGACCAGCGGGCGATCGACACCGCCCAGATCGAGCCCTACGACGGCCACGTCACCCTCTACATGGCCGATCGCTACCATGACGACGCGATCATGTTCGAGCCGCGCTACGGCGTGCGCCAGCCCGACGGTGGCTGGGGCGCCTACGTGTCCGACCTCGAGGTGGTGCCGATCGGTGGCGAGCACATCCAGGCCATCGACGAGCCCTACATCGCCAAGGTCGGCGCGCACATGAGCCAGGCGCTGAACCAGATCGCGGCCGAGAGCAGCCGGACGAGCGAGGTGGGCAACTAGTGACGGAGACCGTGCCGGATTCGGGGCCAGCTCCCGTTGTCCACACCACCGCCGAGAAGCTGGCCGAGCTGCACGCTCGCCTGGAGCTGGCCAAGGAGCCCGGCGGGGAGAAGGCCGTCGCCAAGCGGGAGAAGAAGGGCATCCCCAGTGCCCGCGCCCGCATCCACGCGCTGGTCGATCCCGGCAGTTTCCTGGAAATCGGCGCGCTGGCCCGCACCCCGAACGACCCCAACGCCCTCTACGGCGACGGCGTCGTCACCGGCCACGCCATGATCGACGGCCGTCCGGTCGGGGTGTTCTCCCACGACCAGACGGTGTTCCAGGGCTCGGTCGGTGAGATGTTCGGCCGCAAGGTGGCGCGCCTGATGGAGTGGTGCGCGATGGTCGGCTGCCCGATTGTCGGCATCAACGACTCCGCAGGCGCGCGCATCCAGGACACGGCCACCTCGCTGGCCTGGTACGCCGAGCTGGGCCGCCGCCACGAGTTGCTCTCCGGGGTGGTGCCGCAGATCTCCATCATTTTGGGCAAGTGTGCCGGGGGAGCGGTGTATTCGCCGATCCAGACCGACCTGGTGGTGGCGGTGCGCGACCAGGGCTACATGTTCGTCACCGGCCCCGACGTCATCAAGGACGTGACCGGGGAGGACGTCAGCCTCGACGAACTCGGCGGTGCGGACTACCAGGCCCGCTACGGCAACATCCACCAGGTGGTGGAGTCGGAGGCCGAGGCGTTCCAGTACGTGCGCGACTTCCTGTCGTTCCTGCCGTCCAACGCCTACGACAAGCCACCGGTGATCAACCCGGGGCTCGAGCCGGAGATCACTTCGAGTGACCTCGAGCTCGACTCGATCGTGCCGGATTCGGACAACATGGCCTACGACATGCACGAGATCCTGCTGCGGATCTTCGACGACGGCGACTTCCTGGATGTCGCCGCGCAGGCCGGCCAGTCCATCATCACCGGGTACGCGCGCGTCGACGGCCGCACCGTGGGCGTGGTGGCCAACCAGCCCATGCACCTGTCCGGGGCGATCGACAACGAGGCCTCCGACAAGGCGGCGCGGTTCATCCGGTTCTGCGACATCTTCGAGATCCCGCTGGTTTTCGTCGTGGACACACCCGGGTTCCTGCCCGGGGTGGCGCAGGAGAAGAACGGCATCATCAAGCGCGGCGGGCGCTTCCTGTACGCGGTGGTCGAGGCCGACGTGCCGAAGGTGACGATCACGATCCGCAAGTCCTATGGCGGCGCGTACGCGGTGATGGGCTCGCGGCAGCTGACCGCGGACTTCAACTTCGCCTGGCCCACCGCCCGCATCGCGGTGATCGGCGCCGAGGGCGCCGCGCAGCTGCTGATGAAGCGGTTCCCCGATCCCACCACGCCCGAGGCACAGCAGATCAAGCGCGACTTCATCGAGGGCTACAACCTCAACATGGCGGTCCCGTGGATCGCCGCCGAGCGCGGCTTCATCGACGCTGTCGTCGAACCGCACGACACGCGGCTGCTGATCCGCAAGTCGATGCACCTGCTGCGCGACAAGCAGCTGTGGTGGCGCGTGAGCCGCAAGCACGGCCTGATCCCGGTCTAGTTTTGCTGCTTACGCGTAACTAGCGACCGCGGCAACCCACCCCGTCACGTTCAGCCATCGGTCCCGGGGGTGCCGTCGCTGCCGGGGCTGCCATCGCTGCCGCCCGGTGTGCCACCGGTGCCGCCATCGCCGTGGATGCCGCCGTCGCCGCCGGTACCTCCGGATATGCCGGTGCCGCCATCGCCGCCGTCGCCGCCGTCGCCGCCGTCGCCGCCGTCGCCTCCGGTTCCGCCGTTGTTGCTGTCGCCACCGGCGCCACCGCCGTTGCCGTTGCCGCCGACGCCACCGTTGCCACCGACGCCCAGGTCTGCGCTGCCGCCGGCACCGGCCTTGCCGCCGGTGCCGCCGGTCCCGCCGGTCCCGCCGATGCTGGTGTAGCTGTAGCCGGTGGGGCCACTGCCGCCGTCGCCGCCGACTCCGCTGTTGCCGCCGTCGCCTCCGGTACCGCCATTGCCGCCGCCGGTCGCAGTGCCGCCGAGGCCTCCGATCCCGCCGTTGCCGCCTGTTCCGCCGTTGCCGCCGACGACGGCCCCGATACCAGTGCCGCCATTGCCGCCGGCCAGGCCGTCACCGCCGGCGCCGCCCTTGCCGCCGTTGCCGCCGTCGGCCGCGGCGCCGCCGTTGCCGCCGTTGCCGCCGGTACCACCATTGCCACCGGTGCCGCCGGTGCCGCCATTGATTACGCCGCCGCCGGTCCCGCCGGAGCCGCTGTTACCGCCGGTGCCGCCGGCGCCGCCGTCGCCGCCCCCGGTTGTGCTTCCGCCGGCCCCGCCGTTGCCGCCGTCGCCGCCGTTTCCGGCGGTGCCGGGGGTGCCGGGAGCGCTCAATCCGCCGATGCCACCATTCCCGGCGTTGCCGCCGACTCCACCGGCGCCGCCGGTCCCTGCATCGGCTGCCGTTCCGCCGGCACCGCCGGCGCCGCCGGTGCCGCCGCCGCCGCCGTCGCCGGCTGTGCCGCTGGTGTGGCCGCCGCTGCCGCCGCCGCCCCCGTCGCCGGCGCTACCGCCACCGCCGCCGAAGCCGCCGTTGCCGCCTCCGGTCGCGGCACCACCGTTGCCGCCGTGTCCGCCGGCGCCCCCGGTGCCCCCGGTGCCCCCGGTGCCATAACTCACCAAGCCACTGTCTGAGTTGCCGCCATTGCCGCCGTCGCCGCCGCTCCCGCCGGTACCGCCGCCGCCGGCGTTGCCGCCGTTGGCGGCGGCGCCGCCCTCGCCCCCGTTGCCGCCGACGTTACCGGCGCCGGCGTTACCGCCGGTGCTCGAATAATAATTGTTGTTACCGGTACTGCCGCCTGCTCCTCCGGTGCCCGCGTTGCCCCCGTTGCCGCCAGTGCCGCCGGCGCCGCCGCCGGCGGCAACGCCGCCGTTGCCGCCAGTGCCGCCGGCGCCGGCGTTGCCGCCGGTGCCACCGACGAAGCCGTTACCACCTGCGCCACCACCATTGCCGTCGCCGCCGGCGCCACCGTTCCCGGCGGCGCCGACGTCTGTGCTGCCGCCTTGGCCGCCGGTGCCGCCGTCGCCGCCCGTGCCCCCGTTGCCCCCCTGGCTGTAGGTGCCGCTGCCGCTGCCGCCGCCGCCCCCGTCGCCGGCGATGCCGCCGTTGCCGCCGTTGCCGCCGTTGCCGCCGTTGCCGCCGCCGGTAACGGTGCCGCCAACGCCGCCTGCCCCGCCGACGCCGCCGTCGCCGCCGTCGCCGCCTAGTGGGGTCAGGGGACTTCCGGTGGCGCCGTTGCCGCCGCCACCGGCGTTGCCGCCGGTGCCGCCGTCGCCGCCGCTACCTCCGTCGGTTGCGGTGCCGCCGTCGCCGCCGGTCCCACCGGCGCCGCCGTCGCCGCCGGTGCCGCCGTTGCTGTAGTAGCTTCCGCCGCCGTTGCCGCCAGCCGAACCGGTGCCGCCGTCGCCGCCTCCGCCGCCGGCGCCTCCGCCGGTTGCATTGCCGCCGTCGCCGCCGTCGCCGCCCGTGCCGGCGGTACCCCCGGCGCCGCCGACGCCGGTCGTGCTTGCGGCGCCGCCGTCGCCGGCGATACCGCTAGTGCCACCGTCACCGCCGTCACCGCCGTTGCCACCACCGGTTGCAGCGCCGCCGAGGCCTCCGGCACCTCCGTCGCCACCGCTGCCGCCGGTGCCGCTCGTGCCGTTGCCGCCGGTCCCACCGCCGGTACCGCCCGCGCCGCCGGCACCGCCGCTACCGCCGCTTCCGCCATTGCCGCCGTCGGTTGAGGCGCCGCCGAGGCCGCCGGCACCGCCATTGCCGCCGTCGCCTCCGATGCCTGCTTTGGTGCTGCCGGTGGTGCCGCCGCCGGTTCCGCCGGACCCGCCCGCTCCGCCGCTGCCGCCGCTACCCCCGTTGCCCCCGTTGGTTGCGATGCCGGAATCGCCGCCGGCGCCGCCGTTACCGCCCGCGCCGCCGCTGCCGCCGTCACTCCAGAAGACGCCGCTGGTCGAGCCGCCGCCATTGCCGCCACTGCCTCCACTACCGCCGTTGCCGGCGTCGCCGCCATGACCGACGGTGGCGCTGCCGCCACCGGCGCCGCCGGTTCCGCCGTTGCCGCCCGCGAAGCCAGGAGTGCCAGCGACACCCTGAGGGCCAAGGAGGCCGTTATCGCCGTTGCCGCCGTTGCCGCCGTTGCCTCCTGTGCCGCCGAAGCCGTCGACGCCTGTGCCGCCGCCGCTACCGCCGCTGCCGGTCAGACCACCCGCGCCCGCATTGCCGCCCGCCCCGCCGGCGCCGCCGGCGCCGCCGGCCAGTTGTAGACCGACACCGGAACCGCCGTCGCCGCCGTTGCCGCCGGTCCCTCCCGTGCCGCCCTCGCCGCCGCTGCCGTTGGTGCCGCCGGCACCGCTGTTGCCGCCAGTCCCGCCGATTCCACCGCTGCCGCCGGCGAAGCCAATGGCGCCTGTGCCCCCGCCGGTCCCGGCGGTTCCATTGTCACCGGTGCCACCCATGCCGCCGTTGCCGCCGCTGCCGCCGCTGCCAATGTGGCCCGGGCTGCCGCCGGTGCCACCGACACCGGCAAGACCGCCTGCCCCGGCGTTGCCGCCGGTGCCGCCGCTGCCGCCGGTGCCGCCGGCCAATCCCAAGCCGAGGCCCGAAGCACCGGCGCCGCCGGCGCCGCCGGTCCCTCCCGTGCCGCCAACGCCGCCGTCGCCGTTGGTGCCGCCGGCACCGCTGTTGCCGCCGCTGCCGCCGGCGCCGCCGGCACCGCCCGCCCAGCCGGTCCCGCCGATACCGCCGCCGCTGCCGGGGACGCCGTTGTCGCCGGTTCCGCCGGTTCCGCCGGCGCCTCCGTCGCCGCCGTCCCCGTAGGCGCCGGTACCGCCGCCGGTGCCCCCGGTGCCAGCCAGACCGCCGGACCCGCCGTTGCCGCCAGTGCCGCCGCTACCCCCGGTCCCGCCGGCCACCCCCAACCCGACGCCGGTGCCGCCGGTGCCGCCGGTGCCGCCGGTGCCCCCGTTGCCGCCGTCCCCACCGCTGCCGTTGGTACCCCCGGCGCCACTGCTGCCCCCGTAACCGGCGTCGCCGCCGGCACCGCCCGCCAACCCGCTCCCACCGGCGCCACCGCCGCTGCCGGCGGTGCCGCTGTCACCGTTGCCGCCGTTGCCGCCATTGCCGCCGAGACCGCCGTTGCCGAAGTTGCCGTTGTGAGCGCCGCTTCCGCCATCGCCGCCGTCGCCGCCGCCTCCACCGACCCCGCCGGCGCCGCCGACCTGTTGTAGGCCGACACCGGAGCCGCCGTCACCGCCGGCGCCGCCATTGCCGCCGTTGCCACCGTTGCCGCCGTCGCCATAGGTGCCGCCAGGACCGCTGTAGCCGCCGGCGCCACCGTTGCCGCCTCGGCCTCCGCCGAAACCGGCATTACCAGTGCCGCCGGGGCCACCGCCCGCGCCGGCGGTGCCGCTATCGCCGTTGCCGCCGTTGCCGCCGTTGCCGCCGAGACCGCCGTTGCCATAGCTGCCGGCGTGTCCGCCGGTCCCGCCGCCGCCCACGAGACCGCCAGCCCCGCCGCCGCCGCCGTAGCCGCCGTTGCCGCCGTGGGTGCCGGCCCGGTTAGAGCCGACGCCGGAACCGCCATTGCCGCCATTCCCGCCGGCGCCGCCGCTGCCGCCGAGACCGCCGCTGCCGTTGGTGCCGCCGGCGCTGCCGCCGCCGTTGCCGCCGTTGCCGCCGTTGCCGCCGTTATAGCCGTCGCTACCAGGGTCGATGGCGGTGCCCGACAGGCCGTTGTCGGCCGCGCCGCCGTTGCCGCCGTTGCCGCCGAGGCCTCCGGTACCGGCGCTGCCGGCCTGTCCGCCGGTGCCGCCGGCGCCGGCCAGCCCGCCGTCTCCGGCGTTGCCGCCCGCGCCGCCGGTGCCGCCGTCGCCGCCGTTCGTATGTAGGCCGACGCCGGACCCGCCGGCGCCACCGGTCCCGCCGCCGCCGCCGTTGCCGCCGAGCCCGCCGCTGCCGTTGGTGCCGCCGGTGCCGGTGCTGCCGCCGTATCCGCCGTCGCCACCTTTGCCGCCGGCCAGGCCGCTGTCGCCGTTGCCGCCGCCGGTGCCCGCGGCGCCGCTGTCGCCGTTGCCGCCGGTGCCTCCGTTGCCGCCGAGACCGCCGTTGCCGAAGTTGCCGGCCTGACCGCCGCTACCGCCGGCGCCGGCCAGCCCGCCGTCTCCGGCGTTGCCGCCCGCGCCGCCGGTGCCGCCGTCGCCGCCGCCAAGGCCCAAACCGACACCGGACCCGCCGTCGCCGCCCGCGCCGCCGTTGCCGCCGTTGCCGCCGAGCCCGCCGCTGCCGTTGGTGCCGCCGGTGCCGGTGCTGCCGCCGTATCCGCCGTCGCCGCCTTTGCCGCCGGCCAAGCCGGCGCCGCCCGTACCGCCGCCGGTGCCGCTGGCACCGCTGTCGCCGGTGCCCCCATTGCCGCCGTTGCCGCCGAGCCCGCCGATGCCGGCATCGCCGGCCTGACCCAGGGTGCCGCCGTTGCCGGCAACACCGCCAAATCCGGCGGCGCCACCTGCGCCGCCGTTGCCGCCATCGCCGCCGGCCAGATCTAAGCCGACCCCCGAAGAACCTTCGCCGCCGGCGCCGCCGACGCCTCCGTTGCCGCCGGTACCGCCGTTGCCATTGGTGCCGCCCACTGCGGCGTTGCCGCCGGTGCCGCCGTTGCCGCCGTGGCCGGCGTTCCCGCCCGCCAGGCCTGCCCCGGCGCCGGCGCCGTTGTCGCCGGCCCCACCGTTGCCGCCGTTACCGCCGGTGCCGCCGGTGCCCGCGGCGCCGGTGCTGCCGCCGGTGCCGAGGCTGCCGGCGAGCCCCCCGGAGCCGCCGGTTCCGCCGTTGCCTGCGTCGCCGCCGTTACCACCGCCGACCCCCAGGCCGACGCCCGAACCGCCGGTGCCGCCGTTACCCCCGACGCCCCCGGTGCCGCCGGCGCCGCCGCCACCATTGACGCCCGCGGCACTACCGGCGTTGCCGCCCACGCCGCCATTGCCACCGCTGCCGCCGGCGAAGCCGGCGCCGCCCGTGCCGCCACCGGCGCCCAGAGTGCCGCTGTCGCCCGTGCCGCCGGCGCCGCCGGCACCGCCGAGTCCGCCGCCGCCCACAGTGCCGGCGTGGCCCGCAGTGCCGAGAAATCCACCGGCACCACCGCTGCCGGCCAAGCCGCCGGTGCCGCCGGTGCCGCCGTCTCCACCGGTACCGCCCGCGCTGGTCATGCCGACGCCGCCTTCCCCGCCACCACCGCCCGCGCCGCCGACCCCGCCACGGCCACCCGTCCCGCCGGTGCCGCCCAGCAGCGCGCTGTTGGCCCCACCAGCCCCGCCGTGCCCGCCCAGCCCACCCATGCCGCCATCCCCACCAACCCCGCCGGCCGACCCGCCCACACCGGCCTCCCCAAGACCACCCGCACCCCCGGCCCCACCGGCCCCACCGGCGCCGAACAACGAGAACACCTGCCGATTCGCCCCGCCGACCCCACCGTTGCCGCCGGTCCCGCCCGACCCGCCGCCGACACCCACCCCACCCGCACC
Source organism: uncultured Actinomycetota bacterium (assembly GCA_963711445.1). GTDB lineage: Bacteria > Actinomycetota > Actinomycetes > Mycobacteriales > Mycobacteriaceae > Mycobacterium. The sequence goes on from CAVQEF010000005.1 coordinate 70,929, forward strand.
GCCGGCCCCACCGACCCCGCCGTTACCGCCGCCGATCCACCCGTTGGCCCCACCCGCCCCGCCGCTCCCACCGTTACCGCCGGCCACCCCGGCCCCCCCGGCCCCGCCAGCCCCGCCGTGACCCCAAAACGCCGCCGAGCCCCCGGCCCCGCCCTTACCGCCGGGCGCCCCCGAACCGCCGTTGCCCCCGTTGCCCCACAACCAGCCCCCCTCACCACCGTTTTGCCCGGTCCCCGCCGCCCCGTTGGCGCCATCACCGAACAACGGGCGCCCCGTCAGCGCCAGAATGGGGTCATTGACCGCCGCCGAGGCCGCCCGCTCCAGCGACTGCAACGGCGCCACATTGGCCGCCTCCGCAGCCGCATACGCCGACCCCGCCCCGCCCAGGGCCTGCACGAACTCGGCGTGAAACGCCGCCGCGCGCGCACCAAGCGCCTGATACTGCTGGGCGTAGCCGCCGAACACATCGGCGATCGCCGCCGACACCTCATCCCGGGCCGCGGCCAGCACCTGCGTGGTCGGGCCCAGCGCCGCCGCATGCGCCTCACCGAGCGCCGAACCGATGTCGCCCACATCGCTGGCCGCCGCAGCAAACAGGTCAGGCCACGCGATCACATACGACATGGGGCGTCCTCCAGCGAAGCGACATCGGTTTGCCGGATACCGTCGCGCGGCGCTGCCGCACCGCACTAGGGACTTTGGACTCCACTCGGCGCGGCTAACCGCTGCCGGCGCGATTCCACCGAGCTGCGCCGGGGGTCAGGCCAGTGTCAGCGAACCCGCCACCAGCTCGTCGAACCGGTCCAACGCCTCGTCGTGCTCGGCGTCGATGCCGCGCAGCGGCCCGCGGTCGGCGAGGTAGCGCTGCGCGTACAACCGGGCGACCAGCGCCTTGCGGTCACCGCGGTCCGTCTCCCGCTCCCAAGCGGCCTGCTCGGTCAGCAACGCGCCGGCGTAGACGTCGCCCATGAACTGGGCCAGCGGGAACAGCCGCGCCTCGGCGGTCTCCCGGTCGAGCTTGGACCAGGCCGTGATCGCCGCGTCGAGGTCTTCGATGCGGCCGGCGACCAGCCGCGTCGTCTCGTCGTCGTCGGACACCGAGACCGCGTCGCGCATCCGCGCCAGCAGGGTCTCGTGCGCCCGGGTCTGCTCGATGCCGCGGCGCACGTCGAGGCACAGGATGTTGTCGGGCCCCTCCCAGATCGTGTTGACCTGCGCATCGCGCAAAAGCCTTGCCACCGGCCAGTTCTCGATGTAGCCGTTGCCGCCGTGGATCTCGATCGCGTCGGATGCCGCGGTGATCCCCAGCCGGCACACCTTGAGCTTGGTGACCGGCACGGCGATGCGCTGCCGCAGGCCGCGGGGCTGGCGGTGGTTGGCCGCGCCGATGCCGTCGAACACCATCGCCAGCGCGGCCTCCACGTCGACGATCAGCTCGGCCAGCTTGCGCCGCATCAGCGGCTTGTCGGCCAAGGCCCCGCCGAACGCGTGGCGCTGCCGCGCGTAGCACAGCGACTCGACCAGGGCGCGGCGCGCGTTGCCCAGCGCGAACAGGGCGATGCCCAGCCGGGCGGCGTTGGTCAGCTCCATCATCCGGCCGAGCCCCTTGCCGTCGGAGGGCCCGGCGTCAGAGCTGGGCTCGCCGGAGAGCAGGAACGCCTCGGCGTCGACGAATTCGATCTCGCCGGAGGCCACCGAGCGGGTGCCGAGCTTGTCCTTCAGCCGCCGCACCCGCACCCCGTTGCGCGAACCGTCGCGGCGGGTGCGCAGCACCAGGAAGTTGGCGACGCCGCGCGACGAGTCCGGGGCGCCCTCCGGCTTGGCCAGCACGACGAACGCCTCCCCGCCGCAGTTGGACGCGAACCACTTGAACCCATTGAGGAGCCACGCGTCGCCACTGCGGCGAGCCGTCGTCTCCAGCGCGCCCAGGTCCGAGCCGCCGGTGCGTTCGGTGAGCAGCTGCGCCGTCTCGCCCGCCCACTCCCCGGAGGCGAACTTGGCCAGCACGTGCTCGCGCACGTCGGGCGGTGCGTAGGCGGCCACCAGCGAGGAGACCATGCCGCCGCCGGTGCCCAGCGCGCAGCCCATCCCGATGTCGGCCTGGTTGAGCAGGTAGTTGGACGCGAACAGCGCCAGCCCGGAGCCCACCTTGGCCTCCCGCGCCGCGGACCGCAGCGCCTGCTGGGCGTCCAGCACGGCCCGCTTGGAGAGCGTGAACGACTCCGGCATGACGACCCGGCTGACGTCGTGCCCCCACCGGTCGTAGCGCTCGAGGCGGGGCGGGTTGCGGTCGGTCTCCTCGGCCCACCGCGCGACGGGGCCGCCCATCAGCTCGCCCATGCGCGCCAGGTGCGGCTCGACGACGGCCAGCTCGTCGGGTCCCAAGTAGTAGGCCATCGTGGCCTGCAGGGCGGGATCGGCGCGATACCAGTTGAGGCCGACGGCGCCGTGGTAGCTCTCGGTCTGGTAGCGCTGAGACTTCTCGGGGGTGGAGAAGGGCAGCGCGTCGACCGCCTCGGGGGCGTACTCGCTCATGGAGCGACGGTATTACACCGGCTCACGCGGTGGCGCGCAGCGGTCGCCTCCGGTAGGCGCCCGATCCGCCGCCCGCGGCGCGGCGGGCCAGCGCGGCGGGGTCGAGGATCAGCACGCTCTTGCCCTCCACCAGGATCCAGCCGCGGGAGGCGAAATTGCGCAGCGCCTTGTTCACCGACACGCGGTCGGCGCCGATGAGCTGGGCCAGCTCGTCCTGGCTGAGCTCGTGCGCGACCCGCAGCGCGTCGCCCGCGTGCGTGCCGAAACGCTGTGCCAGCAGCAACAACTGGCCGGCAACCCGGCCGGCCACATCGGTGGACACCAGCTCGACCAGCTGTTCCTCGGTCTGGATCAGCCGCCGGGTCAGCGCCGCCAGCAGCTGCTCGGCGATCGTCGGCCAACGGGCCATCCACGCGCGCAGTGTGGCGCGGTCCAGCCAGACCGCGCGCACGTCGGTGAGCGCGGTGGCGGTGCAGCTGCGCGGGCCGGGGTCGAACACCGCCAGCTCGCCGAAGACGTCAGTGGGACCCAGGATCGCGCGCAGGTTCTCCCGGTCGCCCGGTCCCCGGAGGGTGATCTTGACCGTACCCGCGACGATGACGAAGACCCGGTCGCCGGGGTCGCCCTGAGCGAAAATCATCTGGCCCGAATGGAAGTCGGCCGTGTGCAGCTGCTTGACCAGGGCGGTGGCCGCGTCGGGCTCGACGCGGCGCAGGAACCCGTCCCGCCGCAGGTTATGGGCCAGGATCAGGGCCTCGTCGCCGTGCATGACACCGGGTGCAGCGCTCATCGAAGCCCTCCTTGTCCGGCCAGAAAGATCAAGCGGAAATTGCCGATCTGGACCTCGTCGCCGTCGGTCAGCACCGCCGAGTCGACCGGTTTGCGGTTGAGGTAGGTGCTGTTCAGGCTGCCGAGGTCCACGACGTGGAACGCTCCGTTGTCCCTGCGGATTTCGGCGTGCCTGCGGCTGACGGTGATGTCGTCGAGGTAGATGTCGCTGGCCGGGTGACGGCCGACGGTGGCCACGGGTGAATCCAACCGGAACTGTGCGCCGGTGTTGGGGCCCCGCGTCACCACCAGCATGGCCGCGCCGGGCGGCAACTCGCCGACGTCGACGCCGTCGGCCGGCCAGTCCAACTCGCCACGGACGTCGTCGACCGAGGCGAGTTTGCCGGTGTTGTCGTCGGGCGCCCGGCCCTGATCGCTCACGCGGCCCGCGGGAGATCCGGGACGGCGTTGGCCGGTGATGCCGGGCGGCTCGCGGCCGGGCCCCATCCGACGTAGATCAGATACAGCCCGACAGGGACCATGGCGAGGCACAGCCCCACCCACAGCGCCTCCGCGCCGATCATGTCGTTGGCCATGGCGACGAAGGCCCTCGGGAAGGCCAGCAAGAGCACGCCGCGCAGGGTGATCAGCCAGCCCAGCAGCGAGACGATGATCGCCGCCGCGCCGCGCCAGTGCGGGTGGCCGGCGACAACGATCAGACCGAAGAGCAGAATGAAGGCGCCGGTCACCCAGGTCCATAGCGAGTTCGCCTCGAACTGCGCCAGCAGCGCCTGCATGTCCGAGGCGCGCGCCACGGCGGTGACGTCGACGATGACCAGGAAAGGGCCCAGCACCCGGGCGAACATGCGCGTGGTGGCCTGCGACTCCGGTGAAGCGTTCATTGCCGTGCCCCTTCTCTGACGCCGGTGCTTCCCCTGAATCCGACCACCCCGGCAAAGTCGCGGGCTAGGGACCGAAGTCCCGTCCGTGCGGGGCGTTCGTCCCTGCCCCGGCGGGTGCGCCGGGGCGCATGATCGGACCAGCACCGACGATCGAGGAGTCGACGATGAGGGCCACCGTGGGCGACTGGCTGGTGATCAAGGGCAGGACAACGGAGTCAGCGGACCAGCGCGGGCTCATCACCGAGGTGCACGGGGCCGACGGCGGGCCGCCCTACGTGGTGCGCTGGCTCGCCAACAGCCACGCGGCGACGGTGTTCCCGGGCTCGGCTGCCCTGATCGTCACCGCGGCCGACCAGCAACTCGTCGACGACCGCGCACGACAGTGCTCGGAGCCCCGTGCCGCCGCCTATACCGGCGCGAGGAACTCGGAGGTGTAGAACTCGGCCGGCGTCTGCGAATGCGGGTCCGGGCGCTCGACGATCACCCACACCCCCGTCGTGCCGGGCCGGATTGTGTCCTGGACGGCCACCGTTCCGCCGCCGGCGGCGTCGGTGTCCAGGCCGGCGAAGGCGGTGCCCGGGTCTCCGGGGCCGCAACCGCCCGCCGCCGGGCGCGGCTCCTGGATCAGGCCGACGTCGAAGTGCGTGCCCGGCTCGGGGGGGTCCACCAGGTGAACCTCGGCGACCGCGTTCGACCCCGTGCTGCGGACGAGGACGGTCCCGGTGGCCAGGCCGGTGCGTGGCACCATCGGCGTCGTGGTGACCGCGCTGAAATCACAGCGGCGCATCCGCCAGTCCAGCACCACCGTGGTGGCGCCGTCGGCGACGGCCGCGGGGATCTCCCACGTCGCCGCCGCGCAGAGCACCGCGCCGGTGAGCGCGGTCGAGCGTGTTCCCCAACGTGTCAGTGTGTGCACGGACCCACCTTCCCCCGACTGTGACACCAATCACAAGGGAGGTGCCCGACTTTGTGCGGGCTTAAACCTCGACTCGGACCCCCGGGGCCGGCTAGGGCTTGATCCGGATCGGGCCCGGCGACCACCAGCCGGTGCGCGTGGCCGTGCCCAGGTCGAGATGGGCGGCCCCGGCCTCCACGAGGGTGTCGAACTTGCGCAGCGATCCCCAGTCGCGGCCCCAGTCGTGGGACAGGTACGTCGACATGACGTGGGCGCGCAGCAGCAGGTCGGTGATGCCCAGCAGCCCGCCGTTGACGCCGTCCTGCCAGGTGTCGGTGTCCTGCTTCTTGGCGTTGTAGTCCGGGGTGATGCGGTACTTGGGGATGTCGGTGACGCCGTTGACGTGCAGCATCGGCTGCTGGCAGGGGAACGCCAGCCCGACCGCCCAGTCCAGCAGCACCGGCTGGGTGGAGCCGACGTACTCCTGCAGGGAGCGCAGCTCGGGCACCCGTGGCGGGGTCACCGCGACCCAGTCTTCCGGCGTCAGGGACAGATCGTCGGCCACCACCCGCACCGCGACCGCGTCGGCGGGCATCTTGGACCGGGCGAAGCGCAGGTTGCGCCACACCTTGGGCTGCTCCCCGTAGAGATCGTCGGGCACCAGCCGACCCGCCGGCACGATGTCGGCTTGGGGGTCGCCGCCGGGGCCTGGCCTGCCGTATTCGAGCACGACCGTCTGGCCCGAGGTGTACCCGTGCAGCACGCTGGTGCCGGCGATCCTGCCCGCGGCGGTCACGACCACCAGGGGGTGGCCGTCGTCGGGCTTGGGCAGCCGGTACCACGCCGAGGCGAGCCTGCTCTCCTGCTGCGGGCCGGTGGTGTAGCTGCCCGCCAGCGGAACCCGGTCCGGGTCCAGGCCGTAGGGCAGCGGCAGCACGGACCCGTTGATGCCCGGCGCCTTCAACTTGGTGGGCCCGTACCAGTCGTAGTCGGTGCCCGGCTGCGGCACCGCCGTTTCGCGGACCGCCTCGGCCAGGGTGCGTTCCGGGACGCCGTTGGGGGTGAACCCGGTGGGATTGAGCCCCCCCAGCGGACCCAGCGGGCCGTAATCGCCGGGAAGCGGCGCCATGAAGCCGTCGTTGCTGTCGGGTTCGACGAGCACGTCGTCGGCCAGCCCGCAGCCGCCGGCGAACTCGCGCAGGTTGTCCCACCCGTTGGAGTAGGTGGGGTACTGGCGCACGATCCCGGCCACCATCGAGGCGATGAACACCAGCGCCATGAATCCGGCCGCCAACGGCACCGGGGCGGCCGTCAGCGCCCGGGCCAGCCGGCCCTCGCCGCGGTCGCGGGGCGCGAAGTGCAGCCAGAACGCGTAGAGCGCGACGACCGCGAAGAGCACGAAAATCATTGTGCTGATGCTGATTCCGGCGATCCTGGGCATGACACTGTTGAACGGGACCCCGTAGCTCGAGACATACCACCAGCCGTTGGTGGTGGCGAAGCACAGGGCCGTCAGGAACAGCATCGCCGCCAGGAACGCCATCCGGTTGCGCGACCAGCGCAGTACCTGATGCGAGACCAGCACCGTGGTCAGCGCGGCCATCGCCGCGCCCACCGCGGCGAACAGTCCGAAGTGGTGCACCCATTTGGTGGGTGCGAACATCATGAAGAACATCGTGCCGAAGATGACGCCCATCAGCCGCCACGCCGGCCCGCGGGCCACCCCGGGAACCCGTTTGCGCCGCAACATGATGAACACCGCGGTGAACAGGCACAGCACGGTGGTGAAAAAGCCGAACCGGCGCGACAGCGACCCGTCGACGGTGGGCAGGAACAGGTAGTAGTAGCGCAGGTTCTCGGTGTACCAGGCCTGGCTGGGGCCGATGTCGGTGCGAATCCTGGTGGCTTCCAGCACCGTCGACAGCGTCTGGTCGGCGAACACCACCGTGAGGATGACCGTGCCGGCGGCCAGCAGCGGGGCGACCAGCGGCCAGGTGCCCACGAGGCGATGCCGCTTCACCAGGATCCGCAGCACCGGACGGCCGCCGGCGACCAGGGCGGCGACGGCGATCAGGCCGGTCGGCTGGACGCCCAGGGTGAACGCCGCGGTGATCACGGCCAGCGCCGCCGGTGTCAGCCGGGAGGCGCACATCGAGCGCTCGATCAGCACGTAGGTCACCAGCGACCCCAGCGCGATGATGGGTTCGGGCCGCAGCCCGTTGTCGAACGGCATCCACGCGGTCAGCAGCACCAGGCCCGCCGCCCAGTTCGCTGCCTTGCTCGAGGTCACCGCGGGCCCCAGCCGGGGCAGCACCTCCCGCGACAGCAGCAGCCAGCACACCAGCCCCGCGAACAGGTCGGGCAGCCGCATCCACAGGCTGCCATCGCTGACGTGGGTCATCAGGGCCAGCAGGTTGTAGTACCAGCCGAACGGGTCTTCCGGGCTGCCGAACCAGCGGAAGTAGTTCGACATGTAGCCGGCGTGGTCGGCGACGCGCGCCATGCCCAGGATGTAGCCGTCGTCCGACGAGTTGGCCCCGATCACATGCCACAGCAGGAAGCCGAAGATCACCGTCGCGTCGACCAGGGTGAACGTGCGCCAGCGCGTCGGGATCAGCCGGTGCATCCGGCGTCCGTCCAGCTGGTCCAGGCGCCACAGCGCGACCAGCGCGACGATGGTCGACAGGATGGCCAGCACCATCGCCGCCAGCTTCAGCGTCGTCGGGGTCGTCGAGAACCGGGTGTCGATGGTCGCCGACAGGCGCAGGCCGGCCGGCGCGGGGCCGCTCAAATCGGTGAACACCCCGACGATCTGCGGGCGCAGGTTCGGATCGGAGAAGCCGCCGCGCACCGGCTTGCCCGCCGGGTCACTCAGTCCGACGAAGGTCGCGAAGGTGCCGGCGCGGGTGGAGGTGATCTCAATGCGCTGACAGGTGGGGGACTCGGCCAGGTCGCGGGGCACGCTGGCGATCACGACGTTGCGGTCGGTGACGTCGACGCGCTGGCTGTTGGCGACGACGAACAGCGCGTTGAGCGCGGCGTCCTTGCCCTTCTTGGGCGCCGTGCCGAACACCACCCCGCCCTCGGGGGGCAGGGCGCGCACCAGCGAGCACGGCACGCTCGCCGTCACGTCGACCGGTGTCAGCGAGATCAGTGGCGCGGTGACGCTGTTGAGCTGCCCGTTCTGGGGCCAGTTCAGCGTGGCGGTGGTCTGCACGACGGGCAGCAGCGGCGTGGCCACCGACAGGACGAAGCCGATCAGGCCGGCGATCGTCGCGACCCAGCGCGTCACCCGCACGTCCTGGCGGGTGACGGCGCCGGCGGTGGCCGTCTGGCGTTCGGGGTTGACGACGCTCATGGGAGGGCTCGAATCGGTCCGTTCCGGCTCCAGCCGGGCACCACCGTCACGCCCTGCCGGATTGCGGCGTTCGGTGCCTGGTCGGCCGGCACCAGACGGTAGTACCGCTCGACGGATCCCCAGTCGCGATACCAGTCGCCACGCAGGTAGGTCGAGACGGTCGAGGTGTACAGCATCGCCTGGGTGAACAGGAACGGGCCGCCCTTCTCGCCGGCCTGCCACCCGTTCGACGACGCCGCCGTCTGCTTGTGTTCGGGCAGGATGCGGTATTCCGGCAGCTCGGCGACGCCGAGGTGTTCGGAGAACGGTCGCTGGCAGGGGAAGTCCGCGGCGGTCGCGATGTCCATCAGCACCGGTGTGTTCGATCCGAACAGCTGCTGCAGAGTCTGCAGCACCGGAACTCGCGGCGGCGTGAACGCGAACCACTGATCCGAGCTCAGGTTCGGGTCGTAGGCCACGATGCGCGCCACGTTGGCCTCCGGGGGGGCCCAGGTGAGCGGGAACCGTAGATTGCGCCACGCCGGCTCCGGCCCGATGTCGATCGGCTGCACCTCGCCCAGCGGTTGGGTGGTGCCGTCGGGGCGGGTGACGCCCCACTGCAGTTTCAGCGACTGCCCGTAGGTGAAGGTGCCGTCCTCCTTGTACGACCAGATCGCGCCGGCCGCGGAGACCACCACCAGCGGCCGGCCCGGGTCGCGTGCCGGCAGCTGGTACCAGGCCGACGTCGCCGTGGCGGCCAGCGAGTTCTCGCCATAGCTGCCCATCACCGGTGTGCGGGCCGGGTCCAGCCCGAACGGCAGCGCCGCGTGCGACCCGTTCACCCCGACCGGGCCCTTGCCGCCGGCCGTGCCCGCGGAGTCGCTCATGGCGGCGTTGGGTTTGTTGGGCGAGGCGTCGGAATTCACCACCCCCGGTTTGGTGACCACCGGGTAGGACCTCAGGTCACCGCCCACGCCCTCGGGTTTGAAGCCGACCGGGTTGACCCCGCCGAGCGGGCCGTCGGGCCCGAACTGCTGGCCGGGGACCGGCTGCAGCAGACCGGCGCTGGGGTCGGGCTCGGTCAGCACGTCGTCGGCCATCGCGCAGCTGGTCAGCCCGGACGTGATCGCGGCCAGGTTGGCCTTGCCGGTGGTGTAGAGCGGGTAGCGGAACACCGCGGCCTTGGCCAGCGAGCCGACTTCGCCGAGGACCATGATCGTCGCGACCACCAGCAGCGGGGTGGACGCCAGCACGCGGTTGCGCCGGCTCTCCTTGACCTCGGTGTGCCCGGCGTAGTCCATCCGGAAGTGGTACCAGGCGGCCAGCAGGCCGGTGAGGATCGACAGCGTCAAAAACATCGAGGTCACCGGGTGGCTGGCGATGACGGGCTGGATGTCGTACCAGGGGACCCCGTAGTTGTTGACCTCGAACCAGCCGTTGACGCCGGAGGTGGCCCACGCCAGCACGAACAGCAGCGCGGTGACGTACAGCGTCAGGTTGCGGCGGCTGTGCAGCCCGATCCGGGCGAACGCGAACGCGGTGACCGCGCCCAGCACCCCGGCCAGCCCGGCGAACGCGCCGAACTGCACGGCCCACTTCGTCGGGGTGAACGTCAGCAGCAGCAGGCCGACCGCGGTGGTGCCGATCAGGCGCCAGGCCGGGCCGCTGGCCACGCCCGGCACCCGGCCGCGCCGCAGCAGCACCACCAGCATCACGAACAGGCACAGCAGCAGCACCAGCACGGCGAAGCGCCGCGACATCGACCCCTCGGCGTTGCTCTCCACCGTCAGGAAGTAGTAGCGCAGGAAGTCCTGGTACCACGAGATCGTCGGGCCGACCTCGTATTTGATGCGCGCCGACTCGGCGACGCCTGCCAGCGTCTGGCTGCGGAACACCACCACGGTGATCAGCGACAACGAGGCGGCCAGCACCGCCAGCGGTGCCAGCAAGCCGTCGGTGTCCCGTCGGCGCCGGATCACCCGGGCGATGGCCCGCGCCCCGGTCAGCAGCGCGGCGACGGCGATCAGGCCCTGCGGCGCCAGGGTCGCGGTGAGCGCCGCGACGATGATCGCGACCGCGGCCGGGGCCAGCCGGCCCAGCGCGATCGCGCGTTCGGTCAGCATCCAGGTGGCCAGCGCGCCCAGGGCGATCAACGGCTCGGGCCGCAGCCCGTTGTTGAACGGCAGCCATGCGGCCAGGAACACCGCGCCGGCGGTGAACACCGCGATCCGGTCGCCCGCCAGGCCGCCCCTGCCCGGGCCCAGCCGGCGCAGCGCCCAGTGGCCGATGATCAGCCAGCACCCGATCCCGGCCAGCAGGGCCGGGATCCGCATCCACACCCCGGCGGTGCTGACCGACGCCATCCGAGACAGCAGCCCGAGATACCAGTCGAACGGCGCCTCGGTGGTGCCGAAATAGCGGTAGTAGTTGGCCACGTAGCCGGCCTTGGGCGCGACCCGGGCGATGGTCAGGTTGTAACCGTCATCCGACGAGGTGGCGCCGATGACGTGCCATCCCAGCAGCGTCGCGATCACTCCGGCGTCGGTGAGCCATACCGCGAGCCCGGCGCGCCGGCGCGCACCCCAGCGCAGCCTGCCGCGGCTGCGGCGGTCCAGCACGGCCAGCGCGACGATCGCCGCCAGCACCGCCAGCACGCCCAGCACCATCGCGACGGTCTTCAGGGACGTCGGCGCGGTGATGAACCGGGTGTCGATGTCGACGCGCGCCGACAGGCCGGGCTGCGGCGGGACCTTCAGGTCGGTGAAGATCCCCCCGACCTGGGGTTTCTTCTCGGCCGGCAGGGTTCCGGCGGCGCCGGGGATGCCGATGAAGTCCGCGCCGGTGGCGCCGGCGTCGGCCCACAGGTGCAGCGCGCTGCAGGCGCCGGCCGCGATCGCCGAGCGCTGCGCGACCGCGGCCACCGTGTCGCGGAACGCCACGACGACCACGTTCTTGTCGGCGCGGACGAACAGCCCGTTCTTGCCGGCGTCGACCCCGTTGCTGGGCAGGGTCGACACCACCAGCCCGCCGCCGGCGGGCAGGGTGGCAATCGCCGGACACGGGACGGAGATGTCGAGCGCGCGCGGCGCCCCGGACACCAGCGGGGCGGTTACCTGGGTGATGTGCCCGTCGGTCGTGCCCTGCGGCCACAGGATGGTCGCCGTGGTCTGCCGCACGGGAAGCAGTGGGACGCTGGCACATAACAGCAGGCCCACGATGCCCGCAGCGACGGCCACCAGTCGGGGGAGCCGCTGCGATCGCTGCTTACCGTCGTGGGACACGAGGGTCGATGGTAAGGGACGCGGCTGAGTGCGCAGGTCATGGACGCGGCGACGGAGGCCAGTATCGCCGGGCAAATTAGGTCATTTCAGATTGGGAAGCCGCCCCGATGCGGTCAGAATAGGAAGTCGACGCCCTTGGTGAGCGGGAAGGCTGGCGGCGCGATGAGGAACGCGGGTCTGTGGTTCGGTGTGCTGGGGCCGTCGCTGCTGACCGCCGACGGCGCCCGGGTGCCGCTGGGCGCCCCGAAACAGCGGGCGGTGCTGGCCATGCTGATGATCCACCGCAACCGGCCGGTGTCGGTGGATGCGTTGACCGACGCCGTGTGGGACCAGGACCCGGTGCCGGCCGCCCGCACCAGCATCCAATCCCACGTGTCCAACCTGCGCCGGCTGCTGCGAGACGCCGGTGTCGACCCGTATCGGGTGCTGGCGAGCGCGCCCCCGGGCTATCAACTCAGCGTCGCCGACGCCGACTGTGACGAGGGGCAGTTCGTCGCCGAGAAGACGGCGGGGCTCAAGGCCGCCGCCGCCGGGCGATACGAGCAGGCGGCGGGTCATTTGTCCGCGGCCTTGGCTCTGTGGCGCGGCCCCGTTCTCGACGACCTGCGCGGCTTTGCGTTCGTGGAGCCGTTCGCCGGCGCACTCCTGGAAGCCAAGGTCGCGGTGCACACCGCCCGCGCCGAGGCCGAGATCGCTTGCGGGCGGGCCGAAATGGTGATCGGCGAGCTGGAGGCGCTGACCGCCGAACACCCCTTCCGCGAGCCGCTGTGGGCGCAGCTGATCACCGCCTACTACGTCACCGAGCGTCAGTCCGATGCGCTGGCCTGCTATCGACGGCTCCGGAAAGCCCTGGCCGAGGGCCTCGGCATCGACCCGGGTCCCACGGTCAGCGCGTTGCACGTGCGGATCCTGCGCCAGGAGCCGCTGGGCGCCAAGCCGGTCGCCCCGATCACCCACCGTCAAAGCGCGGCCCAAGCCGACCCGGGTGCCGCGCCGCCCGGCGGGTCCGTCGTCGGCCGGTTGCGCGACGCCACCGGCCGCGAGTACCTGCTCAACGGCGCGACCACCCGGATCGGGCGCCTCGACGACAATGACGTCGTGCTCGACGACACCGACGTCAGCCGCCATCACGCCGTGATCAGCGACACCGGAACGGGTTTTGTCATCCACGACTTGCGCTCGACCAACGGTGTCGAGGTGGGGGGTCAGCGCATCCGGGGCAGCGCCGCCCTCGCCGACGGCGACCGGGTCCGCATCGGCGGCTGCGCGTTCACCGTCGAGATCCGCCCGGGCTGAGCGCCGGTCACCTGCCCAGCCGTTCGGCAAGGGTGTCCCGGCCCGGGCCGCCGAGGTCAGGGAGTGCCGCCGGCCGGCCGGACATCGCCATGAGCAGCGCTTCGCCGGGTCCGGCGACCTCGGGCCCGCGACCATGCGTCCAGTCGATGTCGGTGGCGCGCAGGTGCAGTCCCCTGATCCGCCGCCCGGCGCCCAGCCGGGGATTGCCGGGCACCAAGCCGAGCACCCGCTCGAGCCGGTCGGCCGGCACCGTGCGCGGCCGGCCGAGCGCACGGCGGATGTCTTGGTGGTGGATGGTGCCGTCGACAAGTGCGATCATTCCGCCGAAACCAGCGGTGAGGCCGCGGGGCTGGAGATGGTTGCGCAGGAATTCCAGCAGCTGTTGCGGGCTCCGGGACGAGAACTCGTCGACGCCCACCTGATTGGCCCGCACGATCCGGCCCTTCGCGAATCGTTCGAGCAGCCCCAGGGCGCCGAGTTCCTCGTAGCTGATCACATGCGCGACAACGTCTTTGACCGTCCACCGCGAACACAGGCTGGGTGCCGCCCAGTCCTGTGGCGCCAGGGTGGCCAGGAATTCGGCGAGGTCGGCCCGTTCGGCCCGGGCCATCTCCAGCAGGGTGGCTGCCATCAGCGTCACACCAGACTAATGCCGCAACGGCGCGGGGTTCCACAGGCCGCCGCGCGCCACGGTCCCCAGCTGCAGGTGGGCCGGCCGGGCATCGGGATAGTAGGGCGTCAACCGCTGCAGCGAGCCCCAGTCCCGCGACCAGTCGTCCTTGAGGTAGCTGGCCACCGTCGTGGCCTTGAGCAACAGCTCGGTGACCCCCAGCGGGCCGCCGCCGTTGTTGTCCATCACCGGCGAGTTGGCCTCGGCGCCGAAGCGGTCGGGCAGGATGCGCCATTTGGGTGTCTCGTCGACGCCGTTCTGATGCCCGAACGGCCGCTGGCACGGGAACGCCAGGCCGACCAGCCAGTCCAGGAACACCGGATCCGCCGAGCCGACGACGTCCTGCAGCGTGCGCAGCTGCGGGATCCGCGGCGGCGTCACCGCGATCCAGTGCTGCGGCGCCAGGTCCTCGTCGTCGACGACCAGGCGGACCTGGGTGGCCGAGGCCGGGATGTCGGCCAGCGGCAGCCGCAGGTTGCGCCAGGCCGGGGAGGCGCCGACGTCGGCGAACTGGAACGACCCGCCGGGGCGCCCGGCGGCCGCCCCGCTGTCGGTGGCCCACTGCAGCTGGACCTCGCGAGGGTCGAAGCGGCCCGCCGCGCTCACCACCAGCAGCGGGCCCGCCTGGTCGCGCGGCGGCAGGCGGTACCAGCCCGACCGCAGCCTGGCGGGCACCTGGACGCCGGAGCGCCAGCTGCCCAGCACCGGGGTGCTGGCGGGGTCCAGGTTGTAGGGCAGCTGGGCGCGGGAATCGTTGATCCCCGGGGCCGTTCGCGTCCCGCCCTCGGTGCCGGCCCCCGAGCCGGTGATCAGGTTGTCGTCGTTGACGAAGCTGCGGTCGCCGGGCCGCTCCATCACCGGGTCGGCGCGCACATCGGCGGGAATGCCGTTGGGGGTGAAGGCCTGCGCCAGGCCGGCTCCCAGGGTGTCTGCCACCGGGCCGCGCACCGGGGCCAGCATGCCGGCGTTGGGATCCTGCTCCACCAGCACGTCCTCGGCCAGCCCACAGGTCTGGCCGGCTAACGCCTGCAGGTTCGACCGGCCCACCGACCACGCCGGGTACTGGCCGATCATCGCCAGGGTCAGCGAGGCCACCTCGAAGACCACCAGCACCCACGCGGCAATCGCCAACGGCGACTGGATGATCCCGGCCGCCCGGGCCCCGAGGCGGGTGCGGGGCGGCCCGTTGGAGGTGGCCACGAAGTGGAACCACGCCGCCAGCAACAGCACCAGCACCGTCAGCCCGAGGAACATGGTGGAGACGCCGTAGTGCCATTGCGGGAACGAATTCGACCAGGGCACACCGAAATTGGACACATACCACCAGCCGTTCACGCTGGCGAAGCACTGCGCCAGCAGGAACAGCACGACGGCGGCGAACATGGTGCGGTTGCGGCGCGAGCGCATGGCACCCGCCGTCACCGCGACCGCGGCCAGCGCGCCCAGCGATCCGGCCAGCCCGGCGAACACCCCGAAGTGGTGGGTCCACTTCGTGGGGGTGAACATCATCGCCAGGAACGAGATGATCGTGATGCCGATGATGCGCCGGCTCGGCCCGGCCGCCGTGCCCGGGATGCGGCCCTTGCGCAGCGACATCGCAACCGAGATCCCCAGGGCGAGCAGCAGCGCCAGCACCGCGAAGCGGCGGGCCACCGATCCGTCGGGGCTGGCCATGAACAGGCGCTCGTAGCGGAGGTGCTCGTCGAACCAGGTCAGGCTGGGACCGACGGCGCGCTTGAGGGCGGTGGCCTGCATCTCCCCGGCCAGGGTCTGGTCGCGGAAGATCAGGATCACGGTCACGGTGGCCGCGGCCAGGATGGGCGCCAGCAGCGGCAGCAGGCCGAACTGCTTGGATCTGCGGTGCAGGATGGTGCGCAGCGGTCCGATTGCCACCAGCAGCGCACCGATGGAGGCGATGCCGGTCGGCCCGGAGAACAGCGTCAGCGCACCGATGATGCAGGCGGCCGCGACGGGCAGCAGCCGGCTGGTGGCCACCGCGCGCTCCACCGAGCACCAGGTCAGCAGGATGCCCAGCGCGATGATCGGCTCGGGCCGCAGCCCGTTGTCCAGCGGCAGCCACACGGCCAGGAACATGCCCGCCGCGGTCCAGGCCGCGGCCCGGCTGAGTTTGACGGCATGCCCGAGGCGGGGGATGACCTCGCGGCTGATCAGCCACCAGCAGGCGAGCGCCATGGCCAGGGTCGGCAGCCGCATCCAGACGCTCGCGGTGGTGACGTGGGCCCACAGCGCCAGCAGGTCGTAGTACCAGCCGAACGGGGCCTCGGGGGTGCCGAACCAGCGGTAGTAGTTGGCCATGTAGCCGGCGTGCTCGGAGACCCGCGCCATCGTCAGGATGTAGCCGTCGTCGGAGGTGTTGGCGCCGACGAAGTGCCACCACGCCAGCACCGCGATGACCAGGGCGTCCAGGCCGCCGATCGACCACCAACGGGCGGGCAGAAAGCGGCGGTGCCGGGTGGCCCCCGCGGTTTCGAAGCAAGTGTCCAGGACGTGCAGCGCGACCAGGGCGGCGGCGGTGAACAGCACCCCGAGGATCATCGCGGCCAGCTTCAGCGGGGTGGGGCTGCTGCTGTAGCGGGTGTCGACGGTCGCCGAGAAACTCAGGCCCGGTGGCGCCGGGCCGGACAGGTCGGTGAACACCCCGACGATCTGCGGCCGGAAGTCATAGCCGCTCTTGACACCGCGCAGCGGGGTGCCGGGATGCTCGGAGTTGGGTCCCTGCTTGAGCCCGACGAATTCGGCGGTGACCTTCTCGGGGTGCGCGGTGAACGTCAGCCGCCGGCAGGCCGGGCCGAGCACCTGGTCCAGCGGCGCGGCGACCACCGGGACGTTGCGCACGATCAGCACCAGGTCGTCGTTGATGCGCTCCAGCAGCAGCCCCCGGTCGACGGCCTTGGGCGCCTGTTTGGGCACCGTCGACAACAGCACCGTCTTGGCCGCGTTCTTCGGCCCGGCGAGCCCGGCGGCGGCCTGGCAGGGGATGGTGACGTTCAGGTCGGTGGCCACGTATCCGATCAGGGGCGCCTCGACGCTGCCGAACGTGCCGCCCTGGGGCCAGTTCAGTTGGGCGGTGGTCTGGTCGACCGGCAGCAATGGCGTGGCGATCGCCAGCAGGGCCCCCAGCAGCCCGGCGAGGGACGCCACCAACCGAGCGATCCGGTGATTGGATCCCGTGTCGCTCACGGACGTAGATGGTAGTTCTTCGGCGGTTTTGGCCGGGGTGTCGGTACTCATCGCTACCCCACCGGTTTGCGGATCGCCAGCACGAACGGGCCCACGCTGTCGACGACGAAACGCGGGTCGGCGAACAGGGCGGACCGCAGGTCGACGATGTAGCGGCGCACGTTGGGCTGGTTGGGATAGACGTCCTCGGCCAGGCGCAGGGTGTAGTTGGTCCCCAAACCCGGACCAGTGCCGCGGCGCATCAGGAACACCGTCGGCGGGGGCCACGGGCTGGTGTCCAGCTCGTGGATGAACTCGTCGGGCGTCTTGAGCTTCGACCACTTCTCGATCTGGGCCGCCCGCAGGTCGAACTGGGCCAGCGGGTTGGCGTAGTGCGACGTCAGCCCCTGAAAGCCCCAGTAGGGGTAGTAGGACAGGAAGCTGTAGTCGGCGGTCAGCACGACGACCTGGTCGGGCGGCTTTCCGGTGACGTGGCGGATGGTGGAGTCGACGGTGGGGTAGAACTTCTCCGAGCCGGCCGGCCGCCGGTCGCCGCGCCGGCCGTGGCCGTCGGTGTCGGTGTAGGCGACGGTCAGGTCCGGTCGCAGCACCTCGGGGATGTCCTGGCTGAACGCGATCGCGGCGGCGAGACCGATCGTGGCGGCCACCGGCAGCACCGCCCGGCCGCGCTCCGACAGCGCCCTGGTTGCTTCGAGGAAGCCGAACGCCCCGGCCGCGACCAGCAGTACCGTCAGCGTGGGCTGCAGCCGGAACGACAGCAGGGTGGTGCGCGCCAGCGTGGTCAGCATCGACAGCAGCGACCACAGGTAGATCGCCAGCACGCCGACGGCCAGCGCACCGGCCCGCACCGACGAGCGCGCGCGCACCACCAGCCACAGCGTGCCCAGCAGGCAGACGGCACCCAGCAGCGAGAACTGCAGCATCGGGAAGGTCAGCTCGGCGCCGTCG
Organism: uncultured Actinomycetota bacterium; assembly: GCA_963711445.1. Classification (GTDB taxonomy): domain Bacteria; phylum Actinomycetota; class Actinomycetes; order Mycobacteriales; family Mycobacteriaceae; genus Mycobacterium. The sequence continues at coordinate 88,762 of CAVQEF010000005.1, forward strand.
GCGGGTAGGTAGTGTGCGGCGCTGCCGGTGTTGCTGACGGGGCTGTGGGCGGCGCGCAGCAAAAACGGCGTCCACGTGGTGCTGGCGATGGCCGCCGCGATGACAGCGATGACGGCCAGCCGGCGCACGGGGTCCAGCGCGTCTTTGCGGCCGCCGCCCCTTCTGTTTTGATGCCAGCGCGCCCCGGCGAGCAGCAGGGCCATCAACGCGAACGTGAATGCGCTGAATGCGAACAGCAGCAAGTACCAGGTCGCCGTCCACCCCAGGAACAGCCCTGCGCCGATCACCGCTGCCCAGCCGCGTGGCGTGGGGTGTTCGACTGTGCGGCCGGCCGCACGCTCGGGCTCGGGCACCCAGCCGCCGCGCGGGCCGGCGCGCAGCCCCGACCACGCGAGCACCAGCACCGGCGGCAACAGCACCGTGATCATCGCCGCGTAGGGCTCCGGCGAGCCGTAGGCCAGCGTCGCCGCCGCGGTGGCGGTGGTGACCGCCAGCGCGTACTCGAAGCGGATCATCCGCCACCACAGCACCAGCGCCACCGCGACCGCGACCGCGATCGAGGTGATGGCCCACGGTTTGAAGACTTCCCAGGCCGGCGTGCCGGTCAGCGCCGCGACGCGGCCGCCGATCCAGAACCAGCCCGGTGGGTAGAACGGCGGCAACCCGAGGTAGGTCATGTCGTGCAGGGCTGGGCTGTCGGCCAGCCGGGTCAGGTACTCGGTGCGGAACTGCTGGTCGACGGAGATGCCGAACAGGTACAGCGTCGTGGCGCCCAGCGGCATGCCCAGCGTCACGACCGCGAACGCCGAGACGAACACCAGCCCACCCAGCCGCGCCAGCAGGCGACGGCCCCGGCGCCACACCCAGGCGGCGCCGGCCAGCCCGGCCAGGCAGCCGACCTGCCCGACGGTGGTCAGCGCGTGCAGCTGGTTGGACGACGGGTAGGCCGGCCACTGGACACGCGAGATCGCCGCCAGCGACACCACCGCGACGGCCACGGCGACCACCACCGCCGCGGCCATCTGGCCGAGGCTGCTCAGCGCGTTGCGCATGCTCAGATTGGCAGCTTGCGGAAGATGCTCCGCGGGATGTGTCGCAACACCATCATCACGTACCGGAATGCTGCTGGCGCCCAAACCAATTCCTTACCTTTTGCGGCCGACGTCACCGCGAGGTCCGCGACGTACTCCTTGTCGACGGTGAGCGGGGCCTCCTTGGTGCCGGTCGCCTTCCAGTGTGCGATCGTGGTGGACGTACGTACCTGGCCGGGCCGGATCACCAGGACGCGAACCCCGAACTCGCGCAGCGCTTCTCCGAGTCCGAGGTAGAAGCCGTCCAGGCCGGCCTTGGTCGACCCGTACACGAAGTTGGAACGCCGCACCCGCTCACCGGCCGCCGAGCTCATCGCGATGATCTGCCCGAAGCCCTGAGCGCGCATCTTCTCGCCCACCAGCACGCCCACGGAAACCGCCGCGGTGTAGTTGATCTCGGCGATCTGAACGGCCTTGCGCTGGTTCTGCCACAATTCCTCGGCGTCGCCGAGTAGCCCGAACGCCACGATCGCCACGTCGACGTCGCCTCCGGCAAAGGCTTGATCGATCACCGCGGGATGGGTGTCGGTTGCGGTGCCGTCAAAGTCGATCCACTCGACCGACTTGGCGCCCGCCGCCGTCATCGCCGCGATGGCCTCATCCTTGCGGGGATGGCCTGGCAGGTCCGCCAACACGATTCGCGCGTGCGCGTTCTGCAGGTAGCGCTCGCAGATGGCCAGCCCGATCTCGGAGGTGCCGCCGAGCAGCAGGATGGCCTGCGGGTTTCCCACGGCATCTAAAACCATTGGCGCACCATCTAGAGCAACTCCAAACGTCGGGCCATGTCCGAGGCGAACACCTGCGCCGGGTCCACCTTGCGGCGCACGGCGATCCACTCGTCGATGCGCGGGTACATGGCGTGGAAATTCTCGGCGGTGGTGCGCGAGTCCTTGGCGGTATAGACACGGCCACCGAATTCCAGGACGCGGCGGTCGAGTTCGTTGAGGAACGCGTTGACCCCGGGCTTGTTGGGGAAGTCCATCGCGACGTTCCAACCGGCCATCGGGAAACTCAGCGGTGCACGGTTGCCCGGGCCGAAAAGCTTGAACACGTTCAACGCCGAATAGTGACCGCGAGTCTGGATCCAGCGGATGATGGCCTTGAATTCGTCCATCGCATCCGGTGGTACCAAGAACTGGTGTTGGGCGAAACCCCTTGGTCCGTAGGCGTTATTCCAGCCACTGACCAGATCGAGCATGTGGTAGAACTGCGACAGGTTCATGATCTTGCCGGTATAGGTTCCGCCCAGCCGGTAGTACACCTCGCCGATCGCCATGAACGACAGCTTGTTCATCGCGCTGACCGGAAATACGTCCGGCACCGTCAGCAGTTGCGGCGCGTCGAATTTCAGCGGGTTCCTGGCGAGCTTCTTGGGCAGTTGATCCAGCCTCGCCAGGCTGCCCCGGCTCACCGCCGCCCGGCCCAGCTTCGGCGGCGGACTGATTACGTCGAACCACGCACTCGAGTAGGTGTAGTTGGCCTCGCTGCCGTCGAGGTGGACGGCGACTGTTTCATCGAGGTCCTTGGTGGCAACGCCGTCGGCGATGAAGTACGCCGTTTCCGTCGGCGTCATCTCGATGGTGACGCGCAAGACGATCCCGGTCAGGCCGTTGCCCCCGACGGTGGCCCAGAACAGCTCGGCGTCCGCACCATCCGGGCCGTCGGGCGCGAGCGTGCGGACGCTGCCGTCGGCGGTGAGCAGGTCCATCGACCGCACGTGGTTGCCGAAGCTGCCGGCGCTGTGGTGGTTCTTGCCGTGGATGTCGCAGGCGATCGCGCCCCCGACGGTGACCTGGCGGGTGCCCGGCAGCACCGGGACCCACAGCCCCAACGGGAGCGCCGCCTTCATCAGCTGGTCCAGGCTGACGCCGGCGTCGACGTCGACCAGGCGGGTGTCGGCGCTGATCGAGTGGATGCGATCCAGCCCCGTCATGTCGATCACCAGTCCGCCGCCGTTTTGTGCGTTGTCGCCGTAGGAGCGGCCCAGCCCGCGCGCGATGACGCCCCGGCCGCCCGCGTCGGCGACCTGGGCCACCGCCTTGGCGATCAGCTCGGGATCGCGGGTCGAGAGCACCTGCGCCACCGACGGCGCGGTGTGGCCAAAGCCCATCAGCCGGGTGGTGGTGGTCGGAATGTCCGCGCTCAACATCGTCAAAGAGGGTACCGCCTGCACGCCTTGGCTCAGCGGATGCGGAAGATCACGACTCGCTGCACGACGAAGTTGATGACGGTGGCGGTGCCCTGCGCGATCACGAACGCCACGGGTATGGCCCACCCCCGATAGTGCAGGAGCGCCAGGGACGCGTGATTGAGCCCGACCTGCACCGCGAAGGTGATCGCGTACAGGGCCATGACCGCCACGAACCGGCCGGTGCTCGGGGCAGCCTGAAACGTCCAGCGGCGGTTGATCAGGTAGGCGGTGATGGTGCCGACGATGAAGCTGGTGGCCTTGGACAGGTCGACCTGCAGATGCACCGCCTGATAGAGCACGAGGTAGAGGCTGAAGTCGACGATCCCGGCCAGGCCGCCGGTGATGACGAAACGCCACACCTGCGTCGTCAGGGTCAGAGGTGGGCGCGGCGGCGCGGACTCGGGCAGCGGGGCGACCATCGTGGCGAGTCTATCGGGGCCTTCGGGGCCTTCGGGGCTGCGCTAACGGGGCAGCTTGAGGTCGAGCAGCTCGACCTGGTTCTCCCCGTGTGGCGTCGGGTAGGTCACCGTGTCGCCGCTCTGCCGCCCGACCAGGGCCCGCCCCAGCGGGCTGTGCGCGGTGAGCGTCTCGGCCTCGCGCCCGACGGGCGTCTCCTCGACGATCGAGATCACCTGCATGGTGACGACTTCGCCGTCGGCAAACCGCAGGGTCACCTCGGTGCCCCCGGGCAGCGTGTCGGCCTCGTCGGCGGGCGGTTGCCCGCCGCGCAGCCGCCGGTCCAGCTCGTTGATCCGGTCGGTGAGGACGGCCAGCTCGTCGGCGCGCTGTATCGCCTCCGCCGCGTCCCCGTGGTCGCCGACCATGCCGCGGTCGTTCTTGACCTCGGTCTCCAGGCGGTCGCGGCGCTGCCGCAGCCGGTCCAGCTCGGCAGCGAGATTCGCGCGCGCCGCATCCGCCGCTGACGGGGCTTTCTTTCGCACGTCCGCCGCCCTCCACCCATGTGCCCGGTCGGCACTTGCAGTTCGTTATACACACGGATAGTCCCGGGGTCGACCGTTTTGTCCCGCGTTTCGGGGCGGCACTGCGATGCGCGCCAGGTCCTCGGCGATGACCAGCTCGCCGTCGAACACCTCGGCGGCCTCGTCGTGGTAGCGACGGGGGTCGGGGTAGCGCTGCGAAAAATGGGTCAGCACCAGCCGGCGCACCCCGCATTCGGCCGCCACGCGCGCGGCCTGGGCCGCGGTCAGATGCCCGTGGCGCGCCGCCAGTTCGGCGTCCTCGGTGAGGAACGTCGACTCGATCACCAGCAGGTCGGCGCCGTCGGCCAGCGCATAGACGGCATCGCACAGCCGGGTGTCCATCACGAAGGCGAAGCGCTGCCCGCGCCGCCGCTCGGTGACCTGCGCCAGCTCGACGGTTCGGCCGCCGGCCTCGATCGACCCCGACCGCTGCAACTCGCCGACGGCGGGGCCCGCGATCCCGAAACGGTCCAGCAGCGCGGGCACGACCCGGCGGCCGTCGGGTTCGACCAGCCGGTAGCCGATCGCCTCGACGGAGTGGTCGAGCGTTCGCGCCTCCAGCACACCGAACGGCCCGGTCGCGACGGGCCCGTCCGCAACGACCGGCTCCTCGCGCACGTCGGCCACGTCGTGGAACGTGCAGGCGTGGCGCAGCCGCGTGAAGAAGTCGCGCCCCGAGGCCGGAAAGTGCGCGTGCACCGGGTGCCGCACCCCGTCGAGGGAAAGCCGCTGCACGACGCCGGGCACGCCCAGGCAGTGATCGCCGTGGAAATGGGTGAGGCAGAGCCGCGTCACGGCGCTGACCGCCACACCGGCCAGCAGCAGTTGGCGCTGCGTCCCCTCGCCGGGGTCGAACAGCAGGCCCTCGCCGTCCCAGCGCAGCAGGTACCCGTTGTGGTTGCGGTGCCGGGTGGGTACCTGGCTTGCGGTGCCGAGCACTATCAGCTCACGGGGCGACACTTCGGCAAGGTTACGGCCGTTGACGGCCCGCCGGACCTCAGCGGCCGATCAGCGCCACCGGGGTCGTTGCCCGGCACCGGCTATGGACGATCGGCCGGCTGCACCCCCGAGCCCGTCGGCGTCTCACCGTTCTCGCCACCGTTCTCGCCGTAGTCCTCGACGGTCCCGCCGCGCAGCGCATCGAAGATGGCCTTGCCCTGGGAAACCAGCCCGGTGGCCACCTCGCTGAGACCTTCGGCGCCGTTCAGGACGGTGAGGTTGGCGCCGGCGAGCCCGCCCGCGGCCTTCTCCACGATCTGCGGCAGCTGGTCGATCAGCATCTTGTCCAGCGCCACCCGGTTGTGCGACGCCGCGGCCTCGGCCTGGATCTTCATCTTCTCGGCATCGGCGACCGCCATGATGCGGACCCGTTCGGCCTCGGCCTGGGCGGGTTTGATCACCTCGGCCACGAGTTCCTGCTGGCGCAGCTCGGCGGCGCGCTCGGCCAGTTCGGTCTTCATCGTCAGCACCTCGCGCTGGGACTGGGCCTCGGCCAGCGGGCCGGCCTGCCCGGCCTGGGCCTGGGCCGTGTCGACCTCGGCCTTGTACTGCGCCTTGACGATCGCGGTCTGGCGGGCGAACTCGGCCTGCTTGCGCTGCGACTCCTGCTCGGCTTCCGCGGCGGCCTGGTTGGCCTGCGCCTGGGCGATCTGCGCCTGCTGCTGGATGGCGGCGTTGTGCGGCGCCGACATCGCGTCGATGTAGCCGAGCCCGTCGTCGTCGATGGACTGGATCTGCAGGGCGTCGACCGTGAGGCCGATGCGAGCCATCTCCTCTTTCGAGCCGTCGAGGACCTCGGTCGCCAGCTTCTGGCGCTCGCGGATGATCTCCTCGACGGTCATCGAGCCGATGATCGAACGCAGGTGACCGGCGAAGACACGGCCGGTCAGCACCGACATCTGGTCCTGCTCGGACAGGAATCGCTGCGCCGCGCTGATGATGCTCTCGGTGTCGTTGCCGACCTTGAAGGCGATCACCGCGCGGACGTTGAGCGTGATGCCCTGCTGGGTGACGCACTTCTCGGCGACCTCGGCCTCGCACATGGCCAGCGTCAGGAACCGGACCTTGCGGAAGAACGGCATGATGAACGCGCCGTGACCGGTCACGACGCGGAACGGGGCGTTGCCTTTGGTGCGGGCGCCGGAGATCAGCATCGCCTCATCCGGGGCGGGCACCCGATAACCGAACATGTGGGACTCCTTCGGGGTTGTGCTGGTGTGCTTCACGCCATCGCGACGGTCGGTTCGGGTCAGCCCAGGTATTCCTCCCACGGCTCGACGACCACGGTGCGGGCGCCCCGGCCGGCGACGATCAGCACGGTGGAGCCCTTAGGCAACGGCTCGTCGGACCACGCCAGGAATGCCTCTTTGGACCCGCGCACGGTCACCAGCACCTCCCCGGCGCCGCGGTCGCCGCGTGTTGGCACCGTCAGCGTCCCCACGCAGCCGATCGCCGAGACTTCGCTCACGATCGCATACTGCCCCTTGTGAGCTCTGCGTGCCGAGTTTCGTCGCGTTTGCGAGGTGGGAGCGCCGGCCACTGGTGTTCCGTTGGCGTGGCTAGAAGGGCGGGGGTTCTTCGTCGCCGGCGGACTCGCACGGCCCGAAACACGAGCCGTCCCCCTGCTCGGCCCGGGGTTGTCGGGCTTGTCGGTTGTGTTTGCGTTCGGTGGCGATGCGCGCGGCGCGGTTCTGGGTGCGGGTGCGGCGCCGTTTGGGCATCATGGCGGTGCGCTCGCCGCAGTAGTCGTCGGGTGGGTCGATTTCGGGGGCCGGGCACCCGCCCACGGCGCGGGCCAGGCTCGGGAACAGCAGCGCGCTGCCCGGGGTGGTGAGGTAGGTGTGCCCGGACGGGGAGGTCAAGATCAGCGTGCCGTCGGGCAGTTGCTGTTCGGTCCAGCCGAGGAAAGTTTTGATCAAATGATGGCAGCGACTGGCCGAAGTACATTTCAAACCGGCTTCAGTGCGGTCAGCGCGACACCGAGCGCAGTGCGGTCGTGCAACCAACTCAACGCCGGCGACCCGATATCGATCGCTGAGGCGCGGTAGGTGCCGTTGGGAAGTGGGAGGAGACTAGATTCCCGGTCGCATCGCATGGCCCACTCCGCACGATCGGGCAGAACGATTCGCGCTCGGGCCGGCCTAGGGCCATGTTCCCGGCACCGGAACGGTCACCGTGAAATAGACTTGGCCGGTCGTACCGTTCCTGCCGCGAAGCATGATCGAATTCACTTGCAATTGGGGTTCTATCCCCGCGGTACCACTTTCGTCGTGGATGCTCGCCTGCGAGTAACGACCCACGTTATGCCAGTCCTCCGGTTGCTTCCAATTAACCTGAAGCCAGAACGCAGTCTCGCTCGGATTATCGATCCAGTACTCGAACTTGATATTCCGGGCCCAGTTCGGTTGGCTTTCGTCGACGCTCTCGATCTGAGTTACCACCTTGGTGAGTGTGGGCTCAGTCTGGGCAGCGGACACACCGCTGCCGAGCACGGTCATCGCCAAGAGGAGCGGCAACAGTGCGATTATCCGCAACACATGTTTCGTCATCGAAGTGTCCCTTCTCCGTTGATGCGGCAAAGTCCCGTCCCGTTGGATCGAGCCTCGGCCCTATTTGGATGGGGGGTAAGGGGCTTGGGTCTAAAGGATTGGGGTCGTTGGCCTCTTGGAGGATCACCCTGGCTTCGGCGCCTTCGGTGCCTTCGGTGCCTTCGGTGCCGCCGAAGACGTTCTCCCTTATCCAGGTCTTCGCCTTGGTGCGTGTTGCGGGCTCCGTCTGCGCAGCCAGTGCCGAGCACGGTCATCACGAAAAGCGGCCGCAACAAACGAATCTCACCACCATCCATCAAGACATCAGGTCAGCGACCCGCGGTCGGGTGTCGAGCCGAAATGTGACCTAAGCCGGGACAGTCACTGAACGGCAACATGGGCCGTGAAGGTCCAGGCTTTCTTGGTCCCGGCCGGCCAGGGCTGGTTATAGTCCGTTTGGATGGTGGCCGTGCCATCCTTAAGCGCAGAGAACGTCCAGACCTCGGTGCCGGGCGCCCCCTGCAGATCAGAGGTTGGCCCGACGCTCTTGTGACTCGTCTGCTCGATGACCGAGGGCTCGCTGATTTGCGTATCAGCCGTCCATTTGAAGCCGGTGGAGGGATTCGAGGCCAACGTTACTTGCAGCGTGTCGCCGACCGACAGTGCGACGTCGCGGGTGATGAATTTCTTGTCCCGCAGCTCGGCATAGGACACCTCGATGCTTTTGACCTGGGGCTCAGATGGTGTAGCGGTGCTCTGCTTTCCTGTACATCCCAATACGGCTACCACCGTGATCACGCCGACCGTTACTAGTTGAATGGCCGCTTTCAAAGGACTACGCATGACAGTTACACCCTCACCACCGACCCGCGCCATGGCTACGCTAGGGCCATCGTCCGGGGAACGGCACTTCCTGTTCGAAATCGATGTTGCCGGTCGTGGTGTTCTCGCCACGAACGGTGACCGAACTAATCGTGCAGGCCCCTCCTTCCAAGAATGTATGCCGCTCGCCGTCGATCTTCGCTTCCGTGTAGTTCAAAGGCGTAGTCGTATACTCTCCGGTGCCCCACTTGACATTAACGCTCATCCGTGCCCCGCCTGGATTGTCGATCCAATACCGGATGTAGCAATAGTCGGTGCTGCCGAATGCGTTCTCCCTTACCCAAGTCTCCGCCCCGGTGAGTGTCGCAGGCTCATTCTGCGCGCAGACACACTCGTGCCGAGCACGGTCATCGCCAAGAGCAGCGGCAAGAGTCCGATTATCCGAAAGACACCCTTCTTCATTGAAGTGTCCCTTCCCCGTTGAAACACAGGGTCCTACCCTCGCGGGATTGAGCCTCCGGCTTGTCAGGAGGCGGGGTAAGGGGCTTGGGTCCCTGGGGTTGGGGTCGTTGGTCCCCTGGAGGATCACCCATCGACCGAACTGGCGATCCTGCCACCAGTTCCGCCCGACGTAGAAAGTCTTCACCAAGTGGTGACTGCTACATGACGAACAACTATGTATGCGACATTGGCTAAACCCGCAGTTCAAACGGCATACTGCACTTTGCTATTCAGCGAAGGACTACCAGCGTGTCGAACCCTCAAGCGTCCCACCGAGGTCCATCCGCTCGCAGCTAGCCCCAAGGCAGGCAGCCTAACGTTCGAGGCGGGACCGGCCTTCGGCTAACGCCCGCGCGGTTACCTCGCATCGTCGGTGGCACTCGCTAGGGTGCGCCTATGCCGGAGTCAGAGCGGGCACGCTTCCATCGCAAGCTGCGTGAACAACTTGGATTCATTGAACGATCCGCCCAAGGCTTCGACGAGGGGCATGAAGAGGAAGCACTGCGACTGGCGACCACGATGCGAGTGCTGTTCCACGACACGCCATTGAGCACGTCGTTGCTTACGCATCTGAAGATGCGATCCGGTGCGACGATGATGGCGACACCGCGAACAAAATTTCTAGATTGGAGATGTTTCCTCAGCGTTCGGCTTGACCTCACTTCACCTGAGCCGGTCGCGTTCGTACCAAGGTTGGGCATTCAGTTCGCACCGGTCCCGTTCGCGGTGTGGTGGGAGTCAGATTCGGTGACTAACGCTGCGGGGTCGTCTGTGTCGAGAAAGCAGATCGTCCTTGGTGCGGCCAACCAGGACGGGGGTGCGCATGTCGACGATAAGTTGAAGGCGTTCTACAGCGATTTGGCCAGAGGCGAAAACACCATGGGTATCACCGGCGACTTGACCTTCGACGGACCGCCTGCATTTCCGCAGGGTGTGACAGTGTGGCCGAGCAATGGTCACCTGGCGTTGCTCAGGCAGTTCGCGCACGAAACCCTCATTACTGCAACGCAGTACCGTTGGATCACTGTTTAAGCAGTGTGATGCAGGTGGCGGGCGCTGGCCGTGCTCAGGCGCATCGTCAACGGGCAATTGAGCTGCCCACCATCCCCTTCATTCGCGATATGGACTCACGCTCCGACCTGATGAACCTCCGTTATTAGATGGCTCAGTCGCAGCGACGCGAGCTTCCAGGCGTCCCCTTGGCGGACCCATCGCTCGGTGTAGTGCCCGTAGCCGGTGACTGATGTGCCGTTGTCGAACACAGCCCGGTCTTGCACTGCCCAAATCACCCGCGCCTCATCCTCGTTGAGGTCGATCTCGGGTGCGTGGACTTGGTGAGCGGTCCGTGACCCCGCCACCAGAGATTTCAGCAGCGCCAGCACCTCGTCGCGGCCCACGGTCATCTGTGGCTCGGAATCACCGTCACTCATCCCAAACTCGACGTCTGCGATCATCAACGCCGCCAGCCCATTCCAGTCCTTGGTGTCGAGTGTTCGGCAGTACGTGGCCTTGGCCTGGGTCAGTTCGTAGAAGGCGATCAACTCGGCCTGCTCGGTCATCTGACTGCCAGTTTCAGGTGGTCGAGTCGGCGGACAAGGATGCTAGGAAGCCACTGACCGACATCGGCGGCCTCGATCCAAGTGGTTTGTTCCAACAGCATCCGCAAGACGATCTGCGCTTCCAAGCGTGCCAGTGCGGCCCCGACGCAGAAGTGTGCGCCCTTGCCGAAAGTGATGTGCCCCTTTGCTCCGCTGCGGTCGAGCCGGAACTCATTGGGGCTGTCGAACTGTTGGGGATCGCGGTTGGCGGCCCCCCACATCAACAGCAGCCGTGAATCGGCAGGCACATCGACCCCGGCCAGCGTGGTGTCTCTGACTACGTGGCGGTAGTGACCCCGAAATGGCGACTCGTAGCGCAGCGTCTCCTCGATGAAAGCCCCCAGCAGTTCGGGATTGGCGCGAAGCCGTTCTTGAATGTCACTATGGCTCACAAGAATCCACGCCGCACTGCCCAGCAAGGACGCAGTGGATTCTCCCGCTGCGCTGAACAACGTGAGCATGATCGCCAGCGCCGGAAGCTGCTCCACCTCACCAGCGGCGTAGCGGGCGGCGAGGTCGCCGATGAGTCCTGGCTGGGGACTTTCACCGGCGTTCGCGAAATGCTCCATGACGTAACCAGATAGCTCCATGGCAGCCATGCCAGCGGCTTCGACTTGAGCCGGACTTACGACGCCGTCCAGCAGAGTCGTGGTCGCGTAGCCCAGTCGAATCAGCTTGTCGACGTCCTCGTCAGGCAGTCCAAGCAGGCGGGCCACCACCATCATCGGAAGCCGGTTGGCCACCGCGCTCATCCACTCGATCTGACCGTCGACCAACGCTTCGGACCAGAGTTGAATCGCAGTAGCTTCGGCGAACTCTTCGATGACCCGTATCCGCTTGGCCGTCAGGTGGGGCACCAGCAACTTGCGGTGCGCGTCGTGCATAGGGTCGTCGGCGGTGGCCAGCGCGTGCTGCGGGCCACCCAGAGGCCCCATGTCGAACGGGGTGACGCTCCCGTCCCGATACACCATCGTTGCGGTCAGGTTGGACGAGAAGTCCTCGACGCGGTTGACGACCTCCACCACGGCGTCCCAGCCGCACACGGCGTAGAAGACGGAATCACCGATGCGCTGCACCGGCGCTTGGTGGCGCATCCGGTCGTAGAGCGGGTAGGGGTCCTGTAGGGCATCGGTTCCGAAGAAGTCTTTCGCGTCCGCCAGGAGAGTCATGCGCCTAGGGTCGGACGCCGTGCACACCTGCGTCAACAGAGCACGTCAAACGTGAAAACCCATCTCAGTGAGTGCTGCCAGGCGCGTTCTCAGTCCGGCGATCCGACCAGCGCCTTCGCTGAGAAATCGGCCATGATTGTTCTCACGGTGATAAAAACGACACCATGGGTTCGCGGCGAGGGATCAACTGACTAATGACTACTGACGACTGGCTGGTTGGGCGAGATCGCCATAGCGAGGCTGCCGAAAGGATCTACGCCGCAGCCGCCGACCTGATGTCGCGTCACGGCTACGACGCATTCAGCATCGACACCTTGGCCGCCACCGTTCACTGCTCACCGGCGACGATCTACCGGCACGCCGGAGGTAAGGCAGCAATCCGCGACGCCGTGCTGGGCAGGCACGCCGAACGTATCCTCGACTCGGTTCGCGAAGCAATCGATGGGCTGACCGGATCGGAGCGCATCGTCGCCGCCACGACGGTCGCCTTGCAGCGCCTGCGAGCCGATCCGCTCGCACAGATCATGCGGTCGATGGCCACACTTCCCGGCGACGAATGGCTCAGCGACTCACCCATGACCATCCGCTTCGCCGATGAAATGATCGGGCTGAGCACTCCCGATCCCCTTGCCGCACAATGGTTGATCCGAACATTCCTAGCCCTCTGGTACTGGCCTCTTCAAGATGCCGATGCCGAGCATCAGATGGTGCGTCGATTCCTCGGCCCGCCCTACGCAGTCGCCACCAACTCGGTCGCCCACTCTCGCACGCTTAACTAGGCCCGCCTCCGCTCCTCCCCCGATGCAACGGGCCCGCACCAACGAGACGGCTCAGTTGCCGCTGATCGTCGGCGCAGAATTGTAATCTCAGGACATGGCAACGGGGGCCGACGAAAAGTTCTGGCAGAACGCTCGTTTACGGGGAGTACTGAAGCACGGCATCATCAAGCGCTACCTGCCTGTCTTCCTCTCGCGCACCTCTGCCCGCTACTCGAAGTCCGCCGTCTATTTCGATGGTTACGCCGGTCGAGGCCGATACGAGGACGGTAGGCCGAGTTCCGCTGGCCTGATGATGGATTTCGCGACTAACCAGAAGTTCAGCCAGGGTAGGGATTACACCCTGCTGCTGTACGAGCGGGACAAAGAGTCGTTCGAATCTCTGGCGCAGCTTGCCGAGCAATATCAACAGCGGGGACTCGATGTGCGCGCCGAGCGCAAAGATGTCGCAGCCGTACTCGATGAGGTCATGGCAGTTGCCGCAAACAAACCGATGTTCGTATTCCTCGATCCGTGCGGCGTCGGTATCCCATTCGATGCGATGACTCGCCCGCTCAATCGAAACGCACCGAGCCATCAACCGCCGACGGAGGTGCTGTTGAACTTCAACCACGCCGCCATCAGACGAATCGGCGGCCACCTCCGGTCACCCAGCGGCAATGAGGCGACCATCCGGCGCATGGACGACGCCGTCGGCGGAACTTGGTGGCACGAAGCCTTCGAGCAGTCGGAGAAGGACGTGGTCCGATATGTCATCGACGGATTCAAACGCAGGTTGGCTGAAGCCACCGGCATGCTTGTCCAGTCCGTCCAAGTTAGCGACGGACCAGAGAAACCACCCATCTACGATCTGGTCTTCGGCACACGACATCCGCGTGGCATGTGGAACTTCGCCGACGGCTTGCGTCCCGGCGCATCCAGAATGGATTGTGCGGCTCGCCAGGTGGATTCGGTGACCAGCGGCGTCCAGGTCCCCGATTGGCCGGTACCAATGACGTCGGCGACCGTCACGGCCTTCCCCGCCATGTCCTTCTCGACGTGGGTGTGGACGCGGATGCCTGCGTTGCGCGCGTTGCGCAGGAACAGCGACATCGTGGTCGGCTCCCACGGCTTCCCGTTGAGTCCGTATGCGCCAGCCGCGTTGAAGGTTCGCGCGACGTCGGAGATCGAGGTCCCGGCGAGCAGCGCCTTGTATGCCTTCTCGACCAAAGGGGCGGTCACAGGATCGGGATGGCGCTCCCCGGTGTCGTCTTCCTTGCGACCTTCGTAGGGAAGGTATCCGAATGCCCTGCGCCACTTCGGTTTACCCGACTCAGCGCGCCCCCGAGCGGCGCGGCGCTGGCGAGCCCTCATCTTCGCAATCTCCATCTCGGAGAGCGCGGTCGACACCTGGACGCGGAATATGTCGTCGGCGTTGTTGAAGTCGATGATGCCGATGTTGGTCGTCGCCAGCCTCACTCCCAGTGACGCGAAGTGCGGGCGCAGATCTTCCAGGTCGGCCATCTTGCGCCAACCCCGGTCCTGGTTCCAGACCACCACGGCGTCGATGAGACCGGCCTTCATGTCGGTCAACAGCCGTTCCCAAGCGGGCCTGTTCCTGCCGTTGCTCGCCGACTTGTCGTCATCGACGTAGTAGTCGACCGGGGTCCAACCGTTGACCTCGCACATGATCGCGGTGTCCTCGCGCTGGCGCGTCGTGCCCTGGCGCTTGTCCTGCGGATCGGACGAAATGCGGCAGTAGCACGCTGCCCTGATGAGGCGCTCGGGTGCATCGATGCTGGTCATGGCCCTCACCTTACGCTTGATAGTCCTTCAGCATGTCGATAATGGGTTTTGCATAGGCATTTGAGGTTGGCCGCATGGGTGGGGGTCACGTCCCGTGGAGTGGTGTAAGAGCTTTCGCGTGTTCGCGTGGGACTCTGTGGTAGCCACTATGCCGTGAGAGCGGCTGTGGGGGCAACGGTTTGGGTGTCCTGGCCGCTGATGTCGAGCAGGGCGAGGCTGGTTTCGGACAGGTAGCGCTTGTCAGCGACCTGCCATTCATCATGCGCCTCGACCAGAACCGAGCCGGCCAGCCGCAGCAGTGCGGCCGGGTTGGGAAATACCCCGACGACGTCAGTGCGGCGTTTGATCTCCTTGTTGAGTCGCTCCAGCGGGTTGGTCGACCAGATCTTCTTCCAGTGCGGCACGGGGAAATCGGCGAAGGCGGTGATGTCGGTGGCGGTCTCACGCAGCATGGTCTCGACCTTGGGAAATTGGCGGCCGAGCATGCCGGCGATGGTGTCGAGCTGCTCGCGGACATGCTCGGCATCGGGTTGGGCGAAGACGGTGCGGATCGCCGCGGCGACCATCTCTGCGGAGCCCTTCGGGACTTGGGCCAGCACATTGCGCAGGAAATGCACCCGACATCTCTGCCAGGCCGCGCCGATCAGGACGGCGTTGATCGCAGCCCGTAGCCCGCTGTGCGCGTCGGAGATGACCAGCTGCACTCCGGCCAGGCCGCGGGATTTCAGCGACCGCAAAAACGCCGTCCAAAATGCCCCGTCCTCGCTATCGCCGACCTCAAAGCCCAGCACTTCACGGCGACCGTCAGCAGCGACACCGGTGGCGATGACCACCGCCTGAGACACCACCCGATGGTTGACCCGGGCCTTGCAGTAGGTGGCATCGAGGAACACATACGGGAAGCGCTGCTCCCCTAAAGGCCGGTCCCGGAAAGCGGCGACCTCGCTGTCGAGGTCCTTGCAGATCCGCGAGACCTCGCTTTTGGAGATCCCGGTATCGGCGCCCAACGCCTTGACCAGATCGTCGACTTTGCGGGTGGAGGTGCCGTGCAGGTAGGCCTCCATCACCACCGCGAACAGGCACTGATCGACCCGGCGACGCCGCTCCAGCAGCGCCGGGAAGAACGACCCCGAGCGCAGCTTGGGGATGCGCAACTCCAGATCCCCGGCGATCGTGGACAACGTCCGCGGCCGGGAACCGTTGCGCTGATTGGTACGCGCATCGGTGCGCTCGTGCGGACCGGCGCCGATCACGGCGGTCAACTCCGCATCGATCAGCGCCTGATAAATGACCTCGGCGGCTTGCTTGATCCGATCAGCGGCTTCGGCATTGCGTAGTGCATCGAGCACCTCCAGCAAGGCAGACTGGTCCAGGGCCATCGCGATGTTCCTCTCGGTAGTGATCCTTGGTCGTTTCACCACAGAGACTCACGCGATGGCCCTCCTACGTCAGGACCGACACGCCGCCACTATTTACACCACTCCCCGGGACGTTCCCTGGGTGGGCCCGCCCCGGGCATAGGGGATGGTGTGGTCGAGTTCGCAGTCATAGGCCGGGCGTTCACAGCCGGGCCAGCGGCAGGTCAGATCCCGGCAGCGCACGTAATCGGCCAGCGCCTGAGACGGGGTGTAGCCGGGCTCGGGCGCGGTGTCCCCGGGATGGGTCAGGGGCACCAGCGTGGCGGTGGCGGCCAGGTTGCTCAGCAGTTCGGGGGGGATCAGCCCGTCGGCGCGCACTTGGGAGCCCGGGGCCTCGCCACCGTGCAGGCTGGGTTGTTCGGCGATCACATGGATCACCACCGCCGCCGCCCCGGCCCGACCGCCGGCCGGGCACTCCTGCCGTGCGCAGCGACACCCCAGCCGCTCCGCGCCGCCGGCCAACGCCCCCAGCGCATCGGCGCGCCGCTCGGCCCGGGTGCGCGGATCCTCGGCGCACACCGTGCCCGCCAGCGTGTCCAGCCGAGAATCCAGGGCGCGGGCATCCGGGCTCGACACATAGCCGCGCACCTGCGCAAGCCCACCCACCGCCTCGTCGAACTCCACGGCCCGCCCGGGCTGCTCCTGGCGGCGCCGGCGCACCGCATCGGCATCGACCCGGGCCACGATCGTGTCGACCGCCCCGGCCAGCCGGGCGCGCGTCATCGAGGGCCAGCGCGCCACCGTGAGCGCCAACTGGGCATCCACGGCCGCCACAACGTCGGGATCGGTGATCAAATCGGTGCGGTACACGATCGTGGCGAACAACCGGAAATCGATATCCCCCGCGGCGAACACCGCCCCCACCCGCGGCAGCCGCTCGCGCATCGCGCGGGCATAGTGCACCCGGCTGGTGGCCAACCCCTGCCCGATCCGCAACGCCGCCCCCACCTCGGCGGCCACCGCCGCCACCGTGTCGATCGCCCAATCCTGGGCCTCCCCACCCCGGGTCAGCCGATAACCGAACAACTCCCCGATGGCCACCAACCCCGCCGCGGCCGCCCGATTCTCCGCCCGCGCCGCAGCACTGATCCGATCCACCAACACCGCCGACTCCGCCGTCACCGACGGATGCCGCCGCTCAAACCACTCATCGAGCGCGGCGATCGACTCAGCAGAAGGCCGCTTGTGATGTCTCGGGACATCGGTGACAGTTCTGCATCAGGACATTGGTGACAGTTGGTGTGTCAGGACTTCGGTGACGGTTGCGGAGTTTTGGGTTGGGGGCCGCGTGGCCGGCCGTTGCCGACGTATTTGATGCCCGGTGCGGGTCGGGTGTGCTCGGCGAGGACCTCGCCCAGTAGATCAGTGACGATGATCTTGTCGCCGTCGCTGACAACGAGGACCTGCTGGAAGGCGCGTTGCGCATCGACCCGGTAGATGACGGAGTCCAGCCCAATGGTCCCGCCCGCGGTGACCGTTCGGACAACGGTGTTGGCGGGCAGATCGGTGGGTGGCTTGGCTCGCGGGAACTGGTAGCGGCCGGGTAGGGGCTCGCGGTAGGCCGGCCGGTCGGGTTTCGGGCGGGGCGGATCGGCTTTGGGTGTGGCTTCCCACGCGGTCAGCGGGGTGACCCGGCCGGGCAACCCTTGGTGGGGGCGTTCGGTGTTGTAGATGTGGTCGAAGGCGTCGATCTGGGCTTGGAGTTCGGCGAGTGATTCCGCGATCGGCTGCTTGTCGAGGTAGCGGAACAGGGTCTGGTGGAAGCGTTCGTTCTTGCCCTGGGTGGTCGGCTTGTAGGGCTTGCCGGTAATCGCCTCCACGCCCAGGGCGCCAACGTGGTCGACGAGTTGGCCGAGGTAGCCGCGCCGGGAAGGGTTCAACGCGAGCCCGTTGTCGGACAAAAGTCGTTGGGGCACCCCGTGGGCGGCGATGGCCTTGTCCACCACCGTGATTGCGTCCTTGGCGGTCTCGCTGGAGGCGACGTGGGACGCGACTGCGTAGCGGGAGTGGTCGTCGATGAGCTGGAAGATCACACACCTGCGTCCACCGCTGAGCACGTACTCGGTCGCATCGAGTTGCCAGCACGCATTCGGGGCCGGATAGACGAACCGCCGCCATGCCGAGCGAGGCTTCTTCTTCGGCTCAAGACGAGCCACGCCAGCCTCACGGAAGATGCGTGCCAAAGATGCCGTGGACGGGACCGGCTCCAAACCCATCGCGCGCATCTTCTCGTGCACACTGATCGGCCCGTGGTCTAGACCGGAGGACTCCAGAGCGGCCCGCACTGCCACGGCCTGTTCTTTGACCTCATCGCTCAACTTCGACGGGCTCGACTTCGGTCGCCGGGTCCGGGGTTCGAGCACTGCGGCCGGACCGTCGGTCTTCGTACGTTTGCGCAATTCGTAGAACGACTTGCGGGAGATGCCGTGCTCGGCACAGAACGTCGAGACCGCCCCGCGGGGCGCATCGTCGGGCCACTGCGAGATCGCGAGGCGGACGCGAGGATCGATGGGTTCATTGACAGCCACCAC
Organism: uncultured Actinomycetota bacterium; assembly: GCA_963711445.1. Classification (GTDB taxonomy): domain Bacteria; phylum Actinomycetota; class Actinomycetes; order Mycobacteriales; family Mycobacteriaceae; genus Mycobacterium. The sequence continues at coordinate 107,151 of CAVQEF010000005.1, forward strand.
CGAAGCCTTGGGGCAGAAGTGTCACCACCAAGAGCACCCGGACCGTCACCAATGTCCTGATGCAGAACTGTCACCGATGTCTCGAGAGATCACACAGCAGAAGGCCGCTTCCCCGCCCGTTCCTCGAACATACGAGCGAGTACACCAGAAGGGTCCGACAACAATCGTCTCGAGCGACGGCCCCGGCGCCGGAGGCATCCGACTACACCCAGTAGGGCACCCGGGCGCGGTACTGCCGCATCGCGAAGGCCGCCAGCAGCCAGCCGACGGCGGTCAGCCCCAGCACCACCGCCCAGTGCCGCAGCTCCTGGTGGGCGCCCAGCAGCGGGGCCCGGACGATGTCGAGGTAGTGCAGCAGCGGGTTGAGCTCGACGATGCTCGACCAGCGGCCGGCGCCCTGCTGGCGCAGCGTGTCGTCGTTCCAGATGATCGGGGTCATGAAGAACAGCAGCTGCACCACCGAGAACAGCAGCGGGCCGATGTCGCGGTAGCGGGTCGCCAGGATGCCGAAACACAGTGACACCCAGATGCAGTTGAGCACGATCAGCCCCAGCGCCGGGAGCACCGACAGGTCGGCCCACGACCACGGCTTGGGATAGATGATCGCCACCACGAGATAGATGACGATGTTGTGCGCGAACAGGATCATCTGCCGCCAGACCAGCCGGTAGACGTGCACGGAGAGCGGCGTCGGCAACTGCTTGATCAGACCCTCGTTGGCGACGAACACGTCGGCGCCCTCGATGATGGCGGCGTTGATCAGGTTCCAGATGATCAGCCCGAGCGTCACGTACGGCAGGTGGACCGCCAGCTCGAGGTGGAACAGCTTCGAGTACAGCCCGCCCATCGCGACGGCGGTGGTGCCGGTCGCGATGGTGATCCAGAACGGGCCGAGCACCGAGCGGCGGTAGCGTTGCTTGATGTCCTGCCAGCCCAGGTGCAGCCACAACTCGTGCCGGCGAAAGCCGGCGGCCAGATCGCCGCGGGCGCGGGCCAGCGTCCGGGACTGCGACGCCGCATCGATGAACGTCATGAGATGAACGTCATGAGACGCCTCCAGGTTTGCCGAATTGCTCGCGACGGCCCAACCGGCGCAACCGGATCCACTCGCGCAAGCCGCTGGGATCGCGCCGGGTCACCAGGAAGAACCAGCCGAACCGCAGCCACTCCTGGACCAGCAGCTTGCGTAGGCCCGGCTGGGCCAGCAGGTAGCCGCGGTTGCGGTAGGTGTAGAACCGCTTCACCGGATTGTCGGGGTACTGGGTGTGCATGCGGCCGCCCAGGATCGGGCGGAACTCGTCCGACCCGCACGGGTGCAGGTAGACGGCATCCAGGCAGGTGCCGAACGGCAGGCCGGAACGCACCAGCCGTCGGTGCATCTCCACCTCGTCGCCGCGCAGGAACAGCCGCAGGTCCGGCACGCCGACAGCGTCCAACGTCGACGCCCGGAACAGCGCCCCGTTGAACAGCGACGCGATCCCGGCCAGCAGATCCTGTCCCGCGTCGGTGCGCAACTCGCTTGCCAGCCTTCGCCATACCACGCCGCGGCGCAGCGGAAACGCCAGCCGCGTCGGGTCGTCCAAGTTGCACACCATCGGCGACACCTCGGCCAGGCCGTGCTTCTCGGCGCAGGCCAGCAGGGTCGCCAGCACGCGGGTGTCGGCGGGGCGCCCGTCGTCGTCGGCCAGCCACACCCAATCGGCGCCCAGCGCCAGGGCGTGCAGCATGCCGAGCGCGAAACCGCCTGCGCCGCCAAGGTTTCGGCGCGAACCAAGGTAGGTGGTCGGAATCGGTTGGGCCGCGACAAGTTCGCGCACGCGGCTGCCGCCGGCGCCACCGTCGTTGTCGACCACGATCAAATGGTCGGGCAGCCGGGTCTGGGTGCTCAGTACGTCCAGCGACTTCGCCAGCTCGTCGGGACGCCGATGGGTGACGACGACGGCGACGACGGATTCACTCATTTCCGGGGACTCGTTGTGCGGCCGCCGTTTCGGCGAGCACCTCGTGGACGTGCCGGGCGGCGTCCTCGCCCTCGTACGCGCGCACGACCTCTTCGATGCCACCGGACAGGCGGATCACGCCGTGGTCGATCCACATCGCGGTCTTGCACAGCCGGGCCAGAAATTCGTTGGAATGGCTTGCGAACACCAGGATTCCGGAACGCTCCACCAGGCTCTGCAACCGGGACTGCGCCTTCTTCAGGAATTCGGCGTCCACCGCGCCGATGCCCTCGTCGAGCAGCAGGATCTCGGGGTCGATGCTGGTGACCACGCCCATCGCCAGCCGGACCCGCATCCCGGTGGAGTAGGTGCGCAGCGGCATCGACAGGTAGTCGCCCAGTTCGGTGAACTCGGCGATCTCGTCGACCTTGGCCAGCATCTGACGCCGGGTCTGTCCCAAAAACAGGCCGCGGATGATGATGTTCTCGTAGCCCGAGATCTCCGGGTCCATGCCGATGCCGAGGTCGAAGACCGGCGCCACCCGGCCGGTGACCTTCGCCCAGCCCCGGGTGGGCTCGTAGATGCCCGAAAGTAGCCGCAGCAGCGTCGATTTCCCCGCCCCGTTATGCCCGACCAGCCCGACGCGGTCACCCAATTCGAGCGACATGGTGATGTCGCGCAACGCCTCGACGACCACCACGTTGGAGTTGTTGCGCCCGATCGTGCCGCCGGCCTTGCCCAGGAACGCCTTCTTCAGCGAGCGCGACTTGGCGTCGAAGATGGGAAACTCCACCCACGCGTTGTGCGTCTCTATATGAGCACCGTGCGGGCCCGACACCGTCACCTACCGCTTACAGGTATTGGCCGTGCCCGGACCCGCCCGGCTTGCCCAGGCCCGGTGGCAGCGCACCCTGGCGCATCTTCTCCAGCTGGGTGCGGGCGGCCATCTGCTGGGCGAACAACGCGGTCTGAATGCCGTGGAACAGCCCCTCCAGCCAGCCGACCAGCTGCGCCTGGGCGATGCGCAGTTCGGCGTCCGACGGGGCGGCGTCCTCGCTGAACGGCAGCGTGAGGCGGTCGAGTTCCTCGCGCAGCTCGGGCGCCAGGCCGTCCTCGAGTTCGCGGATGCTGGTGGCGTGGATCTCGCGGAGCCGGTTGCGGCTCGCGTCGTCCAGCGGCGCCGCGCGCACCTCCTCGAGCAGTTGCTTGATCATCGTGCCGATGCGCATCACCTTGGCGGGCTGCTCGACCAGGTCGGTCAACGAGCGCTCGTCGGAGTCGTCGTCCTGCACGGCCATGATCCGCGGGTCGACGCCGCCGATGATCTCGATGTCGTCATCATCGTGGCCCGTAGTCAATACAAGTCACCGTCCTTCTCGGGATCTAAGAGTGTGGCGCTTCGGCCGCCTCGCGCCACTCGTAGATCTTGGCCCCACCGTTGTCGTAGATCAGTTCCCACGACGTCGATTTCTCCAAAGACACTAGCCCGTCGGGAACGGCGAACCCCCGGACCGTCGGCTTGCTGGTCAGGATGTAGCGGATGTGGAGGGCTTTGACCGCCTCGACCACCCGCGGGTCGGAAACCCCGTTGCGGGCGTAGGCCCAGATGATGAAGCGGTTGTAGCCCGGACCCGCCTGCTGAGGGTAGTCGTAGTGGGTCCACAGCGGGTGCAGGTCGGCCACCGCGTACATCCACGCGGTGCCGTCGGTGTTCGCGTTGGCGATCAGGGTGGTGTGCGCGCCGGGCAGCTTGGCCAGGTAGGCCATCGCCATGAGGTCGCGCCGGTCGACGATCACCGAGTCGTACTTGTCGCCGAACAAGAACGCGTGCCGCGGGAAGTAGTGCCAGGCGCTCACCAGGCAACCCGCCGCCAGCAGCACCGCCGTGGTGGGGACCCAGACGCGGTCGGATAGGTGCTTGTCGTCGGGCTTGAACCGCTTGCTCAGTGCCTGGGCCGCGGCCACCACGACCGCGACGATCGCGAACAGCGCGACGCCGGCCATGGGCTCGAGCAGCAGTGTCGTGGCGGCCGCGATCCGGCGCGGGTCCTTGTAGAAGAACTCGCCGAACGCGCCGGCCACGGCGCCGACCGGACCGCCCACCGGGTTGCCGGCGTCGACGTTGACCACGACCAGCAGCAGCCAGACCGCCAGCGGCCACCAGATCCGCGTGACCAGGAAGATGACCCCGCCGATGGCCGCCACCGCGATCAGCCCGTACTGGACCGGAAAGTCGTTGAGGTGCCGCGAGTGCTGGAAAACGGCGTCGAAGAGCCCCCGCTTCTTGCTCAGGTGGGTCAAGAAGGAGTGCCCGGCGATGATGTCTTCCTGCTGCTTGACGCTGATGAACTGCGGCAACAGGATCAGCCCGACGGCCGTTGCCACGCCCGCCAGCGTCAGGGCGTCGGCGATGCGCCCGCGTACCGGGTGCCACAGCGCGTCCAGCAGCCACCAGGCGGCCACCAGCAGCAGGACGACGACCCCGCCGGTGATGTGCACCGAGAAGGTGCCCACCAGGGCCAGGATGGCCGCCGGGATGCGGTCGCGGTGCCGCAACGTCGAGGCGATCAACACCATCGTCGGCACCGCGACGCCGTAGGCCGCCAGGTTGGGCATCGCGGCGACGTCGAACTCGACGTAGGGGACGGCGGTGAACGACGCCGAGAGCGCGGCCGCGGTGGCCGCGGCCCCTGTGGTGTGCCACAGCGTCGTGCGCTCCCGCAGCAGCCGCCAGGTCAACACGGCCGCGCTGACCGGGAACAGCCACACCGACACCGCCACCGCGTTCAGCGTGTAGCCCGTGGTCGGCGCGGCCCCGGTGAGCTGACAGAACACCGCGGTCAGCGCGTGGAAAACCGAGGGGTAGTACAGCGTTTGGTGCGTCTCGACGTTGCGCAGCTCGCCCATGTGGGTCGACGACGCCTGGCCGGTGTCGAGGATGAACCGCACGGTGTTGGCGTGCCAGACGGAGTCCCAGGTGCTGGGGATCGACTCCCAGTGCTGCAGGCCGCGCGAGGCCGCCCACATGATCAGCAGCGCGCCCACCAGCACGCCGGCGGCCACCACCAGCGCCGGCCAGCGGCCGATTCCGCGCGCTTCGGCGGCGGCGTCGCGGTAGCGGGCCAGCAGCAGCTGCAGGCCCGTCATCACCACGCACATCACGGCCAGCGCCGCCAGCGCCGTCCAACCGTTCCACGGAATGCCGACCGCACCGTAGGGAATGATCGCCAGCGCGACCACCCCGTAGGTCAGCGGCGGCCCCACCGCGATGGCGACCGGCCAGCTCAACTGGCTGATGCGTGCGACGATCGTGCCCGGTGTGATCAGCAGAAACAGCGCGATCAGCGTTCCGAACCACAGGCCCACTGCACTAGTATGGCTGCCCGGGCGTCCTGGCTCGGGGAGCCACTGTCTGGCCGGAATGTCTGGCGCCCGATACCGTCACAATTTCCCGGAAACGGGGAAGCTCTAAGGTGGCTGGCATGGCTTACGACGTCGCCCGGGTGCGCGGATTGCATCCTTCGCTGGGTGACGGGTGGGTGCATTTCGATGCGCCGGCCGGCATGCTGATCCCCGATTCGGTCGCGACGACCGTGTCGACGGCTTTCCGCAGGTCGAGCGCCAGCGCGGCGGGCGCTCACCCGTCGGCGCAGCGCAGCGCCGCCGTCCTGGAGGCCGCGCGCGCGGCGGTTGCCGACCTGTTCAACGCCGATCCGGCCGGTGTCGTGCTCGGCGCCGACCGCGCAATCCTGTTGTCGGCGTTGGCCGAAGCGTCGTCCTCGCGCGCCGGTCTCGGCTACGAGGTGATCGTGAGCCGCCTCGACGACGAGGCCAACATCGCCCCCTGGCTGCGCGCGGCGCACCGCTACGGCGCCAAGGTGAAGTGGGCCGAGATCGACATCGAGACCGGCGACCTGCCGACGTGGCAGTGGGAGGGGCTGGTGGGCAAGTCCACCCGGCTCGTCGCCGTCGGTTCGGCCTCGGCGACGCTGGGCACGGTCACCGACCTGCGGGCGATGAGCAAGCTCGTGCACGACGTGGGCGGGTTGGTGGTGGTCGACCATTCCGCCGCCGCGCCCTACCGGCTGCTCGACCTCAAGGAAACCGACGTCGACGTCGTGGCGGTCAACGCGCTGGCCTGGGGCGGTCCGCCGATCGGGGCGATGGTGTTCCGCGACCCGGGGATGATCAACTCGTTCGGCTCGATCTCCACCGATCCGCGGGCCACCGGCCCGGCGCGCCTCGAGGTCGGCGCGCACCAGTTCGGTCTGCTGGCCGGCGTGGTCGCCAGCATCGAGTACCTGGCGGCGCTCGACGAATCCGCGCGCGGCAGCCGACGCGAACGGCTGTCACTGTCGATGCAGTCCGCCGGCTCGTATCTGAACCGGATCTTCGACTACCTCATGGTGTCGCTGCGGTCGTTGCCGTTGGTGATGATGATCGGCCGGCCGGAGGCGCGCATACCCGTGGTCAGCTTCGCCGTGCAGGACGTGCCCGCCGGTCGGGTGGTGCAGCGCCTGACCGACAACGGCATCCTGGCCTTCACCAGCGAGAACTCCCGCGCGTTCGACGTGTTGGGGGTCAACGACATCGGCGGCGCCGTCACCGTCGGGTTGGCGCATTACTCGACCACGGCCGAGGTCGACCAGCTGGTGCGGGCGCTGGCCTCGCTCGGCTAAACGGTCAGTACGACCTTCCCGGTCACCTTGCCGTCCACCAACCGTTGATGCGCCGCACCCGCCTCCTGGATCGGCATGCGCGCGCCGATGATCGGCCGGACGCGGCCGTCGGCGACCATCGGCCACACCGAGGCCGTCACCGCAGCCACGATCTCGGTCTTGCTGTTCGGCCCGCTCACCGGCCGGCCCCGCAGCGTGGTGCCGATGACCCGCGCCCGCTTGACGAGCAGCTTGCCGAGGTTGAGCTCGGCCTTCACCCCGCCCTGCATGCCGATGACGACCAGCTGCCCGTCGGTCGCGAGTGCGTCGATGTTGCGGTCCAGGTAGGCCGCGCCCATGATGTCGAGGATCACGTCAGCGCCGGTCGCGCCGCCGGTCTCGTCCCGCAGCCGGGCGACGAAGTCCTCGTCGCGGTAGTTGATGGTGATCTGTGCGCCGAGCTCGCGGCAGAATTGCAGCTTCTCCGCCGATCCCGCGGTGACGGCGACCCGGGCGCCCAGCGCGCGCGCCACCTGGATGGCGTGGCTGCCGATGCCGCTGGACCCGCCGTGCAGCAGGACCAGTTGGCCCTCGCCCAGGTGGGCGGTCATGACCAGGTTCGACCAGACCGTGCAGGCCACCTCGGGCAGCCCGGCCGCGTCGGCGAGGTCGACCCCTTCGGGAATCGGCAGCACCTGACCGGTGGGAACCGCGACGTATTCGGCGTATCCGCCGCCCGCGAGCAGCGCGCAGACTTCCTGTCCCGCAGCCCATTCGGTGACGTCGGCGCCGACTTCGGCGACCACGCCCGAGACCTCCATGCCGATGATCTCGCTCGCGCCCGGCGGGGGCGGGTATTTCCCGGCCGCCTGCAGCACGTCGGCGCGGTTCACGCCGGCCGCGGTGACCTTGATGAGCACCTCGCCGGCCGCAGCGGACGCGTCGGGCACTTCCTGCCAGGAGAGCCGCTCGGGGGATTCGGCGACGATGGCGCGCATGGCCGCCACGCTACCTACCCCGTTACCCTTGTCAGCGGTGGCGTGGCAGAGCGGCCTAATGCACTCGCCTTGAAAGCGAGAGACGGCCAAAACCGTCCGGGGGTTCAAATCCCTCCGCCACCGCCAAAGGAGTCAGCCCGGTGCGCCGTGCAGCGTCGGCGCGTAGCGCAGCACCGCGGCGACGCCGTCGGCGGGGGAGATCCGCTCGTCGGTGCGCACCAGGGACGCCCCGATGGAGATCGCGAACATCGGCAGCGCCTCGTCGGCGCGCAGCGTCTTGCCGGGGGCGGCGCCCTGTTCGGACAGCACGTCGGCGTTGGGCGCCAGCGTCGTCATGTCCCGGTCGGCGACGACGGTCAGGTCGTCGATCTCGTCGGCGATGATCATCGTGTCGATCGCGCCCTGGCGCAGCGCCGAGCAGACGGGCCCGAGGCCCTCGGTGGCCAGCCCCTCCTGCCGCCCGATTTCGGCGTTGAAGCGTTCGGCGGCGTCGTCGATCACCCGGATCCGGCGTCGCGCCGACTCGGCCTCGATCGCCCTCTCGATCTCGTCGTGGCTGTGCCCGCTGTGCCGGGCGCCCACCTGCAGCGGGACGGCGCGGTCGCGGACGCGTTCCGGCAGTTCGGCGAGCAGGTCCGACCGGGAGTGCACCTCCCCGACCACGAAGAGCACCTCGATCGCCTTGTCGTCCATGAGCTCGCTGACACGGTGGGCCACGGCCCGGAGGTTCTTGCGGGCCGCCTCCTCCGAGCGCGGCTGCGGGTCGCCGTAGCCGGAGGTCTCGGCCCCGGCGGAATGGTGCACCGGATAGCCGGCGCCGTCGACGGTCTCGGCGGCCAGGGTGCCGTTGACGTGCGTGGTGATGTCGGCGCCGGCGTGGTCGACCACCGCCAGCACGTAGTCGCGCCGGTCGAACCCGTGCTCGACTATGGGCATCAGGTACGGCATTTCGGACACCCGGACGATGGGCTCCGCGGTCGGCTGGTGCAGGTGCTCGTTGAGCACGACGCCGGTGGCGCTGGCCACCACCGCGCGGCCGCTGCGCCCGATCGGCGGGCGCAGGTCCATGATCGCCCGCCCGATCTCGGCGGTGACGGCCTCGTCGGCGCCCTGCCGCTCCAACTCCTCGCGCAGCGCACGCCACTTCAGGTCGAGCTGCGTGGCGGCGTCTGCGGTGTCGTGGGAGTCGTCGAAGTAGACCGACGCGAACGGTCCCGGGCAGTCCAGCAGCGGACGAAAGCGCTCAGATCTCATGCATTTTTGGGTGCCCGCCCACTCCCGGCGCAAAACCCTCAGTAGCTGCGGTCGCCCTCACTCCGGTCGAAGAAGTGCCACTCGCCGTCCCGCTCGACCTCCAGGTGCCAGCCCAGCTCGGCGCCCTCGACCTCGATGCCCTTGGTCGCGACGACCTCTTCCTTGGGGTTGAGCACTCGATAGGTGGCCATCCGCGCAGTGTTTCCACCGCCGGGCGGTGTCAAGCGGCGGGGATCTCGGCGGCGATCGTGTTCATCAGCGCGGTGTAGCGGCGCAGCTCGGGATCGCGGCCGGGCTTGCCGCTGCTGATGACGCCGGCGGCCAGGTTGCGCTGCGGGTCGGCCCAGATCGCGATGTTGGCCAGGCCCAGGTTGCCGAACGCGGCGGGCGCGTTGCGCCCGAACGGCCCGAACCGGTTGGTCCCGAGCATGAACCCGGTGCCCCAGCGGGCCGGCATCAGCCCCGTCGCCACGTCCGGCCGCAGCCGCCGGCATTGCGCCGTCGCGTCGCGCAGGGTCTGTTCGCTCAGCACCCGCACGCCGTCGAGTTCGCCGCCGCGGCGCCACATTTCGGCGAACCGCGACAGCTCGTTCGCGGTCGACACCGTGTTCGACGAGGGGACGATGGTGGTCAAGAACATCGGGGTGTTGGTGTACGGGATGATCTCGTGCACGGTCCCGCCGATCGCCTTGCGGAAGATCTGCGCGAGCACCGGCGGCAGCGGCCGGCCGGTGGCGTGGCTGGGCGCGACCAGCTCGACATCCTTCTTGGCCACCCCGAAGTTCGTCCACCGGAAGCCCAGCGGGTCGAGGACTTCGGCGGCCAGGATCTCCCGGATCTCCTTGCCGGTGGCCCGCCAGATGAGTTCGCGCATCAGCGGCCCCCAGGTCAGCGCGTGGTACATATGCACCAGCCCGGGCGGGTAGAGGGTCCGCAACTCGCCGAGCTTCTCCAGGGCGTAGTCGTGATCGTCGGCGCGCTTCACGTCGGGCGTGGGCCCGGTGGGAAACGGCAGGCCGGCGCTGTGGGTCAGCACGTGCCGGATGGTGATGCGGTCCTTGCGGTGGCTGGTGAACGTGGGCAGGTACTCGCAGACCCGGTCGTCGAGCGCGAAGACCCCGCGCTCGACGAGCAGGTGGGCCGCCGTCGCGGCGATGCCCTTGGCCGCCGAGTACACGCAGAACGGGGTGTCCGTGGTGACGGGGACCTTGTCGGCGTCGGGCGGGTCGGTCGGGGCGTTGCCCCAGCCGTGGCCGATCGCGCGGTTGAGCACGACGCGACCGTTGTGGCGCAGGCACACCTGGATCGCCGGGTGCATGCCGGCCGCATACCAGTGGCGCGCGGCTCCCCAGACACGTTCGACCGCGGCGCTGTCGACCCCGGAGTGGTCCTCGTCGCCGATCGTCGTCACGGAGTCCAAGTCGGCCGGGACACGAATCTTGCCGTCGGGAGTCATCACCTCAGCGAGGGTAGCGGAGGGGTGTCCTACTCGCCCTTGAACTGCGGCGGGCGCTTCTCGAACGTCGCCGAGATGCCCTCGGTCAGGTCCTTGGACGGCAGGAAGGCGGCGTTCCACGCGGCGACGTAGCGCAGGCTTTCCGAGACCGCCGCGACGCGCTGCTGGTCGAGGACGTCCTTGATGCCGTGAACGGTCAGCGGCGGGTTGGCGGCGATCTCGGCGGCGGTGGCGTGCGCTGCGGCCAGCGTCGCCTCGGCGTCGTCGTAGACGTCGTTGACCAGCCCGATCTTCTCGGCGCGCGCGGCGTCGATGTCCCTGCCGGTCAACGCCAGTTCGCGCAGGTGGCCGTCGCCCAGGATCATCGGCAGCCGGGCCAGACTGCCGACGTCGGCGACGATCGCCAGCTTGACCTCGCGCACCGAGAATTTCGCGTCGGCGCTGGCGTAGCGGATGTCCACCGCGGAGATCAGGTCGACGCCGCCGCCGATGCACCAGCCGTGCACGGCGGCGATCGTGGGGGTGCGGCAGTCGGCGACCGCGCTGATCGCGTTCTGCATGCGCCTGATCTCGGCGTGGAAATCGGCGCGCGGGCGGGCCAGCGCCCCGTCGGCCAGCAGCGGGGTGAACGATCCGCCCATGGCCGGCACGTCCAGGCCGTAGCTGAAGTTGCGGCCCGAGCCGGTGATGACGATGGCCCGCACGTCGCGGTCGGCGTCCAGCGCGGCGAACAGCTCGGGCATCTCCGACCAGAACGCGGGCCCCATCGCGTTGCCCTTACCGGGTCCGATGAGCGTCACCCGCGCGACGTGGTCGTGCGTGTCGACGGTGACGGATTCGTATGCTCTTGCTTCGACGCCCATGCCGAGACCGTAGCGTGACACCCATGCCCCGTGATTTGCGACCCGGACCAGACTCCCCGCCGACCGACGAGCTGGAGAGCGCCGAAGCCTGCCTCGCGGTGCTGCAGCACGTCCTGCACACCATCGCCGACAATGACCTGTCCCGGCGCACCCCGTGCTCGGAATACGATGTGCGGCAGTTGACCCGGCACCTGCTGCGGTCGATCACGGCCCTGGGCAGCATGGCGGGCGCCGAGTTGCCGGCGCCCGCCAAGTCCGACTCGGTGGAGCGGCAGATCGTCGCCACGGCCCGGCCGGGCCTGGATGCCTGGCGTCACCGCGGCCTGGACGGCAGCGTGCCCTTCGGTGACGGCGAAATGCCGGCCAAGGATGCCTGCGCCGTGTGGTCGCTCGAATTCCTGGTGCATGCCTGGGATTACGCCCAAGCGGTGGGGCGGGAGGTCGACGCCCGCGAACCGCTGGTCGAGTACGTGCTGGAGATCGCGCGCCGGATCATCACGCCGGAGCTGCGCGGCATGGCCGGGTTCGACGACGCGGTGGACGTGCCCGACGGCGCCGGGGCGCTGGAACGGCTGGTGGCGTTCACCGGCCGCAACCCGGCTGGGTAGCCGGGCGGCTGTTGAGTGTGCAATCGCGGCGTTGGCTGTGAACTGAGGGCGGGGCTCATCGGCGTGTCGCCGCCCTGGGCGCACACTCGAAGCGAGTCCTACACGCGTTCGAGGTAGAAGTAGTAGTAGCGGCCGTCATCGCGCACGCCCTTGCCGTTCATGATGCCCATCACGGCGTCGGCGTCGATCGTCTTGAAGTGGTCGTGCACCGGCTGGCCGTCGTAGACCATCGTGGCGGTGACCTCGCCGCGGAACTCCTCGAGCCACAGGCTGGCCTCGCCCTTGCCCATCTCGACGTTGGAGAACTTGTTGCCGTCGGCGTCCAGGCACACCAGCGGCTGCACGTCGGTGGCCGAGGCGAACGTCTTGCCGAACCAGCCGGCCTTCTCGAGCATGCCGTTCATCTTGTGGCCGGTGACGAACTCGCCGCCCTTCCATTCGCCGAGCATCTGGTCGATGGTGGCGGGTTCGAGACTCGCCCAGAACTCGTCGAGCTCGGCGTCGGGGATGGGTTCGCTGCGCTCGGTGAGCTCGGTGAACTTCTTGCGGGCCGCGGTCATTCGTCTCTCCTCAGGTTCCGTTGCGGGTGATCCAGTCGCGGGCGAACCGCATCAGCGCGTCGTTTTCCTCGGGCGCCCCGATGGTGACGCGGACGCCGTCGGTGCCGAACGGGCGGACCACCAGGCGCGCGTGGGCGGCCTGCGCGACGAAGTCGGCACTGCGCGGCCCCAGCGGCAGCCACACGAAGTTGGCCTGCGTCGGCGGCAGGGTGTACCCGGCTTCGCGCAGCGCCGCGGCGACCCGGGTGCGCTCGGCGACCACCGCGTCGGTGCGGGCCAGCAGCTCGTCGGCGGCCCGCAGCGACGCGATGGCGGCGGCCTGCGAGATGTTGGTCACCGAGAAGGGCACGTAGACCTGGTCGAGGGCGGTGATCAGGTCGGGTGGGCCGATCGCGTAGCCGACGCGCAGGCCGGCCAGCCCGTACGCCTTCGAAAAGGTGCGCAGCACAACGACGTTGCTGTGGGCGCGGACCAGCGCCAGGCTCTCCGGAGCCATGCCGTCGCGGATGTACTCGACGTAGGCCTCGTCGATGGCGACCAGGACGTGTGCCGGCACGGCCTCGACGAAGCGGGCCAGCGCCCGCGGGTCGACGACCGTGGAGGTCGGATTGTTGGGGTTGCAGACGAAGATCAACCGGGTGCGCGCGGTGACCGCGGCGAGCATCGCGTCGAGGTCGAAGGTGTGGTCGGTCAGCGGCACCTTGATCGAGACGGCGCCACCGATCTGCACCAGCGGCGGATACAGGTCGAAGCTGCGCCAGCCCATCACCACCTCGTCGCCGGCCGAGGCGGTGATCTGCACCAGCTGCTGGCACAGGCTGACCGAACCGCAGCCGACGGCGATGTGCTGTGGACCGAAGTCGGGGCCCACGTGCTCGGCCAGCGCGGCCTTGAGTGCCGCGCAGGTGCTGTCGGGGTAGCGGTTGATCTCGTCGGTGGCAAGCTCGATGGCCGCCCGCACGCTGGGCAGCGGCCCGCGCACCGTCTCGTTGCTGGCCAACTTGACCGACCCCGGCACCGTCTTGCCCGGGACATAAACCGGCAGCCCGGCCAATTCGGGGCGCAGGCGGGCGGTCACTTCGACAGCATATGTCGCGGCTGTGTACGCTATGCCTCCGGCGGTTCGGGGATACCGGGAAGCGTTCGGGTACCCTCAGGAAGGCCGATGGAGGCGTGCCAGAGCGGCCGAATGGGGCTCACTGCTAATGAGTTGTCCCCCTCAAAGGGGACCGGAGGTTCAAATCCTCTCGCCTCCGCCACGCAGCACCACAACTGGACCACAACTGAACACAAGCGCCCGTAGCTCAACGGATAGAGCATCTGACTACGGATCAGAAGGTTGGGGGTTCGAATCCCTTCGGGCGCGCTCACGACCAGCTGATATGGGCTGGTTTGGTCTCAAGCACCGGCAACATTGTCACGGATTGTCACAACTCGTGCCAAACTCCGCGCGCCGTCGGCCAGCGCGTTTGGCTGTGAGTGCACATACGTTCGCATCGTGAATGCCACGTCGGCGTGGCCGAGCCAGGCCGCGATCACTGCGGCCGGCACGCCCTGCAGGTGCATCGTGGTACCGCAGGTATGCCGTGCGTCGTGCAGCCGGATTCGGGGCACACCGGCCGCGGTGACGGTGTTGGCCCACATCTTGGACAGCGTGTCTGGGTGGTACGGCTGCCCGGCTTCGTTGCACACCACGTAATCGAGGTCGGTGTAGTCGACGCCGGCTTTCAGCTTTTCGGACAACTGCCGCTTTTTCGCCGCTTTCAGCTCGACCAACAGCGGGTCCGGAAGGGGCAGCACTCGGTTTGAGTCTTCCGATTTGGCATCATCCTGCTCGACGGCCTTGCCATCGACGCTGATTCGTGTCGGGCCGATGGTCAGTGTCTTGGCCTCGAAATCGACGTTCGTCCAGCGGAGCCCGCCGATCTCACCCCGACGCAGCCCGGATAGCGCAAGATGCCAGGCGTGGCGGTTGCGGTCCTCGCGGATCGCGCGTAGCAGGCGCTCCACCTGCATAGGCGTGTAGGTGGCGAACTTCTTCGGCTTGCCGGCCACCCGGTCGACGTGCGCCACGACGTTGCGGACCAATGTGCCGTCGTGTACGAGCTGACCAAGCACCTGCGACAGCGTGCCGAGCAAGTAGTTGCAGGACCGAGCACTCCACGGCCGTCGCTTTGTGCCGTCGGCGCGGACAACCTGTCCGTCGCGCAGCCGCCTTACAAGCTCATCGACGTGGCGGCGGGTGAGCTTTTGCACGGGCAGATGACCCAGTTCGATACGCACAGGCGCCAGCACTCCGTCATACCCGGATTTGCTCTTGGGCTTGATGCCATGCCGTGACATCAGCCAGTTCGCGCACGCTTCCTCCACCGTGAGGATCGAGGGATGCACGTAGGTGCCTTTGGCCACCTCGCCGCGGATCTCGTCGAGCGCCTCGCGCGCTTCCCTTTCGGTCGCGTAGCGCTTGCGCAACTGCCTACGTTTTCCATCGACAGTGCCGACATCGACAGTGAGTTGGTAGCGGACGACCGGCCGTCCGCCGGTGCGGCGGGCCAGTTCGATGCGTTTGATCTGCGGAGGCAGTTGGCGGCGCTCAGCCATTGGTCATAACCCCACAGTTAGGACAGAGCCACGCTGATGGTCACGACGCGACCTCCGTGTGGGCGGCGATGAATCGATTAATCTCGACGTGAGTGACTCGCCGTTTGCCACATATCAGTACCCACGACAGCTGTCCGGAGTCGAACAACCGATAGATCGACGACCGACTGATGCGCAACGCTGCGGCCGCTTCCGGGATTGTCAGAAGCAGACCGGCTCGAGCTGGTGGGGTCTCGACCGTCGGACTGACACCCCGTTTCTCCCAATTCGTGTCACTTCCGCTCGTCATCGTTTCTCCTCGGCTCGCGGTGACTGCTAGGTTGATCATCGGATACGATGACTCCTTGCGCATCGGTCGCGCGAAAGATTTTCCGCTCAGTATCGATCTGTCAGGCGGAGACTGTCGTTTACGGTCTGGCACGGGTCGCGCGTCGTGGCACCGAATTGCGCGTGAAGGTGCGCCTGCGGAAACAACTTCGCCTGCTCACAGACTCAGTGAGGGGAAGTAAGAGGAAGTCCTAGTGCATTGCCTCGATGGCGGAGTATCGATCCACATGCTCAGCAACAGACTTCTGAGGTGTTGGCCCGCGTCCGGCGCGACGAGGGGATAGTGGTTATTGAGCGCGGCAAGGCAATCGCCCCATCAGTCAAAAGCGCAGGGAATCCTTGCAGGCAGCCGGCTTTCAAGACTTAGGCGGCATCAGCCGATGGGCTAGTCGCCGTGCCAGGAGCCCACGGTTAGTCATGCATAATCCCGGTTATGCATGAATTCAGACCGAGTCGTGTCGCCCGGCATTGGCGGGGGAGTGCGGATAGGGCACATGCCGGTGGCCGCTTGTTGCACGCGCCAGAATCGACGGTCCGGTTCTTCGGCCTCGTGCAAGAGGTGTGTGGTTCGTGGGCGGGTCGAAAAGGGTTGGTGGCGGTGTGCTCTGGTGAGCGGGTTGTGGGTGTGGATCGGGTTGTGTTGGGGGAGTCATGGACTGGGAAACGGGCGATGGGGACAAATGGGGACATGGTCATGTTGTGGGTGATGGTAGAGACGTGGGTTTCCCGCGCCGTAAGGTTCGGCCATGGCGAATATCAACTCGAAAACCGAAGCGCGCAACAAGGTTCGCGAAGCGCAGGCCAAGGCGAACGAGGCTCGGCAGGAACAGGAGCGGCACAACGTCGATGACGCGGCGTCGTTTCTGGTTGAGCTGGGCCGGCTGGCGGCAGTCGACGAGTGGGAGCAGGGTCGTGTGGTCGAGATTCGCGCCGAGGGTGAGCGGCGGCGGCACGAGCACCGCCAGGAGGGTGCGGCGGCGGTGTCGCGCATGCTGGATCGCGGGGAAACTTTGACCGCGATCGCCGAGCTGGCCGGCATCAAAGTCAGCGGCGTGCGTGCCGTGCTGAAATCAGCCGGCGCAGAGCTGGGCGCGCCGCCGGGTGCACTACGCACGCCAGGGGCCGCGCCGAGCGCCGCGCCCGACGGCGGGGGGCCTGGCGCGCCACCGGCGGCTGGTCTCCCGCCGCGCCCACTTGGTGTCGGTGAGAGTGTTTAGCGTGAGGGCGTGCGAGTCGAGGTCGCGGTGGCGTTGTGGCTAGACCCGCGGTACACGGTGCCGAATGCCGGCGGTTCGACTCGTACGTGTGAAGGGCCGCGATCCGGACGACTGCGATTTTTTCACCGGCGCAATCGGCAAGGATGGGTAGCGGCCCTATATCTACCGCGGGGGCAGCGGAATTTGCGTGCGGCCGCGTACCGCTACGCATTGGCCGGCTGGCTGACGGTGCCATTGGGGCCGGACGAGCTCGGGCTGCACGAGTGCGACATGCCGCTGTGCGTGAAGGTCTGCGGCATGGATCACCCGCGCCAGGATGCGTCCGTGCGCTCGGCGGTCAATCGCGGGTGACGCTCGGCAACGCCGCCGCTCGCGGCGGCGGAAATCCCATCCCTGGCTGTCTCAGTACCAGCCGACCAAAATTACGTTGATGCAGCTCAAGGTCGCTGTCAGCAGAACGCGAGGCCGATTCGGGCTATCCGCCGGTTATCAGTCAAAACTCTGGGGGCTCGGACATTCCAACTCGCACAACGTAAGCCGAGGCAGACGTGGCACCCGGACGTCTCGCTTGAGCGCGCGAGGTTGCGCTTGGGTGAGGGGGCCGATCCGCGACTTGTCGATGCGGAATGGTCCGACGAAGACCTTTGATGTCGCGCAGCAGTTTCACTTACGAGAGACGACATAACCGCTCGTTATTGGCCGACCGACCGAAGTTTGTCAATAGAGGCATCACTGATGCTGCCGACGCAACGACTGGAAGTTCGCGCTAATGGTCAAGCTGGTAAGCGCGTTGCAATCGACCGCTAGCCCAGCCCGTATGTCCTGTGGCGGACGACCACATGTCGGCCGCATGTCGGCAGCGCATTTCGTCTTGAAGTACGCGCTTTGAAGCTAGTACCGTGCCGGTAACTGCTCGAAATCCGGCTCCCCGCCAGCACCGCAGGGGCCCACCCCGCCACCCGTCACCGACGTTCAATCCGACCCTGCCACAGGCCAAATACATCGGTCCTGGGGGAAGTTATACACCCAATACGACCGTGCACAGAGTGCGCCGAAGGAGCCGACATGGCAGTCGATGCTGACCCTGCCAACCGGGAATTGATGGAGTCGACGACACCCGCTCATCGGAAACCAGGATGTCAACAAACGCATGGGAGGCCGACGCGGATGACTAGGCAGGCGTCCTGGAAGGTGTTGTGCCACAGATTGATCAGTGCCAGTAGAAAGATGCCAGCGGTTCAGCGCCACGCCCAGGCATTAGATTGCCGCCAGAGCGCTCCGCCGTATCGCCCGGAAACCCAACTCGGCAACAGCAAACGGAGAAGGGAGACCCGCTGGTGGTAGAGCAATTTGAAGGCGCGTCGGCGATCGTCAGCGGCGGCGCGGGCGGTCTCGGTGAGGCGACGGTGCGACGGCTCCACGCCGACGGTCTGGGA
Organism: uncultured Actinomycetota bacterium; assembly: GCA_963711445.1. GTDB lineage: Bacteria > Actinomycetota > Actinomycetes > Mycobacteriales > Mycobacteriaceae > Mycobacterium. The sequence goes on from CAVQEF010000005.1 coordinate 125,069, forward strand.
GTGGTCATCGCCGATCTCGACGCCGACAAGGGCAAGGCACTGGCTGACGAATTGGGCAGCAGGGCGGTCTTCGTCAGCACCGACGTCACCAGCCAAGACAGCATCCTGGGTGCCATCGAGGGGGCCAATCAGCTCGGACAGCTGCGCTACGCAGTAGTCGCCCACGGTGGCTTCGGGGTCGCACAGCGGATCGTGCAACGCGACGGCACACCAGCCGACTTCGGCGCCTTCACCAAGACCATCGACCTTTACCTGAACGGCACCTATAACGTGGCACGGCTGGTGGCCGCGTCGGTCGCGGCCGCCGAACCCCAGGCGAACGGCGAGCGGGGCGCGATGGTCCTGACCGCCTCAATCGCCGGCTACGAAGGTCAGATCGGCCAGACCGCCTACGCCGCAGCGAAAGCCGGCGTCATCGGCCTGACAATCGCGGCCGCGCGTGACCTCAGTTCGGCGCGGATCAGGGTCAACACGATCGCACCAGGAACGATGAAGACGCCGATCATGGAGGCGGTCGGCGAAAAGGCCATCGCCCAGTTCGCCGCCAACATTCCGTTTCCGAAACGGCTCGGCAGGCCGGCCGAATTCGCCGACGCTGCTGCGTTTCTGCTCACCAACGGCTACGTCAACGGTGAAGTTATGCGCCTCGACGGTGCGCAGCGCTTCGGCCCGAAGTAGCACTGAAATGCCCTCATCACTCACCGGCAAGAAAGCCGGGACCGTGGCCGTCGTATGCGTGGAATGTCAAAACGGTATGCTAGGAAGGAATTCGGTGCTGCCTGCGCTGGCCGCCGACGCCGGTAAACTGGTGCAAAACCTGAGCCGGTTGCTGTACGCGGCCCGCGGCGGTGGCATACGCGTGGTTCATGCGACATACGAGGGAACCTCGGGTGGCAGGCCCACAGGGACGGCTCGTCTTTGGCGGGCGCTGGGGCCGGCCATCGCCGAGTGGGAACCCGGCGCGACGGCCACCAAGGTGATCGACGAACTACTCGCACCCGGCGATCTCGTGCTCGCGCGACACCACGGACTGTTCCCCACCCTGGACACCGAATTGTTGCCGGTGCTGCGGGACCTCGGCGTTCAGACCATAGTATTAGTAGGGGTGTCACTGAATTTGGCATTGCCGCACACGGCGGGCCACGCCACCCAGGCGGGTTTCGAGGTTGTCGTACCGCGAGACGCGGTGGGCGGCACCCCCACCGAGTACGGCGAACAAGTCTTGGACAACACCATCGCGGTGCTCGCCCGGCTCACCACCGTTGACGATCTTATTGCCGAATGGTCGGACTCAGGCGCCTTCGGTGCTAGCGCGTGACCACCTGTCCGCCGCACTGCTTCACGAATGCGGCTGCAGACCAAGGGTTATCGCCTATCTGATCGATTCATACTGCAACGGCGAAGGAAACAAAGACAGACATCCTCAGCGGGATCTGTGCCGTCGAACTGGCAGCATGAACGTTCGTCTCTGCAGTGGGTGCGGTGCTGGCCGATTGGGGCTTAAGTCCGTCACGCGGCGGTGGGCGGTGACCGTGCAACGACTAGGTGAGACTGAGGTCAGTTGAGCATTTCGCTCCTTCTGGAAATGGCGGTGTCGGGTGATTCCGACCGGGTTGCGTTGGTGGACGGCGATATTCGGCTGACGACCGCGGAACTGAGTACGTTTGCCGACGGTGGTTCGGGTGTGGTGGCCGCGTCGGCGTCGTCGCACGTCGTCTATGTGGGCACTGGGGGTGCGATGCTGCCGCTGCTGATGTTCTCCTCAGCTCGGGCGAACCTGGCGTTCACGCCGCTGAACTATCGTTTGAGCGCCGACGGCCTGCGTGAGCTCGTCGAGCGACTGCCCGACCCGATGATCGTGGCGGACAGCGCCTACCGC
>CAVQEF010000006.1:0-207768 GCA_963711445.1 uncultured Actinomycetota bacterium
CTCACCGCCCGCAACAAGGCCACCCGCCGCCGCGGGATACCCGCCACACCCGGCAGCACCGCGCTAGCCGACCTCACTGACAGGAGACCAGCCATGAGCACCACCACAATTGACACCCGCGCCGCCGGGTCCGGTGTCCTCGACGTCAACGTGTCCCGACGCATCATCAGCGTCATCGTGGCACCCTACGAACAACCAGCACTGGTCGACTACCGCAACCAGATCTGGCGGGAAGTGTACTCACCGGGCGCCTTCGACAGCCTCGACGGCACCAACCCTGAGCGCGTCAGAGTCAACCGAGAACACGACCGAAGCGACGTCGTAGGCAAGGCCGTCGCGTTCAACACCCGTGACCCGCGCGGCCTGATCGCCGAGATCCGGATTGCGGCCACCGCGCGCGGCGATGACACGCTGCAACTGGCGGCCGAGGGCATGCTGAGCGCGTCGGGTTCAGCGTCGACCCCAGCCGCGGCCAGGTCCTCGACCATGCGCGGCGGGTCCGTCGCGTCACCAACGCCTTCCTAGATCACATCGCGCTGGTGGTGACAACCGGCCTATGACGGCGCCGAAGTCCTGGCCGTGCAGCGTCAGCGCGCTCCGGGCCTGGACGCCTACGTTCGTGACCCGCTGGTGGCCTGGGCGCAGATGCGAACCGACCCCGTCTTCGAGTGGGCTCACCGCCGCAGCCGAGGATGGCGACGATGAGCGCCAACGGCTCCACCCGCGCCTGGCGTCGCCTCCGCGCTGAAGTGATCAAAGCCGAGCCCAGCTGCTGGTTGCGGCTGCCAGGCTGCACCCACATCAGCACCACCGCCGACCACATCATCCCGGTCTCGGCGCCGGCCTGACCTGCGGATGGTCCGCGCCAATTGCCGCGGCGCATGCCGCCACTGCAACTACAAGCGAGGCCATCTGCCAGTGTCTCAGCTTGACCAATTACGTTGCACACCAACACAACACAACGCAAGGACATCGAAAACGATTGAAGGACAGCATGATTCACCAGCGCTACGTTTTTTTGACGTATGACTCGCGGCCACCTTCGCTGTCCGCCTGTCTGTCTACGATAGCTGAAACGAATCCAATTGCGCCGCAATGCAATTGGTGATACAACGAAAACGTAAGTGGTTCAACCGGATTAGGATAGAAGGAGACCGATCATGGCCGCGAAGCAGATACCGGCCCCACCGAAGGGCACCGGGGTCAACGGCGCCAAGCTGTGGCGCGATGTCCTGGGCAAATATGAGCTTGAGCAGCACGAGTTGGCGCTGCTGCGGGAGATGATCCGCACCGTTGACCTGCTGGACAAACTGGCCGCGATCACCGGGCGGGAGGGCCTGTTGGTGAAGGGTCCGCACGGGTCGAAGCCGCATCCGGCGGTGGTGGAGGCGCGGCAGGCGCGGATCGCGTTGGCCAGGCTGACGGCCGCGCTGCGTCTGCCTGCCGGGGATGAGAATGATCCGGCTGCCGGGCGGCGTCCGCAACGCCGTGTCGGGGTGCGCGGTGTGTATGGGGTTGCGTGATGCGCCGCCGTGAGGTCGATCCGCCTGCGGACGGTTGGCGGTTGGGATGGCCGCTGGTATGGGTCGCAGGCCGAATACGAGCAGGCGCTTGCCAGCCGGGCTGAGCGGCGGCGCCGCATCATGGCGCTGATCGAGGCCGAACGCCAGGGGCTGTCGTGAGGCGCCGTGTCGAGGAGCCCGACGGCCTGGTGCCGCCCGCCGAGCTGACTGACTATCGGCGGTGGTGTGCCGGGCGGGGTGTGCCGGCCTACGGCGACCCGCGCGATGCGGTGTCGATGCGGGCCGCGGTGGCCCGGTGGGAGGCGTGGCAGGACGAGCGGGCGGCGTGGGCGGCCACCCATAGCGGCGTCGAGCCGGAGACCGTTTTGGGCGAGATCGGGGCGCCGTGGGACGAGTCGGCGATATGAGGGCGTGTAGGGACGAGTTCGTCGCTGACTGCCGCCCAGCATCCAACGGTTATGCAGTTGTCTCGTGTGGGCGGGCGCGGTTCCTGGCGACGCGGGACGAGCTGGTCGCTTTCGCTTTGAAGTTGGCTGATGTGGCCGAGGCGTTGGGCACCTGCGGGGATGTGCCCGAGGCCGGGCAGTGACCCTGGGGATGGGTGTCGTCGCCGCGCCGGTCGCGCCCGATTCGAATTGGTTGGGATTGCTCGCCGCGATCGTTCGTCCGACCATTCGCCTGCCGGGGGCGGCGTGTCGGGGGTTGGCGCCGCGCTTCGACGTGGAGTGCGGTAAGGGCCGCCGTGGGGCGCCTGTGGACCCTGCGGCTGTGGGGATCTGTCAGGGGTGCGCCGAGCGGCTTAGGTGCGGGTCGTGGGCCGGGGCGGTGCCGGCGGGGACGGTGAGCGGGGTTCTGGGCGGCGTCGCGCGCACCGAAGCTCAATAAGCTGAGCGGGTGGTTATCGAGCGCCCACACTTCGTTCCGAGGACCTATCTCCGTGCCTGGGCAGATTCCAACGGCAAACTGCTCGCATACCGCCGCCGCGGCGACAATGCGCGCCGCGCCGGCGTCAACGACGTCGCGGTCGTAGGCGGCATCTACGGTCGCGGTGAGCTGGGGGATGCAAACGAGAAGATGTACCAAGGCGTCGAGGCAGAATGGCCGAATCTGCGACGCGATTTGATCGCGCAGGGGGACCTGCAGGGCGACCAGCGCAGGTTATTTGCGCTCTTCGCCGCGCTGCAGCTGGTGAGGACCGAGAAGCACGTCGAGCGAACGAAGTTCATATCGAATGTCGCCGCGACGACGGCCGAGCGTCCGGTGCCCAAGGACGCTGTCCGCGACTACCTTCGGAATCTCGGTGGCGAGCCCGACGAATCCGAGGTGGAAGGTGCGTGGACCTATGTCTGTGGTGCGATCGCCATGTACGGCGTGCCGACAGCCGCCTTGGCGCACAGCGTTGCCGTGGATGTTGCGGTCACACAGATCGCGCCTCGGTTGGAAACGATGAACTGGACGGTTCACAAGTTCCGAGGCGGCCCGCTGATCAGCAGCGATTCCCCGGTTCATCCGTGGCGCCGGCCGACCCAAAATCCGCAACCTCGGGGCCTCGGCATACAGACTGCGGACGAGGTCAGGTTCCCGCTGCAGCCCGGTGCCCTGCTAGTGATGGATCGCGCGCCCCGGATCCCAACCCCGCAGTGGAGCGCGCGCAACCCCCGCGCCATCAATGCCGAGATTGCCCGCCAATGCCATCAGTTCGTCTTCGGGACCATAGGGTCCATGGCCGCGATCGACCGGCTCCCTCTTTCGGACGAGGCGCCCCGACTTCGATTCCGCATGATTGGCGGCAACGCGTTCCATATGTACGTCGAGTGAACTGGCGCTGACACCCCCCGGCATGAATCACCGAGGGCGCCGGGATCAGCCGCGGCTGTCTATTTTTTTGCTAAAAAGCTCATAGTTGCTGCTTAAGGCATATGGTCATGGTCGCCAATCGATGACCACACAATTCGGGGAGGGGGGAACGCGACGGGCAAGCGGTCGACATGGGGGGCGGTGGCCTCAATAAAAATCGGGGGGTACCCGCGGCCGCCATGGCCTCCCGTCCCGGGAGGCCTAACCCCCCCGGCCGCTTTTGCTAAGGGTGCCCCCCTCGCAGCGACCGCCTGCCCGTCGCGGATTTTTTTTACACGGGGCCAAAAAATTTGGGGAACCTGCCCATGCCGCGCGACAAAACCGCTGGTCAACTGACTGCCTATTTCGGATCTTTAGCGGGGTCGTCACGCCCGCCGGTGGCGTTCTGCGGCGAACAGATTTCCTAGCGGTGTTCCGCCCGCTCCCGGGCGACCTCACGCTCAACGGCTTCACGAGCGCGCTGGCGAGCTTCCGCGTAGTAGCCGGAGGGGTTTTCGAGGATTCGTTCTGCGCGGTCGTCGCGGACCGGCTCGATACGCACAGCCATGACTATCGCCGCCTTTCCCCGGGATGAATCGCAACTCCATTGTAGGTACGTTGGAGCAACATTGTAGGTACAGCGGAGGCTACCCGCTCAGACCGACAGTGGGCAGGCTATGGCTTCATTGCCATCGCGATCCCAACAAGGCCAGCCATTACGGCGAGCACGTCGACGTCGCGCTCCTCTAGATCACCCGGGTTGAGCGCGTCGACGGTGAGCATCCCGTATGCCGTGTTGCCCGCCACCACGGCGACCGAGATGAAAGTCCTGTAATCACGCGTTTTGTTGTTCCAGCCCGGCGGGGGGTCGATGCCGGTGTCCGTGCACAGCCGGTGACCGTTGCTCTCGACCATCGCAATCGCGTCGTCCCCGCCTGGCGTTCCTTCGATGAACGTGGAGCGCGTGTTGCCCACGCGTCCAGCGTGGTACATCGTTGGCACGAGCTTTTTCGGCGGCCCAGCTTCCAGGTCGAAGTAGCATGATCGGGTGCCCTGGTCGGGGCCGATAATCTCGGCGGCCGTCTTCACGACCATCCAGCGCACGCGTTCCTGCAGGCCTGGCGTGCTCATGCCGCTGGCTAGGCTCCGAACTATCGGATCGAGGGCCTCGTTCATCTCGACACGGGCCTTCGTGCGCGCGTCGATTTCACGCCGCGCCGCGCGTGATTCCCGCCGCTTCGCGCGGATAGCCGAGTATGTGGGCAGGCCAGCGGCAATAATCGTGGCGGCAATCTGACCCGTCAGCCACCATCCATAGACACCTCCGGGCGGTGATGGCCTTGCTACGAAGGAGCCACAGTAGACGGCGGCGGCGCCAGCTCCGAGCGTCAAAGGGGCAGCGACATAGTCCCACCAATCGAGGCTCGATCGCAGGCCCATAATTGCATGCCCCCATCAGGCCGTTTGTAGAGACGAATGTCGACAAATACCGTAACGTCTGCGGCCGCGAATAGATGGATATTGTCAGGCACCGTGCCGCACAAGGCGCAACGGCTCGCGGCCGGCGAGGTACCGCGCATACGCGGGCCGCAGCAGGGTCGCCAGCGACACCAGCTCGTCGGTCGTCGGCTCCTCCAAGGCGACCATCTGCGCGATGTGCTCGCACTCCGCGATGTAAGCATCCCGGCGGCCGGCGGCGGTTCTCATGGTCATCAGTCCCGCCGGCCTTCCAGGATCGCCGCCCACTCATACCGCAGGTCGTTGGCGACCTTGGCTACGGCCCTGATGTCCTCATAGGTATAGGCGGCGATGTCGGTGATTCCGGCGCTGTCCGGCGTGCCGTCGATGCGGGCCTCGTACGTGATGCTCTCGTCGGCGCCGTCGGCCCAGCGGATGAGTTCGCCGACGACTTCCCCGGAGAACTCGCCCGACACCGCGGTCGACATGACGTGCGACACCGGCTGGCCGCATTGCTTGGACTCGAAGAGGGCTGAGACGTCCGTCGGCCGGTAGTGCCGGAAGATGCCGCGTGAGCCGAGCCAGTACCCGGTGGGGCCGACGGGCGGTGGGACGTTGGGCGTGGTTGTGGTTGGCATTGCGGTGCATCCTTTCCGAAAAGTAGGGCGAGAATTCGCCCGATAACACGATGCACAGCGCCACCGACAGGCCTGCGTTTCCGCTGCTCAGTACAGCGTTTAGCGGTACGGCACCCCGAAGATGCCGGGCGAACCCAAACGCGTTCAGCCGAGCAGGGATACGGATCTGAAGAGGGAAAACGTTCGCGAGTAAGGCCGAAGTCCGCTTAGCAGGAGTGGCCCCGTTCCCCGTCAGCTGCGTCGAACGAAACCTCGGGTCTTGCTCAAAGACAAGCGACGTAGCCGCGTGCTAACCCCCACTGCCCGCCACGGCGGCGACGCGTGCCCGCAGGTCGAAACGGTTGATCTTACCGGTGCTGCTACGGGGCAACTCGTCGAGAATCACGATGTCGCGCGGCACCTTGTAGTTGGCCAGGTTCTCCCGCACATGCTGCTTCAGCGTGTCCAGCGTCGCCGATGCGCCCGGCTCGAGCACCACGAACGCGGCCAGCCGCTGGCCGTACCGCTCGTCGTCCACGCCGAGTACCGCCGCCTCGGCCACCTCGGGATGTGCCGCCAGCGTCGTCTCCACCTCGATCGGATACACGTTCTCGCCGCCGGACACGATCATCTCGTCATCGCGACCGACCACGAACAGCCGCCCGGCGTTGTCGAGGTAGCCGACGTCCCCGGAGGACATGAACCCCGCATGGAACTTCGAGGTCTTGCCCGACGTGTAGCCGTCGAACTGTGTGGAGCTGCGCACATAGATGCTGCCGATCTCACCCGCGGGCAGCTGGTGGAATTCGCTGTCGAGGATCCGGATCTCGGCGTTCTCGGCGGGAGTGCCGGCGGTGTTCGGCGCCGCGCGCAGGTCTGAAGGCGTGGCGGTCGCGATCATGCCTGCCTCGGTCGCGTTGTAGTTGTTGTAGATCACGGGACCGAACTCATCCATGAACCTGGTGACCACGTCGGGACGCATCCGTGACCCCGACGCGGCGGCGAACCGCAGCGAGCGACAGCTGTATTTCTTCCGCACGTCGTCGGGCAGGTCCATGATCCGGTCGAACATCACTGGTACCACGGAAAGTCCGGTGGCGTGGTAGCGGTCGATGAGCTGCAGCGTCGCCTCTGGGTCGAACTTGCGGCGGGTTATGACCGTGCACGCCAGCATCGTCGACAGGATCAGCTGGGAGAAGCCCCACGCGTGGAACATCGGCGCCACCACCACCGTGGTCTCCTCGGCGCGCCACGGGGTCCGGTCGAGCACCGCCTTCAGCTCCTTGGGGCCACCGCCGGAGCGCTTGGCGCCCTTGGGTGTACCCGTGGTGCCTGCGGTCAGCAGGATCAGTCTGCCCCTGCGGCGGGCGCGTCGAGGTCGCCGACCGGTGTGTGCGGTGATCAGCTTCTCGACGGTCACCTCATGGTCAGCGGGGTGATCCGTCCACGCCAGGACCCTCCGGACGCCGGGGTTGTCGGCGAGGGCGCGATCGAGCGCGGGGCCGAACTCCTCGTCATAGACGACCACATCGATACCTTCACGTTGCACCACTTCGGCGAGCGCCGGCCCCGCGAAGGAGGTGTTCAACAGCACGACATCGGCGCCGATGCGGTGGACCGCAACCAGTGCCTCGACGAATCCGCGGTGGTTGCGGCACATGATGCCGATCTTTTCCGGGGTCCCCCCGGGCAGCGTCTGCAACGCGGCGGCCAGGGCATCGGATCGCTGGTCCAGCTGGCGCCAGGTCAGCGCGCCGAGCTCGTCGATCAGGCCCGGCCGCTGCGGGCAGCGCCGTGCCGCGATCGCGAAACCCAAGGTTTCCGTCGGGCCCTCGCGGCGCGCCGCCGCGGCGATACGCAGGTACTTGTCCGGCCGCAGCGTGGCGATGAACCTCGCCCGGCGCAACGTGGCGACCAGCTCGCGGGTCTCGCGCAGGGGGTTCGGCATCGAAGATCCCTAACCGAGACGCGTGGCTTGCGGCATCGCCGTGGGGACTTCGGTCAGCGGCGGGGGAAAGCCCGCCGCCGAGCGGATGTCGGCGAACGAGTGGATCATCGCGTCGGTTGCTTCGTGGGTGTCTTTGAGTGTCTGGTCGTCGGAGAGTACGGAGATGTTGAGTTGGTCGGCGTAGCTCCACACCGTCATGTTCAGCCCGACGCCGGCGGCCACCGGACCCACCGAGTAGATCTCGTCTACTACCGCACCGGCGATGCGGCCCCGATGCCGCGGGCCTGCCACGCTGGACACGATCACGTTGATCAGCTGATTGGGCGCCCGCCGCCTCGACAGCCACCGGAACGTGGCCTGCGCTGCGATCGGAGGCGCGTAGTCCAGCCAGTGCGCGATCGTGTTCGGGCCCAACAGCTTCTGGTTTTCCTTGGCGATCCGGGTCGCCGCGCTGGTCAGCCGCACGCGTTCCAACGGATCACCAACGTGCGCCGGCAGCGACACCAGCATGGAGCTCAGCGCGTTGCCGCTGATCCGATCCGGCGAGGCATCGATGGCGGCCGGCACCTCGGCGATGAGCGGTTGGCCGGCGCAGCCGTCGTAGCGCAGCAGCAGATCGCGCACGCCGCCCGCGGCCGTCGCCAACACCATGTCGTTGACGGTGACGCCTAAATGCTTGCCGACCTCCTTGACCTCGGCCAGCGACAGCGTCGCGCTGGCGAAGGTCCGCTCCGGCGACAGCCGGTGGTTGATGAAGGTCGGGGGCGGGCCGGAATGGGGTGCGAATTCCGGGTCCCTCCGGCGCTCCCGCGTCCGCCGCCGGAGCCGGTACATGCCGGTTGCGCCGCCTCGAACCACTCCCGGCAGTTTTGCGAGGTGGTTCAGATGGCTTCGCCCGGCCTCGCGGAGCAGCTCGGCCTTCGACGGCAGCGTACCGGCAGCGTTCAGCTCGCCCTCCTCCCGGATGGAGTCCGGCCACTCCATTCCACGCGCCATGAGGTTCGCCGATGCGACACCGTCAGCCAGTGCGTGGTGGATCTTTCCGATCACCGCGACCCGGTGGTTGGCCAAGCCTTCGGCGAAGTACATCTCCCACAGTGGACGGCGGCGGTCCAAGGGCGTGCTGGCGATCTCGCCGATCACCTGATCAAGTTCGCGGCGACCGCCAGGGGCAGGCACCTCCACCCGGTGCAAGTGATAGTCCAGGTCGATCTCCGCATCTTCGAGCCACATGGGTGGATGTAGGTGCAAAGGGACGTCGACCAGTTGATAGCGGAGCGGTTCCAGGTTGTGCAGGCGGCGACGCAGTACTTGGCGGAACGTATCGAAGCCGGGCTCTCCCTCGAAATCTGAGGTGTCGACCACGGCCACCTTCAACGTGTGCTGGTGGACGTTGGGCGTTTCGCTGTACAACAACAACGCATCCCAGCCGCTGAGTCGCTTCATTGTGCACCTCATCCTCACCTGACCCGGACGACAGCGTCCGCAGGTAGTTAACCGCGGTTTGGCTGTTCAGCCCAGCGCTTCGACTCGATTCCGGTCGCGAGACGCTTGATCACCGTGGGGTCGCGGCCGATGAGAACGCGCCGAACTGGACTCGGCGGTGCACCAAACTGATCGCCTCGCGGAGCCCGGGCACGAACTTGTCAGATTGCAGCGTGCAACCGGCGTGCCCGGCGTCGACCGTCACGGTGTGAGCTTCGGGTATCTGGCTGGCCAGCCAGCGCTGGCGTCGCGCTGAGAAGATGCGGTCGCGCAGCGTGATCAGTACCGACGTCGGCACGTCGATATCCCCGATCCAGCGGGTCGAGTCGAATCGGGTGATCTCGGCGGCGACCCTGGTTATCGCACCCGGGCTGGTGGTGCGGACCTGGTTGAACAACCATTGGGGAACGCCGAAAACGGTGTCGGCTGCCGACGGTGCCGGCGATAGCGCGGCCCGACTCGGTGGCGGAATGAACGCGTCGACTAGCGCCCCGAAGATGCCGGTGGCCAGCCGTTCGTGACTTGCGCGAGTGACCCCCGTCGTGGCTGCGCACAGCACCAGACCGTCGACGAGCTCCCGGTGCCGCTTCCAGATCAACTGGGCGACCAGTGATCCCATCGAGTAGCCAACCGCCACGAAGGTTTCAATTCCCAGCGCGTCGGCCAACGCGACAACGTCGTCGGCGCAGTCTTCGAGCAAGAATCTGGGCGAGGAAATGCCTTGGCCATGCCAGCGCTGGTCAAACACCACCACCCGACCGAAGCATCTGATGACGTCCAGCGCCGGATACCAGGTCATCAGCCCGGTGCAGGCCAGCGAGTGCAGCAGAACATACGTGGGCCCGTCCTGCGGCCCGGAGTCGATCACATACGTGCTGCCCCGCCCGGGCAGGTCGACGATCCGACCGGCTGAAACGTCCCCAACAGCAGCAAGCGACGGGACTCGGGGGAGCCTCGGTAGTGGCAAGCCGCGTAGGCGAGGACGGTCGTCGATGCCGCGATTACAGCACACCGCCATCGCTACGCATACAGATATCGCGGAATGACCAGCGCTACCACCGCACCGGCGTCGTCACATCGGCCGACTGAGCACGCGTTCTGCGGGGCGAGCCTTTTCGCGATGCCGTCAACTGATCGACGGCGCTGCTTCTGCGGCGATCAGTGCCAGCGGTGCGCAACTTTGGGACCGCGATCTCCTTGTTGTGACCGCGTTGGTTCTCACCCGATGACGGGGAACCGCCGCTCCCGAGCCAGTTCGTCTAGCGCGGCCTGCATCCGCGCTCGTATGGCGCCGTCCACCTCATCAATGTCGGGATTCGGCCCGAACTCTTTTTCTACACAGATCGGCTCGAGCACCCGGGTGACGATCTTGGCCGGCAGCGGCAAGTTTGGCACATAGCCGGAGGTGAGCCCGAACGGAATGCCGACGATGATCGGGGCGATCTTCAGCCGCAGCAACTTGTCGAGACGAAGCAGCCGGGCCAGCCGCTCGCCACGGCTGAGGAATAGATACTGCTCCTGACCGCCGATGCTGACCACGGGGACGATTGGCACGCCAGCGTCCAGCGCGGTGCGGACGTACCCCTTGCGGCCGCCGAAGTCGACCCTGTTGGCGTCCTTGGTCGGCCGGAACACGTCATAGTCCCCGCCGGGGAACACGATCGTCGTCGCGCCTGCCCGCAGCGCGGCAATGGCGTTCTCCCGGCTGGCCGGGAGAAAACCGGCTCGGCCGAGGACGTACTTCCCACCGGCCATCAGCAGCCCGTCATGGGCGAGGACATAGAAGGGGCGCTCGGTGCCGAAGTGGTCGGAGAAGGCGACAGCAACCACCGGGACGTCCATGGGGACCAGTCCGCCGGAGTGGTTGGATACCAGGAGCGCGCCGCCTGCGGGGATCCTCTCCAGCCCCTGGACATCCGAGCGGAAGTAGAGCTTCACCGCCAGCCGGAGCAGCGGCATCAGCCTTCCGACGTAGGCGGCATCCCGCAGGGCCAGCCAGGCAGCGCTCTCCGACCCGTTGATCGTTTGTTCGTCGGCCATCTCCATCACCCTTACTCGGTCGGCGGTCCAGTCTGGCCTGCGCAAGGAATCCGCTCAAGCATGACTGTCGCATGCCCAGCATGGTGGCCGAAGGTGTCAGGCGAGCCGAAACGTGTTCAGCCGAGCGAGGATAGGGATCTGACCAGGAATATCAGCGGCAAGCACGGGTAGTGGATCTGGCCAGCGGTTCACGACGAGGTTTTCGGCGCTGTCCCGCGGACACCGAAGTCCCCGTCAGCCCAATGACACAATGACCGTCATGGACACCCCGTTGATGCGGCTCGCGCGCTACATGCGCGACCACTACGGCGCCCCGCTGCTATCCAAGCCCGGCGACGATGTCCGCATCTATCGCACCGCATCAATGACGCTGTGCTGTCGCGGTTTCGGCCCCGAAGACCTAACCGACCCCGTGACGGTGCCGATCGAGACCGCCGCCGCCACACTGTCCTCGACGCCCTCGGAGATCGTCGACGTCGCCCTGTCCGAGAAAATCACGGACCCGGACAACCCTGGCGTCGTGCTGGTCACTGACGGGTGGCGTTTGCACGTGCAGCGCTCATGGCTGGATGCGGTGACCGACGACTAACCACACCACCCCAACCACGAACGGCCACCACGGCGGAGGGGTGTCGATTACTTGCATCAGGAGCGAATGTATTTCGACGCACACTAACTGGTGCTGAACCATTCTTGCGGTGCAATTGATGTCATGACAGCCGTACAGACCAGCACTAAAACGCGATCTGGAGTTGGCCTCCGAGAACCAAGAACAGGATGATCAACGGCAACTCAACCGGGAGAAACAACAAAAGCGCTACTGCCTCTTCGAGGGTCAACTTCACCGGTAGGACCTGTGCCCCGACGTTTGCGCTGGCATATGATCCCGCTCTGGCATCCAATGACGGCAATGACGAGGCGTTGGCGGCCTCGGTGAGAGCATATGAGCCGGCACTCGTATCGAAGTTTCGAATCAGCTGCTCGTGAAACGCGGCCGCCTGCCTGGCTACCGCCTGATAGTCCTCGGCGCAGCGGGAGAACAGGTGTGCCGTACTCACTGACACCTCATCGGCGGCCGCGGGCACTAACGCAACGGTCGAGGCTGCCGCCGCGGTGTGGGCCACGCACAGTGACGAATCAATAGTCGCCAAATCCCCCGCCGCCGCCGCCAACATCTCTGGTGCTGCGATCACATACGACACCACTGCCTCCACGCAGCCAACAATCGGGCCGTCAGGTAGTCAGGAAACTACACCGATAGGCGGCGAATATCGAATCAACAAACGCACAATCAACAAACTCAATAGTACGAATAGTTCCAGCGCTAGCCGAGTGGATTTTTGGTGCGACCATCGCCGGGCACACGCGTGGTTCGGCACTCGGTTTGCAGCTGTCGCGCGGTTCCCCCGCGTTCATCGCCGCTGGGGGCGACGGACCTGAAAGGGGAGGCGCCGACGGCCGCCGCGGCCAGGCCGGCGAGCAGCGCCCCGGCCAGCCCACCGACGGGTGCCAGCGCGCAGGGCCCCGACAGCACGAAGTAGCCGAACACCACCCCGACGGCGAGCAACGCCACGTGCATGGACGTCCAGCGGACCATCGAGGGCAGCCGCACCGAGACCGCCATGCCCAGCAACAGCGCCACGACGTGGCCGGCGCCGGTGAAGTCGGCGGCCAGGCTCGCCGCGACCGCGGTGCCGAGCCACCAACCGGCCCAGGCCGGCCGCCACCGGGGCGGTATGGCCGCGGTCAGCGCGCCCAGCACGCCCACCGCGCCGTAACTGATGCCCACGTCGCTGGCGCGCGCAACCGAGATCGGCAGCCACCCCGCCTTGACCGCGGCGACCAGCCCGGCCGCCACGATCAGCGTCGCCCCCACGTGGCCGACCGCGAACGCGAGCAGCAGGCCCCGGCCGCGCCAGATCAGTTCGCCCAGGGCCAGCAGGCACACCAGTCCCGGCAGCCAGACGACGACGGCGCCGCCGTTGTCGACGAACGCGCTGCCGATCAGCGTGGCCACGCGGCCGTGCGCGAGGTTGTGCAGGTTGGTGCTCATGCGGCTCACGGCGGCCTCGCGTGCGTGCCGGCCGAGCGCAGTCAGCGTGAGCGAGACCGCGACGAGCGCGACCGCGTAGGCGAGCGTCACACGCACCGAACCGGCGCGGGACAGCATCCGCGCGGTCGCCGGGTTCCGAAAGCTCACATCTCCACCATGCCTGGCGCGCCGAGAACTGCGTGAACCGGTTAACGCATCCTTCACGCCCGGGTCCCAATCTTCACGCGCGAAGGCGCGACGGGGGTGCGGGGAGGTCTTGACGGGGTCTCGGGAGGGCTGCTAGACAAAGCCTGCGCCCCGATTTTGGGCGATCGCCCAAACCGCGGGGCGCCGTCGGAAGCAAGGAACGATCGATGACCGTCACCAACGACACGGCCGTGTATTACGACCCGTACGACATCGGCATCATCGCCGACCCCTACCCGGTGTACGCGCGGCTGCGCGAGGAAGCGCCGCTCTACTACAACGAGCGGTACGACTTCTGGGCGCTGTCGAGGCATTGCGACGTCGAGCAGGGCTTGGCCAATTGGGAGGTCTTCTCCAACCGCCGCAGCGACATCCTCGAACTGGTTCAGTCGAAATTCGACATGCCCGGCGGGGTCATGATGTTCCAGGATCCGCCCGAGCACACGATGCTGCGCGGGCTGATGTCCCGGGTGTTCACCCCGCGCCGGATGGCCGCCCTCGAGGACCAGATCCGTCGGTACTGCGTCCGCTGCCTGGACCCGCTGGTCGGGTCCGGCGGCTTCGACATCATCGCCGAGCTGGCCTCGATGATGCCGATGCGGGTGATCGGCATGCTGCTGGGGATCCCCGAGTCCGAACAGATCTCGGTGCGCGACGCCAACGACGCCAACCTGCGCACCAAGCCGGGCGCGCCGCTGAAGGTCGCGAACGCCGACTCGATCGCCGACGGGCGGATCTACGCCGACTACGTCGAATGGCGGTCCAAGAATCCGTCCGACGACCTGATGACCACCCTGCTCAACGTCGAGTTCGACGACGAGCACGGGGTGCGCCGCAAGCTGACCCGCAAGGAGGTGCTGCACTACACCCAGGTGGTCGCCGGTGCCGGCAACGAGACGACCGGTCGGCTGATCGGCTGGCTGGCCAAGGTGCTCGCCGAGCATCCCGACCAGCGCCGCGACATCGACCGGAATCGCTCGCTGCTGAACCGCGCCGTCGACGAGACCCTGCGCTTCGAGCCCACCGGGCCGCACGTCGCCCGCTGGATGGCGCGCGACTTCGACTGTTACGGCACAACGGTTCCGGCCGGCAGCGCAATGCTGCTGCTGTTCGGCGCCGCCAACCGCGACCCGCGCCGCTACACCGACCCGGACACGTTCAACATCCACCGCGACAACATCTCGCACATCACCTTTGGCAAGGGCGTGCATTACTGCCTGGGCGCCAATCTGGCGCGCCTGGAAGGCCGCGTCGCCCTCGACGAACTCCTCAACCGCTGGCCCGAATGGGGAATCGACTACGACACAGCACAACTCGCTTCCACTTCGACCGTCCGCGGCTGGGAGCGGTTGCGGGTCGTGTTGCCCTAAGGCGAGGTCTCGAAGCGGTCGAGGAATCGCTTGACCAGGGCGACGGCCTCCTCGTGGCCGGCGATGCCGCCGAACCCCTGCTCGAGGATCAGGGTCCGGCCGATCGAGGCGATGACCACCGCGATGCCCGCGGCAGGGTACTCCTGCGGGTCGAGGCCGTGGTCGCGCACGACGGAATCCAGTGCGGCGATCTGCATTTCGCGCCACCGATCCGACCAGATCGCAATCTCGGCGCGAATCTCCTTGCGGTGGTTGGCAAGTCCCATGAACTCCAACAGCAGCCGGGTGTCCTTGGCTTCGGTGAGGGTGTCCCAGAAGGCGTGCAGCGGGCGCTCGGCGGCCCACGCCCGGCGCTGGCGCTCCAGGTAGGCGGCGGCCCCGCGGCGGAATACGGCCAGGTACAGCTCGTCCATGTTCGGGAAGTGGTAGTGCACGAGGGCCGGTTTGACACCGGCGCGGGCCGCCACCCGCCGTGACGTGGCTGCGGCATAACCCTCTTCGACCATGAGCGCGCCGGTGGCCTCGATCAGCAGGTCGCGGGTGGTCGCCATGGTCAAAGACTGCCATGCTGATGAAGAATGTACGGCGTGGCTACCACTTTCCAGGACGTCATCAAGTCCAAGTACTTGCTGTTGACGACCTTCACCAAGGACGGCCGGCCCAAACCGACCGCGATCTGGGGGGTTCCCGACGGCAACAAGCTACTGGTCATCACCGACGACGGCTCGTGGAAGGTCAGGCGGATCCGCAACACGCCGCGGGTGACGCTCGCCAAAAGCGGATCGCTGGGCAAGCCCAAGAGCGACCCCGTCGACGGGGTGGCCCGGGTGTTGCCGAAGTCCGAAACGCGCCGCGTCTACAACGCCGTCCTCAAGCGGTACTGGTACCACGCCTGGTGGTTCTACGCGCACTCGATCGTGCGCGGCGGCATCGACAAGGTCCACGTCGGCCTCGAGATCGAGCCGGTCTAGCCCGCCGGGCTTTTCGGGTCGATCAGGATCTTCGCGTGCGCCTCGGGATCCCCGAGCGCGTCGAACGCCCCGGCGACGCCGGCCAGCCCCACCGTCCCGGTGATCAGCGGGGCGACATCGACCTTGCCGTCGGCGAGCATGTGCAGCGTGTCGCGGAACTCGAGCGGGGTGTAGCCCAGCACGAAACGCAGGTCGATCTCCTTGTTGATGGCCATGGCCGGCCGGAGGCGGTCGGAGCCCATGCACACGCCCACGACGACCACGCGTGAGAACAGCGGCGCGCCGGTGATGATGTCATCGATGATGCCCGGGACGCCAACGCATTCGAAGATGACGGGATGCTTGGGCGTCGCGGCGCCCACGGCGTCGGCGGCGCGCCAGACGTGCTCCCACGGCAGCCGCAGCTTCTGCAGCTTCTCGATGGTGCCGACCGCGAGGTCGAACGCCTCGAGGATGCCCTGCAGGTGCTTGCGGCTCGCCGCGGTGCGGTACGGAGACTCCTGAGCGGGGTCGACGACGATGTCGGCGCCGCACGCGGAGGCCAGCGCGCGCCGACCGGGGGAGAAGTCGCTGGCGACGACGGTGCGCACCCCGTGGGCCTTGAGCATGCAGATGACCGCCAGCCCGATCGGGCCGCAACCGATGACGATCGCGACGTCGCCCTTGCCCACCTCGCCGCGCCGGACGGCGTGCCACCCGACGGCCATCGGCTCGGTCAGCGCGGCGAGCTCGGGCGACAGGCCGTTGGGCACTTCAAAGGTCAGCGACCGTTCGACGAGAAGCTGCTCGGCGTAGCCGCCGGGCGCCATGGTCGACAGCCCGATCCCGTGCACCTCCTTGCCCCGCCGCAGCAGCGGCAGGGAGACGACGCGGGCGCCGGTCCGCGGGGACTTGGGGGTGCCGGGGCCGCGGTCGAGGACCTCGCCGCAGAACTCGTGTCCGAAGACGACGGACTGGCCCGAGCGCATGAAGGCGTCGTAGCCGGATTCGGCCATCACGTCGGCCAGTTCGTCGCAGTGGTGGCGGGCGTGCAGGTCCGACCCGCAGATGCCGCAGCGCAACACGTCGACCAGCAGCTGGCCCTTGGCCGGGGTGGGTGTCGGCAGGTCGACGACCTCGAGCTTGGCGTTGGCGCAGGTGACCGCTTTCATCGCCCCGATCCTCCTACACCGTGGCGGACTGCGGGCGCGCCGGCCCGAGTCCCGCCGCTTGCTTCAGCTCCTCGTAGGCCCGCAGGGTGTGGTGGGCGAGCCGGGTCACGTCGTCGAGCGCCGCGGCGTTGGCGACGAACCCCAGGTCCATGTTGTCGTGGTAGGACGCCAGCGTGACGTTGAGGCCGATCGAGGCGGCCAGCGCGGAGACCGGGTACACGCCGAGCAGGCGCGCGCCATTGAGGTAACGGGGCTCTCGGGCGCCCGCCACGTTCGAGATGACGAGGTTGCACGCCGGGTGGCCGACCCGGTCCAGGTGGGTGGAGGCGCCGAGGCCGGCGAGCGCAACGAGTCCGACCGCATAGGTCATCGCCGCCCCGGTCGACATGCCGCTCAGCTCCTTCTTGGCGGTGGCGACCGAGTGCACCACCTGGCGCGTCCGTTCGGCGATGCCCGCGCCGGGCTCGCCGAGCCGCACGAACAGCGCCGACACGCGCGTGCCGATCGTCGCGTCGTCGCCGGCGCGCAGCGACACCGGGCACATCGCGATGAACGGGTGCGCGAAGCCGCGGCCGTTCTCGTGCAGGTAGGCATGCAGGCCGGCGTCGATCACGGTGGCCGCCACGTCGTTGAGGGTGGCCCCGAACCGGTGCCCGACCTCGCGCATCTCGGCAAGCGGCAGCGAGAGCGTGGCAAACCTGCGCCCGATCTTGAGCGGCTCGTTGGTCGGGGCGTGCCGCGCCGCGAACGGCAGGCTGCCCTCGAGATGCGACGTGACCAGGCCGCCGAGGACCTTGCGCAGCGCGCCGACCGACACCTGGTTGAGCGCCTCGACCTGCGTGATCGCCCCGCGGACCGAGTCGGCGATTCGCTCCATGACCGGCGTCGGCGGGTGCGGCGCGGGCGCGGGTGTTTCCAGCGCGAAGCCGGGCACCGGCACGGTGCGCTCATCGGACGTGCTCAGCCCCGCGTAGATCCGCTTCAGGCCCGATTCGCCGTCGATGATGCAGTGGTGAGTCTTGGTGTAGATGGCGAACATTCGGTCCGGTGCCCCGTCGATCACCCAGCAGCGGAAGAGCGGCCGTCCGCGGTCGAGTTGCGGTTCGTGCAAGTCGGCGACGAGCCGCAGCAGGTCGTCGTAGCTGGCCCGGGCCGGCAGCGCCAGGTGCCCGACGTGGTAGTACGGGTCCCAGTTCGCCACCTCGCGGAAATGGGGCGTGCCGTGGCCGAGCAGCTCCGGGACGTAGTTGAACGGCGGGGCGGGCGGATTCGCCCGGTAGGTGTCCACGATCTCGCGCACGAGCGAGCCCCGCCCGGGCGGCTTCTTGAACAGCAGCATCGCCCCGACATGCGTCGTGCCGGCCGGCGACTCGATCAACAGCCATGAAAGATCCAGCGGCGGAATGGGTTTGGTCATGACGGATCTCCTATCCGGAGTCCAGAGTCGGAACGCTATGGCGATGTTCTCCCCGCGGACCGCGGCTGACGAGGGCCTTAGGGCCTCAGCCTCCGGTGCGAAGGGCCTCGATCGTGTCGGCCAGGGTTTCGCGCGGATCACGCCAGGTGATGCCGAGCTCCCGCTCGCTGGGCGAATCGTCGGAGGCCGGCATCTGGGTGTAGTACTGCATCCCCGCCGCGGTGAATGGCGTCTGGAACGGCAGCAGCCGGCTCGCCCGGTCCAGCACCGAGCCCGCCACACGCAGCGCGGTGTCGGGGACCGGGACGGCGACCATCGGGGTGCGGCCCGCCCGGCCGAGCATCTGCGCCAGCTCGGAGACCGGAACCCGGTGCCCGCCGGCCATGTAGCGGCGGGGCCCGCGTCCGGGCTCCAGCAGGGCCGCGTGCAGGGCCGCCAGGTCGCGCACGTCGACGATCAGCCACGCCGCGCCCCGCCCGGGGATCACGTGCATGCCCAGCGCCGCCTTGACGCCCTCGCCGGCCTCGCCGAACTGGTCGCCGACCGGTGGGCCGATGACCATGCCCGGATAGGTGATGTTCACCGGCGCGCCGGCGTCCTGCAGGCCGCGGGCATAGATCTCCACCTGGGCCTTGGACGTCCCGTATCCGTCCGCCCCGCCGACCACCGGCAGATCCGCGCGCAGCGTCTCGAGCCCCGGGTAAAACAGCGCGGAGAAACTCGACACGTGGACGACGGGGTCCAGGCCGAGTTCGACGGACTGGCCGAGCACGTTCTGGGCGCCCTGCATGTTGGTGGTCAGCATCTGGTTGGTCTGCCGCGGGTCGGTGGCGACCAGCGCGGCGCTGTGCACGACGGCGTCGCACCCGCGCAGCGCGTCGCGCACCGAATCGCGGTCGGTGATGTCCCCGACGGCGAAGTCCGCCACGTCGACGCCCAGTTTGGCGACCGACGTCTGCAGCCGGGCGGGGCTGCGCACCAGGAACCGGACCGAATGACCGGCATCGGCGACGGCCTTGGCGGTCCACCCGCCGACGAAACCCGTACCGCCCGTGACCAGAACTCGCATGCCGTGATTCTGCCCTGTCACAGATGAGCGGCGGCGAAATCGGCCCCCTGGCTCACCATGCCGTTCACCGTGTAGGACGTGTGCGCCGCGAGGTTGGTGCCGTCGCCGCACACCGGATCGCCCTGGGCGCACAGCTCGAGGGTCTTGTCCGCGTACAGCGGGCCGATCACGATCGTCGGCGCGCCGTACTTCTGCATGAACTTCTCCGACGGCGTCCCGAACATGGTGACGGCCGCGACGTGCTTGGACACCTCCGGCGGCATCGGCTTGGGCACCTCGGAAGCGGGGACGCCGGGCGGCACGGAACTCGACGTGACGAACCCCGCCACGGCCGCGCCCTGCGAGTACCCGCCGAGCACCTCCTGGGTGTTGGGGCAATCGGCCGCCATGGATTCGACATGGGCACTGGCGTCGCGGACCCCTTCGATGAACGTGCCGGGGAAGTCGGGGTTGGAAAAATCGGTGCTGGCCGGGTAGTCGACCGCGTAGACACGCAGCGACCGGGAACCCAGCTGCTGGCGCAGCGCGTCGACGAACGTCCGGCCGACACCGCCGAGGCCCGGCGGCTCCCCGGAACCGCGGGCGAACACCACCTCGACGTCCGGACACGGTTCGGCGCCCGCGACCGGGGTGGCGCTCGCCGGCGCGCCCAACAACGCGGCCGCCACGACGACGGCCGCCGCCGGCAGGCGCATCATTTCCGGAAGGCGTCCTTCACCTTCTCGCCGGCGTCCTTGAGGTTGGACTTGACCTGGTCCGCCCGGCCCTCGTTGCGGGTGTCCTCGTTCCCGGTGGCCTTGCCGATGGCCTCCTTGGCCCGCCCGCCCAGGTCCTCGATCTTGTTCTTGGCCTTGTCTTCGGTGCTCATGGCCGGGTGTCTACCCCGACAGAGGTGCTTTTGAAACCGCTCGAAACCCGCTTGAAATCCGCAGGGCGGCTGTCACGATGGTTTCGTGAGCACCGCACTTGTGGTGGCGATCGTGGCCGTCGTGATCCTGCTCGGCGTCGGCATGGTGGTCAACCAGCTGCTCCGGCTGCGCAGGTGGCTGGACAACTCGCCCCCGGGA
Source organism: uncultured Actinomycetota bacterium (assembly GCA_963711445.1). Classification (GTDB taxonomy): domain Bacteria; phylum Actinomycetota; class Actinomycetes; order Mycobacteriales; family Mycobacteriaceae; genus Mycobacterium. The sequence goes on from CAVQEF010000006.1 coordinate 20,192, forward strand.
CCGCCGCCGCCCGAAGAACCCCCGGAAAGCCCCCGGTAGGTCTTTGCGGCTGATAGCTTCGTTGTCGTGATGGCTCCGTGCCAATGACGGCATCGACCCTGCTAGGCACCGACGATGGCTTGCCGCGCGGTGTGTCCGGTGCCGCCGATTCCCACTTCGCCAACGTCATCAAGATCTTCGCGCAGCTGTTCTTCGGCCGCCGGTTCGGCGGGGGCGCCCTGTGCGTCTACGTCGACGGGGTGCCCGTCGTCGACGTCTGGACGGGGTGGTCGGACCGGGCCGGGACCGAGCGCTGGACCGCCGACACCGGCGCGATGGTGTTCTCGGCCACCAAGGGTGTCGCCTCCACGGTGATCCACCGGCTCGCCGACCGTGGTCTGCTGACCTACGACGATCCGGTCGCCGAGCACTGGCCCGAGTTCGCGGCCAACGGGAAGGCCAACATCACGGTCCGCGACGTCCTGCGGCACCGATCGGGGCTGTCGCATCTGCGCGGCGTCACCAAGACGGAGTTGATGGACCACCTGCTCATGGAAGAGCGCCTGGCCGCCGCGCCCGTCGACCATCTGCGCGGTGTGCAGGCCTATCACGCGCTGACCTACGGATGGCTGCTGTCCGGCCTGGCCCGGGCGGTGACCGGCAAGGGCATGCGCGAGCTGTTCCGCCGGGAGGTGGCGCGTCCGCTCGACACCGACGGCGTGCACCTCGGCCGCCCGCCGGAGGGAGCGCCGACCCGGGTGGCGCAGATCCTGATGCCGCAGGGCAGGCTGCGCGCCCCGGTGTTCAACTTCCTGGCCCCGCGGGTGGCCGGGCTGCCGTTCTCGGGCGCCCTGGGCGCGATGTACTTCCCGGGTGTCATCTCGCTGGTCAAGGGCGACACCCCGTTCCTGGACGGCGAGGTGCCCGCCGCCAACGGCGTGGTGACCGGCCGCGGCCTGGCCAAGATGTACGCCGTGCTGGCCAACGACGGCCGCATCGACGGCAAGAAGTACCTGTCCAAGGAGCTGGCCCGCGGCCTGACCGGGCAGGCGCGACGCAAGTGGCCCGACGCGAACATGGTGGTGCCCATGCCGTTTCACCTGGGCTACCACGAATCGCCGGTGCCCGGTCTGCTCAACGGTTTCGGGCACGTCGGGCTCGGCGGCACCCTCGGGTGGGCCGACCCCGAGACGGGCAGCTCGTTCGGTTTCGTGCACAACCGGCTGCTGACGCCGCTGCTGTTCGACATGGGATCCTTCGCGGGCCTGGCCGGCCCGCTGCGCAACGCCATCGAGGCGGCCCGGCATCGGGGTCCGCAGGAGGTGCCGCGGCTCGGCGCGGGCTACGCCAAGGCCGTCGGCACGTTGCCGCGGGGGAGCGTCAGCGGCAGGTCGGTGTAGGTGGCGATGCCCGGCGCCGCGGCGACGACGGCCGGGATCGCGTTGATGGCGGGCATCGCCGTCATGATGTGGCCGAGGTCCATGAACTCCTCGATCGTCGTGGCCTCGAAATAGGGCGGCGGCAGGAAGCCGACCTTGGTCGTCACCGTCGGCTGCCCGTCGATCTGGATGACCCAGCCGTCCTGCTCGATCTTCCAGTCCGGCTCCAGCGTCTGCCCCTTGCGCCACCGGACATTCAGGTCGATCAGGACCTTGTCGCCGACGATGCCCTGCCAGCTGATGTAGACGCCGGCAACGCATCCCGCCGGGATGGTCCAGGACGCCATTTCCAGGTCCGCGGTGGTCTGGGCGAACTCGGCCACGCACCGCACGTCGTCGAGCTCGACGCCCAGGGCGTCGCCCACCAGCCGGACGGCCTCGCCGAAGATGGCCGTCCCCTTGGCCGCCATCGCCGGCAGGTCGGGGTGGTCGATCGGCCGGCCGAAGCCCACCGGCTTCTCGGTCTCCGGGGAGTCGTAGAAGGTGGTGTCGGCGGCCTCGTTGACGGTGACCTTGTCGATCCGGTTGCACACCATGGCCGACACGATGGCCAGCAGCTCGGCGAAGCCCGGGCTGACGCCGGACCCGAAGATGGTCGATCCGCCCTTCTGGCAGGCCTGCTGAATCCGGTCCCGGCCCTCGCCCAGGTTGCCTCCCGTGATGAATGACGCCGTCGTGACCACGTTGACGCCGGCGCTCAGGATGCCGACCAGTTCGTCGACGTTGATCCACATCGGGTTGTAGACCACGCAGTCGGGCTTGAGGGCGAGCAGCTCGTCGACGTCATTGGTGGCGGCCACGCCCAGCGGGCCGATGCCGACCAGTTCGCCGGCGTCGCGGCCGGCCTTCTCCGGCGACCAGGCGTAGCAGCCGACCAGTTCCAGCATGGGATTGGTGACGATCGACTTCAGCGAGCTCTTGCCGACGTTTCCGGTGTTCCACTGAACGACTCGATAGTTGTTTGGCACTCGCTCAGCATAGGGAATAGGCGCCGGCGTTAATAGGCGGATTCGGCGGCCAGAATCTCGGCGAGGAAGGCGTCGCCGCCGGGGCGGTCCAGCCGTGCGCGCGCCCAGCGGCGAACCCGCTCGCGGGTTTCGGGCGTCTCGGTGACCTCGGCGCCGACGAGCACCGACGCCGCCGGCCAATCGTGGTCCCAGGCGGCCGATTCCGTCAGCGGCCGCTGCCGGGCGTCGACCAGGGGCAGGGTGGCGCGGCCGTCGGCGTCCAGCGCGCCGGTGCCCCCGACGGCCCCGGACCGCAGCCGCACGGCGACGCCGGTGGCCGGGTCGGGCCCGATGACATCGGCGCGCACGGCCGCGACCACCGCCTCGCCGCTCGCCTCGACATCCCAGTCGACCGTGTTCTCGGCGGCGTCGAAGACGCCGGGGGGCACCGCGCCCCAGTCGATGGAGGCGGTGCCGCGGGCGATCGTCGTCGCGTCCCGCGGGCCCGCGGCCCCGCCGGCGGCCAGCGCGTAGTCGTCGCGGCGCCCGGTCGACACCTCCGGCGCGGTGTCCGGATCCTCAAGTGCCGCCGACAGTTCGGACCATTCGTCGATGCCGAAATCGTCGGCGAGCGCGGCGGCGGCGCGCAGCAGGCCGAGTATCCGCGGGTCGTTGCCGCGGACGTGCGGCAGCAGGGCGGCGGCGTGCGGCGTCAGCAGTTCGGCGGCATCGGAGTCCAGCGTGTCGTCGGCGAAGAAGCCCTGCGCGCCGGCGGTCAGCAACGCGACCTCGGCGTCGAGCAGGGCGCGGTCCAGGCCTGCGATGCCGTCACGCAGGCTGGCGGGCCACCAGCGCCGTAGCCAGTGGCCGAGCGCCAGGCGGCGCAGCGGGCCCAACGATCCCGGCACGACGTCGACGCCGGTCAGGACCGGGTCGGTGGACGCGGCCAGGGCGGCGTGTCCCGACGCGCCGACGACGCGCCAGAGCCAGTCGGCGCGCGCCACATCGGTGAAGGCGATCCGGGCGTCCTCCGGTGGTCCGTCGATGGTCCAGGACAGCACCGCGCCGCTGACCTCCAGCACCGCGACCAGCGGTGTGGGCGCGGCAGTCCACAGACCGGCTTCGGAAACCACCCTCATCCGGCCACCTGCAGTTCCAGCATCGCCTTGATCCGCTGCCGGTGGTCGAGGCTCACCGAGCGGGCGACCCCCTCGAGCAGGGCCCGCAGGTCGTCGACGTCGCCGCAGGACTCCTGCCAGACGTCGCGGCCGTGCAGCCGCGCCCACAGCCGGCTCAGGTACGGCTGCCGGTATGCGGCCAGCTCGTCGACGACCTGCTGTTGGCGTGGATGGAGCGGGCCGCCCTCGGCCAGGTAGCGCCGGGCGTGCAGCACGTAGGCCTCCTTGCGCAGCCTCGACTGGATCTGGGCCGCCAGCGCGTAGCGGCTCGCGACGGTCCGGTCCAGCGGCGCCAGCTCGAGGGCGACCTCGACGCCGGTCACCAGCGTGGCCTGCTTGTCCTCGGCCAGCAGACCCCACGGCGCGCAGGACCGGTCGACCTCCTCCTGGCACAGCAGTGGAATGTCGGGCAACGCGTCGCGGTCCAGCCCGCGCCGCAGCGTGGCCCGGATCCGGTCCAGCACCGTGCGGTCCAGCGGGCGATCACCGTTCGATCCGCCGCCGACCGCCGGTTTACGCTGGGGCGCGAAGGAACTCAGCCCCAACTCGACGATCGACCACGGCAGTTGCGCGCCCTCGACGCGGGCCAGGGCGCCCAGGTCGTGGGGCGTGGGGTCGTCGATCAGCGCGGACCAGGCCCGCTGCCGCGCGGCCGCGGCGCGGTGGCCGTCCGCCGGCCCGAGCACGGTGGCCAGTCCGGCCAGAAACGTTGCGGCAGAACTCTTACCGGCCCGCACGTCGCTCCAGCTGCGGGCCAGCTGGTCGGTGAGCGCGGCGATGACCTGCGGGTCCGCCACGTAGTCGCTGCAGCACCTCGATCGCGGTGCGGTCGCGACCCCGGTGGATGTCGCGCAGCACCGCGGCCGCCGACCCGCGATCGTGTTGTGCGGGCGGCCCTTTGGTCACCGCGAGCTCGAAGCAGACCGGAAAGTACAGTTCCTGGGCGTTTCCGGTGCGGATCCGCTGCCGGCGACGCTCGAGCTTCAGCACCTCGAACCAGGCAGCGGCAGCGCGCAATTCGGGGCCGCTGCGCAGCATCAGTTCCCGCATGGCCGCCGCGGTGCCCGCGGAGACGACCGGCGCCGAGTACTGGGGGTTGGACCGCAGCCGCAGCACCAACGGGTCGATGATGCGTTTGACGGTGCGGCTCAGGGGGCCGCCGTCGTCGCCGCTGAGCACCTCGACGCCGGGGCCGATCGCCCGCCACGCCTCATCGATCACCAACCGGCGCGGGTGGCCCACGGCGACCGTGGTGGCCAGCTGCGAATCCGCGCTCATCCGCCCAGAATAGGGGCACGACAAGGATTGCGGCACCCGCAAAGTTGGGTTCGGTAGCCGGCCCGCACCCCGAACCTGAACACATGAAGAAGCTGCATCTGCTGTTGGCGGGCGCGTTGCGCCGCACGTCCACCGGGCGTCAAATCGACGGCGCCCGTGCCGTCGGCGTCGGGACCGTGTGCACGGGCGACGGCGAACCACCGCCGGTCCTCGGCGGCGAGCGTCAGGTCCTGGTACAGGTCATCGGCGCGCACGGCAGCACCTTCACGGGCCGACTCATTCATCACGACGGCGTGGACCCGTCGATACTGCGCCCGGGTCTGGTGATCCTGGTGGCGTTCAATCCCGAATCCCGCGAACAGCTTTCGCTCCCCGACGACATTCTGGCGGTGCGTGCGGCGGTGGTGAAGCGTACGTGAGCGGCGCCGTCATCGCGCGCCGTCGACGGTGAACGTGACCAGCGCGGCCCAATACAGCGGGCTGGCGGTGAGGACGCCGCCGCGCCAGCGCCGCATCTGTTCGCGCTGCCAGCGATTCACCGCGCACCCGGCGTCGGCGGCGGCCTCGTGGGCGCCGTCCACGGCGGCGATCAGGTCGGCCATCGGGTCGGGCGGATCAGCGGCGGGCGCCGCGAACTGCCGGTAGGCCGCCGTGGTGGGCAGCGACCACAGCGTGGCGGTCACCAGCTGCGCGCCGCCGAGGATCATCGCCGCCACCAGCCCGGTGGCCTCGTCGAAGCGGTAGTCCCCGCCCGATCCGCACGCCAGCAGGGCGACCCGAGGCGGCATCGGCAACCGCAGGGCCATCAGATCCGACGCGGTCAGCGGACGGTCCTCGGCCAGGTGCAGCGCGGCCCGGTCCGCCCGGTCGGCGCCGTCGGCCGCGCTGGCGTGGCCGACGTAGAGCAGCCTGCTCGGCGGGTGGGCCAGCAGCCCGGCCAGCCACGCCCGGTCGGCGTCCCGGCGGCGGAACAACTCGACGGCCGCCTCGACGTCCGGCAGCACCGGCCGGCGCTGCATCAGCCGGGTGAAGTGCAGCGCGACCGGCGTATCCGGCGCGGGCCTGCCCAACACCGACCCGAGCGCGGAGTCCGGGCGCTGTCCGGGCACGCGCGGGTCCAGGGCCAGCAGCGGCGGGCCGTCGCGGCGGGCGTCCCACCCGGCCGGCGTCCGCGCCGCGTGCACGATGTTCGGCGGCACCGCCATCAGCACGTCGGCCAGTTCCATCAGCCGGTGGCCGTCGGTGCACTGGCCGATGTCGACCGGCCGCCAGGGGATCCGGGCGGCCACCCGGCCACCGGCGGTCATGGCCTCCTGGCGGGCGCGCACCAGTTCCTCTTTGCTCGGCCCCGCTTTCGGCACGGCCAGCAGGCCCCAGGGCACGCGGGCCAGGCGTGCGCTGGGCGAGACGAACAGCGCCGCGCGCGGGGCGGCCACGCACTCGAGCAACAGGCGCCAGCCTGCCGTGTCGATCAGCAGCACGCCCAGAATGTAGGCGAGGGCCAGCTCGGTGTCCGGCGCCGCGAACGGCCCTGTGGTGAGCGATCTTTCGATGGCCGCCCGCGAGTCCTCGGGGCCGTGCGGCTCGGGCAGGGCGGCGGCCAGCTCCTGCAGCGCGGCCAGCAGCAGCGGCTCGTCGATCACCCAGGCGACCGTGCTCGACGGCTGCCCGACCATCCGCAGGCTGGCGTAGGTGGCGATGCCGACGTCGGCGAAGCGAAGGACCAGTGTCGCCCGGTCCGGATCGCTCATGGCCAGGTCGTCCAGGCGGGCTCGGCCGCGGTGACGTCGCGGCCGTAGCGCTGCACGGCCAGCGCGCGGTAGTGCTGCAGGATCGGCGCGGCGTCCGGCTGCATCCGCAGCGGCGGCAGCGGTCCGAGGCGGGTCAGCGAGACGCCGCCCCGCGCCCACGGCCCGGCGGCGGACAGCGCCGGGTCCGGTTCGGGGCCGGCGCCGACCAGCACCGGGGCGGTGGCCGTCGACGCCCATTCGCCGGCTGCGGCGGGCGGCGGCTCGGCGTTGAAAGCGCCACGCGCGCTGTGGTATTCGATCAACTCGCTGACCAGATCGGTGTTATCCGACTCCCAGGCGACGGCGAAGGCGCCGGCCAGGATGGGCGCCGAGACGCACGCAGCCCAGCGCGACCGCGCGTCGGCGTCGGCGATCGCATAGCGCACCGCGTCGACGGCGAGCGCGGCCGGGATCTTGAGTTCGGCGGCCTGCTCGAGCTTGGTCATCGCGCGCAGGTATTCCGGGCCGCCGACCTCGCCCAGGATGACGCCGAGCGACCCGGCCTGCCGGGCTTCGGTTTCCCGGAGCGTCTCGTCGGGGTCGCCGGCGGCGTCGAACCCCAGGTCGGTCAGCGCGTCGGCGCGCCACACGGTGCCCAGGTGGTTGTCGAGGCGGGCGTATTGCAGCCAGCCGGCGCGCGGCGACGAATCGAGCCACTCCCGAGCCTGGGCGATCAGCTCCACTGCGTCGGCGAAGCGGCCGTGAAATATCGGTATCCAACTGCGCTGCAACAGTATCCGGTGAACATGCAGCGGCTTGCCCAGGTCGCGCCAGTGCCGTTCGGCATGCTCCCAGCACTGGTCGGCGGCCTCCAGCGCGCCGCTGCCCATTCGGGTCAGGCCCAGATACAGCCAGCAGCGCGCCAGGTCGTGCGCCCGGGCGTGGCGGGCCAGGACGGGATAGGCCTGCGCGGCCAGCCGCTCGGTGCCGACGTGGTCGCCCGCCGCCCATCGTGCCGTGGCCCGTTCCAATTGCGCTCGGGCCGAAGCCAATTCCCAGCCGTTGGCCCGGGCCCGGGCTTCGGCGCGGTGCAGCCAGGGCTCGGCTTCGCTCAACCGTCCGGTTTCGACGCAGAACCTGCCGTACGCGGTGGCCGCGGCCACCCGCAGGTGATCGGCGAACGGACCGGCGCCGCTGAGGCGGTCGAGGCCGCCGATCACCCTCTCCCACAACCGAACTGACCGGACATGCAGGTCGTCGTCACAGAGCGCCGTCGCGCACAGCACCTCGGCGTGGGTGCACAGGTAGGCCCACTCGTCGGCGAGGTCGGGGAAACCGTCGGCGGAGCAGGCGTCGCGCAGCGTCGCCAGCGCACCCGCGGCGCCCTCGTGATCGCCGAGCGCCGCGGCCAGGCCCGCCTCCAGGAACTGGGCCCGCCGCGAGTATCGGGCGATCAGGTGCGCCACCTCGGCGCCGCCGCCGAGACCGGCATAGCTGGCCACGCAATCGCGGATCCGCCGGATCGATTCGCGCACCCCGTCGTCCACGCCGCGGGCCAGGTAGATCTCGCCCAGTTGGGCAAGGACCTCCAGCATCAGGTCGTCGCGGTCTTCGCGCTCGATCGCCGGTATCAGCGACAGCAGCAGATCCCGGGCGGCGGCGTCGTCGGCGGCGAACGCCAGCCGGCGGGCGCGCTCCAACTCGCCGGAGATCGACACGGCTGCATCATAAGTCCGCCGGAGCGGCGGACGTGTGCAACGAGCACGTCCGCCGCCCGGAGCGGGGCAGATCAACCGCAGGTCACCTTGATGTTGAAGTCCTTGGTGACCATGCCGGCCATCGGGTTCTTCAAGTCGGCGCCCTGGGCCTGACCCGAGATGGTGTAGGTCTTGCCGTCCACCGCCACCTTGGCCGAGCCGACCTTGGCACCCATGGCGTCGCTGACCGACAACGCGTTGCCGTCGACGACGAGCGCCAGCGACTCCACCTTCGGGGTGGCCTCGTCGGTCATCACGACCGCCAGCGCCTGCCGGCCGCCGGTGGACCCACTGCCGATGTCGATCTTGCCGCCCGTCCTGACACAGGTCACCGAGGCCGGGTCGAGCCCCGGGAGGTCGGTGCCGCCCACCTTGACCTGGGCGCCGCCGCCGTTGGCGACACTGGGTGGCGTGCTCGACGCCGGGCCGGCCGTGTGGCCGCCGCTCGAGCAGGCCACCAGCGCCACCGAAGCCGTAGCGCAGCCAAGGGTCCCGATCGCCGCCGCGAGAAGACGTTTCACTGGTGCTTTCCTTCCGTCATGCGCCGCCCCGATGGCGTCGTCATCGCGCAAGTACAAACCGCCCCGGTCGCTACCGATCCCAAATTTCGGGGCGCGCAACGCGCTAGGCTGCGTCGATGTCGGCAGCAGGAAGGGAGCGACCCGATGCCGAGCGTGAAATGGCAGGGAAGGCCTGAACCCCATGACTTTCCGGCGGCGGCCGACTACCTTGCATTGCTCGCCGACCCGCACACCGTCAAGGAACTCACCGGGCGGCTGCAGGCCGGGACCGTCGTGCACAAGAAGGCCAAGGACATCCTGCGGGCCGCGCAGCTGGCCCTGCTGCCCGCCGACAACCCCCACGTCGCCGCGGATCTGTCCAAGATCAAGAAGGGCGAACCGCTGTCACCCATCCTGCTGGTGCGCGGCGACCTGGTGACCGGAGTGCCGCTGCAGATCGCCGACGGCTACCACCGCGTGTGCGCGAGCTATCACACCGAGGAGAACACCGACATTCCGGTTGTCCTCGCCGACCGGCCCCGTGCTTGAGTGGTCAGCGTGATTGAAATTCATTCCGTGGAAAACGTGCGGGTGCTGACCCTGTCGTCGGGGCGCGTCAACGCCCTCGACGTCGATCTGCTGGAGGAGCTGACCCTTGCGGTCGGGGATCTGGCGCGTTCGGACGGCGGCGCGCTCGTGATCACCGGCGCGGGCCGTGCGTTCAGCGCCGGGGTCGACCTCAAACGGGTGGTGGAGGAGGGCGCCGACTACACCGACCGGCTGGTCCCGGCCCTCTCGGACGCGTTCGAGGCGGTCTACACCTACCCGGGACCGACGGTGGCCGCGGTCAACGGCGCGGCGATCGCGGGCGGGTGCGTGCTGGCCTGCGCGTGCGATCGGCGCCTGATCACCCCGGACGCGCAGATCGGGGTGACCGAGGTGCACGTCGGGGTGGCCTTCCCCGTCGCCGCGCTCGAGGTGATGCGCTACGCGTGCGGTGACCATGCCGACGTGGTGCTGCTCGGCGGGCGCACCTACCGCGGGGCCGAGGCGATCGCCGCCGGGCTGGCCCATCGGGTCGTCGACGGCGACCTGATGGGGACGGCGGTGGCGGAGGCATCGGAACTCGGCGGCATCCCCGCGGACGCCTACCGTCACACGAAGGGCCAGCTGCGCGGCCCGACCCTGGCGAGGATCCGCGAGGCCGCCGACATCGACGGCGAGGTCCGCCGGATGTGGAGCTCGGAGGAGACGCAGCAGCGCATCGCCGCGTACGTCGAGCGCCTTCGGCGCCGCGACTGACCTTTGCTATTCCTCGTCGACGTGTTGTTCCTCGTCGACGGCGACGCCGCCGCGGGTGCGCCGGCGCCGCATGCGGTGTGACCCCTTGCCGGTGGGGCGGCGGTTGCGCAACCCGCCCTGGGAGTCTTCGGGTTCTGCCGTCGGCTCGGCTTCGGCCTCGACGTTCTCCTCGGCGGCTTCGGGAGTCTCTTCGTCCTCCTCGGCCGTGACCCCTTCGACTTCTTCGGCTTCCTCGGCTTCTTCGGTGTCGGCCGCTTCGGCCTCGTCGGCCTCGGCGGCCTCGTCGGCCGCTTCGGCCGCTTCGGCCTCGTCGGCCTCGTCGGCCTCGGCGCCCTTCTCGCGGCGGAGGCGACGCTTCTTGGGCTTGCGCGCCTTGATCGGTTTCGGCGGCGGGGGCGGCAACTCGGCGACGAACGACAGATAGAACGCGAAGATACCGAGGACCGCGATGGCGGCGGCGGCGCCGTAAATCCCGAACAGGTACCGTCCGGCGGCGTCCAGGTGCAGCCAGATCTCGCTGATCGCGGTGCCGATGATCAGCACCCCGGCCAGCACATGACCCACGATCGACCACACCCTGATGCTCAGGGCGAGCTGCGGGGTTCCCAGCTCGGGTTTGCGGCTGCGCAGCAGGACGAACACCACCGGCAGCGCGGCCAGGGCGATCAGCGCGCCCGACGCGATCCGCCCCGCCATCGCCAACCCGTGCGGCATGTCGCCCATCAACTCGTACCAGCGGGGCAACACGCAGAAGAAGTAGAGGGCGCCGGCGGCGATCGCAGACAACGCGTGCCACAGCACGAACCACTTCCGGCCCATATGCCTCCTCAGGCTGGTGGGTTCACGCCAACCGGAAGGCGACGAGAACCCACGTCGTGTTCGTCCGCGAAACGGACCGTCTGGCGGAGGATGCGGGATTTGAACCCGCGAGGGCTGTTAACCCAACCCGCGTTCCAGGCGAGCGCCATAGGCCACTAGGCGAATCCTCCGTGGGCCATGGTAACTGCTGAGTCCAATGGCGGGACCTGCGGCTGTGCGGTGCGTCCGGATGCAGGTACTACACTCGCCGGAGGACCCCGCGCGGCGTCTATCCTGTGAACTCCCCCAGGGCCGGAAGGCAGCAAGGGTCAATGGGCTCTGTCGGGTGCGCGGGGTCCCCCCACGTTCGGGGGGCCGCACCCCTACGAAAGGCTCACTGGTGTCCTTCGATTCCCTCAGCCCCGACGAGCTGACCGCGCTGCACGCACGCCACCAGCGGGACTACGCGGAGCTACAGGCCAAGAAGCTGGCTCTGGACCTGACGCGCGGCAAGCCGTCCCCGGAGCAGCTCGACCTGTCCAACCGGCTGCTGAGCCTGCCCGGGAACGAATACCGCGACCCCGAGGGCACCGACACCCGCAACTACGGCGGCCTGCACGGCCTGCCCGGCCTGCGGGCGATCTTCGCCGAGTTGCTCGGCATCCCGGTACCCAACCTGATCGCGGGAAACAACTCCAGCCTCGAGCTGATGCACGACATCGTCGCCTTCTCGATGCTCTACGGCGGGGTGGATTCGCAGCGGCCTTGGATGAAGGAGCCGGACGGCGTTAAATTCCTGTGCCCAGTCCCCGGCTATGACCGGCATTTCGCCATCACCGAGACGATGGGCATCGAGATGATCGCAGTCCCGATGCTGGACGACGGCCCCGACGTCGGCATGATCGAGGAGCTGGTGGCCGCGGACCCCGCGATCAAGGGCATGTGGTCGGTGCCGGTGTTCGGTAACCCCACCGGCGTCACCTACTCCTGGGACTCGGTGCGCCGGCTCGTCCAGATGAAAACGGCCGCGCCCGACTTCCGGCTGTTCTGGGACAACGCGTACGCGGTGCACACGCTGACCCACGACTTCGTCCGCCAGGTCGACATCCTGGGGCTGGCCGCCACGGCCGGCAACCCCAACCGGCCCTACGTCTTCGCCTCCACTTCGAAGATCACGTTCGCCGGCTCCGGTGTCAGCTTCCTGGGCGGATCGCTGGGCAACATCGCCTGGTACCTGCAGTACGCGGGCAAGAAGTCGATCGGCCCGGACAAGGTCAACCAGCTGCGGCATCTGCGCTTCTTCGGCGACGCCGACGGGGTGCGCCTGCAGATGCAGCGCCACCAGCAGATCCTGGCGCCGAAGTTCGCGCTGGCGCTCGATGTCCTGGAACAGCGGCTCGGCGAGTCCAAGATCGCCTCCTGGACCGAGCCCAAGGGCGGCTACTTCATCAGCCTCGACGTCATGCCCGGCACGGCGCGGCGGACCGTCGCCCTGGCCAAGGACGCGGGCATCGCAGTCACCGAGGCGGGCGCGTCGTTCCCGTATCGCAAGGATCCGGAGGACAAGAACATCCGGATCGCGCCGACCTTCCCGTCGCTGCCGAACCTGCGCGACGCGGTCGACGGCCTGGCGACCTGCGCGCTGCTGGCCTCCTCGGAGTTGCTGCTGAACTCGTCAGCATCGAGTGTGAGCTGAGGGCGACGACACGCCGACGAATCCCGCCCCACGTTCACACCGAAAGCCGCTGATGCACACCCGATGCCGGGCGGGCCGAAGTCGGCGATCGTCGGTAGCCTGCTGAGCGTGGCTCTCTACCGCAAGTATCGACCGGCAACGTTCGCCGAGGTGGTGGGGCAGGAGCACGTCACCGAGCCGCTGTCCAACGCGCTGGAAGCCCACCGGATCAACCACGCGTACCTGTTCTCCGGGCCGCGCGGCTGCGGGAAGACCTCGTCGGCGCGGATTCTGGCCCGGTCGCTGAACTGCGTGCAGGGTCCGACGGCCAACCCGTGCGGGGTGTGCGATTCGTGCGTGGCGCTGGCGCCCAACGCGCCCGGCAGCATCGACGTGGTCGAGCTCGACGCCGCCAGCCACGGCGGCGTGGACGACACCCGCGAGCTGCGCGACCGCGCGTTCTACGCGCCCGCCCACTCGCGCTACCGCGTGTTCATCGTCGACGAGGCGCACATGGTGACCACGGCGGGGTTCAACGCGCTGCTCAAGATCGTCGAGGAGCCGCCCGAGCACCTCATCTTCATCTTTGCCACCACCGAACCGGAGAAGGTGCTGCCGACGATCCGGTCGCGCACCCATCACTACCCGTTCCGGCTGCTGCCGCCCAAGACCATGCGGACGTTGATCGAGCGAATCTGCGCGCAGGAGGGCGTCGTCGTCGACGACGCGGTCTACCCGCTGGTGATCCGCGCCGGCGGTGGGTCCCCGCGCGACACGCTCTCGGTGCTCGACCAGTTGCTGGCCGGCTCCGAAGCCGGCCCGGCCGGCGACCACGTCACCTACCAGCGGGCGTTGGGGCTGCTCGGCGCCACCGACATCGCGCTGATCGATGACGCCGTCGAGGCGCTGGCCGCCGCCGACGCCGCCGCGCTGTTCGGCGCCGTCGAATCGGTGATCGACGCCGGCCACGACCCGCGCCGCTTCGCCACCGACCTGCTGGAGCGGTTCCGCGACCTGCTCGTGCTGCAGGCCGTTCCCGATGCCGTGAGCCGCGGCGTGGTCGACGGGCCCGAGGACGTGCTGGAGCGCATGCGCGAGCAGGCGACCCGGATCGGGCCGGCGACGCTGACCCGCTACGCGGAGGTGGTGCAGGCCGGTCTCGGTGAGATGCGCGGTGCGACGGCGCCGCGGCTGCTGCTCGAGGTGGTGTGCGCGCGGCTGCTGCTGCCGTCGGCCAGCGACAGCGAGTCGGCGCTGCTGCAGCGCGTGGAGCGCATCGAGACGCGGCTGGCCATGTCGATCCCGGGCGCGGACGCACCGGCCCCCGCCGCGCGCCCGTCGGTAGCCGAGCACAAGGCTGCGCCCCGGCTCGAACCGGTGCCCGAGCCCAAGCCCAAGCCCAAGCCCAAGCCTGAAGCGGCGCCCAAGCCCGAGCCGGCTCCGGCTCCCGAACCGGTTCCGGCGCCCGAACCGGCTCCCGCCGCCGCGACCGGCGAGCCCAACGCGGCCGCGGTGCGCACCATGTGGTCGACGGTGCGCGACAAGGTCCGCCAGCGCAGCCGCACCACCGAGGTGATGCTGGCGGGCGCGACCGTGCGCGCCGTGGAGGGCAACACGCTGGTGTTGACCCACGAATCGGCGCCGCTGGCCCGGCGGCTGTCCGAACAGCGCAACGCCGACGTCATCGCCGAGGCGCTCAAGGACGCCCTGGGGGTGGATTGGCGGGTGCGGTGCGAGACGGGTGCGGCGGCACCGGCGGCGGCGCCGCCGTCGCCGCCCGACGAGGAGCCCGTCCAGGTCGATCCGGTTCAGCGCGACGAAGAGGAGCACATGCTCGCCGAGGCCGGCCGCGCCGACTCGGCGCCGCGTCGCGACCCGGAGGAAGCCGCGCTCGAGCTGTTGCAGAACGAGCTGGGGGCGCGCCGCATCGACGGGGGCTAGCAGCCCCTAAGCCTCCCACCACGGCCGCAGCGGCAGGCTGTCGTCGCCCGACGCGTCGACGTTGGCCGCCAGCACGTGATGCAGCTGAATGTTGTTCTGCTCGAAGGCAACCCGGGAGGCCGCCATGTACAGGCCCCACACCTTGGCGGTCGGCAGCCCGACCTCGGCGACCGCGGCGTCCCAGTGCTCGACCAGGTTGTGGCACCAGTCGCGCAGTGTCATCGCGTAGTGGTGGCGGATGTTCTCGGTGTGCAACACCTCGAACCCGGCGTCCTGGATCTCGGTGGTGATGCGCCCGGAGCCGGTCAGCTCCCCGTCGGGGAACACGTAGCGGTCGGTGAATCCCCCCGCGAACGAGGTGGACTTGTTGTCGTGGCGGGTGATGCAGTGGTTGAGCAGCAGACCGCCGGTGCGCAGCTTGGACTTGAGGAAGCCGAAGTAGGCGGGGTAGTTGCGGACGCCGATGTGCTCGGTCAAACCGATCGAGGACACCGCGTCGAACCCACCCTCGGCCACGTCGCGATAGTCCGAGTGCCGCACCTCGGCCAGCTCGGCCAGCCCCTGCTCCGCGATCGCGTTGCGCGCCCACTTCGCCTGCTCGGCGGACAGCGTCGCGCCGATCACCCGGACCCCGCGGTGGGCGGCGTAGCGCACCATGCCGCCCCAGCCGCAGCCCACGTCGAGCAGCCGGTCACCGGGCCGCAGCCGCAGCTTGTCGAAGACCAGCCGGTACTTGTTCTCCTGGGCCTCTTCCAGCGTGGCGTCGGCGTGCGGGTAGACCGCGCAGGTGTAGGTCATCGACGGGCCGAGGACCCATTCGTAGAAGGCGTTGGAGACGTCGTAGTGGTGGTGGATCGCCTCGGCGTCGCGGGTCTTGCTGTGCATCAGGCCGTCGGCGACGCGGCGCCACCGCGGCGGCGTCTCCTGCGGCGGCGGCGCGATCGGCCGCAGATGCTCGACCCCGAGCGAGCGCACGACGTTGGCCAGCACGCGCGCCGGCGGCCGCTTGAACTGGACGCGGTCGGTCAGCGTCTTGAGCAGCTCGTAAGGGTCGCCGGGGTGGACGCCGTAGGCCTGCAGGTCGCCGGACACGTAGGCGCGGGCGAGGCCGAGCTCGCCGGGGGCCGTGGCCAGGTAGGTGGCGCCGCGGGGCGTCCGCAGGTCCAGCCCGAGCACCGCGTCCCCGCTGCCGGCGCTGCTGCCGTCGAAGGCGGTGAACTTCAGCGGATGGCGCCCGGTGGCGGCGAAGACCTCCAGGAT
This sequence comes from uncultured Actinomycetota bacterium, assembly GCA_963711445.1. Taxonomy (GTDB): domain Bacteria; phylum Actinomycetota; class Actinomycetes; order Mycobacteriales; family Mycobacteriaceae; genus Mycobacterium. Next base: position 35,976 of record CAVQEF010000006.1, read on the forward strand.
CTCCGCCATGCTGAGTTTGCCCCCGAAGGGCGGGGTGGCGTGGTGGGGCTCTTTGGTCGTGGTCATCGCCGTTGCACCGCCTTCGCGTAGAGGTCCAGTAGACGAGAATCGGGGTCGTAAGTTTTCTTGACCGTGTTGTAGGCCTCGCCGCCGTAGAGTTCGTCGAACTCCTCGCGGGTGTAGAAGGAGTCGGAGTACAGCGACTTGTGCCCGTCGAGCTCGCTCACCTTGGCCTCGATCATCCGGTTGATCGCGCCTTCTCCGGCGCCGGCGGGCACCGAGGACCAGAAGCCGATGTTGACATAGGTGTGGTCGGGCCGCATCGGGTACAGCGGCCAGGCAGTTGAAGAATCGAAGCGTTCGCGCAGCCGCAGCGGGCACACCCAGATCGGCGTGATCGGCACGGTGGCCAGGAACCAGTCCAGGAACTCGGCGGCCCGTTCCACCGGCACCTCGACGTCCTGCACCACCCGTTCCCGTGCCGGACGACCCGGCGAACGAATACTGCGGGCCTCGATCCGGTCGGAGACGCCGAAGCGCCGGTCGGCGGCCACCAGCTTCGAGTAGACGCTGCTGCGGCGGTAGCGGCGCGGCCACCACCGCCGCAACCGCGGGTCCTGGACGCCGAACGCGCGGGAGCACCAGAACCAGTCGGTGTCCCAGCGCCAGAAGTAGTCGTGGATGGTCAGCCGGTCGTCCTTGGTGGCCTCGGCGCCTCCGCCGTCATGCTGGATCGAGCGGTAGAAGATGTCTTTTCCGGTGTAGTCGCTGACCGGGCCGGGGGTCGAGGTCCGTGTGCCCACGCACAGGTAGGCCTCGTCGGGGCCGAAAACCACCCCGTCGAGATAGTCGACGGGGGTGCCGCCGTGTCCGCCGGTGTCGACGATGCGTTCGGTCGCCGCCACCATCTCGGACACCGAGTCGAACCGGATGTGCCGCAGCGCCACAAACGGCGCGACGGGCTCCAGCTCGATTCGGATGCGAGTCGAGTAGCCAAGCGTCCCATAGGAATTCGGGAAGGCGCGGAACAGGTCGGGGTGCTGTTCGCGGGACGCGGTCAGCAGTTCGCCGGCGCCGGTGAGGATGTCCATCTCGAGCACCGACTCGTGGGGCAGGCCGTTGCGAAACGATGCCGATTCGATGCCCAGGCCGCTGACCGCGCCGCCCAGGGTGATGGTCTTCAATTGCGGGACCACCAGTGGCGAAAGGCCGTAACGCAGCGTCGCCGCGACGAGGTCCTCATAGGTGCACATGCCGGCGACGTCGGCGGTGCCGGCTTCGGGATCGACTGACAGGACGCCGGTCAAGCCCGAGGTGTCCAGGCCGGGCGCATCACGTTTGGGGCGGGCGCGGAACAGGTTCGAGGTGGGCTTGGCGAGCCGGACGGCGGACGTCGCCGGGATGGACCGGTAGCTGGCCATCAACTTGTCGACGCCCGAAGTATGGGCCGAGAGTGCAGATCCAGGGACAGGCACCACATATACCCTAGTCTTCGGCATCTGCCCGCGCACCCGCGCGCGGGCGCCGACACACGGACGATCAGCACGAGGGGACATCGCCTTGGGACAGGTAAGCGCAGCAAGCACGATCTTGGTCAATGCCGAGCCCGCGGCCACCCTTGCCGCGGTCGCGGACTATCAGGCGGTGCGCCCGAAAATCCTGTCGCCGCAGTACAGCCAGTACCAGGTGCTGCAGGGCGGGCAGGGGGCGGGCACGGTTGCCACATGGCGGCTGCAGGCGACCAAATCCCGCGTCCGCGACGTCCGGGTCGACGTCGACGTCGCCGGCCACACCGTCATCGAGAAGGACGCGAACTCGTCGATGGTCACCAATTGGACGGTGGCCCCGGCCGGGCCAGGCTCCAGCGTCACGGTGAAGACGACCTGGACCGGCGCGGGCGGCGTCAAGGGCTTTTTCGAGAAGACGTTTGCCCCCTTGGGGCTGAGGAGGATCCAGGGCGAGGTCCTGGCCAACCTGAAGAAGGAACTGGAAGGCCGGCCCGGCTAGCGCACCTGACCTTGGGTGGCCAGGAAGCCCGCGACACCGCGGACCAGCGCGTCGGCGTACTTCTGCCGGCCCTCGGGTGACTCCATCAGCGCCGAGTCCGCCGGGTTCTTCATGTTGCCGCACTCGACCAGGATCGCCGGGTACTGCGCCAGGTTCAGGCCCGCCAGGTCCGAACGCCCGTACAAACCGCTCTGTCCGATGTAGTTGGCGGGCGGTATGCCCGACGCCTGCAACTGGTCGCGCATGATCCGGGCGTACTGCACAGACGGCCCGGCCTGGGCCTGGTTGAGCGGCGGGGCCGAGTAGTTGACGTGGAACCCGCGGCCCGACGCCGGGCCGCCGTCGCCATGGATGCTCAGTATTGCGTTGGGGCGCAACGCGTTGGCCGTGTTGGCGCGCTCGTCGATGCACGGCCCCAGCGCGTTGTCGTTGCCGCGCGACAGGGCGGTGCGGACCCCGAGCGCGTTCAACTCGGCGCGGACCCGCAGCGCGGTGTCCCAGGTGAAGGTGTGCTCCGGGTAGCCGCTGGTGGTCGAGGTCCCGCTGGCCTGGCAGTCCTTGGTGCCGCCGCGACCGGTCGGCACCTGTCGCCCGATGGAGGCGTCGTTGGCGCCGTTGTGGCCCGGGTCGATGAACACGACCATGCCGGCGATGTTGGAGGGAGCCGCCTGTGCCGCGGGGGTGGTGGTCGGGACGATCGTCGACGCGGTGACCAGCGCGGCGACCACCAGCTTGAGCCCGACACGCCTGCTCAGTCGTAGGTCCACGGCGTCAAGGTAACGGCGCGCGGTCTACGCTGGGGGTTTCGAATCGCCCGACACCCGCAGGCGAAACCAATTCGAGACCGAGATGCGAGGGGATTGTCATGCAGCCCGGAGGTCAACCCGGTGGTCAGCCCGGCGGTGATATGTCGGCATTGCTCGCCCAGGCGCAGCAGATGCAGCAGAAGCTACTGGAGGCCCAGCAACAACTCGCCAACGCCGAGGTGCGCGGTCAAGCCGGCGGAGGACTTGTCGAGGTCGTCGTCAAAGGCAGCGGCGAGGTGGTGGCCGTGAAACTCGATCCCAAGGTCGTCGACCCCTCGGACGTCGAGACCCTGCAGGACCTCATCGTCGGCGCCATGGGGGATGCCTCCCGGCAGGTGACCAGGATGGCGCAGGAACGGCTGGGGGCGCTGGCCGGCGGCATGGGCGGCCCGCACGGTCCGCAGACCCCGCCCGGCCAGGCACCACCGGCACCGCCGACCCGGATGCCGGAGCTCTGACCCGGCACCGGCATGTTCGAGGGACCCGTCCAGGATCTGATCGACGAACTCGGCAAGCTGCCGGGAATCGGCCCCAAGAGCGCGCAGCGGATCGCCTTTCACCTGTTGTCGGTCGAGCCGCCGGACATCGACCGGCTGACCGCGGTGCTCACGAAGGTCCGCGACGGCGTGCGGTTCTGCGCGGTGTGCGGCAACGTCTCCGACGACGAGCGGTGCAGAATCTGTTCCGACAGCCGTCGCGATGCGTCAGTGGTGTGCGTCGTCGAGGAACCCAAGGACATCCAGGCCGTCGAACGCACCCGCGAGTTCCGGGGCCGCTACCACGTGCTGGGGGGTGCGCTGGATCCGCTGTCCGGGGTGGGCCCCGACCAGCTGCGCATCCGCGAGCTGCTGAGCCGCATCGGTGAACGCGTCGACGACGTCGACATCACCGAGGTGATCATCGCCACCGACCCCAACACCGAGGGGGAGGCGACAGCCACCTACCTGGTTCGGATGCTGCGCGACATCCCCGGGCTGACCGTCACACGGATCGCCTCGGGGCTCCCGATGGGCGGCGATTTGGAGTTCGCCGATGAGCTCACGCTGGGCCGCGCGCTGATCGGCCGCCGGGCGATGGTCTGACGCTCCGGCCTTGCGCCGAGCCGCGCTCACCCGCGCCCGCCCGCGCCGAGCCGCGCTCACCCGCGCCGAGCCTGTGCTCACCCGCGCCCGCCCGCGCCGAGCCTGTAAGTTTGCAGGCCCTTACTCGTAGTTCGTCTGCGGATTTACAGGCTCGGCGCCTTGTCGGTCGACGATGGCAGCATTCGGACCATGACGGCGGCGTTCATTGGTAGCGGGGATGCGAGCCGGCATGAGTTGCGCCGCTGGTACCGCCCCGTTTTTCCGGGTGTCTACGCGCCCAGGCAGCGTGATCTGTCGCTACGCGACCGGACCGCAGCGGCGTGGTTGTGGTCGCGTCGCCGGGGGGTCATCGCCGGCGTTGCCGCATCGGCACTGCACGGCGCGCAATGGGTCGACCACGACATCCCGATCGAGCTGATCTGGCCCAACACCAGGCCGCCGCGCGGGCTCGTCGCCCGCGACGAGACCGTCAGCGCCGATGAGGTCACCCACGCCGCCGGTCTCCCGGTCACCACGCTGGCGCGAACCGCCTACGACCTCGGGCGCCACCTGCCGCGCGCGCAGGCCGTCGCCCGCCTCGACGCGCTGATGCGGGCGACCCCGTTTTCGGTGGAGGACGTGTTGCTGCTGGCCAAGCGGTACCCCGGGGCCCGGGGCGTGCGCCGGCTGCGCATGGCGCTGCCGCTCGTCGACGGTGGTGCGGCGTCACCCAAGGAGACCTGGTTGCGGTTGCTATTGATCGACGCCGGGTTTCCGGTTCCAGAAACGCAGATACCCGTGCAGGTGAACTGGCGGCCGGTGGGCGTGCTCGACATGGGTTGGGAGAGCTACCAGGTGGCCGCCGAGTATGACGGCGACCAACATCGCACCGACCGCCGCCAGTACGTGCGCGATCAGTGGCGCCTGCGCAAGCTCGAGGCACTCGGCTGGAGGGTGATCAGGGTGATCGTCGAGGACCGGCCGGACGACATCGTGCAGCGCGTGCGCGCCGCGCTGCTGGCCACGGGCTGGCGGCCGTAGTCAGCGCGCTGCCAGGCGCTCGCGGCGCAACAACTCCACCTCGGGCAGCTCCAGCGGCGCCAGGTCGCCTACGACCTGGCCGAGCAGCAGGTCGGCCAGCTCCGGGTTGCGGGCCAGGCAGGGGCCGTGCATGTAGGTCGCGACCACGCTGCCCTGCACCGCGCCGTCAAAACCGTCACCGGCGCGGTTGCCGGCGCCCTTGGCCACGGTCCCCAGCGGGGACGCGGCCGGGCCCAGCACGGTGCCGCCGCGGTGGTTCTCAAAGCCCGTCAACGGCTGCGTGAGCCCGGGCCGCAGCGGCTTGCTCACCAACTCGCCGATGGTGCGCGACTGCTGCGGGGAGGTGGTCGCGTCCAGCATGCCCACCCCCTCGACCCGTTCACCGGCCGACGTTTCATACCACTGGCCGAGCACCTGTACGGCCGCGCAGATGGCCAGCACCGGGGTGCCGCGGTCCGCCGCGCGCTGCAGCCCCGGATAGCGCAGCAGATGCCGGGTCGCCAGCCGTTGCGCGTAGTCCTCGGCGCCGCCCAGCGTGTAGAGGTCCAGCGACTCGGGCACCGGGTCGGCCAGCGTGATCTCCACGATCTCGGCGGCGATGCCCCGCAGCCGCAACCGCTGCCGCAGCACCAGGGCGTTGCCGCCGTCGCCGTAGGTGCCCATCACGTCGGGCAGCACCAGTCCGATCCGCACCGCCGACTCAGCCATGGCGCGCCAATGCCCGCTGCAGCTGCAGGAACGCGGTGTAGTTGGCGACGACCTCGACCCGCCCGGGCGGGCACGACGCGATGGCGGCCATGGTGTCGTGCACCAGCGTGTGCTCGACGCCCGCATAGCCCAGACGCACCGCGAGGTCGGTGCCGCGTTCACCGGCGGCCACGACGGCGGTGTGCTCGAAATGCTCGAAGCCCACGTCCCACAGCCACGACAGGTCCTCCCCGTCGGGCACCTGCCCGTTGACCGCGATCACCACCCCGGCCGCGTGCTTGTCCACCATCGACAGCGCCTCGGACCAGCCGGCCGGATTCTTGGCCAGCAGGAGTCGGGCCTCGTGCGCACCGAGGCCAACGGTGCGGTAGCGCCCGGCGACCTCGTCGACCTGCGCGACGGCCGCGACGGCTGCCGCGGGGTCGGCGCCCAGGGTCACGGCGGCGGCCACGGCCTGGGCGGCGTTGCCGCGATTCACCGCGCCCGGCAGCGCCAAGCGCATCGGCAGGGCCAGGCCGTCGGGCCCGTAGAGCGTCTCGTCGTCGCACCACCACTGCGGGGTGGGCCGCTTGAAGTCGGCGCCGGTGGAATACCAGTGGCTCTTCTCGCGGACGATGACCTCGCCGCTGCGCGGGCAGCTGACCGAGTCGTTCGCCCACGCGCCGCCCGCGGCGACCCACACCACGTGGGGGCTGTCGTAGGCGGCCGAGGTCATCAGGACGTCGTCGCAGTTGGCGACGACGATCGTCTCGGGGTGCCGGGCCAGCCCGGCCCGCAGCGTGCGTTCGATGACGTTGATCTCGCCGACCCGGTCGAGTTGGTCCCGGGACAGGTTGAGGAAGACGACGACCGCGGCCCGCACCGCATCCAAGACGTGCGGCACGTGCATCTCGTCCACCTCCAGGGCCGCCAGCGGCGCGTGGCGGTTGGCGGCCAGCGCGGCCACCAGCCCGGCGTCCATGTTGGCGCCCTCGGCGTTGGTGGCCACGGGACCCAAGGTGGCCAGTGCCGCCGCGGTCATCCGCGTGGTGGTCGACTTGCCATTGGTTCCGGTGACGACGACGGTGCGCCGATCCGCCCCGAGCTGACGCAGCACCGAGCGGTCCAGGGTCATCGCGATCAGACCACCGATCATCGCCCCGGCCCCGCGTCCGGTCACCCGCGACGCCCACCGCGCGCCGGCTCCCGCGGCGAGGGCCAGGCGGGCACGGGTGGTAAGCACGCCGGTGAGTTTAAGGGCCGACGACGTTAAGTGCCGACACGATGCGAGAGCGACCGGGCGATGTCGGTCCGACGTGCCATCCTCAAATCATGAACCGGGTGTCCTGGGGTCGTCCGGCCGGCGAGCCGGATGCGGGCTGGGCCGTCATCGATGTCGAGACCTCGGGCTTTCGACCGGGTCAGGCGCGGATCATCAGCATCGCGGTGCTCGGCCTGGACGCCGAGGGCCGGGTCGAGCAATCCGTCGTCAGCCTGCTCAATCCCGGCGTCGACCCGGGGCCCACGCACGTGCACGGTCTGACCGCCGCCATGCTCGAAGACCAGCCGCAGTTCGCCGACATCGCCGGTGACGTGGTCGAGGTGCTGCGCGGCCGCACGCTGGTGGCGCACAACGTCGCGTTCGACTACGCGTTCCTGGCCGCGGAGGCCGAGCTCGCCGACGCCGAACTTCCCGTCGACACCGTCATGTGCACCGTCGAGCTGGCCCGGCGGCTGGACCTGGGCATCGACAACCTGCGGCTGGAAGACCCTCGCGGGGTACTGGGGGGTGACCCAGGAACGGCCGCACGACGCCTTCGACGACGCGATGGTGTTGACCGGGGTGCTCGCCCCGGCACTGGAGCGGGCCCGCGACCGCGATGTGTGGCTGCCGGTGCATCCGGTGAGCCGGCGCCGGTGGCCCAACGGCCGCGTCACCCACGACGAGCTGCGCCCGTTGAAGGCGCTCGCCTCGCGGATGCCGTGCCCCTATCTCAACCCCGGGCTGTTCGTGCGCGGCAGGCCGCTCGTGCAGGGCATGCGGGTTGCGCTGGCCGCCGAGGTCGGGCGCACCCACGAGGAACTCGTCGAGCGGATCCTGCACGCCGGGCTGGCCTACAGCGACACCGTCGACGGGGAGACGTCGCTGGTGGTCTGCAACGCCGCCGCCCCCGAGCAGGGCAAGGGCTATCTGGCCAGGCAGTTGGGCGTGCCGGTGGTGACGGACGCGCAGTTCATGGACTGCGTCGGCGCCGTCGTCGGCGGCACCGGCATGGAGGAGTTCACCGACGCCAAGGCGGTCGAGCAGCAGCTCGCCCTGTTCTGAGGGGTCTCAGCCCAGCGCCTTGCTCTTCAGCGTGTCGAATTCGTCGGTGGTGCTCGTGCCGGCGTCCAGCAGCTCCCACGAGGTGTGCCACACGGTGACCGCGGCCTACCGCGACGCCCGGTTGACCGCCGACACGATCGCGCGCAGCGACGCGGTGGTGATCGACGGCGCGATGCCCACGCCCCACACCGTGCGGCCCCCCACGGGTTCTGATGCGCGCCGACCCGCTTCGCCCGGCTCCGCCGCGCTCGCGATCGTCACGGGTTCTGATGCGCGCCGACCCGCTTCGCCCGGCTCCGCCGCGCTCGCGATCGTCACGGAGGCCTCGACGTACGCCGCCGCCTGCGCGTCGCCGCCCGAGCTCATTGCGTGCTCGGAGTAGTCCAGGACCGCGACCTCGAACCCGACGTGCCCCAGCGCGTCGACGAACGCGGCCAGCGGGCCGTTGCCCACGCCGCTGATCTCGGTCTCCACCCCGTCGATCTTGACGGTAGCGGTCACGTTGGTGACCCCACCGTCGTCGTCGGCGGCGTTGACGTGCTGCTTGATCCGCTCCAACGGCCGCTTCGGTGCCAGGTACTCCTCGGAGAACGCCTCCCACATGGCCTTCGGGGAGACCTCGCCACCCTCGCCATCGGTGATCTTCTGGATGACTTGGGAGAACTCGATCTGCAGCCGCCGCGGCAGCGCCAGGCCGTGGTCGGTCTTCATGATGTAGGCCACGCCGCCCTTGCCGGACTGCGAGTTGACCCGGATCACCGCCTCGTAGGTGCGCCCGACGTCCTTGGGGTCGATCGGCAGGTAGGGAACCTGCCAGAGGATGTCCTCGACGTCGGAGTCGGCGGCGTCGGCGTCGATCTTCATCTGGTCCAGGCCCTTGTTGATGGCGTCCTGGTGGCTGCCGGAGAACGCGGTGTAGACCAGGTCGCCGCCGTAGGGGTGGCGTTCGGGTACTGGCAGCTGGTTGCAGTACTCCACGGTGCGGCGGACCTCGTCGATGTTGGAGAAGTCGATCTGCGGGTCCACGCCGCGGGAGAACAGGTTGAGCCCCAGGGTCACCAGGCACACGTTGCCGGTGCGCTCGCCGTTGCCGAACAGGCAGCCCTCGATCCGGTCGGCGCCGGCCTGATAGCCCAATTCGGCCGCGGCGACGGCGGTGCCGCGGTCGTTGTGCGGGTGCAGGCTCAGGATGACGGAGTCCCGACGAGCCAGGTTGCGGCTCATCCACTCGATCGAGTCGGCGTAGACGTTGGGGGTGGCCATCTCCACGGTGGCGGGCAGGTTGAAGATGATCGGGTTGTCCGGCGTCGGCCCGATGATCTCGCCGACGGCGTCGCAGACGTCGCGGGCGTACTCCAGCTCGGTGCCGGTGTAGGACTCCGGCGAGTACTCGAAGCGCCACCGCGTGCCGGGGTGTTTGGCCGCCTCCTCGACGCACTTGCGGGCTCCGTCGGTCGCGATGGCCTGCACGGCCGCGCGGTCGGCGCGGAAGACGACGCGGCGCTGCAGGATCGACGTGGAGTTGTAGAAGTGCACGATGGCCTGCGAGGCGCCCTCGCAGGCGAGGAAGGTGCGCTCGATCAGCTCCGGCCGGCACTGCGTCAGCACCTGGATGGTGACGTCGTCGGGGATGGCGCCCTCGGCGATGATCTCGCGGACGAAGTCGAAGTCGGTCTGGCTGGCCGAGGGGAAGCCGACCTCGATCTCCTTGTAGCCCATGCTCACCAGCAACTCGAACATGCGGCGCTTGCGGGCCGGGCTCATCGGGTCGATCAACGCCTGGTTGCCGTCGCGCAGGTCGACCGCGCACCACAGGGGAGCGCGGTCGGTGACGCGATCGGGCCAGGAGCGGTCGGCCAGGCGGATGGGCTCGACCTCTTCGGCGAAGGGTCGGTAGCGGTGCACGGGCATGGCCGAACCGCGCTGCGGATTCCACGAGGCCTGGCCGGGCGCGGACGGGCCGGCGGGCGTGTGGATGGTGCGAGACGAGGTATAGGCGTCGGGCCTCGACGGCTGGAATTTGGTCACGGTAATTGCTCCGGGGGTATCAGAAGGAAACCTAGACCGGCGCATCGCCAACGCCCCGCGACGGGAGGCCGGTCTGGATCAGACCCCGTCGCGGCGTCCGAGGAGGAGCACCCGCTGCACGCCCGCCACTCTACCGCGCCCACCCCGCGCACCAAAACCGCGCGAAAAATCGGGATGCGCCGGCACGTATCCTGTTGTGGACTTAATACCGAGCGGGGAATTCGCAGGCCGGAAGGGCAGGCAAAAAGCAGTGGCACTCGTCGTGCAGAAGTACGGCGGATCGTCGGTGGCCGACGCCGACCGGATCCGCCGGGTCGCCGAGCGCATCGTCGAAACCAAGAAGCAGGGCAACGACGTCGTCGTGGTGGTCTCGGCGATGGGCGACACCACCGACGACCTGCTGGACCTGGCCCAGCAGGTGTGCCCCGTCCCGCCCCCGCGGGAATTGGACATGCTGCTCACCGCCGGGGAGCGCATCTCCAATGCGCTGGTGGCCATGGCGATCGAATCCCTGGGCGCGCACGCCCGCTCGTTCACCGGATCGCAGGCCGGGGTGATCACCACCAGCGTCCACGGCAACGCGAAGATCATCGACGTCACGCCGAGCCGGGTGCAGTCCGCGCTCGACGAGGGGCGCATCGTGTTGGTCGCCGGGTTTCAGGGCGTCAGTCAGGACACCCGGGACGTCACCACGCTGGGGCGCGGCGGCTCGGACACCACCGCCGTCGCACTGGCCGCGGCGCTGCACGCCGACGTCTGCGAGATCTACACCGACGTGGACGGCATCTTCAGCGCGGACCCCAGGATCGTGCGCGACGCCCGCAAGCTCGACGCGGTGACCTTCGAGGAGATGCTCGAGATGGCGGCCTGCGGAGCCAAGGTGCTGATGCTGCGCTGCGTGGAGTACGCGCGCCGCTACAACCTTCCGGTGCACGTCCGATCCTCGTATTCGGAGAAGCTGGGCACCGTCGTTGTCGGATCGATCAAGGACACACCCATGGAAGACCCCATCCTGACCGGAGTCGCGCACGACCGCAGCGAGGCCAAGGTGACCGTCGTCGGCATCCCCGACATTCCCGGGTACGCGGCCAAGGTGTTCCGGGCCGTCGCCGACGCCGACGTGAACATCGACATGGTGTTGCAGAACGTCTCCAAAATCGAGGACGGCAAGACCGACATCACGTTCACCTGCGCGCGCGACAGCGGGCCCACCGCGGTGGCCAAGCTGAACGCGCTCCGCGACGAGATCGGGTTCGCCCAGCTGCTCTACGACGACCACATCGGCAAGGTGTCGCTGATCGGGGCGGGCATGCGCAGCCATCCCGGTGTCACGGCGACCTTCTGTGAGGCCCTGGCCGAGGTGGGCGTCAACATCGAGCTGATCTCCACCTCGGAGATCCGGATCTCGGTGCTGTGCCGCGACACCGAGCTGGACAAGGCCGTCGTCGCCCTGCACGAGGCGTTCGGCCTCGGCGGTGAGGAGAGCGCGACGGTGTATGCGGGGACGGGCCGGTAGATGGTTGCCATCGGAGTTGTCGGCGCCACCGGTCAGGTGGGGCAGGTGATGCGCGCGCTGCTCGACGAGCGCGACTTCCCGGCGAGCAGCGTGCGGTTCTTCGCCTCGGCCCGCTCGCAGGGCCGCAAGCTGGAATTCCGCGGGCAGGAGATCGAGGTCGAAGACGCCGAGACGGCCGACCCGAGCGGCCTGGACATCGCGTTGTTCTCGGCCGGCTCGGCGATGTCGAAGGTGCAGGCGCCACGGTTCGCCGCGGCCGGGGTGACGGTGATCGACAACTCCTCGGCGTGGCGCAAGGACCCCGACGTGCCGCTGGTGGTCTCGGAGGTGAACTTCGCGCGCGATGCCGGCCGGCGCCCGAATGGCATCATCGCCAACCCGAACTGCACCACGATGGCCGCGATGCCGGTGCTCAAGGTGCTGCACGACGAGGCGCAGCTGGTGCGGATGGTGGTCTCGAGCTACCAGGCCGTGTCCGGCAGCGGCCTGGCCGGGGTCGAGGAGCTGGCGGCCCAGGCGCGCGCGGTCATCGACGACGCCGAGCAGCTGGTGCACGACGGCCGCGCGCTGGATTTCCCGGCGCCGGTGAAATACGTCGCGCCGATCGCGTTCAACGTGGTGCCGCTGGCCGGGTCGCTGGTCGACGACGGTTCCGGGGAGACCGACGAGGACCAGAAGCTGCGGCACGAGAGCCGCAAGATCCTCGGCATCCCCGACCTGGCCGTCAGCGGCACCTGCGTGCGGGTTCCGGTGTTCACCGGGCACTCGCTGTCGATCAACGCCGAGTTCGCGCGGCCGCTGTCGCCGGAGCGGGCGCGTGAGTTGCTGGACGGCGCGCCCGGCGTGAAGCTGGTCGACGTGCCGACCCCGCTGGCCGCGGCCGGTGTGGACGAGTCGCTGGTCGGGCGGATCCGGTGCGACCCGGGGGTGCCCGACGGGCGCGGCCTGGCGCTGTTCGTCTCGGGCGACAACCTGCGCAAGGGGGCGGCGCTGAACACGATCCAGATCGCCGAGCTGCTGGCTGCTGAATTGTAGTCCGCAGGTGAGTTCCGCCTGGCTCACGCGGTGCTCTCTGGTTATTGCTTTGCTTGTGCCGCAATGTTTTTGGGCTGCGCACGCCGATCCGCCCGCGCCGGTGCCGCAGCCGATCCTGCCGCCGCTGGCACCGGGTCAGGTGATTCGGATCGGTCCGACCGCCGGCACGGGGACACCGACGGGTGACTACGGCATCGGCGCCACCGACCTGTGCGAGTTCGTCGAGTTCCCCACCGAGTTGCTGCAGGTCTGCGGCGACAGCTTCGCCGGCCAGGGCGTCGGGTTCGGCGGCTGGTACTCCCCGGTCGCCCTGCGCGTGGACACCGCGTCGGTCGACGACCCCGCCGGGGTGCGCTACACCGGCGTGACCGGGATCGGCAAGCCGCTGCTGGCCGACCCGACGCCGCCGGGAGATTCCCAGCTGCCCGCCGGGGTGGTGCAGATCCACCGGCACAACTACCTGATGGTGACCACGGCCAAGGACCTCGAGCCGGTGAACTCACGGCTGGTGTTGGCCGTGCCGGAGCGTTCGGGCTGGCAGACCATCGCCGGTACCCAGCGGGCCGCGTCCTATCAGGGCGGCTCGCAGACCCAGATCAGCGGGTATTACGACCCCATCCCCACGCCCGATTCGCCCGGTGGGTGGGTGTACATCGTGGCCGACAGCTTCACCCGCCGCGACCCGGTGCTGCTGTATCGGGCCACCCCGCAGGCGTTCATCGACCGGTCCACGTGGCAGGGCTGGGCGGCCGGACCGGGCGGCGGCTGGGGGAGACCACCGACACCCCTGTGGCCCGACCAGGTCGGCGAGATGGACATCCGCCAGATCGACGGCAAGACCGTGCTGTCGTATTTCAACGCCACCACGTTGAACATGGAGGTGCGCGTCGCCGACGACCCGACTTCGCTGGGGACCGCGCCGGTGACGACGGTGGTGCAGCACGAGGAGGAGTGGCCCGAACCCGCGGAAGCCCTGCCGCCGCCGTTCGACAACCGGCTCGCCCAGCCGTACGGCGGGTACATCTCGCCGGGGTCCACGCTGGACGAACTGCGGATCTTCGTCAGCCAGTGGGACAACACCGAGCCGCGGGCCACCGCGCCTTACCGGGTGATCCAGTTCGCGGTCAACCCGTTCAAGCCCTGATCACCTGCCAAGTGGCGGTTGAGGCCTAGGTGGTGCCGCCGGCGCCGGGGGTGCCGTGGTTGCCACCGCCGCCGCCGGTGCCGCCGATGCTGCCGGTGGGTCCGGTGCCGGGGTTGCCGAAGCCGCCGGTGCCGCCGGTGCCGCCGCTGCCGCCGCCCGGGCCGGTCCCGCCGGTGCCGCCGTCGCCGCCCTTGCCGCCGCCGCCGCCGTAGCCGCCCGTGCCACCGGCGGTGTCGCCGCCGGTGCCGCCGGTGCCTCCGTAACCGCCGTAACCGCCGGCGCCGCCGTTGAAGGGTCCACCGAGTGCGGCATCGCCGCCGGTGCCGCCACTACCGCCGGTACCGCCCACGCCGCCGGTGCCGCCGAAGGCCCCGGGGCCGGAAGCGAAGCCGCCCCCGCCGCCCAGGCCGCCCAGTCCGCCGTAACCACCGCTGCCGGGTGGGACGGCGAGGGTGCCGGCCGCGCCGCTGCCGCCGACGCCGCCGCTGCCACCCACGCCGCCGGCACCCGCGATGTTCTGGGTGAGGCCGCCCGTGCTGGTGCCGCCCGTGCCCCCGCCGCCGCCGGTGCCGCCGACGCCGCCGGTGTAGCCAGTGCCGGTGGCGGGAGTGCCGCCGGTGCCGCCGGTGCCGCCGTTGCCGCCGGTACCGCCGAACTCGACCAGGTCGCCGGTGCCGCCGGCTCCGCCGTTGCCGCCGGCGCCGCCGTAGCCGCCGTTGGCGGTCGTGGACACGGCATTGCCGCCGTTGCCGCCGTTACCACCGGTGCCACCGACACCGCCGACGGGACCATAGAAGCTGCCGCCGGTGCCGGCCATGCCGGCCGCGCCGCCGTTGCCGCCCGCGCCACCGTTGCTGCCATTGAAGCTCGTGGAGTCGGCGCCGTTGCCGCCGTTGCCGCCGGCGCCGCCGGCACCGCTGGCGCCATTTCTGCCGCCGAGGCCCGAGTTGCCGCCGTTGCCACCAGCGCCGCCGGTACCGCCTTTCCCGCCCGTGGTGTAGGGCGTGATCGCGTTGCTGCCGATGCCGCCGATGCCGCCGGTGCCGCCGTCGCCGCCGTTGCCCGAGGTAGCGCCGCTGAGGGCGCTGCCAGCGTTGCCGCCGTTGCCGCCGGTGCCGCCGGCGGCGCCGGCCTGGCCGCCGGACCCGGTGTCAGGAATGCCGCCGCCGCCGACGCCGCCGTTGCCGCCGGCCCCGCCACTGCCGCTGATACCGCCGATGCCGTAGGCCGTGCCGCCCGTGCCGCCGCTACCGCCGGCCCCGCCATCGTTGGCCCAGTAGCCCGGGGTGCTCGCGCCGACGGAGCCGGTACCGCCAGGGCCGCCGTTGCCACCGTGGCCGCCGCTGCCCGTGGTGGCGCCGCTGCCGGGCGTGCCGGCGTGGCCGCCGTTGCCCCCGTTGCCGCCTTGCGGGGTGCCGCTGAAGGTGCCGGGACCGCCCGTGCCGCCCGCGCCGCCGTTGCCGCCGCTACCGGCGTTGCCGCCGATACTGCCGGAGCCGGTGGCGGTGCCGCCGTTGCCGCCGGCACCGCCGTCTCCGCCGTTGTCGCCCCAAGCAACCCCAACGGCGTCGTTGCCGGGGCTGCCAGCCCCGCCGTTGCCGCCGTTGCCGCCGTTGCCGCCCTGGCCCGCGGTGGTGCCGGTGCCGACCGACCCGGCCTTCCCGCCGTTGCCGCCTGCACCACCAGCCGGGGCGGTGGTCCCGCCGGTCCCGGTGTCGGCGCCAGCGTTGCCGCCGACGCCGCCGTTGCCGCCGTTGCCGGCGTTGCCGCCGACACCGCCGGCGGTAACGGCGTTGCCGCCGTTACCGCCGACGCCGCCGTTGCCCCCGACGCCGCCGACCCAGCCGGCGCCGCCGACGGCGCCGTTGCCGCCGGTGCCGCCGGCACCGCCGTTGCCGCCGGTCTCGATCAGGTCGCCGGTGCCGGCGGCGCCGCCGTTGCCGCCGGTGCCGCCGTTGCCGCCGGTGCCGCCGAGACCGCTCGTGGCACCGGCGTTGCCGCCGTTGCCACCGGTGCCGCCGTTGCCGCCGGTGCCGCCGACAGCGCTTAAGAAGCTGCCGCCGGTGCCGGCCGTACCCGCGGCGCCGCCGTTGCCGCCGTTGCCACCGGTAAAGCCGTTGCCGCCCGGGGAGTTGAGGCCGTGGCCGCCGTTGCCGCCGTTGCCACCGGCGCCGCTGGCGCCGTCGGTACCGCCGGTGCCGGAGTTACCGCCGTTGCCGCCGGCGCCGCCGGCACCGCCGTTGCCCGAGGTGGTGCCGACGGTGGCATCGCTGGCGTTGCCGCCGGTGCCGCCGGTGCCGCCGGCGCCGCCGTTGCCCGCGGTGGCGAAGCTGTCGACCGCGCCGGCGTGGCCGCCGGTGCCACCAATCCCGCCGGCGCCGCCGGATTTGCCGCCGGACCCGGTGTCAATACCGCCGTCGCCACCGGTGCCGCCGTTCCCGCCGGCGCCGCCGCTGCCGCTGACGCCGCCGCTACCGGAGGCGTCACCCCCGTTGCCGCCGATACCGCCGCCGCCGCCGGAGCCGGCGCCGAAGGTGCCGCCGAGCTTGCCGGCGCCGCCGGTGCCGCCGTTGCCGCCATTACCACCGACACCGCCGTGCCCGTCGGTGGCGCCGGTGCCGGCGGTGCCGGCGTTGCCGCCGTTGCCGCCGTTGCCGCCGACTGGGGTGCCGTTGCCGGCGTCGGCAGCGCCGTTCCCGCCGTTGCCCCCGTGACCGCCGCTGCCGGCGTTGCCGCCAGTGCCAAAGAGGTTGGGGTTGAAGTAGTCGCCGCTGCCGCCGGCACCGCCGGCACCGCCGGCACCGCCGTTGTCACCGTTGCCGCCATTGCCGACTGCGCCGAACGTGCCGCCGTTGCCGTCGGTGCCCGCGCCGCCGTTGCCGCCGTTGCCGCCGGTGCCGGCGCTGCCGTGGATGGTGCCGCCGCCAGCCGAGCCGGCGGCGCCGCCGTTGCCGCCGGCCCCGCCGTACGGGGCGGTGCTCCCGCCGGTGTGGACGTCGGCGCCGCCGTTGCCGCCGTTGCCGCCGTTGCCGCCGTTGCCGGCGTTGCCGCCGGTGCCGCCGGTCACATACTGGCCGAAGCCGCCGCTGCCGCCTCTACCGCCGGCGCCGCCGGCGTCGCCACCTATTTCTGGGTAGCCGTCGTTGCCGGCGCTGCCGTTGCCGCCGGTGCCGCCGGTGCCGCCGGTGCCGCCGTTACCCGCGGTGGCGCCGCCAACAGCATTGACGTACCCGGCGTTGCCGCCGTTGCCGCCATTGCCGCCCGCCGGGGCGACGGTGCTGCCGTGGCCGGTGTCAGCGCCGCCGTTGCCGCCGTCGCCGCCGTTGCCGCCGTTGCCCGCGTTGCCACCCGCTGTGCCGGCGCCACCGACGAAGGCGGCGTCGCCGCCGTTGCCGCCGTTGCCCCCGGCGCCGCCGGCGAAGCCGGCGCTGCCGTCGCCGCCGTTGCCGCCGGCCCCGCCGCTGCCACCGCTGCCACCGGTCTCGGTGAGGTCGCCGATCCCGGCCGCGCCGCCCCTGCCGCCGTCGCCCCCGGTGCCGCCGGCGAAGCCGACGCCGCCCATGGAACCGCCGTTGCCGCCCTTGCCGCCGTTGCCACCGGTACCGCCGGCGCCGCCGACGGGGCTTGAGAAGCTGCCGCCGGTGCCGGCGGTGCCGGCTGCGCCACCGTAGCCGCCGTTGCCCCCGTTGCCGCCGATGCCGGCCCAGGTGTTGCCGTTGCCGCCGTTGCCGCCGGTGCCGCCGGCGCCGCTGGCGCCGTTGATGCCGCCGGTGCTGGAGTTGCCGCCTTTGCCGCCGGTGCCGCCGTTGCCGCCGGTGCCGCCGGCGGTGCCGGAGCTGACGGTGGAGTCGCTGCCGTTGCCGCCGGTGCCGCCGTTGCCGCCGGCCCCGCCGTTGCCCGCGGTGGCACCGCTGGCGACCGCGCCGGCGCTGCCACCGTTGCCGCCTAGGCCGCCGACGCCGCCGGATTTGCCGCCGGACCCGGTGTCAGGAGCGCCGTCACCGCCGATGCCGCCGTTACCGCCGGTGCCGCCGCTGCCGCTGACACCGCCGACACCGCCGGCGGTACCGCCGGTGCCGCCTGCACCGCCGGCACCGCCGCCGGAGCCGGGACCGGTGCCGAAGGCGCCGCCCAGCTTGCCGTTGCCACCGGTGCCGCCGTTGCCACCCATGCCACCCGTGCCGCCGTTGCCGCCGGTGGCTCCGGTGCCGACGGTCCCGCCGTTGCCGCCGTTGCCGCCGTTGCCGCCCTGTGGGGTGCCGCTTCCGGCGTCAGCAGCGCCGTTGCCGCCGTTGCCGCCTGTGCCGCCGTTGCCGGCGTTGCCGCCGACACTGGCGGTGCCGGTGGCGGTGCCGCCGTTGCCGCCGGCGCCGCCGGCGCCGCCGTTGTCGCCGTTACCCCCAGAGCCGCCCGCACCGAACGTGCCGTTGTTGCCGTTGCTGCCGGCGCCGCCGTCGCCGCCGTTGCCGCCGGTGGCGCCGGTGCCCGCGGTGGCGCCGGTGCCGGCCGTGCCGGCGTTACCGCCGTCGCCGCCAGCTCCACCGGCCGGGGCGGTGGAGCCGCCGGTGCCAGTGTCAGCGCCACCGTTGCCGCCGTTGCCGCCGGTGCCGCCGTTGCCGCCGTTGCCGCCGACGCCGAAGTCGAGGCCGTTGCCGCCGTTGCCGCCGTTGCCGCCGGCACCGCCGGCGTCGCCGGCGAGGCCGGCTGTGCCCGCGCCGCCGGCGCTGCCAGCACCGCCGTTGCCGCCGGCGCCGCCGGTGCCGCCGGCACCGTTGTGGATGGCGACGCCGATCTGGCCGGCGTTGCCGCCGTCGCCGCCAGCACCGCCGGCCGGGGCGGTGGTCCCGCCGGTCCCGGTGTCGGTCCCGCCGGCACCGCCGTTGCCACCTTTGCCGCCGTTGCCGGCGTTGCCGCCGGTGGTGTCGGGACCGACGGCACCGCCGCCGTTGCCGCCGGCACCGCCGGTGCCGCCGGTGTCACCGGCCAGGCCGGCGTTGCCCGCGTTGCCGTCGCTGCCGGCTCCGCCGTTGCCGCCGTTACCGCTGGTACCGCCGCTACCGTTGGTGGCACCAGTGCCCCGGACGCCGGCGGTGCCGCCGTTGCCGCCAGCACCGCCGGCCGGGGCGGTGGTCCCGCCGGTGCCGGTGTCGGTGCCGCCGTTTCCGCCGGCACCGCCGTTTCCGCCGTTGCCGGCGTTGCCGCCGACACTGCCGATGCCGGTGGCGGTGCCGCCGGCGCCGCCGGCGCCGCCGTTGCCGCCGGCGTCGCCAGCAAGGCCGGGGTTGCCGGCGTTGCCGGTGCTGCCGGCCCCGCCGTTTCCGCCGTTTCCGCCGTTTCCGCCGCTGCCGGAGGTGGCGCCGCTGCCAGCCGTGCCGGCGGCCCCGCCGGCCCCGCCGGCCCCGCCGGCTGGGGCGACGGCCCCACCAGTCCCGGTGTCGGCGCCGCCGGCGCCGCCGTTGCCGCCGGCGCCGCCACTGCCGGCGTTGCCGCCGGCGCCGCTGAAGCCGTCGCCGCCGTTGCCGCCGGCACCACCGTTGCCGCCGGCGAAGCCGTTGTTGCCAGCGGCGCCGTCATCGCCGGCACCACCGGCGCCGCCGTTGCCGCCGTTGCCGCCGGTGCCCGCGGTGCCCGCAAGGCCGCCGGTGCCGCCGGTACCCGCCGTTCCGCCGGCGCCCGCGTTGCCGCCCGCCCCGCCTTGGCCGCCGGCCCCGCCGGTCACACCGGAGCCGATGCCGCTGGCGCCGGCCCCACCACTGCCGCCGCCGCCGCCGGTGCCGCCCAGCCCGCCGGAGCCGTTGGTGCCGCCGACCCCGGAGTCGCCGCCGGTCCCGCCGGTGCCGCCGGCGCCGCCGGCAAAGCCTTGTTGACCGGTACCGCCGGGTCCGGTGCCCGCCGTGCCGTTGTCGCCGGCGCCGCCGGTGCCGCCGTTGCCGCCGTGACCGCCGATCCCGGCGTTGCCGGCCGTCCCGCCGGTGCCGCCGGCTCCGACCGCTCCGCCGGCGCCGGCGTTGCCGCCGGCTCCGCCTTGGCCGCCGGCCCCGCCGGTCACACCGGAGCCGATGCCGCTGGCGCCGGCCCCACCACTGCCGCCGGTGCCGCCGGTGCCGCCCAGCCCGCCGGAGCCGTTGGTGCCGCCGACCCCGGAGTCGCCGCCGGCCCCGCCGGTGCCGCCGGCGCCGCCGGCAAAGCCTTGTTGACCGGTACCGCCGGGTCCGGTGCCCGCCGTGCCGTTGTCGCCGGCGCCGCCGGTGCCGCCGTTGCCGCCGTGACCGCCGATCCCGGCGTTGCCGGCCGTCCCGCCGGTGCCGCCGGCTCCGACCGCTCCGCCGGCGCCTGCGTTGCCGCCGGCTCCGCCTTGGCCGCCGGCCCCGCCGGTCACACCGGAGCCGATGCCGCTGGCGCCGGCCCCACCACTGCCGCCGGTGCCGCCGGTGCCGCCCAGCCCGCCGGAGCCGTTGGTGCCGCCGACCCCGGAGTCGCCGCCGGCCCCGCCGGTGCCGCCGGCACCGCCGGCAAAGCCTTGTTGACCGGTTCCGCCAGGTCCGCTGCCCGCGACCCCGGCATCACCGGCGCCGCCGGCCCCACCATTGCCGCCGAGACCGCCGACCCCGGCGTTGCCGGCCGTCCCGCCGGCCCCGCCGGCGCCGACCGCTCCGCCGGCGCCCGCACTACCCCCGGCCCCGCCTTCGCCGCCGGTCCCACCGGCCACACCGAAGCCCACGCCGCTGGCCCCGGCGCCGCCGCTGCCGCCGGTGCCGCCGTCGCCACCCAGGCCGCCGGAGCCGTTGGTGCCGCCGACCCCGGAGTCACCGCCGGCACCGCCGGCCCCGCCAGCTCCGCCAGCCAGTCCGGTATCGCCGACACCGCCGCCGGCAGCCCCGGCCGCTCCGTTGTCACCGGCGCCGCCGGTGCCGCCGTTGCCGCCAAGCCCACCGGTGCCCGCGTTACCGGCCGTCCCGCCGGTTCCCCCGCTGCCGGCGGCGCCGCCGGCGCCGGCGGCGCCGCCCGTTCCGCCTTGGCCGCCGGTCCCGCCGGCCACACCCAAGCCCACGCCGCTGGCGCCGGCTCCACCGCTGCCACCGGCGCCGCCGGCCCCGCCGCTACCGCCGGTCCCGTTGGTGCCGCCCATGCCGGAGTCGCCGCCTGCACCGCCGGCGCCGCCGGCCCCGCCGGCAAATCCTTGTTGACCGGTCCCGCCGGGCCCGGTGCCCGCGGTGCCGGCATCGCCCGCGCCGCCGGTGCCGCCGTTGCCGCCGAGACCGCCGACCCCGGCATCACCGGACAGGCCGCCGCTGCCGCCAGCACCGGCTAACCCGCCGGCGCCCGCGCTACCCCCGGCCCCGCCCTCGCCGCCGGCCCCGCCGGCCACACCAAAGCCGACCCCGCTGGCCCCGGTCCCGCCGGTACCGCCGCCGCCGCCGTCGCCACCCAGGCCGCCGGAACCGTTGGTGCCCCCGGTACCGGAGTCGCCGCCGGCCCCGCCGGCGCCACCGGCCCCGCCGGCATAGCCCTGCTGACCGGTCCCGCCGGGTCCGCTGCCCGCGGTGCCGGCATCGCCGGCTGCGCCGGCCCCGCCCTCACCGCCATGGCCGCCGACACCCGCGTTGCCGGCCGTCCCGCCGGCGCCGCCGGCGCCGATTGCTCCGCCTGCGCCCGCACTACCCCCGGCCCCGCCGGTCCCGCCGGCGCCGCCGGCGACACCGAAGCCGATCCCGCTGGCCCCGGCCCCGCCGAGCCCGCCGGCACCGCCGTCGCCGCCCAGGCCGCCGGAACCGTTGGTGCCCCCGGCGCCGGCGTTGCCGCCCGCTCCGCCGGTGCCGCCGGCCCCGCCGGCAAAGCCTTGCTGACCGGTTCCGCCGGGTCCGCTGCCCGCGACCCCGGCATCACCGGCGCCGCCGGTTCCACCGTTGCCGCCGTGACCGCCGGTGCCCGCGCCACCGGCTGTCCCGCCGGCACCGCCAGCGCCGACCGCTCCGCCGGCGCCGGCGTTACCGCCGGCCCCGCCCTGGCCGCCGGCCCCGCCGGCCACACCGAAGCCGATCCCGCTGGCCCCGGCCCCGCCGAGCCCGCCGGCGCCGCCGTCGCCGCCCAGGCCGCCGGTGCCGTTGGTGCCCCCGGCGCCGGCGTTGCCGCCCGCTCCGCCGGTGCCGCCGGCCCCGCCGGCAAAGCCTTGCTGACCGGTGCCGCCGGGTCCGCTGCCCGCCGCACCGGCATCACCGGCGCCGCCGGTTCCACCGTTGCCGCCCAGCCCGCCGGTGCCCGCGCCACCGGCTGTCCCGCCGGCCCCGCCAGCGCCGACCGCTCCGCCGGCGCCTGCGTTGCCGCCGGCCCCGCCCTGGCCGCCGGCCCCGCCGGCCACACCGAAGCCGATCCCGCTGGCCCCGGCCCCGCCGAGCCCGCCGGCGCCGCCGTTGCCGCCCAGGCCGCCGGTGCCGTTCGTGCCGCCGATACCGGAGTTGCCGCCGGCCCCGCCGATCCCGCCGGACCCACCGGCAAACCCGGCCTGACCCGTCGCGCCGGGTGCGCTGGCCGCGACCCCGGTATCCCCGGCACCACCGGTGCCGCCAGTACCGCCCTGGCCACCGGTGCCGGCGTTGCCGGCCGCTCCGCCCACACCGCCGCTGCCCACGGCCCCGCCGGCTCCCGCGTTGCCGCCGGCTCCGCCTTGGCCGCCGGTGCCACCGGCCACACCCAAGCCCAGGCCGCTGGCCCCGGCCCCGCCACTGCCGCCGGTGCCGCCGGCCCCGCCCACGCCGCCCGAACCGTTGGTGCCCCCGGCACTCGCGTTGCCACCGGCCCCACCGGCCCCACCGGCCCCGCCGGCAAACCCGGTACCGCCGGCCCCGCCGGGTCCGCTGCCCGCGGCGCCGACATCGCCGGCGCCACCATTGCCGCCGACCCCGCCGGTACCGCCCACACCGGCATGACCGGCGACGCCGGCTTGCCCGAGGAATCCGGTGCTGCCGGCGGCCCCACCAGCCCCGGCGTTGCCACCCATGCCGCCTTCACCGCCGGCCCCGCCGTCCACACCCAGGCCCACCCCGCTGCCGCCGGCCCCGCCCAGCCCGCCCACACCGCCGGCCCCGCCGGTCCCGCCGCTACCGGCGGCCCCGCCCACAAGCGCACTGTTGGCCCCACCGGCCCCACCGACACCGCCGTGCCCGCCCAGCCCCCCGCCAGTGCCGATCCCGCCGGCCGACCCGTCGACGCCGGCCTCGCCGGCCCCGCCGATGCCCCCGGCCCCGCCGGCCCCACCAGATCCGAACAACGAGAACAACTGCCGGTTAGCGCCACCGACCCCGCCGTTACCGCCGAGCCCGCCGGACCCGCCGCCGATGCCAACCCCGCCGGCCCCGCCGGCCCCGCCGGCCCCACCCGACGCGCCACCGAACGGGCCCAAACCGCCCCCGATCCACCCATTGGCCCCACCCGCGCCGCCGTTACCGCCGTTACCGCCGGCCACCCCGGCCCCCCCGGCTCCGCCGTTACCGCCGCGGCCCCAAAATGCCGCCGAGCCCCCAGACCCGCCGTTGCCCCCCGGTGTCCCCGACCCACCATTGCCGCCGTTGCCCCACAACCACCCGCCAGCACCACCGTTTTGCCCGGTGCCCGCCGCCCCGTTGGCGCCATCACCGAACAACGGCCGCCCCGTCAATGCCAGAATGGGGTCGTTGACCGCCGCCGATGCCGCCTGCTCCAACGACCCCAACGGCGCCACATTGGCCGCCTCAGCAGCCGCATACGCCGACCCCGCCCCGCCCAGGGCCTGCACGAAATCAGCGTGCAACGCCGCCGCCCGCGCGCTGAGCACCTGATACTGCCGGGCGTAGCCGCCGAACACCTCGGCAATAGCCGCCGAGACCTCATCCTGGGCCGCCGCCAACACCTGCGTGGTCGGGGTCACCGCCGCCGCACGCGCCTGGCTCAACGCCGAACCAATACGACTCAAATCCGCAGCGGCCGAGGCCATCACATCGGGCGAAGCGATCACATACGACATCAGGCGGCCCCTACACGCTCACAGTGCTGTAAGCCGTTATGGTTTGTCGCGGCCACCCACACCCAGTAGGGCCTAAAGGCCCCAAAGCAAACCGGATCGAGTTAACGCAGGACCACGCGGCAAGCAGGGCGGCCGGGGCCGATCACCCCGCCGTGGCTGCGGGGCGACCGGAGTCGTTCACGACGAGTAGCCCGACCGGCGAAAGCCATTTCGCCCCCATAGGACGCGTTCCGCACCGTCGTCAGCCAGCTGGTCAGCGCGCGGGAAATCGCGCCTACCGGGGGTGATCCAGTTCGCGGTCAATCCGCTCAAGCCGGATTAGCGCTCGGGCCGGCGGCGCCGAAAATGCCACGCGTGCAAATGTTTCCACTGCGTTTTTCTTGGTTGTAAAAGATGAGCTCGAGGGCGCCGCGCAGTACGGTCAACGGCACAAAGTCAATAGGGTTCGCGCGCGATGCGCGGGGGGATGTCATTGCGTCCGAGACGAGAGCAAAGGATCAGATGACGTCTGAAGCCAAGAAGGGGTTTGCGCTCCTTGGCGGTGCCGCCGTGCTGGCGCTCACGGTCACCTGCCTGAGCGCCGCCGGCAGTTCGGCAGCCGGTACGGCGACCTTCCCGGTGGCGACCGGTCCGTCGGCCCCGGCGGCGCCACCCACCAGTTCCACGTCGCCCGTTCCCGCCCCTGCGCCCACCGAACCCACCGAGATCTTCGAAGAGCCGCATGACCTCGGTGGCGGGGCCGGTGGTGGGATGGGGTAAGCGCCGATCGGCCACCCCATAGCCCGGGTCTACGCCGTCCGGTCGGCTTTGCGGTGCTTGCGCCGGGCGACGATGTACTCGCGCCAGGAGACCACCTCGGGATGCTGCTTGAGCAACGCCCGCCGCTGGCGTTCGGTCATGCCGCCCCACACCCCGAACTCCATCTGGTTGTCGAGCGCCTCGGCGAGGCAGTCGGCGACGACGGGGCAATGCCGGCAGACGTTGGCCGCGCTGCGCTGCGCCTTGCCGCGGACGAAGAGGGCGTCGGGATCGGTAGAGAGGCAGGCCGCCTGCGACACCCAGGCGGCGCGGGCTTCGCCGGCCGTCTCGATGTGGGTGGTGTCTTCTCCCATCTCGGATACTCCTGTGCGTGGTCGCGGTTCACCCACCCCGACGACGATCATTCCCGCGCGGCGCCGCGGTGTCTGTCCGCCGGCCGGTCGGTGCAAGGGATGAATCACGCGTCCCCCGATCGGGGGAACGGCGCTTTTCGCTGTGCGACACTAACCGGCATGATCGGCGCGGCGGCCGAAAAAGTGCGTGTGGTCGTGGGCGAGGACCACCCGCTGTTCCGCGACGGGCTGGTCCGCGCGTTGACGTCGAGCGGTGAAGTCGACGTGGTCGCCGAAGCCGGCGACGGCATCGCTGCCCTGGCCCTGATCAAAACGCACGTGCCGCACGTCGCGCTGCTGGACTACCGCATGCCCGGGATGGACGGCGCCAAGGTCGCGGCCGCGGTGCGGCGCGAGGAACTGCCGACCCGGGTGTTGCTGTTGTCGGCGCACGACGAGTCGGCGATCGTCTTCCAGGCCCTGGCCGAGGGCGCCGCGGGGTTTTTGCCGAAGGAATCGACGAAGACCGAGATCATCAAGGGTGTACTCGACTGTGCCCAGGGCCGGGACGTCGTGGCGCCGGCGCTCGCCGCCGGGCTGGCGGGCGAGATCCGCCGCCGCGGCGAATCCCCGGCTCCGGTGCTCAGCCCCCGCGAGCGTGAGGTGCTGAACTTCATCGCCCAGGGGCAGAACATTCCCGCCATCGCCGCGGAACTGTATCTGGCGCCGTCCACGGTCAAGACCCACGTGCAACGCCTGTACGAGAAACTCGGCGTCGGCGACCGCGCCGCGGCCGTGGCGGCGGCGATGCGGTGCGGACTGCTCGAATAACATGACCCGCCCGCTGTCGCATCTGGTCGACTTCGTTGCGGCCGAACCTGTCCGCCTGTCGGCGTTCCTGCGCCTGCCGCTGATCGGCCTGATCGTCCTGCTGGTCTCGGTGTGGGAGGTCGAGCACTGGCTGCCGCTGGCGTATGCGCTGATCCTGGGCGCCTACAGCATCGCCGCGCTGGTGTGGGTGGTGGTGGTGCTGCGCGGCCCGGTGCCGCCGTGGGCGGGCTGGGTGTCGACCGGCATCGACGTGCTGACCGTGGTGGCGCTGTGCGTGGTGTCGGGCGGGGCCACCGTGGCATTGCTGCCCGTGTTCTTCCTGTTGCCGATTTCCGTGGCGTTCCAGGACCGCCCGGCGCTGGCGGCCGCCGTGGGCATCTGCACGGCCGTCGGCTACCTGGGCGTGTGGGTCGTGTACTCCAAGCGTGACGACACGGTCGAGCTGCCGAGTCTGGTGTACACCCATTTCGGGTTGCTGTTGTGGCTGGCGGCCGCGATGACCGCCCTGTGTTATTTCCTGACTCGCGCGGCGGCGCGCGTGGCGGCATTGCTCGACATGAGGCGCACGCTGGTCGCGGAGGCGATGCGCGCCGACGAGCGCAACGCCCGAGCCCTGGCCGAGCACCTGCACGACGGACCGCTGCAGGACCTGCTGGCGGCGCGACTCGAACTCGACGAAGTGCGCGAACGGCACACCGATCCGGCGCTGGACGCCGCCTACCGGGCGGTGCAGGACACGGCGACCCGGTTGCGCAGCGCCGTCACCGCTCTGCACCCCCAGGTGCTCACCGAAGTGGGGCTCACCGCCGCGCTGCGCGAACTGATCCGCGACTACGAGCACCGCGGGAGCTTCGCCATCGAGGCCGATCTCGAAGAGGTCGATCGGCCACGATCGCAGTCCCTGTTGTACCGGGCGGCCCGCGAATTGCTCGCCAACGCCTACAAGCATGCACGGGCGAGCACCGTGCAGGTCCGCCTCGCCCGGGCGGGCGACGCCATCAGGCTGACCGTTGTCGACGACGGGATCGGGTTCGACCCGGCAATCCTCGATCGCTGCGTAGCCGAGGGGCACATCGGGCTCGCGTCGCTGTCGGTGCGCATCGACGCGATGGGCGGGTCGCTGCAGATCACGTCGGCGGCCGGCGGCGGCACCCGGGCAACGGTGACCACCCCGGCCGGCGCCGACTGATCACCCCGGGGGACCCGACTCACAGCGGCTACATAAGTACTGCATAGCCCCGGCCTTCGTTCACCCGGGCATCATTTGTCTCATGAGTGAAACATCCGAAAACCCGACAGGGCGGGCTCCCGCCGCAACGGAACCGGCGCCCGCAGCGCCCCACCACAAGACCCCGCGGGTCTTCCAGATCGCGGCGTGGGTCGCCATCGTCGCCGGCGTGGTCTTCATCGTGGCGGTCATCTTCTTCACCGGCTTCGTGCTGGGCCGGCACGCCGGACACCACGGCGGCTTCCACCACCACGGCCACCACAAGCACCACGCGATGATGATGCATCCGCGCGGGCCGGGCGGCCCCGGCGGCGGGCCCGCCGCGATCCCCGGCGGCGGTGCACCCGCCACCGCGCACCCCGGCGGCGGCCCCAGCCAGGTGCCGTCCTCGGTCTCCCCGTCGTTGACCCCCTCGCCGTAACACTCAACCGTGGCCCGGCGCTCGCCGCGAGCGCCGGGCCCCTCCGCGCGCCGGGCCCCTCCGGGCGCCGGGCCTCTCCGCGATGTTGGCGCCCGCGCCTGTGATTTTGGTGCCTGCGCCTGTTACGCCGGTTGCGACGCGGGCAGTATGCAAGGCATGACCGAAACCCCGGAACCCTCCGCGCAGCCGACGTCCGTCCCCCCGGCCCCGCCGCCACCCCCGGGCCGGCCGCCGGCGCCGCAGCCCCCCAAGCCGCCGCGCCTCTACACCGCCGCGGCGTGGGTGGTGATCGTCGCCGGGGTCGTGTTCATCCTGTCGGTCGTCTTCTTCTCCGGCGCCTTCGTGTTCGGGTACGGACACTGCCACCACCGCCATCACCCCGCCAGGATGTTCGGCCCCGGCGGCCCGGGCCTGGGCCCAGTGCCGGGCCAGTTCGGACCCGGCGGTGCCGGCCCGTGGCCGTTCGACGGACCCGCCGGACCGGGAATGCTCGTCCCCTTAGGCCCCGCAGGGCCGGGCGGCCCCGGTGGCCCGGGTGGCGGTCAGTTCGGTCCGGGCGGTGGCCCCGGTCGGTCGTCGACCACGCCCGCGCCCAGCCCCTCGCCCAGCACCCCGGCGCCACGGCCGTAGCGCGCCCGCCGGTACCCATCCGGCGCTGATTGGAATATGCGGTCTTCGGGTAACCGTTTGCGCCGTAAGCCCGTAATTCGTCGAGGAACGCCAACAGAGGAGATGGTCGAATGGCGGAGCGCCACACCACCACGGATGCCGGGATTCCCGCACCCAGCGACGAGCAGTCGTTGACCATCGGGCCCGACGGACCGATCCTGCTGCAGGACCACTACCTGATCGAGCAGATGGCGATGTTCAACCGGGAACGAATCCCGGAACGCCAGCCGCACGCCAAGGGCGGTGGCGCCTTCGGCCATTTCGAGGTGACCAACGATGTCAGCAAGTACACCCGGGCGGCGGTGTTCCAGCCGGGCACCAGGACCGAGATGCTGGCCCGGTTCTCCACCGTCGCCGGCGAGCGCGGCAGCCCGGACACCTGGCGCGACCCGCGGGGTTTCGCGCTGAAGTTCTACACCAGCGAGGGCAACTTCGACATGGTCGGCAACAACACGCCGGTCTTCTTCATGCGCGATCCGCTGAAGTTCCAGCATTTCATCCGGTCCCAGAAGCGCATGCAGGCCACCAACCTGCGGGACCACAACATGCAGTGGGACTTCTGGACCCTGTCTCCGGAGTCCGCGCACCAGGTGACCTGGCTGATGGGCGACCGGGGGATCCCCAAGACCTGGCGCAACATGAACGGCTACAGCAGCCACACCTACAGCTGGATCAACGCCGCCGGCGAGATCTTCTGGGTGAAGTACCACTTCATCTCCGACCAGGGCATCGAGTTCCTGACTCAGGAGGACGCCGACCAACTGGCCGGTGCGGACGGTGACTACCACACCCGTGATTTGTACGACGCGATCGAGCGCGGCGACCACCCGAGCTGGACGTTGAAGATGCAGATCATGCCGTACGAGGAGGCCCGCAACTACCGGTTCAACCCGTTCGACCTGACCAAGGTGTGGCCGCACAGCGACTACCCGCTGATCGACGTCGGCACGATGACGCTCAACCGCAACGCCACCGACTACCACACCGAGATCGAGCAGGCCGCCTTCGAGCCGAACAACACCGTGCCCGGCACCGGCCTGAGCCCGGACAAGATGCTGCAGGCGCGCGGCTTCTCCTACTCCGACGCCCACCGCGCCCGGCTGGGCACCAACTATCGGCAGATCCCGGTCAACGAACCGCACGTCGAGGTGCACAGCTACTCCAAGGACGGGGCGATGCGGATCAAGAACGCCTCCGACCCGGTGTATGCGCCGAACTCGTACGGGGGGCCGCAGGCCGACCCGGCGCGGGCCGCCGAGGTGCGCTGGCACGCCGACGGCGACATGGTCCGCGCCGCCTACACCCTGCACCCCGAGGACGACGACTGGGGCCAGGCCGGCACCATGGTCCGCGAGGTGCTCGACGACGCGGCCCGGGAACGCTTGGCGCACAACATCATCGGCCACGTCTGCAAGGGTGTCAAAGAGCCGGTGCTGTCGCGGGTGTTCGAGTACTGGAGCAACGTCGACCCCGACCTCGCCAAGTTGGTCGAGGAGGGGGTCCGGGCGAACCAGGGCTGAACGCCGGCGTCGGGCCACGAGTCACCGGCCGGCGCGCCTGGCATGATCGACTGCATGACCATGCGGGGCCCCGCGACGGCGCTGGCAATCGGCGCAGTCGGTCTGGCGGTCGGCGGATCGGCCGCCGCCCCCGTCGCGGCCGCCCATCCGTCGGAGCCCGGGGTGGTGTCCTACGCCGTGCTGGGCAAGGGGTCGGTCGGCAACATCGTGGGCGCGCCGATGGGGTGGGAGTCGGTGTTCACCGAGCCCTTCCAGGGCTTCTGGGTGGACCTGCCGGCGTGCAACAACTGGGCCGACATCGGGCTGCCCGAGGTCTACGACGATCCCGACCTGGCGTCGTTCAACGGGGCGACCACCCAGACGTCGGCCACCGACGGCACCCACTACGCCAAGCAGGCGGTCGGGGTGTTCGCCACCGCCGACGCCGCGAACCGCGCTTTTCACCGCGTGGTGGACCGGACGGCGGGCTGCTCGGGGCAGACCACGGCGCTGCACCTCGACGACGGCTCCACGCAGGTCTGGTCGTTCGCCGGCGGCCCGGCGACCGGCACCGACGCGGCCTGGACCAAGCAGGAAGCGGGCACCGACCGCCGGTGTTTCGATCAAACCAGGCTGCGCGAAAACGTGGTGCTGCAGGCGAAGGTCTGCCAGCCCGGCAACGCGGGTCCCGCCGTCGACGTGCTGGCCGGGGCCATGCAGAACGCGCTGGGTCAATAAATGCGAAAAGTTGGGTACTCGTGTAGTCCACGCAGCGAAACGGCGCGGGGACGGGAATATGTCGTGCGGCCGCAGGGATGAAATGGTGGTGGTTACCGTTCCGACAGCTGCGCACAGAAACGGTCCGCAGGGGCCCGGAGGGATCGTGACATGACGTTCGCCGGCACCACCGGCGCGGCCTCGCAGCTAGTTGCCACCCGTCCTGCCGAAGCCGAGATGGCCGACTCGTCGGCCGCCGCGCGGTACATCGCGGACAGTTGCCTGGCCGACGGCTCGCTGGGCCGGGTGGGCCTCGAGGTGGAAGCGCACTGCCACGACCCGACCGATCCGTACCGCCGGCCGGGTTGGGACGAGATCCTCGAGGTGCTGGAGTTTCTGCCGGCCCTGCCGGGTGACAGCGCGGTCACCGTCGAACCCGGCGGTGCCGTGGAACTGTCCGGGCCGCCGGCCGACGGCGTCGTCCCCGCCATCAGCGCGATGCACCGCGACCAGGCGGTGCTGCGGGCGGCCTTCGCCGACGCCGGGCTGGGGCTCGTCTACCTGGGCGCGGACCCGCTGCGGCCCCCCAAGCGCATCAACCCCGGCGCGCGCTACCGCGCGATGGAACAGTTCTTCGCCGCCGACGGCTTCCGCGATGTCGGCGCGGCGATGATGACGTCGACCGCCTCGGTGCAGGTCAACCTGGACGCGGGGCCGCAGGACGGATGGGCACAGCGGGTGCGGCTGGCGCACGCGCTGGGGCCGACGATGATCGCGATCGCCGCCAACTCGCCGATGCTGGGCGGCGAACTCTCCGGCTGGTCGTCCACCCGGCAGCGGGTCTGGGGCCGGATGGACTCGGCGCGCTGCGGGCCGGTCCTGGGCGCCAGCGGCGAGGACCCCGGCACCGACTGGGCGCACTATGCCCTCAACGCGCCGGTGATGCTGGTCAACGACCCAGAGGCGCTGGCGGTCACGCACTACGTGCCGTTCACCGACTGGGTGGACGGCCTGGTCCTGCTGGGCGATCGCCGCCCGACGATCGCCGACCTCGACTACCACCTGACCACCCTGTTCCCGCCGGTGCGTCCGCGCCAGTGGCTGGAGATCCGCTACCTGGACAGCGTGCCGGACGAGTTCTGGCCCGCGGTGGTCTACACGCTGGTGGCCCTGCTCGACGATCCGGCCACCGCCGACGTCGCCGCCGAGGCCGTCGAACCGGTGGCCACCGCGTGGGACCTCGCGGCGCGGGTCGGCCTGCGCGATCGCCGGCTTTACACGGCGGCCAATCAATGCGTCACGCTGGCCGCCGAGAAGGCGCCGGCGGAGCTGGCCGAGCCCATGCAGCGGCTGGTGTGCGCCGTCGAGCAGGGCCGCTGTCCCGCCGAGGATTTCTGCGACCAGGTGATCGAGCACGGCGCCGCGCCCGCCGTCGCGCGGTTGGCCCAAGGGGGCCTGTGACCTCCTTGGAGAGCATCGCCGACGATCTGGCGCGGGCGCGGGCGCGGACCCTGCGACTGGTCGACTTCGACGACGACGAACTGTGCCGCCAGTACGACCCGCTGATGAGCCCGCTGGTGTGGGACCTGGCGCATATCGGCCAGCAGGAGGAGCTGTGGCTGCTGCGCGGCGGCGACCCGGCGCGGCCCGGGATGCTGCCGCCGGCCGTCGAAGGCCTCTACGACGCGTTCGTGCATTCCCGCGCCAGCCGCGTCGAGCTGCCGCTGCTGTCCCCGGCCCAGGCGCGCTCGTACTGCCAGACGGTGCGCTCGGCGGCGCTGGACGCGTTGGACGGGCTCACCGACGACTTCTCCGCGGAGCGGGGCTTCGTGTATGGGCTGGTGGTCAGCCACGAGAACCAGCACGGCGAGACCATGCTGCAGGCGCTGAACCTGCGCAGCGGCGCGCCGCTGCTGCCCGACACCGCCACGGTGCCGACCGGACGGCCCGGGCTGGCCGGCACGTCGGTGCTGGTGCCCGCCGGCCCGTTCGTGCTGGGCGTCGACGCCGCGACCGAGCCCTATTCGCTGGACAACGAACGGCCCGCCCACGTCGTCGACCTGCCGGCGTTCCGTATCGGCCGGGTGCCCGTCACCAACGGCGAGTGGCAGCAGTTCCTCGGCGATGGCGGGTACCGCGACCCGCGCTGGTGGTCGCGGCGCGGCTGGGAGCATCGCGTGAGCGCCGGCCTGACCGCGCCGCAGTTCTGGAGCTCCGACGCGACGACGCGCACCCGGTTCGGCCACGTCGAGGCCATTCCCGCCGACGAGCCGGTGCAGCACGTCACCTACTTCGAGGCCGAGGCGTATGCGGCCTGGGCCGGCGCTCGGCTGCCCACCGAGATGGAGTGGGAGAAGGCCTGCGCGTGGGACCCGGCGACCGGCGCGCGGCGCCGCTACCCGTGGGGGTCCGAGCCGCCGTCGGACGCGGTGGCCAACCTGGGCGGGACGGCGCTGCGCCCGGCGCCCGTCGGCGCCTACCCGGGCGGGGCGTCGGCCTACGGGGTGGAGCAGCTGCTCGGCGACGTCTGGGAGTGGACGTCCTCGCCGCTGCGCGGTTGGCCGGGGTTCACCCCGATGATCTACGAGCGGTATTCGCAGCCCTTCTTCGGCGGCGACTATCACGTGCTGCGCGGCGGGTCCTGGGCCGTGGAGCCGGGCATCCTGCGGCCCAGCTTCCGCAACTGGGACCACCCCTACCGCCGGCAGATCTTCTCCGGTGTCCGGCTGGCCTGGGACGTCCCCGAGTGCGGCGGAGACCCCGCCTGATGTGCCGTCACCTCGGCTGGCTGGGGGCCGGCGTCACGGTCTCCTCGCTGATGCTGGAGCCGCCCTATGGCCTGCGGGTGCAGTCCTATGCCCCCCGCCGGCAGAAGAACGGCCTGATGAACGCCGACGGTTGGGGCGTCGGCTTTTTCGACGCCGTGCCCGACGGTGGGGCGCCCCGGCGCTGGCGCAGCCCGGCGCCGCTGTGGGGGGACGTGTCGTTCGACTCGGTCGCGCCGGCCCTGCGCAGCCACTGCGTGGTCGCCGCGGTGCGCTCGGCGACGGTCGGCATGCCCATCGAGGCCAGCGCCACCGCGCCGTTCACCGACGGCCGGTGGTTGTTGTCGCACAACGGCGTCGTCGACCGGGGGGTGCTACCTCCTTCGTCGAAGGCCGAATCAACTTGCGACAGTGCGCTTTTGGCGGCAGTCATTTTCGAGCGTGGGCTCGACGCCCTGGGTGAGACCATCGCCGAGGTCGGCGCGGCCGACCCCGCCGCCCGGCTCAACGTGCTGGCCGCCGACGGGTCCCGGCTGCTGGCGACCACCTGGCACGACACGCTGTCCATCCTGTGCCGCGACGACGGCGTGGTGCTGGCCAGCGAACCCTACGACGACGACGGGGCGTGGGAGGACGTGCCGGACCACCACCTCGTCGAAGTCACCCCCGAGCGTGTGAGGTTCACCGCGCTGAACTCGAAAGGATCGCGATGACGCTGACGTTGTCCAACCACCTGGCCGCCGACTCGGCGTATCACGCGTTGCGCCGCGACGTGCTCGACGGCCTGCAGC
Source organism: uncultured Actinomycetota bacterium (assembly GCA_963711445.1). Taxonomy (GTDB): domain Bacteria; phylum Actinomycetota; class Actinomycetes; order Mycobacteriales; family Mycobacteriaceae; genus Mycobacterium. The sequence continues at coordinate 69,639 of CAVQEF010000006.1, forward strand.
GGGAGCCGAAAACGTTGCCGCCCAAGTGGTTCTATGACTCCCTGGGCAGCGAGCTGTTCGACGAGATCACCCGGCTGCCCGAGTACTACCCGACGCGCGCCGAGGCGGAGATCCTGCGCGACCGGTCGGCCGAGGTCGCGTCGGCCAGCGAGGCCGACACCCTGGTCGAGTTGGGCAGCGGCACCTCGGAGAAGACCCGCGCGCTGCTGAGCGCGCTGCACCGCCGCGGATCGCTGCGCAGGTTCGTCCCGTTCGACGTCGACGCCAGCATGCTTTCGACGGCCGCGACGGCCATCCAGCACGAGTACGAAGGCGTCGAGATCCGGGCCGTGTGCGGCGATTTCGAGGAGCACCTGACCGAGATCCCGCACGGCGGGCGGCGCCTGTTTGCATTTCTGGGCTCGACGATCGGCAACCTGACGCCCGAGCCGCGCGCGCAGTTCCTCGCCAGCCTGTCGGCGGTGATGCGGCCGGGGGACAGCCTGCTGCTGGGCACCGATCTGGTCAAGGACATCGGCCGGCTGGTGCGCGCCTACGACGACTCGGCCGGGGTGACGGCGGCGTTCAACCGCAACGTGCTGGCGGTGGTCAATCGCGAACTCGACGCCGATTTCGACGTCGACGCCTTTGCGCACGTGGCCCGCTGGAATGCCGGAGAGGAGCGCATCGAGATGTGGCTGCGGGCCGAGTGCGGCCAGCGGGTGCACGTGGGCGCGCTGCAGTTGGCCGTCGACTTCGCGGCCGGCGAGGAGATGCTCACCGAGGTGTCGTGCAAGTTCCGGCCCGACGGGGTGACCGCCGAACTGGCCGCCGCCGGGCTGCGGCGCATCCGGTGGTGGACCGATAGCGCGGGCGATTTCGGGTTGTCTTTGGCCGTCAAGTGAGCGGGTCGCTCGCCGATCGATGGCGAGCGGCGCGCCCGCCGGTGGCGGGGCTGCACCTGGACAGCGCGGCCTGCTCGCGCCAGAGTTTCGCGGTGATCGACGCCGCCGCCCGGCACGCGCGCCACGAGGCCGAGGTCGGCGGGTATGTCGCGGCCGAGGCGGCCGCACCGGTGCTCGACGCCGGGCGCGCGGTGTTCGCCGCGCTGGCCGGCATGCCCGACGCCGAAGTCGTCTACACCACCGGGTCGCTGAACGCGCTGGACCTGTTGCTCGGGAGCTGGCCGTCGGACCAGCGTGTGGTGGCCTGCCTGCCCGGCGAATACGGGCCCAACCTGGCGGTGATGGCCGCCCACGGGTTCGACCGTCGGTTGCTGCCAACGCTCGAGGACGGCCGGGTGGCGCTCGACGACGCCGCGTTCGCCCTGGAGGAGGACCCTCCCGATCTGGTTCACCTGACCGCGGTGGCCAGTCACAGCGGTGTGGTGCAACCGCTTTCGATGGTCGCCCGGCTGTGCCGCCAGCTGAGTCTGCCGCTGGTCGTGGACGCCGCCCAGGCGCTGGGCCAGGTCGACTGCGCGGTGGGCGCCGACGTGACGTACGCGTCGTCGCGCAAGTGGATCGCCGGGCCGCGCGGGGTGGGCTTCCTGGCCGTGCGTCCCGGCCTGATGGAGCGGCTGCGGCCGCGGCTGGCGCCTCCGGAGTGGGCATCAGCGTTGAGCGTGGCCCAGCAGCTCGAATTCAGTGAAGCCAATATCGCTGCGCGCGTCGGGTTCTCGTGCGCGCTCGGGGAGCATCTGGGCTACGGGCCTGATGCCGTGCGCGCCGGCCTGGCCGAGGTGGGCGGTGTGGCCAGGACCGTGCTGGCCGACGTGCCGGGCTGGGTCGTGGTCGAAGCGGTCGACGAGCCGTCCGCGATCACCACGCTGGCCCCGGTCGACGGCGCCGACCCGCAGGCGGTGCGGGACTGGCTGCTGGCCGAGCGGCGGATCCTGACCACCTACGTTTCAGTGGAGCGGGCGCCGCTGGAGCTCTCCGGTCCGCGGCTGCGGATCTCGCCGCACGTGGACACCACGGCCGAGGACCTGGAGACCTTCGCCGAGGCGCTGATCGCGGCCACGGCGGCGACCGGCGCCTAGCTTCGACAGCGTGCCGGCGCGGCAGTGCCTGCGGCGCCGCAAACGGCTTCCAGGCAAATTTGCCCGAAAACCGACATTAGTTACCAGAACCCCTTCGTTTATTAGACGCATGTGCGGTAACTTGTGCTCGATGGGAGTCTCCGGGTCACCTTCCAGCACCCGAAGCGACCGGCAGTCGACGACGACGTGGTCAGAAAGGGTCGCGCGATGAACTTCTCAGTGTTGCCGCCGGAGATCAACTCGCTCCGTATTTTCTCCGGTGCCGGATCGGTCCCGATGCTCGAGGCGGCGGCGGCCTGGGATGGGGTGGCCGGTGAATTGGCTTCGTCCGCAGCACTTTTCGACTCGGTTACTTCCGGGCTGGTGGACGCCGCGTGGCAGGGCGCGGCGTCGCAGGCAATGACGGCGACGGCCGCGTCGTACATCAAATACCTGAACGCGGTGACCGCTCAGGCGGGGCAGGCGGCGGCTCAAGCTCGCACCATGGCGAGCGCCTTCGAGGCGGTGCGGGCCGCGACGGTCCATCCCGGCCTTGTTGCGGCCAATCGCGCCGGTTTGCTGTCGCTGGTGCGGACGAACCTGTTCGGCTTCAACACCCCGGCGATCGCGGCCGCCGAGGCGGAGTACGAGGAGATGTGGGCCGCCGACGTGGGCGCCATGTTCGACTATTACGCCCAGGCCGCCGCTGCGGTCTCCCAATTGACGCCATTTGCCGGGTCGCTGCAGAATCTGCAAGGCCTGGCGGCGCGGATAGCCGGAGGCGCGTCGGCTTCCGCGGCGGCCGTACCCGCGGCGACCGTGCGAACGTTCAACTTTGGCATCGGCCTCGCCAATGTGGGCGCCAACAACCTGGGCATGGGCAACGTCGGCTCCGGCAACTTCGGCAACGGAAACTTCGGCAGCTCCAACGTCGGTTCCGGAAACCTCGGCAGCCTGAACATCGGCTCCGGCAACCTGGGCAGCTCGAACTTCGGTTTCGCGAACGCGGGCAGCTTCAACCGGGGCTTTGCGAACGCGGGTAGCGGTAATCTCGGCTTCGGCAATACGGGCAACAACAACATCGGTATCGGTCTCACCGGCAACAACCAGATCGGCATCAACCTGAACTCGGGGACCAATAATTTCGGGTTGTTCAATTCGGGCAGCGGGAATGTGGGCTTCTTCAATTCCGGTACCGGAAACTTCGGTATCGGAAACTCCGGCAGCTTCAACACGGGTTTCGGCAACTCGGGTTTGGGAAATACCGGATCCTTCAACGCGGGCGCCATCAACACCGGCATCTTCAATGTCGGCCAAGTCAACACGGGTATCAACAACGCCGGCGATTTCAACACCGGATTCTTCAACCCCGGCTTCTCGAATACCGGCAGCTTCAACACGGGCAACACCAACACCGGATTCTTCAACTGGGGCGACGTCAACACCGGCGCGTTCAACACGGGCAACGAAAACAACGGGTTCTTCTTCACCGGAAATCAGCAGGGTGGCATCCACGTCGGAATCGGCACCCCGGCCATCACGCTGCCGCCGGTGAACATACCCGCTATCCCCGTCTCCGCTTTCACGCTGCCCGAAATATCCATACCGTCCATCAACATTCCGGCGGGGACGACGCCCGCGGACATCGTCGTGGGCGCATTCAGCCTGCCGCAGTTGGCGATTCCGTCGATCAGCATTCCGGCGGGGTCGACGCCGCCCATCGGGGTGGGCGCATTCAGCCTGCCGCAGTTGGCGATTCCGTCGATCAGCATTCCGGCGGGGTCGACGCCGCCGATTGGGGTGGGTGGGTTCAGTTTGCCGCAGTTGGCGTTGCCGTCGATCAGTATTCCGGCGGGGTCGACGCCGCCGATTGGGGTGGGTGGGTTCAGTTTGCCGCAGTTGGCGTTGCCGTCGATCAGTATTCCGGCGGGGTCGACGCCGCCGATTGGGGTGGGTGGGTTCAGTTTGCCGCAGTTGGCGTTGCCGTCGATCAGTATTCCGGCGGGGTCGACGCCGCCGATTGGGGTGGGTGGGTTCAGTTTGCCGCAGTTGGCGTTGCCGTCGATCAGTATTCCGGCGGGGTCGACGCCCTCGATCGGTGTGGGCGGGTTCAGCCTGCCACAGATAACCACCCCCACCATATCGGTGCCCGCCATCAACCTGCCCGCGGTGACCATACAGAAATTCTCGACGCCGCTCATCACAGTGACCGGCTGGAGCTTGCCTTCGGTATCGGTCCCGCAGATCAACATTCCCGTCATCCAGCTCCCGGATATCTCCGTCCCGGGGGGCGGCGCAACCCTGGTCACATTGACCACAGGAAATATTTTATTTCCCAACTACAACATCAACCTCCAATCGTTCAGCATCGGGGCGATTCGGATCGGCTTCGGCACTCAGGGTTATATCGGCGCATTCACCTTCCCGAGCATCAGCATCGGCGCAATGACCCTGCCCACGTTGACCATCAGCAATCCCAGCGGCGGCCCCTATATATTCCCGTCGATCGGTCTTTCCGGCTTCGATATCCCGTCCATCACCGTTCCGCCGATCGGGGTGGGCGATTTCACGTTGCCGCAGGTGAGTTGGCCGGCGGTGAGTACTCCTGCGTTGACGATTCCGCCGATCGGGGTGGGCGATTTCACGTTGCCGCAGGTCAGTTGGCCGGCGGTGAGTACTCCTGCGTTGACGATTCCGCCGATCGGGGTGGGCGATTTCACGTTGCCGCAGGTCAGTTGGCCGGCGGTGAGTACTCCTGCGTTGACGATTCCGCCGATCGGGGTGGGCGATTTCACGTTGCCGCAGGTCAGTTGGCCGGCGGTGAGTACTCCTGCGTTGACGATTCCGCCGATCGGGGTGGGCGATTTCACGTTGCCGCAGGTCAGTTGGCCGGCGGTGAGTACTCCTGCGTTGACGATTCCGCCGATCGGGGTGGGCGATTTCACGTTGCCGCAGGTCAGTTGGCCGGCGGTGAGTACTCCTGCGTTGACGATTCCGCCGATCGGGGTCGGCGACTTCACGCTGCCGCAGGTCAGTTGGCCCGCGTTCAGCACGCCGCCGTTGACCCTCCCGCCCATCGGCGTCGGCGGCTTCAGCCTGCCCGCCGTGAACGTCCCGAGCATCACTCTCCCCGCCACCACAATCGCGCAGCTCCAGATCCCGCCGGCGCCCGGCTTCGGCAACACCACGGACAACCCCTCGTCGGGCTTCTTCAACACCGGCGGCGGTAACAGCTCGGGCTTCTTCAACAACGGCTCCGGCGTCTCGGGCTTCTTCACCGGCAATCCGCTGGGAGCCATCCCGAGCTCGGGCTACAACGTCTTCGGCGAAGGGTCCTCCGGGCTGTCAACGTTGGGCAGCGGCGTATCAGGTTATGGGAACATCGGCACAATGCCCTTCAACGTTCAGAGCATCGTTTCGGGCGTGGAGAACTTCGGACACGATCTCTCCGGCTTCTTCCTGCAGGGCAGCGCAACCTAGCCGGTCGGTGCTCAGTCCGCGGCCTTGTGCGCCGTGAGCAGATAGGCCGGCAACTTCATCCGGCCCTTCTCGTCGCGGTCGTGTGTCGGCATCTCGAACGGCGCATCGGCGGCCGGCGGAATGTTGGCGTGGATGTGGGCGGGCCGGATCTCGTCGATGTCCCAGTACTTGCTCACCGCGGCGCGCAACTCGTCCTCGTCGACCTCGTTGGGCTTGGCTTCCATCTCGGCGGGGAAGGCACCCTTGGCGAACACCAGCACGAAATAACCGGCCCCCGGGGCGGCCGCGCGGTGCACAGCCTGCAGATAGCCGTCGCGGCCCTCTACCGGCAGCGAGTGAAACAGCGTCGAATCGACCACCGTGGAGAAGCGGCCGTCATAGCCGGTGAACGACGTGATGTCGGCCTGCACGAAGCTGGCCGTGTCCAGGCCGCGGTCGGCGGCGGCCCTGGTGGCCGCTGCGATGGCGGTGGGTGTGAGGTCGATGCCGACCACCGTGTAGCCGTGTGCGGCCAAGGTCAGCGACAGCTCGGCGAATCCGCAGCCGGCGTCGAGCACCTCGCTGCGGAACGCACCGGCCGCCAGCAGCGCGGCGAGTTCGGGCTGCGGCTCGCCGATGTTCCACGGCGGCGGGCCCTCGAATTCGCCTTCCTCGCGGTAGACACTGTCCCAGTCCATGACCTCGGATGACATAGTGCCCAACCTACTCGGGTCCCCAGGTGTGCACCGGCTCGTTGGCGTGCATGTGCGCGCAGTAGCGGCGCAGCATCTCGGCCAGGGCAGCGGGCCTGCTCTTCCCGGCGTCCTGCAGGGCCCGTACGGTCGACACCTGCCAGGTCGCCCCGTTGCGGCCCGAGCGCGCGCGGCCTTCGATGACGCCGAGAAAGCGGTCGCGCACCCCGGCGTCGACGCGCCAGCGCCGCAGGCCGTCGTGGGCCAGTGGCAGCAGCGTGTCGAGCACCAGGCGTTGCGTCGTCACCTCGCCCAGGCCCGGCCAGTGCAGCCGGGCGTCCATGCCGTGGCGTGCCGCGGCGAAGAAATTCGCTTGTGCCGCAGCAAAATCCATATGGCGCCACAGTGGGTCGTCGGCTTCGGACAAGCTGCGCAGCGTGCCGTAGTAGAAGGCCGAGTTGGCCAGCATGTCGACGACGGTCGGGCCGGCGGGCAAGACCCGATTCTCCAGCCGCAGGTGCGGGCGCCCGTCGACCACGTCGTAGACGGGGCGGTTCCACCGGTACACCGTGCCGTTGTGCAAACGCAATTCGGACAGATGCGGGGCGCGCCCGGCGGCGAGTTCGGCGAGGGGATCCTCCGCGGACACCTCCGGCAGCAGAGAGGGGAAGTAGCGGATGTTCTCCCGGTACAGGTCGAGAACGGAGGTGATCCACCGTTCGCCGAACCACACCCGCGGCCGAACGCCCTGGGCCTTGAGCTCGTCGGGGCGGGTGTCGGTGGACTGCGCGAACAGTTCGATGCGGGTTTCGGCCCACAGCTGGTGGCCGAAGAAGTAGGGCGAGTTGGCGCCCAGCGCCAGCTGCGGTCCGGCCAGCACCTGAGCCGCGTTCCAATTCGCGGCGAATGCCTCCGGGGCCAGCTGCAGATGCAATTGCATGCTGGTGCAAGCGGATTCGGGCGCTATGGTGGCGGCGCTGTAGTGCAGCGGTTCCGGCCCGGCGATGTTGATCGGGATGTCCTCGCCGCGGGCGTTGAAGATCGAGTCGTTGAGCGCCGCGTAGCGCCTCGACTCGCTCATCCAGTTGTCCCGCAGATGCTCGGGCATCAGCGTGGGCAGGATGCCGATCATCACGATGTGGGCCCCGCCGGAGCCGGCCTTGTTCTCGGCATCGTTGAGGCTGGCCCGCACGTCGGCCTCGAGGTCGAGAGCCCGGTGCCCGGGCAACGCCCGCGGCGGCACGTTGAATTCGATGTTGTAGGCGCCCAATTCGGTTTGGTAAGCCGGGTCCGCGATGGCCTCCAGGACGTAGCGATTCGACATGGCCGGCTGGTAGTCGCCGTCGACGAGGTTGCACTCGATCTCCATGCCGGTCAGCGGCCGGGCGGAGTCGAAGTGCGACTGGGCGAGCATCGTCTCGAGGACGTCCAGGCACATCCGCAGTTTGCGCCGGTATTCCCGCCGATGTGCGCGGTTATACGTGGTGCGCTTGATCTCTTCGCCCACCTCGCCGATGCAACCGGTTTACCGGCGTCGGCGCAAGGGCGATGAGCAAACCGGCACCGCCGACTACCCGCCGACCAGCGGGTGGATCATCATGGACGTGCCAGGATAGTGTCGCAGTTCACTCATCGAGGAGAGCCGTTGCCCGAGTTTGTCGCCGCCATCGACCAGGGCACCACCAGCACCCGGTGCATGATCTTCGATCATGACGGCGCCGACGTGGCCTGTCACCAGCTCGAACACGAGCAGATCCTGCCCCGCGCCGGATGGGTCGAGCACAACCCCGTCGAGATTTGGGAACGCACCGCCTCGGTGCTGATGACGGCGCTCAACTCCGCCAATCTGTCGACGAACGACATTGTCGCCCTGGGCATCACGAATCAGCGTGAGACGACGCTGGTGTGGGACCGGCACACGGGGCGGCCGTATCACAACGCGATCGTCTGGCAGGACACCCGCACCGACCGCATCGCGTCGGCGCTCGACCGCGACGGCCGCGGCGAGGTGATCCGCCGCAAGGCCGGCCTGCCGCCGGCGACCTATTTCTCGGGCGGAAAGCTGCAGTGGATCCTGGACAACGTCGACGGTGTGCGGGCCGCGGCCGAGAAGGGCGACGCGCTGTTCGGCACCGCCGACACCTGGGTGCTGTGGAATCTGACCGGCGGACCGCGGGGCGGCGTGCACGTCACCGACGTGACCAACGCCAGCCGGACCATGCTGATGAACCTGGAGACCCTGGACTGGGACGACGAGCTGCTGTCGTTCTTCTCCGTGCCGCGGGCGATGCTGCCGGCGATCGCGCCGTCATCGCCGTCACAGCCCTACGGGGTCACGGCCGGGAACGGGCCGATCGGCGGCGCGCTGCCGATCACCGGAGTCCTCGGCGACCAGCACGCGGCGATGGTCGGCCAGGTGTGTTTGAACGCCGGCGAGGCCAAGAACACCTACGGCACAGGCAATTTCCTGCTGCTCAACACCGGCGAGAGCATCGTGCGGTCCCGTCACGGTCTGCTGACCACCGTGTGCTACCAGTTCGGGGACGCCAAGCCCGTGTACGCGCTGGAGGGTTCGATCGCGGTGACCGGCTCGGCCGTGCAGTGGCTGCGCGACCAGCTGGGCATCATCGGCGGCGCCGCGCAGAGCGAATTGCTGGCCCGGCAGGTCCCCGACAACGGCGGGGTGTATTTCGTGCCGGCGTTTTCCGGGTTGTTCGCCCCGTACTGGCGCTCGGATGCCCGCGGCGCGATCGTGGGGCTGTCCCGGTTCAACACCGCCGGGCACCTGGCCCGGGCGACGCTCGAGGCGATCTGCTACCAGAGCCGCGACGTCGTGGACGCGATGCAGGCGGATTCCGGTGTGTCCCTGGAGGTGCTCAAGGTCGACGGCGGCATCACCGCCAACGAGCTGTGCATGCAGATCCAGGCCGATGTGCTGGGCGTGGACGTGGTCCGGCCGGTGATCGCGGAGACGACCGCACTGGGCGCGGCCTACGCCGCAGGCCTGTCGGCCGGGTTCTGGAGCGACCCGGCCGACCTGCGGGCCAACTGGCGGGAGGGCAGGCGGTGGACGCCCACCTGGGACGAGGACCGGCGTGCCGCCGCGTATGCGGGCTGGTGCAAGGCGGTGCAGCGCAGCCTGGACTGGGTCGACGTCTCGTAGATCGGCTTCCGCGAGCGTGCGTGTCTGTACACCGACACGCCGGTAGCGCTGTACATCTGCGCACGCTCGCGGCTCGGCGGGAGTCTCAGTCCTCGCCGAGGATGCCGTAGATCTCGCGACGCGCGTTGTTGACGATCTCGACGATGCGCTGCTGCTGCTCGGCGGTGGCGGTGTGCGCGGACTGTGCGACCGCGCCGAACAGCTGGCCCATGGCCGCCCGCAAGTTCATGTGCCCGGGATCGGCGCCCTCGGCGATCTCGTCCCACGGCGGGGTCTCGATCTTCCCGGCCGCCGCGCGCCCCTCGTCGGTCAGCTCGAAAAGCTTCTTGCTGCCGTCGGATTCGCTCGCGGCGATCAGGCCTTCGTCGTCGAGCAGTTGCAGCGTCGGGTACACCGACCCGGGGCTGGGCTTCCAGATCCCGTTGCTGCGCTCGGCGATCTGCTGGATCATCTCGTAGCCGTGCATCGGCCGCTCGGCGAGCAGCGCCAGGATGGCGGCCCGCACGTCCCCGCGACGTCCGCGCCCGGGGCCGCCGCGACGCCATCCGCCGCGCCGCCCGCCCGGCCCGAACCCGAAGCCCGGCCCGAAGCCCTGTCCGAAACCCTGTCCGAAGCCGGGGCCGAAGCCCGTCGGCCCGTCCTGGCCGGCGCCGTGGTCGCGGAGGTGTTCGATGAATTCCTGCCGGGCGTGGCGCCTGGCGCCGCGCAGGGCGCGCCGCTGCACGGGACCTGGCCCGAAGCCCAGGCCCGGCGCGGCGGCGAACGGGCCGCCGCCCGGGATGAAGGGGTGGTTCATGTGCGTAGTCCTTACGTTTGATGGGCGAAGCAGCGGTAGACCGCTTCGGAATATCACGATATATCGTTACCTATCGCGATGCAACGTCCCAGGGGGATTGTTTGTCCGCCGGGGACCGCGGGTAGCACGGGACGATGAACGCAATCCACTCCACGGTGATGTTCAAGGGCCGCGGCGCGCCGGGGGCGGCACGGCACGCAGGTGGCCGCACGGGAAGGGTGTGGCCCTGGGTCAATTGGGGGCTGGCGTTGGCGACGGTGCCGGGGGCGGCGTTCGTGATGCTCTTCGCGCTCGGGGCGGTGCTGGGCACCGACGGCTGCGGCGGGCGCCGTTGCCCGAACCTGGGCCGCGGGGGAATCGATTTCGGTGTCGCGTTCTACGGCGCTCCCGTGGTGGCCGTCGCGGTCATCGCCGTCTCGTTCTTCACCGCACAGCGCCGCAGCGGCATCGCCGTGCCGCTGTGCGGGTTGGCGCTGCTGGTGGCCGACCTGCTCGTCATGGCGGCGACCGTCATCGCCTGAGGCGTGCCGGTCAGTGCGGTGGGGAGAACCCGCCGGAGGGCGGGGACTGCTGCGGCCAGGGGACCTGCGGTCGGGCGGGCGGCTGGGTGAGCCAGGGGCCCGCAGGCGGCGCCGGGCGCAGTCGCGCCAGCTCGCGGCGGTGCCGTTCGGCCAGGACGGCCGCGAGCACCAGTTCCGGCGGCGCTCCGGGCGGGGGTGGCGGCGCGATGTGTGACACGACATCGCCGGCGATACGGTACGCCATCTGCTGGCGCAGACCGCGCTCGAGTTGCGATGCGCGGGAAAGGAACTGGCGCGCGACTTCGGCCTGCCCGGCGGACAGGCCGGACAGCTGCAGCGACGACGCCCACCACGCCAGCGCCGGCGGCATCGCCGGTGGCGGGCTCATCCTGGGTCCGCGTTCGCTGACAACCACGGTGCCGGCGAAGATGTCGCCGATACGCTTGGCCCGCGGCGAGGCGATGCTGCAGATGACGGCGGGGCTGCCGGCCAGCATCCAGATCTCCACCACCGACGCCAACGCGCGAAACACCACCTGCCGGAAGCGTTCCGGGCCGCCGTCGTCGGACACCACCCGCAGGCCCATCACGATCTTGCCCACCGAGCGCCCCCGCGTGGCGGTCTCGAAGATCAGGGGATAGCCGACGATCACCAGCACCGTGAAGATGATCAGGACGGCGGCCGACAGCGCGCTGTCGAACTGGGTCAGGGTGGCGGCCCACAGCAGCAGCCCCAGCACGTAGCCGACGAAGATCACCGAGATGTCGATCAGCGCGCTGACCGCCCGCACCGGCAACTGGGCGATCTGGACGTCGAGCACCACGGCGTCCCCGGTCACCACCTCCGACATAACACGGAACGGTACCCTGCCCAGGGTGGACGTCGACGCATTCGTGCTGACCCATCGCGGCACGTGGGACCGGCTGGACCGGTTGGTCAAGAGGCGCCGTTCGCTGACCGGGGCCGAGGTCGACGAACTCGTCGAGCTCTATCAACGGGTGTCCACCCACCTGTCGATCCTGCGGTCGGCCGGGACGATCGGGTCGGATTCGGTGCTGACCGGCAGACTGTCGAGCCTGGTCGCACGCGCGCGCTCGGTGGTGACGGGCGCCCACGCGCCACTGAGCCGCACCTTCGTCCGGTTCTGGACGGTGTCCTTCCCGGTGACCGCCTACCGCGGCTGGCGCTGGTGGCTGGGCACCGCGGTGGCGTTCTTCGCCGTCGTGGTGGCGATCGCGTGGTGGGTGGCCGGCAACCCGGAGGTGCAGTCGGCCATCGGAACACCAACCGACATAGACGAATTGGTGAACCACGACGTCGCCTCCTACTACAGCGACCATCCCGCCGCGGCGTTCGCCCTGCAGGTGTGGGTGAACAACTCCTGGGTGTCCGCGCAATGTATCGCGCTGTCGGTGGTGTTGGGGCTGCCGATCCCGCTCGTGCTGTTCAAGAACGCCGCCAACGTGGGGGTGATCGCCGGCCTGATGTTTCAGGCCGGCAAGGGCGGCGTGCTGCTGGGCCTGCTGGCCCCGCACGGGCTGCTGGAGCTGACGGCGGTGTTCCTGGCGGGGGCGACGGGGATGCGCCTGGGCTGGTCGGTGATATCGCCGGGGGACCGGCCCCGCGCGCAGGTGCTCGCCGAGCAGGGCCGCGCCGTCGTCGCGGTCGCCGTGGGGCTGGTGGCGGTGCTGCTGGTGTCCGGGCTGATCGAGGCGCTGGTGACGCCGGCACCGTTGCCGACGGCCGTGCGGGTCGGCATCGGCGTGCTCGCCGAGGTGGCGTTCCTGGGCTACGTCGTGTACTTCGGCCGGCGCGCGGTGAAGGCCGGGGAGTCCGGCGACATCGAGGACGCACCCGACGTGGTCCCGACGGGCTGAGTGCCGGGGTCAGAGCCGCCCGGTCGCCTTCAGCGCCAGGTAGCGGTCGGCGAGGGCCGGCGCCAGTTCGGTGGGGGCGGCGTCGACGACCTCCACCCCGCCGCTGCGCAACCGGGTGGCGATCGCGAGGCGCTCGTTACGCGACCGCTCGGCGGCGGCCGCGTCGTACACCTCGGCCGCGTCGGCGCGCCCGGCGGCCATCCGATCGACACGCGGGTCGGCGACCGCCGCGAGGATCAGGTGGTGCCGGGCCGACAGCTTCGGCAGCACCGGCAGCAGGCCCTCCTCGAGGGAGGTCGCGTTGAGGTCGGTCAGCAGCACCACCAGCGACTGGCGCCGAGCGCGCCGAACCAGGACGGAAGCCATGGCACGCCAATCGGTTTCGATCAGCGTCGGTTGCAGCGGCGCCATCGCGTCGACCAGCTGGGCGAGCAGTTCGGTGCGCGAGGCACCGAACACGGCGGCCCGGCCCACCCGGTCATGGGCGAGGAAGTCGACATGGTCCCCGGCCCGCGACGCGAGCGCCGCCAGCAGCAAAGCGGCGTCCATCGACCAGTCCAGCCGCGGCCACCCCGCCGGGTCCGCGGCGGTCGGGTCGACACCGACGCGGCCGGCCGCGGTGCGCCCGGTGTCGAGCACGACGACCACCCGCCGGTCGCGTTCGGGCCGCCAGGTGCGGACCACCACGTCGGCGCGGCGCGCGGTCGCGCGCCAGTCGATCGAGCGCACGTCGTCGCCCACGACATACTCGCGCAGCGAGTCGAATTCGGTTCCCTGCCCGCGGATCAGCGTCGGCAGCAGTCCGTCGATCTCCCGCAGCTTGGCCAGTCGCGACGGCAGGTGCTTGCGGGACAAGAACGGCGGCAGCACCCGCACCTGGCCCGGCACCGGCCGAGAGCTCTGCCGGCCGGCCAGCCCGAGCGGGCCGATCGAGCGCGCCGTGACCGCCGCCGCGCGCTGGTCGCCGCGCCGCACCGGCCGCAAGATGGTCCGCAGCCGCACGTCGTGGCCGGGGTCGATGCGGACGGGATGGGTGCGTGGCTGCGCGCGGGCGCTGGGCGGCCAGGCGTCGCGGATCTGGCCCCGGAACCGCCGTCGGCCGTCGTTGTGGACCAGCAGGTCGGCCTCCACCTCCTGCGTGAGCCGCGCCGAGCCGTCCGGTGACCGGGTGTAGCGCAACCTGCGGGTGCTCGTCGCCAGCCCGGCATCGACGGCCACAGCTATCGACAGCAGCACCAGCAATGCCGTGAAAGCTCTTGCCGGCCAGGGCGACACCGCGATGGGCAGGGCGCATATCAGCGCCAGCATGCCGGTGCGTCCGGTCAGGATCACTAGCGGGGCACCGGGACCGAGGCCAGGATTCCGTCGAGCACGCCGTCGGCGGTGGCGCCTTCCAGTTCGGCTTCCGGCCGCAGCATCAGCCGGTGCCGCAGCGTCGGCCGGGCCATGGCCTTGACGTCGTCAGGGGTGACGTAGTTGCGGCCGGACAGCCACGACCAGGACCGCGCGGTGGCCAGCAGGGCGGTCGCCCCGCGCGGTGACACGCCCAGCTGCAGGGCGGGGGAGTTTCGGGTGGCCCCGACGACGTCGACGATGTAGCCCAGCACCTCGTCGGCGACCCGGACTTGTTGCACCGCTCGTCGTCCGGCCGCCAGCTCGGCGGGCCCGGCCACCGGATTGATCGCGGACAGGTCACGGGGGTCGAAGCCGTGGGCGTGCCGGTGCAGGATGGCGATCTCGGCGTCGCGCGGCGGCAGTGTGACGTTGAGTTTGAGCAGGAAGCGGTCCAGCTGGGCCTCGGGCAGCTGGTAGGTGCCCTCGTACTCGATCGGGTTCTGCGTCGCGGCGACGATGAAGGGCTCGGGCAGCGGCTTGGGTTCGCCGTCCACGCTGACCTGACGTTCCTCCATGGCCTCGAGCAGCGCGGCCTGCGTCTTGGGCGGGGTGCGGTTGATCTCGTCGGCCAGCAGCAGATTGGTGAACACCGGGCCCGCGCGGAACACGAACGCGGCGGTGCGCGCGTCGTACACCAGCGAACCCGTGACGTCACCGGGCATCAGGTCCGGGGTGAACTGCACCCTCTTGAACTCCAAGCGCAGGGCGGCCGCCATCGCGCGCACCAGTAGCGTCTTGGCCACTCCCGGAACGCCTTCCAGCAGCACGTGGCCGCGGCACAGCAGCGCGATGACCAGTCCGCTGATGGCCCCTTCCTGTCCCACGACGGCCTTGGCCAGCTCGGCGCGCAACGCCAGTAGCGCCTCGCGCGCCGATTCAGCGGTGGGTTCTGTCACGATCGGGTGACCTGCCTTTCGATGTCGTCGAGCGCACGGGCAAGTTGTAGCAGGTCGTTGTCGGTGGCCGGGGGCGGGCCATAGAGCAGGTGGTGGACGAATCCCGGGTCGGCCCCGCTGCGCCGCGCGACGGCGGCCACCATCGCCGGCGGGGGCGCGCCGGCGCCCAGGCCGAGCCGGGGCGCCAGCCGCTGCTCGGCGGCGGCGCGCAATGCCGCGGCGGCGCGATCGCGGGCCCGCCGCGACCGGTAGAGCCGGCCGCGGCCCTCGACGGTCTCCGACGCGCGCACCACCACGGGCAGTTCCTCGGCCACCAGCGGCCCGGGCCGGCGCCCCTTCCAGAGCGCGACGAGCAGCACCACCAGCCACAGTTGCCAGACGACCCATGTCACGTTGTCCGGAATCATGTCGAAAAGCGAAGCCGAGGAGGAGTTTTCGCCCTCGATGCGGTGCGGGGCGTACCACACGAGGCGGGGTCGGTCACCCGCGAGGTTCATCGCCAGCGCGGCGTTGCCCGCCTGCAGCAGGCTCCCGTTGGTCATGAAGCCGGTACTGCCGACCACGGTGACGGTCCGCCCGTCGTCGCGGTAGCGGATCAGCACGCCGTCGTAACACCTGGCCATGGCCCGGCCGTCGGCGGCGCGGTAGCTGTCGCTGGGCCCGAACCGGACCGCGCCGGCCCGAACGGCCTCGCGCAGCGTGCAATCCGGGCTCTGGTCGAAGCCCTTGGCCGCCGCTTTGCGCACGCCGGGCAGCAGCGCCTCGCGGGTTCGGGCCGTGGGTTCGACCAGCAGCAGGTCACCGGGGACCTTGGCGAGCCGCTCCAGCAGCGCGTCGGTCAGGAACTGGCTCTGCGCCACCAGGACCAAGGTGTCGGGGCGCGCGGCCTTTTCGACGTCGGCGATGCTGCCGGCGACGACGACCTCGACGTCGCCGTCGCGCAGCAGGGTGACCAGGGCGTGGGCGCCGTCGGGCCCGGTCGACGCCGGATCCATCGTCGCCCCGGGGCGCGGTGCGGTCAGGTAGGCGCCGACACCGGCGATGACCGCGAGCACGAGCAGCGTCAGCGCCACCCAGCGCCAGGTGCGCCGGCGCTGCGGCGGGTCGCCGGTGGCGGCCGCCGGAGGCCCGCCGGTCGCCGCCGTCACCGGACCCGGGCCCAGGACTCGCCCGCGGCGGCCTGCCCCGCCGCGGGCGCGGCGGCCGGTGACCGCGACCTCAGGTGGTCGTCGAGGTCGGCGATCATCCGGTAGGCGTCCGGTGTCCCGGGCCGCCCTCCGTAGGTGACGTCGTTGAAAGCCATTGCCGCCTGCGACAATTCGCTTGCCAGGTGGGTGAGGGCGGAGCCTGCGTCCCGGGCCAGCTCGTTGGCGGTGCGGCCGGGGGCGGCGCCCAGCACGCCGGTCTCCTCGAGCTGGCGGGCGACGGCGCGCAGCCGGTGGCGGATGGCCGCGGCCCAATCGCCTTCGGCCGCATACGCTTCGGCGGTGGCGCGATGTTGGGCGGCGGTGAGCTGCGTGTCTTCGAACAGCGGGTTGTCGCCGCGGCGGGTGCGCAGGGTGCGCCGCGCGAGGCGGATGGCGACCACCAGCGCGACGGCGAGCAGGATGAGCAGCACCGTGGCGGTGAACCAGCCGCCGGGCAGGGACGCGGTCTTGTCCAGTAGCCGGTACAGCTGCTCGTTGATCCAGTCGGCCACCTGTTGTAGCGCGGAGCCCTTGGAATAGATCGGCTTGCCCAGCTCGGCCTGCGCCGCGCGGTGTGCGGCATCGCGATCGATGTCGATGGAAGGCACTGTTCGATGGTCCCAGCTCGGCCTCAGAGGGGCCGGGTCAGCCAGAGGTTGTCGGTGGAGGCGACGGCGTAGGGACCGCCGGCGGCCCCCGTCTGCAGCACCAGGTCGAACGCCTCGGCGCGCATGCGGCGGTCGGTGTAGAGCAGCGCCACGACCCCGGCGTTGAAGGGCGCGGTGACGATCTGCCCGATCGCCGACCCGACGGAGGCGACCGCGGTGCCCAGGACCAGGACCGCCACGGAGGTGGTGCCGGCCAGGAGCACCTGGCCGACGATGCTGAACGGCGCGGCGATCGCGTTCGCGACCACGGTCGCCACGATGAAGGTCAGTGTCCGGATGCCCAGCACCCGCCAGAAGCCGTTGCGGACCAAGGCGAACGATCGAGTGACGGCCTCCATGACGGGCAGCCGTTCCAGCACGATCAGCACGGGTGCGAACAGCACCACGGTGTAGAGATACACCAGCAACGCGAACAAGCCGAGCATCAGCACGAAGCCCACCAGGGCCGCCGCCGCCCCGTTGCCGATCGCCGCCAGCACGCCGACCGCGAGCGCCACCAGGCCGGCCAGCGTCGCCAGCACGGCCGCTTCCAGCCCGGCCAGGCCGAGCAGGGGGAAGATCCGCCCGCGGATCTTCGCCCACGTCTCGGCAATGGTGATCGTCGACCCGAAGACCGCGCGGCCGACGACCACGGTGAGCATCCCGGACAGCAGCATGCCGCCCAGCCAGGTGATCAGCAGACCACCCCCCATCGAGGCGAGCCACGCGCCCACGACCCCCGCACGCAGCTCGTCGGGCCGGTTCCCCGCAACGCTGCCGTAGGCGGCCAGCGGCCCGACGGTGGCGACCAGCGTGACGACCTGCATGACCACGACCACCATGGCGGTCAGGCCCAGCGTGGCCTTCGGGTTGGTGCGGATGTAGCCGACGGCCCCGTTGAAGATGTCGCTCAGGGTCAGCGGCCGCAGCGGGATGATCCCGGGCTTGACCGCCGCCGGCGGGCCGTAGCCGGGGGGTGGGCCGTAGCCGCCGGGGGGTGGGCCGTAGCCGGGCGGTGGGCCGTAGCCGGAAGGGGGGCCGTAGCCGCCGGGGGGCGGGCCGTAGCCGGAAGGGGGGCCGTAGCCGCCGGGGGCGGGCCGTATGCCGGTGGCGGGCCGTAGCCGCCGGGGGTGGGCCGTAGCCGGGTGGGGGGCCGTACTCCGGTGGCGGGCCGTAGCCAGGCTGCGGAGTGTTCACCGTTTCCGGCGGCTTTCGAACCCCAAGCACGCGTGCCCGTCGTTTTGCATGAGCTCCATCCTGTCGGCGGTCCCGGTATTTCTCAATCTTGCCGGTTGCCGCGGCGCGTACCGTTCCAGGCATGGCGGAACTGAAAGCCCGGCTGCGGGCGGATCTGACCCAGGCAATGAAGAGCCAGGACAAGCTGCGGACCGCGACGCTGCGGATGCTGCTGGCCGCGATCCAGACCGAGGAAGTCTCCGGCAAGCAGGCCAGGGAACTCTCCGACGACGACGTCATCAAGGTGCTGTCCAGGGAATCGCGCAAGCGCGGTGAGGCCGCCGAGATCTACACCCAGAACGGCCGCGGCGAACTGGCCGCCAACGAGCATGCCGAGGCGCGCATCATCGACGACTACCTGCCCACACCGCTGACCGAGGCCGAGGTGGCCGACGTCGTCGACACCGCCATAGCCCAGGTCGCCGAGGAGATCGGCGAGCGGCCGGGGATGAGGCAGATGGGGATGGTGATGAAGGCGGCGACCGCGATCGCGGCCGGCAAGGCCGACGGCGCGCGGCTGTCCGCGGCGGTCAAAGAGCGCCTATAGCGGGCTTGTGACGCGCGCCGCGGCGGCGCGCACCGCCCGCGCCGCGGCGACCCACCGCGGGAACTGCGGGCCACGGTCGTCGCCGCGGGCCGGGCGCCCGGCATCGAGCCGCTCCCGCTGCGGCACCACGACGTATTTGGGGTCGCGGGTGGATTCCACGCCGGCCTCGAACACGCCGAACCGCTGCAGCGCGCTGCCGGCCAGCAGCGCCAGCCCGCACAGGGCCGCGACGGGGCGGTTGTGTCCGCCCGCCACCGCGCCCAGCGCCCCGGCGACCGTCAGGTACTCCGCCCCCTGGCGCAGCCGGTGGGCCTTGCCGCTGGTGTAGGCCTGCGCGGCCAGGCCGATGCGGCGCTCCAGCAGCCGCGACGCCGCGACCTCGAGCCCGGCGCCCAAGACGGCCAGCCGGCGGGCCGGGCCGGCCTCGTCGGCCGGCGCCAGCAGCATCCCCAGCCCGCCGCCGCTGGCCGCGGCCGACCCGGTGAACACGAACGGCAGGTACGGGTGCGCGGCGTTCCACGCCGGGACGGCGGTCTGCGACAGCAGCACCGCGGTGTAGGACGCGACCCCCGGCGCGAAGACGGCCGCCGACAGCCCCGCCGGGCGCGCCGAGGCGGCCAGCAGCCGCCCCGGCCGGGACCGCCGCAGCGGCGGCGGCATCAGCTCGGCGGCCCCGGCCAGCCCGGCGCCCGGACCGTACGCGGACAGGATCCAGGTGCCCACGCTCATCGGCGAACTCGGCTTGGCCACCCGCAGCATGTGGTGGAACCGCTCGGGGCGGCCCAGGTCGGCGATGAGGAAGTACATGCTGGCGACCAGGCTGGCCAGCGCCCCGACCCGCCCCGCGCGGCGCAGCTTGGGCCGGCCGGTGAGGTCGGCCCCGGCGGCCAGCAGCGCCGAGCCCCCCGAGAGGCCACCGGCGAAAAGATAGGCGGCGATCTTCCACTCCCACACCGGCGTCTTGAGCACCGCGCGGCCGTAGTACGAACGGAATTCGGCCCGCCGCACGGCGAGCTGCTCACGCCCGCCGCCGTCCCGCCCGCGACTGAACATCTGGGCATGGATGTCCTGCGCGCCCGCGTCGCTGCGCTGTTCTTTCACCGCCGGCCCCGCCCCAGGAACGACGACACCGCGGCGGCGACGAGCGCCGACGCCGCGATCCCGGCGTAGCGCCACATGGCGGGCGCGTCGCGGGTCGGCACCACCGGATCCGGTGGCAGCCCGTACACCTCGGGCTCGTCGAGCAGCAGGAAGAACGCGCCGTCGCCGCCCACCCCGTCGTTCGGGTCGTGACCGTACAGGCGCGCCTCGGTCACCCCCAGCTCGTGCAGGTGGTCGACGCGGCGGGCGGCGCGCTCACGCAGCTCGTCGAGCGGACCGAACTGGATGGAGTCGGTGGGGCACGCCTTGGCGCACGCCGGTTCCAGGCCGTCCCGCAGCCGGTCGTAGCACAGCGTGCACTTCCACGCCCGGCCGTCGCCCTCGCGCCGGTCGATCACCCCGTACGGGCAGCCGGACACGCAGTAGCCGCAGCCGTTGCAGATGTCTTGCTGCACAACGACGGTGCCGAACTCGGTGCGGAACAACGCGCCCGTCGGGCACACGTCCAGGCAGCCCGCGTGGGTGCAGTGCTTGCACACGTCGGAGCTCATCAGCCAGCGGAAGTCGGTGCGGGCCTCCGCGCCGGTGCCGTCGCCCGGACGTGCGAACTTCGGGAAGTCCAGGTCCACCGGGGCGTTGCCGAGTTCCCCGCCGCCGCGCGGCATGGATTCGATTGCCGCCGCGGCGATCTCGGCCGACGCGCCGGTACCCGACGGGCCGGTCGCCGACCCCGCGACGCCCGGGTCCTGGGCGCCCAGTGGGCGGTCCTGCTCGATGAACGCGACGTGGCGCCACGTGCTGGCGCCCAGCATGCCGGTGTTGTCGAACGACATTCCCAGCAGGTTGAAGCCGTCGTCGGGCACGGAGTTCCACTCTTTGCACGCGACCTCGCAGGCCTTGCAGCCGATGCAGACGGAGGTGTCGGTGAAGAAGCCCATCCGCGGCGGGTGATCGGCGGCGTACCCGGCGTTGCCGGCGGGGTCGGGTAGTTCGCCGTAGAAGCTGTTGTCGTTCAAAGGTTTTCCTCCGGCTCGAGGTGGGCCACCGGGTCGGGTCGCGTGGTGTCGAGGTGGGTGCCCGTTTGGGTGGTGATCCCGGCGCGGCGGCGGTAGTCGGCGATATAGGCAAGCAGTTCGGGTCCGCGGGGCCGCCGCCCGGGCCGCACGTCGCAGGTGGCGACCTTGCTCTCCTGGATGAACACGTTCGGGTCCAGCACCACCCCGAGCAGGTCGTTGACCACGTCACCCTCGACCGGCCCGGCGTAGCCCCAGTGGTAGGGCATCCAAACCTGTTGTATCACCTGGTTTTCGACGCGAAGGGGCTTCATCCGATCGGTGACGAACACCCGGGCCTCCACCGCCGTGCGGCTGGTGATCACGTGCGCCCAGTCCATGTGCGTCAGCCCGCGGGCGCGCGCCAGTTCCGGGGAGACCTCGACGAACAGGTCCGGCTGCAGCTCCGCGAGATAGGGCAGCTGGCGGCTCATCCCGCCGGCGGTGTGGTGCTCGGTGAGCCGGGCCGTGGTGAACACGAACGGGAACACCTCGCCGTGCGCCTCCGGCGGCGACGGGTTGGACGGATTGTCGCTGCGGCCGTAGACGATTCGCGCCGGGTTGCCCTGCTGGGCGTAGAGCGCGTTGCGCACCGGCGACTCGTGCGGCTCGTAGTGTGTCGGCAGCGGGCCGTCGGCCAGGCCGTTGGGCGCGAACAGCCAGCCCTTGCCGTCGGACTGCATGATGAACGCGTCGTCGCCGCGCAGCGCCTCGACGCCCACCGCGCCCTCGGGCGGGCGGTAGTCCGGCGGCTTGTCGCGCTCGAAGTCGGGGATGTCGTGACCGGTCCACTCGCGCTTGTCGGGATCCCACCAGACCAGCTTCTTACGCTCGCTCCACGGGCGCCCCTGCGGATCGGCAGAGGCCCGGTTGTAGAGCACCCGGCGGTTCGCCGGCCAGGTCCAGCCCCACTCGTTGTCGTAGGGTCCCTGTTGCTCCTTCGGCTTGCGCCGCGCGGCCTGGTTGACCTCGTCGGCGTACACCCCGCTGTAGATCCAGCAGCCGCAGGCGGTGCTGCCGTCGGCCTTGAGGCTCGTGTAACCGTCGACGGCCCGCCCCGTCGTCAGGTCGATCCCGTTGATGCGGCGCAGCACGTCCTCGCCCGACGGCTCGTCCCCCTCGGGATTCTCGGTGGCGTAATCCCACGCCAGATCCAGCAGCGGCCGGTCGCGCTCGTCGGTCGAGCCGGCCAGCTTCTCGCGCAGCCTGCGGCCCAGGTGATAGAAGAACCACAGCTCCGAACGGGCGTCGCCGGGCGGGTCGACCGCCTTGTCCCGCCACTGCAGCATGCGCTGGGTCTGGGTGAACGTACCGGACTTCTCCACGTGCGCGGCGGCCGGGAAGAAGAAGACTTCCGTGCGGCAGGTCTCCGGGGTGATCTCGCCGGTCTCGATCTCCGGCGCGTCCTTCCAGAAGGAGGCGCTCTCGATCATGACGAGGTCACGCACCACCAGCCAGTCCAGGTTGGCCATCCCCAGGCGCTGCAGCCGCCCGTGGGCGGACCCGACGGCCGGGTTCTGGCCGAGCAGGAAGTAGCCGAACACCTTGCCGTCGATCATGTCCAGGACCGAGCGGTAGGTGCTGTGGTCGCCGTTGATCCGCGGCAGGTAGTCGAAGCAGTAGTCGTTGTCGGCGGTGGCGTGCTCGCCCCAGTACTCCTTGAGCAGCGACACCATGTAGGCGTCGGCGTTGTGCCAGAAGCCTTTCTGGTTGCGGCTGGTGATCTTGTCGAGGTAGTCGGCCAGCGTCTCCTGGCCGGCCTGGGGCATCGTGAGGTAGCCGGGCAGCAAATTGAACAGCGTCGGCACGTCGGTGGAGCCCTGGATGCTGGCGTGCCCGCGCAGCGCGAAGATCCCGCCCCCGGGGCGGCCGATGTTGCCCAGCAGCAGTTGGATGATCGATCCGGCGCGGATGAACTGGGCGCCCATCGAGTGCTGGGTCCAGCCCACGCTGTACACCAGCGCGGCCGTGCGCTCGCGGCCGGAGTTTTCCGTCCACGCCCGCGCGACCTGCAGGAACGTCTCGGCCGGCACGCCGCAGACGCGCTCCACCATCTCCGGGGTGTAGCGGGCGTAGTGCCGCTTGAGGACCTGGTAGACGCAGCGGGGATGCTGCAGCGTCGGGTCGTTGGGGATGTCGCCCGCGCCGCCCTCGACCGCGGCCCCGCCGGAGCCGAGCTGGTCCGAGGAGGCGCGCTGCTTCTGGTCGGCCCCGCCGCGGCCACCGTGGTGCGTCGACTCGTAGTGCCAGGTCGCCGGGTCGTAGGAGGCGGTGTCGTGGTCGTAGCCGCTGAACAGCCCGTCGAGGTCCTCGGTGTCGCGGTAGCCCTCGTCGAGGATGAACGACGCGTTGGTGTAGGCGGTCACGTACTCCCGGAAGTCCAGTTCGCCCGACAGGATGTAGTTGATCACCGCGCCGAGGAAGGCGATGTCGCTGCCGGCGCGCAGCGCCACATGCCGGTCGGCGAGCGCGCTGGTGCGGGTGAACCGCGGGTCGACGTGAATGACCTCGGCGCCGCGCGCCTTGGCCTCCATCACCCACTGGAAGCCGACCGGATGGGCCTCGGCCATGTTCGAGCCCATGATGACGATGAAGTCAGAGTTGGCGAGGTCTTGCTGGTAGTCCGTCGCGCCACCGCGACCGAAGGAGGCTCCCAGACCGGGAACCGTGGCGCTGTGTCAAATGCGGGCCTGGTTCTCGATCTGCAGCGCGCCCAGCGCGGTGAACAGCTTCTTGATCAGATAGTTCTCTTCGTTGTCCAGCGTCGCACCGCCGAGGCTGGCGATGCCCATCGTCCGGCGCAGGGTGTTGCGGTCGGCGTCGAAGTCCTGCCAGCCCTTGCGGCGGGCGGCCAAAACCCGCTCGGCCACCATGTTCATCGCCGTGTCCAGGTCGAGTTCGGTCCATTCGGTCGCGTACGGCGCGCGGTAGCGCACCGTGGTCTCCCGCTGGGGCCCGGTGACCAGTTGCTTGCTCGCGGATCCCTTGGGGCACAACCGGCCCCGTGAGATCGGGCTGTCCGGGTCGCCCTCGATCTGGACGACCTCACCGTTGGTGACGTACACCTTTTGCGCACAGCCCACCGCGCAGTAGGGGCACACCGAATGCACGACGCGCTCGGCGGTGGCGGTGCGGGGCTGCAGGCCGGCCGAGCGGGGGGACTGGGCGGCCTGGCCGCGGCCCAGCGCGTCGCCGCCGGTGAGCTGCCGGTAGACCGGCCACGATCCAATCAGCTTGCGGAACTCCATCCTTCGATCAAACCACTTCGTGGGTGCCGTCGCCGCCGCGCCGGGTGACCCGCCGCTCGTCGAGCCGCTCCAGCAAAGGCACCGCGACCCGGCGGGTGGTGCCCAGCGCGCGGCGGGCCTCGCTGACGGTGAACGGCTGCGGCAGCCTCGCGAGTACCGCGGCCGCGCGGTCCAGCGCGTCGGGCCCGAGCACCACCCCGTCGGCGATGCGGGTCAGCCGGCCGGCGCGCACCGCGGCGGCCAGCTCGCGGGTGCCCAGCCGTAGACCCGCCAGGTCGTCGGCCTCCGGCGCGCGGAACGGCTCGGCGGCCAGCCACTTTTCGAGCGTGCGCACCGCCTCCTCGACGCGCGTGGGCAGGCCGGCGCCGGGCGGGCGGACCAGCCCGTCGGCCACCTCGAGGCCGGTGCCCGCCAGCAGCGGCGGCACCAGTTCGGCGGCGGGCAGCCCGGCCCGCTGCCGCAGCGCCTCCAGCGGCATGCCGGCCGCGACGTCGTGCTCGGCGGCCCAGCGCCGCACCGCCGCGGTCGCCTCCTCGCGCCGCCCGGCCCACCAGCGTGGGTCCACCACCCAGTCGCCCACCCGCTCGCCGCGCGGGGTCAGGCCCATGGCGCGCAGCTCGCCGGCCCGGGCGCAGTCGGGCGGGTGGACGCGGCCGGTCGCCAGCTCGTCGGCCCGGGCGCGCGCGGCCCCCCGCCGGCGCAGCGCCGGCGGCCGCACGTCGAGCACCTCGATCCCGGCCGCGATGCGGTGCTCCCCGGGGTCGCGCAGCAGCCCGACGTCCGCGACGCGCAACGGCAGCGGCCGGTCCAGGCGCAGCCGCGCCGCACCCGGGCCGAGCGGGCGCACGCGCACCGGCACCGCCGCGGATCCGACGTGCAGCACCAGCTCGCGGTGCAGCGTGTCCGGCGCGCGCAGCGCGACGTCGATCTCGGCGGTGTCCAGCCAGGCGCCCGGGGTGCGGACGGTGTCGCCGCGGCCGATGCGGTGGCGGTCCACGCCGCGCAGGTTCAGCGCCACCCGCGCCACCGCGCCGATCTCGTTTTCGTTGTAGCCCAACGCCTGTAGGCCGCGGACCGTGATGCGACGACCGGCGTGTTCGAGCTCGTCGCCGACGCGGACGGTGCCGGCGGCCAGCGTGCCGGTGACCACCGTGCCCGCGCCGCGCACGGTGAAGCTGCGGTCCACCCACAGCCGCACGTCGGCGTCGCGGTCCGGGGCGGGCAGCCGTCGCACCAGGGCCGCCAGCTCGGCGCGGACCCGGTCCTGTTCGGTGCCGAGCACCACCGGGAGGCCGGCCAGCGACGTGCCGGCGAAGCGCTCGGCCGCCTGCTCGACGGCCGGCGCGGGGTCGGCGAGGTCGGCCTTGCTGATCACCAGGAGCCCGTGCCGCACCCCGAGTGCGTCCAGGGCCGCCAGGTGCTCGTCGGACTGCGGCATCCAGCCCTCGGTGGCCGCGACCACGAACATGACCGCCGGGGCGGGGCCCACGCCCGCGAGCATGGTGGCGACGAACCGTTCGTGGCCCGGCACGTCGACGAACGCGACGCGCTGCCCCGCGATGTCGGTCCAGGCGAAGCCGAGGTCGATGGTCAGGCCGCGGCGCCGCTCCTCGGCCAGCCGGTCGGGCCACCTGCCGGTGAGCCGCTGCACCAGCGTGGACTTGCCGTGGTCGACGTGCCCGGCGGTGGCTACGACGAACATGCCCGGGCCGAACACGCCCGCCGCACCGCCGCCGCCAGCAGCTCGTCGTCGTCGGGCGCCACGGTGCGCAGGTCCAGCAGGCAGCGGCCGGCCTCCACGCGGCCGACGACCGGCGGGGGCCGGCGCGCAGCGCGGCCGCGTAGGACGCCGGCAGGCTCAGCGCCGCGCTGGGCAGTGCGATGCCCGGCGCCCCGCCGCCGCCGACGGCCGCGGCGCAGTCCACCGCTTCGGCGCCGAGCCCCGGCAGCCGCGCGGCCAGCCGCTGCGCGCGGGCGCGCAGCGTGCCACGTCGGCGGCCAGCGCGCGGGTCACCGGCGGCGGCGGGCCGGTGAGCGTCGCCTCCAGCGCGGCCAGCGTGAGCTTGTCCACCCGCACGGCGCGCGCCGCGGGGTGGCGGCGCAGCCGCTCGATCAGGTCGGCCGTCCCGAACAGCAGGCCGGCCTGCGGCCCGCCCAGCAGCTTGTCGCCGCTCGCGGTGACCAGGTCCGCGCCGTCGCGCAGCGCCGACGCCGCGTCGGGCTCGTCGGGCAGCGCGGGATGCGGCGCCAGCAGCCCGGAACCGATGTCGACCACCAGCGGAACGCCCAAGCCGGCCAGCTCGGACACCGGGACCGCGGACGTGAACCCGGTGACATGGAAGTTCGACGGGTGCACCTTCAGCACGAAGCCGGTCTCCGGGCCGATGGCCCCGGCGTAGTCGTCGCGGCCGGTGCGGTTGGTGGTGCCGACCTCGCGCAGCCGCGCGCCGGCCGAGGCCAGCAGGTCCGGGATGCGGAAGCCGTCGCCGATCTCCACCATCTCGCCGCGGCTGATCACGATCTCCTTGCCGGCGGCCAGGGTCAGCGCCACCAGCAGCAGCGCGGCGGCGTTGTTGTTGACCACGTGCACGCCGCCGGCGGCGGGGACCGCCCGGGCCAGTGCCGCGAGAGCGGAGCGGCCGCGGCGGGCGCGCCGGCCCGTCGCCAGGTCGAACTCGACGTCGGTGGCGCCGCCGGCGGCCACCACGGCGTCCACGGCGGCCGGCGACAGAGGGGCCCGGCCGAGGTTGGTGTGCACGATGACGCCGGTGGCGTTGAGCACGGGCCGCAGGCCCGACGCGGTGGCGGGCAGGGCCGCGACCGCGTGATCGGCGACGCGGTCGGGGTCGATCTCGCCGGTGCGCGCCGCCTGCTGGGCCTCGGCGATCACCGACTTGACCAGCGCGCGGCCCAGCAGCCGTTCGGCCTCGGCCAGGCGCGGATCGGCGAGCAGCGCGTCGGTGCGGGGCACCCGCCGGCGCGGATCGGTCATGTCCCAGGGTGGCGGAGGCGGACGGGAATCGAACCCGCCAGCGACAGCACCTGCCGCTCGACGGTTTTGAAGACCGCGCCGGTCACCAGACCGGACACACCTCCCTGGACCATGGGGACAATTATGGACGCCATGTTCTACCGGCTGACCCAGTACGCCCACGGCGGCGGCTGCGCGTGCAAGATCCCGCCCGGCGAGCTCGAGGAGGTGGTGCGCGGACTGGGGGCCGGCGCGCCCCGGGACCCGGCCGGCGAGCTGCTGGTCGGGCTGGACAGCGGCGACGACGCGGCGGTGGTGCGCATCGACGGCGACACGGCGCTGATCGCGACGACGGACTTCTTCACCCCCGTGGTCGACGACGCCTACGACTGGGGGCGCATCGCGGCGGCCAACGCGCTGTCCGACGTCTACGCGATGGGCGGGCGGCCGGTCGTTGCGGTGAACCTGCTGGGCTGGCCGCGCGGCACGCTGCCGTTCGAGCTGGCGGCCGAGGTGCTGCGCGGCGGGCTGGACGTCTGCGGCCGGGCCGGCTGCCACCTCGCCGGTGGCCACAGCGTCGACGACCCCGAGCCCAAGTACGGGCTGGCGGTCACCGGAACCGCGGACCCGAACAGGTTGCTGCGCAACGACTCCGGCCGGCCCGGCCAGCCGCTCTCGCTCACCAAGCCGCTCGGGATCGGCGTGCTCAACAGCCGGCACAAGGCAACCGGCGAGCGTTTCCCGCAGGCCGTCGACGCGATGACCACGCTGAACGCCGCGGCCGCGGCGGCGGCGCTCGCCGCGGGGGCCGAATGCGCCACGGACGTCACCGGTTTCGGGCTGCTCGGGCATCTGCACAAGCTGGCTCGGGCCAGCGGGGTCACGGCGGTGATCGACTCGGCCGCCGTGCCCTATCTGGAGGGCGCGCGGGAGGCGCTGGCGGCCGGGCACGTCAGCGGCGGCACCCGCCGCAACCTGGACTGGGTGCGCCCGCACGCCGACCTGTGCGCTCTCGGCGGGGACGAGGCGCTGCTGCTCGCCGACGCGCAGACCTCGGGCGGGCTGCTGGTCGCGGCCGAGGTCCCGGGCGCGCCCGTGATCGGGGAGCTCGTGGCGCGCGGGGAACACACCATCGTGGTGCGCTGAGCGCCCACCGCCGCTGAGCGCGCGGTTTGCGGTCGGGGGACCGGGGTAACCAGGGCCGTATGACGAATTTCGGCTACACTTTGATGACCGAGCAGAGTGGCCCCAAAGACCTTGTGCGGTATGCGGTTTCAGCCGAAGAGCGCGGATTCGACTTCGAGGTGTGCAGCGATCACTTCTCGCCGTGGCTGACGTCGCAGGGGCATGCGCCGCACGCGTGGACGGTGCTGGGCGCGGTGGCGCACGCCACGCAGCGGGTGGACCTGTACTCGTATGTGACCTGCCCGACGATGCGGTATCACCCGGCGATCGTCGCGCAGCAGGCGGCCACCGTGCAGATCCTGTCCGACGGGCGCTTCACCCTGGGGCTGGGCAGCGGCGAGAACCTCAACGAACACGTCGTCGGCAAGGGGTGGCCGACCGCGCAGCGCCGCCAGGACATGCTGCGCGAGGCCATCGCGATCATCCGCGCGCTGTTCACCGGCGAGCTGGTGGACTGGCGCGGTGACCACTTCGAGGTCGACTCGGCGCGGCTGTGGGACACCCCCGAGGTTCCGGTCGGCATCGGCGTGGCGATGGGCGGCACCAAGGCCGTCGGGCATTTCGCCGCGCTGAGCGACCACCTGATCGCGACCGAGCCCAGCGGGGAGCTCGTCCACGCCTGGCGCGGCGCCCGCCAGGCCGCCAACATTGCCGGCAGCGGGCGGGTGGTCGGCCAGATACCGATCAGCTGGGATCGGAACCGCGACGCCGCGATGCAGCGCGCGCACGACCAGTTCCGCTGGTTCGCCGGCGGCTGGAAGGTCAACGCCGACCTGCCCACCCCCGCCGGCTTCGCCGGCGCGACCAAATACGTGCGGCCCGAAGATGTGGCCGAGACCATCCCGTGCGGCCCGGACCTGGACGCGATCGTCGCCGCCGTCCGGCCCTACTGGGAGTCCGGGTTCACCGACGTCGCGCTCGTCCAGATCGGCGGCGAAACGCAGGAACGGTTCCTCACCGAGGCCGCCGAACCGTTGCTCGAGGCCTTGCGCAGCGCCGCACACTGAGCGCATGTTTGACCTGGGCCAGCCGGGGTACCACACAAAGCCACTGCGCTACAGCGTGTTCCAGCCGTGCTGCGCTGGGTGAGGCAAGGGGGCCGATATTGAGCGAGCGATCCGAGCGCGCCACCTCGACTTTGGCGACGGCGCTGGGCGGCGCCAGTTTCGTGCTGGGAATTTCGGAACTGGTGGCCCCCGGGAAGGTCGGCGCGGCGTTGCTGGGCGGTCCCGACAAGCTGGTGTGGACCTGGGTGGTCGCCAACGCGCCGGGCGGCGGCTCGGCGCGGTGGGAGGCGCAGATCACCGAGGACCGGGCCGGCGAGCGGATCGCCTGGCAGTCGGTGCCCGGCTCGGCGATCGAGAACGGCGGCAGCGTCGAATTCGCGCCCGCCGCGGGCGGCGGCGACGGCACCGAGGTCCGGGTCGGCATGGGCCGAACGCGCAGCCGGACAACGGAACCCGCGCATGACCGAGACGGCCGCACCAAGGCTGTCCGCAACCCTTAGGGAGGAAACGATGTCAAACGATTTGCAGGGCAAGACGATCGCCATCCTGGCGGCCGACGGCGTGGAGCGGGTCGAGCTCGAGGAGCCGCGCGCGGTGCTGACCGACGCGGGCGCCCGGGTTCAGGTCGTGTCGTTGCGCGACGGTGAAATCCAGGCCCGCAACCACGATCTCGAGCCGGCCGGTGGCTTCACGGTGGACCGCGTGGTGTCGGGCGTGACGGTCGGCGAATTCGACGGCCTCGTGCTGCCCGGCGGGACGGTCAACCCGGACAAGCTGCGCCTGGACGAGTCGGCCGTGTCTTTCGTGCGCGAGTTCGTGGAATCGGGAAAGCCGGTCGCCGCGATCTGCCACGGGCCCTGGACGCTGGTGGAGGCCGGGGTGGCGGCGGGGCGCAGGCTGACCTCGTACCCGAGCATCCGCACCGACCTGCGCAACGCGGGTGCCCAGGTGGTCGACGAGGAGGTCGTCGTCGACGGCAACGTGCTCACCAGCCGCTCGCCGGCGGACCTGCCGGCGTTCTGCTCGGCGATCATCGAGCAGTTCGCTCACGCGCCGGCGGGCTAGGCCCGAAGGCCCCTCCGTTTGAGCCCACCGGTTTGCGGGCACTACACACGCCACGCCGTGATCGCGCGGCGATCCTGGAACGGATTCCGAGAGGCTCACGTTGACACTCACCTCCACCGCGCCGGCCGGCGCGCTGAACGTTCACGAGGCCGGCTCCCGGGCCGGCCGGGTGTATCGGCCGCAACATGATTCGCGCCTGCTGGTGGCCACGATGGAGCGCACCGGGCTGATCCCGGGCCGGCGTGTGCTCGACTTGTGCACCGGCAGCGGCTTCGTCGCGATCGCCGCGGCCCGGCTGGGCTGTGCCGGCGTGACCGCCTTCGACATCTGCCCGCAGGCCGTGCGGTGTTCGCGCGGCAACGCCGCCAGCGCCGGCGTCGTCGTGGACGTGCGCGAGGGCCCGTGGACGCGGGCCCTGGACCTCGCCCCATTCGAGGTGGTCGTGTCCAACCCGCCCTACGTGCCGACCCCCGGGGAAGCCCACGTGGAGGCGATCCCGGCCGTTGCTGGCCCGCCGTGGGCGTGGAACGGCGGCGCCGACGGGCGGGCGATCCTGGATCCGCTGTGCCGAGCGGCGCCGGCGTTGCTGTGCGACGGCGGGTCGATGCTGATGGTGCAGTCCGCCTTCGCCGATGCGCAGCGCTCGCTGGGCATTTTGCGGACTGCCGGTATGGAGGCCGCCGTCGTGGCATCGCAACGGATTCCGTTCGGCCCGGTGCTGGCGGCCAGGGCGGCCTGGCTGGAGGCGACGGGACGCATCCCGCGCGGCTGCCGGGAAGAGACGCTGATCGTGATCGGGGCGGACAAGCGATGAGCACCACCCGGGTGCAGGTGGTGGCAGGCGGGCCCGTGCTGGTGTCGGGACCGGTGCGCATCGAGATGCCCGACGGCGACGTCGTCGAGTCCGACCGGTTCATGGTGGCGATCTGCACCTGCGGGCGCAGCGGCGAGTATCCGTTGTGCGACACCAGCCATCGCCGCTGCCGGCGCGCCGGGAAGGCCCGCGCGACGACCAGCGGCGCCTGAATCCCCGGCGGGCGACGGCGTCATGTCTTCGGGCAAACACCTGGTCGAGGAGCGCCGGCCGGGGCGCAACGTTTCGAAACACTCGATTTGGTGTACTGATACCACTACCGGAACTCAGGAAGGTGGAAGATGAAGCAAATTGCGACGGCCGCGATCGCGCTCGCCGTGCTCGTGTCCAGCGCGTGCTCGGCCTCTCAGGTGATCAACACCGGGGGCGACACCAAGTGCAAGGACTTCACCACGCAGGACGAGAAGAAGCAGAACGACGAGATCAGCAAGATGCTCAAGGACAAGAACGGCACCGAGCCGAACAACGCCGAGATCACGGCGACGCGGCTGTCGGCGATGACGTATTGCCAGACGCTGGGCAAGCCGGACACCAAGATCTCCGAGGCCCCGCACGGCTGATCAGTCCAGCGGCGTCCGCAGCGACGTGCGACCCCGGCGCCACGACGCCATGATCGTGTCCGCCAGGCGGTCTTCCAGCACCGCGTTGGCCCGCATGCCGAAGACGACGTCGCCTTCGAGGTGCGGCTCGCGGGCCACGAGATCGCCGATCACGCTGGTGCGCACCACCTGTTCGTGCACCGCGTCGGCCTCCACGTGCTCGCGGTAGAACCGCTGGCACGCGTGCGGTGCCGCCATGCGCTGCAACGCCTCGAGCATCCGGCGGGACCCCGGCGGCGAGGTGATCTCGATCGAGGCGAAATGCCCCAGCGCGGCGCCGCGCAGCGAGCGGTGCAATCCGAACAGGGACATCAGGTTCACCACCGCCAGGGCTTCGGCCGGCACCGCGTTGAGGTAACCCAGGTACGTCGTGTCCAGATCGGCGGCGGCCAGCAGGTCGGCGAAGAGCTGCTGATGCAGGCGCGGACCCTGGCCGGCGCCGTACTCGTCGTATTCGATCGCGACGAACGCCGCCTTGGCGCCACCGGTCAGGCGGGGGATCGCCCAGGCGTGCGGGTCACCCTCTTTGAGGTGATACACCGAGCGGTGCACGAAATACTCCCGCATTTGGAGCCAGGTCCCGTTGTCGCGCAAGTGGTATGACGGGCCGGTGCCGTCGGCGGGTTCGATCGACAGCGCGTCCATCTCCGCGGCCGCCGTGCCATCGACCGGGCCGACGTCGCGGCGCACACCGGCCAGGAAAACACGCTCCAGCTCGCCGCGCAGTTGCAGCAGCGCGGGATTCCACTCCCAGGCGGGGTCCACGCCCGCAAAGCCCCGGTAGTGCAGCTCGTAGCACATGCACAGCGCCAGCTGCAGATCCAGGCCGTAGGGGTCGGAGTCGCGCACCGACGTGCCGATGCGCGCCAGGTGGTCGTGGGACGGCGGTCCGGCCAATGCCCGGCGCACGGCCGTCGACAGCGGTCCATGCGCCGCCGGCAGGGCGGGTTCGTTGACGATCGATGCGCGGGTCACGTCGATGAATACCCTTCGTCTGCAAGAGCAAACTACACCCCACGTGGCCCCGGCCCGGGGCGGTGGGCGCACCGGGTTACGATCGGGACGATGTCGATGCAGCCGCCCCCGAGCCAGCGCTGATGGCCTCGGGACCTCTCGAGGACTACGCGGTGCTGGGGGATCTGCACACCGCCGCGCTGCTGGGCCGCAACGGCAGCATCGACTGGTTGTGCCTGCCGCGCTTCGATTCCTCGGCGTGTTTCGCGGCGCTGCTGGACGACGAGTCCGCCGGTCATTGGCGCATCGCCCCGGTCGGAGCCGGCGCCGCCACCCGCCGCGGCTACCGGGAAGACACCCTGGTCATGGACACCGAGTGGGACACCGAGGGAGGCTCGGTGCGGGTGACCGACTTCATGCCGCCGCGTGGGGAGGCCCCCGACGTGGTGCGGATCGTCGAGGGGCTGTCCGGGCGGGTGCGGATGCGGATGCGGCTGGTGATCCGGTTCGACTACGGCAGTGTGTTGCCCTGGGTGACCCGCACCGAGGACGGGCTGCTGGCCATCGCGGGACCCGACACGCTGTGCCTGCGCACTCCCGTGCGCCTGGACGGGGACCACTGGGCCACGGTCGCCGAGTTCGAGGTGGCGGCCGGCGACAAGGTGCCGTTCGTGCTCACGCACATGCCGTCGCACCAGCGCGACGCCCCCCAAGCGGAGGCGCAAAAGGCGTTGCGCGACACCGAGATGTTCTGGCGCAGCTGGATCGACCGCTGCACCTACCGGGGGCACTGGGACGCGGCGGTGCGCCGCGCCGTCATCACGCTGAAGGCCCTCACCTACCGGCCGACCGGCGGCATCGTGGCGTCGGCCACCGCGTCGCTGCCCGAAGTCTTTGGCGGCAAGCGCAATTGGGACTACCGCTACTCCTGGCTGCGGGACGCCACCTACACCTTGCAGGCGCTGGTGGACACCGGGTACGTCGCGGAAGCCACGGCATGGCGCGATTGGCTGGTGCGGGCCGTGGCCGGCGACCCGGCGAAGCTACAGATCATGTACGCCGTCGACGGCACCCGCAGGGTGGGCGAGCAGGAACTGGACTGGCTGTCCGGCTACGAGAATTCCACGCCGGTGCGGGTGGGTAACGCCGCGGCCGGTCAATTCCAGCTCGACGTCTGGGGCGAGGTGCTCTGCGGGCTGTTCCTGGCCCGCGACCGCGGTGTCGGCGCGGTCGAATCCGGGTGGGACGTCCAGCGGGCGCTGCTCGACTTCCTGGAAGGCAACTGGCGGCAAGAGGATTCGGGTCTGTGGGAAGTGCGCGGTCCCCGTAGGCCCTTCGTGCACTCCAAGGTGATGGCCTGGGCGGGAGTGGACTGCGCCGTGCGCAGCGTGGAACAGCAGGGCCTCGACGGCCCCCTCGACCAGTGGCGGTCGTTGCGCGAGCGCATCCACGCCGAGGTCTGCGAGCACGGCTACGACGCCGACCGCAAGACGTTCACCCAGTTCTACGGCTCCAACGGGCTGGACGCCGCGCTGCTGCTGATTCCGCGGGTCGGCTTCTTACCGTGGGACGACCCGCGCGTCGTGGGCACCGTCGAGGCCGTCCAACGCGAGTTGAACGACGACGGGCTCATCGTGCGGTACCGGCCCGGCGCCGACGGCAACGTCGACGGCCTGCACGGCGGCGAGTGCGCCTTTGTGGCGTGTAGCTTCTGGCTGGCCGATGCCCTGCACGGCATCGGCCGCACCGACGAGGCGCGCGCGCTGTTCGAGCGCCTGCTCGGCTTGCGCAACGACGTCGGCCTGCTCAGTGAGGAATACGACACCGACACCGGCCGCCAGTTGGGCAACTTCCCGCAGGCCTTCAGCATGGTGGGCCTGATCAACACCGCCCGCCATCTGGGCCACGGTCAGTGACCGCGCCCCCGGGCGGGCGTCGGCAGGCGAAACGTGGTCTCGACGGTCGTTCCGGCCGAAGTGGTTTGGATTTCCATCGCATCGCTGATGGCTTTCATCAGCAACAGTCCCCGCCCGCCGTTGCGCGGCTCGGCGGCCGGCGTCTTCCAGGAGCCGGAGTCGACGACCCGCAACTGGATTTCCCCGTCGACGGCATCGGCCTCGAGCAGCATCGTCCCGGCGTCGCGCCCATAGTAGGCGTGCTCGACGCAGTTGGTGCAGGCCTCGTTGGCGACCAGCACGATGTCCGCGCCCACTGAATCCGGGACGCCCGCGCCGCGCAGCCAGTCGCCGAGCCGGCGCCGCATACCGGCCAATTCTTCTGCGGTGGCCTCACTTTCGATGCGCAGCGGTGCCCCCTGGTGCCGGTATATCACCATGGCCACATCGTCGTCGTAGCCCGCCGCGGGCGCGAGCTCGCGCAGCACCGCCTCCCCCACGGCATCCGGGGGTAACGCCGTCTTGCCCGCCAGAACATTTGCGGCGCGGGCGATTCCGATGTCGATCGACTCGTGCTTTCGTTCGACGAGGCCGTCGGTGAACAGCATCAGGGTCGAACCGGCCGGCAGCGCCTGGAAGGCTCGGGGGCGCGGCCCGTCGCGGCGCACCGCGAGCGGCACGGACGCGGCGTCGGTCAGCACCATCGTCGCCCCCGGTTCGGGGCCGGCGAGCACCGCGGGCATGTGACCGGCGTTGCTGTACTCCATGATTCCGGACTCAGTGTCCAGGATCGCCAGGAAAACCGTGGTGCAGTAGGCATTCGGGATCAGCGCCGCCGCCGAGTCGAGCTGTTCGAGCAGCACGGCGGGCTGGGCGCCGTTGATCAGCAGCGCGCGCGCCGAGCTGCGCAGCTGACCCATGATCGCCGCGGCCGGCAGACCGCGGCCCACGCAGTCGCCGACCACGATGCCGATCCGGTGATCGCCGATGGGCAGCACGTCATACCAGTCGCCGCCGATCTCCAGCGGCGGCACGGCGGGTTCGTAGCGCACGGCGAAGCCCGGCGGCGGCTGCACGGGCGGCAGCATCGCGCGCTGCAGCGTCAGGGACGTCTCGCGGGCGGATTCGAACTGGCGGACATGCTGCATGGCCAGACTGAGGTGGCCGATGAGCACGGTCACCAGCAGCCGGTCCTCGGCGCTGACCCAGCGCGGCGAGCACAGCTCCAGCCACAGGGCCACGTCGCCGGAGCCCGAGAGAACCGCGACCAGCCCTTGCGCCTTGCCGGGACCGTCCGGCCGCTCGACCGGCTTGGCCGTCAGCGGCAGCTGGTGACGCGCCTCGGTGAAGGTCTGGCGCAACCATGGCTCGAGCCGGCGCCAGGTATCTACGCCGTGTCCCGCCGCCTGCACGGTCGGGTCGCCGTCGCCGCTGGGCCATTCGACGACGAGCACGCGCTGCACGTCGAGCGCGGTCCGGCATTCGTCCAGGGTTATCGACAACAACTCGGAGACGCTTTTGGCCACGGCCACGGCCGTCGCCAGCCGCAGCACCGCGCTTTCCCGGGCCGCGAACGCGCGTTCGGCGGTGATGTCCCGGACCGTTCCCACGTACACATCGCGACCGCTACCGGAACCGCGGACGGGGCTGATGGTCACCATGATCCACACGAGACGCCCGTCGCGGTGCCGGATCGGTGTCTCGTAGCGGGAGCTGCCGTTGTTCCTGACGACGTAACTTTGTTGCAGCGCAGCCCCTTTGTCGAGCAGCCACGGGTGGGGCCACCGGTAGGGCAGCCCCTCGGGTGGATAACCGACGATGTCGACGAGGGCGCTGTTCATCTCCACCACGGCGCCCTCGTGGTCGGCGACGAAGAAGCCCTCCTGCAGCGAATTCACCAGGGCGGTGCGGAATCGGTCGCGGTTGGCGAGCACCTCGGCGCGTTCCCGTTGCTCGGCATAGCGGCGGGTGCCGTCGAGGAACCCGCGGGTCGCGACGTCGAGGGGGGCCAGCGTCTGCAACAAGAACTCCATGGCGCCCGCGCGGTCGACGGCGGGGTCCTTCGACAGCTCCTGGACGAGGCCGAAGTGCTGCTCGACGATGTCGAGCATGCTGATCCGTTCCTGCAGGGCGGCCCGCCCGAGCTCGTAGCCGACGGACAGGCCGTCCTCGTCGCGCGCGTCGAGGTAGGCGCGCAGCGCGGCGCTGTAGCGCGCCCGAAAGTCGTCGGCGTTGCTCATCTGGTTGACCCCCGGTGACGAGCGGTGAGCACCATCGCGTCGTCGGTGTCCTTGGCGTGTCGATCAAGGATAAGTTCGGCGATGCCGGAAGCGGGAGCGGCGAAGTCGATTCGGTCCACGGGGTATTGGG
The DNA here is from genome assembly GCA_963711445.1 of uncultured Actinomycetota bacterium. Lineage (GTDB taxonomy): Bacteria > Actinomycetota > Actinomycetes > Mycobacteriales > Mycobacteriaceae > Mycobacterium. The sequence continues at coordinate 106,375 of CAVQEF010000006.1, forward strand.
CGATGCCGTCGCTGGCCAGGACCATCAGGTCGCCGGCGCGGATCGGCACGACCTGTGCCGGCCGGATCTCCGGCATGCGGTAGCCGACGATGCCCGCTGCCAGCCGCGCCGAGGAGCGGACGTGGATGCCCCGGGCGTTCTTGGCGATCAGGTTGGCGGTCACGTTGCCGACCCCGGACCAGGTCAGGGTGTTGGCCGTGAAATCGACGCGGGCCAGGGTCATGGCGACTCCCCGGGTGCCGGCCAGGACCCGGTGACACAGCTCGAGCAGCACCTCCAGCCGTTCGGCGCGGGCGCGCTCTACCGCGTCGACGGCGCGCAGCGCGGGTGCGGCGGCCGCCGCACCGTGACCGAGCCCGTCCAGCACGCCGAACAGGGCCGCATCACCGTCGACGCCGATCGCGATCGGCTGGTCGCCGGAGAGGTCCCCGCCGGGCCGCGGGCGCCCCGCGGTTGCCCACTCGATCGGCCCGAGCCGGCCCCCGCGCGTATAGCCCTCATGCACCCGGTGGCACCCATTTCCACATCTCGACGACCGTGCCGCGGCCGGGTAAGGAATCCACCACCAGCCGGTCCATCAGGCGCCGCGCGCCGGGCAGCCCCATCCCCAGGCCGCGGCCGGTCGAGAACCCGTCCTCCAGCGCGCGCTCGACGTCGGCGATGCCGGGCCCCTCGTCCTCGGCGCGGACCACCAACGCCTTGCGGCCGTCCCGGTCGGCCACCGTGACGCGGACCGCGCCGCGGCCCGCGTAGCTGGTGATGTTGCGTGCGATCTCGGAGATCGCCGTGGCGATCATCGTGACGTCGGTCAGGGAGAATCCGAGGTCCAGCGCGAGCAGGTGCCCGGCTTTGCGGGCCGCGACGATGTCGTCGGGGTCACCGATGTCGACGACGATCTCACCCGCGTCAGCCGCCACCGTCGCGCCCCATCGTCGATCTGTTCGGCCCCAGCTGCCGGTTCAGCAGGACAAGGCCCTCCTCGAGGTCGAGCGCGGTGTTCATGCCGTCGAACGCCAACCCCAACTGGACCATCGCGAAGGCCACCTCCGGCTGCAGGCCCACGATCACGGTGGCGGCGCCGCGCAGCCGGGTCATGTGCGCGATCGTCTGCAGCGACCGGGCGGCGAACGAGTCCATCACGTCGATGGCGGTGACGTCGACGACGATGCCCTGCGCGCGGTAGCGGCCGACCTGTTCCATGAGGTCGTCGCGGAGACGCTCGGTGTCGGAGTCGGACAGTGCCGCCTGCACGGTGGCGATGAGGATCGCCCCCTGCTTCAGGATCGGTACCGGCATGGGGCGCCCGTGCTGGTGGTGCTCACCCGGTCTGCTCGCCGGTGCGCGTGACCTCGTAACCGAGCAGGCGCTCGGCCTCCTCGATGCCGCCCTGCAGGTCGCCGACGGCGTTCATCTTCGACAGGTCCAGCCCGATGGTCACCAGGGTCAGGGCGATCTCCGAGGACAGGCCGGTGATGATGACGTCGGCTCCCATCAGCCCGGACGCGTCGACCGTCTGCACCAAATGGTTGGCCACCGTGGAGTCGATCGTGGGCACTCCGGTGATGTCGATGACCACGACCTTCGCCCGGTTGGCGCGGATCGCCCTCAGCAGCTGCTCGGTGAGCTGACGGGCGCGCTGGCTGTCGAGCACGCCGATGATCGGCAGGATCAGCAGCTGCTCGCGCACCTGCAGCACCGGCGTCGACAGCTCGCGGATCGCCTCTTGCTGCTGGCGGATGATGCGCTCACGTTCCTGCACGAAACTGACGGCCACGGTGTTGGCGATGCGGTTGGCGGCCGGCTCGTAGGCGTCCAGGACGCGGTTGAGCATCTCGAAATTGGTTTGGTACTTCTTGAACAGCGAGCGGGCGAGCACGTCGCGCAGCAACAGGACGATGCCGACGACTTCGTCGGTCTCCACCCCCCGCGGGATGATGCGTTCGGACAGGTCGCGCGCGTAGGCCTGCAGGGCCTCGACGCTGCCGGTCTCGAGCACCTCGACGTAGTTGTCGTAGACCGCGGTCGCTTCGCCGAACAGCTCGTCGGGGGTCATCGCGGTGAGCAGCTGGGCCTCGGCGATCCTGCGCGCCGCTTCTTCGCGCAGGACGGTGCGGTTTTGTCGCAGATGCTGGACCAGCTGCGGCAGCAGGCCGTCGCTCGAGATGCTCACCGGCGGGGCGGCGGTGGCGGTGCCAGGGAAATTCGACGGAGATTCCGACATCTGTTTCCTCCCTGATGCCCTCCCAGTGCCGCACGCCCCAGTGCACGGACCCTGTAGCGAGACTAGCCTGGGCGGTTGCGGGGCGGGCGCGAAGGGCTTCATCTTCTCGCAGTTCGCGCGGCAGGTTAGGCTTGCACCACAGTCAAGGCCCAAGACGAAGGATCGCCATTGTCAGCTCCCGATTCGATAACCACGATGGTTGCGGACCACGAGGGGGTGTCCGTGGTCAGTGTGAGCGGCGAGATCGACTTGGTCACCGCTCCGGCCCTCGAAGAAGCCATCGGCGCGGTGGTGGCCGAGGGGCCGACGGCGCTGGTCATCGATCTCTCGGCGGTCGAGTTCCTCGGTTCGGTGGGGTTGAAGATCTTGGCCGCCACCTACGAGAAGCTGGGCCAGTCCGCCGCGTTCGGAGTGGTGGCGCGGGGTCCGGCGACCAGGCGGCCGATTCACCTGACCGGCCTGGACAAGACGTTCCCGCTGTATCCGACGCTCGACGACGCGTTGACCGCCGTGCGGGACGGCAAGCTCAACCGCTAGCTGACACGTGCCGGGCGAACTGCGCAAACTGCTTCGCGTTTGCGCGACCGCGTGGCCGGATACCCGGCCTTTATGATTCGTCGTTTCGCCGTCCGCCGGCCGCTGGCCGCCGCCGGCGCCTGCCTGTTCGGCGGCTTCGCCGTCGCCGGGATCGTCGGCGGCCAGCCCGCGACCGCGGCCCCCGCGGGGGGTGCCCCCGCGGGGGTGCGGATCACCGCGGCGGGCGCCGCCGACAACCAGTCGCACGACGAGGCCACCGCCACCCTGCGCGACTACCTCAGAACGCATCCGCAGCAGTACAACGACCTGCGCGGCATCATGGCGCCGATCTGATCCCCCGTCCGTCAGCGGCCGGGCGCGAGTTCCGCGATGCGGGTCGAGTCCAGCTGGTCGAGCAGGTCTTGGGCGTCGGCGAAGACGGGCGACGCGCCCGCCTCCCGCAACTCCGCGCGCGAGACGCCGCCGCTCAACACCCCGATGCACGGCAAGCCGGCGCCCGCGGCCGAATGCGCGTCCCAGACGGCGTCGCCGACGAACACGGCATCCCGTGCGTCCACGCCGGCCCGATCCAGCGCCACCCGCATGATGCCGGGCTCGGGTTTGGCGGTGTCGACGTCGCGTGAGGACGTGGTCGCGGCGATGACGTCGTCGCAGTCCAGCGCCTTGAGCAGCGCCTCGAGTTCGTCCTCGGGCGCCGAGGTGGCCAGCACCACCTGCAGCCCGAGCCCGGCGACGCGGTGCAGCAACGCGCGCGCGCCGCGCAACGGCGCCAGCAACGGTGTGAGCTCGCGGTAATACCGGCTGTGCCCGTCGCTGAGCCGTTCCTGCACGTCGGCGGGGGCGTCCCCGGACAGGGTGCGCACCAGCTTCGCGCCGTCCATGCCGATGCAGCGGTGGATGTGCCAGGCCGCAACGGACATGCCCTCGTCGGCGAAGGCGCGTTGCCAGGCATAGACGTGCAGATAGTTGGAGTCAACCAACGTCCCGTCCACGTCGAACAGGACTGCGGGGGTGCCGCGGTCGGGTTTCATCCGGTCGTCATACCCGTCCCGTGCCCGGCTGACACCGACGCGGGGAGACAACGGCCGGCTGCGAATGGCCCTGGCAGACAAGCCTTCCCCAAAGGAGCGACGGTGGACCCGATCGATTACGCACGAACCACACGGCGGCACGCCGGCCAATCCATCAATCACGGCGCCAACGCACCCGGCCTGATCATCGGCGCGGTCGCGGTGGTCTGGCTGCCGCAAACCCATCGCGGCGTCCGCGAGACCGAGGAGCGCCGGCATGCCGCTTCGTTCGACGAGCCGCGCCCCCGCCGACCAGTTGACCGCGCGGTGCGTGCCTTGTTTGTCAGGTGTGTATGAATTTTGAATTTTCAGGTGTGGCGGCTACCGGAACGGGGTAGTGCATAGAGCCACGGGTCAGTACAGGGGAGTGCGTTAACCCGGCACAGAGGGAGAAAGGAACGGCCATGGCGACCGCTAGCGACTACGACGCGCGCCGCGTATCCGACATCGAGACCCAGGACATCGCCTCGCTACGCGAGCTGGCGCCCAACCGGCCCGAGTCCACGACGGCAGTCGTCGACCAGGACCCCAACGACGTGCATTTCTTCGAGTTGCCGGGCGCCGACCTGTCCTCCGAAGAACTGTCCATCACGGTCATCCCCCAGCGGGCCGACGAATTCACCTGCTCGAGCTGCTTTTTGGTGCAGCACCGCAGCCGGTTGCGCCGCTCCGGCCCGGGGGTCGCGATCTGCGCCGACTGCGCGTAGTGCCCGGGAGCGATCGGAAGTCATAGACTCGCACCGTGGACGGTGTGCTGGCTTTCGACGGCCGCTGCGGGATGTGCACCCGCGCCGCCAACCGGCTGGCCCGCCTGGACCGGGCGGGCCGCGTGCGCCTCGAGCCGCTCCAGGCCCCCGGCATGGCTGACCGCCTCGGCATCCCCGAGGACCGGTTGCTGGAGTCGGTACGGTGGCTGGACTCATCCGGTGCCGTCTACGCGGGCGCCCGGGCGGTGAACGCGGCTCTTTCCGCGGCGCTCGGCACGTCGGTGCCCTCGCGGATCTACCGGCTTCCCGGCATCGGCGCCGCGCAGGACGCCGTCTACCGCTGGGTGGCCGCACACCGCTACCGCTTCCGCGGGGTGACGCCGCTCTGCGAGTCCGACCCGCGGCGCTGCGCGTAGCCGGACACACCGCCGCGCCTCCGTTGCTCCGCTAGCGGCGCTGTGCTTGTGTCGTCACCGTGGCAGTGAGCCCTCCGCCTGGGAACCGTCCCCCCGGCCTCCCGGCGCCCCGACCGCTTCGCCCGGCGTTCGCCGCGGCGTACGCGATCGCCTATCTGGTGGGCGGCGAGCGTCGGATGCTGCGGCTGATCCGCCGCTACGGACCGATCATGACGATGCCGATCCTGAGCCTGGGCGACGTCGCGATCGTGTCCGACCCCGAACTGGTCAAGCAGGTTTTCACCGCCCCGCCGGACGTGCTGCTCGGCGGGGAGGGCGTGGGGCCGGCGGCCGCGATCTACGGGTCGGGGTCGATGTTCGTGCAGGAGGAGCCCGAACACCTTCGCCGGCGCAAGCTTTTGACGCCCCCGCTGCACGGCGCCGCGCTGAACAGCTATGTGCCCATCATGGAGAACTCCGCCCGCGCGGCGATGCGCAGCTGGCCCGTCGACCGACCGTTCGAGATGTTGCCGGCGGCGCGGTCTCTCATGCTGGACGTGATCGTCAGGGTGATCTTCGGCGTCGACGATCCCGGGGAGGTGCGGCGGTTGGGCCGGCCCTTCGAGCGGCTCCTGAATCTCGGGGTCTCCGAGCAGTTGACGGTCCGCTACGCGCTGCGACACACGGGCGCGCTGCGGGTGTGGCCGCAGCGGGCGCGGGCGAACAGGGAGATCGACGACGTCGTGATGCCGCTGATCGCGCAACGGCGGTCCGACCCCTGCGTGCGGGATCGGCGCGACGTCCTGGGGTTGCTGATGGGCGCGCGCGGAGACGACGGGGAAGGGTTGTCCGACAGCGAGATTCGCGACGATCTGATCACCCTCATGCTGGCGGGTCACGAAACCACCGCGACCACGCTGGCGTGGGTGTTCGACCTGCTGCTGCACCATCCCGACGCCCTGGACCGCGTGCGCTGCGAGGCGCTGGGCGGCGAGGAGGCCTTCACGGCCGCGGTGATCAACGAGACGCTGCGGGTGCGTCCGCCGGCGCCGTTCACGGCCCGCGTTGCCGCACGGCCGTTTTGCCTCGGCGGCTATCGCATCGAGGCCGGCACCCGCATCGTCGTGCACATCATCGCCATCAACCGCGACCCGCGCACCTACGAGCGTCCCCGCGAGTTCCGGCCCGAGCGGTTCCTCGGCGCGCGGCCGCAGACGTACGCGTGGGTCCCGTTCGGGGGCGGCGCCAAACGCTGTCTGGGCGCCAGCTTTTCGATGCGGGAGCTGATCACCGTGCTGCAGGTGCTGCTGCGTGAGGGCGAGTTCAGCGCCGTCGACGACACGCCGGAGCGGATCGTGCGACGCTCCATCATGCTTGCGCCTCGCTACGGCACCCGGGTGCGGTTCCGGCCCGTGCGCCGCTAGCCGGTGTCATTGTCAGTGTCAGGGGTCCGACCGGCCCACGTCCTTGAGCGTCTGCGCCGCCGCCTCGATCGCCGCCCTGGCGCGCCCGCGGATGGTCCGGGCGAGCTGACGGGTGCGTTGGGCATCGGTGATGACGCTGTCGAGTCGCGTTGCGGCAACGGACTTCTCGGCGGCGCGCCGCACCGCGCGCGTCCGGTGGGCCTTCTGACGGCAGGCGTTGCTGCAGTAACGCGCGTCGGTGCGACCCTGGAACGCCGCGCCGCATTCCCAGCAGTGCAGCCGCGAAGCCGGCATACCGCGGCATGTTACAGCTAACCGTAACGGCGTGCAGTGTTTCTGGCGGTTTTTCGGTGAAAAGCTTTGGCGGGCAACGCTCGTGGTTGGCTCGGTTACCCACTTCCGCGAGGTCGGCGTAGCCGGTCAGCGCAGCGCGTGTGCAGCCGACCACCGCGAGCGCCGGGTATCGACGCCGCTGACCCACGTGAGGACCCGCGCGACGAGAGCGACCGCGCCAGAGAAACCGCACACGACCTGCCGGGCCGAGGGCAGGGGCGCCCGGTCGGCGGCCGGCGGTAGGGGCAGAGGCAACGACGGGCCGGCCCGGCGAACCGGACCGTCGGCTCAACCAGCCATTTCCGAGTCGGGGTGGCGGGATTCGAACCCACGGCCTCTTCGTCCCGAACGAAGCGCGCTACCAAGCTGCGCCACACCCCGCGTCAAGCCACGACAGCCTATCGCACGGGCCCGTCGACTGACCAAATCGCCGTGCCCAGAGCACAGAGGATCACGTCCACACGCAGGACCGCTCGAATTCGGCCAGCGCCTGCGCGGGGCCGGTGGGGTCGAGACCCTGCGCGCCGACCCAGTCGTCGGAGAAGTAGGTGTCGTGGTAGCGGTCGCCGCTGTCGGCGAGCAGGGTGACCACCGAACCCCCGCGGCCCCCCGCCACCATCTCGGCGAGCAGGCCGAACGCGCCCCACAGGTTGGTGCCCGTCGAGGGCCCCACCCGCCGGCCCAGGACCGCGCTGACGTGGCGGGCGGCGGCAATGGAGGCCGCGTCCGGCACCGCGACCATGCGGTCGACCACGCCCGGCAGGAACGACGGCTCCACCCGCGGCCGGCCGATGCCCTCGATCCGCGACGAGGTGGGCATCTCGATGTCGTAGCGGTCGTCGGCGTAGGCCGGGAAGAACGCCGAGTTCTCCGGGTCCACGACGCACAACCGGGTCGCGTGGCGCCGGTAGCGGATGTAGCGGCCGATCGTCGCGCTGGTCCCGCCGGTGCCCGCCCCGACCACGATCCATTCCGGCACGGGATATTTCTCCTCGCCCATCTGCTCGTAGATCGACTCGGCGATGTTGTTGTTGCCGCGCCAGTCGGTGGCGCGTTCGGCGTTGGTGAACTGGTCCAGGTAATGCCCGCCGGTCTCGCGGGCGACGCGCTCGGCCTCGGCGTACACCTCCGAAGAGCTCTGCACGAAATGGCAGCGGCCGCCCTGCGCCTCGATCAGCGCCACCTTCGCCGAGCTGGTCGCGGCCGGCATCACGGCGACGAACGGCAGGCCCAGCAGGGCCGCGAAGTAGGCCTCCGACACCGCCGTCGAACCCGACGACGCCTCGACCACGGTGGTGCCCTGCCCGATCCACCCGTTGCACAGCGCATACAGGAACAGCGAGCGCGCCAGGCGATGCTTGAGGCTGCCGGTGATGTGCGTGGTCTCGTCTTTGAGGTACAGCGCGACGTCAGCGTCGTCCGACCAGGACGACGGCAACGGATACCGCAGCAGGTGGGTGTCGGCGCTGCGCCGCGCGTCGGCCTGGATCAGCCGGATCGCATCGTCGGTCCAGTCGCGCGGGCGGCTTCGGACCGCGATCCGGGTCCCTTCGCTCAACGCAGCGAGGCGGCCGGCTGCGAGCGGCCCAGGTTGCTGTCCGCGTCCCGGCCGCCCATCGGGCTGGCGATCAGCGTCAGCAGCGTTGCCTCGGGCCTGCAGCAGAACCGGACCGGCGCAAACGGCGAGGTGCCCAGCCCGGCCGAGACGTGCAACGCCATGTTGGCGCCCCAGCGCGACGGCCCCTTCGCGCGGGAGCGGTCCAGGCCGCAGTTGGTCACCAGCGCGCCGTAGAAGGGCAGGCACAGCTGCCCGCCGTGGGTGTGGCCGGCCATCACCAACTGGTAGCCGTCGGCGGCGAAGCGGTCCAGCACCCGCGGCTCCGGGGAGTGCGTCAGCCCGAGCCGCAGGTTCGCGACCGGGCTGGCCGGCCCCGCGATGGTCTCGTAGCGGTCCCGGTCGATGTGCGGGTCGTCCACGCCCGCGGCGGCGATGTGCAAGCCGGCCACCTCGAACTCGCGCCGGGTGTGGGTGAGGTCGAGCCAGCCGCGCTCGGTGAACGCCGCCCGCAGGTCCTGCCAGGGCAGCGGCTCACCGCGGACCCGGTGCGACGGGTTGGTGACGTAGTTCAGCGGGTTCTTCACGCGCGGCCCGAAGTAGTCGTTGCTGCCGAAGACGAACACGCCCGGTCGCGACAGCAGATCCCCCAGCGCCTGGATGACCGCGGGCACCGCCTTGGGATGGGCCAGGTTGTCGCCGGTGTTGACGACCAGGTCCGGCTCCCAGTTGGCCAGCTCGCGCAGCCAGGCCTGCTTGCGGCGCTGGGTGGGCATCATGTGGAAGTCGCTGATGTGCAGCACCCGCAGCGGCGTGGACCCCGGCGTCAGGACGGGCATGGTGATCTCGCGCAGGACGAACGCATTGCGCTCGACGAGCGAGGCGTATCCGATGCCGGCGACTGCCGAGCCGAGGGCCGCGGCGCCGGTGCGAATCAGGACGGGCACAACGTCGGTCATGAAGGCAGCCTACTGCCGTGCACGCGATGGGAGCGCATTCGCAGCGCCCTAGGGAGGCGGTGCGCCCGGCGGCGGTGGCGGGGCCAGCAGCGGGATCGTGATCGGCGGCAGCCCGGGGATTTCCACCACCTGCGAGCCGACCGGCACGGGCTCGCCCTCCGGCGGCGGAGGCGGCGCCGGGGGGATGCCGTTGCTGATCTGGATCGTGATGATCGAGCCCGGGATCGTCTGGCCGCTGGGGGTGGTCCCGACGACCTCGCCGTACTTGGCCGAGCTGTTGACCGACGTGGTTTGGTCGGCGACCCGGAAACCCGCGTCCTTGAGGCGCTGCCGCGCCATGTCGACGTCCAGGCCGGCGACGCTGGGCACCCGGGAGGCGGGCGAGCCGTCGACGTAGCGCGGATCGGTGGGCGGCAGATGCACGTCGCCGAACATCGTGGCGATCGGCTTCATCGCGGTGAACCAGGTGCGCGCCGGCTCGTTGCCGCCGTAGAGGTCACCCGAGCCGCAATGGCGCAGCGGGAACGAACACAGGTCCGTCGGGCTGGTCGAGTCGTCGTAGACGTAGTTCGCCGCCGCGTAGTGGTTGGTGAAGCCCACGAACCCGGAGGAGCGGTGGGCTTCGGTGGTGCCGGTCTTGCCCGACATCGGCAGGTCCCAGCCCGCGGCGCCGGCCGACCCGGACGCCGTGCCGCCGCCTTGGGCGTCCTTGCTCATCGCGTTGGCCAGCGTGTTGGCCAGCCCTTCGGGCACCACCTGGTCGCAGGTCTCGGTGGTGACGGCGACCTCGTTGCCGTGGCGGTCGATCAGCTTGTCGATCGGGCTCGGCGGGCACCACACGCCGCCGGAGGCCAGGGTGGCCGCGACGTTGGACAACTCCAGCGCGTTGACCTCGATCGGGCCCAGCGTGAACGATCCGATGTTCTGCCGCTTGATGAAGTCGGCCAGGCTCTCGTTGCTGTCCGGGTTGTAGTCGCGGGCGGTGCCCGGGTCGGCGTAGGAGCGCAGCCCGAGCTTGATGGCCATGTCCACCGTGGGCGTCACGCCGACCTGCTGGATCAGCTTGGCGAACGCGGTGTTGGGTGAGGTCGCCAGCGCGTCGGTGACGTTCATCGACCCCCGGTAGCGGCCGGCGTTGATCACGCACCAGGTGTCCTTCGGGCACCCCTTGGCGCCGCCGCTGCCCATGCCCTTGGCCTGGAACCGGCCCGGCACGTCGAGGGTGGCGTTGATGCCCATGCCCATGTTCAGCGCGGCCGCGGTGGTGAAGATCTTGAACACCGACCCCGCACCATCGCCGACCAGCGAGAACGGCTGTGGCCGCATGGTCTCGCCCGCGTCGATGTCCAGCCCGTATTTGCGGTTGCTGGCCATCGCCATGATCTTGTGGGAGTCCTTGCCCGGCTTGAGCACGCTCATCACGCTCGAGATGCCCGGCAGGGTCGGACTGGCGAATTTGTCGATCGCCGCCTTGACCGGGGTCTGCACGTCGGGATCCAGCGTGGTGTGGATCGTGTAGCCGCCGCGGGCCACCTGCTCCTTGCTGATCCCCGCCCGGGAGAGATACTCCTGGACGTAGTCGCAGAAGAAGGCGCGGTCACCCGCGGCGATGCAGCCCCGCGGCAGCTCGTTGGGCTGCGGCAATACCCCCAGCGGCGTGGCCTTGGCGGCGCGCAGGGCGTCGGCATCCTGCGGGAGGTTCTCGATCATGGTGTCCAGGACCAGGTTGCGCCGGGCCAGTGCGCCGTCGGGGTTGGTGTACGGGTTGAGCGTGCTGGTCGACTGCACCATGCCGGCCAGCAGCGCCGCCTGCTGCCAATTCAGGTCGGAGGCGTTGATGCCGAAGTAGGTCTGCGCCGCGTCCTGCACGCCGAACGAGCCGTTGCCGAAGGACACCAGGTTCAGGTACCGCGTCAGGATCTCGGACTTGGTGAAGGTCTTGTCCAAGGTGAGCGCCATCCGGATCTCGCGCAGCTTGCGCGCCGGGGTGGTTTCGACGGCCGCGCGCTTTTCGGCGTCGGTCTGGGCCGTGACCAGCAGTTGGTAGTTCTTCACATACTGCTGCTCGATGGTCGAGCCGCCGCGGGTGTCGACGTCGCCGCGGGCATAGCCGGCGAGCCCGGTCAGGGTGCCTTTCCAGTCGACCCCGTTGTGCTCGGCGAAGCGCTTGTCCTCGATCGACACGATCGCGAGCTTCATCGTGTTGGCGATCTTGTCGCTGGGGACTTCGAAGCGGCGCTGGGAGTACAGCCACGCGATGGTGTTGCCCTTGGCGTCGACCATCGTCGACACCGCCGGCACCTCACCCTCCAAGAGTTGCGCCGACCCGTTGGCGACCACCTCCGAGGCGCGGTTGGACATCAGGCCGATGCCGCCGGCGACCGGGAACATCAGCGCGGTGGCGACGATGCTGGCCAACAGGCAAAATCCGGCAAGCTTGAGAACCGTGAGGCCCACCGGGGGACGGTCTGGCATGGGTACTAGAGTAGCGGTCCGCGGTCATCCCGATTCGCCGCCAGTCGCGCCGTCGGAACCGCCTGACAATTGCACAAGCCGGTGACCAGGGGAGTTGCCACGGGCTTGGGGGGGTATTCGCGCCCGCTTCACCGGTCCGCCACCCCGGTCGGGGTGCAACATGCTACGGCTGGCCTTACGCTCCAAGCAGGACGGCACGCGCGTCCCAAAAAAAGCGTTATCAGACTGTTGCGCAATTGCCACCTGACCACCTAACTTATACACACGGTGAGATTCAGCTAACACCGCTGTGCATAGTGTGGCGTAGATCGCAGAAGGGGTCTGCACCCGAGGAGGGCGGCCGCGAAAGGCGGCTGGGAGGAAGGGAACGACTCGTGTCAGGAACACGGCCCACCGCGCGTCGAACAAACATCGCGGCTGCACAAGGGGTACTCCGAAGCGTCGACGCCGAAGAACGGATCGCCTGGGTTTCCAGAGCGCTGTGCCGGACCACCGACCCCGACGAACTCTTTGTCCGGGGCGCCGCCCAGCGCAAGGCCGCGGTCATCTGCCGGCACTGCCCGGTGATGCAGGAGTGCGGCGCGGACGCGCTCGACAACAAGGTGGAGTTCGGAGTGTGGGGCGGCATGACCGAGCGGCAGCGCCGGGCTTTGCTCAAGCAGCACCCCGAGGTGGTTTCCTGGTCCGACTTCTTCGACAAGCGAAGGGGCCGCAGCGTCGGCTAGGATCGGCGACCGCTCGCAGCACTAGCCCCGGGGGTTCGGCCGACGGCAAGGTTCCGTTCGGCCTTGATTACATTTCTGTTACAGCAGCTTTCACGCGAACTGGCTTGTGGCCAAGAGCAATTGGCGCAACACGGCTGACGTGTGCCTAATAGGGTAAGCGCTCGCTCAGCCGGCTGCAACGGCGGTGATCTGGTCGGCGAGCGCGCGCAGGGCCTCCAGATCCGACACGTCGAACGGCAACGAGGGCACCCCGACCACGGGCACGTGCGGGTTGGCGCCCGTGAATCGCGACAGCAGCCGCACCTCTCGCTTGGCGGTCTGCGCGCGGTCGGCGTGAATGCTGAGCACGGCGGCCGCGAGCGCCGCAGCCTCCGAATCGTGCTGCGCCTCCAAGCTTTCGCGGCCGTCAATGGCCCGTTCGACCGGCAGGGAACACAGCGTCGGGTGGGTGCGGTTCAACACCAGCCCGGCCAGCGGCATGTTCTCCTGGGACAGCCGGTCGACGAAGAACGACGCCTCCCGCAGCGCGTCGGGCTCGGCCGCCGACACCACCACGAACTGCGTCCCCCGCCGCTTGAGCAGCGCGTAGGTGCGGTCGGCCTTCTCGCGGAATCCCCCGAAGGTCGCGTCCAGCGACTGCACGAAAGCGGCCGCGTCGCCGAGCATCTGGGAACCGAGCACCGTGGAGAGCGCTTTCATGGCCAAACCCATTGCACCGGTGACCAATCGGCCGATACCCCGGCCGGGGGCGAGCAGCAGTCGCCACAGCCGGCTGTCCATGAAGCTGCCCAGCCGTTTCGGCGCGTCCAGGAAGTCCAGCGCATTGCGCGACGGGGGAGTGTCCACCACCACCAGGTCCCAGCGGTCCTCTGCGAGCAGTTGGCCCAACTTCTCCATCGCCATGTACTCCTGCGTGCCGGCGAGTGAGGTGGCGACGGTCTGGTAGAACTGGTTGTTCAAAATCGCTTGCGACCGTTCATGTCCGGAGTACTGGACCACCATTTCGTCGAACGTCCGGCGCATGTCGAGCATCATCGCGTGCAGCTCGCCGGTGACCTCGGGTGCCAGCGGCACCCGCTGCGGGGCGTTGCCCAGCTCGCTGACCCCCAGCGCCTGCGCCAGCCGCTTGGCCGGGTCGATGGTCAACACGCATACGGTGCGGCCATATTCGGCGGCGCGCATCGCCATCGCGGCCGCCGTCGTGGTCTTCCCGACGCCACCGGCGCCGCAGCACACCACCACGCGGTTGGAGGTGTCGGCCAGGATCGCCGCCATGTCAAGTGTTTTCGGGGTGACGCTCATCGGACCCCCTGCTGCGCAAGTGATTCGGATAGCTCATAGAGGCTGCCGAGGTCCACGCCGTCGGAGATGGCCGGCAGTTCCAGCCGGGGCACCTGCAACGCGTGGAGTTGCTGCGCGGTCTCGGCGCGCGCGGTGATGCGGGTCGCGTGCTCGATGGTCTCGGTCAGCAGCCCGGCGAAGTCGGAGGCGCCGAGCTTGATCCCGGCCATTTCGAGGCCGGCCCGAACCGAGTCCGCGTCGACGGCCCCCTCGGCGGCCTTGGCGAGGTCGCGCGGCTCCAGGTAGGAGGGGATGTTGCGGTTGACGATCACGCTCCCGATCGGGAGCTCCATCTCGGCGAGTTCCTCGATGGCTTCCAGCGTCTCCTGCACGGGCAACGCCTCCAACAGGGTGACGAGATGGATGGCGGTCTGGTCGGAGTGCAGCAGCTTGACCACGCCCTCGCTCTGTGCGTGCACCGGTCCGCCCTTGGCCAGGTCGGACACGGCCTTGGTGACGTCGAGGAAGCGCGCGATGCGGCCGGTGGGGGGTGCGTCCACCACCACGGCGTCGTAGACCGGCAGCCTGTTGCGGTCGACGCGCACCACCGACTCCTTGATCTTCCCGGTGAGCAGCACGTCGCGCAGGCCGGGCGCGATCGTCGTCGCGAACTCGATGGCGCCGATGCGGCGCATCGCCCGGCCCGCGATGCCCAGGTTGTAGAACATGTCGAGGTATTCCAGGAACGCCGCCTCGATGTCGATCGCCAGCGCGTTGACCTGGCCGCCGCGCTCGGCGGTCGCGATCTTGAGCTCCTGGTAGGGCAGGGGCGGCACGTCGAACAACTGCGCGATACCCTGCCGGCCCTCGACCTCGACGAGAAGGACTTTGCGACCGCCCGCCGCCAAGGTCAGCGCCAGCGCGGCCGCCACCGTCGACTTGCCCGTGCCGCCTTTGCCGGTCACAAAGTGCAAGCGGGCCTTCGACAAGCGCGCGGGCCAGCCGACGGAACTGCTGGATGTTCCCGAAGGCCCAGAGGTGATAGCCACCTTCGCATGCTAGCCCGATCGCCTCGCGCGCCCCGCGGATCGGGGTGGCTCGGGGCCGGCCGGCGCCGCGCCAGGCGATAAGCTCGCGCCATGAGCCAACCGACCGCATGGGAGTACGTCACGGTTCCGCTGCTGACGCACGCGACCAAGCAGATCCTCGACCAATGGGGCGCCGACGGCTGGGAGCTGGTGTCGGTGCTGCCCGGGCCCACCGGCGAGCAGCACGTCGCGTACCTGAAGCGTCCCAAGGAATGAGCGCCTCGGCCAGGCTCGAGCAGCTTGGCATCGCGCTACCCGACGTGGTGGCGCCGCTGGCCGCCTACGTGCCGGCGGTGCGCACCGGAAACCTCGTCTACACCGCGGGCCAGCTGCCCATGGAGGCCGGACAACTGGCGCGGACCGGCAAGGTCGGCGCCGACCTCACCCCCGACGAGGGCAAGGCGCTGGCGCGGATCTGCGCGCTCAACGCGTTGGCCGCGGTGCACTCGCTGGTCGGCATCGACGCGGTGACCCGGGTCGTCAAGGTCGTCGGGTTCGTCGCCTCCGCGGCCGGCTTCAACGGCCAGCCGGGCGTGATCAACGGGGCCTCCGAACTGCTCGCCGAGGTCTTCGGCGACAACGGCGCGCATGCGCGTTCGGCGGTCGGCGTGGCCGAGCTGCCACTGGGCGCGCCGGTGGAGGTGGAGCTGATCGTGGAGGTGGGCTGACGACCGTTCCCGAGGCCGACGAGCCGCTGACCCATCCGGCATATCGGCGGTTGCGGGCGGTCACCGCGACCGCCTCGGTGCTGCTGGCCGACAACCCCGGCCTGCTGACGCTCGAGGGCACCAACACCTGGGTGCTGCGCGGCCCCGGCAGCGACGAGCTGGTGATCGTGGATCCGGGCCCCGACGAGGACGGGCACATCCTGCGCATCGCCGCGCTGGGCCGCATCGCGCTGGTCCTGATCAGCCACAAGCACGGCGACCACACCGACGGCATCGACGCGCTGGTGGAGCTGACCGGCGCGCCGGTGCGCTCGGCGGGCAGCGGATTCCTGCGCGGCCTCAGCGCCGAACTCACCGACGGCGAGGTGATCGAGGCGGCCGGCCTGAAGATCACCGTGCTGGCGACGCCCGGCCATACCGCCGACTCGCTGTCGTTCGTCCTCGACGACGCCGTGTTGACCGCGGACACGGTGCTGGGGCGCGGCACCACCGTCATCGACAAGGACGACGGCAACCTGGCCGACTACCTCGAATCGTTGCGGCGGCTGCGCGGCCTGGGCCGGCGCACGGTGCTGCCCGGGCACGGGCCGGAGTTGGCCAACCTGGAGGCGGTCGCCTCCGGCTACCTGGCCCATCGCCACGAGCGGCTCGAGCAGGTGCGCGGCGCGTTGCGTGACCTCGGCGACGACGCCACCGCGCGCCAGATCGTCGAGCACGTCTACGTCGACGTCGACGAGAAACTCTGGGATGCGGCCGAATGGTCCGTCCAGGCCCAGCTGGACTACCTGCGCCGGTAGTCGCGGCGAGACTGAAGATTTGCAGCAGAAGTGCGAGTAGAGGGCTGCAAAATTACAGGCTCGCGTAGATAGCCGCGTTCCGCGCGCTCAGCGCGCTCGGCGCTCGCGTAGATAGCCGCGCTCAGCGCGCTCGGCGCGCCAGCCTTTCGGAGTCCGAGATCAGCACGCTCTTGCCCTCCAGGCGAATCCAGCCGCGATGGGCGAAGTCCGCCAGCGCCTTGTTCACCGTCTCGCGGGACGCGCCGACCAGCTGGGCGATCTCCTCCTGCGTGAGGTCGTGGGTGACGCGCATGGCGCCGCCCTCCTGGGTGCCAAAGCGCTGCGCCAGCTGCAGCAGCTGCTTGGCCACCCGGCCGGGCACGTCGGTGAAGATGAGGTCGGCCAGGTTGTTGTTGGTCCTGCGCAGGCGGCGGGCCAGCACCCGCAGCAGTTGCTCGGCGATCTCGGGGCGGTCGGCGATCCAGGCCCGCAGCGCATCGCGGTCCATGGACACCGCGCGCACCTCGGTGATCGTGGTCGCGCTCGACGTCCGCGGCCCCGGGTCGAAGATCGACAACTCGCCGAACATGTCCGACGGGCCCATGATGGTCAGCAGGTTCTCGCGGCCGTCCGGCGACCGGCGACCGATCTTGACCTTCCCGGAAATGATGATGTACAGCCGGTCGCCTGGTTCCCCTTCGGCGAACACCGTGTGTCCACGGGGGAAGTCGACGGGTTGCAGTTGCTTCGTCAGCGCGGTGACCGCGCCGGGCTCCACCCCTTGGAAGATTCCTGCCCTTGCCAGGATCTCGTCCACGTTGCCTCTTCAGCTCTCCAATGATGTGATCTAGACAGGCTAACCTCTTGCCCGCGTGACGAGTCTAGAGGTACGCCCGCGTGCCCAACGTGCAACGCTACACACGATTGACGTGTCGAGGGGTCTTAAACTGCGGATTGACGCTCGATAGGGCGTGTCGCGGCTCGGAGCAGCCCGGGCTCGGGTGAGCCGCAGAAGTTGGCGGCGAAAACGGGCGCGGCGTGACGCCCCCCGCCGTGCGCACCGGCCGGCGGGCACTCGAGTTGCCGTTGCTCCTGGCGATGCAGGTATTCCAGCGCCTCGGGCATGCCTTCGCGGGCCAGCGTGTGCAGGTCCACCGCCTCGGCGAGCGCGGGCAACTCGTCCACATCGGTGGCGATGACCGGCTCGCCGGTGATCTCCCGTTCGAGCCGTCCCAGGCCGAGCGCCGCGAGCATCAGCAACCCCGGCACGCATGCCACCAGCAACCATGACACAGGGTGAGTAAACATGCCCAAGGTCTCAGCGAGGTTACGAAATCAGTACTCTGTCATAGGTGAAGGCGGCAAAGGCCGAGCGGCGGTGGTCCGACGAAACCCGGACCGGCCTGGTGCGACGGGCACGCCGGATGAATCGCACCCTGGCTCAAGCATTCCCGCACGCGCATTGCGAGCTGGACTTCACGACGCCGCTGGAGCTGACGGTGGCCACAATCCTGTCGGCGCAGAGCACCGACAAACGGATCAATCTGACGACGCCGGCCCTGTTCGCGAAGTACCGGACCGCGCTGGACTACGCGCAGGCCGACCGCGCCGAGCTGGAGGCCCTCATCCGGCCCACCGGCTTCTTCCGGAACAAGGCATCCTCGCTGATCGGACTCGGGCAGGCCCTGGTCGAACGGTTCGACGGCGAGGTCCCGTCCGTGCTGGCCGAACTGGTCACCCTGCCCGGAGTCGGGCGCAAGACCGCCAACGTCATCCTGGGCAACGCCTTCGGCGTCCCGGGCATCACGGTCGACACCCATTTCAAACGGCTGGTGCGCCGGTGGCGCTGGACCGCCGAGGAGGACCCGGTCAAGATCGAGCACGCGGTCGGCGCGCTGATCGAGCGCAGCGAGTGGACGATGCTGAGCCATCGCGTGATCTTCCACGGCCGCCGCGTCTGTCATTCCCGCAAACCGGCGTGCGGAGTGTGCCTGCTGGCCAAGGATTGCCCCTCGTTCGGTCTGGGCCCCACCGAACCGCCGCTCGCTGCGGCGCTGGTGCAGGGTCCCGAAACCGAGCACCTGCTGGCCCTGGCCGGGCTGTAAAGCACGACCTTGACCGCGAGAACTCGCTGGACCATCGCGATTCTGGCGGTGGTGGCGGCGCTGGTGGCGGCGCTGGTGGCCCAGCTGCGCGACAGCCCCTCGATGCCCGCGGCGCCCCGCCCCGGTGCCGAGCGGGAGCACCGCGAGGCCGACACCCCGGCCGCGCTGGCCGGTCCGCGCCAGCGGGCGGACCTGCCGCCGTGTCCCGCGCCCGGCGGCGGTCCCGGCCCCGCCGCGCTGCGCGGCGTGACGGTGGACTGCGCGGCCGACGGCGCGCCGGTCGACGTCGGCCGCGCGCTGGCCGGGCGGCGGGTGGTCCTCAACTTCTGGGCGTACTGGTGCGCGACCTGCACCGCCGAACTGCCCGCGATGGCCGAGTACCAGCGCCGGGTCGGCCCGGGTGTCACGGTGCTGACCGTGCACCAGGACGAGAACGAGGCGGCCGGTTTGCTGCGGCTGGCGGAGCTGGGCGTTCGGCTGCCGACGCTGCAGGATGGGCGCCGTCGGGTGGCGGCGGCCCTGCGGGTGGTAAACGTGATGCCAGCGACGGTGGTCTTGCGGCCGGACGGTAGCGTTGCCCAGACGCTCCCGCGCGCTTTCGCCAGCGCCGACGAGATCGCGGCTGCGGTCGGAAACGACGCGGGATGAGACGACAGCCCGAATCGGCCGGGCGATCACGGGTCCAGTGGAGGTGGCGGTGAGTGCTTGGGGTACCGCCCGCGCGCAGGGGACGGATCCCATGACGGCCGACGCGTGCCCGCCCTGGCTGCGTCCCCTGCTCGACAACGTCGGCCAGCTCCCGGACGCGTACCGGCGCCGGCTGCCCGCCGACGTACTGGCGATGGTGACCGCCAAGGCCGCGTCGACGAGCGCGTCCGCTCGCGGCGAGGGCCGCGAGGCCGCCGTCCTGGTGTTGTTCTCCGGTCCGCAGTCCGAACCGTCCGACGGCGGCATTCCCGAGGACGCCGACCTGCTGGTCACCGTGCGGGCGGCGACGCTGCGCCACCACGCCGGCCAGGCGGCGTTCCCGGGGGGCGCCTCCGACCCCACCGACGACGGTCCCGTGGCCACCGCCCTGCGCGAGGCGCGCGAGGAGACGGGCATCGACGTCGACAGGCTGCACCCGCTGGCGACCCTGGACCGCCTGTTCATCGCGCCGTCGCAGTTCCACGTCGTCCCGGTGCTGGCGTACTCGCCGGACCCCGGGCCGGTGACCGTTGTCGACGCGGCCGAAACGGCGATCGTGGCCCGGGTTCCGGTGCGCGCCTTCGTCAACCCGGCCAATCGGCTCATGGTGTACCGCGGCGACCTGGGCCGGCGGTGGGCAGGGCCGGCGTTCCTGTTGAACGAGATGCTGGTCTGGGGATTCACCGGCCAGGTGATCTCCGCGCTGCTCGACGTCGCCGGGTGGGCCCGCCCCTGGGACACCACCGACATGCGCGAGCTCGACGAGGCGATGTCGCTGGTCGGTGACCAGGATGGGCCGCGATGAACTCGATGACCCCCTCGCAGTGGCTGGACATCGCCGTCCTGGCGGTGGCCTTCATCGCGGCCGTCTCGGGCTGGCGTTCGGGCGCCGTGGGATCCGTGTTGTCCTTCGCCGGCGTGCTGCTCGGCGCGATCGCCGGCGTGCTGCTGGCGCCGCACATCGTCAGCCACATCGCCGCCCCCCGCGCCAAGCTGTTCACCGCGCTGTTCCTGATCCTCGCGCTGGTGGTGGTCGGCGAGGTGGCCGGTGTGGTGCTGGGGCGGGCGGTGCGGGGCGCGATCCGCAGCCGCATCATCCGCACCGTCGACTCCGTCATCGGGGTGGGGGTGCAGCTGGTGGTGGTGCTGACCGCCGCCTGGCTGCTGGCCACGCCGCTGACCCAGTCGAAGGACCAGCCCGAGCTGGCCGCCGCGGTGCGCGGTTCGCGGGTGCTCGCCCAGGTCAACGAAGTCGCGCCGCCCTGGCTGAAGACGGTGCCCAAGCGGCTGTCGGCGCTGCTGAACACCTCCGGGCTGCCCGCGGTGCTCGAGCCGTTCAGCCGCACGCCGGTCATCCCGGTCGCGTCACCCGACCCCGCCCTGGCCACCAACCCGGTGGTGACGTCGGCCGCGCCGAGCGTCGTCAAAGTGCGCAGCCTGGCGCCGAGCTGTCAAAAGGTGCTGGAGGGAAGCGGATTCGTCATAGCGCCGGACCGGGTGATGACCAACGCCCACGTGGTGGCCGGGTCCAACAGCGTGCAGGTGTACGCGAGCGGCAATCCGCTGGACGCCACCGTGGTGTCCTACAACCCGTCGGTCGACATCGCCATTCTCGCCGTCCCCAACCTGCCGGCGGCGCCACTGGCGTTCTCCCAGGCCCAGGCCAAGACCGGCGCCAGCGTCGTCGTGCTGGGGTATCCCGGCGGCGGCAACTTCACGGCGACCCCCGCCAGGATCCGCGAGATCATCAAGCTCAGCGGCCCCGACATCTACCGCGACCCGACGCCGGTCACCCGCGACGTCTACACCATCAGAGCCAATGTGGAGCAGGGCGACTCGGGCGGCCCGCTGATCGACCTCGGCGGCCAGGTGCTCGGCGTGGTGTTCGGCGCCGCCGTCGACGACCCCGACACCGGGTTCGTGTTGACGGCCGACGAGGTCGCCGGGCAGCTCTCCCGCATCGGTGACACCCAGCCGGTGGGCACCGGGGCCTGCGTCAGCTGACCGGCGGCGCGTGCACCTGGTCGAGGAATCTCCTCAGGTGCCGGTTGATCTCCTCGGGCCGCTCCTCGTGAGCGAAATGCCCCGCGCCGGCGACCGAGAGGTAGCGTCCGTGGGGCGCGTACCGATGCGTGCGGTCGACGGGGTCGGCCAGCACGTACGGGTCGGCGTCGCCGCGCACATGCAGCAGCGGCACCGCGAGCTGCTGGGACATCGTCCCCAGGAAGCGCCAGCCCTCGCCGCGCAGCTGGCTGCGCACCGCCCAGCGCTGGTATTCCAGGGCGCAGTGCGCGGCCGCCGGGATCTGGATCGCGGTCCGCAGGTAGCCGATTGTCTGGGAAAAGTCTTCGGAGGCAACCCATTTGGCGCTGCTGCGGCTGGCGACCAGTCGCTCGATCTCCGCGGCGTCATTTCGGGTCAGCAGCCGCTCGGGCCACAAAGGCAGCTGGTAGCGCAGCAACGTCGGGAGCAGCGCGTAGCCCTGGTCGCGCCGGCTCAGCGTGGACCGCCGCAACGCGGCCGGGTGCGGCGAGCTGATCAGCGCGATGGCGCGCACCAGGCGCGGATGCAGCAACGCGGTGGCCCAGCAGGCCAGCCCCCCGTCGGCGTGGCCGACCAGGGTCGCCGACGAGTGCCCGAGCGCACGAATCAGCCCGGCGGCGTCACCGGCCAGCGTCCAGCCGTCGTAGCCGCGGGGCGGCTTGTCGCTGCCGCCATAGCCGCGCAGGTCGACCGCCACGACCCGCGCGCCGGTCAGCCCCGGCAGCTGGTGCCGCCACGACCACCAGAACGATCCGAAACCGTGCAGCAGCATCACCAGCGGGCGCGCCGTAGCCGGGGTGCCGGCGTCCCGGCCGGCCGGTAACGCCTCGACGACATGGAAGCGGATGCCGTTGGCGTGCACGTCGAGATGCCGCCATGGCCCGTCGATGCGGGTCATCGACGGATCCGGTGCGGCCATCTACCAACCCGAGGTGTCGGCGGGAGCGTTGTTTCCCGCCTTCTCGTGCTTGCCGTGCGGGTCGGCCGGCAGGCCCGGTTTCTCGCGGTCGCCGTGGCCCGAGGTGAGGGCGGTGCGCGTCTCGCGGACCGATTCGATCGTCTCGCGCGGTCCCCGGATCCGGCGCACCTTCAAGAACCCCAGCAGGCCGAGCAGCGCCCCGACCACCACCATGCTCCCGAACACGATCAGGTAGGACGCCCAGGGCAAGAGCCAGGTGTTGAGCAGTTGGGCGACGAAGAAGAAGAAAAAGAACGTGGAGTAGAACAGCACCACCAGCGCGGCGATGAAGAACACGCTGCCGGTGAGGCCCTTCTTGACGTCCCGGGTGACCTCGGAGCGCGCCAATTCGATCTCGGCGCGCACCAGCGTGGACACCTGGGTGGTGGCGTCCTTGATCAGATCACCGATCGACGGCTCGGCGGGCCTGGCGTGCGGGTCGGTCAACGGAATCGTGGTCAGCGTGCTGGGCACACCGTTCTTTCGATCGGTTCTGCTCACAGACGGTCCTCTTTCCTTCGGTTGCCCGGCTTGCGTCGTCGCGGTTTATGTTGCCATGCGCCGCGTCGGCAAACGAGGTCAGCCGAAACCGGCAGAGGACCCCGCGGTCAGAGGCGACTCGCGGCGAAGTCCGCTCCCCGGGCCACCATGCCGTCCTGGTAGGCGGACACGTTGTGCAGGGCGAAATCGAGCCCCTCGGAGCAGACCGGGTCGTTGTCGACGCACAACTGGACGGTCTTCGGCTGATACAGCGGGCCGATGGACACCGGCGGCTCGCCCAGGAAGTTCATGGCTCGGTCGTTGGGCATCCCGAACAGCACGACCGCGGAGACATGGTCGGCCACATCGGGCGCGAGCGGTTTGGGAACGGTGGTGGGGTCGACGCCGGTGGGCACCTGTGGCGAGGTGACGAAGCCCATCACGGCCGCGCCCTGCGAGTACCCGCTCAGCACCATCTTGGTATTGGGGCAGTCGTTGGCCATCGATAGGACGTGGGCGCCCGCGTCCCGGACGCCGTCGATGCCGGTGTCCCACTGGTCGCTGGCGGGGTAGTTGACCGCGTACACCCCGACCGATCTCCCACCGACGCGGGAGCGCAGTTGGTTGACGAACGATTCACCGACGGGGCCGAGTCCGGGCGCTTCACCAGTGCCCCGGGCAAAGATCACCTGGGAGGCGGGGCAGGGCGCGGCGGACGCGGACGGAACGGGCACGCCGAACAGCGCGCAGGTCGCGACAATCGCAGCTCCCAGCAATGGCAAGGTGCGCCGTTTACTCATGTTGAACAAATGCCCGTTTGAGCGGCGTTCAATCTGAGAGAATTCTGTGGTTCGGCCCTCCGAAAATCGCTCCGATGTCATGACCCGCATTGGGCCGGCAAACCTATCGCCATCCTTCATCCTGTTCTGACCGCCTCCCTCACCCCGGGTTCCGGCATTCCTCGATGCCGAAGGTTACCGCACAACCGCGTGCACAGCGACGACGTCGCCAAGGACTTAGAGTATCGCGCAGCGGCGGTGAAACCTTTGCGGAGAACGCAATTAGGGTCGTGTTTTGCTGGGCGCGCCGACGTCGCGGTACGCGGTGGTCCCACAGACTAGACTGACAACCCGCTCAGGATGTCGGACCGGTCGATGGGGGTGTTGCTTTGCAGACGGTGCCTCGTTGCTTCGTGGCGGCGATGGTGGCCGTGCTCGTGGCCCTCGTTGTGCCGGTCTCGCCGGCGGGGCGCGCCTTCGCCGACGACAAGCTACCGATCGGCGGCGGCGCGGGCATCGTGATCAACGGCGACACGATGTGCACCCTGACGACGATCGGCAACGATGCCGCCGGCGAGCTGATCGGCTTCACGTCCGCGCACTGCGGCGGTCCCGGCGCCCACGTCGCGGCCGAGGGCGCGGAGAACAGGGGCATGCTGGGCACCATGGTCGCCGGCAACGACAACCTCGACTACGCGGTGATCAAGTTCGATCCGGCGAAGGTCACTCCGGTCGCCGACTACAACGGCTTCCGGATCGACGGCATCGGCCAGGACCCGGCCTTCGGTCAGATCGCCTGCAAGCAGGGCCGCACGACCGGCAACTCCTGCGGAGTCACCTGGGGGCCCGGCCAGGACCCGGGCACCATCGTCATGCAGGTCTGCGGCCGGCCCGGTGATTCCGGGGCGCCGGTGGTCGTCGACAACCTGCTGGTCGGAATGATCCACGGGGCGTTCACCGACAGCCTGCCGACATGCGTCATCAAATACATCCCGCTGCACACCCCGGCGGTGGTGGAGTCGTTCAGCGCGATCATGGCCGACATCAACGCCAAGCACCGGGCCGGCGCGGGTTTTGTCCCCGTCCCCGCGTCGGCCGTCTGAGCTACTTCTTGCCCTGGATCGCGTCGAACACGCCGGGGTCGAGCAGCGTCGAGGTGTCACCCAGGTCGCGGTTCTCGGCGACGTCGCGCAGCAGCCTGCGCATGATCTTGCCGCTGCGGGTCTTGGGCAGCTCCGGCACCACGTGGACCTCGCGCGGCTTGGCGATGGGTGAGATCTCCCGCGCCACCTCAACGCGCAGCTCGTCGACGATCCCGTCGTGCGCCGTGACGTCGGCGCACAGGACGACGAACGCGCAGATGGCCTGGCCGGTGGTCTCGTCGGTCATCCCCACCACGGCCGCCTCGGCCACCGCGGTGTGGCCGACGAGCGCCGACTCGATCTCGGCGGTCGAGAGCCGATGCCCCGACACGTTCATCACGTCGTCGATGCGGCCCACCACCCAGATGGCGCCGTCGGCGTCGTACCACGCGCTGTCGCCGGCGAAATACCAGCCGTGCTCGGCGAAGCGGGACCAATAGGTCTCGATGTAGCGTTCCGAATCGCCCCAGATTCCGCGCAGCATGGACGGCCACGGCTGATCCAGCACCAGGTAGCCGGTGGCGTGCTCACCGTGCCGGCCGCCGGGCGGCAGTTGGTGCCCGTGGTCGTCGACGATCCTGGCCGAGATGCCCGGCAACGGGGTCATCGCCGAACCCGGTTTGGCCGCGGCCACTCCCGGCAGCGGGGAGATCATCGCCGCGCCCGTCTCGGTCTGCCACCAGGTGTCCACGATCGGGATGCTGTCCGCGCCGATCACCTTGCGGTACCAGCGCCACGCCTCGGGATTGATCGGCTCGCCGACCGACCCCAGCAGGCGCAGGCTGGACAGGTCGTGCGCGTCGGGAATCTCGCGTCCCCACTTCATGAACGTGCGGATCAGGGTGGGTGCGGTGTAATAGATTGTCACGCCGTACTTTTCGATGATCTCGAAGTGGCGGTGCTGGGTGGGCGAGTCCGGGGTGCCCTCGTAGAGCACCTCGGTGGCCCCGTTGGACAACGGACCGTAGACGCCGTAGGTGTGCCCGGTGACCCAGCCGATGTCCGCGGTGCACCAGAACACGTCGCGCTCGGGCTTGATGTCGAAGATGTAGTAGTGCGTGTAGGAGGCCTGGGTCAGGTACCCGCCGGTCGTGTGCACGATCCCCTTCGGCTTGCCCGTGGTGCCCGAGGTGTACAGCAAGAACAACGGCTGCTCGGCGTCGAAGGGCTCCGGAATGTGTTGGGCGGGTGCGGAATCGACAACGTCGTGCCACCACAGGTCGCGCCCCTCGGCCCAGGACACCTCAACCCCGGTGCGCCGGACCACCAGGACGTGCTCGACCGGGCTCGGGCCGTCCGCATCGGTGGCGACGGCCTCGTCGGCCGCGTCCTTGAGCGGGGCGGGCTTGCCGCGGCGAAACTGCCCGTCGCTGGTGATCAGCAGCTTGGCCTGGGCGTCGGCGATGCGGGCGCGCAGCGCCTTCGCGGTGAAGCCGGCGAAGACGACGCTGTGCATGAGGCCCAGCCGCGCGCACGCCAGCATCGCGATCACCGCCTCCGGGATCAACGGCAGGTAGATCGCAACCCGGTCGCCGGCGACCAGGCCCAGGCCGGTCAGCGCGTTGGCCGCCCTGCACACCTCGGCGTGCAGATCGGAATAGGTCAGGCTGCGGCTGTCGCCGGGTTCACCCTCCCAGTGGATGGCGACCCGGTCCCCGAGGCCGGCCTCCACGTGGCGGTCCACGCAGTTGTAGGCGACGTTGAGCTTGCCGTCGGCGAACCACCTGGCGAACGGCCTCTCGGACCAGTCCAATACCTCGGTGAACGGGGCCGCCCAGGACAGCCGGCCGGCCTGCTTGGCCCAGAAGGCCAGCGGGTCCTCCTCGGCCTCGCGGTACAACTCCGCCCGCGCGTTGGCCCGCTCGGCGAATTGCGGCGGTGGCGGATACGACGAGGGCCCTTCGGTGCTGGTGGCGGTCACTGGCGTTCTCCTAGGTCGGGGTGTGCCGTTTGCTGGGGCGAGGGCGCTGCGAGCCCGTCAACCGTCTGTGAGCCTAGCCCCGCGATGATACGGCCGCGCACCTCATTCCGAGGTCACGTGGTGCCCCCATGGCGGATAATCTGCGGTGTGCCGGGACCTCGGCTGCGGCGCACCCGCCGACCAGTCCTCAGCTTTGCCGCGGCTGCCATCGGTTGCGCAGCCAACACCTCGCTGGGAACGCCGGCGTGGGCAGAGCCGGCCGACATCGCCGACCAGCCGCGGCCGTGCCGGTCGGACCAGGTCGCCGTGGACGCCTCCCCGACCCAGGGGGCCGTGGGCCACCGGGCGCTGACGCTGATCTTCACCCTGGCCGGCGGGGCGGAACCGTGCACCCTGACCGGGTATCCCGGCGTCGACACGGGCGCCGGCGGTCCGCCGGTGCACGCCGAGCCGACCCCGCGCGGGTACATGGGCGGCCTGCCGGCCGATGTCGACGCGCCGCCCGCCGTCACCCTGTCGTTGTCGAGCCGCGGGCAGGCGATCGTGGAGAGCATGGCCATCGACGACCGGGGCGGCGCGTGTCCCACCTACACCGAGCTGCGCGTCAACCCGCCCGACACCACCGTCGTGTCGACCGTTCCCGCCGCCATCGAAGCCTGCCTGCTGCAGGTGCACCCCATCACCGCCGGCTGACGCGGGCCGGACCCTGCCCGGCGAACGCGGTCGCACGCTCTAGGGTCGGATGTCATGCGTGGGATGCGGGCCAGGCTGGCGTTCCTCGCCGCGGCGATGCTGGCGCTGGCCGCGCTGGCCGGTTGCGGCGGAGGCATCCTCAGCCCCGACCTGGTGGTGGTCAACGGCGGGGAACCGCCCAACCCGCTGATCCCGACCGGCACCAACGACAGCAACGGCGGCCGGATCATCGATCGGCTCTTCGCCGGGCTGCTGTCCTACGACGCCCACGGCACCCCGTCCAACGAGGTGGCCCGCTCCATCGACACCATCGACAACGTCAACTACCGCATCACCTTGAAGCCGGGCTGGACGTTCACCGACGGCTCGCCGGTCACGGCCCACTCCTTCGTCGACGCGTGGAACTACGGGGCGCTTGGCACCAACGCCCAACTGCAGCAAAGCTTCTTCAGCCCGATCGACGGCTTCGACCAGGTCGCCGCCGCCTCCGAAGGGAAGCCGGGTCCGACCACCATGTCGGGGCTGCACGTCGTCGACGACCTGGAGTTCACCGTTCGGCTCAAGGCGCCGACCATCGACTTCAAGCTGCGACTGGGCCACAGCTCGTTTTATCCGCTGCCGGCCGCGGCATTCAAGGACATGGCCGCCTTCGGCCGCCATCCCGTCGGCAACGGTCCGTATCGACTCGCCGACGGGCCCGACGGCCCGGCCTGGGAGCACAACGTGCGGATCGACCTGCGGCCCAACCCCGACTACCACGGCAACCGCACGCCCCACAACAAGGGCCTGCGGTTCGAGCTCTACGCCAACCTCGACACCGCCTACGCCGATCTGCTGTCGGGCAACCTCGACGTGCTGGACACCATGCCGCCCAGCGCGTTACCGATCTACAAGCGCGACCTGGGCGAGCGCGTCGCCGCCGGCCCGGCGGCGATCAACCAGACGCTGGACACCCCACTGCGGCTGCCGCACTTCGGCGGCGAGGAGGGCAGGCTGCGCCGCCTCGCTCTGTCCGCGGCCATCAACCGGCCGCAGATCTGCCGGCACATCTTCGTCGAAACCCGCAGCCCGGCCCGTGATTTCACGGCCCGGTCGTTGCCGGGGTTCAACCCCGACCTGCCCGGCAGCGGCGCGCTGGACTTCGACCCCGACCGGGCGCGGCGGCTGTGGTCTGCGGCCAACCAACTCTCGGCCTGGACCGGGCGGTACGCGATCGCCTACAACGCCGACGCCGGCCACCGGGAGTGGGTGGACGCGGTGGCCAACAGCATCAAGAACGTGCTGGGCATCGACGCGGCCGGCGCCCCCCAGCCGACCTTCGCCGGTTTCCGCACCCAGATCACCAACCGCACCATCGACACCGCCTTCCGCGCCGGGTGGCAGGGCGACTACCCCTCGATGATCGAGTTCCTCGGCCCGCTGTTCGCCACCGGGGCCGGCTCCAACGACGTCGGCTACTCCAGCGCGGAGTTCGACGCGGCGCTGGCGGCCGCCGAGGCCGCACCCGACCTGCGGCGGGCCGACGAGCTGGCCAACGACGCCCAGCGAATACTGTTGCACGACATGCCGGTCGTGCCACTGTGGGACTACATCAGCGTCGTCGGGTGGTCGCCTCAGGTCAGCGGCGTCACCGTCACCTGGAACGGTCTGCCCGACTACGAGAACATCGTCAAGGTCTGAGCGTGGGCTGGTACATCGCGCGCCGCATCGCCGCCATGGTCCCCGTGTTCCTGGCGGCCACGCTGCTGATCTACGGCATGGTCTTCCTGCTGCCCGGCGACCCGCTGGCCGCGCTGGCCGGGGACCGGCCGCTGACGCCGGCGGTGGCCGCGCAGCTGCGGGCCCGCTACCACCTCGGCGACCCGTTCCTGCTGCAGTACGCGCGCTACCTGGGGGGCGTGCTGCACGGCGACCTGGGCCGCTCCTATTCGGGCCTGCCCGTCAGTGACGTTCTGGTCCATGCCTTTCCGGTCACCCTGCGGCTGGCGCTGATCGCGCTCGTCGTCGAGGCGGTGCTGGGCATCGGCTTCGGGGTGATCGCCGGGCTGCGCGCCGGCGGGGTCTTCGACGCCACCGTGCTGGTCGCCGGGCTGGTCCTGATCGCCATCCCGATCTTCGTGCTGGGCTTCCTGGCGCAGTTCGTCTTCGGGATCTGGCTGGGGGTGGCGCCGGTCACGGTGGGGGAGCGGTCGACGTTCGCGCGCCTGCTGCTGCCCGGAATCGTCTTGGGCTCGGTGTCATTCGCCTACGTGGTGCGGCTGACCCGGTCCGCCGTCGCGGCCAACGCGCACACCGACTACGTGCGCACCGCCACCGCCAAGGGGCTGTCGCGGCCCCGGGTGGTGACGGTGCACATCCTGCGCAACTCGCTGATCCCGGTGGTGACCTTCCTGGGAGCCGACCTGGGGACGTTGATGGGTGGGGCGATGGTGACCGAGGGCATCTTCAACATCCACGGCGTCGGCGGCGTGCTGTATCAAGCGGTCACCCGGCAGGAGGCGCCGACGGTGGTGTCGATCGTGACCGTGCTGGTGGGCATCTATCTGGTCACCAACCTGGTGGTGGACCTGTTGTATGCGGCCCTGGACCCGAGGATCCGGTATGGCTGAGCGCAGCGGCTTTTGGCGCGACGTCTGGCGCGGGCTGCGCCGGCGTCCCAAGTTCGTCGTGGCCGCCGCGCTGATCCTGTTCGTCCTCGCTCTCGCGGCGTTTCCGGGATTGTTCACCGCGGCCGACCCGGCCTACGCCGATCCGGCCCAGAGCCTCCTGCCCCCGTCGGCGGCCCACTGGTTCGGCACCGACCTGCAGGGCCACGACATCTATGCGCGCACCGTCTACGGGGCCCGCGCCTCGGTCACCGTGGGGGTGGGGGCCACCCTGGCGGTGTTCGTCGTCGGCGGCGCGCTGGGCGCCCTGGCGGGTTTCTACGGCGGCTGGGTCGATGCGGTGGTCTCGCGGATCACCGACGTGTTCTTCGGGCTGCCGCTGCTGCTGGCCGCCATCGTGCTGATGCAGGTGCTGCACCACCGCACGGTGTGGACGGTGATCGCCATCCTGGCATTGTTCGGCTGGCCGCAGGTCGCCCGGATCGCCCGGGGCGCGGTGCTGGAGGTCAGGGGCAGCGACTACGTCCTGGCGGCCAAGGCCTTGGGAATGAACAACTTTGCGATCCTGCTCCGCCACGCGCTGCCCAACGCGCTGGGCCCGGTGGTCGCGGTGGCCACCATCGCGTTGGGTCTGTTCATCGTCACCGAGGCCACGCTGTCCTACCTCGGGGTCGGGCTGCCGACGTCGGTGGTGTCCTGGGGCGGTGACATCAGCGTGGCGCAGACCCGGCTGCGGTCGGGGTCGCCGATCCTGTTCTATCCCGCCGGCGCGCTGGCTATCACGGTGCTGGCGTTCATGATGATGGGCGACGCGTTGCGCGACGCCCTCGATCCCGCGTCCCGGGCGTGGCGGGCATGAGCCCGAACGTGGCGCCGCTGCTGTCGGTCGAGGGCCTGCAGGTCACCTTCGGCGACCAGCCGGTGCTGTGCGGCGTGGATCTGAGCGTCCTACCCGGCCAGACAGTCGCCGTCGTGGGGGAGTCGGGTTCGGGCAAATCCACCACGGCCGCCGCCATCCTCGGGCTGCTGCCACCCGGAGGGCGAATCACGTCCGGGCACATCATCTTCGACGGGCAGGACATCACTTCGGGCGGGTCCAGAGCCGATCGGCGGCTGCTGCGCTCCATCCGGGGCACCTCGATCGGGTATGTGCCTCAGGACCCGACGACCAACCTCAACCCCGTCTGGAACGTCGGCTTCCAGATCCGGGAAGCGTTGCGGGCCAACACCGGAGGCCGCTCGGCGCGGCAGCGTGCGGTGGAGCTGCTCGCCGAGGCCGGCATGCCGGACCCGGCGCAGCAGGCCGGCAAGTATCCGCACCAGCTGTCCGGCGGCATGTGCCAGCGCGCGCTGATCGCCATCGGGCTGGCCGGCCGGCCGCGGCTGCTGATCGCCGACGAGCCGACGTCCGCGCTGGACGTCACCGTCCAGCGACAGGTGCTCGACCATCTGCAGCGGCTCACCGAGCAACTGGGCACCGCGCTGTTGCTGATCACCCACGACCTGGCGCTGGCCGCCGAACGCGCCGAGTCGGTGACCGTCGTCCACCGCGGTGCCGTCGTCGAATCCGGTGCGGCGGAGTCGATCCTGCGCAGTCCCCGGCACGAGTACACCCGCCGGCTGGTGGCCGCGGCCCCGTCGCTGACGGTCGCGCGCCCCCGGCCCCGGCCGGCGGGCGGGCGGCTCGACGACATCCTCGTCGCCTCGGGGCTGACCAAGGTCTACCGCGAATCCGGCGGGGCGCCGTGGCGGCGGGCCGAGTTCCGCGCCGTCGACGACGTGTCCTTTTCGCTGCGCCGGGGCAGCACCCTGGCGATCGCCGGCGAGTCGGGTTCGGGGAAGTCGACGTTGGCGCGGATGGTGCTCGGGCTGCTGCAACCGACATCGGGCACAGTACTTTTCGACGGCACCCGAATCGACACGACCGTGGACCGGGACGCGGCGCTGGCCTTCCGCCGGCGGGTGCAACCGGTGTTCCAGAACCCGTACAGCAGCCTGGATCCCCGTTACTCGGTGTTTCGGGCCGTCGAGGAACCGTTGCGGATCCACCGGATCGGGGACCGCGCGGGGCGGGCGCGGGCCGTGCGCGACCTCGCCGACCAGGTGGCCCTGCCGTCGTCGGTGCTGGGCCGGTTGCCCCGCGAGCTGTCGGGCGGTCAGCGGCAACGGGTCGCCATCGCCCGGGCCCTGGCCCTGCGGCCCGACGTGCTCGTCTGCGACGAGGCGGTCTCGGCGCTCGACGTCGTGGTGCAGGCGCAGATCCTGGACCTGCTGGGTGAGCTGCAGGCCGAGCTGGGCCTGGCCTATTTGTTCATCAGCCATGACCTGGCGGTGATCCGCCAGCTCGCCGACGACGTGCTGGTGATGCGGGCCGGCCGGGCGGTGGAGCGGGCGCCCACCGAGGAGCTGTTCACCCGGCCCGGCCACGAGTACACCCGCCGGCTGCTACAGGCCATCCCCCGCGCGCCGGTACCGCCGGCGATAGGTTGAGTACCCGTGACCGCCGACCCGCTCGCCCCGCTGCTGGAGCTCCCCGGCGTGGCCGACGCCAGCGACCAGGCCCGCGACGCCCTGGGTCGCGCGCACCGGCACCGCGCCAACCTGCGGGGCTGGCCGGTCACCGCGGCCGAAGCCGCGGTGCGCGCGGCGCGCGCCTCCTCGGTGCTCGACGGCGGCGCCGGGCGGCTGGACGACCCCGACGGCACCCAGGTCAGCGACCCGGTGTTCGCCGGGGCGCTGCGGGTGGCCCAGGCCCTCGAAGGCGGCGAGGGCCCGGTGGTCGGCATCTGGCGGCGCGCGCCGCTGCAGGCCCTCGCCCGCCTGCACATGCTGGCGGCCGCCGACCAGGTCGACGAGGGGCGGCTGGGCCGCCCCCGGGCGGACGCCGAGGTCGGGCCGCGGCTCGAGTTGCTCGCGGGTTTGTTGGCCGGTCGTACCCAGGCGCCGACACCGGTGGTCGCCGCGGTGGCACACGGAGAGTTGTTGACGCTCAAGCCGTTTGGCAGTGCGGATGGCGTGGTGGCGCGGGCGGTGTCGCGGCTGGTGACGATCGCCGGCGGGCTGGATCCGCACGGGTTGGGGGTGCCTGAGGTGGCGTGGATGCGTCAGCCCGCGGACTACCGTGACGCCGCGGCCGGCTTTGCCGGCGGCACGGCCGAGGGGGTGCGCACCTGGCTGCTGCTGTGTTGCCGGGGGCTGCAAGCCGGCGCGCAGCAGGCCGTGTCGATCGCCGATTCCCTGTCGAATCGCCAGCCCGGTCGGTAGCCGGCGCGCTGCGGAGCGCGGCCGGAAATTGTCCGGGAAATAGCGAAGCGGGCGACGCTCCGAAAGTTTTCGGCGCGCCGCCCGCTAGCACGGAACCCGGTTACCAAGCGTGCACTTGTGGGCTGCGTGGGTTGGCCTCGGCGATCTTGCGATACCTCAGGCTGCGGCCCCACCCAAAGGACCGTCGACACCTTCCGAATTCGCAATTACGCAGGCCCGCAACACTTCTGCCATTATCGCGGCTATGACTCCGCGTGGGTGCCGGGAACCGTGCTGGGCGCCCGGGTCGGGAGAACGAACCTTCTCTTCCGGATCGACCTTGGCCTCACCGGGCTTCCGTGGTTCCTTTGTACTACTAGACCCCTAGCGCAGCAAGGCCCAAATCCGCAAACATTGCGAATACTCACAGTTGCCCGGGCGAGTCAGTTTGCTGCAGTGGAAAATCAGACGCCGAAGCGGCGCAGCAACGAATAGGTGACCGCCCCGGCGGCCAGCGCGCTGATGCCGACCGCGGCGGTGGTCGCGATCGCGGCGCCCGACGGGGCCGGGATCCGGTCGCGCAGGGACACGGGCCGGGAGAACGCCAGCACCGGCCAGCCGCGCTCGGTGGCCTCCTTGCGCAGGCCGCGATCGGGGTTGACCACGCTGGGATGGCCCACCGCTTCCAGCATCGGCAGGTCGGTGATGGAGTCCGAGTAGGCGTAGCAGTGTTCCAGCGGGTAGCCCTCGCGGGCGGCCAACTCCCGGATCGCCTGGACCTTGCCCTCGCCGTAGCAATAGAACGCGATCTCGCCGGTGTATTTGCCGTCCTCGACGACCATCCGGGTCGCCATCGCGTGGGTGGCGCCCAGCGCGCGGGCGATCGGCGCGACGATCTCCTCCCCGGACGCCGAGACCAGCACGACGTCGCGGCCGCACAGCTTGTGCGCGGCGATCAGGTCGGCGGCCTCGGCGAACACCAGCGGTGTCACGATGTCGTGCAGCGTCTCGTTGACGATCGCCTTGACCTGTTCCACGTCCCAACCGGTGCACATGTTGGTCATGTGCGCGCGCATCCGGTCCATCTGGTCATGATCGGCGCCGGAGAGCAGGAAGATGAATTGGGCGTAGCTGGACTTGAGCACCGTGCGGCGGTTCAGCAGTCCCTGGTCGAAGAACGGTTTGCTAAATGCCAGCGTGCTGGACTTGGCGATGATCGTCTTGTCCAGGTCGAAGAAGGCGGCGGTGCGGGCCCGGGGAGCGGTGCCGTCCGCCGTTTCCGGTGGGGTTTGGTGGTGCGCGGCCGGGTCGAAGACGGTCACCGCCCCAGCATAGGTCCGCGAGCCCGCGCTTCCGGGAGGGTGCGGCCGAAACGGTGCGCGCCAGAACCGTCGCGCTCGGGTGAGCAGTGCTTTTGCGGCTCAACGCGCTAATCCGTCGGAAGAGCCACTTGCGTTAGTGCGGACTGTCATGTGTATAGTAAGCATTACTCGGCCTGAGCCGAGGGTGTATCAGCCCGACCCCCCGGGGCTGATGCACGACGACCCTCGCCTCCTCCCCCCCTGGCGGGGGTCGTCCCTTTTCTGGGGTAAAAAATCGCTGGCCCCGCGGCCTCCGGCCGAATCCGCCGCGCGTTGCGGAGGCCGCGTGATGCCGGGCCGTTTCCACCGCCCAACCGGCGCGTTTGTGCACAGTTGCGTCTCTATCCACAAATCCGGCTTTGGCACTGGTGTCCCATCGTGGCCGACCCGCATGGTGGCTGGGTGACCACTGATGCGCGCACCACGATGGCGGGCTCGTCGGCCGTGTTGGCCGTGCTGACCGATCCGGCAGTGCGCGACGAGGTGGATCGGATGGCCGCGGCGGTCGGCGTCCGGGTCGTCCACGCGGGCTGCGGGCCGGCGGTGAGCCGCAAGAGCTGGGCGGCGGCGGCGGCCGTGCTGCTCGACGAGGCGGGGGCGCAGCGGTGTGAACGCGCCGCGCTGCCCCGGCGCGCCCGCGTCATCGTGCTGACCGCCGCCGAACCGGCCACCACGACGTGGGTGTCGGCCATCGCGGTCGGCGCCCAGCGGGTGCTGCGGCTGCCGGGGCAGGACCAGGAGTTGATCCGCGAACTCGCCGACGCCACCGAATCCGTGCGTGACGAGGGGCCGCGCGGCGATGTGATCGCGGTGCTGGGCGGCTGCGGTGGCGCCGGCGCTTCCCTGTTCGCAGCCGCCCTGGCGCACGCCGCCACCGACGCGCTGCTGGTCGACCTCGACCCGTGGGGCGGCGGAGTCGACCTGCTGGTGGGCGCCGAGACCGCGCCGGGGTTGCGGTGGCCCGACCTGGCGTTGCGGGGCGGGCGGCTCAACTGGTCGGCCGTACGCGAGGCCCTGCCCCGACACCGCGGCATCAGCGTGCTGTCCGGCACCCGGCGCGCCTACGAGCTCGAACCCGGCCCGGTGGACGCCGTGGTCGATGCCGGCCGGCGCGGCGGCGTCACTGTGGTGTGCGACCTGCCCCGCCGTCTCAGCGACGCGGGCCAGGCCGCGCTGGACGGCGCCGATCTCGTCGTGGTGGTCAGCCCCTGCCAGGTGCGGGCGTGCGCGTCGACGGCCGCGATGGCCCCGCCGCTGGCGGCGCTCAATCCCAACCTGGGGTTGGTCGTTCGGGGCCCGTCGCCGGGCGGATTGCGCGCCGGCGAGCTCGCCGACATCGCCGGCCTGCCGCTGCTGGCGTCGATGAAGGCGGAGCCGCGACTCGCCGATCAGCTGGAGCGCGGTGGTCTGCGGCCGGGACGCCGATCAGCGCTCGCGGCGGCGGCCCGCCGCGTGCTGGCGATGCTGCCGCGCGCGGGCGCATCACACATCGGCAGGGCGGCGTGAGCGGTTCGCTGATCGAACGCGTGCGGGAGCGGTTGGCCGCGGAGTCCGGCCCGCCGGGATCCCCGTTGAAGCCCAATATGGTCGCCGCCGCGATCCGCGCCGAATCCGGCGGGATGCTGGGCGACGCCGAGGTGCTGGCCAGTCTCCGCGTGCTCGAGACCGAGCTGACCGGCGCGGGCGTCCTCGAACCGTTGCTGTGCGCGGACGGCACCACCGATGTCCTGGTGACCGCCCCCGATGCCGTGTGGATCGACGACGGGAACGGCCTGCGCCGCAGCGCGATTCGCTTTGCCGACGAGGCCGCGGTGCGGCGGTTGGCGCAGCGGCTGGCGCTGGCCGCCGGGCGGCGTCTCGACGACGCCCAGCCGTGGGTGGACGGCCAGCTCACCGGCGTGGGGGCGGGACGGTTCGCGGTGCGGCTGCACGCGGTGCTGCCGCCGGTCGCGCCCGCGGGAACCTGTCTGTCGCTGCGGGTGCTACGACCGGCCTCTCAGGATCTGGCGGCCCTGACCGCGTCGGGCGGGATCGCGCCGGAAGCCGCCGCGCTGGTCGCCGACATCATCGCCGCCCGGTTGGCCTTTCTGGTGTGTGGCGGGACGGGAGCCGGCAAGACGACGTTGCTGGCGGCGATGCTGGGCGCGGTCTCGCCCGCGGAACGCATCGTCTGCGTCGAAGACGCCGCCGAGCTCGCGCCCCGGCACCCGCATCTGGTGAAGCTGGTCGCTCGCTGCGCCAACGTCGAGGGCGTCGGTGAGGTCCCGGTGCGCGAACTGGTCCGGCAGGCGCTGCGCATGCGGCCCGACCGGATCGTGGTCGGTGAGGTGCGGGGCGCCGAAGTGGTCGACCTGCTGGCGGCGCTGAACACCGGCCACGACGGCGGCGCGGGCACGGTGCACGCCAACAGCCCGGCCGAGGTCCCCGCCCGGCTCGAGGCGCTGGCGGCGCTCGGCGGCCTCGACCGGGCCGCGCTGCACAGTCAGCTCGCCGCGGCCGTCCAGGTGCTATTGCACGTCGCCCGGGACGGGGCCGGCCGTCGCCGGCTGAGCGAGCTCGCCGTGCTGCAGCGGGACCAGGAACGGGTGCGGGCGGTCACGGTGTGGCGCGTGGACCGGGGAACGACCGACGAGGCCGGCGAGTTACGTCGCCTGCTGCGCGATCGGTTGGTGGCATGAACGGCCCGACGGCCGCCGCGCTGCTGCTGGCGGCCGCGCTCCTGGCGGGGCCGTCGTCACCGCGCCGCCGGCTCACCTTGGCGGCGCGGGGCCATCGGCGGCTCGTGCCGCCGGGGGCGGGCGCGGCGGGCTGCATCGCCGCCGGCGCCACCGTCGCCGCGGTGACGCTGCCGTTGCCGACGGTCGTCGCGGTTGTTGTCGTGGGGTCCACCGCCGGCCTGCGGTACCGCCGCCGCCGTCGCATCCGGCGGGCTATGGACGAGAGCAGGGCGCTGGAGTCCGCCCTTGATGTGCTGGTCGGCGAGCTGCGGGTGGGCGCTCATCCGGTGCGCGCGTTCAGCGTCGCCGCCGAAGAGACGGTCGGCACGGTGGCCGCGTCGCTGCGGTCGGTCGCCGCCCGAGCCCGGCTGGGCGCCGACGTCACCGCCGGTCTGCGCGCCGCGGCCCGCTCGTCGTCGCTGCCCGCGCACTGGGAACGGGTCGCGGTGTGCTGGGCACTGGCCGGCGACCACGGGCTGGGGATCGCCACCCTGATGCGGGCCGCGCAGCGCGATATCGCCGAGCGGCAACGCTTCTCGGTGCGCGTGGCCTCGGGCATGGCGGGAGCGCGCGCGACCGCGGCGATCCTGGCCGGGCTGCCGATACCGGGTGTGCTGCTCGGCCAGCTGATCGGCGCGCGGCCGCTGGGCTTCCTGCTGAGCGGGCACGCGGGTGGGTGGCTGTTGGTCGTCGGGTCGACGCTGGCCTGCGGCGGGCTGCTGTGGTCGGACCGCATCACCGATCGGCTCGCGTGGTGAGCGCCGCCGCGGCGTTGCTCGCCGTGGCGTTGTGGGTCGGTCCCGCGCCGTCGGTGGTGCGGGCGCGTGCCGGGATGGCCTCGCGGGCGCTGCGGCTCGGGCAGGAACTGCGTCCGGGGTCGCGACGACGCCCTGGGCGAGGCCCGGACCCCCTGGCCGTCGCCTCGAGCCTGGACGTGCTGGCGGTGTGCCTGGCGGCGGGCATGGCCGTGCCGACCGCCGCGGCCGCCACCGCCCCGTCCGCCCCGCCGCAGCTGGCCCGGGTGCTGCGCCGCGCCGCCGATCTGCTGGCGCTGGGCGCCGATCCCGCTGTGGCGTGGGCGTTTTCGGCGGGTGCCAAGCCGGACGGCCAGATCGACGCGCTGCTGCGGCTGGCGCGCCGGTCGGCGTCCTCGGGCGCGGCCCTGGCCGGCGGCGTGGCCGAGCTGGCCGACCAGTCCCGCCACGATGCGGTGCACGCGGCCGCCGCGTCGGCCGAGCGCGCCGGGGTGCTCATCGCCGCGCCGCTCGGGTTGTGCTTCCTGCCGGCGTTCTTTTGCCTGGGCATCGTGCCGGTGGTGGTGGGCCTGGCCGGCGACGTGCTGCGGTCGGGGCTGCTGTGAAGGGTGAAGAAGAAGGAGAAAGCCTTGTTGGTCAACATGTTTCGCGTGCTGCTGGCGCGCATGACGGTCCTCGCGGCCGACGAGTCGGGCATGTCCACGGTCGAGTACGCCATCGGCACGATTGCCGCGGCCGCCTTCGGCGCGATCCTCTACACCGTCGTCACCGGCGATTCCGTCGTGTCGGCGCTGACCAGGATCATCGGTCGCGCGCTCAACACCAAGGTCTAGCCGGGTGCGCGGGCGCGAGCACCGTCGAGGCGGCACTGGCGACCGCCACGCTGGTGGTGGTGCTGATGCTGTGCCTGACCGGTGTCACCGCGGTCACGGCGCAGGTGCGCTGCGTCGACGCGGCGCGCGAGGCCGCTCGCCTGGCCGCGCGCGGTGACGACAGCTCCGCCCTTGGCGCGGCCCGCCGCATCGCGCCCGCGGGGGCGCGCATCGCCATGCACCGCGACGGGGACTTCGTCGTCGTCACGGTCGTGGTGCACTCAAAGCTGCTGCCCGCGATCGACATTGCCGCCAAAACCGTCGCGGCGGCCGAGCCGCGATGACCGGGGCTCGGCCACCGTGCTCGGGGCGGCGATGGTCGTGGTGCTGCTCTGCGTCACGGGCGCGGGCGCCTACCTCGGCGCGGCCGTGGTCGCACGGCACCGCGCGCAGGCGGCGGCCGACCTGGCCGCGTTGGCCGCCGCTGCGCGCCTACCGTACGGGGCCGCGGCGGCCTGCGCGCGGGCAGTTCTCGTGGCCCGCGAAATGCGGGTCAGCAACGCCCAGTGCCTTGTGGATGACCTTGACGTTGTGGTCACCGTCGAGGTGGCTCTCGCCTTCGCCGGCGCGGCGCGCGCCGCCGCACGCGCGGGGCCGGCGAACACGGCGTAGTCCGATTGCTAGGTAGGTCAGCGCGTCGTCCCTTGCCGGGACGTGACCTGTTGTCGCTCTTGCGTGTCAGGCGGTGTCGGCTGGGTCTTTCGGGGCTTTCGGCAGGCCCGCATCGGCAAGTTCTTCGTCGGTGGGCAATCGCACTGAGATCAGGCCGGCGAAGGTGTCCGGTTCGAGTTCCACGCGATTGATGGTGACGTGGACGGGCACCCACGGGGTGTCGTCTCCCGGCAGCCGCAGTACTCGGCTGGTTGCTCCGTTCGCGAATTCCTTTGTCATGGAGGCCATCACGTGTTCGCAGTCGGGATGCACCCGTGGCTTGTTGCCTTCGTTGCCCCGCCAGTCGTAAAAAAGCAGGGCTCGTCGAGCCACTTCAGCAGGCTCCAGTTGTTCAGGTCGACGAGTGCCCGATGGACGCCGGCCTGAGTCAGCCCGTTGATAATCCGTTGCGCCAGGTCGTCGATGGGCACCACCGGGCCCTTACGTTCGGCAGGCCAGTTCATCGCCCGCGCGACCAGGTGGTCGCGGCCGTCGGGTCCCGCTTCCATAGCGCTGCGCGTGGTACCTATCCGGATGGCGTTACCCTGCCAATCGGTGAGATCCCATGTGCTGCAACGTGGTTTGCCTTGATCGACGTCGCACCCGCGATCATCTCCGCCCCATCACGCTACTGCCGACCAGCTCAAATGCCGCCGATAAATGACTTTGCCGAGGCCGTGGGCCCGCAAGGGGCGCAGTAGGCGTGCAGCTGCCGATGAGCGCTTCGATCCCGCTGGCCCGCCGCCGGGCCGGCGACGAGGTCGGTGGAGTTTGTGGGTGGAAACGCTCAACGTGCTGCCGGGATGGCGATACGATGTGGTTCGTCGGATCCCTCGGCGATGGCGGGGCGACCGCTGGATTGCGATGAGTCGTTGGGAGGCGGGCAATGTCGTTTGTGATCGCGGTGCCGGACATGGTTGAGTCGGCGGCAACAGATCTGGTAAGTATCGGTTCGACGATCAGCGCGGCCAACGCGGCTGCGGCGGCCCCGACGACGAGGGTGCTGGCCGCGGCCGCCGATGAGGTGTCGGCGGGCATCGCAGCGTTGTTTGGGGCGCACGCCCAGGGATATCAGGCGGTCAGCGCCCAAGCGGCGGCGTTTCACGCCCAGTTTGTGCAGACCTTGAACTCGGGTGCGGCCTCGTATGCCGCCACTGAGGCCGCCAGCGCGTCGCCGCTGCAGAACGTGTTGCAGGACGTGCTGAACGCGATCAATGCACCCACCCAGACGCTGTTGGGGCGCCCGTTGATCGGCAACGGCGCCAACGCGGCGCCGGGGACCGGGGCCAACGGCGGGGCGGGTGGGATCTTGTGGGGCAATGGCGGCAACGGTGGGTCCGCCGGCAGCTCTGCTGAGGCCGGTGGTAGCGGCGGGGCGGCCGGGCTGTTGGGCGACGGCGGGTCCGGC
Source organism: uncultured Actinomycetota bacterium (assembly GCA_963711445.1). Taxonomy (GTDB): domain Bacteria; phylum Actinomycetota; class Actinomycetes; order Mycobacteriales; family Mycobacteriaceae; genus Mycobacterium. Next base: position 147,010 of record CAVQEF010000006.1, read on the forward strand.
GGGGCGGGCTGGAGCGGCACCGGGACCCCCACCAACGGCGGGGCCGGCGGTCACGGCGGGCTGCTGTTCGGCACCGGCGGCACCGGCGGGGTCGGCGGGAGCACCGTCTCCGACACTGCAAACGGGGGTGCCGGCGGGGTCGGCGGGGCGGCCGGGTTGTTCGGCGCCGGCGGTGCCGGCGGGGCCGGCGGGGGCACTGAGAACACCGACGGCGGTACCGGCGGTCGCGGCGGTGCCGGGGGCATGCTGTTCGGCTCGGGCGGCGCCGGCGGCGCCGGCGGGATCTCCGACAGCGGCGCCAACTGCGGGGCCGGCGGGGCCGGTGGGGCGGCCGGGCTGTTCGGCGCCGGCGGTGTCGGCGGGGCCGGCGGGGGCAGCGAGTACCAAGCCGTCGGCGGGGTCGGCGGGGCCGGCGGGGCCGGGGGCATGCTGGGCGGGGACGGCGGGGCCGGCGGCACCGGCGGGCTCACGTATAGCAACGTCGGTGGCGGTGGCGGTCACGGCGGCAACGCCGGCCTGCTATTCGGCTCGGGCGGTGCCGGCGGGGCCGGCGGCGCCGCCGATTACGGCGGCTTCCCCGGTGGTGTCGGCGGGACGGGCGGCAACGCCGGCGTGCTGTTCGGCTCGGGCGGGGCCGGCGGTGCCGGCGGGGTCTCATACGCCGGTGCAGGCGGTAACGGCGGGACGGGCGGCGTCGGCGCCTATCTGTTCGGCTCGGGCGGGGTCGGTGGTGCCGGCGGGGTCGCCTTCGGCAGTACCCTCGCCGGCGGTAACGGCGGCAGCGGCGGGGCCGCCGGGCTGTTCGGCAACGGCGGCGCCGGCGGCACCGGCGCCCAGAGCGATGGTGGTATGGGGGGTAACGGCGGTAACGGCGGCAACGCGCAGCTGGTCGGCGCCGGCGGCACCGGCGGCAGCATGGGGCTTGGCAGTCCCAACGGGGCCCCCGGCACCGGCGGCACCGGGGGGACGCTGTCCTCGCCTTTGCAGGGTCTGCTGAACGCGGTCAATGCGCCCACCGAGACGCTGTTGGGGCGCCCGTTGATCGGCGACGGCGCCACCGCGGCCGCGGGGTCTGGGGCCAACGGCGGGGCTGGTGGGATCTTGTGGGGCAATGGCGGCAACGGTGGGTCCGCCGGCAGCTCTGCTGAGGCCGGTGGTAGCGGCGGGGCGGCCGGGCTGTTCGGCGACGGCGGGTCCGGCGGGGCGGGCTGGAGCGGCGCCGGGACCCCCACCAACGGCGGGGCCGGCGGTCACGGCGGGCTGCTGTTCGGCGCCGGCGGCACCGGCGGGGTCGGCGGGAGCACCGTCTCCTCCACTGCGAATGGGGGTGCCGGCGGGGCCGGCGGGGCGGCCGGGTTGTTCGGCGCCGGCGGTGTCGGCGGGGCCGGCGGGGGCACTGAGAACACCGACGGCGGTACCGGCGGTCACGGCGGCGCCGGGGGCATGCTGGTCGGCTCGGGCGGCGCCGGCGGCGCCGGCGGGATCTCCGACAGCGGCGCCAACTGCGGGGCCGGCGGGGCCGGTGGGGCGGCCGGGTTGTTCGGCGCCGGCGGTGTCGGCGGCGCCGGCGGGGGCGGCGCCGACGTCGCCGCCGGCGGGGTCGGCGGGGCCGGCGGGGCCGGGGGCATGCTGGGCGGGGACGGCGGGGCCGGCGGCACCGGCGGGCTCTCGTATGAGAACGTCGGCGGCGGTGGCGGTCACGGCGGCAACGCCGGCCTGCTATTCGGCTCGGGTGGCGCCGGCGGGGCCGGCGGCGCCGCCGATGAGGGCGGCTTCCCCGGTGGTGTCGGCGGGACGGGCGGCAACGCCGGCGTGCTGTTCGGCTCGGGCGGGGCCGGCGGTGCCGGCGGGGTCTCATACCAGGGTGCAGGCGGTAACGGCGGGACGGGCGGCATCGGCGCCTATCTGTTCGGCTCGGGCGGGGTCGGTGGTGCCGGCGGGGTCGCCTTCGGCAGTACCCTCGCCGGCGGTAGCGGCGGTAGCGGCGGGGCCGCCGGGCTGTTCGGCAACGGCGGCGCCGGCGGCACCGGCGCCCAGAGCGATGGTGGTGTGGGGGGTAACGGCGGTAACGGCGGCAAAGCGCAGCTGGTCGGCAACGGCGGTGACGGCGGCAACATTGGGATCGGCGTTTCCGGCACGCCCACCGCCGGCACCGGCGGCACCGGGGGGAGTCTGTTGGGCCTGGACGGGATGAACGGGCTGACGTAGCAGTGCATCATCTAAACATCCGTCGGCGGGCGAGCCGCATCAAGAGGCCCGGCAGGGCGGACACGACCTAATCAGGAGCCTGGAAGTTCCCTCATCAATGTCTTGTCTGCCCGCCCCACCGGGTGTCACCACGACCGCCGGTGCTCACCGGCAGGAGGGACGCCACCATCGTGACGGCATCTCGCGCCGTCGTCATCGGCGCCGATACCCACCTCGACGCCACTCACCTGGCGGCCATCACCGAGACGGGCAAACCCCTCGGCGATGCGGAGTTCCCGACCCGACCGGCCGGCTACTACGTCGCGGTCAAATGGGCGCAGAGTTTCGGAGCCGTGCTGGTTGCTGGTGTGGAGGGCACGGCTAGCTACGGGCGCGGGATTGACTCGCGCGTTGCAGGACGCTGGTGTCGAGGTCGTCGAAGTCAACCGCCCAGACCGCGCCGCCCGGCGTCGCCGGGGCAAGTCCGATCCGCTCGATGCCTATGCCGCGGCCCGAACTGCGCTGTCTGGTCACGGACTTGCCTCCATCAGGCGCCGCAGCCTGGTTGGCGGCGCGGTGAACGTGGAGTCCATCGCCTAGATGTGTCGTGTCTCGTTGACATCGCGGTAGCGCTTCCAATCCGACGCGACCTTCTCCGCCAAGTTGTAGCGCCACTCCGGGGAGGCGAAGGGCAACGAGCAGAACTTACACGAGAAGGGGCAGCCACTAGCGCCGACAAATGCGGCGAGCAGCCCGCCGGTCTCGCCGAGCCCGCCGTTCCCGCGGTCGGCTGCCGGCTCGGCCGGTCCCTGCAACGGCGAGGCATAGGCGGCTTGCGCTGTCGCGCAGGACTCCGCGCCGGCGGTGAGCGCTTGGACAAACTGCTGGTGAAACGCCGCCGCCTGGGCGCTGAGCGTCTGATAGCCCTGAGCGTGAGCGTGAGCGGCAAACAGCGCTGCCTTCGCTGCCCATATCTCATCCTCGGCCGCGGCCAGCAGAGCCGTCGTAGGGGTCGCCGCGGCCGCGTCAACTGCGCTGAGGTCGCGATTGCCTTCGGATGTCGACTGCGGAGCGGTCCGGTTACGGCAACCCGTTCATCCCGTTTGCGCCCAACAGCAGCCCGCTGATTCCGCCGGCGCCGCCGGTGGCGGGTGTCGGGCCGTTGCCGCCGTGGCCGATCACAACGGCGTCACCGCCGATCCCGCCGAAGCCGGCCCGCGTTGCCGCCGGCGCTTACAACAGTTCCTTTAAACCCGCGGCTAGTGTCGATCGACATCGGCACGGTCGGCGGAGTTCACCGTCCGCGTTCTCCGTTGAAACCCACACGTTTCTCCTTTGGTCTATAGGCCGGGATTGCTCAGCGCGAGTCCTGACCCAACTCCGCAAGCACCAGCCGCAGCATTCGCACAGCACCCGCCTTGTCCAATGGATCGTTACCGCTGCCGCACTTGGGGGACTGCACACACGACGGACACCCATTCGGGCATTCGCATGCCTGGATGGCCGCGGCTGTGGCGCCCAACCAGGTGCCTGCCTGGCGGAAGCCGCGTTCGGCGAATCCCGCCCCGCCCGGATAGCCGTCGTAGACAAAGGCGCTGGGCAGCCCATCGGGTCCGACGGCGGTGGACATGCCGCCGATGTCGCCCCGGTCGCAGCTGGCCACCAACGGCAGTAGTCCAATGGCGGCGTGCTCGACGTCGAGCGACGATCCGGCGGCAGCATCCATGCAGAACAAGAATTCACCGTAGACCCATAAAGTGGGGGTCCGATAAACGGCAGAACGGTGGCTGGTGATGACCCGCGAGATCTCGACGTCGTAGTCCAAAAACGGCACGAACTCACTCCAAGCGTTCTCCGACAACCGGATGATCGCCGGATATGAAACGCCTGTAAATCCCGCAGGCGCCTGACTGCCACGGCTTGATGGCGTCGGAGGCCAGCCACCGACGCATCGTCGAGGCCGACACCGACTCCACCAGCCCCTCGGGCGCCAGGGTGTTGCAAACTTCAACATCCGAGTACGCCATCGGCACGATTGCCGCGGCGGCCTTCGGCGCGATCCTCTACACCGTCGTCACCGGCGATTCCGTCGTGTCGGCGCTGACCAGGATCATCGGTCGCGCGCTCAACACCAAGGTCTAGCCGGGTGCGCGGGCGCGAGCACCGTCGAGGCGGCACTGGCGACCGCCACGCTGGTGGTGGTGCTGATGCTGTGCCTGACCGGTGTCACCGCGGTCACGGCGCAGGTGCGCTGCGTCGACGCGGCGCGCGAGGCCGCTCGCCTGGCCGCGCGCGGTGACGACAGCTCCGCCCTTGGCGCGGCCCGCCGCATCGCGCCCGCGGGGGCGCGCATCGCCATGCACCGCGACGGGGACTTCGTCGTCGTCACGGTCGTGGTGCACTCAAAGCTGCTGCCCGCGATCGACATTGCCGCCAAAACCGTCGCGGCGGCCGAGTCGCGATGACCGGGGCTCGGCCACCGTGCTCGGGGCGGCGATGGTCGTGGTGCTGCTCTGCGTCACGGGCGCGGGCGCCTACCTCGGCGCGGCCGTGGTCGCACGGCACCGCGCGCAGGCGGCGGCCGACCTGGCCGCGTTGGCCGCCGCCTCCCGGCTGGCCTCGGGTGCCGAAATGGCCTGCGCCCGAGCGACGGCGGTGGCCCGCCGGATGAGGGTCGATGCGGTCCGATGCGAGGTGGACGGTCTCGACGTCGTCGTCACCGTCGACGTGGCCGTCCCCGTCGCAGGCACGGCCCACGCCGCCGCCCGGGCGGGACCCGCGGGTGCGGCACAGTCACGTCGCGTCGCTGGGGGCGCCGGCCAGTCCCGCTTCGGCGAGCTCGTCGTCGCTGGGCAACCGCTGGGAGATCAGCCCGGCGAAGGTGTCCGGTTCCAGCTCGACCCGGCCGACGGTGACGTGCACGGGCACCCAGCCGCCGTCGTGTCCACGCATTCGCAGCACCCGGCCGGGTGATCCGTCGGCGACTTGCTGTGTCATGGCGTCCAATACGCGCGTGTCGTCGGGGTGAACCTCCGGTTTGCCGGCTTCGCCGGCCCGCCAGTCGTAGAACGGGCACGGCTCGTCGAGCCATTTCAGCAAAGTCCAGTTGTCGAGGTCGACAAGCGCCCGGTGGACCCCCGCCCGCGCGAGCCCGTCCAGGATCCGCCGGGCCAGGTCGTCGGTGGACACGACGGGGCCCTTGAGCTCGGCACGCCAGTTCATCGCCCGCGCGACCAGGTGGTCGCGGCCGTCGGGGCCGGGCTCCAGCGCCGTGCGGGCGACGAAGCCGATCCGGATCGGCGTGCCCTGCCAGTCGATGAGATCCCAGGTGCTGCACAGGGTTCGGCCCGGCTCGGCCTTGATCGCCATGGCAAGGACCTTGGCCTCGTTCGGGTTGAGTTCGCGGGAGGGAAGGTCTTCGGCGAAGGCCCTGCCCAAGGTGAGCTCGACTTCGGGATTCTTGCCGCTGTTGGCGAGCGACTCGCCCGTGTCGGTGGCCACGCCGAGGGTCAGGTCCCACTTGAGCGGCCCGGGTGTCGGCCGCTGCGGCGGTTCGACGTCGGCGGGGCCGGTCCACACGTGCACACCGTGGATGCGGCCGTCGGACATCACCACCGGTTCGGTGTAGATGACGCGGTCGCGCTTGGGCGTGATGCTGGTCAGGCTCTGGCCGGTAAGCACCGACTCGGCTATCGCCGTCCGGACCGCGGCGCGATGGGGACTGCGGCGCAGGAACGTCGTGATCGGCACGAGGTCTTTGAGCTGCCGGTCCTGTGCGACCACGGCGGGTTCGCCCCCCAGCGTCTCCACGAGCAGCCAGTCGTGGGCCATGCGAGGCAGTTTACCGACCGCGTGCGCCGGGCCGGATGCCGACGGCGAACCGCCGCCGGCGCCCGTTTACTTACCGATGAGTTAGGAAATGTGGTAGTTTGCTGGGGCGCCCGCACAGTCGGAATTGCCGACGGTACGCGTAGTCCGACCGTTCGCCGCGCCGTGCGACGGCACGCTGAGGTTCCTTCAGAAAAAAGGGAATGTGCCTCACGAGGCGACCGTCGCCAAGCTGATCCGTGGAGGTCGGCCGTTCGAGGGGTCGGTCGCCATCCGCCGGATCGTTCAGCCAAAGCTGCGACCCAGTTGCGCGAGCACCAGCCGCAGCACGACCACCGCCCCCGCCTTGTCGAGCGGGTCATTGCCGTTGCCGCACTTGGGGGACTGCACGCACGACGGGCATCCGCCCGGGCATTCGCAGGCCTCGATGGCCTGCGCCGTCGCACCCAACCAGGTGTCTGCCCGGCGGAAGCCCCGTTCGGCGAATCCCGCCCCGCCCGGGTAGCCGTCATAGACGAAAACGCTGGGCAGCCCCGGCGGGTCGGGACCGACCGCGGTGGACAGGCCGCCGATGTCGCCGCGGTCGCAGCTGGCCACCAGGGGCAGCAGCCCGATCGCCGCGTGCTCGGCGGCGTGCAACGATCCCGGTATCCGCGGTGCGTCGATGCCGTTGTCTTCCAACGCTTCCGGGGTGACGGTGTACATGATCGCGGTGGTGGCCAGGGTGTGCTCGGGCATGTCCAGCTCCACGAAGTCCAGCACCTCCCCGGTGAGCCGACGGCGCAGGTAACCCACGACCCGGTGGGTGACCCGCACCGGCAGCAAACCCAAAGTGACGGGGCCGAACTCGCGGCGTTCGCCGGTGCCGGTGACGGCGATGTCGGTGAGCTCGCGGGCGAACGTCGCATAGCCGGGGTCCTCCGCGTGCACGAACGCGATCCCGTCGTCGAGGTCCAGCGAGTCGACCACATAGCTGTCGCCCTGGTGCAGGTACACCGCCCCCGGGTGGACGCAGGCCGGGGCCTGGTCGAGGCCGGCGCTGCCCAGCAGCCGCCCGGTGTCGGCCTCCACGATGACGATCTGCCCGCCCGCTGAGCCTCGGATGTCCACGGCGCCATGGGGATCGACACCGGGGGCGGGAAAGTACTTGCCGTTGCGCCGGCGCAGCAATCCGTCGTCGAGGAGGCCCTCGGCCACCTCCGTGGCCCCGAAACCACGCACCTCGGCCTCGTCGAGGGGCAGTTCGGTTGCCGCGCAGAGGAGTTGCGGGCCCAGGATGTAGGGGTTGGCCGGGTCGATCACCACCCGCTCGACGGGCTTGTCCAGCAGCGTGGCGGGATTGTGCACCAGATAGGTGTCCAGCGGGTCGTCGCGGGCGATCAGCACGACCAGCGCACCCTGGCCGCGCCGCCCCGACCGGCCCGCCTGCTGCCAGAACGAGGCGACCGTGCCCGGGAAGCCGGCGAGCACTACCGCGTCCAGCCCGGCGATGTCCACGCCCAACTCCAGCGCATTGGTGGTCGCCAGGCCGCGCAGCCGCCCCTCGGCCAGGGCGCGCTCGAGCGCGCCCCGGTCCTCGGCCAGGTAGCCGGCCCGATACGACGCCACCGTGCGCGACAGCTCCGGGGCGATGTCCTCGAGGCGGGCCCGGGCGGCCAGCGCGGTCAGTTCCGCGGCGCGCCGCGACCGGACGAACGTCAGGGTTTGGGCGCCCTCGGCGACCAGGTCGGCCATCACCCGCGCGGCCTCGGCACCGGCGGAGCGGCGCACCGGCGCGCCGTGCTCACCGGTCAGGTCGGTGCGCAACGCCGGCTCCCACAACGCCACCGTCCGGGAGCCCTGCGGCGAGCCGTCTTCGGTCACCTCCTCGACCGGAAGCCCGATCAGCTCGGTGGCCGTCGCGCCGGGCGAGTCCGTCGTCGCGCTGGCGAAGATCACCGTCGGATACGCCGAGTATCGCGCGCACAACCGCAGCAGGCGGCGCAGCACCATGGCCACATTCGAGCCGAAAACGCCCCGGTAGTAATGGCATTCGTCGATCACCACGAAGCGCAGACCGCGCAGCAGCACCGCCCAGCGGGCATGGTTGCGCAATATCGACAGGTGGATCATGTCGGGGTTGGAGAACAGCCAGCGCGAGCGTTCGCGGGCGAAGCGGCGCACCTCGGCGGGACTGTCGCCGTCGTAGGCGGTGGGCGCGACCCCAAGACCAGGATCGCGCAGCCGCGGAATGGCCGCGGTCAGGGCGTGGGCGGCGCGCAACTGGTCGTGCCCGAGCGCCTTGGTCGGCGACAGGTACAGCACCCGGGCCCGGGGGTCGGTCGCCAGCGTGTTGAGGACGGGCAGTTGGTAGGCCAGCGACTTACCCGACGCGGTGCCGGTGCTGACCACCACGTGACGGCCGGCGTGGGCCAGTTCGGCGGCCGCCGCCTGGTGCGACCAGGGAGCCGCGATGCCGCGGTCGGCGAACGCGCGAACCACGTCGGGCTCGGCCCAGTCCGGCCAGTGGCGCGGCCGCCCGCCCCGCGCCGGCAGCTCGGCGACATGGCGTAGCGGGCGCTCGTCGGCCGCGGTGCCGGCGAGCGCGACGGCGAGCAGGTCGCTGCCGAAACTGGCCACCTGACACCCTCTCAGAACCGCTCCGCGGCACAAGTCTGTCGCCGACGCGATGAACGTGATTGACTGATCACGGTCGCAGCTTCTGTGTTCGTGTCAAACTTTCGCAGGATCGACGTTGCGGCCGCGGTTCCTGCGAGGTTAATCGGTCGGGTGAAGTTCCGGCGACTCGGCGAGGTATGGCGGTCGTACAGGCCCGGGGCATCGAAAGGCGACGCCCCGCACCCAGAAGAAAAGGAAAGATCGAGAGATGCCACAGGGAACTGTGAAGTGGTTCAACGCGGAGAAGGGCTTCGGGTTCATCGCCCCCGAAGACGGTTCCGCGGATGTGTTTGTCCACTACACGGAGATCCAGGGTTCGGGCTTCCGCACCCTTGAAGAGAACCAGAAGGTCGAGTTCGAGATCGGCCACAGCCCCAAGGGCCCCCAGGCCACCGGAGTCCGCTCCCTGTAGGGAGCGGCCCCCCACGACAGACCCCCCGTGCAGTCCCGCCCAGCGGGTCCCCGCCGGGGGGTTTTCGTCTGCCGCCGCGCCGTTTACCTGATCGCACGGATGCGCGAGCTGGCCTACTGTCGTTTTCGTGAGCCAGCTTTCCTTCTTCACAGCTGAGTCGGTGCCGCCCGCGGTCGCCGACCTCTCTGGGGTGCTGGCGGCCTCCGGCCAGATCGTGATGGTCGGCGCCCCGGGCGGCCCGGGCGCCCGGCTGTCGGTGGTCGTGGACCGGCTGTGGCGGGCCTCGGCGCTGGCCGAGATGATCCAAGAGGCGGGCCTGGAGTCCGAGATCGCCCGCACCGACGAAGACACCCCCCTGGTGCGGACGGCGGTGAGCCCTGCGTTGGTGACCATCGCGGCGGAATGGACGCGCGGCGCGGTCAAAACGGTGCCGCACCGGTGGCTGCCCGGGCCGCGCGAGCTGCGGGCCTGGACGCTGGCGGCGGGTGGCCGCGAAGGCGACCACTATCTGCTGGGGCTGGATCCCCACGCCCCCGACACCCATTCGCCGCTCGCGTCGGCCCTGATGCGGGTCGGCATCGCGCCCACCCTGATCGGCACCCGCGGCGGGCGGCCGGCGCTTCGCATCAGCGGCCGTCGTCGACTATCGCGCCTGGTAGAGAACGTGGGCGAGCCGCCGTCCGGCGCCGATGCGTCGGCGCTGTGGCCGCGGGTATAACCCTCCTGTGGGACCTGCGGTCGAGGGAGTCGGTTTGCGCAGGCGCGCCTCGGGGTGCCAAATTGTCAGGTGCCCTGAAGGCGAAGGAACGCCCGCGTACGGAGAATTTCACCGGAATTTTCGGCGCTGGCCTGTCATTCTTCTGGCAGGGCGGTCCCGCAGGGGACCGGAATACAGAGATGGAGCGTAAGCGCAGTTGGCTGACCCGAAGCTTAAGGACCCCAAGGGGGCAGGCGGCCGTAATGGGAGCCCCAGGCGACTTGTCATCGTCGAGTCGCCGACCAAGGCGCGCAAATTGGCCGGCTACCTGGGTTCGGCGTACATCGTCGAATCCTCGCGGGGCCACATCCGCGACCTGCCCCGGGCGGCAGCCGACGTCCCCGCGAAGTTCAAGTCGGAGCCGTGGGCGCGGCTGGGGGTCAACGTCGACGCGGACTTCGAGCCGCTCTACATCATCAGCCCGGAGAAGAAGCACACCGTCAGCGAGCTGAAGGGCCTGCTCAAAGACGTCGACGAGCTCTACCTGGCCACTGATGGCGACCGCGAGGGCGAAGCGATCGCCTGGCACCTGATGGAGACCCTCAAGCCGCGCATACCGGTCAAGCGGATGGTCTTCCACGAGATCACCGAGCCGGCGATCCTGGAGGCCGCCGAGCACCCCCGCGACCTGGACATCGATCTGGTCGACGCGCAGGAGACCCGCCGCATCCTGGACCGGCTGTATGGCTACGAGATCAGCCCGGTGCTGTGGAAGAAGGTCGCGCCCAAGCTGTCGGCGGGCCGGGTCCAGTCGGTGGCCACTCGCATTATCGTGCAGCGGGAACGCGACCGCATGGCGTTCCGCAGCGCCTCGTACTGGGACATCGTGGCCGAGCTCGACGCCAGCGTGTCCGCCCCGACGGCTCAGCCGCCCACCTTCAACGCCCGGCTGACCAGCGTGGACGGCATGCGGGTCGCCACCGGCCGCGACTTCGACTCACTGGGCCGGCTCCGGAAGTCCGACGAAGTCACCGTGCTCGACGAGGCGAACGCGACCGAGCTGGCCGCCGGCTTGCGGGGCGCGCAGCTGTCCGTGGCCTCGGTGGAGGAGAAGCCCTACACGCGGCGGCCCTACGCGCCGTTCATGACCTCGACGCTGCAGCAGGAGGCCGGCCGCAAGCTGCGGTTCTCGTCCGAACGCACGATGAGCATCGCCCAGCGGCTCTACGAGAACGGCTACATCACCTATATGCGTACCGACTCCACCACGCTGTCGGAGTCGGCCATCAACGCCGCGCGCACCCAGGCGCGTCAGCTCTACGGCGAGGAGTACGTCGCCCCGTCGCCGCGCCAGTACACCCGCAAGGTGAAGAACGCGCAGGAGGCGCACGAGGCGATCCGGCCGGCGGGCGAGACGTTCGCCACCCCCGACGCGGTGCGCCGCGAACTCGACGGCGACGAATTCCGGCTCTACGAGCTGATCTGGCAGCGCACGGTGGCCTCGCAGATGGCCGACGCGCGCGGGACCACGCTGAGCCTGCGGATCAACGGCGAATCCGGCGGCCGGCAGGTGCAGTTCTCGGCCAGCGGCCGCACGCTGACCTTCCCCGGCTTCCTGAAGGCCTACGTGGAGACCGTGGACGAGCTCGCCGGGGGGGAGGCCGACGACGCCGAGCGCCGGCTGCCGCACCTGACCGAGGGGCAGCGGCTTGACGCTCGTGAGCTCACCCCCGACGGTCACGCCACGAACCCGCCGGCGCGCTTCACCGAGGCTTCGCTGGTGAAGGCGCTCGAAGAGCTGGGCATCGGCCGGCCGTCGACATACTCGTCGATCATCAAGACCATCCAGGACCGCGGCTACGTCCACAAGAAGGGCAGCGCGCTGGTGCCCTCCTGGGTGGCGTTTGCCGTGACCGGCCTGCTGGAGCAGCATTTCGGCCGGCTCGTCGACTACGACTTCACCGCCGCGATGGAAGACGAGCTCGATGCGATCGCCTCCGGTCAGGAGCAAAGGACCAACTGGCTCAACAACTTCTACTTCGGCGGCGACCACGGCGTGCGGGACTCGGTGGCGCGCGCGGGCGGCCTGAAGAAGCTCGTCGGCGTCAACCTGGAAGGTATCGACGCGCGGGAAGTCAACTCCATCAAGCTCTTTGACGACGAGCAGGGCCGCCCGGTCTACGTCCGGGTCGGCAAGAACGGCGCCTACCTGGAGCGCATGGTGCCCGGCGACCCCGATGATCCCAGCGGCGAGCCCAAGCCGCAGCGGGCCAACCTCAACGACTCGCTGACCCCCGACGAGCTGACGTTGGAACTGGCCGAGGAGCTGTTCGCCACGCCGCAAGAGGGCCGCGTCCTGGGCGTGGACCCGGAAACCGGCCACGAGGTCGTCGCCAAGGACGGCCGCTACGGGCCGTATGTGACCGAGATCCTGCCGGAGCCCCCACCCGAGGAGGACGGCGGTGCTGGGTCCGATCAGAAGGCCAAGAAGGGCAAAAAGCCCACCGGGCCCAAGCCCCGCACCGGATCCCTGTTGCGCAGCATGGACCTGCAGACCGTCACCCTCGAGGACGCGCTCAAGCTGCTGTCGCTGCCGCGGGTGGTCGGCGTCGATCCCGAGTCCGGTGAGCAGATCACCGCGCAGAACGGCCGCTATGGCCCATACCTGAAGCGTGGCACGGATTCTCGTTCACTGGCGACCGAGGACCAGATCTTCGACATCACCCTCGAGGAGGCGCTGAAGATCTACGCCGAGCCCAAGCGCCGCGGCAGGCAGGCCGCCGCCGCGCCGCCGCTGCGCGAGCTGGGCACCGATCCGGCGTCGGGCAAGCCGATGGTGATCAAGGACGGCCGGTTCGGGCCGTATGTCACCGACGGCGAGACCAACGCCAGCCTGCGCAAGGGCGACGACGTGGTCTCGATCACCGACGAGCGGGCCGCCGAGTTGCTGGCCGACCGCCGGGCCCGGGGTCCGGCGAAGCGCCCCGCGAAGAGGACCGGCCGCAAGGCCCCGGCGAAGAAGGCCGCCAAGCGCGGCTGATCTCAGCCGCGCACCGCCTGCTGCGGAGCGGGTTCCTCTGCCGTGGGGGAGGCGAGCTTGACGGGCCGTGCCAGCTGGGTGGGCGCCACGCGGCCGCGCAGCTCGACGACCTCGCCGACATCCCAGCACAGGGCCTCGGCATCCAGGGCGCCGCTGACCGCGATGGCCGACGCCAGCACGTGCCCGGCCTCGAGCTTGGCCAACTCGGTCAGGCGGGCGGCCTCGTTGACCGGGTCGCCGATCACCGTGTACTCGAAGCGGGCCTGCGCGCCGATGTGGCCGGCGATGGCGCGGCCCGCCGACACCCCGATCCCGAACTCCGCGGAACCGATCACCGGGAGCAGCTCGTCGTGCAGCTCCCGGGCGGCCGCCAGCGCCCCGCCCGAGGCGTCGGGGTGTTCGATGGGGGCGCCGAAGATGGCCAGCGCGGCGTCGCCCTGGAACTTGTTGACGAAGCCGCCGTGCCGGCCGACGGTTTCCACCACCACCCGGAAGAACTCGTTGAGCAGGTGGACCACCTCGGCGGGCGGGCGGGTCGCGGCCAGCTGGGTGGAGCCGACCAGGTCGACGAACAGCACGGCCACGTGGCGCTCCTGGCCGCCCAGCTCGGTGCCGCGCTCGAGGGCGCGGCGGGCCACGTCCTCGCCGACGTAGCGGCCGAACAGGTCGCGCAGCCGCTGCCGCTCGGACAGGTCGCGCACCATGTCGTTGAAGCCGGCCTGTAGCAGGCCCAGCTCGCTGGCGTCGTAGATCTGCATGTGCGCGTTGTAGTTGCCGCGCTGCACCTCCGAGAGCGCCCAGCGCAGCTGGCGCAGCGGGTCGGCGATCGACATGGCCACCAACAGGGTGCTGACGAATCCGATCCCCAACGCCGCCAGCGCCAGCAACAGGATCGGGGTGAACAGCTTCTCCGGCGTGGCGTGCAGCAGCGACGTCTTGTCGGCGACCACCGCCAGCACGATCGCCAGCACCGGCACCGCGGTGGACAGCATCCAGGTCAGGATCTGGCGCAGGATGACGCCGGGCGCCTTGACGTTCTCGGGCACGCCGCTGCGCAGGGCGGCGACGGCCACCGGCCGCAGCACGCGCTCGGACTGCAGGTAGCCGATGATCGCGGTGGCGGCCGCGCCCAGGCCGGTGGCGACGCCCACGACCGGCGCGGCGAATTTGGCCACCGACCAGCTGGCGACGATGAACACCACGCCACCGATGCACCAGGCCACCATGCCGGTCAGCGTGCGGTAGAAGGGCATGCGCAGCGCGCGGCTGCGCGCCAGTTCGGTGGCGGCCGGATCGGCCTCGGCGAGCAGGTTGTCGCGGCGCTGCCAGCGGAAGACCGGCATCAGCAGGATGAAGTTGACCACCCAGGTGGCGAGGAACAACACCACCAGCGAGGTCACGAAGACCGCCAGGTTCACCGCCGGCAGGTCCTGCAGCTGCAGGCGGTCCTCGGGTGGCAGGCCGTAACGCAGGAAGCCCAGCACGAACAGGGCGCCGATGATCTCGGCCTGCAGCATGCTCAGCGAGAACAGCGGCCACGGGGTGCGCACCACCCACCGGACGAACGCATTGATCCGCCCGGGCAGGGTTGCCGCGGTTGCCACCAAACCACCGTATCGGTCGGCGGCGATTTATTGGAAAACTCTAAGGGCCCCGGCAAGTCGCCGGCGGCGCCGAACCCGGGGGAACATCACGAAAGCATCGCGATCCGGTGGCCTGTCGGTATCGGTCGCACGGTGTCACTACTGTTGCCGGTGATGTCCGGGGTGTTTACGCGGCTGGTAGGCCAGGATGCGGTGGAGGCCGAGCTCCTGGGCGCCGCCAGGGCCGCCCGCGGTGGTCCACGTCACAACGGTGCCGGCGACGGGACTATGACACATGCGTGGCTGATCACCGGCCCGCCGGGGTCGGGCCGTTCGGTCGCGGCGCTGTGCTTTGCGGCCGCGCTGCAGTGCACCTCGTCTCCTGAAGACGGCGGCCCGGGCTGCGGGCGCTGCCGGGCCTGCACGACGACGATGGCCGGCACCCACGCCGACGTGCGGCGGGTGATTCCGGAGGGCCTGTCCATCGGAGTGGACGAGATGCGTTCGATCGTGCAGATCGCGTCGCGCCGCCCGAGCACCGGGCACTGGCAGATCGTGGTGGTCGAGGACGCCGACCGGTTGACCGAGGGCGCCGGAAACGCGCTGCTGAAGGTGGTCGAGGAACCGCCGCCGTCGACGGTGTTCCTGCTGTGCGCGCCGTCGGTGGACCCCGAGGACATCGCGGTCACGCTGCGGTCCCGCTGCCGGCACGTCGCGCTCGTGACGCCGTCGGCCGAGGCGATCGCGCGCGTGTTGGTCGACGCCGACGGCCTGGACGCCGAGACGGCCGGGTGGGCCGCCTCGGTCAGCGGGGGACACGTGGGCCGGGCGCGGCGGCTGGCCACCGACGCCGAGGCCCGGCAGCGACGGGAGCGGGCACTGGGGCTGGTGCGTGACGCCGCGACCCCGGCGCGGGCCTACGCGGCCGCCGAGGAGCTGGTCGCTGCGGCCGAAGCCGAGGCCGTGGTGCTGACCGCAGACCGCGCCGAGGCCGAGACCGAGGAGCTGCGGACGGCGCTCGGGGCCGGCGGTAGCGGCAAGGGCACCGCGGGGGCGTTGCGCGGCGCCGCGGGCGCGATCAAGGGGCTCGAGCGGCGGCAGAAGTCGCGCCATACCCGGGCCTCGCGGGACGCGCTGGACCGCGCGCTGATCGACCTGGCGACCTATTTCCGGGATGCGCTGGTGGTGTCGGCGGGCGCCAGCGGGATCCGGCCCCAGCACCCGGACATGACCGAGCGGGTGGGGGCGCTGGCCGCCCATGCCGCACCCGAGCGGCTGCTGCGCTGCATCGAGGCGGTGCTGGGATGCCGCGAGGCGCTGGCGGCCAACGTCAAGCCGAAGTTCGCCGTCGACGCCATGGTCGCCACGATCGGCCAGGAACTTGGGTGATCGACTTCGCCCGGCGACGATGCGGGCCGCATCGGTGGCCCGAGGAGGAGCCGGGCAATCCCGGCTGCGTTAGACTCGTGCCGCCCCCATGCGGGCGTATGCCGCCTTAGCTCAGTCGGTAGAGCGATTCACTCGTAATGAATAGGTCAGGAGTTCGATTCTCCTAGGCGGCTCCACGGTTTCGTCCGCGGGCGTCACGCCGGCGTGACGCCCGGCCCCGTTCAGGCCGGCGCGACGAACCCGACCGGGCCAGACGCCAGGCACAACGACAGGGCGGCAGTGTCGGCCCGGACGGTGATCGCGTCGCCGGCGCCCGGCAGCCGGGCGAACACCCGATTGAGCCCCGGATGCACCGGCACCTTGACGTCGGGTCCCTGGGTCAACGACAGCGTCATCGACCCATCGCTGTTGGCCAGGTAGTTGAGCTCGACGGTCCAGTCGGCCGGCAGCAGCGGCCCGTCGAGCACCAGCCGCGCCGGCTTGTCCGGTTGCGCGAAATACCCGCAGCGCGGCATCGGCCCGGCGACGATGGTGCGGACCCACGTCACCCGGGCGGGGACCAGCCGGCCCGAGCTGTCCAGCATGCGCAGTTGCGTCGTCGCCGAAGCAAATTCGGGGCGATCGCGCAGCAGCGCGAACAGGTGGCTGGCCAGGCTCTCGGGTCCGACCACCCGCTGCAGCACCAGCGGATCGACCTCCTGATCCAGCAGCGGCGCCTTCGAATTCGCATGCGCGGCAGCTAAACTGGCCTCGGCGTGGCGAATGTATGGCTGGGCCGGGTTGTCGCGCCAGCTGGTCAGGAATGTCGCCGTGGAATACAGGCTGCTGACCACGAACAGCGTCGCCGCAATCCCCACCGCCACAGCGCGTTTGGGCGAGGCGTCCAGCCGGCGCGCCGCGCCCGGGCGGTTGGGCGCGCTCAACGCCACGGCGGCCAGCAGCGCCAGCACCACGACCAGGTCCGGCAGATACCGCAGCGTCTGGGCCAGTTCGAGGGCGGTCTGCTTCGACGACCGCATCAGATAGATCGGCACCTGGCAAGCCACGGCGTACCCGGCCGCGGTCAGCCACACCGGCCCGATGCGTTGCTTGCGGACCAGCGACAGCCCGAGCAGTCCGGCCAGCACCAGCCAGCCCAGTGTCATCACCAGCGGCGGGGGAGTGGCCCACGGTGAGGCCGGCGCCCACCGGCCCCAGTGCCAGGGTCCGCCGGCCAGCCCCGGCACGATGCCGTGCGTGATCGACCGCCACAGCAGCGCCCACGTCATCGCCAGGTCGAAACTCCACCGCCGCTGGTTGACCACGGCCAGATAGACGGCCACCCAGGCGAGCGTCAGCGTCAGCGACGCGACCCACAACCGCACCCCGGCCCGCCACACGGTCAGCACCGCCGCCCGATCGCCGCGAACGTGGCGCGAGAGCGCGGCCACGGCGAAGGCGACGAACGGGATCACCGCGGCCTTCTCGAAGAACAGCAAGCCGCCGAAGTAGGCGAGCACGCCGGTCACGGCGTAGCGCCGGTTGCCGGTGCGCACCAGCAGGATCGCGTCGGCGCACACCCAGGACAGCGCCGCCAGCATCGGCAGCGAGTTCAGCGCCGCCGCCCACCAGGCGAATCCGGGGACGGCCAGCGGGGTGAACAGCGCGAACGTCAACGGCACCAGCAGCACGCGGCGCCAGCCCAGGATCACGTACAGGGCCCGCAGCAGGGCCAGCGAGGCCGGTAGCTGCAGGGCCACCAGGCTGATCGCCGGGCCCGTCCAGTCCAGGGGCGCGGCCCGGATGATCGCGCCGGCGAGCAGGAAGGCGGCCGGCATCACATGACCGTCGTGGTCGTCGAACAGGTACGACGGCGACAGCAGGCCCTCGGTGCCGGCCTTTCCGACGAGAATCAGGTCGTCCCAATAGAAGTAGCCCCCGAAGGCCAGCACGGCCCGGATACCCAGCTGCAGCGCGATCAGCCCCGCGGCGGCCACCGCTATGTATGGTGGGCCGGTGCGCGCACTGGTCACCGGGGCAGCCGGTTTCATCGGGTCGACGCTAGTCGACCGCCTGCTCGGCGACGGCCACACGGTGGTGGGGCTGGACAACTTCGCCAGCGGGCGGGCGAGGAACCTCGAGCACCTGATCGGCCATCCGGCGCACCTGTTCGTCGAGGCGGACATCGTCACCGCCGACCTGCAGGCCCTGCTGGACGAACACCGGCCGGAGGTGGTGTTTCACCTGGCGGCGCAGATCGACGTGCGGCACTCGGTTGCCGACCCGCAGTTCGACGCCGAGGTCAACGTCATCGGCACGGTGCGCCTGGCCGAGGCGGCGCGCCGCGCCGGCGTCCGCAAGATCGTGCACACCTCCTCGGGCGGGATCCATCTACGGCACCCCGCCGCAGTATCCGACGCCCGAGACCACACCCACCGACCCGGTGTCGCCGTACGCCGCCGGCAAGGTGGCCGGCGAGATCTACCTCAACACCTTTCGTCACCTCTACGGGCTGGACTGCTCGCACATCGCGCCGGCCAACGTCTACGGACCCCGCCAGGACCCGCACGGCGAGGCCGGGGTGGTGGCGATCTTCGCCCAGGCGCTGCTGGCGGGCAAGCCCACCAAGGTGTTCGGCGACGGCTGCAAGACCCGCGACTACGTATTCGTCGACGACGTGGTGGACGCCTTCGTCATGGCCTCCGGGGACGCCGGCGGCGGGCAGCGGTTCAACATCGGCACCGGGCTGGAAACCACCGACCGCCAATTGCATTCGGCGGTGGCGGCGGCGGTCGGGGGACCCGACGATCCGGAGTTCCACCCGGATCGCCTGGGTGACCTGAAGCGGTCCTGCCTGGACATCGGTCTGGCGCAACGGGTGTTGGGCTGGCGCCCGCAGGTGGGCCTCGACGAGGGCGTGCGCCGCACGGTGGACTACTTCCGGGAGATGCGCACGGGCTGAGCGCTACTCGGGCGCCCGCGCGCCTTCCAAAGCCACCGCCCGGGCCAGCCGCGCGTAGCGCAACTCGAGGTCCTTGAACCGCATGTAAGTGCTCAGCGTGGTGAAGCTGAACGCCATGATCAGCGCGTAGAGCATCAGGTCGGTGCCGCGGCGCACCCCGAACCAGTTGGCCACCACGGTGGTGTCGTCGGGCCGCAGCACGGCGTAGATGCCGGCCAGCACGAACACGACGTACCCGACCTTCACCCAGGCCCGGGACCGCGCGTTGCGGCGGGACCGCAGCAGGTAGACCAGCAGCGCGACGATCGAGCCGATCAGCAGCACCTGGATCCAGTTCATCGTTGCGTCCGTTTCATCGGGGAAGCCTTCCTCGCAAGAGCCCGTCGAAGATGATGTTGACGCCGTTGAGCAGCGGCTGGCCCTTCGATTTGGAGTACTCGGTGTAGAGCACCTCGACCGGTTGTTCGGCGACCCGCCAATGGTTCTCGTCGATCAACGTGATGAATTCGTTGGCGTGGCTCATGCCGCTCATCGTGAAGTCGAGCCTGTCGGCGACCTTCTTGTTGAACACCCGCAGGCCGTTGTTGGTATCGGTCAGCCCGAGCCGCCGGCCGCGCCGGCTCAGCCGCGCCGCGGTCTGCAGCACAAGGCGTTTCAGCAGCGGTGGCCGGCTGAACTCGGCGCCGCCGAACCGGGTCCCGATGACGATGTCGACGTCGTCCGCACAGAGCCGGTCCACCATCGCGGCGACGTCCTTGACGCGATGCTGGCCGTCGGCGTCGAACGTGGCGAACAGGCGCGCCCCGGGCTGCTTGCGGGCGTACTCGACGCCGGTCTGGATCGCCGCCCCCTGGCCCAGGTTGACCGGGTGGCGCACCAGGTGGGCTCCGGCTCGCAGGGCGATCTCGCCGGTGCCGTCGGTGCTGCCGTCGTCCACGCAGACGACGTGGTCGAAGACCGAGCGGACATCGGCGATCACCTCGGCGATGACGGTGGCTTCGTTGAAGGCGGGGATGACGATCCAGACATCGGGATGGTGCATTTCAGTGCCCATTTAACACGCTGGACGGCCGGATCAGCGGGTGGAGCGACCGGCGCGCGCGAGTGTCACCAGATGGACGGCGATTCCCGCCAGCGGACCGCACAGCAGGCCGACCACGGTGCGCGCCTGCAGTGGCAGCGGCAACAACAGCAGCAGCCCCGAGGCCGCGGTCGCACCGACCCAGCCCAGCGAATACGCCCGATGCAGCGCGGCCGCCACCGTGGCGGCACCGGTCAGGGTGAGCACGGCGATGGCCACCGCGGCCGCGGTCAGCCACGCGAGCAGCGCACCACTCGCGTCGTATTGGGCGCCGAAGAACACCCGTAGCAGCCAGGGCCCCACGGCACCGGCCGCGACGACGCCGAGCGCGCCGACGCCGACGATGATCCCCGCCGGGGCGAGCAGCGCCCGCAGCCGGTTTTCGCGCTCGTCGACGAAGTGTGCGATCAGGTTGCCCTGCATGGCGGTCAGCGGCACCAGCAGCGGCGCGCGCGTCAACGTGACCGCCAGGATGATCACGCCGCCCTGGGCCCCCAGGTCGTCGCTGGTCAGTTTCAGCAGCACCGGGAAACCCATCACCAGGATCGCGCTGGCACCCGCCGCGGTGATCGAATGCGCGGCGCCGCGCAGGAAGGCCGCGGTGGTGCGCGGGGTCACCAGCCGGGCCGCGGACCGCGCCGTGGGCGAGGCCACCAGCATGATCAGCCACGCCACCGCGCCCGCCACGGTGGCCCACAGGAACCCGACCAGCCCCCACCCGAGGGCGAACGTGGCCGCGGCCACGGCCACCCGGATGACGGCGTCGGTCACCATCAGCGCCCCGTACTGCGTCCACTGGTCGGTGCCGGCCAGCATGCCCAGCAGGGTGGCGTGCAGGCAGAACCCGGCCAGCCCGATGCTGAGCAGCGCGACCGACAACCACCGCGCGTCGACGAAAACCCGTCCGCTCCACACCGGTGAGCTGGCGGCGATGACCAGCGCCGCGGCCACCCCGACCAGCGCGGCGACCCGCAGCGGCTGGGTCCGCGACCCCGGGGCGGGTAGTACTTCGAGGTAGCGGGTCGCGCGAACCTCCCGGGTGGCTTCCTGCAGCAGTCCGTTGGCCGCCCCGGTGACCAGGCCGAATGCCCCCCAGAACACGCCGAACACCGAAAATCCGCTGGGAGCCAGGTCACGGGCGGCCAGATAGATCACCGCGTAGCCGCACAGCGCCGTCACCGCGGTGGCGGTGCCGACCCGGGCCACGCTGCCGCGCGCGACCGGTCCGCTGGAGGCTCCGACTTCGGTCACCGTGCCGGCGCTCCCGGCCCACTGATCCGATGCCCCCAGCCCGTCATAGCCACAGTGGAGAAGATAGTGCGTCCGCACCGGCGGGCCGTGGCGGCGAAGTGGTTCGCTAGTGTGGGCGGCTGTCTGGAGGGATCCATTGGCCGCGTTCCGCATCTTCGGGATCTCGCTGTTGCTCACCGCGGCGGCCCTGGCGCTCGGCTATGCGCACGACGGGACCAAGGGCCTGTTCCTGCTGTTGGTGCTGGCCGTGCTCGAGGTGTCGCTGTCGTTCGACAACGCGATCATCAATGCCGCGGTCCTCAAGCGGATGAGCCCGTTCTGGCGGCAGATGTTCCTGACGGTCGGGATCCTCATCGCGGTGTTCGGGATGAGGCTGCTGTTCCCGTTGGTCATCGTCTGGGCGACCGCGGGCCTGAACCCGGTGCGCGCGATGGAGCTGGCGCTGCATCCGCCGCCGCACCACGCGCTGCAATTCCCCGACGGCTCGCCCAGCTACGAGAAGCTGATCGCCACGGCGCACCCGCAGATCGCGGCGTTCGGCGGAATCTTCCTGCTGATGCTGTTCCTGGATTTCGTCTTCTACGACCGAGACATCAAGTGGCTCAAGTGGATCGAGGTCCCGTTCGCCCGCATCGGCCGGCTCGGCCAGGTCGCGGTGATCGTGACCGGGGTCGCGCTGGTCGCGGTCGGCGCCCGGTTGACGCATTCGGCCGAAGAGCGCGCGACGGTGCTGACCGCCGGATTGCTGGGCCTGGTCACCTACCTGGTGGTCAACGGCCTGAGCCGGGCGTTCCGGCCGTCGGACGTCGCTGCGTTGAACTCCGGCAACACGGCCGGCATGGCGGTCGGCAGGGCCGGCCTGACGCTGTTCGTCTACCTCGAGGTTCTCGACGCGGCCTTCTCGTTCGACGGGGTGACGGGCGCCTTCGCGATCACGTCCGACCCCATCATCATCGCGCTCGGGTTGGGGCTGGTGGGCTCGATGTTCGTCCGGTCCATCACCATCTACCTGGTGCACCAGGAGGCGCTGGAGCGCTACGTCTACCTCGAGCACGGCGCGCACTGGGCGATCGGCGTTCTGGCCGTGATCATGCTGTTCTCGATCGAGCCGCGGTTTCAGATCCCCGAAGTGTTCACCGCTTCGGTCGGCGTGCTGTTCGTCGGGGCGGCGTGGACCTGGAGCGTGCTGCGTAACCGCCGCCACTCCAGGTCCGCCGCCTGACCGGTCGGCCCGCCGTCAGTGACCCTCGGCCTTGAACCGCTCGATCGAGCGCTGGATCTCGGCCTCGGCGTCCTTGCGGCCCACCCAGTCCGCGGCCTTGACGAACTTGCCCGGCTCCAGGTCCTTGTAGTGGACGAAGAAGTGCTTGATCACTTCCAGCTCGAACTCGGGTACGTCCTCGACGTCCTGGACGTGGTCCCAGCGGTGGTCGCCGGCCGGCACGCACAGCACCTTGTCGTCGCCGCCCTTCTCGTCGGTCATCCGGAACATCGCGACCGGGCGCGCCTCCACGATCACACCGGGATAGACCGATTGCGGCAGCAGCACCATCGCGTCCAGCGGGTCGCCGTCCTCGCCGAGGGTGTCCTCGATGTAGCCGTAGTCGGTCGGGTAGGCCATCGAGGTGTAGAGGTAGCGGTCCAGCCGCACCCGTCCGGTCTCGTGGTCGATCTCGTATTTGTTTCGCTGACCTTTGAGGATCTCGATGGTCACGTCGAATTCCACCGCGCTGGCTCCTTCTTCTCATTCCACGGGTGCGTCGCGGATCTACCCTAGTCGAGCGTTCCTGCGCGAATTCTGGACAATGGCTTCAGAGGAGTCAGGAGAGCGATGGGTCTAACTCGCCGGCAGAAATTCACCCGCGCGCTGATCGGGTTGGCGGTGCTGGTGTTCGTGGCCGCCGTGGTGGCGACGGTAACGTTGATCACCACCAGCGGTCGCAGCGCCAACGGCGCGCGGGCCACCGTGCCGCCGCCGCGCCCCCCGACGGTGAAGCCGGGCGTGGTCCCGGTCAGCGACTCCGCCGAGACCCCCGGCGCCGCGGGCATGGCGGCCGCGCTGGCGGCCGCGGCGGCCGATCCGAACCTGGGCAAGCTGGGCGGCCGGGTCACCGACGCGCTGACGGGCACCGAAATCTGGCAGGTAAACGCCACCGTGCCGCTGATCCCGGCCTCGACCAACAAGGTCCTGACGGCGGCCGCGGCGCTGTTGACGCTGGACCGGCAGGCGCGGATCAGCACGCGGGTGGTGGCCGGCAGCCAGAACGCGCAGGGGCCGATCGTGCTGGTCGGCGCCGGGGACCCGACGCTGTCGGCGGCCCCGCCGGGCGTGGACACCTGGTACAAGGGCGCGGCGCGCATCAGCGACCTCGTCGAACAGATCCGCCGCAGCGGCGTGACCCCGACCGCGGTGCAGGTGGACACCTCGGCCTACACCGGCCCGACGATGGCGCAGGGCTGGGATCCCGCCGACGTCGACAACGGTGACATCGCGCCGATCGAGTCGGCGATGATCGACGCCGGGCGCATCCAGCCCACCACGGTGAACTCGCGGCGGTCGCACACCCCGGCCCTGGACGCCGGGAAGGAACTGGCCAAGGCCCTCGGCCTGGACCCCGCCGCGGTCACGGTCGCCACGGCGCCCTCGGGCGCGCGGCAGCTGGCCGTGGTGCAGTCGGCGCCGCTGATCGAGCGGCTGTCGCAGATGATGGAGCATTCCGACAACGTCCTGGCCGAATGCATCGCGCGCGAGGTGGCGGCCGCGATCAACCGGCCGCGCAGCTTCGCCGGCGCCGTCGACGCGGTGACCAACCGGTTGAGCGACGCGCACGTCGACACCGCGAGCGCCACCCTGCTGGATTCCAGCGGGCTCTCGGTCGACGACCGCCTGACGGCCAAGATGCTCGATGGCACGGTGCAGGCGGCCGCGGGTCCCGACCAGCCGGGTCTGCGGGCGCTGCTGGACCTGCTGCCGATCGCCGCGGGCAGCGGCACCCTGGGCGACCGCTTCCTGGATTCGGCCAGCAACCAGGGCCCCGCCGGTTGGCTGCGCGCCAAGACGGGCTCGCTGACGGCCGTCAACGCGCTGGCCGGGGTGGTCACCGACCGCAGCGGGCGGGTCCTGACGTTCGCCTTCCTCTCCAACGATGCGGGACCCAACGGCCGCACCGCGATGGACGCCCTGGCCGCCAAGCTGTGGTTCTGCGGGTGCGCATGAGCGCGGCCTCCGACCTGACCCTGGGCACCGCCGTGGACTGGCGGTTCGCGGCCACCGTGGGCCAGCGGCTGGTCCGTCCCGGTCCGCTGTTCAGTGACTACACCCGAAGCCAGGTCATCGACGAGCTGGCGGCCGCGGCCGCAAAAGCCGAACCCCCGGTGCGCGACGTCACGGGCATGGTCACCGACGGGGCCGTGCCGGCGGCCCGCATCATCGACCGCCCGGAGTGGGTGCGTGCGGCGGCCGAGTCCATGCGGGTGATGACCAACGGAACCGAGCGGCCGCACGGCTTTCTGACCGGCCGCCTCACCGGTGCGCAGACGGGCGCGGTGCTGGCGTTCGTGTCCTCCGGGATCCTCGGCCAGTACGACCCGTTCGCCGCCGCGAGGCAGGGCTGCCTGCTGCTGGTGTACCCCAACGTCATCGCCGTGGAGCGGCAGCTGCGCATCGAGCCGTCCGACTTCCGTCTGTGGGTGTGCCTGCACGAGGTGACCCACCGGGTGCAGTTCACCGCCAACCCGTGGCTGGCCGGCTACATGTCGGATGCGCTGGGACACCTGACGCAGGGCGCCGCCGACGACCTCGGGCAGGTCGTCGGCCGGCTGGCCGAGTTCGTCCGCAACCGCGGCGACGGGGCCGACAACGGTTCGTCGGGCATCCTGGGCCTGGTGCGCGCCGTGCAATCCGAGCCGCAGCGCGAGGCCCTGGACCGGTTACTCGTGCTGGGCACGCTGCTCGAGGGGCACGCCGACCACGTGATGGACGCCGTCGGACCGATGGTGGTGCCGTCGGTGGCCACCATCCGCCGTCGATTCGACGAGCGCCGCCATCGCAAGCAACCGCCGCTGCAGCGCCTGCTGCGCGCCCTGCTGGGGCTCGACGCCAAACTCAGCCAGTACACCCGCGGCAAGGCCTTCGTGGACCACGTGGTGAACCGGGTGGGGATGGAGCGGTTCAACACCGTGTGGTCGGGACCCGACACGCTGCCCCTGCCGGCCGAGATCGACGATCCCCAGCGATGGATCGACCGGGTCCTGTAGGGCAGCTGCGCGCGGCTGTCGAGGCGTTCGCCGCCACGCACCTGCCGGCCGGCGACCAATGGTGCGTGGCGCTCTCCGGCGGCCCCGACTCGCTGGCGCTCACCGCCGTTGCGGCCCGGCTGCGGCCCACCGTGGCGCTGGTCGTGGATCACGGCCTGCAGCCCGATTCGGCGTCCGTCGCCGAAACCGCCCGCGAGCAGGCGACCGCCTTGGGATGCGTTGAGGCACAGGTGATTTGCGTGCGCGTCGGCAACGACGGCGGACCCGAAGCGGCCGCGCGCGCCGCCCGCTACGCCGCGCTGGGCGCCTACCGCGACGGCCCGGTGCTGTTGGGGCACACGCTCGACGACCAGGCGGAGACGGTGCTGCTGGGGCTGGGCCGCGGCTCCGGGGCGCGGTCCATCGCCGGGATGCGCCCACACGATCCGCCGTGGTGCCGGCCGCTGCTGGGGGTGCGCCGGGCCGTGACCCACGCCGCGTGCCGGGAGCTGGGCGTGACGGCGTGGCAGGACCCGCACAACACCGACCGCCGCTTCACCCGGACCCGGCTGCGTCAGGAGGTGCTGCCGCTGCTGGAGGACGTGCTGGGCGGCGGCGTGGCCGAGGCGCTGGCCCGCACCGCGACGGCTCTGCGTGAGGACACCGAGCTGCTCGATGCGCTCGCCGCCGAGGCGACGCTCGCGGTGAACGTCGATGCGGGGCTGCGCGCCGATGCCGTGGCCGCGCTGCCGACTCCGGTCCGACGGCGGGTGATCCGCGGCTGGCTGCTCACCGGTGGTGCGACCGGGCTGACCGACAAGCAGATTCGCGGCGTGGACTCCCTGGTCACCGCGTGGCGGGGGCAGGGCGGGGTGGCCGTCGGATCGGCCCTGCGCGGTGAGCGATTGATCGCGGGCCGGCGCGGCGGCGTCCTCACTTTGTGGCGCGAGCCGGTCCAATAGCCGCAATATGTGGGCCGCCGTTGGTGATTCGCGCGCCGGCATGGCACGCTGTGCTCGTGGCGCAGATCTCCTCGGCGATCACCCCCGCGCAGCCCGTGGAGCTCTACCCGGGGGACATCAAGTCGGTGCTGCTCACAGCTGAGCAGATCCAGGCGCGAGTGGCCCAACTCGGCGAGGAAATCGGTAAGCACTACTGCGAGGTCGCCGCCGAGACCGGCCAGGACCTGTTGTTGATCACGGTGCTCAAGGGCGCTGTGATGTTTGTCACCGACCTGGCACGCGCGATCCCGGTGCCCACGCAGTTCGAATTCATGGCGGTCAGCTCGTACGGGTCCTCGACGTCGTCGTCGGGGGTGGTGCGGATCCTCAAGGATCTGGACCGCGACATCCAGGGCCGTGACGTGCTGATCGTCGAGGATGTCGTCGATTCCGGCCTGACGCTGTCGTGGCTGTTGCGCAACCTCACCAGCCGGCACCCGCGGTCGCTGCGGGTGTGCACGCTGCTGCGCAAGCCCGACGCGCGGGGCGCCAACGTCGACATCGCCCATGTGGGTTTCGACATCTCCAACGACTTCGTCGTCGGATACGGCCTGGATTACGACGAGCGCTACCGCGACCTGTCCTACATCGGCACGCTCGATCCCAAGGTCTACCAGTAGCAGGCCTTCGCTCAGTTCAACTCCCACACCGCGGTCACCGAGAAGTTCACCGTCTGCCGGCCGGGCTCGAGGGGCACCGCGGCCGGCATCGCCTTCGGTGGTGCCGGCGTCGTCGGGGTGGTGCCCGTCGCCTCCGAGATGGAGATCACCGTGCCAAGCCGGAGCCCGGCCAATTTTGCGTACTGCTCGGCGCGGCCCTTGGCGTCGTTGAATGCCCGCGTCCGCGCGTCCTTGACGAGTTCGGAGTCGTCGGAGATCGAGTAGCTGACCGAGTTGATCCGGGTGGCGTCGCCGCCAGTGCTGACGATCAGCGCCAGTATCCGTGACGCGGCGTCGGGTGGATGGATCCGCACTTCGATGGTGTTGGCGGCGCGATAGCCGGTGATGGTGGCGGCGCCGTTGGGCCCCGGAGCGCTGTACCGCGGCTGCAGCGTGACGTCGGTGGTGCTGATGTCGGTGCGCTCGATGCCGGCGCCGACCATCGCGTCGATGACCGCTTGCTGACGGCCGTTGGTCTGGTTCATCGCGGCGGTGACGTCGGGCGCGGTGAATTCGATGCCGACGTCGGCGGTCAGGGTGTCCGGGACGCCTTGGACGTGCCCGGAGCCCACGACGGTCACCTGGCGCGGATTCGCCCGGGGTTGCGCGGTGTCGGAGGCACACGCCGACGCCGTGGCGACGGACGCGGCGGCGGCAGCCGCGGCGATCGACTTGCGGAAGAGCCTCGGGGCAGAGCGTTTCGGCATGTGTTGGACCCTAGCGTGTGATCGCCGTCCGCCATACCGCGGGCGGAGTCTACCGGTTGGTTCGGCAATCGCCCCGATTCGCATAGGAAACTCTAAACATATTTGTTTCCAATGTCTTTCATGTCGAATCGAAAATATCCCAGCACAGGTGTCTCGCCCAATGAACACCTTTCGACCCGACGATGAAATAGGCCCGTCAGTCCTGTGTTGTCCGGCCATTGCCGCCCTAACATTTGCGATGTTCTGAAGCGAGGCCATCTCGCCGGCCAAATCCTTTGGTTGGCATCATCTTCGAGGAGAAACACTGTGTCGAACGTTATCGCGCAGCCGGACATACTGGGCGCGGCCGCCGGTGAACTGCATGCCATCAATGCGGCCATGCAGGCGGGCAGCGCGGCGGCGGCCGCCCCGACGACTGGGCTGGTGCCGGCCGCGGCGGACCCGGTCTCCCTCCTGGCAGCGGCCCAATTCTCCTCTCACGCAACTGCTTACCAGCAGATCAGCGCTCAGGCGGCCGTGGCGCAGGCGCAGTTGGCGGCGATGCTGAACGTCAGTGCCGGCTCGTACACGGCCACCGAGGCAGCCAACGCCACCTTGGTCGGTTAGGGGGAGAGCATGCTGGACTTTGCGCAGCTGCCGCCGGAGATCAACTCCGCGATGGTGTATTCCGGCCCCGGCTCGGGGCCGATGCTGGCCGCCGCGTCGGCCTGGGCCTCGCTGGGCACCGAGCTGTACAGCACGGCGTCGTCCTACCAGTCGATGATCACCGGTCTGACCGACGGGCCGTGGCAGGGGCCGGCGGCGACGTCCATGGCGGCCGCGGCGGCGCCACAGGTTGCGTGGCTGACCGGCACGGCCGAACGGGCCGAACAGACCGCCGCCCAGGCCGTCGCGGCCGCCGCGGCCTACGAGGCGGCATTCGCCGAGACCGTGCCACCGCCGGAGGTCGCGGCCAATCGAGCGTTGTTGATGGCATTGCTGGCGACGAATTTCCTCGGTCAGAACACCGCGGCGATCGCTGCCACCGAGGCGCAGTACGCCGAGATGTGGGCCCAGGACGCGGCCGCGATGTACGGATATGCCGGCGCGTCGGCCGCGGCGGCGGAGTTGACGCCATTCAATCCGGCTGCGGCCGCGGTCAATCCGGCGGGTCTGGCCGGGCAGGCCGCCGCGGTCGCGCAGGCGGTCAACGGGGCCGTTGACACGCAATCGATGTCGGAGATTCCCAGGACGCTGTCCAGGCTCGCCGGCATCACCAACGAACCACCCTGGCTCACCGACCTTGGCGCCGCGATCGGTTTGACCGGACACACGTGGAACGAGAACGGCGACGGAATCATCGTCGGTGGGATGCTCGGCGACGTCGTACAGGGCGTCACCGGTTCGGCCGAGGTGGATTCGGCGGTGTTCATGGACACGTTCACTAAATGGGTCAGTCCCGCCCGGCTCGCTGTCACTCAGTTCAAGGACTATGTGGGCCTCGCGCACGATTTGCCCAAATTCGCGCAAGAGGGCGCCAAGGCCGCCGTCGAGGGTGCCAAGCAACTGCCGGCGGCAATTCCGGCCGCGCTGCCGAGCGCGGGGCTGGGCGGGATCGCCGGAACCGCCGGCAAGGCGGCGTCGGTCGGGGGATTGTCAGTCCCGGCGTCCTGGGCCGGTGCGGCGCCCACGGCAACACCCGTCGCTGTTGCTCTCAACGGCCTTGGTGCTGCGGCGGCCGCGGAGCCCGCCACCAATGCAGTGGGCGGGCTGCCAATGATGGCGACCGGCGCGGGGCGCGGCATGGCGGGTCACTTCATGGCTCCCCGATATGGGTTCAAGCCGACGGTGATGACCCAGCCTTTCGCCGGAGGGTGATCGAACGCGCTCAGCAGGGTGGCTCAGAAGGGCGCGTCGTCGGGCAGCAACGCCGCGGCCCGCCCGGGCGGTGTCCCGTCGGGTGGGAGTTCCTCGGGCTCGCGGGGGTCGTTGACCCTGGTGCAGAACGGACTGGTGCTCGGTGTTCCCTTGAACAGAAACAGCATGTCGCGCATGTGGTTGCGGAATTTGCGGGCGCCGATCTCGTCCTTGCGCGCCCGTTCCAGTGCGCGGCGCGCCTCGTTGATCGGCCGCCGCTCCCGGTTGTGCCTGCGGGCCCGGGCGATCCGCGCGCAGCGCTGTTGTGATCTGCTCTTGTTGAGCGGCGGCGGGGCCGCACACGCCGGATCACGTGGTTGCGAGAACAGGTCCTCGCCGGCCGGCGAGGTGCGATAGACACGCCCCGCCGGCGAAGTCCAGACCACGGTCCCGTCTTCTCATTGCTCGTCACGCCAACCGCTGTGAAAAGTTTTCAGCCGATGATGTCGTCGATTCGCTGAAAACATTTCACCCGGCTGAAAGACATCTCACTCATAGGCCCACGGCCTGTGCAAACGCCCCGGTTCTCCGCTCCGCGCGTTCGCTCGTTCCATGGGCATGGCGAGGTCGGTGACCGCACGGCACCTTCTCGATGTCCTCGTATATCGCCGCCGGTCTGTGGCAGGCTTCCATATCGAGCCAGGCCAGAGCGGTAGTCACACCGCCTCGGCGCATAGCGGAAGGATCGCGATGTCGAGTCAGCTCCACCACGTCGTAATGTGCAGCCACTCCGCCCACGATTTCGTCACGTTCCTCACTGACGTCGCCGGTATGACGATTCAGCAGCAATTCCACGTGCCGGGCGAACTGCTCGAATCGACCCTGGGGTGGCCACCTTCGAGCGGAACGCAGGTGACCATGGTGGGTTCTGGGGACTGCGGTCTCATCGAGGTGCTCGACGTGCCCGCGCCGTTGCGTAAGTTTGTGCCCGAAGGCCTTGCGGCGCTGTCGTTTCTGTGCGACGACGCGGGCGGCGTACGCGAGCGTGCCGACGCGTCGGCACACGATCGAAAGTCGATCGATATCGGAGTGCCCGGCTTCGAGTTGTTCTTCTGCACTGTGGGCGGTGTGCCGATCGAGTTCATGGGTGCCTACTCGGACAATATCGACGTCTGGGAGAGCCCCGCGACGAACTCCTGAGTCCTGCTTCGCGGATTCTGATTGTGAGACGTCTTGAGCAAGTGGCAAAGCCACCCCGGCAGCTCGCCGATGCTCTAGAGTGACGCCCTATTTGAAGGATGGTGCTGCATGTCAACGACCGCAGATGCGTTGTCCGACGACGCTGACCAAGGCAGTTCCTCGGCCGGCCCGATTCCGCTGCGCGACGCTCGCGCGATTGGTTTTTCGTCGTAATCTTCTCGATTTTCGCGTTGACCTCGTTCCTGATCGACACCGCCAACATGGTCGGCCGCCCGAACCCGCACTCGCGCAACCCGATGGCACGGTTCGTCTACGACCAGATGGTCGGCATCGATCCTGTGCTTATCGCCAACCCGCGCGCTGTGCAACTCACCGTCGGATTCGTATCGGCGCTGCTATTCGGCGTGTTCTACCTCGTGCTCGTCTATGCATTCGTGCGGGGCCGCGAATGGATCCGGCTCCCGGCCATCTTCTTTGCCGGGATGATCGTGATGGGTACGGGTCTGTACTTGGCCGTCGCAATCCTGGGTGACGCTCCGCTGTTCGCACTGGCGTGTGGCCCTGGCGCCAGCTTTGACTACAAGTCCCCTAACCCGCTAACCAGCATCGCCGTGAACGTGCTCTATCCACTGGTTGCGCTGCTGCTCACGGCGCGAATGTGGCGGGGGTACCATTCACGCGGCGGGCGCGCTGAGGCGGTCCGTCGCCTGATCGTTCGGGCCGGAGGGGTCGCCCGCGTGCCGACCTGTCCACCCGCGTACGTCGGTACGTAATGGGTAAGCGGCCCGTTCAGATCACTGTGCCAGCCGCCAGATGGCCGTTTCCCGGGCCTGCGAGCCACGCCCTTTGCTTATGTGATGGCGTTGCTGGGCCTGTCGCGCTGCTGCTCCGACGCCAAGAATTCCACCATCTGGCAAAGGTTGACCACAGCCGCGCTCAACTTGTAGATGGTGGCGTCCCGATCTTCGATGCACGACTGCCAGTCCGGGAATTCCTGCGGCAATTTCTGGTTGTCTGCGTTGGCGTGGATCTTCTGCTCGATTTGGTCGCACAAATCCGCGAGGGTCAACTCTCCCGGCGCAGGGATGTCGGAGAACCATTTATCAGGCATTTCAGATCGTCTCCTCTCTTGAGAGAAACAAAGCTCTCGCATCTCGCAGGGTATCGGGGTCCCTGTCACCAGGTTTCTGCAGGCTCCACCGAACGACTGATGGCAGAGGTTCCCCGAGCCGATGCCGTGCCGGATCGGGACCAAAGGAACAACAGCCGACGCGCGTAGCCGAGATCCGCACTTTGGGGTGTATCTCAGAAGAAATGCGGCGACGGCGTCCCAGTTGTCGCAGGACCAGTGCGCCGAATCGGTGGGGCCGGCGGTGTGGCGGACCATGAACTCGGCGATCGCGGCCAGCCGGCGCCCGGCCGCGGCGGCCTCGGCGCGCGCGCCCGCCCCGATCGCGGCCACCGCCGCCGCGTCGTCAAGGTCGCGCACCGCCGCGCCACCCAACAACCCGCTATCGCATATGCTTCGAATCTGGTGAGCGGGGGTGACACACCGGCCGCCCCAGGCCCCGGTTGTGGACGAACCGCCAACTGTGGATAACGCCGCCGAACTAGAACATCAGCGGCTGCAGGAAGCGTGTCATCCGGCGCAGGTAGTCCAGCTGGCTCACGTGCATCACGTGGCTGCCCGGAAACCAGTGCAGCGCACAGCGATCCCAGTGCTCCCACAGCATGACGGCCTGCTGCGGGGGCGCCATCCGGTCGCCGAGGCCGGTGATGAGCATGCGCCGGTCCGTGGGTACCAGCGGTCGATAGTTCAGCGGGCAGTGGTAGGCCAGGCCGGCGCCGAGTTCGTCGCCGCCGATGCCCGACAGGCGTAGCCCCAGGCCGACGAGTTTGCTTGCCGGGAACCAGGTTTCGAACATCGTCACCGGGGTCACCACGGGGCAGTTGGGGATCACGGCCTCGAGCCGGTCGTCGACCGAGGCCACCAGCGCCGAGGTGTAGCCGCCCAGCGAGATGCCGGTCAGCGCGATGCGCTCGACGCCGGTGTGGCGCAGGTGGTCGATGATGGAACGGAAGTCGTGCACGGCTTGGGCCACCGCCTCGGCGAACCCGCTCAGGCCGCGGGAGAAGTAGCCGAAACCGCTGAAGGGCGAGAACTTTTCGGCCCGTTTGCCGTGAAAGGGCAGCGTGTACAGCAGCACGTCGTAGCCCGAACGGTAGTACCACGGCAGCGAGAAGAACCGGCCGTTGGCCAGATACGAGGAGCCCATGAAGCCGTGGATGACGCACAGCGTCGGACGCGGGCCGTCGTCATGGCGCCAGTGCTGCGCGCGCACGACGTTGTTGGCCCGCAGCGCGCCCCACTGCTCGCGCATGGCGGGGTTGACCGCGGTGAAGCTGCTGGCGAACGCGATGTTGTCGACCGTGCCGCCGGCGACCCGCTCGGCGATCGGGTGCCCCGGGCGCGAGCGGACGCGGGGCAGTTCGGTGGGCGCCGGGAACGACTTCGCCGGATCCCGTTCGGCAGCCAGTTCGGCATAGAAACGCAGGTTGTCGCGTTCGGCGCGGGAGTCGGCCTGGCGCACGGCGGCGGTGAGCACCGCCGGGGTCACCGTCGTGGCCAGCAGCGAGGCGACCCAGGTGCGTAGGGCGAGATCGCCGAGGGCCGATGCCTCGACCACCAGGCGTTCACGCGGCGACAACGCCGAGAGCGGCGGCAATCCCTCGGCCCCGGGGGGTACGTCCGCGCCCTCGAACGCGTCGGGAACCTCCGGAAGGGCCGGGGGCGGATCGGTGGGATCCGTGTCGGGCGTCACAAAAACCCATGGTATCCGCCCCACCCGACCCGAACCGGAACCGCATGCGGTAATACGGATTGTCTACAGCCGACGCGCGACGATCAGGAGGACCGACATGTGGGACCCCGACGTCTACCTGGCGTTCGCCGACCATCGCGGCCGCCCGTTCTACGACCTGCTCACCCGGGTGGGACCGGAGCGCGCGCGCCGCGTGGTCGACCTCGGCTGCGGGCCGGGCAACCTCACGGCGTACCTGTCCAAGCGCTGGCCGACCGCGGTGATCGAGGCGCTGGACAGTTCCCCGGAGATGGTCGCCGCGGCCAAGGAACGCGGCATCGACGCCACCACCGGCGACGTGCGCGACTGGAAACCCAAGCCCGACACCGACGTGGTGATCAGCAACGCGGCCCTGCACTGGGTGCCCGAGCACGCCGACCTGCTCGTCCGGTGGACGACCGAATTGGCGCCGGGATCGTGGATCGGCGTCCAGATGCCGGGCAACTTCGAGTCGCCGTCGCACGCGGTGGTGCGGACGCTGGCCCGCCGCGAACCGTATGCAAAGACCTTGCGGGACGTGCCTTTCCGCGTCGGAGCGGTGGTCCAGTCGCCGACGCACTACGCCAACCTGCTGCTGGATGCCGGCTGCAAGGTCGACGTCTGGGAGACCACGTATCTGCACCAGCTCACCGGTGAGCACCCGGTGCTGGAGTGGATCACCGGCACCGCGCTGGTCCCGGTGCGCGAACGGCTCGACGACGAGGAGTGGGAGCGGTTCCGCCAGGAGTTGATCCCGCTGCTCGACGACGCCTACCCGGCCCGGGTCGACGGCACGACGATCTTCCCGTTCCGGCGGGTGTTCATCGTCGCCGAGGTCGGTGGCGGGCAGCGCTCGGGTCGGTAGCCCCGGCGCTCGGGTCGCTAGCGCGCAGCGCTCAGGTCGGTAGCCCCAGCGCCGGCGCCTCGTGCCGGTAACGCTCGGCCCACTCGTCGGAACGCTCGTCGGCCTGCCTTTCGGTCATCGGCCCGGGCGCCCGCCGCCGATCCTGCCCGAGCGCCTCCAGAACGTCGCCGACGATGGACGTGAGGTTGCGCCACAGCACCGGGTAGGCGATGTCGATCGGGGTGATCCGCTCGGCGGCGAACCAGGCGCGCCACCCGTTCTCCTGGTCGCGCAGGATGCGCACGATGTGGGCGATCGCTCCGGCGTGGTAGGCCGCTCGCGCGTCCAGGTTCGGGTCGGTGTGTCCCCGCCACACCTGGGTCTGCACGGCGCGCCAGAACGACACCGCCTGCGACACGATGTCCGGTCGGTGGACGTGCACGTAGACGGGTTCGTCGCCGATCACGTCGCGGATCGCCGAGCGCAGGCCCGCCCCCGAGCGCTCCGGCAGCCGGGCCGCCCGTTGCACCAGCAACGGGGTCTGGTTCCACATCAGCTTGCCGGCCCAGACGCCGTTGGGCGTGCGGCCGGACCGGCGGATGTTGTCGCGCCAGGCGGCCGGCGGCGTGGTGTCGGGTGCGCCGGCAACCAGCGGGTCGAGCAGCCGCAGGATCGACTCGTCGTCGACACCGGCGAACCACTCCCGGGGCTGCGGCGCCATGCCGGTGGACGGCAGGTACTGGAAGAACTCCTCCGGATCCCCGGCGCACCCGGTCGCGCGCAGCGACTCCGCCAGCAGGGTGCTGCCGCTGCGTTGGGTGGCCAGCACCAGATACGACTTCGCCGCACCGGACATCGCGTCGAGCTTAGTCGGCGGCGATGTTGTGCTTCCCGGCTTCGCGGCTCGCCGGGCGCGCGCCGCCCGGGTCGCGGCGTGTCCGCAGGTAGGCCTCGACCCGGCGCGACGCGATGCGGGTTCCGGCGAAGTCCGAGGGGATGACGTCGGCGGTTCGCTGACGCCAGTCGTTGAGGCGCAGCGCCAGTTCGGTCGCGACGTCGTCGGCGCCGCCCCGTCCGTCGCCGCCGCCGGCGAGCAGGTTGGTGGTCTCGGTGGGGTCGCTGCGCAGGTCGTAGAGCTCGCGGTCCGGGCGCGGACCCGCCACGAACGGCGCGACGGCCGCCCCCGACGGGCTTTCCTCGACGTCCCGCGGCAGGTCGACCAGGGGCCGCGCCGCGTAGTTCTCGATGTAGCTGTAGTCCTTGGTGCGGATCGCGCGGATGGGGTCGAACGAGTCGTGGTAGGTCTTGCTGGTGAACACGTGGTCGCGCACCGGTTGGGCGTCCGGGCGCGGCGCCAGCAGGACGTCCGCGTGCGACACACCGTCGACGTCATCCGGAACGTCCAGACCCAGCAGGCCCAGCAGCGTCGGCACCAGGTCGACGCCGCTGAACAGCTCGTCGTAGACCCGCGGAGCCGCGGCGCGCGCGCCCGGGGGGCGGATGATCATGCCGATGCCGGTCCCGGCGTCGTACAGCGTCGATTTCGCCCGCGGGAACGCCGGGCCGTGGTCGGTGAAGAACACCACCCAGGTGCTGGCGTCGAGCCCGGTTTCGGCCAGCGTGTCCAGCAGCCGGCCGACCGCGGCGTCGGCCACGGCGATCGCGCCGTAGAAGCCGGCCAGGTCGCCGCGGACCTGCGGGGTGTCGGGCAGGTAGGCGGGCAGGTCGACGCCGGCGGCGTCGGCAGGCTCGTAGCGGTCCCGCGGGTAGGGGCGGTGCACCTCGAAGAAACCGGCGGTCAGCAGGAACGGTTGGCCCGGCGGGCTTCCGGCCCGCTCCCGCAGCCACTTTCCGGCCCCGTCCGCCACGTGGTCGCAGTAGGAGTCCGACACGTCGAACTCGTCGAAGCCCAGCCGCTGCGGGTGCGACGTTTCGTGTTGCATGCCGAAAAGCGCCGAGTGCCAGCCGAAGCCGCCCAGGATCTGGGGCAGCGTGCGGACCCCGGGCCGGTATTCCCAGCCGTGGTGGGCCAGCCCGATCAGCCCGTTGGTCTGCGGGTAGCGACCGGTGAACAGCGACCCGCGCGACGGCGAGCACTGCGGCGCGGTGGCGTGGGCGCGGGTGAACCGGATGCCCTCGGCGGCGAGCGAGTCCAGCCGCGGGCTGGCCACGTCCGGGTGGCCGTATGCGCCCAGCTGCCGGCCCAGGTCATGCCAGTGCACGATCAGCACGTTCTCGCGTTGCCCGTCGCCGGCACGGGTCACTGCGGTGTCGTCCCTTCGGGCGCCTCGTTCCATCGGTTCTCGGTGACGAACTCCGGCAGCGGCCGCCCGACGGCCCAGTGGTCGAGCTCCAGCGCGGGCCGATCGGGGAACTCGGGCACCGGCCCCAGGCACAGGATGGCCACCGGCTCGGCGCCGGCCGGCATCTCGAGCAGGCCGGCCAGCCGCTGCGGGTCGAAAAGCGACACCCAGCCCATGCCGAGGCCTTCGGAGCGGGCCGCCAGCCACAGGTTCTGGATCGCGCACGACACCGACGCGAGATCCATCTGCGGCAGGGTCCGCCGGCCGAACACGTGCCGTTCCCGGTCCGCGCACAGTGCCACGACGAACAGCTCGGCGCAGTCCAGGATGCCCTCCACCTTCAGCGCCAGGAACTCCTCGGCCCGCTCGCCCAGCGCGGCGGCGGTGAGCGGGCGCTCCTGGTCGACCAGCGCGTGGATGCGCCTGCGCAGGGCGGGGTCGGTGATCCGGATGAAGCGCCACGGTTGCATCAGCCCGACGCTGGGCGCGGCGTGCGCGGCCTGCAGCATCCGCGCCAGCACCTCGTCGGCCACCGCGGCGCCGGGGGTGAACCGGCGCATGTCGCGCCGCTCGGAGATCACCCGATACACGGCCCGCCGCTCGTGCGGGCTGAACGCGTGATCGGTCACAGGGCCATCGTAGGAAGCGGTCACGGACTGTAGGTCACGCCGACCGCGCGGAAGACGTATTCGGCCGGCATGTCGAGCGCCAGCGACAGCCGCGGCAGGCTGCTGAGCACGTCGGCCGGGATGACGGCCTTGTAGTGCAGCGACAGCTCGCCGCTGAACTTGTCGTCGACCTGGCCGACGTCGAGGTCGACCTGCAGGCCGGTCGGGGAGATCTCGGCGTGGGCCGGGCCGGTCTGCGGCGCGTCCCAGCGCACGTCGACGGTGGGGCCGGCCAGCCGGGGCAGCATCGACAGCGTGGCCAGGACCCGCTCGGAGGTGAACACCAGCGAACCCGAATAGCTCGCGACGCTGTGCGGCAGCCGCACGCCGGGGATGGTGCCGCTGAACCGCCGGGTCACCGCGACGTAGTCGGCGAGGTAGATGAGGCCTTCGGCCTCCACCTGGGCGTGCAGCTCCTCGGGCAGCTTGCCGATGCCGAACAGCTTTCGGACGAAGACGGCCATGACGCCAGTATGACCCGCGCGCCGGCGGGAGTCGGCGCCCAAGGGTCACGGCTCCGTGACCCAACCGGGCTTGAAGCTTTACTTGACCCCGAGGTTTGCCCCACCGACCATGGAGACCATGCGCCTGTTGGCTTTGCTGTGCGCTGCGGCGTGCATGGTGTGTGGATGGCTGCTGGGTGCCCCGGTCGGCCAGGCGGCCGGCGCTCCGTGGTTCGCGAACGCGGTTGGCAATGCCACACAAGTGGTTTCGGTGGTGGGCACCGGCGGGTCGAACGCGCAGATGGACATCTACCAGCGCACCGCCGCCGGCTGGCAGCCCCTGGTGACCGGCATCCCCACCCACGTCGGTTCGGCCGGGCTGGCGCCGCAGGCCAAAAGTGGCGTCCCGGCCACCCCGATGGGCGTCTACACCCTCGACTCGGCCTTCGGCACCGCGGCGAATCCCGGTGGGGGACTGCCGTACACCCAGGTCTCCGGTCCCAATTACTGGTGGAGCGGCGACGACCACAGCCCCACCTTCAACAGCATGCAGGTGTGCCAGAGGGCGCAGTGCCCGTTCAGCACGGCCGAGAGCGAGAACCTCAATATCCCGCAGTACAAGCACGCGGTGGTGATGGGCGTCAACAAGAACAAGACCCCCGGCGGCGGCGCCGCGTTCTTCTTTCACACCACCGACGGCCACCCCACCGAGGGGTGCGTGGCGATCGACGACGCGACGCTGGTGCAGATCATCCGCTGGCTGCGCCCCGGCGCGGTGATCGCGATCGGCCAGTAGCGCCCCGTCAGTCCAGCGCGCGGCCCGGCTTGACCTTGAAGTCCAGGTCGGCCACCGACATCGTCGCCTCGTAGGTCCGGTCGTAGCCGGTGGCGCCGATCTTCCAGCCGTCTTCGGTGCGCCGGTAGGTGTCGCGGTAGAAGGCCGCGCCGATCAGCATGAAGTTGAAGTCGGCGACGATGACCCGGTCCTGCAGATACCAGGTGCCCGAGGCCGTGTCGCCGGTGACGGTGATCTCGGGATGGGTCACCCGGTGTTCGGTGATGACGGCCGGCCCAAGTGATTTGCGCATGTAGTTCACCAGATCGACGCGGTTGGTGAAGTGCAGCTCCTCACCGACCGACGACCCGTAGTCGCCGACCACGTCGGCGGTCAGCGTGTCGGCGAAGTCGTCCCAGCGCTTGGTGTCCAGCGCGCGCAGATACCGGTACTTGACCTGTTTGATCGATTCGATGTCGGCAAACTCTTGGGGGGTCATCCCGTCATTGCAGCACATCGGGTGCCCGGACCGTCCGAGCGGTGCAGGTAGTGCGTCACCATGTCGATCAGTGCCCGGCGTTCTCGGTGCCAGTCGATCGGGGTGCCGATGATCGTCTGCGCCAGCACCACACCGCGCAGCGCAGCCCAGATCACTTCGGCCACACCGTCATTGGCGGGGTCATCGGTAATCAGCCGGCCTAGTGCCGTGATCGCGGAGTTCATTTCGAGCAGGTGGCGCCGCGACGCCGCGCCCGGCCCGCCGCGCGTGGCCCGCAGGATCTCGAAAGCCGCCATCGACGTCGGGCTGCTGTAGCAGGCCCAGGCGGTGTCGACGACGACCTCGATGCGCTCGCGCAGCGGCAGTTGGCTGACGTCCGCCGACGACAGGCTGTCCACCAGCCGGGCCACCCCGTCGTCGACGACGGCCAGCAGCAGGCCGTTGCGGTCGCCGAAGTGGTACTGGATGACGCCCCACGTCACACCGGCGCGTTCGGCGACGTGCTTGGCGGTCGCCGCGGCGAACCCCTCCTCGACGATGCAGCGGACCGTCTCGTCGACGATCTTCGCGCGGGTGTCGTCGCCGCGCTTGCGCGGCGCGCTGGTGCGCCGGGTGGGGCGCACCGAACGGGACCGGCCTGCGGAACTGGGCATTGTTGACTTTATAACATAAACAAGTCTATTTTTGGCTCGTGAGCCCCTCCCGATTCGCGCGGTTGTCCCGCGACGAGCTCTCCGTGCTGGTGCCCGAGCTGCTGCTGATCGGCCACATGATCGACCGCTCCGGCATGGCGTGGTGCATCACGTCGTTCGGCCGCGAGGAGATGGTGCAGATCGCCATCGAGGAGTGGGCGGGCGCCAGCCCCATCTACACCAAGCGCATGCAGCGGGCCCTGAACTACGAGGGCGACGACGTGCCGACCATCTTCAAGGGGTTGCAGCTCGACATCGGCGCCCCGCCGCAGTTCATGGACTTCCGCTACACCATTCACGACCGCTGGCACGGCGAGTTCCACCTCGACCACTGCGGGGCGTTGCTCGACGTGGAGCCGATGGGTCCCGACTACGTGTTCGGGATGTGCCACACGATCGAGGACCCGACGTTCGACGCCACCGCGGTCGCGACGAACCCGCGCGCGCAGATGCGCCCCATCCACCGGCCGCCGCGGCAACCCGCCGACCGGCATCCGCACTGCGCCTGGACCGTCATCATCGACGAGT
This sequence comes from uncultured Actinomycetota bacterium, assembly GCA_963711445.1. Lineage (GTDB taxonomy): Bacteria > Actinomycetota > Actinomycetes > Mycobacteriales > Mycobacteriaceae > Mycobacterium. The sequence continues at coordinate 187,308 of CAVQEF010000006.1, forward strand.
CCTACCCCGAGGCTCAGAGCATCCCGGCGCTGGATGTGGTGCGCGAAACTCGGGCCGCCACATGGGAATTGGCTGCCATCGACCCCTCCGGGGAGGGGCTGGCCGACTACTCGGGCCCGTTGCTGTCCGACCTGGACTTCGGCGCCTTCTCTCATTCCGCGCTGGTGCGGATGGCCGACGAGGTCTGCCTGCAGATGCACCTGCTGTATCTGTCGTTCGCGCTCGCGGTGCGCGCCCGCGCCGCCGACGATGCGCAGGCCGCCTCGGTGGGCACCCGCGGGCTGATCGGCCTGGCCGGCCTGGCCGCCGAGCGGATCCACCGCGCGCTGACGTTGCCGGGCGGCATCGACGGGGTGATGCGGGTGTTCGAGCTGCATCCGCTGCTCAATCCCGCGGGCTACGTCGTGGCCGAGACCGCGCAGAACCGGCTCACGGTGCACCGCTCACCGGCCCACGACGACGGCGCCTGGATCTCGCTGTGCTCCCCGGACTCCGTGCAGCCGCTGCAGGCGATCGCCACCGCGGTCGACCCCCGCATCCAGGTCCGGGTCAGCGGCACGAGTGCGGACTGGACCGCGGAACTGGCCGAAACCGACACGCCGGCGGACGAACTGCCGGAGGTGTCGGTGGCCAAAGTCAGCGGCGGGTCGACGTTCGAGTTCGCACCCAGGCGCTCGCTGCCGCTCACCGTGGTGTGAGCCAAACGCACTTTGTCAAGGGGTTTCCGGTACCGCTTCGGTGACACAATCGCATCGAGCGGGTACCAATGACATTGCAAGCCATCGGCTTTGGGCGTGTCCGTGGATATGGTTAACGCTGGCCACCGACCCCTGTAGACGAAGGTATTCGCTCTATGTACGACCCACTCGGGTTGTCGATCGGGACCACCAACCTGGTCGCCGCGTGTAACGGAAGCTCGCCGGTTTCGCGACGTGCCGTGCTGAGCCTCTACCCGCACTGCGCGCCGAAAATCGGCCTGCCCGGCGAAAACACGGACGTGGCGGACGCCGGCGTGCTGATGAGCGGCTTCGTGGAGCGCATCGGTGACTCGGTGGCGCTGGTGTCCAGCGACGGCTCGGCCCACGATCCGGACCTGCTGCTGGTCGAGGCGCTGGACGCGATGGTGCTGGCCGCGGGCGCGGACGTGGCCTCCTCGGAGATCTCGATTGCCGTTCCCGCGCACTGGAAACCGGCGACCGTGCAGGCGCTGCGCAACGGCTTGCGGACGCACCTGGGGTTCGTGCGCAGCGGCATGGCGCCCGGCCTGGTGTCGGACGCCGTCGCGGCGCTGACGGCGGCCAACGCGGAGCTGTGCTTTGCGGCAACCGGTGTCGTCGGGTTGCTCGACTTCGGTGGCAGCGGCACGTCGGCCACGTTGCTCAACCTGGCAGGCGATTTCGAGCCGGTAAGCCCGACAATGCGGTTCACGGAATTCTCCGGCCATGAGATCGACCAGGCGCTGTTGCTTCAGGTGTTCGAGGAGCTCGGTCACGGCAGCGGGATGGACCCGGGCAGCACCGCCGCGGTGGGCCAGCTGAGCCAGCTCAGGGAGCAGTGCCGCACCGCCAAGGAACAGCTGTCGACCGAAACCGCAACCGAATTGGCCGCCGAGCTGGGCGGGCGCCGGTGCAGTATGCGGCTGACGCGCGACGAGCTGGGTGACCTGATACAGGACCGGCTCACCGGTCTCATCTATGCGCTCGACAAGATGCTGGTCCGGCAGAAGAAGAGCTGGGCGGACCTTTCAGCGATCGTCACGGTCGGCGGCGGGGCAAGCATTCCTCTTGTCACCGAACGGCTTTCGGTCCACACCCGCCGGCCCGTCGTGTCGCCGTCGCAGCCGGGGCTCGCAGCCGCGGCGGGCGCGTTGATGCTGGCCTCGCGCGGTGCAGAGCTGGACTTCCGCACCCATACGTCCATCGGCCTGCTCGCGGCGGCCGCCGCCGGCGACGTCGTCGACCTCGGCGCCGGCGACGTGCTGGTGATCGACGACGAGGCCATGACGGATCGCGAATTGGCCTGGTCGCAAACCGAATACCCCGGCGACATCCGGGTGCCGTACACGCCGGAGGCCTACGACGAAGACGGCCAGGCCGGTTGGTCGATGCGCCTGCCCGTGCTCGATCCCCCCAAGGAACGGGTGTGGCACCGAGTCCGGCTTTCCCAGTTCATCATTGGGACGTGCGCCTTGGTGGCCATGACGGCGATCGGCGGCGTGGCCTACACGTTGACCGCGATCGAGAACCGGCAGGCGCCGCCGGTGCCCAGCGTCGCGCCCGTGCCGGTGGCGCCGCCAAAGTCGGCGCCACCGACAGCGGTGCCCCCTCCACCGTCGGCCCCGCCGGCGCCCAGCGCCGCCCCGGTGCCCAGCGCCGAGCCGCCGCCACCCCCGCCCCCGTCGTCGCCGCCACCCCCGCCGCCCCCGCAGGCCGTGGTGACACGGCCGCCCGTCGTCACCACGGCGCCCCCTGCGCCCCGGCGGACACAGCCACCGACCACGCCGACCATGACCCCGACTTCGGAGCCTCCCGAGCCCACCGCGTCGGAGTCCGAGACGCCCACGACCACGACTTCAGAGCCGCCTGCGGCCGTGACCACCACCGAGACGACGGTGCCGATGACCACGGAGTGGATTCACGTCCCACTGCTGCCGGTGCCGATCCCGGTTCCGGTGCCCAAGAACCAGGTTCCGCAGAACCAGGCGCCGCAGTATCAGGCGCCGCAGTATCAGGCGCCGCAGTATCCGAACGGCAACCAGAACCCCTTCCTGGGCCCGGGCTACTGAGCGCGTCGCCGCTGGTCCCCGTCCCCCTGAGTCGCCCATAGGCGCAACCGGTCACCCGCGGGTAACGTGGAGGTCACGTTATTCGGGGGGGTGCGTTGGTCATGCCCCCGCGGCGGGGCTTGGAGGACCTTGGAGGCGCAGATGGACATCGTGCTCGGGGTGTCGATGGCTCCCACGACGGTCCGTTTGTTGCTGATCGAGGGGGTCGACGCCGACGGCGTGACGGTCGAAGAGGACACCATCGAGGTTGGTGACTCGGCGGAGTCCGGTGCGGTCGATCAGGTGATCGCCGCCATCGACGGCACCCGCGAAGGCGCCGTGGACTGCGGCTACCGGTTGGCCTCGATCGGGGTGACGTGGACCGACCCGGCGGTGGCCGGCGCGCTGCGCGAGGAGTTGGCGTCCCGCGAGGTCGGCGGTGTGATGCTGGTCTCGCCGTTGCTGGCCGCGGCCGCGCTGGCACAGACGGTCGGCCATGCGATCGGCTACGAGCACATCGCGATGCTGTTCGTCGAGGCCGACCACGCGACCCTGGCCGTCGTCGAGGTGTCCGACGGATCGATCGTCGACCTGCACCGGCGTGCCCTGAACAATGCCGGGGACGACGCCCCCCGCGAGGCCGTGGCGGGCGAGCTGGCGACGATGGTCGCCGCCCTGGCTGCGCGGGGGTCGTGGGCCGACGGCGTCTTCCTGATCGGGTGCGGGACGGACATCGTCCCGCTCAAGCCCGCGCTGGAGGCGGTGACCCCGTTCGACGTCACCGCTCCCGAGGAGCCGGACATGGCCCTGGCCCGCGGGGCGGCGCTGGCCTCGGCGAATGCGCCGTTGTTCGCGTCGTCGACGGCCGCGCTGGCCTACGCGCTGGACCCGGGCACCGGGGAGATCCACCCCCGCGGCCTCACCCCGACCTACCTTGATGTCAGCGCCCACGCCGACCGGGGCGAAAGCGTCCTGGCCTACAGCGCGGTGGCCGACGACGACGAGTTCCCGCGCCGGCGCCGGCCCGCGCTGCTGACCGGCAGCGCGCTGGCGGGCATCGCCGCGGTCGCGGCCGGGGTGGTGCTGGTGTCGTTGCCCTCGGATCGGCCGGCGTCCACCCTGCAGCACAAGCCGCGGGCCGGTGTCGCGACCCCGGCACAGCAGCCGCCGGCCCCGGCGCCGGGCAAGCCGCCCGCGGCGCCGCCCCATACGGCGGTGGCTGCCGCACCACCGGCCCCGCCGCCGTCGGCCGCCCCGGCACCGTCGCCGCAGCCACCGCCGGTCGCGCACACCCCGGTGCAGGCGGCGCCCCCGGCACCGGTCCAGCACCAGCACAAGCCCCGGTACGTGCCCACACCCGTGCAGCGGGCGGTGCCCGCGCCCGCCCCGGCCGCCAAGCCCGCGCCGGCCCCGGCCGCGCCACCCCCCGCCGCGCCGGCGCCCGCGGCACCGCCGCCGGCGCAGCCCAGCAAGCCGCTGACGACGGTGTACCTGCATTTCCCGTTCGTCACCGTGCCGATTCCGATCTACCCCCCCGCGCCCCCGCCCCCGCCGCCGGGACCGTAGCCCCGGGCGTCGATTGGGCGCACACTGGACGTTGGCGCCGTCGCTGCTAGGAGGTCGCATGGGCGAGTACGGTTCGTTCGGGTTCGATCCCGACGAGTTCGATCGGGTGATCCGCGAGGGCGGCGAGGGCCTGCGCGACGTCTTCGAGCGGATCGGCAAGTTCGTCGGGGCCGCCGGCGCCGGCACCGGCTGGTCGTCGGTTTTCGAGGACCTGTCGCGTCGACCCCGCCCGGCGCCCGAGACGGCCGGCGAGGCCGGTGACGGCGTGTGGGCCATCTACACCGTGGACGCCGGCGGCGGCGCGCACGTCGAGCAGGTGTATGCGACCGAGCTCGACGCGTTGCGGGCCAACAAGGACAACGTCGACGCGAGGCGCAAGGTGCGTTTCCTGCCCTACGGGATCGCGGTCAGCGTTCTCGACGACGACGGCGAGGCGCCCGCCTAGCCCTTGCAGCCGCCGTCAGCCCTTCTCGACGACGTTCGAGATGCCGGTGTTGCTGACCTTCGGCGTGCCGGAGTGGTAGGTGACCTTGTTGTTCATGCCGGTGGTGTCGACGGAGTCCACCGAGTCGACGGTGATGACGTTCTGCACGCCGGACACGCTGATCGATGCGCAATGACCGGCGATCACCACCGTGTTGGACGCCCCGGTGACCTCGACCTCGTTGTCGTTGCAGGTCAGGGTGCGGTTCTCGTTGATGCCGGAGACGCTGATCCGGGCGCCCGCCGGCGCGCTGGCCGACGCCGAGGGCGTGGGCGCCTTCGTCCGCGGCATCGACGGCGTGCGGCCGCCCGGGGTGCTCACCGGTGGGCCGAAGGGCCCGGAGATGGTCGGCGGGGAGCTGATCATCGACCGCACACCGGAGAGCTGGTGCCCGGCGAACAGGGCGATGCCGCCGAACAGGGCCAGCATCCCCACGACGATCACGGCGCCCAGGATCCACCACACGCGGTTGCCCGACGGGCGTTGCGGAGGCGGTCCGGGCAAGGGGCCGCCGTAGCCGCCGTAGGTCCAGGGGGGTGGTGGCGGGGCGCTCGCCGGGCCGGGCGGGTAACCCGCGGGCGGGGGCGGCGGGCCGCCCAACTCGGACGCCCGGGCCGCGTCGGCGAGTGGGCGCTCGAGTTCCCGGATCCGGTCTTCCGGGTCATCGTTTGCTGACATGGATTGAATATGCCATTCGCTTCGGCGCTTTCGGCCCGTTCGGTAGTTTCTGCATCGTGCCCGAGTTGCCGAACCGCCAGATCCTGCTGCGTCGCCGCCCCACCGGGCTGGTCCAGCCCGCCGACACCGAACTGGTCACCACGCCGGCTCCCCGGCCCGCCGACGGGGAGGCGCTGGTTCGCACCACCTATGTCGGGATCGACGCCGCCGCCCGCACCTGGCTCGACGACCAGCCCAGCTACCTTCCGCCGGTGCGGCTCGGCGAGGTCATCCGGGCGGCCGGGATCGGTGAAGTCGTGGCGTCGCGCTGTTCCGCCTTCGCCGTCGGCGATGTCGTCACCACGCTGACGGGATTCTCCGAATACGCGATCATCCGCGACGACATGTTCAGCACGCCCATCCCCGGCGAGGACGACCAGCTGGCGATCATGTCGGTGTACGGGCCCACCGGCGCCACCGCCTACTTCGGGATGACCGACATCGGACGGCCGCAGCCGGGGGAGACGGTGGTGGTCTCGGCGGCCGCGGGCGCCACCGGGTCGGTGGCCGGGCAGATCGCCAAGATCGCCGGTGCGCGGGTGGTCGGGATCGCGGGCGGGCCGCAGAAGTGCAAGGCGGTGGTCGAGGACTTCGGCTTCGACGCGTGCATCGACTACAAGAACGACGACCTGGCCGCGGCGCTCAAGGAGCACTGCCCCCGGCGCGTCGACGTCTACTTCGACAACGTCGGCGGGCCCATCCTCGACGCGGTGCTGGGTCGGCTGGCCACCAAGGCGCGCGTGGTGCTGTGCGGCGTCATCTCGAGCTACCTCACCGGCGAGCACCCCGGCCCGGCGAACTACGTCAACCTGCTGTCCAAGACGGCGCTGATGCAGGGGTTCAACGCGCTGGACCAGTGGGGCCGCTTCGACGAGGCGTTCGCCGCGCTGCGCCGGTGGGAGGCCGACGGCCTGCTGCGGCACCGGGAGACCGTGTTCGAGGGCATCGAGTCCTGCGTCGATGCCCTCAACGGGCTGTTCACCGGCGTCAACATCGGCAAGACGCTGGTCAAGCTCAGCGAACCCGGTTCAGGCCGCTAGGCCTCGCCCAGCACCCGGTGCAGCGCCTTTTTCGCGTCGGTCAGGGCGTGCAGGACGTCGGCCCGGATCTCGGCGAGCCGGTGTTTCTGCTCGTCGGTGCCGGTCCAGGTGATCGTGCGCGCCAGCCCGGCGAGCTCGAACAGTTCCCTGCGGATCTTGACGGCATCGCCGAATTTGGCCGCGCGGCCCAGGAAGGCGCGCGCCGTCTCGCTGCTGACGCCGCGCCACGCCAGCACGTTGTTGCCCAGCTCGGTCAGGGTCGCCACGCCGTCGTCGACCGTGACCATGCCGCGCCCGGCCAGCAACCCGATGGCGAGCTCCGCCAGATCCTGCGGCGGGGTGAAAGCGCCTTCGGTCGCCTCGGACACCCGCTGGGTGACCTGCGCGGCATCAGCCGGCCCGTCGAGCAGCATCGCCGCGGTGACGAACGCCGCCCGCTTGAGTCCGTGGCGACCGCCGGGGCCGAAACCACCCCTGAATCCGGGGCCGCCGAACCCGTGCCCGGCCGATTCGCCCCAGCCACCGGGCGCGCCCCAGCCGCCTGGCCCGCCCCCGAATCCGGGTTTGCCGAAGCCGGGACCTCCGTAATTGCCGAAAAATCCACCAAACATGGGTGGTGCTCCTTTCGCTCGACCATCAACCTCCTTGATACCACCGAGTTCGGCAATGTCAACGGCATTGATGGTGGGGAACGGGGAACGGCCGGGGTGTGGCCGAACGGGTCTGTGGCGCAACGCTTCCGGTTTTCCGGGTGTGCCGCCGGCCCAGCGTTGGGGCCGGCGTGGTCGACGCTCACGGTCGGGCGGTGGGGGTCGGGGCGGCCGACGGCCCCGGCCGGCCCGGATGCGGGTTCGAGCGCGCACGTGCCGTCGGCCGACCAGCAAACCTCGCGCGCCGCTTTTCGCCGCCGTCGCCACCCGGCGTTTTGTCGCCGCGACACCTGGCGGGGCGAGATGCGTTCGTGCCCCGCCGCGTGGTTTCATAACACCGCTTGCATCGTTGCTTCGGGGGAATGTCGGAATTCCGACGTCTGGATGGGTGGTGTCTAGGAATGGATCGTCGCAGCATGTTGTTGACGACGGGGCTCGGCATGCTGGCGGCCGCGGCGGCGACCCGTGTCCCGGAGGCCGAGGCCTTCCCCGCGCATCCCGCCCCACCGTCGGCGCCGGCCTCAGCGGGCGGGCCCTACATCTTCCAGGACGAGTTCGACGGGCCGGCGGGCTCGGCCCCCGACCCGGCCAAGTGGACGATCCAGACCTGGCAGGACGACGTGTTCCCGCCCGTCCAGGGCATCTACCGCGACGACCGCCGCAACGTGTTCCTCGACGGCAAGTCCAACCTGGTGCTGTGCGCCACCCGGGAATTTCCCGACAACTACTTCAGCGGCAAGCTGCGCGGCAACTTTCGCAGCATGATCAACCAGACCTGGGAGGCGCGGATCAAGCTGGACTGCCTGTTTCCCGGTCTGTGGCCGTCGTTCTGGGGCGTCAACGAGGACCCGCTGCCCGACGGCGAGGTCGACATCTTCGAGTGGTACGGCAACGGCAACTGGGCGCCGGGCACCACGGTGCACGCGGCGTCCAACGGGAAGACCTGGGAGGGGAGGTCGATCCCGGGGCTGGTGGACGGCGGGTGGCACACCTGGCGGATGCGTTGGGACGAGGACGGTTTCAAGTTCTGGCGGGACTACGTCGACGGCGCCAAACCGTACTTCGCCGTCCCGCCGAAACCCATTCCGGTGCATGGCAACCCCGACGACAAGCGGTGGCCGTTCAACAACCCCGGCTATTGGATGACGCCCATGTTCACCCTTGCCGTCGGCGGGGTGGGTGCCGGCGATCCCGCCATGGGCACCTTTCCGTCGGCGATGCTCGTCGACTACCTGCGCATCTGGTGAGCCTCAGCGCACGGCTTTGAGCACCTGGACCAGGTTGAACTGCCAGCGCTCGACGAGGCGGAAGCCCAGGTCGCGGGGCACCGCGAACGCGGGTGTCACGCCGTAGCGCGGGCCCGGTGGCAGCGCCGGGCCCCGCTCGTGCGCGGGCCTGGACTCGTCGGCCTGGGTGATGATCCAGACGACACCGCACCGGCTCAACGGCCCGGCCACCACCTCCGGGATGAGGTTGGTGTCGAAGACGTCGTTGCGGTCGGTGGCCCGCTGCCACAGCGTGAGGTCGATCAGCTTGGTGTACGCGTCGGGGCGCGCCGCCAGCAACGGGCGCATCGGGGCGGGCATGAACGTCACCGTGTCGTTCACCAGCAGGCAGTCACCCGGCGCGGCCCGGGCGGCGATCAGGTCGGCCACCTGGCTGTAGTCCATCCCGTATTTGGCATACGGGTTGCGTTGCGCCGAAACGTAATTCGGTGCAGCAGCCACGGCGAACAGGCCCACCAGGGCCGCCACCCGCCAGGGCTTGACTGCCACCGCGGCGGCGCAGGCGCCCAACACCAGGGCCATCGCCGGTGCGGTGAAGGACAGGTAGCGGGGCGTGTAGACCGGGTGCACCGCCGCCGCCCAGGCGACGATCAGCGCGGTCGGGATCACCAGCCAGGCGATCGCCAGGGCCAACAGCTGCCGGTCCGCCACCCGCGATGCGCGCAGCCACACCGCGATCGCGGCCGCGACGAGCAGGGCGGAGGCCAGCGCGAACGGCGGGCTCCTTTCGAAATACTGCTGAATCGCCACGTCCTCGAGCGTGCGGCGACCGATCGGCGCGATCCAGCTGATCTGGTGCACCTGTCCGGCGGCCAGGACCAAAAACGGCGTCACGGCGCAGCCCGCCAGCACCGAGGTGACGGCGAAGCGCCACCGGACGCCCCCGCGCCGGAACGCGACGACGAAGGCCGCGTGCGCCAGCACCAGCAGCGCGAGGTACACGTCGAGCACCACCGAAACCGCTTGGGCGATACCGTAAAACAACCAGACCCGAGCGTTGTCGCGGCGCGTGGCGGCGACCAGCAACACCGTCAGCCACACGGCGGCCATCATCGACACGGCGTACGGGCGGGCTTCGATGCCCGCCCACGTCGAGCGGGGCAGGATTGCCGTGAACACCCCGGAACTCACCGCGACGGTGCGCGACGAGAGCTGCCTGCCCAGCACCACCACCCCGGCCGCGGCGCCCCCGACGGCCAAACCGCTTGGCGCACGGGCCCAGAACTCCGTGTGCGGGAAGATCGCGAACCAGCCGTGCATGAGCAGGTAGTACAGGCCGTGCACGGCGTCGACGTTGCCCAGCATCCGCCACAGTTGGGCCGGCGAGCGGCTGTAGGAGGCCGAGATGGTGGCCGCCTCGTCGTACCAGAACGACGGGCGGCCGGCGCCGCCCAGGCTGACCGCCGCGGCCAACGCCGCCACGATCAGCGGGTCCAGCGCGGCCGGCAACGGCCTGAGCAGGGCGCGGTTGGGCACCAGCGCTATGTTGCCAGAACGCAGCCGCGGCCCCGGGGCATGCAATCGAACGTATGATCGATCGATGGGCCAGCTCGGGTCGATCGGGTACAACGGGCAGCCGGTCCGCAGCCCGTTACGGGCGGTGCGTCCGCCGCTCGCGGTGCTGGTCGACCTGACGGTGCTGTTCCCGCGCGAGCCGCACCGTTCGGGCCGCTACCAGCCCAACGGCCTGCAGCTGCGCAAGGTCGTCGAGGGGCGGCTGAGTTGCTGGGGCCTCTGCGAGCAGGGCGACTGGTGGGGGCTGGTGACCTACCCCGTCGCCTATGGCTCCAAGCGTCGCACCGTGACGCACTGGGTGCCGGCGTGGACGCTGCGCCGCAAAGGTTAGGGCCCCAACCGGCGTCTCCGGACGTACGTCCCGGCGATGGCGGTTTCGCGCGTGGCCATCAGCAACCCGGACAACGTCTGGTCAGCGCGCCGTCCGGGATGGACGCGAGCGCCGCCGCGGCGCCCGTCAACGGTGGCGCGCGGCGAGGAAAAATGTGCCCGAGATGGGTGGTCGCCACCTCGCGGGGATACCCAATGCGATGATTGCTGCCCGTGACACAAAGTTTGGGCTCGGTGCTGACCTCGCTGACCGCACTGGGGCTGGTCATCGCGGTCTCACCCATCACGGTCATTCCCGCTGTCCTGGTCCTGCACGCTCCGCGGGCGCGGCCGACCGGCCTGGCGTTCCTCGGCGGCTGGGTGCTGGGTCTGATCGCCGTCACCGCGGCGTTCGTCGCCGGCTCCGACCTGCTGGGCGGCCTGCGCGCGTCGCCGCCGGCCTGGGCGTCCTGGCTGCGCGTGGTTCTGGGTTCCACGCTGGTCGTCTTCGGTGTGTATCGGTGGCTCACCCGGAATCGCGAGCACCCTATGCCCGGGTGGATGCGTTCGTTCACCAGGCTGACCCCGGTGCGCGCCGGGCTGACCGGGGCGGCCCTCGTGGTGATACGGCCGGAGGTCCTGATCCTGTCCGCGGCGGCCGGGCTGGCCATCGGCAGCAGCACGCTCGATGTGGCGGGCGGGTTCGCGGCCGCCGCCTACTTCGTCGTGCTGTCTGCATCCACGGTCGCCGCCCCCATCCTGGCCTACGTCGGCGCCGGTGACCGCCTCGACGACGCGCTGGAGCGGCTCAAGGAGTGGATGGAACAAAACCACGCCGCGATGATGGCGGTGATCCTGGTGCTGATCGGTTTGATGGTCGTCTACAACGGGATTCACGCTCTGCGCTGACCGCCTGTGGGAGGATTGCTGCCCATGGCAGGTAGCTGGGGCACCGTGCTGACCGACCTCGTCCCGCTGGGGCTGGTCATCGCGCTCTCGCCGATCACGGTCATTCCCGCGGTGCTGGTCTTGCAGGCGCCGCGACGACGGCCCGCCAGCCTCGCGTTCCTGGGTGGCTGGCTGCTGGGCCTGGCCGCGCTGACGGCCGTATCAGTGGCGGCCGCCGGCATGCTCGGCGGGCTGCACGACTCCCCGCCGGGCTGGGCGTCGTGGCTGCGCGTGGTCTTCGGGTCGGCTCTCATCGTCTTCGGGATCTACCGGTGGCTGACCCGGCGTCACCACACCGAGTCGCCGTCGTGGATGCGTTCGTTCGCCACCATCACCCCGGTGCGATCGGGGATCACCGGAGCGGCGCTGGCGGTGGTGAGGCCGGACGTGTCCCTCATCTGCGTGCCGGCCGGATTGGCCATCGGCACAAGCGGACTGGGCGCCACTGGTGACTGGATGGCCGCCGCGTTCTTCGTTGTCGTCGCTGCCTCGACGGTCGCGATCCCCATCCTGGCCTATGTAGCCGCCGGTCGCCGCCTCGACGATCCGTTGGCGCGGCTGAAAGACTGGATGGACGAAAACAACGCCGCGCTGCTCGCGGTCGTCCTGGTCGTCATCGGGATAATGGTGCTCCATCACGGCATTGAGGCCCTGTAACCCCCGTCGGACAGGCCGGCGTCGGCTTCGAGTCGGTTGATCTCGCCGAAGGCGTACTCGCGGATCAGTTCCCGGGCGTAGTCGACGAGCATGCCCGCATAGCCCTTGGCCGCCCATTGCCGGCTGTGGCGCTCCTCGTGGTGCAGCACCCGGTCCAGGACGCGGGAGGAGATGAGGCGGCGCAACCGCTCGGCGGGGTCGCTGACCCGGCCCGCGTTGACCATGAAGATGTCGCCCCAGGTGGTGCCGCCGCGCGCGCAGAACCGGCGCTGGACCCAGTTGCCGCCCAGGCCCATCAGCATGCCGTTGGGCGTGGTGACCAGGCGCGCCCCGTTGCGGTGCACGAAGCCGACGTCGCGGGTGTAGCTCCAGCCGTTGGCGTTCTGCCGGTGGATGATTCGGCGCACCTCGGCGGCGCCGTAGGGGGTTTCGGGGAAGTCCGCGGGCTCCTGGTCCGGGCGTCCGTAGCCGGTGCCGGCGTTGAGCACGTAGGTCAGCAGCACCGCCCGGCGGGCGTCGTCGCCGCCGGCGGCCCGCGGAATCAGGAAGTACGACTTGCCGTCGGGGTCCTCGATCTCTTCCATCGTCTCGAGGAGCCGAAAGCCACCGGGGGCGATGTGCTCGGCGATGCCCGCGACGACCGCGCGGGGCACCCCCCGGCGTTCGGCGTTGTCGAGCCACGTCGCGACGTGACCGGTGGCATCCTCGGCGAGCACGCGCCTGAAATCTCCTCTCTCGCCCCACACTCTAGGGTGGAGCTAATGAACAGGCGGCCCTGGCGGCGCGTTCGCGGTATCACGGAGATCACCCGCTCTACCACGAGTTGCAGGTGCCCGAGTTCAGCTTCTCCGCCGTCGAAGGCCCGACCGTGCTCGCCCACGACGGCGAGGTCGGCGACGAATACGACCACGCCGGTTTCACCGCGAAGTACCGGATCCTGCCGGTGTACCGCCCGGGTCCGGGGTGCTGAACTGGGCGCGGCCGACGTCGAATTCACGACCGCTGCGTCGGGCAACGTCACCATTTGGATACGGTGCGGTGCGGCGCTGCGCGTGTCGCGTATTTGCTCTGCTATCAATTGAGGCGGTCGTCGACAGGCGGCTTCGGTATGGCTATGCGGTTCTGCTGCATCGTTTGACTGCGGAAAATATCTGAGCGCGAAAAAAGGAGTTGACGTTGATGACGATCTTAGATCGATTCAACATCAAAGTGGTTGCTGGCGCTGGGTTGTGCGGGGCCGCTATTGCGTTGAGCCCGGAGGCCGCGGCCGTCCCGTACATGACGGGCGGCTACGCGTGCATCGAAGGGCAGTCGGGCGAGGCCGCCGCGCCGGCGGCCGTCGGTGGCGCTCCGGCCGCGGCCGGGGCGGCGGGAGCGGCGGGTGCCGCCGCCGGTGGAGCGCCGGTCTGTGCGCCGCTGACCGACATGTCGGGCATCCCGTTGGTCGCGCCCGGCCCGATCGCCCCGGTGCTGCCGGTGGGTGCCCCGCTGGTCGCGCTGGGCGGTGCCCCCGTGCCGGTAGGTGCCCCGGTGCCGATCGGTGCTCCGGTGCCGGTGGGCGCCCCGGTGCCGATCGGTGCTCCGATTCCGGTGGGTGCGCCGATTCCGGTGGGTGCGCCGCTGCCGGTGGGCGCGCCGATCCTCGCGGGCGGACCGGTGGGTGCTCCCGTGCCGGCCGGTGCTCCCATCATCGACATGTCCGGCAGCTACGGGGGTAAGGGCGACCCGACCGGCCCGGCGCCGGCCGGCGGCCCGGTGGCGGGTCAGCCGCTTCCGGCCGGCCCCCCGCCCGCGGGCTGAGAGGGGCGATCCCCTGCCGGATCTGCCATTCGGGTTGTAGACGGACCCGCCGGGTTGTTCCCGGCGGGTCCGTTCCCGTCTTGGAGTTTCTTCATCGCGCCGCCGCGCGCATGCGCAGGGTTTGCCGCGTTCGCCGGAAATGCGCCATTCTCAGTAAAGGCGCATGCACAGATTTCCCCAACCGACGGGCGTCGCCGCGGCTATTCCTGCACGATTACCGGATCGCCGATGTTGACCGCGTTGAAATACCACTCCGCGTCCGTGGGACTCAGGCTGATGCAGCCATGGCTGACATTCTCCAGCCCCAGCGAATTGATGGCCCACGGGGCCGAATGCACAAAAAGACCATGGCTGGTGATGCGGACGGCGTAATCCACCGGAATCCGGTAGCCGTCGGGATCGGTGACGGGGATGCCGACGCTGCTCGAGTCCATGATCACCGAGCGTTCCTTGGACAGGACGGTGTAGGTGCCCACGGGCGTCTCGTATTCGGGCCGGCCCATCGAGGCCGGCATCACGCCCGGCTCCCCCCAGTGGGGTCGGTGGTGCGGCGCCGGAAGGGAGGGCGGCGGTCCCGACTCGACCCCGTCGATGCTCACCCGGAACGTGTGCTGCGAGATGCTGGCCACGCCGAGGACGGCGGGGCCCGTCTTGAAGTCGGTGGCCAGGCCGCCGACCGAGAGCGCAATTGTGCTGTGCGCCGGCCAGAATCGGTCGGGAACCCACTGCGCGACGTTGGCGTCGAGCCATTCGAACTTGCCGGTCATCGGGGGCGTCGAGGTGACCTCCGCGGCCCGCTCTGCGGCGTGCCGGTTGCCGACGGGCGCGCTGAACGTCACGACCACCGGGTGCGCCACGCCCACCACCTCGCCCTGCGCAGGCAGCACCGAGGCGATGGTGAGCCTGTTCGCGTGGTTCACCGAGGCCAGGCTTACATCAGTCGGGCCCGCAACCACGTTCGCAGCGACCCCGATGACGGCAAGAGCGCACCGAACAACCGACCGCATGATCCCTATTCCCTTTAACTGACAACGTTGCAATAGTGATCGTATGTGTGGTCCGAACGATGGAAGCGCAAGGGCGCGTTAGCAATTCGGTCAAGCTCTTGTCACGGTTCGGCTACGCCGAGCCCCCGGTGACCGGACCGGCATGCGTGAAGAGGCCCCGCCCGGCGAATGTCTTTGGGCAGCGTGAGCGGCACTCGGATGGACCGATGACGTGACTCGAGTCCGCGTTCTCGGCTTGGGAAGTGGTTTCCGCGTCGTCAGTGACGCGGCGTTGCGTCGCGCCGGAGGAACTGCGAAACGACCGAGTCGAAGGTATCCGGGTTTTCCAGGAACGGAAAATGAGTGCCTCCGTGGCGCCCGGTCACACGGGCGAAGTGTGCATCGGGTATCTGCCGATATATCCATTCTTGCGAAGCAATGGGAACATTCACGGAGTCGCCGGCGACGACGAGGGTCGGCACGTCGATATGTGGCATCAGGGGGCGCCAGTCATGGGTGGCCACGTCGAAGATGAGCTCGGCGGCGTGCCGGCGGTTGACCGCCAGGCTCTGGGAGATGAGCCACGACAACTGGTCAGACGGAATTCCCGGTGAGGTGACTTCGGTCAGGAAGTCGCCCCGTGGGTCCGGGCCATCTGCGCGCAGCGAATCGGTGAACGCGAACAACCCGGCGGCCTCCATCGTCGCTCCCGCTACGAGGGCCTGGCCGTCGGTCCATGTGGGATTCCTCAGGGCGCAGGGCATCTGGTCGACCAGTACCAGCGAGGCCACCCGGTCACGGCCGAATAACTCGAGGTAGGACCAGATCACGGCGCAGCCCATCGAGTGGCCCAGGAGGTGCACCCCGTTGAGGTCGCGGGCCATCAGGACGTCCCGCAGGTCGGCGGCCAGCCGATGGATGTGGTAGCCGATCTCGGGCGCCGAGGACTCCCCGTGGCCGCGATGGTCGATGGCCAGCACCCGCCAGGACTGCGACAGGGTCGTCAACTGGCTGAGAAATATCCGCGAGGACTGCGACCACCCGGGCAGCAAAACCAGTGCCGGGCCGTCGCCCGCTTCGAGATGGCGAATGACCGTGCCGTCGGCACAGACGGTTTCGCCGAAAGTGACACGGTGCCCTTGCCCAGACGACCCCACAGTGATTCAACCTAGGGCAGCCAGTTCGCGACCGGGGTTCATTGGAGCGCTTCCAGGCAATAAGTGGAGTACGTGCCCCCGCTTTGCCGTTCGACCGGTCTCAATGCTGGTCAGAAGTGGAGCCGATGACGGGAATCGAACCCGCGTATTCAGCTTGGGAAGCGTTTTCGCTCGCGCATGCAGGCCAACATCCCCGGCGAGATCACCCGCGTTGAGCACCACGCCAAGCAGAGTTACCGCCGCGTGCCGTTGACCGCCGAGACAACCGCGTTGCTCAGCTCATGGGCCACCGGGACGTCAAGATGACGCTGACCGTCTGCGCGCACCTGATCAACACCGACGACCACACGAGCAACATGGCGGCGCTCGGTGCGCTGTGCCGCTGTCCGGCGCGGACGGTCTACGGGGCTGCGCCGCCGTGCCCAGCGGCCAGCGCCATGTCGCGCCACTGGGTCAGCAGCATGAGCAGTGCCTTGTTCGACATCCCGTAGCGGCCGTTCAGCCGGTACCCCCATTCGAGGTCGTTCCGCTCGTAGGTGATCGCAATCTGGGGCGGAATATAGGTATGTCGCTGCTCGGTGCGGATTTCGGTCACGCTGCGCCACTGCAATAATTGATCGCCGTTCACCAAACCGTCGGGCCGCAGCGTCATCGCCGCCGGGTGGCGCACGTCGCGCAGTACCAACCCGGCGGTGCCCAGGCCCACCGCGGTGATGAACCCGCCGAAGATCTGGAATCCGATGTCGCCGATGTCGCTGAAGAACGGCGCCACGATCGCGAAGACGCCCAAGGCCCCCGCACATAGCGCGGCCATCGCGCCGAAGACATTCATCCATCGGGTTTCTGCCAACACGACCGGGTCCGGATACTGCGCAAGCAGCTCGGCCACGCGTGCCTTGGAATTCCACACGGCGTCTGCCCCTCCCGGCGGACCAGTTCCCGATCAGCTGATCGTTCGCGATGAGCTGCCAGTCTCTCACTTTTGGCGACATGCCCGCCGATTGCAGGAGGGTTGTGTTGCTCCGGCGGCTCGCCCAGCGCGGTACGAGACCGTTGCGGGAACACAGGCCCGCTCAGCCGGGCTCCGAGGCGAATTTGACCTGTAGACGTGGAGCCGATGACGGGAATCGAACCCGCGTATTCAGCTTGGGAAGTCGATCCGGGATGTCTACAGCTATGTGCCGCGGTTCGCTGCCGCCCAGCAAGCCGAGAGAGGAAAGGGCTCTGACCTCTGGCGATTAGTCCACCAACGACGATAGTTGTCTAGCGGCGTTCACCGTCTGCCAGTGAAGAGTTTGACTGAAGTTGTGACACCCTCGTGACACTCAACGCTCCTTCAGCTGTGCGGTGTGACATGTAGACGTGGTCGTCGGACAGGGCGACAACTACTCCAGTACAGCCGGTGCGGCCAGGCGATGACACTGGCTGCTTGCGAAATGGAGGCAACCTGATCCTTCACGGCGGCGTGGTGGGTGAAGAGCACGATCTGCTGCTCCTCACCGATCTCCGCAAGCAGATTCAGCGCGCTTGCCGCACGCTCGTCGTCAAATGCCATGAGCACGTCGTCGAGCATGATCGGGACGGTCTCCTGGCGAGCTTCGCGGCGTTCACGCTCGACCTCGAGTACGCCGGCCAAGCTCAGTGCGAAGGCATAGCTGGCTGGCGGTGCCTTCGGACAGCGCCGTCGTCTCGTAATCCGCGTCGTCGGCGCCGATAACGACCAGCGAACGGTCGGTACCCTCACCGTGCTCGCGCAGCCTGGTGAACCGGCCTTGTGTGAGCCGGCTCAGATACGAACCAGCTCGCTCAAGCACCGGGTTTCGGTGGGACTCCAGGTAGGCACGCAGCTCCTGGGTGAGCAGATGGTGCATGAGTTGAGCGGTGGCGTAATCCTCGACGATGTCGAGCACCTGAGCAGTCGCCTGGCTGAGCTCCTGGTGAAGTGCGTCGGCTCCGGTCCGTCCAGTGAGCTCGTCGAGGGCGGTTTCGCGCAAATCGCGTTCTCCTGGGCCGCCATGACAGCGTCATCCGCTTCGCGAGCGCGTCCTCGGTGGCGTCCAAGGTCCCCACCGAGTTGCTCGCGATCTTGGGTGGCGAGTTCTCGGATCAACTCATCCAACGTGGCTTCTGGATGCCGCGCTGCAGCCGACCAGCAGGTCCATCCAGTGCAGCGACAGCCATGGCGCGCGACTCCGTCCGTTCAACCAAGACATCCAGCCCACCGTGGTCCACGCAGTGTTCGGCTGCCACCTTGTCGAGGGACTCCTCGAGGGTCAACCCCTCCTCGCGCAGCTGAGCGGCGCGCTGCATCGCCTCGGATTGATTCTTCCGGTGCACCTCCGCGGCCTTCTGATTCGACTTGGATCGCTCATAGTTGACCTCGGTCTTGTCGAACCACGCCGGGAGCTGCCCGGGCTCGATCGACTGTCCGAACCGGCTCGCCAGAGCCGCTGCGGCGGCGTCCCACTCCGCGGCCGTACTGGCATTCTCGGCCCGCTCACGTTCCAGCGTCCGCAAGTTCTCGGCATCGCCTGCCGCATCCGACAGCAACCCGGCGCGCTCCCGCCAGCCCGGGGCACCGAGGCCTGTTGGTAGCCCAGCCGCATCCGTCGCGGCGTGCCATGCCGTCCGCCAGTCCTCCATCTGCTGCTTAACTTCAGCCAATGAATCCTCGGTCCGGCTCAGAGCACGACGGCGCTCACTGACGGTTGCCCAGCCGGCCGCCGCAGTCTCGATCCGCCGGCGCTGCTCGTCGGAGAGTTGGCCAGCCTCCACCACCAGGTCATCGGCGGCGCTGTCCGCGTCGCCGACTTGAGCGCCTCGTACCGGTCGGCCAGATCGGCCGGACCCGACCCGACCTCGATTGGGGTACCGCAACATCGTCCAGCCAGGCCCGTCGTCGCACGGTCCCAGAGCAGGTCGCTGATGCTCCCGGGCAGATTCGAGCGCGGCCGGATCGACCTCGTCGACCAACTCGCTCGGCACGCCATTGGACTCAGCCTCACGCTCGGCATCCTCCAGCTGCGCAGCCGCCTCCTTCACGTCTTGCTGCGCCTTCTGCAGCTCTTTGCCGAGCCGGTCACTCTCTCGTCGGCCAAGCTGGTCAGGTCCGCCAGCCGATCATCAGATACGGCAATCGACGAGAGCGCGGCCAGCGGCTCGTCGATGTCGTGTAGCCCAAGTCCGTCCGAGAACCTCACCGGAGCCGGCGCGAACGCTTGCCGCCTCCCTGCCGAGCTTGAAGTGGGCGCGCGCCCTCGAGGTGTCGGCGCCGGCCTTGTCCCTCCCCAGCGTGTCGATGGCGGGCTGGACGGCGAGCAGGTTCTCGTCAACGGCCAGGCCTAAGCGCTCCTGCTGGGCCTTCTCGGCGGTGGTGTTCTCCTCGCGGATCTCGCCGTCGACTGAAACCAGTCGGCGCGAGGGCTCCGGTCACGGTCTGCAACTGGTCGCGGGAGAGATGCGGACCGCTGGTCTCGGCCTGCTTCAACTCCTCTCGACGGTGCGGCGGCAACGTATCCCAGAACGGCCACGACCCGTCGAGCTGGGTCAATCGGGCATCCTCAGTCCGCAGGTGTGCGGCCTGCAGACGGCGTTGCTCAAGCTCGGCCTCTTGCAATCCGTGGTTCGTCGAGCGGCGGCAGCGTCGACCTCCTCAGCGGTCGCCATGGTGGCCTTCAGCCTGCCGTCCAACTCTTCCCGGCTGGCGTTCTGGGCGGGGTTCAGAATTGAAGTTGGAGTTCTTGCGTGGCGTGAAAAGTTCAGCTGCCCGGTTTTCGAGTCGGGCCACCAATGCGCGCACGTCGCCGTCCGGCTCGCTTCGGCCTCGAACACGATGTCCGCGAGGTCGCCCTGGCCCTTCATCAGTTGTCGGCCTCCGGCGACGAGACGGTCGTGGTCCGGTCGCCCCAGCAGGGTCTTCACGCTGTTGTGGTCAAGGGCCTGGGTCATAGCTTCTCGTACCTCGGCGGTGACTGGCTTCGAGGTTTCTGCGTCGAGCAGGTCGTTGGGCGCCTTCTTCGCATGCGTGCGGATCACCTTCACCGTCCGTAGCTGTCGTCCATCGTGACAGTGGCCAGAATGCGGAGTTTGGTTCGCGGCGCCAGGAGGGCCATCGACGTCTGTCGCGGGACCCGCACAACAGGTCTGCGTAGCTGGACACAGGCTCTGCTCTCGCCGGCCTCTGTCGCAGGCCATGCACCACGGTCAGGCTCATCGCCGAACTCAAGCGTGGCATCCGGAAGGGCGCCGTAGGGCTGCAGATGTGAAGAAAGTTCAGCCGCATATCAGGTCCCCAGGTTCGCAGCTGAGGTGTCGACCTGCGCGCTGAACCAGAGACGCCAACGTCTCCCCGTCGCGATCGAGGTCGATCTCGGTGTCTCCGGCCAGTCGCCAGAGACCAAACTTGCGCAGGTCTTCAAGAATTCCGCGAACCTTGGCGGGATCTGCTGCCAGGGCTTGAGTGGCGCCTGTGACCTGCGCGGCCAGCTCTGGGTCGAGGGTCGGGGACGAGACCGGCGGCGAGACGTCGACAACCACGTTGTCGACCGCACTGCCAGCCCGAAGGTCAGGGAGGGGTGCCTCG
>CAVQEF010000007.1:0-4391 GCA_963711445.1 uncultured Actinomycetota bacterium
ATCTGTAGTCGATCTTGAAAGTGTCCTGGTCGGGCGGTGTTTCGTGGTCTGAGGCAGGTGAGGCAGGTCAGCCACGAGGCCGGCGTCGTCATGTGTTGGTTTCTCGGATGATGCGGCGCAGGCTTTCTCGTGCGGCGGTGAGGTCGTCTTCGAGTTCGCGGACCTGGCGGCGGACGTGGTCGGCCTCTGCTGCGCGGGCGTCGCGTTCGACGATCAGGTGGCGGGCGTTGGTTTCGAGGTCGGCGACGCGGGCGATGAGTTCGGCCCGTTCTGGTCCCTCGATCTCGGCGCCCAGGTGCAGGCGTAGTCGGTTGCGGAGTTTGTCGCCTTCGGCGCGCAGTCGGCGGATTTCGGCGCGGGCGACGGCGAGGTCGGTGCGCAGGCTGGCCATGCTGGCGGGTTCGCGTCCGGTCGTGGGGACGGCCGGGGTTGGTGGGCTGTCGTGCTCGGCTTGGCGGCGCCGCGCGGCGTCGAGGTGTTCGCGGACGCCGTCGGCGTAGACCAGCCAGGCGGATACTCCTGCGGCCGCGGCGAGCCGGGCGGCGGTGATCGGCGTGCCGGTGTTCTCCAGCGCCTGTAGGGCGTCGAGGACGCGTCGACGCTTGTCCTGGCTGTCTCGCGACCGGGCCGCGCGGAGCGCGTCGGCGCGGGGGTTGTGTCCGGGTCGGACGGTGCTCATCCGGCGTGCCCGGCCGAGGGGGTGGGCAGCAGCGGGAGGTGCCGGGCCGCCCTGGCGCGGCGCAGCAGCCGGCTGGCGTCTTCGACGTCGGCGCGCTCGGCGGGGCCGAGTTCGGCGAGTCGGCGGCGCATTGTCTCGGCGGCGCCGGTGAACGACTCGATCTGGGCGGTGAGGTTGGCGAGTACGTAGTCGGCGGCCTGCATCGCCCGCGCGGTTTCCCGTTCGGCGCGCAATTCGGCGATGTGCTGTTCGAGCGCCGGCAGGTAGGAGGGGTCGGGTCGGTAGAAGCCGCAGCCGGCGCACTGGAAGCGGATTGGGCAGGCACCGCCTCCGGCCTTGACGTTGGAGGGTTCGGTGCAGTTGCCGAACGGCACCGACACCGACGCCCGCTCGTAGGCCGCCGGCTCGGTGAACGGCGCTGGCCTGCCCGACGCGTCGGTGGCCAGCGCCCCGACCGAGCGGATGGCCTGTTGCTTGCGCTTGAGACTGATTCGGTAGTAGCCCATGGTGGTGGTCACCGAGACGTGGTCCATGAGCTCTTTGAGCACGTCGACGGGGACGCCGGCGTCGGCGTGGCGTTGGGCGTAGGAGTGGCGCAGCGCGTACGGCACGATCAGCGACGGGTCGTAGGGGACGGGCGAGCCGTCTGGACCGAGCAGCTCGCTGTCGATGCGGCCGATGCGTGCCACCCAGGCCTTGAACGCCCCGGCGACCGCCGAGGCGGTGAGGTGGCCCTGGGACTGTTGGGCGCGCAGCAGTGGACTGGGGAACAGCCAGTTCCGCTGCGCCGGCGGGGTGGACCACCGCTCGCGTTGAGGCTGCCAGTCCAGAATGGTCGCTGCGGTTTCTTCGGTGATCGGCAGCCGCCGGCGCATCCGGCCGGCCTTGTGGTTGTCATAGACGAGGTTGTGCTGGTCCTCGATCATCTCGATGCAGCCGATCCGCAGGCTGGTGACCTCACCCGGCCGGCGACCGGTGTCGCGTAGGATGCGGTAGATCGTCTGGTGCATCGCCCGCAGCTGCTCACCGCTGATGGAGCCGGCGTGGCCGGCCGGTCCGAGCAGGTGCAGGTGGGCATCGAGCTGGCGGATCACCGACTCGGGCAGGGCCTTGCCGAGCTCGTCTTCGTTGGCCTGCTCGGCGACGTGCCAGCGTCGGCGGACGGCTCGGAAGGTGTCCGGCACGTCGGCCAGCAGACCGGCGGCGCGGCCGTGGTCGATCACCTCGCAGAACTGGTGGGTCAGCAGGTTGCGATGCGACGCCGAGTACAAGCTGCCGTCATCGCGGTGCTGCTCGCGCAGTGCGGCGACGATGCGGGTGAAGTCTCCGGCGCCCAGTTCGGTCGGGTCGGTCCGGCCGGCGGCGACCAGCACCACCGAGGCGGACTGGCAGGCGCGCAGCGTTTCCCGCAGCCGCTGCAGATGCGGCCGAGTGGCGCGGGCCCAGTCCTTGGCCACCTCGCGCAGCCAGGGAAGTTCGACGGCACGGAAGTCGACCACGCCGCGGGTGGCCGGCCAGCGCCGCGAGGCGTTCGTTTGCAGGTCGAGCAGCGCCACCTGCCAGACGTCGCCGCCGAACGGGTCGACGCCGGTGAACGCGGCCCACGCCTGGTCCAGGTGCCGGCGCAGGTCGCGAAACAGTCCGCGGATCATCGCGTCGTACTGCTGACCGCCGGATGCGCAGATGGCCACGGCGTTGGCATCGCGCATCGACTGGGTCCCGGCCAGCCGCCGCGTCAAGATCCGCATCGCGCTCGGGTCAAGCGGTGGTGGGGATGCGTCGCGGCACTGCAGTGCGTAGCGCAGCTCGAGGCGAACCGTCGGCGCCAACCCGGCCAAGGAGAACTGGTGGATTCCCAGCAGCGGTGACTCGGCGGCGATCCAGGACGCCAGCTGCTCGGCGCTGAACCGCGAAAGGTCGTGGCGGCGGTGCACCCGCTGGTCGTGGAACCGGCACAGCCCCCGCCGGGGCGCGATCGCCTCCCGGCCACAGCCCGAGACCCGGCAGTCCCCGCCGCGGACCAGCGGCCGGGCGCGGGCGGCGAACGAGGCGACCGGCTCGGCCGGGTCCTTCCGCCACGACCGCTCGTGCCGAAAACACAGGCCAACGCAGTGCCGCTCGCCTTGACAGCCGGGCACCAGGCAGGCGCCGCGATCGGATGGCCGGAGGCGATGGCGGGGCGGGTCGGCGTCGAACTGGTCCCAGCCGACACCCAGGCTCGCCCGCGACCTCCGGCAGTTGTTGCAGCGCCGGTGGTGGTAGCGGGTCGCGCTCGGGCACCCCGGCGTGCGGCATGCCCACGCCGCGGTCCGCTCGCTGCTCAGGTCGCCGGTGAACAACGCGAGCCGTTCGTCCCACTCGCCGGGCCGCCAGCTCGGGTCAAGGCGCGAGGCCAGCCACTGCCGCCACCCCGACTCGATCCCCCCGCCGGGCGTGGCATCGGGCTGCACGGCCCGCAGCGCGGGTGCGCTCATCGGAACCGACCACCCGAGGCCACCACCTCGACGGCACGGCGTTTGTCCTCGTCCCGGGCGTGCAGATAAACGGTCGTCGAGGCCAGCGAGGCGTGCCCGAGCAGCGCCTGCACCACATCAAGATCGACCCCGGCCCGCACCCAGTTCGTCGCCGCGGTGTGGCGGAACATGTGCGGCCGGACCGGGAAGCCGCACTCGCGCGCCAGCCGGTCGAAGAAGCCCTTCGCCGCCCGGTAGGACATCGGCGCGCCCAGCGGCGCGTGGTAGAGGTTGACCAGCACCAGGTCCGACCCCTCCTCCTCGGTCAGCGCGGCCCGCTCGTGCTGATAGTCGGCGTAGCAGGCAAGCACCGCGTCGCTGACCGGCACGCTGCGCGGAAACCGGGACTTGGCCAGCGCCCCGTTCGGGTTGACCCGATGGCGCACGTGGAGGTGCGCGCCCACCGTCGGACAACCCAAGCCGCGCGAGTCCGGCAGCAGGTGCATATCGGCCCGGCGCAACCCCAACCCCTCACCAATGCGCAGGCCGGTGTCGTGCAGCAACACCGCCAAGAAGCGCTCCCGGGGCCGCCGGCAGCGACCAAGCAACGTCTGGAACTGCTCGGCTGTCAGCGCCTCGGGAAACGGCACCGCAGCGCGTGCCTGCAACACTCGAGCGCGTATCGCGCGGAACTGTCCGGACTCGCCGGCGTCGAAACCCGGCGGAGTGAACCGCAGCCAGCGCGGCTCGGACAACCGGTCGGCGACCACGGCCTCGATCAACCCGGCCCGGCCGCAAAAACGCAGGAACTCGCAAACCGCGGTGAGGATCGCATTGACCGTCGCCCCCGACCGGACCCTGCCCGCCCGGGTCGGGCTCACCTCCGCCCAGTGCTTGAACCGGGCCAACTCGGCCAGGCTGACCCGCCGCCAGTCCACGCCCTGCGCGGCGCACCAGCCCAAGAAGAACGCCGTCCTTCCGGCATAGGCGCGGATCGTGTGCGGTGAGCGGCTCGCCCCACTCAGACACCCCAGGAACTCGCCCGCCTCCCGATGCGGAAGAAGATCAGCGTCGAGCACGACCCAACACTCGCGGCCGTCCACCGGTGAGACGGCCCGCTCGGCACGGAAAGAAACACCGACTGGCTCCACCACCCGGCGAACGTAACTCGCAGCACCGACAAGTTCCGGATACTCATCAGGCACGCCTCTCCCGACGGCATCGCCGCACGTCGCTCAGGCGACACGGGCACGGGAGAT